>CAWCMD010000001.1:0-281639 GCA_963796525.1 uncultured Solirubrobacterales bacterium
CCGAAGGGTCTTAATAGTGCTTTGTTAGGTTCGGGGTAGGAATTCTCGTTGTTTGCGGCGAATCCTCTTCGCGGTTGCTGCTGAGCGCGAGGGGGTCATGATGGTGGTTGTGACTGTTGCGGGTTCGCAGGTCGAGCAGGACGACGTTGATCGACCGTCGGTCGTGCGTGAGCGGTTGGAGGCGTTCGCGGGCGAGGTGTTGGCGGAGGCGATGAACCGGCCGGTGCAGGTCTGCAATGGTGGTTTGTATCTGCGGGGGTTGCTCGAGGATGGGGCGCGCGAGTCGCTTGAGCCGCTGGTCGCTCGGTTGGGTGGGGATGCTGACTACCAGTCGATGCAGCAGTTCCTGGCTGATAGCCCGTGGGATCCGGCGTCGGTGGTCAAGGCTGTCGCCGAGCGGGTCGCGCCGGTGATCGGGGTTGAGGCGTGGGTGTTGGATGACACTGGGTTTCCGAAGGACGGGAAGGACTCGCCGGGGGTCAAGCGTCAGTACTCGGGGACGTTGGGCAAGACGGGTAACTGTCAGATCGGTGTGTCGGTGCACGCGGTCGGCGCGCGGGGGACGGTGCCGTTGGGGTGGGCGCTGTATCTGCCGGGGGAGTGGTGTGAGGACGTGGAGCGTCGGCGCAAGGCGAAGATCCCGTCGGAGGTTGAGTTCAAGACCAAGCCGGAGCTCGGGGTCGAGCTGGTCGAGCGCGCCGCACGCTGGGATGTTCCGAGCGCACCGGTGCTGGGTGACCACGCCTACGGTGAGAACACCTGGCTGCGTGATCGGCTCGACGAGGCCGGCTGCGAGTACGTGCTGGCGGTCGGGCCCAAGGCGAAGGTGTTCGAGCAGGGCACCACGTTCGCGGTGCCCGCCAAGAAGCCCGGCGCGAGCCGTGCGCCACGTCGACCGCGGCCCGACCGCCAGCCCGTGTCGATCGGCGAGCTGGTCGCGAGACTCGGAGCCGAAAGCGCGCAGACCGTCACGTTCCGCGACGGACCCGACGGCGAGCCGGTCACCTCCAGGTTCATCATCGCCCGCGTTCATGCCGGCCACGCCTGGCGCGAGAGCGAGGGATGGATCGGGTGGCGCGAGGGCTCCGAGGTCCCGCCGCGCGAGGAATGGCTGATAGCCGAATGGCCCGACGATCACGAACAGCCGATCGACTACTGGATCTCAAACCTGCCCGCCGACACCGAGCCCGAGCGGCTCGCCAGGCTCGCGCGCATGCGCTGGAAGATGGAGCTCGACTACAAGCAGCTCAAGGGCGAGCTCGGCCTGGACCACTACGAAGGCCGCTGCTGGCTTGGCTGGTATCACCACACCGCGCTGGTGACCGCCGCCCACGGGTTCCTCACCCTCGAACGGCTCAACCCTTTTCGCCCGCGGCCGGCCTGACACTCCCGAAGGCCGTGCTGCTACTGCAGCCGCTCTTCAAGTGCTGGGACGGCCGCTGCCGAACCTGCCGGCGACGCATCAACGTCGACCGACTGACACTCACCCTCGACCGTCACGACGAGTGACACCTAACAAAGCGCTATTAACCCGCCGGACGACACGGTAATTACGCGACATCCTCTCGCCGATGCGATCGCCAGCTTCGGGGCTGTCCAGAGAGGAAAGCGATCGCGGCGAGGTCCTGGTCCGCGTCGCGGGTGCTCGCCGATGACAGAAGCGCAACGAGCGCGCGGCAGGGCAGATCCGTGGTGCATCCTTCGGAGGCACGTCAGTACCGCCCCCACCCTGCAAACTCATAAATGCGCGTCTCTGCCCGCCGGCGAGCCGCGGGTGCTGCCGGCCGCGTATTACGGGCAAGACCGCCGGCGAAGCCAGATGCTGTTGCTGGAAGAGGAACAGGGCTCCCTGCCCCCCGACTCTTCGTTCACGTGTACCTAAGCGCTTCCGCTGTACTCACCAGGCGAGGCTCGACTATGGATGAGCTGCTCGTGGTTATGACTGCGAACCGCCCGCGTCCGCGAGGCGCAGGCGGCATCGGCTATCTGATGGTCAGTGCGTTGCCAAGGGGTGAAGGCCGGGCGGTGCCGCTGCCAGGCGTCCGTCAAGGAGGGCCTGACGGTCGACGTCATCGAGCGTCGTCACAACGAGATCGGCGCCGGCACCGGTCAGGAGCTGCACGTCGTCGGCTCGGGCGATGCCGAGCGCGCCCATCGCGCCGGCCTTGGCGGCCGTGACCCCGGAGACCGCGTCCTCGACGACGAAGCACGCGTGCGCGGGGGCACGCAGCTCGCGGGCCGCGGCAAGGAAGATCTCCGGGTGGGGCTTTCCTTGCCTGAAGGTCCGACCCGACAGGTCGGCGTCGAGAATCTCGAGCAGGGTCTGTCCCGGGGTGACGAGGTCGCGCTCCTGGACAAATCTGTCGAGTTGGATCCCGTTTAGCAGAAGTCGACCGTTCTTTGATGAGGAGGCGGCGGCGATGGGGATGCCGGCCGCGCGCACATCGAGGAGGAGTCGTAGTGCGTCGGGGAAGGCGGTGAACTCGCCGGCCTCGATCAGCGCGATTACTGCTAGCTGCTTGCGCTCGGCGTACTCGCAGGCATGCTTCTTCGTTTCGGGCAGCCCGAAGTATGCGAGTGCCGCCCGCGCACCACTCAGCCGCGGCTTACCCGCCACGATCTCCTGGTAGACCCGCGACGTGAAGCGATCGGGGGCCCAGCTCGTCTGGCCACGGAGGTCACGCCAGCGGGTCTCCATCAGCTCGCGCAGCGTCTCCCGCCACGCGCGCTCGTGAGGAGAGTCGACGAGCACACCGTCGACGTCGAAGATGGCACCCGCGAAGCCTGTCCGGGTGCCCGGACCGCGTCTGCGTGCGGCGTCTCGCCGCGCACCGCCGCGGTCGAGCTTGAAGGTGGCGCGCTCGCCGCCGCTCAGCTCGCGGACGACCTCGCCGACGGCCACTTTGATCGACCCGGTGAAGCCGTTGGGGAGGGCGTTGACGGTTAGCTCGGCGCCGCGTACGTCAACTCTGACCGGTCGGTGGCGCACCTGCATCGGCAGCGACAACCCGTCGAGTCGATCGACGACCGTCGGGTTGAAGTAGACCACACCGTCGCGGATGTCGACCCCGAGGTAGGCACGCTGGATCAGATCCAGCGTGCCGGCCATCACCCCGAGGTGGATGCCCTCGCTGGTCGTCCCACCCTGGATGTCGCCGATGTCGCTCTCCAACGCGACGACGAAGCGCTGCCATGAGCTCTCCGGCTCGAGCGGGGCGAGGATCTTGGCGTGCGTGACAAAGCTAAGCGTTGACCCGTGCGAGGTGCGGCGGTCGTAGTACTCGATCGTCCGGCGAGCGGTCGCGTCGGTGTACACGTACCCGAGTCGGTGAAAGAGCTGCCGGAGCTCTCTCCCTGAGAACAGGAAGAACAGCATCACGGTGTCCGCTTGCTTGGCCACCTTGTAGCGGTCGGGCTCGTCGCCTTCGGCCCGCAGGATCCGGTCCAGGCGCTGGATGTTGCCGTACCGTGCGCGGTACGCATCCCAGTCGAGCTCCTCGAGGTCCTCGTAACCCTCAAATTGGCTGATGATCCCGTCGGCGTGGAAGGGGACGAACATCGTGCGGCTCATGTCCTGCCAGGTTTGGATCTCCTCGTCTGTGAGGTGCATGCGTGCCCGGAGCACCTGGCGCCGGCTCACGGGGAGCAGGTCGAGCACCTGCTGGGCGGTCTCGCAGATCCAGGCCACCATCACGTTGGTGTAGGAGTTGTTGTGCAGCCCTCCCACGCTCGCCCCCGGATACTTCTCGTGGAACTCATCCGGGCCCATTACCCCATGGATCTCCCACCGTTCGCGATCGGGATTGAAGTGCGCGATCGAGGCCCAGAACCGCGCGATCTCGAGCATCATCTCGGCGCCGTGGTCGCGCAGGAAATCGAGATCGTGAGTGATCTGGTAGTAGTGCCAGACGTTGTAGAAGATCGCTGCGTTGACGTGACGCTGGTTATGGCTGAGGTCCGGCTCCCACTGCATCGACAACGGGTTGAGATGGGTTAACTGGGTCTCCTCCTGACCGTCGCTACCGCTCTGCCACGGATACATCGCCCCCCGAAAGCCCGCCGCCTCAGCGGCCGCGCGGGCCTCGCCGATCCGCCGGTAGCGATACATCAGGAGCCCCCGCGTGATCTCGGGTAGCCGGTAGTTGAGAAACGGATAGACGTAGAGCTCGTCCCAGAAGACGTGCCCGCGATACGCCTCGCCGTTGAGCCCGCGAGCCGGCGCTCCAGCATCGTGGTGAGGGGTGAGGCGCGAACATGTCTGCAGCAGATGCGAGATGTGAAAGCGCACGAGGAACTGCACTCGCGGGTCACGCGGCAGGCGGATGTCACACACCTCCCACAGCTCGTCCCACGCGTACGCGTGGCCTTCGAACGCGTCGGCGAACGTCGGGTAGCGAATCGCGCTCTTGCCAGCGTTTGCCAGAGGCTCGGTGATCGCCCGGTCACGCGAGGTATACAGCGCCGCCATCTTCTCGATCCGGATCGGCTCGCCCTGCCGCAAGTCGAACTCCAGGATCTGTTGGACGTAATCCTCAGTCTGGTGGGTGGCCCGAGCGACGTCGAGCGTCTCCTCTCCGCGGTAGACGCGTGTGCGCGCAGCGGCGGCGACCTCGATCCTCGACTGCCGTGTGCGGGTCTTCAGGCCAATCACGTCGTGGGCGTAGATCCGGGGCCCTTGGGGATCGTGGTGGCGGCCCTCGAGCTGGCGGTAGCGTGCCACGCCCTGGTTGACCACCCGCCCGTCGAGCGCCGAGATCACCTCGACTCGCCCGGACCAGTTCTCCGCCACCAATTCCCACGCCACCGCCGACAAGTGCATTCTGCCCATGCTGAGAAACCGTCGGCTGCGTAGGGCCGTTACCCGCCCCTCTCGACCGCGGAAACGCAGCTCCCGGGTGAGGAGGGCATGACGGATGTCGTATAGATGCCGGTAGGACAACAGCTCGAGCTTGTCCAGCTGAATCGGCTCGTCGCCCTCGATGCATAGCCGCAGCGAGGTGCAGTCGGGTAGGTTGACCAGATCCTCGTTGGGGACCGGATGGCCGGCCAAGATCGTCGTCTGGCGGTTGTACACACCGTGTGCATAGGTACCCGGATAGTGAACGTCACCCGCTTCCTCCCACTCCGCGGCTCCCCGAATGCAGAGGTAGCCGTTGCCGGTCGACGTCAAGGCCTCCCGCAACCCCTCTTCGAGTGGATCAAACCCCTCGTGTACGAGCGTGAACTCATCCGACATGTGTGCGGCTTCGTCGCTCATTGAGCCTCGGCGGCCCACTCCGTCGACAATCGCTCCACCTCCTCGGCGTCACTGAGGCATGACGGCGGCGGCGGTGCTGCGCCCCGGGGGATCAGCCGGACCGGTCCGGAGGAACGCGTCGACTCTCCCGGGCAGCGCCCCGAACGCGTGGTCGTCGGTGATGTCGTCGCCGATATAGAGCAGCAGCAAGTCCGCCCGATCGAACCCGTTCGCCTCAAGCAAGTGCAGCACCGCCCTGCAGTCGTCGCCGTCGCGAGAAAGCGCGACGCGTTTCTATGGACTCGCGTGCGGGCTACAGACCCGTCGCGGAAGAGCCGGACGCAAACCGTCCTCGCGCTCACGACAGCAGTCCTCCTTCTCTGGCAGGTCCTTACTCTACGCCTGGAGGGCCGTTCGACCATCGGCTCTCACCCGCGGCTCGGTTGCGGATACCTACGCGATCTTCGGATAGGGCTTCTGCCGCACGGCGTTGATTGCCGGACGCCGATAACCGCGGTCATGTGTCCCGCGTCGGTCCGACGGGGGACGGGCGAACGCGCGTCTGTTCTGAGCCGGCGCGCAACGGGTTGCACCGCCGTTTGAAGGCGTCGGCGAGACATGAGACCGCCACGCCGACCGCAAGTTGCAACCGGGTGTTCGCCAGCAGTGGCCGCTCGCTCGGCTGATGCGAACAGCGTCTGGGCTACAGCGCCGTGTGTTCGACTGCATGTCGGTGTGGCGTGACCTGTACGGACACGTACACGATCGGCGACTCGCCGCCGGCTTCCCAATTCATGCCATCGAGTGTGCAGGCGCGAGTTCTCGGGCCGTGCTCCTCGTTCGCCGTGTCCGGAGCCGGTTCGCCCAGCATCCCTTCCAGCCGCCAGGCGGCCGCGAACCGCTCATACGTGGGGCCGTCCACAACCCCGCGCCAGGTGCGCGAGGGAGCGGAGCCGCCAAGGTGATTCTCGGTCAGCACAAGACCGGCATCCCTCAACTCGGGCGCGACCCATTCCAAGCAACGTCCGTAGCGCACTTGGGGGTCGTACTGGACCCTTATGGTGACGTGTCGCGCATCGGACATCATCTGGGCCGCTTTCCAGTGAGGGAACCCCTCACGGTAACCGCTGGTGGCTGGCCCACATCCGGAGCGACGCCTATCGGGGCTCCGTAGTTAGGCGCGGCGATCGGAGAAACGCGCGAAAGACGCGTACGTATCCCCAGTTCGAGCAGCAGCCCTGAACCGAGCGGGAGGTGCCCAGTCTCAACGCCGCCTGAGCCGCCGTCCGGCCAGATCCCATCGGTGGCTCGTTCGGTGACGCGAGTCGCCGGCGCACATCCTTTCCCGCGACAGCAGGGCGTCGTCAACCTCCGATTGGACTCGCCGCGTCCTGCTCCGCAGGCTCTGGGCGTCTCGCGCTTCTGCCGGCAAGAGACTCGTCGCCGCGTAATCCGCAAAGCTCGCCGGCGATCGCTTCGTCCCTGGAACGGCCTTGAGCCGGCGACAGCATCGGCGACGCTCCAGTTGCCCGCCCCAGGGCTGAGCGAGACACCTCGTTCGATACCACCGTCATACGCCTGGCCGGCCACGGCGGGGAAGCGACACCCGTCGCCAGGCGAACCCTGCCTCCGGCCACGAGTCTCCTAACCTACGAATCGAAACTACGCACGACATGACTGATCCTGAATGTGATGACCTGCGGCAACGTGCCGCGAACGGTGACCGAGAGGCCATCGACGAACTCGTCGAGCTCGCCACATCCCAAGGTGATATGACCGAGTTGCGACGGCTTGCCGACGCCGGCAGTGCCGACGCCGCCGACCAGCTCGTCGAGTTGGCAGGCGAGCGGGGAGACCTCGACGAACTGCGGCGCCTGGCCGAGCGCGGCAACCGTGATGCAGCTGACCAGCTCGTCGAGTTGGCAGGCGAGCGGGGAGACCTCGACGAACTGCGGCGCCTGGCCGAGCGCGGCAATCGCGATGCCGCCGATGTACTGGCCGAGCTCACCAACCCGCAGGACAACGCCGGCGAATAACGACGTCTCACGCCGACTGGGCGCGGCGGTCGAGACGCTGAACGCGTACATCTGCGGACGATCGCTTTGACCGGCCCCCGACGTCAACAGGCGGTGATCGGATTGGCGAGGTCTCGATCACGGCGACGCCTGGCGATCCCTTTGCCACCAACGCGGTCGCCGCAGTCATCTAGCGTTGAGATCCCGGCGCACCGTGTCGCGGTCGAAGCCTGCGGCCTCGAGCTGGCGCATGATCATGCCGATGTGTTTCTGGCTGAGGTTCTGTCTCCCGTGACCAGGAACTGTGATCACGACGCCGGATTGATGGCGGAAGCGCCGATGGCTCGTGGCCTTACCGCCGAGTTCGGTAAAGCCGTGATCGACGAGCCAGGTTGTGAGCGCTCTGCGGGTAACGGTGCTCATCGGCGAATTCTCGAATGTGGCCAGTCACGACGCACCGCTCTGTTCGTTGCGCTGGAGAAGCGCCGCCGGCGCCTAGCGTCCGCGTCCCCCCGCCGCACGCTCACCAACGCGTTCGACCGGGATCGGAGCATCAACGCTTGCAACCGGCGGACCCTCTGAAGGTCCCAGTTCGAGGACGGCAGCGCATAACGCGAGCAGTCCAAGGACATGGTCGCGACGATCCGGGCCGGGAAGCTGATGAAGAAGGCTAGATCGAGTCCGGCGTAGGCTCTTGCCCAGGCCGCCCTCGGGGCCAGGCCGCGCAACGCGCGAAGCGCGGTCGCGAAGCTGGCGAACGCGGACCGAGCCGAGGCCCCTGGCCGCTGAGGGCGAGTGTACGGCACGTCTTGGTAGACGTCGGCGATGGAGCCGTCCGTCAACCGCCGCGGCGGCCGGAGGTCGCTGCTCGTCCTTGACGCCATGGCCCGCTTGCTGGCAGCCAGCGGGTGCCAACAAGACGCCGGTGTCGCTGGCTCAGCGAATGTGATCGTCTCCACGACAGCACCACGACGTCGCTGGCTCCGTTCAAAACGAGCGGCGCTGGCACGGCGATCCATGCAGTCGACGCTGTTGCCGGCGGCCCAATCCACAGCGCAGTGTTCATCGCACGTTGCTGCAGGATTGTCACCGTGGATATCAATTGCTGCTGGGGCTACTGGCCAAAGTCTGCGCAGTGAGCGGGGTTCGCTGGGGTCCGATTGATCTTCGCCGGGCAGTCCCAGCGCGAGGGAATGCTCGCAGGCGGTGAGCCGATGACGAGACCGATCTCTTGGCCCTTTGTCAAGACAATGTCGGGCGGGGGCTCGCCGGTGCGGCGGCCGGGGATGCAGGTGCTGATCGGCGTCCCGGGCCGACAATAGTCGGAGCGAAACGCCAGCTCACACCTGGTCGCAAACGACGTCGCCGGGCGACGAGGTCTCGCACACCCGAAACGGGCTCCCTCGAGACCGTCGTGGCCACGAAACAAGCTCTTGCCTACGCGCGATGCAAAGCGCCTCTTGCGGTATTCGAGGGAGATCCCTTGGCGCGGCCTCGCTTGGCACCTTAGTTGATCCGCCGTTCATGGCCGCTCCACTCGGGCTCACGAAGCACGAACTTCTGCACCTTTCCGGTGGATGTCTTGGGCAGCGCCATGAATGTGATCGCATCGGGGCACTTGAAGTGGGGAAGGCGCTGGCGGCAGAACTCGATGATCTCCTCGTCGCTGGTCGAGGCGCCGTCTTTTAGGGTCACGAACGCCTTCGGCCGCTCGCCCCATCGCTCGTCGGGAATCGCCACCACGGCGCATTCGAGCACCGCGGGATGGGCGCTGATCGCCTGCTCCACCTCGATCGACGAGATGTTCTCGCCGCCGGAGATGATCACGTCCTTGCTGCGGTCGCGGAGCTCGATCGCTCCGTCCGGGTGCCAGACGGCGATGTCACCGGAGTGGAACCAGCCCCCGGCGAATGCCTCCGCCGTCGCTTCGGGGTTGGCGTAGTAACCGGCCATCACGTTGTTGCCGCGCATCACGACCTCGCCCATGGTGGCGCCGTCGTGCGGGACGTCGGACATCTTGTCGTCGACGACACGGACCGCGTCCGCGGTCGTGTACTCGTGTCCTTGGCGCGCGAGCAGCCGCGCGCGCTCGTCGGGCGGGAGATCCGCCCATCCGTCCTGCCACACGCAGACCGTGTGCGGACCGTATGTCTCCGTGAGCCCGTACACGTGCACCGCTCGGATGTTGAGCGCCTCCATGGCCGCCAGCAACGTCGGCGACGGCGGGGCGCCGGCAACCAGGGCGGTGACTCCTCGCTCGAGCCGAGCCGCCTCGGGATGATTGACCAGCGCCGTCTGCACGGTCGGCGAGGCGTTGTAGTGGGTGACTCCCTCCTCCGTGAATAGACGCCAGCTCAGCGCGGGATCGACCTTGCGCATGCAGATGTGGGTCCCGCTCGCCGCGGTCACCGCCCACGGGAAGCACCAGCCGTTGCAGTGGAACATCGGCAGCGTCCACAGGTACACGGGGTGAGGCCCGAGATCGGCCTCGATGACCTCACCGAGTGCGTTGAGGTAAGCGCCGCGGAAGGTGTAGACGACACCCTTCGGCCGACCTGTCGTGCCGGAGGTGTAGTCGATCGCGATCGGCTCCTCCTCATCGAGCAACGGCGAGGGCACGCCGGCGGGATCGCCCTGCGCGAGCAACTGCTCGTACGGGTCGTCGCGTCCGCCGTCGTCCTCCACGCGGACGATCTCGATGCCCGGGGGACACTCGCCGACGAGCGACTGCAACTCGGCGTCGACGAACAGGAAGCGCGCTCCGGAGTGCTCGAGGATGTAACTGATGTCGGACGTGCTCAGTCGGGTATTGATCGCCACGAGCACGCCGCCCGCGGCGGGCACGGCGAAGTGCAGCTCGAGTAGGGCCGGTATGTTCGGGCACAGCGCGGCGACGCGGTCGTGGCGCTGAAGGCCGCGGCCGCAGAGCGCCGATGCGAGCCGGGCCACGCGCTCGCCGAGCTCTGCATAGGTGTACCGGCGGTCGCGATGGACGACCGCGACACGCTTGGGATGGATCGCCACGCTGCGACTAAGGAACGACACCGGGGTCAGCTCAGTGCGGCTGACCCCAGTGTGCTCTGGCCAAGCCGAGGAGACGGGCGCGGCGACAGTCGTGGTCTGCTCTTCCATCAGGTCCTCCTTGAATGTCAGTCGACCGGCGGGATCCTCGGCTCTGGGTCAATGCTTGGCGAGCGGCCAGATAGGTACCAGCGCACGACCATATGACGCCTCACAGAGCTCCGCAAGCGCCAGATAGAACGCGCATGCAGCAGCCGCGAGACCGGTGTAGCCGCCCCAATGGATCAGCGTCGTGTGAGCCCCGTAGTTGCCGGCCGCGAGGGCGAAGATCGCGAACACGAGGATCCCCAGAGCGACGACGACGACGGCGTTTGTGCGCAGCGACGTGGCGAACATGATCACGATGAAGATGCCGAAGCCGTAAAGGAACAGGCCCAGGGCATGTCCAACCTGCGCCGGCGGAACCGCCTTCAGGAACCACTGCGCGATCGCGAATAGCGACAACCAGAAGGCGCCAAAGCCGGAGAACAGCACGCCGGCGAACGTGTTGCCGACCCGCAGCTGGATGATCCCGGCGATTAGTTGGGTGAGGCCGCCGAACATCAACGCTACGCCGAACACCACGGGCTCGACGCCCTTGGCGATCCAGTCCGCGTTAACCATGCTCAGCATGAACGTCGTAACCGCGAATGCGAACAGCGCCAGCGGTGCCGAGTTGCCCCAGTCGAGCGTTGTCGACCGGACCGGCGCACCGGCGACCTCCGGAGGCGCTGCGCGCTCGCGCGCCCCGTTGGTCTCAGCCTTGGGCTGAATGGATTGCTCAGAGATTGTCGCCATGATGCAACTCCTCCCAGTGCGCCCAGACTCTCACGCACCGTTCTCGTGACGAACATCACTGGAGCAGCCGTGCCACCACGCCGCATCGACGAGCCAACCTGGAAGCCGCTCTGGCGATGCTCGGCACTTGGTATGTAGTCCTCCCCCGGGTGATCCCGAGACAACCAACTATCCCTACTTGCCGCCGCTCTGCCATCGGCCGTTTGCCACGTTTCTTTGTGCGGGAATCCCACACCCGTCCGAGCGAGCCGGGGCCAGCAACGCCCGGTCGAGCGTCAGCGGCGTCCGCAGCTCCTAGGACGCACCGGCAACGAACCGTCGCGCCGCCTCGAACCAGCCCAGGATCCGCGCGAGCAGATGATCGGGCGTGTCGCCGACTATCTCTCAGCCGTGTCGTGCGTCCTGCGCACAGTCTGCGTCGCTGTTGGTCACGTGCTGCAGTACGGGTCCTCAGGGCCTGGCCGGCTTGCTGAGCGCTGGAGCGGAAACCGCTGACCGCTCAGGCAGGTCGGGCGCATGCCCTGAACCCACGCAGCGCACCGATGGGTCACGCCCATGCTTCTGCATCAAGGCCTCGAGATCATTCGAAGATATCGATCTGGGGGAGGGTGCAGGCGGGGATGCGGGAGGGCTTGAGCAGCATCTGGGGGGAGGCGATCGTTTCGTTGCGCATGCGCGTGAAGTCGATCTTGTCCATCGTTTTGATGCCACCGTTGAGGAGGTAGGATTACGCCCTGCCGCTGCGGCAGCAAATGCGGGCCGATCGCTTCGTTTGGTCTGATGGTCCGCCTGTCTCGTCGTCTCCTTCAAGCCCGGAGGACGGTTGTTGCGGGGCCGGATCCTGGTTGTTGCTCTCGCAAAAAGGCAGGCTCAATCGGGATAACTTCGGATCCACCGCGGCGAGTCGGTCTGAGACAGACGCAGCGTTCACCCGCGCGGCGTGGTCGCTTCTTCGCTCGCGAGATGAGCCGCGAGGTGCCGTCGTGTCCAGCCCCCGGCCGCGTCGGCTACGGCTGGCGCGCCCGCTGCCGCTGGCCGTGATGTGGGCCACCGGGTCGTGGCTGGAGTTTCAGGAGCGCGCTGAGGCGCTGTGTCCCAACATGGCGGCCCCTAGAGCTGCACGACGGCGTGCCGAGGCGCGGCCTTGTCGTGATCAACCCCGGAGAGCTCGTCCGGGTCTTCCACGTCCTCGAGCCGTTTCGACGGGGTGTTCGGTTCGTAGACCCGACCACGCGGCGCGGTGAGCGCTCGATCTCGCGCGCTGGTGCTCGCGATCGGGTGCCAGTGCTCGTGCCTCACCGGGCGTCTATGCCGTGTCCACGATCGCGCCGTGCAGATCAAGCCACTCGATTGCTTGATCTCGCAGCTTGAATTTTTGGATCTTGCCGGTAACGGTCATCGGGAATTCTTCGACGGGCATCACGTAGCGCGGGATCTTGAAATGCGCGATCTTGCCGCGACAGAACTCGCGCACCGCTTCGGCGTCGACGGTCCCGGGGGTCCGCTCGATCACGAACGCGGCAATTTCCTCGCCGTAGCGCTCGTCTGGTACTCCGACCACCTGGACGTCTTTGATCTCGGGGTGGGTGTAGAGGAATTCCTCGATCTCGCGCGGATAGATGTTCTCCCCGCCCCGGATGATCATGTCCTTCGAGCGGCCAACGATGTTGACGTAGCCGTCCTGGTCCATCGTCGCGAGGTCGCCGGTGCGCATCCAACCGGCAGGGTCGATCGCTCCGGCGGTCTGCTCGGGGTCGTTCCAGTATCCGAGCATGACGCTGTAGCCCCGAGTGCACAGTTCGCCGGACATGCCGCGCTCCACACACGACCCGCTGGTGGGGTCGATGATCTTGATTTCCACGTGCGGATGCACTCGCCCGACCGTGGAAGTCCGGTGATCGAGGTCATCGTCGGCGCTCGTTTGGGTCGACACGGGCGACGTCTCGGTCATGCCGTAGCAGATTGTGACCTCAGCCATGTGCATCCGGTCGATCACGTTACGCATCACCTCTACCGGACAGGGAGAGCCCGCCATGATCCCGGTCCGCAGCGACGTGAGATCGAACTCGTCAAACTCCGGCAGGTCGAGCTCGGCAATGAACATCGTCGGCACGCCGTAAAGCGAGGTACAGCGCTCATCCTGGACAACCTCAAGCGTCGCGCGCGGCTCAAATGACGGCGCCGGTATGACCATGCACGCCGCGTGTGTCGTGCACGCGAGATTGCCGAGCACCATCCCGAAGCAGTGGTAGAACGGCACCGGGATGCAGACCCTGTCCTCGACTGTGTAGCGGCACGTCTCGCCGATGAAGAAGCCGTTGTTCAGGATGTTGTGATGAGTAAGCGTCGCTCCCTTCGGGAACCCGGTCGTACCGCTCGTGTACTGGATGTTGATGGGATCGTCGAACTGAAGTCCGGTCGGCAACGAGAGCTCACCGTCGCCTGCTGCCACCCCATCGCCCGCGGCCAGGAGCTCCTCCCAATCACCTGAATCCAGGAACACCGTGCGCTCGAGCGCGGGGCATCGTGGGGCGACCTCCTTGACCATCGCAACATAGTCCGAGCTCTTAAACGCACGCGCGGAGATCAAAACGCGACAGCCGGACTGCTTGAGGACAAACTCGAGCTCGGAAGTCCGGTAGGCCGGATTGACGTTAACCAGGATCACCCCCGCCTTGGCCGAGGCGTACTGCACCAATAGCCACTCAGCGCCATTGGGCGCCCAGATCCCCATCCGATCGCCAGGCCGCAAACCGATCGCCACGAGAGCGCGCGCGACCCGATCCACACGGGCACCGAACTCGGCGTACGTCCACCGCACATCCTGATGGCGCACCACCACCGCATCCCGCTCCGGATATGACGCGACGATCCGATCGAAGTTCGCGCCGATCGTCTCCCCGATCATCGGCGTCAACGATGCTCCGTGTATGTAAGACATGCGGTTCGACATAGCTCTCGCCCTCCTCAGGACAGGTCAATGCCACCGTACGCGCATCGCGGCGCTCCGCCATCGGCGCGGCGCCCCGTCCCGGACCCGGCATCGACCGCAACCGCAATCAGTAGTGCACCACGCCGACGCTCCCAATGGACTGATCGCTTCACGGGCAACCAACAACGCGCCCAAAACGACGCGCGATCGCATGAACACGTCGCTCCTGTCGCGGCCGGCAACCACCCTGGGCGTGGATCGCATCCGCAACCAGGCGGGCGGTGGCAGCGGAGACCATCTCGTGCCGTCATGCATCCGAATCGTCAGCCAACCCCGGTCTTCCCTGCGTCCCTGACATCTTCGCTTTCTACACGTCGTCGGGTCGCGCCCCCCAAGAAACGGACGCGCCGCGACTACGCCGACCACCAGCTGGGAAGTCCGTCGACGAATTGAGCGGCACGATTCACCCACCTCCAGCCTTTCTTCTGCGAGCGTCGCACGCAGTCTCGTGACGTCGGCCCCCGCGCCCTCGATCTCAGAACCCGAAGGACAGCCGATTCGTCCCCAGGTGTGGTCGGCCCGAACGGCAAGTGGAACCGGGGTCGCACAGCGGTCCGCTATGGCCACGATGACGGCGAGGTGACGCTCGGTTGCCGCCGGGTCGAGGTGCGTCGCCCGCGGGTTCGGACCGCGGCCGGTGAGGCCGTGGTGGCGCTTGCGAGCTATGAGTACTTCGCCGACCGGGACCCGCTCCACGCTGTTCACGGCAAGCCGGGAAGGGCCTGCCAACGGGTGCAGCGCTGTTCCCGGCACCACGAAGCGCGCTTTGCGGGAAAGTCCTCGCTCGTGGCGCGATCGATCTTGGTGGCCCCTCGGATCGCCAGAATCTCATGCTGCGTCGATGTCGTCGCCGGCGCTTGCTGTCACGCGACCGCGCGATCGAACCTCGCCACTTGCTGCTGGAAGATGGCTTCTCTGGTTTGGTTGCTCTTGGTGGCGCGGGCTGAACGGAGCGCTTGTTGCGGAGCGTAAGATCGGTGTATGGCTGATCTGGCCAGTTTGCAGGGATCGCATGTTGCGATCACGGGGGGCGCGCGCGGGATTGGTGCCGCGATCGCGGAGCGTTTGCGCCGTGATGGCGCGCGGGTGACGCTGGGAGATGTCGACGTCTCGGCCGTCGAGGAGACGGCAGCGCGGTTGGGGGCGGTGGGTCTGGGCGTTGACGTCACTGAACGCCAGTCGTTCACGGCGTTCCTCGATGCCGCTGAGGCGGCGCAGGGCCCGCTCGATGTTCTGATCAACAACGCTGGAATCATGCCGATCGGCCCGTTCCTCGAGGAGCCCGACGACGTCGCCCGCCGCCTGTTCGAGATCAACGTCCATGGGGTGATCCTCGGGATGAAGATCGCGCTGCCGCGGATGCTCGCCCGCGGCAAGGGGCAGGTGGTCAATCTGGCCTCGGCCGCCGGCCGGATGGCCTCGCTGCCCGGCGAGGCCACTTACGTTGCCACCAAGCATGCCGTCGTCGGTCTGAGCGAGGCCGTCCGCTGCGAGCTGGAGGGCACCGGCGTCGGCGTGATGACGGTGCTGCCAAACCTCGCGAACACGCGCCTCGGCTCTGGTATGCACGCGGCCCGGGGCATGAAGAAGCTCGACCCGGCGGACATCGCGGACGCGATCGTCGACGGGCTGCGCCGCCGGCGCTCCGAGGTGTATGTCCCGCGGTCGCTACGGCCGCTGAGCGTCCTCGACATCGCGATGCCGCGCCGCCTCAAGCGTGGCGTGCACCGCGCGTTCGGCAGCGACAAGATTGCACAGGACTTCGATGACGCCGAGCGCGCGGCGTATCAGGAGATGGCGGGACGCCCGCTGCACCAGGACGTCAGCCGGAGCTAGTCGATCTCGACAGAGCCCGCGTTTTGGCGTTCATTAAGCGTCACCAAGATCCGGCTATCGCTCTTTCGATTGGCATGCGGCGGCGCGTCCAGCACGCCATCTGCCAAAGGCTGTTCATCGTTGACCCGGTCGGCGAGGATGTTGCTCCAGCTCCCCTGTTCGCTTGCCGTGATGTTCGGCGGGCGTGATTTCTTCGCGTAGCCGTCCGTTCGTGTCGTGCGCGCGAGTGTCCGTCATCGTTGATTGAGTTGGCCGAGCGGCACGGTCGCGAGCGCGCCCGCGGGTTGCCCCCGCTAGGGGACGTGCTCGGCTGTAGCCCGCGCCCCCAGGTAGGCGTAGGCTACGAGCGTGAGTTCGCTACCGATCACCGGTCGGCTCCGCGAACGGCTCCGATCCACGTCCCCTGCGCAGATCGCCGCTCTCGCGATCGGCGTCTGGTGGACGATCAGCGGCATCGGCGCGCTGCTGGTCGACCCGAACCTGGGGACAGGCGACGTCCGTGGCGGCGGCGATCTGCTTGGCGTGGCGATCGCCGTGAACGGCTGGCACGCGCTCTTTCACTTGCTGCCCGGACTGGTTGGGATCGCCGCTGCGAGACGCCCCGGTGCGGCGCTTGGATACGCGCTCGCCGCCGGAGGCGGCTACATCCTTGTGGGTGTGTGGGGCCTTCTTGCCGGCGGAGGATCGGTCGGATTGATCGCCGTCGACACGAGTGGCGATTTGGTGCACGTGATCGAGGGTGTGATCCCGTTCACGGCCGGGATCGTGACCCTGGGCGGCCGGTCACAGCGAACGGCGCCGGCCCTGCAGGATCGCTCCGGCTTGCTTGACCCCGGGGGATGACCGGGAACAGCTCCGCGGACTGGATCGCGTCGATGGCACGGATCTCCTCGGACAGGAGCCCATACAGCTCGGTCGCGCTGCGGCACACGACCGAGGCTGAGACGTCCTAGAGGCCGCCGACTGGGGCGACAAACGTCGTTTGCTCGTCGCGCTCGGCACGGCGCTTGTCGACGACGGTGGGGTGGCGACCTACTCGCTGCGGATCACGCTGCGAGAGGGGCGCGGCGGCTGGCTCGTGAGCGGCGAGAGCGGCGGGTGATCCGCGTTGCCGGTCCTCACCCGCAGGCGCAGCGTCCGGATCCTGATCCTCGTCGCAGCGAGCTTTCCGATCGTCTTGGCCGGCGACGCCGCAGTGATCTCGGTCCTCATCGGGCAGAGCTGCTCAGGCGGCGCAGGACCGGGCGACGCGCCGTCCCAGGTCGCGCAGCGAGACATTCCGGCGTACTTCCTGTCGATCTACGAGCAGGTCGGGTCGCAGTACAGGATCCCGTGGGAGATCCTCGCCGGGATCGGCAAAGAGGAGTGCGACCCGGGCGCGGGCGAGAGACTCGCTTTCGTTTCTGGGGACTAACTTCCTGACCCCCCGCGCCGAGAATGACAGTGCGCGTCGAGCGACTCGTCTGACGTCGACGGTCGAGCGTTGCCGATGAGTTCGCTTCGCCTCGTCGGTCTGAAGTGCTGAGACCCGATTGAACGGAGAAGACGTGAGCATCACCACAGCCCTGCCGGACCAGTTAACCGAGACATTGACAGACAGCTTTGTTCCAGGCGGAACGTTGCCCGGAAGCGACAGCGCCGACGTCTTCCACGGCCGCGACCATGGCAACGTTCCGATCTCGATGTTCCTCGTCCACAACCGTCCTGGGGAGGGGCCAGAGCTGCATCGCCACCCGTATGCCGAGGTATTCGTCGTCCACTCGGGGGAAGCGCGCTTTCAGCTGGATGGCGCAACGCTGACTGCGGTGGCCGGGGACATCGTGATTGCTCCGGCCGGGGCGGCGCATCGGTTCACGAACGCAGGGTCGAGTGAGCTGTCGATGACGTGCATCCATGCCGCCGCGGAGATGGAGAGCGCGTGGCTCTGAGCGCTTGCCTTCCGCGTTCCCTGACGGTCACCGTACGAGCATGACCTTCGAGGGGTTCCAGAGCACCGTCATCGACGTCGGCGCCACGACGATCGCGCTGCAGTGGGGAGGGACGGGGCATCCCGTACTGCTCCTCCACGGCTTCCCGGAGACGCACGTCATGTGGCACCGGGTGGCGCCTGCGCTCGCGGAGGAGTTCGTGGTCGTGTGCGCCGATCTGCGGGGCTACGGGGCCAGCGGGACTCCGCCGAGCACCCCAGATCATGCGCCTTATGCAAAGGCAGCGATGGCGGGCGACATGGTGGCGGTGATGGAGCATCTTGGTTTTGACCGTTTCTCGGTCGTCGGTCATGACCGAGGTGGGCGAGTTGCGTACCGGCTGGCGCTCGACCACGAGACCCACGTTGAGAAGCTGGCGGTGCTCGACGTCGTCCCGACGAGCGAGGCGCTGGATCGCGCGGACGAAAGCTGTACATCGACGCGCTGCGCGATCCCGCAGCTGCCCACGCGATCTGCGAGGAGTACCGAGCGGCCGCAACCCTCGACTATGAGGCGGACCGTCGGGATCGCGCAGCCGAGCGGCAGATCAACGCTCCGACCCTCGTACTCTGGGCGACCTCAGGCCCGCTTGACGCCTGGTACGAAGTCGACGGCGGGCCGCTCGGCATCTGGCGCGCCTGGGCAACTCAAGTCGGAGGCGAGCCGCTGCCCGGCGGGCACTTCTTCCCCGAGCAGAATCCGGACGACACCCGTGCCGAACTCCGGGCGTTCCTGCACCGATAGCCAACAACGCGTCGCGCGGTCAGGTTGCACGCCCGCGCTGTGCGGGCAACTCGCATCAGGCGTCCGATCGCGGTGGCGAGGCTGCGGCCGGCGCGATCGGGCTCTGCGTTGCAGGGCCGCGCTCGACATGCGGCGACCCGGGTGGCGATGAGTTCGGCGTGAGCGGCGAGTCTGTAGTCGGGACCGGTTCAAGCGAAGGGTGAGCATGTCCGAGTACGTAGAACGCGGCGGGATCCGTACGTGGTACGACGAGGGCGGGAAGGGAGAGCCGCTAGTGCTCTTGCATCCCGGCGGGGCAGGGGTCGACGCGAGGGCGTGGAGTCCGAACCTCCCTGCCTTGGCAGAGCAGTTCAGGGTTTTCACGCCCGAGCGTCGCGCCCACGGCCGCACACCGGATGTCGATGGGCCGATCACGTTCGAGCTGATGGCAGACGACACGATCGCATTCCTCGAGGCGGTCGTCGGCGAGCCCGCTCACCTCGTGGGTTGCAGCGACGGCGCGATCGTGGCGCTGCTCGTCGCGCTGCGCCGGCCAGACCTGATCCGCCGGCTCGTGTTCATCGCCGGGGTGTTCCACCGAGACGGATGGGCGCCCGGCGTTGTCGACCCAGACAACACACCTCCGGAGTTTCTCGAACGGTTCTACGGCGAGCTGTCCCCAGACGGCCCCGAGCATTATCCGGTCGTCGTCGCCAAACTGGCGAAGATGCACCTACAGGGACCGACGTTGGCGGTCGCTGATCTCAATCGGATCGGAAGCCGCACGCTCGTGATGATCGGCGACGATGACGAGGTCAGGCTCGAACACGCGATCGAGCTTTACCGCAGCCTGCCCGACGGCGAGCTCGCGATCATCCCTGGAACCTCGCATGGGCTGCTCGTCGAGAAGCCGACGCTGTGCAACACGCTCATCATCGACTTCCTCAAGACAGATCCAGTGCCCACCATGGCACCGATCCGGCGGGCGTGACGACCGCACGTGGCAATGCCTCCTGCTTGGCCCGCGCGACGTATATCTCGCGAGCAACGCCCGCGCACCCGGATTGCGCGATCTCGCGTACGCGATGGCTCCGGTTACGGCCGTAGTGTCGGCGCTGGCCCGCTCCGCCCGCTGGCCGCTCATCCCGAAGCTCTCGGCAGGCCGATCAGGATGGGCGTCGGGTGGCGAGAGCGGGTTCGGGTGAGGGCGCTGCGTTCTCGGTTGGTGGCGTCTATGGTTCGGGCGAGTGGCGGATATGCGCGCTGTCCGAGTCGCTCTCAATGTCGATCCAGCGCACGCTGATGCGAGAGGCGAGCACGGGTGACGCGTTGACGCACGCCGGGGCTCTGCAGCGCGACGACGGACCCACGATCGCGTACGACGTCGTCGGGGACGGCCCGCCGGTCGTGTTCATCCATGGCCTCACTTCCTTCCGGCAGACGTGGAATCCCATCACTCCGCTGCTTGCACCGGACTTCACGTGCGTGCGGATGGACCTCCGAGGTCATGGGGAGTCTTCCGCCGGGCAGGAGTACTCGATGCAGTCGCTGGTCGGTGACGTGCGCGCGGTCGTCGAGGAGGTGGGGCTCGGGGAGCCTGCGGTCGTCGGTCATTCCCTGGGTGCGAGCATTGCCGCCGTTTATGCGGCGGCGCATGCCGCGCGCGCTGTCGTGTGCGTGGACCAGTCGTTGCGGTTCGGTGATTTTGCTGCACTGGTCCAGGCGCGGGCCGACGACCTGCGAAGCCCGCGCACGATGGAGGCTGTGGTGTCGATCGACCATGCCCTGAAGCTCGAGCCATACGCTGATGTCGAGGAGCTGGAGCGCAGGGTCCTGGCGTTCCCGCGCGAGGTCGTCCTCGGAATCTGGGACGCGCTGCTGACCACGCCTCCACGGCGACTGACCGCAGTCGCCGAGGCCCTCCTGCCTCGACTTTCGGCACCCCTGCGGTCGCTCCACGGCTCGCCGCCACCGCCAGACTACGAGAGCTGGCTGACTGGCCTCGCGCGCGGCGCACGGATCGAGATCTGGGAGGGCGCTGGCCACATGCTCCACCTCGTCCACCCGGAACGGTTTGCCGAACGCGTCCGACCGCTACTCGAGGACGCTCAGCGGCGCCCAGAACGCATCCTCTGACGCAGCCGCCCGCACCGAGACAGTCCATGCCCGGCCCCGGCACCCGTGATCTCGGCGAGCGCCGGCCTGACGCCGAACGCTCACTCGTGGCCTCGCCGGCCGCTCCGACGGGCCGCCCTCCTGTCCGTCGCGGTGCGCGAGGCGATCACTTGGGTCTACGAACAGCGGAGACGTTCAGCCGCACGTAGTCCAGCGGCGGGCGCACGCCGCCTACGACGGCGTTCACGAACGCATCCCGCCTGTCTTCCGGCAAGCGTGCGAGGTGTGCCGCCAAAATCGAGGTACGGACAAACGGGCCGACGTCCTCGGGGTACGTTGGCCGGTCTTCCAGCCAGCACCGAACCGAGCTGAAACCGGCCGCGCGCAGGCGCCGCTCGGTCTCCTGCGGGCTCGCGAACACCCACGGAGACCAGCCCACCAGCTCCGGGAAAGCATCCCGGGCGACCCTGTCGATGACCTCGCGGACACGAGCGATGTTGCCCTCGCCTCCACACTGCACCTCGAGGATCCCGCCCGGGCGCAGCGCGCCGGCCAGCCGTCCCCACGTGCGATCGTGGTCGCTCACCCAATGCAGCGCTGCCGTCGAGACGATCACGTCGACGGGCTCGGCGAGATCGAGATCGAGCACGTCCTGGCACCACACGTGGGCGCGATCGCCGAGCCGCGATCGTGCGAGCCTCACCATGTCCTCAGACGCATCGAACGCGAGCACGCTACCGCGCGGCACAAGCGCGAGCAGGGACTCGGTCACTCGCCCAGTCCCGCAGCCCACGTCGAGGACCGTCGCGTCCCGCGGGATGCCATGCAACCGGGCGAGGACATCCGAGGCCCAAGCCTGCTGCGGCGCGCTCGAGACATCGTAGGTCCGCGCGTCCCACGGCGTGGCCATCGGGCCCTCAGCCCTGCCGGTCCGAGCCGCGCGCGTGCGTCATCGCGGCGAGCAGCTGGTTGATCAAAGCGCCACACCGCTGAGGGTCGTCCAGGAACGGAGCGTGGCGCCCTGGGATGACGTCAAGCTGCGCGCCGGGGATCAGCGCGGCGGCGCGCCGGCCGATCTCCGGGCCGCCGTAGGGGTCCTCGTCACCCCAGACCATGAGCACCGGCACAGCGATGCGTTGAAGTTCGGCGTCGGAGAGGAAGTTCTCCGGACGGGGTCGCCCATAGCGCATCGCGAGCCACATGTGGCTCAACATCGCGGTACGGAAGCCCGGCTGTCGCATGCCCTCATGAACGACATCGAAGAACCCGTCGGGCGCGAGCTCGGCCGCACGGGGCCCGATCGCGCCACGCGCCAAGGACCGGCGGGTGACAGCGACGCTGGGGGAGCCGATCCGCGCGACCAGTTGACGCAGGCCGGGCGTGGAGAGCGCGGTGAAGAAGGGGTCGCCGCGCATGCCGGGCAGCGCCACGGCCGGAACCCCGAGCGAGGCCAGCGCGGTGATCCGCCCAGGCGCATCGACCGCCAGGCAGAGCGCCCACATGCCCCCCAGCGAGGTGCCGATCACCGGGACGCGTTCGAGGTCGAGCGCGTCGAGCAGCGACGTGAGCTGCGCGACCGCGTGCTCGCGCAGCGATCGGCCGGCGTAGTCGAACGCGTCGCTGAGCCCGAACCCCGGAAGGTCCAGGGCGATCAGCCGGTAGCCGACGAGGTGGGGCAGTAGTGGCGCCCAGCTCGACGCGCTCATGCCGCTACCGTGCACGAGCAGGAGCGGCGGACCGTCGCCCGCCTCAAGCACCCGCACAGCAACCGACGGGTCGGCCAGCCGGACGCGTCGGCTGGCGAGCTGCATCGGGCACGCGGCAAACAAACGCCGCTCGGCCACCTCGAACCTTGCCACTGGGTCCTGCGTTGCGCGCTTGGACATCGCTCTCGATACTCGCACAGCTGCGCAGCGGACCGTTCACTCTGCTCGCTGTCATGTGAACGCGCGTCCGGCAGCGCCGAGCAGTCCGACCTCGAGGTAGCCAGGAGTCGGACAGTCCGCTTCCCAGCTAAACCGCTGAACGCCAGAAGCGCTGACTTCCATCCGCGGGTTCTCGTCCACTGGCACGTACTGTGCGAGCCGCAATGCAGGGGCTCGCCTCGCCGAGGGTCGCCCGCCCTGCAATACGCCACCTGCCGTCTCGCCACGCCGTCGGCAGGGACGCCGTCGTCGCGGTCGGCCCGAACGCCCTGCTTTTCTTCTCGCGCAGACACGCGGACTCGGCGCCGCAGGGCCGTCTGGCGCCCCGCTCCTGAAGCCACGACGGGTCTCTCGCGCGGAATCGCAAGAGACGCGCAATTCGCCAGCCGGGGTATGGCGTCGGGTCGGCCGGCGTCGGCCGAACCGACCCGGTCGCGTTTCAATCTATTGAGTCATCTGGAGGGCGGCGGTGGCTGAGATCGTCGGCGACGGTCGTCCATGGACGGTGCTGATGATCTCGCTGCTATCGATGCCCTGCAGATAGACGCTGGTGATCCCGAGGTTGGCGTGCGCGAGCTGCCGTTGAATCACCACAAGCGGAACGCCTTCGTGCGCCATCTCGACCGCGTGAGCATGCCGCAGTTGGTGCGGCGTGAACCGTCGTCTCACGCCCGCAACGGCGGCGGCATGGTGCAACTGCTTGCGCGCCGCCGACGCCTCCCAACGGCGTCCCGCGATCGGTCCCTGGATCACGCACAGCACCGCGCCGGCTGGGAACTACCGCCGGATCTCCAGCCACGGCTCGAGCTGGTCCCACGCCCAACGATCCAGGCGGACGGTAAGACCTGCGTTTGTGTTTCCGCGAGCATCGCCCCTTCCGCTGGCCCTCGGCGGCTGCCTTTGTCCCGAAAGCGGACGCAGTTGTGAGCTGAAGCAGGGCCGAGATCGTGACCGGTCCGCCACCGGGGCGGTCGCGCGGTCGGCGTTGATCTCGTGACCGCGTTCCTGCGAATTCCGGGCGTTCTACCCCCGGAGTTCGGCCCTTAGCCGGGCGGCGAGCCGCACGGAGGCCTCGATCTCGACTTTGCGTATCGAGACGCTCTCGACGTTCAGGCCGAAGGGAACGCCGACCCGCCGGCAAAAGGCGATGAGCTCGATCGCCGTCGCGACCGCTTGCTCGTAGGACGCGTCGAGGGTGTCATCAGCATGGCGCAGCTCGTTCGCGATCCAGCGCGGCACGTCGATACCGAGCCACCGGAGGAACTCCAATGTCTTCATCGAGCCGCAGACTGAGAATGTGAAGACGATCGGCACCGGCTCCAGGTTCTGGCCGGCACACTCATAGCGATAGTCGGAAATCAAATCCTTTGCTGCGTTGACGTCGTAGACGACCTGGGTGACAAAGAAGGAGCAGCCTGCGGCCTGTTTAGCGATGAGCCGGAGGTGCTCGTTACCGCTGCGCACGTGCCGCTCGGGTATCGCGACTCCGCCTAGCGGCAGGTCCGGCCGGACTTCGGCCCGGAGCTCGTACGCACGCGAGAGCGAGGTTGCGACCGCTTTCTCGCGGGACGACGCCCCGACGAAGACCGACAACGCTTGGGTTGAATCCTGGTCGCTGAGCCAAGCGCGAAGGTCGTCTTCGGCGTGCTTGCTGACCGCTCGGTAGACGATGGCAGGCACGTCCAGGCCGACGAGATCACGAGCGAGGTACTCGGCCGGGTCCATCGTCGGCAGAAAAGGAAACGGGCGCTCGTTGGGATTCCGGTCGCTCTCATCATCGATGTCGTAAAGAATGAGGCCATCTATCCCCACCGGCCGGAGTCGCTCGACCGTGACCTCTGCGATGTGTCTGGTCTGCTCTGGTTCTGTCGCCAGCTTCGGTGGCGTCAACGCGAAAACCAGGAACTCGCCCGTCCGATCGGCGATGCGCTGCCGCAGCTCCACGCGCGAAACCGTAGCCAACGCTGGACGCCTCGGGCCGGCCCGTCTCACGATCCTCCTCGCCGTCCTGCTGCTCCTCCTCGGACCCAGGCGGCTGCCTCAGACCGGCCGCGCTCTTGGGCGAACCCTGCACGAATTCAGAGAAGGGATCGGCGGCCAAGACGCAACACCGAACATCAAACTGGCCGCACCCCCAACCGGTGCTGCCCATTCCCAAGACGCCTCCCGAGCGGAGCCGTCACCCACGATGCACCAGTCCGTGTGTCACCAGTGACTACGCGACGCTGTCAAGGTTCGGCGTCGATCAGCCCTGCCAGTGATTAGGCGAGCGCCGGCCACGTGTCCGACCGCGGACTTCGCCTCTGCAATCGAATAGGAGAGCAATCCCCTCGCCCGGCGTGACACTCGCTTCGGGCTGGACGACCACCAGGAGCGACTCCCCGCGGACCACAGGCGCCTCCTTGGCGCATGGACGCGGAAGCGCTGAGTCGAACAAGTCGTTGCCCCGCAGAATCGCGAAGACCTGCTCTCGTGCTCGGACGTATATCTCGGCTCGGCCAGCGACGCGCCCCGCTAAGCGCGGGAGGCGCGACGCTCCCGTACTTCAAGCCGCTCGCGCGCGGAGACCTCTTAAGCGCGGGAGGGGGGACGCTCCCGGCGACTGCTGAATCGCCGGGCGGATCCAGCGGTGTCAGCCTTGCGGTGAGAGCGTCGCTGGTAGCCCGGAGGGGAAGTCCAGTTCGATCCTGCTGCGGGGCTGCTACGCGCCGACTGCATGACTACAGCGCCGACCGTACTGCTCGGGGGTCTTGCTTCCAGGCGGGCACGGGGTTAGGCTGACCCGGGCGCCGTCAACCAGAAATGGGGTCTCCCATGGCAGAGCTTGTCGGAAAGCGTTTCGAAAGCCCGGATGAGGTTCGGGAGTTCACCGAGGGGAAGGGTCGCGTGGAGCTCGTGGATCTGAATGGGCACGCGGTCGGCCTCGGAACGTTCGAACCCGGTTGGCGCTGGTCAGAGAACGTGAAGCCGCTCGCGGGCACCGACTCGTGCCAGGTCGAGCACATCGGTTACGTCCTGGAAGGTCGTATGGCGCTGAAAATGGATGACGGAACGGAGCGCGAGTTTGGTCCCGGCGACACCTTCCACATGCCGGCTGGGCACGATGCGTGGATCGTCGGCGACGAGACATGCGTGCTACTCGACTTCGGTGGCCTAAAGGGCTACGCCAAAGGAAGCTGACCACCACGACAGCAGCTCGAGCGAGCCGCCGGTCTAGGCATCGACTCGACGCGTTCGGCTTCGACCACGCCGAACGCGCACACGCGCGAGGCTGCGCTGCGTCGAACGCCTCGACGCGTCGCAGTCTCGCTCGACTAGCCGGAGCACGGCCCGCGATGCGCTGTCGCGTGTAGCCCGATCCGGAAGCGCGAGACTCCAGGATCGACGAGAAGTTAGGAAGTAGTCATGCACTGGGACGAACTCTGCGGGCGCCTCATGATGAAGCCGTGCCGGAGTCCGGAGAACCGAGCCGGGTAGGCTCGCGAATACGCCTGGTGAATCGCCGACAGGCAGGATTCTTTCCAACCGGTGATCGCATCGGGGCGCCACCGGAGATTGGTGACATCTGCTGACTTCAGGCGATTAGACTGCGTGCATGCTCTCCAGGGGCGGAGTGCTACTGGTGATCAGCGTCGCGGCGTAGTGGGCCACCAGCGCTCTCGGCGCGAACCCGAGCGCCACTGCACGCGGCGAGTACGACGGCGCGGTCACGATCAGCCTGACCGCCACCTATGACTCCCGAGGTGTGTACGACGCTGCTCACCCCGACACCGAGAAGCAGACTGAGAAGCTCCAGTGGGACCAGAGCGAGACGGTTGCCGTTTACGGCCTGGACACCGGCGCCCCGACGTTTGTCATCGCCAGCGGTCCACGCCTGACGGTATCTGGGTCGATCAGCACGACGGCGGCGCCGCCCAACCAGTCGCTCGACTGCAGCGGGACGTTATCCGCCCGGCCGGGTGCACGGCTGTCGTCGCTGTTCTCCGTGCTGCCCGGCCCGGGTCGCCGCGAGGTCAACGCGGGCGCGAACTTCATCCCCACCGGCGATTACATCCGGTCGACCGGCAGCGGCGCGTGCCGTGCCGACCCCGGGGGCGGCGTCGGGCTATCCGTCGGCGCCGAGCCCACGAAGGTGCTCGACGCGATGACCGCTGCCGAGACGCCCATCGGCACCTATAAGCTGGCCTCGCCGCCGGAGACACAGACGTTCACATCCGGCGGGCCGCAGTCGACCCCAACCAGAACCTCCAGCTTCTACGCCCGCTTCACGGTCGGCCCGACATGCCCGGCAAACGCGGGAGCCGCCGCCGACGCCGCGGCCAGCGCGGCGCCAGAGTCATGCACCGGTTGTCCTAACCCGGCCGACGATCCACTCCTGAGAGAGGCAGACAATCGCGCCGCCGACATCGAGAGCAACACTTATGAAGACCCCGAGCAGCGGGCAATCAGGGCCTTACTCAAGTTCGGTGGCCGGGTCAGGCTCGAGTTTCCGCTGAAGACCCCGCGCCAGCGCGCTGAGCGTAAGCGTCTGATGAATGAAGCGAAACGCAAGTTCGACTCGGTGGTCGAGAAGGCCTACAACGAGACGGAGATTGCGCTTGGGAAAGCCGAATCCCAGGACGTGGCCCGCGCCAGGTGTCCGGACGTCAAGCAGAAGATCCGAGAGGTCTACCAACGACGTCTCAAGGATCTCGCGGAGGAGAAACAGACCGACCTGGCGTTCGCTGCGAGCAAGGTCGTAGGCGTCATCAACCTTGGGTGCGGCTGCGGCGGGAGCGCTGACGTTCCCCGCGATTTCAACTCAGCGCGGCGAGCCACTGCGTAGGCAACAGCAGGAGCGCGGCTTCCGGAAGAATCGAAAACCAGCAGGCGGGACGCGGCGACTAGCTTCGGACGTTGCGTCGGTGCCGCCCACGCAGCCGCGACATTATCTGTCGAAGATGCGTGGCGCGTGGCGGCGCAACATTCTGTCGCGCCTGTCGACTTACGACTCGCCTCTCTCCGCGCTGCTCCTCGGGCGGCGGACCGATTTGCCAGCTACCAGGGCCTGGCCAGAGTTCACGGGGGAGCGGCATGCGTCGCCCAATTTTAGCGCCGCTTACGCAATGATCGAGATGCAGCGCTTCGCACCGACGCGGCCGCCGCCGCTGCTCTCGGGCGAATCGGAAGTGTTGGCCGAGACCCGGCCCTGCTGACCGCGCTTAGCGCGTCCGTCGCCAGTGGCGGAGGGATGCTCCTCCCGTCATGAATGCAGGGGCATCGCCAGTCCACGGGCAGAGTGCTGGTGGTCCTTAGTTGCGAGAGCCGGCACGGTGTTGTCGCGGCTCTTGTTTCGCGATTTGAACGCGACAGCCTGGGCTGGTGGCGGCTCGTCTGGCGCGGGTGCAGGAGGGTCGCGGTGGACCAGTCGCGGCGACCCCTCCCGGTGTCGGGCGAGCAACCCGCACGGGCGTGCCGGTGGTCTAGCTGCTTCGGCGCCGTGGTTGCTGCCGGGGCGATCCGACAGGGGATGTGGGTGGGGTTCGGGTGGTGATCGTCGCGAGGTCTTCGAGGATCGCGCGCAGCTGGGCGTGTGTGCGGGATCCGAGCTGCGCCTCGATGCTTCGGTCGATCGCGGTGATGATCGCGCTTGCGGCTGCCATTAGTTGCTTTCCGCGGGGGGTGGTGTGGATCCGTTGGGCGCGGTGGTCGTCGGGGTCGGGGACGCGCTCGAGGTAGCCGCGCTGCTCGAGGTGGTCGACCAGCGGTTTGACCGCCTGCTTGCTCATCGATGCGTTGGCGGCGATGTCGATCGCGCGCATCCCGTCGGGTCCGGGCCATTGCAGGATCGCGAGGTCGCGCGGGCGCACGTCATCGAAGCCGGCGGCGACCAGCTCGGCGTGGATGCGAGCCCGGATCGCCTGCCACGGCGTGCGCAACAGGATGCCGAGCATCGGCGGGGGTCGGTCGCTTGACACGTCAGTCAACATGTGTACCATATCAGTACACATGTTGACTAATTGCGGGAGGATTGCGAGCCAGCAGACGCGACAGACCCCACAACCCCGCGCCGGAATTAGGAGAACGCCACGATGACTGTAATTCGCTTCGACGACGCACCCCGGATCGAGAACGTCCAGGGCCGGCACGTGCGGCATTGCTCCCGGAAGCTCGGTTCGGCTGAGATCCTCATGGGCCGCACGATCAAAGACCCGGGGCCGTGCGAGCCCTACGTCCACAAACACGACCACGAAGACGTGATCGTGATGCTGCGGGGCTCATTCACGCTCCGAGTAGCGGACGAGGAGGTCACCCTGCGCGAGGGCGACACGCTGATCATCCCACCGGACACCGTCCACACGCCCCTCGCGGCCGGGCCCGAAGGATGTGAGCTCATCGGCATGTCGGTCGGCCACATACGAAGCTTCCAGCCCGACGGCACCGAGATCGGCGTGGGGGTCGAATCACTCCCCAAGTAGCGGGCCGAGACACCGTCGCAGTCACCAACCCCTCGAGCCGTCGGGCCGAAGCCAGCGCGAGCAGACAAAGCGGCGATATGACGGTAGCCGCGCAGCGAGTACCAGTCGACCCGATTACCCCGATGACACCGGAGCAGGTCTCTCGGCCGAGCGCCCGAGCGACCTCCAATTCGCCAGCCGGGGGTCTGGCATCGGGTCGGCCGCTACGTCAGCCGACCCGCTGACCAGTTCGTCTAACGCCTGATCTGTAGTCCGGCCGTGGCGGAGATCGTCGGTGATGGCCGTCCGTGGACGGCGCTGATGATCTCGCTGCTGTCGATGCCCTGCAGATAGACGCTGGTGATGCCGAGGTTGGCGTGCCCGAGTTGGCGCTGGATCACGACGAGCGGAACTCCCTCGTGGGCCATCTCAACCGCGTGAGCATGCCGCAGCTGGTGGGGCGCGAAGCGACGTCTGATGCCCGCCGCCGCGGCGGCATGATGGAGTTGTTTGCGTGCTGCTGAGGCCTCCCAGCGCCGGCCGGCAGTCGGGCCATGGATCACGCACAGCACCGCGCCGATCGGCAGATCGCGGCGGATCTCGAGCCATGGGTCGAGCTGATCCCATGCCCATCGGTCCATCCCGACCTCACGTCGCTTGCCGCCCTTTCCGCGCCGGACGAGCACGGCGCCGCGGGCGGGGTCAAGATCGCTCTCCTGGAGAGCCAGTGCTTCGCTGATCCGCAGGCCCGCTCGCCAGAGCAGCACGATCAGCGCGCGAAGCCGGAGACCGTCGGGCCGTTCGCCGGTCGTCCGCATGACCTCGACGATCTCCTCGATTGTCGGCGGATCGGCCGGGTACTGCTCGCCCTTGTTGCGAGGCGGGCGACCTCGGTGATGGCCGGGCATCGTCGCCGGCGAGCGGCGATGTCCAGCGGCGTCCAGCAGCACGGCTTCCATGAATCCTCCCTTTGGATCGGTTGACGGTGCTGCTATTCGAGCCGAGTCGACCGGTGCCGCGGGAAGAGCTGGCAGCTACCGCATGCGCGCCCTCTTGTCCGCGGAGGCTGTCCTGTAAATCCGTGCTCGCCGTGTCGGGCGGTGCGAGAATGTGCTGTAACGGTCCCACTTCGCTGTCGCGGCCCGGCAGATGTCGCCCGATCTGCCTCGCGGACCCCGGGCCCAGGGCGTGGTTGCCCCTGCCTCAACGTGATTTTCACTCCTGACAGGTGGCCGGCAGGCCGGCCCGGCACGCTGTCGCGCAAAGGGAGTCCGTCTGGCGGGTTTAAGAGACTTTCGGCATGGCGCAGAACTTCATTGAGAGCTGTCGTGAGCAGGGATTCTTGTTGCCGCCGGACGTGAGGGAGTGGCTGCCGTCGGATCATCTTGCGTGGTTCATGATCGACGCTGTGGGGCGGATGGACCTTCAGGCGTTCTATGCCGGGTATCGGGCTGACGGTCACGGTCGGGCGGCGTATGAGCCGTCGATGATGGTGACACTCGTCTTGTTCGCGGACGCGACGAAGGTGCGTTCGTCGCGGGCGATCGAGGGTCACTGTCGTCAGGACGTGGCGTTTCGGGTGATCACGGGGAACTTGGTGCCGGATCACGCGACGATCGCCAGGTTCGTGGTCCGCCATGAGCGGGCGCTTGCTGAGTTGTTCAGTCAGGTGCTCGAGCTGTGCGATCAGGCGGGGCTGGTGAAGCCGGGGTTGGTCGCGATCGATGGGACGCGGCTGGCGGGAAACGCGAATTCTGACCGGACGCGCGACTTCGAGCAGATCGCGCGGGGATCCTGGGCGAGCACAAGGCGACCGATGAGGCTGAGGATCAGCAGTTCGGTCAGGAGCGTGGTGATGAGCTGCCCGAGCAGTTGCGCACGGCGGAGGGTCGGCGTGAGTTCTTTCGCGATGCCAAGCAGAAGCTGTGCCGGGATCGAGAAGGCGGTCAGCGGCAGACGGGTGAGAGCAACGTGGTTGACGGTCAACAGCCTTCCAGCGAGGTGCCCGTGAGCAGCCGGAGTCGCGCCCGCAGCCGGAGTTTGAGTTCGACGAGGAGCGGATCGTGGCGCGTACCCAGGGGCGGGAGGGTTGGTTGCGCGAGGCGCGCCGGCAGCTTGAGCAGCATCGCTGGGATCACCCGGACGCGGTGCCGCGCTCGCGGTCAGAGCGGTTGTTGCTGGCGGCCGCGCGGCTCGAGGAGGAGCTTGAGACGGAGCGCTTTGCCAACGAGCAGTACGAGCAGGCCCGCGAGCGGCGCCGCCAGACCCGCGGTGCGCACCGGGTCGGCGGCCCGCCGAAGCCATACCAGCCGCCCGAGGTGCCGGACGGGAAGGTGAACCTGAGCGACCCGGACAGCAAGCGGTTAAAAGCCCGCGAGGGGTATGTGCAGGGCTTCAACGCGCAAGCGGTGGTCGACGAGGGGCAGATCGCGCTCGCCGCCGAGATCACCAACAGCAACACCGACTGGTCACAGCTTGCCCCGATGATCACCGCCACCATCGCCGAGCTCGAGCAGGCGGGCATCACCAGCCGGATCGAGACCGCGCTCGCCGACGCCCAGTACTGGAACGAGGAGCACATGGACGAGGTGATCGCCAACAAGCACATCCAGGTGCTGATCCCGCCCGACGGGTCAGGCAGCGGCAAACAACGAGCCGGCTGGACCGGCGGCCGCTACACCTGGATGCGATACGTCCTCGCGAGCGAGCCCGGCGACAAGCTGTACCGGAAACGAAAAAAGATGATCGAGCCAACGTTCGGTCACACCAAACACAACAGGCAGGTCACCCGATTCCTCCGAAGAGGCAGGAGCGCCGTGCGCACCGAATGGCGATTACTGATGGCCACCCACAACCTCACCAAGCTGCACCGTCACCAAATCGCCACCGCAGGGGCCTGAAACGGCCCCTCCGGTGGTCACACCACCGAACAGACCGGGCCCGTCACCCACGCCGCACCCAGCAGGCCAACGCTCACGCCAACGACCCCGACCTTTGCGCGACAGTCTCCGCGCTTAGGAGGTCTCCGCGCGGAGCGGCGCGAAGTTGTGCGGGAGAGGCAAAGCGGGTCTCGACTCGCGGCCTTTCCCGCTCCTCGCGACGTACCTTTTCCGCTTCCTCGGGAGGGACCAGAAGCTCAGCGTTGATGCGGCTGCCCCGTCGCAACTAGCCCGAAGCAGTGGTTTCGGCCGGTGTTCGAAGACCGCTGGTTTCGGGACCCCGAGGCGCTAGCTCACTGGAGCGTCTTCAGGTAGGCGACGAGCGCGTGGAGCTGTTGCTCGGGAATGATCCCGCCCCAGTGCGGCATGCTCACGATCGGGGCTTTCCCGATCACGCTTCCCGAGCGGATGACGGCAATGATCTTGTCATCGGTGTTGAACTGTTTACGGAAGGCGGCGCCGGAGAGCGGCGGAATCGTCTTGTCGGGCGATTGCGGGTTTGGCACGCCGCCGAGACCGTTGATGCCGTGGCAGTTCACGCAGCCGTAGCGGATGTAGAGCGTGCCTCCCTCCACGGCCGCCCCCTGGTTCTGCGGAATCGGCGCCGGCTCGGCCGTCGGGACCGCCGGAAGCCCGGCACGCAGGTACGCGACGAGGTCGTTGACCTGAGTAGAGGACATCACGGCACCCCACACCGGCATGTACGGCTGGGTCGGATTGGCCGACTCGCCGAGGCCGTGATTGATGATCGATCTCAATTCAGCAGGCGTCAACTGCTGCGCGACACCGGTCAGTGCGGGCACCACCGGCGAAACGCCACCGCGTCCCTGCAGTCCGTGACACTGGGCGCAAGCGAACTGAACGAAGTCGTGGGCGCCGGCCGCGACGCTCGGATCAACCGCTGCGGTCGACAGCGTCGGCGTCCTCGATGTAACGGTTTTCGTCTCGCTGTTGGTGGACTTCGCAGCGATGCCGATGAGTCCGCCCACGAGGATCAGGGCAGCAGCCGCCAACGCGAGCGAGAGGCGACGGCGAAGTCGGTGGTCGGACATCCCGCTATTCACCCACTCGGTCGGGCTGCGCCGGCGGCTGGCTCTGCTCTTCGGGTATCACAATCTCCCGCACTGGGACCGCCAATTGTTTCTTGAGCTGACTGAGCATTCGGCTCGCCAGCCAGCTCGTGCGCTCGCTCGGTTGGGTGACGATGATGATCTCGTCCGCACCGAAGTCGCGGAGTTCGTCCTCGATCGCTGCCATCGCATCGTGATCTCCGACCTCGCCCTTGGCGACGAAGCCTTGCTCCTTGATCCAGGCAAGCGATGCCTCTAGCCGCGCCTGCGCTTGCTCCCGCTCGCGATCGACATCCCCGGCCCAGTGGTGCGCGCGTGAGGCCATCACCGGCGAGAGCACGTCGATCTCGACATCGGCTCCAGCTTCCGGCTGGAGTCGGCGCCGGAGCTCTTCGCCGGCAAGCGCGCGTTCCGCGACCACGAGAACGTGCCGCTTTCCGGGCCGCGCTCCGTGAGCATGGGCTCCGATTACAGCCTCCCGCAGCGAGCGCTCTGGCGTCTCGCGGCCGGCCAGCTCGAAGACGACGCCGGCTGTGCAACCCGCTGCGAACACGACGACGCCATACGGCAGCGACGAGAGAGCGCCAACGATGATCGAGAGCCCGAGCACCAACCCGAGTGCAATCGCGACTCGGAAGGCGTCTGCCTCGGTCTTGAACGGAACCCGCATGACGAGCTGGGCTTAACCTACCGCGGCGAGCAACTGCTGACGAGCGCGCTCCGATCAGCGCATCCCGCGTTAGCGCACTCGTCCCTGGCGGCGCCGCGAAAGGGGCGCGACCTCGTGCGCTGCGAACAGGGCGAGAACGGCCCCATCCACACCACGACGCCCACCTCGTTGTCGGGCCGCAGCGCAGGGTCGCATCGCCCGCTAGTGCTGATCATCACCGATTCATAGCGGCACGGGCTCCTGTCCGTGCCGACAGGTTCGCGCGGGCGAGCAGGGCTCCGCGATCCGCGGACCATTGCAGACGCAACTGGCTGCTTCCCCGCGACCAGAAAGCACCAAGCGACGCGGAAAGCGACACTCTTGGACGTGCTCGCGAGACGATCGCAACGATCGATAACGGAGAGTTCTTTGTGGATTTGGCAATGGAGAATGATCAGGCGGCGACCTTCTCGTCCGTCGGTCCGTCGTCGTGGTTGTCGTCGTCTGTGACCCGGATGCCGTCCTTGAACTTCACGCCGTCGAGCACGTCGGCGACGAGGTGGTGGCCGTTGAACCGCCGCCAGCGTTCCTGCGCGGTCGCGAGCAGCTTGTAGGCCATCGCCAGCGCGGCGGTCTTCGAGCCGGCGCCCTTCGTGACCCGTGTGCGCAGCCGGACCGTGGCGAACGCGCTCTCGATCGGGTTGGTGGTCCGTAGGTGCCGCCAGTGCTCGGCGGGATAGTCGTAGAACGCGGTCAGCTGGCCCCAGTCGCGGTCGAGTTTCGCCAGCGCCTTCGGGTACTTGGCGCCGTACTCCTCGCGGAACACCTCGAGCGCGGCTCGGGCGTCCTTGCGGGTCGGCGCCTCGATGATCTCCGACAGCAGCCCCTTCGCGCGAGAGTGCAGACGCTTGGGCAGGCAGTCGATGATGTTCCCGCTGGCGTGAAACCAGCAGCGCTGCTCGCCGGCGCCGGGGTAGACGTCACGGAGCGCGGCCCACGCGCCGAGCGCGCCATCGGCGACGACGAGCTTTCGGCTCGTTGAGCCCGCGGCGCTTCATGTCCCGGAACACGCCGGCCCAACTCTCGGTGCTCTCGCGGTAGCCGTCCTCGACCGCGGACTCCTCGCCGTCCTCACGGACGCCGATCACGATCAGCAGGCACACCTTCGGGTCCTCGCCCAGCCGGACGGAGACGTGGATCCCGTCCAGGTACAGGTGGGCGTAGCGGCTGAACCCCAGGTGCCGCTTGCGGAACCGGTCATGGTGCTCCTCCCACTCCTTGGACATGCGCGCAATCGTCGTCGGCGACAGGCCGGCGGCGTCCTCACCGAGCAGCCCCTCCAGCGCCGGGCGGAAGTCGCCGGTCGACAGGCCGCGCAGGTACAGGATCGGGATCACCTCGCCGACCTTCGGCGACCGACGCGCGTAGGCGGGCAGGATCCGAGAGCTGAACTTCTGCCGCTCCCCGGTCTCCTCATCCACGCGCTTGTCGTTCACGCGTGGTGCCTTGATCGGGATCGTCCCCGAACCGACCGTCACCTTCCGCTCGCGCGCGCGACCGTTGCGGACCACGCGCCGATGGCCGTTCTCGTCAACCTCGTCTGCGTAGCGCTCGACGTACTCGTCCGCTTCAGCTCGCAGCGCCGCGGCGATCATCCGCCGAGCGCCCTCCCGAGCGAGCGCGTCGAGCGAGTCCAGCATCTCCTCGTTGCCCCCACCGCTGGGGAGCGTGACAACATTCGTCATCGGCGTGCCTTCCTGCCGGCTGCAACCGGCTTCGGTCTTCAACTCAAACCGGGAAGGTACGCCGCCTTTCTCCTATCGCCCCTGGGTGGCCCGAGTCCTACGCCGCAATAACGGTGCTGGATCGCGATCTACGGGATGCGCGGCTCGTGCATCAACCGACGTAGTCTGCGATGTGGGGCAGGGCCTGTTCGATCGTCAGGTACGGCTTGGTCTCGTATTCGATCCACTCCGAGTAGTTCAGGGTGTTTCGGTAGGCCTCTTCCAGATCATCGGCCTCCGCGATCACCACGCCCTGGCTGCCGTCAGCGGCCACATAGTGCGCCTTCACTGTGGACGGCACACCCTTCTCGGCAAAGACGCCCATCAGCTTTTTGGTCTCGTCCTTGCTTTGCTGCTTGATCCGGTAAGTCGTGATGAAGATCACGCGTCCCTCCTCGCTCGATTGCACTTGCAAAATCCGACCCTACGGCAAGGAGCGGCAGGCCGTGAGAAAAGTCTGCGGTGTCCCGGGGGCGCCTGACTGCCGCTTTGGTCTATTTTCGGGAGTCTCGCGTTGACCTGGCCCCGCACGACGCGGCCGCTTGTAGCCCGTTGTCGGCGGCGATCGAGGCTGCGCGCTCGTGCTTGCGCTGGCGACGGAGCGAGCGGCTGGCACAACGGCCGCGTGCGGCCTCGCCCTGTCCATCACGGCCCACCCGGACGCAGGAGCATCTCCCAAGGAAGACACGTGTCATGCCAGAGCCGCGATTCGTCGCGCCGTGGGTACCCACCGAGATTCAAATATGAGCTGCGGCTGAGATCCCCGTTCGCAAGCTCCAACCAGATTGGCTCGTAGACTCCGATCCGGTCACGGCACGACGCGCAGAACAACACCGGGGGAAGTCCAGCCTCCCACCAAGCTGCTGGTACAGGTCCCATGGCTGATCAGGCGCGAGATTAAGCGGAGGGGAAGCCCGCCACAATCGCGGTAAGTACTCGTGTCGGCAGCCGCTCAATACGTGTCTCGGCGGGGGTTGATTACTGAGCGCGGCCGGCATCCCCCGATCGGGGCGAACCTGCCCTGCCGCCTTTAGCCTGGCGACAGCGCGGGGAGCGGCACGCGACGATAGCGCCCATGGCTCCTCGATCCGCTGCTGCTGAGATCGCCGCCTGCCGCTTTGATCGACAACCAGCGGTATCGCCTGACCTCTCGTTTCTCCGATAGCAGCAGAGCTCAGCGAGGCGGGATTGGGGAAACCCGCTTTCCTCGTGCCGCGGTACTCGCACACTTCGACGGGCGCGAGCCGTGCTCGTACTTGCTCGACCCCGCCGTCAACTACGTGCCCGAGCTGCCGCTCGGCGGAGTGAACCCGCTCGGCCGGCATGCGCTGCGCTTCACCGGCGAATGCCCTCAGAGCGGGCGTCAAGTCGAGCTGGTGACGCTGCCCGACGGGTGCGCGTTCGACCTGCTCGGGATCGGCGGTTGATCGCCTGACGTACACGACGGGTCGGAGGACGCTTGCCCAGAGGTGATCGGGGCGATGCCTCCGGGCCGTTTGTCGTTCTCGACCGGCGAAGGGCATGGGCGCCGCGACGGCGCCGGCCGCGGGCGCCGGCTCAACGGGCTCATCACGGTCGCCGGGCCCGGCTCGGGGGCGTCATGGAGACGCCGGACACAAGATAATCCCCGCCGTGACAGACGCCTCGTTCGAGTCGGCCTACGCGCCGGTGTTCGCGGAGCTCCGCGAGCTGATGCCGAGCGGTGGAGGGGTGGTCGACGCGCACACGCACCTCGGCGACGACGAGGATGGGATGTCGCTGGGGCTCGGGGCTCTGCTCGAGCAGCTTGATCAGCTCGACCCCTCCGCGCGTGCTTGCGTGTTTGCGCTGCACGATCCCGAACGTCGGCCGGCGTATCGCAAGCCGAATGACCGCGTGCTGGAGTGGGCGCGAGCGGCGAACGGTCGGCTGTACCCGTTCTGCCGCCTGGATCCCGCTGAGGGTCCCGTGGCCGAGGCTGAGCGCTGCCTGGCGCGGGGTGCCCGCGGGATCAAGCTGCATCCGCGCGCGCAGGCGTTCGGGTTCGGTGATTCGCCGGCGGCGGAGGCGATCTTCGAGGTCGCGCGCGAGGCCGGGGTGCCGATCCTGATCCACGCCGGTCGTGGGATGCCGACGATGGCGCCGCTCGCCGACTTGGCGCTGCGTCATCCGGAGGTGGGGCTCGTGCTCGCGCACGGCGGGACTGCGGACATGGGTGTGTTCGCTGCGCGGCTGGCTGACCATCCCAGGGTCGTCTACGACACGGCGTGTATGGCGCTGGACCTGATCGAGCTGCTCGCGCGCGTGCCCGTGGAGCGGGTTGTGTTCGGCTCTGACCCGCCGTATGGTCGGCCGGCGGCGGGGATGTTCCAGACCCTGCGTGTTGCCAGGTACGCCGGCCTGGGCGCCGACGATGTGGCGCTGCTGACCGGCGGCACGATCACGGCGCTGCTCGAGGGCCGGGAGCTTGCTCGGGCGACGCCGCCGCGGGTCCCGCAGGTGAGGCTGGTGAGCGGCAGGCTCTCGCGGATCACCAATCACGTGCTGATGAGCTTCAGCGCGGTCGTCGACGGAGGGCGGCCCATCGATCCGGCGCGTGCGTTACCGGGCCTGAGGTTCGCCCGTTCGGTCTGCCGGGATCCCGACCCGGGCGCCACCGGGCCTGCGCTGGAGCGCATCGACGCCCTGCTGGCGGCTGCGGAGCAACTCCTGACCGGCCCGCGCGAGGGGGCCCGCGCGGCGTTCGGGCTCGTGATCGCGGCCGGTGCGATCGCCGCGACCGAACCCGTCGTCCCGGACTAACGGCGGCGGGCGCAGGTTCGGTGAATCTCGCCCAGACTCACGGATACCGGGCGCTCGCACCGAGGTCTGGCACACCGGTCGACGCTGATGCGGGTGCGGCGCTGGCGCACTTCGACGGACGCGCACCTAGGTCGGGGACTAGAGCATCGCGTGCTGGGCGAGCTCAACCCGCTGAATCTCGTGGGCAGGCCAGCGAACGAAATCCGGAGGGCGCTCACGCATCTGCGAACCGCACTCTTTGGACGCGACCGCTCTCCTGGCGTTCGCACTGATCGCCGCCGAAACCGGGAAACGGCGGTGGCGGGCATCCTGCTCGACTTCGATCGGCGGGCATGGGCCTCCGGGTATGCTGGGCCACGAGCGCGACTAATCTGCTCGCGCCATGTGGACCGACGGACCGAACTGGAGCCGCCGGCGGTGTCTGGAGAACAAGTGTCAAGCTCTTCGGCCGGTGGGATGAGGTTGTCGCAAGACGAGCCGCTCGCCCGAGCGCTGGTTGAGGCGATCCAGTTCGGTGACATTGAGTCCCTCGAGGGGCTTTTACGGAACGATCCGGCCCTGGCCTCGGCGCGCATGTGCCAATCCGGACGCCCCCGCGGAAGGGATGTGGCATGCCGAGACGCCATTGCATTGGTCGGCGAGCAGCGATGACGTCGAGGTGGCCACGGCGCTGATCGACGGTGGCGCTGATATCGAGGCGCCCGGTGCGTCGATCGCGGTGGCAGCCCGCTCGATGACGCGGTGGGATACGGGTGCTGGCGGGTCGCGCGTCTGCTGGTCGAGCGAGGCGCCCGAGTTGACCGGCTGTGGCAGGCTGCGGCGCTGGGCATCAAGTCGCGCGTCGAGGAACTGTTGGCCGCGTCGCCACCCACACAGCAGCAGATCACTGACGCGTTCTGGCAGGCCTGTCACGGCGGTCATCGACGGATGGCTGAGTATCTACTGCGTCTCGGGGCCGACCTGAACGGCACGCCGTCATGGGGTGACAACACACCGCTTGACATGGCCGATTGCCTGGATACCGGGCGCGAGGCCTTGGTCAATTGGCTGCGGGATCAGGGCGCCAACAAGTCATCCAAACCCGCTGCCTAGCTCGATCTCGATCTCGCTTGTGTGAGGGAGCGCAGTGCGCCCACCACGACGGAGTTCTCCCTTCCTGCCACCGCGGTGATCTCTTGTAAACGGGTCACGCTCCCGCTCAGCGCGGCAAGCGGGCGTCCTGGCGCGCTGGTCTCAGCTGATTATGGGTTCCTCCACGCGTGGGCTGATCCAGCAAGACTGCGCATCTCACCGCGACACGACATAAGCCGAGAGTTCCCATGATCTCCCTTATGGGACTGTTCTCATACGGGAGACCCGATCGGCCGGACCCGCGAGTAGGTCCGGTCCTTCAACCTCCCGCCGGGAGCGTGACTGGCTGCGGAGCTAGCCGCTGGCCGGCGGATCGAGCACCTGCTCTACGAGGTCCGTGTCGAGGTACTCGGTGAGCTCCTGCACCTCTCCACCTGCCAGCCGGAAGACGTAGCGGTAGGTCTGGTTGTACGGCTTTCCCGACTTGGTCGTCACCTCGCTGCGTGCCTCGACGACCACGACGTCGTCCTCGGCGACGATGCGGATGGCCCGGGCCTTGTACTGGTCTGCGAACTGACTGAACAGCGCGCGCATCAGCTCGTTGGTGATCGCCCGCTTGCCCTCGTAGGTCCGCGACCAGGGATGGCTGCCGATCACCGTCCAGCGGGCGTCATCCGCCAGCGCGTCCGTCAACGGTTGTCCGTTGCCGTTTGCGAGTTCCGCGAACACGCGCTGCACGACTGCTCGTTCTCGACTGTGCCCATGCGTGAGAGCGTATGCGACCGCCGAGAACATCTGCCGTGCGATCCGCCGGATGGGACGTCCCACGGTGATCTATCGAGTCGCTCGCGTTGGCCTTGAGCGTCATTCTGAGGACTCCCGACACGCCGTCGCCGCGGCGATCGAGCCCGTTCATTGCGATTCGGCGGCCGCCGGAGTCTCGGAGGACGCGGATGATCCCGTCGCCGGCGGGTCGTCGGCTTGCGCAGCGATGATCCGGCGCTCAGCATCAGCCGCGGCATCGTTGACCCAAGCCGGGAGCTTGCGGGGCGGTAGCAGCACCGCCCTCCTGATCGCCTCACGCGCGGTCGTGGCCTCGCTCCACCCGCCGCTGCCCCTTCGGTGCGCGAGCCAGAACCACGTCCAGGAGCCGCCTCGCCTCAGGCCACGCATCTCCTGGCGGGCCACCTCGACCTCGCCCCGCGGCGTCATGACGGTGACGGTCTCGGAGCGATTGCGGATGGCGCTGCCAGCGGGCATGTCGATCGAAGCCTAGTCACAGCGCCTGGAGTCCGGCGGCCGGCCGACCGCTCGTACGGCCAGCTGAAACAGCCGGTGAATGTGCCGAAAGCGGGGCGCGGTGTCGGTGCGCCGTCATGACTACTTGAGAGGAGTACGAATGAAGCGCACACCGTTGCACCGGCGCGCGCGCCTGCGCGCCGAGACCACACTGCGAAGAGCAACGCCGCTGCGACGCACTTCGGCGCTGGCGGCCACGGACCGCCAACGCGCTGCGGTCGCCGCAAGGACGTGCATCGTCTGCAGGACCGACCGGCGGATCGACCCCGCACACCTGATCCCCCGCTCGCTCGGCGGCTGCGGCGATCCGCTGTGCGTGGGCCGCTGCGCCGCCGCTGCCACCGCGCCTACGATCGGGGCGAGCTAGACCTGCTGCCTCACCTCGAGCCCGCTTGGCGGGCGCAGCTCGCCCATGCCGTCGGGCACGTCGGGCTGATCGGCGCGCTGCGGCGGATCAGCGGCGCGACGGACGGTGATGGCCGGCTCGGCGGGATCGGCGAGTCGTGAGCGATGGGGTCTCGGCAACTGGGACCGGCGGTAGCCTTCAAGGCGTGCCGACACTGGTCCGCGATCCACAGCCGGCGGAGTTCGAGGCGATCCTCGAGCGGCGTCGCCGCCTCGGCCAGGACCTGTTCGATGAGGTGTGGGAGGGTGTGCTGCACATGAACCCGGCACCGTCTGGCAGGCACGGCGACCTCGAGAGCCAGCTGCACGTGCTGCTCGCGCCGCTCGCGAAAGCGGCCGGGCTGAGAATGCGGGGCCAGTTCAATCTCGGGCAGGACACCGACTACCGGGTGCCCGACGGGGGCCTACAGCAGGACGCCAGCGACCGTGTCTACTACCCGACCGCGGCGCTGGTGATCGAGATCGTCTCGCCGGGCGATGAGTCGTGGGAGAAGCTGCCGTTCTACGCCGCGCATGGCGTGCAGGAGCTGCTGATCGTCGACCCGGAGCAGCGCACGGTCAGCTGGCTGGCGGTAGAGGCCGGGAACTACCAGCACGTGAAGCGAAGCCGGCTGATCGACCTCGGCACGGACGAGCTCGCAGAGCAGATCGACTGGCCGTAGCGCCGGGCGCGATCAGCGAGTGAGCGGCGCCACCTGCGGTTGCAGCTGGTGGCTGAGGAGCGTCTCGAACGGGGGCCGGCAGTGCGGGCACTCCCGCGGGCAGCGCTCGGCTCGGTGGACCCCTGCTTCGGAAATCGAGATCGCGTCGCCTTTGGCAAGCGGCGCGGCACGCGGTCGCAGTCTGTGCGGTGAGCAAGGCCGTTGACGATCACTGCGTCAGCGTCGAACCTGAAACCGAGCTGGAGCACTGGGCCACGGTAGCGCCGCGTCCATGGCGTGAAGAGGGACGCGGGCTCTGTCGCTACGCGTCCGGCGAAGACGGTGTTGCGCCCGGACCAGATGGCAGCCGGTAGCCTCGCTCGGCCTTCTCCACCTCGCCGCTCTTGGCGAGCTTCGACAGCGTCGTCGACACCGTCCCGCGAGCGAGGCCGGCCTTGGTGGCCACCTCGCCGGCGGTCATCGCCTCGCCGTCGGCGAGCGCCGCGAGCACCGAGGCCTTGGTCGCCCCGGGGGCCGTCCGGCGAGGGGAGCGAGCCGCCGGCTGGCTCGTCCGCCGGGCGGGTGTGCGTTTCGTTGCCGACGCAGCTGGCTTGGTCGGCTGTGCAGGCTTGCGCGCGGGCTGCTTGCGGGCGGGCGCTTTGGAGGAGCGTGGGTCGAGCGCGGCAAGTGCCTTGCGGAGGCGGTCGGCTTCGCCGGCGAGCTGGTCGAGGCGCTCCTGGATCTGTTCACGCAGGCGGTCGATCACGTTCCACTTCCTCAAGGGTCGGGGGCGGGCGATCGTACCGGGCCGGCCGACAGCAGAGCCGGCTCGTGGGGGAGGGGGCGTCGCCGCGGCGACGGTTCCGAGCGCGAGGGCGCCTCGGACCACACGCCGCCATGGCACGCGGGTGCCAGACACGACGCCACCCGCGAGCACACCCACACCAACAAGAACGGCCGGAATCAGGTGGTAATCACCAGCAGCGCGGCTGGTGTCATCGGGAGACCGAGCCACGCTTGCGGAGTTGCATAGCAACCCACGGACGGTGCGTGCGGGGTTCTACCGATGACCATCTGATCGAAGCGGTTTACAAGTTGTGATGTTCCTTCGCCGCCCTGGTGAGCGGGCGAGACAGATCACGACGCATCGACATTGGCAGCAAGAATGTCGAGGAGTGCTGCACGCTTGCCAGGCTCCGAGGGAGGAGAGAAGGAAAGGAGATCGCGGTACCCAGTGGTTCGCTGAGCGCCATTACGTCGCCTAACGCCGGACGGAGGGCGGCGGCGCTCGGCGAATCGCTGTGGGTTGGGCTCGATGGCATCTCCGTTCTCGATGGCCTGGTTGGTGCTCCACCGTGGCCGATGATGTAGGTGCGCGATCGGTCCCCAAAACCGGCTGTCATGTGACGCTCATCGGTTGTCAGCTCGAGCTGGAGTTCGCTGCACGTCATCGAGCACCCCCAGCTCGGCGCCACGTTACTCGACCGCGTGCGCAACGCCGAGCGGTTAGCTCGGAGCACGCGTGCTTGGGCGGCGGCTTGCATGCCTGGTCGCACAACGAGCGCGGACGTATCTTCGCGCGATGCGCAGTCGCGTGAACGCGGCGATCGATATGCAACTCGCGGACCTGATCGTCGCGTGGGCGCGTCGCAGATGGCCCGCTCTAGGACTCGTGCCCGCGCGCTGGATCCGACCAGCGGTGGCGCCGGCAGCGATCCGGTTACGCCACCTGCTCTCAACCGCTGCCTTGATCTTGGGCACGACGACGGGATTGATCGTCGCGTTGCTCGCGATCCTGACCTAGCTGACGCTCGTCTCTCCTAGACCAGTCGGAATCTCCGACGCAACCGACTACGAACGCAGGGACCATTCGCGTCCGCTGTGCCAAGCCGCGCGGCCGCTCGCCCTCGAATAACTCCGACCACATCCAATTCCCGGCTCGTTAGCCGGTGAACGACAACCGTGTCCGGTACGCCGGGACACGGGACAGCCACACCAACAAGAACGGCCGCCCCGAGTGACTGGGACGGCCGCCAAATCCATGCCCGCGCCACTTCTTTGGCGAGAACCGCGCGGGCACCGACCCCATGAGGGTACTCCATGCACACCCCGTCAACACGGATCCTGTCCGCGCTGGCCTACGACCTCGGGCGGGAATACGACCCGACCGACCCGTTCTGCCAGGCGCTCACCGACGCCATGATGCAGAGCGAGCATGCGACGCGCATCGTCGGCGACGACGGCCCGTACGAGCGGGCGCGCCAGCGCCGGCGCGAGCACGACCGCGAGCGGGCGGCGATCCCCGACTGGTTCTCAGCCGAGGACCTGATCGCCGCGCCGTGGGAGACGACCGCGTCGCGGTTCCTCTGATCGACCGAGCAGCGGCTCGGGCGTGCCGACACCTGGGTGCGCCCGAGCCGCGCCACACCTTCACGACCACAACCTCTGAGGAGGTCACATGTCCACGACCACTTCGACGATCCTGCTCGCCGAGGAGCACGACGCCACGCGCGCGTTCCTCGCCGACAACCTGACCGCCGACGGCTACCGCGTGCTGATCGCGTGCATGCGAGTTGCGCTCCATGTGCTCGCGCTCGGCGCATCCGGTGAAGGAGCGGCAGGCCCGGCGGCAGCCGTCACTCACCTCGCGCCGACCCGGCACGGGCTCCGTCCGTATGCAGTCGCATAGCAACCCAAAAGCTCTTGAACCAACGATTGGTACGCTCGTGAACCAAGATATGGGACATATAAGCCGACAAGGAACGCCGGTCCCCTCACCGACGCTGGTGATGGGATCAGCTGCGAAGGGTGTGAGGCAGCCCGAAGCGGCCGAGAACGCTGCTGTCGACGAAGTGGGTAATCGCAGAGATGCGGTCGCCCGCGAGAGTCAGCACGAGCACTCCGACGGCGTGCGCGATCGGTGTTTGCGAGTCGGTGCGATAGCAGCCGAATGCTGGCTGGCCGTTGGCTCGGGTTGGGATCAGCTTGTGGCGGCGCCCGCCCCGCCAATTTAGGTATTCGTAGATCGCCGAGCGGCCCTGGTATTCGAGCGGGGGCGGCGGCATCGTGAACCATGCGTCTTCGGTGAGTAGCGCGACGACGCCGTCGATGTCGTCGGCCATCCAGGCATCGGCGAAACGGCGAACGAGCTCGTGTTCTGTCGGTGAGTTGGGCTCTGGCGCTCGGCCCCGGTCTGACGCGGGAAATAGGCGTTCGGTCGTTACCCGCGCGCGCCTGAGGGCGCTTTTGACCGAGTCCTCGCTTGTCTCGAGCGTGTCGGCTACCTCGGCGGCGTGGAAGCCGAGGACGTCGCGGAGAAGCAGGACGGCGCGTTGGCGTGGTGGGAGATGCTGCAGGGCTGCGACGAACGCGAGCTCGACGGTCTCCCGGGTCTGGTATCGAGCGTCTGGACCCGGCGCCGTATCGATGATCCCCTCGAGCAGGGCGTCGGGGTAGGGCTGGAGCCAAGTCACCTCGCCGAGCCTCGTCGGCTCCGGCGGGGCGAATGGCGGCTCGGGTGCCGGCGGCGACCGGCGGCCGAGCACGCGCAGGGCATCGAGACATCGATTGGTGGCGATCCGGTAGAGCCACGCGCGCAGCGATGCCGTGCCCTCATAGCCCGACAGACCGCGCCAGGCGCTCAGCAACGTCTCCTGGAGCGCGTCCTCAGCGTCTTGCATCGAGCCGAGGATCCGGTAGCAGTGGAACTGGAGCTCCCGCCGGTAGGGGTCGGTTAGCTCGCGGAATGCCTCCTGCTCGCCTTGTGCAGCGCGCGTCAGCAGCGATTGGCCCATCTTCTGATCCTCGCATCTCGACTCCGATTTCGCCGGCATTAACAGCTATGACGTCGCGCGCGCCGAGAAAGGGTCGCCCCGGCGACCGCGCAACAGGCACTGACCCTTCTTCGGCCCCGCCGGCGTCTCAATACGCGGATGGCAAACCCCCGACACCAGGAGCACCGGAATGACCGCGTACGCAATCGGGTCGGCGCGGGAGCACCTGGCCGTTCGGCTCGAGCTGCTTGATGCCGAGCAGGACCTGACTCGCTAGAGGAGGCTCAAATGCTGCACCCCGCTCTCGCTCAAGCGCTCGCCAGCGCTCACATCGATGACCTACATCGCGCGGCCGCCCGCTGGCACACGATCCGTCTCGCCCATCGCGCCGCGCACGAGCCACGCGTGGCGGCCACTGCAACCGCCATACAGCGATCCGCCTCCGAGTCAGCGGCGTGGACTTCGTGCGCCCCGGCCGCGGGCATGACGCCAACCGAGACTGCTCAAGCAGCCCCATGGCCATGCCAATCCGTCGTCGACGTCCCCTCGGGGCCGCGAGCCGGAATCGATCTGGCATCGAGATCGTCATGAGTCCTTTGCCGATGCTCAGGCTGAACACGAGGATCGGCGGGTCCGACAGCACTCCTACGACCACCTTCGCCGGCCCGCGACGCTGCCGCTTCGGACACGATGGATCATGGAATCGCGGGGCCGCGGCGTGGCTGCTCCGATCCTCATGAGGTATGCCTGGAGCGTGGCGGGCCGGTGATGCGCCGCTCGCCGGCCCGTCTCAGGTCCCCTATGGGCGCAGGCCGACGCTGGCTGAGATGACCGGCGGTCGGCGGTGGTGCACTGTGTCGATGATCTCGCGCGTGTCGATGCCTTGCAAGTAGATCGAGGTGATCCCCAGGTTGCGTGCCCGCCGTTGGATGATCGGCAGCGGGATGCCTTCGTGCGCCATCTCAATCGCGTGCGCATGCCGCAGTTGGTGCGGGGCGAACCGCCGGCGCACGCCGGCCTGGGCTGCGAGCCGCCGCAGCTCGCCGCGGGCGGCGGTGGCTGACCAGCCGCGCCCGCGGGTCGGTCCGGCGAGGATGCAGAACAGCGGCCCGATCGGCAGCTGGACACGATGCGCGGTCCAGCGGGCGACGTGCTCCCACGCCCAATCGTCCATCCCGATTGTTCGTCGTTTGCCGCCCTTTCCTGAGCGCACCAGCACAGATCCAGTCTTGGGTCGAGGTCTGACTCGGTGAGCGCGAGCGTCTCGCTGATCCGCAACCCCGCGCGCCACCGGATCGCGACCAGCCCGCGCGTCCGATCCGCGTAGCGGCCGGAGCCAGCTTGGCGCATGACCAGAATGATCTCCTCAACGGTCGGCGGGTCCGCCGGATACCGCTGCCCTTTGTTCGGCGGAGCGAGCCCAGCCGGATGATCCGGCGTCGCCGCGGGCGATCGCTGACGGCCGGTGATGTCCACCCATCCAGACTCGGACATGATGTCCTCCAATCGATCAGCCCGGCCCCGGCGGCGCCCACCGGCCGGGCGCTTACGTTACGACGCGACCCTCTCACGCCGAACTCTGGCGCGCGCCGGCGAATGGGGGCGCTCGCGTTGGGGGTACAAGAGATTTCTCGCCTCATCAGAGCGGGCACCGTTCGGCGGGGCAGCGACGAGTCGTGCGCGCGCGTGTCGAGTTTGGGATCACGTCGGTGTTCGTGGGCGATATCTCCGACACGGAGATCGTCCCCTGAAGTCGCGCCGGACGTTTGGCCCGCCCGGTTTCTGGGTCGGGCCTCGGGCGGGAACTACCGACGATGTCTGTGGGGTTTCGCGGCTTTTTCGGTGAGCGTGGAGGCCGATGTCTTCTAGAGAACTCTGGTCGACGAGAGAAAGGTAAGTGAGCATGTCAGAGGTCGGGCAGCATCTTGATAAGGCGATCGTTGCGCATGGTCAGTGGAAGATGCGCCTGAAGCGAGCGATCGACACCGGTGGCAGCGAGTTCGCTCCCACAACGGTCTCCCGCGATGACCAGTGCGAGTTGGGCAAGTGGCTTCATGTGGGCGCTACGGCGCAAGAGAGGTCCTCGCCCCATTACGGACCGACCGTCCAGGCTCACAAGCAGTTCCACACGGTCGCTGGTGGTGTGCTCGCCAATGCGCTCGCGGGCAAGAAGGCCGAGGCGCAGGCGAGTATGGCCCCGGGCGGGGATTACGCACGCGCTTCTGTCACCGTGATGCAGGCGCTGCAGGCGTGGAAACGTACTGTGTGACGCAAACGCGAGCATTCGCGTGTGAGGCGACGCTGACGGGAGAAACCGATGTACGCGCCGCGCTGGACGCCGAGTCCGCCACACGAGTCGCCGGGGTCCCTGAAGGCGGGAACCGGCTGCTCAATGCTTTGCTGCGCATGCCGACTACCGGGGAGTGACGCGAGTGGCGCCACACCTGTGGCGCTGTCGCTGATCGGGGTGCTCAGCAGAGGATCGGAGAAGTTATGAAAGGCGCGTCGAGCAAGTCCCTTGCAGTGCAGTTTGGTGGATCGTTTGCACTTGTGGCGGTCCTGTCTGTGGTGTTGGTTGCGTTGTCGCTCAGTCGGGGGGCCGCGACCGCGATCATCGCCCTAGTACTGATCGCCGTTGCGGTTCTCGGCCTGCTTCGAACGGTCCTAGTGCTCGGAGACCTCAAGCGCGCGAGCGGCCGACTCGCGGCGATCTCGACGGACGTCGACGAGGGCCTGAAGGTCGGGCTTGAGGTGCTTGCTGCCGGCAATCTCACTTTCGAGCTCGAGGTCGGGACGAAACCACTCGAGTACGGGCTACGGTCCGACGAGGTCGGTGATGTGATGCGCGCGGCCGAAGCGCTGCGGGACACGATCCTGCTCGGCTACGGCGCCTATGACAAGACGACCGAGCACCTCCGCGAGTTGATCGCTCAGATGTCGAGCACGGCTGCGACCGTCGATGCCGCCTCGCACGAGATGTCGTCAACGTCCGAGGAGTGAGTCGGGCAGGGCGACCGGCGAGATCGCCGGTGCGGTCGGTTCGATCGCGCAGGGCGCTGAGCGCCAGGTACAGATCGCCGAGCAGGCAACGTGTGCGGCCGAGGAGGTCGGACTGGCGGTGAGCGAAGCAGCAACCAACGCGCACGAGGCCTCTGCGGTGGCGTACGAGGCGCGCGAGGTCGCTGAGCAAGGCCTCGGCGCCGCCGAACAGGCCAACGAGGCCATGCGCTCCGTGCGCGACTCTTCTGCTGAGGTGAGCGAAGCGATCAGCGGGCTGGCCGCAAAGTCCGACCAGATCGGGCAGATCGTGCAGACGATCACCGGGATCGCCGGACAGACCAACCTTCTCGCCCTCAACGCCGCGATCGAAGCTGCCCGCGCCGGCGAGCATGGTCGTGGCTTCGCGGTCGTGGCCGATGAGGTCAGAAAACTCGCCGAAGAGGCGCAGCGCTCCGCGGAGGAGATCTCAGCGCTGATCGAAGCGATTCAGACCGAAACCGGCCGTACCGTGCAGGTCGTCGAGAAGGGTGCGAAACGTACGCACGAAGGCGCCGCCGTGGTCGAGCAGACCCGGGAAGCGTTCGTGGCGATCGGGACCTCCGTTGAGGACATCGCCGGGCGGATCGAGCAGATCGCCATTGCCGCCGAGATGACCCTCGCGAGCGCCCAAACCATGCAAGACAGCATCAGCGAGCTAGCCGCCGTTGCCGAGCAATCCTCAGCATCCACGCAGCAGGTCAGCGCATCGACAGAGGAAACCTCCGCGTCCGCGGAACAGATCGCAGCCTCCGCGCACGAGCTCTCGAGCAACGCAGAGTCGCTCAATCGCCTCGTCGCACAGTTCAAGCTCAAGAGCTGACCCGTGCCCGCAGCGCGTGAGCGACAGCGAGCAGTGGGCGCGCGTGCTCATCCTCGCTTCAGGAACCAGATCGCAGCACGGACGGCACATCTCCGCCGCTACTGACGTTTCGCCTCAGGTGAGGTCTTGCGCGCGGTCCCATCGTTGAGGGCATCGACCTCTGCTTGATGATCGAGGGACACGAGGGCGTGAGCTGGCCGCAGTGGCAGGCGCTCGCGCGCGCTTGCGAACGGCACGCCATTCCGGCTCTGTTCCGCTCCGATCACTATCTCGACAGCCACCACCCGGAGCGTGGATCGCTTGACGCATGGGGGATGCTCAACGCGCTCGCCGTAGCGACCTCGACGCTGCGGCTCGGCACGATGGTCTCCCCGGTGACGTTCCTCCATCCCTCTGCGCTCGCCAAGATCGTCACCACAGCCGACCGGATCTCGGACGGAAGGAATGAACTCGGACTCGGTGCCGGCTGGAGGACATCCAGCCCGGTTCCGGCGAGCTCAGGTCCTTCGACGGAAGTCACCGGCTCCCGGAATATCTCTTCAGCGGCAAGTACAAGCACTGGAACGCCAAGCGGGACGGCGATGCCCAACGTACCGAATGGCATGACCAGCTGCACGAGACGCGAAACGAATGGGCATGGCCGAGCAGACGTTCCTGGGGGCCAAGGGCGACGTCCTGATGTGGGCGGCCGACTTGGCTCATGGTGGCTCGGACGTGACTGATCCCTCGCTCACCCGCAAGAGCCTCGTCGGCCACTGCTGCCCGAACCGCGTCGCGCCGTTCTACTTCAAGATGGATCGGTCCCGCCGCGCCAAGGGCAGCTACGACGGAAGCTTCTACGCCAGTCAGCACTACGGCGTCCCCTCTTAGCGCTGCGCAGCAGCGCTCCTGGTCCGGCAGGAGGTGGCCAGACGTTTGCGGAGCGGCTCGTGACCGGCCTTCAGTTGCATGGTGCCGGCCGTGTGGCCGCTGAGCGCTTGTTCGCGACGCCGGATGTGGTGCGCGCGGGCATGACGCTCGCGATGTGCCTGGTGGCGGCATGGTCGCTGATGAGCTGCGGCGGGGTTCTGCAACGTACCTACCAGTCGGCGTGGCGGCTGGAGACGTTGGGATCAGACAGCTGGCGCCGCGACGCCGGCCGCCGGCTGCTGTGGGCCGCCGCGGCAGGTCGCTCCGCGCCGCCTGCTCCCGACGGCCATCCTGGGCGCGGTCGCGTTGGGTGCGGTCACCGCGGTCGCCCCGCTGTACCTGCCCGAGGTGGCGAGTGCGAGTGCGAGAAGCTATGGGCTGGTGGGGTTCGCGTTCGCGTTCTTGACCTGGCTGTTCGTGCAGGCGTTGCTGATCGTCGGCTCGGCGGTTGCTGGAGCCGTTATCGGCGAGCGGTCTGATGCCGGGATCACGGCTAGTGGTCGTGCGAGGGCACGGCGCGGGCGCCGGCTGTCGGGGCTGCAACCTGGCTGCACCTCCGTCGCACCTGGCGCACCACCCGGCTTGGTCACCCTGGAGTCCAGATCAGAACTGATGAACCAGCCGCTGCGACAGCCGGGAGAACTCGATGATCCTCAGCACACCAACTACCGATAAACCCCGAGCTGGGAGACCGCATCGCCGCCCGAGATGGGTGGCGATACGCCCGCTCCTCGTCGTTGTCGTTGTGCTCGTTCCGGCGCTCGGTTTGGCTGCCTGCGGCCAGTCCGCCGCAGACAAGGCAAAGAGCCAGGTCTGTAGCGCTCGCGCGGACGTCAATAAGCAGATCGACTACCTGAAGGGTCTCACGCTCAAGACTGCGACTACGACCGGTGTCAAGAACAGCCTCAAAGCGATCGGCGATGACCTGACCAAGATCAAGGACGCGCAGCCGCAGCTGAACGCCGAGCGCAAGCAGCAGGTGCAGTCAGCCAACCAGGCGTTCCGCGCCGAGCTCGAGTCCGTGGTGAACAACATCGGCACCAACCTGTCGATCAGCAATGCCGAGGCGCAGCTGAAGACGGCGGCGCAGCAACTCGCACAGTCCTACCAGCAAACGTTCGCGGCGATCAACTGCGGCTGACATGCCTGAGGCAAGGCCAAAAACCAACGTAACGCGACTCACCAGGAAGGGGTACGCAATGTCTGACACATCGACGCGACGAGGTGCCCGTTTCGACCGCGACGGCAGGTTCGAGCTGGGCAGATCGCAGTGGTCAGTCGATGAGCAGCGCTCCGCGGGCCGCGATCTGCGCCGCGAAGTGTCTCGGAGTGAGCACGCTGGGTGGAGCGCAGCGCAGGATCGCGCCGACCCGGTTGCGGTGCTCGAGGGCGAGGAGCGCGATCGGGTCAGGGAGCTGCTGCCGATCCGGCACGCTCGGATGGCCTCCTCACCGTTCGCGTTCCTGCGGGGATCGGCGGCGGTGATGGCCGCCGACCTCGCCAAGACGCCGTCGACGCACATCATCGTTCAGTCCTGCGGGGATTGCCATCTGTCGAACTTCGGCGTGTTCGCGACGCCCGAGCGGCGCCTGGTGTTCGACATCAACGACTTCGACGAGACGTTTCCAGCGCCATTTGAGTGGGATCTCAAGCGGCTGGCTGCGAGCTTCGCGGTGGCAGCACGGGGACTTGGGCTCAAGGACTCGCAGGCTGAGGCGGCGGTGCGCGCGTGCGTGCGCCACTACCGCGAGCGGACGCTGGCGAACGCCCGGCTGTCGGCACTCGACGTCTGGTACCAGAGCATCCCGGTCGAGGCCGTTCTCGAAGTTCTCCTGCCGGAAGCAGGCCGGAGCGAGCGCAAGAAGACCGAGAAGGCGCTTCACAAAGCGCAGAGCCGAACCAATCTCGGCACGCTGCGACGGTTCGCCGAGAAGACCAAGGACGGTTGGCGCATCAAGCCCGAACCGCCGCTGATCGTCGCCTACGAGCGCCGGCAGGAGGTGCAGGCCGGGCTGGAGCGGCTGTTCGAAGAGTACGCCGCCACGCTCTCGCCCGAGCATCGCACCCTGTTCGAGCGCTATCGCCTGACGGATTTTGCGCGCAAGGTCGTCGGCGTCGGGTCGGTCGGCACCGAGGCGTTCATGTTCCTGTTCATGGGACCCGGGGACGACGATCCGCTGTTTCTGCAGCTCAAACAGGCCGGCCGCTCGGTCCTAGCTCCGTTTGTTGACGCGCCCGAGGTCATGCACGAAGGCCGGCGCGTGGTCGACGGGCAGCGGATGATGCAGGCCGCCAGCGACATCTTCCTCGGGTGGGCGCGTGGAGGCCCAGACGGCGAGGAGGACTTCTACCTGCGCCAACTGCGCGACATGAAGGGCTCAGCAGACATCGAGACGATGTCCGGCCGCGAGCTCGAGGTGTACGCGGCACTGTGCGGAGCCGCGCTGGCCAGGGCTCATTCACGCTCCGGGCAAGCAGCCACGATCGCCGGCTACCTCGGCAAGTCCGACGTGTTCGACCGCGCAATCGCGCGCTTCGCGTTCGACTACACCGCCCAGAACGAACGCGACCACGATTCGTTCACCGAAGCGATCGCCGCTGGGCGACTCGAGGTCCCGGCAGGCTCACATCCCGAAGGCTGGTGAAGGCCATGCACAACGAAAGCCTGACCCAACAATCGCTCAACGAGGTTTGGAACGCGCGCGACCTGTTGCCGAAGGGACGGCTGGAAGCGCTTGCCGACGGAGTGCTCGCGATCGTGCTCGCGTTCTGGCAGCGCAGCCGCCCGTGCCTCGGCCATCTCAAGGTGGTGGAGCTGTGAGCGCTGCGTCCCTTAGGCCGATCGGCTCGTTCCGGGCCGACCTGGCAGCTGATGAGATCCGCCGCGCGGACGCCGTGCGAATCCGGTCGTTGGCGGCCTGGGCCGCGATCAAGCTGATGCCTGGTTTCCTGTTCCTCCGTCAGCGTTCGGAGTTCATTCAGGGCTGGGAGGCCGCTGCGGCGGCCGGCGCGTCGGTGACCTCTGGCGTGTCGGCGGGGGCGGTCGGCGCCGCCGGCGTGCCGGCGCTCGGCTCGTGGATGATGCTGCCGAATCTGACTGACGAGCGTACGCGGACGGTGCTGCCGATGAACGACTCGCTTTACGGGGCCGCGCAGGTGGAGCTCGATCGTCTCGGGCCGATGGTCATCGGCGTCCCGGAGAGCCTGCCGGACCGCCGTTACTGGTCGATCGCGTTGCACGACGCGTTCATGAATTGCGTTGCCCATCTCGGGCCGAAGTGGACGGGCGAGCGGGCGGGCGAATATCTCCTGGTTGGACCCGACTGGGACGAGCAGGCGCCGCCGTGGGCCGTCGGCGTGCTGCGCTCTCCGACCGTGTCGGTCCTGCTTTTGAACCGTGTACTCGTCGGCTACGAGCCTGGCGACATCGACGTCGTCCGCCGGTGGCGCCAGGGCCTGACCCTGACCACGCTCGCGCAGTGCGACGGGGCGGACGCGCCGCCGATCGAGACGGCAGATCTCGTGCACGGCGACATGCGCAGTCTCAAGGATCCGGTCGAGTTCTTGCGGCTGGGGTTTGAGCACCTCGCCCGCAACCCGCCACCGGTGGAGGACCGCTGGCTCGTTGAGCTGCTGCGCGGCGGCGGCTTAGACACGGTCGAGGACGACGAACGCCGCGAGGCCGTCGCCGACGGCGTCCGCGACGCCCAGCTCGTCCTGGACGGGGCGATCAGCGGCTCCCCGCGCCGGGACGGCTGGACCGTGCCCTTCCCGCATACTGGCGAGCAGGGGCCCTACGTCCTGGAGCAGGCGGTCACCCAGCTGCGCGCGATCGGCGCGAACGACCCCGCGGAGGCGATCTACCTGTTCGCCGATCGCGACGGCGACGGCGAGCCGCTCGATGGCTCGCACGGGACGGCGTACGAGCTGCGGTTCGAGGCGCCGCCGCCGCTCGATAGCCCCGGCTTCTGGTCGCTGACGATGTACGGGGCCGACAGCCTGCTCGTCGCTAACCCGATCGGCCGCTACTCGACCCGGGTCTCCCGACCCGGCTTCGTGCGCGGAGACGACGGATCAGCCACCGTCGTCATGGCGGCCCGGCTGCCCGAGGAGGTGCCGGAGGCCAACTGGCTGCCCACCCCGGCGGGACAGTTTCAGGTCGGCCTGCGGCTCTACTACCCCCGCCCGACCATCCGCGACGGCAGCTGGTTCCCGCCGCCCGTCCGGCGCGTGCACTGACGCCGCCGATCACGCGGCGAAAAAGTGTGGTTCCGGTGGGATTCGGTTGCCGGGAGGATGCGCCCGGGATCGGGGTGCCGAGCCGGCGATACCGTCGTTCGGGATGGGTAAGCACTGGGCACGGGCCGGACCGAGGCGTTCAGCGATGGCGTGTTCGCGATCGCGATCACGTTGCTCGTCCTCGACATTCGGGTTCCGGTCGGCGAGTTCCGCGACCTGTGGAGCGGGATCGCGCATGCGTGGCCGGCATATCTCGGCTATGTGACGAGCTTTCTGACGATCGGCGGCATCTGGCTCGTCCACCCCACGGTCTTCCGGCGGTTGCGCTTTGCCAACGCGCGCGTGATCCGCCCTGCTGATGGCGGTGGCGTTCTGCGTTTCGAGCAGGCGATGGCTGAGGCGACCGAGAGCCGAGCGCGCGGCGGTGATCTTCTACGGCGGATCGCTGCTGGTGATCTCGCTCTTGTTCGCCGCCCTGTGGGCGACCGCGGCACGCGCACGCCACGTCTCAAGCCCGAGGTCACCGAGCAGGAGATCGACGCGCTGCGGCGCGCGTCGCGGCCGAATGTCGGCTTCTACGCCGGCGTGACCGCGTTGGCGATCCTCGCGCCACGCGTCGCAGCGTTCGGGTACCTGCTGATCGCGGTCGCCGCGGTCCTCAGAGCCCGTGGCGACGAGTAGGCCGACACAAGGGCGAGCCGCCCGAGGACTTCGTCGCGCGGGCACGCGCCGCGCGGCACTGAGCCCAGCGGTCGAAGCGACCGAATCCAGCCTCGACGAATGGACCCTCCGCCGGCACCGATCAACGCCTGTGCCGCGCGGTCGGTCGCCGAGGTCGCGATCTCCGTGTCGTCGGCTGCACCCGATCTGCAACTCGCCTGCTCCGGCACGGCCAAGCGCGGTTTCTAGCGTGGGTGCGCGTGGGAGCGAACGAACTTCGATCGAAAGTCAACAAGAAGGGGGTCATCCATGTCTGACTCATCCACCTACCGCGAGGCGCTTCGCGACATCTCTGGGCTGTGGTGGCTGATGCTCGGCCTCGGCCTGCTTAGCATCGTCGCGGGGATCATCGTGCTCATCGAGCCGGGCAGCAGCCTCAAGGCGATCGCTGTGATCACCGGGATCTTCGTCCTCATCGACGGGATCGTCGCGCTCTTCGCCGCGCTCAGCCGAGGCGCCGAGAACCGCGGCCTGGTCGCGCTGATCGGCGTCCTGAATCTGATCGTCGGCGTTCTGTTGATTCGCCACCCGATCGGTGGTGTCGTGGCGGTCGCGCTGTTGGTCGGGATCTGGCTGATCGTGGCGGGCGCGGTGCGGTTCGTGCTCGCGTTCGACGCCGAGCGGCATCGGATCTGGCGGTTCCTGCTCGCCGCGGTCGAGATCGTCGCCGGGATCGCGATCGTGTCAAGCCCGCACATCGGCGTGGCGACCCTGGCGCTACTGGTCGGGGTGGCGCTGATCGCCAACGGTGCCAGCTTCGGAGCACTCGGGGTCGCGCTTCACGGCGCTGGACGGGACGAGCCGGCGCCGGTGCCGCACGAGCCGGCGGCCGCGGTGTGACCCAACTGCGGCTCCGCGCGCCCGGCAGCGAGGGTGGCTTGGCCGGGCGCCGAGCACTCCGCCACGATCCCCTGCTCCGGATCCGCGGCCGGGTAGCCGCGGATCCGGCGGGCTCAGGCGGCCCCGTTGCGAGCGTTGACAGTCCGGGATGGATTGCTGACGATGTCGTCGTGGCGATCATTCACTCACGCAGGTCGCGGGGTCTGCCGCGAGTCTTGGCCGGTTTCACGGTTGGGCAGCCGGAGCGCTGGTCGAGCGCCGCGGGCCGATCTGGAACCGGCTCGCGACCGCGAGGCGTGATCGACGCGACCCCGCCGCCGATCTGCACGCGGGCGGCAAGCGCGCGAGCCCGGCGGCGGGGGGTCCAGAGGTGACCACGAGCTCGGCTGGCGGAGACCCGGAGCAGCGGTCAGTCCAGGAGCTGCGCGATGAGGTCCGCGCTCTGCGCGAGCGCGTACGGCTGTATGAGGCGGTGCTCGTCACCGGTCCGATCTTCGTGCACGTCTACGACCGGGAGATGAACTCGCGGTGGTCGACCTCGACGCTGCGACCCGAGCTCGGCTATCAGCCCTCGGAGCTGTTGAGCGCGCAGGAGAACTACGCGTTCGTGCATCCCGAGGATCGTCCGGATGCACAGCACGAGGCCGAGCGGCTCCTTCGTGGCGATCGTCACACGCCGCGGCGGCTCAGGGTCCGCGACGCGCAGGGCGAGTGGCGCTGGCTGGCGATCATCGCCGCCGACCTCCTCGACGATCCGGACGTGGGGAGCATCGTCGTGCACTCGTGGGACATCACCGACGAGGTCGCGCGCGAGGAGGAGATCGACGCGTCCCGGCGGCTGCTCGCCTCACTGATCGACACGCTTGACGAGGGGGTGGTCGTCGTGAGCGAAGGCACGGTCGCGTTCGCGAACGCCAAGATCTCCCAGTTCTTCCCGGCCGTTGGAGATCCCCAGCAGTTGATCGGCCGGCCTGCCGAGGAGATGCACGAGGCATTCTCGCAGGCGCATGGCGGACCCGGAGGCGTTTGTCGAAGTCGGCGTGGAGGATCGTGGCTGCCGGTGAGGCGGTTCGCGGGCGCTATGTCGAGACGGCGGACGGGCGGATCTTTGAGCAGAACTTTCTGCCCATCCACGTCGGCGGGCGGCTGACGAGCCGGATGTGGGTGTATCGGGACGTGACCGGGCAGCGGCAGCTCGAGCGGCGGCAGAAGCGGCTGCTTGAAATGGAGCGCGATGCGCGCCTCAGCGCCGAGCAACAGAACGAGCGGTTGCGGGAGCTCGATGAGCTCAAGACGGAGTTCGTCGCGACCGTGTCGCACGAGCTGAGGACGCCGCTGAGCGCGTTGCGCAGCTACATCGAACTGCTGCTGGATCCCGACGGCGAGCCGCTCAGCGAGGAGCAGCGCGAGATCGCCGACGCAGCACAGCGGGGCGCGCTCAGGCTGGGGCGGCTCGTCGACGATCTGCTCGTGCTCGCGAAGCTGCAATCACGGTCGCTGCGGATTGAGCGCTCCCGGGTCGACGTTCCAGGCGCCGTGGCGGAGGCGATCGATGAGGTCCGCCGTGGCCCTTCACGGGACGTGCGGATCACGACCGACTTCGCGCCTGGCCCGAAAATCGACACCGATCGCGTTCGCCTCACCCAGATCGTCTCGAACCTCGTCGGCAATGCTGCGAAGTTCGCCCGCCAGGACGTGCGCTGCTCCGCGCATCCGGCCCGAGATCATTGGGTGATCGAGGTTCGCGATGACGGTCCGGGCATCCGCGCAGAGGACCTTGAGCACGTCTTCGAGCCGTTCTTCCGGGGGGACTACTTCGGGGGCGACCGGCGTCAGGGCACGGGTCTCGGACTCCCAATCAGCTCGCAGCTCGCCGAACTGATGGGCGGCTCGCTGGAGATCGCCAACAGCGAGGCCGGAGGGGCCATTGCCCGGCTCAGCCTCCCCTCAAGCACCAGCAGGGCGAGGATGAGCGCGACTGAGCCACCGACCGTGCTCGTGATCGAAGACGAGGAGGATCTCCGCGGGGCGCTCGCGCTGACGCTCAAGCGCGGACGGTGTAAGCCCGTGCTGCGCCCGGACGGGCGCTCGGGGCTGAAGGCGCTGTACGACGTGCGTCCGGACGCGGTCGTGCTCGACATCGGCCTGCCAGACATCGACGGGTGGGAGGTGCTCGAGCGAATCCGCGACATCAGCGACGTTCCCGTGCTGATCCTGACCGCGCGCAACCTCGAGTTCGACAAGGTCCGCGGGCTGCAGGCCGGCGCTGACGACTACCTCACAAAGCCGTTCGGCAACGCCGAACTCGTCGCGCGCGTGCACGCGCTCATACGACGCGCACAGGCCCCGGAACCGAGCGAGGAGGTGCTCGTCGACGAGGGCAGCGGACTGCGCGTTGGAGATTCGCGGCCGCCGGGTCGCGGTCAAGGGCAGCGCCGTGGCGGTCACGCCGCTGGAGTGGCGGCTGCTGATGGCCCTGATGCAGAACAAGGGCCAGGTGCTCTCCCCGGAGCAGCTGCTGGAGCTGGCCTGGAACGATCCGGTCGGCGTCAGCCCCGAGCGGGTGAAGTTCGCGATCCTGCGCCTGCGGCGCAAGCTCGGCCCGGCCGGCGAGCACATCGAGAACGTTCGCGGCTTCGGCTACCGGCTCCTGTGAGCGCCGGCCACACGCCGCCACCGTTCGGCAACCTAATCGCACCCGAGCGACGACTTCGGGCGCCGATCATCAGAACCTCCCACACGTTCCTACAGAAGGAGGGCCTGATGGCCAAGATCGTTGCTTTCTCCGTGCCGTCGCTTGAGGACGGCGATAAGGCGATCTCCGAGCTCGCCGCCGTTGACGAGGTCGAGGACGCCGCGCTGGTCTACAAGAACGACAAAGGGCGGGTCAAGATCCGCCAGACGACCGACGTGACCGCCGGAAAGGGCGCGGCTCGCGGCGCGCTGCTCGGCGCCGCGATCGGAATCTTCGCCGGCCCCGTGGTCGGGCTGGCGGCGGCAGGCGCTGCCGGCGGCGGGCTCGTTGCCAAGCTGGGCGACAGCGGCGTCGACAACAAGATGATGAAGCTCGCCGGCGAGGAGCTCGGGGCCGGCCACGCGGCCGTGTTCGTGATGGCCGAGGACGCCAAGGCCGACGAGATCGCCGGCAAGATCCGTCGCCTGGCCAACCTCAAGCAGTACGACGGGACGATCCAGGTCGGCGAGTTTCCCGCGGAAGCGCAGAAGCTTGTCAAGGACCACATCAAGGAGCAGGCTGCGGCCTGAACCGGATGCGACGGGGACGCGACGGTCGGACGCGGTCCGACCCCGCGTCACCCCCGCTGACGCCACGAGGTCACATCCGGATGGACTCAATCTCCGACATCGCGCACGAAGCGTTCATCTACGGCCTGCCGACGGTCGACCTCTACCGGATCCTTCACGACTTCGCGCTCGACCCCGCCTCGCCGGAGTTCAAGGCGCCGGTGAACGACGTGTTCCACTCGCGCCAGCTCGCCGATCCGCATGACCGGTCGATCGTGACGATGAACGTCGATACGCCGTACTCGTACGCCTGGCTCGATCTCCGCTCCGAGCCCGTGGTCCTCACCATGCCGGCATTCGAGCCGCAGCGATACGTCTCGGCGCAGCTGATCGACCTCTACACCTACATCCTCGGCTACATCTCGCCCCGCACCAACGGCCATGGCGGGGGGGAGTTCCTGATCGCCGGCCCGTCGTGGACGGGAGACGATCCCCCGGACATGAGGGTCTTCCGGTGCCCGACAGAGCTGTGCCTCGTCCTGATCCGCACCCAGCTGTTCGACGAGGAGGACATGCCGAATGTCGCCGCGCTCCAGGATGCCGTCTCGGTCGCGCCCCTCTCTGCAACCCAGGGCCACGCCGCCCCAGGTGCAGCGGGAGCGCTCGCGCCGATCGCGCCCGTTGACGTGCGGGCGGCCGCGGATCTCCGATTCTTCGACGTCCTCGACTGGATGCTCGCGCTGATGCCCACGCTCCCCGAGGACCGAGACCTGCGCGAGCGGATGGCGAGGATCGGCCTTCGCCCGCACACGCGGTTTGACCTGCCGGCATCATCACAGCAGCCGGCGCTCGCGGGCATGCGCGCCGGGATGGAGGAGATCCTCGAGCGCTCCAAGCGCGTGCGCTCGTCCGGGGAGATCTTCGGCAGCCGCCAGTTCTTCGCCGGCGACCACCTCGCGCGGGCCACGGGCGCGTTCCTCGGGATCCTCGGCAACGCCGCGGAGGAATACCTCGGGGTCGGCTACCACGCCGACGCGCACGGTCGTCCGTTCGACGGCGCCCGCCGCTACACGATCACATTCGCACCCGGCGGCCTGCCACCGGTCAGCGCGTTCTGGTCGATCACCGTCTACGACGCCGACAAGCACCTCTACGCCAACGAGATCGACCGCTACGTGATCAGCAGCCGGCACATCGCACGGATGATCCCCGACCCCGACGGCGGCGTCACCATCGACCTCCAGCACCAGGCGCCCGCACCGGGGCGCGTCGCCAACTGGCTTCCGTGTCCGCCCGGTCCGTTCGGGCTCACGTTCCGCACCTACCTACCCGGCGAGTCGATCCGCTCAGGCGCGTGGACCCCGCCGCCAGTCAAACCGCACGACCAGGAGACACCATGAGCGACACGATCGCCTCGCTGATTCCTGCCGCGATCGGCATCGCGATCAGCCCCGTGCCGATCGTCGAGCTGATCCTCGTGATCTTCTCACGGCGGCGCGTGCCGAACACCGCCGCGTTCGTGCTGACCCTGATCGTGCTCAGCGCCACCGCGGTCGCCATGGGCGCCGCCGGCGAAAAGGCGACCGAAAGCTCCGCCAACCACACGAGCACCGGGATGGCCATCGTGCTCGTCGTCCTCGGTGTGCTTCTGCTGCTCGTCGCCATGAGGAACTGGCGCAACCGCGCCGACACGTCCGAACCCAAGGTCTTCCGGACGATCGCGGGGATGGGGCCGCCCGCTGCCGCGTTCCTCGCCCTCGGCGCCACCTTCGTGAACCCGAAGAATCTCGTCCTGCTGCTCGCGGCGGGACAGACGATCGGCGCAGCGACGTCCGGATCGAAGCTGCTAATCGGTGGTGTTTTCGTCCTTCTGGCCACCGCCCCGTACACCGCCGCCGCCGGCTACGCGCTCATCGGCGGCGCTCCGGCCAACCGCAACCTCGACCGCGCCCGCGCATGGCTCATCGCCCACAACCGGCTGATCATGGCAGTGATCTGCGGCCTGCTGGGTGCACTACTGGTCCTGAAGGGCGCGGGCGGGCTCGGCTGATGGATCAACTCGCGGTATCCGCTCTCGATCGGTCCGGCCGGCATCTTCCGCGGATCAGGCTCCACCGAGCACCGTGGCGAGTGCTCATCGGTCGCGTCCTCGTCAACGCGCTGGCGCTGGCGCTCGTCGTCCTGGTGCTTCCCGGCGTTCACGAGAGCACGGGCCATCCGGTGCTCGGCTACCTCGTCCTCGGCGCGCTGTTCGGCTTGATCAACTCGTTCTTCAAACCGGCGATCGAGTTCGTCGCCCTGCCATTCCTGCTCGGTTCCGTGGGCCTCGTCGTGATCCTCGTCGACGTCGCCGTGTTCTGGATGCTCGACTCGCTCACCTCGCTCCTGCACACAGACGGGGCACTCTGGGTCGTCGCCGCCGGCGGGCTGCTCGGACTGCTGAGTTACCTGTTGGACAACGTGTTCGGCCTCGTTCCGCCGATCGTGCCGGACCACCGCGAGGGGAGGGGGCGCAGGTGAGCGGACCGACGTACCGCGAGCGGATCGGCGAGCGGCTGCGACTGCTGCAGATCTACGAGATCTTCCTTCACTACGGCTCGGACGCGTTGTTCGACCGCGGCATGCTTGGGGATTCGCGCCGGGCCTTGCAGGGCTGGTTCTACGGCTTGAGACTCGCGCCGCTCAGCGAGCCGGAGAAGGTGCGGCTGATGATCCAGGAGCTTGGCCCGACCTACGTCAAGCTGGGGCAGATCGTCTCGAGCCGCGCCGACACGCTGCCGGCCGATTGGGAGGCCGAGCTCGCCCGGCTGCAGAGCGACGTCCGCCCGTTCCCCGTCGAGCAGGCGCGGGACGTGATCATCGCCGAGCTCGGCGCGCCGCCGGAGGACCTGTACGAGAGCTTTGACCCGCGGCCGCTCGCCGCGGCGTCACTCGGGCAGGTGCACCGCGCGACACTGACCGACGGCCGCGCAGTCGCCGTCAAGGTTCAGCGCCCGAACATCGAGGCGCGCGTAAAGGCGGACCTGCTGATCCTCGCCAGCGCAGCACGGCTCGCCGAACGGCGCTCGGCCACTGCGCGCGACGCGGGCACCCATCAGATCATCGAGGAGTTCGGCGCCTCGCTGCTGCTCGAGCTCGACTACCGGCTCGAGGCTTACAACGCGCGCCGGCTCGCGCGCAACCTCGACGCGCTGCCCGGCGTCGCGGTCCCCGCGGTGATGCGCGAGCTCTCCCGCCAGCGCGTGCTGACCACCGAGTTCATCCCCGGTGTCGAGGCCAACGACCGTGACGCCATCCTCGCCGCCGGCCTCGACCCCCAGGAGATCGCCGACAACGCCGTCCGGGCAGCGATCAAGATGATCCTCATCGACGGTTACTTTCACGCCGACCCCCATCCCGGCAACGTCCTCGTCGACCTCGACACCGGGGTGCTGACCTTCATCGACACCGGCATGGTGGGCGAACTCGGGCTCCGGCAGCGGCTCAACCTGATCAGCCTGCTCTACACCTCGACCAAGAGCGACCCCGAGGCGCTCGCCCAATCGCTGCGCTCGCTGAGCGAGCCGTTCCGCCGCACCGACCCCAAGGCGTTCGACTCCGCCTTCGCCCGTCGCGTCGGCCCGCTCATGGACGTCCCGCCGGACGAGATGCTCGACCTCGCCGACATCATCGCGACCTCGATGGACCTGCTGCGGGACGCCGGCTACCGCCCCGATCCCCAGCTCTCGCTGGCGATCAAGGCGCTAACCCAGTCAGCCGAATTCATGAAGGTCCTCTACCCGCCCGGCCACTCCGGCGAGTTCAGCGCCAAGGCAGTCGAGATGACCCGCGAGCTCGCCGCCGACAACCTGACCGAGGAGCGGATCGCCACCTTCGCCAAGAAACAGGCCACCTACGCCGCGCGCGAAGCGGTCCAGCAGCTCCCCTCGCTCCAGGACGCGACCAACCAATGGCTTCACCAGTACCGCCAGGGGCGCTTCGAGGTCAAGCTCGACACCTCAGACCTCCAGCCACGGATCGACGAGCTCCCCTCCATTGCCCGCGGCATGACGCTTGGCCTGCTCGTCGTCGGTGTTCTCGTCGCCTCCGCGGTCGCCGCGAACGCCCCCAGGACCGGGCCGTTCCGCTCGCTGCACGACGTCGCGCTCACCGCCTACGCGATCGCGCTCGCCCTCGGAGCCGTGCTAATGGCCGTCCTGTTGTGGCGCGCACATAAGGACCCATCTAGGGCCCGGCACGACCGTGGCGAATGACGGACAAACTCGCGCGCCACGGTCCGTCGCGTCAGACCGGTCGCCGATGACGAGGAGTCCGGATGCGCGTGTCACCACCGACGCATCCGCCTGGCGGACCCGCTCAGCATCGGCGGAGACCGCCGGCTCGGATGGCGCTTCCATGAGCAATCGCCAGCCGACCGTGCCGTGGTCATCCGAGCGTGCGTCAAGCTCGAGCTCCCCGCCGCGCCCCTAAAGTCGATCCGTCGCGCTCACGCAAACCTCGTCGTCGACCGGTTGGCCGTCGCGAACCACGGGGCTGAAGCACCTGCTTTCGCTCGGCGGCGTGTGCGCCCAATCGCGCGCGGCACGAGCGACGGGTCCCCGCATTCATGCTTGACCTCAACCGGTCGGTGCACCACCCCTGACATCCCGCATCGTGTCATAGCGCCGGTTGAGAACTGACCCCCTGTCGGGTTTCGTGCCAAAGCGCCCGTCGTCGCGAAGGCCGAGCCGTAGGCGAGGCCTGAAGCGGCGATGGGCGCTTTAACCGCCTCGAGGGCGGGGTCCCGGCGGTGGTCGGCGCGTTGTGAGGCGATCTGCGGCCTTCCGCGAGGGTGCCGAAGGCGATCGGTCAGGCGATTTCGGCGCTGTGGCGGCCGGGACGTAGGCGGAGGTCGCGGTCCTTGAGGCGAGCGCGGGCTGATCTCCGTAGTCGAACTGCCGATATCAGCGCTCGGACGTGGCGGTGTGGTGGGGCCCGTCGATCAGTTCGGTGAGTTTCTCGGCGGGGGTCCGGAATCCGAGCGTTTGGCGGGGCCGGTCGTTGAGCTTGCGAGCGACCTCGTCGAGCTCTGCCTGACTCACGCCGGCGAGGCTCTTGCCTTTCGGGAAGTACTGGCGAAGGAGGCCGTTCGTGTTCTCGTTGGACCCTCGCTGCCACGGGCTGCGGGGATCGCAGAAGTACACCTCGACGCCGGTCTCGACGCTGAACCGCCGGTGCGCTGCCATCTCCTTTCCCTGATCCCACGTGAGCGAGCGGCGAAGCTGGACGGGCAGCGTGATGATGCTCGCCTTGAGCGCTTCGCAGACCGGCTCGGCGTTGGTTCCCTGGGGCAGCGCGACGAGCTGGCAATAGCGGGTCTGGCGCTCGACCAGGGTCGCGATCGCCGTGTCACGCGTTCCCATCAGCAGGTCGCCCTCCCAGTGCCCGGGAACGGCTCGGTCGGCAACCTCCGGCGGTCGCTCGGAGATCATCACCATCCCCGCGATACAGCCCGGACCCTGCCCGCGATTCGAATGCGCCCGAGCGAAGCGCTTCTGACGCCTGGTTCGCAGATGCCGGGTGAGCTCGCCTCGCAGCGACCCGCGCGCCTGGACGTAGAGCGCGCGATAGATCGTCTCGTGCGAGACCTGCATCTGCTCATTGTCGGGGTATAAGAGCCGCAGCCAACCCGAGATCTGCTGCGGGGAGTGATCTTGCCCGAGCCGCTCGATCACAAGCTCACGCAACTCGCCGCACAGCTCGAGCTTCGTCGCTCGCGGACGCCTGGCCCGCGACCACGACCGCCGCTCAGCCGCATGCGCGCGATAGCGCCCACGACCGCCGCAACGGTTGATCTCGCGGGAGACTGTGGTGTGCGAACGGCCAAGCGTGCGACCGATCGCGCGGGACGACTCCCCCCGAGCTATCCCGCGCGAGATCTCCTCGCGCTCCGCCAGCGTCAGGCACCGCTCCGGTCGACGACGGGACCGCGGCCGGATCCCTCCCATCCTCTGCAGATACTTACTCACCGTCCGCTTCGGCACCCCAGCCGGCGGCCGATCTCGGCCTCGCTCCCGCCCTCCGCCCGCAACTCCCAGATCGCGTCCTTCACACCCTTGGTCAGATAGTGACCCCTCGGCATCTCCACACCTCACCTCGTTCGTCAGCGAAGTCGCTGACTCTCTCGGGTGGTGCGGCGGCAGCCTGAGACCGCCTGCAGCGAGAGGTCTCTTCGTCGAGATCGGCTGAGACCCGGAGATTCGCCATCTGCGAGGCTCGTTGCGAGCTCGGCCCGCTCGTCGTCGCGCCCGAAGGCGCCGCCAAGACCCGCGAATTCATGAACGGAGGGCCGGAGCACCCGGCACGACGCGGACGATCCTGGAGGGCTGAAAGCCCCCTCGCAGGTCTTCCGTTCGCCGCGGGTCGCGACATGCTTTGCGCGGGTAGCGCCCCCCGCCCGGCTTCCGCCGTCTCGAAGACACGGACGGACGATCAGTACTTGGGGCCGATGGCAGGGTCACCCGACTGCGGGACACTTCGTGACGATCTGCACCAGGTCGAATATGGAGGGTCGCGATGGAAACCCGGAATGGCGACCAAACGAAGCGCGTGGTAGTGGACCACTTCGGTGGTCCCGAGGTCCTGAAGGTGATCCAGGAGGACGCTCCACAGCCGGGGCCTGGCGAGGTGCGTGTCAGGGTGCTGGCGGCCGGCGTGTCCTTCACTGACGCGCTCATACGCGCGGGTACGTATCTCGGCGGCCCGAAGCCGCCGTTCACGCCCGGCTACGAGCTCGTGGGCGTCGTGGAGGAGCTCGGGCCCGGCTGCTCGAGGCTGCGAGAGGGAGACCGTGTTGGCGCGCTGACGGTGTGGGGAGCGGACGCGGAGCGGGTGTGCGTGACGGAGAAGTACGCGGTCGAAGTGCCTGAGGACCTCGACCCGGCGGAGGTCGTGAGCCTGATCTTCCCATATATGACTGCGTACCAGATGCTGCACCGCACGGCGCGGGTGCAGCGCGGCGAGACGGTGCTAGTGCATGGCGCGGCCGGCAGGGTCGGCACCGCGGCCCTCGAGCTGGGAGCGGTGGCTGGGCTGCGCCTGATCGGGACGTGTTCAGCGCGCGACCGAGCCGCGGTCGAGCGGCTCGGCGCAGTGGCGATTGACTATCGCAACGAGGACTTCTTGGCGCGGGTGCGCGAGCTGACCGGCAGCGAAGGTGTGGACGTCGTGCTCGACGGGATCGGCGGCGCGGTGTCGCTGCGCTCCTTCCGCGCGCTGCGGCGGGGCGATCCGATCGTGGGAGATCCCGGCGGACGGCTCGTCATGATCGGCACCTACAACACGATTGTGAAAGGGCGCAAGAGCTGGCGAGGATGGCTGGAGTGGTGGCCGGCGACCACGCTCGTCTCGGTCTGGGGCATGCTTTCGTCCCGCCGGCGGGTGATGGGCTACCGGGTACAGAAACTGCGCATCCCACACCAGGATTGGTTCCAGGAGGACTTCCAGGTCCTGCTCGAGCTGCTCCGTGAGGACAAGATCCACCCAGTCGTCGCCGAGCGCCTGCCGCTGTCCGAAGCTCGTCGCGCTCACGAGATGCTCGACAGCTCGGCCGCGAAGGGAAAGCTCGTCCTCGTCCCATAAGCCGGGCGAGGACTATCGCTAATCGCGCGCTACCCGCCCATCGCCGAGCACGGGCTGATCGGCGGCCTGCACACCGTCCGCTCGTCGGCGATCAGCGGACCCGCTTTGATCCTCGCAGCACGAGCCTTCTCGCCCTGCCGAGTCTGCCCCGGTATGCGCGGCATGCGGCGGGCGTGGCGGCACACAGAGCGAATCCGTACTCACCCGGTGTGCTTGTGCAGCTTAGGCTGGAGGTGCGCGGCGGCCGCGAGGATCAGTCTGGCTGTGGTTGGCGACCCTGGGCTCGGGGTTGTGCGCGGATTCGAAGGAGCCTGGCTTGAGGAGCATCTGGCGGAGGAGGACCTGCGGATCGTCGACGTCACGATTTAGGTCAAGCTCAAGCCGTTACCGTGGATGCGCAGCGGCAAGCGCTAATGGAAGCGAGCTCATATTCCCAGGCGCAGCGTTCGCCGACCTGCGCAAGATCTCCGACCCACGCTCCCCGGCGCGGACGTTCACGATGCCTGCCGCGGATTGGTTCGCGGCTGCGATGAGTCGGCTTGGTATCAGTGAGGGCACGCGGGTGGTGCTGTACGACGCGCGCGAGAGTATGTGGGCCGCGCGGGTGTGGTGGATGCTGCGTGCGTTTGGGTTCGACAATGCGGCAGTGCTGAACGGGGGCTGGACCGCGTGGCAGCTCGAGCGACGCCCGATCAGCTCCGAGCCGTGCTCTTATCTGCCGGCGACATTCACGGCCGCTCCACGTCTCGGATTGTTCGCCGGCAAGGAAGAGGTGCTGCGGGCGATCGACGATCCGAAGGTATGCATCGTCTGCGCGCTTGGCCGTCGCCAGTACCGCGGGGACCGGCGCGAATACGGCCGTCGGCGCGGCACATCCCCGGGGCGTGCAACGTCAGCGCGGGGCGGATCCTCGATCGCACTACGCAGCGTTATCGCTCGCTGGACGAGCTGCGCGAGCTATTCGCCGAGGTTCTTGACGCTGAGCGGATCATCGCTTATTGTGGCGGGGGGCGTCGCGGGCGCCAGCGACGCGTTCGTCCTGCACCTCCTCGGCCACCGGAACGTCGCCGTGTACGACGGCGGCTTCATGGAATGGTCCGGCGACAAGCGCCTCCCGCTCGAGCTCGGAGACGCACGACCCCGCTCTCGCTCGTCGGCGATGCAGTAGTCCCGCTTATCGCCGCAGAGCAGCGCGGGATGCGCGTGCAGCGAGGGAAGCGGGTCTGGGCGAGGGGTTCTCTCGCCCGGCCGCGGGCGAGGTATTTGAGGGCGATGTCGATTTCGCGCTGCTCTGTTCGATGCGTAGACGAAGGGTCCAGACGGATCCGCTGTCATCTACGAATGGAGGATCGAATGCGGAAGCTCGTTGCGATCGAGAATGTGACGCTGGATGGCGTTGCCGACTCACAGGAAGGGCTGGGCTTCGAATGGACGGCTCGCGCCTACGACGACGAGGTAGACCGGTATAGCAACGTGCATGTCCGCGCGGACGTAGACACGGCAATGTACGGTCGCGCCACCTACCTGGGGATGCAAGGGTTCTGGTCGCAGATGCTCGACAGCCCCAACGGCACAACGGCCGAACGGGCACACGCGGAGTGGGTGAACGGCGTGGACAAGGTCGTTGTCTCGACCACGCTCGAGTCGGCCGACTGGGCGAACTCGCGGCTGATCAGCGGCAACGTCGCGGAGGAGGTCGCGACGCTCAAGGCGCAGCCCGGCGGCACGATCGCGATCTATGCCAGCCCCAAGCTGGTCCACGGGTTCGTCGAGGAGGGCTTGATCGACGAGTTCCGGATCCTTGTGCATCCCGTGACCCTCGGCGGGGGCACACCGCTCTTCCACGGGAATGCGAAGCTTGACCTGGAGCTTCTGGAGTCGAAGACTTTCGACTCGGGCGCGGTGTATGTCCGATACCAAGTCCTCTAGCGGCTGTGCGGGGTGATCATGATGCGTTACCTGTTGCTGATTCAGACCAACCCGGATGCCGCGGGCCCGACCGGTTCGGATGAGCGGCTTGCCGAGGAGATGGGCAGGTTGCTCGAGGACATGACCAAGGCGGGGGTGCTGCTCGACACGGCCGGGCTACGCCCGATCGAGGAGGCCACTCGTATCCGCCTTGCCGATGGCAGGCAGACGGTGATCGACGGCCCCTTCACCGAGTCGAAGGAGGTCATCGGCGGCTACTGCCTGCTTCAGGTCAGGTCGAAAGACGAAGCCGTGGAGTGGGCCTCACGCTTCCTCGCGCTTCACGGCCCGGATTGGGAGATGGGCATGGAGATCCGCCGGCTGGATGACCCGGTCTGAACGTACGCAGCCGGTCGGTCACGAACTGTCGCCAACAGAGCGGGGTCGGAGGGCGGCTGAGGCGGCGTGGCGGATCGAATGGCCGAGGCTCGTTGCCAGGCTGACGCGGATGTTCGGAGACATCGACGCGGCCGAGGACCTCGCGCAGGACGCGCTGCTCGCGGCGCTGGAGCAATGGCCGCGGGACGGAGTGCCACCGAACCCCGGAGCGTGGCTCATGGTTACGGCCAAGCACCGGGCAATTGACCGGCGCCGGCGCGACGCGACCTTCCGGCGCAAGCTCTCGGTCCTGGGCGGCGAGCTCGTCATCGAGGATGCCGAGCAACGATTGCCGTCGAGCGTCGACCCGGAGTCGGCGATCGAGGACGACCTGCTGCGCATGGTGTTCACGGCGTGTCATCCGGTCCTCCCCCCAGCGGCGCGCGTGGCACTGACCCTGCGCCTGGTGGGAGGTTTGACGACGGGGGAGATCGCGCGGGCGTACCTGGTGCCGGAGTCAACGGTGGCGCAGCGGATCGTGCGCGCCAAACGCAGGATCGCGGCTGAACGGATCCCCTACGAGGTGCCGCACGGCATGGAGCTGGTGAGCAGGCTGGACTCGGCGCTAGAAGTGATCTACCTGATCTTCAACGAGGGATACACAGCCACCTCGGGTGAGGATTGGGTGCGAGTCGAGTTGGTCGAGGAAGGGTTGCGTCTGGCTCGCATCCTGACCGGGCTGATGCCCGAGGAGCCCGATGTGCACGGCCTAGCGGCGCTGCTCGAACTGCAGGCATCGCGGGTATGGGCGCGCAGCGGTCCGTCTGAGTCGCTCGTCCTCCTCGCGGATCAGAACCGCTCGCGCTGGGACCGCCTGCTCATCCGCCGGGGTTTCGCCGCGCTCGGCCGCGCCCACGCACTCAACCGCCGGCAACGCCGACCGCCAGGACGCTACGCACTGCAAGCGGCTATCGCCGCCGCACACGCGATCGCAGCGACGGTAGATGAGACCGACTGGCGTCGCATCGCCGGTCTGTACGCCATTCTCGCGGAACGGTTCCCGTCCCCGATCGTGGAACTGAATCGCGCGGTCGCCGTCGCGATGGTGGATGGGCCCGGCGCTGGCCTTGACCTCCTGGAGGCGATCGCGGCAGCCGGTGCGTTGAGCGACTACCACCTCCTCCACGCCGTACGGGGGGACCTCCTGGCTCGCCTCGGACGCGACAAGGAGGCAGCGACGTCATTCCTCCAGGCGGCGCAGCTCACCGCGAACGCCGCTGAGCAGCACTTCCTCCGAAAACGCGCCAACGAGCCGCGGCGGACAACGCCAGTCCCCCCGTAACCCCCGTTCTTCGGGCCCGCCGTGCTCCAGCGAGTTCGCGCTTCACGACGCCCCCTTTGTCCGCGCAACTCAGGAGCTGGGGCTCCGGACCGCGAGATTCGTGTCGCGTAACGAAACCAGGCCGGTCAAGACCGGTGTGCGCTGCCAGTTGGCACCTGGAGGAGGAGCGATCTAGAGGACGGCGTAGAGCGTCCAGCGATCCGGGATGCCTTTGAGTTCGTGTTCGCCGCGGTCGGCGAAGGTCAGTTCGCTGCCGATGACGAGGTCGCGGACGGTGCGTGAGACGAGAATCTCTCCGCCGTCGGCGAGGCTCATGATGCGCGCGGCGAGGTGGACGGCGAGTCCGGCGACGTCGTCGCTGCTGCGTTCGACTTCGCCGGTGTGCACCCCGCTGCGCAGGTCAAGGCGCTGGTCGTGTGCGTCGGCGATCATGCGCTGCGCGCAGCGCACGCCCTGGGCCGGGCCCGTGAACAGCGCCAGCACGCCGTCACCGGTCGTCTTGATCACTTGGCCACCGTGATCGCTGATCGCGGCGCGGCTGTCGTCGAGGTGACGGTCGAGTGTGGCGGCCCAGGAGCGATCTCCGGCGCGGGCGGCGCGCCGTGTGGAGTCGACGAGATCGGTGAACAGCACGGCCGCATGGTCCGCCGAATCGCCCGGCGGCACCCATCCTCGGAGCGCACCGACACACCCGGCTTGGTCTTCCTGGAAATCGACGGCCTCGCACTGCCGATTCTGCGCCGCGCGATGCGGGACGGCCGCGCACCGTGTCTCGCCGGGTGGTTGAGCATCGGATCCAACGCGCTGTTTGAATAGGAAACCGATCTTTCCCTCGCAGACCAGCCGAGCTCGTCACGCTCAACCACGACGCGTTCGTGCTCGACGACACGTACACAACGACGGTAAACCTCGCCACGCACTGGCCCGCGTCAAGCCTCGACGACCTCGACCTCGATCTCGACGAGCTCGATAGCGCAGCCATGTCCGCACCGGCGCCATGATGCCCGTGCGGCAACGGATGCAGGGCCAGGCCGGTCGGCGTGCCGACGGCTGCGTCAGTCCGGGCTCGCTCAAGGAGGGTGGTAGCGTGAGGAACATGGCCACCGTGTCCACCGCCGAGTCGCGTCCGTCTGGCCTTAGCCGCCGGGATGCTGCGCTCATCCTCGGTGCGGTTGGCGGTACCGCGGGGATTGGCGCGGCCGCTACCACGCCCGTGCTAAGCAGCCGCTGGTACCGCCGGCTCAACAAGCCGTCGTGGCAGCCGCCGGGTCCCGTATTCGGTCCCGTGTGGTCGGTCATCTACGCGCTCATCGCGGCGTCGATGCTCGTGACGCGAGGCCGCGGCGGGGAACAGCAGCGGCCGCTGTTCGTGCTCTTCGGCACAAACCTGGCCCTGAACCTCGCGTGGACCCTCATCTTCTTCCGAGGCCGCAGCCCGCTCGCCGCGGGCGTCGAGATCGTGGCTTTGGAGGGCACCACTGTGGCGCTCGTTGTCCGGGCGTGGCCACTGTCGCGCCTCGCGGCGCTCCTGCTCGTGCCCTACGCGATATGGATCGCGTTCGCGACCGCGCTGACCTGGGCGATCTGGGCGCGGAACTAGCGCCGAGCGCAGCCGCGAGGTCCGCCCCGGCCGACGGCCGTCGGACACAACGACCGCGTGCCGGTGCTCAACCGTCTTGCATGGTCCGAACACGACGGTCTCAGGCCCGCCGTTGCTCAGTGCTTGCTGCTGCGTGACCGTCCAGGTGCCGTAGTGCGGCACCCGCGCTGCGGCCGTCCTCTACCGCCCTGGCGAGCTGACGCGCAGCCGCCGCGGCTTGTGTCGTTCATCGTCGATCGTTCCACCGTACTCGGCCGCGATCCCGGCCCTCGGGGAACTCCTCCGAACAGCGTTGATCTCCCTCCGGGTTTGCACGGCCACAGCGACGGACTTGCTGTTGGCGAGGCGCGAGGCGCGACTGAGTCACGGGCGCGAGCCCTGCTCTTGTGCGACCGCGACATCGACGCCGCCGCCGTCGACGAGCCCGAGCGCTGTTTCGGGCTAGCACGCGGTGTCACGGACGCGATTGCCGCCACGCGCCGGTGCGGAGCGCCGTGATCAGTCGGAGAACCGTGGGGACGCGGCGTGTTACTGCGACATCAGCGTCCAGGGCTTACGGTTTCGGCGCGAGCGAGATGACCTGTTGGTACGTCGGCCGGTTGGTGGTCGGGAACTTGGTCGGGATGAGCCCTGGCACGAACCCGGTCAGGCCCTGGTCGATGCGCCAGGCCGTGGCGTTGGCGCCGTGCTGCTTGACCAGATCGGCCCGCCCGGCTTTGATCGCGGCCCACAGAGACCGCGCGCAGGCGGCCACATGGCCGCGGCCGCAGTAACGGACCGAATAGGGGGCAAGGACACGGCGACCGAGCTGCGTCTTCAGGTCCTTGTCGATGTACGAGGGGTCGCGCCCGAGCAGCGCCTCGAATGGCCCAAGTAGGTTCCCGAGCCGGGGGCGCATGACGGCGTCGAAGATGTGCGACCAGGAAGCGTTTAGCACAGCCGCGCCCGCGTAGGGAATCGGCCCGCCGGGCGGGCTGCCGAGCGTGGGAGCGCCGTGGCGCACCCAGTCGTCGATCAGGCCGACCGCGCTTGCCGTTTGGGCATCGGGCGCCTTGCCGCGGCTGAGCATGGCGCGGATCACCGGCCACACGAGCGCGCCGGTTGCGTCCGTGGTGGCGGCGTTGTTCATCACGCCCACAACATCGTTTAACCGCGGGTGCCCTGGCCAGGGACTGAAGAGCTCGACGTGCTGAACCGAGCCGAAGTGCGCGTCGTCGCCGTGCATCCATCCTGGCGCCGCCTTGTTGTTCCAGTTGAGGAGCAGGTTGTGCCGGCCCGCGATGTCGTGCGGGTGAGCCAGCTCCGGCAGGAAGCCGCGCCACTCATAGGCCCCGGTGCCCAGCGTCGGCAACCGGCGGTCCAGTCCACGGGCGCGGATCGGGAGCCGTCCCGAAGAGAAGAAAGAGGTCGCCGTGCGCGAGACATAGCCCCAGTTGAACGTGAAACCGAAGCGATTCGCGAACTTCCAGAACAGCTGCGGCGTCGAAGCCCGCCCCTCGGTCATCGCCTTGAGCGCCGCCAGCGACAGCACATCCTGGCCGTACGTCGAGCGCTTACGCGCGAGCGCGTAGGGCTTTCCGTGCACCGTTGCGGTGCCGATCACCGGGCCGTGGACGGTCACCGGGAAGGTGATCTCTCTGCCCCCGAGTCGCCCGGCGTCGAAGATGTGCATCGCCCGGCAGCGTCCGCGGAACTCGTAGTCGGGAGTGTCGCGAGTCGGGGTGCCTCCGCCGGGGACGCAGAGCTTCTCCGCGAACACGTCCTCATTGTCGTTGCCAGCGGTCGTGAGGCTCCATGCGTAGTCACGCGTGCGCCCGATGAGGAGGTACAGGCCCAGGCCGGACGCCGCAACCCCCTGGGCGTTGACGCCGGGCCCCTGAAGCTGCTCCTGGTAGACGATCTCGGGGTAGTAGTAGCCGAGCTGCGGGCCCATGACAGCCAGCGGCCGGCCGGTGGCCGAGCGCCCCGGCGCCACGAGCTGCCAGTTCGAAGCATGGCGGCGAGCGGGCTCCATCGTTCGCGTGGCGCCGGTCCGAGGATCCTTCGCAAGCTGGATCGATCCGGGATCGATGACCACCGACCCCCGCACCTTCCCGCCCGTCAGCGTCGGGTAGGAGAAGTACTTGCGCGTCGTGACCGGCGCGTCGGGGTCGTTCGCCTCCATCGCGTCGCTCCACATCGCATGACCACGCTGAACGCCAAGCCTGTGCTCGAACCGCGCCAGCAGGTCGGAGTTCTCGTGCTCGACACCGCCCCCGTTGCCGAAGATCGAGCCGATGAACGCGGTCACGGCGATCACGTCGTTGGCGTCGAACGGGCGGCCGCCGGGTATCGCGAGGTGATTGGCCCGGTAGTAGGCATTGATGCCGTCGGCGTAGTTCGCCATGTCACGCAGCATCTGCCGGCCCTCCGCCCCGTAGGCGCGCACGAGTTCCTGGCGCTGCTGGGTGACGAGTGCCTCGGCCTCCGCACTCGGCTCAAACGGGATGGCGCTCGTGACGAGCGAGAAGGCGTCGAGACCGGGGATGTCGGCCACCGCGGCCCGTGCCGGGTTGCGGCCGAAGGACAGGAGCAGGCCGCGGTCCCGAGCCATCACCCAGCCCGCGCCGAACATCATCCCGGCGCGCGTCTTGCCCTTGATGTGCGGGATCCCGTAGGCGTCGTAGGTGACCGTCACGTCGCTGCGCCCGACGGGCTCGTTCTGCGTGGTCCCGATCGGGCTGAAGGTCATCGGCAAGTAGAAGTGGAAGACGTCGCTCATCGAGACGTTCCGCCGCAGCGGGGTCAGGCCCGAGTACAGAGGCAACTGGTCGAGCGAGTGCGGGCCCGTCGGAATGCCGCCGTAGTTGCCGGGCGGCAGGACATACCGAGCGATATCACTCTGCGCCGCGTGAGCGGCAGCGGGCACGCAGAACGCCAGGAGCAGCGCCAGCGACGCAACAAGGCGTCGAACCATGCCGGTGTTGTATCTCCTATCCGCCCGCCAAGCAACCGCGCCCCCCCAAAAGCGACACGCTCGAGACACCCACCGCAGGAGTGCTCAACGGGCTAATCGCGGCAGCCTCTGGCTCCAGCCGGCGAAACCCGCGTTGGCTCGACGGCGGGCACCTGGACTGATTCGGCGCGAGTCCCCCTCCGCGCGGCCAGCAGCACCCGCGGCTCGCCGGTGGCAGAGACGCGCATTCATTAGTGCATGGCGGACCCGGCCCTGGCGTCTGCCCTGGTCGGCGCGAATATGAGGTCCAGCCGGTGCGTCCGCACTTACGTGCCGACCTCGACGAAAACGCCAATCGAGCGAGGTAGCGTGACCCGGTGTGACTGGCAGAGCGTCAACCGCGGGAACGGGTCGGGTTCTCGAGCGTCGCAGGGCGGTCGCCTTGGCGCGGCATTACCGCCAGTTCGAGGGCCTCTCGATCAGGCAGATCGCCGACCGTCTCGTCGCTCTCCGGCGACGGTCAAGGCGTACTTCTACGACCCGTCTTAGGCTAACAAAGACCCAGGTGCTCATGACAGACCGCGTTAGCGCGCGACGTCGGGCCGCGCAACTCGCGCGGCACTACCGAGACCAGGAGGGTCTGTCGATCGCGGAGATCGCTCGTCGGCTGGGGAGCGCAGAAGCAACCATCAAGGCGTATCTCTACGATCCAACCGGCGATAAGGCACGCGCGGTCAAGGCGCGCTACAGGGGAGTGTGTCGCGGCTGCGGGGCGCCGACCGCGCCACGGAACGGCAAGGGCGACGCCTACGCGTATTGCAGCGACGCTGGGTTGGTCGTGGCTTGGCTCACTGAGCGATAACGCGACGGTGCCGCTGCTGCGGGCCGAGGTGGTGGCAATGTCATGCCTTGCGCGAGCCTGCGTTTGTGAGCGGTCAGGTGGACCGTGACAAAGGTCTCGCGCGCTCGGCGTTCGGTATCAGCGGACGCCCACAGACGCCCGGCGGGGCAGGCTCTTGCCGCTGGGGCGGCAGCAGATCGGCGATCGGTCGCCGGAGGGGCCAAAAGATTGGACCCCGAGGTCCGAGGCGAGGGATCTTGCTCGACGCGATTATCCGGTTTCAATTACGAACGTCTGGCGATCGCGCTGCGGCGGCCGATTCGGGCCGATCGTGCCAGCCGAGCCGAGGTGCTGCTTGCTGAGATGGCTGGGCGGCTAATCTTCCATTTGGAGGGCTACGAATGGGGCCATTCAAGGAGGGCACGTGGGCGACTTGCGAGACGGGTTGATGGCGCGCGCGAGGAGGGCGGTCACTCCGTGGCTCGCCGTTCCGTGCCTGGTGGGGGCGCTGGCGCTCGGGTCGGCTGTGACCGCGGGCACGGCGTCGGCCCAGCCGCCGAGTCCGGCGCCTGGGTACCTAGCGGATGATTACTCCGCGCTCGAGCTCGGCTCGAATCAATTCATGTCGGGCGCCAAGCTCGTCGGTCCGAGCAAACCGGAGACGGACCTCTTTCCCAAGGCCCATCCGGAGTCGTCCGGCCCGATCTGGACATTCAGATGTACGCCTTCTGCAGAGATGGTGTCGTTCAGTCGGAGTATGTCGCTGCCGGGGCCGCCCAACTATGGCGGCTCGTTCACGTACGGCTCGGTGCTCGGACACAGCGAGCTCGGAGCGCTGACGTCGATTCAGCTGATCGTCAACGGGGACGTGATCGTCCAGGAGCGGATGCCCTACCAGACCGCCTATTTCCGTGTGCCGGTGAACGGAACCGCGCTGAATGCGTTTCGCTACGGGAACAACACGATCACGGTGCGCGTCTATAAGCGCAAGACAGGCGGTGGGTGCAACACCGGGAACTCGGCGACCCAGGTGGGAGCGTTATTCAGGCTCAAGGGCCAGTTCGAAACAGACTTGGCGCTCAACCCGACGGAACCGATCGAGTATCACAAGCTCGCCCCGAACCAGACCTACACACAGGGCGTCATAATCAACTTCCGAAATCAGGGTCCGGCATGGGAGCCGGGCGGCATGTTCCAGGTTAACGTTGCCGGCGCGCAATACGCCGTGCTCGGCAACGGCACCGCGGCCCCCGCACCGGCCCCACCGCTCACGAATTGCCAGGCGAGCAGCAACGGCTTGAGCCAACTATTCCAATGCGGGCTGAGCGATTTCGCTCCGGACACGGCGGGAAAGCTCGGCACCGTCTTCCAGGCGAAGGCGCCTGCGGGTCCCTACAGCGACTTCAGCGTCATCTACCAGGACTACATCTCTGCCGGCGCTATCACTGACCTCGACTCGAGTAACAATGCAAACAGCCACACGTGGGTGTTCTGCGGCGCGCAGTCGACCAAGCCCGGATGCCAGACCGCCAACTGAGACGATGTACAGCCGACGCGCTGGACGGCTGGTTGCGCTGTGCAAGCAGCGACGATTCCAGGGTCAAACATGCCTCCGTGGGCTGCTCCTCCCGGACAATCTGGGCAGCGGCGCAGCCGCGCAGCACGGCCCCTCTGGTCTGAGAGCGGTGGCCGGGGCGGCGTCAGCGACCTCGGCGGCGGCGAGCAGCTCACCGCGGAAGCGAGCGCCGCGTTGACGTCGGGGTCGCCCTCGGCCAGGACGCGGAATGTCGCCTTTTGCGCTCGCAGGCCCCGCGATGCCCGATGGAACAAACGCGATTGAAGGACACCCTCGGCCTCACGCCCGAGCGTGTGTCTGGCGTCCCTCTGCGCGGCCTGGAGATGTGCCTCGCTCAGGCTGGTAGCGCGCCGATGGCCCGTTCTCAGGAATCGCGGTGGTCGACCGGCAGCACGCGGTAGCCGGACGCCGCGAGCCATGATCGCGCGCGGCCGCGCTGGCGCTCCTCGGAGAGGGCGTGCCACCGCTCAAGCTCGCCGGGCCAGCAGGCAAGCTCGTCCTTGAAGCGGCGAAACGCGCCGCGACCTTTGATCGCGACAGAAAGGCGCTCGGCCCGGCCGGGATCCTCGACGGACGCGATGAACAGCTCCATGTCCCGGTAGCTCTCGCGTGAGCCCTCGCCGTGGACAGCCAGCCACCGCTCGGGATCATCACTGGTGTCCTCGTCTTCCTCTCCGGTCTCCAGGACGTAATCGATCGCCGCCTGCGACCAGACCTCACCCGTCCGGATATCGATGCGGCCCCCGACGCTGAGCGGGTCGCCCTCGAGGATGCCGGCCAGCTCCTCGAGATCGACGGGCAAGGCGCGCAGCATCGCTGCCGGTCCGCTGCCGAGATGAGCCTCAAGCTGGTCGGCCAGCTCATCATCCCCCTCCCAGCCTCGCTGCCGGAGGCCGACCACGAGTTTGCAAGCCAGCTCGGCGGCTCCGTCCACGCGCTGCATGACGGCCGCGATGAGACCGTCGCCGGCCAGCTGCAGCGAATCATCGTCGGCGCCGACGCCGCGGAGCAGGTCGACGACAGCCCGTCCGTCACCACGATATACCGCCGCCCGCAGGGCGGAGCGCTGCTCCTTAGAGTCCATCTCGCTCTGCGTAGTGTTGCGCTGCCAGGCCCAAGCCGTGGCCCACCATCCGCACCATGAGAGGCGCAGGCTGGCGAGCGCGAGCCCCGTGTCCTGCGCCGGCGCAGGCTCTGTGGATGTCACGGGCGGGACGTCCAGGCACCTCAGTACGCCGAAACGCCTCGCCCGAGTCGCCCGTCTCCTGCTCCGACCCTCGCGGCGCAGCTGGCGACCGGAGACCCCGCCGCGACGCACCCACGCCGGCACGCCGCTGCGCCCGTTCGGGGAGGCGCGACGCCGCGAACCCGCCGTCGTCTGTCAGCAGCCGCCGGTTGTGGGGAGCACACAGTTCGGTGGTCGCCGGCGGTCACGGCCACGGGGGTTCGGCGCGACTATCGGAACCGTGGCATTCCAATAGCGCGGTCACCCCCCGGCCGATCGCTTGGCCGACGCGAATGCGATCACGCGCCGCGCGCCCGGACGCGACGCGCGGCGTGATCCAGAAGTCGCCGGAGCGATGGCGCCATCCGACGTCTTTCGGCGACGGAAGCAATCACGCGAGAGATGCGAGTCCGCGGCGGTCTCAGGCTGTCGCCGCACGACCCGAGAGAGTCAGCGATTTCGCTGACGAACGAGGTGAGGTGTGGAGATGCCGAGGGGTCGCTATCTGACCGAGGGTGTGAAGGACGCGATCTGGGAGTTGCGGGCGGAGGGCGGGAGCGAGGCCGAGATCGGCCGCCGGCTGGGTGTGCCGAAGCGGACGGTGAGTAAGTATCTGCAGAGGATGGGAGGGATCCGGCCGCGGCCGCGTCGTCGACCGGAGCGGTGCCTGACGCTGGCGGAGCGTGAGGAGATCTCGCGCGGGATAGCTCGCGGGGAGTCGTCCCGCGCGATCGGTCGCACTCTCGGCCGCTCGCATACCACGATCTCCCGCGAGGTCGACCGTTGCGGCGGTCGTGGGCGCTATCGCGCGCATACGGCTGAGCGGGCAGCGTGGTCGCGGGCCGGGCGCCCGCGAGCGACGAAGCTCGAGCTGTGCCGGCGAGTTGCGTGAGCTTGTGATCGAGCGGCTCGGTGAGGATCACTCCCCGCAGCAGATCTCGGGCTGGCTGCGGCTCTCATACCCCGACAATGAGCAGATGCAGGTCTCGCACCAGACGATCTACCGCGCGCTGTACGTCCAGGCGCGTGGGGTGCTGCGGCGCGAGCTCACCCGGCATCTGCGTACCGGGCGTCAGAAGCGCTTCGCCCGGGCGCATTCCAATCGCGGGCAGGGTCCGGGCTGTATCGCGGGGATGGTGATGATCTCCGAGCGACCGCCGGAGGTTTCTGACCGGGCCGTTCCCGGGCACTGGGAGGGCGACTTGCTGATGGGCAACCGTGACTCGGCGATCGCGACCCTGGTCGAGCGCCAGACCCGCTATTGCCAGCTCGTCGCGCTGCCCGAGGGAACCAACGCCGAGCCGGTCTGCGAAGCGCTCAAGGCGAGCATCATCACGCTGCCCGTCCAGCTTCGCCGGTCGCTGACCTGGGATCAGGGAAAGGAGATGGCAGCGCACCGGCGGTTCAGCGTCGAGACCGGCGTCGAGGTGTACTTCTGCGATCCCCGAAGCCCCTGGCAGCGCGGGTCGAACGAGAACACCAACGGCCCTTCTTCGCCAGTACTTCCCGAAAGGCAAGAGTCTCGCCGGCGTGACCCAAGCAGAGCTCGACGAGGTCGCCCGCAAGCTCAATCGCCGGCCCCGCCAGACGCTCGGCTTCCGGACCCCCGCCGAGAAACTCACCGATCTGATCGACGCCCCCCCGACGGGCGCGCCCGAGCGCTGATCTCGCTTCGGCCTACGGCTTTCGCTCGACAGCGCCCGGAATGACATGAGACGATCCGAAGCGTCCGGGGTGGTGCACCGACCGGTTGAGGGCAAGGCGCTTTGCGGGTCCCCGCTGGATTCACCACCCGATGCTCGCGGCGGCAGAGCAGACCTCCGCCAACGAGCCGTCTTGGGCTGCGCTCGCTGCCATGCGGTGCACGAAGCACGATCAGGCGGGGGACGGTGGTCAGACCGCAGTGCGCTTATGCACGCCAGCGACTCGAAGCGGGGTCGGCGCGCTGATCGGAGGCCAAACCGGGAGGCGGCGACGCCATGCCGGGAAGCCGCGCGCGGGGCTTGACCCAGGACGGTATGGGCGTACAGTCAATCGCGGGGCCGAAGTTCAAGCGGCAAAGAGGGGGTCTTCATGGTGGCGGTTCGATGACCGACGTCGCTGTTCAAGGTAGGGGTGAGCACGCTGCTAGCGCGAGGCTTCCAACCCCCGGCGAGAAGAGGGCAGCGTCTTGGGCTGGATGGTTCATGGCGATCACATTCGTCACATCGATCCCGGCGCTGCTTCTCTACCACCCCGTCCTTCACGGCCACAACTACATCCTGGGGGCGGGCCACGACACGCGTATCGAGTTTGCGGCTGTTCTCGAGGTCTTCTTGATGATCTCGGGCATCGGCGTGGCGGTCGTCATGTTCCCGATCCGCAGGCGCGAGAGCGAGCGCCTCGCGCTTGGCTACGTCGCGTCGCGGATCGTCGAATCGACGATGATCGGCGTTGGCATCATCAGCCTCCTATCGGTCTTGACGCTGCGTGGGGATCTGGCGGCATCCGTTGGCGCCAACGCCGGATCGCTTGCGATCGCCGGTCGCACGCTCGTCGCGATCCATAATTGGACGTTCCTGATGGGACCGGGATTCTGTGTCGGCGTCAACGACGTCCTGTTGGGCTATCTGATGTACAGCACCGGTCTGATGCCGCCGCGCCTCGCGATGGTCGGCCTGATCGGCGGCCCGCTGATCTTCGCTTCGAAGATCATCGTTGTGTTCGGTGCCTGGGGCATAACCAGCTCGACGGCCGGCATCTTCGCGATTCCGGTGTTCGTCTTCGAGGCCTCCTTTGCGATCTACCTGATCGTCAAGGGGTTCAGGCCGTCCCGAGTCCTCTCCGGAGAGCCGGCAACATAGGGCCGGGACGCCATGGGCTCGCCCGTCCTTTGCGATCGCTTCGATCGATCGATGAAAGGCAAGCGCTCACAGAGCCCTTTCGGGACGTGGGATCGGTCGGGGAGGGATCGCGCAGGGCCTCAGATCGCTTCCTGTGAGGTCGGTTTGGCCGGGTCGTCAGTCGATCGCGCTGTTTTGATCGGTATTTGCGCAGCGCCGGGCTTTGGTGCGGAGGTAGAAGGCGTGCAGCGGCCCGGGTTGCAGGACCGCGGTCCAGGCGGCCTGGACGAGCGCCCAGCGTGCGCAGGCGGATCCGCGTTTGGTGATCCGGCCGCTGCGCGCCGGCTGATCGCCTGACTGCTTGACCTTCGGGTCCAGGCCCAGGTAGGCGACGAGCTTGCGGCTGGTGAAGAACCGGTTCGGGTCGCCGATCGCGGCGATGAACGACGCCGCGCAGATCAGGTTCACGCCCGGGACGGTCATCAGCCGCCGGATCTCCGGCCACGACAAGGCCTGCTTCGCGATCAGCTTCTCCGCTGCCGCGATCGACTCGCGCTCCTCCAACGGCAGCTCCAGCCCGGCGAGCCACCGCCCGCAGCCGCCGCTGCAATGAGGCGTGGATCTGGGGTGAAATGCTCGTTGAGTCGCGCGTGTGTTGGGGGATTTTGGCGTGCGCAAGTCGCTCGCGGCGAAGCCGAGTTTGGACCTGCTCGGGTTTGCTGACGGCTATGCGGAGATCGCTGGGGCTGCCTCGAGGGTGACTGCGTAGCCGAGCTCTTCGAGCTGGGCGACGAGGCGGCGGGCTTGCCGCTGAGGGTCTTGGCGAGTTTTGAAGTAGTCGTCTCCGAGGTCTTTGAACACTTCGCCGGTGCTCAGCAGATGCCATACCAGCTCGATCAACGAGTGGGCGACGGCGACGGCCGCTTTGTTGGGTCCGCGGCGGCGGGCGATCTGACGGTATTGGGCGCCGAAGTAACTTCCCTTGGTCCGCACGGCAGCTCGCGCGGACTCGATCAACGCGGGTCGCAGCCACTGGTTGCCGGGGATGGTGCTGACGTTGCGGCGCTTGCCAGCCGATTCATGGCTCCCGGGACACACGCCGCTCCAGGAGGCGAGATCGGCGGCGGTCGGGAACCGGGTCATGTCGGCACCGGTCTCGGCAATGATCACGTCGATCGTGAGGCGATCGAAGCCGGGCACCGGCTGCAGCGATGTGTACACCGCCTCGAACGCCGCGGTGCGAGCATCGATCTGCTCGGTCAGCGCAGCGATCGTCTCGTTGAGGAAGTCGATGTGAGCGAGGATGCGACGGCACGCCACGGCGTGGTGGGGGCCGAAGTGGCCGGTCAGCGCGTCGGTCAGCGCCGGGATCTTTGGTCGCATCTTGCCCTTCGCGAGGCCGGCCAACCTGGTCGGATCCTGCTCGCCGTCGCTAAGCGCTTCGATCATCGCGCGGCCCGACTGGGTCAGGACTCTGGAGGCGACCGACGTGAGCTTGATCCCGGCGTCTTGAAGGACCTTCTCCAGACGTTGCTTCTCAGCCGCCCGCGCCTCGATCTGAGTCTTGCGATAGCGCGTCAGCTCCCGCAGCTCCCGGATCGGCAGGGGCGGCACGAAGCTCGGACGCACCATCCCATGCGCCGCCACATCAGCCAGCCACTCAGCATCGGACAAATCCGTCTTGCGGCCAGGGACCTTCTTGACGTGCCGCGCGTTGCACAACCACACCGTGAAGCGCGACTCCAACGCATACAGGACAGGCTTCCAGTACACGCCGGTGGCCTCCATCGCGACCAGCTCCACCTGCCGATCCGCCAACCACGCCTCCAGCACCTTCAGCCCGGCCGTGGTGGTCGTGAACCGTTCCTTCTCGCGGACTACGCCGCCCCTCGGACCCAGCTGACGACAACACGCAACGACGCTGTCGCGATCAACATCGAGCCCGGCCACCCGATCATGAATCTGCTGCACTGCGGTCTCCTTCCCGACGATGGCGATGACCGACCCGCCGGGGAGGGACCTGGTGAGAACCGAATCTGGGGTTCGTGCTCGCGGCGACAATCCGAGGTCCCGCGGCCCTGCACCAAACTTGTCACGGGTTCAACTGCGCTCCACTATCGACACGGTGACCGCGCCCGGCGGACCACCGCAAGCATTTCATCGCTTCCTCGGTGGGCCGCAGGCACATGCCAACTTGTCGGTCTTCGCGCACGCACTGCTGATCCCGGTGTCATCCGGACTGACCACCACCACCAGGTCCACGTGCGGCTCCAAGATCCGCGCGACCTCCCAACAGCTCCCCGTCACCTCTAACGCGACCCGGTCTGATAGCAGCAGACTCTCCGCCAGGGTCTGGATACCCGTCCGGCGTGCTCGGCACCCGACCCGCCGACCGAGTCACCCCGTCCTCGCAGATCGCCGCCACACAGAACACGCGGCGCACATCAAGACCGATCGCGCGACCGACCCAACGCACCAAGCCCATCACTCACCACCACTCGACAACTGACTTCTGGCCGGAGAACCGGCGGGACAACGACACAGACCGATACGAGCTCTAAGCGTGGCTCAATCCAGGCAAGCCGCAGGGGCGGCCGAACGAAAACCCCGGGCTCGAAGCCCAACGACCAAAACGGGTTGAGTCGCCGGGGGAGTTTCACCCCCGGCGCTCGCAGATCCCGGCGTGAACCTCTCGACTCACCGGGCTCTTGTCATCCAGCCGTGGGCTGCGCTCCCCACCCCCAGTGAGCGAATAGCCCCGGCTCCCGTTTGGCGATCGCCGCCAGGAACCGGTTCGCACGTTGAGGACGGGCGCGCAACCGCTTGTACTTCCGCATGGCCCAGCGCACCAGGTAGACGTTGATGCGCTTGAGAGTCAGGATCAGCTCGGTCCGGTAGAAGCGGCCGTAGTAGTTGATCCATCCCCGCACCGTCGGGTTGATCTCGTGTGCGAGGTCGGCGAGGTCCTGCCCACTCCACAAGTGAAGCCGCCAGCGCTTGACCCTGCGGCGGATCGCCTTCGCAGCATCATCCGAGACGGCCGGGATAAAGCTGACGAACTTCTCGCCAGCCCTGCTCCGCGCCAGCCGCGGACGAAACGTGTATCCGAGGAAATCGAACCGCTCGTGCTCGTGAGAGCCGGTGCGGTTTGAGTCCTTGCAGTACACCACGCGCGTCTTGTCCAGATTGAGCTCCAGACCGACCCGCGCCAGCCGCTCGATGATCGCGTCGAGCACGATCTGCGCCTGCTGCTTGGTTTTGCAGTGCAGGATTTCATCATCCGCGTAGCGCTCGAACGGGACCTCCGGGAACTCCCGGCCGAGCCACAGATCAAGCGCGTAATGCAGAAAGATGTTCGCCAACACGGGCGAGATCGCCGAGCCTTGTGGACTCCCGCGATCCCTAGCCTTCAGGGTGCCGTCCTCGAGTTGCAGCGGTGCTTTCAGCCACCGCTCCACGTAGAGGAGGATCCACCGCAGGTTCGTGTGGCGAGCTACCGCCTTCAGAACAAGCGAGTGATCGAGCGAGTCGAAAAACGACTTCAGGTCCAGATCCAGAACCCAGTCGTACTTCCAACACCGCTGCCGACATGTCCGCAGCGCGTCATGGGCCGACCGCCCCGGCCGATACCCGTATGAATCGGGGTGGAACACGGGCTCCACCTCGGGCTCCAAGTACAGGTACGTGACCGTCTGAGCGACCCGGTCCGCGACGGTGGGCACGCCGAGCATTCTCGATCCGCCCTTCTTCTTCGGTATCTCGACCGCCCTGACCGGCGGCGGCATGTAGCTCCCCGAGGACATCCGATTCCAGAGCTTGTAGAGGTTCACCGCAAGGTTCCCCTCGTACGCCTGGACCGACTCCTCGTCGACCCCTTCCGCTCCCCGGTTGGCCTTGACCCTTCGCCATGCCTCCCAGACCAGCCGCTTGGAAATCGCAAACGGCTTGCCATCAGATTTCGGCTCGCTCATCCGGTTCCTCCCGCGTCACCGCGGTTGACCAGCCAACAAGCCAGGATGACCCTTCCCCTTCGCTCCAGCCCCATTACAGGACCTTCACCGCTACTACGGTCAGGTCCGCCCCTGTGCCCCGCATCAGTACACAGCCCCTCACGGATCAGCCGCTTGGAGCTCTCCCTTCCACCAGCAACCGCAGGCCACAACCGCTCCACTGGCCGCTCGCGGGCGCGGGACGACAGGCTCCCACGTTCCACACCAGAGCCCAGACCAAGCTCGCGCCACCTCCATGCCGGACACCACCTGGCCAATAAGTAGGCACCCGCCAGGCTCATCCCGGGCTGGGCAGGCCGCCCGGTTTCGATGTCATCTAACGCAGATTTCGACACGTCATCAATGGATCGCTCACGCTCGCCTTCTTAGCCCACACCTGACGCGCTCACAGCGCGCCTTTCTCCCCGACGCTCACCACCACGGCTCTTGACCGCAGCAGCTCGGGGTGGTTTGCGGCCTCCCCCTACAGGGCGACCACGGAGGACCACCAGCCCCATCGGACTGGCCCCTCCATCTCCGATGCAGCACCGCATCAACAGGTCCGATCTTCCACACCGACCTCCTCATGCGTTCGTGGCACACCCTACCCGTCTGCGTTCGACATCCGCGCTGCTCAACCCCGAGCATGACGGAGGCGATGTCGATTGTCCACATATATCGCGGACTATCGACATCGGCGTCAGCGATGACCCTTGAGCAAAGTGGTTGCTTGGGCACAGCCCGCAGCCCGCAGCCGCCCACCCCCGCAGCCCACTCAGCTCACAGCCAGCCCTTCTCCTCCGCGACTCGCAGCGCCTCGGCTCGGTTGCGCGCGTCGAGCTTGTGCATCGCCGACGAGAGGTGGTTGCGGACGGTTCCCGGCGAGAGATAGAGGGCGTCTGCCAGCTCCGCGACCGTCGCATGCTGGCGTGAGGCGAACAGGACCTCGTGTTCGCGCGGCGTCAGCGGGCTGTCGCCTTCGCTCAGCGCGGCCGCTGCGAGCCCGGGGTCGACGACGCGCTCGCCGGCCATCGCGCGCCGGATCGCGGCGGCGAGCTCGGCCGCCGGCGCGTCCTTCAGCAGAAACCCCGCAACGCCACCGGCCATCGCACGGCGCAGATAGCCGGGACGACCAAAGGTGGTGAGGATCAGGACGCGGCACTCGGGCAGCGCACCGCGAAGGTCTTCGGCCACTTCCAGCCCGGTCCTGCCGGGCATCTCGATGTCGAGCAGCGCGACGTCGGGGCCGGTCGCAATGGCGGTCGCGAGCACCTCATCGCCCCGCGCCACCTGGGCGACCACTTCGATGTCTTCCTCCAGCGAGAGCAGGCTCGCGAGCGCACCGCGGACCATCCCCTGGTCTTCGGCAATCAGAACCTGGATCACGCCGACCCAACCGGAACCGTCACCGCGAGCCGGAACCCGCCTCCCGGACTGGACCCCGCCTCGACGCGCCCGTTGAGGCTCTGCGCCCGCTCCGCCAACCCCGCCAAGCCGTGCCCGCCGTTGCCGTTGAACGGGACCGAGCCGCCCGGCCCGACGCCGTCGTCCGTCACCACGAGCTCCGCGTCGCGCAGCGTCGCCCCGACCCGCATCGTGCAGTGGCGCGCGCCGCTGTGCCGGATGACGTTCGTCGCTCCCTCGCGGACGGCCCAGGCGAGCACGGCCTCGACGCCCGATTCGATCTTCACAGCCGGGCTCTCGATACGTGCCTCGATCCCGGCCGCGGACAGCGCCATCCGCGCGCCGGCCAGCTCTCCTTCCAGCGTGGGCTGGCGATAGCCGCTGACCGCCTGGCGCACCTCGTTCAAGGCGTTGCGGGCGACGGATTCGACGTCGGACACCTCACGCGCCGCGTCCGCGGGACGCGAGTCCAAGAGCCGTCCGGCCAGCTCGGCCTTGATCGCGATCACCGACAGCGTGTGTCCGAGCAGGTCGTGGAGGTCGCGGGCAAAGCGCTCGCGCTCCTCGGCGACCGCCATCCGCGCCAGCTCGGCCCGAGCCTCCTCGAGCTCATCGTTGCGCGCGCGCAGGTCGCGCATCAGCAGCATCAGCAGCCCGATGCCCGCGGTACTCGCGACGGCGCCCAGCGTCGTGCCGCCGGACGATCCGCCGATCGCCGAGGTCGCTCCCGCGAGCACGACGCAGAGCCCAACCGCGGGCACCACGAGCCGATCGGGCACGATGATCGCCGCACACGCGGCGCAGTACGTGAACAGGAAGGCCCAGCCCGATTTCTCCGTGAGCGTGAGCACCGTCGCGATCGCGAGGAGAAGCGCAAACATCGCAAGCGGCATCGGAACGGTGCCCTGTCGCCGCCAGCTCACGACGAGTGCGAGATAGCCGGCGATGAACAGCGCCGCGCCCAGGATGATCACTCCGTGTGGCAGCGAGCCCCTGTTGTTGCCGATCGCATCGAGCAGTGGAAAGAGGATGAACAGCAGCCAGACCGTCGAGGCGGTGATTCGCACGGCGCTGCTGCGACGTGGGCTGAGCCACCGCCCGATAGTCGGCGTCCTCAGCCCGCGGCGACCCGCAAACGTGATCCGGCCGTCGTCGCTCACAGCGTCTTCCTCACGCCACCTCACCCTGCGGCTGGCGCAGGAACCGCAACATCAGAAACACGCCGACCGCGGTCCAGATCGCGAGCACGCGCAGATCCTGACCGTTGAACCCGGCGCCGACCGTATTCGGATTGAACGCGTACTGGAGACCGTCGGCCAGCGCCCGGATCGGGAAGATCTTCGCGATGTCGATGACCGCCGAAGGCAGCGAGTTCGTCGGGAACCAGACGTTCGAGATGAACGTCAGCGGCAGGATCACCAGGTTGACGATCACCGGCGCCGCCTCGGCGTTCGGTAGGAACCGCGTGATCCCGATCCCGAGCGTGGTGAACGCGGCGGTCCCGAGGATCAGCGTCGCGATCAGCCCGGGCAGCGTCGCGGCCTGCACGTCGACCCCATAGGCAATGACCCCGACCGCGAGCGTCACGATCGTCATCAGACCGACGATCACGGTGGTCGATCCGACCCGTGCCGCCACGTATGCCCATCGCGGCAGCGGCGTTCCCTGCATCCGCTTGAGCACGCCTTCGTCGCGCAGGATCGCCGTGCCGATCGCCATGTTGACGAACGTCGTCGCGATCACGCCGTAGGCGAGGATTCCCGGGACGAAGAAGTCGTCGTAGGGGATCCCTGCGAGGCTCGAGATGTGGCTGTTCTTGTTCAGCGACCCGAAGATCACCAGGAACATCAGCGGGAAGACGAACGTGAAGATCCCGCGGCCACGATTGCGCCAGTAGGCGCGCTGCTCGTAGCGGATCTGCCAGCCGACCAGTGACAGGTCGCGTTTGATCGATGGTGTCAGGACGGCATTCATCGAACGACCTCCTCGGTTGCGTGATTCTCCTCCGCGGACCCGGTCAACTCCAGATAGATGTCCTCGAGCGTCGGCTGAGTGACCGAGAAATGGCCGAGCTCGATTTCGTGATCGAGCGCCCAGGTGGTGATCCGCTGCGTCGCGACGACGGCGTCCGTCGTCGAGATCAGCACGCGATCGCCCTCTAGCGAGCGGCCGCCCGCCGGAACATCGGGAATGTCTCCCAGCGACCAGCCGGCGGGCAGGACGAACCTGACCTCGGCGGGACGCAGATCGCGGCCGCCGAGCTCGTCGGGCCGGCCCAGCGCGATGATCTCTCCGGCGCTCATGACCGCGACCCTGTCGGCCAGATGCTGGGCCTCGTCCATGTAGTGCGTCGTGAGAAAGATGGTCTTGCCGAGTTCGCAAAGTGAGCGGATCGTCGACCAAGCCTGCCGGCGGGCGCCGGGGTCGAACCCGGTCGTGGGCTCGTCGAGGAAGATCAGCTCCGGGTCGCCGACCAGCGCGAGCGCCAGATCCAGCCGGCGCCGCTGCCCCCCAGAAAGGGCCTTCGCCCGCACCCACCGCGAAGCTCCCAGCTCGACTAGCTCGATCACCTCGTCCACAGGACGACGGCGCTCGTGGTAGCGGCCGTACATCTCGATCAGCTCAGCAACGGTCAGATCGGTCTGCACGCCGCACTGCTGCAGCACGATCCCAACGCGCTCGCGCAACGCGCGCTCGCTATCTGCCGGGTCCATGCCGAGCACGAGCGCGTCACCCCCGGTGCGCCGGCGGTAGCCCTCCAGGATCTCGACGGTCGTCGTCTTGCCGGCGCCGTTCGGGCCAAGCAGACAGAACACCTCGCCGCGGGCAACTTCGAAGCTGACCCCGCGGACGGCCTCCACCTCGCCATAGGACTTGCGCACGTCGCGCACCTCGATGGCAAGTCCCTCCTCCGGTGAATGAGTCAATGTCATGCGATGCAGCCTAGGACGGCCACCGGGAACGCGTAAGTGGCGCGCGGCCGAAATCGGCCATGACATCCGTCACGGATCACCGCACGGGACGATCGAGCCGATGAATGGCGATTCACCTCCGGATGCAGGAGGTGAATCGCCATTCACACCGATCCGGGTGCGCGCAAGGGCTACGAATGCCCGGCCGATCGCCTCACGTGTTCCAGTGCTCGAGCACCTCGTTCTCGTGCTCGTAGCCCAGCACGCTGACCGAGCCGGCGCCGAGCGCCAGCCGCCCGCCGGCCGACACTTCCATCCGAATCCACCTCGCGCCCACGACACGCAGGATGTGCCCGTGCGCAAACGCGATCGCGTCGCCGTCGGCCGACCGCAACCGGGCCAAGACCCGATCCGCCCGCTCTCCCACCTGAGCCGGGCTCTCACCAGACGGACACCCGTCCCGCCACAGGCTCCAGTCAGGATCGCGCTCGTGAATCTGGGGACTGGTCAGGCCTTCGTAGTCACCGTAATCCCACTCGTGCAGATCGCCGAATATGACGGCTGCCGAGCCGAGCCCGGCCAGCTCGCACGTTTCGCGCGCCCGTCGCAGCGGGCTGCACAGTACGAGCGAGAACGAAATCGTCGACAGCCGGTCTGCCAGCGATGCGGCGCGTTCACGACCCGCCTCCGTCAGCGGCAGGTCGGTTCGGCTCGTGTGCCGCCCGTTCGCGCTCCACTCGGTCTCGCCGTGCCGGACAAGAAAGATCGACATCAGAGAGCCCCCGACACGCGCCGCCTAGCTGTCACCGGCCTCGTAGGCCTCGGCCTCGACCATCTCGCGCATGTGCTCCTCGTCAACGTCGGAGCCCTCGTGCTCGGCCTCGATATGACCGCGCAACGCGCGAACAAGCTCCTCGTCGTTGGCCGCGGCCAGCGGCTCGCCACAGATGTTGCACTCGACCACGCGCTTGCTCATCAGATGCTCCGTTCCTCGACGACGATCATTGCGCGACCTCGACCCCACCGGCGTCGGCCTCACCCGCGCCGATTGCCGGTATGACTGCCGATCTGCTCGGCGCGCGCGCAGCCGGGCCACGTTGCAACTCCTCGAGTTCCTGCTCGGCCAGCAGGGCCGCGCCAAGCACGCCGGCGCGGACGCCGTGGCGAGCCATCCGGATCGTCGTGCGCTTGGCCAGGCCCGGGAGCACGTAAGTGAGCGCGACCCGCCGCGCTGGCTCGAGCAGCAGATCACCGGCGCGCGCCACGCCGCCGCCGATCACGACCTCCTCCGGATCGAACGTGTTGATCATGTTCGCCACGCCGATCCCCACCCGCTCGGCCCACAGCTCGACCATCCGCACCGCGAACGGGTCTCCGGCCTGGGCGGCATCGACGGCCTCGACCCCGGTTGCGGGCTCGCCGCGTGCGAGCAGCTGACCGAACACCGACTCGGGATGGTCGGCAGCGGCCGACGCCACGAGACGGTCCAGAGCGTGCCCTGCGGCTTCGTACTCCAGCGAGCCCGCCCCGGGAAAGCCGGCGGGCGCGGGAATCGAGCGAAACTCCGACAGGTCGAGGCCCACCATCGTGTGGCCGATCTCGCCCGCTCCGCCGGTCGCTCCCCGGTAGATCCTTCCGCCCAAAACCAAACCCCCGCCGACGCCTGTTCCGATCGTCAGCATCACCAGATGCCGAGCGACCAGACGCAGTTGCTCGTCGTGCGCCTCGGCAAGCGCTGCCACGGTCGCGTCGTTGTCGACGAACACGGGCACTCCAAGCCGCTCGCCCAAGACGCTCCGCATCGGCACGTTCGCCAGCGGGATGTTCGCCGAGGAGACGATCGTGCCAGTCTCGAATTCGACCACCGAGGGAGCGCCGACGCCGACCGCGACCAGGTCGTCTGATCGTGCACGCTGCACCATCGACGCCAGCTGATCGATCAGCTCGGCGGATCCGCCATCGAGCCGTGTCGGCTCGATCAGCGATTCGCCCAGCTGGTGGCCATGCAGCGAAGCGACCGCGATCTTCGTGCCGCCGACGTCGACACCGATCACGGAGCCGCTCACGCCAGGCGCCCCGCGGCCGCGGCGTCGAGCAGCACCACGACCTCGTTCGCCCAGCCGGGCACCAGCGAAGCCGGCAGCTCGGGAGTCGGCGAAGCGTCAGGACCGAACGCCTTCGCGACCACATCCGCCTTCGCTGCGCCCTCGATCAGGAACACGACCTGCCGCGCCAGCCGCAGCGCCGGGAACGTGAACGACACCCTGGGAACGTAGGGCTCATGCCCGGCCTCAGGCACGCCGATCACGAGCCGATCGCGCTCCGAGAGCGTCGGCTGGTCGGGAAACAGTGACAGCACATGCCCGTCGGGACCCATGCCGATCAGCAGCAGCTCGAACTCCGGCGGCCCCGCCTCGCGCAGTTCGCGCTCGTACGCATCCGCGGCTGCAGCAAAGCCGAGCTCCCCGGAAATGCGGTGCACGTGAGGCTCCCCCACTCCAGGGCCGAGCTGATCGAGCAGTGACTCCTTCACCATCCGGTAGTTCGAGGTTTCATCCTCGGGCGGCACGGCCCGGTCATCCCCGAACCAGAAATGCGTCTCCGTCAGATCGACCCCGACGGTCTTGACCGCCTCGACGAACTCCGCGTACGCCGCCTTCGGCGTGGACCCGCCCGCGAGCACCAGATGCCCTGGGCCGGCGGCCGCGCCGACCATCATCGCCGAGCACGCTCGCGCCGGGTTCTCGACGATTTCGAGGTGGACGCTCATACCGGACAGAACCTTCGCGCCGCCCCGAGCGCCGGCCCGTAGGTCGGATCGCGCAGTAGCGCCTGGCGAACGCCCTCGCCGAGGATTCCGCCCTCGCCGCGCGAGGCGCCGAGCACCTGCCACACCCTCTCCTCCCCGCCGGGCGAAAGCTGGCGCGCACACAGTCCGCCGCGCCCGCGGTCGAGCGACAGCGAGAAGCCCTGCCCGCAGCTCACGGTGACCCCTCCGAGTCCGGGCACCTTCTGATCGATCGGTTCGAGCACGATCGAAACCTCTCGCGCGTGATCGCGAGCGGAGCCGCGGAGCACGCCGCCGCCAAGAGACTGCATTGGCGCAGGCTCCCACCCAAGCCGCGAAGTGAGCCATCCGGCCAGCATCAGCGCGCTCGCGCCCGACCCCTCTCGGTGGCGAACCGTGAACTCCACGATCGATCCCAGCGCCACGCGACGCTGCAAGGGATCGAAGCTCGAGGCCAGTCGCTCGCGCCACGGCGTCGTGCGCAACCAAGCGAGATCGACGACGTAAGCGGTGTCCAGCAACTCGGCGGCTTCGACGACCGCCTCCGACGGCGACATCAGGTCGTCGGAGTCGATCAGCATCACGTCGGTCAAGTGCAGCAGCGCGCGGACCGCTTCGTCGTGACCATGCGGCGACCACAGGACGGTCGGGAGCTCCGAGACGATCACCGGATCGACGATCGTGTCGAGGCTGGGCACGTGCCCGGGTCCCATGTCGATCTCGACGCGCTCGCGGATCACTCCAAGCGAGCCGGCACCTGGCTCCTCGTAGCTGATCGCGGCAACCGCGTCGAGCGTCGTTCGTCCGTTCTCGACCGCACACAGCACGGTGCGCGAGCCGTTGTATCGCCCGACCCGCTCGAGACGGTTCGAGATCTCGCCCTTCCATTCACGGTCGACGACGACGACCAGGTTCAGAACGCGCGCCGGTGCGAGCCCGTTGTTCGCTGCGTGGCGGTCGCGCAGCATCTCGCGCAGCGCTGCCTCGATCGCGTCGGGAGTCGTGTCCTGCGCCGCCCACACGTCCTCACTCATGATCAGCCGCCGTCACCGAGTCGCTCATCTACAGCCGCCGCCACTGATTCCCGTTCTTAAGCAGCGACTCCGCCTCCTCGGGCCCCTCGGTCCCCGCGGGATACTGCGCGATCGGCGAGGTGGTGTCCTCGTGCCAGGCGGTCAGAATCGGGTCGATGATCCCCCACAGCGCCTCGATTTCGTCGTTGCGCGTGAACAGCGTTGCGTCGCCCCGCATCGCATCGAGGATCAGGCGCTCGTAGGCCTCGGGCGACTCCGACAGGAACGAGGTCCCGTAGCGGAACTCCATGTTGACCGGCCGGATCCGCATCCTTGATCCCGGGATCTTTGCGCCGAGCGACACTGAGACGCCCTCGTCGGGCTGCACCGTGAGGATGATCTGGTTGGCCTGCACCCCAACCGACCCGGTGCTCTTGAACGCGACGTGCGGCACCGGCTTCAGGGTCACCGCGATCTCCGTCAGCTTTCGCGCCAGCTGCTTGCCGGTCCGCAGGTAGAACGGCACGCCTGCCCACCGCCAGTTCGAAACGTGCAGGCGCAGCGCAGCGTAGGTCTCGGTCCGCGAGTCGGACGCGACACCCTCCTCCTCCCGATAGCCGGGCACGGAGGCACCGCCGACGACTCCCGGTCCGTACTGGGCTCGAACGGCCATCGATGCGACATCGTCAACGCCAGGGGGCACAATCGCCTCGAGCACCTTCAGCTTCTCGTCGCGCAGCCGGTTGGCCTCGAACGAAGCAGGGGGCTCCATCGTCAGCAGCGCCAGCAGCTGCATCATGTGGTTCTGGACCAGGTCGCGCAGCGCACCCGCCCCTTCGTAATAGCCGGCCCGCCCGCCGATCCCGATGTCCTCGGCAGCCGTGATCTGCACGTTGTCGATGAAGTTGCGATTCCAGACCGGCTCGAACAGGGCGTTGGCGAAACGCAGCGCCATCAGGTTCTGGACAGTCTCCTTGCCCAGGTAGTGGTCGATCCGGTAGACCTGCGACTCGTCGAACACGCTCAGGACATCCGCGTTGAGCTGCCGCGCGGACGCGAGGTTGTAGCCGAACGGCTTCTCAATCACCAGCCGGGTTTCGGCACCGTCCAACCGATTCAACCCCGCACCGCCCAGCTTTCCCGCGATCACCGGGAAGAACTGCGGCGCGGTTGACAGATAGAACACGCGGTTCAGCCGCTGACCTGCCTTCTCGTCGAACTCGTGCAGCGTCCGGTCGAGCTCGCTGTACACGCCGTCGTCGTCGAACGAGCCTGCGATGTAGCGGATGTCCGAGAGCAGCCCGTCGAGCACGTCGGGGTCGGGTTTACGACGTGAGAAGCGGCCGATGGACTCCTTTGCCATGGCACAAAAGTCGTCGTTGGGCTGCTCCCGCCGCGCGATCCCGATCAGCTCGAAGCGCTCGGGCAACGCGCCTTCGTGCGCGAGGTTGTAGAGGGCCGGCAGCAGCTTGCGGTGCGCGAGATCGCCCGTCCCACCGAAGATCACGAGCGTCGTCGGATGAACGGGAAGGCGCTCGAGACCCTCGACCAGAGGGTTCTCGCCAACCTCGGTCTCCGAGATGACCGCGCTCATATCCCTGACAGTGTTCCCCTCACGGGCCCTGGTGCAACCCGCTGATCCGCTCTGTGAGTCCGCGGATCGCCGCGGCCACGTCGCCGTCGAGCTTGACCCGCTCGGCCGGCAGGCCGTGAGCGCGCAGTGTCTGGAGGTCTCCGGCCGACTGAGCCGCGATCAGCGTCCCAAATGAATAACCCGCGCCCGGGATCTCCGCGTCGCGCCCAGGGTCGTTCACCAGTTGCAGGAACCGCCCAGTCGGCGGCCCCCCCTTGTGCAACTGACCGGTCGAGTGTAGGAAGCGAGGGCCATATCCGAACGTCGTCGCTGCGCCGGTCAACTCTCGGATCGCGTCGCGCAGCTCCTCGACCGCGGCATCGGTCTCAGCCGAGAACGGCAGATAGCCCATGATCGCCACGTAGTGCGGCGGGGCAGCATCGGCGAACAGCGCACGTAGCGCGGCGTCGTCGGCCTCCTCGACGCTCGGGATCGATCCCGACGACAGCACGCGCGCCGTGTTGTCCTTGGCCTCCTGCACGTTTGGCTGGTCGAACGCGTTGATCTCGAGCACCCACCCGGCCACGGCGACTGCGAACTCGGCCAGGAAGAAGATCCTCCCTAGATCGACCGGTCCGTGCGTCGGCAAGGTCAACGTTGGATGCCCAGCCTCCGCCAGCGCCTCAACGGCAGCGTCGAGGTCGGCAGAAGCCGACTCGCCATCACGCAGATAGGCGAACACGCGATCGGAGCCGTACACGTCGGGAGCGCCGACCGGCTCACCGGCGACCGGAAGGATCCCGCGACCTTGCTTTCCGGTCGACTCCGCGACCAGCTGCTCGACCCAAAGCCCGAAGCTCTCGATCGGCGACGAGACGATGAACGTGAGCTTGTCCCGGCCACGACGCGCAAGCTCGCCGATGGTCGCGCCGAGCCACAGCCCCGAGTTCGACTCGCTCGAGTCGTAGTGCGCGCAGTTCTGCTCGGCCACCTGGCAGCGGTGCAGGAGCGCCTCGATGTTGATGCCAGCCAGCGCCGCCGGCACCAGCCCGAACAGCGACAGCACCGAGTAGCGCCCGCCGATGTCCGGCTGATTCAAAAAGCATCGCCGAAGTCCGTCGTCCGCCGCGATCCGCTCCAGCGGGCTGCCGGGATCGGTCACGACCACGAACTGGTCCGGCTGCGCCAACGCCTTGAAATGCTTGTAATGCGAAAGCGTTTCGACCGTACCGCCGGACTTCGAACTCACGACGAACAGCGTCTTCTCGATCTCCAGCGAGTCCTGGACGGCGAGCACCTGGTCGGGATGCGTCGAGTCGAGCACCTGCAGCCGTAGCCCATCGGGCACGTCACCAAACGACTGCCGCAGCACCTCCGGCCCCAATGACGAGCCGCCCATCCCGAGCAGCACTGCGTCGGTGAAGCCGTCGGAGCGCGCCTGCGCGGCGAACGCGTCGAGCTCGCTCGCATGCTCGAGCATCGGCTCCGAAACAGTAAGCCAACCCAACCGATCCTCGATCTCGGCGACGCCCGGACCTCCCCACAGCGAGGCGTCGCGCCGCCACACGCGCTCGGCGACCTTCTCGGCGACGGCGCGCGACACGCGCTCGGCGACCGCTCCCTGCATGTCCGAAGCGATCTTCGCGCTGATCGTCGACGGCCGGCCGGTCACGACCGCGGCCCGGCGCTCGTCGATCCCTGCCAGTAGCGTCCTCATCGCGGCCTCGAACTGCTCCACACCCTCGGCCAGCAGCTCGTCGGTGACCTGCTTCATGTCAATGCCAGCGTCCGCCAGCGCCTTCAAATCAGCGGAGGGATCCTGCTCTGCGGTCGGACCTGACACCGAGCCGTGGTCCCCAAATGCGAGCAGCGTCGCCATCGGCATCGTGTTGACGGTGTGGGGTGCCACCAACTGATCGACGTACAGCGTGTCGGGATAGTGCGGGTTCTTCGTGCTCGTCGAGGCCCACAGCGGGCGCTGCACAGCGGCCCCGGCGCCAAGCAGCGTTTCCCACCGATCGCCGGCGAAGATCTCCTTGAACTTCCTGTACGCTGCGCGCGCGTTCGCGACCGCGGCCCGGCCGGCGAGATCCTCCCGGCCGAGATCCGCCAGCTTGCGGTCCACGTTCGTGTCAACGCGCGAGACGAAGAACGACGCGACCGAGTTCATCTCGAGCGACTTGCCCTCCTCGTGCCGCCGCTCGAGCCCGCGAATGTAGGCCTCGGCCACGCGCTCGTACGCCTCAACGCTGAACAGCAGCGTGACGTTGACGTTGATGCCCTCATAGATCGCCTGCTCGATCGCCGGCAAACCCTCCGGAGTGCCGGGAATCTTGATCATCAGATTGGGCCGGTCGACCGCCTTCCAATACTTGTGCGCGGCGGCCAGCGTCTGCTCGGTGTCGTGCGCGAGGTCCGGTGGCACCTCGAGCGACACGAATCCATCGCGCCCATTCGACTCGCGGTGCACGTCGAGCAGCACGTCGGCAGCCATCTGCACGTCATGGACCGACATCCGGTCGTATATTGCCTGCGCGTCGAGGTCCTCCTTGGCCAGCTGCACGAGCTGTTCGTCGTAGTCTGTCGAGCCGAGGATCGCCTTCTCGAAGATCGACGGGTTGGACGTCATGCCACGCAGCGACTCTTCCGCGATCAGCCGCGCGAGCTCGCCGCCCTCGACCAGCGTGCGCCGGATCTGATCGAGCCAGACGCTGACGCCGGCCTGCGTAAGCTCCTCCAGCCGTGGATTGACCTTCGTCGCTGTGCTCACCTATCGCTTCTCCTAGTCGCGAACACGCTTGACGACCGCGCTGCCCGTCTCGGCGACGCGCTCGGGCGTGAATCCGAAGTGCTTGTACAGCGCTCCCGCCGGCGCGGAGGCGCCGAAGCTGTGCATCCCGATCGTTTCTCCGGCATCGCCCACCCAGCGGTGCCAGCCGAAAGTGCTCGCCGCCTCCAGCGAAACACGCGCCCGGCATGACGGCGGCAGCACCTGGTCGCGGTACGCGGCATCCTGCGCCTCGAAATGGGTCATGCAGGGCATGCTCACGACGCGCGTCGCGATCCCATCGGCCTCGAGCAGGTCCGCCGCCCGCGTGCAGATATGCACCTCGGTGCCGGTCGAGATCAGGATCAGATCCGGCGGCTCCGGCTCCCTAAACGAGTCCCGCAGCACGTACGCCCCTCGTTCGATCGCGTCGTCGGGAATGGCGGCGGGATTCCAGGTCGGGATCCCCTGGCGCGATAGCACCAGCGCACTCGGGTGGTCGGTGGAAGCGAGCGCGTGGCGCCAAGCGAGCGCGACCTCGTTCGCTCCCGCCGGCCGGATCACTGATAGCCCGGGCATCGCCCGCAGCCCCGCCAGCTGCTCGATCGGCTGATGGGTTGGGCCGTCTTCGCCAAGCCCGATCGAGTCGTGCGTGTATACGAAGATCGACGGGCAGCCCATCAGCGCTGCGAGCCGAACCGACCCCCGCATGTAATCGTTGAATGTGAAGAACGTCGAGCCGTAGGCGCGCAGGTAATGCAGCGTCATGCCGTTGACGATCGCGCCCATGGCGTGTTCGCGGATCCCGAAGTGCAGGTTGCGCCCGGAGTAGGCGCCCTTCTCGACGCTGTCCGCGCCGTCGATCGTCGTCAGCGTTGAGGGCGCCAGGTCGGCCGAGCCTCCCACGAGCTCGGGAACGGCAGCCGCGGCCCACTGCAGCACCGTGTGCCCGGACTTGCGAGTTGCGGTCATCGTCCCCGAGGCGTGGAACTGCGGCACCTCCGCATCCCAGCCCTCCGGCAGCTCCCGCCTAACCAGGCGCTTGAACTCCGCTGCGAGCTTCGGGTGGGCTTCGGAATACGCGCCGAACAGCTGCTCCCACTCCGCCTGCTGCCCCGCGCCGCGCTCGATGCAGCGGCGGAAGTGCTTCAGCGCGTCCTCGGGCACGAAGAACGGCTCCTGCGAGGGCCACCCCATCGCCTCCTTGGTCAGGCGGATCTCCTCCTCGCCGAGCGGCGAGCCGTGCGCGGCCGCCGTGTCGTGCTTGTTCGGCGAGCCCTGGGCGATGTGCGTGCGCACGATGATCAGCGACGGCCGATCCTCCACCTCCATCGCGTTCCGCAGCGCCTGCTCGAGCTGATCGAGCTCGATGTTCTCTTCGAGGTCCTGCACGTGCCACCCGTACGCCTCGTAACGCTTGCCGGTGTCCTCGCTGAGCGCGAGCGCCGTGTCGCCCTCGATCGAAATGTGGTTCTTGTCGTAGAAGGAGATCAGCCGCCCGAGCCCGAGATGCCCCGCCAGCGACCCGGCCTCGCTGGAGATCCCCTCCTCGATGTCACCGTCGGAGGCGATCACGAACGTGTGGTGGTCGATGATCTCGTGGCCTTCCTGGTTGAACCGTGCCGCGAGCAACCGCTCCGCGAGCGCCATCCCCACCGCGTGGCTGATGCCCTGGCCGAGCGGTCCGGTTGTGACCTCGATTCCGGGCATGTGCCCGTACTCGGGGTGCCCGGCAGCGCGCGACCCCAGCTGGCGGAACTGCTCGATGTCCTCCTCGAGGCTGACCTCGTAGCCGGCGAGGTACAGCGTCGAGTACAGGAGCATCGAAGCATGGCCGCAGGAGAGCACGAAGCGGTCGCGATCGGGCCACTGCGGGTCGCGCGGGTTGTGCTTCATCACGCGTGAATAGAGGACGTACGCCAGCGGCGCGAGCGCCATCGGCGTGCCCGGGTGACCGGAGTTGGCCTTCTGTACTCCGTCCATCGACAGCGTGCGGATCGTGTCCACGCACAGGCGATCGAGCGCGGTGGCGGACTCTGTCGCCGTCACCGGGGATCCAGATGGTCGCGGGACACCGTGCTCAGCATAAACCTAACCCCCATTCGCAAAACGACGCTTTTGTGAACACTCCCACGGGTGGGTGGGTGGGGTGGGTGGGTACCTGTACCTCATCCCATCAGCACCTGGTAGCGCTGGTACTCCTCGAGCGGGACGGTCCTCAAGTGCTCGACGGCGTCCACCAGCGGCACAAGCTTGATGTCGGTCCCGCGCAGCGCGGTCATCATCCCCCACCTGCTGTCGTGTGCGGCATCGATCGACGCCAGGCCGAACCTGGTGGCCAGCACGCGGTCGAACGGGGTTGGCGTGCCGCCGCGCTGGACGTGTCCGAGCACCGTCGCGCGGGTCTCGAAGCCGGTCCGCTGCTCGATCTCCTGTTCGAGGCGCGCGCCGATCCCGCCCAGCCGTGGATGGCCGAACTCGTCGAGCTCGCCGGTCGCGAGCGTCATCGCGCTGCCCTCCTTCGGCACCGCGCCCTCAGCGGCGACGACGATCGAGAAGTAGCGCCCGCGCATGTGGCGCCGGCGAATCATCTGGCAGACCTCGTCGATGTCGAACGGCATCTCGGGGATCAGGATCACGTCGGCTCCGCCCGCCAGGCCCGAGTGCATCGCAATCCAGCCGGCGTGCCGGCCCATCACCTCTACGACCAGGATCCGGTTGTGGCTCTCAGCAGTGGTGTGCAGGCGGTCGATCGCCTCGCTGGCGACGTGCAGCGCGGTGTCGAACCCGAAGGTCACGTCGGTCGCGCCAAGGTCGTTGTCGATCGTCTTCGGGACGCCGATCACGCCCATCCCGTCGGCGACCAGCCGGTTGGCGACACCGAGCGTGTCCTCGCCGCCGATCGCGATCAGCCCGTCCAGGCGATGCGCCTCGAACGTCTCACGCACGAGCTTGACGCCGTCATCGCGCTTGTATGGATTTGTTCGCGAGCTGCGGAGGATCGTGCCGCCGCGGGGCAGGATCCCGCGTGTGGACTCGATCGTCAGCTCCTCGTAGCTGTTCTCGAGCACACCGCGCCATCCGTCGCGGAACCCGATCATCTGGTCACCGTAGACGTCGATGCCCTTGCGCACGACAGCACGGATCACGGCATTGAGTCCTGGACAGTCGCCACCACCGGTGAGCAGGCCGATGCGCATGCGGGTGAATCCTATGCAAGTCGCTGGCTCAAGAAAACCTACGGGGCTGTAGGGTTCGCGCTCCTGATGGCCCGTTCACAGAATCGCCGCCTTTGGGTCCTCGCGGGTGGCGCGCTCGCGGTCGGTGCCGCGGCCGCCGCTGAGCGACGTCACATGCGCCAGATCGCGTCAGACCCCGAGCAGGAGCGCCTTCGCACGCCTCCCACGGGACGCGAGATCCTCGCGCGTTCCGCCGACGGCACACAGCTCCACGCCGAGGAATTCGGCCCGTCAGACGGACAGACCGTCGTCCTCGCGCACGGGTGGACCGAGACGCTCCAGTACTGGATCTATGTGACTCGCGCACTGACCGAGCGCGGATTCCGGGTTGTCGCCTATGACCTGCGCGGGCACGGCTCCAGCGACGCGGCGGCGCAGGGTGACTACTCGATCCGGCGATTCGGCGAGGACCTCGAGGCGATCCTTCAAGCCGCGGTCCCTGAGGGTCAGCGCGCGCTGATCGCCGGCCACTCGCTCGGCGCGATGTCGATCGTCGCCTGGGCGGAGCACCACGAGGTGGCGCCGCGTGCCAGTGCCGTCGCGCTCCTGAACACGGGTGTCGGGGACCTCGTCACCGAGCAGCTCCTGATCCCGCTCCCAGCGCTCGCCAACGCGCTCAACAGGCTGGCCCCCCCGCAGCGGGTACTCGCCTCCAGGGCGCCGCTCCCGCGCTTCTCGACGCCGCTCAGCTCGGCGATGGTGCGATACGTCGCTTTCGGGCCCGAGGCAAGCCCCGCGCAGATCGCGTTCTACGAGCGGATGCTGATCGCCTCGCCGCCCGACGCGCGCGCCGACACCGGAATCGCGATCTCCGACATGGACCTGCACCACGCGCTCCCGCGGATCACCGTGCCCGCGCTGGTGCTCGCCGGAGAGAAGGACCGGCTCACCCCTCCCTCCCACGCGCGGCGGATCGCGCAGGAGCTGCCGAATCTCCAGCAGCTGATCATCCTGCCCAATACCGGGCACATGGGTCCGCTCGAGCGGCCGCGTGAGATCACCGATGCACTGGTGGAACTGGCCGCACGGGAACCCCAGGCATCAGTTCCTCGACAGACTTAGTTATATTTGGGTCGAGTGCACATCGACCCATACATCGTTTTGGGCAGTGCGATCGTCGGTCTGCTGGTGGGGATGACAGGGGCAGGGGGCGGAGCGCTGATGACGCCGATGCTGATCCTGCTGTTCGGCGTGACGCCGTCGACCGCGATCTCGAGCGACCTGGTCGCGGCGGTCGTGATGCGGCCGATCGGCGCGGGCGTGCACCTGCGCGCCGGCACCGTGAATTTGAAGCTCGTGCGATGGATGGTGCTCGGGTCGGTGCCCGCCGCGTTCCTCGGGGCCTATCTGCTGCACCTGATGGGACACGCCAAGGGCGCGCAGAAGAACATCGAGATGCTGCTCGGCGCGGCGTTGCTGGTGGGTGCGGCGGCAATGGCCGTGCGCTTCGTGCTGGACCGCCGGCACGGTCTCGAGCGCAAGGGGGTCGTCCACAACGTGCGCACCCGCCCGCTCCGGACGCTCGCGATAGGCGTCCTCGGGGGACTGATCGTCGGCATGACCTCGGTGGGTTCAGGGTCGCTGATGATCGTGCTGCTGCTGTTCGTCTACCCGATGCTCGGTGCCAATCAGCTGGTCGGCACCGACCTCGTCCAGGCGGTGCCGCTGACGGTCGCCGCCGCGCTCGGAGCGCTCGCGTTCGGACACATCGAGATCGGCGTGACCGCCTCGCTGATCCTCGGCAGCGTCCCGGCCGTGCTGGTCGGCTCGCTGCTGTCCTCGACGGTGCCCGATAAGTTCGTCCGGCCGGTGATCATGTTCGTGATCTTCGCGTCGGGCCTGAAGTACATCGGCGTCGGCACAGCCCAGCTCGGATGGATTCTGTGCGGAGTGCTACTTGCGGCGGGGATGCTGTGGCTGATAGAAGCCCGGCCTTGGCGGCGGTTTCCGAAGGAGGTCGACAACGTCCAGGTCGCCGAGGATCGAGCGAATTGAAGTCCCGGTTGCCGGCGGCAACCTCAACGTCTCAGTGCTCGGCGAGGGGCCACCGGTGCTCGCCGTTCACGGGATCACTGGGTCGAGCATGTCGTGGATCGCGGTGGCCCGGGCGCTGGATGGCCGCGCGACGCTGCTGGCGCCCGATATCCGCGGCCGCGGGCGCAGCAACGAGCTCCCGCCGCCGTACGGGATCGCCAGCCACGTCGAGGACCTGCTCGTGGCGCTCGACCACGCAGGGCTCGAGCGTCCGGTGATCGCGGGTCACTCGCTCGGCGCCTACATCACCGCGCGTTTCGCAGCCGAGCACCCGGAGCGCGTCGGCCACGCGGTGCTCGTCGACGGCGGGATCGAGATCCCGGGCAGCGAGGGCGCCGACCCGCAGCAGTTCGCCGACGCGTTCCTTGGCCCGGCGCTCGCGCGGCTGCAGATGACGTTCGCGAGCAACGAGGAGTACCGGTCCTGGTGGCGAGCCCACCCGGCCTTCACGGACGACGTCGCCGACGAGGACCTGCGCGCGTACGCCGACTATGACCTCCTCGGCGATCGCTCCTGCATCTCGCAGGAGGCCGTGCGTGCCGACGCCGACGAGCTCGCGACGATGGCGGAGCCGGCCCACCGCATGACCGTCCCCGCGACGCTGCTGGTCGCCGAGCGCGGTTTGCAGGATGGGCCGAACGTGATGCAGCCGCTCGAGCGCGCGGAGGCGTGGACGGCCGAAGCTCCCAATCGCCGCGCGGCGCTGGTCGCGGACACCAACCACTACACGATCACGCTCGGCGCGAAGGGTTCCACGGCCGTCGCGGACGAGATCGCGGCGGCGGTCGATTAAGGGCCGCCTTCGGCGGCGTCCAGCCGGATGACTCGTGGCGGGCCCGGTCGTGGCGAGGCTGGATGCCGAGCGGGCCCAGCCACGAGGCCGGGCGGCCCCGTCCGGACCTCGATGTCGCCGTCCGCACTGCGTCTATCGGCTGGCGCCTCAGCTTCCGGCCTTCGGCCGGGACCTTGGTGGTTGATTTGCCCGGTATTGGGCTTTCGAAGAGGGGGTGGGGTGCCTGGCGACCGCGATTTCGTTACAGAGCGGCCGCTCGGGAAGGCAACGTGTAACGAAATGGGTGCCATAGCACCGATTAGGTGACACGTTGCCCGCCGGCCAGGGCGAATTGTCACGAAATGGGGGTTCGGCCCTCCCCTTCTCGTGCCTATGGCGGAGGCTGGTGTCTGCGTGAGGGGGTCGCCCGCCGGCCCATGGACGGCCGGCGGAATGGGCAAGGACGGGGGTGGCACTCCGAAAGCGAGCTCGGAGAAACCCCGGGTCCGGACGGGGCCGCACGGCCCCATGGATGCCGAGCGGAGCGAGGCCCCCCTTAGAGAGCCTCGTCGAGCTCCCCGAGCCGGTCGGTCAGGCGCAGGTTCTCGGAGTAGTCGACCGGGCAGGAGATGATCGAGACGCCGTCGTCGGCGAGCGCCTCGCGCAGGGTCGGTAGCAGCTCGGCGGCGCTGCTGATCCGGTAGCCCTTGGCGCCGAAGCTGCGGGCGTACTCGATGAAGTCCGGATTCGAGAAGGCGACGTTCGAGTGCCCGCCGAGCTCGAGGTCCATCTTCCACTCGATCAGCCCGTACGCGTTGTCCTCCCAGATCAGGACCGTCAGTGGGATCTTCTCGCGCACGGCGGTCTCGATCTCCTGGGAGTTCATCAGGAACGCGCCGTCCCCGACCGCCGCGAGCACCCTCGCCTCCGGCTCTGCGAGCGACACCGCGAGCGCGCCCGGCAGCGCGAACCCCATCGTCGAGAGCCCGTTGGAGATGAGGCAGGTGTTCGGCGCGTATGTCGGATACAGGCGGGCCATCCACATCTTCAGCGCGCCGGTATCGACCAGCACCACGTCCTCGCGCCCGAGCGCCGCGCGCGTGTCGGCGACGACCCGCTGCGGGGCCAGCGGGTAGCGGTCATCCGCGCGCCCGCGCTCGAGCTCATCCTCGAGCAGCGACTGCGACGCCGCGAGCTCCGCACCTGAGTGCGTGCGCGGATCGGTCGCGTCCGCCAATGCGTCGAGCGAGGCGCTGATGTCGCCGATGATCCCCACATCGACGGAGTAGTGCGCGTCGACCTCGGCCGGGAACCGGTGCACGTGGATGATGTGCTTGCGGCCGTCCGGGTTGATCCGGACGGGATCGAACTCCTGGAGCTCGTAGCCGACCGCGACGATCAGGTCGCAGCTGTCGAAGCCGAAGTTCACGTAGTCGCGGCGCATGAACCCGATCGTCCCGATCCCCAGCGGGTCGTCGTCGGGCATTGCGCCCTTGCCGTGGAACGTTGTCACGACCGGGATCTCGAGCTGGTGCGCGAAGCTGATCAGCGACTGCGTGGCACGGTTGCGCGCGGCGCCGTGACCGGCGAGCACGACCGGTCGGCGGGCCTCCCCGAGCAACTCCGCCGCGCGCCTGATCTGGTCCGGGTGGGGCGCCTCCGGACGCGGGATGTTCAGCGGCAGCGGCCCCAGCTCCGGATCGGCGTCGCCGGCGTCGATGTCCTCCGGGATCGCGAGGTATACCGCGCCGGGCCGCTCGGTCTGCGCGGTCTTGAACGCTTTGCGGACCATCTCGGGAATCGCGTCGGCGGAGGGCACGCTCGCCGACCACAGCGTGATCGGCGCGAACAGGTTTACCAGGTCGATGAACTGGTGCGATTCCTTGTAGTTGCGGTGCTGGCCGACCTGCGCCGAGAGCGCCACCACCGGGGTGCTGTTGGTCGTCGCATCGGCCACCCCGAGCTGTAGGTTGATCGCCCCGGGTCCGAGCGTCGCGGACGCTACGCCGGCCTTGCCGGTGACCCGTCCGTACATCTCGGCCATGAACGATGCAGCCTGCTCGTGGCGCGTCAGCACATAGCGAATGCTGGAGTTCGCCAGTGCCTGGATCAGGCGGATGTTCTCCTCGCCCGGAATCCCGAAGATCACCTCGACGCCCTCGTTCTCCAGGCACTTGACGAGCAGCTCGGCGGCGCCAATTCTCGTTTCAACGGCCATGTTTGCCATCGTAGCTAGGCTTGTGTGAGGTTGGGATCTAGGAGGTCCCGGGGCGGGTCCCCTACCCTCTTCTGCCATGCCATACGCGCCTGACCTGTCCGATACGGTCATCGATGACCGCTACGAGCTGCACGCCGTGATCGGCGACGGCGCGTTCGGCCGCGTCTACCGCGGCCGCGATCGCCGCTTGGCGCGGGAGGTCGCGGTCAAGGTGATCAAGCCGTGGTGGGCGGAAGATCCAGAGTGGGCGCGGAGCTTCGAGCGCGAGGCGCAGCTGCTCGCGCGCGTGAGCGATCCGGGCATCGTGCAGATCTTCGACACCGGGCATGCCCACGAGGGCCTGTATTACGTGGCCGAACTGGTGCACGGAGAGAGCCTGTCGAGCCGTCTGGCGCGGGAGCGCATCTCGCCCGTGCAGGCGCGCAAGCTGGCCGAGCAGATCTGCCGCGCGCTCGGTCACGCACACGCCTGCGGAGTCGTGCACCGCGACATCAAGCCTGCCAATGTCCTGATCTCCGATGACGGACAGGTGAAGGTCGGGGACTTCGGGCTCGCGCGTCTCGCGGAGGGCTCGAGCGACGGCGACGCGGGAGCGATCGCGGGGACTCCCCGATACATGTCCCCCGAGCAGGCCCGCGGCCTGCCCGCCACGCCGGCCAGCGACGTGTACAGCGTCGGTGTCGTGCTTTACGAGATGCTCGCGGGCGAGCCTCCGTTCGCCGGCGGGTCCGTGGTCGACCTGGCATGGCGGCACACGCACGAGGACCCCGCGCCGCTGCCCGCCGGCACGCCACGCGATCTTGCCGAGGTGGTCAGACGCGCGCTGGCCAAGGATCCCCGCGCGCGCTACGAGGACGCCGGCGCGATGGCGAGTGACCTCGCTCGCGCCAATGTCCCGCCGGTGCGCCCCCAGCAACGGGCCCGCCCGCCCGAGAGCGAAACGACGCGCGTCGCGCCTCGCTTCTCCTCGCGGCGCAACGTGAACCCGGCGGCGCGCCGGCGCAGCGTCGCCGCGCTCGGTCTCGTGTTCGGGCTGCTGTTCGCGATGGCGGTGGCGGCGATCGTGCTCGCGGCGCCGGCGCGGGTTCGCACACCGCAGTTGCGAGGTCTGAGCGCCCGGACGATCGACGCGAAGTTGCGCCGTGCACACCTGAAGGCGTCGTTCACGCACAGCTTCGACCGCGCGCGCCCGGGGCGTGCGATCGGCCAGACGCCCGCGGCGGGCACGCTCGTCAACGACGGCTCGACCGTCAGCGTGGTTCTCAGCAAGGGACCGCCGCCGGTCGAGGTGCCGCGTCTCGTCGGACAGCCGTCGACCAGCGCCCGCTCGATCCTCGGCTCGCTCGGCCTCGAGGCGAGCACCCGCGCGGTGGCCGCCCCCGGGGTGCAGCCCGGCCAGGTCACATCGCAGTCGCCGGCTGCCGGCGGATACGTCGCGCACCACGCGACGATCCGGCTGTCGGTCGCCGAGACGCCGCGGTGGCGCCCGGTGACGTATTTCACCGGCAACAGCTCCGTCCCGTTCACGATCCGCGCCAAGCAATGGCGTGTCGTCTATCGCATGTCGTTTGTCGGGACGTGCACGCTGCTCTTCTTCTGTGATGGTCCGACCGCGCACGTGCTGCGCAGCGGCGGCGGCGATTCGATCGCGGACTTCGGCATGAACGACGGCGACCCGCAGACGCAGACGTTCCAGTCCGGGCCGGGCACCTACCAGGTGACGGTCAGTCCGGGCTCGGACACGACGCGCTGGTCGTTCGAAGTCGACGACTACTACTAGGCCCGCACCCCAGACGGGAACCTAGTCCGCTCGCAGCGCCCGCAGGATCGCCAGGCCCGGCAGCTGCGGCAGCGTCTTGGCGGTCACCTTGCCGAAGCCGGCGCCGGCGATCCACCTGGCGACCTGCTCACGCGAGTAGGTGTCCGCCGTCGAGGTGAGGTGGAAGAACAGCCCCAGGAAGCTGCCGCTGTCCGGACGGCGTCCCGGCGGGCGGTCGTAGAGGTCGAGCACGCAGATCGGCGCGCCGGGACGCAGTGCCGCGTGGACGTGCGTGAACAGCTGCTGCACCTGATCGGGTGAGAGGTGATGGATGATGTTGAACACCAGCGCGCCGTCGTGCGGACCGCCGAGCTCGGTCGTGAACATGTCGCCCTCGACGTGGTGCACGCGGTCGGACATGCCGGCCTGCGCGACGATCTCCCGACCGGCCCGCGCGCTGCCCGGAAGATCGACGATCGTCGCCTGCAGCTGCGGCCAGCGCCGGCGGCACGCCATCGAGAACTCGCCGTGGCCGCCGGCAACATCGAGCAGCGAGCTGGCGTGATCAGGCAGCGCGACGGCCTTCGCGACCGCGGCGCTCGAAAGACGCGCCAACTGGTATTGGCCGGTCATGTACGAGCGCCAGTAGGGATCGTCGGGCGGCTTGTCGTGCAGCTCGACCGAGCGCCCGTCGCGGACGAGCTCCTCGAGGCCCTGCCACCAGCTCCAGTAGTGCGCGGTGTCGGCAAGGAACCCGCCGACGTAGCTCTCCGAGTTCGGGTCGAGCCACTTCACGGCACGGCGCGCGAGGCTGTAGCGCTCCGAGGAGTCGAGCTCGAGCTGCCCGGCCACCACCAGCACGTCGAGTACGCGCCGCACTCCCTGCTCGCGCAAGCTCAGAGTTTGTGCGAGCTCGGCCGCTGTCCGGGGCGACTTTGCCAGCTCGCCGAGCATCCCCGTCTCCTGTGCGACCTGCAGCGCACGCGCTATCGGCATCGAGAACATCGCCATCCCGATCGGGACGGGGAGCATGTTCAGCGCGCCGCCGATGCGCTCGGCAATGCTGTCGTATCGGACTCCGACACGCATATGCCTAGAAGCTCGCGGGGGTCGACGTGTTCTGTTGCGCCGAGCTGATCTGCGACAGGAGCGACGAGGCGCTCGTGCCGCCCTGCACGACGATGCGCGGGAGCCGGTAGCGATCGCCCTGCGCGCTCGCCCAACCCGGGTTGAACGTGCTCGCACCGGCGTAGCCGGCCGCGCGCACGGCGGCGACGACGTTCGCGTCGTAGTGGCCTCCGGGGTATGCGAACCAGTTCACCGGGACGTTGTAGCGGCTGTGCAGCGTGTCCTTTGAGCTCGTCAGCTCGGTCTGGAGCTGGCTCGAGTCGAGGCTCGTGAGATCGCCGGCGCTGACGCCCTCGCTGTCGATCTCCCAGCCCGCCGCGATCAGGCCGCGGATCTGCGCGTCGCTGATCCCGCCCTCGGACTGCGGCAGCCCGTTGATCTGGATGTTCGCGACGCCCACCCAGCCGAGCTGCTTGAGCGCCGGCAGCGCATTTGTGTACTGCGAGGCGTAGCCGGTGTCGAAGGTGATCACGATCGGCTTGCCGGTCGGCAGTGCGGTGCCGTGTGTCCAGTAGGCCTCGAGCTGATTGAGCGTCACCGCCCGCCAGCCCGCCGACTTCAGCGCGTTCATCTGCGCGGCGAACTCGTCTGCGGGAACGTACAGCGACGGATCCGCCGAGCTGCCCGCCGGCGTGTTGTTGATCACGTGATAGGCGAGGATCGGCACCGACGCGCTTGCGCCTTTGATCGTGCTCTGGGAACCCGAACCGCCCGTACTCGTCCCGCCCGAGCTGGTCGAGGAGGCGTTCTTGGAGTGCGATCCGCCTCCGCCGAACACGATTGCTCCGAACACGACCACGAACGCAATCAGTGAGCCGACCGCGGCCAGCCGTGCGGCGATCACGCGCCGGTGGGGGTCGCGCGGGTACTCGTCGCCCGGCTGCGTCGTCATGCCAGGACCTCGTCGAGCGTGCGCCCGCTGAGGACCGATTGCGGCTGCTCGAGCAGGATGTCAGAGCCAGGTCGCGCCTCCTGATCGCGCCGCTTGACCAGCAGCCACTGCGGTTTGTCCCCGCCTCGGGTGCGCTGCAGCGCGAACCCGCCTTGGAGCTTCTCGCCGTGCAGCACGAACACCGCGTGGCCGCGCGTCAGCGCCTCGGGCCACGGCACGCGCCCGCCCTGCTCGTAACTGCCGCGATCCCACACGATCACTCCTCCGGCGCCCAGCCGGCCCTCGAACGTGTTGTGCGAGGTGTCGTGATCCTCGACCTCGACGGCGAGCCGCTTGACCGCGGGGTCAAGCGACGGACCTCTCGGCACCGCCCACGAGCGCATCACCCCTGCCACTTCGAGACGCAGGTCGAAGTGGTGGGCGGTCGCGGCATGCTCCTGGACGACGAATTCTCCGGCGCTGACGCCGCGGATCGCGAACTGCTCGTGGCCTTCCGGCCTGACGCGCTCGAGGCCGACCTCGGTTGACGGCCCGGCTCGCAGGAACTCGATCAACTGGTGCAGGGCCTGCTCGTCGCCTTCGGCGTGGATCTCGAGCTTGCCGTCACCGGCCGTACGGACCCACCCCATCACGCCAAGCTCTCGCGCGCGGCGCATGGTCGCCTCCGCGTCGCCGCCGGCGGCAGCCCGGAACGCATTCATTGAGTCGCGGTCCACGGCGGCAGCGTACCCGGCGCCGCCGCCGGAGCTAGTTCAGTCCGGGACACCCAGCGCGAGCGCCGCGTCACGCAGCGTCTCGCGTCACGAGGCAGCTGTCGTCAGCTCACCCGATCCCTGGGGTGAGCGTGGCGCGCGGGCCGCCCCGCGCCGGTGGATGAGCGGCGCGGGCGCGAGACGCTGTGCTGGGCTACGCAGCAGCGGCGAGTTCGCGTTCTGCGCGAAGCCAGTTGGCGACTTCGTCGTGGCCACCCTCATCCAGGTGGATGTAGTACGCACGCTCGGCAATCGCGACTTGGTCGGGTTCGCGCCGGCGGCCCTTGGGCTTGCGTGAAGTTGCGCGCTTGGTCGCCGTCTTGGTCGACTTCTCGGCCATCGTGTTCCTCCTCGTGGGGGTCGTGTGTGTGCGCCTCACGTTGGCGGCGTGCACCGTGTTCGACATGCACTTCTCGACCCCTGCTCGGGGGTTGCCACGCGGGCGACCTTAGCGGCGCCGGCGCCGCATCCGCCACTTCAGCGCCTCCATCAGCGCTGCCGACACGGCCACGCCGCCCAGGATCCCGGCGCCGAGTGCGCGGCGGGACACGGCCGGATCCGAGTGCAGGCGCCTCAGACCAGTGACGCCGACTGGAAGCAGCGCCACCACGGCCGTGACCGTGCCGGGGTCGTAGCGGCGGTTGCGGACCGCCCATGACACATGCAACCCGAAGTTGCCGATGTGGCTGACATACAGCAGCGCAGCGGGTACCGCCGCGGCGGGCCCGAGCATCGTCGCGAGGCTCCCACCCCAGCCAAGTGCGACGTTGACCGCAAAGCCGATGCGTTTGTCGAGCGGGAACTCGTCCTCGTCGGATCCGATCACCTCGCGATTGATCCAGGGCAGAAATCCACCGGGCCACACCCATTCCTCCGTCTGATGCCAGAGCAGCGCGCACAGCGGCCGCCATTCCGTGCGCCGGCGTGCGAGCGCGGTGACAGGACCAAGTGCGGCGGCGCCGACCAGCGGCCAGCGCCCGCGCGTGGCGAGCCGGCGTGTCATCGGGTTGTCTGCGCGCCGCGGACGTGCTCGTCGAAGAATGCGAGCATCCGCTGCCACCCGTCCTCGGCGGCGGCTTCATCGAATCCCACCGCCAGTGGTGTCGGCACCCGCGCGAGCCACGCCTGCCAGCCGTCGGGTTGTGAGAAGAACGAGTGGCCGACCCCGTCGTAGGTCTTCACGTCATGGGGCACGCCGAGCGATTCGAGGTGCCGCTCGAGTAGCTCGGCCGTGCCGCGCCCGAAGATCCGGTCCTTGGCGCCGTAGCTGGCGACGACCGGACAGACGCCGGCGAGCCGCGCCTGGTCCTTGGGTACCTCCCCGTAGTTGACCGCGGCCGCGCGGAACCCCGGCTGTGTCCCGGCCACCAGCGCGAAGCCGCCGCCCTGGCAGAAGCCCGCGACCGCGATCCGCTCCCCGTCGACCTCGGGGCGCTGCGCGAGCGTTTCGCGCACCGCATGGATCGCAGCGACCTCTCGCGAAATGCTGCGCCGCGCCATGTCGACCATCACGCGGGTCAGGCACACGATCCGCGTTCCTCCTGAGTAGAGGTCCGGGGCGATCGCCACGTAGCCGGCCTCGGCGAAGCGCCGCGCGATCCGCCGGATGTCGTTGTTGAGCCCGAACGATTCGTGCAGCACCAGCACACCCGGCGCCTGACCATCTGCGCCTGCGTCTGCGGCGAAGAGTTCGGCGCGCAGTGCCGCGCCGTCCGCCAGCGGAACCCAGAGCGTCTGTCCCTGATGCGTCATCCGCAGGACCATATATCGATGGCGCGACAGCCGGCGCGGCCAGGCCCGCCTCGATCATCTGCAAAAAGGAGTGTTTGTTTTCAACGTGCAAGGGAAGCCTGTCTCACGTGCCGCTCTACGCGTGCGACCGATGCGGGTTCGCGAGCACTGCGTTTCGGGCCGACGCCGCCCGATTCCACCAGCTCGACTATCCGTCGTGCGCGGGCACGATCCGCATGGTCCTCGATCCACAGGCTCGGCAGTCGCACCCCGCCGCGCTGGGCTTGGATCCGCGTGGCGATCTAGGTTTAGGGCTACGCGGCCGCAGAGCGATCCGTGCCGATCAGGACCGCGATCCGGCGCACGAGCTGTTCGTTCCTGCCCAAAGCGCGCCGCGGGACGTTTGACCGGCTTTCGATCAGCGGGCGCAGAGGGCGCTCGGCATGTCCTTGCCAGCGCAAGAAGCGCAGCCCGGCGGCGCCGCCCGTGAGGTGGACCACCTCGGCGAGACCGGCGTAGCGGAATCCGGGCCCGAGGAGCTCGAACAAGGCCGTTTCGCCGAAGCTCAGCCGGCTCGTGTGCACGAGCATCCCGCCCAGGGAGAGATTGAGGACTCGCCCGCTCGCCGGCGATTGGCCTCCGGTGCGCAGGCTAGCCACGAGGTCGCGCGTGTCGGTTATACGCAGATGCCGGCGCACGTTGCGCATCTGACCACCTTCCGATCGGGGGACAACCGCGTTACTCGACCGGACCGCGCAGATCTTTAACGCTGCGCGACCGTCACGCCGGCGTCAGCTCGCCAGCAGTCGCTCGAGCTGGTCGAGGCACCCATGCCATCCGACGTCCTGCGCGTCCCGACGCTTGTCCGCCGAGATGCCGCTGTTGACCAGCCGCACGGTGGTCTCGCCGGCGGACTCCGAGAACGAGAGCTCGACCAGCTGTTCGTTGGTGGGGTCGTCGTCAAAGATCCACGTCATCGCCAGCCGGTGCGGGCGGTCGATCAGCGTGTAACGACCCTGCGCCTCGACATCGGTGCCGTCCGGCCTGCGCATCACCACACGGACCCTTCCACCCACGCGGAGATCGACCTCCGCCTCGGGCGTGCCCCAGTCCTCGAAGCAGTGAAACCAGCGGCGCATGACCTCAGGACTGGTCCAAGCGTCGAACACGTCCTCGGCCGGAGCATCGAAGCTCCGCTCGATCTGCACGACAAGTGCGGGCTGCTCGTTCATGGCTGCTCCTTGCGCTCCTCTAGATACTCGCCGACGACGTCGAACAGTCGCTCCCAGCGGGTCCGCTGATTCTCGATCCATTCCTCGGCCTCGGCAAGCGCCTGGGAACGGAGCGCCAGCCGATGGTTGCGCCCGACGACTACGCGCGACACGACACCTGCCTCCTCGAGCAGGCGCAGATGGCGCGAGATCGTCGGCTTTGCGACCCCGAAGTCCTTGGTCACCTCGCCGACTGTGGCCGGGCCTCTGCTCAGCCGCTCGACGATCTCACGCCGCAGTGGATGCGCGAGGGCGCTGAATGTATCGTTAGCCATTCTGCTAACTATATGTCTCCGACCGAACGGAGAGAACAGGAGCACACAATGCCGGAGCACACGATCGTCAACCGCGAGCAATGGGACGCAGCCCGCGCCGAGCTGCTGGCGCGCGAGAAGCAGCTGACCCGGATGGGCGACGAGCTCGCCGAGCAGCGCAGCCGGCTGCCGTGGGTGCGAGTGGAGAAGCCGTACGTCTTCCAGACCGCAAACGGACCCAAGACTCTGCAGGAGCTGTTCGACGGCCGCTCACAACTTGTCGTCTATCACCTGATGTTCGGTCCGGAGTACGAGTACGGCTGTCCCGTCTGCTCCTCGATTGCGGACAGTTTCGACGGCGTCGTGGAGCATCTCGCGGCTCGCGACGTGACGATGATCAGCATCTCGCGTGCCCCGCTCGCGAAGCTGCTCGCTTTTCGTGAGCGGATGGGCTGGAGCTTCAACTGGGCCTCCAGCTACGAGACCGACTTCAACTGGGACTTCGACCACTCCGTGACCAGAGAACAGGTGAGCGAGTGGGTCGATCAGGTGCCAGGGTTCGTCTCGCAGTTTGCCTCGGCCAGCGGGACGGATGTCGTGGGTTACCTCACGGAGGGCCCGGGACTGACCGTCTTCGCGCGCTCGGGCGACGACGTCTACATGACGTACGCCAGCACTGCCAGAGGGCTCGAGGTCGTGATGACGTATTACGGCATCCTCGACCTGGTGCCGGACGGACGCGGCGAGCGCGAGCCCACGTACCAGTCGTGGCTGCGCCACCACGACTCCTACGCGCACAGCGCCGACCCCGCCAGCTCGTCATGACGCTGGTTCAGGCCACGCGCAGGTACCCCGAGGTGCTCGGCACGGTGCTCGTCGCTGCGGCACTGGCGTGGTGGTGGACGATCGAGCGGATGGCAGGGATGGACGCCGGTCCCGGCGCCGACCTCGGCACGCTCGGATGGTTCACGGGCACCTGGCTGCTGATGATGGCCGCAATGATGCTGCCGTCCTTCGCTCCCACGCTAGCCGCCTATGCGACACTCCAGCGCGGGGCCGCCGCGAGCCGGTGCCTGCTGTTCGCCGGTGCGTACCTGCTTGCGTGGGCGGCCACGGGTGTCCTTGCCTATGGGGTTTTCGAGCTGGGCAGGAGCCTGTTCGCCGGCGCCCTCGCCTGGCATAACGCCGGGCGCTGGCTGTCCGGCGCCGTGCTCGCAGCGGCAGCGGCCTACGAGTTTGTACCGCTCAAGCGCAGATGCCTGGCGCGCTGCAGGGGGCAGTTAGGAGATCTGCACGGCGGCGCACGGCCCGGCGCAGCGGGCGCGCTGGCGATGGGCTTGCGCAGCGGTGGCTGGTGTATCGGTTGCTCGTGGGCGCTGATGGCGGCGCTGTTCGCGCTCGGCGCAATGAGCCTCACGTGGATGGTGCTGATCGCGGGGCTGGTCGCGCTCGAGAAGACCAGCCCCTGGCCGTCGGCTGCAAGGTTTGCGACGGCGGGCGTTCTCACGCTCCTGGCCGTCGGGATGTTCGCCATACCGAACGAGATCCCGGGTCTCGCAGTGCACGGCTCGGGCGGCATGCACGCGATGAAATCGATGAGCTAGCGCTGAACGACGAGGACGGCGGTGTCGGTCACGCCGTCGGTGTAGAGGACGAGTTGATCGCCGGGTCCGAGCACAAGCCCGCGTTCCGCCCGCCACCGCCGGACGGAGACGCTGGGAGAGAGTAAGCAGCGTTTCCGTCCGGCCTCCGACTCGAGACTCGGCACCAGATAGAGCGCCGGCAAGCGATGTGCCTATACCCCGGGGAGCATCGCGACAAACGAAGAACCCCGCACATTGCGCGAAACGGCGCAACGTCTCAGTGAGAGGTTCCTGTCACCTTCCAGCTCGGCCGGCGCAGCATGTGGAGCAGGAGCGGCGGGAGCACGCCGACCAGCAGCACACCGGCGAGTAACGCCGCTACGTATGGGGCTGTGCTGATGTGGCCGAGCTGGCTCGGCGGCAGCAGCCCGACCACGCACGCTGCAATCGACGCGCCCGCGCCGATCACGCAGATCGTGACGAGCGCCGGCGCGCGATAACCCCGCTCGTGCTGTGGCTGGCGACGGCGGAGGTTGGTGGCCGCCGCGAACATCAGGACGTACATGATCAGGTAGACCTCGGTCGCCAGCGCCGCGAATACCCAGTACGCCCGCGAGACCGTGGGGACGACCGCGTACAGCAGTCCGATCACCGTGATCACGACCCCCTGGGCGACGAGGATGTGCAGCTGGACGCCGTTCGAGTTGAGCTGCTGGAAGTAACGCGGGAGGTAGCCGCGCTCCCGGGCGATGTTGACCAGGCCGGTCGACGGACCGGTCAGCCAGTCAAGCAGTCCGCTCAGCGACGCGACCACCAAGCCGAGCGCGACGAGCGGGGCAAGCACGTTCAGGCCGAAGTGCCCGAGCAGGCTCTTGAAGGCCTGCATGACTCCGGCGGTGAAGCTGATATGTGACGCAGGCACGGCGATCGAGATCGCGAGCGTCGGCAGGATGAACACCAGCAGGATCAGGATCACGGCCACCAGGATCGCCTTGGGGAACTGACGCGGGGCGTCCTCGAGGTCGTCGACGTGGACGGCGTTCACCTCGACCCCGGCATAGGTGAAGAATCCGTTGACGATCAGCACGATGCTGGTCAGGCCATGCCACGGGGGCAGTGCATGGTGCACGGTCATCGGTGCTGCCGAATGGTTTCCCTGCAACAGGTAGACCGCCGCGAGCACGACGAGCAGCAGCCCCGGGATCAGCGTTCCGATGAAGATCCCATACGACGCCAGCTTGTCCGCAGCCACGACCCCCCGCGCCGAGACGAGCACCGCCGCCCAGAACAGCGCGATGATCACGACGCTCGTGTACGCACCGCTGTGGGCGAGGCTGGGATCGAAGACGTAGGCCAGCGTGCTCGCGACGTACGCGAGCACCGCCGGGTAGTAGAAAGTCGTCTGCGCGAACTGGCACCAGACGGCGAGCAGGCCCATCCTCGGCGACAGCCCCTCCTTGACCCAGTTGTATACGCCGCCCTTCCAGCCGGATGCGAGCTCCGCGGACACAAGCGACGCCGGGACGAGGAACACGACGGCGGGCACCGCGTAGAGGACGACCGAGGCGAGGCCGAACACCGCCATCGCGGGCGCGGCGCCGAGGTCCCCGACGGACCCCAGCGTGAGCAACGCCACCGCGAACCAGCTGAGGTTTCCCGCGCGGGTTCGACCGTGGCCCACCGCTGCGATTCTCGCAGCCTATGGAGACGCGGCAGCTGGGATCCCGGTCTCAGCCGTGCAGCTGGCCGAGGATGTTGATTTGACGGTAGTGCGCGCGGACGCCGCTTCCGTAGCCGCTCGGACGGGCGGTGTAGTAGCCGGGCGGCTGACCGTTGATCTCAGCCCCGGGATCGTCGAGCAGGGCGTTTGAGCAGCCGCCGTAGTCCTGGACGGTGTTCCATGTCCACGCGAGGTAGGACTGCTTGATCGAGTCCATGACCGCCATCAGCTTGCGGCTGTAGGTCGAGGTGCAGTTTGTGTCGCCGAATCCTCCAACGATCACGGGGTGGCGACGAGCGAACGTCCGCAGCTCGGCCTGGTGGCTGACGACGAAGTCGCTGTAGTCGAAGCTGCTCACGTCAGCGAGCAGCTGATGCGCTGGGTCATTGGGCAGATACCGCTGCCATCCGCTCAGGTCGCTGGCGAAGCCTGGTCCCGAGATGATGATCGGCTGGCGCGCGCCGGCGGCTCGGATCGCGTCCACGATCGCCTGGTTACCGGCCGTGGTGTAGGTCCCGTAACGGGTCGTTCCTTCCGGAGCGTCGTTGGCGGTGCAGCCATGAAGCAGGCACGCCCAGCTGACGTCGTGAGGCTCGTCGAAGCTGTGAAAGAGGACCATCTTGCCGCCCTTGAACGTGCTCGCGACCGAGGACCAGAATGCGATCGAATGGTCGCGGTCGGCCATCGGGACCTCATCCGAGCTGCTCGTGTCAGAACCGTACGCGTGGTCACCGGGAGCAGCGCCAGAGAGCCGGAGCACCACGTAGATGCCGAAGTGGTTCAGGCGCTTGACGTAGCGCATGATCGCGGATCGGTAGTTGGCGCCGCTGAACTGCGGGTTCAGGCTGGCATAGCCGCCAAGCCAGCACGCCTCGTTGAGCGGTAGTGCGACCGCGTTGATGTCCCAGGTCAGCATCGCCCGGATCGAGCGGTCGTCGGCCGGCCCCTGGAAGATCGCGTAGCCAAAGCCCCCCCCGGCGACGGGCCCCGCGCACGCGTACTCGGTGCCGGACCGATCCACGCCGATCAGGCGCAGCGTCTTCCCGTTGACCCCGACCAGGTGATTCCCCTTGACGTGGACCGAGCCGCTGCTCCGTCCAGCCGACGCTGCCGGGACCAGCCACATCGCGCCGACGGCGACGAGTGCCGCGACGAGGCATTTTGCGTTGCAGTTCCAGTTTCTTCTCATGCTCAGCGATGGATCGTAAAGCCAACGCTGGCCGATGTGCCAGTCTTGCCGCCGGCCGACGGTGTGGCGAGGAGCGTGTAGCCGCCAGGAGCGAGCTGCTTGCCGTTCAAGCGTCCGCTGAAGTGGAAGCTGTTCGCGCCCGCATTCCCGCTCACGCCGAAGCTCCCCAGATTCACGACGCGCGAGCACTGTGGGGCGCCGCGGTTGCGCTGCGTGGGAGCCACGCACTTTGAGTTCTTGCCGGTCCCGGTGCGGCGCCCCGGCCGGGTCTGACGCACGGCAAAGCTCACACGGGCCGCAATGTTCAGCTGAAGCTCACCTTCGTCCCGTTGGCGGCGGATCCCGCCGCGGCGGCGGGAAATTTGCCCGGCAAGAGCGCCAGTTGGGTCAATGATGGGGTCGTCGTCTCGGAGGGAATTCCTTGCCGGAAGAAGTGCACGATGTCGTTTGCTCTGGCGGCACTCACGTATACCGATCCACCCTTGGGACTGACCGCCACTGCCGTTGCGCCGGTCAGCGGAGTCCCTGGCGCGTCGGTACAAGAGCCACCCGACCCGTCGTCGCTGACGCTTGCCGCGAATGTCAGCTGTCCCTGCGGCGCAGCCGCGAAATCTGTTATGGCGTTGGAACCGTCGTGACCGAGCAGGTCCTCGCGCAACTCGAGGGCGGCCCGGCCTGGCTGGTGGGCTATTCATTCGGCGGCGGGATCGCCGCTCTGGTCGATGACCCTCGCGTGCTGGACTGGTATCTGATTGCTACGGCCCTCGCGATCGTCGAGCCGGTGATCGGGCCTGAGACCCGGCCCAAAATACGTGCTGGCCGCCGAACGTGACCCGTTCTTCCCGCCGGCAGCGCTCCGCGACGCGACCGCAGGCTGGACCGCCACCACACATGACGTCGTACCCGGCGCTGACCACTTTCTGATCGGCCACGAGACCGACGTCGCGGCGCGGTGTGTCGCGACGCTTGCCCACCGCTCAGGGGGTGGCTACGCTCCCGCGCGGTGACCGATCCGGCCTGCCGTTTTGGTGTGCTTGGCCCGCTTCTGTTCAAGCGGGACGGCTCCGTCGTCACGGTGCCCGCGGGCCGTCAGCGATCGCTGCTGGCGCTGCTCCTCTGGGCAGACGGTGTGCCGCTGTCGCGTGATCGCCTGGTCGACGAGCTCTGGGGGGACCGGGCGCCGGGTAGCGCCGTGTCAGCGCTCCATGTGCACATGTCAAAGCTTCGCGCATTGCTCGGCGAGCTGCTGGTGCACGATTCCGGCGGCTATATCCTCAGGACGTCCGCCTGCGGCGTGGACGTACGCGAGTTCGACGCGCTCGTCGAACAGGCGCGCGCCGAACCGGAGAAGTCGCGTGCGCTCCTGACTGAGGCGGTCGCGCTGTTTCGTGGTGAGCCGCTCAGCGACGTGGATGCCGAGCGCACCGTGGGCCGCTGGCGGCAGGAGCTCGAGGAGAAGCACCTCCAGGCAGTCATGTTGCGAGTCGACGCCGACCTCGAGGCGGGGCTCGCGGCCGAGCTTGCGCCCGAGCTCGAGCGGCTGATCTCGGAGCACCAGTACGAGGAGCGGTTGTGGGGGCAGCTGATGCTCGCCTCCTACCGCGCGGGACGCCAGGCCGACGCGCTCGCTGCCTTCCAGCGTGCAAGATCGCTGTTCGCGAGAGAACTCGGCCTTGAACCAGGAGAGCCGCTTGCGGCGCTCCACCGCCGCATCCTCGACCAGGACCCGTCATTGCTGATCGCGCGCGGGATCCCGCCGCCGAGCCGGCCCGCGAGACCCACCTCGACGCTACCCAGGCCGCTCACGCGGCTTGTCGGCCGCGACCGCGAGCTGTCGGACCTCGGCCGCCTGGTAGTCGACCCTGACGTGCGGCTGGTGACGATGACCGGTCCCGGTGGCGTGGGAAAGACCCGGCTGCTACTGGAGCTCGCTCGCAACCAGGAATCGCATCACGCGGACGGTGCGCTGTTCGTCGCGCTCGATGCGGTGGACGATCCGGCGCTGGTAGCCGCCGAGGTGGCGACCGCGCTCGCGCAGCGCGACGGATCCGAAGGTCTGAGCGCCGATGGGCTGATGCGCTACCTCCGCGACCGGGAGTTGCTCCTGGCCCTGGACAACTACGAGCATCTGCTCACTGCCGCGCCACTTGTTTCCGAGTTGCTCGCGAGCTCGCCGGGGTTGCGCGTGCTCGTCTCGAGCAGGATTCCGTTGGGGCTGCGCGGCGAGCACCTGTTCGAGGTCGAGCCGCTGCCTCTCCCGTTGGACGCGGGGGACGCGGCTGCCGCGGAGAGCCCGGCCGTCCAGCTGTTCCTTCAATCTGCGCTCGCGTCGAACCGCCGGCTCGAGATCGATGGCCCGACCACGCAGGCCGCCGCCCGGATCTGCAGCGCCGTCGATGGTCTACCGCTCGCGATCGAGCTCGCTGCCGCGCGCTCCAACACGCTCTCGCCCGGCCAGATCGAAGCTCAGCTGGCGCAACCGCTTACGATCGGCGAGCACGCGCTGCGCGATCTGCCCGATCGGCAGCAGACCCTGGAAGCCACGATCCGATGGAGCTACGACCTCCTATCTGCCAGGGCCCAGACCGCCCTGCGTGCCGCGGGTGCATTCCTTGGCGGGTTCACCCCGCAGGAGCTCGAGGCGGTTTTGAGCGAGTCGCTGCAGGACGAGCTGCGTGAGCTCCTGCACGCCAACCTGATTCGCAAGCAGCCGGAGGAGGATCGCTTCACGCTGCTCGAACTGATCCGGGCGTTCGCACTGGTCCAGCTCGGAGCCGCCGGCGAGACGCAGTCGGTGCGCGAACGCCACCGCCGCTACTTTGCCGCATACGTCAGGCCCGCGAGTGACGCACTCGACGAGCGCGGATCGTCCGCGGCGCTGTCCTCGCCGCTTCGACCCGATCACGCGAACATCCGCGCCGCACTCGAAGATGCGTTCGAGCAAGGAGATCAGGAGTGCGCGTTCGAACTCGCGCTCGGGCTGCGGCCACTCTGGTACACGGACCTGCTCCGCCACGAGGCGCACGAGGTGATCGAGCGCTTGTTCACGCGCTTCGCAGTGACCGACCAGCAGGAGATCGCGTTGCTGAAGGCGGGAGCGTTCGTGACGGGCTTCGGGCCTTCGGCGGCCGGCTGGCTGGAGCGGCTCGCGGCGCGCGCAGCAGCGGCGGGTGACCGCGCGTCGTATGAGGTGGCGATCTGCAACCAGTTCATGATGGCTGGGAACGCACGGGACCGAGACGCCGTGAACCGGCTGCGGCCGGCGCTGCTCGCATTGATCACCCCTGAAACGAGCGCCAAGACCTTGGGCTGGGTGCACTACTACCTGGCCAACGACGCCTACGCGGAGGGGCGGATGCAGGAGGCGATGGACCACGCGTCGCGGAGCGCCGAGATCGCCGAGGAGATATGCCACGATTACCTCCTCGGATCTGCGCACTGCACGCGACTGCTCGCTCAATCCGCCCGTGACGGAGCCATTCCCCAGGTGGCGCTAGCGGAACTGCTGGAGCTCACCGGCCGGACGATGGTAAAGACCGACGTCGTGTATGCGCTGTGGTTCGTCGCTCGCTACGCGGCCGCCGTCGAGCCCGAGTCAGCCGGCCGGTGGCTCGCGCTTGCCGAGCCGATCCGCGCCGAGTTCGACCTCGAGATCTGGCCCGAGGGAGAGCTCCGCGACGAGACCATGGCGATTCTCGGTATCGATGACCTGCAACCGCTGATCGCCGCAACCGAGCCGCTCGATCACGCGGCCGCGTTCGCCGAGGCGGCCGCGTGGCTGGCTGGGCGAGATCCCGCTGAGCGAGCGCCGCGCGAGATGCCGGGTCGCGTTGCAACCGGCGCCGGCTAGCGCCGCGGCCGCGGTACTTCGGGCGCGGTCTCGACCGGGTTTGAATCAGGCGTGCGCCGCTCGGTTGCCGGAGAGCATCAGCTCGTGCAGCAGGCGACCGGTCGATCGGGCCAAGCGTTCGAGCTGTTGCTTGCGGTCGTCGGTCCAGGCGCGGCAACGGCCGTGGTGTGTGGAGATCATCGCGATCAGCTGCCCGTTTGGCGCCAGGATCGGTATCGATGCCACCGCCTTGCTGCCCGCGTCGAGCATCACATCGCGCGCGGGAGCGCCGGCGAAGATCGTGGATGCTTCGGTGTCACGAACCCACACCGAGCGCCCACTGCTGAGAGCGGTGCCGCACGCGCTCTCGTCGTCGACGACGACCTCGAAGAAGTCCAGGAAGTCGCGCCTGAACCCGTGGTGGGCGACGATTCGCAGGCCACCGGTCGCTCGGTCGAGCAACTGCATGTTGGCCTTGTCGGTTCGGTCAATCCGCATCGCGCCGTGAATCGCGGAGGTGCAGGCGGCGACGGCGTCGCGCCCGAGGCTCGGAAGTGCCAGCCCGGCGGACGCGGGCTCGATTTCGAGAAGCGGCAGCGCGCCACTTAGCTCCAGCAGGCGGCGGACAGCGCGATGCGGGCGGCGGAAGGTGAGCGAGCGGCCGGCGGCGCGGGCGTCTCGTTGCGTCGTGAGCAGAAAGCGAAGGCCGCTGGCATCGATGAACGTCACTCGACTGAGGTCGACGATCGTCTCAGCCGCGCCGGAGGCTGCTTCTGCGAGCGCGTAGCCGGCGACGCGACAGGAGGCGATATCCAGTTCACCCGCCAGGCGGACTGTTGCGCGGGCATCGGCACACGTGACGTCGTACCGGAGATAGTCAATTCGCGGTGACCAGGACAGGAGGAACTCGGTGGTCGGAGTTGGAGCGCTGCTGAGGACTCGGGAGCTGCTGAGCTCTTCGCATACCCGAAAAGAAAGTCGCGTATTCATTGTCGTGAAAGCGAAATCGCGAGAAGGTTGTCTTACAACGCCCGACGGCTGGGTACCCTGCTGCCGATGCCCCCGTTCGGGTTCCTCACCAATCATGGTCTGGCGCTGCTGTGCATCGCCGGGGACCCCGACATCCGGATGCGCGACATCGCGGCCGATGTGTGCATCACGGAACGCGCGGCGCCGCGAATCGTCGGCGACCTCGTCGGCGCCGGCTACCTCGACCGCAGGCGTATCGGAAGACGCAATCGGTACACGATCCGGGCCAGCCTTCCGATCTCGCTGCCCGCCCAGCGCGACGTTGACATCAACTCGCTGCTCAACGTCCTGCTCCCGAGCGGCTCGAGCCCCGACCGCAGGCGCGCCTTGCAGAGCGCCGCCACGGCGGGCTGACGCGGAAGTCGTTCACCCGGACCGCGGGCCTGTATCGTCGGACGATGGCAACGATCCGAATCCAATCGAAGGTTCCGGTGGTTCAGGCGGCGCTCAAGGTGCGCCCGCTGCGTGTGACGATCGACGGCGGCGAGGAGCAGGAGCTGTGTCCCTTTCCAAGCCCAACGACGTCGAGGTCGCAGCTGGCAGCCATCACGTCGAGATGTATGTGCCGTGGGTGGCGCCGGTCAAGATGGGACCCGCCGAGATCGACATATCCCTCGAGGATGGCGACGTCGTGGAACTCGTCTACAAGCCGCCGTGGATCCGGACGAAGCCGGGCACGCTCAAAGTGTCCTCGTAGCCCAGACGGCCGCGTGGGCGCCCTCACCGGCCCGTGAGACCAGGTTGAGACAAGGGTGGGATTGTTGCCTGGCTCGTGTGCGTCCGCCGCGGACCGTACGAGACCGCTGATGACGTAACCAGCGTCATGGACGAAGTATTCGGAATCGTGCACGCGTTGCCGGCATCGATCGTGCCCGCGCAGATCGACCGGTCCGTCGACGACCTTGCGGCGCGCATCGACAAGATCTCGAGCATCGAGGATGCTCTCACCTTTCTCCAACAGCTCACGCCCGAGGACCGGGCGCGACTCGCGGACTCGAACACCGCACTCGCACCATTCGCCGACGTGACAACGCCCGAACAGGCGATGGCGCGCCTGCAGTCGCTCGACATGCCCCAGCGAATGCAGCTGCTGGGCATGTTCCAGCGGATCGAGCAGCCGTAAACCGGCGCCGATCTCAAACGTCGAGCAGCCGTACACCGGCCCCGATCTCAAACGATCTCAGCACCTTGGGGGGTGGTGCCTAACGCCGGTTCAGGTAGTGCTGGATCCGCTCCGACGCGTTGTGCCGGAGGTTGTAGTAGTAGAACGCGTAGTCGTGTGTGTGGAACACCCCGCGCGGGAACCCGCCCGGCGTTCCCGGTGCGTACAGCGCGACGCTGCATGTGCCGCAGATGACCGTGCCGCGAGCCGCGTCGATTTGCGCATCCGCGTAATGCATGACCTTCACCAGCGTCCCCGCAGCGTTTGGCAGCAATGACCCCAGGCTTTCCTCAGCGGAAGCCTGTCGCTCCGTCCTGGTCCATGTGATCGGATTGATCGCGATGGAACCGGGGTTGACGACCGGGTTCTTGACCGTGAGTCCGGGCGCCTCGGTATTCGACGAGACGATCGCACCCGTGTCGTTGGCACCCATCGCGAACTTCAGCTGTCGGTTCTGCGCAAGATAAGTGCGCGTGACCCCATATCCGATCACGTACGCGGCGACCATCCTGCGATACACGGCCGGGTGCTTGTTGAGGTAGCCGGACAGGACGAACAGCAGCACGTTGGAACCCTGGGAGTGACCGGCGAGGATGAACGGGCGGCCGTGGTTGTAATGCTCGATGTAGTAGGCAAACGCGGAGCTTGCATCATGCGACGGAATGCCGCCGATGATGCGGTTCTGTGTGGCCAGCGGCGAACTCAGCACCGTCACGGCGTCTGCCTGCCGGTAGTAGGGCGCATACACATTCGCGACGGTGTCGAACGCCGTCGCCTGTCCTGTGAACGCTGTCTTCGCGCCGCTTACCATCTGCGGGTCGTTGATCGTCGAGATCACCGGCTGGGTTGAACTCGTCTTGGAATACGAGGTCGGATAGAGGTAGAAGACATCGACCTTCTTGGTCGGCTGAGACGGTCGCGCCAGCCAGTTGCTCGCCCGCGCGTAGTTGGGCGCGGGATTGGCGGCTGCCGAGGCACTCGAGCCGACGGCGGCCGCGATCGCCGAGCAGCTTGCGGCCGAGGCAAGGACCGCACCGAGAATCAGCGGGGCCGACGCGCGGCTGAGCCCACGGAGCGCCGCCCTTCGTTCGTGGGCGGATGAGTTCGGGAAACAAAGAAGACGGAACATCCGCGTGATCCTTCCCCGGGCACGGTCTCGTGCCCGCTACGTCATATTCAGGTCGTGGAAGACATCGGAACGCGAGTTCGCGCGGGCGACCGTGTAAGCCACCCAAGCATTCTGCGTACTTCACCCTCTCCGGGACCCGTCGGTCCGCCCCGCTTTGCGACAGCGATCGGGAGCTCGTCGCGCGTGCCGGGCCGGCTGAGCTGTTGCCGCCTGCCGGCACGCGGTCGCACCTGGGTCGGAAGGTGGCACCGAACGACTCGCCTTGGTCTTGCCGAGTAGCGCGCTGCTCTGAGCAGCTCGGCCCTGCGCTGCCGCTTGCGAAGCGCTTGCCGCCGGGAGCAACGCAACCACGAACCAGCTATATGAGACCGTGTTCGTTGCAGCGCCGGCGGCGTCGACCGCTTCGACTTGGAACGTATGCCGGCCGGTCGTCAGGCCTGAGTATGTGTTTGGACTCGTGCACGTCTTGAAGCCACCCGTGTCGAGCTGGCATTTGAAGCTCGTGTAACTGGGTTGCGAGAAGCTGAAGGAGGCGCTTGCTGACAGGCTTGTACTGGGGGGATGCGCGGTGATCGTGGGCGCCGCGGTGTCGACCGTCCAGTTGTAGGAAGCGGCGGCCGTGGCGACGCCGTCAGCGTCGATTGCTTCGACCTGGAAGGTGTGCGGGCCGTTGACCAAGAAATGAAGCGACCGAAGACCGACCGCGCGGACGCCAGGCATCTGCGTGAGCTGTTGATGATCGGCAAGCTGCCGGAGTGCTGGATCGCACCCGAGCATCTGCTCGACCTCCGCGCCCGCGTGCGGTTGCGGCACACGCTCGTCGACGATCGCGGCGAGTGGCAGCAGCGGATCCACGCGGTCCTCTACCACCATGGGATCCGACGCCCCGGCCTGGTACTGCTGACCGCGGAGGGCCGCGCCTGGCTCGAGCAGGCGCCGTTGCCTGAGACCGCGCGCGAGCAGATCACCGTCGGGTTGCGGATGATCGACGCGCTCGACGCGCAGCTGCCGGCGCTCGACCGCCAGCTGCGAGCGTACGCGCGTCGCCAGGCCGGCTGCAAGGCGCTGATGGGCCACACGGGATCGGCGAGCTGACGTCGGTCGCGATCCTCGCGGAGCTCGGCGACTGCCGCCGCTTCACCTCCTCGCGCCACGCCGTCCGGTACGTCGGCCTGGACATCACCGTGTATCAGTCCGATCAGCGCCGCTCGCCCGGGCGCCTGAGCCGCCAAGGACCGCCAACGCTGCGCTGGGCGCTGTATGAGGCTGCCGTGGTCGCCAGCCGCGCGGGCTCGCCCGACCGCGAGTACTACCTCCAGGCGGCCGAGCGGCTCGGGCACAAGCGCGCCTGCCTGTCGATCGCTCGCAAGCTGCTCAAACGCAGCTACCACACGCTCCGAGAACTCGGCGAGGCAGGGCTGCAACCCGCATGACCTTCACCGTGTGCGCCACGCTCCACCTCAACCGATGCACCGCGGCCAGCTCCCGACAACCCGCGCCGCCACGCCCGGCGTGGACGGCCTGCAAAGACCGAGCGGCCGCACCGCACTCCCCCAGCGGGAACATCACCCCATCACCATCATGTCGCCGGCCCACCAACGCCAGGGTCGTGGACCAAGATAAGCATGGGCGCCCGCGCGCACACACCCCCCACAAGTAGCGCCAGCACGGCGCCCGTCAAGCGCTTCGCGCTCGGCCCTCCGGGTGCACGGGTGACAGAGCGCCGCCACTGGCGCTGGATCACAACGAGTGGTCGGGGCAAGCCGAGGACACGTGTAACAACTCACGGAGGGTTGAAAGGAGATGCACAAAAGCGGCGTAGGAGGCGGGGTTGCTGCAGGTGGAGTAGGCGCTGCCATCGAGTTGGCACTTGAAGGTGGTGTACGTCCCGTCGCTGAAGCCAAACATGGCGCCGGTGGACGCGCTCGGCGACGGCGGGCTCGAGCTGACGGTCGGTGCGCTGGTGCTGATCGTCCAGGTGTATGTCGCGTCGGGTCCGAAGGAGGTGCCGCGCATCGCGTGCACCTTGAACGTGTGGGAGCCTGGGGCAAGAGCGACGTTGCCGTTGAGGGCTTTGAGCGACTGCGGCGTGGTGCACGCCGTGAACCTGGAGGAATCGAGCAGGCATTGGTAGCTGACGCCTGTGCCACCGCCGCTAAACGAGATCGCGGGCGCGGTGTTCGCGCTCTGGCCGGCCGGCGTGGAGGTCAATGACGGCGCTGTCAGGATCGTGATCGGGCTGCTCACCGAACTGGCCTTCCACGAGTTGTAGATCGCGATCACGGTGTAGCTGTAGGTGCCGGCCGGCGGGCTCACGTCAGTGCACTGAAGGCTCGTGACGAGTGACGGAGTTCCGCACACGGTCGCGCCATCCGAGCGCGTAACGCGGTATCCCTGCACCGCGCCGCCAGTGCTCAGCCTCGCCTCACTCCAGCTGATCAGCACCGCCCCGGTCTGCTGGGCCGTGACATTGCCCGGAGCGAGGACGGTGGCGGCGGTGCCCTGCGCGGCGCCTGCCCCGCTGGCTGAGAAGAACGCCAGCGAGCCTGCGGCCGCCAGCAGCGGCAGGGCCAGCCCGCCGGCGACCTGGGCCAGTCGGATGCACAGCCGGCGTCTCATCGAAGCCTTCCTGCGCCGCCGTACGCGAGCGAAAGCGACGCCCCCATACAACCATCCTGGTTGACCGCGCGGTCAAGCATGAGAACCCGTGGCCACAACGAGCTCGCGATGCTTAGTGATGCCAGCGTGCTGGTGCCGGCGGGCGGAACGGCAATCGGATACGTGCCTGAGAATTGCCCCACCCAGAAGTCGGCGAGGGTGCAGGGCCGAGCGGTTGTGGCGCCCGCGGCCCGCAGCGCTTTCACACGCACGTTGAGGGCCGTCAGCAACAGCGTCGCCCGATTCGGATTCGCGACCGCGACGTCGAGCGGCACCGGCGCCCCCGGCTGCAGGTCTCTGACGCTTCCGCTGATCGCAAAATCCACCTGTGTTGCTCCCACAACGTCGGGCGTTGGCGTAATCCTGAGTCCCATGCTCGTGGCGCTGCCTCCTCCCGCGTGCCAACAGCGTGAGTAGGTAGCTGCCCGCCGGCGTGCTCGCGGCGGTCGCGACGAGCTGTTCCCACGGGTCAGACGTGGCGTTAGCCACGCTCGCGCGCCGGGCGGCAGGCCATTCGAGACGGCGAGCCTGACGAGCCCGTTCCACCGTCCACGGACAATCGCGATCGCGTACCGCGCCTGGGATCCACGTACCGTGGTCTCGCTGGTGGGGGTGGCCCGAAGCGCGAACGGCGGGCCGCCCGAGCGGCCCGCCGTTGCAGTGTGGTTCCATGCCAGCGCGATTGAGCCGACGAGCCCCACCAGCAACAGGAGCGCAAGCGCCAACCGGATGCGCTCGGCGTTGCTCACTAGTTGCTGGTCAGATTCAGCGTCAGCGGCGCGCCCTGGCAGGCGTCCTGGCTGACGCTCGTGTTCGCCATGGCGAGCGTTCCCGTGACCGTGATCGCCTGTCCGTTGCCGTGCGCGAAGCTCTGGTTCGCAACGACATCAGGCATCGTGAAATCAGTCAGCACGCACCCGCTGTGCGCGGCGTCCGTCGTCACGCTTGTCAGGTGGATGGTTCCGACGCGCTCGGTGCCGGGCGAGCTGTTGTCGACCGTGAACGACACCGCCGATGACGTGCCCGGATACAAGGCGCCGGTAACTGTCCCATGCAGGACGACAGCCGAGCTTGTTCCGACCGATGCCGAACCCGTGCCTCCGCCGCTGCTCGAGAAATACGCATATGCGCCGCCGGCCGCACATAGCGCTGCGACGATGCCGATTTCCGCAAGCACTCGCTTGCGCTTCAGACCCTTCAGAAGCGACATTGAACTGTCTCCTAGATGAGAGTTACGTGGACCTAGCCGCCGGCGACACGCCCCGTTTGGCGCATCGCTCTCCTTGGCTGAACACCGGCGCATCCTGCGCCGCGGTCACTATCGGCCTCACACAGCACGCCTTCATAGGATGGGTAGGTTCGCCGCTCGATTTCCGGGTTGGCCGCTCGCTTTCCGTAGTTCGGCCGGATGGCTCCCGCGGCGGACCACGGAGTCACGTACGCAGTGCGCCGGTGTTGCTCCCGTCGGCGCGTGTTGCAGCGCGCACCGCGATTCTCAGGCCGCGCGGCTATATGCCCGCGCACGCTCTGGCGTGGCCGGCGCGGCCGGCGCGGCCGGCGCGGCCGGCGCGGCCGGCGTGGCCGGCGTGGCCGGCGTGGCCGGCGTGGCCGTGACGTTGTGGCCGACGCCGAAGACGTTGTCGGGGTCGTACGCGCGCTTGAGTTCAAGGAGCCGTTCGAGATCCGCGGCTGTGTAGGCGTCACGCGTGCGCGAGCCGTCCCTGAGGAAGTTCAGGAACGAGCCTCCGGTGACGTGGAGGGCCAGAGGCCGGATGTCATCGCCGTCGACGGCCACAGAGAATGGGACCTGACGGTGGCCCGCAGGGGTGTTGTCGCGGGCGATCGCGCCGCCCCACCGTTTGACCTCGACCGCGCTCGCAGTCTCTGCAGTCCGCAGGATCGGGCCGATGGGCACGTCACGCAGAAGTTCGAACCGGCGCGGGGCGGTGCCGCCGATCGTCGCCGTTTCGCTGTAGGGCATCGCTCGGAACGTGTCGTTGAATGGCTGATCGAGAATCAGCGGCGCTAGCGCCTTCCAGGCGTCCCCGGCGCTGCCTGCGTAGACGCCGCGGAGCGCGACGGCATCAGGCGTGATGACGACCGAGACGTTCAGCGCCTCCGGCATTTGGTATTCACGGAAGCGCGCGAGCAGGTGCGGCGCCAGCCCACGGTCGAAGCGGGCGATACCGCCGACCACCCTGCCTGCCGGGTGGAGTCTGAACTCAAGCGCCGTCGCTGCGCCGAAGCTCCCGCCGGCCCCACGCAGCGCCCAGAACAGACCGCTGCGGCGATCCTCACGCGCCGTCAGCATCTCGCCGTCGGCGGTCACCAGATCAGCAGAGATCAGATTGTCAGCGGCAAGTCCATGCTTGCGCGAGAGGAACCCGTGCCCCCCGCCCAGCGTGAACCCGGTGACGCCAACAGTGGGGTTCGTGCCCGAAACAGGCGCGAGGCCGAACGGCGCTGCCGCCTCGATCACGTCACCCCAGACCGCGCCCGGTCCGACGCGAGCAATGCGACGCTCGGGGTCAACGAGCACCGAGCGCATGCGCGAGGTGTCGATCAGCAGCGTGTCGGGCGATCGCTCGGTGAACGTGCCATGGCCGGTCGCCCGCATGGCGAGCCGTAGGCCGCGTGCACGAGCGCTGAGAACGGCGTCACGAATGTCGGCGGCGCTGCGCGCGTGAACGACGAGTTCGGAGGTGGTCCCGTCGGTGGAGTGATTCGATCTCATGCCACCTAAGACCGCGGCCGCTTGCGATTCTCATCGTGTCATCGACACATGTCGATTGGCTCCGCACCATTGCCCACCGCCCCGAGGCGGAGACGGCATTGACGACGCGTTCGCGTCAGTGACCTCGACTCCGGCCGTTATCACCAGCCGGATACGACGAGGGCTAATAGACCTGCGAACGCTGCTCGCGCAGCTCGATTTCCTGCGCGGAACTCACTGGTCGAACTCCTGCACGGAGTATGCGCTCCAGCCGAGAACCTCGCGGCATCCATGCTCCGGTGAGATGTCCGCCTCGCGCCAGACGATAAACGGCTGGCGCGGGCCCATGTCGAAGATCGCCATGACGGTGCCACCTCGCAGGGGATCCGGCCTGCCCACCACCGTCATACAGTCGATGCTGCCCCGGCGTGTCCACAGCTTCTCGATTCGCCGCCCGCTGGGACGCTGGCCGATCTCGAGTTCCACGCGTAGACGCATGTCGCGATATGCAAGCTCCACGGCGCGGCCGTCATTGTCACTGGAGATGCCGGGAATGAAGAACGCGGTCATCCGCGCTCACAGCCCGCGCTCGCGCGCGTCCTTGCTCAGCGCGACGCTGAGCGCGGCAGGCTGTGTCCGAGCCTCGAGCTCGGCGATCCGTTTGCCCTGTCGCTCCGACTCCCGATGGACCGAGTCCTGAAGCGCTTCCACGAGCTGCTCCAGCTCCTGGACTCGAGTCTGCAGAGCCTGCAGCGCGGGGGCGTCATCCTTGGGCGCGCCCTTTCCCGGCGCCGTAACCGACGCCGCGGCCGTGCGGCGGATCTGTCTGATCCGCGCGATCAGCCGCTCTCGCTCACGCATGGTCTCAGCCCTTCGCGGAACGTTTTGGCCGGGGCGGGCGCGGCGGGTAACGGCGGCGCTCCTCCTCGGTCATCTCCCGGATGACGAGCCCGCCGTTCTCGACCTGTTCAGCGACGGACTCCAGCTTCTCCTGCCGCTTCTCCTCGGCCCGTTCTCGTGCCGTCTTCACCAGACGGCCCCACACGGTGCGTTCAGCATTGCATATCTCCCTTCGCCGGCGCGGTCACTTCGTTCGGGTGAGATTCGCTGCGTCGGCTAGATGAACCTCGCGGGCAACAGGGGCCACCCGCCACGCTTCACCGTAGCACGTGCCTGGAGCCGTTCTTGCGAGGGCCGCGGTGGCGATCATGGAGTTCGCGTCGTACGGACCGGCCGTTGTTAGAGGACGCAGAATGCAACGACGGCGTACTGCAGTGCCGCGGCAACAACCACGAGCAGATGGAACACCTCGTGGTAGCCGAACACCGCCGGCATCGGGTCCGGCCGCTGGCGCGCGTAGATGACGGCGCCGGCGCTGTATAGGATGCCGCCGAGCGCCAACGCGCCGACGGCGCCGGGACCGAGCCTGGCAACTAACTCAGGCATTGCGATCACGGCAATCCAGCCGGCCGCGACGTACGTCACAGCCACGAGCCAGCGGGGCGCGTCGATCCAGAGCAGCTTGAACGCCGCCCCTGCCAGCGCGGCGGACCACACGGCGATCAGAATGATCACACCGAGAGTCCCGCTCAGGACGAGCAACCCGAACGGTGTATAGGTACCGGCGATCAGCACGAAGATCATCGTGTGATCAAGTCTCTTCATTCGGCTCCGGGCGACGACCGTCCGCCAGTCGATCCGGTGATACAGCGCGCTGGTGCCGAACAGCGCGGCTACGCTGAGCGCGTAGATCGCAAGTGCGATCCGTGAGCGAGCCGACCCGGCATCGAGTACGAGCAGGCCACCCGCGACCAGGGCAGCGGCGAATGTCCATTGGTGAAGGACACCGCGGAGACGTGGTTTGAGCGATCCATCAGGTCCGACAAGAGCGGACATGACCGCTGTCGCGACGGCGTGGTTGCTAGGCCTCTTTCGGCTCCGGCGTCTCGCCGAGCCCCACCGGCGTCTCGCCGAGCCCCACCGGCGTCTCGCCGAGCCCCACCGCGTCGTTTGATGCAGCCTGTTTGCGGGCGTCCTTCCGGGCCTGCTTGTCGATCCGGCGCTCGCGAAGTCTGTGTTCGCGGGCGAGCTTCGACATGGTCGTCTTCTTGTTGCGCTGTGCCATGCTGGTCGTCCTTACGTGTCGGGTGCCGGCGATCGTATGGCCGCACGCCCATCACTCAGCCCTGGACGGACCGGCTCGGTGTACGGCCTCGAGCGACGGAGGCGCAAGCCCTCCGTCGCCGTGGGCTCGTCGCTGCTACAGCGCGTGGACGTTCGCCGCCGAGGGACCCTTCGGTCCCTGCTCGGGGTCGTAGCTCACCTTCGCGCCGTCATCGAGCGACTTGAAGCCGTTGCCCTGAATGGCGCTGTGGTGAACGAAAAGGTCCTTGCCCGAGTCATCGGGTGTGATGAACCCGAAGCCCTTGTCGTTGCTGAACCACTTAACGGTTCCTGTTGCCATGTTGCTTCCCTCCGGGGTATGTGCAGCGAAACTCGGAGGACGCTGCTCAGGCAACGACTGCGGAAACGCGGGCACTCGTGGATGTTGAGCCAATGCTCAACCAGTGCTAGAAGTGTAGCGCGCACCGACCACCCCTCACGGCGTCAGCGTCGATCAGGCTCGGCTTTCGGGGTCCTCCCGCGATGCACGCGCCGTCTCCTGCTCGCTCCCGGCGGTCCGGAGATGACCGCGCCACTCCTCGAGATCGAACCGCGCCGGCTCGGTCTCCTCGATGAACCGTTCGAGCACCGCGACGAACCGCGCCGGTGTCTCGACTTGCGGCAGATGTCCGACCCCCTCGAAGATCTCCAGACGACTGCCGGCGATGGCTTCGTGGGCACGCTGGGCATGGTGGGCGGGGATAATCGGATCGCGCGATCCCCAGATGATCAGCACCGGTACCCGAGCGGCCAGGTAGAGCCGGTCGCTGGCGTCGACGACCTGGCCGCGCGTGCTGACAACGCCGCGCAGCGTGGCGAGGAACGCTGTCCGGCGATCATTGTCGGCGAGTGACGCGTAGCCACGAGCGACCTCGGCGACATCAGCGTTCGGCCGCAGCCCGACCGCGGCCAGGCCGCGCCCGACCGTGGTTCCAGCCTTGGTCGCCGCGCGGGCGGTCGCGGCGATAAACAGATCCGCGCCGGGAAGTGCAGCGGCCCGCAGCACCGCGCTCACCTCCTGGCCGAGGCCCCCGCTGGACACGAGCACCAACCGCTCTGCCAGTTCGGGGAAGTGATACGAGAGCTCCATCGCGATTCCACCGCCGAGCGAGTGGCCGACAAGGGTTGCGCGCTTATGGCCGAGCTTGACCAAGAGATCACGCAGCCCCACGGCATGCGCCCCGAGCGAATAGTCGCCGGCGCCAGGCGCCGAGGTGCCGTGCCCGGGCAGGTCTGGCGCAATGACAGTGTGGCGGCGGGCAAGCGGCTCGATCACAGCGTCCCAGTTCTCGTTGCTGCCGGCTATGCCGTGGATCAGCAGCAATACGGGACCGGTCCCCGCCTCGATGTACGTCACGCGGCGTCCGTGCAGATTCGTGGTCGTTCGCTCGATCACCGTCATCGCGATACCCCGGGGATGGTCACCCGTGCGGGCGGCACCTTTCGCAGTCCGCGCATGCATTCGGTATACAGCGCCGCCGGGCGGATGTACATCGGGACGATCCCGTAGCTCTGCGACCAGGACTACTGAGGCGTTCGAGCATTAGACGGGCCGCCAGCAACCAAATCGTCCCCGGCTCCTCGATCTTGACCGGATTCACAGCGCCCGCGCGCTTATACGGACGAGGTCCACACCGGGCTACGGATGACAGCTGACCAACTCAGGATTACGGTGGGAGAGCCCGGAATCATCGCTCTGAAGGGAGCACCAATGGCTCAGACCACCCGCAAGCGCAGCCCGGCGAAGGCGTCGGTGACTCCCCGCCGCCGCGCAGCTTCCGGCAGCCCCGCAAAGGCGCCGGCGACTCCCCGCCGCCGCGCAGCTTCCAGCAGGCCCCCAACAGCGGTCGACAGGACTAAGGAGATGTCCGAGGAGGTACTCGAGTCGGTCGAGAAAGGTCAGCGCGCCGCGATCGAGGCCGTTCGCAAGTTCATCGACACGGTTGATCAAGCGCTACCTGCGCTTGGCGAAGCCCCCTCCAGGCGGCAGGAGGTCGTTGACTCGGCGATGGAGATGGCCGATCGGCTGGTCCACACTCAATACGAGTTCATCCGCAAGGTGATCGACAGCGCCGGCAGATCGCTGAGCCGGTCAGGCGACGGAAAGTAGGTCCCCGGCACGCGCTTGCGCAGCGGGCGAGCACCCCCTGAGGGTGGCCTTATTGCATACGCGAAGCGAATGCGCGGCTGCGCCGAGCGACCGCGCGCGCCCGCGTGGCGCGCTTCTGCCCGGTGTCGCAGCGCTTAGTTGGCGCCGGACGCCGGATCGTCATTTTCTCTGCCGGTTTTGCCGATGGGCTTCGATGAAGCGTCCGTTGGCGAGGGCGGCAGCTATCGCAAGCTCGCCACCGACGAGCGTCGCCGCGACGATCTCGGCGAACTTCGGCGCGGTGCCGTCGCCGCGGCAATCAAGCAGCGAGAGGCATTCGCTTTGCGTTGGCAGGTTGGTCCCGCCGCCGACCGTCCCGACGACGACGTTCGGAAGCCTCGCGAACACGTAAAGGTCCTCGCCGAGTAGCTCGGCATCGCTGAACCCGATGCTGGCGTTGACGACCTGCGCGACGTCTTGGCCGCACGCGATGAAGATCGCCGCCAGCCCGTTGGCGAAGTGCGCGTTCATCCCCAGCGCACCCGCTTGCATGGCGCCGAGGCGACATGTGTCGATGAACGCGGCCATCTCGCGGGGTGAGACGCCCAGGTACGTTTCGACAACCTCGGCGGGCAGCGTGACGTCGATCGCCACTTCCTTGCCATAGGGGCGGAAGAGGTTGATCGCCGCGGGCTTCTTATCGCTCGAGTAGTTGCACCGCAGGTAGTAGCGCTCGCAGCCCGTCGTCCGGATCGCATGACGGCAGATTTGATCGGCGGCGATGTTGACCATGTTCATCCCCATCGCGTCGCCCGTCGTGAATACGAAGCGGGCGAACACTCTCCGCCCGACGACGTTTGGGTGCAGCTCCACCAGACGACCGTGGGCGGTCGTCTGGGCGGCCACCTCACGGAGCTCCTCGAGATGATCATTCAGCCACTCCGAGAACGCGATCGCCTCGCGCGCGCTGGTGAGCATGAAGCACGGCGTGATGTCGAGCGAGTCGCCGAGCACGTACGCGTTCGCGCCACCCGCCTCGGTGATCGCGCGCATTCCCGCCTGGTACGTCGAGACGAGCGTTCCCTCCGTGGTGGCGAACGGGACATAGTAGGACCCCTGGGCGTACGTGCCGTTGACGCGAATCGGTCCAGCTATGCCGAGCGGCACGTGCACCGCTCCGACCAGATTCTCGATGTTGGTGCGCACGTCCTCGGGCGCGAAAGCAGCCTCGGCGGCCGCCTCTAGCGAGTGTCCGGTGTTGTGCTCAAGCCACGCGCGGCGGGTCACCGGGTTGGTCCCGAGCATTTGCAGTGTGGTCATGGTGAATCGGCTCCCCGCATTGGTTCAGCGATCCGGCAGATCGCCGCGACGTGCGCGCCCACGGCAGCGCATCGCCGGTGGTCTGAAATCGAGTGCGCCGGCGCGTTGCCGCAACCGTCGCGACCAGCCCGCTGGGCAAACGTCCCCGGCCAACCGCGGCGCCGAGGTGGCGCCTGGCACCGTCATGGCCACATCGATCGCAGCCGCATTAGCTCACAGTTAACACCAACGGGGCAACCGCATCGAGACAACTTCCCGAAGCCCGGATCTGGAAACCGCTTACGCGGCGGCCGGCGCTCGATCTTCGACCTCAAGCCGGCCCGGTGCGAGCTGCGCGCGTGGGATGATTCACGGGTAATACACAGAGTCCGTTCAGCGCGGTCGTGCGTAGGGTCGAGGAGGTCTGTAGGTGATCCAGGAACAATGGCTTCAGACGCTGAGCGTCTAACGCCAGCGCGAACTTTTGAGGCGGCCGATGAGCGGAACATTTGAGCGGTCCATGCGCGTGCATGAGGAGAGCGCCCAGCGCCACGAAGCAGCAGCCGTGCTGTGGGACAACCGTGATCAGGCCGAGCGGGCAGATTTCGAGCGGCGTTGTGCCCACATCGAGCGCGAGGCGGCGCAGCTCGATGCCGAACGATCGGAACTGGAGCGGCTGCGCGCAGGCGGGCCGGCGCAGGCGGATGCAGCGACACGTGCCGAGATCGATCGCCTCACCAGGGAGATCGAGCGCCGCGGCGCGCAGCTGCTGGCCAGTGATGGGGCCCTGGAGCACGAGCGAGCGCGCCTGTGGCGGCCGATGGAGCAGAGCCTTCGTAGCAAGAATGCCGCGACCGAGCGAGATGCTGCCGCGGCCGGGCGGAGGACCACGGCGTCAGCAGCTGCAGAAACCGCCCTAGGCGCTGCTGGTCGCCTGGCAGCGCAGACGCGTGAGAGCGCAGGACAGCTCTCATCGGTCCTGATCCACACGGCCAACGCCCTTGAAACGAGCGCGGCTCTCGCTGATGCCCACGCCGAGAGACTGGAGCGCGGCGGGCAAGCGGATGCTGGCGCAGAGGAACGTCGAGCGGCCGACCGGGCTCGCGCAGCTGCGCAGCGCGCTCGTTCGCAGGCCAAGGAGCGGCTCGATTTCGCTTTGCGCAGGCCGCACTAGCACCCGACCGTCTGGCCCTGCAGACCCTGAGACGCGAATCCCCGGCGGCAGCGCCCGACCCGTCGCCGACGGCCGGCCACAAAAACGACATTAATGGCCCCGCGTGCTGCGAGACTTGCATTTCATACCGGTTTCCGACAGGAGGTTCTCATGGCGGATAGCGTCTACCGCGTCACCGAGGTCGTGGGCGTGAGCAGCGAGTCTTGGGAGGCCGCGGCCCGGACAGCCGTCGAGACTGCGGCGAAGAGCGTGCGGGAGCTACGAGTGGCCGAGGTCGTGCGTCAAGACCTCACGATCGAGGACGGTGCCGTACTCAACTATCGAGTTCGCCTCGGCATCTCGTTCAAGTACGACCCCAACGAATAACGCAAGCGATCCGCGGAGGGTGCTCGCTCCATCTGGGGGTCCCGGGCGAGCCCCTCGCTCGGTCGCCGAGCGGCAACGGGCGTACACTCATAGGTGGCAGTCTCCACGCTCAGTGCTTCGCTCTCGCATTTGTCCTGTGGTCCCGGTCTTAATGGAGAGCAGAAGGGTTCCGAGCATGAGCAAGCAGAGCCATCAACCTGGACCGGGTCGCTCGACGTCGGACGCGGCCATCGCTGAGCTCAAGAAGGAGATCGCGGAGCGCAATGAGCGCGTTCAGACGGCCGCACGCAAGGCTCGTAAGGCGCGCGACCAAGAACAGGTTCTTAAGCGCCGCCGAGCGGATCTCCTGTAAGACAAGATCCGAGTTCGGCGCCTCAATCACGGGCGGCGGCATCGTAAGCTGATTGCGGCGGCCCAACATCGTCCGAGCCGGCTGTCGGCTCGGCTCGCCCAAGGTAGGCTGGGGACGCACACCTCTGACAGGAGAGCGAGATGCCGGCGGACGAGGCGGTCCAACTTCGAGACGCGGTCAAGGCGCTGCAGGACGCGCGCAAAGCGGGCGACGACCGTCGTGCGGAGACTGCTCTCGAACGTGCTCTGCTGACGGCATCAGCCACGGGCATCGACAGCGATAGGGCGACGGTGGCCGCCGCCGTCAGGCTGCTGCAAGTCCCCGACGACAACGGCACGACGCGGCTCGAGGTCCGCGATCAGGCGATGACCCGGCGCCGGTGGTTCGAGGTCAACGCGAACGGAGAAGCGTCATGGGGCGACCGGTGATCGAGCCGGCACGTCGCGGTTTACCCGCGGTCCCGCGCGTCGCGCACTTGTGGACGCCGGAGCGCCCCGAGAGCGCTTCAGACGTCGGCTGCCGTGTCCGTGCGTGAGGGGTTGACCGGATCGCCCCGGCGCGAGCCGCTGTCCGGATCCATCAGGGGCAGGTCGTCGGGCCGGGCGGCGCTCGATGCCGCGTCGACCCTTTCGACCCCAGTCTTATCTGGCTCGAGTCCGGCTCCTTGAACCCGTTCCGTCCACCCGTCGGCGCTGTCATACCAGCGACGCGCGGCGGTCCCGTAGGGGTCTGCATACCAGCCTCCGGAGGGCTTGAGTGCCTCGTCGGCTGTGGCCGCACGAGTCCTTCGAAACCTGAACGCCATAGCGGTCCCCCTTCTCCTGTGCGCGTCTCCGCGCTTCAGCGCCTCACTCAAACGAGGGAGGGTGCTCTGTTGGCGTCTCTGTCGCCCATACAAACGACCCGTGAGGTCATGATCGAACGGTGGCCGGCGCGAGCAATTCGGCAACTGGGGGCAAATCGGCCCGGACGATGAGTGTATCCCAGCACCACTCCCGGTCCGCGCGGAGCAGGTGCTATTGCGATCGGCCAGCGCTCACGCGCGCCCCTCGCCGGCCTCGGGTGGCGGGGGGTCGACCAGTTCGAGTGCGCCGAAACCGGGGACAGCACCGTCCATCAGGAACATCTCGATCGTCAGATCTGGCTCGACGTGGGCCTGGCTCAGGAAGGCCAGCACCTTGCGTCCGGTGAGCGCCTCGATCATCGCGGAGTAACGCTCCTTCATCACGCGCTGAAAGCCGCGACGCATGTCAAGCACGCGATCCGGCTCGCCGCCTTCCATCATCGTGCGTTCGATCGCGGTGAACCCGTTGCTGAGCACGCACACGATCAGGTTGTCAAGCACGTAGGTCTTGGCCTTGATCGGCCCGCGACCGTAGTGCTCGCGCATCAGGGCGACGATCTGGTTGGTGATCTCCGCCAGCAGCTTTCCTCCGGCCAGGGCCGGGTTCCCCTCCTCTTGTCGGTCGCGCGTGCTCACGTTCAACCGCTGGATCGTTGGCCTTGTTCGGTCCTCACTCGTGCTGCAGATGCTTTGTCGCTTTGAGCTGCGCCGGCCACGCGATCCCGGAACCGAGCGCTTTCGGAAGTCCCGTGATCGTACCCGTCCACGCATTCCGCTGCGCTCCGGTCGCAAAGCGAGTACAGTCATGGAAGTTGGAGGCTGGGCGAGAAGTCGTGTGAGACAGCACGGCCCGGATCCAGCACAGCTAGACGCAAATCGGCGCGTCCGCTGCGGCCTCTGGGCGGCACTCGGGGGCGTTGCAACACGCAACGTATTCCCCTTAGGAGTCGTCGTGCTACAGGCATCCCCGGTCGATCTGACGCAAATTGAAGAGCTTGGGCCATCGTTCTGGCGAGAACGTCTGGCGCCATACGCCGAGCCGCGGACCGGGCGTGGAGTGCTGGACCTCGCCACCTCCGTCGTTCCCTACCTCGCCCTGACTGCAGCGGGATACGCGCTGGTTCAGGTGTCCTATCTGTTCGCCCTGGCGCTCGCCGTGCCAGCGGCCGCGTTCCTGCTGCGCACCTTCATCGTCTTCCACGACTGCACGCACGGCTCGTTCTTCTCGAGCCGCACTGCCAACAAGTGGGTGGGCATCGTGTGCGGCCTGATCGTGTTCACGCCGTTTCACATCTGGCGCTATGAGCACGCTGTCCACCACGCGACGGCCGGCGACCTAGACCAGCGCGGCAGAGGAGACGTCGACACCCGCACGATGGCGGAATACCTCGCTCTCTCCCGGCCACGTCGGCTCGAGTACCGGCTGATGCGCAACCCGTTCGTGATGTTCATCCTCGGGCCGCCGTGGGCGATGATGCTCAAACCCAGATTGGTGCCCGTATGGGCACGCGAGCGCTTCTGGCGCAAGATCGTCGCCACCGATCTCGTGCTGATCGCCGTCATCGGGGCGCTGTGCGCGCTGTTCGGCTGGACCGCGGTTCTGCTTGTCCAATTGCCGGCCGAGATGCTCGCCGGCGGCGCCGGCATTTTTCTGTTCTACGTGCAGCACCAATTCGAGGGCGTCTACTGGCAGCGCCACGACCGCTGGAGCTACCCGGGGTCCGCCCTTCAGGGCAGCTCGTACCTAAGACTGCCCAAGGTCCTTCAGTTCTTCACCGGCAACATCGGGCTCCACCACGTCCACCACCTGAGCCCGCGCATTCCCAACTACAACCTTCAGCGCGCGCACGACGAGAACCCGGTCTTCCACGATGTCCCAACCCTGAACGTGTGGGATGGCATCCGCACGCTGCGCCTCAAGCTCTACGACGAGCAACGGGGCCGTCTTGTGGGCTTCTCGGCAGCGAGGAGCGCCATCCAGACCGACGCGCGGGCAACCGCGTAGCGCGCCGGCCTCCCCGCGCGCTTGCCGCCCACGGCGCTCGCCGCCCCACGGCGCTCGCCCCCCGCAATCTACGGCGCTGTAAGCTCCGCCGACATGCTGAGTCCGACGACGGACTAGTCGGCTCTGGGGCAACGCTGGAGAGCCGGTTCGTCGCGTCGCCGGCGTTCTCGAGAGGAATATGAATGCAGCGCATCGGCACACCCGGTAGTCGACGCGGAGCGACGATGCGTCGATCCGTGTTCACGACGGCGGTCGCGGCGGCCGTCGTTTCCCTGCTCTGCTTGGCGGGGTTCCAACTCACCGGCCACGAAGCGGCGGGGGCGATCACACACGCCACCAGTGCTACCGGATTCACAAAGCCCTTCTCCGGAAAGCCTCGCTACGCGCACTTAGCACCCACTGAGATCTCGAAACCACGTCAGCTCAATCAGCCGATCGGGCAGAAGGTTGCAGATGCGATCGCCAGGAAGCTGGGACTCAGGAAGGCGGACACCTTCACCAAGCAGCAGTTCAGGGAGTTTGTCACTGGCAAGGGGATTGGTGGCAATGCGGCCGATGCCAAGCTCGTTGATCAAAGCGTCCGCATCTTTACGAACACGACCGGACGGCCTCTGTATTCCAACATCGACGGCCACATAACCGCGTCGGTTCTGGCCAGCTATGGGCTGTTCGTGAACACAAGCGGTCAATTGGAAAGCCTGGCGAACGCGGACGCCCCGACGAGAAAAGCGAACTCAGTGATCGCTCCCGGTGGTTATCTGGGCACGTGGTGCAAGGCCAATGGCGCGAAAGCGGCTCTTATAACGCTGTACAGATCGGCCTATACGGCGGAAGCCGTGTACGGCAACAAATCACAGCAGATATCCGGCGCCGCACAGCTGGTTACCAACAAGAAGGGCGCTGTCACCACTGAGGTAGGGATGTCGATGGTCCCTTCTATCTGGATCGTCAACTTCGCCCTGCTCTACACGTTGAACCCGACCGTGGCGGCAAGAATGCCCGCCAAATGGGCTCCAATTCCTGCCACCGTTGCCGACGCGATATTGGCCAGTCCCACCGGCCAGGTCCCCTACAGTCAGTATGCGGCTGACCTTCACTGACGATCTGCCTTTGTGAGCGTTGGAGGTGACTTCACCAGCCGAGCGTGCCGGCAGGCCCCTTGAATGGCCCCACGAGGTCGCCGGTGATCCACCCGCCGTAGAAGTCACTTTGCTGGACCTGCACGCGCTCGTCATCAAGCCAGGCAGCGTCCACGCGTCCGGGGTAGAAGGCGACGTGATCACGCAGCGCCTCGTACCCAGATGAGGGGTCGGAGTAGGTCCAGGCGACCGCCTCGAATCGCCGGCCGTGAACAACCGCGTCCAGGTATCGCGCTGCGCCCTTGAATTCGCACCAGGTCGAGCGTGCAGTGCTCTCGGCCATGAGCTCTTCACGCACGTCGACCGGCGGGATGTAGATCGTTGGTGGGTGGCTGGTCTCGAGCACGCGCAGGGCGCGATTGGAGTCGACCAACACCTCGCCGGCGAGCTCGATCCGGACGCGACGCCCGCAGGGGACGACGGACGGTGGACGGGGGTAGTCCCAGACTCGCTCCATTGTCAGCTCGGCCCGTCGGGGGTGTCGCTGGCTGCCAACGCCGCCGGCCGTCCGGGGTCGCGCTCGCCGGTGCGCGGCACGGAGTCGGCCTCGCCTGGCCGGTAGCGCGTTTCCGCTTGCCGGGCCAGTGCGCTTGGCCACCAGACGGGAGGGCCAACGTCGAAAACGAGTGCGGGCACGAGCACCGAGCGGACGATGAACGTGTCGAGCAGGACCCCGAAGGCGATCGTGAAGCCGAGCTCGGTCAGCGTCTTGAGCGGCAGCGTCGCAAGCATCGTGAATGTCCCGGCGAGCACGATTCCCGCGGAGGTGATGACGCCGCCGGTGACGGCAAGCCCGCGCAGCATCCCGTGTCGCGTTCCGTGCCGCAGGGCCTCCTCGCGGGCTCGCGCCATCAGGAAGATGTTGTAGTCGACCCCGAGCGCTACGAGGAAGATGAAGGCCAGCAGCGGCAGCGTCGATGGCTCGCCCGGGTATCCGAAGAGATGGTCGAACACCGCCGAGGAGACGCCGAGGGCGGCGCCGAAGGACAGGATCACGGTCCCGATCAGCAGCAGCGGCAACGTTACGGCGCGCAGCAGCAATGCGAGGATCACGAATACCAGGGCGAGGACGATCGGCACGATCAGCCTGTTGTCGTCGGCGGCTGCGGTGTCGAAGTCCTTCTGCTGTGCGGTTGGCCCGCCCACGAGTGCGCTCGGGCTGGCCGCGCGGGCCGCCGCCCGAAGGCCGGGGATCAGGTTCTCGGCGGTGGTCGAGTAGGGGTCGGCGGCGAGCGTGACGGCAAAGCGCGCGCCCGGCCTGCCGGGCTCCGGCGGCCCCACTGCGGCCACGCCGGGCACGTCGCGCAGTGCACGCTGGACGCGAGCGACCGCGCGCACGTCGCCCACGACGACGTCGGTCGGCGCAGTGGCTCCCGCCGGGAACGCCTTGGCGATCAGCCGCTGGCCTTCGACGGACTGCACTCGGCCGCGGAAGTCCTGCGTGTTGGTGAGGCCCGTCGAGAAGCTCGTCAGGCCGAGGCAGCCCAGCCCGAGCAGCAGCACCGTGGTGATCCATACGCGTCGTGGAGCGGCCGCGACGCGCTCGCCGACGCGACGCCATGTCCCGTGTGTCTCATCCGAGCCCTCTGAGCCGAACCGCGGCACGAACGGCCAGAACGCGCGCCGGCCACCGGCGACCAGCGCTGCAGGCAGCAGGGTCAGCATCGAGAGCATCGCCAGCGCCACTCCCATCGCGCCGATCGGCCCGAGCCCGCTCGTGCCGTTGACCTGGGCCAGCGACAGGCACAGCAGCGCCAGGATGACCGTCGACCCCGACGCGAACACTGCAGGTCCGGCTCGCCGCAGCGCCTGGCGCATCGCGTCAACCGGGCGCTCGTAACGGCGCAGCTCCTCGCGGTAGCGCGCGACAAGCAGCAGCGCATAGTCGGTGCCCGCACCGAATACGAGCACGGGCAGGACGCCGGCGCTCTGGCCGTTGACCGTGACCCCCGCCTCGGCAATCGCCCATCCGCAGAACCGCGAGAACGCCTCCGCCATGAGGACGCTGAACAGCGGGATCACCCAGAAGATCGGCGAGCGGTAGATCAGGATCAGCAGCACGAACACGAGCGCACCGGTGGCCAGCAGCAGCGTCCCGTTGATCGAGGCGAACACGTTGACCGCATCCCGCGAGAATCCCGCCGGTCCCGCCACCTTGACCGTGAGTCCTCGTTCACGCAGCGGCGCCATCCGGCTCTCTACCTCGCTCACAGACGATCGCAGGAGGTTCTCTTTGCCGCGCGGGTTGAGGTTGACGATCACGAGTGCCGTCGTGCGGTCCGGTGAGACCCGAACGAGCACCTGCCGGGAGCCCGTGACCGGAGGATTGGCGGCGAGCGAGGCACGTGTTCGCTCGATCGCGGCCAGGTCTCGCGGTTTCAGTCCGCCGTCGCGGCGCACGACCGTGATCGCGGCGAAGCGCTCACCCGACGGGAAGCGCTTGGCCAACGTCAGCTCGCGCACCGATTCCGAGGAGCCCGGCAGGAACGAGGACTCCTCATTCTTCTGCACGTCTTGGAAGCGCTGCGCGAACGAACCACCGAGCCCACCGAGAACGAGCCACACGACGATGACCCCGAGGCGGACGAGGCGCGAGCCGAAGAGGCGTTCGAGGACGCTCATGCGCCCGCAAGTTCGGGGTCTTCTTCGACGGCGCGTCGGAGCGCTCGGTCGAAGCTGATCGGCTCGATGTCGAACAGCGCCATTCCGGAGGAATCGGTGACGACTGTCGGCACGGCAAGCCCTTCGATCAGTGGTCTCGCGACGCCGGCGTCAACAGGTGTGACGAGCCCGATCCACAGCGACGAGAGCCACGGGGTGATCAGCGGCACCGGGATTCGCGGCCGGCGGCGGATGTCGAGGACTTCGGCCATCCGGTCGAGCATCTCGCCGTAGGTCAGCACGTCGGGGCCGCCGATCTGAATCTCCTTCCCAGCCGACGCTCCGACCGTCAGCGCCTCGATCAGATAGCTCAAGGTGTCGTCGATCGCGATCGGCTGAGTGGCGTTCTTCAGCCACGCCGGAGCGATCATCGCCGGCAGCCGCTGCACGAGGTAGCGCAGCGTGCGATAGGACTCGCTCTGCGGCCCGACGACCATTCCGGCCCGGAAGTACGTCAGCGGCGGGCCATCCTCGCGGAGCGCGATAGCGGTCTCGTGCCGGCTGCGCAGGTGCTGGGAATGCGGGCGGTCACCGAGACCGCCGAGGTAGATGATCCGCTCAATTCCTTCCGCGCGCGCCATCCGGGCGAACGAGGTGGCGGCCGCGCGCTCGCTGGCGGCGAAGTCCTTGGGTCCGCCTCGACCCATCGAGTGGATCAGGTAATACGCCACATCCACCCCCCTACCTGCGCCTCGCAGTGTTGCTGGCCGCAGCACGTCTCCCTCGTGCAGATCGAAACCATCGCGCTCGAGTGCGCGGGCGCGGGTCCCGCCCCGGTCGCGCACCAGGCAGCGCACCTCCCGTGCCGAGCCTGCCAGGCTGGCGGCGAGGCGGCCGCCAATGAACCCGGTCGCGCCGGTCACGAGCACGCGTGTGCTCATCCCGCGGCCGAACCGGACGGCGGCACCGGCGCGAGCGCGGCGGCCAGCCGCTCTGCCTTCTGCGCCTCGAAGCCGCCGACCTCGCTGGCGAGTATCCGGCCGGAGCGCTCGACGAGCAGCGCCGCGATCGTGTCCGTTCCGGTAAGCCCGAGGTTGTCAACGACTTTCCGGACTTCGGTGTAGATGGTGATCGTGCGGGCGCGGGCGGCGGCGTCCGGAATCCCGCGCGTCATCCCGCCGTCGATGAACCACCGCGCCGGACCGTACACGGATGAGAGCACCGGCAACTCGTACACTGCGACGTCCGAGCGCCGCTGCTCGAGGTCGATCAGCCACGGCAGCCACTGATCGACAAGCCGCTGCTGCTCGCGGCGGAAGGCGACGATCAGGACGTTGTGCTGCTTCGCGAGATCGCCTGGCAGCTCGTACTCCGTGCCGTCGAGAGCGCGACCGGACAGCGGGCTCAACGTTTGCGGTCGCGAGGGGGCGAGCGTTCGCCTGAGACCGGCGAGTGCACGATCGCCGACGCGGTTGAACGCGAGCGCCAGGAGCGGATCGGCGACGCGGAGCGCTCCTTTCAGCGCGAGGTCAGCGTCGTAGGTGACGCGTGTGGCGTCCGCGGTCGACTCGAATGTGATCCTGTCCCGCGAGACCACGGTCGCGTTCTCGCCGAGGAAGGTAACCGCATGCGGCGGGTCGTACTCGACGATCCGGTAGGTGATCTCGCTCTTGCGGCCGAGGAACTCGGCAACCAGCCGGAACTCGGCCCCCTCGCCCACCGCTTGACCGTCCACGCGCTCGGCCTCGACGACACCCGGATCCCATTCTCTGGTTGTAGAGAAATCGCTGAGATAGGCAAAAACCTCCGCCCGGGGTTGGCCGATGTCGATCGATGCTCGGTAGTGGGCCATCAGGAATCTCCCTTTAGAATTGAAGTCGACGCGGTCGGAACGGTCGCGTCGCGCAAACCGCTGAGTCGTACGCACTCGGCGAGCAGCCGCTCGCGCTCCTGCCGCGTCTCCCGTGTCCATCGCAGCCAATGCGTGGGACGCGGTCGGCGGTCGTGCCAGAAGCGGCCAGAGCTGCGCCCGGGTTCGGCGGCGGCACCGAGCCAGACGATCGTGTCTGCGCCCTCCGCCGGCGTTCTGAGCAGCGGTCGCGTCACCGCGTAGAACCGCGGTAGCGAGGATCGGACGCCGGGGGTGTCCGACCACCCCGGGTGCATCGAGTGGACCACAACCCCGGTGCCCGCCAATTGCTCTGCCCAGAGCTCGGTAAGGATCACCTCCGCCCGCTTGGTGCGCGCGTACACGTTCGGCCCGTCGAACTCCTCGCGCTCGCTCTGCAGGTCATCAACCCTGAGCTTCTGCGTGTACATGCCACCGGAGGACACGTTGATGATCCGGGCCGGGGCACTCTCCCGGAGCAGCGGGATCAGCAGGTTCGTCAGCAGAAACGGGCCGACGACGTTCGTTGCGAACGTCAGCTCGATCCCATCGGCCGATACAGCGCGCGCGTCGGTCATCACCCCGGCGTTGTTGACCAGCACATCGAGGCGCGAAGCCTGATCCCGAAAGCGTCCAGCGAACTGCCGGACCGACGCGAGCGCGCTGAGATCGCACACCCCGACGTGCACGTCGCCGCTACCGGACCGCTCGAGGATCCTTGCGCGCGCCTGCTCGCCACGGTCCCGGTTACGGACGACGAGCCAGACCGTGGCGCCAAGACGCACAAAGCCCTCGGCGGCGGCCAGACCAAGACCCGAGCTCGCGCCCGTGACCAGCACCACCTTGCCCTGCATCCGTTGCATTTCAGACGCGGTCCATCCCCGGCTGCGGATCCGGTAACCGATGTTCGTGAAGCCGCCAACCACGGTACGGTCGAGGACGTTGTCGAGCAGCGAGTTGATCATCGGCGGGTGAGCCGGCGTGAGCACCAGACGCTCATGCCTTTCCGGCCTGCGGGTGGCGGTGGACCGGCACGCCGGCGAGCTTGAGGCCCAGCGCGTGTGCGTAGATCAGCGCCAGCACGCGGACGGTCGCGAGTGGGTAGCGCAGGGTGACCCCAGCCATTGACTCACGAGTCAGCTCCCGGCGTCGAAGCGCCAGCGTGGCGTCGAACACGGTGACGCCGCTGCGGCTCGAGGCGATGTGGACCGACAGGGTCTGGGCGGGCATCGTCGCGCGGGCCTCGTAGCGATGATCCATGCCCATGAACGGCGACACGTGAAGCGATTTCTCGAACTCGCCGGCGAGTGCCGCGGCGCCAGGATGCTGGCCTTCGATCACGTAGGCGTGCCGTTCCCCCCAAGGCGTGTTCGTCACCTCCGCGACCAGAGCCTGCGCGCGCTCGCCGCCCGGCTCAAAGCAGTAGTAGAAGCTGACCGGGTTAAAGCAGTGCCCGAACGAGCGCAACTGCGTCAGCAGCCGGATCGGGCCCTCGGGCCGCGCGCCGGTCCGCTCCTCCACCACGTCACGCACAGCACGGTCCAGCGGCACAGCGGGATCGCCCAAGTAGTCGCGGCGGCGAAAGCGGACCACCCCCGGGCGCCGGGCGACCAGGCGGCCGTCAAGCAGGCTCGGTAGCTCGTCCAGGTCGAGGTAGACCAGCGCCAGTCGATGGCTGAAATCGCGCCGGGGTTCGAAGCGCCGGTGGCGAATCGTGCCCTCGTAGATGCAGCTCGCGCTCACAGCCGCGCTCCGAAGCGCTCGCCCACCCGCACCGCGCTGCGAACGCCGTCCTCGTGGAACCCCCAGCCCCAATAGGCGCCGCAGAAGTGCGTACGATTGCGCCCGTCGATCTCCCCCACACGCGCCTGCGCCCCGACCCCCGCGGCCGTGTACACAGGGTGTGCGTAGCGGAACGTGCGGATCACGTGTGCCGGGTCGATCGCCTCGGTGCGGTTGAGGGTCACGCAGAACTCGCGCTCCGCGCGCAGCGACTGAAGCCGGTTCATGTGGTAGGTGACAGTGGTCATCCCCTCCGGCTTAGAGAGCAGGTGATAGTTCCAGCTCGCCCACGCCCGCCGCCTGCGGGGCAACAGCCGCACGTCGGTGTGGAGCACAGCCTCGTTGGGCTGATACGGGATCGCGCCGAGGATCTCGTGCTCACGATCACTGGCGTCGCGCAGCAGCGCCAGCGACTGATCGGAATGGGTCGCCAAGACGACCTCGTCGAAGCGCTCTGCCTCACCACCACGGGGCTTGACCAGCACATGATCATCGTGACGTGTGACGGTATCGACCGGCGTCCGCAGCCTCAGCCGACCGGAGAAGGCCTGGATCAGCGCCTCCACATACCGCGCGGAGCCCCCACGAACCGTCCGCCAGCGAGGCCGGCCACGGAACGAGAGCATGCCGTGATTGTCGAAGAACTCCACCAGGAAACGGGCCGGAAAACTCCACATCTGCCGCGGCGCGGCCGACCAGACCGCCGACGCCTGAGGCACGATTAGCCGCTCGATGAACGCACGCGAGAAACGATGGCGCTCGAGCCAGTCTCCAAGCGAGACGTCCTCGGCACGATCGCCGAGCAGCTCCCGAGCGGCGTGGTTGAACCGGCCGAGATCGGCAATCATGCGGTGAAACCACGGGGTCACGAGGTGTGCACGCTTTGCGAACAGGCCGGCCGGCGATGCACTGCTGTATTCGAAATCCCCGATTCCGTCGCTGACGCTGAAACTCATCGTCGACCGCTGCCAGCCGACCCCGAGGCGCTCGAGCAGCAGCTCGAAGTTCGGATAGTTGCGGTCGTTGAAGACGATGAACCCGGTGTCGACCTGATGCGTCTCGTTCGGCGTGTCGACACGGACCGTGTTCGTGTGCCCGCCCGCATAGCCGTTCGCCTCGAACACCGTGACGTCATGCGCCCGGTGCAGCTGATGCGCCACCACCAGCCCCGAGACCCCGGCGCCTACCACAGCAATCCTCATCTCAGCAATCACCCCTCGTCAAACCGGGCGCGACGGACGCTGGCAGAGCGGCCCGGAGAGGGTGCTCAGTGCCTGTCTGCCTCAGGATGGGCGAGACCGGCACGAGGGACGCAACGCGCCGAACTGGATGGCGCGGTCCGCGCAGTCTCTCGCCGGCAGGTGGATGCGGAAGGGTGAGTGTTGTCATAGTGGCTTTTCCGTACGGCCGGCCCCGGTCCGTAGGCCCGCCCCGCTCAGGGCGCCGCAGCGGCGGCGCCCTGAAGAGGTGGGGTGGGTCAGCGCGGGATCAGCACCTGGTTGATCACGTGGATCACGCCGTTGGATGCCATGACGTTGGCCTTGATCACGCGCGCACGGTTGACGTAGACGTTACCGTGGCGGGTTCGGACCGACAGCGTGCCGCCCTCGAGCGTGGTCAGCGGCTGCTGCTTGAGGGCCCGGGCCGCCGTGAACTTGCCCTTCACCACGTGGTAGAGCAGGACGGCCTTCAGCTTCGCCTTGTCCTTCGCGAGTGCGGCGAGCGTCGCCTTGGGCACCTTTGCGAACGCCGCGTCTGTCGGTGCGAACACGGTCAGCGGCCGCGGTCCGGAGAGGGCGCCCGCGAGGCCCGCCTGCTTGACGAGCGAGACGAGCGTCTTGAACGAACCGGCGGCAACGGCTGTCTGAACGATGTTCTTGGCGGGTTTGTGCGGAGCCGATGCTGACGAGGCGACCGCACCCAGTGTCATCGCGCCAAGGAGGGCGACGGCTAGCGCTGTGACGAACGATTTTCTCATTCGAGAAACTCCTTTGTATAGAGACTGTCCAAAGACCGTACAGAGATCTCCAGAACTTGTCAAGAGTCTGTCCAAAGTCTGTACACTCATCGCATGAGTGCTGACAAAGCCGATCGCGGGCCCGTGCGGATCGGGGAGCTCAGCCGCCGCGTCGGGGTCACGCCGGAGGTCCTCCGCGCGTGGGAACGTCGGTACGGAATCCTCTCCCCCGCGCGCACCGAGGGCGGATTCCGCCTCTACGACGAGGACGACGAGCGACGAATCCGCCGCATGCTCCAGCACCTCGAGCGAGGCCTATCGGCAGCCGAGGCGGCTCGGCTCGCACGAGCTGAGCCGCCGGCGCGACTTGACCCTGCCGCTGGAGCAGATGATGGAAGCGGGACACCGACGGCAGCTGCCCTCGGCGAGCAGTTGCGCCGCGCCCTCGACGGTTTCGACGACGTTGGCGCGCATACCGTGCTGGACCGGCTTCTGGGTTCCTACCCGCTCGAGAGCGTCCTCCGCGAAGCAGTCCTCCCCTACCTCCACGAGTTGGGCGAGCGCTGGGCGCATGCGGAGGCATCGGTCGCGCAAGAGCACTTCGCCAGCGCGCTGCTACGCGGCCGTCTGCTCGCCCTGGCGCGCGGCTGGGGGCGCGGTCGCGGTCCCAACGTACTGCTCGCCTGCGTTCCGGGAGATCAACACGATCTCGGGCTGATCTGCTTCGGGCTCGCGCTCCGCGCTCACGGCTGGAGGATCACCTACCTCGGAGCTGACACTCCGCTGCTCACGCTGATAGAGACGGCGGATCTGCTGCAGCCTGCGCTCGTCGTCGTCAGCGCCGCGCTTCCCGAGCTGGCTCAAAACGCTCTGGGCGGACTGCGCGAGCTCGCCTGCGTCGCTCCCCTCGGGCTCGCCGGCGGTGGAACCGATGCCGGCATCGCCGAGACCGTCGGTGCTCGATGGCTGGACGAAGACCCTGTGGCAGCCGCGGCGAGCACCGCTGCGCGCGGGGCTGAGCGAATCGCATAGAGATCGTTACGCGGCAGGAGGTAGAACCTGGGCGCCCTCATCGGGCGGGCAACCGTACGCGTAGACGACGAGGTCTTCCTCGGCCTCGTTCACCGTCTGCAGTGGGCGTGCCCGGCCGCACGTGGACGATGCCGCCCGCGGACACGACGTGACGTTCCGGCGGCTCTCCGAGATACATGGTGAGGCGGCCGGCGATGACAACGAAGGTCTCCTCCTGCTCTGCATGGACGTGACGACGACCCTCGGCACCTGGCTCGTAGCGCCACACGTTCGCGCGCGTGTGTTCGAACCGGACCGAACCCTGGAGTTCGGCGACGTGACGAGCTGGCTCATCTGGTTCATGCGGGCGGGTCGTCCACTCAAGCTGCTCCGGGACGACGATCGAGAACGGCACCGCCCGCACCATACCCAGATGGCACCGCGCTCATCCGGCGGCGTTCCGCTATCGACTGTGATCGACACGCACGAGCGATGAGTCTCTCGACCCTCGTCGGTCCTATCCACTGAGACCACGAATGAGGAGGTAGCTATGGCTCCAGGCGCCAGAACCAAGCTCGCACGAGATCTCTATCTCGCGTTTGCCGCCGGCGACCGCGAACGCGTCGAGGGCATCCTCGCCGACGAGTTCACGTTCTCAAGTCCACTGGACGTTGGACTCGACCGTGCGGGGTATTTCGAGCGCTGTTGGCCTGGCTCGGGGCAGGGGCAGCAGTTCGAGTTCGTGCGGCTGGTCGAGGCTGGCGACGAAGTCTTCGTGACCTACGAGATGAGCAGGGCCGACGGGGGCAGAGGCCGCAACGCTGAGATCCTCACGTTCGACGGCGATCGGATCATCGGTAGCGAGGTCTATTTCGGCTGGAACCTGCAATGACGCTGCCGCCGTAATCGGCCTCGCCCCGGACGGGCGCCTGCCTCGCGCGGAAGTAAGCACGACTCCCGGCGCTCGCGCGCTCGCGCCCGGGGCCTCCGGCAGGTCGCTGCCGTCATGGCGCTGTGCGGTCTAGCGGCGGGCGATGGTGATGGTGCGCGAGACGGGCGAGGCCTGGCTGCGCACGCCGCGGTAAGCGGCCGCGAGCGTGGCGACGAAACGGTCGACAGCCTATGGACCGCGCTCGACGCCCTCGGCGGAACGGGCCAGCCACGACTCAGCGACTACCTCCGTGAGCACCATGCGCTCAGCCCGCCCGACGAGTTGCACAAGACCACCGCCGATGACCGCCCGCGAGTTCCGCCGCGGCGACGGCGCCCCGTATCCGGCTAGGAAAGCGTGCGCTGCGCGCCCGACGCGTAGCCCTCGGCCGTCGTCGATGTGGCCAAGCTGTAGCGCCAGGCATCTGCTAACTGCTGCACGCGGCGTGTCGACGGCGGGGGACGATGCGGGCTTCAGCAGACGACGAACGTCACTGGGACCGCGGTGGTGTGGCGGTTGGACCCACGTGCAGCGGTGGCCGCGACTCGCACGATGTGGTCGCCTGGCTTCAGCCCAGTCAATGCCAGTTTCACGCTGCCGTCACCTCCCAGGCTCTGGATCGGCTTCCGGCTCCGATCGATGTAGAAGGCGACACTCGCCAACGTCCACCTCGAGCTTGAGGCTTTCGAGCTGGTGAACACGATCGGCAGCCGGCTGCTTGGAGCAAGGCAGGCCGCGCGAGGTGGTGCCGTGATTTTGAATTGCAGACCCGCGAATCCCACGCGGATGACTCGGGCCCGCGGCGTGGAGTACCGGAACCGGCTGGCGGCGGTGGCCGCAGTCTCGCCGCCGCGAGTGATAACGCGCACGTCGACGGTGCCTGTGCTCAGCGGGACCGCGGCCGTGATCTTCGAGTCGCTGACGATCTTGAAGGGAGCGTCGACACTCCCGAACCGCACAGCCGTCGCGGAGCCCAAATGAGTGCCGGAGATCACGAGCTGCGCACCCGGCGATGCGGCATGCGCGGACAGACCGTGGATGATCGGCAGCACTTCCGCGGGTTGCACCTCTACCGCGCCGATGTCCGCGCCGTCGCCGCCGCTGGCGTTCGGGTAGCCGGGCAAGTCGATCGGACGGGGCATGCCGCGCTGATCGGTCATCAGGCCGTTGGCGCTGCCGGCATCGATCACCGGACTCGTGTCCGCCGGCAGCATCGTCGCGGTTGGGCCTCCGTTGGCGGCGAGCGGACCGAGTTGCGGATCCGCGCCCGTGATGTCGGTGCCGTCCGTGGTCAGGCGAGACGCGGAAGTGTCGCCGACCAGCGAGAACGTGGCCGCCGGCAGTTTCGATGCGAGCGCAATCCCCTTTGGCACGAACACATCCGGTCCGACGCTGCCGGTGTTACCGGCGACGATCGAGTCGTGCAGGTTGGACTTCACCGTTGGGATCTCGGCAAAGTCGATGCCACCGCCGGTGCACTCGCTGCCGCAATTGGCCCCGTACGCGGCGTCGTTGGCGGAGATCGTTGAATCGACGATGAGGGATGAGGAAGAGGCAACGCAAGGCCCAGCTTCAGCGCCGACGTGCGGGAGCTCGGCTCCAGCGACGACGTGTGGGGGCGACGGGCGGACTCGCGCTTGCGGCAACGTTGCTGTCCGGCTCGGTCGCCGACGCGGCGACGTTCACCGTGACGAACACCGCCCTTCTTCTTCGGTATCTCGACCGCCCTGACCGGCGGCGGCATGTAGCTCCCCGAGGACATCCGATTCCAGAGCTTGTAGAGGTTCACCGCAAGGTTCCCCTCGTACGCCTGGACCGACTCCTCGTCGACCCCTTCCGCTCCCCGGTTGGCCTTGACCCTTCGCCATGCCTCCCAGACCAGCCGCTTGGAAATCGCAAACGGCTTGCCATCAGGTTTCGGCTCGCTCATCCGGTTCCTCCCGCGTCACCGCGGTTGACCAGCCAACAAGCCAGGATGACCCTTCCCCTTCGCTCCAGCCCCATTACAGGACCTTCACCGCTACTACGGTCAGGTCCGCCCCTGTGCCCCGCATCAGTACACAGCCCCTCACGGATCAGCCGCTTGGAGCTCTCCCTTCCACCAGCAACCGCAGGCCACAACCGCTCCACTGGCCGCTCGCGGGCGCGGGACGACAGGTTCCCACGTTCCACACCAGAGCCCAGACCAAGCTCGCGCCACCTCCATGCCGGACACCACCTGGCCAATAAGTAGGCACCCGCCAGGCTCATCCCGGGCTGGGCAGGCCGCCCGGTTTCGATGTCATCTAACGCAGATTTCGACACGTCATCAATGGATCGCTCACGCTCGCCTTCTTAGCCCACACCTGACGCGCTCACAGCGCGCCTTTCTCCCCGACGCTCACCACCACGGCTCTTGACCGCAGCAGCTCGGGGTGGTTTGCGGCCTCCCCCTACAGGGCGACCACGGAGGACCACCAGCCCCATCGGACTGGCCCCTCCATCTCCGATGCAGCACCGCATCAACAGGTCCGATCTTCCACACCGACCTCCTCATGCGTTCGTGGCACACCCTACCCGTCTACGTTCCTGGATGATCTGGCCCACGGCGATGACCGTCTCAGCTCTCGCGACGCAGCGACGCTTGGCACCGAAGCGCGGGCATCGCTACGGTCCTCGATCGTCGACCGCGAGGGCAGAGCTCCCGACGACGACGCCCCGTCCGTCCGCACGCTCGCAGCCGGACCACGACTCGCTCTGCGTGTCGCTTTTCTGGCGCACGCCTTTCCAGACGCGAAGTTCCTTGCCAGCTATCGCGAGCCCGCGGACGCCTGCTCGGAGATGCTCGCGGCCTGGCAGTCCCGGCGGTTCGTCAGCCATCCCGACCTGCCGGGTTGGCCGGGGATGCCCTGGTCGCTACCCCTCGTTCCGGGCTGGCGAGAGATGCGTGGGCGACCGCTGGAGGAGATCGTGGTCGCTCAGTGGTCGGCTATCAGCGAGCTGCTGCTCGACGATCTGAGCCCACTCGCACCTGGGCGATGGGCGGTGACGAGTCTGCCGCACCTGCTCGCGCAACCCCGAGATGAACTCCAGCGACTGTGCGGGTTCCTCGAGCTCCCGTACGACCAGGCGCTTCTGACCCCGATCGAAACCGCCGCCCGGGTGCTCGCGCCGCGCGGCGCACCGTCGCCTGAGCTAGATGCGGCTCTCGACTCCGCCGCCGCCGCTCGGGAGCGCTGGACGGAGCTGCTGGCTACGCCGGCGGCGGTCCTACCGGGGCCGAGGCCCCAGCCCTTCGCGAGCGTTTCGACGGCGACCTTCGCACAGATCCTCGCGAATCGCGGCAGCTCGCTGCTGATCTCGACCTACCAGAGCGGCCGACTGATCTGCGCTCGCAACAATGACGGCAGGCTCAACACGCACTTCCGCCAGTTCGACAAGCCGATGGGCATCGCCGTCGCTCCCGGCCGGTTCGCACTCGCAACCCGCACCGAAGTCTGGGATTACCGCGACGTGCCGGCCGTGGCACCGAAGCTCGAACCAGCCGGCCACGACGCCTGCTACATCCCGCGCAACCGTCACCTGACCGGTGACACGCTGATGCATGAACTGGCGTTTGCGGGAGACGAGCTGTGGATGTGCGCGACCGGCTTCTCATGCCTGGCGACGATCGACCGCGACCACAGTTTCGTCCCCCGCTGGAAGCCTCCGTTCATTACCGACCTGGCCAACGCGGACTACTGCCATCTCAACGGCCTCGCGATGAGGGACGACTCGCCGGCGTTCGTCACGACGTTGGGTCATAGCGCCGAGCCCGGCGGGTGGCGGCAGAACAAGGCCACGGGCGGCTGCCTGATCGACGTGGCCACCGGCGAGGTCGTCGTGTCCGGACTGTCGATGCCTCACTCGCCCCGCTGGCACGGCGGCCGGCTCTGGCTGCTCGAGTCCGGGCGCGGGACGCTGGCCGCCGTCGACCTTCAGAGCGGCACGACCGAGACGGTCATCGAGCTTCCAGGGTTCACGCGTGGACTAGCGCTGACCGGCGACCTGGCCTTCGTCGGCCTCTCCCAGATCCGCGAGTCATCCACTTTCGGCGATCTGCCCCTGACCACCCGCCTAAGAGAGCGTCTGTCGGGCGTGTGGGTCGTCAGCCTGAGGCACGCCACGATCGCCGCCTTCCTTCGCTTCGAGGACCTGGTTCAGGAGATCTTCGACGTCGCGCTGCTTGCAGGAGCGCGGTTTCCCGAGATCGCAGAGCCAGACAGCACGGCTGCAACTACGACGTTCGTGTTCCCGTGAGCCGAGCTCGAGTTTGCTCACCGGCCGGCCGAAGCCCGCCGAGCCGCCCGTCTGTGAAGCTCAAGCTCAGCCGCGGGACGGCAGGCCGTCGCGCACAAGCTCCGAGCGCGAGGCGATCCCGAGCTTTGAGAACACCTTCCGCAGGTGGTAGTCGATCGTGCGCGGGCTTAGATATAGCTGAGCGGCGATCTCCTTGTTGGTCATTCCCTGCGCCACCATCCCAGCGATCTGGAGCTCCTGCGGCGTCAGATCATCGAGGGTCGAGGGATCGCGCTTGCGAGCCGTCTCGCCGGTCGCGCGAAGCTCGGCTGCCGCCCGATCCTCCCAGGTGACGGCGCCCAGGCCGCGGAAGCGCTCGAGCGCGGTGCGGAGGTGCCCACGCGCCTCCTGGCGCCGACGCTGCCGCCGAAGCCACTCGCCGCAGAGGAGCTCGGTGCGCGCGTGCTCGAAATCCGAAAGGGAGGGGACGAGAGCTTCAGCGAACGCCTCATCCGGCGGCCGCTCGCCAAGCAGCGCTTCGCAGCGTGCGAGCAGCGCCAGCCGTGCCTCGTTCGGCGCCTGCGTCACCGCGCTTCGAAGCCGCGCCAGCCGCTCCGACGCCTCCACCTGATGCCCGCTGCGGCTTGCAGCCTCCACCGCGTCGGGCAATGCGTACCGGCCGATCATCGGGTGAACGTCCGTGCGTTCGGCGGACGTCAAGGCCAGAAGCCGCTCAGCTGCCTCGCTGGGGCGCCCGGAAGTGAGATCGATGAACCCAAGCGCCCATTCGGCCATGCTCGAGACGAGCCGCGAATCGTGTCGCTGGCCGAGGGCCAGAGCCTCGGCCGCGTGATTGCGTGCTTCGTTTTCGCGACCCCAAACCGCCTCGATCATCGCCAGGTTCGTGAGGTGTCCTCCCGCGCTGTCACCAGCCTCAAGCGAGAGCCCGTAGCCCTCTTGAGCGGCAGAGTAGGCCAGGTCGAATTGGCTGTTCCAGATCAGCTCGCTGGCCTGGCGGCGCAGCGCGAGCTGCAAGAGGTTCAGCCGACCCTGCGCCCGGGCCAGCTCCACCGCTCGGGTTGCATACCGAAGCCCGGCGCCAAGACGGGTTACTGTCGATGCTGCCTCCGCGGCCCATACGAGAGTGCGTGGATCCTCGAGCGTGTTCGCGCGCTCGAGCGCCTCTGTGAACTGTGCGCCCGCCTCCTCACGCTGGCCCGCGTACAGCTTCACGAACCCCATTAGAACCGCTTGACGAACGCGATCACGCTCACTCGAGGCCTCGATGCGCGCGGCCCGCTCGCCGAGCTCGATCACGCTCGCCGGATCGCCGCCATGCGACGCCGCCTCCGCGGCATCGAACAGCATCTCCAATCGGAGCGACGGATCGGCGGTCATCTCAGCGCCGCGCGACATGATCGAGCACGCCTCGCGCAGGCTGCCAGTCCGCCACTCGAGCACACCGGCCAAATGCAACAGCAGCGCGCGCGGCTCTCCAGTCGCCGTGGGAAGCGATCCCGCGATCAAGTCGCGGACCCGCTCCACGTCGCCGGCGTCCCAGGCCGCCTGGCCGGCGGCCGCAATCCGGCGGTAACGGCGAGTGTCATCGGTGCTCAGATCGGCGGCGCGGAGGAAGGAGCTCACCGCGGACGCGTGAGCCGCCCGGATTACGGCGCGGCGGCCAGACGCCTCGAGCGCCGCTGCCACCTCCTCATCCGGGGCTACGGTCGCCATCGCCTGATGCCAGACACGGCGGTCGGCGTGCTCCTCGCCCGAGAGTGCGCTTGCCAGCGCGGCGTGCACGCGCTGGCGCAGGCCTGACGTGGCGCCTTCGTAGACCGCCGAGCGCACGAGCGGATGTCGAAATCTGATCACGCCCCCACGCGTGTGGACAAGATCCGCCCGCTCGGCTGGATCGAGCGCGTCGGGCGGCAGTCCGAGCTCGGTGACGGCGCGGGCGACGATCCCGGCGTCACGGGTGTCCTCGGCGGCAGCGATGAGCAGCGCAATCTGCGTGGCCTGCGGCAGTCGATCGATCCGCTGCCCGAACAAGGCCTGCAGACGCGGAGTCAGCGGGATCGTCTCCGGCAACGCCGACGAGCCCGCGAGCTGAGCGTCCGTCAAACCCGCCGGCAGCTCGATCAACGCCAGCGGATTCCCGTGGGCCTCGGCCAGCACGCGAGCGCGGACCGCTGGAGCTGCCTCACGGCCGCGCTCGGCGAGGACCTCCCTCGCCGCGGACTCGTCGAGGCCGGGAACTACGAGATCCGGCAGCCCAGCGGCGTCAAAGCCCGCCTCGCCCTCCCGCACTCCGAAGATCATCGCCACACGATCGGCACGGAGCCTCCTCGCGGCGAAAACCAGCGCGTCGGCCGACGGGCGGTCCAGCCACTGCGCGTCATCCACCAAGCACAACACCGGGACCTCCTCGGCTGCGGCGGCGAGCAGACCCAGCACAGCCGCCGAAACGAGGAACCGGTCAGACCCCGTGGACGCCGCCAGTCCAAGCGCGCCCGCTAGGGCCGCCGCCTGCGCCGCCGGCACCTCATCCAGGTGCGCGAGGATCGGACGCACCAACCCATACAGCCCGGCGAACGCCAAGTCCGACTCGGCCTCCACGCCGGACGTCCGCAGCACGGTCATCGCCTCGGCATGCTCGGCTGCGTACTCCAGCAGCGCCGTCTTCCCGATCCCCGCCTCGCCACGCAGGACCAGCGCCTGACTCTCGCCGGTGGTCGCGGCTTCGAGCAGGCGATCGATCGCCGCGCCCTCGCGGTCTCGACCCACCAGCGGGCGAACAGCAAGCTCCGGCCCCGTCAGGTCCATCGCCGCAGATCGTAGTCCGCTGGCCGAGCCGCCGATCGACCACCGGCGGAACGACTGGCGAAGTCACGGATGCCATCGGTTCGTCGGAGAGGGATCGTGGAGCGCATCGATCGCCTGATTGCGACAGACACGAAAGGACCTGCGATGAGCATCCACACCAAGCCGCGCCGTGCTCTCACAAACCCGCCGCCGGCCACAAACCACGACGACCGGAATCAGTCACTCGTGATCCTTCTCGACGGGATCACGGCAGGCGACTATCTGACCTGGGTCCAGGATCCCGAGCCGCCTGCGCTCGGGCGCGAGTTGCGCTCGATCGCCGTCGACGCCGATCCGCTTGGACAACTCATCAACGTGGATCTTGTTTGGGACTGCCCGCCGCCGGATCCCCGCCGCGCCGCTCCCGCAGCGGGGTTCGTCGTGAGCCCCGGACTGGCCGAGGTTCTGACCCCTGACCTGGACCGTCACGCCACGAACCGGCGAGGTGACCGGCGATCTCGCTGATGCCAGCACGCCCGGTGATCGCGACGGTCTCAGCGCGGACCTTCACATCACGCTGATGCAGGGGCAGCCCGGCACTCGCACATACATCCCCCGATTCCCACCCAACCCCCTGAGAAGGAGAAACGACGAAATGTCCATCTACCAAACACAACTCCGTCCACCTAGCCGCCTGGCGCCGGCTCTGGCCGGGAAGCTCGTGCTCCCGGAGCACGCACGGTTCGACGAGGCGCGCGTGGCTTGGAACCTGACGATCGACCAGCGCCCGTCAGCGGTGGTCTTCCCCGAGTCATCGCAGGATGTTGTCGCGGCCGTGCTGTTCGCGCGCGAGTTCGGACAGCGAGTCGCAGCGCAGGGCACCGGCCACAACGCCGGACCGCTCGGCTCACTCGAGGACACGATCCTGATCAAGACCGAGCGCATGCGCAAGGTCGAGATCGACCCCGAGCGGAGGATCGCGCGCGTCGAGGCGGGCGTCCTGTGGCTCGAAGCCGTCGAGGCCGCGGCGAAGTATGGGCTCGCGGGCCTGCAGGGCTCCTCACCCGACGTCGGGATCGTCGGCTACACGCTCGGCGGCGGCTTGAGTTTCATGGGCCGCAAGCACGGGCTCGCCGCAAACCACGTCCACGCGATCGAGATGGTCGCCGCCGACGGCCGGTTCCTGCGCATCGATCGCGAGAGCGACCCCGACCTGTTCTGGGCCCTGCGCGGAGGCGGCGGCGGCTTCGGCGTCGTCACCGCGCTCGAGTTCGAACTGCTGCCGATCAGCCAGATCTACGCCGGCATCCTCTGGTACCCGGTCGAACGCGCGGCCGAGGTCCTTCACGCCTGGCGCGAGCTCACGCAGAACGACCCGCCCGAAGAGCTCACCACCGTCGGACGGATTCTGCACCTCCCGCCGATCGACGAGATCCCGGAGCCCGTCCGCGGCAAGTCATTTGCGGTGGTCGAGGCCTATCACCTCGGTGATCCTCGCCAGGCCGACGAGCTACTGGCACCGCTCCGCGCGCTCGGGCCGGTCAACGACACGATCGAGTCGATTTCGATGCCTGCCCTCAGCCACGTGCACATGGATCCCGAGCAGCCGGTTCCCGGTCGCGGCGACGGCCTGATGATCGCCGAGCTGCCCGAGCCCGCCATCGACACGTTCGTCACGGTCGCCGGCGCGGACGCCAACTTCCCGCTGCTGTCGGTCCAACTGCGTCACATGGGCGGCGAGCTGGCACGACCGCGCCCGGAGCACGGCGCGCTCTCATCGATCCAGGCGCAGTACGCGATGTACGCGGTCGGCATGACACCCGTACCCGAGCTCATCGAGCCCACCGAAAGGCAAGTCCAAGCGGTCAAAGATGCGCTGACGCCGTGGGCCGCGGACCACATGTACCTCAACTTCGCCGAGACGCACCGCGAAGCAGCCAGCCTCTGGAGCGAGCAGGCCTACCACCGCCTGCGCCGCATCAAGGCAACCATCGACCCCAGCGACGTGATCCGCTCAAACCATCCGATCACCCCTGCCCGCTGAGCGCGAGGCGCCCGGACGCGGGAGGCCGGGCGCCAGCGGGCCGTTGTCGCGCACGGTGGCGAGTTCTGCCCGGGGGCGGTCAGCGACGAGGCATCGTTCGCCGCCAGGCGCCGAACAATGGCGATTTCGGTCGGACAGTCCGACCGAAATCGGCAAAGTTCCGACTGTGTGAGCCGACACGCGGACGATAGGGTGGACTGGTTGGATAACGAGACGGGTGCCAGTGCCGATCGTGGGCGGTCGTGGGTGGTACCAGCAGTTGCGAACCGCCGCCCCCAGGCGAGCGATGACGCCGAGGTGTCGCCGCGGCGTCTGGTGGGGCCGGGCGTGGATTGCGTTGCTGATGAGCGCGGCGGTCACGGGCGTGTTGGCAGCAACGGCGTGTGCCGATTCGCGGACTTGGTCGGCGCCGGTCGTGCTCGCCACGCGAGGTGCTGCGTCGCTCGGTGGGGTCGCGTGTCCCACTGTGAAGCAGGGCAGCGTGGTCGATGACCCTGGCGGCGAGGCGACGTTTGATCCGGACTCGCCGGTTAGCCCGACGCCGACGAGGGTCGACGGCAGCGATCAACTGGCTGCGGTTGCGTGCCCGTCGGCGAGGCAGTGCACCGCGGTCGACAATTTCGGACGGGAGGTAACGTTCGACCCACGTTCGCCGCGATCTGCCACGCGCAGGCAGATCGATAGCTTCCCGCCCACATTGCCGAGTTCATCGCGCGTCAGTCCCTTGATGGCGGTGGCATGCCCGTCGGTCAGGCAATGCACCGCCCTCGGCGACGAGCGGCAGTTTACGTTCGATCCGCGCTCGCCGGGAGCGGCGATCTCGACGACGCTCGACGGCGACCTGTTGCCGACTGGCGTGGCGGTGCTGACCGGCGTGGCTTGCTCGTCGGCGAGCCAGTGCACGGCGGTTGACAACTTCGGGAACGAGATCACGTTTGATCCGCGATCACGGACCGACGGGGCTCCGGTCCCGATCAACCGCTACAGCCAGCTCTGGGGGATCGCGTGCCCCTCCGCCCACCAGTGCACGGCCGCCGGAGCGCATGGGCGTGTGTTCACATTCGACCCGACCCGGCCGGCATCAGCGACCGCGACTGTGGTTGGTCCTCCCCTGTACCCCCTCGTCCCGGTGGCGTGTCCGTCGATCAGGCAATGTCCAGTGGTCGGCCGCGACGGGCGGGAGGTGACGTTTGATCCGATCTCGCCGGGCACGCCAACGCGCGCGGTGGTCGCCAGAGGCAACCAGGTGGCTGCGGTCGCGTGTCCGTCGGCGAGCCGGTGCACTGCGGTCAGCTTCGGTGGACGGATCTTGACGTTCGCCCCGCACCCGACCGTGAGCGTCATCTCGACCACGATCCACGCCGGTGACGGCGTCCCCCTGACCGCAACCGCTCTCGACAACGGGATCGTGATCCTCACCTACGCGAAGGCGTAGCACGAGCGATGCTCGCAGAGCAAACCTGGGTCCTCACCGGCGCGGCCGGACGCATCGCGTCCGGCCTACGGCCGCACCTCGCCGGCCAGGTCCGGCGCCTGCGCCTGGTCGACATCGTGCCGGTGGCGGCGCGGTACGACGGCGAGGAAACGCTCGTCGCCGACGTCTGCGATCCTCACCGCTCGGCGATCTGATCGCCACGCCCGAGCGCGGGCTCGTTTACGGCAACCGTGGCTGCCTCCACGACGAGCACGGTGAGATCCGCCGGCGATACAGCACCCGCCGGTGGATCGCTTGCCGGCTTCAGTTCCGTGGTCGGCGCCGGGCGCCGCTGATGGCGCCATGGCGCTACACCGAGCTGTTCTTCCTGGATGAGGCGACGGCGCTGGCGGCCGGGCACCGACCGTGCGCGGAGTGCCGGCGAGCCGACTACAACCGGCTCACCGAGGTCTGGGGAACGCTTCACGCGGACCAGCACGGCGCCGACGCGATCGACGCTCAGCTTCACGGCGAGCGGCTCGTCGAGCGAGCCCGCGTCCGCCGACTTCACGACGCCCGCTACGAGCGGCTGCCCGACGGCGCGTTCATCCTCCACGACGATCAGCCCTGCCTGGTGCTCGGGGCTCGGCTGCTCGTGTGGTCACCCGCTGGCTACGCCGCGTCCCATCGCCGCCCGCGCAACGGCTGCGCCACGCTGATCACGCCCCCTTCGCTGGTCGCCCTCCTGGACGCCGGATGGGCTCCCGTCGTCCCGCTGATCCATCCGTCAGCGTCAACCTAGCGGCGTGCCAAGGTTGATCGCCTCCGTACATCGCTTGCCGGCCCGTGCGCGATGCGATCCTGCTTGAAGTCGTCGACGCCTGACCCCCGGTAAGCCGATTATTGCCTGGTCGCAGAGGCGGTAGCCCACCCCCGCTTACGACGAGCTTTCGCCGCGCCGGAGCGAGAGAGTTTGCGGCGCAATCGGTGCGCGTGGCTCTCGTTCCGACTGCGTTGAGGGCGTCCGCCAGTATGGCGTCGTCTCCCAGGCCGTTTGCCCTCCCCCAGGTGCGCCGCACTGAGCCGGCGCTGTAGGGTCTGCGGGTGGCGGAGATCAAGGGTCACTACGAGGAGCGATTCGCGCCGGTAGCGCAGGCCCTTGCCCAGAGCCTTGCTTCGGGGGCCGATATCGGCGCCTCGGTGGCCGTGGTGCACGAGGGCGAGTTCGTCGTGGACATCTGGGGCGGGTATCGGGACGCCGAGCAGACGCAACCCTGGCAGCAGGACACGATCGTCAACGTGTGGTCGACGACCAAGACCATGGCTGCGGTTTGCGTGCTGATGCTTGCCGACCGCGGAGAGCTTGACATCGACGCCCCCGTCTCCCGGTACTGGCCCGAGTTCGCCGAGGCGGGCAAGGAGCAGGTTCTGGTCCGGCACCTGATGAGCCACACCTCCGGCCTGTCCGGATGGGAGCAGCCGGTAGAGGCGCCTCAGCTGGCCGACTGGGATCGCTGTATCTCGCTGCTGGCTGCGCAGGCGCCGTGGTGGGAGCCCGGAACGGCGTCGGGCTACCACGCGATCACCCAGGGCTACCTGCTCGGCGAGGTCGTCCGGCGCATCACCGGCCAGTCGTTGGGCAGCTTCTTCTCGGAGAACGTCGCCGGGCCGCTTGGCGCTGACTTCCACATCGGCCTGAAGGCCGCGGACGACGCGCGGGTATCTCCGCTTCACATGGCCGAGCCACCCGACCTCGTGCGCGCGGGAATCCCGGAACTGGGTATCCGGACGTTCAGCAATCCGGCCGTGGAAGCGGCTACGGCCATGCAGGAGTGGTGGCGCCGGGCGGAGATCCCGGCCGCCAACGGCCACGGCAATGCCCGCTCGGTGGCGGCCATCCAATCGGTGGTTTCGAACGGCGGCGAGGCTCGCGGCACGCGGCTGCTGTCGCAGTCAACGGTCGAGCGCATCTTCGAGGAGCAGTCCAACGGGGCGGACCTGGTGCTCGGTGTCCCGCTGCGCTTCGGGATTGGCTACGGGCTGGCCAGCGAGACCATGCCCATGGGGCCGCGGTCGTTCAGCTGGGGAGGCTACGGCGGATCACTGGTGTTCAACGACCTCGACGGGCGTCTCACCGTGGCCTATGTGATGAACCGGATGGAGGCCAATCTGCTGGGCGACCAGCGTGGCGCCACGATGGTGTTAGGGACGATCGCGGCGCTGGCCAGCGGCTGACCCGAGCTCTCAACCACGCTCGTCAAGGCTGACCGAGCCGGCGCTGAAGGCATCGGATCGCGCTGCCGCTGAGCGTCGAGGCACGGCAATCGCCGGGCTGAGCGCGCAGTGACGGACCGCGCAGCGCCGCCGTGAGCGCTGCGCACTCCCCGGGCTCTTCAGGGATTGTGCGCTGGCTGCTCCCGACGGCAACGCGAATTCCCCTCGGCAGCGAATATCACCGGTTGCGCCCTGCGTTACACTGATTTCTAGCGCAAGGTTGGTCTCGCTCGGCCGATACGCGCTCGTTCGGTCGGTGTGGCAAACCACGATGGCTGTCTGGTGGTTTGCGCCGATGGCACTGGACTCCCCGGCTGCTTGGCTTTGATCTAGGAGGGGTCGAGTCCCAGTGAGTTTCATTCACCGTCACCGTCTTGTGCGCGCGACGGCTGTGCGGGAGCGCCCGCCGGAGTCATCGCGCGAGAGACAGGATCTGACGCGGGCGATCCGGCTCGGCGGTAGGCGGGCTGAGATCTCGCGCTGGTTTGCAGTCGCGGCTGGCGTCCTGGTGGTCGGTTTGGCTGTCTGGGTTGCCGTGGCTGAGTTAGGGGCTCCTGGGGTGCCTGGGAGCGCCGGGCCGGGGCAGTTTTCCTCGGCGAAGGCGATGGCGGATGTTCGGGCGATCGCCGAGGTCCCGCGCCCGATCGGCTCGGCGGCCGAGGTGCGGACTCGGGCATACATCGTGGGTCAGTTGCGGGCGCTGGGGCTGAGCCAGACGGTGCAGACGACCACCGTGGTCGGCGGGTTTGATCCCGATAACCACGTCGCCGCAAGGGTGACGAACATCGTGGCGCGTCTCCCGGGGACGGCTAACACGGGGGCGATCGCGTTCAACGCGCACTACGACTCGGTCGCGAGCGCGCCAGGGGCCAGCGACTGCGCTTCCTGTGTCGCCGCGGTGCTGGAGACCGCGCGAGCGCTCCGCGCCGGTCCGCCGCTGCGAAACGACGTGCTGTTCGTGTTCACCGACGGAGAGGAGAACCAGGACATCGGCGCGCACGCGTTCGCGACCCAGAACGCCGCGATGCGTGACGTGGCGACCGTGGTCAATTTCGACACCAGTGGCAGCCACGGCGCGGTCTACCTGGCACGGACGAGCGCCAACAGCGCCGACCTTGTCGGGCGGCTCGTCGCCAGCGCGCCGCATCCGCGGATCTTCTCCTTCGTCCCGGCCTTGATGACACTGTTGGTTTCGAATCTGCGTCCGGGAACTGACGCCGAGGAGTACTTCGACCGCGGCGCCGGTGGTGTCGCCCTCTACTACAGCGGCGGCTCCACCGACTACCACACTGCGCGCGACAGCATCGCCACGATCAGCGCGGCGAGCTTGCAGCAGGACGGCTCCTACGCTGTCGCGTTGGCACGCGATCTTGGTAACCGCGTCGCGCAGCGTCGCGGAGGCGGAGAGTGGGTGGCGTTCAACGTCACACCGGACACGGCCGTCATCTATCCGGCGGCTGTGGATACGGCGCTCGCGCTGGTCGCGATAGCGCTGTTTGTGTTCGCGGCGATCGTCGGCCGGCGCCGGGGCGCGATCAGTGCGCGCGGTCTGGTGGGAGGAGTCCTCCTGTTCCCCCTCCTGGCGATTGCTTCGGGCATCGTGGTCGGGTTGCTGTGGGCCGGGGCCAAAGCGTTTGTCCCGGACCTCAACGTGCCATTCACGGGCAGCTACCAGAACACGCTCTATTTCCTCGGCCTCACGGCCGCCGGCGCCGCCGTGTTCATGCTCCTCGCCCAGCCGCTGCTGACGCGCACAAGACCTGCCAACATCGCGCTGGGAGCGCTCGGGTTCGGAGGGGCGCTGTCGCTGATCCTGTCGCTCGCCCTGCCGGGGTCGGCGTATCTGTTCCTCTGGCCTGTTCTGGTCGCGCTCGCATTCCAGGCGTGGGCGCTGGCCGGCCGTCCCACCGGGCCCTGGCACGCGGCCGGGGCGATCGCGCTACCCCTGGCCGTAGCGCTCGTGTTGATCGTGCCCGTCCTCGGGATCCTCGTACTCGCCCTCGGAACTCGGTTCGAACTGTCCAGCGGCATACCCTTCATCGGCTTCCTCATCGGCATGTTTGTCGCCGGCGCCGTAGGGCTATTCATCCCGTACCTGCGCCCGCGAGCCGACGGCAACCCGCGGCGCGAGCGCTTGAATCGATGGCTACTTCCCGGCCTCGCTGCACTCTGCTCACTCGCCCTCCTGACTGTTGCGACGGCCAGGCTCGGGTTCGACTCGAGTCATCCTCGTCCCGACACGATCAACTACCAACTCAACGCCGACACCGGCCAGGCCAGCTGGCTCACCCGTGACGCGAACCTCGACGGCTACACCCAGCAGTTCTTCGCAACCGGCAGACACGCAGCCCAGTTCGAATTCTTCGCAATGAGCACCGTCAAGGGGTGGGGAGCGGTGGCGCCCCCAGTGTCGCTACCAGCGCCATCGGTGAAACTCCTCAGCCGCACCGAGCAGGACGGAAAGAGCGTCGTCCGCATCCAGCTGACCTCCCGCCGACGCGCGCCCGCGATCGAGGCCACCGTCAGCACTGGGCCGGTCACCGCCGCCTCGATCGACGGCCAGCCCTTCCCGCTGAAAGCATCCGACCGCCGCGGCGAACTCAAATTCATCTACTGGGCGCTGCCGCCGAGAGGCATCCCGATCACCCTCACCGTCCCCACCGGATCACCAATCCGCCTCGCGGTGCACGACATCTCCTACGGACTGCCCAACATCCCCGGCCGCACGTACAGGCCGCGGCCGACCGACACAATGTCCGGGCTGGCATTCGCCAGCGACGCCACCCTCGTCACCCACACCGTAACCCTGCAGTAGCCGCTCGAATACGCATCCCCGGGCGCTCCGTGGTAGCCGCCAACCCTTCGTTTGGTCGGGCCACACGGTAATTCGGCCGGGACTCCCGGCAGCGATCAGAACCAGTTTCGCGCGGTCTGTGAGTTCAGCTTCAGGATACGGACGATGTCGGCGGCCGTGAGGAACTCTCGCCTTTTGAGTTCAGTGGACCTCGAGCCGCATATGACCAAGTCTGTCCACGACCGAAGCCAGTCGCCTCTCGTCGGAAGTGCAGAGAACGCAGCTGCTCTCGAGTCTTGCCAATCAGGTCGCCCTTATGGGACTTTTCCCATAAAGGGGGATCATGGGGACCGCCGGCTTTTCCGACGACGTTTGCACGCGAGAGCACGGCGCCTAGCCGGTTCAGCTCGTCAGGGAGGTGAGCGCGTCACCGAGCAGCTTCGCGGCAATGACGATGGACAGGACGGCGATGATCGTCGCGTTCTCGCTCACCATCCAATCGCGCAGCCCGGCGAGCAGATCTCGGCCTCGATTGGGCATCAGCACGTAGATGGCCAGGGGGATTGCCAACCCGGCGGTCCCAAGAGCAACGAACACAGCGACGCCGACTGCCTGTGCCGCCGGGCTGACACCGACCTGCGCTACAGCAATCCCAGCGCCGATCGTCAGCAGCAAGTTCTTCGGCTTGACCACGAACAGAGCGGCCAGGCCGACGGCCTTGGGCATCGTGACGTCGTCGAGTTTGCGCATCCAGCCCGGCGCCTCGGTTTCTCCCCCGTCGCTCACGCGCCCCCGCCACTGCCGGATCCCAAACAGCACGAGCAACAGTCCCACGACGATCTTCAAGATGCTCACCCATGTCGCCGGCGCCCCATTCGCGCTCGCGTCCGCACCATCGGCGAGCAGCAGCACCAGCGTTGACACCAGCGTCAGCGACAACACCCAGGTCCCCGCGAACGCCCAAGCTCGCGGTGCCCCGCCCCGAGCGACCAGCAGCACAACTAAGGCGACAATCGCCAACGGGCTCAGTGCAACACCGACGCCGAACGCGAGAACCTCGCCGATCGCCCGCCCAATCATCGTAAACCATCCGTGCCCGACCTCCCGATCGTGGGGCGCGTCGCCCTCGAGCTAACGTCATCCAGCAGCAGGGCACGAGCACGGCAGTTCCCGGTCACGCAACCATCATCGCGCACGACGCTCAACCCGCAGCTTTCGCGAGGAACGCGCGCCGAAACCGGTGCGGACGATCGCGAGAGACCGCGGGTCGATCCCCGGCTTGCCGTCCTCGTCGACGACTCGGAAGTTCTTAAGTTGGTTGTCCGTGGCTCGCGGTCACGCGCTCCAGGTTCGCTTTTCCGCACGCCCGGAGTGGTCCACCAGCGTGCCGTGGCTCGCGCCGACAGGCGGTGATCGTGGCGGCCAGTCCTGCTCAGCTCCGGACCCGAGCATCGCCAGTGCGGCGCCGGCGTCCCCGCAACGCCTGCAAGCGCGCATCACGATTATCGGGCCCTCCACGCGCGGAGTGACCCAGCAACGCTGTGCAGCTCAGCTCAAGAGGACATACGCCGAGAGTTCCCATGATCGCCCTCGCTGACGAGGACCTCGTCGGCGTAACAGCGAATCGACTCACCTTCCGATCCATCGCTCCAGCGGACGACGGCGCGGCGACTGGCTAATGAACCGGCTGGGAGATCCTCGAAGCGCAGGACCTCCTGGACGGTCGCCCCTGCCTTAGGCCCGCTCATCAGCGCTCGGGCCAGTCGATTTGCGCGGCCAATCATTCGGTCCGAGTTCGAGCAAACCGCTGCACTCGACCGGCTCGTATCCGTCGCCGGCGAGCGCCAGCCAGTCGACGCTGCGCTTCTCCGGGTCGACGATCACCACTTCGTCGACGTGGTGGGTGGCGTAGAAGGGGAGCTTGTCCCACGCGCCAGGTCCGGAGGCAGCACGAACATACGTTCGCATGACGGAGTATGGCTTCACCGTCACCGAGCACGACCCCGGACGCCCCTGGATCGTGCGCAGCCGAGATCATTCCACGGTCACGCTCGACGACGGTGTGAGGTTCTTTCGAGTGGGCCGCCGAGCAGTTCCCGGCGCCGCGCTTGACGGTGGAGCTGGATCCTTCTCAGCTCGGTCCGGACTGGTCGCGGCAGTAAGTGCACCAGCGACGATCGACCATCAGTCGGACGCCGCCCGGTCACCTTTCTCGCAGCTACGTGCGAGGGACGCACACGGAGCTGCAAGCAGTCCGCCGCATCCCGACTCCCGCGACACCGCGGTGACCCAACCGAGTCGACTACAACCGGCCAGCAAGTTGCGCCCGTAGGCCCGTGCCTAGGACGCCGACAACGCGCGCGCTTCGAGACGGCGCGGATCGGGCAACTGAACGAACCGCCTGCCGTGGCGAAGCTAGGAACGGCAGTCACACGCTCGTCCCCAGGCGTGCTGAACCGGTCGAACAACAGACACTGCTGGATCTCGCGTTCGTTCCGGCAGCATTGGGCTCGCGTGTCAGGCTGGTCGCCTGACCCGGTATTGGAGTGAAGGATCGCCATGGATTTGACCGGGCGGGGAGGGCGCGTGCGGATCGGGCCCGCTTAGACTCAGAATGATGGCCACCAAGCTCGCAGCGGTAGTGACGGTGGCGCTCTTGATGGCCGCGTGCGGTGGCTCCGGGGATGCGTCTCGCACTCGCCTCGAATCGTTTGCCACCACCGGGCGTCCGACCCGGACGGTACTCGTGCTCACCCAGACGCTGGGCTTTCACCACGCTTCGATCCCTTCGGCGATCGCAGCGCTGCAGCGCGTGGCCGCCGGCGATGGCCGTTACCACGTGGTGTTCCTGCCAAGCGCCGCGGATCTGACGCCGGACGCGCTTAAGCGAGCCGCCGCGGTGGTGTTACTGCTAACGAGCGGCGAGCTGCCGCTGAGCGCCGCTGAGAAGCGGGCGCTTCTCGATTTCGTGCGTCACGGAGGCGGGCTCGTGGGCTTTCACTCCGCGACGGACACCTTCCACCACTGGCCCGGGTACATCAGCCTGATCGGCGCCGAGTTCAGCCACCACCCGACACCGAGCACCGAGCGGGTAATCGTGGAGGACCGTCGCACTCCCGCCACCCGACGGCTCCCGGCGAGCTTCGCGATTCACGAGGAGTTCTACGTCTTCAAGCACGATCCGCGTCCCCGCGTTCACGTCCTCGCTCGGCTCGACACCCACGGCGGCCCTGACCGTCCGCTCGTGTGGTGTCGGCGCAGCGGCAGCGGGCGCGTGTTCTACGATGCCCTGGGCCACTTCTCTCAGACCTGGAGCGATCCTCGTCAGCTCTCACTCGTCTCAGGCGGTATCGCGTGGGCGGCGGGACTTGCCAACGCCCCGAGCTGTTGAGCAGGCTTCACCCCTCCGTGGACCGCGCCGCACTCGGCTACTTGCGATTGCGGCACATACGGCACAGGGTTCCGATTGCCCAGACGGACCTCGCGGCGGTTTCGTGTCCGTCAGCGGCGCGGTGCGTCGCCGTCGACGGCGAGGTTTGAGCGACTAGTTCAGGTGAGGCACTCGCATGTCCTCGCAGATCGCGCCATGACCGAGACCGCCGCTGCACCAGACTGCTGGATCGGGCGACAAACAACAGCGATGAGCACATCGCGTAGCTGGCTGCGTCCGAGACTGCTGGATTTCATCGGTCGATCAAAGGAGCAGCTTCTAGCGTGCTGGTGGACCGTGATACAGCTGACCCCTGCCCCGTAATGTTGGGACCTGATGCGTCGCTTCGATTGCTTGTCGGGCTGCTCGTGCTCAGCACGATGGTTGGCTGCGGCAGCCGCGCGCAAACCTCGCCGAGAGTGACAACCTGCGGGACCCCGTACACCTTCTCGGCTCCCGGTCGCACTGCAATTGAGTCCGGGTCCTGCGCGGGGCTCATTTCGCCGACGTCTCTGACGATTCGCCGCGGACAACGGCTCTCAGTCGAGATCACGCACGAGCAAGACGGCCGCTTGGACTTCCCGATACCGACGCCTACAACCGGTGCGATCAAGATCCTTTCGAGGTCCGGGGCCTCGGTCACGTACCAGACGGTGTCGACCGGCACCGAGAGGCTGGTCGCCCACCACACTCAGTTCTGCGCAGCACTGGATCCGCGAATCGGAAGCTGCACCGCGCTGTTGGTCCACGTACAGCCTTGAGGATCCGCTGTAGGTTCGGGCTAATTTCAGCAGTCTCGGCGATCGCAGCCGAGGCGGCCGGCCGCCTTGTGACGGCCGGCAACGTCGTCGTGCGTTACACCGGGTCGCGACAGCCTTGGTGTTGCGTCCCTGCGCGAATGGCACTGAGCAGCCCGTTCGCGCACCGCAGCGTCTTAACCGATCTGCGTCGATCCGTATGCTCCCGGCGCAAAACTAGACCGGAGGCGCACATGAAGTGGGGAGCGAATCGCACCGTTGGTGCAGTGGTGCTTTGTGCGGTGGCCTTGGCGGGCTGCGGCGGTGGCGGATCAAGCGGACTCTCCAAAAGGGACCTGGCAGCTAAGGCCGAGAGCATCTGCTCGTCTTCGTCTAAGAAGATCTCGGCGATTCAGCAGCCATCAGACTTCGTTACGAATCCCGTTGCGGCAGCGGCCTACCTGGACAAGGTTCTCGCCGTCTACAAGGACGCTCAGGGCCAGTTCAAGGCTCTGAAACCGGTCGACTCGCTCAAGCCGCGATGGGACACGATCAACGGACAGCTCGACAAGTTGGTCACGCTGATCGAGGACATCGACAACAAGGCCCACAACAAAGATCGCTCCGGGATCATCGAGCTGAGCCAGATCCGACCGATCACCGACTCACTCAACGCCGAAACGAAGGCAATCGGAGCCAACTGCGCAGCCTGAGCCCGTAACCCTTGAGACAACCCCGCGCGGTGCGGGACTCCCACCAGCGCAGTTGTGCGCCACCCGGAGCTTCGCGACATGCAACCCCTTGTTCGCCTTGCGAAAGCCGCAACGCGACACTCGATGCAACGGCTCATCGCCGCTGGAGGTTGACACGGAGGGTCCAAATGTAGGAGTCGCAGGGCCCCGGCTGCGTGGCCGGCCGCGCCCACCAACGGCCGGCCATGTCATCGCCGTTCAGACCGCGTGCGCGGCTTCCTGCTCCCACCTCTCCCACACCACATCCTCGGCGGAGAACCAGTCGGGCACCTGCCGGCGGCGCCGGCGGTCGGCCACCCGCCTCTCATGCAACGCCTGAGCGAGAGGTTGCCCCGGTCGCCGTGGAACTTCGGTGACGACGGTCCCGATGTGATCGTTACACAGTGACTGCGATCGCGGCCTCCTGGGTGGTGGTGGGGTTGGGCTGGGGAAGGTGGAGTCGTCGTTCGATCGCGACGGCGAGGCGGGGTAGCTCGGTGTAGCCGATGACTTTGCGGAATTGCTTCTCGGCTTCGAGCATTCCGGCGGCGGTCCAGCGCAGGCCCATCTCGCCGGAGGACCAGTGCTTGACGTTGCGCTGGGTGGTGCGGACGGTGTCGATCATCGACTCGCACGGGTTCGTGCTCTCGAGCGTGCGGCGGAGCTTGCCGCGGATCCCGAGCCGGATCAGGGTCAGCGTCTCTTCCATCCCTTCCCGCAGCGAGCCGGCGGCGCCGGGGTGCGTGTGTTCGAGCTCGTCGGCGAGCCGGGTGAGTTGCTCGAGCGCACGCGGGTAGTCGGTCTCTCGCCACGCCTGGCGCATGCGGGCCTTGATCGGTGGGCGGTCGCGGTCGGGAAGGTGATGCGTGACGTTGCGTTCTCTTTGATAGATGGCCGGATGTCAAGTGTGGGTAGCGGCGGTGCTGCTCCTCCTTCCTCTGGACGCGTTCGGTAGTCGCTCAGTTCTCTTTCGGCGCTTGGCTGCGCACACCGTGTCGGTCGGAGCTGTCCCGGCTTCTCAATTCCTTGTGGGCCGTCAGTCGGCCAGAACGCAACTGGAGCTGGCCGGGACAGGAGTGTCCGCGCCGCGCGGGCGCGAAGGGTTGAAGGACTGTTGCAGCGCGAGCACGTGCCAGGTCGCGATCAGCACCTTGCGCGCGACGGCGGCCTTCGCCGGGTTGCCCTTCCCGCCGCAGCGCTGCTTGACGTCGAGGTAGAGCTGATGCCACGGGTTGGTCGGCCGCCAGGCTTGCTGGGCGGCCTCGATCGCCGCCCACCGCAGCATGGTCGAGCCGGTCTTGGAGAGCTTCCCCGTCCTGGCTTTCTGGCCGGACTGGTAGACGCGCGGTGTCAGGCCGGAGTAGCCGATCAGCTTCCGCGCGGTCGGGAACCGGGAGATCTCGCCGATCTCGCTGGCGATCGTCAGCCCAAGCAGATCCCCGACGCCAGGGATGGTGACAAGCAACTGCACGCGCGGGTCCGCTCGCGCGAGCGGACGCAGCTCCTGCTCGAGCGGGATCAGACGCTGGTCGAGCATCGCGACGACGGCGACGGCCTCGGCGATCGACCGTCGCCACACTTCCGGAACGCCGCGCTCGATCAGCAACTCCTCGCGATCGGGCTCCCGCAGCCGCTTGAACGCGAGCGTGACCCCGAACTGGCTGAGCACCCCGTGAGCACGATTCATCGCCGCGGTCCGCAGCCGGACCATGTGCATCCGCCGTCCGAGCCGTTCCTTGAGCTCGCGGTCGGCGAACGTTGGCACGTGCACCTGCGGGACGAGATCGCGGCGCACCAGCTCGGCGAGAACGCGCGCGTCGAGCTGGGGTGAAATGCTCGTTGAGTCGCGCGTGTGTTGGGGGATTTTGGCGTGCGCAAGTCGCTCGCGGCGAAGCCGAGTTTGGACCTGCTCGGGTTTGCTGACGGCTATGCGGAGATCGCTGGGGCTGCCTCGAGGGTGACTGCGTAGCCGAGCTCTTCGAGCTGGGCGACGAGGCGGCGGGCTTGCCGCTGAGGGTCTTGGCGAGTTTTGAAGTAGTCGTCTCCGAGGTCTTTGAACACTTCGCCGGTGCTCAGCAGATGCCATACCAGCTCGATCAACGAGTGGGCGACGGCGACGGCCGCTTTGTTGGGTCCGCGGCGGCGGGCGATCTGACGGTATTGGGCGCCGAAGTAACTTCCCTTGGTCCGCACGGCAGCTCGCGCGGACTCGATCAACGCGGGTCGCAGCCACTGGTTGCCGGGGATGGTGCTGACGTTGCGGCGCTTGCCAGCCGATTCATGGCTCCCGGGACACACGCCGCTCCAGGAGGCGAGATCGGCGGCGGTCGGGAACCGGGTCATGTCGGCACCGGTCTCGGCAATGATCACGTCGATCGTGAGGCGATCGAAGCCGGGCACCGGCTGCAGCGATGTGTACACCGCCTCGAACGCCGCGGTGCGAGCATCGATCTGCTCGGTCAGCGCAGCGATCGTCTCGTTGAGGAAGTCGATGTGAGCGAGGATGCGACGGCACGCCACGGCGTGGTGGGGGCCGAAGTGGCCGGTCAGCGCGTCGGTCAGCGCCGGGATCTTTGGTCGCATCTTGCCCTTCGCGAGGCCGGCCAGCCTGGTCGGATCCTGCTCGCCGTCGCTAAGCGCTTCGATCATCGCGCGGCCCGACTGGGTCAGGACTCTGGAGGCGACCGACGTGAGCTTGATCCCGGCGTCTTGAAGGACCTTCTCCAGACGTTGCTTCTCAGCCGCCCGCGCCTCGATCTGAGTCTTGCGATAGCGCGTCAGCTCCCGCAGCTCCCGGATCGGCAGGGGCGGCACGAAGCTCGGACGCACCATCCCATGCGCCGCCACATCAGCCAGCCACTCAGCATCGGACAAATCCGTCTTGCGGCCAGGGACCTTCTTGACGTGCCGCGCGTTGCACAACCACACCGTGAAGCGCGACTCCAACGCATACAGGACAGGCTTCCAGTACACGCCGGTGGCCTCCATCGCGACCAGCTCCACCTGCCGATCCGCCAACCACGCCTCCAGCACCTTCAGCCCGGCCGTGGTGGTCGTGAACCGTTCCTTCTCGCGGACTACGCCGCCCCTCGGACCCAGCTGACGACAACACGCAACGACGCTGTCGCGATCAACATCGAGCCCGGCCACCCGATCATGAATCTGCTGCACTGCGGTCTCCTTCCCGACGATGGCGATGACCGACCCGCCGGGGAGGGACCTGGTGAGAACCGAATCTGGGGTTCGTGCTCGCGGCGACAATCCGAGGTCCCGCGGCCCTGCACCAAACTTGTCACGGGTTCAACTGCGCTCCACTATCGACACGGTGACCGCGCCCGGCGGACCACCGCAAGCATTTCATCGCTTCCTCGGTGGGCCGCAGGCACATGCCAACTTGTCGGTCTTCGCTGCCAGAGACCCGACAGCCTTCGCCTTGCGCGCGTCGGCGATCTGGACGGTCCAGCCGGCGGCAGTCAGTTGGTCGCGGACCCAGGCGGCGCCGCTCATCATCTCCAGGCAGGCGACAGCATCCGGGCCGAGATGGCCGACGAGCATCGCCAGGCCGTCCTCGTCGGCCGGCGTCCAGCCCTCGTCGATGACCGCACCGGTCGGCTTGACCGCATGCCACCGGGCGCGACGAGTCGCACAGTCGATCCCAACGAACTGCTCGGACATGAAGGAACTCCTCTCGGACGGGAACGTCCTCGAGGCTGGCCTCGATGCCGGACGTCACCGTCTTCATGACATTCCTTGTGGCGGTGGCAGCGGTGAACCAGCGCGTGCTCGCCGAACACGTCCTTGATCGCCTTGCGCAGCGCTGTGACTCTGTGAACGCAGTAGCGAACCGCCGGGCTGACGACCGTTGGGGAGCGGGATTGAGTGGCGAACGGTGATGTCGTCATCGCCGAGTAGGACTTCCCGCACGACGAGGCGGACGATCTCTTGGCGCTGCTCGATCGAGAGCTGCTTGGCGTTCGCGGACAGTCGAGCGCGGAACGCGTCGAGCGTCTCGGTGAGCTTGAGGTAGGCCTCGGCATCGTGTAGCTGGGCGTCGAGCGCGTCCAGTTCGGCGCGCAGCGTCGCTTCGCGACGGCGCAGCTCGGGCATGCGGGCGCGGAACTCGTCGAGCGTGATGAGCTGTTCCTGGTAGCCGTCGATCAGCCGCCGTAACGCGTTCTGCGCGCGGGTCAGGTCGCGCTGGAGGCTGTCGCGGCGGCGGGTGGCGGGGTGCTCGGCGCGGAGCGTCTGCAGCCGCCGGTCGATCTCGACCTTGATCAACTCGGGGTTCTCGAGCAGCGCGAGCACCTGCGTCCAGACCGGCTCGTCGACCTCGTCGATGCGGACGGGGCGAGCGGCGCAGACCCGACCTTCGGGGCGGCGGAAGCTGTCCGCGCCCGAGCAGCGGTAGTAGTGATGCACGTTCCCGGTCTTGCTGCGGCCGGAGCTGCGGTAGTAGGAGTGGCCGCACTCGCGGCAGACGAGGATGCCCTGCAGCAGCGAGGGCTTGCGCGTGTTGCGCGGCGAGAGCCGGCTGTTGCGCGCAAGCAGCTCCTGAGCGAGCGCGTATTGCTCCTCGCTGATCAGCGCCGGCACCGGGATCCGCAGCCAGTGCTCGGGCCCGACGTGCTCGTAGCCGTAGCGACTCGAGCGCCTGCCCTGCTGGCGGGTCAGGCGCATCGGCTTCGCTGGCTCGCCGGTAGAGCGCCGGCGACCGTAGGCAGCCTGGCCGGTGTAGGCGGGGTTGCGCAGGATCGCCCAGATCGTTGACGATCCCCAGTGCGGCGTGCCGGTTCGGGTCGGCACGCCCCGCTCGCTCAGTGCCTTTCCGATCTGCACGATCGACTCGCGCCGCTCGATGTAGCGGTCGAAGATCTCGCGAACGATCGGCGCTTCGAGCTCGTCGATCTCATAGAACGCGTCGGCGTGCTCGGTCCGCTTGACATACCGGTATCCGTAGGGCGCGCCCGAGAGCACCGACACCGCACCGGCTCGCGCGCGGTGCAGCTTCCCGCGACGACACCGCTCGGCGATCTGAGCGCGCTCGTACTCGGCAATCATCCCCTGGAACTGGCGCAGCAGTTCGTCCTCCGGCGATCCCGACCGCTCGGGCTCCTTGGCGAAGAGGACCTCGATCCCCCCGCGCGCGAGCTCCTCCAGCAGCAGCACCTGGTAGGCGTAGCGCCGAGCGAGCCGGTCGGGCCCGTGGCACAGCACAACCTCGAAGCACCCGTCAAACGCGCGGTCGCGGAGTTGCTCGAGCGCGGGCCGGTGCAAGTTCGCGCCCGAGAACCCGTCGTCCTCGAACACGAACTCGTCCGGGACGACGAGGCCGCGCTGCTCGGCGAGCTCACGCAGCGCGGCGGTCTGACTGGCGATCGTCTGCTCCTGGCGCTGGCGCTCCGAGGACACCCGCGCGTAGATCGCCGCGATCCTCGACTGATCGCTGCTCTGCCTGTCGCTGCCGCTCATCACCGCTCCCTTCGTTGCCGATCACACGCCGCCGGTCGGGCGCCAACACCGAGTACGCCTGCGCGAGCCGCGCGCCGGCGAGCCGGTCGCCGACGAACTCGATCTCAAGGCGTCTGGCCACCGCCCCGCCCGCCAGCGCCCGCGAGATAACCGCGCACCGCCTCTGCGGTCACCGCGCTCAACGACTGACCGGTCACCCCAGCCCGGTCGCGAAGCCCGCCGATCAGCGACGGCGCCAACCTCACGGTGAACACCACCGTGCGCTCCGGCACCGACACACCATCCGGCCGCTCCAGTCCCGCGTTGACATACCGACGCGCCTGCCGCTCCGAGAGGCCGAACTCCGCCTGCAATGCTCGCACCGCGTCCGCCAGCGACACCTCCCGCACCAGAACCGCCGCGCGGTTGACCCGCTCCGCATACTCGTCCGCGTAGGCGCGACGGAGTGCCATCAGTCCGTTGAGTACTACACGTCACGGCTGATTCCTTCTCCGCGGCCCGCGGACCCGGGCTATCGACCGGTCGAAATCGAAGTTCGCGACTGCGTTCAGAGCGCCTTGGAGCCGTCGATCACGAACAGCATCCCCTGCTCAGGACCCAGGCCCCGCTCGACCAGGTCTGAGAGCAACGCGGTCGCGACCGTCGCGTTCTCCGTGCTTCCTTCCCACAAGCCGAGCGGGATCTTCACGCCCTCCGTGGTGATCCCCAAGGCGACGATCATCATCCGCCCCTTCAACTCCAATCCGTCGAGCATCATCACCGCCAATCGCAAATCAGCGAGCTGGCGGCTCATCAGCTCGCCGAGCGCCTCGCGGGTCCGCTCCACGAACGTGCGTGACACCGCCGACTTCGACGTCGACCGCGCCCTGGTCTCGACCTGCTCGCCGACCGGCTCCTGCGTGCGCCGGTACCGGCGAGTGGACACGCCGGCGAGCATCCGCTCCAGCACGACCCGGCGCAGCGGATCACGATCAGCGAAATGCTCGTAGGTGCTCAGCTGCACCTCTGACTCACCGTCCGCGGTCCGCACACGCGGCCGCTGGACCTCGACGCGACGGCCGCCGAGCGTCACCTCGCCAGCCTCCTGGCCATGACGCACCGCGGTCCGCTCCCCGTTGTGCTGCCCTTCGGACCGACAACATCGTCGACCTCCTCAGCCATCAACTCTCCGAGCACGCCGAGCCCGACGCCCACGCTGAGCGCGAGCAATCCCTCCTTCGCTGCCCCAACCAACTCGCCCAGAGCCTCCTGCACACGCTCCGGGAGCACGGCCTCATCACGCGTCGCCTCGGCGACCGGTACGTTGCTACTCACGGCGGTTCCTCCTTAGATCTTTGGCGGATCGCCGCGAACGCTCCCAACAGGAGCGGACGCGGCCGGAGGGACCGCCGTCACCTCAGTTCTACAAGCCCCGGGACAACCTCCTGAGCGACGGAGTGGCCCTCCCACGCCGGCTGGGCGAGCGTCACCTGTGCTCGCTCGACGAGCTCGTTGGGCACGAGGCTCGGGTCGAACTCGATCCCGCGCTCGTAGCAGAGCGCGTGCATTTCTCGCATCGACATCGGTCGCATGCGTTAACCTCCTGAGTGCGCTAAGGACCCGCCCAGTCGCTGGGCGGGTTCTTGTTTTCTCGGGCCGCCGGGTCGACGAGCCCGGCCTTCCGGTCCTGCGAGGCCCCTACACCGCGGCGGCGATTCGCCCCCGATTGCGGCGGCGCCCTCTCCCCCTCCTTCGCCGGCCGTTCCCTGCCGACGGCTCTTCTGTCCAACGCACCTCCGCCGCGGCATCCCGCAGCATCTGGCGCCACTCCCCTCGCTGGCCGTACCGCATTGTGAACGCCGCTCGTCCGAGCGCGTTCTCCGTTCGTCCGAGCTCGTGGTGCAGGGACAGCACCGCCTCCCCGCAGCAACGGGCGTCCGCTCCTTCACTGGTCTTCGCAAGGAGCTTCGTCTCCTGCGTGAACGACATGCGTCATAACGTGGACGCTCCCTTCCGTCCTCCTGGAAACAGAAAACGGTCCTCACCCCGGGGGACGCCAAAGGTGAAGACCGAGGACGAGCTGCCATACAGGCAGCTCGAAGCTCCGCGCCGGGGGAGTCGAACCCCAAGCACGGGTGATTGGGCGCCGCCAAGGGCGCCCTGAGCTTCAGCTATTCCAGGCGGCGCAGAGCGCCACTACCGCCCGGCGAATAACGAGTGGCTCGCGCACCGCGCCGCTTCTATGACACGGTGCGCGGGTGTTCGCTCGGCGAAGCCCGGCCCGGCATCAACTGCCAACCGAGATCGCCGGTATAGGGACGGACGGCGTCGCCGATCAACCGAGCACGCGCGATCAATCGAATTCTCACACCGAGCCGCTGGCCGGGGTTACTGTTTTCACATGAGCGCTTCCGAGCCACCCCCAGGCGAACCTCCCGAAGAACCCTCGCCGACGCCGCCCTCGAGCTCCGAGCCTACGGCCCCGGTGCCGCCGGCCGAGGTGGCGGTGCCCGATGCCGTATCCGTGCCCGATCCGTCGGGTCCGCCGGCGCCGGGCTACCCGGCCAGCTTCGAGATCAGCTACCCGGGCGAGCTCAACCGATGGCTGCCGCTGGTCAAGTGGCTGCTTGCATTCCCGCACTACATCGCGTTGTTCTTCGTTGGCATCGCCGCCTTCTTCGTGCTGGTGTACGCGTTCTTCGTCGTGATCTTCACCGGCCGCTGGCCGCGCGGCGCATTCGACTTCGTGGTCGGCACGCTCAGGTGGTATCACCGCGTCGCCGCGTACGTCTACCTGATGACCGACGCCTACCCACCGTTCTCGCTGGATGACGACCCGAGCTACCCGGCCCGGCTGCACATCGAATACCCCGAGCAGCACATCGATTGGTGGCGGCCGCTCGTGCAGTGGCTGCTCGCGATCCCGTACTTGATCGTGGCCGGCGTGCTCGCCTACCTGACCGGCGTGATGGCGCTCATCGCCTTCTTCACCGTGCTGTTCACCAAGCAGATTCCGCGAGGAGTGTTCGAGCTGATGGTGCCGTGGTTTCGGTGGAACCTCCGCGGCAGCGCCTACGCGTACTTCTTGACCGACCGCTATCCGCCGTTCGTCTGGGGATAGCGCAGATGTCGCCCTCGAGGTCTCGCGCCGCGCAGCCCGGCAGCGCTCACCCCAGACACTGAGCGGGCCCTCGCCAATCTGATCGCGCACGAGGGCAGCGTGCTCCTGCTGGCCGAGCACGAGCACCACATCGTCGGGTCGTTGATCGTTGCGTGGGACGGCTGGGCAACATGTTCCCGCCTGGCCGGTGATCCATCCACCTGACCCTGCGCGCCTGCGTCATCGCCTGCACGGGCTGAGCGTCGCCTCGATCTATACGCTGTATACATACGGTGTATAGTTTGCCTGTGCCGCGTCAGGCGATCATCTCCCGAGACGCCATTCTGGGCGCGACGCTCACGCTCGCCGACGAGCGCGGGCTCGATGCGGTCAGCATGCGCGCGGTGGCGGCGCGGCTGGGGGTGACGCCGATGGCCCTCTACCACCACGTGCGCGACAAGGACGATCTGCTCGACGGTCTCGTGGAGCGGCTAGTGACTGAGCTTGAGCTTCCCGATGCGTCGCTGGCGCCCGAGGAGCGCCTGCGTGAGCTCGCCAACGGTATGCGTACGGTTGCGGCGCGGCATCCAGACACGTTCCTGATGTTCCTGCGCCGGCCAGTCGCCACGCCTGAGGCGCTGGCGCTCCGCGAATCGGTGTACGACGCGCTGCGCGATGCCGGTACGCCGGATGAACTCGTGCCCCGGATCGAGCGGCTGCTGAGTACCTTCGTGATCGGGTTCGCCGCCTCCGAAGCCGGGGGCCGCTTCGCCGCCCACGCGCAGGCGGTCCGCGACGCGGACTTCCAATGGATGCGCACGCAGGTCGTGCGCGCGGCAGAGGCGTCGCGGGGCGCCAACCGAAACAAAGCACGCTCGAAGCGAGGATGACATGAGTGCCGTATCTCAACCTGCTGTTGAATGGCCCGCCCCCGTTCGGCGAGCAAACGCCGAACGCTCGTCACTCCGCTCCACCCTGTTCGCGGGACTCGCGGGTGTCGCGCTGCTCGTCGCCATCGCCGCACCGTTCATGTCGCGGTATGGCTGGGACCGCGACGAGCTCTACTTCCTTGCGGCCGCCCATCATCTTGCGCTCGGGTACGTCGACTTCCCGCCCCTGATCGCCGTCGTCGGCTGGCTCGTCGACAACACCGCCCCGCATTCTCTGGTCGCGCTGCGGATGGTCAGCCTCGCTGCCGGCGCCGGCACGGTGCTCCTGGTCGCGTTCACCGTACGTGAGTTGGGCGGCGGTCGAAGAGCCCAATGGATCGGTGCGGTCTCGTGGGCGCTGACGCCCTACATTCTCGGCTCGGCGAGCATCTTTCACCCGACCTGGCTGGACGCGCTCGTTTGGTCCGCGTTCCTGTACGTGGCGGTTCGGCTGTTCGTGCGCGAGGAGCCGCGTCTCTGGCTGCTGCTCGGCGTGATCGCCGGCGTCGGGCTCGAAGCCAAGTACACGATCGGCTTCCTTGTTCTGGCGTTCTTTACCGCGATGCTGCTAACCCGACAACGACGGCAGCTGGCGAGCGTCTGGCCCTGGTTGGGTTTGGCCATCGCCGCGGCATTCCTGGCGCCGAACCTCGTCTGGCAGGCACAGCACGGCTGGCCGAGCGTCCACTTCTTCTCCGGCCAGAACGCCAAGACGGCGTCGGACACCTCGCGCCCGGCGTATCTCGCCGAGCAGCTTCTGTTCCTGGGCTCCAGCAGCGCGCTCGCCGTAGCGGGCGTGGTGTGGCTGTGGCGACGTGGCCTGCGAACCCTGGCCCTCACACCGGTCCTCGTCACGGCCATCTTCTTCCTCGAGCGCGGCCGCAGCTACTACCCCCTTCCCGCCGACGGCCTGACCATTGCCGCCGGAGCGATCGCCCTCGACGCGTGGCTGCGAACCAGTCGACGGCTGATGCTGGTGGGTGCAGCCATCGGCCTACAAGCGGCCGTGATCGCATTGGCCGGCCCAATTGTCGTGCCCTTCTACTCCACGCACCAACTGGTCAGCTCGAGCGTGTGGAAGGTCGGCTACTTCAAAGACGAAATCGGCTGGCCCGAAATGACGGCGCAGGTAGACCGCGCGTGGAATGCGCTACCTCCGACCGAGCAAAACGGTGGCGCGATCCTCGCGCACAACTACGGGGAGGCGTCGGCGCTTGCCTTCTACGGACACGGTCTGCCCACCATCCTCAGCGGACACCTCAGCTGGCAGTACTGGCACCCGTCTCAACTTCCACAGAACTTCGTGCTCACCGTTGGCTACCAAGCCCAAGATCTGCCGCTTCTATGCAGCTCGTGGAGACCGATCACGCACCTCGAGAACCGATGGCACCTGAACAATGAGGAACGCGGACAGCTGATCGCCGCCTGCACGCTCAAGCACCCACTCGCCTCCGACTGGAACCGGCTGATCGCCAGCGACCAACTCTGACCCGCGCGACTAGGCCAGACGCCAGCGGGCGCCCGACCTCCATCCGCTGCACGACGCGAACCCGAAGAGCACAGAGCCAGCCCTCCTATGGACGGCCGTCAGGGGCGCTCGCATGTGCGCCGGTGCCGTCGGCTATCTACCCGATCCGCTCGTCGATCCGGACATGGACGGTGTCGCCCGCCTCCCTGCCGATCGTCTTTCGCAGCGCCGCCTCGACCGGGAGCCTATGCGTGCCCGTCACACGCGACCTCAGGGTCCGCTCAGCGCGGTCCCGCTCAATGGCGACCCTTCCACTTTGGATCGCGCACCGAGGCAGTGCGCTCTTGGTCACCGAGCACGATCACCTCGTCGTCGGTTCGTTCGTGGCGGCGTGGGGCGGCTGGCGGGGCGCACCTACCTCCTCGCCGTCGCCCCGCACGTTCGCCGGCAGCGCATCGCCCGCGGCCTGGTCGACGAGTCGCACGAGCACCTTCGCCGGCTGGGCGCGCAGCGCATCACAGCGCTGGTCGCTCACGAGGAGGAGGAAGCAACCGGACTGTGGCGCAGCGTCGGCTACGAGAATGACGACGTGATCTCGCGGTTCGTCCGGAACCTCTAACCGGGATCCGCCGCAGCGGACCAGCTACATCTTGGTGGTAGTTCGAGCGGCGACACCCGCAAGGGGCTCATGAGAGCCGACGTTCGCGAGATTGCCCGCGACCTACGGATGACCGTCGCCCTCGGTTTCGCGAGGATGTTTGCCTCGGCGCGCCCGCCACGCTTGCTGACCGGCTCGGGTCCATCACACCCAGTGGTCTTCGCTGACAAGCGCGACGCGCGTCCGCGACTTCTATGCCGGGAAAGCTTCACCGTGTTGCAGTAGTCATCTCAGGCAGCTCCATGGCGGCTCCGCCTCCTCGTCGGGGGCGAACCACCGCGAGGTGAGGCACAACGGCATCAGCCTGGCTGGACAGCGCGCACACAGCAGCGTGGCTCCGGACTTACCGGAACAGCCGTAGGCGGATCCGCGAGCGTGCTGAACCCGTCGACGGGCATGCCTGAACATCGCTCACGCGGGTGGCCCGGGCGGCGTTCGCCGCGCCGAGGATCCCGACGCGGGCCGGGACCCTCGAATCGTTGACGTATGGCTACCTTCCGCCCAGGGTCGCCGTATATGTCCCTTTGGCGTTGCAGCCCAGCTGTGTCGCGGCAAACTTGCCGGTGATCTTGCCGGAGGTAACGTGGCCAGACATCCAGCTCAGGTGCGACTTCCCATGCGGCACCGTGTACATGAAGTTGCCGTGGCTGTTGATCTTGCCCTTCCTGACCGACGCAGTGACCTTCGTGATCCAAGCCTTGCCAGTGTTCGAGCACTTATAGGCAATGCCAAAGTAGTGCACGGCGCGGTTCGTCTTGTCGATATCGATCGCCACGCTCGGCGACGGCTTTCCTTTGTAGGCCTGCGAGGTCTGGCCCGCGTAATGCACCAAGAAGATCGTGCCAGCCTGCGCCACGCCAACTAGCACAGCCATCATTGCGAGAAGCGCGATGAAGAGCGCGGTTCCCTTGCGGCTCATACGAAACCCCCTTTTTCGCTCGGCGATTTCGCCGGATATGGGAAAGGTAAGGCGAGCGGCTTGGGATCTCATCCGTACTCATCCGCCAACCGACTAGCGGTTTGCCCGCGGGCTCCTACGAGATGCGGCAGTCTGCTCAGCGCCCGGTCGATGTCGTATTGCGGATGCGACAGTTCGGCCTCATTCCCGCCGTCCACTGTCTGAGCTCCTGACCGCCGAGATACGACGTGCGGATACCGATGGAAAGGCGTGCTAATCGTGGCGTGGGACGCGTCCACCGGCCCGTGGTGGTGCAGTCCCATCGCTGGCGGGCATCGCTTGCCGCCTGGTCGACGAGGCGCATCACCCACCTTCGCCGGCTGGGGACAGAGCGCGTCACGGCATTGGTCGCTCGCGAGGAGCAGCACGCAACGGGTCCGTAGCGCAGCGTGGGCTACGAGTAGGACGCGCAGATCTCGCGGTTCGTCCCGAACCTCCAGCTCGGATCCGGCGAAGCGGACCGGCGACATCTTGGAGGTAGTTCGAGCGGCTCCTGCGTGCCGTCTATGAGGGAACTGCCATGCCCCTCCAAGAGGGGAAGACCGCAAGCGGTCAGATCGACAAGAACCACTCATACCACACGATTTCCGGGGCGCCGGACGCATTCGCGAACACAATGGCTAGCGCCGGACGGTCGGTGATTGCGGGCTCTGGAAACGGCATCTGCGCCGGCTCGACACGGCGTGGGGCGGACGCTTCTTCGCAGCCATACCCAAGTCACCGGCTGATGCGGCGGCCAACTCCGCATCAGGTGGGGCCGCTTATGCCGTAGATATCGAGGATCTCGGAACTGCGTTCTGCGCGCGCGCTCCCGGACGTGAGCGGAGTACGGGGATCAGGGCGTTTGAGATCTGGGCGTGCCGAATCCACTGTGATTGTGGGCATTCTGCGGTTCGTTACACCTCCACCTGATGCGGAGTAGATGGCGCCTAATGCGGAGTAGCCGCCACCCAGTGCCGTTCGGTCGCGACGGCATCAGATCGGGCGGCGGTGAGTCTCGCGGTTGGGGCGACGAGCGTGACGCTCGCGGAGCGCCGGTCGAAACTTCCGTTCCTTGTCGCGCGTGTTTCAGGGCAAGCGCGCCTTCGTGGCCGCTTTGTCCCCTCAGTTGCGCCGCGTCCAGGCGATCGAAGACGGTCGGTTGCTGCTTTGGCGTTGATCAGTCGTGGGGACCGGGGATAGGTGGCGAGTGTGCGTCGAGGAGCGGCTGTGGGCGATCGTCAGGGATCGAACCTCTGCGCGCGATGCGACTTGACTTCGGGAGCGGTCGCCGATATCGGTACGGGAGCGAAGCGACAGGGGAAGGTGTGCTGTGCCGAGTGGCTACCTGACGGCGGTGGCGATCGTCCTGCTGTACACGGTGCTCGTGCTGCGGGCGCCGCGCCGGCCGGTCGGGCTCGCGCGGGTTACGTTCTTGATGGCCCACTGGGTGAACGAGTATCCGTTCGTCGCGTTCGCGGCGCTGGCGGCCAGCACGGTGCTCGTGCTCGTGCAGGGTGATCTGACCTCGGTGGGCGGCTGGGTGCTCCTCGGTGTCGCGGCGGCGACGGCGCTCGGTCTTCTTCACGTCGCTCGGCGCGGCGCGCGGGCCGGCGCGGTGGTCGAGGGCGCACTCGCGGATCAGTTCGCACGCATGCGGCAGGAGGTCGATGGCCCCCGCACCGGTCCGCGACCGCTCGGCCCGGTTCGCGCGGTGCACGACGTCCTCGCCCCGTTCCCGGTGCGTCCGCGGAACGTCGAGCGGATCAGGAACGCTGCCTATGGTGAGGCGGGGAAGCGCAACCTCATGGACTTGTATCGCCGCCGGGATCCACCGGGCGAGCCTGGGCCGGTGCTCATTCACTTCCATGGCGGGCATTTCCAGATCGGTCGCAAGAGTCGCGAGGCGCTGCCGCTGCTGTACCGGCTGGCGGGCGAGGGCTGGCTGTGCATCAGTGCCAACTATCGGCTCCGTGCGGCGGGGCGGTTCCCGAACTCGCTGATCGACGCGAAGGCGGTGATCGCGTGGGCTCGGACGCACGCATCGGAGCACGGGGCTGATCCGTCGCTGATCGTCGTCGCGGGAGGGTCGGCGGGTGGCCACCTCGCTTCGATGGCCGCGCTGACCCCGAACCACCCGGCGTTTCAGCCGCCCGGTGCGCACGTTGACACCACGGTCGCCGCGGCTGTCTGCCTGTACGGCTACTTCGGCCGGCGTACATCCGCGGAAGGCCCGGCGTCGTCTCCTCAGGAGTACATCACGCGTGAGGCGCCGCCGTTCCTGGTCGCCCATGGCGATAACGACAACCAGATCGACGTGAGCCACGCCGATGAGTTCGTCGAGCGGCTGCGTAGCGCCTCGGCCGCGCCCGTCGTCTATTTCCGTCTGCCCGGGGCTCAGCACACGTTCGACCTGTTCCGCTCATTGCGCTTCGACCAGGTCGCCGACGGGATCGTGGCCTTCCTCGGGTGGATGCGCGCCCACCCGGGCCACCCGGCTTACGATCCAGAACCAGCGCAGCCGACCGTCCTCGGGAACTAGACGCGCCAACGGTCGCGTCACCAGCGCAGGCCGTCGAACGCCGTCCGCCGGAGGTCATCGATGACGAGGTCGATGTCGGCGGCGATGGCGGCCGACCACGCGATGCAGGTCAGCGGCGCCGTCGCCACCGCGCCTTGGTCAGCTGCCGGGGTTCAGCTCGGCGTGCACGATGAGCGTGGTCGGGGTTCTCGCCATTCCGAGCGGGCTCCCGGTCATGCCGAGCTGGCGCTGGTCGACGATAGTGGTTGCATCCACGTGCAGCCGCTCGTCGGTCTGCCGGAGCGACGGCTGGAGCTTCAGCGTCAGCTCGTTCCCGGCGACCTGCAACTCCCCGGCGACGGGCAGTTCATCGTCGGTGGGTTTGCCGACGTAAGTTGAGCTGAAGCGCACTTGCGGGTGCAGCTCGGTGTCGAAGAACTCCGCGGAGCGCAGGTGCCGATCTCGGCTCGGATTGCCGGTGGTGAGACTGGTGGCGTCGATCGTGAGCTCGAGCTGTCCGGTGCCGTCGCGTTCGAGCTCGAGCCAGCCGTCGAGGTTTGCGAAACGGCCCTTGACGGTGACCAGCCCCCAGAAGTGCGGAACGTGGAACTGAGCGGTCGAGGCGGTGGGGTCGAGCCGCCAGCGGGTGCCGGCGGTCAGCTTGATCTGATCGTGGGTGGTCATGTGGTCTCCCTTTCCGTGTGATGGTCCAGTTGTTGGCCGCGGATGGGTTGATCTACGGACAGCCGGGGAGCGGAGGCGAACCCGCGAACGCGGCGTGATGGCCGGTTCGCGAAGCGGCCGTGTCGTTCGCGACCGCGTGCGCGGGCCGGACGAAGAGCGTCCGGGTCCGTAGCGCGATCACGAGCACCGCGAGCGCGCCCGCGGCGCCGGCGAGCGCGAATGCCGCGGTCGGCCCGGCGTTGTCGATCAGCGTGCCCGATGCGGCGGCTCCGAGCGCGCCGCCGATCGCCAGCGCGCTGGTCAGCCAGGCGAACGCTTCGGTGCTCGTGCCTGGCGGGGCGGCGTCATCGACCATCCCGTGCACGCTGGCTTCGGCCGGCGCGATCGCCATACCGGCAAGCAGCAACACCGCCCCGAGCGAGACGATGCCGCCGGACGCCGGGATCAGGGCCAGGTGACCGGCCGCCAGCGCGGTGAGCACCAGCGCCAGCGCGGGGGCGCTGCGCGCACCGCCGCCCCAGCGGGTGATCAGGAGCCCGCCGACGAGCAGCAGGACTGCGACCAGCGTCCGCATCGCCGGCGTTCGCATCGGGCCCGCGCTCCGCCGGCGCGCGGCGGGCGCCGGCCGCCAGGTGCGTGAGGCCGGTTGGGCGGCGAACGCGGCGGTCGCGGCCAGCAGTACCAAGCCGCCGGCCGCGAGAGCCGCGCCGGTTGACCAAAGTGCGCCGACCCCGAGCACGAGCGGAGGCCCAGCGATCCAGGTCAGCTCGAGGACCGACGCCTCGAAGGCGTAGGCGACGCGAACGACCCCGGGATCCCTCAGCAGTGATGAGAGCTGGGTCCGTAGGCAGGCGCCGACCGGCGGCTCGGCAAGTCCGATCCCGATCGCCAGAGCGACGAGGACCGCAAGCGGAGTTCCCGCCGGGACGATCGCGATCGCGCCCAGCAGCACGGCGGCGGCGCCGGCGCTCGCAAGCAGCACCAGGGTCTGGCCGCGGCGGTCGACAAGCCGGCCGAGCAGCGGACCGCCGATGCTTAGGGCGAGCGCATACGCGCCCGTGACCACGCCCGCGGCAGCGAACGAGCCCGAAAGGTGCTGGACGTGAAGCATCAGTCCGATGCTCAGCATCGCCAACGGCAGGCGAGCGACAATCGAGATCGCGAACAGGCGTCGTGCGGCGCGGGATGACGTGATCGAGTGCATGCGCCGATGCTAGGGTTTCACTGGTGCACCTTGAAGATCCAGAATCGTGCTGCTAGACGAGACCAGTCAGCCGATAGACCTGCTCCTCTCCGTGAGCCGCGATGGTTCTCGGACCCTGGGATCGCAGAATCGAGGATCAGCTTCGGCGGGCGATCCGCGACGGCGCTCTGCGGCCGGGCGCGCGCCTACCTTCGACCCGCGACCTCGCCAGCCAGCTCGGGATCTCGCGGCGGGTGGTCGTCGACGCATACGCGCAGTTGGCGGCGGAGGGTTATCTGAGCCAGCGCCAGGGCGCGCGTCCGCGCGTCTCGGCGTCGCCGGCCGCGGCCGGTGATGGCCGCACGACAACCGCGCCTACGGCGCACCGCCCGCGGTTCGACTTTCGCCCGAGCGCGCCAGATGTGTCCACGTTCCCTCGGGCAGCGTGGCTGCGCTCGTTGCGCCACGCGCTGGCGACCATGACCGACGCCGAGCTCGGCTACGGCGATCCGCGCGGGGTGATCGACCTGCGGGTGGCGCTGGCGGACTACCTCGGGCGCGTGCGCGGCGTCGTCGCCGACCCCGATCACGTGATCGTCACCAACGGCTATACGCAAGGACTCGGCCTGGTTTGCGAGGCGCTGGCCAGCGGCGGAACGAGACGGATCGCGCTCGAGGATCCGAGCAATCCCGAGGACGCGCAGATCGTCGCGCGCGCCGGCCTGGAGCTGGTTCTCATCGGCGTCGACGAGGCCGGGACACGGATCGAAGAGCTGAAGCAGGCCCGCGCTGACGCCATCGTCTTGACCCCTGCGCACCAGCATCCCACCGGAGTCGTGCTGGCCGGCGAGCGGCGAACGGCCCTGTTGGGCTGGCTGCGCGAGCGAGGAGCGATCGCAATCGAGGACGACTACGACGCGGAATACCGCTACGACCGCGCAGCCGTCGGCGCACTTCAGGGTCTCGACCCGGACCGCGTCGTCTACGCCGGATCGACCAGCAAGACCCTCGCCCCCGCGCTCCGAATCGGCTGGCTGGTGGTCCCACCCGCACTACTGGAGGCCGTCATCGAACAGAAGCTCCTCGCCGACCGCGGGACCGCCCGCATCGAGCAGCACGCGCTCGCCGACTTCTTGACCCGCGGCGAACTTGACCGCCACCTGCGTCGCATGCGCGCCCGCTACCGCGCGCGCCGTGACGCGCTGATCAACGCGCTCGTCGACGTTCTCCCGGAGGCGTCCGTCAGCGGCGTGGCCGCAGGCCTGCACGTCACCGTCCAGCTACCCGACGGCGACGACGAACAGGCGATCCGCGAGCAAGCCCTGCTCCGCAGCATCGAGCTCGAAACCATGAGCGACTACCGCACCGATGCTGCCAACCAGCCGCCAGCGCTCTTGATGGGCTACGCGCAGCTGCCCGAGCCGACGATCCGCGCCGGAGTCCGAGAGCTCTCGCAGGCGGTGGAAGCATCACGATCCCTCACCGATGCACAGATGGCCGAACCGGGCGCCGAGACGGCGAGGACCCACAACAGCGACTGAACGGCCACCCGGAGCAGGCCGCGCTACCGCGGCTGCTTGGTCACCCAGTTCGCGGCCCTTCGGCGCTCAAGTCCCGATACTCGCTCCGACCTACAGGACTGTGGACTTCATGAGCGACGCCGGTTCCGCGTGTGGTTCGCGACCCTGCAACATCTCGCGGCGCGGCGATGCGATCGCCCGGCAGCTCAACCTGCCGTCCTGCACGTCAGCCGGCGGGACCGCTACGTCCCGAGCGGCATGACTGTAGATCGCAGGGGGCGGCGGTTGAGCAACCGGCGGCCGGCGAGCGGCCTTTCCGTAGTTGTCCACCTCAGGACTGGGGGCGTGTGCCGATGGCGATCGCTCGCATTCGGCATAGCCTTGGCCGCCACTTTGCTTGAGGGTGCCTCCATTCGTCTCGCGACCGCACTGCGGCGCACAAGCCTGTGTGGTGCGCTGATCGTTGTGTTCGCGGTGGTTATCTCGGGCGGTGGCAGAGCGTCCGCGGCCGTCACACCCACGATCACCGCAACGAACGGCGACTTTGCCGGTCAGGCGTACGACGTGCTGCCGCCCGGCGAGGACGGTGGCTACCCGCCCGACGCGAACTCGACCAGTCAGATCCGTCTGTATGACGGGCTTACACCATTGGCTGGCAACGTCACGGCTGCGGACCTCGGCACTTACTTCAAATCTGAGCGCTTCGGCGTCCAGGGGCCAGTTGTCCGCACCGAGGACACCGGACGCCCTGGACTGACGGTCCAGCGCGACGGCTTCGACGTCCCGCATGTGTACGGGCGCACGCGAGATGACGTGATGTTCGGTTCGGGCTACGTCGCAGCCGAAGACCGGGGCCTGCTGATGGAGGAGGCGCGCGGCCCCGCCCGGGTGGCGGCGCTCGACGTCCCCGGGTTGGACGCGTTCAAGTTGCTGACGACCCTGCGGGTGTTCACCCCGAGCGCCCAGACCGAGGCGTTCATCCATTCCCAGGCGCGGGTGCTCACGGGGTTTGGCGCGAAGGGCAGGCGGGTGCTGCGCGATCTTCGGGACTGGGTGGACGGGATCAACGCGTACTACGCGCGCAATGTCCCACCCGCTTCACGACCGGCTCGGTGGACGATCGACGACGCGATCGCGGAGTTCTCGTTCATCGGCTCGATCTTCGGCCACGGCGGTGGCAACGAGGTGCGCAACTCCGACATGCTGGCCTCGCTACAGGCGCGGCTCGGCCGAGCGCACGGGCTGTCGGTGTTCCGCGACCTGCGCGAGGTCAACGATCCCGAAGCACAGGTCTCGATCCCGGGCCACTTCCCCTACGAAGAGGTCCCAACCGGTCCGACACCGGGCTCGCCCGTGATCGATCCGGGCTCTATCGCCTACGAGGCCAGCAACCCGGGGCTCGGCGCGGCGGCCGAGCCACGCGAGGCCTCGAACGCGCTGCTGGTGGGGGCGAGCCGGTCGGCGACCGGGCATCCGCTCGCCGTGATGGGTCCACAGGTCGGCTACTACTACCCGCAACTGCTGATGGAGGCCGATCTGCACGGCGGCGGGATCGACGCCCGCGGCGCGGTCGCGCCGGTCGACCCGTACGTGCTGATCGGACGGGGCAGCGACTTCGCATGGAGTTTCACCAGCGCCTACAACGACAACGTCGACCAGTTCCTCGAACGGCTGTGCAACCGCGGCGGGAGCAGGCCCACGCGGGCGTCGCGATCGTACGTTTACAAAGGAAGCTGCCGGCCGATGACCCACTTCGTCGCCGGCGTGCTCAAAGGGACTAACGGACAGCCGGACCGGACGATCTCGTTCTGGCAGACCGTGCACGGGCCGGTGAGCGGAACGGTCACCGTCGACGGCCGGCCGTACGCGATCGCGACGCTGCGCTCGACCCGCGGCCGGGAGCCCGCGAGCGAGCTGACGCTGGCCGCTCTCAACGACGGCGCGGTCCATTCGCCGCAGACGTTCTTCGACGCCGCGAACGAGATGGAGCTGACCTTCAATCTGTTCTACATCGACTCCAAGAACATCGCGCTGTTCTCCACCGGGCGGCTGCCGATCCGCGCGCCAGGGGTGGACCCAAGCCTGCCGACGCTCGGCACCGGCCAGTACGACTGGCGCGGATTCATCGGGATGAACCAGCACCCCCACGCGATCAACCCAAAGTCAGGACTGATCCTCAACTGGAACAACAAGGACGCCCGCGGCTGGGGCGCCGACGACACCCACTGGTCGCGAGGCGCCGCCCACCGCGTCCAGCTGTTCGTCGGCTTCAAGCGCCGGAACACCCTCGCCAACGTGGTCTCGGTCATGAACCGCGCTGCGACCCAGGACGTCCGGGCCGTCCTCGTTTGGCCGACGGTGGAGAAGGTGCTGGCCGGCGGCCGCGCGCCGAGCCGCCTCGCTCAACAGGCCGCCAACCTCGTGAGCGCCTGGATCGCTCACGGCGCGAATCGTCTCGACACCACCGGCGACGGCAAGATCACAGACCCCGGCGCGGCGGTCATCGAAGCGGCATGGAAAGGAATCTCCGACGCCGTGCTGCGTCCGGTGCTCGGCCCAGTGCTGCCGAAGTTCGCCGCCCTCGTACCAGAGGACGACCCGCCCAACCCCACCGAGGGGTCCTACTTCAGCGGCGGGGTCTGGTACCAGTACATCGACAAGGACCTCCGCACCCAGCTCGGCGAAAAGGTCCAGGGACCGTTCAGCCGGCGCTACTGCGGCGACGGCAACCTCAAGCGCTGCCGCGCCTCGCTATGGACCGCAATCCAATCCGCCGTCTACAAGCTCGCAGCCAGCCAGGGAAACAACCCGTCGGCCTGGCGCTCGAGCGCGACCGCCGAGCGCCTGGTCTTCATCCCGCAGCTGATCCCCAACACAATGCGGTGGACCAACCGCTCCGCATTCCAGCAAGCAATCACGTTCACCGGGGGACCCTGAAGGCACCGGGTCGAGCACCAGCCGGCCGCCGGCCTGCCGCTCGACGATCTGGAAGTCGCCCTCGATACCGGCGCCTCGAACCGTAACGGTGGCCGTCGGGTCCTCCTTCAATGAGTTGCATTCTGGCACCCCAGCCAGCGAGGCCAGATCACGCGACCCGACCGGTCACGGTGACTTCGGATCGCCCGCGGCGCCCTCTCCCCTTGCTTCGCCGGCCGTCCCGGTCCGGGTGCTCGACGCTCCAACGCACCTCAGGCGCCGCGCGCTCGAGCCGCTACCGCCTCGGCTGAGCGCCGCGGCGTGTCCCTGCCCATTCGCCGGCCTTGAGCATCAGCGCAGCGGCCTCCCCATACGGGCAGCCGGCGAGCCGGAGGTAGCCGGCCGCCGCTTCTTTCAGTCGCACCTTTTCGTACACCGACGCGGCCCGCCGTGCCTCACGCAGCGTCTGCGCCGCGGCGTCACGCAAGACCGCGCGCCACTCCCCTCGCTGGCCGTTGCACCGCGTCCATGTGGCGCGCCCGAGCGCGTTCTATGAGCGCCCGAGCTCGCGGTGGAGGTACAGCACTCCCGCCAGCAGGCGGCCGGCATCCATCCCTTCGGTGGCCTTGGCCAGCACCTTCATCTCCTGCGTGAACGACATGCGTCCCATAACCTGGACGCTCCCTTCAGTTGTGCCCCTAAGAACAGAAAGCGGTCCTCGCCCCGGGGACGCCAGAGAGGAGGACCGCGGTGAGCTGCTTGCGCCAGCTCGAGTGGCGGAGCCGGGAGTCGAACCCGGGACTCGCATGCCCGCGACCGATGCCGCGAGAAAGTCAGTTAGCCATCAGTCTGTGAGCCGGTCGTGGGGCGTACGCGGTACAACCCGCACGACTCGATATGACGCGGATCGAAGGCGAGATCATCATCCACCGGCCGGTAGAGGAAGTGTTCGACTTCGTCGCCGATGAGCGCAACGAGCCCCGTTACAACCAGCGGATGCTTACGGCCGAGCTGACCTCTGATGAACCGATCGGGCTGGGTAGCCGCTTTCGTGCCAACCTCAAGACGGGCATGCGGACGATGCCGATGGCGATCGAATTCACCGGGTTCGACCGACCACACCGGCTAGCGTCATCCACACACTCGTCGATGATGGAGACGGTCGGCGCGCTCACTTTCGAGCCAACGGCCGAGGGCACGCGCATGCGATGGTCGTGGGACGTGCAGCCGCTCGGTGCGCTCAGACTGCTGCCCGCGATCGTTGGACCAATCGGCCGCCGCCAGGAACAGAACATCTGGGGCAATCTCAAGCGTCTTCTCGAGTCGGACCTTCCTGGCTCATAGCGAGATCGATGGGGCATTGACAGGCAAGCTCGCAGCACATGAACACGATGAGGAGATCACGCCATGCCTGACGTTACGAGCAAGCGCTTCGATGAGATGGAAGCCACCTTCCGAGGCTCGATGCGAAAGGTCCGCGCCGAGCTGGGCGTGACGAGCTTCGGCGTGCAGACGATCGATCTCCCGCCCGATTCCACGCGCCATCCGTGGCACCAGCATATGGACGACGGCCAGGAGGAGATGTACGTTGCGCTCGAAGGCAGCGGCGTGCTCGAACTCGAATCGGGCGAGCGCTTTCCGCTCGAACGCGACTGTGCGATTCGCGTGGGGCCGGCCGAACGGCGACGCGTGCTCGCCGGGCCGGATGGCCTCCGGATGCTGATCGTCGGAGGTATCCCCGGCCGACCCTACGAACCCTGGCACCGAACCGAACTCGGCGCCCCTGACCCGATGGCAGGTTGATATCGGGGCAGCAACTTCGCCTCCAAGCGCATCGCCCCCGCGTGGTCTCTCGCGGGTGTCCAACCTCGGCGAGTGCTGGCGCACCAGCTTCATCGAGGCGAGCTATCGCTGTCGGTTCGTTGATAGTGGCGTCGCAGGGCTGGCGTGCCAACACGTACCGCCTCGCCGTCGTGCCGCACCTTCGCGGACAGGGCATCGCCCGCCAGCTGTCTCGTGACGGTTTGGCCGAACGCGTGTGCCAGCATTGCCGATTCGCCGACGCTCGGAAGTTTGTGGGCTCCGCGTGGGCCACGAGGTCCGCGAGTCCGATCCATGCGTAGGGGGTTGCTCGGCGCTGCCCGCTCGCCCGAGTTGTAAATCCACGTACGGACATCGTGTACGGCGTTCTACCGATGGCGCGCTGGGCGGTATTGATTACAACTCATCGTGAATCCTTTGAGTCACGGCAAGCGTGCGGCGCCGACCACGACGCTCCATCAACTTGCATACAGCTAGAACGCCGACGAGCGGCGCACTCTTGCCTGGCTCTGAGGGGAGGAGAAGATCGCGGTACCAGTGGTTCGCTGAGCGCACCAGGTCGCGCGCGCCAGCTAGGGTTCGGCGAAGCGCGGCGGCGCTCGGCGGATCACTGTGAACACGCTGGCACGTGCCAGGAGCGCGTCCCCGCCGGACGCGATCGGAGCTGAGTCCTGACTACGTGGCCGCCGACCTCTCGCCGGTGACGCTCCGGGGTCCTCGATTAGGGGCCGCCCGTCGTGGCATTCACTGGATCAACTTCATAGGGCGCTGCCGTTCGATCGCCGCAGCATCGAGCCGCGCATGCGCGCGAAGCCTGCGCGCTCAGGCTAACCGGATCGCGCGACGCGGACGTGCGACATCTTGGAGGTAGTTCGAGCGGCTCCTGCGTGCCGTCTATGAGGGAACTGCCTTGCCCCTTCACGCGGCGGAGACCGCGATGCGTCAGATGGAGAAGATCCGGATATACCACACGATTCTCGGGGCGCCGGGCATACTCGCGAACACAACGACGAGCAGCAAACGGCCGGTGATTTCGGGCCCCTACAACGGCGCGTGCAGGACTCGACAAGTCGTAGTGCGAAGCGCCTCTCTAGAGCTATACCCAAGTCACCGCCCGATCCAGCGGCCTACTCCGCATCAGGTGGGGCCGATTATGCCGTAACCACCGGGAATCTCCCGACCAGGCCGTGGCGCGTGCACCCAGACGTAATGCGGGGTACGCCGACACCCACGATTCGAGACGAGGATCTGCCGAATCCCCCATACCTGCGGGAGATCGACCATTCAATCCACGCGCACCTGATGCGGAGTAGCAGCTGCCAAATGCGGAGTAGGCCCGCCTCAATGCGGTTCGCCGCGCCGCCTGCATCGGAGCGGGCACACGTCACCGTCCGTTCACAATTGGCGACGGGCAGGGAGCGGACGGCTTCGGTATCTGCTTCCTCGTTCCACGGCGCCGACGGTAGGCGGACGATCGCAAACATCGCGAAGCGGTGGCGCCACCACCAGACAGGCCACCATGCCCCGCTTCTGCATCACGTCGAGCGCGATCATGACGCCACGGCACCTCGACGATCGCTTCCACCCGAGCGCCCGTCCTCGCCCCGCTTGAGGATTGGCGACGAAGCACAGCGCGCTAGTCCGGCACCTTGGGGCGACAGGAGGATTTCGCTCACCACGCGCCGACACCTGGATTGTGATCGCCGTCACGGCCGGTCGGGAGGGCGAAGGAGAGCCGTGCGCCGCCCCGGATGCGTGTGGTCCGCGTCGCCGTGTGTGGTACTTTGCGACGGAGGGCGCGAATGATCAAGGAGGGTCTAATGGCTGGACGGATCGGGGGCCGATCTGAAGCGGGCTGGCGGCGTTGCGGTGCTGTTGCGGCGGCGACGGCTCTGGTGGTCCTGACGATGACCGCCGCCGCGCAGGCTTCCTCGCGAGATGAGTTGGCGCCGTTTCTCAAGGCCCAGAGCGCAGGCATCGAAGGTCAGTACATCGTGGTGCTCAAAGGCGCTTTGCCGAGCAGGCCGACCACGTTGTCCGAACACGCGGCAAAAGTCGAGGACGGGAAGGTTGCCTCTTCGGTGGACGCAAAGCCACTGTTCGAGTACAACGCGGATATAACGGGCTTTGCGGCGGGTCTGACCGACGCGCAGCTTCGCGAGCTAAGGCATGACCCGCAGGTGGAGTATGTCGAGCAGAATGCGCGCGTCGAGGAGACGGATACGCAGACCGGCGCCCCCTGGGATCTTGTTCGGATCGACCAGCGGTCTCTGGATTTGAATGGGATCTACAACTATTCCGCGAAGGCTGGTGCCGGTGTCACCGCGTACATAATCGATACCGGATTACAGGCGAACCACCCTGATTTCGGCTCCCGGGCGTCGTTCGCTGTTAACACGGTCGACAGAGACAATACGGACGGCAACGGGCACGGCACTCACGTCGCAGGGACCATCGGCGGCACGACGTACGGGGTGGCGAAGCTCGCGACGCTTGTCGGTGTAAAGGTCCTTAATGCCGCCGGATCCGGAACCATGGCAGGGGTGATCGCGGGTGTGAATTGGGTCACGGAACATCATGTTGCCGACAAGTCCGTGGCGAACATGTCGCTTGGCGGGGGTGCGAGTCCTGCACTAGATGATGCCGTGAACCACTTGGTTGAATCGGGTGTGTTCGTCAGCGTTGCGGCGGGCAATAACAATGGCGATGCTTGTAACTTTTCTCCAGCGCGCGCGTCGGCTGCGTTCACGGTCGCCGCAAGTGACTCGAGTGATAGAAAAGCAACGTTCTCGAATTGGGGCCCGTGCGTTGACGCCTATGCACCCGGGGTGGCAATTCCCAGCGACTGGATCGGGAGCAGGACGAACACGATCAGCGGTACCTCAATGGCGGCGCCAGTGGTCGCTGGGATCGCGGCGTTGTATCTCGCTGATCATGCCAGCACACCTGCCGCGACGAGCGCTTGGATCATCGATCACGCCACGACTGGCGTGATCCAGAACAACCCGGCGAACACGGTGGATCGCCTGGTTTACAAGGCCGATCTCTAAGAAGCATCCGTCGCCTGGACGAGCGATCCCGCAGGTCGAGGCGACGTCACGCGAACGCAACGCCCGCCCAGCGTGGCAAATGCCGGCGACCATACGTCGAGCTGCGCTTCGGCTGAGCAGCCGACAAGGCCTGCTTTCACGCCCAGCAAGCTCTGACAACCGTCGTCGGATCAGCGCGTGCCTCGTCCGGGACGGCGCGCCTTCCGCGGACGATCCCTTCCGTCATCCGGCCCTCAGGGAGCTGGCGATCGCCGTGGCGACGACGGAGTGTCCCGCCAAGCCGCCGAGTTGACGATCGAGTTCGTGGCGAACCAGCAGCGCGATGCCCTACGAAAGCCGCAGTGTGGCGTTGCAATAGCGCGGGCCGAGCGGGCGCGAGAGCAAGAGCAATCGCGCCGCGCCGAGGCCGCTCGCGATTGGATCTGGGCGGTAGGAGCAGTGGGCGCGCTTGCAGCGAACTGCTTGCAGGGGCGGGATCCAATGCGGGTCAGCTACCGCGCGAGATGCTTGCTCGATGCTCATTGGTGTCAGCAAGCACATCAGCGAAGTGGTAGACGTGTCTCCCTTGCGACAACACATCAACGTCGGCGTCGGCGTATTCGCCGCTGTCAGGCAGTACCGCGTCCATGTAGGCAGAGGGAGCGAGAATCTCTGGCGGACCAGGTGTGCGGACATGCCGACCTCGATAGCCACCGCGGGCCGCATCCGACCGGCAGGTCGCTCGGGGTTGGATCGGCAGTCGGGGGCCGTGACCGACTCCGCCGGGTACCCGGTTCCGGTCAGTGGGGCTTTCCTCGAGGAGCTCGAGCTGCCCGCCGCATTGTTAAAGCGGTTGCGACGGCATTCGGCGCTCGGGCTGCTGAGGCTGTTCACGAGCATCGGTCGAGGCACGGGCGTATTACGGAATGCCGTCGGGGGCGGGACAGTGGTGGCTCAATCGGCTCGGAGGAGTGCTTCTCGTTGCGGGCGTGCCAGCCCGGGCATTCAGAATGGTCTTGTGGCCGCGAAAAGCAGGGGCCGACATCGGGGCTGGGTCCCCCGCCGAAACCGGGGAGGGCGCGAGGGGGCGGCTTTCACGGTGGGGCCGGCTAGATGTTTTCGGCTGGGCTGTCGGCCGTTAGGGCAGGAGTTCGATCGTGTTCGGGCGGTGGTGGGCGCCGATGACTCGACTCTTGGGCGGATCTGGAGGTTAGGTCAGGAGTCCGATGATGCCCTTGATGACTAGCGCGGCGCCGATCGCGGTGAGCGCGATGGTTGCGGCCCTGCGCGCGTGGCGGGCTACCCACGCCTTGGCTCGCTCCACGGCGCCGGGGGTCCAGTCAGGGGCGAGGATGAAGCCGAGCAGTGGAAGCTCGAGCAGCATCAGCATGATCACGTTGAAGCCGACCACGACCAGCACGGTGACGGTCGTACTCAGATGCTGCTTCTCGATCTGATCGAGCCCCGCAAGGTACGAGGCGCCGGGAAGGGTGAGTAGCGCACCGACGACGAACGTGGTGCGCGCCGATCCCTTGCTCAGCGCCTGCTGCCAGCGTGGTGGGCCCTTTGCCTCCTTGGGGCCTCTGCGCGCTTGCCGCCGCTCAGCGATGCTCGCGTCGCGTCCGGTGCCGAGCACGAACGCAGCGACCAGCATGATCGCGCCCAAGGCGAGGTCCACAGCCGGGCTGATGGTGTTCTCGGTTGTGCTGACTGCGCTTGAGCCCTTCAACGCGAAGACGATCACGAGACCGAGGGTGATGCTCGTCAGGTAGGCGCCCAGCAGATAGCCCAGCATCAACCGCTTCGGGTTCGGCAGTAGCAGCATGATCGAGGAGGCCCCGACGAGCACCGGGTTCAACGCCGCGGTCAGCGAGAGCAGGAGTACCTGACCCATCGGGAATGTCTATATCAACCGGGCGGTCGGCACGGTGCCCCGATTCGGTGGGACGGTCGCCTGGACTGGTTTGCCTGTTCATCCAATCCGGATGATGCGCATCGTTCGCGCGTCACGGATGGTTCTTCGCGGACGTCAACGTCGAGGTGATGGGAGTTGGCTGTGTCTTTGATCGAGTATCAGCAGGGCGGGCGTTTCCCGGGCGTGATCGGGCGGACGGCGGATGAGTCGAGCCCCGCGTGGCCGGCGCCGAAGCGGGCATCCGAGGGCGCGCCGAACGTCCTGTTCATCGTGCTCGACGACACCGGCTTCGGGCAGCTCGGCTGCTACGGGAGCCCGATCAGCACTCCGAATCTCGACGCGCTGGCGGCGGGAGGCGTGCGCTACAACAGCATGCACACGACGGCGCTCTGCTCGCCGAGCCGCTCTTGCATCATCAGCGGGCGTAACCATCACAGCAATGGGATGGCGGCGATCACGGAGCTTGCGACGGGGTTCCCCGGCTACGACGGCAACGTTCCGTTCGAGAACGGGTTCCTCTCGGAGATGTTGCTGCATCATGGCTACAGCACGTTCATGGTCGGCAAGTGGCACCTGATTCCGAGCAGCCAGGAGACCGGCGCGGGGCCGTATGACCGCTGGCCACTGGGACGCGGGTTCGAGCGCTTCTACGGGTTCCTCGGCGGCGACACCAGCCAGTGGAATCCCGATCTGATCTATGACAACCATCAGGTCGAGCCGCCCGCGACACCGGAGGACGGCTATCACCTCACGGCCGACCTCGCCGACAAGGCGATCCAGTTCATCGCTGACGCCAAGCAGGTCGACCCCGACAAACCGTTCTACCTGCACTTCTGCACCGGCGCGACGCACGCGCCCCATCACGTGGCCAAGGAGTGGGCGGACAGGTACGAGGGCGTTTTCGACGACGGCTGGGAGGCCTACCGGGAGAAGGTGTTCGCGCGTCAGAAGGAGTTGGGCGTCGTGCCGGCCGACGCGGAGCTCTCGCGCCATGACCCCGATGTGCCCGAGTGGGACTCGCTGTCGGCCGATCAGCGCACGCTCTACAGCCGCATGATGGAGGTGTTCGCCGGTTTCCTGGAGCACACCGACCATCACATCGGGCGCGTGCTCGAGTTCCTCAAGACGATCGGCCAGTTCGAGAACACGCTCGTGATGGTGATCTCCGACAACGGCGCCAGCGCCGAGGGCGGTCTGACCGGCACGACGAACGAGGCGCAGTTCTTCAACAACGCCGCAGAGCCGTTCGAGGACAGCCTGAAGGCGATTGACGAGCTCGGCGGACCTAAGCACTTCAACCACTATCCGTGGGGCTGGACGTGGGCGGGCAACACGCCGTTTCGGCGCTGGAAGCGCGAGACCTACCGCGGCGGCGCGTGTGACCCGTTCATCGTCCACTGGCCGAAGGGGATCGCGACGCGGGGCGAGGTCCGCTCGCAGTACGGGCACATCATCGACATGGTGCCGACGGTGCTGGAGCTGGTGGGTATCGAGCCGCCGGACAGTGTCAGGGGCGTCACGCAGTCACCGCTGCACGGCGTCAGCCTCGCTCACACCCTCGATGAAGCCGATGCGCAGAGCAATCACCACACCCAGTACTTCGAGATGCTCGGCCACCGGGCGATCTACCACGATGGCTGGCGCGCGGTCTGCCCGTGGCCAGGCCCGTCGTTCAAAGAGGCCGGCAAGCCGTTCGGCGAGCCGATCTCCGCAGAGACGCTCACCGACCTGGACGCTCACGGCTGGGAGCTCTACCACGTGGCCGAGGACTTCGCAGAGAATCACAATGTCGCGGCCGACAACCGCGAGAAGCTGATCGAGATGATCGGTCGCTGGTACGTCGAGGCCGGCAAGTACGACGTATTCCCCGTCGACGGCAGCGGCCTCGCGCGGATGGTCAGCGAGAAGCCGCTGGTGGGAGCGCCGCGCGACAGCTACACGTACTTCCCCAACACGCAATCCGTGCCGTTCTTCGCCGCTCCACGGGTCCTCAACCGGCCGCATAGCATCACCGCGACGGTTGAGATCCCCGAGCACGGGGCCGAGGGCGTCCTGCTATGCCAGGGCACCGCCGCCGGCGGGTACTCGTTCTTCGTGAAGGACAGCAGGCTGTGCTACGTGCACAACTGGGTCGGCAGGGAGCTGCTGCGCGTCGAGTCCGACGAGCCGATAGCACCCGGAGCGCACCAGCTGCGCTACGAGTTCGAGCCACACGGCCAGCCGGACCCCACGCAGGGTCACGGCATGCCGGGACGCTTCCAGCTCTACGTTGACGGCAAGCTCGTCGGCGACGCCGACTTCCCCTACACGACGCCATTCGCGTTCAATCCGGGGCAGCTGAGCTGCGGGGCGAACCCGGGCTCGCCGATTACCACCGACTACCAGGCACCGTTCCGATTCACAGGCACGCTGAACACCGTCACGGTCGACCTCAGCGGGGAACTGATCAAGGACGACGAAGCCGAGCTGCGCATGCACCTCGCGCGACAGTAGACCGATCTACGCCTCACGCGACATCCTCATCTACTGGTCGCACCTCGATTCCGATTCGCCGGCCGAGGCGGGCGACTTCTACCGCCGCGAGCTCGATCCGGTCAAGCGCGTCGACCTCCCCGGCTGGTGAGCCGACTGAGAGCCGAAGCCGCATTCGCGGCCGCCCGACCGACGAGGTGGCGCGTCTCTCGCCGGTCTGCACTCGCGTGGAGCTGACCAGCGCCACTTCCGGGACCCACGCCCGGTCCGCGGCCCGTCCGCTGAACCCTCGCGGGCGGACGCGGTAGCGGGCGAGAGGTCCAGGAACCCTTACCGTTAGCTCGCTCCTACGCCTTGCACGTGCAGCAAGCGCTTTCCGCGGCTTGGGCTGACTGCTCCTGACGCCGGATCCAGCGTGATCGGCCTGGGCCGCGGCGCGATTGCTTTTGCTCTCGCGCCTGCTCGGCCCGCGCTATTGCAACGCCACGTACCGAGCAGTTCCGGCTGGCTGCTGCTTACGCGCGGAGCGATCGTCTGACGCCGGGAGGCCGGGTCGCGGGAGCGCATCATGCGCTCCCGCGTGGTGCTCTACAGGGCAAGGCCGGCGCTGGCGTGCATCATCGGCGCGCGCCGGGCGTGGACCGTGGAGATGATCTCCTCTGAGGAGATGCCTTGCAGGTAGGTGCCGGTCGTGGAGAGGTGCGAGTGCCCCAGCTGGCGTTGGATCAGCGGCAGCGGGATGCCCTCACGCAACAGCTCGACAGCGTGCGCATGGCGAAGCTGGTGGGGCGCGAAGCGCCGACGGACCCCCGCCTCAAGCGCGATCTGGTGCAGCTGCAGCCTGGCGGCGGCGGCCGACCACGCGTGTCCGCGCGTGGGTCCGGCGATCACGCAGAACAACGGGCCGACAGGCAGCATCGCGCGCTCGGAAGCCACGGTCCGAGCGCTGACCATCCCCACGCGTCCATCCCGAGCCGGCGGCGGCGATCGTTCTTGCCATGCCTGACGAAAATCGACCCGCGCCGTTCCTCGAGATCGGTCTCGGTGAGCGATAGCGTCTCGTTGATCCGGAGCCCGCACGCCAGAGCACGACGATCAACCCGTTCAGGCGATCGCCGTGCCGGGCGTGACGGGCGTGACGCATGACCGCGATGATCTCATCGACCGTCGGCGGGTCAGCCGCGTAACGCCGACCCTTGTTCCCGGGTGCCCTGCCGGCGTGAAAGTCCGGCAGTGTCGCTGGCGAGCGGCGCCGCCCGGCAGCATCGAGCAACTGCACAGCAGAAGACATGGCTCCCTCCTTTGGAGAGCTGGAACTTGACCGACCAGCTCTACCGCCTGGAAGCCGCTCCATCGATCCTGCGATCCATGTCGAACACAATCACCAGGACGGCGATCCTGATCAAGGCGCTACCGCATCCTGGCCAAGCAGCAGCCATACGCAACTGCTCGGTGCGTGGCGTGCAGTAGCGCGGGCCGAGCGGGCGCGAAAGCAAGAGCAATCGCGCCGCGCCGCGCCGAGGCCGCTCACCATTTGATTGGGCGAAAGCGCGAGTCGGAGGGCGACGCCGGTGATCTGCGGCGTCTGCTGCTTTAGCGCCGCTGCTTGTGGCCGAACGGATTCCGGCTTGCGATCCGCTATTGGCAGGCCTGCGAACCGGTCGGCAGCGCAACGCCATCCCGGGATGGCGCGGCTGGGGAGGCCTTGTAGGCGGAAAGGCTCGCGGTGGCCGCGGGCTACGTGCCCCCGGGTGGGCCTGTCTCTTCGAGCCCGGGCGGCACGATTCTTCCCTCCTCGATTTCCTTGGAGAGCTTGGCCTTCTCCTCCAGGTCCCCCGGGGTGAGCACGCCGGACCCCGCCGCGTGAGCGATCGGGTCACCGCCGCGGCCGCGGAGGATGATCGCGCACCCGACTGCGATCGCTGCGCCGATCAGCGGCCCGGCCACGTATACCCAGTAGGCGTGCCAGTCGCCGCTGACCAACGCCGGGCCGAACGAGCGTGCCGGGTTCATCGATGTGCCGCTCACCGGCGCGGACCACAGGCCCGCCAGAGCGATATATCCACCGACGCCGAGCGCGCCGATTGCACCCACGTTCTGCGCCGCCGAGGCGGTACCGAGGATCACGCTCAGCAGGACACCCGTCAGCGCGATCTCCATCAAGAACGCCTGCCAATCGTGGTAGCCCGCCCCCGGCAGCGTCGCTCCCAAGTGCTCGACGTTCCCAAACACGGCGAGCAGGAAGAGGCACGCCAGCGTCGCGCCGACAAGCTGCATGACGATGTAGCCCGGAACTCGCCTCCAGCGGAAGTCACCTCGCACCGCAAACGCCAGGGACACGGCCGGGTTGAGGTGTGCCCCGGAGACCGCGCCCATGAACAGGATGATCGCCAGCACCATCAGCCCGGGAGCGACCACCGCGGCCGCGAGGCTGATCTGGCCCTTGGCGTGCAGGATCCCGCCCCCCGCGGCGACTAGCACCAGCATGAAAGTCCCCAGCAACTCCGAGAACAACCTGCGGTACTCGAGCCTCGGGTCGTCGAAGTTCCTGCGGTCCCCGAACTCGAGCATCAACAGACGCTGAGCCCGCGGGAGGTCGTGACTTGCGAGATCTGGGTGTCCTTGAATAGCCATCAGTTTCGTGACGTTGACGCCAAGGATGATCGCGGAGCGCAACCGAGCGATCCTCATCCCAACCGGGTGAGAAGCATCGGGCCGCTGGTTCCCGTCAGAGCCCTGTCTCCGCCTTGACGCGTCCGGACTTGACGGCGGCGATCAGTGCGGTCAGTCCCATGGGCTCCCGCACACACACGAGGAGCATCTTGAGCGCGTCGGCGACTTCCCTCCCTTAGGCGGAAGGACGCGTCGTGGGTGGCGCGAGGATTTGATCAAGGCTCGGCTACGCCAGCTTCACAGATGAATCCGCCGGTACCGTTCGCCACGCAGGCGGTCGCATGTGGCTGCTCGCAACCCGGTAGGGGATGATGGGGTGCTGCGACGAGGAGCGGCGCCTGCCTCGGCGCGATTGATCGCGCAGCTCACGAGAACATTCCGGAGGAGCATCGAATGAACTTCGAGCCGTCCCAGCGAGCCAAGGACTTCCAGCAGCGGCTGATGGCATTTATGGACGAGAACGTGTATGGCGCCGAGGAGGTGCATGCCCAGGAATCGGCCGAGGCCGGGTCACGGCACGCGCATCCGCCGGTTATGGAGGAGCTGAAGGCGGAGGCGCGACGGCGTGGGCTGTGGAACCTGTTCCTGCCCGGCGCGGAGCACGGCGCGGGGCTCACCAACCTCGAGTACGCGCCGCTTGCGGGAGATCATGGGCCGAACCAGGATTGCCGCGGAGGCGTGCAACTGCAACGCGCCGGACACGGGCAACATGGAGATCTTGCATGAGTTCGGCACCCAGGAGCAGAAGGAGCGCTGGTTGCGGCCGCTGCTCGACGGCGAGATCCGCTCCGCGTTTGCGATGACCGAGCCGGATGTCGCCTCATCGGACGCGACCAACATCGGGATGAGTATCGAGCGCGACGGCGACGAGTACGTGCTCAACGGGCGCAAGTGGTGGACGACCGGGGCGCTGCACCCCAACTGCCGGATCCTCGTGGTCATGGGCAAGACCGATCCGTCCGCCCCGACCTACCAGCAGCAGTCGATGATTCTCTGCCCGCTCGATGCGCCCGGCGTGACCGTCGAGCGCAGTACGACGATCTTCGGCTACACCGAGCCGGAGGGCCACGGCGTCCTGACATTCGAGGACGTGCGCGTTCCCGCGAGCAACATGTTGGCCGGTGAGGGGATGGGGTTTCTCATCGCCGAGGCGCGTCTCGGTCCGGGGCGGATCCACCATTGCATGCGCGCGATCGGCGCGGCTGAGCGGGCGCTGGAGCTCTTGTGCGAGCGTGCCGATCACCGCGAGGCATTCGGCCACGTTGTCTCCCACTATGGAAACGTGCGCGACTGGATCGCCGAGTCGCGGATCGAGCTGGAGATGGCGCGCCTGCTCGTGATGAAGACCGCGTGGCTCATGGACACCGTCGGCAACCAGCACGCCGCACCGAAATCGCCGGCATCAAGTTCGCCGTCCCGAACATCTGCCTGAAGGTCGTCGACCGAGCGATTCAAGTCCACGGCGGCGGTGGGGTATCCGACGACTTCCCCCTCGCCTACATGTACGCAGGGCTGCGCACCCTACGGCTCGCCGACGGCCCCGACGAGGTGCACAAGCTATCGGTGGCCCGCAACGAGCTGCGCCGCCAACGTGAGCGACGCGGCGACGTACGCGCATCGGCATGAGCTCGGCGAGCGACCCCGAGGCGGCACGGCGAAATCGACTGGCTGGTCCTGGCGTGCTTCTACCGCTGGTCCGGCGCTTCGCGCGTACGCCACAAACAGAGCCGTTACGGCGTGGCGCCTCGCTGGCCCTGTCCGCCGACACTAAGGCCAGCTGGAATCCGTTCGACGGCAAGCACCGGGGCAAAGCAGCAGTCGGCCGCAGATCACCGACTGGAGTGCCCCCGGTTTCGAGGACACCTGAGCGCTTTCGTCGAAAGACGACGGCGAGGAGGTGAGAAGTGCCTCGGACCAGACCGCCGTATCCGGAGGAGTTCAAGCGTGAGGCGATCGAGCTTGTGCGGATCTCGAGCAAGTCGCAGCATCAGATCGCGGAGGATCTCGGGATCTCCGATGTGACGTTGCGTAACTGGGTTAAGCAGGCTGAGCGGGATGAGGGCAAGCGCCCGGACGGCCTCTCGACCGATGAGCGTGAGGAGCTGCACCGGCTGCGTCGTGAGAATCAGACGCTGCGGATGGAGCGCGAGATCCTCAAGAAGGCAGCTGCTTTTTTCGCCCGGGAGACCGGCGAGCCGTAGGCGAGATCTTCTCGCTGATCGCGGCGGAGAAGGCGAACTTTCCGGTCTCCGTGATGTGCCGGGCGTTGGGTGTGAACCGCACCAGCTTCCACGACTGGGAGCGGCGCGCGCCGTCCGACAGGGCGCTCAGCGACGCGTGGCTGACTGAGAAGATCAACGAGATCCACGCCGACTCTGACGGCACGTACGGCGCCCGGCGCGTCCACGCCGAGCTGCGTCTGGAGCACGGGATCCGGGTCGGGCGCAAGCGCGTGGAGCGGCTGATGCGAGCGGCCGGCGTGTCCGGGCTTGCGCCGCGCAAGCGCCGGCGCACGACCGTGCGCCTGCCCGGCGTCAGGGTCGCCCCAGACCTGGTCGATCGCGACTTTCGCCCGACCGGGCCGAACCAGACGTGGTCGGCTGACATCACCTACATCTCGACCTGGGAAGGGTTCCTGTACCTCGCGCACGTCCAGGACCTGTTCTCCCGGCTGATCGTCGGCTGGTCGATGGCCGACCATCTGCGCTCAGAGCTGGTCGTCGACGCGCTCGAGATGGCGCTCGCCAGGCGTCGACCCGACCCCGGGCTCATCCATCACAGCGATCAAGGCTGCCAGCCCGGCGGTGCTGTTCACCAAACGGTGCGCGAAGGCCGGGATCGAGGTCTCGATGGGGTCGGTCGGCGACTGCTACGACAACGCCGTCTGCGAGACCTTCCACGCGACCCTCAAGAAGGAGAAGATCTACCGGCAATCGTGGCGGACCCGCGCCGCAGCACGCACCGCGGTCTTCGCGTACATCGAGGGCTGGTACAACCCGCGGCGCCGGCACTCGACACTCGCCTACCTCTCCCCGATCGAGTTCGAACAACATCACGCCGACCAGGTCGCTGCGGGTCCGGAAAGCGCGATTTCGCACAACGGATCGGTCGCGTCGGCCTCGCCGAGGGCCTCAGATCGACTTACAACGCGTCGCGCTTCGATGATCGGCGTCGATTTCGCTGCCGACGGCCCGGTCTCTCCCGAGAACGCCATCGCACTTCCAAACGGGCTCGGCTCAGGCCGCCAGAACTAGATCAAGGGACGAACCGCCACCCCCGGCCTCTTCGACCTGTAGTCAAGAACAAGAACACTGACACTGATACAACAACTACAACAGCCAAGACGTGTCGTCCAAACCGGGGGCGGTCCAGACGTCGCCCTCCGACTCGCGCTTTCGCCCAGATCCAATCGTGAGCGGCCTCGGCGCGGCGCGATTGCTCTTGCTTTCGCGCCCGCTCGGCCCGCGCTATTGCAACGCCACGCACTCAGCTGTCTTGCCGCGCGCGGCCGACGGCTGCATAGCCCGGATGATGCGCAAGTAGAACCGCGCGAGGCTGACCTCAGACGCCGCGCTGCTGCTTTCGTAGGGCATCGGGCTGCTGGTTTGCCACGATTGCGGTCGCCAGTTCCGTCACGGTCGAGCGCGGTCTATCTTGTTCGGGTTGCCGAACAACCTTGCTCCCTTCGGGACTTGTCGGCTCATACGCACTCCACGGCTCGCGATCGCTGGCGCCAGTGCTCGCGGAGTGTTCCGGTGTCCGGGAGGTGGTTGCGACGCGCGCAACGGTTGGGTCAGGCGAGTGCCCGGAGGCGTGCGAGGAGTCGTTGGACCTCCGCGCGGTCTCCGGCGCTAACTGCTTGGCGCGCCGAATCAGCCGTCTTATGCGCGTCCTGCAGTCGCTCCTCGAGGCGCTGGACGTCATCGGATCTGCCCGACGCGGCGGCGCTTGCGAGCTTGGCGTTAATCGACGCGCCGCGTCGCCTGGGAGGTATGACCTATCGCATTCTCGTCTTGGCGCAGCTTCGCTCGCCTGCGCGCGGCCGCGCGGTCCTTGCGGGCGGGGATCGCGGTTCCCGTCGAGCGATCCGCCAGCGTCTGCGTCGAGCGTGGCTCGGCCGGCGAGGAATCGGCCAAGCGGCGCACCGTGAGCCACTCGGGCAGCGCTGGCGCCGCGCTGTCGTGCTCATGTCCAGCATGGACGTGGTGAGGCGCGCGCGCAGCGGGGAGCGCCGGCAGGTCAGCGACCACGGCAGCCGCCTGGGCGCGTGTCTTGGCCGTGTACAGAGCCCCGATCCGTTGATCAAGCTCGTCCATGGTCAGCCGGCCTTCCGCCGCATGCTCGCTGAGCACGCCCGCGATCTGATCTCGGTCGGAGTCGCTGATCCGCAACGCTGCCCAATCGGGGGATCGCTCAGACTGACTGCCGCTGGACACGCTCGAACATTATCTTGCGCCCGGGACGGTCTGAGCTTGCTGCTAGGTCGACGCCGGCCAGGCGGCCGCCGCACCGCGCCTGCCCGAAATCGAGCTCGCGGTCCGCGGGATCGGACGCAGGCGTTGCTTGGCGGCGGAGTGGTCACGGGTTAACCTTGCGGCTCCGTCGTCCAGACCGGAGGGTGAGATGTTCGGACGTGACTGGCAGCGGGCCGAGGCGACGATCGTCAAGGCAGCCGAGGTCCAGGTACACAAGAACGACCGCTACCGCCATTACGAATATGTCGTCGAAGTGCGCCCCGACGGCGTGGCGCCATTCCGCGCCAAGCTGTCCCAGCCGGAAGCCGGCCCGAGCTTTGCTTTCCCGCAGGAGGGACAGGTGGTCGGGGTGAGGTTCCATTCGAAGTCGCGAAAGGTGAAGTGGGACCACGCCGATCCACGCTCGTTCAAGATCACAAAGGTCGATGACCCCCGCGCAGAGCTCGATGCGGCGCTCCGTGCGCCAGCCGGCTCGCAGCCTTCGAACACCACGTAGCGCGACTGCTCTGGCTCCTGTCGCGCGCCCGCTCGGTCGCGGCACGCGCATCTCGATGGACGGCAACACCGTTCTCTGCACCAGCGACCGCTTGGTCGCGAGGCTGTCCTGTAAATCCGTGCTCGCCGTGTCGGGCGGTGCGAGAATGTGCTGTAACGGTCCCACTTCGCTGTCGCGGCCCGGCAGATGTCGCCCGATCTGCCTCGCGGACCCCGGGCCCAGGGCGTGGTTGCCCCTGCCTCAACGTGATTTTCACTCCTGACAGGTGGCCGGCAGGCCGGCCCGGCACGCTGTCGCTTAACGATCGCGGTGCCTGGCGAGGGTGCTGCGTGATGGGTGGGTCATTAGCAGCGGGCCCGGCAGATTTCGTGGTGTGGCTGCGTAAAGGCGGTTTTAGGCCGCCACGGTGGCGATTTGGTGGCGGTGGAGCTTGGTGAGATTGTGGGTCGCCATCAGTAATCGCCACTCAGTGCGCACCGCGGATCTGCCCCTGCGCTGAAACCGGGTGATCGAGCGGTTGTGCTTGGTGTGAGCGAACACCGGCTCGATCATCTGGATCCGTCTTCGATACAGCAGCTTGCCGTGGGATCCCAGCACGGTTCGCATCCACGCGTACCGCCCGCCGGTCCACCCCGGCCGAGGCTCGGCTCGGCCGGCTGAGTCTGGAGGGATCAGCACCTGGATGTGCTTGTTCGCGATCACCTCATCCATGTGCTGCTCATTCCAATACCCCGCATCCGCAAGCGCGAGCTCAGGCCGGCCGGCGACGCCCGCCTGCTCGAGCTCGCCGATCGCCGCGTCGACCATCGGGTTCAGGTTGGAGAAATCGGCCGGGGTGTTAGTGACCTCTGCCGCGATCACGATCTGCCCCTCGTCGACGACCGCCTGCGCGTTGTACCCCTGGACGTATCCGCGATTGGCCTTCATCCGCTGGGTGTCGGGGTCGCTGACGCTCACCACCCCGTCAGGCACCTCCGGCGCGACCCACGGCTTTGGTCGGCGGCCGAGCTTGCGGCCTGTCGTGTCGCGACCGTGCTCCCGGTAATCCTCATACGCCCGCTTGGCCGCGACCTGCGCGTCGCGCTCGGCCTCCAGCCGCTCACCCGCGAGCAGCAGCCGCTCCTGGCGCGCGCGCGGGACGGGATCGGGGTTCTCCCAACGCCGCTGCTCGAGCTGACGGTGCGCTTCCCGCGTCCAACCCTCGCGTCCTTGGCCGCGCGCCACGATCCGCTCAGTGTCGAACTCGAACCCATCCTGCTCAGCCGAGATCGGCTCCGGTTCGGACACCACAGGCTGCTCCGGACTGCTGCTGACCTCAGCCGCGCGCTGCTCACGCGCCTGACGGAAGAACTCCGCCCGCCCCTCCCGCGTGCGCAACTGCTCAGGCAGCTCATCCCCGCGCTCATCGCCATACAACTCATCCTCCGCCTCATCCGTCGCCTTCGCCTCAGCCACGATCTCCCGCGCGATCTCCTCAAAGCGCAGCGTGGACTCGCGACTCGCGTTCCCCGCCATCCGCGTCCCATCGATCGCGACCACACCCGGCCTGACCAACCCAGCCTCACCACACAGCGCCAGCACCTGACCGAACAACCCCGCAAGCGCCACCTCGTGCCGCGCCACGAACCTCGCGATCGTCGCGTGATCGGGCGTCTCCAACATCGCGATCGTCTTGCACGCCACGTCCTCCACGCACGCCCGCTCGAGCTTCCGCGCCGACCGCACCCCACGCGCATACCCGTACAACAACAAAGCCACCAGCATCGCCGGATCATACGCCCGCCGGCCGACCCCGTCGACCCGATACGCCGCATAGAACTCACCCAAGTCCATCCCCGCGACCGCGTCCAACACGAACCAAGCGAGGTGACCCTCAGGCAGCCAATCCCGCACATCCGGCGGCATCAAGAACGACTGATCACGATCACAACCAATGAAATTCTGAGCCATCCCGGAATGGTCTTAATAGTGCTTTGTTAGGTTCGGGGTAGGAATTCTCGTTGTTTGCGGCGAATCCTCTTCGCGGTTGCTGCTGAGCGCGAGGGGGTCATGATGGTGGTTGTGACTGTTGCGGGTTCGCAGGTCGAGCAGGACGACGTTGATCGACCGTCGGTCGTGCGTGAGCGGCTGGAGGCGTTCGCGGGCGAGGTGTTGGCGGAGGCGATGAACCGGCCGGTGCAGGTCTGCAATGGTGGTTTGTATCTGCGGGGGTTGCTCGAGGATGGGGCGCGCAAGTCGCTTGAGCCGCTGGTCGCTCGGTTGGGTGGGGATGCTGACTACCAGTCGATGCAGCAGTTCCTGGCTGATAGCCCGTGGGATCCGGCGTCGGTGGTCAAGGCTGTCGCCGAGCGGGTCGCGCCGGTGATCGGGGTTGAGGCGTGGGTGTTGGATGACACTGGGTTTCCGAAGGACGGGAAGGACTCGCCGGGGGTCAAGCGTCAGTACTCGGGGACGTTGGGCAAGACGGGTAACTGTCAGATCGGTGTGTCGGTGCACGCGGTCGGCGCGCGGGGGACGGTGCCGTTGGGGTGGGCGCTGTATCTGCCGGGGGACTGGTGTGAGGACGTGGAGCGTCGGCGCAAGGCGAAGATCCCGTCGGAGGTTGAGTTCAAGACCAAGCCGGAGCTCGGGGTCGAGCTGGTCGAGCGCGCCGCACGCTGGGATGTTCCGAGCGCACCGGTGCTGGGTGACCACGCCTACGGTGAGAACACCTGGCTGCGTGATCGGCTCGACGAGGCCGGCTGCGAGTACGTGCTGGCGGTCGGGCCCAAGGCGAAGGTGTTCGAGCAGGGCACCACGTTCGCGGTGCCCGCCAAGAAGCCCGGCGCGAGCCGTGCGCCACGTCGACCGCGGCCCGACCGCCAGCCCGTGTCGATCGGCGAGCTGGTCGCGAGACTCGGAGCCGAAAGCGCGCAGACCGTCACGTTCCGCGACGGACCCGACGGCGAGCCGGTCACCTCCAGGTTCATCATCGCCCGCGTTCATGCCGGCCACGCCTGGCGCGAGAGCGAGGGATGGATCGGGTGGCGCGAGGGCTCCGAGGTCCCGCCGCGCGAGGAATGGCTGATAGCCGAATGGCCCGACGATCACGAACAGCCGATCGACTACTGGATCTCAAACCTGCCCGCCGACACCGAGCCCGAGCGGCTCGCCAGGCTCGCGCGCATGCGCTGGAAGATGGAGCTCGACTACAAGCAGCTCAAGGGCGAGCTCGGCCTGGACCACTACGAAGGCCGCTCCTGGCTTGGCTGGTATCACCACACCGCGCTGGTGACCGCCGCCCACGGGTTCCTCACCCTCGAACGGCTCAACCCTTTTCGCCCGCGGCCGGCCTGACACTCCCGAAGGCCGTGCTGCTACTGCAGCCGCTCTTCAAGTGCTGGGACGGCCGCTGCCGAACCTGCCGGCGACGCATCAACGTCGACCGACTGACACTCACCCTCGACCGTCACGACGAGTGACACCTAACAAAGCACTATTAACACAATTTCTGCATGCCGCAGAACTTCATTGAGAGCCGTCGTGAGCAAGGGTTTTTGTTGCCGCCGGACGTTCGGGATTGGGTGCCGGGTGATCATTTGGCGTGGTTTGTGATCGATGCGGTCAAGGAGATGGACCTTGATGCGTTCTATGGGGCCTATCGGGGTGATGGTCACGGCCGAGCGGCGTATGAGCCCTCGGTGATGGGCCATCATCGACGGTTCATACGCCGCGCGGCCCTGACCGTTCTCCCGATACGCCCCATAGAACGCGCTCAAATCCATCTCATCAACGGCCCCGAGGATCGACCACACCAGATGATCGTCCGGCACCCAATCCGTCAAATCCGGCGGCAACAACATCGACTGCCCCCGGTCGCAAGCAATGAAGTTCTGCGGCATTCATGAATTGAATTAACCGCGCCGGACGACACTCTTTGCCCGACAGCCACAAGCAGAAGCAGGTCCCATCATCACCCGATCGCGGCCGCGGGCAAACGCGCCGAGCGGCGTCCGTGCCTCCCAATCGCGAATCAGATCGTCACCACGAGACCGACGATTAGGGGCCGTCACGAATGGCTCGAAACGAGCGCGCCAACCGCCGCCACGTCCTCTGCCAGGCAGTCCTCGGTAAGCACTCGCACCGAGTGACCGTGCTCGAGCAGACCCCTAGCCAGCTCGAGCTGGGGCGCAACGTTGCCACCTCCCTCCCACAAAACGAACAAGAATCGACGGGACTCAGATCTCGGCGACGGGCTCAATCTTGGCGGCGAGCGTATTCCCAGCTTCGGCCGTCGGCAAACCCATGGCGGACACCCCAATCGGCGAATCGCGTTTGGCAGCGACCGCGGCGGGTTGTTCGGGCTTTACATCGCGCGGGCGGACGGCTCGCACGCCCGCCGGCTCACCGCTCCCGTGCGGAGCAATGCGGGGAAGCAGTCGACTACAACTCCGCTCTTTTCTTCCCGGACGGGAAGCAGGTTCTGTTCATCAGCGATCGCACCGGGCACAACGAGACCCACATGGCCGCCAACGCCGGCCTTGACCGCGCTGATCGTGATCGCACTTATCGCGCACCGCCAATCACCCTGTTTCGGACGCGACACGGAGGACGTCAAGCGCCCACACGATCATCCTTCGCCCAAGCCTCTCGGCTCATCCGTGCCTGCCCCTCCGAGGCCCGGAGGGCCGCATGGCCGTGGCCTCCGGACAATCCGAGCCGCTCCTCAAAGTTCCGCGAAAGCCGCGAACACCACCTCCTCGACCGTAGTTTCCCCGCATGGACTTGGCGCGCGCTCAGGCGTACCGTGATGCGAACAATGCCCGCTTCGATCCGCTCGGGATCCGGTGCATTCCACGTTGTGCCGGCTCGTGGACCGCGTCGACGTCGAGGGCTGGCTCGCTTGATCGCGCGCTTCGTCGTACTCGCCGCGCTCGCGACAGTAGTGGCGGCCACAATCGTCGTGGTCGTGAAGTCCCCCTTTAGCTCTGCCGGGCGTTCTGGCCGCGCGGGAGCCCTTCATGCGACTCCCCCTCACCTACGGCCTTACTGGACCGTCCATCCCGGCGATACGCTCACGACGATCTCGGCAAAGACAGGGCTAACCATCGCGCAACTTGAGGCGTTCAACCCGAACATCGATCCGGGCGCCCTTGTCCCCGGCCAGCGCCTGAACCTCTGGAGGCATCCGCCGCAGCCACGGCACAAGCCCCTTGGCCCCCGCATCTGGACCGTGCGCTCCGGAGACTCGTTCGGACTGATCGCCGCAAAGACCAGGATTAACATCGCCAAACTCGAGCAACTGAACCCGCAGCTCAAACCGGCGACGCTGCAGCCCGGAGATCGCGTCAAGCTGCGCCCCTAATCGCCGAGGCCACACGGTTCACCGTCGGACGACCGACGAGGTCAGCTCCTCGCTTCCCGACACACGGACCACGCGACCCACGTGTCAAGGAGCCATCCAGCCCGGAGCTTGTTGCCCCGAGCTCCGTTGACTCGCTCCTTCGGCTCGGTGCGAGCTGGACGGCGTGCTTCTGTTCGACCCACAAGTCCGCCGCCGGCCAAACGCGGCACCGGCTGGCCGGAACGAGCGGTGTGTCGCCGATGCAGTCGCGGGGGCGCTCGCGGCCCGCCTGCCCAAAGCGATCGTCAATGGGATCCGGGCTTGTCGCGGCATGTGCAACGTACGCACACGCCCGTTGCATTCGTGCGCACGGCTGCGGTAGCGTCGACAGATGAGGCTGCGGCAGCGGGTCGCAGCGGGATCTGAACCGGGGTGATGAGAATGTCTGATGTTCAGGCGCACCGGGGCGGTGGGCCGTTCGCTTGGAGACGTCAGCGCGTGGCATGCGGCGGTATCAGCGCGGCCGTGGTCAGCGCGATTGCTCTCGGGGTGCCGCCGGCTACCGCTCAGAATTACTGCGTCACCCACAACCCCAGGGCTGAGGGCTGCAACCTCCCGACCGTCGGGGCCCATATCACCGCCGCCCGTATCGCGCATGGTCAACTCCACCTGAAGCTGACGTTCCATAAAGCGGCCGGTTCGTCGCTCATCTCAAACGCAATCCGCCGCCCGAGCCGTACGACCGGGACTGGGGCCCGCGACCGACATTCGGCAAGCCGATTAAGGTCGGATTCCATCCGGCAGGGCGCGGCACCGTGACCGTCGCACTGGGGTCGCTTGCACCCGGACGGTACGGCGTGATCGTCCTACCTGTACACGCCGCTCGCGCTCGGGGCAAGCACCCACCTGACCGCCGAGCCCTTCCCAGCTGGGTCTATTTCACAGAGCACGCAGGGCACGCGGTCAACGTGCGCGTCCTGCAGCCATGACCCCATCGCAACGCTTCGCGACTCTCACGTCGCCTCAACGCAAGTCGCGAACGTCCGTCGACGGTAACGAAAGCAGAAGTCAGCGCCCGGTTCGGGCGGGCGATTGCGTGTAGCCCGATGCGACAGTCGGGTTACTTGCTCAGAGTTCGTGGCCGGCTTACTTGATCACGAGCCTGCGGGTCGCTGTCCTGAGGTTGCCGCGGTTGTCGATGAGCGTGAGCGTTACCGAGTAGCGCCCGGCTCTGCGGTAGCGGTGCGTCGTCGGCGTCAGCGCAGCCTTTCCGGTGGAGAAGCCGGTCTGCGAACCGTCCCCGAAGTTCCACGTCGCGCTCGAGAGAGCGTTCGTGCTTGTAGTCGCGGCGGGGTTGAACGCCAGTGATCTGATCGCCGCGTGAAGTCCCCGGGAGACGGCAAAGCGCGGAGCGATTTTGCCGGGTGAGGGCCGCATCTCGCAGTTGTTGTCGCCGTTACTCCACTCGCTCTGCGTGTAGTACCGATGGCTGTTGATCAGCTGCGTGTACAGCGTTCCCGCTGCCTCGCTGCCGCCGAGCGTAGGCCGGAACGCGTTGGGGTTGCTCCCGAGGCCCGGTGGGAGCTTCGCTGAGGTGTTCATCTCGCAGTTGTCGCCCACCTCGTTCTCGGTGCTCGGGCTGATCCAGCCCCCGTACGGATTGGTGATCACTTCGCTGACCTCGTGGCTCAGGGCGCTGATCAAGCCGTCTGTGTGGACGTCGCGATTGGGGGACTGCACGACGGTGGTGCCATCCAAGTGGCAGACGGGCCCCGTGGGGCAGGGGACCAGCAGAGAGCCGGCGCGCAACGGCCAGAGCGGCAGTGCCGCGTACAGGACGACATCGCCACGTCTGTCGACGAAGTTGAAGTGGTAGCCGCTGATCTGGTTGCCCGTGCAGAGACCGTTCAGCGTGTTGCAGACCTCGACGTCGGCGGGCAGGATCACGTTGTAGATCGGCGCGTTCGCCGCCAGCCTCGCCGGGGCCGAGCCCGCCGGGGACGCTGCGTTGATCGAGCCAGCGGTCGGTAGGTGGTCGGCTGTGATCAGGCGCTGCAGCTCGGCCTGAAGCTGATCGTCGGCGATACAGTGCGGATAGAAGCTGCTGACCTGCGGACACGACCCTGCCTCCCGCGGCGGATAGCTGTGCGTGTCGACGATCACCTGGCGAGCGGGTTTGAACGTCTGCCGGTAGTCCGCGAACCCGGTGCGGTCGTAGTACTGGCGCAACACCCCGACCACGTTGCTCGACCTGCCGCTGTCGGCAGCCACATCGGTGAGGTAGCGCTCCATCAGCGACCGCGAGCTCGCCGGGATGCTCTCGCCGCTCGGAGTCCAGAAGACCAGGTACGGCGCGCTCGAATGCAAAACGGCGCCGCCCCCGTACGAGAGCTTGCCCGTCGCCGTCGCCGACGCCGACGCCGACGCCGACGGCGCGTCCGCAAACCAGCACGCGAACGCCAGCACGACCAATCCCCACACGCCATGCTTACGCATAAGCGAGGTCCTTTCCGTCTCAATTACTGCGCTCCCCCGGCCCGGGGGCGATTAGCGGACGCACCGTACCAGCATGTGTCCCCGGACAGTCAACCCCTCGAACTACGGAAACGTTATTCAGTACTAACCACGCACTCCCGTCCGTTGCCTGGTCACCGCCGCAGCGATCGATAACGGAGAGTCCTGGGTGGCCCGAACCTACGCCGCAATAACGGTGCTGGATCGCGATCTACGGGGTGAGCGGCTCGTGCATCAACCGACGTAGTCTGCAATGTGGGGCAGAGCCTGTTCGATCGTCAGGTACGGCTTGGTCTCGTACTCGATCCACTCCGAGTAGTTCAGGATGTTTCGGTAGGCCTCCTCCAGATCATCGGCCTCCGCGAGCACCACACCCTGGCTGCCGTCAGCGGCCACATAGTGCGCCTTCACTGTGGACGGCACACCCTTCTCGGCAAAGACGCCCATCAGCTTCTGGCCACTGGGGCGCCCGCTGCCGGTCTCAAACCCGCGTCCACAGCGTCTCGGCGTCGCGCAAGCCTCGAACGTTCGCATCACTGCCGCCTAGATCGAGATCCAGCAGTCTCGGGCGCAGCCAGATCGGCGACGTTCTCGTCCCTGTTGCTTGTAGCCCAACCGAGAAGGCACGCTTGCTGGCTGCGGTTTCGCGCGAGGCGCAAGCGGGAGGTCTGCTGCGCGGAGGCCTAGCCCAGTTTGACCTGCACCTTGCTGCCCGGGGCGAGCACTTTTCCAGCCTTGGGGCTTTGTGTCTTGACGTGGCCCGTCGTTTGACCCTTTGGCTTGACCTTACCGAGCTGGCAGTCGGCGTGCTTTACGGCCTTCCTCGCTTGCCTGAGCGTCTTGCCTTTCAGCCTAGGTACGACACAGGCGATGTAGGTGAACTCGTCCGGCGCGACGGCTGCGCTGTTGCCGCCGGCGGTGGTGACGGTCACAGCAACAACACCGGGCACGGAGCGAGGCGGCGAGACCGCCGTGATCTGGGTCGGGGAGTTGACCGTGAACCTGGCCGCGGGTCTGCCGCCGAAGCTGACCGACGTGGCCGAGAGGTACTGGCCGACGATCCTCACGGTCGTGCCGCCCTTGATCGACCCGGAGTTCGGGATTATAGAGGTGATAACAGCCGGTGGGAGCCGGTTCGCCTGGCAGGTCGAGAACTGGGACGTGTTGTCGCTAACCAGGTTGGTGGCGGTGGCGGTGATGCCGTTCCCGATCGCGACGGCAGGCACCGTCAGCGACCAGTTTCCGGTTGCCGACACAGTTGCGCCGAGGAGCACCGCGCCTTCGGGGTCGCTGCAGCTCGCGTTGGCGAACACCTCGACTCTGCGCCGGGTCGCGGCCTTTCCAGAGATCGTCGTCGACGGACCGTTTGACAGTGCCGAGAGGACCGTGGGTGCAGGCTCGTTGCCGTTCCCGCCCGACGTCAGCGCGATGCCGAGACCAGAGTTCGCGAAGATCGAATTGCCCTCGATCGGGTCGCCGGTCCCGCCACTGATCTCAATCCCGTTGGAGGCGTTGTGAGCGATCGTGTTCCCGGCGCCCGGAGCGGTACCGCCTATGGTGTTGCCCTGGGCGCCTCCTCCGACCAACACACCGTCGCCCGCGTTACCGATCGCACGCGTCGTCGTCGCGCCGGTGCCGATGTAGTTGCCCTTCACGACATCGGCGGTGGCGCCCAGACCAGCGATCCAGATGCCAACTCCCGCGTTGCCAGAGATCACGTTCCCGGTTCCTGGGGCCGTGCTACCGATCGTGTTTGAGGAGCTCAGCACGACGAGCGCCTGCGGGCCGTTGCCGCCGATCGCGGCCGTGCCGGCTGCGTCGGTGCCGATGTAGTTGCCGTCGATCACGTCGTAGCCGCTGGAGCCGTTCTGGCCTGGTTGCGGGGCGTCGGCGATCGCGCAACCTGCATTGCCGGAGATCACGTTGCCAGCCGACCGCGAAGCGCCACCGACAATGTTGTAGGCGGAGTTGAGCTGGATGCCACACGCCGGATTGCCGCCGAGCGCTGCCGTGCCAGCTGCGTTAGTGCCTATGTAGTTACCGTCGACGACGTTACCGGTGGAGGTGTCAAACAACGAGATACCTACCCGGCCATTTCCTGAGACGACGTTGCGCGCACCGGGCACCGACCCCCCGATCGTGTTGCCCTGAGCTCCCCAGACGAGACTTATCCCATCCAGCGCGTTCGCAAGGGGCGCGGCGCCGGTCGCGTTCGTACCGACGTAGTTGCCCTCCACGACGTTGCCGGTCGCGGGCGAGGGGCTGGACGGTGTCGTCCTCTGGATCTGGACCCCCTTGTCACCGTTGCCGGAGATCACATTGCGATCTGACGCCACGGTGCCGCCCACAGTGTTCCCCGAAGCGCCGAAGATCAACACGCCCGATGCAGCGTTCCCAGCCGAAGACTCTCCGTCCGGCGCGAGTCCGACATAGTTGCCAGCGATCGTGTTGTGGTTGGACTCGATCAGGATCCCCTGGGCCCCCCAGCGATCGATAACGAGCCCGCGAACCGTCGAAGCACCGCCGAGCAACTCGATGCCCGGAACAGCAGGCGCGGACGCGCCGGACAGCTCGATCAACGGCACGCCCGCATAGCCCGGCTGACTAGTGCCGTCGACCGTCACCGGCTGCGTCAACACGGGAAGCTGTGACCCGGGCGTAATCGAGTGAACCCCTGCGCCCGGAATCGCGAAGTCGATCACCGCCTCCGCAGTCGTGTTCGCAACCGCAAATGCAGCACGAACCGTGCAAACACCGTTCCCGGTGGCTGTCTCGCACACCCCCGGCGTACCGTCCCAAGCCCCATCACCGGTCGAATTGACTACCACAACCATGCCGGCAGCAGCGGAATCCGCGACTCCAAGCGTCACGAGCGCGGCCACCGCTGCGGCGCCACACACCGAAAGCAGCCGCCACCCACGCTCACCAAGAAAGCCCAACCCAGCCCGTCGTGACATCGCGCTCCCCGATCCTTTCCAGTGCCCTCCCGGCCGCCTTGCCGCAGCGAGGCTACCAGCGCCGCGCCTCCGCTGCTTCACGCAGTGGCGGGATTGAGCCGCGAGCCCTCGCTACCGCTTGGATCGAGATCCGGCAGTCTCGGGCGCAGCCGCGCGACGACGTTCTCGTCGCTGTTGCTTGTAGCCCGAAGCGCAAGTCGTTATGGCTCAGCCCGTGCCCGGCGAGCGCTTATCCGAGCTGGGCTTGGCGGGGTGTGCCGTTGTGGGTCCAAGTGAGCAGGTCGCCTTTGAGCTTGAGATTGTCGAGCGCGGTGTCGGAGCCGGGTGGGGTGCTATCGAGCAGCCTTGTGCCGTGGCTGTCGTACGCGTAGATCTGCTGGGTGACGTCGTTGCCACCGGACGAGTAGGGCGGGAGGCCCCCCGTCATCCGCCAGGCGGCAAACCCACGAGAGTTCAAGCTCAAGGGCCCCAAGAGCCCGAGGGGCGCACCGGCCCCGTAGACCCCAAAGTAGTAGGCAGTACAGTCGAAGTCGAAGACGTTACTTCCCTGGCGCGTCCGCAAGTTGTAGCTCGTCACCCAAAGGGCGCAGTTCTCGTCGCCGGTGCCCCCTGAAATGTCCTCCGTCCCGTACGCGACATAGACGCCGGAAAGGACCATATGGCGGTACATGTCCATCTCCCATGGGAGGTCCGCGCTATTGGTATCGGTAACGAGAACCCGGAATCGACCGGTGCTGCGCAGGCAATACCGGTACTGGAGCGCCGACGCGTCGCCAACGGTTAAGTAGCCCAGGGAACGGTCGATGACGACCGCCTGCGCGTCCCTGCCGACAAGGCTCCAACCGCGAGGAACGACAAACCGTGCGACCGGCTTCGGCCTATGCGCGTCGACACCGCGTGCGGCCGCGTCCGCAGAACCGGCCGCAGCCAACGACACCACCGTGCAACACATGCCAAAGGCCAGCAGCCACACTCGTAACCGCGCGCGCCTCACACCAAGACCGCTCGCCCCGACCACGAACCTAGTAGACGCGTCCGTAAGTACGGGTTAGAACTGGGTTGAAGGACTCGGGCGGACGGCGGCGAAGTTATGTATCGCGATGGCACGCCCGGCCCGGCATCGGATTGAGCTCTCGGTGGAGGAGCGGCGGGAGCTGACGCGTCGGGCCCGGGCGGAGAAGCTGCCGTTTCAGGATGTGCAGCGCGCGCGGATCGTGCTGTACGCCGCCGATGGGTTGCACGACACGGAGATCGCCGCCAGGTTGGACACGACGGCGGGGATTGTCGGGAAGTGGCGAAAACGGTTCTACGTTGATCGGCTTGAGGGGTTGAGGGACAAACCGCGCGCGGGTCGCCCGCGCCGTTTCCCCCCCGGAGCAGGTCGCCGCCGTGAAGGCGGTCGCTTGCGAGCTGCCGGCACGGTACGGGCTGCCGCTGGGCCGCTTCTCACGCACTGAGCTGTACCGGCTCGTGATCGAGTTGGCGGTCACCGACGCGTCTGCGTCGACGATCTGGCGATGGTTGCACCAGGACGCGATCAAGCCGTGGCAGCAGCAGTGCTGGATCTACCGCCGCGACCCGGCGTTCGCGGAGAAGGCCGGCAGGGCGCTGGACCTCTACCAGCGGATCTTCGCCGGCAAGCGGTTGCGCCCTGACGAGTACGTGATCAGTGCGGATGAGAAGAGCCAGCTGCAGGCACTCGGCCGCGAGCATCAGACCAGCGCGCCTGGACCGGGGCGCCCCAGTCGATACGAGTTCGAGTACGAGCGCGGCGGCACGCTCGCGTACCTCGCCGCGTGGGATGTCCACCACGCCAACCTGTTCGATCGGGTCGAGCCCAAGACCGGGATCGGGCCGTTCGGCCGGCTGGTGGAACAGGTCATGAGCACCGAGCCCTACGCGTCCGCCAGAACCGTCTACTGGATCGTCGATAACGGCTCCTCCCACGCCGGCAAGACGTCGATCAAACGCATGCAAGACCGCTGGCCGACAGCCAGGTTGATTCACCTGCCCGTGCACGCCTCGTGGCTGAACCAGATCGAGCTGTACTTCTCGGTCGTGCAACGCAAAGCGCTGACCCCGAACGACCTCGCGACCCTCGACGCGCTCGCCGAGCGGCTGCTCGGGTTCGGCGAGCACTACCGCCAGGTCGCCCGCCCGTTCGAGTGGACCTTCACCCGCCAAGACCTCAACAACCTGATCGACAGAATCGACCGGCACGAGCCCAAGCTCGCGCTCGCCGCCTAGCGATCAGAACTTGCGGACGCGTCTATTAGCGGGAGGGGGTCAGGCCCCCCTCCCGGCCTCCCCCGGTTGAGGGGCGGACGGCCGGGCGGGCAAAGCCCGCCCTTCGCGTTCACCATGCGGCTATGGCGAGCGTGGCGAACATCAACGACGTGCTCGAGGGTCATGTGGCGCTCGAGATCGAATGTGTCGATCGGCTGCTGTTGAACGCGTACGTGCCGGGGTTGCAGGTTCCCGGTCAGCTGGTGCGGTTCCTGTGCGGCCATTTCGGTCATCCGATCCCGTCGCCGGCCCTGTTGGGCCGGATCGGTGACCGCTTCCGAGCTCAGACGCGCAGGTTCGTTCGTGAGCGTGGGATCCCGGTGCTGCGGCTGGGCTCGCCGGATCGCTCGCGCTGGGACGATCGCAAGCTCGATCACGTCCGCCAGTACCTGGAGCAGGCCGAGCGCGAGGGCCGCTTCGGGGTCGTCGCGGTGGTTGTGGCCGAGGAGTTCCAGCGGGTGTCGAGCGCCCGTAATCGCTCTGGCAAACCGGGGGTCGCAGCACTTGAGTTCTTCTGGGAGAAGCGCCGCGTCGGCGCGTACTACTTCTACATCCTCGACCCAGAGTTCGGGCCGGCATTCATCAAGATCTGCACCTACGGTCCGTGGTCGGCGAAGGTCTGGGTCAACGGCCATGAGTGGGTCAAGCGCCAAGCGGCCAAGGCCGGGATCGCATTCACTGCTCTCTCCAACGGATTCGCGGCCTGTGATCAGCCCGAGCGACTGCAGGCCATCTGCGACAGCTTCGGCCCGGAGCACGTGCAGGCATTCTTCGACCGCTGGATCTGCCAGATCCCGACGCCGCTGAGCGCCGAGGATCGCGCCGCCGGGTACTGGTGGGAGCTCTCGATGCGCCAGGTCGAGGTTTCTCGCACACTCGTGCTCGACGACCCCCGCCGCGCCCGCTCGTTCTTCGAGGCGCTGGTCGCCGACAACATCGGAATCGGCCGCCCCGAGCAGGTCTCGATGGTATTCGCCCGCCAGCTGAGCAGACCGACCCGCCACCCCTACCAGACGCGCATATTCTCCAGCGGCACCGAGGTGCGGATCGACTTCCGCTACAAGCATTCCCGCGTCAAGCAATACCTCAAAGACGGCCGCGCGCTGCGGATCGAGACCGTCATCAACCGACCCGACGACCTCGACGTCAAACGCCGCCTGCACCACCTCCCCGAACTGATCGACAAAGCCCGCGCCGTCAACCAACGACTGCTTATCATCGAACGGGCCGGCCAGAGCTGTGCCATCGGCTCTGCGCTCTATGAGCGCATCCACCAGCCCTACAACCGAGAGGGCCAAAGAACCGGAGCGCTGCGCTTCGGGGACATTCGAGCAATAGCCCTGGCCGGCGCCCTGTGCACCATCCTCGGCGCCGTCACCGGCTTCACCAACAAGACCCTCCGCGGGCTCGTCGCCGGACTCCTCGCCCAGGACTACAGCGCCAGCAAAATGAGCTACGACCTCCGCCGCCTGCGGCTCCACGGCCTCATCCAACGCCTCCCCCGCAGCAACACCTATGTCCTCACCGACGAGGGCATCCGCGTCGCCGTCTTCTACACCAAGCTGCAGAACCGGCTATTGCGACCCTTGCTCGAAGCCGACAAGCCACCCGCCAAAATCGAAATCCGCCGCGCCCTCGCGACGCTCGGATCAGCCGTCAACGAACACGTACAGAACGCCCGGATCGCCCCCGCCACATAAAACTCGTCACAACCTCACGACTTCCGGCCACCAAGTCGAACTAGCCGCTCCAGCCGCACCCACCACTGCGAGCGCCAGCCTGAGCAACGCCACGATCCCAGACTTCCGCATACGAACATCCTTTACGCGTCGTACCGCTCCCCCCGGCCCAGGGGGCGAATAGCGGACGCACCGTACCAGCACGCGTCCCCGCAGAGTCAACCGCTAGAACTACGGAAACGTGGTCGCCACCGCATTCCCGTCCTTCCCCGGCCACGCTTCGATCGAGATCCAGCAGTCTCGGGCGCAATCAACTCGGGGATGTTCGCCTCGCTACTGCTTGTTAGCCCTTAGCGACAGCGGCGCGGGGCGCGGCCAAGTTGACAGTCGGGCTTGCGCGGGTTGGACTCGGTCGCCACTAACCCAGCTTGTGCCGCTAGCCCGCCTTGGCGATCACCCCCCGCATCTCCTCAGCGGAAAACGCGCGCAAAGTAGTAGTGCGAAGGTTGCCTTGGGAGGCCAGCCTCAGCAACGCGGCGGCCAGCGTCTCGCTGTCTGGCGCATCGACGATGCTCACGAGGTCGTGGCTTCCCAAGGTCCAGTAAACGTCCCTGAAGCGCACGCCCAATTCCTCGAACTGACTTTCCGCTGCCTCGTAACGATCGACGCTGTCTTTGAACTTCCCCACACCCTGCTCAGTCCAGTCAATGAGCAAAACGAAGGTCGCCATCTGTCCCTCCTCGGTCGGGTCTACGCCGACCCTACATCGGTGGGGAGACGCGCTCAAGCCATCCTGTTCACAGGACGCGCGACCAAACCACGGACGATCCCAGCGGCCTCAGCCGCTCTCGTGCTTTGATCGAAGATGCAGCGGTGGCAGGGCACCGGCGCAAGCGCTGATCGATGCGGCCGGGTGTGAGTCGAGGGCGAACAGGGGCCCCCTGGCCGTGCCGGCGCTCAGCTTGAAGGCGAGCTACATCAACCGACGTAATCCGCGATGTGGGGTAGGGCCTGCTCGATGGTCAGGTAAGGCTTGGTGTCGTACTCGATCCACTCCCCGTAGTTGAGAAGGTTCCGATAAGCCTCCTCCAGATCATCAGCTTCCGAGATCACCACGCCCTGGCTGCCGTCGGCGGCCACATAGTGCGCTTTTACGGTAGACGGCACACCCTTCTCGGCAAAGACGCCCATCAGCTTCTTGGTTTCGTCCCTGCTTTGCTGCTTGATCCTGTAAGTCGTGATGAAGATCACGCTTCCCTCCTCGCTCGATCAGAGTTGCAACTCCGACCCTAGGGCAAGGAGCCGTAGGTCGGGAGAAAACTAGGCGGTGTCCGTGCGCTCCTGACTACCGCAATGATCGAGCAGCAGTCGTCTGACGCGGTGCTCGGTGATGGGGTCGGGACGTTTGCTTTGCGGGGTCGGGAGCACCGCCGAGTATGCGGTGCTCCCTGACGATTCTTAGGACTGGCCAGCGTGTCTAGCTCAGGGTGAGGAGTCCGTTGGTTGCTGGGATCGTCGGTGCGGGCCGCTCGTGGACGGTGTGGATGATCTCGGTGTTATCGATCCCGCGCAGATACGCAGAGGTGATCCCAAGATCTGCGTGTCCGAGTTGGCGCTGTATGACCACTAGGGGGACTCCTTCGCGAGACATCTCGACGGCGTGCGCGTGGCGGAGCTGATGGGGGGCGAACCGCCGTCGGACGCCGGCCTGGACCGCAGTCCTGCGGAGCTGGGCGCGGAGGCCGGCTGGTGCGCAGGGGCGTCCTCGTGTCGGTCCGCGCAGTACACAGAACACCGCGCCCACCGGAAGTGATGCTCGCGTTCTGAGCCAGGGGGAAAGTTGTTCCCAGGCCCAGCGGTCCATCCCAACCTCGCGGCGCTTGCCGCCTTTGCCGCGGCGGACCAGGATCGCTCCGCGCGTCGCGTCTAGATCGCTCTCGGTCAACGCGAGCGCTTCGCTAATTCGTAGTCCCGCGCGCCAGAGCACCACCACCAGGCCTCGGAGTCTCAGGCCATCCGGTGTCTCGCCGGCGGCACGCATCACGGCGACGATCTCCTCGACCGTCGGCGGATCGGGCGGATATTGCAGTCCCTTGTTACGCGGCGGGCGTCCCCGGTGGTATCCCGGCAATGTCGCGGGCGAGCGCACGCGACCGGCGCAATCGAGCAACGGAACGGAATGCATGAGGTCCTCCTTCGGACGATGGGCTTTGGGCCATCGTCCTGCGCAAAAGCGGGCGCCTCGGGGATCGGATCAGCGCCAAGGGAGACGACTGCTGGTCGATCAAAGGGGAGGCTGAGCCATTTCGCCGGGAGTGCTGCTTTCGGGATAGATGTGCTTGCGTTGCCAGAAGGCCCGATGTCTTCCACGGGCTGTAGGTTTGCGCGGTGTGTTCGCGATCGTGAGGAGGATGAATGCGCGTTGATGTGGACGGAGTCAGCATTGAATATGAGGTAACCGGCGACGGGCGTCCAGTGGTGCTGCTCCACGGATTCCCGGACTCCGGACGCCTTTGGCGAAACCAAGTCTCGGCGCTGAACGAAGCGGGTTTCAAGGTGATCGTTCCCGACTTGCGAGGCTACGGGCGCTCGGACAAGCCGACGGAGGTCGAGGCCTACGCACTGCCGCTCCTCGCGGCTGATGTGTTGGCGGTGCTGGGGGACGCTGGTGTTGAGCGCGCGCACGTTGTGGGTCACGATTGGGGTGCAGCGCTCGCGTGGGGCCTTGGAGCTCTAGCCAGCGATCGCGTCGACCATCTCGTGGCGCTGTCTGTCGGCCACCCGGCGACGTTCCTGGTGGACGGCTTTGAGCAATATGAGAAGTCGTGGTACATGCTTCTGTTCCAATTCCCGGGGATCGCCGAGGAGTGGCTGTCGGGCAACGACTGGGCCAACTTCCGCAGGTGGGCCAGGCATCCCGACGTTGACCAGGTGATCGCCGATCTGGAGGCGAATGGTTCGCTGACTCCCGGCCTCAATTACTACCGCGCCAACGCACCGCCGGAGTCGTTCCTGCGGGCCGGCCTGGAGCTACCGCCGATTCAGGCGCCAACGTTGGGCGTCTGGAGCTCAGGCGACATCGCCCTCACCGAAAAGCAGATGACCAACTCCGCCGCGAACGTCATCGGTCCGTGGCACTACGAGCGCCTCGATGGCCCCGGTCACTGGATGGAGCTCGAAGTACCAGACGAGGTGAACCGGCTGCTTATCGACTTCTTGCCCACGTGAGAGGGCGAACTCGGGTCGAAGATGCCGCGATGGTGGCCAAGTTGCGTTAGTGCTCGCTCGAGATCGGCCGACCAGCAAACACCTCGTCCCCAAAGCGAAACTCCGCAGCCGCCAGACAGGACAGCTGCTCCGGGCTACACGCAATCGCCCGCCCGAACCGGGCGCTGACTTCTGCTTTCGTTACCGTCGACGGACGTTCGCGACTTGCGCAATGGCGACGTTCGGATGACGCGCTCAGTCAGCCTCCACGTGCGGCTGAGGCAGTCGACCCGACGCACGATCTGCGTGGTCATTTGCACGCCCGTCCGGCGCGCGAGGTCCGCCCCGGTTTCGGCGAGACGGAGCCCCGGCCCGATGATCGTGTTGGGGAGACGCTTAGCTCGCCAGATCGACGTCGCGCACACCTGCCTCGCGTCAGCTCAGTGCGCCGCTTCCTGCGGGCGTCGCGGCAGCTTCCAGCCCGGACGCACAAAGTGGCACGTGTAGCCGTTCGGGTAGCGCTCGAGGGAGTCCTGGTGCTCGGGCTCCGCCTCCCAAAACGGTCCGGCCGGCGCGATCTCGGTGACGACCTTGCCCGGCCACAGGCCGGAAGCGTCGACATCGGCGATCGTGTCCTCCGCCACACGGCGCTGCTCGTCGTCGACGTAGTAGATCGCCGAGCGATAGCTCGCCCCAACGTCGTTGCCCTGGCGATTCTTCGTCGTCGGGTCGTGAATCTGAAAGAAGAACTCCAACAGGGCGCGATACGAAATGCGGTCCGGGTCGAACAGGATCTCGATCGCCTCGGCATGTGAGCCGTGGTTGCGGTACGTCGCGTTGGGCGTCTCGCCCCCGGTGTAGCCAACGCGCGTCCCGCTCACACCATCGAGCTTGCGAATCAGATCCTGAACACCCCAGAAGCACCCGCCCGCGAGGACTGCCTTCTCGGTTGCCGCCATCTCTGCACTCCTCTCGTCAATCATTGATCGCGCTGCGCACATGATGACGCCCGGTAGACGCGACGTCCTCTCACGCCGGCCTCGACGGAGTGCCTGCTCATCGACGTTGACCGACTCCCGCCCGGCGGCGGCCCGGCCCGGCACGGCCCGGATCCAAGCAAGAAACGCCGACCATGAGGTCCGGAGCGCGCGCCTCATCACCACAACGCCGGCGCGCTCGGCGCCTGTTTCGCGCCAACCGCAAGACTGCACGCAGCGAGACCTGCCGACGCAGATCGCAGATTCTGCACACGACGGCATCTGCCCTGCATCCGGCGAGATCGATGTCGTAGGCACGGCGATCGGTTAGCAACGCGAGCAGCCGCGCCGGGCGCGGTCATCGGCGAGCGTGCTGAGCAAGCCGACGGTCCAGCACGTCGGGCAGCCCCGCCAGGCGACCGCGGCGAGGACCAGGAGCACGAGCGAGATCGGGCCAGCAACGGCGACCAGCACGATTGCGAGCATCGCCGCAGCCACGCCGAGCACGCCTCTGAAGAGATGCTCGCGAACCGAACCGCTCGCAAGCGGCGACCGCGCCGCACTCCCTGGTCCTGACGTGACCTTGCGCTTCGTCAACATCATCGCACCCCTGTTACGCGGCGAGGTCGGGCGCGGATCACCCGGTCCCCAAGTCCGCGCGGCCGTCCTCCCGACACTCGCGGCCGATGGCCTGACCTCTGGCTGAGGCCCGTGATCGGTTTGCGTTCCGACATCTTGTTGGAGGCCAGTGGCCTGGCGACCTTCCGCACGCGGGAGCCGGATCTTCGGACCTACCCAGCGTGGCACCGGTGGTCGCAGTGGCCGAGCGCGACTCTGCATAAGCGGCCCGCCGGTGAGTTGGTCCCGTGCCCAACTCCTGCCCTCAATGGCGACCGCACTCGAAAGTGGGCGAACCCGATCGTCCGCAGCGGCGCCGATCCGCCCGAACTCGGACGAACCCTGCGTCGCCAACTCAATCGCCGGCTTCGTGGCCGTCCGATGACGAAAGCGATCGCCCGTGAGATGCGTGCTTTCCACGCGCTGAGGCACCGTCTCGGAGCCCTGGTCGCCGCGGGCACGAAGGAGCGGACCGCCGCGACAGACCGCGGTAACTACGGATCGATGTGGGTGGCTAGTGCGGAAGCGGTGACTCGATCAAGAAGTATCGTGGCTAGTTCGCGTTCGTTGTGAGAGAGGACGAGGCTGATGCGACTAAGAAATGCTTTGGACCGTCGCGGACGCGAGGCCGGCTCCGCGCTTGGGGTGCGCTTGCTGCTGTCGACCGCGGTTGCCGCGCTGGTGCTAGTGGCGTGCGCGTCGGCGTTTGCGGCACCACCCCGGCTGAGCGCCGCTCGCGGCCGTGACGTGGTCACGGTCACGCGGGACAGCGCTGGCATCCCGCATGTCGTGGCGCGTGATTTCCGTGCGCTGGGCTACGGCGATGGCTATGCCTTCGCGCAGGACAACCTGTGCACGCTGGCCGATCAGTTCGTGACAGTCGAGGGCCAGCGCTCGCGTTACTTCGGCCCCAACGCGATGAACCTGAACTTCTCGGCGGGCGCCGCCGACTCCAACCTCAACTCCGACCTATTCTGGAAGTACGTCCAGGCCTCGCGCATTGTCGATCGCACTTTGTCGCAGCGTCCTCCGATCGGCCCGCTACCGCAGGTCCGGCAGATGTACGCGGGCTGGGCCGCGGGCTACAACGCCTTCCTGCGCTCCGGCAAGCTCCGCGATCCTCGCTGCAAGGGCAAGCCCTGGGTGCATCCGATCACCGCGATGGACCTCTACTTGCGTGGCGAGCAGATCGTCACCGAGGGCTCGGCCGCCCAGTTCATCGGCGATCTGGTCGGCGCGGTGCCGCCCGGCGCCACGGCCGCGTCCGCCGCCTCGTCTGGTCGCCTCAACATTCCTGCGCTCAGCGCGCAGCTCAACGAGAGCTCGGCCTCCGGCGCCGGCTCCAACGGGGTCGGTCTCGGGTCACTGGACACCCGCGGCCATGACGGGATGGTGCTCGCCAACCCGCACTTCCCGTGGCGCGGAACGGAACGCTTCTGGATGGTCCAGCTGACGATCCCCGGCCAGTACAACGTGATGGGGGGAACGCTCGAGGGCTTCCCGTTCATCGGGATCGGGTTCAACCAGCACCTGGCCTGGACGCACACGGTCTCGACCACACGCCGGTTCACGATCTTCCAGCTCAAGCTCGTTCCAGGGGATCCGACGAGCTACTACGTCGACGGCAAGCCCGAGAAGATGGGTCGTGTCACCGTTCGGGTACGGACCGGCAGTGGCACCAAGTCGCATACGTTCTACACCACCCGGTGGGGCCCGGTCCTGACGGTGCCCGCTGCGGGCTACGCGTGGACGACCACCACGGCCTACGCGCTCGGCGACAGCGTCGCGAGCGACTTGGCTCGCGCCGCGAACCAGTATCTGCGTATGGGCCAGGCCACGTCGGTGCGGGGCCTGCTCGCCGTCGAGGAGCACTTCCTCGCGATCCCCACGTTCAACACGATCTCGGCGGACGACCGCGGCCAAGCGCTCTACGGCGATGTAGGTAACACGCCGAACGTGACGGCGGCGAAGATCAGCGCCTGCACCCCGCCGGGTCTCCCGCAGTTGGTCTACTCTCAAGCGCGTGTGATCACCCTCGACGGGTCGCGCTTGGCGTGCGGCTGGGGCACCGACCCCGGCACTCCGGTACGCGGGATCTTCAACGGCTCGCATCTGCCGCACATCATCCGCCGCGACTACGTCGAGAATTCAAACGACTCCTACTGGCTTGCGAACCCATCTGCGCCGCTGATTGGTTTCTCGCCGATCATCGGCCTAACCGGCACGGCCCAGGGGCTGCGCACGCGGCTTGGCAACGAGATGATCGCGCAGCGCATGGCCGGCACCGACGGGCTAGGCGGGAGCAAGTTCACAATCGCGCTGCTGCAGCGGATGTGGGAGAACGACCGCTCAAAGCTCGCCGAGCTTGTGCTCGGTTCGCTCGTGCGGACGTGTCGAGCAAACCCCCACCAAGTCGCGTCCAACGGACACGCCGTCGACCTGAGCGCGGCGTGCAGCGCGCTCGCGGGCTACAACAAGACCGGCAACCTTGACGCGCACGGCGGATGGCTGTTCTACGTGTGGTTCAACTATGCGCCAAGCAAAGACTTCTGGTCCGACGCGTTTGACCCCAACCGCCCGCTGAGCACCCCGTCGCAGCTGAACACCGCCAACCCGGCGATCCTGCGGGCGCTGGCCGACGCGGTGCTCAACCTGCAGGCTCACGGGGTGGCGCTCACCGCCTCCTACGGCGAGGTACAGCACGCCACGCGCAACACCACGAAGATCCCGATCCACGGCTGCAACACCGGGTGCTTCAACGCGATCCAATCCGGCACCGCGACATCGACCAACCCGACCAGCATCGCCCCATACGGCGAGGTGTTCACAGGATCCTCGCTGGTGATGACCACCGAACTCACCCCGCAAGGACCACGCTCACAGGGCATCCTCACCTACTCGCAGGCCACCGACCCAACATCTCCGTGGTTCGCGAACCTCACGCGCCTGTACTCGCAGAAACGATGGGTGACAATGCGCTACACCCCGGCCCAACTGCGCGCCGACCGCCAGGCGCGAACGCTGAGCCTGGTGCTTCGCTGAGCCCTACAGCTACGCGAACGGCGCACGGAATCACACTGGCCCCACGGTAGACAAAGGATGATGACGCTCGATTCCGTTGGCTGAGCCCGCAAGGGATGGCCAGGCGTTGGCTGGTCGCGGCGAACGTCACGTGCTTAGGGACACAACCAGTGTCGCGCTCTGCCGCGCACATTCCGGCACCTGCATCGACGAGATCAACCCGTCACACCAGGAACCCCACTTGACTGGACCTTCCCCGCCCGCGGGAAGTGCCCCTTCGGTCCAAAGGCGGAACTCAACAGTTCGCGTTCCCTCTGAGGAGACAGAGAAAGAGCGCACCGCTGGCGGGAGGCGAGACCTGCATAGGCAAGCGCGCTCGGGTCAGGCTCTGAGATGGCGAGAAGCCAGCTTGTCCTTGGCGCGATAACCGACCCGCACATTCCCGCAGCCAACGCGCCGGGAAACAGGCGTCCTTTCGCGCATCTGGTCGCGCCCGGGACCGCGAGGGGCGACGATCGCACTCATTCACGGTCCGCCGCGGAGCGCGCTTGCGCTTCGGCGACAACCGAGTAGCCCGCCACGCCGGCGAGCCGACGATCGAGTTTGTCGAAGGAGTTCCTGTCATCCATCCCGGAGAGGAAGCAGCGCATGGCCTCACTGGTCCTGAAGATGCCCGTCTCGCTCGACGGGTACGTCGCATCACGCGACGGGAGCACCGACTGGCTCACGGCGGGAGGCTCCAATGACTCCACTAGTTGGGTAGGCGAGACGGTGAGCAACGCCGCGTGCACCTCATCGGTGCCGCGACTACGCGGCGTGGGCCGCTACTGGCCCGGCGCCTCCGGCCCGTTCGCCAAGGCGATGAACGAGATTCCCCAGGTCGTGTTGTCGAAGTCGCTGACATCCGCCGACTGGCGCGAGACGGAGATCGCCGCCGGAGACCTCGCCGAGGCCATTACGCGACTCAAGCAGCAACGCTCCTCCGACGGATACCGGCTCGCCCAGGGCGGGACACGTTCGCCCGATCACTTCTCGAAGCCGGGTTGATCGACGAGTACCGCCTTGTCATCCACCCGGTCGTTCTTGGCGCGGGCGAGCGGATCTTCACCGCACCGCGCACCATCCAATCGATGAGCACCACCGTCTTCAGCGGCCTCGAGACAGCTCGCCACACACCACACAGTGTTGGCGCCCGATCTCATTCTCACGGGCGGAGCGCGAAGCCATGCGGCGACCACTCGATGGGCGCGTTCGCCAGCGGTGTGCGCGACCTGATGCTCGCGCTCGGCTTCGGGGCCGCCACCCTCGTCGGCCACTCTCTGGGCGGAGGCGCGGCCATGCAATTCGCCTACCAGCTCCCGGAGCGGACCGAGCGCCGAGCGCTTATCTCAAGCGGCGGGCTAGGAGCCGATGTCCATCTTCTGCTTCGCTACCAGCCGGACCCCTTGCCGAGTTCCTTGGGGGACACGGCTATCCATGGGAACAGGCCCGTGCGCGGGAAGACCACATGAGATTTCGTCTCATCGACCCATGCCACGTCGCCACGTTGGTCCGAACTCGTACACGTCACGGTGAGCTCGAAATGACCGTCCTCGAACAGCACCGGCGCCCACACGTTGTTCGTCGTCCAGCTGCCCTTCGGCCATCCGGTCATGACGACGATCCCGTTGCGTGTATCGGTGTGGGCTGCCTCGAAGGAGCCGTAGCCGGTTCCGGACTTCGCAACGGCTTTGAGCTTGCCGCGGCGGCCCCATTCGACGGCGTGAAACGTCCGCTGCGGGATATAGGTCCGCGTCATGTCGCTGCCCGCGACAAAGGGGGTTGAGCCCGAACAGCGGAAATCAGGCAGCACGAGGAAGTGCCGGACCGGAATGTCCCACTTCCATTCGTAGGTCCTCGTCTCTATTGATGCTGCCGTCGAAGCGGATCGGCCGCTCGCTGCTGTGACGACACCCCTCTTGATGCTGTCGGGTCGCGAGTGACCGACCACTGACCGCTCCAGCGCGGCCACCACGTTCTTCGTCAAAGCAGCGTGCCCTGGCTGGCGTAGTTCGATCGTGACCTGCAGAACCTTGCCGTTCGCGAGCGCTTCGCGCGCACGTTGGTTGAGGCCAAGCAAGATCCCGTGCTCATTACCCGCAGGTCCGGCGCTGATCGTGTGGCTGGCGATCGGCGCGCCGCCAACAAGGTGCACCGTCTGGGGCCCGCGCGGCAACAGCCGAACGACGCCCTTACAGCTCGTCCCCGGCCGCCCGACACAGGCGACCACCACCTCAGCCATTGCACCGTTGTTTGGCAGCTCGCTGCCTACGAGTGAATCGAACCGCAGCTCCGGCCTTACGCCGGAACCAGCTGCCGAGGCCACCGTCGCGATGCCAGCTCCGAGAATCGCCAATACGAGAACCAGTGGCACCAGCTGCAGGCGCCATACGTGGACAAAGCTAGTGATTTGCGTGCGCCAAGCACGGTCAGGCTGCTCGAACAATGTGTCCCCCTCGACTGTTACCTACCGGCCGGAGCGCACCTGCGCTCGAGCGCACATGCTACGTGGTTTCGCCGCGACAGCACACTCCGGCTCGAGCGGTTGTCAGCTCGGCAGGATCGCCTTCGACCACATCGGCGCACGCCAAGCCCAGCGTTCTCGCCAATGCCGCTAACCGCGCGCGGGAAGCAGGCACGAACCGTCGTCCGGGATTAGCGCGATCTCAGCACGCGGTCGCTGGCAGCGTGGTGCCTGCAGCCCACGTCGACGAGCCCGTGCGCGGCCTCGGGGCGCGTGACTACTTATCGCCGCAGCGGTCACACACGATCCGATCGGAGCTAGCTGAGCAGCCGAGCGTCAGCTAACCCCTGGCAGCCGGCCGAGCATGACGTCCGGCGTCTGCATCGCTCCGAACGTGGCCATGACCAGTGCCTGGCTGACGATCGCTTTGACTCACCGGCGGCGCCGGGACCGGCCACTGCTATGGCGACAGACCACGCGTCCGCCATCAGCCGCGGCGGACGATTGCTCCGTCACAAGAGCGGTCACGAAGCGCTCGTGGATCTCGCGACTGAGGTTGTCCGGTTCCGGCAGCGCGGAGCCGACCGGCTGACATCGACGTCGTGACCGCTTCGATCAGCGAGCGGCAACCGGCCCGTCGGCGAGCTCGCTATCGCGATCGTGGCGACGCAGTCGTCGGCCATGGGCCGTCCTGACGCGTGGTCCGACGCCAGAGCAATCGCACACACCCGCCTCTCCTGGCTCAACGGAAGCGATGGTCGCGGAACGTCACGCGGGTGGGACGCTAGCCGATGGCTAAGCCTTCGAGCTCCCGTGCTCAGCCTCCATAGCCTGAACGAAATCCTCGCGCGACGCCCGCGTTATGCGCCGCGGCTCATCCAGGATGAGCGGCGCATACAACAGCCCCAGAGCACTGTTCGACGAAGTGCAAGCCAATCGCCGCGATGCCCGGGTCTATGGGTACCAGCATGAAACATGAATATGTTGCGCTCACGGCCCGGCGATCCGAGCCGTCGTGTACAACGGGCGGGTGGCTCAGCATGTAGCAGAAGCAGCCCGAACGTTGTCCCCATCGGGGAGCCGACGCAACATAGTCCTCAGCGCAACATAGGTCGGCAAACGGAGTCGCCGGGAAGAGTCGCTCAGACTGCGAAAGATCCAGCGCGCGAGGTCGCGGTTTCGAAAGCAAGGATCACGCGCCGTGGTCGAGACTTGGCTTCACGAGCCTGCACGACCGCTGATAGGAAAACAGCGACGCCGCTCGAAAGAGGTGACGTGTCAGAGCGCAACGACAAGTCAGTGATCCTCGACGTCATAAGCGAAGGGTTTCAGTTTGTCGTGCCGTGCTTCACGTACATCGACGAGCCTGAGATCCGCGATCACCTGCAGCGGGACCGCTTCTTCTGGCTCGACCTGGTGGATCCGGGACGCGAGGGCCTCGATCGCCTGCGCGACCTGTTCGGCTTTCATCCGCTGGCGCTCGAGGACACCGAGCACTGGGACCAGAGGCCCAAGCTCGACAACTACGGCGACCACGTGTTCCTCGTGTTCTACGGCGCGTGGCGGCACCGCACCGAGGACCCGGACCCGCTGCGCGAGGTGCACCTGTTCATCTCGGGCAGGTACGTGGTGACGATCCACCGCGAGCCGCTACCGCCGCTCGATGACCAGCGCGAGCGGATCGAAGGCCGCGTCCTGCACAGCGAGCAGTTCCTGCTCTATCGCGTCCTCGACGCACTCACCGACAGCTTCTTCCCGCTGCTTTCGGCCATGGACGACGAGATCGACGAGCTGGAGGCCGAGATCCTCGACGGCCCAGACGAGCAGCAGCTCCAGCGCCTGTTCTCACTCAAGCGTCAGCTGGTGGCGATGCGTAAGGTGGTCACCCCCCAACGCGACCTGTTCGCCCGCTCAGTCGACCAGATCGCGGCACTCCCCGGCTTGCAACTCGACGAGCGCGACTACTTCCGTGACGTCTACGACCACCTCATCCGGATCAGCGACCTGATCGACTCCTACCGCGACCTGCTCTCCGGCGCGACCGATCTCTACCTCTCGACGATCAGCAATCGCCAGAACGACGTGATGAAGCAGCTCACCGTGATCGCGACCGTGTTCTTGCCGCTGACCTTCATCACCGGCTTCTTCGGCCAGAACTTCGGCTACATGATCAGGCACATCACGGGTGGGTGGGCGTTCTGGGTCCTCGGCGTCGGCAGCATGCTCGCCACCATCGCAGGTCTGCTCATCTATTTCCGCCGGCGCAGCTGGCTCTGAACTCCCGCCCGGCACCAAGCGGCGATCAGACCGTGAGCTCGGCGGCAGCGCTGCCGCAGCTCTCGCCCACATCCAAGCGTGCTCGGCCTCGGCGCGGCCACGACTGCTCATAGGTTCTCGCGCCTGCTCGGCCCGCGCTACTGCGTCGCCACGCACAGGGAGACGGCTGCTGGCCTGGCAAAGGAGTCGCGCGACGAGCCACCGCGCTGACGACTGTTCGGTCGCCGATGCGCTCGTCGGTTCGACCTCGCCGAGGGGGACGGCGAAAGGAGTCGTCGGCCTCGGACGCCCGCGGGAGCATTCACAACGCCGAGTGGAGCGTGCTCCGTCTGCACGCGATGCAAGAGCGCTGGATTTGGTGTTGACTCGTTTGTGCGAGCACGCATGAACGCGAGCAGCCCGAGCCGCACGCCATTTGACGGGATTCCGGCTGGCGGCCAGCCCACCCGGCCAGCATCCGGTCGACGTGGTGCGCGTTTGAGTTCGACGCTCTCCCGGCTGCAACACCGGTTCGCCCAGTGGCGGGCGCTCGGGACGTACGAGCAGTTTGTCCGAGAGGGCGCGCCGCACCCCAGCACGCGGGAGTTACGGAGGCGGATCGCGGACCCCGCCGGTTACTCGTCGGCGCTCCACCTGAATATTTGGATGAAAGGAAGCGAGGAGCGTGGAAGCAGCCAACGCGTGCGCCGATCGTCGGCGGCGGTTGGCCAGACAGCAAGGAGTTATGCTTCACCGGACGGACCGTTAGCGATCGGGGGTAGTGTGGGACGCTGTCGTCGTCTGGCTGGTGTGTTTGTGGCGATCCTGGCTGGCTCCGTTGTCGCGGCGTGGTTGGCGGTTGCGCCGTGGGCCGGCCGCGCTGCGGGACTGACCCATCCGCCGCGCGGCGCGCTGTCTCTGCTCCAGGGGCCTGGAGCGTGCCTGGGTCCTGGTTGTGCCAGGTTGCGCGGGCCGAGCGGGTTGTCGCGGATCGCGATCAGCCCGGATGGTCGCAATGTGTACCTGGCGGGCCATCTCGGAGGGCTTGCTGTGTTGGCGCGCGATCGGCGCGCCGGCCGTCTGCGTCAGCTCTCCGGACGAGCGGGCTGCATTCGATCCGATCGGCGCGAGGGCTGTACGTTCGATGCGGAATTGCGCGGTTACGCCCTGGGCTTGGGGGAGACGCTGGACGGGCCCGGCATGATCGTCTCCCCGGACGGCCGCTCGCTGTACGTGACGACGCTTCACGGAATCCTCGCGTTCACGCGGGATCCCGCAACGGGGGCTATCCGCCGGCTTGCGGGCACCCGCGGATGTCTCGACACCTCGCGCCGCGCGTGCGTTCACCTGCGGGGCATGACATCGCCCACGCTGCTGGTCGCGGCCGGGAACCGGATCGTGTATGCGTTCGGCACGCGTCCGCAGGGTCGGTTCGAGCGCGGCGCGCTCGTCGCGCTGTCCAGAAACCCCGCCACCGGTGGGGTGAGCGAGCTGCATGGGAAGGGAGGCTGTGCGAACGCCGGCGGATCGGACGGCTGCGCCGCGGTGCCGTGCCTTGAAACCGAAACGGCGCTCTCGCTGTCCAAGGACCGATCACACCTGTACGCAGGATCGACGGGCTCGCTGGATTCTGAGGACACCGGGTCGGGGACGCTCAGCACGTTCGGGGTGTCCCGCACCGGCGCGTTGAGTTTGATCGGCTGCGCCCAGCGTGCTGAGGCAATCTCCGATCTCGTGGCCGAACCGACCGGTAACGCCGTGCTGGTCTCAACCAAATTTGCCAACCGCGGCAGCGGCGAGTCGTCAGCGACCGTCGACCTCTACCGGCCCACTCCCAGCGGACAGCTCCTGCCGGAGCGATCGCTGATCTGCGCGGCCGACCCGCCTCGGCCTTGCCCGATTCCGTTTGGGCCCGGTGCTGCGCGGCTGGCGATCACCCCCGACGGCAAGACCCTGTACTACGCGAGCGGCGCCCTCGCGACGCTGCGAGTCGCCCCGGACTCGCTCACACCCCTCGCCGGACACTCGGGCTGCCTCTTCCCGACCCGGTTGAACTACCTGCCGCCACAGTACTGCGCCCGCGTCGGCCAACCGATCGGCTATGACATGGCCGTCTCTCCGGACGGTCGCGACCTGTACGTCAGCACCCGCGGATACAACGACATCCCCCCCCATCTCGGCAGCGGGATCGAAACGTTCAGCATTCAACGCTGACCAACCCGCGAATCGAAACACACAACACCAGCCCGCGCGGGAGCGATCGACACAGCCCCGACGCCGAACTCACGCACATCCTCGACCGACGACACACGAGACTGCAGGCACTCCGCATAAGCCCCACCCGGCAACACGCCCGCCAGCCGGGTCGCGCCAATGCACAGCGATCGTCAGCGCCCGCCAGATGGCGGACGATTGGATTCAGTCACCGGCGGCCCGATTGGCCGCGACTCCATCGGCGACAACGCAGTGGCCCGCCAGGCCAGCCAGCTGACGATCGGGTTCGTGGCATTCCAATAGCGCCGTTGCCGCCCCGGCCGATCGCTTGGCCGACGCGAATGCGATCACGCGCCGCGCGCCCGGACGCGACGCGCGGCGTGATCGAGAAGTCGCCCATATGGAGGGGCTGGTGTCAAGGGGTAGGGGTTGAGGGCCATGGTGTGGTTGGTGTGGCAGGGGCTGTGGTTGCGGTTCGCGAGGCGGCCGAGGCGTTCGCGGGATTCGCGACGTTCGGTCATGCTCATATTCGGGGGCTGTCCCAAGACCTTTGTTCGTCGCACGTCCGCTGTCTAAAGTCGAGTGCGCCCACCCGGGGGTGGGTACTCAGGCGACGAATCGCGGAGTTGTGTGCGCGAGCCGGGATGCCTCGGACCGCCTCGCCAACCGCAACTGGTTGTCAGTCAGTGTCAGTGTTTGTCAGCGCGAGTTTGTGAGTCGTTTGCGGGTGGTTGGCGTCGGTGTCGGCTCTGGTGCAGTCGTCGGGCAAGTGGCGATCTCCCAGCAGTAGTGGGCGAGCTCGCGGGCGATCGCGATCGCGACGATCCCGTTCGGTTTGCGGCGGGCGTCGCGGAGTTGTCGCCAGCGCGCGTTCAGGCGGCGCTGCGCCTTCCAGGAGATGTTGATGATCTCCGGCGCGTGCCCGCGTTGGCGGCGCTCGAGCGCCGCGCCGACGACCGGGCCGCGGCGGTAGTGGTAGGCGGCCTCGACCAGCAGCCGCCGCGCGTGGGTTGAGCCGGCCTTGGTGATCGACCCGAGCCTGCGCTGTCGGCCGGTGGTGTGCTCTGATGGGACGATCCCGAGATAGGCGGAGAGCTGGTCGGGGTGATCGAAGCGCCCCCACTCACCGATCTCCGCGCACAACCCCAGGGCCGAGAGCGTGTCGATCCCGCGCAGGCACCGCAACCGGGCAGCGGTGTGCGCGCACGGAGCCGTGAGCGCGAGCGTGGCGAGGTCGGCCTCGACCTGATCGCGTCGGCTGATCAGTACGTCGTGCGCGTGCAGGTAGTCGGCCAGCGTCGACCTGGACGCGTGGTCGGCGAACTTGATCGAGGTCAGCCACGCGCGGTGCTTGCGTGTCCACGCCTCGCCGGTGCCCTCCCAGTAGATCTCGCGACGCAACAGGAAATTCCCGATCCGGTGCCGCGCACGGACCAGGTCCGCGCGGATGTCCTCGCGGCAGCGGACCAGATCGCGCAGCTGCTCACGCTCGACAGACGGGATCGTGACCAGCGTCAGCTCGCCGGCGGCGAGCAACCGCGCGAGCCGGATCGCGTCGCGCTTGTCGGTCTTGATCCGGTCCGCCGGCGGCCGCTCGGTCTTGCTCGGAGCGCAGACGCCAAGCTCGATCCCTTCCGCCAGCGCCCGGCGCGCGAGCCCGTACCCCGTCGGGCCCGCCTCATAGATCATCCGCGTGGGCCGCTCCACACGACCAAGCCACGGCAACAGCTCGTGCGGACGGCCGACCACTCGCCTGGTGATCACCTCACCAGAGTCCTGATCGAAGATCGCAAACGTCGACTCGCGCGCGTGCACGTCAAGACCGACCCAACGGATACCGTCAGGCATGTCGGTACCTCCTGTGTTGTGGGGCCCGCGTCGAAGTTGCAGCTTCGACCGCGAACATCACCCCCGGCAACGCCGGGGGTACCGACTTACCTTCGACTCCGAGGTAACCGGTCCTCCATATCGTCTAAAGCGGTGGCCGCACCGAGGAGGCATCGAGAGCGAATGCGATCGCCCGAGTGATTGCGAGGGCAAGGACGAGACTGGTTGTCGTCCGATGCGGCGCGCCCGGCGACCTCAACGGCTATCGCTTGTCGGGGAAGCTGAGCGCGGCGGTTCTACGTGCGGCACCCTCAAGGCAACTGCTGGCGCTCGTTAGCTGACAGTACGGACACGGGGAGCAGGTGTCTCCCACTGCCCGAGGGGCGCTGCTCGTCTGTCTTCCGAGTTGCGGGTCGCGGCGGTCAGAGGTGCCTCCCGGCAGCTAAACGCCACCCGCCCCGGCGCGGGAGCGATAGCGCTGGAGCGCGTTGCCGACTCGCAAGACGGCGCGCATCGCTCTGGGCGCGGTACGGGCGGTGGAAAGCACGGCACGGTCGAGCGATGTCTCGAGCGACCTCTCCGCCGGCAGCATCGGCGGCTGCTCGGCGCCCGCGAGCGCGTACAAGTGCCAGCTCCCCGGCACTCCCTTCAGCGTGTGTTCGCCGCGTTCGACGAAAGCAAGCCCCGAGCCCGCCACAAGGTCGTAGACCGCGCGAGAAACCAGCACCTCATTGGGCATCGCCATGGCGCCCACTCGTGCGCCGATGTGCACGCTCAACCCGGTGAAGTCGCGTCCGGTGCGTTCGAGCTCTCCGGTGTGCACCCCGGCCCGCACCGCGATGCCGAGCTTCTCGGCCGCCTTCCGAATCGCGTCAGCGCAGCGCACCGCGTCGGTCGGCCCATCGAAGAGGCTGAACGTGCCGTCGCCGGTAACGCTGACGAGTCGCCCGCCGCTCTGCTCGACCTCGAGCCGCACGTGGCGCTCGTGTATCGCGCGCAGCGCGCGGTATTCGGCGTCGCCGATCCGGGCGAGCAGCTCGGTGGAGCCGACGACGTCAGTGAACAGCATTGTGCCGAGGAACCGGTCTGCGTCAGGCGAGTGCCGCGCGCCCGTCGCGGCCTCCTCAAGATGTTGCCAGACCGGCATCCACGCCTCGCCGATGGCTGCGCCCGCGGGAGTCGGGGGCAGATGGTGGAGGCTGGCCCCGGGGATCAGCTCGGCGACTCGGCGCACGACCGGCTCCGGTTCCGGAGAGGTCGGCGCGTACAGCACTCGGGTCGGCGACAGGACCGCGCGAAGGACATCGCTGATATCCAGCCGCACGAACCACTCCCAGTACTGCCGCGCGGTGGCGGGCGTCGCCGAGCAGCGTTCTAGCATCGCCACCAGCCGGCGGTTGTAGCCGCTGCCCTGCACCGGATCGTACGCGTCGATCACTGCACCGCTTCCCCATCGATCCAAGGCTTGGCGCCAGCGCGACACGTACTCGGCGGCGTCGCCGATCGACCATCCGTGCTGCTCGGCGTCCGGGGCGAGGGGACCACACGCGATCGGCTTGAACAGGACGAGGTTCGCTACGCGCTCAGGCGCTCGCGCTGCGGCGAGGGCGACTAGTCCAGACGTGGTGAGTACACCCACCAGCGTCGCCGCCGGCATCCCGACCGCGTCCATCACGGCGAGAACGTCGTCGGCGTGCTGCTCGAGAGTGGGGACGTACCGGATGCGCTCGGACAGCCCGAAACCGCGCGGCTGCATGTAGACCGTGCGGGAGAACGAGGCACCCCGCTCGAACAGCTCGTGGATATAAGGGTCGGTCCAGCACAGGTCGAAGTGCTGGGCGGTCTCCCCGACCACGAGCACGTCAACGCCCCCGTCGCCGACAACCTGATACGCGAGCTGGGCTCCGTCACGCTCTATGTACCGCGCCTCGGGAGCGTCCACGCCACGAAGGCTAGAGCCAGACCCGCGGGACGGCCGCCCGAGCGACCAAAACAGCGGATGCATATCTATCGTCGCCATTGCGCTCGCGAGCTCCGAGGGCTTCCCCGAGACGAAAGCCGATCCCGGTGCGAGACACGCTATCCGCGCGAAGGGGGTACCGGTCCAAACTCGCACTGAATGCAGTGCCAGGAGCAAAGGGGTACTCGCCTGCTGGCGCGCTTGAGGGTCAACACATCGCGGTGGTGTGGCCGTCGGCGTCGCGATGCCGCAAGGATGTGCGGGGGCTCTCTCCTGAAGATCTGCGCACGATGTCGTTGCGGGCGCGTCTCCTACGATCGGAGCCGCGGCTCAAAGACGACAACTGCGGTCTCCGTGGAGCGGCGCGCGGCGTAGGCGTCGAGGTTCTTGTCGAGCTGTCGCCATCGGGCCCACAGCCGCTCGCGCTCTTCGCCGTGTGCTGCACGGCCGGTGACCTGACGAGAACCGCCGACGAGGTCTACGGTCACGTCGGGGTGCGCTTGGAGGTTGAGCCACCACGCCGGTTCGGCGTCGCCCCAGCCGTTCATGGCCATGGTGACGAGGTTCGGGCCGTCTTCGAAGTAGCCGACTATCACGGCGCGGGCCCGGCCCGTCCGCCGCCCGACGGTGGTAAGGCGCATCGCACCCCAACCGCCGGGCTTCGGTCGCCACAGACCCAGTCGGCCACCGGTCCAGCGGTACAGGCGGCGATGGGTGATCCAGAAGAGCCGGATGAACCCGCGGGGAGGGAGTCGTACGTTCGCCGGGTGTCGGTCAGGCATTTCGACTTCCGTGCTGTCGGCCTCATGTGCCGCTGAACGGTGGGCATAGCCTACGCAGTGATCGTCAGCGACCGCTGACTTGAGGTGTGATGGCTGAAGCGAAGATCAGGACGGCTCGAGGCGAGTTGCCCGCCTATCTCGCGGCGCCCGCAGGCGAGGGTCCCTGGCCGGGCGTTGTGGTGATTCACGACGCAGCCGGGATGAGCGAGGACCTAAGGGACCAGGCCGACTGGCTGGCCGGCGAGGGGTATCTCGCGGTGGCACCTGACCTGCTCTATTGGGGCAGAACGTTCAGGTGCGTGCGCTCGATCATCCGCGATCTCAGCGCACGCCATGGCAGGTCCTTCGATGATGTCGCGGCGGTCCGTGCGTGGCTGGCGGCGCGGTTGGACTGCACCGGCAGGATCGGTGTGATCGGGTTCTGCATGGGCGGGGGGTTCGCGCTCCTGCTCGCCCCCGGACACGGCTTTTCAGCCTCGAGCGTCAACTATGGTTCCGCCCCGAAGGACGCCGAGAGCTTGCTCGCAGGCGCGTGCCCGATCGTCGGCAGCTATGGCGCTAAGGACCGGACGCAGCGTGGCGCCGCGGCCCGGCTTGAGCGCGCCCTGACGCTCAACGGCGTGGAGCACGACGTCAAGGAATATCCCGACGCCGGGCACTCGTTCCTCAATGACCACCAGAGCGTTGTGTTCAAGATGCTGAAGGTCGTCGGGATCGGCTATCACGACCCTTCCGCCCAGGACGCGCGCCGACGGATCGTCTCCTTCTTCGATGAGCACCTGCACTCTAAGGACTGAGCGTCTCCTTCAGCGATCTAGCGGAAGCTCGAGCGGGCTGACCGTTCCTGCTTCCCAGCGTGGCGCGGACGCGTCCGTTCGCCGACGCGGATAGGTCACCGGGCGCGCGGACTGACGCCCCCTTGCCACGCTTGCGAAAGCCTGCACGCGCCCGAGGGCATACCCCGGGGTCACGGAAACAGGACCATCCCCGGCGGCGGTCGCGGTCCTGAGATTCGCCACCTCGGGATCCTGGACCGACGACCCGCGGCACAAACGGACAACAACGGGGGAAGTCGCGGATCCCGCGCGATGCGGGAGAGCCACCGGTTCATGTGATCTGAGATGACGGCCAAATGAGGAAGGCGCTCTTTCAAGTGCCGATGGACACGCTGCCGGTGGTGGGGCGGCTGCGTCGACCCGTCCAACCGCGTGTGTCTTTTCCGCACTCCTCCGACAACCCGGTTCCCGTAATTACGGATGCGCACGCAAGCCTTCGCCGTCCCGGAGCAGGTGGCGTAGAAAAGCCGGATCGCGGACGGGAATGCGACCCGATGGGCATGCCGGCGATGGGGCGTACGGTGTAGCTATCACCTGCTAGGCAAGGAGGGATCGAAATGTTCCAGCAGATCGTCGTCGGAGTGGACGAGTATCAGGACGGTCGAGACGCGATTGCCTTGGCCAGGAATCTGCTTGCCTGGGATGGTGAGCTAACGCTCGCGCACGTGTACCAGGGCGATTCATTCTTCGATCAGGGCGCCATGACTGGCGTGTTGGGCTTGGAGCGTCGGCCTGCTTTCGAGGCGCTCGATCAGACCTGCCGGGAAACAGGGGTGCAGGCGCGCGTGCGGTGGCGGGCCGCGTCGTCCGTGGGGCAGGGGCTGCACGACCTCTGTGAAGAGATCGACGCCGACCTGCTAGTTGTCGGCTCGTCGCGCCGCGGCCGGCTGGGGCGCGTGTTGGTCGGAGATCACACACGGGCCGCGCTGAATGGCGCGCCCTGCGCGGTCGCCGTCGCGCCAGCGGGATACTCGCGCGACCCCGGGGCCATCGGGAAGATCGGGGTTGGCTACGACGGCTCCCCGGAGAGCGAACGCGCGCTCGAGCTGGCACGGCTGCTTGCGGCAGACATGGGTGCAACGCTCTCGGCGTTCGAGGCGATCGTCGTTGTCCCGGCCAGATATCTCATCGCCGCCGAACACAGGCCGCTGCACGATGTTGTCGATGGGGCTGCTGCTGAGGCTCGCGAGAAGATCCTGGCGCTCGGCGGAATCGAGGCCCATGCCGCCTACGGCCGGCCCGCCGATGAGCTAGCGGCGTACAGCGCATCCGTCGACCTGCTGGTCGTGGGCTCGCGTGGATTCGGACCGATCGGCCGGCTGTTGCACCGCAGCACCTCGCAACAGCTGGCGCGAACCGCCCGCTGCCCGCTGCTCGTACTGCCACGTTCGGCCCCGATGGTCGAACGGGGCGAGCCGATGGCGCGCGACCGCGTGACTGCGGCCGTCAGCAGCTAGGCCGTCCGCAGGCGCGCAGATCGACGCACGCAGGGGCAGCCGTAGCCGCTACGGACCTCATGTGCACGGGGCCGCGGAGCTGGGCCGGAGCACGAACGCAACCCGCCCATTCATGCATTGGTCTTATCGCAGCTTCAGGCTGCTTTGACGCGCGTGCTCCATAGTGTGTGCAATCGCAAACCCGGCTATTCCGATTTGCCGCGGCTGCCGCCACCCCATTAAGGAGTCTGAACCGATGAGCGCCCCGCGAGCCAACCGATACACCCGCGTCAGGTTTAGGCCTCTTGACGCTAACAAGATCCCGCCCAGCCAGAGCCGCTCGACGGCGGTCCCCGCGCAGAATGCTGCCCCGCGTCGTCCGGAATGGACGACTCGTTGCTGGGAGCGACGCGTGGAAGCCGAAGCCCGCTTTCGACTGAGGCAGACCATTTCCGGGCTCGGCGCTCAGCTGTAGCCTACGCTGGCGCGATCGCACGTTAGCGCACGGCAGTCTGCGCCCAGCGTTTGGAGGTTGCTGATTGAGTAGCTGATCCAACATAAGCTCGTTGTCGCCAGCGGGTGTGAGTCCCGTCCGGGTAGCTGCCAGGAGGCTCGGTAGCAGGCTGGCGGCTTGGTCTGGAAACGGGCCGGGTCGGTGCCCAGCGTCGAGTGCCCTTTGGGGGCATGCAACTCAGCGGTCCGCAGCGTTATGCGAAGCCTGCCGCGTCGTGACGGTCCCCGTCTTCGGGCGGGGAGCGTAACCGGACACCGACCGAGACGGGGTTCCCGGGTCATCTCAGCGCTTCCCGTTGGTCACCAAGGGGTCGGAAACGGCCGCTTGCCTGAACCTGCCTGGACTCACGAGCTGTGGCGTGGCTTGTGAGCGCGTAGCTGGTAGGCATCGACGGCGGCATGGACGGTGGGGTAGAAGTGGCTCGGCTTGAGCGGTCCGATCAGCTCGTAGCGCTCGAGCTTCGCTCGGATCGGGTCCTTGAGCTCGGCGAAGACGATCGAGATGCCCTCGGCGTTGAGTTCTTCGTCGAGCGCGAGCAGCATGTCGGCGGCGGTCGTGTCGATGTCGGTGATCGGCTCGGCGGCGATGATGATCCAGTTCGGTGGCGGATCGGCCGCCGCGAAGTGGCGCAGGTGCTCGCGGAACGTCCGGGCGTTGGCGAACAGCAATGGCGCGTCGAACCGGAAGATCACGATGCCTGGAGGGACCTCGGCGTCGGGATGCTGTTCGCGGTCGTGATAGCCCCGCATCCCGGGCACGCGACCGAGCGTGGTGTGATAGGGCCACCACACGTGGCGGAATACGTCGAAGATCGAGAACGCGACGGCGATCCCGATGCCGGGCAGCACGCCCAGGAGTGCGACGCCCAGGAACGCGATGATCGACAGCACGAAGTCGCTTCGTCGCTGGCGCCACAGCCGGACCGTTGCCGGGATGTTGGCCAGCGACAGCGAAGCGGCAATGACCACGGCGGCGAGCGTCGGCTGGGGAAGGTCGCGCAGCAGCCCAGGGAACAGCAATAGCATCACCACGATCAGCGCTGCCGCCACGACTCCGGTGAGCTGCGTCTTGGCGCCGGCCTGTTCGGCGACCGCGGTGCGCGAGGCGCTCGTGCTGACCGGGAACCCCTGGAAGAACCCAGCCGCCACGTTCGCGGTGCCGATCCCGATCATCTCGCCGTTGCCGTTGACCTCTTGGCCGGTGCGGGCGGCGAACGCAGACGCCGTCGAAATCGTGTCGGTGAGCGCCACGAGCGCGATGCTGGCGGCGCCCGCCGCAAGCAGCGGCAGGTCGGATACGTGTGGTCCGGGGACCGTGAACGGGGGAAAGCCCTGCGGCAGCGTCCCCACGAGCTTGACGCCGTGGGCGGCGAGGTCAAAGCCCACCGACGCCGCGATCGACGCGATGACTGCGACGAACACGCCTGGCACCCGCGGCAGCAGGCGGCCGAGCGCCAGGATCAGGACGAGGCTCCCACCGCCGACTGCGATCGCGGCTGGCACCGCCCTTCCCGCGGCGAGCCCGTCCGCGAACGCGCGAGCCTCGTCGATCAGCCCGTTGGCGCTGACCGAGAAGCCGAACAGCCGCGGCAGCTGCCCGACCAAGATAATCAGCGCCAGGCCGTTCATGTAGCCGATTTGCGTCGGCTTTGAGAGCAGGTCGGCGATGAAGCCGAGCTTGGCGACGGCCGCGATCAGCATGATCACGCCGACGATCAGGGCAAGCATCGAGGCGAGCGCGACCGCTCGCTCTGGACTGCCGTTCGAGCCGATGATCGCGACGATCGTGGCGGCGATCATCGACGCGAGCGCCGAGTCCGGGCCCAGCACCAGGATCCTCGACGGGCCGAACACCGCGTAGGCCAGCAGGCACGTGACGCTCGCATACAGGCCCGTGATTGCGGGGAGGCCCGCGAGCTCCGCATACGCCATCCCTTGCGGCACCAACAACGTCACCAGCACGACCCCGGCGATGATGTCGCGGGGCAGCCACGAGCGGCGGTAGCCGGCGAGGGCTCGCGCCCCGGGAAGCCAGCGCGAAGCGGTCACGGCTCCTCCCCGATCACGAACCGACGAGGCAGCGGTACGCCACAACCGGCTTACGCTCAAGCTCCACTTGCTGGGGACGAGCGACCGCGGTCATCGGCCCCGACGCTAAGCCAAAAAGGAGATGCGATCAACTGTCAGGGCCGGCGGCCCGACGCGTAGGTTGCACGGTACAAGTGGAGATCAGATCATGACTGCAGTCGAGACCACCTCGACCGGGCTGACCGACGCGATCGGGATCAGCACCGGCCACCTGCTCGCCCGCTACGGATTCAGCCTGCTCCGCACGCGAATTGTCGCCGCCGGATTCGTGGCCGTCTGCGGACTGGCGGTGGTGATTCGGCTGAAACGCGAACGCGGGCGACGACGCCTGGCAGTGATCGGGCTCTGCGCGCTGATGGCCCCGCTCTACGCGCTCGCACTCGTTGTGCGGTCTCTGCGCAGCTTCTACGAGCTCTCGACCCCCAATGCTGAGGAACTCGCCGCCTGGGCGGGCGGTACTGCGGTCGGGATCGGCGGCATGCTCACTTCGCTACGACTTCTACGGGTGTGGTGAGGCGGGGGGAGTCCAGTCGTTCAGTCCGGCGGGCGGGACGGCCCGGTCCCGGCGATTGAGAGACGGGGCATGAACGTCGGCACGAGCATCGGCCTGGTCCTCGCGCTCGGCTCGACGACCCTGACCAGCCTGTCCTACCTGCGCCAGCACGACGCGGCTGCCGGGCTGCCCGCTCTCTCGCTGCGCCGGCCGGCGCACTCGGCGAAGCTGCTGCTGCGCAGCCGCGCGTGGGTGCGCGGCTTCGCGATGGAGACCACGGGGTTCGGGCTCTATGTGGTGGCGCTGGCGCTGGCGCCGCTGGCGCTGGTCCAGAGCGTCGCCGCCGGCGGCGTCGGCATCCTCGCCGTAGCCACGGCGCGACTCGCCCACCGTCCGCTCACCCATCGCGAGCTTGCGGGTGCATCGCTTGCTGTGACCGGTCTGGTGCTGCTGGCGATCTCCCTGAGTGGCGGCGACGCACGAGACACCAGCGGCGCACTGGGACCGATCGTCCTCTGGCTGACCATCACCGCCGGCGCAGCCGTGCTCGTCTTCGTGAGCGACAGAGCGTTCTTGCGGCGCGGGGTCGGAGCCGGCATCGCCGGCGGGCTGTTCTTCGCGATCGGCGACATCAGCACCAAGGTCGCCACCGAAGGCGGAGCCAGGTTGGTGTTCATCATCCCGCTGATCGCCGGCTACCTGCTCGGGACCTCACTGCTGCAGATCGGCTACCAGGGCGGGTCAGCGCTCACCGTCGCAGGACTCGCGACGCTCTTTACGAACGCCGTTCCAATCGCCGCCGGAACTGTCGTGCTGGGTGAGCAGGTACCGAGCGGCGCCCTCGGAGCGGTGCGGATCGTTGCGTTCGCCGCAGTTACCGCGGGCGCGGTCGTACTCGCCCGGCCCGAGGAAGCACGAACATCCGCCACCCGCGATCTCGAGCACACCGGCGCTCAGGATCCGTGAGCAAGGGCGCCGAACCCGGCGATTTCGCGGCGGCCGGATCCGGTCGGCCCGCCGATCATCTGCCGATTCTGCCCAGCATCCCAACGCCGGGCCTTCCGCCCCACCGCAGCAGATCGACGTCGCGGGCAACGTGTCCGCGGAGAATGTCGGACAAGCCTCGGTCGCGCGTCGCTGCTGTGATGGCGTTCACCGGCTTCTTAGGTTCGCTCATCGCGCGGTCGGGGCATGCAGTCTTCTCAGTGGTGGAGCGCGACGGCGAGGTGGGTTGCCGTGGAGATCACATATGCCAACCCGAGCAGGTGCCGAAACCAGTTGACCCCGTCAACGAGTTCTTCGTAGGCCCAGATCACCATCGCGAGATACGAGACCGCTTTGGCATCGGCGTGTGCTGCACCGTGGACGATACCGGCGGTCGCGCCCGCGAGGAAGGCGACAATCAGTGGAGCGTTGGGGAACTGCACGATCGGGAAGCTCTTCGGCCAGCCGAGCGCGGTCAAGCGCTTGAACCTAGCCCGCACAGTTCATCCCTTCGAGCGCCGGCGTGGGTTCATGCGGATGAAGCCTGTCGCCGATGGCTCCCGGAAATATCCGGCGGCGTCGTGCAGACCGAACCCCGAGCCGCGGCAGTCCATCCCAGTGATCGGCCAGACACCCGGACCCGTCGGCTCGCGCCCGTCAGTTGGGTTAGACATCAAGCGGCGGACCACCGGATTATCGCGTCAACCACTCGTACGAGACCCAACGGTAAGCTGCAGGTGTGTCGGATCGTCGTCAAACGTGTTCGCGGGGCAGGCGATCCGCACCGTCAGCAGAACTAGGTACTCAAGTACCGACCGATCACGTGTCGTGAGAAACGTTCGGGCCGCAAGACCTGCTTGGTGGGCTACCAGTGCGGTCCCGTACCGATACTTCTGGCTTCTGCCATCCGCGGGAGTCGTGATCGGACTGGCTGCTGCGAGCGCATTCGGAGTTCCTGTGTGGCTGGGGTTCATCTGCGCCGAGACCCCCGCTCTGGCGCTGGAAGCGTGGTGGCGTCACGCCCACCCGCCGTCGGGCGATACTCCGTAGTCGGACCTGGACCCCGGCTCTAGCCGACGAGGCGAGGCCGAAGAACTTCTGTGCGTCGATCGCCTCATAGTCTGCTGCGGGAAGCCGCCACGCAGCGCGTGGTCGCGGCGCGAAGGTCGGGTCACATCCGCCGTTCTGGCGGGGGAGCGTTGGCAAGAAGACGGTCGTCATGTGCGTGATGGGAAAACTGAGAGCAGGGCGTCTTGGCTGGTCAGGCCGCCGCGGTCGTGATTGCGGTCGGGGGCGGGGAGCTCGGCACGCGATCGTTGGAGCTCCTAGGCGCGGCTGTCCCGTAGCAGCGTTCGTGTGCGACGTCGATGATGCGGTTGACGAGGCCCTCGAAGGTGTATCCAGCGGTGTGGGCTGCGCGCATGTACGAGCCGCCTGCGCCGAGGGAGGCCATTGAGTTGAGCTCGAGAACCCACGGCTGTCCGTGCTCGTCGATGCGGATGTCGACGCGGGCGTAGTCGCGAGCGTGGCAGCACTTGAATGTCGTTCGGGCGATCTGCTCGATGCGCCGCAGGAGCTCCGGGGGGAGCGGGGCGGGGCAGAGCTTGCGCGGCTCGTCGGTGCGGCGGTGGTACTTGTCATCCCAGGTCATCAGCCTGAGCGCTCGATTCTCGAAGGACAGCTCGACCGCGGGCAGCGTGCGGTGGATCGTTGCCGAGGAGGGCGGCGCAGACTTCGTGCCCGTCGATGTATTGCTCGACGAGCGCCGCTTGGCCGTAGTGGCTGACGATGTTCCGTACCGCCTCGTCAAGCTCGGCGTGGTCGTGGGCGAGGGTCAGGCCGTAGCTCGTCGACTCACGCCGCGGCTTGACGATCAGCGGGTAGTGGAGCGGTGGCGGAGGGGCCTGCGGTTCCTGCATCAGCACGAACGCGGGGACCTGCGGCAAGAGGGCCGTGGCATCGGCCTGTACGCCAAGCTCGACGCCTACGCGCTCCAGGACGAGGGGTTGGACACAATATGAGAACGACGGTCATTTGCCCGAGTGCGAACCTCGCGCTGGGCCACCGCGAGGACGAACGCAGCTACGGGGTCGCAGCGCAGATTCTGCATGCGCTCGGCGCAACGCAGATTCGCCTGCTCAGCAACAACCCGGACAAGGCCCGGCAGCTCGAGCGATTCGGCGTAAGCGTGACGGCGCGGGTTCCAACGGGCGTGCACCTATCCGCAGCGAACGCTCGCTACCTCTCGACGAAGGCGCGCCGCGGCGCGCACATGCTCGACATCCCGCTTTCGGTGGGGTGAGGTCCGCTCCGCCGGGCAGGACAAGCAGGTCGGAGTGGCCGACGGTCACCACGCGCTGTCCAGCCCTCACCTGCGCCAGACGCCTGCCCATGTAGAGCCCGCATGCGCCTGCCAGCTCGATTTCCGTCTCGCACCTGGTACCCGCCCACCCGGTGAACCAATCCGCGCTCAGGCTGGCATGCGCCGGCCCGAGCCGCCAAGGGCTCGGCCGGACGAGCACCTCGGCCCCAGCCGGCGGAACTCCTCGACAGCGAAGGCGACGACGCGCGACCGGAGCAACCTGCCCTGCTCGGTCGCGCGCAGTTGGTGGGCATCGAACGCGGCGCTCACGCGGCGGTCCAGCAGGTGCCGGGCTTCAGCTGCACCGTCAGCATCTTGCTACCACCCTGCCCTCCGAATTACTGGACCTTCTCCCGCGCCACAGTTAGTGCCGTGTGACGGATCGTCCGCCCCTTTTCCGCTTACCCGGCGCAGCGCAGAAGGCGCACCCGGGGCGCGGACGTCGGCCACGAATCGACAGACAGCGCGGTCGGTGGACGGGAAGGTGTCGCACGATGGCGGCGTCTATCAGCGTAACCAGCGATTTGGGAGGAGAACGCATGAACCGGTTCCTAAAGCCGATATCTGCCCGCGGCCCGAAGGGTGCCGTGGTCATCATCGCTGCGCTCGCCGGGTTTGCCATGGCGGCGCTCGTTGGGATCGCGCTGGCCAAGACCTTCACGCTCCAGGTGGCCAAGAACGCGAAGGTGACCAACCAGACGGGAACCACGAAAACCGAGAACATCGTGGTCACGTCCCGCGGCTTCGCCGTCTACGAGCTCACGGGCGACAGCAAGAGCCATCCGGAATGCACCAAGGCCAACAGCTGCTTCAGCTTCTGGCCCCCAGTCACCGTCTCCTCGCCGAAGAAGCTGAGCAAGGCGCGCGGCATCAGCGGCAAGCTCGGCGTGTGGCATCGCAACGGGTTCTTCCAGGCGACGCTCGGCGGCCACCCGCTCTACCGCTTCGCGCGCCAGACCACCAGAAGGACCACGCCACCGGTGAGGGGATCCATAGCTTCGGCGGAACATGGCACGTGGTGAAGGCGGCAGGCTCATCGACGACAGGAACCACGATGCCGGGCGGCACGACCAGCACGATGACGACATCGACCACATCGACCATGTGCCTCTACCCGCCCTGCTGACACGGTAGAAAAGCGACGTCCTCAACACCGTGATCACGACCGATGTCGGCGAATCCCCGGGGGGTCGTGGACGGGTCGCCAGGCCCCGGCTGGCGCGCGCTAGCGATGCGGGAGGAGGGATGACGTAGTGGCGACGAATGCGATCGTCCACTCGATGACGGCCGGGGCGATCGTCAGGGTCGACCATGCACAAGTCCGCGTCCAGCCGCTGCCAGGGAGTGCACGAGCCTCATCCGAGATACCGACTCCGAACGGAAGCCCTCGAAACCCGCGCTGACACGGCGCCACCTCGTTTTCCCGAACGAGCGCCAATCCGACTACGGGCCAGCCAAGACAGGCCAGACGTCGGGAAGGTCGATGCTCGATGGCGCGTCCTCCTCGTCAGATGCCGGAGGTCGAGGACCCGACTGGAGCGACTGACGCCATGCGATACACGCCTTTCCTCGCCATCGGCGCGCCGGTCGTGGCGTTCGTGCTCAGCGGGTGCGGTGGATCGAGCAGCAGCACATTCTCCACGGCGCCCGCGACATCCGGTACTGCCGGCAATCCGGTGCAGCGAGAGAACTCGCGCCCGGGCACCACTGGCTGGGAGATCCCACCGGGCGCCGGGTTGGTGATCACTGGTTACGCTTCGGAGACCAGCGTCGCCCCGGGACAAAGCTTTCACTTGCACGTGGCCGCACCGCCGGGCTCGCGCTATCGGGTCCTCGTGTACCGGCTGGGGTGGTACCGGGGGATCGGGGGGCGCTTAGTCATGTGCGTCCCTGGTTGCCGCTCGAGCCACCCCGCGATTGCACAGCCCCCGCCGACGACACCCGGCTCGGTCACCGGGCTGTTCCGGGCGCCCTGGCTGGTGACCGATCGTGTGGAGATCCCGCCCGCCGCGGTGTCCGGCTACTACGAGGCCAAGCTCGAGGTCGTGGGTGGCGCGCATTCCGGCGCCGTGGGGAGCGTTCCGATGATTGTGCGCCAGAGCCCGGCGGCTCCCGCGTCCGCGGTGTTGGTCCAGGTGCCGGTCAACACATGGGAGGCTTACAACCGTTGGGGCGGCAAGAGCCTCTACCAGTTCGGCACTAGCAAGCACGCCGTCGAGGTGTCGTTCGATCGGCCCTTCGACCAGCAGGAGTTCCACGACATGGGCACCGAGCTCGAGCTGCCCTGGGTCCGCTTCCTGGAGCGCAACGGTATCGACGTTTCCTACCAGACCGACGTCGACACGGACCGGCCCCCGGGTCGCTGCTGCATCACCGCCTCGTGTTCGCGATCGGCCACGACGAGTACTGGACGCAGCGAATGCGCGGCGCCTTCAACCGGGCGCTGGCGCTGTCGACGAACCTGATGTTCGGCTCCAACAGCGGCGAGTGGCGGATGCGCTACGCCGCCGGCCGACGGACGATCGTGGAGTGGCGGGATTCCTCGATCGATCCGATCCACGACCGGCGCCTCGACGACGGGTTCTTCAGGACGTTCGGCGAGCCCGAATGCAGGCTGATGGGAGTCGAGCACCAGTGGGCCGCGCAGCGCAACCTGACCGCCCCGCCGACCGCGTACGCGGTCGTTGGGCGGACCAGCGATCCATGGCTGGCGGCTGCCCGTTTGGCGCCCGGGGAAGTGATCCACGGGGTCCTCGGCTACGAGTGGGATTCGCTTACCCCGCGCTGCTTTGCGGGTCAGGTGGCGCGGCTGATGACCGCCGCCGTCCCGGGATCCGACGGCGTCCGCCACAGCGCAGACATGATCCGGGCAACCGCGCCGAGCGGAGGCCGGGTGTTCGCGATGGGCACGATGGAGTTGGCTCGGGCACTAGATGGCCTGGACGGAGGCTCCCCCAATTCGCAGGTGGTCGCGTTCGTCGAAGCAGCCCTGCGCGATCTGACTCGTCCCGCCCCTCCGGCCGCTCTGATAATCCGGCACCGTGCGGCGGGATTGACCGTCTCGGCGCGCCTAAGTGCCACAGACCCGCGCATCGTCCGGGTGATCGTGCGCCCGGTGAGGGGCAGCCGTGGGTGCGCGGACAGCCTCCGGTCGGTGTGCCGGCTACCGCTCCCACGCCGCACCACACGCTATGCCGCGGTTGCAATCGACCAGTGGGGCGCGTCACGGCCACTGACCGTCACTTTGCAGCCGGGAAACGATCTACCGGCTCGCCACGGCAGCTGATTTGCGCCATCCGACTATTCCCGAGTACAGGCGAGACTCAGTCAGGGTCAGTCCGCGCCTCGGTCTCGCCCGATCCTCCCGCCATCGGAGAGCACTTGAAGGCGTCTCACCCCGGATGTAGCGTCGCGGGCGACCTTACCCAATCGGAAAAGTGATCAACACAAAGACGCGCCATGCCGATCAGCACCGAGAGCCGCATCACAATCGTCGGCCGCGTCGAAGGGGTATGGGCGTATATCTGTGACGTCGGACGCTGGCCGGAGTGGGCGCCAACCGTTCTTGAATGTCGAGTTCGCGGAGGGGGTCCGCTTCAGCCCGGCTCACAGGTGGAGCAGCGGGCGAAGGGGATATTCGGGTCGAGTCGGGCCCGGACGCAGTACGTGACCGCTGTCGAGGCGCCCCGCTACGTGTCTTTCGCCGGGCCGATGGGCACGTCCGCGGCACGCTGGGGAATGGAGCTCGAGCCGATGGACGATAGGCAGACCGCTGCCAAGATGTGGATTGAGGTCGATCTCGGCGGCCCCATGCACATGATCCCCGGCCGCATTCTCCAAAGCAGGATTCAGCGCGTGAGCGATCGTGAGATGGTGGGCATCAAGAGTGGGGTCGAGTCCGCTACGCCGGGCGGCTTGCAACCCTAGGTGGGTGGCGCGGTCCTGCGACGCTACCGAGATCGAGGAGCACACCGTGAGCCAGATCGACCGTTCGCGAGAGCATCTGATCGAGACCTACCGTAAGAAGGCGAAGCACTACGACATCACCTCCCGGTTCTACCCCGCGCCTGGCTACCCCCAGCCGGCACAACGCCGCGGGGCCGTGCAAGCGCTCGGCCTTCGCCCGGGTGGCAGCGTGATCGACATCGCATGCGGCACAGGTCTGAACTTTCCACTGATCGAAGAGGTGATCGGCCCCGCCGGCCGGATCGTTGGCGTGGATCTGACCGACGCGATGCTCGCCCGTGCCGAGCATCGGATCGAGACGAACGGCTGGAGCAATATCAGCCTCGTGCTAGCCGACGCGGCCGACTTCGACTTCCCATCCGAAGTCGACGCGATCCTGTCCACGTACGCCCTGTCGCAGGTACCCGAATGCGCAGAGGTCATCGCCCACGGCGCCGCGGCCCTCTCCGCTGGCGGGCGTTGGGTCGTCCTGGATCTCAAGATCCCCGACAACGCGCCCCGCTGGATGACCCAGCTCGGAATCGCAACTGTGGGGAGGTTCAGCTCCTTGGAGGAGTGGATCGGGCGCCGTCCGTGGGAGGCAATCCGCGCAGCCATGCAGGAAGAACTGGCCGATCCCTCATGGACCGAATTGTTCTTCGGCACCGCATTCCTCACTGCCGGGTCCCGCGGCCCTACAACCGTCTGAACAACAACTGCGGCCGCGATGATTGACGAGCGGAAGTTGAGATCGCTCGCTTCGCTGGCTGCCCTCTCGGTCCACGCAGACAGCCGGTCGCGGCTCGGGGCGCGTGGCCGATTTATCGGCGTGTCGAGTACCTAGGCAGCGCTTCCGTTCTGGCCAGCTAGCTGCCTAATCTGAAGCCCCGTGCCTCAGCGGTCCTAGCCGATGAGGCTGGCCCCGGGATCTCGACTCGCGCCGGCCAGGCCGTCCTTCCGCGGACAGCGTTCATCAGGCCGGGCGATTGCGTTCGCCTCTGGAAGGCACACGAGCCCACCTTTGCTTCGGCGACGATCCGATCGCACCCGGCTCGTGTTTGGCGAGCCGGGGTGCCGCCCCGCTGCGGCGGGAGACCTGCGATTCCCTCGGCCCAGTAATCAGCGCCGGCGGTAGTAGCGGCGATGTTGCCTGCGTCCCAACCCGGGGGGCGAGTAGTCTCGCTCGGGTGATCAAGCTCGTGTTCAGCTTGCGGCGGCGCCCGGAGATGACGCGCGAGGAGTTTCAGGCCTACTGGCGCGATCACCATGCGCCGCTTGTGTCCCGTCACGCCGAGACGCTCCGGATTCGCCGTTACGTCCAGACGCACGCTCGCTCATCCGAGCTCGCGGCCGCGCAGAGCGCCGCGCGCGGTAGCGAGCCGGACGTCTACGACGGGCAAGCCGAGCTTTGGTGGGACAGCTTGGACGACGTCATTGCTGCCGTCTCGACCGCGGCGGGCCAGCAGGCCGCCCTCGATCTGCTGGAGGATGAACGGCGCTTCATCGATCTTGAACAATCGCCACTGTGGATCGGCGAGGAGCACGCCGTCGTCCGCTTGACCTGACCGGCGTAACGCACCACCGAAGGTCCGCCGCTCGACGCAGGTTGGCCTCGGGCGGGAGTGTTGTCCTCGATGTCGTCAATGCGGACACCTCCTCTCGCGCTCCGATGCGAACCTCGCCCGACTAAACGAGCGACCGCCTGAGCGCGGCACGCGCATCTCGCCGGCGATCGCATTCGTCTGTCGGGCGCCTCGAAGCTAGCGATCGCAACGGCGACCGAGCAGTCGCACGGAGACCTGCTCGTGGCGACAAGCACGTCGCTGGTGACGCCGCACCCGACACCTGCCTTCGTGCCCGCGCGGGTATTCGCGGCGACGACGCGCGTCGCTGGTTGTGTCCCCTGAGTGGTCGGTTTCCGACGGCGTCGCGCCGATGCCGGACTGCTCCTCAGCGGCCTAAGTGATGGCGCGGCGGGCGCCGGGTCTGGCCAGTCAGTCGTCGCCAATCCGCTCGTGCGAGGACGGACCCGCGATCACGCGAAAGCCATGGTCCGGATGCAGACGGCGGATACCGTCACTCCTCATGAGCCCGATCGGGTACTGGCTCGATCTGTTGACCACGGTGTAATGCGTCGAGTGTCACCAGCAATTCGAGCCAGCCGTAGAAGTCGAGCTCGGGGTGTCCGGGCCGCGCGATGGACCCGGTGATCGGGTCGCTGTCGACTTCGATCGTGATGGAGACGGGCGAGTGAACGCGGGGTAGTGATTCCATCGCCGAGCAAGGATTGCCGCGATTGTGGGCGGCGTCATCAGTGAGCCTCCCCGATATTTGCGTCTTCAGTCTCGAGGATCCCCGCAAGCTGTGCGCGGGAGTCGATCGAGAGCTTCATGAAGCAGCGTGATAGGTGGGTCTCGACAGTCGAGCGGGTGACGTACAGGCGCTGGGCGATCTCGGGGTTCGTCAGTCCGGCGGCCGCGAGCTGTGCAACCCGGAGCTCGCTCGCGGTCAACGACTCGACGCCGGTCAGCATCACCCGGCGGGGTCGGGCGCCTGCGGCTCGGAGCTCCTCCCGCGCTCGTTCGGCCAGTGACGCCGCATTGACTCGGACGGCGAGATCGAGCGCGCGCCGCAGTGGCTCGCGGCTGTCGACGCGTCGCTTGTCCCGTCGTAGCGCCGCTCCGAGGTCGATGAGTGTCCGTGCCTGTTCGACCGGGGATGGGACGCCGTCCAGATACGACGCGGCCTGCCCGAGCAACTCGATCTGACGGGCGCGATCGGTGGTCGCGACGGCGCCCAGACGTAGCGCGATCGTCATCGCCGTTGGCGTCCCAAGCGATTGAGCGTCACGCAACGACTCCGCAGCCAGCGCAGCGGCCTCATCCGTTCGGCCAATGGCAGCCAACGCGGACACCGCAACGTCGTGCCAACGGCTGATCGCGAGGTGATCGAAGCCGCGCTCGCGTAGACGCGCGGCGGTGGTGAGGGCCCAGTCGGCGGCACCGGCCGGGTCGCCTCGGGCGAGCAGCAGCCGGGCCCGGACGAGCGAGAGCTGCGAGGTGAGGAACACGTCCGGCCGGCTCTGCCAGTTTGGATCGCGTCCGGTGCACGCGTACCACTCGGCTTCCGCCTCGTCGAGCGCTCCTTGTTCGAGCAACGCCCAAGCGAGAAGGGACAGGGCGCGATGCACGCCGGCGAGGGCGACACCGCGCGCGTGCTCCTTCACAAGCTGCGAGGCGGCGCGCGCGTCGGCCTCTGCCTCGCGCAGCATCCCGAGCCGAAGCCCTGCATAGGCGCGGTTCGTAAGCCCGAATGCGAGGTTGATGAGCCGACCGGCCGCGCGGTCGTTCTCGAGCCATTCTGTGGCTGCGCGGGAGCCCAGATCGGCCCGATCGACCCATACCAGCAGAAAGACCGCCACGGTTGGGAGCATCCGGACCGGTTGCGAAGGGTTGTGCACGCCGCGTTTGGCCACGTCCGAGATCGTCAGGTGATTCGCGCGCTCGTCGAGCGCCTCCAGTGCCAGCGCCGTCCGCACGTCGAGGGCCCCCAGCCGGTCATCGCCGTCGGCCGGAATGACGCCGCGCAGCAGCTCGAGACCAGGGGTGCGATCAAGGCCGCTCAGTCGGCGCCACATGAACGCCTCAGCCAGGAGCGTCCTGCGGCGGTCGATATCCGGGCATGTCTCGGCGGCGCGCTCGATTTCTTCGACGCCGCCGGGGATGTCGCCGGTGTACGACGTCGCCTTCGACAGCTCCCAGCGAATTTCGGCAAGTTCGCCCGGGTCATCGCACGCCTCGGCTGCGGCAGAGAGGTACGCGATCGCGCGCGGCGGGTCGACGGGTTGCAAGAGCTCTCCGAGCTCGCGTAGCAACGCACCGCGCTCCTCGAGGCTTGCGGGCTCGTTCAGAGCGCGCTCAACGTGGTCGGCGGCGTTGCGCAGCGCGCCCTCGGCGCGCGCCTCGGCGGCAGCTCGCCGCAGCATCGCGACGACCCACGGATCGGCGGCGGGTTCGATGCGGTGCAGGTGCGAGGCGATCTCACCTGCCGGATAGCCGGCGTCAGCAAGGAGCCCGGCAGCTATACGGTGGGCGGTGCTTCGGGCGCCGGGGCGGATCCCCTCGCGGACACTCGCGCGGACCAGCGGATGGACGAAGTCGAGCGTCTGGCCTTGCCGGAGAATGCCGGCGGCGGCCAGCTCGTCGGCCGCTTCGCGCGCCTCGGGTGCGGTCAGCTGCGCGAGCTGTCCCGCTAGGGCTGGGTGCGCGTCCGTCCCGAGGATCGCGACGGCCTGCGCCAGCTTCCGGGCAGGCTCGCTGGTGCGCGCAAGCCGCACGGTGACGGCGCGGGAGATCACGACCGGAGTCATCTGACCGATGAGCACGGCTTCGTCGGCGCTACCGGTGAGACCGTCGAGCTGTGCGGCCCGCAGCAGCTCATGCAGCAGGAATGGATTGCCGCCGGTTACCTTCGTGCACTCGTCGCAGAACGTCGGTGAAGGGTCGCCCTCGAGAGCAGACCGTGTGAGCGCCTCAACGGCCGTATTGCTCAGCGGCGACGGCTCGACGATCGTCACAGACGGTAGGTCGCCGAGCCGCGTCAACAGCTCGCTCGGGGATCCAGGCTCATCGATGCGATGGGCGACTAGGAGAAGGACGGGAAGATCCTCGAGCCGGCGCGACACGTAGTGGATGAAGGTCAGCGACGCCTCGTCCGCCCAATGCGCATCGTCGACAACGATCAGGAGCGGTGAATCTGCGGCGAGGCCGGCGAGAAGCCAGTACAGGCCATGCAGGATGCCTGCTGCGTCGCCCGTCGGACCCGGCAGCCCGAGTACGGGGGCGGCAAAGGCAGCGGCGCCGCTCAGCAGCGTGTCGCGGCGCGGTCCGTCGGTACCGAGCACGGGCCGGTCGATCAATTGGCGGACGACTCCGAACGCATGTCCCCGTTCGAGCTCGCCACCGGTGGCGCTCAGCACCGGCGCCTCCGGTGGCAGCCTGGCTTTCAGGGCGTTGGCGAGTGAGGTCTTGCCGATTCCCGCCGGACCCCGGACGACTGCGACGTGTCCAGAGGGCCGGAGCCCTCGGAACAGCGCGTCGAGCACCTCCAGATCATGCTCGCGCTCCAGCAGTGTTGTCGCGGCGGTCAGCGCCATCGTCCCCGGCCGTCATTCAATCGCACTCGCGGGTCGAGCACGACATAGGCGAGGTCGACCAGGAGGCTGCTCACGACGACCGCGATCGCGCTCAGGAGCACGGTGCCCTCGATCGCCGGTAGATCGCCGCTCTGCACGGCCTGAAGCGCGTACTGGCCAACCCCGGGAAGGTCGAACACCACCTCGACGATCAGCGCTGCGCCGATGAAATAGCCGACGTCCACGGCGATGATTGTCAGAAGCGGAGCGGCGCGGGCGCGCAACGCGTGGCGCAACAGGAGCCGGCGCGAGGAAATGCCGCGAGCGCGAGCAGCGAGAATGAATTCCTCCCCGCTCGCCTCCCGAATCGCCGTCCGTACGTACTGGCCATACACGCCGGCGAACGGGAGCGCGAGCGTGAGCCACGGTAAGACAAGGGACGACAACCACGCCGCCGGATCCTGTCCAAGCGGCACATAGCTCCCGGGCGCACTGACCAGCGGGACCGCTCCGACGTCCGACCCGAACAGATACAGCAACAACGTGCCGAACACGAATACGGGACCGGCCAGCAGCATGATCGTGCCAACGCTGATCACGCGATCGACGAGCGACCCCGGCCGGTAGGCCGCGGCGCAGCCGATCGCAAGACCACCCGTGATCGACAGCACCATCGCACCGAGTACGAGCGAGAGCGTGGCGGGCAAGCGTTGAAGCAACTCCTCGGCGACCGGCATCTGATCGCGATAGCTGTAGCCGAGGTTCTGATGGATGACCAGATCGTCCAGAAACGACGTGTACCTAGCCAGCAGAGGCTTGTCGAGCTGCAGGTCGTGCCGCACCGCCGCGCGAACTTCAGGCGTCGCGTCGATCCCGGCTCGGGCCGTGACTGGATCTCCCGACGGCAACACGTCGAACACGACGAACGTGCACAGCGTGACGACAAACAGCACGACGATCGCACCGACCACGCGTTGGGCTAGGTATCCGGCCATGCTCATCGCCCGCTGGGATTCAGCGCGCCTGCGAGCGCATCGGCGACGAGATAGAACCCGATCGCGAACAGTGCGATCGCGACCGCAGGAGCCGCGAGCGCCCACCACGCGTTCGGGAACACGGTCGCGCCAGACGCAAGCATCGTTCCCCACGTAGGTGTGGTCGGCGGCGCGCCGATCCCGAGGTACGCGAGGCCGGCCTCGGCGACGATCGCGCCTGGCAACGCCAGGCTCGCGTACGCGCAGAGCGGCGCGGCGAGTTGTGGCAACACGTGCGCGCGCGCAACCCACGCCGCTGAGCCGCCGAGCGCCCGCGCCGACTCCACAAAAGCCTCCTCACGAACGCTCAGCACCTGTCCTCGAACGAGGCGAGCGACGACTGGTGCACCCGCGACGCCGATGCAGACCGCGACCAGCGGCGCTCCCGGCCGCAGCTCGCCGCCGAGGCATCCACCGGGTCCGGAGCACGCCGCACCGATGCCGAGAGCGAGCAGGAGAAATGGGAACGCCAGCAGCCCATCGACGACCCGACCGAACACAGCATCGACGAGCCGGCCGCCGTACCCGAGAAACAAACCGATCGCGGTTCCCAGCGTCAGAGCCAGCAAAGTCGCCGACACGGCGATCGCGACCGAAACGGCGCCGCCATGCAGCAGCCGGCTGAGCACGTCGCGGCCGGCGGCGTCGAAGCCCAGCGCATGTCCTGCGTGGGGACCCGCCGGCCCTCCAAAGTGCGGGTCAAGGCCATCCGGCGGGGTCGCGTTCGGGTCAGGGGCACCGAACAACCGCGCTGCGAGAGGCCCAAACAGCGCGACGGTCGTAACCAGCGCGAGGAGCGCTGCCCCGACCCGGGCGGACCGGCTGCGCCACAGCCTGTTCCCCGCGGCCGGCCCGACAACTCTGATGAGAACGATCCGCGGCCCCATGCGCGTCTTTCACAGTTAGTATCTCCGCTCGATGGGGAAACGGGGGTTTTCGGTGGCGCTTGCCGGGTGCCTGCTGGCACTCGCGGGATGCGGCGGCACCAGTCAGCACAACGGCCGGCAGGTCCTCGAGATCCTGCTGCAAAGGCCAGTCGCTGCCGAAGTGGATCCGGCCGTGCCGCCTCCCGGTCTGGGGTTCGAACCGACCTATCGCACTCTGTACCTCGAAACACGGAACCCTCAACGGCCCATGATCCCCGACCTAGCCGCCGGAGCACCGACCGTCTCACGCGACAGCCGGACAATCACCGTCCACCTGCGGACCGGCGTGAACTTCGGCCCTCCGGTCAACCGCCAGATCGTGGCCGATGACGTCCGATACGGGATCGAGCGCAGCCTGTACCCCAGTGTCGGAAGCACGCTCGGACCGCAGCTCTTCTCCGACATCATCGGCGCTCGCGCCGTCGAGACCGGTCAAGCGCGCCGGCTCAGCGGCATCGCGACTCCCGACGATCACACACTCGTCCTGCACCTGCGTGCGCCCCACGCCGCGTACGCCGTGTCCGCGTTGAGCCAGGATCCGACCGCTCCCGTGCCGCGAAGCTACGCCGAGCCGCTCGATCTTCGCGAGCCATCGCAGTACCGCCTGCACCCGGTCTCGAGCGGCCCGTACATGATTGCCACAAGCAATGCCCAGCCGAACGTCGTGCGGCTGATCCGCAACCCCAACTGGCGGCGCTCCACCGACATCAGGCCCGCAGCGCTGTCCGAGATCGACTACCACGGAGGATTCCAGAACATCGACCTGATGGGGCGAGAGGCGGTGCTCGGGTCCGGCCAGATCACGGCGCTGTCGCCGTTGACGCCCGGAATCCTCCAGTTCGTGGCACAAGGGCATCGGGACCAGATCGCCGTCTACGGCGTCAACACGATCCTGCTGATCCGCATGGATACGACCGTGCCGCCGCTCAACAACGTCAACGTGCGCCGGGCGGTGCTCGCCATCGGCAACCGCCAGCGCTCCTTGCTGGCGGCCGGCGGACCGTTCACCGGTTCGATCGTGAACCAATATCTCGCGCCGGGGGTTCCGGGCTTCGCCGAAGCCGGCGGATCGGCCGGGAGCGGCGCAGACTACCTCGCGCAGCCCGGCGGCAACCCGAACCTCGCTCACGCCTACATGCGCCGAGCCGGATACCCGAGCGGCATGTACACCGGCAATGACCGGATCCGCGTGATCACGCTCAGCGGCGCGTACGCGACCTTGGCGGCGGCGCTCTCGCGGCCCTTCGTGAGACTCGGGATGCACGTCGATGTCATCGCGATGCCGACGCTCGCCGCGTTCCAAGCATGCGCAACCCCGGCCGCCCACCCCGCTGTCTGCCTGCAGAACCAGGGCGCGACCTTCGCCGACCCCCAAGCGATGCTCGCCGACTTCTACGACGGAACGCGCATCCGCCCCCAGGGCAACAACAACCAGACCCAACTCGACGACCCGCAGGTCAACGCCGCGATCGCCGTCGCCGAGAACACCATTGCGCCGGTAGCGCGAGCGCAGGCGTGGGCACGTGTCGACCGGTTGCTGATCGAGCAGGCCCCCGCTGTCCCGCTGTGGGCAGAGCGCCTCGCGTTCGTCCGCTCAAAGAATGTCCGCGGCCTCGTCAGCCCGCTCACCGGCTACACCGATCCAACCTTCATGAGCATCGCTCCCTGAACGTCCCCGCGGCGATTGGCCGCGGGGCAGGGACGGTTGCCGCACCCACGGCCGCCAAAAAGATCGGGGTGGCTCAGGGATGCGAAGCCACCCCGCCGTCACCGATCCTGTCGATGTGAGGTGCATGACGACCTCACGACCTGACCATCTCCTCTAACCGGAGGTTCGAGATGTTTGACCGGATCGTCGTCCGACGAGGGCCGCGGACGTCCTCAACCGATTCACATGTCGACTTGGGTCGGCGGCGCGTTCTCGTATCCGCCGTGGTGCTCATCGTCTCAGCCACCGCCGCGTTGCTCCCGTCGCTCGCGAACGCGCGCTCGCGAGCCAGTTGTGAATTCCAGATCCATGTCCGCCTGAGCTCCCCCTGACGGGCCACCCGACTTCAGGGACGCTGCACGCGACTCGGCTCGGACAGGCTGAGTGCGCCGGAACGCTCGCAAACCAATTCGTGGACGGAACCGGATGGCTCGATGGATCCGGCAGCTACACCGCAGGCGGGCAGACGGTCTTTGGGCCACTGGGCCGCTGCTGGCTCAAGAGCGGCGGCTTCGGATTCTTCGCCTCGCCGCCCGTGTTCCTCGCCAACCGACGCTTCGTTCGCATGTCAAGCACGCTCAAAGCGACATCGATCGCCGGAGCGCTCGTGCTATCCGGCGCCGGCCGCGGCGGGCCGATCAGCCCGCAATCACCCGGGAGCGAACGACTCACATACACCGGCGTCGGTGCGTTCCAACCCGATCGCGGCCAGAGCTGCACGCGCACGCCGATCAGCTCCGGAACGCTCAGCGTACAAGTTGTCGTCACCGGCCCGCGTTGACCCGCCATGGCACCGGCACGACTGCGATCCTCGGCTGCCTCCCGACGCGCGACAGGCGGACGGACGGGAGTCACCATGACGAAACTGAGGCGATCGATCGCCGTCCTAGCGGGCGTCCTTAGCGCCGCAGCGGTGCTCGCCACCGGCACTACCACAGCAGCCGAGACGACGACACATGTCCGGGGCACGCTGCGGCTCGGCCCGCTCACGGTCGTCTCGCATGGTCTGCCGTTCCACACCGGCCCGTGCGCGGGATCCGGCATCGCCAATCGCAACGCGGCAGCCGAGCCCACGATCACCTCGGATCCGGGTCATCCCGACCGCCTGCTGGCGGCATGGTTCATGGCCCCGAATTACGATCGCCTCGACCATGCGGGCATCGTGTCGCTGGTCGCACGCAGTGATGACGGTGGGCGGCGATGGCGGCTGTTGTCGACCCCGGGCCTGTCTCCGTGCGCTGGCGGCCGGGCGCCCCTGAGCGCAGATCCGGCTGTCGCCTGGGGGTCCGATGGCTGGAGCTACTTCGTCTTTGACCAAGGCAGGATCGTGCGGGGTGCGCCGGTCACGCAATTGGGGATGTATCGATTCGCCCCGTCCGGGAAGGTCATCGGAAGGGCCGTGCGGTTGCCCGCAGCGCCGACCTACAACGACCGTCCCACCGTGACCGCTGATCCCCACGACCCAGCGCGCCTGTATGTGGCCTGGGTGGTTCACGGGCCCGGCAGGTCCTCGGAGCTGGCTGCCCATCGGGACGTGGTGATGCTGGCTGTCTCAACCGACCACGGTCAGCGGTGGTCGCGGCGGGCGATCTACAACACGATGGAGAGTGGGCTATGGGGGACACAGGCGTTTCCGGTCGGCCGCCGCGGTTTGGTTGTGACCTACCGCAGCATCGGCTCTAATGGCTGGCAGATTGACGCGTTGCACTCGGGCGACCTGGGACGGCGCTGGAGCGCCCCGCAGCGCATCGGCAAGCTGACTCCGGGCGTGATCCAAGCATCTGGCGTACAGACCAGCGCCATCACGAGCGACCTTGCCTCCCCCGGTCCTGGCGACTCTGTCTACACCGCCTGGGCGGACAACACCTCGGACGGCCACGGCCACGTCCTGCTGTCCAGGACGCTCGACGGTGGGCGCACGTGGTCCGGGCCGGCTGAGGTCACCGATCGAGCCTGCAACACGATGCTCCCAGCGGTCGCGGTCAACGGCAACACGGTCGGCGTGACCTATTACGCATTTCGCCAATGCCGGCCGGGGACCGTTCCGCTTGTCGATGTGTGGTTCGCGCTCTCGCCAGACCGCGGCTCCCACTGGAGCACGACGCACCTGGCGGGACCATTTGATTTCAGGGACGCCGTCAACCTCACCTACAAGCCAGGAGTCAACGGGGAGCAGGTGGGGCCATTCCTCGGTGACTACACGGGCCTCACCCCTACCGCGAACGGCTTGGGCGACATCATGATCCTCCCTCGACCGTACGCCCGCTACGGCCAACAGGACGTGTTCTTCCGGAAGGTCGCGACCCAAGGCGGAGAGTCATGAAGCGGTCAAGCGTGCCTCGAGTGTCGGGCCGGCGGCACTGGATGGAGTCAGCCGCGTCTCGGACGGCGGGCGTCCTGCTTCTGATCGCCTCGTGCTTAAGCATTTCCGGCGGAGTCGCGGCGGCAGATCGAGTGGTGCCTTCGACGTCGGTGCACGCTTCTCCGCGTGTGGCCGCGAACGGGTGTAGCACCGCGGTCGCATCCGCGCGGTCCCTTGCGGTCCGCACCACCTTTGTGTCGCTCGCCGCGTCGCCGTTCGGGGTCGCTGCTACGCACGACGGCCGCTGGTCTTTCGTGGGGGAGGCGGGTGGCAGCCTGGCGGTGCTTTCGAACGATGGATTCCGTCCGCGATCGGTGCGCACGATCGCGGTGCCGCCGGACGCCCTCGGCAATTCGCTGACCCGGGATGGGCGCTACCTGCTCGTCGCTGATGGCGATGGCGGAGCCACCGTTGTCAGCGTCCGGAAGGCAGAAATCGGGGCCCGCGGCGCGGTGCTGGGCAGGCTCTCGCAACCGGGGAAACAGGGACTCGGCGGGGCGATCGAGGTAGCGACGTCGCCGGACGGCCGCTACGCGTTCGTCTCGGTCGAGTTTGAGGCGCGCATCGCCGTGTATGACCTGCGCGCCGCGCTCGCCAACCACTTCCGCGAATCGAGGTACATCGGCTCGATCCCGACGGATCAGCTTCCTGCAGGACTGGCCGTCTCCCCGGACGGCCGCTGGCTGTATGCGACCAGCGAGCTCGTGGCCGGGTCAGGATCAGCACCTTTCGGCTCGCTCAGCGTGATCCGGCTCGCCACGGCCGAGCGTCGCCCCTCCCGGGCGGTAGTGGCGAAAGTTGCCGCCGGCTGCGGACCCGTGCGCGTCGCGCCCTCACCCGATGGACGCACGGTCTGGGTCACCGTTCGCAGCGGCAACCAGCTGCTCGCCTTCTCAGCCACAAAGCTCCGCACTGACCCCTCGCACGCGCAGGTCGCCGCAGTACGCGTCGGCTCGGCACCCGTGGGTTTGGCGCTGGTCAACGGTGGCCGCGAGGTCGTCGTCGCCAACTCCAATCGCCTGGCCGCGCCAACCGCCCCGTCCAATCTGACCGTCGTGAGCACGGCCGCCGCCCTAGCTCACCGCCCGTCGGTCCTCGGCTCAATCCCCGCCGGAGCGTTCCCACGCGAGATGGCACTAGAACCCGGGCGGCCCACACTGCTCGTCGGCAACTACGGCTCCAACCAGCTGGAAGCCGTCGACCTTCGGCGGCTCCCATGACGACGGCCGACCGCGCACCTATCCGCGCGCAAAGACCCCAACAGCAAGCCCATCAGAACTGCTCCCTGAGGAGAGAGGAGACACCAGATGCTGACCACGCTCGCAATCCCGCGCCCGTTCCTACTTGCCGGAGCACTCGCCCTGGTCGCCGCGACTGCAAAAACCGCCGTGGCACTGTCTGGCGGCCAAGACACACCGGCGCGTCGAGGGCCAGATCACCTACACCAACTCACACATCGCCGTGAAACCGTGCGCTGGCGGGTTCGACCTCAGCTCCGACGCGCGCGTCCGGATCAGAAGCACGGATCCGCTCCCGGACGGGACCATCGTCGGACACTTGAACGAGGTCGCCAACTCGGCTGACGAGGCATACCTGACCGCCAAAGGAACGTTCCGCAACACCTCGGGAACCGTGACCGGCAATGCCACGCTCATCGCAGTCGACCACGGAAACGACCTGAACGGTGTCTACGTGATCCGCCTCGCACACAACCGCGGAGTGATCGTCGCCAACACCGCCTCCCACCAGGACACGAGTACCGCAACCGCGACCCAGCCCGCCGGCGGCCACGGCGAGGTGGGCACCGACCATCCGCTGCAGCCACACAACTACGCGGTCCTGGCCACCGCCAGCTGTTTCCGGGAATCTCCCATAGCTTCGCGGCCCGTCGGACGAGGCGCCTGTGTCCACTGTCGCGCGTCATCGCGTCGCTCCTCTGCTGCCGAAGCGGCCACGCGCTCAAGTTGGCTCCTTAAGGCGTTAGGTGGCAGCACCGGTGGGGCTCACTGGAACGGAACGCTCGGGACCTGCTCTGGATCCGCGACGCGCATCTTGGCGGTGGCGCCGACTTCCCTCCTTTGCGCGGAGGCTGTCCTGTAAATCCGTGCTCGCCGTGTCGGGCGGTGCGAGAATGTGCTGTAACGGTCCCACTTCGCTGTCGCGGCCCGGCAGATGTCGCCCGATCTGCCTCGCGGACCCCGGGCCCAGGGCGTGGTTGCCCCTGCCTCAACGTGATTTTCACTCCTGACAGGTGGCCGGCAGGCCGGCCCGGCACGCTGTCGCGCAAAGGTCGGGGTCGTTGGCGTGAGCGTTGGCCTGCTGGGTGCGGCGTGGGTGACGGGCCCGGTCTGTTCGGTGGTGTGACCACCGGAGGGGCCGTTTCAGGCCCCTTGCGGTGGCGATTTGGTGGCGGTGTAGCTTGGTGAGGTTGTGGGTGGCCATCAGTAATCGCCATTCGGTGCGCACGGCGGTTCTGCCTCTTCGGAGAAATCGTGTGACACCTCGGTTGTGGCGGGTGTGACCGAAGACGGGTTCGATCATCTGTTTGCGTTTCCGGTACAGCTTGTCGCCGGGCTCGCTCGCGAGGACGTATCGCATCCAGGTGTAGCGGCCGCCGGTCCAGCCGGCTCGTTGTTTGCCGCTGCCTGACCCGTCGGGCGGGATCAGCACCTGGATGTGCTTGTTGGCGATCACCTCGTCCATGTGCTGCTCGTTCCAGTACTGGGCGTCGGCGAGCGCGGTCTCGATCCGGCTGGTGATGCCCGCCTGCTCGAGCTCGGCGATGGTGGCGGTGATCATCGGGGCAAGCTGTGACCAGTCGGTGTTGCTGTTGGTGATCTCGGCGGCGAGCGCGATCTGCCCCTCGTCGACCACCGCTTGCGCGTTGAAGCCCTGCACATACCCCTCGCGGGCTTTTAACCGCTTGCTGTCCGGGTCGCTCAGGTTCACCTTCCCGTCCGGCACCTCGGGCGGCTGGTATGGCTTCGGCGGGCCGCCGACCCGGTGCGCACCGCGGGTCTGGCGGCGCCGCTCGCGGGCCTGCTCGTACTGCTCGTTGGCAAAGCGCTCCGTCTCAAGCTCCTCCTCGAGCCGCGCGGCCGCCAGCAACAACCGCTCTGACCGCGAGCGCGGAACCGGGTCCGGGTGATCCCAGCGATGCTGCTCAAGCTGCCGGCGGGCTTCGCGCCGCCAGCCCTCCCTGCCCTGCGTGCGCGCCACGATCCGCTGCTCGTCGAACTCAAACTCCGGCTGCGGGCGCGACTCCGGCTGCTCACGAGGCACCTCGCTGGAAGGCTGTTGACCGTCAACCACGTTGCTCTCACCCGTCTGCCGCTGACCGCCTTCTCGATCCCGGCACAGCTTCTGCTTGGCATCGCGAAAGAACTCACGCCGACCCTCCGCCGTGCGCAACTGCTCGGGCAGCTCATCACCACGCTCCTGACCGAACTGCTGATCCTCAGCCTCATCGGTCGCCTTGTGCTCGCCCAGGATCCCCGCGCGATCTGCTCGAAGTCGCGCGTCCGGTCAGAATTCGCGTTTCCCGCCAGCCGCGTCCCATCGATCGCGACCAACCCCGGCTTCACCAGCCCCGCCTGATCGCACAGCTCGAGCACCTGACTGAACAACTCAGCAAGCGCCCGCTCATGGCGGACCACGAACCTGGCGATCGTCGCGTGATCCGGCACCAAGTTCCCCGTGATCACCCGAAACGCCACGTCCTGACGACAGTGACCCTCGATCGCCCGCGACGAACGCACCTTCGTCGCGTCCGCGAACAAGACGAGTGTCACCATCATCGACGGCTCATACGCCGCCCGACCGTGACCGTCAGCCCGATACCCGGCATAGAACGCCTGAAGGTCCATCCGCCCCACAGCGTCGATCATGAACCACGCAAGATGATCCGACGGCAGCCACTCCCTCACGTCCGGCGGCAACAAGAATCCCTGCTCACGACAGCTCTCAATGAAGTTCTGCGCCATGCGTGCGCCACGAACGCAACAAGGAGGTCGATGTAGAAGATCGGACTGATTGATGCGGTGCTGTATCAGAGATGGAGGGGCCGGTCCTTGGGCTGGTGGTCCTCCGCGGCCGCCCTGCAGGGGGAGGCCGCAAACCACCGCAAGGTGCGCCGGTCAAGAGTCGGGGTGCTGAGCGTTGCGGCAAAAGGCGCGCCTGTGAGCGCGTCAGGTATGGGCCAAGAAGGCGAGCGCAAGCGAACCACTGATGACGTGTCGAAACAGAATCGATGACATCGAAACCGGGCCTGGTATGTCGGCCCGGGATGAGCCTGGAAGATGCCTGCCGACTGGCCAGGCGGTGTCCGGCATGGAGGTGGCGCGAGCTTGGTCCGGGCTCTGGTGCGGAACGTGGGAACCTGTCGCCCCGCGCCCGCGCGCGGCCAGTGGCGCAGTATCGGCCTGCGGTCGTTCGTGGAAGGGAGACCCCGAGCGGCCGAAACCGCGAGGGTTGAGTACCGATGCGGAGCACAGGGGCGGACCGCCTCGTGGTAGCGATGAAGGTCCTGTAATGGGGCTGGAGCGACGGGGGCGGGTTATCCTGGCTTGTTTGGGCGGCCAACCGCGATGATGCGGGAGGAGCCGGTGAGCGAGCCGAAATCGAACGGCAAGCCGTTTGCCATTTCCAAGTGGCTGGTCTGGGAGGCGTGGCGAAGGGTCAAGGCCAACGACGGGGCCGAAGGGGTCGACGAGGAGTCGATCCAGGCGTTCGAGGCGAACCTGCGGGAGAACCTCTTCAAGGTCTGGAATCGGATGTCCTCGGGGAGTTACATGCCGCCGCCGGTGAGGGCGGTTGAGATACCGAAGAAGTCGGGCGGGTCAAGGATGCTCGGCGTGCCCACGGTCGCGGACAGGGTCGCTCAGACCGTCGCGCGTCTGTACCTGGAGCCCGAGGTGGAACCGATGTTCCACCCGGACTCCTATGGGTACCGGCCGGGACGGTCGGCCCATGATGGGCTGCGGGTATGCCGGCAGCGGTGTTGGAAATACAACTGTGTGATCGATCTTGATCTCCGGGCGTTCTTCGACTCGCTTGACCACTCGCTCGTTCTGAAAGCGGTAGCTCACCACACGAACCTGCGGTGGATCCTTCTCTACGTTGAGCGGTGGCTGAAAGCGCCGCAACAACGCAGGGACGGCACCCTTCACGCCAGGGATCGCGGCAGCCCGCAGGGCTCGGCGATCTCGCCCGTGTTGGCCAATCTATTCCTCCACTACGCGCTCGATATGTGGCTCGTCCGGGGGTTCCCGGCGGTCCCGTTCGAGCGCTACGCGGACGATGCGATCCTGCACTGCAAGACACAGCAGCAAGCGCAAGTGGTGCTCGACGCGATCGTCGAGCGGTTGGCGCAGGTCGGTCTGGAGCTCAATCTGGACAAGACGCGCATCGTGTACTGCAAGGACTCGAACCGCACCGGCTCTCACGAGCACGAGCAGTTCACGTTCCTCGGCTACACGTTTCGTCCCCGACGAGCACGAAGCCGAAGCGGCGACTACTTCGTCAGCTTCTGCCCGGCCGTCGCGGACGACGCCGCGAAGGCGATCCGTCGCAGGATCAAGCGCTGGCGGCTGCACTTGTGGAGCGGGCAGTCCCTCGCCGACATCGCACGCGCGATCAACCCGGTCGTGCGTGGCTGGATCAACTATTACGGACGCTTCTACCGGACGCGGTTGGTCCAGACTCTCAGGCGCATCGACGAGTATCTCGTGCGCTGGGCCATGCGGAAATACAAGCGGTTGCGCAAGCACCCCACAAGGACGTGGGGGCTCCTCGCGAGGATCTCCAAACGGGAGCCAGAACTGTTCGCCCACTGGACGATGGGAGCACAGCCCAAGACTGGATGACAAGAGCCCGGTGAGCCGAGAGGCTCACGCCGGGATCTGCGAGAGCCGGGGGGTGAAACTCCCCCCGGCGACTCAACCGAAAGTCTCTTAAACCCGCCAGACGGACTCCCTTTGCGCGACAGCGTGCCGGGCCGGCCTGCCGGCCACCTGTCAGGAGTGAAAATCACGTTGAGGCAGGGGCAACCACGCCCTGGGCCCGGGGTCCGCGAGGCAGATCGGGCGACATCTGCCGGGCCGCGACAGCGAAGTGGGACCGTTACAGCACATTCTCGCACCGCCCGACACGGCGAGCACGGATTTACAGGACAGCCTCCGCGGAAACCGCGCCTGACGCGGGCGATCGCTTTGACCATCTGACCGCTTGGTCTGCTCACGATCGCGTTAGACGATATGGAGGACCGGTTACCTCGGAGTCGAAGGTAAGTCGGTACCCCCGGCGTTGCCGGGGGTGATGTTCGCGGTCGAAGCTGCAACTTCGACGCGGGCCCCACAACACAGGAGGTACCGACATGCCTGACGGTATCCGTTGGGTCGGTCTTGACGTGCACGCGCGCGAGTCGACGTTTGCGATCTTCGATCAGGACTCTGGTGAGGTGATCACCAGGCGAGTGGTCGGCCGTCCGCACGAGCTGTTGCCGTGGCTTGGTCGTGTGGAGCGGCCCACGCGGATGATCTATGAGGCGGGCCCGACGGGGTACGGGCTCGCGCGCCGGGCGCTGGCGGAAGGGATCGAGCTTGGCGTCTGCGCTCCGAGCAAGACCGAGCGGCCGCCGGCGGACCGGATCAAGACCGACAAGCGCGACGCGATCCGGCTCGCGCGGTTGCTCGCCGCCGGCGAGCTGACGCTGGTCACGATCCCGTCTGTCGAGCGTGAGCAGCTGCGCGATCTGGTCCGCTGCCGCGAGGACATCCGCGCGGACCTGGTCCGTGCGCGGCACCGGATCGGGAATTTCCTGTTGCGTCGCGAGATCTACTGGGAGGGCACCGGCGAGGCGTGGACACGCAAGCACCGCGCGTGGCTGACCTCGATCAAGTTCGCCGACCACGCGTCCAGGTCGACGCTGGCCGACTACCTGCACGCGCACGACGTACTGATCAGCCGACGCGATCAGGTCGAGGCCGACCTCGCCACGCTCGCGCTCACGGCTCCGTGCGCGCACACCGCTGCCCGGTTGCGGTGCCTGCGCGGGATCGACACGCTCTCGGCCCTGGGGTTGTGCGCGGAGATCGGTGAGTGGGGGCGCTTCGATCACCCCGACCAGCTCTCCGCCTATCTCGGGATCGTCCCATCAGAGCACACCACCGGCCGACAGCGCAGGCTCGGGTCGATCACCAAGGCCGGCTCAACCCACGCGCGGCGGCTGCTGGTCGAGGCCGCCTACCACTACCGCCGCGGCCCGGTCGTCGGCGCGGCGCTCGAGCGCCGCCAACGCGGGCACGCGCCGGAGATCATCAACATCTCCTGGAAGGCGCAGCGCCGCCTGAACGCGCGCTGGCGACAACTCCGCGACGCCCGCCGCAAACCGAACGGGATCGTCGCGATCGCGATCGCCCGCGAGCTCGCCCACTACTGCTGGGAGATCGCCACTTGCCCGACGACTGCACCAGAGCCGACACCGACGCCAACCACCCGCAAACGACTCACAAACTCGCGCTGACAAACACTGACACTGACTGACAACCAGTTGCGGTTGGCGAGGCGGTCCGAGGCATCCCGGCTCGCGCACACAACTCCGCGATTCGTCGCCTGAGTACCCACCCCCGGGTGGGCGCACTCGACTTTAGACAGCGGACGTGCGACGAACAAAGGTCTTGGGACAGCCCCCGAATATGAGCATGACCGAACGTCGCGAATCCCGCGAACGCCTCGGCCGCCTCGCGAACCGCAACCACAGCCCCTGCCACACCAACCACACCATGGCCCTCAACCCCTACCCCTTGACACCAGCCCCTCCATATGGGCGACTTCTCGATCACGCCGCGCGTCGCGTCCGGGCGCGCGGCGCGTGATCGCATTCGCGTCGGCCAAGCGATCGGCCGGGGCGGCGACCGCGCCATTGGAATGCCACGAAAGCAGCCACGCGGCCGGCACGGCTCCTTAAGGCGTCGAGCCGTCACGCCACGACTCTGTGCCGTCGTTGCGGCCCTACCAGAGCTTGTCTATCTCGCCGGGGTAGAGCGCGATTCGCGCGCCGATGAACGCGTCCGCGCGCTCGCGCGCGGACGTCGAGTAGAAGTACCCCATAGTGATCTTCCCCTCGCGATCGCTCGGGAGAGGACGGTCGGGCGTTCCCCCAACCAGCACCGTTCCGATCAAGGTCCGCCATCCAGCCAGCTCGTAGAACCGCTGTAGCGGCGGGTCGCAGGTGAACAGCCCGAGGTCAGCGCCTCGTGTTCCGATCTCCTCGCGCGCGGCGCGCACAATCTGGCGCCCGAAGCCACGGCCACGCTGAGTGGCGTCCGTAACGACCGCGCTTAGCCCACCCGCAAGGTAGACACCGCCTTGATGCTGGACGTTCTTCCAGAGCACGTCCAGGGCCGAGAGGACCCGTCCATCCTCGAGCAACAACATCGACAGCGGTAACAGCGCAGGATCGTGGCCATGCGGTTCATGATCGGCCATGCCTCGCGATGCAGCGCAAACACCTGCTCGCGTAGCGCCTCCGGTACATCGGCCTCGGCGAACATGACGATCTCGCTGCCGGACAAAGGGCTCGAGTCGCGCACGCAGGAATCATCGCGCCAGAGGTCCAGAGGGCCGAGCGCGACAGCCGCCGCCGGCGCTACTGGTTGTGCGTGAAACGAGCCACGATGCGCGGGTCGCTGGTGTAGGCGTCGATCGGTAGCGCCCCGGGCTCAAAATGGCCGACGGGTCCGGCATGACCCAGAATGTCCGCAAGCAGCGGCGCGAGGACGGACAGACGATGGACCGCCGCTGCTCCTTTTGTTCGGGCGCCGAGCGTGCTGGCGGCTGCGTGCTCGGTGATCCTCGTGCGCGAAAGCGCGCGGGTGGCGGCGGAACTCGGATCACCACGACTGGTTCGTCGTGGGCCTGCTTCCTGACGACGGCGCCGAGGCAACCCGGTAGACGGGAGTCGAGGTCAGGAATCCGCGGGATCGAAAGGGCGGTTCGAGCTGGCGAGCGGTACGGGCCAGCGGCTGCGCGCTTTCAGCGAGAAGGTCCCCGAGTTCGGTCGCGTGCCATTAGCGTGTCAGAGATTCCTGTCGGCGCCAACTGCTTGCTGCACGAGGTAGACGTCGGCGTAAGGTGTTCAGGGAGCTGTGCAAGCCTGGAACCGCTGCGTTGCGGAGATCCGCAAGTGCCACGGCAGCGATGAACGATCAGAAACGTACCCGATCGTGATCGGGTGGCTTGCGGCGACGGCGGTGACTGATGGCCCATCGAATCCGGCTGCGAACCGCCGAGCGCGGAGAGCGGCTCGTGGGCCGGGAGCCAACCTGAGCGAAAGCCCGCTCGCCGGCAGGCTAAGATCGACCGGTGCTCCGTCAGCGGGCTGAACCTGCAGGCAGGGCCCGTGTGTCGTCGATGATCCTGCGGGCATCTCTCGATCGCAGGAGGATTGCTGGAAGCAATCGATTGGGTCGCTCCCTCTGAGACGCGCAGGTCTCCGGATCTGATGAGCAGGTCGTCGGCTGCGACGCGCGCGAACCAGGGCGCATTCAGTATTGCGCCGGGCGAATCTGCGGGAGACGAGCCGATCGAGTCGGTTGCGGCGAAGTACGTCGAAGCTACGACGACCGGCGCAAAGCGCAGATCGACTCGCAGGAGCGGCGGGGCAGTGCGACGCACGAGCTGCAGGGCGCCGAGTTCTGCGGAGAGCTGCCAGCCGGCGCGGCGTAGGTCATTGGCGCTGGCCGTCAACGCGTTGACGTTGCCCGCAAGGGAATGGTTTCGCGAGCCATCGTCGAACTTGATGAGGACGCACCGGACGCTGCTGCCGCCATAGCCGATGGGCTAGGGCGCATACTCGCCTTGTGCGTGTTTGCTTATGTCGCGCGCACGCCGACGCTGGAGCCTGAGAAGTAGCAGCGCTTTGGACGGGGCCTGTGATCACCCCGGTGTGCCCCTGCTCGGCCATCCCTGCGCTGCTCCTACATGCCTATGCGGGGTCCATGGTCACTTTCTGCTGACGCCTTGCTCGCCTCGATCCCGATCGAGCGCTGACTGATGAAGACGCGGACGCTAATCGGCGGCTGCGGCGTTGGGCCAGTCCGGAACCTGGTTCCGCTCCCGCCAGGGATGCTCGGGGGGCAGACCGATCCGATTGAGGTCCATGGCACTGCGCATCCAGCCAGGAAGGAGCACCTGCACCAGACGAGTGTCAGTCTGGAGCAGGTCCCACCGGTCTCGATAGTCGGCCCAAACCTCTTCACCAATCCGGGCTCTATCCACGGGAGCATTGCGTTTGCCAGGTTCCACATCAGGATTCGTTAGCCAAGCGCGATGGCCTATCCATGTCGCTGCCGCCACATGATCACGCGGGACGACGTAGGTGTCGGGCAGCCCCGGGGGTGGCCCCAGCTTCACGAGGACGTACCACTCACGTTCTGAGCGGGCCGGGAGCGTGCCCTTGCGCCCGAGCGGCCATGAGCTGCTGGTGGTCGTCTTGACCTGCACTTCAATCATCACCCGGCTGAGGCTGTGCACAGCGAGCACGTCTGTCCGCTCTAGACCATCGCGGGTCAGCGAAGCCGCCCATAGATAACGGGCAAGCATCGAGCAGACATAGTGCTCCCCAGCGCTGGCGGTGAGCTTCCTATCAACTTGTGATGCCATCGAGAACTAGCCGACCGCGAGATCGTGTCGACCATCGCACACGTGGACATACCACTGCAATAGTCCGGGGCCGAAACATCACTTCGCGACCAAGTCCGCATCGACCGAGAGCACGACGTTCGACCTATACGAGCGGATATTGACATGACCTTGAGGCTGTGAGGACGACGGCTTCGCTTGGCCGCACCGCGACGGTGGGGCCAGTTTCCCACCGTCGTTCTCAGGGTGAAGCGGCAGGAGTAGAACTCGTCGATCCGCTTCAGTGGCCCTGTCAACCGCGCGCCGCTTCCACTCGGAAAGGCCGACCCAACGACCTTTGCTTTCGAGCTATGCGCTGCGTCGAACGGGTAGCACGTGCGCGGTCTCGGAGCGCTTCAACGGCTTGGTGCTGGCGGCCTCGAGATTGCAAACCCAGTCCTCGAGTGCTGACTCGCGAAAGCGCCGGTAGCGGCCGAGCGTCACATGCGGAATGCGCCCGGCCCGCGCCTGCGCCCAGACCCAGTCGGTTCTGACGCCGAGCCGCTGAGCGACCACCTCTGCCGTCAGGAGCCGATCCACGGTGCAGAGCTTGTGGAGCAGTCAAACACGAAGGTATGACGCCAGCCCGCCGATGTCCCTCCCACTTGCAGAAGCTTCCGCTATCAGCTCCAGGTCGCGATCAATAACAGCGCCGGCGGTCTCGGGACCCTCGATCAGCCGTCCCGACCACGGACTTTAAGGGCCGAAATTCTGCACGGACGATGAAAGTTAGTCGTCCAGTAATCGTCCGTCGGGCGAAACCTACGATGCCCATGAAATCGGTCGTTTGCAGATTTCCAGGACTTTTGAGAGTCGGGGAGACAGGATTTGAACCTGCGACCGCCCGGCCCCCAGCCGGAACTCGCTGGTTCTGACTGGATCAGATTAGGCTGATTTACTGCGCTTTTCTGTCCGGTGGATCAGATACGATCCGGTCAAAATGGAACATGGACGGTACACAGCGAACCTCCCGGCCCGGGCTTTCGAGGTCGACTGATGCCACGCCGAGCCTACGGAACAGGGACGCTGCGGGTCGTCGGCCGCTCCTGGATCGGCTCGTGGTACGGGCCCGACGGCCGGCGAGTCCAGCGCAAGGTCGGCGACGTTCGGACTGACGGACGCGCTGACGGGCTGACGAAGGCCCAAGCCGAGAAGGTGCTGCGGCGGCTGCGCGAGGTCGACGCGCCGCGCTCGACCGCCGGCGCCGAGCGTGTGACGATGGAGCAGGCGGGCTTGGAGTTCTGCCAGCGGCTCGAGTTGAAGGGCCGGCGCAAGTCCCACCGGCTCACGGTCGCCTCCGACCTGCGTAACCACATCGCGCCGTTCTTCGCCGACAAGACACTCGACCGTGTGCGGCCGGATGACATCGAGCGCTACGTATCAGCGAAGCGCCGAACGCTGGCGATCAAGACGGTCCGCAACCACATCAACACGATGCACTCGATCTTCGACCTCGGGCTGCGGAAGGGCTGGTGCTCGTCGAATCCGGTGAAGCTCGCGGACCGCCGGCGTGAAAAAGACCGAGACGCGGATCCAGTTCCTCGAGCAGCCGGAGCTGGAGCAGCTTCTCGCCGCGCCGTACCCCGACGACGCCTTCGGCG
>CAWCMD010000002.1:0-99215 GCA_963796525.1 uncultured Solirubrobacterales bacterium
ACGAGACTACGGCGGTCGCGCCGGTTGCGCGCGAGCCGGGTGCGCCTTCGCCCGCTCTTGTCCCGCCGCTGCTCACGGTAGCATCTGGTCCCCGCCGCCCGCCTCGGCTCCGGTACCAGTACCGGCTTCCTCGGAGCCGAACGAGACTACGGCGGTCGCGCCGGTTGCGCGCGAGCCGGGTGCGCCTTCGTCCGCTCTTGTCCCGCCGCTGCTCACGGAAGCATCTGCTCTCTCCGAGCCAAAGGAGATTCACAGGGTCATCGTCGGCCCAGATGGGTGGCGGGAAACGGATACATCTTCGCCGCCCGCGCTCACTGACGCTCCGGGGGATGCGGCGCCGTTACCGTTCTCTCGTTCTCCTATGCAGGCGCGTAGCGGGATCGCCGTGGAAGTGTCCTCCGGCGGCGCCTACGCGGTTCAGGTGGCCTCCCAACGCAGTGCGGCCAAGGCCCACGCGTCCTTTCGGGCGCTCCGGGCCAAATTCCCGAACCAGCTTAGCAGGCGCGAGCCGATCGTGCGCCGCACTGATCTCGGTGCGAAGGGCATCTACTACCGCGCCATGGTCGGCCCCTTTGCGTCACTGGAAAAGGCGGCTGGAATGTGCCGCACACTGAAAGCTGCAGGCGGCAACTGCCTCATCCAACGAAATTGAAAGGCGCGCTCGACCACCGTTGGGTATGTCGCGCATCGGGAGGCGCAGCCCCACCCGCGACCGATATATTAGCGCAGAAGGCCCCGCGCTGACTCAGCGGACGCCGCTGGTGCGATGCAAGCGCACGTAGCGGTGGGCGACCGAGTGAAACGTGCCGCCGACCACACCCGCCGCGGGCACCAGGGCACGCGTGCGCTGGAGCATCTCCCGCGCCGCGCGGCGGGTGAAGGTGAGCAGCATGATCCGCTCCGGCTGGACGCCCTCGGAGATCAGCCACGCCACGCGCGCGCACAGCGTTGTCGTCTTCCCGGTCCCCGCGCCCGCCAGGATCAGCAGCGGGCCGCCCGGATGGCATGCCGCAGCGCGCTGCTCATCGTTCAGCTCATCGAGCCAAGATGGCGCAGCCGCAACGGAACTCGACACGAACACGGGTTCGCCCGAGGCTAGGCCCCGCGTCGGACGGAAGGACGAAAGCGCACGTACACTCCCGCCGTGCTCGTCGCTCGCCCGGAGGCAGCCCGCGCCGGGCGCGGGCTCGCGCACTCGACCGCCGCGCTCGCACGCGAGAACCTGGCGTTCGTCATGATCCTGACCCTCGGCGCGACGATCCGGGTGCTGTCGATGGTCGCCTATTCGCCGGCACTGTTCTTCGGCGATTCCTGGGGCTACGTCGATACCGCCTTCTCCGGGCATCCTGTCGCCCTGTCGAACATCCGGCCGAGCGGCTACCCCGCGCTGATGTGGCTGTTGACGCTCCCCGGCAGGGAGCTCGTTCAGCTCATCGCCGTACAGCATCTGGCGGGCCTCGCGGCGGGAACGCTCGTCTACGTCGCGCTCCTGAAGAGCCAGATCCCGCGGCTCGCCGCAGCCGCGGCCGCCGCGCTGGTTCTGCTCGACGGCTACGCGATCGCGCTCGAGCAGCACCTGATGGCAGAACCGCTGTTCACGATCACGCTGCTGCTGGCGGCGCTGCTGGCGATCTGGTCAAGACCAAAGAGCAACACGATCCGAGCCGTGCTCGTCGGGTTCCTGCTGGCCGCCGCCACGCTCCAGCGCACCGCGGCGCTGTTCGCGGTCCCGGTCTTCCTCGCGTACCTGATCTGGACGCGCACCGCACCGAAGCCCGCGGCCGCCTTCGTGCTCGCCCTGGCGCTCCCGCTGCTCGTTTACGCGGCGGAGATCAACTCGAGCTTCGGGACGTTCGGCTTGACGCAGACCTCTGGCTGGATCGCCTACGGACGCGTCGCCGGCTTTGCTGACTGCAACGGCGCGGGCATCGCACCCTCCGCGCGCGCGCTTTGCGAAACGGCGTCACAGCGACGAAGCCATCCGACCGCACCCACCTGGTACATCTTCGCCCGCAACTCGCCGGCGGTCCGCCTGTTCGGCGGCTTCGGCAAGACCGCCGCCGCCGAGCGGCACTCGAATTCGATTCTGCGCACGTTCGCGAGAGACATCGCCTTGCACCAGCCACTCGACTACGCCGGCGCAGTGAGCGCGGACGTAGTCCGCTACTTCACGCCGGGCACCTCGCCGTTCGACGATCAAGTCAGCGCGACCGCGCTTCCGAAGACCGCGCGCCAGGAGTTCCAGGACGAGTACATCCGCCGCCGCCTGCTCCCCGGCGTCCACCCAAGCGTGCAGTCTCCCGCTGCGTTCGTCCGCGCCTACCGCAACATCATCCACGTGCCCCGTCCGATCCTGGCTCTGCTCGCGCTCGCCTCACTCGCCGCGCTCGTCCTCCGAACGCCAAGGCGCAAGGAGGTCCTGCTGCTTTCCGGAAGCGGCCTGGCGCTGATCGTCGGCGCGGCCGCGACCGCCGGGTTCGGCATCCGCTACCTGATCCCGTCCGTCCCACTACTGGCAATCGGCGGCACGCTCGCCGCCCGCGACCTGTACGAGCGCGCACGCAGGTAGCACGACAACCCATGACCGACGAGATCCGCTCGATCTGCGAGGCGACGCTCCGCCAGAACTGGCGCGAGGGGGTGCGACCCCACGACGGTGCGCCCTACGCGTACACCTGTCCGAGCCCTACGCACTACCCATGGCAGTGGTACTGGGACTCGTGCTTCACGGCAATCGTGTGGCGGCGCTTCGACGCCGAGCGCGCGCGCCGCGAGCTCGAGTCGCTGCTCGCCGCCCAGCGCGCCGACGGGTTCATCGGCCACACGATCTTCTGGGAGGCGCTCGACGGCATGCGGCGCTTCACCTACAACGTCATTCCCGGCGAGCGAGCGATGACGGCCAGCATCCAGCCGCCGCTGCTCGCCTGGGCATGGCGGATCGTGGTCGGCGATCCCGCTCAGATACCCGGCATCGTCCGCCACCACAAATGGCTCGAGACCAACCGCGACCTCGACGGCGATGGGCTGATCTGGATCGTCCAACCCGACGAGTCCGGGCTCGACGCCTCGCCCCAGTTCGATCCGATCTGGGGCCGGCGCGCGCACGGCCTGCCGGGATTCGTGCTGCTGGTGCAGCGCAATCGCAGACTGCGCTACGACCTGCGCCGGATCGCCGCGGCCGGAGGTCCCGTCTGCTGCGAGGTGATGACGAACGTCCTCTACTCGCTGTCGCGCTCGGCGCTCGGCCTGCCCTCGCTGACCCAGACGCTGATCGACCGATGCTACGACGAGCGCGTGGGCCTGTTCCGCCTGCTCGCACGGCCGGCGCCGATGCGCATACCGCCGCTGACCTGGGCGGCGCTCTCGCCGCTGGCGCTTCCGGACCTACCTGAGGAGATCGGCCGTCGCCTGGTCGAGGAGCACCTGCTCAACCGCGAGCAGTTCTGGCTGCCAATGCCGCCGCCCTCGGTCGCGGCCGGCGACCGCAGCTTCTCGCCCGGCGAGGTGCGCGCGTTCGGGCTGCGCCGCTACTGGCGCGGCGCGACCTGGATCAATGCCGCTTGGCTCGTGTGGCTGGGACTGCTGCGACTCGGCTACGAGGAGCAGGCCCGGGAGCTCGCAACGCGCGTGAGCGCGGTGATCCCGCGCGAGCGCCTGCGGGAGTACTACAACCCCTACAGCGGCGAGGGTCTCGGCGCGATCGACTTCGCATGGTCCTCGCTGGTGATGGAACTGCACGAGCCGGACCCGCGAGCGGCGTCCTCTTATCTCGGTTGAGGCCGGTCCGCATGCGGACCGGCCCCGACCGGCGCATGCGCCGGTCGGCGGGATGGCGCATGCGCCATCCCGAACTACACAGCGCCGCCTCGATACATCCGGGCGGCCTCGGCGCACACATCCATCTTCTGCTCGATCTCCGCGGGCCCGCGCGAGGGGAGCCAGAACACGCTGCGGTGGACCCCCGCCCGCTCCAGGGCCTCGATCTTCGCCGGGTCCCGGGTCATGCCCGCGATCGTCACCGGGATCGGGCCGCGGCCGGCCTCCTTCGCCTTCCGCTGCAGCTCCTCGATCGTGCCGACCATCGACTCGACGTCGCCGATCCGATTGGGGATCCATTCGTCGCCGTAGGCGACCACGCGGTCGAGCACCCGCGGCCCGTTGCCACCAACGAGGATCGGCGGGTGGGGCTCCTGGACCGGCTTCGGCCACGACCAGATCCGCTCGAAGTTGACATACCGGCCCGAGTAGCTCGCCTCCTCCTGCGTCCAGATCGCCTTCATCGCCTCGATCCGCTCGCGCATGATGCCGAACCGCTTGCCGGCATCCGTGCCGTGGTTTCGCATCTCCTCGACGTTCCAGCCGGCGCCGACCCCGAACAGGAAGCGCCCGCCGGACAGGCTGTCGATCGAGGCGACCTCCTTGGCAGTCGTAATCGGGTCGCGCTCGATCACCAGGCAGATCCCGGTGCCGATCTTCAGCCGCTCGGTCGCGGCGGCGGCACCGGTCAGCGCTACGAACGGGTCGTACGTGCGGCTGTATTCGGGCGGCAGCTCGCCGCCCGCGGGGTACGGAGTCTCGCGGCTCGCGGGAATGTGCGTGTGCTCGGGGAACAGCAGCGACTCGAACCCGCGCTCCTCGGCCATGCGCGCGAGCTCGCCGGGCGGCTGCGAGTCCTCGGTGGGGAAGATGGCGACGCCGAATTTCATGATGGTTCAGAAACCTACCGGTAACGTGAAGGCCATGGATACCACCCAGCGAGAGATCTCATTGACGGACGAGCAGTGGCGCGGGCAGCTGACGCCCGAGCAATACGACGTGCTGCGCCAGCATGGCACCGAGCGGCCGTTCACCGGGGAGTACGTGAACCTCAAGGACAACGGCACCTACGCGTGCGCGGGCTGCGGGGCGGAGCTGTTCAGCTCGGACACGAAGTTCGATTCGGGCACCGGCTGGCCGAGCTTCTACGAGCCGGCGGCGCAGGAGAACATCGAGCTGCGCGAGGATCGCAGCCTGTTCATGCGTCGGACCGAGGTTCTGTGCAAGCGCTGCGGCGGGCACCTCGGGCACGTCTTCAACGACGGGCCGGCGCCGACCGGTCTGCGCTACTGCATGAACTCGTGCGCGCTCGACTTCGAGCCCTCTAGCTCCTGAACCGCGGCGCGCTCCGCGCGCTTTTCGCGCACTCGCAGGAACACCACCACGCCGACGACCAGGACGGCGAGGATGATCGCGCCGGCGATGCCGAACTCGGTGAGGATCTTGGCGCCCGCGTGGCCGGCGAAGTAGCCGACCAGCCCGAAGCAGATCGCCCACGTGATGCCGCCAAGCGCGTTCCAGAAGAAGAACGTCCTGACCGGCATGTGGTTGATGCCGGCAAGCCACGCCGCCGCGAACCGCACCAGTGCGATCCAGCGCGCCAGGAACACGGCCTTCGGACCGTGACGCTCGAAGAACCGGTCGCCGGCGGCGATCACCATCAGCCGCCGCTTGTGCATCGGTCCTGGCTTCTCGAGCACCTCGCGCCCCAGGGTGCGGCCGAGCCAATAGCCAATGTTGTCGCCGATGATCGCCGAGGCGGCGCCGATCACGATCACCAGCACGATGTTGAGCTTGCCCTGGCTGGCGAGCACCGCCGCCGCGACCAGCGCCGTCTCCCCCGGCGAGGGGATTCCCATCGACTCAAGCCCGATGATCGCCGGCAGCAGATACCCGAGACTGCTCGACAGGCCGATGATCGCCGCCAGCGTTGGCATCAGATCCTCATCACGGACCCGTGCGCGGATTCTGCAACACGGCCATCAGCGAGAGGCCGGCGGGCAGTGTGCGTCCGCGTGACAGCCACCGTGCTTCCGCCTGCAGCGGCCGCTCCAGCAACCCGTTCAGCCACTCGGGGCCGAGCTTCAGGTTCGGCGTGTGATCGCCGTTGGCGTGGCGACGCCGCTGGGCCAGCCGCACCGCTGCAGCCGGTGCCAGCAGCAGGCTGTTGAACGAGGTCATGCGGTCGAGCCGCCAGCCGGCCTCGAGCGATGCGGCTCGCAGGGTCGAGCGCGCGTACCGGCGGTAGTGGTGATTGGCCTCGTCATGCTGGGACCACAGCGCCTGGTAGGCGGGCACTGTGACCAGCAGCCAGCCGCCGGGCTTGCACACCCTGCGCAGCTCGCTCAGAGTCGCCCGGTCATCGGGCGTGTGCTCGATCACGTCGAGGCATGTGATCAGGTCGAAGGTGCCGGAGTCCCACGGGAGCTCCTCGAGCCGTCCGATCCGCACGTCGAACGGCCCGCGGGCGCGGGCGTACTCGGCGGCCTCGGGGCTGAGCTCAACGGCGTGCACCTCGCCGTAGTCCCGCAATTCCTCGAGCGTGCGGCCGGATCCGCAGCCGGCGTCGAGGACGCAGGCGTCCCTGGGGAGCGGCAGCCGGTCGAGCTCGGAGCGGATGATCCGACGGCGCCCGCGATACCACCAGTGATGCTCGTCGACATCGAGCATCGTCTTCATCAGTTTCTCGTCCATTGGAGAGATGCTGTCAGACGGCGAGGAACGGCTCGGGTGCACGGGAGAGCGGAAGGGTGAGCGTGAACCGTGCGCCGGGACCGTCCGAATCCTCGAGCACCAGCGTCCCGCCCATGCGTTCGGCGAGCTCGCGGCCGATAGCCAGGCCGAGCCCGAAGCCCGCCTGACCGCTCGTGTCCCGCCCCCGCTGGAAGCGCTCGAAGATCACCTCGCGCTCGTCGGGCGGCACGCCGGGGCCGTGGTCGCAGACGCTCAGACTCGCCCCATCGCCGTTTGCGAGCCGCACCGTTATCTCCGTGCCATCGGGGCTGACGCGGACCGCGTTGTCCAGCAGGATGCGCACGATTCGCGCGACGCTGCCCGGATCGCCGAGCGCCCATACCTGACCCGCGGAGTCGTCGAGCTCGGCGTTGATCCGGCGCTCGCTGCTGGCGAGCTCGAACTCCGCCATCACCGCCCGGCTGAGCTCGCCGAGCTCGACGGGCTCCGAGCGCAGCGCGACTTCCGCGTCGATCCTGCTCAGGTCGAGCAGATCGGCGGCGAGGCGGCCCAAGCGGCGGGACTGGGCGCGGGCGCGCTCGAGCAGCTCGCGGGCGTCGTCGAGGTCGGGATCGCCGCTGCGCAGGTCGTCGTCGACGAGCTCGAGCATCCCGTCAAGCGAAGCCAGCGGCGTGCGCAGCTCGTGCGAGGCGGTGGCGACGAACGCCCGCCGCGCCTCCTCCTGGTGGTGAAGGCGTCGCTGCATCGTCGCGAACGTCCGGGTCAGGTCGCCGACCTCGTCACGCGATGGATCGGCCGGGACCTCGACCGCGAGGTCGCCATGCGCGAGGCGCAGCGCGACCTGACGCAGACGGCGCAGCCTCCGCACCAGCGTCGCGGCGAGCGGGATCGCGAGCAGAAGGGTCAGCGCCAGTCCCGCGAGCGCCGCGGTCAGAAACGCCGTCCGGACGGCACGAACCGCCCCTGGGATCTCGTCGATGCGCCGGCGAACGGCGAGCACGTAGTGAAAGCCGCCGCTCTGGAAAGGCAGGGCCACCTGCGCGTAGTCGGTCCCGTTGATCGTGCTGAAACCGCGTTGTGCAACGTCCGTCCGAAAGGCTGCGGCGACGTCGGAGAACGAGTCGTACCTCGCGTCTTCGTCCTCGGGCGACACGGGCAGCACCAACCGCCCGCGGCCGGTGCCCGCCTCCTGGAACCCCAGCACGTACACGTTCCCGCCGACCCGCGAGGCGAGCGCCGCCTGCGCGCGCGCCAGCTTCTCCCGCGGTATCGGCAGGTTGAGGCCGAGGGCCGCGAAGGTGTTCGTTGGGTTCTTGTGCACGTCCCGCTCGAGCGTCGTCAACGCCGCATGCCGCAATGAGTTCTCAAGCGGCCCGAGCAACGTGAGCGCCGCGACGCCCAGCGTCGCCACCGTGGTCACCACCACCGCGCCGACGATCCGACCGCGCAGACCGAGGGCGCCGCGCCGCGGTCTGGCTCGTGCCACTAGGGCCCCCGCAGACGGTAACCCGCGCCGCGGACCGTGAGGATGTACTTCGGCTTGTCGGGCTCGGGTTCGAGCTTCTCGCGCAGGTGGCGGATGTGGACGTCGATCGCCCGCGGGTCTCGGTAGGCGCTGTCGCCCCAGATCGCGCGCAGCAGCTCCTGGCGGTTGAGCAGACGGCCGGGGTCGGTCATCAGCGCGTCGAGCAACTCGAACTCCGAGAACGTGAGGCGCACCGGCCTGTCTTCGAACGTAACCTCGCGCTGCGCGCGGTCGAGCATGATCGGGCCGACCACAAGCACCTCGTCGCCCATCGCGCGCGTGCCGGCGCGGCGGAGCACGGCGCGGATCCGGCTGCGCAGCTCGGCGAGGCCGAACGGCTTGGTGACGTAATCGTCGGCGCCGGCCTCGAGTCCGAGCACCGCGTCGGCCTCGGAGTCGAGCGCGGTCAGCATGATGATCGGGACAACGTTGCGACGCCCGCGCAGCGTGCGGCACACCTCGTATCCGTCCGGTCCCGCGCCGAGGGCGACGTCGAGCAGGATGATGTCGAAGTGATCGGTGCTCGCGCGGTCGATCGCCGAGCGGCCGTCCGCCACGGCCATCACCCGGTGACCTTCACGCGAGAATGAGCGGGTCAGCATCTCGCGCAGGTCGGACTCGTCGTCGACGACCAGGATGCTGAGCGAGGCGTCCGAGGTCCGGACTGTGGCGGGCGGGGTTGCCAGGTGTCGCTCGGTGGCCATTTGTGCGGTTTGATCGTAGCGGCCGCGCAAGCGGTAGAAGCTCTCCGTTCGCTCCAGGGTTACCTCACCCCGCGCGCGATCCGGCCGCAGGCCGCTCCCCGAGTGGCGCGGCACCGCTCGCTGCGTGCTGGCCCCTCGGGACGACCGCAGTCCGCGGCACCAGCCGGCCCGCTGCGGCGACCGCCCAAAGCAGCGCCAGCCAGCTCAGCGTCGCGAGCGTGACGTGCACCCAGACCATGTCTCCCGGCAGCTTGAGCTCGTACTGGACGCTGCCCACCAGCCCCTGCGCCGCCATCAGGATCGCGAGCACCGTCAGCGGCTCGAGTGCGCGCTCAGAAGCGCCGCGATGGCGCTGCAGCAACCACACCGCGACAACCAACACGCCGAACACCGCGGCGATCGTCGCGTGACGGTGGACGAGCCATTGCAGGGTGTCGGCGCCCTTGAAGTGCAGCCGGTGGACCTTGTCGCCGGTGGCTCCGCCCGAGTGCGGACCCGCCGCGGTTGCGGCCGTGCCGGCGAAGATCGTGATCGCGCCGACCGGGGCCAGCGCCCGGATCGACCACACCGTCAGGCGGTCGGTCGAGCGCGGCCGCGAACCCGGCTCATACGTCGCCCGCCACGCGAGCGCGACCGCGGCGATCAGGATGATCATCGACAGGCCGAAGTGGCCCATCACGAACCCCGGGGCGAGGTGCTCGCGGACCGTGAACCCGCCGAGCACCGCCTGTGCGACGACGCCCAGCGGCAGCGTCAGCCCGAGCAGCGCCAGGTCGCGGCGATAAGGACGCCGCGTGAACCCGAGGACGGCGATCACCACTGTCAGAATTCCGACGATCCCCGAGATCGCCCGGTTGCCGAACTCGATCAGGGCGTGGGTGCTGAGCGGCGGCAGCGCCTTGCCGTAGCACCTGGGCCAGTCCGGACAGCCGAGGCCGGAGTCGGTCAACCGCACGGCGGCGCCGGTCAACACGATCAGCGTCAGCGCAGCGAGCGTGAGGTAAGCCAGACGGCGGTACTGAGTGGGCGTGACGGCGAGGCGGTCGCGCATGAAGCTCTAAAGGATGCCGCACTGCGCGCTGAGACGACCTGCCGGGGTCAGTCTGGACCGAGGCGAGCCCGCGTCGCCGCGATCTCGTCCCGCAGCTGTGCGCCGAGCACCGAGATCCTTCGTCCCTGCTCGTACAGCCCAGCCCGGAGCATCTGGATCTCCCGCAGAAGCTGCTCGAACTCCGGCCTCGGTTCGCCGGGTGGCTCAGGTGGCGGCGGCGGCGGTGTCCGGAGTCGATGCCTGATCGGCGGCGCCGACGATGCAGCTCCGTCCGCGCGGCGGCGCAGGACGACCAGATCCAACGCCCAGGCGCCGTCCGGGAAATGGGCGTCGATGTCGAAGTACTCAGACCAGTGGTCGAAGATGTACCACGGCGCGTGGATCGTCGAGTGGTAGAAGTCGGGATGAGTGGAACCGACGAACGCGTCGGCGGCGATGAACAGGATCCCGCGGTACTCGAGCTCCGCCTCCCAACGTCCGACGTCCTGGCCGGTGCTAGCCGCATCGTCCCGCGTACGCCGCCACGTGGATAGTCCGTTGACGCTTAGAAGCAGGATCCCGTCGGGGCGCGTTACACGCTGAAGCTCAGCGAGCCACGCGTCCTGGTTGGTCTCATCCAGATGGGTGAACACGCTGTGCCCGATGATCAGGTCGAAGTATTTGTCGGGGTACGGAAGCGGCGGCTCGGGAGCCGTGACATCGAAGCGGGCGAACGGGACGTTCGCTCTCAGCCACTCGATCATCTCCGCGTCGATGTCGGCCCCGTGCAGTTCAAGCCGATCGGCAAGCTGGGTGAGGTGCCGAATGAGTCGCCCGCAGCCGCAGCCAAAGTCCAGCACCCGCTCGAAGTCAACCAGCGAGCGGCGGACGGCGACCCGCTCATCGGTGAGCCAAACGTCGTCTCCGAATCGCCACTGGCCGACCGACGCCAGGGCCCGCTCATACAGCTGCAGATTCCTGAGCCCGCCGATGTCGAACGACCACCGGGCCCCTTCGATGTCGCCTGCGTCAAACGACGGGACCACCCGAAGTATCAAATCGGCCGGCGGGACAGGCGGGCGGCGTTCGTCGAGGGACAGCACGGGAAGCGCAGGATAGCCGGGGGCGTCCGGTCGACTAGCTGATTAGGGCCGGCCCGGAAGATGCCTAACGGCGCGGCCTCGCCGTTTCGCTGCCGACCTCGCTAGCCCGCGTAGCGAAATGGGAGCGACTCGCTGATCTCGGCCAAGCGGGGTGCCGCACTGTCACGCTCGGACGCCAGCAGCTCGATTCCCTCGGGCCAGCGGATGTTCACGTCCGGGTCGTTGAACGCGAACCCGCCCTCTAGTGACGGGTCGTAGTAGGACGAGGTCTTGTACGCGACGTCCGCGATCTCGCTGAGCACGCAGAAGCCGTGCGCGAACCCGTCAGGGCAATACAGCTCCCGATGATTGGCGTCGCTTAGCTCATATCCCTCCCAGCGCCCGAATGTCGGCGAGCCACATCTGATGTCGACGAGCACATCGAAGATCGCGCCGCGCGTGCACGAGATCAGCTTCGCCATCCCCTGCTGGAAATGCATGCCGCGGACAATCCCTCGGCGCGAGCGGGAGTGGTTGTCCTGGACGAACTCGTCGCTGATGCCCAGCTCGGCGAACACGCTTCGCCGATAGGTCTCGCGAAAGAACCCTCGGGCGTCTCCGAAGGCGGTCAGCTCGACCAGCACGGTCCCATCGAGATTCGTCGGCAGCGAGCGCATGGGGGCCTTCTACCGGGCCAGGAAGTTGACTCGCTCGTTGGCCCAGAAGACCCGTTCGAACTCCTCGCGGGTGTAGGGCCCACGGCCGTCCAGATCGTAGATCTCGTAGCCGAGTTCGCCGGCAAGCAGCGCGTGGATCTGGTCGGGGCTCGTGCCATACACGTTCGCCGAACCGACCCCGTGCTCGAACAGCACGATCGGATGATGCCGCCGCAGCGTCTGCATCGCACCTTTCAGCACCGCCTCCTCCGCCCCCTCAACGTCGATCTTGATCAGGCTGGGGCGGTAGCTCTCCGGCAAAACTTCGTCCAGCGCCTCGAGTCGCACCTCGATCTGCTCGGCACGCGGCTCGGTTCCGTCAGGGAGCGCACGCAGCTTCAGACCGCTCCACTCCGGCACATCGGGCACGTAGGCGAAACTCGCCCGCCCCCGATGGCTGGACACAGCCGCGCATCGCACTTCGACCTGCGGGAACCGTTTGCGCAGCCCGATGCACAGCTGCGGGATCGGCTCGAAGGCGATGTGGTGTCCGCGCGGCGCCGCCTTGACGATCTCCTCGAGCACGGCTCCGGCATGGGCGCCGATATCGATGCAGTTGGACTCGGGCTCGAGCGTGGCCGCGATCAGCCGGCGCATGCTCTCCTGATCGCGGGTGATCTGCTCAACCCAGGCGGGCACCGCCGCAGACGCGGCGTCGGCCGGGGCGGCTGCGCCCGGCAGTCCAAGTGCAGCCTCCACCGCCCTCAGGCGAGCATCGAGATCGGTTATCGCGTCGAGCAGCGCTCGGTCGATGCGCGCCTCGCCGGCCGTGTACGGGCGCAAGATCCGCAGTAAAGCGGTTCGCACCGCTGTTCCCGGCCGTCCGAAGCGGCTGGGGCCTGGTGGCTCAGCGCCGCCGCCCACGGTGACCGTGGCGCGCGCAACCGCCCTGGAGGGCTGATCCTGCGGCATCTCTGACTGTGGCTCTTGAGGTGTCACGATTGGCGGCGTCTCGGCAACCACCGCGCGCAGATTAGCCTGCCGAGGTTTTCTAGACTCACCCGCCTTGAGCGTCAGCGTCCCTATCCCGCCGCCCGAGCTGGTCTCCCGGATCGGCGGCACGCGCGATAACTACATCGAGATCGGCGCCGCGCAAAGACGAATCCTGGAGAGACTGCTTCCGTCCGGTTGGTCTTTTCAGGGCAAGTCCGTACTGGACTTTGGCTGTGGAACCGGCCGCACGCTGTCCGCATTCCTGCAGGACGCACAGCGCGCTGAGTTCTCTGGCTGCGATATCCACGCCGAAAGCATCGCTTGGGCCAGCGCGGAGCTTTCTCCGCCGCTTCATTTCTTCGTCTGCCGGCAGGCGCCGCCGCTGGCCCAACCAGATCAGCGATTCGACCTCGTATTCGCGATGTCGGTGTTCACACACATAACCCATGAGTGGAGCCGCTGGCTGGTGGAGCTGCATCGCGTGCTACGACCCGGAGGACTTGCGGTGATCAGCGTGCTCGGGGCGGTCGCGGCTGAGAAGTTTGTCGGTATCGATTGGGACGATCGCATTGGCATGGCGTGCGTCGATCTCGAGAAGGGTTGGGAGCTTGGCGGCCCGAGCGTGCTGCTCGCCGAATGGTGGATCCGCGAGCACTGGGGCCGTGCGTTTGAGATCCTCAGCTTCGAGCCCGGCGATGCCTGGTTCAGCCATGACTTCGTCGTGATGCGCAAGCGCGACGCACCGGTCTGCGCTGAGCAGCTCGAGGCCGTCGATCGCAGCGATCCCCGTGAGTACGCTGCAATCGTCCGCAACCTCGAGCTTCTCGAAACCCAGCAGCAGACGCTCGGCGATCGCCTCAACGAGGCGAGCCGCGGGCGGCTCGCGGCCGATGTCGAGGTGGGACGGTTGCGAAACCGGGAAGCCGAGCTCGGTGGCGAGATCACGCGCCTGACGCGCGAGCTCGTGCGCCAGGAGGCTGAGCTACAGCGCCTGCAGGAAATGCTGGACGTCGTGACAGCCAGCAACAGCTGGCGGCTCACAGCGCCGCTTCGCCGGGCAAGAACCATCACCGGCAACCGGCGGTAGTGCGCCGCGTCTGTGCAGGCGGGACCCGACTAGACTGACCGCGTTGAGCCGCGCAGTTCCCATCCCGAAGCCCGAACTGGCTGCGCGACTCGGCGGCGCGGTTGAGGACTACGAGTACATCGGCCGCGCGCACCGGCAGTACCTCGAGATGGAGCTGCCCGCAGACTGGTCGTTCGAGAACAAGCGCGTGCTGGACTTTGGCTGCGGGACGGGGCGGACGCTGGCCACATTCGTGCGAGACGGAGTGCCGGCAGAATTCGTCGGCTGCGACATTCACGCCGAGAGCCTCGCCTGGGCCACCTCAAGCCTCTCTCCACCGTGCAGCTTCGTCGTATGCGAGGACGGATCTCCGCTGCCACTTCCAGACAGCCATTTCGACTTCGTCTACGCGATGTCGGTGTTCACTCACATCACCGGTCAGTGGAGCCACTGGCTCTCGGAGCTGCATCGCGTCATGCGTCCGGAGGCGCTGGCGGTGATCTCAGTGCTGGGACCTGCCATTGCCCCGACGATCATCGGCCGTGACTGGGACGAGCGGATCGGGATGGCGAGCGTGAATCTCCACAAGGACTGGGCGGTCGGCGGCCCGGATGTCCTGCTGGCCGAATGGTGGGTCCGCGAGCATTGGGGGCGCGCGTTCGAGATTCTGCGCTTCGACCCCTGCAATCCCTCCCACGGCGCCGGTCATGACTTCGTACTGATGCGCCGGCGAGACGTGCCCGTTACCCCCGAGAAGCTTCAGGCGGTCGATCGCGAGGACCCTCGCGAATTTCACGCTGCCGTGTGCAACCTGCAGATCCTGCAGGCCCAGCAGAGCTCACTCGGCGAGCAGCTCCGTGAAGCACTGCAAGCACGCCTCGCTGCCGAGCACGAGGGGGAGCGATTGCGCGCCCGCGAGCTTGAAATGACGGCTCGCGTAACGGAAATGAAGGAGCAGCTCGCGCTCCGCGATGCCGAAATCAGACGCCTATTCGAGCGCCTGGGAGTCATCGTCTCGAGCAACAGCTGGCGCCTCACCGCGCCGCTTCGCCGCGCCAGGATGATCGCCGGCAAACCTCGTTCCGGCGAGCGGTAGTGCGCGTCCTCGTCACGGGCGGCGCGGGCTTCATCGGCAGCAACGTCGCGGTGGCCCTGGCCGGCGCGCATCCAGACTGGAAGGTCGTCGCGCTGGATAACCTCAAGCGTCTCGGCAGCGAGCTGAACCTGACGAGGCTCCGCGCAGCGGGGGTGGGCTTCGCGCACGGCGATGTCCGGGTCCGCGAAGATCTCGAGGCTCTCGACGAGTTCGACGCGCTGGTCGAATGCTCCGCTGAGCCGTCGGCTGTTGCCGGGCTCGATGGCAGCCCGCACTACCTCGTGACGGCGAACCTCGTCGGCGCGTTCAACTGCCTGGAGATAGCCCGCCGCCACGACGCCTACCTCCTATTCCTGTCGACCAGCCGGGTGTACCCGATCGCCCCACTTTGTGGGCTGTCGCTCGAGGAACGAGAAACTCGCTACGAACTGGCCCGCGAGCAGCCTGTTGGCGGCGTCTCGCATGCCGGCATCGCGGAACGCTTCCCGCTCGCCGGGGCACGCACCTTGTACGGCTCGACGAAGCTCGCCGCCGAACTGCTGATCGAGGAGTATCGGGCCGCCTACGGGCTGCACGCGGTCATCGACCGGTGCGGTGTCGTCGCCGGACCTTGGCAGATGGGCAAGGTGGACCAGGGGGTGTTCACCTACTGGATGCTCGCCCATCACTTCCGCAGCACGTTGGGATACGTCGGTTTCGGCGGACATGGCAAGCAGGTCCGGGACCTGCTGCATGTCGACGATCTCGTGGCGCTGCTCGAGGAGCAGTTGGCAGATCCCCGGCATTGGGATGGCGCCGTCGTCAATGTCGGCGGAGGGAGGGAGAGCAGCCTCTCGCTGCGCGAGACAACGAGGCTGTGTGCCGAGATCACGGGCAACGAGATCCCTGTCGGGTCGATTGCTGAGACGCGTCGAGGTGACGTACCTTGGTACATCTCCGACTGCTCCAGGCTCGCAACGCTGACCGAATGGCGCCCGCGACGAGATCCCCAGCAAATATTGGCCGACATCCACGGCTGGATCTGCGCCAATGAATCGGCGCTCAAAGCAAGGTTCTAGCGGCCTCACCCGCGATGGCCCACAACGAGGAACTGCTTTCCGAGCAGTCGCCACGCGAGCGGCGTGCGCAGGTAACCGCGGGTCAGTGCCGGCGATGGCGGCAGACGGCCCGTGAATGAGTATGGAAGGAACCGTGGCACGACCCGCACTGGCTCGAAGCCAGCCGCGTATAGGTGCTCCGCAATCGCCCTGTGGGTGAAGATCAGCGTGTGGTCGGCCATGTCGAAATATTCCTTCGAGCAGTAGCGGAAATTCGGGCCCATAACCGCGATGCGGCCGCCGCCGCGCGTCGCGGCGTGCATGCGAGCCAAGAACGTCGCGACCGCCTCCTGAGTCGCTAGGTGCTCGAGAAAGTTCGACACGAAAACGCCCCCGAAATGCCCAGCAGGCAGCGCTGCATCGAACACGTCGGAAACGATTGCCCGGACGCCGGAGTCGTACGTTCCCTCCTTGTAGGCCATCTGATCGATCGCCCACCGCTCCTGGGCAGGCACGGCGTTGATGAATTCCCCTCGCCCGGCGGCGGGATCCAGAATTTGCTCGGGGCGCCCAAGTTCATGGTGGATGTAGCTGGCGATTTCTCGCCACACCCGCGCCCGCGCGCGCTGATCGACGTCACGGAAGCGGTATTCGTAGAGGCGCTGGTAGTTCAGGCTCGCGCACGATACCGACCGTCAGCGGTCCCGACCCAACCGTACCTGCTTTTCTTCCTGCCAATGGCCCGCGCGGCGATAGCGGAGCGCCGGATGAAGCTGTCGGTTGTGATGCCCGCGAACAATGAAGTGGAGTCGATCGGCGCGACCGTCGAATCAGTGGTCGCCGAACTCAGACGCGAGGCGATCGAGTTCGAGCTCCTGGTCGTCGACGACGCAAGCACGGACGGCACGGCGGACGTCGTCCTGCGGATCGCGCAGCGCGAACCGGAGGTCCGATGTGTGCGGTCGCATTTCCCCCCCGGCTTTGGGTATGCCGTGCGAGCAGGCTTGGAGCTCTACACCGGCGAAGCGGTCGCGATCATGATGGCGGACCTTTCCGATTCGCCTCGGGACCTGGTTGCGTACTACCGAGTCCTGGAGCAGGGCTACGACTGTGCGTTCGGGACGAGATTCGGAGCCGGTGGACGGACCGATGGATACCCGATCCCAAAGCTGCTGATCAATCGCGTCGTCAACACGGGCATCCGGCTGATGTTCAGAAGCGCTTACAACGACACGACGAACGCGTTCAAGGCCTATCGCCGGCACGTCATCGACCAGATCCAGCCGCTTCTGTCAAACCACTTCAATCTCACCGCCGAGATGCCTCTGAAGGCGATCGTTCGCGGCTATACGTACGCGGTCGTGCCCGTGAGCTGGACCAACCGGCGCCACGGCGCATCGAAGCTCAGGCTGCAGGAGATGGGCAGTCGCTACCTGTTCATCGTGCTGTACGTCTGGCTCGAGCACCATCTCAGCCGCGGTGATTATCGTCGCGCGGACGTTCCGCTCACGGGCGCAGACGAGTCCACTGGCCGTGCGCTGCGCGTCCGGACGTAGCACCAGTGATCTCGCCTGATCACACGTTGACCGCTCGGATCCGAGGGCTCACGACAGCGCGGGCGCGCCATTCGGACTGGATGCTGTGCGGCCTCGTCCTTGCCACGGCGTTTGCCTTCTTGACGTGGAGCGGCCGCGGAACCAACTTCTTTTTCGATGACTGGGCGTGGGTCGAGTTCCGCCGGATCGGACTTCGCGCGATCCTCGATTCCTACAACCAGCATCTCGTCATCGTCCCTGTGGCCATCTATCGACTCCTTTTCGCAACGGTCGGTCTGGGGCACTACTGGGTCTTCCGCGCCGTACAAGTAGCGGCCCACTTGGGTTGTGCCGCGGCGCTGTTCGAGTTCGTGCGCCGCCGCGTAGGTGCCGTAGCGCTGCTCGTCATATTGCCGTTTCTCGTGCTGGGATCGGGCTCGGATTACGTCCTGCTCCCGATCAACCTCGGATTCGTCCTGTCGCTGGCTCTGGCTACCTGTGCGCTCCTGGTTCTCGAGCGTGACCATCCGCGAAGAGACCTAACGGTGTGCGTGTTGCTCGTTCTCGCAACTGCTTGCTCGGAGTTTGCTGCCGTGTTCTCGATCGGAATCGCAGTGGAGTCATGGATGCGGGATCGGAGCTTCAGGCGGGCATGGGTGTGGGGAGTCCCACTCGCGCTCTACGCGATCTGGTGGATTGCTTTTTACTCGCCGGGTCCGGGACAGCACGTGGACCTTGGTGTGGCGCCCGGCTTCGCGCTGAATCTCGCTGCCAACGCGATCGGGGGTCTGTTCGGACTGGACGTCTTCTGGGGGCGACTGCTGCTCGCCGCAGCCGCCGTGTTGGTCTACCGACAAGTCAAACGGATCGGGGAGATCACAGCCCGCTTGGCCGGGCTGCTCGTGACTGCCGCCGCGTTTTGGATGTTGGTTGGACTCGGCCGTGGCGTCGGCGGCGATTTCACAGCCTCCAGATATGTGTACAGCGGCGGGCTGCTGATCATCCTGATCCTCGCCGAGGCGTTCCGCGGAATCCGATTGGACGCCCGAGGCGTTGCGATTGTGTCGGTCGCGGCACTATTCGCAATCGCTGGGAACATGAACAAACTGGCCGTCAGCGCCAACTTCCTGAGAGGCGCGTCGAGGCAGGTTTCAGCGGAACTCGGGGCGCTTCAGCTGGCGCGAAAGACGGTCCCGCGGCGACTCGAGCTGGATCCCAGCTATGCCCCGGCTGTGTTTGCGGGGCCCTATCTGATCGCGATCGACGCGATCGGATCCTCGCCGGCTTACTCGGTTCGCGAAATCCTCGGAGCACCGGCGGCTGCGCGCGTGGCCGCCGATGGACTGCTCGTGCGGGCAGGGAGTCTCCGCGCCGTCTATGCGACACGCGGGCAACTTCCGCGGAGCCCTCCGCCGCGCATCGAGGGCTCGCTCGGGGGGGCGTTGACAACACGCGGTCCGTGCGCACAGCTGCTGGCCAACCGACCGGGCGCAACGCTCGACGTGAGGCTCGCCGCCCCCAATACGCTGCTCGTGATGGCCTCTTCTGCACCTGCTGACATCCGCGCTCGGCGATTTGCGTCGGGCTTCGGGAATGCCCCGTTCGCTGAGGTTCCCAGCTTGGGCGTCGTTGCCCTGCGAAGCGTTTCTGATCGTTCCTCATTGCCGTGGCACATCCGCGTGTCGTCGGCGACGTCTGTTCGGGTCTGCGGGAGCGCGTAAATAGCATGTTCACCACGCGTTGCTACCGTCTCGCCCGTGAGCACAACGGTCCGGGAAGTGAACCCGGCGGCCACGCCCCCTCCCGCTTCACCGGCGCTACCGGCGGTCGCTCTGAGTCACGTGAGCAAGAGCTTTCGTTTGCCGCTGGATCAGGCGCACACGCTCAAGGAGCGGGTTCTTCATCCGTTCCGGACGCGTCGCTTCGATGAGCTTCACGCAGTCGATGACGTGAGCCTTGAGATCGCGCAGGGCGAGTTCTTCGGCATCGTCGGACGCAACGGCTCGGGGAAGAGCACGCTGCTGAAGTGCCTGGCCGGCATCTACCAGACCGACGGCGGCAAGCTCGACGTCAACGGTCGCCTCTCACCGTTCATCGAGCTCGGAGTCGGTTTCAATCCGGAGCTGACAGCGCGGGACAACGCGATCATCAACGCAATCATGCTGGGCCTCTCCCGCAAGGAGGCGCAGGAGCGCTTCGCCGACATCGTGGCGTTCGCCGAGCTCGAGGAGTTCATGGACCTCAAGCTCAAGAATTACTCCTCGGGCATGATGATTCGTCTTGCCTTCTCGGTCGCGATCCAGGTTGACGCAGACATCGTGTTGATCGACGAGGTTCTGGCGGTCGGAGACGCCTCCTTCCAGCAGAAGTGCTTTGACCAGTTCACGCGGCTAAAGGCAGCCGGCCGGACGATCTTGTTCGTCACACACGACATGGGGTCGGTCGAGCGATTCTGCGACCGCGCGATGCTGATGGAGCGCGGCAAGGTGATTGATATCGGCATGCCGGCCTCGATCGCCCGTCAGTACAACGAGCTCAACTTCAGGCGCGTGCGTCAGGAGGCGCGCCAGCGCGGCGGCCCCGAGACGCTCCGCCGGGCACCTGTCGCCGAGATCCTGAGCGCATCGTTCGAATCCCCGGACGGGGACGCTTTGGTGACGGTCTCCCAGGGCACGGAGTGCGCGATCCGGATGGAGGTCCGCTTCCACGCCGAGATCGTGGATCCGCTGTTCGCGTTCGCCCTCCGTAACGACCTCGGTCACACCGTCTTCGCCGCGAGCACGCAGCTTCAGCATGGAGCCACGGGCCGATTCCAAGCAGGCGAGTCGGCAACCGTGCGGCTGCGTTTCCAGAACTGGCTGGCCCCCGGTCGCTACCAACTAACGGTCTCTGTCACACGTGATGGCTTTGGCGCGGACGCGCTTGACCTGCGCGAGGACATCAGCTCGATGCTGGTTCACTCGACCGCATCCGGCGGTGGCGCTGCTGACCTGCCTCACACCTTTGAGATCAAACGCGGGTAGCGAGGACTAGGGCCCGCGGACACCGAATACCGCGATGCCGTTGAGCGTTGTGATGTGGCGGAACAGCCCATGCTGCTCGAGGGTCTGCGGCGCCGAGACGAAGAGCGACGGCAGAATCAGCCACTGAACGTTGAGCGGTTCCAGCCGACGCCAAAGGGTCTGGTCGGGTGGGATCGCGTTGCCGCGGTCATCGAAGATCCTCCCCCGACCGCCGACCGAGAAGGCGTCACCCAGCAGGCGTCCACGTGCGTAGTAGTGGTCTTGCTCGCACGAGTAGGACCAGGCCCGGTAGTGTGGTCCGGCAGCCGCGTTGAGGTATGCGATCACGTCGTAGCAGGGAACGCGCGACTGCAGATAGCTGCTGATCGCTGCCGTGGTCGTAGGTGGGGCGCCTCTGCCACGAACGACCCCTCGCTCCCATCTGGAGGAGGAGAACAGGATCGTCACGGCGGCGGCGAGGCACCAGACGGGGGCCAGGCGCGGGTCGGTCAACGGCCTCGGGACCAATCGCCGTCCGACGCCAGCCGCCGACGCGGCGAGCAGCCCCGCACTGACCGAGAGCGGGGCGACCGACGCGATGAAATACCGCGGGTTGTATGAGAGCGCCGCCGTCATCAGCACGCACAGCGCGCCGGCCAGCGTCACCCCCAAGAACGTCCTCGAGCGCCGCAGCGGCCGTGCTAGCAAGCCGAGGAACCCGATCCCAAGCCACCAGCTCAGCGGCGATGCGCCGGCCCCGGTGTCGTATTGAAGATCCCCCAACAGGTACTGGAGGTCCTTGTGCAGGCCAGTGCCGATGCTCGGCATCTCGTGGATCTGCTGACCGTGCAGCTCGGTCGCCGTCCACAGTCCCGATCGGTTGCCGAACACGCTCGTCGCGAACGGGTAGAGCGGATCACCGGTCGTGTGGATCGTCCACGCGTACCACGGCAACGCGATCATCACGTAGGCGCCGGCGGCGGCGGCGACACCCTTCCACGGAATCCTCGACCTGCCGCCGGCGACCAACACCCCAATCGCGACCGCGGCCCCGAAGCCGAGCGCGAGGTATTTCGTCGCCGCCGCCTCGCCAAGCAGCAGACCGGCCAGCGCCAGCCCGGGAATCGGTGCAACGCGGCCCTCGGCGACCTGGAGCCCGATCAGCAGCCCGCCGAGGATGAATGCCATCGTCCACACGTCGACATAGGGCACGGTGCCGGCGAGGATCAGGACAGGGCTCGCAAGAACGATCAGGCCCGCGACGAGTCCGCCTGCGACGTTCCGACCAGAGCCCAGAAACCACAACGGCAGCAGCAGCACCGAGACCGCCAGGACGCCATATTCCAGCGCGCCTGACGCAATCGCGTTGTGCGACATCAGCAGCATCACCGCGAACAGCGACTCGTTGGCCTGCGGGAAGAAGCTGTAGCGAATGAACGGGTCATAAACGAGCCCGTGATGCTGGACGAGATCGCGCGCCAGCGGGAGGTGATAGGAGGTGGCATCAAACGCAGTCACCGGGTACAGCGTCAGCGCCGAGAAGAACAGCAGCGCCCCGCCGAGCACTGTGAAGGTGGCGATCACGGGAATGCTCGGCGGCCAGGAGCCCAGCATGCGCCGCCGCCACGTTCGCTGATCACGTCGCACGTAGCGGAGGCTGACCCCGCCTGCAGCGACCGCGACGAGCGTGATCGTGACTCCCCGGAAGATCTCAAGCCACGCGAGCAGCGATATCAGCAACCCGAACAGCGCGATCCCGACGAGCAGCGTGAGCAACGGGCCGGCCTGCCCGCGCAGAATCCGGCGGCACACCGGATAGCCCATGCACAGCGAGATCCCGAATATCAGCGCCACGCGTGCGTAGCACTCGATCCAGAGCAGGAGGACCGACATCTCGGGCTAGTGATGTCCGCGCGTCGTCAACGCCGGTTATCGAGTCCCGCTGTCGGCAGGGTCGATGCCTTCCCCGCGTCCCAGCCGGCGCAGTCGGTACGACGCCCGGTAGCCGAACTTCATCACCCGGAACATTGGTGCACCGATCTGCGGGTGTGTCGCCAGCGCCAGCAACGGCCGCTCGACGTCGGAGGGCAGCGCGCCGTCGGGCCCGATCAAACGGATCGCGTCCTCGCTGAACGAGCCGGCACCCATCAGCCCGTGGAGACGCTCATGCGAGCTCGAGGGAGTTGCCGGCGCATCGCAGGTCTCGCCGTAGAGCTTCAGGAGTCGCGCCGCTGTGGCATCCCAGGTCAGCCCGGCCCCCGCAGCGCGAATCGCGGCAAGATTCTGCTCGCGAGCGGCATCATCGCGAAGCAGCTCGAGCGCACGGTCGGCGCTCTGCTCGGCGTCCCACGGCACGATCGCCGCCGCCGCGTCGGGGAGCATCTCGGTGAGTGCGGTTCCGGGTGCCCACATGCACGGCACGCCGTGATCGGCCGCCTCGAACGGCACCAGCCCGAAGCCCTCCTGCACGCTCGGGTAGAGCACGAGCCTCGCGCGCTCGTAGAGCCAGGTCTTCTCGGCATCGCTGACCGCCGCGAGATTGACCACCGCATTCGACAGCCGCGGTCGCATCACCAGCAGCTCCTCCTCGTCCGGCAGCGACGAGCCCCGCGCGACGCGCGGTCCGACCATCACCAGAAAGCCGGTCCAGCCGTGGCGGCGCTGCAGCTGCTCGAGCAGCCGCAGCGCGAAGAGCCGGTTCTTGTGGCGAAAGTCGGTGCCGATGCATAGCATCGCCTCGGCTCCGTCAGGCAACCTCCCGGCGCCGCGCGGCGGCGCCGACCGTCGCAGGGGACGGGCGAATGCATGGTCGACGCCGATGTGCACGACGCTCGCGCGCTCGGACTCGACGAGATCCTCTCCGAGCGCGTCCTGGCGCGCATGCTCGGAGAAGAACACGACTCGATCGGACAGGGCGAGCGCCAGCCGCGTCAGTCGGCGGTAGCCGTCCCAGCTCTCGAAGTTATCAAAGTACGACGGATTGTGAAAGCTGATCAGGTCCTGGTTGGTCACGATCAGTCGCTCGCCCAGCCGCGCGAGCAGGGAAAGGTCGTGGTAGCTGGACACCTGAAACGGGCGGTGCGCAACATCCGCGCGCTCGACCTTCCCCCGCGCTGCCTCGTGGTGGGTGAGCACCTTGACGTCCGGCATCATCTTCAGCGCCCGTGCCCCGTAGCTGCTCAGATCGTTGGGCACGACGGCCGTGATGCGCACGTCGCCGGTACGGGCGAGCGAGGCGATCAGCTCGAGCACGTGCAGCTGCGTCCCGGTCATCGGCCCGGCCAGGATGCGCGCGTCAATCGCGACCGACAATCCGGTCAACGCCCTCCGGGCGGCGCCCAGCGCGCGCGCAAGCGGGCCCGTGACGTCTTCCTCCAGTGCGCGGATCCGCTCGTGGTAGTAGGGGTAGCGGCTCTTGATAAGCCGCTCGTGCTCTTCCTGGACCGGGTTGGGCTTGCCGTTGCGCCCAAAGCTCCCCCCGCCGTGATGCAGGACGAGGACGTCGTCAGCCAGCACGTGGGCGAGCCCGGCGCGCAGGCAGCGCTGCGAGAAGTCCACCTCCTCGCCATAGCCGGGGGAGAAAGCGAGATCGAAGTCACCCACGAGGTCGAGCGCGCTACGCCGCACGAACATGCAGTGGCCGACCGCTGTCGGGAGCGCTGGTCGGATCCGCAGCGACCGCTCGCGGACGACCGCGGCGGCGTCATCGAAGCTCCAGTCCTGCGGCAACTGCGGGGCTGGCCTGAAGCGGCGGGGCACCGATACGATGCTCCCATGGTTGGTGAGCGGGGTCGAGGTCGCGATGCGGCTATCGCCGTAGGCGGCAGCTCGTAGGGAGCTGAGCCATTCCGCCGAGACCGCGCAATCTGAGTTCACGACGACCACGTCTGCAGGCGCGGCCATCGCGAAGGCCCCGTTGACGTTCGCCGGAAAGCCGACGTTCTCCGCGCGGCGCAGGTACAAGAGATCGTGCCGGCTCGCATCGCTGCCGTCGAGCTTCTGCGCAAACTCCAGCGAGCGCGCATCCGGGCTGGCGTCATCGCAGACGAGGATCCGGACGTTACGGGCTTGTCTAGATCCAGCGCTCAGCTGCAGCGGGGTGCGCGCCAGCACGCTGCGCAGGCAGCCGACGAAGTGCTCATGTCCTCCGTAGACCGGGATGCAGACCAGAACGTCCCCCCGCGCCATCCCAAGCTGGGCGCCAGGCTCGATCAGCTGAACCTTCACGCGGCGATTATGCCGCGTGCCCGTGGCTACATGTGTTCGGGTTGGGGTCGTGTCGCCCACCGCAGTGAAGAACCGGCGCCGGTGCGATGTCGGCCACTGCTAGCTTGCGCGCAGTGAGCACGAATGTCATGAGCACGAGCGGGCACCCATACGGGCCGTCGGCACTCGGTGGCAGCGTGAGGCGGTTCGTCGAGCTGACGATGACGCTCGCCCGCACCGAGTTCAAGCTCCGGTACTTCGGCTCGGTGCTGGGCTACTTCTGGTCGTTGATCCGGCCGCTGCTGTTCTTCGGCGTGATCTATGTGTTCTTCACTGAGATCGTGCACGTCGGCAAGGGGATCCCGAACTACGGCGTCTACCTGCTGACCGGGATCGTGTTCTGGAACTACTTCACCGAGGCGACCGGCAACTCCGTCACCTGCCTGGTCGCGCGCGAGCCGCTGCTACGCAAGGTCCGTTTCCCGAGAATGGCGGTTCCGCTGTCCGTCTCGCTCACTGCGACCTTCAACCTCGGAGTCAATCTCATCCCCGTGTTCGTGTTCGCGCTCGCCAGCGGCGTTGAACCGACGCTGAGCTGGCTCGAGCTGATTCCGATCGCGCTCGGTTTCATCATGCTGGCGACCGGCATCGGCATGCTGCTCTCGGCGCTCTACGTCCGCTATCGCGACGTACAGCCAATCTGGGAGGTTCTCTCGCAGATCCTCTTCTACTGCTCGCCGATCATGTACACGGCGGCCAGCTACCAGAGCCTCGAGCACATCGCGATGCTCAACCCGATCGCGGTCCTGCTCACCCAGATGGGGCACGCCTTCGTCCACCCGGCGCCGGTGAACGGCGTGCAGCAGATGCCTTCCGCCCTGCACGCTTCCGGCAGCGTCCTGCACCTCGCCGTCGCGCTGGCGATCATCCCGATCATGTTCGCGCTCGGGTGGTGGTTCTTCACCCGCGAGGCGCCGCACGTGGCGGAGAACCTGTAGGGGCCCCATAACGTGACAATTCGCCTAGGCCGGCGAGCGACGAGTCACCAAATGGGTGCCCTGGCACCCATTTCGTCACACGTTGCCTCCACGAGCGGCCGCTTGGTAACCAAATCGGGGTTCGGGCGGCGCGACGCCTTACAGCCCCGCAATGATCCGCTCCAGTCCCGCTCGGAGCTCCACCTCAGCCGTCCACCCGAGCTCGGTGGCGGCGCGGCTCACGTCCAGGCAGCTCCGCCTGACCTCGCCTGGCCGCTCGGGGACATGCGTTGGCGCCGGCATCGTGCGCTCCCCGGCGACATCGCGTAGCGCATCGAACAGATCGTTTACCGAGGTTTCTCGGCCCCAGCCGATGTTGATCGGACCCGCGACATCGCTGTCGGCCGCGAGCAGGTTCGCGCGAACGACATCCCCCACCTCCACCCAATCGCGGGTTTGATTGCCGTCGCCGTAGACCGTGGGCTCGGTGCCGTCGATCAGGTGCCCGCAGAAGATCGCCACGACCCCCGCCTCGCCGTGCACGTCCTGGCGCGGCCCGTAGACGTTGCCGTACCGCAGCGCGACGGTCGAAAGGTCGTGGAGCCGGTTGTACAGCCCGCAGTAGCCCTCGGCGGCGTACTTGCTCTGTCCGTAAGGCGCCAGTGGCCGGACCGGATCGTCCTCGGGCGTCGGCAGCACCGTGGCATCGCCGTAAAGCCCGCCGCCAGTCGAGCTGAAGACGACCCGACGCGTGCCGGCGGCCCGGGCCGCCTCGAGGACGGCGATCGTCCCGAGCACGTTGACGTTGGCATCGCCGGCGGGTTGCTCCACCGAGTAGCGCACATCGATCTGCGCCGCGAGATGAAACACCACCTGTGGCCGAACCTCGGCGACCAGGCCGGCGACGCCGGACTGGTCGGTGATGTCCATCACCTGCAGCGAGGCACCGCGAGCCAGCGCCCGCTCGAGGTTCTCGCGCTTGCCGGTCGAGAGGTCGTCTATCACGGTCACGCCGTCGCCGCGATCCAGCAGCGCATCCACTAGGTTCGATCCGATGAAGCCGGCCCCGCCGGTTACGACGCAGTCCACAGGGGCGCAGATTATCCGGGCGCACCGGCCTGGCAGAGCCCGGAGCACGCTGGTGCGCGGCACGCGCTAGCCTGGCGGAGCCCGTACCGCGCTGGTGCGCGGCACGGGCCCGGCCGAAGGACGACCCTGGTAGGGCTGGGGGCCGTCCAGAGACCCGCGAGAAAGGGGGCGATGCTCGCGGGCCCGAGTGACGTCCGTGTCGTGAGACAGAATAGCGCTAGCCGGTTAAGCTGGGGATAACGCTTGGCATATGTCATAGGGGTTGTGCGAAACCTCGGCACCCGCGTGTCGTTTCTTTCCAAAGGGCTTCGTGCCGCCGATCCACGTAAGGTTTCCGATCCCGACAGCGTGGATAACACGTCCCAGTCAGAGCCGATGCTCAACCAGGCCTCCGTCAAATATCAGCCCGACCGGATTGCCGTGCCGGAAACGGTCGACGTTGTCGACGTGCCCCTCGCGCTGACCGATTACGAGCGCACGCTCGACTGGATCGACGCGACGGTTGCGCTCAGAAGACGCGCCTACGTGTGTGTGTGCAATGTCCACACGGTGATGGCCTCGGGCGAGGACGCGGAGCTCTACACAGCTCTGCACGAGTCTGCGATGAACGTTCCGGACGGGCAGCCACTCGTGTGGGCGATCAACGCACTCGGACACTCCCTCGATGGCCGTGTCTATGGCCCTGAACTGATGTCGCGTGCCTGCGCTCGGGCCGCTCTCAATGGCCAGCGCTTCTACCTTTATGGCGGCCGTAATCAGGGCGCCCTTGTCCAGCTGGCGCTGAATTTGCGTAAGCGCTATCCCGGCGTGAGCATCGTCGGGGGCTACTCGCCCCCGCACCGCCCGCTTGGCGATGAGGAGCGCAACGCGGTGATCGAGGAGATCAACCATTCTCGGGCAGACGTTGTGTGGGTCGGGATCGGTGTCCCAAAGCAGGAGAAGTGGATGGCAGAGCTGCGGCCCGCGCTCGAGGCCCCCGTGCTCGTCGGCGTCGGCGCCGCGTTCGACTTCCACGCTGGCCTCGTCCCCCAGGCGCCGACCTGGATGCAGGAGTCCGGACTCGAGTGGGCATACCGTCTCGCGCACGAGCCGCGTCGCCTATGGCGGCGCTATGTGCGCTACAACCCGCGCTTCGTGACCGCCTTCACGCGCCAATTCGTCAAGCATCTCCGGGCGTCCCGCGCACACTAGCCGCCGGGTTCAAGTGCCCCCTGCGGCATCTATCGTGATCCCGACGCGCCGGCGCTCGGGATACCTGGACGTGGCACTCGAGTCCGTCATCCCACAGGCGCGTGAAGCCGGCGCTGAGGTGGTTGTCGTCTCCGACGGCGAGGACGCGCCGACGGCGGCGGTCGCGACTCGCCATGGCGCGCGGCTCGTGACGATGCGGACGGCGGCCGGAGCCAACGCGGCTCGGAACGCCGCCGTGTCGGCCGCGGCGGCGGAGCTTGTCATCTTCATCGACGATGACATCAGAGCGAGCCCAGAATGGCTCAACGCGTACCTGCGCGGAGCCGCCGAGAACCCCGAGCATGAGGTGTTTGGCGGACCGATTCGAGCGCGGCTGGAGGGCGGCGGTCCGCGATCCTGCGGCCGTGAGCAGCCCCCGATCACAACGCTCGACCTCGGTTCTTCGGACCGCGACGTCAGCGCCGTATGGAGCGCCAACATGGCGATCCGCAGGCGCGCCCTGGAGCGTGTTGGACCGTTCGACGAGGCGCTGGCCGGCCGCGGCGAGGAAGAGGATTGGGAGCTGCGCTACATGGCCTCCGGGGGACGGATTCGCTACCTCGCGGCGGCGGGCGTCGAGCATCGGCGCACGGCCTCCGACGCGACGCTTCGCAGCCTCTCCCGTGCGCACTACGCGCTCGGGCGTACGGCCCGGCGCAACGACGTTCGAAAGGGCGCGGCGCCGACGGTGGTCCGGGAGGTCAGCGTCCTGCTCGGCTGCATCTGGCACATCCTCCGGCGGCGGTGCGCGGTCGGGATCGTGCTCGCGGCCCACAGCTCGGGACGGTTGCGCGAGGTGATTGCCGAGCGAGCCGCAGGCGGCGCGGCCCGTGAGGTGGTGGTGCGCGACCCGGTCCCCGCCGACGATTTCCTGTCAGGCACCAGCGGTTATGTCGCCGGGATCCGCGCGACGAGCCGCGCGCTGGCCATCGACGCCGGCGCCGATCTTCTCGCGCTGTCCACCGGTCGGCCGTGGTGGCTGGATCGGGCCGCCCGCTCGGCACCCTGCCGGCGAGTGCTCGTGCTCGCGATCGAGCGGACGGATGTGCCGAACCTGCTGGCGGAGGCGAAGCTTGAGCTTCAGCGCTCGCATCATGAGGTCACGTTCGCCAGCACTCCGATCGGCAGCCGCGGCAAATTCGAGAACCTCAACGCGCTGCTCGAGCAGCATCCGGCCCATGGTCACGACTGGCTGCTCGCGATCGACGACGACGTCGCGCTGCCGCCCCATTTCCTCGACAGGTTCCTGTTCCTCGCCGAGCGCTTCGGACTGCAGATGGCCCAGCCCGCTCATCGTGCGCGATCGCACGCCGCCTTCCGGGTCACGCGCAGCCGGGCCATGAGCCTCGTGCGCGAGTCGGCATTCGTGGAGATCGGACCGGTGGTCGCATTCGGTGCGGACACGTTCGACGTGCTGCTCCCGTTTCCGCCGCTGCGCGTCGGGTGGGGACTCGACCTGCACTGGGGAGCAGTGGCCCGCGCCCACGGCTGGCGCCTTGGGATCATCGACGCGACGCCGATCCAGCACCACATGCGGCCGGTAGCGGCGTCCTATGACCGGAGCGGGGCGATCGCCGAAGCCCGCGCTTTCCTCGCCGACCGGCCCTACGTCACGGCCAGCGAAGCACAGCGGACGCTGGCGACGCACCGGCGACTGAACCGTAGGCAATCCTGTTGACAGCTATTTCCACAGAGGAGTACCAGCCGGACAACCTGCTCGATCGCATCAGCAGACGCTCGACACTCGAGCGCCACTACGTCCACATGATGCAGCGCGAACGGGCGGTTCTCGCCCGCCGGCTACCGATCGCCACCGGTGAGGTCCTCTCGGTCGGTGCCGGCTGGCATCCCGGCCGGCATCTGTTCCCGGCGCCCGGATTCAGGCTTACGGCCGTCGATGCCGTTCCGGGTCGGGCACAGAGCTCGCTGAGCAGCGGGCGCGCCGACGCGGCCGTTGTCGGGCTGGCAGGTCATCTCGACGAGCTTTCCGACGAGTCGTTTGACATCGTCCTCTACCGGCTGGTGCTTCACCACATCGCGTTCCAGGGGCCGCTCGCGCCATGCTTCGAGGAGGCCGCACGACTGCTGCGGCCCGGCGGCGCGATGGTCGCGATCGAGCCGGGTCTCTGGCATCCGGTTGGGCTCGCGCTCGCGCTCGCCAACCGGACCGGTGTGGCGACGGCCTTGCACGGGACGCTGGACGACATTCCGCTCTCGCCGCGCCGGCTCCGGCAGGAAGCGGGTGACGCAGGGCTTAGACCCGAGCTGCACTCCGTCACCTACACCTGGCGACGCATGCCGTCGCTGGTGCAGCAAGCGCTGGCGCCACTTGATGATGCGCTCGGCTCGCGACCTCGTGCGGCACCGTTCGGTCACACGCTCCTATTAATCGCCCGCAAGGCGCATTGCTAGCCTCGCCGCCGTGTCGTCCGTAGCCACAGCAGCCCCGGCCGAATCCGCCCGAAGGCAGTCTGCGCGCGCGATGCGCCTGCGCGTAAACGCTGACATGGCCTTCGGGATCGCGCTCGCGTCAGTGCTCGCATTGCTCGCGTTCGTCACGACCGGCGGTGTCAACGTCGGACCGAACACTTGGGCAGAGATCGTGGTCACTGTGATCGGCGCCGTCCTGGCCGGTGCGGTGTTGATCTGCAGCGCACCTGCGCGAGCTTGGGGTGGTGTGACCTTGCTGCTGTTTGTCGCGCTGACGGTGCTGACCGCCATCTCGATCGCATGGTCAGTGCAGCCGGCCGACTCCTGGATCGAGGCCAACCGCGCGCTCTCCTATCTGGCGGCGTTCACCGGGGCGATGGCGCTCGGGCGGCTATTCCCGGAGCGGTGGGCCGGTGTGGTCGGAGGGATCGCGCTGCTGGCAACCATCCTGGGCGGCTACGCGCTGCTGGCCAAGGTGTTCCCGGCCGCGTTCGATCGGGCCGACCAGGTCGGCCGCATCAGCGCCCCGTTCGACTATTGGAACGCAAGTGGCCTGATCGCCGCGCTGGGGCTCCCGGCGTGCCTGTGGTGCGGCGCGCGCCGCGAGGGGTCTCGTCCGCTGCGGGCGCTGACGGCGCCGGCCGTGGCGATCCTCGTAAGCGTCCTGATCCTCTCCTACTCGCGCAGCGCGCTGCTGGCGGCGGCGCTCGGTTTGATCATCTGGTTCGCGGGCGTGCCGCTGCGATTGCGAGCGGCCGCGATCCTCGCCGTCGGATGCGCCGGCGGCGCCGCGGCGACCGCCTGGGCGCTGTCGACGCGACCGTTCACCCATGACCAGGCCTCGCTCCACGACCGCGTCGTGGCCGGCCATGGATTTGGACTTGTCCTGCTCCCCGTACTCGTGCTGACGGCGATCGTCGGCGCGGCGGTCGTGTTCGCCATCGATCGGGTGGAGCTGCGAGACCACACTCGTCGGCAGATCGGGATCGTGCTGATCGGACTGGTCGCGCTGGTTCCGGTTGGCGCCGTCGCGTCCCTGGCGACCTCCTCGCGCGGGCTCACGGGCGAGGTCTCGCACATATGGAGCTCGCTGACCAGCACTCACAGCGGCGTCGGCGACAACCCGGGCCGCCTGGTCGAGCTCGGGAACAGCCGGCCCCGCTACTGGCGCGAGGGCATCAAGGTTGGCGAACATGCGCCGCTGGCCGGAGTGGGCGCCGGCGGGTATGCCACGGCGCGCACTCGGTACACGAGCGACCCGTGGGTGGTCGGTCACGCGCACAGCTACCTGTTCGAGACGTTTGCTGATCTCGGGCTGCTCGGGGTCGGACTCAGCCTGGCGCTGCTCGTTTCCTGGTCGCTGGCGGCGTCGCGGGCTGCCGGGGCTACGCTCCCGCACCGGCAACGCGATCGGGCGCCGCCCCGGCGCGACCCGGCGAGGGAGCCCGAGCGGATCGCGGTGTTGACACTAATCGTGATCGTTGTCGTGTTCGGGATCGACTCGATGATCGACTGGACCTGGTTTATCCCCGGCGTCGCCGTGCCCGCGCTGGTCTGTGCGGGGTGGCTGGCGGGGCGCGGACCGCTCGCGACCCCGGTCGGCCGTCTAAAGCGGCGCAGGACGCTGACAGGCTCGCCGGCGGTCGGCGCTGCCGTCGTCGTGCTCGCAGCCGGTGTCCTGCTCGGCGCCTGGGCGATCTGGCAGCCGCTGCGCTCCGAGGATGCACAATCGGCTGCGATCAGCGCACTGACCCGGGGCAACGCGAAGCAGGCGCTCGCCGACGCCCAGGCCGCCGTCTCGCGCAACCCAGTCTCGGTCGACCCGCTGTTCCTGCTATCCGAGATCTACGCCTCGACCGGCAACCGGCAGGCCGCCCGCGATCAGCTCGTGAAGGCCGTCAAGCTCCAACCCGACAACGCCCTGACCTGGGAGACCCTCGGCGAGTACGACGTCCAGCACAATCAACCGCTCCGAGCGCTGCCCGTGCTGCGGACGGCAAAGCAGCTCAATCGCGGCTCGCGCCGGATCCTCCGGGAGCTGATCGCGGTGCGGGCCGAGCTTCGCTGAGGCGGCCGGCTGTTGCCCGTCGCCTGCAGGGTCGGCTGGCGGCTGTGGGCGGGGGCCCCGTCATGCCTTCGCCCGGTGCCTCCGAGGTGGTCCGCCCTGGCTTTCCTCACTGCCGGACGGATGCCGGCACCCGTGCTGCTCCAGCACGCCGGCCATCGCCTGGCGGGCCGCCTGGCAACCCCCGCAGTGCTCCAAAGCGAGCGGCTCCGCCGACGCTTTGGCGCGTGTTGGGGGCTATGGCACCCACCGTGCGCCATTTCGCCCCGCGGTCGAGTCGAAATGGAGCGAGATGGGGTGGCTGGTGGCTGTCGTGCTTCAGCGGGAGCCGGACCCCTGACTGAGTCTCGCCTAAGCCTCGCCCGTCGACAGGAACGGCCGGCAGAACGGGCTCGGACGGAGCCGGCACCGGCCAAGCCGCCGCCCCCCAACCGCTTCCCGGCGGAACCGCTGCGCTACGCCGCCACCGGCTCGCGATCCAGCAGGAAGTCCGGCAGCGCGCCGGGCTGTTCCGCGCCGCAGACGGCCATCAGCAGCCGCTCGTACTGGTCGGTGACGGCCTCCCACGAGTAGTCCCGAGCTCGCTCCAGTGCGCGAGTCCGGTATTCGGCGACGAGCAGGGGATCGGTCAGCAATCTGCGCAGCTGGACCACCAGGTCATCGACTCCGGCCTTCCCGGAGAAGTAGATGCCCGCCTCGCCGACCGTCTCGGCGTTAGGCCGGTGATCGTTGACGAGCACACAGTTGCCGGCGGCCATAGCCTCAAGGATCACGGGGTGGGTGCCGCCGACCTCGGTCGGCGCGCAGAACACGTATGCGTGACGCTGCAGCTCCCAGTAGCCGCGTCCGAACACATAGCCGGGGAACACCACCCGCGGATCGGCGGTGCGCCACACCTGGCGGATGTACTCGTCCGCGTACGGGGCGCCGCCGACGATCGCCAGCTTCATCCCGCGCGCCTCGTCGGTGCCGATCCGCGAGAACGCCTCAACGAGGACGTGCGGGTTGTTCTCAGGCTCGAGCCGACCCACGAACAGGATGTACTTGCCAGGCTCGAGCCCGAAGCGCTCGAGCGTCTCGGTTCCGTCGTGACCAGGGTCGTCGACGCCGTACGGGACGACCCCGATTCGCTTGCGGTAGCGCCGCTGGAAGATCTCCGCGACGGCGTGGCTGTCCGTGAACGCCTGGTCAGCCCAGCGCGGGGACGTGCGCTCGGCGAACCGCAGGTACGCCTTCGCCAGCGCCGGCCACTTGCGACGGTCGGAGTCAAGACCGTCGATGTTGATCACGGCCGGGATCGACGCCCACCGCGTGATCAGGCAGAGCGGCGAGTTGCCGGCGATGAAGAACAGCGCCACATCCGGCTTGGTGGCCCGCGCCGCATGGACCGCGGAGAGGAACGTGTGGACGAACGTGTCGAGGTACTTGTTCTGGACGGTCCGCAGATGGACCAGCTCCGCGCCCTTGTAGTGCTGGAGCTTGCGGTCGACGACATGCGGGCGGCAGTAGACGACGACCTCGTGACCGCGAGCGGTCAGGCGCGAGGCCAGCTGCTCGACGGCCGTCTCAAAGCCGCTGTACGAGGCCGGAATGCCTCTCGTACCGAGGATCGCGATCTTCATCCCGCAATGCCAGAGAGTAGGCATCGATGTGCCGGCGTGCGCAGGTTGCCCAGGAGAACGCGCGGGCCCGCTCCCGGCCGCGCCGCTGGAGGTCGGCGCGCACCGCCAGCTCGTGGAACAGCTCGAGCATCGCGCCCGCAAACGCCTCCGGCTCGTGCGGATCCGCGTAACGCGCGGCATCGCCGCAGGTCTCGACCGTTCCGGGCGCGCGCGCTGCGATCACCGGCGTGCCGAGCCGCATCGCCTCGAGCGGTGTCAGCCCGAACCCCTCGTAAAGCGAGGGATGCACGAGCGCCACGGCGCCCGCGTAGAGCCGCGCCAGCTGCGCCCGGTCTGGCCGCTGCACGACCCGGACACCAGGCCCCCGCGCATCAACTGAGCCGGCGAGCACGAGCTCCACTGGATCCTTCACACGAGCTCGGTAGCGCGAGTACGCGGCCATCAGCACTCCGAGGTTCTTGCGCGGCTCCGAGTCCCCCACGTACAGGAAATGGCGTCGCGGCACCCCGTGCGCCAGACTCTGCGGCAGCTCCTGGCCGGGCCCGAGTGGCGCAACCACGATCCGCTCACCGCGAATCCCCCACAGCTCGCGGGCATCGGCCGCCGTCGTCTCGGAGATCGCTACGACGGCGGCGGCAGATGACGCCGCCGCGCGGTGAGTCCTGCTTGCGAAGATGCGGAAACCCCGGTCGAAGTGCTCCGGAAGCCGCTCGAACGCCAGGTCGACGATCGTCACGACCTGCGGGACCGGCGCCCGGAACGAAACGGCGGGCAGCGGGTGGTGGATCAGCTGTGCGCCCGTCAGCCGCGCCGTGCGCGGCAGCTCGACGGTCGTCCACCACAGATCTGTCAGCGCATTGCGCACGCTGCCCGCGCCACCGCCGGCGGGTGGCCGCCGGCGCAGGTTGGCGACCGTGAGCAGCTCGACGTCGGGCAGCTGACCGAGCTCTGCGCACAGCCGCTCGATATATATGCCGGTGCCGGAAAGCGGGGCCCGGCGCGCGTAGGTCGTGTCGATCAGGACGCGCACAGCAGGCCGGAGGGTACGGACTGGCGCGCCTCCGCCAGCAGGCGCGTCGGCCTACCGCCTGACGCGCGCCGGCCGCACCGGCAACCTCAGCGAGAACGCCCCGCGACCGTGGCTGGCGGCGTAGAGCAGGTGCGCGGACTGGACATAGGAAAGCCCGTAGACCGCGACCTGCGGCAGTCCAGGCGCCGCATTTGTCCACGTCCTCGAACCAGCCGGCAGCCGCAGGATGCCGAAGTCACTCGCCGCGTATAGGTCGCCGGTCTGCTCGTTGTAGACGATCCCCGTGATCGGCTGATCGCCGAGGTTGTACGAGCGGTCGATCCACCTCGCCTTGAAGGTCCTGGGGTTGAAGAAGACCTCGAACACATGACCGGGCGTTGTCGGCGTGTAGGCGTTGTATCCCGAGTAGGAGACGAAGGCGTGGTACGCGTTGTTTGGATCGACCGCGATTCCGCTGACGAACCGGCCCGGCGTCGAGGGCGTGTCGATGCGATGGAAGCCGACGAGAGGACCCGGCGCCGCGACGTTGTTGGTGATGAACACTCGCCCGGTCCGCGTGGCCGCCCAGAGCACGCCTGGTTTGCTCGCTGCCCTGACCGTGGCTACCACGAACTGCCCATTCCGGTCGGTCCCGAACAGGTTGCCCGTCAGGTCAGGGCCAATCGGCCGCCAGTCCCCGCAGGGTGCTTGCGCCGTGTAGTTGAGCTCGTTGCACGGCTGCAACGCGGCCTCGCTGCCGCCGTCGTCGTTCGTACGCCACACGTGCTGCAAACCGATGAACGCACGCCCGGGCACAGTCGGGTCGGTCGTAAACGGCGCATAGAACGACTGGTTCTCCTGCGAGGCCTGAAGCACGTCGTAGGTGTCGAGCCACTGCGTCGGATCGCCGCCGTGGAAGTTGACATCAGGCGTGGCGTTGAAGAAGGTGTGGAACCGAACGGCGGTCTGGCGGCTGTTGAAGCCCGACTGGCCGCCGTCGCCTCCGACGACCTCGGTTCCGACGGGGCCGCCGTTCAGCGACCATGTCCCGTTGTCTTGAGTGCCGCCGAGGATGTCGCTGCGCGGCGCGCTCGGGCTGATCGACAGCGACTGGTACTGAAGGTCGACCAGCCCGTTGTTGATCGGCGTGATCGAGTTGGGCACTCCGTGCAGGAGCATCTGACACTGCAACAGGTCGGCCGGTGCGAGCGGCTGCTCCGGCGTCCCCGGTCCTCCGTAAGCCCAGGTGCGCTGAGAGCATGAGGCCGTCTGGTCCTGGGGGTTGGATGCGTCGATCCGCACCACGCCACCATCGGAGCCGATGAAGGCGGTCTTCCCGCCTTGGGCGAAGGTGATCGCGTGCAGGTCCGGGTGGATGCCTTGCTTGACGTTCCAGGCCGCGCTCGGGTCGGCGAGCACGGCCGTCATGTCCTGCCAGCTGACGCTGAATGTGCTGGCGGTGTCGGCGTTGCCGTCGTCGGCGTTGGTCGAGCGCACGACAGCGCGGCCGTTGGAGATCGGCGGAGAGGCCAGGCCGTTGCGGTCGTCGCCAAACAGCTCGCTGTAATTCATCGAGCCCCCGTACCACACGGTGTTCGGCTGGCCGGGCGGGCTCGAGACGAATTCGTCGTAGCCGCACTGGCCGTTCTGGCAGAAGCCGTAGACCCCGAATCCCGTGTTGCTGCGCGAGGCGCTAGACAGCTGGACCCACCCGTCCGCGGCGGAATTGTCGTAGTTGCCGTTCGGGTCGCCGGCCACCGATGCAATCGCGTCGTTGCGCCATGCCTGCGGCAGCGGGCCGCTGCCCGGATTGCCGACGAAGTCATCTGAGGCGTCGCCGACATAGATGCCGGTGGTGCCGCTGCGGTTGACGAGATCGAACTCGGTCCGGTCGCCCGTCGTGTCGCCGATCGGGTTGTTGGGATCGGCGAAGTTGTTCTGGTTCATCGTGTGGAAGACCTGCGACCACGAGCGCGGAGCGGGACTCGACTCGTCCGCCCGCCAGATGCCGTAGCCGAACACAGCCGCATAGAGCAGATGGGGGTTGTTCGGATCGAGCTCGAGCTTGTTGATCCCGCCCTGGAACCAGTCGCTCCCGCCGGCGGGAGGATTCGGACTGGGCGGGGTCTTCGCCGAAAGGTCACGCTCGAGCGAGAACGTTCGGCCCCCGTCGACCGACCGGTAGACGCCGAGCGTCGGGGCCGCGGGAGGCGTCCTGCGACCGCCGTTGACCGACGAGCTGCCGTGCCGCGCGACGTCCGTGCCGATGTAGATCGTGGCCGGATTGGTGCTGTCGTCGACCGCAATCGCGCCGATCGAGCGGTTCACGGCGACCGGAACGCTTCCTTGGAGGAGCGTCCAGGTCGCGCCGAAGTCGGTCGACTTGAACAGCCCCAGGCCCGCCTCGGAGTCGCTCGATCCGTTCGGCTCACCGCTGCCTGCGTACAGAGTGTGGTTCGGCGCGTCGTAATACAGCGAACCGAACGAGTTGGTCGGCAGCAGCGCGCTCGGCGGGGTCCACTGGACCGAGCTGGCGAGCGCATCGCTCGTACGCCAGATCGCGCCGCCAGCCGCGGCTACCCACATCCGGCAGTTACCGGGAGCGCAGTTCGGGTCGATCGCCAGCGCAGTCACACGGCCCGACTCCTGCGTGCTCGGGCCCGTCCTGGTGAGCGGGTTGTAGAACTGCGTCCAGTACGAGGAGACGTTGGGCGTGACGGGGCCGAGTGCCGTCCACTGAACCGGGGTCGTCGCCTTCGCGGCGTTGTAGGCGTCGGCGCTGCGGAACGACGAGCGCGATGCCGAGCCGGGGAGGCTCTGGAAGGCCTTGCGCTCGCTCTGGGCCGCCCGATCGTCGACATAGTTGCGCGGGTAGGCGCGATCCGCGGTCTGCTCCTCCGACGCGCTGAACGGGTCATCCTCTCCGCGACGCGGGCCTTTAGTGACCGCCGTGTCCTTGTGGAACTTCTGATTGTCGTAGCGCAGCGCGACGGCGCTGAGCCGGGGGCCCGATTCGATCTCGAGCCCCACCGCGGCGACGATCGCCCCGGCGGCCAGTAGTCCAGTTAGCAGCAGAAGCGCCAGGCTGCGACGACGATCCCTCACGTACTCCCCTTTCGGCTCGGCGCCCGGTCCCTCCACCCGCGAATATATTGGTCTCGATCCGCGCGAGTCAACTGCGCCGTCAGCGCGATGCCCGCGCGACCAGCATTCTGCGCACCAGCGGCGGACCGGCCACGCTGCGCACCGAGATCTCCGCGAACCCTAGATCACCGAGCACCGTCCGCAGCGAGCGACGGGTGTACAGGTGGAGGTGATCGCCAAGCGGCTCAGAAAATCGCTCCAAACCGAGCACGAGCACGAGCAACCGGGAGTGATTGGGCGTCGTCAGCATCGCCCGGCCTCCCGGAGCGAGGACCCGTCGGACCTCCGAGAGCCATTGCGCGGTATCCGCAACGTGCTCGATCACCTCGCTCGCCCACACGAGATCGAACGCGTTGTCGGCGAGCGGCAGCGGCTCGTCGATCGGAATCAGCCGAAAGTCAAGGCCCGGATGGCGCGACTGGGCTCTGCGCAGCGCTGACTGTGCGACATCAGCTCCGATCACCTCCGCGCCTGCCTCCGCGGCGAGTGCCGTGAAGTCCCCAGCACCGCAGCCGAGATCGAGCACGCGGTCGCCAGGACGCAGCTCGCCCAGCAGCAAATCGCGCCGTAGCTCGAAGTCCGGAGGCTGAAGGTCCTCCGGCAGGTCCTCCCACAACTCCTCGTAATAAGCGCGCATCTAGCGCGACGGTACCGCCGGAGAATCTCTAGAGTGGCCCCGCGGATGACCGGGAGTCTGCTTGCAATCACGCCGGTTGATGCCGCCGGCGGCGCTGAGACCACGCTCCTGCGGCTGCTTGCGGGGCTCCGCGACCGCGGCTGGCAGGTCGCGCTTACCACTCCGGGCGCGGGTCCGCTACGCGAACAGGCGCTCGCCGCCGGGCTTCGCTGGCATCCGCTCCCGCTCGGCGGTCTCGCACCGCGCACGGGAGGCCGCGCCGTCGCTTCCTGGCCGCTGGCCCGGCGCCTCTCCCGCAGCGCCCAGATCGTGTATCTGAACGGAGGGGTGTGCGGACGTGTGCTGCCGGCGCTCGGCCGGCGGACTCGGATCGTCTTGCACATTCACGACATGGTCAGGCGCGTTCCACGTTTCTGGCGACGGGCGGACGTCGTGCTCGCCGCCTCGCAGGCCGTCGCCGACCGTCTGGAGGGCCTCGAGGCGCATGTCGTCTACCCGCCGGTCGACCCGGACCCACCGGCCGTGGCCCCACCATGGCCGACCGGCAACGGACCGGTGATCGGATTCGTCGGCCGTCTGGAGCCTCGCAAGGGCCCGCTCGATCTGATCCGTGCCGCGCCGGCGATCCGCCGCGCGCTTCCGGAGACCAGGGTCGTGATGGTCGGGGGCGAGCCGTACGGCGTGGCTCCGGAGTACACCCGCGAGGTGCTCCGCTCGCCGGCGGTCGAGCACTATCCGTGGAGCGACAACGCGCCCGGACTGATGCGCCATCTCGACGTGCTCGTACTGCCGTCCTACGAGGAGCCGGCGGGTACCGTGCTCGCCGAGGCGATGGCCGTCGGCACGCCGGTGGTGGCGACACGCGTGAACGGTCTGCCGGAGGTGGTGCGCGACGGCGTCACAGGGCGGCTGGTCGAGCCGGGCGATGTGGACGGCCTCGCGTCGGCCGTGCTCGAGGTGCTGGACGATCGCACGCGCATGGGCGAAGCTGCGCGCGAGCATGCGCGTCGCTTTCAGACCGATCGATACGTCGAGCAGGTGGAGCAGCTGATCGCCCGATGAAGGTCGCCTTCGACAGCCGGCCGGCGAAGGACATGGGAGGCATCGGCCGCTACACGCGCTGCCTGCTGCAGGCGCTGCGCGAGGTTGGACGCGGCGAGATCGTCGAGTCGCACGACCCCCGTCGCTGCGATGTCTTCCATTCGCCGTGGATCGACGGGGCGCTGCTGCGCTCGCCGGTGCCGATGGTGGTGACGCTCCACGACGTGATCCCGCTCAAGCGCCGCGGCGAATACCTGCGCACCGGCCTGCGATTCAAGCTTCGCTACCTGGCTGTGCAGCGAGCTGTGCGCGTAATCGTGCCGACCCAGACGGTCGCCGATGACGCCGTCAACGTGCTCGGAATCCCGCCTGAGCGGATCGCGGTGATCAGGGAAGCGGCGGCCCCGGCGCTGAATATCCGCCCGGCAGACGAGGTCGAGCAGGTGCGCGAGCGCTATGGCCTGCCGGCGGATTACCTGGTGTGGGTAGGCGGCCTGCGGACTCCCGACCCGCGCAAGCACGTGGCGGCGCTGGCCCGCGCGCGGCGCAACATGCCGCTCGTTCTCGTTGGCCCGACGGGCCGGTGGGCGCGGGAGCTCCCGGACGTCACCCTGACGGGCGAGGTCAGCGACGACGAGCTCGCCGCGATCTACACCGGAGCGCACGCGCTCGTGTTTCCGAGCGACGACGAGGGGTTCGGGCTGCCGCCGGTGGAGGCGCTCGCGTGTGGCACCCCGGTCGCCGCGTTCGACGTCCCGGCGCTGCGCGAGGTGCTCGACGGTCGGGTCACGCTCAGCGAGGTCGGCGATCTCGACGGTTTGATCGAGATCGCCGAGTCCGCGCGGCGTCCTGCTCCCGCGCCCCTGAACTTCACCTGGTCGGACGCCGCAGCGGCGACCTGGGAGGTCTATGCGGCGGCGGCGCGCGCGCCGCGCGGCTGGCGAGATGCACGGTGGCGCCGTGCGCCCGCCGGCGCGGTCGACCTCGAGAACTGAAGGCCCGCGACCGTGGCGCTGATCGCGTTCGACGCACGCGACGCGTTCGTCTCAATGCCGCACGGATCCGGAATCTACGTGCGGAGCCTGCTCGAGGCGCTGCGGCGCAACCCTCCGGCCGGGCATGAGTTGTGGGCGATCCCGCACGGCGGAGGCGGAGCCGAGGTCTTCTGGGAGCAGGTTGCGCTGCCACGGCAGCTGCGGGCACGAGGCGCCGCGATCGTGCATTGCCCCGATTCGTTCCTCCCGCTGCGCCGTCCGTGCCCTGGTGTTGTGACGGTTCACGACCTCGCTTTCGAAGCTGTCCCCGGTGACATGCCGGCGCTGACGGAGTGGAAGTACCGGACGCTCGCTCCGCGCGGTGCGCGCTCCGCGGAGCGCGTCATCTGCCCGTCTCATTTCACGGCCGACGATCTTGCTGGTCGCTTCGGCGTGGCTCCGAGCCGGATCCGGGTGATCCCGGAAGCGCCGGCGCTGGCCGCGGGCTCCGCGCCCCCGCCGCACGGCCGTTACCTGCTGAGCGTCGGCGACCTGCGCCCGAAGAAGAACCTCGCGCGCCTCGTGCAGGCGTACAGGAAGCTCCGAGGCGAAGGGCTCGAGCACCGGCTGGTGCTCGCCGGGGCGGATCTGGGCTCGTCTGCGGCGCTGCGAGGGCTGGCCGCGGGGGAGCCGGTCGAGCTGCCCGGCTTCGTCGATGACAGCAGGCTGGACGCGCTGCTGCGCGGTGCCGACGCGCTGATCGTGCCGAGTCTTTACGAGGGCTTCGGCCTTGTCGTGTTGGAGGCGATGGTGCGTGGCTGCCCGGTGCTACTGGCGCGAGCCGGCGCGCTGCCTGAAGTGGGCGCTGACGCGGCGGCATACTTCGACCCCCTCGATGTCGATGATCTGGCGGCGGCGGTTGTTCGTGTCGTGGATGACAGAGCAGAGCACCTGCGGCTGAGCGATGAGGGGAAGGCACGGGCCGCTGATTTCAGCTGGGCGCAGGCCGCAGCGGCTACCGTCGACGTCTACCGGGAGCTGCTCGATTGAGAACCGGGTTCGTGATCCTCTCCTCCGACGAGGGCCGGCTGCTCGAGCATTCGCTGCGTGCTGCGCTGCGCGAGGGCTTCGACGAGACCCTGGTCATCGACAACGCGTCGAGCGACGACACCGCCGCGATCGCCCGCTCGTCTGGGGTTGAACGGCTGGCTCTGGCTCGTCGCGTGCCGTACACCGAGGCGATGAATGCCGGGCTGGCGCGCATGAGCGCCGATGCGATCGCCCTGTTGCAGGCCGACACGTTCGTCGCCTCGGGCTACCTTTCGGCATGCGTGCGGGCGCTCGAGGACCCGCTGGTGGGGTCGGTGGCGCCGAAGCTCCTCCGTGCCACAGGACCAGGCGAGAGTGACCGGCTCGGACAGATAGATGCGGCCGGTATGTCGATCGATCGGCGGCGAAAGAACGGCCTCGTGGGGCATGGGCAGCCGGCCTCGACGTTTGGCCTGTCCTGCGAGGTCTTCGGAGCCGACGGGGCGGCGGCGTTCTATCGCCGCGAGACCCTCTGCGATTGCGCGCTCAGCGGCTATGACGTGTTCGACGAGAACATGCCCGGGTGGGGCTGCGATGCCGACCTCGCGTGGCGGGCCCGGTTGCTCGGGTGGCATAGCCGCTACGAGCCGGCGGCGGTCGTGCATCACATCCGCACCTACAGCCCGTCGACGCGTGCGCGGATGAGCGCCGTCGATCGGCGCACCCAGTTTCGCAATCGCTACCTGATGATCGCCAAGAACGACTCAATCGGCGACGTGCTGCGTGACGCCGGCCCGCTGCTGCTCTACGAGCTGCTCGCGTTGGGCTACTCGTTGCTGCGCGAGCCCGAGCTGCTGACCGGGTACTTCGAGGCGGCGCGCCGCATGCCAGGCGCACTGCGGCGGCGGCGGGCGATCCAGGCCCGCCGGAGGGTTGTTCGGGTCCCGTTCGGGCTCCAGGCGAGCACCACCGCAAGCGGGGCCTGGGACTCGAAGATCTGAGCCGTTATCGGCCGATAGCCGAAGCGAGCAAGCGCGACGCGCTCTGCCGCCAGCAGGCGCTCGGGGGTGAGGCTGCTGTTCGGCGGGAGCTGCGCGATCAGCCAAATACGGGCTTTCCCGGCGAGGGCAGCGGCAGTCCACTCGATCCGCTCGCGGCCGAGTCCGTAATAGAGCAGTGGCGCAGTGATGCCGGTCGACCACCGCGTTACGACGATGTCCCCGGGGCGGGCGTGCGCTTCGACGTAGTGGGCAGCCCCCCGCGCATCTAGGTCGAAGGCCTGCGGGCGATGGCTGTCGAGGGACCCGACGATCGCAGTGAGCAGCGCGGCCGCCGCGAGCACCGCTCCGAGGTTTCGCGGCACACACTCGACTGCGGCCCCGATCGCCACGACGATGAACGGCACCGCCACCGCGGCGTACCTGATCACCATCACATGACCCCAGAACGAGCCGCCGCCGACGGCACTCAGCAGGACGAGCGCAAGCGGCTCGCCGATCGCGATCGCGGTAACGAGCTGCAGCGCGCTCCGCGGGCCCCGGCCGCTTCTCAGCGCAATCAGGAGCGCGACGACGGTCACGACGACGACCGCGACGCCCAGCAGCCGGAGCGCGTGGACCCGCCCGGTGAATGGCAAACCGACCATGCTCAGGAGGTTCGTGACCGTCACGTTGCCGCTCGCACCCACGCCGCTGCGGGCGGGGAACGAATCGTGCTGGCTGATCAGCAGCGGAATGAGGGCGATTCCCACGGCCGAGCACGCACCGGCGAACAGCGCCTTTTGGCGGAGCGTAAACGCCGATCGCGTCCCGATCCACACGCACAGCGCAGCGAGCACCAGCACCGCCGTGTAGTGCAGCCACAGCGCGATGATCGCCGCGATCGTCGCGACGGCGAACCAGCGCGCCCCATGCCCGCGCTCGGCCTGCAGCGCGGCCGCGACAGCCACCGTAACCGCGAGTGCCACCGATTCATACCCCTGCGCCCGCTGCGCGAACTCGAGCACGAACGGGCTGCACGCCGCGAGTGCCGCGGCGAGCAGCGCCGTGGCTCGTTTCCAGCAGACGAGCGAGGCCAGCCAGTAGACGGCGGCAACGAGCAGCACTCCGGCCAGCGCCGAGGGCAGCCGCGCGATCCACTCCGGGTGGTGCTCGCCGAACCGCCCCAGCCACTCGTGCAGGAAGTAGAAGTACCCCGGCGGCGTGATCTCGGTGCTCGCCACCCAGTGCATCACGTGGGCAAGCGGCTGGGAGGCGACGTTGACGCTCAGGACCTCATCGACGAAGTAGCTCGAGGAGCCAAGCTGCCAGAAGAAGTTGAGCGCCGCGAGCAGGAGCACCGCCTGCAGCGCCCAGCTGGTGCGAATCCCGCTCGCAGGAATCGGGGGCCGCGCGGCGCGGCGCGCTCCGCCCGCGCGGTCATCGAGCTGGTGGACGCTCATCGCTAGTCAGGAGCGGACGACGTCCACCGTTCCAGCTCACCGCTCCACCGTTCGATAAACAGTTGCCAATCGGCGGCCGGGAATTCATAACGCCCGCGGCTCGCGGCGTGTCGGTGCGAGAAGACGATGTCACGACGGCAGATCACGGGTGTTCCCTGCGCGCGAGCGCGCAGGCAGTAGTCGAAGTCCTGGAGATCTGAGTGATACAGCTCATCAAAACCCCGGAGCGAATCGAACAGTACGTGCGAGGTGCACAGAAATGCGCCGGTCACTGCCATCACGTTCGCGCGCTGAGACGCCAGCTGGTCCAGGCGCCTGCCGATGCCGATGTTCTGAACGCCGAGGCTTGAGGTTCGATGCCCATACGGCGGGTAGGCGTTCGGTGCTATGGCTCCGTCAAGCCGTACGGCGTGAACTCCCGCATGCTGCAGCCGCCTCGTTCCGGGATACACCAGCGCCGCGCCGATCACCTCGTCCGCAGACGAGCTCAGCAAGCGTTTGACCCAATCGCTGCTCTCAGCACGCGTGTCGTTGTTCAGGAACAGCAGCCGCTCGGCATTCGCAGCCGCTGCCATCGCGTTGCACGCCATCGAGAAGTTGAACGGCGTCGGAAGAGAAATCGTCGTTAGCCCGAGGCTGGAGTAGAGCCCACGGGTCCGCTCGCAACTCGCCGTGTCCCCGATAATCACCTCGACGGGCTCCTCGGCGCATGTCGCAGCTAGCGACCCGAGGCATGGCACGAGCAGATCGAGTCGGTCCGTGTTCGGGATGCAGATGCTGATCGCCGGTTCGCCGCCGTTGCGCGACTGCACCCACGCGCGGATCCTCGCGAGCGCTTGCGGGCTCGCGCTGAATCGGCGGCGCAGGCCGGACGCTGCGCGCGCCCGATCGCTCCCACAGATAGCGGGGGAAATCGCCGTAGCGGCGGATCGCGCCGCGCACGCTCAGCATCTCGGCCAATTCATTCGACAGCGAGGCGGGCGCGCATCGCACTCGCCTCACGCGGTTCGGCCGGGTCGGGCCGTTCAAGCTCTTCGGTGGTGACCGAGACGGGTCGCTTGCGGAGCTTCAATGCCATATGGCGATCGGCCACTCCCTGATCGAATATCTCGAGCTCGAATATTCGACCCCAATGGCTTCGGAGCCACCAGGGCGAGTGCAACACCATCGGTCCCTGAGCATCCAGGACGCTCGCGTCAGCTCCGAACACGCTCATCCCAACCAGATCCTCCGACCACGGTTCTCCAGAGACGGCCTCCGCCACTCCCTCTCCCATCACGGTGGCGATCATGATGCCGTCGATGGCCAACAGCCGGTGAAGCTCCCGGAGCCACCCGCTCCACTGATCGGTGATGTGCCCGAACACCGAGATGGCGAGTATCAGGTCGAAGTGGCCGTCAGGCTCCTCGAGCGGCGGTGACGCGCTGTTGACGAATGCTCGCATCGGCGGACACATCGCCTGCTGGACCCAGGAAATGCTCGGCTCGTGGACGTCACACCCCACGAACTCTGCAGCCGAGGCCTCGGTCAGAAAGTGGCGCAGTACGGTGCCCGGTCCACACCCGAAATCGAGCACACGCTTGGCCGCGAAGGACCAACCTAGGGGCAGCATGCTCAAAACCATCTCGCGGACCATCCGGCCGTGGAGATCCATCGCTCGCACCGGATCCGGATCGGCCGCGCTTGCCACACGGACGGCCAATTCGCGCGGCGGTGCCGGAGCTGCCCCCGTGATCGGAATCATCGGGCGTCAGCTTCATCCGCGGCGGGCGCCTTGGTCGCGACAAGCGCGAACTCCTGCTCTACGAAGCGGTCCTTCTCCGCGTCGCCGGACCCTCGGGGATGAAAGACATACGCTGAGCCGAACCCCAGCCGCCAGCAGACGGTCAGAGCAAGCTCGGGGAATACCGGGCCTCGACGGGTGATGTCGGTCCAAAATGCCTTGCCGGCACGCGCACTATGGGGATTCGGTGTCTCGGCAATCAAGGTCCCCCCGGGCTTCAGCTTCTCAAGCGACAGTTCGATGAAGCGAACCAGGTAGTCCGCTGGCATGTGCTCGATCACGTACGAGCAGACCACCGCGCCCACACTGCCGCCAGGAACACCTTCGAGGTATGAGTTTGCATCGGCTTGGACGAGGTCGCTGTGTCCGCGCGCCCGCGCTGCGGCAAACATCGCGGGATCGGGATCGACACCTACATAGCTCGTACCGCGCTCTCGCAGCAGGTCGAGGAAATCGCCGCGGCCGCATCCGATCTCGACCACTGGTGCACGGTCACCGATGAGCTCGAGATATGGACGCTGCCCCTCCTGCACGATCCCGGGGGGGCCGCGAAAGACGTCCAGCACCTGGCTGTAGACCTCATCCTGGCCGACAGGTTCGGATCCGCCGCCGCGGAAGCCGTACACACTGCCGGCGACCTCGTCTTGAAACGGCTCGAGTGCAAACCCCCACATCGAAGGCCGCGAGTGGGCAGCTGATACGAGCTGCTCTACGGCAGCGAGCGCATTCTGCAGGGACCGATGCTCGGTCAGCACCTCCTCCAGGCGCGATTCGAGCACGTGGATACGGGTTGTCTCGGCTCGTAACCGGCCGTCGAGGACACGCGCCCGCTCCTCTGCGGCCTCCAGCGCCTCGGATGTTTGGTTGGTCGTCTCGGATGTGCTTTCCAGCCGCTCGTCGATCGGCGTGCAGTCGCTCGCTGACGGCCTCGGACGTGGCTCTCAGGCGCTCGTCGAACCCCTCGGAGCGGTTCTCAGGCGCTCGGTGAACTCCTCCGAGGCGCTCCTCAGGCTGCTCCAGCCGCTCGTTCAGAGACCTCGAGCGCCGAGAACACGGCGGTCACCCCGAGCGCGAGTTGCGCGCGCATCGCGACGCGCTCGGCGAGATGCCCGAATCGGCCGGAACTCCGGATGCTCACGGGTGCATCGCTCCGGAGGGAAGCGCCCGCGGGTCAGCCGTCAGGGTCTGCAGATACTGCGCCATCCGCCTGCTGTAGCGTCGAGCATCGTGCTCGCGGTGAACGGATTCGGCCGCCGCTCGGCCGATCGCCTGGCGCTGCTCGAGGATCGCTGCCCAGCACGCGAGCCAGCGTGTCGCTCAGCGCGCCGACGTCACGCGCCTCACACAGGTACCCGGTGCGCCCGTCCTCGATCAGATCGGCCATCCCGAAAATTGAAGTCGCGACGACGGGCAGCTCGAAAGCCATCGCCTCGAGTACCACGCGCGGGAGCGACTCGATATCGGATGGCATCACGAACACATCGGCGACGGCAAACCATTGGTAGGGATCCGGCGTCAGGGGCAACACAAGCATGCGCGACTCCAGTCCGGCGCGCACGGCAAACCGGCGAAGCTCCTCGCCGATTGGCGCAAGCAAGCTCTGGCCGGTCTCGCCGACGATGACAAGCACGGCATCAGGGAATCGCTCGGCTAGCTCGGCGAACGCGATCGCGAGTGAGGTTTGGGCCTTGCGCGGTTCGATTGTGCCGAGACACAGCACGACGGTTGCTTCATCGGCGATATCCAGCTGCCGACGCAGCTGGCGGCGGTCGACGCGTTCGACATAACGCTCGATCTCATCGAGTACCAGCCCGTACGGCACGGTGAGCAAACGCTCGGCGCTCGCGTAGTCGAGATACAGCTGCCGCGTCCTCTCAGCTTCGAATACAAGGGCCGCCGCACTCCTCATCGCACTCCGCATCCGATCCCACGCATATATGCGCGTCGTGCCGTAAGCAAGCCGGCACCAGACTGCGGGATCGTAGCTCTCGTGCACGAACCACACGGCAGGGATCCCCAGCCGCTCTGCCAGATCGACGCCTAGAAACGGGTTGATGGTGTTGACCATGACGACGTTGAAGCCCTGCGGGGCGGCCCACGCCGCCAGTTCCAAGAGCTGGCCCTCGTAAACAACGGAGTTCTGGCTGTTGTTTGCGTCGATGATCTGCACGGCAATGCCGATCGATTCGAGCAGTTCGCGTAGGGGACCGTCTCCGAGGCTTACAACAACGCATTCCAGGCCGGTCTCAGCCCGCATGATGCTAAGCATCTCGGTCATGAACAGTTGTGCTCCGCCGTATCCAAGCTGATGGCTGAAGGTGAGGAGTCTCGAGCGGACAGGTCGGGGAGTGCGCGCTGGCGGAAACGATGTCTTGGACCCGCCGGCGCAACACGGCGACGTCGTTCTCCAGATATTCCTCTGCGCTCTCTTGCTGCATCCGTCCAGGCTCGGCGGTGACACGAACGAGCGGAACATTCTTGGTGAGGCGGACCATGGCCCCATCGATGCCGACGGCGCATGCGCCGAGCGTGATCTGCTCAGCCCCTTCGGAATGTCTTCCGGCTGGAGCCAGAACTCGAATCCCGACAGCCCCGCTTCCGGGCGAGCCCTCAATTCGGCTACGTCGGGGCGCGCAATCGCCGGACGCGCTCGACCAACGGCTCGCCCGTCCACAGTGATCTCCACATACGCCACAGGCTCTAAAGGAAGGAGCGCCCATCCCCCTATCAGCGAGGCCTCGTCCGCGGGCAAAGGCTCACGTTCAAGGTCGATACTCCCCTCGGGGGCGGCTGTCGTTCGGCGCGTGCGACGAGCAAGATGTGCTCTGAGGCGAGATCACGTTAGTTGACGCTCCAGACTTTCGACTCGCGCAATGAGAGTGTGGATGGCCGAGATGACGGCGGTGATCCCGAGCGCCCGTTGTAGGCGTGCCGTGAGGTACTGGAGCGGACGACGAACGCCAGAGGCACGGCGCTGCTCAATACCGATAGACAAATGGTTCATGAGTTACCCGATCGCGGATGAACCCACGACGCTGCCTTCGTCGGCCATTGCCGGGGCTCGAAGCGAGCGCGGATTCTCGCCAGTGCCGCCACGATCGAGCCGTACTGTGAGGCATACTCTCGGACGTCGTGCTTGCGTTGCACCTCCTGAGCCCCGGCCATGGCCACAGCCTGGCGCCGCTCGCGCCCGAGGCTGAGGACGCTCGCCAACGCGCTTGAGAGCTCGCCGATATCCCTTGGCCGGCATACAAACCCGTTCTGGCCATCCCGAACCAGTTCCGGGATGGCGGACACGGCAGTGCTGAGCGTCGGCACCTCAAATGCCATGGCCTCGAGGACAATCAGCGGCAACGACTCGCTATCTGACGCCAGCACGAACACATCGGCAATTGCCAGCCATTGATATGGATCAGCGGTGACGGGCAGGACCATCGCCCTGGAATCCAATCCGGCACGCGTGAGGAACTCCCGCAGCGCGGAGGTGAATTCCGCAGTCCACTCAAGCTCGTTGTCCCCCACCATGACCAGGACCGCATCCGGATGCGCCGCCGCGATGTTTGCGAAAGCCATCGCGAGCGAGGTTTGCGCGTTGCAAGGTTCGATCGTCGCAAGGCTGAGCACGACCGTCGCCTGCTTCGGGATCCCGAGGCGCTCGCGGAGCGCAGCGCGATCCACCGTGCGGCGGTAAGTCGCGAGCCGTTCCAGATCGATCCCATATGGCATCAGCATCAATCGTTCAGCGGGCCCGAAGGGTAAGAGCTTCCGCCGGGTGCTCTCCGTTGCCAAAAGCACCATCGAGGCCGTCCGAAAACCGTTCAACATCCGTTCGTGGACATACGGGTGTGCTGACCACTTATTGGTCGCGATCCATTCGTCCGGCGGATAGCTCTCGTGGATTGCCCAGACCGCCGGCAGCGCGAGCCGCTCCGCCAGGTCCACCCCGAGGAACGCCTCGATCGCGTTGACGTGGACGATGTCAAAACTCTGTCGAGCCGCCCACGCGGTCAGCGCCCACAACTTGGATTCGTATGCCACCGCGTCAGGGGAACCGATTCCCGTGACTAACGTGAACTGGGATGCCCGAGGATTCCAGTTCGCGACGCAGGGGCCCGTCTTCAGGGCTGACCACGCTGCAGCGCACATTGTTGCGTTGCAGGTGTCTCAGGAGCGTGAGCAGGTAAAGCGGTGCGCCTGATATCTCGAGCAGATCGCTGTAGGCAAGGAGGTTGAGGCCCTCCGCACGCGATCGCTTGTGAGACCGGATACGGGCGATACGCCTGCGCAGTCGCACCACCTGAGCTTCGGTCGACCCAAAGTCTGCATCCTTGTGGCTGTTGGGGTTGGAGTGAGCGACCGGCACGATAAAGGGTCCAAGCCGCAGTTCGCCGCCGCGCGTGCCCTTGACTTCCGCCTCGATCGTCACCTGCTCCGCCTCAGGGCGCAGGTCGTCAGGATGGACCCAGAACTCAAATCCGCAAACCGGCGCGGCGGCGAGAGCGCTGAGGAGGCTGACATCAGGACGCGGCACGCCTGGAAAAGCTCGGCCATGCGAGCGACCGTCCAGGCGGATCTCCACGGTTGCCGTAAGCTCCGAAGGAAACATGGCCCATCCCTGCAACTGCGTCGGCCTGTCAGCAGACAGCCCGACGTCGGGCACGTCGATGTTCCCCTCGGCGCCCGCGTGGGCCGGAAAGACAATTTCATTACGCTCGTTGCTAGCCATGCGCCTCAGAACATCCCTGCCTCCGGGTAGGCGACCACACCTCTCGCGAGGCTGCGGCTTGTAGCCCGGATCAGCGCCGGAGGGCACGATACAGGCAGGCGCGCTTCAGGGGACGCCGGATGACGCACCGGCAGGCGGAGCTATGTTTGGAGAACGCAGCACGCACGGCCGGCCGCATCGTCGAGCAGCAGCTGAGTTAGGAGCAAAGAACCCGTGAAGATCGACGACATCCTCGACCTGTATGACGACGCGTGCGAGCTCGCGCGTTTCCTCCTGTTGCTGTCGGGGCGGCAGGCAAGCGAGTTCGAGCTGTCGCTCAGACGGCAGGAGCGTCAGCCCCGGCGCAAACCTTCGACGAGGCAAATTCCTGGACGATCAGCCGGATTGGCATGATCGTTGGGACCTGGTCAGCTGCATGTGGTTTGCCGAGGTTCGGGGGCGGACTTCATGACATTTCACCGCTGTTATCAGGACTTGGAAGAGACCGGCTCTGAGAACTTCCACCGTCACCTGGTGGCTCCACACGAGCAGCATTTGATCGAGATCAGCCGGCTCGACATTTTCAGAGAGGTTGAGATTCGCCACCACCTAACGGCGCTCCTCGATGTGGAGGCCCCGGAACCGCGGGTGTGGAACCGGACGCCAATTCTCGCCAGGCACAAGCGGGGCGCGGGCGACGATGCGCCAAGCAGGCGGTAGTTCAATCCGGCCCCCAATGCCGATGGGACGGGCGAGCAGCACCCAAGCGCGCCAGCTGCCCGTCGTGCGCCGGCTGGCGTTCCATTTGAGGAGGGGTCTGCTTCGCGGCCTGCGCGCGCTAGAGCGGCGGCTTGAGGACTGATCTCGGACCGCGAAGGAAGGTCGCTACTGCCGATGTCACAGCCTCCTCTCTGAGCCAGATGATCGGCCAGCTAGTCACGACCATGCGAGCCGCCGAGTGGTGGGAGCACAAGTTGCCCTCGATATTGGGTTCCGGTTACGCGACGGGTTTCCTGCTCGGGACGTCATTGCTTCACCTGTGGCCCGCCTTCGTGCTCGCGCTGTTGGCGGTGATTCCGGGCGCTGCCTATGTGAGCCTCGTGAACGACCTGACCGATCTCAGCGTCGACCGCGCCGCTGGCAAGTTCAATCGCCTGGCCAGTCGTTCGCCGGCCTATGCGGTGTTCGCCATTGCGGCCTGCCTTGCGACCGGATGGACGATCGCGATCCTGGCGTGGGGAGGACGACCGCGCTGCGCTGGGTGTCTACGCCTGTGCCTGGATCGCCTTCTCGTTGTATTCGATTCCGCCTGTACGTCTCAAGGATCGCGGATTGTCAGGAGCGCTGGCAGATGCCATGGGCGCCCATCTGTTTCCACAACTCTTGATGGTGCTCGCGGTCTTCAACCAGCAGGGGAGCCGGGTGATGGCTTGGTGGGTCGCACTCGTGGGCGGGTGGGCCCTGCTCTATGGCGTGCGCGGCGCGGTGTACCACCAGCTGAAGGACGTCCGCGCGGATCAGCGGGCGGGCGTCCGGACTTTCGGCCGGCTTCACCCGCAACTCGCTCGATCGCTTACGACGTACCTATTGTTTCCATGTGAGGTCGCCCTCTTCTGCGCGATGCTGGTGCGGGCACACAATGCACTCGCGGTCGCGCTGCTACCGCTCTATCTCCTCCTCGAGCTGCTACGTGCGCGAGCGTGGGGAGTCAGTCTCATCGTCGTTTCGCGACCGCCGCACGAGCGCTACCGCATCGCGATGCACGAATACTACGTAGCCCTTTACCCGTTGGCTTTTTTGATCGCGGCAGCGGTGCGCCATCCACCCGACGCGGTGCTAATCGTGGCACACCTAACTCTGTTTCCCCGGGTCCCCAGGGCAATGGTCCACGACCTGGTAGCCACCGTTCGGCAACTCCGTGTCGCCCGATCGAAGCTGATCAGCTGAGACGGCGGGTAACTACTCGTTGAGGTACTCGGTCGCGTACGGCGCATAGAGATCGCGCTCGCCGAGCCGCGCCGCTTGCCCGCGGCACGCCTCCACCACCTCGCCGGCCACGTCGTGCGCGGTCACTTGGCGGCTCGGTAGCAGCCGATGCATCAGACGGACGGGCCGCCTGAACCGGTCACGTTCGATCTGCCGGACATATGCGGCCCACACCCGTGAGCCAAAGCGTGGGCCAGCCCGCTCAGCGAGAGCCGCGGCGCCAATCGAAAGTCGTTGGTACCAGTAGATCGCTGCAGGCGACAGCGACGGGTTCAGCGATGGCAGAGGTATCCCCTGCGGCTCGAGGCCAAGACGGCGTTCGAGGGTGGCGACGAACACGGAGGGGTTGTCTCGCATCAACTCATACGGAAGCACGATGACGGCCTCCTCGCCGAAGGTTCGTTCGTAGAGGACGACGACGGAGTCGTAATCGAAGAAAGTCGCCAGGTGCCCGGCCGCCTCCGGAGCGAACAACTCGTCAATGCGAAGCCGACCGCCACCACGGACATATTGGGAGTAGCCGGACAACAACTCGGCGTGAAAGCCACGGGTGACAATCAGGATGGTCGGCTGCGCGAACGTACGCTGAAGCGCGAGGCATACCCGCTCGCGCAGTTCCGCGATGGGCGTAAGCAGTGCCTCCTCCCCAAGATCCTGCAGCGAGCCCGCATCGGGAGTAAGCGGGGTAGACAAGAGCTCGCAGCTGGTCACGTTCCACAAGGGTGTTGTGCCTTGCTGCGCCGCGGCCCCCGACGCGATCTCTGACGCGTAGCGATAACCGCCGATGCCCTCGTGTACGAATGAGCATTGCGGATGACTCGCGAACCACGCCTCGAGCGAAGTGGAGCCAGCCTTCGGAAAGCCGATGTGGATCAGGTGACGTGCCATCAGAATCAGGGGCGAGGGACGGGGCTGGATGCGTGCCGACGGTGAGTTGCTGCCGTCGGTGGCAGCCTTGAACGTGCGGGGAGCCTATCTCAGCGTCCCAGCAGCTCGCTCAGCGCTGCGACCACGTCGTCCTGGTCGGCCTCGCTGGCCTTCCGGCTCACCGGAACCCTCAGCGTCCGCTCAGAAATCGAGCTGGCCGCTGGGAAGCGCCCTGAAGCCGGTTAGCTCCTCGCCAAGGCGTCCCATCAGAAGCTGAAGACAGTGGCGCCATCGTCGATCCAGTCCAGCATCGGAGCCGCGCCGACCAGCTTTGCGTTAGCGACGAGCTGGTACTCATCGAGCTGACGAGCGTTGAAGCCGATCACGCACGTCAGCAGCCTTCCTCCGCGATCGCCGAATTGCTCGAACAGCGGGTCTAGCGGCGGGCACCCGACGCACCCCACGCCTTGTGCATGGCCGCGAAGCGCCAGTCGCACGGCCTCGTTCGTAAGCCAAATGGCTACGGTATCCCCGCGCTGTTGCGCCTCGTTCGCCACGAGGAACGCGACCGTCACGCGTTCCGTGTTCTCCAGCCCGGTTGACAGACTGATCAGGACTTTGCCCACCATCGAACTCCTCCTTAGTCAGGCTTCCATGTCACCGCTACCGCCTCACCGCCCAGATGTCGCGTAGCAGGTATCCCGTCGCATAGCCACAGGCGAGCATTGGCACCAGCTTGTGCTCCCACCAGGCGCTTGAACGTGTCGTTGCGACGAGCCCCTCGATCATCGGAATTGCGCGGAGGCTACGGGATGCCGGCGCCCAAAGATGTCGGCCGCGGTTCGGGTCAGTCCTCGAGCCACCGCTCAACGGTCCGGAGGCCGCGGAGCAGAGCCTTCCTGGCGCTGCGCTGCGAACTGTCCCCTGCCGGTGGGGGAGGGGAAGGCGGAAGCGAATGCAGAGTCGACGCGGTCGCCGTCGGGGTGTCGGGTGCGGCATGTGGCTCTGGAACAGCGTCCTGAAGCGGTTGGGACTGATCCCCTGCCGGTCCCTCGAGCCAGTGACCGTACGCCTTGGCCGTCGTTTCGGTGTGGCTCCGGGGACCGCCATCAAGCGATCCATCCGTTCCGCCGGATGCTGGAACGTCGATCACCTGGCTTCGATCGTCATCGCCTTGGGTCCGCTTGTTCTTCGCGAGGATTGCGCGCCTGTCCCAAACCCACGGCTCGTCGAACCCGATGTCGAGGTAGACCGTCGGGTAGTGCTGGATCCTGATCTCGCGGAAGTGTTGAGAGAAGGATTCGATCAGGTATTCCATATGGGGGGAGACGAGATGGCCATGAAACTTGCCGGAACCGGGCTCGTCCCAGGTCCACGTGATGCTGGTGTACTTCATGAGCCCACCGAAATGGCCGACGACGCTCTTGTAAGGAAAGTCCGTCAGGTGGTGAGGGTCGAGGCCCAGCGCCTTGGTATCGCAAACCGGCAGAAGTATCCCGCCCGTGGGGCTGGTCCAACGGGCCATGTTTGCGATTAGCCGGTCAACATCGTCGACGGTGTCGACGTAGCAGTACGCGAACCACATGCAACTAATCAGATCCCACCGATCGTGCCAATCAGGCTGGTCGTCGAGGAAGTTGCCCTGCCGAAGCTCGGCATCCGGGTTGACGCTGCGTGCCCTCTCGAGCATCGCAGGCGAGATATCAAGACCGGCACGATCTCGACCAGGAAGCTGGCTGAGGAACCATCCCGTCCCACAACCCACGTCCAGGTAAGAGCCCTCGCCCCCCAGCTCTTTCTTTATGACCGAGAGCTCGTACTCACTTGATTTGCGCGCCCACGGCAAGAGCAGAAACCGGGAGTCATAAGCTGCCGCGTATCCCTCGTCATACAGGTCAACCACGTCTTCTGTCTTCACTTGCTCTCCTGATGTGTTCGGGTCGTTGACGCCGAGTGACGGCCGAATGCCTCCCCTCGAGACCGTCAAACATAGCTAACGCGCCTGGGTTCGCGGCTGCGCGGCCGCGTCCCATCTCTCCCCGAAAGCGGGGGCTGCGATCGGATCCAGACCTGGAGTTGATGGAGCTCCTCGGTCGCGCTACGAGCGGACCGAGCATGTGGTCGCGCATCGCAACGGGTATGAGCGGGCGCACAAGATCGCGACGACGTCGGGCCCGACGGAGTGCCCTATGAGCCCACGACGCTCGCGTTACCGGCCCAGGCGCACCGGCGATCGCGGATCACCGGAGTGGAGATAGGCCGGCGCGAATCGGGAATGCCCGTGAGCTACGCGGCGCATGCCTCACGGGACCACCTTCGCCCCCACGAAGCGGCAATGGCCGTGAGCTACGCGCAGCACGCGCTGTGGAACCAATTCCTCCGCTTATGGTCACCGGGTTGGAGGTTGCCAACAGCGTCAAGCCGTCGTTGGAGAACAACCTCATGACATATGTGCCCGCAATGTTTGACAGGTTCGGCACGGTGAACGGGCACGATCCGGACGCAACCGAACTAGTTCCGGCGGTCGCGGTGCAGCTGTTGTCGTAGAACCTACCAAGCGGGGTGTTGTTGGGATCGCCCGGGTGATACACACCCACCCAATCGTGTGAGGTCGGCGCACTGACACCACTCCAGGACACCGTCACCGGGCTGCCGGCGGAAAGACTCGTCGGATTCACGGTCAGCGTAGTTGCGGCTTGACCGACGGTCACCAGATTGGACGTTGCCAACAGGGTATGGCTGTCGTTGGAGAACAGGCGCAACTCATAAGTGCCCGCAATGTTTGACAGGTTCGGCACGGTGAACGGGCACGATCCGGACGCAAGCGAACTAGTTCCGGCTGTCGCGGTGCAGCTGTTGTCGTAGAACCTACCAAGGGGCGTGTTGTTGGAATCGCCCGGGTGATACACACCCACCCAGTCGTGTGAGGTCGGGGAACTCACACCACTCCAGGACACCGTGACCGGGCTGCCGGCCGAGAGACTCGCCGGACTCGCCGTCAGCGTGGCGGCGGCGCCCGGCACGCCGGCGGGCGTGCCGATCCCTGTGGGCCCGTCGTAGCCAGTTCGCGCTTGACAGAGATAGGTGCCGCCGCAGGAGCCGTTGCTCCCTGACGTGATGTCGTTGAACAGGCTCTGGTGGCTGTAGGCAAAGGAGCCGTAGTTCGTCGCCGCGCTCGGACCGATCAGCGCGTAGTAGCTGGCGATGATCGGAGACGAGGCGCTGGTTCCTCCGAACACCAACCATCCAGACACGTTATACGTGTCGTAGACCGCGACACCGGTATTCGGATCCGCAACTGCGGATACGTCAGCAACGGTTCGGTTAGAACAGCCTGAGTCGGTCTGCCAGGAGGGTTTCGCGACGAAAGTCGAGCAGCCACTTCCAGCCCCGGTCCAGGCACTCTCTGACCATCCACGCTGGTTCGAAGCTGGGCTGAGAGCGGTTCCGCCTACGGCAGTGACGTACTGCGACGACGCGGGATATGAGACGCCGTACCCGTAATCGCCCGAACTGGCGGTGATCGCGATTCCGGGATGGTCGTAATCGGACTCGCTGCCTCCATACTGGCCGTTGCGATAGTCGTTGCCGTAGCTGTTGGAGATCTGGGTGGCTCCGAGCGTCGCAGCCTCATCCACCGAGGCGCCGAGATCGCTGAACGTGTTAGAGCTTGCCTCCACTAGGAGGACCTTGCACTTGGGGCAGATCGCGGAGACCATGTCGAGGTCCAGGGAGATTTCCTCGGACCAACCCGTGTCGGGCGATGGATAGGACGTGCCGCCGGTCTCATTCACCTTGCGAAAACAGCCGTTGGCTGTGGTGCACGCGCTCAGCCCGTATTGGGACCTGTAGACGGCGAGGTCCGCTTCGGCGTTCGGGTCATCAAAGGCGTCCACGATCGCCACGGTTTGGGTGCCACCGCTTTGAGCTGCGGCCGCCGCGAGGTTGTAGGCGCTGAGAAGATCGCTCGGTCCGTAGCCGGCCGGACCCCCGGTGGCAAATGGCGTTCCGCCCGATGTCGTGACGATGTCGGCAAAACAACGGGCGAGGTCTGCCCGCGCCGCTACACAGGCGTGCTCGAAGTGACCATGAGGATGGGCATCGACGGCCTTCTCACGCGCGGGAGCCTTTGCAGGCGTGGCCGCGGACGCCGCCCCCGCCGCCGAGAGGAGCACAAGCGCAGCGAGTGCCACCGCCGTAGCGGAAGCACGGCCCACGCTCCGCGTACAGCGCCACCGGTAGTTCGCCTGCTGCTGCTCCTGCTGCTTGCTGCGTGGACCCGCATGCCTGCTCATATGACGATCCGCTCCGATTGTTTCGCCCACGTGACTCGGCCCAATCCTTGGCCGTAAGGCTAACGATAGCGGCCAGAATCGGATCCGCAGTCGACCGCCTTCGTGATGCGGCGCTCTACCCGCCGATCACCTCGACACCTGATGCAGGCCTCGCCGGACGGGGTTCGTCGTTGAGGTATTCGGTCGCGCAGGTGACGGGACACAGGATCACGGCGGACCTAGAGGTCTGGACGGTCGGAAGCCAAAGCATCGCGGACAATCCTAGGCGGAACGGCAGGCGCGCTGGCGGCCCCCGTCGGCCGAGCGGTCACGCAGCGGGGGGAGCCACTCAAGACGTGGCCGACCAAGGAGGCGGTACAACCCACGCCCCAGAGAGAAGCTGCTGCGTGCGTTGGCTGTCCGCCCCGCGGGGGCGGTTGTTCGAGCAGTCCGCCGGCAGGGCGGTGAGGTCCTCTTGTGCTCCATCTGCTTCAACGCCGGTGCCCTCGATCAACACGAGTTGGTCCAGAACGCGAAGATAGTCGGCGCAACGCTGATGCTCGCGTGGCTAGGAGCTGATGCGGTGGTGCTCAGCTATTGACATTTTGGCTGGCTATCCCGAGCGGCGCCAGGCGCCGGCCGCGAACCAGCCGGGCCGGCCTTCGCGCGACCGATCGCCAGGGTGTGCGTCGGGTTGTGGACTCGTCCATGGGCCCCCCGCCTCGGGAGATCGGCTGTCAGTTGAACCTTCCGAGTTGTGTCGATGTCCCGAAAGCCAGCAGCCTCGAACCATGCCTCGTAGCACGCTTGGTTCGGTTGCCACCAGGAAATGCTATCGATGCCTCTCGATGGGAGAACCATCAGCGGCGTTTTGGACCTGTAACGGAGGCGTGCGAGAGGAGTAGTTGCAACGACTTCTCCGTGACAGACCGTCCGTACTGCCGCCAATGCACCGATGGGGTCACGAAGATGGGGAAGAACGGCACCAACGAACACCAGATCGAACGTCTCGCCGGCAAAGCACTCCGGACTTAGATCATAAATACGTGCGTTGTGGTACACAACGCGCGAACCAAGTAACCCGCGCATTATCCACATGCTCTGACTAACTGGACTGAAATAGAGCGGCTTCCCGTCTTCGTCATGAACATCAGGTTGCCTAGCGGAAGCTGGCGTGAGGTAATCGGACGGGCCATAAACGTCAAAATCAGCGTAACTCCCCGTGTCAGTCGCCGCAACGGTTGCGCCCCGCTGCTCAAAGAAGAACGAGAACCACCCGCTCCCACATCCCACGTCGAGCACACGCCAGCCGCTCATGTCATCTGGAAAGCCATAGTCATCGATGTCGCGGCCGATGTCATAGGAGCCCCGCCATATGTATCCATTGTCAAAATAGAAGCTGTGATACCACTCGCCATCATGCGCGGCGCAGGCAGCCAAGAACGCATCATGGTCACAGTCGCCCGTAAACCCAAGTTGTGTCCGCCCGCGGCGGCTCTTGGTGCGAAGGTAATTACTGCTACGCCGCACGTTGTCAACCAGCGTCCCGGGCCCTAAAGCCCTTTCAAACCTCGACATGGTCTTTCTTCGCGATCCCACGGTAGCTGATCTATTGGTAGCTGGCCGGGCCACCAAACGGCTTGGCGGCTGTACCGAGCGCTGCGGGCGCCATGTTAGGGCGCAGCGGCAACGCGTTGCTTGGCGCTGATCACCTGAGCTGCTGCGGCTGCCGTTGCCTGCGGTCCTGCGGTGAACGATTGCACATAGAAGGAGAACGTGATCGGCCTGCCGCCTGTGGGTTCCTGTGCGTCCTTAGTGACCGCGATCATCGTGCTTCCCGTGGCGATGTTGAAGGGTGCGCGGAAGTCCATGCCGGGCGCGGCGCGGAGCGGCAACCCATCACCGGCGGTGCCGACAATCAGGCGATGCGGGATCCCGTCCAGCACCAAGTAGCGGAGCCTGGGTTTGTAGAGCAATCCCCTTATCTGCTCGAAGCCCGCGACGGACACCCCGCCAATGCGGACGAGGACCATCGAATGGTTGGTCGGTGGGGCCGGGACCGCCACTGACTGTCCCCAATCGGCGCGCACCACCGCAAGCAGGGTGGGGTCCGAGCAACGCTGCGCGGAGCGCGCGAGGACGTCCACCATGGGCGTCGTATGCAGTTCGCGGTATCGGCAGAGAATCGTCCGGCTAGTTGCCGGCTCGTCAAAAGGAGGCACGCGTCCGTCGAATCCCGGGTCATAGCGATACAGCATCCGCTCTGGAGCTCGTGACGACGACAGCGCGCGGACGTCCAGCGTATCCAGCCCCGCGGTGTACGCGCTGTATGCCTGCAAGTTGGGCAACGGACTCCATGACAATCGATAGGCCCAAGCGAGCGCGAGCTCGTACGGCCACACCGCGACGCGCCGGCCTCGAACCGCGGCCAGTGTGCTGGCATCAAGACGGTCGGCCGTCTCTACTAGAGCACGACCCTGCTGCATGATCGCCCGGCGGGCCGACGCGCTACTAACCTGGCGGATCTGATCAAGCGCCGCCCCAGGATTGCCGCGGTCGCCCAAGAGGCTGTTGCCCTGTGCACCCAACGTGACCACGAGTGCCGTAGCAGTGATCCCGACTCCGATGTAGCGCCGGCCGGGGCTCCATCTGAATGCCACCAAGGCGGCGAGCAGGCCGTCAAAGAAGATCCATGCGTGACCCGTATCGTGCCGCACGAACCCCTCCTTGAAGATTAGGAAGGCGTAAGTCACCCACAGCGCCCCGATTCCCCAGCGGGCCCTCCTAGGAAGGGCCTCGGTCGTGTAGACCGCGGCAGCCAGACCGAGGCCGAACAGGATCACGGCGGCGGCGTAATCGAGTCCGCGCAGTGGCTCCTCGTATTGCATCGCGGAGGCATAGCCGGTGAGTAATTCTGCGACGTTGTGAAACCAGGAGGGAAGCGCCGCGAGTGACTGACCGGTTCCGAACCAACCGGCCAGGAAGGCGCCAACAAACGAAGCGCCTGCGCCAGCAGCATTAGCTCGGGTGCGACGCGGCAGAGCGAACACGAGGATCACCGCCATCACGCAGATGGCGACGCCCGTGGATTCCTTGCCCAGCAGCGTGACGCCGCCGATAGCCCCCACCAGGCAGCAGATCATCAGCGATGATCGCCACTCCAGAGTCCGCTGCAGTGCCCAGACCGCGAGGATGAAGACGACCGCGACCTCGCCCGCGATCTCGACCGTGACAACGCTCGCCACGATCAGCGCGACCAGCCAGCCTAAGAGCAGCCCGTAGCTACGCCGCGCCGCCACAAACAGCGCCAACGCGAGTGCGATCCGGACCCCCAGCCCGTATGCGAATGCGAGTGTGCCGGTTGAGTCGTACCAAAGCGTGGTTACGTCCAGAAAGCCGAGAGGGCCGTACGTGAAGTTCAGGTGATCGCCGAAGGTGATGCCATCGTGGGCCGCCATGTGCAGCCCCGCGCCCCAGCTATTGTCCAATCCCGGGGCGGGGACAAGCGGCAGCGCGTGCCAGCTCAGCAGGGCGATCGCGACCGCCCCGGCCACCCATACAAGAATCGCCTTGCCGGAAACTGGAACCCTTGTCCGGCGTTCCGCGGCCGCCGGGCTGCCTCCTCGCAGATCGGCGGGCTCGGTTGTAAGCGCAGACGCCGGCATTCTGGGAGGGTATTCCACCGGCACCAATCGTCGGCCGGGAAGCATTGTTCTATCCTTGCGTCGGCGTTCCGATCGATGGGAATCGAAGCGATGGACCTAGAAGCGCTCGAGCAGCACTGGAATGCCCTTGGTGAGCGGGATCCGATGTGGGCGATCCTTTCCGAGGGATCCAAGCGCGGTGGCGGCTGGCAGCTTGACGAGTTCCTCGCATCAGGCCGCACGCAGGCGGCGCACGTCCTCCATACCTTGGATCACCGGGGAATTGCGGTGCAGCGTCATCGGGCGCTCGATTTCGGTTGCGGCATCGGGCGAGTGACGCAGGCGCTGGCGGAGTACTTCGAGAGCTGCGACGGCGTCGACATCGCGCCATCCATGATCGAAACCGCCGCTCGCCTCAACCAGTACGGGTCGCGCTGTCAGTTCCACCACAATCCTCATCCCGATCTCCGGCTGTTCCGGGATGACTGTTTCGACTTCATCGTCGCAATGTTGGTCCTGCAGCACATGGAGCCGCGGCTGATGACGGTCTACGTGCGTGAGTTCATTCGCGTTCTACGGCCTGAGGGTGTCGCGTACTTCAACATTCCCGAGCGACACGTGATCGGTACGAAACTGCCTTCCGCGGCGCTTCGTGCGGCGATCACGCTTGTTGGCGAGGTACCTGCGCTCACGCCAGGAGAAATATTTCCAATGAGGCTCCGGGTGCAAAACATCAGCGAGGTTGCCTGGCCGACCTCAGCCCGGTTGGTTGTTGGTAACCATTGGCTTTCCCTGGACGGAGAAATCCTTGCGCAGGACGATGGGCGCGCGCCGATCGACGCCCCCCTGGAACCCGGTGCTGATTACGAGGTCGAACTTCCGATCGCCGCCCCCCACGCACCCGGAATCTACCAGCTAGAGGTGGATCTCGTGCAAGAGCTTGTGGGATGGTTCGCAACGGGAGGCTCTCGGACATTGCGAGTAACAGTTGACGTGACTCGGCCTCACGGCGCGTCTAATTTGACTCCGCACGACGCCCCATCAACGGAGATAACCACTGAGCCGACGGCCGCCACCGCAGCGATCGTAACGCCGCGTATCGAAATGCATGCGATGCCGCGCGAGGAGGTGGTTCGGACGATCGAGTCGGCGGGCGGCGCGATCCTGGATGTCTTTCCTTTGGATCGCTGCGGGCCCTCGGTGCGCAGCTTGGATTATCTCGTCACACGGGCAAGCACGCAGCGCCGGTTCAGCTTGCGAAGGAAGCCGAAGTTGCCGGTGGATTGACGGCCGCTACGGCTGGATGTCGCGGCCAGATTTGCTCCGCGCTCGCTTGAGCAATTTGGGCCATAGACGGTCTTCCGGGGAGCGCAATCCGTTCTGTGACGCATGCACGCCGTTTGACGACCCGTTGTGCGCGGACTCGGACTGGCCCGCGCGTGCATCGCGGCTGCCGTTCGCGCTCGGCCGCGCTCGTCTGCGCCGCGCCCAAGAGCGGCCCACCAACTCTTCACTGAGCAGGCGAACGAGATCGGCCACGCTGCGGGGAGCAACCCTCGAGCGCGCGAGACTCTTATCGAGATCGCTCACATCCTGGACACCGACGTACGCGTCCACGACCTTGTCCGGATCCCCGAGCATGACGGGATTCCCGTGGTCGAGCCACAGCACCTGATCGGCAAGTTCGCGGACCTTGCTCAGCGCATGCGAGACGAATAGGACCGCGGTCCCCCTCCGCAACAGCTCCTGGATGCGCTGTTCGGAGCGATCCTGAAAGTGCTCATCACCGACGGCCAGCACCTCATCCACGACAAGTATCTCCGGCCGGGCCCATGTGGCGATGGAAAAGCCGAGGCGGGCCATCATGCCGGAGGAATAAGAGCGAATCGGCACGTCCATGAACTCGCGGATCTCGGCCCAATCGGCGATCTCGTCCGCAGCACGGCGGAGTTCTGCCGGGTCGTTGCCGAGGATCGTCCCGTAGAGCAGGAGATTCTCGTAGCCGGTCATGTCGGGGTGAAAGCCGGCACCGAGCTCGATCAGGGGCGCCAAACGGCCGCGCACCACAACCCTCCCGCTGGAAGGTGGCAGAACGCGCGCCACGACCTTCAACAACGTGCTCTTGCCGGCCCCGTTCGCGCCGATTATGCCGAGCACCGAACCGGGTGCGAGCTCGAACGAGACGTTTCGTAGCGCCAACAGGTTCTCGTAGTGGATCTGGCGTTTGAGCGTCCGAATTGTGAACTCCTGGACGCTGTTGGTGCGGTCGCGCGGCAGGCGATAAGTAACCGACAGATCGGTGGCCTCGATGACTGGAGTGCGACTACGCATCACGGCAACACGGCCTCAGATCATCGCCGCGGCCGTCCGCCAGCCCCGAGCGAACGCAAACAGCCCGATCAACAGCATCAAGACCCCGCTGCCAAAGGCCGCCACCCAGTTCTGCCATGAAGACAGAGAGCCTGCGTAGACCAGGTTTCTGAACAGGACGAGGTCGTGGTAAACAGGGTTGAACACGATCAACGAGCGCACCGCCGGCGGGACGATGCTGATCGGGTAGAAGACAGGGATCGTGTACCCGATCAGCAGAAGGATGACGCGGTTGAAGTCCAGCATGTCGTGAAATCGAACCGCGATCGCGGCAACGACCAGCCCCAGCCCAATAACCAGGAAGAGCAGCGCCACGATCGGGAGCGGCACGAGAATCACTGTCCAGGGAATCCCAACCCCCAGCACCAGCTGCAGGATCAGCAGCGGAATCACGCTGAATGCGAGGTTGATCGCCGCCGCCAGAGCAGCCGAGTATGAGAAAAGCTCCGCCGGAACGTAGACCTTCGACAGCACGTGCGAATTGAGCACGATCGACGACGACGCCATCTCGGTTCCCTGCTGAAAGAAGATCAGCAGGATCACGCCCGAGAGCAGGTAGATCACGTAGGGGACGCCGCTCACGCCCACCGCAAAGCGAAAGATGCGCGAGAACACGATCCACATCACCGCCATCGTCAGGAGCGGGTTCAGGAGCGTCCACCAGACACCCAGTAGGGAACGCTTGTAGCGGGCCACGACGTCCCGTGAGACCAGCAGCCGCACGAGGCCGCGGTAGTCCCAGAGGTTCCTGAGCTCGGTCAGAAGAATCGGCGAGGAGCGAGCGGAGTCGTATACGTACGTCGCATCGCGCCTCCGCCCCGACGCAGCCAATTGAGCCATGCGGTGAGTCTAGTCAAGGGGGCGCCGGCGGCTCGTAGACTGATCGCCCGTGCCAAGCGCCCGAGTGAGAGACGCCGGTCGTAGCGCGCGCGCGCGAACGTGGGGCGTGCGGGATCTAGCCGCGGGACGGTTGCGGGGAGCGCTCGATCGGGTTGCGAGGACCCCCGCCGCCTCGACGCGGTGGGGTGTAAATGTGGTGGGGTACTTCCATTCCGCGCTAGGGCTCGGAGAGGGCGCTCGCGCCGTGCTCGCGGCATTGGATGCTGAGAGGGTGCCCGCCGTCGCCGTCCAGATGCGTGGCGCGGCGGCTCAGCGCCGTGCTCCGGGTCTTCGCACGGTTTCTCCTGCGGCTGCGCCGTTCGGCGTGAACCTCTTCTATGTGAACGGAGACGGCATGCGTAGCTTCCTGCGCAGGCACGGCCACGGCCCGTTCGACGGTCGCTACTCGATCGGCATGTGGTGGTGGGAGGTGATCCCAGCGCCGGATCGATGGGCAGCCGCCAGCACGATCCTGGACGAGATCTGGGTCTGCTCCGACCACGTGCGCGACGCGATCGTCCCGGTGGCGGAGGTCCCGGTGCTGAAGATGCAGCTTCCGGTGCCGTTCCCTGCCCCGAGCACCGAAACCCGGCAGAGCCTCGATCTGCCGGAGGGATTCCTGTTCTACACGACCTTCGACTACTCGAGCACATTCGGTCGAAAGAACCCTGTTGGCGTTGTCGAGGCGTTCCGTCGTGCCTTCCGCGAGGGCTCAGGGGCTCAGCTCGTGATCAGATCGATCAACGGCCGACGTGATCCGCATAGCCAGCGACTTTTGCATCGCGTGGCGGCAGGACGCCGAGACATCCGAATCGTCGATCGTTACCTCGAGCCAGCCCAGAAGAACGCGATGCTCGCGCAGTGCGACTGTTACGTCTCCCTTCACCGCGCTGAGGGATTTGGACATTCCCTCGCAGAGGCGATGCGGCTGGGAAAGCCCGTCATCGCAACGGGATGGTCAGGCAATCTCGAATACATGACCGAGGCCAACAGCTACCTGGTCGGCTACACGATGACGCACGTCGGCCACGGTTCCTGGCCATATCCGCCAGAGAGTTTGTGGGCAGAACCGGACCTTGACCATGCGGCCGAGCTGATGCGGGGGGTATTCGATGATCCAGCATCGGCCGCAATGCTCGGAGCGCTTGCGGCGCGCGAGATCGCCCGACGGCACGATCCGGGGACGGTCGGAGCTGCAATCGGCGCGCGCCTGCGCGGGATCCATGACCGCGATCTCACCGTTAGCATCAACACGCGTCCTCGCCCGTAAAGCTCCGTGCAGGCCTTCACGATCATCGCCAAGAACTACCTGCCCTTCGCCAGGGTGCTCGCGCGGTCCTTCCTGACGAGTCATCCGCGGAGTCGATTCTTGGTGTTCGTGATTGACGAGTGGAGCGGCTTCATCGACCCGAGCATCGAGTCGTTCGAGCTTCTTGGACCCAAGGACGTCCCGATCCCTGAGTTTGATGCAATGGCCAGGCGTTACGACGTACTTGAGCTCTCCACCGCTGTCAAGCCCTGGATCCTGCGGCATCTCCTCCAGGACCCTGAGGCGGGATCAGTCCTCTATCTCGATCCCGACATCAGGATCTATGACTCGCTCGACGAACTGGGCCAAATGTGTTCAAGCCATGGGATCGTCCTGATTCCGCACCTGACGCGGCCGATCCCGCGAGACGGTCGCCGTCCGAGCGAGCTCGACATCCTGGTGTCGGGCACATACAACCTTGGGTTCCTCGGTATGAGCCGCAACCAGGGCGCGGACGATTTCCTGCGGTGGTGGTCGGAACGACTCGAGACGGATTGCTTCGTTGATCCTAACCGTGGGTTCTTCGTCGATCAGAGGTGGGTCGACCTCCTGCCCGGCATGCTCGACGTCGCGATCCTCAGAGACCCGGGCTATGACGTTGCCTACTGGAATCTGCACTACAGGGACATATCGCGTTCGGCGAGCGGTTATCTCGTGAACGGCAGTCCACTTCGCTTCTTTCACTTCAGTGGATATGACCCGTTCGCTCCCCATCGTCTGAGCAAGCACCAGAATCGGATTCAGCTCAAGAAACGACCCGAGATCGCTGAGTTGTGCGACGAGTACCGGCGCGAGCTCTTGGAGGCGGGCTACGAGGAGGCCCGGGCGTGGCCCTATCAGCCTCGAAATGCCCGCAAACCGACCCGGGAGATACCGCCGACGCCAACCGCGGATGTGCCGATCGAGCGGCCCCAGGTGGCGCGGCGGCGGAGCTTCGGCAGGCGGATCGTCGACCTCGAGAATCTGATCGAGGGCAATCGCCGCAGCGGCGCGAACCGGCTGACGGTCGCGAAAGAGGTGATCGCTGCGGTCAACCCAATCCGGAACACTGCCGCGGTCCGGAACAACACCCGCTTCCGTGCCCTCGTACGTCGACGACCCAAGAGCCAAGCGCCGTCACCTGCGGGCGTTGACCACAGCTGGGGAGTAAACGTCGTGGGCTATCTGAGCGCCGAACTGGGCGTGGGTGAGCTGGGACGCCAGATCATCGGCGGCCTACAGGCCTGCGACGTTCCGGTGCATGCAGTCAGTGAGGCGCCGGCGGCGCACCGCGCCCAGCATCAATACGTGAGTGTCACGCCGGAAGAGGCCCGTTATCCGGTCAATCTGCTCTGCGTAAATGCAGATATGTTGCCGACGGTTCGTCGCAGGATCGGCGAAAGCTGGTTCCGCGACCGCATCACCATAGGCTTCTGGAGCTGGGAGGTGCTGGCCTTCCCCGGTAGGTTCTGGTCATCGTTCGATCTCGTCGACGAGGTATGGGTACATTCGCAGCACATCGCTGACGCGTTGAATGAGTGCTCCTCGAAGCCGGTGACGCAGATCAGGATCCCCGTGGTCCCGGACCCTCCCGCTGAGCTCGACAGGCAGAGCCTGTGGCTGCCCTCCAACTACACCTTCCTGTTCGTCTTTGACTACCTGAGCGTGTTTGAGCGCAAGAATCCGCTTGGGCTGATCGCCGCGTTCGCCGAGGCATTTCCGCCCGGCTCGGGGGCATCGCTCGTGGTGAAGTGCATCAACGCGTCTCATCGCCCCGCCGAGCACGACCTGCTCGTTGCCGACGCCGCGCGGCATCCCGATATCTCCGTCCAAGAGGGTTACATCAACGCCGCTGAGAAGAACGCGCTGCTCGCCAACTGCGACTGCTATGTCTCCCTGCACCGCGCAGAGGGGTTCGGCTTCACACTCGCCGAGGCCATGTACTTCGGGCGCCCGGTGATCGCCACCGGTTACTCGGGCAATCTCGACTTCATGAGCGCGGAAAACAGCTACCTCGTCGACTATGACGTCGTCCCAATCGGTCCAGCGTCTGATCCCTACCCGGCCGACGGGGAGTGGGCTGATCCCGATCTCGACCACGCTGCGAAGCTCATGCGGGAGGTTTTCGAGCACCGCGCGAAGTCCCGAGAAATGGGCGCCCGCGGCGCCGCCGAGATTCGGAGAACCCATTCCCAGCAAGCGGCAGGTGCGACGATGCGCCGACGGCTGGAGGAGATCCGCCAGGACCGGGGCGAGAAGGCCACTTCAGGCGAGGTCGAATACCTCGGCGGCAGGGCGTAGTTCAGCGCTTGGGAGCCTGATCGCGGCGCTGCGCCGCAACCCCGGCCGTCCAGGCGGTCAGGCCGACCGCCAGCAGCGGCATAAGACGCCCAGCTCTGCGAAGCAGTGCGGGGTGCCCAGAAAGCCGACCACCCAGTGCGCCTAGCCGCAGCAGCGGCGCCGCCGCGAGCAGCGGCCAGCGGCTGAAGCGCGCATAGGGAAGCTCGACCCGGTCACAGACGACGACAAAAGAACGCCCGAGCCGGTGCTGGTGGCGAAGCAGATCATCCGCGCCGGTCCGGTTGAGATGCCAGACGGCCGCGTCCGACGCAAACTGCAGCCGCCCGGCCCGCCCCCATGGAGCGGTGAGGATCGTGTCCTCGCCCGGCCAGATGTCTTCACAGAAACCGCCGGCCGCCTCGAACGAGTCACGCGTCACGAACAGGTTGCACGTCGCTCCGTGGAGAGGTAGGCCCCGCCGGTGCGGGAACAGTTCGGAGAACTCCAGGAGGTAGGCGCTGGTGCCGATCGCGCTGGCCGGGGTTCCGTTGCGCACAGCACCGGCAATGGCGATCGCGTCGGTGCGCGTCGACGAGGCTCGCAGAGAAGCCAGCCACGTGGGACCGGGCACCGCATCAGCGTCCAGAAACACAAGCTCCGTGCCGACCGCGGCGCGCGCGCCGAGGTTTCGGGCCGCTCCCGGCAGGGTGCGCCGCGTCAGCGAGATCACCTGCACCCACGGCGTAGTCCGCTCGAGCGCCGAGGCGGCGCTCGAACCCGAGCTCTCGACCACCAGCACCTCGGTGTCCGCGCCGATCTGTGGCCGAAGGGCGCCGAGTACCCGCGAAAGCGTGCGTTCGGCCCGGTACGCCGGAATTATGATCGACAGACGCGCTGTCTTCGACACGGGATTTCGGCGATTGCCTCGTCTGCCAAGATGCTGGCTATCCTCTCACGCGCCGATGGCGACTCGGAGAGGCAGAACAGAGATGGTCTCCGTGGCTCCAAAGCCTGGGGTCATGCAGCGGGCTAGGGGATGAGCAGCCGCCGCACCAAGACCAAGCGCCGGCAAGGCCATCCGGCGCGAGCCGCCCAGCGAAGCGGCGTCGATGCACAGCCGACAAAGAAGGGGCGTCCCACCCCCGGGGCACCTCCCAAGCGCTCGCCGCGCCGCGGCGCCGCACGAGCTCGACGCCTGGCCCTGCAGGATCGCCTGCGGCGCGCGTTGCTGGCGATTCTGAATCTTGGATCAGGTCGTGCCCGGCGCACGCAGGAGCGAGTCCAGCAGGTCGCCAAGCCGGCAGGGCTAACCGAGCTGACCCGGACGGACTTCGTGTGGGCAGCGGCAACCGGCGCCGGTGCCGCCGTCCTGTTCGCGACGATCCTCGCTGGCCATACCGGGCTTGGGGACGCTCCGGAGACGGTCGCCGGCGTGAAGTCGCTCGGGATACTGCACCCGCCGGGCTATCCGGCCTACGTGATCGCCGCGAAGGTGTTCACGCTGCTCGTGCCGTTCGGCAGTGAGGCCTTTCGCGTCAACCTGTTCAGCCTGGTCTGCGCGTCGCTGTCGATCGCCGGCGTGCAGCTGCTCGCGCGGCGCTGCGGCGCAGCACGCTGGGCAAGCTCGGTAGGTGCGCTCACGCTTGCAGCGAGCGCAGGCTTCTGGTTCTACGCCTCATTCGCCAAGCACGACATGTTTTCCGGGCTGCTGTTCCTGATCGCGCTACACCTTGCGCTCGCGTGGCGAGCGCGCCCGAACACGAAGACACTGGTCGTGCTCGGCGCCGTGTTCGCGGTCGGCGTCGGCTCATCCTGGCCGCTGATGCTGCTGCTCGCGCCCACGATCGCGTATCTGCTGTTCGACGCGCGCAGGCAGCTTGCGCTGCGTCCTCTACTCGCCGCGACGGCGACCGGGCTCGTCGTGGTCGTCGGCCTGTACGGGTTCGTGATGGTCCGTGCCTCGCAGAATCCGGCCCTCAACTGGGGCGATGCCACCACCATCTCGCGCGTGTTCGAGCTTGTTCGCCGATCTGACTTCACGCAAGGACCGGGCCAACCGCAACCTACCGCTCACCGCTCCTCGACGGCCTCGGTGCCGACCTTGCGAAAAACCGCAAGCGCAGGTGCTCCCGCCGCGCCGACCCCGGCAAGCGCAGGAGCTCCCGCCGCGCCGACCCGGGCAAGCGCAGGTGCTCGTGCCGCGCCGGCCCTGGCTCCCGCGCCTGGGGCGGCAGCGGTGGAGATCTCGGCTGTTGGGGTCACCTCCACCACGCGCAATGAGACCGTCATCTTTGCCCGCGAACTCGGGCTTTTGGGCCTGCTAGTCGCAGGCTTCGGGCTCGTGATGAGCCTGGTGAGGCGCCGAGGAGTTGGCTCCTACGCGCTTCTGATCACCTTCGCGGTCAACCTGGTCGGTGTTACTGCGTTCACGGCACCAGGTGTGTCGAGCGCTCTTGACCGGTATGACGTGGACATGATCGTGCAGGGCTTTCTATTCGGCTGCTACTTCGCGCTCGCGGCGTGGATCGCGGTCGGCGCCACTGAACTGGGCGATGTAATCGGCCGCGCTCGTCTCGGGCGAGTGGATCTGAGTTCTCGCCGCAGCGTGGTCGTCCCAATCGTGGCCGCCGTGCTCGCAGCGGCGCTCCTCGTCCCCTCGGTGATCAACCATTGGCCGGTTGTCCAGCGCAGCGACAAGCCACTCGCCGACCGCTACGCCTCGACGCTGTTCGGCGAGCTTCCGCCCCACGCCACGATCGTCATCTGGGGCGCCGAGCTCACGCAGCCGCTGATTTATCGGCAGGTTGTCTACCACCAGCGGCCCGACGTGGTCGTAATCGCCGCCGACGGGCTCTCGTACGGCTGGTACCGGCAGCAGATCAGCCGCCGGCTTGGCCGACCACTTCCGCCGCCGGCAGGCAACACGATTCTCGATGCGAGGCGGCTCGTCAAGTCACTGAGCGCCGTGCGGGCGGTGTACATGGACGCGGGAACGGCTGAGTTGCTCGCGGGAGGTGGCGCGACGCAAGCCTCGGTGCCCGGCGACCTGATCGGCTACCAGCCGGTCGGGATCCTGACAAAGCCAGCCCCCGGCACCGGACCGTTTCCCGTCCAGTCCCCTACAGTTCTCGACCAGACCGTCCGGGCGGCGCAGCGGGTAGCAGGCCTACCCGGCTCACACTGGCAACTGTGGCCCAACGGATACGTGGCAAAAGATGTGTACTCGACCGCCGAACTCGAGGTCGCACGCGCGTATTTTCAGCGCCGTCAGTATGCGGGCATGCGCAGGGCCCTGGAAACCGAATTGAGCATCGATCCAACCGACAGCACCGCTCGTAACGACCTCGCCAAGCTCAACCAGACACACGGCACCGGCTAGCAGCCATATGCGTCCGCAGCCTCTGATCAGCGTTTGCATCCTTGCGGGCCACGGCGTCGCCGCCCTCGACACGTGCCTCGAGGCCCTCGCCTCGCAAAAGGACGCACCTCCGTTCGAGCTGCTGGTCGGCGGCACTCCAACACCTGCATCCGTGTCAGCCATCCACCGCCACTTTCCTGCGGTGGAAGTCTGCGACACCGGCCGGCGACTTCCCGGAGCCGCCCGCAATCCTCTGATCGAACGGGCCAAGGGCGAACTGCTTCTGTTCCTCGATGATGACGTCATCGCACCGCCGGATCTGCTCGCCCGTCTAGCGCGCGTTGCGGTCGAGCATCCGGAGGCGGCGGTGATCGGCGGCCCGAACGACACGCCGCCGGACAGTTCCAGGTTCCAGATTGTGCAGGGGGCTGCGCTCGGCTCCCTGATGGGCGCCGGACCGGTCAGCCGGCGGTACGGCGCTCGTCATCCGGGGCCAGCCGACGAACGCTGGTTCACGCTCTGCAACCTGGCGGTGCGGCGGGCGGTGATGCTTCCGTTTCTCGACGAGCTCGTGTGTGCCGAGGAAAACGCTCTGCTTTCGCAGCTGCGCCGTCGCGGCGCGCCGATGCACTATGAGCCGACCCTGCGGGTATTTCATGCTCGCCGACCGACGCTTCCTTCGTTCGCCCGCCAGATGTTCAAGTACGGACGCGGTCGCGGCCAGCTGCTCGTACGGAGGCCCAGCACCTTTCGCACGGCCTACGTGGCGCCCGCGGCGCTGCTGGTTTACCTGCTGGTGCTCCTACCCGTCGCGATCATCCTGAGCGCCCCCTTGGCGATCGCGCTGCTACCTGCCGCCACCTACCTCTTCCTGATGCTCGCGACGGCGCTGTGGATCGGCTGGACGCTCAGGCGTCCAGCCGCGGCACCGCTTGCCGCGACGTTGATCGGAGTCATTCACGCCTGCTACGGCGGTGGCGTGCTGCGCGGATTGTGGTCCGCAAGAAGGGTGCCTGAGGTGGACGCGGTGACTTGGAACTCGGCGGCACACGTCGCCGCCGACGCCCCGCGTAATGACCAAGTAGCCGTGCTGCCCGCCGATGGCTGAGGCGAGCCTTCAGCGCTGACCGGTAGAAGCGCCGGTCAGACCACCACTCGCGCACCAACTCGCGCGGCCCATACGCCGGCAGCTCGAACACGCTGACCAGACCCTGCGCCTCACGCTTGGCTCGACGGTAGATGCTCGGCAAGGGGTCGTGCGTGTGGTCATGCTCGACGGTCAGAGCCGGATCGATGATCGTCACGTAGCCGCGTCGCAACCAGTACGACGCCCATTCCTTGTCCTCACAGGCAGGCAGGTCCGCGCGGAACGGCCGCGCGCGCCAAAGCACCGCGCGGAACGCACCGGCCGCGTTCGAATAGCCCCAATCGGGATGGCGACATGCCAGCTCGGCGTCCTGGCGCACCCGCGCCGTGAGCCGCTCTCCACCGGGTCCGTATCGGTCGCCGGAGGCACACGCCACGTGCGGGTCGGCGAATTCCTCCACCAACCGCCGAAGCCAGCGATCATCGGTCACGAACGCATGCGCCGACAGCGCCACCAGGATCTCTCCGCGCGCGTTCGCGGCCCCGAGGTTCAACGAGCCGCCGAACGTGAACCGATTTGGTGGCATCGTCAGCACGCGCGCACCGTAGGCGCGCGCGATCGCGACGGTGTCGTCTCGGGAGCCGCTGTCGATGACGATCGTCTCCGCCGCCAGCCCCTGCCGCCGCTGTTCACCAAGCAGATCCAGGCAGCGACCGATGTTCGCAGCCTCATCGCGGGTGCGCACGATGACGCTGACCTTCACGGGTCCGGAGGGCTCGGCCATGCCGCCGGAATACTGGCGCGCGCCGCGAAATCGCGGCGTAGCATGCCTCGCGACGTGACTGCGCACGCCATCCGCGAGGCAGACCGTACAGGCATGGGATTGGTCGAGGAGGCGACCAGGCCCGCCGCTGCGCTGTTCGATATTCCGATCGACCTGGGGCAGCCGGCGGAGCTTCTTCGAACGATCTCTGGATGGGCCGCACAGGGGCGAACGCGACGCGTGATGTATGTCAACGCCCACGTCGTCAACCAGTCCCGCGCGACGGTCGGGCTCGGCGATGCGCTGCGGCGCGCGGACCTCGTCTACTGCGACGGGTACGGCGTGCGGCTCGCCGCCCGGGTCTTGAACAAGCCCGTGCCCCACCGGATGACGGGAGCGGACTGGATCTGGGGCCTGGCGACGCTCTGCGAGATCGCTGGCCTCCCGATCTACCTGGTCGGGTCCGAGCCTCCGCTTGCCCGCCAGGCCGCGGCCCGGCTGCGCCGCTGGTATCCGCGACTCGAGGTCGCGGGTGCGCACCACGGCTACTTCGATCTCGACTCACCGCACAACGAGCGCGTGATCGAGGACATCAATGCGCACGCCCCGAGAATCGTCCTGGTCGGAATGGGGACCCCGAAACAGGAGCTGTGGGTTGACCGCTACGCTGACCGCCTCGACGGCGCTGTGGTGTGGACGGTGGGGGCATTGTTCGACTACGTCTCCGGCCAGACGCCGCGCGCCCCGCGGTGGCTTGCCGACAATGGACTCGAATGGATCTTCAGACTCGCGATCGAGCCGCAGCGGATGTGGCGTCGCTACCTGCTCGGGAACCCGGCGTTCCTGAGCAGGGTCGCGACCGAGGCACGCCGCGAGCGCGCGCCCGAGACGCTGGCCCAGCCCTAGCGCTTCCAGCCTGGTTTCCCGCCAGGGTGCGGGCCGATCCCCGTCTGCAGGCGGGGATCGCGTTCGTGCTCGCGGCGGCGGTCGGACTGGGCCTGGCCCGTGGTGCCCGCGTCGCCGGGGTCTCGGCGGTGCCGGCCGTGCTCCGGACCGCGGCGGTCGGCGTCGTCCTGTTCGGTCTCAGCGGATACGCCGCCGCGCGCGTGCTTGTCGGCGGCGAGCTGAGCGTCCACCGGGCGCTGCTGATTCTGCCGCTTGGGGCGACGATTTCGAGCCTCGCGCTCGCGGTGCTGGGTTTGCTGCACGTGCCGCTGAAGGTCTCGCTCGCGATCGTGGTCGTGGCGGCGGCGCTTGCGGCCGCGCTCAGCGTCGCGCGCGGCGGTGCCGGTCGTGGACGACCGGACGTCGCACAGCGCAGGGCTGCGGCGGCGAACGTTTCGGTCCTCACGCGCACGGCGCTGCCGCTGCTCCTCGCCGCGATCGTCGCCTCGGTCTCGCTGATCCCGATCTTCCGCTCCGGATTCGCCACCGTGCCCGGCCAGAATGGCGACGCGGTCCTCGTCGTCGGCAGTGCGGTGCTGCTCGAGCACTCCCCGCCCACGGCAAACCGGACGGACCTGCCGATTAACCACATCCCCCTGCAGTGGCGCTCCAAGTACCCGATCTACTACGCGCTCGCCGGGATCGCAACGCTCGCCGGCCAGGATCCGATCCGCGCGTTCGCCACGGTCTCGGCGCTGATGCTCGCGCTGACCGTGCTCGGCTTCTTCCTGTTCGCCCGGTACGTGTTGCGCGCGCCGCCCTGGGTTGCGCTGCTGGCGATGTTCCTGGTCCCGCTCGACCGGATCGTCATGTACGTAACGATCCACCCCTACTACAACGAGCTTTGGGGCCAGTTCGCGCTCCCATTCATGCTGCTGTGCGGCGTCAACTACCTCCGCAGCCCCAATCGCCGCAGCGCGATCATGTTCGTCCTGTTCGCCGCCTTGGGGCTGCTCGCGTACCCGCTGATGGTTCCGTTTCCGGCGATCTTCCTCGGAGTGTTCGCGTGGGTCACGTGGCGGCGGCGGCGCGGGGAGGGCGAGCGCGTCGCCTGGATCTCGTCGCTCAGGATCCCACGTCCGGGTAAGCGTTCATGGCTGTGGATCCCGGTCGTGCTGATCGGCGTTCCCGTTGCCCTCGTGCTCGTCCGGGGCTTCTTCGAGAAGACGCTTTCGGCGCTGGCGGTGTTCGCGCCGTGGACGAGCCTGAGCGGCTGGGCGGGCACGGCGCTGTCGTTTCTGCCGTGGCCGCGGTTCGTGGGAATGCCAAGTGCGGGGGCGGCCGGCGTCGCCGGGCTCGTGATCGTCGCCGGGCTCACTGCGCTGGCGCTGTGGCGGATGCGCACCGACGCTCGCTGGCCGCTCGCGGCGATGATCGTCGTGATGGGCCTGATCGGCCTGTACTTCCGCGAGCGAACCGGCGGCCAGCTGTTCTTCTTCAAGGACCTCGCCTTTCTCGGCCCGTACGTGCTGATGCTCGCGGTGATCGCGCTCTGCGGGCTGGTGGTCTCGGCGCGCAGATCGAGCGCCCTCTTGGGGACGGTCGGGCTTGCGGCCGCACTGGTGATCGTGCCGGTCACCGCGGCCCGCGAGATCAATACGACCTACGACCAGGCCAATCCGTCGGTGCTCGCCCTGCACGGCTGGGACCGCGCGCTCCCGCGCGGAACGAGCGTACGAATCGACGTGCCACCGACGGGCTACCAGCTGTGGACGACCTACATGTTCAGCGACCACCCGCTCTCGGCGCTCGATCCGCTCGCCGGCTTCTTCCCGCACCCGCCGCAGGGCCGCAAGGCCGACTACGTGATCGCGTTGCGCAGCCAGGGGCGGCCTCGCGACGCGACAGGCCGCCCGCTGTTCGCCAACGCGCAGTTCGAGTTATGGCGGATGAACCCCGCGGTTCCGGGACCTGACCTCTCCTCGCGGAGCGCGGTCGACATCAAGAAGATCGTGATCGGGCTGTAGCCTCGATCGCGACCCGTGATCGGGCGGTAGCCTCGATCGCGGCCCGCAGCTTGGCTGCGACCGCCTCCGGCGAGAATGCCTTGACGCGCTCGTGCCCGCGGCGCCGAAGCTCGCGCCGCAACTCGGCATCGTTGACGACGAGGTGCACGAGCTCCGCCACGACCGCCAGGTCCGGATCGTCAACGAGCACCGCCGCGTCGCCGACCGTGTCCGGAACCGCGCCCGCCGGCCGGGCGATCACCGGCACCCCGAACTGCAGCGCCTCCACGAGCGGGATGCAGAACCCCTCGTGGGCCGACATGCACAGGAATACGTCGGCGGTCCGGTAGCGGTGACCGAGCTCGGCGTTGGAGAGCCCGGTCTCGATCGTGACCGCACCCGGCGTCAGCTCGTCCGCCAGCGCGTGCAGGTGCCTGAGATACGCGCCAGAGATCGGATCGCCGACCAGCCTCAGTTGCGCATCGGGTGCGCGGTGACGGCGGTACAGCGCAAACGCCCTGATCAGCTCATCCTGGCGCTTGTGCGGCGACAGCCTGCCGACGAACAGGATCGTGGGCGCGTCCGGTTGACGGTCTGCCGCGTCCTCAACCGGAGCGGTCCCGAGCCGCGAGAGATCGATCAGCAGCGGGATCACCTCGGCGTGGCTCGCGCCGGCAGCCTCGAGCTCCTGCGCGTTGAACGCCGAGTCGGCCGCCGCGACGTCGACCGAGCGCACCAGCTCCGGGAGCTGCTCGCGGCCGACAGCGCACTGCACCGCCTGTACCGGAGCCTGCTCCCACAGCCACCAGGGCGGCGTGACGTTGTGGTAGAGCAGCAGCTTGCGGTTGGGCAGCGCGAGCAGCTCGCGGAGCTTCGGCGTGCCGGCCGAATGGTGGAGCAGCAGCAGGTCCTCGGGGCTCGGCGTGAACCGCTTCATCGGCCGAACCGCTCCGTTCAGTCCGGGCGCGAGGTGGACGGCGAAGTCGCGCCCGCCCCAGCCCCACCGACCGAATTGGGCCCGGAAGCCGAGCGCCTCGTTCGTGATCGCGTCGTGCGGACCGGCGCCCGACAGCAGCTGGTGGATGTTCATCGATCGCGGTCGCGTGCGGCGGCGTCGAGCCGGCGCTCGAGCTCCTCGATCCGGTTCTCGAGACGCCGGAGATGACCGAGCACGTGGACGTTGAACCGCGTCTGGTCGGCCAGCAGCTGCGCGTGGTACTGCTCGAGCAGCCGCAGCAGGCCACGCTTCAGCGCGGTGATCGGTGCGCCCAGCCTGCGCGTCGAGCGCACATCGGCGATGTCCGGCTCGATCCGCGCCCACTCGAACAGCCCCTCGAGTCCCGGCTCCGCGTCGGGCATCACCGACTGCTCCTCTGCGTACGCCCCTTCCGCGCGCATCTGCACGGCTGATTGTCGCGCCAGCCCCAGTGCGTGCTCAGGCGTTGTCATTGCGCTGCCCGCAGCGGTGCGCGCTCTCGCCAGCTGCCACGAAGGTCGACGATCCCCTCCGCACCGGGCTCGCGCGCGACCGAGAAGCGCACGGTCCGGTCCAGCGGGCCATCGCCCGCGCCGAGCGAGAGGTCGTAGTCACCGCCGAGGAGCGCGAGCGCAGGGATCTCGAACACGAGCTGCTCGGTGCTGCGTGCGAGGTCCGTGGTCGTGCTGAAGATCCGCGTCCCGTCTTGGGAACGGACCTCGAGCGTGAGCTGTGCGTCTGTTTGCGCCCGCACCGTCCGCACCGTGATCGCCACCCGCATCGGGTCACCGCTGCGGAACACGTGGCTGTTGCGCCCCGCGGCATCCCGGAGCTCGACGTCGACCACCTCGAGCCCGGTCGGCATCTCGCGCCGCACCGAGACGCCGGCGCCGTGCTCGGTGCCCATCAGGCGGTGGTAGTGCAGCAGGCCCTCGGCGGTCGGACCGTCGAACACGACCCGGCCCGCGTCGAGCACGACGACACGCTCGCAAACCCGCTCGATCGCCGCCGCATCGTGGGACACGAGGACGACCGTCGTCCCGGACGCGATCCGCTCCGACATCCGCCTCAGGCACTTGCGCTGGAACGCCTCATCCCCCACCGCCAGCACCTCGTCGATCAGCAGCACGTCGGCGTCGAGGTGAGCCGCAATCGAGAAGCCGAGCCGCACGAACATCCCCGACGAATACGTCTTCACCGGAACGTCGATGAACTCCTCGAGCTCGGAGAAGGCGATGATTCGCTCGACGCGCTGCTCGATCTGGGCCTTGGTGAATCCGTACAGCGCGCCCTGCAGGTATATGTTCTCGCGCCCTGAAAAGTCGCGGCCGAAGCCCGCGGCGAGCTCGAGCAGCGAGACGATCCGCCCGCCGCACTCGGCCGTGCCGGATTGCAGCGGCACGATCCCGGCGAGGACCCGCAGCGTCGAGGTCTTGCCGGCGCCGTTGCGCCCGACCATTCCGACGGTCTCGCCGGGCTCGATGTGCAGCGTCACGCCCTGGAGCGCGGGCACCGGCGCTGGGTGGGCGGGATCCGATCCACGGGTTCCAAGCAGCGCCCCCTTGAGCGTGTGCGCCTGATCGGCCCGCACGCTGAATGAGCGCGTCGCGTCGCGCAGCACGACCTCTCCGGGACGCAGCCCGTGCTTCACACGACCACCGCCAGCTCGCCTTCCATGCGCCTGAACACGAGGCTCCCCACGAGCAGAGCGATAGCCGCTGCGACCAGCGCGTACACGCTCCATCCCACGTTCCCGACGCTGCCGTCGTAGAGCACCGATCGCATCGCCTGGATGAACGGCGCGATCGGGTTGCCCCACTCCAGCAGCCACCGCACCACAGGGTGCGAGGCGAGCACCGACAGCTGGCTCGGCTCGTAGTAGATCGGCGTGATGAAGAACCACGGGAGCAGGGCGGCGGTCAGGATTGGCGCGACGTCGCGGAAGTAGGCGTGCAGGACCGCGACGACCAGCGCGCAGCCGAGGACGAAGCAGTAGAGCAGCGCCACGAGCACGGGCGCCAGCAGCAGCGCCGGCGTCAGCGTGCCGCGGATCGCGACCGTGATCGGCACGAGCAGCACCATGACGGCGGACATCGTCAGCAGCTGCACCGTCACGGACGAGGCCGGGATCGCCTCTCGCGGGAAGCGCGCCTTGCGGATCAGGCCGCCTTGATCGATCAGCGACGGCGCAGCTCCCAGCAGTGACCCCTGAAGGAACGTCCAGGCCACCAGCCCGACCATCAGGAACAGCGGGTAGTCAGGAATCGACTGCACCTTCAGCACGAGGCCGAACATCAGCGTGTATGCCCCCAGCAGGACCAACGGGTTCGCCAGGTACCAGAGCACCCCGAGCGCCGAGCCCATGTACTTCTGTCGCAGCTCGCGGCGCACCAGCTGCGAGAACAGGTAGCTGTATCGGCGCATGTGCAGGGGGATCATGAGCGCGACTCGACGAGCAGCGTGACCGGTCCGTCGTTGACGAGTTCGACCGCCATGATCGCGCCGAACACGCCGCGCTGCGCCGCTAGGCGATCGCAGAAGCGCTCGTAGAGGGGCTCGGCGCGCTCGGGAGGCGCGACCGCGACGTAGCTGGGGCGGTTTCCCTTGCGCGCGTCGCCGTAGAGGGTGAACTGGCTGACGCACAGCACCTCACGGTCGCCGAGAGCCTCGTTCATCCGGCCTTCCGCGTCGGGAAAGATCCGCAGCGCCCGAACCTTGTCGGCCAGCCAGTCCGCGGCAGCTGAATCGTCGGTTGTGCTGACGCCCAGCAGCACGAGCAGGCCCGGCCCGATGCTCGCGACCTCGCGGCCGTCGACGGTCACCGAGGCGCGGGTCACCCGCTGCACCAGCGCACGCACGGCTTGCCCTACGCGTCGCGCAGCTCGGCGGCGGCGAGCTCTGGCGGGACGATGTTGAGGTTCACGCCGGCTCCGAGCTCGAGCCCGGCGAAGTAGGTGAGCCGCGGCAGGATGTCGATTCGCCAGCAGAAATGCTCGGCTCCCTGGGGTGCGGTCCGCACCCACAGGTTCAGCGGCGGCGGGCCCTTCAGGCGGCGGGCGAGCCGGCTCAGCGCCTCGTGCAGCATCGCCGCGCCGGTCGGCCCGTCGTCCTCGAAACGCGGCCGCGGCGTGCGGGGAGCCAGCAGCAGCTGGTAGGGCACCCTCGCCCCGTACGGGGCCATCAGCACGGTCTCGGAGTCGATCGCGACGATTCGCTCGCGCTTGCGCACCTCCTCCTGGACGAGATCGCCGAGCAGGTTGCCGCCCATCGTCCGCGTCGCGTGAGCGCGGAAACGCTCACGCTCACGAGCGATCGCCGCCGGAACGAAGTCGAGCGCGTAGAGCTGGGCATGGCTGTGCGGCAGCGAGGCGCCCGCCTCGCGGCGCTCGTTGACGATCAGGTGCGTGTACGTGGCGTCGGCGTGTGCGCGCATCCGCTCGCGCCAGACGTCCAGTGCGGTGGCCACCTGCTGCGGCGTCAGGTCGCTCAGCGACACGACCGGGTCGGGCGCGTTGATGATCACTTCGTGAGCGCCGCGCGCCGGCGCCGCCCAGAACAGGTCGCGGTTTGCCTCGGGAGGTGGCTGCTCGGCGTCCTCGCTCAGCGCCGGATACAGGTTCGGCACGACCCGGACCTGCCAGCCGGGGGAATTCGGCGGTCCGCCGTTCGGCCGCAGCGCGAACAGCTCGGGCGGCGTGCGATCCTCGTGACCGTCGGCGAAAGGGTCGGTTTCGCGATCGATCGGCTGGACGGGCGGCGATGACAGCTCGCCGCCGGGTCGTCCGGCACGCGCGCCCGCGACGATCGCGCGGTGGCCGGTCAGCGGGTCGATGCGCAGCTCAGGCACGCTCTCGCTGGACGTCCTGGTCGACGCGGATCACTTGCCTACAGGTGCTTTTCCATCGCGATGTGCTCGATCGCCGCCTCGGTGAAGACGCGGCCCCGCGGGCGGTAGCCGGCCAGCTCGTACAGGCGGCGTGCGTAGGTCTGCGCGTGCAGCACGATCCGGCGGCCGCCGCGGGCGCGGGCTTCGGCGTCCGCCGCGGCCAGCAACGCGGTCGCGATCCCGTGCCGGCGCGCAGAGCTCCGGACCGCGAGCCGGCTGAACTGGGCGGTGCTGCCGACCATCAGCAGCCGGCAGGTGCCGAGCATCTCGCCATTGGCGACGGCCACGAGATGAATGCCGTCACCGTCACGGCCGTCGAGCTCCTCGTGCTCGGGCACTCCCTGCTCCACGCAGAACACGTCGTGGCGGAGCTTGAGCGCCTCGGTCATCTCGCGCTCGTCGGCGACCCGCCGGACGTCGTAGTAGACCGTCGTCATCCCTATCCGGATCCGAGCGCGTAGCGGCGGACATCCTTCTCCAGGGCGCTGGCGCTCAGGTACGGCCCGGCGTGGTCGTAGATGATCTTGCCCTGGCGGTTGAAGTACAGCGTCTGCGGGAAATAGGTCGCGGCCTGGTAGTCCCTGGCGATCGCTTCCTGCGGATCGGTGTAGCTCGGGTAGGTCACCGGGAAGCGCTTGAGAAAGGCGGCCGCGGCGGCGTCGTGATCCTTGCCGTCGATGCCGATGAACGCCACCTGCTTGCCGTACTTCACCGCGGCCTGCTGAAACGACGGGAACTCCGTCTGGCACGGTCCGCACCAAGAAGCCCACTTGTTCACGACGACCGGGTAGCCCTTGACGCCCGCGAGCTGCGTCTTGAACGCCGTCGGGCCGCCGGCGATCAGCTGGTTGGCCTTCGCGTGAAGGGCTGCCAACGGAGGCGGCGATCCCTTGAACGCGGCGTCGACGGTGCCGGCGGCCGGCGCCTGGTTGTGAGCCTGGGTTCCACACCCCGCCAGCGCGAGAGTTGCGAGCGTGACCACACAGACGAGACGGCGAGGCATCCGCCCAGAGGTTGCCATACGTCGCCGTGGGCGTGGCCGTGATGGATGGTGGGATGGGTGGGCGGGGTCCCCATCTGCTTAAATACGCGTTATCCTCGTAAGCCAGACCGGCGAGGGGCGCTACTGCTGAGGGATTTCCTCGCCGGCTCGGCGTAAGCCGAGACTTTTGCCTGAGCCGCCAGGACGTGTTGCCGCGGCTCGCACATTTAGACGCAACTTCCCACTAGTGATGGGTGCTTCCACCCCCTTTCCAAGTCCTGCCGCGATCGCGCGTGCGGAACTCTTCACGCGCGAGCGTTTCGTCTATGAAGGCGAGACGCTCGAAGAAGCGCTCTCGCCGGGGTCGGCGCGACGCCGGGCGCTCGACGCTGCGCTGACGGAGATCGAAGGCGGAGCCGTGCAGCCCTCGATCGGATGGCGGCGCAACTTCTCGCTGCTGCTCGGTCTCGAGCGACTGCTCTCCGAGGACGAACCGCACCTCGCGGACGGCGCGGTGCTCTCCGCCCACCAGGTCGACGCGCTATCGGGAACCCTGACAGCGCTGCTCGCCGAGGCGCAGCGAAACGGCAACGGCGTCCTCTCCGGCGCCGGCTCGTCGAACGGCTCCGGCCCCGCGCAGCTGGCGCCCTCGTCAATCACCGGGGACGGGGACGAAGATCTGGGCGGCGAGGACGAGGACGCAGAGGAGGACGAGGAACCGCAGGACTGGCAGGACGACGACGAGCTCGATGCGGATGTCAGCGAGGATCTGCCCGAGGACCCCAACGCCGCCAAGCGCTTCTGGTTCGAGCACGCCACCGGCGCCGGCAAGACGGTCGCCGCGCTCGGCTTCGTCGAAGCGTCGCGAACCGGCGGCGTCCTGATCCTCACGCACCGCCGCAACCTCGTCGACCAGTTCAACGGCGAGCTGCGCGACCGTGGCTACCGCGACCGGATCCATGCGCCGCTGCTCGACGGCAAGGACGCCGCCAACGGGCCGGTGACGGTCGAGACCTACCAGTGGTTCGTGCGCAACGCGGGCCGCATCTCGGACGCGTACACGATCGTGATCTGCGACGAGGCGCACACCGCACTGGGAGAGAAGACCTCCGCGTCGATCCGGGGGTGGTCGGGGCCGATCTTCATCGGCATGACCGCGACGGGCGCGCTGATTGCCCGTCACGTCACCGACCTCTTCCCGACCCAGACCTCGCGCTTCGATCTGGCACAGGCGGCCCGGCGCGGCGTGATCGCGCCGCTCCGGTGCATCCGGATCCCTCCGGGGCCGGGGGTCAGGACGATCGCCAAGGTGCCGCTGCGCCGCGGCGAAGTGGACACCGAATTCGACCAGGAGATGCTCGCCGAACTGCTCGACCAGACGCCGTTCAACGTCGCGATCGCCGACCTGTACAAGACGCGGTTCAACGGTGTGCCGGGCGTCGTGTACGCGGCCGGCGTGCGCCACGCCTACAACGTGGCTCAGGCCTTCCGCGACGCCGGTATGAAGGCGCAGGGGGTCTCGGGCGAGACCCCGAAGCGCCAGCTGGCGCGGATCCTCGCCGACTACGAGTCCGGCAAGGTCGACGTGCTCGTCAACGCGCAGCTGCTTGCCGAGGGATGGAACAGCCCGCGGGCGACGATCTGCATGCACCTCGCGCCGACCGCGTCCAAACGCATCTACCAGCAGCGCGTGGGACGCGTCACCCGAAGGCACCCCGGGAAAGAGGCGGGCATCGTCGTCGACTTCGTGCACCCCGCGACCAAGCACGACGACCCGGTCGTCACGCTGCACTCGTTGCTCGACCGCGACGTGTACCGCGGCGGCGCGATCGTCGTCGGCCCCGTCCGCCGCGGCCGCGGCCGGCGCGTGCGGGTGGAGCGCCGGGTCCTCCCGGTGACCAACGATCCCGAGCGGCGCTTGGAGGTGTTCGAGCGCGAGCTGTGGCGGATCGCGGTCGAGAATCTGGACTATGGCGAGCAGCACGGCTGGGCCGCGCTCGCCGGCGCCCGAGTCACCCCGAACGGCTGGCGCCGTGCCAAGGCGATGCTCCACTTCGACCGCGGCGGCGAGCTGAAGCGCCGGTTCGTGCTGACCGCGGTACAGCGCAACCGCAACCCGCAGCTGCGCCTGCGGGCGTTGCAGGAGATCGCCGCCTCCCGTGACGCGGAGGCGTTCGACACCGCGATCGACATCATGGCCGGCTGGCCCCGAGACGAGCGTCGCGAGGGCGTCAAGATCATGCTCCAGGCGCTCGCCGAGCGCCGCATCGGCCGCCGCGACCAGGCCAACGCCTGGATCTGGCGGATGGCCGAGTACACGCGAGAGGTGCACGAGGAGTACGCCGTCCAGCGCTGGCCCGAGACCAAGCGCCTGCTGGGCCTGCTCGTCAACTCCTCGGGCGCGGCCCACGCGCGGAACGCGCGGCGGTTGGTCCATGCCACGCGCAAGGAGGACCGGCGTCTCTCGGCGGCGCTGCTGGCGGCTGCGCTTGCGCACACCCCCGAGGCCGAGGAGGCCCTTCGCGGAGCGCGGACGCGGATGGCTCGCAAGCCGGCGGCGCTGGCCCGCGAGCTGCTGCGCAACTTCCCCAAGGGCCGGCGCGGGAAGGGTCGTCGCCGGCGCAAGTCCGGCTCGGCCGCCGGCGCCGGCGAGGCTGCCGAAGCGGCCGTCCAGACCGCGACGCTCGAGGCCGACGAAGAGCTCCGGGATATGGACGAGGCGCGCGACGAGGACGACGCCCTGGAAGAGGACGAGGCGCGCGATGAAGATGAGGCCGGCGACGAGGATGATGAGGCCGGCGACGAGGATGAGGCCGGCGACGAGCTCGAAGCCGACGACGATGAGCCCCGCGCGGAGCTCGAGGCCGACGATGATGAGGCCGGCGATGATGCCGAGCCCGATGACGACGAGCCCCACGACGCCGAGGCTGCGTAGTCAGCGCAACTTCGGTGCCGCTGCCGCGTTTTATCCGCACCACCAACGAGGGAGGGACCGGAATGCCTCGTCGATTCTCATTTGCCGCGCTCGGCGCGGCGCTTGCCGTATCCGCCGTATCCGCTGTGCCCGCGGTGGCTGCGGGCGGTAGCTCGAGCGCGCTGCTCTGGCAGAACAAGGCCAAGACCGTCGTCTGCGGACTGAGGCTCGGCTCACCGCTCGGGAAGGCCCCGCTGCTCTGCTCGGCGACGGGCATTCCCCGCAAGCCGCACGGCGGACCGGTGGGCGATCCGTTCGTCCAGCTCGCCGGGACCGGCAAGCCGCAGCTCGAGCTGATCAGCCAGAACGAGTACCGGACGAAGACGATCAAGACGCTCGCGAACGGCTCGAGCTGGAGCCGCAACGGCGTCACGTGCACGGTGGGCAAGACCGTGACATGCAGCAACCCCGCCTACCACGGCTTCACGATCGGCAACGGCAAGTACAAGCACTTCTAGCGCCGGCCGGTCCGGTTGATGCCGATTGTCCGCATATATCGCGGACAAACGACATCGCGCCGACGTGCGTTATACGAGGCTTACAAATTCCGAGTCGCAAACGCGTCAAGATCGCTAAGAAATTGCGGGCCGCATATGAGACCCTGTAACGATCACCAAGGCCGAGCGGAACATGAACCTGATCGGCGTGGTCGTCCCAGTCGCCGGCGTGCTCGTCGCGATCGTCCTGCTGTGGAACAGCTGGGTTGACGCCACCGACCTCGCGATCCTCGCGGTCATGTACCTCCTCAGCGGGCTGGGCGTCACGGTCGGCTTTCACCGGCTCCTGACCCATCGCTCGTTCCAGACTTATCCGGCGGTCGAGCGGACCTTCGCCGTGCTCGGATCGCTGTCCGTGCAGGGCTCGGTCATGGACTGGGTCGCCGATCACCGCAAGCACCACGCGCACACCGACACCGAGGGCGATCCGCACAGCCCGCACGTCGGCCACGGCAGCGGCCTCAAGGGTCTCTGGTACGCGCACGTGGGCTGGCTTCTCCACACGCAGGGGCAGGCGGACTGGAAGCAGTACGCCTCCGAGCTCTACGAGGACCGCTCGATGCGCGCGATCGGCCGCCGCTTCCCGTACCTGGTGCTCCTATCGCTGCTGATCCCGACGATCGCGGGATTCGTCCTCGACGGCTTCACGCTCCAGGGTGCGATCCGGGGCTACATCTGGGGCGGCCTGGTCAGGATCTTCCTCGTCCACCACGTGACCTGGTCGGTCAACTCGGTCTGCCATTTCTTCGGCCGCCGGCGCTTCGACATCGACGACCAGTCGACCAACGTTTCCTGGCTCGCGTTGTTCTCCCTCGGCGAGTCCTGGCACCACAACCACCATGCCTTCCCGCGCTCCGCCTATCACGGCCTGAAGCGCTGGGAGCTCGATCCGTCCGGGCTTGTGATCTCGCTGATGCAGCGCGTGGGCCTGGCCTGGAACGTCGTGCGGATCGCGCCCGAGCGGCAGCGCGCGAAGACGGTCGCCGGCGCGACGGCATAGGATCCGCGGGGATTAGGCCCCGCGCACCCCGCCCACCCCGGGCCCGCCCACCCCGCCCACCCCGCGGAGCCCCCACGAGAGAGGAGAGACGCGATGGCGACCGTGCAGACGATCAACGGACCGCTCGACGTGAACGAGCTCGGACTCACCCTGATCCACGAGCACTTCTTCTCGAGCGATGAGGCCGTCTCGATCCAGTGGCCGCACGTGCGCGACCGCGACCACGAGTACCAGCTGGCGCTGGAGTCGGCGCAGGCCATCCAGAGCCACGGCGTCAAGACCGTCGTCGAGCCGACCGCGATGCTGCTCGGGCGCGACATCCCCGCGCTCCAGCGCCTTGCGCAGGACACCAAGCTCCAGCTCGTCGTCTGCACCGGGGTCTACACGTACGACCACCTGCCGCAGTTCCTGCTGAACCGCAGCGAGGACTTCATCGCATCGCTGTTCGTCCACGACATTCAAACCGGTATTCAGGGCACGGATGTCAAGGCAGCGTTCATCAAGTGCGCCGCGGATGAGCCCGGCGTCAACGAGCGGATCGAGAAGATCCACCGCGCCGCGGCCCGCGCGTCGCTGCAGACCGGCGCTCCGATCATGGCCCACTCGCGGCCGGCGTCAAACACCGGTCCCCGTCAGGTCGACATCCTCCTCGAGGAGGGCGTCGCGCCCGAGAAGATCCAGATCGCTCACACCGGCGACACTGACGACCTCGGCTACATCCAGCAGCTGCTCGACAAGGGCGTCTACATCGGCCTCGATCGCTACGGGATCGACCTGTTCCTCCCGACCCCGAAGCGCAACGCAACCACCCTCGAGCTGCTGAAGCGTGGCCACGTCGAGCGCATGTTCCTCTCTCAGGACTTCGACATTCCGATCGCAAATGGTCTTGACTGGTATCCGCCGGAGGTGATCGAACAGCTCCAGGCCGCCGGCGCGGCCAGCGACTGGAGCATGACGTTCATCTTCGAGCAGGTGATCCCGACGCTGAAAGAAGGGGATCCCGCCCACCCAGGGATGACCGAGGAGCAGCTCGAGACGATGATGATCGAAAACCCGAAGCGCTGGCTTGGCATTTAGATCCGCCCTTAGGCCAATCGCACTCGCCGCACTGCTGACGCTCATCGGCGCCGCGCCTGCCGCCGCCGTCGTCGGCGGCAGGCCGGTGCCGCGCGGCAAGTTCCGCTACGTCGCCGACGTGCTGATCGGCGGCTCGTTCGGCTGCAGCGGCACGCTGATCGCACCGCAATGGGTCCTGACCGCCGGCCACTGCGGATCGCTCACCGGGGCCGGTACCGGCGGGCTCGTCCCGACGCCGGTCGCGTGGCCCACATCCGCCTACACCGTGCAGCTCGGCACGCCGTACGCGAGCGGCGCCGGCGGCGAAAAGCACGCGGTCAAGCGCGTGATCGTCGACACCGACTACATCGCGACGAACGGCACCGGCAACGACGTGACGCTGCTGGAGCTCGACCGTCCCTCGAAGCAACGCCCGATGCAGATCGCAAACCAGGCGGAGCGCAAAGCATGGCGTCCCGGCGTCCTCGCCACGATCGCGGGGTTCGGCACAACCAGCGAGAACGCCTCCACGCCACCACCGCAGATGCGCTTCGCCCGCGTCCCGATCACCACCGACGCATACTGCGCGCAGGCATATCCGAACGGCCTCAGCGAGCTCCCCGACGACGGCTCATATGACGGCCGCACGATGCTGTGCGCCGGCTACAGGCAGGGCGGCACCGACACCTGCGAGGGGGACTCGGGCGGTCCGCTGCTCGTCCGCCTCAGGAGCGGCGCGCTCAGACTCGTGGGCGCAACGAGCTTCGGCAGCGGCTGCGCGCGCGCCGGCAAGCCGGGTGTCTACGCGCGCCTGGCCGAGGGCCCGATCAGGGCGTTCATCGCGAGGTTTGTGCCGCAGGCGTTTGCTCGCTCCCCTGCGCCGGCTCGTCACCGAGCAGGTGACGCACCAGGAACTCCGTCTGGTCGCTGACCGCCCGCTCCCACGGCTCACCGAGATAGATATCGAAGTGCCCGAGCGGGTAGCGCTTGACCTCGCTGCGCCCGACAGCGCGCGCGTAACGAACCGTCACCTCCGCGGGAGCCAGCGCGTCGTGATCGCAAACGCAGAACAGGACCGGACAGGCAAGCGATGCCGCAGCTCGCCCGGAACGGTATGTGCCGGCGTGCAGCGCGATCCGCGCCGCCACGCGGTTCTCCCACCGAGTCTCCGTCGGTAGCAGGGCCTTGAAGCCCGGCTCCGCGTCGGGCGTGGTCATCACGGCGAACGACCCCGGAGGACCAACTGCCGGGATGTACACCGGCCCTCGGTTAAAGCGGGAGGAGAGCTGGTCGCGAAGGCCCGCCACCGTCGCCTTCAGGATGTTCGAAGCGCCCATCTTCGGCAGCGACGCGACGCCGTCGGTGAAGGGGCACTGCGACACGACCGCGGCGATCCGCGAGTCCCGAGCCGCGACGACGAGCACATGCCCGCCGGAGAACGAGCTTCCGAACAGCGCCACGCGGTCCGCATCGACCCACTCCAGTGTCCGCGCGTAGCCAACGGCCGATTGGTAGTCGGAGTGCTGCTTTCGAATGTCGAGCAGCTGGCGCGGCTCGCCGGCGCTGGCGCCGAAGTGGCGGTAGTCGAACAGGAGCACACCGAGACCCGCCGCGCAGAACCGCTCTGCGTACGCGTCGAGCCGAACCTCGCGGGTCCCGGAGAACCCGTGCGCCATCACCACGATCGGTAGAGGCCCTTCGGCCGGTGGTCGGTACAGCCACGCGGCGCACTCGACGCCCCCGGAGGTAAAGGTCACGTCTGTCCTATCCATCAGCGCATCTTGACCGCAGCCTGCGCCTAACGCAACAGATGGACCTCACCGGAACCGAGCACCACCTCTCCGGAGACGGTCTCGACCACCAAGTTGCCTGCGTCGTCGATGCCCGCCGCGAGCCCCTCGCCGTCCGCCCAGCGGATCAACTGTCCGTGCAGGGCGTCACGCGCGCGAACCGCTGCCAACATGTCCTGAACACTGGCCCCCATCCACCGCACGAGCGCAGCCAACAGGCGCTCGAGCGTCGGCTCGATCGCATCCGGCTCGAGGCCCAACGTCCCGGCGATCTCGTGCAGCTCGGCGGGGAAATCCTCCATCCGCACGGCGACGTTCAGGCCGATGCCGACAACCGCCCAGCCCTCCTGCGGTCGCCCCTCCACGAGGATCCCGGCCACCTTCCGGCCATCGACCCAGACGTCGTTTGGCCATTTCAGGAGGGCCCGCGCGCCGCACACCTCGGCTACCGCGACGCCAGCCGCGAGCGGCAGCAGGCGCGGCGGCTCGCGGATCACGAGCGAGCACAGCAGCGCTCGGCCCGGGGGCGCCGTCCACGTGCGACCCTGCCGACCCCTCCCCGCCGACTGCTCGGCCGCCGTCACCAGCGTCCCGTGCGGAGCGCCGCGATGCGCCAGCTCTCGCGCACGGGTGTTGGTCGAGTCCGTGCGCCGGTAGTGGACCCTCGGAAAGCCGAAGGTCATTTCGGCGTGATCCGCAGCTCGTCGTCGACCCGCAGGCCCAGCCGCTCAGACGCGTTCCCATGACTGACGGCGATCGCAGCCCGTCTGTAGCCGTCCTCATACAGCAGCAGCTCACCGGATGGAACTTCGGCGAACGTCCGGACGAACCGAGCCTCATGCACACCCTCGGAGCCGGCGTGCAGCTCAACCGGCTGGCCGAGCTTCAGGCCAAACCCGACCAGCTCGTCGTCCCCGGCGGCGAGCTGCACGTTGCCGAACCGATCGACGTACGTGACCCGCACGACCAGCGACCCGTCCAAGACAAACGGCCGGGGGACTTCCACCATCACCAACCCGTCTGGGTCACACGGCGCGCCGACCTGACTGATCGGGACACCTGCGGCGAGCCGAGCGGCCACTGGCGCGAAGATGTCGCGTCCGTGAAAGGTCGCCGAGACGGGCTCGAGCCGGAACTGAGAGTGCGCGATGTCGACGGCCTCGATCACGCCGCCCAGACTCACCGCGGCCTGCGAGAGCAACCCGTTGTCGGGGCCGACCAGCATCCGGTCGTCTGCAAGCCGCAACGCGACCGCTCGTCGCTCCGCCCCGACGTCGGGGTCGACCACGGCCAGATGCACGCCCACGGGAAAGAACGGCAGCGCCTCCGCCAGGATCGCCGCTCCCGCGCGGACGTCGTGCCGCGCGACCGCGTGCGTGATGTCGATCACGCGCGCCTCGGGGCAGATCGTCGCGATCACACCGTGGCAAACGCCGACGAAGTCATCCTGGAGCCCGTAGTCGGAAAGGAAGGTGATCACGGGGCTCATCGCGTGCAGATCGTATGATTGCGCCCGGAGTCGTGCTATCCGATGACCAGATAAGGCGGCGCCGGGCCGCCGCCCGCGCCCGGGCGATCCGCCGCCGTCGCGCCGTGCTCGGGGCGATCGTGGTGGTCGTCGCCGCCGTCGTGATCATCGCGCTCAGCTCGAGCGGCGGCGCCTCCAATGGTGGCTCGGCGAACACCTCGACACACCGGGCCGCGGTCGCTGCGGCGCACCGCAATCGCGTGGTCACGTTCACCGTCGAGGCGAGCGGCGACCTGCTGATCCACTCCCCGGTGTGGGAGGCGGCGCTCGCCGCCGGCGGTGGGAACCGCTACGACTTCGCCGCCCTGTTCAAGTACATAAAGCCGATCATCCACCGCGTCGACCTGCCGTTGTGCCATGTCGAGACGCCGATGACGACCGCGCCACCGACCGGCTATCCGACGTTCAACACGCCGCCCGAGCTGGCAACAGCGATTCATCAGGTCGGGTTCAAGGCATGCTCGACGGCGGCGACCCACAGTCTCGACCAGGGGCAGTCGGGAATCGATCAGACCGTGCACTTCCTCGACCATGCCGGGGTGCTCAACACCGGCGAGTTCCCCTCGGCCGCCGCGCAGCACAAGGTCCTGATGATGAACATCAAGGGCGTGAAGGTCGCGTTCCTCTCCTACACCGACATCACCAACGGGATCCCCTCGCCGCACCCGTGGTCGGTGAACCGCGCCAGCGCGCCGGCGATCCTCGGCGAGGCACGTCGCGCCCGCCAGCAGGGCGCCCAGGTCGTGATCGTCAACCTGCACTGGGGCGATGAGTACACCAACCAGCCGAACTCGTACCAGATGGGCCTCGCTCGACAGCTGACCGCCTCACCGCTGATCACCACGGTCGTCGGCCAGCACGTGCACGTGGTGCAGCCGATCCGCAAGATCAACGGCAAGATCGTGGTGTTCGGCGAGGGAAACCTGATCTCGAACCAGACCGAGGCCTGCTGCGTGGCGGGCTCGCAGGACGGCCTGATGGCGATCCTCACGATCCGGGTTCAGGGCAACAACGCCCGCGTCACGTTCGTGCACTACGTGCCGATCTGGGTGCAGCATCCAACTTTGACGTGATGCCGATCGGCACGGGGCTGAAGGTCGACCCCGCAGATGCCGACGCGCTCAAGGCCTCATACGCCAGGACCGTAGCCGCGGCCGGGCGCGGACCCGAGATCCAGCCGATCCCAGCCCATCTGCCTTAGATCAGGGGCCTCGCTCTCGGCGTCCGGCGGATACTGAGTGGGCCCGGTCTCGGCTGACGAGCGGGCCCAGCCTCGAGCGGGAGGGGCCCGTCCGGCGGCGACGGCACCGCGCTCTGGCCGGCGCAGCCGCACCGCCGCCAACCTCCGATTTCGTTACATCTCGCCCCCGCCGGGGGCAACGAGTAACCAAATGGACGCCGACGCTATAGACCCCCATTTCGTCACACGTTGCCGACACAGGCGGTCGCTCTGTAACGAAATCGGGGCTGCCAGGCGCCCCGAGGTGGGCGGGTGGGCGGGACCTCCAATCCCAAGCCAAAAGCCGGGCAGACCAGCTCCCAAGGGCCCGGCCGAAGGGCGGAGGCGAAGCCGAGGCACAAGCCGACATAGACGCGGTGCGGACGGCGACGTCCAGGTCCGGACGGGGCCGCCCGGCCCCACGGACGCTGCCGCGCAGCGGCAGCCCCCTACCTACGTCCCGCGTCCGCCACCAGCGCGTCGATCAGGCCCTCGATGTCGTGGCGCGTCGCCTCGACCGCAGGCTCGAGCCCTCGCTCCCGCAGCGCGGCGCTCGTCACCGGTCCGATGCTCGCCAGCCGGGCCGCCGGACGCGCTTGCACGGCATCGAAGAAGAACCGGACGGTCGAGGACGAGGTGAACGTCACATAGTCGGCGCCCGCGACCGCTTCCAGCTGGGCGTCGCTCAGCGGCTCCGCGACGGTCTCGTACAGAGGCAGTACATCGACCTCGGCACCGCGCTCGCGCAGTCCGTCCGGGAGCACGTCGCGCGCCTCGGAGGCCCTCGCGACCAGCACCCGCCCCGCGGGCTCATCAGCGAGCGCGTCGAGGAGTCCCTCGGCCGTGAACCGCTCGGGCACGATGTCGGCGATCACGCCGTGATCTAGCAGCGCCGCCGCCGTGCCGGGCCCGATCGCGGCCACGCGCACACCGGCGAGCGCTCGTGCATCCCGGCCGATCCGCTCGAACAGCAGCTTGACCCCGTTGGGGCTCGTCAGGCACAGCAGGTCGTACTTGGCTGGGTCCGGCGCCGGACCGTCCAGCGGGACGATCTTGATCGCCGGCGCCTCCACCACCTCGGCCCCCAGCGCCCGCAGTCTCGATGCCAGCGCGCTCGCCTGCTCGCGCGCGCGAGTGACCGCGATCGTGCGCCCGGCGAGCGGCCCGGGCGGAGAACCATTCGAGCCGCTCGCCCAGCGCCGCGACCGGCCCGAGCACGGCGATCGCCGGCGCGCGGGCCCCCGCCTGCGCGATCGTCGCGAGCGTCCCTTTGAACACGCGCTGGTCAGGGAGCGTGCCGCGCTGCACGACCGCGGCGGGTTCGCTCGGATCACGACCGCCGGCGATCAGCCGCTCGGTGATCGCGCCCAGCTGCCGGATCCCCATGTAGACGACGAGCGTGCCCGGAAACGCCGCGAGCGCGTTCCAGTCGAGTGCAGACTCCGGCTTGGCCGGGTCCTCGTGACCGGTGACGAACGCGACCGAGCTCGCGAGATCGCGGTGCGTGACCGGGATCCCGGCGTAGGCCGGCGCGGCGACGCCGGCGGTGACGCCGGGCACCACCTCGAACTCGATCCCGGCCCCGACGAGCGCCTCGGCCTCCTCGCCGCCACGCCCGAACACGAACGGATCGCCGCCCTTCAACCGCACCACGGTCCGGCCGGCGCGACCATGCTCGACGAGCGCCCGCTCGATCTCGGCCTGCGAGACCGAGGGTCCACCGCCCTCCTTGCCGGCGTAGATCAGCTCCGCGTCCGCCTTCGCCCCCGACAGCGCCGATTCGGGGATCAGGCGGTCATAGACGATCACGTCCGCGCGCGCGATCAGCTCGAGCGCGCGCGCCGTCATCAGGCCGGGATCGCCGGGGCCCGCGCCCACCAGGTAGACGCGTCATCGCAGCAGCTCCGCGGCGCCTGCCTTCAGCATGCGGTCGGCGACCACGCGCCCGAGCCGCATCCGGGTGACCTCGCAGGCGATCGGCGATCCACTTGGAGCCGTCGGGCAAGCCGACCCATGCCCGCAGGTCCAGCTCGCCATCGTCCGCGATCCGTCGCATGAGCACCGACGGACGTGTTACACGACGCGCCAAGCACAGCGGTCAGCTCCCGCTCGGCCATGCACGCAGAGGGTCGTGTCCGGATCGCTGAGCGCCGGCGGCAGGTGCCATCCGAGACGTGCCTCGAGCGCCAGCGCTCCCTGGCCGGCCGCAGGGACAAGCTGGCTGAGTATCCCGTCCGGCTGTCGGCCAAGCCGCTGCAGCCCGGCCACCGCCAGCACGAGCGCGTCGAACTGGCCCTCGGCAAGCTTGCGCAGCCGCGTGTCGACGTTGCCGCGGACCTCCGCGACATCGAGGTCCTCTCGCAGAGCCCGTAGCTGCGCGGCACGTCGCAGGCTGCTCGTCCCGACGCGGGCCCGCGGCGCAAGCTCTTCGAGCGTGCTCGCGCCGCAGATCGCATCGCGTGGGTCTGCGCGCTTGGGGATCGCGACCAAGCCCAGTCCGTCGGGCAACGCCCCCGGCACGTCCTTGGCGGAGTGCACTGCGACGTCGATCTGGTCCTCGAGCAGCGCCAGCTCGAGCTCGGAGACCCAGCGGGACTTATCGCCGACCGCGGCGGACCGGTCGCCGGACGTGGTGATCGTCACGAGCTCGACCTCCTCCTTGAATTGCTCCGCCACCCACTTCGCCTGCGCGAGCGCGAGCGCGCTGCCGCGCGTGCCGATCCGGATCAACGCCGGCGAAGCTCGCGGACCTCGGCGAGCTCGATCTCCTCGTCGAGAGCGCCTTGCCCGTAGGCCCCCTCCTCCACCTCGAGCCCGAACAGATCGCGCACCAGCGCCATCCGCGCGTGAACCCGCTCGTCCCGGAGCTCTTTCATCCGCGCCGTCGGGTCGTGCAGGATCCGGTTGACGATCGCGCGAGCGAGCGCATCGACGCGCTCGAGGTCCCGCGGTGAAGCCGACTCCCACTTGCCCGTGTTCTCGCGGATCACGTGCTCGGCGATCTGCGTCGCGTGCGCGCGCAGCGCCGCGACCGTCGGCAGGACCTCGAGCGAGCCGAGCCACGCCGCAAAGTGCTGGATCTCCTCTTCGATGATGCCCTCGGCCTTGCGCGCCTCCGCCTGGCGGACCTTGCGGTTACGGGCGATCACCGCCTGCAGGTCGTCGATGTCATACAGCGAGACTCCGGGGATGTCGCCGCAGGAGGAGTCGATGTCGCGCGGCACCGCGAGGTCGATCAGCAGCAGCGGCCGGCCGCCCCGCAGCCCCATCACCTCGGTCAGCTCGCGCGACTCGAGCAGCAGATGCGGCGAGGCGGTCGCGGCGACGACGATGTCGGCGCTCATCAGCGCCGAAGGAAGCTGGTCGAAGCTGACACTGCTGCCGCCGTAGCGACGGGCCAGGCTCAGGGCACGGTCGCGACGGCGGTTTGCCACAAACACCGTGTGTCCACCGCTGTCGGCGAGCGCCCGCGCGGTCAGCTCGCTGGTCTCGCCGGTTCCGACGATCACGACCCGGCGGCCTTTCAGGTCGCCGAGCTGCTCGGTCGCGAGCGCCACCGCGACGGCCGGCAGGCTCAGCTGCCGCTCGCCGATTGCGGTCTCGGTCCGCACGCGCTTGCCGGTGGCGAGCGCCGCCTTGAACAGATGGTTGGTCAGCGGACCCACCGTTTCCTTGGCCTGCGCCGACTCGTATGCGCGCTTGACCTGACCCTGGATCTCGGCTTCGCCGATGATCATCGACTCGAGCCCGGAGCTCACGCGATACAGGTGCCGCGCCGCATCGCAGTTGCGGTGCGAGTAGATCGCCGACGCGAGCCCTGTCGGTCGAATCCCGGCGAGGCTCGCGAGCATCGCGAGCACCATGCTCTCCGCCTCGACCGGATCCCCGACGACGAGGTACAGCTCGGTGCGGTTGCAGGTCGAGATCGCGACCGCTTCGTAGACGTCGGCGGCACCGCGCAGATCGCGCAGGAAATCGCCTGCCCGCGCCTCGGGCAGTGCCAGGCGCTCGCGGACCTCGACCGGCGCGGTCTTGTGGGAGACGCCGATCGCGAGCAGCTCGCTCATCGCGACACCGCCTCGAGATCGCGATCCTCCTCGCGCTCGTGCTCCCGGGCTTCGGCGTCGCGCTTGAGCTCGCTCAGATCGCGCTCTGTCCGGCTGAGCCTGCGAGCCATGATCCCGACGTAGATCAGGACCAGCGCGAGGAACACGATGTACGCCCCGGCGACGTACTTGCCGGCGCTGTGAAGCGGAAGCGCAGGAGCGGCGAAGATCAGGCTCATGACGGTGCCGCGCTCCTTCCAGCCGGCCTGACCGCATCGTCGCCGAGCAGCGAGCGACGGAGGCGACGGACCTGCATACGCGCGTTCTTGGCGGCCATCTCGTACTTCCACAGCGTGACGTACAGCAGCGTGATTCCGAGCAGCGAGATCAGGAAGGTGAGCCGCATCGAACCGGGGAGGTTGCCGCCGCCCAGCGTGAGGACGCGCGGGTGCACGAACTGCTGCGCGAGCCGCACGGCGATGAAGTTCATCGGAACGAACGCGGCCGCCACGATCGAGAACACGCTTGCGTAGCGCGCCTGGCGCTCGGGATCCTCGATCGAGAAGCGCATCGGCTGGTAGGTCGCGAACAGCAAGACCACGATCAAGTACGACACTAGCGTCGGCTCGCTCCACTCCCACCAGTGCCCCCAGGATGCCTTCGCCCAGATCGCGCCGGTCAGCAGCCCCCCGACGGAGAAGATCAGCGCCATGTGGATCGCCACGTAGGAGCGCATGTCCCACTTGCGGTCGCCGGTCCGCAGGTAGCCGATCGCAAACAGGCCGCCGAGCACGAACCCGCACAGCGACACGATCGCGAGCGGCACGTGGACGTAGAAGATCTTCTGCACGAACCCCTGGTCGGCGTCCAGCGGCGCGTAGAAGAACACCAGTGCGAAGGCCACGGTGATCGTGGCGACGGTGGCGATGGAAAGGCCGCGCAGTCCGCGGCCGTAGCTAGTGGAACTACTCAAAACGGTCAGTCCTCCAGCAGGAAATCGAATACGGCGTACGCGAGGAGGGCGAACACCAAATCATAAAGCCCGAGGATCGCCAGCCACTTCGCGGGCGGGCTGCCGGAGCTGTGGGTGGCGAGCAGCGGCCCGCTTGCACGTGCCGTGGCGATCAGCGCCGGAACCAGCAGCGGCAGGCCGATCACTGGGCCGATCAGGTCCCTCGCCCGCGTCTGCACGGCGATCGCGGATACCAGCGTGCCGATCACCGACAGCGCGACGTTCGCGAGCGCGAGCACCGCAAGCAAGCCGAGCAGCGAGGGTCCCAGCGGCGGCCCGAGCAGCAGCAGCGCGAACGCCGGGATCGCGATGATCTCGAGCGCCACCAGAAACAGGTACAGGGCGGCGGCCTTGGCGAACAGCATCGCGGTGCGGTCGACCGGCGCGAGCAGGAACGCGTCGAACCCGCCCTGTTCTCGCTCCGCCACGAACAGCCGGTTGACCGCCAGCATCGAGGCGAACAGCAGCGTTGCGGTGAGCACGCCCGCGGCCAACTGGCCCGCAACGCTTGTGCGATTCAGCGCGAAGTGGAAGATCACGAACGTGACGATCGAGAACAGCACCATCGACGGGACCGCCTCGAACGTCCGCAGCTCGAGCAGCAGGTCCTTGCGCAGAACCGCGGCGGCTGTCCTCATCCGTAGAGCTCCTTGAGCGCCTTGGCGTCGAGTTCGCCGGGCGCCCCGACGAACGCGGGCGCACCGTCCTTGAGCGCGAGCACCAGATCGGCTTCGGCGAGCGCGGCCTGCGGGTCGTGGCTCGTGAGCACCCGCGTGCAGCCGCTCGAGCGGCCGATCAGCGGCTCGACGAGCTCGCTCGCGGCGGGATCGAGGTTCGCCAGCGGCTCATCGAGCAGCAGCAGCTCGGGGCGGTGCAGGACGGCTCGGCATACGGCCAGGCGCTGCACCATCCCGCGGCTGAGCAGGCGCACGGCCTCATCGGCTCGCCGGTGCATCCCCACCGCTCCGAGCAGCTCCTCCACGCGGTCGGCGTCGACTCGATGCAGCCGCGCGTGGTAGGTGAGGTTCTCGCGGCCTGTGAGGTCGCGATACAGAAGCGGATCATGGCCGAGCAGCCCGAGTCTCCCCCGGACCGCATGGGCGCGTTTCGGTAGCGGCTCAGCCAGAACGCGCGCCTCGCCCGCGTGCGGCCGCAGCAGCGTCGCGAGGATCCGCAGGAGCGTCGATTTGCCCGCTCCGTTGCGACCGAGCACGGCGAGCGTCGCGTGTGCGGGAAGCTGCACGGAGACGTTCCGAAGGGCGGTCCGCTCGCCGAAGTGGCGGGTGAGGGCCCGCAGCTCGATCGCAGGCGGTTCGCTCACCGGTGGGTCCGGCGCGTGCCGATCACGATCGCCTCTCCTCCTGCCGCCGCGCAGAACGAAGTCGAGGCGCACGACACGTTCGTGAAGACCTGCCCGCGGTAGCCGGGTATCCGCGCAGCGCGCCAGCCCTTCGCGCCGCGGGTGGCGGTCGCTCGTAATCAAGATGCCGTTGCCGGCGCCCACGCACAGCGACGTCGACGGGCAGCTGACGTTGCTGATGTGTGTGCGACCGGTGAGGGTCACTGCAACCCATGGCCCCTGAACCGGATGGGAGGACACGAGCAGCCCACCGAGCTGGTCGACACCGACGCACGCATTCTGCGCGGGGCACGACATCGACTGAACCGGCACCTGCGTCGGCGACGCGAGCTTCCACGCCGACGGACCGCCAAGCGCGTTCGTCGTCGCCGCGATCGTGCCTTCGCCCCCGATCACGCACAGCGCCTGCGAGGAACACGAAACGCTGAGGCCGAAGTCGACGGTCGGCTGGGAGACCGCCGGCGCCGTCGCCCTCCACGCGCCGTGCGCCGGATTCGTCGATGCGAGGACGTTGACGAAGTTGCTCTCGTTCAGGCTCTCGTTGTCGATCCCCACGCACAATTTGATCGAGGGACACGAGAGCGC
>CAWCMD010000003.1:0-190140 GCA_963796525.1 uncultured Solirubrobacterales bacterium
ACTAGACACTTTCAGCACCGCGCGCATTCCGGTCGGTGCGTCTCCCACCTCGATCGTCACCTACAACCGCCGTGTATGGATTGGATTGAGCAAACAGTCGGTGACCGTGCTGTCAGCTATCACAGGGGCCAACAACGGGCGCGTGGCTGGCCTCGGAGCTCCAGGCGTATCGGTCGCTCTGGCTGTCACACCACCCGATGTCTGGGTCGTTCGGTCGGCCACGGGGGGCCGGGCCGGTCTGAGCGCGATCGACTCGAGGATCGCAACGCCGGTCAAGCACAACCCTCCGTATGTGTATCGCGCGTTTACCCCGAGGCACGTCTTCGTGGGGGTGGATCCTCGCGGTGCGGATGCACTCGGCGGCGGCAAACTCGACAACACGATCTGGGTGATATCGAGCGCCGACCACGGGCTGGTGCGCGTTGACACCTCCGTCCCCGATCGTCCGAAGGTCCTGACCTTTGTTCACGTGGTCGGTGAAACGCCGAGCCAGGTTGCGGCCTTCGTCCCTTCGGGCTCGAGCGTGGGCAATGTGTGGGTGTCCGATCCGCAGACAAAGGCGCTTTACCTCGTGCAATACCAAGTGCAGCATCACTGAGCCGGGCAGGCTCCACCAGTTCAGCAAGCCGTCGTGAGCATCGTCACTGGACTTCTCGGGAGAGGCGCGCAACCACCCCGGGGAGCACGCCCGCGTTCGCGTGGGCCATGGTGGCTGTCGACTGTGATGGCAGCGGCAGTCGCGGTCCTGACGATGGGCTGCGGCCGTACGCACAACGCCCAGGCACCGGTTGTCGTCGAAGTTGTGCAGACGAGCGCCGACCTCTCGCAGCGGTTGACGCGGCTGCCGGATATCCGCTTCCAAACCTCCCAGGTCCGCCAGGGCACCGTCATCCACGTCGACTCGACAGCCCATTACCAGCGCGTGCTCGGTTTCGGTGCTGCGATGACCGACACCTCCGCGTGGCTGCTGTACACCCAACTGTCGCCGCCTGCCCGCGCCACCGTGATGCGGAACCTGTTCGGCGCGAGCGGCATCCATCTGAACTTCGTACGCGTCCCGATCGGTGCGTCGGATTTCACTGCAACCGGCGTTCCCTACAGCTATGACGATCTGCCGGCATCTCACTCCGACCCGGATCTGTCACGGTTTTCAATCGATCACGACCGCGCGTACGTCCTTCCTGTGCTGCGGCAAATGCTCCTAATCAATCCCGAGGCTAAGATTCTCGCAAGCCTTTGGAGCCCACCCGGCTGGATGAAGAGCAACGACGCGCTCAATAATCTTCGCCAACGCGGGACACTGCTGCCCTCGGCGTACGGGCCGCTCGCCAATTACTTCGTGAAGTTCATCCGGGCGTATCGTGGCAATGGCGTTTCAATCGACGCGGTCACGCCGCAAAACGAGCCAGGTCTGCCTTCCCGCTTTCCAGGCACGAACCTGCCACAACCAAGCGAGGCGAGGTTCATCGCCGACTATCTCTCGCCTGCACTTCGCTCGGCCGGCCTCGGCACGAAGATTTACGCCTTCGACTTCAACTGGTTCTACTCCTCGTACGCGCGCCGTATCGCTTCCAGTGCGAGGGTCGTGAGGGACATCGTTGGAATCGCCTGGCATTGCTACCGCGGCAATCCGAACGCCATGTCGGCGTTGCATCGCCAAGTGCGCCACCTTGAGCAACTCGAGACCGAGTGCTCGACCGGAATCGCACCGGGACCTCCGGCCGAGCTAGTGATCGCGTCATTGCGCAACTGGGCGAGCACGGTGTTGCTCTGGAATCTCGCACTTGATCCGAGCGGCGGGCCCGTGCAGCCGCCAAACGGCGGCTGCCGTCACTGCACGGGCGTCGTCACTGTGAACAGCCAAGCAAATGCGGTGACGTATCGTCCCGACTATTACCAGTTGGGGCAGGCGAGCTCTTTCGTACAGCCGGGTGCCCGCCGGATCGGTTCGGAGCATTTTGTCCATTACCGGGACACCCTCGTGAACAAGCGCGGCAGCTATGCCACCCCTGGCCTCGACGACGTCGGGTTCGCGAACCCAGATGGGAGCAAGGTGCTGCTTGCGTACAACAACGCTTCTCGATCGATTCGGTTCGCGGTCGTCTGGCAGCGCCGCTCGTTCAGCTACGAGCTTCCTCCACATGCCACCGTGACCTTCATCTGGCACTGAGCCGTCGTTTGGTTGCCTAACCAAACGACGGAGCTATCCGACGTTGGCGACCGCAGGCACTACTGCAACCGTAAGCCGAGCGTCCAGAGCTACTGCTTCGCCCGTTGCCCGGCCGGGCCCCGGGCCAAGCGCGGTGCGGCCTACGCGGGACGAGACCCAGCCTTCTCCATCAGCTTCCCGGCCCGGATCGTCGCGACCATGTCCTTGGACTGCTCGCGGTATGCGCTGCCGTCCTCGAACTCGATCGCCGGGTAGAGCCGCTGCCCGGTCAGCGCCTGCATCCCATCGCGCTTGCTACGCCGCAGCGGCCCCTTGACCACCTCGTACTCGGTGCCCGACCCGTCGAGCGCCTGCTGCACTTGCCAGCACGGGTGCGGGCCCTTGATCCACGTCCCGCCGCAGCGGTGGAGCTTCACGGCCATACCCATCCTCCTGTCCCGAAACGGTGGACGAAACCGGATGAAGACTAAATGCGCTGGGGTGATTGCATTCATCCCGCCGCGCCACGCCGGGCGCACGATCGGATTGGCGACGTGCGACGCGAGGTCGCACGTATCGAGTGAACTATCGGATTGGAGATTGACTGATGTGAGTTGAGCGGTAGTTCCTGGTCCGTGCTCGATGGCCTGTCCCCACCTCGGCGTGCGCTGTTCGGCTCTTGGTCGGCGGGGTGCGAAGCTCGAGGCGTGAGCCCAAGGGCGGCCCGTTCCATCCGGGTGGCTACAGGCTGGGGAAGACCGGACGGGCGAATTGCTTGAACCCTCGTTGATGCCCCGTTATTCGAGACCCGGCTCGATGGGATGTATGCCGGGTGCAGGGACTGGCCGCTGGGAAGCGGCAGGCGCCGGCCGGCAGTCGCCATCGGTCGGGATGAGTACCGCCGTCCTCGGGGTTTAGAGGGCGCCCACCCCGGTTGCAGCTCGTGCGTGCGGAACGCGGAAACCCCGGTCGGGGTCCGGCCGGTGGCCGGTAAGCCGACCACGAGGAGGGCCCAATTCCTCGGCGTGAACAGGGTGACCGAGAAGCGAATGCCGGTGGGCGAAAGGCAGCAGGAAACCATCGCGACCGATCAGTCCTCCAGCTGATCGCGGTGGATGACTGGCCGGATACCGGGCCGGGTGCCCGGACGCGAAAGCGGGTTGACGCGGTCAGGTGAGCCCAGAAAGCGAAGGTGAGGATGACGCCAGAACCAACGGACAAGTTAGACGCCGCGACTCACGTCGCGGTGAACGGACCCGCGGACGACACGCTCCTCAACGAGCGGATCGTAAGACGTCGCATCACCGGACCTGCGCGGGCTTGCTTGAGCCGGATGCACGGGAAACGGGCACGTCCGGTCCTGAGAGGGGCCCGGCATCGCAAGGCGCCGGGCCTACCCGAGTGCGCCCAGCATGACCAGCAGCTCGGGGGTGCGAGTCCCCTGTGGAGGTTGATGGCACCAACCACAAGCCGATGGCAACTGCTACTCCGTGAGGAGGGTGGGAAGGAAGCCCGAGGCGAAGTCGTGACCCAACGAACAGAAACCGCGTATGAGGCGTGGCGGTCCGGGCGAGCTGGCTCGGCATGGCGAAGCCCTATGTCCATCAAGGGGCCGTTACGTAGACGCGGTGGGTGCGCGATGAAGGTTGCTGGTCTTACCTGGGGAGATCTCCACGGGTGTCCCAGGATGCCCATCCACGCCTGCGGGCGTGCTCGTTGGGTGGCGCGGGACGGCGGTGCTCGTGAGGGCGCCGCTCGCCGTGGAGAAGTCAGCAGACGTCGTAGTACCAGCGGGATCGATGGTCGCTGGGAAGGGCTGAACGCGAAGCCGAGCGTCAGGACGCCCGTGCTCGTGGTCGTTGCGTTGACCGCGGCCAACCCCTTCGGGGGCCTGGCCGGGAGGGTCCGGAGGTGAAGCCCGAGGATCTCCGGTCAGGGCGCAGCAGCGATCCGGCGCCGGACGGCACCGTCGCTCACCCCGCCGACGCGGGCGACCTGTGGGAGCTGTTCTTGGCCCGCGGGAATCTCGCCGAGGCGCTCAGACGCGTCGAGCAGAACGCCGGTGCCCCGGGCATCGACGGGATGAGCACCAAGGAGCTGCGGCCGTGGTTGAGAGACCACTGGCCGCGGGTTCGCTCGCAGCTCGAGGCGGGCACCTACCGGCCGCAGCCCGTCAGGAGGGTGATGATCCCCAAGCCCTCGGGCGGCCAGCGGAAGCTGGGGGTGCCGGCTGCGGTGGATCGGATGATCTGCCAGGCCATTGCGCAGGTGCTCACGCCCATCTTCGATCCGCAGTTTCATCCCCACAGCTTCGGCTTTCGGCCGGGGCGCTCGCAGCATCAGGCTGTCGAGCGGGCACGCCAGTTCGTCGCTGACGGCGCGGTGTGGTGCGTTGATTTTGATCTCGAATCGTTCTTCGATCGCGTTCAGCACGACGCACTGATGGCCAGGGTCGCAAGACGGGTGCATGACAAGCGGCTGCTCAAGCTGATCCGACGCTACCTACAAGCGGGTGTCATGGAGGGCGGGCTGCTGCATGCGACGGTCGAGGGAACCCCGCAGGGGTCTCCGCTTTCGCCGCTGCTCAGCAACGTCATGCTCGATGACCTCGACTGGGAGTTGGAGCGGCGCGGGCACCGGTTCGTTCGTTACGCCGACGATGGGCGCGTCTACGTCCACAGCCGACGTGCGGGCGAGCGGGTCATGGCGAGCATCACGCGCTACGTCGAGGAACGGCTCAAGCTCCGGGTCAACCGCGAGAAATCGGTGGTGGCCCGGTCGCTGCGGCGACCCTTTCTAGGGTTCTGCCTCCGGCCCCGCATGGGGGAGGTCAGGGTGCTGGTGGACCCCAAAGCCCTCAGAAGGGCCAAGGACCGCCTGCGCGCGCTCACCTCGCGGCGCTGGAGCGTCTCGATGGAGCGGCGGATCAATGAGATCAACCGCTTCACGGTCGGATGGACGGCCTACTTCAGGTTGGCCGACACCCCGACCCCGTTCGAGGACCTCGACGAATGGCTCAGACGCCGCCTGCGGCAAGTGCGGTGGAAGGAATGGAAGCGTCCCCGCACGCGGAGGCGCAACCTGCGAGCGCTCGGTATCTCCGAAACGAACGCGCGCCAATGGGCGAGTTCGCGCAAGGGGTACTGGCGGATCGCCGGCTCCAAACCCCTCGCCGTCGCGATGCCCAACGGCTACTGGACCGCACTCGGCCTGCAGGGATTCTCCGACCCCTACCGCCGCTTCCGGGACGCTAAGCGAACCGCCGGATGCGGACCCGCACGTCCGGTGGTGTGGGGGGCGCCAGGGTGAGCCTGGCGCCTACCCGATCCGAGCAGTCGCGCGGAGACCTGCTCGTGGCGATTTGCAGGGCACCGGGGTCTCCGACGGCGGAGACCTGCTTCGCTGCGGTCGGGTGCTCCGCTTGACGCGTGCTCCCGATGCTTCCTTTCACTCCGACGGTCGGCGTTATGAGGTGGTCGAGGTTGGGGTGAGGAGTCGGGTGGCGAGTTCGACGAGCGTGGGGCAGAGGCTCGGTAGGTGTTCGGTGCCGTTGTCGGTGATTTCGCGGGCGATGAGTTCGTCGCTGGCGGCGATCACGGCGGTGCGGATCAGGGGGTTGTCGTCGCTGCCGGGGATGCGCATCAGTTCGGCGAACTGGTTGAAGACGGCGCGGCGGTGTTGTTGGCTGGGTGCGCCGGCGGCGCGGCTTTCGATGATGAACGCGCGTGCGGCGAGTGGGTAGGCGGCGAGCTCGCGGAGGTAGGTGGCGAAGATGCGTGCGAGGTATTCGACCAGCTCGGGCGGGGATTGCTGTATCGCTTCGGCGAGTCGTCCCGTGGCGTAGTCGGTTGCGACCTGGTAGGCGGCGAGGTAGCAGTCCTCCTTGTCGGTGAACTGTTCGTAGAAGGTGCGGCGGGAGGCGTGGGCGAGGTTGATCACTTCGGCGATGCTGGTCGCGGCGTAGCCGTGTTCGGCGACGGCGGCGGTCATCGCGTCGAGCATCCGTCCGCGCGGGGAGGCGACCAGGAGGCCGTCGCTGTCGGGCTGGGGAACGCCGGGGAGGGCGTGGATCACGTAGCGAGTGGATGCCATGAGCACGGAGTATACCCTTAGCAAACTCTTCTTGACAATAGGAAACAGTCCTGTACCCTCATGTCCCTCGCTGTTTTATCGACCTATTGGAGAACCAGGATGAGGACATACAGGCGCCACGGAAATGCGATCCGGAGGATCGCCGCGGCCGGGACGTTGATCGCGGCCGCGGCTCCCGTCGGCGGTGCGCTTGCCGCACCGGGCGGCGGTACGCCGGCGGTCTCGCCGGGGTACATGCCCCGGGGACCGGTCAAGACGTGCTTCTGGAAGGACCCGCAGATCAACCCCGGCCGGATCGACCAGCTGCGACAGCAGAACAACTTCGCCGGTCCGAGCACTGACACGGCGTACTACGCGACGCGCTTTGAGCTTCCGCCTGGCGCGAGGGTCACGCTTCACGGCCAGTACCCGCATGCGCGCTTTCTCTCCTACACCACCTACAAGAACATCGGCGGCGTGAGCGGGTATCCGGCGACCTCCTTGTACGACACGCAGATCACGCCCGATCGTGGATCCCTCAACCCGTTTCAGCCCGGTGCGCGGCGCGATGGCAGCAGGCGCTCGTACACGGTCACGGTCAGCGGCGCGGTGCCGCCCGCGCACGGCGCGAGGAACACGCTCTACGCCGGCCAGGCCGGGATGACCGGCCAGACGCAGCAGATCGAGCTGATCATGCGCGTCTACCGCCCCGATCGGGGTTATGACGGCCCCGGCGGCGTGTCGCTCCCGACCCCGACGCTGACGCTGGCCAACGGCACGAGCTCGACCGGCAACGCGGCCTGCGCCAACCTGCAGACCCACGCCGGAGTTGCCGATCTGGCGAAGTTCGCGCTCGCCTCCGAGGGCGTCCCGCCGGCGCTATACACGGCGCTGCGCGACGCGGCGCCAGCCCCGCACCCCGCGGTAAACCCTGTGCGCTGGTACCGGTTCTTCAACACACAGCGGCTGCTGGAGCCGTTCTACGCCGGCACCTCGAAGGCGAACCTGATCAGCTCGCTACCCAGCGACATCGTCGGCGGCTTCTTCAGCACGCCGAGCAACGCCTACATCTACGGGTATGCGGACCGCACGATCGGGCCGAACCACAACGGCCACAACATCCTCGTGCTGCACGCGAAGATGCCGACCCACCCGCACACCTACGACCGCGAGACCCGCAACGACTCCGCGGGCACCCAGAATCGCTTCTGGTCGCTGTGCAACTACGGGTCGTTGGCGAACCCGCCGCTGCTGCCCGCCAACTCGGCGTGCCTGTTCGACGAGCGCGTCCCGACCAACGCGGCGGGCTACTACACGATCGTGGTCAGTCTGCCTCAGGACCGGCCCAAGAACGCGACCGACAAGTGCGGCGTGGCGTGGATGAACTGGGGCACCGCCGGCGACGGTCAAGGCCGCGCAACGCTTGACTTCCTGACCGTCCGCGAGCAGCTCGACTCACCGTCCTACGCGCAGGGGATCGACAAGATCACCACGCCGGACACCGAGCAGCACGTGATGGGCGCCCACTACCCCAAGGGCACCTACATGACCAAGGCCCAGTTCCAGCAGCGGGGCTGCCAGGCCTGAGCGCTCCACGGGACGAGCGGACCGCCGGCTCCGTGGAGCAGCGCCTCCACCGAGCTGGCGGTCCGTATCCCGACGCGCTACTACTTGTCATCGAACGAGGGCAAAGACCCGATGAGACACATGACGCGTTCCCGGCGATCGTTACGGCGCGGCGCCGCGGCGAGCGGCGACCGTCGCTTCGACTTCGACTGGCTGGTCGTCGGATCCGGCTTCGGCGGCAGCGTCGCGGCGCTCCGGCTCTCGGAGAAGGGCTACCGCGTGGGGATGCTTGAGTGCGGCCGGCGGTTCGCCGACGATGAGTTCGCGGACTCGACATGGGACGCGCGCCGCTACTTCTGGATGCCGAAGCTGGGATGCAAGGGGATCCTGCGCCTGACGCTGTTCAAGGATGTGCTGATCGCGTCGGGCTGCGGAGTTGGAGGCGGCAGCCTCGGCTATGCCAACACCCTGTACGTCCCGGGGCGCGAGTTCTTCGACGATCCGCAGTGGCGCGATCTGCAGGATTGGGAGGCGGCGCTTGCGCCGCACTACGCCGAGGCGCAGCGGATGCTGGGCGTGGTCGACTATGACCGCGACGATCAGCCCGGGGTGCTACTGAAGCGCCTCGCGGCCGGGCTCGGCGTCGCCGACAGCTACCGCCGCACGCGCGTGGGGGTGTTCCTCGGCGAGCCAGGCGAGTCGGTGCCCGACCCGTTCTTCGGCGGCGAGGGACCCGACCGTACCGGGTGCCTGCGGTGCGGTCAGTGCACGCTCGGCTGTCCGCACGGCGCGAAGAACACGCTCGTCAAGAACTATCTGTGGTTCGCCGAGCGCCTCGGGACGCGCGTCATGCCCGAGCGCACCGTGGTCGATATCCGACCGTCGGGCGCCGGCGACGGCAGCGAGGGGTATGCGGTCACGAGCGAGCGCTCGGGCGCTTGGCTGCGCAAGCACCGAGGCACGCTCACCGCCGGTGGCGTGATCGTGGCCGGGGGTGCGCTGGGCACCAACCAGCTGCTCGCGCGCTGCCGGTTGAACGGTTCGCTGCCGGCGATCTCACCCCGGCTGGGCGAGCTCGTGCGAACGAACAGCGAAGCGATCGTGGTCGTCACCGCGAAGGATCGCAACGCGGACTTCTCAGAGGGCGTCGCGATCGGCGCGAGCATCTACCCCGACCCGCACACCCACATCGAGACCGTCACCAACGGGGGCCGCGGCGACTCGCTGCGGTTTCTGTACACGCTGTTGACCGGTGACGGCACCCGCGTCACCCGGCCGTTGCGGTGGCTGGCGGGGATCGTCCGTCACCCGCTCGAGTTCGCGGGGACGCTGTGGCCGGTCGGCTGGTCGCGGCGATCGATCACGCTGCTGGTGATGCAGACCCGCGACAACGCGATCGCGCTCCGCGCCCGACGCAACCGCCTCGGCGCAGGAGTGCGCCTGCAGACCGAGCAGGACCAGGCGCGGCCGAACCAGACGTTCATCCCGATCGCCAACCAAGCGGCCAAACTGCTGGCCACCCAGATCGGCGGGGTCGCGCAGAGCAACGTCTCAGAAGCGCTCGCGAACATCCCCACGACCGCGCACATCCTCGGCGGCGCGGTGATCGCCGCAACCCCCGAGGACGGGGTGGTCGACTACCGCCAGCGGGTGTTCGGCTATCAGAACCTGCTCGTCTGCGACGGCGCCGCCGTCCCCGCGAACGTCGGCGTCAACCCGAGCCTCACGATCACCGCGCTCGCCGAGCACGCGATCAGCCACATCCCAGTCGCGAGCGGCGAGCACGAACCACCACGAACACAATCACCGACGGGAGCCCCCCGATGAGCACGGACACCACCGAGCTGGCAACCACCATCAATCCCAAGCCGTCGGCCCGCCACGCGCTCCCCGACCCCGGCGCGGCCGTCCCCAAGCTGTCGTGGCCGATCGTCGGCATCTTCACCGCCGCGCTGGCGCTGTTCGTGGGGTCGAGCTGGGCCGCGCTCGGCCACCACGCCCCGCGGGCGGTGACGATCGCTCTGAACGCGGTCGCGATCTTCGTGATGTTCACGGTCCTGCACGACGCCTCGCACTATTCGATCAGCTCCAAGCGGTGGGTAAACGGCGTGTTCGGCCGCGCGGCGATGCTGTTCGTCTCGCCGCTGATCTCGTTTCCGGGATGGGGGTTCATCCACATCGAACATCACCGCCACACCAACGACGATGATCGCGACCCCGACCACTTCGCCAGCCACGGCCACTGGTGGCAGCTACCGGTCCGGTTCGCCGCGATGGACGCCCCGTACCTCGCGTTCTACCTACGAAACCGCAGGCGCCGGCCCCGGCGCGAGCTGGCCGAGACCGGGGCGCTGATGGCACTGTCGATCGCGGTCGTCGCGACGACGCTGCTCACCGGCAGCTTCTGGCTGCTGCTGGTGATCTACCTGATCCCGGAACGGATCGCGCTGATCGTGCTCGCGTGGTGGTTTGACTGGCTGCCGCACCACGGGCTCGACGACACCCAGACCGAGAACCGCTACCGCGCGACCCGCAACCGGGTCGGACTGGAGTGGCTGTTCACGCCGCTGATGCTCTCCCAGAACTACCACCTCGTGCACCACCTGCACCCCTCGATCCCGTTCTACCGCTACCTAAAGACATGGCGGCGCAACGAGGAGGCATACCTGGAGCGCGACCCGGCGATCGCGACCGCGTTCGGCAAGTCGCTGAACCCCGACGAGTTCCGCGAGTGGAAGCAGCTCAACCGCAAGCTGCTCAAGGTGCTGCCCGTCCGGATGCCGACCGGGTCAAGCGCCCCGCACGCCGTCTTTCACCGCATGCCCGTCGCGTCCGTTGACCCGATCACCGCCGACAGCACGCTGGTCACCTTCGCCGTGCCCGAGCAGCTCTCAGACGAGTTCCGGTTCGAGCCCGGTCAGCACGTGACGGTCAAGACCGATCTCGGCGGCGAGGGAGTCAGGCGCAACTACTCGATCTGCGCCCCCGCGACCCGCGCGATGCTGCGGATCGCAGTCAAGCACCTCCCCGGCGGCGCATTCTCCACCTTCGTCTCAGAGCAGCTCAACGCCGGCGACGTGCTCGAGGTGATGACCCCGACCGGCCGGTTCGGCACCCCGCTCGATCCGCTACACCACAAGCGCTACGTCGCGATCGTCGTCGGCAGCGGCATCACCCCGATCCTCTCAATGCTGCAGACCACCCTCGAGCTCGAGACCGAGAGCAGGTTCACGCTGATCTACGGCAACCGCACCAAAGACTCGACGATGTTCCGCTCAGAGCTCGACGAGCTCGAGTCCCGCTACTCAGACCGGCTCGAGATCCTGCACGTCCTCTCACGCGACCCGCTCCACACCCCCGACCTCTGCGGACGGATCGACCACGACAAGCTCGAGCGCTGGCTTGGATCAGGCTTGGAACCCGAGGACGTCGATGAGTGGTTCCTGTGCGGCCCCATCGACCTCACGACCACCGTGCGCGAGGCGCTGATCGAGCACCAGGTCGAGCCCGAGCACATCCACCTCGAGCTGTTCTACGCCTACGACACAGACACCGAGAAACCCGCGCGTGAATACGCCGCCTCGACCGTCACGTTCACCCTGTCCGGCCGCCAGGAAACGGTCGACCTAAACCCCGGCGAGTCGGTCCTCGAAGCAGCGCTCCAAACCCGCCCCGACGCACCCTACGCATGCATGGGCGGCGCCTGCGGCACCTGCCGAGCAGAGCTCCTCGCAGGCACCATCGACATGGACCACAACTACGCCCTGAACCAAACCGACCTCGAAAACGGATACATACTCACCTGCCAATCGCACCCCACCAGCCCGACCATCACCATCGACTACGACACGTAACCAGGACCCGCACGACTGACCAGACAGGCTTGCATTGATCTTCGGGCAGGCATCGCACCAGCGGCCGCGGCCGCCCCGCAACGCGCAGACTGCTGGGAGGATCGCAGCGACCCCGCTGCCATCGACGTTGTCGCACCGGGGACGAACACGCTCGTGGCGAACAGGAGGTCGCGTTGCCATGCGGTGGTCGAGACCCGCGTTCATGCGGCCGCAGGTCTCAAAGCAACTGTTCGAATAGCCCCGGCGAGTGCGAATCTTCACCGTACGGGTCTATTGCGACGCATGGTCTGCTGCTGTACGCCCGGTGCGTCGAGCCCGGGTGTGTTCGGTGGCGGATCGGCTTGCGGACGCGGCGGGCCAGGGTCGAGCGTCGCAGCTTGAGCGTGGCCGCTCCTGAGCCCCGCGCGCAGACAGGTGCGCCGCACAGTCGAGCAGGAGCGCGCAGCGCCGGACCGGCCGGGCAGCTTAGACAGGCACGAAGGTAGCGATTCGGCGGCGCGGGCTGGCCATCACCTTCGGGATCAAGTGCGGATTCCGGCGACGGCGCACCGCCGGCGACTAGCAGATCCCCGGCTCCGCCTGCCCGCCGACATTCGGCAGTCGCCGACGCCCGCGACCCCCACACCGACAAGGCGTTTCGGCGGGGGCCGCCGTCTGGTCGCGACGTTCCCGACCGTCCGTCCGGTCAGCCGCTCAGCTTCTTCTTGAAATCGGCGTCCCGCTTGGCCTGGTCGGCCTTGTAGCTCGCCTTGAGGTTGATCGCGGGATTGTCCTCGTCGAAGCGGACCTCACCTGACTTGCGATCAAGGAGCAGTGGCACGCTCTGGCCTTTAGACGGATTGATCATCTTCGGGCCCAACAACCCGGTGGCCTGCTTGAGCTCAACCCGCTTCGGCTCGCCACCGTCTACGCGGTACTCGACCACGTACTTCCACTTGGTCTGCATCTGGCCCATCGAGCCTCCGCCGTAGACCTTGTCAACCTCCGAGGCGATGATGCGTCCTGAGATCGGCTCCCAATTTCGGCCAAACACGCGGGCGACTGTAGCGTTGAACCCCGCCTGCAATCAAGATTCGTTGCCCCGGTGTGTTCCTACCGGCCGCACGGAACGCGCACCGGGCATAAATCTTCGCGCACATCAACGACCGGTCGGTGACGCCTTGCGGCTTGCATGATTCGCACTCGATGCACGTCGCTCGGCTCCGCGGGCCGCTCGCCTGCTGCTCGCCGATCGCAGGTCGCGCGACCTCAGCCCGAACGTCCGCTGGTCCTTCGTTTGTGAACGCGCTGGCGGCCAGCCGGCGGGGCCGGGCTGGATCACTTGACCGCCAGGAAGAGGTAGCGGTTGAGACTGAAGAAGTACTCGCGCCCGAGGCCAATCAGATCGGCCGCCCACGCTTGCGCCTCGGCGTCGGTCACGCCGCGATGACCCGGGACGAACCCGGCGACGAACCTGATCACCCCTGCGCTGAACGTCTGCGGGTCGTAGCCAGCGTTGAGGATCGGCAACACCTCGCGGCGCGCGACCGTGAACCCCGCTTCCTCCAACAGGCCGGTCAGCCGGCGCGGCAGGTACGGATCGACGAGATGCTCGTCCCACGCCGCCAGGACGCGCCGCATCCGCGCGACGTCACTCGAGCGCCAGACGATCGAGTCCCAATCGGTGTCGACCACCAGCAGTCGCCCGCCCGGCCGCAGAACGCGGTACGCCTCTGCCAGCGCCGCCGGCATCTCGGACACATACTCGTACACCTGCACCGCCGCAGCAGCGTCGAAGCTCTCAGCGGCGAACGGCAGCGCGCACGCGTCGCCCGCGCGAAACCGCACCGGAGCCGCGCCCGTCACCGGCTCGCTCCGGCGCGCGGCGATCGCCAGCATCTGCTCGCTCGGGTCGATCCCGTGCACCGAACCGCTCGCCCCGACCGTCACCGCGGCTTGCGCAGCCAGCAGGCCCGGCCCCGAACCAATATCGAGCACGTTCTCGCCCGGCGTGAGATCGAGCGCCGCCAGCTGCAGCCGGCGCTGCTCGACGATGTCGAGGGTCAGGTAGGTGGCCTCGAGCTGCTGCGAGACCTCCGCATCGAACTGCATCACCTCTGGCATCTGCATCTCCAGGTCCTCGCCCCGTCCGCTGGCCGCGACCTTTGAGAAAACGTACCGGACGGTCGGCGCTTAGGCCGAGGCGAATAGCGGAGGTCTCCCCGTGCCGACCGAGCGTCCGGTGGTCGTTCCCGATTGAGACGGCTCGACAGTGGACGTTGACCGCACGTCCACCGTCGCCGGCCAGCGCCGGGATTGCACCTGCATCGGTGATTCCGCAGGCATCTTGCCGCCGGCGCTGCCAGTCGCGCTTTGCGCGGAGGCTGTCCTGTAAATCCGTGCTCGCCGTGTCGGGCGGTGCGAGAATGTGCTGTAACGGTCCCACTTCGCTGTCGCGGCCCGGCAGATGTCGCCCGATCTGCCTCGCGGACCCCGGGCCCAGGGCGTGGTTGCCCCTGCCTCAACGTGATTTTCACTCCTGACAGGTGGCCGGCAGGCCGGCCCGGCACGCTGTCGCGCAAAGGGAGTCCGTCTGGCGGGTTTAAGAGACTTTCGGCATGGCGCAGAACTTCATTGAGAGCTGTCGTGAGCAGGGATTCTTGTTGCCGCCGGACGTGAGGGAGTGGCTGCCGTCGGATCATCTTGCGTGGTTCATGATCGACGCTGTGGGGCGGATGGACCTTCAGGCGTTCTATGCCGGGTATCGGGCTGACGGTCACGGTCGGGCGGCGTATGAGCCGTCGATGATGGTGACACTCGTCTTGTTCGCGGACGCGACGAAGGTGCGTTCGTCGCGGGCGATCGAGGGTCACTGTCGTCAGGACGTGGCGTTTCGGGTGATCACGGGGAACTTGGTGCCGGATCACGCGACGATCGCCAGGTTCGTGGTCCGCCATGAGCGGGCGCTTGCTGAGTTGTTCAGTCAGGTGCTCGAGCTGTGCGATCAGGCGGGGCTGGTGAAGCCGGGGTTGGTCGCGATCGATGGGACGCGGCTGGCGGGAAACGCGAATTCTGACCGGACGCGCGACTTCGAGCAGATCGCGCGGGGATCCTGGGCGAGCACAAGGCGACCGATGAGGCTGAGGATCAGCAGTTCGGTCAGGAGCGTGGTGATGAGCTGCCCGAGCAGTTGCGCACGGCGGAGGGTCGGCGTGAGTTCTTTCGCGATGCCAAGCAGAAGCTGTGCCGGGATCGAGAAGGCGTTCAGCGGCAGACGGGTGAGAGCAACGTGGTTGACGGTCAACAGCCTTCCAGCGAGGTGCCTCGTGAGCAGCCGGAGTCGCGCCCGCAGCCGGAGTTTGAGTTCGACGAGCAGCGGATCGTGGCGCGCACCCAGGGGCAGGGAGGGTTGGTTGCGCGAGGCGCGCCGGCAGCTTGAGCAGCATCGCTGGGATCACCCGGACGCGGTGCCGCGCTCGCGGTCAGAGCGGTTGTTGCTGGCGGCCGAGCGGCTCGAGGAGGAGCTGGAGACCGAGTGCCTTGGGAACGAGGCTTATGAGCAGTTCCGCGAGCGGCGCCGCGAGGCCGGTGGCCACCGAGTCGGTGGCCCACCGAAGCAGTATCAGCCGCCGGAGGTGCCGGACGGGAAGGTGAACCTGACCGATCCGGACAGCAAGCGGCTGAAGGCGCGCGAGGGGTACGTGCAGGGCTTCAACGCGCAAGCGGTCGTCTCAGAGCGGCAGATCGTTCTCGCGGCCGAGATCACCAACAGCAACACCGACTGGTCGCAGCTCGGCCCGATGGTCACCGCCACCCTCGCCGAGTTTGCGCGGGCGGGGGTCGGCGGCCGGATCGAGACCGCGCTCGCCGACGCTCAGTTCTGGAACGAGCAGCACATGGACGAGGTGATCGCCAACAAGCACATCCAGGTGCTGATCCCGCCCGACGGGTCAGGCAGCGGCAAACAACGAGCCGGCTGGACCGGCGGCCGCTACACCTGGATGCGATACGTCCTCGCGAGCGAACTCGGCCACGAGCTCTATCGAAAACGCAAACAGATGATCGAACCCGTCTTCGGTCACACCCGCCACAACCGAGGTGTCACACGATTTCTCCGAAGAGGCAGGAGCGCCGTGCGCACCGAGTGGCGATTACTGATGGCCACCCACAACCTCGCCAAGCTACACCGCCACCAAATCGCCACCCAAGGAGCCTAAAACGGCCCCTCCGGTGGTGACACCGCCGATCACGACTTGCCCATCACCAACGCCGCACCCAGCAGGCCCAGGCTCCCGCCGACCCCACGACCTTTGCGCGACAGCGTGCCGGGCCGGCCTGCCGGCCACCTGTCAGGAGTGAAAATCACGTTGAGGCAGGGGCAACCACGCCCTGGGCCCGGGGTCCGCGAGGCAGATCGGGCGACATCTGCCGGGCCGCGACAGCGAAGTGGGACCGTTACAGCACATTCTCGCACCGCCCGACACGGCGAGCACGGATTTACAGGACAGCCTCCGCGGAAGGCGCGTCTTGGGCCGTGACTGCTGGATCCTCCCCGACGGAGCAGTATCGAGCGCATCCGTGGCACACGCTGAGACCGCCGCAGATAGCCCGTTGGGGTGGCGAGTGGTGCCGGAAGGCGGCTGCTCGTTTCCGTTGCAGGCGAGCGTCCGGATTCGATCAGCTCACGATTGTGAACTGAAGGGCCCGCGAGGTCGACACGATTGTCGGGCCGGTAGTGCGGAATACGGCTACGTAGCGCCCGGGCTTGAGCGGTCGGCGGTGAATGCGGCCGTTGAACGCGACCCTGTTGAGGCCGGGGTGGCCCTGCACGACCAGCGTGGCAATTGTGTGTTGCGCGGGACCTGTTCGTCGGATCGCGATCATGATTGCGGTCGCCTGCTCGAGCCGGAAGGTGAAGACCGTTCCGCCGTTGCCGTGAACGCCGGTTGGCGCGAACGCTCTCCGTGTCTCGTCTAGTGCAGAGATCGTGGTCGGCGACGGCCAGCTTCCGTCGACCGCGGGGATGTTCGGCACCGGTCTCCCCGGTGTGTCACGGAAGGCGTCGAAGATCAACTGGTAGCCCTTGTCACTCGGGTGAACCGAGTCCGAGAAGCAGTCGTTGGCGGAGCAGTTGTTCTGGAAGGGGGTGTAGGCATCGACTGGCGTGGCGCCCTTCTCCTGTGCGATGCAGTTGATCGCGTCGTTGAGCCCGATCAGGGCGAGCTTGCCCAAAGAGCAGGGTGTAAGCGCAAAGTCGCTACCGAGCAGCGCCGCGGCGCTGCTCTGCTCGCCAGACGGGGTGCCGAACGGATTGTCGTGGTTGATGTTGTAGTACTCCAGCCACTGGATCACGTGCCGGCCCGGATCGATTGCGAGCGCCGTCTCGAGCTGGTCGAGGATCGTTCGCATGTTGTGGATGAAGTTGCAGCTCCGTCCGGTGATCGGCTGGCATCCGGGCGTGGAGAGTGAATCGATCCCGCCAAGGTCCACTGTCACGACCGGGGTGTCGGCGGAGCCCTTGATGTCACTGAGCACTTTCTGCATCGGCTGACCAAGCGCGCCTTGGCTGCTCAGGCCCCCAATCGCGTCGTTGACGCACCGATCGACGCGTGAGCCTCCGGCGGGCGACTCCAGATATGCGCAATACAGGTCGAAGAAGCTATCGCCCGAGGTGGCACCGAATCCCCCAGTGATCGAGTCCCCAAGCGCGACATACAGCCTGTCCGCCGACGCCGACGCAGGACTCGCCAGTGCAAATGCGACGAACATGAGCGCGCCAATCAGCATCGCGCGGCGACTGCTAGTCCGTGGCGGGTAGGGATCTCGGCCCATAAGTCTGCGCCCACGCACATGGTGACGCGTCCTTGTCCCGACGTCCAGCCACGCGCGGCGGGCAGCCGCCGCACAGCCACACTCGCTTCGCGACGACACGACAGCTTCCCCGCCGCCGAACACAACAGCCCCAACGATCGACACGCACCTGCCTCGGCTTTCGCGGATGGAGTGCTTCGGCCGGCCCCCGGCGCCGGGCCTCGTCTCTCCTGCTTTCGTTGTGGCACGAGCATCTCGCGGCCGCGGTCGCAGCTGAGTTGCGCGGAAAGTGGCACATGCTCAAGTCGAGCGTTCGGTAAATAGTTACGCTGCGGCAGATGCCCGCACGGTCTCATGATGGGAGCGCTGATGCGGTTCGGCTTGGGGCTCTGCTTGTGCTCCTTCATGGTGCCGACGCACCGGTAGACACGGTCGAGGTGATCTACCGGGTTTGGCGGCACCGTGAGCGCACGCACGCGGCGTTCTTGGCGGGTGTTGAGGAGCGTAAGCGTCGGGGTGCATCGATCACGGCGTACGGCCCGGGCAAGGCGGGGCGTGAGCCGGCCGAGTACGAGGAGACGGTGCGGATCTGGCGTGCCGGTGAGCGGGTTCGTGTTGAGCATCACGGCGGCGAGCGGGATGGCTACTACGCCGTCGCCGACGGACCGCTGTGGTGGATGTGGGACGAGCGAAACGGTGCCCGCAGCAACCAGGACGATCCCAGCGTGGGAGGCAGCTTCGGAACCGAGCTCCAGATCATGCTCAACCCCATCCCGCTGCTCAGTTCTCTGCGCTTACACCCGACGGGGAACTCCCACGTGGCCGGCAGACCCACGATCGCAGCACAAGGCATTCCACGCCCGCAAGACCCCCGCCATGGCGGAGCCTCTGAGCTCCACGAACTCGGCACCGGAGCCGACTACTACGAGCTTGAGGTCGATCGGCAGCTGGGTGTTCTGCTCGCTGTGACGGCGATCCGCGATGGGCAGCCGTTCCACAGGATCACGACGCTCGCGGCCGCGTTCGACCAGCCGATCCCCGATGAAACATTTCGGTTTGAACCGCCGGCCGGTGAACAGGTCCAATCGAGGTGGGGTGAGGAGCGTGTCGAGCACGTCACGCTCGTTGAGGCGCAGCAACGGGCCCCGTTCACGGTGCTGATGCCCGACAGAGTTCCTGTCAACTGGCAGGTGCGGTGCAGGCTCATCCGGTCCTCCGAGCGCCCACCCTCACCAATGCAGATCGGACTGATGTACTCCTCGACCGATGGACACGAAAGCATCTCGCTCAGCCAGTTCCCCGCTGGCGGGTCCAATCCGTATAGAGAGCTTGGCGATGGAGAGGGCTGGGAGACCGTCACACGCGGCGGTAACGAGATGAAGACCCGACCCGCACGATGGGGTCAGGCACAGGTAGAACTCGAACGTGACGGCACGTTCGTGCACCTCATGTCCGACAACCTCACGCGAGACCAGGTCCTTGAAGATCGCCGCCGGCCTACGACCCGCGCCCAGCACCAGCAGCATCTAACGATCCATGCGAGCCTTCCTCCTCGCCGCAGTCAACCGATGCCGACACCGGGCGGTCACCGATCTGGCGACCGGCGTGACCCGCTTTCACGCCAGCACGTACATCCCAAGGACACATCCGCGCGTTGCGCAATGCGCGGCAACCAGAGCCACCGAGGCGCCACCGGAGCCGGACTTTCGCATCGCGCCTGAGCGCCCTCGCGCAGCAGTTTCGCCTTGCCAAACACCGATCCGGACCTACTGGCTCCAGCGCCAGTCCCGTTGTGGCTCGGAGAGCAGCGCAGCAAGCTTATGCCAGAACCGCCCACCGGCGTGGGCGCAGATCAGCGTGTGTATTGACCGCGCCCGTGCGGGGTCAGGACGCCTCGACCGCCGACTTGATGCGCTGCGCGAACGCAGGTGCGTCCTTGACGGCGGCCCTCGCCGCGAAGCCGACAATCAGCTTGCCAACGCCGTGGCCTTCGAAGGTGTTGCGGATCGTGACCTTCGTCTGATTCTCGCCCACCTCCTCGAGGTCGTAGCCGCCGTCCGGGACCGTGATCATGTTCTTGGACCGCTCGGTCCAGCGGATCTTCGTCGGTGCCTCGAACACGGTCAGTTCGAAGCTCCGACGCGTCTTCATGCCGGCGTCCTTGACCGTACTTTCGAAGACGGTTCCCAGGCCAACCGGCCCGTCAGTCGTCTTGCGGATCTCCTGGACCCGCGGGCTGAACTTCGGATCGTTTGTGCCGTCCGCCAAGAACTGAAACACCTCGGCGATGGGACGATCAATGACGGCCGAGCCGCTGAACTCCTGTGCCATGCGAAGCACTCCCTGGTCGACGAGCTGAAGCTCCACCCTACAACCAAGAGTGCGCCCGCCGTCAGTGTCTTGGAGCATGTCAAGCGCGATCCTGCCTACCAGGCATTCTGGTTGCTGCGAATAGGCTGGGAGCTCGTGCGGTGTCCGGGCGGCTCGCAACGAAAGCGAAAGCTGGGACGACCTGCGTGGAGCGCCAAGCGTCTCGCTCGTCCGCGCAACGGGGGCGGACCCGCCGGGAGACACTCGCCGATGTGCGACTCAGTGGCTGCGCGCCTGGTCCACCACTGACCGAATCGCCCCGATGACCAGGTTCGGCTGATCGAAGCCGATGGCGTGCCCGCTTCTGCGGGCGATCAAGTGGCGGGCCCACCTCACCAGCGTCGCGAGCTTGGCCTGCGAGACATTGAACGCCTGGTTCAGCGCCCGAACCGGAAAGCCCGTGGGGAATCCAAACGGATTCGGCGCTGTAGGGGAGTGGGAGATGACCACCATCGGCATCGTGCGAAGCGGGGTGTCGGCCTGCGCTTGGCGCATCTGTGCTGAGCTAGCGTCCAGATCGAGCCGCTCGTAATTCGAGTAGCTGCCGAACCCGGCCGGTGGCGGCTGGTAGATGAGGTAGTTCGTGTATTGCGCGCGGGTCAGGAGCCTCTTTTCTGCTGCGCCGAACCACTCGGTTTGGGCGTCAATCGATACAAGCCCCGCGATCTCCTGCGGATACGTGGTCGCGTACAGGCGGACGATCATCCCGCCGAACGAGAACCCGGCGAAAACGTAGGAACCGCGAACCTCGGCCGCGCGCAGCGATCCAGCCACGTGCAGCAGCGCGTGGAGGTCGAGGGCTATGTCTCGGGCCGTCCGGGGCATCGCGACCGGGTCGCTCCTGCTGACGCTCCTCGGTTGCCCCAGCCCGCCGGCCCACGTCGTTCCGGGGCGGTCGTAGATGCACACCCGGGTGAACCGAGCGACGGCCGGCATGACCGCCGACCGACCCGGCTCGTGCGCGAGCCACTCCCGGCCGCTGTCGCCGGAACCAGATTCGAGCACGACCGTCGGAGTCCCACGGCCACGACACTCGAGATACAGCCGGCGTCCGCCATGGATGCTCACCTGGCCCGAGAAGTCGCCCCGCGTCAGAGTGCCCGGGCTCGAGGCAGCGCTCGACGCCCAGCAGGCGAGCAACAAAAAAGCGGCGCTGACAGTCCCCAACGTCGCTGCGCATCTTCGCGGCTTCACGATCCTCAGCGTATGACCCGCAATCTCGAGCGTCAATTTGCCAAAGCGCATACCGCGCGAATGGGTCGATCCTCCTTCCTCACCAGAACGAGGGTTACGCGGGCCTGCTCAGTCGGGTAGGCCCGGCGCCTTGCGACGCCGGCCCCTCTCAGAACCGGACGTGCCCGTTTCCGTGCATCCGGCTCAAGCGAGCCTTAGTGGCTGGCGGGTTGGTTGGCAGTGGAGGTGGATGAGACGGGGTGGTCGGGCCTTGTCCGGCGTGCTTGGGTCCGAGACGATGTCGATCGTCTTGCGGGTGGTCGCCAGCCATGTTTCCCATTGGTGGGGGGTTTGTGGCCGGTCCTCGACGGCAACCAGGGTGCTCTCGCAGATCGCGCAGCGCCCATCCTGCTCTTGGAGGAGCTCGGTCTTGAACTGGTGGTCGGCTTAGTGGCGAGAGGGCCTACGCCGGTCGAGGTCCAAGTAGGTCCCAACGATTACCGGAGACATCGAGGAAGACGGCGACCTGTCCGTAATCCTCCGTTCGCGGCTCTGTCACGAACTCGACGCCGTGGTGACGCATGCGCTCGTAGGCAGCTGCGAAGTCATCGACGCGCAGGAAGAGACCAACACGACCGGCAAACTGCTGTCCCGCAGCCTGCGCTTGCTGTTCGCCGTCTGCCTGCGCAAGAAGGAGCGCCGTGCGCGCGCCGGGCGGTCGGACCACGACCCACCGCTTGGCTCGGCCGTCGTTTGTCAAGGCGGGCGAGTCTTCGAGCAGCTCGAAGCCGAGGTGCTCCACGAAGAACTCAATCGCCTCGTCGTAGTCGTCGACGATCACGGCGATCTGCTCAAGATGCATGAGCAGCAATGCAATCACCCCACGCCGATGGCAAGCCCGCCGCCGCTCAGGTGCCTCGCGTGCTGCGGGCGCGGTGCCGACGCGGGCTAGCCCGGCGATAGACGGCTGTCCTCCGCGATGGTGGCGTCACCTGGCGAAGTACCTGCCTCCCGTCTGCCGGATGTGAAGCTTCAGGCGTTGCAGGCAGCGCCCGCTCTCGAGGTCCCGAAGCGACTTGCAAGTGACACCCTGGGGCGCTCCGGCGCCGAGGTTCTTCGCGGTCGCGACCCACTTGCTTCCCTCCTGAACGGGGATCGCGCTCCAAGGCTTGTCGCGGTTCTTGGGGCTATTGAAGAAGCACGGCACGTTCGAGGTTGAACCGAAGTAGCTCGACATCGCGCCCTTGATTCGGATCAGAACGTTGGCCGAGGTCTGGCGGCCCGAGGTGCCTCCGCGCACGATCACCCAGCCGTTCTCTCTCGCGTAGCGGAAGACGCGTTGCTGCTGGTCCGCGGGTAGGTTGCGCGGCCAGATCAGGATCGTCGAGCCGCCCGTCGGGTCGATCTTGAACTGGCGGTCGGCGACAGTCATCGTGTTCGGTTCGCCGGGCAGGTAGAACCCCGACGAGTTCCCGTAGAGGCTGAATGACATGTAGGTCGCCTCCCACGGCGAGCGGACCGGATTGGGAAACATGGTCGAGGAGGTCACGCCGTAGGTGTTCGTGTAGTTCGCGATGTGCGGGATCCGCACGAGCGAGACCAGACGTGTGCTCGTGCGCGTAGCGAGGTACCCCGCGCACTGGTCGGGCGGGGGAACCTGCGCCACGTCGGCGCCCGGGCCCAACGGGGCCCGTGAGAACTGCACCAGTCCCGGCGGGTTCTTCGGGGCGTACTCCCCGTGGCTGCCGCCGATCCCATCGCGGAAAACGAAGTGCGAGCCGTTCTTGAGCGCGATGCGGATCGGTACGTTGCCGTAGTTGAGCTTCGACGGCGGGTCGGTGGGCGGGCGCTGCAGCCCGTCCGGTATCAGGTTGTACTTCTGGCAGTTGACCGCCTTGCCGGTCTTCAGCTCGACCGCCGTAACGACCGGGAAGGTGTTCTTCGTCGTGCCGCCGGGGTTGTAGCCGGGTAGGGCCCGGTAATTGCGGTTGGCGAGCACCCAGAACTTTCCCGGTTTGACCTTCGGGTAGGACTTTCTGTTGGTGGGCGCGATGTTCGCCGTCCTAGTCCCGTCCAGCGAGGAGGCGCTGGCGCTCCGCGGGTAGCCCGTCGGCGTGAAGAGCAGCGTGAAGTTGCGGGGCTTCCCCTGCATCGGCTCGCCCACGCTAAAGGGATCGATGCTGCCCCGGTCCGCCCGAACCGGGTCGTAGGAGTTCGCTGGCGGGTTGTTGACGAAGTTCGCGCCGCTGAAGGGCTCTGCGTCCTGACCGTAGGTGAGCCAGGAGGTCCACGCAGCGTGGACGAACTGACCGCGGACGAGGAACCCGACTCCGTCCTTCGCCGCGTCGCTCGACAGAAAGACGAACGTGTACGTGGCGTGCGGATCGTTTTGCAGCGGGAACCGGACCTTACCGTTCCATTCGTAGTAGTAGTTGCAGGGCGCGGCGGCCTTGGCGGCGCTGGGTCCGTCCGCCGTGGCGCTCTCGCCAGCCGGGCTGGCCGCGAGCGCGACGAGGGCGACCACCCCGGCCGTCACGGTGCCGCAACACGCCATCCGGATGAGCTGCCGCCTCGGTACGCCACCGCTTTCAACGTCGCCTCGACGTCCGTCGGATCGGTGTGCGCCGTGCATGATCTCTGCTCCCTACAAGTGAAATACAAGGTGTGGGCCTAGCTCCGTACGGCAGACTGACTCTCCGGCGTCTTGCACGCATCGCGAAAACGCACGAAGGGTGCTCCGTAGAAGCCCGCGCACCGGCACCGACACGTCGTGCACTGCGCCGGCGAAGGACTAGCGTTCGCGGAGGGAAAGCAGAGGCGCTGCTGCGCGAATGCCGGGTCCGGGCTATGTCTGGACCGCGAATATTCGCCACGCTCCGGGTATGCCTCTGAGCTGATGCTCCCCTCGATCGGCAAGGATCTGATCGGAGCCGACGATGAGGTCGTGGACCGTGCCGCTGACCAGCACCTCACCTGGCCCGGCGAGGCTGCTGATGCGCGCACCGATGTGAACGGCCAAGCCCCCTACATCGTCGCCCGCCAGCAGCTCGCATTCGCCTGTGTGCAGACCGGCGCGAACATCCAGGTTGAGTTCGCGGACGCTGTCGCGGATGGCGATGGCGCTACTGATCGCGCGGCTGGGGCCGTCGAAGGTAGCGAGCGCCCCGTCCCCGAGCGACTTGACGAACCGCCCCCGGTAGCGCTCGATCTGCTCGCGTACGAGTGCGTCGTGCCGCTCGAGCAGCGCGCGCCAACCGCTGTCTCCTAGCTCGGCGGCGCGCTCGGTCGAGCCGACAATGTCGGTGAAGAGCACGGTCGCTAGCACGCGGTCACTTGGTTCCGGTCGTCGAACACCTGTCAGGAACTGCTGGATCTCATCTGCGGTCTGGCCACGCGCCACGACCTCGACGTACCGCGCGTCCGGGATATGGGCCGCGGCGTAGCGTGAGTGGCGCTCGTCCACGAACGGGTCGTTCGCTCGGTGCAGCACCAACGTTGGACACTGCACACTTGAAAGCGCGTCACGCACATCAAGCTCGCCGACCATGGCCAGTGACGCCGCGGCGGCATCCGGAGTCATCGACAGACGCCGGTGGCGCGCGAGGAGACGGCGTCGCTGTTCGTCCTCGCCGGCGAACGCCCCCCACGGCTGGTCCCGTGAGCTGCTGCCCCAATGCTCGACGACCGCGTGAACCATCGCGGCGCGCTCCTCGACAGTCTGGGCCCATTCGTATCCGGGCCCGCGGACCACACGCGGAGTGGGCGTGATCAGCACCAGTGCGCGAACGAGGCTCGGCTGCGAGGCGGCAAAGAGCACTGCCAGCGCGCAGCCCTCGGCAATCGAGATCAACGCCGGCTGTTCAGAGTCGGCGGCCTCCAGCTCCGCACGAACATCATCGATCTGCTCCTCCAACGGAGTGGCCCCAGCGATCCCGCCGGACATCGCGGCACCACGTCGATCGAACTGGACGAGCCGCGCAAACGACGCCAGCCGCGTGAGAAAGCGCGCCGTCGGCGGTAGCTCCCAGTCGAGCTCAATGTTCGAGAACCACCTCGGCACGACCAGCACATCGAGCGGCCCCTCACCCGCCACCTGGTAGGCGATCTGCAAATCACCGCTGCGGGCGTATCCAGTGACAGCGTCCATGACGCACGCATCGTATGCCTGAGCTCCCACACAGAGGAGCCGCGATCCGTCAGCGACGCCATACGGGCTCCCCCGTCCGCGGCGGACCTCACAAATAGCTCGCGTCCTCCCGAAGTTGGAGTAGGGTCGGGCGAGTGCCACGGTTTCGTCAGGACATGAAGGTCTCGCGGCTCAAGGCCTTGTCACTGTTCGAGAACCTGTCGCGCCGGCAACTGATCGAGGTCGCCCGGCTGACTGACGACCTCGAGGTGCCAGCTGGGACCATTCTTTGCAACGAGGGCTCGCGAGGAGACCAGTTCTTCGTGATCATCGACGGCGAGGCTGCAGTCACGCGGGATGGTGAGCATCTGGCCACGCTCCGCGGAGGGAACTTCTTCGGCGAAATCGCCGTGATCGAGCCGGTGAAGCGGACGGCAACCGTTACAGCGGCGACGCCACTGCGCTTCTTCGTCGTCACTGAACGCGCGTTCGGGTTGTTGCTCGAGACGAATCCGGAGATCGAGCGCAAGGTGTTGCGTACGTTGGCGCGACGTTTAGCGTCGTTGTCCGGTGATCCGACGCTGGCATGACCTCGCGCGAGGTACCGCCATGCGCGACTCTTCTCCTCTCCATGGCTGGCCAGCTGGAGGTGCCAGCCGTGGCCGTTGCTTAGCAGCTAGTCGGTCAAGGTCTCGGGCGCCGGACCTGTCAATTGGATCGACAAACGGCGGTGTCTCAGCAGCTCGGTGGGGCGAAGAGGCCAGTCCGTCCTAAGAGCGCCTAGGCGGAAGCAAACAGGTGCAGGCATCTCGTCTTTGGCGACTCCGAGTTCGGTAGTTCGGTGCGCGTGGTTGGTTGACCGCCGCCGGTCGCAGGCGGAGAATCGAGATGGATAGCCATGCGCGCCCGACTCGTTGTGTTCCTCGTTCTGTGCGGTCTCATTCCAGGTGCTCTTGCCGTCGCTTGGCCAGGGCAGGCGTCTCTTGGAGTTGTCCATTACGAGTACGTCGCGGGCGTCGGCAGACTGAGCGTGTACGACATCGATAGGCGGTTCTCACTCGTCCAGCGGTTTACGCTTCCGGGAGTCGACGAAGTGCGTGGCATTGGGGCGAGCGCTGCAACCGGGATGCTGTACATCAGCTACGGCGGATTTCCGCGCGGCATCGGACACCTGCTGGAGTTCAGCTTGTATCGACGCAGAATCGTGTATGACCGCGGTTATCCGTTTGGGATTGACTCGTTCGATATCAGCCATGACGGTCGGCTCATCTTCATGCCGACAGGCGAGAACACAGTGGGCCGTACGTGGCACGTGCTCGCCGCGACCACTGGGCAGGTTGTTGGCGCCATAACCGCCGGGAGAAGCTCCGCATGACACAGCTGTCGGCGCGAGCGGGCGGCACGTGTTTCTGGGCGGCGCATCCGCCCACTTCCTCTATGAGGCCGACGCCGCGCGCCCGTGGAAGATCGTCGGCAGGATGGGACCGCTCGAGCCAGGCGGGGTTCCTGGCATCAGACCTTTCACGGTCAACTCTCGGGATACGCTTGCGTTCACGACCGGGGATCGGCTCTTGGGGTTTCAGGTCAGCGACGTCGCGACAGGCAGGGTCCTCTACACCGTGCGGGTGCCTGGCTTCCGCGTCCCGACAACGTTTCGGTCACTCCCATCCCATGGGATCGGGCTGTCCCCTGATCAGCGGTATCTCTGGCTAGTGGACAGGCCCAATCGGGCTGTCCACGAGTTCGATGTCTCGGGCCTGCCTCATAAGCCGCCCGTGCTCGTCGCGACGGTTCACATCTCCGGCCACAATCTCGGGTGGCTCAATCTCAGCCGCGACGGCCGCTACCTGTTCGCGGGCGACGCTGGCAACGTGGTCGACACCCGGGCTCACAAAACCGTCGCCACGATCGGTGCCCTGGCCGGCTCACGCTACAACATCGAGCTTGATTGGGCCGGCCAGAAAGTGTGCGCCGCCTACCCGCGCGTGTCATTGGGTTACCTGAACGTCGCGCCTCAATGCGGCGCCGGAACCAGCTGAGCCTAACTTCAGCTACAGGGATGGCTCTCGCCAGAAGGCCGTCTCCACGACGGCCGCGAGCTTGGCCGCGCGTCAGCGCCGCGTTGTCGGCATCTTTGGAGCTGATCTAAACCGTTGGCGGGCTGCTCCTTTGGACGAACAGCAGCAGCTACTCGGAGGCATCAGACCTGGAGGACGTACCGCTCGGCAAGTTGCGCTAGATGGCGTTCGACGCGCTCGAGCCAAGCGCCGTCCACTCCGCGAGAAGCTCTCCGTAGGTGAGAGCATGAAGAATCGGCGACGAATCACCGAGCCGGTCCTGACGGCCAGCCAACTCTGCGCGGTGGGTGGCGCGAGTTCGGCGTGGCCCAATAGTCGGAGACAGCCGCTTCCCGATCCGCTCATAGGTCCCGCAGACGTCACCGCGCCGGTCTTGAAAGCGAGCTCGACCAGGCGCGCGCGTTTGCGGTTCTGGGGCACGTCCTCGATTCGGAAGCTCACGAACAGGCCGCGAAGGTTCGCCTTGACCGCGTCGACTCCGACGACGAGTTCGGCGGCGATGTCCTTGTTGGTGGCCAGCGTCACCGGCGCAGTCGCGTGCTTGAGCGGCCGGCACAACGCGACCAGAACGCGCCGCTGCGCGGGAGACAGCACCGGCGCCGCGTGCATCTCTGACGGACTGTCGGTCTCCTCCAGCGTCGACATCAGCGGCGAGCGAAACAGGAGTCTGCGTGCGGCCGAGCTCGATCAGGTCGCGATCGCAGCAGCCGCCGCCGGCCTTGGAGCCGCAGTCCGTTCACGGAGGGTCCCGTTTCTTGACAGGCCCTCGTCGGCAATCGTCCATTCGGCCGCCATCAACGTGAGCTGCGCATGTACGCGTGATGCCTCCGTGTCCCATGGCAGCGCACACGCGTTGCCATCGCCCGGCCGACCGTGAGCTGCGTCGCCCGGCAAGGGAGAGGATCATTGGCGGTCGTCGCCGTCGCGGTACACGCAGGAACGGCGCGCCGGCGCGCTCGGCCTCGATCCTGGCCTTGAGCTCGGCGGGCGTGGCCGCGTGCGGAGCGCGCAGATCGGCCATTTCTGCCGCCGATCATATGGTGTAGACCGGTCTCTCCCTAAGGTCATCGACAGGCCGTGGCGGCTCCGCGATGCTCTGGCAATGCCGAGCTCTCACTCCCGCTCGTGATCGCCGCAGGTTCGAATCCTGGCCACGCTGGTTGCGACTTGGGCTCACCGTGCCGGGTGCCGGCGGTGCGGCGTCGTCATGCGCGCCGCGCGCGGGCCGGCGGGTTCGTGACCTACCGCCTCAGCGGAGGCGACGTTTACGACTCGACGCCCGCGGCGCGGCTCGGCCGGTGGACATCAGCGTCGCGCTGAATCGGCTCTCGCCGCACGCGCTCGACGAATGGCTGAACGTGTCGCCGGGGGGAAAATGGATGCTCACGAGCACCGAGCGGTTCGGCTGCGGAGGGTATGCATGCCTGGCCCGGGTGAGCTCGTCGCTGCAGGCCGGCGGAGCGCTGCGAGCCGGAGAGGCGGGGCGGGAACACTACTGCACTCAGACGGGTTCGGAGCGATCTCCTCCGATGGAATGCTCGTCGTATACCCCCAGGGTGGCGGAGCTCACACGCGCGACCTGTGGGTGACGGTCGAGGCGAGCCGGGAAGCTGGACGGCTCCGCAGAACATCACATCGCGCGTCGCCGTTTGACCACAACGCCCAGCCGGCGATCTCCGACCGATGGACGGCGCTGTGGTGTTCGATTGCGGCGACGGTCTGGCCGGCGACCCGGGCACCGCGATCTGCTCGGTCTCGACCTAATGGGCGGGCCGGTCAACGTCGTGATGGCACCCACGGACGGCCCCGGCGGAAGCGCGCGCAACGAGGTGCACCACGCCGACGTTCGCGCCCGCAGGTGGCGTCGTGTTCGAGGCCGACTGGCACGGTGAGCAGATCTGGCGCCTGCCCAGCGGCTCGCATCAGCCGATGCTCGTCTCCCGCGTGCAGAACGACAACTCTCCCTGCGTCCTGAGCGACGGACGAATCGTGTCGCTGTACCTCGATCGCCCAGGCAATCGCGACGGCGTCCACGAGATCCGCGTGGCCGGCCCGGCGGGGCAGAACGGGCGAGAGATCCTCACCGGGGTCGACGTGGCCGACATCGGGATCGGCTGCAGCTGATGATCCGGGTGGCGGCGCTCGCGGCGGCTGTCGTGATCCTCGCGGGCTGTGCGGCGCGTCCGAGGCGCCGGCGGCGAGCCCCGCACGAGCGGCGATGGCTGCGCCTCAGTGCGGCCGGCGCCGGTCGGCGCGCACCCGCGGATCTTCCTCGACGCCGCGGTGCTCGCGAGCATCAGGCAGCGTGCGCGTCAGCGTGACCCGGCCTGGCTCGCGCTGAGGTCGCGCTGCGATGGATTCCGGCGCGACGCGGTGCAGTGGCCGGACGGGAACGACTATCCGGACTCGGGCGGGATCGGCGAGGGCTATCAGGGGGACGGTTACTACCCGGCGTTGCTCGACGTCGGCCTTTGCTATCAGGTCGCGCTCGGGATCGATGCCGGCCGGGCCGCCCGTTACGGGGCGCTGGGCGCCGAGGTGCTGCGCCACATGTCCGAGCCGAGCGGTCCGCATGCCCCTGACACGCTGCGAGACAGCGGTTATGGCGTCCGCTACTATGCGACCGCGATGTCGATCGGCTACGACTGGCTGTTTGAGGCCCTGGACGCCGGGCTTCGCGCCCGCGTTGACTGCGGCGATCGAGCGCTGGCTGGGCGACTTCAGCCGGGCCGGGTTCGAGCGGTCGTTCCCACAGGGCAACTACTTCGCCGGGTTACTACGCGGCGGATGCGTACGCGGGATCGCGCTCGCGGGCGACAGCGAGCACTGGGAGCGCGTTGCTCAGCGACTGGCTGCGCCGCGTGCAGGCCGGATCGGTCCAGCCCTACTACGCCGCCAACCTCGCCGGCGGTGGGTGGCCCGAGGGATGGAACTACGGGCCGATCGCGAGCGTGAACATGAGCCTGCCCGCGGTGGCTGCCCGCACGGCCGCGGGCATCGACATCGTCCACGCCGCACACCCGTACCTGTTCCCGGTCGCCAACCCGCGCTTTCTCCTCTACTTCACATGGCCGAGCATGACCACCCTCGAGGACTCCTCGGCGCTGTACTCGGGCGATAACCCGTCGGCGGCGGACGCCGTGGCTGTTCACGACCGAGGCGGGCATTCTGAGCTGCGCTTGATGACCCGTTCGCGCCCTACTTCCACAGCTTCGCGCGCGCGGCGCGCAGAGCCCAGCCCGGAGGTCAGCTGGGCGCCGACTGGGATTTGTGGGAGAACCTCTTGTTCTGGGACGACCGCGCGCCCGAGCGCCGTACGCGGCGCTGCCGCGCTCGTACTACGCGCGCGGGATCGAGATGGTCGCGGTGCGCTCGGACTGGAGCCGCGCCGCGGTCTGGGGAGCGTTCAAATCAGGGCCCGTACATCAACTACCCGGAGAACGGCGAGGAGTACTTCGACAAGGGCTCGCTGTCGATCGTCAACGGCGACAGGCCGTTGCTGGTCAACGCCAACGGCGCGCTGCTGCGGAACACACCCGGCACGAGCGACGGCGATCGCTTCTACCAGCCGATCTACGACGACCTGTTCTCCGACGGCGGGCGCAATCGCGACATCTTCAACATCTTCTACGTCGGCCGCCCGTTGCCGTGGGGACAGGGGAATCGTCTGCGCAGCCAGGGTGCTCACACGCGGATCGTCGGTTTCACGACGGCGGCTCGTATGTGGTGATGACCGGGACGCACCTCGAGGACGAGTACCCGCAGTCCGGCGCGCGGACGATCCGCTCATGGACGCGAACGGTCGTGTATGTGCGCCCGGGGACGTTCGTGGTCTATGACCGGACATCGGTCACTGACCCCGCGATCGACCAGTGGCTCGCGTTCGCCCTCGGCGGTCGGCCGCGTGCTGTTGCAAGCGGGCGTCGGCGGTGTGAGCCCGGTACGACGTGATCAGCGACAGCGGTTATGCCGGAAGCGTCGACACGGTATTGCCGGCCAGCCACGCCGACTCGATCGCGGGGCTGTTCGGCTCGACGAAGGTGAATCGACTCGAGGTCCGGCCCGGCGCCCGCGCCCGGGACCAGCAGTGGCTGACGGTATTCGACGCCGCCGCGCTCGCCGGCGCAGGCCGCGGACGCGCGTGCGCTGCTCGACGCGAACCGGGGTGACGGCCGGACGTGCTGCTGCGCCGGCCCGGCGGCAACACCGCGGTGCTGTTCGGCGCCGGCGATCCGGCCGAGGTCCGTTACAGCCTTGCCCCCGGCTCCACGCTGAATCTGGTCACCGGGTTATCTCCCGGTGCCGCATATTCCGTGCGCACCAGCGGCCGCGGTTGTCGACGTCCGCGCGGGGTCCGGGCAGCGGGCGGACCGCGCCGGGAACGCTCGTCGTTCCGGACGCTCGCGCGGTGATCAGAACCGCGCCGCGACGATGAAGCGCGTGCGCGCATCGGAGACGACGCATACGCCCGACGCGCAGGACAAGCTGCGCGGGCGTCTCCGCCGGCGACAGCGAGCGCCGGATGCGCACGCGGCCGGCGCTCGGGCCGGTCGCCGGGAGCAGCGTGAGCGTCGCGTCATCGGTGGTCAGGGCCCACACAGCGCTCGCCGACCGCCGACACGATCACGCGGCCCGCGTGCAGCGCCAGCGGCCGAACCCACACGCTGCCCGGCCTCGTCGAGGTGGACGATCGCGCTGCGGCGGTCCCGACCCAAGCGCCGGCGCTCGACGTGATCGAACTGGCCGGCCGCAACGTAATGCGGGGCGGCGGGCGCGTCCGGCACGGATCGCTGTCACGTCCGAGCTGTCCCGGTTGGCGACCCAGACCGTGCCGCTAGGCGTCATACGCGATCGCGCTCGCACCGCCGGTGCCGCCGGTCGCGATCGGCGCGACCCGACGGCTGGCGGGTCGGCGAGGTCGATCTTGCGCACATCATTCGATCGTGCATCGGCAACCCAGGCGAACCCGCCTCCGATCGCGATCGCCGCAGGGTCGAGGGCCGACCGGGATCGTGGCGAGCGTCCGGTGGGAGCCCGCGGGTCGATCGACACGGACGTCGCGTGAGCCCGAATCCACGACCCAGACCCGTCCGGCGGCGTCGGTGCGAGCGCGCTCGGTCCCGGCCGACTGCGATCTCCGAGGGAGGTCGGCCGTCGGCGTGGATGATCACGATGCGGTCGCGGACGGGATCGGCCACGACCGTGTCGTGACCGAGTGGCGCCACGGCTCCCGGCTGCTTGTGCGGCGGCAAGTTGGGTGATCGTGACGACGCGGACCGACGCCGGCAGCGGCGCGGCACCGAGGCCCCGGACGTGGCCTGCGCCGGTATCGCGTGGTGGTATTGCCGAGGGCCGGCGCCGCCACTCGCCAGCACGATCACGAGCACGGCGAGCCCCGCGAGGCCAAGACCAACGAGAGTCCACAATGCCTCGGCGACGCCGGAGAGGGCCGCGCATACGTGGCGATAGCAGGCGCATGCTCAGTTGTTTCGCCGGCGCTTGCGGTCTCGACGAGCGCCGCGTCCATCGCGTTGGCCATCTGCGGCGGCGCTGCCGAACCGCTCCGACGGGTCCTTGCTCATCGCGACTCGGATCACCTCGTCGAGTTGCGTGGGCATCGCGCCGACCTCGACCCGCGCCGAGGGCGCTGGGTCATGCAGATGGGCGTGCATCATCTCGAGCTCGCTCGTCCGCACGTACGGCAGATGGCCCGTGAGCGCCTCGAACAGCACGCAGCCGAGCGAGTAGATGTCTGAGGCCGCGCCGCCGGGCTCACCCGCGATCCGCTCCGGCGCCGCGTACGCGAGTGTCCCGACGAACACGCCCGTCCGGGTCAGCGCCTGATCGACTTCGGTCGCGCGCGCGATCCCGAAGTCCGTCAGATAGACGTGCTCGCGCCCGCCGACGCCCGGATGCGAGATCAGCACGTTCGCGGGTTTGACGTCGCGGTGCACGAGCCCACGGGCGTGGGCAGCGTCGAGCGCCCGTGCAACGGGGGCGAGAAGTTCAACTGCACGGCGGGCCTGCAGCCTCCCCTCCGCTCGCGCAGCCATGAGCCGAGATCGATGCCCTCGACCCATCGCATCACCAAATACAGCGACCCATCCGCGAACTCACCCGCCTCGTACACCGGGAGCACATTGGGATGCTCGATCGACGCTGCGAGCCTCGACTCGCGCTGAAACCGCGCACGGTATGCGGCGTCCGTGGCCATCTCGGGCACGATCGCCTTCACCGCGACCCTGCGGTCGAGCCGGAGCTGGGTGGCCCGGTAGACGACGCCCATCCCGCCGCGACCGGCGATCGCGTCGATCCGGCAGTCCGCGACCGTGTCTCCGACTGCGACCCCCGACATGGGCTGGTTATACACCAGCGGGCCCCGAGCGCATGCACGCGTGAGCGTTACTGCATCTCCTCGACGATCGCCGTATGCGGAACCGGTGACGCTTCTCCGCCGCCGCCTTCCAGACAGAAGCCCGGACCCCTCGTGAAGGTCGCACGCATCCACAGACTCAGCGAGTGCGCACCTGGGGGCAGGCCGGTGAAGACCGCGACGATCGTCGTCGGAAAGACCGCGGTCGTTGAATGCGCCAATCACCGCTTCGCTTTTCGTGTCGGCGCTCGTCGACCTCGACCCGTTGTCGTTGACACCATCGACCCTTGCCTGCAGGGCACACCCAACTGCGCCGCCCTGAAGGCCGTCCGCACCGACGGTGTCGTTCACCGTGACTCGCGGGACAGTGTCTCCCTGGAGCTTGTCGACGGTGCCAATCGACTCGACTTGCTCGTAGGTACCGGACACACTCAAGTGAATGTGTGGAGGCAGGTAGTCAAGGCGCGTCCGTTGCAGCACCGCGGGCGCGCCGGGGGCGCCCTGAGGTCCGGGCTGCCCGGTGAGCCCCGGGCGCCGCGTGGTCCGCGCGGGCCACGCGGGCCACGGATCGGCGGGTTGCTTGCCGCCGACGCCGCGACGGCCGCTTGCGAGCGGTGGCTGCCGTTCGTGGTGGCCGCGTAGGCGGCGCCACCGAGCGAGCTGAACAAGGCGAGCAACGCGATGGCCATGCTCGGCGATGGCAGGCGGGTGCGGCGGGGGTTCCGTGAGAAGTGCATCTTGATCTCCTTGTGGGGGTCGGGGCGGGAGCGATGAGGTCGTGGCGCATATGTCGCGGCCCGTTCGGGTGCCCGAAGTCCGGGTACCAGCCGAACAACCTGCACGGTTCGCCGGTGGCGGCGCCGGATGGTGCGCTTGCAGTCGCCGCTGAAATGAGTACGACGAATGCATTTGAAGGTCTTGAAGCCGGGGGCTCCGAGGAGCCAATTGTTTGCGAGCAATTGGGCCGATCTTGCAATGGAGGTTCTGGGCGATCACGACGTACGACCACGCCGCCCGGCTGTCCGGGATCCGGGTACGTCCAACGGTCACCGGTGACGTCTTGGCATACGACCGTCGTCGCCGCTGCCGGGTGAGCAGTCGGAGCAGCCTGCGCGACCGACGCCAGGCCCGCGGTGACCGAAGCGATCGCTATCGCGGTCGCAGCGCTTCGGACGAGGCCCTTGCTGCGATGGAATGTTGTGTGCATCGATGTGACTCCGATGAAGTGGATTTGGGGTGCCGGTTCATCCTTGATCGCGAGCGCGATCGCGCCCAGGTACCCAAGGTGTGAGACTGCATAGCCCCGATGCGATGCTGGATCACGGGAGGGGTAGGTCACACCGACCCGATGGGGTATTCCGGGGTTTCGCAACGCCCGCCACGATGCGCTCACACACCGAACCTCCCAGGAAAGGCTCTCATGCGCATCGTCAGACTCATCTCGCTCGCCGCACTTCTCGCGGCGATTGCGCCCGCCGCTGCAGGAGCGGCGACGTTCAACGTGACCCGCTTCGACGATCCTTACCCGGGACCGTGCCATCCGGGTGACTGCACGCTGCGCGAAGCCGTGCTTGCTTCGAACGGCAATCCGGGCCCGGACACGATCATCGCTCCCGCAGGCGACTACATACTGAGACTCACGGGACTGGACCTTCCGATCAGCGACACGGTGACGATCCAGGGGGCCGGCGGCCAGGCCGTCGTCGATGCGAACGGTTTGCAGACTGGTACCCGAGCGTTCGAGGTCCTGAACGGCGGGAACGCCACCTTTGAGCAGGTGAGTGCCCACAGCGGGAACCCAGCGCCGGATGCGGATACGATCGCGCGTGGCGGCGTGATTCGCGTCGATTCCGGCGGATCGCTGTCGATCACCAACGGCGCTGTTCTGCAAGGCAAGGCTCCCGGCAGCAGCGCGCAGGGTGGCGGGATCTACACGGCGGGTCAGCTGGCGCTGACCGACGTCACGATCGCGGACAACCAGAGCGGCTCGGGCGGCGGCCTGTACGTGGATAGCGGCGGAAACGCGAACGTCCTCGATTCCGTCATATCCAGCAACGACGCGAGCTCGGGCGGCGCGGTTGCGGGAACCGGCGCAGCGCAGTTCGCCGGCTCGCTATTGCGTGACAACTCCGCTGGGTTCGGCGGCGCTGTGGAGACAAACTCGTGCGGGTCGTTCAGGTTCACCTACACGACGATCAGCGGCAACTACGCAGCCCAAGAAGGCGGCGCGATCTATGTCGAGGACGCGAACGTGTTCCTGAGCAATGCGACCGTCAGCAGCAACCAGTCGAGCGCGGATGCTGGCGGACTCGCGGTGTTTCACGCCACGGGCTGTTCGCCGCGCGTGTTTGCAACGAACACGATCCTCGCCGCCAACAGCGACTACAAGGGCTATCCGGATTGCCACGATCTGTCGGCGGCCGGTGGCCTCGTCGCGTCGGGCGGGCACAACGTGATCGGCGATCCCTCCAACTGCGGCTTCTCGACGTCTCTCGGCGATCAGTTCGGCAGCTCCGGCTCGCCGCTCGATCCGAAACTCGCGCCGCTCGCGAACAACGGCGGCCCCACACAGACGATGGCACTTCTGCCGGATAGCCCTGCGGTAGAAAAGGGTGACCGCGCCAGCTGCGGTTCGGCCGATCAGCGTGGCGTTCTGATCGGCCATGACGGCGATGCCGGCTGTGACATCGGCGCGTATGAGCTGCAGTACGCACCAAGCAATGCGGTCGCGCCCACCATCGTCGGAGGGCGCGCTCGCGGGAGCCGCCTTACCTGCTCCGCAGGCGTGTGGGCTGGGGCACGACCGATGAGGTTCGCCTACCAGTGGCTGCGAAATGGCAAGCCGATCGCCGGTTCGACGCCGTCGCACAAGATCACCGCGGCTGACCGCAGGCACCGGCTGGCCTGCCGAGTCACAGCGACAAATGTCGTGGGCGACGCAGCCGCCATGAGCGCGTCCGTTGCGATAGGGCGCTAGATGTGAGCGTCGCCGGCGGTGAGGGCGGAACGGCGCGCCCAGCGCGTTTGCTACGGCTGGATCCCAAGCGTCGTTCCGCCCTGGCTGACCTGCTGTGGAGATGGCGATACGACAGGTCTCAGTTGTGTCAGTTCGTCATTCCCCATGGGTCAAGCGTCCTAGGCGCCCGGGATGAGAAGGCCCCAGTAATTGCAGCCGTTCGCGCCCCCGTAGAAGCCGCCAAGGTCGATCCGATCCCAGGTGCCGCGGGCCGTGGCGATCACGTCTAGGTTGACGGTCGCAGACCCGAGTGCGCCGATGGAGCTGGTGGACGAGATATTGAGCGCCGACAGCACACCGTCCTCGGCTTTCTCTCCACTGAGGTAAATGGTGCCTCCCGGCGTGTCGTTTTGGATACTGACGACCACCATACTTCCGCCGCAGAGTACGTTGATTTGGATTCCATCAAGTACGCGGGGAGGGGCGAAGGTGTTGTGGTTCAGATGGGTGATTGGGATCGAGATGGCTCCAGGCCCCGCGTCACCCTTCGGGCCTTGGAGGCCCTGCGCGCCTTGTATCCCTTGTATCCCTTGTATCCCCTGGATCCCTTGTGATCCTCGCCGGCCCTGAGGCCCACGCGGGCCGGTCTGGTTCCAGGCGATCCTGGTCTTGCCCGCGGTGCAGCTCGTGGCTGGCGGCCTGATGACCTTCAGCGTGCCGTTTGCGTCGACGCAACCATGAATGCGCCCGTCTGGGCCGGTGAAGCCGGTGGTCGCGGCCAGCGCCCCACCACCAAGCGCGAGAAAGAACGCCAGGTAGGCGACCACGGCGGCGTGGCGGCGCGGGGGAAACTTGCGGCAGAACTCGCGAAACACGGAGGTGATCTCAGCGGTGTTTGCGCTTCGGGTAATGGCACGTCAGCGAGCCCGCCACGCCCAGGGCGTCCGACCCGTCCTCGTTGAACATCGGGTAGAAGCCTCCGCCCATGATCTTGCCGCGATCTGAGAAATTGACCTGACCACCGCTCGGTATCTGATGCGGGGGAATGAAGTCACTGGCGTACTCGGCGCCGGACGGGGAGATGACTGAGATAAAGCGGCCGTTGTAGTGACCCCGCTCGAGTGCATAACGGTGAAATCCGGTGAATGAGGCGAGCTGCACGGTCAGCCGCCATTTCTCGTCATACGCGATGGCTACGAAGGTCTTTCCCTTGTTGATGACGCAGTTCGCAGAGTGAAATACGAGGAATTGTGGGTTATCGCCAGTGAAGACTCTCAGGCCGAACCCAGACTGGGTGGCGGCGCTCGCGCCGGCCACTGGGACGGCGAGCGCGGCGATCGCGCCGGCGACGATGATCAATCGCCAGAGCGCCGTACGTCGGATGAGCTGGTGCGTGGTCATGATCGGGTTCCTTTGACGGTGCTACTGGATGGGAAGGGTTAGCCGGTGCAATAGCGTCGCGCTGGTGACTCTGTTCGATGACGAGCGAGGCAACACGGACCGCGGTGATTGATCGGCTCCGTGTCTGCGCTCATGGGAGCTTCACCTCGGTGATGTGCTCGGCCCGCGCGCGCTCGGCGACCCAGGGCGGGAGCTGCGCGAGCGCTGCTTCTTGGCTGTCCGCCTGCACCGTCCAGATCAGGCGGTGCCCGCCGCTCGCGCAGGACGCGCTGGCGGTGAGGTGGCGAAGCGGGCTGTCGTACCCCCGCCAGGCGGCGTACGCCGTCCTGCACTCGTCCGGTGTGTGATGGTGCTCGAGGATGAACGAGGGCACGCAGCGGACCCTAGGTCCTCGGTCGCCGACCAACATCGGGGAGATACCCCCAATCCTTTATGACTGGTGTGCGAGACTCGGTTCGATGGTTGACGCGCGGCGATTGCTTGGCCGGAGCGCCGAGCGTCGATCGCCTCGACGCGGCGTCGGGGCACCTCGGCCATGCTGGAGGGTCAGCGTTATTACTGTCGGGCGAGCCCGGGATCGGAAAGACGACGCTGCTCGACTGGACGGCCGCCGACGCCGCTGCCCGCGGCCACCTGGTGCTCGAGGGTCGCGCAACCGAGCTGGAGCGAGACGTTCCCTTCGGCGTGTTCATCGATGCACTCGACGACTATCTCGCATCGCTGAACCCCCATCGACTAGGCGACCTCGGCGAGGCCCAGCGGCGCTGCCTCGCGGCCGTGTTTCCGGCCTTGCCCGATCCCGGCGGCGGTCTCGCAACGCTGCCGCAGGAGCGCTACCGGGTGCATCGGGCAGTACGCGCGCTGTTCACACAGCTGGCGGCGCGGCAGCCGCTCGTGCTCGTGCTCGACGACTTGCATTGGGCTGATCCGGCGTCGGTCGAACTCCTGGATCACCTGTTGCGCCATCCGCCGCCTTCACCCACGCTGCTGCTGCTGGCCCACCGCACGGGGCGTCCGCTCACCCCGCTGCTCTCGGCGGTCCGGGACGGGTGCGAGCACATCAGGCTCGAGCCCCTGGGGCGCCTCGATGTGGAGCCGTTGCTCGAGAAGCGTTCGCGATCAAGATCTGCGCGAGCGCGTGTTTCGTCGAGAGCGGGGGCAACCCGTTCTACCTCGAGCAGCTCGCGCGGGCAGCAGAGCGCGGGACGCTCGACCGGTCGAGCCTCGCCGCGTCGGGCGCACACACCGACGCCGTGCCGGCACCCGGCGAAGGTCCCGATGTGGTGCTCCCGACGGCGGTCAGCGAAGCGCTGGCGGATGAGCTGAGCGGGCTCTCGGCGAACTGCTTGCCTGGTGCTGCACAGCGCGGCTGTCGCCGGAGAACCGTTCGCTCCTGACCTCGTCGCTGACATCGCCCAACTCGACCAGGCGCTCGTGCTTGCCTCGCTCGATGAGGCCCTCTCCGCATCGCTGATCCGTGCGACCGACAGCCCGATGTGGTTTCGTTTCCGCCATCCGATCGTCCGCCGCGCTCGTCTACGCCTCCGCCGGAGCCGCGTGGCGGATCGGCGCTCATGCCCGGGCCGCGGCGCTGCTCGGCGCGAAAGGGCGCCTCGCCCGCCGCCCGCGCGCACCACCTGACCCGCTGCGCCGCCAGCGGAGACATGGACGCGGTGAGCGTCCTGACCGAGGCTGCCCACGCGGTCTCGGCGCTTGCGCCCGCGACCGCAGCCGACTGGTTCGCCGCCGCGCCTCGCTCTGCTGCCCGAGGACTGCGGCGCCGACCGGCGCCTGGCTTTGTTGGGGCCGCGAGCGGCCGCGCTCGGCGCGGCCGGCCGGTTGTCCGAAGCGCGCGCGGAGCTGGCGCGTGGTGCTCGATCTACTCGGCGGTGAGCAGGCCAGCGTCGGTGCGCGCATCGTTTGCTTCATCGCGGTAATCGACCGGCTCCTCGGCCGCCATGGCGAAGCGCGCGAGCTGCTGCGGCGCGTCCCTCCGTGAGCTCGCCGATCCGGCATCCGTGAGGCCGCCGAGCTGCAACTCGAGCTCGCCGCAGACCGTTACTTCTGCCGGCGACTGGACGGCGATGCGCGATGAGGCGGAGAAAGGGTCACGGCTTGCAGCAGCGCGGGGCGATCGCGGGCTGAAGGCCGTGGCAGCAAGCGTGCTTGGCCTCGGCGAGTACAGCGTTGGCCGCGTGCATCACGCTCGCGATCGGCTGCGGGAGGCCGCGTACGCTCGTCGAGGAGGATCAGCGTGATCGTGCAGGCGTCCGGCTCGAGGCCTACGACTGGCTCGGCTGGCTCGAGCTGAGCATGGAGGATCACACCCTCGCGATCCGGCACTTCGAGCACGGCCTCGAATTGGGTCGGCGCACGGGGGGTGGGCATCTGCTCACCACGATGACGTTCGGCCTCGTTCTGGGATCGGTGTGGAGCGGACGCCTGACGGAGGCCGTCGAGCATTCCGACACGACGCTGGAGCTCGCGCGGCTGTCGGGCAGCGAGCGCGTGATGTCATGGGCGCTCGGCCTGCGCACGCTGGTGAATCTCCGGATGGGGGCGCTCGACGAAGCTGTTGCCAGCGGCGAGGAGGCGAGGCGGCTCGAGCACTCGCTTGCCGACAATCCGTTCTCTGCCGTCAACGGAGGCTGGCTCGGAGAGACCCGGGTTGAGATCGGTGATCCCGCTCGCGGTCGCGAGGAGATCCTGGATGCACTCGGCGGCGCCGAGCTACCCCGCGTTGAGCCAGCGTTCCGCCCGTACTTCTACGAGGTCCTGACGCGCGCCGAGATCACGCTCGGTCGCGTCAACGAAGCGGCGCCGTGGGCTCGACTTGCGAGCGTGACCGCCGACGGACTAGAGCTGCCAGGCCGAACCGGAGCGGCACTCCACGCACAAGCCCTCGTGGAGCTCGCCGAGGGAAACGCACACCAGGCGGCGACATCAGCCCGCGAGTCCACGGAGCTGCTCGCGATCGCGCACCCGATCGAGTCAGCGCGCGCACGAATCCTCGTCGCCCGCTCGCTGGCAGCCGCAGGCGACAGAGAAGGTGCGCTCACCGAGCTGCGCCGGTCGGCCGATGAATCCGCCGCTCTCGGCGCGAGCCGACACGCAGCGCAGGCCATCCGCGAGCTCCGGCGCATGGGGGAGCGCGTCGGCCGCGGCGGTCGCCGCGGGCGCGACAGCACCGGCATGTCAGCGCTCAGCGGCCGCGAGCGCGAAGTCGTCGAACTTGTCACCGCACGACTTACCAACCGTGAGATCGCCGAGCGCCTGGTCCTTAGCGAGAAGACCGTCGAGCGGCACCTGACTCGCATCTTCGACAAGCTCGACGCACGCTCGCGGGTGCAAGTCGCGCGCATTGTCGAGGGCTCGCTCCGCACGTAGGTCCTCCCCTCTCAAAGTTGAGGGGGTTTCCCTGATGTAGGGCCGCGCTCCAGAGCCTACCGTCAGGTCGCCTACACCCGGCCGCGTAAGAGGAGGAAGACCATTAATCACACCCGTCGTCGCAGACCTTCGCCGGCGCTTGCCGTCGCCCTCACCGCGCTGTTCGTCGCGCTGGGCGGAACCGCGCTCGCCGCCAGCCAGATCGACGGCACCACGATCAAGGTCGCCAGTGAGCCCGGCAACCGAATCGTCAACGACTCCATCACCGGCAAGCAGGTCCGGGAAGGCACGCTCAAGAGCGTTCCCCGCGCCCAGCGCGCCGGCGGGCTGACCGGTCTCGTGACAGTTGCCAGCAATCTCACGGACAACCCGCCCAACTCGCGCGACTATGCGGTCGCGCAATGCCCCGCCGGCATGCACGTAATCGGCGGCTACGTCACCACCAGTGCCACCGGCGTCGAGCAGTCAATCGACCAGGAAGAGCCGATCAGCCAGAACGCTGCCTGGATCGCCTACGTCAACAACACCAGCGCGACGATCGACGACAACTTCACGGTCAGCGCGATCTGCGCAAATGTCACCTACGGGCCATAGGCCCGTTCCACCGCCCGCTTCTCTCGCCCGCAGCACCAAAGGGGTTCTGATGCGATCACGCCAAAGACTTGCCAGGTTGAGGCGACGGTGTGCTCGCGCGGGCGGCCTCCTGGTTGCGCTGGCTGCTTGCGCCGTCCCGTTCTCAAGCCAGGCTGCGCCGGCGTCCGGGGGGACGGTTGGGGCGACGGCACCCGCGAGCTTGCAGACAAGGGCTGCCGCACGGCACCACCCGACGCGCAGGAAGTGCCCGCGGCACGCGCACAAGCGCGGTAAGCACCAGGTTCGGCCACGGAAGGGCTTTCACCAGAGCCCGCGGCTGTGTCCGGCAAACCGCACGCCAAGCATCCTGAAATCGCATCGTGGCGCGCCGATCACTCCACGCAGCTCCCGGGGTGGAACATTCTCGACGTCGCCGTCGTTCTTCTTCGGACCCGCTGGCGATGAGCTCGGATCGCCGCCGCTGCCGGTAGGGCGCTTCATTCGCCCTCCTCATCGGCGTATTCCCCAGACACCCGCGATACGTGAGAGCGGGCCGTCGGAGGCGCAGGCTCAGCAATCCGCGCATTCCGCAGCCGGGCTCGCTCTTCAGCTCGTTCGCAACATCAGCTTGCAGCGAGGCCCGGCCGTCGTGATGCCGGTTTCGCCGACGCTGACTCCTGCCGATGGCAGCGAGCAGAGCGTCGCGGCCAGCGGCCGTGGGCTTGTGCTGTACACGACGAACACGAAGGACGCGTACTCGCTCAACGGGGGCCGGTCGTTCTACCCGCTTGACCCGGCGACTGCATTCCCGAACGCCGCGGGCGGCTTCTGCTGTGATCAGGTTGTCACGTACGTGCCATCGCTCGACCGCTTCGTGTGGGTGCTGCAGTACCAGGATGGAAGCGGAGGGGTGCAGGACTCGACGCAACCGAACGTGATCCGCGTTGCGACTACTACCTCTGCGTCGTTCATGGCGTGCAATGCCCGCTGCTGGAGCTACTACGACTGGACGCCCGCCGAGCTCGGAGCCAGGGCCCCGGCGGCGGGCAAGACGGCCACCCTGGACCGGCCGCACGTGGCGTTCAGCCAGAGCATGCTGTCGCTTACGGCTGCGTTCGTCTACAACCCGGAGAACAAGGTCTTCGGGAGCGTTATCTGGAGGTTTCCGCTGGCGCAGTTGGGAAACGTGGTCCATCCGAGCATCGTTCCGGATCAGGCCAGATCGCTCCCGATTAAGTCGGGCGGCGACTACCGCTTTGCACCCGCGCAGAACAACATCTTCAACAACCCGGCGAGCCAGTTCTTCGCCGATCGCCAGACGACCAGCCGCCTGAACCTCGTGAAGTGGCTCGATCGCGATCCCAGTCCTGTCTTCTACGAGGTCGACGTGCCGAGCATCGCCACCAAGAACAACGGCGGTCCCGCCGACGCCGCTCCCAGCGGAAGTGATTGGGCCGCTCGCTACACGAGTCAGGACGGCGTCGTGGTGACGGGGGCACGAACCGGACGGGTTGTCTGGTTTGGCTGGGACGCGGGCCGCGACGCGGCGGTGCCGGGTGGCGGCACGGTCCACGTGCATGACCAGCCCGCCGTTGAGTTCGTCGGTATCGACGCGGCGACCCTGCAGGCGGTCGACTATGACTCGATCGAGTACGCCAATGCGGCGACGGTCAATCCCCAGCTCAGCGTCAATGGCGAGGCCGAACTGGGCGTCGACTTCATGTTCGGCGGCCCGACGATCAACCCGACATATGCCGTCGGGTACCTCCGACGCGATTACGCCGCCGCCGTGGCGGTCGCGGGCGGGGCGGCGGATCCCACCGGCCTCGGATCCTCGGGTGACTACCTCGGGCTGGCTGCTGATCCCGGGCAGCTGAACTGTTTCGTCGCCGCCGGCTCCGCGATCAAGTTCAACCCCGGCGCGGGTACAGCACCGGCGTCGCTGTACCTCGATCCGCACTATGTCGTGTTCGGACGGGCGTCGCACTGCACCGTGCCGCCCACCACGCTCACTGACACCGAAGTGACGTCCGTGACTCAGAAGGGAGGAGTCTTATCCGTTCTGGGTTCGCTGAGACCGGCCGTGTCCACGCACATAAAGGTGATCTACACGCCGGCCCACGGAGCGCCGTTCACACACAGCGTGCTCACTGACTCGCGAGGTAACTTCTCAGACAGCGCGTCGATCGATGCCGACCAGGCTGGTCTGTGGCGGATAACGGCGCGGTGGTTCGGCGAAGGCCGGTACATCGGTTCGCAATCGGGCTCCGTCGCCGTCACCGCGGCCCCGCCGCCGCCGCCTTCCGCCTCAGCGCTGACGCTGGGCTGTCCTGGAGGCACCGCAACCGCGTTTCCGGCGGCGTTCACGGTGACCGGCTCACTGACCCCGGCGGTAAACGGCAGCACCGTCGCGATCACGTACAGACCGCCATCTGGTCTGACTTTCGTTCACAACGTCCGGACCGCCGCCGACGGGAGCTACAGCGACACCGTCGAGGTCAACCCTGACCAGACGTATATGACGTGGACAGTCGGGGCGCATTTCAATGGCGACGCAGCCCGCACGTCTGCCGACGCGCCGACCTGCGCCTTCTCCCCCCACTACCCGTAGTACTCCTGCCCGGATTGGATTGAGCCGCGGCTCTCGGTCCGCTTCTTCCCCGCCCGTGCGATAGTGCCCGGGGTGCCATCACCCAACGCTACGTCTGGCCCCGGCGGCGAGCCGCATGGTCAGCGGCGGGCGGCGGAGTCGTTCGGGTCCGATCCGGAGCGCTATGACCGTGCGCGACCTCGCTATCCCGAGGCCCTGATCAGCCGGATCGTCGCCTCCGCCCCCGGAGGGGTCTTGCTGGATGTGGGCACCAGCACGGGCATCGTGGCGCGGCAGTTTCAAGCTGCCGGCTGCACGGTGCTCGGAGTGGATCCGGATGAACGGATGGCCGAGTTCGCGCGAGGCAGCGGGGTGAGCGTCGAAGTGTCGACGTTCGAAGCCTGGGAGGCCGCGGGCCGGACCTTCGACGTGGTCGTCTGCGGTGAGAGCTGGCATTGGGTCGAGTCGGCGGCGGGGGCCGCAAAGGCGGCCGACGTGCTCCGCCCTACTGGTCGGCTGGCCGTGTTCTGGATCACCGGCCAGCAGTATGGAAGCCTCAACGATGCGTTCACCGAGGTCTACCGCCGCGTCCTGCCCGAGTCGCTCCATAGCCGGCTCGCACCGAGAGCGATGGAAGAAGCGCACGCGGCGATGCGCTCCAAGGCGGCTGATGGCATGCGGGCGACGGGCGCGTTCGACGAGCCGGAGCGGTGGCGGTTCGAGTGGACCAAGGACTACACGCGCGACGAATGGCTGGACGCACTCCTGACCAGCGGCGCCGCCATTCCGCAGAGCGGCCTCGCGGATCTGCTGGCGGGTATCGGGGAAGCGATCGACGCGGCAGGCGGCAGCTTCACAATGAACTACGTCGCATTCGTCGTCAGCGCGGTGAGGCGGTCGTAGGCGCTCAGCGGTTGTGGTTGACGACCTCGACGTTGTGCCCGTCGGGGTCCAGGACGAACGCGCCGTAGTAGCCCTCGTGGTAGACGGCACGCTCGCCGGGGCCGCCGTGGTCCTCGTAGCCCGCGGCGAGCGCGGCGGCGTGGAACGCCCGCACGGTCACGTCATCCTGCGCCGGGAACGCGAGGTGGACGTGCTCCGTGAGCGGCCGCTCGTCGGCGATCAGCGAGAAGCTGAAGTTCTCGCCGACCATCTGGACGCGGTCCGGTTTGTCCGCGCCGAGCCGCAGCCCGGCGTGCGGGGCGATCGTCATGTAGAAGCGCTTGGACGCGGCAGGGTCGCGGACACGAATCCAGAGGTGGTCGATGCAGCCGGCGGGCACGGGGTTCCGGCGATTCATGTGCACCGCCTCCGCGCTGTTGCCGTCCGGGTCGAGCAGGAAGCCGCCGTAGTAGTCCGCGCTGTAGATCGGCCGCGAGCCTGGCGCGCCGTCGTCGCGGTAGCCAGCATCGATCCCGGCCTGCCAGAAGGCGTCCACGGCCTCCCTGGACGGCGCTCGGAAACCGACGTGCAGGCCGCGGGTCACGGGATGCCCGGCGTCCGTCGCCCCGATGTCCCAGTCCTCCCACTCGACGAGTTCGGCGTCCGCATGACTCGGCTCGGCGCCCAGCACGGAGAGGACGGTGCGGTAGAAGCGCTCGGACGCCGCGAGATGCGTGACGGCGATTCCGACGTGATCGAACACGCCCGCCGAGGATACCGTTGCGATCAGCGCACGGCTTGACCTCCCACCCGCTACTCACCCCCCCGCGGATTTGCACCCGCCTCAGAACGAAGTACGATTCAGTCGATCCGATCTGTGTCGGGTCAGACAGGAGGGTGAGGGGATGACCGCGTGGGGGTTTGTTGTGGCTGGCGCTGTGCTGCGGCGGCGTTGGCGGATCGTGCTGGTGGTGTTCATCGCCGGGGGCTTCGCCGCCTCGGGTGCTGCGGCCGACTATCCGAAGGTGTCGAAGTTCATCCCGGCCAATCCGCCTGGGGTGATCCCGATGAACCGCCCGTTCGGCGAGGACTTCATCGATTCGATTGAGATCCACGACACTGAGGGCGCCTACGCGGGGACCGTGTTCGCCTTCACCAACCCGAATTCAGCGTCTTCGACGCAGTACGTCGTCTCGGGTGAGGTCAACGCTTCCGATCCCGCGGTGACGCAGTTCGTCGCCGACAAGAACGGGACCAAGCAGGTCAATAACTTCTGGTACAACCAATTCGGGCTCGGGGTCGAGCACATCGGCTTCGCGGTTGCGCCGGCGGGCTATTACACGCAGGAGCTTTATGAGCGCTCCGCCGATCTCGTCGGGTGGGTCGCGTGGAAGTACCGCATCCCCCTGGACCGCGCCCACATCCTCGGGCACGACAACATCCCGAACTCCGTGGGCGATGAGCATGTGCAGCACTGGGATCCCGGCCCGTCGTGGGACTGGCCGTACTACATGACCCTCGTTCGCAAGGCATACAAGCGCTGGTCGCAGGACGGGCCGCTGCCGCCGGCAGAGATCCCCGAGCGATACACAAAGCACACTGAGAACATCCGGGAGATCTCGGTGGGCGACCAGTTTGCCTCGGCCCGCGACTGGTTCCTCTGGACCACGGGGTCCCAGAACGCGTTCACGAACGTATATGCCGACGAGAACGGGCGACCGGCGCTTAGCACGCTGGTCAGGGGTGCCAGCAACCCGTCGACGTACGTACCGTCGACGAAGATCGGGGACCCCCCGACGTACGATCAGCTCGACTTCTCGTGCGACAACTTTCCGTGGTCGATCATCCCGAATACGGCGTTCGTGCTGTCGGAGGTCTCGGCCAGCGATCTCCGCGCAAAGGCGGCTTGGGGACAGGAATTCGCGCTGCTGGGCAGGCGCCGGGTCCACAACGTCCTCTACGACAAGATCGACTTCAACGGGACGGCCGGATGGGTTCGCGACTCCGACACCAGCGAAGGCTGGGGCGCGCTCGTCCGATTCCGCGGCGGAGCCCATCCGACGACGCTGTTCAGCGGTCCGGAGTATCCCGCCACGTATCTGGGCAACACCTTGGACACGCGGATGTGCCCGGATACCGAGTTCGGGTTCAGCAGGGCCGGGCAGACGTACGTCTCGCGGATGCAGCGCTTCTCACAGGGCCGGCTGTGGTACGAGATCGATTACAACCACAGGGTCGCGTGGGTGCCGGCCGACGAAGTGAGGGTGTCCGCGTCGTAGTCGGCGGCCTGTGGTCTCAGCTGGGCTGAAGGCCCGAAACGTCGGCCAGCCGCCTGGTCGAGAACCGGCGCTCAGCGTCTGTCGGCGCGAGCGCCAGCGCTCGGCGGTACGCCGACGCTGCCTCTGGGTGGCGGCGCAGCCGCCTGAGCAGATCAGCGCGTGTAGCCGGGAGCAGGTAGTAGTCGGTCAGTGCCACTGCGGGCTCAAGCTGATCCACTAACGCGAGCCCGGCGGCCGGCCCGTGGACCATCGCGACCGCGACCGCCTGGTTGAGCGCGACAACCGGCGAGGGCGAGAGCTGGTAGAGGCGTTCGTAGAGGGCCGCGATCTCGTGCCAGTCGGTGTCCGCCGGCGTTGGCGCCTGCGCATGGCAGGCCGCGATCGCCGCCACCAGCTGGTACGGACCTGGTCGCCGAAGCCGCACCGCCCTGTCGAGGATCACGAGCGCGAGCGCTTCGGGTTCGTCGGGCATCAACTGGGCCTTCGTCCTGCTGGCAGCCGCGAAGCAGTCGCGTGGTACGTTGTGTCCGGGCGTGTGAGGACGCCTCCGGGTCCGCGGGCAGAACCGAGTTCACCTCTCGATCAGACCTTGCAGTCGTGACGATCTCCGGGCCTGGCACGCGGACCACCGGGCCACAGAGGAGATGTCATGTCTGTCCTTCCTGAGCACCCGGACATCGACCAGGCGCGGCGCCGGGCGAAGGAACTGCTCCGCTCCGCCCAGGCCGTCGATGCTGAGTCGCTTGCCCGTCTCGCCGCGGTTTCGGCACCACTGACGCTCGCAGGGGCGCAGCTCGCGCTGGCACGCGAGTTCGGCCAACCGAGCTGGGCGGCGCTGGTCCGGGAGATCCAAGCTCGGAACGCCTCGATCCCCGAGAACGTCGTGCGGTTCCTGCGCTCGAGCGTCAACCTCCAGATCGGTGCCGCGGCACGAATGCTCCACGAGGACCCGGCGCTGGCTGACTCCGGCTTTCCGGCTGCTGTTGTCCTAGGCGACGCTGGCCGCGTCCAAGCGGAACTGCGCCGCGACCCCGGCGCGGCGACCCGCATCGATCTCGTTACCGGATGGAGTGCACTGCACCTCGCGTGCGCCTCGCGCTTCCATGTCGATCCCGCGCGGGCCCCCGGACTTGCCGAGGTCGCGCGCCTGCTGCTCGACGCCGGCGCCGACCTCGACGGAACAACTACCGGCAGGCGGTGTTGGCGGCCGCTGGAGTGTGCCGTCACGAGCGCCAACTCAAGCCCCAACAACGAGCCGATCATCCGCCTCCTGCTTGATCGCGGAGCGCCGGTGCGCCCAGAGACCCTGCTCGCGTCGCTGTATGCCGCCGAAGGAACGTGGTGCCTAGTGCTGCTGACCGAACACGCTGTGCAGGAACCTGAGCTCTTCACGGACGCACTGGCGGAGGCGGTCGCTGACGCGGACCTCGACGCGGTCCCAATCCTGCTGGCCGCCGGCGCCGACCCCGACCTGCCGGGTCCTGACGGTCGCTCGGTCCGCCGCCATGCGCTGACCGCCGGCGTCGCGGCGACTGTCGAGCTGCTCGGGGGAGGGGGCGATGATCCGGTCCACCGGCTGCTTGAGGCAATCGTCACCGGTGATGGCGCCACCGCGGGTGGTCTCGTCGCCGCCGACCCGGCGCTGGTCGGTCGCCTCGAACCCGCCGATCTCGCAGCACTGGTGGCAGCGGCCGAGCGTGGCAACGTGGCGTCGGTCCGGCTGATGCTGGAGCTCGGGTTCCCGCTCGATGCTCGCCGCGATGGCGTCGATGACGACGGGGCCACCGCGCTGCACGCGGCTGCCTACGCTGGGGATGCCGAGACGGTCGAAATGCTGCTCGGGCATGGGGCCGACCTGAAGCTCCGTGACACCCGCTGGAACGCCCAGCCTCTGGAATGGGCGCTCGTCGGAAGCGGCGAGAAGCCGGAGTTGGCGACCGCACCTGACTGGGTGGCCACGGTCACGCTGCTGCTCGACGCGGACGCCCCGACCGACGAGCTCACAGTTGGCGACGGCGGCCCAAAGCAACCCAGCACCGCAGTGATCGAGCTGCTCCGCTCGCGTGGGCTCACCGGGAACACACATCCATGATCAGCGCGAAGGCAGTTGCTCGAGCCGTACAACTAATCGAACCGCAGCGTCAAAAGGTGGGCGTGGGATGAGCGGCATCCCGCCGGCCGTTCAGCGGGTGCTCTCAACGGGCGTCCCACTTGAACCAGTGGATGCCGATCCCGCCGAACACGATGATGTAGCCAAGGCACGCCAGCAGCGAAAGCGTGTCACGGCTATACCACGCATGGAGGTCGAGCACGCCGGCGAACAGTGTCATCACCGCTCCGACCGGAGTCCAGCGCGCGACGGAGCTCCAAAAGGCGCCGAACGCTCCGCTCTGGCCCAGAATGCCGAGCAGGATCAGGACGGCGAAAAGCACCCGCGCGATGGCCTGCACGGTGTCGGCTGAGCTCACCAGACCAACCAGCGCCTGGGCGATGCTGAGAAACACGGCCCCGGCCAGGATCGAGACAAGGAGCACCAGTGCGTACTGGCCGGCGGACGGCGAGATGTGATGAATCTGGCTACCGATGATCACGACGGCGGTCGCGATGATCAAATTCGCGACCGTCTGCATCGCCAGCCGGCTGGTCATGATCGTCCAGGTGGGGGCCGGGGTGACACGCAGTCGCTGAAAGACGCCCTTCTCCCGGTCTCGCGCGACAGTCAGCGCGTAGCCGATCAGCGACGTCGAGAGCAGTCCGTAAGCGATCGCCAACCCGATTACGAACTCCGCCCCGCCGAACTTGTTGGTGGCCTTGTTCCCGCTCGTGCTGACGAGCACGAAGACGGGCAGCACCATGCTTATGATCAGCGCCCGGCGATGCTTGAGGAACACGGCGAAGTCCGCGCGCAGCAGTGAGCTGAAGACGAGGCGCGTGGTCGGTGCGGCCGTCATCCTCGAGCTAGTCACGGATCTCGCTCCCGGTGAGCCCGATGAACACGTCCTCCAGCGTCACCTCGCCGCGGGCGACCTCCCGGACGCGGGGGTCGCTCTTGTGCTTCTCGATCAGGTCATGCGGCGTCTCGGTTGTCAGCAGCGTGCCGTTATCGATGATCGCGACTCGATCGCAGACCGCCTGGGCCTCCTCCATCGAGTGCGTCGTCAAAAGGATGCTTCCCCCCTCGGTGCGGATGTGCTCGATCCGGCCCCACAGCTGGCGGCGCGATTGCGGATCAAGGCCGGCGGTCGGCTCGTCGAGCAACAGCAGGGCGGGGTCGTGGATCACTGCGATGTAGAGCGAGAGGCGTTGCTGCTGTCCGCCTGAGAGCTGCTTGAACGGCTTGTGCGCCTCGCCCTCGAGCCCGATCACGCGCAGGCCGTCGGCGATCTGCCGGCTGGAGAGCTCGACGCCGTAGAGCCCGGCGTACAGCTGCACGATTTGGCTGATCTTCAGCTCTGACTGAAAGCTGGTCGCCTGAAGCTGAACACCCATTCGGGCCCTAGCCTGGCCGGGATGGCGTCTGCTGTCGATGCCGTCGAGCAGGATCGTCCCGGACTGGGGCTTGACCAGCCCTTCGATCGCGCTGAGCGTGCTCGTCTTGCCGGCTCCGTTGGGTCCCAGCAAACCGAAGATCTCTCCTTCGCGGATCTCCAAGCTGACCGCGTCGACGGCCGTCTTGGGCCCGTAAGAGACCGTAAGGTCGCGCACCTGGAGAATCGCGGTGACCTCAGCAGCGCCGACAACGACGGCTCGACCGTCGTCGGCGGGCACCGTGTTTTGGGCACCAACGACTGGCTCCGGGGTCAGCAGCAGCGATCCGTCCTCGCGCTCCTCGGCAACGACGTACTCGCGTGCCTGCCCGTCCCTCAACACCTGCACCGTCTGCCTCACAGGCGCGCAGCGTAGCGCCACCGCCCCATGGGAATCAGGTTGCCCTGTGGGGTGCCGGTTGCCGGGTTCGACGACGAGAACCCGAGGACCGGGTGTGACGCCGGGACGCCTCGCCGACCGGCCCGTAGCGCGCTCACCGCTCGGTTCCGCTGACGCGATACGGTCCTCGTAGCCGTGGGCACCGCACGGAGCATCCTCCGAGGAACGATCAGCTTCGAACGCAGCGAGGTCAAGCCCAAGTGGGGCGCTCGGTTCGCGCTTGGGGTCGGTCTTCCTCTGCTTGTCGGCGCGGCCACCGGATACCTCGTCGAGGCCGTCGCCTTCTCGGGGGGTGCGCTGATGGTCGGGCTCACCGATTCGGGTGGGCCGTATCGAGGACGGATCACGGCGATGCTTATCACGAGCGTCAGCGTCGCGCTGTGCACGTTCGCGGGCGAACTCGCTGCCCATAACGCGGTCGTCGTTGTTCTGTTGCTTGCTCTGGCGAGCTTCGGCGCGGGGATGTTCATCGCGCTGGGGCTGCCGGCGTATTTCGTCGCGCTGATGTCGCCGCTCACGGTCACGCTCGTCTACAGCTTCCCGGCAGACGTCGCCCACGCGCTCGAGCGCGCCGCCCTCGTTTTCGCCGGCGGCCTGTTCGCGATTGCTCTTGTGCTCGTGCTGTGGCGCGCACACGCTCATCTGCCCGAGCGCCAAGCGGTCGCGAAGGTGTATCGCGCGCTGGCGACGTGGGTGCTCGATCCACGAGGCGGCGATGACCGCCGTCCCGTACTGCTCGCGCTCGGCGCGGCGCGCGAGGCGCTTGACGCAGCCCAGGGTTCGTTAGCGGTGCAGAGCGGGGCCGCCGAAGCGTTCCGTGTCATGGTCGACGAGGCCGACCGAACCTATCTCGACATGGTCGCGCTCCGTAATACGCGCAAGCGGATCGAGCTCACCGATCCCGAGGCCGAAACCCGAGCGTTCGAAATCGGCAGCGAGGCGGCGGCGCAGGCGCTGCAGGCGATCGCGGATGCGCTCGTCGCCGGTCATTGGCGGGCCGATTTCGACGTGGATTCACTGCGGCGGCGGCTTGACGGGTCTGTAGCCGCCCTCCGCGAGGAACTCGCCCGGTGCCGCGCCACCGGGGACGTCTCCCGGGCGAAGGAACTCGAGGAGGTACTGCGCCGCGGCATGTCGGTACGCGGGGAACTGCGAGGCGCGATCGACCTGGTCACGTCGTGGCGACGCCAGAGAGCGGGCCCCGACGATCCGGTTCGGCATCGCCGACCGCGGCGAGGCGAGCTCGGGCTGCGGCGCGCGCGACCGATTCTGCGGGCCAACCTGACGCTGCGCTCGACCGCCTTCCGGCACGCGATCCGCCTGAGCATCACGGTTGCGATCGCAGCGGCGATCGACCTCGTGTTCGACCTGCCGAGGGGTTACTGGATCCCCCTCACGGTTCTGTTCGTGCTGCGCCCGGACTTCGGCTCGACCTACACCCGTGGACTGCAGCGATACATCGGCACCGCCTTGGGGGTCCTGCTCGCCACGCTGATCACGAGCGCGCTCGATCCCGGGCCATACGCTCTCGCCCTGCTCATCACGGCGCTCTCATTCGCGTTCTGCACGTTCCTGTTCGCCAACTACGGGCTGTCGAGCGTCTCGGTGAGCTTGAGGTAGGCCTCGGCATCGTGTAGCTGGGCGTCGAGCGCGTCCAGTTCGGCGCGCAGCGTCGCTTCGCGACGGCGCAGCTCGGGCATGCGGGCGCGGAACTCGTCGAGCGTGATGAGCTGTTCCTGGTAGCCGTCGATCAGCCGCCGTAACGCGTTCTGCGCGCGGGTCAGGTCGCGCTGGAGGCTGTCGCGGCGGCGGGTGGCGGGGTGCTCGGCGCGGAGCGTCTGCAGCCGCCGGTCGATCTCGACCTTGATCAACTCGGGGTTCTCGAGCAGCGCGAGCACCTGCGTCCAGACGGCTCGTCGACCTCGTCGATGCGGACGGGGCGAGCGGCGCAGACCCGACCTTCGGGGCGGCGGAAGCTGTCCGCGCCCGAGCAGCGGTAGTAGTGGTGCACGTTCCCGGTCTTGCTGCGGCCGGAGCTGCGGTAGTAGGAGTGGCCGCACTCGCGGCAGACGAGGATGCCCTGCAGCAGCGAGGGCTTGCGCGTGTTGCGCGGCGAGAGCCGGCTGTTGCGCGCAAGCAGCTCCTGAGCGAGCGCGTATTGCTCCTCGCTGATCAGCGCCGGCACCGGGATCCGCAGCCAGTGCTCGGGCCCGACGTGCTCGTAGCCGTAGCGACTCGAGCGCCTGCCCTGCTGGCGGGTCAGGCGCATCGGCTTCGCTGGCTCGCCGGTAGAGCGCCGGCGACCGTAGGCAGCCTGGCCGGTGTAGGCGGGGTTGCGCAGGATCGCCCAGATCGTTGACGATCCCCAGTGCGGCGTGCCGGTTCGGGTCGGCACGCCCCGCTCGCTCAGTGCCTTTCCGATCTGCACGATCGACTCGCGCCGCTCGATGTAGCGGTCGAAGATCTCGCGAACGATCGGCGCTTCGAGCTCGTCGATCTCATAGAACGCGTCGGCGTGCTCGGTCCGCTTGACATACCGGTATCCGTAGGGCGCGCCCGAGAGCACCGACACCGCACCGGCTCGCGCGCGGTGCAGCTTCCCGCGACGACACCGCTCGGCGATCTGAGCGCGCTCGTACTCGGCAATCATCCCCTGGAACTGGCGCAGCAGTTCGTCCTCCGGCGATCCCGACCGCTCGGGCTCCTTGGCGAAGAGGACCTCGATCCCCCCGCGCGCGAGCTCCTCCAGCAGCAGCACCTGGTAGGCGTAGCGCCGAGCGAGCCGGTCGGGCCCGTGGCACAGCACAACCTCGAAGCACCCGTCAAACGCGCGGTCGCGGAGTTGCTCGAGCGCGGGCCGGTGCAAGTTCGCGCCCGAGAACCCGTCGTCCTCGAACACGAACTCGTCCGGGACGACGAGGCCGCGCTGCTCGGCGAGCTCACGCAGCGCGGCGGTCTGACTGGCGATCGTCTGCTCCTGGCGCTGGCGCTCCGAGGACACCCGCGCGTAGATCGCCGCGATCCTCGACTGATCGCTGCTCTGCCTGTCGCTGCCGCTCATCACCGCTCCCTTCGTTGCCGATCACACGCCGCCGGTCGGGCGCCAACACCGAGTACGCCTGCGCGAGCCGCGCGCCGGCGAGCCGGTCGCCGACGAACTCGATCTCAAGGCGTCTGGCCACCGCCCCGCCCGCCAGCGCCCGCGAGATAACCGCGCACCGCCTCTGCGGTCACCGCGCTCAACGACTGACCGGTCACCCCAGCCCGGTCGCGAAGCCCGCCGATCAGCGACGGCGCCAACCTCACGGTGAACACCACCGTGCGCTCCGGCACCGACACACCATCCGGCCGCTCCAGTCCCGCGTTGACATACCGACGCGCTTGGCGCTCCGAGAGGCCGAACTCCGCCTGCAATGCTCGCACCGCGTCCGCCAGCGACACCTCCCGCACCAGAACCGCCGCGCGGTTGACCCGCTCCGCATACTCGTCCGCGTAGGCGCGACGGAGTGCCATCAGTCCGTTGAGTACTACACGTCACGGCTGATTCCTTCTCCGCGGCCCGCGGACCCGGGCTATCGACCGGTCGAAATCGAAGTTCGCGACTGCGTTCAGAGCGCCTTCACCCTCTCGATCACCGCATGCATCATCTTCTTCGTGGCATATGCAGCGCCACACACCGAATACGCCACGGCGCTTGACCGCCTCCTCGACACGACGATCGGGGCAACACTGACCCTCGGGATCTATGCGGTCTGGCCAACCTGGGAGAGCGCCCGGCTTCCCGACACAACCGCTGAGCTAATCGATGCGGACCGGGTATACGTGCGCGAGCTGCTGGCCTCGTGGCTGGATCTCGACCGTTACCCCAACGACGCGGTGAGCTCAGCGCGCGCCCGCGCCCGGCTCGCGCGAACGAACGCCGAGGCCCTGGTGCAGCGCGCATTGCTCGAGCCGACGGGGCACCGGAAGCAGTTCGGCACCGATCGCGCAACCGGGATCCTGACGAGCCTGCGCCGATTCGCCGACGGCGCGCTGGCTCTCGAGGCGTACCTGGAAGACGACCCACCAGCCCCTCCGACGGAGGCGCGCGCATTCGCTGACCAGCTCGATGCGGCACTCCTCGAGCTCGCCGCCGCTGCGCAAGACCACCGCAGCCCCGGCGCGCTGCCACCGCTGCGCGAAACCCAGCAGGCGCTCGCGGCCCGCGTTGGCCCCGCGACGCCGGTCGCCGAAGAGACCGACCGTATGGTCAACAGCCTCGGCGTCGCCTCCCACGTGCTCGCATCCCCGGACACCGAGACCCGAGACGAAGTCACAACTGCCACTGCTCCAGCCAAGCAGGCGGTCGGCTGGCAGGCAAGCGGCCGCGTCGACGAGCGTTAGCGCTCCTGCTTGTCCGTATCAGCAGCGAATGACCGAAACCGCCGGGTCATCGCCGTGTTCAGATCGCTGGACTCGTCCTCGTCCGCGTCGCCATCCTTGTGATCCTCCGCCTCAACCGGCTCAACAGCTGCGTTGGCCTGCAGGACAACACTCTCGAGGAAGTGACGCAGCCGATCCTCATCACCCTCCGCGACGCGATGCACGCGGATCCGATCTTTCTTGACTGTGACCTTGCCCCACTCGTCGCCGTGCAGCAGCGTGACCGTCCGGACAAAGCTGTCCTTCCAGCCCGCGGGGAGCTCTCCTCGCAGAGCGACCTCGAGCTTGCCGTCTCGCACTTCTGCCGAGGACCAGTCGAGGCTTACGCCACTCATCGACGATCGGCTACCCGATCCGCGGGTGTGTCAGACCACCGGCTGGTAGCCACCGTATGCTCGCGGGCGACGATGACCGTTCAGGTGCCCGACCGTCCCACGCTCGTGCGAGAGCGATTGTCCGCGGGGATCGAGGTGCTGCGGTTGGACCGCCCCGAGCGCCGAAACGCGCTGGACTCGTCGGCGCTCGCGGAGCTCGAGCGCACGCTGGGCGAGCTCAGAGGCGATCGCGCGCTGTCTGTGCTTGTCCTGTCCACCACCAACACGAGGGCGCTGTGCGCCGGCGCCGACGTCGCGGAGCATCTGGACGGCGAGGGCGGGATGGCGAGGATGGAGGCCTTCTCGCGCGTGTATGCGGCGGTCGAGGCGTTTCCGATACCGACGATCTGCGTGTGTGTGGGCAACTGCGTGGGCGCGGGAGCCGAACTAGCCGCGGGTTGTGATCTGCGCGTCGGCGGAGACAACCTCAAGCTCGCGTGGGCGGGTGCCCGGCTCGGCGTGCCGGTGGGTGTGGCGCGCCTCGTGCCGCTCGTCGGGCTTTCGGTCGCCAAGGACCTGATCTTGACCGGCCGCACGGTTGGGTGCGAGGGGGCGCAACGGCTTGGGCTGCTGGCGAAGTCGGCGCCCGCAGCGGAGGCGGAGGCGGCGGCCGTCGAGCTGGCGCACACGATCGCCGCGTTCCCAAGCGACGGCTTGCGCCGGCTCAAACGGATGTTCCGCGACTTCGAGGGCACAGCCGGACGTGTCGCCGGCGAGAACGCGATCCTAGAGGAGTGGCAGCGGACCGGCTCCGGATTGCCGGCGCGTCCGCCGAGCGATTGAGCAGCCGGTGTGGTGGTTACGCCCCGCTCGCGCGCGGGGCCCGGCCGGTCCCCGTGGCCATCAAGGCTTGAGGAGCAGCAGCGGCGCGTAGGCGGTGGCGACCTGGTGGTCAGACGTGGTCGCGGTCAGCGTGAGCCGGTAGGCGCCGGGAGCGAACGGCGGCAGGGCGAATGTGAGCGTGTGGATCGGTCCGCGAGGCGGCGGCGGTAGGCGGATCGTCGTATGCAGGCCTGACGGTCGCTGGACGCTGATCATCACGTGGGCTGGCAACCTGTCCTTGCGAACATCTGCGGGACGATGACCACGCACTTGAAGCCGTCGCGAGCGAGTTCTCCGAATACCGCGTTCGAGTTGGCCGGTGAGGTGGTCGATGGCCCCAGCAACCGTTACGTCAGCAGACCACAGCAACAGGACGACGAAACCGACGCAGAATGCCCGCACCCTCGCGCGTCGCGATCAGAACGCGTACTGGTGCGCGTCGAACGTATAGCCGGCGTCGTGGTGGAAGATCGAGCCCTCGACGTAATGGTCGCTGGTCCAGTGTCCTCTAACCGTGTAGCCATGGCCCGTGAACGCGAACGCCCCGCCCTGCACCGCCACCTTGGCAAAGATCCGGACGCTGCCCCACTCAAAGTTGATGACGTGGTGGTCCCGGCTAAGGCTGAAATGCACGCGCTTGTCGGCATGGTCGCGGCCTAGGTACGTACCCGGGCTGGGTGTGACGCCAGCGCCCTGCGCAGCGGCCGAGCCGACAGCCGCGAACGCGGCGATGACCAGGCACAACGAGACGAGACGGGTGAGCACGACGACCTCCTTGTCGATGATGCGGGAGCGCGAGTCTACCGGCGGCGGGGAGGCCCGCGGATCGATTTGCGGCGGATCGACGCGCGCAGTGCTCACGACGATCTCATTCGAGCCGTCGCGAATGGACCGGCGTCACGCGCCCGGAGCGGTGCCTGGCCCCGGCCCGCCAGGGCCCAGTGTCTCACCCAATTGGGCGCTGACCGGCGAGCTGTGGAAGCAGCCGATGGTGTAGGGGAAGGCCAACGTGCTGTGGTAGACGTACCGAGCGACCCGGTGCGAGCCCGTCCCGAAGTACTCGATCCGTCCGTGGCAAGCATCGAGCTGGGTGTTCGTAATCAGGTGGCCTTTGCTGTCGTAGGCTGGATAGATCGGGTAACCGTCGAGCGCCCAGCCGATCGGCTGGTAGGTGCGCGACAGCGTCCAGGAAATCGGCAACGAGTGGTAGTGGTACACCCCGCTCACGTCAGGATGGCCGCCGTTCGAATCCTGGACCTCGTGAGCCACCGCGTCGCGGTTGCCTGCGTCCAGCGCGCTGAAGATCGCAACGCCATTCTTGGCGATGCCGATCGCTCCTCCGGGCAGGCAGCTCACTGCTCTGGCCGCCTGCGGGTTGGACGGCAACGCGAGCGTGTAGGCGTGTGCGCCGATTTGGTTCGGGTTACCGTCGTACTGATGCGCGGGATCGCTGACCGAGATCGGGAAGGTGCCCGTGCTGGTGTTGAGCGGGAGTAGGTTGCCCGAGAACTTCACGACGTTGCCGGCCTTCGTCATCGAGAACGTGGCGTTCGGCCAGATCACGTTGCCTTCCACCTTCGCCTTAGCAAGCAGGTCAAAGGTGCTGCCATGGATCCACGGGTCGGTGTCGGTGGCTCCCCCCTGGTTGGCGTTCGCGCTGTGACATGCGTAGACATAGCCGCGCTGCGGGCCGCTTGTGCTCACCTTGCCGTCGCCGAGCGGTAGTTTTTCGAGCTCCGACACGACGCTAGGGGGAAGATCGAGGGTTGCGGTCGTTGCACCAGGGCGCGCAGCCGAGGAGCCGGGAGCGCTCAGCGCAAAACCGCCGGCCGCGAACACCCCGGCCAGCGCGAGAGACGACACGAGATGCTTGGTTCTCATCGCGCGAGCATCGATGCGAGGCGTAAGTGTCCACATAGAGCAACGTAAGTCCTGCGTGTGAACGCGGGTCGTTCCCCCACGGGGCTGGACGGGGGTGGACGGCGGACGGCGAAGGTGTTCAGTGCACTCGGTCGGACTGCCAATCGAGTGAGTACACGCGCTGAGGATCGGCTAACCCCTTGAGGTTCAGCGAGGTGGGCGCGCAGTAACCCCACAGCTCCAGACGCTCGGTGAATTCCTTGGACGCTGCGGAAACGAGTATCTGCCCACCCTCTGCGTGCCCGGTTATCCGAGCCGCCAGGACCACCGCCTTACCAAAGAAGTCGTCCTCGAGCGCGAACACGTTCCCGGTATGTATCCCGACCCGCACATGGACCGGCGGCCTGTGATGGGCGGCACTGAACTCTCCCACCGCGCGCTGTAACGCCACGGCGCACGACAGCGCCGCGGCGGCACTTCCGAACGCGAGCATGAACCCGTCACCCTGCGACTTCACCACGTCTCCGCCGGACTTTGCGACCACGCCGCGCACGAGCTCGTTGTGCGCCCGGATCATGTCCAGCCAGGCGTCCTCACCGAGCCGCTCCATCATCTCGGTGGATCCGACGATGTCTGTGAAGACGATCGTCATCATCCCGTCCGGCGAGGTCTGGTGGCGGTAATCGGGCAGCGCAGGGTCGACCTGCGCGACGATCGCCGCAAGCGTGGGCGAGGTCTCCTCGGGCGTCACGAAGGGCTCCGGCATCGGGCGAATTGTCCCGGTTTGGCCGACCCGGGCGCGGCCTCAGCCGCGCCTCCCAATGCGGCGGAGCTAGGCTGTGGCGATGAGCGACAGCGTCCGCATCGAGCGCGGATGGATCTACATCGACGGTGCCCGGCAGGACGATGGCACGATCAAGCTCGGGACCGGAGGCGAGATGCGCTTCAGCCCGTTCGAGGCGATCTCACAGCGCCAGGAGGCGCAGATCACCTGGGGCCACATCCTCACCGCCTCGGTCCAACGGCTCAAGTTCTGGCGACGCTAGAGCATCACGCCGCGGTCGCAGCCCCCATTACGCTTAGGACCGATGAGCGCGCTTCTGCCGATCTCCGAGCTGCTCGCGACTCGCACGGGCGAGGAGATGGCGCTCAACGACCGCTACCTGAACCCGCAGATGGGACGGATCCTACGCACGCTCGGCTTCGACCGGGTCTGGGTCGGCGGTGACCGCGCGCATCTGATCGACTCTGATGGACAGCGCTATCTCGATCTCATCTCGGGCTACGGCGTGTTCGCGCTGGGCCGCAATCACCCAGACGTCGTGGAGGCCGTCCAGGACGTGCTTGCCGCGAAGACGGCAAACCTCCCGCAGCTCGGCGTCACGCTTCTCAACGGAGTCCTCGCCGAGGAGTTGCTCGCGCGCGCACCTTCGAGCGTCGCGGCGATGGTGCCGGCGAACACCGGCACGGAGGCCGTCGAGGCTGCGATGAAGATCGCACGCGCGGCGACCGGACGGCCGCGCCTGCTGTATGCCGACCACGGTTTCCATGGGCTCACGCTGGGCGCTCTGTCGATCAACGGCAACGACGAGTTCCGGACCGGATTCGGGCCGCTGTTGCCCGGCTGCGAGCCTGTGCCGTTCGGCGACGCCGACGCGCTTGCCACGGAGCTGGCGCGAGGCGACGTCGCAGCGCTGATCGTCGAGCCGGTCCAGGGCAAGGGAGTCCATCTCCCTCCCGATGGCTATCTCGCGGCGGCGCAGAAATTGTGTCGCGAGGCTGGTGCGCTGTTCGTCTGTGACGAAGTGCAGACGGGGCTGGGCCGCACCGGGCGGTTCCTGGCACTCGAGCACTGGAATCTCGAGCCCGACATGATCTGTCTGTCCAAGGCCCTTTCGGGGGGTCTGGTTCCGATCGGTGCGGTTCTCGTTTCCAGAGCTGCGTTCGACCGGGTGTTCGATGGGATGGAACGCGCGGTACGTCACGGATCGACGTTCGGGACGAACGACTTGGCGGCCGCAGCCGCGCTGGCGACGCTGCGCGTGCTGGACCGCGACGGCGTCGTGGCCCACGCTGAGCGGATGGGCAAGCTGCTGCTCGATCTCACCAGGCCGCTGGTCGACCGCCACGAGGTTGTGGTCGACGTACGTGGCCTGGGTCTGATCTGGGCGATCGAGTTCGGGCCGCCCGCGGGAATCACGAGCCGCTCGTTGTTTCGCGCCGTCGAACAAGTCCAGCCTGGCCTGTTCGCCCAGCTGATCACGGTGCCGCTGTTCCACGAGCACCGGATCTTCTGTCAGGTCGCCGGGCACCGCCTGAACGTCGTCAAGGCGCTGCCGTCACTGCTGATCGAGGAAGCGGATGTGCGTCGGTTCGCCGACGCGCTCGCTGAGGTCGTCGCCCGGGCGGAACACATGCCCCGGGCGATGACCCGGTTTGGGCTGCGCATGGCGCGTGGCAGCGCGCGAGCGAACCGGGAGCGCAAGCGGGTGGCCACCGGGTGAGGGCGCTGGTTACGGGGGCGGCAGGCTTCATCGGCAGCCACGTCGCCGTCGCCCTCGCGCGCGGCGGCGCCGAGATCAGGGCTTTCGACCGTCGTCCCCCGCCGGGCGGCGTGTTGTCCGACGCGGTCGAGTTCGTGCAGGGAGACGTGCTCGATCCGGACGCCGTGCGGCGCGCGGTCGAGGGGTGCGACGCGGTGTTCCACCTTGCGGCGGTGTTCAGCTACGCACGGCGTGATGCTGCGCTCATGGAATCCGTGAACGTGCGCGGCACGGCGGTCGTGCTCGATGCGGCCGCACGCGGTATGCGAAGACGCGTCGTTCATACGAGCTCGTGCGCAACCTGTGGACCGGTGCACGGCCGAAACGCCACCGAGCGCGACCTCCCGCCGCCGCGGGAGCGCGCGGTGCCATACAAGCGCACCAAGCTGCAGGGCGAGCGTCTCGCCTTACAGGCGGCTCGGGAGGGCGTCGATGTCGTCGTCGTCAATCCAACGGTTCCGGTCGGTCCAGAAGATCTGCGCCCCACCCCAACCGGCAAGATGGTGGCCGACGTCGCGCGTGGACGCGCCCGCGCTTACCTGGCGCGCAGCGCCCTGAACGTGGTCGCGGTCGAGGACGTCGCCTCAGGGCACCTCCAGGCGTACGAGCGCGGCACAGCCGGGGAGCGCTATCTGCTCGGCGGCGAAAACCTGTCGATGCGCGAGGTGTTTGGCGCGATCGCCAACGCCGTTGGAAAGCCGGTCCCCCGCCTGCCGGTCCCGTGGGTCGCGGCGTATGCGGCCGCGCGTCTGGCCGCCCTCGCGCTCAGAGGAATCGGACGAGAGCCGCAGCTGCTCATCCCCGACGAGGTCCGCTCGGGGCGGCTTCCCCATCTGTTCGATGACTCCAAGGCGCGCACCGAGCTGGGCTACCTCTCGAGCCCTGCCGTCGCGGCGCTCGAGGAGGCCGCACGCCGCGCGGCGGAGCGCCCCACCTGATGAACCCGCACGAGCTCCGCACGCTCAAAGCCCTGACTGCACGGCTGCTGCCTGGCCCTCCGGAGGACCCCGATCCGGGCGCGTTGGAGGCAGGTGCCGCGGAGGCGATCGAGCTGTTCCTCGGCGCGTTCGAGCACGCGCAGCCTCCGATCCATGCCGCGCAGGACGGCGGCTTCGTGCCGCTTGATCGGGTGGCCGAACTCGGCTGGCGGATCAGGCTGGAGGGTTCGCGCGGCCTGCCCGAGCGCGAATTCGCAGGTCCCGTCACGGGCCTCGCTCAGCTTGTGAGCGACGGACTGGCGCTGCTTGATGATCTCTCCCGAGACGCCAGCGGGCGGGACTTCGCGGACGCATCTCTGGCGGATCAGGACGAGTTGCTCGAAGTTGCCGACGAGCGCTCGGCAGCGTTCGTCCGTCTCGTGCTGATGATGACGCTCGATGCGGTCTATGGGCCGCCGCAGTACGGCGCAAACGCGGATGGGAGCAGCTGGAAGCCGCTCGGCTGGCCGGGGTTCACCCAACCGCGCGGGTTCACGGCCGAGCAGGTCTCCGAACCCGACACCGGTGCGGAACGCTCAGGCCAAGCACTCACGGATCTAAGTTCGAGCCTGTCGGCTGAGACCGGCTGGGAGCTGGGATCTGAGTGATGGGACGCGAGTCGGTCGTGATTGTTGGCTCCGGAGCCGGCGGCAGCGTCGCCGCCTGGGCGTTGGCCCGCGCCGGCCACCCGGTGATCGTGCTCGAGAAGGGCCGCAACCTGTTCGACGGACTCGGGACCGAGCAAGGTCCGGGCACGGTGTTGTGGGGAGACGAGGTCGCCCGTGAACGGTTCTTAGAGCAGCAGGATCCGTTGCTGGAACCGCGCGCGTTTCGCACTCGTGGCGAGGCGCGCCAGGGGCTGCGACGCTCGTTCGTCGGCGATGTGAACAATCTGCCGGCCACGGTCGGCGGAGGCACGGTCCACTGGGATGCGAAGACGCCGCGGCTGTGGCGCCAGGATTTTCACGGACGATCACTGCACGGACCGATCGACGGCGCCAACCTCGCGGACTGGCCGCTCAGCTACGAGGATCTCGCCCCATCCTACGACGAGGTCGAGCAGGTGCTCGGCGTCCAGGGTGATCTCGACAAGGTGCCCGCGCCGACGCTGGCCCAGGCACCGCGCACAGGTCCCTTTCCGATGCCGACCAACCCGCCGATGCTGGCCGGATCGCTGCTGGCCGACGGCGCTGCGCAGCACGGCTACACGACCTATCCGATCCCGATGGCCGTGGATCCAGCTGTCTGCAACTCGTGCGGGTTCTGCGGTCGGTTTGGCTGCGCGATCGGTGCGCGCGCCGGCGCAATCACGTTCCTGCACCAGGCGATCCGCGCGGGAGCAGAGCTCCGCTCCCGATGCTTCGTCGACAGGATCGAGTGCAGCCGCGATCGACGCCGCGCGCTGGGCGTGTCGTACCTCGAGGCGGATGGCACGCGGCGGCGCGCACGAGCAGACGTGGTCGTGCTCGCCGCCTCCGCGGTAGAGACCGCGCGACTGCTGCTGCTCTCCGGCGTCGGCAACAGCTCCGGACAAGTCGGACGCAACCTGATGTTCCATCACCTGGTGTCCGTCGCCGCGCTGTTCTCCTCGCCGGTTCACGCATGGCGCGGACCGGCGGCCACGCACGTGATCGACGACCTGATCGGGCCGTTCGACGGAGCCGCCACGGCGGTGTCCGATCTGCCGTACCTGAAGGGCGGGGTCGTCGAGGTCGGCGGCGGCGTGCTGCTCCTCGACGAAGCCAAGGCGTACGCTCGCGCCGGACTCCGCGGGAAGGCGCTCAAGGACGCTCTGCGCGGCATGGCCCTGCGCGAGCACCTTGCGAGCCTGACGATGATCGGAGAGGACCTTCCGCAACTCGAGAACCGGGTCGACCTCGACCCCGAGCTCCGCGACTTTCACCGCGTCCCGATCCCGCGCATCTCGTACACGCCCCATCGCTTCGAGCAGGCCGCCGCGGCCTACTTCGGCAAGCGGCTGACGGAAATCGTGGACGCCACGCCCGGAGCATGGCCCGCGAGCCCCCCGCAGCCGGACGGCGTTCCCCGGCCCGGCGCGGTTGCGGACGGTCAGGGCCCGTTCACGACAGCGCACGTGCTCGGCACCGCGCGGATGGGTCACGATCCAGGTACGTCAGTGACCGATGCCCACGGGCGCTTGCACGACGTCCCAAATGTGATCGTCGCCGACGGCTCGGTCTTCACGTCATCCGGCGGGGCCAATCCGACGTTGACGATCATGGCGCTCGCGCTGCGCGCTGCGCGCTCGCTGGCGGGAGCTCAGTGACATGTTTGTCACCTATTACCGTCATGCGCAGCTATCAGTAACGCTGGTAATCCAACGCGAGGTTAACCCACTTAACGTCACTTGACTGTCGTTGCGGCGCCGCAGTAGGGTCGCCCAGCAACACGGTATCGGCGGAGTGAAGGGAAGTGATCGTGATGGATTGTGCTCCTCGCAAGCTCGCACCGATCGTCATCGGCGCGGCCATGGTTCTCGCGGTCGGTGCCCTTGCGCTTCCCGCGCTTGGGGCTGCCCGGACGGCGTCGAGTTGCTCGACCGCTCGGCTGAGCCTTCAGTTCCTCGGTCAGCAAGCCGCGACCGGGCACCGCTTCAACCAGTACGCATTCAAGAACGTAGGGAACGCCACCTGCAGTCTGCGCGGCTACCCGCGGGCCGTCCTGCTCGACAAGCACGGGAACGTTCTCCGCTCAGCGCGGGCGACCGTCGCTCGTTGGTCGATTGTGAAGGTACGGACAGTGGTAATCGGTCCCGGCAAACGCGGGTTCTTCACGTTTGCATGGGCGGCTGGCCCGTTCTGCCCGGGCCACGCCTTCACCTTCTACAAGCTGCGAGTGACACCGCCAGGAAACGCGACCGGATTCGTCGTGAACCTGGGCAGGACATCGGCATGCAACGGCTCGGCAAAAAGAAGCGCCGTGGGCGCGACGAAGCAGTAGCATAAGCAGCCCCCTAACGGAAAGGATGCCGTGAAACCAAGTCGTGTCCGGGCGCGGACACGTGTGATCGCGCTGTCCGCAGCCGTCGCCGGCGTGGCTTTGACCGCAGGCGCTGCGCTTGGCTCCGCCACGACGCACGCGGGCGCGCAGTCCGCCGCCGCTGATCCCTGCGCGCGCTCGCGCGAGCTGCATGTGGGTCCAACTGCCGGGCCGTACTTCTCGACCGTTTCGCCGTTCGAGCATTTCGCCTCGGATCGGCGACAGGTGTTTCCGTTCACCTGCACGCTCAGGGAGATCGCCGGCGGTGGTCCGATCAAGATCGAGGCGCGCCAGGCGCCGGGCAACTACGCGACTCCCTATATCCCCGTTACGCGCGGGCGCAATCAGCTCTACGTATACGGGTACGGCGCAAATCCTCAGACCAACGGCGGGTTCGTGGCTCGCGTGGACCCCGTCACGCTGCATGAGCGCTGGCGCACCCTGATCAAGGTCCCGCCGCCTGGGCAATGGAGCTATCCGGGCGTCCTTGTCGCTCACGGCAACGGTTACCTCTACGCCATCTACGGCAACGTGCTCGTCAAGCTCGATCCGGTCACCGGGCGGACGCTTGTGCGCCGCGTGCTACCCGAGAACCCGAAGGAGTCGGGCGCCGCGTATAACGGGATGATCGTTCTCCCGGACGGGCGGATCGTCGCCAAGGGCATTGAACGCGGTCCATGCAGCCTTCCCGGCACCTTCGGCGGGCTCGAGTGCTCGTCTCAGAACCAGCTGCCGACGCCGGTGGTCGTCGTCGACCCCGTTCGACTGAAGATCCTCACGCACATCACGCCGGCGCAACCGATCACCGGCCGCATCACATCGGGTCGGCTCGGACGCAACGTGTATGTGTATTTCGCTCAGCACAGCACGCTGGTCCGCTATCGCTACTCGCACAAAGGCGCAACCTTGACCCTTGACGGGACGTGGGGGCCGGTGACCTACCGCACTGGCAAGCAGACCTCGGGGACCGGTCCCGGGCTGCTTGGCAAGTGGCTGGTCGTCCAGACGAATTTCTTGCCCTCGCCCGCGCCGATGACTGTCACCGCAGTCAGCACCACGAACTCCAAGCGCAAGTTCCAGATACGTCCCTTCGCGGCCGCAACCCTGAAGACGGGACACAGCTTCGAAGTCTCCAAAGCCGCTCTGGACACCGCGACCAGCAGCGTCTACACCGAGGACTCCGCCGTCGATCAGCTCGTGGGGATGCACTTCAGTCCGAAGCACGGCTTCTCGGTCGAGTGGCGCGACAAGATCGAATCGCTCGAGTTCGCGGCGCTCGTCGGTCCCGCGGCACACCGGCAGCTCGTCTTCACCGATTTCGAGAAGGGCGGCGATCATGTCGTGTGGATAGACGCCGCGACGGGGCGCATCCTGGCCCGGTCCGGGGTGCTTGCTCACGTACCGGCTCCCGGGAACATCGTGATGCCCGGCTTCGGCGGTCGCTTCTACTATCTCGGTGATCAGGGCCAGCTGTGGGCGCTGCGTCCCGTGCGCTCGGGCCGTTGATCGGCGAACGGCGCTATGCAACCTCGATGCGCTCGACGCGATCGTCGCGTGCCACGAGAACCTCCGAGACCAGCGCCGGCTCGAACAGTCCGTGCTCGACCACGCCGACGGTCGTGGAGAGATGGAGGGCCAGCTGCTCGGGATCGTCGAAGTCGCCGAAATAGTCGGCGATCACGCCTCCGTCGGGACTGCGCGGCACGTCACGTAGCTTGACGTCGCCGAGCCGTGCCATCGTCGGGGCTAGGCCGAACTCCAGCAGCTCGAGCGGGACCGGCGGCGAAAGCCGCGGCACGAGCTTGTTCGACGAGACGATCACGGCGAAGCGGTCAGCGGCTGCGATCAGCGCCTTCTCGCGCGTGTGCGCAGCGCCGCCACCCTTGATCAGCCATCCCGATGGAGCAACCTGGTCGGCTCCGTCGATCACCAGATCGATGCGCGTCGGCGCGGCCGTTCCCTCGAATGACTCGACGTCCATGCCGAGCTCGCGCGCTGCGTGCGCGGAGGCGGGAGAGCTGGCCACGCATCGCACGTTCAGCTTTCGCGCCGCGAGGGCGGGAATCATCAGCGCGACCGTTGACCCGCTGCCGAGGCCCACGATCATTCCGTCTTGCGCCAGCCGTGCGGCCGCCTCTGCGACAAGCTGCTTCTCGCGATCGACATCCATCTGCGTGCGCGACATGCTCACAGACGCGGCGGTCGGCGCACCCGTCGCATCGCCGGAGGCCGGAGTCTTCCCTGCTTTAGGATGGGGTGCTGCTCATGGCTGATCGCCATCCCTTACCGGGAGGGTTGACGAAGTTGCGCGGACGGCGCTCGGAGTGCGCTGTTCTGGATGGGCTGGTTGCGGCGCTTCGTGCGGGCGAGGGGCGTGCCCTCGTGGTGCGCGGCGAGGCCGGCGTCGGGAAGACCGCGTTGCTCGACCATCTGATCGCCGGCGCGGCGGACCTGCGCATCGGCCGCGGCGTCGGGGTCGAGTCGGAGATGGAGTTGGCCTACGCCAGCCTTCATCAGCTATGCGCACCGATGCTCGATCTTCGCGACCGGCTCCCTGCTCCCCAGCGCGAGGCGCTCGAGATCGTGTTCGGTTTGAGCAGCGGAGTTGCGCCCGACCGGTTCCTGGTCGGCTTGGCGGTGTTGAGCCTGCTTTCCGAGGCCGCTGAGGAAGCGCCGATCCTGTGCGTCATCGACGATGCCCAATGGCTTGACCGGGCCTCAGCGCAGGTGCTGGCGTTCGTCGCGCGGCGGCTACTGGCGGAGCCGGTGGCGCTGGTGTTCGCGGCACGCGAGCCAGCCGAGGAGCTCGCCGGGTTGCCGGAGCTCGAGGTACGCGGGCTGCGCAACGCAGATGCGCGCGCACTGCTCGGCTCCGTGGTTCGCTTTCTGCTCGATGAACCCGTGCGAGACCGGATCGTGGCGGAGACTCGAGGGAATCCGCTGGCGCTGCTGGAACTGCCGCGAGGGTTGACCGCGACCAAGCTCGCGGGCGGGTTTGGCCTGCTTAACGACGAGGCATTGCCGGCCCGGATCGAGACCAGCTTCCTGCAACGGCTCGAGGCGCTGCCGGAGGACGCCCGGCTGCTGCTGCTGCTGGCGGCGGCGGAGCCACTCGGGGATCCTCTGCTCTTGTCGAGCGGCGCCGAGCGACTCGGCCTCGACACCGGCGCGGCCGCCCGCGCGGAGGCGGAAGACTTGCTCGCGATCGGCGAGCGGGTGAGGTTTCGTCACCCGCTCGTGCGTTCGGCCGTGTACCGGGCCGCGAGGCCGGAGGCTCGGCGGACAGTGCATCTGGCGCTCGCGGAGGCGACCGATCGAGCGGTCGATCCCGATCGCCGTGCCTGGCATCTCGCAGCGGCGGCCTCCGGACCCGACGAGGAGGTCGCGATCGAGCTCGAGCGTTCGGCCGGACGCGCGCAATCCCGCGGCGGGTTCGCGGCCGCGGCAGCGTTTCTCCAGCGCTCGGTCGCACTCACGCGCGATCCTGCGCGCCGGGCCGACCGCGCGCTCGCCGCCGCGCACGCCAGTCTCAACGCCGGCGGATTCGATGCGGCGCTCGGCCTGCTGGCCACGGCGCAGGCGGGATCGTTGACCGAGCTACAGCGGGCGCAGGTGGATTTGCTGCGGGCGGAGGCCGCGTATTCCCAGAACCGAGGCAGCGATGCTCCGCCGCTCCTGCTGCGGGCCGCCAAGACGCTCGAGCCCCTCGATTCAAGGCTCGCGCGCGAAACCTTCCTCGATGCGTGGAGCGCAGCTCTGTTCGCCGGTCAGCTCGCCAGCGCCGGAAGTCTGCACGACGTCTCGCGGGAGGCGCGGACGGCACCGCCGGCGACGGAGCCTGCGCGGGCGTGCGACCTGCTGCTGGATGGCCTTTCGCTGCTGTTCACCGAGGGACGCGCCGCAGCAGCGTCGGTTCTGGAGCGCGCGGCGACCGGATTCGCTGGTATCGAGGTCTCCGTCGAGGAGGTACTTCGCTGGGGATGGCTCGCGACCGCAGCCGCAGTCGTGGTGTGGGATTACGACACGTGCCTCGCGGTCGCCGCTCGTGAGGTCCAGGTGGCGCGCGACTCAGGCGCGCTGACGGTGCTTGCGGTCGGCGCGAACGTGATGGCTCAAGCTGTTGTCCTCGGCGGTGACTTCGACGGGGCCGCCTCGCTGATCGGGGAGGCCGACGCGGTCACCGACGCAACAGGCGCCCGGGTCGCGCCCTACGGGGCCCTCGTGCGGGTGGGCTTCCAGGGGCGCGAAGCAGATGCCACGACGCTGATCGACGCAACCATCGAGGAAGCGACCTCCGTCGGCCAGGGAACTGCCGTGCAATATGCGCATTGGGCTCGCTCAGTTCTCCTCAACGGCCTCGGGCGCTATCAGGAGGCGCTGGTCGCAGCACAGCTGGCAAGCGACGACACGCCGGAGCTGTTCGTCTCTGCATGGGCTCTGATCGAGCGGATTGAGGCTGCGGTCCGTGGCGGCGAGACCGAAGAGGCGCAAGGCGCTCTCGATCGGCTCATCGCGCACACACACGCGAGCGGCACGGACTGGGCGGCGGGAGTCGAAGCCAGGTCTCGGGCGCTGTTGAGCGAGGGGGGCACGGCTGAGCGCCTGTTTCGCGAGGCGATCGAGCGGCTCGGGCGAACGCGCCTGCGACCGGAGCTCGCTCGTGCGCACCTGCTCTTTGGCGAGTGGCTCCGTCGCGAGGGCCGGCGCATCGACGCTCGCGTGCAGCTTCGCGCAGCACATGACCGCTTCGCTCTGATCGGCATGGAAGCGTTTGCGGAACGCGCGCGCCGCGAGCTGATCGCGACCGGTGAGCGGGCGCGGAAACGAAGCGTCGAGACCAGAGACGAGCTCACCCCGCAGGAGCGGCAAATCGCTGAGTTCGCTCGTGAGGGCCTTTCCAACCCCGAGATCGGCGCGCGGTTGTTTCTAAGTCCTCGGACGGTCGAGTGGCATCTGCGCAAGGTGTTCGCCAAGCTTGGCATTGCGACTCGCAAGGACCTCACAGACGCACTGCCGAGAACGGCGCCCGAGCTGCTGGCGGTCTGAAGTCTTAGAAGTCACCGCACTTGGATGGACGTGCACGCTGCTCGCGATCGTCGGCCTGCTCGCGCTCGACTGGGTCGTGCTCGGCCGCAGGCCGCATGCCGTGGAGCTCGCGGAAGCCGCTCGCTGGTCGCTGCTCTACGTGGCGATTGCCGTCGCGTTCGGCGTGATCTTCGCGCTGATCGCTGGATGGGACCTGGGCCTTCAGTACTTCACTGGATATGTGGTCGAGAAGTCTCTGTCCGTCGACAACCTGTTCGTGTTCGTGATCATCATCGGCGCGTTCGCGGTGCCGCCGGCTCAGCAGCCGAAGGCTCTGTCGATCGGGATCGCTCTCGCGCTGGTCCTGCGTGGCGCGTTCATCGCGCTCGGCACGGTGCTGATCGAGGCGTTTTCATTCATCTTCCTGGTGTTTGGCGTCGCCCTGCTGGGCACCGCTGTGCAGCTCTTTCGCCATCGCGACCAGGATCCGCGCGTCGAGGAGAACGGGCTCGTCAACCTCGCACGGCGGGCGCTGCCGGTGACGAACAGCTACGACGGGAACAAACTCCTTACGCGGCGCAGCGGCAGGCGTGAGGTGACGCCGCTGTTCCTTGCGCTGCTCGCGCTCGGCACGACGGACCTACTGTTCGCCTTCGATTCGATCCCCGCGGTGTTCGGTGTCACCGACCACGGGTACATCGTGTTCGCCGCAAACGCATTTGCGCTGCTCGGGCTACGGCCGCTGTTCTTTCTCGTCTCCGGGCTGCTCGACAGGCTCGTGTACATGTCGACGGGCCTGGCCGTGATCCTCGCATTCATCGGCATCAAGCTGGTTCTCGAGTTCGCTCATGACCACAACAGCTCGGTTCCGGAGATTTCCACCGTCGCCTCGCTCGGCGTGATCGCCTGCGTGCTGGCGGCGACGATCATCGCCAGCGCGGTCAAGGTCAGGCGAGAGCCGCACCTGCGCGCCCATGCCGGGTCGCTCAGGGCCACCGATCAGCCGCGCGAGGCGACGGGCGAGGAGACGCGCGGCCGGTAGCCCGGCAACGCGACCCGGAACGTCGCGCCCCCGCCGGGCCGTGACTCCGCCACGATCGTGCCCCCGTGGGCCTCGACGATTGCACGCGCGATCGCCAGCCCGAGCCCGCTGCCACCCCGGTCGCGCGAGCGGCCGTGATCGAGACGACGGAAACGCTCGAAGATGTGCTCGAGCTGCTCGGGCGGGATGCCGGGTCCGGTGTCGCTGACCGCGATCTCCAGCCTCCCGTTGCTCGCCGCCGCGGCCACGGTCACCTCGTCGCCGGGCTCCGTGTGGTTAACGGCATTGCGCACGAGGTTGCGGAGCACCTGCGTCAGGCGATCACGATCCGCCAGCAGCGTGCCGTCGACCGACCGCAGTTGAAAGTCGCGCTCGCCGAAGAGCGGTAGATCACGACGGAGGTCCTCGAAGAAGTCGTCGAGATCGATCGGCTGTGGCTCGACAAGCTCTCCGGCCTCGGCACTCGCAAGCGTCAGCATGTCTGAGACCAGCCGGTCGAGCTCGTCAAGCCGCCGAAGCAGCGTGACGGTTGCCTCGTGCCGATCGTGTTCATCCGTCTGCCGGTCAAGCATCTCGACCTGCGCCCGAAGAACTGTCAATGGCGTGCGGAGCTCGTGCGACGCATCGGACACGAAGTCGCGCTGGCGCTTGAACGTTCGTTCGAGCTGATCGAGCATGTGGTCGAACGCATCCGAGAGCACGCGGACCTCGCCGCGCGAGCGAGTCGGTCCGGCGCGCATCGAGAGGTCTCCTCCGTCGACCGCAGCGGCGACGCGAGCCATCCGTCTGAGTGGCGCGGCGATCAGCGTGGCCAGTCCGATTCCCACGAGCACTGCTAGCAGCAGCGCGACTGCACCCACCACGAGGAACGTCCGCTTGAGGCTCGCTTGAGCGTCCTGCACGGGCCTTAGCGGGTTGGCGACGCGGAGCATGCCCACGCGCTTGCCCTCCGACACGATCGGCGCGGAGAGGATCCGCATCGTTCCCGCCTCTGCGACCGTCCCGGTGGAGAAACCGATCGGCGCGTCGAGCAGGCGGCTCGTCTCGCCCGGTGCCGCCCGCTCGAGTAGCTCCTGCCTGGCAATCAACTCTTCGTTGTTGCTGACGGGGCGAGCCCCGCTCGGCTGAACCACGATGACCAGCGATTCGGCGTGGTAGCGCTGTCCTGCGATGAACTGCGCCGCGGTGCGGCGGAGTGCGCCCGGCGCTACGACGTTCGCGCTCGCGCTGAACTGGTGCCACTCGGCGACCTGGGTTCTCAACGCCGTGTCGATCTGCGCACGCAAGCGCGAGCTCGTGCCGCTGTAAAGAGCGATGAAGCTGGCGCCGATCCCGATCGCCGTCACGAACGCGATGGCGAGCGCAAGCTGGGCTCGGAGGCTGCCCGGATAGAGGCGTTTACCCATGTGGCAGGCGCAGGCGGTAGCCGACATTACGGACTGTCTCGATCGCCTCGGTCTCTTCTTGATCGGCGAGCTTGCGTCGCAGGTAGCCGATGTAGACCTCCAACACCTTCGTTCCCGGATCGAAGTCGAAGCCCCAGACTGCGTTGAGGATCTGCTCCCGTGAGAGGACTTGATCGGGGTGGCGCATCAGGTACGCGAGCAGCTCAAATTCCCGGGCCGTCAGCTTTATCTCGTGTCCATCCTGCTCCACCCGGCGGGTGCGTAGGTCCATGCGGATCCCGGCAACCTCGAGCATCGACGATTCGCGCTGGCCGGGCGCACGCAGCTGAGTGCGGACACGGGCGAGCAGCTCGTCGAACGAGAACGGTTTCGTCACGTAGTCGTTCGCGCCCCGGTCGAGACCCTCGACGCGCTGCTCTATGGCTGCTCGCGCCGTCAGCACGATCACTGGGAGGTCCGGTAGCCGCGATCTGATCCCGCCGAGCACGTCGAGGCCGTCCTTGCCGGGAAGCGTGAGGTCGAGCAGGACGAGCGCGTAGTCGCCGGTCAACGCGGCCGCTTCCCCGCTCTCGCCGTCGTGACGGACGGTCACCGCATGCCCCTCGGCACGCAGGCTCTGCTCGATGAAGCCCGCCAGCGTGCGTTCGTCTTCGACAACAAGGATCCGCATCTCTGCTTCCAGGTTATGCGTCCCTGCAGTGAAAAACGGCGTGGTAAGCCGCTTCTGAACTGCCTCTTACCGCGCTCTTGACGGCCGCTTTCATCGTGATCAGCGTCAATCCAATGCGTTCTCTTGCGAGGCGCAGCAACTCCCCAGGAGACCAACATGAGATCACGAGCATTCGCAGTCGCCGGCACGATCGCGGCGCTTTCCTTCGCCGCTGCCCCGATCGCCGCCCAGGCGGCGTCACCCTCCCATCACGACGCGAGCAAGACCGAGCGCGTCGACCGCAGCCGCGACGCGCACGGCGTCCGTCACGTCGACAAGAACTCGGTCGACAAGCGCAGCGCTGACAGCCGGCGCGACCGTTGACAATGGAGCGTCAGACACGCGGTGGGCAGACGCACCTGTCCACCGCGTCTCGGAGGCCTTCGCGAGTAGCCTTCCATCATATGAGCGAGAGGACCGTTTTCACTGCCGAGGACGCACGTCAGGTCGGCGAGCGGATCGGCATCGACTGGGCCACCTCGCGGTTTGACGTCGAGCAGCTGCGGATGGGCATGGACGTCGAGCTCGAGCACGGCACCCACGACCCCGACACGAACGTCACCGACGACGACGTCGTCGTCACGGCGAAGATCGCCCGAGCTCATCTGAACGAGTTCCCCGACTACTACACACGCCTCGCGGTGATGGAAGCCGACGCGGAGGCGTACTGGGCCGAGCAGGGCGAGTGACGCGTGCAGCTGCGCGACAGCAGCAGCGTGACGCCGACAGCCGCGACAAGCGCGATCCCGGAAGCGGTGAGCAGCGCGACGTGCATCGCGTTGACGAACGCATCGCTCGCTCGTGCAGCGATCGGGCCTGACATGTGCGAGGCGACGGCGAACGACTCCTTGACGCGTGTCGCGACGTGCGCCGGCAGCCCGCTCACGTCGACGCTGCTCTTGTAGGTCGCGCTGAGCAGGCTCCCGAGGACCGCGATGCCGATCGCTCCGCCTACCTCGCGAGCGAGGTCGTTAAGCGCCGAGCCGACGCCTTGCTGCGCCGTCGGCAGCGCCTCGGTGATCGCGCTTGTCGCGGGTGTCATCGCCGCCCCCATGCCGGCTCCGAGTACGACCAGCCCGCCCGCCATCAACCAGTAGGAGCTGTGCGCGTCGAGCTGCGCCATGATCGCCATCCCGATGGCGATCAGGGTCAGACCGGAGGCGCAGACCAGGCGAGTCCCGAAGCGCGCGGTGAGCCGCGGAGTGAGACGCGAGGTTGGCATCATCACGGCGGCCATCGGCAGCACCTGGACGGCGGCCAGCAGCGCCGTGTCGCCGCCGACCAGCTGCAGGTACTGAAGAATCGCGAACGTGTAACCGAAGAACGCGAAGAACTGCACGAAGATCGAGAGGCTGCCCGCCGAGAGCGAGCGGTTGCGGAAGATGCGGGGGTCGAGCAGCGGCGCGTCCCGGCGCAGCTCAAAGACCACGAACGCTGCGAGCAGAACGCATGCGAGGGCCAGGCCAACCACGGTCCGCGTCGCGAGCCAGCCGTACGTTGGCGCCTCGATCACGCTGAACACGAGCGCAAACAGCCCGAGCACGGCGATCAGGGCACCGCCGAGATCGAGGCGGGGCGAATCCGGGTCGGCGGACTCCGGGACGAAGCGCAGGGTGCCGGCGAGGGCCAGCGCTGCGAGGACCACGTTGAGCGCGAAGATCGAGCGCCACGAGAAGCCGGTAAGCAATGCGCCGGAGGCCAGCAGTCCGAGCACCGCCGCGCCGCCGGCGACGGCAGCCCAGATGCTTACAGCGCGCGTGCGCCTCGAGCCCGGAAACGTGCTCGTGATCGTGGAGAGGGTCGCCGGCATCACCAGCGCTGCACCAATGCCGATCACGGCGCGCAGCGCGATCAGCTCGCTCGCCGAGCCGGCGGTCATCGCGACTGCCGAGCCGCCGCCGAAGATCACCAGGCCGGCGATCAGCGCGACGCGGCGGCCAAAGCGATCTCCGATTCCGCCGGCCGGGAGCAGCAAGGCGGCGAATGCCAGCGAATACGCGTCGATCACCCACACCAGTTCGGTCTGCGAGGCGCGCGTGTCGCGCGCGATGTCCGGAAGCGCCACGTTCAGCGACGCCATCGCGGCGACGACTGCGGCCAGCGCCAGGCAGACCACGCCCGTGATCAGCCCGTGCCGGGAGGGAGAGGAAGTATCGCTGGGGCTCCACATCTCAAGGCTCCTGAAGGTCGAGGATAGTTTCATCAAGCGATGAGACTATATTCATCACGTGATGAAATCAAGAGCCGTATGAAGTCGATGACCGGCGCAACGCCGGGCGGTAGGTCAGTCCCTGACAGCGAACGCCGACGCGAATCTAGGTCAGGCGTCCCGAGAGGTAGCGCTGCACCGTCGGCGCGACGAGCGCCACGAGCTGATCGTCGGGCAGCGACGAGAGCGGCTCGATGTCCCACACGTACCGCAGCATCACGAGGCCGAGCACCTGCGAGCCGATCAACGATGCCCGCAGCAGCCGCTCGTCGGCCTCGATCCGTGAAGCGACAGCCGGAAGCAGGCTGGCCGAGATCAACGTGCGCAGCTTCTCCCGGGTGCGGGGCTCATGCGCTGCCGTCAACAGGATCGAGGTGAGCGCGTCACTGATCTCGGGCTGCGACCAAGTCCAGATGACATTTCGGACGATCGCCTCGCCGCGCTCGCGCAGCGGCTCGGCAACTGTGGCCTGGATCGACTCAAGCCATGCCGCCGGCGGCGTCGTGACGGCGTCGAGGAGCTCCTCCTTGGAGGCGAAGTAGTAGTGCACGAGCGCCGGATCCACACCGACCTCGCGCGCGATCGCGCGCATGCTCGTGCCCGCCCAGCCGTCCTCGGCGAAGGATCGGCGCGCCGCGCGCTCGATCTGTGCGATTGTGACCCCGCGAGCCTCCCGCGGTCCACGGGCGCTCGCCGCCGGCTTGCGCTTCTTCTGGGCGGGCATGGCGAATAGATTTCATCAGACGATGAACAGTCACGGTTTGAGCCGCCCAAGAAAGCACTGATGTCCACGATCGCCGAGCCGCTGACTCCCGATCGCCGGCTGCCTCCCGGACCGCGTACGCCGGCGGCCGTCAACGGCGTCCTCTTCGTGTTCGCGCGCCGGCGGCTGATGCGACGACTCCAGCGGCGCTACGGCGACGTCTACAGGATCAAGCTCCCGACGATCGGCGAGCTGGTCGCCGTCTCCCGGCCAGACTTGATCAAGGCGATCTATACCGCCGATCCCACCGTCCTCCACGGCGGCAAGAACCCGCTCGGGAAGATCCTTGGTCCCGGCTCGCTGTTCTCGATGGACGAGGCTCGGCACCTCAAAGAGCGGCGCATGCTGCTGCCTGCATTTCACGGCGACCGAATGCGCGCGTACGAGGGCATGATCGAGGAGGAGGCGGTTCGGGCGATGGCCTCATGGCCCGAGAACAAGGAGGTCGCGACGCTGCCGGCGTTCAAGGAGATCACACTGAGGGTTATCCTCCGCGCCGTGTTCGGCGCCGAGGGCAGGGACCTCGCAGCGCTGGAGGGGCTGCTGCCGCCGCTGACCGCTCTGGGTCAGCGGCTCGTGGCGCTCGAGTTCCTGCGCCGCGACCTCGGACGATGGAGCCCCGGTGGCCGATTCAAGCGGTTGCGCGCATCGTATGACCGCCTCGTCGACGGTCTGATCGACGACCGCCTTGCCGACCCGCGGCTCGCCGACCGGATCGACATCCTCGCGATGATGCTCACCTCGATCCGAGAATCCGGCGAGGAGATCAAGCGCAGCGAGGTCGCCGACGAGTTGCTCACCTTGCTGGTCGCCGGCCACGAGACGACCGCCTCCTCGCTGGCGTGGACGGTCGACCGCGTGAGGCGTCACCCCGACGTGCTGCGGCGCCTGACGGAGGAGGCCGATACGAGCTCATCGACCCTGCGCACGGCCACGATCCTCGAGGTGCAGCGCCACCGTTCCGTGATCGCGGGAAGCAGCCGCGTCACCACGCAGACGTTCGAGCTCGGCGAGTGGCTCCTACCACCCGGGACGGTCGTGTTCGCGTCCGGCTCCGCAGTTCACGGCGACGAGCGTTTCTACCGGCGAGCAGCGAGCTTCGATCCCGATCGCTTCGTCGGGGTCAAACCGGAAACCTATTCATGGATCCCGTTCGGCGGCGGCACCCGCCGCTGTCTTGGGGCCTCGTTCGCGCTGTTCGAGATGGACATCGTCTTGCGCACGATGCTGCGGCGCTTCGAGCTGCAGCCGTCCGGCGACCGGGGCGAGCGCGAGAGCTTTCGCGGCGTTGCCTTCGCGCCGTCGAGGAGCGGCGTTGCGCGCGTGCGCGTTCGCCTACCGTGACGCGTTCAACAGCCTGAGGATCTCGCGTTGTTGCGCTTTCGCCTCAGGCGATCCGCTGCCTCCTCGGCCAGTTGTCCAGTGCGCCAGCTGCACGGCGGTTGATCCGCGGCCATTCGTCGCCAGGGGATCAGCTCCGACGTCGAGCAGCGCCTCGACGGCGGCCGCGCACCGGTTGCGCACGGCGCGGAGCAGCGGCGGCGTCCCATTCTTGTCCACGGCGTTCGGGTCGGCGCCGAGCTCGACGAGGCACCGCACTGTTTGCCCCTGGGCTACCGGGTCACATCTCGTCGAGGCGGGGCTGCCGTCGACCGCGTAGTGCAGCGGCTGAGCCCCGCGACGATTGGCGGCCCGCGGCACCGCGCCGGCGCCGATCAACTGACGGACGATCCCCACGTCGTGCGCGGCAGCCGCGACGTGCAATGCGGTGTCGCCACCGTACACGTAGTGGCTGATTTCACCGAGAAAGTAATCGGCCGCCGCCTGTCTGCTCGCGCCGGTGCAAAGGACGGCCGACGCGAGCTCCGGCGATTCGGCAAGCAACTGCGCCGCGCGCTCCCGATCGCCACGCGAGATCGCCGTTGCCAGCGCCATCAACTGCGTATCGTCGCCCACGACGGTCACCTCACGGTTCCTCGACCGCCTTCAGGGTGTGTTGCTCGATTGCCCCGAACGCGACGACGACCGTGGCGCGACCCCGCTCGATCTGCGGCCTCACGTCGGGCCAAGCCATCCGATCCGGTTCAACGGCACCCACGCATGACTCCTCTTGTCGATCTGGCGAGGCTACAGGGACCGCGTCGTCCACAACCCATCGATGGCGTGACACCGACCGCGTCGGCAACAATCCATCGATGGCGAACGACGAGCGCGAATCGAAAGTCTTCCGGCCGGCCGGCATCTCGTACCTCCGGATCCCAGCAAGCGACCCTCAACGGACAGCGTTGTTCTATCGGGAGGTGTTTGGGTGGACCGTTGACAGTAACCGCCCCGACCCGAGTTTCGAGGACGGAACCGGACACGTGATCGGGCACTTCATCGTGGATGCGTCCGCCGCCGGTGAGGCGGGCGTGCGGCCGTACATCTACGTCGACAGCGTCGATGACACCCTCGAGCGCGTCCGCTCCAATGGAGGAGCGGCGCTCGAGCCGCCCTATCCCGAGGGAGACCTGCGGGTCGCCACATTCCGCGATCCGGCCGGCAACGTGCTCGGCATCTGGCAGCGCGCCGCCGCCGCCGCGACCATCAGAATCAGTGCCGCCAGACGAGATCGGGGAACCGGTCGAGGAGCTCGGCGAGGCGCTCGCGGTCGTTTGCCTCGAGCGCCTGGTAGGCGAGCACGAACCGCGTCGGCGGCACCTCGCCGCGCGCCATTGCGAGCGGCCGCGAGCTGCGCCACTTCAACGAGATCTCGCTCGGGCTGTTCGCGCGTGGCGACGGTGGCACGGCGTTGATCGTCGCGCTCTTCTGGGGCCACCGCGAGGTCGCCGAGCTCCTCGGTCGCGAGCCAGACAACCTGCGCGTCGCCGCCGGCCTCGGGGACACCGAGTCGATCCGCCGGGTCGCCGGCACGCCGCAGGCCGGTGCACACCGCGGCTTCTACCGCCCGCACGGCGGCTTTCCCGCATGGGAGCCGTCTGACGACCCGCAGGAGGTGCTCGACGAGGCGCTCGTAATGGGCGGCGAAGTCGGACCGCGTCGAGGCGATAGGGCTACTGGTCAAGCTCGGTGCACGAATCGACGCCGACCCCTATCGCGGTACCCCGCTCACCTGGGCCGCCGTGAACGGTCGTGTGGCATCGGTCCGGACCCTGATCGAACTCGGTGCCGACCCCAACCAGCGGGGAACGTTCGGCGGGCCGAGCCACGGCGAGGGTGTAACAGCCATTCACCTCGCGGCGCAGGCGGGACGCCGCGAGTCGGTCATCGCGCTGCTCGAGCTCGGCGCGGATCCGTTGATCGCCGATCATCTCGACGGTGGCACAGCGCTCGGATGGGCGAGGGTCGGCGACCATCAAGAGCTCGCGGACATCCTCCCGTGAGCTGATGCGACTCCGGGACGCCAGGCCGGACGAACGCGACGCGCTCGAGCGGCTGCAGCGCTCCTCGTCCGATGTCTGGGTGCAGTTCCGTGAGCAGCTGGCCGCCTACCCCGACGCGATCGACCTGCCGCGGGACTTCATCGACAGGGGCTATGTCCGCGTGGCGGTCGACGCCGATGACACCGCGGTCGGATTCTCGGTCGTGATCCCGCGCGATCACGGGGCACACGAACTGGACGGCCTGTTCGTCGAGCCGGCGTTGATGCATCGCGGAATTGGCCGCGAGCTGGTTGAGGATGCCTGCCGGCGTGCGGCGGGCGCCGGTGCGGCTTCGCTTGAGGTCACAGCCGGGCCGGCGCAGGGGTTCTACGAGAAGGTCGGCTTTGAGGCGGTGGGCACGGTGCAAACGCGGTTCGCGCCGGCCGTGCGGATGCGCCGTAGCCTCTGACGTGTCAGCCGCCGCCACTGCTCTCGCTCACTTGCGGGATGCTCGCCTCACATCGCATCGTCTCGATTGCCAGACGGAGCAGTAGCGCGAGCTCGTCGAATGGGAGCGTCCCTTCGAGAGTCTGGATCGTGGCGTCGCGGCCCCATTTCGAGCGTGCGAGCTTGGCTCTGCCCTGCCTCAGCGTCCAGACGCCGGAGATCTGGTTCTGGCTGAATCGGAAGCTCGCTTCAGCGCCAGCCACAACTTGTAGCTGCCCGGCAAGGAACGCGGGTATGCCACCGCTACCGGGTCGGGACGGGATGAGATTCGTGCGAGCACCGCCCAGACGCGCGCCCGGCCACGTCGCTCGGGACCGATGCGCCAGCGGCCGACACGCGTGATGAACTCGCCGTCGGGAAAGTCGGGCACCACCGCGACCACCTCGCGCGCGGACCGATCCCGCACGAACGACCCGCGAATGTCCATGTCGTGAAAGATCTCGTACTCGTGGCCGAATGCGAAGAATCCGCCGATCAGCCAAGCCGGATCGGCAGGTGGCTTATCAGCTGTGAAGTCAGTCTCGGACACGGTGCGAAACGCCAACATTCTGACGCCGGCCGTGCGAGCCTTTCCACGTGTTTGCGCGACCCGCCGCCGGCCTGACGATCGCGCCGATCAGGCTGCGGCTGCTCGCTGGGCTCGTCAACGCGCTGCCGCTCTTGATTGCGTTGGTCGCTGGGGGGTTCGCGGCGAGCGAATTCGCACGCAGGCAAACCGAGAAATGGACGCCGCTGACGAACAAGCTGCGGCGCTTCTCTCAACGCGGCCGAATATCGCCCGAGCGCACGAAGCAGCTGAACGTCGCTTGGTCCGGAGCGTCGGAAGCGCTCGGACTCGGATCACGCAATTCGCGGACTCCGGGTGCGCGAGTGGTTGGCATCCGCCGCGTCGACGCGCGAACCGGCGGCCCGATCACCGTACGCCAAGCGCTCACGCGGGCCGCCCTCGCGCAGTTCTCGATCGAGGCGGGCAGAATCCGGTCGGAGGAAGTGATGCGCCGCACACGCGCGATCGAGCCGGACCTCGCCAAGATCCGTGAGGCGCACCCACACGACAGGCGGGCTGAGATGCGCGAGACCATGGCGCTGTATGAGCAGCACGGGATCAACCCCGCCCGCTCGTGCGGCTGGATCGTCGCGCGCTCGCTCCTGATGGCGCTCTCTGTCCTCATCGCGCCCCGCCACCAGACCCTGCCCGACCTACTCGCCGGCACGGTCGTAGTCGTCGACCGCTGAAAGGGCGGCTGCGCGAGCTTCGTACAGACACCGGCACTCCGCATCAGCACGAGAACGGAGGGCCGAACCCCCATTTCGTCACAATTCGCCCCGGCCGGCGGGCAAGGAGTCACGAAATCGGTGCCAGAGCACGCATTTCGTTACCCGTTGCCCATGGGAGCGGTCGTCTTGTAACGAAATCGGGGCTGCCGGGCACCCCGAGGGTGGGGCGGGGGTGGGCGAGGTGGGCGGGATCCCAGGGTGGGCGGGACCCCAGGGTGGGCGGGACCCCAGGGTGGGCGGGACCCCAATCCCAAGCCCAATCCCGGGCAAACCAGCCCCCAAAGGCCCCCGGCCGAAGGCCGGGAAGCGTGGCGCCAGCCGACAGCACCCACCCACGCCACCCACACACGCCACCCACCCACGCCACCCACCCACGCCACCCACCCACGCCACCCACCCACGCCACCGACGCCACCCGACTCGCCAACCCAGGCCGGCGACGGCGCCAGCCATCAGCCCAAGCCACTACCCGTGATCCCAGGCCCGCTGCCAGGTATCCACATAGGCCTCGGCGGAGTTGAACAGCAGCGGCAGCGCCCTCCGTCCGGCGGCGGTCCGGTCCATGTCCGCAATCAGGTCCGCCATCAACCCGTAATTCGCGACGCCGTCCTTGTTGAGGTCGAAGGTGCGAGTGCCCGCGACCTCCCGCGTGAACGTCACGCTGCCGTCATATGACTTGAACGGGTAGCGCAACGGGTTCTGGGCAGCGTCCGGTCGCGGCCCCGGCTGTGACGCGAAGCCGTTCGTGTCCGTGCCAAGGCCCACGCCGAAGAAGCCGGAGCCCGCCGCGCGATACTTCTCGATCGCGAGGATCTTGGCCGCGAGCGCCGAAGCGACATCCGGGGTGACCGCCGCAAAACCGCCCAACCGATACAGCCGGATCAACTCCGACGGGGACCACTCGCCGCCGGTCCCGTTGTGGGAGGAGATCAGCGGGTAGTGCGCGTGCTCGGCAATCGTCAGCACTTCGTCCCGGGCCCACTCGCTGAGGTGGTCGACCTCGATCAGCATGTGGTTGGCGATCAATCGCTGAATCAGGTAGCGGCCGAGCGGCGTCAGGTGCCGCGAGTTGCACTGCAGCCCGCTCGGATAGGTCGGCATCGGCTGCCGGGCGAGCGACGTTGCCGCCGGGAAGTACTTGGTCAGCGACTTCAGGAATGACTGCGGCAACGTCCCGACGGTCGCGCCCTGACCAGGATCCGGACACGGCCCGGTCTTGAAGTAGCTGCCGGTCTGGAAGCGGTTGAGGATGTTGATGAAGATGCCCTTCGCCCCAGTCTCAAGCGCTGAGCCCCCAAACGCGTTGTTGACCCAGTGCGCGACGAACATCCCGCGCACTCCCAAGCGCTTGTACTGGGCCAGGCCGCGATCGATGTCGGCCCGGGTGCACGCGGCCGTCCCGTCCGCGCGAAGGCTGCATCCGAACAGGTCCGAGGACTCGATTCCGATCAGGACGGCAAGCTTGCCGGAGCGCATCACCTGCCGCGCCTGCCCCGGGCTGTACACGAGCCGGAACCAGCCACGACCGGGTCCGCCCTGTTGTGCATCGACGTAGCTCTCCATTCCCTTCAGCGTCCGGAGCTGAGCCTCGATCGACGCGGTCTCGGAGCAGGTGCGCACGGCGTGTCGCGGCTCCAGACGGCAGAGCGGACCGTCGTCGGCCGTCTGCGCGACCAGCATCCGCATCCCGGCGCGCCACGCGCGCTCGAGCCAGACGTAGTAGGCCTGCTGGTGGGTCATCGAGTTGTACGTCGGCCACCCGACGAAGCTCGGCCAGCCGTGGGTGTCGTGGGTTCCAACTGGGTTACCACTGCGCAGCAGGTTGCCGGTCACGTCGAGCTTGCCGTCGGGACCGTGCACCTTGGCGTCCTCGCCGAGGGCGGTCGGGATCCCGAAGCGGTCGTAAGGTTCACCGGAGATCACGTCGCCGCCCGCTCGCTGGTTGCCCGTGATGTGAACGTGGTCGTCGACGAAGCCGAAGATCTTGCCGTTCTTGGCGATCGTGCCCGGCCCGTGAGCGACGGCGTCAACCTGCGCCTCGGGAAACGGGGTGCACCCCGCGCGTGCCACGAAGCTGAACAACCCGCTGCCGGCGGGCGCGGCGCGGTCCGACAAAGCGAGTCGTCCGCCGCCCGCGCGCGCCACCAGCAGCCTGCGATTCGCCGTCGACCGGATCGAGAGCCCGGATCGACGGGCCGCCACGGCCAACGCGAATTCGGTTGCGGGCCCAGCGCTTGCGGCCCGGCCAACAGTCGAGCCGCCCGCACCGACGCTCATCAGCTTTGCGCCGCGGTCGTAGAGCACGTACGTCCCCAGCCCGGTCGGCTTCATGTAGAACGGCATCGCGCCGCGCAGATCCGATGAGCTCGCCGCGTACGACGAGGAACCACGCGCGACTACATACCGTCCGGTGGACGCCGAACGAAGCGCGAAGCAGCGGTTCGCGAGCGCGAACGCGCTCAAGCGGGCCGCGGAATCGGACCGCCGCCCCAAGGCCGGTGCGCCAAGGACGGCCGCGATGACAATGCCGGACACGGCAATTGCGCCGGCGAGGCGGTTTCTCACGCGCGGATCCTAGCCGCACGACCACCAAGTGCGGTAGTTCCCCACAGGTCGCTGCGGAAACGACCCGATGCGCCAGCCGGCCGTCCGCGTCAGAGTCGACGTCTGTGTTGGATCAGGGTGGCTGCACCAGCTGGAACGAGGTTCGCCTGAGTCGGCGTGCGGTGCTCGGAGGTGCGGCAGCCGCGGCGATCGCGATGCACGCCACGCGGGACGCTGCACCGGCGCGCGCGAGCTTGTTGCCGGCGGTCGCGGCCTCGACCGGGCTCGGCCGCGGCGGCGCCCCGATGACTCCTGAGGCCGTGGCGGCCGTCGCAAGTCAAATCGGCAACGGCGAGCCGGTTGCGATCGTCGACCTGGCAGCGGTCGATCACAACTGCGAGCGGCTGCTCGACTGGAGCTCGCACAACGGGATCGCGTGGCGACCGGCATACAAGACACTGCGATCTCCGCAACTGCTTTCGTACGTGCTGGCGAAGCTCGACAGCCCGCGGGTGATGATCCATCACCTTCGCGATCTGCCGCAGGCGCTGCCGCATGTCCCGCCGGGCACCGACTTCCTGATGGGATATCCGCCGACGCTCGGAGAGCTGCGCCGCTACCTGCGGTCGCGGCCGGCTCGCGGCGAGCCGCACTACAAGCTGCGGATCAACATCGATGGAATCGAGCTGCTGCGCGCACTCGATCAGCTGTCTCGCGACACGCCGCGCGGGCTCCCGATCGACGTCGTGCTCGAGATCTACAACGGGATCCCGCGGGGAGGCTTCGATCCGGGCGCCGAGCTGACCGAGGCGCTCAAGGTGCTGCGCGCGGCGCGGGGGCGGCTCCGTCTGGGTGCGCTGCTCTGCTACGACGCGCTCGCGGCCGGGACGAGCGATCCCGCAACGCGTCACACGGCGGCCAGGTTCGCGCAAGGCAACCTCACCGAGGCCTATGACTCCGTCGTCCACCAGGCACACGACCTAGTCGACCTGAAGACGTTCGTTCGCAACGGGCCGGGATCGTCAAACTACGGCTATTGGCGTGGGTCGAGAGCCGCAAACGAGTTCTCGGCGGGCTCGGCCGTCCTGTTCGCCAACTATCTCGACCCCTACGACATCTCGGTCGGTCTGGCGAAGGCGCTTTACATGTGCGCGCCGGTGCTGCGGCTGCCGGAGAACGTGTTCCTCGGCAAGGGCTCATTCCCGGTCCCGAAGGGCACTGTGCCCGTGTACATCAAGTCCGGCGGCTGGCCGACCGGCAACAACCCGACCCTGTCCAAGCTCATCTACCCGCCCGGCTTGCTCGAGGGCCCTGTGTACGGACGTGGCTCCAACGCGTCGGGTCTGATTCTCGCGCGCAAGGGCGAGCTCCACCTCGGGGACTACGTACTCGAGACGGCGCAGCAGGTGATGGAGGGGCAGGATTACTTCGGCGCCCTGTACGCGGCGCGCGAACGCACGGTCCGTGCGTTGTGGCCGACGGTCTCGAGGTGGGTGGGCAAACGCGAGGAGCTGCCGTAGCGATGGGTGACGACAACGTCACGAGGCGGAGGTTCATGGCCACCGCCGGGACGCTTGCCGCCGCCGCGGCGGTGCCGGCGTCCGGCGCGGCCGCGATCGCCGCCACGACGGCGTCCGCCCAGAGCGACGCATTCCCGAATGGGCTCGGTTCGGGTGGGCGGCCAACAGGCAACGAGCAGCTGGCGGCGCTTGCGCGCGAGCACGGACGGGGCGAGCCCGTGATGTTCGTCGACCTCGCCGCCGTCGATCGCAACGCGAGGCTGATCGTCGACTTCGCCAAAGCGCACGGCTGGCGCGTCAGACCGGCTCTGAAGGTCTTCCAGTCGCCGAAGCTGTGCGCCTACATCCTGCATCTACTGCCTGAACCGCGCGGACTGGTGTTCCACCTGCGAACCGTCGACCAGGTCATGGCCGCGGCACCCGCCGGGACCGACCTGCTGATGGGGTACCCGCCGACCCGCGGCGAGCTCCGGGCCCATCTCGGCGCGACACCGCCCCCGCGCCAGCGGCCGCACCGCCTCACCCTGCTCGCAAGCTCGGTCGAGATCCTGCAGGACATGGCGGCGCTCGCGAGGACCACCCGCCGGCGGGTGCCACTCGACGTCGCGCTCGAGTTCGACTCGGGCGAGGGCCGCGGCGGATTGCACCACCCGCCGGAGATCAGCGCCGCGATCAAGTTACTGAGAAAGCACCGTCGCCTGCTGCGGCTGCGCGGGGTCGTCTGCTACGACGGATACGCGACCGTCAGCGCGCAGGAGCAATGGCGCCGGTTCGTCGCCAAGCAATCGAGCGAGTTCCTGAGGGGCTACCTCCAACAGCTGCACGCCGAGGGCAGCGACCTCTACGACCCGGCGAAGCTGATCCGGAACGGTCCGGGCAGTGCCAACTACCGCAATTGGGCGGGCAAGCCGGAGATCAACGAGATCAGTCCCGGATCGGCGTTCGTGTACGCGGGATATCTGCGCGAGGGCTTTGATAACGAGGGTCTCTCGCGCGCCCTCACGCAAGCGGCGCCTGTGCTCAAGGACGTCGGCCCGTACCCATCGACGCCGTTCACGAAGATTCCGATCCCCCCGATCACTGGCGAGGAGTATTTCCTCAAAGGATCGACCTGGCCAGACCAGGCGGGCATCCAGCCGCCGTTCGTCTATCCGGGCGGCGTCCACGACGATGACCGGGAGGGTGGCCGCTGCATGGTGTACGCGCCGCGCGGCGAGCTCAGCACTTCCGACTACGTTCTCTGCTGGCCGAACCAGGGCGGCGACGGAATCGACTACTTCGGCGCGCTACAGGTCGTGCGATCCGGCCGGATCGTCGACGTCTGGCCGACGTTCACTCGCTGGGGTACGCCGGGCTGAGTTTGCGATCAGCTCGCGACGTTTGCATGTGGCAGCTGCCTCACGTTCGGGAATTCGAAGACGAAGCGCTCCTCGAACGTGAATCCCGTCTGAAGCGCACGCTTGACCGGACAGGTGTCGGCAACCTTGCGCAGCCGCTTGACCTGGTCGGGCGAGAGGCCCTGGGGCAGGTGCACGATGGTCTGGAGGCCGCGCGGCTCCGACTCGTTGTCGTAGCTGACGTCCACCCGCACGTCGCCCAGTTGCCAGCCTCGATTGCGGGCGTACAGAACGATCATCGTCGATACGCACGAGGCCACCATCGCGGCGAGCAGCTCATGCGGCGCCGGCGCGAGATCAGTCCCGCCGAGCCCCTCGGGCTCGTCGGTGATGATCGTATGACGCCCGTTGACGTCGATCTCGTGCCGGAGGGCGCCACCTGCCGAGCGCGCGGTTGCAGTCATCGCCATAACCCGATCGTCGGCGATCGCGACCGCGAGTTCATCCGCTGAAGCCCCCGAATCCACCCGGGGAGCAACTACTAACACAGCCTCCGGGACTCAGGCGGCAGGCTCTAAGCCTGGAGCTAACCGCGCGCCAGCTGCTCGGTGGCCCGGCGTCGCAGCTCGGCGGTTCGGATCTTGGTGCCGTTAGTGCCGGTCGTGACCGGGAACTCGTCGAGCACGTTGACATACGCCGGCACCTTGAATGGCGCCAAGCGCTCACGGCAGAACGCCTTCAGTTCCTCTCCGGTCGCAGCCGCGCCCGAGACCAGCTGCACATACGCGACGGCGACCTCGCCGCCTTCGCCGGCCGCGGCACCGACGACCTTCGCCATCGAAACGTCGGGATGGGTGCACAGGAACTGTTCGATCTCGGCCGGCTCGACAAGGAATCCGCGCAGACGCAGCGCGTCGCCGGCTCGACACACATAAACGAACTCGTCGCTGCGCTCCTGCGCGAACCCGAGATCGCCCGATCGAAACCAGCCGTCATCCGTGACGGAGTTGCGAAGCGCCGCCTGATCGCCGAGGTATGCGGACACGACGTTGTAGCCCCGGAACTGAAGCTCGCCGACGACGTCCGGCGGGCAGGTGGCGCCGGTCTCCGGGTCAACGACCCGGACCTGTATCTCCGCGGAGACCAGCCTGCCGCCGGCTCGCGCCCGCTCGGGCAGCTTGAGCTCGCGCGGCCAGATCGAGGTGAGCGCGAACAGCTCGGAGGCTCCGTACACGCCGCTGATCCGGGCGCCGAACGCGCGCTCGGCCCACTGCGCGACCGCACCCGGACGGCCCGCGAAGTCGGCCACCGCACCCCGCCGAAGCCGCGCGAGCCGCGGCCGCGCCCCTGGGTCCGCTGTAAGCCAGCAATCCATCATCCGCCCGAGCATGTCGTCGCCGCCGATCGCATGCGTCACGCCGTGCTCGTCCATGTCGCCGAGCGCGAGCCCCGGATCGAACACGGGCTCGAGCAGGCAGGCGCCGCCCGCGGCGAGCATCGCCATCGCGGCGTTGAACCCGAACACACCGCACAGAGGAAGCGCCGCGAGCACTCGATCCCCCGGACCCATCTCCATCGCCGCGGCGACGTTTCGGCAGTGCGCGGTGACTCCCAGCTGATCGTGGCCGGCGAGCTTCGGCATCCCCGTCGAACCGGACGTCGTGAAGTAGTTGACAGGATCCGACGGCTTGCCGGCGTCGTCAATCTGCACGGCACCGCTCGCATCTTCCTGCAGCGGGGCGGGGATCCAGCTCCCACCGCCAACGTCGAATCGCTCGACGCTCTCCACGCCCGCGCGCACGACCGCCACCCATGGCCGAGCAGGTCGACCGGCACCCTGCACCGCGGCGCTCAGCCGGCCGGCGAAATCGAGCTCGAGGAATCGCGCCGGAGCCGCGACTCCGACCGGGCGACCGCGATCGATCAGGTGCGTCAGCTCGTGCGCGCCGTAGCGGGTGTTGATGCCGAGCGTCGCGGCTCCCAGCGAGGCCAGCGCGAACTCCCACACCACCGTCTCCGACCAGTTCGGAAGCCATACCCCGACCACATCGCCGCGCCCAACGCCGCGAGCGCGCAGCTCGCCCGCCAGCCGCGCGACGGCCCGGCTGAGCTGCGCGAACGTCAGCACGGACAATCCGTCCTGGCCGCGTTCGATCAGCGCGGGCTGCTCACCGAACGAGGCGGTGACCGACCGCAGCAGCGAGGCAAGCGTCTCACCGCCGGCCATGGAGCACCGGCTCGGCGTCGATGTGGTCGAACACTTCCGCCACTCTTGCAAATACGCTCCCGGGTGATGAGCTTGGGGATCCCCGCCGCCGTCAGGGCCAGCCGTGCGATCGTGATCGCGTCCGCCTTGCTACTCGCCGCCGCCTCGGCGGCGTGGGCCAGGCCAGGCGAGCTCGACCGCAGCTTTGCCCGCAACGGGATCGCCACCCTCTCCTTCGCGAAGAACACCTCGGCGAGCGCCCAGGCCGTCGCGTTGACCCGCGGCCAGCTGATCGTCGTGGCCGGCGATCTCACATCGCCATCCGGCTCCGGCCAGATCGTCGTCGCGCGATACACGTCCGCCGGGCGGCTCGACCCCCGGTTTGGTCGTCGCGGCATCGTGCGCACGACATTTCGCCGCGGACCGACCGTTGCGGGTGTGGCGGTCGACGGAAGGGGCCGCATCGTCGTGGCCGGCGCAAACGGCAGCGGCTTCGTCGTCGTCCGGTACACGTCGGCAGGCCGTCTCGATCCGAGCTTCGGCTCCGGCGGACGCGTGATGACGCCATTTCCGAATGGTCAGGTCAACGGGGGCGCTGTCGTGCTGCTGCCCGGCGGCGGTATCGCCGTGGCGGGCGGAGTGACTCCGCCGATGGGCACCAACCAGGGATTCGCGCTCGCTCGCTATAGCTCGAGCGGCCGGCTGGTGGCGAGCTTCGGCAGCGGTGGGCGCGTGTTCACCGGATTCGGCGCCGGCGGTGACACGGTCGCCGCGCATGCGATCGCGTTCTCGAACGGCAAGCTCGTTGCGGCCGGGCTGTTCGACAACCCGTTCACCGGAGGCGGTGCATACGCGCTCGCCCGCTACAGCGCTCAGAGCGGCCGGCTCGATCCCACCTTCTCCGATGACGGCAAGGTCTCGACGCTGCTCGGAAACGAGGCCGCCGCGCAGGGCGTGATCGTCGATCCGAGCGGGCGCACGGTGGCGGCCGGGCTCGCGCTGCTGCACCCCGGGCAGGGCGACCGCATCGTCCTCACTCGCTACGCGCGAAACGGTGCAGTGGACCCGAGCTTCGGTCGCGGCGGAATCGTCGCCACGAACATGCCCGGCGGCGACGCCGGCGCCAATGCGATCGCGCGCCAGTCGAACGGCCGCCTGGTCGTCGCCGGCCAGGCGCTCCAGCCAGGCGGGGCGACATCCTTCTTCGGCCTTGTGCGGTATCTGCCAAACGGTCGGCTCGACCCGGCGTTCGGCACGGCCGGGATCGTCGTGACGCGCTTCGGCAGGGGCGTTCAGGCCGCGGCGAACAGCGTCGTGATCCAGGCCAACGGCCGGATCGTCGTCGCTGGCTCCGCGGGGTCGACGTTCACGCTCGCGCGCTACCTGGGTTGACGCTGGGTCACGGGTGAGTCGTAGCGCCGCTCGACGCGCTCGACGTCGTCGCCGAGCTCGTGCGCGGGGTCGTGGTGACCGTCGTCGTCGTTGTCGTCGCGGTTGGCGTCGACGTGGACCGGGTGGTCGAGGTCGAGGTCGAGGTCGAGGGGCTGGGCGTCTGGCTGTGCGTGACCGTCGTGGTCGTCGGGGTGCTCGTCGCGGCGCGGTGAGGCGTGCTGGTTGGAGCTCGCGAGCGGCCCGAGTTGCCGACGAGCACGATCAGCAACACGGCGAGCAGCGCCGCGATCCCTGCGCCCAGCACGACCCAGGCGTAAAGCGGCGGTCCCGTCCTTTCCTCGTCGGGCTCATCGGCCAGCGCCACCGTGGGATCGGTCCAAGGCTGCGGCTCGGGCACGAACCGATCGCTCCGCTCGACCAGCGACGCACGCAAGGCCCCCGCGAGCTGCGCCGCCTGCTGAGGCCGGTCGGCCGGCCGCTTGGCGAGCATCCGCATCAGCAGGACGTCGAGGCCGCCGGGAACACGAGGCTGTAGCGCGTGCGCCGGCTGTGGAGCGGCGCTGATGTGCTGGTGCATGACGGCCGCCGGAACCTCCGCGACGAACGGCGGTCGACCAGTCAGCATCTCGTAGAGCACGCCGCCCAGCGAGTAGATGTCAGAGCGCTCATCCGCCGGCTGGCCGGCCGCCATCTCGGGCGCCATGTACGGCGCCGAGCCAAGGACCGCCGTCGTCCGCGTGAGCGCCTCGTCGGTACGCGCGTGTGCGATCCCGAAGTCGAGCACCTTCACCTCACCGGACGGCTGCACCATGATGTTCGCCGGCTTGATGTCGCGGTGGACGATTCCGGCCGCATGTGCGGCCGCCAGCGCGGCGGCGACCTGGGCGGCGATCTCCACCGCCTCGCGCACGGCAAGCGCGCCGCGCTCACGCAGCAGCTGCGCCAGGCTGACCCCGGGCACCAACTCCATCACGATGTAGCGCACCTCGCGGTCGATGCCGGTGTCGAACACGGCCACGATGTTCGGGTTTGCCAACCTCGCCGCTGCGCGCGCCTCCCGCGTGAATCGCTCGACGAGCGTCACATCCGAGGCGAGCTCCGCGGGCAGCACCTTGACTCCCACGACCCGGTCGAGAACCGCGTCGTGCGCCCGGTAGACGACGCCCATGCCGCCCCGGCCGATGACCTCAAGCAACTCATAGCGCCGGCCGATCGTCTCGGAGGTACGCACCATCCATGACTCCTTCCCATCAGATGCGCCCGCTCAAACGCCGCGACTATCGGGCGCCGCAGGTGTTACGACGGTGGGGCAACAATGGACTCGAACAGGAAAGGACGCCCGTCGTGTTCCGCAGAACCGTTCCGCTAATCGCCGTTCTCGTGACCTTGGCTCTGCCGGCGGCCGCGCAGGCAGCCGGACTGACGGCGACCTTCTCGAAGAGCTCTGATTGGGGCTCGGGCTTCGTCGCCGACTACTCGATCAAGAACACCGGCGCCACGACCGTCAACGGCTGGCGCCTCGAGTTCGACCTGCCGGCGGGCGAGAGGATCACGAGCGCCTGGAACGGGGTCTTGACCTCGAGCGGGACGCACAACGTCCTCGTCAATGCGGCGTGGAACCAGACGATCGCGCCGGGCGGCAGCGTCGACGTCGGCTTTCAGGGCGCGTACTCCGGCAATTTCACCGCGCCACGGAACTGCGCGGTGAACGGCCAGGCGTGCGCCGGCGGAGGCGGCGATACAACTGCGCCCAGCGCGCCCACCGGTCTCGCGGCGAGCTCGCCGACCGCGACCACGATCTCGCTGCACTGGAACGCGTCGAGCGACAACGTCGGGGTGACGGGCTATCGCGTGTACAGCGGCTCGACACAGGTTGCGTCGGCCACCGGCACGAGCACGACGGTCACCGGCTTGACCCCCTCGACCAGTTACAGCTTCACCGTTCGTGCGCTCGACGCGGCCGGCAACGTCTCGGGTCCGAGCAACACCGCAACGGCCAGCACGACCGCGGCGCCGGCCGGCGGTCTCACCGCGACCTTCGCCAAGAGCAATGACTGGGGCACAGGTTTCGTCGGCGGCTACACGATCAAGAACAACGGCGCGTCGACCGTCAACGGCTGGCGTCTCGAATTCGACCTGCCCGCGGGCGCGAGCGTCACCAGCGCGTGGAACGGTGTACTCAGCTCGAGCGCGAGCCATTACGTCATCACCAACGCCACCTGGAACCAGACGCTGGCTCCGGGTGCGAGCGCCGACGTCGGCTTCCAGGTCGCCTACACGAATGCGTTCGCGGCGCCCCTGAACTGCTCGCTGAACGGTCAATCTTGTTCGGGATCCCCGCCCGACACGACGCCCCCAACGGCTCCGACGGGTCTGTCCGCAAGCTCGCCGACCGCAACGACGATCTCGCTGCGGTGGAACGCCTCGGCCGACAACGTCGGGGTGACCGGCTACCGGGTGTACAGCGGCTCGACGCAGGTGGCGACCGCGACGACGACGAGCACGACGGTGATCGGACTGACGCCATCAACCAGCTACACGTTCACGGTGCGCGCGGTGGACGCCGCCGGGAACGTCTCGGTTCCGAGCAACGCGGTCACCGCGAGCACGACGGCCGCCGGGGTGGGCGGGACCGGATCCCTCGGGATCTCCGTCTCGGGCACCCAGCTCGTCGACGGCTCCGGCGCTCCACTGCGCGTCGCCGGGGTCAACCGCTCCGGCAGCGAGTACGCCTGCGCCCAGGGATGGGGGCTGTTCGACGGCCCGACCGACGATGCCTCGATCGCGGCGATGGCCGCGTGGCACATCAACGCGGTGCGGCTGCCGCTCAACGAGGACTGCTGGCTCGGGATCAACGGGGTCAAGGCCGCATATGCCGGCGCCAACTACCAGGCGGCGATCCGAGACTTCGTGACGCGCATGCAGGCGCACGGCCTGAACGTGATCCTCGACCTGCACTGGGGGGCGCCCGGCACCCAGCTGGCGCTCGGCCAGGAGCAGGCACCCGACGCCGATCACAGCCCGGCCTTCTGGTCCTCGGTGGCGGCTGCCTACAAGGGCGTTCGCGGGATCGCGTACGACCTGTTCAACGAGCCGCACGACATCTCGTGGTCGTGCTGGCTGAACGGCTGCACGATGTCCGGCGGCTGGCAGGCGGCCGGGGAGCAACAGCTGAACAACGCCGTCCGCGGCGCGGGCGCGACCCAGCCGGTGATCGTCGAGGGGCTGAACTGGGGCGGCGACCTGAGCGGGTTTGTCGCCAACCAGCCGAGCGATCCCGCCCGCCAGCTCGTCGCCGGCTGGCACATCTACAACTTCAGCGGCTGCAACACGACCAGCTGCTGGGACAGCACGATCGCGCCCGTGACCCAGCACGTTCCCGCGCTCGCGACCGAGATCGGTGAGAACGACTGCGCCGGCGGCTTCCTGAACACGCTGCTGCCGTGGGCGGACAGCCATCGCGTCGGCTACGTCGGCTGGGCCTGGAACGTCGCCAGCTGCAGCGGCTTCCCGTCCCTGATCAGCGACTACAGCGGCACCCCGACGGCCTACGGGGCGGCATACAAGGCCTACCTGGCCAGTCACTAGTTCTGGGGCCGCCTTCGCGCGGGGACTGGGATCCCGCCCACCCGCGCGGCCCCATCCGGACCTTCCGAACCCCCATTTCGTGACAATTCGCCCCCGGCCGGCGGGCAACGTGTCACCAAATGGGTGCTATGACACCCATTTCGTTACACGTCGCCTCCCCGAGCGGTCGCTTTGTGACCAAATGTGGGTTGGTGGCGGCGCGGCGACGCTGCTGAAGAGCGGGCCTCGCCGCCGGACGGGCCCGCCCGGCCTCGTGGCTGGGCCCGCTCCGCATCCAGCCTCGCCACGACCGGGCCGCCACGAGTCATCCAGCTGGACGCTGCGCAGCAGCCCCTACGGCAGGTCCATTCAGCACCGCGTCGAACGTGCCTTCGGTGCGGGGCTACTGGGACACCGACAGGACCGAGGCGTTCAGCGACGGTGTATTCGCGATCGCGATCACGCTGCTCGTCCTCGATCTGTCCGTTTCGCAGTCCGAGCTCGACGATCTGTGGCGCGGGATCGCGCATCAGTGGCCGGCGTATCTCGGGTATGCCACCAGCTTCATCACGATCGGCGGGATCTGGATGGCCCACCACTCGATCTTCAGCCGGCTGCGGTTTGCCAACAGCGGCGTGATGCGGATCAACCTGGCGCTGGTGATGGCGGTTGCGTTCCTCCCGTTTCCGACGAGGCTGATGGCCGAAGCGCTGCGCCACAGCCAGAGTGCGGAGCGTGTGGCTGTGATCTTCTACGGCGCCGCGCTACTCGCGATCTCGCTGCTGTTCAGCGCCCTCTGGGGGGTGGTGTCGAGAGATCGCAATCTTCTGCGAGCCGACGTGAGCGAGGCCGAGGTCAAGGCGATCGGCCGGGCAAGCGCGCCGAACGTCGGCTTCTACGTGCTGGCCACGGTGGTGGCCATCGTCACGCCGAAGGTCGCGGCGTTCGTGTTCCTGGTGGTGGCCGTGCTCTCGATCGTGCGGGTTCGCGGCTACCCGACGAGCGAGCAGGCTACTGCTCCGCCAAGAACGTGATCCCGTCCAGGCCGCAGACGGCCTGCGCGCTCGAGGTAACCCAGAGATTCCCGTTCGGCGCGATGTCGATCCTGCCGGTCGTGCCCGGGGGGGCGATTCCGACCGGCGTCAGGAGCCAGGTCGCGGGACGGTCGCCGGCCGGAAGCGTGAACGCCACCGACGTGCCGGCCTGGCAGTTCATCGTGCCGTGCAGGTGGACGAAGCCGAGCGTGTCGCGCATGAAGCCGGCCGGCGCATAGCCGTTGCCGAAGTTCGTGTACCCGGGCTGTAGCGGGGCCTGGATGTATCCCGACTGAGCGGCGAGCGCGTATGCGGAGGCCGGGCTGCCGCCAAGGCGCGTGGCGTTGTCGGCCGCCGAGGCATGCATGGCCTGGCTGGCGACGGGGACGTCCCCAAGCGTGCCGAGCTTGATCTTCGCGCCGGTGATCGCGCCGTTGCGGATCTTCGATCCGGTGACCGCACCGTTTTTCAGCTGCGGCGTGCCCACGCTGTTTGACGGGACCGTGATCGCCGCGTAGGCGCCGGTGCCAAGCGCTACGAACAGCGCGATCGACGCCACCACCATCGCCGGTGACGGAGCCCGCAAGCGAATGCTGCCCGACCGGTCGCCGATGCTTCGGAACATGATTGGTCCCTCCTTCGTACCGGCATGAAACCTGCGGCCGGCTTTCAACGTACCCCAAGCCTAGTGCCCTCGCGACCCAGTGCGCGACCGGATAACACCGTTGCCAACCGTCCGCAAGGGGGCGCCGCGACGGCCGCGCCCCCTGCGCGCGAGTCCGCTCGTCTCAGCTCAGATCGATGGAGCCTGATTGCCGTGATAGCCAGCCGGCGGCGGGGGCTACGCCGCTGCCTTGGCTCTGTCCGCCAGCCGCGCTTGCACGGCGAGCGTGGTCGTCCCCGACAGCAGCAGCAGGGTGACGTTGACCACGAGCACAGCGAGCGCTCCCCACGCCTTGTCGGGCTCCCCGAGCCCGAAGGCGACGCCGAGGTACGCCGAGGCGGGGATCGTGGTCACGGAGATCGCGACGCCGACGGCCGCGCTCGCCCTGGTCTCGAACGAGATCATCGCCGCGACGCCGGCGGCCAGCGCGACCAGCGCCGTGGAGTAGTCGGTATGCGCAAGGCCGGCCAGCCCGTTCTGACCGATCGTCACGTCGCCGATGACGCCTGTGAGGTGAAGCAAGGCGGTCAATCCCGCCGAGATCGCCGCCACCAGGGCCAGGCCGAGTTGGAGCGTGATCAATGCGCGACCCGCCAGGCGAAAGCGACGGTTGACGAGCCCGACGCAGGTCGCGCAGATCGGCAGCAGGTCCGGGCTGACCGCCATCGCGCCGACGATCAGGATCGTGTTGCTGGTGATCACGCCGAGCGCGGCGATCACGGCGGCGGCGCTGATCATCACCAGGTAGCGGGCGATCGGGCGCGAGTTGATCCGAGCCTCGCCGAGGATCTCGGCCCACCCGAAACCACCTTCGCGCCGCAGCAGCGACGGGTGGAACTGGGGCATCGCGACGATGTTCTCGTGCACCAGCACGAGGTCCTCGATGCCCCGCTCAAGCGCCCCGATCAGCGTCGTGACGCGGTCGGCACCGGCTGGGGTCACGTCGGCCATCAGCAGGAACCGGTCTGGTCGCCCCTCCACGGGCAGGCGCACGATCTCCGCGACGCCGTCCGTGTCGCTGAGCGTCGCCACCAGCTCCTCGACCCGGTGCGAGGTGACGGACAATCGCAATCTGAGCACGGCGGCGGGCGCGCTCAGCGCACCGAAATCGTGAAAACCGTGCGCAGGCGCTGGCCCGGCTGCACGGTGCGCAGACCGTCGCCGCTGTTCAGCGCGTTCGTCGGCGCGGTCATCGGCTCGAAGCAGATGAACTGCTTATCCGGCGGGGCGTAGATCTGGGCGAAGGCGAAACCTTCGCTGAAGCGCGCTCGCACCGCCCTGCCGGCGGCGGCGGCCTCGAACTCCACCGGCTCTGAGAGCGCCTCGAAGCCGTCGTCGAGACTCTCGGCGCCGAGTTCGAACTCGCGGCGCTCGACCGGAGTGCGCTCGCCCGTCGGGATCATGTGCTCGTCGAGCGCGAGCCGCGCCAGCGCTGTCGTCGAGACTCGCCACGTCTCGCGTGGAACATCCGGGAGGCGCAGGTAGGGATGAAAGCCGAAGGAGACCGGAACTGCCGCCGTGCTGGTCGCGATCACCGTCGTTGCGATCATCAGCTCTGCCCCCTCGAGCTCCACCTCCATCACGGCCTCGTGCTCGAACGGAAACACGGCGAGCAGCTCCGGAGAGTTCCACCGCAGGCGCGCCGTGAGGGCGGCTTCGATGACCTCCTCCACCTGCCAATTCAGCAACGACGGGATCACGCCGTGGATCGGGAGCCCGGTTGCACCATCGACCGGGATCAGGGTGTCATCGCGCGGTAGCAGCACCTGCGTACCGGCGACCCGGTACTCATAACCGGCCAAGCGGTTGGCCCACGGGTACAGCAGCGGGATCCCCATCGTCTTGCCGTGAGACGCGTAGGCATCGACGCCGTGGCCGGAATCGAGGAACTCCGTACCCTCGCGGGTCAGCGAGCAGCACAGCATGTTTGCGGCCGGAACGAAGTCCGCGCGCGAGCGGCCGTCCGACGATTGAAGTTGGACCACGTCTGTCATCCGGGATCGCCACTCGGCACGCTATCCGACCGGATAGGGTCAGGTACAGACAGCAACCCGAGAGCGGAGGCGCGATGAGCGCGATCGAAGCAGTCCATGCCCGGCAGATCCTCGACAGCCGCGGCAATCCGACGGTCGAGGTCGACGTGCGACTAGCCTCCGGCGCATCGGGTCGCGCGGCGGTTCCGTCAGGCGCCTCGACGGGCACGCGTGAGGCGCTCGAGTTGCGCGATGGGGACGGCCCGTTCGGCGGCAAGGGCGTGAGGCGCGCCGTCTCGAATGTCAACGGCGAGATCGCGGAGGCGATCACGGGCAGGGAGGCACCCGACCAGCGCGGGCTCGACGAGGCGCTGATTGCGCTCGACGGGACAGACGGGAAATCGCGGCTCGGAGCCAACGCGCTTCTCGGCGTGTCGATGGCGGTTGTCCGCGCGGCCGCGGAGGAGGCCGGAGAACCTCTGTGGCGGTATCTCGGCGGCGACGGCGCGACGCTGCTGCCGGTGCCGATGATGAATGTTCTCAACGGCGGGGTCCACGCCGACAACCCGGTGGACTTCCAGGAGTTCATGATTGCCCCGGTCGGGGCCGGCTCGATCGAGCGCGCCGTCCAGATCGGTGCCGAGGTCTATCAGGGCCTCAAGAGCACGCTGAAGAGTCGCGGCCTCGCGACCGCCGTCGGCGACGAGGGAGGGTTCGCGCCGGCGCTGCAGTCCAACGAGGCACCGCTCGAGCTGCTCGTCGCCGCGATCGAAAGCGCCGGCTACAAGCCAGGGGAGGAGGTCGCGATCTGCCTCGACCCTGCCGCCAGCGAGTTCTACAAAGACGGGCGCTACGAGCTCGCAGGGGAGGGCCGTTCGCTGTCGTCGGACGAGATGGTCGCGTTCTGGGCGGAGATTCCGAACCGCTACCCGGTGCTGTCGATCGAGGATGGAATGGCGGAGGGCGACTGGGACGGGTGGCGCAAGCTGACCGAGCGCGTCGGCGATCACCTGCAGCTCGTCGGCGATGACGTGTTCGTCACCAACCCGTCGATCCTGCGAGAGGGCATCGAGCGCGGAATCGCGAACTCGATCCTGATCAAGCTCAACCAGATCGGCACGCTGACCGAGACGCTCGACACGATCGCGATGGCGCACGACGCGGGGTACCGCGCCGTCGTCTCGCACCGCTCAGGCGAGACCGAAGACACGTTCATCGCCGATCTCGTGGTGGCGACCGGCGTCGGGCAGATCAAGACCGGCGCGCCCGCTCGTTCTGAGCGTGTGGCCAAGTACAACCAGCTGCTGCGAATCGAAGAGCAGCTCGGCGACCGCGCCCGCTACGCCGGTCGTAAGGCGGTCGCTGTGGGCTAGGGCTGGGTCCGGCCTGTGCGTAGGCTGATTACGCCGGGGTAGTCCCCTGTTCGGGCGTCAATCTGACATCGAAGGGAGCTACACGATGCGCGCTGAACCGATCGGAGGTGGGTGCCGCTGAACCTGCGACGCTTTCGGGAGCACTACTTCAGGGGCCTCGGCATGGCGGCGAGAACCAACGCCGTCGCGTTCGGGATACTCGATCACCACGACAGCGTCCTTCGCGATGCTCTCGCGCATCGCCGGCCCAGACGACACGGGTCACATATTCGCGTTCGTAATCGGCGCGGGCGTCGCGTTTGCCGGGCTCAATGCTCTGGTGACGCGCGGGTTTCAGCGCCGGGTGGACACGGAGCCGCCGGTGGTGCTCGCCTTGGCCACCTCGTTCAGCCTGGTCTCGATCAGCGGCGGCGTCGGGATCGCGATCCTGCTCGGGAAGCTGATCGGGGGCTGGGCGGCCTGGCTGCTCGGAAGCCTGCTCTCGAGTTGGACGTACCTGGGGATATCGGCGCTCGAGGTTGCGATCGCCAGAACGCTGCACCTCGCGGTGGGCGACACAGATGCTGAGGACAGGTGAGCGCGCGCCGGCGCGCTGGCCGAGGCTGACCCGGCGCGGACGGCGTCGCCGCGCCGCACTCGACAGCGGGCTGGACACGCATCTCGACGAGCTCGAACACGAGGCGGGAGTGCGCGAACAGCTGTAGCGTCTGGCGGGTTGGCTCACTCGCCCGCAGATCTCGACGCAGCGCCGCTTCCGAGCGAGGTCTCGCCTAACCGGGTGCGCCGCGCCGTGCTCCGGCTAGGCGCGCTGGGCGTGGTGATCGTCGCGGTTGTGGTGCTGACCCCGGGGTTGAGCGGCATCCGGGACCGGTTCGCTCACGCACAGGGCAGCTGGCTGGCGCTCGCGTGCGTGCTCGAGCTCCTGTCGTGCGCCGGCTACGTGCTGGCGTTCCGGATGGTGTTCTGCACGCGGATGACCTGGGGTACGGCCTACAAGATCGCGATGGCCGAGCAAGCGGCCAACTCGGTGTTGCCGGCCGGCGGCGCCGGCGGGCTCGCCCTCGGGGCCTGGGCGCTTCGCCGAGGCGGGATGCCTGACCGCGAGATCGCTCGCAAGACGGTCGCTTTCTTCCTGCTGACGAGCCTGCCCAACGTCGGGGCCCTGGTGCTGCTGGGGATCGGCCTGGTGGCCGGCATCCTGCCGGGGCACGCCGGCGTCCTGCTCTCGGTGATCCCAGCGGTCGTGGCCGGCTTGGCGATCGGCGGCACGCTGGCGATGCGCGATCTCTCGCATCGTGCCGCGGCGCGCGTCAGCCGCAGGGACGGCGGACGGTGGTCGGCGCGGCTGGCGTCCGGACTGAATGTCCTGGGCGATGGCGTCGAGGATGCGCTCGCGATGCTGCGTCACGCGAACGCGCTGCTGCTTGTGGGGATCGTCGGATATCTGGTGTTCGACATCCTCGTCCTGTGGGCGAGCTTTCGCGCGCTGGGGTCATCGCCGGAGCTCGCGATCATCTGGATCGCCTACCTGATCGGTCAGCTCGGAAATCTGATCCCGATTCCCGGAGGCATCGGCGGCGTCGAGCTTGGGCTCGTCGGCGCGCTCGTCCTCTACGGGCTGCCCGCCGGGGTCTCCGCGGCCGCGGTCCTCCTCTACCGGGGCGTCCAGATCTGGATTCCCGCGCTGGTCGGCGGCATCGCCTTCGTTCAGCTGCGGGCGTTGCTGCGGCGCGAGGCGGAGCAGATCGAGATCTGCCAACCCGGGCAGGTCGTCGAGGTCATCGGCCGCGGTGCGGTGGTCGCCAAGCCGCCCGCTTGAGAGGTGGTCGCCAAGCCGCCCGCCTGAGATAGTCCGCGCAACACGTCTATCTAGGAGGTCGCGCGATGATCGTGATGTTCTCTGCCCGCCGGCTCAAGCCGGGCTCGTGGGAGCAGTTCCGCCGAGCCTGGGACGGCGACGGCGAGCGGCCGCCCGGGCTGCAGCGCGCCTACCACGCGCGCAACATCCGCGACGAGGACGAGGTCATCTCGTTCGGCTTGTTCGACATGACCCAGGACGACTATCGGCGCTGGCGCGAGCAGGTCGATGCCGGCGAGAACAAGCGCATCGAGGAGCTCTCGGCATACGTCGAGAACGATCACGTCTCCGGCGTGTACGAGGTGATCGACGTCGTCGAGGAATAGCCGGCGCCTGCGCCGGGATCTGATCCGGGCCGCCTGCGGCGGCATCCCTGGGGCCGTGCGGGCCCATCCAGACCGCCTTGGTGATTCATGTGGCTTGGCCGAGGCCGGCGCGGGCCGGGTTGGGCTGTCGGCTGGCGCCTGCTTGGCCCGGGTGGGCGCGCTGGCTGGCGCCTGCTGGGCCTGGATGGGCGCGTCGGCTGGCGCCTCAGCTTCCGGCCTTCGGCCGGGGCCTTGGGGGCTGGTCTGCCTGGCTTTTGGCTTTCGATGTGGGGCCCGCCCGCCCTCGGGGTGCTTGGCAGCCCCGATTTCGTTACAGAGCGATCGCTCGGGGAGGCAACGTGTAACGAAATGCGCGCTATAGCACCGGTTTCGTGACGCGTTGCCCATCGTGGCGGTCGTGATGTAACGAAATCGGGGTTCTCTCCCCTTCGTGCTTCTGCGGGATGGGGGTGTTTGTATGGGGTCCCGCCCACCCGTCGCCCGCCGGCCATGGATGGCCGGCGGAATGGGCATGGACGGGGGTGGCACCGCGAAAAGCGACCGGCCCTCCCACAACGAACCGCAGACAAGGCATAGGCGGCCGCGGCAGCGCGCGGGTACGGCTGGATCCGCCGCACCCCGAGGTACGATCGTTCTCCGATCAGCCGTTGCGAATCAGGCGAGAGCGCGATCGAATGAGCCCTGAAGGCTGCATCATCCAGGCCCTGCGTTACGACCACGACAACGTCGGCAACGCACGACGCATCATCGAAACACTCGCTGCTCACGGCTACCGGATCGTGCTCTCGGAGCCGCCCGATGGTCCGGAGATCCGCCGGCCCTACGCGGACGCCGCGCAAACCGCGCCGAGCGCGCTGGCCCGCCAGCAGCACAACTGACTACTCTGTAGCCATGGATTCTGAGCGCGCCCGCGAACTGCTTGCCCGTGAACGCAGCCGGATCGAGCAGGCGATGGCGGCCCTCGAGCAGGACGGCCCGCTCGAGGCGTCCGATCGGGTCGAGCCCGGCGACGTGGATTCCGAGGACCTCTACCAGGATGAGCTCGACGAGGGGCGCATTGACAGTCTCCGTCAGGAGATGGCGGCGCTCGTCCGGGCCGAGGCGAGACTCAAGGACGGGACCTACGGGCTCTCGGTAGAGAGCGGCGAACCGATCCCGGACGGCCGGCTCGAGGCGCTGCCGCTTGCCGAGCGGACCGTCGAGGAGGAGCGCCGGCTAGGCGGGTGAGGCTAGTGGGCATCATCGCTAATCGCAGGCTGCTGGTGGCGGCGCTGCTCGTGGGCTCCATCTTCATGCTGGCCGGGGTCGCGGATGCACGCAAGATCAACGGCTGCGTGATCCGGCCCGGGACGCGCTGCCCGGGCGCGCGTCTCAGCAACGCCAACCTGCACCTCGCGAACCTGACCGGCGCCTACCTGCTCGGAGCGCAGATCGAGCATTCGAACGTCACCAACGCGAACCTCAGCCACGCGTACATGAAGAGCAGCAACCTCTTCATGTCCGACTTCTACGCGGCCGACCTGGAGCAGTCGAACCTGAGCTTCTCGAACCTCAGTCACGTGCACTTCGCGTATGCCCGGATGCGGCGCGACAACCTGCGCAACAGCGATCTCTACCAGTCGGATCTCTACAAGGCGGATCTGGAGAACGCCGACCTCGAGAACGCCAACCTCACCGGCGCGAACCTCGGCAACGCCGATCTCTGCTTCGCGGATCTCAAGAACGCCAATCTCTCGGGCGCGAACCTCCACGGAGCGAACCGCTGTAAGTGAGGATGTGCGGCAGCTGGAGGATGGGATCAGCCGCGCACGCCTTGAGCCGGGAGCTGCCACTTCCGCAGGATCCGTAACGCCTGCGTCGCAGATCGACAGTTATCGGCATGAGCATCAGAGATGACAACCGGTCCTCGGCGGAGCAGCGTTTCGGCGCCGTGTTCTCGCACCTCGCCTTGATCAGCGCGTATGCGCGGCGGCGCGGTGCTTTGGACGCGGATGAGATCGCCGCCGAGGTGATGGCGATCGCCTGGCGGCGGTTGGCCGACGTTCCGCGTGATGACCCCCGGCCGTGGCTGATCGGCACGGCTCGCAACCTGTTGCTTGCTGAGCATCGCAAGGGCAGGCGACGCTGGCAGAACCTCGACGGCGTGGACGTGGCAGCAGCCGACGGGCTGTCCGCGCCGCTGCTGGACATCGACGGACAGCTCGTGGCGGCTCTGCGGAGCCTCTCGCCACGTGACCGCGAGGCCTTGCTGCTGGTCGCCTGGGAAGACCTCACACCCGCTTCGGCGGCCGAGAGCCTGGGCATCTCCGCCGCTGCGTTCCGAGTGCGGTTGCACCGCGCGCGCCGCCGGCTCAGGCGTGAGCTGCTGGCCAGCCAGCCCGCACCGCTTGCATCCTGCCGACACAGCTGGGAGCAGACATGACCCTCGACTCGACGCTTGAAAGGCTTCGCGCGGCAGATCCTGCCCGCGGAGGCGATCGCACCGCCGCCGCAGATGCGCTGTGCGCGCAGATCCTCGCCGGTCCGGGTGACCCCCGTTTGCTAGGCGGGCATCGGCGCTGGCGGTGGCCCCTCGGGCGGGTCGCGCTCGTGGCCGCAGCATCGCTGATCCTCGCGGCCGCCGCCGTCGCGGGGACCATGCGTCTTGCTGGGCTCGGGCCGTTCGCGCACGCTGATCCCGGGACGCTGTTCCGCGGCGACCCACAGAACCTGGACAGCGCATGGCGTGACAGGCAGACGGTCGTGCCGGGAACCGTGCGCAGGCTCCAGACGCTCCGGCTGGACGGGGTCGGGGCTGTGCAGTACTGGGTCGCGGATAGCGCTCAGCACGGTCTCTGCCAGGGGCTGCGTCTGCCTGATGGCAGCTGGTCGGGGCTCGGATTCAGTCGCTTCGACCTGTCGGCCGATGTGCCCGGATGCATTCGCACGCAGGGTTACGGCGGCATGGACGGGATCGAGAACGGCTTCTACTACCTGACCGCAAGCGTCGGCCTGCGCGGGAGCCCCGGCTGGGAGATCGCCTACGGCATCACCACCCGCGGTCGCGCGACGTCAGTCCGTGACACCCGGACCGGGCGTACCGCTCGCGTGCACGACGGACGCTACTTCGTGCTCGCGGTCCGGTCGCGCCGCTGGAACGAGCCGCCGCCAATCCGAATCCAGGCGCTCGACGCAAACGGGCGCGTGCTGGCGCAGGCGCAGATGCGCTGATGACAGGCGCCGCTCGTGACCGGCTCGAGGCGACCCTCCGTGAGGTGTGCGAGCACCTGGCGCCGATCGACACGACGCCCTGCTCGCCCGGCGAGCGCGAAGCGGCGCGCTGGATCGCGCACCGCCTTCGTGCCGCCGGCGTTCAGGAGGTCGCGCTCGAGGACGAGCCGAGCTGGGGATCGTTTCCGCCGACGGTGGCGACCCTCGGAGCTGTGGGAGTGCTGGGCGCCGGCCTGATACTCAGCGGGCGACGGGTGCTGGGACCGCTGCTCGGGCTGGTGTCCGTCGTGGGCGTACTGGACGAGGCCGAGAACGGGCCGCGGATCGCGCGCCGGCTGCTGCGACGCCGCAAGACCACCGTCAACGTCGTCGCCCGGGTTGGCGACCCCGAGGCGAAGCGAACGCTGATCGTGCTCGCACACCATGATGCGGCGCAGACGGGGCGCCTCTTCGACCAGGGGCTGCAGATGAAGATCCACGCGCGGTACCCCGGCGCGCTTCGGCGTTTCAAGACCCAGCCGCCACAGTGGTGGATCGCGATGGCGGCGCCGCTCGGCGCGCTGCTGTCCGCGATCACCCGGCGCCGTTCGCCCGCGGTGGTCGGCTCTGCCGCCGGGCTGTTGGGTCTGTGGTTGATCGCCGACATGTGGCGCAGCCCCACGGTGCCGGGCGCCAATGACAACCTCTCAGCGGTCGCCGCGCTGGTGGCGCTCGCCGAGCTGATGCGCGAGCAGCCGATCGGCGGCCTGCGGATCTGGCTCGTCTCGGCCGGCGCGGAGGAGACGCTCCAGGACGGGATCCGGGCGTTCATGCAGCGCCACCGCGCCGAGCTCGACCCGGCCAGCACCTGGATGCTCGTCCCGGACACGATCGGGTCGCCGCGGCTGGTGATGTGCGAAGGCGAGGGACCGTTCCGGATGCACTACTACACCGATCCCTCGTTCCGCGATCTGGTGGAACGCTGCGCGCGGGCACAGGGGGTCCCGCTCGAGCGCGGGTTCAAAGCGCGGGCTTCGACCGACGCGGTGATCCCGAGCCGCGCCGGTATCCCGACCGCAATGCTCGGATCGCTGACCGAGTGGCAGACGATGGCCAACTACCACCTGATGACGGATGTGCCGGAGAACCTCGATTACGGCACGATCCTCGACGCCACGCGGTTGATCTACGCGGTCGCGCAGGCACTGGCCTGAATGCTGGGCTGCTGCTTCGCAGCAGCGTCCATGGGGCCGCGAGGGCCCGTCCGGCCGACAGTCACGCGTCGACCGGCGCCGGCCCTCGCGAGCCCAGCGTCGCGCCGGCGCTCGCGGTCACCACGAGCGCGATCGCGATCACCTCGAGCGCGCTGAGGCTCTGGCCGATCACGATCAATCCGGCGAGCGCCGCCATCGCCGGCTCCACGCTCATCAGCACGCCGAACAGCTGCGGCTTGATGCGACGCAGCGCCTCGAGCTCGAGCGAATAGGGGACCACCGAGCTCAGCATCGCCACCGCGAAGCCCACCGCCAGCACTCCGGGGTGCAGCAGGTTCGACCCGGCCGAGGCGATCCCGATCGGGATCAGCGGAAGCGTTCCGATCGCCATCGCGATCGCCAGCCCGTCGCCGCCGCTGAACGCGCGGCCGACGCGCGCGTTCAGCAGGATGTAGGCGGCCCAGAAGCCGCCGGCCGTCAGGGCGAGGACCGCTCCGGCGAGGTTTACCGCGCCAAAGCCGCCGAGCAGCGCGACGCCGAGCGCCGCGAGCAGCGCCCAGAGGACGTCGAGCCGGCTCTTCGACCCCACAAGCGCGACGGCGAGCGGCCCCACGAACTCGAGCGTCACCGCCACGCCAAGGTTGATCCTGTCGAGCGCCTCGTAGAAGGTGAGGTTCATCAGCGCGAGCGCCAGCCCGAACAGCGCCGCGAGGCGAAGCTCGCGCGGGGCGTGATCGCGGATGCGAGGCCGCCAGATCGCCCACAGCACGATCGCCGCGAACAGCACGCGCAACAGCACCGTGCCCGCCGGGCCCAGATCAGCGAACAGCTTTGTCGCGAAGGCGGCGCCGACCTGCACCGAGGCGATCCCGACGATCACCAGGCCGGGAGCGGGGACCCGGTCGAAGATCGATCCGTCGTGAACGGCCGCGTCGTGGGAGTGCGACTCCATCTCAACCCACGCTAGCGACCGGGGGAAGGTGAGGATCTCGAAGCGCGTCGTTAAGTAGGTGGGCGCGAGCGCCACGCTGGTGCGCGCCGCGCGAAACGCATGATTAGGAGGATCAATGGGTCAGCCGGTCGTCCACTTCGAGGTCCAGGGCAAGGATCGTGAGGCGCTTACGCGCTTCTACCAGCAGTTGTTCGATTGGAACACGAGGGATGTCTCTGAAATGAACTACACCCTGGTCGAGACCGGAGGTGAGGGCGGAATCAACGGCGGGATAGCGGTAGCGCCCGGGGGCGCGCCCGGCGGCGTGACGGTCTACGTCCACTCCGATGACATCGCAGGTTCGCTCGCGAAGGCGGCCGACCTCGGCGGCCACACGATCGCCGGCCCGCACGACATGCCCGACGGCCACAGGTGGGCACTGATCGCTGACCCCGAGGGGCACGTCGTCGGGCTCTATGGGCGCGGATAGCGCCGGCTCCGCTCGAGTCAGAGCTCGGCCGACGCGAGCTCAGCGCCCTCGCTCAGCGACTTCAGCTTCAGCCAGGCAACTCCCGAATCCACCAGCGAGAACCGGATGAACGTGTCAAAGCCGCAGTCCGTGCCGGCGATCAAACGCTCCTTGCCGATGATCTTGCCGAGGCGCACCAGCCGGTCGGCCACCAGCCGCGGGTGCTCGACGGCATTGGTCTTGACGTCGATCACGCCGAGGATCACCGACTTGTCGTCGGGCAGCTTGACGTCCTCGAACACCCGCCATTCATGGGCGTGGCGAGGATTGGCGCCCTCGACGTAGATCGTCCCGGCATTGGCCCTGAGCACCTCCCCGATGATCTGCTCGAGCGGCACGTCCTTGTGGTGCGGGCCGCCGTAGTTCCCCCAGCAGACGTGCAGCCGCACCTGCTCAGGGGGTATTCCGTCGAGCGCCGCGTTCAGTGCGTCGACCGCCAGCGGGAGGTGGCGGTGCCAGTCGCCGACGCTGCTCCCGACTGAGCGGCAATGGGCGGCCATCGCCATGTCCGGTGAATCGATCTGCAGCTTGAAGCCGGCGTCGGTGATCGCCTTGTACTCGTAGGAGAGCTCGTCCGCGAGTGCGCCCAGGTAGGCCTCGTGTGAGCCGTAGTGCTGGTCGGGATAGTTGAACGCGACCTGCCCAGGGCTGATCGCGCCGATGAATGCATCGGACCGCGGGTGATCGCCGAGCGAGGCGCCCAGGCGCTCGACATCCTGGCGCACCGCCTGCTTGTCCGCGAGCCTCACCGGGCCGACGCAATTGGAGAACACGATGTGCGCCATCGAAGGGGTGTTGAACAGGCGCATCGCGAGCTCAGGGAAGTCGGCCACGTCGTCGGCCTGAAACTCCGAGCGGCCCTCGAACCCTGAGAAACGCTCGTTCACGTAGGTGCTGAATCCGGTCTTGCTCATCTCCCCGTCGCTGACGACGTCGATGCCGGCCTCGCGCTGCTTGCGGATCACGTCTGCCACCGCGGAGTCGATCTGCGCCTGCAGCGTGGTCTCGTCGACCTGCTGACCATCCAGCTGCGCCCAGATCGTGTCCGCGAGATCATCCGGACGCGGGAGGCTCCCAGCGTGCGTGGTCAGGATCCGGTCAGCCATGTTCGCCTCCCTCAAGGCGTAGGGTGGGTGGGGTTGGATTCCGCGGCCGCCGCCCGCGCGGCGGAGCGCCGTTCGAGGTGCAACAGCGTATTACACTGCGGCACGACCAGATGGCCGCAGGGACGACGCTGATCATCGGTGGAACGCGAGGACTGGGCCGCCATCTCGCGCAGCGACTTGCGCGGCGAGGCGACGCCGTCGTGATCAGTGGGAGGGACGCGACGCGTGCCCAGGACGTGGCGGCGGAGATCGGCGATGCGGTGTCCTCCGTCGGGGTTGACCTGACGGTGCCGTCCCACATCGCGCCCGCGCTCGAAGCGCTGGAGCGCATTGACCATGTCGTGCTCGCGGCGATCGAGCGCGACGCCAACAGCGTTCGCGACTACGACATCGAACGAGCCCTGGCGCTCGCGACCTTGAAGTTGGTGGGCTACACGGAAGTGCTCCATTGCCTGCATTCGAGGATGCACGAGGACTCTGCGGTCCTTCTATTCGGCGGCTTGGCGAAGGATCGGCCCTATCCCGGATCGACCACGGTCACAGCTGTGAACGGCGCGGTGACCTCGATGATCCGGAGCCTCGCCATCGAGCTTGCGCCCGTGCGAGTGAACGCGATTCATCCCGGCATCGTCGGAGACAGCCCGGCCTGGGCAGAGAATGCCGAGATGCTCCAGCGCGTCATCGAGCGGACCCCAACGAGTCGGCTGGTGACGATGGACGACGTGACCGACGCGGCGCTGTTTCTGCTCGAGAACCGCTCCGTCAACGGCGTCAATCTCGCGGTCGACGGAGGCTGGGTGATCCTGTGATCCGCGTAGTGATGCTTCACACGGGACGTTGACGTGAGCGACCGCCGCCCGCTGTATCACGTGCATCGAGCGGGGACCGTCGAACCCGCTGCTCCGTCCGCCGCGCGTGACCGCGTGTCTTCGTTCTCGGTGACGCCGCTGGTCGGGCGGCAAGCCGGCGCCGCACACACCGGATTCTCACTTTGCACGCTCGGTCCGTCGGGGCATGTCGAGATGCACCTGCATTCGAACGAGCAGAGCTTCTACGTGCTGGCCGGCAATCCGCAGCTGACGACCGATCGCCGCACCTATCGGCTCTCGCCAGATGAGTGCGGGCTGGTGGCGGTCGGGGTGCCGCACGCGTGGCGCAACGACGGCGACGAGCCGGCCATCTGGCTTGCGGTCAACTCGCCGACCCCACGCCTTTCCGGATCACCGGACACGTTCTGGACCGGTGAGCCGGCGCCCGCGTCGGGGGGCGATCGGGCGCCCGACATCCGCGACCCACGCACAAGCACGTTCTTCCGCCTGGCACGGAGCGACATGGACCTGGACCATTTGAAGATCGGAGCAAGCGTCGACGCGCCGACCGTCTCCGCCAGCATGGCGACGGCGCTGCTCGCCTACAGCGGGATCACGGTCAAGATGCTCGTCGATCAGCGACTGGGCGCGGTCCTGCACCAGATGTTCATGGTCGAGTACGAGCCCGGAGGCGTCGCGCAACCGCATGACCATCCGTTCGAGGAGGCCTACTTCGTGCTCGAAGGCGAGATCGACGCGATCGCCGAGGGCGAGAAGTTCACGCTGCGTCCAGGCGATCTGTTCTGGACCGGTGTCGGCAGCGTGCACGCCTTCTATAACCGCAGCGGCGGTCGCGTCCGTTTCCTCGAGACGCAGTCGCCGCTGCCGCCCGCCAATCACTCCTACAGATTCAACCGGGACTGGGAGTATCTCTCCGAGCAGCTCCGGGCACGGAGCTAGGCCGCGACCCCCGTGCGCTCCCGCGCCGCCTGGAGCGCCTGCTCGCGAGCCTGGCGCTTCTTGTCCTTCTTGGCCCGTGCATCCGCGCCCCCGCTGACCAGCTTGACGATTGACGGCGTGACGAACCTGGCGAACGCGATCGGTGCGAGCACGAGCGCGAGCCAGTCCCACATCGTGTTGCCCTTGAACCCGGTCCAGCTCCAGTTGCCCGCATAGCCACCGACGATCGTCACGGCAAGCGCGATACCAACGACTGCGATCAAGCCGAGGTGGTGAGAGCGCAGATCGCGTCCCGTCTCCGGCCATGCCCGAACGGTCATGATGCTGAGCGGTAGGACGATCAGCAACAGCCAGTTCCACAGCGTCTGCCCATGGAAGCCGGTCCACTTGATGGGTTGGAGATACCCCGCGGCGACGAACACCACGAACACGAGTACTGCGGCTCCCAGCGCGCGGCGCCGGGCCGGGCTCATGTACTCCGAGTAGCGCAGCCACAGCGGGAAGGTGCCGAACACGACCGGGAGCAGCAGCAGATGCAGCCAGTCCCAGAGCTGGTTGTTGGTGTTGAAGCCGGTCCAGGACCAGTGCTGGGTGTAGCCACCGATGATGATCACGGCGCTTACCAGCGCGACCGTCGAGATCAGCGCGGCGCGTCGCAGGTCTCGCTTGGCCTCTCGGTTGGACTCGGCGGCCTGTTCCTCTTCGGTCTCCTCTTTGACCTCGCGTCCGACGCTCTCGGCCAGATCGAACGCGTCGACCGAAGGCGGCCATTTCATGCCCGCCGCCGTCAAGCGGTCGGCTATTCCGCGTTCGAGCGTGAACCGCGCCAGTTCGCCGAAGCCCTCCGCGTCGTCGTCTGCCAGCCCTTCCATCGTTGCCAGCAGATGGAGCCCCAGCAACTCGTCCTCGCCCAGCTCGAACGACACCGTGGTTCCCTGCGCCGTCTCGGCCATGGTTTCCTCCTGAACCTGCCCTGTTTGTGCTGTTACCGCCCCGGGTCGCGCCGGCAAGATTATCCCGGATTGCGTTCCGAGCCGGCGTCAGCGGTTGATCCGGATCAATGACCCGCCGGCGGTGGTCACCCAAACGCCGAGGTGGGTCACGGCGACGCCGGTCGGTGGGCTGCTGAAGCGGACGACCCGGACGACTTGCGGACCCGCCAGCCCGATCTCATATAGCGAGCGAGCCGCGGAGCTGATCGCCCAGACATACGGCGATCCCTCGCGCGCCGCGATGCCGCTGAGCGCGCCGGGAGTTCGCATGGTGGCGACGACGTGACCCAGCTGAGGATCGAATCGGGTCACGGTGCCGTCGCCGTGCGCCACCCAGACTCCTTGGTCGACGGTGACGGCCGTGGCCCCCGGTCCGGCGTCGAAAGTCTGGGATCCCGAGCCGTCGGGACTGACCCGTACGAGGCTCCCGTTCACACCCCACACCCAGTTGGGCTCGCCGACCCAGAGGTTCGTCGCGGCAGGCGATACGTGCACTGCGACGGTCGGGCTCGAAGCACCGGTGCTGGCGACGTGCGCGATCCCGCCGGAGCTGTCGGCGACCCAAGCCGAGCTGCCGTCGACGTCCGCCGCCACCGCGACCGGCTGCCCCGGGAGCGCCACGTGCGCGTCGATATGGCCGTCCGGGGTCAGCTTGATCGCGTCGCCGGCCGGCTGGGCGATCCACGCACCTCCGTTCGTGGCCGTGATCGGGCCGCCGTTTGCGATACCCGGAAATGAGCGCACCCGCCCGTCCGGGCCGAGCCGGACGATCGTCTCGCGGCCCGGCACTGACGCCCACGCCGCGCCGGACGGGCCAACCGCCACGCCGCCTGCCGGGGCGCCGAGGGCGATCGTCTGGCCGACGCTCAGATGGCCGGCGGCCACCGTCGCGATCGGCTGCGCCGCGGGCGTGGGCGGCCGGCTCGCAATGTGCCGGTGGCCCCGAGTGCCGCTGTAGGTTGCGAGGCCAACGAGCAGCGCCAGCCCCAACACCACGCCGCCGACGGCGGCGGCCATCACTGGGGTCCGCCTGGCTTTCGCCGCGACCGGCGCTGGATCTTGGGAGCGCTCGTCGCTCGAGGCTCCGGCCGCGACCGCCGTCGGCTCGTCCTGAGTCCGCCGGCGGTCCGGGGCGAGCGTCGCGGCTCGCGCTGCGGCGCGAGCGTGTTCGAGCGCGAGCACAAGCTCGTCGGCCGAGTCGATCGTGCGGTCCGGGTCGCTCGCCTGCGCGTCGGCGGCGATCGTCTCGAGGCGATCGCCCAGACCGCCGTCCCCCGCGCCCACGCCGTGATCGAGGCCCGGCGTGCCGTAACCCAGCGTCTGTAGAAGCAGAGCTCCGAAGGCGGAGATGTCGCCATCCAGCGTGGCTGGGCCGCGCCTGGCCTGGCCGATCCCGAATCCACCCAGATAGACCTCGCCATCTGGGCCGTCGGCGATCAACACATGCTCGGGGGTGAGGCTGCCGTGTGCGAGGCCGAGGCGATGGGCGGCGGCCAGCGCGCGAGCGACCGGAATCAGCACGCGCAGCGTGGCGGCCGGCGACAGCGGCCCCCGGGAAGCCAATCGCGCGGCGAGGTCCACCCCGTCGAACCAGGGGCTGACAACAAAGACCGCGTCCTCGGTGTCGCCGAACGCTTCCACAGGCAGCGCGTGTGGATGCCGCAGCGTCGTGGCGAGTTCGGCCGCGTTGACGAACCGCGAGCGGACGGCTTGATCCTCGGCCAGCTTCGGCGCGAGGACGAACATCGCCGCCGGTCGTCCGTGCTGCTCATCGTGAGCGCGGAACAGCGTCCCGCTCGAATCCTGCGTGATCACGACCTCGATACGGAAGCCGTCGATCGTCGCACCAACCCCTGCGTCAGCCCTCACCGCTGGGGTTATAGCAGTGAATCGCCGGAGCTCAGCGGATGTGGAAGAACCGCTTGAACGACTCGCCCCAGCTGGTCGTCGACCCAGACGGATTCGCAGCGCCGGCGTCGCTCTGCCCGGCCAGCGTCCTCGTCCAGGAGGTCGGCGACCCCCACCCGATCTCGATGCCCGTTCCGCTGGACGCGAACGTCCCGACCTTCTGGCCTGCGGTGAAGACGGTGCCGATGCGGGTCGTGGTGGGAGCGATCTGCTCGGCCACGTACCAGTAGTCGCACGCAGTGCCCGCCGGCTTGTGGAGGAACTGGAACAGCAACAGCGGCTCGCCGGCGTACCAATCCTGCATGACCTGAACGAGCTTCGAGGCCAGCGGCGCATAGATCGGAGCCCCGGTGTGCGACTCCGCGTCGACGCCCATATCGTCGCGCCCGATCGAGAAGCCCGGGATCGGGTCCAGAACGCCCGTGGTCGTCGTCGGCGCGCCCAGCTTCTTGACCGCGGCCAGCAAGGTCGACGCCGTGTGCTGTCCGACCGACCCACTCGCCGGATGAAGCTTGTGCGCGATCTGGAACTTGTGGACGCGAGACTTGGTCACGCCACCGAAGTAGCCGGTCACGTCGAGCTTGTAACCCAGCTCCGTGAGCCACGTCTGGAGCAGTCTCACGTCCGGACCCCAGTCGCCGAGGCGCAACGTGCGCGTGAACACGTTGGTCGCGCTACGCCCGCTGTTTGTGGCTCCGCCGGCCGGGGAAATACCGCCCGAGCTCGCCAGCGCGCTCGAACAGCAGCACGACAGCACCGTCAGGACGGTTAGGGAGAGTAAAGCCGAACGTAATTTGCCCATGCAGTTAGCTCCGCAGACGCAGCGGTGAAATCTGGTGCCTTGGCCTACGGAGTTAGCTGACGGGCTAGCGCTCTTCACTGAGCGCCTCTTGCGGACCACCGCAAGACTCGCCCCAATTACTTGGGTTCCCCGCTTCCCGGGGCGGCATCCCGGGAACTCGGCGGGCGCCAAGCTATCAGAGAAATCGGTCGCGTGTCGCAACAAGACACGCTGGCGCATGTTTAGGACTGTGCGTCTTGAGGAAAATCGGCGCGAGTGAGCCGTCCCGTCTGCATCCTGGGAATGCATCGCAGCGGCACGAGCCTCACTGCCGCGATCGTCGCGGCGCTCGGTGTCGACTTCGGACCCGCCGACGGGCTGATGTCACCCCATCCTGCCGACAACCCGGCTGGCTACTACGAGCAAGAGGAGGTCACGCGCCTCAACGACGAGCTCCTCGAGACCTATCACGGCGAGTGGTCGCGGCCGCCCCGAATCCTCCCCGGCCTCAGCCTCGGGTGGTGGCTCGGCCATATGCGCGACCGAGCCGAGACCTTGCTGCGGACGCACTACGGCGATGCCCGCTGGGGCTTCAAGGATCCTCGCTTCTCGCTGACGCTGCCGTTCTGGAGCCCGATCGTTGGAGAGATGGATTTCCTGATCTGCATTCGCGATCCCCGGGAGGTGACGGCATCGCTGCTCATCCGAGCTCGCGGGACGCCGCCAGATCCCGCCGCTGCACCACTCGACGCCGCCGACTGGGAAAGAGTCTGGCTGCGGTACATCGGTGCGGCGCTCGCGAACACGCGGGGCAAACGGCGGCTGATCATCTTCCATGCCGACCTGCTGCGCGAGACCGGCACGCAAGCCGCCCGGATCGCCGAATATCTCGGGGTCGATGCCGAGCGGGACGAGCTCGTCGGCATGGCACGGCCGGAACTGTGGCGCAACCGGGCCGATCAGCTCGCGCCGATGCGCTTATCCGGCACGGCGCAGCGCTCGTACGAGCGGCTCAGAACTCGCGTCTCGGAAGGTGCTGTGGATAGCGTTGGCGCCGCCACGGTGACGGCCTAGCGGTCGCCGCGGATGAATGTCCTCTTCATCGTCGCCGACGACCTCAACTCGTGGATCGGCGCGCTCGGGCGGCACCCCGACGTCAGCACACCAAACATCGATGCGCTCGCCGCGCGCGGGACGCTGTTCACACACGCCTACTGCTCCGCCCCCTATTGCAACGCCAGCCGGATGGGCGTGCTCACCGGTCGACTTCCGACGACCACCGGCATCTACGCGAACGAGCCACTGTGGGACGCTCCGGGCCGACCCGCCGTGTTCATCGAGACGTTGAAGGCGGGGGGCTATCACACGTTCGGCGCGGGGAAGGTGCTCCACGGGGCGTTCGACTACACGAGCGCGACAGCCGAGCGAGCACTGCAAGCCCGCTGGCGAGAGGTGCAAAACCGGCCGTTCCTGTGGGACGAGTTCCATACGAATCTGACCGATCCGCTCCCGCCGGAACGGCCCGTCAACGGCCTGTTCACCGTCGAAGAGCTCGAGAACGCCGCGCGGCCCTATCACGTCTTCGACTGGGGTCCCCTGCCGGACGCCGCTGCGGAGACCCTGCCCGACTCAGCTGTCGTCCAGGCGGTTGCCAACTTCCTGTCGAGCAACCCGCCGGAGCCGTTCTTCTGCGCCGCCGGGCTTTACAAGCCGCATCTCCCATGGCACGTGCCACGCCGCTACTTCGACCTCTACGACGTGAACTCGCTCACGCTTCCCGTGGTCCGAGCTGACGACCTCGACGACGTGCCGCAGATCCCGCGCCGATGGGTCCGCTCGCGCCCAGATCACGATCTCGTCACCGATGGCGATCAGTGGCGGCCCGCGGTCCACGCCTACCTGGCGGCGATCAGCTTCTGCGACGACATGGTCGGGCGCATCGTCGCCGCCCTCGACGCCGGCGGGCATGCCGGCGATACCAGCGTGGTGCTCTGGGGCGACAACGGCTTTCATCTCGGCGAGAAGCTTCACTGGCGTAAGTTCGTGCTATGGGAGGAGGCCACGCGGGTGCCGCTGATCATCGCGGCGCCTCGTGGGCAGCCACAGCGCCCTCGCGTCCACCTACCGGTCAGTCTGATCGATCTGCACCCGACGGTTCTCGATCTGTGCGGGCTCGAACGGGACGCTGACGCGGATGGTTCGAGCCTGCTCGGGCTCATGAACGGGCGAGAGGCATCGCGACCCCCCGCCGTGATGACGTGGGGCCGAGGAAACCATTCCGTGCGGCTCGCCGGCTGGCGCCTCACGCGGTACGCGGACGGCACCGCGGAACTCTATGACCACGATGCCGATCCCCACGAGTGGACGAACCTGGCCGACGATCCGCGTTTCGACGGCGTGCGGCGCTCGCTCGCGCGGTGGCTGCCCGATGATTAGTCGCCGCCAGAAGCAACGAGCGCACTTCTTGCATCCTGGCAAGACTGGCGGCACGGCTCTCAAGGCCGCTCTCGCTCCTGTTGCGCGGGCCGGGCGATACGAGATCCATCTGCACCGGCACAACGTGCTCCTATCGGACATCTCGGTAGGCGATCGGGTCTTCTTCTCCGTGCGAGCACCGCTTGATCGGTTCGTGAGCGGTTTCAACAGCAGGCGGCGGCAGGGGCGGCCGCGGTACGACATTCCGTGGAGCGCCGCGGAAGCGCGGGCATTTACCGCCTTTACATCTCCCGACGCACTGGGTCGCGCGCTCTCGTCTGACGATCCGCAGGAGCTGAGCGCTGCTCGCGAAGCGATGTTGTCAATTGGACAGATCCGCTACTCGTACTGGCGGTGGTTCGTGGATGCCGATTATTTCGCCGGGCGCTCATCTGACTTCTTGCTGATCCTGGACTTCTCCGAGTTGGAGTCGTCGTTTCGCCGGTTGTGCAAACTGCTTGAAGTAGATGCCGTGCTGCCGGGGGACGATGTCGCCGCGCACCGCAACCCGGCGGACGCCCCTCGGCACCTGAGCAGCGAGGCCGCTGCAAACCTCACCCGCTGGTATGCCGCCGATCTCACATTCGTGGAGCTCTGCGGGAAACTCGGCTGCTTCGCCGGCAGCCAATCCGCCTAGCGGCTCGCGCTGCCCTTCAGCGAGGCCGCGAGGATGCGCTGGAGCTCGCCAGAGTCACGGAGGTTGCGAGCGACGCGGCCGTGGCCTCCGTGCGCGAGGTTCAGGTGGACGCCGGGCACGTTCGCCAGGCGCTCGGCGTGTAGCCGGTCCAGCTCATGATCCGGATCGAAATAGACCTCGTACCGGGTGTCTCGGCGTCGTGCTCGCGGCAGATCGCGTCGCAGGTCCGACCATCGCTTGTCCAAGCCGCCGCAGGCGATCAGGTCTTCGAGCTGTCTGTCATAGCGATCGTCGCCCATGGCGTGCAGCAGTCCATCGTCGACAACGGTCTGCGGGACGATGCTGAGGACGACGTCGGCCCCGAGGAGAGCGCCGAAAACGAGCGCCGCGTAACCGCCTGCTGAGGTCCCCGTTACAACCAAACGCTTCGGTTGACGGCTTTCCACGAGCGTCCGGATCCCAGCGGCCGCGTCCTCGATCGTTGACCCGAGGCCCGGGATGCCACGGTGGTACCACCCCTGCGCCAGATCGCGGACGAAGATCCGGCTGGTCCGCAGACGGCCGGTTGCACTAAGAAACTCGAAAGGTGGCATCCCGAGCGCTCCGCGCATGCCCCCGAATGCGATCAGCATCGTGCGCGCGCCATGCTTGATGTCGATCGCGACCGACACTTCGGGGTCCTCAAGCTCCCGCTGGAACTCGCGCGGTCGGTCGATCGCGCCCGCGGATCCTGGCTGCTGCCGACGGGCTCTCCCGACCACGCCGGCGGTAGCTCGTGATTCTCGCGTAGCCATCGGGTCGCGGGAGGGTATCGCGGCGCGGTCCCTCGATCCGGGCTATGTCATTCGCCGCGTGGGCGGTGCAATCGTCCACTGGCTAGCATCGGCTCCAGCTTGGAGGCGCCTGATGCCGACGCTTGTCACACCTCGAACCCGATTCATGCACATCCCCAAGACCGGGGGGACGTGGGTCACCGAGGTTCTCGGCGTCGCCGGCGTGCCCAATAAGCATCTGTGGCGCCGGTCGCAACCCGCTGGTTCTCCGGTCGGCTCTCACCGCGCTGTGTCCCCAGCTCACGCGGACCTGGCCGCGACTTCCGATTACGGCGATCGCTACACATTCGCGTTCGTACGTCACCCGCTCGATTGGTGGCGCTCGTTCTGGGCATTCCGGATGCGGACGGGATGGCAGCGGGATCATCCGATCGACGCCGTCGCTGGCTCGCCCGACTTCGACGAATTCATCCGTCGGGTGATCGACCATCTCGACGGTCACCTCGCCAAGCGGTTCAGCACATACATCGGTCCACCCGAGGCGCCGATCTCGTTCATCGGGCGCTTCGAGTCGCTGATCGACGACCTCGTCCGAGCGCTGACAGCGGCCGGCGAGCGGTTCGACGAGGCGGCGCTGCGCGCCCATCCTCCTAGCAACGTCAACGACTACGACCGTTTTCCGGCTGCCTTCGACCCGGAGCTCGCGCACCGCTTGGCGCAAGCCGAGCACGTGATCATCGAACGCTTCTACGCCGACGACCCCGTGCCGGAGCGAGTCGTTCGACAGCCCGCCACGACCGTCTCCCGCGACGGCATCGTCTGACACGCCTGCGTCAGCCACCCCTCTGCACTGCTCGACTACCGCTTCGAGCCGGCCCCCTCTCGCTCCTCGGAATGCTGGTCGGTGTCGCCCAGCGCCCGCGTGGCAGGCCGCTGATCGTCCGTAGAGGTCCGGCTCACAAGCCCGCGGCGAGCGGTGAGAGCCTCGGCACGAGCGTTGGGTGAGGGATGGTGTCTCGCCGGCCGTTCCCCAACTGGCCGTAGTAGCCGCTGCCCCAAGCCCACAGGCGACCCCGCCGGTCAAGCGCGTAGGCCATTGCCCCGCCGCCGACTACCTGCACCGCATCCGTCAGGCCAAGCATTCGCGTCGGGACGGTGCGGTCGGCGAAGCTGCCGTCGCCGATCTCTCCATCGGCTCCTCGTCCCCACGAGGAGACGCTCCCATCGGCACCGACCGCGTAGCCGGTATCCGCTCCGGCAGCGATCGCCGTAACCCGCTCCAGACCGCGGACGCGGGCCGGCGCGGCAACGAACGGGCGTCGGGCGCCCGTGCCGAGGGCGCCGAAGCTGTTGTCGCCCCAGGCCCAGACGGTCCCGTCACGCTGCAGCGCATACGCGCTGTTGGAGCCCACGGCGATCGCCTTAACGTCTTCGAGTCGGGGAACCCGCACCGGTGAGCCGATTGCCTGGCATTTCGAGCCCGCTGAGCTCGCCTGTGCCCGTCCCGCAGGGCAGGCGCCGGTCCCAAGCTGGCCGAGGCTGTCGTCGCCCCACGCCCACACGCTGCCGTCCCTTCGCAGCGCATACCCGTCGCTCGCTCCGGCCGCGATCGCGACGATGCCGGAAAGGCGCCCGACGCGGTGCGGCACGCCACTCGCCACGTCGACTGACGAAGTCCCAAGCTGCCCGACCGAGTTCCCGCCCCACGCCCACACCGTTCCGTCGCGACGCAACGCATAGGCCGAGAACATGCCGGCCGCGATCGACACGGCGGCTCCGGGCACATTGACCCGGGTCGGCCGCTCACGGCCGGTCCCACCTGAATCCCCGAGCTGGTCCTGCGCGTCGTCGCCCCACGCCCACACCGCGCCGCCGCGCTGCAGCGCGTACGCGGTGTTCGTGCCGCCGGCGATCGCGACGACGTGCTCGACGCCGGGGACCGGGACCGGCGTCGAGCTCAGCGATCGCGCGCCGCCGCGGCCAACCTGACCCTCGAGGTCATCGCCCCACGCCCACACGTGCCCATTGCCGAGCACCGCATAGCCGGCGTATCCGCCGGCGGCGATGCTCGCGACCTTCGAGACGCGGCCGGTGGCGCGCAACGTGGTGACGGGCGCAGGCTTGACGTGCGTCGTGAGGCTAGGGCGACCGTGACCCCCGCATCCGCTCGCGATCAGCCCGCAGACGACCGACGCGCTGCAGACTCCAAGCCACCGCGGCCGAGCAGTAAGCATCGACCGATCGTACTCCCGGGGCTAAGCGGCGACGGTCAGTGGGTGTGCCCGACTGTCACGTGCTGGAAAGCGACGACCAGCAGCGCGCACAGGACCAGGAACAGAACGACGAGCGATGCAGGGCCCAACGCGATCGCGACCAGGACGAGCAGCGGCAGCATCAGGACGGCGCCGGCAATTGCGAGTGCAATCTTCACGCGGATTCACCTCCTTCAGGGGCTCGGTGAACAGGAACCTACGCCGCTGGGGGTTGAGAGTCATCCGTTGCTAGCCGTAATCCGGCTGCACGTAGCTACTAGTGTCCCGCGTCTGAAGTTCGTTTACGGTGGCGCGGGCAAGGATCTCGTCCGCCGCTTGCTCCAGAGGAACGGTTGGCAGCGTGACGTCGTCAAACGCGCGGATTGCGGTCGGTTCAGCCGGGGCTATGGCACACGGCCTCGATGTTGTGGTCATCGGGATCGAGGACGTAGCCGCCGTAGTAATCGGGGTGGTACCAGCGCGGGCCAGGTGCGCCGTTGTCGGTTCCGCCTGCTTCGATGGCCGCGGCGTGGAAAGCGTCCACTTGCGCGCGGCTCTCGGCCCTCAGCGCGATGTGAAGTCGACCCCGCACGGGCTCTCCGTGCGCCTCGATGAAGAACGACGGTCTTCCTCCATCATCCCTGCCGAACCCAGCTGCCGCTCCGGAGAACTCCATCAGGAGCCTGAATCCGAGCGGAGCCAGCGCCGTCTCGTAGAACGCCTTGCTTCGCTCGTAGTCGGCAACGGCGAAGCCGATGTGATCGAGCATCATCCGATCCCTCTCCCTCGGTAGCTGCTGCATCTTGTCGTGGGCTGCGCGGCAGGTATTAGCGTCCGCGGCGTCGGCATCAGCGGGTTGGCCCGCCTCCACCGGGACAGTAGATTGCGCGGTGACATCGCTGCTGACGACTACACCATCACCCGTGTGGCGGCCGAGGATCTCGCGGATCTTCTGCCCCTGATGAGGGGCTATTGCGATTTCTATGAGAGCTCGCCGCCTGACGAGAACCTGCGTGCGCTCTCGCGGGCGCTGCTCGACGATCCAGAGTTGGAGGGCGTCCAGCTGATCGCACGTGACGCCACCGGACAGGCCGCCGGCTTCGCCACGGTCTACTGGAGCTGGTCGACGACGACCGCTTGCCGGATCGGCGTGATGAACGATCTGTTCGTGGCCGAGTCAGCGCGCGGCCGGGGGCTGGCCGACCGGCTGATCGAGGCGGCCCGGGCTGAGTGCGCGCGCCGGGGCGCGCGCAAGCTGACCTGGCAGACCGCACCCGACAACCTCCGCGCACAGGCCGTGTACGACCGGATCGGCGGAGCGCGCGAGCAGTGGGTCGACTACTGGCTCGACGCGGCTAGCGCTTCTTCTTCGTCCTGAAGGACCTGTCGCCGCCGACCGCGACCACCCGGCCGTTGCGGAGCGCAACGACTCGATAGTGGTAGGTGGTGTTGGACGCCAGGTGGGTAACGCTTGCAGAGACCGCGACGTTGCGGTTCTGGGCGCCCACGGTCAACGGCGAGGAGCTCGAGCCGTAGCTCTTGGTCCGCCCGACGTCGAAGCGGAACTGGGTCGTGACTCCGCGCGGGTCGATGATCCCGTGGATCGTGGCCGAGGTTCGCGTGATGCCGGTCGCGGCACCCGTGGCCGCGGTTGGTGCCGGCGGCACCCGCAGCGCGCACAGGGTGCGTGCCAGGTTGGGGCTGGCCATCGATCCAAGCCCGGTCGTCATGTCGTAGCCGGCGAGGACGGGGAACAGGCCGCTGTTGCTGCCGATCGCATCGTTGCCCGGTGCCCCGGTGAACGGGCTGGAGAGCGTCACGTCGTTGAAGTACGTCGGGAAGTGCGCGTTGGCCAGCGCGTAGAGCGCGGGGTTCGCGAATCCGATCGACAGACCCTGGCATGCCGTCTGGGAGTTCGTCAGTGCCATGAACGAGGCCCACAGCGGCGCCGAGGCGCTGGTTCCGCCGGTGATCGTCCAGCTGCCATTGGAGAACACGACGTAGCCGGTGTTCGGATCAGCGTTGGCTGCGATGTCCGGCACCTCGCGGCAGAACCCGACGATGGTGCACGGGACGCCCGAGGAGTTCTGGTTCTTGATCCCCAGTGACGCACTCGTCTGCGACTGATAGGTCGGCATCGGCCAGAACGCGGAGATGCCGCCACCCGTCGCCGACGCCCGGTTGCTCTGGACATCGAACCCGTCGTTCCACACCGATTCGAACAGCGGGTTCCCGGGCGCCCAGTAGCAGTTCAGGGCCGGGCAGTTCGCGCCGCGCGTGAACACGGTTGTGCCGCCGACGCCGGTGGCGAATGGCTGGCCGGCCGGGTCGAGCACCGACAGCGCTGGGTTGCCCTTATCGGCCTGGTAGCACTGCGCGGAGCCGCTGTCCCCGGAGGAGATGAAGAACGACTGCCCCTGGATCGCCGCCTCTTCCAGCAGGGTGTTCTCGGCGCGGGCGATCGTGATCCCCGTGAGCGACTCGCACAGCCCGTAGGAGCTCGAGATCACCTTTGCGCGATTCTGCGAGACGATCGCGTTGATGATGTCGACGGTCGCCGTCTGCGGGATCGTGAACGGGCCCTGATAGACCAGGATCCTGGCGTTCGGGGCCAGGCCGATCGCCTGCTCGATGTCGAGCGAGGATTCGTCGTCGCCCCCTCCGCCCGGGGGCGGCTGGTAGGGACCGGGACCGCCGTCGACGTCTACGTTCGAGACCGGGACGTGCGTCCCGTAGCAAGCCTGGTAGACCGCGATGTCGGTCGGGTCGTACGGCTGCTGCTCGAACATCGCGATCGTCTGGCCGCCGCCGCGCGCGCCCCCCCCGTACAGCGGGGAGAAGCCGTACGCGCTCGCGACCTCATCCGCCGTGAGCCCGCCGTGGGGCTGACCCGCCACCGCGCTCGAGCACGGCTGCGGACCGCCGGTGGCAACACTTGCGCCCGCCCGGCGCGCCCGAGGAGCGGCCAGCCGCTGCTTGGGGTTCGGCTTGCGCAGCTGGGCCGGCGCATACCGCGCGACGTCACTCAGACCGACGACGCCCTGCACATCGGACGCGATGCTCGACGGCAAGGCGGGTGCCTGCTCGTTGGTGTAGGCAATGCGGCCGCTCGAGAGCTTCACCTGCGAAAGCGTGACGGAGAACGCCTTCTCGACCTGCCCGGCACTGCCGCTGACGGGGATCATCAGCTGGTTGGCCGACGCGCGGCCGACGTTCAACCCAGCCGCGCGCAGCGCCGAAGTGACGGCCGCCACGTGCGCGGCCGTCGCGCCGAAGCGCTGCGCGAACTGCGAGACGCTCAGGAAGCGGCCGTAGAACGCGGAACCGGGCGTGGACACGGCGGTCGCGTATGCGGCGAGGCCGGCCTGAGGTGCGAGCACGACGGTCAGCCGCAGCTGCGTCGACGAAGCCGTCCGACCGACGGTTTGCGTCCCGGGGGGCACCGGCGCCGGCGCGCCGATCCTGGTCCTCGCGGCGGTTGCCGCGGATGCGGCCCCGGCGAACCACAGAGCAAGCACTGCGGGCAGCGCTACCGCCAAGCCGCACAACCACCTGCCAAGCTGAGGAGCACGCGTCGCAACCGCTTCCCTACCGCCACCTTCGCCCATCGTCACGTCGCTCCCCTTACTGTCGCTCGCGGTCCCCGGGCGGTTGGCGCCCCCGGTCGTGTGCGCGCCCCACAGCGGACCGATAATCAATCGAGAGACTACAGTGACTCGATCCTGCGCCGCAAGCGACCCGCGCGGCGAGTCAGGGGTGGCGGCTGAGCCCGCGCAGCACGGCGTCGGCGTCCCGGTGCGCCGCGCGCAGCGCGATGCCGACGATCTCGAGCTCCGCGGCGTGAACGGCGCGCACGGCCGCCCGGTTTGCGACGTCGTGCCCAGTGCTGAACATGTCGGCGGTGTAGAGCGCGATCGGGACGCTCCGCCGGATCGCCCGCTCGCGCACGGTCTGCAGCTTCGAGCCGGATGCCTCGAGCACGAGCACCGGCTGTACGAGCAGCGGGAGGTACCGGTTACCGTCCGCGTCGAGGTAGTCCTCGCCGATCGCCTCGGCTCCGGCGGCCGCCGCTACCCCGCTCATCAGAAACGCCGTCACGTTCAGCCGCTGCCAGCTCGCGAGGTCGTCGCGGACGACGACCGCCACCTTCGTGTCGAAATCATTGACCGCCATGGCCAGATGATCCGGGCGAGCCCGATCGGTGTCTTGAATGATCTTGCGGTTCGCTCTTCGCCTACGCAGCGGCCGCGAAGCGGCCGGGAGTCACGCCCACGGAGCGTTTGAAAGTGCGTGTCAGATGCGCCTGATCGGCAAAGCCGCATTCGGCGGCGATGCGGGCAGTCGGCTGGCCCGCGCGCAACAGAGCGCGCGCATGTGCGACGCGGAGGTTCGTCTGAAACGCGTGCGGCGTGAGCCCTGTCTGTTGACGGAAGCGCCGCACGAGCTCGAAGCGGCTGAGACCGGCCGCGGCTGAGAGGCTCGCGAGCGTGACGGACTCATCCCAGCGCTCGCGCAGGTATGCCCGAGCGCGGCCGACCGCGGCGTGCTCGCGGCGCTCTGAACGAGGCTCGGGGGCGGGGCGGAGGTGGGGCCGGAGTGCGCCGACCGCCGTCAGTACCGCCTCGTCGAGCTCGAGGCCGGTCGCGTCCGTCGCCAGCGCGGCATGTGCCCGCAGCAGTGAGTTGCGCAGCCGCTGATCGCGGAATACCACCCACCGGGCGGCCCGCGGCGCAGCCGCGTCCCGCTCGTCCCACTCGGACACGAGCTCCGGATCCAGGTACAGGACCTGATAGGCCCAGCCCTCGGGAACCGCCGCCATCCCGGTGTGAACCGCCTCCGGCTCGAGTAGAAACAGCTCGCCCCGGTCGGCGCGCTGACGCGTGGCGTCGACCTCGAACCGGGCGGCTCCGTCGTGCACGACCGCGACCGTCCACGTTGGATGCGAGTGCGGCGCGTACGCATGATCCACGAACCGGGCATGGAGGGCCTCGACGCCGGGCAGCGTTGCGGGGCGGAAGTACACCGCGTGCTCGGATCCCCTAGCCACGCAACTCCTCGAGGCCGTCTTCGATCTCGCGCGCCGGCCGGTAGCCGAGCTCCTCGCGGGCCTTTGTGATGTTGATCGTGCACTCCTGAGCGCTGACCCAGTACGCGAATCGGGTGAGCGGCGGGCCGCCGGACAGCGGCAGCGCCCGCCACACCGCCTCGCAGGCAACCGCGGCCGCACGGACGATGGGTGCGGGCACGCTCCGCTGCGGCGCCTCAACGCCCTGGGTGGCGAGCAGCGCGCTCACGAACTCGCGGAACACGACCGGCTCCCCGTCGGTGACGAAGTAGACGTTGCCGGGCACCCCGCGTGAGGCGCCGAGGATCAGCCCTTCGATCACGCTGTCGACGTGCGTCGTCGACGTCCTGTGGCTGCCGTCGCCCACCCAGGCGAAGCGGCCGTCGCGCACCATCGAGACGATCCTCGGCAGCAGGGTGGTGTCGCCGCGTCCCCACACGAACCGCGGACGGACCACGACCGTCTCGAACGCACCGCGGTTCGCGTCGCGCACGAGACGCTCGGCACGCGCCTTGGTCGAGCTGTAGAGCGCAGGCGAGTCGGGGCGCAGCGGCGCCGTCTCATCGACATTGACAAGCGGCTCGCCGGCGAGCAACACCGCCTCGGTGCTGACGTGAACGAGCCGCCGGACGCCGGCCTGCGCGCATGCCTTCAGGACGTTGGCGGTGCCGGAGACGTTGACGCGCTCGAACTTCTCGCGCGGGCCCCAGTCGCCCAGATGCGCCGCCGCGTGGAACGCGAGCTCGGCGCCATCGACCGCCTGGCGGAGCGCTGCGAGGTCGCCAAGCTCACCCATCACCGGCTCAGCTCCAGCCTCCCGCACGCGCGCGGCCGCTTGCTCGGAGCGCGCCAGCGCGCGCACCGAATGGCCGTCCGCAAGCAGCCGCTCGATCAGCCTTCCGCCGACGAAACCCGAACCGCCGGTGACGAATACGACGGACAAGGTGTCCAGCCTAGGGGTTTTGGATCCTGCACGAAATCTGTACGCCCGCAGTCGTGATCTGCACGGATCCTGTACGTCGCGCCGCGACCATTGCATGCGATGGCAAAGCATCACTCGGCGTCAGCACGTGGACACCACTTTCCGATGTGGTCCCTGACGCTTCCCGCGTGGGCGACGTCGCCGAGATCGACGGTACACCTGCGCTCGCGCCTTCGCGCTCGGCTGAGACAGCGTGTCTTGGATCGCGAGATCGCCGTCGGGCTGCTCGATGGCGACCCAGCCCGCACGCTACGGGCCAGCCAGCTCACCGGCGACGCCGAACGACACGCTCTGGCCGCTTGCCTCGCAAACATCATCGACGCCGCGGACGAGCGCCACGCCGACCCTTCATCTCGGCTCAAGCTCAATCACGCCGAGGTTCTTGCCGCCCGTCACGAGATCGTCGCGCTGATCGGAGCTCTGCGCAGCGAGCGGCGTGTCAACGCTCGCGGGGTCGCGCTGGCACGAAGGCTCATCGACGACAGTTGCAGTCCGTTGTTGTCGGTTCGTGCAGGACAGACCGTCCAGCAGGCCGTGTCCGAGGCCGCCACGGCGCTGTAGCCTGGCTGTCTCGCCGTAGCCGCGTTAGGATCACCCGCAGGTGAGCCGGGAAGTCTGGTCGGCAGTGCAACCCCTGCCGCCGTGTCGCCTACCGACTCTCAGCCTCAATGATTTCGCTCGTTGCGTTGCGCTCGGAGTGGCGCCGCGAAGCGCTTCGGACCAACCTCTGGGTGGTGCCGACGATCGAGGTGATCGGCGCGGTCGTTCTCTACTTCGTCACGCATGCGATCGACAACGCGGCTCACTCGGGCAGCCTGACACTGCCGTCGTGGATGGAGTTCGGCACGGCGGACGCCGCCCGGCAGATCCTGACGACGCTCGCAGCGGCCGTCATCACCGTCGTCGGCGTCGTGTTCTCGATCACGATCGTGACGCTGACGCTGGCCTCGACGCAGTTCGGGCCGCGCATACTTCGCAACTTCATCCGTGATCGCGGAACGCAGTTCACGCTGGGTACGTTCGTCGCGACGTTCGTGTACGCGACGCTCGTGCTGATCTCGATCGGTCCGGGAAGCCACGGCCCAGCCTTCGTTCCGCACCTGTCGATCACGATTGCCGTCGGCCTGGTCGCGCTCTCGATGGCCGTCCTGATCTACTTCATCCATCACATCGCGATGTCGATCCAGCTTCCGCAGGTGATCGCGAGCATCGCCAAGGATCTCAGTCGCGCGATCGACGCCGAATCGAGCCACGACGGAGTATCGCTGGAAGCTGGCCCTTCGGTGTCCGAGCTACTGATCCGGATGGACCAAGGAGGCGGTGCGGTTCGTGCGCCATCGAGCGGCTATCTGCAGTTCATTCAGCACGAGACGCTGATCGGATTGGCGGCCGAAAAGGGCGCGGTGATCAGGCTGCTTCACAGACCCGGGCATTTCGTCGTGAGCGGGCATCCGCTGGCGACAGTGTGGCCTCCCAGCGCCAGCGACGGCGTCAGCCGGGCGCTGCGCGTGGCACACATCACCGGTCCGAGCCGGACGCTGGCGCAGGACCTCGCGCTCGCGGTCGACCAGCTGGTGGAGATCGCTATCAGGGCGCTGTCCCCGGCTGTGAACGACACGTTCACCGCGCTGACGTGCATCGACTGGCTCGGGGAAAGCCTATGCAAGGTGACGGACGGGTGGCGCCCGCTGCTCGTCCACCGCGACAACCACGGATACGTGCGCGTGATCACCGCGCATGTCAGCTACGAGCGGTTGGTCGAGCGGGCGTTCGAAAAGATCCGTCAGGCGGGACGTGGCATGCCGGCAGTGCTCATCCGGCAGCTCGAGGCGCTGGCGAAGATCATCGACCACACCACGGGTGCGGAGCAACGGGAGCTGTTGCTCGCACAGGCGGCGATGATTCTCCGGGCAAGCGAGGAATCGATTCCAGAGCCTGCCGATCGCGCCGATGTCCTGCGCGAGTACGAGACCGTCATCGCCGCGGCCGGAGGATTCGGCCGGGACGCCGTCATCGAAGTTGCGGAGACATCCGCATGACCGGATCCTTCAGAGGGCCTGCTTCACGTCGTCGCTCGTCCCCCGGAGCCCGCCACGAGCTCGTCCTCGCCGACCAGAGTTCCCAGCGCAACCGCTGGCAATCTACCAAGCCGGTGGCGTAATACGCTCAGCTCGGTGGTTGTTGACACGAGATCGGCGATTGGCGGCGGACGCCGTCCGCCGCTCGCCCTCGGCGTACTCGTTGCAGTTGCGCTCGTCGGCATCTGCACCGGCGTCGTATACCCGCTGAAGCAGGTCACCTCGGTCGCGTCCCTGGGCGTCGTGTACCTCGTGGGAGTCGTGATCGTCTCGGCGTTCTGGGGTGTGTGGCTCGGCCTAGCAACATCGCTGTTGAGCGCGGCCGCATTCAACTTCTTCCACATACCGCCAGTCGGACGGTTCACAATCGCGGACAGCCGCAACTGGGTCGCACTCGCCGCGTTCTTCTTCGCGGCGGTCGTCACCAGCACCATCAGTGAGCGGGCGCGCGTTCGAGCCGTCGAGGCCGAACGGCGCCGAGCGGAGGCGGACCTCACCGCCGAGATGGCGCAGTTGCTGCTCGCTCGCGCGGGGGTCGACGATGCACTTGCCCTGATCGGCCGCAGGCTGGCGGTCGTGTTCGAGCTTCCCTGGGCGACGATCGCGCTGGGCGAGACCATGACAGATGGGCGGCGAATCGCGATCCCGCTCGCCGCTGGCGACCGGAGGCTCGGAACGCTGGTGGTTCCGGCCACCGTTCCGGGGCGCATGGTGAGCCGGCTGCGTGAGCGCGTCGTCCCGGCGCTCTCCGCGCTGCTTGGAATGGCGCTCGAGAGGGAGCGACTTACCGCAGAGGCCGTTGAAACCGAGGGCCTTCGCCGCAGCGAAGCTGTCAAGACCGCGGTCTTGCGAGCGGTGTCACACGATCTCCGTTCGCCGGTGACCGCCATGGTTGCGGCTGGCTCGGCCGTCCGTGCACCCGACTTGACGCCGACAGAGCGCGACGAGCTCGGGCGGCTGGTCGTCGACGAGGGAGCGCGGCTGGCGAAGCTGATCGATGACCTGTTGGACCTGTCCAAGCTCGAGGCCCACACGGCGTCGCCGCGGTTAGCGGAGTGCTCGGTCGAAGAGGTGATCGACGCCGCGCTCGCTGCCCAACCGCGCGAGGCGGAGTTTGATGTGCGGATCGATCCCAAGCTGGGGCCCGTGCGCGCGGACTTCGTTCAAATCGAGCGCGCGCTGGCCAACCTGATGGAGAATGCGACGCGCTATTCCAATGGAGAGCCCGTGATCATCCGCGCACGTCCGGTCGGCGGCCGCGCGATCGTCCGCGTCATCGACCGCGGACCTGGCATTCCCGTCGTCGACCAGGAGCGGATCTTCGAGCCCTTCTACCGGACCGACACTGGTAGCGGAGAGCCGCACCCAGGGTCGGGACTAGGGCTGGCGATCGCGAAGGGCTTCGTCGAGGCCAACGGCGGGCGGATCTGGGTCGAGTCGACGCCCGGTCAAGGGAGCACGTTCGCCGTCGAGCTACCGGTCGCGGAGACGGGCTGATGGTTGGCTCGGGGGCGTCGGGGCGACGGATACTGGCGGTCGATGACGAGCTGCAGATCCTCCGCGCCCTGAAGGCGACACTTCGCGCCGCGGGGCACGAAGTGCTCACGGCGGCAAACATGGAGGAGGGGCTAGACACTGCGGCGGTCTCGCATGTCGACGCGGCGATCGTCGACCTGCTGTTGCCGGACGGCGACGGGATCGAGCTGACCCGACGTCTGCGGGAGTGGAGCTCGATGCCGATCATCGTGCTCTCCGCCGTCGGCGAGGAGGACGAGAAGGTCCGGGCGCTGCGCGCGGGCGCCGACGACTACGTCACCAAGCCATTTGGTCCGCAGGAACTGGTTGCGCGGCTGGAGGCGGTGCTGCGGCGGACCTCACCCGATCCGGAGATGAGCGTGGTCGAGGTCGCAGGGCTCGAGGTCGATCTCGGCGCCCACGTGGTGCGGCGCGATGGAGAGGAGGTCCATTTGACCCCGACCGAGTTCGAGCTGCTTCGGCAATTCGTGCGCAACCGCGGTCGGCTGCTCACGCACCGCATGTTGCTGACGGAGGTATGGGGCCCCGAGTACGCCGACGACGTCACCGTGCTGCGCGGCCAGATGGCCAACCTGCGGCGCAAGATCGAGCCGCAAACCGGAGCTCGCCGGCACTACATCCGCACCGAGCCGGGAATCGGGTACCGGTTCGATCCCAAGTAGCCGACCTGTACGTAATCTGTACGCGGTCGGAGCGGTTCTGTACGCGGCCTGCACGCCGGCGAGCGCAACATCCGGATCGGAGTGAGCGACCGGATACTCGTCTGCGATCCGAATCCCCAGATGCAGCGCGCGTTCCGCGTCATCCTGCGCGATGCCGGCTACAAGGCATTCGGCGTTGCGACCGGGAAGGAGGCGCTCGAGCGAATGCGAGAGCTCCGCCCGGCGGGGGTGATCCTCGAGCTCCTCCTTCCCGATATGAGCGGCGGCGAGCTGTGCAGGGCGCTGCGCGAGCGCGGCGGCGTCCCGATCGTCGTCGTGTCGACGGTCGACGATGCCGATGCCAAGATCGAGGTGCTCGAAAGCGGCGCCGACGACTACGTGACCAAGCCGTTCGTGCCGGGCGAGCTGATCGCTCGGCTGGCCGCGCGTATGCGAACCGCGCCGAGCGGCCTGAAGTTCGAGCGCGACGGGTTGGTGATCGACCTCACGGCCCACCGCGCCACGATCGGCGGCCAGGAGATCCATCTGACCGCCACAGAGTTCGCGCTGCTCCGAGTGCTCGCAACGAGCCGCGGCACGGTTCCGTACCGGACCCTGGCGAAGAAGGTCTGGGGTCCGTTGCGCAACGACGCTGCGCCGCGGATCAGAACCCATGTGGCCAACCTCCGGGCCAAGCTTGACCCGGACCACGTGCGCAGCCTGATCGAGACCGAGATCGGCGTCGGCTACCGGTTCGCACGCCGCCGATGATCTGTACGGAATCTGTATGGCGAGGCCCGGTTTCTGTATGCGGCCTGCACACGCGGGGGCCCATCCTCTTGTGCATGGACATTGTCGCCGTACTGATTGCGCTCGTGACGTTCGTGGGCCTGTACGCGCTGATCTTCGGGATTGAGCGCATATGAGCGCCGCAGACCTGTTTGGACTGATCGCGTCGCTGCTCGTCTGCATCTACCTCCTGTACGCGCTGCTGCGCGGAGAGAAGTTCTGAATCGATGACGTTCCTCGGCTGGCTCACGATCATCGGATTCGTCGTCATCCTGACGGCGCTGGCGCTGCCGCTCGGTCGCTACATGGCCAACGTGTTCACGGGGGAGCGGGTGTTCCTGACGCCTGTGCTCGGCGGTTTGGAGCGCCTGATCTACAGGCTGATCCGCGTCGATCCGCGCAAGGAGCACGACTGGAAGGCCTACGCCAAGTCTCTGATCTTGTTCTCGCTCGCGGGATGGCTGCTGCTGTATTTCATCCTGCGCACGCAGACGCTGTGGAACTGGACGGGCCTGAACCCCACCGGCTTCCACTCGGGCACTTGGGATGTCACCTTCAACACGACTTCGTCGTTCGTCACGAACACGAACTGGCAGTACTACGCCGGCGAGACGACGATGAGCTACTTCAGCCAGATGGTCGGGCTCGCGGTGCAGAACTTCCTCTCGGCGGCCGTCGGGATCTCGGTCGCGGTCGCGCTGATCCGCGGGATCGTCTCGCGCTCGGGCAAGAGCATCGGCAACTTCTGGCAGGACGTGGTCCGCACGGTCCTGTACGTGCTGCTTCCGATCTCGGTCGTGGGCGCGCTGCTGCTGGTCTTCCAGGGGTCGATTCAGAACTTCTCGCATTACGTGCTCGCGCATACGCTGACGGGCGGCACGCAGTCGATCGCGCAGGGGCCGGTCGCCTCGCAGGAGGCCATCAAGGAACTCGGCACCAACGGCGGCGGGTTCTTCAACGTCAACTCGGCGCACCCGTTCGAGAACCCGTCCGGCTTCACGAACCTGCTCGAGATGCTGCTCGTACTGATCATCCCCGCCGCGATCGTCTTCACCTACGGCCGGATGTCCGGACGCCGTCGCCAGGGCTATGCGATCTACGCGACGATGATGGTGATGTTCCTCGGCGCGGTGATCGTCGCCTACGTCGCCGAGGCGCACGGATCGCCGGCGCAGCATGCCGCCGGCCTGCACACCGGGGTTATCCACGGGTCCAGTGGCGGCAACATGGAGGGCAAGGACCAGCGTTTCGGGATCGCGAGCTCGGCACTGTTCGACGTGGTCACGACGGTCACCTCGTGCGGGGCGGTCAACAGTGCGATCGAGTCCTTCACCGGCATCGGTGGCGCGATTCCGATGGCCAACCTTTCCGCCAGCGAGGTGATCTTCGGCGGCGTCGGCACCGGGCTCTACTCGATCCTCATGTATGTGATCCTCGCTGTGTTCCTCGGTGGGCTGATGGTTGGCCGCACACCCGAGTACCTCGGCAAAAAGATCGAGGCGCGCGAGATCAAGCTCGTCGCGCTCGGGATCCTGATCACACCGCTTTCGGCTCTGTTCGCGACGGCCATCGGCGTCGCAAGCTCGGCCGGACGCGCATCGATCTCGAGCGCCGCCGCGGGCACCCCACAAGGCTTCTCCGAGACGTTCTACGCCTACCTATCCCAGGCCAACAACAACGGCTCTGCGTTCGCCGGCTACACGGGCTACATCCAGCCGAATGCCGGCAATCTAGGCGCGCACGGAGTCAAGCTCGCCGACATCCTCGGCGGCCTGACGATGATGTTCGCCCGCTTCGCGCCGATCCTGTTTGCGCTCGCAATCGCCGGCTCGCTCGCCGGCAAGCGGATCAGCCCGCCGGGACTCGGGACGATGCGCACCGACAACGCCACGTTCGTCGTGCTGCTGATCGGCGTGATCGTGCTGGTGGGCGCTTTGACGTTCTTCCCCGCCCTGCTGCTCGGACCGATCGTGCAGGGCCTGACCGGACACCTCTACTGACATGAGAAAAGACATCATCAGCGCCGGGCTCGCGATCGTCGTGTTGACGCTCCTGCTCGGAGTCCTCTATCCGCTCGTCATCACAGGGGTAAGCCAGGTGGCGTTCCCCGGCAACGCGAATGGCCAGAAGGTCTACGTGAACGGCAAGCTCGTCGGCTCGAAGATCATCGGCCAAGGGTTCACCGACCAGGTCGTAAAGAACGGCAAGCCGCAGGTTGACAAGGCCGGCAACCCGGTGACCATGCCGGATCCGCGCTACTTCCAGAGCCGTCCGTCGGCGACCGTTCCGCCCTACAACGCTGCCGCGTCGACGTTCTCGAACCTCGGCCCGAACAGCAAGGTCCTCGAGCAGCAGATCGCGTCGAACATCCAGGCATATCTCACGCTCGAGAAGCCCTACGACCCCACGCTGACAACCGCACAGGTTCCGGTCGACGCGGTGAACACGTCCGCCTCCGGCATCGACCCGGACATCTCCGTCGCGAACGCCGACATCCAGGCCCACCGCGTAGCTGCCATACGTCATCTGCAGCTCGCGCAGGTGATGTCGCTGATCTCGCAGTACACCCACGGACGCGGCATCGGCTTCATCGGCGACTCGGGGGTCAACGTGCTTCAGCTCAATCTCGCACTCAACCGTTTGACAGGTGGACACTGATGTCAGTTGATACGGCTCCGGGCAGCACGCCCTCTGAGCGTCGCGCGATCTCGCTGTTCCGGCGGGACATCGTCGTCCGCGCGCTGATCGACAGCGTCATCAAGCTCGACCCGCGCGTTCAGATCCGCAACCCGGTGATGTTCGTAGTTGAGATCGGTGCCGTGATCACCACCGTCACCTGGCTGATTCAGGTGTTCGGCGGTAAGCCGCTCGGCGGCGGCAGCGAGCCCGCGTGGTACACGTTCGTGATCTCGTTCTGGCTGTGGCTGACCGTCGTGTTCGCGAACATGGCCGAGGCGTTCGCCGAGGGCCGCGGTCGCGCGCAGGCCGACACGCTGCGCTCGATGCGTCAGGAGACGGTGGCGACGCTCAAGGACGGCGCAACCAGGAGGGCTTCGGACCTTGTGAAGGGCGACGTCGTGGTGGTGCAGGCCGGCGAGCTGATTCCAGGGGATGGCACCGTGATCGAGGGGATCGCCTCGGTTGACGAGTCCGCGATCACAGGGGAATCGGCGCCCGTGATCCGCGAGTCCGGCGGTGATCGCTCAGCGGTCACCGGTGGTACCCGGGTGCTCTCCGACCGCATCGTCGTCGAGATCACCCAGGAGCCGGGGCAGTCGTTCCTCGACCGGATGATCGCGCTCGTTGAGGGCGCCGCTCGGCGCAAAACGCCGAACGAGATCGCGCTGAACATCCTGCTCGCCGGGCTGACGCTGATCTTCATGATCGTCGTCGCCACGCTTCGTCCGTTCGCGCTGTTCGCCAACACGCCGATCTCCGAAACCACGCTGATCTCACTGCTGGTGGCGCTGATCCCGACCACGATCGGCGCGCTCCTTTCCGCGATCGGAATCGCCGGCATGGACCGCATGGTGCGCCGCAACGTCCTCGCCCTCTCAGGACGTGCGGTCGAGGCCTCGGGGGATGTCGACGTGCTGCTGCTGGACAAGACAGGGACGATCACGATCGGCAACCGCCTGGCGAGCGAGTTCATCCCGATGCCCGGGGTAACCGAGGCCGAACTGGCCGAGGTAGCACAGCTGTCGTCGCTCGCTGACGAGACCCCCGAGGGCCGCTCGATCGTCGTCCTCGCGAAGCAGTACGGGATCCGAGAGCACGACATGGCGGACCTTCGTGCCCAGTTCGTGCCGTTCACGGCACAGACGCGGATGAGCGGCGTCGACCTCGATGGCCGCCAGCTGCGCAAGGGCGCCGGCGACGCGATCATCAGCTTCGTCGAAGCCGAAGGAGGCCGTCCGCCAGGCGAGCTGCAGCCCGTCCTCGAGCGAATCGGTCGCGAGGGAGGCACACCGCTGGCGGTCGCTCGGGACTCACAGATCATGGGCGTCATTTACTTGAAGGACACGATCAAGGAGGGCATGCGCGAGCGCTTCGACCACCTCAGAGCGATGGGCATCCGGACGGTCATGATCACCGGCGACAACCGCCTCACCGCGGCGAAGATCGCCGACGAGTCCGGGGTCGACGACTTCCTCGCCGAGGCCACCCCCGAGGCGAAGCTCGAGCTGATCAAGGAACAGCAGGCCAACGGCAGGATGGTCGCGATGACCGGCGACGGCACCAACGACGCGCCCGCGCTCGCGCAGGCGGACGTGGGTGTGGCGATGAACACCGGCACACAGGCGGCGCGCGAGGCCGGGAACATGGTCGACCTGGACTCCAATCCGACGAAGCTGATCGAGATCGTTGAAGTCGGCAAGCAGTTGCTGATCACCCGCGGCGCGCTGACCACGTTCTCGATCGCCAACGACGTGGCCAAGTACTTCGCGATCCTCCCGGCGATCTTCGTCACCACCTGGGCAACGACCAAGGGCGGCAAGAGCCCGCTGCATGTGCTGAACATCATGAACCTTGGCACCCCAAAGTCGGCCGTGATCTCGGCGATCATCTTCAACGCACTCGTGATTCCCGCGCTGATTCCGATTGCTCTGAAGGGCGTGCGCTACCGTCCGATCGGCGCAAGCGCACTGTTGCGCCGCAATCTCTGGATCTACGGCCTCGGCGGCATCATCGCCCCGTTCATCGGTATCAAGTTGATCGACCTGGTCATCCATAACCTGCTCGGAGCCTGAGGCCGGGTCCGGAGTCGCGATGGCTCATCCTGGCGAGCTGACGAAGGTCCCCTCCAGCGGTGCGAACGAGATCGAGATGACTACGACCCGCCGCGGCCACCTACGGGTGTTCATCGGGATGGCGGCCGGCGTCGGCAAGACGTTCCGGATGCTGCTCGAGGGACACGCCGAGCAGGAGGCGGGACGCGACGTAGTGATCGGCCTGCTCGAAACGCACAGCCGGGTGGAAACGGCGCGCCTCGCCGAGGGATTGCCGCAGATCCCGCGCCGCCGCCTGGAGTATCGCGGGACGATGCTCGAGGAGATGGACCTCCCCGCGATCCTGACCCGCGCGCCCGAGCTGTGCCTGATCGACGAGCTCGCGCACACCAACGCTCCGGGAGTGGAGCACCCGAAGCGCTACGAGGACGTGGAGGACGTGCTCGCGGCGGGCATCGACGTGCTCTCGACGATGAACGTCCAGCACCTCGAATCGCTCAACGATCAGATTGCCGAGCTCAGTGGAATCCGGGTTCGCGAGACGATCCCCGACGCGGTCCTGGGCCGCGCTGACGAGGTCGTGCTGGTCGACCTCACTCCCGAATCGCTACTCGAAAGGCTCCGGGCCGGAAAGGTTTACGGGCCCGAGCGAATCGACGCAGCGCTCAACAACTTCTTCCGGATCGAGAATCTGGCGGCGCTGCGCGAGGTGGCTCTGCGGCAGGTGGCGCAGGAAGTAGGACAGAAGCGGCTCACCACCGTTGAACCGGTGCGGTCCCACGGGGAGATGATCGCGTCGGCAGCTCCGGCCGCCGTGTCTGAGCGGCTGCTGGCACTGGTCGAGCCATATCCGGGCGCGCAGCGGCTGGTGCGCCGCGCGTGGCGCTCGGCGCAGCGGCTCGGAACTGACCTCGACCTGCTGTGGGTGCGTCCGCCGGGCAACGCCCTCTCAGACGAGCAGCAGCGTTCGCTGATGGCGCTGCGCCACCTCGCCTCGATGCTTGGGGCTCGTTTGCTGGTCGAGGAGTCCGACGCGTTGCCCGAGGCGATCGCCGAGGTGGCACGGCGGCAGCGGAGCACCTACATCCTGATGGGGCGCAGCCGACCGGCACGCGGGCTCGCGCGGCTGCGCACGCCGCTGCCCCAGCGGCTGATGGAGCTCCTGCCCGGGGTCGACGTACGGATCGTGGCCGACCGCAGCCGTCGCAGTTCGGATGAGACCCGCTGATGGTCGTCGTGGCAATCGTCGTCGGGATCGTCTGCTTCGCCGCGGGACTCGCTGCGGGCTACTGGCTGCCGCCCCACGGCCGCCGGCCGGCGAAGGGCCGGGCCGTCACCGTGAAGCGGATCCTCCTGCCGTTCACCGGCCAGGCAATCTCGCGCCGCGCGTTCGAGGCGGCGGTCCGGCTCGCCAGGGCTGAGGACGCGACGATCATGCCCGCGTTCCTTGCCCGCGTCCCCAGGACCCTGCCGCTCGACTCAGCGCTGCCGGCCCAGTCCGCGGCGGCGCTCCCACTGCTCGAGGCGATCGAGCAGAACGCGACGATGCAGGGTGTGGCGGTTGACTCGCGCGTCGCGCGCGGGCGCACGTACCGCGATGCGCTGCGGCGTCTGCTCGCGGAGGAGCAGTTCGATCGCATCATCGTGTCGTCCACCGACAGCCCACAGACCGGCCTGAATGCCGACGACCTCGAGTGGCTCCTAGAGCGGGTGCCCGCCGAGGTGATGATCCTGCGCCCGGCGCCGGACGACACCAGGCGCATATCGGCCAACGGGTTAAGCGGTCATTTCTGAGACCGCCGAGTCGCCGCAGATCTGAGCGGCATCCTCGGCGACAGCCAGCTGGATCGGCTCGGTCGGGAGCATCCGGTCGAGCAGCTCGAGCGCGGAGCGCCTCAGCTGCTCGAGCGTGGGGGCGAGGGCGGCGCGCGCTGCCTCGCGTGCGGCGGCGCGGCCGGCACCCGTCCGTGCCATGCGCGCGATCGTGGCTGCGGCATCGCCGGCGATCTCGCGCGCGCATGCCCGCGCCCGGTCGCCGTCGCTGTCGCCGACAGCGACGCGCGCCGCTGCCCACGCCGCCGCGCCAGCCGAGCCCCACGCCGCTTCGCGCGCCGCCGCGCGGCCGGCCGCCCACGGCGTCCACGCCGCGGGCCGCGCGGGGCCGAGCGCTGCCGTCCAGGCGGCACGGGCGTCGCGACGAGCGGCGCGGAGCGCGGCGAGCGCCTCCGGGAGCTCGGCCGCATCCGTGACCGGACTCAGTCCGGCCAGCTGCCTCGCTGGCGCTGTCAGGTTCGCGGCGCTGAGCCACGCGGGCGCGTAGGTCCGGATCAGCCAATCCATCGCCATCCACGAGCGCGCTGCGTCGAGCCCGTCGTCGGCTGTTCCGATCGTCCGCCCGAGGTAGGGGCGCAGCAACTGGCGCGGAGCGTCCTCGAGGTTGTCATTTAGCGTGATGCAGTACGCACGCAGGACCGGGCTGACACAGGATGGGTCGTCGCTGTGAGGCTCACCGGCGAGATAGCTGACCCACTCCATCGCACAACGACCCTCTTCCGGTGTCGCATGCGTTCCGTACGCGAGCGTGTAATCGGAGCTCATCGTTCCTCCTTGCGGCGGCGGCTTGCCGTTCGGATTTTGGCTCGGCGGCGCGCCAAGTCAAGGGCGATCGTCCGATCGTGGCTATTCTCGGTCAATGGTCCCGGAGGCGAGGCTCGAGCAGACCGACGCCGGGCTCGTGCCCAGCGGCGAAGGGTGGTTCGTGATGAACGCACGCCAGGCACGCTGGATCGAGCGCCCCGGCCGCGGTCACAACCTGCCGCTGACCGGGTGGACGGAGGACGAGGCCGAGAAGTTCTTCCCGCAGCTGGGCATGGCCCTCGTCGTGCTGAATCCCGGCGAGCCGATCGGGATGTACCACCGGGAGGCCGACCAGGAGGACTTCCTGATCCTCGCCGGCGAAGCGCTGCTGGTCGTCGAGGGCCAGGAGCGGGCATTGCGGCAATGGGACTTCATCCACTGCCCGCCCGACACCGAGCACATGATCATCGGCGCGGGGACGGACAGGTGCGTGGTTCTGGCGGTCGGCGCGCGCGAGCACCAGACCGGCGATTGGGGCATGTACACCGTGAACGAGGTGGCAGCCAGTCACGGGGTCAGCGTCGAGGCGCAGACGCCGGACGCCGACGTCGCCTACGCTCGGTTCGGGACCTCCTCGCCGACACGATTCAAGGACGGGTGGCTGCCCGGGTTCTAGGCGACCTGCGGTGCGGGCGCGCGCCGCTGCAGCTCGGCTCGCACGAGCGGCGCCGCCTCGGTCCCGAACAGCTCGATCGACCGGAGCACGTCCTGGTGCTCGACCGCGCCGAGGCTCATGTGCGCGAGATAGCGCTGGTGGCCGAACAGCTCGTGCTCGAACAGGATCTTCTCGGCAACCTGCTCCGGCGAGCCGACGGCCAGGGCTCCTCGCGGCGATCGCAGCGCCTCGTACTGCGCGCGACCCGCCGGCGGCCACCCTCGCTCGCGGCCGATCCGGTTCATCACGCCAAGATACGGGGCCGCGAACGCCGAATCCGCCTTCGCCGAGGTTTCGCCCACGAACGCATGCGTGTTGATCGCGACTTTCGCGTCGGCGGGATCGTGGCCGGCCGCTGCCCAGGCCTGCCGATAGAGCTCGACCAGCGGCATGAAGCGCTCCGGCTGGCCGCCGATGATCGCGAGCGTCAGGGGCAGCCCGAGAGTCGCGGCCCGAACCACCGACTGCGGAGTGCCGCCGACCGCCACCCAGATCGGCAGGGGATCCTGAACCGGGCGCGGCCAGACGACGGCGTTCTCCAGCGGCGCCCGATGGCGGGCGTGGGCGGGTGGGGACCAGGTAACCGTCACCGAGTCGCGGATCGCGAGCAGCAGCTCGAGCTTCTGCGCGAAAAGCTCGTCGTAGTCGTCGAGGTCATAGCCGAACAACGGGAAGGACTCGATGAACGATCCCCGTCCCGCCATGATCTCCGCGCGGCCGCCGGACAGCAGATCGACGTGCGCGAACTGCTGGAAGACCCGGACCGGATCGTCCGAAGAGAGCACCGTGACGGCACTCGAGAGCCTGAGCCGCTTGGTCGTGACGGCGATCGCCGCCAGCACCGTCGTCGGCGAGGAGACCAGGTAGTCCGGCCGATGATGCTCTCCCAGCCCGAACACCTCCAGTCCCAGCTCGTCCGCAAGCTGCGCCTCCTCGAGCAGGTTGCGCATCCGCTGCTCGGGCGAGACAGCCGGGTAGAGGTCGGCGAAGGTGACGAGTCCAAGTTCCATGATGGTCCTGTGAGCATAGCAGGTGGTTGCGGGCTCAATTACCTCGATCAAACTGCCCGCAACGCGCCTGACACGGTCTGGATCAGCGCCTGCTCGGCGGCGTCCGCGGACAGCCTCCCGGAGGCGTATTCCTGGCTTGCCGCATGAATCAGCTCGAGCAGCACCGTCTGCATCCACTCGAGCGGGAGCTCCGCGTTGAATGCGCCGCTCGCCTGCCCCCGCTCGAGCAGCGGCCGGACCAGTCCCAGAATCGGTCCGTGCAGCGAGCGCAGCCTGGCCGTTCCGAGGCTCGCGTTGATCGCGACCAGTGCGTGGTAGCGCCCGAGGCTCTGCCATCCGGCTGCAAGCACGCGCGCCAGTGCGTCGGCCGCATCTCCCTCCTCGGGCGCGGCTGCCCTCAGCGCCTCGACCGATTCGGCGATCGCGCGGTCGGTTACCGCCGCGATCAGGCCCTCGCGCGTGGGGAAGTGGACGTAGACCGTCGCACGCACCACCCCGGCCCGGCGAGCGATCTCGGCCATGCTGGCATCGGGATCGCTCGCCAGCGCGTCGACCGCTGCGTCCATGATCGCGGCGATGCTGCGCTCCGCGTCGGCGCGCAGCGGCTGCCGTGGGTTCTGGGCGGTCGATCGGGGTGGCGTCATCGTGTTCAGTGGATCGAGGTTGGCCGGGCCAGCGCCATCCGTGGGAGGAAGGCGCGGGCTGCCGGGAGGATCGCAAGCGCGGCGACGCCGGCAACCGAGGCGATTATCCCGGCCGCAAGGAATGCGTCGGACAGGCCGCTCGTGATTGCCGGCGCGGTCGCGGTCTTTGCTCCGGTCGCGGCGATCGTCGCCAGCACGGCGAGCCCGATCGAGCCGCCGATCTCATGGCCGGTCGTGTTGAGCCCGGACAGCATTCCGCTCTCCTGCTCGCCGGCGCCGGCGAGCACCGACACCGCCACCGAAACGAGCACCAGGCCGAGACCCACACCGGCGATCAGCATGCCGGGAAGCAGGTCCGCGAAGTAGCTCCCGTTGCTCGTAATCCCGGTCAGCATGAACATGCCCACCGCGATCAGCGCGAACCCGGCCGCGAGCGGAGCCCGGATGCCGCGCCGCTCGATCAGGTGCGTCGCCGCGTGCACGCCCGCGGCGATCACCACCGCGAACGGGAGAAATGCGGCTCCCGTGGCCAGCGGGCTGGCCCCGAGCACCTGCTGCAGGTAAAGCGACGAGAGCAGGAACGAGCCGAACAGCACGGCAGCCCCCGCCAGCATCATCACGAACCCGCCGCCGACCGCCCGGTCGGCCAGCCGCTCGATCCTCAGCAGCGGCAGCTCCGTCGACCGCTCGAGGTACGCGAACATGCCGAGACCGGCGAGTCCCGCTCCTCCCACCGCGAGCGTCTGCAACGAGGTCCAGCCGGCGCTCTGTGCCTGGGAGAGCGCGAACACGAGCGCGCCGACGCTCGCGGCGGCCACCAGCGCGCCGCGCACATCGAGCCGGCGCCACCTCGCGACGCCGCTGTCCGGCGGGATCATCGTGACGGCGCCGACCAGCACCAGCGCCCCGATCGGCAGGTTGATGAAGAAGATCGCCCGCCAATCGATCAACTGCGTCAGCAGGCCGCCGAGCAGGACGCCGATCGCGGCGCCGGCGCCGCCGACCGCGCCCCACGCACCGAGCGCGCGCGCGCGCTCGGATCCGGGCTCGAACATCGCGGTGATGATCGACAGCGCCGCCGGCGACAGCAGCGCCGCGCCAAGCCCCTGGCCGCCGCGCGCGGCGAACAGCTCGGCCGGCGTCTGCGCCAGCGCCGATCCGAGCGAGGCGAGGACGAACACCGCCAGCCCGGCGATGAACACGCGCCGGCGGCCGAGCAGGTCAGCCGCGCGGCCGCCGAACAGCAGGAGGCTCCCGAACACGAGCGAGTAGCTCGTGATCGTCCAGCTCAGCTCGCCCGGCGAGAGCCCCAGGTCCTTGATCACGTCGGGCAGCGCGACGTTCACGGCAGATATGTCGAGGATCACCATCAGCTGCGCGAGGCACAGCAAGATCAGCAACCGCCAGCGGGAGTTCATGACGTGTCTCCTAACGTAATTCAGACAGTGGTGTCCGGGTTACGATATCAGACATGGGTGTCTGAGTTGTCCGATCTTCTTGTGCTGTCGGCTGGCGCCTTGGTGGCCTGGGTGGGCGCGTCGGCTTGCGCCACGCTTCCCGGCCTTCGGCCGGGGGCCTTGAGGGTTGGTCTGCCTGGCATTAGGGGCTGGGGATGGGGTGGCTGAGCTGCCACCAACCCCGATTTCGTTACAAAGCTCCCGCTCGGGAAGGCAACGTGTAACGAAATGCGCGCTATAGCGCCGATTTGGTTACTCGTTGCCCACCGCGGTGGTCGAGATGTAACGAAAGCGGGGTTGGCGCAATGCGGTACGTGGCTAGAGAGCGGGCCTGGGTGGGCGGGACCCCGATCCCCGGCGCACCTCGCGCTCAAGGCGCGGCGAGCGACCGGGGCAGACCGCGTGCGCGCCGGTGCGCCCGGCCGGTGCGAGTGCCCGTCGCGACGGACGGGGCCGCGTGGCCCCACGGACGCTGCTGCGAAGCAGCAGCCCCTCCTTACTCAGAGCACGACGCCGCCGGCCAACCGCGCCACCGACTCGGGATCGTGCGCCGGCAGGTACACCGTCGGGTGCTGGCGCCCGTGCTCGAGGATGCGGCGCATCGTGTCGAGTGCGACGGCCGGCTTTGGGGAGACCGCATCTGCCCGGAGGCTGTGCAGCTGCTCGAGCGAGTCGGTGGTGTCGCCGGCGAGCATCACGTGGCGGCCCTCGTCGTCGACGCAGATGACCGAGATGTGGCCGGGGGTGTGGCCCGGCGTCGCGACCGCCACGATCCGTCCGTCGTCGCTCAACCGGCGGCTTTCCGCGAAGCCTCCGAACGCGCCGCCGTCGAGCACGAGCGGCCGGAAGTCGATCCCGGGTGGAACCGGCTGGCGCAGCAGGCGCTGCATCGTCCGCGCCCCGAACGTCTGCGAGAACTCGAGCTCGGGCTCGTGCACGAGCACCGAGCCGGGCACGTGGATCGCGCCGTCCATGTGGTCGCCGTGCATGTGCGTCAGGACCACGGTGGCCGCGTCGCCGACCGACAGGCCGGCGGCCGCGAGGACGTGGGGGAGCTCGTCGCTCTCGCCGACCGCGAACCGGGCGAACGGGATATCCCGCACCCACGCGGTCTCGCCGGTGTCGACGAGCCACAGCTGGTCGCCGTGCTCGATCGCCCAGCAGTGGATCGGAACCGGCTCACACCACTCGTCGGGGAGGAACAGATTGAGCTGGCGGCGCCACCCTTCGCTCGCGAACAGGAACGAGCGCTTGAGCTTGACCACCCCAGTCGTGAGCGCGTGGATTCTCATGGCGAGCCGGCACGACTCTAAACGCTGGCGCCAGTAGAGTGCCGCGCCTTGAACAGCGATTGGGGGAAAACGTTCAACGAACTGTGGTGGCAGCTCGGTCCCGAGACGAAGTCGGCGATCACCGATCTGCTCCCTGAAGACTGGCGATTCGATGGCAAGCGCGTGCTTGACTTCGGCTGTGGCCCGGGCCGGACGCTGAAGCACTTCCTGGATGAGGCGCAGAGCGCCGAGATCTGGGGCGTCGACGTCGATAAGCGCAGCGTCGACGAGCTCCGCGCGACGCACGTGCCGCCGCTCCACGTCGCCCAGTGTGGATATGCACCGCCGCTGGAGCTCGAAGCCAATACGTTCGATCTGGCCTGGGCGATCTCGGTGTTCACCCATCTGACCGACAACTCGATCCCCTGGCTGCTCGAGCTCCACCGGCTGCTGAAACCGGGCGGGCTGCTGATCGCGACCTACATGGGACGCTGGACTTCGGAGTTCGTCGCGCAGGAGCCGTGGGACGAGGACCGCGTCGGGATGAACGTGCTGCGCCACGACAATCCGTGGGGGCAGGGCGGGCCGTTCGTGTTCATCTCCGACTGGTGGCTGCGCGAGCACTGGGGCCGCGCGTTCGACGTGCTCGAGATCGCCCCGCGAGTTCACAACCAGAGCTGGGCGCTGCTGCGCAAGCGCGAGGTCGAGCTGAGCGCGCAGGACATACTGCGTCCCGGCGATGACCCCCGCGAGTGGCTCGCGGTCAAGCACAACCTGCTTCAGGCCCAGCGGGAGATCGAAGCGGGTCGCGCGGAACTGGACGCCGCCCGCCGCGAGAGCGCCGCGGCTCTGGAGCAGCTGCGCAGCAGCTACGAGCGGTCGCGGAGCTGGCAGCTCACGGAGCCTTTGCGAGCCGCCGGCCGGTGGGTCCGCGCCCGTCGCCAGTCCGGCGGGCACTAGCGCGCTTGCCGAATCGAGCAGTGACGCTGCTGATCGGGGCATAGCCGGTCCGCGCCGCGGCGACGATCCTCGCGGCATGAAGAAACCACTCCTCATTCTCAGTGCGTTGGCCTGCCTGGTCCTGACCGGCGTGCCGGCGCTGGCCGCATCAAGGCGGCCGTTCAAGGTGACGGGCACGCTGCACTTCGTCTCGGGCAGGCACGTGAAGCCCAACGGCGATGGCGACAACGTCGTGCGGGGGCCGGTGACCAGCTCAGCGCTGGGGCGCGGCACTCGCTCAGCCGAGCTGCCGCTGACACCGGCGTACGCCCCCGTGCCGCCGACGATGCGGCCCGTTGGCGCGAGACCGGCTCGGATCGCTGATGTTCGCCCTCGACGCGGTTCGGGCGAAGTTCGCGAGAGAGCTATCGATGCTCCCGATCTCATACGACGACAGCCCGCTCGTGCAGGGCAACGGCCGCGGGCGTCGAGGTACGCCCACGGCCGGTCAGTTCGTGGTCGATGCAGGTTCGCTGCGCGATCCAGGCGGGGCCGAGCTCGGCTGGCTCGACGTGGTCCGCGGCACCGGTCACGTGGTCGTCGCGTTTGCCGGGACGCGGTCCGTGGAACGGGCGGTGGAGGTTGCGCGCGGGGTGGCGGCGCTGCATCCAACGTCGGCCCATCGAAGGTCGTGGTCGCGGGTGCGCAGGCGCCCGCGGAGCCGCTGGCCGACGAAGCAGTGCTCGATCCGCGCGGCGAAGCGCACGCGCGCTTCGGGCTGCGCGAGGGCGGGATCGTGGTTGTGCGCCCCGACAAGTACCTGGCCTTGGTGCACAAGGGGCTTGATCGGACCGCAGCTGAAAGCGTGCTTGCGCTGGCGCTCGGGCACCCACGCGTCGCCGCGCGATGAAGGTGCGCGACGCTTGCGTGAACGCGAGGCCGGGCATATCGTGCCGCGCCGACATGGTCACGGGCGCAACCTCCATGCCTGCCGCTGCCGAGAACCGCGAGATGGCATCTGAGCGGATCGCGCCGGGGATGCTCCCGCGGGTCCTGAACTCGTTCGACATGACGATCATCTTCGTCGCCATCGTCCTGTTCATCGTGAACGCGTCGGCGCTTCAGCCCGCGCGACAGGCCGCGTTCACGTACTGGATCCTCGGTTTCCTGGCGTTCCTGATTCCCGGTGCGCTGGTCACATCGCAGCTCGGCCAGATGTTTCCGCAGGAGGGGTCGCTATACGTGTGGATGCAGAAGGCGCTCGGTCCGTTCTGGGGCTTCTTCGCGGGCTTCTGCGCATGGTGGCCCGGGATCCTCGTGATGGTCGCGACCGGTGATGCGGTCGTCACGATCTGGCAGTTCGTCGACGCCGGCTCGCTCGCGAAGTCGTGGGAGCAGGGGCTCGTGATCCTCGCGGTGCTGTGGTTCTCCGCCGGCATGTCGCTGCTGCGGCTTCGATTCACACAGTCCTACGTGAACGTCGTCGTCTTGTTCTACGGCGCGGCCGTGTTCGTGATCGGTCTCGCGGGGATCCTGTGGCTGGTCGGATCCGGCCACCCCGCCACCGGCGGGTGGGGTCACGCGGCCAACTGGAGCTTTCATTCCGGCAGCTGGACGCTGTTCGGCCTCGTGATCCTCGCGCTGCTGGGGATCGAGGTGCCGCTCAACTTGGGTGTCGAGATCGTGCACCTGCGCGCGATCCGGCGGTACCTGTTCTGGGGCTCGATCGTAGTCATGGCCGCCTACCTGTGGGCGACGCTCGGAACGATGCTGGCGCTCGACGCTTCGAAGAGCCAGGCCGCGACGACCGACATCCTGCGCGCTGTCCAGGTCGGCTTCTGGAGCTCGCACACGTTCGCGAGCGTGGTCGGGCTCGTGCTGATCTGGTTCTTCGTGTCGAACACGATCGTCTACAACTACTCGTTCTCGAGGTTGCTGTTCGTCCCCGGGCTGGAGCGCCGGATGCCGAAGCAGCTCGGACTGGTGAGCGCGCGGACGAAGGTCCCGGTCTACGCGATCATCACCCAGACCGTGCTCTCGTCGCTGTTCGTGGTTGCCGTGTTCAACCCCGCGCTTGGCGACAGCAACACGCAGAAGGCCTACTGGCTGTTCCAGGCTGGGGTAACCGTGATCTGGTGTCTGTCGATGGTGCTGCTGTTCGCGGACATCTTCCTCGTCAAGCGTGCATTCCCGAAGCTGTTCTCGGAGGTGCGCGCCGCACACCCGTACCTGCTTTACGCCAGCGGCGTCGTCGGGCTGCTCGCGTCCGCGTTTGGTGCCTACGTCACGTTCCGCAGCCCGTGGACGCCGCTGTTCCGCTCGAGCGACTGGCGCCTGTGGCTGTCGATCCTGTGCGGCGTCTCCGCGCTCACCGCGGTCGTTATCTATGTGATCAGCGAGCTCGTACACCGCCGCGAGCGGCAGGCGGTTGCGGCATGAGCGCCGAGCAGGTGGTCGCGAGCGTCGATGAGCTCGGCCTGCGGTTCGTCCGCTTTCTGTGGTGCGGGAACGACAGCACGGTCCGTGCGAAGGCATCCGCGCGCCACGGGCTGGAGGGGCGGTTGCGGGCCGGCATCGGGCTGACGGTTGCGATGCAGGCGATGAACTCGCTGGATCAGCTGCAGCCCGTATCGGGCATGGGGCCGGTCGGCGAAGTGCGGCTGATGCCGGATACCTCGACTTTCCGCGTGCTCCCCTACGCGCCGAATGCCGGGGTTGTCCTGACCGATCACGTCGCGCTCAACGGGTCGCCGGCACCGGTCTGCCAGCGCTCGTTCTTGAAGCGAATGGAGGGACGGCTGGCGGAGCAGGGACTGGTGTTGCGCGCAGCGTTCGAGAACGAGTTCTCGCTCGCCACCGTGATCGACGGCGTCTACGTTCCGGTCGACTCCTCGCTGTGCTTCTCGACGATCGGCATGGTCGCCTCCCAGGCTTACATCGACGAACTCGCCGGTGCGCTGGTCGAGCAGCGGATCGCACTCGAGCAGTACTACGTCGAGCTCGGGCACGGCCAGCAGGAGATCTCGACCGGGCATGCGCCGGCGCTGCAGGCCGCCGATGAACAACTGCTCGTCCGCGAGACGATTCGCGGCGTCGCAACGCAGATGGGATTGGTCGCGTCGCTTGCGCCGAAGCCGTGGCCCGACAACGCCGGCAACGGTTGCCACGTGCACTTCTCGCTCTGGGACGCCGAGCGCAACCGCTTTTACGACTCCTCCAGCGAGGACGGGCTGTCGTCAGCGGCGCGGTCCTTCGCGGCGGGTGTCCTGGCGCACTTGCCGGGTCTGTGCGCCCTCACTGCTCCGAGCTTTAACTCCTACCACCGGATCGTGCCGCAGTTCTGGGCGGGCGCGTTCGTGTGCTGGGGGTATGACAACCGCGAGGCGCCGGTGCGGGTCGCCTCGCCGTTCCGCGGCGCCGAGGAGGGCTCGACCAACCTGGAGCTGAAGTCCTCCGATGCCAGCTGCAACCCATATCTCGCGCTCGGTGGCCTGATCGCCGCAGGGCTCGACGGCCTCGAGCGCGGGCTGGAGCCCCCGGCTCCCGTCGATGTCGATCCGGCGACGATTCCCGACGACGAGCGAGCCGCACGCGGCATCGCCCGGATGCCGGCCACGCAGCTCGAGGCACTGGATGCGCTGGCCGCGGACGAGCTGCTGCTCGGGGCGCTCGGAGCCGAGCTCGCCGGTTCGTATCTCGCCGTGCGGCGCTCTGAATGGGAGGCCTACTCCGCGGGAGACGAGTCATTCGAGCAGCAGGGTCATTTCGAGAAGTACTGAGCGGGATCGCGCTCGTCGACCATCACGCGCACGGCTTGCTGCGCGTCCCGCCGGCGAGCCTTGACGAGTTCCGCGGGCTGTTCTCGGAGAGCCCGGATCCCCGGCAGTGGCCGCATGTCGCGACCGGCGTGACCTACCAGCGGGCGATTCCGCTGCTGGCCGAGCGGCTTGGGTGTGAGGCCACCGAGAGCGCCGTGTACGAACTCCGCGTCTCGATGGACCCGGCCGCGTATGCGTCGCTGATGCTGCGCGCGACGGGTACCGAGATGCTGTTCCTCGACGATGGTTTCCCCCCCGCCGAGGATGGAACGAGCTTGGCCGAGCTGGGCGCGCTGGCGGCCTGCGAAGCGCGGCCGGTGATGCGGATCGAGCGCGTGGCGGAGCAGGTCGGAGCGCAGGAGCTCGATGCGATCCAGATTGCCGTGGCGTCGGCGCGGGCCCGCGGTTTCGTGGCGCTGAAGACGATCGCCGCCTACCGTGGCGGCCTCGACCTCGAGTCGCTGCCGGCGCCAGGCCGTAGCGACCGGCTCGAGGGAAAGCCGTTGCGGGCCGTGCTGCTCGCCGCGCTGGAGGCCAACGAGGCGACCGGCAAACCGCTGCCCGTGCAGGTGCACACGGGCTTCGGCGACTGGGACCTCTCGCTTCCCTCGGCGCGGCCGGGACTGCTCAAGCCGCTGATCGAGCGCTTCCGCGAGACCAAGTTCGTGCTCCTGCACTGCTATCCGTTCGTGCGCGAGGCGGGGTGGCTCGCGCACGTCTACGGCAACGTCTACTTCGACCTGTCGCTGACGATTCCACACGTGTCGCGGCCGGCCGTCGCGCTGGCCGAGGCGCTCGAGCTCGCGCCGGTCTCGAAGCTCCTGTATGCGTCCGACGCGGCGCGGACCCCGGAGCTGTACCTGCTGGCCTCGGTCTGGTGGCGCGACGCGCTCGCCGAGGTCCTGCCGGCGCTGCTTTCCGCGGATGCCGCCTCGGCGGGCGCGCGCTTGATCCTTCGCGAGAACGCACTGTCGCTCTACACTGGGGGATTCATCTGAGAACGGATTCCAGGAGGGGCATTTATGGCTGTATCGCGTCGTCAGCTGCGCGTTGTTCCTGTACTCGCAGCGCTGGGTGCGCTGCTCGTCGTCGGCGTGTCCGCGGTCGGCGCATCCGTGCCGCGCAAGCTCGTGTACGTCGACATGTTCGGCCAGGCGGTGGGTCCCAAGCCGTCGCACATCTTCCTGACGGCCGATGCCGGGCCGCGCCTCGTCGCCTTGAAGTGGTCGGGCTGGGGAACGAGCCGCGCGACCGCCAAGGGGACCTACGTGAGCACCTGCGCGTCGTGCGCACCGCCCGGCCGCAGGCCCGCGACGGTCGTGTTCCACAAGATCATCAACTGCACTGACCCGGCCGGGCGCGGCGGGCGCTATCGCGTCTACAAGTACGCGACGCTGACCACCGAGGCCGACAACCACCCCGGGACGATCAAAACGATCGAGATCCCCACCAACTACGAGCTGTGCAAGGAGTTCCAGCGACAGTGATCGTGCTCGCGGTTCTCGTCCGCCGGCTGCGCGAAGGCAAGACCTACGAGGACTTCCGCAAGGCCTGGCTGCCCGAGCAGGGCTTCGGCTTCCCGACCCGCGTGGTCAGCGCCGTCAACGCCCAGGACGAGCGCGAGGTCATCACGATCGGGTTCTCGGAGATCGAGGAATCGGAAGCCGAGGCCCAGCTGCAGCGGATCGGGCCCCAGGAGCAGCGTCGGCACGACAAGATCGACGAGATGATCGAGCCGGGGATGACGCGCAAGTTCTACGTGCAAGTCGCCGACGACGACTTCACCGAGGCGCCACCACAGGAGTAGCGCCTGCGCTCATGAAGAATGGGCGAAGGGTTAGGAGAAAACCTGCCGGTGGCGCCTAGACTGATTGGTATGGGGCAGACGTATGCAGGGCGAATTCGGTCGTTGGCGCTCGCCTGCGGGCCGCGCTTGCTCGCGGCTGCGCTCGTCTCGCTGATCGCTCTGAGTCTCCCGGCGGTGGCCTCGGCGCGCCAGCCTCACAATGGCCCGGCGCTGACCGACGCGGCCGCCGCGTCGATGGTCGTCCACTCATCGTGGGAGCCGCGGTCCGACAACTACCAGGCCAACCACACCGTGCCGACCGCCTCGCAGCTGCGGTACTTCCGCGGTCACGACTCGATGCAGTACGCGCGCTACGTCACCGGTCATTACAGGGGAACGACCGACGAGATCATCCAGTGGGCCGCGCACAAGTGGAACCTGTCGGTGAAGCTGATGCGCGCGGTCGCGGCCGTCGAGACGTGGTGGCACGGCTCGTTCGTGGGCGACGACGGGTACGCCTTCGGGCTCTACCAGCTCGATGTCCGCTACCACTGCTGCGGGGATCTCGCGCGCAACTCGAGCGCCTTCGCCGCCGACTACTACGGCGCGATCATCCGCACCTACTACGACGGGCTCCAGACCTGGTTGAACGGGGTGTCCGGCAACGGCCGTCGCTACACGGCCCACGACATGTGGGGCAGCGTCGGCTACTGGGCCAGCGGCCGCTGGCACGATGCCCGCGCCGAGGCCTACGTCCAGCAGGTCAAGCGCTACGAGGCGCAGCAGGTATGGCGCGGCCAGTGGTTCTGAACCAGCCCCTGCCTGACTCCCCGCCTTCGCTGTGGCTGGCCGAATACGGCGAATACCGGCCCGAGCCGGCCCTCCAGGGTCAGCTCGATGTCGACGTCGCGGTCATCGGCGGAGGGCTGACGGGGATGGCGACGGCGATCGCGCTCAAGCGCCGCAACCCGTCGCTCGATGTCGGGTTGCTCGAGGCCAAGACCGTCGGCTACGGCGCGAGCGGACGCAACGGGTCATTTGCGATGACGGTCGTCGGCCTCGGCTTCGCGACGACGGCCCTATTGCGGGGCAAGGAGTTCCTGCGGCGCGCGCATGCATACATGGAGCGATGCGTCGACGAGCTCGAGCGGTTCATCGACGAGGCGCAGCTGCAATGCGACAAGATCCGGCCAGGGTTCCTGCGGGTTGCAACCACGCCCAGCTACGTCACGCGGCTGAGGCGGCAGGTCGAGCTGATGTCGTCGCTGGGATTCGAGGGCATCACGTGGCTCGACGCCGCGAGCACGCGGGCGATGGTCAACTCCGACCGGTACTTGGGCGCGATGTGGGAGCCGAGGCTCGTGCTCGTGAATCCCGCGCGGCTGGTCCGAGAGGAGAAGCGATTCGCGCTCGCATCCGGGGTTCGCGTGTTCGAGGACTCGCCGGTGCTGGCAATCGCGCGGACCACCGGGTCACAGCCGGTCCATCGCGTGCTGACCCCGCAGGGATCGCTTTCCGCGGCCAGGGTGGTCTTTGCCACGAACGCGTACTCGCATCTGTTCGCGCCGCTCGGCCGCATGCAGATGCCCGCCTTCACGTACATGATCGCGACGGAGCCGCTGAGCGATGAGCAGCTCTCGCCGATCGGCTGGCAGGGCGCGCAGGGAATCGAGGACGCACGCAACCTGATCCACTACTACCGGATCACCCCGGACCGGCGGATCGTGCTCGGCGGTGGTCCCGTCGGGCTGACGGCGAACGGAATGCTCGACCGGGACGCCGACGAGCAGGCGTGGCGCCACCTGGAGGAGCACCTCCGCTGGCTGTGGCCCCATCTCAATGTCGCGATCACGCACCGCTGGGGTGGGCCGTTCTCGGTCACGCTCGACCTGACTCCGGCGCTCGGCTATGTGGGCGACGACCGCTCGGCGGTCTACGCGCTCGGCTGCATCGGCCATGGCGTTTCGATGAGCTATCTGAACGGCGAGGTGCTGACCGATCTGTTGCTGGGCGAGGCGTCCGGAATCGCAGCCGAGTGTCCGTTCGTCAACAGGCAGGTGATGCCGTGGCCGAGCGAGCCGCTGGCAAGCATCGCGGAACATGCCATACGTGGCTATCTGCGAGCGGAGGACTCGTTCTACGAGAACGTCATGACGAAGCTCAAGCGCGGTTGAGCGCCCGGCGCGACGGCAACGGCAGCGTCGATCCGGGACCGCCGGTCAGAACCGCGGCGGCTGTGAGCGCCGGTGTCTCGTCCGGCGTGGCGTATCGGCAGCCCTCTCCCGCGCCGCCGCGAACAGCGACGCGATGCCCGGCTCCATGAAGTAATCGGTCCCGCCGTCGGTTCGGCCCTCGGTCGAGATCGGCAGTGCCCGGCCGAGATGCCGGCAGTACCGGCCGGGCCAGGCGAGGATCCCGGCGACGCCGTGGGCGCCTTTCGCCAGCCCCAGCCGCTTTGCGATCTGCTCACCGCCGAACCGTTCTGCCGGCGCATCGATCAGCAGATCGAACAGCTCGCGGGCGGGACCGGCGAGTCGCCCGTAAAGCCAGGCGGCCTGGTCGGCATCGTCTACCGACCAGGCTTTTACCTCGCCGTGGGCGCGTGGCCCTCGCGGACCACGGCGTCCACGTCCCACCAGCGGCGGCGGAGTCCCAGGCTCGGCCGCGAGGAACGCCGCGAACCACGAGTAGAACTCGGGCAAGCGCTCCTCGGGCACAGCGACTGTGACCTCCTTGTCCGCCATCAGGCCTCGATCGTGCCCGCCGGCGGGGTTGCGGCCTGCGCCTCCTCGGCGCTGGGCCGGCGCTCGCCACAGCGGCGATGGTGAAGGCCGCGGTGGGCGTGACGCCCGCGCCGACCTCTGCCTCTGCCGGGCCCGCCGGCGAGGAACCTCGCGAAGAACGCGTGGAACTCGGCGACCCGCTCCTCAGGCACATCCACTGTGACTTGCTTGTAGGTAGTGGTGTCTGTATTTGACTCCATCTTTACTCCTATGGTTTGCTTACGGATGCAAGCATACCAGAAGTAAATACTTAAGTAAAGTGGTATGTGCGAACCGCCCCCTCGGTGCCGATCGCACCGGGACATCGCGGCGGGGGAGTAGGGGCCGCTTCGCGGCATCCGTGGGGCCGCGCGGGCCCGTCCAGACCGCGATCACGGGCCGGCGAACGCCGTACGGGGCGGCGAACGCCCTACGACCGCCGGCGTCCGCGGCCCCGCGGTTGCTTCCCGTACACCATCCGGCGCGGCAGGCGCACCGGGGAGAGCTTCGTGAAGGTGTGGCCGAGGAACAGCCGCGGCTCCATCTTCGCGATCAGCAGGGCGAGCTCCGTGCGCTCGGCGAGGGTCAGGTTGCGCGGCCGGCCGCGCCCGATCCGCACCAGTTGCAGAAGCCGACGGCGCTCGAGACTGTCCAGCCGCAGAACGTGCTCGCGCGCCAGCAACGTGAGCTCGGCGGCCGCGATCAGCTTCACGACCGGGATGTGCCGCAGCACGGGAACCTTCTGCGCTGCGCGAGTGGTGGATCGCACGAGGAACGAGTTGGCCATCGGTCCGAGTGTAGGAGGCGTTTCGGCGCCTCAGGCGCCGCTGCCCACTAATTCGACGGCCGCCATGTTCCACTGGTCCGTGGACGGCGCACGCACCCCGACGTCGACGATCGTCCCCGCCGCACCGGTGGGTTGGTTGGTGTACTGGCTCCAGTACGTGTCGCCGGTCGCGTGGTCGAGCCACTGACTCAGAGACACCCATCCCAGCGGGAGCCGGCGCGCGACCGCTCGGTCCCAGTCGTTGCCGACGGCGAACACGAGCGACGTGCCCGAGCGTGTCCTCAGCCTCAGGTTCGGCGCTCCGCTGGGCGCCGATGCGGCGGCGCTTGCGCCAACTCCGTCGGTCCCCTCCATCGCGATCACCGTCAGCCACTCGTCGTAGCCGGGATTGGACAGCCGCGCCGTGATCGTGGCCGCGGTGAGCACGCGCGTGGCGGTGGCCGTCCAGATCTCGCTGTCGCCGGAGCTCCCGTTCGCACGTCGGGCGAGCCTCCACCGCAGGCCGCCGCCGGTCACGGTTGCGCTCTGATCATTCGGGCCTGCGGGGCCGTCGCCGCCGACGAACGCGAGCAACGTCTCACCGGGCATCGCGGTGTGGATTGCGGCCGTGGACGCGCTGCCGTGACCGTGAGCGCTGGTCCGTGTCTGGAGGACAAAGCAGGTCATCGGCGGCGCCGGATTGCGAACCGTCACGATCAGCGTCACGGTCGCGCTGTTGCCTACGACGTTGGTCGCGCGCGCGGACAGCCGGTGCCGGCCGCCGTGCACGCGTCGGGTGTCCCACCGGATCATGTACGGGGGAGCTGTCAGGGGCGGGCCGAGGCGCTTGCCGTCCGCCGAGAGCTGAACGGACGAGATGCCGACGGCATCTGCGGCTTGCACGCTGACCGGCACCACGCCTGAGACGGTCCGTCCCCGCACCGGGTTCACGATCCGGACCGTCGGCGCGGCGTTCAGCGGCACGCGGAGAGCTGTGCCGAGCCGGCGCCCACCGGCGAACAGCCGCAAGATGATCAGTTGTGGACGCGCGCTCCGCAGCCGCAGACGTCCGCCTCGTACGGTGAGCGAGCGCGATCTACCGCCCGCGAATATGAGCTCGGCGCGCAACGCCGCCGCTGGCGGAACGCCGGTCACCGCCAACGTCAACATTCCGCGGTGCCAGCGCAGACTGGTCACCTTCAGCGATGGCGGGTGCGGCACGACGACCTGGATGGGCGGCGCGGTCGCGAGGTTGCCGGCGGAGTCGGATGCTCGCGCGCTGAGCTGGTGGGTGCCAGGAGAGGTCGTGCCGACGGTCCAGCGGTAGGAGTAGGGCGCGCGGTGCAGGACGGGTCCAAGCGACCGACCGTCGAGCAGGAACTGAACCGAGGTGATCCTCGCCGGCGGGTGAGCGACCGCGCTCGCGGAAAGCGTGACCACCCCGGACACCCTGCTGCCGCCGGCAGGCCGCAGCAGCTTGACGACTGGTGTGACTGCGCCAGGATTGTGCTGCGAGAGCACGGTCACGCTGTCGCCGCTGATCCGCAGCAGCGTGTCGGTGACGTTGTTCGCAGTGTCACTCTCGGTGAACAGATGACGCGGATCGACGATCGCGTGCAACACGTAGGTCCCGTCGGCGACGCCGGCCAGATCGATCGGCTGACCGGCATCGGTCTGGTCGTACTGGTCCCCCCACCCGACCGACCACCCGAGCGCGGCATTCGGATCAGTGCAGTTGCTCGCCGGGATGAAGGTCTGATCGGGCGTGTTCGGGACCCCGCCAACCCTGGCGTCAGCGGTGATGCAGTAGTCGGTCTTGGGGCTGACCGCGACGACGGCGCCCGGCGAACCGTCAGGATTCGCCCGGTTGAGCGTGAACCGGGTCAACGGGAAGTTGTAATCGCTCGGCGGATTCCAGTTCCCGGTCGCGGCCACCGGGACCGTGTGGTCGCGAACCCACTGACCCGGACTCGGACTGCGGTAGATGACCTGCACGAAGGTCGCAGTGCCCATGCCGTTGTACGTCGGGTCGATCTCGAACGGCCCGGCGCCGAGGTCCGCCGTGATGTGCGTGAAGCGAAGCTGGCGAGCGCCGGTTGACGAGTCGACGCCGATCGAGATCAGATCCTTCGGAACCAGGATCTTGAGGTCCGGCAGCGTGACGGCCCCGGACCCGGCCGCGAGGGACGTGCCTGCGCTGAGCACCGCGCCGGCGGCAGCCAGCAAAACGCCGGCCAGGATGGCGATGACGGTCCGCGGCCGCCCGGCGGACATCTACTGTGCGAGCTCCCCGACCAGCTCGCCGGCGGGCCTCACATCCGTGATGCGCGCGATGCACTCGCCGGCGTACAGTGGCCCGGCCTCGACCAAGTTCGATGGGCCGCCCGCGGTTGCTGCAGCGGGCCCGAACACCGGTCGACCCGGCCGCTGACTGGCGGCAAGCCGGATCTGAAGCTCCACCGGCACCAACGATGCAAGCGGCGCTGTCGCGCGGTGCACAGCCCGCAGCCACCCTGGCCCGCGCGGGTCACCGTGAAGCCAGCGCGCGGTCGCCTCGTTGGGCACGACTCGATGCGGCGCCGGCCAGCCGACGCCGAACAGCTCGGTGAGGACGGTGTGCTGAGCCTCCGCGAGGCGCGATTTGTATGCCGGGTGCGCTCCGCTCTCCTCGGTCATCAGAAAACGCGTTCCGCAGACGACGGCCTCCGCCCCGGCATCCAGCCTGGCGCGAACATCGGCGGCGCTCGCCACGTCACCGGCGGACAGGACCGGGTAGGAGTCCCCGACCGCGTTGCGAATCCGCTCCAGCAACGCCGTCGCCGGCTCGCTGCCGCGGACGTGCCCGCCGGCCTCGACGCCCTGCGCGATCACGGCCTCCGCTCCCGCGCCGCGCGCCGCTAACGCCTCCTGCACCGAACCGCATTGATGTATCCACACCTTCGCCGTCCGGCGCACCGGGCGCCCCCAGAAAGTGACGAGCACGTCGGCCTCGGACGCCGCCTCGAAGTGCTGGCGCCGCGCGAACGGCAGCAGCAGGTTCACAGCAATCGGCCGGGCGCTCATCGCACGGGCGCCGGCGATCTCGTCGCGCAGCTCCCGCGCTTCGAGGAAACCGATTGTTCCGAGCCCGCCGGCCGCGGATACGGCGACCGCCAGCTCCTTCCTGGACAGCCCGCCGCCCATCCCTGCCTGCACGATCGGCAGCTGAACCCGCAGTCTCGCCATCAGAGCTCCCACCCGCGTCATTATGCGCTTCGAACCACTAGCGGAAGGCCATTCGATGATCACCAAGCTTGACTTCGTCGCCATCCCGTCGCGCGACGCTGAGCGCTCCCGTCAGTTCTACGGCGAAACCCTCGGGCTCCGAAGGGACGAGCACGGTCAATACGAGTTCTGGGTCGGCGAGACGTGCCTGGGCATCTGGGAGCCGGAGCGCGTCGGCCGGGAGTTCGCGCCGCAGAAGAACGGGCACCTCGCCCTGCACGTCGACGACATCGACGCCAGCCGGGCCGAACTGGAGGCCAAGGGGGTGACCTTCTATGGCGATACGTTCGACACCGGCGTGTGCAAGATGGCGTTCTTCGCCGATCCCGACGGCAACGACATGATGTTGCACCACCGCTACGCGCCCTACGAGTAGCGGCGGCCCCGGCAAACGCATCAGCTCTGGGGCGGCGCCCGCCGCCCCCAGCGGAGCAACACCCTCAGAGCGATGCGGGAACCGGCGCGCCCTCCTGCGCCCGGCGCCACTCCTGCAGCGCGATCAGCGAGCCGTCGATGATGCGGTCCACGAACTCCTTGCTGTCGTTCAGATACGGGAACGGCGTATCGGGCACGGGCACCTCGAGGAACTCGCACAGCGGCTCCCATCCGTCCGCCGCCTCCCAGACGAGCAGGCGCTCCGGCGGGACCGTCGCCTTGACCTCCTCGTGGTGGCGCAGCATCGTGCCGATCATGTCGAGCGGCGCGTTCGGCTGCTCGTGGAAGGTTGCATCCCACACGACGTTGTCGATCATCGTGACGAACCCGAGCCATCCCGGATTGACCTTTGCCTGCGCGTCCGAGAGCAGGCGCATCAGGGAATCGCCGTGGCGAACCGCCCACACCGTGTCGCGCATGCTCTCTGACCAGCGCAGCGGATCGCGCGTGCTCAGCAGGACCTTCGCGTCCGGGTAATGCTCCATCAGCTCCTTGTAGAACAGTCCGCCAGGCCAGTCGACGGTCGACTCGTAGCCGTCGAAGATCTCGTCCCAGACGTTCTCGCCCTTGAGCGCGCGGTCCCATAGGGGAGCCTGCTCGAGGTCTGCCAGGACGCTGACCATGTGGTAGCAGGGCGCCAGCCCCAGCATCTCCAAGGCCACCTTCTGCGAAAGGGTGCCGGTACGTGGCAAGCCCGCGCCGATCAACCTCATCATCGCCCTCCTTCTTCGGGTTCTCCTCCAACATCGCCGACCAACTGAGTTGCTCCCCGCGTCAGCACTCGTGAGCACCCGATGTCGCCCAGCATCTGCGCATTCTGGCGGATAACGAGGACGGGTACAGGCTCGTCGCCGACGTGAACGGCGATTCACTTCGGGAGCTCCGAAGTGAATCGCCATTCACCCACCCGTGGGGCCGTCTATCGTCAACGACGAGACCGATGGCAACCCGAGCTGACATCCGCAACCTCGCGATCGTCGCCCACGTCGACCACGGCAAGACGACGCTGGTCGACGCCCTCCTGTGGCAGTCCGGCGCGTTCCGCGAGAACCAGGCGGTCGCGGACCGCGTCCTCGACAGCATGGACCTCGAGCGCGAGAAGGGGATCACGATCCTCGCGAAGAACACCTCGGTCCACTACGGCGGCGTCAAGCTCAACATCGTCGACACGCCGGGTCACGCGGATTTCGGTGGCGAGGTCGAGCGCGGGCTGACGATGGTCGACGGCGTGTTGCTGCTCGTCGACGCCAGCGAGGGGCCGCTGCCGCAGACGCGCTTCGTGCTGCGTAAAGCCCTCGAGCAGCAGCTCCCGGTGATCCTCGTCGTCAACAAGGTCGACCGGCCGGATGCGCGGATCGACGAAGTCGTCGACGAGGTCTACGAGCTGTTCCTCGATCTCGACGCCGACGAATCGCAGATCGACTTTCCGATCGTCTACACGAACGCCAAGGCCGGCTGGGCGTCGCTCGACCCGGGGCAGGAAGGCACCAACCTCAAGCCCCTGCTCGACCTCCTGATCGAGCACATCCCCGCCCCCGAGTACGACCCCGGCCACCCGCTCCAAGCGCATGTCACCAACCTCGACGCCTCCCCGTACGTCGGGCGGCTGGCGATCTGCCGGATCAAGCACGGCGTCATCAGCCGCGGGGAGACGATTGCGTGGTGCCGTGCCGACGGCACCGTGCAGCAACAAAAGGTCGGCGAGCTGTACGTCACCGAGGCGCTCGACCGCGTCGAGGCCCTCCAGGCCGGCCCGGGCGAGATCATCTCGGTCGCCGGAATCCCCGAGATCACGATCGGCGAGACGATCGCGGACGCCGAGGACCCCCGGCCGCTGCCGGTGATCACCGTGGACGAGCCGTCGCTGTCGGTCACGATCGGGATCAACACATCGCCGCTGGCCGGCCTTGATGGCGACAAGCTCACAGCCAGCCAGCTCAAGGCGCGGCTCGATCGCGAGCTCGTCGGCAACGTCTCGCTCCGCATCCACGACACCGAACGGCCGGACGTGTGGGAGGTTCAGGGACGTGGCGAGCTTGCGCTGGCGGTGCTCGTCGAGCTGATGCGCCGTGAAGGGTTCGAGCTGACGGTCGGCAAGCCGCAGGTCGTCACGCGCGAGATCGACGGAACCGCGCACGAGCCGGTTGAGCGGATGAGCGTTGATGCGCCCGACGAGTACGTCGGCGTGATCACGCAGCTGCTGGCGATGCGCAAGGCCCGGCTCGAGCAGATGGTCAACCACGGCACCGGCTGGGTGCGCATGGAGTACCTGGTTCCGGCGCGGGCGCTGATCGGCTTCCGGACCGAGTTCCTGACCGAGACGCGGGGCACCGGTCTGGTCCACCACGTGTTCGACCGCTGGGAGCCCTGGCATGGCGAGTTGCGCACGCGGCCGAGCGGCTCGCTCGTCGCCGACCGCCGTGGCACCGTGGCCGCCTTCGCGCTGTTCAACCTCCAGGAGCGCGGGAGTCTGTTTGTCGAGCCCGGTGACCAGGTCTACGAAGGCATGATCGTCGGGGAGAGCTCACGCCCCGAGGATCTGGACGTCAACGCCTGCAAGGAGAAGCATCTGACGAACATGCGCTCCTCGACCGCCGACGAGCTTGTCCGGCTGGTCCCGAAGCGGCAGCTGTCGCTGGACCAGGCGCTCGAGTTCCTTCGCGAGGATGAATGCGTCGAGGTGACGCCAAACGCGGTCCGACTGCGCAAAACTGAACTCGACAAGAATGCCCGGCAGAAGCGCGCCCGCGCCCTCGCGCGGACCGCGTAACGCCCCCGGCATATGGCCTCGCTTCCCGGTTCACCGATCGCCGTCTACACCGGGCCGTTCACCGCCCACCACGCGGCCCGGCTGCTGTGGCGCGCGGGCTTCGGCCCACGACCCGGCGAGGCGCGGAAGCTCGCGCGACTCGGCCTCGAGCGCGCCGTCGCGTCCCTTACGAGACCAGCGGGAAAGGCACGGCTGCAAGGCAAGCCGCCGCACGACGATCACGGACAACCGCTCGATCCGATCAACGTCTGGGGCCACGCCCACTGCTGGTGGCTCGATCGCATGGTGCGCTCCGACCAGCAGCTGATCGAGCGGATGACGCTCGTCTGGCACAGCTGGTTCGCGACCTCGATCGAGGCCTCCGACGCGCAGCTGATGCTCCGCCAGAACAGGATGATGCGCGCGCGGGCGCTGGGCAACTTCCACGACCTGCTGATCGAGGTCACGCGCGATCCGGCGATGCTGATGTGGCTGTCCGGCACCTCCAACACCAAGGAAAGCCCGAATGAGAACTACGCGCGCGAGGTGATGGAGCTGTTCACGTTGGGTGCGGACCGCGGGGCCTACACGCAGCGCGACGTGCACGAGCAGGCGCGAGCCCTGACCGGCTTCACCAACGACTGGGGCAACGCCGGCCCGACGAACTTCCGCTTCGACCCGAGCTTGCACGACCCCGGTTACAAGCGGATCTTCGCGCGTCGCGGCCGGTTCGACTGGCGCGATACCTGCAGGCTGTGCGTCCAGCACCCGCTGCATCCGTCGTTTCTCGTCAACAAGCTGTGGGGCTACTTCATCGGCGCGCCACCGCCGGCGAACGAGGCGCGCGCCCTCGAGCACGCCTACGTTTCGAGCGGCTATGAGACGCGAGGGTTGATCGAGGCGATCCTCCGCCACCCGCTGTTCTACGCGGGCCCGCGGATGGTGATCCCGCCGGTCGTCTACTGCGCCGGCCTGCTCCGCGGCCTGCGACGCACGATCGTCACCGACGCCTGGTCTTGGATCGGGGACCAGGCCGGACAGTTCCTGTTCCAACCGCCCAACGTCGCCGGCTGGGATTACGCCCATTGGCTCGACACCTCGCGCTGGGCGGGTCGCTTCATCGCCGTCACGTACGCGATGCACGGCATAACGCTCGACACCAACGCCCACTCCTATCCGACGGGCGAGGATGCCGCGGCTGCGGTGAAGTCTGCACTGCACTACTGGGGCAACCCGTCGCTCTCAGACCAGACCCGCAACAGCCTGCTGGACTTCAGCCACCGGGCCCAGCGCGGCATCACCGCGGACTGGGAGCAGGTCACGTACCGGATCCTTCGCCAGAACGCGCTCCGGGCGCTGATCCCCACCACCCCGGAGTGGCAGACATGCTGAAGGGCCCGCGAATCCAGTGCTGCGAGTGGACGCCGGAAATGCCGGTGCCGGCCGGCACGGGCCTCGACCGGAGGCGATTCCTGCTCGGCGCCGCCGGCGGGCTGCTGTCGGTGTATGGGGCGCAGCGGCTCGGTCTCACCGACGCGCTCCTCGGCGAAGGGATCGCGCAGGCGGCCACGACGCGGAATCCCGTGTTCGTCTCGGTCTTCCTCCAGGGCGGGATCGACGCGCTGTCGGTGCTCGCCCCCGCCGCCGACCCGCTGTATCGCAAGCTCCGTCCCACGCTCGCGGTTCCGGTCTCGACCTCGATTCCGTTCACCGAGGACCAGCGGCTGCGCTGGCATCCGTCCGCTCAAGCACTCGCGAAGCTGCATGATGGCGGCAAGCTCACGGTCTTCCCGGGGATCGGCTACACGAGCCCCGACATGTCGCACTTCACCTCCCGGCACTACTGGGAGGTCGGTGCGACCGAGACCAGCGTCGTGACCGGGTGGCTCGGGCGCTATCTCGACGTCGCCGGCAGTCCCACCAACCCGCTCCAGGGCCTCTCGATGGACGGCGAGATGAACCCCACCCTCGCCACGGCGCGCAACCCCGTCGCCGCGATCGACCGGCCAGACGACTTCTCGCTTTGGCTCGACGGGGTGTGGGGCGACGTGTTCACGTGGACGCTCGACAGCGCATCGGCGCTTGGCGAGAAGCAACGCACGTCCCGGGACGCCGCCGTCGCCCAGGTCGCCGAGGCCGCCTCGGAGGTGGGCGTCGTACGCAAAGCGCTCGCCCCGTTCCGCGACTCGAACGGCAACCCCACCTACCACAGCGCCGCGACCTATCCGACCTCGGGCGACTCCGACTTCCCGCAGCGCCTCGCCGGCCTCGCCGCGATGATCGCCCACGGCCTGCCGCTGCGCTGCGTCGCGCTCACCTCCGACACCCAGTTCGACACCCACTCCGCTCAGCCGCAGACGTTCGACACCGGCCTGCAGCTGATCGCCGACTCGATCGCCGCCTTCCAGGCCGATCTCGAGGCGCGTGGGATCGCCGATCGCGTGCTGATGCACGTGTGGTCGGAGTTCGGCCGCCGTGCGCAGGAGAACGGCTCCGACGGAACCGATCACGGCGCAGCCGGTGTCTCGATGCTTATCGGCTCGCGCGTCCGGGGGAAGATGGTCGGCGAGTGGCCGGACCTCAAGCACCTCGACGTCAACGGCAACCAGCGCGAGAACGTGGACTTCCGCGGCGTGTACTGCTCGCTGCTGGAACAGTGGTTCGGCATGGATGCGGCCGCCGTCATCCCTGAGGCACGCCAGTTCAAGCGATACGAGCTGATCGGGTGAGCGCGCTCAGGCCACATGCGGTTCTGCTCGCCGTCGCTGCGCTCGCCGCGGCACCGGCAACCGTCTCACAGGCGGCTTCGCGCCCGCCGTCAAGGATGCTCGTGTACGCGCAGGAGTGGTCACTGTGGCCGTCGCGTACCTCGCTGGCAGCAGGCGGCGTGGTCGTGCAGCTCTGGAACCGCGGCCAGGACGCGCACGACCTGAGGATCAGGAAACTCGACTCGAACGGGCAGATGACCGGTCGGGCGCAGGGCGTCCGGATCACGCAATCAGGGGGGCTGAGCCAGTCGCGCTGGCAGCTGCGGCCGGGCCACTACATCCTCTACTGCTCGTTGCCCGGCCACTTCAAGCACGGCATGCACGTCAGGCTGGTCGTGCGGTAACGATCCGTAGTGACTGCGGATCGGTTGCGGGCGCCTACGGTGGCGCGCAGGCCGATCGCGCGATACGGTGCCGCGAGATGGCGGATCAGGGATCTGCAAATTTGCCTAGCGCGCGCACGCTCGACGTGCTGATCGCGGGCGGCGGCGTCGGCGCGCTCGAGCTCGCGTTCGCATTGCGCGCGCTCGCGGCGGAGCGCGTCAACCTGACGCTGCTGAGCCCCGATGCCGACTTCGTCTACCGGCCGATGGCGGTGCTGGAGCCGTTCGCCGGCAAGCCGCCACGCCGCCTGCCGCTCAAGGACGTCGCCGCTGCGCTTGATGCGACCTTCCTGCAGGACGCGCTGGTGGCAGTCGATCCGCAGCGGCGCGTGGTGCAGACCGGCTCGGAGCGCGAGCTCAGTTACGGCGCGCTCGTCGTGGCGGTCGGTGCCAGGGCCGCGGAGCCGCTCCCTGGCACGATCGCGATGAACCAGGTCCACATGGATGAACGCCTGCACCGGCTGATCGCCGAGATCGACCAGGGCGCGATTCACAGCCTTGGCTTCGTGGCGCCACGGCCTTCCTGGCCGCTGCCCGTGTACGAGCTCGCGCTGCTGGCCAAGGAGCGCGCGCGCAAGCACGATGTTCCACTCGGCGTCTCGATCGTGACCGCGGAGCGCGAGCCGCTGGCGGTGTTCGGCGGCGAGGTCAGCGCAGCGGTCGGCGGCTTGCTGTCGGAGTCGGAGATCGAGCTGATCTCCGGGGCGCACGTCGAGTCCCGTGGAGGCAAGCTGGTCGCGTTTCCGGACGAGCGCGACCTCGGTTGCGAGCGCCTGGTCTGCGCGCCGAGGCTGCTCGGCCCCTCGATCGAAGGCCTGCCCCACGACGGCGACGGCTTCCTGCCGATCGACGATCACTGCCGTGTGCGCGAGACCGAGCAGGTCTACGCGATCGGCGATGCGGCCGACTTCCCCGTCAAGTGGGGCGGGATGGCCGCGCAGCACGCCAACGCGGCGGCCGCGTCGCTCGCGGCGCACGCCGGCGCGCCCGTCGAGCCCGCGGCATTCGACCGCACCGTGCACGGCGTGCTGATCGGAGGACGCCCGGGTCAGCGACTGTTCTTCAGCGCTCAACTGGAAGATGACGGCGCCCGCGAGTCTCGAGTCAGCGACCGCCCCACCTGGTCGCCGGAGGCGAAGGTGGCGGCACGCCACCTCGGGCCATACCTCGATCAGCTTTGGGCCGTCGGCCCGCGCTGGCTCGCGGGCCAGCTTTCGTGGGAGCAGACGCTCTCGCGACTCGAGTCAGATTTCGCGTCCGCGGGTTGAGCATGAGGGGGCCGCCTTCGGCGGCGTCCGTGGGGCCGTGCGCCCCCATCCGGACCGCGGATCTCTCCGAGCTCGCTTCCGCAGCGCCGCCCCCGTCGATGCCCTTTCCGCCGGCCATCCATGGCCTCAGTGAGATAGTCGTGGGCGCGGTCGGTGTTTCTGTCCGGTCGGCGGTGGAGGCTCCTCGGCCGGCGGCGAGCTGACTCGCATCCGTGGTGTCGGCCGTTTGGGTCTGGCCTTCCGCCGTTGTGTCGCTCGTCGCCGTCCGAGGGTCACCGGCGTGACTTGATAGATGGCATGAGCATGCGGGCCGTCCGGGTCCGCGTGTAGGGACCTCCTCAGCTCAGGCGCGGCGTTGGGCCGCGCAGGCCGTTGAAACCGTGGAGCTTGAGGAGGCCCCAGATGGCGATCGTAATGGGACTTGATCAGCATCGTGCGCAGGTCACTGCGGATTGGTTGGACACAGAGACGGGTGAGGTATCGCGTCGGCGGGTCTCGCCTGCGCACCGCGCTGGGGTGCGTGCGTTCTGCGAGCAGTTCCGCGGTCAGCAGCTTGAGGTGGCGTTGGAGGCGACGACGGGGTGGCGGTTCGTGGCTGAGGAGTTCAGGCGGGTCGGGGCGGTGGTGCACTTGGCGGAGCCGGCGGAGACGGCGGCCCGGCGCGGCAACAAGAAGCGCGCTAAGAGCGACCGCGCGGACGCTCGGCATGTGCGGGATTTGTTGATGATCGGCCGGTTGCCGGAGTCGTGGATCCCGGCCGATCACATCCTCGATCTCCGCGCGCGTGTCCGGCTGCGGCACACGCTCTCGCACCAGCGGGGCGAGTGGCAGCAGCGCATCCAGGCCGTGCTCTATCACCACGGCTGCCCGCAGCGGAGCAATCTGATGACGGGCGAGGGCCGCAGCTGGTTGGCGGCACAGCCACTCCCGGCCGCGGCGCGCGAGCAGATCACGATCGCGCTGGGCATGATCGATGCGGTCGACCGGCAGCTGGGGCCGCTGGATAAGGAGCTGCGCGGCTATGCGCGACGACAGCCGGGGTGCAAGGCGCTGATGGGTCAGTTCGGTGTCGGCGAATTGACCGCCGTGACGATCCTCGCGAGCTCGGCGACGCCAGACGCTTCTCCTCCTCCCGGGACGCTGTCCGGTATGCCGGTTTGGACATCACCGTTCACCAGTCCGACCAGCGACGAGCGGCCGGGCATCTCAGCCGCCAGGGCCCACCGGCGCTGCGCTGGGCGCTGTTCGAAGCGACGATGTGCGCCGCGCGCGCTTGCAGCCCCGACTACGAGTATTACTCGCAGGCGGCCGCGCGGCTCGGGTCCAACCGCGCACGCCTGTCCGTCGCGCGCAAGCTGCTCAAGCGCAGCTATCACCTGTTGCGCGAGCTCGGCGAGGAGGCGCTCGCTCCCGCATGACCCCGTCGGTGCGCGCCAAGCTCTTCGTCACCCAGATGCGCCGCGGCCGGCTCCACGCCCGCTCCTGCCGCCACGACCGCGAGGTCGTGGACGGCCCTTATAGACCGAGCGGCCGCAACGCTTCCCCCAGCGGGATCATCCCACCAACCATCATGTCGCCGGCCCGGAACCAACCCGGGCCGTGGACCGAGATAAGGCCGAGCGCCCGCGCGCACACGATCCGCATCCCCGACCGCGCGCATGCGCCGCCCAGCCGGCCGGTCGTTGATCACATCAAACGCCCAGGCCGTGCTGGTTGCGGCGGGATCTCTGCACAGATAAGGAGCGTGGCATCCGCCCCGACTGAGGTGTGTCCGCCGGCGGTCCGCTCCATTGAACTCGGTGAAGGGACGGGTGTAGATGATTGTGATCGGTGCGGACACACACAAGGCCTCGCACACAGCCGCGGCGGTCCAGCAGGCCACAGGCCGGGTGCTCGACGATCTGACGGTTCGCGCGAAGCGGCGGTCATTCGATGACCTGCTGCGATGGGGACGATCGCTGTCGCCTGACAGGATCTGGGCGATCGAGGACTGCCGGCATGTGTCAGGGGCGCTGGAGCGGTTCTTGCTCGCGCGTGGTGAGCGGGTCCTGAGGGTCACACCGCGGCTGATGGCGGGCGCGCGCCACCAGGCGCGTGAGCGCGGGAAGTCCGACCCGATCGACGCCGTCGCGATCGCACGCGCCGCGATCCGCGAGGGGATCGAGACGCTCCCAGTCGCCGAGCTCGCCGGCCCCGAGCTCGACGTGCGGCTGCTCGTGGATCATCGCGAACGGCTCGTCTCGCAGCGGACCGCGCTGATCAACGACCTACGCTGGAACCTGCACGACCCCTGTGGCCCGAGCTCGAGATCCCGCTGCGGGCGCTGCGCGGCGCGGGCTGGCAGCAGAAAATCGCAGGCCGGCTCCAGCGCGCCGAACAGTCCACCCGGATCCGGATCGCGCGCGACGAGCTGCGCCGCATCCGCGAGCTGACCCGCACGATCGACGAGCTCGAGCGCGAACTCGCCACGGTCGTGGCCCAGCTCGCGCCGCGACTACTCGCCGAACGCGGCTGCGGCGCGTTGACGGCCGCCAAGCTGATCGGCGAGATCGCCGGGATCGGCCGGTTCGCCACAGACGCGAAACTCGCGCGCTGCTCCGGGTCGGCCCCGATCCCCGCCTCCTCCGGGCGAACCGCCCGCCACCGCCTCGATCGCGGCGGCAACCGACAACTCAACTGCGCGCTTCACCGACTCGCCGTCAGCAACGGCCGCCTCGACCCCGAAACAGCCGCCTACCTCGCCCGCAAACAGGCCGAAGGCAAAACCCGCCGCGAAGCGCTACGCAGCCTCAAACGCCACCTCGCCCGCCGCATCTGGCAGCTGATGCAACCCGAGCCACACCCCACCCAGAACCCCCCACCCACGCCCCCACCCCCGGCCGTCAAACCCCGACGACGCGCCCGCACAATCCACTGCAACACCCCACTCTGAACCCCACCCCTTGACATACCGGTATGAGAATTCGCGGTGCGGACGCGCCCGGGCTGTCGTGTCCGGCGGCGGGTTTAGCGTCGTCGGTCCCGGAGGCTTGGGGCTTTCGTGGGAGAATGCAGATCGGGCAGGCCGCGATTTGCTCCTTGGGCTTCGAGCCCGTTGACATAGCTGGCCGCCCCTGCGACTGACCCGGGTGGGCTGCGAGCCCGAATGCGTAGGTGTCGTTCTCGCCCGTCTGATCTCCCAATTCCGTTCAACCGAAGGGAGACGTGTCGTGCGATTCATCGCTCTGGACATCCACCGCGACTTCTGTGAGCTCGCGATCTCCGAAGGCGGGAAGGCGCGCTCGGCCGGCCGCATCGCAAGCTCCCCCGACGAGCTGCGCGTGCTCGGTCAGAGCCTGCTGCCCGATGACAAGGTGATCCTCGAGAGCACCGGCAACGCGCTCGAAATCGCCCGTACGCTCGAACCGTTCGTGAGCGAGGTCGTGATCGCGAACCCGATGCACGTCCGGGCGATCAGCCACGCGAAGGTCAAGAACGACCAGTTCGACGCGCGCACGCTCGCCGAGCTGCTCGCCGCCGATCTCGTCCCCCGCGTGTGGATCGGAGACGAACGTACCCGGGTGCTGCGGCGGCTCACGTCGCGGCGCACGCAGCTGGTGCGTCAGCGGACCCGCCCGAAGAACGAGATCTCGGCTGTGCTCGTGCGCAACCTCAAGGGGCGCCCGCCGATGAGTGACTTGTTCGGCAAGAAGGGCCGCGCCTGGCTGGCCGAGCTCGAGCTCCCAGACGATGAGCGCGACACCGTCGAGGCGTGTCTGCGCCAGATCGATTTCCTCGCGACAGAGATCGCGCACGTCGACCGCCGACTCGCTGAGCAAGCCCTCCAAAGCCCGGAGATCAAACGGCTGATGACGATCCCCGGGATCGACGTCACGACCGCCGCGACCCTGATCGCCGCGATCGGCGACATCCACCGCTTCCCGTCCGCCAAGAAGCTGGTCGGATACCTCGGGATCGACCCGCGCGTCAGACAATCCGGCCAGAGCCCCGCGCGGCAAGGACGGATCTCCAAACAAGGCTCCTCCAACTGCCGGCACGTCCTCGGCGAAGCGGCCTGGTCAGCAGTCAAGACCCCAGGGCCGCTCCGCGCGTTCTATCAACGCGTCAAAGCCCGCCGCGGCGCGCAGGTCGCCATCGTCGCGACCGCCCGGAAACTCGCGTGCCTCTGCTGGCAGCTGCTCACCACCGAGCAGGACTACGCGTTCAAACGCCAGACCACCGTCGAGCGCAAACTCCGCGCGCTCGAACTTCGCGCCGGCGCGCCCACCCGCAACGGCGCGCAACACAGCAAGGGGACGCCCACGATCAAGCAGCGGGCCTTCCAAGAACGGCAACTCACCGAGCAAGCCGAGCTCGCCTATCAACGGCTGATCCAGGACTGGCAAGCCACCGCCAGCAGCCAGAATGGTGCGGGCGCCGCACCGGGGCGCGCATCTCAAAGGCCGTCAAGCGGCACAGCAGCGCGGCAGGGAACAGCCCCAGAACCTGCGCTTTAGCTCGCGGTCACCCGCACCAACCCAAACAATCCCATGCCGAAAGGAATCCGTCCACTCAACCCTTGACTTTCATGCGTAGGAGCAACGGCGGGATCGGGTCCCGCCCACGCGGGACCTCATACAGACACCAGCCTCCCGCTGAAGCACGAGGGGAGAGAACCCCGATTTCGTTACATCTCACCGCCGCGGACGGGCAACGCGTAACGAAATCGGTGCTATAGCGCGCATTTCGTTACACGTCGCGTCCACGAGCGGTCGCTCTGTAACGAAATCGGGGCTGCCAGGCGCCCCACCCCCTCTTCGAAACCCAAATGCGGGGCAGATCAAGCCTCGAGGCCCCCGGCCGAAGGCCGGGAAGCGTGGCGCAAGCCGTCAGCACAAGAAGCCCGACAGACCCCGCCCGCAGCCGCCCACCAAACAGGTCCGGACGGGGCCGCACGGGTGGGGCGGGACCCCAACCGCCGGCGCGAAGCCTGGCTCCTGAGCTAAGGAACCCAGCGATCGCCGGCCGGCGTCACGACCAGCTCATGGGTCATCGCGCGCGGCCCCTGCTCCACCAGGAATGCGACGGCGGCCGCAACGCCCGGCATGTCGGCAAGGGCGTTCCTCGGCGCGTCGCGCGTGAACGCGGCGGTCTTCGGCGACTCGATCGTCGCGTCGACCGCGAGCAGCGCCGCATGGATCCCCTGGCCGCGGAGCTCGAGCGCCGCGGCCTGCACCAGCGCCCTGGTCGCGAACGCGCCGGCGGCCCAGAGGCCCTTGCCGGGCATCGCGCGCCGCGAGGACCCGCCGGTCACCTGCACGAGCGTGCCGTGGGGTGGGCGGGAACCCTGATCGCGCAGGGCCGCGGCCCCGGCCGACAGGAACACGAACGCCTGCTCGGCGACCGCGACGGTCCACCCGCGGAACGCAGCCAGGTCGGCGTCCGCCAGCTCGCCGCCGCCGAACGGACCGCCACCGGGTGGCCGGGCGGCGCTCACCGCGTTGACCACCGCGTCGAGCGATCCGAGCTCCTGCCGGGCGGTGGCCAGCGCACCGGCGAGCGCCTCCGGGTCGGAGGCGTCGGCCTTCAGCGCGAGCGCGCCGCCCTCGCTCACCGCCGCGAGGCTGTCGGCGCTCTGCGCGACCGCGGCGACGTTCCAGCCGAGCCCGACGAAGTGCTCGGCGATCGCGCCACCGAGGTTGCGAGCACCGAGGACGACGATCGACTGAGGCATGCCGCTCATCCTACGGGGTTGTATGGATCCAGCTCGACGACGCCGAGCGCGTGCTCCTGGAGGTCGATCGCCTGCTGGACCAGTTGTGCCTCGCGGTCCCGCGGCGCGATCAGCGAGACCCCTGCCTCCCATGTGACCGGCATGCAGGCGACGGGCATCCCGGTCATGTCCCACAGCGCGGTCAGCGCGATCATCGGATCGCCCGGTCCGCCCGCATGGCCGGGGTCGTAGCCGGGACCCCGCTCGTAGGGCACGATCGGCAGGGTCGGCTCGAGCACGAGGTCGATCGCGTGCTCCGCAAACCAGCGCTCCCACTTCGCGGTGCCCTGCGCACGCCGGCGCTGCGCTGCCGCGAGCGCCTCGCCACTCGTGAAGTTGCTCGCGGCATCGACGAACTCGCCGATCGCGGGGCGATAGCGGTCGCGGCGCTCGGTGTGCCCGGCGTGGTAGGACCACGTCTCGGTCAGCAGCACGACGCTCAGGTCATCCCAGTCGAAGTTCCATGGCGCGGCCAGCTGCACAACCTCCGCGCCGAGCCTCTCGCAGGCGCGGATGGCTTCCTCGAGGGCGGCGCTGACGGGCGCCTCGAGCTCCATCGTCTGCGGCCGATCGGTGAGCGCGATCCTCACGCCTGCGAGCGGTTCTGGTCCGGGCCGTGGCGTGATCGGCAGCCCCCCGAGCAGCGCCGAGCAGTCGGCAACCGTCCGCGCCATCGGACCGGGATGGTCGAGCGACGGGGCGAGCGGGACGACACCGTCGAGCGAGATGCGTCCATGCGTGGGCTTGATCGCGCTCGTACCGCAGCAAGCCGACGGGATCCGCAACGACCCGCAGGTATCGGTGCCGATCGCGGCGGGGACCATCCGCGCCGCGAGCGCCGCGGCGTTGCCGCCGCTCGAGCCGCCCACGACGCGGTCGAGCGACCAGGGGTTGCCGACCTGATCGGTGGTCCCGCCGGCCGCAAACTCGTGCGTGTGCGTGTGGCCGAGCAGCACCATCCCCTGATCGTGCAGCGCCGCCCACACCGCGCAATCCTGCTGCGCAACGTTGCCCTCGAGCACCCGGCTCGAGGCGGTCAGGGGCAGGCCGGCGACGGCGTACAGATCCTTCAGAGCCAGCGGGATTCCGCACAGCAGCGGCGCGGCCTCGCGCTCACGCGCCAGGCGCTCGTCAGCGGCCCGGGCCTGCTCGCGAGCCAGCTCTGGGTACACGCGGGCCCATGCGTTGATCGCTTTCGGAGCGCCGTCGAACGTGGGCGGCCCGCCATTGCGCTGCTCGATTCGCTGCAGGCAGGCGTCCGTGAGCTCGGCAGCCGATAGCGAGCCGCCGCGGAGCAGCGCTGCGGCCTCCAGCACGCCAAGATCAGCAGGGTTCGTCATGTGCTAGGAGTAATGTAATCTGTGCGCATCCCGGTCGCTAGTTCGCATTGCGCACGGAATGGCTGAAACGGTCACACTCCAGGAGGGAATCGCCGAGCTCGTGCAGGATGGCTGCAGCGTCGCGCTCGAGGGGTTCACACATCTGATCCCGTTCGCCGCCGGGCAGGAGATCCTGCGTCAGCGGCGCCAGGAGCTCGAGCTGATCCGGATGACGCCCGATCTGCTCTATGACCAGATGATCGGGATCGGCGTGGCCCGCAAGCTCGTGTTCTCCTATGGCGGCAATCCCGGGGTTGGGTCGTTGCATCGCTTCCGCGATGCGATCGAGAATGGCTGGCCGCGGCCCGTCGAGCTCGAGGAACACAGCCACGCGGGCATGGCCAACCGCTATGTCGCCGGCGCGTCCAGGCTCCCGTTCGCCGTGCTCCGCGGCTACGTCGGCACCGATCTGATGTCGCGCACGCGCGTTGCGGAGATCAGCTGCCCGTTCACCGGCGAGAAGCTGGTCGCCGTGCCTGCGCTCGAACCCGACGTCGCGATCATCCACGCGCAGGAGGCTGACGGCGACGGCAACGTCCAGCTTTGGGGCATCCCGGGAGTGCAGAAGGAGGCGGTGCTCGCAGCCAAGCGCTCGCTGGTCACCGTCGAGCGGATCGTCGAGCGGCTCGAGCCGCGTCCGGGCGCGATCGTGATCCCGACCTGGGTGATCGATGCGGTGGCGCTGGCGCCGGGCGGGTCGAGTCCTTCATACAGTCTCGACATCACCACCCGGGACAACGAGTTCTACCGATTCTGGGATCAGCTGAGCCGCGATCGGGAAGCCTTCTCCGAGTGGATGGAACAGAACGTCTTGGCGGAGGTCGCCACGCGATGAGCACGGCGAGCGAGATCAGGGCCAACGCGGGCGAAGTCCAGACCGTCGTCGCGGCGCGCTCGCTGGAGGACGCTCCGAACGTGTTCATCGGCGTGGGCCGCCCGAGCACAGCGGCGCTGCTGGCGAGGATCGTGCACAACCCGGACCTCGTGCTGATGTACGAGTCGGGGACGATCGGCGCCAAGCCGGTCCACATACCGCTGTCGATCGGCGACGGTGAGCTCGCGCAGACGGCCGACTTCATCGTTTCGGTCCCCGAGATGTTCAACTACTGGATCGGGGCCGGGCGGATCGCGGTCGCGTTCCTGGGCGCGGCGCAGGTCGATCGCTTTGCGAACCTCAATTCGACGGTGATCGGCGACTACGAGCATCCGCGGACGCGTCTGCCGGGCGCCGGTGGCGCTCCGGAAATCGCCGCAAGCTGCGGGAAGGTGATCGTGATCGCGCCTCACAGCCGCCGCACATTCGTGGAGCGCCTTGACTTCTGCACGACGGTGGGCCACGGTGACGGCGCTGGCGCTCGTAAGCGGCTCGGGTTCACGGGCGCAGGCCCTGTCGCCGTGATCACGGATCTGGGTGTGCTTGAACCCGATCCTGACAGCAGGGAGCTGGTGTTGACGCAGGTTCACGAGGGGGTTGACGTGGAACACGTACTGGCCGAGACAGGTTGGGAACTGCAGGTGGCGGACGAGCTGCGGGTGACGGAGCCACCCACGGCTCAGGAGCTCGAGGCGTTGCGCGGGTTGGTGGCGCGATGAGGGTCCCCGCATCCGAACCCCTGCGGCTGGGCGACGCGACGGTGCTGATCTACGAGCTACTTGACGCGCACCAGGACACTGCCGAGCTGGCCGTCGAGCTGGCCGACGATCCAACCTGGCAGGCTCACCTGGAATACCTGCGCGCGCTTCAGTGCAAGGGCCGCGAGCTGCTCGCGCACCTGCACGCCGAAGAGATCCGCAAGTGAGCACGGCCTACATCCTGGACGCCGTTCGGACACCGTTCGGCCGCTACGGCGGCGCGCTGTCCGGGGTACGGCCCGACGATCTCGCGGCGCACGCCGTGCGGGCGCTGCTGGCTCGCAGTCCGGCGCTCGAGCCGGAGCGCATCGATGACATCCTGTTCGGCGACGCCAACCAAGCGGGCGAGGACAACCGCAACGTCGCGAGGATGGCGGCGCTGCTCGCGGGGTTGCCGACCAGCCTGCCTGGGTCGACGATCAACCGCTTGTGCGGCTCGAGCCTCGACGCCTCGATGCAGGCCAGCCGGATGATCGAAACGGGTGATGCATCGGTCGTGCTGGTCGGCGGGGTCGAGTCGATGAGCCGCGCCCCGTGGATCTTGCTCAAGCCCTCGCGGGCATTTCCGCAAGGCCATGAGCAGCTCCACTCGAGCACGTTGGGATGGCGGATGGTCAACCCCGAGATGCCCGAGCAGTGGACGATCTCGCTCGGCGCGAGCGCGGAGAAACTGGCCGGGATCCATGAGATTTCGCGTGAGGCGCAGGACGCGTTCGCGCTGCGCAGCCACCAGCGCGCGGTCGCCGGCTGGGACGGCGGCTTCTATCGCGAGTGGGTCGTGCCAGTGCCGGGCACCGAGCTCGAGCGCGACGAGACGATCCGCGCCGACACCTCGCTGGAGAAGCTGGCGAAGCTCAAGCCGGCGTTCGTCGAGGGCGGGACGGTCACCGCGGGCAACTCCTCGCCGCTGAATGACGGCGCGGGCGCGCTGCTGATCGCGGACGAAACGGGCGCCGCGGCGGCAGGACGCGAGCCGATCGCGCGAATCGTCGCCCGTGGAGCCGCGGCCGTCGATCCGGACGTGTTCGGGATCGCGCCCGTGCAGGCGGCCAACGTCGCCTTGCAACGAGCTGGGATCGGCTGGGAGGATGTCGGAGTGGTGGAGTTGAACGAGGCGTTCGCGTCCCAGTGCCTCGCCGATATCGGCGAGTGGAAGGGGCTCGACCCTGAGAAGGTCAACCCGAACGGCGGCGCGATCGCCCTGGGTCATCCGCTGGGCGCGTCGGGCGTACGGATCCTCGGCGGGCTCGCGCACGAGCTGCGGCGGCGCCGCGGCGGTTATGGCGTGGCCGCGATCTGCATCGGGGTCGGACAGGGCCTGGCGGTGGTGGTGGAAGGAGTCAGATGACGGCTAGCGAGCAGCGGCAGATCTACGACCCGGTGAATGAGACGCCGACCAGCTACATGCGCGAGGACGCGAGCGCGCATCCACCGATGGACTTCTCCGCGTACAAGTCGACGGCGCTGCGCCACCCGAAGCAGCCACTCGTCTATCTGCCGCAGACGATCACCGAGATCACCGGACCGCAGCTCGGGTCCGAGCTCGTGGGGCCGGGTGACAATGACCTGACTCGCCAGCACGACGGTGTGCCGATCGGCGAGCGAATCCTCGTCAGCGGCAGGGTGTTCGACACCGAGGGCAAGCCGCTGCGCGACACGCTCGTCGAGATCTGGCAGGCGAACGCTGCCGGGCGCTACATGCACAAGTGGGACCGCTGGCCGGCCGAGCTCGACCCGAACTTCTCTGGCGCTGGCCGCTGCGTCACCGACGAGCAGGGGCGCTACGAGTTCACGACGATCAAGCCGGGCCCGTACCCGTGGGGCAACCACTACAACGCGTGGCGCCCGGCGCACATCCACTTCTCGCTCATGGGCCGTGCGTTCACGCAGCGGCTGGTCACGCAGATGTACTTTCCGGGTGACCCGCTGTTCCCGTTCGACCCGATCTTCAACTCGGTGCGCGATCCCGAGGCTCGGCATCGGATGGTCTCGCGCTTCTCGATTCACGACACCGTTCCGAACTGGGCGCTGGCGTACGAGTTCGACATTTACCTGCGTGGCCCCGGCCAGACGCCGTTCGAGGAGGCGCATTGATCTTCCAGACCACGCCGTCGCAGACGGTCGGGCCGTACTTCGCGATCGGATTGCCGTGGGACGGCGGTCCGCTCGTCGTGCCTGCAGACGCGCCGGGGGCGATCCGGATCAAGGGAGTCGTCTATGACGGCGCCGGCATTCCCGTGCCGGATGCGCTGATCGAGACCTGGCAGGCGGACCCGGAAGGGCGCTTCTCGGATCTGCACGGATATGGCGAGCAGTCCCAGCTCGCGGGTTTCCGCGGGTTTGGCCGATGCGGCCACGAGGACGGCGACGGCAGCTTTGAGATAGTGACGGTGAAACCCGGGCGGGTATTCGATCCCACCCACCCAGCCACCCGCCCACCCACCCGCCCAGCCGGGGACACGATCCAAGCGCCGCATATCGACATGTCGGTGTTCGCGCGCGGGATGCTTAACCGCTGCGTCACGCGGGTGTATTTCGACGACGAGCCTGACGCCAATGCGGCTGACCCCGTGTTGATGAGCGTCCCGGCGGAGCGGCGGGGGACGCTGGTCGCGGCGGCCGTCGAGGGTGGCTACCGCTTCGACATCCATCTACAGGGGCCAGGCGAGACTGTCTTCTTCTCAGTCTGAGAAGACCGCGGATGTCGAAGGCGATGCGACCCGCGCGCGCCACTTCGTCCAGTCGCTGGAGCGTGGGCTCGCGGTGATCCGCGCGCTCGACGCGCCCGGTCCGGGATTGACGCTCGCAGAGGTCGCACGCGGCACCGGGTTGACGCGCGCCGCCGCCCGGCGGTTCCTGCTGACGCTCGAGGATCTGGGGTATGCGCGCTGCACGGACCGGCGGTTCTCGCTCACCCCGCGCGTGCTCGAGCTCGGCTATTCGTACCTGTCGAGCCTGACGTTGCCCGAGATCGCGCAACCGCACCTTCGCGAGCTGGTCGAGCAGGTGCACGAGTCATCTTCGGTCTCGGTGCTGGAGGGCGAGGAGATCGTGTACGTCGCACGCGAGCCCACGCAACGGATCATGACCGTCGCGATCGCTGTCGGTACACGCTTTCCCGCATACGCGACTTCGATGGGACGGGTGCTGCTGGCCGGGCTCCCGGACGACGCGCTCGAGGCGTATCTGTCGCACGTGGATCTGCGGCCGCTGACCTCCGAGACCGTGACCGAGGTCGAAGCGCTGCGGGCCGAGCTCGGACGGACCCGGCGACAGGGATGGGCGATCGTCGACCAAGAGCTCGAGCACGGGTTGCGATCGGTCGCGGCGCCGATTGTCGATCCCTCGGGCCGGGTCATCGCTGCGCTGAACCTCTCGACGCACGCGAGCCGCCGCACGCTCGATGCGATCCGCCGGACGCTGCTGCCTCCTCTGCTCGAGAGCGCGGAGCGGATCGCGGCCGACCTCGCCTCCTCGAGGCGGCCATGAGGGTGCGCGAGGCGGCGCTCGAGGTGATGCGCAGCTTCGGGCTGACGACGATCTTCGGCAATCCGGGCTCCACAGAGGTCTCCTTCCTCACCGATCTGCCCGGGGAGTTTGAGTTCGTGCTGGGCCTGCATGAGGGCTCGGTCGTGGGGATGGCGACTGGCTACGCGATTGCCCGCGGTCGGCCCGCGTTCGTAAACCTCCACACGGCTCCGGGCCTTGGCAACGCAATCAATGCACTTGCCAACGCGCGCGATTGCCGCGCGCCGCTGGTCGTGGTGGTCGGGCAACAGGACCGCAGGCAGATAGCGTCCGAGCCGTTTCTCACCGGGCGGGCGCTGGAGCGCCTGGCGGGCGAGTATCCGGTCTGGAGTTCGCTGCCGGTGCGAGCGCAGGACGTGCCCGGCGCTGTGGGCCGCGCGTATCACGAGGCCGTTGCCGGGCGAGGGCCGGCGCTGGTCGTGGTCCCGATGGGCGACTGGGAGGAGGAGGCGGATGAGCTCGCCGGCGGGACGCCCGCGAGCGTGGTCCGTTCCGACTTGATCGATGTCGACTCGCTCGCTTCGCTTGCTTCGATGATCGACGACGCTTCGTCGGTCGCGCTGGTGGTCGGCGCCGGCGCCGACAGCCGTGAGGGCTGGGAAGCGGTTGTTGCGCTTGCGGAGCGCCTGCGTTGCCCGGTGTGGCAAGAGGCGTTCGGCTCGCGCGCTGGATTCCCGCAGCACCATCAGCTGTTCGCGGGACATCTGCCTTGGATGCGGGCGCGGATGCGGGAGAAGCTGGCTGGATTCGACCTCGTCGTCGCGGTGGGGACGTCGGCGTTCCGCGCCTACCTGTTCGACGAGGCGGTACCGCTCGTGGGCGCCTCGACTCGCGTTGCCGTGATCAGCGAAGACCTGAATGAGGCGCACCGGAGCCGCTGCGAGGTCGCGGTCGTCGGGCCGGTGGCCGGGGTGTGTGGGGCGCTGGCGGGGATCGTCGGCGAACGGGCCGGTGCTGCTGTTTCACGCGATGTGCCTCCCGCGTTGCCCGCGCCGGACGGTCCGCTGCTGCCCGGGCATGTGCTCGACGCGCTCGGTTCGCGGCTGCCGGCGGACACGGTGCTGGTCGAGGAGACGCCCTCGAGCCGGCCCGAGCTGCTCGAGCGGATCCCGGCGCGAGCGCCGCTCGGGTTCGTCAGCAACGCCAACGGCGGGCTGGGGTTCGGGCTCTCGGGCGCGATCGGGCTGCGGATGGGCCTGCCGGATCGCCCGGTGGTCGCGGTCCTCGGCGACGGCTCCGCGATGTACGCGATCCAGGCGCTCTGGAGCGCGGCGCGCTACGGGGTCGGCGTGCTGCTCGTCGTAATGGCCAACGGCGGCTACGCGATCATGGACGAGCTCGCGCGCGCCCGCGGCGGGGAGGGCCCGTGGCCCGGCTTTGGGGGCATCGATATCGCCGGTGCCGCGCGCTGCCTGGGGTGCCCGGCGGTGTCGATCCGCGCGCCTGAAGAGTTGGTGCGGGTGTTCGATGAGGTGTTGCCAAGTCTGCGCGAGCGTCGCGAGCCGCTGCTGGTGGAGGTCTCGGTGGCGAGCTGATGAGCGGGCGGGGGCGCAACGTGTGGGCCGGGGTTGCGGCGGTCGTCGTCGGACTCGCGGTGGGGTTCGGGATCGGCGCGATCGCCTTTGGGGGCGGATCGAGCGGGACGACGACCACGACGGTCAGCACCAAGCCGATCCAGCTGCCGGCCAGCCTGGGCGGGCTCAACGATGTGTCTGCCGTGGTCGCGTCGAAGCGTCGAGGCTCCGTGGCCAAGCAGACACGCGCCAACGAAGCCAAGGTCCGCGCGATGACGGCTGCCGCCTACAGTCATGCGTTCGGAGGTGCGGCCGCCACCTATCGCCGCTACAGCGACAGCGGGCTGACCCGGCAGGTGTACGTGATCGCCGTCCGATCGGGCGCACCGGGTCTGACGATCGGTCCCGTCGTCGATCCCGCTTATCTGGGGCTTGCGACGCCGGAGCGAGAGGTCAAGACGATCGGCTCGGTCTCGTGCGAGATCGACTGGACCCCGGTCGTCGCCGGCAACAAGCCACAGCCATCCGACGAGCACGTGGCTGTCTGCGAGCGCAGCGGATCGACCGTCACGGTGTTCGTTGGCGGGAGCGGGTTCAGCGGGCCGACCGGGTTGCAATCGCTCGCCGGGCTGGCCAGCCAGGCGTGGTCTGTGGCGGGCGGTTAGCCGAACGACTGGGAGGTGGGGGCGCGGTTAGCCGAACGACTGCGAGGCGGGCGGCGGCCCGAGCGGGTGCCCCCCGTAGATCACGCGGCCGCTCGCGGTCTGGTAGGTCATCCACGGGATCGTCGCCTGCTGATCGACGCCGGGCTTGGAGAAGTCGCAGACGCCGGCCGGGAACGTGTGCTGAAGCTCGGCCCACTGGGCGTCGGTGAATGTCGTTTTGTAGTCGCTGCGCTTCAGCGGCTTCAGGCGGCACTTGTTGTCATCGGTTGTGATCGGGTCCCCGGCGACGGTTCGTGGGGTGCCGTACACCGGAACGATCCCCGGAGGGCAGAGGTTGCTCATGAGCTTGGTCCCGCTGCCGCTCCAGCACTCGTCGCTCAGATCGGCTGGCTTGTCTCTGACGATCTTCCGTGCCGTCGACGAGTTGCTGTGGTCATTGGTGATTGCGTTCAGCCAGCGATCCATCGCGATCAGGCTGTTGACGGTGCATTCTGAGTCGCCGATGATCGGCGCCGGTCCCTCCCAGATCAGCTGGTTGGCGTGCGTGCCGTGCTCGCGGTCGAGGCGCGCACGGATCGCGAACGCGCGGTAGGAGTCGTGGGCGGCGCCCGGATCGGGACCACGGCAGTCGATGATCGCGGTCTGGTTGAGGTTGTTGGCCTCGTTGATCATCCCGCTGCGATACGCATTGGCGAGTGCCGGCTCGCTGGCGGTGATGCGGCCCGCGGTCGGGTTGATGTCGATGTCGAGGCCGCCGATCTTGGCGTTCAGGTCGACGAACTGGGCCGGCGTGATCTGGTTGTCGTTGAGCGCGCTGAGGCCATATTGCACGCCGACGTTGTCGACGGCCACGCCGGCGAAGCCGTGACCGAGCTTCTTCTCGTTGGCGGACCAGTCGCTCTTGCGGCGCGGGCCGAACACGTTGATCGCGTAGTCGGCGATCGAGCAACGAACGCCCGCGAGATTCGTGTGCGGGTCGTAGCGCTGGCTTGCGCTGATCCCGCCGCAGGAGTGCGTCGGGACGATCGCGTTGAAGAAGCCGATGTCGCTGACGATCGCGTCGAGCGGGAGCAGGTTCCCCTCGACGGCCGCCCACTGAGTCGGAAGCCAGCTGGCCCCTTGCTCGGACGGATGCTCGAAGTACGCCCGCAGCAGGTGGTAGTCCATCACCTGCGTCGCGCTCGACCAGGTGTCGGGGAACGAGCAGGTCGGCAGGATCCCCTGGTAGATGCCGGGGTACGCGTTCGCGATCCACTGCTGGGCCAGCGACCCGCCGGAGCACCCGGCCCCGATCGTATAGCGGACGGTCCCGTATGTGTCGATCAGATGCTGCTTGGCGATCACCAGCGACTCGGCCTGGTTGACCACGTCGCAGTCATGGCCGTTGTTGTCAAGCGCTGTGGACATCACCGCGAAGCCCTTTGACAGCGCGTATTCGGCGCTGTCGCCCAGCGGCACGGCGTGGAGTGAGACGGGAACGCTCAGGAGGTCGGCCGGGTTGTAGCTGGTGACGCTCGGTGCGCTGCCGGTGGCGTAGTCGATGTCACAGCTGGCGCCGTGCGTGATCAGAAGCTTGTGATTCCACTGTTGTTGCGGTTTCGCCCAGGTCCACAGCTGGTTTGGGCGGAACAGCGTCGCGATCTTGTACTGGTCGCGGTCCTCGTAGCCGGTCTCGCGGCGGACGATGAACGGGACCGTCTGGTTTTGGTCGGTGGTCGTGGTCGCGACGTCCGTCGCCGGGTGTGCTGGGTCGTACGGCTGGAACCCTGACTTCGTCGGGTTCGTCGACTTGTAGAAGTACTCGTAGATCGGCGGTTGGTCGCACTGCTTGTCTCGCGCTCCCTGTTGGCAGGTCCACGGCTGGACCTGAGGCCCGGCGAATACGGGGCCACCGATCGGGTGGTTGGTGAGCGTGATCCGCGCCCCGGTCTTGTCGGGGAGCTTTGCGGTGAGGACGTTCGGCCCGAGCTTCAGGCCCTTGACGAGGCCGGTGATGGTGGTTCCTGCGCGCTGCGTGAACGCCGCGGTGACGTTCTCGCCGTTGAGCGTGGCCTCTATTCGCCAGCCATTGGCCCGTGGAGGCAGCTGGATCTGGACCAGCGCCTGCCCGCCGGCGATCAGGTCGGCACGGCTCGAGAGTACGAAGATGTGCGTGGGGGCGAGGTGGGCCTTGCGGTGCGCGAGGCCCGGTTGGGCTAAGGCGGTTGCAAGCAGCAGCACGCCGATACACAGCATCCCCAACGCGTATCCCCGCCGCCGCAGCATCGCCTCGCAGGCTAATGGAGCGAAGCTGGTGAGCGCGCCGGTTCAGCGGACTTTGGCAAATTGGTTCCGGCGTCCGGAACTGATTCGCCATTGTTCGATGCTAGGCGGGCGCGGCCGCCGATGTGCGGGTGCCCGTAAGGTAGCCGCGAGCGTCGGTGTCGATGTACTCGGCGAGACGGCTGGCGAGCGCCATGATCGTCAGTGACGGGTTGACCGACAGCGTGCGCGGGACGACCGACGAGTCGCCGACGAACAGGCGCCGGATGTCGTGCGACTCGCCGTGAGCGTTCACCACCGAGCGGGCCGGGTCGCTGCCCATCCGGCAGCTTCCCTGCACGTGGGTACTGAGCACGCCGGTCTGGAAGATCTGTTTGGCGCCGGCGGCTCTGAGGACCTCGTGCGCGAACGCCGTCGATCTGGCGATCCGCTCAAGCTCTGCTTGGTTGAACTCGAACGTGTACTGGTCGAGCCCGTTCTCGTCGACCCATGCCGTGCCGTTGTTCTCGTCGTTGACGAGCGTCAGCAGGCCGCTGAAGTACCGGTACTTGTGAACCGCGTCCACCAGGGGCTGACCCCAGAGCGGTACGTCATTCTCGTCGCAGAGCGCGGTCGCGAATCCGATCGGGTCCTGAACCGTCGAGGCCTCGACCACGAACCCGCCGTCCTCGTCGCGCGCGAACTTCATGCAGTGCGAGCTGATCGGATAGACCATGTGGGCATCCTGGATCTCGTCGAACAGCCCTTCGATCAGGCGCGCGACGTGAAAGCCGAGGTTGCGCCCGACGAGCTCGCTGCTCGCCGAGCCGCCGGCCGCCTCGCGAATGCACGAGCGGATCAGGATCCCTGGCGTGCCAAGCGCACCGGCCGCGACGACGACAACGTCGGCGTCGACCGCTCCTGGTCGGCCATCGGCGTCGATGTACTCGACGCCTTTGGCGGTTTGATCCTCAATCACTATGCGGCTGACCGTGCAGCCGGCCCGCAGCTCGAGCCTTCCCTCCGCCCACGGTGGGTGGATGTAGGTGTTGAGCGTCGACTTGCCGGCGTTCGTGGGGCAACCCTGCAGACAGGAGCCGCAGCGCATGCAGTTGTGGTCGGTGTACGACATGACCGGCTCGAGCTCGGCGCCGAGGGTCTCGAACGCGGGAGCAACCGTGTGGATGCAACGCTGCCAGTCGGACCGCTCGCGGACGCCGAGGCGGCGCTCCACGCGCTCGAGGTGCGGGCGCAGGTCGGATTCGGCGAACGGGTCGCCAGTTTGACCGGTGAGGCCGGCTGCCGTGTGCCACTTCTCGTAGTCGTGGTCAGCGGGACGCAACGCGACCTTGGTGTTGATCGAGGTCGTGCCGCCGACGCAGCGACCGCGGAACAGCGGCATCGGCGGGCCAGGCTGCGCCGGCTGGGCGAACGCGATCGGCCACCACATCTCGTGCGTCGCCCTCGCCTCCCAGCGCATGTAGTCGGCAGCGGTCTTGTGCGGGCCCGCCTCGAGCAGCAGCACGCGACGGCCGGCGTCGGCGAGCTCGCCCGCGACCACGCCCCCGCCGGCGCCCGACCCGATCACGACGACCTCGAAGTGCTCGCTCATCCGCTCACCGGCAGATATGACCAGTCCTTGTTCAGGCGCGCTGCGAGCGGCGGCTTGAAGTCGATCTCATCCCACGCGCCCGGGCCGGGAGCGCCGGGCGCGACGAAATCGCTGTAGTACGCCTCGCACGCGAGCGCGCGCATCAGCATGAACTCGGGCGTGAACGCGTGCCCGGCCAGTGCCTCGGTGCCTTGCGACGCGGGCTGCGCGAGGGCGTCGATCGCAGCGAAGGTCGCCTGCTGCTCGGGTTCCGGCATCCGCGTCATCAGCGCGTCGATGTAGACCTCGGGCCCAACCCGCCCCGAGCCGGGAACGATCAGCTCGCATATCGACCGCACCGCCGCCGCACGACGTTCGTCGAGAACCAGCATGGCGGGTGTATACGCCCGGCCGGCGCCCGAGGCAAGCGCGCGTGCGCGCGTTGCCGGACGGGGGTGCACTGGGTGGCGGGCCGCGGTGCGCTGCGTGGCGGGGGCGGCGGTGCGCTGCGTGGCGGCCCGCGGTGGGCTGCGTGGCGGGGGCGGCGGCCCCACCCGCCAGATTGTCGACAAAATTGTCGACAATCTGGCCGCCGGGCGGGAGAATGCGCCGATGCCGGCGGTTGAGGAACAGTTGCGCGCGGCGATCGTCTCCGGCGACTTTCAGCCGAACGAGCGCCTGATCGAGGCGGAGGTCGCGCGCATGTACGGCGTCGGCCGCGCCCAGGTGCGTACGGCGCTTGCGCGGCTCGAGCAGGAGGGCCTCGTGCAGCACGTGCGCAACCGCGGCGCGCGCGTGCGGCTGATCGACCTGCGCGAGGCGATCGAGATCGTCGAGGCGCGCGCGGCGCTCGAGGGCCTGGCCGCCCACCACGCGGCCCTCAGGCGCACGGATCACGACATCGAGGAACTCAATTACGTCCTGACGACGATGCGCGATCTCCTGGACCGCGGCGACCTGATCGGTGCCTCAGACGAGAACGCGGTGCTCCACCGTCGCATCACCGAGATCTCCTGCCAGCTCACGGTCGCGCGGCTCGTGGCGACCCTCAAGTCGCAGGTGGTCCGCTTTCAGTACCGGACGATCCTCGTCCCGGGTCGCAGCGAGGCGTCGTTCGAGGAGCACACCGCGATCGTCAAGGCGATCGAAGATAGAAACCCCGAAGCAGCCGAAGCAGCGATGCGCGCCCACCTGCAGAACGTCGCGACAGCTCTCCAGCAACATGACTGACCTTCTCAAGGGCGCCTACGACACGCACTTGCACATCGCGCCGGACGTGGTCGAGCGCAAAATCGACGACATCTCGCTCGCACGGCGCTTCCAGGAGCTCGGCATGGCGGGTTTCGTGCTGAAGTCGCACTACGGCTCGACGGCGGAGCGCGCCGGCGTCGTCAGCAACGCCGTCCCGGGCGTCGACGTCAGGGGCGCGATCAGCCTGAACCGCGCGGTCGGCGGGATCAACCCGCTGGCCGTCGAAATCGCCGCACGCGAGGGAGCGCGCACCGTCTGGTTCCCAACTGTCGACGCGGTCAACGAGTCGCATGAGCGTGAGGCGCCCCCGGGCGCGAAGGTCCCCGTCTGGGTCAAGCTCCAGCTCGAGCTGCGCGAACAGGGCATCGAGATCGACCCGGTGCCGGTCGTCGACGATCGAGGCAGCCCGCTGCCGGAGACACGAGAGGTCCTGAAGATGATCGCCAGGCACGGCCTCGTTCTCGCGACCGGCCACATGAGCCGCGACGAGATCTTCGCCGTGGTCGACGCCGCCCAGAGCGAGGGCGTCGACGAGATCGTCATCACCCATCCCGAATTCCCGTCTCAGAACCTCTCCGTCGAGGACCAGCAGGCCCTTGCGGAGCGCGGCGCACTGCTCGAGCGCTGCTTCACCACTCCGCACACCGGCAAGGTCTCGTGGGACACGTGGATTCAGAACATACGTGAGACGGGGCCGAGCAACTCCGTCCTCTCCACGGACCTCGGACAGGTGTTCAACCCGCCGGTCGAGGACGGGATGGCGATGATGGTCGAGCGCCTCCTGAATGCCGGCTTCAGCGAGGAGGAGGTACATCTGATGGCGGTCGTAAACACGCGACGGGTCGCGGGAGCGCCGCCGCTGTGAGCGCAGAGCGGATGATGGTGATCGGCGCGCACTCCGCCGACTTCGTGTGGCGCTCGGGTGGGGCGATCGCCGTCACGACGACGAACGGGGGGACCGCGCAAGTGATCGCGCTCTCATACGGCGAGCGCGGCGAGTCCGGGGAGCTTTGGAAGGAGCCCGACCAGACGATCGAGCGCGTCAAGGAGATCCGTCATGGCGAAGCCGAGCGGGCGGCACACGCGCTCGGCGCGCAGTTCACGTGCCTCGACCTCGGTGACTATCCGCTGGAGATCGACGCCGAGGCTCTCAACAGGATCTCCGACGTGATCAGGGAGTTCGCGCCCGATGTCCTGATCACGCACACCGACACCGACCCGTTCAACCCCGACCATCCGGTCGCACACGCCGCGGTGATGCGTGCTCGCGGCCTCGCCGCCGGCGCCGGCGTGGCGAGCGCGTTTGCCACCGTCAGGCCTCCGGAGCTGTTCCTGTTCGAGCCGCACCAGCCCGAGCTGTGCAACTTCACCCCAACCACGTTCGTCGACATCACGCCTGTGATGGAACTCAAACTCAAGGCGATGGCCGAGATGAAGGCGCAGAAATACCTGCTGAGCTACTACGGTGAGCGCGCCGGCCATCGCGGCAACCATGCGCGCCGCTCGAGCGGGAACCAGGCGATTCGCCACGCCGAGGCCTTTCAACGCGTCACCCCACAGGTGGTGAGCGCGCTGTGAGCGGCGAGCACGAGGGCGTGGGAGATAAGGGTCGATATACAGCCCATATCTCCCACGCCCTCAGCGAGCTTGCGAGGCTCGGATCGGCGACGGTCTACGAGGCCGGCGGCCGCCGCGGTTACATCGATATCGATCTGATCCAGATGATCCCCGGGTCAAGGGTCGCCGGACCCGCGCGCACGGTGCGCTGTGGCCAGGACGACAACCTGATGGTCCACGCAGTGATGGCGGACGTGCAGGACGGTGAGATCATCGTGCTGACGATGCCCGAGCCAAGGCCGGTGGCGCTGGTCGGCGAGTTGCTCGCCACGCAGGCCAAGGCGCAGGGAGCAGCGGCGATGTTGATCGACGGTGCCGTTCGCGACGTCAAGGACCTCAGAGAATTAGGCCTGCCGATCTGGGCCAGATGGATCCGGATCAAGGGCGCCGGCAAGAACATCCGCGGCTCGATCGGCGAACCGGTCGCCGTCGGGGGCGTGTCGATCAGGCAGAACGACATCCTCGTCCTCGACGGTGACGGCGCCGCGGTCGTCGAACACGAGCGCGCGACCGAGGTCCTCGCCGCCTCGAGGGAACGCGCGGAGAAGGAGCGCGCCAAGCGAGCGCAGCTACAGGCTGGTGCGCTCTCGTTCGACCTCGACAACCTCAGGGAGCGCATGTGATCCACGACCTCGCTCACGTCGGCCACGCCGAGTTGCTGACGCCGTTCGCGGACGACAGTCTGCGGTTCTTCGTCGACCTTTTCGGGATGGAGGTCGAGGCGCAAGACGGCCAGTCGGTGTATCTGCGCGGCTGGGGTGACTACCAGCGCTACAGCTTGAAGCTGACCGAATCGGCGCTGCCCGGGATCGGCCATGTCGCGTTCCGGGCCTGGGGCCCGGAACAGCTCGAGCGCCGCGTGGCGGCGATCCACGACAGTGGTCTGGGGATCGGCTGGATCGAGGGCGACGTGGGGCATGGGCCGGCCTACCGGTTCACGGATCCCGACGGCCACATCCTGGAGCTCTATTACGAGAGCGAACGGTACGAACCGCCGGAGCATCTGCGGCCCGCCCTCAAGAACGTCCCACAGCGCTACACCGGACACGGCGCCGCCGTCAAGCGCCTGGATCACGTCAACCTGCTCGCGCACGACGTCGGCGCCAACCGCGAGTTCGCGCAACTGCAACTTGGCTTCCGCCTCTACGAGCAGATCATCAACGACGACGGCAGCGAGGTCGGCGCCTGGATGAGCCTCACGATCGCCGCCCACGAGTTGATCTACGTGGCCGATCACGCCGGTGCCAGCGGACGCCTACATCACCTGGCGTTCTTTGTCGACACGCGCGAGGAGGTGCTGCGCGCGGCGGACCTGATGCTCGACGCGGACGTGCCGATCGAGGCGGCACCATCCAAGCACGCGGTCGCCCAGGGCATGTTCCTGTACGTCTACGAGCCGGGTGGCAACCGGGTCGAAGTCACGACCGGCACACACTTCATCTACGACCCCGAGTACGAGCCGGTGGTCTGGACCCAGGCAGAGCGCGCCCGCGGGCAGGCCTGGGGTGTAAAGACGGTGGAGACGTTCCACACCTACGGCACACCGGACGTCAGCGGGCTTGCGAGCGGGCCGCCGATCCCGCCGACGAGCCAGGTGCCGGCGTGAGCGATTCCCAGCACATCCGCGAGCTGGTCGAGAACTGGGCCGTGTGGCGGGATGCCGGCGACTGGGAGCGATTCGCCACCGTGTGGCACGACGACGCGATCATGATGGCGACCTGGTTCCAGGGTCCCGCCGCTGAGTTCATCCGCGTGAGCCGCGAGGGCTTTGAGCGCGGCGTGCGCATCCTGCACTTCCTCGGCGGGACCTCGGTCGACGTCGTTGGCGACCGCGCGATCGCTCAGACGAAGATGACGATCTCGCAGCGCGCTGAGGTTCACGGCGTCGAATGCGACGTCGTTTGCACGGGCCGCTTCTACGACTTCATCGAGCGCCGCGACCGGCATTGGCGCATCGTGCTGCGCCAGCCGATCTACGAGAAGGACCGCCTCGATCCGGTCGATCCCGCGGCCAAGCTCGTCCTCGAGACCGACCTGCTCGCGCGCTTCCCGGTCGGATATCGCCACCTTGCCTACGTCCAGACCGAGATCGGATATGAGGTCAAGCCCGACATGCCGGGACTCACCGGCCCCGAGGTCGAGCGGCTCTACCGCCTCGGCGCGAGCTGGCTCGGCGGTGGGAGCCTGACGATACCTCCGGCTTAAGTTCCGCCACACATGGGGTAATAAGGTCCAATCATCCAGGGCCTACTTCTTTACGGCGACACCATCAATAGCCCGGCGCTACGCCACGAGATCCCGATCTCGATCGGCGATCCGTTCCTCTACGGCGAGGTCGCGGGCCGCGTTTGCATCATGACTTCACGGCTCGAGCGCGAGCGCATCGCCGCGGTCCGGTCCGACGCGGAGCTGGTCGAGATCACGGACCTCGGTTTCCACGAGCTGCTGCGAAGCGGCATGTCTCGGGACGAGGTGTTCCTGGAGCTGGTCTACCGCGCGGCCGCCAGGATGGGGGTGACAGAGGCGCATGTCGACTTCGAGTTCCCGCTGGGCGTCGCCGAGCGGCTGCGCGCCGGTGGGATCTCGCTCACCGTCGATGACGCGCCGGTGAAGGCGCGTCGGCGCGCCAAGTCCGAAGCGGAGCTGGCGGGGATCGTTCGCGCCCAGCGTGCCGCCGAATCGGCGATGGCCGCCGCCGCGAAGCTGCTGCGGGCCGCGCAGACGGACGGCGAGCAGCTGGAGCTCGACGGCAAGCCGTTGCTGGCCGAGACGATCCGCGGCGCGATGCGCGAGGAGTGCTGGCGGCTCGGTGCGCTGCTGCCGCCGGATGTGATCGTGGCGTCGGTGTGGCAGGGGTTCGGCCATGAGTCCGGCAGCGGCCCGCTTCCGGCAGGCCTACCGATCCAGGTCGACCTTTGGCCACAGGACGAGACCTCGTCCTGCTGGGCTGACATGACGCGCACGTTCGTCGTCGGCGGCGAGCGCAGCGAGGAGGTGCGCCGGCAGGAGAGGCTGGTCATCGAGGCGCTCGAGGGGGTCCGGGCCGCGATCAAGCCAGGTGTCACGGGCGCTGACCTGCACGGCCTGTGCTGCGACGTGTTTGAGCGCGAGGGCTACCGGACCCAGCGCACCGGTCCTGGGGAGGATCAGGCTGAGGGCTTTCAGTTCTCGCTCGGCCACGGGGTCGGGCTACAGGTCCACGAGGATCCCGGGCTGGGCCTGGCCGGCCGCTCGCCGCTGGTGGCCGGCGACGTGCTCGCGCTCGAGCCCGGCCTGTGGCACCGCGACGTGGGCGGCGTTCGTTTCGAGGACCTGGTGCTCGTCACCGACGATGGGTGCGAGACGCTGACCGACTACCCGTACGAGCTGACGCCTTGAGACCGTCTACGCCACGCCGGCCGTGGCCTGCGCGCCACTGCCGGCCCGGATCAGGTCGGCGGCACGCTCGGCGATCATGATCACGGGGGCGTTGGTGTTCCCGCGCGTGATGTCGGGCATCACGGACGCATCAACCACGCGCAGGCCCTCGTGTCCGTAGACGCGCAACTCAGGATCGACGACTGAGCCGATCGCGCACGTTGAGGTGGGGTGGTAGACGCTCTGGCCGGCGCGGCGAGCGAACGCCAGCAGGTCCTCGTCGGAATCCGACTCAGGGACGCTGAACGGTGCCCGCTCGACGGCGCGCAATGGGGCCTGGGCGGCGATCTCGAGCGCCATCCGCATCCCGATCGTGATGCTCTCACGGTCCTCGTCTGTCGTCAGGAAGTTGCACAGCACGCGCGGCTTTGAGTCCGGCAACGGCGTCCGCAGCATCACACGACCGCGGCTGGTGGGCTTGATCACGACCGGGCCGAAGCAGTAGCCGTGGTCGTGCGGCGCCGTCAGGCCCTCGTCGAAGAACATCGACGGCGCGAAGTGGAACTCGACATCAGGTGCCTCGACGCCAGGCCGAGCCCTGAAGAAGCCGGCCGCCTCGGGAATGTTCGATGTCAGCGGCCCTCGGCCCTCGTTCTCGAGCTGGGCGATCGCCTCCGGGTCGGCGGCGCACATGAACAGGCTCTTCTCGTCGGTGAGGTAGTTGATCTGGGCCATGCAATGGTCCTGAAGGCCTTCGCCGACCGGCAGCTGCTCGCGGATCTCGATCCCGAACGGCGCGAGTTGATCCTCTGGACCGATCCCCGAGAGCATCAGCAGCACCGGTGACTGGTAGGCGCCCGCGGCCAGGATCACTTCGCGCTCCGCTCTGAGCTGCTCGATCTTGCCTTCACGGGCGATCTCGACGCCGATGGCGCGCCCGCCCTCGAACAGGATCCGCAGCGCGAGCGCGTGCGTGATGACATCCA
>CAWCMD010000004.1:0-227260 GCA_963796525.1 uncultured Solirubrobacterales bacterium
ATGTCCAAACCGGCATACCGGACAGCGTCCCGGGAGGAGGAGAAGCGTCTGGCGTCGCCGAGCTCGCGAGGATCGTCACGGCGGTCAATTCGCCGACACCGAACTGACCCATCAGCGCCTTGCACCCCGGCTGTCGTCGCGCATAGCCGCGCAGCTCCTTATCCAGCGGCCCCAGCTGCCGGTCGACCGCATCGATCATGCCCAGCGCGATCGTGATCTGCTCGCGCGCCGCGGCCGGGAGTGGCTGTGCCGCCAACCAGCTGCGGCCCTCGCCCGTCATCAGATTGCTCCGCTGCGGGCAGCCGTGGTGATAGAGCACGGCCTGGATGCGCTGCTGCCACTCGCCCCGCTGGTGCGAGAGCGTGTGCCGCAGCCGGACACGCGCGCGGAGATCGAGGATGTGATCGGCCGGGATCCACGACTCCGGCAACCGGCCGATCATCAACAAATCCCGCACATGCCGAGCGTCCGCGCGGTCGCTCTTAGCGCGCTTCTTGTTGCCGCGCCGGGCCGCCGTCTCCGCCGGCTCCGCCAAGTGCACCACCGCCCCGACGCGCCTGAACTCCTCAGCCACGAACCGCCACCCCGTCGTCGCCTCCAACGCCACCTCAAGCTGCTGACCGCGGAACTGCTCGCAGAACGCACGCACCCCAGCGCGGTGCGCAGGCGAGACCCGCCGACGCGATACCTCACCCGTCTCTGTGTCCAACCAATCCGCAGTGACCTGCGCACGATGCTGATCAAGTCCCATTACGATCGCCATCTGGGGCCTCCTCAAGCTCCACGGTTTCAACGGCCTGCGCGGCCCAACGCCGCGCCTGAGCTGAGGAGGTCCCTACACGCGGACCCGGACGGCCCGCATGCTCATGCCATCTATCAAGTCACGCCGGTGACCCTCGGACGGCGACGGGCGACACAACGGCGGAAGGCCAGACCCAAACGGCCGACACCACGGATGCGAGTCAGCTCGCCGCCGGCCGAGGAGCCTCCACCGCCGACCGGACAGAAACACCGACCGCGCCCACGACTATCTCACTGAGGCCATGGATGGCCGGCGGAAAGGGCATCGACGGGGGCGGCACTCCGAAAGCGAGCTCGGAGAAACCCCGGGTCCGGACGGGGCCGCACGGCCCCATGGATGCCGAGCGAAGCGAGGCCCCTACCGCCGCGCTCGGCCCGCCGCGAGCCTTGCCCTGCTCACCAGCCGCGCCGGCCCCGCCGCCTCGCGCGACTCGTACAGGACCAGGTGCGAGCGGCCGTGCAGCACGCGGTAGAAGCGAAGGCGGTTGCGCGCCGCGTGCGCGAGCAGGTCCTGCACCGGCAGTTCGTGGTGCAGGTCCTGGTCGCCGGGCTCGGGCTCGAGGAAGTTGACCTCGACCAGGCGCGCGCGCTGCTCCATCTCGCCGAGGAAGTCGAACGGGTCGTCGACGTGCTCGATCACGTCGAACGCGTACGCAGCGTCGAACCCGGACGGCACGTGAGCGTCGAGGTCGTGGATCGGCGCGGACAGACCGCGGCGCGCAAGGCGCCAGCGCAGATAGTCGGTGCTCGGGTTGTCGAAGTCGGCGAACTCGACGCGGTAGCCGGCCTCGAGCAGCACCAGTCCGTCGGAGCCGATCCCGCAGCCGTAGTCGAGCAGCCGCGCGCCGGCCGGCACGTGGCGGACCAGCTCGCGCAGGTACGGGAGCTTCGTTCCCGTCATCGCGAACGCGGTCAGGTTGTAGAGGTAACCCGTCGAGGTCCGGTAGAAGGTGTCCTCGTCGGCGGTTTCGGCGAACTCGGCGTCGAGCTGCTCCTGATAGCGGTACAGCCGCTGCAGCTCGAAGCGGTCGCCGAGATACTCGGCGAGCTCCGCCTGCTCGCGACCCGGATCGATGCGAAGTTCTGCCACCCGACGGGCGAGCTTACCCAAGCGCTCGCGCACTGGCGCCACTTCATCCGGGCCTTGGCATCCTCCAGGCTATGGCTGAGATCAGCGTCGTGCTCTCGACGCTCGGCAACTACGAGGTCCTGCGCCGCGTGCTCGACGGCTACGAGCGCCAGGACGCTCCCCCGGGGAGCTTCGAGGTGCTCGTCGTCGCTGATCGCAAGGAGCCGGACATGGACGCGGTTGCAGATGCGATCGCACACCGCCCGTACCCGGTCGAGCTACTGCAAGGCGACCGGCCCGGACTGTCCGCCAACCGCAACGCCGGCTGGAGCGCGGCCCGCGCGCCCGTCGTGCTGTTCACCGACAACGACACGATCCCGGTGAGTCGTCTCATTTCAGAGCACGTCGAGTGGCACGCCCGCCATCCCGAGGACAACGTCGCTGTCTCCGGGCTCGTGCGGTGGGCCAAGGGGCTGAAGGTCACGCCGTTCATGAAGTGGCTCGACTACGGCGTGCAGTTCGACTTCCACTCGATCCAGGGCGACGAGGCCAGCTGGGCGCACCTGTACGGGGCGAACTCCTCGATCAAGCGCGCCTTCCTGGAAGAGGTCGGCGGCTATGACGAAGTCCGTCTGCCGTATCTCTACGAGGATCTCGACTGGGGCTACCGGGCGCGCGAACACGGCCTGCGAGTGCTGCTCAACCGGCGGGCGATCGTCGATCACTGGCGGCCGATGACGCTCGAGGTATGGCAGGCCCGAGCGCCGATGCTGGCGGCCACGGAATGGCAGTTCTGCCAGCTGCACCCCGACGTGCCGCCCTGGTTCTACAACATGTTCTCGAGCGCCGCGAGCAGCCCTCCCGGCGGGCGTAAGGCCGTAAAGCTCACCCGGTTCGTCCCGCGCCGCACGCCGTGGCTCGGGAAGGTCGTCTGGGATAAGGCGGGCGTCTACTGGCAGCAGCAGCTGGCGCCGTACTTCCTGCCCGCTTGGGAGGAGGCGGCCGCCGGCGGCGAGGTGGACGTTCAGCCCAACGTGCCGGCCCTGCTGGCTGAGCGCTCGGCCAGCTCCGGCGGCTCGCCGCCGGGAGGACCGAAGTAGTCGAGTACGCGGGCTGGGTTGCCGGCGGCCACGCAGAACGCCGGCAGAGGTTTGGTCACCACCGAGTTGGCGCCGACGAAGGTGCGCTCGCCGATTTCGGCGATGATCGTGCACTTGGTCGTGATCGTGACGTGGTCTGCGAGCTTCAGCGGCCGCAGATCGTAACCCTGTTGGAGCATCGGCTTGTCGAGATCGCGGAAGCGGTGGTTGCCGTCGACGACCAGCGTCGCCTGGCCGAACATGCAGTGAGCGCCGATCTCAATCGACGAGGCGCACTGGATCACCACGTCGTAGGTGAACACCGAGCAGGCGCCGATCGCGATGCGGGTGCTCGGATCCGTGAGCTCGGCTCGGAAGCCGCGGCGGAACTCGACGCCGGGGCCGACGATGAACGTGCCGCCGTTCGGCATGTGCAGGCTGAAGCGCGGGCCGAGGTACACGGGGCCCCGGAACTCGATGTGCGCGTGCGGGTTGCGGAAGATCACCCAGCGCTTGCGCAGCCAGGACATCAGCCAAGGTCCTGGTCCGGGGAGATACAGAGCCCAGACGCGAAGGCTTCCGGCCGAGCGGATCTCGCGAAGCGTGCGCCGCGCTCGCCGCACCAGCCGGCGAGCAAAACTCGGAGTCGGTTCTGACGTGCCCACCGCGCCGGAGCGTAACTGAGGCGTCGTCGCGCAAGCGCTGGTTCAATCCGCGCGATGCTGCAATCCAGTCGGGAGCGGATCTTGGGGCGCCTCAGGGACGATGACCTCGTGCTCGACGTCGGGGGTGGCGCGAGCCCGTTCGCGCGGGCCGACTGGGTACTCGACCTGATGGCCTACGGTGAGCGCGGCCTGTACGGGCCGAAGCCGGATCCAAGCATGGAGCGCTTCGACCAGACCACGTGGGTGCAGCGCGACATCTGCGGGCGCGAGCGCTGGCCATTTGAGGACAAGCAGTTCGCGTTCGTCGTCTGCTCGCATACGCTCGAGGACATCCGCGATCCGCTGCTCGTCTGCGAGGAGCTGATCCGGGTGGCGCGCGCCGGGTACATCGAGGTGCCCTCGCGGCTCGAGGAGCAGAGCTTCGGCGTGCACGGGCCGTGGGTGGGCTGGAGCCACCACCGCTGGCTGACCGACATCGAGGGTGACGAGATCGAGTTTGTGCACAAGCCGCACGTGTTACACGCGCGCGCGAGCGACTACTTTCCCGCCGGTTTCCACGGGACGTTGAGCGATGAGCAGCGGGTGCTGCAGCTGTGGTGGGAGCACTCGTTCTCCTATCGCGAGCGGATCTTCCTCGATGCCCCCTCGCTCGACGCGTACCTGTCGGATTTCGTCACCGAGCATCAACCGGCCCGGCCCGCGGGTGGGCTGCGGGGGCTACTGGCGCGCGCACGATGAACGACGCGACAGTGAGCGTGGTGATCCCTGTGCGCGACGGGGCGGCCACGATTGGGGACGCACTCGACGCGCTCGAGACCCAGCGCTACGACGGCCCTTACGAGGTGATCGTCGTCGACGACCAGTCGAGCGACGCGACGCGCGAGATCGCGGAGCGCTCGCCCGTCGTGACTCGCGTGATCGGGCTCGACGGAGTCGGCCCCGGGCGCGCCCGCAACGCCGGTGCCGCGGTCGCGCGGGGGCCGCGGATCGCGTTCCTGGACGCCGACTGCCAGCCGACGCCGATGTGGCTGCAGGCAGGAGTGAGGGCGCTCGAACACGCGGAGCTCGTGATCGGCGAGACGCAGCCGCGTCCGGACCGCGAGCTCGGGGCGTTCGACCGGACTCTCGGCGTGTCCGGGTGCACGCCGCTGTTCGAGAGCGCGAACCTGTTCGTCCGGCGCGAGCTGTTTCAGCGGCTCGGTGGCTTTGAGAGCTGGCTGGGGCCGCGGGGCGGAAAGGAGCTAAGCGAGGACGTGTGGTTCGGATGGCGGGCGGTGCGTGCGGGAGCCCGGATCGCGGCATGCCCGGAGGCCCTGGTCCACCATGAGGTGTTTCCTCGTGGACCCGCTCAGTTCGCCGCCGAGCGCTGGCGGTTGCGCTACTTCCCCGCGATGGCTCGGCGGATGCCCGAACTGCGGCGCGCGCTGTTTCATCGCCGGATCTTCCTGACCGCGCGCCAAGCGCGGTTCGACGCGGCCGTGCTCGGCCTGTCGCTCGCCGCGCTCACCCGGCGGCCGCTGCTCGGCGCCGCCGCGATCCCCTACGTGCAGACGCTCGCGCGCGACCTGCGCGAGGGGCCGAAGCTGCCGCCCGCTCGCGTCGCGGCCGACGCCGTCTCGCTCACTGCGCTGCTGCTCGGGAGCGTCAGAAGTCGTACCATCCTTCTGTGACCTGGGCGGGGGCGAGCCACATGCGCGAGTTCTGGGATGAGCGTGCGCGAGAGGACGCGTATTACTTCGTCGACAACCGCCAGAGCTACCGGTCCGGGGACCTGCGAGTGTTCTGGTCGCGCGGCGCGGAGGACCTCGAGCGATTGCTCGGGCTGCTCGGCGCGTCCATCGAGCTGACCGACGAGGTGCTCGAGATCGGCTGCGGCGTCGGCCGGTTGACGCGCGAGCTTGCGGCGCGCGCGCGACGCGTGCAGGCGGTCGACATCTCCGCCGAGATGGTCGCGATCGCGCGCAAGCATCACGGCGAGCTGGCGAACGTGAGCTGGATCGTCGGCGACGGGACCAGCCTCGCTCCGGTCGAGAACGCGAGCGTCGACGTCTGCATCTCGCACGTCACCTTCCAGCACATCCCCGACCCCGCCGTGACACTCGGCTACGTGGCGGAGATGGGTCGCGTCCTGCGAGATGGGGGATGGGCGGCGTTTCAGGTCTCCAACGCGCCAGACGTCCACCGGCCACGGCGGACGCCGCGCGCTCACCTCGTGCGCGCGCTCTCGCGTGCCGGCCTGGCGCCGCGCGGCCAGCGCGACCCGGCGTGGCTGGGATCCTCGGTCGACCTTGGCGAACTGCGCGCGGTCGCCGAACGCAGCGGGCTCGTGCTGGATCGCGTGCTCGGTGAGGGAACGCTGTGGTGCGTGGTGCTCGCGCGCCGCGTCAGCTCACCGGCGCGCCATCAGGATGTAGAGCACTGACTCGGTCACCGGAACGTAGCCCGCGGCGCGCGCCCACCGCGCCTCAGGGGGATTCGGGTTCGGCGGATACCCCGTGGCCACGGCCAGCAGCGGGTAACTCGTGCGTGCAAGCGCGGCGCGGAACGCCGGCGCCGAGGTGTAGTGCTCGAGGCGGTGCTGAACCCAAGGGCCGAGGTAGTCGACCTCGTTCTGCAGGCGGGGGCCGAACAGCGGGGCGATCGGGACCGGCCTGATCCACTCGCCGGTCACCGCGATCCGCGTGTGCGCGGGTGCTCGCGCGAGCACGAACGAGACCGCCGGGTCCTGCGGCGCGTACGGTCGCCGCGCCAGCACGCGCTGGTCGTGGTAGACGAGCGCCAGTGCGCCGGCGAGCAGCAGCCCCGCGATCCCCGCGGCGAGCGGCAACCGTCGTGGCCGCGAGACCCACACGATGATCGCGACGATGATCGCGGCGACGAGCACCCCCGCCACGACCCGCGCGCCGCCGACCGGGACGTAGCGGTGCAGGTTCAGCGCGATCTCCACGAGCAGCGCCATCTCCACGACGAGGCCCCAAGCTCGCATCCGCTGCACCACCCACGCCAGCAGTGGCGCGGCGAGAACCAGCGCCGGCATTGCGTAGCGCGTGTTCGCGGCGATCAGCAGCGGGACATTCCTGTAACCCTGCGCCGTGTACGGCGTGATCACGTACACGACCGCGAGCACCACCGCACCGGTGGCCAGCAGCGGGACTCGCGGATCGACGCGCGGGCGGGAGCGGCGCCGGTCGGTGACCCACAGCGCGCCGGCGGCTACGACCCCCGCCACCAGCAACGCGCCGACCAGCCCAAACTCGATTCGGAACTCCGGCCACACGTAGCTGCGCAGGACACTCCCGTTGGTCAGGTAGTGGGCGAGCGAGAAGCCCAGCAGGCCGCGAATCGGACTCGAGGGCGCGGGAAAGACCGTCAGTCCGAGCACCCGCACCGGATAGTCGAACACCGGGTTGCCGGTGAGGATCAGGTTGCGAAGCATCCAGATCCCGCCGACGAGCGCGATCACTCCGACCAGGATGCCGGCGTCGAGCAGGACCCGGCGCCGCCCGCGCCCGGCGAGCGCGCCGGCCGTGACCCAGACGACGATCAAGGCCGGTATCTCCGCGAGCCCGTACCACTTTGTGCCGAGCGCGATCCCGAACGCGAGGCCCGCGAGCACGAGTTCGCTGCGGCGCCGTGTTCGCCAGTGCCGCAGTCCGAACAAGACGCCGGCGCAGAAGGTCGCCAGGAACGCGGGATCGGTGAGGTCGTCGACGAGCGCGGTCCCGAGCGCGGGTCGGATCGAGATCAGCGCGCAGGCGACCAGCACCGAGGTCGCCGGACGCGGGCGGGCGGGCACACCAATCTCGCGCGAGATCCCGTAGGTCGACACCGCCGCGAGCGCGAGCAGCAGCGGGTCGACGTAGCGGATGAACGCGATCGAGTGCCACGGCAGCACGACCGCCAGCAGCAGCAGGTCACCGAACTGCGGGTAGTTGCCCTGCGCCTGGCCGACCAGATACTGGGTCGTCTGCCACATCGTCCCGGTCTGGATGAAGCGGATGACGCCGGGAAGGTGGAAGGCCAGCACGTCGACCGAGTTGACGTGCACGGTGGCGTTCGCCTGCACGTAAGCGATGCAGCTGGCCGCCGTCAGCGCCGCGCCGGTGCCGGCCAGCAGCCAGTGTGCGCCGGCCACCGAGACCGCCTCTCCGGCGCCGGGCAAGACCCCCGGCGCCGTGGCCGGCCGCCGGGCCGGCCGTCCCACCAGCCAGATGGTTGCGGCCAGCAGCGCGACCGCCGTGAGCACGACAGTCCCGCGCGTCAGCAGCCCGGTGACGAGCGGCGCGACCTGCACCGCGAGCATCGCGGCGATCAGCAGCACCGCGAACGCCACCGCGCGCGGGGTTCCGTCCAGGTGATCGAGCTTCGTGCGCAAGACCAGCCACGCGAGGCCGCCGCAGCATCCGAGCGTGATCGCGAGAAGGACCGCCCCGACCGCGAACTCGCCCGGGGCAAGCGCCCCGGTCACGACCGGTGAGTGCTCGGGTCCTCAGACAAGTTCGCGCGTGAACGAGGACTGCCGCGCCCATCCCGGAGTATCCATCCGGTGACGGAACGAGCGTGACTCTCGTAGCGCAGCGACCGAGAAGCGCACCAGGCGCCAGGGGATCGGCGAGCCCTTTCCCCTTCCGAGCATGCTGCCCTCGGCCGAGGCGCCGCGGCGAACGCGATGGCTGACGTCGACCTCGAGCAGCGCGAGTCCGCGCCGCGAAGCGAGGATCGTCAGGTACAGGTTCGGGATCAGCGAGTTCGTCGGCAGGAGCGGCAGCTGCTCGCGCAGCACCTCCGCGTCGTATCCGCGCAGCGGGCAGTTGGGATCGCGGGCGACGACGCCGAAGCTCTGGTGCACGTAGCTGCGGACCAGGCGGGTCATGATCATCCGGAACCACGGGTCCTGGCGGAACCGGCGGACTCCCGAGACGGCGTGTGCATCGTCCATCAGCAGCACCAGCACCCGGCGCAGATCGCTGCCGTGGAACTGGCCGTCACCGTCCACCTGAAGGACATAATCCGGCGCCAGCTCGAGCGCCCGGCGGTACGCCGCGACCAGGCTCGGTCCGTGTCCTCGGTTGATCTGGCTCGCGACGACCTCCAGCGAGCCCTGCAGCTGCGGCCGTGCGCCCTCGAGCACCTCGAGCGTGCTGTCGGTCGAGGCGTCGTCGACGACCACCAGGTGCAGCGTCTCGACGTGCGACGCGAGCGACTGGTCGATCTCCTGAAGGAAGCCAACGATCCCATCGGCCTCGTTATAGGCCGGAATCGCGACTGCCACAGACGGTTTGTTCATGGGTGGTCTTCCCCGTAAAGACGCCTCCGCACAGGGCGGATGGTAACCGAGCCCGGTCCGAGCATGCGACGGTTCTACAACACGAGCGTCCGGTACTTGACCGCACCACGCACGACCGCCCAGGTCTCGAGCAGGTCATGCACCAGGAAGAACGGAATCGACCAGCCGCCGGCGCCGAGACTTCGCCCGCGAGCCTGCAGCTGGAGCATGTAGCGCGTGAGAATGATCCGGCGCAGCCAGCGCGGCGCGAGCAGCGCCAGAGCCGAGCGCCAGAGCAGGTAATGCCAGGTGTTCCAGAACACTCGGCGCTGCAGCATCACCCGGGTCTCGGGGTGCTCGGCCAGCACGCGTACGCAGGGCGTCCATCGCCGCGCCATCCGGAGCTTCCCGCGCGCGCCGAGCTGGTCGACCGCGTGGAACACGCGGGCGTCGGCCGCGAACACCGCCTCACGACCGGTTGACAGCGCGCGCCAGGCAAGGTCGGTGTCCTCGCCGGCCGAGCCCGGGCCGAACGTTTCGTCGAACCCGCCGAGCGACTCGAGCATCCGGCGCGGATAGAAGATGTTGCACGTCTCGAAGTTCGGCCCCAGCTGCCGCTGGACGACCGTGTGCGAGAAGACGGAGATCTCGTGCTCCTCGCCGGGATCGGGCTCCGTCGGCCCCTGGATGATCGCGCCGGGCACCTCGCGGTGCGCCTCGAGCGCGGCAGCGATCCAGCCGGCTGCCGGCTTGCAGTCATCGTCGGTGAAGCCGACCAGCGGCGCTCGGGCGGCGCGCCAGCCGGCGTTGCGTGCCGACGCCGGACCGAGCGCCCGTTCGTTTCGGATCGTCCGCAGGGTGAGCGCGCGGCCTGCCGTCCGAACGTCGGCCGGTGGCTGCGAGCCATCATCGACGACGATCACCTCGAATGTGCCGGCCGGCGCATCCTGCGCGGAGAGCGCAGCGAGCAGCTGCCCAAGCCGCCGGGGGCGGTTGTGCGTGGGCACCACGATCGACACGGCCGGCTCCGGCATCGCGCGAGATGTAACCACGTAGTCTGGCCGCGTGAGACAGCTCGAACTCAGCGTCGTGGTCGCGTCGCACGACCGGCCGCTGCGGCTCCGATGGCTGCTCAACTCGCTTGAGCGGCAGACGCTTGATCGGACGCTCTGGGAGGTCGTCGTCTCCCACGATTCCCGCGGGCCCGAAACCGATCAGCTGCTCGCCAATCACGGCCTGGCTGCCGACGGAACGCTGCGCTGGACATCACTCCCGGCCGGCACCGCGCCGCCGGGCGCCAATCGCAACGCGGCGCTTGCACTCGCCCGCGGGGCCGTCGTCGTGTTCACCGACGATGACTGCCGTCCTGGGCCCGATTGGCTCGAGCACGTACGGCGCGCCGCAGAGCGCCACCCGGGGAAGATCGTCCAGGGTCCGGTGGCCGGCGATCCAGACGAGGAGGCGATGCGCCGCGCACCGTATCCGCGAACCCAGGCGATCGAGCCTGTCCCGACGCCGTGGGCCGAGTGCTGCAACATCATCTATCCGAAGGAGCTCCTCGAGCGACTCGGCGGGTTCGATCCACACGTTCTCAGCTGCGAGGACACCGACCTGAACCGCCGCGCCCTGGCGGCCGGAGCGCTGTACGTCGGCGACCCCTCGATGCTCACTTTCCATGCGATCGAGGAGGCGACGGTCAGCGACTGGGCCCGCGCGAGCGCGAAGTGGAGCGATGTCCCGTGGCTGCTTGCGCGCCATCCCGAGCTCCGAGGTGAGCTGTATCTGCGCCTCTTCTGGAAGCACGAGCACTTCTGGCTGCTGGTCGCGCTGTGGGCTGCCTGCCGCGCGATCCGCCGGCCGCGGTGGGCGCTGCTCGTCGCGCCGTGGGCGCTGCGGCGCGGTTCGCACGGGCGGGGGATGCGGGCACGAATCCGCGACCTGCTCGAGCTGCCCGGATGGGCGTTGATCGACGCCGCCGAGATCCTCGCGCTCGCGCGCGGCAGCATCCGGCAGCGCGTCGTCGTCTTGTAGCTCGGCGGCCGAGGAGGTCGTCGCCTAACCTCTGCGCGACGTGCAGCCCGACATCCACATCCTCGGGATCACGCTGAAGACGTTCGGGATCGTCTTCGCCTGCGGGTTCATCGCAGCGGGCGCGATCCTGTGGCGTCGTCTGCGAGAGCTCGGCAAGCCGCCCGACTATGCATACGAGATCGCGTTCGCGGCGCTGATCGGAGGGCTCGTCGGATCTCGTATCTACTACGTGGTCCAGAACTACAGCGCCGTCAAGCACGACCTGCTCGGCAGCCTCTTCTCGGGCTCCGGGCTGGTCTGGTACGGCGGCGTGATCGGCGGCGCGATCGCCGTGATCGCGTGGGCTGCGTGGCGGAGGATGCTGTCGGTCGCTTTGCTCGACCTGGCGTGCATCCCGCTCGCGATGGGCTACGCGATCGGCCGGATCGGCTGCCAGCTCTCGGGCGACGGCGATTACGGCAAGGTTTCGAGCCTGCCGACCGCAATGGCGTATCCGCACGGCACGGTGCCGACGCCGCCCGGCGTCACCGTGCTCCCGACGCCGATCTACGAGACGCTCGCGATGGGGACGGCCGCCTGGTGGCTTTGGCGAATGCGCGACCGGTTCCGCCCCGGAGCCCTGTTCGCCTTCTACTTGCTCCTGTCCGGCGCCGAGCGACTGCTGATCGAGTTCATCCGCCGCAACCACCGGGCGATCGCCGGTTTGACCGTGCCGCAGCTGGAGAGCATTGGGTTGATGATCGCCGGAATCGTGTGGCTCGTGTTGCTCGAGCGTCGCGGCGGGTTGCGAGCGCAGCGCCATGGTGGCGGGCCGGCGGTCGCGGCCGCGTAGGCGGTCGCGGGCGCCTGAGCGTCATCCGCGTCAGCGGTTGCGGCGCGTCAGAATTCGGACGCTGGCAGAATATTCTTTCGAAACGGACTTAAGGTCTGGCGGGATGAGCCGATACATACTTCAAGTGCGTGCCCCACGCGCATATTTGGCCAGCTTTGGGACAGCGGGCTCGCTGCTTGCGGGTGCTGCGCTCGTGTTCGTCCTGGCGAGCGCGGTCGTTGCGTTCCGCGGATGGCCGCAGGTCGGCGGAGACTCCTCGACGCCGAGCGTGTTCGTGCCTGCAGCCCATCTGAGCTCCGGCACGGTGTCCTCCACCAGGCTGACCGGCTCGATCGCCGCTGCGACCAGCACCTCCGCCGCCGCGGCTCACGCCGGAGGCGCGACCGGTGCGTTGGGCAACCGCGCCACCTCGCAAGGCCGGGTCGTCACGACGTCGCATGGCGCGAGCGCGCGTGGCGGCAATCCCGGCTCCGGTGGCTCGGGTTCTTCCGGCTCTGGCTCTAGCGGCTCCGGCTCCGGCGGCTCTGGCTCGACCGGCTCCGGGTCCGGCTCGGGCGGCTCCGGGTCCGGCTCAGGCTCGGGCGGCTCCGGCGGCGGCTCGAATCTCGGCAGCACCGTGTCGCGTGCCGCAGGCGCGGCTGGAAGCACCGTCTCGAGCGTGGGCTCGTCGGCCGGCTCCACGGTCGGCGGCGTCTCCGGCACGGTCGGCGGCGTCGTCGGCGGAGTGAGCTCCGGCGCGGGTAAGGTCGTCAGCGGCACGGGCTCGACGGTCGGTGGCGTTGTCGGCGGCACCGGCTCGACCGTCGGTGGCGTCGTCTCGGGCGCCGGCCACGTGGTCGGCGGACTGCTCGGCGGCTAGCCCGCCGCGCCAAACGTCGCGGCTAGCCCGCCGCGCCAAACGTCCGATCCAGGAACCGCAGGCTCACCGCCTGCAGGTCGGGATCGTGCTGGATCGAGCGGTGGTGGCCGCCAGGCACCGCGATCAGGCGGCTGTCGGGATGTCGTGCGTATCCGGCGAGCTCGCGCGAGTGCTGGACCGGGACCTGCTCGTCGCCCTCGGCATGGAGCAGCAGCAGCGGCATCTCGAGCCGGCCGACCGCGGCGTTCAGATCGTGAGAGCCGAGGAATGCATCAAGCGCCCGGCTGTCGGCCTTGAACTGGAAGGACCCCGTCGCCAAGCCGCGCCGCAAACCCTCCGCACTTGCCGGACAGATCGCGACGACCGCCGCGGCGTCGATCACCGGCGCCGCGAGGATCGCGACGTAGCCGCCCATGCTCGAGCCCCGCAGAGCGACCGCAAGCGCGGGCATTTCCGTTCGCGCCCGCAGCAGCGCCGCGATCGCGGCGACGTCCTCGAGCACCCGGCCGTCCATCGGCCCGGCGCTCTCCCCGTGCCCCCGTTGGTCGAACGCGATCGCCGCGAATCCGGCCGCCCGCACCGCTCTGGCGTAGTCATAGTGGCTCTCCTTACAGGACCCGGCGCCGTGCAGGATCACGACGCCGCCCCGCGGCCGGGCGCCGTCGAGAAGCCACAGCGAGTAGGCGAGGCCCTCGCAGGAGCCGATCTCCGTCGGGGCCACCGCCGTCACCGTCCGCCGTCGGCGCATGCCCCAATCGTGGCATGATCGGCGACCGATGACAGCCATCTCAAACCAGCTCTCGCGCGTCTATCCGCATGGCAGCCGTGTCAACTCCGCCGGCCGTCTCGAGATCGGCGGCTGCGACGCCGTCGAGCTGGTGCGCGAGTTCGGCTCCCCGGCATATGTGGTCGCCGAGGACGATCTCCGCCTCCGCGCGCGAGCATTCGTCGACGCCCTGGACGCACGGCATTCAGATCACGACGTCCTGTTCGCGTCGAAGGCGTTCCCCTGCACCGCCGTGTACCGGGTGCTGGCGGAGGAGGGGCTGGCGTGTGATGTGGCCTCCGGCGGCGAGCTGTTCCTCGCTTTGAAGGGCGGATTCGACCCCAAGCGGATCTACTTTCACGGCAACGCAAAGTCCGACACCGAGCTGCGCGAGGCGCTCGACGCCGGCGTCGGTCACATCGTGCTCGATTCCTTCGATGAGTTCGACCGGCTCGAGCGGATCGCCGCCGACCACGGGCGCCACCAGGAGGTCCTGATCCGGGTCACCCCGGGGGTCGCCGGCGACACACACCACGCGATTTCGACCGGTCAGGAGGACTCCAAGTTCGGTTTCTCGCTGCGCGAGGCGCCGGCCGCGATCAGGCGTCTGGAGAGCGTTCCTCACCTCGACCTCGTCGGCCTTCACTTCCACATCGGTTCGCAGCTTTTCGAGCTCGAGCCATACCACGCTGCGATCCGCGCGATCAAGGCGCTGGGCGACTTCCCGGTCTACAACCTCGGCGGCGGCCTCGGGGCGGCGTACACGTCCGATCAGCACCCGCCGGCGATCGACGCGTGGGTCGAGGCGATCGTCGGAGCTCTACACGACGAGCTCGGAGCCGGCAAGCGATTGCTGCTCGAGCCCGGCCGCGCGCTCGTCGCGAACTCCGCGGTCACGCTCTACACGGTCCAGACTGTCAAGCGCAACGTCTCCACATGGGTCGCGGTCGACGGGGGCATGTCGGACAACCTGCGGCCGATGCTGTACGGCTCGGTGTACGAGGCGCTGATCGCCGATCGCGCGCTGGCGCCGGCGAACGAGCTCTGCCAGATTGCCGGCAAGCACTGCGAGTCAGGTGACGTGATCGTGCGTGACGCGATGCTGGCCGACCCGGCGGCGGGCGACGTGATCGCGACGCCCGTCACCGGCGCTTACGGCTACTCGCTCGCCAACAACTACAACGGAGTGCCTCGCCCACCGGTGATCTTCTGCCGGGAGGGCTCCGCGAGAGTCGTCGTGCGACGCGAGAGATACGAGGACCTGGCCGCGCGCGATGTCAGCTGACAGAACATTCCGGATCGGGGTGCTGGGGCGCGGCACGGTCGGCGGCGCGTTCTGCGAGCTGCTACCGCAGCACGCGCCGCGGATCGAGCTCGTCACGGGCCTGCGGCCCGAGATCTCGGGGATCCTGACGCGCTCGCAGGGCTCGTTCGACGAGATCCTCGACTCATCGGATCTGATCGTCGAGCTGATCGGCGGGATCGATCCCGCGCGCGACTACGTGCTGCGCGCGATGCGCGATGGACGTCACGTCGTGACCGCCAACAAGCAGCTCCTCTCCCAGCACGGCGAGGAGCTGTGGGAGGCCGCTCGTCGCCACGGGGTGCAGCTGCGGTTCGAGGGCGCGGTCGCCGGGGTTGTGCCGGTGATCCGGGTGCTCCAGGAGTCGCTTGCGGGCGCGACCGTCGATCGCGTGCACGGGATCGTCAATGGCACGACGAACTTCATCCTCACCGAAATGGCCCGCACCGGCGCGACGTTCGAGATCGCGCTCGCCGAGGCGCAGCGGCTCGGTTACGCGGAGGCCGACCCGACCGAGGACGTCGACGGCCGCGACGCCGCCGCAAAGATGGCGATCCTGGCCCGCCTGGCGTTCGATACGCCGGTGCATCTCGACCAGGTCCGTTACGAGGGGATCGAGCAGATCAAGCCCGACGACCTCGAGTACGCGCGCGAGCTCGGATTGGGGCTGAAGCTGGTCGGCACCGCGGAGCGGATCGACGGGCGACTCTCGGTGCGCGTGCACCCGCTGTTCCTGTACCCCGGCCACCCGCTCGCATCGGTCAGCGGCCCGTTCAACGCGGTCACCGTCGAGTCCGAGGCGATCACCGAGATCACGATGTCCGGGCCGGGCGCCGGGGGTCCGCAAACCGCCAGCGCGGTGCTGGGCGATGTGATCAGCGCGATGATCCCACCCGCCTCGACCCCGCCGACGATCGAGGCGCTCGAGCTCGTCGATGACGTCGTTTCCGCGTTCTATCTGTACCTTGCGGTGGACGACCAGCCCGGCGTGCTCGCGAACGTCGCGCATGTGCTCGCCGAGCACGAGGTGTCGGTCAAGTCGGTGGTGCAGAAAGGCCTGGGCGAGCAGGCGCGGCTGGTGATGGTCGTGCACCCGGTGCTCGAGTCGCGGTTCATGGCCGCGATGTCGGAGATCGCCACGCTCTCGGTGCTGCGAGCGCCGCCGCGCGCGATCAGGGTGCTCGAGGAGGAGTTCGGTTAGGCGGGGTTTTCGCCGAGCACCCAGCCGTGCAGCATGCCGCGGTCATGGATGATCCTCGAGACCAGGCCGGCCGTCGTGCGGGGTACCCGCGGACGGCGGTATCCCGGACCCTTCGGTAGGAAGTACGGACCGCCGCTGTCGACGATCCGGAAGCCGGCCTTCTCGAGGTAGCGGCGCAGGCCGAGCAGGTTCGGGACCCACCAGAACGGCTTGCCGGGGAGCAGCGTCAGCGAGTGCACGGGGCGGCGGGGGTGGCGCAGCGTCATGCCGAGCGAGACCTCGTCGTTGACGAGCAGACGCCCACCGGGCTGGAGCACTCGGCGCACGGCGGTGAGCGCCCTCACGGGGTCGCGCAGATGCAGCAGCAGCGTGCCGAGGAACGCGAAGTCGAACAGGCCGAGGCCGTCGGGGGAGAGCGAGTAGACGGACAGGTCGCGCCGAGTGACCTGTGATTGCAGGGCTCCGCGCGCGCACTCGAACGCCAGTGGCCGTCTCGTCTGCGCCGCCAGCAGCTCCTCGGTCCACTCGACGCCCGGCTCTGAGAAATCGAGCATCCGCGGATCGTCGAGGTCGATCGCCACCACCTCGGCCGCGCCCCGGCGCTCCATCTCGAACGCCCAGAACCCGTCGTGGGTGCCGACGTCGAGGCAGCGCATCCCCGTCAGGGCAGCCGGGAATGGGATCTTGACGAGCGCCGCGCGGGTGTCGTACTCGCCCGGCGTCAGGACGCCGGGCGCGAGCTCGATCGTGTGGTACCAGCTGAGGGCTGCCGCCTCGGCGGCGCTGCGCTGCGCGTGCTCGTTCATCGGCCGTCCCGCAATACGCCAAGTTTAGGTAATTCGCTGACGCGACGCCGCTCATCGGCCGCGCATAGGATGCCGCCCGTGAGGGCGGTCCAGATAACCGAGCTGACAGGGCCCGACAGCGCGCTCAAGCTCGTCGACATCCCCGAGCCCGAGCCGTCGCACATGCTGACGCCCGGCCAAGGCGTGCTCGTCGACGTGCACGCCGCCGGCGTGTCGTTCCCCGAGGTCCTGCAGACGCGCGGCGAGTACCAGTTCAAACCACCGCTGCCGTTCGTCCCCGGCAGCGAGGTCGGCGGCGTCGTGCGGTCGGCTCCCGGCGGCAGCTCGCTCCGGCCCGGCGACCGGGTCGCCGCGTTCTGCATGCTCGGCGCGTTCGCGGAGGTCGTGGCCGCGCCCGAGTACATGTGCTTCATGCTTCCCGACGAGCTCGACTTCGCACAGGGCGCCGCCCTGGTCCTCAACTACCACACGGCGTACTTCGCGCTGAAACTCCGCGGGCGGCTGGCCGCAGGCGAATGGGTGCTCGTGCACGGCGCCGCAGGCGGCGTCGGAACCGCATCGCTGCAGGTTGCCAAGGGCCTTGGTGCCCACACGATCGCGGTCGTCTCCAGCGAGGAGAAGGAGGCCGTCGCGCGCGCGGCCGGCGCCGACGAGGTGCTGCGCTCCGACGGGCCCTGGAAGGACGAGGCCAAGGAGCGCTCCGGCGGCGGCGTGAACCTCGTGATCGATCCCGTCGGCGGGGACCGCTTCACCGAGACCATCCGCTCGCTGCGCGAAGAGGGACGGGTCGTGGTGGTCGGCTTCACCGGCGGCTCGATCCCCGAGGTCAGGGTCAACCGGCTGCTGCTCGGCAACACCGAGGTGATCGGCGCCGGGTGGGGGGCATACGTCATGTCAAAGCCCGAGGTGACGATCGAGATCGGCGCGGCGGTAGACCGCCTGATGCGCGAGGGCTTCGTGCGCCCGATCGTCGGCGCCCACTTCCCGCTCGAGCGCGCCGGCGAGGCGCTGAAGCTGATCGACGAGCGCGGCGCCACCGGCAAGGTCGTGCTCGACGTTCAGTAGGTAGGGCCGCGCTGCGCGGCGGGGATTGGGGTCCCGCCCACCCGGGCGGCCCCGTCCGGACCGGCGGTTGCGCTTCGTGGTTGTGGTCGGTGGCTTTCGCAGGGCCACCCCCGTCCATGCCCATTCCGCCGGCCATCCATGGCGGGCGACGGGTGGGTGGGACTTCATGCAGACACCAACCTCCGCCATAAGCACGACGAATTGCAGTCGTCGCCCGAGCGCCACCAGGTCTCGACGCTCGTGTTCGGCCCAGAAGGGAGGGCCGCACGTCCATTTGGGAACAATTCGCCTCGGCAGGAGGACGACGGTGTGCCAAGTGGACGCTGGGGCGTCCATAACGGACATCGTTGCCGTGACTGGCGATCGAATTGCGCCCAAATGGACGCTGAAAGCGGGTGAGAACCCCCATTTCGTGACAATGCGCCCCGGCCGGCGGGCCACGTGTCACCTAATGGGTGCTATGGCACCCATTTCGTTACACGGCGCCGCAACCGGCGGTCGCTCTGTAACGAAATCGGGGCTGCCGGGCACCCCGGGGGTGGGCGGGGGTGGGCGGGATCCAATCCCAAGCCCAATCCCGGGCACCCCAGCCCCCAAGGCCCCCGGCCGAAGGCCGGAAGCTGAGGCGCTAGCCGTCGCGCCCATCGCGGCCAGCGTGGCGCCAGCCGTCGCGCCGGCACGGCGAGCGTGGCGCCAGCCGTCGCGCCCACCCGGCCAGTGTGGCGCGAGCCGATAGCCAAAACCGAACGCCTAAGCCGCCCGGCTCGTCTCCCGCACCCGCCGCGCCGTGGCCGGCCCGTCGTCGCGCACCTGTGGAGTCGGCTTGCCCTGCTCGATCCGCCGGCGCTCGGTGAGCGCCACCATGTCGAACGAGCGTGTGTTGTAGCCGCGCCTGATGGAGCGCGGCGCAAGCGGCAGCGTCGTGCGCACCGCACGCACGACCGCCTCGAACGCGAGCTCGTGCCGGCGCGTCCAATCGAGCTCGTAGAGCTCGCGCACGCGCGGCGGCATGCTTCCGAGCATCACGAGGTCGTGGACGCGCTTGCCGAGCTGGTTGATGGCCGGCATCGGGATCTCGAACGCGGTTGCGTGACCGACGAACCGCGCCTCGTCGGTCAGGTAGAGCTCGTCGCCTGACAGCTTCGCGTCCCAGTACTCGCGGAACTCGCCGTAGGTCCCGGGCACGCGTTCGCGCGGCATTCCGAACAGCTCGCCGAAGCGCAGGTAGTCCTGCCAGAGCGCCTCTCGCTCGCCGTCGCTCAGCTGTCGCACGAACAGCTCGTAGAAGCATTGGGCGGAGTCGGCGATCACCGCCACCGTCCACAGCATCAGCTCGGGGTCGAGCGCCGAGTAGGGCGTGCCGGCGGGGGTGCTGCCGGCATCCTCGGCCAGACTGCCGCTGACCTTCTCGTGCAGGCGGCGGACGTAAGCGAGCACGCGGTCGGCCTCGTCGCGCGAGCCGAAATAGATCTTCTCGAACGCCTTCCCCGTGTGTGCGAGGCGCTTGAACGGCGTCAGCTTCGCGTAGGAGTGCTCGCTCGTGCCGACGTAGTTGAGCGGCATCAGCGCGCCGATGCAGAGTGCGCGCTGGCCGTACATGAGTCCGACCGCGCGCTGCTCGTGAACGCGGCGCAGCATCGAACTCCCACGGGGGAAATATCCGCCGTCTCCATGCATCTGCAAACGATTGTTATCAGATTTGGGACACTGTTGCGACGATGAGCGTTTACGGCGGTGTGAGTGCGGTGCAGCGGCGCGCGACGCGTCGCGGGCAGCTGCTCGTCGCCGCGCTTGAGCTGGTCGGGACCGAGGGGTGGCAGGCGACAACGGTCCGGGCGATCTGTGCCCGCGCGCGGCTCACGCCCCGGTACTTCTACGAGAGCTTCGCCGACCGCGAGGAGCTGCTGCTGGCGCTGTTCGACGAAATCGCCCAGCAGTGCGCGACCGGCGTGCTCGACGCGGTCGCGGGCGCGCCCACGGATGCACCCACGGATCCCCGCGCCAAGGGACGGGCGGCGATCGCGGCATTTGTCGAGCTGGTCACCGATGACCCCCGGAAGGCGCGCGTGCTGTTCATCGAGGCGACAGGCTCCGAGGCGCTGACGCGTCGGCGATTTCAGATGTTGCGGATGTTCGCGGGGCTGGTCGGCCAGCAGGGCCGCGAGTTTTACGGCGTCCCGAGAGCGGGTGACTCGCTCGTGGACATCAGTTCCCTGATGCTGGTCGGGGGGTTCGCCGAGACGCTGCTGGCGTGGCTTGACGGCACGCTCCGGGTCACGCGCGAGCAGCTGATCGAGGACTGCGCCGACCTTTTCGTGCTGGTCGGCGACGGGACTTCCCGGCTCGTGCGAGACCGATAGCCGCCACGGTTTCGGCCGCTCTGGCATGCTGGCCCCCGATGCCTGGGCTGATCGAGCGCTATCGCGATCGTTTGCCGTTCGGGCCGGAGGACCCGGTGGTCTCGCTCGGAGAGGGGGCGACCCCCCTGATTCCGGCCCCGCGGCTGTCGGAGCGTGTCGGCGCGGAGGTGTGGCTGAAGCTGGAGGGGATGAACCCCACGGGGTCCTTCAAGGACCGCGGGATGACCTGCGCCGTGTCCGCCGCGGTGCGGGAGGGTGCGAAGGCCGTCGTATGCGCCTCGACCGGCAACACCGCTGCGTCCGCCGCGGCGTATGCCGCGCGGGCCGGGCTCCGCGGCGCGGTGATCGTGCCCGAGGGAAAGATTGCGACGGGCAAGCTCGCGCAGGCGCTGATGCACGGCGCACGCGTGGTCGCGCTGCGGGGAAACTTCGACGACGCCCTCCGGCTCGTCCGAGAGCTCGCCGCGCGCCATCCGATCTCGCTGGTCAACTCCGTCAACGAATTCCGGATCGAGGGGCAGAAGACCGCCGCCTTCGAGGTCGCCGAGGCGCTCGCGGGCGAACTCGACGCGCTCTGCATCCCGGTCGGAAACGCCGGCAACATCACCGCCTACTGGCGCGGCTTCAAGGAATGGGAACCCACCCACCCCACCACCCACCCCACCGCTCACGCACTTAGGCCGCGGATGTTCGGCTTCCAGGCGGCCGGCGCGGCGCCGCTCGTGCACGGCGCGCCCGTCGCGAATCCCGAAACGGTCGCGAGCGCGATCCGGATCGGCAACCCCGCGCGCTGGGAGGAGGCGATGGATGCAATGACCTCCTCGGAGGGCGCCGTGCAGGCCGTATCCGACGAGCAGATCCTCGACGCCTACAAGTTCCTCGCCGCGCAGGAGGGAGTGTTCTGCGAGCCCGCCTCGGCAGCGAGCGTCGCGGGGTTGCTCACGCACGGAGCGCGCGACGCACGACGGATCGTTTGCGTGCTCACCGGCCACGGGCTCAAGGACCCCGATACGGCGCTCGTCCACGCTGGCGCGGTGGTGCCCAGCGAGCCCGAGATCGGCGCCATCGAACGCGCAGTGCTCCTATGACCTTGGGGCGGCGACGGCTGGTGCGGGTGCCGGCGTCGAGCGCCAACCTCGGTCCCGGCTTCGACGTGCTGGCTGCGGCGCTGGCGCTCCATCTCGAGCTCGAGGTCCTCGAGACCGGGCAGTTCAGCGTGGTCTCGCAGCTCGATGTCCCGCGCGACAAGACCAACCTGCTCGTGCGTGCGTTCGAGCGGCTGCATCCGGCCGACGATTTCGAGTTCAGGATCGCCTCGGCGATCCCGTTGTCCGGTGGCCTCGGTTCGAGTGCGGCGGCGATCGTCGCGGGCCTGATGGCGGCCGATCACCTGTTCGAGCTTGACGCCGACGTGTTCCGCTCGGCGGTGGATCTCGAAGGGCACCCGGACAACGTCGCCGCGGCAATCCATGGCGGGTTCGTGATCTGCGCCGAGGGGCACACGCACCGCTTCGACGCACCACTGGGGCTCGAGGGCGTGCTGGTGGTGCCCCGCGCGCCCGTCCGCACCGAGGAGGCCCGCGCTGCGCTGCCAGCGTCGGTGCCGATGCCGGACGCCGTGTTCAACGTCGCCGCGGCGTCGCTGCTGGTCCGCGGCCTGTCGACGGCGGACTGGGACCTGATCGCCGCGGGACTGCGCGACCGCCTGCACCAGCCATACCGCGCGCACCTGTATCCGCGTTCAGCCGAGCTGCTTGACGAGGTGCCGAAGCTCGGAGCGCTCGGAGCGACGATCTCGGGCGCCGGCCCGACCGTGCTCGTCTGGTGCCACTACGAGCAGACGGGAGCGCTCGTCGACGCACTCAGCCGCAAATCGGCAGGCTGGGCGGACGTCCAGCGGGTCACGTTCGAATCGCAGGGCGCGGACGTACGCGGGCTGTAGTCACACGGCCGCGCCGTTGGAGCGCGCCAGGGACCCGAGCTTCGACCGGGGCGCGTCCAGCCCGAGTCGCCCGAGCAGCTCGTCGGCGACGCTGATGTAGTCGGCCGCGAGGTCCGGTCTGTAGTCGAGGATCGAGACGGCGCGCTCGGCCGATTCCGCATATGCGATCGAGGCGCGGATCGTGGTGTCGATCAGTTTCGGGCCGAAATGCTCGCGCAACGAGTCAAACGCCTCGCGCGAGTGGCGCGTACGCATGTCAGCGATGTTGAGGATCACGCCGAGCCACTGCAGCTCGGGATTGAGGCTGTCACGCGCAAGCTCGATCACCTCGAGCGCCTGCTCGACCCCCTGAAGCGCGAAGTACTGCGCCTCGGCCGAAAGCAGCGCGTAGTCCGAGGCGACGAGCGCATTCACGGTCAGCAGGCCCAGCGACGGCGGGCAATCGATCATGATCAGGTCGTAGTTGTGCTTGATCTCGCGCAGCGAGCGCTTGAGCGTCAGCTCGCGTCCCATCTTGCCGCCAAGCGTGAGCTCCGCCTCGGCAAGACCGAGGTTCGCCGGGATGATGCCGCCGTGAACTGCTTCGGCTGATTTCGCCTGGCCGGTCAGGACATCGCCGATCGTCGGCGAGGCATCGGGGTCGACGTCCAGGTAATCGGAGAGATTGCCCTGAGGATCGAGGTCGACCGCCAGAACCCGCATGTCGACCCGCCGGAAAACATCCGTCAGCGTCCTCACCGCCGTTGTCTTCCCGGTGCCGCCTTTCTGTGAGAGGACTGCGATCGTCGGCATGCGAGCGCCACTATAGAGCGCCGGATCGGACCGGTCCGATACTGGCTGTGTCGATCGGGCTGCGGCTCAGCCGGCGGGCGTGGTGGGGCGCCGTTCGGTACCGCGCCGGAGGTCGCCGGCGTGGCTGTATCGCATCCCCGAGATCACCGGGACATCGACGTAATGCAGGTGATGTCGGCCGATGACGACCTCGTCGCCGTCGGCGAGCGTGCTCCACTCAACCCGCTCGCCGTTGACGAACACGCCATTCAGGCTGCGGTCGTCGAGAACGCGGAGGCCGTCAGGCTGACGCACGATCAGGGCGTGCCGGCGCGAGACGGTGGGGTCATCGAACCGGATATCAGCCGCCAGGCTGCGTCCGATGCGAGTCCATTCCCGTTGCAAGGCGAACGCCGTCACCTCGTTGCTCGGGGCGCGGTAGGCGAGGTACTGCCCGGGCTCCTGAAGGCCCTCCCGCAGCTCCTCGAGCCAACTCTGATCCACGACTTCAGCAGGCATCTCTACAACACTCGTCTGGGCTGTCGTGAACAACGAAGCCCGAACAAACTCGCTGCCACCACAGTTGGGGCAGATGGGAAGCTCGTCGACCGCGTCCAGCGAAACTGGATAGTCGCAATCGGTGCAACGAAAGGTACCGGTCCCCGCGACATTGCCCGACATCCAAGCTTTCATAGGGGGCACATCTCCTGATTCTCGGGCCGCAGACACACCGAGCCGTCTAACTCAGCAGATCCATCATAGCCTGCACGTCAAAGACGCGCTAAAGAATTACTAACACAAACAACGCCAATGCGACCGCCTTTTAAGGCCTTTCTCGCATGTGCGCGTTAACAACTTCACGTGTTCACGTTAACAACGCACGCACGTGAAAATCCGGCTCCTCCCGAGGCCAGGTCTACCGGCCGGGGTGGCCGTGTTCTTCCCGGGTCGTGAAAGAGCTACACCTCCGTGGCGACGCGCTGGTCCGAGGTGTGACAGGGCGGGCGCAGGAACTGTCGTGGCGCTGACGAACTCACATCCATGGCCCTCCCGGTCCACAACGAGATACCCGAGCTCGAGCTGGCGATCCTCCGCCGCGGCGTTCACGACCTGTCGGTCGGCTGCGAGCGATGCGCCCGCTGCCATCGCACGCCCTTGATCGGAGAGCGTGTGTACGTGTACGACTCCGAGAAGCTCGTGTGCGAGCTGTGCCGCCCGGTTCAGCGCGGCGAACCAAGCGCGTCGCGGATCGTGCACGGGCCCGAGTTCGGGCACACGCTGAGGGTCAGCGACCACCGCGCGGCCGCCTGAGGAGCCGGCTCTCATAGAATCCTCGCCGTGGACACGTTCACGGTCTCTGCCACCGTCTCCCGGCCGCGCGAGGAGGTGTTCGAGTACCTCGCGGATATCGCCAACCATGCCGAGTTCAGCGACCACTATTTGGTCGACTGGCGGCTGACGCGAGAGGATTCGTACGGCAGCGGCGCGGGCGCTCGATTTCGCGTCAAGGCCCCACTCAGGCGGTTCTCCTGGGCGGACGTGACGCTGGTCGACGTCCAGGCTCCGTTTCGGATCGTCGAGCGGGGCCGGTACGGCAAGTACAACCGCACCCGGATGCTGGCGACGTACACGCTGTCGGCCGGTCCATCGGGGTCGACGAAGGTCGAGTACACATTCGAGACCGAGCCGGCGATGCTCTCGGACCGGCTGATGGAGACGTTCGGGCGCAGGTGGACGCGGCGGCAGGCCGCGAAGGCGATGCGCAGGCTCCGGGCGATCCTCGAGGAGAATCGCGATCGCGGGGGGCGGGTCACGATCGCGGCCGGCTGACCGGCAGGCGACGCTTGCGGTCCGCGACGGATCGCGATCGGGAAACGGACTTATAGACTTGCGGCCCGTGACTGTCCAGCGCCTCAAGAGCACCAAGTGGATCGCGCCAGCGATCGTCGCGCTCGCGCTGGGCGTGAGCGCATGCGGCAAGGAGTCCAATCCGACCTCCGCCAACGCGAACAACGATGGCGCCTACGTCGACGCGGGCCCGATCACCTACCAGCTGCAGGTCTCCCGCCAGCTCAACCCTTGGGACATCGAAGACCGCGAGTACTTCGGGGGCGTGAGCAATCCGACGACCACGCTGACGCCCGATCAGCTCTGGTACGGCGTGTTCCTCCGGGCGCAGAACCAGACCGACTCGAGGGGCTCCTCGACCGATTCGTTCGACATCATCGACACCCAGGGCCACATCTACCACCCGGTCCAGGTCGACTCGAACATCAATCCGTACACGTGGCAGCCTCAGCAGCTGAACGCCTCCCAGCAGCAACCGAACCTGGGAAGCACTCCCTTCTACGGGCCGACGCAGGGCGAGCTCGTGCTGTTCAAGCTCGACAGCTCGGTGTACTCCAACCGTCCGCTGACGCTGCGGATCTACGCCCCGGGCCAGCACGACCCGTCGACAATCTCGCTTGACCTCTGATTCGCAGGACGACGAACGGTGGCGAGACGAGGAGCCCCCGGAGCGCGGGCCGTCAGCGCCGCCCAACCTGCAGTTCAACCCGCTGGCGACCGCGATCGGGGTGTTTTCCGCGGTCGCGATTCCGATCGTCGTCGTGGGATTCACGCGTTCGGCGGGGGTCAACGGAACGATCATCGCCGTCGGCATCGTGATCGGTCTGCTCGCGGGCTTTCTGGCGGGCGTATGGGTCGCACACCGCGGCGGCCGCGTCTGGCGCGGGCCGCAGCTGTAGCGCTGATCGCCATGACCGTGCCGGCCGTCGCCGCTCAGCCCGCGGCCGCCGGCTGGAGCCGCCCGCTTCGTTTCTCGCCGGCCGAGCCGCTCGATCTGCTCCCCGCGCAGATCGGCTTCTTTGCAGACGGCAGCGCGGCGGTCGGCTTCGCGGCTCAGAACGAGGACGCACCGGCGGTTTCGAGTGCGTTCATGACGCGGCGATCGGCAGGGCACAACTGGCGCCCACGCCGAGTCCCCCGCTCCCAGGAGGTGCTCGATCTCGCCTACAACGGGAGCGGGATGACGGTTCTCGACGGGAACAGCGAGCAGGGCCAACCGTGTTGCAGCGTCGTTCAAGCCGTCGCGATGAACGCCCGCGCGGCATTCGGACCCACGCGGACGCTGCTGCACGGCCTCGCCGGCGCGACGGTCGGCCGCCTCGTTCCGCTGCCGGGGAACGCGACGTTGGCAGCGTTCGCGACGGACGCCGGCGTGTGGGTCACGCAAGCGGGCGCCGATGCGCGCTTCGGGCCCGTCCACCAGCTGGCGAGCTCGCCGTACCGGCCTGAATCGCTGGGGGCCGCAGTCGTACCTGGCGGGGTGACCACCGTTGCCTGGACGGCAAGTCCTGGCAATGACGCCCAGTTCGGGGCGCGGTCGATCTACTCGGCCGAGGGCTCAGCATCGGCGCCCCCTGCCACGCGCCGGGTGGCGTTCACGGCCCCGGCGGGGCACCGGATCGATGAGCTGGCACTCGCCCCCAGCCCGAGGGCGGCGACATTCGCATGGATCGAGCACTGGTTCGATGCGCAGGGGAGCTATCGCTCTCAGATCGTGGTCGCCGACGGCACCGGAAAATCCAAGCAACGCGTCCTCTCGAGCCAAGGTCAGCTCGTGTCCGGGCTGAGCTTCGCGGCAGACCCCGCCGGCGACCAGGTGCTGGCGTGGAAGGTCTGCGGCTCGATCGGCTCCTGCACGCTGCGCGCGTCGATCCGCCGCGCCGGAAAGCGGTTCACCGCTCCGCAGCGTCCCGGCTCGATCGACCCCTCCGAGGAGCCGGCCGTGGCGATCGCCCCGAACGGACAGGCGCTACTCGGGTGGATTTCGTTTGGCCACGTGTACGCGGTCGCGGCGGGGCCGCGATCGAGCTCGTTCGGGTCGCTGCACGAGGTCTCACCAGCCACGTACGCGGCCGATCTCGCGATCGAGTTCGGCCCCAAGCGCCAAGCGATCGCGACCTGGAGCCAGGGGACGTTCACGCCGAGCCTGATGGGCGCGGTGTTCAGCTCGTAGGTCCGGACGGGCCCTCACGGCCCCACGGACGCCGCGAAGCGGCCCCTGGTGGTTGGGGGCGGCCGGGCGGGAAATCGTGGTTGGGGGTGCGTGGGCGGGAAGCGATACTCAGTGCAGTCCGGCGACCAGCACGTCGTGCACCGCCGGCGCCGCGGTCGCGCCGCCCGCACCATTCGACGGGAACAGCGCGCCGACGACGATCCGCGGAGCGCCGGCCGGCGCGTAGCCGACGAACCAAGCGTCGGTGTCCTGGGCCGAGCCGCCCTGACTGGTGTTGACCAACTCCGCGGTGCCGGTCTTGCCGGCGACCGTGACACCGGGGATCTGGGCCGCGGTGCCCGTCCCGTACTGCACGACCGCGATCATCATCTTCTCGACCTCGCTCGCCACCGCCGGGCTCGTCACATGGACAAATCTTGGCCGCGCGTGCGCGAGCAAGGTCGGGATCGGACGGCGTCCGCCCATCGCGATCGTCGCGCCGACGTCAGTCATCTCGAGCGCGGTCGCCTGCACCTTGTCCTGCCCGATCGCGGAGGAGCCAACGTCCAGCGGGTCGTGAAGCCCAGGTGGGATCGTGCTCTCCGCGGCACCCGGGATCGACGGTTGGTGGTTGAAGCCGAAACGCTCGGCCATCGCCACTAGCTTTGGGCCTCCGAGCTTCGCGCCGAGCGGGGCGAACACCGAATTGCACGACACCGCGAACGCGTTCAGGAACGTGCCGCCGCACGCCTCGCCGCCGGCGTTGTGCAGGATGAAGCCCTCGATGTTGGCGCTGGTCTGGATCGGGAACGTATCGCCAAGCTTCACGATCCCGGCGTCGAGCGCCGCCGTCGCGGTGATCATCTTCATCGTCGAGCCGGGAGGCTGGAGCGCCGAGAAGGCCACGCCGGCGAGCGCCAGCACCGCTCCGGTACGCGGATCCATCGCGGCGATCCCCGCATAGTTCGCTCCCATCGCGGTGACCGCGGCCCGCTCCAGCGCGGGGTTGATCGTCGTCTTCACCGCTGGGCCGGCCACCGGCTTCGTCTGCGCAAGCACCCTTTGGCCGGCCTTCAGCGTGCCGCCGGGCTTACCGGCGAGCCGGACCTCAAACACATGCTCGAGCCCGTTGATCCCGACCTTTGCATCAACGGGATAGCCGAGCGCCTCGTATTTGGTCCGATCGGCGGCGGGAATCGGCCCCAGCGTGCCGGTGATCTGGTTCGCGACGTCGGGAATCGGCGAGGTGCGGCTCTGACCCTGCGCAAGCGGGGTTCCGTCGCTCGCAAGGATCGTCGCCCGCGGCGGCAGCACCGTGTTGCGGACAAGGGTCTCTCCCGGACGCAGGCCCGGGAACAGCAACGTGTTGCTGAAGTGCACGCGCGCGCTCGACCCAGAGCCCGTCAACGGGACGTGGAGCACTTCCGAAAGCGTTCCGAACAGACGCGTGTGGACACGCACCCGCACCAGGAAGGCGTCGCCCTGACGGCTCCCGACCCGGACCGGAGCGACCGAGCTCAACGTCGCGGTGCTTGCGGCCGTGCGATATGCGGCGATCAACTGCGCCAGCGACATGCGCTCGCGCGAGGCCGCGTCGAGCAGGACGTACATGCGCGCGTAGTTGCCGTGCTGCCAAGCCGTCACGTACTCGCTTACGAGATGCCGCTCTTCTCTTCCGGGGGCGGTGGCGATCACCGCTCCAATCACGAACGCGACCACGGCGATCGCCAGCAGCGGCAGGGCACGCGTGAGCAGCCGGCGGCGACGACCACGCCGCCGCGGTCTTACCGGTCTCCGACTGCCGCCCACGATTACTCCTACTTGGCCCACCTCAGCGGATAACGGTAGAGGAAACGAAACGCGCCCACTCGCCCGCCCGCTCACCCGCAAGGTTCCGGCGCGCGGCTAATCTCCCAGCGTGAGTGCAATCGACTGGCTGATCGTCGCGTTCACGCTGCTGCTGGCCTTCTACGGCTATGTGCAGGGCTTCATCGTGGGCGCGCTGTCGCTCATCGGCTTCGGCCTCGGCGCATTCCTTGGCACCCGCCTCGCGCCGCTGGTGCTCCCCGGGGGATCGCACTCGGACTACGCCCCGCTGTTCGGGTTGCTCGGCGCGCTGCTCGCTGGTGGCGTCTTGGCGAGCGGGTTCGAGGGGCTTGGTTTGCATGCGCGCAGCGCGTTGCGCCTCCCCGGTCTGCGCACGATCGATGGTCTTCTCGGCGCGGCACTGACCGCCTGCGTCGGTCTCGGGATTGCGTGGATCATCGGAGCAGTGGCGCTCCAGTCGACCGGCTCCCAGCCGCTTCGCAGGGACATCCAACGCTCCGCGATCCTGCGTGAGCTGAACGCAATCCTGCCTCCGTCCGGTCCGATCCTGAACGCGCTGGCGCGGATCGACCCGCTGCCTTCGGTGCGCGGCCCGGCCGCCGATGTCCCCGCGCCGCCGCATGGGATCCTGCGCGTCCCGGGTGTGCGGGATGCCGAGCGAAGCATTGTGCGCGTCGTCGGGACCGCGTGCGGACTCGGGATCGAGGGCAGCGGCTGGGTCGCGGCACCGGGCCTGGTGGTGACGAACGCCCACGTCGTCGCGGGGGAGAGCGACACGGTGGTGCAGGTCGGTGGGCACTCGCCGGGCCTGCCCGCTCAGGTGCTCGACTTCGATCCCCACGACGACATCGCGATCCTGCGGGTTCCGGGACTGTCCGCAACATCGCTGAAGATCGCGCCGGATCCACGTGCGGGGACGGCCGCCGCGATCCTCGGCTATCCACTCGACGGACCGTTCGACGCGGAGCCCGGCCGCATCGGACAGACGCAGACGGTCAGTACGGAGGACGCATACGGCAACGGGCCGGTCGAGCGCAGCATCACATCGCTGCGCGGACTCGTGCGCCCCGGCAACTCGGGCGGACCGATGATCGATGCCACCGGCACCGTCGTCGCGACCGTGTTCGCGGCGATCACCGGCGGTGGCGACGGCCACCCCGGGGGGTTCGCGGTGCCGAACGCACTGGTCCGCGCTCAGCTCGCGAAGGTCGGTCCCGGCAGCCCAGCTGTCGCTACCGGGCCATGTGGCGGTTGACGGCCGGCACGAGCTCATGCTTCATCCTGACTGCCGTAATCACTTGGGGGAGACGCGCCTTGGGCGGGCGATGGTCTGCAACACCGCCCGCCCAACGGCGTTAGCGCCCCCGGGCGCCCGTAGCCGTCTTACCCTCCGACCTCCTCGGCCATCTGCTGCACCAGATCGAGCCCCAGTGCCCCTAGGAGCTGCGGATGATGGTGCGCGAGGTGACGCTGCGCAGCGTCGAACAGGTCCGTCTCGGAGGCTCCCGTGAGCTGCGCCCCGCACTCACAGTGAGCGACCCGTCGATGTCGCTGTTCGGTGGTGGTCACGTGACCAGGTTCATTGCGCGTGTCGCCAGCCTCTTGCGCATGGCCCCGAACGTCAGGTTCAACCCCCGGAAAGCCGGCTTGGGCGTGTGGGGTGGGTGGGTGGGTGCCCATCCAACCGATACCATCCAGCGCTGGCGTTGTCGATACGTTTCCAGAACGTTGCCGAGTCCAGGGACGGCGGCGAGCGGACCCGCATCCAGCTATGCGGACACCTTTCCGTCGAAGTCGACAGCGCGCAACTTTCCGGGCGGCTGCGCGGCAAGCAGGTCCCGCTGCTGCTCGCCTACCTGATCCTCAACCGCACCCGACACGTCGGCCGCGACGAGCTGATCTTGGCGCTGTGGCCCGAGGAGGTGCCCCGCTCTCAGGATGCCGCGCTGCGGACGCTGCTCTCGCGACTGCGCGCAGGACTCGGGGGCGACAGCCTGCTTGGACGCGACGAGCTGAGGCTCGCGCTGCCGGAGCCGATCTGGATCGACGTCGAGGCGGCCAGGTTCGAGATCGAACGGGCGCTGCGCGCGCTCGAGGACGGCGACGTGCGAAGCGCGTGGGCACTCGCGCAGGTGCCGCTCAACATCGCCAGCCGTGGGCTGCTGCCGGGCTCGCACGCCGACTGGCTCGAGCCGCACCGCCGCGAGCTCGAGGACATCCGCCTCCAGGCGCTCGAGGTGATCGGCCGAGCCGGCCTCAGCCTCGGCGGCACTCAGCTGTCGTCGGTCAACCGCGCGGCACAAGGGTTGATCGAAACCGAGCCCTACCGGGAATCCGGATACGTGCTGCTGATGGAGGCGCTGGCAGCGCAGGGCAACGTCGCCGAGGCACTGCGCGTGTTCGAGCGGCTGCGCTCGCTGCTGCGCGACGAGCTCGGGACCACTCCCTCACCCGAGACGCTGGCCGTGCACGAGCGTCTGCTGCGCGCCGGCGCGCGCGGGTGGGCCGGAAATGATCCTGCCCGAGATCCCGTCCACCCGGTGAGGGTCGCCGTCGCCGTCGAGCTTCCGGCCGAGTTGCGCGTCCGGGCAGCCACGCCGCTGGTCGGACGCAAACAGGAGCTCGTGGAGCTCGAGCACGTGTGGGAGACCGTCGTCGATGGAGCGACGGCGCCAGCGGGCGAGCTGGGCCCGGCCAGGCGAATCCTGCTGCTGGCGGGCGAGGCCGGCATCGGCAAGACGCGGCTGATCGCCGAGCTTGCGAAAGCCGCGCACGAGCGGGGCGCGCTCGTGCTGGCGGGCCGCTCACCCGAGGAGAGCGTGGTGCCCTATCAGCCCTTCCTGGAGGCGCTTCGCCATTACGTGCTGAACGTGCCATTCGCTCAGCTCCGGGCCAGCGCCCGCGAGTACGGCTCCGAGCTCGCGCGGCTCGTGCCGGAGCTGCGGCGGCGTGCGCCGGAGCTACCGCCGCCGCCTGCCGGCGACCCCGAGACGGAGCGCTACCGGCTATTCGAGGCGGTCGTCGGATTGCTCGCCGAGATCTCGACGAGCACGCCGGTGCTGCTGGTTCTCGACGACCTGCACTGGGCCGACAAGCCGACGCTGATGCTGTTGCGACACCTCGCGCGCGGACTTAACACAGGCCGTCTGCTGATCGCCGGCGCATACCGGGTCACCGAGGCGACCGCCGACAGCTTCGGCGACGCGCTCAGCGATCTGCGGCGCGCGCGCGCGATCTGGCAGGTCGATATCCGGGGTCTGTCCGAAAGCGAGACCGCGGAGCTGATCGCGTTGCAGACCGGCGGAGAGCCCTCGCGCGAGTTCAGCCGGGCGCTTCACGAGGAGACGGAGGGCAATCCGCTGTTCGTCGAAGAGATCGTCCGCCACCTCATGGAAGTGATGCCGACCTCGCCCGGCTCGGAGCTCGACGACCCCGGCGTCTTGCACGAGGTGGAGCTGCCCGAGACCGTCAAGGACGTGATCGTCCGGCGCCTGGCAAGGCTTGACGGCGACGCCAACCAGTGGCTCCGCGTTGCCGCCGTGATCGGCCGCGACTTCGATGCAACGCTGCTGGAGGAGGCGCTGTCACTTGGGGAGGATGAGTTCCTGAACGCGCTCGACGAGGCGCTCGCGGCGGGCCTGGTGGTCGAGACACCCGGCCGGCCGGGTCGCTACAGCTTCTCGCATGCGCTGATCCGAGAGACCCTCTATGAGGGGATGTCGGCACCGCGCCGGGCCAGGATTCACCGCCGCGTGGGTGAGGCGCTCGAGGCTGGAACCGGCCCGCGCGCCCGCGGAGCCGGCGGCGGGCGGGCCCAGTTGGTTCCACTCGCCTTCCACTTCCGGCAGGCCGCCGGAGCGCAGGAATGGGAGAAGGCGATCACATACGCAATCCGTGCGGGCGAGCAGGCGACGGCGATGCTGGCGCACGAGGAGGCGGTCGACCAGTACGCCGGCGCACTCGATGTGCTGCGCCGGTTCGCCCCGGACGCCGATGACCGTCGCTGCGAGTTGCTACTCGCGCTCGGCGAGGCGCAGGTGCGCGTCGGAGAGGGTCCTGCGGCGCGCGAGGCCTTCCGCGAGGCTGCCACGATCGCCGAGGAGCGCGGTGACAGCGAGAGCCTCGTGCGGGCGGCGATCGGCGCCGCCCGGCGATACATCCAGGAGCCGGGCGTGGTCGACGCCGAGCTGATAGCGCTGCTCGAGCGCGCCGACGAGATGACGCGCGACCAGCGGACGCTGGCACGCGTGCAGCTGCTCGCCCGCCTGTGCGGGGCGCTGTACTACTCGCCGGAGCGAGACAGGATGGCTGAGCTCGCCCACGAGGCGGGCAAGATCGCGAACGAGCTCGACGATCCAGAGGCGCGAGCCAACGCATGCGCCGCTCGCCGCCGCGCGCTCTGGGACGCGGCGCACCTGGGCGATCGACTCGAGACATCGACCGAGATGCTGACGCTGGCGCGGCGCGTCGGGCACACAGAGCTCGAGCTGCAGGCGCACGCGTGGCTGGTCGTCGACCTTCTCGAGTACGGCGATCGCGACGCCGTAGATGCCCAGATCGAGGCGTTCACGGCCGGTGCCGAGCAGCTGCGCCAGCCGCTCTACGTCTGGCACGCGATCGTCTGGCGAGCGATGCGCGCGCTGCTCGCCGGGCACCTCGACGAGGCCGAGCAGCTGGCCGGAAATGCACTTGCGATCGGGGCGAACGCGGAGACGGTCACGGCACCGCAGTACTACGCCATCCAGCTGCTGGCAATCCGCCGCGAGCAGGGCCGGCTTGGCGAGCTCGAGCGGGCGGCGCGCGAAATGGTCGCCAGCAACCCAGGCCGCCCTGCCTGGCGCGCGGCGCTCGCGACGCTGATGCTGGAGTCCGGACGTCGCGGCGAGGCACGATCGGAGTTCGAGGTGATCGCCGAGCAGGGCTTCGAGCGAATCCCTCGGGACGGCGACTGGATGATCGCGATGACGCTGCTGAGCGATGTCTGCGTAGGTCTCGAGGACGCCTCGCGGGCGGAGCGCCTATACGACCTGCTGCTCCCGTACACGGCGGCGAACGTGGTGATCGGCCTCGCGGCCGTGTGCCTCGGCTCAACCGCCCGGATCCTGGGCAAGCTCGCCGGCGCGATGGGCTCGGAAAGCCAGGCGGCCGCGCATTTCGAGCGCGCGTTGCTCGCCAACAAGGGGCTGAAGGCGCCGGTTGCGCTCGCCCACACCCAGCTCGACTACGCCCAGTTGCTGGGCGGCGGTCCGCTGGCCTCGAAGCTGATCGGCGAAGCGGCGCGGGCCGGGGATGAGCTCTCGATTCCGTCCGTGATCCGGCGGGCGGCGGAATTGCAGTAGGCATTTTCGGTGAAGGTTGCGCTTGGCGCTACCCTCCCCGAACTCATGGCCAAGACACTGATCATCGCCGAGAAGCCTTCTGTCGGCCGCGACCTGGCGCGCGTGCTGCCGGGCAGCTTCACCAAGCACGAGGGCTATCTCGAGGGCCCAGAGGACATCGTCACGTGGGCGGTCGGCCACCTCGTACAGCTCGCCGACCCCGACGAGTACGACGATCGCTTCAAGAAGTGGCGGATGGCGGATCTTCCGATCGTCCCCGACCGCTTCAAGCTGGTCGTGCGCGACGAACGCTCGAAGAAGCAGATGAACGTCGTCAAGCGGCTGCTCGGCGCCGGCGAGGTCGAGCGCGTCGTCAACGCCTGCGACGCGGGCCGCGAGGGAGAGCTGATCTTCGCCTACATCTACGAGAAATCTGGGTCGAAGAAGCCGGTGCAGAGGCTGTGGCTGAACTCGATGACGAACGAGGCCATCAAGGACGCGTTCGGCCGTCTACGTCCCGGCCAGGACCTGGCGTCGCTGGAGGCGGCGGCACGCTCGCGCAGCGAGGCGGACTGGATCGTCGGAATGAACGCGACGCGCGCCGCCACGATCCGGCTGCGCTCCTCGTTTGACGGAGCGGTCTCCCTTGGCCGCGTGCAGACGCCGACGCTTGCGATCCTGGCGCGCCGTGAGCAGGAGATCCGAGACTTCAAGCCCGAGCCCTATTGGGTCGTCGACGCGGTGTTCGACCCGGTGGTCGAGCCGGCCGGTCGCGTTTACGAGGGCCGCTTCCACGCCGGCGCCAATCCTCGCGTCAAGAGCGCTGCTGAGGCGGAGGCGATCGTCGCCGACTGCGAGGGGCAGACCGGCGAGATCACGAAGCTCGCGAAGTCTGAGCAGAAGCAGCGCCCGCCGCTGCTGTACGACCTCACGCGGCTGCAGAGCGACGCCAGCTCGCGCTACGGCTTCACGCTGCGGCGCACGCTCGCCGCGGCCCAGCGCCTCTACGAGGAGCACAAGGCGCTCACCTACCCGAGGACGAGCTCGCGCTACCTGCCCAGCGACATGATCGGCGAAATCAAGCCGATCGCTCGGCTGGTCGGGGAGCGTAGCGAGTACGCCGAGGGCGCGCGATACGTGCTGGGACTCGACGTGCTGCCGCTCGGTCGCGTCGTCAACAACGCCAAGGTGACCGACCACCACGCGATCATTCCGACCCGCGCCGAGCGCCATCCGGTCGACAAGATGAACGAGGACGACAAGCGCATCTACGACTTGGTCGTTCGCCGTTTCCTGGCCGTGTTCCACCCGGATGCGGTGCTCGAGAACACGCGCGTCGAGACGACCGTCGCCGAGCACGTGTTCCGCACGCGGGGCAAGCGGATCCTCGTGCCCGGGTGGCGAGCCGTGTACGGCGAGACCGCCGACGTCGAGGAGCGCACCGACGACGACGAGGGCCGCGAGCAACAGCTGCCGCGGCTGGCCGAGGGCGAGCAGGCCGCGGTCAAGGAGGTCGGGTCCGAGCGTAAGGAGACAAAACCGCCGCGCCGCTACACGGACGGCTCGTTGGTCACGCTGATGGAGACCGCCGGCAAGCTCGTCGACGACGAGGAGCTGCGCGAGGCGATGAAGGATTCCGGGATCGGCACGCCCGCAACCCGCGCGGCGATCATCGAGCGGCTGATCCAGGTCGGCTACGTCGAGCGCGACGGCCGTGCGCTGGTCGTCACCGAGAAGGGGCTCAACGTGATCCGCCTGCTCGGCGAGCACGCCCTCACCTCTCCCGGGCTGACCGGCGAGTGGGAGCACCGGCTCTCGAGGATCGAGACGGGCGAGGACTCTCGCGAGGCGTTCATGGGCGACATCGTGAAGTTCACGTCCGAGACGGTCGGGGAGCTGGACTCAAAGCTCAAGGACGTGCGGATCCCGCGGGCAAATCTCGGTCCGTGCCCGGTCTGCGGGCGTGACATCGTCGAGAACCGCAAGGGCTACTCGTGCTGGTCGCGCGAGGATCCCGGCTGCGGGTTCGTGATCTGGAAGGCGAAGGCCGGCAAGCAGCTGCCGGTGTCGGTCGCGCGCGAGCTGATCAGGACGGGTCGCACCGAGAAGCAGGTCGGCGGCTTCAAGGGCCGGTCGGGCAAGAGCTTCCGCGCGAAGCTCGCGCTCCAGCAGGCCGAGGACGGCAAGTGGCGGGTCGAGTTCGACGAGCCGTGGGCTAAGGAGGGCGCGAAGCCGCCCGAGGTGGAGGAGCCGGCGGCAACGCCTGAAGCGGCCTAGCTGGGCCTCGCTTCGCTCGGCGTCCAGCCGGACGACTCGTGGCGGGCGCGGTCGTGGCGAGGCTGGATGCCGAGCGGGCCCAGCCACGAGGCCCGCGAGGGCCCGTCCGGACCGGCTCTGCGGGCGTTGCTGTCCCCGGCAGGGCTTTCGAAAGGGCTCCCGCCCGCACTGCCGCGCTGCCGCGCTGCCGCGCTGCGCGCGCTGCCGCACTGCCCGCACTGCCGTCCCGGAACCCCGCAATGCGCCAAAACGCCCAGACGCCCGGGTGTTTTGTAGCGAAGTGGGGGTCATAGCCCCCACGCTGCGCCAAGGCGATCGCGAGCGCGGCCGCCAGCGTTATGGGGGTCGCAGGGCACTTCACCCCGCTTCGATAGCCCAACACCGAGCAGAGCGACCCTGATGGCCGCCCCACCGGGCCGTCTGGACGGGCCCTCGCGGGTGGGCGGGATCCACATCGACGGTCGCGAAGCGCCCCAAGCGCCGCGCCGATCGCATTTGCCGTCGGGGGCGCGCGCCACCATAGGCCCATGCCCCTGACGCTGGTGCTCGGACCCGCCAACTCGGCCAAGGCCGGGGAGGTTCTCGGCGCGTTCGCCGATGCGTCGCGCCGGGGGGCGGTGCTGGTCGTCCCCACGGTGCAGGACGCCGAGCACTACGCCCGCGAGCTGGCGGGCGAGGGCGCGGTGCTCGGACGGGTGGTCACGTTCTCCGGATTGGCGCACGAGATCGCCAGGCGGAGCGCTTACGACGGCGTGCGACTATCGGCGCTGCAGCGCGAGTGGGCGATCCGCCGCGCGGTCGCAGCAAGTCCGCTGAAGCTCTTGGGCGAGTCCGCCGGCGCTCCCGGGTTCGTCGAGGCGCTTGGGAACCTGATCGCGGAGCTCGGCCGGTCGCTGATCAGCCCCCAGCGGTTCGCCCGGGGGCTCGACGCGTGGGCGCTCGAGGATGAACGCCGCCGGCTGTATGCGGACGATCTCGCCACCCTGTACCTCGCCTATGGGCGCGAGCTCGAACGGCTCGGGCGGGTGGACTCGGACCTTTATGCGTGGCGCGCGCTCGACGCGCTGCGGGCGTCGCCTGGCCGGTGGGGCTCCGAGCCGGTGTTCGTCTATGGCTTCGACGACCTCACGCCGCTGGAGTGCGACGCCGTCGAGACGCTCGCGCGGATCGCGGACACGGAGGTCATGGTCTCGTTGACCTACGAGGCTGGGCGGTCTGCACTCAGCGCCCGCGCGGAGACGGTCGAGGGGCTCCGGCAGCTCGCCGAGCGAGTGCTCGAGCTTCCACCGCTTGACGAGCACTACGCCGCGGGCTCGCGGCACGTCCTCCATCGCCTCGAGCGGCAGCTGTTCGAGTCCGCAGGCGAGCGGGTCGAGCCTGGTGAGGCGGTCCGGCTGCTGGAGGCGGGCGGCGAACGCGCCGAGATCGAGATGGTCGCGGCCGAGGTGCTGCGGATGCTCGGCGACGGGGTCCCGGCCGAGGAGCTTGTCGTCGTGTTCCGCTCGACCGCGCGCGCGGCGCCGCTCGTTGAGCAGGTGTTTGAGCAATACGGGATCCCGCTGACCGCGGAGCGCAAGGTCCGCTTCTCGCACACGGCGCTGGGCCGCGGCGTCGTCGGGCTCGCCCGCTGCGCGCTGCTGGGATCCGATCCGGCCCACGCCGCCGGCGCCGAGGACCTGCTCGATTATCTGCGCTCGCCGGGGCTGCTCGACCGCCCGGAGGTGGCCGATGCGCTCGAAGCCGATGTACGCCGAGAGCGGATCGCCACAGCGCAGGACGCTCGCGAGCGGCTCGGCTGGCGGCTCGAGGAGATCGACTCGCTGCGGGCCGCCGAGGATCCGGCCGGGGAGCTGGCCCGCCACGCGCGCAGGATGTTCGCCGCGCCGCACCGCGGCAGGGCGCCGGAGCTCACAGCCGCGGAGGAGCTCGACGCACGCGCGCTCGGCGCGCTGCTGCGGGCGCTCGATGAGATCGCCGAGCTGGGCTGGGCGATGACGGGTCCCGACCTGCTTGGGCTGCTCGACGACCTCGAGGTGTCGGCCGCCGGTGTCGGGGAATCGCATCCAGCTGTGCTGCTGGCGGACCCGCTGACGATCCGTGCCCGGCGGTTCCGGGCCGTGATCGTGTGTGGGCTGCAGGAGAGCGAGTTTCCGTTGGCCGGGTCGCCCGAGCCGTTTCTGTCCGACGATCGGCGGCGCGAGCTCGCGCGCTGCGCGGGCCTCCGGCTGCGTCAGAGCGAGCACCTGGTGCTGGCGCGCGAGCGTTACCTGTTCTATGCCTGCGTCTCGCGCGCCACCGAGCAGCTCGTGCTCAGCTACCGCAGCTCCGACGAGGAGGGCAACGTCGCCGCGGCCTCGCCGTTCATCGACGACGTCGCCGAGCTGCTGGTGGAGGATTGGCCAGCGCGTCGCCGCCGGCGCCTGCTCTCGGACGTGGTGTGGGCGCCCGAGGAGGCGCCGACGGCTCGTGAGCGGGCACGGGCGACTGCCGCTGCCGGCGGTGAGAGCGATGACCGCCGCGACTTCTCCCTCGGGGAGATCGCGCTTCGCCACGTGCGCCACCGCGAGCTGGTCTCCGGCGGCGCGCTCGAGTCCTATGCGCAGTGCCCGGTCAAGTGGCTGATCGAGCGCGAGCTCCAGCCCCGGCCGATCGAGCCAGACCCCGACCCACTCGTCCGGGGCAGCTTCATGCACGCCGTGATCGAAAAGCTCATGCGGCGCCTCGCCGTCCCTCTCACCGAGCGAACGCTTCCCGACGCCTACCGGATCCTCGAGGAGGTGCTCGGTCAGTTGTGGGCCGAGAGCCCGGCCGCCCCGGCCGGTTTGCCGGAGGGCTCGCGCGCGGCGGTCCTGCGCTCGATCGAGGCTGACCTGCGGCGCTACCTGCGCCACGAGGCGGGTGATGGCTCCGAGCTGACCACCGAGGCGCTCGAGTTGCGGTTTGGCTTCGAGAACGAGGAAGGGGCGCTCCCTGCGCTCGAGCTGACCGACGGCGTCCGGGTACGCGGCGTCATCGACCGCGTGGATGTCGATGGCGCTGGCCACGCGATCGTGCGCGACTACAAGAGCGGCGGCGTGCGGCCCGCCTATCAAGGAGCGCGGTGGATCGCCGACAAGCAGCTGCAGGTCGCGCTTTACATGCTCGCGGTGCGCAGGCTTCTCCGGCTCGAGCCGGTGGCGGGCCTCTACCAGCCGCTCGGCGGCGGCGACCTTCGCGCTCGTGGCGCGTTCGCCAAGGGCGCTCCGGTCGGCGGCTGCGTCGTCGCAAACGATGCCCGCGAGCCCGAGGAGCTGGAACGGATGCTGGCCGAGGCCGAGGACCAGGCGGTCGCGCTGGCCGTGCGGTTGCGGACCGGTCGGCTCGAGCCGTGTCCGGAGACGTGCTCCCGCGAAGGCTGCAGGTACCCGGGGATCTGCCGTGTTAGCTGAGGGCCCGCGCTGCGCAGATCCTGAGACGGCCGCGGGCGGGCGCAACTGGACCGAGGAGCAGCTGGAGGCGATCGAACGCCGCGACGGCGACATGATGCTGGCCGCGAGCGCCGGCAGCGGGAAGACCTCTGTGCTCGTCGAGCGCTTTGTGCGCTCGGTACTCGAGGACGGCATCGACGTCGCCGCGATCCTGACGATCACCTTCACCGAGAAGGCCGCAGCTGAGCTGCGCGAGCGGATCCGCGGGCGGTTGCGGGAATTCGATCCCGCCCACCCCGCCGATGACGCGGCGCGGGCCACCGAGGGTGCGTTCATCTCGACGATCCACGGCTTCTGCGCGCGCGTATTGCGCGCCAACTCCCTCGCAGCTGGACTCGATCCAATGTTCGTCGTTCTCGATGACGCGGAGGCGACCCGACTTGCCGGGGCGGCGTTTGAGGCGGCACTCGAGGAGCTCGCAGCGCGGTCGCCGGGTGGGGTCGAGCTGATCGCCTCCTACGGCGCGGGTGCGCTGCGCGGCGCGATCCGCGGCGTCTACGCCGAGCTTCGATCACGCGGCCAACGAGCGCCCCGGCTTGCGCCGCTCGGCCCCGCGCCGTCGCGTGCCGATGCCCGCAGCGAGCTCGAGCGGGCCGCCGCGGCCGCGGCCGCTGAGCTGGGCGCTCTGCCTGACCCGGGCGTCAGGGTGCTCCAAGCGCTGGAGCGGCTCGGACGCTGCGGGGAGCTGATCGCGCGAGACGAGTGGTGGCCTGGGGAGCTCGATCGGATCGCGCTGCCGGGGGGCAACGGCGCCGCGCTCTCGACGCCCGTCTGCCTCGGGTACACGCGGGCGCTCGCCGAGCTGCGTCGCGCATGCGAGCACCAACACGTCGCGCGCACGCACGCGCTGCTCGGGGAGCTGCTGGCCGCATTCGGCCGCCGCTACGAGGCGCTCAAGCGATCTGTGTCAGGGCTCGACTTCGAGGACCTTGAGCTGATCACCCGGGATCTCCTGGCCGAGCACGACGAGCTGCGCGAACGATACGCCGCGCGCTTCGAGCGGATCATGGTCGACGAGCTCCAGGACACCAATCGCGTGCAGCTGGCACTGATCGCGTCGATCGCGCGCGGGCAGGCGGGGGACGGGCGAACCGGCAATCTGTTCACCGTCGGCGACGCGCAGCAGTCGATCTATGCCTTCAGGCACGCCGACGTCGAGCTGTTCGAGCAGCTCTCCGAGCGACTCGCCGCGCGCGGGCGGCGCGCCACGCTGCAGAGGAACTTCCGCTCGCGCAGCGAGATCATCGACGTGCTGAACGCCTCGTTTGCAGACGAGCTCGGCGAGCAGTTCATGCCGCTCGTGGCGGCCCGGACCGATCCACCCGCCGGCCAACCGCTGGTCGAGCTGCTGATCGCGGACAAGGCCGCCGACTGGGAGGTCGAGGGTCTTGCCGCGCCATGGCGCCGCGCCGAGGCACGGGCGCTCGCCGAGCGGATCCGTGAGCTGATCGACGGCGGGGCGGCGCCGCGGGAGATCGTCGTGCTCACCCGCGCCACAACCGATCTGCGGGCCTACGAGCGCGCCCTCGAAGATTGCGGGATCCCCACCTATCTGATCGGCGGCCGGGGTTACTGGTCACACCCGCAGATCGTCGACATGGTCGCCTACCTGCGCGCGCTGGCCAATCCGCGGGACGAGGAGGCGCTGTACACGCTGCTCGCGTCGCCGCTCGTCGGGCTTTCGCTCGGCGGCCTGGTGTTGCTGGCGGCCGGCGCGCGGGCTGCTTCCCGGGACCCATGGTGGGTGGTGCGCGAGCCGACCGACCAGCTCGACGAGCTCGATCGCGCCGATCGCGAGCGGCTGGACCGGTTTGCCGAGTGGTTTGAGTCCGAGCGGGCGGCGCGAGCGCGGATCTCGCTCGATCAGTTGATCGAGCGTGCGCTGGTGCTCACCGGCTACGACCTGAGGATCCTGGCGCTCAGCGGGGGCCAGCGGCGGCTCGCAAACGTGCGCAAACTGATGCGTCTGGGACGGGAGTTCGAGGCCGTTCACGGCGCCGACCTGTCCGGGTTCCTGGAACTTGTGAGGGGTCGTGCCGGCGGCTGGGTGGGCGACCCGCGCGAGAGCGAAGCTCCCGTCGAGGGGGAGGCGCTCGACGCGGTGCGGCTGATGACGATCCACCGGGCGAAGGGGCTCGAGTTCGAGATCGTGTGCGTGGCCGATCTGGGACGCGCCCCGTGGCGGCGGGCGGAGCTGATGCGGATCGGGCGCGACGGCCGCTTCGGTCTGCGGCTCAGCGAACCGGGCACGGCGAAGGCCGTGCCGGCGCTCGACTACCGGGAGCTCGGCGATGAGCAGGTTGCGGCTGAAGCACGGGAGGAGCGCCGGGTCTTCTACGTGGCGATGACGCGCGCCCGCGAACGGTTGATCCTGAGCGGCGCGGCGCGGCTCGAGGAGTGGAAGGAGACCGCGTCGCCGATGGCATGGATCGGGCCCGCGGTCGTGCCCGAGATCGCGAAGCTGGCCGGGGAGGCGAGCGAGGCCGTGGCCGGCGGCGTGGCGGGCGGCGGGGCCGCCGGCGTGGCCGGCGGCGTGGCGTGGCGGATCGTGCGGCCTGGGGATTTGGAGGAGGGCCAGAGCGAGGCCGAGGAGGGCCCGAGCGAGGCCGAGGAGGGCCCGAGCGAGGCCGAGGAGGGCCCGAGCGAGGCAGCTCCGGGCCCAACCCCCGTGGCAGCCGCCGCGCCGGTGGCGCCCGCGCCAGCGCCGGCGCCAGCGCCGCCACCAGCGCCGCCGCCAGCGCCTGCGGTGCCGGAGGCCCGGCGCGAAGGGCCCGCGGTCTCGACTCTGAGCTATTCGTCGCTGGGCGAGTACCAGCGCTGCGGGTACCGCTTCTACGCCGAGCGCGTGCTGCGGCTACCCGCGGTGGCAGAGCGCAGGGTCGGCGGCGGCGGGCCGGCCGTCGACCTGACCGGGGCGGAGCGCGGGATCGTGCTGCATGCGCTGCTCGAGGCGCTCGACTTCCGGCGTCCGGTGCGGCCGGCCGCGACGACCGTGATCGCGATCGCACGGCGGGCCGGAGTGCTCGCTGAGGTGGATGTCGGCGAGCTCGCCGACCTCGTCGACGCGTTCGCGCGCAGCGATGTCTGTGCCCGGCTCGCCGGCGCCGACGATGTCCGGCGCGAGGAGCGGTTCTCGTTTCTGCTGCCCAGCGGGATCAGGATCACCGGCGCGCTCGACGTGCTCGCGCGGGAATCAAATCCCACCCGCCCTCGCTCCACCGGTGCCCGTGGACTGGTCGTCGACTACAAGAGCGATCGGCTCGAGGACGCCTCGCCCGAGGAAGTAGTGGCCCGTGAGTACGGGACTCAGCGGCTGATCTACGCGATCGCCGCGCTTCACGCGGGCACGCGCGCCGTCGATGTCGTGCACCTGTTCCTCGAGCAACCCGGGCGGCCGGTGAGCGCCTCGTTCACGGCCGCCGATCTGCCCGCGCTCGAGCAGCGGCTCGAGCGTCTCGCCGAGGGCGTGCTGCGGCGCCGATTCCGGGTCACCGAGGCCCCGCATCACGCGGTGTGCAAGGGCTGCCCCGCCGAAGGCGGGCTGTGCAAGTGGCCGCTCGAGCTGACTAGACGCCAGACGCCGGATCGCCTGTTCTGACCGGCTCGCTACCAGCCTCACCGTCGCTGAGCGAAGGCTCGAACCGCACGTCGATCCGCTCGCGTTCGTTGCGCTCCTCCACCTTTGCGATCGCGGCCAGCGTTCTCTCGTCGCCCGGCAGGGGAGGGTCAAACAGGCTTCGCGGCCACAGGCGGCGCACCAGTACGACGTTCAGCTCGGCGGCGTACAGAGTCGTCTGCGCGCCGAGTTGCAGCCACGCGAGCACGCCGATCACCAAGGCGAAGAACCCGTAGGTGTTGCTCGCGTGGCGCACGACGTGGTCGACGTACAGGCCGCCGAGGATCTGCAGCATCTCCCACGCGACGCTCGCCACTGCGATCCCGATCCACATGCAACTCGTCGGCACCGACGCGGAGGTCAGCAGGCGGAACGCGACCGTGAACATCCCGAAGTTGATCAGCAGCGACAGCACCACGCCACCGATCTTCAGCGGTACGCCGCCGAGCCCGCCGGACATCAGGCCCGCGGCCACCGAGGAGACCAAGAACAGCAACCCGAGCGCGGCGACGAGCGCGACCCCGCGCAGTCGCTTGCGCAGGAAGTCAGGCCGGTGCTTGAACGGCACCGCCCACACCTTGTCGAACGCGTTCTGGGCCGCCTGGGTAACGCCGAGACCGGCCCACAGTAGCGCTGCGACGCCGATCACCAGCGACAGCGCGCGACCGTGCAGCTGCTTGGTCTGAAGGTCCTTGCCGATGATCGGGAAGTGACCGAGCACGCCATTGCGGATGGAGTTCTGCAGGCCGGCGTCGCCGTGCAGCACGAACCCGAGGATCGTCACGAAAACCAGCAGCAGCGGGAACAGCGAGAAGAACGCGTAGTAGGCGATCAGCGCCGCCAGCCCGCCCGCCTGATCGTCCCCGAACTTCCGTATCACGGCGACTGGAACCGCCAGCCAGCGGGTCCGTTGCTGGCGGCGGTCAAACGCCCGGACTCCACGCAACAGATCCACGCCCGGGTTACTACCCCCCGGGGGGCATGTTCATGTTCAGCGGACCGCCTCGAAGTGCCAGTCGGCGTCGCCGGGAGGGCGTTGATCAGCTCTCACGCTGCAAGTGCCGGCTCGGCCGCGGGGAGCGCTCGCCGCGCGCGGTCGTGCAGCACGACGGTCGCGCTGCGGGCCGGGCTGAGCGTGATGCTCCGCCGCGCCGGCGGCTCCGGCGCTGCGCCGACGGAGTTCAGCTCGTAACGGCTGAGCGCGGCCTTCAGCACGATCTTCATCTCCTGGAGCGCGAAGCTCGCTCCCAGGCACCGCCGCCGCCCGCCGCCGAACGGGATCCAGGTGTACGTCCCGGGCTTGCTGTCGATGAATCGCTCCGGCCTGAACGAGTACGGATCGGGGTAGATCTCGGGGTCGCGGTGGACGAGGTAGGTGCTCGCCAGGAGGGCGACGCCCGCTGGATACTCGTGGTCGCCGATCCGGATCGGCTTCTTCACGAGGCGCGGGGCGGCGCTCGGAAGCACCGGCCTCAGGCGCAGCACCTCGTGGATCGTCGCGGTCAGGTATTGATCGCCGTCGCCAGCGTCGATCTCCTGCGCGATCTGCCGCGTCACCTCGGGTTCCCTGGCGAGGCGCTCGAACGCCCACGCGAGCTCGGAGGCTGTCGTCTCGTGACCGGCGACCAGCGCTGTCATCAGCTCGTCGCGGAGCTCCTGCGGCGACATCGGCGAACCATCGTCGTGCCGGGCCGCGAGCAGCATCGTGAGCACGTCGACACGGTCGTGATTCGGTGCCCACCCACCTGAGGAGCGGCGCTCGTCGATCAGCTCGAAGATCAGCCCATCGGCCTCTCTCATCGCCAGCTGGAAGCGCCTCAGCGACGGAACGAACCGGTAGAACCGTTGTGCCGCCGGGAGCACCGAGAACGGGCTCTCGCCGAACTCGAGCGTTTTCGTCAGCAGGTCCCGCAGCCGGTCGAGCCGCGCTCCCTGCTCCAGTCCGAACACCGCGCGGAGGATGATCTCGAGGGTCAGCCGCTGGAGGCGCGGATGCAGTGCGACAACCTGCTCGGTGGGCCAGGACCCGACCTCGCGCTCGGCGAGCTCGGTCATCAGGCCGGTCAGCGCCTGCATCTTCTCCCCGTGGAACGCCGGGAGCATCAGCTTGCGCTGCTCCATGTGTGCGCCTTCGTCAAGCAGGATCACCGAGTTGCGGCCGATGATCGGCTCGAGCACGCGTGCGCCTTCACCGGGATGGATCGCGTCGGGGGGCGCCGTCAGCAGCTCCTTGATGTCGCCGGGGTCGGCCAGGATCACGAACGGCGGCTGGAACGGAAGCTGGACGGTGAAGCGCTTGCCGTAGCGGCGCCGCTGACGCTCGAGCGACGCACCGGGGCGCTTCCAGGTCGCAAGCAGCTGCATCGCGGCGGGAACACTCGGCCCCGGCGGCAGCCCTTTCATGGTCTGGTTCCTGCTCATGCTGGCCTCCCTCTCTCGGAGGCCCATGTCTACCGGAGCGCACCGGAAATTGTGTGAGATGGCTCACGGGCGAAGAACCACGGGCGCGGAACGGTCTGTAATGATCCGCCTCGTGGAGACCCGAATGAGGGCGTCGGGCGCCTAGCCGTGAAGATCGTCGTCGACCTGTCCGTGTGCCAGGGCTACGCGCAGTGCGCTTTCCTGGCGCCCGAGTCGTTCCGGATCGTCGGCGTCGAAGGGCTGATGTACGACCCTGAGCCCTCCGACGAGCTGGTCGAACGCCTTCGACGGTCCGCCGCCGCGTGCCCTGTCCAGGCGATCTCGCTCGAGCTCGTCGACGGCGCGCACGGGCAGAGCTCGTGACCAACGGTCCGATCGTCGTCGTTGGGGCTTCGCTCGCTGGGCTGCGGGGCGCCGAGGCGCTGCGCGACGGCGGCTTCAGGGGGCCGATCACGATGATCGGCGACGAGCCACAGCCTCCCTACGACCGGCCACCGCTCTCAAAGCAGGTCCTCTCGGGATGGGTCGCTCCGGAGCACACCGCCCTTCCCGTCATGACCGACCTCGAGCCGATCGAGTGGCGCCTGGGGGTGCCCGCGACGGCGCTGGATCGCGACGAGAAGGAGGTCGTCCTGGCGGATGGCTCGCGCGTGCCTTACGACAAGCTGCTGATCGCGACCGGGGTCCGCAACCGGCCGTGGCCGCACGCCGAGCAGGCGCAGCTCGACGGGGTCTTCTCGATCAGGACCGGGGAGGACGCAAGAGCGCTGCGCGACCAGCTCGACCGCGAACCACGGCGCGTAGTCGTGATCGGTGCCGGTTTCACGGGCTCGGAGGTCGCGTCGATCTGCCGCGGTCGCGGCCACGAGGTCACGGTGCTCGAGCGCGGCGAGGGGCCGCTCGCCGGTGCTTTGGGGGCGGCGGTCGGCGAGGTGGCGGCCGAGATGCAGCGTCAGGCCGGCGTCGACCTGCGCTGCGGCGTCGCCGTCGAGTCGCTTCAGGGCGCCGACGGTCGCCTGACCGGTGTCGCGCTCGCGGACGGAACAGAGATCGAGGCGGACGTGGCGGTCGTCGCGCTCGGCGCGATCCGCAACACCGAATGGCTGGCCGACTCGGGGCTCGCCGCCGGCCCGCTCGGGCTCTCCGTCGACGCCGGCGGCCGCGCCTACCAGGTGGACGGGCTGATCGATGACGATGTGTTCGCCGCCGGCGACGTGGCCCGTTTCCCGCATGCGCTGTTCGACTACGAGTTTCTTGCGCTCGAACATTGGGAGAACGCGCTCATCGGAGCGCGGATCGCGGCGCACAACATGATCTGCGCCCCCCGTCAGCGCCGCGCCCACGTTTCGGTGCCGATCTTCTGGTCGGTCCAGTTCGAGACCAACATCAAGTCCGTCGGCGTGCCCGCTCTGGCAGATCAGATCGTCCTGACCCAGGGCTCGCTCGAGCGGCGTCGCTTCGCGGCCGCCTACGGCCGTGAGGGCCGCGTGATCGCCGCGGTCACGTTCGACCACGGACGCTACCTGGAGCACTACCGGGCACTGATCCGGTCGGCGGCACCGATGTCAGAGCTGCCGGCACTGGCCGAGGAAGAACTGCCCGGCGACCCGGGTTTCGCCGACGCGCCGGCCTACCACCTGCCGACAGTGATCGTCACCGGGCACTCGCCCACCACGATGGAGGCGCGCCGCGTGCCCGCGGAGCCGGCCACCAGGAGCTGAAAGGAGCGCGATGAGCGAGCTGCTGAGCGAGTTGACCGATCAGGCCAACCGAGCCAACCCGTGGCCGATCTACGCCGAGTTCAGAGCGCAGCGAATCGTTCAGGTCGGCAAGGACAGCCATGCGTTCTCCCGCTACGACGACGTGATCGCCCTCCTCCGTGATCCGCGTCTCAGCGTCGATCCGCACAACATGAACGACCCGGAGGGCGCGTTGGTGATGGACAACATGCCTTTCCTCAACACCGATCCTCCCCGCCACGATGTCGTGCGCGAGGCGGTGACCCGAGCGTTCGGGCCGCCGGTGACCCCGGGGCTCGTGACCGGCCAGGATCTCCCGATCCAGCAGGACATCGCGCGTTTGATCGACGCGTTCCCTGAAGCGGGCGAGGTCGATCTGGTGGACGCGTTCTCCTATCCGCTGCCTGTATCGGTGATCTGCCGCCTGCTTGGGGTGCCGGTGGAGGACGAGGCGAAGTTCAAGGGATGGGCGGCCGACGCCGTCGGCGGGATCGACGCCGCTCATCAGGAAGGAGCCGAGGAGCTGGGCCGCCGCCGAGATGCCGCGGTGATCGCGCTCTTCGGGTACCTGGGGGAGCTGATCAAGCAGTATCACTCCGAGCCGAACGACTCGATGCTGTCGCGGCTGGTCGAGGACGGGCGGCTCACCGACCAGGATCTTCAGATCACCGGGATGCTGCTGTTCATCGCCGGTCACGAGACGACCGTCAACCTGATCGGCAACGGCATGCTCACGCTGCTGCGAAACCCGAGCGCGCTCGAACGACTCCGGCGTGAGCCGGACTGGGCGATCCCGGTCGTCGAGGAGCTGTTGCGCCTGGAACCACCCGTTCAGTACCTCCCAGACCGCTCGGCGCTCACCGACTTCGAGATCGACGGGGTCAGGATCGGGAAGGGGTCCAAGCTGTTCCTGATGCTCGCGGCCGCGAACCGCGATCCCTCACGGTTCGCCGACCCTGATCGCTTCAATCCGGACAGGGGCGACATCCAGCACGTCGGCTTCGGCGGCGGCATCCACTATTGCTTCGGGGCGCCGCTCGCGCGCCTGGAGGCGACGCGGGCGCTGGTCGCGCTCGCGCAACGCCTGCAGAACCCGCGACTGGCCGAGGATCCGCCGCCGTACCGTCCGAGCCCGGTCCTGCGGGGCCCGCTTCACCTGCGGATCGCTTACGACGCGGTGCGCAGCTAGTGGGGTGAATGGCGATTCAGTTCCCGTAGCCGAAACTGAATCGCCATCTCAGGCCGGCCGGCCCTCGACCGTCAGCAGCACCCGCTTGCGCTCGAGCCCGCCGGTGTAGCCGCCCAGCCCACCGCCTGAGTGGAGCACGCGGTGGCAGGGCACCACGATCGGCAGCGGGTTGGCGCCGAGCGCATTGCCCGCCGCCCGGTACCCGCGCGGGCTGCCCGCCTCGGCGGCGACGAACTTGTAGGTCGAAACCGATCCGTACGGAATCCGGGCCGTTGCGCGCAGCACGCGCTGACCGAAGCCGTGTGTCAGGCGCCAGTCGATCGCCAACTCAAACTGCTTGCGGGCGCCGGCGAAGTACTGGTCGAGCTCGCGCCGGGGCTCGTCCACCTTGCGCGCGGACACCAGGACGCGCGGCGAGATGCGGGCGGCGAGGTCCTCGAGCACGAGTTCCTCGACCTCGCTGTCGTCGAGGTAGGCGATCCGGACGAGCCCCTGTGGCGTCGTTGCGAGGAGCAGCTTGCCGACCGGCGAGTCGAGGGTCGCGTAGGCGACGTCGAGCAGCCCGGCGGCCGCGGCGGCCAGATCGAACTCCGGCAACGGAGTGTCGGGCAGCGGTTGCGAGAGCGCCTGCTCCAGTGGCGTGGTCATGGCTGAAACTCCATTCGAAGTCGCTTGAGTCCCTCGTGAACGTTGCGGCGTGCGGCCTCCTGCGTGGTGCCCATCACGCTCGAGATCTCCTCGTAGCCCGCGTCGGTGACGAACCGCAGAGCGACCGCGGCGCGTTGCTTGGCCGGTAGCTGGCGAACATGAGCCCACAGCTCGGCCTGCCCGTCGAGCAGCGGCTCCGCCGGCTGCGACGCCCGCTCGGGCACGTCCGCGACCGGGATCGCCTGGCGCCGGCGCGAGCGCACGTGGTCGATCGCCTTGCGATGCGCGACCGTCAGGATCCAGCCACGGAGATTCGAGGCGTTCCTCAGCCTGGGATAGGCGCGCAGCGCGGCGATCCACGTCTCCTGGTAGCAGTCGTCGGCGTCGCTGGAGCCCACCGTCGCGATTAGGAAGCGGTGCACGTCGCGGCCGTGGCTGTCGAGCAGCTGCTGGAAGGGCGGCGGTCTCACTGGCTGTGAAACGGTCCGGCGGGGCATTTCGTGAGATTGAACAACCACAGCGCGCAAGAACGCCGGCAATCCGCGGCGCTGTTGAGCGCAGTGGTTGCCACGGCGACAGCGACCACTTTGCGCGAAAACGCCGCCCGCACACAACGTTCTTGAGCGTTCCGGTTGTTCTCGCCACCCCCCTCGCCGGACAAACACCCGGCGGCTGCCGACCAGGGTATGTCGAGTCGCGATGGCCCCCGGACGACCTGCGTGCCGATGAGTTTCAGGCAATCGAGCCGTCATAGCTTGAGAAAGCCAAATGTTCGCTATACAAAACTGATATGGCCCGCTCAATCTGGACTGGCGCGATCAGCTTCGGGCTGGTCAACGTACCGATCAAGCTGTACACCGCGACTTCGCCCAAGACCGTGCGCTTTCACCAGCTGTCCGGGAAGACCGGCGGCAGGATCCGGCAGAAGCGCGTGGACGCGACCACCGGCGAGGAGGTCGCGTACGAGGACATCGTCAAGGGCTACGAGCTGTCGCCCGATCGCTACGTGACGATCGACCCCGATGAGCTCGACGCACTCGACCCGAAGGCGACGAAGACGATCGATATCCAGGAGTTCGTCGACCTCGAGGACATCGACCCGATCTACTACGACCACTCCTACTACCTCGCTCCAAGCGCCGGTGGTGCGAAGGCCTACCGGCTGCTGCTCGACGCAATGCGTGAGTCGGGGAAGGTCGGGATCGGGCGTTTTGTGCTGCGCTCGAAACAGCAGCTGTGCGCGTTGCGGGCGGGCGGGCCCCAGTCAAATGTCCTGACGCTCACGACAATGCTGTGGGGCGACGAGGTACTCGACGCCGATCGCTTGGACGAGATCGACACGATCTCAGAGGCAGGGGCGAGCGACCGCGAGCTGAAGATGGCCCAGCAGCTGATCGATTCGCTGTCCGCCGATTGGGATCCGGAGCGCTTTCACGACGAGTACCGCGAGCGTGTGCTCGACCTGATCGAGCGCAAGGCCGCCGGCGAGGAGATCACCGTGCAGGCCGAGGCGGAGGAGCCGGCGGCGGCCCCCGACCTGATGGCGGCGCTCGAGGCGAGCCTGGCTGCCGTCAAGAGCGGTGACGGCGACGAGCCAGAGCCGGAAGCGCCGGCCAAGAAGCCAGCCCGCAAACGTGCCAGCACGCGCGACGGCGCCGGTTCCGCCCCCGCGAAGAGCCGCGCGAAGGCCAAGCGCTAGCCGCGCGCGAAGAGCCACGCCAAGGCCAAGCGCTACGCGCGCGAAGAGCCGCGCCAAGGCCAAGCGCTAGCCTCACAAAGACCCCGCAAAGACGGGGTTTACGCCAGCCTTACTAACGCCTCGCTAACACTCATTGGTAGCCTTTTCGGTTCGCTTCCGCGCGCCGCAAGGCGCCAATCCGGGATCCCCCACCCTTCATATGAACGATCGACACGCTCCACCGGGGGCCACCGGCCTCTACGACCCCGCAAACGAACATGACGGCTGTGGCATCGCGCTGGTCGCTAAGCTGTGGGGCGAGGCCAGCCACGCGGTCGTCGAGAAGGCGCTCGACGCGCTCGAGAACCTCGAGCATCGCGGCGCCGAGGGGGCGGACCCGAATACCGGCGACGGTGCGGGGATCCTGCTGCAGATTCCGGATGGCTTCTTCCGCGCCGCGGCCGCCGGGGTCGAGCTTCCGCCGCCCGGCCGCTATGGCGTTGGCGTGTGCTACCTGCCGACCGACCCGGAGCGGCGGCTCGCGCTCGAGCAGCTGATCGAGGAGACGATCGAGGCCGAGGGGCAGCGCGCGATCTGGTGGCGCGACGTCCCGACCGATGAGCGGCACGTCGGCGAGACCGCTCGGCTCTCGGCGCCCGTGATCCGCCAGGTGCTGATCGAGGCGGCAGAACACCTCGAGGACCAGGACGCATTCGAGCGCAAGCTTTACGTGATCCGGCGGGTGATCGAGCGCCACGCCGGTCCCGACCTGTCCCTGCCCAGCTTCTCCTCAAAGACGATGGTCTACAAGGGGATGCTGACCGCGCCGCAGCTGCCACGCTACTTCACCGACCTGCGCGACCCCCGGGTCCAGAGCCGCCTCGCGCTCGTCCACTCCCGTTTCAGCACGAACACGTTCCCGAGCTGGGAGCTGGCGCACCCGTACCGGATGATCGCCCACAACGGTGAGGTCAACACGCTGCGCGGCAACGTCAACTGGATGCGCGCGCGCGAGTCGCAGCTCGCCTCGGATTTGTTCGGCGACGACCTGCACAAAGTGATCCCCGTCGTCCGCGATGGCGGCTCGGACTCGGCGATCTTCGACAACGTGCTCGAACTGCTGGTACTCGGTGGCCGTTCGATCCCGCACGCGGTGATGATGATGGTCCCTGAGGCCTACCGCACCCGCAAGGACCTCGACCCGGACGTCAAGGGCTTCTACGACTTCCACTCGTGCCTGATGGAGCCCTGGGACGGTCCGGCCGCGGTCGTGTTCACCGACGGCCGGATCGCCGGCGCCGTGCTCGATCGCAATGGCCTGCGCCCCGGCCGCTGGATCCAGGACACCGAGGGCTACGTCGTGCTCGCCTCCGAGACCGGCGTGATGACGGTCGCGCCCGAGCACATCCAGCGCAAGGGTCGCCTGGCCCCCGGCAAGCTCTTCCTCGTCGACCTCGAGGAGGGGCGGATCGTCGAGGACGAAGAGGTCAAGCGCCGAATCGCTCGCCGCAAGCCTTACGGCGAGTGGTACGAGCAGTCGGTCGTGCACATCGCCGATCTGCCTGAGCGTGAGCCGCGCGCGCCGCGAATCGAGCCGCTGCGCTCAAAGCAGCTGGCGTTCGGGTACTCGCTGGAGGACCTGCGGATGGTGATCGCGCCGATGGCGGCAAAGGGCGAGGAGCCGGTCGCGAGCATGGGCAACGACGCCGCCCTGGCGGTGATGTCAGACCGCCAGCCGCCGCTGTTCTCCTACTTCAAGCAGCTGTTCGCGCAGGTCACCAACCCGCCGATCGACCCGATCCGCGAGAACGTCGTGATGAGCCTCCAGGCTGGCGTCGGCGCCGAGGTCAACCTCCTGCGCGAGGTGCCCGAGCAGGCCCACATGCTCGTGATGGGCCAGCCGATCCTGCGAAACCACGAGCTCGAGAAGCTCCGCCAGGTCTCCCACGACGTGTTCGACGCCGCCACGATCGACATCACCTGGCCGATTGAGCACGGCCCCGACGGGATGGAGGTGCGCCTCGCCGCCCTGTGCGAGGAGGCCGCTCGCTACGTCGACAACCGCGCCAACATCCTGATTCTCTCGGATCGCAATCTCGGGCCCGAGCGGGTCGCGATGCCGTCGTTGCTGGCGGTCGCCGCCGTCCACCACCACCTCGTCCGCCGGGGGACGCGGCTGAGGACCGGGCTCGTGATCGAGTCCGGCGAGCCGCGCGACATCCACCACATGGCGACCCTGATCGGCTACGGCGCCGCCGCGATCAACCCGTACCTGATGTTCGAGTCGCTCGACGAGCTCGCAGATCGCACGCTGCTGCCCGAGGACCTCGGCCGCGAGGAGGCCGAGCAGCGGATCGTCAAGGCGATCGGCAAGGGGCTGATGAAGACGCTCTCGAAGATGGGGATCTCGACGATCCAGAGCTACTGCGGCGCGCAGATCTTCGAGGCCGTCGGGCTCGACCGCGAACTGATCGACAAGTTCTTCACCGGGACAGCGTCGCGGATCGGCGGCGTCGGGCTCGATCAGCTCTCGACCGAGGCGATGGAGCGTCACTTCCGCGCCTATCCGCGCACCGACCGCGAGCTGCTGCCGGTCGGGGGTGTCCTTCAGTGGCGCCGCGACGGGGAGGTCCACATCTGGAACCCGGACACGATCGCGACCTTGCAGCACGCCGTGCAAGGAAGGAACGGAGATCCGCGCGTGACCTACAGGCAGTTCGCGCGGCAGGCCAACGAGGACGCCGCACGGCGCTCGCTGCTGCGCGGGCTCCTGCGCTTGCGCCCCGCCGGTGACGCCGTCCCGCTCGAGGAGGTGGAGCCCGCCACCGAGATCGTCAAACGCTTCACGACCGGAGCTATGAGTCTCGGCGCGCTCAGCCGCGAGGCCCACGAGACGCTCGCGATCGCGATGAACCGGATAGGCGCCCGCTCAAACACCGGCGAAGGCGGGGAGGACCCCTCGCGCTACGTGGCGGACGCCAACGGAGACCTTCGCCGCTCCGCGATCAAGCAGGTGGCGTCGGGCCGGTTCGGGGTCACGATCCACTACCTGGTCAACTCCGACCAGCTGCAGATCAAGATGGCCCAGGGAGCCAAGCCCGGAGAGGGTGGCCAGCTGCCCGGCCACAAGGTCGACGACTACATCGCGAAGATCCGCAACTCGACCCCCGGCGTGGGTCTGATCAGCCCGCCACCGCACCACGACATCTACTCGATCGAGGACCTAAAGCAGCTGATCTACGACCTGCGCTGCGCGAACCCGAACGGCTCGGTATCGGTCAAGCTCGTCTCCGAGGTTGGCGTCGGGACGGTCGCCGCCGGCGTCGCCAAGGCCAACGCCGACCACGTCACGATCGCCGGCCACGACGGCGGCACCGGTGCCTCGCCGCAGTCCTCGGTGCAGTCGGCCGGGATCCCGTGGGAGATCGGCCTGGCCGAGACCCAGCAGACGCTGCTGCTCAACGACCTGCGAAGCCGGATCACGGTCGAGGTCGACGGCGGCATGCGCACCGGACGCGACGTGGTCGTCGGCGCGCTGCTCGGCGCCGACGAGTTCGGCTTCTCGACCGCCCCGCTGATCGCGATGGGCTGCATTATGATGCGCGTCTGCCACCTGAACACGTGCCCGGTGGGAATCGCGACCCAGGATCCTGAGCTGCGCCGGCGCTTCCGCGGCACGCCCGAGCACGTCGTCAACTACATGATGCTGGTCGCCGAGGAGGTCCGCGAGATCATGGCCTCGCTCGGGATCCGGCGCGTCGAGGAGATGATCGGCCGGACCGAGCTGCTCGATATGGAGGACGCGATCGAGCACTGGAAGGCACGCCACGTCGACCTGACGTCGGTGCTCACGACGCCGGACCTGCCGGCCGAGACGCCACGGCGCAGGACCCGGCACCAGGTGCCCGTTCTGAACGATGCGCTCGACTGGGAGCTCGTGCGCAACTGCGCGCCGGCGATCGAGCGCAGCCAGCCGGTCAAGCTTGGCCCAGTCCTGATTCGCAACGTCAACCGCACCGTCGGCGGGATCCTCTCCGGCGAGATCGCTCGCAAGCACGGGGTCGAGGGCCTGCCGGAGGGGACGATCGAGATCTCGTTCTCCGGCTCGGCGGGGCAGAGCTTCGCGGCGTGGCTCGCGCCGGGCGTCACCTTCTCCCTGCGCGGCGAGACGAACGACTACGCCGGCAAGGGCCTGTCCGGCGGCGTCGTCGCGGTCAGCCCTCCGAAGGGCGCGAGCTTCCGCGCCGAGGAGAACATGATCGTCGGCAACACAGTGCTCTACGGGGCAACGGCCGGCCGTGCGTTCTTCCGCGGCCTGGCCGGCGAGCGGTTCGCGGTGCGCAACTCGGGCGCGCACGCGGTCGTCGAGGGCGTCGGCGACCACGGCTGCGAGTACATGACCGGCGGGCGCGTGGTGGTCCTCGGGCGGACCGGCCGCAACTTCGCGGCCGGGATGAGCGGCGGGGTCGCGTACGTCTTCGACAAGGACCGCGGGTTCGAGAGCCGCTGCAATCTCGAGCTCGTCGACCTCGAGGAGCTGACCGACGACGACTCGCTCGAGGTCCAGGCACTGATCAAGGAGCACGTCGCGCGGACCGGGTCGCTCGTCGCACGCAACGTGCTGGCCTCGTGGGACAAGGGCTATCGCGAGCGCTTCGTGAAGGTGATGCCGCGCGACTACAAGCGGGTGCTGGCGGAGCTGGCCGAGAAGGCCCAGGCGGTCGAGGCGTAGGAGGGGCCGCTTCGCGGCGTCCGTGGGGCCGCGAGGGCCCGTCCGGGCCCCTGTCGCGGGGGCAGAGCGCGTTCGCAGTGTCACCCATTCCGCCGGCCATCCATGGCCTCAGTGACGGGTGGGCGGGACCCCATACTGACACGCTCCAGCCCCTGAAGCACGAGTAGGGAGGGCCGGACGTCCATTTGGGAACAATGCGACCCGACGGTGTCCCAAATGGACGCTGGGGCGTCCATAACGGACATCGTTGCCTCCCCACGATCGAATTGCGCCCAAATGGACGCTGGCAGCGGGTGAGAACCCCCATTTCGTTACATCGCGACCCCGCGAGCGGGCAACGAGTCACCAAATGGGTGCTATGGCACCCATTTCGTTACACGTTGCCTCGGCGAGCCGTCGCTCTGTAACGAAATCGGGGCTGCCAAGCACCCCGAGGGTGGGCGGGACGGGCGGGACCCAATCCCAAGCCAAACACGGGGCAGACCAACCCCCAAGGCCCCCGGCCGAAGGCATGACCGGGATCCCGCCCGCCCACCCACGCCAGCCGGCGCGCCCACCCAGGCCACCGACGCGCCAGCCAACACACAGCCCCCAAGAGGTCTGGACGGGCCCGCCCGCTCGTGGCTGGGCCCGCTCAGCATCCAGCCTCGCCAAGACCGGGCCCGCCACGAGTCATCCGGCTACGGACGCTGCTGCGCAGCAGCAGCCCCCACGCGAATTCGCGGAATTGCGCACTGGTACATTCATCAGCTCGCAATGGGTGAGCTCGGAGCATTTCTCAAGATCCACAGGGTCGGGTTCGACAAGCGCGATCCGGCGCAGCGCGTGCGCGACTACAAGCAGTACTTCGCGCTTCAGCCCGACGACGAGCTCCGCCGCCAGGGCGCCCGCTGCATGGACTGCGGGATCCCGTTCTGCCACGAGGGGTGCCCGCTCGGGAACCTGATCCCGGACTGGAACGACCTGGTCTACCGGAACAAGTGGCGCGAGGCGATCGATCAGCTGCACTCGACCAACAACTTCCCCGAGTTCACCGGAAGGATCTGCCCCGCACCGTGCGAGTCGGCGTGCGTGCTGGCGATCAACGACGAGCCGGTCACGATCGAGCAGATCGAGATGGCGATCGCGGAACGGGCGTTCGAGGAGGGCTGGGTCGTCGCCGAGCCGCCCGACCGCCGTACGGGGAGGACGGTCGCGGTGATCGGAGCCGGGCCGGCGGGACTTGCGGCAGCGGCCGAGCTCAACCGCTGCGGACACACCGTCACCGTCTACGAGCGCGACGAGGGACCCGGCGGGCTGATGCGCTTCGGGGTGCCCGACGCGAAGCTCGAGAAGCGGATCATCGACCGCCGCGTCGACATCATGGCGGAGGAGGGCATCGAGTTCGTGTACGACACCGATGTTGGCCGCGACCTGTCCGCGGTGGACGTCCACGAGCGCCAGGACGCGGTCGTCGTCACGATCGGCTCGCGCGTCTCACGAGATCTCGACGCGCCAGGGCGCGATCTGAAGGGGATCCACTTCGCGATGGACTACCTCTACCAGCGCAACCGCTGGGTCGCCGCGCAGGAGGGTCGCCCGTTCAGGCCCCCCGAGCCGGGCACCGAGATTTCCGCCGCGGGCAAGAAGGTGATCGTGATCGGCGGTGGTGACACGGGGATGGACTGCATCTCCAACTCGCACCGCGAGGGCGCCCGCACCGTCGTGATGCTCGACGTCTACGCCCAGCTGCCCGAAGATGGCCACGATCCCCGGCACCCGTGGCCGCTGCCCCCCAAGCGGACGCTCACGACGTATGCGCTGGACGAGGGCGGCAAGCGCCGGTGGGGAACCGAGGTGACCGGGTTTGGCGGCAAGGACGGACACGTCAGCCACGTCTATGCGCGGCAGGTGACCGGCACCTCGTCGCGCGACCTGACACCCGTCCCCGGCAGCGAGTTCGTGCTCGAGGCGGACGTGGTGCTGATCGCAATCGGTTTCTCGCATCCCGAGCACGAGGGGCTCGCCACGCAGCTGGATCTGGCGATCGACCACCGCGGCAACATCCGCACCCAGCAGACCTACCGGACCTCCCGCAAGAACGTGTACGCCTGCGGCGACGCGCGAATCGGCCAGTCCCTGATCGTCACGGCGATCGCAGAGGGCCGCAAGTGTGCCCGGATCGTCAACAAGGATCTCGGCGGCAGCCCGATGGACGCCGACCGTGAGATGCTCGCGGTCGGTGCCTGGAGCGGCGAGATGGACCGGACCCTGCGCCACGAGGCGGAGGTGACCGGCACCGTCCGGCCCGGCGAGGAGTTCTTCAGCGGGCCGGGAACCCGCCGTCGGCCGCGCGAACCTTAGCTTTACGACCCTTTATAAGAAGTTCCGCGCGGGCGTAATCGTCGGTGCTATGGTCAGCAGTCCTTGGGGCGGATCGGCGGGAGCGCCGAACCGGCTCGAAAGTTTGAGGATTCAGGTTTACTGAAAGCGTGGGACGGGGAAACTCGCCCCTGTCGGTCAGGGAACTGCGCCCCCACTTCCCTGACTCTCCGGGGGGCCCAGATGGATCTGGGCCCCCCGGGCCTCTTTAACGCACGAGCGGTGTCTGATCCGGCCCACCCGACCTCCGTGTGTGCGACCGTTTGGGGATGGCGGCAGTCGTCATCGCGGTACCGGTCACGGGTCAGCACCATGGCTCTTCGATAACCGACACGATCGGGCAGTTCCTGAGCAACGTCGGCGAGTTCTTCTCGCAGATCGCGAACCTGCAGTGGGGGGCGCTGCTACTCGGGATGGCGCTTTACGGCATCTACCTGCTGCTGCGGTCGCGGGCGCTGCTGAACGCGGTGCGGGCGGCCTATCCCGACGAGGAGGTGCGCTGGCGCGACGTTTGGGGCGCATACATGGTCGGCTACGCGATCAACAACGTGTTCCCGCTCGGGGGCGGAAACATCGCGCAGCTGTTCCTGACCCGCGTCTCGATCGACTCAGCCAGCTATCCGACGGTCGCCGCCGCGCTCTCGACGGGCGTCGTGTTCGACTGGTTGATGGGGGTCGCGATCATGTGCTTCGCGTTCACGCAGGGGGTCTTCCCCAAGCCGCCCGACTTCTCGAAGCTGCCCGCCTTCGACATCAGCTTCTTCGCCTCGCACATGCGCTTCACGCTGTTCCTGCTGACCGCGCTGGCGGTGGGCTTCGTCGTCGCGTTCGCGCTGCTCTCGGCTCGAGTCCGGACGTTTTGGGCGCGGGTGCGCCAGGGGTTCACGATCCTGCGCGACGGCCGCCGCTGGCGGCGCGAGATGGCGAGCTGGCAGTTCGCGAGCTGGGTCTTTCGCTTCTTCTCCTACTGGGCGCTGCTCGAGGCATTTCACATCGGCGGGTCGGTTCGCAACGCGTTGCTCGTGCTGGGAGTGCAGGTTGTCGCATCCGTGTTCCCGTTCACTCCGGGCGGCCTGGGTGTGCAGCAGGCACTGCTGCTCGCGATCTTCGCCGGCAATCCGAACGTGGCGTCGTTCTCCGTTGGGCAGCAGATCGCGACCGCGGTGCTCAGCTCGGCGCTCGGATTCGCCGCGCTCGTATTGATCTTCCGCTTCAAGAGCTTTCGCGAGGTGCTCGAGCGCGGACGCGAGCATCGGCGCAGCGAGGCGGAGGATCGGGATCGGGACCCGCCCGATCCCCGCCCGATTCCCGCCAGCCTGGCCGTCACCCGCCGCTGCAACCCGACAGCGTGACCGCCGGCGGCAAAACTTGACGCCCCCGTCATCTTGCCGCTACCGTCAGGCTCATGACCAACCTGCCCTCGGCCTGCGTGATCGGCGCCGGCTCCTCCGGAATCGCCGCCGCCAAGGCGCTGCATGACCACGCGATCCCGTTCGACTGCTTCGAGAAATCGGATCGCGTCGGCGGCAACTGGGTGTTCGCCAACGTCAACGGAATGTCTTCGGCCTATCGCTCGCTGCACATCAACACCTCGCGCGAGCGGATGGAGTACTCCGACTTCCCGATGCCGAAGTCCTATCCCGACTTCCCGCACCACACCCAGATCGCCGAATACTTCGACAACTACGTCGATCACTTCGGTTTCCGCGACAGGATCGTGTTCGAGACCGGCGTCGAGCACGCCTCGCGCGATCCGCAGACGGGCGTCTGGTCGATCACGCTCGACACGGGCGAGACGCGCCGCTACGACGCGCTGCTCGTCGCCAACGGCCACCACTGGAACCCGCGCTGGCCCGAGCCGGCATTCCCCGGATCGTTCGACGGCACCGAGCTGCACGCGCATCACTACGTCGAGAACACCGACTTCCGCGACAAGAACGTGCTCGTCGTCGGGATCGGCAACAGCGCGATGGACATCGCGGTCGAGTCGAGCTTCGTCGCGCGCAAGACGTTCCTCTCCAGCCGGCGCGGCGCGTACATCCTGCCGAAGTACCTGTTCGGGCGTCCGCTAGACCAAATCGGGGTCAATGCGCTGACCCCGATCCTGCCGTTTGCGTTTCGCCGGGCGATCCTGATGGCGATGTACCGGATCGGCGTTGGCAAGGTCGAGGACTACGGGCTGCCGGCGCCGGACCACAAGATGGGCGAGGCCCATCCGACGATCTCGGCCGACTTCCTGAACCGGATCGCGCACGGCGAGCTGACGTGGAAGCCCAACATCACCTCGCTCGAGGGCGATCGGGTGCGGTTCGAGGACGGCAGCGTGGAGCAGATCGACGTGATCGTCTGGTGCACCGGCTACAAGGTCACCTTCCCGTTCTTCAGCGAGGACTTCATCTCCGCCCCCGACAATGACCTGCCCCTCTTCCGGCGCGTGTTCAAGCCCGGGATCGACAATCTCGGCTTCATCGGCCTGCTCCAGCCGCTCGGCGCGATCATGCCGCTGGCCGAAGCCCAGGGCCGCTGGCTGGCCTCTTACCTGCGTGGCGAGTACCACCTGCCCGGTCGCGCCGAGATGGAGGCCGACATTCGCCGTGAGCGCGAGTTGATGTTCAAACGCTACGTGCCCTCAAAGCGCCACACGATGCAGGTCGACTTCGACAACTACCTCCACGAGCTCGGCAAGGAGCAGAAGGCGGGCGCGGCGCGTGCACGCGCCGCGGGATTCACGCTGCCGGTAGCGGCTCGGGCGCAGGCCGTCGTGGAGGCGGCGCCCGCTGCATGAGCGCAGACGCCGCGATCCGCGACGGCAAGCGGGCGCGCACCAAGGCCCACAACCGGGCCGCGATCCTGGACGCCGCGCGGGAGGTGTTCGCGGAGCTCGGGTATGACGCCGCCGGCGTGCGCGACGTGATCCGCCGCACCGAGCTCGCGTCGGGAACCTTCTACAACTACTTCCCGGACAAGGAGTCGGTGTTCCGTGCGGTGCTCGACGAGAGTGCTCAGGACGTGAGGCTGCGGCTTCGGGCCGTTCGCGCCGGCGCGAGTTCGGTCGAGGAGTTCGTCGGCGATGCCTACCGGGCGTGGTTCGAGTTCCTGGTCGAGGATGAGCTGATGTTCAAACTCATGCAGCGCAACGCGGGCCCGATCAGATCACTGTTCGGCGACCCGATCCTCGGCGCCGGCATCGACGAGCTGCTCGACGACCTGCGCGCCGCGATCGCTCGCGGCGACCTGCCGCCGATGGACGCCGACTACATGGCCGGCGCGATGGCCGGCGTCGCACTCGAGCTAGGGGTGAGGATGGCCGAGCGCGAGCCGGCGGACGTCGAGGGCGCGGCTCGGTTCGCGACCGAGTTGTTCCTCGGCGGGATCGGCCGCCTGGGCCGGGGCAGCTAGGGGTCTGGCCGGGCGCGCCGGCGGGTCGCCTACGCGCACGCCAGCTGCGCGGCTCGCATCCTCAGCAGCTGGATCATCTCTGTCCCGCGGTGAAACGGATCCGCGATCGGCGCGCCGCCGTCGAGCGGGAGGGCTGCCCGCAGCCGCCCATCGACCTCCGCCACGAGAACCGGGCCCGCCGGCGCGTTTGCCGAGTCGAGCTCGGCGAGGATCCGAAGCCGCTCTGCGTCCGCAGCGGCTGCGTAGCGCAGTGTGACTCGCGAGACCGGGGTCTCGCCGCTGTCGGGGAGAGGACGACGTTGCGCAGCCTCACGCAGCTCGCGATTGCGCTCTCTTGCGAGTTGGAAATTGATCGATCCCAGTTGCATCACGCCTCCAGTTCGAATGCTGCTAACCATCAAAAGTATATAGCCAGTGATGTCACCGTTCAAGTAAAATTGGTGGTGATGGCAAAGCAGCAGCAGGCGCCGGGCGACCTCGAGCAGGTCCGTCTGTTCGTGAACACCGCCGATCTGGAGAGGGGCGAGGACCGCCTCGACAGTCCGGATTCACTGGTGGCGTGGCTCGAGCAACGTGGCCTCGCCGAGCATGCGATGGAGCCGACGCGAGCTGACGTCGAGCGGGCGATCTCACTGCGCGAGGCGCTGCGCGAGATCCTCTTCGCCCACAACTCGCGTCAGGCCCCGCCATCGCAGGCGTGCGAGGTCCTGGACGCCGCTGTCTGCCGTGCGCGCTTGAGGCTGCGCTTCGACAGCTCAGGAAGCTCGGCCCTGGAACCCGAGGCCTCCGGTGTCGACGCAGCGCTTGGCCGGCTGCTCGCGATCGTGCATCACTCGATCGAGCAGGGCACATGGAAGCGGCTGAAGGCGTGCCGCCTGGAGAGCTGCGAGTGGGCGTTCTACGACCACACCAAGAACCGCTCGGGGGCCTGGTGCAACATGGCCGAGTGCGGCAACCGCGCGAAGGCCCGCGCCTACCGGGAGCGCCACGCTGCATCCGCTACCGTCGAGTAGGACGATCTCATGCCGACGTTCTGCCGTCATAGCCGCCTGATCCAGAACTGCCCGATCTGCAGTCGCGAGCAGGCGATCGAGCTGCGACCGATCGTCTCCTCGAGTCAGCCGCGCTCGAGTCAGCCGCGCCCGACGCGGCCGGGGTCGACGGCGTCGCGGAGCCGTGGCGGCGACGGTCGCGCGAGCGCGGGCTCGGGCCTTCGGGTTCGGCGCCTCGCGCGAGGAGCCGACGACGGCTATCACTCCTCGCTGGTACCGGGACTGAAGTCGAGCTCCGACGCGGAGCGGCTTGCCCAGGAGCTGGCATTCGCGGCGGGGCGGCTGACGCGGCTCGCTGAGGATCCTCCTGGCCTCTACGCCGAGGTCGCGGATCCGAGCGGCGATCTCGAGGAGCGCAGCTGGCTGGCGTTCCTGATCGCGTACCTGTGCCCGCTGGACGAAGACGACCCGTTCTCGGCGATCCGCCAGGTCAGGACTCGCTGGGCGACGGGCGAGCTGCCGGTGCTCGACGACGTCAGGACCGGGCCGCGGACCGCCCACGAGCCGGACGCCGGAACCCGCACCCTCGAGGCCTACCGCGCGTGGGCGGGGCGGGCCGGGACGCAGGCTGCGGCCTTCACCGGCGAGCAGTCGTGGACGCCGGAACGTCGCTTTGAGCGGGTCTTCGAGAGGCTCGCGCTGCCGGACTTTCACCGCGGCGCGCGCTTCGACCTGCTCGCCACGCTCGGGCGGCTCGGCGCATATGACGTGCGGGCAGGCGCGCTTCACTTCGGCGGCGACAACCAGACGACGGTCGCCGCCAAGCGAGTACTTGGGATCGGGGATACTTTGCTGCTCGAGCGCCGCGCAGCGGATCTCGCCGACGCGTGCAAGATCCCACTAGAGGCTCTGGATCTCGCGTTCTACAACTGGGAACACGGCGAGCGCGCGACGCTCGGGCTGGGCCCGGAGGCTGAGCCGGACGAAGAGGCGCTGTCCTCGGCGATGGAGGCGCTCGGCTTCTAAGAGCCCGGCTCTAAAACCGACGCGCAGCGCAACTCGCTGGACGCTCGCCGGTTAACTAGGCCAGAATCAGGGAGGTTGCAGTGCACCGTCGGTCACGCCTGGTCTTATCGCTCGTCCTACTCGCGGTCGCCGCGGCGTCGCTGGCGCTCGCGAGCGCTATCGCGAGCGCGACCGCGGCTCGCGCCACGATCGTCTGTCCGCTGGCCGGCACCAAGAAGGTGCCGTGCTGCGGCCCGCCCGTCGTGAAGGCTCGTGGGACTCGAGCGGTCCCGTGCTGCTACGGGACTGAGCCGGCGCAGCCGATCTGCTGCCCGACCGCCACCGCCGGCAACACCTGCCTGACGATCGCCACCTCTCCGGACCCGTCGTCGTCCGGCGCCCAGGTCGTGATCGGCGGGCGACTGCTGATCGGTGGCGCCGGCCGGACGGTCTCCCTGTGGCAGCGTCTCCCGCAGCAGACCCGCTTCCAGCCGGTTGCGCACGCCACCGCCACCACGAACTCAGCCGGTGCGTACCTGATGGTGCGCCCGTCCGGGCCGGTCCAGACCAATCGGCAGTGGTATGTGAGCGCCGATGGGCTGCGCAGCCGGACGATCACGCAGAGCGTCCGCGCCGTGGTCACCCTGGCCGCGTCGGCGGCCCTTATCGCACCGGGAGACCCCGAGACGCTCACCGGGCATGTGTCGCCATCACATGCGGGTCAGCGGGTGAAGGTCGAGCTCAACGCCGGCGCCGGCTGGCAGACGATTGCGCAGCCGCTGCTTGGCGCGGGCTCGAACTACTCGGTCACCTACCGCTTCACCCGAGCCGGGTCGCTGCAGGTCAAGACCGTGTTCGCAGGCGACAAGCGGAACGTCGCCTCCTCGTCGCCGGTGGTGACGATCGACCCGAACCCGATCCACAAGATCAAGCACGTTGTGATCATCATGCAGGAGAACCGCTCGTTCGACAGCTACTTCGGCACGTTCCCCGGGGCCGATGGGATTCCAGCGGGCGTGTGCGTGCCCGATCCGGTCAACGGCGGCTGCGTCGCGCCGTTTCACAACCCGGCGGACACCAACTTCGGCGGTCCCCACGGTGCCAACGATGCGGTCGCCGACATCGACGGCGGCAACATGGACGGCTTCATCGGCCAGGCCGAGAACGCGCGCCACTGCAGCAGCAACGACCCGAGCTGCAGCGCCTGCGCGTCGAGCGGCCAGGATCCGACCACGAAGTGCGTCGACGTGATGGGCTACCACGACGCGCGGGAGATCCCGAATTACTGGACCTACGCCCAGGACTTCGTGCTCCAGGACCATATGTTCGAGCCGAACGCGTCTTGGAGCCTGCCCGAGCACCTGTTCCAGGTCTCGGAGTGGTCTGCGTTCTGCACCGATCCGCTGCAGCCATTTTCGTGTGTCAACGCGCTGCAAAACCCGAACACCGACGGCGGCAACAACCGGGCGAACGACGGGCTCGCCCACTATGCCTGGACCGACCTGACCTACCTGCTCCACAAGTACGGCGTCAGCTGGGGCTACTACGTGTTCAAGGGCACCGAACCAGACTGCGAGAACGACAGCGCCGTGACCTGCACGCCGGTGCAGCAGGGCCCGAAGACCCCCGGGATCTGGAATCCGCTGCCGTCGTTCACCGACGTGATCCAGGACGGGCAGGTTGGCAACGTCCAGACGCTCTCGAATTTCTTTGACGCTGCCAGCGCCGGCCAGCTGCCGGCGGTGTCGTGGATCGCCCCGAACGGCAAGGTCTCCGAGCATCCGCCTTCACTGGTCAGCGCGGGCCAGACCTACGTGACCGGGCTGATCAACGCGATCATGAAGAGCCCCGACTGGAACAGCACGGCGATCTTTCTGGCATGGGACGACTGGGGCGGCTTCTACGACCACTACCAGCCGCCTGCGGTCGATCTCAACGGCTACGGCCTACGCGTCCCGGGGATCGTGATCAGCCCCTACGCTCGTCAGGGCTACATCGACCACCAGACGCTCAGCTTCGACGCCTACACCAAATTCATCGAGGACGACTTCCTCGGCGGACAGCGGCTCGACCCCGCGACCGACGGCCGCCCCGACCCCCGTCCAGACGTGCGCGAGAACAACCCACTGCTCGGCAACCTCGTGAGCGACTTCGACTTCACGCAGCCGGCGCGAGCGCCGGTGATCCTGTCGGTGCATCCGGCGCCGGGGCCGGCGTCGACACCGCCGGGAGGGTAGGAGCTGGCGGCCGGCGGTTCGTGCTGTGCCCGGGAAGAGCCCACGGACGCGGCGAAGCGGCGGGCAGCAGGCGCCGACTGCCGCGGCGGCTGGTCAGGGGCCGCTTCGCGGCATCCGTGGGGCCGCGAGGCCCCGTCCGGGCCTGTGTGGCAGGGGGCGGCGGCTTTGGCGGTGCCACCCCCATCCATGTCCATTCCGCCGGCCATCCATGGCCGGCGGGGATTGAGGCCCCGCCCACGCGGGACTTCACGCAGGCACCCCCACTCCCGCAGAAGCACGAGAAAGGAGCTCCGAACCCCGATAACGTGACAATTCGCCCGGGCCGGCGGGCAACGTGCCACCAAATCGGCGCTATGGCACCGATTTCGTTACACGTTGCCGTTGCGAGCGGTCGCTGTGTAACGAAATCGGGGCTGCCAGGCACCCCACCCCCTCTTCGAAAGCCAAGAGCCGGGCAGACCAGTCCCCAAGGCCCCCGGCCGAAGGCCGGAAGCTGAGGCGCAAGCCGGCGCACCCACCCGATCAGCGGTCATGCAGCTGATCGACGATCTCCAGCGACCGATCGACGCGACTGGGTCACCGGGTTCCTTAGTCCGTCCGGGCCACGGCTTACCTTCTGCCGCGCGATGTCACTGTGCTTCATCGAACCGCAGAACGCGATCCGTGTGATCGCGGACTCCGTTGGCCGTGAGGCGCGCCGGCAGATCCTCGGCGAGGTGATCCGGGCGTGGGTGGATGAGATCCCCGAGTCCGAGCTCGAGTCGCATTATGCGAAGGCCGTCGCCGACCTCGACGAGCACGATCTGTCGCTGCTGGCTGCGTGGCATGCGTCGCTCGAGGTCGGGCACCCGCTGCCCAACAAGGAGTTTCTGGTCAATGTGTTCCCCTCGCTGGGAGAGAACCGGCGGGAGGCGCTGAAGATCGCCGCCGGGTTCCGCGGGGAGGAGGCGTTCGAGGCGGGGGTGGGGGAGGAGCAGGCGTTCGACACGGTGCTGCCGTGGCTCTCCGAGCAGCGCTGCGTCACGCTCGCGCAGGAGTGCCTCGAGCTCTATTGCTGGGATCGCCTCGGCGTCGAGAACTGAGCGGCCTCACGGCCGCGCCAGCGCCGCGCCGGCCTCGCAGCCTCGCCGGCGCCGCGCCGCGGTCACGGCCGAGCCAGCGCCACCTCGATCTCCTCGACCACCTGGCCGGTGTCCTGAAACCACACTGCGGTCAGGCCCAGCTCATTGGCGGCCTGGCAGTTGAGCTCGATGTCGTCCACGAACACCGCCGCGCCGGCGTCGACGCCAAGGCGCTCGAGCGTCAGCTCATAGATGCGCGGTTCTGGCTTCCGGCTACCGACGAATGCCGAGTCCACGACCACGTCGAAGATCTCGTCGACGGGGAGCTTGGCGCGCCACATCGGCTCCCACTCGCGGACGTTGTTGGTGCAGATCGCCATCTTGTAGCCGCGCTCGCGGAGGCTGCGCATGTAGTCGATGAGCCGCTCGTTCGGGTGCAGGTGCTCGAAGTACTGCTCGCCGAACCCGTGCAGCTCTACCGGCCGTCCGAGCTGCGCGGTCAGCTCGGCGCCGATCGAGCCCAGAAAGCTGGCTTCCGTGATCCGACCGGTCTCGAGCTCGAACAACGGGTTCTCGCCGTCGCGCACCGTGATCGCCGCCATCGCCGCGCCGAGCTCCTCGAGCGAGATCCCCGATGCGTCCTGGAATGCCGCGAACGAATCCAGCAACGGCGAGGTGAGCACGCCGCCGAAGTCGCTGATCACGGCCTCGATCCGGCTCATGCGCGCTGGACGAGCAGGTAGACGCCGGTGCCGTCCAGGCCGCGCGTATGCCAGCGGAACAGCCAGGCTCGGATGCCGCTGCCGTTGGCCGCCGCCGCGATTCCGGTGGCCTCGCCCGCCGCGCGACGCGGATACTGCTCCTCCTCCTCGGAGGCGAGCCACAGCTCGAGCGTCGTTCGCGTTGGCGAGCCGCGACCGTCGTAGGTCGTCGACAGCCGCGGATCCTCGACCGCCACCCACTGGCCTTCTTCGAACACGGCGGCCGTAACAACGTCGCCCTCGTGTCCCTTGGCCCGCCGCGGTCGCAGGGCCGTCAGCGCGACGGCCACCTCGCCATCGAACCAGGCGGAGACGTCCCGCACCGAGTCGATCTTCTCTAGGTTGATCGGGTCACGCATCGCGCGCCGGCCCGGGCAGTCGACCTCGCGATCGCCGTAGCGCCCTCGTACCCGGCACAGCTGGTCAAATCCGCCAAGGGCCTCGGCTGCGGCCGCCGCCTCGCCCTCCGCCGAGATCACCAGCTCGATCCCCGAGCCGCTGATCGTCCAGTCCGAGCCCGCGTCCTCGCCGGTGACTGTGGCCTCGTAGGCGACCCCGCCGGCGGTCGTGAACCGGTCCCACATCGCTCCCCAGACGCCGGCCTCGATGTCTCCGAATGCGACCGTCCTCATGGATTGAGGCTGGGCCGCTCGATGTCCCGCGCCGTCGAGTCCACGTCGTAGGGGCGCACGTTACGCCCGAACCGGACGGCCTGGACGACCAGCCGGTTCTGGACCGTGCGGAGCGCCCCGCGGCGCATCAGCGCGCGTGTGGGGGGAATCAGCATCAGCAGCGCGACCACGTCGGTGATGAAGCCCGGGATCATCAGCAGCACGCCGGCGATCAGGACGAGCGCGCCGTCAAGCGCGGCAATGCCCGGCGCACGGCGCTGCGCGACGGCATCGCTGAACCGCCGCCAGGCGCGCGAGCCGTGCGAGCGCAAGACCCAGAGCCCTAGCGGGAAGCTCGCCAGCAGCAGGAGGATCGTGGGCAGCGCGCCGATCACATCGCCGACCTGGATCGCAACGTAGATCTCGGCGATCGGCCACACGATCAGCAGGGCGAGAAGGATCAGCATCGTGCTTCAAGGCTACTGCGCGCGCGTATGAACCATCGAAGAGAAGCCGCCCAGCGCCAGCGGTCGGCCGCGACCGTCTCCGCGGGCACCTACGCGGGTCGTGCGCGAGCGTCTCCGCGGACTCCTACGCGATCACTATGCGATCGCCGGCGAGCTGCCCTCGACCAGCACCCCGTCGAGCCGGTGCAGTCCGACCAGTTCGATCAGCGTGGCGATCTGCGGCTGGGCGCCTCGTAGCCTGAGGTCGCGGCCTCGCTCCCGCCGCCGGCGCGCCAGGAAGGCGAGATCGACCATCAGCGAGGCGTCCGCGAATTTCAGTCCGCTGAGGTCCACGACCACGTCGCCCCGCGCCCTGATGGCGCGAATCAGTGCTTGCCTTCGGCAACCCTGGGTTGACCTGTCCTCATCACCACAGCAGCGGAGAGTCGGCGGCGTGTCATCGAAAACGACGATCGCCGAAACCTATACAAAGCCAGGGGCGGCTGGCAAGGGGTGCACCAGGAGTATCGGAAAATGGATCCAAAGCTTCGCCCATCTAGACTGATGGCCATGGTCTCAGTAGATGAGGTAACTGACGCGCTGCGCGAGGTGATCGATCCTGAGCTGGGGCTCGATTTCGTCGAGCTTGGCCTGATTTACGGCGTCGAAGTGCAGGACGAGGGAACGGTCCAGGTGACGTACACGCTGACCAGCCCCGGGTGTCCGATCGGCCCCCAGGTCTCCGAGCAGATCGAGGAGTTCGTCGGCGAGCTGGACGGCGTCCAGGACGTGCAGGCGACGATGACCTTCTCGCCCCCGTGGACTCCGGAGCGCATGAGCGAGGACGCCAAGTTCGCGCTCGGCTTCTGAGCTGCGCGCGTCGAAGTACTAGCTGCCGCTGGTCCCGCGGAGCTCACGACCGAGGTCGATCGCGCGGATGTCGTGCTCGCCAGGCAGCTTCGCGAGCACCTCGGAGACGACCTGCATGACGTCGCTCTCCTCATGTCCAAGGTCGTCGTACAGGGCCTTGAGCGCCGTGTGCACGATCTTCAGCTGAGCGGCCGTGAGCTCGAGGTGGAAGGCGATCTCGCCCGGCTTGATCAGGTCTTCGTCGGCCATTTGAGGCGCAACCATATCTCAGAGCCGTACGATGGCGGCCATGCCGCGGTTGCTGATCAGGGGCGCGGCCGTCGCTCTGCTGTGGACGGCCCTCACGGCGGCCGTCGCCGCGGCGGCGGTGCCGCCGACCACCGGCAACCTGATCGTGCTGCTCGCACCGGGCCGCGCGAGCACCGCTGCGGCCCGCGGGGCCATTCAGCGCGCGGCCGTGGCCGCGGGTGCGCGCCCCGCCGGACAATCAGTTCCGGAGATCGGGCTGATCACCGTGCGCCCGGCGCCGGGCGTTCGGTTGGCGGCACTTGCGGCCGCCCTGCGCAGGATGCCCAGCGTCGCGAGCGTCGAGCTCGAGCGGCGCTACGTGCCGAGGGTCGTCCCGAACGACCCGGCCCTGAGCGCCGCGCAGTCGAGCTCCGGGGTCGTGCAATGGGCGCTCGAGCGCGAGGACTTCTACCGAGCCTGGGACATCAGCAAGGGCCAGGGTTCGCTTGTCGGCGTCGTCGATAGCGGCATCGACGCGACTCACCCGGACCTTCAGTCGAAGATCGCCGCCGCCGTTGATCAGCAGGATCCAGCCAATTCGACCGGCCCGGCGTCAACTGACCAACTGGGCCATGGGACGCACGTCGCGTCGCTCGCGTGCGCCGATACCGGCAACGGGATCGGGATGGCCGGGGCCGGCTACGACTGCCGGCTGGTGGTCGAGAAGACCGACTTCACCGACTCCAGCATCGCTGCGGCGATCGTCGACGCGACCGACCGCCACGTCGAGGCGATCAACATGAGCTTCGGCCCGGAGACGCCGACGCCAACGCCGGCGCCCGAGTCGGAGACCCGCGCGCTCGACTACGCGGCCGCACACAAGGTCGTGCTGGTCGCCGCGGCAGCCGATTCGCCCGGCACCGAGCAAGGCGACCCCGCCAACGTGCTCCAGCCCGCGGGCACCGGCCCGAACCTCTCGCGGGGGATCGGGCTCGACGTCACGGCTGCTGACTTCAAGGGACAGCGCGCGAGCTTCGCCGGGTACGGCAGCGAGATCTCGCTGGCTGCGTTCGGCGCGCTCAACCCAGACGCTTCAACGGTGCTCGGCGTCGGTCCCCCGCCCGGCATCTTCGGTGCGTTTCCGGCGAACTTCACCCAGCTCGAGGGCCTGCCCGAGCCGTGCGCATGCCGGGCCAACTTCGAAGGCTCGGATCGCTACGCCTACCTGGAGGGCACCTCGATGGCGGCACCGCAGGTGGCGGCCGTCGGCGCGATGATGCGCGTCCTCAACCCGTACGCGTCGCTGGCCGATATCCTGCGCACGCTGAAGGAGACCGCGGCGCGACCCAACGGCACCGGGTGGAGCTCGGACCTGGGGTGGGGGATTCTCGACGCGGGCGCAGCGCTCGACTCGATCAGGCACCTCGATCGGCTCGCCCCCGTCTCCCAGGTGCACGTACCGCGGGTCGTGCGGCCGGGCCTGTTCGCGGTCAGCTGGTCGGGCCACGATCTGCGCCGAGCCGGCCTGATCGCGTCGGGGATCGCTTACTACGACGTCTACGTGCGGCAGAACGACGGCCGGTCACGGCTGATCGAGCGCACCTCCGGCCACACCCTTCGCTTTCGTGGACGCGCCGGCGGAAGCTACGTGTTCTACACCGTGGCAGTCGATCACGCCGGCAACGCCGAGTCGCACCCGGTGCGTGAGACGACGAGGGTGCGCGGGACGACCGGGGTGCGCTCCGGCTAGCGCCGGCGCGCGGCCTCACCCCGAGGGCCGCTTGCGGGCCGGTCGCGATCCGCGCGTCCGCTTCGCCCGCATATCAGCGGCCGGTCCTCGCTTCGGGCGGGCATGGTCGCTCGGCACGATCGGCACAGGTCCGCCGTTGGTGGCGCTCGAGCCGCGCAACTCCCCTGGAGCGTCAGCGCCCGAATGCCCGCGCGCCGCCGCCAGCAACTCGTGCAGCGCGTCGTCGATCCCGTCGGCGATGAGGTCGATGTCGGGCATCGCGTCGTAGTCGCCCAGCAGCCCGTAGTCGATGCCCCCGTCGTAGGACATGATCGCGATCGCGAGCGCGTGGTTCTCCGGAAGGAAGGCGAGCGGGAACAGATCCTGAAGCCTGCGCCCGAGCACATAGAGCGGGATCTGCGGGCCCGGGATGTTGGTGACGATCAGGTTGAACAGCCGCGTCGAGAAGTTCAGGCGCGACGCCTGCGCGAGGATCGTCGGCGGCGCCAGGTTGTTGACCGCGGCCAGCGTAGCTGCGCCGACCGCCTGCTTTGACTCCTTCAGCCCGTCCATCGCCTGCTTGACGAACCTGAGCCTCGCCACCGGGTCGGTGATGTACACCGGCAGCGGCCCGCGCATCACTGTCAGCTCGTTGCCGAGCGTGCCGTGCTGCTCCTTGGTGCGGACCGACACCGGGACGAGCGCCCGCAGCTCGAGGCCCTCCGTCCGGATCCCGCGCGCCCGCAGCCAGCGCGCGATCGAGCCCGAGACGACCGTCAGCACCACGTCGTTGACAGTGCCGCCGAGCGCGTTCTTGACCTCCTTGTAGTCCGCCAGCTCCTGGCGGACGACGGCGAACCGCCTGTGCGGCCCGATCTCCACGTTGAGCGGGGTCTCGGGCGCCGGGTTCAGCCCAGCCCAGACAATCTCGCCGATTCCCTCCGCCGCCTCCCGTACCCCACCCAAGGTGCTCGCGGGCCGCGTCACGGCGGCCAGCGCGCGGGCGACGAGCTCCGAGGTGGTATTCACCATTCCGCGCACGCCTGCCGCGACCAGCTCGGCCGCCGAGGGCTCGGGGTGCGGCTGCCAAGGCTCGAGGTCGGTCGGCGGCGGCGAGCTCGATTGCTCGAGGTCGAGCAGGACCGTCGCCAGATCGACGCCGGAAACGCCGTCCACGAGCGAGTGATGGGTCTTGAAGATCAGCGCAAAGCGGTCGTCCTCGAGGCCTTCAACCAGCCAGCTCTCCCACAGGGGCTTGTTGCGGTCGAGCTGCTGCGAGGCGATCCGCGCGGCAAGCTGGAACAGCTGCCCCTCGGTTCCGGGCGCGGGGAGGGCCGCATGGCGGACGTGGTACTCGAGATTGAACGTGGGGTCGTCGACCCACAGCGGACGTCCGGTCTCGAGCGGCGGCGTCGCGAGCTTCTGCCGGTAGCGCGGGACGAGGTGCAGCCGGCCGCGGAGGTGGTCGAGGTAATCCTGGAACGCCGGCGGCGGACCCTCGAACACGAGCACGCCGCCGATATGCATGTGCGACGCGGGTCCTTCCTGATGAAGGAAAGACGCGTCGATCGATGTGAGCCTGTCTAGGTGCTGTTGCGGCATGGTCGCCTCCGCGCCGACGATCCGGGGTGGGGTTCCGAAGGGTACCCTTCCCGGTCGTGGCCTGGGATTTCTCGACCGACCCTGAGTTCCAGAGCAAGCTCGACTGGATGAGCGCGTTCGTGCGCGAGCAGATCTGGCCGCTCGAGACGCTGCTGGAGGAGCTCGGCTGGGAGGGCCTGATCAGCGCGATCCGCCCGCTTCAGGAGGAGGTCAAATCACGCTCGCTGTGGGCCGCGCACCTCGACCCCGAGCTCGGCGGTCAGGGCTTCGGTCAAGTCAAGCTCGGGCTGATGCACGAGATCCTCGGCACCACGCCGATCGCCCCGCTCGCGTTCGGCAACGCCGCCCCGGACTCGGGTAACTCAGAGATCCTGGCGCTGGCCGGAACGCCGGAGCAGAAGGAGCGCTACCTGCACCCGCTGCTCGCGGGAGACCTGAAGTCCGCCTTCAGCATGACCGAGCCGGGTACCGCCGGCTCGGACCCGACGCTGCTGAAGACCAGTGCGGTGCGAGACGGCGATCACTGGGTCATCAACGGACACAAATGGTTCTCCTCCAATGGGTCGATCGCCGACTTCCTGATCGTGATGGCCGTGACCGATCCCGAAGCTCGACCGCATCAGCGCGCCTCGATGTTCGTCGTCGACGCAGACACGCCTGGCGTGAACATCCTCCGCGACGTCGCCACGATGGAGCATCCATGGGAGAGCTTCGGTCGCTACGGCAACCACGCCGAGATCATCTACGAGGATGTGCGCGTGCCGGCGGAGGCCCTGCTCGGCGCCCAGGGCGCAGGCTTCCTGATCGCCCAGCAGCGGCTCTATCCCGGCCGCATCCACCACTGTATGCGGTGGATCGGGGTCGCCCGCCGCGCGTTCGACATGCTCTGCGAGCGCTCGCTGTCCCGCTACGCGCACGGCTCGACGCTGTCGGGGCACCAGACGGTCCAGAACTGGATCGCGGACTCGGCCGCGCAGATGCAGGCCGCGCGGCTGATGACGCTGCACGCGGCCTGGAAGATGGATACCGAGGGGGTGCTGGCGGCCCGTCAGGACATCGGGATGATCAAGTACTTCGGGGCGCAGGTCCTGCACGACGTCGTCGACCGGGCGCTCCAGGCGCATGGTTCGCTCGGCTACTCCACCGACATGCCGCTCGAGGCTATGTATCGCTACGCGCGTGGCGCGCGGTTCTACGACGGTCCGGACGAGGTGCACCGCTCCTCGGTCGCACGCCAGATCCTCCGCGGGTACGAGGCTCCGAGCGACGGGATCCCCAGCCAGCACGTCCCGACCCGTCGGGAGGCCGCCCGCCGGCAGTTCGCCTCTCTGCTCGAAGCCGCGACCGCCAACGACTGACCGGCCTACACTGTCGTTTCATGGCCGCGGTTGTAGAGAAGCTGCTGCTCGCTGCGCCGCGCGGATATTGCGCGGGCGTCGATCGCGCCGTCCAGACCGTGGAGCGAGCGCTCGAGCTGTACGGCGCGCCGGTGTACGTGCGCAAGGAGATCGTCCACAACAAGCACGTGGTCGAGCAGCTGCGCGATCGCGGGGCGGTGTTCGTCGAGTCCGAGACCGAAGTGCCCGAAGGTGCCACCGTCGTCTTCTCCGCCCACGGGGTCGCGCCGAGCGTTCACGCCAACGCCGCCGACCGCGAGCTGCACACGATCGACGCGACCTGTCCGCTGGTGACGAAGGTCCACGTCGAGGCCAAGAAGTTCGCGGCCGACGGTTACACGATCGTGCTGATCGGCCACGCCGGCCACGAGGAGGTCGAGGGCACGATGGGCGAGGCGCCCGAGCACATCGTGCTGATCGAGAACGAGCAGGACGTCGATGCGCTCGAGGTCGAGGACCCGAGCAAGGTCGCCTACATCTCCCAGACCACGCTTTCGGTCGAGGAGACAAAATCGATCATCGCCCGCCTGCGGGAGCGCTTTCCGGCGATCGTCGGACCGCGCACGGACGACATCTGCTACGCGACCACCAACCGCCAGGCGGCGGTCAAGCAGCTTGCCCGTCAGTGCGATCTGGTGCTGGTGATCGGGTCGCGGAACTCGTCGAATTCGAACCGCCTGGTCGAGGTGGCGCGCGAGCATGGGGCCGACTCGCACCTGATCGACCACGAGGGTCAGGTCAGCGAGGATTGGCTCGAGGGCAAGCACGTGGTCGGCATCACCTCGGGCGCGAGCGCCCCCGAGGAGCTGGTGCAGCGGCTCGTCTCGTTCTTCCGCGAGCGGGGGACGATCGACGTCCAGGAGCTCCAAGTCGTCCAGGAGGACGTCCGCTTCATGCTCCCCAAGGCGATCCGCCAGGCGCTCGCGGCGACCAGCGCCTAGTGCGCACGGTCGTCATCTCCGACCTGCACCTCGGCACGCGGCGCGGACGCGACGCGCTGCAGCGTCACGAGGTGCGCGAGCCGCTGCTCGAGGCGCTCGCTGAGTGCCAGCGATTGGTGCTGCTGGGGGACGTCGTCGAGTTCAGGCACGGACCGGTGCGCGACGCGCTCGCTGCCGCCGTGCCGGTGTTGGCCTCGTTTGGCGAGGCGCTCGGAAGCGGGGGAGAGCTTGTCGTGGTCCCCGGCAACCACGATCACTACCTGCTCGACCGGTGGCTCGAGCGCCGGGCGCGTAAGGCTGAGCCCCCGCCATTGCAGCTGGCCGAGGAGGTCGATTGGCGCGCCGGCGAGCCGCTGGCGGCCGTCGTGAGGGCGCTGTCGCCGGCGGCGGTGCGCGTCTCATACCCGGGCGTCTGGCTGCGGGAAGACGTCTACGCGACCCACGGCCACTACTGCGACTGCCACACGACGGTGCCGATGTTCGAGCGCCTCGGTGCAGGTGTGATGTCGCGCATCGTGCGTTCGCCCGCGGGAGGGCCGCAGCGGGTCGACGACTACGAGGCAACGCTCGGGCCGATCTACGCATGGGTTCACGCGCTGGCGCAGAGCGGTAGGCCCGATCTCGGCGAGTCCTCCCACGGCCCGTCCGCACGCGCATGGCGCGCCCTTGTCAGCGGCGACGGCAAGCAAAGCCTGCGACGCCGGGGCATGATCGCCGCCTTCCCCGCGGTGATCGGGGCAATGAATCGTGCGGGGCTCGGGCCGCTGCACGCGGACCTGTCGGGATCGGAACTGCGTGCGGCGGCGCTCAAGGCCTTCAGCGAGGCATGTACGCGGCTGCGGATCGATGCCGAGCACGTGATCTTCGGCCACACACACCGGGCCGGCCCGCTGTCCGGCGATGACCGCTCGGAGTGGCGCACGCCCGCCGGCGCGCGCCTGCTCAACACGGGCTGCTGGGTCTACGAACCCGACTTTCTCGGGCCGCGACCGATCGAGAGCCCGTATCGCCCTGGGTTCGCTGCGGTCCTGGAGGCGGCCGGGCCGCCGCGGCTGACGCCGTTGCTGGACAGCATCACGCCGCAAGCCCCGGCGTGAAGCACGTCGCCAGACAGCGGACGCCGTCGCTCAGCTCCAGCCGCAGGACGCCGGCGGTGCTGCGCGGATGGGAGATCAGCTCGTAGCAGCCGGGTTGATCGATCCTCAGCGTCCGGCCATTGGCGCTGACCGTGCCATGCCCCTCGAGCACGACCCAGACGCCGCCCGCCTCGTACGGCCCCGAGTAAGCGCCCTCCTTGTCGTCTGTCTGCTTCGCGAGCATCGCGTCGGGCGCGTCCTCGGGCTTCATCGGCGCGAGGACCGCTCGCTCGATCCCGAGCAGCTCCTGGATTGCTCGCTCGGTCTCCCCGTAGGCGCCCTCGCCGTAGTGGTAGTAGGCGAGAAAGCCGCGCTGGTCGATCAGGTAGCGCGCCGGCCACCCGAGGTTGCCGTAGAGCCCCCAGATCTCACGCTCGACGTCGACCACGACCGGATAGGTGATCTTGAGCCGCTTGACCGCTGCCCGGACCGCCTCGGGGTCCTCGGACGGCGTGAAGCCTGAGGTGTGCACGCCGATCACGCGCAGGCCCTGATCCGCATACCGCTCGTGCCACGCCTGCATGTACGGGAGCGTGCGGATCGAGTTGGCGCGGCAGAAGTCCCAGAACTCGATCAGCACCGGCTTGCCCAGCTGCTGGTCCATGCGCAGCATTGCGACGTTGATCCATGGCAGCCGGGGTGGAAAAGGGGGCGCTGCGATGTGGTCGACAGGTGGTCGCATGCGGGGGCGATGGTAGGGGGTGGGGGGCTGCTGCTTCGCAGCAGCGTCCAGCTGGACGACTCGTGGCGGGGTGGGCGGGACCCCAAAAAAAGCGAGGCTGGATGCCGAGCAGGCCCAGCCACGAGGCCGGGCGGGCCCGTCCGGACCTTCTGGCGTCGCCGACCGCACCGCATCTACCGGCTGGCGCCTCAGCTTCCGGCCTTCGGCCGGGGCCTTGTGGGGCTGCTTTGCCCGGTATTGGGCTCGGGATTGGGATCCCGCCCGCCCCGACCACCCCTCGGGGCGCCTGGCGGCCCCGATTTCGTTACAGAGCGACCGCTCGTTGCGGCAACGTGTAACGAAATGGGTGCCATAGCGCCGCTTTGGTTACTCGTTGCCCGCCGGCTGGGGCGAATTGTCACGTTTTGGGGGTTCTCGCCCGCGTGCTCTCCCCTGTCAGCGTCCATCTGGGACACCGTCGCCCTCCGGCGGGTCGAATTGTTCCCAAATGGACGTTCGCCCCGCCCTACTCGTGCTTCTGCGGGAGTGGGGTGTCTGCGTGAGGGGGTCGCCATGGATGGCCGGCGGAATGGGCATGGACGGGGGTGGCACTGCGGAAGCCATCTCGGAGAACACGGACGCCGCGTAAGCGGCCCCCAAATCTGCTCAGGTGCACCGGCTCAACGATCGGGCGGGTCGGTAGTTGCCCCGGAGCAAGATGGGGTCTTCACCCGATATCGGCCGATCCCGGCGTCGCCGATACCCCTAGTGCAAGCCCTCCCCCTTCTCCTCCTCACACACCACAGGGCAGGGTTGCGACGACAGCGATTGGGTCTGGCTCAGGGCGCTCCGAACAGGGGCGCCCCGAGCCGTTAATGGCCGTGCCACCCGCTCCGGCTGGCCCTGCGGACCCACTCAGCAGACGCTATACTCGCTGAAGTATTGAATCCATACCGCCTTTGAGGAGTTTTTGATGAGCCCGTCTGGAGCAGAGGTTCTCCGGCAAATTAAGAGCAGGATCGACGAGGTCGATCCCTCCGTCGTGCGTGAACAGCTCTCCAATGGCGCGGTCGTGGTCGATGTGCGCGAGACGGAGGAGTGGTCGGCGGGCCACATTCCGGGCGCCAAGCACGTCCCGAAGAGCTACCTGGAATCTCGGATCGAGGGCGCTGCGCCTGATCGCGGGCAGCACGTGATCCTCTACTGCCAGTCCGGAAACCGCTCCGCCTGGGCGACGCGGACGCTGACCGAGGATCTCGGATACGAGCACGTCGAGAACATGACCGGCGGCTTCACGCTCTGGAAGGACCGCGGTTATGACGTCGAGATGCCTCGCACGCTGACCGCCGAGCAGCGCGAGCGCTACTCCCGCCACCTGTTGCTGCCGGAGGTGGGAATCGAGGGTCAGCAAAAGCTGCTCGATGCCAAGGTCCTCCTGCTTGGCGCCGGCGGACTCGGCTCGCCTGCGGCGCTGTATCTCGCGGCCGCGGGCGTCGGCACGCTCGGGATCGTCGACAACGACGAGGTCGACCTGTCCAACCTGCAGCGTCAGGTGATCCACTCCAGCGAGCGGATCGGGGTTCCGAAGGTCGACTCGGCGGAGCAGACGATCACCGCGCTGAATCCCGACGTGAAGGTCGAGAAGTATCCGGTGCGCCTCGGGCCCGACAACATCACGGAGATCCTCAGCGGTTACGACATCGTCGTCGACGGGCTTGACAACTTCCCGACCCGCTACCTGCTCAACGACGCCTCGGTACGGCTGCAGATCCCGGTCGTGTCCGCGGCCATCCTCGGCTTCGAGGGGCAGCTGTCGGTGTTCAAGCCCTACGAGGGACCGTGCTACCGGTGCCTGTTCCCGGTGCCGCCGCCCGCCGAGCTCGCGCCGTCATGCGGGGCCAACGGCGTGCTCGGTGTGCTGCCGGGCACGATGGGCCTGCTTCAGGCGACCGAGGTCGTCAAGCTGATCCTCGGCGAAGGCGAGCCGCTGATCGGCCGGCTGTTGATGTACGACGCGCTCGCCGCTCGGGTGACGGAGGTCAAGGTCCGTCGCGATCCAGCTTGCCCGATCTGCTCGCGCGAGCCGGACGACATCGACGACGACGAGATGGGCGTGTTCCCGGACTACGAGGCGTTCTGCGCCGGCGCCCACTAGGCGCCGGTCGGGCTCAATCAATTAGGGTTCCCGCCGTGGCAACCGTTCGAATTCCCCCCGTGCTTCGTCCGGCGGTCGGTGGCGAGAAGGAACTGACGGCCGCCGGTTCGTCGGTCGGGGAGATCCTGCAAGCCGTCGTTGAGCAGCATCCCGACACTCAGTCACAGCTGTTTGCGGCCGACGGCGGCCTGAACCGCTACGTCAACGTCTATCTCAATGACGAGGACGTGCGCGTTCTCGACGGTCTCGAGACGGCCGTCGGCGAGCAGGACACGCTGGTGATCCTGCCGGCGATGGCCGGCGGTCGTTAGCCGGCCCGAATTCCTCGGGAAGAGATCGGCGCTGCAGGCGTCCTTTACGTCGAGTGACAAACGACGCGAAGGGAGCCTGATGCCTCGTCCCCTAAACCCTGACGGCCCGCGACCCGCGAGGAGGTGGGCGCGGTGGACCACGTTGGCCGTGGCGGCCGTCGCCGGCTTCGCGGTGGCGGCGATCGCCGGGGTTGCGGTGGCAAAGACGTTCACCTTGACGATCGCAAAGGACGTCAAGGTCGAGTCAAAGCGGGAGTCGATCGTCGCCAACTCTCGGGGCGTCGCTCTCTACTGGCTCGGCACCGAGACAACGCACCATCTCCTGTGCACCGGCCAGTGCCTCAGCTTCTGGCCGCCGGCGACCGTCTCTTCGGCCAGCGCGAAGCTCACCAAGCAGGCCGGGATCAAGGGCAAGCTGACGACGATGAAGCGCGGGCGTTCGTTCCAGCTCGTGCTGAGCGGGCATCCCCTGTATCGCTTCCAGGAGGACAACAACAAGCGGGGCGTCGCGAATGGAAACGGCGTCAAGTTCTCGGCCACTGCGATCTGGCATGTGACCACCGCCTCGGATCCCAGCGGCGGTGGCGGCGGCACCACCACGACGACGGGCGGCGGCACCACGACGACGACCACGAGCACGACAACGACCTCGACGTCGACCAGCTCGAGCTGCACCCCTTACCCGCCCTACTGCTACTAACCGCCCCCCCCCGGGAGGAGAGAGAGCCCGCCCGCCCGGGCCCGCCGGGATGTGCCGGGCTCACCTCCTCCCAGCGAGGCGCGGCTCCGCGTCGCACCGATCCCAGTCGCCGATCGTGCCTCGCTACACTTCGTAAAGCGATGGCCATGGAGCGCCTCCAGAACAAGCCCTGCGGGGGCAGGTACGGCGACATCGTCCAGGCGATCGGGCACACGCCGCTCGTAGAGCTGAAGCGGCTGAGTCCGAAGCCGGGTGTGCGCATTTGGGCGAAGCTCGAATCCCGCAACCCCACAGGCTCGGTCAAGGACCGGGTGGCCCGCGCGATGATCGAGGACGCCGAGGAGCGCGGTCTGATCAGCCCTGGCCAGACGATCCTCGAGCCGACGTCAGGCAACACCGGCATCTCGCTGGCGATGATCTGCGGTCGCAAGGGCTACGGGCTCAAGGTCGTGATGCCCGAGAACGTGACTCCCGAGCGCACCGAGTTGCTGCGGATGTACGGCGCCGAGATCGTGTACTCGGAGGGATCGAAGGGCTCGAACGGAGCCGTCGAGCTCGCCCTCGAGATGGCCGAGAAGGATGCCTCGTACTACATGCCCTATCAGTACGGAAACCAGGCGAACCCGAACGCTCACTACAACGGCACCGCACTCGAGATCCTCGAGGAGCTGGACGAGGTGTCGGCGTTCGTGGCGGGGCTCGGCACCGGCGGCACGCTGATGGGCAACGGGCGCCGGCTCAAGGAGGAGCTCGGCGACGACGTCAAGATCGTGGCGGCGGAGCCGATGCAGGGCGAGCCGGTTCAGGGACTCCGCTCGCTCGAGGATGGCTTCATCCCGCCGATCATCGACCTCTCGCTGCTCGACCGCAAGATCTTCGTCACCAACCACGACGCGATCATGTTCACCCGCAAGCTGCTCGACGAGGAGCGCGTGTTCGCCGGCGTTTCCTCGGGCGCGATCGCCCGAGTCGCAGTCCGGATCGCGAACGAGCTGGACGAAGGCAATGTCGTGTTCATCATCGCCGACGACGGTTGGAAGTATCTGTCGTCGGGGATCTATACCCGCCCGGTGGAGGAGATCGAGAACCTGGATGCCACCGTCTGGTGGTGACCCAGGGGGGCGGGGTGGGCGGGGTGGGCGGGGTGGGCGGGGTGGGCGGGGTGGGCGGGACCCCAGTCACGCGGATAGCGGCTGTCGCAGGGAGCTTCTGCTAAAGGCTTCCGGCGCGGTGGTCGCTGCCGGCGCGGCAGTGCTGCTCGAGGCATGCGGCGGATCCTCGAGCCAGCCGAAGATCCAGGTGCACACGGTCCCGCCGAAGCTGCCTGCCGCGGACATCGCTCTGCTGCGGCCGGCGCTCGATCTCGAGTACCGGGGGGTCGCGGCCTACACGGCGAGCTTCCCGCTGCTGCATTCCTTCGACGCCCGGATGGCGAAACACTTCCTGCAACAGGAACTCGACCATGCCGCGCAAGTTTGGGGCCTGATGAAGCGAGCCGGCGCAAAGCCGCCGGTGCAGCCTTCCGGCTACGACTACGGGCAGCCGCGCGATGCCACCGAGGCATTGACGCTGCTTGACTCGATCGAGAACCAGCAGGTCGGCTATTACCTGGACGCGATCCCGAAGCTGAGCCCCGGGCCCGTCCGTGCGCTCGTGGGGTCGATCCTTGCCAACGACGCTCAGCACGTCTCGGTCCTGCACGTTTTGCTTGGCCAAGATCCCGTGCCGTCCCCATTCGTCAAAGGCCAGAAGTGAAAGGCACGGAAAGACGGGCGCTGACCCGGCGCGAGGTGGTCGGATCGGCGGCAATGCTCGGAGCGGGACTCGGGGCACTCGGGCGAGCACCGGCGGCGCTGGCCGACGGTCCCAGCGACGAGCAACTGCTCACAGACGTCCTCCATGTGGAGCAGCTGCTCGCGTTCGCCTACGAGCAGGCGCTCCAGTCCACTGTCCTCACGCCACGAGACAGGGTCGTCCTGGCACAGCTGCACTCGCAGGAGCTGGCGCACATCACGGCGATCACGGCAGCGCTGAAGCGGCTCGGTGGCTCCCCGCCGCCGCCGGCGTCCGATCAGAAGACCGCCGACCAGCAGCTGGTCGCACATCACGTGTCCGATCAGCTGGCTTCGATCACCGACGAGGCCGGTTGGTTCCGGCTGCTGGTCGATCTCGAGCACGCTGTCGAGGGCACTTACTACGCGGCGCTTGCGGACCTGAGCGACCCGGAGCTGATTCGCACCGCCGCTCAGATCCTGGCCAACGAGGCACAGCACGAGGTGATGCTGCTGCGGCTGCGCCATCCCGGCGACATCAAGCAGATCGTCGCGAGCTCGCTCGTGCAGGGCACGAAGTAGCCACGCCCGTGCAGGCCGCGAGGTAGCGAGGTCCTTCAGGACGACGAGTGCGGCAGGCGCCCGCGAGTGCTCATCCGCAGCGACCGCGCCGCTCGGTCGCGCCGCGACGAACGGGCCGCCGGCCGCCGGAGATCGCTTTGAAACCCGGTCCCGGCGACTGCGTCGCGAACCTCCGCGCGAGCGACGATCGCACGCGCCACCGCCTGCTCGTCGACGACATAGAGAGAAGAGCGAACGAGCTCTCTCAGGACTCCTACCCGCTGCTGCACGAGGTACTTATCGGCAGTGACAGGGCGGAGGATGAGCGGCGGCAACCGCGGCTGGTAGCCTCGCGCGCAATGCAGATCCCACGCGATCTCTACGACGAGATGGTCAGCCACGCGCGCGAGGACGCGCCGAACGAATGTTGCGGAATGGTTGCCTCGCGCGACGGGCAGGCGGTGAAGCTTTACCGGGCCACGAACGCGGCGGCCAGCCCGCTGCGCTACGAGATTGACGGGGCCGAGCAGTACCGCATCCAGATGGAGATCTACGACGCCGACCTCGAGCTCGGCGCGATCTACCACTCCCACACGCGCAGCGACCCATACCCGTCGCAGACCGACATCAACCTGGCGTTCTATCCCGAGGCGCTGTACGTGATCGTCGGCCTCGCCAAGGGGGAGCCCGAGGTCCGTGCATTTACGATCCGCGACGGGCGCGTATCGGAGGCCGAGCTGGTCGTGGAGTGATGCCCGCGAGCCCGGAGTGGCTTGTCTGTCCGGCGTGCGGCACGACGTACCCGGTCGAGGAGCGTTTCTGTCCAGACTGCAACATCCCGCTCACCTATGAGGATGCCGCGGGAGAGCACGAGCCGATCAGCGACCTGCATGAAAAGGCGCGGAAGATCAAGCCGCAGCTGGCCGAGGGCGACCTCGTGCGCGTCGCGAGCGCCCGGAACCAGGCCGAGGGAGAGTTCATCCAGGGCATGCTGCTCGAGGAGGGTGTCCCGAGCCTGCTGAAGCGCAGCGCCGGCTTCGACGTCCCCGACTTCTTGGCCGCCGGCCCCCGCGACGTGCTCGTTCCGGCGTCGGGCGTCGCGACCGCCCGCCAGGTCCTACTCGAGGCCGATCTGATCCCTGCGCAATCGCGGGAACCTGTCGTGGCGCCGGTCAAGCTGCTCGTCGGCCTGCTGGTCGCGCTGGCGGTCGGTGCGCTGATCGTGTGGTTGATAGCGGCCGCGGCGCACTAACGGGCGGTCGCCATGCGCGCCAGATGCGAGCGCCACTCGCCCTCGACCCACTCGAGCGCCGCACCGTCGAATGCCTTTGAGAGCGCCGCACGGGCACCGTGCGGGTGCAGGTGGCAGGCAAGCTTTACCGCTGCCTGCTCGCCGTGCTCGTACACGAGCAGATCGATCACCGTCCCGCCGAGAAGCGGCGCGTCGCGCGCGCTGGGAGGAAATGACGGCCGCCGGCCCTCCCGCAGGCGACGGGCGATCGCGGGGCGGGCGTAGTTCGTCTGTCCCGAGAACCATCGCGCGGCACCGTCGAGCAACCACGCCCACCGGAGCTCCCGGAGCAGCCGAGCGGGGGCGCGGGAGCTCTGCAGCTGGGGGTTGTTCTCCGCGATCAGACGGCGTGCATACAGCGCAGCGGGAGCGAGCGACATCATCTCCCGCGACCCGGAGACGTTCGAGGCGCGTGCTCTGAGCGCGCGCGGCGCCAGCACGTGCAACTCCTCGCGCCCGACCCACCCGGCGACGTAGCGTCGCGCCGACGGCGCGGTCGCCAGCAACGTGGCGGGCACGATCGGGTTGGACAGCGACAGCGACAGCAGCCCGCCGTGGAGCACCACGGTCAGTCCCTCGAGATCTCGAGGGAAGAACTCCGCGAGACGCTCGCGCGCGAGCTCCAGGGAATCGAGCACGCGCCCGACGTCGTCCGCATGTGCCGAGTCGTGTCTCGCTCTGAAAGACGGCGAGACAGACTCGACCCATGGCATAGCGATTCCGGCGACCGTTGCCGCAGCCGCCGCGGTCAGCTCAGACGAGCACAGGCTGCCGGTCCGAGGCGATCGATGCGATCTCCTCGGTCGCACGCTCGAACTCGTCGTCGGAGAGCACTGGCGTGCCCTCGAACGGCAAGTCGCGCGTCAGCTCCAGCCAGGAGCGGCAGCCGCCGTACTCGTCGCGGACCTTGACGGTGACCGGACGCGGGATGCGGTACGTCCGCAGCAGGATCACGTGCAGCGGGTGCCGGCGCTTCCACGCCAACCGCTTCTCGGCGTAGTCGGTGGTCCAGACGTAGAACGGCGCGAGCGCATCGACGGCGCGCCGGTCGCTGATCGTGAAGTGGGCCGCCACCTCGGCCCATGCCCGGATTCGCACGCGATCGGGCTGGGCGATGCCGCCTTCGCTAAGTAACGCGTGTGGCGGTGGCTCGCCATCGCCCCAGACGCCCTCTTCGAGCGCCCGGGCAAGCTCCGGGCGATGCGATTCACGGACTAGGTCGGAGCACTGATGGTCAAACGTGGGGTACAGGAAGAATCGGTCGTACTCAAGCTTGAAGTGCTTGTTCGGCTCGCGGATACCGCCCTTGCGAAGGGTCAGGAGCTGCTCGCCTTCAGCGAGAGCCCGCACGGTCACCGCCCATTCTTTGAAAGCAATCGGCATTTATCAGTAGGGGGGGAGAGTTTACTGTCAGTCTGTGCGGTGCAGCGAAGTGCTGCGGCAGCAACAGGAGGTGAGGATTCTAGGCGAGAGTCGCGAAATTACCAAATGTTGCTGCAAATTCACCGTTTTTATGTGGTGACGCTGGTGTAGCTTACAGCCGCGTGCCCGCCGCCGCCTCGATCGCGTCGATCATCGCCGCAAAGTCATCGTCGCCGTGGCCGAGACCCATGCTTGCGCTCAGGATCTCCCGCGTCAGCGCGGCGAACGGGAACGGGGCGCCGGCCGCCTCGCCCTCTTCGAGGCACAACCGCACGTCCTTGAGCATGTGCTCGAGTTTGAACAGCGTCGTGAAATCGTGCTCGCGCATCGGGCCGCCCTTGAGCGCCAGCATCGCCGAGCCGCCAGAGCCCGCACCCATCACCTCGCACAGCGCGTCGAGGTCGACGCCCTCGCGCGCGGCGACTGTGAGCGCCTGGCCGACCACCGCGCAGTTGGTCGCCGCGACCGCGTTGTTGATCACCTTGACGAGTTGCCCGTGCCCGAGCGGTCCGGCGTGCACGATCAGCTTGCCCATCGCGTCGAGGACCGGCTTGGCGCGCTCGAAGTCCCGGCGCTCGCCGCCGACCATGATCGTCAGCGTGCCGTCCTCAGCGCGCGGGGAGGAGCCGGTCACCGGGGCGTCGATCATCCGCAGGCCCTGCTCCGTCAGCGCTGCCCCGATCCGCAGCGTTTCCATCCGCCCGATCGTCGAGCAGTCGACGAACAGCGCGCCCTCGGGCGCTGAGCGTGCGGCGCCATCGTCGCCGAGCATCACCTCCGCCACCTGCGGCCCGTCCACGACCATCGTGATCACGAGCTCGCAATCGGCGGCGGCGTCACCGGGCGACGTGGCGAGCTTCGTCCCTGGATGCTCGGCGCAGAACTGCTCCGCGGTCGCTCGCGTCCGGTTCCAGACCGCCAGCTCGAACCCCGCGGCCGCCAGGTTCGCTGCCATCCGAGAGCCCATGATCCCGAGTCCGAGGAATGCGATGCGCATCAACGTGCACCATACCCGCCGCCACCCGGCGTTTCGATCCGCAACCGCTGGCCGGGTTCGAGACGGCCAATCGCCTTCGGCGGTAGCTCGGTCCCGTCGAGGAGGTTCCGGCCTGGCGCGCCCGGCTCGCCGCCTTCGGCGCCCGGGGGCGCGTGACGCCGGCGCTCCGTGATCAGCGAGTAGCGCAGCGGCGCCAGCGCCTCGAGCTCGCGCACGACGCCATCGCCGCCGGCAAATATCCCACCCCCGCCGGTTCCGGCGCGCAGCGAGTACTCGGCGACGCGCAGCGGGAACTCAAGCTCGAGCGCCTCGACCGGCGTGTTCAGGGTGTTGCTCATCGCGACATGCACGCCGCTCGGGCCCGGCGCATCAACGCACGCGCCTTGGCCGCCGCCGATCGTCTCGTAGTAGACGACGTCCTCGCTGCCGACGGTCACGTTGTTCATCGTGCCCTGCCCGCAGGCGCGGCCGAACGCGCCCAGGACCATGTCGGCGATCCGCGAGGAGGTCTCCACGTTGCCGCCGACGACGGCCGCCGGATGGCGCGCGTTCAGCAGGCTCGCCGCAGGCGCGAGAACGTCGACGGGCCGGTAGGCACCGGCGCTGGCGGGGATGTCGGGGTCGGTCAGCACCCGGATCGCGAAGTAGCACGCCGATCTCGTCACCGCCAGCGGGCAGTTGAGGTTGCCGTCGTGCTGCGCGGCGCTGCCTGCGAAGTCGAGCGTGATCGAGTCTCCGTGGACGGTTGCGGCCAGCACCAGCTCGAGATCTCCATCGATTCCCTCGAGCACGTCGCGCGCGCGGCGGGTGCCGTCGGGCAGCGCGGCGATGCATGCTCGGGTACGTCGTTCGGCGTAGTCGAGCACGGCGTCGAATGCTGCGCCCAGCGTTTGCGCGCCGACCCGCTCGAACAGCTCTCCGAGACGCACGACGCCCGCGCGGTTCGCCGCCAGCTGAGCACGGAGATCCGCGCGGCGCTGGTCGGGCAGCCGCATCTGCGCGACCAGCTCCGCGATCGCTGACTCGTCCAGGACACGTGGCCCGATCACGACGCCCTCGTCGGCCAGCGTGCGGCTGTCGGCGGGCATCGACCCGGGGGTCGGGCCGCCGACGTCCGCGTGGTGCGCGCGGTTGGCGGCGAACGCGATCAGCTCGCCTCCCACTAATACCGGCGTGATCACGGTGATGTCGGGCAGGTGGGTGCCGCCCCGGTACGGGTCGTTGAGGATCCACGAGCGGCCGGGGGTGTGTTCCTCGTCGAGCACGGCGGCGACCGCCGCGGGCATTGCGCCGAGATGCACCGGGATGTGCTCGGCCTGCATCACCATCTCGCCGCGCCGGTTGAACAACGCGGTGGAGGCATCGCGGCGTTCCTTGATGTTCGCCGAGTGCGCTGAACGGATCAGAACCGCCCCCATCTCCTCGCAGATCGCGCGCAGCGCGCCGGTCAGGACCTGGAGCTCGACAGGGTCGATCATCGGCGGCGCTCCAGCCGGATCGTTCCCGTCGGGTCGACCTCGCCGGTCCAGTGCGGCGGGACCAGCAGCGTCGACTCAGGCAGCTCGACGACCGCCGGGCCGGCGATCGCCGCTCCAGCGGGCGGCACGCCGTGCAACACGTCGAGCTCGATCGACTCGCCGGCGATCGTCGCGGTGCGGTGTGACCTTTGTAGCTCGCCGCCTGCCGGTGCCAGCTCGACCTCGGGGTGGGCAGGATCCAAATCCTTCGCGCTGACCCGCACGGTGACCAGCTCGACGGTCTGCTCGGGCGCGCGGTAGCCGTAGCGCTCCTCGTGCGCGGCCTCGAACGCCTCGCGTAGCCGCTCCGGCGGCGCCTTGATCGCGAGCTCGAAGGACTGCCCTCGGTAACGCAGGTCGAACGTCGCCTCGAGCTCGGCGTCCGTGACGCCAAGCGCCGCGCGGCCCTCCTCGCCCAGCTCCGCGACGATCCGCGAAATGTGCTCGGGATCGAGCTCGTCGAACAGCACCGTCCGCTGCACGTCGCGCCGGCGCGGCGAGACGACGAGCCCGAGCGCCGCCAGCACGCCCGATGCCGCCGGGCACGCGATCACATCGATTCCGAGCTCGTCGGCGATCGCCGCAGCATGGAGCGGGCCGGCCCCGCCGAAGGCGAGCAGCGCGTAGCGGCGCGGATCGATGCCTCGCTCGACCGTCACCACCCGCAGCGCGCGCACCATCTCCGCGTTGGCGACCCGGATGATTCCCTGCGCGGTCTCGAGCGGTTCCAGGCCCAGCTCGCGGGCAAGGTCCCCGACAACCCGCTCGGCGGCAACACGGTCGAGCTCTAGCCCGCCCGCCAGCGAGGAGAGGTAGCCGAGCATCAGGTTCGCATCGGTCACGGTCGGCTCGGTGCCGCCGCGTCCGTAGCACGCGGGTCCGGGCTCCGCACCTGACGAGCGCGGGCCGACGCGCAGCGCGCCGCCCGCGTCGCGCCAGGCGACCGACCCGCCGCCGGCGCCGACGGTGTGGATCGCGAGCATCGGCAGCGCGATCGGCCGCCCCGCGATCTCGCCCGCGCTTCGCTCCTGCACGGTGCCGCCGTCGACCACGCAGACGTCGCACGAGGTGCCGCCCATGTCGAAGCACAGGGCGTCCGGAGCGCCGCATGCGCGCGCCACGAACGCGGCTCCGGCGGCCCCGCCGGCAGGACCTGAGAGCACCGTCCAGGCGGCATGGGAAGCCGCTGCGCCGCTGTCGATCAGGCCACCGTTGGACTGCATGATCGCGGGCTCGGGCAGGCCGGCTTGGCGGGCGTCGGCTGCGAGCCGCGCCAGGTACCGGGCCAGCAGCGGCGAGAGCGCGGCGTCGACCTCGGTGGTCGCGGCGCGCTCATATTCACGGAAGGTGCCGACGACCTGATGAGACAGAGACACATGCACTCCCGACAGCGCATCGCCGATCGCCAGCTCGTGCTCCGGGTGCCGGTAGGAGTGCAGCAGCACGACTGCCACCGACTCGACGTCGTGCGGAATCGCGGGCACCGACTCGAGCGGCTCGAGGACGCCTTCCGGTCCTGTCCGCTCGCGCGCGCCGAACCGCAGCTCCGCCGGCACCAGCGGCTCGGGGCGCGCCGCGCACAGGCGATACAGATCCGCGCGATTCTGACGGCCGAGGGCGACGAGGTCGGTGAACCCCTCGGTCGCGATCAGCGCCGTTCGCGCGCCGCGCCCTTCGAGCAGCGCGTTCGTGGCGACGGTCATCCCGTGTGCGAACACGCGAACCTCGCCGGGCGTGCGGCCCGCGCGCCGCAGCGCCGCGTTGACCGCTGCCATCACGCCCTCGGATTGATCGCGTGGCGTGCTCGGCGCCTTCGCCGTCACGACCCGTCCGTCGAACGCGAGAACCGCGTCCGTGAACGTTCCGCCGACGTCGACGCCCAGCAACATGCGTACAAGTTATTGAGGCCGGCACATGTGCCGGCCTCTGGGGGCGTGCATGCACGCCCCCACCGGCGCGCGCATGCGCGCGCCGGTCGTTGGGCCGCATGCGGCCCAACGAACATCCGATCCGTTACGCCGCCAGCGCCGGCTCGAACTCCTCGGTCTCCACCAGGTGCTGATGCGACGGGCAGTAGCCGTTGTGTGGCAGCGGCATCCGCTGGCACGGCGTGCCCTTGCGCGTGTGGGCGCGGCACTGCAACGGGTTGCCATTTACGTCGAACCCGTTCTGAGGCTGGCGGCGGAAAAACTCATCCGCGAACCCCATGTACTGCTGAATCACCCGCAGCACTCTCAGCTGCGAGCTCATCGGGAAATAAATCCGGACGTCGTTGAACAACGAACGTGCCGGATGCGCAAAGTAATGCCTATCGGTGGCGAGCCGCTCGATGGCGGCTTCGCACGCGCGCAGTACCCGCTCATGGTTTGAGTGGCCATTCGTGCCTCCGTTCGAGTCCTCGAGGATCTCGGCGGCAAGCTCCCGGTAAATGGCGCGACTAAACCGGTACATGCAGACTCACTACTCCTTTCGGCCCCTGCCGGGCCTCTCCCTGGCCCCCTTCCGCTGAGGGCCAATCCCTTGCTGGTACGCGAGTATTCCGGAGTCGTGTGAATTGCAGAAGGTATCGATTATTAACTACAAGTTTAACGATAGCCCGAAACTTGGTGCACTGGGGGAGGCGCGTACCCCTATTTGGGTGACACGCGTGTCACCCCCACGTCTCGAGCGCCGCATCGGCGCCTTTTCGCAGGGTCACATGGCGCTCGTCGAACCGGGGGTCGGCGGCCGGGAAATCTCTTCGCTGGTGCGCGCCGCGGCTCTCGGTTCGCGTCAGTCCCGCATATGCGATCAGACGGACCAGCGGGTGTGGGTCGCCCGTCAGCTCCCTCAGCCCGTCACCGTCGCGCTCGAGGCCGGCGTGACGCCACAGCGCCACACGGCTATCGGGAGTCGGCGCGGGGAGTGGTTGGGGTTGCCGATCCGCGTTGTCGGGCACGCGGCCCGTCTCAGCGGGTTCCTCGAGCGCCGCCCGTGCGGCCCGCGCGCCGAACACGAAGCATTCCGTGAGCGAGTTCGACGCGAGCCGGTTGGCGCCATGCAGCCCCGTGCACGAGCACTCCCCGACCGCGTACAGGCCCGGCAGCGTCGCGCGTCCATGCACGTCCGTGGCGATGCCGCCCATCATGTAGTGGGCGGCAGGGGCGACCGGCACCAGCTCGTGCTCGGGATCGATGCCCGCGCGGCGCAACGCGGTAACGACGTTCGGGAACAGGGCAGGGTCGACCTCGCGCATGTCGAGGCGGACCGAGGACGCACCGGTCAGCGCCATCTGGCGCTCCACCGCCCGCGCCACCTCGTCGCGCGGGGCGAGCTCGTCGACGAACCGCTGCCCGCTCGCGTCCAACAGCCGCGCGCCCTCGCCGCGAACGGCTTCGGTGACCAGAAACCCGTCGGCGCCGTTCGGCGCCGAGACCGCAGTTGGGTGGAACTGCATCAATTCGAGATCGGCGAGCATCGCGCCGGCGTGATAGGCGAGCAGCAGGCCGCCGCCGATCGCGCCCGGTGGATTCGTGGTCCGCGCCCACAGCGCCGCGGCGCCGCCCGTGGCAAGGACCACCGCCGGGCTCGAGATCGCGCTGCCGTCGTCGAGCCGGACGCCGCGGGCACGACCGTCGCGGACGAGGATCTCGAACACTCTTCGTCCCTCCAGGACCTCGATCCGCGGGTCCTCCGCGACGAGCGCGGACAGCTGGCGGATGATGCGCCGGCCGGTGGCCGCGCCGCCCGCGTGGACGATCCGGCGTGCGGAGTGGCCGCCCTCGAGCCCGAGCGCGAACCGCCCCTTGCGATCGGCGTCGAAGCGCACACCCATGGCGGTCAGCTCCCGTACGGCTTGCGGCGCCTCCTCACACAGCACGCGGGCCGCTGACAACCGAACAGCGCCGCGGCCGGCCTTGATCGTGTCCTCGAGGTGGGCCTGCGGGCTGTCGTCCTGCGCGAGCGCCGCCGCCAGGCCGCCCTGCGCCCAGTAGCTGGAGGCACCGGCAAGCGGCGTGGCCGACACAAGCACCACGCGCGCGCCTTCACGCGCCACGCGCAGGGCGGTGAACAGGCCGGCGGCGCCGGCGCCGACGACCGAAACCTGAGTCTCCTGTTGCGGCAAGGCTAGATACCGTACTCGCGATGGCCCCCTCGCCCGTCTTCTTGGAACATCACTCGTCCCTCGAGCACGACACCGGAACGCACCCCGAGCAACCTGCACGGATTACGGCGATCGATCGGGAGTTGCACGAGCGTGGCTGGCTCGGTCTCGAGCGTCTGATCTCGCCGCCCGTCGCCCGCGCAACTCTGAACGCAGTCCACCCCGACGAGTACGTGGGCATGATCGAGGGCTGGTCCGTGCGCGGTGGGGGCCAGTTGGACCTCGACACGGTGGTCAGCGAAGGCTCGTTCCTGGCTGCGCTTCATGCGGCCGGCGGCGCGGTGAAGATGGTCGATCTGCTGCTCGACGGCGTTGCCTCGGCGGGGTTCAGCGCGCACCGTCCGCCGGGGCACCATGCGCTGCGGGCCCGCGCGATGGGCTTCTGCCTGTTCAACAACATCGCGGTCGCGGCACGGCACGCGATCGACGCACGCGGGCTCGAGCGCGTGATGATCATCGACTGGGACGTCCATCACGGCAACGGCACCAACGACATCTTCTACGAGGACAACCAGGTGCTGTTCATCTCGCTCCACCAGTCTCCGCTGTATCCGGGGACCGGCTCGGCGGGCGAGGCCGGTGCGGGAGACGGTCTCGGGTACACCGTCAACATCCCCGTGCCACCCGGGTCAGACGATGCCCTGTACCGATCCGTGGTCGACCATGTGCTCGTGCCGCTCGCGCTCGAGTACAAGCCCGAGCTGCTGCTGATCTCAGCCGGCTACGACGCCCACCGCGACGACCCGCTGGCGGACGTTCACCTCACCGAAGAAGGATTCGCGGCAATGACCAGGTCGCTGTGGCGCTGCAGCGCCGAGCTCGAGGCGCCGCTCGGCTGCGTGCTCGAGGGTGGTTACGCGCTGCGGCCGTTGGCGCGCTCGGTGGCGGCCACGCTCGAGGTGCTCAGTGCGCCCGCACCGGCGAGTGACGACGGCGGTTCGCCTGGCCAGGTCGAGATCGCGCCGCTGTCGACCACCGTGCTCGAGCGGCTGCGCCCGTGGTGGCCGAGTGTGGGAGCGGCGGCGTAGCGGTCACTGTCCCGGACGTGCGACCAGGCGCGCCCGGGCCCCCGTCTCTCCCTTGGCGAGCAGCGCCGCTGCCTGTGCATCGGCTGCTGCCTTCGTCGGGTAGCGGCCCGAGAACACGAGCCAGCGGCCCGGCTGGAGCGCGGCATGCCGGCTGGTGTCGAGGATTCCGACCGAGATGCCGGCCGCGGCGATCCGCGTGGCGGTCGCCCGGGCGGCCGCGGGATCACGACGGGTGGCCAGGACGACCGTCCAGCCGGGCAGGCCAACGGGCCAGGTGGAGATCGCGAGGCCGGCGGGTGCGACGGCCCGGGTGGTTCTCGTCACGGTTGCGCTCGCGCCGCGGTTCGCGACGCTCGAAAGATTGACCAACGCGATCGCCAGTCCCAGCAGCGCCAGCAGCACGACCGTCCCGACGATCGCCACCGGGATTCGCCAGTCGGGCGGGCGGTGAATGATCGTGCGCGCGGTGCCGCACTCGAGGCACCACTCCTGGTCGCGGGCAAGCGCCGCGCCGCACTGCGCGCAGCTCGCGGTCAGGGTTTCGGCCGGGTGCGCGGTGCTCGTCGCCATCAAGCTTCGTGCGTGCGGGTCCCGTTGCCGAGCGCCTCGCCGCAGGACGCGCAGAACCGGTCCGCGCTTCCGTGGACGGCGCCGCAGTTGTGGCATGCGCCGCCCAGGCCGGGCTCGCGCATCTCGCGCAGGAGCTGTTGCTCACCCAGGGCACGTTCGAGCGCCCGGAGCTCGCGGTCGGTGTGCACCGCGCCGGCGATCTTCGCATGGACGAGATCCGGCCGTTGCCGCCCGAAGCGGTGCAGCTCGAGCAGGAAGCCGCCAATGTCGCGAATCTGGACCTCGCGCAGCTTGCGCAGGTACCGGGCGCGGCGTCGCATGCGCCCGCGCTCCACGAATCCGGGCCGGGCGGCGAACTCGAGCGGTGCCGGAGCGGGTGCTTCGGAGGGCTCGGGTGGCGCGACCGGCGCCGATCCGTTCGCCCCGGGCGTCGCGTGCGGGGCGTCGGCGTACGTACTGCCATTCGAGTGGCCACTGCCGTTTTGCGAAGGTGGACCCAGCCGGCCGCTCACCGACGCGCGGCGGCGGCGGGCGATGCGTTCTAACAGGCCGCTCATGACTCTCCGTGAGGGTGGGCCGAGTATAGGGTCACACACCTACCCTCCCGGCATCGGTTGAGACGGCCCGGCACTCAGCCCAGCGAGCCCCAGGCGGCGAGCAGCTTCTCGGCCATCCGGTCGCAGGACAACCGCTCGGCGCGCTCGCGACCCTCGATCCGCGGGTCCCCCGCTTGGAGGTGGGGCGCCAGCGCGGCGCTCCACGCCGCGCGGTCAAACGGACCGCAGTGCGTGCCCGCAACGCCTTGCAGGACGTCTGGCGCGATCCCCACCGGGGTCGCGAGGACCGGGACATCGCAGGCGAGCGCCTCGAGCGCCGCGAGCCCGAAACCCTCGCGGTCAGAGGGGATCAGCACCGCGTTGGCGGCATTGACCCACAGCGGCACCTGCGAAGGCTCGACATCGCCCAGCGTGAGCAGTGGGGTCTCGCCGGCGAGCGCACGTGCCAGGTCGTGGCGCTTCTCGGGACGCCGCGGATCGGCCGGAAACAGGAGGTACCGGCCGTCCGGATCGAGGTGGAGCGCCGCGCGCGCTTCCCGGCGCGCAATCGGGTGAAAGCGGCGGGTGTCGACGCCGGCGGGGAGGACGGCCACCTCGCGGCGCGTGGCCCATCGCGGGACCTTGCGCGCGAGCGGCTCGGACACCGCGGCGACGAGGTCGAGGAAGGGGAGCGCCGCAACCGTGATCGCTCGGGATCGTGGGTGCGCGAGGTCGGTTCCGTGGAGGGTGACGACGTGCCGGCGGCCGCGGGTCGCCAGCGCCGGCCACGCGGTCAGTCCGAAGTGCGCGTGGACAACGTCGAAATGCTCGGTCCTGGGCAGACTGCGCAGGCTGCGTGCCGCGCGGGCGTAGCCACCCATGCTGCCGGGCTCGAACGCGAACAGCTCGACGTCGAGGCCCGCGATCCGCTGGAGCGCTCCGAACTGATCCCTGACGAAGCTCCCGAGCGCTGGGTGGCGCACGGTCGGGTACATGTTGGTCACGATCAGGGCGCGCACGGGCGGGGCGAGCGTACCCGGCGTCGTCGAGACCTGACAGCCCGCTCTGGCACCATCCCGAGCAGTGTCCCTGCGCTCAGAGCAGCCAGTCGCCGTGTTCGACTCCGGCGTCGGCGGCCTCACGGTGCTGCACGAGCTGCTCGTCTCGCTGCCGAGCGAGGACTACCTGTACCTCGGCGACACCGCGCGCTTCCCGTACGGCGACCGCTCGCAGGAGCAGCTACAGAGCTTTTCCGTCGAGATCGCCGATCGGTTGCTCGAGGCCGGGGCGAAGCTGCTCGTGGTCGCGTGCAACGCGGCCAGCTCGGCGGCGCTGGGCGCGCTGGAGCGCCACCTCTCAGGGCTCGGCGTCGACGTGATCGGCGTGGTGGCGCCTGCGACGCAGCTCGCCGTCGCGGGCAGCCGGAGTGGCCGGATCGGGTTGCTGGCGACTCCGTCGACGGTCGCGAGCGGCGCGTACGAGCGAGCGGTGCACGCGGCGGACCCACACGTGCACCTGGAGAGCGTCGCGTGCCCCGACCTCGCGCCGATCATCCAGGGCGGCTTCCCGTTCGATGACCACATCGTGGAGACCGTCAGGGCGTACTGCGCGCCGCTGCGCGCCGCCGCGGTCGACACCGTTATCCTCGGCTGCACGCACTACCCGCTGGTCGCACCGATGCTGCAGCGGATGCTAGGGCGCGGCGTGACGCTCGTCACCTCGGGTACCGGCGTCGCTCGCAGCGTCGAGCGGGCGCTAAGTTCCCGCGGTCTCCTCAATCCCCGCGCGGACGAAGGGAGCTATCGCTTCATGTGCACGGCCGACGTGGATTCGTTCCGCAGCCTCGGCACCAGGTTTCTGCAGATGCCGCTCGGCGATGTGATCCACGTCGAGCTCGGAGAAAGGGTGGCGGTATGAGTGCTCGCAGCTACGACAGAGCCCCGGACGAGCTGCGCCCGACCGAGATCGAGCCGGGATTCGTGCGAACCGCGAACGGCTCGGCGCTGATCTCGGTGGGCGAGACGCGTGTCATCTGTACGGCGTCGGTTCAGGAGAGCGTCCCCCGCTTCCTGATGGGATCAGGTCGCGGTTGGGTGACGGCCGAGTACGGAATGCTGCCGGCATCGACTGGGGAACGTAAGCAGCGCGACGTCAGCAAGGGGCGCGCAGACGGGCGCACCGTCGAAATTCAGCGGCTGATCGGCCGCTCGCTGCGTGGAGTGGTCGATTTCGAGGCGCTCGGCGAGCGCACGATCTACATCGACTGCGACGTGCTCCAGGCCGATGGCGGCACCCGGTGTGCGTCGATCACGGGCGGCCTCGTCGCGTTGCGCCTGGCGTGCGCGCGGCTGGTCGAGCAGGAGCTGCTCGAGAGCCTGCCATTGACGGGCACCGTGGCCGCCGTGTCGTGCGGCATCGTTGACGGCGTGCCCCTGCTCGATCTCGACTACTCCGAGGACTCGACCGCCGAGGTCGACGCGAACGTGGTGATGACCGGCGAGGGGGGACTCATCGAGGTGCAGGCGACGGCCGAGCGCACGCCGCTGTCCAGGGCACATCTCGACGAGCTGCTGCTGCTCGCCGCGGGGGGCATCGAAACGCTGCGCACGATCCAGGACCAGGCGGTGGCGGCCGCCGCCCGCTAGGGGTTCGGATGACCGGCGCCGGCGGGGCCCGCTCCGTGCTCGTGCTGGCGACGCGCAATCCGCACAAGGTGCGCGAGTTCGCCCGCTTGCTGGCGCCATTCTCGGTCGAGGTCGAACCACTGCCGGAGGGGATCGAGCTGCCGCCCGAGGACGGCGAGACGTTCGTCGACAACGCCCTGCCCAAGGCCCGGACCGCTGCTGCGGCCACCGGCCGCGCCGCGATCGCCGACGACTCGGGGATCGAGGCTTCGGCGCTGGGCGGTGCGCCCGGGGTTCGCTCGGCGCGCTATGCCGGCGAGCACGCAAGCGATGAGGAGAACCTGCTCAAGCTGATGCACGAAGCCCCGGTCGGAAGCCCGTTGCGGTACGTATGCGCGCTGGGGTACGTCGATCCCCGCGGTGGGGACGAGCGGGTCTTCTTCGGCGACTGTCGGGGGCGCCTGGCCGAGTCGGCCCGTGGGTCGGGCGGGTTCGGCTACGACCCCGCGTTCATCCCCGACCTGGACGGGGATCACCGGACGATGGCGGAGTTGAGCGACGACGAGAAGGACGCGATCAGCCACCGCGGTAACGCTGCTCGGGCGCTGGCCGATTGGCTCAGCGCAGGTTGATAGCCGCCGCGACAGCGACCGCGAACGTGACCGCGGCATAGCCGAAGTAGCCCTGTACCAGAAGGATTGCAGCTGCGATCAGGCATGCGATCACGGTCGCGATCCACGCGATTCGACCCAGGTCCACGCCGCTATTCTCGCTGCCCCGGCGGCCAGGCCATCAGCCCGACGAGATTGCCGGCCGGATCGCGGACGTTGGAGGCGTGGTGGATCATCGGAGTCGGGGCGGAATCCTCGCGGATCACGAACGCGGGAGCGCTGAGGCGGGTTTGTGGTCGCCGAAATGCGCAAACTGCGGCAATCGGGGCGCGAGACCCCGCAGCCGACCGCCGTGCAGGGCAAGAATGGCCGTATTCACAGGCTTCGACGCGAAAAGCCGTCCGCAGTCCGTGTTAGCGTCGAATATTCCTACCACCTCGAAGGAGGGAGCAAGTGACGAAGTCAGAGTTCGTCGACCAGGTCGCGGATCGCGCCGGGTTGAGCAAGAAGGACGCTTCAGACGCCGTCGACGCGGTCTTGGAGACGATCGAGGACGCCCTCAAGCGCGGAAGCGACGTCACCTTCTCCGGCTTCGGAAAGTTCAGCGTCTCGGCGCGCTCAGCTCGCGAGGGACGCAACCCGGCGACTGGCGAGCGCATCCAGATCGCTGCATCAAAGGTCCCGAAGTTCACCGCAGGAGCCGCGCTCAAGAAGGCGGTCAAGTAGCCTCGGCTGCGTGGTGGACGCCGCGGTCACTCAGCCAAATGAAGTGACGGCGGTTCCCGGAGCGTTCGGTGGTCGCCTTGCGGCCGCGGTGGCCGCAAGAGCGTCGCAGCTGGTGCTCGGGCTGGATCCGGACCCTGCTCGCCTGTGGCCACGGGCAATCGAGTTGGCGGGCGGAGCCGAGGCTCCGCCCGAAGTTCGCGCGGGCCGGGCGATCGCGGCGCAGTGCGCGCTGGCGATCGAGGCCGCGGGGTCTGAGTGCGTCGCCGTCAAGCCGCAGGTCGCCTGCTTTGAGCGGCTCGGCGCGCCTGGCTGGACGGCGCTGCAAGAGGTGGTGCGGCGCGCGGCCGACCACGGCTTGCTGGTGATCGCCGACGGCAAGCGCGGCGACATCGACGTGAGCGCGACCGCCTACGCGCAGGCGTTTCTCACCGAGACGCCGACGGTCTTCGGCCCGGTCAGCGGTCTGCGCGCCGACGCGATGACCGTCAACCCGCTGCTGGGCCGCGACTCGCTCGAGCCGTTCGTGACCGCTGCCCGCTCGCGAGCGGCCGGAGTGTTCGTCCTGGCCCGGACCTCGAACCCGGGTGCCGTCGACGTGCAGGAGCTCGAGCTTCGAAACGGCGGGCTGGTCAGCGATCGCGTGGCCCGGCTGATCCGCGAGCTCGGCGCGGCGGGCACTGTCGAGAGCGGGCTGTCCGATGTCGGCGCTGTAGTCGGCGCCACCGCGCCCGATCGGCTCGCGCACCTGCGCGAGCACATGCCAGACACGGTCTTCCTGCTCCCGGGCGTCGGCGCCCAGGGAGGTCTCGTCGAGGACCTCGCACCGGCGTTCGCGCCTGGCGCGGCCGGTGGCCTGATCTCCGTCTCGCGCGGAATCGTGAACGCCTACGAGCGCGACGGCGGTGATCCCGGGAAGGCCGCAGCCGCGGAGGCGGCGCGGCTGCGGGAGCTCGCCTGGAGCGTGGCTGGTTGATGGCGCCGCCGCGGGAACTTCGCCCCGCAGCCGGCCCAAAAACCGACGATTTGCGTCGCTTTCTTGGCCAGGCGCGCAGGACGCTTGTATGATCGCCGTGGGATGGTGGCTCGACATCGCGCGGCGCGCTTTCTGGCGCCGATCGCTTTGATCGCTACGGTCGTAGCCACGTACGTCGTCGTCCACGACGGCCTGAAGCCGAAGCACAAGCCGGCTCACACGCATGTCGCCGCGCATCGGTCCACGTTGAAAGCGCCCTTCAGAAAAGCCACGTTCTACGTCGTGCAGCCAGGTGACAGCCTCACGAAGATCTCGGTCAAAACCGGGTTGACCGTCCCGACGCTGGAGTCCCTGAACCCGAACGTCGACCCGAACGCGTTGCAGACCGGACAGCGGCTGAGGCTGCGACGGTGACGCGACGGGTGGGGGGGCCGGTGGGGGGCCGGGTGGGAGGGCGGGTGGGAGGGCGGGTGGGAGGGCGGGTGGGGAACCCAATCCACGGGGCCCTGATGTTCGCGGTCCTCGTGATCGCGCTGGTGTGCATGCCATCGCCGGCAAAGGCCGCCGGCCCGAGCCTCAGCGTGCGGGCCGCCGCACTGATCGAGGAGAGCACCGGCCAGCAGCTGTACGGGTCCTACCAGGGCGGCGAACTCGCGATCGCTAGCACGACCAAGCTGATGACGGCGCTGCTGACGATGGAGCACGTGCACGACTACAACAAGACCGTCTTCACCCAGAACAACTACTACGCGGCGTCGGTCGACTCGCAGATCGGGCTCGTCCCGGGCGAGCGGATGAGCGTCCACGACCTGTTGCTGGCACTGCTGCTGCCGAGCGCCGACGACGCGGCCGAGGACCTCGCCTACAACGTCGGCCGCGGCTCCGTCGGCCGGTTCGTGGCATGGATGAACTACCGCGCCCACCAGCTGCATCTCGGCCACACCCACTACTCGACTCCGATCGGACTCGACACGCCCGGCAACTACTCGTGCGCATCGGATCTGGTCAAGCTCGCGCGGTACCTGCTGACCCACCGCCCGTGGTTCAGGCGCGCGGTGGCATCGACCGGCGCAACGCTGTACACCGGCAATTACGTCCGCCACATCGTCAACCGCAACGACCTCGTCGGCCGGATCCCGTGGATCAACGGCGTGAAGACGGGGCACACATCGGATGCCGGCTACGTGCTGGTGGGGTCGGGCACGCAGCACGGGATGACATTGATCAGCGCGGTGCTCGGAACGTCGAGCGAGACATCGCGAGACGACAACACGGTCAACCTGCTCCAGTACGGATTCGCGAACTTCCACCTCGTGCACCCGATCCATGCCGGCGAGGTCCTCGTGCGGCTCCCCGTCAAGGACCAGCCAAGCATGCGAGCGGCGGTGATCGCCGCGACGAGCTTCGAGAGCGTCGTGCCGCGCAAGCCGGCGCTGCAGATCCGGCTCGAGCTGCCCAAGCGCCTGACCGGGCCGATGCGACGACACGCCGTGGTTGGCACGGCCGTGATCCTCGTCGGTCAGCGGCCGATCGCGCGCATCCGGCTGCTGCTCGCCCACGCATTACCGGCCGTTAGCCCACTGACGCTCGCAGAACGGTTCATCACCAGACCGATTACGCTTCTGTCACTTGGCGTCCTGCTGGTTGCGGTGCTGATCACGGCGGGCTTCTGGTGGACGCGAGTGCGAGGAAGACGCGGAGATCCGGCAGCAGCATGATCCTCACAGTCACGCTCAACGCCGCCCTCGACAAGACGCTCGAGGTCCCGAACTTCACCCCGGGTCGCAGGCACCGGAGCGTCGAGCAGACGACGATGCCGGGTGGCAAAGGGGTCAACATCGCGCGAGCGATCAAACGGCTCGGACAGCCGGTGATCACGACCGGGTTCGCCGGCGGAGCAACGGGCAACCGGATCATCGCCGCCCTCAACGACGAGTCGATCCTCAACGGCTTCGTTCGAATCCGCGAGGAGTCGCGCACAAACACCGCGGTTCTCGACCCCACGACGGGCCTGCAGACCGAGGTCAACGAACGCGGGCCGTCCGTGACCGCGCAGGAGCTCGAGCTGTTCAGCGACAAGCTCCTTTACCTGGCCAAGGGAGCCAGCATCTGCGTGTTCGCGGGCAGCCTTCCACGCGGCATGGATCCCGACTCCTACGCGGGGCTGATCCGCGAGGTCAGGCGGCTCGGAGTGACGGCGGTGCTCGACACCGAGGGCGAGGCTCTGCGGCTCGCCGTCCGTGCCGAGCCCGACCTCGTCTCGCCCAACGAGCTCGAGGCAGAGGAGCTCGTCGGCCACGAATTCAACGACAATCACGATCGAGCCGAGGCGGTCGTCGAGATGAGGCGCCTGGGCGCCCGCGAGGCGATCATGACCGTGCCCGACGGCTGTTACGCGCAGCTCCTCGAGGATGGGATGCCGGCGCTCTACCGCGTACGCGTCGAGGAGCAGGAGCCGCGCTCGGCGATCGGGTCCGGCGACGCGTTCCTCGCCGGCTACGTGGCCGCGCGCTACGCGGGCGAGTCACCCGTGCACTGCCTGCGGTTCGGCGTCGCCTGCGGCGCCGAGTCGACCCAGCATTTCGGCGCGGGCATCATCGACCCGGCGCGGGTCGAGAAACTGCTCGCAGAGGTGCAGTCGGAGCGCCTCGAGATCGGCGCTGAGATCGGCTGATTCTCTCGTTTTAGCCGCTGCTAGCATCGAAATCCCGATGCTCCCCGCTTCTGCGCCCCCGCTTTCGTCCGCTCTGCGTTTTAGGATGCCGGAATGGAAGTAGAGATCGGACGCGGAAAGAAGGCCCGGCGGGCATACGGGTTCGATGACATCGCGATCGTTCCGTCGCGCCGCACGCGCGACCCCGACGATGTCGACGTCTCGTGGACGCTCGGTCCCTATCGGTTCGAGCTGCCGCTGCTCGCCGCCGCGCTCGACGGCGTCGTCTCACCGGAGACCGCACGCACGATCGGGAAGCTCGGCGGGCTCGCGGTCCTCAACCTCGAGGGCATCTTCTGCCGCTACGAGAACGCAGACGCCGAGCTCGAGCGGATCTCCACCTTCTCCAAGGACATCGCCACCCGCGAGATGCAGGACATCTACCGGGAGCCGATCAAGGCCGAACTGATCGCCGAGCGGATCAAGGAGATCAAGAAGGAGCCCGGCGTGGTCGCGGCCGCCTCGCTGACGCCGCAGAAGGTCCGGACCTACTACGAGGTCGCGCTCGAGGCGGGACTGGACATCCTCGTGATCCAGGGCACGGTCGTCTCGGCGGAGCACGTCTCGCAGGACGAGACCAGGCCGCCGCTCAACCTCAAGGAGTTCATCCGCGAGCTGTCGCCGACGCCGGTGGTCGTCGGCGGATGTGCCTCGTATCACACGGGTCTGCACCTGATGCGGACCGGGGCGGCCGGCGTGCTCGTCGGCGTCGGCCCGGGAGCGATCTGCACGACCCGTGGCGTGCTCGGAATCGGCGTACCCCAGGCGACCGCGATCGCGGACGTCGCCGCCGCCCGCTCACAGCACATGCTTGAGACCGGTGACTACGTCAAGGTGATCGCCGACGGCGGGATGCGCAACGGCGGTGACATCGCCAAGGCGATCGCATGCGGCGCCGACGCGGTGATGCTCGGCTCCGCACTCGCGAGGGCTTACGAGGCGCCGGGGCGCGGATACAACTGGGGCATGGCCACGTTCCATCCCACGCTGCCGCGAGGCGCACGGGTGGCGACGACGCCCAACGGGACGCTCGAGGAGATCATCAAGGGCCCGGCGCGCGAGAACGACGGCACGTTCAACCTGATGGGCGCGCTCCGAACCTCGATGGCGACCTGCGGCTATCGCGATATCGCCGAGTTCAACCGCGCCGAGTTGCTCGTCGCGCCGGCGCTTCAGACCGAGGGCAAGCAGCTGCAACGGGAGCAGGGCGTCGGCATGGGCGCCCGCGGCGGGGCTCAAACGGTCGGTGTCCCCGACTGACCTGGCATCACGTCGGCCGAGGAGCGTGCCTGGCACGGACGCAGGGAGCGAAGTGTGCTCCGCGCACGAGCGACCGAGGACACAGCCGGGCGACGCTCAGTCGGTCGACGAGGTGGTCGTACTCGACTATGGCGGGCAGTACTCGCAGCTGATCGCGCGCCGGGTGCGCGAATGCGGCGTGTTCTCGGAGCTGCTGCCCCACCATGTTGGACCCGCTGAGGTCGCGCGCAGGCGCCCGCGCGGCGTGATCCTCTCCGGCGGTCCGGCCTCCGTGTATGCCGACGGGGCGCCACCGCTTGATCCGGAGCTGCTCGAGCTCGGCGTTCCGGTGCTCGGCATCTGCTACGGGATGCAGCTGCTGGCGCGCGCGCTCGGCGGACGCGTTGAGGGCGCCGAGGTCGGGGAGTTCGGCCGCTCGCAGCTGGCAGTGCGTGAGCAGGGCAGGCTGCTGGCGGGCACGCCGGCCGAGCAGACCTGCTGGATGTCTCACCGCGACACCGTGTTCTCGCCGCCCCCTGGCTTCACCGCCCTGGCCTCGTCGACGGCCTCGCCTGTCGCCGCGTTCGAGTCCCCTGGCATCTACGGAATCCAGTTCCATCCGGAGGTCGTCCACACGCCATATGGCAAGCAGGTGCTAACCAACTTCCTCGAGGACATCTGCGGCTGCGAGCGGACCTGGAGCCCGAGCTCGGTGATCGAGGAGCAGATCGGGGCGATCCGCGCGCAGGTCGGCGACGGACGGGCGATCTGCGGGCTGTCCGGGGGTGTCGACTCGAGCGTCGCCGCGCTGCTCGTGCATCGCGCGATCGGCGACCGGCTGACCTGCGTGTTCGTCGATCACGGGCTGATGCGAAAGAACGAAGGCGCTCAGGTGATCGCCGCGTTCCGTGACCACTTCCATGTGCCGCTGGTGGCGGTCGACGCCTCGGAGCGATTCCTGGCCCGGTTGAAGGGCGTGACCGATCCCGAGGAGAAGCGCAAGCGGATCGGCGCCGAGTTCATCCGTGTGTTCGAGGAGGAGGCGAGCAAGCTCCACGACGTCAAGTTCCTCGTTCAGGGCACGCTGTACTCGGATGTGATCGAGTCGGGCGGCGGCACCGGGGCGGCGACGATCAAGTCCCACCACAACGTCGGCGGCCTGCCCGAGGACCTCGAGTTCGAGCTCGTCGAGCCGCTCAGGTCGCTGTTCAAGGACGAGGTTCGAGCTGTCGGCGCGGAGCTGGGGCTCCCGGAGCGCCTGGTGTGGCGCCAGCCCTTCCCGGGGCCTGGTCTGGCGATCCGGATCGTGGGCGGCGAGGCCACACGGGAGCGGCTCGACGTCCTGCGCGAGGCCGATGCGATCCTCCAGGACGAGATCCGCAAGGCGGGCCTGTACCGCGAGCTGTGGCAGTCGTTCTGTGTGCTGCCAGACATCCGCACGGTCGGCGTCCAGGGCGATTCGCGGACCTACGGGAACGTGATCGTGATCCGCGCAGTGACCAGCGACGACGCGATGACCGCCGATTGGGCCCGTCTGCCGTACGACCTCCTCGAGCAGATCGCCTCGCGGATGATCAACGAGATCCGCCCGGTGGGGAGGGTTGTCCTCGACATCACGAGCAAGCCGCCCGGCACGATCGAGTGGGAGTGAGGTAGCGGATCGCCGACTCGGGGTAGCCCACGGGTAGTCGCCATGGGTCCACCCGACAGCCTGCGTGAGATGTACCCCGCGGCGGTTCAATCCGTCCCGCTCGCGCGGGACGTGGTAGTCGCGTTTGCCGCCAGGAATGGCGCTGCATCCCCACAGCAGGAGGCGATCCGCCTCGCTGTCTCCGAGGCGATGACGAACGCGGTCAAGTACGCGTACGTGGATGAGCCGGGCGAGATCGAGGTGGCCGCGACGCTGGCCTCCGGGGAACTGTGGGTGCTGATCGCCGACGATGGCTGCGGGCTGCGCGCCGAGGCGCGGAGCGAGGGGCTTGGGCTCGGTTTGGCGCTGATCGCGCTCGCCAGCGACAGCCTGACGATCGTCCGGCGGTCCTCCGGCGGGATCGAAGTGCGGCTCGCATTCGCCCTTACGCGAGCGCCGGCAGGTCCGTGCGCGGGCGAAAACACGTCGACGGCGGCGAAAACCTCGCAGCCCGTACGCTGAGGGTTCCCGTCAGCTCGCCTCAATCCGCGCGAGGATCAATCGGACGTAGCGTCCGAGGTCGGCGGGAAGCTGACGGCGCGGAAACCAGCCCGCGGTCGCGAGCTCGCCTCGGTCGAGCACGACCGCCGGGCGCTCGAGCTCGGCCTGGAAGCAGTGCAGCGTGACCGGCCGGCGATTCATCGTGGCGTTCAGCTCGCCGAGGGCACGCCAGTCCTCGATCGCCACGCCGAGCTCCTCGTGCACCTCACGACGGGCGGCGAGCAGCGGCGGCTCGCGCGGGCGCAGCGAGCCTCCAGGCAACTCCCAACCCGGATCGCCGTACGTGTGACGCACCAGCAGCACCCGGTCCCGGCTCGTGAGCACGCACTTGACGCCCTTCGAACGAGGTCTGAGCACGAACCAGTAGACGCGCAGCAGCCGGTACGCGACGCGGTAGCCGAGCCGGCGAGGGGCGAGCGGTGCCTGCACGCACTGGAGCCTAGGGAGTCCGGGGCGCCTAAAGGAAGAGAGGCGGCTATCATTGCCGGTCGGCCGCGCGATGTCGCGCGGCTTGTGCGTGCCATGAAGACCTACGTCGCCACATCCGCAGACAGAGAGCGCAACTGGCTGATCGTCGACGCCTCCGGGCGGACGCTCGGGCGCCTTGCGACACAGATCGCCGATGCCCTGCGCGGCAAGCGCAAGCCGACCTACACGCCCCACGTCGACACCGGCGACTTCGTGATCGTGGTCAATGCCGAGAAGATCTCGGTGACGGGCAACAAGCGCGAGGACAAGCGGTACTACCGCCACTCGGGCTACCCCGGCGGACTGCGCTCGCGCTCGCTGAACGAGATGCTCGAGCGACGGCCCGAGGAGGTCATCCGTCTTGCGGTGAAGGGCATGCTGCCCCGCAACCGGTTGGCGCGCAAGCAGCTCACCAAGCTGAAGATCTACGCGGGTCCAGATCATCCGCACGCCGCCCAGCAGCCGCAACCGATGGAGATTGAGCAGTGACCGACGTAGAACGTCCTGAGGACGAGCCGCGCCCCGAGAACGAGGGCGCCTCGTCGCCCGCAGAGCCCGAGGCCGAAGCGCCCGCGGCGCAGGCCCCACCGTCGGCCGAGCCGGCCGGCGAAGCCCCCGAGGAGCGCGCGGGCGCGGAGGAGGAGCCGGCGCCCCCGGCCGCCGAAGAGGAGCCGGCGCCCCGGGCCGCCGAAGAGGAGCCGGCGCCCCCGGCCGCCGAGCCCGTCGCCGCCGAGGAAGAGGCCGCGCCTGTCGCCGCCGAGGAAGAGGCCGCGCCTGTCGCCGCCGAGGAAGAGGCCGCGCCTGTCGCCGCCGAGGAAGAGGCCGCACCTGTCGCCGCGGAGGAGGAGCCGGCGCCCCCGGCCGCCGAGCCTGCCGCTGCCGAGGAGGAGCCTGCACCGGCCGCCGCCGAGCAGGAGCGTGCACCGGCCGCCGCCGAGGAAGAGCCTGCACCGGCCGCCGCTGAGCAGCCGGCCGCGCCGGCGACCGAGACCGCGGCCGAAACGCCCGCGGCAGAGCCCGTGGCCGAGGAGGAGTTCGAGGAGATCGAGATCGAGCCGCGCCAGAAGCCGGAGATCCCAGGCGCCGATCTGATCCCCGACATCGTCCGCGAGACCGAAGAGTTCCTCGACGCCGAAGCGCTGGCGGCAGCCGAGGCCGAGGCCGAGGCGGCCGCCGCGCGTGCGGCGCAGGACAGCGAGGAGGAGGTCAGGCCGATTGCCGATGCGGCGATCGATCTCGCGGCGGGCGCGCGCTACACCGCCACCGGCAAGCGCAAGACCTCCGTCGCCCGGGTGATCCTCAAACCCGGTACCGGCACCTACTCGATCAACGGGAAGGCGCTCGATGTGTACTTCCCGCGCGAGACGCTGCGCCGCGTGATCACGCAGCCGCTCGAGGCCGTCGGCTACGAGTCGCGGATGGATGTTGTCGCCAGGATGCACGGCGGCGGCGTCGCCGCCCAGGCGGGCGCGCTCCGCCACGGGATCTCCCGGGCGCTGATCGTCGCGGATCCACATCTGCGCGGAGAGCTCAAGCGCCGCGGCTTCCTGACCCGCGATCCGCGCGTCAAGGAGCGCAAGAAGGCCGGTCTCAAGAAGGCGCGCAAGCGGCCGCAGTTCTCCAAGCGCTAGGGCAATCGCCCTGGGGGCGATTGCCTTGGGAGAATCGCGATGCACTGCGTGAGAGGGATGAAAGCCGTCCGGCGATTCTCCTGGACGGTCGCGGGCTGATGGCGCGCGAGCTATTCGGCACGGACGGCGTCCGTGGCCGCGCAGGGGAGTTTCTCACCGCGGACCTGGCGCTGAAGCTGGCGCGCGCGACCGTCACACGGCTGGTATCCGGGCACCCACAGGTCCTGATCGTGCGCGACACGCGCGAGTCGGGCGAGATGCTCGAGTCCGCGATCGCGGCCGGAGTGACGGCTGCCGGCGGCGACGCGCTCCTCGCCGGCGTTCTGCCCACACCGGCCGCGCCGCTGCTTCTGCGCCGCCACGGACTCGACGCGGCCGCGGTGATCTCGGCCTCCCACAATCCGTACGAGGACAACGGGATCAAGCTGTTCGCCGCCGACGGCTTCAAGCTCGACGACGACACCGAGCACGCGATCGAGGCAGAGCTGGAGCAGCGGCAGCCTCCACCGGACCGGATCGGCCGGGTGCGCCGGCTGCACGGAGCCCTCGAGGACTACCTGCGCGAGCTGCACGTCCGCTTCTCGAAGCTAGACCTTTCCGGGCGCCGGATCCTGCTCGACTGCGCCAACGGCGCGACGTACCGGGCCGCCCCGGAGATCTTCCGGCGGCTCGGGGCCACGGTCGATGTGCTCGCGGACGAGCCGGACGGGCGCAACATCAATCGTGGCTGCGGCTCCACGCACCTCGAGCTCGTAGCCGAGACGATGGCACGCGACGAGCACGATGTCGCGTTCGCGTTCGACGGCGACGGCGACCGGATGCTGGCCGTTGACCGCAACGGCGCCGTGGTCGACGGTGACGAGCTGATCGCCCTGGCGGCGCTCCATCTGCGCGCCGGCGAGCGGCTGCCGGGCAACGGTGTCGCCGTGACGGTGATGACCAACTACGGCTTCCACACCGCGATGGCGGCAGCCGGTGTCGAAGTTGCGACCACGCCGGTTGGCGACCGCTATGTGCTCGACGAGCTTCGCCGGCGAGGCTGGAGTCTGGGCGGCGAGCAGTCCGGGCACATCATCGACCTCGGGTTCGGGCCCTCCGGCGACGGAATCGCGAGCGCGTTGCTCGCGCTCGAGTCGCTCGGCGAGCGCGACATGAGCGAGCGCCACGCAATGGAAAAGCTGCCCCAGCAGCTGGTGAACATCCGTGCCCAGGACCGCGCCTCTCTGTCTGCGGCGATGGCAGCCGCCGGCGTCAAGGATGCGATCGAGCGCGAGGAACAGGCACTCGAAGGCCGCGGGCGCGTGCTCGTTCGCGCCTCGGGCACCGAGCCTCTGATCCGTGTGATGGTGGAGGCGCCCGGCGCGCGGGAGACCGAGGAGGTCTGCGGCCGGCTGGCCGACGTCGTGCAGCAGGCGCTCGCGTCCTAAGTAACATCAGGCACTCGTTCTCGGGTAGGTAGATCGCGAACGCGGGCCGCTGGGCGGCTCGATCGTACTTCCGAAAGGAACCACCTAGCGCATGTGCGGCATCGTCGGCTACGTCGGAGGAAGAGATGTTCGTCCGCTGCTGCTCGAAGGCCTCGAGAAGCTCGAATATCGCGGCTATGACAGCGCCGGCATCTCGGTCCTGGAAGGCGACCGGATCGACACGATCAGGGCAGTGGGCAACCTGGCAGCGCTGCGCAGCGCGGTCGAGGGGAGCGCTCGAGGGATGGCGGCTGCGAGCAGGAACGGTGCGGGCGCGGCAATCGCCGAACAGGACCAGCCGAGCACCGGCATCGGTCATACGCGCTGGGCGACGCATGGCCGCGTCAGCGAGGAGAACGCGCATCCGCACTTCGACACCACCGACCGCGTTCACGTCGTCGTCAACGGCATCGTCGAGAACTACGTGGCGCTGAAGCGTCAGCTGATCGACATGGGCGCCAGGTTCACCTCGGAGACCGACGCCGAGGTGATCGCTCATCTGATCTCCCACCACCTGGCGCGCGGCTCGCTGCTCGATGCCGTCCGCGCTGCATACAGCCAGCTGCGCGGTCATTACGCGTTCGTCGCGATGAGGGCCGACGAGCCGGGCGTGCTCGTCGGCGCCCGCAAGGAATGCCCGCTGATCATCGGTCGTGGGGAGGGGGAGCAGTTCGTCGGCTCGGCGATCCCTGCCTTCCTGCGCGAGACCCGCCGCGTGCAGTTCATAAACGACGATGAGATCGTCGTGCTGACGCCAGAGGGGGTCGAGTTCCAGACGGCAGAGGGCGAAAATCTCGAGCGGGAAATCGTCGAGATCGACTGGGACGCCGACACCGCTGAGAAACAGGGCTATGAGACCTTCATGCTCAAGGAGATCCACGAGCAGGCCGACGCGCTGGCGGAGACGATCGGCGAGCGCGCGGCGCGGGGGGTGGGCATCGACCTGGGGGATTTGAGCCCCACCTCCCTAATCGACGACGACGTGCTGCGGACGGCGCGGCGGATCGTGATTGTCGCGTGCGGCACCTCCTACCATGCCGGGCTGCTCGGCCGATACGCGATCGAGGAGTGGGCGCGCGTGCCGGTCGAGGTCGACATCGCCTCGGAGTTTCGCTATCGCAACCCGATCGTCGGCACCGGCGACCTGGTCGTCGGGATCTCGCAGTCCGGCGAGACGGCCGACACGCTCGCGGCGATGCGCATCGCGCGTGACGCGGGCGCCCGCGTGCTCGCGATCACCAACATCATGGGATCGCAGGCGACGCGCGACGCCGACGGCGTGCTGTACACGCGCGCCGGCCTCGAGATGGGCGTGGCGGCCACGAAGACGTTCCTGGCGCAGGCCGTCGTCATGTATCTGCTGGCGCTGCGCCTCGCCGAGCTGCGCGGCACGATGTCGCGCGAGCGCCTGCGGAGCACGATCTCAGACGTCAAGCATCTGCCGACGCTGGTCGCCGAGATGCTCGACGACGACATGCCGGAGATCAGGCGGATCGCTGACGCGAATTATCGGGCCGATTTCTTCATGTACATCGGTCGTCACATCGGGCTGCCCGCGGCGCTCGAGGGTGCGCTGAAGCTGAAGGAGATCTCGTACATCGCGACCGATTCATATGCCGCCGGAGAGATGAAGCACGGGCCGATCGCCCTGCTCGACGAGACGACGCCCGTCGTGGCGGTCGCGACGGAATCCCCGGTGCTCGACAAGCTGCTGTCAAACATGCAGGAGGTACGCGCGCGCTCGGCGCCGGTGATCGCCGTCGCCACGGAGGGCGACGAACGGATCGAAGGCAACGCGGACGAGGTGATTCGCATTCCTCGCACGGACTGGATGCTGGCGCCGCTGCTTGCGGTCGTGCCGCTGCAACTGCTCGCCTACCACATCGCACGTCACCGCGGACTCAACGTCGATCAGCCGCGGAATCTTGCCAAGACGGTGACCGTGGAGTGAGCGTCGGCATCGACCTACTCGAGATCGACCGGCTCGAACGCGCGCTCGAGCGGCGGCCGCGGCTCGCCGAGCGGCTGTTCACCGACGAGGAGCGCCGTTATGCGCAAGCTCGCGCCCGTCCCGGGCAGCACCTGGCGGCGCGGTTCTGCGCCAAGGAGGCGGTCGCCAAGGCGCTGGGGCTGCGCGTCTGGAGCTTCCTCGAGGTGGAGGTGCTCGGAGGTGACGGGCCGCCCGAGGTTCGGCTGTACGGCAAGGCCGCCGCTCGAGCCGAGCAGCTGGGGGTGGAGGTGAAGGTCTCGCTCACCCACAGCCGGCGTGACGCGGCGGCGGTGGCGATCCTCGCATGACGCTCCCGTCCTGGCTCACGGCCCTCCCCGACGCGCACGAGCAGCAGGCGCTCGACCAGTGGGCGATCGGCACGATCGGGATTCCGGGACTCGACCTGATGGAGCGTGCCGGTGCCGGACTCGCGGCGCTGGTCGAGGAGCTGGCTCCGCTTGGCCCGATCGCGGTGGTCTGCGGGAAGGGAAACAACGGCGGCGACGGGTTCGTCGCGGCGCGCCTGCTTCGCGAACGCGGCCGGACGGTCCGCGTCCTCGCACTGGCCCCGGTCGAACAGCTTCGTGGCGACGCGCTGACCAATGCGCAGCGCCTGGCCGGCGATCCCCCTGAACCGTTCAAGCCGGTGGCGCTCGAGGGCGCCGCCGCGATCATCGATGCGATCCTCGGCACCGGCTTCGCCGGGGAGCCACGCGATCCTGCGGCAAGCGCGATCGAGGCGATCAACGCCTACGCCGGGCAGTCGGTGATCGTCGCCTGCGACATGCCGAGCGGCGTGAATGGCTCAACGGGCGAGATCGAGGGGTCGGCGGTGCGGGCACGGGCGACGGCCACCTTCCACGCCGCCAAGCCGGGGCTGTGGATCGCGCCCGGCAAGGCGCACGCGGGCGAGATCCGTGTGATCGACATCGGCATTCCCGAGAGTGGGATCCCCGCCCACCCCGCGGGAGATCCCCGCACCGGCCTGATCGAGACGCGCGTCGTCGACGAGCTCCCCGCTCGCGGGAGCGACTCGACGAAGTTCGCCGCGGGCAGCGTCCTGGTGTGCGGTGGCTCGATCGGCCTGACTGGGGCGCCGTGCATGGCCTGCGAGGCGGCGATGCGCGCGGGCGCCGGGTATGTCACCGCATGCATCCCCGGCTCACTCAACCCGATCTTCGAATCTCGTCTGCTCGAGGTGATGACCGTGCCGCTGCCCGATGAAGGCGGTCGTCTGGACACGCGTGGCGTCGACGAGGTGCTTCAGCGCGCCGAGCATGTCCAGGCGCTCGTCCTTGGGCCGGGCCTCGGCCGGGAGCCCGACTCGCTGCGGTTCGCGCGCGAGCTCGCACGCCGCGCAACGGTTCCGCTGCTGCTCGATGCGGACGGGCTGAACGCGCACGCCGGCCACCTGGATGACCTCGCGGGCCGGCAAGCCCCGACCGTGATGACCCCCCACGCGGGGGAGCTGGCGCGGCTGCTCGAGACCGACAGTCGCACGGTCGAGGCGCACCGGCTCGGCAGCGTGCGGACTGCGGCCGCGACCGCGCGTGCAATCGTGATCCTGAAGGGCGACGACAGCCTGGTGGCAGATCCGGAAGGGCAGGTGGGAGTCAGCCGCGGCGCGGCCCCCGCGCTCGCAACTGCCGGCACTGGCGACGTGCTCTCCGGAGTGATCGGCGCCTACCTCTCCAAGGGGGTCGACCCATTCGCGGCGGCCTGCGCCGGCGTGCTGATCCACGCCACCGCCGGGCGCATGCTCGGCGACGAGCGCGGCACAGAAGGGGTTATCGCCAGCGATGTGATCGAGGCCGTGCCGCGGGCGTTGCGGGCAGCCCAGGGCAGTCCTTGATGCCGGTCCGCGCCGTCGCTCACGTCAATCTGGCGGCGATCGAGCGAAACGTCGCCACGCTGAGGCGCTCGCTCCCGTCCGGCTGCCGGCTGTGCGCTGTTGTCAAGGCAGACGGCTACGGCCACGGAGCCGCGCCGGCGGCCCGCGCCGCGCTGCGCGGTGGCGCCGCACGTCTCGCCGTCGCGACCGCCTCGGAGGCCGCCGAGCTGCGCGCCGCCGGCGTCGACGCGTCGATCCTGGTGATGGGGGCGGTGAGCCGCGATGAACTGCCGGCCGCGCTCGAGGCCCGCGCCGAGCTCGTCGCCTGGAGCGAGGACTTCGCAAAGCTCGCCGCCGGCGCGCCGCTGCACGTCAAGCTCGACACCGGGATGGGCAGGCTGGGCACCCGTTCGATCGACGAGGCGCTTCGGGTCGCGGAGCTCGCCGAGCGAGCGGGATCGCTCGCCGGCGCGATGACCCACTTCGCGACAGCCGACGGAGATCAGGACTTCGTCGCCGAACAACTGCGGCGCTTTGCGCCCTTCGCCGCGCAACTCAAGCGCGTCCGGCCGGGAATCGTCGTGCACGCCGCCAACAGCGCCGCGACGCTGCGCGAGCCCGCCAGTCACTTCGACATGGTGCGCTGCGGCATCGCGATCTACGGCTGCGACCCGATGAACGAGGACCCAAGGCGGTTCGATCTCGAGCCTGCGCTCGAGCTGACCTCTTACGTGGCCGGGGTGAAGCTCGCTGGCGCGGGTGACAGCGCCGGCTACGGGAGGCGGTTCATCGCCGAGCGCGATACCTGGCTGGGAACGATCCCGCTCGGCTACGGCGACGGGATCCGGCGCGCGCTCACCAACAATTGCGACGTGATCGTGGGCGCCCGCCGCTACCCGCTGGTAGGAACGGTCAGCATGGACAACATCACGATCGACCTGGGGGCGAGTCCCGCCGTCAGGACCGGTGACACGGCGATCATCATCGGTCGCGACGGCGAGGAGAACCAGACGAGCGAGGATCTCGCGCGGCGCCTGGACACGATCAACTACGAGATCGTATGCGGCATCACGTCCAGGGTCCCTCGCGTCTATCACCGTGACGGGGAGCCGGCGTGACGGCGCCGCTCGAGGCGCTCGCCGGGCTCACCGGCGAGGCGTGGCTGGTCGGGGGAGCCGTCCGAGACAGGCTGCTCGGGAGGGGCACGGCCGACTTCGACGTGGCCGTCAACGCGGAGCCGGGCAAGCTCGCGCGGCAGCTGGCGCACGCGACCGATGCGCACACCTTCCGGCTCTCCGAGGATTTCGGGGGGTGGCGTGTGATCGCGCGCGATCACGCGTGGCAGGTCGACGTGCTCCCACTCGACGGGGACTCGATCGAGCATGACCTCGCCAAGCGCGACGTGACGATCAACGCGATCGCCGAACCGCTCAGCGGAGGCGATTACGTCGACCCGTTCGGAGGGCTGGCAGATATCCGCGCCGAGCGCCTGCGGATGGTCTCTGCACATGCATTCGTGGACGATCCGCTGCGAACGCTGCGGCTGGCACGGCTCGCCTGCGAACTCGGCTTCGAGCTCGAGCGCGAAACTGTCTCGGCGGCCGCCGCGAGCGCGGCGGCGCTCGGAACCGTCGCGCCGGAGCGGGTGTTCGCCGAGTTCAAGCGGATCCTCGTCGCCGATCGCGCGCTCGCGGGTCTCGAGCTGATGGACGGGCTCGGGGTGACCGACGCCGTGCTTCCCGAGCTCGCGGCGCTGCGCGGCGTCGAGCAGAGCCGCTATCACCACCTCGACGTGCATGAGCACACACGTGCCGTGCTCGCTGCCACGATCGAGCTCGAGCTCGCGCCGGAACGCTGGGTGGGCGAGCAGGCGTCGCCCGTCGCCCGGTACCTCGCGACGCCGCTGGCGAACGAGCTCACGCGCTGGCAGGCGCTTCGTTTCGGCGCCCTGTTTCACGACATCGCGAAGCCTGAGACCCGCAAGGTCACGGCGGAGGGCAGGGTCACGTTCCTCGGCCACGATGCGCTCGGAGCGCAGATCGCCGCCCAGGCGCTCCGGCGGCTGCGGGCCAGCGATCGCCTCTGCGAATACGTGGCCGGCCTGACCGCCCACCACCTGCGGCTGGGGTTCCTGGTCCACGAGATGCCGCTCGGCCGGCGCGCCGTCTACCGCTATCTACACGCGTGCACGCCAGTCCAGATCGACGTGACGATGCTCAGCATCGCCGACCGGCTGGCGACGAGGGGGGCTGGCTCGGCGGATGCGATCGCCAAGCACCTGGAGCTCGCCCGCCAGCTGCTCGGGGAGGGCCTTCGCTGGATCGAGGACCCGCCACGACCGCCGGTCCGCGGCAATGAGCTCGCCCGCGCGCTCGGTATCGCCCCAGGTCCGGAGCTCGGCCGGCTTCTGGGTGAGCTTGAGGAGGCGCGCTTTGCGGGCGAGGTCACCACGGTGGCCGAGGCGATCGACCGCGCGCGCGAGCTGCTGAGGTAGGCCGCCGGACGATGGCCGACCCAGACTGCTGAGGTAGGCTGCCGGACCATGGCCGACCCAGACTGCATCTTCTGCAGGATCATCGCCGGCGAGCTGCCGAGCCAGCGCGTCGACGAGGACGAGCGGACGATCTCCTTCATGGACATCAGCCCGGCGACACGCGGTCACGCGCTCGTCGTTCCAAAGCGTCACGCCAAAGACCTGCTGGAGATCGATGCCGAGGATCTGACAGCGACGATGCTCGCAGCGCAGCGGCTCGCGCACCGCGTCCACGATCGCCTCGGCGCCGACGGCGTCAACCTGCTCAACTCGCGCGGCGGCGCCGCGTGGCAGACCGTGTTCCACTTTCATGTGCACGTGATCCCGCGCTACACCGACGACCCGTTGCGCCTGCCGTGGACGCCGGAGCCCGGGAATCAGGATGAGATTGCCGCGGCGGCCGACGCGCTGCGCGGATAGCTAGGCACCCTCAGCGCGCATGTACATGCCGCCGCCGCGGCGTGCCTGCTACGTTTCCCGGCGGTCGGGACCAGCGTGGTGCCCGAATACGTGAAATCAGTTGGCCCGAAGGGGAGTAAATGGCAACGGGAACCGTGAAATGGTTCAGCGACGACAAGGGCTTTGGCTTCATCACGCCAGACGATGGCGGGCGCGACCTTTTCGTCCATTTCAGCGGCATCGTCGGAGACGGCTACCGGTCTCTGGCTGAAGGCTCGAAGGTCTCCTACGAGGAGGAGGCAGGCCCGAAGGGGCCGAAGGCGGTCAACGTCAGCAAGATGTGATCGCCGGACTGCGGCGCCCGGGAGCCGCTCCAGTATCTGATCCGCGCGCGCCTGCGCGGGCCTGAAGCGCTACGCTCAACTAGGTTTGAGCGGCCGCCGCACGGACGGAGGCGGTGTGCTTTTGCGCAACTTGCGACCGGGGAGTCGTGTTCAATGGTCTGTATGAAAAGGATTTTGCTGGCCAGCCTCGCGGCTGCCACGGCGGGCACACTGGCCACTCCGGCGCTCGCGTCGGCGACGATCGTGGAGCTGGGAGACATAAGTTCCGCGCCGCTGGTGGCCCCGGTCTGCCCACCAGGCGTTTCCGCCAAGAACTGCACAATTGTGCTGACACGCGCGACCGCGATCCAGACGATCCGGGCTGGCACCCCCTATCCAACTACGGTCAAGCGGGGCGGCTACGTGGTCGCGTTCACCGTGGGGCTCTCGGCGCTGTCGAGCAACCGCACCACGCGCCGGAAGTACATCTCGAACCTGGACAGCTCGTTCGGCGGAACGACGCGGATCCAGGTCACCGTGCTCGAACCCGTCGGGCCGAAGCGGAACTTCGAGTGGAAGGTCGCCGCGCAGAGCCCGGCGATCCACGTGCAGCCGTATCTCGGCGAGATCGTGCAGTTCCCGCTGGCCACGGCGCTGCAGGTGAAGCGGGGCGATGTGGTCGCGCTGACGACGACGACCTGGGCGCCCGTGCTCACGATCAAGCTGGACAACTCGCAGTACGCCTACCGGCAGAGCCGCACCGCGAACTGCGACAACCCGCCGGCGAGCCAGCAGGCGCAGCTGCAGATCAACCAGACCGCGCGGTACAAGTGCGATTACCCGGGGACGCGAGTGGAGTACACCGCGACCGAGGTGATCAGCCCCACGTACCCGAAGAACTACGTGCACGCGCGAGACCGTCTGACGCCAACGATCATCCGTCGCTGACGGCCCCCTCTGACGCCGTCAGCAGGCGCCGGGGTTCTGCTGGCAGAAGGCCGAGCCGAGGCCGGCGCCGCCGCTCGTCGACGTGCCGCCGCCCGAGCCCGAGTTGTTCGACCCGCCGGTGGGACTGCTGCCGCCCGATGAGCCGCCGCCACCGCCGCTGCCGCCGCTGTTGCCGGAGCCGCTGTTGCCGCTGTTGCCGGAGCCGCTGTTGCCCGAGTTCCCAGACCCGCTGTTGCCCGAGTTTCCAGACCCGCTGTTGCCGGTGTTGCCCGTGTTGCCGGAACTGCTCGAGCTCGTCGAGGTCGAGGATTTGGTGGTCGTCGAGCTCGCTGCTGCGACAGTCGCGCCGGACGCGTTCGGCACGGTGAATGCGGGCGCGGCGCTGGTATCCGCAGCCGCGGTACCGCCGCCGCCGCAGGCCGCCAGACCGGCGGCCAGCGCGCCGCCCACGATCAGGGCAGCGGTTAGCTGAAGGAGGCGTCGCGAGGGCTTCATCGGTACCTCAGGAGCCGAGTGGTTCCATACGCCTGCCGCAAACGGGGCAGTCGTTGAGGTCCTTCTGCGCGAGCTGATCGCACCAGTTGCAAAAACGCAGGTTCTCCACCGCCCACGGCAGCTCCGAAGGCGTTGGTGCGAGTGGCAGCAACTGGCCGACGACCTCGAGCTCCTCGCCCGTGTCGCGGTCAAGGTACTCCCTGCCGGGCTCCGCCTCGATGATCAGCTCGCGACCTGTCGAGGGGGCCCGCATCCGGTACTTCTGGCGGGTCCGCATCGCCGCTGATGCTAGCAATCGCCCGCGACGCCACCGCGCCGCGCGGCACACAAAGCGGCGTCGCGCGACGACACCACCGCGCCGCGCCCTCGGATAGAGTGCCGCGCTCAGCCTATGAAAACAGCCTTTCCACGCGGTCCCCGCTCAATTTTGGCGGTTGTCCCGGGCGCGCTGCTGCTGCTGGCGCTGGGGGGGTGCGAGATCAAGCACCCGACTTCCAACCTGATTCGCGGCAAGCAGCTGTTCGTCGCGAAGTGCGCGTCCTGCCACACGCTGGCGCACGCGGGCAGCACCGGAATCGTCGGCCCCAACTTGGATGACGCGTTTCGCCAGGATCGGGCCGATGGCGTCAAGAGCACCTCGATCCAGGGCCTCGTCTCCTACTGGATCGGCTACCCCAACGTCCAGGGCGTGATGCCCGCCAGGCTGTTCACCGGGCAGGACGCGTCCGATGTCGCTGCGTACGTGGCGACGGTGGCAGCGATTCCCGGCCAGGACACCGGCGCGCTGGCCAATGCCGTGCAGACGGTTCAGCAGAAGCCGGCGACGGAGAAGAACGGGGTGGTCCAGATCGACGCCGACCCGACGGGCGCGCTGAAGTTCACGGCGTCGAGCGCCTCGGCCACGGCGGGCAAGGTCACGCTGCGGATGCTCAACAAGTCTTCTGTGCCGCATGACATCGCCGTCAAGGGCTCGGGCGTCAGCCAGATCGGTCAGATCGTCTCAAACGGCGGTACCTCGACGGTCAACGTGAACCTGCCGCCCGGCACATACACGTTCTACTGCTCGGTCGACGGTCATGAGGCCGCCGGGATGAAGGGAACACTGACGATCAAGTAGCGGCGCTAACGCCGCTAGAGGGGCGTCAGCAGGGGCCACCCCGCTCGGAGCCGCGTTAGCAGCGGTGACGCAGCTAAAGCGGCGTCACCGAGGGAATACCGCTCCGAGCTGTTCCCGGGTCTGGCACAGATGCCTGTTGCCGCAGGCGCTCCCACAGCTCGTCCTGGCGCCCGGCCGCGACCGCGCGAGCGGCGCGCCGCTCATCGAGGGCGATCCCGTGCGAGCTCGCGTAGTCGAGCAGCCGCTGGCGCTCCTCGGCCTCCCGCGCGACCTTCAGGAACAGCCAGCAGAACAGCCCAACCGTCAGCAGGCTCTCCTCGACCATCATCAGCCCCGCAGCGGCGATCTGGTCGCCCATCGGGCTGATGTGCCAGATCGCGTCCCCGTGGTGGTAGATCGGGTACAGGACGGTTCCGGAGAAGATCATCACGTTGGCGAGCACCGTGCCGGCCAGGCGCACGACGATGATGTAGACCAGCTGCCAGGCGTTCGTGAACCAGCTCGGCTTGGGCAGCGGGCCGAGCAGCGCCATCCAGACCGCGATCCCGAACGCGAGGAATGTCACGTGCTGGAGGGCGTGGATCGCGTCGTGGCGCAGCGCCGCCTGATAGAGCACCGGCAGGTGCCACACGTAGAAGTTCGTCGCCCACACCACGATCGCCACGACTGGGCGGGCCAGCACGCGGAGCTTTGCGACGATCCGATTGCGGAGCAGCGGCGCCAGCAGCGGCCCGGTCAGCCCGAGCACGATCAGCAGCGCCGAGAAGTCCCCGATCAGCAGGTGCTCGACCATATGGGCGACGAGCAGTTGGTCGGCGAGCGTGTCGACAGGAGGGCTCAGTGCCCCCGCCAGCACGATCAGACCGCCGGCATAGCAGGCCTGCCGCCACGTCGGCACCGGTCGTCCCTCGCGCGCCAGCGTCCGCGCACGCCGCTGATAGGGCAGCCACGGCAGCAGCGCGAGGATCGGCAGCAGCAGGGTCACCGGTCAATAGTGCCACTCTCTGGCGTGATTCTTACGCTCTTGCGACTGCCGTCATACGTCGCGCGGCGACCGTCTGGGTCAACCGGAACCCCCCGGATCGACCGAAAGGACGGAATCGAATGTTCAAACAAGGCAAAAAGGCGCTGATGGGCGCTGCGGCGCTCGCGGCGCTGGCGCTCGGCGGGGCCGCGATCGCCGATGCGGCGACGTCGCAGGGCACCAGCACGACGACCGGCTCGTCGAACGCGCGGCCGCCGGCGTTCAGCGGTCCCGCGCATGGCACGGCCGCGCACGAGGACGCCGAGAAGCCGGTCACCGGCGCTGCGGCGGCGAAGGCGCAGGCGGCCGCGGTGAAGGCGCTCGGCGGCGGGACCGCCGGCGCAGTCACGACCGACTACTCGCAGCGCGGCTACGAGGTCACCGTGACGAAGGCCGACGGCACCAAGGTCGAGGTCCACCTCGACAGCTCGTTCAACGTCATGCAAGGCCCCCGGGGCCCCGGCGGGCCCGGTGGGCCACAGGGCGCCGGCGCGGGTCAGCCCCCCGCACCTTACGGAGGCTGACCGCCTGCCAACGAACTTTGGCGTTTTCGGTCGGACTGTCCGACCGGATTCGCCATAGTTCAACTGCCGCGGGCGGTGCGGACGGGTTCGCCCGGCCCAGGCGGTCCGGACGGGCCCGCCCGGCCCCACGGACGCCGCGCGAAGCGCAGCCCTAAAGCGCCCGCACGAGCAGCACGATCGCGATGATCACCGCGAACGTGACCACCACGTAGATCAGCAGCCGGAACGCGTCCGCTTCGGAGCGCAGCGGGTTGATCAAAGGATGTAGACCGTCGTGTACACGATGACCCACATGATGTCGACGAAGTGCCAGTAGATGCCCGGCACCTCCATGCCTAAGTGATGCTCCGCCGAGTAGTGGCCCCTGAACGCGCGAACGGTGACGATCATCAGCGCGCACAGGCCGATGAACACGTGGATGCCGTGCAGGCCGGTAAGCGAATAGAAGACCGTCGACTGCGCAGCTCCCTGCGGCGCGAAGCCGATGTGGATGTACTCGTTGATCTGGATCGTGAGGAACGTCAGGCCGAGCAGGAAGGTCGAGACCATCCCCGCCTTCAGGCCGAAGCGGTTGCCGTTCTTGATCGAGACCAGCGCCCAGTGGATCGTGAGCGACGAGGAGAGCAGGATCGCGGTGTTGACCCCGGCGACGGCCTCGGGGAGCTTGGTGCCCGGCGCCGGCCATGGGTTGTGGTTCACGATCCGGATGAAGAAGTACGCGGTGAAGAACGCGCCGAAGATCATCACCTCGGACATGATGAAAAGCAGCATCCCGAGCGTCGGTGCCTCGACTCGCGAGGAGCGGTGAGCGGCGGGAGGACCGTGGTGCTCGTGAGCGATCGAGGCGGCTTCCATGGCGTCTCCTAGTTGGCGGCGGTGGCGACGTCGTGGTGGACGACGTGCTCGACGGGTTTGCCGGTGGTGCGCCGCACGCGCTCGATCAGATCGGAGCGCATCCAGCCCGACTTCGTGTCCTCAAACGTCGAGATCACGATGTCGTCGACGCGGAAATACTGCAGCACGTTGGTGATCGCGACGAACGGATCCGGGTCCCCGACCATTCCGGCGGCGTACATGCCGCGCACGTGCAGGCGGTCGAGCACGAGCTTCAGGCGCGTCCGCGCCCGGCGCCCGGCGTGGCCGTCGCCGCCCTCGCGCGGGATCACGATCAGGAACAGTTGCCGGCGCTCCTCGTCGGTGTACTTCTCGGCCCGCTTGCGCAGCGACTCGAGCAGCTCGTCGCCCGACGCCGTGCGGTTCGCCACGGCCAGCGTCACGTGGAACGGAAGGCCCTCGGAGTCGATGTCGTTGACGATGTGGACGACCGGGAGCCCGGTGGCGTCGGACACGCGCTCGATCAGGTCCTGGCGCAGCCACCCCGAGCGGGTCGCCGGGAAGGTGGAGATGATGATCTCGCTCGGCCGGTATTCGTGGACGGCGTCGATCGTCGCGGAGTATGGGTCGGGGTCGCCGACCTCGCCGATCGCGCGGATGTCCATGCCGCGGATCACCTCGAGCGCGAGATCGACCCTCGCCTGGGCGGCGTCGAACACCGCGTCGGCGTAGATCACCAGGCCGGCGCGGGGGCGATTCTGCGGAACGCACAGCACGAACCGAACGTCCTCGGCGGCGCGCTCGCGAATGGCCTCGAGCAGCTCGCGGCCGCCGATCGTCTCGTTGGCGACGACCAGGATCGTCTTCGTGACGGGATCCGGACCCCTCACTCGTGTCGCTCCTGGCTTGGCGGCGTTGTCAGCGCTCCGGCCGCGATCGACTGCGAGGTCTCAGTGGGCGACTTGAAGATTCCATGCACCGCTCCCGGCACGCCGTACTCGTACGGTCCGCCGACGACCGTCGGGACGGCGTCGAAGTTGAACACGGGCGGCGGCGATGACACCTGCCACTCGAGCGTGAGCGCGCGCCACGGGTTGGCGGGGGCACGGGGGCCGCCGCGCCAGCTCGCGACCATGTTGTAAAGGAAGATCAGCGTGCTGAGGCCGAGCATGAAGGCCGCCAGCGAGATGAACAGGTTCCACGCGGCGAACTTGGTGGCGTACTCCGCGACGCGGCGTGGCATCCCCTGCAGTCCGATCAGGTGCATCGGCGCGAACGTCAGGTTGAAGAAGATGAACGTCATCCAGAAGTGCAGCTTGCCGAGGCGGTCATCGAACATCCGCCCGGTCATCTTCGGGAACCAGTAGTAGATGCCGGCGAAGATCGTGAACATCGAGCCGCCGAACAGCACGTAGTGGATGTGGGCGACGATGAAGTAGGTCTGGCTGACATGGATGTCGAACGGGATCATCGCCAGCATCACGCCGCTGATCCCGCCCAGCGTGAACATCGTCAGGAAGCCGAGCGCGAACAGCATTGGCGTGTCTAAGTGCAGCACTCCTCGCCACAGCGTCGCCAGCCAGCTGAATATCTTGATTCCCGTGGGAATCGCGATGATCGCGGTCGTGATCATCATCGGTATTCGGATCCACGGCTGCATGCCCGAGACGAACATGTGGTGCGCCCAGACGGTGAATCCGAGCACCACGATCGCCAGCAGCGAGAAGGCCATCATCCGGTAGCCGAAGATCGGCTTGCGCGCCTTGACCGCAAGGATCTCGGAGATGATCCCGAACCCGGGCAGCATCATGATGTAGACCGCCGGGTGAGAGTAGAACCAGAAAACGTGCTGGTACATGATCACGTTGCCGTTCTTGTCCGCGCCGACGAACGCGTCGAAGAAGTGGAACCCGAGCGCCCGGTCGAGCAGCACGAAGAACTGCGAGGCGGCGATGAACGGGGTCGCGATCACGACCAGCAGGCTGGTCGAGAAGTTCGCCCAGACGAGCAGCGGCATCCGGAAGAAGCTCATCCCGGGCGCGCGCATCGTGATGATCGTCACGAGGAAGTTGAGCGCGGTGAAGATCGAGGAGAACCCAGCGAACTGCACGCCGATGCTGAAGAACAGCTGCCCCACCGGCATCGTCGTCGAGAGTGGCGCGTAGGCGGTCCAGCCGCTCGCGAACGAGCCCCCTGGCGCCAGGAAGCTCATCATCATGATGATCCCGCCGATCGGCAGCAGCCAGTAGGACAGCGCGTTCAGGCGCGGGAAGGCCATGTCCGGGGCGCCGATCATCAGCGGCAGCACGTAGTTCGCCAGCCCGGCGAAGATCGGCACGATCACCGCGAAGATCAGCAGCGACGCGTGCACGGAGAAGACGCCGTTGAACTGCTCGGGGGTCAGGAACTGCATCCCCGGCTTGGCCAGCTGCGCGCGCATCAGCATCGCCAGCAACCCGCCCACGAACAGGAAGAAGACCGAGGTGACGGTGTACTGGATGCCGATCACCTTGTGGTCGGTGTTGACCCGGAAATAGTCGCGCCAGCTGTGGGCGCCGTGGGTCGAGTGGTCCTCCGGGCGGGTCGGCCGGCCGGCTGCCCAGTAGAGCCAGTAGTCGCAGGTGCCCAGCCCGACCAGGAAGAACAGCGGCACAGCGATCAGCGCGACGATCGTGATCGCCTCGCCGTCGATCAGCGGATGCGTGTGCTGGAGCCAGCGGATCAGGACGTCGACGCCGAACGCGAGGAAGAACCCGACGACCATGAACAGCGCCGCCCGGTACCAGCCGGGCTGGCGAAGCTGCGCCGGGAGCGGAACGCGCGAGCGCGCGCGCGGAGGGGCGGCTGCGGGCTCGGTGGCTAGCGTGGCCATTGGCGGACCTCCATGGGTTGGGCGGAGGGTTGGGCGGAGGGGCGGGCCGAGCGGTGGGCCGAGCGGTGGGCGGATGGGTGGGCGGGTCCTGAATTCACCGAAATCAAGATACCCCTCATCACTTGGTCACGCTCGCAAGGAAGTTGACGAGCCCCTGGATCTGAGTCTGGCTGAGCGTCGTGCTGAAGTTGGAGGGCATCACGCCGGCGTGGTATCCGCTCGGGAGGTACGCGTAGGGCTTCGTGATCGCGGTCTTGATGCAGTCCTGAATCGTCGCGCCGCGGACCTGCTTGGAGGCGGGAAGCGCGCAGTCAGATTTCAGTCTTGTGTCGAGGTTGGGCCCGACGGTACCGGTCGTGCCGGCCGCCGCCAGCGTGTGGCATGCGCCGCAGCCGCCCGCGCCCGTGAACACGGCCTTGCCGGCGGCGGGGGAGGTGTCCGCCGTCGAGGAGCCGGATCCGCCCGAGGAGCTGGAGCTGCTGCCGGCTCCGGGGATGTTGGGAACGATCGCGTTGGGGGGCGGCGTCCCGACCGGCGGGGCGGCGTTCGGGTGCTGGGAGTTCAGCCAGGCCTGGAATTGGGCCGGTGTGACGACGTGAGCGGCCGCCCGCATCAGCGAATGGCCGGCGCCGCACAGCTCCGTGCACTCGACGGGATAGTTGCCCAGGCGGTTGGGCGTGACGCGCAGGGTCGTGGTAATGCCAGGCACTGCGTCGAGCTTCTCGGAGAAGTCGGGCACGAAGAAGCTATGGACCACGTCGAGAGCCGTGAGCTTGAACACGACCGGCTGGCCCTTGGCGAGGTAGAGCTCGGGCGAGACGACCGTCTTCCCGTTGCCCTCGGGATAGGAGAACTCGAAGATGAACTGGCGGGCAGTGACGTAGACGGTCCGCTCGTTCGTCTTGGAGTTCTCGTTGGCGCGCAGCACCGTGTAGGCGTAGGTGCACAGGGCGATGATCAGGACGGCCGGAAGCGCCGTCCAGATGATCTCGAGCCGCGTATTGCCGTGGATCGGGGGGCCGTCCTTGTTCTCCTCGCCGGGCTTCATCCGGAAGTTCCAGACCGAGTAGCCGACGACGGTCAGCACCAGCACCGCGATCGGCACCGAGGCGATCAGCAGCACGTCGTAGAGCGTGTGTACGCGGCCAGCCTGGACGGACCCCGCGGTTGGGAACCAGGGGATGATCAGCGCAAGCGGGATGCCGATCGCGACCCCGATCGCCCCGATCACCAGCATCTGCAGCAGCGGACGCTTACGCACCGTAGTTACTCTCGTCCATCACTCGAGCCGCATCCTATGCATTCTGAGCGACGGACGGCGCGCTGGCCTTACCCCTGGGGAACGATCGCGGGAGCGGGATCGAGCGTGCCCGGGCCGAGGTATGGCGCGGTGGCAGGCCCGACGCCCGCGATCGCATGAAACCGACGTTGATCAGCGGGTGTTCGACCGCCCCGATCCAGGGTATTGAGGTCGCAGCGCAGCCATCGGACCAGGCGGCAGAGACGTTCTGCAGCCGCTTGGACCGTTTGTCTATGATTGCGCCAATCGTTGCAAACTAGAGCCGGGAGTTGAGAATGTACGTTCGAGAGGGGATGTCCGAGATCGTTCTCACGGTCGGTCCGGGGCACACGCTCCGCGAGGCCGCCGCGGCGATGAACCGGCGCAGTGTCGGTGCCGCGCTGGTGCTCGACCCCGATGCACCGGGTCCCGGACTGATCACCGAGCGCGACATCCTCCACTCGGTCGGTGCAGGCGAGAATCCCGATCAGGAGCGGGTCGCCGACCACCTCACCAAGCAGCTGACGTTCGCGCACCCGGAGTGGTCGCTCGAGCAGGCTGCCGCCGCGATGGTGCGCGGCAAGTTCCGGCATCTCGTCGTCGTCGATGGCGGCGAGCTCACCGGGATCCTCTCGATGCGCGACATCGTGCGCTGCTGGACCGGCGACGGCGCGACCTGCGAGGTGCCCGCCGGCGCCAGCGCCTGAGCGCGGGCCCGGCGCCTGCGAACCGCCCGGAGCGCCCACCGGCCGCAGCGCCCACCGCCCGCCGCGGCCACCGCCCGCAGCGGCCGCTCACCCGGCTCAGCCGGGCCGCACGCTGACCGCGAATCGCTGAACGACCTGCGGCGTCCTGCCGACGTAGCTGAGCGCCAGCGCGATCGCCGTGTTGCCCGCGTTGCGCACCTTGAACGTGTAGACCTGATGGCCGCCGCTCCCGACCACATGCGGCGCGACCGGCGTCGGGACATAGCTGGAGCTCGTAAGCGTCATGACCTGCGCGGACGGCTCGGCGGTGAACTTCCAGGCGTACGGGGTGGTCCGGTTCTCGGGCAGCGTGATGCGCAGGGTGTCGCCCGTCTTGAGCGCCACCGTCCGGCCATTGTCGGTCTGCGTGAGGGCGACCGTCTTGCCGCCGGAGCTACCGCATGCGGTCAGCGCGAGGCCGGCGAGCGCAACCAGCGCGGGTGCCCTCGTGCGCGCCATGAATCCCTTCATGCCCATGTTCATGCCGCAAATCCTCCTGCAACGGGAGGACGTCTAGTGGTGCTCTTCGGGCAGCGCCGCGACGTCACGGCGCGTGTCGCGCACCCACATCAGCACCGTGACGAGGAAGATGATCGCCCCGATGATCGTGAGGATCCAGGTGATCGTGGTGCCGACCACGATCAGCGTGATCCCGATCGCGCAGACGAACGGGATGATCGTCGGCCCGGGGAGGTGGATCTCCTCGCCGACAGGAGGGGTCTGTGGGTCGACGTCGCTCACGGGTGGACGTAGATCGCCGCGGCGAGGAACGTGATGCCGAACATGAAGACACACGCGGCGCCTGCGATCAGCCCGGAGCGGATGTTCTTACGCGCGAGCTTGCGGTCCATAGGATCCGGGATCCTAACGCTTAGCGGCGCGACACGTGGTCCCCAGCCCGGTGACGACGCCCAGACCGAGGCCTAGAGCTTGACGTCCGCCACCATCGCCCCGAACAGCAGCGCGAGGTAGGCCAGCGAGAACAGGTACAGGTGCAGGGCCGTGCGGCGATCCGCGCGGTGGTACAGCCACAGCGCGCCGCCGATGAACCCGCAGCCGAGCGTCATCGAGGCGGCCAGGTAGATGCCGCCGAACGCCCCGGCACAGAACGGCAGCTGCGAGATCGCATAGAGCAGCAACGTGTAGAGGACGATCTGCCGGCGCGTTTCCCGCTCGCCGCGCACCACCGGCATCATCGGGATTCCGACGCGCGCGTATTCGTCCTTCATCAGCAGACTCAGGGCCCAGAAGTGCGGCGGCGTCCAGTAGAAGACGATCGCGAACAGGTAGACGGCCGTCCACGACAGCGAGCCGCGGGCCGCGGCCCAGCCGACCAGCGGCGGCATCGCGCCGGCGGCGCCGCCGATCACGATGTTCTGCGGCGTGCGCCGCTTCAGCCACACCGTGTAGACGCCGACGTATCCGACGAACCCGGCGAGCGCCAGCGACGCGGCGAGCAGGTTGACGGTCAGCGACATCAGCACGAACGACGCGAGCGCCAGCGACACGCCGTACACCAGCGCCGCGCGCGGCGAGACGCGCCCGGAGGGGATCGGCCGGGAGGCTGTACGCCGCATCCGCGCGTCGATGTCGCGGTCGAACCAGTGGTTGACGGCGCCGGCGCCGCCCGCCGACAGGTACCCGCCCAGGCAGGTCAGGGCGATCAGCGACACCGGCGGGTTGCCCGCGATCTCCATCGAGCAGACGGTCGTGAACAGCAGCAGCGTCTGGACCTTCGGCTTGGTCAGCTCGAAGTAGTCGGAGACCAGCTGGCGCGTGCGCGCCCCGGTCGAGGCGAGGGTCCGTACGGTGGCCGCGCCAGACGTGCTCACCGGGGAGCCTCCACGCGTGCGCCCAACGCGCTCACACCCGCGCGAACTTCTCGCTGCCGCCGGTCTTCTGGGTGACGCCGGTCTGGCGCTCGATCTGCCGGCGGATGTCGCGCATCGGCTCGACCGAGCGCACCCGTGGGATCACGTCGAAGTTGTTGACTGGCGGAGGCGAGGTCGTGAACCATTCGAGGGTGTTGGCCTTCCACGGGTCGGGACCCGCGACCTTCCCGTGTTTGTAGCAGCGCGCGACGTTCCAGAGGGTCATCAGGATGCCCACGGCGAGAATCAACGAGCCGATCGACGAGATCATGTTGTAGGTCGACCAGCCGACGCCGGGTTGGTAGGTGTAGACACGCCGCGGCATGCCCGACAGGCCGAGCGCGTGCTGGACGAAGAACGTCATGTTGAAGCCGATGAACATGACCCAGAACGACCACTTGCCGAGACGCTCGTTCAGCAGCCGGCCGGTGATCTTCGGGAACCAGTAGTAGAGCCCCGCGAAGATCGCGAACACGGCGCCGCCCATCAGCACGTAGTGGAAGTGGGCGACGACGAAGTATGTGTCGTTGAGCTGCCAGTCGACCGGGAACGTCGCCAGGAAGATGCCGGTGATCCCGCCGAGCACGAAGATCGCGATGAACCCGACCGCGAAGTAAAGCGACGCAGTCGTCACGATCGATCCTCGCCACAAGGTCGCGATCCAGTTGAAGATCTTCACCCCTGTCGGCACCCCGATCAGGAACGAGCTCAGCATGAAGAACCCCAGCACCACGATCGGGACCGGCGAGGCGAACATGTGGTGCGCCCAGACGAGCGTCGCCAGGAACGCGATCACGACCGTCGAAGCGGCGATCGCCTTGTAGCCGAAGATCGGCTTGCGCGAGAACACCGGGATGACCTCGGAGATGATCCCGAAGCCGGGCAAGATCATGATGTAGACCTCCGGGTGCCCGAAGAACCAGAACAGGTGCTGCCACAGCACCGGTGAGCCGTGGGCGGTTGGGTCGAACCAGTGCGTCCCGAAATGGCGGTCGGTGAGGAGCATCGTGACCGCGGCTGCGACCGGCGGCAGCGCGATGATCAGCAGCACCGCGTACACGAGGATCGTCCACACGAACAGCGGCAGCCGGCCCCAGCTCATTCCGGGCGCACGCATGTTGACGATCGTCGCGTAGAAGTTGATCGCGCCGAGAAGCGACGAGATGCCGGTGATATGTATTAAGAAGATCCACGCGTCCTGCCCCCCGCTCGGCGAATACTGGATGCTCGAAAGTGGCGGGTAGCTCCACCAGCCGGCCTCGGGCGGGTGGAAGAAGACCGTGGCGTAGAAGACGATGCCGCCGAGCAGAAGCAGCCAGTAGGAGAGCGCGTTGAGCCGCGGGAACGCCATATCCCGGGCGCCGATCATCAGCGGCACGAAGTAGTTGCCGAAGCCGGCCATCACCGGCACGACGAACAGGAACACCATCGTCGTCCCGTGCATCGTCAGCAGCTCGTTGTAGTGCTCGGAGGTGACCAGCGAGTTGCTGGGGACCGCCAGCTGCGCCCGCATCAGCAGTGCCTCGACCCCGCCGAGCATGAAGAACACGAACGTCGTGACCAGGTAGAGGATCCCGATCTTCTTGTGGTCGGTGGTCGTCACCCAGTCCACCCAGCGTTTGCTCGTGCGCGGCTTGACGACCTTCTGCGCGATGATCTGCGGAACCGGTCGGACGAGTGGCTCGGTGGTGACGGACATCGGGCTTTCTCCTAGAGGTTTCCGTTCGCGGTCAGGATCGCGCGCAGCTGCGTCACCTGGTTGTTTGCGGCGTTGATCTCAGCGCCCTGCTGCTGCAGCCATTGCTGGTACTTATCAGGCGTGACGACACGCACCAGCGCCCTCATCGCGTAGTGCTCGCGCCCGCACAGCTGCGCGCAGTTGCCGTGGAACAGGCCCGTCTTCAGCGCCTTGAACCACGTGTAGGTCGTATAGCCCGGGACCGCGTCGACCTTGCCGCCCAGCGAAGGCACCCACCAGGAATGGATCACGTCGGTCGACTGGATGGCGAGCACGATCGTCGTGTTCACCGGGACCTCCATCATCTGGTACGAGTAGGGCAGCTTGGACTCGAACGACTTGTTCAGGCAGTCGTTGCCGTACACGTAGCGCCAGATGAACTGGCGGCCCTGGATGCAGATCGTCAGCTTCTTGCCGTCGGGCGGCGTGGGCTCGGTCGTCGAGGCGGTCAGCACCAGCCCGCTGGCGCCGGAGTTCGGCGGGTTGATGATGCTCGGCAGCTTGACGAACGTCACGACGGTGAGCACGACGAGGATCAGCGCGGCGGCGACGGTCCAGCCGATCTCCAAGCGCGTGTTGCCGTGGATCTGCGCCGCGACCGCCCCGCGCTTGGCGCGGAACTTGTACACCGAATACACGAGCGCGCCCTCGACGACCACGAACACGACGGCCGCGATGTACAGGATGATCTTGTAGAGGCTCGCGATCTGGTTGGCGTTCGGCGATCCGCCCGACTTGGGGGTGATGAAGCCGGCCATCGCGCTCGGGGCGAGCACGAGTGAGGCGAGCAGCACTCCAAGCACCACGACCAGCAAACGGGCGCGGCGTCGGCGGGCAGGCCTGGCTGCTGTGACGTCGGGTCGCAAGGCGCGGCATTCTATCCAGGGACGCGGCCCGTCCGCCCGCCGGGCCGTCGCCCTGCAGCCCGGTCGCAGGCAAGCTCGGTCAGTTCATATACTGGCCCGGTTTGCGCGTGCCTAGGGGGATCCGAGCAGCGGCATGGGCCCTCGTCGCAGCGGGGGTCGCTGCGCCTGCCGTCCGCCGCCGCGTCAAGCTGCCGCCTGCCGCGGTGCTCGGGACGGCCGCCCTCGCTCCCGCCGCGCTGTGCGTGGCGCTGCCGCGGAGCCGCGGCCGGGACGCCGCGGTCTGCATGCTCAACATGTGGGCGTACGTCGCGGCGTACGAAATGCCGCACGACAACGCCGAGCGCCAGGCGGCGCGGGTCCGGGTCGACTACCCGATCGTGATCGACCGGGTCCTCGGCCTGGGCGAGCAGCCGACGCTCCGCCTACAGCGGGCGTTCGCAAATCCGGGCACGGTGAACCGCTTCGAGCGGGTGCTGGTCTGGTGCCACTGGCTGTGGTTCATGGTCCCGCACGGAAGCGTGCTCTACGTGCTGCTGCGGGATCCGGAGCGCTTCCCGAGCGCCGCGGCGCGCATGTACGCGGTGTTCGACATCGGCGCGGTCTTCTATTGGGCGATCCCGACGGCGCCGCCCTGGTGGGCGGCGGCCCAGGGCCACATCGAGGAGCGCCACACCGTCCACATGCGCCGCATGATGATCGAGTACGGCGAGCAGTTCTGGGGTGACAACTGGTCTGCCCTCTACGATTTGCTTGGAGGAAATCCGCTTGCTGCAATGCCGTCGCTTCATTTCGCCACTTCGCTGATGGCAGCTCGTCTGCTCTCCGAAGTGGACCCGGTCGCCGGCGTCGTCGGATGGACCTACGCGTCGCTGCTGGGTTTCGCGCTCGTGTATCTGGGCGAGCACTACGCGATCGACCTGATCGCCGGCGGGGCACTCGCCGAATCGGTGCGGCGTGCGGCGCCGCGCTTCACGCCGGCCGCCCGCGCCCTCACGCGCGGGTTGGCGACGCTCCAGGCACGGGCGGCTGCTCGGTAGGGCGCGCGATGGCGGAGGAGGCACCCACTAGGCAGCGGGCGCCGAGCACGTCTGTCGTCGATGTGCCCGCCAACAGAGACGACATGCCGCGCGTGGTGTTCACGCGCAGGCGGCTGCTCGTGTTCGTGCTGTTCGTCGTCTCGGCGGTCGCGTTCCTGTACTTCGTGCTGCCCAAGGTCGTCGGGCTCCAGGACACGTGGAACCGCATCCAGAACGGCAACGTGTGGTGGTTCGGCCTCGCCGCGCTCCTCGAGGTCTGCTCGTTTCTCGGCTACATCGCGCTGTTCCGCGCGGTGTTCGTGCGGGGCCAGAGCCGGATCGGCTGGCGCGAGAGCTACCAGATCACGATGGCCGGACTCGCGGCGACCCGACTGTTCGCGGCCGCGGGAGCGGGAGGCATCGCACTGACCGCATGGGCGGTGAGGAGGTCAGGCATGGACGCGCGGGTGACCGCGTGCCGGCTGATCGCGTTCATGGTGCTGCTGTACGCGGTCTACATGGTCTCGCTCGTGGTCTGCGGCTTCGGCCTGTACTTCGGCGTGTTCCCCGGGCGCGCACCATTTGCGATCACGGTCATCCCCGCGATCTTCGGGGCGGCCGTGATCCTGATCTTCGTCGCGATCTCGCTGTTGCCCGGCGACTTCGACCGCCTCGTCAAGCGCTGGACGCGGGGCGGCGGCAGGCTCGGGCGGTTCGCGACCCGGATCGCGACGGCGCCCGCGACGGCCGGCGACGGGGTCCGCACGGCGATCGCGCTGGTCCGCAGCAGGGATCCGGCGCTGCTCGGCGCGATCGCGTGGTGGGGCTTTGACATCGCGACGCTGTGGGCCTGCTTTCACGCCTTCGGAGCCTCCCCGCCGAAGGCCGTGATCGTGATGGGCTACTTCGTCGGGATGCTCGCGAACACGCTGCCGTTGCCCGGCGGGATCGGCGGCGTCGACGGCGGCATGATCGGCGCGTTCGCCGCGTTCGGGGTCGACGTCGAAGTGTCGATCGTGGCGGTGCTGAGCTACCGCGCGTTCTCGTTCTGGCTGCCGACGATTCCCGGCGTGATCGCCTTCCTGCAGCTACGCCGCACGGTCCAACGCTGGCAGTTGGAGCCCGCAAGTGCCAGTACATAGCTGGACATCTAGCTATACTAAATGAAGTGAGCGACGAGCAAAGAATCGAGAACGTGATCATCGTCGGCAGCGGCCCCGCCGGCTACACGGCCGCGCTGTACACCGCGCGCGCGAACCTCGAGCCGCTGGTGATCGAGGGATTCGCGTGGGGTGGGCTGCTGCAGCAGACGACCGACGTCGAGAACTACCCCGGCTTCCCCGCCGGGATCATGGGTCCCGAGCTGATGCAGCACTTCCGCGATCAGTCGGAGCGCTTCGGCGCGCGGCTCGAGACCGATGACGTGACCAAGATCGAACTGTCCGGGATCGATGACCCACCCACCCACCCCCAACCGCCCGGCCTGCACAAGGTCTGGGTCGGCGACCAGCTGCACGTGGCGCGGACCGTGATCCTCGCGATGGGCGCCCAGCACCGCAAGCTCGGTATCCCGGGCGAGCTCGAGCTTGCCGGTCGCGGGGTCAGCTACTGCGCCACCTGCGACGCGGCCTTCTTCCGCAACGTTGCGTCGCTGATCGTCGGTGGCGGAGACTCCGCGATGGAGGAGGCGATGTTCCTCTCGAAGTTCTCCTCGACCGTCACGATCGTGCACCGGCGCGATGAGTTCCGCGCCTCGAAGATCATGCTCGAGCGCGCCAAGGAGATCCCGAACATCGAGTGGGCGACGCCGTACGTCGTCGAGTCGCTCCATCCGAGCTCGAACGGCTCGCTGGAGATCGCGCGCCTGCGCAACACGGCCGACGGCTCGCACCGCGAGCTCGAGGTCGCCGGAGCGTTCGTCGCGATCGGGCACGAGCCGCAGTCGCAACTGGTCCAGGGCCAGGTGCCGACCAACGAGGCCGGCTACGTCGTGACCAAGGGCCGCTCGACGCTCACCGACGTGCCCGGCGTCTTCGCGGCCGGCGATCTCGTCGACCACACCTACCGCCAGGCGATCACCGCCGCCGGCTCAGGCTGTCAGGCCGCGCTCGACGCGGAGTGGTACCTGCGCGACACGCCCTTTCCGGTGACGGAGGGCGTGGCGGCCGCCACCTAAGCTGGGCCGCGCTGCGCGCGGCGTCCGTGGGGCCGCGAGGCCCCGTCCGGACCAAGCGGTTTCTCCGAGAACGCTTCCGGAGCGCCACCCCCGTCCATGCCCATTCCGCCGGCCATCCGTGGCCTCAGTGATTCGGGTCCCACCCACGCGGGACTTCATACAGACACCCCGCTCCCGCAGAAGCACGAAGGGGTGAGAACCCCGATTTCGTTACATCTCACCGCCCTGGATGGGCAACGCGTAACGAAATCGGTGCCATAGCGCGCACTTCGTTACACGTTGCCTCGGCGAACGGCCGCTTTGTAACCAAATGGGTGCTGCCAGGCACCCCACCCCCTCCTCGAAAGCCCAATCCCGGGCAAACCAGCCCCCAAGGCCCCCGGCCGAAGGCCGGAAGCTGAGGCGCCAGCCGGCGCGCCCATCCGGACCAAGCAGGCGCCGGCCGGCGCGCCGACCAACGCCAACGTGGGGCCAGCCAATACGCAGCCCCAGAGGTCTGGACGAGCCCGCCCGGACCCACGGACGCCGAGCGCAGCGAGGCCCACTATCGGTAAGGGCAACCCGCCGCCGGCGCCTTGTTGCTCGACGGCGCGCCGGCGTGCAGCGGCAGCGCGAAATCCTGCGTCCACGTGGACGGGCCGCTGGCCCAACTGCCGACCGGGTGGCGGCTGACGCCCGTTCCGACCTCGAGATACACCGGATCGAGGATGTTTTCGCAATGGTCCTTGCTCGCCATCCAGGCGCTGACGACATCGCGGGGGGTCGGATAGCCGGTGGCGATGTTCTCGCCGGCTGCCGACCAGATGAAGCCGACGGCGGTGATCCGCGCGGCGAAGTTGACGCCGTGGGTGAAGATCCCGGTCAGGACCATCGTGTTCGTCCACGTCTGGGCCGAGAGGTCGAGCAGGTGGCTCTCGCGCAGGATCGGCAGCCCACGGGACGCGCGCTGCTTGTTGATCAGGCAAAGCACCGCCGTGCGCATCGCGGGGGTGGAGGCGCTCACCGCCGGAGTGTCGGCATTCGGGCAGCGGCGGGGGAGCTGGGCGCTGGAGCGGATGCTCGCTCGGGCCGGGGTGCCGCGCTCTGAACCTGCACCCGCGCGTGCGGGCACGGCAGCCACAATTGCAGCCGCGATCAGCGGGATGCACATGCCCCGAAGCCCCACACCCCGTTAATCGGGTGGCGGCGCCGGAACTTAAAGCTTCGTCCAGACCGTCTTGGTCTCGAGGTAGGCGTCGAGGCCGTCGCGGCCGTGCTCGCGGCCGATCCCGGAAGCCTTGAAGCCGCCGAAAGGCGCGCCGGGATCGACCTCTCCCCAACAGTTGATGTAGACCGAGCCGGCCCTCAGCAGCGATGCGAGGCGGTGGGCGCTCGACACGTCTCGGGTCCACACGCCGGCCGCCAAGCCGTACTCGCTGTCGTTGGCGCGTTCGGCGACCTCCTCAAGCGACTCGTACGGGAGCGCGACGAGCACCGGGCCGAAGATCTCCTCGCGAGCGATTCGCAGGTCGTCGCTGGTTGCGGTGAACAGCGTCGGCTCGACGAAGTAGCCGCTGAGGTCGGTTGTCCCGCCCCCGGCAACGAGCTCCGCGCCCTCCTCGCGACCCGACTCGATGTAGTTGAGCACGCGCTCCTGCTGTTCCTTCGAGACGACCGGCCCGAGCTGCGTGCTGGGCTCGAGCCCCGGTCCGAGCCGCGATTTGCCGGCTCTCTCCGCCAGCGCGCCGACGACCTGGTCGAACTGGTCACGATGGACGAACAACCGGCTGCCGGCGTTGCACGCCTGGCCGGTGTTGAAGTAAATGCCGTTGAACGATCCGCCGATCGCCGCATCGAGATCCGCGTCGGGAAGGATGATGTTCGGCGATTTGCCGCCCAGCTCGAGGGTCACGCGCTTCAGCGCTCGCCCGGCCTTCGCGCCGATCTCGCGACCGACCTCGGTCGAGCCGGTGAACGCGATCTTGTCGAGACCGGGATGCTCGACGAGCGCCGCCCCGGTCGAGCCGTCGCCGGTCACGACGTTGAGGACGCCCGGCGGGATTCCCGCGTCGAGTGCGAGCTCGGCGAGCCGGAGCGCGGTCAGCGGCGTCTGCTCGGCCGGCTTGAGCACGACGGTGCACCCCGCCGCGAGCGCGGGTCCGAGCTTCCATGAAGCCATCAGCATCGGGAAGTTCCACGGGATGATCTGCCCGCACACCCCGACCGGCTCCTTGCGCGTGTAACAGAGCATCTCGGGCGGGCGGACGGGGATCGTCTCGCCGAACACACGCTCGGGCCACCCCGCGAAATGCCTAAGCCACGCGACGGTCGACGCGACATCGACGATCTTCGCGAGCTTCGCCGGCTTGCCGTTGTCGAGCGACTCGAGCTGCGCGAGGTGCTCAGTGTTGCTCTCGACCAGGTCCGCGAGGCGAGCGAGAGCGCGACCACGGTCGGCCGCGCTGACGCGCGCCCATGACTCGAATGCTCGGCGGGCCGCCCTCACCGCCCGATCAACGTCCTCGGCTCCGCCCTGCGCGACCGTCGTGATCGCCGCGCCGGTCGCGGGATCGAGCGTCTGGAACGTGCGGCCGTCCGCGGCGGCGACCCGTTCGCCGTCGATCAGCAGCAGCTGGTCGCGCGCAACGAATTCGCGCGCCTGATCGGACAGCTGTTCGGGGAGCGACGTCGCGGTCATGGCGTGAGCACGATCTTCAGCGCCTCGCGGCGATCGTAGAGCTTGTATGCATCGGGAGCGTCGTCGAGCGCCATGTGGTGCGTGACCAGCGGCGTCGGATCGAGGGTTCCGGCAGCCAGCATTCCCAGTACCCGATCGACGTGTCCGATCACATTGGCCGGTCCCGCCTTCAGCGTCAGGCCCTTGACCCACACCAGGCCCATGTGCACCTCGCAGCGCTCGGCATACACGCCGATTCCGACGACGGTTCCGGCCTTGCGGGTCATCCGGATCGCGAGCTCGAGCGCGTCCGGGTGACCGACCGCGTCGATCGCCGCATCGACGCCGCCCGCGCCGGCCAGACGCTTGACCTCATCGCGCGGGCTCTGCTCGGTCAGGTGCACCGGGATCGCACCGAATGCCCTCGCGACATCGAGGCGCTCGGCGACCGAATCCACCGCGATCACCGGAGCCGCACCAGCGGCCACGGCGCACTGCACCGCGCACAGGCCGACGGGCCCGAGACCCAGCACCACGACGCTGTCCCCGACCGTCACCCCGCCGTCGGCGACCGCGTGGAAGCCGGTCCCCATCACGTCCCCAGCGAACAGCGCCACGTCGTCACCGAGCCCCTCGGGGACCTTGCGCAGCGTCAGGTCGGCATTCGGGACGAGTGCCCGCTCGGCCTGCGTGCCCTGCAGGCTGCCCATGTTGGCGCCGTGGCCGAACGTGCGCTTGTGGTCGCACTCCTGGTAGCAGCCCTCGAGGCAGAACCGACAGACACCGCACGCCGTGTGAAAGCAACCGAGCACGCGATCTCCGGGCTTGGCCCGGGTGACGTTGTCGCCGGTCTCGAGCACCGTGCCGACGAACTCGTGTCCGATCGTGAAGCCCGGCTCGATCTTCACGCGGCCGTGGTAGATGTGCAGGTCCGAGCCGCATACGCCACTTGCCTCGATCGCGACGATCGCGTCTCCGGGAGCTTCGAGCCGCGGGTCCGGCTTGTCCTCGACGCGAACCTCGAAGGGAGCTTGGAAGGTGACGACTCTCATTGCTCGGAGTTGTACGCGAAGAAGCCCTCGCCGGTCTGGAACCCCAGGCGGCCCGACCAGCCCAGCTTGCGCAGTAGCGGCGCGGCACGATAGCGGCTGTCGCGTTGCTCTTCGAATAGCGCGTCAAGCACCGAGAGCACGTGGTCGAGTCCGATCTGATCCGCCCACGCCAGGATCCCGCGGGGGTAGTTGAGGCCGTGGACCATCCCCGCGTCGATGTCGGCGGCGGTGCCAACGCCCTCGTCGAGCGCGAACGCCGCCTCGTTGATGACCTGGCAGACGATCCGCCCGAGCACGAGTCCCGGTGCGTCGCCGACCCACGCCGTGCGCTTGCCCAGAGTCCCGAAGAATCTCTGTGCGGCGCTCGCCGCCGAGTCCGCACTATCGGCGCCACGCGTCAGTTCGACAAGCTGCGTCTTGTCGAACGGCGGCAGCGCGTGAAAGCCGACGGCGCCGCCGCCGGGGTCGAGGGCCGCGAGTGATCCGCCGGCGCAGCAGATCGCCTGCGGACCACCCTGCAGCGGCACCTCCGTCTCCTCGCCGGGGGAGAGGTCGAGGATGATCGACGGGGGCTGAAGGTCACCGGCCTCCTCGGGTTCCGCGACATCCCAGCCCGCTTCGGCAGCAGCTCCCCTCAGCTCCATCGCCAACGCCGTCTCGCCCGAGATCACGACCACGCCGTCGCCGCCGCCGGCCGGCTGGGGTTCGGGATCAGCCGGCCTGTAGGGATCCTCGCTGTAGTCGTAGTAGCCATGTTTTGTCTTGCGCCCGTGTCTTCCGGCGGCGACGGTCTTGACCGTGATCGGGGAGGGTCGCCAGCGTGGCTCACCGAAGCTCTGCTCGTAGAACGAGCGGGACACGTCGAGTCCGGTGTCGACGCCGACAAGGTCCATCAGCTCGAACGGCCCCATCCTGTAGCCCCCTCCGAGCCGGCAGATCATGTCGATCTCCTCGAGCGAGGCGATGCCCTCCTGAAGCAGCCTGAGTCCCTCGAGCCCGAACGGACGGTTACAGCGGTTCACCAGGAATCCCGGGCCGTCGATCGCGTCGATCACGTGCTTGCCCATCGCCTCGCCGGCCGCCCGCGCAAGCGCAAGCGACCGCTGGTCCGATTGGACGCCGGCGACGACCTCGAGCAGGCGCATGACAGGCGCAGGGTTGAAGAAGTGCATCCCGACGACCCGCTCGGGGTTGCGGGCGGCGCGCGCAACCGCGGTCACGAGCAGCGACGACGTGTTCGTCGCGAGCACGCAGGTGTCGGAGACGATCCCGTCTGACAGCTGCTCGAACAGGCTTTGCTTGAGCTCGAGCCGCTCGGGGGCGGCCTCGACCACGAGCTCGCAGGGCGCCAGGTTCTGCAACGCCGGCGCGGCGCTCAGTCGAGCGCTCGCCGCTGCGGCCTGATCCGCGGTCAGGCGCCCCCGCTGCACGCCCCGGTCGAGCTGGCGGTTGATCGAGTCCAGTCCGCGCGCGAGCGCTTCGGGGATCGGGTCGTGCAGGAGCGTGTCCGCCCCGGACAGGCAGGCGAGCTGGGCGATGCCGGCGCCCATCGTCCCGGCGCCGGCGACGCCGATGACAGTTGGCGCTTTCGCTGCGCTCACGCCGGTACGAGCGCGTTGATGCCGGTCAGTGCACGCCCGATAATCAGCTTCTGGATCTGAGACGTGCCCTCGTAGAGCGTCGTGACCCGCACGTCGCGGAAGTAGCGCTCGACCGGGTAATCGTCGACGTAGCCCGAGCCACCGTGAACCTGGATCGCGACGTTCGCACAGTGGACGGCCGCCTCGGTCGCGTACAGCTTGGCCATCGAGGTCTCGGTCGTGTTCGGCTTGCCGCTGTCCTTGAGGTAGCCGGCGCGCCACACGAGCATCCGCGCGGCCTCGGTCCGTAGCGCGATGTCGGTCAGCATCTCCTGGACGAGCTGGAAGCTCGCGATCGGGCGCCCGAACTGCTCGCGCTCCTTGGAGTAGCGAACCGAAGCGTCGAGGCATCCCTGACAGATCCCGACGCACCCGGAAGCGACGCTGTAGCGCCCGGAGTCGAGCGAGCTCATCGCGATCTTGAAGCCGTCGCCGACCTCGCCGAGCATCTGCTCCTCGGTGGCCCGCACGTCGTCGAGCGAGATCGCGGCTGTGTCCGAGCCGCGCAGCCCCATCTTGTGATGGATCGGCTGCGGCTGGAAACCGGGCTGGTCGCAGTCGACCAGGAAGCAGGCGACTCCGCGGTGAGCTTTCTCCGGATCGGTCTGGGCGAAGATCAGCGCCACCTTCGCGTGGTTGGCGAGCGAGATGAACATCTTCGAGCCGTTGATCAGCCAGCCGTCGTCGGTCCTGCGCGCCCGGGTCTTCTGGTTGGCGGCGTCGGAGCCCGTGTCGGGCTCGGTCAGCCCGAAGCAGCCGAGCCACTCGCCCGAACACAGCTTCGGCAGATAGTGCTGCTTCTGCTCCTCGGTACCCCATCTGAGGATCGCCGAGCAGACGAGCGAAGTCTGCACCGAGATCACGGTCCGCATCGCCGAGCAGCCGCGCCCGACCTCCTCGACCACCAGGCCGTAGGTCAGATAGTCGAGACCCGCCCCGCCGTACTCGCGCGGCACGATCGCCCCGAGGTAGCCCTGGTCGGCGATCTTCTTGACGAGCTCGAGGTCGAAATGCTCGTTGCGATCGTTCTCGCGCGCACGCTCGACGATCTCGTTGTCGGTGAAGTTTCGAGCGGTCTCCTTTATGAGACGTTGCTCGTCTGTGAGTTCAAAATCCATGGGGCGCGGACCCTAGCGGAAGAAACGCGCGGAGTAGGCTGGGGCGCGCGATGGCCGGTGAGGTTCGATACGCGCGCAGCGGCGACATTCACATCGCCTATTCGGTCACGGGCCCGACCCAGCCATCAGCGAGTGCCGGCGGTGCCCTCGACCTGATCTACGTGCCGAGCTGGATCTCCCAGCTTGAGCACTACTGGGAGGATCCGGGCGTCGCGCGCTACTTCGGCCGGATGGCGTCGTTCTCACGGCTGATCCTGTTCGACCGGCGCGGAAGCGGGCTATCGGACCCGCTGCCGCGAGCGCCGACGCTCGAGGAGCAGATGGATGACGTCGTCGCCGTGATGGATGCGGCCGGCTCCGAGCGAGCCGGCGTGTTCGCGCAGCTCGAGGGCGGCGCAATGGCGGCGATGTTCGCGGCCACGCACCCCGAGCGGACGACCGCGCTCGCCCTCTACGCGGCGATGCCGCGGATGTCGTGGGCGCCGGATTACGACTGGGCGATTCGCCGCGAGGACCGGCAGGCTCGTCTCGGCCGCAACTGGGGGGACGGCTCGAGCATCGATTCGCTCGCCCCGCGGAGCGCCTCCAACCAGCGGCTGCGCGAATGGTTCGGCCGGCTCGAGCGGCTCGCGGCCAGCCCCGGCACCGCCGCCAAGCTGAGCATGATGAACGCGGAGGTCGACGTCCGCGCCGTGCTTCCCTCGATCCAGGCGCCGACGCTCGTGCTGCACCGCGAGGCAGACCAAGCGATCGACGTCCGCCATGCCCAATACCTGGCCGATCACATCCCGGGGGCGCGACTCGTGCTGCTCCCCGGCGACGAGACGATCTCCTTCGGGCCCGAATCCGCGCCGTTGCTCGACGAGGTCGAGGAGTTCTTCACCGGTGCGCGGCCGGTTGCGGATTCAGAGCGGATTCTCGCGACTGTGATGTTCTCCGACATCGTCGACTCGACACGCAAGGCGGCCGAGCTCGGCGACCGCCGGTGGCGCGACACGCTCGAGTCGATCGCGAGCGCAGTCGGCCGTGAGCTGCGGCGCTTCCGCGGGCGACCTGTCAAGACGATGGGCGACGGCTTTCTCGCCACGTTCGATGGGCCGGCGAGGGCGATCCGCTGCGCGACGGCGATCCGCGATACGGCCCTATCGCAGTTCGGCCTGGAGGTGCGCAGCGGCTTGCACACCGGGGAGATCGAGGTGATCGGCGACGACGTGGGCGGCATCGCCGTTCACATCGGCGCGCGCGTCGGCTCGAGCGCCGGGCCTGGGGAGGTGCTGGTGTCCGGCACGGTCAAAGACTTGGTGGTCGGGTCCGGCATCGCGTTCGAAGACCGTGGTGAGCGCGAGCTGAAAGGCGTTCCGGGGACCTGGCGCCTGTTCGCGGTCGCGGCCTGAGCGGCGTGCGCAGCCGCGCCCGGTATACGGCCACACGTGCACACGCCAGACGCGATCGGCCCCCGCCGACGAGCAGCGAGGGCCGATGCGCTTGACGTACCCCGCCTCCCTATTTGGCCGGCGGTAGCGCCGTCGGTGTAGTGACCGGTGAGACCGTGATCGTCACCGGCGCCGACGCCGCGCCGACGTCGTGTTCGTCGCTGTAGATCCGGGCGCGGAACTCGAACGAGCCCGCCCGCGCGAACCGCCACCCGAAGTGGAACGTCGAGTCGAACCGGACACGCGTCGTCTCGACCGTGTGCCAGTCGCCGTCGGCTCCGAGCCGCAGGAGATGAATCATGCGACCGGCCTTGTCGGGATCGACGTTCCCGCTGAACGTGACCACGCCACCGACCGTCGAAGTGGTGGAGCTCGGCGTCAGCGTCACCACGTCGCGGACTCCCTGGAACAGGACCGCCGAGTGACGCTTGGGCGCGAACGTCGTCCGCACCTGGTAGAGCGTGCTCACCGTTGGCATCTCGGTGAAGCTGTAGCTCCCGTCGCCGCCGGTGACCCTGCTGTGCACGGGGCGGAAGCGAGCCTCGTCGGCGTGCCTCTCCCACAGCGTCACGCTCGTCGTCGCGCCGTCCGACAGCACGCCGGAGATCGTCACGCCAGACCCCTCCGGGATGATCGGCTGCGAGGACTGGATCGTGAAGCCGGCCACCTGGGCCTGCTGGATCGTCACCGTCACGCCATCCGACGCGCCCGCGATGTTGGTTCCGTCCGCGGGGAACAGCGCCCGGACGTCGCGGACGCCCGGCGTACGCCAGCGGTACGAGATCGCGTAGCTCGAGCTCGAGCTGAGCCTCCCGGTCTTGAGCGTGTGCCAATCGCCGGTCTTCTGGTTCTGCTCCTGCAGGAGCACGCGATGGCCCGCCTGGTTGGGCGTCACCTGACCGGAGAACATGATCGGCGTGCTGGTGTCAGCCGTCGTCGGGTTCGCCGCGATGCTCACCAGCGCCGCGACGCGCTCGTCGACGGTGCGGCTGTGCACCCCGTGGACGCCCGCCTCCTTGGCGAAGTACCTGGTGTTCGACTCAACTCCTGTGATGTTGTCGAAGCTGTAGAACCCGTTGCTCTGCGTCGTCGTCTGGCCGGCCAGCGTGTAGCCCTGGTGCGACCCGGCGACGTGCTGATAGAGCAGGATCGTCTGGCCGCCGAGCGGTTGCCCGTTCAGCTGACCGTAGATCAGAACCGCGTCGCCGGCATTAATCGGATTCGGCGTCGCATTTATCGTCAGCCCCCGGTTGTGATGAGGTGCCGCGTCCGTGGCACCCGGCAGTGCAGCTGCAAGCGCAAGCAGCACCGACACAAGCACAGCAAAGCGTAGGCGCATGTGGCCTCCTTCTCCCAGCTGTTGTGAGGTTCACCTCCGCCGGCTTCCCGGCTCCCTGCCTGACGGTGGCTGTTGGACGTCCCTCACAACACGACCGGCGACGCGAAAGTTGCGCCCGGACCTACGCGATCATCAACGTCTGCGGATCTTCAGGGCTGACCCGCACGGGAACGGAGGCGCCCGGCTGGAAGTCGCTGATCACCAGCCGGCTGACGACCTGGGTGAGCCGCGCCTCGTACGGGTCGCGACCGGGGATCGAGACCGTGAGCCTGAACTGGACGCGGGGATTGTCGTTGACCGTCGCCCCTGTGTCGGTCACGTGATCGATCGTCGCCTGGCCGACGAGCCCGCTGGCCATCAGCATCGCGGTCTTCTCGTACTCGGCGGTGAGGCCATCGACCATCGTGCAGTCCCCTCGGAGTCGTTCGTTGGTGCCCGACGACAGTAGGGGCGGGTGAGCGCGCTGACAATCGCGCGTCAGTCTCACATTGGTCTCGAATCGCGTGCGATGGCAGGTAGACTCCGCGTCGGTGGATCCGTTTGCCGTCGTGCTGCTTGGCGCTCTCGCCGCGCTCGTCCTGGTGATCGTGCTCCTGGGCAAGTACTACCCGGGTTCCGGGCTCGAGCAGCTCGGGATGAAGTCGGCCCGCGACATCGTGGAGACGCGCGAGGCTCTGGACGCGGAGGATCTCGACCAGATGCTTCGTGCACACAACGCTCGCCGGCGCGCGCGGGGCGAGCCCGAGGTGACGGTCACCGACCTCGAGAATCGCGTGGCCATGGACATGGCCGAGCAGCAGCGACGGCGCGAGGCGTATCTCGCCGACCGCGAGCTCGACCAGCTGCTCGAGGCGACCAATGCCCGCCGGCGAGCGCGCGGACTGCCCGAGCGAACCCGCGCCGACGTGGCCCGGGAGTTCGGAGCTCCGCCGGCGTCAGGCAGCTGACGGCCGGCGCGGAGCTTGGCGCGCTGCCTGATCATCGGGTGCGGATGTCGCGGTGGCGCGCTGGGACGTGAGCTGCGGGCGCGGGGGCACGCCGTGCGCGGAACCACCCGGGACCCGCAGCGCGCCATAGCGCTCGAGGCCGACGGCATCGAGGCGGTGATCGGCGACCCCGACCGCGTCGGAACCATTGCGCCGGCGCTCGAGCACGTGGGCGTCGTGTGCGTGCTGCTCGCCTCCGCCACGGGTCGTCCCGAGGCGCTTGATGCGCTGCACGGGCCTCGCCTCGAGATGCTGCTCTCCCGGACGCTCGACTCGACGGTGCGCGGTTTGGTCTACGAGTGCGCTGGCAGCGTCGAGGAGTCCGTGCTCGAGCGGGGGGTTGAGGTGGTGCGCAGCATCTGCGAGGGCTCGCGCATCCCGTACCGGCTGCTTGACGCCGACCCAGAGGCCTACGGGGGCTGGCTGGAGGCGGCCGTGCGGGCGATCGAGCAGTTGTTGAGCCCGCGCTAACCTAAATAGGTAAAAGACGACCTAGATTCGGAGGTAATCGATGACTGAGTACGCAAAGGACGTGCTCGTGGAGCCCGCGTGGCTCGCCGAGCACCTGGACGATGACTCGATCCGAATCGTCGAGGTCGACGAGAATCCGGCGCTGTACCGCGAGCTGCACATACCGGGCGCAATCGGCTTCGACTGGCGGGAGGACCTGCAGGATCAGGTCAAGCGCGACTTCCTCGGCCCCGAGGATTTCGGCAGCCTGCTCGGCAGTCGTGGCATCTCGAACGATCACCTGATCGTCCTCTACGGCGACCGCAACAACTGGTTCGCCGCATATACGTACTGGTATCTGAAGTACTACGGGCACGACAACGTCAGGTTGCTGAACGGCCCGCGCGAGCGGTGGATCTCGGACGGACGGCCGACTACCGCCGACGTGCCGAGCTACGCGTCCGCCACGTTCGTCGCCAGTCCAGGGAACGACTCGATTCGCGCCCGGCGCGACGAGGTCCTGTCCGCGCTCGGCAACAATCACAAGCTGGTCGACGTTCGCTCGCCGCAGGAGTACTCGGGCGAGCTGATCGCGATGCCCGGGTACGAGAACGAGGGCGCGCAGCGCTCGGGCCATATCCCGGGGGCGGCGTCGATCCCCTGGGCGCACGCGGTCCGGGAGGACGGCACGTTCAAGTCCGCCGACGAGCTTCGCGAGCTGTACGCGACCCGTGGGGTGCTCACCGGCGACCCGATCATTGCCTACTGCCGGATCGGTGAGCGCTCGGCGCACACGTGGTTCGTCCTACATGAGCTGCTTGGTGAGGAGGACGTGAAGAACTACGACGGCTCTTGGACCGAATGGGGCAACTTGGTCGACGTGCCGATCGAGAAGGGCTGAACCGGCGAGCGGATCTACGACTGGGCCCGGATCAACGGCTCGATCCTGTCGAACAGGTCGGCCATGATCCGGGCGGTCGCTCCCCAGATCATGTTGTCTCCGACGAGATAGGTGTCTGTCCGGATCGGCAGCCCGCGGCGGATCAGGCGCCGACGCGCGTAGCCGTCGAGCAGCGACTGCAGCGAGAGCTCCAGCACCTCGGCCACCTCTCGCACGCTCGGGATCCATGTGCGGCCCGGCTCGATCAGCCCGACGAACGGGTACACGGCGTAACCGGTGGCGATCGTCGGCGTGGGCTGCAGCGCCCCGAGGAGCTCCACCGCGTCAGCGGGCAGCCCGATCTCCTCCTCTGCCTCGCGCAGGGCAGTCGCCCGCAGGTCGGGCTCGCCCTCGTCGTAGCGTCCGCCCGGGAAAGAGATCTCGCCGGGGTGACGGCGCAGGTCGTCGCGGCGCTTGGTGAAGACCGCGTGGAGCTCGCCGTTCTGCAGATAGAGCGGGACGAGCACGGCCGCGTCAGTCCGGCCGTGGACCTCGAGCGAGACCGCCTCCTCGGTCGTCAGCAGCACTCGCCGCAGGTCGTCGCGGATCGATTCGGCGATCGGCGCCATCGCGTGACTATATTTGGCGGCAGATGGATGCCCTGATCGTCGTTGACGTTCAGAACGACTTTTGCGCTGGTGGCGCACTGGAAGTCAAGGACGGGGATGCGGTCGTCGAACCCATCAACCGGCTGTCGGCAACGATCCCGTTTGTCGTTGCCACCCGCGACTGGCATCCGCCGAATCACCACTCGTTTGCGCAGCAGGGCGGCCCCTGGCCTGTGCACTGCGTCCGCGACACCCACGGCGCAGAGCTGCATCCTGAGCTCGACGTGTCGCAGATCGACGCGGTCGTTGACGCGGGCCGCGCCCCGGAGGACGAGGGCTACTCGGGCTTCGAGCTCACCGATCTCGAGCACCTGCTTCGTGCCCAGGACGTCGACCGCGTCCATGTCGCGGGCCTGGCGCTCGATTACTGCGTGAAGGCGACTGCGCTCGACGCCAAGCGGCTCGGGTTCGACGTCGTGCTGCACCTCGACGCGACGCGGGCGGTCGAGGTGAATCCCGGCGATGGGGAGCGATCCGTGCACGAGCTGCGCAAGGCCGGCGTCGAGGTGGTTCGGTGAGCGCTGATCGCACCCTCAGCGGGCGCGTCGCCGTGGTCACGGGTGGTATGGCGGCAACGCCAGGGCGGCTGAAGCGCTGGCGGAGGAGATCTCGGCCGGTGGCGCGCGAGCGGAGGCGTTCGGTGCCGACATGTCCGACCCGGCGGCTCCGGCGGCGCTGATCGCGTCCGCCGAGGATGCGCTCGGCCCGGTCGACATCCTCGTCGCCAATCACGGCTTGGCACGGAAGCGGTCCTACGAGGACGTCGATGCGGCGGCGTTTGACCGGACGCTCGCCGTCAACCTGCGCGCTCCGTTCCTGCTGGCCCAGCGCGTGCTTGCAGGCATGCGCGCCCGGCGCTTCGGACGGATCCTGTTCATGTCCTCCACGGCGGCGTTCCGGGGCGGTGTCGTGGGGCCCGATTACGCGGCCTCGAAGGCAGGTCTCCACGGCCTGACTTACTTCCTGGCGAACCGCACGGCGGGAGATGGCGTGACCGTCGATGCGATCGCACCCGGGTTCGTCGAGACACCGATGCTTCCCGGAGATGCCGACGAGCTCGCGCGGATGGTGCCGGTGGGCCGAGTCGGGCGTCCGGAGGAGGTGGCGGACCTGGCGGTGGCGGTCCTGAGCAACGGCTACATGACCAACCACGTGCTCGGGATCGATGGGGGGATGCATCCGCGCTGAGGGCGCGGTGCGGCGCCTCAGCCGGCGGCCGGCCGGGTCGGCGCTGCCGGCCGGGCGGGTCAGCCGGCGGCCGGCGCGGTCAGCTCGATCCGGTCGTTGAACACGACCTCCGCCTCGAGCGCGCGATGCACCGGACACTTGCCGGCGATCACCTGCAACCGCTGCAGTTGCTCCTCGCTCAGCTCGCTCGAGAGGCGCATCACGATGTCGAACTCGACCGGCACGCCCCGTTCGGAGGGCGAGAACTCGACCTCCACCTCGACGGGCCCGATTTCCCAGCCCTTGCGCTTGGCGTACATCTCCATCGTCACGGCCGTGCACGACGCGAGGCTCGCAGCCAGCAGCTCCTGCGGACTTGGGCCCTCGTCGTCGCCGCCCTGGTCGATCGGCTCGTCGACCGTGAGCTGATGGTTGCGAACATCGACCCGATGGGTGAACGAGTTCTCAGCGGTGCGTCGTGCGATTGCCTTCATTGGCGTGCGTCCTTGTGTCTCGATATGCCTCGGCTACTCGGATCGTAGCGTCGGCACCGAGCTAATCGGAGAGCGGGTTGAAGAGCAGTCCGGTGGGGACCTTCGGGAAGAAGTAGGTCGATTTCGGGGGCATGCTCTCGCCCGCTGCGGCGACCGCCTGGACATGCTCGACCGGGGTCGGCGCCATGAAGAACGCGGCGTCGTATTCGGCGCTCTGCACCAGCTCGAGGGCCTGCGCGAAATCCCGCGCGTACCCGAGTCCCGACAGATGGTCGATGTCCTCGTCGCTCATCCCCAAGGTGTCCTTCAGGATCAACGCCTCGAGCACTGCCGTGTCAAGCCGGCGGTATGCCTCAGACCGTCCCGGGAGCGCTTTGGTCGCGATCTCCGGATCCTTGAGCGTGAGCATGAACGGACGCTTGAAGTGGGCATCGATGTAGCCGATCCTGACGCGGTCGCCGGCCTCGGGCGCCAGAGCCCCTGTGTCCGGTAGCGCCTCGATCTCGAAGTCGCGTCGCAGGGCATTCGCGAGCGCCTCGTGCTGGTCTGGGCGCAGGCCCCGGACGAGCCGATGCGTCGGGAAGATAGTCAGTCCAGGGTCCTGGAGCGCGACGAGGCACATCAAGACGTACCGGTGCGGGCCCTCGCCGCCGATCTCCTCCGCGTACACGCGCGCGGTCTCGTAGCGGTGGTGTCCGTCGGCGATCAGCAGCTCGGCGTCGCCAAGCGCCTCCTGGACGGCCGCGATCGACGCAGGGTCGTCGATCCGCCAGAGGCGGTTGACCGTGCCGTCCTCGTCTTCGCACTGGCCCCACGGCGTCTGGGCAGTGGTCGGCGCGAGTGCGGACCAGGCGCCTCCTGCGGGATCGGAGAAGAGGCTGAAGATGGGGGAGAGGTTGGCCTTCGTTGCCCGCGTGAGGCGCAGGCGATCCTCCTTCGGCCCCGGGTGCGTTCGCTCGTGCGGCCGAATCCGGCCGGCGCCGTACTCCTCGATCCGCACGCGTGCGAGGAATCCGTGTCGCGTGCGCTGCAGGCAGTCGGGACCCGTGTAGTCCTGGACCAGTGCCCAGATCGCGGGGCGATCGTCCTGCAGCACAGCGCCGTCGGCGCGCCACGACTCGAGTAGCTCGGCGGCGTGGCGGTACGGATCGTCGTTCTGCGGCAGGTCAATCCCCACGACGTTGTAAGGCGAGCTCGCCGCCAGCCGCGCCCGCTGCTCGGCGTCGATCACGTCGTAAGGCGGCGCGACCACGGCCTGCAGGCCGCCGGTCAGCTCGAGGTTGTACTGCAGCGCCCTGATCGGTTCGAGCTTTGCCATGGCGGCGGCGGAGGCTACTCGACTCGCGCGCGAACTCGCCTCGTGGGTGCGCTCGCGGCAGTTGGCTCTAGACTCCGAGCCCTCGTCGGGGCGTGGCGCAGCCTGGTAGCGCGCCGCCTTTGGGTGGCGGAGGTCCCCGGTTCAAATCCGGGCGCCCCGATATTTCAGCTACGCGCCCCCCTGCCCGCGCGCGATCCCTCGCGGGGTCTGCGGAAAACCCCGGAGCAGCCGGCTGAAGATGCCCTTCAGGTTCTGCTTGCCGTAGGGGTGCGACCCGTCGTACATCGTCAGGACCGCGATCGAGACGCGTGCGCAGCCGCGCACGAGCAGCACGACCTGGTGGTCGAGCAGTCCGGTCCCATAGCCCCAGCCACCCTTGAAGTAGAGCCTCCAGCCGCGCGGAGCGACCTCGCCGATGCCCCACCTCTCATAAGGCACGATGCTCGCAAGCAGGTGCATCGAGTAGGCGCGGTGAAGGCGGGCGATGTAGCGCCCGATGTGGAGGAAGAACTTGGTCTGATCACGTGCGGTGATGTTCGTCTCGCCCCACACGGGATTGGTGGCGAAGTGCGTCATCCCGACGCGCGCCGCCAGCGCCTGCAGCGCACCGTCGCCGACGGTGTCGAACACCTTCTGTGCGGCGTCGTTGTCCGACTGGGTGATCATCGGATCGAGCAGCGACTTGTCGTAGCCGTTCAACGGCCGCTGGGCGACCGAGGCTGATCGACGTAGGCGACCATCAGCATCGCCTTGACCACGCTCGCCGACCACTCCACGTGGTCGGGGCGGTACCCCCAGAAGCGATGGTCGGTGCGAACAGCGAAAGCAATATCTCCTGTCCGGCTGCGCGCGTAGCGGATCGCGGAGGCCATGTGCGGCCTCCACACGTCACCGAGCGGCCTGCCGATACCCCGTACCAGGCACCGCCTGCTGGACGGGCGTCGCATGGCCGCGTGGACATCGGTTGACTGCGCCAGCCCGCACCACGAACCGACTGCCGCCACGAGCAGGAGCAGAGCCTTCGCTGGTGATCGGAGCCGACGCGTGAACACTTTTCTCGTCGTCCAGCTAGCGGGTTGCGTCGAGTTGTGTGGATGTACGGTACGCCAGGTAGCCCATGTCCTTCTTGACGAGCACTCAGCACGAACGCGTCACCGTTCCCCTGCCTCCCGATGCCGGCTTGAAAGCGGCGGTCGCCGCGATGAAGCGCGTCGGCAAGGTCAAGGAGAACAAGGAGGAGGAGGAGAAGCGGATCGTCGGCAGGATGCGCGTCAAGGGACTTGCCTTCGCGACGCTGAGGATCACCGTTCAGCCGGTCGGCGATGGGTCCTCCTCGGTCGTGGACGTGACCGCCACAGCCCCGGAGGGTGTGCCCCCTCGGGGCTACGCCGACAAGGCTCTGGCGCGCTTCCTGGATGCACTCGACGCCGCGTAGCTGAGCAGCGGCGGCGCGGGTACGCTGGGTACTCCACGGCCCCCGTAGCTCAGTGGACAGAGCACCGGACTTCTAATCCGATGGTCGCAGGTTCGAATCCTGCCGGGGGCGTGCATAGAGTGTCGAAATACCAGGTATTTTGGGCTGAGGGATGATTCTGCTCAGTCCGTATGTGTCCCCAATATGTCCCCGGATCGGCGTAATATGCGGGCATGAGCAGCCTCCGTTTGCCGACAGGGCATGTATTCCGAGTCGAGCGGTCAAGGGGGCCGGTCTGGTACGCGAAGTACCGCCTCCCCGACGGGAGGCAAGTGCAGAAGAAGATCGGGCCCGCGTGGAGCGATCGCGGCCGTCCGCCGATTGGCTACTTCACCAAGCGCCTGGCCGAAGCATGGCTACGCGACGTGCTCGACGAGGCGCGACGGGGGATGCTCGCCGGCAGGCAGAGGAGCGGAGTCACGTTCGCGGACGCAGCGGCTGAGTGGCTGCGGTTTATCGAGCAGGACCGGGAGCGTAAGCCCTCGACGCTCAAGGACTACCGGTCGGTCGTCGACGCTCGCCTGCTTCCGCAGTTCGGGTCGATGCCGATCGAGCACATCACAACGGAGGTCGTCGAGCGTTGGCGGGCATCGCTTGGTGGCCTCTCGAATCGGAGCAAGAACAAGTTCCTGATCGTCCTACACGGCATCTTCCGCCGAGCGCAGACCGCCTACGGCCTGCCCGTGAACCCGCTCACTCGTGTCGAGAAGCACCCCCAGCGCCGGAGCGGGGACGTGCAGGTGTTCTCGCCCGAGGAGGTCTGGGCGCTCGTCCGTGCGGCGACCTCCGAGCAGGACGGGGCGCTGTTCCTGGCCGCGGCGTTCACAGGACTTCGGAAAGGCGAGTTGCTCGCGCTTCGCTGGCGCGATGTCGACTTTGCCGGCGCGACGGTGCGAGTTCGTTCAAGCTACGCCGGCGGGCAGCTGACCACCCCGAAGTCGGGCAAGGTACGGGCTGTGCCGCTGGCGCCCGACGTCGCCTCAGCCCTCGCCAAGCTGGGACAACGGGAGGACTGGACCGGTGAGGACGACCTCGTCTTCGTCAGTGAGACCGGCGGCTACCTGGACGGGTCGGCGCTGAGTCGTCGCTACAAGACAGCGCTCGTGCGGGCTGGTCTCCGGCAGCTGCGTTTCCACGACCTACGTCATACCTTCGGCACGCGGATGATCGCCAAGGCCGACATCCGCCGGGTGCAGGAGTGGATGGGCCACGCGGACGTCCAAACGACGATGAAGTACCTCCACTACGCGCCGCGCGAGGAGGACGCCCGCCTGGTCGCAGAGGCCTTCGCCATGCCCCAAGCCTCGACTGAGCCGGTCCGCGACTGAAGGCTATTTCGACCCTCGATTATGCTGATTTGCAGGGAGATGTCCGAAGATGCCCGGAAACGTCCCGAAACGTCCCAGGCCGGGTCATGCGAGGCGAGCAAAGCCATCGTGTCCGCGTAAAAGCCCTGCAAATGCACGACTCCCACAGCGGATGCCGCCGGGTGGGACGTTTTGAGCACTCGCTGTGCGTACAGTGTGTTGCTGTCGTTGGGACGCTGGGGACGTTCGGGACGCATGGGAGCGTCCTGGCGGGCCGGGTCGTTGGAATAACCGTTTGCTTCGGATTGACGGCTAGCGGCGACTGCCGGCGGGACCGGAGTCGGCGTTTGGCGTCAGCGTGGCCAACCGGATCGGGATTACTTCATCGGCGCGCGAGGAACTGTCATCTCGCACGGACGCGAGATCGAAGCGACGGTTTCCGCGCGTGATCCTCGGTCGTTTCGCCCCGAAGGTGCCGCCCACCTTCCGTCCGGTCGGCGCGCGCGATGTTCCAGCCGCGCACGGACGCGCGGCCCGTTCTCCGTGCTCGACGCGCGCGTCGAGCAGCCATAGACCCACCCTCTCGCTGCCTGGTCTGGACACCCCAAGCGCTCGCTGCTGCTCTTAGGCCGACTGTCTCGTAGTGTTCGGCGGTAAGCGGGTTCAGGATGAGTCGGTTCGCTTGCTTGTCGCCCGGACGACGGCGCATGGCGCGACGACGGGACGGCTCCTCTACGCCTGGAGCAGCAGTCCGGGCGGTGCCCGCGAGGCTGCTGCTCGGTCACGGATGGAGCCGTCGTCAACAGGGGCAGCGGGCTGCCGCTCCTCGTCCTGTGCGCGAGTCTCGATCTGCACAGCGAGCGCGCCCGCTCGCGTGACAAAGCGGCATTCAGCCAGGTCGACGACGCACCTCAAGGACTTCCCTTGACAACGCCTGTTCTCCGCCAGGGTGCTATGCCGTGATCGCCGTCGCGCGAGCCACTATGCCGTCGCCCAGCAACCGCCCGATTTCGGCGTCGGAGAGACCCAGAACGTGGGCCAGCACCTCCTCGGTGTGCTCGCCCAACGTCGGCGCGCGCTGGGGCGGGAGGCGCTCGGCCTCGCCGAAGACCAGCGGCGAGCCCGGCATCAGGTAGGTGCCGATCCCCGGCTGCTCGACCTGGGCGAACAGCGGGTTGGCGAGCGAGCAGCGCGGGTCCTGCTCGACGAGTTCGGTGAACGTCTGGTAGGGCCCCCAACAGACGTCGTGGGCGTCGAAGATGTCGCGCACCTCGGTCATAGAGCGGGACAACACCCACGGCCTGAGCGTCGCCCCGATGAGCTCGCGCGCGGTGAAGCGTCCGCCCTCGTCGCTCAGGTCGACGTCCATCATCTTCTCGATGCTGGCGCACGCCTCGCCCAGGTCGGTTGCCGCCACGAGGCTACGCCACTGGCGGCCGGTCAGCGCGACGATCATGATGCGACGCCCGTCGCGGGTGCGGAAGTCACGCCCAAAGGCGCCGTAAAGGTAGTTGCCGTCCTTGACGCGCTCGTGGTGGTTGATCTCCACCTCGGCGATCTTGCCGAGGTTGCCGACCATCCAGAAAGCTACGTCGGACAGAGCCAGGCGCACGTGCTGGCCGGCGCCGGTGCGTGTGCGGTGGCGCTCGGCCGCCAGCAGCGACGTTGTGGCCAGCGCGCCTGTGATCGCGTCCCACGCGGGCAGCAGGTGGTTGAACGGGACACCGAGGTTGCGCGGGCCTGTGGCCCAGGGGAAACCTGTGGCCGGGTTGACGGTGTAGTCGACGGCGGAGGAGCCGTCCGCGTTGCCCGTGATGTTGACCATAATCAGATCGGGGCGGCGAGCGGCCAGCGCATCGTAGGCCAGCCACCCAACGGCTGGGAAGTTGGTCAGGAACAGACCCGCGTCGGGTCCGCGCGCGCCGATCAGCTCAGCCGCCAGCTCGCGCCCGGCCGGTGAGGTGAGGTCAATCTGGATCGACCGCTTGCCCTTGTTCAGACCAGCCCAGAACAGACTTCGTCCTTCCCTGGTGATCGGCCAGCGCCCGCGGTCTAAGCCGCCGCCGATCTGATCGAAGCGGATCACGTCGGCCCCGAGCTGGGCGAGCGTCATCCCACCCAGCGGGGCAGCCACGAAGGCCGAGCCCTCGACGATCCGCATGCCCTCCAAGATCCCGCTCATTTCCGGACCTCCTCCCGTGGCCCTCAGGCCACCAGGGCGACGAAGCGCCAGTCTAGGATGGGCGCCTCCTCGACGTCCGGGCGATGCGCCGACACCAACGCCCGCAGGTCAACCAGCCCGCCGTGGGCCGCCGGCTCGACGCCCTCGACGTGCACCTCTGTGCGCAGCACATCGCCCTCGAAGACCGGACCGAGATGATCGCAGCTAGCCCAGGCCACGATCGTAGCCAGCCGTGGCAGCGCGCGCGTCACGTGCGCAGCCGCGATCGAGATGGTATGTCCACCGTACACAAGGCGCCGGCCGTGAGCGCTGCCCGCGGCATCGGTGTGCGCGACTGCCACGTTGAGCGTCAGCCGGGCCAATTCGGGGGCTGCGGTGACCGTCTCGCCCCCGTCAACCTCGAAGACAGCGCCCGGCGCCAAGTCCGCGGCCGCGGGGCCGCCGGCGCGTGCCCGCAGCGCGTCCAGGCGCCAACCTGGCGGCGCCGCCGCGCGCACCGCGGTGCGATCCAGCTCCGCCGGAATGGCGTCCAAAGCGTCGGCATGACCTGTGCGTGCGTCGGCGTCGCGCAAGGGAAGCATCGGGCAGCGCCAGAAGTCAAGCACTGGCTGGTTGTCCTGATCCCAGGTGCGGATCCGCAGGACCACCAGCCCGGTGGCCGGTGCGCCCTCGCGAGGCCGATTCTGCTTGAGCGCCACCACCTCGGTGCGCGTGGCCAGCGTGTCGCCCAAGAACACAGGGCGCTGGAGCACCAGCCCACGGTAGAAGAGGTTGCCACGCACCCGCTGGGTCGGCCCGGTGGACTGGCCGATGGCAACGTCGCAGACCAGGTTGGGGTGCGCCAGCAGCCGGTCTCGGCCGGTCACGAGGCGGCACAACGGCTCGTCCAGCGCCAGCCGCAGCCGGTCCCCCGCGATTGCCTGGTGCAGAGCGGCATGGCCGGCACCGAGCGTGAGCGCGGGAGCGTCGTCGAACACCTGCCCGACCGCGAAATCCTCGAACCACGGCCCGCCCACCCGCACCCGCGGCGCCGATCCTGCCATGGTCATGCGCCAGCCGCCGATGCCGGCACGCTGGGCATCCCCGCCGCGCGAGCACGCGCCACGACCCCCAGCGCCTGCTTACGCAGAGCCTCATCGATCATCTCGCCTTCCAACATCACCGCGCCACGGCCAGCGTCGGCCTCGGCCATTTCAAGCGCCGAGATGACGCTGCGCGCGCGCTCGATCTCCTCGGGGGTCGGCGAGAACGTGGCGTTGAGCGCATCCAGCTGGCTCGGATGGATCGCCCACTTGCCGTCGTAGCCGAGCGCCCGGGTGTGTGCCGCCCACTCCGACAGGCCAGCGGCGTCGTCCACCCGCAGGTGCGGGCCGTCGATGGCCTGCAGCCCCGCGGCCCGGGCCGCCACGAGCACCGCCTCCTGCGCGAAACTCCAGCGGTCAGGCGGCTCTTCAGGGCTCGCGGGCCGGCCCAGCGACGCGCGCAAGTCCGCATAGCCGAGGATCAGCGCCTCCAGGCGAGGACTGGCCTGCCCAATGTCGCCAGCCTGGCTCAGCCCGGCCGCCGTCTCGATCAGCGCCTGCAAGCGGATCGCCCGCGCGCCGGCGCCGATCATGTCTAACAACCGCGCCACCCAGACGATGTCCTCGGGTGCCTGCACCTTCGGGACAACGAGCGTTGTCACAGCGCCGGCCGCCGGGCCATCGGCCAACGCGACGATGTCCTGCTGACACCACGGCGTGTCCAGGCCATTGACGCGAACGGCGACCGTCCGCCCATCCAGTTGGCCGCCGGCGAGGGCGCTGACCACGGCGGCACGCGCCTCGTCCTTGGCAGACGCGGCCACCGCGTCCTCCAAGTCGATCACGACCTCGTCCGCCGGCAGGCCCCTCGCTTTGGCCAACATCGGAGGGGAGGAGCCAGGGACCGACAGACACGAGCGACGGGCACGCATGCGGGACGCCAGCCTACCGCGAGCAGCCGAGCACCAAAGCTGCCGGCCATCAGGCGCCCCAGTGGACGTTCAGCACCCCGTCCAGCGAGTCACCCTCGACGACTTGTCTTCCTGTTGGCGCAGCAGGCGAGCGAGTCGCAGCGGTACGCCGCCCGGGCAACGCGAGCTTGCCCCGCTCGGCCGCCTAGCAGACCAGGGGTCCGGCACCGACCCCCCGGTCTGGCGGGCTCGAGACCGAGCTTTGGCACTGCGCGAAACGGGCGTTGCCCGGGCGAGGCGTGGAGCATCCATCGTATGCGACGCTGACTACCGCTTTGCCGGGAGGCTGTTTCACGAACCTCGTGACCGCGCTCTCCGTTGTGAGCCACGAACAACGGGGTCAATTTCCCAACGGGTCAAATCACTCGGGGCAGGTCCTCGATGGCCCTCAGACGGCGTTGCATGAGGTCGGCCTCGGAGAGTGTTGTGAGTCGATCGAGTGCTCGAGGGTTTGTGCAACAGCGTTCCAAGCGGCTGGCGCCGCTACCTCTGAGGAATGAAATCGGCCGTATTTCAGGACAGCCTCCCATGAGAGCAGGCGACCTGACGTCCGGATCAAGAGTGACGGAAAGGACCAGCAGCGACAGCCCGTCGCCGACGTTGACGGACTGCTCCGTCCATTACGGAGCAGCTACCTCGCCCGTCCTCGCCAGGCGGCTGCTTCCGGACACGAGCGGAAGTCCCCGTAGATTGTTGGGCCGACGTCCAGTGGGTGCGTTTCCCGCCGCAGGATTCGCTCAGATCGTGTCGAGGTCGAACGCGGCGTGGATCGCCCGGGTTAGGTCGAGCTCTTGCTCGTCGAGGAGCCGCCCGATCTGCCGGCCGAGTGCGTCTGAACGGATAGTCGTGATGTGTTCGCATGCGACGACGCAGCATTCCTCAAGGCCGTTGCCGGGACCGCACGGCAGTTCGGTCGAAAGGCCGCGGATCGTGGTGGTGATCGGCGCGATCGTGACGGTGTTGAGCCGAGGGCGCACGAGCTCGCGTGTTAGCACGAGCACGGGGCGTGGCTTATCCAGCCGCGCCAGGTGGATTGGGCGCATCAGTTCTCGATCGTGAGCCGGACGGCGTGGTCGGCCAGACCCTCAAGCTCGGGGTCCGGTCCGGTGGCGGCAAGGATCGCCGCGTCGCGTGCGGCCACCATCCGACGCCGCTCGCGTTCGAGCGCTCGGGTGACAACGGCGGCTCGGCTGCGCTCCCGGCCGCTCTCGACGACCTCGTCCACGAACGCGACCAGTTCGTCCGGCAGCCGGATCGCGATCTGCTTGCTCATACCAGAATGGTACCGCATTGGGATGCGGGCCGCCGACGGTCCGGATACCGTGTCCCAGAAATGTCCCCAACTCAGCAATTCTGACCTGGTCTAACTGAACTGAGTTGCGTTCAGCTGCCCGTATCTACGGCAAATGTCCTGCAAAAGGCGATCTTCTTATCCGATGGTCGCAGGTTCGAATCCTGCCGGGGGCGTCCAAGAGACCGCAAATACCAGTGTGTCGCGGTCGTTGGGACGTTCGGGACGCTTCGGGCGTTTTGGCGCCGCTTCAGGCGTCGTTAGCTCTTGAGGCCGGCTTCGGGGCGGATCGGCTGGAACAGCTCGACCACGTTTCCCGCCGAGTCCTCCAAGGGGTTCTGTTTGCTGCCGATGCCGGTGACGATGTCGTTGCGGAACCGAACCCCTGCTAGGCGGAGTGCCTCGACCGTGTCCTCGAGGTCCGATACCTGACGCATGATTCGGTTCCACCCCCCTGGTTGTTGCTTGGTTCCGTCCGGCATCGGTCGCGAGCCACCACCGGGATGGTCGGCGGGGACAGGCGAGACCAGCACCAGTCGAAGGTCGCCTCGCGTGAGCGTCGCGAACGCGGGGTCGGGGTGCATCTGTTGCTCGAAGCCGAGCCGGTCGCAGTAGAACTCGATCGCGGCGTCGACGTTGTCGACGATGTAGCGGACGCTGGTTGTGCTCATCTGCTCACTCCTTCGTGGTCGTTCGTTCGTGGTATTCGGCGCGGGGCTCGAACAGCTCGACGGGGTTGCCTGAGGGGTCCGCCAGCAGGGCGGTGTGGACCGCGACGCCGGCTGCGATCCCCCGGCGAAAGGTGACGCCGCTGGCGCGCAGCGCCGCGACGGTCGCGTGCAGGTCCGAGACCCGCAGCGAGATCCGGTTCCATCCACCGGGCTCGGGCAGCGTGCCGTCCGGTAGTGCGTGCGGCTCGCCGGGGACGCTCAGGAGCAGCCGCAGGTCACCCCGGTAGAGCATCGCGAACGTGGGCGAGGGATGCAGCTCCTCCTCGAAGCCGAGCTGGTCGCGGTAGAACGCGATCGCCTCGTCGATGTCGTCGACGAAATAGCGGACGGTCGCGGACTGTCCGACCCGTTCCTCGCCGCCCGCGATCCGTCGCCACAATGCCTCGGCGAACGCGGGACGTGGCTCGATCGCGACGCCAGGGAGCCGCAGCGCGTGGAGTGGATCGGGGGTCATGCAGCCTCCTCCCGGTATATCCGCCGGAGCGCCGCCCGGGCGCGGACCAGCAGCGTCTCGGTGCCGCGCACGGTCCTGTCCAGGTGGTCGGCGATCTCGGTCACGGTCAAGCCGTCGAGATACCGCAGCGACAGTGCCGCACGCTGTGGGCCCGGCAGCCGCGCCAGCGCCGAGTATGCGGCGCTGGTATCGAGCAGCTCCTCCCAGGGATCGTCGGGTTGGTTAGGTCCGACGGCCACAAGCCCACGCCGCTCGCGCTCGCCACGGCGCCAGTGATCGACGAGCTTGTGCCGAGCGATGCCGATCAGCCACGCGACGCTCGGCGAAGGCGGGTCGGGGCGCTTCAGTGCCGCGATCGCGGCCATGAACGTCTCAGCCGTCAAGTCCTCGGCATCGGCAACGCTGCCACAGCGCGGGAGCAGGTAACCGTACACATGGGGGAGAGCTGCGCGGTACGTCGATTCGTCGATACCTGATCATCGCCCGAGACGGGCCAAATCCGAACACCGCGGCAAACAAAGTTCAGCCCGGGCATCACGGCCGCCGGCACGGACCGCGGTCGCCGACGAGATCGCCGCGGTGGTGGCTAGCCGATCGCTGCGGGAAAGCTGCCTGTTCGACGTACGGCATCTCGCTGGGTGCTGATCAGCTCGACGGTTCGCTCGAGTCCGGCGGCTTTGGCCGTGATCGCGGCGCGGTCGAGCAGCAGCAGGCCGCGCCCGGTGTCATCGTGAGCGAGTAGAAGCTCGGCGTGGCGCCGCAGGTCACGCGCGACCCAGATGTCGGCACCGGCTCGCTGGTCGCGTAGTGCAGCTTCGGCGTACAAGTCGTCGGCTGCCAGGTGGTCGCCGAGGGCGGTGGCAAGGCGAGCAAGAAAGTAGGCGACCGAGCCCTGATGGTGTGCGGCACGGGCGGAGATGACCATGCGGTCGGCGTGCGGCTCAAGCAGTGAATGGACCGTTCTCGCGCGCTGCGGATCACCGAGCGTCGCGCATACTTCGGCTGCCGAGGCGATCGTCGAGAGCCAGTTCATGTCGCGGGAAACGGTGGCGAAATCATCGGCGGCGACGATGTCGATCGCCCGGCGGGCCTCGTCGTCGCGGCCGGTGGCCGCGAATACTGAGGCGATGCCGGCGAGGTAGGCCAGTCCGGCGGGTGAGCGTTTGATCTTCTCCTGCTGCTCGAGAACCCGTTCAACATCCTCTACGAGATCACACCTTAATCAGCCAAAGAGATCGAACATCACCACGATGACGCGCCGCTGACTAACTGCTTGACTCGTCGCAAGGCCGGCGCGTTGTCCTGTACGCGCGTTGGCGCGGTCCATACTCATGGTCGGCCGGCGTGCCGTGCGGGCTGGTCAGGCGCCGCGAGAAGCTGGCCTGTCAGACCGGGTCCTTCTTTCATCGCCGCCTCCATTCCCCGCCACTGCGCCGCCGCGATGAACAGCGTGCGCCCGTCTTCGCCGCCGAGCATGCACGCAAAGCACCCTCGGTCCGCGGTAACGGTGGTGAGAACCTCGCCGCCCTCTGCCACACGTGTGCACTGTTCGCCGGGTACGCTTGCGACCCAGACCGCGCCGTCGGCGTCGGCACATATGCCATCTGGAGCGTGGTCAAGCTCCGCCCAGACACGGCGGTCCGAGAGCATCCCGTCATCGTCGACATCGAACGCGAGGAGCCGTTCGGCGTGCGAGTCGGCGACCACGAGTATCCGTTCATCGGCGAGCAACGCCATCCCGTTGGGCCACTTCAGCCCGGCTGCGACCTCACGGATCGTGCCGTCAGCGTGAAGGCAAACGACGCTGCCCGAGCCTCCGTTGACGTAGACGCTGCCCGCGTCGGTCACGACCAACTCGTTGAACGGTCCCGCACCGAGGCCGGAGAAATCCGCGACCGGCTCAAGTGCCCCGTCCCAATCCTGTCGCAACAGCTTCTGCTGGGGACCGTCGACGACCAGCAGCCGTCCATCCGGAAGCCAATCGATGCTGAACGGAATCGTCTGCGGCGCAATCCGGGCCGTGACCTCGCGCTCGCCGCCCGTCGTGACCGCCAGCACCTCACCGGCGCCCCAATTGCACACCCACACGCGGCCATCGTGCCAGCGCGTAGATTCTGGGAATCCCAGGCCATCAGCCAATAAGCGAGTCTCGGTCATGCGTCAGCTCCGGTCGACGTGTGCGTTTCATGTGGTAGACCGCGGTTGAGGCGCGCCTTCATCGGTCGCGGCACCAGCTCGCGGGGTCGTCAATCGTCCTGTTGGCCTGGTGTGACGAGCCCGCTCTCGTAGGCGATTGCGACCAGCCCGGCACGGTCGTGGCAGTCGAGTTTCCGGAGGATGTTGCGGACGTGGCTCTTGGCAGTGAGCGGACTGATGACGAGCCGGCCGGCGATCTCGTCGTTGCCGAGGCCTCGGGCGACGAGGAGCAGGATGTCGCGTTCGCGGTCGGTGAGGTCCGCCAGCGCGGGGAGCGGTCGTTGGGGGTCGCGGCGGGCGGCGAATTCGGCGATGAGCCGGCGCGTGATCCCGGGTGAGAGGAGCGCGTCGCCGGCCGCGATTACCTCGATCGCGCGCAGCAGTGCGCGGCGTGGCGTGTCTTTGAGGAGAAAGCCGCTGGCGCCGACGCGCAGCGCGGTGTAGACGTAGTCGTCGAGGTCGAAAGTGGTGAGGACCAGAACGCGGGTCCGCTCGAGCGTTGGGTCGGCGCAGATCAGCCGGGTCGCGTCGAGGCCGTCGAGCACCGGCATGCGGATGTCCATGAGGATCACGTGCGGGAAGCTGCGGCGGGCGCGGTCGACGGCTTCTCGCCCGTTGGCCGCGGTGCCGGCGATTTGCATGTTGTCCTGGGCGTCGATCAGCGCGGCGAATCCGTCGCGGATCGCGGCCTGGTCGTCGGCGACAAGGACGCGGATCACGGGCCGGGCTCGTACGGGAGCTCGGCGTGGACGTGGAACCGCCCGTTCTCGGTGCCGGCCTGGAGGGTGCCGCCGAGTGCGGTGGCGCGTTCTTTCATCCCAGTGATGCCAACGCCGGAAGGCGTGGCGCCGTTGCTGCCAGGGCTGGCTTTGGCTGGGTTCTCGACGGCGACCCGCAGCAGGCTCGTGTCGTACTGGACGCGGACGGTGACCGGCGCGCCCGGAGCGTGCCGCCGGGCGTTGGTGAGCGCCTCCTGCACGATCCGGTAGGCCGCGAGCGAGACGGCGTCCGGCAGCCGCGGCGGATGCTCGCCGGTCGTGTCGAGTTGGACCTAAGCCCGGCCTGACGCGCGCGCCCGGTCAACTCGGGGATGTTCTCTATACCGGGGGAGGGGGCGCGGGGCGGCGCGGCGCTGTCGGGGTCGCGCAGAACGCCGAGGATCGTTCGCAGTTCGCCGATCGCTTCGTGGCTTGCTTGCTCGATCGTCTCCAGCGTCGCTCGAGCGTCACCTGGTGCCGTTCGTTCCGCGGTCGAGCCCGCCTGGACGTTGATCTCGGTCAGCGTGTGGGCGACGACGTCGTGCAACTCGCGGGCGATCCGCAGCCGTTCCTGTTCAGCGCGGCGGGCGGCCTCCTGCTCGCGGGTCCGCTCGGCGAGCGCGAGGCGTTCCTCCAGCACACGGAGGTAGGCGCGGTGGGTGCGGACCTGCTCGGCGACGAGCAGCGGGATCGCGACCAGCATCACGTGCCCGAGCGTCTGCAGCACCCCCGGCTGCCCGGAATGCAAGAGGTCGGCGAGGAGGACTGCACCGACCGCTGCGACTGCAGCGAGCAATTGGACTGGGCGGCCGCGGCTGAGCGCGAGCGAGTAGAGCGCGACGGCCGGCGCGAGCACCGCCACGGTGCTGGCGGAGCGGTCGACGTGGAACAGCACCGCCACCAGAGCGCTCGAGACGACGAGCGTCCAACCTGGCGATCGGTGGCGTGCAAACAGCGTCCCCGCTGCTGCAAGCGCGAGCACGACGGCGTCGGCCGCGCGCTGTGCCCGCCGTGTAGAAGTTCGCCGACGACGATTACCGCGCCGACGAGCACCGGCACGGCCGCATCGACGAGCGCTTCGTGGCGACGGAACACCGCGACGCGAATCTAGCGCCAGCTCGCGCCGCCGGAATACCCCAGCGGGAGTAGATCGAACACCCCGCCAGGACGATGCGACCACGGCGCGGGTGACCGAGCATCCCCGGCATGCAAGACCCCCAGCGCGACTCCCTCACGGCGCAGCGAACGTTCGAGGACGCGGCCGGCGTCACTGCCATGCCGGCCGTGAGTGTCCGCCGGCTGTCAAAACGGTACGGCGACGTGGCCGCGATAGACGGGCTCACGTTCGCGCTCGAGCGCGGCACGATCACTGGCTTCCTTGGTCCCAACGGAGCCGGCAAGACGACCACCTTGCGGGTGCTGCTCGGTCTGGCGGAGCCGACCGCCGGCGAGGCGCTCGTGTTCGGCCGGCGCTACCGCGAGCTCGAGGAGCCGAGCCGTAAGGTCGGGGCTTTGCTCGAATCGGGCGACTTCGATCCGGGGCGCTCAGGCCGCAACCACCTGCGGGTGCTCGCGCTCGCGACCGGCATCGGATATGACCGGGTCGATGAGCTGCTGGAGCTGGTCGAGCTCGAGCGGGCCGCCGACCGGCCCGTACGCACGTATTCGCTCGGGATGCGCCAGCGGCTCGGGCTCGCCGCCGCCCTGCTCGGCGACCCCGAGCTGCTCGTGCTGGACGAGCCCGCCAACGGGCTCGACCCAGCCGGCATCGCCTGGCTCAGGGGATTCCTGCACCGGTTTGCCGCGGACGGACGCACGGTGCTGATCTCGAGCCACGTGCTCGCCGAGGTGGCGCAAACCGTCCAGGCCGCGCTGATCATCAACGCCGGCCGGCTGGTCGGGGAGCTCGAGCTCGACCAGTTGCAGGACGGCGCCCGCTCGCTCGAGACCGCGTACCTCGAGCTGACCGGGGCATTGGCGTGAGCCGCCTTGTCAGATCCGAGCTGCTCAAGCAACGAACCACCCGCACGAGCGTGCTGCTCCTGTTGTGGATGACCGCGCTGACCCTACTCGTCGTCCTCCTTCATGTCCTCAGCCTTCCAACCGACCAGCTCTCGATGAGCGACGGACAGCTGAAGGTCGTCGGCTGGGGGACCAGCATCGCCGCCCTGTTCGCCTCACTGCTCGGCGTCATGTCGATCACCGCGGAGATTCGGCACGGGACGATCCGCCCCACCTTCCTGGCAACCCCCCGCCGAGAGCGGGTGATCGCCGCCAAGCTGACCGCCGGCGCCCTCACCGGCGTCGCCGTCGGACTGCTCGCAGAAGGACTGACAGCCGCGATCGAAGCGGCCGGACTCGCCGCGCGCGGGATCCATATCCAGCTGGCCGCCGGTGACGACGTACAGCTGCTGGCGGGCGGCGCAGCCGCAGGAGCGCTGTTTGCCGCGATCGGTCTCGGCATCGGCGCGATCGTCCGCCAGCAGGTCGGCGCGGTCGTCGCACTGTGCGTCTGGCTGCTGCTGATCGAGACAACCCTGATCGGCAACATCCCCTCGGCCGGCAAATACGCCCCCGGCGCCGCCGCCGGCGCGATCGCCGGCGCCGTCCAAACGCAATCCCCTGCGAAGCTCGTCGGCCCCGCGCTCGGCGCCCTGCTGCTCGCCGCCTACGCCGCCATCGCCGCCGGCGCCGGAGCGCTCCTCACCACCCGCCGCGATGTCGCCTAACACAACCCCCAACCCCGAACCGACGCGCAGCGCGATGGACCAACCCGCACCCGAGCACCGCCCGCCCGGAGCCCTGTCCGAGCACGACCCCACAACCGAGAGCGCCGGGTCGAACAGGCCGCCGCTGCTGCTGGTCATCGTCGATCGTCCTGCTCGTCATCGCCTTCGCGGTCCTGCACCTCACCGGCGTGCTCGGCCCCGGCTCGCACTGATCTCCGTGAGCGAGCGCGCAGCACAGCTGATGCAGACCGCCGACGAGCAGATCTCGGATCTGATCGCGCTGCTCGGTGCAGCCGACGAGGCGGCACTCCGCGCACCGTGCGCCGGGCGGGAGAAGCTCGGTGACGGCACCGTCGCGGCGATCGCCATGCACGCCGCGGACAACTACCACCGGATCGCCGAGTACCTGATCGCCACCACAGAGCCCCGCTCTCACACACCACCGCGCCGTCACCACATCCCCTCATTTCGCGGAGCGCACAGCCCGCGTGGAGGTGCCGACCACGGCGCCGGGGGGGCCGCGTACCGCGCCGACGACATCGATTCCCGGCGTTTGCTCGAGCGTCTCGCGACCGCCCGAGCGCGGCTGACGCGGCTCGCCGAGCTATCCGACGAGCGGCTCGCCGCCGTGCCCCCCGCCGGCGACATCCGCTTCGCCGACGGTGAGCGAACACTCGAGCAGATCGTGGCTGGCCTGCTCAACCATCAACGCCACCAGTGCGAGGCACTCGCCGTCGCGCTGGCTGGTGCGCGTCAAGGCGCTTAGATCAGGCTGCGGATCGGCGTGCCGCGGGCGGGATCGCTCCGGCCGGCGGATGTATCGCGCATACAAGGCGAGCCGATGCGCGGCTCCGACGCGCGACTGTCAGCCTGACCGGACGATGACGCTGAAGAAGTCTCGGAAGTAGGGTGCAAGGAACTGGCCGGGGATGCCCGTCTGTCCGGGAACGAGCGGGATGGGGATCGCGGGCAGGTTGCGCCGCGAATGCTCGTAGAGGTACCCGGCGACCCACCGGGGATTGATGTCGAGCTCCATCGCGCGGACGACACCCTTGCTGGTCAACGCCTCCGCCAGGGCGCGCACCGAGAGATCGTGGCCCGCCGCCCACACCAGCTCCCCGCTGGCTGTGATCCCGAGAGCTGAGCGGGCGACGATTGGCTGTTCGTGAAGGGGGTCGCCCCAACACACCTTGATGCATGTGTCGACACTTGGCGGTATCCGCCGGCCGTCGATCAGCAAGCCGAGGTTCTGTCTCACCGCAGCCACCGGCCGGCCGCCAGCCGGCACAGTCAGCTGCCACCGACCGATATCCGCAGATCCGTCGCGATACATCACCACCGATGCGGTACCACGACGCAGCGGCCAGCCCACGCGACCATCCTGCTCAAACCCGCCCGCGCCGTAGCTCTCCTGAAACGCGCTGTTGAAGGCGGCGACTGCGATCCGGCTCTCTGCCATCCGTATCGCATCTCCGTAACGCCAGCCTGTCCCACCCGGTTGTGAGCCGCCGGCGTGCAGGACCAGCCTCACCAAACCTTGGTCGAAGCGCAGCAGGGTGATCGTGAACCCGGCTTCGTGGAAGGCTCTGACCCGAGAGATCCAGACAGCAGTCTGGCCTCCCACCGAGACCGCAGGCTCCCAGTCGAACAAGCCCTGACGTCGCGCCGCCGGCAAAATCGCAATCCGACGCCCCGCCCGGGACCTTGCGAGCGGGTGCGCGGACATGGAAGCGCTAGAGGCGGTCGTGACCGGCCGGCCGGTTCGGCCGCTCCGCGTCGTCTTAGAGACGGAACGATGCGAGGAGCCACACGCGACGCAGATCATCGCGATGCAGGCAACGCCGACGGCACTCGCTGCGGCACCCGGGATCCTGCGACACGTTGCCACCAGACAGAGTCTCTCAGGCCGGAGCTAGGCCCTCGCTCTAGCGGTTCGAGTGGCACTCAGATCAGGTTCGGACATCGCGAGCAGTGCGCCTCGCGCTCTCGTCTGCGGGCGAGGCGCTGTAGCTGTCGTTCATGCACGCCGGGCAGCCAATCGCCGAACGTGGCCGATGGGCCGACCCGCGGGTCGCCGAGAACCTCGGCGTCACGCAAGGCGTGCACGTACGCGCGATCCTGGTCGATCCGGGCGTGTACCTGATCAGCTCCGCCGATGGACCCGTGGCCGGGGACGACGGCATCGACGTCGTCCGCCGCGCCCTCGAGCAGCCGCAGCGCGGCGAGGTAGTCGTCAATCGGGTCGGCGGCGTCGTTCAGGTCGAGCAACGGAATCAGGACATCAGAAAGCATGTCCCCGGCGACGAGAACCCCGCGTTCCTCGATCAACAGCGCCGCATGGCCCGGGGCATGCGCCTGATGCTCGATGATCCGGATTTGAGGGCCATCCCAAGGAATCTGCTCCGTCTCGGCGGGTAGGCTGGTGATGAGGCCGAGCATGTCCAGCGGTACCTGCTCGACGATGTCCAGCGGTATCAGCTCGCCGATGCGGGCCTTCGCACGCGCGTCCGATAGCCGATCTCGGACCGTGGCCGCGCAGCGGGCCGTGCCGTAACGGGGCGCCGCACCGAGGCTGGCGTGCCAGAGCAGGTGATCCCAATGCGGATGCGTCGAGAAGCCCGCCACAACGGTCTGGCCCGAACCGGACAGGTCATTCGCGAGGCAGGCCATCTCGTCGCCGGTCACCCCAGGGTCGATGAGCAGCACGCCAGCGCGGCCTTGCACGACCACGGCGTTGGTCTGCATGAACTCGCTCTCGTGGATCAGCACGCCCTCCGCAACCTGCCTCAGCACGTGGCTCTTTCTGCTTGTGGTTTGCAACCGCTTTCCGAGACGGTACTCCCAGGCGGTAGTAGATTGCAAGCACTATGGGCGAAGCGAATGAGCCGCGGTCGGAGTGCCCGATCAACGCCACGATCGAGGCGTTCGGCGATCGCTGGAGCCTGATCGTCCTCCGCGACATCGTCTTCGGAGACCGCCGCTATTTCCGAGAGCTGCAGGCCAACTCAATCGAGGGGATCGCCTCAAATATTCTCGCCGACCGACTCAAGCGACTCGTCAAGTTGGGATTGCTCACCCGTGAGGACAAGCGAGCCGGCCAGCGGGCGCGCTACAGCCTGACCGAACCCGCGATCCAACTCGTACCCGTGTTCGCGCAGCTCGGCAGCTGGGGACTCCGCCACCGGCCCACGAGCAGCGCGCTGCGCGTTCGCGCCGAGCTGCTCGAACAAGGCGGCCCCCCGCTCTGGCAAGAGTTCATGGACGAGCTTCGCCGAGAGCACCTTGGCTCCGAATTCCCAGCGCGATCACCGAGCGTTCGCGAGCGCCTGAACGCGGCCTACCTCGCTGCGGGCAGACGGGAATCCGACCCCCAGCGATGGCTCACGACATCCTCCCCCGCAAACGGTCGCCATCGAGGCGAGAGGGTGAACACCCCGCACCGCGACCAGCCCGGTCGCTCATAGGAGCGTGATTACAGCCCGGGCGGTGAGCAGTAGGCCGATCACTCCGGCGCCGATCACGGCGGCGCTGCGACCACTGCGTCCCATCCAGGCTCGGAACCGGTCGACGGTCGATTGCGTCCGAGCCGGCGCAAACAGATAGCCGATCAGCGGCAGCTCGAGAAGGATCTGCTGCATCAAGCAGAAGAACACGACCAGCGCGACGGTCTCGACCGTTCCGGGGTTGAGCTTGTGAATGTGATCGAGCGCGTCGAGGTATGAGACTCCGGGAAACGACAGGACGGCGCCGACGAGGAAAGTGACCTTCGGGTCGCCCTTGCCCAGCATCCGCAGCGGCAGCGATTCCGTCGGCTTGCCCGCGTCTTGCCTGGCCTTCAGCTTCGCCTCCTTCTTCGCCTGTCGGCGCTGCTGAAACGGCTGGTCGCGGCCCGTCCACAGAACCCAAGCGATTGCCAGACAGAGAAGGCCGACGACAAGATCCTCGAGCGGGCTGACGGTTTTCTTTGACGTGCTCTCGGTGCTCGATCCGTGCAGCGAGAAGACGATCAGGAGCCCCAGCGTGATGCTCGTCGTGTACGCCCCCAGCAGGTAGCCAAGCATGAGGCGCTTCGGGTTCGGCATCAACAGCATCACCGTCACCGCCGCGAGCAACGTAGGGTTGAAGATCGCGACCAGCGAGAGCAGGAAGACGTCGACAAGATCGCTACTCACGGCACAACTCCAGACTCGTAGCGCCCCACCCGCGCTCGGTGTAGTCCCCACGAAATCAAGCCCACCCTGTGTGGACATCACCCCAAGCGGGTGAAAGCAGGCCCGAGCCACCGACCAGAGCGCACCCTCACCGTCGATCGGCGTGAAGTGGGGCAGAGTGAGGCCCCGAGGCGCGCGGACACGCTCCGAGCTAAGCGACCGGCGCGCGAGACGGACGCGGATCGGGCGGGGCGACTGTCAAACTAGTAGGAAGGTGCTCGAACACGGAGGTAGCGAGGACCCTGGGAACGGGGCCGCGCTCAAACCCCAGCAAGCGTCAGGGTCGACGATCGTCTTCATACCGCTCCGGCGCGCCGGCCGGCGCCGCCGCGCCCTGCTGTGGCTGATCGGGCCGGTCCTGTGGGCGACGCTGATCGCAGCGGTCGCGATCGTGATGCACGACCTCTACTCGGTCGAGTTGGCGCTGATCTTCACCGGCGCGTCGCTCGTCGTTGCGACCGTGGTGCTGTTGCCGGTTGCGGTGCGGCGGCACAGACGAGACACAAGATGAACGGCGACCTCAACATCGCGACCGAGATCATTCTCGGGTTCGTCGCGTTCTGGCCGATCGCCACCGCCGCAATCTGGATCGCCGGCGGGCTGCTTTACCGCTGGATCGAGGAGCACCCGGAGCCGGTGGCGCCGCCGGGTGGCTGGCCCGGTGTGACGATGCTGATGCCCTGTTACGAGGAGGAGGAGGTGATCGGCGACGCGGTCCGCGCGGCTCGGGCCGTTGACTACCCCTCGCTCGAGATTCTCGTGCTCGATGACGGCTCGACCGACGAGACAGCCGCCCGGGCTCGTGACGCGGCGGAGGGCGATCCGCGCGTGCGGGTCGTGCGTGACTCTGTGAACCGCGGCAAGGCCGACCGCCTCAACATGGGGCTCCAGGAGGCGCGTAACGACCTCTTGATCGTCGCCGACGCCGATGCGCATCTGGAGCGGGAGGCGATCAAGTTCCTGGTGGCGCGGATGTATCGCCACCCGCATGTGGCGGCGGTCGCGGGCATGCCGCACGTAACCAATAGAGGCACGCTGCTCGCGGGGCTCCAGATGCTCGAGTTCCCCTCGATCGTCGGTCTGATCCGGCGCACGCAGGCGCTCGGCGGCAGGGTCGGCACCCGTCGCCGGCATCCTCGGCCTGTTCCGGCGCGAAGCGGTGCTCGCGGTCGGCGGCTACAACCCGGCGATGGCGACCGAGGACATCGAGCTCACGTGGCGGCTACTGCTTGCGGGCTGGGAGACCGATTTTGAGCCCTACGCGCTCGTCGGCATGGAGGTTCCAGTCGCGATGCGGGGCCTCTGGGCGCAGCGGCAGCGGTGGGCGCGCGGCCAGGGTGAGGTCGTGTACGCCCACTTCGGGACGATCCGCCGCTGGCGCAACCGCCGGCTGTGGCCGATCGTGACCGAAGCGCTGGGCTCGCTGACGTGGGTCGTCATTGCGCTCATCGCGACCGTGCTTTCCGTGATCGACATCGTGATCGGGGAGAACCCCGCCAGCTTCAAAGTGGTGCTCGCATGGGGAATCGCAATCGCGGTGATCGCCTCGGTCCAGCTCGCCTTCGGTCTCGGGCTGCAGGCCCGCTACGACCGCTCCTCGCTGCGCACGCTGTTGCTCGGACCGCTCTACCCGTTGGCCTACTGGTTGCTCAATGCCGGGGCGGCGATCCACTCCGGTCTGCGCAGCCTGGCGCGCGGCGCAACCGCCGAGCGCGTGGTCTGGAACATCCCGCGCGAGCACGTGCACGGAGACCAGTTACCGGCGCTCGCCGAGGCGCCGACCACGCCGGCGGCCGAATCGGCCCGCTAGCCGCGCGCCATCATCCGCTTGCTCACCGGGAGCACCAGCCATCGCGGCAACCTGCGGCTGGGCCCGAACGCAGCGCGCACCTGCGGACCTCCCGGGATCACCGAGATCTTGCCTCGGTCGGCTGCGCGCAGCGCGTCACGGACGACGCGATGCGACCGCTGCAACTCGTTCTCGCTGCCGGACTCGGCAAAACGGCCTGTACACACCGAAACCGGCATTGTTGACGAGCACGTCGACGTTCGCGCCGAGCTCCTCGATCCCGGACGATGCGCCGGTAACGAGCGCGATCGAATCCGCTGCCGGTTCGGGAAGACTCATCTCGATGCCCTTCCGATCTCGTGGGTTTGCACCTTCAAGCTGCCTCCTGTGTCCGACGGAATCGCGAATCCTCTCGGCCGCCATCGCCGGGGGTCAAGCGGGAACCGCCGAGGACAAGCGCCGGCCGACGCCAGCAACCGGCGAGCGCTGATAGATTCAAAGCATCCACGGTGGGCGTAGCTCAGCTGGTAGAGCTCCTGGTTGTGGTCCAGGCGGTCGTGGGTTCGAGTCCCATCGCTCACCCTCCGTAGAAAGCGACGATTAGCAGGTATTTCATAGTCGCCGCCGAGTCCGGGCCGCTGGATCGTTATGCCCGTTGTACCACTTCGTTGTACCACTTAGGCTGCCAAATCCTGACCGGCTCGGTGACGAAGACCGCGGCCGAGCTGCGGTGACCCGCGCGAGGTGTGCTTGCCGCGCTGAGCAGGGCCCGTGAAGACGCCCACGAGATGCCCGTACGACAACGAACGCAGGTCTGCGTCGGCCGTCGCGAGCCGGCCCGAGCGTGGCTCCTCCACGCCTCAAGCAGCCACGGCGAAGTCGTGACCGCTCCGATCCGTACGACATCAGCGTCCGGTCGCCGCATCGTCCGGACATTCGATCCCACGCATGGCGACCGCAGTACCGGCCCTCGCTAGACGGTCGGGGCGGCAAATCCGAGCGACAGACAGTTCCCGCTCCGCCCGCAAGAGATGATGGGCGATCCGGGGTTGCGGATGCGGGCGAGCGGAGTAGGCTGAACGTTGAGGGACGTGGTCAAAACGCCTCAGGGCGTGTTGCCACGTTCGACGAAGTGCGAAGGGAAAGGCTCGGCCGTCAGTGCGGCCAGACAACTCCCAGAAGCGAGGAACCGGAGCCAGCCGGCCCCCGTTGTCGTCGGTCGCGGAGGAGCTGGCGTCCGCCCGGAATGATCCGAGGCGTTCGTCGCGGCTCGGTGAAGCGCTGGCTAGGCGGACGCGGCAGCTGGCGGTTGCGCATCGCGAGATCGCGGCTGTCAAACGCGAGATCGCAACGCTGAGGTCCAACCTAGATGCCGCAGGTGCGACGTGACCGGGGGCGACGGTGTGCTGCGTGATGGTGAGCTTGCGCTTGCGATCTCGACTGCGGTCGTTCGCGAACTGGCGAGAACCACCGGCCGCGGTCCGATGAGGGCGAGGACCACGCTCGGTGACAACGCAGTGTTCGTGGTGCTACAAGACACCCTCACGCGCGGCGAGCGCAACCTCGTCGACGCGGGCGAGAGTAATGCTGTGCTCGGCCTGCGCAGGCTCTGGCAGAACGTCATGCGTGAGAGCTGCAGCCGTACGATCGCGGAGCTGACTGGTCGCAAGGTGGTCGGGTTCATGAGCGATAACCACATCGACCCGGACATAGCCGTCGAGGTGTTCATTCTGGAAGCGACCGACCAGGACACGGCAGGCCGGCCCCAGGACGAATCGGGTGAGGTGCGTGCGTGAGGCGTCAGCTCGGTGGATGCCGGTTTGAGCTGAACGTGGGCGCAACCGTCATGTTCGGCTCAGGCGTGAGGTTTTTTCCTCGCAGAGGGGTGCGCTGATGGATGAGCAGGCTCGCGGTCTTCTGGACGTTGCCGGTGGCGTGCTTGGCGAGCTGGACCTGGATGTGGTGGTTGACAGGGTGCTCCAGTCCGCGCGCGAGCTGACGGGCGCGAGGTATGCGGCGCTTGGGGTGCTGGACGCCTCGAGGACGGAGCTTGCCCGGTTCATCACGGCGGGGGTCGACGAGCACATGCGCGTGGGGATCGGGGAGTTGCCGCGGGGTCGCGGGGTGCTCGGCGAGTTGATCGCCAATCCGGTGCCGTTGCGTCTTGCCGAGGTGGGAGAGCATCCGCGTTCCTACGGGTTTCCTCTTGGGCATCCGCCGATGCACTCGTTCCTGGGGGTTCCGATTCTCGTCAGTGGGATGCCGTTCGGAAGTCTTTATCTGACTGAGAAGGCGGACGGGAACCCGTTCAGCGACGAGGATGAGGAGTCGGTCACGACGCTCGCTAGGTTCGCGGGCCTCGCGATCGATCATGCGCGACGCTATACGGGTGCTGCGGCGCGCGGCGAGGAGCTCGCGCGGATGGTCGCGGCGCTCGAGGCGACCACCGAGATCACGCGTGCCGTCGGGGGAGCGACTGATGTCGATGTCATCCTCGAGCTGGTCGCCAAGCGCGGGCGGGCGCTGGTTTCGGCGCAGTCATTGCTGATCGAGATCGTTGACGGCGCGGAGCTCGTCATTGCCGCGGCGGCAGGACGCCGGCCGGCGGGTCTGATCGGGGCGCGGATTGATCTGGCCGACACGGTCGGCAGCGCGGCGTTGCGCACGCGCACGACGCACCGCTTGGAGGTCGAGCTCAACCGCGCTCGCTTTGACCAGCACGGTCTTGGCCGGCTCGGAGTCAGCGCTGCTGCCGGGCTGGTCGTCCCGCTCGTCTTTCACAACCAGGCCTACGGCGTCCTGATCGCCCTCGACCGGCTGCACGATGGACCGGCATTCAGTGCTGAGGACCAACGAGTGCTGGAGGGGTTCGCGACCAGCGCGGCCATCTCCGTCGCGACAGCTCGTAGCGCTGCATCCGAGCTTCGACGCCAGCGCCTCGCCGCAGCGGAAGGCGAGCGCGGCCGGTGGGCGCGGGAGCTGCACGACGACACACTTCAGAGCCTTGCGGGGCTGCGGCTGAGCCTGTCGATCGCTCGTCGGCAGGGTGGCCTGGAGGCGTTGGAGCAAGCCGTCGGCCAAGCGATCGAGGAGCTCGAGGAGGGGATCTCCAACCTCCGAGCGCTCGTCACCGACCTGCGCCCGGCCGCGTTGGATGACCTGGGGCTTGCGGCTGCCCTCGCCGCGCTGTGCGCACGCGCTAGCCGTCACGGCCTCGAGATCGACTGCTCGCTCGACCTGGCGTTCGAACAGGGCCGCGAGCAGACGCGGCACACACCTGAGCTTGAGACCACGATCTACCGGATCATCCAAGAGGCGCTGACCAACGCAACCAAGCACGGCCACGCCACTCGGGCGGTGATCGAAACCCGAGAGAACCAGAGCACCGTCGAGCTCAGCGTCCGTGACGATGGCGACGGGTTCGACCCAACGAGCAGCACGGCCGGGTTTGGCCTGCTCGGGATGCGCGAGCGCGTCCAACTCGCGCACGGAACGATCCAAGTCGGATCCTCCCCGGGCAACGGCACCACCGTCACCGCGAGCTTCCCAGCACAACGGCGTCGCTCCACCGCCGCGACTGCAGCACCGGATCCCACCCGCCGAACCGGTACCGGTGTGGTGGGCTAGGGAGTCGATCGGTGTTCGTCGTGATGGTGGCCGCTGAGTGTGCGCCGGTCGCACATGCCGGGGGGGTTGGTGATGTTGTGTTCGGGCTCAGTCGTGAGCTTGAGCTGAGGGGCAACTCGGTGGAGATCGTGTTGCCCAAGTACGACTGTTTGCGCTATGACCGGATCTACGGGCTGACCGTCGCCTACGACGATCTGTGGGTGCCGTGGTTTGGCGGTGCGGTTCATTGCACGGTGTGGTTCGGCTGGGTCGACGGCCGCAAGTGCTTCTTCATCGAGCCGCACTCGGAGGAGCGCTTCTTCGGGCGTGGGCATCTGTATGGCTCGGATGACGATGTGGCCCGGTTTGCGTTCTTCAGCAAGGCGGCGCTTGAGTTCATGTTGAGGTCCGGCAAGCGGCCGGAGGTCATTCATTGCCACGACTGGGAGACTGCCCTGGTCCCGGTCATGCTGTTTGAGATCTATCAATCGCTGGGAATGGAGGATCAGCGCGTCTGTCTCACGGTTCACAACTTCCACCATCAGGGCGTCACGTCGGAGTGGGTGCTGCACGCGGTCGGGCTGGGACAGCCGGCACGCTTCTTTGACCGGGCACGGTTGCAGGATGACTTCCATCCGGGGGCGCTGAATCTGCTCAAGGGCGGGATCGTCTATTCGAACTTCGTGACAACCGTCTCGCCGCGATACGCCTGGGAGGCGCGCTACACCGATCAGAGCGCCGGTCTTGGACACACGCTGCACGTACATGGCGACAAGTTCGGCGGGATCCTCAACGGCGTCGACTACGACACGTGGAACCCGGAGGTCGACCCGTGGATTCCGCAGCGCTACTCGGCGGAGACGATCGAGGAGAAGTACGTCAACACGCGGGTGCTGCGCGATCACTTCATGTTGCGCGACGAGCACAAGCCGGTTGTCGCCTACGTCGGGCGGCTCGATCATCAGAAGGGTGTTGGGCTGATCCACCACGCGATCTTCTACGCGCTTGAGCAGCGGGCGCAGTTCGTGCTGCTGGGCACCGGTTCAGACGCTCAGATCACGGGTCACTTCAGGCATGTCAAACACCACCTCAATGATCATCCTGACGTCCATCTCGAGTTGCGGTTCGACCATGAGCTCGCGCATCTGGTCTACGCGGCCGCGGACCTGGTGGTGATGCCGAGCATGTTCGAGCCGTGCGGGCTCGTGCAGCAGGTCGCCGTGAAGTACGGGACGGTGCCCGTCGCGCGGGCGACCGGCGGAGTGATGGACACCGTGTTTGACCACCACTACTCCAGCGCTCCGCCCGAGCAGCGCAACGGCTTCGTTTTTGAACACGTGGACCACGCGGCGCTCGAGTCGGCGATGGCGCGCGCGATGAGGCTGTGGCAGGAACACCCCGACCAGTTCCGCCAGCTGATGCTCAACGGCATGCGTACCGACCGCTCTTGGGCCCAGCCGGGTCAGGACTACCTCAACGTCTACAACTATGTGAGACACAAGTATGCAACCGCGCCGCAGCCAGAGCTCGACAGCGTTGCAGCTCCCCGGCACGATCGATGGGGTCCCGAACGCGTGCCCCCCCGAGGCGCTCGTCGCACAGTCGCTGCGACGAGATGAGGGTCCTGCCGTCGGCGCGATCAACCACGTCCACTTGATGACAAACACCACGCCATATCAGCTGACGGAGCGGTGGTGATGTCGTCGCGAACGGCGAGCTGGTCTGCGACCAGACGGCCTCGTTGACCTCAGTACGTGGATGTGGCGCGCCGGCGTGGGCCGGTGCGTAGCGGGCATCCGTTGGTGGGCGCCATGCGGCTGCCGCTCATCATCCCGATGCAGACGACGGTGTCACCGTCGGCGACCAATGCCACGTAGAGGTCAGCAGGCTCCCAGCGCTCGATCCGGTGTGGTCGAGCGCGAGCGGCGAGGCGCTCGGTGCCGACGAGCATAGGCGTTCCCCGCGACCGCTCAGGTGTGCGACGTCACTGCGCATTGCAGGCCGGCAACGTACGATCGGGAAGAACGCGCGCATTGTCTTGCGGACGCGCGCGGGGTACGCTTGGGCGGCGCCGAGTTTGGAAACCTCCGATGACCCAGCAGTACATCATCGGGCAGTTCTCGTTGTTGCTGGAGGATCTGCGACCGCCCGTTGGCGAGTGGCTGACCGCCGTCCGCGACCTGCGAGGTGAGGTCGAGTGCTCTCCGCTGCCGATGCTCCCGCAGCTGGCTCGGCAGGCGCTCGAGTTGGCCGACGTGATCTGCTGGGCCGCGCTTGAGCAGGGGAACGTGAGCGGCTTTTGCGAGTATGCGAAAGCCGCCGCGGCGCTCGGGGAGTTCGCCGACAACGCCCGTCTGTTAGCCGAATAGGCGGGCGCTGGCGGCCTCGCGAAACCGGCTACTCTGCCTGCCCGAACGCCGCGATCTCCTTCTGCTCTTGTTCTGAGAGCTCGCGTGGGGTCTCGCCGCGCGCGAGCTTCTCGCTCTGTACGTGGTGGCGGATGTCGTCGACGATCTCGGGGTTCGCGAGCGTCGTCGTGTCGCCGACGTCGGAGAAGTTGGAGATCCCGGCGATCACCCGTCGCATGATCTTCCCCGAGCGGGTCTTCGGCATGTCGGAGACGATCCAGACGCTCTTCGGACGCGCGATCTTGCCGATCTCCCGGTCGATCGCATCTCTCACCTTCTGCTCGATCTCCGTGCTCGGTTTGATTCCGGGCTTCAGCGCGACGTACATCTCCACGATCCTGCCGCGCAGCTCGTCGATGACCGGAACCGCGGCCGCCTCGGCGATCTCCTCGACGGTGATGGTTGCCGACTCGAGCTCCTTGGTCCCGAGCCGGTGCCCGGCGACGTTGATCACGTCATCGACGCGGCCGAGGATCCGGAAGTAGCCGTCGGCCGCCTGGACCGCGCCATCGCCGGCGAAGTACGGCCAGTCGCGCCAGTCCTTGCTGTCCTTGTCGCGGCAGTACTTCGCGTAGTAGGTGTCGACGAACCGCTCGGGCTGCCCCCAGATCGTTTGGAAGCTGCCCGGCCATGGGTTGCGGATGCAGATGTTCCCGGCCTTGCCGCTCCCCTTCGACACCTCCTCCCCGTTCTCGTCGTAGATCACCGGATAGATGCCGAGCACCCCCGGCCCGCAGCTGCCAGGCTTCATCGGCTGCAACCCGGGCAGCGTGCTGCCCAAAAAGCCGCCGTTCTCGGTCTGCCACCAGGTATCAACAATCGCCGCCTTGCCCTTGCCGACGAAGTGGTAGTACCAGCGCCAGACGTCGGGCTCGATCGGCTCGCCGACCGTCGTCATGTGCTTGAAGTGGTGGTCGTACTTCTCGGGCTCCTCCGGCCCCAGCTTGCGCAGCATCCGGATCGTCGTGGGCGCCGTGTGGAAGATGCTCACCCCGAGCCGCTCCGCGATCCGCCACGGCCGACCTGCGTCCGGATAGACCGGCACCCCCTCGTACATCACGCTCGTCGTTCCGAGCGACAGCGGCCCGTAGACGATGTAGGAGTGTCCGGTGATCCACCCGATGTCAGCAAAGCACCAATACGTATCGTCCGGGTGGATGTCCTGGTAGTAGCGCGAGGTGCCGGTCACGTAGGACAGATAGCCGCCGGTCGAGTGCTGGCAGCCCTTCGGCTGACCAGTCGTGCCACTTGTGTACATCAAAAACAGTGGTGCCTCCGCCGGCATCGACACCGGCTCGACCCGCCTGCCGCGATAGTCCTCAAGCAGCTCGTCGATAAAGAAGTCGCGCCCCTCGACCATCGGACTTTTCGATCCATACCCGCCCGGGTGCCGGCGCCAGACCAGCACCTTCTCGACCTCGACCCCGTTCTCATGCGCGACCGCGAGCGCCTCGTCGGCCTTCTCTTTGTGGTCGATCAGCTCGCCGTTGCGGTAGTAGGCATCCATCGTCACCAGGATCTTGCTCTGCGAGTCGACGATCCGATGGCCACAAGCGGCGCCGGCGAACCCGCCGAACACCTGTGAATGGATCACCCCAAGCCGAGCGCATGCGAGCATCGAGACCGGCAGCTCGGGCACCATCGGCAAATGGAACGTGACCCGGTCGCCCGTCCTCACGCCCGCGAACTCATCGAGCAACGCCGCAAACTCGTTGATTCGCCGGTGCAGCTCCTCATAGGTGATCTCCTGCGTCTCCGCGTCCTCGGGCTCAGGAACCCAGATCAACGCGTTCTTGCCGCCTCGAGACTCCAGGTGCCGGTCGACACAGTTCACACAGGCGTTCAGACGTCCACCCACCCACCACTTCCAGAACGGCGGATCGCTCGTATCCAGCACCGTGTCCCACTTGCGGTCCCACGTGAGCATCTCCGCGTACTCAACGAAACACTCCGGAAAGCGCTCCTCGCTGAACCGCTCGAGAATCGCCGGATCATTTGCGTTCGCCTGCGCGACAAACGACGCCGGCGGCTCGAAGTACTCCTCCTCACGCCAATGAACCGCAATCTGCGCCTCCGACACCGCAGCCTCACCGATCTCGGCCGCCGACGGATGCATCTGGTCTCCTACTCCCATTGCTCAACCTCCACTCAAAGACAGGCTCCCCGAAAGAACAGCCAGCGCGACGCTTCCACCTACGACCGTCGGACGCAACGCCGCGATGCACCAAGACGCCAAAGGCGCAGACACCCCTTTCGCTGAGGAACGAACATCGTGCCTCGAAGATGAAGCGAGACAAGCGCAAACACACATGCGGACGAACTTCCGTCAGCTTTGCATGATCCCAACTGGCGATCCCGTTTCGCATCCGTAGTTCCCCCCGCTTTCCACGGCGGGAACTTGAGGGCGCCACCTCCCCCGGCACAGCCGCCAACGCGTCCCTCGCGTCAGTCAAGCATCGGCCGGGCCGGGCCGGGCCGGGCCGCGCCCCGTCCGATCCGCCAGGCGGCGCGCAGCGCCGACAACGCCCAGGCCGGCGACTCGCTCAGCGAGCTGCGTTGAGCGCAAACGGCCGAGTGTCGCCGGTACCGGCATCAGCTCGGTGGGTTCTGTTGGTCTGCTCGGGCATCGCGGTCGTCTGATCCCGCCAGCGTGTCGACCGTTGCTGCCCAGCAGCGAGGGCAGCGCTGAGGTCGGCGGAGAGTTCTGCGTTGCCTTGCAAGATGTCGTGTCCGCGGTGGCGTTCTTCGACTCCGAGGGAGGCCGGTTTCGTCACCGGCCGGACGCTATCGCTGAGCGGGGGGCCCGCGCTGGCCGAGAAGCGGCCCGGCACCCTGTTCCAGTACTTCTTCCACAGCAGCAGCGGATCCGAGCCCAACGGTCCGGGAGGTGATCGCCAATGTCGTCGTGAAGGTCAACCTCGACATTACGTCCAGTAAGCGGGAGACGTACAAGCAGGTGTCCACTGGGTCCCGGGCCGACGCCGACGCGGAGGCTGCAAGCGGGCGAACTGCCGCAAAGACGCCCGGGGCGCCAAATTCGCGGTGCTTGGTTGGCACGATGATCTAACCCGTGCTCTGTCTTCGGCCCTAGAGCTGTGGTGGGCCAGGATTGGATGAACGAAGCGCGGGCAGGGGTTGGAGGCTCTGATGGAGGTGGCGTGGTGGCATTCAGCTCAGGGGCTCACGACCGGCCCGGCCGGCTGGAGGCAAGGCGCACCGTCGGGGCTCACGGAGCGCTTGTTTGCCGCCGTCGCGCGGCGCAGGAGGTGCATGACACCGAGATCTGACGGCTTCGTCGCCATGCCCTCACGAGAGCTGAGCGAGACTGACGAGTGCTCACACGACGCTCTCGAGACTCGCTGCGCGCTCGGGTGGGCCGAGTTCCGCTCGGGATGGCTGAGCGGATCGGCGGTCTGGGTTGGATGCGGTAGTCGGCCGGATCGATTGCGGCGGCCGGTGTGGTGTACTCCCTGTAGGCGAACGTGTCCTTCTACATCATGGGTCAGGTGTGGGCGGTCAAAGGCGGTTAAGACATACGGGGGGCGCTGCCCCGCCCGAGCGGCGGCTGCTGCGGGATGTGCTGTTGCGCGATGGTTCGACGCTGCGCCTGGAGGCTCCGACGCCGGCGGACTTTGACGATTTGAAGGCGTTTTACGACGGTCTCTCGCCGGAGAGTCGGTACTTCCGCTTTCATGGTTATGCGCGGACCGATCTGGCGGCGCGCGCCGAGGCGGAGGCGTCGGGCCGTGATCGCCTGGCGCTGGTCGCCCGGCACGATGGCCCGGTGGTGGCGGCGGCCAGTTACGAGGGGTTGCGGGAGCCCGGAGTGGCCGAGGTCGCGTTTGCGGTGGCTGACCGCTTTCAGCGCCGCGGGATCGGGACCCGGATGCTGGAGCAGCTCGCGGCGATCGCGGCGGAGCGCGCGATCCATCGCTTCGATGCGGAGGTGATGGGCGAGAACCGGCAGATGTTGGGCGTGTTCGAGCACGCCGGCTTCGCGGTGCGGCGCGAGGGTTCCTCTGGCGAGGTCACGGTGTCGCTGGACATCACTCCGAGTGAGGCGCTGACTCAGCGGATCGATGAGCGTGACCATTTCGCCGCGGTGGCGTCATTGCGGCCGGTCCTGGCGCCGTCGTCGGTGGCGGTTGTCGGGGCCGCAGCGACGCCTGGCAATGTCGGCCGCAGAGTGCTGGCGAACGTCATCGGGGGTGGTTTTCAGGGTGTGGTGGAGGCCGTCAACCGGGACGGCGGTGTCGTGTGCTCGATGCAGGCGGCGCGCAGCGTCGGCGAGCTGAATGTCGCCCCGGAGCTGGCTATCATCGCGGCCGCGGGCGACGAGATGCTCGAGTTCGCGGCCGAGGCGGCGGCGAGCGGAGCGAAGGCGCTGCTGGTTATCCCCGGTGGTCCCGAGGAGGACGGCGGCGCGTCGTCGGCGCGTGAGGAGCGGCTGCTGGAGATCGTCCGGGGCGCGGGCTTGCGGTTGGTGGGGCCGAACTCCTTGGGCGTCCTGAACACTGCCGCCGAGGTCGGCCTGAACGCAACGTTTAGTGGCGCCAGTGTGAGCGCCGGGGCGCTGGCGATCTGCTCGCAATCTGGCGCGCCTGGGATCGGATTGCTCGGTCATGCGGCAGCCCGGCAACTTGGGGTCGCGATGCTCGCGTCGATCGGCAACCGCGCCGACGTCTCGACCAACGACTTGCTCGAGTGCTGGGAGGACGAGGATCGGGTCGCGGCGGTGATGCTCTACGTGGAGACGTTTGGCAATCCTGAGCATTTCACGCGGATCGCCCAGCGGGTCTCGCGCAAGAAGCCGATCTTGGCGCTCAAGGGACGTCGACGGGCCGAGCTGGCGCGCAGCGAGGCACGCTCGCGCACGGCGGCGGCGCTGCGGGGCGAAGCGGTCGTCGACGCGCTGCTGCACCAAGCCGGCGTGCTGCGATTCCGCAGCAGCGAGGAGCTGTTCGACGCCGCCGAGTTCTTCGAGGGACAACCACTGCCGCGGGGACGCAGGATCGGGATGGTCACCAACTCCGCCGGCATGGCCACGCTAGCCGCCGACGCGTGCGCGATCCGCGGGCTCGACGTCGCGGCGGGAAGTGACGGGCAGGGCCCGCTGGTCTTGGGGATCAGCGCCGGACCGGACAAGTACACCGCTCGCATCCGTGAGCTGCTCGACGATCCCGGCATCGACGCGGTGATGGCCTTCTACGTCGATCTGTTCGACGACCCGCAGGGGATGCTGATTGCGATCTCCGCCGTCTCGGCGGGGCAGCCCAAGCCGGTGGTGGCATCGGTCATGCGTGCGGATGGGCGGCTGCCCACGCGCAGCGACTCGAGCGTGCCGAACTTCCTGTTCCCTGAGTCGTGTGCCGCCGTGCTCGCCCGCGCCGCCGAACGCCGCGAATGGCTCTCGCGGCCACTCGGCGAGCGCCCGCAATACCCCGACCTATACCCGCAGGCGGCGCGCGAGCTGATCGCCTCTTTCTTTGATCACGAGCCCACGGGCGGCTGGCTGTCGCTCCGTGACGCACAGGCCCTGCTGGCCACGCACGGAATCCCGGTCGCCGCCTCGCACCAATGCACCGAGCTTGAACACGCGGTTACCGTGGCGGCGGACATCGGCGGTCCGGTCGCGATGACAGCGGATTTGGTCTTACCCGAGCATGCCGGCGATATCGACGCCGTGCTAGTCGGCTTGGAGGGCGATTCGGCGGTACGAGCGGGCTGGCGCGAGCTCCAAAGACGGGTGCAAGCGAGCGGTCGCGAATGGGGCGGAGCGATCCTCCAGTCCCTGGCGCCACGCGGCGCCGATGTGCTCGTGGGGGCCGTCGTCGACCCCGACATGGGCCTCGTGCTCGCGGTTGGACTCGGTGGGCGCCAAGCCGGCCTCGGCCAAACGACAGCGTTTCGCCTACTACCTACAACCGACGCGGAGGCCGACGAGCTGATCGACACGTCCGAGAGCGTGACCGCTGAGCTGGATGGGTTTCGCGGCGGCGCTGTGCTGGACCGCAAGGCGCTGCGCGAGGTGATCCTGCGCTTCGGGCTCCTGCTCCGCGAGGTCCCCGAGCTCCTCGAGGCAGACCTCAACCCCGTCCGATGCACCACCAGCGGCTGTGTGGTGCTCGACCTGCGCCTGCGCGTCCAGCCCCGGCGCCCAGTCGACCGCGTCAAGACCTGGTGAAAGGCCGCGGCGAACACAGCACCGGGCGCACCGCGAGGCTGCCGCCCACTCCTGACTAAGTGGTCGTCTTCCCAAGTTCGTTGACGGATCCGGTCATGCGGTGAGCTGAAGTTGTGCGGGTGGGTTGCTTAGTCGCTCAAGAAGTCGGTGGAGGTCTTGGCGGGTGAACTTCCACTCGAACGGCTAGGCGATCTGCTCGTAGTGGCGGCCGAACGCCAGCAGCGTGCGCTCGAGCGTGTCGAGGTCGGGGAAGTTGTTGGGTTGCACCTTGCGTTGCGCGACCGAGAAGTAGATCTCGGCTTGGCTGAGCCAGCTGGCGTGCACCGGCGTGGGGACGATGATCAGGTTCAGCCAGGCGCCTTGGAGGCGGTCGATCGACCGCTGGCCGCGGTGCGAGCTGCCGTTGTCGACGATCAGAAACATGCGCTGCGCTTTGCTGTAGGGCTCATGGGTCATGAACTGCTCGACCAGCTGACCGAACGGAACGATCCCGTCCTTGGGGCGCAGCGATCGAACGGCCTTGCGCGGCGGACGTCCCAGGCGGCCAGGTAGCAGAGCGCGCCGGCGCGCTCGTACTCGTGCTCGACCAGTTGCCCATCGCCGCCGGGCTTTGCATGCTGCTGGGGTGCTTGCGGGCCCTGGCTTGGATCGACGGCTTCTCATCGGCGCCCACGACGATGTCGCCAGGCTCCGGCAGCTGCCCCCCCACGCCCGCCGTCGCCGAGCGCTGGTTCAAACAGCACGCTGGATCGCCGAGCAACGACGTCGCCGGCTTGGATCGCGACCACGACGGGCTCGCCTGCGAATCGCTGCCATGGAAGAGGGCTACGGCGGCGACCCGTAATGCCGCGTTTCATCCGATTCCCACAACCATCGGCAACAACGCACTGTCGAGCGCCTACGCAAGCTCGTGTAGGCGCGAAGCCGCCACGCTGGCGGCGCGCCCACGTAAGGATTCGCGTCCAGATCAGCCAGGCTGGAACGATGGTGATGAACGGTGGGCGCTTTGTGGCGGCCGGGCGGTACGGTGTTCACGATGGCGTACGTGTTTCTTGAACACCCGTCGTCGTTGGAGCACGACACCGGGGCCTACGGCGCTGGCCGATCGATCATCGTGCACCCTGAACACGCCAGGCGGATCATCGCGATCGAGCGGGAGCTTTCGGCGCGCGGCTGGTTTGGGTTTGAGCGGGTGCGGGCACCTGCCGTCGATCGGTCTGTGCTGACCCTCGTGCATCCCGAGCCTTATGTCGCGTCGATCGAGCGGACGTGCGGGTCCGGCGGGGCGTTCCTGGACATCGACACCGTGGTCAGTCAGCGTTCGTTCCAGGCGGCGCTTCATGCGGCGGGCGGAGCGGTGCGAATGGTTGACCTGCTGCTCGATGGGCAGGCATCGGCGGCGTTCAGCTCGCACCGACCCCCAGGGCACCACGCCCTACCGTCACAGGCGATGGGCTTCTGCCTGTTCAACAACATCGCCGTCGCCGCCCGGTACGCGCTCGATGCGCGGCATCTCGAGCGGGTGATGATCATCGACTGGGACGTGCACCACGGCAACAGCACCAATCACCTCTTCCATGCGAGCAGGCAGGTGCTGTACGTCTCGATCCATCAATCGCCCCTGTTTCCCTGGACCGGGTCGGGCTCCGACGTAGGGGAGGGCGAGGGCACGGGCTTCACGGTCAACCTCCCGGTGCCAGCGGGATCGGGGGATGAGGTCTGGGTATCGCTCATCGAGCACGTCGTCGTGCCGCTCGCGTACGCGTTCGAGCCTCAACTCGTGTTGATCTCCGCGGGGTACGACGCGCACCGCGACGATCCGATCGCCGAATGCACCGTGACCGACGAGGGGTTCGCGGCGATCGCGCGGGCTATCGCCCGAGCATGCCTGTCGCTGAGCGTGCCGGTCGGCGCCGTACTGGAGGGCGGATATGCGCTTGGAGCTCTGGGACGCTCGGTGGCCGCCACGCTTCACGCACTCTCAATGCCCGTTGGCGGCGCTGATCCGATCTCCGCGGCCCTTGGCGTGACTCTGATTGCGCGGCAGGCGAGCCTTTGGCTCGCCGAATGGTGGCCCCAGCTTGGGGCAAAACCCAACTCTGCAAAATCCAACGCCTAACGCCAATCGCGTGCGCCACGACGTCAGAACGAGCGGCGATCACAGCGGCCTGGGCACGCGAACCGAGCCTGCACGACGCGCTGGTGCTCGGCGCGGCCGCAGGCTTGGCCAACTCCTGCGCCACGGACTCGGCACCGGCAGGCGGGCGGTGGTCGAGGAGCTCGCGCGGCAGGGCGCCGTGCGCCCGGTGGTGGGCGACGCGCCCGCGGCCCCTAGAACGGCGACATAAGCTCCTCGCCACGAGCGATCGCCTCACGGGCGACGCATGACCCACTCGAGGTGGGGCGGCCCTTGCCGGCACCGTGCGCAGTGCCTCGAGTGCGGCGCTCAGCGCGACCAGGCGGCCCGCGCGGGACGAGTGCGCGTCGCTGCCGAGCGCGTGGATGACGCCGGCCCGGGCCAGCTCGAGCATCCCTTCGCGGCTGGCATCGTCGGTCAGGAAAGCGGCGGTCGCTCGCGCCAGCGCGCCCGCTTGCGACAGGCGCCTCGGGCGCTCGACGAGATCGGGTGCCAGGTGGCGCTCAGGGTGGGCGATGCCTCGGAGATCGCCCGTGCGAGTGCGTCCAGCCGCGCCGGGAGCTCGTGAATCCTTACCTCGGGGTCGTGACGGATGCGGGCCGTCGCGCAGATCGCGGCGATCCCGTCAGTCTCCGCCTGAAGCGCCATCGCGACCGCGTCGTCGAGATCCCGAGCGCCGTCGTCGATGCCCGGAAGGACGTGGCAGTGGAGTGGAAATCGACTGCGGCGTGAACAGGTCGATTACCGCGTGATCAGCGACCCCAGCCTAAGGTGCGTGTTGTCATGACGCTTCTCTCGCGAGTTTCGCTGCTCGCCGTGCTCATCCTGGGGCTTGTAACGGCGGGCTGCGGCTCCAGCTCGAATCCCAGCCCCAGCTTAACGGCCAGCTCTCCGACTGGCGTCCGTGTGCCGGGCTCCCCGCGCGTGCAAGTGGCGATCCGGCATTTCGCTTTCACCCCGATCGTTGTTCACGTCAAGCTTGGGCAGACGATCGCGTGGACCAACTATGACACCGCGCCCCACAACGTGACCTACATCAGCGGTCCGAGGTTCACGTCGTCTCTGCCAAGGATGACCACCGGCGCACGGTTCTCGATCCAGCTCACTATGCGGGAACGATTCACTACTACTCCACGATCCACCCATGGATGACGGGGACGGTCGTCGCGTCGCCGTAAAGTCGGGTGCTCGCCCGTGCACGAGTACTCGATAGCAAGGGGTGTGGTGCAGATGGCGCTGCGCCACGCCGGGGGACGCCGCGTGACTGCGGTCAACCTCCGGATCGGCCCGCTGCGCCAGATCGTGCCGGATACGCTGGCGGTGGCGTTCGAGCTGGTTGCGCGTGGCACCCCCTGCGAAGGCGCCCTGCTGGCCCAGGAACTTGTCCCTTGCCGGCTCAGGTGCCCCGCGTGTGCCGTCGAATGGATCCTCGCCGAGCCGGACTTTCGCTGCCGGAGCTGCGGCTGGCCTGCGGTGGTGCTGAGCGGGGAAGAGCTGCAGCTCGAGTCGATCGAAGTCGAAGACTAGAAGCGGGCGCTCGGTGGCCTCGCCAACGTAGCGGCCCGCGCAGGTGACGGCTGGTGCCGTGGCGTGCTTGCGTCGATCACCGGACAGGTCTACAGTCGGACGCAAGCAGTAGTAGGAGTGGTGGTTGGTTTCCAGCTCATCAGGCATGGCCGCTGGGTTTCCGCTCTGTCGCCAGTTCGGGAGAGGGTTCGACTGATGCCGACTGATAGGCGCGCCCTGTTCGCGAGCAAGATGGGTCCTCGGCCCGTGCCGACAATGACCGATGGCGACCGGATGCTCCGACGTCAGGCCCGGGAGCGGCTCCGCGAGCTGGAAGCGACGGACCCGCTCAGCGGTCTCGACCTCCGGAGCCTGCTGGCCGAGCACGGAATCAGCCGTCGCACGTTCCTGCAGTGGGTGTCGGCCGCGACGGCGATGTTGACCCTCCCGCCGCTGTTTGAGCCGCTGGTCGCGAGGGCGGCGGAGGCGATGAATCGAGTCCCTGTGATCTGGATCGAGGGTCAGAGCTGTCGCGGGAACTCGGAGGCCTTCCTGCGCGCCGACGCTCCAACGGTTGACGAGTTGCTCTTCGAGGTGATCTCACTTGAGTTTCATCAGCTGGTGATGGCCGCGGCGGGGTTCCAGCTGGAGCGGCGCAAGGCGGAGGCGATGAGGGTCAACTACGGTAAGTACATCCTGGTCGTCGAGGGTTCGATCCCGACGGGTTACAACGGTGGGTTCTCGACGACCGGTGCCGCGGGGACACCATTCATCGACGAGGTCAAAACCCTGTCAAAGGGGGCCGCGGCGGTCATCGCGGTGGGCGCGTGTGCCACCTCGGCTGCGCTACCGGCCGCCGATCCCAACCCGACCGGCGCGCTGAGCACCCAGGAGGTGATCACAAACAAGCCAATCGTCAACATCCCCGCCTGCCCGATGAACCCGGCCAACTTCGTGGGCACGCTGCTTCATTTCACGCTCACGGGCCGGCTCCCGGCGCTGGACTCGCAGCTCCGCCCGACGTGGGCGTTCGGCGCTCTGGTCCACGACAACTGCGAGCGGCGTGCTCACTTCGACGCCGGCGAGTACGTGCAGGAGTGGGGGGACGAAGGCGCCAAGAACAACTTCTGCCTGTACAAGATGGGCTGCAAGGGACCGATGACGTACAACAACTGTCCGACGGTCCAGTACAACGAGAAGACAAGCTGGCCGGTCGGCGCCGGCCACGGCTGCATCGGCTGCTCGGAGGTCAACTTCTGGGACAGGTACGCCTACGAGCGGCCGCTGGCTGCGGCGAATGTCAATGCTCCCGGCCTGTTCGGGTGGGGTGTTGAGAACAGCGTCGACAAGTTCGGCCTCGGGCTGCTGACGCTCGTCGGCGTCGGGATCGCAGCCCACGCGGCCGCCTCTGGCGTCTCTCACTACCGCCGCCGCGGGACGTATCCGGCGATGGTGCCGCCTGAACCACCGCCCGACTCATCGCCACCGGCTCAGGAGGCGCCCGGCGAGACGGCCGCGCAGGCGCCACCCCCGGAGTCCGGACCCGAAGGCGGCGGCGAGTCATGAGCCGGCACATCGTCGTCGATCCGATCAGCCGGATCGAGGGCCAGTTGCGGATCGAGGCGACGCTCGACAACTCAAACACGATCACGACGGCCTACTCGGCCGGCACGATGTTCAGGGGGATCGAGCTGATCCTCCAGGGGCGAGATCCGCGCGACGCGGGGCTGTTGGCGATGCGAATCTGCGGCGTGTGCACCGGCGTGCACTACTGGACCAGCATTCGCGCGGTCGAGAACGCGTTCGGCGTCACGCTGTCAACGAACGCTCGTCTCGTTCGCAACCTGATCCAGGCGTCGCTGTTCATGCACGACCACCCGGTTCACTTCTACCAGCTGCATGCGCTGGACTTCGTCGACATCGTCTCGGCGCTGTCGGCGAACCCCAAGAAGGCCGAAGCCGTCGCGTACACGTACACCGACAACCCCTACAACGCGAGTGCTGGTCAGTACCGGGCGGTGCAGCAGAAGCTGACGAACTTCGTCAAGGCGGGAAGCCTCGGGATCTTCGGCAACGGCTATTGGGGCAACCCCAGCTACAAGCTGACGCCCGAGGAGAACCTGGTCGCGGTCTCGCACTACCTCGACGCGCTCGGAGTCCAGCGCACGGCCGGCAAGATGATGGCGGTCCTCGGCGGCAAGAACCCGCACCCGCAGTCGATCGTCGTCGGCGGCGTGACCTGCGTGGACGACATCCAGAATCCGGCGCGGCTGGCCCTGTTCGGCCAGTACCTCCGGGAGGTGACGCAGTTCGTGCAGGGCGCCTACCTGCCCGATCTGCTGATGGCCGGCAAGGCGTATGCGAAGGAAGGGTTGGCGGGCGTCGGTGCTGGCCTGCGCTCCTATCTGTGCTACGGCGACTTTCCGCTGACCGACACCCCGGACTCCGCGACGCTGTTCGCCGGTGGGATGGTTGTGAACGGCAATCTGAACAAGGTGTACCCGTTTGACCAGGCTGGCGTCCGCGAGGACGTGACGCACTCCTGGTATCAGGGCAACGCCGCGCTGCACCCATACGAGGGCGAGACGGTGCCCGACTACACGGGCCTCCAGCCGCCGCGCAACGGGATCGCGTACCTGAAGACCGACGAGAAGTACAGCTGGCTGAAATCGCCGACATTCAACGACCAGCGGGTCGAGATGGGGCCGCTGGCGCGGCTGGTTGTCAATTACGCCGCGGGCAATGCCGCGGTTCGCCAGCACGTGGACGCGCTGCTAAAGACGACGGGCTTCCCGGCGTCGGTGCTGTTCTCGACGCTGGGGCGGACGGCGGCACGGTGCGTCGAGACGCTGATCATCGCCGACGCGATGGTGGGCTGGCTGGATGAGCTGCAGCGCAACACCGCGGGAGGAGATCTGGACACGTGGACCAGCTTCGACTTCGACAGCGCCTCCAAGAACGCCGAAGGCTACGGCCTCTCCGAGGCGCCCCGCGGCTCCCTGGCGCACTGGGTGCGGATCAAGGACGGCAGGATCGACAACTACCAGGTCGTGGTCCCGACCACCTGGAACGCCGCCCCGCGCGACGGCAAGGGCAGGCCTGGTGCGTACGAAGCGGCGCTCGTGGGCGTGAAGCTCGCCAAGCCTGATGAGCCGCTCGAGATCCTGCGCACGATCCACAGCTTCGATCCGTGCCTGGCGTGCGCGGTCCATGTCGTCGACGCCCGCGGTCGCGAGATCGGGACCTACGAGGTCGTCCCGTCCGGCGGAATCTCGCGGCCGTGAGCACGGCGACGATGGATCGGGAATCGGTGCAGGTCGTACGGGTCTTCAGGCGCACCTGGTGGTGGCGGTTCTTTCACTGGATGAACGCGCTGTCGATCGTGACCTGCACGCTGACAGGGATCTACATCGCCAAGCCGTTCTTCACCGCGGACATCCCCGATCTGATGGCCTGGATCCGGGCGTTTCACTTCTACGCCGCGATCATCCTCGACGTCAGTGTGCTGGCGCTCGCATATCTGTACTTCTTCAGCAGGGTTGATCGCGGCGCGCTCCAGATTCTCCCCACGCGCTCGAACTTCGTGAGCCTTTGGGAGGGCTTTCTGAACCTTGTCCTGTTCAACCGCCGCAAGCGGTTCGACAGCTCGAGGCCCGATTCCTGGAACGCCATGTGGTTCACGATCCTCCACCTGCTGGTGCTGTTCCAGATGTTCACCGGCTTCCAGCTGTACGTGGAGGCAGAGTCGGGCGGGTTGAGCTCGATCGGGAGCTGGTGGCCGAGCTTGCTGCACACTACGACCGACTGGACACTGTCGGTGTTCGGCAGCGCAAGTGGCGTGCGGACGGTGCACCTGATCACGATGTACTTCATCATCGGCTGGGCCTTCTGCCACATCTACTACGAGATCTGGCGCACGATCATGTGGAGGGAGGGCGACATCGGGATCGCCTTCGGCGGCTACAAGTTCGCCCGCCGTCGATCGCCCGCGCAGCCCGCGGCATCCGCCACCGCGCCGGCCGCGACGGCATCCGCCACCGACGCCCCCCAATCGGACGTGAGGCCTTGAGTGGCAAGCCCGATCGGCCGCGCGACCGCGTTGGGAGGATCAGCGTCGTCGGCGTCGGCAACATCCTCTACCGCGACGAGGGGGTCGGCGTCTACGCCGCCCGATATTTGGAGCAGGCGTACCGCTTCACCCCCGAGATCGAGGTGGCCGATGGCGCGGCGCTGGGGTTCTCGCTGATGGACTTCTTCGGCGACTCCTCGACCGTGATCGTGCTCGACGCGCTGCTTGCGGATGCCGGTCCTGGCGCCGTCTACCGCTTGCAGACCGACCAGCTGCTCGACCTTGGGCCCGCGGTGACCCCGACGGCGCACGAGGTCGACCCGATCCTGTTGCTGAAGCGCGCTCACGCGCTCGGGCAAGCCCCGGAGATGGTCCTGCTCGGGATCGTGCCGGATGACGCGTCGCAGATGGCGGTCGGCCTGACGCCGGCGCTCGCGACCGCGTTCCCGCGGTTCGTCGACTCGGTCCTTAATGAGCTTCGCGCTCGCGGGGTGCGAGTCGAGCTGGTCCGGGCGATGTCGCTAGATGACGTGATCAACGGGCTGGTGAGTCACGCCGTATGAGTGAGCTGCCCGTACCACTGCAGGCGACGGCAGAGATCGATGCGCTGCTGGAGCGCCACGGCCAGGAACGCGCCGCGGTCGCGGTCGCGTTCTTCTCGTTTGAGAGTCCGCGGAGCTTCATTGCCGCACGAGACCCCGACGGTTCGCTCACGCCGCTGATCGGGTTCTGGCCGCTGCCGGTCCGCGGCGGTGAGCTGCTGGACGCAGTCGCGTCGATCGACGAGAACGGCCCGCGGCTGATCGCCAACTACGAGCGTGCGTTCCCCGAGCTCACGGACACGATACGCGGGTTCGGCTCTGAGCTGGAACGGGTGGAGTCGGAATCGCTCGGCTGGCTGCTCGGAGCTTCCAGCCTGGTGCTCGGCATGGAGGAGGTGGACGTGGCAAGAGCGCTTGGGCCGATAGAGGAGATGGTCAAGGTGGACACCGTCGTAGTCGAGGAAGCGGGACGGTACGTGTTCGACTCAAGGCGTCTGTTGCGCAGCCTGATGAGCTACCGGATCGGAGCGGTGCCGAAACACGTCGTGACCCGCTCGGTTTTCGAGTCGCTGGGCGATTATGCCGCGGGCGCGATCCGCCGCTTGCTGCGCGACTGGAAGGTTGAGGTCGTGGTCTGTGCCGGCGATCTGTTTGCGCGGAACGCGTTCCTGGCGGATCGCACACGCCGCGGACTGGTGCGGCCGAAGCTGAGGGTGTACTTCCCGGCGGACGGGTCGGCGGCGGGCGCGGAGGTGGCCTGAATGTGCGTGAGCCTGCCAGGCACGGTGCTGATGCTGCGCGGACCGATGGCGCTGGTCGAAACAGCCGGCCTGGAGCGCTGGTGCAACGCGCTCGCGTATCCGGAGCTCGTGCCTGGCGACCGGGTGCTCCTGCACGCCGGCCTCGTCGTGCGGGTGCTCACCGAGGATGAGGCGCGCGCGGCCGAGGCGGCCTTCGCCGAGCTCGGAATGCTGACCCCGACCGGAGGGATCGATGCCTAGCAAGTTTCTGGTGTTGTGGAAGCTCGAGCTGAGCCGGGTGTCGCCCGAGACGATGCAGACGATCCTCCGCCAGCAGGACTATGGAGCGCGGCTCGAGGCGGATGGCAAGGTCAAGGCCCGCTACCACCTGATTGGGCATCACGGCGGGGCATGGATCTACGACGTGGGATCCAACGAGGAGCTCGACACGCTGCTGGCGCAGGCGCCGGTGTACAACATCGCCAGCTACCAGGTGCATCCGCTGGCCGAGATGCGTGGCCCGACCCCGATCGGCGATGAGTGATCAGGCCCACCTCCGGTAGGGCGTGGCGTTTGCCGCGCGCATCGCGCTGACGTACCCGGCGCTCGTATGCGGCCGCGTGGGTCTCGGGTGGCACCGACAGCATGGCCCCGCAGCTCGTCGACCGCTTGGAATCCCTTGCGTGCCATTCACTTGGACAATCCGTCGAGCAGGACGGTCGCGTACTCGAGTCTAGGCCGCAGCAGCGCTGAAGCCGTCATCACCACGTGCATGTGCACGCGCTGGCAGCCGGCCGGGGCCGAGAACCCACCCCTCCCTCTGCTGGTTCGCGTCGGGAAGCGATCATCTGACTGGCGCGAGCGACGACGCTGATGATTGTCGAGAGCCATCAATCGCGCCCAGGACGGGGTGATGGCCGATCTCTAGGCGGTCGCCACCGCGGTCTATGTGCGTGGTGTCGGCAGCGCGAGCGTTGGTAAGGGCAAGGGCATCACCGCCCCTACGCGCGTGGGGGAAGCGGTCGAGTTGGGCGCCGTGATGGAGGCGGTCGCCGGCGCGTACGTGGCGCCGTGATCGGTCGCGCTCGGCTCGGTCGAGTCGAGCATCGGCCATCTCGAGGCGGCTGCGGGCGCGGGAGGGATGCTCAAGGCCGCGCTCGCGCTGCGCCGCAAGGTGTTGCCGCCCAGCACCAAACTTGAGCGGCCCAACCCCAATCTGGACTGGACCGTGGACTAGACCGCGTTACCCTTTACCGTGAACACGGAGTTGCGCGGATGGGAGCTCGCCGCCGGCCCAGGCACGTGTCGCGGCGTTCGGTTTCGGCGGCACCAACTTCCACAGCGTGATGGAGGAGTGCATGCCCGACCGCCCCATAACCAGCGACCGTCGCTTCGCGACTTTGGTCAGGGCCGAGGCGTCGTCGGCCACGCCGGGTGAGTCGGCGCCGAAGGCGCCGCTGCGCGGGGCGCTAGTGGTGGGCGCCCCGACCCAGGAGGAGCTCGTCAACCAGCTTCGGAGCGCGTTGGCCGAGGCGCGTCTGGGACGCCAACTTGAGCCGACGCCTCCGGGCGCCGAGACGCTGCGTGCGCCTGAGCGGATCGCGATCGACTTTGCCGACGGACCGGATCTCGTGGGCAAAGCGGAGATTGCGCTGAAGGTGATGAAGTCCGGCAACGAGGGGGCGTGGCCGGCGCTGCGGGCCCGCGGGATTCATCGCGGCAGTGGTGCGCCCGGGAAGGTCGCGTTCCTGTACACGGGCCAGGGCTCCCAGTACGCGAACATGCTCGGCGTCCTACGCGCGCGCGAGCGGGCGGTCGCGGACCTGTTCGACGAGGCCGACGAGATCATGCTCCCGCTCTTGGAGGGCTGTCGCCTGTCGGACATCGTGTTTGCGGATCCGACCGATCCTGCCGCGATGTCGCGGACCGAGGAGGAGTTGCGCCGCATCGAGATCCTGCAGCCGGCCGTGATCACCGTGGACGCCGCGCTGACGCGGCTGCTGGGTGAGTACGGGATCGCCCCAGATATGGTGATGGGTCACTCCGTCGGCGAGTACGGGGCGTTGGTCGCTGCCGGAGCGCTCTCGTTCGAGGGCGCGCTTGAGGCCGTTAGTGCACGGGGGCGCGAATTGGCAAATCTTCAGGTCGACGACCCCGGCGCGATGGCCGCCGCGATGGCCCCGCTTGCGGAGGTGCAGGAGATCGTGGCGGCGATCGACGGCTACGTCGTGCTCGCAAATGTCAACTCGATGCATCAGGTCGTGATTGGTGGTGCCACCGATGCTGTCGGCCGGGCGGTCGCAGCGCTGCAGGAACGCGGGCACACGGCGATCCCGCTGCCGATCAGCCACGCCTTCCATACCGAGATCGTGGCACCGTGGAGCGTCCCGGTGCGCGCCACGCTCCAGCGTCTCGGTCTGCGTCCACCGCGGTTGCCGATCGTCGCGAACGTCAACGGCGAGTTCTACCCGGCCGGCGAGGGCGTCGAGCAGCGGATGCTCGACATGCTCTCTCGCCAGGTCGCCTCGCCAGTGCAGTTCGTGAAGGGGTTGCACACGCTCTATGACGAGGGCGCGCGGGTCTTCGTCGAGGTTGGCCCAAAGCACGCGCTCCAGGGCTTCACCTCGGATGTGCTCGGTGACGACAAGGTTGTCAGCCTCGCCAGCAACCATCCCAAGCAGGGCGATGTGCCTACGTTCAACAACGCCCTCTGCGGCCTGTGGGCCGCCGGCTTGGGTGCCGGCCGGGAGCCGATCACACGCGAGGCCGCGCAGCTCCAACCGGGCGCCACCACGCAACCACGCTCGGCAGCAGCCGCGAAGCCACCGGCAGCCGAAGGGACGCCGGCACGGACGGAGGACGATCTCGAGCGCCTGTTCGCTGAGTTCCTGGAACGGGGACGCAGGCTGTTGGCCCGGGACGGGGGGGAGCAGGTGTCCGCGACCGAGCCGGTCGTGATCACCGGCGCCTCGCTCGGCCTGCCGGGGCCAGAGCGGCTGTTCGACGACGCTAACATCGCTCGGCTACTGAATGGCGAGCAGGGGATCGACCTGATCCCGGGGGGTCTGCGGCGCGAGATGCTCGACAAGCACATCACGCGCCTCGTCAAGAGCGAAGCCGGCGCTAGGTTCGAAACGATCGACCGCCTCGACGCCGTGATCAAACTCGCGGCACGCGCCGGTGCTTTTGACCTGGTAGACGAGTTCGGGGTCGAGGATGAAAGGCTGGCGGCGCTCGGTCGCAACACGCAACTGGCGATCGCCGCCGGGATCGACGCGCTTCGTGACGCGGGCATCCCCCTCGTCTTGCGCTACAAGACCACGACCAAGGGAACGAAGCTTCCCGACCGCTGGTCGCTGCCCGAGGAGCTGCGCGACGACACCGGTGTGATCTACGCGTCCGCTTTCCCCGGGCTCGAGGAGATGGCGGACGAGGTGTCGCGGTACACGACCGACCACATGCGCCGCGAGCGGATGGCGGCGCTCGAGTCACTGCGCGCGAGGATGCTCGACCACGAACGCACCGATCCGGTGGTCCTCGCGGAGGTGGAACGCCGCATACACGACCTCCGCCACCTGCTCGAGGAGGAGCCGTACACGCTGGACCGCCGCCTGCTGTTCCGCCTGCTGCCGATGGGCCACTCGCAGTTCGCCGAAATCGTCGGGGCGCGTGGGCCCAACACCCAGATCAATAGCGCCTGCGCCAGTACCACTCAGGCGATCGCCGTGGCCGAGGACTGGATTCGCGCCGGTCGCTGCCGGCGGGTCGTGATCGTGGCGGCCGACGATCCCACCTCCGACACGATGATGAGCTGGATCGGCGCGGGTTTCCTGGCCAGCGGCGCGGCCGCGACCGACGAGGTCGTGGAGGAAGCGGCGCTGCCGTTCGACCAACGGCGCCACGGCATGATCATCGGCATGGGTGCTGCCGGCCTGGTGGTGGAGAATGCAACAGCAGCCCGCGAGCGTGGCCTCACGCCGATCTGCGAGGTGCTCGGGTCCCTCGATGCGAATTCCGCCTTCCACGGCACGCGGCTCGACGTCAAGCACATCGGCTCAGTCATGGAGCAGCTTGTTCGCCAGGCGGAGGACCGCGGCGTCCGCCGAGAGGAGATCGCGGGCGAGACGGTATTCGTGTCCCACGAGACGTACACGCCCGCCCGCGGCGGCAGCGCCGCCGCCGAGATCCATGCGCTGCGACAGGTCTTCGGCGATAACGCCGACCGGATCGTGATCGCCAACGTCAAGGGCTTCACCGGTCATCCGATGGGGGTCGGCCTGGAGGACATCCTCGCGGTCAAGGCGCTCGAAACGGGAATCATCCCCGCGGTGCCGAACTTCCGCGATCCAGACCCCGACCTCGGGATCCTCAATCTCTCGAAAGGCGGCGCGTACCCCGTCCGCTACGCGCTGCGCCTGGCCGCAGGGTTCGGATCGCAAATCGCCATGACACTCCTGCACTGGACGCCGGTCGCAGATGGGCGGCACCGCAGCCCGGACGAGCTCGGGTACGAGTACCGGATCGCCGATCGCGACACCTGGAGCGCTTGGCTGCGGCGAGTCAGCGGTTATCCGAATCCGAAGCTGCAGGTCGTGCAGCACCGGCTGCGTGTAACGGATCAGGGCCCACCTCTGAGCGTCAAGTCCGAGCCCCTCGTCCCGGACGTCGCGCCCGCGGAGATCGAGCCGGCGGCGCTGGCCGCAGACCCGACGGCAGCGGAGCCCAATGCGGTCAACGCGGAAGCTCGTCCCGTCGAGCCGAGGCCGCCAAGCACATAAAACCAAACCGCGACGAAGCCCGCACCGGTCACGGCCACGGTGTCCGTGCCCGCGCCGGTAAGCGGATGCCCTGATACCTGAACATGTCCCAAGTCCCACCAATGCATTCCCGGGCCTCGAGGATCGCGTACGTCTTGTCGGGACGTCGACCTGCAAGTGGTAGCCGGCGCGGCGTCGGCGCACCAGGCGACCGATCCGCGCGCAAACCGGGCTGACCCGAGTCGCACCCGATTCATGCGTCACAAGCGATGTGCATCATCTTCATCGTTGGTCCGAACCCGGCTTCGCCAGGCGAATGGACCAGCCGGCACGTCGTTCAGGGATGATTTGCGCGGTGTCCGAGTCCAACCTCACGGTTGCGGTTACTGGTCCGACCGGGACGTTCGGCTTTGGTCTTATGCCGTTGTTGCAGGCCGACGATCGGATCGCGCGCGTCGTCGGGATCGCCCGCCGACCGTTTGATGCGAACGAGCACGGCTGGTCGAAGATGACCTACCGCCGGGGCGATGTTCGCGACCGCGCCGCGCTGGAGGAGGCGTTCCATGGCGCCGAGGTGGTTGTCCATCTGGCTTTCATGATCACCGGGGCGGCGTCGCTTGGGACGATTCGGCAGATCAACCTCGAGGGCACTTTGAACGCGTTTCGGGCGGCGGCCGCGGTGGGCGCTAGGCGGTTCGTGTACGCCTCGTCCGTCGCCGCGTATGGGTTCCACCGCGATAACCCGGTCGGGATGAGCGAAGACTGGCCGGCTCGGCCAGCCGCCCATCTCTTCTACGCCCAGGAGAAAGCAGAGATCGAGCGGCTGCTCGAGCAAGAGGCCGCCCGCCATCGTGGGCTTGGGGTCTACCTCCTGCGCCCGCCGATCGTGCTCGGACCTGATGCTATTGGCGCCAAGAGCGTTGTCCCTGCACCGCTCGTGCCGCTTGTCCGGCTGGTCGTTCGCCTGGTCAGGCGGGTGCCGTTGCCGGTGATCACCCCGCCGGTGCCTGTCCAGTTCATCCACGAGCAGGACGTCGGGCAGGCGTTCCTGCTCTGCATCGTTGGTGCCGGGGCGCCCGGCGTCTACAACATCACCGGCGACGGTGTGCTGAGCGGCGCCGAGGTTCTGCGGGAGCTCGGTCTCACGCCGATTCCGGCCCAGGCGGCGTTGCTACGCGTAGCCGCCCGCGGCGTTGCGGCCGTTCCATTCGCGCCACCGTTCGCCGGATGGGCAGAAGTGATCACCCACCCCGCGATCATGGACGCCAGCAAAGCCAAGAAGGAACTCGGCTGGCGCCCGCGGTACACCAGCCTCGAGGCGCTGCGCGACACGCTGAAGACTTGATAGAGCACCACGCGGCTGGGAAACTCCTCCAACCGTCAACGACACACGGGTGAAGTACCGCCGAGTCAGGTCGTGATCGCCATTTCTCTGCAGGAGAAGCCGCCACCAGCCTAGGCTCCAGCGGCGCGGAGGGTTAAGGTTTGCGTAGCTTCCTTTGGCGCAGTTTGGAGGATCGTGATGGGACATGTGGGCGGTAGCGCCAGCGCCGAGATTAACGCTCCGCTCGAGGGGGTCTGGGCGGTGGTTCAGGACGTGATCGCGGCACCGGAGTGGCAGCGCGGCCTTGAGGAGGTGATCGCGCTCGAGCGCGACGCGGATGGTCGCCCGACGCTCGTCGATAGCGTGGTCGACATCAAGGTCAGGCGGGTCAATTCGCGTGTCCGCATCCGCTACGAGGGGCCGACGCGTCTTTCGTGGGCGCAGGAGCAAGGCGATGTGAAGTCGGTCGAGGCCGTCTGGGAGCTCGAGGATCTTGGCAACGGGCGCACGCGCGTGAGCTACAGGTTCGACGCGGATCCCGGCCGGGTGCTGGGACTGATGATCCGCGGGCCGGTGCTGTGGGCGACGCGGGCGATCCTCGTCGACGGGCGTCCCGGCGAGCTCAGGCGGCGTGTCGAGGGCGGCTGAGCGCGTGTGCCGGCTAACGTGCCGCCGCTGGCGCGTGCGCCAGCGCCGCCAGCTCATGCAGGGATCGTGACGATGCCGTCGCAGAGCACATCGAGGTCGGGCACGGTGGCGCGATCGGCATAAAGCCCGAACGTCACTCCGCCGGCGTAGGAGATAGCGGCGATCCCAACCGAGTGCTCGGCCGCGAGGGGCACGATCGGCACGATGTCGATCAGCGGCGCGCCGCCGGCCGCGTACAGGCGAGCCGACGCCGTTCACAAGGCGGTGATGCGTTTTCCGCAGCACCGCCCACCGCCCGTCCGCCAGCCCGTCGAGCAGCACCATCTCCCAGAGCGGACGGCTGCGGTCCAGGCGATGCGAGTAGAAGTCCGAGATCCAGTCCAGGAACTCGCGCTCGTCACCCGGCTACGGGAGCGTCGCATGGCGGACGTGCGCTTCGATCTCGAAGTGCTGATCGCGCTCCCACGAGGGCCAAGCGAGTCCGCCTGTGCGGGGCGCGCCAAGCTTCTGCCGGTAGCGAGGCAGTAGGTCAAAGCGCTGCGCGAGGCGCTCGCGCACCTCCCCGATCGCCGGCGTCCCGCCGCCGGGAAGCGGGTCGCACACGAGCGCCCCGCCGATGTGCAGCAACGCGCTGTCATCGGCCTGCTCGAGCTCCAGGAACGTAGCATCGAGCGACGTTAGCTGATCGTCGGCGGGCATCGCGGCTCCGTCGGGTCGCTTCCGTTTACGGTACGCACCACGCCATCGCCTGCCATCGGTGCATGGTCGCGCCGCGGTGCGTAGGAACTACGAGCCGTAACGCGCCGTCACGGCTAGATCTCGGTTGGATCAGCTCTTCCGGCCGGGGACGTATTCGATTTGGATTCCGAGTCCGCTGATCGCGGACGCCAGGCCTTGGTAGTTCCCGATCAGCAGGCACAATTCGACCGCCTCTCGGTCGTTGATCGTGGCCTGCACGGCGCTCCAGGTCGCGTCCGAGGGTGCGCGCCGGGTGCAGCTCGTCGCTGGCGGCCAGCAGCGCTCGCTGAGGCTGCGTAAACGCCGTCCTCGGGAGGACTGTCCGCGACGCCGCGCCATCGTCCGGCGATAACCCCACGCGCAGGGCAACCGGCACGTGCTGGGCCACTCGTACGCTGGGCGACACTGCCACGCGACCCGCAGGATCACCAACTCGGTGTCGCGTCGCGGCAGCTGACCGAACGCCATCAGATGCGCTGAGTAGCGCAGCCAGGCGCGGGACAGGCGCGGGTATTGACCGTCATGCCCGGTAGAGCGCGACTGCGACTGTGATTCCGGCGCCCGCAGAGACGAACAGCGCGGTGCGCGCCGCCGCGAGCCGCACTGACTCGAGCGCCACCGCGGGGGCCGCCGTATGCGCGCTGGCGAAGCCGTCCGAAGGCGACGCGACCCGCTCGGCGGATACGCCTAGCCGCCTCGCCAGTCCGTCGGCGAACCCCGGGACCGATGCGGTGGCGACGAGTAGGTCGACCTCGCCGAGGTCGAGCGCCTGCGCGGCCGCCAGTTCACGGGCGGTCGACTCGGCGCACTCAAGCGCCCGGGAGGCGTAGGACTGGGCGATCTCGACGGTAAGGATGTTTCGGCCGTGATGGAGCCCGCGCCGGGCCTTGTCCTCCCAGTCAACGTGGCTCTGGAACAAGTCCGCGAACTCGGGGAACGTGGCGAACTGGAAGGCCGTGAAGCCCGCGCGTGAGTCGTCCGAGCTCAACAGGACCGCGCCGCCGACCGCGGGGAAGCCGAACCCTTCAGAGATCCCCGGTTCCGGGTCCATGTCGCTCGCGACGACCATCCCGAGCTCGACCGTCCCGGACGCCAGCAGCCCATCAATGAGGTGGATGCCGGTCAAGAGACCGCAGGCCCCGTTGGAGATGTCGAACGAGAACGTTCCGTGACCCGCGCCGGTGTGCTGGTCGGGGTTCGCGCCGATGTCCTCCTGAATCATGGACGCGAACGCCGGCTCCTGCAGGATCTTGTCGTGGTACACGCCCGCGTTGATCAGCAAATCCAGCTCCTCGGCGGTCCGATCCGCGTGCTCCAGGCACAAACGCGCGGCGGCGTCGGCGAGCTTCAGCGCACCCGGGGCGAACGGCCGACGGTGCGCGGTCGCGGTGGCAGTCGCCTCAATGATCGTGCCCATAGCGCCCCACCAGCTGATCGACCTTGAAGATCACGACTCCCACCTCGAGCCCCGAAGCAAGGGCGAGCAGCAAGACCCTGTCCTGTTTGGCGAAGCGGCCCTCCCTGAGGTATTTCCGCAAAGCGACGAAATGCGTCGTCGACGCGGTGTTTCCGAACTCATCAACGGTCACGACCACGTGCTTCGCCGCCGCGCCCAAGCTCTCGGAGACGTCCTTCATCCCCTTCTTGATCGCCCTGGCAGAAGTCTGATGGGGGATCAGATAGTCGATCTCGTCAAACCTGAGGCCGGCCTGATCGAGCGCCTCGCGCAGCAGCGCCGGCAAGGCCTCGATCGCGAACTTATGGATCGCCCGGGCATCGGTGTACATCGACTCCCCGCGCCCCACCTTCGCCGGAAACGCCACGCACAGCCGGCTGTGCTCAGACAACGTCGTGAACCCAGCGACCTCGATGCCGGGAGCGCCCTCGGGCGCCCGCTCAACGATCGCCGCAGCACCGGCGTCGCCGAGCGTCAGCGAAGCGAGCTGTTTGCTCATCACCGTGCGGACCTCACGCGCGGCGTTGACACCCAGATCCGAGATGTACTCGCCGCTGACCACCATCCCGCGCCTGATCCGGCCCTGACGGATCAGGTCATTGAGAATGAACACGCCGGTCATCATCCCCGCGCACGCGTTCGAGAGGTCAAAGTTGATCGCGCGCCGAGCGCCGAGCGCTTCCTTGAGTGACACGCTCAACGGCGGCTCGAGCTGCAACCGTAGACCCCCGACGTGACGGCTGATGCTCGACACGATCAGCACGTCGAGATCCTCCGCAACACCGTCCCAGTGGGCGAGAGCGTCGCGCGCCGCGCCCAACGCCAGGGTGTACGAGTCCTCGCCCTCGCCAACGACATGATGCTCACGGATCCCCGTCAGCCGCTCGAGCTCAATGTGGGTTCGATGCCTCGTGCTCGCCATCAGCTCAGCGCTGCTCAACCGGTCCTCGGGAACCGAGGCGCCGATCGCAGCGAAACGGCTCGCGTACAACCCACCGCCGGGCGCGCCGTTTACGCCACCCTCCAACGACATCCAATGCTCGCCGCCGTTGACCGACCCGCGGCTCTTCTCCATACACCCATTTTCATCAGCCGCGCGAATCCTGCAATCCGTGGTAACTACCTGTCGCGACCTGGGATCCCGAACTCAGATCTCACGTCGGCTCGACCGGGATTGGAAACGGTCGTCCTGAATTGGATTGCGGACTTATACCGATGGACCGGCTCCTGGCCGGAGGGACAATCAGCCTGGGCCAATGGGCGACGGTTCGTGTCCGGCCCTCGAGGAGAGCAATCCAAGAATGACCCAGTCATGCATCGGTCGCTGTTGCGGCGTTGCTGGTGGAGGTCACGGCTGGAAGAGGTGTCACGATGCGAAACGCCGATCGTTTTGACTACGACTGGCTGGTGGTGGGCTCGGGGTTTGGGGGGAGCGTCTCGGCTTTGCGGTTGGCGGAGCGGGGCTATCGCGTCGGTGTGCTCGAGTGCGGCCGGCGTTACCGCGATGAGGACTTCGCGAAGACGACTTGGGAGTTGGCCCGCTATTACTGGATGCCCAAGCTCGGGCTGAAGGGGATTCTCCGGCTGACGATCTTCAAGGACAGCTTCGTCGCCTCGGGCTGCGGGGTGGGCGGCGGCTCGCTGGGGTATGCGAACACGTTGTATCGCGCACGCCCAGCGTTCTACGGCGACCGTCAGTGGGCGGACCTGGGCGATTGGGAGGCCGAGCTGGCCCCGCACTATGACGAGGCCGAGCGGATGCTGGGAGTGACCACCTACGACGAGGACTCGGACGCCGATCTGCTGCTCAAGGAGTACGCGCAGGAGCGGGGCTTCGGCGACACTTACGGCAAGACCCGGGTGGGGGTCGTGCTTGGCGAGCCGGGCGCTACGGTGCCCGACCCCTACTTCGGCGGGGAGGGCCCGGAGCGGGCGGGCTGCATCCGCTGCGGCTCGTGCATGGTGGGGTGCCGCCACAACGCCAAGAACACGCTGGTCAAGAACTATCTCTACTTCGCCGAGCGTCGGGGTGTCGCGATCCTGCCTGAGCGGACCGTGGTCGACGTCCGCCCATCAGGCGCCGCCGATGGCTCCGATGGCTACACGGTCACACACGAGCGCTCGGGAGCGTGGGCGAGCCGCGACCGACAGCGGCTGAGGGCCCGTGGGGTGGTCGTCGCTGCCGGGCCCCTGGGCACAAACAGACTCCTGTTCAGCTGCAAGCTGCGAGGGTCGCTGCCGCGGGTCTCCGATCGCCTCGGGTATCTGGTGCGAACGAATAGCGAATCGATCCTGGCCGTCACCGCTGCGGATGACGCGCGCGACTTCACACACGGGGTGGCGATCACCTCCAGCGTCTACCCCGACCCCGACACTCACATCGAGCCGGTCACCTACGGCGAGGGCGCGGATTCACAGTCGCTCTTGTTCTCACTGATGACCGAAGCCGGAACGCGGCGGACCCAGCCTGTGCAGCTCCTGCTCAACATGCTGCGCCACCCGCGGCTGGCGTTGGGGGCGATGCGGGTGCGCGCCTGGTCGCGGCGTACGGTGATCCTGCTGGTGATGCAGACGCTTGACAACGCGATGCGCCTGCGGGTGAAGCGCCGCTGGCCCAACGGCAGCGTTGTGCTGACCACGGAGCAGGATCCCGAGAACCCCAACCCTGACAAGATCCCCACCGCCTACCGCGCCGCTGAGTGGATGCAGGACAAGCTTGGCGGGACCGCCCAGGCCGTGTTCACCGAGGCGATCTTCTCGATCCCTTTGACAGCGCACATCCTCGGCGGGGCCGTCATCGGCGCCGACCCGCAGACCGGCGTGGTCGACGAGCGCCACCGAGTGTTTGGGTATGAGAACCTGCTGGTCTGCGACGGCGCCGCCATCCCCGCCAACGTCGGCGCAAACCCCGCGCTCACGATCACCGCGCTGGCCGAGCGCGCCATGGCCCACATCCCACCCAACGGCAGCGGGGCCGAGCCGGCGGCCACCGACACTCAGCGAGGCGTGCCGGCCAAGACGTGACCTAGACACTCGTTGTGAGCTGACAGCGATCAGAGCGCCAAACCAAGGAGAAGCGACGATGGCAACGACCGACGAGACGGCTGTCAACACGCCTCCCACCAGCGACACCGGTGACATCCCCGTCGAGAACCCGGCAACCGGCGAGGTCATCGGCCACGTTCCTGCGATCACGGTTGCGGAGGTGGCCGAGTTCGCGCGCCGCGGGCGGACGGCGCAGCCGGCTTGGGAAGCGCTCGGCTACGACCGCCGAGCCCGCGTGTTGCAGCGGATGCAGAAGTGGGTGATGGACAACGCCGATCGCGTGATCCGAACGATCTGCTCGGAGACGGGCAACCCCCCTACGAGGACGCCTAGCTACTTGCTCCGGATAAACGGCCTGGACTGAAACGGCCGCGCTGGGATGGCGCGGCCGAGTCAGGCTTGTGAATGGTTGCCCTGGTGGAAGGGCTTGGGGGAGTGTTTCAGCGGGTTCGGATGGCGAGCGTGTCGAGGTCGTAGGCGAGGATCGCCCATCCGGTCCAGATCTGCATTCCGTCATCGCCTTTGAGCCGGGATCGGCGCAGCCCGTAGCGGCGTTTGAGGTGACTGATCCGGCCCTCGATCCCGGTGCGGTAGCGGGCTCTGCGTTTGCGGGTCCGGCGGCTGCCGGGCTCGTGTCGGCCGGAGACTTGGATTTGCTCGGCGGTCAGGTCGGGGAACGCGTCTTTGGTGGGGCCGGGCATGAACCCGCCGTCGGCTACGATCTCCCGCGGCCGGATCCCAGCGCGGTCGAGCTCCGCGGCGGTCTGCGGCAGCAGCGTGTTCTCGGCCGGGTTCCCGAGCTCGTGCCCGGCGGGGAGGATCAACCCGCGCGCGCCTTTGCGGGTGTTCTCGGTGACCTCGCAGATCTGTGCGACATACCCGAACTCCGTCGGCTTGCCGAGCTTCCCCTTGCGAATCGGGCGAGCATCCGGGTCGGCGATCGACACCAGCCGGCCGGCGATCTTCAACCCGCGGACGCGACGGTCGATCTGCTCGGCGACCTTGCGGCAACGGGAAGCCAGCTCCTCCAGTCGCGTCGCTGCCCTGAGCTTGGTCCGTGCGCCGCGGCCCCTCGCCGAAGCTCTGGCTGCGCCCGCGAGCCGCTTGGCCTCGCGGGCGGAGCGGGCGATCAGCCATCGCAGTCACTGTGTAACGATCACATCGGGACCGTCGTCACCGAAATTCCACGGCGACCGGGGCAACCTCGGTGTCAGATCGCTTGTCCGGCTGCGCTGAGCCGCGGTATCCCTGGTCGGGTTGCGACTGAAGTGGCCGGCTTCAGGCGTCTACGCGCACTCGCCTCCGTCTCGGCACTGTGCGTCAACCGGCGATCTTGATCGTCCGCAGCACGTACGAGTAGCCGCCGGAAAAGCTCGTCCCCTGGCGCACGGCCACGATGAGGTCGTAGTTTCCGGGCGTCGTCTTGAGTGAACCTCTCGCAGAGCCTGGAAAACCGCTGTAGCAGGGTATCCGCGTCGGTATTCTGGCCGAGAAGGTCGCTGACGTGTCCGGGCGCGGCGCGGTCGCCAGCCTGACTTGGCAGAAGTCGTTCTTGGTCGGTGCCTTGTTGGCGTATAGGGTCAGCGAATAGCGGCCGCGCTTTAGGTTGCGGGCGGTGACGTGGACGATCCGGCCCACGGTGCCGCTCTTCGGTGAGGTGATCACGGGCTTGGGGTTCGCCACCGCCACCGCGGCTAGGATCACAGGGACACTGCTCGGAATCAGCAGTGCTGCACAGCGTCGCCCCATCACGGCGGGGAATGGTAGGGCAAGGCGCCGCACCGGACGGCGCCCCCTGATCGGTTTCAGCCCGGGGTGCGTACCGCGCACGCCGCGCGCAGCGGCCTTCGATTGACCGTCGATCGCCGCTGGTGACGACTACCGCGACCAGTCCGGTCCTAGCTGAAACGGGTCGAGCTCAACCGTCCAGCGCGGCGCAGGGAACTGCTCGGCGGCCCACTCGAAGAACTTCACGTTGTCGTCCAGCGTGACCGTGCAGTGATCCTGGCTGCGCACGATCCAGGGGCGGTCGGGGTCGTGTTCGGTGACGGTGAAGGCGAACGACGGCATCGAACACATGTTCGCGATACGTCCGGACGTTGCCGGCTCCGGTCACCGGCGATGGCTGCGAGCCGGCCTACAGGGAAGATGCTGGCGTGGGGGCAAGCTGGTGCAGCGGAACGCGACCGCGCTTACCAGCCGATTCGATCATGCCCATCGCGCGCATGCAGTAGGCGCTTCGCTGCGCCAATGCCACGTTGCAGCCAAGGCGGGCGGCTAGCTCGCGGGTGCTGAATGGACCGTTGGGCAACGCGGGCAGCGCGGCGAGGAGGTCGTTCGGCGTTCGGAGCTCGACGCGCTCGAGCACCTCCACCAGCCGTCGCTGCCCCGGATCACTGCGCCGGCGGGATCGCGGGAGCTGAGGCAGTCCGCGGATGTGGTCCTCGCGCACCAGGAGCACCTCAAGTGTGATGTTCGGATGCGTCAGCAGCGACGGGAAGCTCACCAGCTTCTCGAACACGGCGACCACTGTCGCGCGCTTCGGCGACCGGCGACTCGAGCTGACCTCACCGTCGCCGTCGACGCGCACGATCCGGCGCTCGGCCGCGACCGGATGCACGACGCGCATCAGGTGCGTGTCGAGCAACGCATCGAGCTTCGGACCGAGCGCTGCGAAACCGCCGGTCTGGATCTCCACGAGCTCGCCGTCGGCGCGCACGAGGTCGATCACGAACCGATCGACTGGTACCTCGAAGCGGTCCCCGGGCTCTGCCAGGAACTGCTTGATCGCGGCGTGCAGAGGTCCCTCGCGTAGCACGCCGATCCCTGACATCGCGCAGAGGCTAGAACGCCTGGCGGCCGACCAGTCCGTGGGTCCTTGGTGACGCGCTTGCCGGAGAGCCTCAGGCCTGAGTTCGGCTGAGTCGTGGTCGCCGTCGGCCTCCGCTTGCGTGGAGTGGCCGGGACGGAGCGCGCGAGAGTTCCCTAACGCAGCGCCGAGATTCGACGCACGCTCTGGGTCTGCTGGCGGATCTGGGTGGCGCAGAATGGTTCGGGCTCCCACTGCCCGCGTGAGAACGCCCGGGTGTAGTCGGAATTGTGGGGGGAGGCGGGGTTCTCGGACTCGCTGTAGGTGACGAAAGTCAACTGGCGGACCGGGCAGCCGTGGCGCTGGAAGCCCATCGCTGCGATGAAGCTCGAGCCGGCGCTCACCGAGGGGTAGCCCTGCCCGGGCTGCCAGGCGGAGTCGATCGCGTCGAACACGCCGTACGGGTCGCCGGTGCCGCCGGGGATCGGGATCCGCATTCCGCCGCGGACGACGTACTGGTAGCTGCCGAGCGGGGCGTCGAGGGGGACCTTGGCCGCTTGGAGATCGTGCACGGCGTCGGCCAGCGCGATCCCGACGGCCGGGTTGGCTGTGTTCAGCCCGCTCGGTGTGCTCACCGGGTGTCCGGGGTCGAACGGCTCGCTGAAGAAGCTGTCGGCGCCGACCGACTGCTCGCTGGCTGTACCGGTCGGGATGCTGGTGGCGTTTGCATACAGGTGCTCGGTGAAGCGTCGGAAAAGCAGCGCACCCCGCGAAGCGAGCTGATAGCGGCCGTCCCACGCGGCCAGGACCGGGCAGGCGCCGCTGATGTCGACGGGGCCGCTGGTGCCCAGCTGAGCCGGGTGCGAGCGGCAGTAGGCGAGCAGCGGGTCACGCCACAGAATCGACGCGAACACCTGGTTGGCGGTGACGATTCCCGCCAGGTCCTGGAGGGTGAACCGGTTGCCGCGCAGCCCGTCGGTGCTGGCAAGCCGCGCGGCGATCATGGTCAACCCGAGCCGGGTTCGCAGCGAGCGCTCGGTCCCTTCGTCTCCAATCACCCGGGCGAACCCAGTCAGAGGCTGCAGTGGATTTGTCAGCCAGTGGCTGTCGTTGGAGTTCTCGACGAAGTCGCGGCGCTCCAGCGTCGGGGTCTTTGCCGGCGGGAAGATCCCCGGCGCTGCGGCCTGCGCCGAGCTTTGCCAGGCGCAGGCCGAGCGTGAGCCGTCGAGGAACGGGATCCCGGTCTGCTTGAACAGTGCGAGCCCGACGCCGGCGGCGGCGCACGAGGTGGCCTGAGCGTCGGTGACGTACGGGATAGCTCCGTCCATCGTGTAGTAGGCGTGGCCCTGGCGATCGGCGGCGATGCTGTTCACCCATGGGATGCCTTGGTAGTTGCGCTCGATCCAGGCGTAGCGGCTTACCGTCTGCGCCTGGTCGGTGAGCAGGAAGTGGTTCAGGAAGCGGAAGTTCGTCGCGTTGACGTCGTCGATCGCCCAGGCCAGCGCCGGCGTCCACGGCAGTGGCACGCCCTCGATCGATGTGAAGATCGGGCCGTAGCGCGTGTCGTAAAGCGTGCGCTTGACGGTCTGCAGCGCTCCGGTGGCGGTGCGTTCGGTGACGCTCACCGGGGTTGCGTGCATCGGGACGGTGCGGCCGTCCACGATGTAGGCGTGCGGGTTGCCCGGCGCGAGCGTCAGGGCGTAAGGTGTGAACCTCCAGGCAGTGGCGACGGTATGGGTCCAGGCCAGCCCGGCCGTCTGGCCGATCAGCACCAGCGGCACCCCGTACAGCGTGGCGCCGGTAACGTCCAGCTTTCCCGGGATCTGGAGTTGCACCTGGTAGAGGCGCTCGGATCCGGTCCAGGGGAAGTGCGGGTTGGCGAGCACCATCCCCATGCCGTCGGCGGTTGCGCTCGAGCCGAGCGCGACGCCGTTGGACCCGGCGGTCAGCGGAAACGGGAGCAGGCTGCGCCGGGTCCTCGCCAGTGCTGAGAGCGCGGCATCGGAGCGTGCCTGTGCCGCCATGGCCGCCGCGGGGTCGAGCAACGGGGCGGCGCTGCCGATCCCGTCGATCGCGGCGCCGGCGCTGGCCAAGCTGCCGAGCTGCAAAAAGCGGCGGTAAACATCGGTCGTGGTGATCGGGCGCACCCATGCCGCCCCCCTGCAGCGCGGATCGGGCAGGTGCGCGACCCCGGTGCGCCGCAGGTAGAGGTTGTAGCCCTTCACGTAACCAGCGACCAGCTGCTTGACCGCCGGCAGCGGACCGGCGGGAGGGGGCGCCGCGACGAGCCGTTGGATCACGCCAGAGTCGTTGATCCTGGTGTAGTAGAGGTCCGAGTCGAGGTTGTTGTTGACCGTGCTGTTACCCGTGAACGTCCACGTCGCGTCGGGCCCGAAGTACCGCGACCGCTGCCCGGCGACGGTCACATAGCTGTCGGCGATCGTGCAGAGGTCGTCGGCGGCAAACGCGTACCCGAACCCCAACCCCAGGCTCTCATAATCGGCCGCTTTGATGTGCGGCACGCCGTAGCGGGTGCGGGTGACAGTCGCCGCCAGCCGCTTCGTTGGCGGCTGTCCGGCGAGCGCCGGTGCTGCTCCAGCGAGCGCCGGTGCTGCTCCAGCGAGCGTCGCACCGGCGAGTAGGAGAACGACCACGAGGCGGCTCATTGCCATGGCACGATAAGCCAAAATCCGAAGCGTCGGAGCCACCAGCAGGCGATGTCAGCCCGTCGGCGAGCGCGCCGCCGCCGCCGACGAAGCCGCTCCCCCCGTACGACGGCGAACCTGCCGGCCGTGTTGGTCCTCGAGTCCACGCGGTCACGTCCCGCGAACGAGCCGCATGAGTCACTCCACCCACACGGGGTCTTGCTCCGCTCGCGCCAGGATTCGCTTGGCACTGGACGGGTGGGTTACAGTGATGTCAGACGGTCGCCGATGGATTGGCTGCCGACGTGTCGGGCGTCCGTGGGATTCGGGGGGCGTCAGGCCCATTCTTTGCATATCGGCTCTGGCGAACGCTGGGTCGGCGACAGGGGGAGGCCCTATGCGGCTGTTTGGTGTCATCGAGTCGGCCGTTCCGACACCCGCCGCGCCGGCGGGGCGGGTCGTGTCATCGCGTGACCGTCAAGATCGTCACGGGTGGGGGTTTGCTGTTGGGTTGGCGATGGCGCTGGCACTGGCAGCGTTCGCGCCTGCCGCGTCGGCGAGCAGCCGGCCGGTCGCGAATTCGGCGAATCTGACGCGAATCGCCAGACCGGTACTCGATCAGGTCGTCGGCAACGGTCGGGTGGACGTCGTGCTGCAGTCGCGTGCGAGCCTCGGCGCCTTGCGCGTGTCGGTCAACGGGCGGGACGTCAAGCGCTATTTCCACCGATCGGCAGGCGGATACCGGGCGACGTTGCAGCTCGGACACGGCCTGCAGCTCGGCGTGGACGAGCTGCTTGTCCTTACCGACCGCGGCGCGGACTTCGATCGCGTCACATTCATCGTCGCCCAGCGAGCCTCCAATCTGCTCACGGTGAGCAGTCTTCTTGATGGAGGGCCGCAGGCGCCGGTCCGCGCGGTGGTCGGCGTGGCACCGGACGCCACGTTGCAGGCGTGGATCAATGGTCATCGCGATGATGGCGCTTTCCAGCCGCAAGGGAGCGTCTACGTTGGGCGCCTCGGTGCGAACGACTGGATGCGGCCGGGCCGCAACCAACTGGTCCTGCTCGCCTACCGCACCGATCGCTCTGGAAGGTCGGCGGTCTACGACGTGGAGGGGAAGACCTTTTGGCGAAAGCCCGGTCAGCTCACCGCGGGTGCGGGTCCGGATCAGATCGGCAACGCGGGCAGTTTCATCCGCCTGCTTGGCAGCGCATCAAGGACCGGTGTCTCCGGTACCCCGGTCGTCACCTACAGATGGCGGATCGTCGGCCAGCCGGCGGGTGCGCGGGCGACTCTCCAGAACGCGACGAGCCGGTCGCCTGGGTTCCTCGCGCCGACCGCGGGCACCTACCTGATCAGCGTGACGGTCAGGGCCGCAAACGGCACCTCTTCGGTAGACACGGTCACGGTCACCGAACGGGCCGACGTACCGCCAATCGGGGCGCGGCTTGACACCGCCGCCGACGATCGCGGCACGATCAAGCTGGACGGTGCAGCCGTTCCCGGCACGACGGCGGCCTGCGACCCCAGCGGTACGTCCAGCTGCGACGGCTACGCCTCGTACGCAGTCTTCAACCGCCAAACGCTTGAGCTAGTCACATCGGGCAGCGTCTCGGCGAACATACCTGGGACGAAGCTCCTCGCGGATCTCGCCACGAGCTACAACAAAGCTCCGACGTACCTGATGGTCGTCAACTTTCGGGGGCCGATGGGCAACCCGGAAGACGGGCGGACGCTGCTTCAGACGCTCGGTGTCGCGAAGATGAGCGACCGCGACCGTGACAGGACGCTCCAAGGCAGCTTGCCGGTTTCGATCATCGGTGTCCCGGGATCGCCCGCCGGGTCGGCGTTCATCTCGAACCACTTCCTCAATTGCGACATCAACGGCCAGCACTGTTACGGGCAGCCGGCGCACCTGGCGAACATGTCCGGCTATCTGCGGCTGAACCCGCTCTCGACGACCGGAGACTTCGAGTTCGTCTTCCCGGACCAGGTCGAGTTCAACACCGACGCCAGCCCCGCGCCCTCAGAGATCACGATGAAAGTCGGCGACCAAACCTACGCTCACACCGCCCCGACGGACGGCAGAGCCGGGTTCTTCCTCGTGCGGTTGCACAGCCATACGCTCGCGCTCGATCAGGACTTCACATACTTCACGAACAACGCCGATGGATCGGAGAACGCGGCCGAGGCCAAGCGACTGGCCGATGATCTCGCCTGGGCTTCCGCGAGAAACAACGATCACGGCGAGTTGCTCGTGATGTTGCAAGCGTTCGGCAGGCCGAAGGGAACCAGCAACGGCTGGCTCGAGGCGGCAGCGGCGATCGGGAGGCTCGGAGGAAACGCCCAGGTGTTCGCTTTCCTGAACAGGGGCGCGAGCGACGAGCCCCACCAGGGACGCTACGCGTTCGTTGCGCGCTCAGCCATGGACGCCGCGTCGGCCGAATCAAGTCAGTCGCTCACCGGACTCGCCGCCGACGGCAAGCTGCACGGGCTGCTGGCTCGCGGCCGCGACGATCAGTACGAGCCGCTGGTCGCAGACCCAGCCGGCACGGTCAACTTCGATCTGGTCAAGATCGTCAACCGGCCCTCGCCGCCGGACGGCGGGTTCCCGGCGTTCACCGGCGGACAGGCTGCCGCGGCGACGTTCCTAGGCCGCGACCCCGACGTGATCGGCGTCTGCGATCGCCAGGCGCCGACCTGCGACGTGCGCAAGGCGTACTACGAGAAGTACGTTGGGACGAACTGGTCAACGATCCTCACCCGCCTCGGGAGCGACGCGACGAAAACAAAGTGTGCCGAGAGCCACCCAGACTTCACCGCCGCTGATTGCAACGCGGTTCGCCAGGAGTTCGAACTGGAGATCGGACGTCGCAACACCGTTGAGGAGTACTTCGGCCCGAAGGGGCTTCAGGCGCCGTTCATCGGCGGCGTTCAGGTCGCAGCCCTAGTCGACATCGCCAAGGTAGCCGAGGACATCAAGGCCGCGGTTCAGCCCCCTCCGGAAAACAACTCGACCTCGCACGTCTTGGCCATCATGACGTTCATCACCAAGATCGGCGGGTTTGCGGGCGCGATCAACCCCGCCGCCGGCGCTGTGGCCGCCGGCCTGAGTGGTGCGTTTGGTCTCGCCGCCTATCTGACCCGCCACGACGGCAGCCCGGACGTCATCGGGCCGCAGGTCACGACGGCTGCAGCGAGGCTCGGCGGCGATCTGTTCGACCGCTACCAGCGCGTGTCGTCGTACTTCACCACCGAGGCGAAGGTCGTCATGAGTGACTGGAGCAAGATGAGCGCGGTCGCTGCGGTTGCGACCAGCAACCCGAAGTGGGCACTCGGTGACATCGCCACAAGCACGGAGATGATCCGCCTCGGAACGAAGCAGGCGATCTACCAGGCGCTTGTACCAGTCGCCTATCCGGTTCTGTACGACCTCGGGACGGGCGTCAGCCACGCCACGGGGTGGCAGTGCATCGGCCTCTCATTCACGTACGACAAGCACTTGTTCCAGCACACCGGGACGGGCGCCGAGCTGACCTACCACATGACCGACCCCCGCTATCTCGGTCAGTATCACGTGCTCGCCGTCGGCGCCCGTAACGCAGTGGACCATTTGCACGACGCGTATATCCCCGCTCCGCCGGACAGCTTGACGGGGCCGCTGTTCCGGGACCCCGCCGCGCCGCAGGGAGGCGGGATCGGGCTGTTCAAGCTCAACTTCTACTCACCGCAGAACTTCCAGGTGTTCCCCGAGGTCCTTCAGCAGGTACATCGCAGCGACGACCCCTACGGCTACCACACGTGCCAGAGCATGCCCGACCCGCCCGGGAACTCGGGATAGCCGCAGCGGAGCCGGCGAGGCCGGCCGGGCACGTCAGCGTTTGACGATCGTGAAGCCGAGGCGCCCCGACAATGATGCCCCGGCCACGTTGATAGGCGTGAACACGGCCTCGTAGCGCGCTGGTCTAAGCGCCCTGCCGTGGATCCGTGCGGTGAACTTGATGGCGCTGAGCCCGGCTTGCGCGCCGCGCGTCAGGGTCGCGACCGCGAGCGTGCGCGAGCAGCTGGGGCCGTGCCGAAGCTTGCGACTGTCGGGCTTGCACCTCCGACCGACGCGTCGACAATCGAGCTCGGGCCGTGGGCCTCCTGCCAGGCGACTAGGGAACGCCGTCGACCGACGCCAGGCTCGGCGCGTGGCCGATGTCGCTGATCGGTCGGATCCCGCCAACCACCTCACGCCATGCCGCGGGAGCCGGCGAAGGCGCGGCGAGCAGGACGGTCAGCAGGAGCGCACAGACAACCGCTAGCCCCAAACCGTCTCGATGCTGCCCCGTTCTCAGGGGGTCGCCGGGGTTGGCGGTGACGGCACGGCGTTGGGTGCGGTGGCGGTCGGCGGTTCCTCTCCACCCGGGTCCAGCCGGAACGGCGGGTATGAGTCGGTCATCAGCGTGGCGTAGGCAGCGACGCGAAACACCCAACGGTTCATCCCGAGGACAAAGTCGTACAGCGACTTCGGGTAGCGGCCGGTGAACAGCAGCACGACGCCTGCGAACAAGACCAGCAGCCCGATCAGGCCGCCTGAGCTCCAGATCCACTGACTCCCCGTCCCCGTCCAGGTGGCCCAGGCGCCCCCGGTGAACACCGCGACGATCAGGTACTGCGGCAGCGCGAGTAGCCACCATTTCACGAGCACAAGCCCGCGTGAGAGTGATTCTGGGTAGTCGACCTCGAGCCGGGCCGGGTAGTCGCTCATGTCGTCCAGCGTGAATGGCGGATAGCGGTCGGTGCCAAGCGCGCTGTAGGAGTAGAAGCCGACGCGCCACGACCAGCGAAGGACGCCGACGTTGAACTCGAACAGCCCTCGCGGGTAACGACCCGTGAAGAGGATCGCGAAGAACGCGATCACGCTCACAACGATGAATGCGATCCACAGGAAGAACAGCACGATGAAGTGGGGGATCGCGAGCAGCCACTTAACGAGCCACAGCCCGCGGCTGAGCTGCGGCGAGAGCTCGCCCGTCAGTCGCAGCGGATAGGGGGATGGGTTGGTTGCCATTGCAAACCTCTCTCGCCTGAATCAGGCGACGGGTAAAGCTTGGGCCGCGCGAATGTCCTCGCGCGCAGCCAGCGCAGTCCCCTTGGTAGCAGCAGCGTGACGCTGCTTTGTCGCGGTGGCCATGGCCGACCGCCTCTCTGCCCCTCTGACCGAAGACGTCGCCCCGAAAGCGAGAAGAGCAGAGGCTCACCGAAGCGGATCACCACCCTACCACGTTTCCGACCGTCCCACTCGGATTTTGCCGGGCCCGCGCGCGCCAGCAGGACGCGTCTCGTAACACTGCTCGGCAGCGTCAACTAGTGGGTGTGACCTCGACTATCGAGATGAAGGAGACATCGTTGACATCCCTCGTGGTGCCGGCATCCTCCGCGACTTGAATCGTGTGCGTGCCCGCGGCAAGGCCGGTCACGGTTTTGTGGCCGGCAGGGAACGTGAGATGCCCATTTGGATTGTTGACGAACTGGTTTGTCAGATCCTGCTTCTGACCGTCCACTGACAAAACGAGCCCGCCAAGACCTGCACTAGTGCGATAGCCGGTGCCACTCCATGAGATCAGCAGTTCGGTGTTAGCCCGCAGCTTGGTAAACGAAATCACCATATCGGGGTTCGCCGGACTGAAGTCATTCGTGCTGACGACGCCGGCATCGTGTCTGATCAGAGCCTCCACTTGCTTCTTGGTTACAGAGCGTGATGATCCCGCGATGGTGCGTAGGATCGGTTGACCGGACGACGTACCGACTAACGCCACGAACAACGCGGCGAAAGCCAGCACCATCGATGGGGTGAGACGGCATCTCGTCGCGAAGCGCATACTTCTCTCCTCTGATCGGGCGGTAGGTAGCTGCGGCTAATGCTGCCCGTCACCCAGCACGCACGGAATCCACCATAGGGTGAGAGTTCCCAACCCCTGTCCGACGCTGACCGAGACGCGAAACGGTCCCCGGATGAAGGACCCCTAGGAGTGCGGGCATTGGTCGCTGGCGGTCGGCTCTCGCCTTCGCCCAAGTTCCGGGCGCGCTCGTCGCTGCCATTTGAGGCGGCAGACCATGGCTGCCTCAGTGGGCGCGCGAGCATTCCACGCGCCAACCCAGAGTCGCGCCGCGACCGCGGCGTTGTCGGCCGCAAGCTGCTGGTAGACCAGCCACTCGAACGGCCACAGGTCGCCGACCGCGGTCGTGTCGGAGATGCCGCGGAAGGCGATGAACGGCACATCGTGCAGCTGTGCGGCGCGCATCGAAGCGGTGGTCTGCTGGTCGTCCGCGACATATCTAGCGCCCGACGCCGTGCCGGGCTGGGTCGATGCGGCACGCCGCGTGGCCGGCGACGGCGGCGTGACGCGGGAAAGCAGCTCGGCCGCATTTGGGACGAGGAGTCCGTCCTGTGCAGCAAGTGACGCCATGTTCGCCGCGGCCGCCGACGTTGTCGCGCCGGCGGTCACACCGCTTTGGACCATCGCCTGCGTCGAGCCGGGCGGACAGGGGTTGCAGCCCTCGAGCATCCCGCCATCGGCGAGGCACTGGTCACTCGCGCCTGTGTTGTCGGTCTCGCCGCTGCCGCCGACGATGACCCTTGGAGATCGCATCGTCGGCACGAGCTTGAGGCTGTCGACGATTCCCGAGCACACGCACGGGCCATCGTCCACCGCGGCGGTGTTTCCGAGCTTTGACGTGGCCTTTGCTGCGATCGACCTGGCGACCGCGAGTGCCTTGTCGCTGACATTCGCGGTGTGATGGCGTAGGTGTCGTTGGGCGATTGACCGGCGATGCCCAGGACCACGCGCCGGCGCTCGAGCCGACCCGAGTAGAAATCGTGTCCCTGCACGGTCGTCGGCTGGCCGGGATCGAGCTCCTCAAGCGACAGGTTGGCGCTGACCTCCGAGGGATAGGAGCCCAGCAGAAGCAAACGGGAGCTGGCGCACGACAGGTTCGACTTCCGCGTCGCCCTCTCGATCGCGCCAGCGGACCGCACCACGACGGCAGCCGCCAGGACGGCAACGAGAACGCCGAGCACTGAGCCCCTGCCGCGCGCATTCCGCGCAAGCTACCAACGGCTGGTCAGCATGTGGATGGACGGGACTGCGTCGCTGGGGTCTGGGCTCAGTCGCGGAGCGTTGTATCGAGCTCGAGCTGAAGTGGCGACGGCTCGAGCGGCTCGTTGATCGCTCGCGGTCGGCCACGCTTGGCCCAGTGCGCCACGACGTCATGCGCACCACAGGTCCGGTAGGTGACGCGACGGTCGAGCGGCTGAACGGATAGGCGGCCCTGAGCCGTCCCAGTGACTAGGGCATGAAAGCGACGGCCGAGCCGGTCAACCTCGACGATGTCTCCGGTCTGGATTCCTTCGAGACGCACGCGTTGAAGGGTAGGGCTGGGCCTGGTCGTCGCGATCGCCAGGCCCAAGACACGCGCTACTTGGCATGTAAGTCGCTTCTGAACCGTCTCTTACCGCTCTCTTGACCATGCCTTTCATCGTCATCAGCGTCAATGCATGGCGCGCATCACCAAGGCGCCCGAATTCAGGAGAACGAAAATGAGATCACGGACAATCGCTATTGCTGGTTCCGTTGCCGCGCTGGCGTTCGCGGCCGCGCCGGCCGCGGCCCTGGCTGGAGCTTCCCCAGCGCATCATGACCCCGGCAAGACCGGGCGCGTCGATAGCAGTCGCGACGCAAACGGTGCTCGCCACGTCGACAAGAAGTCGGTCGACAAGAACGGCGCGGACAGCCGCCGCGACCGCTGATGACCGGTGCCTCCGGTCCGCGGTGGGCAGGCCGAGCGTCTGCCCACCGCCGCGAGGCACCCACGGCCCCACTCGCTTTCACCGATGAGCTTCTCGATCACGACCAGTAGGGCGGCCGCGCCGCGGGCGCGAACCCTGCCTGACATCTTCAACGCGACGGTCGCTCGCTGCGGCCGGCGGACCGCGATCGACGCCTCCGACGCGACCCTGACCTACGACCAGCTGTCCAACGTGGCCCGCGAGCTCGCGGCGCGGCTGAGGGAGCTCGGCATCGGAGCCGGCGACCGCGTCGGCGTCCACGTCTCGAGCGGCACGAGCGAACTCTACGTGGCGATCCTCGGTGTCCTGCAGTCCGGCGCCGCGTACGTCCCGGTCGACGCCGACGATCCGCCTGCCCGGGCGGCGGACGTGTTCGAGCGTGCCGGTGCCTGCGCCGTCGTACGCGACGGGCTCACGGCCGAGCGGCTTGCGAAGCCCCGCGGCGCGGGTCGTCCGCCGAACGTCGACGACGACGCCTGGGTGATCTTCACATCCGGATCGACGGGCGCGCCGAAAGGCGTCGCAGTCAGCCACCGCTCCGCTGCCGCATTCGTCGACGCTGAGGCACGGCTGTGGACCGTTGACCGCGAGGACCGCGTGCTGGCGGGCCTGTCGGTCGGGTTCGACGCCAGCTGCGAGGAGATGTGGCTGGCCTGGCGAAACGGCGCGACCCTCGTTCCCGCCCCTCGATCGATGGTACGGGCCGGGTCTGATCTCGGTCCATGGCTTGCGGAGCGCGGCGTGACCGTCGTCTCGACCGTCCCGACGCTCGCATCGATGTGGGACGACACTGCACTCGCCGGTGTGCGGCTGTTGATCCTCGGCGGCGAAGCATGTCCCGAGCCACTCGCATGGCGTCTCGCAGCCTGCCGGGAGGTGTGGAACACCTACGGCCCGACCGAGGCCACGGTCGTCAGCACGGCGGCACGGATACATCCTGGGGAGCCGGTCACGATCGGCCGGCCGCTCGACGGCTGGGAAACGGCGATCGTCGACGACGATGGTGAGCCGGTCCCGATCGGCGAACCCGGCGAGCTCGTGATTTCGGGAGTCGGCGTCGCCCGATACGTCGATCCCGTGCTCGACACGGAAAGCTTCCCGCCGGTCCCAGCCTTGGGCTGGGAGCGCGCGTACTGCACCGGCGACATCGTCCGCGAGACGACTAACGGCCTGGTGTTCGTGGGCCGTCGCGACCACCAGGTCAAGATCGGCGGCCGCCGGATCGAGCTGGGCGAGATCGACGGCCAACTACACGACATCCCGGGAGTGAAGGCAGCCGTGACCGTGCTGCGCGAGAGCGCCGCCGGCAACAAGCTGCTCGTCGCCTACGTCGTCGGCGAGGTCGACCCAACCGAGGTTCGCGCGATGTTGGCCCGGCGCCTCCCGCAGGCTCTCATCCCGCTGATCGTGATGCTTGCCGAGCTGCCGCAGGGAGCCTCGGGCAAAGCGGACCGGAAAGCGCTCCCATGGCCCGCGCCGACCGACGGTACGGCCACGCACACCGCAGACCTCAGCGGCACGGCGGCATGGCTCGCCGAACGCTGGACCGATCAACTGGGCCCGGCCGAGATCCGACTCGACAGCGACTTCTTCGAGCTCGGCGGCACGTCGCTCGCGGCCGCGAAACTGACCTCCGCTCTGCGTGAGCGCTTCCCCGCGGTCGCGGTCGCCGACGTCTATAACCACCGCCGCCTCGAGGAGCTCAGCACGAGGCTCGACCAGCTCGCCTCATCCGACCGGCAAGCGCCCAGCACGCACGGGCCCGTAAGCCGCCGCTGGGGGGCGATCCGGGCCGCCGGGGCGCTCGCCCTGATCTCGCTCTCCGCTCCGCAATGGCTGCTGGGCATCCTCGCCTTCGATCGCATCGCCAACGTTGGGCCTCAGGTCGGCTGGGCGTGGCTGATCATCGGCTGGCTCGTGTTCACGAGCGCCCCAGGCCGGGTCGGCATCGTGCTCGCGGCGCGCCGCGTCCTGCTCGCGGATCTGAAGCCCGGTCGCTATGCGCGAGGGAGTTGGGTGACCTCGCGCATCTGGTTCGTCGAGCGGCTGGCCGAGATCGCTCAGCTCGAGTCCCTTGCTGGGACGCCATGGGCAACGCGGTACGCGCGGATCATGGGCCATTCGGTCGCCGAGGGTGCCCGGCTGGGCACGCTGCCGCCACCCACCAGCATCGTCAGGATCGGCGAGCGGGCCACGCTCGAGCCCGACGTCGACCTCCACGGATGGTGGATTGATGGCCAGGAACTCGTGATTGACGAGCTGCAAATCGGTCCCGACTCCCGCGTGGGAACCCGCACGGTGCTGATGCCAGGAGCGTCGATTGGGCCAGGTGCCGAGCTAGAGCCCGGGACCGTCATCAGCGGTCACGTGCCCGCCGGGCAACGCTGGGCCGGGTCGCCCGGCCGGCCGGTCGGCCAAGCCGGCACAGACTGGCCCGAGACGGACGTCCCGGCAACGACGATGCGCCGGCGCTTGAAGGTTATGTACGCGGCCGGCCTAACGGCACAGAGTGTCGTGCCGCTGCTCGCCTCCATTCCGGGCATCCTGCTCGTGGCGGCGTTGGCGCCCAGCAATGTCAGCATCGCGTCGGAGGCCATGACGATCGTGATGCTCGCGCCGCTGCTGGCTCTCGGTGTGGTGTTCTCCTATTCGGTTCTGATCGCGCTCGCGGTCCGCGCAGTCTCGCCGCTGGTCAAGGCCGGGTGGCATCGGGACGACGGAACCGTCGGCTGGGCGCTGTGGTTCAGCGAGTCGCTGATGAACCAGGCCCGCGGACTGCTGTTCCCGCTCTACTCGAGCCTGTACACCCGTCCGTGGCTGCGACTGGCCGGCGTCCAGGTCGGAAAGCGGACCGAGATCTCGACCGCGGTCGGGCTCAACCACCTCACCCGCTTCGGTGAGGGCAGTTTCGCCACCGACGACGTCGTGCTCGCCGCGGCGAAGGCACGCGGCGGCTGGCTGTACGTCGCGCCGATCGAGGTCGGGAGCCGCAGCTTCCTTGGCAACGGCGCGATCCTCGAGGCCTCCACGCTGGTCGGCGACGACAGCCTCGTGGGCGTGCTCACCACAGCTCCGGCGACGAGCACCGACGGGACGTCCTGGTTCGGCTCGCCGGCGCTCGAGCTTCCGCGGGTCGCCGACAAGTTCGATCCCGCACGCACGACCAACCCGCCGGGGCACCTGATCCTGGCTCGCGCGACGATGGAGCTGATCCGGATCCTGCTGCCCGCCACCGTCTCGACGATGCTCGCGGGAACGGTATTCCTGGGACTCAGTGCGGTCGGCACCGTCGGGGGACTCTGGGCGATGATCCTGGCCGCTCCGATGATGCTCGTGGGCGCGGGTGTGACCGCGACGCTGATAACGATCGCGATCAAATGGGCGCTGATGGGCCGCTACCACCCGGGGGAGCACCCGCTGTATTCGTTCTTCGTCTGGCGCGACGAGATCATCAACACCTGTCAGGAACAGCTCGCCGGAGCATGGCTCCTGCGAGCCGCGGTCGCGACCCCGATCGTGTCCGCGTACATGCGGATGATGGGAGCGACCGTCGGGCGCGACGTCTGGCTCGAGGCGCTCACGGTGACGGAGTTCGACGTGGCCGAGCTCGGCGAAGGGTGCGCGGTCAACCGCAACGGCGTCGTCGAAACACACCTCTTCCACGACCGCCTGATGCGAATCGGCCCGGCCACGCTCGGCCAGGGAGCGACCATCGGCCCCGCGGCGGCGATGTTGCCGGACACGACGATCGGCGCGCACTGCAGCGTCGGGGCCCGCTCGGTCGTGATGCGCGGCGAGGAGCTACCCGCCCGGACCCGCTGGCACGGCGCCCCCGTTCTCGCGGTCTGATGCGCGCCGACCCGATCGTTCTCGCGCGTCCGGCCGGGGCACCCGAGGCGTACTTGCTCGATGCACGCACGGCCGGTGTCGACGAATCCGGGCTTCGAGACTGGGCTCGCTCGTTTACTGACGAAGCGGGCGCACGGCATGTAACGCGTTCGTACCGGCATCCGTTCGCGCTCGTGTCGTGGCACCACGACGCCGTCGGCATCGACATCGAACGACTCGAACCATGCGACGCAGCATTCGCCCAGAGCATCTGCACGCCCGAGGAAATCGCCGAGTGGACGACATCGCGCGACCCCGTTGCGCACGCCTGCTCGATGTGGTCGAGCAAGGAAGCGCTCGCCAAGGCGCTCGGCGACCCGCTGAGCTACGACCCACGCCGTCTGGGGGCGCCGATGTTCTGGCAGCAGGGGCGCGCGGGCTGCTGGCGCGCGGCCAACCTGCCGGTCAACGCCGACCACGTCGCGTGGCTCTGCTGGCGATCGGCGCGAGCCCAGTGCAGCGCGGGACGTTGACGCACGCGCTGATTAAGAGAAGTCACGCCGTTGCGTAATCGGAATGCAATCCAGCAGCCGCCTGGATTGACGTCGACCTTATGTCTGTAAGGAGCATCCGTCAATGATGAGCGGCGCCGGACTGGAACATGCGCTTCTGTGTGCGCCGCCCGCGCTGCTGGGGATGAGCGGGGCGTTGTCCCCGAGACGCGTCGGGGGTGGCTTATCTGCGACGCAGGACGGTCTGTCCGGTGGCCAGGTAAGTCAGCGCCAGGGCCAGCCAGGAGGGAGCCTGCGCCTGCCACAGCGCCCCGGAGTGAGCGCCGGGGTAGACGCGGAACACGTGGGCGATGCCGTACCTGCGCAGCGACGCGTCGAAGGCCTGGTTGGCGTCGGCGAAGCGGTCGTCGGAGCTGCCGACGTAGAACGCGATCAGCGATGGCCAGCGGGCCACTTCCTTGGCCAGAGCGGGACCGTCAGGAACGGTGGCTGCCCGCTGGGCGGCAGGCGGGCCGAGCTTCAGCACGTGGTAGCCACTCGGGTCGGTGCCGACGAAGTACCCGCTCCAGGACTCGACTGCGCCGAAGGTCTGGAGGCTCCGAAGTCCGACGTTGAACGCGCCGTAACCCCCGGCCGAAAGGCCGATCAGCGAGCGACCCTCGCGGCTCGCGACCGTGCGGAAGCGGTGATCGATGCATGTCGTGAGATCGCGGCTGATCGCCTGCGGCCAGTTCTCGGTCGAGGACCAGTTGAGATACTCGCGGTCGGCGTCGTTCTCGCGCGCGCCTTGGGGCGTGACGACGATCGCTTCCGCGTGGGCGGAGACGAGCGCGTGGGCGACGAACGCGTTCTGGGTGTAGGACTGTGGGTTGGCCGGAAGTCCGTGGAGGAAGTAGACGACGGGATACCGCCGGCTGCTGGAACGGTAGGCCGCCGGCAAATAGACCAGGGTGGGGAGCTGACCGCCCAGCGACGGCGATCTACACGTAATCGACACCGTGCGCGCAAGCGGTACTGCCACGCGACGCGTGGCGCCGCGCGAGGCGCGGCCGTGGGCGGCCAAGACGACCAAGGCTCCTGCGGTGAGCAGCGCTGCTGCCGCGACGATCAGCAGCGCACCGCGGGCAAGCCGGCGAGCTCTCATACCGGACATTCTGGCAACGCGGGTGCGCCGCTCAACGGAGTGGGTCGATGGGTCGCCTGTTGAGGTATCGCCGTGCCGCCGCTCTCTGGATCGGCGCGACGGTCGCCGTGATTTCGTGTGTCCTGGAGGGTTTCTGGCTGACGGCCGCAGCGTTCGTGGCGAGCGCGGCGATCTCGGCCGCCGCCGGCAGCCTGCGCCGCTTCCGCCTCGGTGAGCGTCACACAACGAACGAGTCTCGGGTTGGGATGGCCGCGCTGCCGTTGGCGGGACTCGCGTGGAGTCTGGCTGCTCTCGCCGATCTCGCGGCCCCCGCGGTGCGCGTGATCCGGGCCGCACGAGACTTCCATCCGCTTCGGGGAGTTCCTGCGCTGATCCTCGTTCGCAGCCACGTCCCGGATCAGTGGGCGCTCTTCATCGACGTGGTGTTCGCGGGTGCGCTTGTGAGTCTGCTGCTCGCCGTGTGGCATCTGCGCCGCCCTCAATGGGCGGACCGCGAGGGCTTTGAGGCCGGACTCGAGCATGCGCGTGCGATCGTCGACGACTACGGCGAGGATTCGCTATCGCCGTTTATCCTGCGGCCCGACAAACGCTTTGAGGTCTGCGCCGGTGGGGTGGTGGCCTACCGGGTGATCGGCGACACGGTGGTGGTGTCAGGCGATCCCGTGGGCCCGGACGGCTGCGCCGGAGAGGTGCTGGCACAGCTGCTCGAGCGCGCGCACGCCGCCGGCCTTCGGCTCGCGGTCTATGGCGGGTCGCAGCGTCATCTCGAGACCTATCGGACGCTTGGCCTGCGGGCCACGTGCGTCGGGGAGGAGGCCGTGGTCAACCCTCTGGACTTCACGCTGGAAGGCCGTCCGGTCCGCAAGCTGCGTCAGTCGGTGCATCGTGTGGAGCGGCGTGGGTGGCAGATCGCTGTCCGGGAAGGACGTGACATCGACCACGCGCTCGAGATCGAGATCGACGAGCTAGAGGCCGCGTGGCGCTCGCAGCGCGAGCACCTGATCGGATTTGCGATGAGCCTCGGCGAGTTCGAGCTGGGGGTGCGTCCCGGAGACCTGTATGTGGTGGCGCGGTCGCCCAGCGGCCAGCTGCAGGCGGTGATGCGATTCCTCGCCCATCGCGGCAAGCTGTCGTTGGACACGATGCGCCGGGTTGGGGAGACGCCAAACGGACTCAACGAGGCGCTCGTCTGTCACGCGCTGGAGTTCGCGCGCGCTCATGGTGTCCCCGAGGTGAGCCTCAACTACGCCGGACTCGGCCATTTGGTCAGGCGCGGGCCCGCGGGCAGCCGTGTCCGCAAAGCGCTCATCCAGTTCGCGCTCAACCGGCTGGGGAAGCGCTTTCAGATGGACCGCCTGGTGCTCTTCAACCAGAAGTTCCTCCCCAGCTGGCGTCCTCGCTACCTGATCTACGAGTCCCGCATCGCCCTGCCGCGGTCAGTGCTCCGCGTCCTGCAGGCCGAGGGGTACCTGCGGCGCCCCAGCGCGAGGCCGGAGCCGGAAGGCGATCCACGGGCACGGCCGTCCTCGCCACCGCAGCTGACGGAGCGGCTGGGCGGATGAGAAAGCTTGGCGTCAAGACCGCGATCCTGCTAGCGGCCGGGAGCGTCATCGTCGTCGGGTTACTCGGGGCGTATAGCTACGGACGCGACTACTACCTGCACCGGGGCTTCGTCGCGCTGGTGCCGTTGCCGCGCGCCGGGACCGGGCGCCTGCTCGCGGTCAACTACTACTCGGCGGCCCTTCACCGCAGGGCCGATTACATGGTCTATCTGCCGCCGGGCTATAGCTCCCATCGGCGCTACCCGGTCTACTACCTGCTCCACGGGATGCCCGGGCAGCCAAAGGTGTTCGTCGACATCGCGAACATGGACGTCCGGCTCGACAACCAGCTCGCACTCGGCAACGCTCGATCGATGATCCTCGTCTATCCGGATGGGCGGATCGGCGGCAGTGTTCTGTCGGATTCCGAGTGGGCGAACACCGCCTCGGGGAACTACGAGAGCTATGTGCTTGAGGTGACGCACAACGTCGACCAGCGGTTCTCGACGCTGCCTCGTCGCCAGGACCGCGTGATCGCAGGGTTCTCGGCCGGCGCCTACGGCGCGCTCAACATCGCGCTGCACCATCTTTCGGCATTCGCCAACGTGCAGTCCTGGTCGGGCTATTTCACGCAGACGCGCACAGGTGTGTTCGCCGCCGCAGATCCCGCCACGCTCGCGTACAACAGCCCCCTGGACCGGCTTGCGCGGCTCGGCCGCTCGCTGGTTCGATATCCGCTGCGGGTGTACCTGTTTGTTGGACGCAGCGACCCCGCGAGCCGCCAGCAGCCAGCGATCGTGAACTCTCTGAGCGCCCTCGGTGCACAGGTGCAGGCCAGGCTGTTCCCGGGAGGGCACGACTGGTCCGTGTGGTACCCGAGGCTCAACCAGATGCTTGATCTGGCCTCCTCGGACTTCGCGCGCCCCGTGATCGTTGGCCGGAGCCACCCCGTCGCCGGTGCTCCCCAGACGGGATCACCCATCACCCCCGCTCCGACCCGCCGGGCCGCCACCGCGCTGTCGAACTCTACGCCGCGCCACCTCCGGCGGCCCGCGTCAGAGCTGCGACTGCTGGGCGCCCTGCTCCTGGCGCTGATCTCGGGCGCGCTGATCAACCTCGGGTTTGTGCTTCAGCAGCGCGGTCACTCGAATGCCCTCGCGCGCGGCCGGCCCAGCCTGATCGATGGCTTCCGCGACCGCTCGTGGGTGATTGGCCAGGGCGTCGGCTGGCTCGGCTTCGCGGGAGCGATCATCGCTGTCGGGCTGGCTCCCCTGACTCTGGTCCAAGCCTTCAGCGCGGGCAGCCTGGCGCTCTCGGTGCCGCTGGCCGCCCGGCTGGTCGGGCAGTCCGTGAGTCGAGTACAGCTTGCGGCCATCGGGATCATCGCGATCGGCCTCGTGTCCCTCCCGATCGGCTTCGCCGCCGGTCACGGTCACCTGCACGCGGGTGTCCTGATCGCTGCCGCAACGCTGGCGATGGCGGGCGCGGCCGTGCTCGGCCCCGTAGCAGGAACCATCACGCAGGCAATCGCCGCAGGCGTGCTCTACGGAGCCGCCGACGCCGCGATCAAGGCCGACGCGGTGGCGCTGCGCGTCCACGGGGTGGGGGGCCTGCTGTCGGGCTGGACCGTACTGGCCGGGCTCTGCACCGTCGGTGGCTTCCTCTGCCTGCAGGCGGCTCTCCGCCGAAGTGACGCGGTGCGGCCGATCTCCTTGATGACCGCGCTCACCGCGGTGACAGCCGCCGGTCTCGGCGTGCTCGCGTTCGGGGAGCCGTTCGGCAGCACTCCCGGCGCGAGTGTGGCGCACGGCCTGGCCATCGTTGTCGTGCTCGCGTGCGTTTGGCCGCTGGCGCGAGCGCAACAGCGGCTCATCGGCCCCGCCTCAGCGGTCGGCTCGGCCGAGCCGAAGGAGGAGGCGGCACGAGAGACCGAGGCGACTCACAGCGAGCCGGGCTCGTGGCCCAGGCCGGCGAGCGCGGCGGTCCTGGTCCGCGCAAGCCGCGTCGCGGCGGTCCTGGTCCGCGCAAGCCGCGTCGCGGTGGTGGTGGTGCTCGGGTTCCTTGCCACTGGCGTCTGCTCACTCGTCGCTGTGGGACTGCTCTACTCCCTGCGCGGGTTGCAGCCGCTCGCCATCGGGCCCGCGGTTCCCGACGCGTTGCCCCTCCTCCAGCTCGCAGGCTTCGACGCGCAGCCCCTAGCCGCGACGGTCGTGGCAGGCCTCGCCGCCGGTTCCGTCCTCGGGCTGGCCCTCCGCCGCGCAAGCCGCTCGGCTCGACTCGTGTCGGTGGCGATTCTCGGACCGCTGTTCCTGCTCCTGGCGTCAGACGTCTCCTTCGCGCTGGCCCGCAACCTGAGGCTGAGCGATGTGCTCCTGAACCGTGCGCCCGGGATCGGTCCCTGGATCGAGGGACTACTGCTGGCCGCGGGAAGCGCCGGCGCTTGGCGCCGGCTGGGCAGCAAGCCGTTCAGGCTCACTCCGGGCTTACGCGGTGGCCTGTGGCTTCGCCCGCGACTTGCGCATGGAGCCGATTGGGTCGCCCGGAGGCGTCTCGTGATCGTGCCTCTGGCTGCCGCGGTCGCGGCGGCGCTGATCGCTGCGCTTGGCCTCCCCAGCGACCATGCTCGAGCACAGGCCAGACCGGCTCAAGCGCCGGCGCCGGTGCGGGCAACTACGTCTCGCCCGGCAAGCATCCGGGCACGTGCTCGGGCCAGCGCACTTCGGCGCGCCACCCCCCATAAAGGCCGGCTGCTCACCGTCAGGTTCTACTCCGAAGCGCTGCGCCGCCGGGCGGACTATCTCGTGTATCTCCCGTCCGATTACACGCCGGCAAGGCCTCTGCCCGTTTTCTACCTGCTCCATGGGATGCCGGGTCGTCCGCTGGCCTTCACCGTCAACGCGAGAATCGAGACCCGGCTCGAGAAGCTCATCGCCCGGCATCTCGTCCAACCCATGATCCTCGTCTTCCCTGACGGACGGATCGGAGAAAGGACGGCGACCGACTCCGAGTGGGCCAACACCCCTGCGGGCCGGTTCGAGAGCTACGTCGTGGACGTGGTGCAGAACGTGGACCGGCGCTTTGCGACGCTACCGTCGCGCCGCGATCGGGCCATTGCCGGCCTCTCGGCAGGCGCGTATGGCGCGGCCAACCTCGGCCTTCACCGGCTCGCGCTGTTCGGTCTCGTCCAGGTGTGGTCTGGCTACTTCACCCAGACCCGCAGCGGGGTCTTCTCCCACGCCACGCGCGCGCAACTGGCCTACAACAGCCCCCGCGAATACGTCCGAACCCTTCGACCAGAGCTGGCCAGGTATCCGTTGCGCGCCTTTCTCTACGTCGGCAACGGCGACAGTGACCGCTGGCAGACCCAACCGATGGCGTCCGCTCTCCGCGCCGCGGGAGCGGACGCCCATTATGCGATGTACTCGGGGGGCCACAACTGGATCCTGTGGTCAGCCCGCGTGAATCAGATGTTGATCATGGCGGCCCGCTACTTCGCACCGCGATAATCCGGTTAGAACCGGCCGGAGACGATCAGCGCGCCGCTGGCCGTGCGGACTGTCACGGGCGAGCCGTGGGAGATCGGCGGGACGTTCTGACGCAGTTCGGTGTTGTGGGTGATGTCCGCCTGCCCCACCCGCGAGACCTTGGCGTGGCCCAGCGTGATGCCGGAGGCAGAGTAGATGACCGTCTTGCCGGCCATCGAGGGGATGTGCTGAACCTCGATTTGGATCTCGCGTTGTCCGGGCTGCGCCTGGTATTGGGCGCTGCCGGTCGCCTTTGGGTACGAGGCGCTTGCCTTTAGGGGTATCTGCCAGTTAGCGGTCGATGCCGCGGCCAGGGCGGCGGCCGGAACGGCGGCCAGCGCGACGGCGATGCCGGCGCCGGTGAGCTTGGGCGTGAGTGTGCGGATGTTCATCGGGCCTCCTGTGGGAGCGACGCGCCGTCATCCAGAGGCGCGGATTGGTGGACTTCGACCAGTGTCGGCACCGCGGTCAAGAGCGCGGTAAGGGGCCGGTCAGAAGGCCTTTACCTCACGACCGCGGGGTCGGCCGCGGCCCAGCATGCGCGTGTGTTGTGG
>CAWCMD010000005.1:0-89221 GCA_963796525.1 uncultured Solirubrobacterales bacterium
CGTTACAAAGCGACCGCTCGCCAAGGCGACGTTTAACGAAATGGGGGCCATAGCACCCATTTGGTGACTCGTTGCCCACCGGCCGGGGCGAATTGTCACGTTATGGGGGTTGGCCCTTCAGAGCTCCAGCTCGTACGGGGGTTGGGCCCGTCAGAACCTCAGCTTGAACACCTGGTCGTAGCGGTTCCCTGACAGCCGCCGGCTCAGGACCACTCCCGTGGCGCCGGCGTATTTGCCGGTCCCCCCGAGGACGGGCCGCACGAATGTCTTGCCCTTCACCAGGTTCTTCCCGGTCAGCGGGTACGCCGCGAGGCCGCCGATCACGATCTCGCTGCCGTCCCGGAACTGGTAGGTCAGCATGCCTTGCACGGTCTCCATCCCATGCTCGATCTTGATGTCGGTCTGGGTGCCGCGCAGCCTTCCGAGCACCCGATGCGAGCTCGGCGAGAGGATCGACGCGTCGAACACGTAAAGGTCGCCGGGGCTCTTGCCTCGCGGCGGGAAGTCGAGCGTCTCGACATGTGGTCTCGCAGTGATGATGTGAACGACACGGACGTTGCTCGGAGATGCAAAACCGGTCGCGACGCCCGCGAGAGCGATGACAGCGGCGGCCAGAGCCACGAGGGAGAGCATGCGCAATTTGGGTGACATGGCAGGAGTTGTTCGCCTGCAGCCGAACGACTCCTGCTGATAGAGCAAATGGGATCACCCGTTTCGGGTGAGCCGGGGCGGGGTCGGCGGTGCGAGCGTAGAGCTACCGACCAATTGCCTAGAAAGGAGCAGTGATGGAAGGACCAAGAGGGCTCGGTCGCGCGATCTTCGCGGCAGTGTTCCTGATGATCGCGGGTGTGCTCAACGTGATCTACGGGATCGCCGGGATCTCGAACGCACACGTGTTCCAGGCCCACAGCAGCAACCAGTTCGTGTTCGGCAATCTGAAGACCTGGGGTTGGATCACGCTGATCCTCGGGATCCTCGAACTGCTCGCTTCGCTCTCGCTCTTCGGGGGCGCCGCGTTCGGGCGGTGGTTCGCGATCCTCGCAGCGTCGCTCGTGGCGATCGACTCGCTGCTGGCGATCCCCGCATACCCCCTGCTGTCGATCGCCGGGTTCGCGATCAGCCTGTGGATCATCCACGGCCTCGTCGTGTTCGGCGAGGACACGCGGGGCGCAACGTAAGTCGTTCGTCGGGTCTAGCCGCGGCCGTTTGGCTTGGTCGTGGCTAGACCGGACACCGTCACAACCTCCGGCAGGCTCTTGCCCTTCAGCGATAGCTCCCGGCGCACCCCGCCGGCCACTGACGAGCCGCCCCTGTCGCTGACCCTCCGGGAGATCACGATCTCGCCGCTGCCGGCGGCTGCCTGCAGGCGTGCGGCGGTGTTGACGGCGTCGCCGATCGCCGTGAAGTCCTTCACTTCACCCGACCCGACGTTGCCGACGTAGGCCTCTCCGAAGTCAAGCCCGATTCCGATCTCAAGCCAGGGCTGACCGTCGCCGTAACCCGCGGCAGAGAGCAGCGCGCGAGCGTCCTCGACCATGTTCTGCGCCGGCTCGCCTGGGAATACGCGCGGCAGGTACAGGGCCATCACCTGGTCGCCGACGAGCTTGTCGATGATCGCGTGCTCGCAGAGCACGTCGACCGCCGTCGCGTAGAAGCGGTTCAGCAGCGTCGCGACCGCGTCCGGCGCCTGTCGCTCTGCGAGCGACGTGAAGCCGCGCACGTCCGCGAACAGGATTCCCACGTCCATCGCAACCCCGCCCATCGGCGCCTTCTCGAAGCAGGCATTGCAGATCCGCGGGTTCTTGCGTGAAGGTCCGAAACCAAACCGGCCCATCACACGACCGCCCAAACCGCCATACGGCGCCTGGCAGATCACGCATCGCGGATCGCCGGGAAGCCGCCGCATCAGGCCGATGAAGCTTCGAACGCGATGCGACTCGAGCATCCGGAAGAACTCGACGTCCCCGGCGTTGCCAACTTCATTCCCGGTCATATCGCGCACCTTAGGACGGACCCGGCACGACCGCATGAGGCATTCAACTCATTTTCGCCGCCCACGCCCAGCGCGAGTGTACTGTCCTGGTGTGAACGGGGCAGCGGATCGGGCGCACGTTCGGCTCGCCGAGCTTGTCGCCGCGCTGTCGCTGGGGATCGACCTCGGCTTCGGGCAGCCGATGGAGCACGTGCTGCGCCAAAGCCTGATCGCATTGCGGGTGGCTGAGCGGATTGGCCTCGATGAGGAATCCCGGGCAGCGGTCTACTACACGTCGCTGCTGATCAACGTCGGCTGCCATTCCGATGCGCACGAGCAGGCGAAGTGGTTCGGCGACGACATCGCCCTGAAGTCCGACAAGTACGAATACGAGTTCCGCAGCCTGCGTGGAGCGATGGCGGGAATGCGCCGGATCGGCGCCGGCAACCCGCCGCTGCATCGCTTCAAGGTCGGGCTCGAGTTCGCCCTCTCAGGGCACCGCGAGGTTGACGGGATGATCGCCCACCACGCGGCGATCGCGAGAACACTGGGCGAGCAGCTGGGATTGTCCTCACAGGTGCTGGACGCACTGGGCAGCGCCTACGAGCAGTGGGATGGTCGCGGCTGGCCGGGCGAGAAGAAGGGCGAGCAGGTGCCGCTGACGGCGAGGGTCTCTCAACTTGCCGAGTTCGTCGAGGTTGCGTTCCGCGTCGGCGGGGTCGACGCCGCGCGCGACCTGGCCCGCAAGCGGGCGGGAAAGCAGTTCGACCCCGAGCTCGCGGACGTGATCGTGCGCGAAGCTGACTCGATCCTCTCAGGACTCGATGCGGTTGCCACCTGGGATGCGGTGATCGCCGCGGAGCCGGCGCTGGCCGTCGTGCTTTCCGGCGATCGCTTCGATGCGGCACTCGAGTCGATCGCGAACTTCGTCGATCTGAAGTCGCCGTACATGCTCGGAAACGCCAGAGCGGTCGCCGAGCTTTCCCGGGCGGCTGCGGCCGATCTCGGCATGTCGGCGTCCGAGCTGCGCACCGTCCGGCGCGCGGGCCTCGTCCACAACCTCGGACGTCTCGGCGTCTCCAACTCGATCTGGGACAAGCGGGGGCCACTGGGCCCGGGCGAGTGGGAGCGCGTCCGCCTGCATCCTCACATCACCGAGCGGATGCTCCACCAATCCGTGGCGCTCGCCCCGCTCGGCGCGCTCGTGGTACAGCATTGCGAGCGGCTGGACGGCTCCGGATACCCGCGCGGCCTCTCCGGCCACGCGATCTCGCGTGGGGCGCGGATCCTCGGGGCCGCCAACGCTTACCAAGCGATGCGCGAGCCACGGCCGTATCGAGCGGAGCTCTCGGCAGCTCAGGCAGCCGCCGATTTGCGCGCGGAGGCGAAGGCCGGTCGTCTCGACGCGGACGTCGTGGAGGCGGTCCTTGGCGCCGCCGGCCATCGCGTCGCGCGTCGGCGTGAAGGTCCGGCAGGCCTGACACAGCGCGAGGTCGAGGTGCTGCGCCTGCTCGCCCGCGGGCTCGCCAACAAGGAGATCGCCGCGCAGCTCGTCATCTCGCCGAAGACGGTCGCCAACCACATCGAACACATCTACGCCAAGATCGATGCATCTACTCGTGCGCGAGCAAGCCTGTTCGCGATGCAGAACGGGCTGCTGCCGGAGGAGGACTTCGCCGAAGCCCCGGCGGCAGTGACGCGGGCCGGCCGTTAGCAAAGATGGGCTGAACGCCTCATGCGCCGGCGGGGACGCCGGCCTACCTTCGACCGGTACTCGACGACCACCGAGGAGGTTTGGACAGATGAGCCTGTGGGGCCGGATCTTTGCCGCAAGCTACGACCACCTGCTCGCCAAGACCGAGAAGGACGGGCTCGGCGCACACCGCCGGTCGCTGCTGGGAGGGGCAGCCGGAGACGTGCTGGAGATTGGCGCCGGCACCGGGGCCAATCTCCCCTACTACAACGGCGCCGTGCGCAGCCTGACGCTGACCGAACCCGAGCGGCCCATGCTCGGCCGGCTGGAGCGGCACATCTCAGAACAGGACCGTGATGCCAGGGTGCTTCGTGCCCCGGCCGAGGACCTTCCGTTCAACGACCAGAGCTTCGACGTCGCGGTCTCGACGCTCGTGCTGTGCACGGTCGACGATCAGCGGCGCTCGCTGCGCGAGCTGATGCGGGTGCTGCGCCCAGGCGGGAAGCTTCTGTTCATCGAGCATGTCCGCGCCGATGACGAGCGCCTCGCGCGCTGGCAGGATCGGATGCTGCCGCTCAACCTCCGCGTCGCCCATGGATGCCACTGCAACCGGCCGACGCTCGACGGCATCCGCAGCGCCGGTTTCGAGGTCACAGCGCTAGGACGCGACACGCTCAAGCACACTCCTCCGTTCGTGCGCCCGCTCGTCGTCGGAGTCGCCGAGCGCAAATGACCTCAGACCTCGGCCACGAGGTCCTCGACGTCGGTCGGCTCGCTTGCCCGCTCGATCTCAGCGAGGGTGCTGTGGCGGGCCTTGGCGATCCGCTCGTAGCGCTTGCGGAACTGGTTCGCGGCGAAGCCGCTGAACTCGTCGACGCGCAGGCCGAACGGGCTGATGCCCCCCGGATAGATCGCGTAGCCGGCACGGATGATCGCCTCGGTGAGCGGACGCAACTCGTTCATCCGCTCCTCGATGGTGTCCCAGACTGACGGATCCTCTGCCACCAGCCGGCTCAGCAGGTAGACGCCGTAGGCGATGTGCCGCGACTCGTCGCGCTTGATGTTGACAAGCCCCGCGCAGAGCCCAGGCATCAAACCGTTCATGGCCAAGGACCGGTGATAGCTCTGATAGCCGGTCTCGGCCAGCACGCCTTCGATGATCATGTTGTAGGTGACGGAGGCACGCGCCAGTGCGACCGCTGAGGAGTCCTCGAGCAGCGCGTTCATCGCTGCCGGCAGTTCGACGTCGAACAGCTGGACTGAAGCCTGCGGGGCGGGCGGGAGCTTGGGCGACCCTGGCACCTCGCGGAGCCAGCGGCTGAAGAAGTCGGTGTGCTTGGCCTCCTCGAACAGGAACGTCGTCAGAAACATCTCCTCCTCGAGCCGGCCCTCGCGTGCGATCGCCAGCAGCAGCGGCAGCAGATCGATCGTGACCGCTTCCTCTCCGCCGAGGAACCTGGCGGTCAACCGCAGGATTGCGGTCCGCTGTTCCTCGTCCATCGATTCCCAGTCGAGGCGGTCTTGCGAGAAGTCGATCTCGGACGGGTTCCAGACGCCGAGACGCTTGGCCTTCTCATACAGACGCATCGGGAACGAGTCGGTGCGCAGCACCGTTGGCTCTGAGTAGTTGCGGGCGGTCGCAGTCATCTCTCTCCTCACAGCAAACGTTTGTCTGCGCGAGCGTAATGGTTGCGCGCGCTGCGGACCGCTACAGCGCGACCTGGGAGCCCAGCACGACGGTGCGGTCGCCCGGCAGTCCAAAGTGCTCGATCGGGCTCGAGGCGTTGCGTGCCATCGCGATGAAGAGCTTTTTGCGCCAGGTCTCGATCAGCGGTGCGTCGGTCGGGACGATCGAGATCCGAGTGGCGAAGTAGGAGGCGTGCTCGAGGTCCAGGTTCCGCTCGAGCAGTCCCTTCTTGCGACACATCTGCAGCGCCTGCGGCACGTTCAGCTTGTCGTGGTAGCCGTTGCGGATCGTCACGTGGAAGATCTTGAACAGACCGTGCCCGAGGATCTCCACCGCGAACTTCTCGGCGCTGTCGACGTGCGGGATGCTGACCGTGTCGACCGACACGATCACGACTTTCTGGTGGAGCGTGTGCGTGTGATCGACTGCGGCGCGCAGCGATAGCGGAGTCGTGTCCTTGTCTCGGCACATGAAGATCGCGACCCCGGGGACCCTGATGAGCGGCGGCTGCCGCGCAGCGAGTCCGTCGAGGAACTCGTTCAGCGGCCCTTCCTGCGCGACCCGGTTGCGCGTGACGACCTCCTGCCCGCGCCGCCAGTTGATCATCACCACCGAAATCACCAGGCCGATCACCAGCGGCAGCCAGGCGCCGTGCTCGACCTTGGCGATGTTGGCGCTGAAGAACGCGACCTCGATCGTCAGGAACAGCACGCCGACTGGGATCAGCCGGCGCTTCCGCGTCCCCCACAGAAGCCGGGCCACCGCGAGGAACAGGACCGTGTTGAGGATGAAAGTGCCTGTCACAGCCACGCCGTAGATGTCGCCAAGCGCGTTCGAGGAGCGGAAGATCAGCGTCAGCGAGACGACGCCGACGCACAGCAACCAGTTGACGATCGGCACGTACACCTGACCTTCCACCTTCGACGTGCGCAGCAGCCTGAGCCGCGGGAGGAAGCCGAGCTGCATGGCTTGCTTGGCAACCGAGAACGAGCCGGAGATCACCGCCTGCGAGGCGATCACCGTGGCGACGGCGGCGAGCACGACCAGCGGCCACAGGGCCCAGTGCGGGGCCATTTGGTAGAAGGGGTTGAACGTGCCGCTGTCCTTGGCCAGCGACGGGTGGTGGAGGATGAACGCGGCCTGGCCGAGGTAGTTGAGCATCAGCGCGGGCAGCACCAGCGCAAACCAGCCGAGCCGGATCGGTGCGGCTCCGAAGTGGCCGCGATCGGCGTACAGCGCCTCGGCGCCGGTGACGGCGAGCACGACGCCGCCGAGCACGAGGTAACCGGAGAATCCGTGGTCGATGATGAAGCGCACGCCCCAGGTCGGGGAGAGCCCCTGGAAGACGGCCGGGTCCTTGATCACCTGGCTCACGCCGAGCACCGCGATCACCGAGAACCAGACGAGGAGCACCGGCCCGAAGACCCAACCGATCGTGCCCGATCCGAACCGCTGCAGCACGAACAGCGCGATCAAGATGCCGACCGACAGCGGAACCACGAGATGCGCCAGGGCCGGGGTGGCGACCTGCACGCCCTGGATCGCGCCGAGCACCGAGATCGCCGGCGTGATGATGCCGTCGCCGAAGAACAGCGCGGCCCCGAAGATGCCAAGCGTCACGAGCAGCGTTCCATGCGCCACCTTGCTGCGGCGCAGCAGCGCAGTCAGCGCCATGATGCCTCCGTCACCGCGGTTGTGGGCGCGCATGATGAACCCGGCGTACTTGATCGACACGACGACCATCAGCGCCCAGAAGATCAATGACGCGACCCCGTACGACGTTGCGGGCGTGATGTGAGCGGTGGCCTTGTAGGAGCTGAAGACGGCCTGCTCGGTATAGAGGGGGCTGGTGCCGATGTCGCCGTACACCACCCCCAGCGCGCCGAGCGTCAGCACGCCGAGACCCGCTTCGGCGATCACGTCGCGCTGCGAGTCCTCCAGCGCCGCGAAGCGCCTGCGCACCGCTTCGGATTCGGCTTCCTCCCGCGAGTCGGGGGTGGGCGGGGCCCAATATCCGAGCTTGTGCGCCGCCATGTTGAAGCTCTGCTTCTGAGAGAGCCGATCGGCCCGCGGAACGTCCTCCCCGGCTTCTACGGTTGATTTTCCGTCCGTTTTGTGCGCCGCCTCGTTGAACCGGCGCCTTGGTGTGACGCCCCGGTCGGTCATTGATTTCAGGCTAGCGCCAGACTCCCGCTTCCAGATGCGCGGGTCGGCGGTCGCGCCCCTTCACGCGCGGGCTGTCGCTGATGAGCCCGCGCTCACGTAGTCGCGGAAGGCCGGTGCGCGTCTCCTCGAGCGAGACCAGCGTCGCGTACGCCTGCTCGCTGCCGACCGAGAACCGCTGCGCGTCGGTCTCGAGCCGAAATCCATCGACCTCCACGTAGAAACCGCCATGGCCCGGATGAACCTCGAGCGTGACCTGGGCGCCATCCGGCACTACCAGCGGCGGGGCGCAGCCGCCGTGCATCGCCAGCGGCGTGCAGAGGAACCCGCCTGCCCCTGGCGCAAGCAGCGAGCCGCCGGCCGCCATCGAGTACGCGCTCGAGCCCAGCGGGGTGGCGATCACCATCCCGTCCCCAGCGCAACGGACGTACAGCTCTCCATCCACGCATACGTCGAGGATCAGCTGAGTGCCTCCTCGCCGGGCCAGGACGAGGTCGTTGAGCGCCGAGGCAAGCGGAGCCTCGGAGGCGAGGACGTTGAGCGCAGGGAGGCGTCGAGCGCGCCACTCGCCCGCAACGAAGCGATCGAGCCCCGATGAGAGCTGCTCAGTCGGGACCGTCGTGAGTGCGCCAAGGCTTCCGTACGCAACGCCCATCACCGGGGTCCGGGTCCGCGCAGAGGAGTGCAGCGCCTTGAGAATCGTTCCGTCTCCGCCCAGCGCGACGATCAAGTCGCACGCCGTCACCTCCCCGGCGGGCGCCACGACGGGCTGCTCGCCGCCTTGGATCTGGACGAGCTGAAGGTCGCGTTCGAACGTCCACCGCTTGAGCGTCTCGACCCCGCCTTGCACCGGGCGGGTGGGGTGGACGAGGAGGCCGAGACGGTCCATACGCCTGGAGCTTAGTTTCAGCGCACCGAGACGCTCGTGCTGGCGGGAGCCAGGCGCTCTTGCAGGCGCTCGAGCTCAGCGTCGGTCATCCCATTTGCGGCAAGCCACGCCACAGACCCGCCGAGGCGCTCGTCGACAAGTGCGAGCAAACGCTCCATCGTGCCCGGGATGGGCGCGTGGCTCTGAGGGTCGTGCCCCGCAAGCTCTGCTCGGTATGTCGGCGAGGCCACCAGGCGCGCCATGATCGCTTCGATCCGGTCGCGGGTCGCGAGGTAGTCCCGGACGATCGCGTTCCGGTCGACGCCCGCAGCGTCGAGTGCGAGCGCCACGACGACGCCGGTCCGATCCTTGCCGGCGGCGCAATGGACGAGTACGGCTCCGCCGGATACCGCCACTGCGCGGACCGCGGCGACGACCGAATCAGGCCGGCGAACCAGGTAGCTCATGTATGCCCGGACGACCGGGTGCTCCTCGAGCAGCTCGTCGTCATGACCTCTGTGCCACGGCTTGATGGTTTCCACCTCGAGATCGGTGTGCCCGCCGGAATCGGGATACAACGAGCGGTGCTGAAAGCGGATGCCCGGCTCGGTTGTCATCGGTCCCGGACCCTCCAGTTCGAGCTCGACGTCTGTGCGCAGATCGATCACGACCTCGAGCCGTTCCTCGTCGACCAGCAGTCGTATGTCGCGCTCGGTGAGCGACTGCAGGTTGTCTGATCGCAACAGCACGCGCGGTACGACCGCCCGGGCATTGGCCGCCCCCTCGAGCGGGATCCAGTGTGGCGTCGGAATCGTCATGCTCATCGCTGGATCGTTGCAGGCGGAGACCTTCGGCCCGCGAACGACGTGTTACCGACTGGGCGGCGGCGGGCGCTCTGCACTGCACCAACGACGCGCTGCATTCGGGCTATTGAGTTACAGCAACCCGATCAGGCCCCTCGTCGCCAGCCAGAGGCCGATCACCGTGGCGAGGATCGTGAGGACTCCCCTGCCCTTGCGCCCCATCCAGTCCTTGAAGGCCGCCACGGCGGTTGCGGTGCGCTCGGGTGCGAACGCATAGCCGAGCAGCGGCAGCTCGATGAACAGCTGCTGCATCAGGCAGAAAGCGACCACAAGCGCGATAGCTCCGACGGCGCCGGGATGCAACCTGTGGATATGGTCGAGCGCCGAGAGGTAGTACAGGCCCGGGAAGCTCAATGCTGCCCCGACCACGAACGTGATTCTCGGATCACCTTTCCCAAGCATGCGCAACGGCAGCGACTGGGTCGGTTTGCCGGCTTGCGCCCTGGCCTGCAGCTTTGCATCCTTTCGTCGGCGGCGCCGCTCCCGGATCGGCTGATCGCGGCCGCTGTGGAGCATCCACGCGACGGCCAGCGCGAACACACCGACTGCGACGTCCTCAAGCGGGCTGATCTTGTGTTTCGACGTCCGCTCGGTACTCGATCCGTTGAGCGCAAACAGGATCAGCATTCCCGCCACGAGGCTCGTCGCGTATGCGCCGAGGACATAACCAAGCATCAGCCGCTTCGGATTCGGCAGCAGCAGCATCACGGTGACCGCCCCGAGCAGCGTCGGGTTGATTGTCGCGAGCACCGCGAGCGCGAAGATGTCGACGAGATCACTGCTCACGATCCCGCCGAGCGGTCATGGTCGCGCAGATCCTGGCGGCGACCAACCATCGTCGTCAGGCGAGCGCGGTTATCGCGTCGCCGATCAGCTTCGCTCCGATGATCACGCAGATCACCGCCATGATCACCGCGTTGTCGCGCGCCATCCGATTGTGGAGTTCACTGAGGATCTTGCCCGCACGGTCGGGCATCAGGTAGTAGATCGCGACCGGCGCGCCGACGCCAAGCGTGGCGATCAAGATGAACACAATCAACGCGACCGCCTGGCCGCCGGCGCTGGCTCCCGTCTGCGAGATCGCCGTGGCCGCCCCGACGACCAGGATCAGATTCTTGGGATTGATCGCGGACAGCGCGATGCCCATCGCTGCCGATCTCGCCGGGGTGAACTTGTCGACGCCATTCATCCATTTCGGCAGCTCGGGCTGCGTGCCGGGGCGCGGGCGGCTGCGCCACTGTCTGACGGCTAGCCGCAGCAGCAGCAGGCCGAGCACCAGCTTGACGATGCTCACCCACGTGGCCGGAGCACCGCTCTTGCTCGCCGAGGCACCACCCGCGACGAGCAGCACGATCGTGCCGAGCACCGCGATCCCAACCACCCATCCCGCCAGAAACGCCGGGCCGTTGGTACGGCCACGTGGAGTCGCGAGCATCAACACGACCGCGATGATCGGGATTGGACTGAGCGCGACGCCGACGCCGAAAGAGAGAATCTGTCCGATTGCCTGCCCCATCAGCGCACCTCCTGTGTTCCTCAGGCTCGGGATTGCGGACGCCGGCCCGAGCCGTCGGTCCTCGGCAACCCTAGCCGAATCGGGCGACGACTCGTCATGGGTTCTAAGGTCTGGGACGCGCCTATGGCACACGGCACACATGACTTCGAGGACGACACGCGCAACGAGCACGTCCTCGTCTGGGTAAACGGCGACCTCGTACCACGCGATCGCGCCGTCATCTCGGTATTCGATGCCGGGTTTGTCCTCGGTGACGGGGTGTGGGAGGGCCTCCGGATACGGGCCGGACACCCGGCGTTTCTGGAGCGCCACCTCGACCGCCTGTTCGACGGAGCGAAGGCGATCATGCTCGATATTGGACTCAGCCGACCCGAGCTGACCGAGGCGATCTACTCGACATTGCGGGCCAACGCGATGACGGACGGAGTGCACGTGCGACTGATGGTCACCCGCGGGATCAAGCGGACCCCGTACCAGGACCCGCGCGTGACGATTGGGCCGGCGACAGTTGTGATCATCGCCGAACACAAGGAGCCGCTGCCGGTGACCACAACCGAGGGCATCACGCTGTTCACGACGCACGTGCGGCGCTCGGCACCGGACATGCTCGACCCCAAGCTCAATGCCCACTCCAAGCTGAGCGATATCACGGCGTGCATCCACGCCTACACAGCAGGCGCCGACGAGGCGTTGATGCTCGACCCGCATGGCTTCGTTGCGACCTGCAACTCGACGCACTTCTTCATCGTGGTCGGACCGCACGAGCGGCCGGAGGTGTGGACCTCGGATGGGCGCTACTGCTTAGGTGGGATTACGCGCGCGAACGTGCTCGAGGTCTGTGCGGCCAACGGGATCGCCGCGCGCGAGACGACCTTCAGTCTCACCGACGTCTACGGGGCCCGCGAGGCTTTCGTCACAGGCACCTTCGCCGGCGTCGTGCCTGTCCGGTCAGTCGACGGCCGCTCGATCGGCGAGGGACGCCGCGGACCGATGGTCGAGCGCCTGCAGACCCTGTACCGAGAGCTCGTCGACGCCGACGTGGCCGCGCGCACCGGCCGATGAGCGCAGTCGTCCGCGTGGCGATGTGGTCGGGGCCACGGAACATCTCGACGGCGCTGATGCGTGCGTTCGAGAATCGTCACGACGCGGTCGTCGTCGATGAGCCGCTGTATGCGGCCTACCTCGCTCGGACGGGCATCGACCACCCAGCGCGCGAGGCGGTCATCGCCTCCCAGCCGACTGACCTGGCTGCTGCGATCGATGGCCTCCGCGCACCGCTGCCCGCGGGGCGTCGCGTCCACTACGCCAAGCACATGGCACACCACGTCTCTCCCGATATGGATCTTCGCTGGACGCTCGACTTCAGGAACGTGTTGTTGATCCGCGACCCGGTGGAGGTCGTCGCCTCGTACGTGCGCGCCCGCGAGACGTGCGAACCCGAAGACATCGGACTGCCCCAGCAGGGATGGCTGCTGGAGCTTTGGGATGAACAGGGAGCGGACGTTCCGATCCTCGACGCCAGGGATTTCCTCGACGCGCCCGAGGCGTACTTACGATGGCTGTGCGATTGGCTCGGCATCCCGTTCGCGGACCAGATGCTCTCCTGGCCGCCGGGCCCACGGCCATCGGACGGCGTCTGGGCGCCCCATTGGTACGCCGCGGTCTGGTCCTCGACCGGATTTGAGCCATGGCACCCGCGGCAGACCGCGCTCTCCGACCACGACGCAGCCGTGGCCGCCGCCTGCCGGCCGACCTATGAGGACCTCTACGCCCGGCGTGTCCGCGTCTGACCCGCACCGGCGCCTTGCACCGACGCCGCGTTGCCGTGTACGCTCGTTTGGCGCCGTCAGGTCCGACGGCCGGGGCAACGACCACACGATACGGGCGAACGCTCGAGTCTCAACCAGAAAGAGGGCGTGATGCTGAATTCGATCCGTCGACGGCCGTTCATGCGGCTGTCGATCATCGTCGCTGTTGCGATGGCAGCGATTGCCGGGGGCGCGATTGCGGCGAGCACCACCCTCGGCACGGGAGCAGCCAAAGTCGGCGGCAAGACCCAGACCGTGGTCGTGGACTCCACGGGCGTGACGCTCTATACGTTGAGTGGTGAGACGGTCAGAAACCTGAAGTGCATCAACGCCTCGTGCTTCAACTTCTGGCCGCCGTACAAGGTCTCGGCCAACGCGCAGCTGACGAAGTCCAGAGGCGTCACCGGAACGCTGTCGAAGCTCCGCCGCGTTAGGGGCGGCTTCTACCAGGTGATGCTCAACGGCCGTCCGCTGTACCGATTTGCCGGGGACAAGGGCAGGCGCGGGTCGGCGACGGGCGAAGGGATCAAGAGCTTCGGCGGGACGTGGCACGTCATCGCCGGCCGCTGATCCGTCGACGACCGCGTAACCTTTCCGGTCCGCGTATCCGCTTCAAGGAAGATCACGATGCCCGAGCTGCCTGAGCGTCCCAACGTCGTCCTCATCATCACCGACCAGGAGCGCGCTGCGATGCACTGGCCGCAGGATTTCGTCGCTCAGCGGCTGCGATCGTGCTCGCGCTTGCTTCAGAACGGGCTGAGCTTTGAGAACGCCGTGTGCAACACCTCGATGTGCAGCCCCAGCCGGGCGACGTTCTTCACAGGGGTGATGCCGGCGCAGCACGGCGTCGTCGACACGCTCACGGAGAACGGTCCCGTATCGCCCACGGAGACGGAGCTCAGCCCCGACATCCCGAACCTAGGGGCGATGTTCCGGGATGCAGGCTATGACGTGCAATACCGTGGCAAGTGGCACCTGAGCAAAGGAGGCGACGGCACCTCCGGTCTCACGGCGGACGATCTTGCGCGGTATGGATTCGACGGCTGGGTGCCGCCGGACGCCGGCGGCGACACGCAGACGATCAACTTCGGCGCCGGCCGCGCGAACCATGATGCGCAGTACATCGAGCAGTCCGTGGAGTTTCTGCGCGACCGTGTCGAGAACGGGGGCCCGCGGCCGTTCTGCCTGATCATCTCGCTGATCAACCCGCACGACGTGCTCGCCTTTCCGCGACAGTGGAACGAGGACTACACGGCCGCTGACTTCGAGGGCGACATCGAGTTGCCGGCCAGCGTCGATGAGGACCTGGCGACGAACTTCAAACCATCGGCACAGTCGGCGTTGGCGCCCATCATCGACCTCGCCGTGGGGAAGCTTGAGACGCCCGAGCAACGTACGCAGTACGCGAACTTCTACGCGAACCTGACCGAGCAGATCGATCGCCAGATCGCGCCGATCATCGACTTCTTCTACGACGAAGAGGGACGCGCCACCGAACTCGGCGAGGAGACGCTGGTCGTCCGCTTCTCCGATCATGGCGAACTCGCGATGGCGCACGGCGGACTTCGGCAAAAGGCGTTCAACGTCTACGAGGAGACGCTCCGCGTGCCGCTGATCTTCGCCAACCCGCGCCTGCCCGGCGCCGGCCAGGCATGCCCCCACCCCGCCTCGCTTGTCGATCTGATGCCGACCTTGGCTGGCGTGGCCGGCATCGAGGCGCCGCTCGGCCTGCGCGGTACGGACCTCTCGCCGCTGGTGCGCGACCCGAATGGCGAGCCAGTGCAGGACGACGTGTTGTTCACATTCGATGACATGCACGCGGGCACCGGCCTCGTGCCCGAGATCCTGCCGCAAGCGCCAGGGCGGATCAGGTGCATCCGAGAGCGACGCTTCAAGTACGCCCGGTACTTCGACTCCCAAGGCAGGCATCCTGACGAGCACGAGATGTACGACCTCCAGGACGACCCGCTCGAGCTCGACAACCTCGCCCATCCGGGCCACCCTCGTTACAACGAGCCGGCTGTCGCGAGCGAGCGGGAGCGCCTCGCCGCTCGCCTCGCGGAAGTGGAAGACCGCCTCGCGCGGTAGCGGATCGCGCGCAGACTATGCTCGGTTGAAATGACCAATCCGTGGCATCACGGCGAGTTTGGCCGTGCGTGAGCAATCAGACGACTCGCCGGAGGCGGATCGGTCGCCTGAGGCGAAGAAGATGCCAACCGGCCGAGTCGCGCGGACGGCACGGGTCGGCGGGTTGGTGACCGGGCAGGGGATGCGGTGGGCCGGGATGCGTGCGGCCAACCGGATCCGCACACCTGAGCGCGCGGCAGCCGCCGAGCAGGAGCGCACCACGGCCCTTGTCCACGAGCTGGTGGAGCAACTCGGCCGCATGCGCGGCGCAGCGATGAAGGTCGGTCAGATGCTGTCGATGATCGAGTTCGACAGCCTCGACTCCGAACAGCAGGACGAGTTGCAGCGGACACTCGCGACCCTCCGCGACGATGTGCCGCCGCTCTCGTTCTCCCAAATCGAGAAGCTCCTGCGCAAGGAGTTGGGGGCGCCACTCGGAAAGGTCTTCTCGGACTTCGACGAGCACGCGTTTGCCGCGGCTTCGATCGGGCAGGTCCACCGGGCTACGACGATCGACGGCGACGAGGTCGTCGCAAAGGTCCAGTATCCCGGGGTTGCCGAGGCGGTCGAAAGCGATCTTCGCAACGCGATGATGTTGGTGCCGCTCGTCAAGCGGCTCGCCCCGGGGCTCGACGCCAAGGCGCTCGCAACCGAGATGCGCGAGCGAATCGCGGAGGAGCTCGACTACGAGCTCGAGGCCCAGAACCAGCGACGCATCGAACGTCTGATGCGCGCCCATCCGTTCATTTTCGTGCCGCACGTCTACACCGAGCTATCGACACGGCGCGTGCTGGTGTCGGAATACGTCGAGGGTGAGCGCTTCGAGGCCGTGCGCCGTGCGGACGAGGCGCAGCGCGACCGCTACGGCGAAATCGTGTTCCGCTTCTTCTTTGGGCTGATGTACCGCGAGCATATCGCGCTCGGAGATCCCCACCCGGGGAACTATCTGCTGCGTCCGGACGGCAGGGTTTGTTTTCTCGACTTCGGCTTGATTCGCGATGTCGACGCGCAGCGCGTTGCCGCCGAAGCGGCAATTGCCCGCGCCGCGCGCGATGAGGACTCAGCCGGGCTGAAGGCAGCGCTGATCGAGGGCGGCTACCTGCCGGTCGAGCGCGCCGATTCGGTCGATGCAGACTTCGCGATGAAGTGGATGCGACTGGCGATCAAGTGGTACGCCGTACCGGGCGTGCGTCGCTTTTCCGCTGAGGGCCGGCAGCGCGGCCGCGACCAGGACCCGTTGGACGACGAGCAGCGAGCGGCGATGAGAACTCAGTTCAACCAGTTCGCGCTCCCGCCGGAGGCGATTCTGATCCGGCGAATGCACGCGATCGTCGCCGTCGTCCTGCACAACCTACGCGCCGGCGCGGACTGGGGCGCGATCGCGGCCGAGTATCTCCATCGCGCGCCGCCGGCAACACCGCTTGGCGAGGCCGAGGCCGAGTTCCTTTCGCGCCGGGGACGCTAGCCGCGACCGGTGCGGCCCCGCGCCGGCGGGCGACGGGCGGGCGGGAGGTCGTACAGACAACCTCCGTCCGTCAGAAGCACGAGTAGGGAGGTGCGAACGTCCATCTGGGAACAATTCGACCCGGCGGGACGGCAACGTTGTCCCAAATGGACGCTGGGCAGGCTCTATCCCGCAGGAGGCAGGGCTCTATCCCGCAGGAGGAGGGCTCTGTCCCGCGAGACGAGGGCTCTGTCCCGCGAGACGAGGGCTCTGTCCCCCGCGGGAGAACCCCCATTTCGTCACATTTCGCCCCGGCCGGCTGGCAACGAGCAACGAAATGGGTGCCAGGGCGCGCATTTCGTTACTGGTTGCCTCGGCCAGCCGTCGCTGTGTAACGAAATCGGGGCTGCCGGGCACCCCGAGTGTGGCCGGGGGAGGGCGAGGTGAGCGGGGTGGGCGAGGTGGGCGGGGTGGGCGGGGTGGGCGGGCCCCAATCCACAGCCAAAGACCGGGCAGACCAACCCCGAGGCCCGCGGCCGGGGGCGCCTATCCGTCACGGCCGGGGGCGCCCATCCGTCACGGCCCGGGGCGCCTATCCGTCACGGCCCGGGGCGCCTATCCGTCATGCAGCGCGGGGGCGTAGCTGATGCCGACGATCGCTCCCTCGAGCGACTGCAGCCGGACCACCGTCTGGCCCCACGGCTCCTTGCGGACGGGATGCAGGATCTCGTAGCCCGCCGCGGCCAGCTCGTCCGCCGCCGCCTGGACGGATTCCGCATCCGGGACGTCGAACTCGATGCTGACCTGCGGGACGGGCCGGTCAGCGGGCCATGCCGGGTCGCCAAAGCATGCCTCTGCGGCCTGGTGCAGCGGCCAGACACCGAAATGCTTGCAGCCCGGAACCGCCTCGCTGTGGAAGTACTCCCCGTCGACCCCGCTCGCGAGCGGCAGGCCGAGGGTGTCGACGTAAAGGCGACGACTTGCTGGAGGGTCGGCGGCTATCACGGCGACACTCGAGAGAAACTCGATCTTCATTGTTGTTGTGCTCCTCGTGCTCATGTAACGATCGAATCATCTGCGGCGATTGGAGTCTTGAACGAAACGGACATCCTTGCGCCGTCGCTGGAGACTGGCGATACTGAACGGCGATGGCGACGCGGTTTCTCGGGGCAGTCGTCGCTGGATCGCTGACGGTCGCACTCTTGCCAGGCGCGAGCTCGGCCGGCGCCGAGCGCGCCCGCGTCGGTCCGTGTGCAGGTGCGTCGCCAGACTCGACGACCGTCGCGTGCGCGGTTCACGCGGTGCATCGCCACCGTCCGGCACAAGATCAGGTCGTTGCGCCGAGTGCCTCGGGCGACGTTGCGCGCGCAGTGCCCAACGCTGTTCAGCTCGCTTGACCATCAGGTGCTCGATTACCTGATCCTCGCGCGGTGGTACGACCGCCAGGCGGCAGCCGATGGAATTGTGATCACGGACGCCGCCGTGCGCCGTCAGTTTCAACGGGACAAGCACGAGGCGTATCCGAACGAGGCGGCGTTCCAGACGTTCCTGAAGCAGACCGGTCAGACAGTCGGCGATGTCCTGTTCCGCATCCGGGCCAACCTCGCGTCTGTCGCGCTCCTACACCGCTTTCATGGCCGCCTGCACCCGCTTGACCGATCGGTCCGAATTCGCTGGAGACCGCTCACGTACTGCCGCCAGTACTAAAGCTTGACCAGCGACTGCGGACACGTCGTGAAGTAGCAGCCAGCCTCGCGCGGCGACGGCCGATATGTAACGCTCCCGCCGAGGCAGGATGCGAGTTACCAAGCAGCCTTTCGCCGGCCCGGATGACCTGCTCGAGCGCGAGGCCGAGCTCAAGGTGATCGAGGAGCTGATCGGCGCCACCGGCCGAGGTGGCCGGCTGCTGGCGATCGAGGGCCCACCGGGCATCGGCAAGACGGCCCTGGTTACGGCCGCCAAGGAGCTCGGCCAGGCCGCGGGTTTGCGGGTTCTGGGCGCGCGCGGCTCGGAGCTTGAGGGCTCTTTCTCGTTTGGTGTTGTGCGACAACTGTTCGAGCCGTTGCTGGCGTCCGAGCGCGCGGATGAACGGGCCGGGTTGCTGGCAGGGGCTGCCGCGCTCGCAGCGTCCGTGTTTGATCCCGCCCGCGTCGCAGGTGATCCCGCCGGCGACTTGTCCTTGGCGACCCTGCACGGTTTGTATTGGCTGACGGCGAACCTCGCCGAGCGGCAGCCGTTGCTGCTTGCGTTAGACGATCTGCAGTGGAGCGATCTCGCGTCGTTGCGGTGCCTGGCCTATCTCCTGCCCCGGATGGAGGGTCTGGAGCTGTTGGTCGTCGCTGCGCTGCGGCCCAAGGCGCTGGGTGAGGATCTGGCGCTCGTCGCCCAGATCGTGTCTGACCCACTGGCCGTATCCGTTCGGCCAGGGGCACTGAGCATCGACGCGACCGCGCGACTGGTGCGCGATGGCCTCTCAGCCGATGTGGAGGAGACGTTCTCGGCGGCCTGTCATCTGGAGACCGGCGGCAATCCGCTGCTCATGCGTGAACTGGTCCACGCGGTCGCCGCCGACGAAATCGCGCCCACCGGCGCCAACGCCGCGCGCGTGCACGAGACTGCCGCGCGGGCTGGGTCGAGGGCCGTCTCGATTCGCCTTGCCGGCCTTCCGCGCGATGCGACCAGGCTGGCGCAGGCGGTCGCCGTGCTCGGCGACGATGCGGAGCCGCGCCTCACCGGTGCCCTGGCCGGGCTTGACGGATCGGCCGTTTCGGACGCGGCGGGCGCGCTGGCGAAGGTCGAGGTGCTGCGTCCCACGGCTCCCTTCGGGTTCGTCCACCCGCTGATCGCCGCGGCGGTGTACGAGACGATCGCACCCGCAGAGCGGGAGCAAGCACACGCCGGTGCCGCGCAGCTGCTTCTCGATGCCGGCGTGGAGCCGGAGCGGGCTGCCGCCCACCTGCTGCGCAGTCCGCCATCCTGCGACGGCACGGTTGTCGCGACACTGCGAGGCGCCGCCCGCCGGGCCGGGTCGCGCGGGGCGTCCGAGAGTGCTGTCGCATATCTACGCCGCGCGCTTGCCGAGCCGCCTCCGCAGGGCGAACGCGCCGAGTTGCTGGCGGAGCTGGGCTCGGTCGAGGCGCACGTCGACGGTGAAGCTGCAATCGAGCACCTGCGAGCGGCGCGGGACCTGAGCCAGGATCCGGTCCGGAGAGCCCAGATCGCGCTCGTCCTCGGTCGGCAGCTGTTCTTCCTCCACGACGAGGAAGCAGAGACGCTCTACACGGCAGCGCTCGAAGAACTGGACGGTGCCGATACCGAGCTCGAGCACCTCCTCGAGGCCGGTTTGATCCACGCGAATTTGTTCGTGCCCTCGCGCCACGAATCCGCTCGAAAGCGGCTCGACGAGGTCCGTGGCCGGATCACCGGCCGCACGGTGGGCGAGAAGCTGCTGCTCTCGCTGGTGGCGATGTATGACGCGGTGTCCGGTGCGGCCGCCAACGAGGTCATCGAGCTGGCACGACGCACGCTCGCGGACGGGGAGCTTGTGCGCGCCGAAGTATCGGCAGCGGTATTGACGCTATGCACGGTGCTCGGAATGGCCGACCTCGACGAGGTGCTCGTGGTGTTCGAGGACGTGCTCGCCGAGGCGCACCACCGGGGGTCGACCGTGACCTACGCCGCCGTGAAGGTGTTCCGTGCCCAGACTCTGCTGTGGCGCGGCGATCTCGGCGAAGCCGAGGCCGAGAGCCGAGAGGCTCTGGCGGTTGCCGGCGCCTGGGGAGCGACTGCGCGCTTCGCCGGACATGCGACGGCGTTCCTGGTCGACTCCCTCCTCGAACAAGGCAAGCTGGACGATGCGGCCGCCGCGCTGTCGCGAGTCCAGTCGTTGCCGGAGAGCGCGCGGATGCTGTATCTCCGCGCCAGCACTGCGCGTCTGCGGATCCTGCGCGGCGATCTCGCGGGCGGCGCTGCCGATCTGCTCGACGCCTGCCGTCGCTTTGACCTGGTCGACAGCCGCAATCCAGCCCTGATCGCGTGGCGCTCGCCGGCGGCACTCGCGCTGCTCCAGCTGGGCGAACAAGACGAGGCCAGGAGACTGGCCGAGGAGGAGCTCGAGCTGGCACGTGCGTGGGGCGCTCCGCGCGCCCTCGGCGCAGCCCTGCGCGTAGCGGGCCTGGTCGAGGGTGGCGAGCGAGGGCTTCAGCTGCTCGGCGAGGCGGTCGAGGTGCTACGTGACTCTCCGGCGAAGCTCGAGCAGGCCAAGGCTTACAGCGACTTAGGAGCGGCGTTGCGCCGGGACGGTCGCCGCGTCCAAGCCCGCGAGCAGCTTCGACGCGCAGTCGAGCTCGCGACGATCTGCGGCGCGGCACCGCTCGCAGCGCGTACGGAGGCGGAGCTGTTGGCCACGGGTGCGCGCCCGCGACGCGTCGCACTGAGCGGCGTCGAGGCGCTGACGCCGAGTGAGCGGCGGGTCGCGGAGCTGGCATCGCAAGGACCCACGAACCGCGAGATCGCCCAGACACTGTTCGTCACACAGCGGACGGTTGAGGTGCATCTCACGAGCATCTTCCGCAAGCTCGGCATCACCGCGCGCTCCCAACTGGCCGCGGCGCTCGAGACCGGCGGCTGATCTCGCGTTCATCCTCGGGGCGCACAAAAGACTTCGGTTCGCATTGGGGGGTCCACACGATGCGCGAGCCGGCCGATCGCCGGATCATCGAACCCGCATCCACCGGGTCGCTCTGACCCACGACCGAAGGAGTGAAGATGACGGACTCTCCCACGCAAGGAATCAGGACAGTGCTGCATCCCGTGTCCGACCTCGCCGCGGCCAAGCCGGTATATGAGGCGCTGCTCGGTATAGCGCCACAGGCTGACTCCTCTTATTACGTCGGCTTCGACACGGCGAGCCAACACATCGGCCTGGTGCCGAACGGCGGACCGCAGAAGATGACCTCGCCCGTGGCCTACTGGCATGTGTCCGACATCGAGGCGAAGCTGGCCGAGGTGACCGCTGCGGGCGCAACCGTGAACGAGCCTGCGCGCGAGGTTCCTGGCGGTCGCCTGGTCGCGACGTTCACCGACCCCGACGGCAACGTGCTCGGGCTGATCCAGGACCGATGAGCACCGACGCCTTCACAAGCCTACGACCGGAGAGAACTGACATGACCTCGATCGAATCGATCACGCTTGAAGTACCCGACCCCGCGACCGCCGAGCGCTTTTACAGGGACACCTTCGGGTTGGGCTCGCCGCTCCGCTTAGCGGCCGCGCAGTCGCCGACGAGCGGCTTTCGGGGGTTCACCCTGTCGCTCGTCGTCTCCCAGCCGGCCACCGTCGACGATCTGATCACGGCGGCTCTCGACGGTGGTGCCACAGCGCTTAAGCCGGTTGCAAAGTCGCTGTGGGGATACGGCGGTGTCGTAGAAGCCCCGGACGGGACGGTCTGGAAGGTGGCAACCTCCTCGAAGAAGAACACCGGCCCGGCTACCCGGCAGATCGACCACATCGTGCTTCTGCTGGGAGCCGCGGATGTTGCCGCGAGCAAGCGCTTCTACGTCGACCGCGGGCTCGTGGTCGCGAGGAGCTTTGCCCGTACGTACGTTGAGTTCGCCGCCGAGTCGAGTGCCGTCAAGCTGGCGCTCTATAAGCGGCGCGCGCTCGCCAAGGACGCGGGCGTCTCCTCGGAGGGTGCCGGCTCGCACCGGATCGTCGTTCACGGCGATTCCGGCCAGTTCACCGACCCTGACGGGTTTGAGTGGGAGGCCGCCGGAATCCGCAGCGAGCGCGGCGTCGCGGAGGCCAGGATCACGCAGGCGGCTCGATGAGCTGAGCCGTCAAGATCGATGAGCCCGGTTCCGTCAGGCTGGAGTCTGGGATGACCGGCCGTCCTGCCGGTGGACGATCAGCACGGGCCGTCGTGAGTGGCCAGTAACCGCCGCGGCAATGCTCCCGGCGAAAAGACCGGCAAGTCCGCTTCGCCGGTGCGAGCCGATCACGATCAGCGCGGCATCACGCTGCTCCGCAAGATCGACGATCCCTTTCCACGTCGGCGAAGCCTCGAGCTCAAGGCCGTCCGCGCGGAACCCGGCTCCATCGGCAAGCGAGGCTCCTTCGGCGGCCGTGCGCTGAGCCGCGCTCCTGACCTCGGAGATCTCCGCAGCATCGAACTGCTGCCCGCCGGCCGGGATGAACCCGACGTCGAAGGGCTGCCATACGGTGAGGACCAGCGCTCGGCGCCCGGTGTCCAGGACCTCCCCTGCGTCCTCGATCGCGCGCTTGGCCAGCGGCGAGCCGTCGTATGCGAACAGCACGGGGCCGCTTCTTCCGGTCATGCCGGCTCATCGACGAGCTTGTGAGTCCGCGTGCGCTTGCGCACCAGTGCGAGCAGCGGCGGCGAATACCAGGCGGGGGCTTCGCCGTCCATGAAACGCTCCATGTCCGGAGTCTGCGGCCGTGCTCCGCCAAGCAGGTAGACGGCGATCGCGATCGCAACGCCGCCGACCGACAATCCGAGGCCGATCCAAAGTGCGATCCCGGTGCCCGCCTGCAGGCTGCCCCCGACCGTGGCGGCGAAGTGGACGAAGATCGGGGCGATCATGAATGCGGCCACTGCGCGCAACAGTTCGATGATTGCGAATACCCGCTGCAGGCTGGCGGCGGGTAGCGAGAACCCAGCGGTGAACAGCGCAGGCGCCACCGTCGCGCCGAGGCCGATTCCTGTGAGCCCGGAACCGACGAGTGCGAGAGCCTCGCTGGGTGGTAGCTCTATGCGGAACACCGCGATGCCGGCAGCCAGGAACGCCATCCCCACCAGCGGCAGGTACTGGATCGCCCTCGTCTCCAGTACCGCGCCCAGCACGAACGCTGTCAGGATCGCTCCGCCGAGCTCCGGTAGGTAGAGCAGCCCCACATGCAGCGGGCCATAGTGTTGGGCCAGCAGGCCCGCGGTCAGGGCGGTCGCCGACACGGACGCTGCCGCCGCGAACAAGGCGACGATGATCCCGGCCACCGGGACCGTGCTCGTCAGCATCGTTCGAATCGTCAGCAGCGGTCGTCGTGCCCGATACTCGTGCACCACCAGCGCGACGATCAAGACCAGCCCGCCGACGAGCAGACCGAAGGTTCGAGCGTCCAGGAACCTGTGGGTGAGCAACTCGGAGGTCCCGTAGAACGCGGCCACCGATCCGACGGCGGCCAGCCCAATCGCTAGCGGGTCGTAAGGCGCGCTCCGATCAGCCGGCGGGGCGTCCTCGAAGGTGAGGATCGTCAGCACGAATGCCAGGAGGGAGATGCCGACGACGCCCCAGAACAGCGGGCGCCACGCACTCGCGTTGGCCTGGATCCCGCCGATGGTTGGGCCGAGTGCCACTGCGCCGAAGATGCACATGTTCATGATCATCGCCGTCGAGCGCATCTTCTCCTTGCCAAAGCCGAGCGCCAGCGGCGGGACTGCAGCGATCAGCATCAAGCTCGTGCACAGGCCCTGAAGCACGTGCCCGATGATGAACATCGCGGGGTTCTGCGCGACCGCCACCAGAACCGATCCGGTTACCAGGGTCGCGGCGTAGAAGACGAGCATCCGCCGTTGCGGCAGGTGCTGAGCAAACAGCACGGCCAGCACCGTCCCCACCGCATACGCGGCATTCGCCAGACCCAATCCCAAGCTCATCGTCTGCGGACTCATGTGGAGCTGCCGATCGACGATCGGCACGAGCGGCTGGAGCGCCGCAGACAGCACCAGGTAGGGGACGAGGGCGAAGATCACCATCGTCGCGACCGAGATGTAGCGGCCGGCGAGCGGACCCTGGCGCATCAGCGCAAACCTGCCGCACCCGACGTGGAGCCGTCAGCGCAGCCGGGGCAACGCATCGGTTTCTGCGGGGGCAAACAGGCCATGTGGCTATGTATAGCAAGCGGATAACGATGTCCAGTTGCTCGCGCCGGCGGGCACCAAGACCGTCGGCGCCGCTCGCTCGACCAGGACTGCGCGACTAGACTGATCGCTGTGACGGTCACCTCGCAGACGGCGCGCCGAAAGGACGCTCAGCGCAATCGTGAGGCGATTCTGACGGCCGCACGCGAGCTCTTCTCCGAGTGCACGGACGTCCCGATGTATGAGGTCGCTCGTCGAGCGGGCGTCGGGCAGGCGACGCTGTACCGCAATTTCCCGGACCGCCGGGATCTCGTCGCGGCGCTTCTCGAGGAGCGAATGGAGCGTGTCGAGGCACTCGCCGCAGAGCATGCCGACGATCCGCATGCGTTCTTTGTCCTGCTGCGCGATGTCAGCGCGTCGACCACATACACCGGCGCACTGAGTGCGCTTGCGCGAGAGGACGTGTGCCTCGGCTCGCGACTCGACGACTGCAGGCAAAGGCTGGCCGACATCATGAGAGGTCCGCTGCGCGCGGCCAAGACCGCAGGCACGTTGCGGCGCGACGTGACGGTCGACGATGTCTTTCTCCTGCTGTCGATGGTGCGAGGCGCGATGGAGCCGCTCGAGGGACCGGCCGCTCGTGCTTCTGCCGCAAGGCGTGCGCTTGCGCTTGTGCTCGACGGACTCGGGCCCGTAGACCAGCGCGCAACCGTCAGGTACCGCGATCGCCCAACGCCCGGCTAGCTCGGCTCTCACCAGACCGCGGCGAGGCCGAAGTTCAGTGGTGCCTGTTCTTCCTTGAGTGCTTGTGGTTCTTTGACTTCGGCTCGGGGTTGACGGCGCTCTTGGGGCGGTTCAGCGGCGGGTCCGCGTGATAGTGGGTCGCGACCTGATCCGGGGTCAGCGCATGGTCGTAGTACGCCGCCTCGTCCAGATACCCCGAGAACCACGGGGCGAACGTCCCATAGCCGAGATAGACCGTCGACGCACCCGAGACCGGGTCGGCGACGCTCTTCTGGGCAACCAGCGCACCGTCCAAATACAACGACGCGGCCGTCCCGTCCCAGGTCGCCACCACCTGGTGGAACTTGGACAGATCAAACCCCGCCGGCAACGTGTAGTCGAGCTCAGAATCAGTGAAGTTGTCGACCTGACGGAACGCGAGCTGCCGAGACCCATTGATCCACACCGCCCCCGCCCCGCCCTGCTGGAAGATCATCTGCGCGCCGAGGCTCGTCGGCATCATCCAAAGCTCGATCGTGTACGCATGCTGCGGAGCCGCGAGACCGTTCACATACGCGTACGTGCCGTTGCCGGTAAAGATCGCCGCCGTATCACCATCACCGGAGACGCCATAGGACGGCTGCCGAGAGCCGGCCGTGCCACTAGCACCGTTCTCGTACTCGCCGTGATGACCGTGACCCGACGAGTCGGTCAGCACCGACTGTCCCACGCGTCACCCAACCGCCAGAACGCAAGCGGACCGTCCGCCAGGATCACCCCCGAATACTGCGCCACCACCGCAGTCGCCTTCGCACTGACGCTATTCGGACCCGTATCGTCGGTCGCGGTCACGACCACGTCGAGCCGCTTGCCAACGTCTGACCCCTGCACCACATAGCTCGAGTGAGTCGCGCCGGAGATATCGGTGCAACCCGTCCCGTAGCCGTTCGCGTCCACACCCGTGCAATCCCGCCACTGGTACGCGTAGGTGATCGAGCCGGTCCCGTCCCACACCCCAGTCGAACTCGAGAGGGTCTTCGAGCGATACGGATACCCCGAAATCACCGGCAAGGTTGTATTCACCGGACCGATCGGCAAGAACGTGACCCCCGGCGTATCCGACGTCGAGGACTCGTTCACATCCGACGCGCCGGCCACGACATAGCTGCTTCCCCCGCCGCCGCCACCGCCGCCTTTGCTCATCGAGCCTCCGCCACCACCGCCACCGTAGTAGCCACCGCCGCCCCCGCCTCCAGAGGGGAACACGAGACCATTCCATCCGCCCGACCCGGCGAAGAACTTGGCTCCGACCTGGCCGTTATGCGCACTCGAGAGCCCGGCGAGCGATCCTCGAGCTCCACCGCTGCCGCCGGCCGACTGGGTGCCGCCGCCACCGCCGGCGCCGGCAGGCTGGTCGTTGTCATCACCAGGATTGCCGCCGCCACCGGCAGACGCGCCCGCGCTCCCGCCGGTGCCACCCGGGCCAGAGATATCGCCCCAGCCGCCGCCGCCACCGCCACCGGCGGCGACCAGCGGCTGAGTCGGAAACGCGCCACCGGTCCCGCAGCTGCGGCCCGGATCGAGGGTTACGGACACGCCGTCGCCGCCGCTCCCCGGCCCGGGTGTGAAGCTCGGCGGGTCGTTCGGGTGGTCGACGCTCGTGTTGTTGCTAAGCCCGCCTGGAATATCTTCCGGGTACAGCTTCTCGCCACCGGTCACCGAGATCGTCGCCACGACCTTCTCCCCGGCACCGCCGACGCCACCGCCGTGAGTCGCCGCGGGATCGCTGCTCCCTCCGCTCCCCGCCTCGCCCACGGCCGTGATCTGGAGCTTCGAAATGCCATTCGGGACCACGTACGTAGGCGACGGAGAGGCGCACAGCTGGGCCAGCGTGAAGGTCGTCGGGTCAGCCGCTTGCGCGGATCCGACATCCACGGCGAGGAATACGCCCACTCCAGATGCGGCGCAAGCCGCGACCGCGGTCCCAAACCATCCAGGTCTCATTGTCGTGCCCCGTTGTCCTCGCGCCGATGCCCTCCGGCTGACGCTCGGAAAGATACTAAACGGTGTTCGGTTCTGCAATCGATCCTCGATCAACTCACCGGCCCCAGACGGGGCAGCCGGACCGTAGTCGCTAGGCGAGGCGAGCCGCCCCGGCGGTCAGGCCGCGCATCTGGGATCGGAGAGGATCAACTCCTCGATCTCTGTCGCCACCATCGGGCGACCGAACCAGTAGCCCTGGCCGTAGCGACATCCCATCGAGGTGAGCCGCTGCGCCTGCTCGGGATGCTCGATCCCCTCGGCGACAACGTCCAGCTCGAGCGCGATCGCCAGCCTGATGATTCCCTCGGTGAGGGCGGCCGCCGCCGGATCGGTGGCGACGTCGTCGACGAATGACTTGTCGATCTTCAGCACCTCGGCCGGGAAGCGCTTCAGGTAACTGAGCGACGAGAACCCGGTCCCGAAGTCGTCGACCGCAAGGGTGATTCCGAGCGCCTTCAACTCGCTCAGCACTGCGACGCTCGCATCGGCTCCGTCGATCAACACGCTCTCGGTGATCTCAAGCGTGAGGTCGCCGGGCGCGAGTCCGGATGCACGCAGTGCCGCGCTCACCGTTTCGACCAGCATCGATTCATGGAGCTGGCGAGCGGAGATGTTGACGCTCATCCGCGGCGCCCGGAGTAACCCGCCTGTTGCGTGCCATTCGCTCGCCTGACGGCACGCCTCCTGCAACACCCACCGACCGATCGGCACGATCAATCCGATTTGCTCGGCCGCTGGGACGAACTCAACGGGGCTCACGACTCCACGCCCCGGATGCCGCCACCGGATCAGCGCCTCCACCGCCGCGACTGACCCACGCTCGAGATCGATGATCGGTTGGTATACGAGGAAGAACTGCTGCTGCTCGACCGCGCGGCGGAGGTCGGCCTCGAGCTCGAGTCTCCTCAGCACGTCGACCTGCATCCCAGGCTTGAACACCTCACGTCGATCCTTGCCGTGCCGCTTGGCGAGGTACATCGCGATGTCTGCGTTTCGGATGATCTCGTCGGCCTCGCAACATCGTGTTCGACCGCGATCCCGATACTTGCAGTGACGAACGTCTCCCGCCCGCTGACGACGAACGGTTCCCGTAGCACCGCGGCGATGCGCCCAGCGGCTTGGATTGCCTCCCCGACGCCGACGATGTCCTCGAGCAGGACCGCGAACTCGTCGCCGCCAAGACGGCTCGCAGTATCGCCGCGGCGACAGGACGCGCGCACGCGCCGCGCCACCTCGACAAGCAGCTCGTCACCAGCTCCGTGACCGAGGCTGTCGTTGACGGTCTTGAAGTTGTCCAGGTCGAGCAGCAGCACAGCATGGCCGTGCGCACACGTCTGCAGCCGCGCCAGCGCGTGATCCGTGCGGTCGTGGAACAGAGAGCGGTTGGCAAGGTCGGTGAGACCGTCATGGAAAGCTTGATGCTCGAGCTGCGCCTCGAGCAGCTTCCGCTCGGTGATGTCGCGACTATCGATGACGATCGCCGCGACGTCAGGGTCGTCCCGCAAGTTGTTCAGGATGTTCTCGAACAGCCGCCACGCGCCGTCGCGGTGGCGCATCCGCCATTCGGCCGATGAGACCTTCCCTGGTTGGACCGGCGTCTCGGCCAGGAACGACCGAACACGACCTCGGTCGTCGGCGTGGATCAGCTCGAGCAGGGACACGCCGAGCAGCTCGTCGCGCTCGTATCCGAGCGCCTGCGCGCTCGAGGGCGTGTGGTAGGTGATGAGTCCCGCGTCGTCGATGATCGTGATGACGTCTGAAGAGTTCTCGATCAGCGCGGCGAACCGCCGCTCCGCGCGCCGGCGGTAGAGGTCCGCCGTGAGCTCTTCGGTCGCGAGCGCAAGTGCTGTCTGGTCGCGAAGTGCGAGCACCGACTGGATCGCGTCGAAGCCGAAGGGCGACCGGCTCAGCACGCTGAAGGCGGCGACGAGCCGATCACGGACGAGGAGCGGGACGACGATGCCGCTTCTCTCAGCGGGTGAGAAGCCGAGCGCCGCACGGATACCCAGCGGGCGAGCTCCGAGCTGCACCGTGCGTCCCACCTCGAGATCGGCGAGCAGCGTCGGCGACATCTGGGAGATCCGCCCCGGACCGTTCCCGTTCGCGTCAAGCAGCCCCGCGACGGCAACCGCCGACCCCTGAGAGATGCTCCAAGCAGTGACATCGGGCCAAGAGGAGCCGTCCTCGGCGACCGCGGCGATCGCCGCACAGGCGACGTCGAGGATCGCCTGTCGCTCGCCGGCGCCGACGAGGTGTGCGGCGGCACGGCCCAGTGCACGCTCGCGGCGGGTCGTCAGCGCGCGGTTCGCGGCGGTCTCGGCGAGCAACCGCATCAGGCCCCAGGTCCGGGAGAGCACCAGCAGGAAGCAAACGACGGTCACGGCCACATACACCGGAATGTCGACCCGCGCACCGCTCGTCGCCTCGAGCGCGAGGACGACGGGAGGGAGGACAGACGCCGTGGCAAGCGCCACAAGCCTCCGCCGGGACAGCGAAAGCTCCCTGGTGGGCGCACGTTTGGTCATCCTCCGCATCGACGGGTGGAGCGCCGCGGCACCCCACAGCGAGTAGGACAGCGAGTACCACGCCGCCGACAACCGCTCACCGACACTCGCGGCGCCGGCGCTGTTGAGGGCCGACTGGCCGAAGATGACGTCGGCCGCAAGCAGCAGGACGAGGCTTCCTGCGACGAGGTGATACGAAAGCGCCTTCTCGCCGGGCCCGAATGCGAGCCGCAGCATTCCTGCGATCAGCGTGACGTCGAGCAGTGCGTAGCCGACCCACACAACCCTCTGGACGGGCGACAGGCTCGGGTCATGGGCGTAGTGGGACAACCAGAAGGCCCAAGCGAGCACCCCGACGGCGCACGCAATCACCATCGCGTCGATCAGTCCCGCCTGATCGAGCTCGGTTGCGCGGCTGCGGACCAGCGTGTGCAGGCCGGCGATCAACACGAGATAGCCGACCATGTAGCCCGCGTCCGCCGCCGACGGCACTGGCGCCGCACCCGCGCTCTGCTGGTAGTACGCCGTGATCGCGTCGCCGATCAGGAACAGCAGCAATCCGGCGGCGAACAGGTACCTGGCGTGTGCCCGCGGCGGCCGGTTGCGGCGAACCCCGACGAGTATCGCGCCGACGCTCCCGCATCCGGCGATCACCACGCATCCCGTCTGGAGCGATCCGGAAACGAACACCGTGGCGAGCGCAAGGGCAACCGCCACCTCTAGGTAGACGCGCCAGGCGACCTCCCAGCGGACAGGCGGGAGCAGGCGGAAGACCCCACCAAAACGTGACATGAGTCTGCGATCGGCATTTGCGCCTGAGCGACGAGCGGCGTCGCTACGGGTCGTGCGCCGTAGTTATCCGCGATCCGAGCGGTGGTCGTTGCTCAGATGCAGCCGCGCGGCTTTGGGATTCCGGCGATCTTCGCGGCGAGCTTGGCGGGGCCCTTCGGGAACAGCTGGTAGAGCTCCTTGATCGGCACCCCTGACGACTTGCCGAGCGTGCGGATCGACGGCGCTGAACCGGTCTCGAGATACGTGTCGCGCATGTAGTTGATGACCTGCCAGTGGCGGTCGGTGAGCTCGTCGATGCCGCTCTCGGATGCGATCTCGCGGGCCATAGCTTCGGTCCACTGCTGCGGATCGGTGAAGAAACCTTCGGCGTCGCGGTCGACGGCCGTGTTGGCGAGCGTGGATGGCGTCATTGTCACTCCTTCGATTTCGAACCCAAAGCCTCAGGTGAAGATGATCTGGCCGCCGGCAGCGAGGCCATAGAACTCGCCGACGGTGATGACGTCGTTTACCTGGGGGACGAAGTCGTCCTTGCTGAGCCCAAACATGTCGACCGATGCCTTGCACGCGTAGAGACCGGCACCAGAGTCCGAGATCATCTCGATGAACTCGGGAATCGGCGGGATGTCGAGCTTCTCCATCTCGGCCGCAAACTTCCGGGTCACCAGCGCGGAAACGCCCGGAATCCCTCCGGCCCAGGTCGCCATATGCAACCCGGGGTTGCCGACGGTCGCGACCTTCACGTGCTCGTGCTTGGCCTTGTTGATCGCGTCGAGGCCGAAGAAGGTGAAGAAGACGTTCGCATCGATCCCCTCCATGCGCGCGCCGTTGGCCATGATCAGCCCGGGATAGACGCCCTCCAGCGAGCCTTTGGAGACGACGATCGACACCTTCTCGATCGTGTCTGGCTTGCCGGCCCGTGTCTCCGGATGTTCGAGCGAAGTGGTCATGTCGTTTCTCCTCGTGTCATTGCGTGCCCGTCGCGGGCGAGCAACTTCGTGTCTTTTCCGGCGAGTTGCAGCTGCGGGCTGATGCCGGGCACGTCGCGACCGGGGAGCAGCACGTGCCAGTAGATCCATTGGAACGCGAGCTTTGCCATGTGGTTGAGACGCGATTCCTTGAGCAGCGGGAGCCCGAGGTGCGGCGCCGGGAATCTGCCAGGCAGCGGTTCGACGTCGTAGTTGAAGTCGATCAGCAGCGCCTTGTGAAACCCGGTCTCGATGAAGCAGTTGGCATGACCGTCGAACGAGCCTTCGAGATTGCGGCCATCCAAGAACCTGCGGATGTTCTGGACGAGTGTGTCCGCCTCGAAGTGGGTCACTGAACCTGCCTTCGAGGTCGGGACATTTGTCGCGTCCCCGATCGCGAACACGTTTCCCGCCACCTTCGACTGCAGCGTCCGCTGGTCTGCGAGAACGAACCCGAGGTCGTCACCGAGCCCGGGTGAGCGCTCGATGAACGGCGCGCCGCCGTGCAGCGGGATCGTGACCAGGAGATCGAACTCGATCTCGCGCTCGTCCCAGCTGATCAGCTTTCCCGCCTCGCCGTCGACCTCACCGACCGCGAATTCAGTCTCGACCTTCACCTCTTTCTCAGCAAGCAGATCGGCCAGCCGCTCCGATGCGATCGGTTTCGTGAAGGCACCGTCGAGCGGACTTGCATACATCAGCTCGACGTCCTCGCGGACACCCTGTTCGCGCAGGAACCAATCGGCGAGGAAGCAGAACTCGAGCGGGGCGACCGGACACTTGATCGGAAGGTCAACGAGGTTCACGACCAGGCGTCCACGCTCGAACCGAGCGAGCGCGTCGCGGAGCGCCGTGGCGCCTTCGAGCGTGTAGAAGGTGAAGATCTTCTCGCCCCAGCCCGCGCCGGTAAGGCCCTCGGTCTCCTCCGGCAAGAGCGTGGTACCGGTCGCAACGACGAGGACGTCGTAAGGAATCGTTTCGCCGGCGCCCGTGTACACGGCGTTCTCAGCGATCTCAACACGGTCGACTTCGGCGAGGCGGAAGTCGATGCCGTCATGGAGCTGCGCCCTCCGCGGTCTTACCAGCTCGTCGGGCTCGGCCAACCCGAACGGTACGAACAGAAGCCCTGGCTGATAGACGTGCCGGTCGTCGTGGTCGACGACGACGATCTCGGCATTGGCTCCGAGGAGCTTGTGGAGGCGGTTGGCGACGAGCGTTCCGCCTGTGCCAGCACCAAGAATCACGATTCGATGGGACATACGACGATGATCGGACGGGCCTACAGAAGGCACATCGGCGGAAACCCGTACGCTCGCGTGGGAAACTACCCAGCTACACAACTGTACGGTTGTGGTCTGGTTGGGCCGCACTTTCTACGGACCAGAAGCCGCAGTTGCTCCGATACAACCGCGTAACAGTGCAGGCGGATACTTTGAGGACTGCCCCGGGGCGAGGCCGTCGCCAGGACCCCGGCGCTCCTCCGGACGCATCGTCATGACCGTCACCACCGCTCGCCCGTCGCCGAATCCGGCCGAAGCTGCGTTCCGCTGCGGCTATCCGTCTTACGACGCTACGTTGGTTCTGGACGACCTGCGTCGCACCGACTACTCGCGGCTGGACCGCGGCGGGCACGTGTATATGGACTTCACCGGCGGCGGGCTGTACGCCGTATCCCAGCTCAACGAGCACATGCGGCTGCTGCGGCGCGGCGTGTTCGGCAATCCCCATTCGATCAACCCAACCTCCGCGGCGAGCACCACGCTGGTTGAGCGCGCTCGCGCGTACGTCCTTGACTTCTTCAACGCGTCTCCTGAGGAATACGAGGCAATCTTCACCCCTAACGCGACGGGCGCACTGCGGCTGGTTGGCGAGGCGTACCCCTTCCATCCCGGCGACCGGTTCCTCCTCACGTTCGACAACCACAACTCGGTCAACGGCATCCGCGAGTTCGCGCGTGCACGCGGCGCCGAGACGACCTACATCCCAAGTGTCCCGCCCGAGCTACGGGTCGACGAGAACGTGCTTCCCCGATACCTCAGCGACACCCTCGGCGATCATCACAACCTGTTCGCGTACCCGGCGCAGTCCAACTTCTCGGGCGCGCAGCATCCGCTCGAGTGGATCGAGCACGCGCATCGCCATGGGTGGGACGTGTTGCTCGATGCGGCGGCATACGTCTCGACGAATCGGCTCGACCTCAGCCGCTGGCACCCCGACTTCGTCGCGATCTCGTTCTACAAGATGTTCGGCTGGCCAACCGGAGTCGGCGGACTGATCGCCCGCCGCGAGGCGCTCGCGAAGCTCGAGCGACCCTGGTTCTCGGGCGGCACGATCGTCGCCGCGTTCGTCCAGCGGCAGTACTACCAGTCGGCGCCCGGTGCCGCGCATTTCGAAGACGGCACCGTCAACTACCTAAACCTGCCCGCGGTCGAGATCGGTCTGCGCCATCTCGACCGTGTCGGGATCGAGACCATTCACACCCGCGTCGCCGCGCTCGGCTCATGGCTGCTGGACGAGCTCGGTTCGCTGACACACGGCAACGGCTCGCCGGTTGCAACGATCTACGGCCCCCGCTCATGGCACCGCCGCGGCGCCACGATCGCGTTCAACTTCCTCCACCCCGATGGGCGCATCGTCGACGAGCGTTACGTCGACCGCATTGCCCAGCAGCACAAGATCTCGCTCAGGAGCGGATGCTTCTGCAACCCGGGCGCGGGGGAAGTCGCGTTCACGATCTCCTCGGAGACGCTCCTCGGCGGCGAGTTCGGCGAAGGCATGGTTCTCGAGGATTACATCGGTGCCATCGGGCTCCCCTCCGGGGGCGCAATCCGCGCATCGCTAGGGCTCGTCTCCAACTTCCATGATGTCCATCGATTCATCGATTTCGCCGGCGAGTTCGCCGATCTCGCCACCGTCCCGGACGACCTTCCACCGCGTACCGCGTGCTGACTGGCGGAGCTCGACGAAGAGCTCATCTCCGAGGCACGCCGGCCGTTGGGAGCTGAACGTGTCGCTCAGCCGACGGGTGGCGAGAGCTCTGAGAGGTGGCCCGAAGCGTCGGTCACGTAGATATCGCGGGCGTTCCAGCCACTGCCGCCGAACTTTGGTGAGGTGGGCTGCGTCAGGCCGGTTGCGATCGCGCAAGACGAGTGCGTCCGCGGGTCGAGCCGATAGATCTCACCGCTGCCGAACCCCGCGATGTAGAGATTCCCGCTGCGATCGACCGTCATGTCATCCGGGGCGACGCCCGCACCGAGGCGCCCGACGACCTGAACTCGGCGCGGGTCTGAGATCGATATCCGGTCCACCTCGCCGTCGCTGCTGAATGTCCGGTCGGCGTACAGCCACTTGCCCGCTGGGTCGACGGCGAGCCCGTTCGTGTCGTCGACTTTCGCCCATTCGATCTGCGGATGCTTCGGATCACGCGCCGGCACCCGGGTGAGTCCCGTGCCGGTCCCGACATCACGGCTCACGACCGCGTCGCCGTTCGGGAGGAACACCAGCCCGTTGGGCATGGTCAGACCACGCGCCCAGGTCGAGCGCCTTCCGGTGCGCAGGTCAAATCGCTCGATCGTCCCGTTGGGCGTCACCGGCACGCTATCTCCGGTGTTGAAGTACAGGTATCTGCCGATCCTTCGCTGTCCGCCGGGACCGGACACGGGAGTGACGAGAGTGGAAAGCCGGCGTTGTTGTGACAGCCGCAGGATCCGTCCTTGCGTCGCCGCGGAGATCGTGATCGAGCCGCGTCCGTCGAACTCCAGATTCTCCAGCCAGCCCTGTCCGCTGAGAAGCGTGCGCGTATGCCAGGCCGCGCAGGCGGCACGCGCGCGCGGCGCGGTTGGCGCGGTCCGCGAGCCGCCACTCGCCGAAGCCGCGAGCGCGAAGTCGCCGCCCACGCCGGCTGCGGCGAGCAGCGACACGGCGATCGCGGAGCGGACTGCCACGGACCTCGTCCGCACGCGCCCTATCCGCGCCCGATATACGGCATGTTTGTCGCCATCACCGTCAGGAACTCTACGTTGGCGTCGAGCGGCAGTGTCGCCATGTACAGAACGGCGTCGGCGACGTGGGCGACGTCCATCGTCGGTTCCGAGCGTCGCGTCCCGTCCGCCTGCAGCGGCGCCGGACCGACGCCCGAGAGCAGCTCCGTGGCTGCATTGCCGACATCGATCTGCCCGCAGGCGATCCGATAAGCCCTCCCTTCCAGGGAGATCGTCTTCGTGAGCCCGGTGATCGCGTGCTTGGTTGCCGTGTAAGCGACAGCATGCGGCCGCGGAACGTGCGCCGAGATTGAACCGTTGTTGATGATCCTGCCGCCCTGCGGCGATTGCTGCTTCATCACATTGAACGCCGCGCGCGCACAGAGGAAGCTGCCGGTCAGATTCGTATCCACGACGGATCGCCACTGTTCGCTGCTGAAGTCCTCAAACGGCGCAGGCGCCCCGAACAAGCCCGCGTTGTTGAACAGAAGATCGACCCTGCCCCAGCTGTCGACGACCTCCGCGAACAGCCGTTCAACGCTCGCTTCGTCGCTCACGTTCGTGGGGATCGTGAGAGCGCGATCCGAGGGACCGGCAGACTCCGGCAGCGTCTCGCGCAGCACGTCGGCGCGGCGCCCCGCAAGCGCCACGCGCCAGTCCGCATCAAGCAGCGCACGCGTCACAGCACGCCCGATTCCCGAACCTGCGCCCGTGACGACGGCCACTGGAGACGAGGCCACCACGCCTACCGCCCTCTAGCTGGTTGCCGCACGGGCCGGAAGATAGTCAGTCCTGAGCGTGCATCACGGCGCGGGCTGTTGTTGGGTGGCCGGCGCGGTCTTGGGCGCCGGCTTCTTATCCCAACCGTGGAATGCCGCGAGGTCTCCGCTTTCCCAGGCCTCACGCAACCCGGGGGCGGCCAGATCCCAGTCTGGGCGGATCTCGCTGAACAGTTGCCGCAGGTCGTGCCACAGGTCAACCACCGAGGGCCGGCCCCAGAACCAGTAGCCGTTGTAGATGCGATAGGTGACGAGTCCAGGCCCCAGCACGAGCGTGTGCGGGATCATCGGGTCATTCTCGGGGTCCGTGTACTCCTGGATGTCAAGGTCCTTCTGGACGGTGCGCTCAGGGTCTGAGAGGAACGGCCACTGAGCGCCGACCGAGTTGCGGAACTCCTGGCTTGTGTGATGGGGGTCCGTCGAGATCGTGACGATCCTGGTGTAGGCGACGTTGATCTTCGCGTAGTTGGCGCCGAGCTCGAGGTGCTGTTGATGCTCCTTGGGGCAGTAGTGCCCGCGCGCGAGCGTGAGGATCATCGGATCGTCGCCCTGCAGGTCGCTGAGCCGGCGCGGGACGTTCTCGTGGTCGGGCAGCTCGTAGTCAGGGAGCGTGTCGCCCGGAGCGATGCGCATTCTTCACTCCTCTCTGTTCGTGGTCGCGAATCGGGCTGCCGGTCGTCAAAGGGCGGCCATCTGCGCGTCCATTGGCGTCACCGGCCGCGGCATCTCGGCGATCTCCATGCGGAGCGTCGTCACCGCGGTGTCGTAGATCCCCGAGAAGCTCGGAAATGGCTGGATCGTGTCGCTCAGCACGTCGAGCGGGACGTGCGCCCGGATCGCGAGCGTTGCCTGCTGCATCCACTCACCCGCCTCTGGCCCGAGCGCGTAGGCGCCGGTCAGCCGCTGACCGTCCGACAGAAGCGTCAGGAACCCGTTCGATTGGGCGTACGCGTGGGTGTACGTGGCGGTCTTTGGCACCCCCGACACTGGCGCGGTCGCGCTGTAGGGCGCCTCTGCCGCGCCGACCGCCGCCGCCTGCGGATCGGTATAGGTGACGCGGGGGACGGCCTCGTAGTTCGCGGGACGCGGATCTCCGCCGATGTTCGCTGCGACGACGTCCCCCTCATACTCACCGACGTGAGTGAGCGGCCAGATGCCGTTGACATCACCGATCGCCCAGAGCCGCTCGCCTGCCCGCAGGTACTCGTCAACCTGGATGCCGCAGGGATTGGCATCGATGCCGACGGTTTCGAGTCCGATCCCATCGACGCGCGGCCGTCGACCGGTCGCGACCAGCAGCCGGTCCCCGCGCAGCTCCACGCCGCCATCGACCTCAAGCACGTACTCGTCGCCGTCCCGCCGCGCGGCCGTGGCATGCGTCCCCAGGATCAACTCGATCCCGTCCCGGCGCAAAGCCTCGCCAAGCCCATCGCCCAGCGGCGCCGGCTCGCGCGGCAGGACGCGTTCGGCACCCTCGACGATCACCGCCTCGCCACCGAGCCGGCGCACGACCTGCGCTAGCTCCACGCCCGCCGAGCCCCCGCCCAGCACCAGCAGGCGCTGCGGGACAGCCTTCATGCTCGTCGCCTCGCGGGTACCCCAGACCCCGTCGAGCTCACGCAGCCCGGAGATCGGAGGCACGACCGGATCCGCGCCGGTCGCGACGACGATGTGCTGCGCGGTGTGACGAACGCCGTCGACCTCGACCGCGCCAGTTCCCGCCAGCCGGCCCGTGCCGCGCACGAGCTCGATGCCGTGGCCCGCCAACCAGCGCTCCTGCCCGGCGTCTGAATAGTTGGACACCATGAAGTCGCGCCAAGCGAGCGCGGCCTCAACGTCGGCGTCGGCTGTTGCCCCTGCCTCGCGTGCCTGGTGCACGGCCTCGCCGGGCCGCAGCAGCGACTTCGACGGGATACACGCCCAATAGGAGCACTCACCTCCGACCAGCTCACGCTCCACAACGGCGACGCGAAACCCGCGCGCGGCCAACGCCGCCGCGCAATGCTCGCCCGGGGCACCGCCGCCGAGAACGATCACGTGATAGTCGGGCTTCGAGTTCATCGTTACCTCCGTTTTGGCGCTCTCCTGTCGTTTCCGTGGGTCATCTGCCTGGGAGGGGTGGGCAGAGGCCGGAGAGGGTGAGCGTCGCGAGTGCGATGAGTGCTTGGGGGGTGTGGAATCCGTAGGCGCGTCGGGCGATCAGTCGGATCTGGGTGTTGATCTGCTCGACGCGGGCGTTGGAGGGTCCGTGGGTGATCGCGGCGAGGATCCCGGGTTTTTGTTTGGCGATCGTTTTCGCGAGCGTGATGAACGCTTTTAGGCGAGAGCGTCTGGCCCAGTTCAGCCAGCTGTCGAGCAACCGCTCGGCGGTCTGTGGCGGGACCTGGTAGATCTGGCGGAGTTGTTCTTTGAGGAGGTAGGCGCGGTATAGGCGGGCGTTGGTCTGCTGGATTCGGGCGAGCTTGGCTTGTTGGCGGTCGGTGAGGTTCTCTGGGTTCTTCCAGACCGCGAACCGGGCGCCTTTCAGATCGCGCGCGAGTGTCATGTTTCCCTGCCTGCGGGCTTCTCGCCAGACCTCGCGGCGGATGTCATCGAGCGCGAGCGTGGCGAGCTGCACGACGTGGAACGGGTCCACGCAGCGGGTCGCGTTCGGGCAGCGCTCAGCGATCGGGCCGGCGATCCACTGCGCCATGTCGCAGGACACCAGCTCGATCTGCTGGCAGCGCTCGGCGCCGAGCCGCTCCAGAAACTCAAGGACGATCTCGCGGCCGCGGGTAGCGGAGGCCCAGATCAGCCGGCCGGTTTGATGGTCGACCACGATCGTCAGGTATCGCTGCCCTTTGCGGTGGCTGATCTCGTCGATCCCGATCCGCCGCAGCCCGTTCAGTGGATCGGTCCCCGCGCGGGCGTCCTCGCAGACCCGCTCGAGAATTCCCCCGACTGAGCGCCACGCGATCCGCATCACTTCGGAGACCGCAGTCTTTGAGCAGTGCACGGCCAGCCACGCGACCTGATCCTCGAAGCTCCGGGTGAATCTCGCGCCGTGCCGCGCCCACGGGACCGCGGCGACGACCACACCGTGCTTGGCGCAGTGGACCCTGGGTGCGTCCGCCTCCACGAACACGAATGTTGTCCCGAGGTCCAGCGCCCGCCACCGCCGCCGCCCTTCACCAGAGTCATAGCCCGGGCTGCGGCGCCGGCATACCCCGCAGCGGCCCCGCTCTCGCCAGCTCGGCCGCACGCTCACTACCGCCTCCCCTTCGCTTCCGAGCGTGACGTCCTGGACCACCGCTCCGCGCAGCCCGAGCAGCCGCGCCCATACCCTGATACCGCGCACGTCGCATCGCCTCCAAGAGATTCCAGCCGTGAAGAAGCCGGAAACCCTAGGCGGCACGCGGCGTGCGCCCCTCCTGCCCGGAGGTCGGGCGCTCCCAGCGCCCCGACCTCCTTGCCAGAAAGCGCGGCACAGCGGCGGCGGTCAACCAGCGCGAACGCGCCGCAAACCACACGGCATCCCGCGAAAAACGACCCAGCCCCAGCGCTGGTTGACCGACGACGACGGCCGCGCTACCTGCAATCCACCCGGTGATTCACCCACGGAAACAGCAGGAGCGCCCGTTTTGGGTGCTGGCGGGACCACAGCCGGGGTGCTGGTCTGTATCACGGTCCCGCAGCGGCCAGCTGGTCGCGCCCGTGAATGCCCTGGTCATGGCCCTGGTCTGCCTCGTACCGGCTCCTCGGCAGCGGTGAATCCAGCCGACGCGCCGTGGCCAGGGTTCGCGCCAGGCTCGCCGGCCCCGCGCGCCGCCTGAGCGCTACCGGGTTGGTATCACGACGCGGAGCCGGCGTGAACGCAGGTCGCTCATCGGAACGCGGACGACGTCGAGCCAGTAGCAATCCTCCAGCTCAACCACCTCGGCCGCGTCCGTCCCGATCGTGCCGACAATTCGGTAGAGAAAGACTTCGTCGGTGAGATACAGATCGGCTAGGCCAGAGTGCGCGCCTGTGCCCGACACGGCGGAATGTTCTGCTGGGCGGATATCTGCGCGGCTGAGCATAGGATTTCCGTTCCTCGAGCGAGTGTCCTTGAGAGCCGTAACTGTGATCTCGTCACGCACGGTGTGCCACCGCAATTCGCCGCTGGCCTACCGGGAGGAGTACGGACGCCCGACGATCGAGGACTTCCTGACTGAGACGGTTGTTAGCCGCGGACAGCAGCCGTAAACAGGTCGGTCTGCGCAGCGCGCCTACCAGGGACACGACCAGGGTGTCCCCGGGCGCGAGTCAGCGGTGGGGCCGCGAAGCTCCGGCGCGAACACGACTCCCAGGAGGTAGCGATGAGCACGACAGAAGTTCCCAGCAGTGAGCTGACTAGTGGCAGGAGCGCAGACCACGTTGACCTGAAGCTCGAAGTGGTCGTGATCCCCGTGTCGGACGTCGACCGCGCGAAGTCGTTCTACGAACGGCTCGGCTGGCGGCTGGACGCCGATTTCCCCTTCGACAACGGCGTCAGAATCGTGCAGTTCACCCCGCCCGGCTCGCCGGGATCGATCCAGTTCGGCGCGAAGTTGACGTCGGCCGCACCCGGTTCGGCCGAGAATCTGTACCTGATCGTGTCCGACGTGGAGGCAGCCCGCGACGAGCTCGCCGCGCGCGGGGCAGAGGTCAGCGAGGTGTTCCACGCGGGATCCCCCGGCGCCCAGTTTCAGTCCGACGGAGCGGGGGATCGACTCAGCGGACCCGCGCCAGATCACGCGAGCTATGGCTCGTTCGCCACGTTCAGCGACCCGGACGGAAACCGCTGGCTGATGCAGGAGATCACCAACCGCCTGCCCGGTCGCATCGATGCCACGGAGACGACTTACGCCTCGCCGGTCGATCTGGCAGGCGCGCTCCGGCGGGCGGCGGCGGCCCACGGCAAGCACGAGCAGCTAACTGGTGGACCCGACCAGAACTGGCCCGACTGGTACGCCGCCTACATGGTTGCAGAGCAGTCCGGCGCGCCGCTGCCGACTTAGGCGCTCGGCGCCATCAACCTGGTTGGCGACGGTTGATCGTCCGTAGCTTGCGGACACCCGCTCACGCCGTGTAAAACACCGAGGACGTGGCTGACGCACGACTTCGCACTCTGCTCGAGGGAGGCGCTTTCTTCGAGAGCCCCCGCTGGTACGACGGCCGGTGGTGGGTGTCGGACTTCTACCGGCACCTGGTGCTCTCCGTCAGCGCGAGTGGTGAGTCACGCGAGGTGCTCGAGGTGGAGGGGCAGCCGTCGGGGCTTGGCTGGATGCCGGACGGTTCAATGCTCGTGGTGTCAATGCGCGTTCACCGGATCCTGCGCTGGTCTGCGGATCGGGGCCCCGCCCAGCACGCGGACGTCAGCGAATACTGCGGCGGCTACCTCAACGACATGGTTGTCGACACGCAGGGACGCGCCTACGTGGGCAACTTCGGCTTTGACCTGATGGGCGGCAGCGATCCGGCGATGGCGAACCTTATCCGGGTCGACCCAGACGGCAGCGCGTCAGTCGCCGCCGCGGAGCTGCTGTTCCCGAACGGCGCAGTGATCACCCCGGACGGCAAGACGCTGATCGTGGGAGAAACCGCCGGCGCCCGCTACACGGCCTTCACGATCAACACCGACGGCTCGCTCAGCGACCGGCGCGTCTGGGCGCAACTCGCGCCGACGCCTGAGGTCACGACACTTGCGGAGACTCTCGGCAAGCTCGAGGTAGGCCCTGACGGCTGCCGACTCGACGCCGAGATCCACATCTGGTGCGCCGATGAGGTGAACGCGCGGTGCATCCGGATCGCGCCGGGAGGTGAGATCGTCGATCAGATCCTCGCGCCCGACGGGCTCAACTTCTTCGCATGCATGCTCGGCGGCGAGGATGGTCGAACGCTGCTCATCTGCGCCGCTCCGGACTTCGCAGAGGACAGCCGCAAGGCCAACCGCGAAGCCGTCCTCCTGACGGCGGAGGTCGATATCCCTCACGCCGGGCTGCCGTAACCCCGCCGCCGATCGGCGCGGCGCCCTGTTGCCCGGCAGCCGATAACCAGAACTCGACGTTTCGGTCGAGCGTCAGCCTTGCGCGAGACGTTCGCGGGTGAAAGCGATGAACGGCTCGAGCACGTTGGCGTGCGCCCCGTAGTCGCTGAGCGTGAGCTCCACGGTGCTGTACGGGTGGTCGCGCAGCCGCTTCTCCAGTCCTCGGGCGGGTTTGTAGCTGTGATCCATTGGGCTCACGAACAGGTCGATGCGTGTCGGGACGGAGACGTTGTCGGCGGCCCGCGGGATCAGCTCGTCGAGGAACGCCGCGGGGTCGTCGGTCCCGTTGTCGGCTAGGGCGAGGAACTCGTTCGCTGCCGCCTTGGTCTCGTCGGAAGGACCATCGAGTTTGGAGAACCGGCGCAGCATCCTTCCCATGGTCACGGGCGGGGCCCCGGCGATCACGTGACCGCAGCCCGCGGTCAGACCGAGGAAGAGCGCGCAAACCGCGCCCATGCTCGTTCCCACCGCGACGCTCCGAGCGGCCGGGATGCCAAGTTCGCGGCAGATCGTGCTGTGCAACTCGAGCGCGGCCGCCTGTCCGCGCATGCTCCGACGGGGCCCAACGAAGACACCAGGATCACAGCCGATCAGGAGCAAGTGCATTCCCAGGCCGGCATAGCGATCGGGGGCACCTCGTGGCGGTCTCGCCCCCCCAGCCTGAGTTTCGGAAACGCCCACACAAGGCGATCGGCTCCGGGCGACTCGATAAAGATGTAGGGAAGACTGACCGGACCCGGAAAGTCTTTGATCCGGCGCGCGTCCGGCGTGACGCTTCGCCGGCTGCGTGCGCCCACATCGTCTTCATTCATGGGGTATTCGAAGAGGGCGGTGCAACGGCGATCCTCGCCCTCGCGCCCGCGGCTCCTGACGGCGACAAGAGACGATGCCGACGGTAGCACCCGCGGATTCGAGAGGACCCGCGTCGGCGCCGCGTCCAGGCCCGAGTGTCAGAAGTCGGCCAAGTTGCACGCCATCAGCGGGCGGATGCGGGTGTGTGCCGAACTATTTGTCGGGAGTGGACTTGCCGAGGTCGTTGCCCCATTGCGGGCGGAACTGGACACTGATCCGCGCGCCGAGGCAGCGGGCGGTCTTTGGGATCGCGTGCAGCCACGTTCGCTGGCAGCTTCCGCCCATCACAAGCAGGTCGCCGTGACCGATCTGGAGACGCAGTCCATCGCCGCCCGACTTTGGCCGCAGCGCGAACGGTCGCGTCGCACCGAGCGAGAGGATCGCCACCATTGTGTCGCGCGGGCTTTCGCGGGCGATGCGGTTCCCGTGCCATGCGACGCTGTCGTTGCCGTCGCGGTACAGGCAGAGGCCGGCGCTGGCGAACCGCTCGCCCAGCTCCTCGCTGTAGTGCGCGTTCAGAGCCTCGCGGGCCTCATCGAGAACTGGATGGGGCAGCGTCTCGCCCGACCCGTACCGCGCGAGGAGCCGCGGGACCCGCACCGTGCTGTCGTACATGTGCATCCGCTCCTCATGCCACGGCACCGTGCCGGCCAGCGCGTCGAACAGCTCGTCGGCCGCGGTGACGAAGCCCGGCCGCAGGTCAATCCAGGCGCCGTCGGAAAGCTGCCGGCGCTCGACGTCCGTGCCCAGGCCGGCGAGACCAAGGTCGCCGGAGGAGCCAAACAGCGACGGTTGAACGACGAGCGGCACCACAGCCGCATCAAGTCTAGCCTCGACCGGAACACACGTTCGACAAGGTGAGCGCGCGAGGCACGGACTTGACGATCGTGTCGGAACGTCTTTACTCCCGATGTAGGGTTTCTGTGGATAAGGGCTTGATCGCGTTGGCTCGCGCGGCATCGATCGGAGGGGCGGTTACGAGCGCTGTGCGTCGTTGGTTGGGGGAGAGCGCCGGTCTTCGCATCGTTCTCGCTGGGGCCGTCATCGTCGCGTTGCCGGCGGCCGGGGCGGGACAAGGAGTTGCACAGCCTCTGTCACCTGTCGTTACAGGCCTGCCGGCCCTGACTCCCGCTTTCGATCCGCGCGTTCCTGACTATGTCGTTGGCTGCACCAAGCCGGTGCGGATGTCGTTTCGCGCACCGCCCGGGGTCGCCGTGTCGGTCGACGGCGGCCGAGCCAATCGCGGCGCGTTCAGCGCGAGCGTGCCGCTCTCGCCTGGCCAGGGCTTCCGGTTCCTCGTCTCGGTCGCTCATCACGATCGGGCATACGACGTCCGCTGTCTGCCCGGAAGCTTCCCCGGATGGTCGGCCAACCGTTTCGGCCGACCGCAGGCCGCTTGGTATGTCGTGGCCCCGTGCTGCATCTCGGACTACGCGGCGATCTACGACACAAATGGGGTGCCGGTCTGGTGGCTGCGTACCAGCCGGCCGGTGCTGGATGACTCGCTGCTGCCGGACGGCGATGTCGCTGTCGCGCTCTCCGACACGGGGTGGAGCTTGGCGACGTTCGACGAGTACCGGCTCGACGGCAGCTTCGTACGAACCTTCTCGATCCCTACCGGCATACCGACCGATCGTCACGAGCTTCAGGTGCTGCCCAACGGCGACTACATCGTGGTCGCACACGTGCCGCGGGCCGGCGTCGACCTCCGCCCCTACGGTGGCCCGGCGAATGCCACCGTGCTGGATGCGTTGATCGCCGAGATATCGCCCCGACACCAGCTCGTGTGGTCATGGGACTCCAAGGACCACATCTCGTTGGCCGAGACCGGACGCTGGTACCAACGGGGTGTGCTCGCGCGCCCGATACGGATCTCGGGCGGCCGCCTCGCCTATGACATCGTCCACATCAATGCAGTCGCCCCGTACGGGCGCGGCTTCCTTGTCTCGCTGCGACACACCGACGCCGCCTACGCGATCGACAAGCCGAGCGGCGACGTCGTGTGGAAGCTCGGCGGCACCCCCACGTCACGGAGCCTCCGGATCATCGGCGACGATGTTCCCGACTTCGGCGGACAGCACGATGTGCGAGCGCTTCCAGACGGGACCGTCACGCTTTTCGACAACGGGACCGGCCGGGGGCGAGCGTCTCGCGCCCTTCGCTTCCGGGTCGACGAGCGCACACGAACCGCCACCGTCATCGAGCAGCTCGTAGACCAGCAGACTCCCCCCTATTCGCCGTGTTGCGGGAGCGCGCGCAAGCTGCCCGGAGGCGACTGGGTCGTGTCGTGGGGTGGCCAGCGGGTCGTGACCGAGCTCACTCCAGCCGACAAGCCGGTCTTCTCCCTCACATTTACGAGCGAGGTCTCCTACCGGGCCCAGCCAGTCCTCCCCGGCGTAATTTCACGCACCGCGCTCGAGGCCGCGATGGACGAGATGCACCCACGCCCACGACAGGGATGCGTGACCGCGGGCTGGTACTGTTGAGCCGGGGCCAGGTGCTGTCCTGGATAGACGACGTCGGCTTATGGCGCGGGCGATCACGAACCGCACTACGGGGTAATGCGAACTCACCTATCTGTTCTCAGCGTCGTGTTGACGCTCATTGTCGGGACCGGTGCGGTTGCGACGGGAAAGAGCGGCGTTCAGGGACGACCTGTTCCGAACCGATTCGTCGGCATGAATCTCGCGGGCGCTCCGCTGTTCAGAGGCATCGTGAACGACGACGCACAGTTCAAGCTGATGGTCGCAAGCGGCGTCGAGACTGTTCGGATCCCGTTCAACTGGTCTGCGGCGCAGCCCTACAAAGACTGGCTCAAGGTTCCCGCAGACCAGCTGAACAAGTTCGAGAGCGGCATCCGAGGTGTGCCGACGGACTTCTCGGTAACCGATCAGATCGTCGCCACCGCCGCCCGCCACGGCATAACCGTGTTGCCGACCGTGCTGTCCGCGCCGCGATGGGACGGCAAGCCCAGAAAGCATGGGCTCCCGACGCCCGAGCACACCCAGGGGTACGCGGACTACCTCACGACGCTGGTCGACCGCTACGGCCCCAACGGCGTTTTCTGGGCACACAACCCCGACATCCCGAAGCTGCCGATCCGGACGTGGCAGATCTGGAACGAGGAGAACCTCCCGTACTCCTGGCCGCGGCCGTTCGTGAAAGGGTACGTCGCACTCCTGCGCGCGAGTCACGACGCGATCAAGGCGGCGGACCCAGGGGCGAAGGTCGTGCTCGGGGCGCTCAGTGACTACTCGTGGCTCGACCTCAAGCACATCGAGCATTTCCCGGGCGCGCGGCGGCTGTTCGACGTGATCTCGGTCAACAACTTCGCAACCACGGTGGACCAGGCGGTGTTCTACCTCGGCCTTGTGCGGAAGGCCGCCGACGTCAGTGGTGATGCCCGCAAGCCGCTGCTCGCGACCGAGCTGAGCTGGCCGTCTGCCAAGGGAAAGACGCCCCAGCGCTGGGGCTGGATCACGACGGAAGCGGGGCAGGCGCGCAACGTTGCGGAGCTGCTGCCCAAGCTGGCCCTCGCGCGTGTCCGGCTGAGGCTGGTTGGCTTCTACTACTTCAACTGGATGGGCGTGGAACGACCCGGGGGGAATGCATTCAGCTTCTCCGGCCTGCTCCGCTACAACACGCACAACGGACACGTCGTGCCCAAGCCGGCACTCGGTGCGTTCAGACATGCTGCGCTGACGATCGAGGGCTGTCGCAGGAAAGGGAACACGGCTACCCGCTGCCGAAAGCGCGGATAGACCAACCCCGGGCCGTGCCGCGCCGCGCGTTCGTCTCTTCCTCCTTCTGCAGGTTTCCTTGCAGGCGTCGCCGACTGCGCTGAACGAAGGCGATGCCGTGTTAGCGTGCGAGCGCTCCTGAGGCTGTCGTCTGCCGTCGATCCCGGCTACGAGCGCGGCCGGTCACGCACAAAGGCTCGCGTACCGGCGCCGCCAAGCTCATGTCAAGTGCAATCGGAATATTCCCCCGCTGGTTCAAAGCCGCGGTCGCCCTCGTGCTCGCGGCCGCCGTTCTGCTGTTGCTGAGCGCGCCTTCGCCAGCGGCCCGTACCCCGGACCCGGGCGCGCTGGCGCAGCAGATCAGCGCCGGTCAAAACCGCGTCTCGACGCTTTCGGGGGCGGTCGGCCATGACAACGGACGTCTGCAAGCGCTCGATTCCCGCATCGCCGGACTCAGGAGCAAGATCGCTCGTATCCAGTCTGATCTCGACGCCAAACGCGCCGAGCTGTTGCGGTTGCGCGGGGAGCTCAACGCGGCGCGAGTTAGGCTTGCCAGCCTCGAGAGCTTCGAACGTAGAGCCAAGTCCGTCCTCTCCCAGCAGCTGGTCGCAAGCTATGAGAGCGACCAGCCGGACATCGTCAGCGTGGTGCTCGACTCCCATGGCTTCTCCGACCTGCTTGAGCGCCTCTCGTTCGCCAAGCGGATCAGGACGCAGGACCAGCAGATCGTCGCCGCCGTGATGCTGGCTCGTGATCGTGTCGCCGCACAGGCCGTGCGTCTGGGCGAGCTGGAGGGCCGCCAGCAAAACGTCACCGCGCGGGTGCTGGCCGAGCGAGATCAGATCGACGCGGCCAAGTTGGCGCTTGTCAACGAGCAGATGTCGGTGACCCAGGCGCGCGACAACAACATGAGTCAGCTCGCCGGCGCTCGCGGTCGGGTCGCCTCGCTACGCCGTCAGCTCGCACGTGTGCAGGCCGAGGAGGCCCAGCAGGCGCAGCAGGCGGCTGCCAGCCAGACGATCCCCGGCGGAGCGGGAGCGATCGTGCCGGGCGGCATGGGGGCAGACCCGATTCCCGGATTCACGATTGGGCGCGACGACATGGGCGTCGATGCGAACGCGTCACCGGGCGCGGGAATCTACGCACCCCTCGCCTCCACGCTCGTGCAGGTATTGCAGGACTGGTACGCGGGTCAGCCGCTGTTGCTGTTTCAGTTCGACTCACCCCCGCCCGGCGCACCATCGGACTACTGGTACGTGGCCGAGGAAATCAATCCAGTGACGACCGCGATCGGCACGCATTTCCAAGCCGGCCAAAGGGTTGCCTCGTATGCCTCCAGCGGTACCGGCATCGAGATCGGATGGGGGTCGGCCACCGCCAACACGCGCACCCTCGCAGGGGCGACGGATCCTGGGGCCGCCAGCCCGGGCGGATCGACCACGACCTGGGGCGAGTCCTTCAAGAGCGCGTTCGGGATCCCGTAGCGACGGACGTCGCACCGTGGCCCTTGACAGCTTGGCCACCGCTGGGATCATGGCTCCATCAGACAGGAGGAGCCCGGTTGAACATTCCAGTCGCACCAGGGCCCCAGTCGCAGCACGGCTGGCAACATGCGGAACTCCCGGCCTCGCACGTCGGGCACCCGCATCGTTCGCACCCCGATCGGCTACACCTAACGCCGACGCTCGCCGATGGGACCGTCAGGGTCGCGGTGATCCTCAAGGAGTCCCACGGGAGTTCGGACGTACTTCCCGAGCGGGTCAGGCCGATGGGTGAGCCTACGGAGGACTCCGGCAGCCGGCCCCCGGGGACGGGGCGCCGAGCACGGTCGCGAGGTCGCAGCCGCTGACGAATCATCGGCGCTCGAGGCGCCGCGTGTGCTAGTTTCGCGCAGAGGGCGAGAGAGACCGAGGAGGGTCTAATGCTTGGGTGGATCGGGGGCGCATCTGCCGCGCGACGATTGCGCCGCTGCGTTGTCTCAGCTGCGACGGTGCTGATGGTTCTCTCCATCACCGCCAGCGCGCAAGCTTCTTCAGGCGGTGGCGGGGCGCCCGTTTACGCGGCCCGTAGCGCCGGCATCACTGGTCAGTACATCGTGGTACTCAAAGGCGCTCTGCCCACCATGCCGACCGGGGAGTCTGAGCAAGCGGCGACAAAGGAGGATGCGAAGGTCGCCTCTTCCGTTGGCGCAAAACCACTCTTCGAGTACAACGCGGACATCAAGGGCTTTGCGGCGGATCTGACCCAGACGCAGCTTCACGAGCTGAGGAATTCGCCTGAAGTGAAGTACGTCGATGAGGATGCTCGCGTCGAGGAACTCGATTACCTCGATGGCCGCGCCAGTGGTCGCTGGAATTGCCGCGCTGTATCTCTCTGATCATGTCAGCACGCCCGCCGAGACAAGCACTTGGATCGTCGATCATGCCACGACGGGCGTGATCCAGGACAATCCCGCGAACACGGTGGACCGCCTGGTCTACAAGGGTGATCTTTAGGGCTCCGAGCGCCAGATGACAGCCCCACTCAGGTGGAGCTGTCGATTGATGGGTTGATGAGGTACTTCGTCCCAGTGCTGCGGCGTGCGAATACGGTGAGGACATCCGGATCCAGGACGTCGCGCAGCCCGATTGTCCGTGCGTAGCCCGAGGCGAAGGTCGTCTTCGCCTCGGCTAGGACGCGGGCGCGCATCCGGCCGATGGCCTCACCGCCGAGGCGGGACAGCGCATTCGTCAGCAGGTATCCGCTGACGCTCCAGGTGAGGCCGAACTTGCGGTCGATGACGGTGGGGGAGAAGTCGAGCGAGCCGTAGATGTACACCTGCTTGTGCACCGTGGTTCCATACGGCGTGTACGACGTCAGGGGTGGCTGCGCGCGTTCCATCGCGGTGAGGATGTCGCTTGCCAGCGAGCCGCCGCCGATCGCGTCGAAGCCAAGGGTTGCGCCGGTTTCGCGGACGGCCGCGGTGAGCTGGTCGGCGAAGTCGGCCTGCGAGGAGTCGACGACATGCACCGCGCCGAGGTCGCGCAGCACCTTGGCCTGCTCGGCGCGACGAACGACGTTGACCAGGCCGATGCCATCGTCGGCGCAGATCCGCACGAGCATCTGTCCGAGGTTCGACGCGGCAGCTGTGTGGACGAGGGCCTCGTGGCCCTCAGCGCGCATCGTCTCGGCCATCGATAGCGCAGTGAGCGGGTTGATGAACAGCGCTGCGCCCTCCGCCGTGCTGAGGTCGTCGGGCAGCTCGACGACAGCGGCCGCGTCGGCCACGCGGTAGTCAGCCCACATCGAGCCGCCGAACAGGGCGACGCGACGGCCGATCAGGCGGGCCGCTTCCGGGCCCGCCGCGATCACGGTGCCGGCGCCCTCGTTGCCGACGGGCAGCGGCTTGTCCAGCCGGTCGCGATACAGCGGGACTGCCGCCTCTGGAATGGAGCCCACAAGATCCGGGCCGTCGGGGTGCAGCGTGTCAGGGGCGACCGCACCCAACAGCACGCCGAGATCCGAGGGGTTGATCGGCGAGGCCTCGACGGCCACGAGAACCTCGCTGCCGCCAGGCGTGGGAATATCGCGCTCGGACAGTTCCAGCCTCAGCTCGCCGCTGGAGGAGATGGTGGACCGCAGGCTGCGGCCGCGAGCGGGAATCGCTTCACGAGACGTCATCAGGAGCCTTTCGAGTAGGAGACCGCAGGCTATCGAGCGAGGAAATCGCTCCTGCATGCACGGCGGAGCATGGCCGAGTCGGCTTCCATTCCCGCACCGCATGCGAACCGTTGTCGGCTACGGTTGACTGGTGCCGTTCCCGCGCTTCATGAAGGGCCGGGTCGCCAAGGAACAGCCCGTGTCGATCGGCGATCCGCGCTTCGATGGCTGGGAAACCGTCACTGCGTTCGAGGACCAGAAGACCGCGCTGGCGTGGCGCGATCAGCTCCGCTCAATGGGTCTGGATGCGGCTTGCGTCGCGGATCGCCCGCTCGACCGGTTCGGGCGGGGCGATATCTACCTGGTCGTTCCGCCGCCGCAATGGTCGAGAGCTAACGAGATCGTGGAAAACCTGGACTAGGTGAGTGTCCCGAGCGCGAGCGGTACAACCGCGCCCGCTCCGGCGGCGCGAAGCTGGCCACCGACCATCGCCAGCGTCCAACCTGAGTTGCGGCGATCATCGAGCAGGACGCCGGTACCGGACGGCGGCTTGGCGATGACCTTGAAGGCGCCGCGGACGTTGGCGGCCTGCTGGGTGGCGTTTGCCATCTCGCGCTGAGGCGATCGATCCTCGATCCGCTTCACGAGCTCCAGGTGCCGGACTCCGAGCTCGGCAGCAACGCGTTCGGCCAGCCGGGTCATCAGGTCGCCGAGGCGCACGCTGGGCACGCTGGTGATCCAGGCGACCGGCGGTCTCGCGCCGCGCACGAGCTCCGCCAACCTGCTCACGACCTCCTCGTCGAATTCTCCAGTCCGGAGCCCCCGCTCGATCGCCGGCCACCAGCCACCGTCGCCGAAGCGCGCGAGTGACCACCCCGGGGCGGTACGCCGGTCCTCGGGAATCCTGCGCATCGTCCCGGCTGGATCCGGCGCCATCTTCTTCACCTCCAGCTCGATCGGCTGGGAGCGCAAGTGACGGCCGGCCCGCTCGACCAGCCTCGGGTCCGGCGGTTGGGCAAAGCGTGGAGCGGTGCACACCGAGCAGCGACCGCAGTCTCGCGCGTCAGGGTCGTCAAGCTCCTCCTGCAGAACTCGCATCAGGCAGCGGCCGTCAGCCCCAAACGCCGCCATCGCTTCCTGTTCGGCGCGACGCAGCGCTGTGACGTGGGCGTAACGCTCTGCGTCATAGCTCCAATCCGCGCCGGGAATCGCCTGCCAGCGGGAGCCGTCACGGCGGACCGCCCCCTCCACATCAAGGATCTTGAGCATCGCCTCGATGCGTCCCATGCCGAGATTTACCACTGCCATCAGCTCGCGCGTCGTGCGCCCGTCGCGACCGGCGTCGTGAAGCTCTCCGAGCACGGCCTCGACCCGCTCGCGATCGGGAAACGCCTGCTCAATGAAGAAGTCCTGAATCCGGCGGTCTTCACCACCACGCAGCAGGACGACGTCCGCGTGGTCGACCGCGCGGCCAGCACGGCCCACTTGCTGGTAGTAGGAGATGACGGAAGCCGGCGCCTGGTAGTGCACGACGAAGGTCAGATCGCCCTTGTCATAGCCCATGCCCAGCGCGCTGGTGGCGACAACGGCCTTGACCTCGTTGCGCAGCAAGCGCTCCTCGGTGACGACCCGATCCTCGCTGTCGAGCTCGCCGCTGTAAGCCAGAGCCGGGAGCCCGTTCGCGTTCAAGAAGGCCGCTACCTGCTCGGCGTCGCGCTTGGTCAGCGTGTATACGATCCCCGAGCCGCTCAGCCTCGGCAGCTGTTCCACGAGCCATGCCAGCCGCTGGGCGGGACGTGGGAGCTCGAGGACCTCGAGGCGCAGCGAGGTCCTGGCCAGAGGACCCCGGTAGAAGCGCATCGGCTCCCCGCCGGGCGCCGCGAGCTGCTCCAGGACGTCGCCGACGACCCGGTCATTCGCGGTCGCTGTCGTCCCGAGCACAGCGACGTTCGGTCCGAGAGCGTCGAGCATCACGCGGACCCGCCGGTAGTCCGGACGGAAGTCATGCCCCCAATCCGAGATGCAGTGCGCCTCATCGATCACCAGCAGCCCCACCGACGAAGCGAACAGCGGCAGCATCTCATCGCGAAAGCGGGGATTGTTCAGTCGCTCGGGGCTGATCAACAACAGGTCGATGGAGTCGGCCGCGAGAAGATCTCGCACACCGTCCCACTCCTCTCGGTTCGTGCTGTTGATCGTGTGCGCGCGCAATCCCAGCCGCGACGCGGCCGCGATCTGGTTGCGCATCAGTGCCAAGAGCGGGCTGACGATCAACGTCGGCCCAGCGCCGGCCTCGCGCAATAGCGCGGTTGCAACGAAATAGACCGCCGACTTGCCCCAACCGGTGCGCTGCACGCACAGCACTCGGCCGCGATCGACAACGACATGCGCGATCGCCTCGAGCTGCCCGGGCCGAAACCGCGCGTCGTCGTCGGCGGTCAGCGACCGCAAGCGATCCAATGCGCTCGCTGCGAGGGCCTCCGAGATCGTCGCCGTGGTCACCACACCCATCCTAGGAACCGAACCGGGAGAATCCCGCCGCTCACCCGAACTTGCCTCGTGTGCCCAGTCGCTCAACAGCGACAAGCGCAACGTCGTCGTGCTGGGCCCCTGTTTGGAAGCCGGCAAGCGCTGCCTTCGTGCGCTCGACGGCGACGATCGGGCTGGTCGCGCCCGAGAGCACTGTCTGAAGTCGCTCCTGGCCGAAGCGCTCCGCGGCCCCAACCGTGTCGAGGACGCCGTCGCTGTAGAGAACGAGCATGTCGCCAGCACGGATGGGCAGCGTGTAGGCCTCGAACTGCTCGTCGGCGTAGGCGCCGAGGATTGGCCCGTATTCGCCCACGTATCGCGCGCGGCCCTCGCGCAACAGCAGGGGCAGTGGATGCCCGGCGCAGATGATGTCTGCTTCGGCATGGTCGCCGCATTCGCGCAGAACGACGCACACCGCAGTGCACGGCGAAGGTCGCGCGTGGTTGACAAGGTCGCGGTTGAGCTTTTCTAGAGCTTGGATTGCCGAGCCCGTGAAGGTCGCGATCGCACGCAGCGTGTGGCGCATCATCGCGGTCATCGACGCGGCCGTGGTACCGCGGCCCGTGACGTCGCCGACGACCAGCAACCAGGATTGCTCGCCAAGCAGGATCGCCTCGTAGAAGTCGCCGCCGACGCGATCCTCTTGGCCGGCCGGAAGGTACAGACTCGCGGTTGCCCAGCCTGGCAGCGCAGGGAGCGTGTCGGGCAACAGGCTGTCTTGGAGCGTGGCGGCGATACGGGAGCGTTCGGTATAGAGCCTGGCGGTCTCGACGGCGGTTGCCGCGCGGCGGGCGAGCTCGGCCGCCACGTCGATGTCGCGGTCGTCGAAGCGCCGGCGTGACTCAGCGCTCACGAGCGTAAGCACCCCCACTGTGGTGCCCTGCGTGGTCAGCGGCAGCATCAGGGTGGCGTAGGGCGCAAGTGCGCGCATCACGGCCAGGTGCTGCTCGTCCCTGGCGGCCGCGACGAGCATCTGGTCGGTGATGGCATTGGCGCATCGAGCCTGCCCGGTCCGGAAGACCTCGGCAAGCCCGCCGGGATCATCCACCGCGACCGGGTAGTGCTCCCGCGTATCCAGAACCAGCGTGACCCGCTCAGGATTGGTGTGCGCGACTGCCACCGACTCGAGGGACCGGCGCTGCTCGTCGATCACTCGCACGGTGCACCAGTCGGCGAGCTGGGGCACGCACAGGTCGGCGACGCGTTGAAGGGTGTCCTTGAGCTCCACCGAGGAGCTGAACAGCTCACCAGCCTGCGCGAGAAGTCGCTGCGCGAGTTCGGCGCGCTTGACGGCGGTGATGTCCGCGATGACATTGACCACCATCGTCAGCCGCCCGGCGCTGTCGGTGACAGCGGACGCTTTGGTAAGCCGCCAGGCTTGCTCGCCGGTATGGCGGTCGAACACCCGCATCACGAGCGACGCAGGCTCGCTGCCCGCGAGCACGCGGCGACCCGGGAACTCCCGCGGGTCAAGTCGGCTGCCGTCCTCGTGATAGAAGTCGTATCGGCTCAGGAGCGCCTCGTTCGGCTGCGCGAGCACTTCGGACGGTGTCGCCAACCCCATCATTTCCGCCGCTGCCTGGTTGGCGTAGATGAGGTTGCCGTGGACATTCTGGATGGTCACCGCTTCGCTGAGGCTGCCTAGCGCCCCGCTGAGCTGCGCCTCCATCGTCTGCAATTCGACGAACAGGCCTGCGTTATCGAGCGCCAATGCGACCCGGCCGGCAACGACCTCAAAGAACCTAAGGTCGCTTGAGGTGTAATCGCGCCCGGACTGCTCGGTCATCAGCAACGTCAGCACGCCGAGTGTCCGGCCCCGCGCCTTGAGCGGGATCATGAGTCGCGCGCCCCCACTGTCAACCGCTGCAGGCATCCGGGGCTCCTCGCCTGCCGGCAGTGGTAGGGCACGAACGCGCGCCTCCAGATCACCGGCATTCGGGTCCGAGAGCTTCACCGCCAGCCGGCGCAGCCCACCCTCGTGCACGACGTCGAGCACACACAGGTCGGCGAACTCGGGCACCACAAGCTCGCACACACGGGTCGCTGTCTGCTCCAGCGACAGGCGCCCGTCGGCAACCTCCGCCACGGCCGCCAGAAGCTCAAAGCCGCCGTCGGTGATGACCTACTCCCGCTCGACGCCACGAACCGGACGCTCGACGCCCCGCGCACGAGGCGGTTGGCGCCCGACGTCGGCGGTGTCGCGGTCGTCCAGTGACGCCACCTCGGTCCACCGCAGATGCCGCACGAGGCCGGTGACCTCAAATAGCCGCTGCACCTCTCCGACACCCGCCACAAGGCGGAAATCCTTGCCGGCGGCCTCCGCGCGGCGCTGGTGCTCCAGCACGAGAGCCACACCCGAGCTGTCCATGAACGTCAGGCCCCGGAGGTCCAACACAAGCAGGGCCGCGCCCTCGTGCTCGGCCAGCCGCTCGCTGAGCTGGTCAGCGGTCGCCAGGTCAAGCTCCCCGCGAGGCGCCACCACGACGGCTCCGCGGTCGCCGTAGACCTTCACCGTGAATGGCAGGGGGCGCATCGTGCGGCTCGGATAGTACGCGCGGCACCAGCGGTCGGCTGCGCCTGCGCTTTCAATCTTCGTTACTTAACAACTCTTCATTCTGGACGCGATGCGCCGAAATTGATATCTCGGTAACCAGCCTAATCGGAGACCGATGACGCTTCGTCCCGCGGACCGGGTGGAGTCATCGTTGGGGAAGGAGCCCGAGCATCCGCGCGCACCAACTGAACGTGACCCTCTCCCACTCCGGGAAGCCACCGAGCACTCCCACGGGCGCCCGCTTGTGAGCGCAACCTCTCACCCCTCGGGCGCGACACCGGGTGGCGACGATGCCCGCCTGGACGCGGTGTACCCAGCGCTGGCGCACGCGGTGACCTCGGCGCGACACGAGCTCGGCGCCTACGCCGAAAGGATGGGGATCAACGGCGAACGTCTGGACAACATCCGGCTTGCCGTCTCCGAGGCGGTCTCCAACGCTGTTCTGCACGCCTATCGCGGCGAGCCAGGGCCTATCCGCCTCACCGCCGCCGTCACCGCCGGAATGCTCCGAGTAACGGTCGCCGATGACGGCTGCGGTCATCGAACGCCCGCTCAGAAGCCCGGACTGGGACTCGGATTCGGTCTGATGGCGACCGTCAGCGACGAATTCGAGCTCGCCGACGGACGCCCCGGCACCCAAGTGCACCTCGTGTTTCTAATTGACGCGCGGCCGTGACGTCCGCAGTGCTAGGACGCGTCCACGCCGGGAATGCCGCCCGCAAGGTCACGCACTCCCCGGCCCTCCATCGGGATCCAAGGGTCCTGGGATTTGACGAATATCAGAAGTCGTGCTCGGCAATGCGTAGAACACCGCGACCAGGGCGCAAATGGCGAGCGTAAGATACGGCGTGAGGATTGCTCCGACGGTGGCGACGGCATACGGAAGCAGGCCGGCTGCGTTGCGCCGCAGGACGGACCGCCGTACCTCCGGCGTAATGTGCTGATCCAGTAGGTGCTGTTTCGCCAGCAGCACGCTCCGTTGCATCGCGAAGAATGCGACGGACATCAGCAGGAACGAACCGCCCCAGACGGCCGCCGCCAGCGACTCGCCGCGCGACTCTCGGAGGTAGGTAGCCATCAGCGACGTCGTGAACGGAAGCACGCAGATCGTCATCAGCAGCAGCAGGTTCAGCATCAGGATCCCGTGATCGACGCCCACGATTCGCCGCAGCATCGCGTGGTGGTTGATCCAAATGATCCCGATCGTTAGGAACGAGACAACGTATGCCACGTAGCTCGGCCACTGTGCACCGAGGCCATGTGCGAGCGTCCCCTTATCGGTCGGCGGGACGTGAAGATCGAGAGCGAGCAGCGTTATCGCGACCGCGATAACACCGTCTGAAAACGCCTCAACTCTGCCTTTGCTCATCGCCGCGGGCAGTTTCATGAAACGGCCGGACGGCTATGCCTCGGATGCCGAGTTCGCGCTCGGCGTTGCTGCGCTCGATCGCCATGACGAAGGCGGTCGGGAATGTGCGGTGCAACGCAGGCTGAGGATCCCCGTCCGGCGCATCGCCATACAGCCGGGCGGCGAACGGCCAGTCGCTGCCGAACACGATCCGCTCCGGTCCGGCCATGGCCTCGAGCGCCAGCAGAGCGGGTTGGTCGGCGACGAGCGCGGTGTCGAAGTACGCACGGCGCAGCGCGTTGCGGGCGGAGTCGGCGCTCAGCAACCGCGATCCTTCAGGCGCTCCCAGGACCGGACCGAGCTGGCCGATGGCTGCCGCGAGGGCATTCAGGCGGGCGCGGAGCATCGGCACCGTGCCGCCACCGTGCGCGAAATGCCAGCGGATCCCCCGATGGCGCTCGAAGCTGCCGTTGATCAACAGCGAGATGATCGCCCGTGTCGTGTCGAACGGGTACTCGGCGATGAAGTCCGGCAGGACCGAGGCCGGCTTGCTGTCTGCTGGTACAGCTGTCGGGTGGACGAAGACCCAGGCCTTGCGCGCGTTCAGCGCAGCGAGCAGCGGCTCGAACGCTGCGTCGCCGAGGTAGCGCCCGCGGTAGCTGGAGAGCAGCCCGACACCGTCGAGCCCCAGTTCGTCCAGCGCCCGACTGGCCTCGGCGAGTGCCTCGGCGGGCTGACCCGGAAGCAGCGCGAAGGCGCCGAACCTGCCGGAGTGGGCACGCACGACTGCGGCTGCGAAGTCGTTGCAGGCGCTAGCGAGCGCAGCGCGGTCACTAGCCGCAACGAACTCGGCTCCCGGGTCGGAGACAGACAGAAACTGGCGCTCGATGCCGAAACGATCCATGAAGGCGAGTGCGAGCTCCGGCGTCCATTCGGGGATCGGAATCCCACCGATGAGCGAGCGATCCGCGGCTTGGAGCGCCTCGATGTAGACCGGCGCCAAGTAGTGGGCGTGGACATCGATGCGGTGCGGAGGCGAGGTCATTCGGCTTGCCTCATGCTCCTCGGTGGGTGCCGGGATGTGACTCACGGCCGTGACGCGCTCAATCGTGATCTCGTGCAGCACGCGCCCGACCTCAGCCAGCGCCTCGTCGCTCATCGCTTGAGGCGGCTCCGCGGCGCCGGTTATGCGCTGCGCGAGCTTGGCGGTGGCCGGACCGATTTCGCGGGTGAGGATTTCGGCGGGGCCCGAAAACGTCGCCGACGGATACGGCGGCTCGTGGCCCATCACGCACAGCGAAGCCCACCCGCTTCGCCTCACGTCCCGCGCCTTGAGACGGTCGGCAAGCGTTGAGACGACCAGTCGCTCGCCGTCTCGCACGAAATACACAAGCGACTGGCGGGGCCGGCCGGCGGGAGCGAGCGTCGCGAGCACACCGACCCGGTTGGCGTCGAGGAACTTGCTGAGCTCGGGGGTCAGACTGTCCATGCCGGCACCTCCTCGTCTTCGGCTACGACGAAACCGTGGGGCTCCTCGACGATCGTGTTGGTGAGCGTGCCGATCACGTCGATCTCGATCCTGACGATGTCGCCGACCTTGAGCAGCCCGTCCGGGAACGGCTGGCGAACCGCGCCGATGCCGGCGGGCGTGCCGGTCGCGATGACGTCGCCAGGTTCGAGGGTGAACGCCTCGGACAGGTGAGCGACCTGCTGGTAGCAGTTGTAGATCATCTCGCCCGTACTGCCGTCCTGGCGCAGTTCGTCGTTGACGTAGGCCCGCAGCCGAAGGTCGTGGGGATCGCCGAGCTCGTCGCCGGTGACGATCCACGGTCCGAGCGGGCCGTGGGTGTCGAAGGACTTCCCCATCGTCATCGTCGGCGTTCGCAGCTGCCAGTCGCGGACGGAGACGTCGTTGGTGATGGTGTATCCGGCGATCACCTCATGCGCGCGGTCTTCCGGCACGTGCCGGCAGCTGGCACCGATCACGATCGCCAGCTCGCCCTCGTAGTCGAGGAGGCCGGCTGCAGCAAGCATAGCGAGTCTTGGAGCCTTCACTCCAATACTCTGCCGTTGACGGCACGTCGCGATCCCGCGCTAACCGCTCGGAGAGCCCCCACCACTCCCGCGGTCAGGTTCGTTATGTGCCAGACGGGTCCCGCCGAACCGACGAGGCTCAAGATCACGCTGACTCGATTTCTCCCGCCGGAGGTCGGGACGAAGAGCCAGATCTCCGGAGCAGACTTCCGCGTCACCAATGTTGGCCGGCAGCCCTTCCGCGACGACTTCGGGTTTGTGAGCGACGCGGGAGTGTTCTCCAGGGACGGCGGCACCTGGGGTGTTGCCTTCCGTGAACGTGGAACGTGCAGTGCGCCGTTCTACGCCCCGATCTTCCGGCTCGCACCGGGCCAGCGCGTCCAAGGATGTGTCTGGTTCAAGCCCACCCAGGAGACGGCCGGCTACGGGCCGCCGGCCGTCGTGTCGATCTTCCTCGACAGGCCCTTGGACTGGTCGGTCGGGCAGGGCCGCTGAGACCGCAGCGCGACCGTATTTGCCGACGCCGTGTGGCGGCGCTTCCTCTGGAGCACGATGCGCGGCGCCAACTGATATCTAGTTGAGGATGCTACGGCGCGTGAACCTCTACGACGTTGAGCTCGAACACGATGAAGAGCCCGAGGGTTATGGCGCTGGGTACCGCCGGATTGGGCCGCTCGTCGAGGCCGCTGAGACGAACTTCAACGTGATCCTGCTCGAGGCAGGCGAGGCGGTTTGCCCCTACCACTACGAGTACGATGAGGAGTGGCTGCTCGTGCTCGAGGGCGAGGTTGTCGTACGCACTCCCGATGGCGAGGAGAAGGCGGTTCGCGGCGACGCCGTCTGCTTTCCTGCCGGACCCGAAGGTGCGCACAAGGTTTGGAACCCCGGGGGAGCACCAGCGCGGGTGACGATGTTTTCGAGCTCCCGCCGGCCGGCGATTGCGGTCTACCCCGACAGCGACAAGATCGGTGCGTTCCCGCCGAACCCAGAAGACCGTGTGATGCTGCGCCGTGAGGACGGCAGGCGCGACTACTGGGACCGGGAGCAGTAGCCGGGATCGATCTGGCGCCGACGTGCGAGCGCGGTCCTAACCTCCGCTCCCGATCGGCCAGCGGTCGACCCCCAGCCGCTCTTGGCTTGCCAACCTGGTCCGCTGTCCGGCGAAGGAGCGCAGCGATCGGTCACGCCGCGATCGCGCGTACGCGAATCCGGGCGCTGGCGTTGTTGACGTAGCCCTTGGGGTTCCAGAGTGCGGCCGCGTCCACGGGTTGGGTAGCCGCGGAAGAGTCCCACGCGCGCACGAGCAGCTCATGGTCCCCCGGCGCTAAGTGCAGGGTGATCCGCCACTGCCGCCACGCCCACCGTCCGAGATCCTCCAGCAGGTCGGCTTGCGTCCAGCTACCGCCGCCATCGATCGATACATCGACCCGAGCGACGTACCGATCCCCGCCCGCAAACGCATAGCCGCCCACCTCAAGCGGGCCGGCGGCGACCGTCTCCCCGTCGCGCGGATACAGGACATCGGAGTTGAGCGCCACCAAGCCGAGCGGCATCCCGACGCCCGGCCCAGGGCTCTGGTCTGCAGGCACCAGCCGGTAGACGACGTGCTGAAAGTAACCCGGCCATGGCTCAGAGCGCAACTCGATGCGCTCGAGCCACTTGACGCTGCGCGCGCCGATATAGCCAGGCACAACGACCCGCAAGGGGGCGCCGTGCACCGGTGTGAGCGGATCGCCGTTCATCGCCCAGGCGAGCAGCACCTCCGGTCGCGAGGCCTTATCGAGCGGGACCGAGCCGCCGAACCTCTGCACCGGCTTCGCCTCCGGACACGCGTCTGCGCCCTCGAATCCCACGTCGGACGCGCCGCTGAGCGGTCCGGCGAGCGCCAGCACGTCGGCCAGGGCAACGCCGGCCCAGGTGGCCGTACCAGTGGCTCCAGGACCCCACGGCGCCTCCCCCAGTATCGGCCGAATAGCGATCAGTCCCGTGCGGCGGTTGCCGGCGCATTGAAGTGTCGCGGTCACCGTCCGCTCCCGAAACGCCTCACGCAAAGTCTCCAATGACAGGCTCAGCTCCCGCGCCACCAACCCGGTTACACGCAGCCTCCATGTATCCGTGTCAATCTCCGGCACCGGACCGTGACCTCGAACGTAGAACGCATCCGTCTCGGTTACGGGCGCCCGGAGCGAGGCCAGGCCGGTTTCAGCGTTGAACGGCTCCTCCTGATGAACCACGAGATCATCGCGCTTGCCGAAACGTCCCATAACCCCAGGTTACGGCCAACCCGCCGGCGGCGGAGGGGTCAGCGCCCGCTAGGCGGGACCGCTTAGGATCTCGGGGATGGCCGGTGCTCCTCCTCCAGACCTAGACGGCGTCCGGCACGACTACATCGATGTCGGCGGCTTGCGCATGCATGTGGCGCTGGCGGGTCCTGATGACGCGCCGCCGGTGATGCTCGTGCACGGTTGGCCGCAGAACTGGTGGACGTGGCGTCGGGTCATCCCGAGCCTGGTCGACCGCTTTCGATTAATCGCACCTGACCTGCGCGGCCACGGCTGGACGGAAGCACCGACGACCGGCTACGACAAGCGGCAGCTGAGCTCGGATTTACTGGCTCTGCTCGAGGTGCTGGGGATCGAGCGGGTCACCTGGGTGGGCCATGATTGGGGTGGGTGGACCGGCTTGCTCGCGGCGCTGCGGGCGCCGGAGCGCTTTGACCGGATGCTCACGGTGTGTGTCCCGCATATGTGGACTGAGCCGAGCCTGCGACGGCTCGCGACGCTACTCAGCTATCAGGGCCCGATTAGCCTCCCGTTCATAGGCCCCCGAGTCGCCGATCCGCTGGTCCAGCGTGTGTTGCAACTCGGTCGCGGCAGCGAACCTCTCGAAGCGGCGGAGGTCGCCATATTCGCCGATCACATCCCCGCGAGCGTGACCGTGGCGATGTACCGAACCTTCCTAACTCGTGAGCTGCCGCCGATGATTCGCGGTCACTACGCCAACGCTGTGCTCCGGGTACCGACGACCATGATGTTGGGCCAAGGCGACCGAGTGACGAGGGGCATTCCGGCAGGCCCGGTCGACGGTCAGCCGCAGCTACAAGTCACGACGCTCGATGGCGTCGCGCACTGGATACCTGAGCAGCGGGCACCGGCCGTCATCGACTGGATCGACGCCGCGGCGCCCTGATGCGAGCCGGGGCCCGGGTACGCATCCCGTGCCGCCCCCATCCAGACAACTCAGGGTGGCTCACATCTCACCCGTCAGAGGCGGGCAGAAGTAAACCGCTGCCGACATCACGTGGGGATTCAAGCGTGGAGCCCGCGGGAAGGCCCGGTACAGAGGGAAGGAGTGGACGATCGCCTACCCATCATCTGGGCTCACGCAGAATCACCTGAGGCCCTTGGCGGAACTCGGCAGCGGCGGCGGTTACGTTCGCTCGCGCGACTCGACCGAATCCCGCCTTCGCCGACGCGACGATCGCCGACAAGTGGGGCCGGCTCCTCAGCCTCTCCCTGTCGGTTGGCGTCTTCTCTCTTGGCACCGTGCTGGCCGCCGTGAGCAGGCGACCGCCGCCAGTTCGTAGCCCGACGACTGCGTTTTCCGCTCGATCGGCTCGGCGACAAGGGAGCGGCCCGCGGCGATCCGACGGTTTAGGCTTCCAGGGCAAGCGCCGACGTCGTGTCGGGGCGACGCTGCGCGTATACAGTCCTGCTCATGCCGAGACGGCGGATCGTCATCGATCATGTCAGCGTCGGTGTCAGCGATCTCGCCCGGAGTCGCGAGTTCTATCGCCACGCGCTCACGCCGCTCGGATTCTCCGAGCTGGGGCCATGGCGAGACGGCGCGGAGGAAGTCACGTTCGGCCTCGAGGAGGCAGACGACTTCGCCATCTCGACCGCCTATGCGACCGGCGCGCCAGTTCATGTCGCGTTCGCCGCGGACAGGCGCGAGCAGGTCGACGCGTTCTATTCCGCCGCGCTCGAGGCGGGAGGGCGCGACAACGGCGCGCCGGGATTGCGGCCGGAATACTCGGACGGCTACTACAGCGCGTTCGTGCTCGACCCCGACGGGCACAACATCGAAGCCGTCCACCACGGGCGGTGAGCAGCGGCCGGATCGCGTGGCTCGGGTGCGCTTGGACCGGACGCGGTCGATGCTTTCGTCGCCGTTGCGTCGACGCGGAGCGCCGGACGCCGCACAACCGCGCCGCTCACGGACCCGACTTCCGGATAGAGCAGATCTATGCTGCGCGGGAGTGAGCGCGACGGTGACCCTCGAACCCTGGGGCAGCGGCGATTTGCCGCTGCTCGAGCGGCTGATGGGCGACCCGCGCATGACCGAGCACCTCGGCGGCCCCGAGAGCTCGGACAAGCTGCGCGAGCGTCAGGGCCGGTACGAGCGCCTCGAGGGCGGCGACCGGATGTTCAAGATCGTGGAGGTGGCGAGCGGCGCCGGCATCGGCTCCGTCGGCTTCTGGATCAGGGAGTGGCGCGATGAGCAGGTCTACGAGGTCGGCTGGATGGTCGTGCCGGAGTTCCAGGGCCGCGGGATCGCGGTGGCGGCAACCGCACAGGGGATCGAGCTCGCCAAACGCGACGACAAGCACCGCTTCATGCACGCCTTCCCAAACGTCGACAACGCGCCGTCGAACGCGATCTGCCGCAAGCTCGGCTTCGAGCTGCTCGAGGCGCTTGAGTTCGAGTTCCCGAAGGGCCAGTTCATGACGTGCAATGACTGGCGCCTGGACCTGCTCGCCTAGCCAGGTTGCGCTTGCCGCAGCAGCTCATCGCGGCGAGCGCTTGATTTCTCCACGGAAACTTGGATTGCAACGTCAGCTTGGGGGGTACCGTCAGTTCAGAGAGAGGTGGCGCGACGGAGGACCGAGGCTCGCGGGCGATGTCGATTGGGCGTGATGTGGTGTTGCGTTCCGCGATTGGGATCCTGGCGAGGGAATTTTGGCGAGGGAGTAGGAGATGGAATGTTGGCTTCCCGTGGGACGGCCCATGCTTCGCGTGGGTGCGGTGCCGCCCTGTTGGACCTCCAAGCCAACCTACTTGCCAGTCGATCGGGAGGTTCCTCGCGTGATCAGGTGCGCCGGCTCAGGTCGGGCGCTTGGTCCGGTCGAGCTCGGGCGTCAGCGGTGCGAGTCTCCCGGCAACAGGCTGCGCGGTGGCGGGGTAGCGAGCGCTTGGGGAGGCGAGGGCGCGTACATCAATGAGGGGGCCCTATGTACCGAGTTTGAGGAGAGAAAGTATGGAGGATTACCGGATTATCAGCTCGGCTCGCGGAGAGCCGCGTGCACTTGGGGACGTTGGCGTGTGTGTCCGCGTGAAGCTCTCCGGCTGCCCCAGCCGTCGGTGGTCACGCGACATGGGTGCGCGGCTGACGGGGGAGCTCCTCGGCCATCCCAGCGCGGCGCATCTGCGCGTGAACGTCGATGAGCTCGTACATGGAGACGAGATCGTGCTCGACGGCGTCGAGGACCGCGACACGGCCGGCCTCGCCGGCGCGCTTCAGCGGGCGGTCGACGGGGCCAACCGGGCGGACATACCGGAGGCCGTCCGCGTGCCGAACGTCACTCAGCGCGAGGCTAACGCGGTCGCCAGCCATATGCTCGTCGAGGAGCCTCGCCCGGCCGTGATCACAGATGCCAGCAACGATCCGCCTTGCCCCCGCTGCGGGCAGCCGGTGCCGGCGACCGCTGGCGATCGAAAGGCCGGGGATCAGCTCGCCGTCGACGGACGGGACTGTCCTAGTTGCGGCACACGCATTGTGCGAGAGGTGCACGGCCACGCCGACCGTGGATGGCGGCTGGCGGACTAACCGAGCCACGTGCGACGTTGGCTTCCACACCTGGCGGTCAGCTCACGTAGCGACTGACATCCCTGCTCAACGTGTGCGGCCGTCCGGGGTGGGAGCGGCCCTCAGCTGTGCCCGAGCAACCACATTGCTCAAAAGCGTCGGCGGCCGTCGTCGTTCTTGCGCGAAGTGGCTGCCTTGCCCCCCTTTGCTCGTCTGAGACACATGTCCCGACTCATCACATACATCACTACTCAGGGCTCGGACCCTTGTCGCCGCGCGGAAGCGAGGCCGCCGACCAACACCAGCAAGGCCTCGGCGACGACTCAGGAAACTCATCCTCGTCCTCGGCCTCCTCGTCGGTCTGGTCGGACGCGGGCGTCGGGTTCAGCGACCGCAGGCTCTCGCGGCCTGCTGATCGAAATGAGCAGCGCCTTCGCTAGGAGGTCGTTGTGGCGCCGGCAAATTCAGCGCATTTGCTGGCACCGCCCGAGAGTCGCCAACCGAGGAAGAAGGTCGCAGAGGCCGCGGCGGCGCTTGGGCCGCGCGGGTCTGTGTAATGAGCGACAGTTGGATCGCTCGATCCGCCCGACCACGCGTGGCCCATGCCGTGAATCGTCCAAAGCTGCACCACGCTGCATCGATGCTCGTCGACGTAGGACGTCACGGTGTAGCTGCGTCCGCCGGGAACGGCACCCTGCGTTGCGGCCGCGCGCCTCAGCGGCACCGCCGCGCGACGCTGTTGCTCGAGCACCACGTTGTCCGTACCAACCCACTGCCGGAGCGCTTGATCGCCGCAACGGTAAGGAATCGCCTGGTCTTGATCGCCGTGAAACAAGATCACTGGCATCAGACGGGCATGCCGGCCCATCGCGGCTAGTACCGCATGTGCGAGGCCGACCGTACTAGTCGGCGATTCGCCCGGGAGGAAGCATCCAAGGCCCCCTCCCCCGTACGCGGCTCCCGAGTGGATACCGATCGCTGCGTAGAGGTCCGGATAGCTGGCACCAAGGATTGCGCTTTCAAACGCGCCAGCGGAGATCCCGATGGCGTAGACGCGGGCGGGATCGATCCGCCAAGTCCTCATCACCGCCGCGGTCATCGCGGCGATCGCACCGGCGTCGCCGCGACCGCGCCCCTCAGCCCCCGGATCCCAGATGCCTTTCCAGCAGTCCCCGTAACTCCGATCGACCCGGTCTACCTCCGGATACAACACGACGAAGCGACGCCGGTCGGCGATCGGCGCGTAGCCGCTTGCGACAGCCTGCTGGGTCGCGGTCGTCCTGCAGCCATGCAGCACGACGACGAGCGGAACTGTGGATGCCGCGCGATAGCCGGCCGGCACGTAGATCAGGTAGTCGTACCTGACGCCACCCACGTCCAGCGCCCCGCGGTGGTATCGAGCGTCAAGCACTGAGTTCTGGCTCTCAAGGGCAATCGCGGCCGCAACAGCGATCGCCACCCCGCCCAACACCAAAGTGACGCCGACCGGCGTGCGTCGCAGCAAATTCCGAATGGCTCCGCTCCGGGGCACGTTCCTAACGCGCCAACCGTACCGGGAGATCTGATCAGCCAGCCGCGATCGACCCGGCATTTCCGAAACAGAGTTCACGGAGGCGACGAAGGGAAGCACTCGGAGAGCCGGCGCAATCGAGTTGCGGCGTTGCGATCGCGCTGGTGCCGTCCGCCTTGATGATCACGGCGTCCACGGTCGTGGTCGTGCGCACGGCCTTGGAACTCGAATCGGTTTCTGTTCGTTGTCGACGCAATCAAGATCGCAAGGTGTGCGATGTCTGGGTCAGCCATCGACGTCTAGACTCCGCGGCGGTCATCGGGGGCGATGCCAACAACGAAAGGAATCAAAATGATGTTTCGCCGTCTTCTCGGCGCCGGTTGCGTGGCCTCGGTACTGACGCTCGCGGCGCCCGCGCTCGCCAGCGAGGGGTTCGTCTTCAACGCCCACTGGGGAGGCGTCGGGGTGGTCGCCGGGCGCCATACCGCCAACCCCTGCCACGGTCCCTCGCATTTCATCAGGCACGTGACCGTCGCGCTCACTGGCTCACACGTCGGCCACGGTCCTCACACAGTCAACGGCACGCTGCACTGCACGAGCCTTTTCATCCTTCCCACTACGGGTTCGAGCCCTGAACCGCGAGGAGGACTGTCGATCCGATGCGCGGCCCACCAGCGGCCGATCGACGGTGGCGCCGGCTTCCACCTGGCCTCCGACACTGCGGTGTCCCAGTATTCCGGTGGCTTTGGCTATAACCACGATGGCTACTGGGACTACAGGTTCCTCAACGCGAGCACGCATTCCACCGACATGAGGTTCTGGGCAGTGTGCGTCGATCGCTGATGGGCGCCGGAGCCCGGACCGAGAATGGTTGGGTCCTGAGGACGCCAACGCAGCAGCAGCCAGACCGGCTGTCTCGGACTCCGGTGGTCAGCGGCGGCCGCCGAACTCCCAGTCGTGGATCTCGATGTCGAAGCTATCCACAGAGGTGAGGCCGCGCCTGAGGAGGGCCTCGACGTCTTCTCGTGTCCGAGCTTGGAGCGCCACCACGACTCCGGCCGGCGCCGCGTCGTCGGCAGTGAACAACTCACCATGGACGATCAACCGGTCGCGCGGCCGAGCCGCGAAGTCGGCCGGCGGCACGGACGGTGCATGCTCGCCCGCGTCTGTCCCGAGGTGCGCGATCACCACGAAGCGCGGATCGACGGGCTCCCGCGGGAACTCCCACATCGTCCGGCCGAGTACGTTCTCGAAGCGGCGGATGACGTGGTCGTGGAACAGGCCGGCGCGGTTGTACGGCTCGCGTTCGACGAACTCGCGAGCCGCGTCGGCACTTGGTAGATCGACGATGTGAAGGCTGCCAGTCCAGGTAGCTCGGTCGGCGGCGAGCGTGGGCCCGCGGGCGATCATGCCATCGGCGAACTTGTCCATGTAGCACCAGTGCTCCTCGGTGAGTTCAGCGTCAGGTTCGTCGCCCGCGGCGCGGCTGTAGACGAGAAAGTCGATGTTGTGCAGCGTAGGCCGCCGGCAGCGGTCTACGCGTGCAGCGCGCTTGGCGCGGCGTTCACAACCGCTGCCCGTCCGTGGGGTAGACGAATTTCGCGAGCAGCGGCACGAGCACCTGAGCGTTCGGGCTGCCGAGGCCGGTCACCGGATCCCAGCCAGGCCTTGCTTGGATAAACCCGATGCTCGTTCCCGGTTACTAGGTCGTAACTGTTGGGCGCATTGATGCGCGGGCCAAATCGTTGGAGGCGCTTTATGTTCGAGCGAATCCGTCGCGGCAGACCTGCCGTGCTGGAAGTGTCCGGCGCCTCGCTGTTGGCGGCGATCGCCGTCGGCGGGATCCTGCCCGCCGCCTCACGATGACCGACGCCCAAATGAGCAACGCCACCGTGTGGGGCGCCGACCTGTCGAATGCCAAGCTCCACCGCACCGTCGCATACAGCGTCAATTTCGCCCACGCGAGGCTCTGCAACACGACGCTGCCCACAGGAAACGTGACCAGCATCACCTGCGGTTACCCCGCGTTCAAGGCGTGACCGGCGCCCGCGGCGACGCCAGCCACATGTGACGAGGCGAAGTCCAGCCGATCAGCGGCGGGCGTCGCACCCGGCGCATTGGCGAGGAGGAAGGCTCGCATGGATCGTTAGATGCTGCTGGTGCTGGGCGCGGGTCGTAGGCCGGCGGCGATCTTAAGGACCTGGTCTCGCGTGAGGTTGTCGGACATGAGGTGCACGAACGTGCCGTCACGTTCGAGTTCTACCTGTGCCTGACCCCATCGTGCGGGTCGGGTCTTCATCTCGACACCGGCGCGTGTGACGGTCTCCCAGCCCTCTCCATCGCCAAGCTCTCTATACGGATTGGACCCGCCAGCGGGGAACTGGCTGAGCGAGATGCTTTCGTGTCCATCGGTCGAGGAGTACATCAGTCCGATCTGCATTGGTGAGGGTGGGCGCTCGGAGGACCGGATGAGCCTGCACCGCACCTGCCAGTTGACAGGAACTCTGTCGGGCATCAGCACCGTGAACGGGGCCCGTTGCTGCGCCTCAACGAGCGTGACGTGCTCGACACGCTCCTCACCCCACCTCGATTGGACCTGTTCACCGGCCGGCGGTTCAAACCGAAATGTTTCATCGGGGATCGGCTGGTCGAACGCGGCCGCGAGCGTCGTGATCCTGTGGAACGGCTGCCCATCGCGGATCGCCGTCACAGCGAGCAGAACACCCAGCTGCCGATCGACCTCAAGCTCGTAGTAGTCGGCTCCGGTGCCGAGTTCGTGGAGCTCAGAGGCTCCGCCATGGCGGGGGTCTTGCGGGCGTGGAATGCCTTGTGCTGCGATCGTGGGTCTGCCGGCCACGTGGGAGTTCCCCGTCGGGTGTAAGCGCAGAGAACTGAGCAGCGGGATGGGGTTGAGCATGATCTGGAGCTCGGTTCCGAAGCTGCCTCCCACGCTGGGATCGTCCTGGTTGCTGCGGGCACCGTTTCGCTCGTCCCACATCCACCACAGCGGTCCGTCGGCGACGGCGTAGTAGCCATCCCGCTCGCCGCCGTGATGCTCAACACGAACCCGCTCACCGGCACGCCAGATCCGCACCGTCTCCTCGTACTCGGCCGGCTCACGCCCCGCCTTGCCCGGGCCGTACGCCGTGATCGATGCACCCCGACGCTTACGCTCCTCAACACCCGCCAAGAACGCCGCGTGCGTGCGCTCGCGGTGCCGCCAAACCCGGTAGGTGACCTCGACCGTGTCTACCGGTGCGTCGGCACCATGAAGGAGCACAAGCAGAGCCCCAAGCCGAACCGCATCAGCGCTCCCATCATGAGACCGTGCGGGCATCTGCCGCAGCGTAACTATTTACCGAACGCTCGACTTGAGCATTTCCCGCGTTCCCTCTTAGCAGGACGGTCCGTTGGAGAGGCAGATACTCGTTCCGCGAGGAACGCTGATGCGACCGAGGCGGGCACCGGATCGTGCCCTGCGCGACCAGCCGGCTGACGACATTGCGGCCGATTAGCCCGATCCCACCGATGACCACGATCTTCAGACACTCCTTCGTGTTGTGGGAGATGTCTAGGGCCTCTGACGAGCTCTGAGTGCAAACACCGAGCCAGGCGTCGCGAGCGATCCGGGTGCGAATTGTGCACTACGCTTCGTGGATGAGTGCTCCCGCGACCCTTCTCATGTGGTTTCAACTGCGCTCGCCGGAGCTGGCCGATGACTTTGAACGTCTGATGACCGAGGATCGGGACATCGTCCGTGGGTCGCTCGACACAGTTTCGGATTGGCGTCTTACGCGTCCGTCGGACGTGCCCGGACAGGCGATCGGTCAAGCCGATTACGTGCTGATCGCGGAGATCGTCGAGGTGGAGCGCTTCGAGCAACAGGGCAGCGAACACGTCCAGCGCTTGGAGGACGACTTGGCGCATCTCGTCTCAAGCCGGGGGATGCTCATTGTGCGTCCCGTGCTCTGAGATCCGCGGTCGGTGAAACCAACAAGCAGATCGCCCAAGTGCTCAGCACGATCCCCACCGCCGGCCTGCTGACCTCCAACACGGTGTGGCTGGCGATGGACAACGACAAGGTGGGACCGTTCGCATGGAACGGGCCCGCCACCACCAGCGACGTGCAAGTCCCCTTCCAGCACTTCCACATACTCAACGGCGGCCCGGTCTCGACGCGCCGCGTATCGCGTTGACGGGCGACCCGGCTGGCGACGTGGCGTCGCAAGATTGCACTTGGTTGCCGCCAACGTGCTGGCGTGCCGCGGTCGGCGGTCTAAGCCAAAGCAGTCGTGCGGGCGGCGGCCGCCGGACGCGCAATGTCGCGCGTTCCCAGCTGCTCGGTCAGCAGCTGCCTCTGGCGGGGGGTCAACTCGCCGATTCGCTTCGCGTCGGCGATGCTATTTGCGCGCAGGAACTGCTTGCACCTCGTCTGGCCCCACCCGCGCTGAGACATCAAGAGATCGGCCAGCTGCCACCGGGCCGCAAGAGCCGGGGGGTCCGCCAGCACGTCTGCTGCTGAGAGTGTCCCCTCTGCGATTTCACGTTTGAGCTGGGCTCGCGCTCGCCGCACCTCATTGGCGATCTCCAGTGCGGCCAGCCGGCTTCGCTGCAGGTCATGTGTGATCGGAGTGCCTGTACTCGCGACGATCGCGTCAGACATGCGCGTGCCCCAGCGCGGGCTGATCGCTTGGCCGAGCCGAACGCAGCAGATCCTTCACTGGTTCCCGGTCCGGATCCACCCGTTCATGGTTGCAAATGAAAGACCGCAAACAAGAGCAACGGTGGGTCGCACGTTGATTTGCAACGCGGGCCGTCCACAGAGACATGGCACGAGGCATGGCGAGGCGGTCGAGGTCACCTTCGATCCGAGCTTTGCCTGCCACTGGAGCGCAAGCGGAAGCTCGGTAGGTCATGCCGTGACGAGCATCGCGCCTTGCATCCCCATTGCGGCGTGGCCAGGCACGGGGCATTCGTAGCGGTAGGTTCCGGCGGTGGTCGCGCGGAACTGGATCGTTTCGGTGGCTTGGCAGGCGCTGGTGGGGTCGCCGAGGATCGGGGCGAATGCGCCCGGGAATGCTCGCGGCCCGTGGAAGGTGCGGCCGGCCTGGACGATGGGGTCCAGGAGCAGCCATCCGTGGGCGCTGTCGCTATCGGCGTTGATGAAGTGAATCGTGACCAGCGCGTCGCGGTGGACCTCGATCGTCGGGTTTTCAAGTCCGGCTGCGCGGAATGCCATGTCTTTGCCGTTCGGAGGGTTGGCGACGATCGTGATCGTTGCGTGTTGGTTGGCGAATCGGAGGGTGTTCGTCCGGTGGTTGACCGCTGCGGCGCTGGGGACGGTGTCTGCTTGCGCTTCCGCCCGCGACAGTGGCTCGTGGTTGGTTGCGCGGTCGCGGAAGGCGATACCCCAGATGTGGCCGAGGTCGACTCGCCTGAACCCGGTCGGTGCGGCCGTCGGGGCGGCCGTGTGCGCCGTGGTTCTGGTTGGGTTGGCGGTCTCGCTGGTGTGAGCGCCTGGGGCGCTTGAGGTCGACGTGATCAGGGCCGTCGCAGTCGCCGCTGCTGTCAGCGACAGGATCGCCGTGAGCAGGAGCGCTGCGATCGGGTGTGCAGCGACCAACGTGTGCATTCGGCCGCGAGCTTGTTCGGGCGATTCGGAGGGGGCGGTGGCGGGTGGGTTCATAATCGGGCTCCGGATACGACGATTAGTTGTTATGAACTAGTCTTGATGAACTGGTAAAGCTACGCTAAGCAGTGACGATGAATGCCATCTAAGGACGCTGGCCGGGTGGCCCGGCTGTTCGTGCTCGGGACGCTGGAGCGCGGCCCGGCGCACGGCCACGAGATCCGCCGACTCGCGGAGCGGATCGATGTCGAGAACTGGAGCGAGGCTCGGATCGGCTCGATCTACAACGCGATCGGCAGGCTCGAGTCCGAGCAGCTGATCGAGTCGATCCGCAGCGAGCAGCAAGGTCGCCGCCCGACCCGGACGGTGTACGCGCTCACCGACGCAGGCCGCGTCGAGCTGGCCTCATTGCGCGACAAGCTGCTGCACGAGATCGCGCTACCCAGAGACCCGTTCGACATCGCACTCTGGGTCTCCGCGGGAATCCCCATGTCCGATCTCCAGGCCGCCGTCGACCGACGCAGTGCGTCGCTACAGGAGCTTCACGCTCGTCTCGAACACGAGCGAACCAGACTGACCAACGCCGGACAGCTGCCAGCGGTAGGCCAAATACTGTTCCGCCACGGGGAGATCCGCATCGAAGCGGAGCTTCGCTGGCACCAAGAACTACGCGCCAGGCTCACCGAACTCACCGATGCGACAACGACGCCCGCGAACGCCTTACCGCGCGCAGCCCGCAAGCACAATCCGGAGTAGCAAGTCGCGCTCGTCGCCCGCACGTTCCCGGGCACTGAGGGGCTGCGGCTTGCGGAGGACATCGCCGTCTATGAGGTTGATGAGGACGGGATGCTGCTCATCACGCATGTCGTCAGTCGCGCGCTGCCGCTGATCCGCTACCGGATCGGGGATCGCGTCCGGATCGATCCGTCGTTCGGCGATATCCCGTGGACAGGTCGCGTGATCACGATCCTGCCGCCCGCTGAGACCGAGCAGGTTGCAGCCGAGCTCGCTCGTCTGCCAGAGATCGTGGCCTACGCGATCACGAAGAACGGCACCGGCCTCAAGGCCCAGGTCTGGACACCACACCGCTCGCTGGACACATCTCAGCTCAAGGCACTCGAGACAAGGCTCGGCGGTGGCGCCTCGGTCACCGTCGTCCAGAGTGTCGCGGAGCTCCCACGGACACAGGCCGGTAAGCGCATGCGGTTCATCGGCTTCTGAGGTACACCTCAGGACCCGACGGCGACGCACGCATGACGTGAACATCGGTGCTGCAATCCCGAGCGACACTTTCGGCGTCAGAAACGACCCATCGCATATCGCGCTTGGCGGCCAGACGCTCTACCTCGTGGACGTCAACTGGAAGCTCTGGACCGCACCCGCGCCCACGATCTCCCAGGCGCCTCGGTAGACCGACGCAGCCTCGCATCTCTCCACTCTGCCGGCGGCGTGTCGGTGAGACTGCAGGATTGATCGAAACCGACGCCCGGCTCGGCTGCCTTCGTGTTCGGGCCTTCCGGCTCTCGAGGTTCGGCTGTACCCTGACCACGCGGCGATCCAGCCATGCGAGAAAGGAAGCGGCTTGTGAGCACAGGCGAGAAGACGTACGAAGGGCAGTGCTTCTGTGGTGCCGTCAAGATCATCGTCACAGGCGATCCGGCCGGGGCTGGCTACTGCCACTGCGCGAACTGCAGGAGCTGGTCCGCTGGCCCGGTCAATGCATTCACTCTCTGGCCGACGGAGGCGGTGCAGACGATCGGCGATGAAGACCAGATCGGCGAGTTCAACGTGAATGAGCGGACGTATCGCCAGTGGTGCAAGGTCTGTGGTGGCCATCTGATGGCGCGCCACCCGCAGTGGGGCTTGATCGACGTCTTTGCAGCGACTATCCCCTCGTTTCCATTCACCCCTGAGTTGCACGTCAATTACGAATCGACCGTGCTGCCGATGAAGGATGGGCTCCCAAAGCTCAAGGACTTCCCTACTGAGCTGGGCGGCTCCGGGGAGACGCTACCCGAGTAGCGGAGGCATGCCGGCGCTACCGCTGTGATCGAGCACCGGCGGCGATGCCCGGTTAAGGGCGTGCTCGTCAGGCTGGCGCCGACGCGATGATCTCGCCGACGCTTCGGTCCGTGTCGCGAGCCAGCAGCGGCACGATGTTCTCCCGCATCCACGGTCCGCCCACGTCGCGTGCGACTCGGGCGGCATCTTCGGCGCTATCGAACACGAGGATCAGGACGAGGTGCCTGTCGTCGACCTTGGCCACCTGAGCGGCACGGCCACCGGCATCGACAACGCTCCGCATTGCGTCCTGGGCCTTCTCGACGATCTCCGGTGGCATCGGGTCGCGCAGATGTAGATGGTTCACGACGACATGCACGGGCCGACTCTACCCGGCTTCCATTTGATCGAGTTGCGACAGTCTGATCGCGACGCCGTCCGCACCGCTCGCGCCCGAACGGCCACGTTGTCGCTAATCGATCGGGGACGTGACATCTTTCGTTCCAGCCCGGGGTGGAGCCCGGCGATCGCCTTAGACGATATGGAGGACCGGTTACCTCGGAGTCGAAGGTAAGTCGGTACCCCCGGCGTTGCCGGGGGTGATGTTCGCGGTCGAAGCTGCAACTTCGACGCGGGCTCCACAACACAGGAGGTACCGACATGCCTGACGGTATCCGTTGGGTCGGTCTTGACGTGCACGCGCGCGAGTCGACGTTTGCGATCTTCGATCAGGACTCTGGTGAGGTGATCACCAGGCGAGTGGTCGGCCGTCCGCACGAGCTGTTGCCGTGGCTTGGTCGTGTGGAGCGGCCCACGCGGATGATCTATGAGGCGGGCCCGACGGGGTACGGGCTCGCGCGCCGGGCGCTGGCGGAAGGGATCGAGCTTGGCGTCTGCGCTCCGAGCAAGACCGAGCGGCCGCCGGCGGACCGGATCAAGACCGACAAGCGCGACGCGATCCGGCTCGCGCGGTTGCTCGCCGCCGGCGAGCTGACGCTGGTCACGATCCCGTCTGTCGAGCGTGAGCAGCTGCGCGATCTGGTCCGCTGCCGCGAGGACATCCGCGCGGACCTGGTCCGTGCGCGGCACCGGATCGGGAATTTCCTGTTGCGTCGCGAGATCTACTGGGAGGGCACCGGCGAGGCGTGGACACGCAAGCACCGCGCGTGGCTGACCTCGATCAAGTTCGCCGACCACGCGTCCAGGTCGACGCTGGCCGACTACCTGCACGCGCACGACGTACTGATCAGCCGACGCGATCAGGTCGAGGCCGACCTCGCCACGCTCGCGCTCACGGCTCCGTGCGCGCACACCGCTGCCCGGTTGCGGTGCCTGCGCGGGATCGACACGCTCTCGGCCCTGGGGTTGTGCGCGGAGATCGGTGAGTGGGGGCGCTTCGATCACCCCGACCAGCTCTCCGCCTATCTCGGGATCGTCCCATCAGAGCACACCACCGGCCGACAGCGCAGGCTCGGGTCGATCACCAAGGCCGGCTCAACCCACGCGCGGCGGCTGCTGGTCGAGGCCGCCTACCACTACCGCCGCGGCCCGGTCGTCGGCGCGGCGCTCGAGCGCCGCCAACGCGGGCACGCGCCGGAGATCATCAACATCTCCTGGAAGGCGCAGCGCCGCCTGAACGCGCGCTGGCGACAACTCCGCGACGCCCGCCGCAAACCGAACGGGATCGTCGCGATCGCGATCGCCCGCGAGCTCGCCCACTACTGCTGGGAGATCGCCACTTGCCCGACGACTGCACCAGAGCCGACACCGACGCCAACCACCCGCAAACGACTCACAAACTCGCGCTGACAAACACTGACACTGACTGACAACCAGTTGCGGTTGGCGAGGCGGTCCGAGGCATCCCGGCTCGCGCACACAACTCCGCGATTCGTCGCCTGAGTACCCACCCCCGGGTGGGCGCACTCGACTTTAGACAGCGGACGTGCGACGAACAAAGGTCTTGGGACAGCCCCCGAATATGAGCATGACCGAACGTCGCGAATCCCGCGAACTGTCAACGATCATGGGAATTCCTCAGTTGCGATCATGAGAATTCCCCACCCTGGTTGAGGCCGGCGCGGAGTTGCGCGAGGCGCGCGCGGTGGCCTCTCATGCGGTAGCTGTCCCCGTCGATCTGTAGGACGGTGGCGTGGTGGAGTAGGCGGTCGAGGATCGCTGCGGCGACGGTGGTGTCTTCGAAGATTTCGCCCCATTGCGCGATCCCGCGGTTGGTGGTGAGGATCACGCTGCCGTGTTCGTAGCGGCGGGTGATCACTTGGAAGAGGTGGGAGGCGGCTTCCCCGGGCATCGGGAGATAGCCGAGCTCGTCAATCACAAGAACGGCTGGGCCGTTCCAGAAGCGCATCGTGGTCTGCCAGCGGCCTTCGAGTGCGGCGCGGGTGGTTCGCGCGACGAGGTCGGCGGCGGTTGTGTAGTAGACGCGGTAGCCAGCGTGCACGGCCTTGAGCCCGAGGGCGGTGGCGAGCATCGTTTTGCCGACGCCGGGCGGGCCGATCAGCAGCACGTTGGCCTTCTCCTCGATGAACCGCAGGGTGGCGAGCTCTTCGACGAGGCGCCGGTCGAGTGACGGTTGGGCGTCGAAGTCGAACTGTTCGAGTGTCTTGTGGGCGGGGAAGCTCGCGAACCGCAGTCGTCCGTCGAGTCTGCGTTGCTCGGTCGCTGTGATCTCGGCTGAGAGCAGGTCGGCGAGGAACCGTGTGTAGCTGGGCTTGTGTTGCTCGGCCTGCTCGAGCGCTCGCGCGAGTTGCTCGGCGACCGCGCCGAGTTTGAGGTAGGCGAGGTGCTCGCGCAGCTGCTGGTAGACGTGGTCGGTCATCGTGCGTCGTCTCCTTCGGGGTGCGGTGTGGTGGTTCGGTCGGCGTGCTCGGCGGCGGCGAGCAGCTGGAAGCCGAGCTCGCGTGCTTGCTCTGGCGTGAGCGTGATCGCGACCGGCCGGCGACTGTCAGGTCCAGGACCGTCGATGAGCACGAGAGTCACGTCCTGGGACCAGGAGCCGTCCGGGAGCTGGGTGCCCTGCTCGGGGTCGATCACCAGGTTGTAGGTGTGCAGGTACTCGGTCATCGCCCGGTCACCCTCGCGATCCGCGCGTAGCTCTCCAGATCGACGACGACACCGCCGGGCTGCTCGCCACGGAGCCTGGCCGCCTCGGCCAGTGCCTGCTCGCCGGGCGGCCGGTTCGGTTTGCGCGGGCACGCCCTGCGTGTGGTGAACTGGGCGAGCACCGCCTGCTCGAGCATGCTCGTGTGCTCGGGCGTGCGGATCGTTTGCCCGACACCCGCGAGCGCGCGACGATGCCTCGCGATCCGTCGCCCGGCAGACGTGTAGATCTCCAGGTGCAGCTCGCCGAGCCGGGCGCGGACCTCGACCGACTGGCCGGCGTGGCCGGGCGCAACGCTGTAGCGGTTGGTCTCGAACTCGACCAGCGCCTCACGCGAGACGACCCGTTGCTCGCGGTACTCGGCCGGGAACGGCAGCTCCGGCAAGCCGAGCAGCTGCTCGCCGGCCGCGAGTTCACTGACGGTGCTGCGGCCGCGGCGGCGGCGATCGGACACCGCCACACACCAGCGATCCAGATCGGCCTGCGCCTGCGCCGGCGACGCGACCGGCGCCGAGCGCCACCACGACTGCGTCACGTACTGGATCGCCTTCTCGACGACACCCTTGCGCTGCGGCCGCAGCGCCGGACACACCGCAACCGTGACGCCGTAGTGCTTGGCCAGCGCCGCCGCCCCCGGTCGCAGCCGGTCCGTGCCGGGATAGACGAAAGTCCCCATCCGGTCCGTCCGCCACGAACGAGCCGTGCCGCCGAGGCGGCGCAGCACGCCGTCCAGCGCCTCGGCCAGGTGCGGGAAGCTCTCGCCGTCGGAGAAGCAGCCGCGCAGCCGGCTGGAGTGCGACAGCGCGCCGACCAGCACGTACGCCTTCGCGCCCCACGGCGTCTCCGAGAGCTCCAACCAGTCCAGCTGCAGCTCCTCGCCCGGCTCGTGCTCGAGGCCGACCGTCAGCTTCACCGCCCCGGCCCGGCAGCACTCGCACACCGGCCGCAGCCCGAGCTCGCGGATCTCGCGGACCAACGTCGGGTAGGAGCGATCGAACCCGAGTGGGATGAGCTCCTCGAACAGCACGCTCGCGAGCACGTGCGGATCATCGGCGAACCTCGCCTCGAGGTACGCGCGATACGGCTCAAGACAGCTCGGTGCCGGCTCGCGCTTCGGGGCGTTCCCGGCGAGGTACTTCGCGATCGTCTTGCGGTCCCGGCCGGTGTGCCGCGCGATCGCCGAGACCGACCAGCCCCGGCGCGCGAGCGCGTGAATCTCCACATCGTCCTCCTCAGTCAGCATCCCCAACGGCTCCCTTCAGAACAGCGGCGTTGAACACCGCGACCCTGGAGGGAGCCCCCGACGGAACCGCGCACGCGCGCGGGGATCGACTACGGCTCGGCCCTCGGGCCTCGCCTCCGTCGAACCCCGCGCGCGTAGTCCGCTACGCGCTACCGCCCTGGGGAATTCTCGTGATCAACTCTGAGGAGAATTCCGTGATCGCCGCCAGAACGCCTCGGCCGCCTCGCGAACCGCAACCACAGCCCCTGCCACACCAACCACACCATGGCCCTCAACCCCTACCCCTTGACACCAGCCCCTCCATATGGGCGACGAACGACGTCCCCGGCGGCGCCGCTTTTCTGGCGGCGTTGTGAGAAGACGCGCTTTCGCGCCAGAGCTCAGTGTCGTGGGACGATGAGGATCTTGCCTGATCGCCCGCCGCTTGCCGCAGCCGCGACCGCGTCCTTGACGTCCCTGACGTCGTAGGTGGCCTCGATCGGCGCGTGCAGCTTGCCGGTGGCGATCAGTCCGGCGATCTCCCCGACGATTGCGCGGCGCCGCTCCTCGGGCGCGCGCTGAAACCAGTTCGCGAGCCAGAAGCCGCGCAGCGTCAGGTCGCGGAAGACAAATGCGTCCGGTTGCACGACACACGGCTCGCCGCTCATGCGGCCGTAGTTGACTAGCGTTGCGCTCTCGCACAGGCAGTCGGCGAGATGCCCGGTCGCGCCCCCGCCTACCGCATCGATACCGAGACGGATCTGCGCTCCGTCGGTCGCCGCGGAGACGCGGTGCGCCAGATCCTCGCCGTCGAGCAGCACGACGTCGCCGCCGGTCTCGCGCACGACCTCAGCCGCGTCCTCGCGCCGTACGACGTTGACGGTCCGGTAGCCGCGGTAGCGGGCGAGCTGCACCAGGTACAGGCCCACCGCGGAGTTGGCCGCGTTCTGGATAACCCACTCGCCCGGCTCGAGGCTCACGAATTCGCTCAGCAGCAGCGCGGCCGTCGGCGGATTGATCGTCATCATCGACAGCTGCAGCGGGTCAGCCTCATTCGGGAGCGGCTGCAGCTGTGCGGCGACGCCAACGACGTGCGTGGACCACGTACCCGAGCCGCGCGGCAGCAGAACCAGCTGGCCGACCGCGAGCTCACCGGCGTCCGGGCCGAGCTCGGCGACCCGCCCGACTCCTTCGCGACCTCCGATCGCAGGCAACGGCGGCAACTGTCCGTATTCGCCGGTCAGGGTCAGCAGATCCGACGGGTTGATCGGCGCCGCAACGACCTCCAAGAGCACCTGCCCGGCCTCCAGCGGCGGCGCCTCGAACCCCACCGCCTCGATCACGTCCTGCGGCACAGGACCCCGCCGTTCGTATTGAGCCCTGAGCATCGGCGGTCCGGTTACCTAGCCGGCGTGAACTCGGGCGCGACCACCATCTGTCCCCGCGACGTGATGCTGAACCGGAGCTCCTTTACCGGCCGGTAGTCCGGATCGTTGAGCAGGCCCCACGCTGCAGCGGCGTTCGCGAAGCGGATCACGACCGTGCTGTTCGGCGGCTCGCCCTCGGCCGGCCCCGCGTCGAAGCCCGCCACCAGGACCTCACCTCCGTACTTCGCCAGGAACGGCCGCAGCCCGGGCAGGTACTCGTTGCGGTACCGGTCCACGTCATCGACCTGTTGCATCAAAACGAGATAAGCAGCCATCCGATCCCTCGCGGTCGCGTGAGCAACGACTCGCACTATAAGTCGTCAACTCGCGCCCAGCCGGTCGCGTCGGAAACGGGCGACCGGCGAGACCCCGAGCCGCAGCCGCTGCGAGGACGTCACCCGACAAGTCCAAGCAAGCTGTGCCGGTTCCTCCGGTTGCCGTGGATAGAGAACAGCCAGCGTACGAACTCGCGCCGGCGTGGCTACGAGCGTGCGCACTAGTGACGCTCCCTGCCGAACAGCAGCCGTGCGCCGGAACCGGGAGCTTCCGCGACGAACCGTCCGATCGCGCGATTCAGGGTGAAGCTGATCCGTTCCCCGTCGTCGGTCAGCACCCGTAGGCGGTGCAGGTCATCGTCGACGTGCTCGATCACTCCCGGCGTCCGTGTCGCGAGAAACGCCACCGTTACGTGGTCGCCGACCCTGGGCATGGCTCGTGCGCGCATCGCTGTGGTTCACGCCTTGCCGGGAGGCTTGGTCAGATCCCCGTCCAGTCGCTCGATTGCGCTGATGAGCGCCGTGCGGGAGGCCTTGAGCGCTTGCGGCATCACGCGCGTGTCGGCCAGGAGAGGCATGAAGTTCGTGTCGCCCTGCCACCGTGGCACGACGTGCAGGTGGAGGTGGTCGGCGATCCCGGCCCCCGCGACTTCGCCGAGGTTCAGCCCGACGTTGAATCCAGCCGGGTTCATCACCGCCCTGAGCGCGACGATCGCCCGCCGCGTGAGGCGCATCACCTCCTCGCTCTCGGCGTCGCTCAAGCCGTCGAGTTGGTCGATGTGGCGGTGCGGTGCGACCATCAGGTGGCCCGACGCATACGGGTAGGCGTTGAGCATCGTCAGGCACAGCTCTCCGCGATCAATAACTAGGCTCGAAGGGGACGCCGGGACTTTGGCGGCGACGCAGAACACGCACTCGTCGCCCCTCGGCGCGGTGATGTACTCGATCCGCCACGGCGCCCAGAGTGGCCGGTCACTCATCTGTTCTCCCCGTCGAGCCACCGGCGATTGCGAGCGTTGTTGGACGCGAAGTCGCCGAACGACTGTACCCCGCCCAGGACTCCAAAGCCGCTACCGCGCAGTGAGTCGGGGAAGCATCGGGGCGACGAGCGCCGACTCGGCGGTCTCGGCCAGGCCGATCCCGCTGCCGGCGAGCAGGAACGCGACCACCAGCACCAGCCAGCGACCCGATTTGTTCGACCGATATGCGTGCGCCTCACCTCCCTCACTTGATCTCTCGCCGAGGCCGGTCGACTCGGCTGTAGAAGCCATCAGCGCCAGCGGGCGCGGTCGGAGGTGAGCTCATCACCTAGGCACAGGATACGTGCCCGGGGCACGAGCGCAGACCGAGGATGTGCGCCCGTGCCGGTCGGCTGGTCTCCCGCCGCCCTGGCGCTCGAGCCGCATCGTGCTCCTGTCACTTCTCCTGGCCGTCGGCGGCCGCGCGCGCTGCGGACCAACTCCCGAACACGGCTTGCTGCCTCCCCATCTTCAGCGGCCACGCCAGGGATGGGGGTTTGCCCGCAGCCTGATCCGCGGAGCGGCAATGTGCGAGTTCCGCGCGGGACGCAGGTCGGCGATCCGCCACGCGGGTGTTTCGGAGAATGCGTGCTTTCTTCGTAGGGTCGCGAGTGGTTTGTGCCGATAGCTGCACGACATGCCGCTTCTATCGTCGACAGTTGTGAACGATCATGCGCCGGCCGCGGCGACCCTGACGGCAGACGGACTCGTTTCGAGTCGTTCGCGTTCTGCGCGGCTCGGGCGCATCCGTTGGCATGCCCGTCGCCTCAATCTCGGCGACACTCGCGGCCGTCCTCGCGTTGACGACCCCCCGGCTCCGCCCAATGGCGTCCAGGGCTGAGCACAAACAACAAGCGCGCGCTCGGCGCCTTGCGGACGAGCAGGCGCGGCTCGAGCGCACGCGCCGGCAACGACGCGCCTACACGCTTGGCGGAGTCGCGCTCGGAGCGGTCGCAGCGGTCGCCGTGGCGATTGCCCTCTCGGGCGGCGGCGGTTCGACCGGACTCAAGAACGGCAACGGTGAAGCGACACTCGTGACCCAGGTCCGGCAGCTGCTCGATGGGATCCCGCAGTCGGGAGCCACGCTGGGCAACCCGCGGGCGCCGGTCACGATGACCTACTACAGCGACCTGCAATGCCCGGTCTGCGCGGAGTTCACGCTCAGAAGCGGCTTCCCGCAGCTGGTAGCCAAAGACGTGCGGGCGGGCAAGGTGAAGGTCGTGTACCGCGGCGTCGAGACGGCGACGCGCGATCCGCAGACGTTCCAAGCCCAGCAGGTCGCGGCGCTGGCCGCCGGAAGGCAGAACCACTTCTGGGAGTACGTCGAGCTGTTCTACCGACAGCAAGGTACCGAGGGCACGAGCTATGTCACCGAGAAGTACCTCGACGGGCTCGCACAGCAGGTTCCTCAACTCAACCTCGATACGTGGCGCAGCGCCCGCAACGACTCGTCGCTGGTCGCCGAACTCCAGTCCGACCGCGAGACCGCGACCACGGGCGGGGTTCGGGGCACGCCGACGCTGATCTTTCAAGGGCCGCGTGGGAAAACGCAGACGCGCGAAACCGTGCCGAGCTACGACCAGCTTCAGCAAGCGATCAAGTCAGTCACGTGACCGTCCTCGGCGAGCTGGCCGAGCGCGCCTCGAGCGGGCGGCGACCCCACTTCATCGAGGCCTCCTCCCGGTCACTGGAGTCACAAAGAACGGATTCGCCCCCGAGATCCCGCCGGCATGGCAGTCCCTTGAGAGGCGGAGGCCCCTCGAGCCCCGGCGTATGGCTCAAGTCATCCTGAAGCCACTGATACGCCTAGATGCACAGCTGGCGTTTCGGGATGCCAGCGATCTTGGCGACAAGCCGTGAGGGCCCTCTGGGGAACAGCCGATACAGCTCTCTGATCGAGACTCCGGAGGTCTTCGAGATGCTACGCAGCCATGGCTGTGTGCCGCGATCGAGGTAGGCCGCGCGCATTGTGGTGATGACCTGCCACTGGCGCGGCGTCAGCTGCCTGATCCCGTTCTCGCCGGCGATCTGTTGTGCGACCTGCTCGTTCCATTCATCCGCGTCGGCCAGATATCCCTGCGCATCATGCCTGAGGGGAAGTGTGGCGGTGGGTGCTGTCATCGCGGGACTCCTTGATCGTCGGTCGACTCGCTACCCGTGACACCGATCATCCTCGCGTCGTTGCCGCGCGCATCCGCCCAAACCCCTATCCCGCACGCCCGAACTACGAGTCTGCGCTACGTCCTCCGCGGCGTCGACGAGCCAGCGCGAGTATCCGGCAACCGGCGGGATTGAGGCAGCGACCACGATGCCGACTAGGAGTTCGTCGAGCAGCCGGCTGCCTGGTTGCGGGTGCCCCCGTAGGCGTGAGAGCAGCGCGTCGAAGGTGTCGGCCGAATCGATCGTGCACCGCGCACTCGCAGGGGCTGGCCCGGGCGGCGGCTCAACCGCGCAGCACGCGCCAAGCTCAAACGCGACGGGCTGCTCCTCGACCGCGGCGTCTTTATCGGCGGCCGCGAATACTCCCCCGGCGACCGGGTCATCGCCCGCCGCAACCACCGCTCCCACGATGTTGACAACGGCACGGCAGGCACCGTGGTCGCGATCGACGCCCGCAACAACACCCTCACGATCGCCACCGACACGGGCCAGACGCGCACGCTTCCGCGCGAGTACGTCGCCGAGCACCTCCAACACGGCTACGAGCTCACCGCTCACGGCGCCCAAGCCGGGACATTCGCCTGGGTCGGAGTAGCCGGTCGAGCTGAGGAGTTCACCAACGAATGGGCCTACACCGCTCTATCCCGTGCGCGTGGACAAACACGCATCCACCTGATCTCAGAACCGGCAGAACACGAGCGCGAACGCAACGAATACGCACCCGCTTCACCAACACCCGACGCCCAAAATACGCTCAATCAGCTACGCCGCGCAATGAAACACCCCGAAACAGAGCCACCAGCGATCGAGCAACTTCACCAACATCAGCCGCCGTCCGACCGGTACGGCCCGCATCACGAACCGGACGGCGTCCAACTCCTACGCAACCGGCCGGAGAGACCGGTTATCGGTCTCCGGCGCTGACGCATCCTCCGGGACGGCGCCAGCCCGTCGGCTGCGGAACCCCACAACTGACTCACACTGGGCGCCTGCTGGCCGACGGTCGCTCCGTCGAGCGGCGCGATCGAGGCAACGCCGGAATTGCCTACTGCAGTGGCGCGCCCTCGGTGCCCCCATCGCGGAGAGTTCCCACAAGCCCGCGGCTCTACCTGGCCTCCAACTTAGCTAACTAAGTGGTTCCTGGATGGCAGGCTTTTCAGTGGGCGTGCGCATCGCTCGCCGTGGCCGCGCCTGGTCGGCGGCGCCCGTGTGTCCTCCGGCGGCGTCAGATGATCCGCTCCACGTCGCGCTTGACGTCCGCCTCGAGTGTGTGCAGGCGCTGTAGCTTCGGCGACTTGAAGGTGATGCCGGTGAGCAGCGTGGCGAGCGCGCAGGCGAGGAAGCACGCGGCTCCCAGCGCAGTGTTCCAGTTCGCCGCTGCCAGGTCGAGGATCGAGCCCGTCGAGGGAACGACGTAACCTGCGATCGCGGAGATCCCGAAGAAGATGCAGCCGAGCAGGTTGACTGCGGGCTGCCACCAGCCCGAATGACCGCGGGCGGGCAGCCAGCCGTGCCGCGACGAGGCACGGTAGGCGATCACGCCCGAGACCAGGAAGCAGATCGAGCCGAACGCGTCTGGGCGCCAGACCAGTCTGTTGTAGTTGGAGTTGGTCAGGGACGTCTGCAGAGCCTGATAGGTCGAGATGTTGAAGAACACTGTTCCCGCGGACTGGATCGTCGCGGCCCACCACGCCGCCTTCCCCGAGGCACCCGAGTGGCGTCCGGGGAACGCGATCCAGGTCTGGAACGCACCCCCGGCGGTAAACAGGATCGAGCCAATGAAGAACGTATCTGCGTCGGCGCTGGCGCCTACGAGCTGGGCGTAGCCTGGAAACGGGCCGATGAAAAAGCACGCCGCCCCGAGTGCGAAGAACAGTGCCATCCATCGTTCGCGAGTCATGGGTGAGCCCTTGCCCCAGCGTGAGAGTCTTGACGTCCGGACGCTCGAGCGTTCGGCGCTTGAGCGATTAGTGCCGGAAGCTTTCGCGTTCTCCGGCACGGCGCTGGGGCATCGGTCCCTCGAGTGACTCGAGGTATTCGGTCTGTTTGCGCATGTTCGTGAGGAACAGGTCGGCCATGTCGTTGGTAAGTCCTGCGCGCACGACGACGCGTAGGACGGATAGGTCCTCGCGGTTCGCGGGGAACGTGTACGCCGGCACGAGCCACCCAAACTCGCGCAGCCGCGCAGAGACGTCGAAGACGGTGTAGTTGGTCACCTCGGGTGCGAGCGTGAACGCAACGACCGGCAGCTCGCTCCCGTCAGTGATCAGCCGGTAAGGCCCAATCGCGGCGATTCCATTTGCGATGTGGCGGGCGATCCGGTTCGAGGAACGCTGTATCTCCGCGTACCCCTTTCTCCCCAGGGCCAGGAGCATGAAGTACTGGGCCAGCACCTCGCTGCCGGGGCGCGAGAAGTTCAGCGCGAAGGTCGGCATCGATCCGCCGAGGTAGTTGACGTCGAACACGAGATCGCGCGGCAGCGCCGCCTCATCACGCCAGATCGCCCAGCCGACGCCCGGGTAGACCAGGCCGTACTTGTGGCCGGACGCGTTGATCGAATGCACGCGCGGGAGGGCGAAGTCCCACACTAGGTCGGGCTGGGAGAACGGCGCGACGAACCCGCCCGACGCCGCGTCCACGTGCACAGGAATGTCCGGTCCTCCGCTCGCTGCTAGCTCGTCGAGGGCGGCGCAGATCTCGCCCACGGGCTCGTAGCTGCCGTCGAACGTCGAGCCCAGGACCGCCACGACGCCGATCGTGTTCTCGTCGCAGTGGGGGAGCGCCGCCTCGGCAGTGAGATGGAAACGATCGCCTTCCATCGGCACCAGTCGCGGCTCGACGTCCCAATAGCGGCAGAACTTATCCCAACACACTTGAACGTTGATGCCGAGGACCAGGTTCGGTCGGTCGGTCGGCTTGCCGGCCGCCCGCATCCGCTCCCGCCACAGCCACTTCAGAGCCAGGCCACCCAGCATCGCGGCCTCACTGGACCCGGTGGTCGAGCAGCCCGTCACGTCACCCTCGCCGGGGGCGTGCCAGAGGCGGCCGATCATGTTCACGCAGCGGCGCTCGAACTCCGCCGTCTGCGGATACTCGTCCTTGTCGATCACGTTCTTGTCGGCTGTCTCGGCCATCAACCGGGCGGCGTCCGGAGGCATCCAGGTCGTGACGAACGTCGCGAGGTTCAAGCGGGCGCTGCCGTCCAGCAACAGCTCGTTCGTCATCAGGTCATAAGCCACCTTCGTCCCGGTGCCCTCCTCGGGAACCGCATCGCGAGGCAGCCCGACAAGCTCCTCCTCCTGAACGATCGCGGGAGCGCTCGCGCGGTCGCGTTGCCGACCTCGGGTTGGCCGGTCTCAGTCGTAGAGCTCATGCGGGTCTTCCTTTCGTGCGCGTCGGAACGCGGGCTAACGTGGTCCCAGGTCTCCGATGACGAGACAGTTTGGAGGCGGCGATACTCGAGTTTCAAACCATGACGCACGCGGCCGCGGGTTGGGCCGCGCACGCGGATGATCACCCGGGTGATTCGCCCGTGAGCCGCGAGGTCAGGTGAGCCCGACGATGCCCTTGATGATCATCAGTACGCCGAAGAGGGTGAGTCCTCTCACGGCGAACATGTGCGAGTGACGAGAGACCCAGGCCTTGGCTCGCGCGATCGCGCGAGGAGTCCACTCGGGAGCGATTAGGAAGCTGATGAGCGGGACCTCGAGCAGCCAGAGCATGACGAGGTTGAAGCCGATCACCACCAGCACGGTGACCGTCGTGGAGTAGTTCAGCTTGGCGATGTCGTCGAGCCCGGCCAGATACGACGCGCCAGGCAGCGTGAGCAGCATCCCGACCACAAACGTGGTCCGCGGAGATCCCTTGCTCAGTTCCCGCTGCCACCTCGGTGGGGCCTTATCGGGCTTCGCCGCTTTTTCCGTCCGCCTCCGCTCTCGACGCCGCTCGTAGCGCCCGCTCCAGACCACCCACACAGCGACGAGCGCGATCGCACCCAGCGCGATGTCGACCGTGGGGCTGAGGGTGTTCTCGGTGGTGTTGGTCGTGCTCGAGTTAGAGGCGGAGAACACGATGACAAGTCCGAGCGTGATGCTCGTCACGTACGCGCCGAGCAGATAGCCGAGCATCAGCCTCGACGGCTTGTCGAGCAACAGCATCACCGTCGTGGCCGCGACCAGCGTCGGGTTGAAGGACGCGGTCAGCGATAAGAGGATTACTTGGCTCATTGGCGTCGACCGTCTCTGAGAGTGGTCAGATTCCCGGCGGAAGGCTGGTGGCGATCGCCGCACCTGTGGTGGACCCGATGGGAACCAACCGTCGTGGTGCGCGAGCCGAGAGCACGCTGTCCGTTGAATCTCGCGCGGCTGCAGCCGCCAGCGAGCTTCCACGATGTCACGGGGACGGGGTGAGCTGATGATGTGTGGGGTTCACCGGACTTCACGACAACTCGGCCTGCACATCATCACGGCGGACGTTGGGCATGTCGCCGGCGTGGGTCAACGATCACCCGGGTGATTAATGCTCGCCCGGAGGTGGTGATCGCCGCTTACGCTGGCGAGGATCACAGGCTTCTCGGCCAGCGGAGGTGGACTTGGCGCGTGGATTGGCGCATGGCTTGGCGCTTGGACTTGGCGCGAACGGCTCGCCGGGAACTGGCGCATGAATGAGGACTGCCCTCTCTGGCGCGGGGCAGGGGCGCTGACCGGTCGAGGCGGACCGCCACTCACGGTGGCTGACCGCGGCCGAGCAGGAATTCGCCCGGCCACAGGTGCTCGCAGGGGATTCGCATGAGGTGGACTCGGCTGCGGCAGACGCTTTCGGCTCGATTTGCTTCCTTGCCTTGGTCCTGATCGCCTACCGCGCCTCCGTGCCGCATTGGCTGCGTGCCGGAGCGCGGCCATTCGGGCTGGTGAGAATCATCGTCAACCTGGTCGGCTGCGTGTTCTTCGGCATCTCCGCAGTCGCGGGCCTCCCTCGTTCCCTCGACCGGCTCGCCGATCAACCGAGCGGCGGCGAACTTGAACGCCGGGCTCAGAGCTGCCTGCTTCCTCACCCGCGCGGCGGCCATAACGACTCGCTTTCGACCTTGGTCACCTTGTCGGCGGCGAACACCGTGCCCGCCTCGTTTCTGCTCCGGCGGCAGCGAGTTGGTCTCGTTGGCGGTTATTGGGCGGATGGCGGCGGCGGTTGATCCAGTGCCGCTTCGATCCTCGCCAGCCGGCCGCTGATGTCCTCGAGCCGACGCGTCATGTCCACGTCGGACTCGGCCGCGAATCGCCGTCGGCTGCTTTCGATCAGCGAAGCGGTGACCGATGCTGTGATCACGGCGAGAAAGCCGATCCCCGCGAGCATCACGACCGCGGCGATGAAGCGTCCGTCGGCCTGTTTTGGCGTGACGTCGCCGTATCCGACTGTGGTCACGGTCTGCAGCGCGAACCAGAGCCCCCTGCCGATCGTGGGGAACTCCTTGTGGTCGACGACGCGTTCGAGGATCCCGCCCGTGACCGTGATCAACAGCGTGAACGCGGCGATCGTGCCGGCGGCTCGGCGCGCGGTGAACGACTCATGCAGCAGCAACCGGGCGGTGATCGGGACCTTCTCGGGAAGCTCACCCGATTCGGAGCCCGCACTTGAAGCTTCGGGATCTGCGGGCTCGCTCACGTGGGCCGACTTTCGCCACCGGGGTTCAGACAATCTGTCGTCGGCCCTGCCGACGCGCTCAGCGCAATGTCGTTCGTGTTCATGGCTACGCGTCCTCGAGCTATCGCCGCAACAGGCCGGGGGCCGGTTCGGCGGTCTTGGCGGTCATCGCGCCGGTCACCGCGGTCATCGCGGCGATCTTCGCGGCGGTCGCCCCGGTCTCGCGGCGGTCATCGCGGCGCTCGTGATCCCTGCCGAGCAGGCGGAGGCGATCGCGTCTATCTCTCACGAGCCCCATCGTCATGCTCCTTTGATCGCGGCCTCGCGGTCCGCTTCGGCTGCGGCGACGAGCGCATGCGTCGGGATCCGGTCGTTGCCGAGCAGCACGCCGCCTGATGTGCGCACGGCTGGGCCGAACGGCGCCGCCCAGGTGTGCTCCCAGACCAGTACCGCGGCCGCGCTCCGGGGCTCGAGCGTCTCGCCGATCTCACTGTCATCGGCATCGCGCAGCTCCGAGGCCTCGACCGCGCCGTCATGAGCCTTCGTCAGCCCCACCAGGTCAAGCACGCGAACGGTGTTGCTGTCGATCAGCGTCTTCAGCTCGGCTGCCATTACGCCCGAGAAGTTCGCCTGCTCCGCCGGGAATCCGACTACGAGGTAGTCGACCGGCCCGATCTCGTCCACGTTGATGTCCGCCATGTCTTGCTCCGATCTGTGGCCGCGAGCATCCGCGCCGAGCAAGTTCCGGCGCGGAGGGCCCCGGCGGTTGTCGCGACATCATCGCCCGAGTTCTGCGGCATGTGACGAGCTCGCAGTAATGTTCACCCGGGTGATTGATGATCACCCAGGCTCTTGGGCCGGCGGTAC
>CAWCMD010000006.1:0-104454 GCA_963796525.1 uncultured Solirubrobacterales bacterium
AGATGCAGCCACGCTGACAGTGCCTCGCGTGGCCGATCTGGCTTCCGCGATCGGACACAGGGGGTCACGTCCGTTCGTGTCGTCGATGCGACGTACTCGCTACCAACGAACGCGTCTTCGGTTTGGCGGAATGGTGTGAAGAGCCGGCGCTGGTGGCGCGTGCTGTCGCGGCCAGGGGCTATCGCGAAACTCGGCGCCATCGCTGGCGCCGACGTGAGGCGGGTGGATCGGGGGCGGCGGTCTCCAGCAGGCGGACGCCGATCTGGCGGCCGTGTTCGTAGACCCGCTCGATCACGTACCCGTTCAGCTCGAGCTCGCCGATGACTACGGCGGGAAAGTCAATCCCGCCGGCGCGCAACTGGTCGAGCGTCACTGGCTGCTCGCCCGCGCTCCGTAGTCGCTCGAGCATCCGCAGTTGTTGGGTTTCAGCGACCGCCATCGACAGGATTCCTCGCCCATTCTCCCGGGGCCGGTAGACGGGCCTGGTGATCGACGGTAGACGATCGACCCTGTTCGCGAATCGCGGGGGAGGGTCGCCGGACGAAGCCGGTTGCCGGCAACGCCACCTTGGCCGTAGCGGACATCACGCTTATCCCAGATCTGCCAATTTGCGGGCAGCTCGGCGCTAGGTGCGCAAGCTCACACATCCAGCGTGAGGACGTCTCTAGACTGGAGTTGTTTGAGAGCGTGAGTGTTTCCGCAAGGGAACGACCGCCAAACCGGCCAGCGGCAGCTTTTGCCGCCTGACTGCGGCGCTCACGCTCTCGGCGTATCTCACGCTGATGAGGCGGAAGGTCGGGTCCGACAACTCCGTCTTACGAATCCACGGGCCTCCCCTGACATCGCTGTGCGGGGCCCTGGAGTCGTCCGGAGCGCAGTTAACGTGACCCCGAGATGCGGGGTTTATGGAATAGGCCGGGCAGTGCGGGACCAGCAACTCCTCGTCGCCCCCGTAGAGCCGGCCGTGAAGCTCGACCTCGTCGACGGCACGATCGCCGACGAGCTCGTCGACGTCTCGGTGACCGCGGCGCCGGCGCCACTGGGGTCGGACGGGCGAAACCTGTTCGGAGAGGCCGGATCGCCGCCCGGGCCGCGTCGGCGAGCACGCGGCGACAGTACTGCCACGGAGTCGCGCCGCTCGGGTTCTCCCACCCTGTCTGCTCACCACGACGTCGGGCTAAAGTCGCGGTCCGAAGGGCGTGCGAGCGGCCATCGCGTTGCAAGCGTTGACGAGTGCTTTAGTGGATTCGGGCGGCCGCAGCGGGCCACTGCTTTAGCCTGGATCAACCGCGTGACGCGCCCGGTTCCGTCCGGGTCTGAGTCTTAAATCACCCCCTGAGCAGGGCTTTTGTCAGGCTGTTGGCGGCAGCCGGGGCCCTGCCAGGAGGTCACTTGAATGGTGCATGACAGGGCGGACGTTCCCGCGGGCCCGGCCCGCTTGTATGGGGTGCGGGTGGAGTTCAACGACGAGCGGCTGGTCAGCGACGCCGGCCTGCTTGTCACGGCGACGCTCGCTGAGCGGTTGGGCTTGGAGGAGCTGGTGAACGAGTCGGTGTGGCTGCCGTACCGCACGCCCGGGGCGGCGTTGCCGGGTCGCAAGGTGATGACGCTCGTGCACGGCATGGTCGCTGGCGCGGACAGCATCGATGACATGAACGTGCTGCGCGCCGGCTCGAGCGGGCTGATCCTCGGGCACCGGGTAATGGCTCCCTCGACGCTGGGGACGTTCCTGCGGGCGTTCACGTTCGGGCATGTGCGCCAGCTCGACCGGGTGCTCGATGTCGCGCTCGCCCGCGCGTGGGAGGCGGGTGCCGGTCCCGGTGAGCTTCCGCTGGTGATGGATCTGGACAGCTTCATCGGCGAGGTTCACGGTTATGAGAAGCAGGGCGCCGGCTACGGGTACACGCGTGCGTTTGGGTATCACCCGATCGTCGCGACCCGCGCGGATACCGGCGAGGTCCTGCACATCCGCAACCGCAAGGGGCAGGCGAACACGCAGCGTGGTGCCGAGCGGTTCGTCGACGAGCTGCTCGCGCGCGTGCGTCGCGCCGGCCATACCGGGGAGATCATCATCCGCGCGGACTCCGGGTTTGAGAACCACAAGCTGATGCGCAGCCTCGACCGCCAGGGCGTCGAGTTCTCGATCGGTGTCAAGCAGTCCAAGACCGTGCGGTCGTTGATCGCCGAGATCCTCGAGGAGGACTGGATCCCCGTGCCGGACTACCCGGAGACCGGCGAGGCGCAGATCGCCGAGACCACGCTCGCCGGCTTTCGGCTGATCGTGCGCCGCAGCCGACTGGTCGGCGACCAAGCCGAACTCTGGCCCGACTGGCGCCACCACTGCTTTCTGACCAACCGCACCCTCCCCGCGCTCGTGGCCGACATCGATCACCGCGACCATGCCAGCATCGAGCTCACGATCCGCGACCTCAAGGACCAGGCGCTCGCGCACTTCCCGACCGGCCGCTACCCGGCGAACAGCGCTTGGACGGTGATCGCTGCGCTCGCGCACAACCTCGCACGCTGGATCACCCTGATCGGTCTCCCGAACCGGCCGGTGCAGACCGCCGCCATCCGCCGCCGACACCTCCTCCAGGTCCCGGGCCGACTGACCCGCACCAGCCGCCGATGGACACTCCGGCTCCCCGCCCGCTGGCCCTGGAAGACCGACTTCCTCACCGTGCTCGACGCGATCCGCGCGCTCCCCGCTCGCACCTAACCCCGCCGCCCGGGACACCACCGACGACCACACCGCCACCACCCCGACCCGGTCGATCAGCCCTACCCGCAAACCATCGCAAACGTGCCCGCGGGAACGTCCACCAACACCGAACTGACCGAACACCGCCCGCCGATCGCGACAATGACACCCGCCAGCGCTACCGCGCCGACCTGCTCCTCATCTCAGCAGCGGATCGGTGGATCCAGGCTTAGCGCCTTACGGCTAGACACGCCGCTCGTGTCCGCGAGTGCCACAGAGGAGCGGGCGGCGAGGGAACTTCATCGTCACGGAGGAGCCTGCCTGGGGTTGCGCTCGATCGGTCGAGCCGTGGTGTACCTGATGGAGACTGGCGGTCCTGTTCGGCCGCACGGTGTCGCCGGTCTGAAAACCCTGGCTGGAGGCCACTATGCGAATCGTTCAGACAACGGGCCATTGCCGCGTCGGCTGCCCGCGTCGGCTGCCCGCCGTCAGCGGAGCGCTAGCGCTCTTCCTGCTTACGGCTGCGGTTCTGCTCGCGCCACCGGCACCGGCAGCACCGCTCGGCAGAGCTCCGGCTTACGCCCGTGAAGCAGTTGCGCCGCGGTTGCGAATCCAGCCGGGCACCGTCCCGCGGGGCGGTCGACTGACACTGATCGGCAGCAACTTCCGGCGCAACGAGACCGTACGGCTGTACATCGGACCACCGCAGAGCGAGGCCTCCTACTTCGGCTCAGCGCGGACGGGCCCCAAGGGTGGATTCCGGAAGGACTTTCGCGTACACCCGAGCGCCACCCCCGGCCGCTACGTGGTGATCGCCTGCCAGCGCAACTGCAGGATCAAGGCCAGCGCCACGGTCCGGATCGTGGCCGCGGGCGGCGTCGGTCGCAGGACGAACGCGACCACGTAGAGTCCACGCGAGTTGGTGCGCGGCGAAGCACGGACTGATCGAATTCCGCGTGCGGCCGCTCGTCGAACCCGTACTAATCCGCACTTGGGGTTGGTGTTCGGTGCGGATGCTGAGCGCTCGGAGGCGTGAAAGACTCGCGGCCATCTCGCCCCCCGGCCGCCTAACCTGATGACCAAGCCGACGACGCCAACAGCGCATCTGATCACAGCGTTGGTCGTGGTCGGTCTCGTCGTAATCTTGATGCTCTCGTGGCTGGCGGCCTCCAGGGTTGACGCGCAAGCTGCGGGGACGCCCTGCCAGGTGCCCGAGACCAACCGGCATCACGTCTTCAGCATCAAGCTCGATCGCGATCGCGCGCGGGAGGTGATCGACGTGTTCAACTTCGACGGCGGTGGCTCCGCGATGACGGGCTTCATGGTCTGCGATCGCGTCGGCGGTCAGCTGGTCCGAGGTCAGCTGAAGTACGTATTCACCAGCCCCGGGTCGCGGGAGAGCGGCCTGCGCCAAGCGTGGGTGGGCGACTTCAACCGCGACGGGCGCTTCGAGATCGTGATCCGCGACTTGATCACGCCTTCGGCGGGCGAGCAGCTCACGATTCTGCGCCAGAAGGCTCGCTACGCGCGCGTGTTCGTAAATCTGCAGGTGATTGCCGGCGACCGTGTGGAGCTGCATCCATCTGCTCACGGACGCGCGACCATCAGCGTCTTTCTGAAAGCGACGCACACCAGGGACAGTCGTGCGCACACCGAGCGCTGGGTGTGGTCAAAGCAGCAAGATCGCTGGGTCTGCAACAGCCAATGCGGTTTCCGGTGATGTTGCCCCGTCCGGTTCGCGCGCTGTTGCTCGGCACGGCACTCCTGTTGGTGGTGGCCGTCGAGGGCTCCTACGGATCGACGAGCGGGCGGGTGGCGACGGTCGGCTGCGGCTCGATGCGCGTCAGCCTCAGGCCTGATTCGAGCAGTGGAGCGATGAATATCAAAGCGACCCGCATCCCCTGCCGCGGAGCGCGCCGGGTCGTCGGGATGTGTCTCCGTGGCCGCGTGCCAACCGGCTGGACCGTTGTCAACGCGCAGCAGACACTGATGACCAAGGATGCGCAGCGCATCACCTATACGCCGGTCGGCGGCGGTGGCTGCGGAGCGTTCACGAAACCCTGTGCCGACTTTTTCTACCGCGGCGTTGGCTTCTTCGGCATGCACGTGCTCGGCCCGACCTGCAGCACCGGACGTGCCGTGGCGCGCTCCTGGTACACCTCAGCCGGCCGCTGTTCGTTCCGGCAGGCCTGCACGGTTCGCCGCTACCACTGCGTCCCCAACGCTCGGCGTGCCACGGTGGTCTGCCGACGGCCTGAGAATGGCTACCGGATCGACTGGCAGATGGGGGAGTAAGCGCACCACTGCCCGGCCGGCAGCGAACACGATCGCGCGCTGTGGGCTCGGGACGCTCGGCGCGCTGCTGCTCATCTCCGGGGGATGTGGAAGCGGGACACGGACGGCGTCGAAGACGGCCACAGCGACCGGAGGAGCGCCTGCACTGCGATGTAATCCTGGCAGTGCAGTGGTGGCTCGCGATATGCCGGGCGACGTGCGGCTCATGCCGGTTGCTGGCAGTCCCCGGCGAGCGACGATGCCGAGCGCCGATCTGATCTCGGTCGCGGTCAGCCGTGGTCAGGATGGCGTCGTATGCGTTTCGTACAGGCTTGCCGGCGATGTCCGCCTCGGCAGTGAGTCTGCGTTCATAGCGCGCCAGCGTGCTCCTGACGGTTCGCGCCTGGAGTCACGCTACGAGGTGCAGCTCGCACCGTCCGGGAAGATCTCGGTCAGCCGCCCCCATGGCGAGCCCCGATATGCGGTTCGCGCTGACGTGGTGCGCCGCGGCGACACGCTCACGGTAGTGATGCAGACGCTGCTGTCCCCTGCAGAGGGATTCGACTGGCGCGGCGAGGTGCGTTACCTTCCGCGCTTCCCGCTTGGCGACGCTTACCTCGACGTCGCCCCGGACGAGCCGTCCTGGGAGTACGCGAACTGAGGCGGATCAGCGCCGCGGGGCGGGATCGCCGGCCAGCAGCACGTCGCGCCCCCAGCCGGCGCGCGCGGAAGACCGTGTTTGCAGCATGAATCGGGATCCCCCGGGACGCCCGACATGCCCCGCGGGGTCATGGTAAGGAAGGGGTCGTCGGTTCGAGTCCGACAGAGGGCTCCTTTCGATCGCCTTCGCCCGTCGCGGTAGGATCGGCTGGTGGAGCGAGCCGTGCACGATCGCGGCGGGTGGCCGGCAGATGCCGTGATCGATCGGAGCGAGCATCAGCTCGCCGATTGGGAGTTGCTGACGGACGCGCTCGTCGGCGCGCTTGGACAGGCGGGCGTGATGAACGTCGATGAGTTGCGGCGCGGCATCGAGAGCATGCCGCCGGAGGAGTACGAACGCGCCGCGTACTACGAGCGTTGGCTCTTTTCGCTCGAGGCCGTTCTCACGGAGAAGGGGATACTCGGCCCGGGCGAGCTGGATCGTAGGCTCGTGGGATGAGCTACCGGGTCGGCGATCGGGTCCGGGTCGCGAACCGCGCGCACGAGGGCCACCACCGGACCCCGGGCTATCTGAAGGGCAAGGCCGGTTCCGTGGAGCGCGTCCATGCCTCGTTCAGGAATCCGGAGACACGCGCATATGGCGCGGACGGACTCCCCGAGCGGCAGCTGTATCTGGTCGGCTTCGCGCAGCACGAGGTCTGGCCTGGCTACCGTGGTCACGCCGGCGACCGGATCTACGCCGACCTGTTCGAGCACTGGTTAGAGGACGTGCGATGAGCGACCATGACCACCCGCACGCCCCGATCACAGACGGCGAGGAGCCCTCCGCCGCCCGGCGAGCGCGAGCGCTCGAGGAGCTGCTCGTCTCGAAGGGCGTGGTCCGCCGCGAGGATGTGCGCCGGATGATCGACTGGCTGGTGTCGCGCACGCCGGCGGACGGTGCACGGCTCGTCGCTCGTGCATGGGTAGATCCGCAGTTCAAGGGTCGTCTGCTCGCGGATGCGCGTGCGGCCGCGCTCGAGCTCGGTCTCGATCCGGGCCCGTCGCCGGTCGTGATCGCCGTGGAGAACACTGCGGCCGTGCATCACATGGTGGTGTGCACGCTTTGCTCCTGCTATCCGCGCGCGCTGCTCGGCCCGCCTCCGGACTGGTACAAGAGCCTGCCTTACCGGTCGCGGGCCGTGACTGATCCGCGTGGCGTGCTCGCCGAGTTCGGGGTGGAGCTCGATGATGACGTCGAGCTGCGCGTCCTGGACTCGACTGCGGACATTCGATACCTCGTGATTCCTCGCCGCCCTGGCGGGAGCGGAGACATCAGCGAGCAAGACCTGGCCGCCCTCGTGACCCGCGACTCGATGATTGGCGTCGCCCAGCCCGCCGCGCCGACTCCGGCACCGATGCACTAGTCCGCGAGCTCCCGTTCGCGTCGAACGGTCGGTGCGTGGCGGGCGTCCGGAGCGTGTGCCTTAGCGTGTCGGGCCGCGGCGATTTCACCGCTGCAATGTGGGCTTATCGAATCGGGCGGCGAGGTTGACCTGCTCTTCACCTTTCAGCGCCATCGTTACGGATGGCAACAGTCCTCATCTGGAGGAGTGCGTTATGAAGGCGATACGCAGAATCCGCAAGCCACTCGATGGCACGAGCGTGGCACATCTCAAGGCGGCGGCCTCGACGACCAATCGGGGCAAAGGGCATCGTCGCAGGCGACCGCCCCGCGACGGCAGCCTGATCCGCCTGCCGCAGCGACGGACGAGCGTCTCCGCCGCGCGTTAGGAGGGCTCGGTCGTAGCCGGTTGGGCAGGTAGCGGCTCTGCTACGAGAGTGATCGCCGAGCGCGCTTGCTCCTGCACGCATCGGTAGGGGCAACCCGCGGGCTCGTCCGACGTCGGGGGGCAACCCGCGGGCTCGTCAGACGTCGCGAGGCGCGATGAGATCGTCGCGAACGAGCGTTGAACGGATACGCTGGAGTATGTCGCTGAATCCGTTTTCGCCGGGACGCGGGCGGATCTACACACGTGCTGGACTGCTGGTCGCGCTTGCGGCCGCGCTGTTCGCGCCACCGGTCGAGGCCGCGAAGCGCAAGCCGGTGCAGGTAAGCGTGATGAGCCGCAACCTCAACCTCGGAGCGGACCTCGAGCTTGGCGTGCGAGCGTCGAGCCTCCAGGGGCTGGTCGACGTCGCCGCGACGATCCTGCGTCAGGTCGACGAGAACAACTTCCCGGTACGAGCCAAGGGGCTGGCGGCTGAGATCCTCGGCAAGAACCCCGACCTGGTCGGTCTCCAGGAAGCGGCGCTGTGGCGCACCGGTCCATGCAGCGAGAACCCGATTCCGCCGAAGGCGAGCCACGTTCGCTACGACTACGTCAAGCTGCTGCTCGGCCAGCTCAACAGGGGCAAGCAGCGCTACCGGGTGGTGGTCTCCCAGAACGAGTTCGACTTCGAGGTGCCCATCAACACCGATCACAACGCCGCGACCCATGGCGCCGGGTGTCCGCTCGGCAGCGAGATCAACGGGCGGCTCACGATGCGCGACGTGATCCTCGCTCGCCTGGGCGCCGGCGTCACCACGACGAACGCCACGGGCGCCCACTTCAGGACCCTGCTGCAGGTGCGGCCTGGCGGTGTCCCGTTGAACGTGACCCGTGGCTGGACGCGCGCGGACGTCAAGGTGCGGGGATCCCGGGAGTTCCGGTTCGTCAATGCCCATCTCGAGGCGTTCGACAACCAGATCACCAACCATCGAAACAACGGAGCCGACGTCGGCAACGGGCAGATCCGTGAGGCGCAGGCCAAGGAGCTGGTAGCGACCGGCGGACCAGCATCCGGCAAGCTGCCGGTGATCCTCGTCGGCGACCTCAACTCCGACGTGAAGACCGAGGTCAAGCCGGGGGACGCGCTCGCCTATTCGGCGGTGCTGCACGCGGGGTTCGTGGAGCGCAGTACGAGCGCAAACGGATGCTGCCTGCAGGGCGAGACGCTGAAGGTGTCAAGCGGCAACAAGCGCAGCCAGTTCGACCACCGAGTCGATCACGTGGTGACCGACGCGCCCAGGCTGATCAAGCTGATCAGCTCGTCGCTCACCGGGCTGAAGCCGGTCAACGGGTACTGGGACTCCGATCACGCCGGCCTGTTCAGCGCCTTGAACGTCTTCTGATCGTCGATGGGCCTCGCCGGTTCACCGGCCGGGTCGATCACTCGGCGGTCGCGCCAAGAGCTGGGCGTAGACGACGTTATCGACGAACCGGCCCCGCTCGAACGCGTAATCCCGCAGGACGCCCTCGCGCCTGAACCCCGTCGCCTCGGCGAGCCCCTGCATCGGAGCGTTCTCCGGGAGCACGTGCAGCTCTATCCGGTGCAGGCCCAGCTCGCTCTGCGCCCACCCCAATACGAGCGCAATCGCCTCGCGTGCGACCCCGGCGCGTCGAGACGCAGGCAGCACGAGGATGCTCAATCCGGCACGCCGGTTCGGCCAAGAAATCGCGACCAGTCCGATCTCCCCGATCAGCTCGCCGCCCTCGGGCTCGACAATTGCGAACCAGTAGGCAGTGCGCTTCTCGCCGGCCTGGCCGTCCTCGGGGAACGTGCTGCGCAACCACTGCGCGTTCTCCTGGTCGGGCTCCATGCCAAGCATCACACCCATGGTCGGATCGTCGACCAATCCCTCGGCAATAGCGTCAGCGTCCTCTGGGCGTGCGGGGCGCAGGACGACCCGCTGCCCGACCAACCTCACACCCATCGCCGGAGAATAGTCAGCGACGCCGCAGCCTGAGCATGACTCGAGCGAACACGGAACGGCCCCGCAGAGAGTGCCGGCCGAGGTCGGCGCGCGGTCGCATCCGCGAATCTGGCCGGCGCCGTGGCCGCGAGCCTTTTTCCGGGGGACCGGTTGATTGAATCCTGCTCGATGGCATCGAGCCCGCGTCGGCGATCAAGGTCCCTGCCCGGCCACCTTCCCCAGGCCGCCCCTGGGGAGGTGCTCGTCTGGACCGATGGCGCCTGCCAGCGCAATCCCGGCCCGGGTGGGTGGGCTGCGCTGCTCTGCTGGGGGGATGGGATCATCGAGGAGCACAGCGGTGGGCTGGCGCTCACGACGAACAACATCATGGAGATGACCGCCGCCCTGGAGGGCCTACGCGCGCTGCCGTCGGGATCGCGGGCGTGTGTCGTGACCGACTCCCGCTATCTGCACGACGGCATGACCTCCTGGATGACCGGCTGGAAGCGCAAGGGCTGGAAGACCGCTTCAGGTGACCCGGTCAAGAACAGGGAGATCTGGGTTCAGCTCGATGCCGCAGCGTTGGCCCACGAACAGGTTCGCTGGCACTGGGTCAAGGGTCACATCGGCCACGCGCTCAACGAGCGAGCCGACGTGCTGGCGGTCGCGGCAACGCGGACCGCGGCCCGCGGCGGTCGTTGACCGACAGGCTCGGCTACGTTCGCCCGACCAGCTCGGCGAGGCGCGCGGCCGAGATGTTCGAGCCCGAAAGCACGACTCCGATCAGATCACCGCGGACCCGACCCGCAAGGACCGCGGCGAACGCGCTCGCTCCGCTTGGCTCGACGACGAGCTTGGCGCGTTCGAACAGGAGTCGGACCGCGTCGATGATTTCGGCGTCGGTCACCGTCACGATCTCGTCAACGAGCGACGCGATCACGCCAAAGGTGATCTCGCCAGGAGTCTCGAGCAGCTGACCGTCGGCAATCGATGGACGGACCGGAACCGAGATTCGCCGTCCGGCCGAAAGTGACTGTTGCACGTCCGGCGATGCCTCGGGCTCGACCCCGATGATGCGCGTCGCGGGCGAGAGCGCCCGCAGCGTGATCGCCGTGCCCGACAGCAGACCCCCTCCGCCAACAGGCACGACGACGGTGCTCGTCGGCCCCGCATCCTGCGCGAACTCCAGCGCACAGGTGCCCGCGCCGGCGATGATCCGCGGATCGTCATACGGATGCACGATCGTTGCGCCCAGCTCATGCGCAAGATCGGCGAGCAGGCGGTCGCGATCATCGCGATAGCGGTCAAACTCGATCACCTTCCCCCCGTAGCCCTCGGTGGCGGCGCGCTTGGACACCGGCGCGTCGGCGGGCATCAAGATCGTCGCCGTCGTCCCCAGAAGCGAAGCGGCCAGCGCGACGGCCTGCGCGTGGTTGCCCGATGATGCGGTGACGACACCCCGATCTCGCTGCTCCGCGGACAGTTGGGAGATCGCGTTGTATGCGCCGCGGAACTTGAACGCCCCCATTCGCTGTAAGCCCTCCGCCTTGAGCAGGACGCGGGCACCGAGCTGCTCGTCGATCAGGCGGGAGGTCACGACCGGCGTCCGATGGGCCACGCCCGCAAGCCGCCTCGCGGCGGCCTCGACATCCGCGAACGAGGGTGCCCTGCTCAGCTCCATGCTCGGCATGTCCAAATAGTCGCATCTGGCCAGCGGACCGATCACGACGGCCCGGCGAGGATTCTGTACGTTTACCGCCTGGATCCTGGACGTCCGATCTGCTGACGGGGCGTTGGGGCGTGTTCGCAAAATGCAAGGGGGCTGTTGGGGAAACGTCGTGTGGCGTCAGGCGGGTTTTGGTGCGCGTTGTCCTGGGGGCGTCCTGTCTGGCGGCATGCGCGCCTGCTGTCGCGCATGCGGCGAGCGCGCGCGTGTATGTCGCCAACGTCGGGACACACGGCACAGGCGGGATCTCCCAGTTCGGAGCCGACGCCTTCGGGCGTCTGTCCCCGCTGAAGCCCGCGAGTGTCAGAGCCGGTAACGGGCCGGTCGAGATCAGGGCCACGCCGAACGGCAGGTACGTCTACGTCACCAACTCGATTCCTGGCCGGGGCGGGATCTCGCAGTACCGCGTCGGAGCGGGCGGGCGGCTCGTCCCGCTGACCCCGTCCGCCGTCGCCGCCGGAAGGTCGCCGGTCGCGATCGCGATCGCGGTCAGCCCGAACGGCAAGAGCGTGTATGTCACCAACCTGAGCACCGATGGCGCGGGCGGCATTTCTCAGTACAGCGTCGGTTCGGGTGGGCGTCTGTCGCCGAAGTCACCGGCGACCGTCGCCGCGGGCAGCGAGCCGATCGGACTCGTCGTCAGCCCGAACGGCAAGAACGTGTATGTCTCCAACGTCAACACCAATGGATCGGGCGGGATCTCGCAGTACACGGTCGGCTCGGGGGGCGCTCTGTCACCAAAGTCGCCCGCAACGATCGCCGGCGGCGATAAACCGCGCGGGATCGCGGTCAGCCCCGATGGCAAGAGCGTGTACACCGCCAACGTCGGTACGAACGGCTCGGGCGGGGTCTCGCAGTACACCGTCGGCTCGGGCGGGCGGCTGTCCTCGAAGAGCCCGGCGACCGTCAACGGCGGCAACAAGCCCGGCGCCCTGATCGTCGTTCGCCCTTTAGCGGGCTGCTGCTTCGCAGCAGCGTCCGTGGGGCCAGGCGGGCCCGTCCGGACCGCCGGTCTCTCCGAGAACGCTTCCGCAGCGCCACCCCCGTCCGGGTGGGCGGGATCCCGATCTCCGGCCATCCGTGGCCTCAGTGATCCCCTCACGCAGACACCAACCTCCGCCACAAGCACGAGAAGGGGAGGGCCGAACCCCCATATCGTGACAATGCGCCCCGGCCGGCGGGCAACGAGTCACCAAATGGGTGCTATGGCACCCATTTCGTTACACGTTGCCGCCACGAGCGGTCGTTTTGTAAGGAAATCGGGGCTGGCTAGGCACCCCGAGGGTGGGCGGGGCGGGCGGGATCCCCATCCCCAGCCCAATCCCGGGCAGACCACCGCGCGAGGCCGCGGGCGCGAAGCGCCCGCAAGCGTGGCGCAAGCGGTCAGCACCAACCGCACATACATCAGCACCAACCGCACATACATCAGCACCAACCGCGCATACATCGGCACCAATCGCGCATGCATCAGCACCAACCGCACATACAATCTGTCACCGATGCCGCCCGCCGGCGGACGAGCTTCAAATGCAGACGCGTGCGCTGATCGCGACCGTTATCGCCACCGCCCTGACAAGCGGTTCGGCTGCGGGCGCGACGCCGCGAGCGGCTGAGTCGCCGCGTCCCGCTCCCGCCGCCGACTCCGTCCCGCTCAGCGGCCCTCCCAACCGTCCGAACAAGGCCGACTGGCAGAAGATCAAGGCTGCTGCGCACACGCGTGACCTGGCGCTTGCGCGGCATCGCACGGCGCGCTTCAGGGCGTTTGCCGGATACCTGGGGCTGGCCGAGCTCGAATCGATTCGACCGCTCGGCAAGGGTCCTTGCCTGACCGCCGTGACATACCTGCGCAACAACCTGCGCGATCTCGAGAACGCGTTTCCGGGGGAGAACTGGGACCCGCTTCGCCGAGCCGTCGCCAGGGAGCCCTCGATTCAGGCGTGCGCGCCGCCGGCGGTGTAACGGCACGACCCGGCAGCTCGGTTGGTCGTTGCGCGCGCGGTTGCGGTTGCATAAGCTCGCTCGATGCGGTCGAGGCAGGGAGAGGGTCGCGCGCGGTCACGCGCGCGCTCGGTGAGCGGTGCGGTCCGAGTGCTCGTGCGCATCGCGCTGCTGGTGAGCGCCACCGCGCTGGCGCTTCCCTTCGTTGCGCGCGGCGCGGTTCCGAGCCCTGACCAGGACCCGTTCTACGCCGTTCCGCCGAGGCTGGCTGGTGTGCCGAACGGCACCGTTCTGGCGTCACGCGAAATTCAGGCGATGGCCGAACTCGTCCCGATGCCTGCCCGCGCCTGGCAGGTCAAGTACAAGACGATCGACAATCTCGGCCGCCCGACCGCCACGATCACGACCGTGATGGTTCCCAGTACGCCGTGGACCGGCGCGGGGCCGCGCCCGCTGGTTTCCTACCAGGTGGCCGAGGACGGCGTGGCGCTCAAATGCACTGCTTCATACGCGCTGCGCGCGGGCATGCAGGCCGGTGACACCGACGCCGAAAGCGAGACGCTGCTGATGCTGGCGGCCCTCGAGCGAGGCTGGGCGGTGTCGGCGCCGGACTACGAGGGTCCGAGCTCGCAGTTCACCGGCGTGAGGATGAGCGCGCACGGAGTGATCGACGGATTGCGTGCCGCACTTGCATTCAGGCCGGCGCGGATCGCGCGGCATACGCCGCTCGCGCTATGGGGATATTCCGGTGGCGCGCTCGCCTCGGCCTGGGCGGCGCAGCTGCAGCCGTCGCTGGCACCACACCTGAGGCTCGCGGGGGTGGCGCTCGGCGGAGTCGTCGGCGACCTCAAGGCGACGTTCCTGGCGTTCAACGGAGGGCCGGCGGGCGGCGCGCTGCCGATGGCGCTGTCCGGAGTCGACCGCTCGTATCCGCGGATGAACATCCTCACGTACCTCAACGCGGCCGGCCGGCAGACCGTCGCCGCAAGCTCGCATGACTGCATCGCGGATGGGATCGCCCGGTACCCGTTCTGGGATGCGAGCAAGTACGGCGCGCGGCCTGGCGTGATCAACAACCCCTCCCTGGACCGCTTTCTCGCCGGCATCTCGCCGGCGACGATGAGAAGCACGCCGACCGGCCCCCTGTACATGTACACGTCGCAGACCGACGAGCTCGCTCCGATCGGCCCGGCGCTTCGCCTCGCAGCGCGCTACTGCGCCGCGGGCGTCACTGTCGATCAGGTGACCGCGCCCCCGAGCGAGCATGTCGCCGAAGCAGTGCTGGGGGCGCCCGGCGCGATGCAGTACCTGGCCGATCGCTTCGCCGGGGCTCGCGCGCCCAACACGTGCACCTCCGCTCGCGGGCGAGGGTCGCGCGGTCCAGCAGCTCTCAACTGACTACCCGGCCTCCTGTGCGCCCGCGGCCACCCGGGCGTCCTGCACGGCCCGCAGCGCTGCGACCAGCGTCGCCAGGATGATCTGAGAGATCTCGGCTTGAGGCACGCCGGTTGTTCGAGCTTCGTCGACGATCGTCTCGGCGAAAGCGATCATCGCCAGGATCGCCACTCGCGCACTCGGAGGGGGGTCCGTCGTGCCGAGGTTGTTGAGCGAGATGTTGGCGACGACGGTGTTGAGGTAGTCGGTCACGATCTCGCTGAGCTCGGGCCTGTCGGCTGCCCGCGCTTTGCGGTGGATTCGCCATGCGTCACTCTGGGCGAAGGCCTGCTCGGCGATCTGAGCGATGTTGGCCTGGAGGCGATCCTCCAGGGAGAGGTCCGGTTCCGTCACCCATCCCACGGTGAGTCGACGTCCGGCTTCGCGCACCACCTCGAGTGCTATGTCGGGGCGGCCGCGCGGGAAATATCTGTAGAGGTTGTTGCGCGTCACGTCTGCCTCGGCGGCGATCTGCTCGAGTGAGAACTCGCTGAATCCCTGCTCGGCAACGACCGGCATCGCCAGCTCGATGAGCTGCTGCCGTCGGGCTTCCTTGGGTAGGCGGCGCGGGGCTCGGCTCGTGACCACGGAGAAGACAGTATCACTTAGATTACGCCGAATCATGATTACGCAAAGTAATCTTGACAAAATGTAATTAGTGATCTAGCCTGCTCGCCTCCGCTCCAACGAAAGGACTCGCATGCCTCGAGCACGCGCTCTATTGATCACTTCACTGACGGCTCTGCTCACCGCGCTGACGCTGTTGCCAGCCGGCGCCGCGACGGCGGCTGTGCCGCTAACCGCGACTCAGGCTCAGAAGATCGGCACCGACGCCTATGTGTATGGGATCGATCCGCTCGAATTCGCGCACCAGACGCAGTTGGACACGAGCGTGACCGTGCCCAACGACTACGGGAACGCTCCGGTGAACGAGGTCGGCAACCAGCGGGTGCTGACGACGCCGGCGAACCAGGACAAGGAGATCGTCGGACCCAGCAACTCGACACTGTACTCGAACGCACACCTCGACCTCAGAAAAGGCCCGATCGTGCTCCACGTCCCGGCCGTACCCGGGCACCGCTACTACGCGTGGGAGTTCCTCGATCCCTACCTGAACGTCTTCCACTACGTCGGGACGCGCACGACCGGCAACGGTGCCGGCAACTACGTCGTCGTCGGCCCGCACTTCAAGGGCAAGCTCCCGCGCGGGCTGCCGGTGGTGAAGGCTGCGTACGACCAGGTGTGGCTGTTCGGCCGCACCCTCGTCTATGGCAAGAGCGACCTCCCGCGGGCCCATGCGATCCAGGACGGATACAAGGTGGTTCCGCTGAAGGACTTCGAGCGCGCCGGACTCGCGTACACCCCGCCGAGGCCGCGGCGGATCATCACCACGCCCACGGATCCCGGCATCCCGACCGGTCTGGCGTTCTTCGACGCGCTGGGCGATGCCCTGGCGAAGTACCCGCCGCCCGCACGCGATCACGCAATCCTCGCCGAGATGGCGAGCGCCGGAATCGGGCCGGGGCGCCACCCTTCTGCCGAGCACCTGCCGGCAGCGACCGCGGCCGGTCTGACCGCGGCCGTCAACGGCGGGCCCGCGCACGTGTTCGCGCTGCGGGTGCAGTTTGCAACTGCGGGCGCCGCAAAGCACAACGGGTGGTTCCAGACGCTGCCTGACACGGGCAGCTGGGGTACCAACTACGCATATCGCGCAGTCGTCGCTGTCTACGGGATCTGCGCCAACCGACCCGTCGAGGCGACGTACGGAGTCGGGGTCAAGGACGACACCGCCAACACGCTGAACGGCTCCAACACGTACCGGATCCACTTCGCCAAGGGAGATATGCCGCCCGCCAGGTACTTCTGGTCGCTGACCGTCTACAACATCCAGACGTGGCTGATCGCCAACCCGTACGGCAAGTACTCCGTCGGCAGCAACAAGGGCATCAAGTACAACAAAGACGGATCGCTGGACGTCTACGTCCAGCCGACCCCGCCCGCGGGGCATCAGTCGAACTGGCTGCCGAGCCCGCCGAACACCCCATTCATCCTGATCCTGCGGATGTACGGACCGAGGTCCAACGTCGTGGCCGGCGCGTACCAATACCCAGCCATCCACCGCGTCAGCTAACCCCCCTCCCGCGAGGCGGCTTGCATCACCACGGTGGTGCAGGCCGCCGGCGGGCGTCCGGGGACAGCTAGCCGCCCGGGCTCACGCAGTCGCGTCCGTTCCGGCGTCTAATTTCACGGTTTCGATGCCTGAGGCTTTCATCGCGACGCTCGCAGCGGGGGAGGCGGTGCTCCGCTTCCCGTACGACGATCATCTGCGCCTGCTGCTGCGTGCGATCCCGGGGCGTCGCTGGGATCCTGAGGCGCGCGTCTGGCGGGTGCCGCTCGACCCCGACCGTGCCCACGCGTTGTGCGCGCTGTTCGAGGCGGTGCCATACGAGCTCGAGGTATCGGACGCCCTCAGCCGGGGTCTGAAGCGCCGCCGCGCGAAGCGATCCGGCGACGAGGTATTGGTCGACCTCGCGCGCGCCGATCAGGATTGGTGGTTCAGCTTTGCGACTGACCATGCCCCGGACCTGGTCGAGGCACTGCTCGAGCATCCCGCGGCGTGTCGCATGCCCGAAATCGAGCGCGGGCTGCTGCCGGTCGATCAGCACGCCGCGCAGATCCTGAATTCGTGCCGCGAGCGCGACCCGCGCCTGCGACTCACAGACGACGCTCGCCACGCGATGACAGAGGCAACGCGTGCTCCCGCACGACCTCCGCAGCCTGCTGCGCCGCCGCTCACCTATGACGTCGAGCTCCGACAGGACCGCCGCGGCCGGCAGTGGCTGCTGATCGACGCCGAGCACGCGCCGCCCGCCCAAGCGCTTGCCGAATCCATCGGGCTGCGGCTACTCGACGGCCCGGCCGGGTCGGTCGGGCTTGCGGCGTCGCAGGCCGATGCGATTCGAATCAAGGAGCTGCTGGCGCACCTCGACCTGGCAAGCATCGACCCGTTCGTCGAGGTCTGGCTCGAACGGACCAGCATCTGGCGCGGCACGATCGAGGTCGACGGCCCCAGCGACGCCCCGGTGTTCCTGCTGCTCGGCGACAACGAGCGGCTTCCGACCGCGTTGCGGACGCGTGCGCGTCCCTGCCGAGGCGGCGCGAGCCTGCCGCTGACGCTCGAATCGTGGCGAGCGATCGACGCCGAGAAGCTCCAGGGCTGGATTACGCTCGCGGCGAAGCGCTGTGTTGCCGCGGTCGAGGCGGGAGAGCCCGCGCCGCCCGCGGTGCTCGAGCTGTCCGTGGTCCACGAGCAGCCGACGTTCGTCCTGGCCCCCGGCCATGACCTCGGGATGCTGGAGCAATTCGAGCAAGCATCGGGCGTGACACCGGGCGCGGCCCGCCGTGGCGAGCACGAACACGACCACCTGCCGGCGATCAGCGCTGATCCGTTCTGGGTGCCGGGGCTAGACCGCTTCATCGCCGCGCACGAGCCGTGGGTGGCGCCGGACGCCCTGGAGCTTCTGCAACAGATCCGAGAAGAGCACGCCCACGCGGCCGGTCTCGTCAAACTGTCCTCCGCCACCGACGCGCGGCTCGATCTACCGGGTCTGAGCGGCGAGCTGAAGCCCTTCCAGCGGGCCGGGGTTCGCTATTTGCTCCAGCAGCGACGGGCGTTCCTCGCCGACGAGCAGGGACTCGGCAAGACAATCGAGGCGCTCGCGACGCTCGAAGCCGACGGTGCCTACCCGGCGGTCGTCGTCTGTCCGGCGAGTCTGAAGCTCAACTGGATGCGGGAGATCGAGCGCTGGTTGCCCCAGCGCTCGGCACAGATGCTCCAGGGCAATCGCGGGCCGGTGGCGTCCGCGGAAATCACCGTCGTCAACTACGACATCGTCGCCGGCCGGATAGACGCGCTCGAAGCGCTTCGTCCACAGGCCGTCGTACTCGACGAGTCGCATTACTGCAAGAACCCCCGGGCGCAGCGCACCCAGGCCGCGCAGCGCCTTGCGTCGGCCGTGCCGCGCACAGGGATGCTGCTTGCGCTGACCGGGACGCCCGTGATGAACCGCCCGCCGGAGTTGATCTCGCAGTTGCGGATTCTCGGTCGCCTCGGAGACTTCGGGTCCGGCGCTCAGTTCGGACAGCGATTCCGCGGCGCCGACGCGCACCAGCGCCTGCACTGGCATCTGCGAGCACGATGCTTCGCGCGGCGGTTGAAGGCAGACGTGCTGCCGCAGCTGCCGGCGAAGACACGAGCGGTCGTCCCGATCGCGCTCGATAACGAGCCGGAATACCGGCTCGCGGAGCAGGACGTGATCGCCTGGCTTCGAAGCCAGCCGCTCGACCTGCGAGAGCTCGATGCGAAGGTGGCGGCGGCGCTGCGCGCCGAGCGGCTGGTGCGACTGAACGCGCTGAAGCTCCTCGCCGCGCGCGGGAAGCTGCACGCCGCGCTGCACTGGATCCACGACTTCCTAAGCTCGGGAGAGCGCCTAGTCGTGTTCGCGCGCCACCGCGAGATCCAGCGCGCGGTGGTCGAGCGCTTTCCGAGCGCGCTCCACGTCCTCGGCGACGACAGCCAGAAAGCTCGCGACAACGCCGTGCAGACGTTCCAGGGAGCCGACACTCAGGCCAACCAGCTGATCGTGTGCTCGATCGAGGTCGCCGGACAGGGGATCACGCTCACGCGCTCGACGAACGTCGCGTTCCTCGAGCTCGACTGGACGCCGGCCAAGCACGACCAGGCGGAGGACCGCTGCCACCGGATCGGCCAGCAGGACGCGGTGAATGCGACCTACCTGCTCGCCGCCGACACGATCGACGAGACGATCGCGACGCTGCTCGAGCGCAAGCGCGCGGTGATCGGCGCCGTCACCGACGGCTCGGTCGACGACGAGCGCGCGGTCCTCGACGCGCTCGTCGCCGAGCTGCGCGGCGAGCCGTACAGGCACCTGCGCGCGGTGGCGTAGCCCAGGGCGACGGTGCATCCTTCGGAGGCACTTCGGGCCCGCCCGGCCGTCGATCCGGTCTGGACGGGCCCGCGCGGCCCCATGGACGCCGCGAAGCGGCCCCTTATTACGCTGGAGCAGGAGCGGCCACGGCAGGAGCAGCAGCCAGCGCCTCCGAGGCATTCTGAGTGACGATGTCCGGAAGCGCGGGGGCCGGCGGAAGCTCCAGCGGCTGCTGCGCTCCATGGATCAGCTCGCCGATCACCGCCGCCTGCTGATCCTGCGAGGCCGCGATCGTCTGCGCCCCCTTCATGATCGCCGCCTCGACCTTGGCTCGCTCGGCGATTCCGTAGCGGTAGGCGTCCTCGAATCCCTTGGCCTGCTGTGAGAGCGAATTGGCGATCAGCAGGATTGATTCGGGGCTCATCGACGGCTGCTGGAGCGCCTGCGCCACGCGCGGCATGATCTCGCCCGAGGCCTGGGCAAACGCGTCCAGCGCCTGCTCGTTCGTGTCGGCGACCGCCTCGCCCAGCTGCGAAGCGCGATCGGCCTGCATGACCGCCACCCATTGCACCACGGTCAGCTTGAAGACCGGGATCGTCAGGGTGATCAGCAGCCCGAGCCGCTGGCCGAGCCCATAGGAGATCGTGCGGATGTTGCGGACCTGGGGCGAGGTTGCCCACGCCACGTAGAGCCGCTGCTTGAACTCGCCCGTGCGCACGTCCATCTGCTGGATCAGCGTCGCGATCGTGTCGCGCTGCTCGCGCTTGGTCCGCGCCTCAGGTGATGTGTCGCTCGCGTCCACCTTGATCGCGTCCATCGCCTCCTGGGCCTGGTCGCGCATGATCTCCATGATCGCGATCACCGCGGTGAGCCTGCTGATCGCCTGCTCATTCTCCGAGAGCAGCTGGTTGCACATCTCGACGTTGAGCGACAGCTGACCCTGCTGGTCGGTGATCTGCGCAACGAGGCTGTCCAGATACGCCTCGAGCCCCTTGGCGTCCTTGAGCAGCATGTGGAGCATGTCGCGGTACTTGGCGAAGAAGTCGAGAACCTTGCCCTTCATGTTCTCGTAGGACTCCCGCGCCTTTTGGACCTGCTCGGATCGATCGCCGCCGGCATACCGGCTGGTGAAGCCGCGAATCTTGTCGTCGAGCTCGTTGGTGAGCTTCGTCAGCTCGGGGATGTTGGCCGCCTTGCCAGCCTCGTGCAGCATCTGAGACGCCAGCGAGTTCACGCCCTCGACCGCTTCGTCGCCGAACTGAGCGAGCTTGTTTGGGTCAGCGATCAGAGTCGGCAGCTCCTGCTTGGCATACGCCGTCGCCTTCGCAAGCGAATCCGGGCTGAGGAGGTCCTTGCACACGAGGGCCGTGGGCCCGTTGGCCACGACCAGGTCAGCCTTCTGGGCCAGCGCCTGCGTCGTTGGTGTGGCAGGCGCCGGCTGCAGGCCGACGGCGGCATCGATGTCGATGTCAAGACCGGTTGAGGCCACCCCACATCACTCCTTTCAACTGCACTTGTTGGTCTGAATGCACCCAAGCAATGCGAGGGTGACTGCCGCACTCGGCGGCGTCGTCGTGCGCAGGTTCTCGGCAAGCGGCAGCTGTGGGAAGTCATTGACGCTGTTCAGCCCGAACTGGACGCCGGACCGGAACCCGTACTTCCGCCACGCCAGTCTCTGGATGTCCGGATCCTTCATCGCGTCGATCAGTCGGCCGCCCTGCGCATCCAGCGCCAGGATTGGATGGTCGGCGTAGATCGTGGGCTCGGGGTAGAGGAGCCGGACCTGGTCCTGCAGCTGCTTGGCGACCGTCGGATCGCCGCTTGACTGGACGATCTTCTGGATGATCTGGTTCTCGTAACCGGCGAACAGCGGGGCGTATTGCTCGGCTCCCTGCAGCAGCCACTGCTCGAAGCCGAAATCAGAGCTCGAGGACTGCAGCCCCTGCGCGTCATAGAGGCCCCGCACGGTCCCCAGATGGGCCCTGGCTTGCGCGAGCGTCGGCTCGTTGTACGGGTCGTCGGTGGAGATGATGATCAGCTCGAGCTGAGAGAGCGTGAATCCGCTGTTGCTCTTCGCTGGATCGGTGCTGAAGATTGCCACCGGGCGTCCGATGTCCTGCGCTCCGAGCGAGGACCAGGTCCTGTGCTTCAGAACGAGGTCCAGCAGCAGCCGCTTCATATCGACGATGTAGTAACGGTTCGCGCGCTTCTGCACGATCCCCTGACGGATTAGCGCGTTGGTGCTCTCCGGGCCCGAATAGATGACCTCGGGCGATTCGAGCACCGTGCTGGCACGGTACCCGCTGAAATCCGCGGTGTTGTGCTGCGCTTCGAAGACGCTTTGAGCGCTGGCGCTCGACGGCCATAGGCAGTCGACGTGCTGCGCCTTCAATGCTGACGTCGGCTGCTGCACCTGCTGGTAGGACCCCTCGGGCTGGTACTGCACGCGAAGGTGGTAGCGGTCGAGCAGAATGCTCTGGATCTGAGGATCGGCCATCAGCTCCTGCTTCTCGGAACCGCCCAGGCAGAACAAGGTGGCGACCGGTTGGTTGGTGCTCGGATGCGATGACTTGCTCGAGCCGGACGCGCCGATCAGGATCACGACAGCGACGGTCCCTGCGACCACCAGTGCGATGGCGACGGCCAGCGGCCCCTTTTGCATCTCTATCGCCCCCTCATGTCGACAGCGCCGGAATCGTCATCGGCTGCAGCATCTGCAGGTTCGCTCGGAGCGCGGTGACCTCACCCTGGTTGAGGTGCTGCACGCTGGTGACCGCGAAATTCTCGAAGTTGGCGAAGCCCTGCGCGTTGGCGGCCAGCAACTGATCGGCGTTCGGCCAGTACTCGGGGTTCGCTTCGATCTGCACCTGCGCTTCGACCGCGCTCTTCACGCTGCCGATGTAGACGCCGACCTTCGCCGCGGTCCCCGCCATGTTGTCCGGATCCTTCTGCTGCGCGAGCTCGAGCAGATCGCGGATCGTCGAACACCCTTTGATCAGCGGCAGGCGCGCCTTGGGGTCCTTGACCTGCTGCGCCAGATCCGCGATCTGGTCTGTCGTCTTCAGCACCGTGCGGACGCGACGCCGAACGTCAGCGTGATAGTTGACGAGCTCGGGGTTGGCGGGGAACAGGCTGTAGGTCAAGAGACCGGCAGCGCCGCCGAACACCGCACCCAGGGCGAGCGCGACGGCGATCGATTTGGTCGCCGCGTACAGCGCGGCGAACACGATGAGGTACACGAGGACCCCAACGACCCAATCCCGGTACTGACGCATCGCGAATGGCCCCTACTTGTACCCCGTGGCCTGGCGGAGCGCCGACACCACGTTCGAGGACGAGAAAGCCGCGCCGCCTGTTGCGTTTGCGATGTCCTGCAAGGTGCCATTGTCGGCGTCGCTGCCGAAGCCGATCGCGATCACGGGAACGTGGAGGGCGGCGATCGCATCGGTGTTGCCGCCTTCGTTGTCCTGACCGTCGGTCATCAGGATCACGAGCCGCTTCAATCCCGAGTTCGGACTGGCACGGAACTGGGCGGCCGCTCGATCCAGGCACTTGAAGATCCCTGTGTTCCCGCCGGGCTGCTGCTGCTGGATGTCGTTCCGCAGTCCGAGCAGTGCGGAAGGCTTGTTCCCGACCACTGTCCACCGCGCCTTGCTGCCCTGGTCGAAGATGTCGACGGTAGTGCGGTCGAGTGAGGAGATCTGGAGCAGGTACTTGCTCTCCTGCGCTGGGTCGAAGAGGATTTCGGCGGCGTTGTGCACGCCGTCCCAGCCGCCGTTGTCCGCCATGCTGCCGGAGCCGTCGACGCAGTAATAGGCATCGACCGGAGAGCGGTAGCTGAGCTGATAGTTGTCGAGCGCAGCTTGGATCACGGGCGCATCGGGGTAATGGACGATCGGCTCGTTGACGGCAGCTTTGATCCCCCAGTCGGGGTTGAAGACCTTGGGATCGGCTCCTGCCAGTGAGAGACCGATGCTCGTGTGCGGGCGCCGGCCGAAGGCCTCCACCTTGGCCTGGCCCTCGGGAGAGAGGAGGTAGCGCTGCAAGGCCAGGAACGCCTGCTCCTTATCGGGACTGTTGCCGTGCGGGAGGAATCCCAGCGGTGCGTCTGAGATCGCAAGGCCACCCGTCGGGTAGACGGCGTACAGCGGCTGCTTTCCCTGGCGAGCGAGCTCCTGGTCCTTCTCGATCACCAGGTCCTCGTAGGTGAAGAGCGTTTTGCACACGTCGGGATGCGCAATGCAGTCGTCCATCATCGTCCCCGTGCTGGGGGGTGTCTTGGCGATCGAACGGATGAACTGCCTGATGCCGCTCTGGACGCCTGCCGTGTTCAGCTGCTGCATCGTCAGCTGGGTCGAGGGCTTGTTGCCGGCGAAGTAGTTCAGGAAGGCGAACAGCGCTGTCGCACCCGAGTTCGACTGCGTCGGGTTGGTCGCCCACGTGGTCGTCCGCTTGGACTCGACGAGCTTGATGATGTCCCCGATGCTGACGTTGCGGCCGACCAGTCCGAGCCGCTGCATCTCGTCCTTCCAGCCCGCGAACACGATCGGCGTGATGAACATCGGCTGGACATCCCGCAGCACGCTGCTCTGGTTGCCGAGCTGCTCGAATACGGAGCTTGCGAACCAGAACGCGTCGTATGGCGCGTTGCCGGACTGGAGCAAGCGTGCCTGATCGACCGATCCGAGCTCGGTGTAATGGCAGGTGTAGCCATGCTGGTTGCACCACGGCACGACGACGTCGCTGAGGACCTTGTCCTGCTCGCTTCCGGCGACGATATTGAGGACCTTCGGGTTCGAGTCGTATGTGCCGACGGTCGTCGCCCCCTGGCTGGTCGTGCTGCTCGATCCCCCGCCGCAGCCAGCGAGCACCAGCAGCGGCACCGCGCAAAGCAGCGCGCTGCGTCGCATCAATGGCCTCAGCCGACCATGCACTCTTGCCGCCCCGGTGGCGCCCACGCCGCGAAGTATGAGGCATGACGGGGCCGAGATCGAGCGATCTCGCAGCCCCGCGTGAGATGATGGCGCCCGCCGTCGGTCTGGCGAGCGTGGAAGGAGAACAATTGGCGAGCCTCCATCACGAGCCGGTGTATGCGATGGCGCCGGAGCGGTTCGCGTCGGTGCTTTCACCCGGCGAGTATGAGGCGCTGCTCGATCTTGTCTCGCATGCGGCACGTGAGCTGCACGGCCGCGTGATCTGGAACGTGAACTCGACCGCCAAGGGCGGCGGCGTCGTCGAGATGCTGCAGCCGTTGCTCGGGTACTGCCGGGGCGCCGGCGTCGACGCGCGGTGGCTTGTGATCGGAGGTCCGCCTGAGTTCTTCGCGGTCACGAAACGGATCCACAATCGGCTGCACGGCTTCGACGGGGACGGTGGCCCGCTGGGCGACCGTGATCTGGCGCTGCCACGTCGGGCTTGACGAGGTCAATGACAATGCCCGCGGCGCGTGGGACTTCCTGCGCGGGTACGTGCTCGATGCCCACCAGTTCATCTTCTCCCGCGCCGGGTTCGCATGGGAGGGCCTGCCTAGAGAACGCGTCTCGGTGATCAGGCCGTCGATCGACGCGTTCTCCGCCAAGAACGCCGAGCAGTCACCCGACCAGTCGCGCGCGATCCTCGCTGCCGCCGGGCTGGTCGCCGACGAGGTGACGGCCTACCCGACGTTCACGCGCTCGGACGGAACGCCGGGACGGATCGCCCGCCGCGCAGAGGTGCTCGAGGAGCGCGGGCTCGAGTCCGGCGAGCCGTTCGTGACCCAGGTATCGCGCTGGGATCAGCTCAAGGACCCGTTGGGAGTCCTGACGTCATTCGCCGACCATGTGTACCGGCAAACGAGCGCGCACCTGCTGCTGGTCGGACCGTCGACCGCGGCCGTCGCGGACGATCCCGAGGGCGCCAAGGTGCTCGAGGCGGTTCGGGGTGCATGGCATGACCTCCCGGCGCCGGCCAGGAGACGCGTCCATCTCGTCTCACTGCCGATGGACGATGTGGAGGAGAATGCGGCGATCGTCAATGCGGTGCAGCGTCACGCCTCGGTGGTCGTCCAAAAGAGCCTCGCCGAGGGCTTTGGGCTGACGGTCGCGGAGGCGATGTGGAAGCGCAGAGCGGTCGTGGCCAGCCGGATCGGCGGCATCCGCGACCAGATCGAGGATGGCCGCTCGGGGCTCCTGATCGAAGACCCGCGGAACCTCGAGCAGGTTGGCGCGGCAGTCAGCGGTTTGCTGGCGGACGGCGAGCGGGCGATGCAGATCGGGATCGTCGCGCAGCGGCGGGTCCGCGAGCAGTACCTCGGTCCGCACCATCTGGGTCGCTACTTCGAGGTGGTCCGCAGGGTCGTCTCACATCGCCAGCGCGGCGCAGCATGAGGAAATCCGCCGGGTGCGGCGCTCATTGACGTTCTGACTGTGTCCGTGTGACGCTCCGTCGTGATCTGCGCCGCACCCGGACCATCGAGATGGAACCTGCACCTGAATTATTGAACGCTCGGCGCCTCTGGGTCATCGGTAGAAGCCCACAGGCGGCGTCCGTACCAGCTGAGCGGAGCGGTCAGCCGCGCAGTGCGCGCCCAAGGTCATCGCGCGTGATCGGCCCGTCGTAGTTGACGCCCTCGATGTACAGCTCGGGCACGCGCGAAGCGCCGCTCGAGGTGGCCTCGCGAATCTGCTCCACGACCGACTCCCGATGACGGTGGGCCTCGAGATCCTGCTTGAGGCGGTCGGGATCGGCGACGTGCCGCGCTGCGCGCTCGAGCAGCTCGGTCTCGTCCTTGACCCCGGACGCGGCGAGATCGTCGAGCAGCTCGAAGAACTTCCCCTGGGCCGCGGCAGCCTCGAGCGCCTCCGCCGCCGGCAGGGAGAGCTCGTGGACGTCCGCAAGCGGCAGCTGACGGACCGCCACGCGAACCCGGCCCGGCTCGACGAACTCCAACAGCAGCCGGTACGCGCTCCGGCACGGCTCCGAGGAGACATCGATGTAGATCGCGACGATCGGAGCACCGCCGGAGCCGCGCACACGGTCGCCCGACCCGATCGGCGGCTCGAGACGCGGAGCGCTCTGGCGTTGCGCTGCCCGCCACGCTGCCAGTGCCTCGGCGACCTGAGCGTCGAGGACCTGCTCGTCCCCGGGACGAGGCCTCCGGTGGTGGCCTTCGGTGCCCCGTTCCCAGTTGCGCACGTCGGTGGTCGAATCATGGGCGAGCTCGCTCGGCGCCTCGGGGGGTTCGCCCGGGCGGCGGTAGGGCCTTTGGCTGATCCCGCTGCCCGACCTCGTGTAGTAGCCGAACACGACCACGAAGAACAGCGCCACGACCACGACGATGAAGATCCAGGTTCCCCCGGCGAGCGCCACTGGGAGCATCACGTGCGAAGCGGCCGGCGACATGCCTCGATCACCGTCCCTTGGCGAGGAACGCCTCGACGGCGCGGTGGTGCTCGGGGCTGCGCCAGCACTCTCTGATCAGCTCGTGCTCGCGCTCCTGCACCAAGCCGAGGTCGGGTTCGAGCGAGTTCTGGGTCAGCAGCCGCTTGATCATTCGCAGCTGCGGGGCCGGGTTGACGGCGATCGTACCCGCGAGCTCGAGCGCCTCCGCGATCAGCTCATCGGCCGTGGTGAGGCGGTCGGCCAAGCCCATCCGGTGGGCAGCCGCCCCGTCGTACAGGCCGCCGGTCAGGCACATCTCGGCGGCGCGCCCGAGGCCGATCCGCTGCGCCAGCAGCCGCGAGCTGGCCAGCTCGGGCACGAGTCCGACCTTGATGAACAGCATCCCGAACTTTGCTCGCTCCGACGCGACGATCACGTCGAACGGCAGGATCATCGTCATGCCGATTCCGACCGCCGCTCCGTTGACAGCCGCGATCAACGGCTTTGACTCGCGAGCCAGCGCGACCCAGTCGACCTCGGCGGGCATGCCACCCGTCCGCTCACCGTCGCCGGCGGGATCCGTGCCGTCGAGGCGCGTCTTGAACGTATCCCGCATGTCGGCACCGGCGCAGAATCCACGGCCGGCGCCGGTCATCACAATCGCGCCCACGTGATCGTCGTCGTTGGCGCTGCGGATCGCGTCGGCCTGCTCGGACGCCATCTGAGGTGTCCAGGCGTTCAGGCGCTCAGGCCGGTTCAGGGTGATCAGCGCGACCGACTCGCGCCGTTCGTATGTGATGGTCTGGTAGCTCAAGCTTCCTTCTGCATCGCTCCGGCGGAGGTCATGTGATGGTGGCGTCGCAGACCGGAAAGCCGCTCGTGCTTGACCGGACCGCCGACGAAGAACACCGCGATCAGCAGCGCGACGAACGCCAAGGCGGTGTCGAGCCGGAACGCGGCGTGCAGGCCGGCGACGAACGCATTGCGCACGAGCTGCTCGAGCCGCGCGGCCACCGACGGCACGAACTGGTGGATCACGGCCTTCGCCGAGCCGGTACCGGCGAGGATTCCGTGAACACGGTCGGCCTGGGCGTCGGTGACGCTGGTTCCGAGCTGCGCGAGGTGGGAGTCGAGGTTGCTGTCGGCGCTCGAGGTGAAGATCGTCGTGTTGAGACCGAGGCCGACCGACCCGCCGGCGATCTGGAACATGTAGACGATCCCGCCGGCGAGAGCGGCACGTGAGGCGTCGAGCGCGGTCACGGCGGCGGTGGTGATCGACGAGTAGAAGAGCCCGACGCCGATCCCGAGCACCACCATCCCGATCACCAGCGACCCGTATCCGGCGTTCTCCCCGATCAGCGACAGCAGCAGCATGCCGATCGTGATCGCGAGCGCGCCCAACGAGACGATCCGCTTCGGTCCGAGCCGCCCGTACAGCGGTCCTGCGACGAATGACGTGAGCGCAAAGACCCCCATCAGCGGCAGCAGGCCGGCTCCCGATTTCAGTGGTGAGTACCCGAGGATCTTCTGCATGAATTGCGGCAGGTACAGCAATGCCGCGAAGAAGATCGCCGACATCGGCAGCACGGTCAGGGCTGCGGCGCTGAAGTTGCGGTTGCCGATCACGTCCGGCGGAATCAGTGCCCGCTCGCCCCGTCGCCGCTCGATCGCCCCGAATGCGATCAGCAGCAGGACGAACATCGCCATCAGCGCGATGATGCGGGCGTCCCCCCAGCCCCAGTCGGTCACCTGGTCGAGCGCGATCAGGACCGCGACCAGCGAGAGCGAGAGCGCCAGGACGCCTGGGAAGTCGATCCCGTGCTCACTGGTGTCGGGCTCATCCGGCTTGATCGCCCAGAGCGTGACGCCGATCCCGATGGCGGCGATCGGGAGGTTGGCGAAGAAGATCCAGCGCCAGCTGAGCGCGTCGGTGAGGAGCCCGCCGAACAGCGGCCCGAGCGCATTTCCCAAGCCAGCGGCCCCGAGAATCAGGCCTCCGGCCAGTCCGGCCTTGCTCTCCGGCAGCACCGCGTAGGTCATGCCGAGGATCGCCGGCCACATCAGCGCGCCGCCGATCCCCATCAGGGCGCGACAAGAGATCAGCCACGCCGTGTTCTGTGCGGCGCCGCCGAGCACGGAGAAGCCCGCGAAGATCACCGCGCCGATCACGAACATTCTCCGCCGCCCGTACATGTCGGCCATGCGGCCGCCGACGACGATCAGCACCCCGAACGTCAGCGCGTAGGCGTTGATCACCCACTGCACCGTGCTGACGTCGGTGTTGAACTGCCGCTCGATCGCCGGCAGCGCGACTGCCAGCGCGGTGAAGTCGTTGGCGATGACCAGCACCGCAACGCCCATCGCAATCAGCGCCAGGATCGTTTTGCGATCGAGCCGGTCGCCCGCCGGCGCGAGAGCCTCGTTGACCGCGTTCACGGGGGAGGCACGATACCTGCGACGACGGTCGCCGTCCAAGCGCTCGAAAGGGGGCTCTACCTCGAGGGGCGTCGCAGGCGGCGCTGCGTATCGCCGGGCTTCCGGGCGGGGATCGCTATGCGTGTGCCGGCGCGGCCTGCGGCAACGGTGCCAACTCGCCCGTCGCGTAGAACGGTCGCAGGCCACGAGCGCGGCCGATCGGCGCGAGCACGGAACAGCGCGCGCTGTGCCGGCCATGGGGCGATCACCGTGCGGATGTCGTCGCGCAGCGCCGAGAACGAGACGGCGATTTGGAGCATCGAGGGCTTGCCCTCCGGATCGGTGCGACCCGCGCGCGCGAGTTCGTAGAACGTCTCCAGGAGCTCCGCCATGTGCCCTGGCCGGTCGAATGTGACAGTCGTGACGGCTGGTTGGTCGCCGTGGCTGGCGAATGTGTGAGGCACGCCGGCTGGCACGCCGTGCGTCTGACCTTCGTGTAGGACGATCTGCCGGCCGTCCTGCATAAGCGCGATCGAACCGCTCCTGACGGCGAATGTCTCGCTCGAGCACGGGTGCACATGCGGCGGGGGGCCCGACCGACGGCCGCGCCAAGCTGATCTGCCTGAGCGAGCGCGGCTGGGAGGGCGTGCGCGCCGCGCGGGCCGTGGTCGAGGATCTGGAGCGGGACTACGGCCGCCGCGTCGGCCAGCGGCGGTTCGAAGAGGCCTGCCAGGTCCTACAGGAGCTGCTCGACAGCCTCGCGGGCGAAGGCAACGGTGCCGAGCTCGAGGGTAGGCCAGACCCGGCGTAGCGTGAGCTTGCGGATTCCGGATACGGTTGCGCGATGGCTACCACAAACACTGACATCATCGAACGGCTGCGCGAGTCAATCGGCGTGCAGCGCGGACCCACATCCTGGCGCACGGTGAGCCAAGAGGACATCGACCTGTTTGCGAAGGTCACGGGTGACCACCAGTGGATCCACGTCGACGTCGAACGGGCCAAGCGCGAGTCCCCGTTCGGCACCACGATCGCTCATGGGAACCTCACGCTGAGCATCATCGACGGGTTGCGCGAGCAGATCACCGCGCGCGATGAGGCCGATATGGAGCACGTTGCGCTCGGCGTGAACATGGGCTGGAACCGCGTTCGCTTCCCAGCGCCGGTGCCAGCCGGAAGCAAGGTGCGAGCCACGGCGGAGCTCGTGTCCGTCGAGGAAAAGGGCGGCGGCTGGTGGGAGATCGTGGACCGCTTCACGATCGAGACCGAGGGCGCCGAAAAGCCCTCGTGCGTCGCCGAAAGCGTCGGCCGGATCCTGCTCCGCGGCGAGTGAGCACCCCGCAGGGCCTGCGCGAGCAGGACGTCGACCCCGATCCGTTCCGTCAGTTCGCAGTCTGGTTCGAACAGGCCGCGGCGGCCGGCGTCCGGATGCCCGAGGCGGCGGCGGTCGCCACCGCGACTCCCGATGGCGCCCCGTCCGTGCGGATGGTGCTGGTCAAGGAACGCAGCGCCGCGGGATTCGTGTTCTACACCAACTACGAGAGCCGCAAGGGGCGCGAGCTGGCCGGCAACGGGCGCGCAGCGCTGCTCTTCTACTGGGACCCGCTTGGGCGCCAGGTGCGCATTGAAGGCCCGGTGCAGCGTACGAGCGGCGAGGAGTCGGCCGCGTACGTCCGCAGCCGTCCACGGGGCAGCCAGCTCAGCGCGATGGCCTCTCCACAGAGTCAGGCGGTCGCCGACCGCGAGTGGCTGGAGCGACGGGTCGCCGAGCTCGCCGCGCGTTACGAACAGGGCGAGCTTCCGATTCCCGAGCAGTGGGGCGGCTTCCGTCTCCGGCCGGAGCGCTTCGAGTTCTGGCAGCACCGCGACGATCGCCTCCACGACCGGGTGCTCTACACGCCGGCCGCGGACGGCTGGCGCCTCGAGCGGCTCGCGCCATAGACCCGGTTGACCCGGGGAAGGATGCGGCCTGTCGCCATCGAACCACGGCAGGGGCGCACCGATTCGCTCAGTCCCGTTCGAATCAGCGCCGGTTGGGAAGAACCAACAAGAGCGATGATTCTGATCACGAGCAAATTCAAGTTGCCGCGGGCGGTTTCCCTGGTCTGGGCCGTTTGCTCGCTGGCGGCCGCATCGTCCCTGGGGTTCGCTGCGGGAGCGACGGCATCGACCCAGCCGAGCCAGACTGGCGATCCCTGTGGGCGCATCGACTTTGCGCCGCAGAGCGACAACATCGCGTTCGACATCAGGACCTTCGGCGTTTCCTGTTCGGCGGCTCGAGCGATAGCCGGCGCGTCGAGGTCGAGCTCGCTGCGGGCGGGCGGCGACCGCCGCTATCAAGCGGAGGGCTTCGTTTGCCGCGGGCAGTTCGTCCAGCCTCGCGGCAAGGACTACGAGCACTACGTATGCGCTCGTGGAAGCCGCCGCGTGGTGTTCGACCGAGGCTAGGCCGGCCGGCGGGAGGCCGCCGGGCGGGGGCCGCAGTACGATTCCCCGCACCAGAAGGAGTCGTGTTTCTTGGGGCGTTTGAACGAATCAGCTGAGGTGGTCGTGCGGTGCGGCTGCTGATCGCCCTGATCGTGTGGGCCGGCGCTGTGGCAGCCGCGGTCGGCCTCTCGGGCGCCGTCGCGGGCAGTATCCACACGACGAGCACCACGACGAGCGCGGCCGGCGGCGGAGCGGGCACCGATACGGGGTCCGGTGGCGGCACGGCGCCCGAAAAGCCGTTCGACGCGAGCAACGTCAGGCCGACGGACTCGGTCTCTCTCTTCCGCACGGCGAACTTTGCCCGCGCGCTCGCGTCAGCGCGGAGCCAACTCGGCCCGCGGCCGCGGATCGAGATGCTCGCGCTCTATCCGGGGTACCTCTCGATGACCGCGGTCAGCGGCGGCAAGCAGGCTGACGTCTACATCGACGCTCAGGGGGCAAACAGGACGGTAAGTCTCGGCGGCGTCGGCGGCGGGTCGCCGGCGTTCCCGCTCAGCCAGGTCGCTCCCGGCGTCCCGGCCGCGCTCGCGCACAGGATCGCAACCGCCGCGCACGTCCCGGAGTCGCAGCTGCGCTACATGGTGGTGGAGATCGATCCAACGAGCCCACACATCCGCTGGCTCGTTTACACCAATCAGGGCAACCGCGTCGAGTACTTCCAGGCATCAGGCGCGACAGGGCCGCTGTTCGAATATCGCACGAATAGCTCCACCGGTCTTCAGCAGGTCCACGGCTGACGCGGGGACCGGCGGCGCACGACAATCCGCGCATGCCGATGATCGAAACGCGTCGAGCCACCGTTGACGATGTCGATTCGGTGCTCGCTGACGTGCAGTCCGGCTTCGATTCGTACCCGGCTTTCACGCCCTTGGGGTGGCAGCCGCCGCAGATCGCTACCGAGCGCGACAGGATCGCGATGCGGATTGCCGACCCTGACACGTGGGTGTTGCTCGCGCTCGTCGAGGGCGCCACGGTCGGCCATGTCGGGGTCATGTCGGCCCGCGAGCGGGCGGTCGCCGATCCGGCCACCGACCGGCCCATAAGGCCGTTGATTGCAGGGCTCGCGCACCTGTGGCAGCTGTTCGTGCTCCCTGACTGGTGGGGCAAGGGCGTAGGAGCGCTACTGCACGAGCGCGCCGTCGCCAAAATGCGCGAGCGCGGCTATCGGGAGGCGCGGCTCTTCACGCCCTCGCTCCACTCCCGCGCGCGGGGCTTCTATGAGCGACGCGGCTGGCGCGCGGTCGCCGAGGACTTCAATCCCGCGCTCGAGCTGATGCTCACCGAGTACCGCCTGGCGCTCGGCTAGCCTGCACCGCAGCCTGGCGACCTCTTCGACGCACGGCGATGAGGGCACTAGCTCTGAGATCTGCGCCTCGACCGTGCCCCGGCGGATCACGAGCGCGTCGATCGCGCCCAGATAATCCAGGAGCGTCGCCTGCGCGCCGCGCTCGGCGAGCGTCACCTTCCCCAGCCAGTCGCGATGCCGTCGCGTCCAGTTATCGCCCGCGCCGTCGTAGCGCACGTCGTGGCGCAACAGCAGCTTCCCGAGCCGATGCCGAGCGCGCATCAGATCGCCGCGCAAGTCTTCACGCGCGCGCACCAAGTCGCGCAACGCCTCCTCCTCGCCGGCCGGCACCGGCACCGCGACCAAACCATCGATCATCAACAGCCGCACCAGCAGCTCCGCATCACGCTGATCGGTCTTGACCCTGTCCTGCGCCGGACGCTCGATCTTCCCCGGCGCCGCCACCACACAGCCAACCCCCGCGCCGAGCAACGAACGGGCGAGCCGAAGCCGGTCGGGCCGGCCTCATGCGCCACCCGCGTCACGCCCGGCAGCGCAGAACGGAAGGCGACCACCTCCGTCGTCTGCCCCGTCAAGCGGTGCACGCTCATCTCTCCAGACTCGGCGTCGACCACGCACGCCACGACCTTCGCAGTATGCACGTCCAAGCCGACCCAGGTGCGAACCTTGATCACGGTCGGTTCCTCCTATGCGGTTGTGGCCGCCGCGCAGGTTCCAGCTGCGCGGCTATCGAAACCCCCACGACCGCGCGCGGGACCGGCCAACAACTACCACGACGACCCGACGGCCACTCCATATGGTCTGGGGAGGGGATCGGGTCCGCTTATTCGCGCCGGCAGCAACCCAAACGCTCGAAAGCGGTTCCGGGCGCGAGCGTTCTTGCGCAGTGTGGTGGCTCTGGCAACCACACTGCTAGAAAGCGCCGGCCGGGCCGGTCGTTTTTGAGCGTTGTGGTTGTTCTGGCGCCGGCTGATCGCGGTTCGTCGTTGTGGCTGTTGTAACTCGGCTTGCGGGCGCTTCGCGCCCGCGGCCCGGGGTGGCGTGCGGCCCAGGATCTGGCTTGGGAGGGGTTGGTTCGGGGCGCCGCGAGCCCCCGTCGTGCTCCAAAGCGGACCGCGCCCCGAGGGTCTTGGCGCACGGCGGGTGTATAGCCCCCGCGGTGCGCCAAAGCGCCGCGACGGCCGATCGTTTTGGAGCGACATGGGGGTGCGAGGCGCCTCATCCTCTCCTCGATAGCCCTATACCGGGCAGAACGCCCCCGCGGGGCCCCCGGCCGAAGGCCGGGACCGGGATCCCGCCCACCCACGCAAGCCGCGAGTCGGGCCCTCCCCGCCGTCCGACCGCGTGCCCGCGTGGGCCCGGGGCCGCGGGGGCACGGCGCTAGTGTGCCGGCGGGCGAAGGGCCCAAATCTGTCCGAGCCAGTCGCCCTCGAACACGCGCCCGCCGTCGACCGCCGGCGCCGCAAAGATCGCCGAGCGGGATAGGTGCCGCCCCCACAGCCGGCGCCCGTCGGTCAGCCGGTAGGCCCGCAGCCACCCATTGCGGCCAGACCCGATGTACACGACGCCGTCGGCAATCGTTGGCGCGCTGCCCGCATTGGGCCAGTCGAAACTTGCCTGCCAACGTGTGGCGAACCTGCACGCCGCGGTCAGCGTGAACGCCTGGACGCCCGCGCGGAGCGGGCTGCCCTGAGGCGAGGTGGGGCTGACCAGCACGAGCGTGCGGTTAGACGGGTCGAACGCCGGCATCCCGTAGAGAGGAATGTGACGCCGCAGCGGGATCTGCTCGCGCGCGGGCTCGACACGCTGGCGGACATGCCCGGCCTTCAACTCGACGAACGTGACTACTTCCGCGACGTGTACGACCATCTGATCCGGATCTCGGATCTGATCGACTCCTACCGTGACCTGCTCGCGGGAGCGATGGACGCATACCTCTCGACGGTCGCCAACCGTCAGAACGACGTGATGAAGCAGCTGACCGTGATCGCGACGATCTTCCTGCCGCTGACGGCGCTGACCGGGTTCTTCGGTATGAACTTCGCCTGGATGGTCCTGCACGTCGAGCACTCGCTGGCGGCGTTCCTGCTGCTCGGAATCGGCGGGTGCCTCGCCTCCGTGATCGGCCTATACGCGTTCTTCAGGCGGAAGCGCTGGACGTAGCCGCCTCGAGCAGTCCGACCCGTTCGAGCGCCGCTCGCAGCGGCGGCGGCGAGCTGAACTGCACCGTTTGCATCCCGAGGCTGCCCGCGGCGCGTATGTTCAGAGGCGAGTCATCGATCATCAGCGTCGTCGCCGGCTCGAGCCCGAATCGCTCGAGCAGCAGCTCGAAGATCTCCGGGTCCGGCTTGGAGATCCCTTCGAAGCCCGACACCACGGTGCCTTCGAACCACCGCATGAACGCGTAGCGCTCGAGTCGGCGGGGGTATGTCTCCGGCTCCATGTTCGTCAGCGCGAAACAACGGACGCCGCCGGCGAGCAGTTCGCGCAGGATCTCGACCGTCCCATCGATCGGGCCCGCGATCATCTCCTCGCTGCGGTGCGCCCAGGCCCAGATCTCCTCCGCGTGCTCGGGGTGACGGGCCGCAAGCTCGGCGCACGAGCGGTCGGTGGGATAGCCGCGATCGTGCTTGGCATGCCACTGCAGCGTGCAGATCTCCTCGAGGAAATGGTCCATCTCCTCCTGCTCCTCGAACAGCTTGCGGTACAGGTGGCGAGGATTCCAGTCGAGCAGGACCCCTCCGATATCGAACACGACGGCCTCGATCTCAGTTGCTCCCATCGCTCAAGCGTACGAGGCCGGCGCAGCACACACAGCTCGTAATCGATAGCTTGGGGACGCGTGAGATCGACACGGATTGCACTCGCGCTTGCCGCCCTGCTTGCGATCGCGGCGGGCGCGTCTGGCTGCGGGGCCTCTGGGTCGGCCCAGGCCGCCGCGCCGTCCGCTGCGCTTGCCCGCAAGCTGCCGCCGGGTGCCGCGATCCTGAACGTCGGCGGACCGGCACGGTCGCGCCCGATCGCGGACGGCTTCCTCGGGCTGTCGCTCGAGTTCCCTGCGGTGACGGCGTACGCCGGGCGCGACCCGGCCCATCCAAATCCCGTATTCCTGCAACTCGTCCGCAACCTCGCTCCCGGCCAGGCGCCGCGCATCAGGATCGGCGGCGACAGCACCGACTGGACGTGGTGGCCGGCGCCGGGCATCAGGCGTCCAGCGGGCGCGCCGATCCGGCTGAACGCCGACTGGGCCACGGTGACCCGCGCGGTTGCGAGTGCGCTCGATGCGCGGCTGATCCTCGGGCGGCAGCTCGAGGCCAACAGCGTCCCGGTGGCGACCGCCGAGGCCCGCGCATACCTGAGCAACATCGGGCGCGGCGGGCGGGACCTGATCAGTGCGTTCGAGCCCGGCAACGAGCCCGAGCTGTACGGCAGCTTCATCTGGGACGGCTCCGGACGCTACGGGCGGCCACACAACTACGACTTCAGCGGCTTCCTCGGCGACCTCTCGAGAGTTGCCCGCGCATTGCCGCACGCTGTGCCCCTGGCGGGGCCCAGCAGCGGCTCCCCGAAGTGGTACCGGCGGCTGACAGCCTGCTGAACGCGGAGCCGCGGGTCCGGGTCGCCACCCTGCACCGCTATCCGCTACAGGTGTGCGGAGTCAATCCGGACAAGCCTCGCTATCCGACGATCGCGAACCTCATGTCGGAGCAGGCTTCCAGGGGCCTCGCGGACAGCGTCGCGCGCTACCCGGCGATCGCCCACGGCCACGGAGTCGCGCTCCGGATCGACGAGATGAACACGATCTCGTGCGGGGCTGGCCCCACCGTGAACGCCGTGGGGCAGTCGTTCGCCGCGGCGCTCTGGGCCTTGGACAGTCTGTTCGAGATGGCCCGCGTCGGGGTCGACGGGGTGAACATGCACACGTATCCGACGGCGCCCTACGAGCTGTTCACGTTCTCGAAGAACGGGTCCACCTGGAGCGCCAGCGTCAAACCCGAGTACTACGGGATGCTGATGTTCGCCCAGGCGGCACCCCCGGGCGCGCGGCTGTTGCGAATCACGACCGCGCGAGGAGGCGATCTGCGGACGTGGGCGACACGAGCCACGGACGGGACGGTCCGGATCGTCGTGATCAATGATGGCTCCGGACAGCGGACGGCAGCCATACGGATGCCCTCCGCACTCGGGACGGGCACGCTAGAGCGGCTGCTCGCGCCCAGTCCCGCAGCCCATGGCGGAGTGACCTTGGGCGGCCGGACCTTCGGGTCGGTGACGACCACGGGCCAGCTCCGTCCGTCGCGCACCTCGAGCGTGACGCCGTCCGGGCGGACATACGCGTTCAGCGTGCCGGCGGGGACCGCCGCGTTACTGACGCTTCCGCCCGCTGCGGGCTGAGTGTTGAGATTGCGTTGACTGTTGGGATTGCGTTGAGCCGTGCCCGGAGGATTCAAGCCTGGCGCGTCGAAGCCGATACCCGGAACATGGCGACACACGACTTGCAGCCATGGTGGGAGCGGCCAGCGAAGTCGCCGACGGAGGCCGAGTTCGAGCCGGAGCGCGAGCGTCTGCGTGCAGAACTTGCTCGTGCATGGAAGGCTCGACTCGACGATCGCCAGCGACGTCTCGCGACAACCGGCGCCGGACCCTCGGGTCCTACGCTCGCCGCCTGAGCTCACCCTAGACTTCGTGCGGTGACGCCGCCCAGCGGTGCGGAGATCGACCGCCTCTACTCGTCGCCGCTCGACCAGTTCACGTCCGCGCGCGACGAGCTCTCGCGCGCGCTCCGCCAGGATGGAGATCGCGACGCAGCCGCCGAGGTCAAGAAGCTGCGCAAGCCGAGCGTCGCGGCATGGGCGCTCAACCAGGTGCGGTTCTCGGAGTCGGAGGCAGTCGAGCGGCTGATCGCCGCCGGCGAGACATTGCGCGAGGCTCAGCGGCGGCTGCTCGAGCAGGGCGAACGCGGACAGCTGCGCGAGGCGGTCGCGCGCGAGCGCGGCGCGGTCGAGGAGGTCGTGGCGCTCGCCGAACAGCATCTGCGCGACGCCGGCCACCCCCTCAGCGCGACGGTCGAGGGAAAGCTCAGAGACACGGCCCATGCCGCGGCGCTCGACGATGACGCCCGCGGGGGGCTGCGGTCGGGCCGGCTCGTGCACGAGCACGTCGTCAGCGACCTGGGGCTGGCCGGCGCGGAGATCCCGGTGCGACGGCCCGCGCAGCGGCCGCAGCGCGAATCGCGCAAGCTCGAGGCGCTGCGGCGCCGGGTCGAGCAGGCTCAGGCGGCGCGCGACGAGGCGCAGGCGAACTTGCGTGAAGCGGAGCGTGAGGCAAAGGCCGCGCGACAGGCGGCGGAGCGCGCGGAGCAGCGGGCAGAACGGGCGCGGGCGAAGCTCGACGATGCGGCTACCCGCGTTACGGAGCTGGAGGAGGAGCTCTCCTCAGAAGCGCCCTAGCGGTGGCCTTCCTGGATGGCGTATTTGCTGGGGGCGATTGGTACGACTGGTTCGGGGATTTGGCTGATGCGGTTGATCAGTTGGATCCATTGGCCGGGTTGGAGGATGCTTTTGATTTGTTGGGAGAGTTTGTTGTTGGGGCCGTAGTTGGGGGTGTAGGTGATTTGGATGCGGTTTTTGTGGTCGGGGAGGGCGAGGGTGGTGGGTTGGCCTTTGTAGCTGATGGTGCTGATGATTTGGTCGGGTTTGAGGGCGGCTTGGAGGGTGAGGAGGCGGCGGATGGTGATGTCGGTGATTGAGCCTGGTTGTTGGTGGCCTTGGATCGGGATGTTGTTGATCGCGGAGATGTCGATGCTGTTGCCGGTGGCGCCGGCGGGGTCGATGCCGTTGGCGCCGGTGGGGGTGTGGCCGCAGTCGAGTCCTGAGATGGTGGGGTAGAGGCTTGAGGCGGAGAGGAATTCGATGTCGGCGAGGATTCGGCGGTCGATTAGTCCGGCTTGGATGTCGCGGCGTCCGCAGGCGTAGATTTGGAGGTGGGGGTCGGTGAGGACGCGGTTGGTGAGCTGCGTTTTGCTCATTAGGAGGATTTGGCCGATGGTGGCGTTTTTGGCGCCGGGGCCGAAGAACGGGTCGACGCCGGCGGCGCGGTAGACGGCGGTCGCTTCGAGCAGTTTCCAGCCGTCCAGAATTGGTTTGGGGTCGATTTGGGGGGCGCCGGCGCCGGCGGGGCGGATCATGAACAGCAGGTGGGAGGCGAGTTGTGGGGTGCCGGCGGCGAGCCGGCCGAGGATCGTGCCCGCGACGACGATCGCCCCGGCCTTCAGCGGCGCCAGCGTGTACTGGTTCTTGTTGAGGTGAAGGACGTCTGAGAAGTAGTTCTGAAAGCTCGAGATCTGACTCTGGGTGTACTGGATCTGCAGCTTGCCGCCCGCCGCGAACGACGCGGGGCGGTGCGGGTCGGCGAACAGTCTTTCCTTCGCCAACGGCGCCGACACCGTCCCAGCAGCATTCGAATCCGCGGTGCTCGCGCCCGCGCTGCTCGCGCTCGCGTTGTTGTCGCTCGTGTTGGTGGTGGTGGCGGGCTGGGCGGGGGTGACCGGCAGGCTGATCGGAGCGCCCTTCCCCGCCTTCGCCGTCTGGGTTTGGGTTTTCGTTTGGGTGGGGGTCGCGGTCGCCGCGGTCTGCTGCGAGCCGGCACTCGCCGGCGAGCTGACCTTCGGCGCCTTCACCGAGACCGGCGCGCTGAGCTCCTGGGCGAGCTGCCGGGCACTCAATTTGACCGGCTTCGGAACCGGATACTGCGCCGGAACAGACCCGAGATGCGCGTACGTGTACACGTTCCCCGTCGCGTCCTGCAACTCCACATAGTTCCCCAGCTTCGGATCATCACGCACCAGCTTCACGATCCGCCCGTCATTGACCGCGATCACCGGCGAACCCTGCTTCGCGAACACATTCACACCCTGCGCCGACGGATCAGAAGAAACCGGCACCGCCGCGTTCCCCGACCTCACCCGCTTCTTCGCCAGCTGCGTGACCCAGTCATCGGCGTACTTCGACGCCGCCGCGACCGGGAAATGCCCCTCCACCAACCCCGTCAACGCCCCAATCAACTTATCCGGCATCCCCCCGATCAACTGCGCCCGCAACAACACCGACTGCACATACCAAGACGCATGGTTATACGCGAACACCGCCTGCCCCAAATTCCTCGACGCCCCCGCCGCATGCAAATACCGCGCCGCACTGAAAATCGCGTCCACCGGGTTATACGGATCCGCGACCCCATCCCCATTCCCATCAACCCCCCACGTCTTCCACGTCGAAGGCAAAAACTGCATCCACCCCACAGCCCCAGCCGACGAAACACTCAAATCCCGGCCGTAATCCGTCTCAATCTCATTAATCGCCGCCAACACCTGCCACGGCACCTCATACTGAATCCCAGCCGCCTGATAAATCGGCAACAAAAACGGCGGAATCCGAAACGAATCAATAAAGAAATTCGGCACCCCCAACGGCGCCGGCCCAGGAACCGCAAACGAAAACGTCGGATTCGCCACCGACGGCACCCCACCAGCACCCACCGGCTTCGGCGGCTTCGGCGTGGAATGCGAAGTCGTCGAGCTGGAGGACGAGCTCGACGACGAGCTGCTGCTCGACGTGTGGTTGGAGCCCGGGCCGGAGCCTCCGCCGTGATGGGATGGCGGTTGGGGCGACCCAGGGCCATGCGGCCTCGGAGAGCCGGACCCGCCGCCGCCGCCTCCGTTCCCGCCGCCGTTTCCGCCGCCGCCGCCATTACCTGAAGGTGAACTTGAGGTTGAGGTTGAGGTCGTCGTAGAGGACGACGTCGTCGTCGTCGAGGCGGACGACGACGTGCACGACTGCGAAACCGACACCACCGGCAGATGAGGCAGCGGGAGCGAGGACACGGGCGTGCCCGCCGGCACCGTGAACGTGAAGGTCTGTCCTCCGAGGACGGTCACGGTGATCACGCAGGTGTCAGCAGACGCGGCCGACGGCAGCAGCGAGAGCCCCAGCAGCAGCGTGACGAACCCGGCGACCGAGGCGGCCCACCGGCATGCACGCGACCACACAGAACCTCTCTCCCTCACACCTTGCCTCCCGGCCTCACGGTTGACATCTGCCGAATACCCGGATTCGAGCGCTTCAAGTCGCGCAACTTACCCAACCTGTGGGTCGGTTTGCGCCGGTTCCCCCGCTAGGGGGGCAGGCGATCACGGCACGAGCACGATCTTGCCGAGCGTGTGCCGCTGCTCGAGCTCCCGGAAGGCGTCCCGGACTTCGTCCATTCCATACACGCGCGCGACCGGGACCTCGAGCCGGCCTGCGGCAATCAGCCTGGCCAGCTCGGCGAGGACCTCGGCGCTCGCCCCGACCATGCTCCCGTCAGTCTTGGCGCCGACGCGCTGCGCAGCCTCGTAGTCGATGATCGTGTTGATCCGCTCGGGCCGGACGTCGAGGTCGATCGCCAGCTCGACGTAGCCATCGCCGAACGCGTCGATGAACGCGTCGAGGCGACCACCCGACGCAGATCGGATCCGCTCGCCGACGCCGTCTCCGTATGTCACTGGGAGCACGCCGTGCTCGGAAAGCCACGCATGGTGACGCTCGCTCGCCAGGCCGATCACCCTGGCGCCGGCGTCGCGGGCGAGCTGGACGGTGAGCGAGCCGACGCCGCCCGCGGCTGCCGAGACCGCGACCGTGTCCCCGGACTTCAGAGCCACGGCGCGGACGCACGCCCAGGCCGTGGCGCCGGCGACGAACAGCGCGCCCGCCGCCTCCCACGAAACGCCCGGCGGCCGGGGGACGAGGTGATCGGCGTCGACGGCGACGAGCTCGGCATGGCTCGCACGGTCGTGGGTGAATCCGATCACCTCGTCGCCGACGCGCCACCGCTGGACCCCTCCGCCAAGCTCATCGATCATGCCGGCAAGATCGCTGCCCTCTCCGGACGGAAAGGTGGCCGGCCAGCGCTCGTGCAGGAGCCCCTTCCGGATCGATGCCTCACCGGGGTTGATCCCCGCGGCCTTGACGCGGACCAGCACCTGGCCGGCGCCTCCCAGCGGTCGCTCGACGTCACGCACTTCCAGGACGTCGACGTCGCCGTACTGATCGAATCGAACTGCGCGCGGCATCCGGTATCTCAGTCTGACCGCCCGACGCCGAGCGTAATCACGCGACTGTCTCTGCGGCGCGAGCGAGGCGGCCATCTCTAGCCATTGGGCTAAGGGCAAGGCAACCGAACGGCTTCATGATTTCGCTCGTGAGTCCCGAACGCGCCGCCGCCTATCGCCGCGTGATGCAGACGCTTGCGGACGTCGGCCCCGCGAAACTGCACGAGGCCGAGGAACAGCGGCTTCGGCACGCAGCCGACAACCTGATCTTCAGCTGGACCCTCGAGGAGGATCTCGAGGCGCGGGAAGCGATCGATGACGTGGAGCGCCTGAGCCGCGCGCTGGCCGAGAGTGGACGCTGGGAGCAGGCAGCGGCGGCGCATCTCGCTGCGCTCGTGCTCGAATGCGGCCCTGAGCGTGCGCCGGCCGCTGAAGCCGCCTAGCTCAGAAGGCCACCGCGGAAACGGCAGCCGGCCCTCAAGACGCCGGCTTTTCGCTCAGGAACGCGCTGATCGCCGCGTGGGTCTCCTTCGGCCGCTCGACCTGCGGCACGTGGCCGCAATCGAGCTCGAGGTGGCGGGCGTCGGGGAGCGTCTGCTCGACGTGCCGGGCGAATGAGATCGGCACGAGCGTGTCGTGCCGTCCCCAGATGAACAGCGACTCGGGCTGGAGTGTGCGCAGCCGGGTCCAGAATCCTTTCTCGCCATGCGGCTCATCCAGGTAGATCTGCCGGGCCGCAGCGTAGAACGCGGCCCGTCCCGATGGCGTCAGGTACGCGCGCAGGAACTCGTCGACGCCGGCGGCCGTCCAGCCTCTGTCAGCACCTGGGATCAGCCGGTGAACGATCGCCTGCACAACCGGACGCGGCGCGAGCTGAACCAGCCCGAGCTCCGGCCGCGTCAAGCGCAGCAGCGGAACCCAGGGGCGGCTTCGACGCCAGGCGAGCGCCGGCGCGAGCAGCACGAGTCGTCCCGCTCGATCGGGGTGGCGCATGGCGAGCTCCAGCACGACTCGGCCGCCGAGGCTGTTGCCGATCAGGTGAGCGCGCTTCAACCCGAGTGCATCGAGCAACGCGATCACCGAATCGGCGAAGAATCTGGCGTCGTAGGCGGCACCGATCGGTTTGTCGGAGTCGCCAAAGCCCGGCAGGTCCCCGGCGACCACATGGAAGTGATCGGCCAGGGCCGCGACCGTCGGCAAGAAGGAACCCTTCGTTCCACCCAGACCGTGCACAGCCACCGCGGGCGTACCCGCGCCCGCCTCCATGATCGAGATCCGGCCGCGGGAAGTTGTGACCGAGCGGAAGCGCAGGCGATCAGGATCAGCCGAGCCACTCGTTGCCGCGAGAAACCCGACCCCGACGTGCAGGTTGCTTCGGACCGAGAGGCGTCCTGCTTTGAACCAGTCCATCCCACTGCGCAGGTCGACGGCGATCCGCCCCCAGGTCTCGCTGTCGGCGGTGAGCACGGCATCCGGCGTGCCGCTCGGGGACACGAATCTCGCCGCTCCGTTCTCGATCAGGACGTCCCACGCTGCGCCGTCTCTGATCGCCAACCTCACCCTGACGCGCCGCGCCCGCGCATCGAAACTGTCGGCGTCGAAGCGCCCGACGAGCGTCCGCAGCGAATCCGGGATGCTTGCGAGTGCGGTCACTTGCAACACTCTGCCATGCGCGGCCCGCCAAGAACGGTGCGAGTTGCGTCCCACGGCGGCACGCACGGCATCCCGAGAGGAGCGAACATGGCAAAGAAGGACTCGAGTTTCTTCGACCGACTCCGAGAGGCCGGACTGCGGAAGTCGGTCGCCCGGCAGCTCAGCGAGGCAGGCGACGACGCTGGCAAGAAGCTGCAGAAAGCGGCCCGCGCGACCGCGAAGGAGCTACGCGCGGTGGCCGATGAGATCGAGCGGCGGCTCCCGGCATCCGAAACCTCACCACCTTCTGGCACACGGCGCCGTTCGTCGGCAGCCGCCTCGCGCCCCAGCGGCACCGGCACGAGGAGCACTCGATCGGCCGCCCGCAAGCCGGCTGCCCCGAGGACCGCTAGTAAGCCGGTCGCCCCCAGGCCGGCTGCGCCGAGGACCACGACTAGGCCGGCCGCGCAGCGGGCTTCTGGCCCGCGCGCGTCCGGCTCCGGCACCACCGGGCGCGCCACCCGTCAGACGAAACCCAGTCCCTGACAGGCCTAGGGCTTCGCGCCAGGCGGCGCGGGCGGCGTCGTGAAGCGCGGCGGGGACAGGTACTGGCCGATGCCGTCGAGAGGCTCGCCGGGGTCGCGCGGAGCGAACCGCCGCAGCTCGTTGTTGAGGCTGTAGCGCGGTCCGACCAGCACGTGGCCGTCGCGGATCAGCGTGTAGAAGCGATCCAGCGGCCTCGGTGGAGGCCCCCCGACGCGCACCCCGCGAAAGTCATACACGCCGCCGTGGCACGGACACACGAATGATGCTGCGGCGGCCACATATCGCACTGGGCAACCAACGTGAACACATCTCGAGGAGATCGCGATCACCTCGTCATAGATGTCCTTGATCGGCCCGTCGACGTGAGCGCTGTATGGCGCGCTACTGCTCGAGGACGAGCGGCCGGGGGCATTCTGCGCAGGCCTGGTTCGCCCGCGGGTCTACCTCACCACAGGAGCGGTTGCCATGCTGGACGAGGACGCGCTGAGGGCGGTCGTCGCCCACGAGCGTCACCACGCATGCCGTCGCGACCCGCTTCGGTTTGCCGCCGAACACGCGCTGGCACGCTCGCTGTTCTTCGTCCCGGGAGCACGTGAGCTCACCCGGCGGCACCGGCGTGTGGCCGAGCTGAGCGCGGACGAAAGCGCCTTGCATGCAGCACCTGGGAACCGCGCGGCGCTGGCCCGCGCGATGATCAGCTTCTCCGATCAGGGCGAGGCGGCGACCGGCGTCGATCCGCTCCGCGTGGATCACCTCCTCGGCGAGGGACCGTCCTGGCACTTTCCCTTTGTCCTCGCAGTGAGCGGGGTCGCCGTCCTTGCGCTGGTCGTCGCGGCCGCGGCCCTGGCGGGACGCGTGGCCACGGGCTCGGCGACGCTGGCGCTTCCCGTCCTGTCCAGTCAGCCGTGCGTGATCGTGCTGGCGATGATTCCAGTCTCGCTGGCGGCCCTCGCGGTGATGTTCACGAGGCGCGCGCGACGATAGGGCACTACGCCTTGCCGTCTGCGAGCCGGCGCAACTGCCGCCGGCGAGCGGGATCGAGCGTTGAGAGGCTCTGTGCGAAGTGCGCGAGCGCAACATCACCGTACGCGTCGACAAGCTCACGGACGTCCGCACCCGCGCGCTGCTGGAGATACTCGTCCCGGCTCAGTCGCGGAACGTAGGTGTCATGCCGGCCGCTTCTCGTGCGCTCCAGCAGGCCCTTCTCGTCGAGCCGCCGCATCACCGTCATGTAGGTCGTGTAGGCACGGGGCGGCTTGGCCTCGCGGTTGAGCGCTTCCATCACGAGCCTGACGGTGGTCTCTTCCTGGCGCCAGACCTCCTCCATGATCTCCGACTCGAGCTCGAAGAGCCGGGGAGGAGCATCCTTTTGCCGCGTTTGTGGCATTCCTCCGGAGGATAGCCTCGGTCCTCGATGAATCCTCAGCGCGGCAGCGGTCTACCCGAGTGATCCGATGATCTTCGACCCGCCCGCCCGGCACCTGCTTCGCGCCAAGGACTTGGCCGATGCCCGCTATTTCGAACCGCTTACCGTCGATGATCTGGCCGGGGCGGCGGGGCTGTCGCGCGCGTACTTCAGCCGTGAGTTCAAACGGGCATTCGGAGAGCCGCCACACGCCTATCTGCTGACACGCAGGCTCGAACGTGCCGCGGCGATGCTGCGGACAACGGACCGTTCGGTCGCCGACATCTGCCTGTCGGTCGGGCTACAGAGTGTCGGCTCGTTCACGACGAGTTTCACGCGGACCTACGGCGTCTCGCCAACCGCATATCGCGCGAGGTTTCCGCCCGCCGCTGAGCTGGCGCTGGTGCCCACGTGCATGCTGCGGTTCTACGGCCGGCCGCAACGCCGCACGTTTCGAGAAGACAACAGCGCTCGCCGAAACTAGGGTCGCGGGCCGAATCGATCCCTAAGGAGGACATGATGATCCAACTCTCAACGACACAGCTCTGGGTGAACGACCAGGACGAGGCGCTCGCGTTCTACACGCAGAAGCTCGGCTGGGAGGTTCGCGCCGACGTGACCCTGCCCGAGCTCGGCGACTTCCGGTGGCTCACGGTCGGACCGGCAGGTCAGCCTGACATCGCGGTCGTGCTGATGGCGATTCCCGGCCCACCGGTGATGGATGGTGAGACGCGGGAGCAGGTCCGCGAGGTGATGGCCAAGGGTTTCGCCGGCGCGCTGTTCCTCACTACCGACGATGTCCACGCGTCCTACCGCGAGCTGAAGGAACGCGGCGTCGAGTTCCACGAGGAGCCAGAGGAGCGCCCGTATGGCATAGATACCGGGTTCCGCGATCCCTCGGGCAACAACCTCCGTTTGGCTCAGCTGCGCTAAGGAGCCCGCCCGACGCGGCGCATGATGCCCTGAAACGTCGCGTAGGACTCAGTCAGCTCAGGAGAGTCCCAGGTCTTCTGGGCGATCACGCGCAATCGCGGGAACAGCCCGATCGCGATCTGGCCCAGCGTCAGCTCGTGATTGTCCCAAGCGTTGATCGTTGACCCAAGGTCGCGACGGTCGAGCGGGGGGATGGAGTAGCAGGGCGCCATCTTCCCCGCGACCGTCGGGCCGCAAAACCTGTTCACATCCCACGACTCGTACGCAGTCCTCATGTCGGGCTTACCCTCGATCGGCCCGACATCCTCGGTGTAGTAGGTCGGGAACCATCCCTCGTTGACGATCATGTGCCCGCCCGCGAGCAGCTGCGCCGGAGTTGGCGGTTGCGGTTCGGATAGAGGCGAGAAGTTGATCCACCAGCCGGCGACGATGTCCGGATTGGCCTTCAGCACTGCCCCGTCTCCCAGCTCGTCGTGCCACGCCCAGAGCCGCTTGCCATGGGCGCGGACGATGCGGTCGACCCAGTTGACAAACCCGAGGATCGCGTCCTTCGCATTGGCTCGCGGACCGTAGTGTGCGCGCGCATATGTGACGAGTTGCGGGTACAGGGGTTCCTCGGCGGGGCTCAGATACTCATCCGCGCCGACGTCCCAATCTCGGCCCGGGAACAACGGGAGATATTCGTCGAGTAACCGGCGGACCGCTGCCAGTGCGCGTGGGTTGGTGATGTCGAGCTTGCCGCCTTCGGGACTCGGCGGAGGTTTCACGGTCTTCGCGACCCGCAGCTCGAGTTCGGGGTGTTTGGCGAGAAAGGCGCCGAAGTGTCCCGGCATATCGATCTCCGGCACGACGAGCACGTGGTAGCGAGCCGCGGTTCGCAGGATCTGTGTCATCTCCGCTTTGGTGAGCGCGTGCGCCGAAACCACCTCGGGATGCGTGCGGCTGGCGATGCCCCACCGCTGGTCATCGGTGAGATGCAGGTGCAGAACGTTGAGCTTGAGATAAGCCATCTCCCTGACTTCGGACTCGATCCAAGCGGCGGTGTACACGCGACGGCCGAGATCGAGCATCAGGCCGCGGTCGGGATATCGGGGCCAGTCGTAGGCCACTCCCCGTGGGACGCGTCGGGCGACGGTCAGTAGCTGCAGGAGCGTGCGGGTCCCGTAAAAGACTCCGGTGACACTCGGGGCCGAAAGTGTCACAGCACTGCCGATGCGTAACTGGTAGCCCTCAGGTCCGGGCGGCCGTGAGCGCCCAGCCAGTTGCAATACAACATCGCCAGAACGCGCCGCGCCGTGGCGGACAACGTCGACGCGCCGTCCCGTCAGCCGCCGCAGCTCCGCGGCGAGCAGCCCGGCGGTTCCTAGCAGCCGGCCGTCGCGGGCCAGGATCCGCGAGGCCGCGGTGAGGCTGAAATTGCCACGTGCGCCGTGCCAAACACGTAGTGCGGGGATCGTCTCGGGCCGAGGGTTAACCGTTGTCGCCGACGAGCCGGCGACGGCACCGGCTAACAAACCGGTTATCACACAACCGATCGTCAAGCGCCAGATCACGCGATCATCCTATTCGGACAAACCTGACGCCGCGGCGGCAAACAAAACGGCGCGGCCGAGTACGATCAGACACACAAACAAAAGCAAAGACACGGAGGAAGTGATGATCGACCAACTGCGACGGGACATTCAACAGCGCATCGACCAGCTCCTTGGAGAGGTCGACCGCCTGCGCAAGGCGCTGAGCGCGCTCGGCTCGCACGGCGGCGATTCAAGCTCGGACGGCAAGGCGTCGGTGACGAGGTCGCGCTCGCGGAGCACCACCGCGACGAAGAGCCGAACGGCGGCGAGGACCGCCAAGGCCAAGAGCTCGAGCTCAACCGCAGCGCAGACTCGGCGCACGGCGGCGGGCGGCACGAAGAGCGCGGTTCTCGCGGCGCTCTCCAGTGGCGACGCGATGACCGCTGGAGAGGTGGCGAACGCCACGGGCCTTGGTCGCGCGAGCGTGAGCACGACGCTCTCGAAGCTCGCCAGGAGCGGAGAGGTCAACAAGGCCGAGCGTGGGTACCGCCTGCCGAAGGCTGGTGCGCCGAGCGCATAGCGCTCGCCGTCCGCGGCGCATGCGAACATATGTTCGTGTGCGCCGACGCGACGATTCTTCACGCCGACCTCGACGCGTTCTACGCGTCGGTCGAGCAGCGAGATAATCCTCGGCTACGCGGGCGCCCGGTGCTCGTGGGCGCCGGCGTGGTCCTCGCGGCCAGCTATGAAGCCAAGGCGCGCGGGGTCCGCACCGCGATGGGCGGACGCCAGGCGCTGGCACTGTGCCCAGACGCATGCGTCGTCTCGCCGCGCATGTCTGCGTACAGCGAGGCGAGCAAGGCGGTGTTCCGCGTGTTCGAGGACACCGCCCCGCTGGTCGAGGGGCTGTCAATCGACGAGGCGTTCCTCGACGTTCGAGGACTCGGTCACATCTCTGGCACGCCGACCGAGATCGCGGTCCGGCTGCGTCGCGTCGTGCGTGAGCAGGTGGGTCTGCCGATCACCGTCGGCGTCGCGCGGACGAAGTTCCTCGCGAAGGTCGCAAGCGGGGTGGCCAAGCCCGACGGCCTGCTGGTGGTCTCGCCAGATGCCGAGCTCGATTTCCTGCACCCGTTGCCCGTGGAGCGGCTGTGGGGGGTGGGCGCGGTAACCGCGGCGAAGCTTCACCGCCGGGGGATCAAAACCGTTGCGCAGGTTGCCCAAATCGGCGAGGAGGCGCTCGTGGCGATGCTCGGACGCGCGTCCGGGCGGCATCTCTACGCGCTTGCGAACAACCGCGATCCGCGTCCGGTGGTCGTGGGTCGGCGCCGCCGTTCGATCGGGTCACAGCGCGCGCTCGGAAGTCGTCCTCGTCCCCACCGGGAGATCGTCGCGTCGCTGATCGCGCTCGTCGATCGCGTCGCCAGGCGGCTGCGGGCGGCGCGCCGGGTCTGTCGTACCGTCGTGCTGCGGCTGCGGTTTCGGGACTTCTCGCGGGCGACGCGCTCGCACACGATGGGCGAGCCCACCGCCCACACACAGACAATCCTGCGGATCGCCTCGGGCTTGTTGAAGCTCTCGTCGCCGGTGATCAACGCGCGTGGTCTGACGTTGATCGGCGTCGCGCTTTCGAACCTGATGGACGAGGGCGCGGTGCAACTTGCGCTTCCGTTCGATCGCGGACGCGAGCTCGACGCCACGCTCGATCGTGTGCGCGAGCGTTTCGGATCCTCGGCGATCACGCGCGGCGTGCTGGTCGGAAGGGACACGGGCATTTCGGTGCCGCTGCTTCCGGATTAGCCGCGTTCCGCCCAGCCCATGCGCCGCCGTGCTAGCTTCACAGTGTCTGCGGATCCCCTTCCGGGGTGGGCGCGTCTCAACGTGACGGACGGAACCCGCCGCAAGGAGGAGAGGGAATGAAACGGATCTGTGTGACCGCGACGTTTGTGTTCGCGCTTGCTGTCTGTGCGCCGGCCGCGCTGGCCAGCAGCCAACTGGTCGTGCACGGCAGCGTGCAGCAGGTGTACGTGACCGGGGCGACCCCCGGCGAGCAACTTCAACTGATCAATCGATCTCGTACGGTCGTGGGCACCGACACCGCCGGCTCTCTGGGTGGCGCGCTGTTTCGCAACGTGCCGGCAGGCTCGGGCTACCGGGTCCGTGAGCAACACGGTGGCTCGTCGTCCAAGCCGGTCGTGGTGCTGCCGGACCAATCCGCGCCGCCAAGCACCGCGATCTACGGCCAGCACATTCCCGCCTCGGGGTACGGATACCTGACGACTCGCGACGGCACGAAGCTAGCGATCGACGTCCACCTGCCGTCAGGCAACGGGCCCTATCCGACGCTGATCGAATACGCGGGCTATGGCTATGCCGATCCCGCGGGGCCGCAGAGCGGGATCGCCGCGGTCGCGAATCTGCTCGGGTTCGCCGTTGTCGATGTGAACATGCGGGGCACCGGCTGCTCGGGCGGCGCGTTCGACTACTTCGAGCGGCTGCAGAGCCTCGACGGATACGACGTGGTCGAGACCGTGGCACGGCAGCCGTGGGTCTTGAATCACGCGGTCGGGATGATGGGGATCTCGTACGGGGGCATCAGCCAGCTGTTCGTCGGCGCGACCGATCCTCCGCACCTCGCGGCCATCAGTCCGCTTTCGGTCATCGACAACAGCGCCACGACGCTGTATCCGGGTGGAATCCTCAACACCGGGTTCGCGCTCGCGTGGTCCGAGGACCGCGTCCACGACGCCAAGCCGGCGTCGGCGACCGGTGGTCAGCCGTGGGCACTGAAGCGGATCCAAGAGGGCGATGTGACCTGCACGCAAAACCAGGTCCTGCACACCCAGGCGGTGAACCTGATCGCGAAGATCCGGGCCAATCGCTACTACGTCCCGTCGGTCGCCGATCCGGTGTCGCCGATCACCTTCGTCGACAAGATCAAGGCGCCGGTGTATCTGGCGTGCCAGTTCGCGGACGAGCAGACCGGTCCGCATTGCCCGGATCTTGCCGAGCACTTCACCGGCACCAGCCACAAATGGTTCACGTTCACGAACGGCCTGCATATCGACTCACTGGATCCAGCGACATTCACCCGCTGGTACGACTTCCTTGAGTTGTTCGTGGCGCATCGAGCGCCGCATCTCTCCGATGCGGCGAAGGCCGCTGCTCCGACGATCTACAACGCCGCGATGGGCATCCCCGGGGTGACCCTTCCCAACGACCCGATCCAGTCAGAGGCCACTTATGCGTCCGCGCTTACCGCGTTTGAGCGGATCCCGTCGGTGCGGATTCTGTTCGACAACGGAGCCGGTTCCTCGAGCCCCGGGGTGCCGTTTGCGGCATTCGAGCATGCGTTCTCGAGGTTCCCGTTGCCGGGCACGCGCCCGGGGTTCTGGTACCTGGGGGCGAACGGAGCGCTGACCGCCGGTAAGCCGACAACCTCCGGGCAGGACAGGTTCACCTGGAACAAGTCGGCGCGGCCCGCCACCAACTTCACCGGCAATACCGGCGGGGGCGGGCTGTGGGGCGCGCTCCCCGACTTCAACTGGACGCAGAACCCAGCGGGCACGGCGCTGTCGTACGTCTCCTCGCCGCTGCGATCCAACACGGTGATCGTCGGCGCAGGCGCGCTCCAGGCATGGGTCAAGGCCTCGACGCCCGACGTCGATCTGCAGGTCGTGATCTCCGAGATCCGCCCGGACGGCAAGGAGACCTACGTGCAGGACGGGTGGATTCGGGCGAGCGAGCGCAAGCTCGACCCCGCGAAGAGCACGCTGCTCGAGCCCGTGCCGAGCTTCCGTCGCGCGGACGCGGCGCCGCTGCCCGCCGGGCGGTTCAGCCAGGTCACGGTGCCGCTCTACTACGAGGGCCACGCGTACCGCGCCGGCTCGCGGATCCGGGTCACGATCACGGCACCCAGCGGCGACCAGCCGGTGTGGTCCTTCGCCGAGACCGTGCCCAGCGGGACCTCCAAGGTCACGCTTGCGCGTTCGCCGAGCATGCCGTCTCGGATTGTGCTCCCGGTCGTGCCGGGCGTGAGCGTTCCGAGCGCACTGCCGCCGTGCCCGTCGCTTCGCGGCGAGCCGTGCCGGCCGTATGTGCCGTTCGTGAATCAGTAGGAAGGCCGCCGGGGCGCTCCGGAATCCGGGGCGCCCCGCGCAACCTCTACGTCAGCGCCGGTGCCTTCGGCAGCGCGGCGAGCGCTGACTGCATGTCCTGCTCTGAGAACTCCGGGTCCTCGAGCTTGCCGGCCAGGTACGCGTCGTAGGCGGACAGATCGAAGTGGCCGTGTCCGCACAGGCCGAACAGGATCACGCGCGCCTCGCCTGCCTCGCGCGCAGCGTGCGCTTCGTCGATCACCGCCCGGATCGCGTGAGCCGGTTCGGGAGCAGGGATCAGCCCCTCCGAGCGAGCGAACCGGACGGCCGCATCGAATGTCTCGTTCTGGCGGTATGCCCGCGGCTCGACAAGCCCTGCCTTGACAAGCGCGCAGACGAGCGGCGAATCCCCGTGGTAGCGAAGTCCACCGGCATGCACGGGTGGCGGCACGAAGTCGTGGCCGAGCGTGTACATCGGCATCAGCGGCGTCAGCCCAACGGTGTCCCCGAAGTCATAGGCATAGACCCCGCGGGTCAGTGTCGGACAGGCGGCGGGCTCGGCGGCGATGAACTTCGTCTTGGCATCCCCCTTGAGCACGCGGCGCAGGAACGGGAACGTCAGCCCGCCGAAGTTCGAGCCGCCGCCGACGCATGCGACCACCACGTCGGGCTCCTCACCGGCCATCGCCATCTGCGCCATCGCCTCCTGACCGATCACGGTCTGATGCAGCAGCACGTGATTCAGCACCGAGCCGAGCGAATAGTTCGTGTCGGGATTTTGCGCCGCCACCTCGACCGCCTCGGAGATCGCAATCCCGAGCGAGCCGGTCGCGTGTTCGCGCTGGGAGCGTCCCGCCTCGGTCACGTCCGACGGCGAGCGATGCACGGTCGCGCCCCAGGTCTCGATCATCGAGCGGCGGTAAGGCTTCTGGTCATAGCTTGAGCCGACCATCCAAACCTCGCACTCGAGCCCGAACAGCTGGCAGGCGAACGCCAGCGCCGAGCCCCACTGGCCCGCCCCGGTCTCCGTAGTCAGCTTCTTGATGCCGGCCTGCGCGTTTTCGTATACCTGCGCGACTGCGGTATTCGGCTTGTGGGAGCCGGGCGGCGAGCCGCCCTCGTACTTGTAGTAGATGTGGGCGGGTGTGTCGAGCTCTCGCTCCAGCCGCCACGCGCGGTAGAGCGGGGTCGGCCGCCACAGCTTGTAGATCTCGCGCACCTGGTCGGGAATCTCGATCTCCGGCTCCGGGGAGACCTCCTGCATGATCAGCCCCATCGGGAACAGCGGCGTCAGATCGTCCGGACCGGCCGGCTGCATCGTGCCCGGATGTAGCGGCGGCGGGGCGTCGCCGGGCAAATCGGCCATCAGATTCACCCAATGGGTGGGAATCTCCTGCTCATCCAATACAAACTTGACCGTGGTGTCGCTCATCGCCTCTCTCCTTCGCTCGCTGGCCGCGCGATTCTAGGCAGCGATCGACAACGTTTGTGGTTCGGGAATGGTGAACGGGGTACCAAATGCCACGTGAATGTCGCGCCCGACGGGGGCTCGGGCCTGCCGTTATGGGTCAGGCGCCGGGCCGCGGAGTCGACGTGGAAGTGGAGCGAGGGGTGGAGCTTTGAGCTCCCGGACGAGCCCCTGCCCGCGGACGAGCGCCGGCGACGGCCGCGCCCGGTCCGCCGCGCCCGTCGGCGACGGCCGCGACCGGTCCCCGCGGCGCGGAGGAGCTCGGCGCGTGACGAGAAGTCACAGCCTCTGGTCGCGATAGCCCGCCTACTTTCGGACATCGTGGTCGGTCTCGCGCTTCTGCTCTGGCGCCTGCTGAGGCTGATGGCGGCTGCCGCCTGCGCGCTGCTCGCGATGCTTGTCAAGCTCGGACGCGCACTTGCGAGTCTCGCGGCACCCGCGGGACGCACGTTCAGAAGAAGAGCTCCCGTCCTGGCGCCGGTGCTCGCGAGCGTCGCGATCGGTGTCGTCGTCCTGGCGGCGGGGACGAGCCCCTCGGATACCTCACGGGGGCCGCGGGTGCTCGCGCCGGCAGCCGGCACGCAGCCGCTGAGCGCGGGCCATGCCCGGGAGGTCAGCGCCCAGCTCGGGCGTACGCGGCCTGCCGCTCCGGTCGTCGGCGGGATTCCGCAGCGGTATCTGCACATCTATCAGCACGCAGCACGCGAATACGGGCTGCAGTGGAACATCCTCGCCGCGGTCGGACAGATCGAATCCGATCATGGACGCAGTCCGCTGCCGGGTGTCAAGCAAGGCGTCAACGGTGCCGGCGCTGCCGGTCCGGCACAGTTCCTGGGCAGCACGTGGGCTCGCTTCGGCGTCGACGTCCACGGCAGTGGACGGCCGAATCCGTACGACCCGGCGGATGCGATCACCTCGATGGCCGCCTACCTGAAAGCGCAAGGGGCACCCCAGGACTGGCGCCAGGCGCTGTACAGCTACAACCATTCGTGGGGCTACGTCGACGCAGTGCTGTCGCTCAGCCGGCGGCTCGCGGCCAAGATTCCTTGATGGCCGTTAGGGATCGAGCAGGACGTCCCGGAGGCCCATGAAATGCACGAGCTCCCGCAGCTCCGTCGACGCCCCCCTCAGTCTGATCCGGCAGCTATGCCGTCGCGCCGCGAGCTGGAGCCGCGCCAGCGCATCAACGGTGACGGCGTCCGGATCGACGCCGCCGACGTCGCAGACGGCGTCCGTGGCGAGCGTGCGGTCGAGCAGGCGGCAGACGCGATCGCACAGGCCCGGTAAGTCGTCGCGCTCGATCGGTCCGTAGATTGAAAAGCGCAGCGTGCTCGGGTCGTGCACAGCCATCTGACCTAGGACTCTCGCCGAACCCGAAAATCATCGGCCGCGGTGCCTGGCAAGCAGATCGAAGTACAGAACCGCGGTCACGAGCGCAGCAAACGAGCGGATGATGGTCTGGACGGCGATGCCGAGGATCACCGCGTCGGCGGCCCTGCTCGAGCCGGTGATCGACTCGCCGACGAGGCTGAGGACGAAGTTGACCGCGGTTACCACCACGATCAGGGCGAACACATGCAGGTAACTGCCGCTCGCCAACTGACCGCTTCGTCGTAGCGCGCCGAGCCAATCGGTGCGCTCCACCGCGGCGGCCTGCGCCACGACCGCCCAACGGATCGCGAGGATCACGCCCGGCACGATCAGCACCAGCAAGCCAAGCGCGATCCCGATCGCCGCCACGATCTGTGCTGCCGCCACGACGGGTAATACGCGAGCGCCGCGGAGCACGACTTCGAGCATTCGCAGCCGCTCGCTGCCTCCGATCACGACGACCGCCTGGACGTAGAGCGCCGAGATCAGCGGGCCGACGAAAGCGGTTTCGATCAGCAGCAGCGTGAACACGGTGCTCGGCTTGGCGTTCTGCTGACCGAGCGGGGCCGTGCCCGTGATCGCGAGGACGATCAGCTCGTACGGCGCGATCACCGCAAGCGCAAGCAGCCCGAAAGCCGCCGGATGGCGGGCGAACAGCCGCAGCGAAGTCAACATCATTTCCCCAACCGACCGGGGCCGGTCGAGCCGGAGTGGCGGCTGTTGGTCGAGATCGCTCATCCCTGACTGCATATTCCCTTGGACCGCGACTGAGTGTCGTCCGCCTGTGGCGGCGCCGGCCTTCGGGATCCCCGCTAGGGTGGCCTGGTTGCTGCTCGTCGCATCGGTGGTCCTGCTCGCCACGGGCTTCGGAATCGTTTGCGAGCACCGAACCGTGCTCGCGCCGGCCGCAGCCCGCGCTGCTCTGCAGTTGATGCTCTACGTGCTGGTTCCGTTCGTGTCGTTCGTGAGCATCGCGCGTCTAACGCTCACGGTGGGGGCGGGCGTCGGGCTCGTATTCGCCTACCTCGCGCTCGGAGTCGCCGGAACGGGCGTGTGGGCGGTAGGGAGGTCGATCCTGGACGTGCCCCGGCCGGTTCTCGGCGCGTTGATCTGCAGCGCAATCCTCGTCAACACGGGATATCTCGGGCTGCCGATGACCGTCGCGCTGCTCGGCGCCAGTCATCTCGGTGCCGCAGTCGCCTACGACCAGGTGGTCAGCGGCCCGATGCTGTTCATCGTCGGCTTCGGCGTTGGGGCGGCATTCGGCGTGCACGGCGGCGAGTCCTCGCGCGCGCGGTTTCGCGCCTTCCTGACGCGCAACCCGCCACTTATCGCCGTGATCGCGGGTCTGCTGGCACCCGCTTCACTGGCGCCGAGTGCGCTCGTTCACGCTTCTCACCTGGTCGTCGACGCTCTGCTGCCGCTCGGCTTCTTCGTCGTCGGCGTGACCCTGTCAACGGAGCGCCGCGAGGATAACGCGCCACTGCTCGAGCTCCCCGATAGGCGCGTCCTGCTCGGCGTTGGCGCGCGCCTGCTGGTCGCGCCGTCGTTGCTCGCCCTGGTGTCGGCACTGATCATTCGGCTGCCGTCCGCATATGTGCTGCTGGCGGCGATGCCGACGGCAGTCAACTCGCTGCTCGTCGGCCATGCCTTCGGGCTCGATCAGCGGCTGATCGCGACGATCATCGTCTGGAGCACGGCGACTGTGCTGGCGGTCGCTTTGATTGCCACGGCCGTGTGAGGCCGCCCGCTCTACGGGATCAGGATGAGCTTGCCGGTCGTGCGACGCGCCTCGAGGTCCTCGTGCGCCTGACGGGCGTCTGCGAGCTGGTAGCGGGCACCGATGCGCACATTCAGCTTGCCGGCCTCGACCAGCGCGAAAATCGCCGACGCGCGTTCGCGCAGGAGCTGCGGCGTCCGCGTGTAGGTCCGCAACGTCGGTCGCTGCACATACAGCGACCCTGCGGCCGCGAGCGACTGCAGCTCGAGCGGATCGGGCTGACCGCTCGCCGCGCCGTACAGGATCATCTTTCCGGTGGGCCGCAGCGCCGTCAGCCCGTCGCGGAAGGTTGCGCTGCCGATGCCGTCGTAGATCGCGGCAGCGCCCTCGCCAGAGATCTCGCGGACACGCTCCGCGAAGGAGTCGTAGCCGATCACCTCCTCAGCGCCGGCGTCCCGGGCAAGCGCGGCCTTCTCGGCGGTTGACGTGGTCGCGATCACGCGCCCGCCGCGCAGCTTTGCGAGCTGCGTCAGCAGCAGGCCGACGCCGCCGGCGGCCGCATGGACCACGACCCAGTCGCCCTGCTGGATCGGAAAGGAGTCATGTGCCAGGTAGTGGGCGGTCATGCCCTGCAGCAGCGCGGCCGCCGCGATCTCGCTCGAGACTCCCTGCGGGACCGGGACGAGTCTTCCGCGCTCGGCGACGACGCGCTGGGCGTAGCTGTGTGGCACCGATGACCAGGCAACTCGTTCGCCGGTGCCGACGATCACTCCGGCGCCCTCGACGCCGATCACCGCGGGTGGCATCGATCCGTAGTCGCGGCCTTCGCGCTCGTAGACGTCCCGGTAGTTGACGCCGATCGCCTCGACGTCGATCAGCGCCTGGCCATCGGCGCCTGCTGGATCGGGAAGCTCGCGAACCTCGAGCACATCAGGTCCGCCGTTGCGCTCGAAGACGACCGCCTGCACGTCCAACAGCTTAGGGACATGCGATCTGGGCGAGCCGCCTGGCGGCCTCGTCAAGGCGCTGTTCGCTCGCGCCGGCGTAGGTGAGACGGACGTGCGGCCCGGACGGCTCGGCCGGGAACCACGGTGCGCCCGGGAGGATCGCCACGCCGGCAGCCGCAGCGTTTTGGACCAGCTTGGCCTCGTCGGTGCCATCCGGGAGCCGCACCCACAGGCACAATCCCCCGGCGGGACGGCGGAACACTTGCCAGTCCGGCAGCTTGTCCGCGAGCGACGCGATCAGGGCGTCTCGTCGCGAGGCGAGCACCTGCCGGAGGTTGCGCAGATGCCGCTGCCACCCGGGGCTCGTGAGGAGCTCCACCGCGGCGTGTTGCAGCACGGTCGAGACAAAGAAGTCGTCGACGATCCGCGCACGGCGGAGCCGCTGCCCGGCGGGACCCCGGGCAACGACGCCTGCGATCCGCATCCCCGCAGCCGTCGCCTTTGTGATCGAGCGCACGTAGATCACGTGGCCGTGCGGGTCGCGGGACACGAGCGGTGGCGGCGCAGGATGGCGATCGAGCCACAGATCGGAGACGTAGTCGTCTTCGATCACGAACGCGCCGTAGCTCTGCGCCAGCTCGAGCACCTGCCGGCGCCGCTCCTCGGAGAGCACCGCGCCGTGCGGGTTGGCATACGTCGGCTGCAGCAGGATCAGCCGTGCGTTCGAGCGTTCGAGGGTCTCGGCGAGCAACTCGGTGCGCACGCCGTCGCGATCGACCGGCAGCGGCACGGGTACGAGGCCGACGCCCCGCGCCGCGGCGATCGCCCCGACGTATGTCGGCGACTCAAGGAGGATCGGGTCGCCGCGACGACCGAGCGCGCGCAGGATCGTCGCAAGCGCTGCCTGGCCGCCCGAGGTGATCAACACGTCCCCGGGCTCGATCGAACCGCCGGCCTCACGCGCAAACCAGGCACGCAGCGAGTCGATGCCCTCGATTGGAGGCCGGCCCCAGGCACCGGGACGCCGGGCCGCTCGGCCGGCCGCCACCGCCAGCGCCCTGAGCGGCAGGATGCTCTCCTCCGGGTATCCATTGGCCAGCGCGATCGTGTCGTCGCCGGTGACGCTCAGCAGCTGGTCGAGACCGCCGGGGTCGATGATCGCGGGACCCATCACAACCGACTGCCAGCCGAAGTCGGCCGGCTCCCCGAGCGCGTCGATCCGCCCGGCGACGAACGTGCCATGGCCGGGGCGTGCCACCGCGATGCCCTCCGCGGCGAGCCGCGCGATCGCCGAGGTCACGGTCACCGGACTCGCGCGATGGCGCTCGGAGAGGGAGCGGACCGATGGCAGGCGCGACCCAGGGGGAAGCTCGAGCGCTTGCCTTCGCAGTTCGAGCAGCACGCGTTCCTGCGATGACGGAGGCATAGCGTTATTCTAGGTTGTGCCGTCACTGAGTAGCGTTACTGCCACCAGCCCCGAGGCGTTACTGCGCTCCGAACGCACGCTTGGGCTGTCGCTCGGCGCAATCGGGGTGCTCACGTTCTCGTTCACGTTCCCGGCTACGAAGCTCGCGCTTCGGAGTTTCGATCCGTGGTTCATCTCATTCGGACGGGCCGTCGTCGCCGCTTCCCTCGGCGGTGCCCTGCTGTGCGCGGCGCGGACGCGCCGGCCAACAGCGCAGGAGTGGAAGGGGCTCGTCGTCGTCGCACTGGGCGTTGTCCTCGGCTTCCCGACCCTCACCTCGATCGCGCTGCGGTCGACCAGCGCCTCACATGGTGCGGTCGTGATCGCGATCCTGCCCGCTGCGACGGCTGCCGCCGGGGTGCTCCGGGCCCGCGAGTCACCGAGCCGCGGCTTCTGGGTGGCGGCTGCGTTGGGTGGGGCGCTCGTAACCGGCTACACCATCTCGCGCTCCGGCGGTGCCCTGCGGCCGGCCGATCTGATGCTCTTGGCCGCGGTCGTGGTGTGCGCGTTCGGATACGCCGAGGGTGCGATCGTGGCCCGGTCGCTCGGCGCTCCCCAAACGATCTGCTGGGCGCTGGTGATGAGTCTGCCGCTGACATTGCCGGTCACTCTCGCGGCGCTGCCGTCGGCGGCTCCTCAGCCCGATGCGCTCGCCGGTTTCCTGTACGTCGGCGTCGGCTCGATGCTGCTCGGCTTCTTCGCGTGGTACGGCGGCCTCTCTCGCGCGGGCGTCGCGCGCACCAGTCAGGTGCAGCTCGTCCAGACCCCGCTGACGCTGACGTGGAGCGCCCTGGTGCTCGGAGAGCAGATCGGATGGGCAACGGGCGCCGTTGCCGTCGCCGTATTGTTGAGTGTTGCGGCATCTCAGCGGGCACGCGTCGGATCAAGCCGCGGCGTGTGACATTTATCGTGTAAATACCTTGAAATCGGAACGGTTCTGAGTTACCCTCCCAAATCACCTTATGACCAACCGCTCCTCCACCCACGCAATGCAGCTCGTCGCCGCTAAGCCTGCGGCCCTCGCGCCTCGCGCGAGCGATCGCAAGCGTTGCGCGCGATACTTGACCCTCGCCGTGAGGTACATGCGTTAGCTCAGGCTGCGCATAGACCGCCGCGCGAGGGCGACCCGAACCGGGTCGCCCTTTTTCGTTAACCCCTAAATGTTGTGTGAATCGCCGCTCGTAATGCACACGGGCTGTGACTTTCCCATGGCATTTTCGGGATGACACATAAATTCACAAGTTCAAGATAGGAGGCCTCCGATGAGAGGAGACCAGCCCGCGCTCGGCGCCCGCATCTGGCCGCGCGGGATCAGACGAAGCTGGTCAGATCGGATCAGCGAAGTGGCAGAAAGGCGCGCCGTCCGCAAACGGGAGCAGCTCGAGCTGATCGAGCGGGCCGGACGCGAGCAGCGGCGCGCGCAACGCGCCGGCGAGTTCGTTCCGGCAAGGTGCGCCGGCCGGCGGTGGTGCTGAGAGCGGCCCGGTTCTCCGGGCCGCTCCGGCGCCGTCCCCGGCCCGGGTGTCCGGGCCGCTCCGGCGCCGCGCCCGGCCGCGCCCGGTAAAAATCGTGGGATGCGCGATGCCGAACGCCTGCTCCGCCGCTCGAGGCGTCCCCTGGTGCTGGGGATCGGTGGGGGAGGGGATGTCGTCGGCGCGCTGGCGACCGCGGAGCATGCGCGCGTCTATGACGGCGCCCGGCCCGTCCTGGGCGGCCTGGCCTGGGAGCGCCGCGCGATCGATCCTGCGCCAGGGCCTCGGAGCGCGAGCGAGATCGAGGGCGCGGAGCGCCTGGCGCGATCGGTGCTGCTCGCGGGCCCGGAGACGCGTGTGCGCGAGCGCGATGTGTACTTCGCCGAGTCACGGATGGCCGGCGTGCTGGGCGAGCGCACGCTTCTGATCGAGATCGATGAGGGCGCGGAGGCGATCGCGGAGGGGTTGGCAGACGCAGCCGAACAACTCGATGCCGACCTGACGGTGTTCGTCGACGTCGGTGGCGACGTGCTCGCCCGAGGTGACGAGCCGGGGCTTCGAAGTCCGCTCTGCGACGCGGTGATGCTGGCCGCCGCCGGGAAGATGAGCGCCGCCGGCTACCCGGTTCTCGGCGGCGTCTTCGGCATCGGATGCGACGGCGAGCTCAGCCCCGAGGAGGTGCTCGTGCGCCTCGGGGAGGTCGCCCGAGCGGGGGGTGTCTGCGGGTCTCGAGGACTTACCGAACCGGTCGCCGCACGGCTCGAGGCGGCGGTCGAAGTCGTGCCCACGGAGGCGAGCGCGCAAGCCGTTCGCGCGTTTCGTGGCGTGTCGGGGACGACGAAGATCAGGGGTGGGGCGACCTCGGTGCAGCTGACCTTGGCGGCCGCGCAGACGTTTTACCTGGATATCGACGTGACGATCCAGGCGATCGGGCGGCTCGCGAATGCCGTCGCGTCAGCCGCGAGCCTCGAGCAGGCCAACGACGCGCTGCACGAGCTCGGGGTAATGACCGAGCTGGATCTCGAACGCAAGGCAGCTGCGCGCGTGCAGCCGAGCGGCTGAGCGAGCGCCCGCTAGGGGGCCGCTTGCAGGAGCAGCAGCGCGCGCACGGAGCTGCGCCCTGCCTCGTACACGGTTGGTACGTCGGCTGGGAACGATGCGTAGTCACCTGGGCCAAGCTCGGTGGATCGTTCGACCGGTCCCGCGATCAGCTTGCCTTGGATGATGTACACCTGGCCGCGCGAGCCGGCGCCGAGCGGCTCGAGCTCTCGCAGCCCACCCGGCGCGAGCGCGATTTCGGCGATCGACAGATCGCCGCGGCCAGGCAGTACGTCGATATCTTGCACTGAGACGTCGTCGTCTGCAGCTCGGCGGGCCGAGGCACGAACGATGCGCATCTCCCCCGGCGGCAGTTCCTCCAGCAGCTCGATCAACGCGATCCGCATCGCGTCGGCCAGCGAGGCGAGCGTGTCAACCGTTGGGTTGGCACGGCCATTCTCGATGCCCGAGAGCGTCGCCTTGCTGATCCCTGTTGTGCGGGCAAGCTCGGACAGCGACAGATGCCGTGCGATCCGCAGCCGCCTCAGGTTGGCCGCGAGAAGCAGCTGGACTCCGTTCGAACTCGCATCGTCTACCATATAGAACGTTGCGTTCAGTCTAACGAACGGCTCTCATGACACGGATGACGTTCTACTTCGACCTCGGCTCACCGTATGCGTACCTCGCCGCCGAACGGATCGCCAAGATCCTTCCGGAGCCGATCGAGTGGCAGCCCGTGCTCCTCGGCGGGCTGTTCAAGCTGACGGGGCGCAGCTCGTGGGCGCTCGGAGATCACCGACGTCGCCAGCGCGGAATGGCGGAGATCGAGCGACGTGCGCTCAGCTACGGCTTGGCTCCGATGCGCTGGCCCGACCCGTGGCCGAGCGATTATCTGCTCGCGATGCGCGCGGCGACGTACGCGTTCACGACCGGCCATGGCGAGGCATTCGCGCAGCGCGCGTTTCGCAACGCGTTCACCCGGGGCGAGCAGCTCGGCAGCCCCGCGCAGGTCTTCGCCGTGGCGGTGCAGGCGGGGCTTGACCGCTCGGCGACCGCGCTCGCGGTAGAGGATCCGGCGATCAAGCAAGCTCTGCGAGATGCGACCGACAAGGCACATCAGCGTGGCGTCTTCGGCGTTCCGACCGTCGCGATCGAGGGCGAGCTGTTCTGGGGCGACGACCGCTTGGAGGACGCCGCGGCTCACCTCAGGAGCGTGACGTGTTCGACCTGAGCCAGTTGGCCGAGCCGATTGTGCAGGCGCCGATGGCCGGCGGCCCTTCGACGCCGCAGCTTGCGATCGCAGTATGCGAGGCAGGCGGCCTGGGCTTTCTCGCGGCCGGTTATCGCAAACCGGAGGACGTGCGCCAGGAGATCGAGGCCGTCCGCGCCGGCACCGGCCGGCCGTTCGGAGTGAATCTGTTCGTGCCGAGTTCCGAGCCCGCAGAGCCGGGCCGGCTGCACGGCTACCTGCGCGAGCTCGAGGCCGAGGCACAGCGTCACGGCGTCGCCGTCGGCGACCCGCGATATGAGGACGACGGCTGGGAGCAGAAGCTGCAGCTCGCGTGCGAAGCGCAGGTGGCGGTCACGTCGTTCACGTTCGGATGCCCGCCAAAGGAGGTCGTCGAGCGCCTGCACGGCGCCGGGGTAGCGGTGTGGGTCACGGTCACCAGCGCCGAGGAGGCCACGCAAGCGCAGCAAGCTGGTGCCGATGCCCTGGTTGTGCAGGGCAGCGAGGCGGGAGGGCACCGGGGTGGCTTCACCGACGATGACGAATCGACAGCGACCGGGTTGTTGGCGCTGCTTCGCCTGGTGGCGCGCCGCGTATCGCGGCCGCTCGTCGCGACCGGTGGAATCGCTGACGGCGCGGGCGTCGCGGCGGTCCTCTGCGCGGGCGCGAGCGCCGCCCAGGTCGGGACCGCGCTGATGCTCGCACCGGAAGCCGCGACGAACGAGGCGCAGCGGGCGATCCTCGCGGATCCCGCGCCGACGCGGCTGACGCGGGCTTTCACCGGCAGGCTCGCGCGCGGGATCGTCAACCGCTTCATCGTCGAGCACACGGAAAGCGCGCCGCGCGCGTATCCGGAGATCCACCACGCGACCAGCCCGATTCGCGCTGCCGCCCGCAGCCGTGGAGACGCCGAGGCATTCAACCTCTGGGCGGGCGAGGCACACGAACTCGCGCAGGCGATACCCGCCGGCGAGATCGTGCGCAGGATGGCCGCCGACGCGCAGGCCGCCCTGGAACGAGGCGTTCAGCTTCTCGGCGATCCTCCGAGGTAGCGCACAACGTCCTCAGCGTCGGCGCGCAACGCTTTGGCGTCCTCGCGCGCGAGCCGTCCGAAGGGCTCCGTCACGACCTCTTCGCCGCGCAGGGTCCAGAGTCCCGCGGCGCGGCCGCGGACGAGCATGAACGGGCGGAACATGCCGCCCGTAACGACGCGCTTCTGGTGCCCGTCGAGGATCGGCTCGCGCGAGGTCCAGCCGTGGAGCAACGGGTCGAACGAGCCGAGCAGTCGCGGTGCCGGCAGCGGCGCGGCGTCCGGCCGTCGGGCGAGGTCGCAGAGCCCGTCGGAGGTCCGGGCCAGCTCGGAGGAGATCGCATCCAAACCGCGGCGCGCGTCGCGCAAGGTCACGCCGGCCCAGTTGGCGAGATCGCGGTCGTCCGCAGGTCCGTGGCCGGCCAGGAACCGGCGGGCAAGCTCGGCCAATGCATGGCCGCGTTCCACCGGCTGAGGCTCGCCGAGCCAGTCCTCGACCAGCACGAACGCGTGCTGCTTGCCCACCGTGGGGCCACGGACGATCAGCCCGCGCAACGTGGCGAGGAACAGGAGGTGGACGAGTGCCTGGCCTTCGGTCCGCACGCCGATCGCGCGGACCCGCTCTGCGAGATCGCTGCGGATCAGCGGCCCCTCGTTGCGGAGCGCACGCACGATCGTGTCGACTGCCCGATCGGCCGACGCGGGGTCGACGCCCTCCTGTGAGAGTCGGCGCAGATTGCCCGTCAGCAGCTGGGGGGTGGTCAGCGCGTGAAGCCAGCCGTAGTCCTCGGTGCAGACGAGATGCAGGGTTCCGCGGTTCAGCCAGCTGATCAGCAGCGATCGCTGGTCGGTCAGCGCCGAATCGACATCCGCCGCCGAGAGGCCGCGGCTGCGGGCACGGATCGCGAGCCGGGCGCCGCGAGGATCTTGCGCCTGGATCGCCAGCAGGCGTCTCGTGACGGTCACCGGATCCGTTGCCGGCTCTCCCGCCAGCATCTGCGCTGTCAGCCGCTGCGCAAGCATCCCAATCAGCGGCAGTATTGCGAGATCAGGATCCGAGCTCGAAGGCGGTCAGCCCCGCAGCCGCCGGTACACTCGGCTGCGCCTTGGAGGCCACCAGCTCGTCAGCCACGAACTCCGGGCGCCGGCGGAGCGGCGTTGGTACCGCGATCGCCGCAGTCGCGATGGCCGTGCCTGACTCGCTAGTATCGAACGCGGAGGTGGCGGCGCGCGCCGGCGTGGACGAGTCGTGGATCGAGAAGCGGACCGGAACGCGCGAACGTCCGTGGGCCGCTCCCGGTCAGCGCATGAGCGACTTCGCCGCACGAGCGGCGCGCGACGCGCTTGCGCGTGCCGGCGTCGCGCCCGAGGAGCTGGATCTGGTGCTCGTCGCGACCTCGAGCGCCGACGAGATCACGCCCAACGCGGCACCGCTCGTCGCGGGCCTGCTGGGTGCCGGCCGGGCCGGAGCGGTCGATGTCGGCTCGGCCTGCACGGGATGGCTGGCCGGCCTGGCGTTGGCGTCCGGTCAGATCGAGGCCGGGCGGGCGACCAAGGCGCTGGTCATCGGCGCCGACTTTCTCTCGAAGTTCCTCGACTTCAGCGATCGCGACACGGCTCCGCTCTTCGCCGACGGCGCCGGCGCCGCGGTAATCACCGAGGCAGGACCCGCCGGCGGGTGGATCGGTCCCGTCGTACTCCACAGCGACCACGCGGGCGCCGATCTGATCCGGCTTGACCGTGGCGGGCGCATCCAGATGCGCGGTCGGGAGACGTTCAAGGCAGCCGTGACCTGCCTGACCGAGGTCACGCGCGAGGCACTGGTGGCCGCCAATCTGGAACTGTCGGACATCGACCTGTTCGTGTACCACCAGGCGAACTCGCGAATCATCGGCGCCGTCGGACGCCGGCTCGAGCTACCCGAGGACCGAGTCGCCGACTACGTGGATCGGTTCGCCAACTCCTCGACCGCCACGCTCCCGATCGCGCTCTCGGTCTCGCAGGCCGAGGGCCGTCTACGTCCCGGCGCGCGCGTGCTGCTTGCCGCGTTCGGCGGAGGCTTCACGTGGGGGGCGACGGTGGTCGAGTGGCCGGCCGCCTAGGGCGCTGGCTACCGGATCGCCTTGCGGGCCTTCGTCGTCCACGCGTCGGTCATGTCCCGGATGAACTTCGCCTGCGTCGTGGCGAGGTTCGAGAGCCATTCGACGTCGCTTGACCCTGGCACTCGCTCGATCGCGCTCGCGATCGCGCCCAGCACCTTCTCGTAGCTGTTCAGCGTGGTCTCGCCCGCTTCTCGGCCGGCGTCGATGATCCGCTCGTTCAACGCGCGCAGGCGCTGTGCGACCGCTTCGAGCCCGGCGTCAGGCGTGGCGGCGCGGGCGGTGCTGGCACGCGCGCTGCTCGAACGCGCGCTGCCGGAGCGCGCGCTACGCGACTTGGACCCGCTCGACCTCCCGGCGCTTGCAGACTTCGACCCGCTGGACTTCGACCCGCTCGACTTTGACCCGCTCGCCCGGCCGGCGCTCGCAGCTTTCGACCCGCCGCTCGAGCGGCCCGCGCCGGACCGTGACTTGCCGGCGGCGGCGCTCCCCGCGGAGCGCTTGGTCGTACTGCGTCCTGTCGAGGACCGCGATCCTGAACTCGTCCCACTGCGTCTTGCCTGCGGCATATTGCGCCTCCTGGATTGATGACAGCGGACCCTACCTGGTTGCCGGTTGCGTGGTTACCGGTTGCCGGCCGTATGCCGTGCACGTGCCCATCTCACTTGACAAGGTGGATCGCGCGACTGTCCCGAACGTCGGGCCGCGCTTAGCCGCCTTCCATCCGCTTCTTGAGCTCGCCGGCGCGGGCGTTTACGAGCATCCCGCGGAGCGCGTCGACCAGCGGTCCGCGAATCACCAGGCCGAGCATCCGGCCGAGGTCGACGTCCAGTGCATAAACGGCGCGGGTGCGGTCGTTCCCGAGGTCCTCGAGCTGCCAGCTCCCGTCGACCGACTTCATCTCGCCCTTGACCTGCTTCCAGCTGAGGCGGTTGGGGCCGTCATAGGTGAACCGCACCGTCGACTTGATCGTCCGAACCTTGCCGTCGGACGCCGACTCACACAGCGTCGGGCGCCCCTCGCCGTCGCGCTCTACCGCGCGCAACGCCTTCAGGCCACCCTGCCAATCTGGCGCGGTCTCCACATCCTCGACCACCTTCCAGACTTGCTCGAGCGGGGCGTCGATCTCAGCGGTGGAACTACCGGTCAGATTTCCCATGGCCTCCTCCTCTTTGGCGTTGCGTACACCTCTACGACCGACCTTATACCCGTCAAGGCACAGCGCGCGGGTCACGGACCGCGCTTCATGCCGATTCCCGCCCCGCTCATCGCCGCCCGCGTCATCGGTCGTGGCGCGCGATATGTTGCCCAGCCGATGCCATCATCAGAGGACAGCAGCTCGGCATACGCCTCGGCGGGAGTCGATTACGCGGCGCTCGACCAGGGCAAGCGAAGCGCGCTTGCGGAGGCGCTCTCGACTTCGCCGCTGCTCGCCGCAAACGGGGGACGAGCGTTCGATGCGTCGCGCGGCGAGCCCGCGTTCGTGTTCGAACTGCACGGGCAGACGCTGGCGTTCGTCGTCGAAGGGTTGGGCACCAAATCGATCATCGCACGGCAGCTCGAGGAGCAGCTCGGGCCGGGCGGTTTCCGGAACGTGGCGTACGACACCGTCGCGGCGATCGTCAACGACCTGTGCTGCGTCGGCGCGGTCCCGGTCGTCGTCAACGCCTATTTCGCAACCGGCTCCTCCGACTGGTATCGCGCCCGCGACCGCCACGCGGCGCTGCTCGAGGGATGGCGGCAGGCCTGCGCTGACGCCGGTGCGACCTGGGGCGGGGGCGAGTCGCCATCACTCCCGGACCTGCTGAACGCGCAGGAGCTTGAGCTTGCCGGCAGCGCCGTCGGCATGGTTCCGGCTGGGCGCGCGCCGATTCTCGGCGATCAGCTGATCGCCGGCGACGAGCTCGTGCTCGTCGTGAGCAGCGGCCTTCACGCCAACGGCGCGTCGCTCGCCAGGCAGATCGCCGGCCGTCTACCGGACGGTTACGGGACCAAGCTGCCAAGCGGCCGCTCGTTCGGCGAGGCGCTGCTCGACCCCACGATCATGTACGCCGCGCTGGTGCGCGAACTGCTCGCCACCGATCTCGAGCTCCACTACCTCAGCCACATCACCGGCCACGGGCTGCTCAAGCTGATGCGGCCGCGCCGCGAGCTGACGTACAGGGTCGAGAGGCTGCCCGCGGTCCCCGAGGTGCTGTCGTTCCTCGCCGATCAGGCTGGCATGTCGCCGGCGGAGGCCTATTCGACGTTCAACATGGGCTGCGGATTCGCCGTCTACTGCGCGGCGGGCACCGGCGAGCGGGTCGTGGCGATCGCCGCTGCTCTCGGGCTCACCGCGCAGGTCGCCGGCCACGTCGAGGAGGGGCCCCGCCGGGTGGTCCTCAGCGAGGTCGACGTCGTCTTCGAAAGCCAGGACATGGATCTGACGCCGCAGCAGGGCCACTAGGAGGGGCTGCTGCGCAGCGTCCGTGGGGCCGGAAGGGCCCGTCCGGACCTTCATTGGCTACGGGCGCGGGCTGGCGCCGCGGTCGAGGATCGCGTGCAGGTGGGCATCGAGGCGCCCCAGGGCGCTCGACGCTGTCAGCTTGGGATTGCGGACCGTGCGGCCTGCGCCGTAGATCCAGACGTCGATCTGATCACAGCATCCGTTCGGAGGCTGCGATTTCACTCGCCCGAGGTGGGCCGCGCGGATTTGCCGGCGCAGGAGCGTGAGTTCGCGGGGGCCGATCGTGATCTTCACCCGTCGTGGGCGGTACGTACCGCTGTCGACCGTGGCGCGACCGTCCGAAGTGATCGTGAGCAGATCGTCATAGCCGGCGAGCCCGCCGGTGTAGAGGTATGCGGCGAGCGTGCTCTTCGGCAGCGGCCTCGGGAACGCGAGTGCCTGCGCGGGCAGAACCCGAGCAGCCAAGCGCAGCGGCGGCGGCAAGGGCAGCGATGAGGCGTGGCACGAGGCCAGGCTAACGCAGCGAAAGATCGCGACGTGTGGGCATACGATTTGCCGATGGCGGTTGCGGAGCCCCATCGCGAGCTGATGTCGACGGCGGTCGAGCAGGACGGCGAGGCGCAGCGCGCGCTGCTGGCCGGGGACGGCGATCGAGCGCGGGCGGAATTTGCCGCCGCCGCGGCCTGCTACCGCGAATCGTGGGAGGTGGCACCGCCGACCAGCTACGGCCGCTTGGTGGGGATGCTCAAGTCGTCGATCCTTGCGGGCGGGGGAGATGCCGAAGCGGCGTATGCGCGCGATGCATTGGACGGCGCGCCGGACGACTCACCGACGGCCGCATACGCGCGTGCGCTGGCGGCGCTCGTCGAGGGGCGCGACGAACAGGCGGCAACATGGGCGGGTCGCATGCGCGGTGGTTCGCCCGCGTTCGATCGCACCGCCGATGCCATCGCCGCACTGGCGGCCGGTGACCATGATGCATATGCGGATGCGATCGCCGAGGTCGTGCGGGATTTCGAGCAGCGAGACGTTCACCTGACCGGCGTCGCGGTCGCAGATACGGCGATGATGCTCGAGATGCTGGCGGATCGCCGCGGTATCACGTCGGGCGTGCGGAGCCGGCTGCTGCCGGCGCGGTAACCGCCCCACAAACGAGTCGCGCCCCGGGGGCCGGCGGAAAGGCCGGATCTGCGGGGCGCGCTCTGAGGGAGGAGAGGGTGTTGCTCAACCATCATGACCGGCGCGGCTTTAGTTGTCCAAGACGCGTCTTGCCGTATATTCATAGGCGTAGCTTATGGAACTGCGTCAGCTGCGATACCTCGTGACGCTCGCCGACGAGCGCCATTTCACCCGCGCCGCGGCGCGCGAGCACATCGCCCAGCCCGCCCTCTCGCAACAGATCAAGCGGCTCGAGGCCGAGGTCGGCCTCGCGCTCGTCGAGCGCACGACCCGTCACGTCGCGCTGACGGATGCCGGCGCCTCGCTCGTGGCGCGGTCCCGCCGGATCCTCGCCGAGCTTGACGCCGCGCTCGCAGAGCTCGAGGCGCTGCGGGGGGTCGAGGCGGGCCACGTGACGGTGGGGGCGATGCACACGATGGGTCCGATCGACGTCTCGCTGGCACTGGCGATCTTTCAGCGGCGCCATCCCGGCGTCGAGCTGACGGTCCGCGAACAGTCCAGCGAGGAGCTCGCGGAGATGCTGCGGGTGGACGAGCTGGACCTCGCGTTCCTGTCGGTGACCGAGCGGATCGAGAGTCACGAGTTGCGTCTGCACCTGCTTGTCTCCGAGGAGCTCGTCGCCGTTCTGCCACTCGACCACAAGCTCGGCAGCCGACGCCGGCTGCGCATGGCGGAGCTGGCGGGCGAGCCCTTCATCAGCTTCCGCGAGGGAGCACGGCTGCGAGAGCTGCTCGAATCGGCCGGGCGCGAGGCCGGATTCGAGCCGCACGTAACGCTCGAATCAAATGAGAGCCAGCGGATCCGAAGGCTCGTCACCCGAGGCATGGGCGTGGCGATCCTGCCGCTGTCAGACGCGACCGCTCCCGGCGCGGAGGTGGCCGTGGTCGCGCTCACCGAGCCGGCGCTGAGCCGGGACATCACGCTCGCCTGGCGCGAAGGCCGGCGTCTTGCTCCCGCCGCGGCCGAATTCCTCGAGCTGGCGCGGAGCACGTTCACCGACCCGGCCCGCGCCGGCGGCAGCTAGCCCCGCGGGGCGCTGACGGCAGAGCCCGGCCCGCGATCTCATAAGGCGCGATGTCGATAGTCCGCCATATATGCGGACAATCGACATCGACCCGGGTTCGGGCGCGGCGCGGGGCGGATTGTCGACAATTTTGTCGACAATCTGACGGCGGGGGGCGGTCCGCCGGCGCGATCGCCAGTCCGCCGGCGCGTGCCTGAGCACGGATAACGTTGACCGTATGTGCGACACGCTCGTTGTGGTCGGTGATGGCCGGTTCGTGTTCGCCAAGAACTCGGATCGCGACCCGAACGAGGCTCAACTGCTCGAGTGGCATCCCCAGCGCGACCATCCAGCCGGCGAGCGCGTTCGCTGCACATGGATCGAGGTGGCGCAGGTATCGCACACGCACGCGGTCCTGATCAGCCGCCCGTTCTGGATGTGGGGCGCCGAGATCGGCGCGAACGAGCACGGCGTGGCGATCGGCAACGAAGCCGTGTTCACGCGTGAGCCGTATGCCGCGAGTGGGCTGACCGGGATGGACCTGCTGCGGCTGGCGCTGGAGCGCGCCGCAACCGCGCGGGAGGCGCTTGAGGTGATCACGAGCCTGCTCGAGCGCTACGGCCAGGGCGGCGGATGCGGGCACGAGAACCGCGACTTCACCTACCACAACAGCTTCATCATCGCGGACCCGCGCGAGGCCCTCGTGCTCGAGACCGCCGGCCGTCAATGGGCAGTGGAGGACGTCAAGCGCGGCGTCAGGAGCATCTCCAACGGGCTGACGATCGCAGGCTTCGCCGAGCGGCACGGCGACACGCTCAGGACGACGCTGTCGGGATGCCGCGCCCGGCGAGCACTGACCGGCTCTGGGGTCAGCGCGAGCGCATCACCGGCTGACCTGATGACCGTCCTGCGCTCGCACGGAAGCGAGCGGTGGCCGCACTACTCGCCGGTCAACGGCGCGCTGTCGGCACCCTGCGTGCACGCGGGCGGACTGCTGGCTGCATCTCAGACGACCGCATCGTGGGTGGCCGAGCTACGTCCCGGTGGCTGCCGTCACTGGGTGACGTCCACCGCCGCGCCCTGCACGTCGCTGTTCAAACCGGTCTACGTTGACCAGCCACTCGAGGTCGGGCCGCCGCCAAGCGATCGCTTCGACCCGCGGACGCTGTGGTGGCGTCACGAACTGCTGCACCGTTCCGCGATCAAGGACCCCGCCGTCGCGATGGGATTCACGACCGAGCGAGACGAGGTCGAGCGGCGGTGGCTGGCGGACCCGCCGAGCTCCGCAAGCGCGTTCGCGCAGGCCGACGAACTGCTGAAACGATGGACCGACGGACTGCCGGCGGTCAGCGATGCACGGCCATGGTGGGTGCGGCGCTACTGGCAGGAGCGCGATCGCCGCGCCGGGCTCGACCTCATGGCGGTGCAACCGCCGATCCGGGTCACGCCGATGGGCTGATGAACGTCTCGATCCGCGCGTTGACGACGTCCGGGCGCTCCAGATGCAGGAAGTGGCCGGCGGCCGGCACGATCGCCACATCGCTTCCCGGGGGCAGGGCATCGCCGGCGCGCTCGGCGATCGCCGCCAGCAAGCAGCCGTCGTCGCGACCGTGGAGGTAGAGCATCGGGTTCGGCGGAGTCCGCAGCCAGTGCATGTCTTCGGCGGCATACACGCTCGATCGCGCCCACGGCTGGAGCAGCGCACGGTAGTAGCGCAGCGCGGCGGTCGCGTGCTCGCCGCGCAACGCGGCGAGCGTCAGCGCAACATCCTCCCGCGCGTCGTAGCCGGGAGACCAGTCGGACCAGAGCCGCGGTACGAGCCGGGGAAGCGCGCGCTCGGACACGCCGGGGAACTGCTGGAAGAGCATGTACCAACTGCAGCGAAGCTGTCGCAACAAGAGCGGTAGCTCCTGAAACAGCCGGCGCGGTGAACGCAGCGGCGCGAACAGCGTCTGCGCCGGTGGGACGGCGAGCGTCACGATCCGCGAGAACGCCTCAGGCGAGAACGACGCCGCCGCGTACGCCGCTGCCGCGCCCCAGTCGTGACCGATCAGCACTGCGGGACGCTCGGATCCGAGGACGCTGCGCAGGCCCAACGCGTCACGCGCCAGCGCGCCGATCTGATAGATGCCATCGGGGGCCAGCGAGGTCGGCCGGTATCCCCGCATGAACGGCGCCACGACGTGCCAGCCGCGCTCCGCCAGGTATGGGCCGAGGTGGCGCCAGGTCCACGCGGTGTCCGGGTAGCCGTGCAGACAGAGCGCGATCGGCCGGTTCTCCGCGCCCCACTGCAGCGCGCAGAAGTCGATCTCCGAAACGCGCAGCTGAATCTGCTCCGGGGGCTCGATGCTGCTCATCGCCGGGCGATTCTTCCACGACGGACGCGGCCGGGGCGAGCCGCGAGGCTAACCAAGGTTCAGCCGCTGGACCAGCTCCTCGGCGATCGCCAGCGACGAAGTCGCCGCGGGGGAAGGCGCGTTGCGGACCCACACGACCCGGCCGGCGCCGCTGAGGCGGAAATCGTCGACCAGCGCCCCGTCGCGGTCGACAGCCTGCGCTCGCACGCCCACCGGCCCACGGATTGCGTCACCGGGTCGCAACTCTGGGATGTATCGAGCCGCATCGCGGATGAACGCGGACTTGCGAAGCGATCTGCCCAGCTCCTCGAGCCCGGTGCGCCAGTGGCGGCCGATCAGTCGCCAGGTGCCTGGCCAGCTGACCGTTTCCCACAGGTCGTGGAGGTCGACAGCGGCGCGGCGGTACCGCTCGCGCGCGCCTGCGAGGATCGCGTTCGGGCCGATCCAGACCTCACCGGCGATCGTCCGGGTCAGGTGGACTCCGAGGAACGGCAGCCTCGGGTCGGGAACCGGGTAGATCAGTCCGCGAACCAGGTCGGTCCGGTCCGGACGCAGCTTCCAGTACTCGCCGAGGAACGGCACGATCCGCGGCTCGTTCTCCTCTCCCGACGCTCGCGCCAGCCGGTCGGCCTGAAGCCCGGCGCAAGCGATGACTCCGTCCGCCCGGAGCTGCTCGCCGCCGGCCAGTTCGACCACGGCCCCGTCCCGGCGACGGCGCACCGCCGACACGGTCGCCGCAGTCCTGATCTCGCCGCCGCTGCCCGATACCTCATCCGCGAGCGCCCGCGAGACCGCCGCGAAGTCGACGATCGCGGTGCTGGGCGAATGCAGCCCGGCGACGCCCCGAGCGTGGGGCTCGATGCCGGCGACGGCAGCGGCGTCGAGGAGACGCAGGCCGGGCACGCCGTTCGCGGCAGCGCGTTCGGCGAGCGCGTGGAGTCGATCGAGCTCCGCCGCCTCGCTGGCCACGACGACCTTGCCGCACTCCTCGACGTGCACCCCCTGCGCGGTGCAGAACTCGCGCAGCAGGTTCCCGCCACGCCTGCAGAGCCGCGCCTTGAGCGATCCCGCGGTGTAGTAGAGGCCGGCGTGAATCACGCCGCTGTTGTGGCCGGTCTGATGGCGCGCGATCGCGGCCTCCTTCTCCAGCACGAGCACGTCGGCGCCGGCGACCTCACGCGCCAGGAGACGCGCCGTCGCCAGCCCCAGGATTCCACCGCCGACGACGACGAGTCGCATCAAACGGCCAGGAACCGCCGCAGCGCCCGGCGCGCGGCCGGCAGCCTGCGGCCGGCGTCGAGCTCGCGGATCGCGATCTCGTTCGTCATCGCGGCCAGCAGCTGGGCCGCCGCGGTGGCGTCCGGCCAACCCATTGCTTTGAAGCTCGGGACGACGGCGGCGACGACTCTGTCGTGCCGGGCGGCCATCGACTTCATCAACGACGGGTCCGAACGTGCTTCGAGCGCCAGTGCCTTGACGCCGCGGTCCGCCAGGCACACATCAAGATAGGCCTCGACGGCGCGGATGATCCGCTCGGCCCCGTCGGGGATGCCTTCGGTCGCCGCCGCAACGCGCTCCTGCACATGACCGTGGAAGCGCTCGTGAAGCGCGTCGATGAACGCATCGCGATCGCGGAAGTGCACGTAGAACGTGCCCTTTGCGACGCCTGCCTGCGCGACCACCCCGTTGACGCTCAGCCCGGCGAGGCCGTGGCCCTCTGCGACGATCGCGCCGGCGTCGAGCAACGCCTCGCGGGTGCGATGGGGGGCGACGGTCTGGGCGCGGACGGGCATCGAGGCCGAGCTTAGCTGACCGGTCGGTCACCAATTATGACCGACCGGTCGGTCATAGGTGTATGATCGAGCTCATGCTCACCTTCCAGACGTCCACCGGACCGATCGCCTACGACGAACGCGGCGAAGGCGACCCGATCGTGCTGCTGCCGAGCGGCGCGCATGACCATCACGACTACGACGAGTTGCGAGCGCTGTTGCCGAAGAGATTCCGCACGATCTCGCTCGACTGGCCCGGCCACGGGTCCTCGCCCCCCGGTCGCGCACCCGCCACCGCGATGCGGTTCGCCGACGTCGCGCAGGAGCTGATCGAGGAGGCGGCGCCGCAGGGAGCGATCGTCGTCGGCAACTCGGTCGGAGGATTCGCTGCCGCGCGGCTCGCGATCCGGCGTCCGGAGCTCGTCACGGGCCTGGTGCTGATCAACACCGGCGGCTTCATCGGCCGGCCGCCGCAGGTGCGGATCTTCTGCGCGCTGATGTCGAACCCGCGCTTCCTCCGCGCGATCTACCCGTCGTTCTCCGCCCGCTACATGCGCGCGGCGACCGACGCAGACCGGCGGGCCCGCGACGCCGGGATCGCCACGACGCGGCACGATCCGGGCCTGCGAGCCGTGAGCGAGCTGTGGCGGAGCTTTGCCTCTGCCGAGCACGATTTGCGCGCACAGGCGGCGACGATCGACGCTCCGACCCTGCTGCTGTGGGGACGCCGCGATCCTGTGATCTCCGTAAACGTCGGACGGCGGCTGGCGGAGGCGATTCCGGGCGCCCCCCTGGTCGAGTTCGACACCGGTCACGTGCCGCACACGAGCGACCCGGTGGGCGTCGCGGCGGAGCTCGTCCCGTTCGCGGACGCAGCGTTCGCAAACGACGAAACCATGCTTGAGCGATTCACCCCGCGGTGAGCACCGCCCTTGCCGCGTTGTACCCCGGGATCCCGCTGACCCCGCCGCCGCGCCGCGCCCCGGCACCACACAGCCACACGTTCGGGTGGCCGGTCTCGACGCCCCAGCGCCCGACCTCGTCGGGGAACTCGGCAAATGGCCACGCGAGGTCGCGGTGGAAGATGTGACCGCCGGGCATCGCGAGCTGGGACTCGAGTTCCGGCGGGGTCAGCGCCTCTAGGCAGGGGGCGCCGTCCGAGCCGACCCACAGGCACTCCTCGATCGGTTCGGCGAGGATCGAGTTGAGCGATCGCAGTGTCGCCGAGACCGCGTGCTGCTTGGCGGCCGCGAGCTCGGAGGCGAACAGCCGCCCGGGCATGTGCAGACCGAACAGCGTCAGCGTCTGTGCGCCGGCGGCCCGAAGCTCGGTGGAGAGGATGCTCGGGTCGGTCAGCGAGTGGCAGTAGACCTCGCACGGCGGGATCGAGGGGATCACGCCCGAATCGGCCTGCCGATAAGCCAGTGTCAGCTGCTCGTAGCTCTCGTTGACATGAACCGTTCCGGTGAATGCGTCCTCAGGGCGGACGGATTCGTCGCGCAGTCTCGGCAATCGCGTGAGGAGCATGTTGATCTTCAGCTGCGAGCCCTCGGGGGCATCCGGTGGCGCGGCGTCGCCGAGCAGCCGCGCCAGCACAGCAGGTGCGACGTTGGCGAGCACATGACTCGCGCCGACCTCGGAGCCGTCGGCGCATCGCACCACCGAAACGGACCGATCGGGTCGGATCGAGACGACCTCAGCGCCAACGCGTACCTCGGCTCCGGCCCGGACAGCGCATTGATGCAGCGCGTCGGTCAGGGCGCCCATGCCGCCCACCGGGAGGTCCCACCGGCCCGTGCCGTTGCCGATCACGTGGTACAGGAAGCAGCGGTTCTGGCGCAGCAGCGGATCGTCGGCAGCAGCGAACGTCCCGATCATGGCGTCGGTCAGAACGACGCCACGCGCCAGGTCGGAGTCAAAAGCCCGTTCAACAAGCTCCGATAGCGGCCGCTCGAACAGGGCCGACCACAGGATGTCGTCGCCGACGACGCGCTTGAACTGCGTGCGGTCCATCAACGGCTCGGTCAGCGTCGGGAAGATCCGCTCGGCTACGCGCCGCAGAGCGCTCCGGAATCGCTCATCGCCGCGATCGTCGAGGCCCAGACCCGGCGTGTACGCGGCCACTCGCCGGCGCCGCAACTCAACGTTGAGACCGAGCGTCTCGAACAGGAAGGCGGGGAACAGACTGACCAGGTACGAGTACCGCGAAAGCCGGGCGCCCGGGACGGGGAACGGCTCGCCCGAGATCGCCGCGCCGCCGACCGCGGAGCGCCGCTCGAGCACCAGCACGGACCGGCCTCCCCGCGCCAGCAATGCCGCTGCGACCAGCCCGTTGTGGCCACCGCCGACGACGACGACGTCGAAATCCGTCCGCATCGGGTAATCCTTACAGGCGATGAAGAGATTGCACGGGACAGCAGAGGCGAATATCCCGGCTCGGATCGAGGAGTGCTTCGACCTGCTCGACGCGATCGACGGCTACCCGAGGTGGTACCCCGAGGTCGTACGACAGGCGGAGGTGATCGAGCGCGACGGCGACGGCCGGCCGGTCCGCGCGCGTGCGGTGCTCCATGCGTCTGTGGGTCCTCTGGCGCGTGACTTCCACCTCGAGCTGCAGGTCAGCACCAGCCCGCCGACGGTTGTGCGGTTCACGCGGATCCCGCACCATGCGGGCGATGACGAGTATTTCGAGGTGCTGTGGAAGCTAGAGGGGACAGGCCAGACCGCGGTCACGCTCGAGCTGAACGCGAACCTTTCCGTCCCGAGGCTGCTTCCGCTGGCCGGCGTCGGCGACTCGATGGCTCAGGGGTTCGTCGCCGCGGCCGCGAAAGCGCTCGCGGACGGCTCTAGCCGCAGCCGGTGATCCCGCCGTCGAGCGGGATCACCGTTCCGGTCAGATAGGAGCCGGCCCGGGATGCGAGAAATCGCGCCAGCCCGGCGACGTCGTCCGGCCGGCCGATCCGGCCGAGCGGCACCATCTGCTCGACGAGCTCCCGCGCCTCTCCGCTGTCCAGCATGAACGCGGTCATCTTGCTTTCGAACGGACCGGGGGCGATCGCGTTGACCGTGATGTGCTCGGACGCCAGCCGCTTTGCGAGGTGGCGCGTGAGCTGGTGCACGGCGGCCTTGCTCGCGCTGTAGCTGTAGTTCTCCATCGTCGGTGCCTTGATGCCGTCGATCGATCCGATGTTGATCACGCGTGCGGGATCGGCCTCGGTGGCGGCCGCGCGCAGCGCTCCTAACAGCGCCACGGTCAAATGGAAGATCCCCTCGACGTTGGTGTGGATCACGCGGTCCCAGCCCGAGGCGGGAAACTCATCGAGCGGCGCTCCCCAGGTCGCGCCGGCGTTGTTGACCAGGATGTCGAGCCGCTCGAAGCGCGTCCGAACCTCATCCGCCAGCGCCGCGGCACCCTCCGGCGAGGACAGATCCGCCGGCACTGCCTGGCACTCTCCGATCCCCGCCAGCTCGCGCGCGGTCTCCTCGAGCTGCTCGGCCTTGCGCGAGGAGACGATCACGCGCGCGCCGGCGGCCAGAAACCCGCCGGCGATCATCTTGCCGATGCCGCGGGAGCCGCCGGTCACGACCGCCGTCTTGCCGCTGATGTCGAACAGGTCGCTCATGGGGGCTAGTCGGCGAACTGCGCCTCTCGCTTCTCGAGAAACGCTGCGACGGCCTCCGGTGGCGCTTGCCCGAACGTCGACATGATCTGCTGGCGGTCCTCGAACTGGACCGCGGCCTGCTCGGAGGGGATCTCGAGTGCCGTCCACATGCCCTGCTTGGTCAACCGCACGCCCCAGGGGGCCAGCGACGCGACGTGGGACGCGGCTGAAAGCGCCCGGTCTGCGAGCTGCGAGGCGTCCACCGCGTCGGATAGCAGGCCGATTCGCAGCGCCTCCTCGGCGTCGAATCGCCTGCCGGTCAGCATCAGCTCGTTCGAGCGCGATGCTCCGATCAGCCGAGGCAATAGCCAGCTCGTCGCCATGTCGCAGTTCGACACGCCGATGTTGATGAACGCGACTCGGAACACCGCTTCGCGGCTGGCGAAGCGGATGTCGCAGCCGAGCGCGAGCGCGAAGCCGAGGCCGGCCGCCGGTCCGTTGACCGCCGCGATCACCGGTTGGGGGAGAGCGCGCAACCCCAGCACGAGCGTCGACATGCGCTGCTGGTTGGCGAGCCGGTCGCGGGCAGCATCGCTGCCCTCGTTGCCCGGCGCGGGGTGGTTGGGGGCGGTGGGCGGGCTTCGATATCCCCGCAGGTCGAGGCCGGCGCAGAACCCCCGTCCCGCGCCGGTGAGGATCACGGCGCGGCAGCTGCGGTCCGCGGCGATCGCCCGCAGCTCGACGTGAAGGGCCTCGCACAGCTCCGAGGTCATCGCGTTGAGCTGCTCGGGCCTGTTCAAAACAAGCCGCCGGACATGCTCGGCCGGCTCCTCGACAAGCACCAGGGGCTGGTTCACCCGGCGAATCCTTACAGAGTTAGGACGCCCGCCTCCAGGTCGAGCAGGAAACGCTTGCGCTCCAGGCCTCCGCCGTAACCGGTCAGTGATCCGTCGGACCCGATCACGCGGTGGCACGGAACGATCACCGCGATCGGATTGCGGCCGTTGGCGAGCCCGACGGCGCGCGCGGCGCTCGCGGCGCCAACTCGGTGCGCGATCTGCCCGTAGCTCGCCGTCTCACCGTAAGGGATCTCGATGAGCTCGTCCCAAACGCGCCGCTCGAACGGGTTGCCGTTCATGGAGAGTTTCAGGTCAAACGCGCGCCGGCTGCCGGCGAAGTACTCGCTGAGCTGCGTCGCGACATCCGCGAGCGCCTTGGGCTCTCGCTCCCAGGAAGGGTCAATCCGAGTCGGTCGGCGCCCCTGCTGCATGTCGACCCGCTGCAATGAGCGACCGTCCCCGACCAGCAGCAGCGTGCCGATCGGGCTGTCGATCGTGTCGTAGAAAAGAGTCATGCCTCCACAACGGCACGCGCGCCCGAGCCGTGAGATCGCAGGTCGAAAGCGTCTGCGATCAGCTCGTAGGAGCGCCGCCGAGCCGCGTGGTCGTGCGTGATCGTGACCACGATCACCTCGTCGGCGCCGTACTCGGACGCAAGCTGCTCGACGCCGGCGCGAACCTTCTCGGGGGAGCCGATGATGCCCCGTCTGCCGGGCAGCGGGCCGCTCGTGGAGGTCCCCTCGCGGGCGAGAAACTCGCGCGCCTTCTCCGGCGGTGGCACCGGGATCAGCTGCCCGCGCCGCAGCAGCCGCAGTGTCATGCGGCTGCTCGTGGCGAGGAAGTCCGCCTCCTCGTCGGTCGGCGCACAGAGCACCCAGGCCGCCACCGCCGTCAGCGGCGCCTGCAGCTGACGTACGGGCGTGAACCGCTCCCGGTACAAACCGGCGATCTCCGCGCCGCCCGGGTTGATGAAGTCCGCGAATGCGTAGGGGAGGCCCAGCTGCGCCGCCCAGATCGCGCTCTGCGGCGAGGAGCCGAGCAGCCAGCTGACCGGCAGCTGCGGCCGCCCCGGCAGCATCGCCGCAAGCCCCCGGAACGGATGGTCGTCGGGAAGGCTGTCGTCGAAATACGCCAACAGCTCGGCGAGCTGTTGAGGAAAGTCGTCCGGCGCGGCGTCGCGCCGGTCGCGCTGAAGGGCGAAGGTCGTCAGCGGATCGGTACCCGATGCCCGGCCGATCCCCAGGTCGATTCGTCCCGGGAACAGGGCGGCGAGGATCGTGAACGTCTCGGCGACCTTGAACGGGCTGTAGTGGGGGAGCATGACACCGCCGCTGCCGACCCGGATCGCGCTGGTCCCGGCCGCGATCGGCCCGATCAGCGCCTCGGGACTGGCGCTCGCGAGCATCGGCCCGCCGTGGTGCTCGGCCACCCAGTAGCGGTGATAGCCAAGCTTGTCGGCCAGCTGTGCCAGATCGAGCGTGTTATGGAGCGCGTCAGCGCCGCTGGAGCCCTCGGGAACCGGCGACTGGTCGAGCACGGACAAACGCATGGTTGTTGATGGTACGAACCCCGGCGCGGGCATCATGTGATCTGACACGGGACAAGGAGACGACATGGACACCGTGACGCTTGGAATGACGGGGTTGGAGGTCTCGCCGATCGCGTTCGGCACCTGGCAGCTGAGCGGCGATTGGGGATCATTCGAAGAGCGGGAGGCCATCGAGGCGATCCAGTTCGCCCGCGAGCAGGGGGTCAATTTGTTCGACACGGCGCAGGGTTACGGCTGGGGAGCTTCAGAGCAGATGCTCGGCCGGGCGCTGCGTGAGGATCTGAGTCAGCGCCGGGAGCAGGTCGTGATTGCGACCAAGGGCGGGCTGCGGATGGACGACACCCGTGGACTCGTGCGCGACTCGAGCCCCGAGTGGCTGCGATCAGGCGTTGAGCAGAGCCTGCGATCCCTGGAGGTCGACTACATCGACATCTACCAGCTCCACTGGCCCGATCCGGAGGTCCCGTTCGCGCAGTCAGCCGAGACGCTGCAGAAGCTCGTCGACGAAGGCAAGGTCCGTCACATCGGAGTGTCCAATTACGGTGCTTCGCAGACGGCGGAATTTGCGCGCACGCGGCCGGTCGAGACGCTCCAGCCGCCATATTCGCTGCTCCACCGCGAGATCGAGGCGGACGTGCTGCCCTATGCGCGCGAGCACAACATCGGGGTACTCGTTTATGGGCCGCTTTCACACGGCGTGCTGACCGGGGCGATGAGCCCGGAGACGAAGTTCGGCGGCGACGACTGGCGTGCCGCGGTCCCGACGTTCAACGGCGAGCCGTTCCAGCGTCTGCTCGCGATCGTCGAGGAGCTCAAAGCGTTCGCGCAGGAGCGCGGTTACGGCGTCAGTCAGCTGGCGATCGCGTGGACGCTGGCCCATCGCGCGGTCAACGTCGCGATCGTCGGGTCGCGTCGTAAGCGCCACATCGAGGAGAGCATCGGCGCGCTCGACCTACGGCTCAGCGACGAGGATCTCGCCGAGATCAACCGGATCCTGCCCGACGGACTTGACGTGGAGTGGCCGACCCCGGAGCGAATGACCGAGTACCTGAATCTGGCCGCGTAGGCGCTCAGCCCCGGCGCATCAGCCGCCCGACGGCGGCCATCAGCTCGGCCGTCTTCTCGTCGCGCTCGGCCGCTTGCACCGCGCCCATCACGCAGTGGTGGGCATGCTCGTCGAGCAGGCCGAGCGCGACCTTGTCGAGCGCTGCCTGAGCGGCGCTGATCTGGGTAAGCACATCGATGCAGTAGCGGTCCTCCTCGACCATGCCCTCGAGCCCGCGGATCTGGCCCTCGATCCGTCGCAGGCGCGCGAGCAACTGCTCCTTGGTGGCGGTGTAGCCCCGCGTGGGGGTCGTTGTCTCTGGCATCTGCGGAACTATACCATTACCCCCTAGGGGTATCTGATACGGTACTTGCATGAGCGGTGTCCTGGATGTGATCTGGCACGGGCTGCGGGATTCGTTCCTGATGGCCTGGGAGGTCTGGTGGGCGCTCGTGCTCGGCTTCACGATCTCCGCGATCGTGCAGGCCTGGGTCCCGCGTGAGCGGGTGGAGCGGTCACTGAGTGGCTCCGGGCCGAAGCCGATTGCGTGGGCCACAGGGCTGGGAGCGGCCTCTTCGTCGTGCTCCTACGCGGCGATTGCGATCGCCAAGTCTCTGTTCCAGAAGGGCGCCAGCGCGGCGAGCTCGCTCGCCTTCCAATTCGCCTCCACGAACCTGGTGTGGGAGCTCGGCCTGGTGCTGTGGGTGCTGATCGGCTGGCAGTTCACGGTGGGCGAGTACATCGGCGGGATCGTGATGATCGTGCTGATGACACGGATGCTGCGACTGTTCGTCAACCGCAAGCTCGAGGAGCAGGCGCGCGAACATGCGCGGAGCGCCGACAGCGGGCACCAGCACCACGCGGCCGGCGCGCAGATGACCTGGCGTGAGCGGCTGACCTCGGTCGAAGCCTGGTCGGATGTCGCCCACAACTTCCGTGGCGACTGGCAGATGCTGTGGAAGGAGATCTCGATCGGCTTCCTGCTCGCGGGATTCATCGCGCAGTTCGGCAACGGCTTCTTCGAGTCGCTGTTTGTCGGGCACGCGCCCGACCCGATTCCCACGATCGAGAATGTGCTGATCGGGCCGATCATCGCCGTCCTCAGCTTCGTCTGCTCGGTCGGCAACGTGCCGCTCGCGGCGGTTCTGTGGTCCGGCGGGATCAGCTTCGCGGGCGTGCTCTCGTTCCTGTTCGCCGACCTGATCGTGCTGCCGATCCTGTTGATCTACCGCAAGTACTACGGCTGGGCGTTCACGGTCCGGATCACCGCGCTGATGTTCGTGACGATGGTGATCGCGGCGCTGCTGGTCGCTGGCCTGTTCAGCCTGCTGGGCTGGATCCCGACCGGCCCGCGACCGAGCCGCGCCGACATCTTCGGGTCGATCCAGGTCAACTACAAGCTCGCGCTGAACGTGCTCGGCCTGGCGATCTTCGCGGCGATGTTCTGGCTCACCTCGCGCCGCGGCGCGACCGACCCGGTTTGCGGGATGAAGGTCGATCGCGCCCGGGCTCTGCATGCCGACGCCGATGGCACGACGTACTTCTTCTGCTCAGAGGGCTGCCGGGACACGTTCGCCAACGGCGCTCCGGCGGGAACGCGACACTAGGGCCGCGCTCGCCAGCGCCAGCATCGCCGTCAGCGCGAGCAACGTGGCAAAGCTTGCCACGTGGGATCCGAGCGTCAGTAGGTACGGAGCACCGAAGCCCAGGTACGTCAACGCGTAGTAGACCGCGGTAAGGGCCGCGAGCGAGCTCGCGTCCGCACTTCGCTGGACCTCGATCAGGCCTGCCACGAGGCACAGTCCGTAGGCGCTGCCGAGCGCGATCGCGGAGGGAACGAGCAGCCAAGTCTGGTCGACCTCTGCCGTGAGCGCCGCGAGACCCAGCCCGCAGGCGACGACGAGCAACCCGAGCGTGGCCGGATTCCGCAGCCGCCTGGCGAGCGGTTGTACCAGCACGCCCGCCAGCGCACAAAGCGTCGTGATGGCCGCCGTCAGCGCGATGCCGTCGGCCACGTGACCGGCGCCCACGACGCTGGGCAGGAGCGCGAACGCGATCGCCGGCGCCGCGAACACCCACGGCGCCATCGGCCGGACGATGCCCCGGAAGCGGGGGCTGCGCGTGCCCGCCGGCGCCAGCCGGAGAACCATCCGGCCGCGCTCGCGCACCGTCTCTGGCGCTCCGCGCAACAGCACCAGCACCGCGACCATCAACGCCACGTGGGGGAGATATGGGACGACGCGCGGGTCGGGCGCCCACTGCGCGAGAAGCCCGGTCACCAGCGGGCCGAGCGCGAAGCCGCTCGTCATCGCGACCGCGGCCCGCACTGCCGCCGTGTGGTCCGTCGCGTCACCGAACGGCGGGCGCGAGGCCTCGCGCAGCCACGCGGTGCCCGCCGCGAACGCGGCGCCGCTGCTCACGCCGGCGAGCAGGCGTCCTGCGAACAGCAGCGTGAGGCCGTGGCTCCCGGCGATCAGCGCGAGGCTCGCGGTCAGCGACAACGCGGCAGCGGGCACGACCACGGCGCGGCGTCCGTGGGCATCCGAGAGCGGGCCTGCGATCAGCAGCCCGGGGATCAGGCCGAGCGCGTAGAAGCCGAACATTGCCTCGAGCGTGCCGGTGCTGAGCCCCATCGTCTGCCGATAGACGAGCAGCATCGGCGTGAACTGGTTTGCGCCCCAACCAACAGCTAGGAGCACCGCCGCACTCGGTACCCATGTCAGCCTCCTGGTCTTCAAAGCCGTCATCGGGCCTCCTCTCGATGAGTTCAATCACCAGACCGTAGCACAGCAGTTCAATGAACGAACCTCACGCTATACTCCCGACACGGTGCTCGGTAAGGACTACGAACGGCAGGACTGCTCGCTGGCGCGGGCGCTCGAGGTGCTCGGCGAGCGTTGGACGCTGCTGATCATCCGGGACGCGTTCTTCGGCGTGCGGCGCTTCAACGACTTCCAGGGACACCTCGACATTCCCAAGGCGGTGCTCTCAGACCGCCTCGCGGGCCTCGTGCAGGACGGGATCCTCGAGCGCACGGCCGACCCGGCCCACGGCGGTCGTCACCTGTACGAGCTGACGCCCGCGGGCCGGGAGCTGTGGCCGGCGCTGTACGCGCTGCTGATGTGGGGTGGTCGCCACCGCTATCCGAACAGCCGCGTGTTCAAGCACGCCGCCTGCGGAGCGCGGCTCGACGAGCGTGGCACCTGCACCGGTTGTGGCGAATCACCGGGCCCGGAGGACATCGTGATCGAGCGCCGGCGCGGGCGCGGCAACCTCCGCGAGGATCCCGTCACGATCGCTCTGCGCGCGCCCCATCGGCTACTTGAGCCGATCGAGACCCAGCAGCGTCCGCATCGATGAGCCCGTCACGGAAGCCCTCCTTGTAGGAGCGGTAGCGTGGCGTCCAGCCGAGCTCACGCTTGGCCTTGGCGTTCGAGCTCCCCCGGATCTGGGTCATCATCGAAACGCCGACGTCGCCGGCGGCGATCCGACCCAGCCACACCGGAATGTGCCGGGGCGGCTTTGCTCCGAGCACCTCCGCGAGGTAGGGAAGCCACTGCGAGACGGGTGCCGGCTGGTCGTCGACCACGTTGTAGACCCCTGCGCCGCCCCGCCGAAGCGCGGCCACCGTCGCCGAGGCGGCGTCGTCGATATGCAGGAACGTCCACACACCGGCGCCACTGCCGACGATCGGGAACCGCCGCTTCTTGATGAGGTCGGCGAATGTGCCCGATGTCGACAGATCGGTGCCGGGTCCGTAGAAGCCGCCGTAGCGAAGCGCGATGCCGTTCGCGACCACTGCGCTCTCGAGATGCTTGATCGCCGCCAGCGAGTGGACCTGTTTGGCCGGCGGGGTCGGATCGAGTGCGTCCTCCTCGGTCTTCAGCGCCGTACCCGTCCGCTCGTAGATCCAGTTGCCGTAGCTCTGGGCGACGAACCTCCCCACGCCGGCGGCGCGGGCGGCCTCGATCAGATTGTCGGTGCCCTCGGTCCGCAGCCGATTGGTCAGCTCGAACTCCTTGTCGAAGTTCCTGAAGCTCTTCACGCCGGTCAGCGCGGTCAGCTGGTGGCTGATCGCGTCGGGCTCGGCTCGCATCACGGCGTCCCTCACCGACTCGCGGTTCAGCGCGTCCGCGACGACGGGCTCGGCCCCGAGCGCACGCAGCTCGCCGGCCTTTCCGGGGCTGCGAGTCATCGCCACCACCTGATCGCCGTGAGCGATCAGCTGCGGGATGAGACGCGATCCGACCGCTCCGCTCGCACCTGCTATGAACACCTTCATCGTCGTCTCCTTTCGCCTGTGTTTGGCCCTGAGACGAACGAGCGGCCCGGCCTGTGACAGCTACGTGTGCGGTAGCGCCACATCCGAGAGCTCGTAGCCGAGGTGCGAGAGCTTGTCGGGATTGATCACCGAGCGGATGTTCTGCACGACGTCATCGGCGATCTCAAGCTCCATCACGTTGATCAGACGGCCGTCGCGGTCGAGGTTGATCACGCCGGGCTGGCCGTTGACGGTCGTCAGCTCGCTGCGGGCGCCGATCTCGCGGCCCTCGGCCGAGAAAGCGTGCAGCAGGCGGGCCACGCGCCCGCTGCCGTAGATCGGCTTGGGCAGCCCGCGGCCCTTGCCGCCACCATCGCCGTAGAACACGACGTCGGCTGCGAGCAGCTCGACGAGCTGCTCCACCTGACCGGTCTGGACCGCCGTGAGAAATCGTCCAGCGAGCGCCTCGCGCTTGGCGCGGTCGGCCTCGAAGCGAGGCTTGCCCTCGTCGATCCGCTTGCGCGCGCGGGCGAAGATCTGGCGGCAGTTGGCCTCGTTGCGCTCGACGCTCTGCGCGATCTCGTCGTAGCCGTAGTCGAACACCTCGCGCAGCAGGAACACCGCGCGCTCCACCGGGCTCAGCGTTTCGAGCAGCACCAGGAACGCCATCGACAGCGAATCGGCCACCTCCGCCACCTCCGCGGGATCGGGTTCATCGGACGCGATCAGCGGCTCGGGGTTCCACGGCCCGAAGTACGTCTCCCGCTGAGCACGAGCGGAGCGAAGCTGGTCGATCGAGAGGCGCGTGACGACGGTCGTCAGGAACGCCTTCTCGGACTGCACCACTGTTCCGCCCCGCTCGGCGCGCTGAAGGCGCAGGAAGGCCTCCTGCACGACGTCCTCGGCGTCGCTCACGGTGCCAAGCATCCGGTAGGCGATCGAGAACAGCAGCGGGCGGAGCTCCTCGCTCATCGGACCCTAAGACGATCGAGCGCCGCCTGCTGTGACAGCACCCGCGCGCCGCAGTGGGGGCAGTGCGGATCGTGGTCATCGCGCACGCGGGTCAGCCATCGCGATCCGTGCAGAGCTTCTCGGATGCGTCCCCACCGAGCGCCGCCGCGTCGGGGTCGAGGGGGCCGGTGACGGCATCGCGCTCGGCGTGGTCGTCCGCCAGCCAAACGCCGCCGAAGCGGCGCGTGTTGTTGTACCGAAGCTCGCCGTCCTCGTAGACGAAGATCACGCGGTCATGGCGGTTGCCGTGCCGGCGAGGCTCCTCGAACCGCGCGCCGTGCAACGCTCGGCCGATCGCGTGCGGGCTGCGATTTCGGACCAGCAGTTCGGGCATCCCGCCCCACAGCGTAGGCGCTAGCGCCGTGCTGGAAGGAAATCGCGGCAGGTGGGTGAACTCCGGGCAGCCGAGGTCCACTGCGAGACGGTCAGCCCGCCGGTGGCGGGTCCGCACATGTAGTCGACGCCGAGCTAGCGCGTCGCAGTTCGCGGCGGTAGCCGAGGTCCTACGACCAATTGCCTCTAGCGAGCCGGACCGGTCGGCCGTACCGTCACGAGAATGAGCGCCCGGCATCGCCAGCTGAACATCGGCATCATCGGCGCCGGCCGGATGGGCAGCACGCTGGCGCGGCTGTTCGTCGCCGCGGGGCATCGGGTGCGCCTCACGAACTCCCGCGACCCCGACTCGCTCGCGCCGTTGGTTGCTGAGCTCGGACCGCTGGCTGACGCCGACAGGATCGCGCCGACGGTGGCGTTCGGCGATGTGATCGTGCTCGCGACACGGTGGACGCAGACGGCCGCGGCGGTGAACGACGCGGGCTCGTGGATGGGAAAGATCGTGATCGATACGACCAACAACCGCTTTGGTCCCGGGCCCGACGACGTGGTCGACCTCGGCGGTCGCGGCTCGAGCGAGGTCGTGGCGGACCTCGTCCCCGGCGCCCGCCTGGTCAAGGCGTTCAACCACCAGCCGATCCCCGCGCTGTCCGAGGAGCTGGGTCCCGACCGCACCGAGCGAAACGCGTTGTTCCTGGCCGGCGACGACCTCGAGGCCAAGGCGATCGTCGCGGCGCTGATCCGCGACATCGGGGGTGAGCCGTTCGACACGGGCGACCTGCGCAGCGGCGGCGCGCTTCAGGCCACCGGCGGCGGGCCGCTCGCCGGCCACGGCCGCCTGTTGACGCTGGCCGAGGCGCGAGCGCTACTCGCCGCTCACTGAGGGGCGAACGCAGGCTGATCCGGGAGCGAGACGCGGCCCGGCGTCTCCGCCGGCGCGTCGGCAGGTGCCTGCTTCGCCGGTCGGCACGTGCCGTCGACGTGGACGAGCAGCACCGGGATATCGCAGTGCTTGACGACGTACCGGCTGACGCTGCCAAGCACGCAGGCGGTGATCGGCCCGCGGCCACGCGAGCCCATCACCAGCAGGTCGTGCTTGTCAGTCGCGATCCGGTTCACGAGCGCCTCGCGGATCGGCTCGCGGGTGATGATCTTCGTGACGGGAACGCTCTCGGGAACCTGAGCGACCGCGTTGCACATGATCTCGTGGGCCTCGCGCTCGAGCTCGGGGCCGAGCGCCTGCGCGGCACCCGCGGTGAGCGGCGTGCATGCCCAACCGGGGGGACGGATGATCGCGGTCAGGATCGTCACGCGGGCGCGGTGGGCGACGGCGATGTCGATCGCCTCTGCGAGCGCCCGGGCGGAATGCTCGGACCCGTCGACACTGACGAGGATGTCGCGCAACATGGCTCTCTCTGACCGATACTTGGCATGCCAAACGTTAGCATGCCACCGTCCTGTACGCTCAATACATACCATGAAATCGGTTGCATGCGGCGGTTTTGAGAACGACGAAGCAGCGCCTGCCGTGCTCGTATCCGAGCGGGCGAACGACTTCCTCTCCGCCTTCGATGCATTCGCGCAGGCCGTCCGCCGCGCACGCGGGGCGCCCGCCCATGGAGGCGATCGCGAGCTGACGCTCTCGCAGTACGCGCTGCTGCAAGGGCTTGCCGACCGTGAGTGGGCCTACGTACGCGAGTTGGCGGACGACGCCGGCGTCACGCCCTCGACGGCGACGCGGATCCTGGACGTGCTCGAGCGCCGGGGGATCGTGCGGCGAATCCGCTCGGTCAACGACCGTCGGGCGGTCACCGTGAAGCTCACGTCGCTCGGGCGTGACCTGCTCGACGGGCAGCACGCATGGCTGCGCGAGCGCCAGCAATCCTTCTTCCACGCGCTGCCGCCACACGAGCAGGAGCTGGCTCCCGATCTCCTCGTCCGGCTCTCGAAGCTGATCGACGAGCTGGCAGCCGGACCGGCGCAGTAGCGCGTTCACAAGCGAGCAACGTCCCCGCCGAGAGGGGTTCGTATCGTCGCGCGCGTCTGCAAACCCTGACCAAGGAGTAATTCAAAATGCGTGGACGCTGGAGGCTGCGCACAGCGGTTGCGTGCGCCGTTGCAGCTGTCGCTGTCGCGGCGCCGATCGCGGTGTCGGCACACTCACCAGGGCATCGCCACGAACATCGCGGCGCGGGCACGATCGCGCACGTGCTGCTGATCTCCGTCGACGGGCTGCACCAGAGCGATCTCGACTGGTACGTCCAGAACCATCCGGGATCGGCGCTCGCGAGACTCGCGTCAGTCGGGCTCGAATACACGCGCGCCCGCACGCCGATCCCCTCGGACTCATTCCCGGGGATGGTCGGCCAGGTTACCGGCGGCGATCCCCGAGTCACGGGCATCTACTACGACGCCTCATATAACCATGACCTGCTGCCGCCGGGGACGACCTCGTGCGCCGGCCAGCCGCTAGGCACGGCCGTCAACTACGACGAGTCGATCGACAAGGACTCATCCTCGATCGACGCGGGACAGGGCCTCTCGGGGCTCCCCGGCAGCATCCTGCAGATGACCGGCTCACCGCAGTCGCTGATCGATCAGACGAAGCTCCCCGTCGACCCCAAGACGTGCAAGCCCGTGTACCCGCACCAGTACCTGCAGGTCAACACGATCTTCAGCGTGCTCCACGACCGCGGCCTGCGTACCGCGTGGTCGGACAAGCATCCCGCGTACGAGATCCTCAACGGTCCGGCCGGGAACGCAATCGACGACCTGTTCACACCGGAGATCAACTCGAACGCGATCGGCTACGCCTCCGGCGATGACTGGACGAACGACAACGCCGCGACGATGCAGTACGACTCCTACAAGGTGCAGGCCGTGCTCAACGAGCTCGACGGCTACGACCACTCGCGCACCAACAAGGTCGGCGTTCCGGCGATCCTGGGGATGAACTTCCAGACCGTCTCGACGGCGGAGAAGCTGCCGGCGTCCGACGGGCTGACGGGTGGCTACCAGCCCGGCACGAGGACCCCGGGTCCGCTCCTGCAACGCGCGCTCGACTACATCAGCGCAAAGGTCGGCGCGATGGTGTCCGAAATCAACTCACAGAGCCTCGCCGGCTCGACCGCGATCATCATCTCTGCCAAGCACGGCCAGTCGCCGCAGGACCCGAGCGCGCTCACGCGGATCGACGACGGACCGATCATCGACGCGGTGAACGCCGCCTGGAAGACGGCGCATCCCGGAGCAGGCGATCTCGTCATCGGCGGCACCGACGACGACGCGATCATGTGGTGGCTGTCGGATCGCTCACAGGCCGCGGCGAGCTTCGTCGCCCAGTACCTGATGGCCCACTCGGCGACCGGAAACACCGCCACGGGTGCATCGCGAACGCTGCCCTCGTCGGGGCTCACCAAGGTGTACGCGGGCGCACAGGCGGCGCGCTACTTCGGCGTCTCGCCGTCCGACCCGCGGCATCCCGACGTGTGGGGGATCGTCCAGCACGGGGTCGTTTACACCGGTGGCAAGGGCAAGATCGCCGAGCACGGCGGCGCCAATCCGGAGGATCGGGACGTGGCGCTCGTGGTGTATGCGCCGGGCACGCGGGCGCATCATCGGACCGTCAATCAAGCGGTCGAGACGACGCAGATCGCGCCGACGATCCTGCAGTTGCTGGGTATCAACCCGCGCAGCCTCGAGGCCGTGCGCGTCGAGCACACGGAGGTGCTGCCGGGGAGCTAGTGCAGCCAGGCCGGGCCGATCGAGAAGATCGCCGCGACCGCCAAGCCGCCGACCAGCAGAGCCCCGGCTCGCCGCGTGTGCGTGAACACGAACGCCGCGAACCACAGGGGCCAGACCGGGAAGCGGCGCGGCGGTCGCTCCGGCCGCGGCCGCCGCAGCGCCCTCAAAGCCCGCGCAAGCAACGGGACCGCCCCGAGCACCGCCAGCGCCGGCCACGGCAGCACCGCGATCACGACGCACACGATGACCGCCACATAGAACCCGACCATCAACGCCCTGGTGACGCTGCGAGCTCGCGGCTCGCCGAGGATCACCGGCAGCGTCCGCACGCCGGCCTTCTCGTCCCACGGCAGCTTGTCGATGTGCTTGCCCATCAGCACCGCGGTGCACAGCAGGCCGTAGGGGATCGAGGCGGGCCACACCTGCCACGGCACGCTGCCCACAGCGCTGTAATACGTCCCGGCGATCATCAGCGGCCCCCAGACGAGCATCACGTCGAGCTCGCCGAGGCCGCGCTTCTTGAGCCGCAGCGGCGGCGCCGTGTAGGCGACGTTCAGCACCACGCCCGCGAGCCCGAATGCGAGCACGGTCCAGCCGCGTGCGGCGACCAGCACGATCAGGATCACGACGTCGGCGACGTTGACCGCGACCGCGGCGCGCACCAGGCCGGCGCGGCTGATCATCCCGGAGAGGATCGGGTGCGGCGCGTACAGCGCACGCGGGTAATCGCTGGTGTCGAGACCGGTGTCGGTGTCGAAAAGGTCGTTGACGAGGTTGTTGGAGACGTGCGCCAGCACGATGCCCACAAAAGCCAGTACGAACCAGCCGAGCGCAAAGTCCGGCCGCCGCACCGCGAGCAGGCCGGCAACGGCGCCGGCGGTGAGCGTCATCGGCAGCACGCCGGCGCGCGTGATCACCAGCCACCGCGAGACCTGGTCGAGCTGTCCTGACGGCGGGTTGACCGTGCTGAGCGCGTGGCGCCAGCGTGCCAGCTTGCCGGTGCTGATTGCGGTGTCGCTCATTGCGATCGGGACCTTAGCGACCCCCCGGGTGTCGGGAGTTGCTTGGGCGCGCATTGGCATCGACCGTGCAGTGCCCGAGCTTACAAAGTAATGAGCACCGAGGACACGCTTCTGTTGACCGGCGCGACCGGATTCGTCGGCATGGAGCTGCTCGCCCGCTACATCGAGCGGACCGAGCGCCCGATCGCGATGCTCGTGCGAGCGCGCGACGACGACGCTGCGCGCGAGCGCGCCTCGACCGTCGTGCGAAACCTGTTCGGGTACCGGTCATCCCGCCGGTATATGAAGCGAATCGACGCGGTGGCCGGGGACGTCACCGCGGACGGGTTCGGCGTCAGCCGCTCGCGCCGGGAGCGGCTCGCCGAGCGGGTCGCGACCGTTGTGCACTGTGCGGCGACGGTTTCGTTCGCGCTGCCGCTCGATGAGTCGCGCGAGACGAACGTGCAAGGCACCCGAAACGCGCTCGCGTTCGCCAAGCTCGCCGAGCGCCGCGGAGGGCTCCAGCGCTACGCCCACGTGTCGACCGCATACGTCGCCGGCACGCACGCGGGCCGCTTCTGCGAGCGTGACCTCGACCGCGGCCAGGGCTTTCGCAACTCCTACGAGCAGTCGAAGTTCGAGGCCGAGCAGCTGGTGCGCTCGCAGGATGCCGTTCCGTTCACGATCCTGCGCCCGAGCATCGTCGTCGGCGACCGGCGCAGCGGCTGGACGTCGGCGTTCAACGTCCTGTACTGGCCGCTGCGCGCGTTCGCGCGCGGACTGTTCACCACGGTCCCGGCGGTTCGCTCGGCACCCGTCGACGTGGTGTCCGTCGACTATGTGGCGGATGCGATCCAGGCACTCTCCGGCTCCGCGGACACCGAGGGCGAGACCTACCACCTGACCGCCGGCGCCCGCGCGAGCACGATCGGCGAGATCGCGCAGCTCGCCAGCGATTACTTCCGCCGGCCCGTGCCACGCGTCCTCGATCCCGACGAATACGCACGGAGCGGCGGCCCGCAAGTTGGGGGCGAGTATTTCCCGTACTTCTCGGTCGCGACGGTGTTCGAGGATGCGGTCACGCGCAACCGCCTCGACCCGCTCGGGATAACCGTCTCGCCGCTCGCTGACTATCTCGACCGCCTCCTCGACTTCGCGACCCGCAGCCGCTGGGGCAAGCGCCCGATCGGCCGCGCCGAAGCGCTGGCGGCCTGACGGCCCGCTCCCCCCACCCGGGGGGTTGAAGCTGATCACGACTTGTCCTCGCGGCGCGCAGCGGGCAGGCTCACCGCATGCTGGTCGACACAGCCCGGTTTCGCGACGATGACCCAGATGAGCTGGTGCTCGCGTCGCTCGCGTGTCCGATCTGCCTGCAGACCGAGGACGTCGAGTGGGATGCGGCGCTCGAGGGATACGATGCATCGGTGCAATGTCTGTGCCCACACTGCGAGGAGAGCTGGCGCGTGTACCTCGCGCCGCAGCAAGCGCTGCGCTTCGGACTGACGCTCGCTCGCACGTCGTAGGCCCGCAGGCGCAATGAGCGCGACCGGGTCGACGGACGGGCGTGCCGGCGTCGGCATCGATGTGTTGGAGTTGTTCGTGGAGGTTCTCACCGAATCCGAACGCGGCACAACCTCCGGCGAGGACTTCTACGACCGCTTGTGCGAGGCCGTGTGCCGGCTCGCGCGCATGAGACGCGCGATCATCTTTCGCTACGACACCGCGCGCCGGCGGGTGCGGGCGGCCGGCGCCTACGGGCTCGCCCTGGAGCAGTTCGCGGGCGCGCACGTGACCGTCGAGTCCTCGCCGATCGCGGCGGCGTCACTGCGCGAGGACAAGATCGTGGAGGCGACGGGCGATGTCAGCAGCCAGTTCCCAACGGAGTACTCCGAGCTGTTCCCCGAGCCGGTGCGGTTGGTATGCGCGCCGATGGCCGCGGCCGGCCGGGCGATCGGGGTGATCTTCGCGGACCGGCTGCTCGCAGAGCCGCCGGTCGACGACGCCGAGCGCCACCTGCTGTGGACGGTGGGCAAGACCGCTGCGCTCGCGTCGGTCGTTCGGATCGTCGCGATGCAGGCGGAGAAGGCGCAACAACTCGAACAGCGGATCGACCTCGCGCGAGAGATCCACGAGGGTGTGATCCAGCGTTTGTTCGGAGTCTCGATGGCGCTCGACGGTGACGGGGATCTGGCCGCCGACGCCCGCCGGCGCTGCGCGAGCGAGACGCAGTTCGCGCTCGCGGACCTGCGCAGTGCGCTGCAGCGTCCGCTCAGCCGGGTTCCGCGCGCCACGCAGACCACGTTCTTCTCGGAGGTCGAGCGGCTCTCACGACTGCACCCGGATCTCGGAGTGGTGCTCGAGGCGGGCGCCGACGGGGACGTGCCGGAGAGCCTCGAGCCGCTCGCGCAGTCGGTTCTCGCCGAGGCCGTCCGCAACGCGCACAAACATGCCAGTCCGACTCGCGTCAGCGTGCGAGTGGGTAGATACGACGGAACGTTCGTGCTCGATATCTCCAACGACGGGGTTCGCGGCCATCATCGCCATGCCGGCATGGGGCTGCGCCTGGCGGCGCTCGAGGCGCTGCACAGCGGCGGCGTGATCGAGTTCGGCGCGCGCGAGCCCGACATGTGGCAGGTGCGCCTCGTGGTGCCGCACGATGCCTGAGCACCGGCACGCTCCGGGGGCGACCCAGCATGGCTGAGCAGCTCCGCAGCCCAGAGCGCCTCGGCGTCCTCGTGGTCGACGATCACGACGTGGTCCACTGGGGCTTCCGCCTGATGCTCACCCAGCTGCCTTGGGTCGAGCGCTGCGTCAGCGCCCACAGCGGCCGCGAGGCGATCGCGCTCGCGATTCGCTACAGGCCGCACGTGGCGCTCGTCGACCTGTTCCTGGGCGAGGAGTCGGGCGCCGAGATCTGCGAGCAGTTGCGAGCCGCGGAGCCGATGACGCGCGTGCTGCTGTTCTCCGGCGCGGGCGAGATCTCGCCGCAGGCGGCGCGAGCCGCCGGCGCCTCCGGGTTCGCCTACAAGGACTGGCCGGCGCGCAAGATCGCAAGCGCGGTGCGGGCGGTCGGCCTCGGCAAGACCGTGTTCGACCGGCACGAGCCGCAATCGATGCTCGGCCTCAGCGACCGCGAGCGCTCGGTGCTCGAGTTGATGGCCTCGGGTTCGACCAACCCTGAGATCGCGGCCGCGCTGCATCTCTCAAAGCACACCGTCAAGGAGCACACGAGCGCCGTGTACCGCAAGCTCGGTGTGCGCAACCGGACCGAGGCCGTGCAGCGCGCGCAGCGGCTCGGATTGGTCGCCTGAGCCAGCGCCTAGAGGCCGCCCATCGCCAGCCCGCCGTCGACCACGAACGTCTGGCCGGTCACGTAGCTGGACTCGTCCGAGAGCAGGAAGATCGCCATATTCGCGACCTCCCACGCGGTGCCCTGACGACCGAGTGGGATCCGCGCCCGCTCGCGCCCCGGCCGCATCTGCGAGGCACGGCGGCCGAGGGGTGTGTCGATCAGGCCCGGTGCCAGCACGTTCGCACGGACGATCTGGCGCGAGCCCTCGAGCGCGACATGGCGGCAGAGGCCCAGCAGCGCAGCCTTCGAGGTGTCGTACGAGGGCAGCGCACTGCCGGGACGAAGGCCTGCGACGGAGCTCACGAACACGATGCTCGAACCGGCCGGCAGGATCGGCAGCGCGCGACGCGCGATCAAGAAGTGTGAGCGGAGGTTGACCGCGAGCACGCGGTCCCAGATCTCGGGGGTCGTGCCCTCGAGCTTGAGGCCGCCGCCAATCCCGACGTTGAGCACGATCCCGTCGAGCCCACCGAGTCCGGCGGCCGCCTCGTCGACGATGCGCTCGCAGGCCTCGGGGTCGCCGACGTCCGCAATCACGGTCGCCGCCGCAGCGCCCTCCGCTTCGACCAGGCGAGCGGTCTCGGCGGCGGCCTCGGCCACCTTGTCAGCGACCGCCACGGACGCTCCCTCGCGTGCCGCCAGCACCGCGATCGCCTGGCCGTTGCCGGGCGGCATCTGCGGGTCGCCGACGCCCTGGCTGCCGCCGCCGACGACCAGGATCCGGCGAGCGGTGAGGCGCGCGGCGCCGGGGGCCAGACCCGTCGCGGCGGCCGGAAGTGGTTGTTGCTTGTCTGTCATCACGCGATATGGTCGCACCGTGGCACTGATCCCGTACGCCGACGAGGACCCGCAGGACGATCGCGTGCGCGCGTTGGTCGCGCGGTTGCCGGAGCCGCGCATCAACCTGTTCACGATGCTCGCGAACGCGCCGGCGCTCGCCGGGTCGGCGCTGCGGCTCGGTGAGACGATCCTGACCAAGAGCGACCTCGATCCCGTGCTGCGCGAGCTCGTGATCCTGCGCTCGGCGGCCGTGACCGGCACCGAATACGAGTGGGTGCAGCACGAGGCGATCGCGAAGATGGTGGGGATCAGCGAGGAGAAGATCAGCGCGGTCCGAAACCCGGGGGACGAGTTCGACCCTCACGAGATGCTCGTGCTCAAGCTCGTCGACGGCGTGATCGGCGACGGCACGCCGGCAGCGGAACTGGTGACGACGGCGGAGGCCGAGCTCGGACGTGCGGAGCTGATCGAGGTGCTGCTGATCGCCGGCTACTACGCGATGCTCGGCGGGGTCATGCGAGCGGTGCGGATCGACGTAGACAGCGTCGTCGAGAAGGGCATGCTCGAGGGCCGGTTCGGGAGCGGGAGCTAGGCCTCGATCTCGGGCAGCCCCCGGTTGACCCGCTCGATCCACTCGGCGAACAGCGGATCGACGACCGCGTGCTTGCCGTCGATCGTCTCGATCTCCGCGGTCGCGCTCAGCCGCGGGAGGGCCTTGCGGATCATGTCCTTGGTGACCTCGAGCCGGCGCAGGACTCCGGCCCGGTAGGGAGAGCCCTCGCCCGCGATCACGGCTCGCATCGTCTTCTGCTCGGAGTTGTCAAAGCCGCGCCACTGGGCGTCGAACTCCGGCTCGAGCTCCGCGAGCGCCGCCGCGTGCGCGCGGGACCAGTCCTCTAGCGTGGCCGGCTCCCCTGGCGGGGCGGGTGGGACTTCATTCCACAGGCGGTGGGCGAGCAGCATCGCGCGCTGCGGGTGGCCCTTGGCGGACTGCAGCAGCGGCCCCAATGCCTCGCCGGTGGCGCGGCCCGTCTGCTTGAAGCGGCCGCTGACGTATTCGGCGATCTCCTCGTCGCGAAGCCGGCCGAGGCGCATCGGGACCGCAGAGCCGTAGAGCGGACGGTCCTTGAGCTCGAACAGCTCTCGCATCATCCCGGGCTCGGATCCGGCGAACACGTAGGAGGCGACCTCTCCGTGGAACTGGATGTGGCTGCGGATCAGTCCGTCGAGGTCCGGGACCTTGGCGATGTCCTGGAACTCGTCGAGCGCGATGAACGCCCGGTAGGCGCCGCCCTGCTCGAGCCGCAGCGGCAGGTCGAGCAGCGCGTGGAGCGCCGGCAGGGGATCGACCTTCGCCCCGAGCTGGAGCTTGGCGCTGATCCCATAGGCGCCGAGCGAGAGACCGATGCCGGTCTTCTGCAGGAAGTCCTCGATCCGCGAGCGGATCGCACCCTTCAGCTGCCGGGAGTACGCGCGCTCGAAGCGGATCGCAACGTCCGCGATCGAGGACACGCGATAGAGGTCGACGAGGATCGGGATCAGCGCTTCATTTTCGCCGTCACGCAGCGCCCGTCGCAGCAGGCTTGTCTTCCCGTACTTGCGTGGCGCGTAGAGCCGGACGTAATGGCCGCCAAGCGCGTTGCGCAGCAGCTCCTCGCTCTCGCGGTCCCGGTCGATGATGTCCTCGGGCGGGAGCGGATGGGAGTAGATGAAGGGGTTTACATCCACAGTAGCCCTACAGACTAACAGTTATGCGTCTGCAAGACGAATAACTAGATGTCTCTTGGACTACCAGCTAGTAGTCCAAGAGACTACCAACGCCTTCGAGGATCGGTAGGGTTCCCGGCATGGAACCTCGCGCACTTGGCAGCACCGGAGTCCGCGTCAGCCCTCTATGCCTCGGCGCGATGATGTTCGGCAGCTGGGGAAACCCCGACCACGACGAGAGCATCAGGATCATCCACCGCGCGCTCGATGCCGGTATCAACTTCATCGACACGGCGGATGTGTACTCGCGCGGCGAATCGGAGGAGATCGTCGGCAAGGCGCTCGCCGGCGGCAAGCGCGACAACGTCGTGCTGGCGACCAAGGTCCACGGGACGATGGGTGACGGGGTGGGTGGGGACCCTAATCAAAGAGGGAACTCGCGCCGGTGGATCGTCAAGGAGGTCGAGAACAGCCTCCGGCGCCTCGGGACAGACTGGATCGACCTCTACCAGATCCACCGTCCCGAGGCCGACACGAACATCGACGAGACGCTGGGCGCGCTCAGCGACCTGATCCACGCCGGCAAGGTCCGATACATCGGCTCCTCGACCTTCCCGGCTTCGCAGATCGTCGAGGCGCAGTGGGTCGCCGAGCGGCGGGGCCGGGAGCGGTTCGTCTGCGAGCAGCCGCCCTACTCGATCCTGGTCCGGGGAATCGAGGCCGACGTGCTGCCGACCTGTCAGCGCTACGGCATGGGCGTGATCCCGTGGAGCCCGCTCGGCGGCGGCTGGTTGACCGGCCGCTACCGCCTCGGTGCCGACCTACCCGACTCGCACCGCGCGCAGCGCATCCCAGCCCGCTACGACATGTCGCTGCCGGGCAACCAGCGCAAGCTCGAGGCGGCCGACGCGTTGGCGAAGGTCGCCGAGGAAGCGGGGATCAGCATGGTCGAGATGGCGCTCGCGTGGGTGATCCGTCACCCCGCGGTGACCGCCGCGATCATCGGGCCGCGCACGATGGAGCAGCTCGAATCACAGCTCGGCGCCGCCGACGTTCAGCTCTCCGACGAGGTGCTCGACCGGATCGACGAGATCGTCCCGCCCGGTGTCAATCTGAACCCTGCCGACGGCGGCTGGCAGAACCCGTCCCTCGGGCGAAACTTCAGAAGACGCCCCACGTTCAGTTAACGGTGCTGTCCGGAGGGCAGTTCATCATTTTCTGGACCGCCGCACAGGGAGCGATGAGGATGCTGAACGAGGCTGGGACCGTGATCTCCGATCAACTCGTTGGCTTGGTGTACGAGTTGCTCGACGCGCACAGGGATACGATCGCGCTGGCGGATGAACTCGAGGGGAGCTTGGTGTGGGGCGCGCACCTCGACTACCTGAGGGGACTCCAGCGCGTGGGCCGGGAGACGCTCGCCAGGGTGGGCGAGCCGATCGGATAGGGGCTCTACCTCGAGGGCCGAGAGCGGGCGGCGCTTTGTATCGCCGGTAGGTCCGGACGGGGCTGGCCGGCCCCACGGACGCCGCCGCAGGCGGCCCAATTAAGGAGCTTGAGGTACGACCGTGAGCGTGCCGCCTGACGCCGGCAGCTCGCTGGTGTCGAAGCTCGACTGCGTCAGGCGCTCGACCTGCGCCATCCGCTCGAGGAACGGGTCCGCCGGCTCGAGGAAGTTCACGCGCGCGGTGCGGTAGTGCATCGGCACGACCCACCTGGGCTCGAGGCGCTCGACGATCGCCGCCGCGGCCTCGGCGCCGATCACCGGGCCGCCGCCGACCGGCAGCAGCAGCAGGTCGAGGTTCCCGATCGCCTCGGCCTGCTCGGGACGCAGCGCGCTCTGGCCGAAATCGCCGAAGTGGGCGACGCGCGCGCCGTCGAGCTCGAACACGAAGATCGTGTTCGGGCCGCGCTCGGTTCCAGCGGCCCGGTCGTGCTCGGACGCGATTCCGACCACCTGCCCGACCGGCGAGTCAAAGCGGCCCGCGGTCGAGCGGATCACCGGCGGATCTCCGGACACCACTTCGACCGCGTTGTGATCGCCGTGCTCGTGCGTGACGAGCACGAGCTCAGCGGTGACGTTCTCGATCGGCTGATAGTTGAATTCGAGACCGCGCGAGGCGGCCGCGGACATGTCCCCGAACGGGTCGATCATCACGCGCGTGCCGTCCGCGCTCAGCAGGAACGCGGACTGGCCGTACCAGTCAATTCGCATCGCGTGCTAGCGGAAGATCGCCTCGGTGGCGACGATCGCGAGGCTGACGAGCACGCAGATCGCCACCGTCAGCATGATCCGGTGGCTGTCGGCGGTATTTCCGGTCAGGATCTCCATCACCCCGGGCTTGTCGGGGTGCGATTCCATCAGCGTGCCGGTCGTCTTGCCGCACGTTGGGCAACGGTCGAGCATGGTCCCTTCCTTCATGGAAGTTTTGTTTTGCGTATTCGGATGGCCGGGCCCGGTGGCAACGGGAACGGCCTGCTCACGCGAGTAGACGCTGCTGCGTGAGTCCGGGCGATTGTACGGACGCCCGGCCGGCGGTGCGCCGGTGATGTTTAGAGTGCGCACTCTTCTAAACCCCCAATGAAGAAGGGACCTGGTCGATGCCAGATCGCGCCGCAATTGTCACTGGAGCCTCACGAGGCATTGGCCTCGCCCTTGCCGAATTGCTGGGCGAGGAGGGTTACGGGTTGACGGTCGCCTCGCGCCGTCCGGAAGTCCTCGAGCAGACCGCCGGCGAGCTGCGCAGCAAGGGATACGACGTCCACGCGATCGCGGGCAACATGGCCGACGAGAACGCGATCCACGATGTCGTCGCGGGCCATCGCGAGCGCTACGGCCGGCTCGACGTACTCGTCAACAACGCGGGCGTCGGCATCGGCGCGGCGGCCGGCGAGCACCAGACCAAGCACGTCGACCTGCAGCTCGGCGTCAACCTGCGCGCGATCGTGCTCTTCTACCGCGAGTGCCACGAGATGCTCGTGGCCGCCGGCAACGAGCATCGCAACGCGCTCGTCGTCAATCTCGCGTCGATCGCCGGGAAGTCGCCGCAGGCGTGGCTCTCGGTGTACTCAGCGACGAAGGCCGCGGTCGTCGCGTATACGCAGGCGATGAACAAGGAGCTGAACTCCGACGGCGTGAAGTCGGTGGCGTTCTGCCCGGGCTTTGTCGACACCGACATGACGGAGTTCGTGCGCGGCTCGGTCGCGCAGGAGGACATGCTGCGAACGGATGACATCGCGCACGCGCTTCGCTTCCTGCTGCACGTCTCGCCGGCGTGCGTGATCCCGGAGATCATCTTCCAGCGGCCCGGGGAGACCGTCTGATCTACACGGTCGGACACTCGACCCGCTCACTCGACGAGCTGGTGGGGTTGTTGGGTGAGGTTGATGTGCGCGTCCTCGTCGACGTGCGCAGTGTGCCGCGCTCGCGCCGGCATCCGCAGTTCGCGCGCGAGTCGCTCGCGGTGGCGTTGCCCGAGCGCGGGGTCGAGTACCGCCACGCGCGTGAGCTGGGTGGATCTCGGCGGCCGAGAGTGGATTCGCCGAACGGTGGCTGGGAGCACGAGGGCTTCCGCGGTTACGCGGACTACATGAGTTCGGAGGAGTTTGGTTCGGCTCTGGAGGCGCTGGAGTCGCTTGGGCGCTCAGAGCCCGTGTGCATCATGTGCGCTGAGGCGCAGTGGTGGCGCTGTCACCGGCGCCTGATCTCCGACGCGCTCTTGGTGCGCGGGTGGGAGGTGTTGCACCTCGGGTTGGGTGCGGAGCCCGTGGCGCATGAGCTGACGCCGTTCGCGGTGGTCGGACCTGGGTTTGCTTTGACCTATCCGCCGGCGCAGGGCCAGCTGCCGGTGTGCGGCTAGGGTTGGCGTTTGCGCGCTCGGCTGGCGCCAAGCTTCCCGGCCTTCGGCCGGGTGCCCCGTGGGTGGTCTGCCCCGCATTTGGCAGCGAAGAGGGGCTCAATCCGCCCTGGCAACCCCCAAAACGTTCCAAAGCTCTCGTCGTCGTCGGGGACGAGGAACGTTTTCGGGGTCCTGGCGCGCATTTCGTTACCCGTTGCCTCGGCCAGCCGTCGTGTTGTAACGAAATCGGCGTTCGAAGGCCGCAGAACCACCCCCTCCCCAGCAGTCGGCAGAACGGCTAGCACCGCAGTCCAGGTCCAGGACCGCGTGTTCACGCAGCCGCGGCGTCCATGGCCTCGGCCCGGAGCGCCTGGGCCGTCTCGGCGTCCGCCGGGAAGAACGCCTCGATCGACAGCTCGGAGACCGTGATGTCGACCGCCGTCCCGAACGTCGTCACGGTGCTGAAGAACGCGAGGTCGCAATCTTTGCCCGCCAGCCGCAGCATCACCATCACGTCCGCGCCGCTCGGCGGCGGCTCGGGCGCTGGCGGGGTGGGCGGGCCGTCATACCCCAGCATCTCGTCGCGCAGTTCGACCAGCCCCTGGTCGCCGGTCAGCGCGATCTCGCGCGTCAACCGGTGCAGGAGGTGGCTCCGCCACTCGCCGAGGTTCAGGATCCGCGGCGCGAGCCCGTCGGGATGCAGCGCCAGCCGCATGCAGTTGACCGGCGGCTGGAGCAGTTCGGGCGCGGCGCCCTCGAGCAGGACGCCGAGCGCGGCGTTTGATGCGACGAGATTCCAACCGTGGTCGACCGCGATCGCCGGGTACGGCTCGTGGCCGGCGAGCACGTGCCCGAGCGCGTCGCGGATCGGCGCCATCTCCGGCGCCTCGAGCGAGCGCGCTCCGAACTGCGGCGCGTACCCCGCGGCGAGAAGCAGCTGATTGCGTTCGCGCAGCGGGATCTCGAGCTGCTCGGCCAGGTGCAGCACCATCTCCGGGCTGGGACGTGAGCGTCCGGTCTCGACGAAGCTCAGATGCCTCGCCGAGACCCCCGCCTCGAGCGCCAGCTCGAGCTGGCTCATCCGGCGGCGTGAGCGCCAGTCGCGGAGCATCGTTCCGACTCGGCTCTCGTTCATCCATACGAGCGTACCGCTGCTCATGACGCCCTCACCGTCCGCGGCAGCAGCCGCGTCAGCGCGGCCACCGCCAGGAGGATCACGGCGAGCGCGGCGAGGCTGAGCTCGAACGCCGTGGCGATGCTCGCAGCGTGCGCGTTGATGGCGCCGAAGAAGATCACGCCGATGATCGCGACCCCCAGCGCGTTGCCGACCTGCTGCGCCGTCGAGAGCGCGCCTGATGCCGAGCCGGCCTGCTCGGGACGCATCCCGGACAGGATGATCGTCGCGAGCGGCGCGATTCCCAGCCCCATGCCCGCACCGACAAGCAGCAGTCCCGGGAAGAGCGCGACGACCGACCCCCCGACGCCGATGATCTCCACGGTCACGAGCAGCGCCACGTGTCCGGCCGACAGCGTCACCGCGCCGATCGCGAGCACCCGCCGGCCGTACCGTTCGGCCATCGCGGGCGCCGCGATCGACGCCGCGAGGTAGGCGACCGCCAGCACCGTGAACACGAGCCCGGCGTGCAGCGCGCTCAGACCGCGTCCCTGCTGCAGGTAGAGCGCCAGCACCAGGAAGAACGATGCCTGCCCACACCAGAACACGAGCTGTGCGCCGAGGCCGGCGCTGAATGTGCGGTCGGCGAACAGGCGCAGGTCGAGCAGCGGCGAGCCCCCGGCTCGGGTCAGCCGGCGCTGGTGGAGCGCGAATGCCGCGAGGATCAGCGGTGCTGCCGCGAGCGACACCCAAGTCCACGCGGGCCAGCCGTGCTGGCGGCCCTCGATCAACGGCAGGACGATCGCGGTCAGGCCGGCGGTGACGAGCACCGTGCCCAGCGCGTCGATGCGGCTCGAGCGCTCTGCGCGCGACTCCGGGACGAGCCGAGGCGTCAGCGCCAGCCCGACCAGGCCGATCGGGACGTTGATCAGAAAGCAGCTGCGCCAGCCGAGGCCGGCGATGTCCGCCTGCATCAGTACGCCGCCGATCAGCTGCCCGCCCACGGCAGCCAGGCCCATCACCATCGCGTACGCGGACAGCGCGCGCGGCCGATCAGGTCCGGTGTACGTGACGCCGATGATCGACAGTACGTTCGGCATCAGCAGACCGCCGGCCAGGCCCTGGAGCAGGCGGGCGGCGATCAGCGCCGACGAGGAGTCCGCGGCGCCACACGCGGCCGAGCTCACGGTGAACAACGCGAGCCCGACCGTGAAGACGCGCCGGCGGCCGAAGCGGTCGCCGAGGCGGCCGGCGGTGATCAGGAACACCGCGGAGGTGAGACCGTAGCCCGCCGCGATCCATTCGACCGCGCCGCTCGACGCGTTCAGGCTCGCCTGGATCGACGGCAGCGCCACGTTGACGATGAAGAAGTCCAGCACGACCATGAACGTGCCGGTCAGGACGACTGGAAGAGGAGCCCAGCGACTGGCGCGAAGCCTCGCCGCGGGCGATCGAGTTATCTGTAGCGTGCTCATGGCGAGCACGGTCACAGCCGGGCGGGCG
>CAWCMD010000007.1:0-67549 GCA_963796525.1 uncultured Solirubrobacterales bacterium
CTTGAACCCGCGCAGCACCCGCTGGATCTTGGAGCAATCAACCTGATACGAGCGCTTATCGGGGCCACCGCCCTCGGCGAAGGACGCCCGCGCGCCCGGCACGGCCATCTCGATCATCTCCGCGATCTCGCGGATGCGGTAGTTCTCGCTGCTCGCCCCACGTTGAACGCCTCGTTGTGCACGAGCTCCCGCGGTGCTTCAAGCACGGCCAGGAAGGCTCGTGAGATGTCTTCGATGTGGACCAGGGGGCGCCATGGCGTCCCGTCGCTCTGGATCAACACCTCGCCTGTCGTCACCGCAAACCCGACGAGGTTGTTCACGACGATGTCGACGCGCAGCCGCGGCGATGCGCCATACGCGGTCGCGTTGCGCAGATAGGTAGGGCTGAAGGTCTCGTCAGCCAGCGGCGCGATGTCCCGCTCGGCGAGAACCTTCGACCGGCCATACGGCGTCACCGGAGCGAACGCGGCGTTCTCGTCGAGCAATTCGTCGCCCGCCTTGCCATACAGGCTGCACGACGAGGAGAAGAGGAAGCGCGGCACCCCCGCCTGCTTGGCCTTCTGGGCGAGCCGAGACGAGGCCAGATGATTGATGTCATAGGTCGCCTGCGGGTTCAGATCGCCGACCGGGTCGTTGCACACCGCCGCCAGGTGCAGCACCGCGTCGAAGCCGACGAGATCCTCCGCCTCGACGTCGCGCACGTCCCTGCGGATCGACTCGATCTCAGGCGGCGGCTCACCGAAGGTGCATGCCGCGAACAGATCGAAGTCCAGCCCGACCACCTCGTGGCCGGCCTGCTCAAGAACGGATGTCATCACGGAGCCGATGTAGCCGTTGTGACCGGTGACGAGTACGCGCATGCGGGATTCTCCAGGTGTCAGAAGAAGGTGTCTTCGGAGCGGACGCTCATCAGATCAACGGCCGGCGGCCGTGCCTTCTCCCGCCAAGCGCTTACGCCGCAGTCAGCACGAGCACCCAGTCCCCATCTCCGTCGTGGTTCTTGCCGGGCACTGTGAAGCCGCGCCTGCCACTGCGCGCAAACGGCGAGCCGGCGATCGTGGCGTACCTTCCAGTCGTCGGGTCGTACCACTGCGCCCGCACACGACGGCCGGCCATCCTCGTCATGTCGACTTTGACCGGGTTACCAGTCGGCAGATAGGCGATCGCCAGCCTACCGTCCGGAGTGCGAGCCGCGGCGACGTAGTCGTTGTCGTTGACATCGCCGCTGTCGGAGTAGGTGCCATAACCCGACACCACGAGCCTGTGCCCGCCGTCGGGAACCAGGTCAAACCACCTTCGGCGCGAGAACAGGTTGGTGACGAAGGTCATCTGCCGCGAACCGATAGTGTCCATGTAGCTGGGCCATCCGTCCAAGAACTGCCACGTGTACTTGTTGCCGTAGAACTGGCCCGTCGCTCCGCTCAGCATGGTCCAGTACTCCTGGCGTCGCAGCGTCGATGGGCCGGTGTACCAGTGCTCCCCTCATAGTTGGCCTCGACCATGAAAACCGGGAGATGGTCGCGGCGACCGTACGCCTTCAGGACCTCCGCGTACGTCGGGGCATAGGTGTACGCGGCGTCGAGTCCGATGATGCCCCGCCACCTCGGGTCGTCGATGGAGGTGCTGGTCAAGTAGTTGAGTTCAATGGTTTGCAGTGCGTCCGGATCGGAGGACATGATGCCCTTGGCGACGGCGAGCGCAAGAGCATCGTCCGCCGAGCTGGTTCCACGTCTGGAAATCGTTGCCGTTCAACCAAACGATGTTCTGGAACCGCCTGTAGCGCCGCCCCAGGTAGCGACCGTAGGCGTAGGCTTTGGCCCTGCCGTTGCTTTGCAGGACCTTGAGCCAGCCGCCGGTCTCGATGGGATCGAGGAACACCACGAGCCTGTGCTTGGCGGCGAGGCGGATCATGTCGTCTACGCGGCCGAAGTAGGTGGGATTCGGGGTGGACAGGTCCCCGGGGCTGGTGAACGGAGCGATGCCGTCGTACGTGGTGCCGTCGGGGCGACCGCCCGTGTAGTCGTTGCAGAGGAGATTGATCCACACCGAGTTGAATCCCGCGGCCTGCCGGTTGGCGAAGAAACGATCAGCTTGTGTCTCGGACAGGTTTGCGACCAGCGCCTGCGGTGAATCGCCAACGATCAGGAAGGGGCGACCATTCCGGTCGACCAGATAGCGTCGGGTCGGACCGACCTTCAGCGGGTAGGCGGGGGGACGCATCGGTAACAGCGTGGCGGGTGTCGCGGGCCGAACCTGCGCCGGGGTTGCACTCGAAGCCCTTCGTGCGTAGGCAGCCAGGCCGGCGATCGCCACGCCGCCAGCGAGCACCAGAGCACCCAAGATCCACGTGCGGCTCGCGATGATCGACTTGGCCCGGCGCGGGTCCATGCGATCGCCCGCAGACTTTGCTGTTTCTCGGCTCGTCGTCATGTCCCACTAACCTCGAGTAGTTGCGGCCCTGTCTGCGCAGCCACAGAGAGTCCCAGAATCATTTTGGGGACGAGGGCGTGCCGGTGATGGACACGGCGGTCTCCTCCGCGCGTAAGCGTCTCGAAGCGGTGAGCAGCAGGGTTGCGGATCGACAGCCCGGGGGTTGGTCGCAGCCGCCGCGACCGGGTTTTCGCGGTTTAACGGCTTCGACCCCGGTGCGAGCTGCAGCAACAGCTGAAGGGATCGACAGCATGACACTCGACGCACAGTCAGATGTTGGCGCCACGAATAACGTGACGAGCAGTTCGAACCAGGACCTTGAGGTCGAGCCACAGCGACCAGTTGGCAACATACAAATAGTCAATTCCGACCATCTCCTGCATCGGCACGCGCGAACCCAGGATCTGCCATGCGCCTGTCATCCCCGGGGTCAGGTGAAGCCGGCTTCGGTCGAAGCCGAGTACCTGGGCATCCTCGTCGATGACCAGCGGCCGGGGACCGACCAGGCTCATCTCCCCGCGGAGGACGTTGAACAACTGGGGCAGTTCATCCAGCGATTTGCGGCGAAGGAAACCGCCCACACGGGTGATGCGCGGGTCATCCGTGATCTTGAACAAGCCTCGCCCGGCCTCATTGCGTGATCGCAGAACCTCCTTCTGCGCTTCAGCGTCGGCAACCATCGACCGAAACTTGAAGATGCGGAAGTGGCTTCCGTCACGTCCAACCCGGATCTGGCGGAAGAGGATCGGGCCCTTCGAGTCAAGCCTGATGCTCAGCGCAACGGCTACGAGCATCGGACCGATGAGCACCAGTCCGATGAACGCGATCACAATATCGAAGGCCCGCTTGAGCGAGCCGGGAGGAGCGGGAGAGACCGAAGCGGCGAACCGCGAGCATCGTCATACCATCGACATCCTCAAACTCCACCGCGGAACCGACGACCTCGAACATACGGGGCAGCACGCTGACCCTCACGCCCACCGCCTTCGCCATCCGGATCAGATTGATCACGCCCTTGGTGTCGGTCGTGGTCGGCGCAATGATGATCCGATGAACGTTCAACTCGCGGATCAAGGGCTCGAAGGTGCCTGGGCTGTCGAACCAGTCGATGTCCTCCACCTCTTCGCCCTCGAGTGGCAGCGACGCGATGACCAGCGCGTGCGCTTGGCTCGCCGCGAGCTTCGCGCGGATGCGATCCACCTGCCCGGGTTCTCCTATCACCAAACAGCGTTCCATCGGAACTGTTCGTCCTGCCAGCGACCGGGCCAAGATCCGCCCGCTCACGATCGCGATCAACGACATGACCCACAGCACCGCAATCTGATCGGAGGCGAGGGTGCCGGCGAACGCGATGTCGTGAACTACCGCGACTCCCAGGGCGAACAGGGCAGTGAGCTGAACCAGCGCCGGAACCTCGTCGAGCGTCGAGTGCACGATCCGTAGGTCATCCCGGTCGTAGAGACCGGCAGCCTTGAATAAGAGCAGGATCACCACTGAACCGGCCAGCCCGGCGAGCACCACGTGATGCTTCCCGAACAGGGTCAGCACGACAAACACCGCCAGGCTGACAGCTGATGTGTCAGCCAATCCAAGCAAGCGCCGATGCAGTGCCTCGCGCCTCATGATGGACGCCGCCGTGCGTCCATCGAGAACTTGACGCCCAAGCTCGCCGGCGTCGAGCGCCGTCGTGGCGATTTCAACAGCTCTGAGCTCACGGCGGTCCGCGAGCTTCCCGGCGCCCACGTCGTCATGAAGCTTCAGTTTCGCTGCCATCTGCGACGTCATTGCCCCTCGAGTGAAGCGACGGCTCTCATGGTCTTCACGACGGTGAACGGCCGAGCATCCTTGCCGAGCCGCCGCTGCACCGCGGCCGGGGGGAGATCGATCGCGCCGATGGCTGTGTCCCAACTGCGTGGAAGCTCACCTGACGTGAGCGTGACCGTGCTCGTCAGCGCGCCTGGGGGTGCATTGCTCTCAGGACCCGAGCTCACCGCGCCACCTTCGCCGTGTGTTGCAGTACATGACTGACTAACGCCCCAACATCTAATCCGTGTTTACAGAGGCTTCCCGACTCGAGCTAAGCCGTCAATCGTCCGCTCGGTCCAGTGCCCGTTCACGAAACTGAACTGCGGCGGGAAGCACAAAGTCCGCGGGCCGCGCGAGTAAGTGCGCCGGGAGATCGTTCGTTCTACATGGTGGAGAAAGGAGTCGTCGTCGTTGACGACGGGGACTGCGCGCCAGGCCTCCTGCGGTCATCCCGATTGAGCGCGTCGGAGCAGATCGCCAACCGCCCGATCGTCGACCACGTTGTGGAAGCGCTCGAGTCGGTCGGAGCGACCGAGGTCGTCGTCGTGACGTCGTGCCGACTGGCCGCCGACGTCAAAGCGTGCCTCTTCAATCGAGCGTCTCGGTCCAGAGCATCGATCCGTTACGTGGATAGGCCGGGGCCGATGAACCTAGCTGCCGCGCTGCGGGTCGTGGCGCCGCTGATCGGCGCCGCTTCGTGCATCGTCCATCCTGCAAATGGCCTTCTCGGCGAGCAGCTGGAATCGGTCACAGCGTGCCTGAGCGACGACGCACCGGATGTGGTCGTGCTCGTCGATCGGGGGTCGGGGACTGAGTGCAGCCCGCCTGCGCGGAGAACAGACGTCTCGAACGTCATCGACATCGCCCAGGGCCGCAAGAGTCTCGACGTGGCAGCGCTATGCGTGTTTGGATCCGGCGCCCTGCTGCGAGCGACAAGTGCGCTTCCGCGTACCGGCGGAGACATCGACCTGACGCTGATCGAGCGCCAGATCAGCCCGGCTGGCGGCGACCTCCAGGTACTTCAAGCCAGCTCTTGGCGCCGCTACACCGGCAATCCGTTCGACCTGCTCGAACTCAACCAGATCGCACTCGAGCGGCTGGACTTGGAGCACCAACGGCCGCCGCCGGGCGGCAACAAAATCGAAGGCCAGGTCCAGATCGCTGAGGATGCGGTGATCCGCCGGAGCGTCATCATCGGTCCCAGCCTGATCGGACCACGGGCACAGATCGTCGATGCCTACATTGGGTCGTACACGTCGATCGGCGCCGGTGCTCGGGTCGAGGGCGCCGAGGTCGAACGATCGATCATCGGCGCCGGAGCAAGCGTCACACACGTAGGCGGGCGACTCGCGTCAAGCGTAATCGGACGCAATGCGCGCGTCTTTAAAGACTTCTCACTCCCACGAGCCATCCGGCTGCAGGTGGGTGACGAAACCGTTGTCGCACTGTGCTGATCTGTCGCCCGAATTGTACGAACCGCCAACACCCCGAATCCAAAGCCCTCGACCCCGCCGACGGCAAACGCTGCCACCCCTGGACCCGCGGACAGCTGGAGCCCTGGCACATAGCCGCCACGGAACAGACCGGCGTGGGCAAAGAAAGTAACCGGCTCACCGACACCCACCAACCCACCGACGACAACGACGAACAGGTCATCGAATACGTCGCGCCCACTCGCAAATGCCGTGGATGCGACGCGACCGTCAGCGGCAGGAGGCAATGGTGCTCGGATGCCTGCCGGAAGCGAACAGGCCGATCCATGGCTTCGGAACCCGAATACCCGCGGCCGTCGTCGGAGAGGTGACGACCCTTTGCGTATTCCCACCCTCGCTCTTCAGCTCCGTGGAATCACTCGCTGGTGGCCCGCGAAGAAGAGGAGATGCCACCCGCAGACGAGCCTGACCCGGTGGTCGCGTTCGACCTCGATGCAGCCAGGGCGCAGCTTCAGCGCAAGACGGTCAATGCCGCGTGTTCGGTCTGCGGCGCAAGCCGTTGGATCGTCCCCGAGGGAGCGCGATCATCCACGGAGGGGCCAGACCCGACGGAGCCATTGACCTTAGCCTCGGCATCACCGCGAGTACGTTAGATGCGCAATCTCCTTGTTCGTTCGCCGGCGTGCAGCCTGGAGCTCAGGCGAGACGTCTTCGCCGCGCCGCGCAACCCACTCGCCGGGGCCGAAGAACTGCTCAGCGGCGGCGTCATCGTCTCTCGGCGTACAGAAGAGGAAGTCAGACAGGCCGCGAGCATGGACCGCGAATGCTTCGGCGAGTGCGTTTCGGATCACGTCGGCGTGGTCGGGGCCGAACTGACCAAGTTGAGCGCCGGCCATATGCCCACCAACATTTCGACCTCGTAGAGCACGTGTTCGGACATTGCGCGCAGGTTTGTCGGTCTCCGCCGCCACCCCTGCGACGGTGGCGCTCGGCGCCTCAGACCTCTAGCCGCGCGTGTGGCAACGCCCCGGGGCGACGAAGTCCGACGAGGCGCTTGAGCCTTGTTTCATCTCTTCGGGCGGTGGTAATCGTCAGTTGATCCGCTTCGCTTTCGCGTGATTGCGGCGCCGAGGACCAGGCTACCGCACCCTGGGGACAACCAACTGTCGAGAGCGTTAGCGGAAGGCCTAGACCTCAGGGTTGAACCGACGCATGCGACAGTTCGGTCTGCGGCCGCTCGTGACGAGACCCCCTCCGCGTCGCCCACCGGCCGGGGTAGGCCGTTCGATGCCGCAGCTTCGCCCGGGTTGGGATCACCCGCGGGGCTCATACGTGCCATCCGGCTGAGAGAGGGTCACGACTCGGGGGGACGTGAGCATGAAGATCGACTCGGCCGCTCATGTCGGGATTGTCTCCCAAGGGTTCCCGAGGGCGCGTCCTAGCCGAACGTACTAGCAAAAAATCGCTCGATCCACGGACGTTGATCTAGAAGTGAGCCGTCCGGGCGATCCCCTGGGTATGACCAGGCTCGGGAGCCAGCCGCTCTCGAGTGGCCTCATCTTCCTATGCGCGCTGGCTGTCTGCCTCTCTCTTGCAGCCGGCACTGCCGCGGGTTCACCGCCGCTGGCATCGAGCAGCGTGGGTGTCGACTTCAGCGGTCTTCCTGCCAATCTGTCGACGGCAGCGGCTGCGGGCGTCGGCGTCGCACGGCAGCAGGTGATCGCCGGCAGCGACACAGACCGACTGGTCCAGTTGACGGCAGCAGCGCGCCTGCGGCTGTATCCAATGCTCGGGCTCCCGCGAAGCGAGGGACCGGCTACCGATGCCTCAGCGATGGCGCAGTTCGTCACGTCGTTTGCGCAGCGGTACGGACCCAGGGGGTCCTTCTGGAAACTGCATCCGGAGCTTCCCTACCTTCCAGTGCTGAGCTACGAGATCGGGAACGAACCGGACATCACACCGACCGATCCGGCGGACGAGACGTCGCTTCACTACGCCGATCCCGCCGCGTTCGCGCAGGTCTACGAGACAGCACGAAGTGCTCTGCACAGCGTTGACCCGACTGCGCTGGCGGTCGTCGGCGGCGTGCTCGACTCAGGCTCTGTCCCGCTGACCGCCGCCGAGCGGTATCTGCGGGCGGTTGGGCCAGCGGACGCAATCGGATACCACCCGTATCTCTATGACCTCGCGACGATGGAGCGACACACACTCGCGCTCCGGCGGTGGCTGAACGCAAATCACAAATCCGGCGTCCCACTCAACATCAACGAGTTCGGCTCATTTGTGGATCCATCCGGTGCGCTTCCTGGAATCGCCTCCTGGGGCAGACAGGTTGCGAAGTACACCGAGTGGGCGCTCTGCACGTCATCGCTAGGCGTCACCAACGTCCAAGCATTTTGGTGGGGCGGGGTCCCAGGTACGGACTCAGACGTCTGGTTCTCGATGTTCTCCGCCGAGCTGGCAGAAACGGCGCTCGGCAGCGCGTACCTCGCCGAAGCGAGGAAGCTCACGACCAGCGGATGTCCCGCACCCCCTGCACGACCACGGTCGAAGAAGAGCATCGGGACTGCCGTGGGCGTGTCGATCGGCGCGCTTCATCGTCGGCAACACGCGAAGCCCCGGCACTCCGACTCCAAATGACGTCGTGACGAAGTCGCCAACCGGGCTGGCGGCGTCGACGCTGGACCTGGAGGCGGGTGGACCGGAAGCACCAGTGGCGGTCTGGGTGTCTGATTGAAATCGAAGTCGCTGGCGAGATCGCCCAGCGCCGGGTCAGCCTCGCGGCCATCGGGACGCGGGTCGGGACGATCGTCGGTGGCGAAATCGAGGCGCTGCCCGCCGAGGAAATCGTTCTCGATGAACTTCAGGTACGCGTCGTGACTGAGAAGTTGGTGGTCGATGTAGCCCTGCTTGGCATCCGGACTGGTCACGATTTCCGGCACTCGCAGGCCATAGCCGTTCTCGTCAACGACCGGCGGTTCAACGTGGTCGTAGAAACCGCCCCAGTCGTCCCATGAGAGAAAGACCGCGGTGCTGTTCCAGTCTGGACTCTCCAATGATTGCGTTGATCAGGCCGGTGACATACGTCTGGCCGGCGCTCACAAGTGAAGTCAGATGCTCCGAAACCCTCGAATTGCGATCAATCCATGACACCGCCGGCAGCGCTCGTTCTTTCGCCGCCGTAAAGAAACTGCTCAGGGAACTGTATGTTGCCGCGTGCTTCGTCTTGTCGGACATCAAGGAACAACGGCATCGGATTCCAGATACCGGTCGGCCAGAACTCGACGCGCCGAGGCTCTGCCCGGGCGATGTCGATCGATGAGCGGCTGCAAAGCTCGCCCAGCGAAACGGCATCGAGGCCCAGCCCCTCCGCCCCCACGCCGTTAGCCCGACCGCGGCGCAGGAGGGCCGGCGTGCCCGGGGGTGGGGAGCCGCAATGGCGATATGTCGCACGTCGACGCCGCCACCGACATCGATAAGAATCGCAACCCGACAAGCGAGCAACTAGGAGAAGAGCTTGTGGCAAAAGGACAGCGGGGCTTTCGGACAATCACGCTCCAAAGCAAGAAGGACGAGGCGATCCACATCTACACCAGCGCTCGGATAGCCGATGCACTTCAGGAGATCTCGGAAACCACCACTCTCTACCAAGGCGGTCCGTCTCATGCAGATCTTGGAGGCGGCCTACCAGCAAGGCAAGAAGGACGGTGCCCGGGAGGGTCTTCGCACAACTGGATGCTCAGGTTGCGGAGGTGAAGCGGCAGATCCCGCATCGGCAGCCCGGGCGCCCGAGAAAGAAGCCGTAGACGATTCCCAGTGATGGCGTCCGACTTCGCGGCGCTCCCTTACTCCCCCCGTTTCTGTGGGGCCTTGGGCTGCTGAGCGCCGCCGCGATCCTCACGTTTCGCCAGGGTGCCGCGCGCTTACCGTCGGCGGGTCGGCTCTCGGTTTGATTTCGGGTGCGTTCTTCCCGTTGGCGTTGCTGCCCGTCTGGCTGCAGACGATCGCGAGCGCCAACCCGCTCGCGGTTGCGATACACGGCGTGCGAGCATCACTGATCGGGGGGCTCGGCTGGACGTCGGTGGGCGCCGAGGTCCTTGAACTCCTGCCCCTGTCCGTAGCAGCGGTGGCCGCAGGCATGATCGCGTTCCGGCTCGCCCTCACGCGTGAGCGCCGACTCGGGACTCTGGGACTCTACTGATGGCCGATTTGTGGGCTCGAGTCGATCAGGTCGTTGATCAGGCCCCCGGCTTGGCGGCCTTGCGTGCCCACGGTCTGCACCTTGTCGCCGCCCGGCTGCGGCGGGCTCGTGGACTCCCGGTGCCGGCGGACCTCCTCGATCAGAGGCGCCAGACCGAGATGGTCGCGATGGCCGCACCCGTGCTGCTCAGACGGGCGCGCGCAGCGTACAACGGCGAGCTGATGCTGATGAAGGGCCCCGAGGTGGCGGCTCACTACCGCCATCGATCGGATCGGGGGTTCCACGATCTCGACCCTGCTCGCCTGTGACGCGCCGGCGGCCCAGCGAGCGCTGATCGCGGCCGGTTTCGTGCAGTTCGGGAATCCCGCCGCGTACCACGACAGTCAGCACCTCTGCCCGTTGATGTGGCCCGGCGTTCCGCTCGTCATCGAGCTGCATCGCCACCCGAATTGCCCGCGGTGGCTACCGCGGGTGAGTGCACCCGACATCTTGGAGCGTTCGGTGCCGAGCGCTACCGGTGTTCATGGGCTGATGGCGCCGGCTTCGTCCGCACACGCTCTGCTGCTCGCGGCGCACAGTTGGTGCCATCAGCCGCTGGGGCGACTCTCCGACCTGCTCGACGTTGCGGCCGTGCTCGCGAACGAAGGGCGGGGCAATGCGGACGAGCTCGCCCGGCATTGGGGGTGGAACGGCCTGTGGCGCGTTGTTCTCGCAGCCACCGAAGCCGTCTTCGGCGACAACGTCTGCCCGCTGTCGCTTAGCCTCTGGGCGCGCCACCTCGGGAGCACTCGCGAACGCACAGTGCTTGAGGATCACCTTGCACGCCTTGCAGCACCCGCCTCGGCTGTCCCGATGACGCGCGCACCCCGTGCCCTTGCCGGTGTTGTGAAGAGCACCACCAAGCGTCGTGACGCTGAGTCATGGGCTGACAAGTTTCGTCGCTCGCGTATGGCGTTCGCTCATGCCTTCGTGCACAAATCCGACCACCAGCGGCAGCTGCCCCCCTACCACAGGAGTAACCGATGACGCTCGGACTTCGGACCGACGATCTCGAATGGCGCCATATCGATGACGAGATCATTCTGCTCGACGCTCGTCAGGGCGCGTATCTGGCCACCAACGGCTCAGGAACGCTTCTGTGGCGAGCGATCGCCACAGGCGCGACGCGTGAGCAGCTGTGGGGGCGCTCGTCAACGCCTACGGGATCAACCAGAGCCGCGCGACAGCCGATGTGGAGGAGTTCGTCGCCTAGCTCGCGTCTCACGGACTGCTCAAGGAATGAGCCGCCCGCCGGGCCCCGCCACGCTCCGAGCCTTCTTCTGGGCGGATCGCGCGCTACGTGCTGCAAGGCAGGGGCTCGTCTCCGGCGGGATGTCGGCGCTGCCGCTCCCAGCGGCCCCCCAGCTGCCGGCGCGCGAGAGGAGGGGCGTCGAGATTCTGCTTCGCCTCCGCCGTCACAGCTGTCTCGAGCAGGCGCTCGTGCGACAGCGCTTCCTCGCATCGCACGGGGCTCCCCGGGATGTGGTCATCGGGGTGCGGTCGAGCCCGGCCGGTTTTGTCGCTCACGCATGGCTCGAGGGGGAGGAAGACCCTGCCGCCGCGCATTTCCATGAACTGACCCGTCTTCCAGCGTGAGCTGCTGACGTGAGAACGAGTGGAGCGCCGACTGATCTCTCACGGTTGGAGCTCGCCACAGGCCTGGTGTTTGGCGCCAGTCGCTCGCCGGTTCGGTTGCCCGACGCCGGCGGCTGCTCGCCGCTGCAGGCACTTGAGCAAGAGATCCTTCCGTCGCTGCTACGCCCCCCTGTCTGGTGAGCTTCTCGGGCGGCCGGGACTCGTCGGCGGTGCTCGCCGCCGCTGCGGCGGTAGCGCGCCGGGAGGGCCTGCCACTGCCGATTCCGGCCACAAACGTGATCGCAGATGTTCCGGCGGCCGACGAGTCGCAGTGGCAGCACGCGGTCATCGCTCACCTCGGCCTGAACGACTGGCTGCGGATCGAGCACACCGATGAGCTGGACATCATCGGTCCGTACGCTCGGCGCGTGCTGAGCGCGCACGGCGTGCTGTGGCCATGCAACGTCCACTTTCACCTGCCGCTCCTTGACGCGGCCCCCGGAGGTTCCCTCCTCACAGGCATTGGCGGCGACGAGCTGTTCACCGCGGCCCGGCGCTCCCACGTGGATGCGCTCCGTGCCCGGGCCGTGCGCCCGCAGCCGCGAGACGGGTTTCGCATCACCCTCGCGTTTGCGCCTCCCGCGCTTCGCCGTTGCGTGATCGCGCGACGCGAGCGTGTCACGTTCCCCTGGCTGCAACCGCACGCGCGGCGTGCGGAAACCCGCAACGGCTCCGCTGAGACAGCCGCGGAGCCGCGCGCGCTGCGCGATCGCCTGGCTTGGTGGCAGACGTTGCGCTACCTGGGGGTCGGAACCGCCGCGCTTGAGCTGATCGCGGGCGATGCGGATGTGCGCATCGACCATCCGCTGCTCGCTCCGCGCTTCTGGGCGGCTGTCGCCGAGGCCGCGGCACCTGATGGCTTTCTCGGGCGCACCGACGGAATGCGGCGGTGCTTCGGCGAGCTGCTTCCGGACGAGATCATCGACCGTTGTTCCAAGGCCGGGTTCGATGAGGCGTTCTGGACGGGCCGCGGGTGCTCGTTTGTGGCAGGCTGGGACGGCGGGGGAGTACCGGTCGAGTGGGTCGACGCACCGGCGCTTCAGGCCCACTGGTGCGGTCCGCGACCGCTTGCGCAGTCATTCAACCTCCTGCAGGCGGCGTGGCTCGACTCGACGCTACGCGTCGCAGACAGCGTCGAGCAACCGGTCCAGCGCATCATCGGCTGAGTCCCAGCGACGCGCCCGCCGCAGCTCGATTAAAGGGAGCGAGCTGAGGTCAATCAGGCCTTCGGGCTTCGGCGGATACAGGCGGGCGCCGCGATGCGGGAGGAGCGAATTTAGCCGCTCGGACCCCTGCGGCCGCCTAATGATCGTCCGCTCGTCCCAACCGAGGACGACCCATCCGCGAAGGGGGAGCTCAGGCGAGATCGGCTCAAGTGGCACGCGCCAGCGCTCGCGGTCGCCGATCGCTCCCAGGGGCTCGCCGGCTCCTAATCGCGCGGCGGCATCCGAACGCAGGTCGATGGACCTCGGTCCCGCGAGCGCGGTCCGACCGTCGAGCACGAGTACGTCATCGGACACCACTGGTATGCCGGCACGGGCGAGCGACGCGAGCATCGAGCTCTTGCCCGCGCCCTTGTCGCCGAGCACGCCCCACACCCCGCCGCCTGCCGCGAACCCGCCCGCATGAAAGCTCTCACGACCGAGCCAGTGCGCCGCCACCGCGGCCACGCCTGCAAGGTGAGGATGTATCAGCGCCCGATCATCCGGCCGCACCGGCATCCGGAAGGTCGCGCGGCCGCCATGCCGGTCAATCTCAACAGATCCACCTGATCGCAGTCGCAGCACGGCCGTGGCGCTATCGACGTGGTCCGCACGTGGGGCGGACGCCGACCTCACCCGAACGATCAGCTCAAGCGCTGCCCAGTGCGCCGGCGCATCGACGAGTTGGCCGTTCGCCGCGGACACACCGAGAATCCGAAAGCCATACGCTCCGGCGGCGCGGGTGTGCGCGCTGTCACGGCTTGAGTCTCGCACGCTGTCCAAGCTTATGGCAGGCGACGGCTCGGGCACCCGACGCCGGGTGCCCAGACGTCGCGCGTGGTCTCGGATGAAACGTTCAAATGGTGAACGCGAGAACGGGCATGATGGCCATTAACGGCCGGAGCATCGGCGTAGAAGATAGTGGCCGGGCGGCGATTGCAAGCCGGACGACTTGTAGCGGATGACGGCAAAGACCGAGGAACAGACCGTGAGAGAATCATCACCACCCCCGGAAGCGGCCTACGAGCCACCGCAAGTACGAGTGCTCGGATCTGTGCACGCATTGACGCAGACACAGAACAAGGGCTACGGCACCTCCGATGGTTTCATGTTCATGGGGCAGCCGATCATGAACATCTCCTGACGCCGGCGTCGGCATGCGAGCGTAAGAGAGATTGAGGGACAGCCGAGGGCGAGACGCAGGGTGGTGGGGCCGTGCCGTCCGATCAGGCGTAGTAACACCGCAGGCACTCTCATACGATGCGGTGCCGAACCGCGTAGACCGCAGCCTGACTACGGTTCTTCACCCTCAACTTGCTGAGGATGCTGGAGATGTGGTTCTTCGCCGTCCGCGGGCTGATCGACATCTCGGCCGCGATGTCGTTGTTGTTTAGGCCGCGCGCGACCAGTCGCAGCACCTCGACCTCACGGGGCGACAGATCGTGCTCCAATTCGCCGATGGAGCCGGTTGGAGCCGGCTCGCGCCTCAAGCGCTCCAGAACGACCTGGGCGGCGCGCGGCGAGAGCCATGCTGCGCCGCTTGCGGCGGCGCGAACCGCCATGGCGATGTCCTCGATTGCTGAGTCTTTGAGGAGATAGCCGCAAGCCCCCGCGCCGATGGCGGCCGCAAGGTCTGCTTCCTCCCCGGTCACGGTGACCATCACAATCCGGACCGATGCGTCGTGCTCGAGAATCGCGCGCGTGGCGGCGATACCGTCGAGGTCCGGCATCCGCACATCCATCAGGACCACATCCGGGACCAGTTCGCGGGCGAGGCGGACCGCCATCCTCCCGCTCGAAGCCTGCGCGACCACTTCGATGTCCTCGAAGGTCGCCAGCATCGACGCCAGACCAACTCTGAAGAAATCGTGGTCGTCGACCACCAGGGTCCGGATTCGAGGCCCCGGCGTTGTCTCCCCCGGTTGGTCGGTGTGCTGCATTTCGGTCTAGCGCCTCCCACTTCCGAGGCCGCGCAAATGCGTCCTATCTGCCTCGGTTCGCCCAGCGTTCATGAGCCTGGACGCACCGTGGGCGGCGGTGTCAAACGGGACAACCCTGCGCCAGGCCTTGAGCCACGCCGGTTCCTAGTGAGACGCCTCACCGAGGCCCCTACCTTGCGGGGTCCCCTCTTGATACTCGAGGCCCGCTATTCATCAGCTTCCCCCTTCCGACTCCTTCATCAGAGCTCCACCTCGATTGCCGTGGAGGAACTTCGACAGGACTTCAGCAGGTTTTGGGGGCTATGGCAAGCGACTGCGGGTCAGCTATCCGTCCACCGGCCGCCAAACCGGCTTTGCTCCACGTCCCCGACCGCAGGCGAGACCTTGGCCACGCCCTGCTCCGCAAGGCGATCGTCTCAGCAATCCAGTTGCTCGCGCTCGTCGTCGTCCAGCCCCTGCAAACACAGGGATGCCAGCTCAAGCGGTCGCGACCACGACAGGTAGCTTCGGGCTAATCGAAGGACCCGTGCCTTCCCGCCCCGGAGCGAAACCGCTCCAATCCCGCCTGCACGTCGGCCAGGGAGCGCACCCCGTGCTCCAGCTCGTTGGTGATCGCCGCGTCCTCGACGAGGCCCTCCTGCTCCAGCAGCGATAGCCGGTCCTGGCGCATGCACGTCTGCGGGAACCGCGCAAGCTCGCGCGCCAGCTCCTCGGCAGCCGCGCGCGTCCCGCCGGCGGGCACCACCCGGTTCGCAAGACCCATCTCGACCGCCTCGACGGCGCCGACGGGCCGACCGGTCAGAATCATGTCCATTGCGCGGCTGAGACCGATCAGCCTCGGCAGCCGCACGGTCCCTCCATCGATCAGCGGAACTCCCCAGCGCCGGCAGAAGACGCCGAACACCGCGTCTTCGGCGACCACCCGCAGGTCGCACCAGAGCGCCAGCTCGAGCCCACCGGCAACCGCATGCCCCTCCACTGCCGCGATCACGGGCTTCGACAGGCGCAACCGCGTGGGACCCATCGGCCCATCCCCATCGGCGGCCACTCGATTGCCGTCGCCCGTTCCGGCGGCGTACAGGTCTGCCCCAGCGCAGAATACGCCCCCCTCGCCGTGCAGCACCGCGACCGCGGCATCGGGGTCCGCGTCGAACTCCCGGAAGGTGTCGGCGAGCGCCGCGGCCGTTGCCCCGTCCACCGCATTGCGGCGTTCCGGTCGTGAGAGCAGTACCGTGTAGACGGGCCCTTCCCGCTCGACGCGAACGCTCATGCCGCCCCCACCGCCCGCCGGATGAACGTGCCCAGCGCATCGATCATCTCGTGCTGCGAGGGACTCGAGGCCGACAGCGGCCCGACCAGCGCTTCGCCGCAGCCGCCCACTAGCGCCGCGGCCGTCAGCTCGACGTTCTGCACGGGCACCTCTCCGGCCGCGATCCCAGCGCGCAAGCGCTCCGCGAGCAGCGCCGCGTAACGCTGCCGGTAGACGAGCCGCTCGGCGTCGACCAGCGGATCCACGGGCTCCGCGAGCAGCGCCCACGCCAGCCGCGGCCGGCGCAGCGCGCGCCGGGCGAACGTCTCGAGCACGATCTGGAGACGATCGACGTGCGAGACGCCGGACTCGGCCGCGGTCTGCATCGCCTGAACCTCCCGGTCGCAGACTGAGCGGAACACCTCGACGAATAGCTCTTCCTTGGAGCTGAAATGGCGGTAGAGCGTCCCCGCGGCGACTCCTGCACGATCGGCGATTGCCACCACCGAGGCCGCGCCATAGCCGCCTTCCTCGATCAGCTCGCGCGCGGCCGACAGGAGCCGCTCGCGGGTGGAGACGGCGATGCTCATCGGCCGTAGTCTCCGAACGGCTCGTCGCGCGCGCGCACCGCGGCCCGGAACCCGTCCGACATCGCGAGCGCCTGGAATGCGTACCCCTCGGGCGTGTGACGCGCGATGCCGTCGAAGACCGTCCCGATCAGCTGCGTCGCGTGCAATCCCTGCGAGTACATGGACTGGTTGACGAGCAGCTTCATCATCTGCAGCTGGTTGACCGGGACCTGCGCGATCCGCCGCACCAGCTCGCCGGCACGCTCATCCAGTGCCTCGGGCGCCGGCGCCTCGGTCGCCAGGCCCCACTCGGCCGCCGTCGCGCCGTCCAGGCAGTCGCCGGTGAACAGCAGCCGCTTGGCGCGCGCGGGGCCAAGGCGATAGGCCCACATCGAGGTCGTCGGCGACCCCCACACCCGGGCCGGCGGGTAGCCGATCTTGGCGTCCGCTGCGATCACCAGCAGGTCAGAGCACAGCGCCATGTCCGTCCCGCCGGCGACGCAGAAGCCGTGGACCTTGCACACCACGGGCTTCGAGCAGTGAAACAGCGACATGAACGCGCGGACGTTGCGGCTCATGAACTGGTAGTCGAGCATCGGATCCCACGGCTCGTTCGGGTCGTGGTTGGGGATCGTGCCCTCGGCGTACTGCACGAGGTCGTACCCGCCGCAGAAGCCCTTGCCCGCCCCCGACAAAAGCAGCACGTGGACCTCCGGATCGAGGTCCGCCCGCTCGACGCTGCGCTCGAGCTCGAGCACGAGCCCGCGCGTGATCCCGTTGCCGCGGTCGGGTCGGTTGAGCGTGAGGTGCGCGATCCGGTCGCGCACCTCGTAGAGCACGTCCGTCATACCGGGAAGGCGCGCTCGATGATCGCCGCTGCTTGAACTCCCGCAGGCAGCGTGCCGTACACGCGCCCGCCCTCGCCGGCAAGGCGCGTCGCGCAGAAGGCGTCGGCGACCGCCGGCGGCGAATGGCGCACCAGCAGCGACGCCTGCAGCGCGAGCGCGAGCTCCTCGACGATCCGCCGCGCGCCAAACTGCGGATCCTCGTCGGTGAACAGTGCCGTGGTCCGCTCGCGGACCTTCTCGAGGTGGGCGTCCAGCCGGTCATCGGCGCCCTGGGCCAGCTCGCATTCTTCGAGAAACGCCGGCAGGCCCTCGGGTTCCTTGACCATCGCCCGCAGCACGTCGAGCGCGGCGACGTTGCCCGAGCCCTCCCAGATCGAGCCGAGCGGAGCGTCTCGATACAGCAGCGGCAGCCCGGAGTCCTCGACGTAGCCGTTGCCTCCCAAGCACTCCAGCGCCTCGGCCGCGTGCCCAGGCGCGCGCTTGCACGCCCAGTACTTCATGACCGCCGTGCCGAACCGACGGAACGCTGCCTCTTCAGCACCGGCGTCGTAGCTGCGCGCGATGCGCATCGCCGAGACGGTCGCGGCTTCGGACTCGAGCGCTAGGTCCGCGAGCACGTTGCGCATCGCGGGCTGCTCGGCGAGCAGCGCGCCGAAGGCCGAGCGATGCCGGGCGTGGTGGATCGCTTCGAGCGTGCCGCGCCGCAGCCCGGTGGTCGCGCCCAGCAGGCAGTCAAGACGCGTGTGGTTGACCATCTTGATGATCGCTGGAACGCCCCGACCTTCCTCACCGATCAGCCGTCCCTGCGCGCCGCGGAACTCCACCTCCGAGCTCGGTAGCGAGCGCGTTCCGAGCTTGTCCTTGAGCCGCTGGAACTCCATGCCGGGCCCGCGCTCGATCAGGAAGCAGGACAGCCCCGCCGGAGCCTGCGCCAGCACCAGGAACACGTCACACGGAGGGTACGAGCAGAACCACTTGTGGCCGTGGATCTCATACAGCCCGTCGCCGACCGGCTCGGCACGGGTGATGTTGGCGCGCACGTCAGAGCCGCCTTGGCGCTCTGTCATCGCCATCCCGGCGAGCGCGCCGGAGTCGTAGTCGGGCTTGGTCAGGCGCGGCTCCCACTCGGCGGCGAGCTCCGGCGCGCCCTCCCGCAGCGCCGGGATCGCGGCGTAGGTCATCGACACCGGGCACATCACGCCGTCGTTGGCGTTGCCCCACAGCGTGAACAGCGCCGCGCGCACGACATGTGCTCCGGACCTCTGCTCTCGCCACGGCAGCCCGTGCAGCTCGCGCTCGATCGCGCCTCGCAGCAGCCAATGCCAGGACGGGTCGAGCTCGACTTCGTCGATCCGGTTGCCCCACCGGTCATGCGTGCGCAGCACCGGCAGGTTGTGTTCTGCCCGCCAGGAATGCTCACGCGCCTCGGCGCTGCCGGCCGCGGCGCCGGCCTCACGAGCGCGATCGACTCCCCAGGCGCCACCTTCCCGCTCGAGCGCTTCGCCCAGCGCCACGTCTACCTCGAACAGGTTGACCGGCAGCAGCGGCGGCGCCTGATTGAGAACCTCGCGGGCGGGGTGGGTGACGTCGATCGTGGCCATGAGGTCTCCTTTGACGGCGCGTGAATCCGGATTCACAGCCTAGTGAACGGAGATTCACAATGCAATGGCTGCGCCTCGCGAAAGCGGATCAAGCATGTACGATTTTCCTTGGGGGTATGGCGGGCGGCGCGGCCCGAGCAGACTGTGGATCGGATTTGGCTTGTTGGCAGATGTGTGGACCGGTAGACGGTGGGGGCGACTGTGACGCCGCATCGCGGCGCTTCATCTGAGCGTGCCGTACTGGCATCAATTCGCGCGACGGCCGAACGCGCGCGAGACCAGCTCGACGCGATCGTCTCACCTGGGACTTCGCCGGCGCGGCGCGCGGAGGGCGGCATCGAAGCCGAAGCCGTGGCGCAGCCTGTGCAGGCGGGCGGACCGCTGCGTGACGAGGACTCGGCCCGCGCCGTCATGACCACCGCACAGCTGCTCACAGCCGGCGGTCTGCTGCTGGCGACAATCGTGTGCGTGGTGCTCGCCCCGAGCGTCGCCACGTTCGGGCTGACCGCGTCCGCTACCGCCGTCTGCCTGCTCACAGCGCTCCTGCGGATCCGGCTCACCGCGCGGGGCGCCGGCATGCCACGAGGTGTGCGCGTTGGGCCGTGGAAGCTCGCGTCGCTCGACGACCGGGAGCTGCCGATCTACTCGGTGCTCGTGCCGCTTCACTATGAGGCGGGGGCGGTACCGCGGCTGGTCGCGGCACTGCGTGCGCTCGATTATCCGATCCGCAGGCTCGACGTTCTGATGATCTGCGAGCGCGACGACGAAGAGACGCTCGCCGCGCTGCGAGCGGAGCGGCTGGGAGCGCAGTTCCGGATCGTCACCGTCCCCGACTCGAACCCGAAGACCAGGTCGAAGGCGCTCGACGCTGCGCTCGCGCACGCGCGCGGCGAGCTGGTGGTGGTGTTCGTCGCGGGCGACGAGCCGGATCCGGACCAGCTCAAGCAGGCACTGCTGGTGCTTGGCTCGGCGCCGGCCGACGTGGCCTGCGTGCAGGCGAAGCTCGACTGCGCGAACGCCGAGCAGAATCTCCTGACGCGCTGGCTTGCGGCGGATCGCGCCGCGTGGTTCGACCGCGTCCTGCCGGCACTCAGGTCGATCCGAGTCCCGCTCCCGCTCGGTGCCAGCTCAGCCCACTTCCGCATGAAGGTGCTGCGCGAGCTCGGAGGATGGGACGCGTTCAACGCGGCCGACGACGCGGGCCTTGGCGTGCGCCTGCGCCGGCGCGGTTACAGAGCGCTGCTGCTCGAGTCGTTCACGTTTGAACAGGTCACCCCCAGTGTCGGCGACTTCAGCCGCCGGTGTTCGAGTGCGAGCAAAGGACAGATTCAGACCTGGCTCGTCCAGATGCGCCACCCGCTGCTGCTGCGGCGTGAGCTCGGCTGGCGGGGCTGGTCGGCATTCCAGCTGACCGTCGGCGGCAGCGTCTTCGCGGCGCTTGCGACGCCGATCTGCTGGTTGTTGCTGTGCCTGTGGCTGATCGATTGGATCGCGTCGCTCGGGTCGCTGCCGCCGGCGTATGTGTTCTATGCGGCCGCGGCGATCCTGCTCGTCTGCAGCGTGACGCCGGCGTATGGAGTCGGCACCGGGGACGGCAGTCGCGGCCTGCTCGAGCGCGTGCAGCTCGTCTGTTTTTCGCCGCTGTACTGGGCGCTTGTCTCGATCTCAGCTTGGAGGGGCGCATGCCAGCTCCTGACGCGCCCGGCGTACTGGAAGACATCGCTCACGAGATATCCCGCCGCGGCGGTTCACGTGCCTGACACCGCGCGCTGAGCAAGCCCCAGTCGCGGTCTCATAAACTCGTCGTCGTGCCGGATGGCGCAAGCGTCACCGCAAGGTCATCGCCGCTCAAGCTCGGACCGGCGGTGGTCGACTGGCGCGGCTGGCTGCCGACCTGGTCGGTCCCCGCGGCGATGCGGGCGGCGCGGGCAGCGATCGTGATTCCGCTGCTGTTCGCGCTCACGAATGTGGTGATCGGCAACTCGCAGATGGCGCTGTTCGCCGCGTTCGGTGGCTTCGCAACGCTGGTTCTCGCGTCGTTCGGCGGCACGCGCAGGGACAAGTTCCTGTCGCACCTGGGGCTGGCGGTTGTTGGCAGCGTGCTGCTGGTGATCGGAACCGCGGTTCAGGGCTCTACGGTGATCGCGGCGCTCGTCACGTTGCCGGTTGCATTTGCCGTGTTCTTCATCGGATACGTCGGGCCCAACGAGGCGGGCGGCGTCACTGCTGCGCTGCTCGCCTACGTGCTGCCGGCCGCCTCTCCCGGCGCGGTGGGGATGATTCCCGACCGGCTCGCCGGTTGGTGGCTTGCATCGATCGCCGGCACGGCCGCGGTGCTCGTGCTCTCGCCGCCATCGGGAGGCGACCGGCTGCGGGTCTCGGCATCGAAGCTCGCCGGAACGCTCGCGAATGCGCTCGAGTCGGTGATCGCCGGCTCAGCTCCCGAGGCCGCCGTCGAGCGGTCGATCGAGGGCAAACACGAGCTCCTTGCGGCCTTCACCGGCACGCCGTACCGACCGGTCGGTTTGGCAACGGTCGATCAGGCGCTGGCAACCGCTGTCGAGTTGCTCGAATGGTGCGCGTCGATGGTGATCGACGGGCTCCGCGAACAGCAGGACCTCGAGCACGCGCCACAGACCGAGCGCGACCTGCTGGACTGCGCGGCGCGGATGTTGCGAGACATCGCGTCGCTGCTCGACGGCAGGAACGCCGATCCGGACTACGAGGAACTCGATCGATGCCGCGAGCGGAGCAAGATCTGGCTGAGCAGGCTCCCGCCCGCGGGCACGACATTCCGCGACGAGGTCCGTCTCTCGTTTCACGCGCAGGTGATCGCGGTGGCCACGCGCTCGGTGGCGGGACAGGCCATGGTCGCGGCGAGGCGACCCGACGTCGACCCGGTCGCGATGCGCGACCGCTTCGGCGGCCTGATGGGAGTCGCGGGCATCGCGCTGCGCAATGCGAGCGTGCGCTCAGCCTGGTTCGTCAACAGCGCGCGCGGCGCACTCGCGCTGGCCGCCGCGATCGCGGTCGCGGACCTCAGCAACGTCCAGCATGGCTTCTGGGTTGTCCTCGGCACGCTCTCGGTTCTGCGCACCAACGCAGCCTCCACCGGCGCGACGGCGCTGCGGGCGCTGGGCGGAACGCTGATCGGATTCGTGTTCGGAGCGCTGCTGCTGCTGGCGATCGGCAGGAGCACGGGCGCGCTGTGGGCCGCACTCGTGGTCGCAATCTTGGTCGCGGCCTACGCGCCCGGGACCTCGCCGTTCGCCCTCGGGCAGGCCTCGTTCACGATCGTCGTCGTCGTGCTCTTCAACCTGCTGATTCCGGTCGGGTGGACGGTCGGCCTGTTGCGGATCCAGGACGTCGCGATCGGCTGCGCGGTGAGCCTCCTGGTCGGCGTCCTGTTCTGGCCGCGGGGCACCTCCACCGTGGTGGGCAACGATCTCGCGGACGCCTACCGGCACGGAGCGAGATACCTGACGGAGGCGGTCGACTGGGTGCTCGGCGTGACCTCACACCCACCCTCCGGAGCCGCGGACACCGCGGCCGCTGCGGTCCGCCTCGACGACGCGTTGCGCGGCTTCCTCGCCGAGCAGGGCTCAAAGCGCGTCCAGAAGCTCGACCTGTGGCGCCTGGTCGGAGGCTCGCTCCGCCTGCGGCTGACCGCGCATACGCTCGCGGGCCTGCCGAACGCGGTTGCAGAACTCGACGGGACGCGGCAGGCGCTCGCGGAGCGGACCCTCGCGCTGGAGGGCTGGTACGACCGTCTCGCCTCATACGTGGGCAGTCCCCGGCGCGGTCCACTCCGGCCGCTCACCGCGCCCGTCCTCGGCGACCTGGCGGGCGATAGCAATCCGTCTCCCGGCCGTCGTGCGTGCTACGCGATCTGGGTCGAGGAGCACCTGATGCATCTGGCCGAGCACATGGGAGAGCTCGCCGAGTCAGCGACGCATCTGGCGGAGGTGCGGCGCCGGCCCTGGTGGCGCTAGATCACAAGCGCTAGGCCGCAGATGCCGCCAGTGTCTGGTCAGCCACCCGGTCGGTCGCATCGCGTGTCCCGCCGAGCAGCCGCCTCGACAGCTGGGCGCGGCGGAAGAACAGGGGCGCGTCATGCTCCCAAGTCGCCCCGATCCCACCGTGCACATTGATCATCGCGCGCGCCGCATAATCGAGCGCGTGTCCTGCGGCGGCTCGTGCGGCGCTCGCCGCCAGCGGGAACTCTTCGGGCTTGGCGTCACGCGCCCAGCCCGCGTAGTACTGCAGACCACGCGAGTTCTCCTGCTGGCGCAGCACCTCGGTGAGCTCGTGCTTGATCGCCTGGTAGGAACCGATCGCACGCCCGAACGTGAACCGCTCCTTGGCGTACGCGACGCTCGTCTCGAGACATGTCTGCACGGCGCCCAGCGACTCCGCGGCGATCAACGCCTGCGCGAGATACCACGCGTCGCCGAGCGCGTCCGGAACGACATCGAGCAGGCGGCCGCGAGCGCCTTGGAACGAGACGTGCCCGAGCGGGCGCGTCGCGTCGTAGCGTATTACCGGCTCGACCGACATACCATCACTCGACGTCGGGACTGCCGCCGCGACCGGTGAGCCGTCCTCGGTGACACCGACTGCAACCAGCAGGTCCGCGCCCGAGGCGTCGGGTACGAACGCCACGTCGCCGTCAAGCGTCACCTCACCGCCGCTGACCTGCGCCTTCGGTGCGCTGCTGCGCGCGAGGCCGGAATGCGGGTCGACCGTCCACCGCTGCTCGAGCTGATCGGGCGGCCGCGCGGGCAAGTACGCCGGACGCAGCTCACCACTCGCGACCTGCGATAGCGATTCATCTGCGGCCGCGTTCAGAATCGCGGTCGCCGGGACCAGGCCAAGCAGCGGCACCGAGGCGAGAACTCGTCCGCACTCCTCGGCGACGAGCAGCGCGTCGAACGCGCCGAGCTCGGCACCGCCGTGCTGATCGTCGATCAGCAGCCCAGGCCAGCCGGCCTCGACCACCGTCGGCCACAGATCTGGGAGCGCATCCGCCGTCTCCAACGCCTCGCGTGCGGCCTCGACCGTCTTGAAGCGGGAGAGCGCCCCGCGGGCCGCTTCCCGCAGGAGCACCTGCTCGTCTGAGAGAGCGAAATTCATCGGGCCACCGCCTCCTTCTCCTTGGCGCGCAGTTCGCTGAACGGTATGCCCTTGTCGAGCCGTGGCTCAGGCGGGAGACCGAGGACGCGCTCACCGATCGTGTTGCGCAGGATCGACTCGGTCCCGCCGGCGGACTTCAGACCCGGGAGGAACGAGATCAGGTAGCTCCACTCGCTCGAAGCGTCGAGCGCATCGGGTCCGACCACGTCGGCGCCGAGATCCGTCGCCGCGATCGCCGCGTTGACCATCGTCACCTTGGCCAGTCCGGCCTCGGGACCGGGGATCTGGCCGCGAGCCAGCACCGTCAGCGCTCGGTAGCCGTTGAACCGCACGGCCAGCAGTTCGGTGATGATCTCGCCGAGCCGCTCACGCACCTCCGGATCGTGGCGGGCGACCTCGTCGCGGGCGATCGTGTCGGCGAGCCTGGCGGGAGAGCCGAAGTTCTCCGACCCGAAGCCAATCGTCAGGCGCTCGAACATCAGGACGGTCAGCGCGGTGCCCCACCCGTTGCCAACGCCGCCCACGACGGCGTCCGCGTCAAGGACCACGTCGTCGAAGAACACCTCGTTGAATTCCGCTTCGCCGGAGATCTGGCGCAGCCCGCGCACGACGACTCCCTTGGCGTTCATCGGCACGATGAACATCGTCAGCCCCTTGTGCTTCGGGACGTCGGCATCGGTGCGCGCCAGCAACAGACCGAACGATGCGAACTGCGCATTGGTCGTCCAAACCTTCTGCCCGTTCAGGGTCCAGGTCCCGTCCTCGTTGCGACGCGCGCGCGTCTGCACCGCCGCGAGGTCCGAACCGGCCGCGGGCTCCGAGAACATCTGGCACCACACCTCATCGCCGTGCAGCATTGGTCCCAGGTGCCGCGCCTTCTGCTCCTCGCTGCCGTGCGCGATCAGGCACGGGCCGAGCATCCCGATACCGATCACATCGAGGATCCCCGGAACCCCAGCTTTCGAGAGCTCCTGGTTGACCGTCACCTGCTCGATCGGACCCATCCCCTGGCCGCCATACTCGCGCGGCCAGGTGACACCCGCCAGGCCTGCCTCGGCGAGCTTGCGCTGCCATGCGCGGCGTGAATCGATGTACCCGGTGTCCTCCGAGGATCCGGAGCGCGGCGGCGCCTGCGCCTTGTTCGCCTCGAGCCAAGCGCGTAACTCCCCGCGATAGGCGGCCTGTTCGGGCGTGTCGTTCAGATCCACGTTCCTTCTCCTCGTCGTCGCTCGGGTGAATCCAGATTCACGGGGATGGTAAACGAGCGCGTTCATTGAAGATGCGGACGGATGTCCAGTCCGACCGCGAATCGCTCAAGCGCCTGCCTTCATTCGCTCGATAGTGCCACCGGCCGATGGGATTTCACTCACGGTCCCGCGCCGGACATCCGTCCGCGCGGACCTCGGCAGGTGAAAGGAAGACACTTGAAGATCATCAGACCAACGCGTGTGGCGACGGTGCTGAGCGTGGCTGCGCTCGGCGCCGCGATGGCGACACCGACGATCGACCAGGCGATGGCCAGCAGTTCTGGCCCAGCGCTGCCCGATGTAAGCGCCGCGCTGGCAGGCGCAGGAATCAGCGCGGCGAACGTGTCAGCGATCACCAACGAACTCGCCGCGGTGCGCGGCGTCGCTCCTGGCGGAACGCTGCCGACCGGCTCGTTGAACGCACTCGACAATGCGCTGACCCAGCTCAACGGCGGCCTTCTCGGAAGCCTGCTCAATCCGGTTGCCGGTCTGCTGCTCGCGCTCAACCCGGCCGCTGCCTCGAATCTGAACGCGATCGCCGCCGATCTGCAGCAGATCGGCTCGGCTCCGGGAGCGTCAACCGCGGTCAAGCAGGCCGTGGCCGAGCTCACCGCGGCGTTGAGGACCGCCGCCCTCGGTCAGTCGCTGACGCAGATCGGCGGCCTCTCGAGCGCCCAGAACGGCTCGGCGCTGGCCGCTCTGGCGGGGCTGCAGAGCATCCCGCTCGGCGGGAGCGCACCGGCGGGGTCGCTGGCACCAGTTGGAACTGTGCTCACGACGCTCGCGGGCGAGGGCGGCGTGCCCGCCTCGGCGGCGAGCTCGCTGAACAACGCCGCTGCGATCCTGAACGGATCGGGCGCCGTCTCGCCGGCCCAGCTCATAACCGCGGTCGGCGATGTGCAAGCGGCCGCGGGCAGCATGCCCTCGCCGCTGAACGGCATCGCGAGCAGCCTCGCCTCACAGCTCGCCGACGCCACGTCCGTCTTCGGCCAGCTCTCGAGCGTCGGCAACGCCGTCCCCGGCGGCACGGTCGGGAGCGGACTGAGCGGGCTGGGTGCGCTTCCGTCGCTGCCGCTCGGCGCATCCGTGCCGGCCGGCTCACTGTCGTCGGTCGGAGGCGTCCTGAGCTCGGTCGCTAGCGAGCCGGGCGTCTCGGCGTCAGCTGCAGGCGCGCTCAACAGCGCCGCGAGCGCGTTGAGCGGCGGCGGCCCAATCGGGACGTCGACGCTCGTCGATGTCGTCCAACAGCTGCAATCGGCCGCCGGCCTGCCCTCGCCGCTCGACGGCCTCGTCACTGAGATCAACAAGCAGCTGGCGAGCGCGGGGTCGATCTTCGGCGGCGTCCCGGGCCTCAGCCCGTCGCAGATCACAGGCGCCCTTGCGGCGCTGCAGTCCCTGCCCAGCCTGCCCGCGGGCCAGCCGATCCCGGCCGGCACGCTGGCCCCGGTCGGCAGCGTTCTCTCACAGATCGCCTCGCAGCCCGGCGTTCCGCCCCAGGCCGCCTCGGCGCTCAGCGGCGTCGCGTCGACCTTGAGCAGCGGCACCGTGAGCCCGCCCGACCTGTCAAGCGCGATTGCGGCGCTGCAGGGTGTCGGCGACACCCTGCCGGCCCCGCTGAACAGCGTCGTCGACCAGATCGCGCAACAGCTGTCGGCGGCGGCCGCGCTGACCGGAACCGGTGGCTCGGGTGGCTCCGGTGGCGGTAGCGGTGGCGGTACCGGTGGCGGCTCCGGCGGCGGCTCCGGCGGCTCGGGCGGCGGCTCCGGCGGCTCCGGTGGTGGCTCCGGCGGCTCCGGTGGTGGCTCCGGCGGTTCCCACGGCTCGGGCGGCTCGAGCGGTAGTTCCGGCGGCTCCCACGGCTCGGGAGGGAGGCACCCGAGCGCGGGAAGGCCGACCCGCGCCAAGTTCGTGAGCCTGAAGCTGAGTCAACGGACGCTGATCGTCAAGCTCAAGTGCACGGCCGCCGCCGGGCGCAGCTGCAAGACGGTCGTGACCGTGACGCAGAAGGGCCATCGCTTGCTCCGAAAGACGATCACCTTCCGGGCAGGCAAGACCAAGACGCTGCGCCTGCGTCTTGCGGTGAGTGCCGCGAAGGCGGCAGCGCATCACAAGTGGGCCGTCAAGGTTTCCGCGCGGACGGGCGGGTACACGGTCTCGCGGAAGGTCTGGTAGCGGGACCGGCTGGTTGGATGCGCGGGTGGTAGGTCCCGTCGCGGGGCCTCAGCCGAGCCGACGGCGCTGCCCGCGCATCCGCTCCAGCCGAGACTGTCTCGGCGAAACACGCCGGCGCTGCGAGGCATGTTGATGGCGCTCGCGCTGCTCGCGCATCAGCTCTCGATCCTCGCTCAGCCCAACCTCGAGGAACACGAGGCTCGTGGCCGCGACAAAGCCGAGCCCGATCAGCACCAGCGCGAGGATCTGACCGGTCTCACCGCCGATCACCGCCGCGCACACCGCGCCGGCAACGACCAGGACGGCGGCGGAACCAAAGGCAAGGATGCGCGTGCGGCCGCTCACGGGGTTAATGCTAGGACCCATGCGGTTGACCGACAGCGGTCCCGCAAACTTGGACAGAGCTGACCAACCCAGCAATCCTGACCCACGACGGTTGTGAATTTGTTTGTCATCTGAGCCACACCCCCTAAAGTCCCTTGGCATCTTGGGCGATTCGTCGTCTGGGACGGGGCGTGCAAGTCGAAAGAGAGGTCCGTGTTGAGACGAGCAGCTGCGATTCTGTCGTTGACGCTCGTGGCTGGGCTCACCGTGGCCTCGTCGGCTAGCGCCAATGGCTCGTGCGGACTCGACTTCCTTCCGAGGACGGCCTGTGCCCTCACAACGCCACAGACGTATACCGGCTCACTCCTTCTCGACAACGAGACCGACTTCTACGTGTTCTATGCGCACGCAGGAACGCACCTGCAAGTCGCGATCACGGACAACGAGAATCCGTCGTGCAGCACCGGCGACTTCTACAGCTGCGGGTTCGCGGACGCATTCCTCACCGACGTATTCGGAGACGTGATGGACGGCACCAGTCCCGACAGTCAGCCGCAGGACGGAGCGCCCGTTACGGGCACGATGAGTGACGTCCTCACCACGGCCGGAACCTATTACCTGCAGGTCGACGGCCAGACGGGACAGGCCGACACCGGGCCCACTTGGCCGATCCCCTACACCATGACGGTGACCGCTTCACCCGGCGTCCACTGGCCGCCGGTCCGCGTAAAGCAGTGCACCGTGACCTACAAGACGGTGCACAAGCATCACAAGCTCGTGCGTGTGAAGGTCACGACCTGCCACTGGGTCCTGACCTAGCACGGCGTTATCAGGTGGGGCCGCCTGCGGCGCCGGGGATTGAGGTCCCGCCCGCGCGGGACTCCATTCAGACACCAGCCTCCGCCACAAGCACGAGAAGGGGAAGGGCGAGCGTCCATTTGGGAACAATTCGACCCGACGGGCGGGCAACGGTATGCCAAATGGACGCCATGACGGCCGTTTGGGACATGGTTGCCTTCCCCAGCGATCGAATTGTTCCCAAATGGACGCTGCGAGGCGGCCGAAGGGTGGGCGGGGGTGGGCGGGAGCTCATTCCTAAGCGCAATCCCAGGCAGAACACACTCCCAAGGCTCGCCCGAAGGGGCGGAGGCGCCAGCCGTCCGCATGAGAAGCGCGTCAGACCCCGCCCGCCACGCGACCCGCCAAAGCAGGTCCGGACGGGGCCGCACGGCCCCACGGATGCCGCCGAAGGCGGCCCACCCAACGCTGACCGCGCCGGCGGCGGACCCCCGGACGAGAGCCCGCCGCCGACCAATTGGTCAGGTTCTTGTGAACCAGGTGGTCGAGGCCGTCACGTGGACCTTGGCCGTGGTGTCGATGCTTGGGATCTTGGCAGTGTTGCGCGCCCTCACCCGGCACACGGAGCCGCCCATGGCCGAGCCGTGACTGAGGATCCTGACGAACCTCTTTCCGAGCCCGGAGACGGTCGCCGAGCAGGAGTACTTCGCGTTCCTGAACTTGAGCGCGTTGGGGTACGGCACGTCGATCGTCTTGGTCGTGTTGGCTGGCAGGAGGACCGTCTGGTGGTTGGCCTTGTGATGCATTCGTGGGACCCTGAACGTCTTGTTCACGGTCTCCGTCTTTAGGCCGGGCGAGCTGGCCACCGTCTTGATCGTGTAGACGCCCGGCTTCCTCGGGGCCGTGAACCTGAACGTCTTGGTGCCCGAGTAGTCGCCGTCGAAGATCGTCCTGATCTGCTTGCCCTTGTGCCAGAGCGTGATGGTGACGTGTGGATCGGTCACCCGGACGATGACTGTCACGGTCGGCGGGAATGTGCGGAAGTTGATCCTAACGATCACCCGCACGGTGATCTGACGCGAGCAGTACAGAAGCTTGTGCGTACCCGGCGGACAAACGACTCTCGCCCCCGATGGCACGGCGGCGAGTCCGAATATCGTGGCCGACGCAAGCCCCGCGAGGAGAGCAATCCGCCCCTTCTGCATATACCTCGTCAAGTTTGAGCACCTCCTGGTTGTGCCACAGGATCCCCCCAAGCGGGGCTGGTCGTTAGTACGTATGGCGACGAGCCAGGCTGACATCGGAGGATTCGCGGCTGCGCGGCGAGCCGTCAGCGGAGCGCTGGATGCAGCGCCGCAGCGCGGCATCGGCGGGTGGCCGGTCGGGAAGCTGCGCCGCAGCCGCCCCGATTGGAGCTATCCTGCCGGAACGAATTCCAGTCCGGCGCCGGTCCGTTGCATTGGGGTGTTGTCGAAGGCCGGACGGCAGCTACCAGTGCGGGAACATCGTCTCTGGGGAGACGTGGCCAGACGGCCTGTTGCTAATCGATGAGCTCTGAGTCGCTATCTGCTGTGAAGTCCGCGCGATACGGTCAAGTGATCGCCCAGCTGGACGACCTCGACGTTCACATCCGTGCCCACGATCAAAAGTCGCTCGTGCGATTCGTGATGTGCGGGAGTGTCGATGACGGCAAGAGCACGTTGATCGGCCGCCTCCTATACGAGTCGCAGGCCGTGTTCGTAGACCAGCTCGCCGCGCTCGAGGCCGACTCCAAGGTCGCGGGAACGCACGGCGACCAGCTCGACCTGGCGCTGCTGATGGACGGACTCGCAGCCGAGCGCGAGCAGGGGATCACGATCGACGTTGCCTACCGCCACTTCTCGACTGAGCGCCGCCACTTCATCGTCGCCGATGCGCCCGGACACGAGCAGTACACGCGCAACATGGTGACCGGCGCCTCGACCGCCGACTGCGCGGTGATCCTGATCGACGCACGGAAGGGCGTGCTGACACAGACGCGCCGCCACAGCCATCTGGCCGCCCTGCTCGGCATCCGCGACGTCGCGGTTGCGATCAACAAGATGGATCTCGTCGGCTACTCGGAGGAACGGTTCCTCGAGATCGAGGAGGAGTACCGCGCACTGGGGGCCCAGATCGGTCTCGAGCGCGTCATATGCATTCCGGTGTCGGCACTGAAGGGCGACAACGTGCTGACCAAGAGCGACGCGATGCCTGGCTACCACGGTCCCACGCTGATGGGTTATCTCGAGAGCGTTGTCGTCGACCAGACACGGACCCAGGCGGCGCCGTTCCGCATGCCGGTGCAATGGGTCAACCGCCCGGGACCCGACTTTCGCGGCTATGCCGGCACGGTCGTGAGTGGGTCCGTTCGCCCCGGCGACGAGGTCGTGGTCGCGCCATCGGGGCGCCAGACACGGGTCGCCAGAATCGTTGCCTACGAGGAGAACCTCTCGCACGCTGTTTCCGGCCAATCCGTCACGTTGACGCTCACCGACGAGCTCGACGTCACGCGCGGCGATCTGCTCGCCAGTTCGCTGGAACCGCCGGGCGCGGCCGATCAGTTCGAGGCCACGATCGTGTGGATGAGCGAGAAGCCGATGCTGCGGGGGCGCAGTTACCTGCTGAAGATCGGCGGCAGGACGGTAACCGCGACGATCGCGCCCCTGAAGTACAAGCTGAACATCGACTCGCTGGAGCACGTCGCGGCGAACAAGCTCGAGCTCAACGAGATCGGCGTTTGCGAGCTCGAGCTCAGCCACCCGATCGCGTTCGATCCCTACATGGACAACCGGGAGACCGGTGGATTCATCCTGATCGACCGGATCACCTACAACACCGTCGGTGCCGGGTTGATTCGGTTTGCGCTCCGCCGGTCGCAGAACGTTCACTGGCAGGCGCTGTCGGTTGACAAACACGAGCGCGCACTGAGTCTCGGTCAGCAGCCGACGGTGGTCTGGCTGACTGGTCTCTCAGGCGCCGGCAAGTCAACAATCGCGAACCTCGTCGAGAGCGAGCTGCAGCGCCGCGGCCACCACACCTACCTGCTGGACGGCGACAACGTACGTCACGGTCTCAACGCGGATCTCGGTTTCACCGAGGCCGACAGGGTCGAGAATATCCGGCGGGTGAGTGAGGTCGCGCGCTTGATGGCGGACGCAGGGCTGATCGTGCTCGTGTCATTCATCTCCCCGTTCCGGGCCGAGCGTCAGATGGCGCGCTCGCTGTTCGAGCCCGGCGAATTCGTCGAGGTGTTCGTGGATACCCCGCTGAGCGTCGCCGAGGCGCGTGACCCTAAAGGGCTCTACCAGAAGGCCCGGAACGGCCAGCTCGTCAACTTCACCGGGATCGACTCGCCGTACGAACCTCCGGAGCGACCCGAGATCCGGATCGAAACCGAGCACCGCTCACCGCAGGACGCGGCCCGGCAGGTTTTGGAGTGGCTCGTGGAGCGGAATCGTCTGATGCCGCCCGCTCAGAAGTAGCCTTCCTGCTTCTTCTTCTCCATCGAAGCGGCGGCGTCGTGGTCGATCACGCGCCCCTGGCGCTCCGAGGTCGTGGCCAGCAACATCTCCCGGATGATTCCCTCGAGCGTTTCGGCGTGGCTCTCGATCGCCCCCGTCAGCGGATAGCAGCCGAGCGTCCGGAAGCGCACCTTCTTGACCATCGGCCGCTCGCCGGGCTGCAGCGGCATCCGCTCGTCATCGAGCATCAGAAGCGTGCCGTCACGTTCGATCACCGGTCGGTCTGCGGCGAGGTACAGGGGGACGATCGGAATCCGGCGGAGATGGATGTAGAGCCAGACGTCTAGCTCGGTCCAGTTGGACAGCGGGAACACGCGGAGCGACTCGCCCTTGCGGATGCGCGTGTTGTAGGTGCGCCACAGCTCGGGACGCTGGCTCTTGGGATCCCAAGTGTGCTGCGCGGTGCGCACCGAGAAGATCCGCTCCTTGGCGCGAGACTTCTCCTCGTCGCGGCGGGCACCCCCGAACGCGACGTCAAAGCCGTACTTCTCGAGCGCCTGCTTGAGGGCGACGGTCTTCATCACATGCGTGTGTACCTCGGAACCGTGGTCGATCGGGTTGATGTTCATCGCCCTGCCCTCTGGGTTGACGTGCACGATCAACTCCATCTCGGTCTCCCTGGCGATCCGCTCGCGGAACTCGTACATCTCCCGGAACTTCCACAGCGTGTCGACGTGAAGCAGCGGGAAGGGTGGCTTCGCGGGGTAGAACGCGCGTCTGGCGAGCTCGAGCATCACCGAGCTGTCCTTGCCGATCGAATAGAGCATCACCGGCTTGCGGCACTCGGCGACAACCTCACGCATGATGTGGATGCTCTCGGCCTCGAGCCGCTCGAGATGCGTCAGGACCCGAGCGTCGACCTGCTCGACCCCGGCAATATCGACTGACATCGGGGGCACGGTAGCAGCGCCCGGCGCTACCTCACTGCAGCGGCAGGCACGCAGCAGCCACGCGGACGAAACGCGGCCTGTAGAGCGATGCGTTCGCGTACAGCGCTGAGGAGTCGAACGAGTTGACGTTGTACGAGATGAGCAGTCCGCTCGCGTTCCGGCGCGAGCGCGCGCTGCTCGCCGAACTGATAGCCACGGTGCGCGGCGCCGGCGCCGAGCCCGAACCGAGCAGACCGGCGGAGCTGGCGGCCTAGCCAGTGAGCTCCGCACACACGATCTTCACGACGCTCCGTCCGCCATCGAGCTAGGCTGAGGTCCAGTGCAGGCTGGGTCCGACGGCAACGTCGTAATCGCCCGTGATCTGGTGCGTCGCTACGGCGAGGGCACCACGGCCGTCGACGCTCTCCGTGGCGTCTCGCTGGACGTCAAGGACGGGCAGCTCGTCGCCGTGATGGGGCCGTCCGGGTCGGGCAAGTCGACGCTCATGCACAGCTTGGCCGGGCTCGATCAGCCGACCAGCGGCACGGTCACGATCGCGGGTACCGAGATCACCTCGCTCGACGACACCCGACTGACGATGCTGCGCCGTGAGCACATCGGCTTCGTGTTCCAGTTCTTCAACCTGCTTCCGATGCTGAACGCCGAGGAGAACGTGGTGCTGCCGCTTTCGATCGCCGGCGAGCAACCCGACAGGGCATGGCTGGAGGAGCTGCTCACGAAGACCGGACTTGCGGGCCGGCGCGACCACCGCCCGGCAGAGCTGTCCGGTGGCGAGCAGCAGCGGGTCGCGATCTCGCGCGCGCTGGTGACGCGGCCAACGATCCTGTTCGCCGATGAGCCGACCGGCAATCTCGACTCCAGGACCGGCGGTGAGATCCTGCAGCTGCTGCGCGACTCCGCCGATGCCTACGGCCAGACGATCGTGATGGTCACCCACGATCCCCGGGTCGCGGCGATCGCGGACCGGATCCTGTTCATCGCGGACGGGCGGATCGTCAACGAACTGGTCGGCGCGACGGCGGCGGAGGTACTCGAGGTGATGAGCAAGATCGAGACATGACCAAGGTCGCGCTCAAAGGTCTGCTTGGCCGCAAGCTGCGGGCGGCGCTGACCGCAATCGCGATCGTGCTCGGCGTCGCGATGGTCAGCGGCACCTACATCCTCACCGACACGATCAAGTCCGCGTTCTCGACCGTCTTCACCACCGTCTACCAGCACACCGACGCGGTGATCACCGGCAAGAGCGCGATCGGCGGTGACAACGGCGGTGGCGGGCCACGCGTGCAGGCCCCTTCGCTGCCGGCGTCGCTATTGACCCAGGTCCGTCAACTCCCGGGCGTGGCAGAGGCGGCGGGGTCGATCTCCGACCTCGCCCAGCTCGTCGGTCACAACGGGAAAGTGATCTCCCGCGGCGGGGCGCCGGGTCTCGCGTTCAGCCACAGCACCGCCGGCGAGCGGTTCAACCCACTTGAGCTGACGAGCGGCGCCTACCCGACAGGTCCCGGTCAGGTCGCGATCGACGCGAACACCGCCAGCAAGAACAGCTTCTCGATCGGGCAGACGATCGGGGTGATCGCTCAGGGGCCCGAGCAGCGCTTCCGGATCGTCGGCACCGTGAAGATTGCCGGCGTCTCCTCGCTCGGTGGCTCGACGATGGCGGCGTTCTCGCTGCCGACGGCGCAACGCCTGTTCAACAAGCAGGGGCGCTACGACCAGATCAGCGTCGCCGCGAAGCAGGGGTTCACTCCACAGCGGATCGTCAACGAGATCCGCCCGCTACTGCCGTCGAGCGCCCAGGTCAGGACGGGGCAGGGACAGGCCCAGCAGGCGACCAACCAGACCAGCGGCTTTCTCGACATCTTCCAGAACTTCCTGCTCGCGTTCGGCGGGATCGCGCTGTTCGTGGGCAGCTTCGTGATCGCCAACACGCTGTCGATCACGATCGCCCAGCGCACGCGTGAGCTCGCGACGATGCGCACGCTGGGAGCGACGCGCCGCCAGGTGCTGACGTCGGTGATGATCGAGGCGTTCGTGATCGGGCTGCTCGCGTCGATCGTCGGCCTGTTCCTCGGGCTTGGATTGGCGAAGGGGCTCAACCAACTGCTGATCTCGTTCGGGATCGATCTGCCGCAGGCCGGCACGGTGTTCGCGACGCGGACGATCATCGTCTCGCTGTTGGTGGGTGTGCTGATCACGCTGCTCGCGGCGCTGCGGCCGGCCCTTCGCTCAACGCGCGTCCCGCCGATCGCGGCCGTGCGCGAGGGTGCCGTGCTGCCACCCTCGCGGCTCGCGCATCTCGGCCCGTACGCGGCGGCGCTGACGATCGGACTTGCGGTCGCGCTGATGCTGGTCGGACTGCTCGTCAGCTCGCTCTCGACGGCGCCCCGTCTGCTTGCAATCGGACTCGGCGCGGTCGGAGTGTTCCTCGGCGTTTCGATGCTCGCCCCGCTGCTCGTTCCGCCGGTCACGCGCGTGCTCGGCTGGCCGGCGAGCAGGTTCGCGGGCGCCGCCGGCGCCCTCGCGCGCGGCAACTCGTCTCGCAACCCGACCCGCACCGCGTCGACCGCGTCGGCGTTGATGATCGGGCTGACGCTGGTGACGCTCGTCGCGGTGCTCGCGGCGGGGCTGAGAAGCCGCTTTCAGGATGGGGTCAACAAGGAGTTCATCGCCAACTACGCGATCACCTCGACCGACAACTTCACCCCGATCTCCGTCGCCTCGGAGAATGCCGTGCTGGGAGCTCCCGGCGTTGAGGTGGTCTCGGGCGTTCGCGCCGGGCAGGGCAAGGCGTTCGGATCGAGGATCGGTGTCAGCGGCGTCACGCCCGACGTCAACCAAGTGATGTCGCTGACGTGGAAGGTCGGTAACCAGCAGACGCCGGCCCAGCTCGGCGGAACCGGGGCAATCGTGTCGGACTCGTATGCGAGCGCCAAGCACCTGAGTGGTGGCTCGCCGCTGTCGATGGAGACGCCATCGGGCAAGACGCTCCACCTGAGAGTCGCCGGCATCTACAAGCCTCCCAAGGGCGCCGCACCCCTCGGGGACATCACGATCTCGACGACGCTGTTCGACGCCAACTACGAGAACCCGCAGAACGTGTTCACGCTGATCAAGACCCAAGGCGGCGTGACGCCGGACAACACGCGTGTACTCAATGCCGTTCTTGACCCGTTCCCCGACGCCAAGGTCCAGACCAAGTCACAGTTCATCCACAACCAGCTGCAGGGGCTCAACACACTGCTGAACCTGCTCTACGTGCTGCTGTCGCTGTCGATCGTGGTCAGCCTCTTCGGGATCGTCAACACGCTCGTGCTGACGGTGTTCGAGCGCACGCGCGAGCTCGGAATGCTCCGCGCGGTCGGCATGACGCGCCGGCAGGTCCGCAAGATGATCCGCCAGGAGAGCGTGATCACGGCGCTGCTCGGCGCCACGCTGGGGATCCCGCTCGGCGTGGTGCTGGCGCTGATGGTCGGGGTCGCGCTCAACTACGCGGCCTTCACGATCCCGATCGGGACGCTGATCGTGTTCGTGATAGCCGCGGTCATCGCGGGCATGATCGCCGCGATCGCGCCGGCGCGCCGAGCGGCGCGGCTGAACGTGCTGGCGGCGTTGCAGTACGAGTAGGGGCCGCCTGCGGCGGCATCCATGGGGCCGTGCGGCCCCGTCCGGACCCGGGGTTTCTCCGAGCTCGCTTTCGGAGTGCCGCCCCCGTCGATGCCCATTCCGCCGGCCATCCATGGCCTCAGTGACCCCCTCACGCAGACACCCCCATCCCGCAGAAGCACGAGCGGAAGAGAACCCCGATTTCGTTACATCTCACCGCCGCGGACGGGCAACGCGTAACGAAATCGGTGCTATAACGCGCATTTCGTTACACGTTGCCTCCACGAGCGGTCGCTCTGTAACGAAATCGGGGTTGCCGGGCACCTCACCCACCCCATCCCCAGCCCTAGGCCAGGCAGACCAACCCCCAAGGCCCCGGCCGAAGGCATGACCGGGATCCCGCCCACCCGCGCCAGCCGGCGCGCCAACCCAGGCCATCGGTCAGCACACGAACCGCGACGGCCGAGCTCCAAAGCGCGCCAAACGCAGGGCATCTGGCTGCCGTCCGGAGCGTCCTGCACCATGCCCGGCCCGATGTCCGCCACCCGTCGAGCATCATCGAACTCGCTGAGAGCCTGGCAGCACCGCGCGCTAGCCCAGATGGAGGCCTGGCAGGACGGGCCGTTTCTGGTCTCCGCAGCGCCCGGCGCCGGCAAGACCCGGCCGGCGCTCGAGCTCGCACGGCGCGCGCTGAGTGCGGGGAGCGCCGACGCGGTGCTGGTCGCATGCCCGACCGCGCCGCTGACGCGCCAGTGGGCCCTGGCCGCGAGCAAGCTCGGGATCCAGCTCGCCCCTGACTCCGGCTCCCCGAAGCCACCGAGCGGTTTCCACGGGGTTTCCGTGACGTACGCGCGGATCGCCAAGGCACCGAGCCGCTGGGCGCGGGCCGGCGCCCGCCGGACGCTTGTGATCGCCGACGAGGCGCATCACCTCGGCGAGGAGCTGGCGTGGGGAGAGGGTTTCACGGCCGCGTTCGGGAGCTCGCCGCGCTGGCTGCTGCTGTCGGGCACACCGTTTCGTTCCGATGCGACCCCGATCCCGGGTGTGCGCTATGACGCCGACGGCCTCGCCGAGCCCGACTTCTCGTACAGCTATTCCGACGCCGTCCAGGACGGGATCTGCAGGCCGGTCTGCTTCGTCGCCTACGACGGGGTCCTTTCGTGGCGCAGCGGCGATGACGTGATCGAGTCGAGCTTCGAGACGGTTCTCTCGACGCGAGAGGCGAGCCGCCGGTACCGAACTGCGATCTCCACCGAGCTACCCGACGGCCTGCCGCGGATCCTGCGGGAGGCCGACGAGAAGCTCCGCGCGCTGCGGCGCGAGGGCCACGGCGATGCCGGCGCGCTCGCGATCGCCGCCGACTCCAGCCACGCTCGGCGGATTGCCGAGCTTCTGCGCGAGGTCACCGGCAAATCGCCGCTGGTCGTCCTCCACCAGGAGCCGCGCGCCGCCGCCAAGCTCGCCGCCTTCACGCAATCCCGCGATCCGTGGATCGTCGCCGTCAACATGGTCTCCGAGGGGGTCGACATTCCGCGCCTGCGCGTCGGCGTTTACGCGACGGCTGCCAAGACCGCGCTCGTCTTCCGCCAGATCGTCGGCCGGTTCGTTCGCACGATCCCAGGCCGACCGGCTGATCCGAGCTGGCTGTACGTGCCGGCGGACCCGGTTCTCCGCGACCACGCGGCGTCGGTGGAACAGGAGCTGCGGCCGCTGCTCCGCAAGCCCTCCGAGGAGGATCTCGGGCTCGACGCACCCGAGCGGACCGCAACAGAGCGCACCGAGGATCTGGCGTTCGTCCCGCTGAACGCAGACGTCGCGCCGCAGATGACGTTGTTCGGGCCGGCGCCTGCGGCCATGGCCTCGGTCCCGCCCCCACTCACGATGCCCCCTCCCCCAACGCCCGCGGCGGATCCGGGCGCCGTGCCGGCGTTCGAGCGCCGCGCGATGCTGCGGGGCGAGCGCCACCGGCTCGTCTCAGAGGTCCGCCGCCGCGACGGCGCCAGCCAGCGTGAGATCAACGCCTGGCTCAACCGTAAGCTCGGGATTTCGAGCGTCGAGGAGGCCACGCTCGAGCAGCTCCAGCGCTCGGTGGACTTACTCGTGGGCCGGCTGACGCGTCAGCGTTGACCGGAGGGCGCGGCAGCGGTCGCTTGCCCCAGTCGCTCGCGGTCGCGAACCGCAGCAGGCGGTCGTAATACGTCTCCAGGGGAGGCGGTCGCAGACCGGCCGGATCGAGCTTGCCGGCAGCATGCTCGCGGCCATAGCGCACGGCCATCGTGTAGTACGGAAGGAACGGCGCGGCGCGGCGCAGCGCCGCCCTGCGACTGCGTCCACCGCACGCCACCAGCAGCGGCCGAGCCACGCGGTAAGCGCTCGGGGGCACGATTGGAGGCGCCGGCCGTCGCAGCTGGAGCGCCGACAGCGAGACGAGCTCGCCCACCGTGCTAGCCCGATCGCCCGCGACGACGTGGTAGGTGTTCAGCCCGTCCTCGCCTGAGGCGGTCAGCTCCGCGATCGCCGCCGCCACGTGATCGCCGGGCACGACATCGACCGGAGCCGAGCGCCTGGCGGGGAGGACGCGCAGCCGCCGCTCCGCGAACGCGCGCACGGGGACGTACAGGACGTTGAACGCCGGTGTCCACCCGGTGCGCGACTCGCCGACGATGATGCTCGGTCGCACGACCGTGACGGCCGGCAGGCGCCCCGCGCGGTCGCGGATCAGCCGCTCGGCCTCGTACTTTGAGCGCTCGTACGCGTTGCGGAAGCTTTGGCCGACGTACAGGTCCGCCTCATCGAACATGCCCTCGTGCGTCCCCGCGACATACGCGGTGGACACGTGCACGAGCCTCCGGAGCGCGCCGCGCGTGACGCACAGCTCCGCGAGCTCGAGCACGCGGCGTGTCCCGTCGACGTTGATGCGCCGGCACTCCTCGAGCCCGGTCTGGAATGAGACCGTCGCAGCGCAGTGGACTAGCTGGTGCGCGGCGCCGATGATCATGTCTCGGTCCGCCGGCGCGAGCCCGAGCCCCTCACGCTCGACGTCGCCGGGCACGGCCGTCACCCTGCCTGGATACGCGTCGGCCGAACCGAACAGCGTCTCCATCACGCCATGCATGCGCGCGCACGCGTGCTCTCGATCGTCTGCGCGGACTAGCGCGATCACATCGCGCTCGGTGCGCTCAAGGTACGTCGCGATCAGCTCCATCCCGAGGAAACCGGTGGCGCCGGTCAAAAGCACGGTGCCTTCGCCCTGGGCGCGTTCGTCGAACGTCATAGACCCTCCCGCGGTCTCAGCGCACGAGCCTCCCCACTCCGCGACACCAATAAGGACCGGCTTGCCGCCCTCGGTGGCGCCCAAACCTAAAGAGGCTGCAAACTTTCGGATGGATAGGAACGAGACTGAATCCTATTCCTATGGTAAGGTCCTTGTGTGCGTCGCACTCTCACCGCGCTCCTCGCCGTCGCCGCCGCGATCGGAGCCGCCGCCCCGCTCACCGGCTGCGCGACAACCGACGTGTCGAGCCGCGCCGATGCCAGGTTGCAGGTTGCCGCCGCCGAGAACTTCTGGGGCAGCATCGCCGCTCAGCTCGGCGGCGAGAAGGTCGCCGTCACGAGCATCATCGTCAACCCCGACACCGACCCGCACTCCTACGAGCCGACCGCGGCAGACGCGATCGCGCTGGCGCGCTCGCGGCTGGCAATCATCAACGGGATCGGATACGACCGCTGGGCCTCGAGGCTGCTGGACGCGGACGGCTCGAGCGGCCGGACCATCTTGAACGTCGGCGACCTGCTTGGCCTCAAGGACGGAGACAACCCACACCAGTGGTACTCGCCCGCATCGCTGCAGCGGGTAGTCAGCCAGATCGCCGAGGATTACAAGCGGCTCGATCCAGGTGATGCCGCTTACTTCGACCGGCGACGGCAGACGTTCGAAACGAAGGCGCTCGCCCAGTACCACCGCCTGCTCAGAACGATCAGGGCTCGCTACGCGAACGTCCCGGTTGGCTATAGCGAGAGCGTCTTCGAACCGCTCGGCCGGGCGCTCGGGCTGAGGCTCCTCACCCCGTACTCGTTCGCCCGTGCGATCGCGGAGGGAACGGACGTGAGTGCTGCCGACGCCGCGGCGGTCGACTCGCAGGTGCAGCACCGGCGGATCAAGGTGTGGGTCTACAACAGCCAGAACGTCACGCCCGACGTCCAGCGCGTCAACGCACTCGCGCGCGCCGCGCGGATTCCGATCACGACGATCACCGAGACGCTCGCCCGTGCCTCCGCGAGCTATCAGCAGTGGCAGGTCACGCAGCTCTCGAATCTCTTGCATGCGCTCCACCAGGGGGCCGGCCGATGACCGGCGGTCCGGTCGTGCGGCTGCGGGACGCCGAGGCGGGCATCGGTTCAAACGTCGTGTGGAGCGGGGTCGATATCGAGGTCGGGGAGGGACAATTCACCGCGATCCTTGGGCCGAACGGGTCCGGCAAGACCACGCTGCTTCGCGTCCTGCTCGGGGAGCTGCCGCTCGCTCACGGCAGCGCCGAGGTCTTCGGACGGCCGCCGGGGGCGGCCAAAGGCCGAATCGGCTACCTGCCACAGCGGCGGCACTTCGACGCGAGCATCCGCATCCGCGGCATCGACCTCGTCCGTCTCGGGCTCGACGGTGCGCGCTGGGGACTCCCGCTGCGCTTCAGAGAACGCGCGCGAGTCGAGGAGGTGATCCGGCTCGTGGGCGCGGCCGACTACGCGACCCGGCCGATCGGCCGGCTTTCAGGAGGCGAGCAGCAGCGACTGCTGATCGCCCAGGCGCTGGCGAGCGGACCGGAGCTGCTGATCCTCGATGAGCCGCTTGACAGCCTCGACCTCCCGAACCAGACCGCTGTCGCGGGGCTGCTGGCACGCATCTCCCATCAGCAGCGGGTGACCGTGCTGCTGGTCGCACATGACGTCAACCCGCTGCTGAGCTATCTGGATCGCGTCGTGTACTTCGGCGGCGGACGAGCTGCGGCCGGCACCCCACGCGAGGTGATCACCGCGGCGACGCTCAGCAGCCTCTACGGCGTTCCTGTCGACGTCCTGCAGGCGAATGATGGGCGCCTCGTAGTCGCAGGACTGCCGGAACCTCCGGCGCACCACTCCGATCGCCACGAGCACCATGCGCATCATTAGCTCCGCGGTGAGCCTGTCGCTCGATCCGGTCTCCGACTACCGGCAGCTGACCGAGTTCCCGTTCATGATCCACGCCCTGCAGGCCGGAACGATCGTGGCGGTGATGGCCGGCGTGGTCGGATGGTTCATGGTTTTGCGCAAGGAGACGTTCGCCGGTCACACGCTCTCCGTGATGGCGTTCCCGGGCGCCACCGGTGCGCTGCTGATCGGACTGCCCGCCGCCGCCGGCTACTTCACGTTCTGCGGCGCCTCCGCGCTCGTGATCGGCAGCGCCGGCGGATCAGCATCGCGGCGCCATCGCGCCCAGGAGTCGGCGGTCACCGGCACCGTGCAGGCATTCGGCCTGGCATGCGGATTCCTGTTCCTGAGCCTCTACCAGGGGGTGCTCGCCGGCTACGAGAACCTGCTGTTCGGCGACTTCCTCGGGATCACGAGCGGCCAGGTCCTGACGCTCGCGATCGTCGCCGCTCTGACGCTGGCATGGCTCGCGCTCGCCGGCCGCCGCCTGCTGTTCGCCTCGGTCGACGAGGACGTGGCGCGCGCGAGGGGTGTACCGGCACGCCGGCTGTCGCTCGCGTTCCTGGTGCTGCTCGGGCTCGCGGTCGCCGCCACCGCGCAGATCACGGGCGTGCTGCTCGTGTTCGCGCTGCTCGTTGCGCCGCCCGCCACGGCGCAGTTGATCACGCCGAGAATTGGCGCGAGCCTCGTGCTGAGCGTCGCGCTGGCTGTGCTCACGACCTGGGTCGGGTTATCGCTCGCCTACTTCTACAACTATCCCGTCGGCTTCTACATCACGACGGTCGCGTTCGTCCTCTACCTGATCGCGCGCATCGCCCGCGCGGTGATCGACTGATGTTCGCCCACGAGTTTGTCCGGAACGCTTTCCTCGCCGGCACGCCGATCGCGTTGGCCTGCGGGCTGGTGGGCTACTTCGTCGTGCTACGCGCCCAGGTGTTTGCCGGCGATGCCCTCTCCCACGTTGCGTTCACCGGCGCCCTCGCTGCGGCCGCCGCCGGGATCGACCTGCGCCTGGGACTGTTCGCCGCGACGATCCTCGTCGGGCTGGCGATCGGAGCGCTTGGCGACCGCGCGCACCCCGACGACGTCACGATCGGCATCGTGTTCGCGTGGGTCCTCGGGCTCGGCGTCTACTTCCTGGCACGCTTCAATGCCGGATCGGGCGGCAGCAACGGGCTGCTCGGAGCACGGACGCTATTCGGCTCGATCTTCGGCCTGAGCGCCGGCGATGCCCGGCTGGCGGCAGCGATCGCGGCCGCGATCGTCGTTGCAGTGCTGGCGATCGCCCGTCCGCTGCTGTTCTCGAGCGTCGATCCCGCCGTAGCTGCCGCGCGCGGTGTCCCGGTCCGGGCGCTCGGCCTGCTCACCCTGGCGCTGCTCGGAGCTACGACCGCCGAGGCGACGCAGGCGATCGGCGCGCTGCTGCTGCTAGGCCTGCTGGCGGCTCCCGCGGGTGCCGCTCAGCGCCTGACTCCCAACCCCTACCTGGCGCTCGGGCTCTCCGCGGCGTTCGCGGTCGCCGCGACCTGGACCGGGCTCACGCTCAGCTACCTGATCCCGAAGCTTCCCCGAGTTCGGCGATCATCGCCGTCGCAAGCGGGATTTACCTGCTCGCGTTCTTGGTAACGACCGACCTGCGCCGCCTGCGGCCTGCGTCCCAACCCCGAATCGAGAATTAGACTGAAACCGATGGCCTCACGAAACACCGAGCGTTGGGCGACACACGCACAGCGTGTGCTCGCCGAGACCAACCACCACACCGGCGCCGCCCGCCGCGCAGTGCTCGAGCTGCTCGATTCGCAACCATGCGCGTTGTCCGCCGTCGAGATCGAGGAGGCGCTGAAGGATTCCGAGCGACCGGTCGCGCGGGCGAGCGTGTACCGGATCCTCGACGAGCTCGAGCGCCTGCACCTCGTCCAGAAGCTTCAAGTGGGCCAGGCGATGGCGCGCTACGAGCCGGTCCGCTCCGGTGCCGGCCACCACCATCACCTCGTATGCGACAACTGCGGCACCGTGACGCCGTTCATCGACCACGAGCTCGAGAGCGCGATCCAGAAGCTCAGCCGCCGCGTCCCGATGCGCGTCGACGAGCACGAGATCGTGCTGCACGGCGCCTGCAAGGACTGCAGCGGCTAACCGCTACCTCGTCCTGATCGTCACGTTGCCGGCGCCCGAGGTTGCGCTGATCCGAAGTGGTGACGACGGATCGATGCGCAGGTCAGAGTCCGAAACCGTTCCGGCGCCCGAGTGGGTATGAACCGCATAGGAGGCGTTGGGAACGGTGAGTGTCACATCGCCGGCACCCGAGCTGGCGTCGAGGGTGCGGGCCACGCTGCTCAGCTGCGCCGCCACGTCGCCGGCGCCACTTGACAGCTTGATCACCGAAGCGGCGATCGCGGTCGCGGTCACATCGCCGGCGCCCGAATGCAAGTCCAGCGACCCATCCGTCGACAGGCCGCTGGCGATGACGTCGCCGGCGCCTGAACCGGCCGTGACGGCCGTCCCGGCCGGCACGGTGATGTCGTAGCTGACGCTGCACTCCATGTCCATCAGCGCTGCGCAATCCTGCTTTAGCTGCAGCGCACCACCGGGGCCACGCAGCGTCTGGCGGTGTGGCGCAGCCAGACCCTCGGTGACGTGCTCGACGACGACCAGCGCCGATCCCGCCGGGGCGCCCGTCAGATGCACATCCCCGCTGCCGCTGTCGATCTTCAGCGAGGTGACTCCGCTGAAGGAGGACCGCGCGGCGAACGTGTGACGCGCGGTGAGATCGAGCAGCGTCCAGGCGCCCAGCAACACCATCGCGACCACTAGCAGCGCGCCGATCAGCGCGAGCAGGAAGCGGATTGGCGAGGCAGTCACCGTTCACACCCCCAGGTAGGTCAGGACAGCGAGAACCCTGCGGTGCTGCTGCTCGGTCGGCGGCAGGCCGAGCTTCATGAAGATGTTGCGGACGTGCTTCTCGACCGCGCCCTCGGTGACCACGAGTCGCTCGGCGATCGCCGAATTCGAATGTCCCTCGGCCATCATCGCCAGCACCTCCCGCTCGCGCGGGGTCAATTCCTCGAGCACGTCGGTTCGATGCTTGCGGCTCAGCAGCTGCGAGACGACCTCCGGATCGATCGCCGTCCCGCCCGCGGCCACTCGTCTGGCCGCGGAAAGAAACTCGCTCACATCCGCGACACGGTCCTTCAACAGGTAGCCGACGCCGCGGCTGCCGGCGCTCAGCAGGTCGGTGGCGTAGCGCTCCTCCACGTACTGGCTGAGGATCAGGATCGCGATGTCCGGCTGGCGGCGCCGCAGCTCCAGCGCCGCCCGGACGCCCTCGTCGGTCTGGGTCGGTGGCATCCGCACATCGATGATCGCGAGGTCGGGCCGGTGCTCCTCGGCGGCGGCGAGTAGCGCGCCGCCGTCGCCGACCTCGGCCACAACCTCGTGTCCTTCGTCTCGCAGCAGCGAGGCGATCCCCCCGCGCAGCAGCGCCAGGTCCTCGGCGATCACGACGCGCATGGCAACTCCGCCTTGATGACCGTGGGACCGCCGCGCGGACTGTCGATTGCGAGCGTCCCGTCGAGCGCCTCGACCCGTTGCGCGAGCCCCTCCAGACCCGACCCGGCCTTTCGCTGGGCACCTCCGTGGCCGTCGTCGCGCACCTCAATCGTCAGCGACCGGCCGTTGCGCGTGATCTCGACGCCTGCGTGGGCGGCTTCCGAATGCTTGGCGATGTTCGTGAGCGCCTCGGCGACGACGTAGTACGCGGCGGTCTCGACCGCCACCGGCGGGCGCTCGTCGAGTGCGACGGTCAAATCGACGGGGACAGGACAACGCTGTGCCAGCCCAGACACCGCAGCATCGAGCCCGCGGTCTGTGAGTACCGATGGATGAATGCCGCGCACGAGATCTCGCAGCTCCGTCATCGCCCGCTTTGACTCCTCGTGCGCTCGACCCAGCAGCTCCCGCGCCGTATCGGGATCGTCCGACATCTTTGTGCGGGCACGGTCGAGCTCCATCGCGATGTACGCGAGCCGGTGTTGCGCGCCGTCGTGGAGGTCGCGCTCCAACCGACGCAGACGTGCGTCCGCGGACTCCACGGCGCCCATCCGGGTCGCCTCGAGCGTTTCGACGCGCGCCACAAGCGCGGCGCGCTCATCGGGCGCGAGCAGTCCCGTGGCGATCGCGCCCAAGCCGATCGCCAGGCCACGCGTGACGGCGACGGTGACGGCGGCGAGTACCACGCCGCCCACGACGACCGCGATCTGCGTACCGCTGTGCAGGCCTCCGAGCAGCGATTGCGATGGCGCCGTCGAGACAAAAGCTGGAGCCGCGATCGCCGCGAGCACGGCGGCCCACAGGCTGATCACGATCGTGCTGGTGATCAGCCCGACGGGGCCGAGCGCCACCATGTAGCCGAACTCCTTCCAGCGCGAGGAATCGGTGACCCGCGCGCGCCAGCTCGCGAGCAACCCATCCGGCAGCGGCGCCCGCTGCACGCGCCGGATCGGCGCACCCAGAATCAGCGAGGCCCGCTCGCGCTCCGTGTTCGCGCCCCAGCCGCACAGCAGCCACGTCAGCGCCAGGATCGGGATGCCGACGATCACCACGGATGTGCTGACACCGACCGCCACGAGGACCACGAGCGCGATCAGCCAGAGCAGGCCGAGGGGGAACCCGAGCGCGACGTAGAGGAAGTCGCGTAGGGCCTGAACTGCGGTTGATCGCACACGGGTCACGCTTGCAACGGTAAGTGATCGCCCGCGCGCCGCCTACCCGGCCTGCTGCCGGTTCTTAGGTAGGGCTCGCACTACCTCCGGATAACCCTACCTCGCTTCCGGGTGGTCGCACCCGCGCCGATTGGCCCGCTGCTCGGATGGTGCATTCGATGCTCCGTTGAGACCGTTGAGCCAGCTCTTTTGATCACGCGATTTGGAGGTGGCAGATGGTGAGGTACAGAGGCGTCGCCGCTCGCGCAGGACGCTGGAGCGCACGGCACCGCAAGACCGCGATCGCAGGTTGGCTTGTGTTCGTGGTCGCATCGCTCGCGCTCGGCATGTCGATCGGAACGGTCAAGCTGGCCAACGACCAGGGTGGGACGGGAAGTTCCGGCGCAGCTAACGCGGTCCTGCATCGAGAGTTCCGTCAGCCCGCCCAGGAGCAGGTGCTGATCACCTCGCCGGTGCGGGTGGGATACCCTATCCACAGCGTTGAATTCCGCGGCGTCGTCGAGCAGCTCGTAGCGAAGCTCCGCGCGTTGCCGGCTGTCAGTTCGGTGCGCTCACCGTACGCGCCTGGCAACGCCGGGCAGTTCTCGCGCGACCAGCACTCGGCGCTGATCCAGCTCACCCTGCGCGGAAGTCCCGATTCCGCGCAGAATCGCGTGCAACCCGTGCTCGCCGCCGTCGCCGGCACGCAGCGCGCGCATCCGCGCCTGCGTATCGGCGAGTTCGGCGAGGCCAGCGCGATCAAGGCGCTGAACGCCGCGATGGGCAACGATCTCAAGCACGCCGAGACGCTGTCGCTGCCGGTCACGCTGCTGATCTTGGTACTCGTCTTCGGGGCCCTGGTTGCGGCGTCGGTTCCGGTCCTGCTGGCGATATCGGCGGTCGCAGCGACGCTCGGCCTGGTCGCGATTCCGAGTCATTTCTTCGCTCTCGACGGGGCCGCCTCGTCGGTAATCGTGTTGATCGGGATGGCGGTCGGGGTCGACTACGCGCTGTTCTACATCCGTCGCGAGCGGGAGGAGCGGGCGGCGGGCCGCTCAGCGGCCGAGGCGCTCGAAGTTGCCGGCGCGACGTCCGGTCGCGCGGTGCTCGTCTCCGGAATCACCGTGATGATCGCGATGGCTGGGATGTTCCTGACCGGCAACGCCACGTTCATCTCCTTCGCGTTCGGAACGATGATCGTCGTCGCGGTGGCGATGATCGGCTCGATCACGTTCCTGCCGGCGATGCTGTCCGTGCTCGGCGACCGCATCGACAAGGGCCGGATCCCGTTCCTGGGACGCCGGCGCCGCGACCGCCGCAGCGTCTCCTCGCTGCTGCTGCGGCCGGTTCTCAGCCATCCCCGCGTGTCCGCGCTGCTGGCGACGGGGCTGCTGCTCGCACTGGCGGCGCCGGCGCTCGCGCTTCATACGGAGGTCCCCGGCGCCCGCAGCGTGCCGGCCAGCCTGCCGGTGATGAAGACCTACGCGCGGATCCAGGCTTCGTTCCCGGGGAGCCCGGCGCCCGCAATGATTGTCGTCCAGGCTCCGGATGTCGGCGCCGGCCAGGTTCGCGGGGGGATCGCGAAGCTCGAGCGCGAGGCGCTGCGCACCGGGCAGATCAGCGGCCCGATGTCGGTGGCCGCGAACCGCGCCGGCACGGTGGCCGTCCTACAGCTGTCGCTGGCGGGCCAGGGAACGGACGCCGCATCCAACCGTGCGCTGGCCACGCTGCGCGGCCGGCTGATCCCGGACACGCTCGGACAGGTGCCGGGCGTGACCGCGCACGTGACGGGCCAGACCGCGCAGTCGAAGGACTTCGGCGACCTGCTCGCCGCCCGCGCGCCGTGGGTGTTCGCGTTCGTCCTTGGGCTTGCGTTCCTGCTGTTGCTCGCGACGTTCCGCTCGCTGGTGATTCCGATCACGGCGATCGCGCTGAACCTGCTGTCCGTGGGCGCCGCCTACGGCGTGCTTGCGCTCGTCTTCCAGCACCATTGGGCAGAGGGGCTGCTGGGATTCAAATGGATTGGATCCCACCCACCCGGGGTAACCAGCTGGCTACCGCTGTTCATGTTCGTGATCCTGTTCGGCCTCTCCATGGACTACCACGTGTTCATCCTCAGTCGGATCAAGGAAGCGCGCGATCGCGGCCTGTCAACGCGCGACGCAGTGGCGCAAGGGATCGGCTCGACCGCGGGCGTCGTGACGAGCGCAGCCGCCGTGATGGTGGCGGTGTTCGCGATCTTCGCCACGCTCAGCCTGCTCGAGCTCAAGGAGTTCGGGATCGGTCTCGCGGTCGCCGTGCTGATCGACGCGACGATCATCCGGGGCATCCTGCTCCCGGCGACGATGACGATCCTCGGAGAGCGCAACTGGTACTTCCCGCGGCTCCGGCGCACGTCTGGATCACTTGTCGGTGCCCGCGAATCGGCCGCTACGCGAGCTCGTGCTTGAGCACCTTGCCGAGCGCGTTCCGCGGCAAAGCGTCGACGAACTGGAGGGCGCGCGGGCGCTTGAACGGCGCCAACCGTTCGGCGGCGAACTCGAGCAGGGCCGCGGCACTCGGCGACTCCGTGGCCGGCACGACGAACGCCGTGACCGTCTCGCCCCACTCCGCGGACGGGGTGCCCACCACCGCCACTTCGGCGACCGCGGGATGCCTGAGGAATACGTCCTCGATCTCGCGCGGATAGACGTTCAGCCCGCCGGTGATGATCAGCTCCTTGGAGCGGCCGAGAATCCGCACATATCCATCCTCGTCGAGCGCGCCGAGGTCGCCCGTACGAAACCATCCCTCGATAAAGCTCTCGGCGCGTCGCCTGCTCACGCTCCCAGTAGCCGGAGAACACATTCGGTCCTCGCAGCTGGATCTCGTTGTCGTCCTCCGCCAAGCGCAGCTCGACGCCGGGCAGTGGGAACCCGACGCTGCCGGGACGCCGCTCTCCGTCGTAGGGGTTCGAGACGTTCATCATCGTCTCGGTCATCCCGTAGCGCTCCAGCACCAGCTGGCCGGCGCGCTCGGCGAGCGCACGATGAAGCTCAGCCGGCAGCGCAGCCGAGCCCGAGACGCACAGCCGCAGACGAGCCAGCTCTCCCGCTCGCGCCGAGCTTGCCAGCCGGTGATACATCGTCGGCACGCCGAAGAACAGACTCGCTCGATGCGCGGCGGCGGCATCGAGTACGGCATCGACCTCGAAGCGAGCCAGGAGCACGGCGGACGCACCCGCCAGCAGCGTCCCGTGCAGGCCGACGCATAAGCCGTGGACATGAAACAGCGGCAGCGCGAGCACGAGCCGGTCCTCAGCGCCCCACCGCCACGCGAGCGCGACCGCCTCGCTGCCGGCGAGCAGGTTGGCTTGGGTGAGCACCGCGCCCTTCGGGGCGCCGGTCGTGCCCGACGTGTATCCGATCAAGGCAGGCGCGTCCGAGGCGACGGTGTCCAGTGCCTCCGGTTCGCGATCGGGTAGGTCGACATCGGGACCAACCACGACGACCTGCGGATCCGCCGCCGACACCCACCGCGCGCGCTCTGGATCGTCGAGCAGCGCCGCCCTGGGACGGGCATCGGTCACGACATGAGCCAGCTCTCGCTGCCGGTATGCGGTGTTGGCGGGAACGACGACGATCCCGGCGCGAACCGCGGCCACGTGCGCGACCACCAGCTCGAGCGAGGACTCGGCGCTGAACAGCATCCGGTCGCCGGGCTCGAGCCCCGCGCCCTGCAAGCGCCCCGCCACGCGCCGCGAAGCCTCCTCAAGGTGAGCGGCCGTGATCCAGCCGCGATCGGGCACGAACACAACCGGCGCCGCGGGAGCGTCAGCCCAGACTTTCGTCCACGCCGCCGGCAGGCTGCGCCTGGCGGTCAAGTCGACATCCTCCGGACGCACGCCGTCCGGGAGGTGCTCGTGCCACGAGCGGGGAACGGTCACGCGCCGGACTCTACGCGTGGGATGCGGTCCGGACGGGCCCGCGCGGCCCCACGGATGCTGCGCGGCGCACGCCGCGCAGCCCTACCGCACCGGACCGACCTGCCCCGACGCCGCCGAGCTGCTTCCGGCGACGTTCCTGGCGGTCACGACGACGCGGAGCTTCGCCCCGCGATCGGCCCGCGCCGGCGTGTACGAACTCCCCGTGGCGCGTGCGATGTTGGCGCAGGTCGACCTGCATCGCTGCCACTGGAACGAGAAGGCCGGCGCCGGCACTCCAGACCACGTGCCCGTCGAGGCCACCAGCCGGGCGCCCACGCGGGCGCTGCCGCCGATCCGCGGCTTGGTGACGTTCGTCGGGCGCGTCGGAGAGGCCACGCGCACGGTGTAGGTGGCGACGCCCGTCATTGCGTAGGTGTCGGTCATCGTGACCCGGATCGTCCGCGTACCGCCGGCGCGGTAGGTGTGCGCCGCGGTCACGTTCGGAGTGATCGTGTTCGGCGTCCCGTCGCCCCAATCCCAGCTGTAGCTCGAAATCGCTCCGCCTGGGAACGGATCGAGCGCCGACGTATGCCACACGCCGCTCTGGTTTGCGGCCACGGCGGCGGGGCCCGTGACCGAGCCGCCGGGGCCAGTTCGCTGGAACATCGACACGCCGTTGGGCGTGCCAACGCCCGTCGGTCCGTCATAGCCGGCGAGTGCCGAGCAGGCTCGGTTGCCCGGGGCGAGCGACCCGTCCGCCGCGTAGGCGCAGTCGACGATCGCCGACGGACTGTTGGGGTTGCCGCACTGCGAAGCGCCCATCCCGGCGCACCAGCCGTTGCCGCCGACCGTGACGTCGTACGCGCTTGCGAGATGCCCGTAGAGCGTGAGCGCCGGGTAGCTGACGCCCTGCGCGCCGCCGGCCAGGCCGTAGGCAGCGGCGACGATCGGCGAGGAGAGCGACGTGCCGCCGAACGTGGCCCAGCCGGGCGCACCGCCGCCGGGGTTGTAGGAGTCGAAGATGTCGAAACCGGTCAGTGGATCGGCCAGCGCCGAGATGTCTGCAGCTAGGCGGTTGCCGCCGCATCCGGTCTCACCCCATACCGACAGCGCGCTCTGCCACTTCTGGGCCGGGAATGCGGCGCTGCAGCCGCCACCGGCGGCTCCGAGCGGCTGGCCGAACGCCCGCTCATAGACGTCCTTAGGCCCGTTCGTGTTCCACACGGTTTCGTAGGACCGGGTCCCGTTCTGCGTCAGATACAGCGAGGTACCGCCGACGGAGACGACGGTGTTAGTTGACGAGGGCACGTTCGGAGTGTTGACCCCTTGCAGCAGGTCGAACGAGTAGTAACCGTCGTCGCCGGTCGCGGCCGTCACCACGGTTCCCGGATGATTGAAAGCCGCCGCGAACGATGGACTCGCCTGCGGCTCTGGTTCGCCGAACGAATTGTTGATCTCCGTCGCGTGCAGCGCGGCAGCGGTGTTCTCGGCGACGGCGAGGTCGGAATCGTTGCTCGTGTTCGCCTCGACCAGGATGATCTTGCAACCCTGGCACACGGAATGGACCGCCTGGACGTCAAGCGACTCCTCAATCGACCAGCCGCTGATGTCGTTGGGGGGTAGCGGGCTCGCCGATCCGTTCTGGTTGACGATCTGAAGGCACCCGTTGGCGACGCTGCACGGCGCGAGCCCGTACTGCGCGTCGAACGTCTGCAGATCGGCGTCGATGTTGGGATCGTTGTACGCGTCGACGATCGCCACGGTCTGGCCGGCACCTCCGGTCGTGTTCAGCCCGTAGGCCGCGGCGAGGTCGCTCGGAGTCAACCCTCCTGCCGGTCCGATCGTCCCGGCCCTGGTCGCACCACCGGCGAGCTTGACCTGGCGCGCGCCCTTCGTTCCGGCTCTGACGAACCTGCGCTCCTGGACGAAGCACATCGCGGTGTGAGGGCTCTGCGGCACGCTGCAGAGACGCTTCGTCACCGCGTATCGCGTGGCTGCTCCCGCAGACGTGGGAGCGCCAACAGCCGCGAGCAGGACGATCGCGGGCGCAACCCGCAGGCAAAGCTTGATGGCTCTCACGACAACCCCCAAATAGTTCGTTCTCACGGGAGCCGCGGCCTTCCCGGCCACCCAGGCTCGCGACTGAGCACAACGGTATCAGTCGTCTTGCGCGCGATTGCCGTGCAAGCTACGGATCAGATCGCGGCTCGCTGCGGATGTGCTCACCGCGGGTGGGAGATACGGTCGGATTGACGACCCGAGGAGGATGAGCGATGAGCGCGCAGCGAATGAGCAATGCTGACGCGGCCTGGCTGCACATGGACCGACCGACCAACCTGATGGTTGTCAACTCCGTGCTGTGGTTCGACGAGCCGCTCGATCTGATCCGTAGCACGGAGGTCATCCGCACGCGACTGGTCGAGCGCTTCCCGCGGTTTCGTCAGCGCGTCGTGGAGCCCCGCCTGGGAGTCGGCTTCCCCACCTGGGAGGACGATCCGAACTTCGATCTCCACCGTCACATTCACCACCTCGCGCTCCCGGCCCCAGGTGACCGCAGGATGCTCGAGGAACTCGTCAGCGACCTGATGGCCACTCCCCTGGATCGCACGAAGCCGCTGTGGGACACCTACCTGATCGACGGCTACGGTGAGGGGATGGCGCTCGTCTCGCGGATGCATCACTGCATCGCCGACGGGATCGCGCTGTCGCGGCTGCTGCTCTCGCTCACCGACTCCAGCCCCGACGCTGGGATCGCTCCGCTTGAGGAGCAGCGCGGCCCCCGTACGCTGCTCGGCTCGGTGGTCGCCCCGGTCAGAGCCGGTGCCCACCTGGCCGAGGCCGGCTTCCACCAAGGGCTCGAGATCCTCGCGCATCCGGCCGACGAGTTGCCGGGACTCGCCGCCCGCACCAGTTCGGAGGCGCGCGCGCTCGCGAAGCTGCTGCTGACCACCGCCGACGCCAAGACTGTCCTGCGCGGCAAGCTGGGCGTCCGACGGAAGGTGACGTGGTCTGACCCGATGCCGCTCAAGGAGATCAAAGAGATCGGCCACGCCACCGGTACGACGGTCAACGACGTCCTGATCGCCGCGATGACCGGCGCGCTGCACCGCTACCTGAAACGTCGCCGCAGCCTTGTCGACGAGATCCGCACGATGGTGCCGTTCAACCTGCGGCCGCTCGACGAGCCGCTCCCGCGAGAGCTCGGAAACCGCTTCGGCCTCGTGTACCTCGCGCTGCCCGTGGGAATCAAGGATCCCGCGCGGCGGCTCGCCGAGGTTCACCTGCGGATGGACCACATCAAACACTCGCCCGAGGGCGTGCTCTCCTACGGGATCCTCGGCGTGATCGGGATGACGCCGCCGCAGATCGAGCAACGGCTGCTTGACGTGTTCGCCCAGAAGACGACGGCTGTGATGACGAACGTACCCGGCCCGCGCGAACCGCTGTACTTCGCCGGGACGGAGCTGGCCGGAGTGGTCGGCTGGGTTCCCGCGGCCGGCTCGATCGGCATCGGGATGAGCATCTTCAGCTACAACGGCGGCGTGACGGTGGGCTTCCAGGTCGACCCTGGGCTGGTGCCCGATCCGGAGAAGATCATCGCGGACTACGAGACCGAGGTCGAGGAGCTCCGGCAGCTGACGATCCGTCCGCGGCCGAAAACTCGTTCGCGCCCGACGAGGCGCACGGAGCGACGCACGCCGGTCGCGAACCCCAGCTGAGCCTCAACGGAAGACAATGCCCGCGGATACATGAGCGCGGGCAACACCAGGAATGATCCCCACCGGTCCGATGCCATCCGGGCACGCTGGATGGCGCTGTTCTTCGTGCTCGGGTCGACCTGCTTCGTCATCGCTCCGCTGGCGCCCTACGCCAAGCTGGTCGGTGATACGGCGGATGAGGTCACGTTCTTCGTCGGATCGATCCTGTTCACGCTCGCCGGCGCCACGCAGAGCCGGCTTGCATGGCCGGAGCGACGCCAATCGCGCGCCGGGCTTGCGGCGTGGCGCACCGCGTGGGTCCAATCGGTCGGGACGGTGGCGTTCAACGTCACGACCTTCTTTGCGATCGGCGTCTCGTCCTCGAGCCACGCCTACAACCGGCTGGTGTGGAGACCCGACGCGGCCGGGTCGGTGTGCTTCCTGGTATCCGGCGCGATCGGCTACTACTGGTTGCCGAGTCGAGGACTGGTGCCGCAGATCCGGCGCGCGGGATGGTGGGAGCCGGTCGTAAACCTGCTCGGTTGTGTGCTGTTCGGCATCTCCGCCGTAGCCGGCTACGTGGTGCCTTCGACCGGCTCGGTGCTCGATCTGGCCGCCGCCAACTTCACCACCTCGGCCGGGGCCCTGTGCTTTGCCTTGTGCTCGCTGCCGACGCTGTTCAGCGGCAGAACGTTCAAGGTCAACCGGCTGCAGCGCCTGCGGGAGCTCGAGCACGACGTCGAGCGCAAAATCGTGGATGTCGGAGACGACATCGAGCTTGAAGTAGAGGAGGTGGAAGTCGATATCGACCGTTTGTCCTGAGCTCGCTGAACGTAACATCTCGATAGCCTGCGGAGCCGTGGTCAGCGTCGCGGAGCCTGAGAAAGAGACGCGCACATCGGCAGGCCGGCGCCGGGCACCAATTGTCGTGCTTCTCGCGCTCGCGGCGTTTGGCCTTTTCGGCTTAACCGCGGGTTCGCTGCAGGGCTACGAGAACGAGACAGGCGCTGTCGCCGAGGGGCTAGTGGAGACCGGACATCCCCAGGTGCTAAGCGGATCCGTCCTGGCAGCGCCGATGGGCATCGGGCGCGGAGGCGTGCGATACGGGCGAGCGATGCTGACGCAACCGGTTTTGGAAGTGCCGTTCTACTGGCTCGGCGAGCGGCTCGACGACTCCTCGTCGGGCGGACGCAACTACCGCTGGCGCTTGACGCTGCTGCAGCTGTTCGACCCGGCAATGGCCGCGTTGGCCGTCGCTGCAATCTTCGTCTTGCTGACGCTCCGCGGAGTCACCGAGAGGTGTGCGCTGCTTGTCGCCGGATTGTGCGCGGTCGGGACGCTGATCTGGCCGTATTCCAAGATCGGAATGGATACGACCCTGCTGGCGATGTTCGCGATCACGCTCGCGGCCGCCGCTGCGGTGGTGCGCCGACCGACGGTCGGACGTTCGGCCGTGCTCGGGCTGGCAATCGCGTTGACGATGAACTCGAAGGCGTACGGATCGCTGCTGGTGATAGGAGCGCTCCCGCTCTTTGCCGGAACCTACGTCCGGCTGATTCGAGAACGACGCGTTTCGATCCTCATGGCGCTGGCCGTGCCCATACTCGCTGGCGTGGCGGCGATCGTCTGGTACAACTGGTATCGGACGGGCTCGGTTTCCAACTTCGGTGACCCGTACGTCAGGCAGCGCGTGCTGGCAATCCCCGTCAGCGCGGTTGGTCTGCTCGTCAGCCCGGGAAAGGGGCTACTGTTTTACAGCCCACTCGTTGTGTTGGGCCTCCTCGGCCTGCGTGACTTGCGTCGCATCGACCCCCCGCTGACGGTCACGATCGTGCTGACTGCGGTGATCAGCATCGTGTTCGTGGCGACGTCGGTGGCGTGGACCGACGAAACGTGGGGCCCAAGGTACCTGGTGCCGATGGCGTGGCTGCTCGTTGTGCCGATCGCCTGGTGGCTCACCGATCGACGCCGGCGGCGCTGGCTCGTCGTGGTGGCGGCGCTGGCGATAGGCATTCAGTTCGCCGCAGTATTCAGTGCATATGGAGTGATCGAGCAGGCATCCACGAGCCTGGCCGGCCAGCGCGTGTACGACAGCTCACCGGTCGCCTATGGGGACGACGGACCACGCTGGGTTCCGCTGGCATCTCCGCTGGTCTTCCAGGTTGAGCTGACCGCCGCCTACCTCAAGGAGGCGCTGACGGGCTCGGGGTTCGTCGTGACCTATCAGCCATGGCGGGGTAACGGAGCAATCGATTAATCTCCGCCACCCGGATCGCAACTTCGGGCCGCTGCCCGATTTCTGGTGGACGTTCTCCGCTTCGACAACCAAGCAGGAGGTGCTCGCGTTGCTGCTGGCGCTCCTGCTGCTCGGATGCGGCGCTGCGCTCATCGACTATGCCGTTCCTGGCACGCGCTTGCGGTATCCGCACCGCCGAAGGCCGACGGCCAGCGCGACCGGGTGAGGCTGACCGCCAGCGTGACCGAATGAGGCCTACCGGCGGCCTCGCTCCGCCACCGTCCGCAGGAACTCTGGGATCGGCCGAACCAGCACGCGGTCGGTGGCCTGCTCCCATGCCTGCTCGAGCGCGGCCAGGTGTTCGTCCATCACGCGCTCGATCCGGTCGTGGTCGGCGGAGCGAATCGCGGCAAGCGTGCGCTCGTGGATGTCGATGACCCATGGCACCGTGGGCGGCTCGTGGACGGCCAGATCGCGCGCGATCTCCAGTCGGCGCAGGAGCGTGCGCATCATCGACACGATCGTGCTGTTGCCGGTGGCGCGGGCGATCCGCAGGTGAAACTGCGTGTCGAGCTGGAGGAAGCGGTCCTCGTGGGCGAGCACATCCCCCTCCTCGACAAGCTGGGTCTGGGCGTCGATGATCAGTTGCAGGCGTGCATAGTCGTCCTCACGAGCGTTGACGGCGGCCAGTTGGGCGACGCGTGGCTCGATCAGGCGCCTGGCCTCGAGCACGCCGGCGACCTCGTCCAGGCGCAGGTCGGACTTCGACCGCAGCAGCTCGCTCGGCACGTAGTCGGAGGCGACGAAGATGCCGCCCGTGGAACCTGGCCGGACGACCAGCACGTCGGCGTCCGCAAGCAGCCGCACGGCCTCGCGCAGCGTCGGTCGGCTGATCCGCATCGCGGCCGCAAGCTCGCGCTCGGACGGCAGCCGGTCCCCCGCCCCGAGCTCCCCGAGCCGAATCCGCTCGGCGATCTGCTCCACCGCCCCCTCGAACGTACGCCTGGGGCCGACCGGCACAAACCCGGGGTGGGTGGGATCCATTTCCATGCGTACACGCTATCGGTCAAGGGATTGAAAATTCGCCAGAGTTGGTATTAAAGTAGACCATGGATGGTGTGTTGTAACTATGGCGTCGATAGCTGACGCCCTCCTTCATGCGCTCTCCTGGGAGCACGAGCGCGTCCAGCTGATCCAGGATGCCGACACGGGTCTCCGGGGCGTCATCGCCATCCACTCCACCGTGCTCGGCCCGGCGCTCGGCGGGTTGCGGATCCGGCGATATGACGGGGGCATTCCCGAGGCGCTGGACGACGCGCTACGCCTGTCGCATGCGATGACGTTCAAGGCGGCGGCTGCCGGCCTTGACCTCGGCGGCGGCAAGGCGGTGATGATCGACGATGGCCGCGAGGAGCTGCGCTCAGCAAGGCTGATCGCGATGGCGCGGGAGATCGAGCGGCTCGGCGGCGGCTACATAACGGCCGAGGACATCGGCACCGGCACGACGGACATGGACCTGATCGCCGAGCACACGCACCACGTCGTCGGACGGACTCCTCACGACGGCGTCGGCGGCGATCCCTCCCCCGATACGGCGCGAACGGTTCTCGGGGCGATCCACGCGGCACTGTGGACGCTTCACGGCGACGAAGGGCTCGCCGGGCGTGGCGTCGGCGTCATCGGCCTGGGCAAGGTGGGCGAGCCGCTCGCGCGCTGGCTGGTTGCAGAGGGAGCGCGGGTCGTTGGATTTGACCCGGTCCAGACGACGGCGCGGGCAGCGCAAGCCGCCGGCGTCGAGCTCGTCGACAGCGCGCAGGCGGTCCTCGGCCGCGACCTCGACGTGCTCGCGCCGTGTGCAATCGGGGGGATGATCGACGCGGAGGTGGCCGCGCGGCTGCGCTGCGCGATCGTGTGCGGGAGCGCCAACAACCCACTCGCGGACGAGCAGACCGAGCGCGTCCTGGCAGCGCGGGAGATCCTGTACGTGCCGGACTTCATCGCCAACTGCGGTGGCCTCATCCATGTCGACGCCGAGCGACGCGGCGACCCGGACCCGGCCCATCTCGAACGGGCGCTGGACGACGCTGCGGCGCGCGCGCGTGAGGTGCTCGTCGAGGCGCGCCAGAGCGATTGCCTCCCGGGGAAGGTGGCCGTCGAGCACGCGTGGAGGCGCATCAGCCGAGCCGGTGGCCGCTCACTTTCCGGCGCGGTCGCCTAGCCAGCCGGCGGCTACGCGTAGCGATTCAAGTTTCTCGGCCGCCCCGCGGGGAACAACGACCGCGGCAGGGAGGAACAACTCATAAGAGGAGGGTGATGGTGATTCCATCATGCCTACGTCACAGCGCTTTAGCGTTGATCGCGACCGGTGCGTTTGCGGTCAGCGTTTTCGCGGCCAATGCCGTGGCAGCGACACCGTCCCAGGTGCCGGACAATCCGCTCGGCGGCTCGCCGGCGTGCGCCAGCCAGGTCGCCCAGCAGACGGCACTGGGTAGCACGAACTACCCAGACGATGAGGTCGAGCCGTATGTCGCGGTCGACCCGACGAACTCGAGCCACCTGATCGCGTCGGTGCAACAGGATCGCTGGAACGACGGTGGCTCCAACGGTCTCACGAACACGGTCTCCACGGACGGCGGACACTCGTGGATGCTGGCCGCGTCGCAGCCGAAGTTCACGATCTGCGAAGGGGCCACGCAGGGCTCCGCGGGGTTCTTCAATCGTGGGACGGACCCGTGGGTCAGCTTCTCCGCCGACGGGAAGACGGCCTACTCGATCAGCGATTCCTTCAACGCCGACGGTCCGGCGTTCGGCGGGGCCAGCTCGATCATCATCAGCCGGTCGACCGACGGTGGCCTCAACTGGCAGGACCCGGTCACCGCCGAGCTCGACACGTCGACCACGGTGCTCAACGACAAGGAGTCGGTGACCGCCGATTCGCTGATCGCGAGCAATGCGTACGCGGTCTGGGACCGGCTGGCATCGCCGAGCAAGAACGCCAACCCGAGCGCGTTCAACCACAGCCCGGCGTTCCGCGGGCCGGCGATGTTCTCCAAGACGACCGACAGCGGGACGACGTGGAGCAAGGGACGGGTGATCTTCGATCCCGGCCAGAAGAACCAAACGATCGGCAACCAGATCGTCGTCCCCAAGGCTGGACCGGCGAAGGGGCAGCTGATCGACGGGTTCGACCTGATCCTCAACAAGGGCGGGAAGGGCAATCCGCGCTCGACCTTCAGCGCCGCGATCATCCGTTCCACGGACGGCGGCAGCACCTGGTCGAGACCGACGATCATCGACACGCAGCAGGTCGCGCAGGTGTTCATCAACGGTGAGTACATCCGCACCAGCGACGAACTGCCCGAGTTCACGGCCGGCCCGGACGGCAAGCTGTACGCGGTCTGGCAGGACGGGCGCTTCAGCCCGACCGGCAACCCGAAGATCGCATTCTCGATGTCAAGTGACGGTGGCGCCACATGGACGCCGACGATCAGGGTCGATGCCTCGCCCGGTGGCACACAGGCGTTCACGCCGCAGGTCACGGTCGACGCAAGCGGCAGGGTCGCGGTGCAGTACTACGACCTCGAGAACGCAACTCCGGCGCAGCCCGGGCTCACCGATCAGTTCGTCGTGACGTGCTCGAGCAACTGCTCGAGCGCCTCGAGCTGGAGCGGCGAGACCCTGCTCTCGACGAGCGGGTCGTTCGACATGCTGCAGGCGCCGGTGGCGGTCGGGCCATTCGTGGGCGACTACGACGGACTGACGCCGTCCTCGTCCGGGCTGACATCCGCGTTCGTGATGGCCAAGCCGATCGCGACCAAGGGTCCGACGGACCTGTTCGCCAACAGCGCGCCGTAGACGCGCCTTTCGCAGACGCACCGTGGGCCGCCCTCGGGAGGGGCGGCCCCGGCGCGCGGCGGCACGCATTGGCCTCGCTATCCTTGGGCGCCAAGTGGCCGGGGCCGGCGCCGCTTGATCTGAGAGACGACTTTGGGGGCTGAATAGATGAGAAGACGAGCTGGTTACCTCGGAATCGCGGCCGCGAGTGTGGCGCTGGCGCTGGCCAGCGCAGTCCCTGCCTCGGGCGCGCAGAAGTTCGAGTTCACCGATGCCTGGGGTGGAACGGGGACACACGCCGGGGAGCATGGCGAGAATCTGTGCAGAAAGCTCAACATCAAGCCCGGAACCTACGCGCACGTTCGCGTACTCCTCGATTCTCATTTCGGTCGAGTGCAGGTCGCCGCCCCCGGGGACCTCAACACGTTCACCGAAGATGGGACTCTGCACTGTGCTCCACTGCTTCACGTGAACCGGGAGTCGGCTGCCCCCCCACCGGGCCACGACTCGGTGCGGATCACGTGCGGATCCGACGAGAAGGCGGTCTCCTCCGGGGCCGGCTACTACTCGACCGGGAAGGTCGTTCATTTCCTCGGACACGGAGGGTTCGGGCCCGACCTCGACGGATACGTGGGCTACCGGTGGTCCAACTTCAGCGAGCACTCGGCGGAGGTCCAGTTCTGGGGCGTCTGCCGCAGGCCTGGCTAGGCCCGCGCGCCGCCGACAGGTCCGGACGGGCCCTCCCGGCCCCATGGACGCCGAGCGCAGCGAGGCCCCCGGTGGTCGGGGCGGGTGGGCGGGATCTAAATGACTCGGGCCGCCCCCTCAGAACGAGGGAGCGGCCCGGAAGTCAAACGAATTACTCGTCGTCGGAGGAGTTGCCGCCGTCGGCCGGCAGGTCGAGGTCAGCGAGCTCCTCGGCGAACCCGAGCGAGGACCCGTGCTGACCGATCTCCTCGAGATCTGACAGGTCGGGCTCGATGCCGGCGCCGAAGCCGGTCAGCGACTCGCCGTCGGTCAGCCCGAGCTCGGCCGCGAGGTCGTCGTGGTCGAGCAGACCGACGTCGTCCATCCCGCGGGGCAGCGGCTCGGAGGGCTCGATCTCGATCCGGCGGTAGCGCTTGAGCCCGGTTGCCGCCGGGATCAGCTTGCCGATGATCACGTTCTCCTTGAGCCCGTTGAGCCGGTCGATCTTGCCCTCGAGCGCCGCGTCCGTCAGCACCTTGGTGGTCTCCTGGAAGGAGGCCGCCGACAGGAACGAGTCGGTGTTCAGCGACGCCTTGGTGATCCCGAGGATGATCTCCTCGGCCTGCGCCGGCTCGCCACCGGCCTCGATCACCGCCTGGTTGACGCGGCCGTACTCCTGGCGGTCGACGAACTGGCCGGGAAGCAGGTCGGTGTCGCCCTTCTGGTCGACCCGCACCTTCTTCATCATCTGTCGCACGATCAGCTCGATGTGCTTGTCGTTGATGTCCACGCCCTGGGACTTGTAGACCTCCTGCACCTCGCGGACGAGGTACTGCTCGGTCTCCGTCCGGCCGCGGATCGCCAGCAGCTCGTGCGGGTACAACGACCCCTCGTTGAGCTGCGTGCCCGGCTCGATCTTCCCGCCGTCATCGACGAACAGGAGTGTGCGCCTCGGGAACGTGTTGCGATGCTCCTCGCCGCCGTCGTCGGTGATCACGACCGTGACCGCCTTGTCGGTCTCCTCGATCGAGACCTTGCCGCCGACCTCGGCGATCTTCGCAAGGCCCTTCGGCTTGCGGGCCTCGAACAGCTCCACCACGCGGGGCAGACCGTGCGTGATGTCCGCCCCGGCGACACCGCCGGTGTGGAACGTACGCATCGTCAGCTGCGTGCCAGGCTCGCCGATCGACTGTGCGGCGATGATCCCGACGGCGTCCCCGATCTGCGCGAGCTTGCCCGTCGCCAGCGAGCGCCCGTAGCAGGCCTGGCACACGCCGGTCGTCGCCTCGCACTTCAGCACGGAGCGCACCGGGATCCGGATCACCTGGCCCTTGTCGGTGTCGTCCTGCCATGCCTCGTACAGATCGGCGAGCTCCGCCCGGTCGATCTCGTTGCCCTGCTCGACGATCACCCGGCCGCGCTTGGTCGTGACGTCGCGCGCGGCGATCCGCCCGATCAGGTTGTCGTTCGGCTCCCCGGTCGGCCGCAGCCGCCGGTTGTCGGGGTCGGTCTCCAGCTTGGAGACCGGCATCTCGATGAACTGCTCGGTGCCGCAATCCTCCTGACGGATGATCACGTCCTGCGCCACGTCGACGAGTCTCCGGGTGAGGTAACCCGAATCCGCGGTGCGCAGCGCCGTGTCCGCCAGGCCCTTGCGGGCGCCGTGGGTCGAGATGAAGTACTCGAGCACGGTCAGGCCTTCCATGAAGTTGGCCTTGATCGGCCGCTCGATGATCTCGCCCTTCGGGTTGGCCATCAGGCCTCGCATCCCCGCCAGCTGGCGGATCTGTGAGAACGAACCGCGGGCACCGGAGTTGGCCATCATGAAGATCGGGTTGAGCTCATCGAGATGCTCGTAGAGCGCTTCCCCGACCTCGTTTGTGGCTCGATCCCACAGCTTGGTGACCGCCTCGTGGCGCTCCTCCTGGGTGATCTCGCCGTCGTCGTACTGCCCGACGATCGTCGCCAGCTCCTTCTCGTAGCGCTTCAGGATCGCCGCCTTCGTCGGCGGCGTCTGAACGTCGTTCTTGGAGATCGTCACACCCGCCTGGGTGGCGTAGTGGAAGCCGATGTCCTTGAACGCGTCCAGCACCAGTGAGATCGTGGGCGCACCATAGTTCTGCACGAGGTTGTCCACCAGCCTGGTGGTGTCCTTCTTCTTCATCGAGCGGTTGATGAACTCGTAGCCGTCCGGGTCGAACGACTCGCCCAGCGCCTCCTCGAGCGCCCGCTCGATCTTGTCGTTGTAGATGATCCGCCCGACGGTCGTGAGCAGGTGGCCGCCCTCGCGCCCGAGCGGGCGGTACTCGGCCAGGTCGTGCAACCGCACGACGCCGTGCTCGTAGGACCACTCCGCCTCCTGCGAGGTGCGGAACACGTGCGGACGCGGGTCGTGCGTCGCCGGGTCGATCTTCGCCAGCTGAGACTCATCCGGCCCGTAGGTCAGGTAGTACGCGCCGAGCACCATGTCCTGCGTCGGCGTGGCCAGCGGCGCGCCGTGCGCCGGCGAGAGGATGTTGTTCGCCGACAGCATCAGAATCCTGGCCTCGGCCTGCGCCTCGGCCGACAGCGGCAGGTGAACCGCCATCTGGTCGCCGTCGAAGTCGGCGTTGAACGCGTGACAGACGAGCGGGTGGACCTGGATCGCCTTGCCCTCGACCAGCACCGGCTCAAACGCCTGGATCCCCAGGCGGTGCAGCGTCGGCGCGCGGTTGAGCAGCACGGGATGCTCGTGGATGACCTCCTCGAGCACGTCCCACACCTCGGGGATCATCGAGTCGACCATCTTCTTGGCCGCCTTGATGTTCTGCGCGGACTTGCGCTCGACCAGCCGCGCCATGATGAACGGCTTGAACAGCTCGAGCGCCATCAGCTTCGGCAGCCCGCACTGGTGCAGCCGCAGCGACGGACCGGAGACGATCACGCTCCGGCCGCTGTAGTCAACGCGCTTGCCAAGCAGGTTCTGGCGGAACCGGCCCTGCTTGCCCTTGAGCATGTCGGACAGCGACTTCAGCGGACGGTTGCCGGGGCCCGTGACCGGGCGGCCGCGGCGGCCGTTGTCGAACAGCGCGTCGACGGCCTCCTGCAGCATCCGCTTCTCGTTGTTGACGATGATCTCGGGGGCGCCGAGATCGAGCAGCCGCTTCAGCCGGTTGTTGCGGTTGATCACGCGCCGGTAGAGGTCGTTGAGGTCGCTCGTGGCGAAGCGGCCACCGTCGAGCTGCACCATCGGGCGCAGCTCCGGCGGGATCACCGGCACGGCCTCGAGGATCATCATCTCCGGCTTGTTGCCCGAGTTGATGAACGCGGAGACGACCTTCAGCCGCTTGACCGCGCGTGACTGCTTCTGGCCCTTGGCGGTCTTGACCTGATCCTGCAGGTCGGCCGCCTCGGCGTCGAGATCGACCTGCTGGAGCAGGTCGCGGACCGCCTCGGCGCCCATGCCGCCGCGGAAGTACTCGCCGAAGCCGTACGGTGAGCCGAACCGGTCCTTGAGCTCGCGGAACGTGGTCTCGTCGTTGATCACGTCCTTGGGCTTCATCGTCTTGAACAGCTCCCACACCTGGCGCATGCGCTCGGCTGCGTCCTCGATGTAGGCCTCGGTGTCATCGATGTCCGCCTGGAAGCTCTTGCGCAGCTCCTTGAGCAGCTTCTCGCGCTCCTCGTCGGAGATCTTGGCGACGTTCACCTCGAGCGTCTCGACCCACAGGTGATCCTCGTCGGAGAAGTCACGGGCCTGCTTGCCTGACTCGAGGAACGCCTCCCGGCGCGCCAGCGACTCCTTGAGCTCGAGCACGCGCTCTTCCTTCTCGGCCGCATAGGAGTCGAGCACCTTCGCGACCTCGGTCTCGAGCGACTCGACGTCCTTGGCGCGCGCCTCGTCGTCGACCCACGTGACGATCGACGCGGCGAAGTACAGAACCTTCTCGAGCTCCTTGGGCGCCATGTCGAGCAGGTAGCCGATCCGGCTGGGCACCCCCTTGAAGAACCAGATGTGGCTGACCGGGGCGGCGAGGTCGATGTGGCCCATGCGCTCACGGCGAACCTTCGAGCGGGTCACCTCTACGCCGCAGCGCTCGCACACGATGCCCTTGTAGCGAACACGCTTGTACTTGCCGCAGTAGCACTCCCAGTCCTTCGTCGGACCGAAGATGCGCTCGCAGAAGAGCCCATCCTTCTCGGGCTTGAGCGTGCGGTAGTTGATGGTCTCAGGCTTGGTCACCTCGCCCGAGCTCCAGGCACGGATCTGCTTGGAGGAGGCGAGTCCGATCTCGATTGCGTCGAAGTTATTGATGTCGATCAAAGTGGGCTTCTTCCCTTTAGTGCTTCAAATCTCATTGCTGTGGAGTTGCTGCGGAGCCTGATGACCGGGGCCGGTCTCCTCGCGCGAAGCGCATCGGAGACCGGACCGGTCGCAGGCGTAACTGCATCGGAGTCCGGGGACGGCGAGTTGACCGCCTATGCCTCATCTTCTTCCAATACGCCCTCCGCCTCTCCGGCGGGGATGTCTGCGTCGAGCATCGGGTCCGCGTCGGTGGCGAAGTCCTCGGTCTCGAGATCCTCACCGGGCTCGAGATCCGGGTCCTCGGTCTCGGTCTCCTCGCCGGAGGCCTCGACGGTCTCGCCCTCGTGCTCGACCGCCTCATCGGCAGCCGCTCCGTCGGTGGCGCGCACGCCAGACAGATCGATTCCGAGCTCCTCGGCCGCGCGCAGGAGGTCGTCGTCCTCCTCGCGCATCTCGGCGCGCTCGCCCTCCTCGGAGACGACGTTGACGTCGAGCGCCAGCGACTGCATCTCCTTGAGCAGGACCTTGAACGACTCGGGGATCGACGGCTCGGCGATGTTCTCGCCCTTGACGATCGCCTCGTAGGCCTTCACGCGCCCGACCGTGTCGTCGGACTTGATCGTGAGCATCTCCTGAAGGGTGTAGGCGGCGCCATACGCTTCGAGCGCCCACACCTCCATCTCGCCGAAACGCTGGCCGCCGAACTGCGCCTTGCCTCCCAGTGGCTGCTGGGTGACGAGCGAGTACGGACCCGTGGAGCGAGCGTGGATCTTGTCGTCGACCAGGTGCAGGAGCTTGAGGATGTACATGTAACCGACGGTCACCTGCTCCTCGAATGGCTCCCCGGTGCGGCCGTTGAACAGCCTCACCTTGCCCGAGGCCTGCTCGCCCTCGCGGCGCTTCTTGTCGACGTCCATGTTGATCCGGCCCTCGTGCTCGTCCTGCCACTTCACGAGCGCCGTATCGACGTCGGCGACGGTGGCGCCGTCGAACACCGGAGTGGCGACGTAGACCTTGGGTGGGCGGCTTCCATTGCCATCCGTGCGCGAGCCGCCGTTGCCGGCGCGCCTGTACGCCTCCGAGCCGTCGTCGTACCAGCCGTTGGCCGCGACCCAACCGAGATGCGTCTCGAGAATCTGCCCGAGGTTCATCCGGCTCGGCACGCCGAGCGGGTTGAGGATCACGTCAACGGGGGTGCCGTCCTCGAGGAACGGCATGTCCTGGACGTCGACGATCTTCGAGATCACGCCCTTGTTGCCGTGGCGGCCGGCGAGCTTGTCGCCTTCGGCGATCTTGCGCTTCTTGGCCACGAACACGCGCACCAGGTCGTTGACTCCGGGCGGCAGGTCGTCGCCCTCGTCGCGGCTGAAGGTCTTGACGTCGATCACAACGCCGCCCTCGCCATGGGGCACCTTGAGGCTCGTGTCGCGGACCTCACGCGCCTTCTCCTTGAAGATCGCGCGGATCAGCTTCTCCTCGGCGGTCAGCTCGGTCTCACCCTTCGGGGTGACCTTGCCGACGAGCAGGTCGCCCGACGCCACCTCGGCGCCGATCCGGACGATGCCGCGGTCATCGAGGTTTCTGAGGCTCTCCTCGGATCGGTTCGGGATGTCGCGGGTGATCTCCTCGTCGCCGAGCTTGGTGGTCCGGGCGTCGATCTCGTACTCCTCGATGTGGATCGAGGTGAGCTCGTCGTCCTGCACCAGGCGCTTGGAGAGGATGATCGCGTCCTCGAAGTTGTAGCCCTCCCAGGACATGAAGGCGACCAGCAGGTTCTTGCCGAGCGCCATCTCGCCCGCGTCGGTGGCCGAGCCGTCGGCGAGCACGTCGCCGGCGTTGATCTCGACACCGACGTCCACGATCGGCTTCTGGTGGATCAGCGTGCCCTGGTTGGAGCGCATGAACTTCTGGAGCTCGTACTCCTCCTGGCCGCCCTCCTGCTTGTCGACGACGATCTGCTCGGCGTCGACGTAGGAGATCGTTCCGTTTGAGTCCGCGACGACGATGTCGCCGGTGTCGACCGCTGCGCGGCGCTCCATTCCGGTGCCGATCAGCGGGGCGTCGGTGACGAGCAGCGGCACCGCCTGCGCCTGCATGTTCGAGCCCATCAGCGCCCGGTTGGCGTCGTCGTGCTCGAGGAACGGGATCATCGCGGTCGTCACCGACCAGATCTGCTCAGGCGAGACGTCCATCAGGTCAACCTGGTCGGGCGTCGCGGTTACGTACTGCCCGGCGGCCGTCCGGCAGAGGATCTCCTCGCCGGTGAGCTTCCCACTGGAGTCCACCGGCGTGTTCGCCTGCGCGATCAGCCGCTCCTCCTCCTGGGTGGCGTCGAGATGCAGGATCTCGTCGGTCACCCCGT
>CAWCMD010000008.1:0-175593 GCA_963796525.1 uncultured Solirubrobacterales bacterium
CCGGCGAAGAACGTCTCGTCGCGGGCGGGCTCGTCGCTGCCGGTGTGGAGCGCGTCGCGGGCGAGGTCGATCGTGAACACGGGGTCGACGACCCAGATGCCGGCGGCGAAGTCCTGCCCACGTTCGTGCATGTACGCGTAGCGGCCGGCGCGGGCGCGGTCGCGGATCTCGGGTGTGATCCGGAGCTTGAGCGCCCTCGCTCGGGCGCGGGCACTGAGTGTGTCGAGCTCGGCGTCGAGCTTGTCGGGGTTGGCGTCGAGGATGCCTGCGAGTTGCTGGCGGCTGCCGGGGGTGAGGTGGGTGCGGGCGTGCTCGATCTGCTCGGCGGCGTCGAGCATGGCGCCGTCGTCGATCCGCACCGCGTAGGTGTGCTCGTCCTCGATCACGGTGCGGTGCACGAACGCGCCGAGGTCGCGCTGGGCCTTGTCGTGCAGTTCGCTTGAGGTGATCCGTCTGGCGACCGCGTCGGTGAGCTCGGGTGCGACCTGGTGCATGTCGGCGAGGCGGTTTGCCATCGTCACCGACAGCTGCTCCCCGCTCGGGCGCTCGGCGACGCGGGCGCGGATCGCGTCCGGGAGGGTGAGCTGGCGGCGCAGGTTGTGGGCCCTGCGCGGCGAGATGCCGAGGTCGGCGCACACGGCGGCGATCCGGTCGACCTCCCGGAGTCCGGCGCGGGCCTCCCAGCAATCGCGAAGCTGCTCCTGCTGGTCGGCGAGGCTGAGGTCCTCGCGCGCGTTGTTGACCTGCGCCTGGATCCGTCTGATCTCGTCCGGGGCGGGGTGGTGGTCGAGCAGCAGGACGATCAGGCTCCGCACCGGCTCAAGCCCCTCGAACCCTTCGCCGCCGGCGAGCCGGTGGCTGGCCCTGGCGGCGAGCAGCCGGCGCTGGCCGTCGTAGAGCACGACCGCCGCGGCGGGGCTGGCGCGGTGGCCGATGCAGGGGACCAGTTGCCCGGTGCGGCAGAGCATCGCGGCGAGCCGTTCGATCCCTTCTTGGGAGATGTCGCGGCGCGCGTTGGGAGCGAGCTCGAGCTGATCGAGCCCGACCCGTTCGATCGCGCCCTCGACGTCCTTGACGACGATCGTGGTCACGTCGAACAGCGCGGGAGAGGGCAGCAGCGCGGGGTTGATGGTGGTGGCTGTGGGGTTGGGCATTAGCGCTCCTTTCACCTGGGTTGATGGTGTGTTCGCGGGCCGGTGCGGGCGCGCAGGGCGGCGATCGTGTCGGTGGCGATCTGGTCGAGCGCCTGTGCGGGGTCGGTGATCACGTGGATGCGGTCGCATTCGACCGAAGAGGTTCGATCCCGATGCTCAGGTGGATCGTCGGGACGTCGTGTTCGGCCAGCCAGCGGATCCGATCGACTCCGGCTCGGGTGTCGGCCCAGCCGCCGTCGCTGAGCAGGTAGACGAACCGCGGCCGCCGCAGGTTGGTCATCTCGAGCTGCTCGCAGACCAGCTCGATCGCGTCGCCGGCGAACGCGGTGCCGCCGCCGGTTCGGATCCCGGGCACGAGCGCCAGCGGTCGGGTGCCGTCGGCGAGCAGCGCGGCGCTGTTGCCGAACAGCGCGCTCGCGCACCGCCCGCCGATCTGCCGCAGGCCGTCGGTGAGGATCCAGCAGATCGGCCCGAGCGCGTACTCGTAGGCGCCCATCGACCCGGAGGTGTCGATCACCAGCCCGACGTGCGGCTCCTGGATCGGCGCGCGCACCTGGCGGGTGATCCGCCACGGGTGGCTGGTTACCGGTTTGCCGGTCTGGCGCTGTGTCTGTGCGCGGGTGTAGGCGCGCCCGTCGAACCGTCCTCCCGGTGTGCGCTTGTCGGTGCTGCGGGTGCCGTGGGTGAGCGCCTGGCGCAGCCGGGTGGCGTAACGGCGGGCGTGCTGGATCTCGTCGGGCGCGGGCGGCCGGTCGACGCCGCGGTCGGGCATCCGGCCGGTCGGCAGCCCGCTGCCGCGCCCGCGGCCTCGGGTCGGGGCGCGGCCGTCGCGACCGGCGGCCTGCTCGAGGACCTGCTGAAGGTCCAGGTCCTCGCCCAGCTGCTCGAGCTGACCCTCGGCCGCCTGCTCGAGCGCCTGCTGGAGCGCCTCGCCGAGCGAGCCGGCCGACGGTGAGCGTTCCTCGGCGCTGCTGTTCTCGGCGGCGCCCCCTCCCGTGGTGCCGTCGCCGTCGTCCTGGCCCGGGCCGGTCGACTGTCCGTCGGCTCGTGCCGGGTCGAGGGGGCCGATGATCGCGCGGTAGTCGCGGGCGACGCGGTCCAGCGCCTCCAGATCGCCGTCGTCGATCCAGATGACTCGGGCGAACAGCTCGTCAAGCGCTGCGAGGTCGGGTTCGCCGAGCACCTGCTTCCAGACGACCCGGACGGGGTCGAGGACGGCCGGTGCGAGGATGCCGTAGTGGGTGCGCGCCTGCAGGTACACGCTCGCACGGCCGGCCATGTCGCGGGTCAGCGGGCTGCCGGTGGCGGCCGCTTCGAGCAGCTGCCGGGCGAACGCGGGCAGGATCACGTCGATCACCGCGGATTCGAGCGCGCCGCGGATGAACCGGCCGCGGACGGTTCCGGGCGGGTGCTCGTGGATGCCGCGGGCTTCCATGCGCGGCTCTTCGAGCAGCCTGCGGTCGATCGCCAGCTGCCGGTCGGCCGGGTTCTCTGACTCGGACAGGGCGATGTCGTGCTCGATCGCCCAGCGCTTGGTGTGCTTGGCGTGCAGCGTCTCGTGGACAGCGACCCCGAAGCAGCGCAGGATCGCCCGCTGCGCCAGCCGGCCGCCGGCGATGCCGGCGCGGGGACCCAGCAGGGCCTCGGAGTCGAGGTAGATCGTGCGCGAGTGGATCTCGATGTGCCCCGGGTCCGACAGGCCCGGACCGATCAGCGCCCACACCGGGTACAGCCGCTGCAGGATCGCTGTCCAGTGGTCGGAGAGATCCTGGTAGACGGGATCGAGCTTGCCGCGCTGCGCGGCGGCGCGATGCAGTTGCTGCACGAACACCGCCGGCCGGCCGGACTTGGTCGTGGCGGTGCTCATGAGGTGACCGCACGCGGGTAGCCGTGCAGGCTGGGCACCCTGCCGGTGGCCGAGACCTTCAGGTGCGCGTAGCCGGCCTGGTCGAGCATCCGGCAGGCGGCGGCGGCCTCGGCGTCCTGGAGCTTGCCGACCTGCACCTGTTCGAGCAGGTTCGAGACGAACAGGGCGAGCGCGGCGCGCTCACCGACCCGGTCGATCATCCGCGCGAGCGCCTCGATGTCGCGGAACTGCGGCGTCCAGCCAGCCCGTCCTCGCCGGCGATCCGCTGGCGGTCAAGCACCGCCGCCTCGCCGACGAGCCGGCGGGGAGCGCCGAGCTCGACGAGCGCCGGCCAGTTGGACGTGACCTCGAGCGTCGCCGGGAACCTGGAGTGCCACGCGTCGGGGATGTCGGTGGCGACGCCGCCGATCAGCCCGGGGTTGTAGGCGAGCAGGCAAGCGAACCCGGGTCGGGCGCTCACGCTCTGGCCGATGGCGGGAAGGTAGAGGCTGAGGCGGCCGTCAAAGCACGAGTTGACCGACAGCAGCGCGACGTCGCGGATCGTGTTGACCTCGTCGATCATCACCACCCACCCTTCGCGCATCGCCTCGACGAACGCCGAGTCGACGAGCCGCACGGTGCCGGCGTCGTCGGCGGCGGGCACGAACTCGTGCCGGAACAGGTACTCGTCGCTGGAGGGTCCGCCGCTGATCTCGACATACCCGTAGAACGGTGTCCCGTGCCTGGTCTGCACCTCTTGGCCACGGCCGCGCCACAGCCGCAGCGCGATCGCCCGAGCGAGCATCGACTTGCCCGTTCCGGGCGGGCCGGTCAGCCGCAGGAACGTCGACTCGGCGGGCTTCTCCATGTCGAGCAGCGCGCACGCGAGCTCGTCGATCGGCTGGCCGTGCAGCCTGGGCGGGTAGATCCGCTTGCCGTCCGGGAGCAGGATCGGTTCGACGAGCGCCTCGAGCTCGACGGGCGTCGGCGTGTCGGTCGGGGGTGAGGTCGCCTTCCTCGGCGACCCGGTCGATCTGGTCAAGGGCAGCGTTGATCGCGCTCATCAGCGCGGCCTCCTTTCGATGTCTGGGATCAGTCGTCGGAGCGGGCGGGCGCCCACCGGGATCGGGTCAGGCGCCCGCGTGGCCGGCGATCACTGCGCCGGACCGAGGGCGCCGGCGAACGGACGTGTGCCGGGCTGCGAGGTCCGGCGCGTCCCGGTGCGGCCGCCGATCGCGGCGATGGGCTGGCGCTACTCTCAGCGCCGTCGCAGCCACTCGGCGAGCAGCGGGTCCACGAGCGTGCTGCCGCGGGGCGCTTTGACGAGGTGTCCTTGGTTGGCGAGCCGCTCGGCCGCGTCGTTGAGCGTCGTGCGCGAGAGCTGGTGCTCGGCGGCGAGCGCCTCGTTGGACGGCGCGATCCCGTCGGCGACGGCGCTCATCACCACCCGCTCGGTCCGGCCAAGCTGCTGCCAGAGCGCCTGGTGCGCGGGCGCCGTCTGGGCGAGGGCGGTGTCGATCACCTCGCCGGCGACCAGTGCGGTCCCGGCCGCGCCGTCGGCCAGCCGCTCGGCCAGAAGGTAGGCGAGCAGCATCGTCCGCTGCGGGTGCCCGGCGGCGAACGCGACCAGCGCGCCGAGCGCCTCGCCGGGATCGACCCTCTCTGCTGCAAACCGGGCGCCGAGCGCGTCCAGCGCGTCGGCGAGCGGCAGCGGGTCGAGGCTCAGCGACAGCGCCTGATCGAAGAACGGCCGCTCGCGCGTCTCGAACAGCTCGCGCATCAGCGACGGCTCGGAGCCGGCGAACACGTAGGCGGCCCCGTCGCCGTGGTACTGGATCCGGGAACGCAGCAGCCCGTCCAGGTCCTGTCGGGCGACGAGCAGATCCTGGAACTCGTCGAACACGACCAGGGTGGGTGACGCGTCCTGGCGCCAGAGTGTCAGCGGGAGATCCAGCAGCCGATCGAGCACCGCGTCGGCCGCTTGCACGTCGGGCGTCTGCGGCCGCGCGGACAGGCTCACGCCGGCGCCCGCCGGCGACAGGGTGATCCCCAGCCGGGACAGCAGCCCGTGCAGGTGCGAGCGCACCCACGAGCTGTCCAACGTCGCGTAGCCGATGGCCAGCCTGCGGGCGGCGTCGGTGAGATCGGTGACCCGTGAGAAGTCGACGTGCGCGCAGCGCCAGCCGGTCTCGCGCAGCTGGCTCGCGTGCGCGAGCAGCACACTCGTCTTGCCGTAGCGCCGCGGCGCGACCAGCCGGACGTTGACCCGGTCGGCTGCGCGCCGCGCGAGCAGCGCGAGCTCCGGCTCCCGGTCGATCAAGAGCGCCGGCGGGACCGGCCCCTCGAACGGGAACGGCGTGCCATCACCCCAGGGTTGTGGGTTATCAGTGGACATCTTTGTAAGGCACCTCTGGACATGATTGTAGTGGTTCGCCGTACAACCGATTGACGACGGCGGGTGTCGTCCTGTTGGCTCCGCGTGTTCGGCATCAGGCGCCGAACACGTTGGCGGCGACTCGCAGGCGGGCGGCGGTGCCGGCGAACCCGGCGTCGTTCTTGCTGTCGGCGACCTGGCCGGCGATCTGGCCGAGCTGGGTGGCGATCGTCGATTCGCTCGCGCGGACGCCCTCGAAGCTGTCGAGGATCTGGTGGTGCTCGGCGCCGCGCGGCGCGAGCACGGAGACGATGTGCTCGACCCCGCCGCCGCGGATGTAGGGGATGTAGGTCTGCACCCAGCCGCGGGCGGCGCCGGGGCGGGCGGCGCGGCCGACGCGCTGCTCGAGGCCGGTCGGGACCCACGGCAGGTCGAGGTGGGTCAATACGGAAGCCGTCTGCAGGTTATGGCCCTCGTGCCCGATTTGGGAGAGGCACAGGACGGGGAACTCGCCGGCGGCGAACCGTCGCTTGAGCAGCTCGAACTCGGCGGCCTTGACCTGGCCGTCGCCGACGTGCGCCTCGACGCCGTGGCGCTCTGTGAGCGTTCGGGCGAGCTGGCGCAGGCACCAGACGCGCTCGGCGAACACGATCACCTGCTCCTCGCAGGACACCCCGGCGAGCGTCTGTGCGGTGATCCCGCGCAGCAGCGGCAGGCCGTCGCCGCCGCCGTGCATCGCCTCCCGCACGAGGCCCTGGCGGACGAGTGCCTGGGCGAGCGCGGCTTTGGAGTGCGTCAGTGTTTCGGGGTCGACCGAGGCGTCCACATACGTGCCGACGTTTCCCAGCACGACGCCCTGGACGCGCGCGAGCTCGGCGAGTGCCCGCTTGAACAGCTCGCTGCCGGACTCGAGTGTCTTGAGTTCGCGCAGGATCTCGAGCAGCCGCCGGTACGCCTCGCGGCCGCCTTCGCGGATCGCGTCAAGCAGCTCGGCGAGCGCGGGGTCGGGGTCGAGCGCGAGCGGTTGCGCGGGGCGCACTTGCGGCATCCAGGCTTGCATGTCCCGGCGGGTGACGCGCACCAGGTGCGGGCCATAGTTGACCCGGAGCCGGTGGGCGTTGATCTCGTCCATCAGATCGCCGGCCTCGCGGGTGTTCAGCCGCTCGCGGATCATCGCCTCGTCGCCGAGCGCGAGTCCGACGAGCACGTCGAGGTGCTCGGAGCTCTTGCCGCGCGGGGTGGCCGTCAGCAGCCAGCAGTCCGCGGCCGAGCCGAAGCGGACCTGGGCGAGTGCCTGGTGCGCCTCGGTCGCGGGGTTGGCGTAGCGGAGCGCCTCGTCGGCGATCAGCAGGTGCCAGCGAATCGCCTGCAGCTCGGCCGGGTAGCGGTCGAGCACGCTGTTGGGCGCGAGCACCACGCCGGGGCGGTCGGCGAGCCGGCGGTCGAACTCGCGGATCCGGCGGGCCACCTGCCGGTCGTCGGAGATCACGAGCAGCTCCATATTCGGTGCGAGCGGCGGCAGGCCGCGCCCGGGCGCGCCGCGTGTGAGCTCCTCGCGCCACTGGCCGAGCAGCCTGCCTTCGGCGATCACCAGCCCCCGGAACCGGGGCTGCATGGTGGCGCGGTGCGCGAGCGCCCGGCCCGAAGAGATCGTCTTGCCCGTCCCGACCGCTGACGCGTCGACGCCGGAGCCGACGACCTTCAGCGCCGCCATCTCGCGCTGGCGGCCGAGCAGGACCGGGTCGTCGTCGAGTCGGCGGGCCAGCGTCATCCGCACCGCCTGGCGGGCGCCCGCGTCCAGGGTGACGTTCGCGTTCGCGCGCTTGAGCGCGCGCAGCTCGCTGAGGGCCTGCTCGGCGACCAGTCGGCGGGTGCTGGCCGACAGGCCGTCCGAGGTGGTGATCGTCAGCACCCCGGGGCGGCCCTTCATCCGCCCGACGCGGACGGTGTCCTTGAGGTGGCCGGCGGCTTCGGTTGAGAGCAGCAGCGGCAGCTCGCGCTCGACCGCGGTCTGGACGGCCTCGCCGAGATCCATCACCGCGCTGAATTGGCCGTAGCGGTCATCGCGCGGGGCGGCCCCGAGCCGCCGCTGCGAGAACCCGCGCGCGGGGAACGTGACCGCCCGCAGCTCGACCTCGGCGACCGGCACGCCGCCCGGGCCCCGGTAGGAGCGGCGGCGAGCGAGCAGCCGGCCCCAGCGGTCGCGCCTCTCATGCGGGACGGCGGCGGCGATCGGCTGGCCGAGCTCGCGGCGCAACTCCTGGGCGAGCTGCCCGGCGGAGTCCAGGCACTCCTTCGGGCCGGCGTGCAGCGTGCGGAGGTTGATCCGCTCGAGCAGCCCGGGCACGGCTCCAGCAGGTAGCGCGGCGGAGCGCAGGTCGCGCTCCAACCGCCCGCCGAGCGAGACCAGCAGCCGGATCGCCTCGAGCGAGAGCACCGGCGTCAGCTGCCACCCCTCGCGCACGTGGGCGGCGGGCACGACGAACAGCCCGACGGGCCGCTCGACGCGGTCGACCTCGGGCAGCTGCTCGTCGCAAAGCTCGAGCCAGGTGCGCGGAGCCGATCCGCCAGCAGCGGAGGTCGCTCGGGGTGGAACTGGTCGGGGTGGGTCAGCACCCAGCGCGACAACTCGTCGGCCTGCCCGCCCGAGACGCCGAGCGTCCGCGACAGTGCGTGGCGCTGGTCGGCGCGGTGCGCGTAGATCGCCGGGTCCTCCAGCGAGACCGCCAGCCTTGAGTGCGCGCGGCGCAGCGGCTCGTCGAGGCAGGCCGGCGGGACGGCGATCGTGTCCCAGTCCAGGCCGGCGTCGCGGTCGGCTTGGGCCTGTCCGGCGATCAGCTCGCCGATCGCGGCGAGCGTCAGGCGCCCGGCGCTGAGCTTGGCGACACCGTGGCGGTGGAGGATCGCCTGGGCGTGCTCGTCGCGGCTGCGCCACACGTCCGGGTCGTTGGGGTCCACCGGCCGGTTGGCGGCCAGCGCCCGCAGCGCGGCGAGTCGCATGTGATCGAGCGCGCGCGGCCAGCGCGCAAAGCAGCGGGCGAACTGCCGTCCGGCGTCGCTCTCGCGCGCCGGCTCGAGCAGCCGCTCGCGCTCGAGCTCCTCGGCGGTAGCGGGCGGCCAGGGGCCGGGCGGCGTCAGCGGCTGCGCAGAGGCGGTGGTGGCCGCCCGCGCGCCGGGGGCGGCGGAAAGATTGTGCATGGGTCTCCTTTCGCGGAGTCAGGAATCGAGTTGGGGACGGGGCGCGGGCGCCCCGGCGTCGGTCAGCCGCGGCCGGCGAGCGCCGCCAGCCGGGTGCGCCCGTCGGCGATCAGCTCCGGGCGGAGTTGCATCAGTGCGAACCCGAGCAGGTACTGGCCACCGCGGCGGCGGCCCCCGGGTCTCGCACGCGTCCGAGACGAAGTCGCGGCAGCCGGCTCGGCCGGTGGACTCCCCTGGGTCAGAGCAACCAGCGCCGGCCGAGCGATCGCACGCGTGGCAAACCAATAGCGCCGGACCGCAGTGCCGGCGTGATCACGTCGTCGCCAACTCGATCGTCAGCTCGTGCAACCTCGAGAAGACAAAAGCAGTCGTGAGCGTCCGCGCTGCGGGACAGTTGCGTTACGCCTCGAACAGAAGTCTCAGTCTCGTGGCCGCAATGGCGATGAACCAGAAGCGTCAGAAGATTGCGTTCTGAGGTTGCGTTTGGTTGCCCATATGGAGGGGCTGGTGTCAAGGGGTAGGGGTTGAGGGCCATGGTGTGGTTGGTGTGGCAGGGGCTGTGGTTGCGGTTCGCGAGGCGGCCGAGGCGTTCGCGGGATTCGCGACGTTCGGTCATGCTCATATTCGGGGGCTGTCCCAAGACCTTTGTTCGTCGCACGTCCGCTGTCTAAAGTCGAGTGCGCCCACCCGGGGGTGGGTACTCAGGCGACGAATCGCGGAGTTGTGTGCGCGAGCCGGGATGCCTCGGACCGCCTCGCCAACCGCAACTGGTTGTCAGTCAGTGTCAGTGTTTGTCAGCGCGAGTTTGTGAGTCGTTTGCGGGTGGTTGGCGTCGGTGTCGGCTCTGGTGCAGTCGTCGGGCAAGTGGCGATCTCCCAGCAGTAGTGGGCGAGCTCGCGGGCGATCGCGATCGCGACGATCCCGTTCGGTTTGCGGCGGGCGTCGCGGAGTTGTCGCCAGCGCGCGTTCAGGCGGCGCTGCGCCTTCCAGGAGATGTTGATGATCTCCGGCGCGTGCCCGCGTTGGCGGCGCTCGAGCGCCGCGCCGACGACCGGGCCGCGGCGGTAGTGGTAGGCGGCCTCGACCAGCAGCCGCCGCGCGTGGGTTGAGCCGGCCTTGGTGATCGACCCGAGCCTGCGCTGTCGGCCGGTGGTGTGCTCTGATGGGACGATCCCGAGATAGGCGGAGAGCTGGTCGGGGTGATCGAAGCGCCCCCACTCACCGATCTCCGCGCACAACCCCAGGGCCGAGAGCGTGTCGATCCCGCGCAGGCACCGCAACCGGGCAGCGGTGTGCGCGCACGGAGCCGTGAGCGCGAGCGTGGCGAGGTCGGCCTCGACCTGATCGCGTCGGCTGATCAGTACGTCGTGCGCGTGCAGGTAGTCGGCCAGCGTCGACCTGGACGCGTGGTCGGCGAACTTGATCGAGGTCAGCCACGCGCGGTGCTTGCGTGTCCACGCCTCGCCGGTGCCCTCCCAGTAGATCTCGCGACGCAACAGGAAATTCCCGATCCGGTGCCGCGCACGGACCAGGTCCGCGCGGATGTCCTCGCGGCAGCGGACCAGATCGCGCAGCTGCTCACGCTCGACAGACGGGATCGTGACCAGCGTCAGCTCGCCGGCGGCGAGCAACCGCGCGAGCCGGATCGCGTCGCGCTTGTCGGTCTTGATCCGGTCCGCCGGCGGCCGCTCGGTCTTGCTCGGAGCGCAGACGCCAAGCTCGATCCCTTCCGCCAGCGCCCGGCGCGCGAGCCCGTACCCCGTCGGGCCCGCCTCATAGATCATCCGCGTGGGCCGCTCCACACGACCAAGCCACGGCAACAGCTCGTGCGGACGGCCGACCACTCGCCTGGTGATCACCTCACCAGAGTCCTGATCGAAGATCGCAAACGTCGACTCGCGCGCGTGCACGTCAAGACCGACCCAACGGATACCGTCAGGCATGTCGGTACCTCCTGTGTTGTGGGGCCCGCGTCGAAGTTGCAGCTTCGACCGCGAACATCACCCCCGGCAACGCCGGGGGTACCGACTTACCTTCGACTCCGAGGTAACCGGTCCTCCATATCGTCTAAAGCGGTCGCTTCTCGACTCGCTGGCGTGCACAGGAAAGTCGTCGCCGGTGAGCTGTTCTGCTTCGGCCGCGAGCGGGGGTCCGCGCGAGGGAGCGGGTTCTCGATGAGCTGGGAGCCAGCGGTGCCGACGGCCGTTGTCGAGTTCGCACGACGGTAGACGGACAGGTCGATCAGGCACGCAGATCGATGGGGCAGCGACGGTCTCTCTGATCTGACGAGCGGGGTTCTGCGGGGTAGCGAGAGCTTGTGGCTAGACGTCCGCGAAGACGTACGCGGCCCCGGTGAACGATCTCTCGCCGGGCGCACCCACGATCGCGGTCGAGCCGTCGAGCGCGACGGACCGGCCGAACTCGTCGCCTGCGGCGGACCGCGCGGTCTTCTTGGCGCGATGTAACCAGGTACTGCGGGAGCGCTTGAAGACATACACCGCGCCGGTGTCCGCGTTCTTCTGGTAGGCGCCGACCACGGCGGTCGAGCCCGAGATCGCCACCGAGGAGCCGAAGGATGCGCCCGCAGTGGCGTCGTGGGCGGTCAGCTTGTCCTGCTGCGACCAGGAGCTGCCGGACCGCTCGAACACGTACGCCGCCCCGGCATTCGAATCCTTGCCGGGCGCGCCCACCAGCGCGGTCGAGCCGTTGAACGCGACCGAGTAGCCGAAGTGGTCCCGAGCGGCGGCGGCGGCGGCGGTCAGCTTTGCTTTCTGCTCCCAGCCGTTGGGGTTCTCCACGAACACATACGCCGCGCCGTGCCCGTGCGTATACGGCGCGCCGGCTAGCACGTCTGTGCCCGAGACCGCCACCGAGGAGCCGAAGCGGTTGTCCTTCGCGTGGTCGGACGCGGTCAGCTGGTTTCGCCGCAGCCAAACGAAACTTGAGCAGGTCGAGCACTCTCGGAAGCGCTGGAACACGTACGCCGCGCCGTCGGCCGAGTACCTACCCGGCGCGCCGACCACGGCGGTCGAGCTCGAGACCGCCACCGAGGAGCCGAAGTCGTCACCCGCGGCGGCGTCGGGGAGGGTCAGCCTGCCGCCCTCCTGCTCCCAAACGAGCTCGCATCTGCCGCCCTGGCACCTTTCACGGTGCACAAACACGTACGCTGCGCCCTGGCGCGATGCGTCGTGCGGCGCGCCGACCACGACGAACGAGCCCGAGATCGCCACCGACCAGCCGAAGGAGACGCCCGGCGCGGGATCGGAAGCGGTCAGCATGGCCTGCTGTGACCAAGAGCTGCCGGACCGCTCGAACACGAAGGCCGCCCCGGAACCCGAGTGGCGACCGGGCACGCCCACGACGGCGGTCGAACGCGAGATCGCCACCGAGGTGCCGGCTGAGCCGTCCAAGGGGGTAAAGGAGGGGGCCAGCTTGGCCGCCTGTGACCACGAGCCGCCGGAGCGCTCGGATCCATATGCCGCACCGCCGTGCAAGTTGGCGCGCTGAGCGCCGACCACGGCGAGCGATGGTGAGATCGCGACCGCCCAGCCGAAACCCTCGTTAGAGACATCGGGGGGAGCGGTCAGCTTGGCCGCCTGTGACCACGAGCCGCCGGAGCGCTCGAACATGTATGCCGCCGGCACGGGGCCCAAGCCGTATACGGAGGGCGCGCCGACGATCGCGCTCGTCCCCGAGATCGCAACCGACGAGCCGAAGTCGCGCGCGGCGTCTGACGGGGTCAGCTTGTCCTCCTGTGACCAGGAAAGGCCAGAGCGGGCGAACACGTACGCCGCCCCGGGCCTTCTCGCCCCGGTGCCTTGATGCGGCGCGCCGACCACGGCGTACGACCCCGAGATCGCGACCGAGGAGCCGAACTCCCCCACGCTGCCGTCCGAGGGAGTCAGCTTGGCCTGCTGTGACCAGGAGCTGCCGGAGCGCTCGAACACGTACGCCCGCCCGTCGAAATGGTTTGCATACCGCGCCCCGACAAGCACGGTCGAGCCCGAGATCGCCACCGAGGAGCCGAACTCGACGCTCGTATGCTCATCTGAGGCGGTCAGCTTGGCCCGCTGCGACCACGTGGCCCCTGAGCGCTCGAACACATACGCCGCGCCGATGCGCGAGTTCTTATGAGGCGCGCCGACCACGGCGCGCGAGCCGGAAACCCCCACCGACCAGCCGAAGTCGTCGCCAGCCTCAGGGTCGGAGGCGGTCAGCTCGCCTTGCCGCGACCAGGAGCCGCCGGACCGCTCGAATACGTACGCCTCCCCACTCTTGCCCGTATACGGCGCGCCGACCACGATGGTTGACCCCGAGATCGCGACCGACCAGCCGAAACCCTTCCCAGACGCGCCAGGCGGAGCCGTCAGCATGGCCTGCTCCGACCAGGCGCTGCCGGAGCGGACAAACACATACGCGGCGCCGGGGCTCGCCGTGCTCGGAGCACCACCGGGCGCACCCACCACCGCGGTGGAGCCGTCCAGCGTCAGCGACCAACCGTATGTATCGCCGGCGCGGTCGTCGACAGGGCTTAGCTTGGTCGGCGGCGACGTTTGAACCGCGGAGCTGGCCGAAGCGCCAAGCGCCCTGAGCACCGCCTCTCGCAAACCGGCCGGGGCCTTCGCCAGACTCATCGTCCGACCACCCGCCTCCCCCACACCCCGAAACGACGCCCCCGACGGTGGCACGACCGCCATCGTTGCAGCCAGACAAGCACACGCCACCACCAGCACACGCACACCCCACAATCGACACACGCGCATCAGTCTCTCCTAGCTCCACCGCGCGGCCTCACCCCAACCACACAGCCCCGCGAATAAACGCTGACAAACGCATTGTAAGCCGCATCCCGCCGACCGATGAACAGACGACGGACGGTCGCCACGAAGGTCACGCAGCTAAACGAGGGCGTCCGATCCTTCCTGTCGACGGCCGCCGCCGATTAATGCGAGGAGGAATCGTCCGCTCAATGGGTCCCCGGACCCCTGCTCGTCGCGGCCGGAGCTGCCGCCCCGCGATTGCAACTGCCACCAAGCCCAACTTCGCCATCACGTAGTGCTTCCTGGCAGCGAGCAAGTAAAGACGGAGGTTCGACCCTCAGCGCCGCTTCCGCATTCACCCACGCCCAGCCACCAAGCTCACGGACGACGTCGAGGAACGGCTTCCGCTTCGTGTCCGCGAGCGGCGGAAGCGGAAGTGCTGTATCGGCGGCCGGACGGGCGATTAAGCGGCGACGCGCGCGAGGCCGCGAACGACCTCATCCGGTCGCTCGCCAGCAGGGCGGTCGACAACCGCCAGCGACCGGGGCCCGCACGGTCAGCGGGACGGGAAATGAACAGGTGGATCTATCAGGGGCGTTCTCAAGATGGGCTGCGGCCAGGCCGGTCGCTCTGCTGGTCGCGGTCGGGGTGGTGTCGTTGGGGGTGTCGGCGTGTCGCTCGGGCTCCTCGAAATCCTTGTCGTCGAAGCCGTCGGCGGTTGTCGTTAAGGAGGAGGCCGGGCTGACCAAGGACGTGGAGTTCACTGTTAACAACAGGTCCACGGGCTGTGAACTTCTGGATGTGTGACCCGCCCCCCGGCTTGAACGCGGGTTGGACCGGCCCCTGCCCAGAATTTCGCGGTAACGCTATCGCCCCGGGCAAGACGGCCTGGCGGACCCAGAGCGCGGTCACCGAAGAGGTGTCCTACACCCCCCTTCACGACCCAACTGGTCGTACTTCTTCCGCTTCAAGGGCGAGAATCCAACGGTCGGCCGGCCCTTCATCAGACTGGAGCCGCGACAGGGTACCGGCACGAACCAGGAGCGCAGCCTCTCCGAGGGGACTCTCATCGGGTGCTACGGCCCCAACAACCCACCCGGTTGCGGGAAATTGGGCGGCGACGCGACCGGCGTGGGGGTTGTGGGGGAATCGGATGGGCTGTACGCTGCGCGGGACGCGCGGCGGCATCTCGGACGCACACGGAGGTTTCTTGATGAACCGGGATTGGCATAGGTGGCGGCATTCGGTTGGGGGCGCAGCGGCGGTGATCGCGCTTGCCTTCGGATTGCCAGCAGCCGCGGCCGCGATCGGCGTCCAGGCTGGCGACTCGAACGCGCGAGCCCCCAAGGTGGTGGCCGCGCAGTACCGCCACGCAAGACCCCGCGAGATCCGAGCCATGAACTCGGCCGTGAATCGTGGCCCGGGCCGCCTGCGGACGCGCCGCCGCTTTGCCTGGTTTGTCAGCAAAGCCAATCCGCGCCTGGGATTTGTCTGCGGCCGCAAGCGTGGCCATGTCATCGGTACGCCGGTCAGACGCCCTGGTCCGCGCAGCGCCCGCTGGCGCGTGTTCGCGCGAAGCGGAGCGATCCTGCTGTGTCCAGGTTCCATTCGGGGACCGTTCAGCGCGCCTCGGCGCCTCACCGGCGATGCGCCCGTGGAGGGCAAGGGCACCGACAGCGATCCTTTCCGACGCGAGCTCACCGGAGGCATCGACTCGTGGAAGAAGCAGTGCGACGAGTTTAAGGAGCACTATCCGTACGGCAGTTTTGCCCTGTGTCTGATGGCGTTTCCCTCGCGTCCGCTGACCGGCTTCTGGGACGGGGAGCAGCCGCTCCCCGCCTACGCCTGCCCGTTGCTGCACCCAAACAACCACACCGGCGACGGCTGGCACCTCGAGAACGCGGACTACGCCCCCGGGGGGACGGCCCTTCCGCTCGGCGTGGAGGTTCGGGGTCTCGGGCCGATCGGCGTCTACATTCCCTATCCCACCGACAAGCAGCAAGGCGAGAACCAGACTTCTCAGAGGGACTCGAGCGCGACGAGTTGGTCGACGGGCACCCACAGCTACCAGGTCGTGCTCCACTGCATCGGAGACCTCAGTTAGCCATCCGTTTGCGCAGGGCGGCCACGCCAGTGCGAGTGAGCACCTTGTACGCCAGCCATCTACGGCTGGGGGCGACACCTCACGCAGCGACGAACCTCCCGCTGAAGCACGAACCGGGAGGGGCGAACGACCATTTGGGAACAATTCGACTTGGCCGGCGGGCAACTGGCGAATTGCTGCGCACCGAACCGGTGTGAGTCATCAGCGAGGACGGCGTGCAGCATGCGATGCATCCCCACTAAAGGCCGCACACGTCGATCACGTAGTGCGGCCCGATGGGCCTCAGCGGCGGCTTCGTCCAATCGGGCAGCTTCTCAGAATCCTTAAGCGCGATGATCGGCGTCGGCCCGACTCAGTTCTTGCGGATCTGGATCGTGGGCGCCGACTCGTGGTCGAGGCCCAGGTTGTGCGCGATCTGCGCCAGACCCGCACGCAGGTCGAATTTGAAATCGGGACCCCAGAACTCTCAGATGTCGAACCCCGCCCAAGAGCGCTTCCTCCGGATTCGTGGCTCCGCGAGGAGCGGCCCCGCTTCTGACGCCTGACTCTCGCGCAGGAGAGTGCTGGCCTGACCGAGCAGCACTCGTCCTGTCTGGCAGAGCCGTGAGGAGGGCCTGGCCACGAACGCGATGACGCCCCGGCACCTGCTTCGGACACGCGACGAGCACCCTCGTGATCGAGCCGGAATACCTGGTTTGCGCGCGGAGAACGCGCCTCTTGGGGACGATTGCTTCCACGCTTGAGACCGAGCGGCCGGCGCAATCGGAATGGCGACGACAGGATCGTGGCGCGCGCCGATCTTGTGATCCTGCGCGGCCCTGACCTCGTATAACGGATTAGATGACGACCTGCGAAAACAGGCAGCAGGACAGACCAGGGTCGAGAGGGTCGCCGTTGGCGAGCAGTTCGATAAACGAGCACCTACTGCGAGGTGCGGGTGGGCTGATCGCCGCCGTGCTCGCGATCGCGCTTCTTTCGAGCGTTGGCCCGGTATCGCTTACGCTGCTGCCGCTCGCCGCGCTCGCCTGGCGCGGCTGTCCGACTGCTGGACAGTCGGCCTGTTCGGCACGCTGAGCGACGACCGGGCCCGCGGCAGCTGCTGCGTGGCTGACGGCCGCCAAGCCGGCAGCGACACCAGCTTCGAGGCGGAGGACTGACGTTCTGCGAGCTCGGCTCCAATCACTCGACGCACACCAGGTGGCGCTCGTCTGCGGCGTCATCTTCGTTTCTGCCGGCCTCGTGAAGTTCGTCTTCTACCACTGGGAGCTTCATGCGTTCCGAGACTTCGGGATCCCCGCGCCGAGCGTCATGGAGCCACTCGTGGGCGTAGTCGAAACCGTCGGCGGCGTTCTCCTCGCCCTAGGGGCCCTGATCGTGCCTACTGCGTTCGTCCTCGCCGTCATCATGTTCGTCGCGTTCCTCGCCGGCGGAATCATCCACGGCTCTCCGATCCCCAGCGACACCCTCGCGCCGGCACTCCTCGCGGCGATGATCTACCTCATGCGCGTGGGGCTCAGCGCATCATCGAGCGAGCCGACACGCTGACGCGTGCCGCCGCATCACTCGCGACGCACGGGCGTTGCGGGCGCACCGGTCGCGTGGAACGCCCGGCTTGCCCTCACGATCGCTTTCGCCGCCGTGCCGCCCAGCGCCGCGCGACTCCTTCGACAAACGCGACCTCACGACCCCGCGTGCTAAACGTGAGGCGAGAAGCAGGCTATCGACTGGATGCTTGCGAGAGCCGGAAGCGGAAGCCCATCTCGGCTGTGGGCAAGACTCGATTACGCCGATCTGGAGTCGCCCGGACTTAGTGACGGATTCGGTGCCGGGCGAGATAGCGCAGGATGATCATTGCTACCTCCTCGGTCTTTTCGATGATCATCGCGTGCCCCGCGTCAGCGATGTCATGGACCGTGATCCTGGAGCCGTATTTGGTCCGCAGGGCGTGTCCGATCGAGGGCGGGGCCACGATGTCGTTCTTGCCCTGGACGACGAGCATGGGCCCCTTGCCGCCGCCTTCGATCTTCGTGAAGTCGGTGCGGCCGACGCTGCCCTGCTCCGCCCGACCGGGCACCGCGTACCAGCCGAGGTACCACGGCCGTGGGTCGTTGCCGGGCGCGAAGAAGATCTCTCTCGTCCAACGGCGAATGTCGGCAGCCGACGTCATCGGGTCGGTCACCGCCGAGAGCCCTTGGACGACCCCGGCAGTCGGGATGCCGCCGCCACAGGCACAGAGGATTACCGTCTGTGTGACCTCGGGATGGTCCGTCGCCAGGGTTCGGGCCACGCGGTTACCGAACGCGTGGCCCAGCACATGCGCCTTCCTGAGCCCGAAATGCCGAATCACCGCCAGCATGTCGGCCGCGTAGCTGTGAAGCGTGAGGTTCTGTTCGAGCGCGGAGGACGGAGCCCAGCTCTGCCCGATCCCCCGCGGGTCGATCGAGATGACGCGATAGCCGCCGACGGCAAGCTGGCGGGCGAGCGGATCGAAGTCGAGCGCCCCGCGGGCGAGCGACGGATGAATGACGATCGGCTCGCCACTGCCGATCGAGCGGGCGCCTAGGATGACGTCGCCGGCGCTGATCGCGGTGTCGGTGAACTGCAGCGCCGGCTTGGCCGGCCGCTGCCGCGCGGACGCAGAAACGGGGCCGGCAAGGACGCCCGCGGCCGTCGCGGCCGAGGCGCTCGCTAGGAAGTGGCGGCGGGTCTTTCCCGTCACGTCATTGGATGGCGACATCAGTGCTCGTTCCCCTCCGCCGAAGGCGTAGATTTCATTCACGTCAACGAAACATGTTCGCTGCCGCCGGTCGGACGGTCATCCGGGGAAAACTCCGATCACGGTCCGGGAACAGCGCTAAGGCCGGATACAGTCGCGGACCCTCGTCTCGGCGGACTCCCCCTCCATCGCCATGCCGATTACAAGATCCAGACTGCCGCGACCGGCCGGACCGGCTGCCCGGACGGTTGGCAGTGACGACCGCTTTCGTCGATTCGACGTCGCTTAGTTGACGATCGACTTGGCGACCGCTCGATCGTCAGCCACGCCGGCGCCGGGACTTGCGGTTTGCCACAAACGCGATCGTCGCCGCTCGCGTCGCCGACCGCCGCCTCGATGATGAGGATCGCTCAGGTTCGCTCCTCTCCAACGCCCGGGTCGGCTCGCTGAGCGCGATCGCGGTGGACCGGGCGCCGGTCACGCCCGGTCCACCGGTTCCGATGTCCCTTCTCAGAAGGGGAGGTCGTCGGCGGTCGTCGCGGCCCCGTTCGCGGAGGTGGCCGCGACGGGGACGGCGGTCTGGCTCGCCGCAGGGGTTGGGGTCGCCGGCGGCTGGATGGTGCTGGCGGGCGGATCGGTGGCTGTGTCCGGGCTGGTGTGGGTGCCCTCGAACAGCACTTGGCGTGCCTTGAAGGTGACCGCTTCGCGCTTGTTGTCCTGCTGGTCGGTCCACTCGCGCCAGTCGAGCTCGGCGTCGACGAACACGCGCGAGCCCTTGCGCAGGTATTGCGCGCAGGCGCGCGCCTGCGCGCCGTATACCTCGACGGTGAAGTAGTTGGTCTTGTCGACCCACTCCTCGCCGGCGCGCCGGCGGGTCGTGGTCGCGACCCGCAGCCGGGCGGCGTCGGCGCCCGAGGGCAACTGGCGCAGCTCGACGTCGCGCGTCAGGTTGCCCGACAGGGTGGCGGTGGCGATGTCTCGCATCAGGAGCTCTCCTCTCGTTGCGCGGCCCGGCCGCGTGTGGCGACCGGGCGCGCTTGACATGAACGGTTGGTGGGCGGCGCGCCCGGCGTGTAGGTACCGGGCGGCGCCGATCGAGCCTCGCCCGTGCGAGGCGGACGGCCGCTCTCATCCCCGGGCCGTGGGGTCAGCTGCCAAGGACGGCTCCGCACAGCCGGCAGCGTCGTGTGCGTGGGTCGGGCTTGTGCGGGTGGCAGCGCATCACCCGGATCAAGCGGGTGACGTCCTCCTCGTCCCAGCTCTCGCCGTTGATGTGGTTCGGGTGTCGGTAGCCGGCGAGGAACCGGCGGACCATCTGCCGCAGGTGCTGGTCGCGGCCGGGCTCGCAGCTTGCCTGCGCCGCCTCGATGCAGGCGCGCATCGCCTGCTGGTGCTCAGCGCTGCCGGCGCCGGCGCCGCCTCGCCATGCGCGATGTAGCGCCCGCCTCAGCGGCGAAGGAACGAGCCGCCAGTGCCGCGGGCACATCAGCTGGTCGGGGTGGACCCCGGCGGGGCAGTCGCCGACGGGGCAGCGGTGCGTGGCGTGCGCCATCGCCGCTCCTTACGCGGCGCGGCGCTCGGCCGCCGCGTTTCCGATCGGGGCGCTGTCGCCCAGCGCGATCACGGGTGCGGCCTCCTGTGCCCAGCAGCCGCACTTGGGGGTGCGGTCGCCGGGCAGTCGCCCGTGCGCGCACTCGTGGTCGGCCAGACGGCCGAGCAGGCCCGCCTCGAGCGGGCAGGCTCCGCCCGCTTGGCGCATCGCGGCGCGGTAGCGGGCGGCAAACGGGTTTGGCATGGTCGGGCTCCTTTCTCGCCGGTTCCTGCCTGGTGTAGGTACCGGGTGGGCGGCTCGAGGACTCGCTACAGCCCCGCGCCGCCGGGGCAGCTGTGCCACGCCTCGCAGTAGCGGGCGCTGCACTTCCAGCCGGTCGGGTCGGCGAACCCCCACGGCCGCTCTGGGCCGAGCGTCTCCCAGCAGGCGACGATCTCGGATGCCGCCTGCGCGATCCGCACCAGCGCGCCGCGCAACTGCCCGACGGTCCGGCTGGTCGTGACGATCGACGCGCCCATCTCCCTGCGCCTGGGACCTGGCTTCGCGATTTGGGCGAATTGGAACGCCACGGCCGCGTCGGTCTCGAGCCAGCGGCCGGCGAGGTACACGTCCGGTTGGAAGTCGCAGTCGGCCTTGTACTGGCTGAGCGGTGTGGTCTTGACCTTGTAGTCGACCACGACCTCGGTCTCCCCGGCCGCGGTGCGCTGGACGGTCTCGACGTCGAGGAAGGAGAGGATCGACCACTCGGCCTCGGGGTGGATTCGCAGGTCCACCTTCCGTTGCACCGCGACCGGCTCGCCGAGGCGCGGGATCAGCTCCCTGAATGAGAGGTCGATCGCGTCGAGCCCGAGCTTGAATGCGCGCTCCTCGCCGAGGTCGTCCTCCCAGGCGATCCCCAGTTGCTCGCGCTCGGCCTCGGCAGCGGCTTTCCACGCGTCCCAGAACGCGTCCTTGACCTGATCGGCGGTGAGCCGGTCGTGGTGCTCGAGGATGTGCCGGTAGTAGAGCGTGATCGCCTCGTCGACCTGGCGGCCGAGGAACATCGACCCGGTCGGCGCGCTGCGTTGACCGAGTAGGTAGTAGCGCCTCCAGTCTTCCCTGCAAACCGCCCACCGGGCGTAGCTCGAATGGGACATGTGTCGGAGCGGCTGGCCGTCATAGCGCGGCGGAAGCCGGCGGGGGATGCTCGATCCGCGCTGCCAGCTGCGCGGCCGTCAATCTGGCGGTGGACCCGGCGACTGGCGGGTCCGCGACTTGCCTTGCGCCCATCACGCCGCGGCGGGTCCGAGGTCGCCGAAGTCGACGGTCACGACCTCGCCGTGCCCGTTGCGCGCCGGCGCGGCCGGCTCGCTCGCGCGCGGCTCGCTGGCGGGTTGGGCGGCCTGGTCGGCGACTTCTCCCTGGCCGATCCCGTTCTCGGGCTCGCCGTGGGCGAGGATCTCGCCGAGGTCGCGGCGGACCGCCTCGGTGCTCATCCGCGTCTGGTAGCCGTGCCTGAGCCACTGCTCGGTCTCCGGCGAGAGCACGAGGAGGTCACTCTTGCCCTGCCGACGGATGCACTGCACCTGCCTCGGCTGCGGGCCGATCGGTAGCACCACCGCCTCGAGCGAGGTGTACAGGTAGGCGCCGATCCCGGCGGCGACGGCGGCGCGCTTTCGCGCGTCGGAGTACAGCGCCTTGACGCCGGCGAACGAACCGGAGTCCATCTCGCCGAGGTCCTCGTAGACCGCCTCGACGTCGGGGCTGTCCTCCTCGACCGGGAGGGTCACGATCAGCCGGCAGGCGAGGTAGACCCGCCGGCTGCCCGCCGGGGTGAACTCGGCCGGCAGCGTCTGGAACTGCTGGCGCCAGCGGCCGGGCACGACCGTGTTCAGTCGCTGGATCACCGATTGCGCGCCGATGTAGGCGGCGACCTGCGCGCCGGCGTACGGCTGCCCCTGGTAGGGCACCTTGGTCATCGCCCGGAACCCGATCGCGCCGGGCGCGAACGGCCGGCGGAACAGCGCGGCCGCCTCGGCGTGGGTGCGCGCGGGCGGGTTGACGTTCGCGTGGTTGTGGTTAGGCATGTGAATCTCCTGTCGTTGTGCTGATTTCTCGCGCGCACGCGCGCGTGAGATGTCGCGGGCCGGTCGCGTCGCGGGCCGGTCGCGGGCCGCGTGGCCATCTGTCGCTGGCCTCAGGCGGCGAGCGAGCTGGGCGTCTGCTGGAGCCCGGCTTCGGTGAGGAAACGGGAGGGGCCGCCGGTCGGGCGGCGGCCGCGTTCGACGGCGTGCGTGATCAGCAGCTGGTCCTTGGCGCGGGTGGCGGCGACGTAGAACAGGCGCCGCTCCTCGGCGAGCCGCTCGGGGTCCGGCGAGGAGATCGACCGCCACGACGGCAGCAGCTGCTCCTCGCAGCCGAGCAGCGCGACCGCCTGCGCCTCGGTGCCCTTGGCCCTGTGGATCGTCGAGACGGTGATTCGCCGGTCCGTGGTGCTGTCGATCTCCTGGGCGTGCAGACCGGCGGCCTGCTCGAGAAAGCCGCCGAGCGTCGCGCGCTCGTCGTGCTCCTCGTGGGCCTGGGCGGCGCGGCACAGCGAGCGCAGGTCCTCGAGCACCCGCTCGGCGTCACGGCGGCGATCGGGGTCGGGGGTGTGGTCGCGCTGGTGCTGGTGGTGGCGGACCAGCCCGCCGGGGATCGTCACGGTCGCGATCACGACGTGGCCGATCGAGCGTCCGGCGGCGAGCTCGCCCCGGATCTGCTCCAGCGCCGCGCCGAACTCGACCAGCCGCCCGCGGGCGGCGGCGCGGACGCCGTCGAGCTCGCCCGCGCTCGCGCTGGCGGCGATCAGGTCGCCGCGGTGCTGCTCGCGCGCCCAGGCGACGAGCTTGGTGACGGTGGCGGCGCCGATCCCGCGCCGCGGTGAGCCGATCGCGCGTCGGTACGCCTGCGCGTCGAGCGGGTTCTGGATCAGCGTCAGGTACGCGAGTGCGTCGCGGACCTCGGTGCGCTCGTACAGGCCGAGCGAGCCGAGCACGCGGTGCGGGATGCCGGCGTGCGCGAGCGCGCGCTGCAGCGGCTCGGTTGCGTACCCGGTCCGCGCGAGCGCGAGGATCTCGCCCGGCGGGGTGCCGCCGGCGAGCGCGTCGGCGATCTGTCCGGTGACCCAGTTCGCCTCGGCGAACTCGTTGGCGAAGACGCGGACACGCACGCGGCCGCCGGGACCACGCATCGCGATCAGCGCCTTCGGCGCCCGGCGGTCGTTGTGGGCAACACAGCGGACGGCGGCCTCGAGGATCTCCGCGCGCGAGCGGAAGTTCCGGCCGAGCACGATCTCCGTGCGCGCCGGATGACGGTGGTGGAAGTCGAGGATGTGGCGGGGGTCGGCGTGCCGCCAGCCGTGGATCACCTGGTCGTCATCGCCGCACACGCACAGGTTCCCGTCCGGGCCGGCGAGCAGGTCCACCAAGATCGCCTGGGCGTGGCTGGTGTCCTGGAACTCGTCGGCCACGATCCATCGCCACCGCGCTCGAAGCCACGCGAGCCGGTGCGGGTGCTCTGAGAGCAGCCTCACGGCGAACGCGAGCAGGTCGTCGAAATCCATCGCGTTGCAGCGCCGCAGCTCGCGCTCGCTCTCGCGCCACACGGCCGCGGTCAGCCGCGGCCCGGGATGCTGGGCGGAGCGCTCGTAGCTCTCCGGCGTGATCAGCGCGTTCTTGGCGCGGGAGATCTCGGCCAGCACCTCGGCGCTCGCTGGCTGGCCGTAGTCGGCCAGCGCCCGCTGGATCTCGCCGCGCTCGGCGTCGGAGAGCAGCCAGTCGATCACGCGGCGCATGTCCGCCTGGTCGTAGATCGTGTAGCGCTCGGTGCGCCCGAACACGCTCGCGTGCTCGCGCAGCAGCCGCGCGCACACGGAGTGAAACGTCGCGGCGGTCACGCCGCGGGCGACGGTCTCGCCGAGCAGGTCGGCGAGCCGTATGCGTAGCTCGCCGGCGGCGCGGACGCTGAACGTGACCGCGAGGATCTCCCATGGCTGTGCTTGGCCGCTTGAGAGCAGGTACGCGGCGCGGTGGGTGAGGGTGCGGGTCTTGCCGGCGCCCGGCCCGGCCAGCAACAGCAGCGGGCCAGGGCCGAACGTGACGGCTTGCGCCTGCTCGGGGGTGAGCCCGTCGAGCAGGCGCTCGGTCCCGGGCGACGCGTGGTCGCGCACACCCGGGTCGGCCTGGTTCATATGTGGCCTCCTTCACGAGGGGTTGGTGATGACCGCGCTCCTGACTCGCGGGAGCGCGGTCGGACGGCGGAGAGCTGAGCTCAGCCGGCCCGCGTTGGCTCGCTGCCGTTGGTCGCGCGCCTGAGCGTGATCGTGCGCTGGCCGCCGGCAATCGGGCACCGCCAGCGGGGCTCAGAGGCTTCGAGTCCCGACGGGTCATCTCCGACGAGCACCCGCACGAGGTCGAGCGCCTCCGCTCGCGCCAGCGGCGGGCTCTGATACTCGACGCCGTCGTGCCCTGCGAGCGTGGTGCTGATCGCGTCCGTGACGTGCACGACGACGAGCTCTGCGGCTGGCGGCTCGCCGGAGCCGTTGCCGTTCGACGCGCGCGTCATGACACTGCCCGGAGCGCGTCGACGGCGCGCCCGTTCTGGGCGCGGCTCTTGCGCCAGATCCCAAGTACCTCGCGCGCCTTGACGCGCCGATAGGTGACGCGCCGGTCGATCGGATCGATCTCGAGCTCGCGCCCGTGGCGCTCGACGACGATCGCGTAGAACACGCGGCCCATGCGGTCGCAGAGGACGATGTCGCCGCTCTTGACTCCGTTGAGCGTCATCCTGCGTCCTCCCTGACCCACATGCCATGCCCGTGTCCGCGGCGCGCCTCCTCGGTGACCTCGTGCAGCTCCGCGCCGCACAGCGCGAGCCCCTCCGCCGCCTTGTACAGGGCGTGGGAGAGCTTCTCGCTGGCGTAGGTCGGTTCGGGGCCGTTCAGCTGCACGCGCTGCGCCATGTCGGCGATCGCGTCGGCGGCACCCATCAGCTTCTCGCCCACGTCGGACCGCGGGCGCAGCCGCGTGACGCGCGAGTTGTGTGTGCTCACGTTTTCACTCCTTCGGCCGCTCCGGCTCGTCGTCCGGGTCTCGCTGGTTGGCCGCTTCGGGCTCGCTGCCGTTCCGGTAGAGCAGCGGTGCGAGTAGCTCGAGCAGCTCGTCGACCGCGCCGACGGCGTCGTCGATGCGCCCGACCTCGGCCTGCGCGGCCTCGCGCTTGCGCACCAGCTGCTCGCGCTTGGCCTCGAGACGCGAGCGCTCCGCCTCCGCCGCCCGCGTAAACCGCGGGGCGACCCCGGGTGTCGCCGGATGCTCGGCCGTCGTCGCCCGCGCGCCGTTGTTCTGTCTCATCGTCTGCTCCTTTGACCGGGCCGGCGGTCGCTGGCCCGTGGTTGGTGTTCGCCGATCTCGCCGAAGACATCGGCGACGTACGCGCGGGCGCGGTTGAACGCCTCGCCGCGCAGCTCGTGCCCCCACGGCCCGCCGAGCAGCACCGACGCGAGGTCGTAGATCGCGCCCCGCGCCCCGCAGCTCCCCGAGTGGCAGCACCATCCTTGATCGGGGCTGGTGCCGACCGAGCAAGACGGGTTGTGGTCATCGTGCGCGGGCGAGGGGCAGGACACGAGCCCGTCGCGCGGCACGACGATCCCGGCGAGCTTCTCGAAGTACTCGGGCGGGCTGATCCGTTTGTACGGGTCGCCGCTCGTGCCCGCGCGCCGGGGCCGGGGCGTGGTGTGGCCCTCCGGATCGGGGAGGTCGCCGACGAGCTGCGCGATGGGGTACGGCGGGAGGGCGAAGTCGGCCTCGACGATCCGTGCCTGCGCGCCGGTCTTCCCGTTCACCGAGCCGGCGAGCCTCATCACCCTCGACCGGTCAGCGCAGGCAGGGTCGGCGACGCTCGGTCTGCCGTCCTCACCTGTGCCGAGGCGGTGGATGATCCGCAGGTTGGCGCGCTCGATCGGCTCGACCAGTTCGCCGGTCGCCTCGACCACGCGTGTCGCCGGAAGCGGGTCGGCCAACCGGAAGTAGGCATGGCAGCCGCCTGACCCGCCGCTCTCGATCAGCATGTGGCATGGGCGCTCGGCCAGGAACGCCCACAGCGCGTGCAGCTGCCCCGGCCGGTCGACGTCCACCCACAGCCAGCGGGTCTCGCTGACGGCCTGCTTCTCACCCCGCGGCGCGGATCGCGCAGCCGGCGCGGCGAAGACCTCCTCGCCTCGCGCCGTGTGATGCTCGGCGAGCTCGAGCAGCCCCTGGAGCCAGCGCCGTCCGCAGGCGCCCCCGCCAGGAAGGAAGTGATCGCTCCGGCGGCGGGTGGTTATCTGCAGCCGGCCGTCGCGCCTCACGCCGGCGGCGAGCTCGATGAGCCCGCTGGTGTGCGCGTGCAGCATCCCGAGCTGCAGCGCCCGGTGTCGCTCGGGCGCGAGCTCGCCGGCGAATACGCGCCCGTCGGCGAGCCGGACGCGGCAGCGCAGCGCCTCCCGCGGGCCTGCGCTCTTGCCAGGTCGGGCGCAGCGCCGCTCCGGCACTCAGCGCCTCCCTGCCGCGGCGACGGCACTTGCCTCGGTGTCGCGGCGGCCCACGGTGCTGAGGTAGTCGCGTGCGATTGCGTCGGCCTGCGGGCGCCCGTCGCCGACTCCGGTGAGCGTCTCGATCACGCGCTCCTGCTCGCCGGCGTGGTCGACCACCTGCCAGCCGCCGGCGGTGTTGCGCACCTTCAGGGTGTGCCAGACGCCGTCGGCGTCGCGGTAGCGGGCGGCTGTCGTGCTGACCATGACGGTTCTCCCTTCGCTTGGTAGGTACCGGGTCGAGAGCTCGAGGCCTCGCCCGGCTGTGCGCCGGATCCGCGCCTACTCGCCCCGCCGCGGCGGCGGACCCGGGTGGTGGTGGCGGCCTGAGTCGGCGAGCTGCTCGAGGCTCGCGGCGGCGCCGATCAGCGCCTCGATCTGCGCCTGCCAGCGGCGGTCAAGCCGCCCGCCGGGGCTGGTGTAGAGCGCGGTCATGCACGCCAGCGCGGCGGCCGCCTCCTCGAGCGCGTCGGCGCTCTGCGCGGCGAGCCGGTCGGTCGTCGAGGCCCCGAGCGCCTCGATCGCCTCACCGACCCGGTGCAGCGCGAGCTCCCGGTACAGGTCTCCGATCCGCTCGGCGCTCACCTCGAAGCCCCTTCCGCCTGGTGCAGGTCCCCATCTACCAGCCGGTAGCCGATCGACCACACGTTGATCACCAGCCGGCGCCCGACACCGGCCGCGGCGAGCTTATGCCGGAGCCTTACCGCATGCGAGTCGACGGTCCGCGAACGCGAGCCGGACGCGTAGTGCCACACGTCGCGCAACAGCTCCTGTTTGGTGAACACGCGCGTCGGCTCGGAGGCCAGGCAGCGGAGCAGCTCGAACTCCTTCGCGGCGAGCTTGACCGGCCGCCCGGCCACGGCCGCCTCGCGGGAGCGGTGGTCGATGCTCAGCGCCCCGATCCGGGTGACCGACGTGGGTTGCGTCTCATAGGCGCGGCGCAGCAGCGCGCGGATCCGCCCGCGCAGCTCCGGGTAGGAGAACGGCTTTGCGACGACGTCGTCGCCGCCGCGATCGAACACGCGCGCGCGCGCGAGCTCGTCGGTGCCCGCGGTCAGCACGATCAACGGCGTGTTGGGGTCGATCTCGCCGGCCAGTCCCTCGCCGCCGCGCACGGCGTCGAGCAGGCCGAGTGTCTCGCCGTTGATGTCGGCCAGCACCAGCTGCGGGTGGTGGGTTGAGAGCAGGTGCAGCGCATGCCGGCGGCTGCGGGCGAGCAGTACCTCGTAGCCGTCGCAGGTCAGCTGGTCGGCGAGGAAGGCTCGGGTGGCCTCGTGCTCCTCGACGATCAGGATCAGGTGTGAGTTCATGACGGTCTCCTTCGGTGACCGAGGGTGGATTGGTTGGGGCGGCGACGGTCTGACGCCACCCCTGGCCGGGAGGGCATGGCCCCTCGCCGGCGACTTGCGGATCGGCCCGCCAGCGGCGGGCGATCCGCTCGGGTGCTCGCGAATCGCGCCGAGCGCTAACCCGTCAACTGCCGAGAGGCGAGCTCAGCGCCCGGGGCTGTGCGCCTTGGTCAGAGCTCCCAGCCGAACGTGTCGGCGCGCGTGTACGATCGCCCGGCCCCGACCCTTGAGGAAGTGGAACGTGATCGACACCATTCGTCAACAGATCCAGGAGCGCCTCGACCAGCTCCTCGGCGAGGTCGACCGCCTGCGCAAGGCGCTCGCCGCGCTCGACCCGCGCCCCGCCAAGCCGCCGGCTCGCAAGCCTCCCGCGCGCAACACTCCCGCGGCCACGGAGACCAAGCCAGCGGCGTCGACGACCAAGCGCACAGCGGCCCGGCGAGCCACCCGGCCCACGGCTCGCTCCCCTCGCCGGACGGCGCCCGGCGCGACCAAGGCCTCCGTGCTCGCGGCGCTCGCCGGCGGCGAGGCGATGACCGCCGGCCAGGTTGCCGACAAGACCGGCCTCGCCCGGCCTACTGTGTCAACGACGCTGTCGAAGCTCGCCAAGAGCGGCGAGGTGGAGAAGGCCGAGCGCGGCTACCGGCTGCCGTCCGTCGCCGAGACTCCGCCTTCCTCGCCGGACACGTAGCGCACCCGGTACGCCGTCCTGGGCACGCCTCGCGGGCGGCGCTAACGTGGCCGGGTGGTTCCGCTCGGCTTCAGGTTCGACTCGACGCCGTCGTGATTGGCGGCGTCGCCCACCGGAGCGACTGTCGCGAGGTCGCGGACGACGCAGCGATCGACGCGGTCCACATCCTCGCCGGCGGGGTGCATCGCGCCGAGTGCTGCCCGCGGGAGTGCCCATGCTGCCGGCCGCCGTTCGAGACGTTGCTGACTCATCAGCTCGAGCAATCGCTCGAGGCGCTCGGTCGCTGACACGCTGATCCGTTCAGCGTGGCGTAGCGCGGCCGGTGATCCGCCGCCCGGCTCCGATCAGCCCGACGTGGCCGACGGCGTGGTCGGGGGATGTGCGGGGCGTAGGTGCCACGCCGCCGCAGCCTGACCTCCCAGCTCTACGGCGCGGCGCGGATCTCGGACAACATCAGCGCAATCGCGAGCGGCAACCCGCGCCGGTCGCACGCCGCGCCAAGAACGTCGCGCTCGGCCGCGGCGGGTTGTGGCGCTCGCTCTGGAAGTAGCCCGGCCTCGCCTCAGGCGACCGACTCGGTCCGCGATCGCCGCCCGCGTCCACGGACCCAGTCCGTGCCCTCCGGCGCGCACGCCCGGCCCCGCACCTCCTCGACGAACGCCTCGATGCTCGCGAGCGCATCCCTGACGAACTCTCGTAGCTGGTCGTTGTCGAGCGCGTCCTCGAACCGGTGCCTGAGGCTCTCCCGCTCCTGCTGGCTGCACATACCAGGATCGTACGCCCGGCGATGATCATGGCTCGTTGAGTTGAGGCAGAGCGCGTCGCCGGGTGCACGTGGAAGGGCGTTCCCTCTCCGTCGGAGGGCAGGTCGCCGAAGAGTTCCTCGAACTCCTCGGTGGTCATCGGCCGGGTGCCGGCGCGTTTGCGGATCGCCTCGATCGAGGTGTCGGGGGCCACCACCAGCGACCCGTCGGTTCGCTCCTCGATCAGCACGTATTCGCCGGGCCGGTCCCCGGTCAGGGTGACGTCCTTCAAGCGTCCTGGTTTCGCACGCCATGTACGCGGGGTCCGCTGATCCGCCGGAGCGCTTCGATCAGCCCCACGTGCCCGACCGCGTGGGCGGGTTGGGCGCGGTAGACCGGCTCGATATACGGGAGTAGGTCGAGCTCGCCGGCGTGGTAGGCGCGGCGGCGGCTGCCCGCGGCGGCTGGCTCAGTACTCGCGCTCGTAGTCGGTGTGGGTGCCGATGAACTCCCAGACGATGTGTGCGTGCCCGGGCAGTTGCTGCTCGCCGAGATGGAACACCGCCCGGTACTGACCGGCGAAGCTCACCGACCACACGTTTTCGCCGCTCAGCTTGTGCAGCCGCAACGTGGGACGCACCGCTGTTGGGTCAAAGCCGCCTCCACTGAGGTCTTCGACGAGCGCCGCGACCGCGACCCAAAACGCGGCGATCGCATCGGGGCTTCGCCGGCTGAGCGCCCGGTACAGCCGCATGAACGCGACCGTCCCGGCATTTGTCGGCACCGCTATCCCTCGGCGCCGTCAGGAAGCCGGCAGTACTCGTCCAGCGAGGCTTGAAACGCGTCCACCGTCTCGTGAACGTCCCCGGCGTGATCGCGCTCGAAGTCCGCCTTCGTGTACTGGCGAATCTCCACCACCGCCACCTCGCCGGGCTTCACTCCCGCCTCGGCGAGCTGCTCGGGGCTCAGCCTCGCTCCATCCTTGTCGGTGGCGATCACCTGCTTCACGGCATTGGTCATGGTAGTGCTCCTGGTTTGGGATCTCGATGGTTGCCGCTGATCCTGCGCAGCGCCCCGATCAGCCCGACGTGCCCGACGGCGTGCGCGACCTGCGCCTGGCAGCAGGGCTCCAGGTCCGGGAGCAGGTCGAGCCCGTCGGTCGCGACGGGCGAGCCGTCACTGGTCGGGATACCGACCGTGCAGGCGTTTGTGCGCCCGCTCGTACACGCTGCGCGTCCCCGACCGAGGATGGCGCTCCCCGAATGCGGCCAGATAGACCGCAGAGACCCCCTGCTCGCGGCCGGGCCGGAAGACGAATCCGAACGGACGCTCTGACGCCGGAGCCGGCGGAGTGGCACATACGCCTTCAGCAGACCTGCCAGCTGTGTCCCATCCCGCCCCTGCGCGTCACAGCGCTCGAGTAGCTCCTCGGCTATGCCGTCGGACTCGAGCCTCCTACGCTCGCGCTCCGCCGCAACCCGCGCTGACGATCGCGGCGTCAGACGCTCGACCTCCTCACGCCACACGCCTGGGTCAATCACCACCGGGACCCGACGGCTGCCTCGGCGTCCTGTCGACACGGCTTACCCCTCGCCGTCAGAGGGAAGGTGCCCGAACTCCTCCTCGAACTCCTCGGGGGTCAACGGTCGCGCACCGCGCTCAGTGAATATCTCATCCATCGTCTTGTGATCGCCGGCTCGAGCGTGACACCGCCCTCCTTGTCGGAGACGACGTCGTAGCGGCGGCCCTCGATCTCGACGACGTCGCCGATGTGGACGTCGAGCTTCTTGGTGGTGACGGCCATCGAGGTCATGGTAGCCCTCCGGTTGTGGGTCGCCGATCCTCGCCGCTGAGCCTGCGTAGCGCCCCGATCAGCCCGACGTGCCCGACGGCGTGCGCGACCTGCGCCCTGAAGCCCGGCTCCAGGTACGGGAGCAGGTCGAGCTCGCCGGCGTCGTAGGCGCGGTGGCACGCACGGCACAGCGGAACGACGTCGAGCGCGTCGCCGCACCCGAGCGCCCGCGGAACAACGTGCGCCGCGTCGACGCGATGCTCGGCTCCGCAGACGATGCAGGGCCTTCCCGCGACCGCCGCGCGCTGCGCGTCGGCCGCCGCGAGCGATGCCGTCCGTGCCAGCGGCGTGGTCCGGCGCAGGGGTGTGCGGGCGCGCAGCTGGGCGCGCCGGCGAAGCGGGCTGCGCTTCATCGGTTGTTCCCTCAAAGCGGGGCCGTGGATCGGTCGCACCGCACGTCGCTGGTCGTACACGCCGCCGACGGAAAGCGGGTCTTCCGGGCCGACGGTCCGGTCGAGGTGCGGATCGACCACGCGGCGATGCGCGAGATTGGCGACAAGCAGGTCGCTGATCCCGGGCGGTCCGACACTTGCTCTTGTGCTGGGGCGGGTATCGCCCGTGACGGTGCCGGACGGGCTGCTGGGGGAAGCTAGTGCTTTGATCCCGCTGGCGGGGTTGCTCGCGCGGTCCCGGCTGATGACGGAGCTCACGACTCCGCGTAGCGAGCGAGGAGCGGAACCAGGACGCGTGCGTTCGGGCTGCCCCAGCCGGTGACGGGGTTCCAGCCGCGACCGGCTTGGTAGCCGATGATCGTATGTGGTGGGAACGAGGCAGAGTTGTTGCCCGTTGTTATCTGGCGCAAAGCGCTGGTGCTGGTCCGCGCGATCCGGTAGATGGCGGCGTTCACGAAGCCGAGGTGACGGCGGGCGTACTGGTCGGCGAGTGCGATCACGCCTGCCCACAGTGGGGCGGCGGCGCTGGTGCCGCCGCTGCCTCGGATCGTGTAGCCGTCGCCGCCGGTGCTGATGATCAACGCCATGCCGGTGTGTGGAGCGGCGTCGGAGGCGACGTCGGGCACGCCGCGGCCGCTAGTGGCCGCTGAGAGGCCGCTCTGGTAGCTCGGGCGCGCGAATAGATGGCTGAAGCCGCCGCCAGAGGCTTGGAACTGTGTCCCAGCGGCGCCGTAGGGGAGTCCCCATCCGGTCTCACCGATGTAGCGGCCGGTTGTGTGGTCGGCGGTCAGGGTGGTTCCACCGGCGGCGAGAACGAGGGGGTCGGAGGCCGGCAGGTTGGCCTCTTTGATGGGCGTGAAGCTTCCGCCGAGCAGGCCTTCGGCCAGGTGGCAGGGCTCGCCCACGGCGCCGATATCACCCGAGGCCGCGACGACGGTCACACGCTGATCGGCAGCTTCGAGGAGCGCAGTGTGGAGCATCTTTACCTCTGACGGCGTATCGCAGTGCTCGCCGCCGGTCTGGCCAGCGGCGCTGATCGAAATCACGGCACTCTCCCTGACGCCCAACCGCAGCGCGGCGACGGCCGCCTGGACTCCGCTGTTGGCGTCGTGGAGCGATGACGGCGGGACCGGGATGATCGTGATCGCGGCACCGGGCGCGGCCACGTGCACCATCTCGGCGTCCAGCACCTCCTCCCCGTCGGCGCTCCAGGGGCGAGCGGTGTGCGCCAGGCTGTTGATCACTTGCAGCTTTGTTGCCGGCAGTCCGAACAGCTGGTCGAATCGCGCCATATCGGCGCGCAGGTCGCTGTAGTCCGACGGCGGGAACAGGCCTTCAGCGAGCTCGGGAAGGACGACGGTTTCACCGCGGCCGTCGATACCTCGGGCGAGCAGCGGCTGGATGCCGTACGCCGTCTCGAGCTGGCGCGGCGTGTAACAGCTGGAAAGCGAATCACACTCGCTGGTGGCCGTCGCCGACGGACCGGTCGGCGGCACTTGTTTCTTGTGCTGGGACTGGGGGCTCAAAGTCGTCGGGCGCCGGGTCTTGTTCACCGAAGAACTGCCCCCGCAGCCAGAGACGAGAAGACCGACGGTAACCAGCGCCGCCGCGAGCCACAGGCGCGCGCGAACATGCCCACGGTCGGCCAACCGCAGCCCAGCGAGATCCATGAAACCTGCCTTCATTTCGTCACGGACGGGTTCCCACTCTTAGACCGGACGGGCAAGAAGAATTCATCGCGAGGCCAGCCCCCCACATGCATGCGACGGGACCAGCTATCCGTTTGCCACGCAACGTCGTGGCGCTCGGGGTGCGGTTCTCCTTCGCGCGGCTTGCAAGTCCGGAGGCTCGCGCAGTTGGAAGGGGATGCCGACTAATTTGGCTCGTCGAGAGTGCCGCTATCGGCGGGACGGGTAACATGTCAGACGCGGTCGCGCTAGGCGCGACGCTTCGGACGTTCGCCCTTCAAGCCCGACAACCGCTAGCCGTCCGACCAGTCGACGCTGGCCACCGTGACTGGTTCGGCGAGTCCCTTCAACTCGAGTGCTCGCTCGTTGAGGACTCGGAAGGCGTTGCCCGCCGTTACGAGCGCGTCGCGGCTCGCGATGATTTCGCCTGCGCTGGCGGCTGCCGCGATCCGCGCGGTCGCGTTCACTCCGCGGCCGACGTAGTCGCCGCCGCGATCGGTCGCTTCGGCGACATGGATACCGATGCGGACGCGTGGCGCGAACCCGTGATCGCGCCGGTGATCGCGCAGAGAGCGCTGGATCGAGCAAGCACACTCGAGGGCGCTTCCCGGCTCAGCGAAGGCGACGAAGAAGCCGTCGCCCTCGTGCTTGACTTCCTCACCGGCGCTGGCCTCGAAGCGAGCCCTGAGCGTACGGTCGTGCCATGCCAGGAGCGACTCCCATTGCTCGTCACCGAGCGTCTCGACCAGGCGCGTCGAGTCGACGATGTCGGTGAACATGAACGTCCTGACGGCTGTGTGCGGGGCATTGCCAGATCTGGAGAGACGCGATGTGAGGCGACGCACGGCGCCTTCGGCGCCGATGCGCTCGAAGGTCGCTCGTGCAGCCGTCAGCTCGAGCTCGGCGGCATCTGGGTCTCCTAGATCGCCGTAAGCGCCAGCCAAGAGCTCGCGCGCCTGCGCCGCCTCGTACGGGACGTCGATCTCAGACCACATGCGGACGTCGCCAGACGTCGCCGTCCGAGCGCCGCCCGCCGCCCGGTTGTGGACGGGCTTGAGGAAGAAGGCGGCGTACCTTCCCGGTTGACGAAGACCGAAGCCGGCGATGGCCGGCAGGAAGGCACGCCATGCATGATGTTCGCAGGCTCCCCGTCGGGGAGGGCAACGAGGAGATCACGATCGCGCTCGACGAGCTCGCGCGGGAGGGCGCCAGGCGGATGATTGCCGCCGCGCTCCGAGCCGAGGCGGATGAGTACGTCGAGCGGTTCGCAGGCGAGGTCGACGAGGACGGGCACCGCGTCGTAGTCCGCAACGGGCGCGCGCGAGAGCGCAAGGTGACGATCGGGTCGGGGACGATCCCGCTCAGAGCGCCGCGGGTCAACGACAAGCGGGTGGACGAGGAGACCGGGCAGCGGCAGAAGTTCAGCTCGCGGATCCTGCCCGCCTACGCGCGTCGCTCGCCGAAGGTCGGCGAGGTGATCCCGATCCTCTACCTCCGCGGCCTGTCGACGGGCGACTTCCGCCCGGCGTTGGAGGGGCTGCTCGGCGAGGACGCCGCCGGGCTGTCGCCGACGACGATCGCCAGGATGGCGAAGGAGTGGGAGGAGCACCACGACGGTTCCGCAAGCGGCACCTGGGGTTCTGCCGCTACGCGTACCTGTTCATGGACGGCATCCACGTGAGCGTCCGCCTGGGCGAGGACCCGAAGGTGTGCCTGCTGATCGTGATCGGCGTCCGCGAGGACGGCGAGAAGGAACTGCTGGCGGTCGAGGACGGCTACCGCGAGTCGACCGAGTCGTGGGCCGGCGTGTTCCGCGACATGAAGCGTCGTGGCCTGAACGAGCCCAAGCTCGTCGTCGGCGACGGCGCCTTGGGCGCGTGGGCCGCGCTGAGGGACGTCTACCCCGGCGCGGGCGAGCAGCGCTGCTGGTTCCACGCCTCAGGGAACATCATCGACTGCCTGCCCAAGCGGCTGCACTCCCGCGCGAAAGGGCTGCTCTCGGAGATCATCGAAGCGCCGACCCGCAAGGACGCCAGGGCGGCGCTCGAGGTGTTCCGCGAGGAGTACGGCGCAAGTACCCCAAGGCGCTGGCCAAGCTCGACCGCGACTGGACGCAGCTCACCGCGTTCTACGACTACCCGCCGCGCGGCATCTCTTATTCATCTCTTGGCGGTCCGCGCAAAACGAGGAATTTGCGGACATGAGCGAACACATCGAGAGACGGCCGCACCAGCACAGAGTGCCGCGAAATCAAGCTAATTTGCAGGCACTTACGGGAAGCCCTCTGTCGGACTCGAACCGACGACCCCTTCCTTACCATGGAAGTGCTCTACCAGCTGAGCTAAGAGGGCGCGGGTGCCAGCGTAGCGCGTCCACCCGCGATGGGCGTGCCTGCGCCGGCACCGATCATGGGGCGCGCCGCTAGCCGCCGTAGGAGGACTGCAGCAGCGACATCATCGTCGAGGCACCGCCACCGATCGGCGATCCACTCGCATCGGAGAACCCGATCTCCAGGTGGGGCCCGGTCGAGATGCCGACGATGCCGGGACCGATCGAGCTCATCACCTGGCCGGCGCCCACGTGCGTGCCGACTGGCAGTTGGTTCGCGGGGCCGGCGTGCCCGTAGTAGACGTAGTCGTAGCCGCCCACCGGGCTGTCGCAGTGGAGCACCGGCGCATCGGGCCCGAAGCCGCCGATCCCGTGCAGGACGATCGTGCCGGAGCAGACGGCGTACTCGGGGGTGTCGCCCGGCGCGGAGATGTCGACCCCCTGGTCCTCCGACCACGTGCTGGGCGGAGAAGCCGCGCTCTTGGGCAGCGGGAACGTGAAGCCGCCGCCGCTCGACGGCGGGCCGAACGACCCCGCCGAGCTGCCGCTGGAGCCGGACCCCGACGAACCCGAACTCGCGCCCTGCGACGCCGCCGCAGCCGCGGCCGCCTGCGCTGCCTGCGCCTTGTCGAGCTGCTGCTGGAGATCCGCGACCTGGGACTTCGCGTTGGCTAGCTCGCCGGCCTTCTGCTGGCGCAGCTGCGCCACCTGAATCTGCTCGCGTACCAGTTTCAGCCGCGAGTTGGCGAGGCTGTTGCGCTGGGAGAGCACCTGCTCGGTGATCCGCTGCTGGCGGACCTCGAGCGCGCCGAGCTTGGTCGCCTGCGCGGCGACCGCGCGGCGTGTGCTCTTGACCCAGCTGACCACCTGTGCGTCCTGCTTCTGGATTCGCTGCGCGAACGCGATCCGTTCAAGCAGATCGGTGAAACCCGTCGATTCGAGGACAACGCTGACGATGTCGGGGTGGTCTGTCTCGTACGAGTTGACGAGCTGTTTCGAGAGGACGCCCTCCGCGCGTGTCTCAAACGCCTCGAGCTGCCTGAGCCGGGTGCGCGCGGCCGTCAGCTTTGTCCGGAGATTCAGCAGCTCGGCGCGCTTGGCATCGAGGTCGCTCTGGATCCGCCCGATCTGCTGCTCCAATCCGGAGATGCTCGAGTTGAGCTGGCCAAGGCGGCTCGAGGCGGCCCCGACCGCTCCGGAAAGGCTCGAGACCTTGCCCTGGCCTGCGCCGATCTGCTGCTGAAGCTGGCTGATGCTCGGTGCCGCGTGCGCCGTCCCCGAGTGGATCAGCACATAGGTGCATGCGAGACACAGCAGCGCCACCGACAACAGGGCGCAGGCGGCGCGTTTGTATTGCCTTCGGTGACTGGGCATGGGTCAGATAGGCGGCGTGCGAAGTCGGTGCAAACCGCCGCCTTTTCTTCGCTCCCGCGTCGTCTGGAGCGGGCTCACCGTAACACTTGCCAGCGGAAATCAGTGCCGCCACGACCCCCCTGCACGAATTCGTGCAAGAGCAGGAAGGAGCCGCTCGGCCGCGACTACTGTGCCCGCGAAACCGCGATCACGTGGAGGTCGCGAGGCGCGCCCTCGGCCTTCAGGCGCCTGCGCCGGCCGGTCTGGATCGTGGCCTCATCGATCTCGGCGAGCGCGCGGTCGGACACCAGCACCTGGTCGGCCTTCGCGGCCGCTCCGACGCGCGCCGCGATGTTGACGTCGACTCCCAGAAAGTCGCCGCCGATCCGGCGCGGCCGGCCCCAATGCACGCCGGCCCGCATTCGCGGCCGGTAGCCCTCCACCGTGACGGCCTGAACCGCGGCCTGGGCGTCGAGCGCTGCGTCGACCGCGCTCTGCGCATCGAGGAACGTCGCCATCACGCCGTCGCCGAGCCGCTTGACGATCCGCCCGTCATGGGCGAGCACTGCGGTTTCGACGGCGACGCCCACCTCGCGCAGCAACTCGAGCGTCGCCGCGTCGCCGGCCTTCAGCGCCCACGACGAGAATCCGACCAGGTCGGTGAACAGCAGCGCGAGCGGCTGATCCCCGCGCCCACGACCGGCCGCCTCCGAGAGCGACTGCCACAACTGCAGCCCGGCGAAGCTGACCTCGTGCACGACACTCTCGCGCTCGGGTCGCAAGGCCGTCACCCCGCGGGCGACGACCTGGACCGGCGCCGACCCCGCGGTCGACAGCGGATCGCCGAACTTCTCGTCGCCCGGCAACTGCCGGCGCAGCCGCCGGGCGGCTGCGATCAAGCCGGGCCGCGAGTCGAACCGCACGAGGGCGCCACGCAGCCGCGCCAGGCGTTCAGCGCGCTCGCCGTCGCCGTTGCCATCGTCGGCAGGGGCAAGGTGATGGTGGTCGTGCCCGTCCACGACGCCTCAGGGTAACGGTGAGTGGCGGGACCAGGATTCGAACCTGGGAAGGCAGTGCCAACGCGTTTACAGCGCGTCCCCTTTGACCGCTCGGGAATCCCGCCAGGGGCGTGTGAGTCTAGCGTCGGGCTTCGCGGCCTGAGGCTGGCCGAGAAACCGCCCACATAGTCCGCTTTCTCGACCAGCCTCCCCAGGGGAGGCCAGGACAAGAGCCTATGAAGCGTCCCGCAGCCGCTGCGCCTCGGGCAGCGCCTCGAGCTTCTTCAGCGTGTGGTTCTCGATCTGCCGGATCCGCTCGCGGGTGACGTTGAACGCGCGTCCGACCTCCTCGAGCGTGTACGGCCGCTCGCCGCTCAACCCGAACCGCATCTCGATCACCTCGCGCTCGCGCTCGGGCAGAGCAGCCAGCGCACGTCGAAGGTTTTCCCGTCGCAGGTGCTCGGCAGCCAGTTCAAAAGGCGACTCGGCGGTCTGGTCCTCGACGAAGTCGCCGAGCTCTGACTCCTCCTCCTCGCCGATCGGCTTCTCGAGCGAAATCGGCTGCTGTGCCATGCGCAGCACGTCGCGGACCTCACGGACGGTCGTCTCGAGCTCCACCGCGATCTCGTGCGGCGTCGGCTCGCGACCCAGCTGCTGAACCAGCTGGCGCTCGACGTGCACGACCTTGTTGAGCTTCTCAACCATGTGCACGGGAATCCTGATCGTGCGGCCCTTGTCGGCGATCGCACGCGTGACGGCCTGCCGGATCCACCAGGTGGCGTAGGTCGAGAACTTGTAGCCGCGGCGGTAGTCGAACTTCTCGACTGCGCGGATCAGGCCCATCGACCCTTCCTGGATCAGATCCAGGAACGTCAGGCCTCGCCCCAGGTACGACTTCGCGATCGAGACGACCAACCGAAGATTGGCCTCGATCATCTGCTGCTTCGCAAGCATGTCGCCTCGCTCGATCCGCCGGGCGAGCTGCACCTCCTGCTCGGCGGTCAGCAGCTCGACCCTTCCGATCGAACGCAGGTACAGCCGCAGCGAGTCGAGCGACGGCTCGACCGTCAGGTCGATCTCGACCTTCTTGCGCGTGCCCGGCTGCGCGTCGGACGAAGTGGCGGCAGCCGCGCCGGCCTCGACGCTCGAGCCTTCAGAGCGCGCCAAGCGGCCGTCGCGGTCGACGACGTCGATCCCTTGATCGTCGAGGTACGCGTGCAGCTCCTGGAACTGCTCCTTGCTGACGTCGACCTCTTCGAGGCATGCCTCGATCTCCGCGAAAGTCAGGAAGCCTCGCTCCTGACCTGCCGCGATCAGCGGACGAAGCTCGTCCAACTCCGTGATCGGAGCCTCGTCGCTCAACAACACCATCGCTTTATCGCTCACGGCCCCTGAGCTCCTCCCAGACGTGTATGAAACACCGGACCAGGGCGACTCCCTCTCTCAGCTCCGCCCAATTGGAGCGCCGAGTCATACCACAATCCCAGCCGTTGTCCAGATCTGGGAACGTTTGGCGCTCAGCTCCGCTCTCTAACCTTAAGCCCATGACCGCGAATCACCTCTCACTGATCGACGTGCAGTCGCAGGCTCCATCGCTCGCCCTGAGCCTCTCGCGCGTCGGCGTAACCGGCGTCGAGAAGGTGATCAGAATCCGCCAGAACGGGAGCGAGCAGCTGTTCTCTGCGCGCTTCGAATGCGTCGTCGAACTCGGGCCGAATCAGAAGGGCGCACACATGTCGCGCTTCGAAGAGGTCGTCAACGAAGCGATCGGCGAGGTCGTCCTCAACGAGACGACGTTCAAGGCCGAGACGCTCGCCGAGCACATCGCGCAGCTCGTGCGCAGCCGCCAGGGGGCACGGCGTGCCGAGGTTAACGTCGAGGCCCGCTTTCCGGAGCACAAGCCAGCGCCCGTGTCAGGGATCCAGACACAGGAGCTGTACACGCTGCACGGCTCGGCGATCGCGAGCGAGCGCGGGACGCGCAGGTTGACCGGCGTCACCGCGCAGGGCATGACCGCGTGCCCATGCGCGCAGGAACTCGTGGCCGGCGCGGCTCGCGAGCGCCTCCAAGCCGAGGGCTTCGACAGCGACGAGATCGACAAGATCCTCGACGCGGTGCCGGTCGCGACCCACAACCAGCGTGGTCTCGGAACTCTGCACATCGGCTGCACCGAGCTGTGCGATGACGAGATCGACGCCGCCACGCTGCTCGAGATCGTGGAGGGTTCGATGTCCTCGGAGATCTACGAGCTGATGAAGCGCTCTGACGAGGCACAGGTGGTCGAGAAGGCGCACCGCCGCCCGCGGTTCGTCGAGGACTGCGTGCGGGAGATGATCAGAGGCGTGATCGAGCACTTCCGCGACCTCGACGATCGAGCGTTCGTCTCGGCCCGCCAGGTCAACCTCGAAACCATCCACCAGCACAACGTCGTCGCCGAGCGGTTCGGAACGCTCAAGGAGATACGCGGCGAGCTGGCGACCGGCGAACCGACGCCGTCGCACACGAGCCGCCAGGCCTGGCTCGACGCGCTCGACTAGCGGCGCGCGCGCCGCACCGCCGCAGAGACGCGGCGTGCCGGACTCGTCACCTTCCAGCTGAGCGATCTCTCAAGCGACGCGATCCGCGCCTCGCAGGCGGCAATTCGCGCCTCGTACGCCTCGGCCTGCTCCAGGCGAGCGCGCTCGTTCAGCTCGCCGACGAACTTCAGCTCGTCCACCCAGATCCGCTCCAGCTGGCGGACGTTGTGGCGCACCGCGAGGTACTCGCGCGGGTCATCCGACGGCCGCTCGATGTCCTCGGTCGTCAGCTCGACATCGCGCTTGCGCATCACCGCCCACGAGAAGTTCTGGAACTGCGGCGCGATCTGCAGGATCTCGAACGCGCGGCCCCAGTGCTCGCGCACCCACCACTCCGACATCAGCACCGCCGGGCCGCCGCTGTCCCAGTCGCGGTTGTGGTGAAGGACGTTCATCCCAACGCGATCCTCGACCCACGGCTCCTTCGCGAACCACTCCGACACCCAGCGCCCCATGAAGGTCGCGATCAGGATGCCGTCGGGCTTGAGCATCCGGTGCAGCTCGAGCAGCCAGTCAGACGAGTTGAAGGTCAGGTGCGTGAACACCGAGATCGCGTAGATCAGATCGAACGTCCCGTGCTCGAGTCCTAGCGGCGGCACGTACACCGACTGCCACGCGTGAAACGGCGGGCACAGGTTCTTCTGCAGCCACTCGATGCTCGGCCCGTCGATGTCGCAGCCCCAAACCTCGGCCTGAGCCGCCTCCGAGGCAAAGTGCCGCAGCGTCCGTCCCGCCCCGCAGCCGAAGTCGAGGACGCGCCTGCCCTCGAACGACCAATCGGGCGGCAGCAGCCGCACAACCTGCCGTTTGGTCTGCGCACCCAGCTCCTCGTAGGCCGCGTCCAGGTCGCTCCAGCCCTCGACGGCGAATACCCGGCGCGCCAGCTCGCGCGGCGGCAGCGGCAGGTCCACGGTGCTCACGCGTGCGTCCCCGTGGTGCGGTCCGTTCCCCGCCCGGCGCTCATGTGCCGTCGCAGGCCGAAGAAGTAGTCGGCCCCGGAGAGCACGGTGATCGCGACGGTCACGTACACGAGCACCGATAGCCACGCCGGATGCCCATCGACCGCGATCAGGCAGAGCACCATCGCAACCTGAAACAGCGTCTTCAGCTTGCCGAGCGGACTAGCCGAGATAACGACGCCCTGCTCGGTGCCGACGCCCACTCGCAGCACCGTGACGGCGAACTCCCGCGCGATGATCACCATCGCCACCCACGCATCGAGCCGGCCGAGTGACACGAGTGCGACCAGCGCCGCGATGATCAGCAGCTTGTCGGCGATCGGGTCCATCAGCTTGCCGAACGTCGTGACCCAGTTGCGCGAGCGCGCCAGATAGCCGTCGATTGCGTCGGTCAGCGACGCGACCGCGAACACGATCGCCGCCAGCAGATCACCGTCGCTCGAGTTCTCGAGCAGCGCGACGACGAGCACCGGCACCAGCAGGATGCGGACGACCGTCAGGACGTTGGGGACGTTGACTGGGAACAAGAACGGTCATCATTGCAGCCGATGCGCGCCGTCGTGCTCGAAGCACAGAACCGACCACTGAAGCCGACAACGCTTCCAGACCCCACGCCTGGGCCCGGCCAGCTGCTGCTGAAGGTCAAGGCGTGTGGGGTGTGCCGCACCGATCTGCACCTGCGCGATAAAGAGATTCATGCCACCAAATTGCCGATTGTCCTGGGCCACCAGATCGTCGGGGAGACCGAGGATGGTCGCCGCGTCGGCGTCCCCTGGCTTGGCTGGACCGATGGCGACTGCCGATTCTGCACCTCCGGGCGCGAGAACCTCTGCCTGAACGCGCGGTTCACCGGCCGCGACATCGACGGCGGCTTCGCCGAGTACACGGTCGCCGATGAGCGCTTCTGCCTGCCGCTGCCCGACGACCTCCCCGACGAGCGCGCGGCCCCGCTTCTGTGCGGCGGGCTGATCGGTTACCGCGCGCTGCGTCTCGCCGGCGACGCCCCTCGCCTGGGTCTGTACGGCTTCGGCTCGGCGGCGCACATGATCTGTCAGGTCGCCGTCCACCAGGGCCGAACCGTCTACGCCTTCACCCGCAAGGGCGACGAGCGCACGCAGGAGTTCGCGCGCTCGCTCGGCGCGACGTGGGCCGGGGCCAGCGAGGACATGCCGCCGGAACCGCTCGACGCCGCGATCATCTTCGCCCCCGCCGGCCCGCTCGTCACGCAGGCGCTCAAGGTCCTCGACCGCGGCGGCACGGTGGTGTGCGCCGGCATCCACATGTCCGACATCCCCTCGTTCCCCTACGACGACCTGTGGCTCGAGCGTCAGATCCGCTCGGTCGCCAACTTGACGCGCGACGATGGGAACGAGTTTCTCGCGCTCGCGACCGAGGTTCCGGTCGTCACGAGCGTCACCACCTACCCGCTCGAGCAGGCCGAGCAGGCGCTGGCGGATCTCCGCGCCGGCGTGTTCGAGGGCACCGCGGTGGTAATCCCGTAGGCTGCATACCATGCCTCTAGTCCCGATGGTCATCGAGCGAACCGCGCGCGGCGAGCGTGAGTTCGACATCTACAGCCGGCTGCTCAACGAGCGGATCGTCTTTCTCGGCACGCCGATCGACGACATGGTCGCGAACCTGATCGTCGCGCAGCTGCTGCACCTCGAGTCCCAGGACCCAGACAAGGACATCTCGATCTACATCAACAGCCCGGGCGGGTCGATCTACTCGGGCCTGGCGATCTACGACACGATGCAGTTCATCAAGCCCGACATCCAGACGATCTGCATCGGCGTCGCGATGTCGATGGGGTCGCTGCTGCTGACCGGCGGTGCCAAGGGCAAGCGGTTCTCGCTGCCCAACAGCCGGCTCCTGATCCACCAGCCGTCGGCCGGTTTCGAGGGCCAGTCCTCCGACATCGAGATCCACGCGCGGGAGATCCTCAAGGTCCGCGAGCGGATCGACGAGATCTACGCCCACCACACCGGGCAGTCGATCGAGCAGGTCCACCTCGACATGGAGCGCGACCGTTTCTTCAAGGCCGACGAGGCCGTCGAGTACGGCCTGATCGACCGCGTGATCGACCACCATTAAGGGGCCGCTTCGCGGGCGTGGATTCGGTCCCGCCCACCCGTGCGACCCCGTCCGGACGGGGCTGGATGGCCCCACGGATGCCGAGCGAAGCGAGGCCCCCACCAGCCTCACTAGGTCGCGGGCGCCCGGCGCAGCCGCCCCGAGCCCTGGCCGCGGGTCTCCGCGGGCTCCGGCAACACCGGACGCGCGAACGCCCAGAACAACATCAGCGCCGCGAACACGAGCATCCCCAGACCGGCCCACAGATCGATGTTGATGCCGTCGGCCTTGGTCTTGACGTGGTGCGAGCCGAAGATCCCGAGCGCGACGAGGATCAGGCCGTAGAGGGTGAACAGCCCGCCGATCAGCCGACGGACGTCGAAGCGGTTCGCCGCGCGCGCCGACTCGAGCTCTTCCTCGTCGGTGGCGCCGGTCGGCGGTAGCGGCTCGGTCCGAAACCGCGATTCCTTGGTCGTCCTCGTCGATGACATTCAGAGCTCCTAGATGAAGAGGATGTTCAGGACCACGAGGATCCCCAGCGCGACGCCGCCGAGCAGCGCCGGCGAGCGCCACCACAGCTTGTCGCGCGCGTCGACGTTGACCTCGACCTCGTCCTTGCGGGTGAGCCCCCAGACCAGGCCGCGCAGCTCGTGCTCGGGCTTCGGCTTGGTCACCAGCGACACCGCCACCAGCACCACGACGCCGACGATGAAGCCCCAGATCGACTGCCAGAAGCTCGCGCTGAGCGCGGAGCCGAAGTGGAAGATCACGTGGTACGCCGCCAGGCGGTTGACCGCGTACGCGGTCAGCGTTCCGGCGACCAGACTCCAGAACCCGCCCCACGCACTCGCCCGCTTCCAGAACATCGCGACGATGAACGTCGCGAACAGCGGCACGTTGAAGATCGAGAACAGTGTCTGGATGTAATTCATCATGTTCGAGTAGCCCTTGGCGATGAACGCGGTGGCGATCGACACCAGCACGCCCCCGATCGTCACGATCCGTCCCGTCCGCAGGTAGTAACGGGGCCCGCGGTTCTTGATCCAGTAGGGCTGGATCAGGTCGTACGTGACGACCGTGTTGAACGCGGTCACGTTCGCCGCGACGCCTGCCATGAACGCGGCCATCAGCCCAGTCACCGCGATGCCGAGCATCCCCTCGGGCAGCCAGGTGCCGATCAGGTGCGGGATCGCGGTGTTGAACTGGTTGCCGACGGCCTTGCCGCCCCCTAGTCCGTGGACCGTGGCGGCCGCGATCAGGCCCGGCAGGATGATGATCGCCGGCAGGAAGATCTTCGGGTAGGCGGCGATCAGGGGCGTCCGCCGCGCGGCCGACATGTTGCGCGCCGACAGCGCCCGCTGCACCTCCGCGAAGTTCGTCGTCCAGTAGCCGAAGCTGACCACGAACCCGAGACCGAACACGACGCCGATCCAGTTCGACGCGAGCGGATTGGTCGGGTGCTGGACGCTGAGACCCTTCCAGGCGTGCAGGCCGGCGGCGCCGAGCTTCGGGACTCCCTTGATCTTGTCTTCGAGCCCGTGCAGTCCACCGACGGCGTGCAGACCAACGATCGTCAGGGGCAGCAGCGCTGCGACGATCACGAAGAACTGCAGCACCTCGTTGTAGATCGCCGAGGTGAGGCCGCCGAGCGTGATGTAGCAGAGCACGATCGCCGCGGCGATCACGATCGCCAGCGAGATCGACCAGCCGAGCATCAGGTGCAGGATCAGCGCAAGCGCGAACAGGTTGACGCCGCCGATCAGCACGGTCGCGACGGCGAACGTGATCGCGGTGAACGCGTGGGCGGCCTCGCCGAAGCGCATGCGCAGATACTCAGGTACGGAGCGCGCCTTGGCGCCGTAGTAGAACGGCATCATCACGAGCCCGAGGAACACCATCGCCGGCACGGCGCCGATCCAGTAGTAGTGCAGCGATGCGACTCCGTACTGAGCGCCGTTGGCCGACTGGCCGAGGATCTCGAGCGCGCCGAGGTTGGCGGCGATGAACGCCAGGCCGGTGATCCACGCTGGAAGCGCGCGACCCGAGAGGAAGAAGTCGAGGTCCGACTTGATCGTCAGTCGGGCGACAAAGCCGATCCCGAGGACGACCACGAAGTAGATCGCAAGGATCGCGTAATCAACGGCTCCGGGGTTCAGTCTGAGCATGTCGTCCCTCCTCTTGTGGAAGGGGGACTACCCGACTTGGTGCTCGATAATTCCCAGCCGCTCGATCTCGATCTTTACGTGGTCGCCCGGCTTGAGGAACTTCGGCGGCTCGAAGCCCATCCCGACGCCGCTCGGCGTTCCGGTCAGGATCAGGTCGCCGGGTTGCAGCGTGCACGTCTGTGCGATGAACGCGACCAGCGCATCGCACCCGAAGATCAGGTCGCCCGTGTTGCTGTCCTGGCGCAGCTCGCCGTTTACCCAGGTCCTGAGCTGCAGGTTCCCGGCGTCGGGAACCTCGTCGGCGGTCGTGATCCAGGGTCCATACGGGCAGAACGTGTCGGCACCCTTCGCGCGCGTCCACTGCGGCTCGCGCCCCTGCAGATCGCGAGCGGTGACGTCGTCGGCGATCGTGTAGCCGCCGATCTGACCGCCGGCGCCGATCACGATCGTCAGCTCGCCCTCGTAGTCGAGGCGCCGGACGACCTCGGGGCACACGATCGGACCGCCCGGAGGAGCGACCGAGCCCCTCACCTTGACGAACACGATTGGCGCCTCGGGCGCTGTGGCGCCCGTCTCCTCGACGTGCTTGGCGTAGTTGAGCCCGATCGCGTAGACCGTTCCGGGATCCGGAACCGGGGCCAGCAGCGTGACCTCGCTCAAGGCCCACGACTGCTCCCCCGTACGCGGCTCGGCGCCCGCCAGCACGTCCCGAACGGTCAGCCCGCCGTCGAACCCGATGACCCGGTCATCGACAACCGCGCCGGCACGCGGTTCGCTTTCGGGCGGCTGGAACGTTGCGAGCTTCACGCTCGCGACAGCCTATGTGTTTCAGGCGACTCCCGCCTCGACCTTGCTCGCGGCCTGGACATGCGTGACGGGCAGGCCGATCGCGCGTGCCTTGCTGATCAGATCGAGCTTCAGCCAGCGTGAGATCCCGAGCGGCAGCGTCGAGATGATGATCTCGTCGTAGTTGCCGAGGTTGACCGCATCATGGATTGCCATCAGCGGCTCCGCATCGCCGAGGCTCCCGGTCACCTCGCTCCCGGCCGCCTCGCTCAGCTTCGGCAGCGCGTCGTCGAGTACGTGCTGGGCCTCGTCGGTGCCGGCCTCGTGGGGGTCGACGACCTTGTGGATCCCGTGCGGCTGGCGCGGCACGACGAGATGGAACTCCGCTGCACTGGCGGCAGCCCGTTCGCGTACGGCTGCGAGGAGTCCGGGCGTGGCCGCGGTCTGGTGCGCGACGACGAGGACATGGGCCGGTTCAGACATGGCACTCACCTCCGGCAGGCGTTGCAGTGTGTGCCGATTGTTACACCGCTTTACACGCCCGACAAGTGGGGCAGCGGCTGGCCGCGCGGTGGTGGATCAGCCGCCACGAGCTGCGGCACGGTCACGAGCTGGTAGCCGCGCTTGCGCAGCCCCCTAATGATCGCCGGTAATGCCGCCACCGTCTGGCTGCGGTCACCGCCGCCGTCGTGCATCAGCACGATCCCGCCGGAGCGTGCGTTGGCGAGCACGTTGGAGATGATCGCGCCCGTGCCGGGCCTGCGCCAGTCGCCGGTATCGACCGACCACATCACCATCAGCATGTGCAGTTGCTTGAGGATCGCGAGCGTCGTCGAGTCGTAGACGCCGTACGGCGGGCGGAACAGGATCGGGGCCGGCGCGCCGAGACGCTCCATCTTCACCGCGGCATCGTGGAGCTGGGCGGCCTGGCCGGCGGCGCTGTAGTGAGACATCCAGGCGTGGTTCTCGGTGTGATTGCCGACCACGAAGCCGTGGCGCAGCTCGTCGCGCAGCCCATCCGCGAAGTCGTTCAGCTGCTGGCCGACGACGAAGAACGTCGCAGGCACGTGGTCTTTGACGAGGATGTTCACGATCTGCGGCGTGTACGGGCTCGGACCGTCGTCGAACGAGAGGGCGACCATCCGGTGCCGCGGGACGCCCTGGCGGATGAACGGCGTGTAGGCCAGGACGGACCGGATCGCCCGGTCCTCGCGACTTACCGGCGGCGGAGCCTTGCGGACCGGCTCGCGCGTGTGATGCGCCGTGGTGGTCTGATCGTGCCGGGCGGAGCTGGTCGTCCCAGCGGTGGCGGTGGTGGTGTTCTTGTTCGAGCGGACCACGAGGAGCGCGATCGCCCCCACGGCCACCGCCAGCACGAGCAGGGCCGTCGCGCGCCGACGGCGGATCTGCGCGCGGCGGTGGCGTCGCCGGCCGCTATCGCTCAGCGGTGAAAGGCGCAGGCGATCGGGTCCGTCCGGGAGGGTGCGCCGATTCCTCACCGCCCTCACCATAGCGAGGGGTCGGGCGATTGGCGCGTCCTGGGCGGACGCTGGCAGGGACGCCGGCTACGCCAGCCGGGCCGCCAACCGGCTCGCGCCCATGTACGCGATCGCCTGGATCGAGATCTGAGGGTTGACGCCCGAGGCGGTCGGGAACGCCGAGCCGTCGAGCACGTAGAGGTTCGCGACGTCCCAGGTCTGACAGTCTGGGTCGCAGGCCGACGTGGCGGGGGAGCCGCCCATCCGCGCCGAGCCCATGATGTGGAACGAACCCAGCACGAGCTGGCCCGAGCCCAGCCCTGCCGCATCCACATCCTCCATGAAGCCCTGGCGGCCGCGGGCCTTGCCCGGCTCGTACAACGCGAGCCGCGCCTGTGAGGAGAAGATTCGCCTGGCGCCTGCTGCCTCGAGAATCTGGGCTGCGCCGTCAATGCCAGTACGGATGTGCCGGGCATCGAACTCTGAGAGTCGGTAGCGGACGATCGGCTCACCGTCGCGTCCGACCCGTACCTCGCCGCCGTCGCGGTCGCGCAGCAGGACGCCCATCGGGACGGTGCTGGACAGCCCCTCCATCAGCTTGAAGTGCCGCGCCGCTCCGCGCCACGGCGCAAACGAGATGAACAGGTGTGGATGGTTGGCGGCGGTCTCGTACTTGACCCCGTAGCCTCCGTCGAGGTTGCGGTGCTGGTCGGAGTACAGCGCCTGCATCACGCCTTCCCAGGGCTTCAGCTCCTCGTCGAACACTCCCCACACGGCGGTCGCGGGGTGCAGCTTCAGGTGCTTTCCGATGTTCGGATTGGACAGGCCCGAGCGCTTCAGCAGAGCCGGAGTGTGGATCGCGCCGGCCGCCGCGACGACCGCCTTGGCCCGGACCGTCACGCCGTGCCCCTCGACCGTCCGACCGGCGATGCCGCGTGCGGCGCCGTCCTCGACGAGCACGCGGTCGACCTTGGTACGGACGATCAGTCGCGTGCCGGTGGAGTTCGCGTCCGACAGCCACGTCTTGACGACCGACTGCTTGGCGCCTACGCGGCAGCCGAGCCCGCAGTAGCCGCACTCGCGACCCTGCGCGCAATGGCGAACGCCTCGCGGCATCGCGTCGACATGCCAGCCGAGTTTCACGCAACCTTCCTGCAGCTTGCGCTCGCGGGTGGAGGGCTCGTTGTGCTCCTGATTGACGCCGAGCCGCTCGCACACGGCATCGAGGCTCGTCCCGTACTCGTCGGAGGTGAAGGCTGGCACGCCGTGCGAGGCCCATTCGGCGCGCACGTCATCGGGCGTGCGGAACGAGGTCGAGTAGTTGACGACCGTCCCGCCGCCGAGGCAGGCGCCGGCCAGCAGCCCGACGCTCTGGTCGTGCGATGCGTTCGGCGCACCCATGTAGAAGCGCGTCAGCGCCCCGAGCTCGGAGCCGTCGAAGTCCTGGTCGTCGTAGTAGTCGCCTGACTCGATCACGATCACATCGAGCCCGGCGGCCGCCAGCACTCCGGCCGCGGCGCCACCGCCGGCGCCTGAGCCTACGATCACGACGTCGCATTCGAGCGAGGTGTCGTGCTCGATCGGCGTGACTGTCAGCGCCTTCTGGGGCGCGTCCGCGTAGGTGCCAAGCGGGCCGTCGTAGCCAATTGCGTCCCACGCGGGGTTTCGTCCGCCGTCGGGCGTACCGAGCATGTAGTAGAAGAGCAGCGCGCCCTTGCGCAGCGCCTGGAACACCGCGCGTCGCTGCGGCAGCCGCGAATCGCCCCACGTCAGCAGCACCTGCTCGCGCTCCGCCGGCGTGAGCGAGCTGAAGCGCTTGAAGCCCGCGCCGCCGAGCGCGCCCAGCCCGGGGGTATCCCACAGCGACAGCAGCATCGCCAGCTGCTTGCGCTCGGACTCGCGTGGATTGAGCTCGACCGCGGCGAGCATCGCGTCCGCAACGCCCAGGTCGCCGGCGGTCGGCAGGGACGGCGGGGTGGGCGGGGTTCCCATCCCTGGGCAGAACGCGTCGCAGATGTCCTTCATGGCAGCGCGCTGGCGATCGTTCATCGAGCATCCCTCCGGCGCCCATTGTTGTTTGGTACTATTATTTGCATGCCCAACTATTCCACCGCAGACAGCGACGGGCTCGCGATCGAATCCTCTCAGCTGGTCCGCGAGTTCCGCAAGGGACCGCGCGCAGTCGACGGCATCGACCTCGCTGTCGCGCGGGGCGAGATCTACGGATTCCTCGGGCCGAACGGCGCGGGCAAGTCGACCACCGTGCTGATGCTTACGACCCTGCTGCCGCCCACCTCGGGCACCGCGCGCGTCGGCGGTTACGACATCGCACGTGAGGGTGCCCAGGTCCGCGCCACGATCGGCGCGGCGCTCCAGGAGGCCGCGCTCGACCCGAATCTGACGGGGCGCGAGCACATGCGACTGCAATCGGCGCTTCAGGGCCTGCCTCGCGCCGCGCGCCGGGCCCGCGGCGACGAGCTGCTCGCGCGGGTCGGCTTGAGCGAGGCGGCCGACCGCCGGGTGCGCGGGTATTCGGGCGGGATGAAGCGCCGCCTCGACCTGGCGCTTGCCCTCGTCCACAACCCGCGGATCCTGTTCCTCGACGAGCCGACCACGGGCCTCGACATCCAGAGCCGCACAGCCTTGTGGGAGGAGGTTTCGCGCCTGGCCCGCGACGACGGCGTGACCGTCTTCCTGACGACGCAGTACCTCGAGGAGGCCGACCAGCTCGCCGACCGGGTCGGGATCATCGACCGCGGGAAGATCGTCGCCGAGGGCACCCCCGGGGAGCTGAAGGCGCAGATCGGGCGGCCGACGCTCGAGGCGATTCCGCAGAGCGCGGCCGACCGAGACGCGGTCGCGTCTGTGCTCGAGCGCTTTGGCGACCCGTGCGGCGGCGCCTCTCCGGGAGCGGTCGCGGTGCGCCTGCGGCGTATCAACGAGGCGCTGCCCGACGTGGTCCGCGCACTCGACGCAGAGGGCGTCAGCATCTCGGACCTGCGGATGCACCAGCCGACGCTCGACGACGTGTTCCTCGCGAAGACCGGCCGCTCGCTCGAGGGCGCGGGTGACGAGGAATCGCCCGCCGAGCCCGGCGCCGTTGACGCCGGCGAGCGGGATGCGGTGCCGGCGTGAGCGCGATCGCGCTCAGCGCGCCGCTCACGCGGCGTCCCTCACTCGCGACGCAGGTCGGGGTGCTCGCGCGCCGCTCGGTCCTGCGCACGATCCGCCAGCCGGCGCAGCTCGTGCCTTCGCTCGTGTTCCCGCTGTTCATGCTCGCGGTCAACGCAAGCGGCCTGACCTCCGCCACCAGGATCCCGGGATTCCCGACGCATTCCTACATCACGTTCGCGCTCGCCGTGCCCTTCCTGCAGGCCGCGCTGTTCTCCGTGATCAACGCCGGCAGCGACGTCGCTCAGGACATCGAGACCGGCTTCCTTAGCCGTCTGCAGTTGACGCCCGTCGCGAGCATCGCGCTGCTCGCGGGCGAACTGGCGGGCGTGGTCGCGTTCAGCGTGGTGACGACGCTCTTCTACATCACGGTCGGGCTGATCGCCGGGGCACACATCGAGGCAGGCGTCCCCGGCGTGCTCGTGCTGCTCGCGCTGGCGTCACTGATCGGCCTGGGCTTCGGCGGCCTCGGCGCGCTCGCCGGGATCAGGACCGGCTCGGGCGAGGCCGTGCAGGGCCTGTTCCCGGTGTTCTTCGTCGCGCTGTTCCTGTCCTCGGTGTACCTGCCCCGGAATCTGATCCGCGCGCACTGGTTTCACACGATCGCGAACTGGAACCCGGTCAGCTACCTGCTCGAGGGAATTCGCAGCGTGCTGATCACCGGCTGGGACGGAACCGCGCTGTGGCGGGCGTTCGCGATCGCGGCGGGGATCGCGGCGATCGGCCTGGTCGGATCCGCGGTCGCACTCCGCAAGAGGATCGGCCGGACATGAGCGCGCGGAACAGATCGGCGACGCTCGGAGTCGCGTGGCGCAACCTCCATAACTACTTCACCAACCCGACGCTGCTCGTGCCGTCGATCATGTTTCCCCTGTTCTTCTTCACGGCCTTTGCCGGCGGGCTCTCGACGCTCGGCAACGCACCCGGGTTCCACTACCGCGACGGCTACACCGCCTTCCAGTTCGCGTTCGTGCTGATCCAGTCAGCAGCCTTCGGCGGCGTGTTCACCGGGTTCGGGATGATGATGGACTTCGAGTACGGGTTCGCTCGCCGGCTGATGCTGGCGGTGCCCAATCGCCTGTCGATCATCGCCGGATACAGCATCTCCGCGCTGGTGCGCGCGCTGTTCACGATCACGTTGCTGTTCGCCGTCGCACTGATCACCGGGATGAGCGTCAGCGGCGGCGGCATCGACCTGTTCGGGCTGATCGGCCTGGCGCTGATCGTCAATTTCGCCTCGGGCCTGTTCGCCGCCGGCATCGCGCTGCGCACCCGCTCGATCCAGGCCGGCCCGCTCGTGCAGACGCCGGTGTTCCTGATCCTGTTCCTCGCGCCCGTCTACGTGCCGCTGTCGCTCTTGACCGGCTGGATCCACGCGGTCGCGAGCGTCAACCCCACGACCGCCCTGCTCAACGGCTCCCGGTCACTGCTCTCAGGCAGCGGTGGCGGGATCGCGTTGGCGTTCGGCGCGGGGCTGCTGTTCGCCCTGCTGCTGGCGCCGTTCGCGGTGCGGGGGATGCGGCGGGCGGAGGACGCTGGGGCGTCGTAGGGCCTTCGCAAGTCTTGGTTGCTGTTCCGCCCGGCATTTCGAGCAACCACGACACTCAAAGCCATTTCGAACAACCACAACGCTCAAAAGCGGACATAGCCGGCTGCGTTCTTGCGCAATATGGTCGCCTTAGCGACCACATCGCTGGAGAGCCTCATGCGGTGTGCCCGTTCTTGAGCAATCTGGTTGTTGCGACGCCGGCGAACCCCGACCGAAGGCCGGGAAGCGTGGTGCCAGCTCCACGAGCAACGAAGCAACCTCGTCGCCGTCGGCACCCAGAAGCACCCATGCACAAACAGCGCGCCCGATCGGCGCGACCCGCGGCTCGCCGGCGCTCTCCCGCACGGCTTAGCCGAGCCGGTATTCGCCCCGCGCGACGAGCACGGCGGACCCGCCGACCAGCACCCGGTCGATCCGCTCGTCCGAGCCCTCGACGCGTGCGTGCAGGACCGAGGGTCGCGCGATCTCCTCTCCCTGCCGGATCTGCAACTGCTCGCCGAACGCGGCCAGCCCGTGGCGGACGAGATGGACCGCCAGCGGGCCCGCGGCCGACCCCGTCGCCGGATCCTCGGCGACGCCGAGCGCGGGCGCGAACATCCGCGTCTTGACGTGCCCGTCGTCGTCGTAGGCGAAGCAGTTGACGCCGACTTCGCCAAAGGTCATCAGCGCGCGGAGGTCGGGCTCCAGGCCGGCGACGTCGTCAAAGGTCGGCAGCATCACGTACACGAACAGCGGGCCGTTGCGGTAGAGCTCGACGGGCAGTTCCGAGCGCTCGACGCCGATCGCCGCCAGCAGCTCGTCTGTGCGCTCGAACGGCTCGGGCCGCGGGATCGGCTGCTCCATCTCGCCGAACACGATCTGATCGTGCTCGCGCGTCAGCCGGACTGGCACGATACCCGCGCCTGTCTGCAACCGCACGAGCGAGGCATCGAGCCGTTCGCCGACGACGAACGCCGCTCCGAGCGTCGGATGCCCGGCGAAGGGAAGCTCGGCGGCGGGGGTGAAGATGCGGATTCCCGCGTCCGACTCAGCGTCCTGCGCCGGCAGCACAAACACCGTCTCGGACAGGTTCAGCTCGCGTGCCGCCCGCTGCATCAACCGCTGCGGGACCGCCGCGCCCTCGGTGAACACCGCGAGCTGGTTTCCCTCCAGCGGCACGTCGGTGAATACGTCGAGGATCACGTACGGATGCATGCTCAGCCCTCGTCCGCCATCGCCAGCAGTGTCGTCACCGTCGTCCAGTTGCGGGCGGTCGCGACGGTGCCCAGCCCCTTGTCCGTGACCTTGGCCCACAGCTTGGAGCGGGCCACGCCGTCCGGATGCCAGGCGTACAGCTCACGGCCGATCGCGACGAGCTGCTCGGCTTCTATCGCGAATCCGTTCAGCCGCTCGATCGTCTCGGGGTCGAGCTCGGACTCCAGGAAGCTCACCTGGTAGCGCTTGGGGTTGTCCACCACGTCCCCGAGCGGATCGCGGGCCACGATCTCGGCCAGCTCATCGCGGGTTCGCGCCACCACCCCGACGTCCAGCCCGAAGCCGTCTGCGATCAATTTCCTGAAATCGCGCACCAACTCTTCCTCGGATGCGTCGCTCGAGAGCACGACGTTCCCGCTCTGCACGTAGGTGCGGACCTCCTCGAATCCTGCCTCCCCCAGGAGCTCGCGTAGCCGCGGCATCGCGACGCGATTGTTCGGACCGAGATTGATACCCCTGAGCAGGACCACCTGACGCACGTACCGAGCGTATCGCCGGTCACGGACCGCCGTGAGGCGAACTACGCAACAGCGCCTTGACCGGCTGGGCGGCTAGAAGAGAGCTTCTTGCCCCGCGGTCGGCGCGGGGTCGTAGCGGCCCGCCGATCGCTGCCCGAGAGCCGCCGCCACATCCCGCGCGATCGCGCTCTCCGAGCGCGACGCGATGATCGGCTCCTCAATCCCTTCGACGTGCACGAGCGTGCGCCGGCCGTCGCCGCGGTCGGGTCCCTCGAGCGGCACCAGCGCGAACACGCGGTCGGCGCGCACGTACTTTCCATATCCGAGCGGGATCATCGGGACGGCACTGCGGGCCATGCTGGGAATTGTGGCCGATCGCACATAAGGAAGGCGGGGCGCGGGTAGTTGGGCGGGTCATGGCGGAGGTGCAAGACGGGGAGGCGCAGGACGCGTTCGAGCGCGGCAACCGGCTGTTCTCTCGCGGAGATCTGGACGGAGCTCTGGACGCATACCGGGAGGCGGACGAGGCCGGCCATCCGATCGCTGCGACGTGTGTCGGACTGCTCAGCGAATCGCGCAACGACCTCGGCGCCGCACGGGAGGCCTACGAACGGGCCGACGAGCGGGGCGATCGCACGGGAGCCATGCGCCTCGGGTTGCTGCTCTCACGGCAAGGTGATTGGTCGCCCGCGCAGGAGGCGTGGGATCGCGCAGCGCAGCGCGATCAGAACGGCCTCCCTTTCGACCCAGACGAGCTGCTGAAGCGACCCACCGCCGACGTCCCTGCCGCTTCGGGCGCCAAGTCCGCGTTCGCGAACCCGGTGCTGATCGGCGCGGTGACGTCCTTGATCGTGATCGTCGCCGTGTTCCTCGCCTACACGGCGAACGCCGGCCTGCCGTTCGTGCCGACCAAGGAGCTCAAGGTCGACATCGCCAACGGTTCTGACCTCGTGGTCGGCAACGACGTCGTCGAAGGCGGCTTCCGGGTCGGGCTGGTGTCCAACATGAAGCCGATCGAGCTGCCAAGCGGCCAGGTCGGTGCCGAGCTCACGCTCAAGCTGTCCGAAGGCCATTCCCAGGTGCAGGTCGACTCGACGATCACGATCCGCCCGCGGTCCGTGCTCGGAACGAAGTTCGTGCAGCTGAACGTCGGCACCTCCAAGCACCTGATCTCGGACGGCGGGACGCTCTCGATCTCGCGGACCAGCGTCCCGGTCCAGATCGACGACGTGTTCAAGACCTTCGATCCGAAGACGCGCTCGGCGATCCAACAGAACCTCGCCGGCTACGGCGACGCCCTCACCGCGCGGGGCGCCGCGCTCAACGACACGTTCGCGACGCTGCCGCAATTGCTCGCCCACCTCGAGCCCGTCGCGCGCTACCTCGCGGCGCCGAGCACGGAGCTGACCCGGTTGCTGCAGTCGCTCGACACGTTCACGGGCGCGGTCGCTCCCGTCGCGCAGACCGGCGCCAGGCTGTTCGGCGACATGGCGACCACGTTCGAGGCGATCTCCCGCGACCCGAACGCGCTCGAGTCCACAATCGCCCAGACCCCCGGAACGCTCGACGTCTCGACCGATTCACTGCGCGCTCAGCAACCCTTTCTCGCGGACCTGACGACGCTCGGCGGTTATCTGACGCCGGCCACGGCTTCGCTGAAGGCGGCGCTGCCCGTGATCAACCCCGCGCTCGAGGCCGGCGCCCGGACCCTCGCTCGCACGCCGGTGCTGAACGCCAAGCTCCAGGACGTCATGAACGCGCTGAAGGATCTGACCGAGGCGCCGGGCACGAACATCGCGGTCAACGGTCTCAGCGCGACGGCCACGACGCTCAACCCGATGCTCCGGTACCTCGGACCGTACGTCACGGTCTGCGATGACTGGAACTACTTCTGGACGTACCTGTCCGAGCACATCTCCGAGGCGACCACGTTCGGTTTCGCTCAGCGGGCGCTGCTGAACTTCGGCAACCCGACGCAGCCCAACAACGTCGACAGCGTCCCGGCCACGCAGCCGGCTAACGGCGGCGGCTCCACGACCCCCACGTTCGGGGGCAACGAGTACCTCCACAGTCCCAACTACGGTGCGGCGATCGACAACCAGGGCAACGCGGACTGCGAAACGGGCCAGCGCGGCTACCCGTTGAAGCTCAACCACTTCGATCCCAAAGGCCGCAACCTCGACACCGACCAGCACACGCCGGGCGACCAGGGCCCGACCTTCGCCGGCCGGACCCGTGTGCCGGCGGGCGAGACGTTCAGCCGTAGCCCGGAAACGGACCCGCCCACCCCGGTGCCGCCGCTGAACCCGGCGAACCCCTAGCACCGCCGCTGAACGCGGCGAACCCGTAGTCGGCTAGTCGGCGAGGATCAGCGCGAGCCGCTGCTCGAGCGCCTCGGACAGCACGTCGCGCACCGGCCCCTGCTCGAAGCGCTCAACCAGCGCCGAGAGGAAGCCTTCGATCACGAGCCGCTTGGCGAGGTCTTCTCGCAGCCCGTGTGAGCGCAGGTAGAAGAGCTGCTCGGGATCGACCTGCGCGACCGCCGCGGCATGAGTGCAGCGCACGTCGTTGGCCTGAATTTCGAGGCCCGGAATCGCATCCGCGTGCGCGCGCTTCGAAAGCAGCAGGTTGCGGGATTCCTGAAATGCGTCTGTCTTCTGGGCGCCGGGGTCGACAATGATGTTGCCTTTCCACACCGCCGTCGAGCGGCCGGTGAGAACCCCGCGGAAGGCAAGGTCAGAGGTCGTGTTCGGAGCGGCATGCTCCTGAGTGGTGTCGAAGTCGATGTGCTGACGCCCGTGCGTCGCATACGCGCCCGTGACCCGAGCGTCCGACCCCTCGCCGGCGAGTCGCGTCTCCATCCTCACGCGCCCGCGCGCAGAGCCGAATCCGAGCGAGACCCAATCGAGCGAGCCGTCCCGGCCGACCTCGGCGCGCTGCGTCCCGAAGATCCAGCTGCGCTCGCTGAGCACCTGCCCGCAGACGTAGCGCAGATGCGCGCCCTGGCCGACGATCAGCTCGGTGACCGTGTTGAACACCCCGTCGAGCTCACTCTCCCCAGAAAGGAACTGCTCCCAGACCTCGGCCTGGGCGCCTTCCTCCATGACGACGAGCGTCCTCTGGTTGACCAGCGTCCCGGCCCGCGGCTGGACGGCGGTCAGCGAGATCGGCGACTCGACGACCACGCCGCGCGGCACGTACACGAACGTGCCGCCGCGTACGCCGGCGTCGTTGAGCGCGACGAATACATCCTCATCGGCTGAGACCAGGGATCCGAGTTGCTTTGCGTCCTCGAGCGTCGTGACGAGCACGCCCTCGGGGAGCTCGGCGCCGTCAAGCCGCCAGAGGGGCTCGCTTCCGCCCTCGGTCGCCGGCGCCTCGCGCGAGTATGAGGCGAGGTCGAGCCCGGAGATGTCGGTGAACTCCCACCCGGGCCGCCCTTTGAATTGAGGGAGGTCCAACCCACCAAGCTCGACCCCTGCGGCGCTAGCCAATCGAGCCCTCCATCTGCAGCTCGATCAGCCGGTTCATCTCGATCGCGTACTCCATCGGGAGCTCCTTGGTGATCGGCTCGATGAAGCCGTTGACGATCAGCTTGGAGGCCTCATCCTCCGGGATCCCGTGCGACATCAGGTAGAAGAGCTGGTCGTCGCCCACCTTCGAGACGGTCGCCTCGTGGCCGACGTTGACGTCGTCCTCGCCGATGCGGATCGTCGGATAGGTGTCAGAGCGCGAGTGCTCGTCGAGCAGCAGCGCGTCGCAGACGACCTTCGACCGGGAGCCGTGGGCGCCCTTGGCGATCTCGAGCAAGCCGCGGTAGGAGCCGCGGCCGCCGTCCTTGGAGATCGACTTGGCGAAGATGTTCGAGGTCGTGTTCGGGGCGGCGTGGATGATCTTCCCGCCCGCGTCCTGATGCTGGCCCTTCCCCGCGAACGCGATCGAGAGGATCTCGCCGTGCGCCCGCTCGCCGAGCAGGTACACGCTCGGATACTTCATCGTCAGCTTTGAGCCGAGGTTGCAGTCGACCCACTCGACGGTCGCGTCCTCATACGCGATCGCGCGCTTGGTGACCAGGTTGAACACGTTCTGCGACCAGTTCTGGACGGTCGTGTAGCGGATCCGGGCGCCCGGCTGCGCGATCAGCTCGACGACGGCGGAGTGCAGGCTCGAGCTGCTGTATGTCGGCGCCGTGCAGCCCTCCACGTAATGCACGTAGGAACCCTCGTCCGCGATGATCAGCGTGCGCTCGAACTGACCCATCGACTCGGTATTGATCCGGAAGTAGGCCTGCAGCGGCATCTCGACGTGGACTCCCGGCGGCACGTACACGAACGAGCCGCCCGACCAGACGGAGCTGTTGAGCGCCGCAAGCTTGTTGTCGTTCGGCGGGATCACGGTCGCGAAGTACTTGCGCACGAGATCCTCGTGATCGCGCAGGCCCGAGTCCATGTCCTTGAAGATCACGCCCTGCTTCTCGAGGTCCTCGCGGACCTGGTGGTAGACGACCTCGGACTCGTACTGGGCGCCGACGCCGGAGAGGAACTTGCGCTCGGCCTCGGGGATCCCGAGTCGATCGAACGTCTTCTTGACGTCCTCGGGCACGTCGTCCCACGAACGCTCGGCGCGCTCGGAAGCGCGAACGAAGTAGTGGATGTTGTCGTAGTCGACCTCCTGGAGCAGCGGCGAGCCCCACGTGGGCTGCGGCCGCGACTCGAAGTGCTCGAACGCCTTCAGGCGGAACTCGCGCATCCAAGCAGGCTCGCTCTTGAACTCGGAGATCTTCTCGACGATCTCGCGGTTCAGGCCCTTGGGCGCCTTGTAGAGGTAGTTCTCGGCGTCGTGGAAGCCGTAACGCTCGGTGTAATCGGCGTTGATCTCCCGGAGCCGCTCGTTCTCGGTAACAGCCACTACTCCACCTCCACCTTGATCGTCTCGTCCTCAATGATCACCGGAAAGGTGTCCACCGGAACATAAGCGGGCAATGTCAGGGGCTTGCCGGTCTTCAAATCGAACAGCGAGCCGTGTCGCGGACATTCGATCGTGCACGCGGCCTCGTCCAGCTCGCCCTCGACCAGCGGGCCGTCGTCGTGCGAGCACCGATCCTCGATCGCGTACACCGTGCCGGCGCAGTTGAACACGCCGATTTCGAGATCGTCGTGCTCGACCAGGCGCATCTCGCCCGGGCCGAGCTCGTTCAGAGGGCACACCTCGATGACTTGTGGCACGTAGATCTATGTCCTAGCGGATTGATCGGATTTCCCTAGGTATCATAGCGGTCTGGGCCCTCGCCGCCGCCCGCCCGGGCGATGTCGATTGTCAGCCTATTTCGCGGACAATCGACATCACCCCGCTGGAGGGACGGGCCGCCAGGGTTAGTCCCGGTGGTCCTCCGTCGCGCCACCGGGCTTCGCCACCGCTGGCGGCTCGGCGCTCGCCGCCCGGGCCGCGGCCTCGACGTGAGCTCGCTAAGCCGGGCGCGTGCGCCCTTCCAAGCCCTCCGGAGGCCCGATCGTCGCCGCCTCGGGCCCGAATGCCTGCTCGTAGCGCGGGTGGACCTCCGTCCAGACGGTCGTCGACTGCAAGTCAGCCGGCCGGCCGTCAAGCTCGGCGGCCAGCACATCGAGACAGGCATGCCAACCGGCGGCATCGCGGGCGCCCTTGCCCCGCTCCTCGAGCGTGTCGAGCAGCGTCAGCACGGTGCCCTCCTGGCTGGGCTGCAGCTCGATCCGCAGCAGGTCAGGACCCCATGTGAACTCGATCAGCCGAGGCGGCTCGTACACGCGCATCTCGCCCTCAAATGGCCCGAGGAAGTTGTCGCGAAACGAGAATCGCAGCGGCGCTCCGGGCGTGCGCTCGCCCTCGATCGTGGTCGGGAACCAGTGCTCGAGATGCTCCGGCTCGGTCACGGCGCGCCACACCTTCTGGGGCGGGTGCGGAAGTGTGCGGGTGAAGCGCAACCGCCAGCGGGCGTCGTCGAGCTGTTCGATCTTTCCGTACATGTGTCTCCCATCTTCAGTCGTCCGTCATCGTCTCGAGATGCCGCTCGAGGGCGTCCAGACGCTCGCTCCAGAGTCGCCGGTAAGGCACGAGCCACTCGTCGATCGCCTGCAGCGGCTCCGGTCGCACCCGGTAGAGCCGCCGCTGTGCGTCACCTCGGACCTCGACCAATCCGGCCTCTCGCAGGATCCGAAGGTGCTTCGACACCGCCGGCTGGCTGACGCCGAGCTGTGCGACGAGCTCGCCGACGGGCCGCTCCCCGTCCCGCAGTAGGTCGAGTATCTGACGCCGATTGGGCTCGGCCAGGACATCGAAGGCAGGCATCCGCTGCGCCGTAGTATGCCAATTTGGTTATATAGCTGTCAAGGCATCTTACGCCAGTGACGTCCATCCAGACCACGCCTTGCTGAGCGCCTCGTACGCTCCGCGAGCGTGTCCTTCTGCGTCCGCTCCATCGGCCCAAGCGATCGACGAACGCGTCCGGACCTCGAACACTCAGGCAGCATCGAGCGCGGCACGGACCTGGCGCCGGGAGGTCGAGCACCGGGCCGCGTACAGCACCTTGCAGATGGTCTGCGACGCGAGGAACCCGATCGGCGGATCACGCTGCGGACACCGCGTCTCCTCGGCGCTGGTCGCGACGATGTCGAAGCCGATGAACGCGAAGAAACGAGCGCCGCGCCGGCGAAAATCCCGCCGACCCCGAACGCCCCGGGTGCCGCTCCGAGCTCCTGCAGCAGCGTCGTCGGATGATCCACCGGGAACGGCCGAAAACGCGAGCAATTGGACGCGATGACCAGCGCATGTAGCCTGCCCCAAGGGGGAAGTCCCACTGCGATGAATCTTTACGCACCAACGGGTTGGTTCCCGATGCTCACGATCGGCTAGGTCGGCTCGGGTCAGCCGCCGGCGCGATCGAATGCGACAGCCTGCCCGGCGAGGGCACGACGTTCACGGTCCGCATACCCCTGCACGGCGCTGCCGAGCGACTGCAGCAGGCCGCCTAGAGGCGTCTACGCCGCGTCGGCCTCGGGCTCCCACTCGACGACCTGCCCGAGCGCTGCGCTCTTGAGGACCTTCAGCGAGAGCAGGGCGCACTTCATCCGTGTCGCTGAGATGTCGATCCCGAGCAGACCGAGCACGAAGGACCGGTCAAGCCGCAGCAACTCATCTAGCGTCATCCCCTTCACCTCGTCGGAGGTCATCGAGGCCGCCGCTTGCGAGATGGCGCAGCCGTGGCCCATGAAACGCACATCGGTGATGCGGCCGTCCTCGCCGACGGCAAGCTGCACCGTCAGCTCGTCACCGCAAAGCGGGTTCAGGTCGTGAAACTCGAGGTCCGGCCGCTCGATCGGCTCCGCCGGAGGGCTCCAGTTATGCGGGTGCTTGTAGTGGTCGAGGATGTTCTCGCGATACAGCTCGTCGTCCATCGTGAATAACAGTAGCGGGCGGTGTCGCGCATCTGCCCGCGCTATAATAGTTAGCGATGCTAATTAGCGAAGCTTCCGATCTGGACCTCGCGGCCCGTCTGCGCCTGTCAGTGACGCGGCTCGCGCGGCGCCTGCGACAGCAATCGGGCGAGGGTTTGACGCCGTCCCAGAATTCGGCGCTCGCAAGCATCGAGCGCCGCGGCGCGCTGACGCCGAGCGAGCTCGCGACGATCGAGCGGATCCAGCGGCCGACGGCGACGCGGATCCTGGCTCAGCTAGGCGATGCGGGGCTGGTCGCACGGGAGACCGATCCCGTCGACCGCCGCGTCTCCCGCGTGCGGATCACGCCCGCGGGCATAGCGCTGCTCAAGCGCGGGCGCTCGCGCAAGAACGCGTATCTGGCGCGGCGGCTGCGCACGCTCAAGCCCGAGGAGCTGGAGCTGCTCGAGCAGGCCGCTGAGCTGATCGAGCGGCTGATCGACGACGACGAGGAGCGGCGGTAGTGAGCGCCGCAACGCTGCGTCGGGGCGGGCGGGGCGGGTGGGGCGGGCGGGGCCTATTCCGTTCACTGGCGGTCCCCAACTACCGCCGATACTTCACCGGCCAGGTCGTCTCGATCAGCGGCAACTGGATGCAGACGGTCGGCGAGATGTGGCTGGTCCTGCGCCTGACCGACAGCGCGACCGCCGTTGGACTCACCGCGGCGCTGCAGTTCACGCCGATGCTGTTCGCCGGCGCGTGGGGCGGCGTGCTCGCCGACCGCGTCTCCAAGCGCAAGCTGCTCGCGATCACCCAGACGCTGATGGCTCTGCCGGCGCTTGCACTGTGGGCGCTGACCGCCTCGGGCAACGTGACGGTGTGGATGGTGCTCGCGCTGGTGTTCGTGCGCGGCGCGGTCAATGCCATCGACAATCCCGCCCGGCAGAGCTTTGTGATGGAGCTAGTCGGCCGCGACCGAGTCGTGAACGCGGTGAGCCTCAATAGCGTGATCATCCAGTCGGCGCGGATCATCGGCCCCGCGTTCGCCGGCGCCGTGATTGCGACGATCGGGATCGCCGAATGCTTCCTGCTGAACGCCGTGTCCTTCGGAGCGATGCTGATCGCCCTGCGATTGATCAATCCCGAAGAGCTGCACCGCGGCAGGCGCGCCGGCCGCGAGCCGGGCCAGCTGCGGGCGGCGCTTCGTCACGTGCGCCACACCCCCGAGCTCCTGATTCCGCTCGCGGCGATGGCGCTGATCGGGACGCTCTCGTTCAACTTCCAGGTCCTGTTGCCGCTGATGGCGCGGTTCTCGTTCCACGGCACCGCCGCCACCTACGCAGCGCTGACCACCGCGATGGCGGTCGGCGCTGTTGGCGGCGCGCTGGCAACCGGAGCCCGCCGGCGGATCGAGCCGCGCCTGCTCGCTGCCGCGGCGCTCGCCTTCGGCGCGCTTAGCATCGCCGCCGCGGCTGCGCCCACGCTGCCGCTCGAACTGATCGTGCTGGCCGGGACCGGCGCCGCGAGCGTCACGTTCGCGGCCGGGGTGAACTCCTCGCTCCAGCTGGCCGCCGCGCCCTCGATGCGCGGCCGGGTGATGGCGCTCTACAGCGTCGTGTTCCTTGGCTCGACGCCGATCGGCGCACCGATCGCGGGCTGGCTGTCCGGTGTCGCGGGCCCGCGCGCAGGACTGGTGCTTGGCGGAGTCGCGGCGCTGGTCGGTGGGATCGGCATCTACGCGGCGCTCGCGCGCCGTGCGAGATCCGCTTCAGTCGAGTTGCAGGACGCGCCCGACGGTGCCGAGGCCGTCGATCAACCGGTCGAGGTCGGCCGGCGTGTTGTGCACGGCGAACGACGCCCGCGTCGTCGCCGCTACGCCGAGCTTGCGCATCAGCGGCTGCGTGCAGTGATGCCCGGTGCGCACGCAGACCCCGTCGCGCCCCAGGATCTCACCGACGTCGTGCGGATGAGCGCCCTCGAGCGAGAACGAGACGAGCGCGCCGCGGTCTGCCGCCGCGCTCGGTCCGTGCAACGTCAGACCAGGCACCTCTGACCGCAGGCGCTCGAGCGTCTGCGCCACGAGCGCCTCCTCGTGTGCGCGAATCTGCTCGACGCCCAGCGCCCGGATCCAGTCGACCGCCGCGCCGAGCCCGATCGCCTCGGCGACCTGTGAGGTGCCGGCCTCGAACTTCCAGGGCAGGTCGGTCCAGGTCGACTCGTTGGCAGCGACGGTCCGGATCATGTGACCGCCACCGATGAATGGCGGCATCTGCTCGAGCAGCTCGCGGCGGCCGTGCAGCACGCCAATCCCGGTGGGGCCGTAGGCCTTGTGCCCCGTCCAGGCGTAGAAGTCGGCATCGATCGCGCCCAGCTCGACCCGCATCTGCGGAACCGCCTGCGTGCCGTCGACGAGCAGCACCGCGCCCGCCGCGTGCGCCCTGCGCGCGATCTCCGCGACCGGGTTGATCGTGCCGAGCACGTTCGAGACATGCACGACGCCGACCAGCTTGGGGCCACGGGCCAGCAGCGCGTCCAGCGCATCGAGGTCGAGCTGACCGTCTTCGAGCACCGGCACGTAGGCGAGCTCAGCTTCCCGGTCCTGGCAGAGCAGCTGCCAGGGAACGATGTTCGAGTGGTGCTCCATCTCGGTCAGCACCACCAGGTCGCCTCGGTTGACGTTCTGGCGCCCCCACGAGTAGGCGACGAGGTTGATCGCGGCGGTCGCATTCGCGGTGAAGATCGTCTCCTCGGGGGTGGACCCGAGCCAGTCCGCGATCCGCTTGCGTGCGCCCTCGTAGAGATCGGTCGCCTCGACAGCCAGCGGATACACCCCGCGGTGGATGCTGGCCCTCGACTGCGTGTAGTAACTGGTCATCGCATCGATGACCAGCTGTGGGGTCTGCGAGGTGGCAGCGCTGTCGAGATACGTGATCGGCTTGCCGCCGATCTGGCGGCGCAGGACGGGGAACTCCGAGGCGACCTCGCGCAGAGACGCCGTGACGGTCACGCCGCCGCGACCTCTTGCGTGATCCACCCATAGCCCTTGGCCTCGAGCTGCTCGACGAGCTCCGGACCGCCTTCGCGCACGATCCGGCCCTGGTACATGACATGCACGTGGCTCGGCTGCACGAGGTGCAGGATCCGCTGATAGTGCGTGATGATCAGGATGCCCATGTCGGGCCCGGCGACCGCGTTCACGCCGTTGGCCACGACGCGCAGCGCATCGATATCGAGGCCGGAGTCGGTCTCATCGAGGATCGCAAGCTCGGGCCGCTGGAGCGCGAGCTGGAGGATCTCCATCCGCTTCTTCTCGCCACCGGAGAAGCCCTCGTTCAGGTACCGGCTCGAGAACTCCTTGGGGACGTCGGTGAGCTGCATCGCGACCTCGACGATCTGGCGGAAGTCCTTGAGCGGGATCGGTTCCTCGCCGCGCGCCTCACGGTGCGCGTTGAGCACGGTTCGCAGGTACTTGGTGACGGTTACGCCGGGCACCGCGACCGGATATTGGAATGCCATGAACATGCCCATCCGGGCGCGCTCGTCGGGGTCGGCCTCGGTGACATCCTGCCCGTTGAGAAGGACTTCCCCTTCGGTCACTTCGAGGTTCGGGTGACCCATGATCGCATTCGCGAGCGTCGACTTGCCGGAGCCGTTGGGCCCCATCAGGGCGTGAATCTCTCCGCGCCCCACGGTCAGGTCGACACCCCGCAGGATCTGCTTCTCACCGGCGCGTACATGAAGATTTCGGATCTCTAGCTCTGCCATCTCAAGTTTCTGATTTCGTCGTTTTCAGGCGGCCGCTGTGGGCACGGGCTCGGCCGGCATGCGGTCGGTCCGGCGCGAGAACTCGACCAGCTCCGCGAGCGTCGTGGTCTGGAGCGAGCGGATGATCCCGCCCTGCACCCGTGTCCACAGGAGCTTCGTGGCGCAGCCGCGCCCCGCGTCAGGCTGGTGCGAGCACAGGACTCGCTCAGTCTGATCGTGAACGAAGCACTCCATCGGCGCGATCGAGCCCTCCAGGGCCTGAACCACCTCGTCCATTGCGATCTCCTCGGCAGGCCTCGCCAGCCAGTAGCCGCCGTGCGCGCCACGGGCGCTCATTACCAGCCCCGCCTTGCGCAGCCTCGCCACCACCTGCTCGAGATACGCCAGCGGAAGTCCCTCCGCATCCGCGATCGCCTTCAGGCTCGTGGGATGCTCCGGCGACTGGCGACCCAGCTCGACCATCAGTCGAACTCCGTACTCGGCCTTCGAAGAGAAGATCATCGTGGCTAAATCCTACCAGGGAGGTCGGTTTAGGCTGGGTGGGATAGGGACCCGCCCACCCGACCCGCCCACCCAACCCGCCCACCCAACCCGCCCACCCGACCCGCCCACCCCTCCGTGTAGGGTCCAGGAATGGAGGCCACGGAGTTGGCTACCTCAGAAGAGATCGCGGACTTTGCTGCACTCGCGCGGGCCAGCGGCCGGCTCGGAATTGACACGGAGTTCATGTCCGAGGGTCGCTACCGGGCTCTGCTGTGCCTGGTCCAGGTCGCAGTGGACGATCCATCCAATGAGACCGGGGTCCGCATCACGATGATCGATGCGCTGACGAATCCGCAGGTCGGGCCACTCGCGGAGCTGCTGGGCGATCCCGAGATCGAAGTCGTGCTGCACGCCGGGCGTCAGGACGTGGCAATCCTCAGGCGCGTGTGGGGAACCGAGGTGGACAACATCTTCGACACCCAGATCGCGGCGGGGTTCGCGGGCGCGAGCGCCCAGGCGGGATACGGCAACCTGCTCGGCGCGATTCTCGGCAAGCGGGTCGGGAAGACCGCCAGCTACACGCGCTGGGACGCGCGCCCGCTCACGACCGAGCAGCTCGATTACGCAGCGGAGGACGTCGCGCATCTCTTGCAGCTCGCGGACGAGCTTCAACGGCGCCTGCGGGACAGCGGCCGGCTGCAGTGGGCCCAGGAGGAGTGCCGCCGCCTTGAAGGCGCGACCGATGAGCGCGACCCCGAGGTGGTGTGGGAGCGGCTGCCGCGCATCGGCCAGCTGGACCCGCGGGCGCGTGCGGTCGCACAGAAGCTCGCGGCATGGCGCGAGCGGACGGCCTCGGCGGAGGACCGTCCGGTGGGCTCGGTGCTGGCGGACCCGACGCTGGTCGAGCTGGCCAAACGCCAGCCGTCGAACCTCCGGAGCCTCGAGCACATCCGCGGGCTGCATCCGTCGACGATCAAGCGCCGCGGCGAGCCAGTGCTCGCCGCGATCGAGGCAGGGCGCGCGGCCCCGCCGATCCCCCGCGAGGAAGCGCGGGGTCGCTCGGAGCCCGGCGATGCACCGCTGATCGTCCTCGCCGAGTCCCTGCTGCGCGCCCGCGCGCTCGAGGCCGGGCTGGCCTACGAGCTGATCTCCTCGCGCAGCGAGCTCGAGCTGATCATCGCCGCCGCGCGGCGTCAGGAGCCAGAACCCGATGTGAGAACGCTCGCCGGCTGGCGCCGGGAGTTGGTTGGCAGCGACCTGCGAGACCTGCTGGCGGGGCGTAGCGCGGTCGCTGTCGGTCCCGGGCGGCGCCTCGTCCTCAGGGACGTGGATTAGCTAGCCGGCCTCGTTAGCCGGGCCGCCCGAAACCACGTCGTCGAGGAACACATCGAGGACCTCTGGGTCGAAGTGGGTCCCACGACCCGCGCGCATGATCTCGAGCGCCTCTTGCTCCGCCAAGCGAGGGCGGTAGACCCGGTTGCGCATCAGCGCGTCGAACACGTCGGCGGCCGCGGCGATCCGTCCCTCGAGCGGGATCTCCGGGCCTGACAGGCCGCGCGGATAGCCAGTCCCGTCGAACTTCTCGTGGTGGGTGAATGCGATGCTCGCCGACAGCTGAACCAGCTCCGCCTCCGATCCGGCGAGGATCCGGTATCCGATCTCAGCGTGTCGCTGCATCTCGGTTCGCTCCTCGACCGTGAGCGGCCCCGGCTTCAGCAGCACGCGGTCCGGGATGCCGATCTTGCCGACGTCGTGCAGGGCGCTTGCGATCCTGATCAACTCGCAGCGCTTCGCGCTGAGCCCCAGCGCCGAGGCGATCTCGAAACTATGCGAGCTCATGTCGGAGATGTGCGAGGCGACCTCGGGATCGCGCGCCTCGACGGCGATCGACAGCCGCTGCAGCATCTCGACGGATGCCGCTTCGAACATGTCGCTGGCGTGCGCGAGGTGCTCGCGTCTGCGCAGCGCGCCCTGCACTCGCAACAGCAGATCGGTCACGGCGAACGGCTTGCCGATGTAGGCGTCGGCTCCGAGCTCGAGCGCCAAGCTCGGGAGCTCCTCGAGCTCGGTTCCGCTGAGGATCACCGCGGGGTCATTCTGCGAGAGCCCGGGGATGTCCCTGGCCAGCGCGTGACCCGAAGGTCCGGCGAGCCGTGCATCGCAGAGCACCACGTGGTACCTCGCCCGTGTCAGCGCCCAGGCCGTCTGCGCCGCGCCCCGGGCCACGTCACAGCGGTATCCGGCGTCACGTAGCGCGCGACCTGCAAGCGCTCTGACCAGCGGATCATGGTCGATCACGAGCACGCGCTCGGCCCCCACCGCACCTCCCGCATTCCGATGGCACACACGTGGGTTCAAGCGCAGCCTAGCGCGCACCCGGAGCGCGCGAGTCGATTTCTTACCTGTTGCCAGCGCGCTTTCTCTTCGCTCAGGACGCGCCGAGCTCGAGCAACATCGAGATTGCAGAGGTACCGGTGAACAAGGTGTGCGAAAGCGCCAGCTGGACACTGGGAGGGCGTTTGATCCATCCGAGCGCGATCCCCTTCAGATCTCCGTAGGCGCTGGCGTAGGTGACCCGAAGCTTGTGTCCCGGCGAATCGGCTGCGTGCTGCTCCCCGGTGTCGCCGTTTGAGAGCGTCCAACCCTCGCGGCTGAGCAGATCCCGCTCCGCGTGCAGCAGGGCGGTCGAGCTCGGCGATCGGCGGTCGACGACCACCAGATCCCAGGCGCAGAACGCATTGGCGCCCTTGTCGCATTGCTTGACGCGCAGCGTCACCGTCGCGCCGGGGACGATCGGCAGCGAGGAGAGTGTCGGCGTCTTGCTGGCGCTGCTCTGCCCGCACCCGGCGAGACAGGCAATCAGCCCTGCGGTGAGCGCCACGAACGCCGTGATCCTTACTCTTCGGGCGGTCATGGGAAGCAGTGCAAGCGTAGCCGAGCTCCCGACGTGGGCCCACGCGCTGCTCCTGGAAGCGCGTGTCGCGCGGCTCGGGCTGACAGACGACGAGGGAGCGCCGCGCGTCCTCCCGGTCACGTTTGCCGTTGCGGGCGGCGCGCTCGTCACCGCGATCGACCACAAGCGAAAGCAGCTCGCAGGCGAGCGGCTCGCGCGCGTGCGCTGGCTGCGGGCGCGCCCGCAGGCGGCGCTCACCGTCGACCGTTACGACGCGGACTGGTCAAGGCTCGCTTGGATCCAGGCACTCGGTGAGGTGACCGTCTTCGATGCGCGCAGCGCACCGGAGTCGATCGCTGCACTCCAGGCCCGCTACGCGCAGTACGAGCGCCGTCCCCCCGCCGGCCCGGTGCTCGTCCTGACGCCACGCCGCCTGCTGTGGTGGCGCGCCGGCGAATGACGAACACATCGATCAGCCGCTACCTGCTCGGGATCGCATGCCTCGCGATCATCATCGGCGGCCCAACGATCGCGGCAACGGCCCTCCGGCGCCGCTACGTTCCCCAGTTCACAGGAGCGCTCCGACTGCTGGCGACAGCCGTCGCCTCCCTGGCCTTACTCCTCTGGATGTCAGAGGTGCTGGGCGCCATCGGCCTGTTCAAAATCGCGCCACTGACGATCGCCGCCGCCGCGATCGGCTTAGCAGGAATCAGGGCCGGGGGAGTGGCGCGCAGCGATCATGCTCGCGCAGCACGCATTAGCGCTGCGCGCTCCTCCCCGGGCCCTGCAACGGCGACCGCGGTAATAGCCATCACGGCGATCGCGGCCATAACCGCGGAATGGGCGATCCCGACGATCGAGTCCTACACCACAGGCATCCGCACCTTCGACTCGCTTTGGTACCACCTGCCCTGGGCGGCCTCGTTCGCCCAGACCGGGCACATCACGCCGTTGCGCTTCACGGACATCGAATACCTCACCCCGTTCTACCCGGCGAGCGCGGAGCTGCTGCACGGCCTCGGCATCGTCGCGCTCGCCCGTGACACCGTTTCGCCCGGACTGAACCTCGTGTGGCTGGGGCTCATGCTGCTGGCCGCCTACTGCATCGGCCGGTCCCGTGGGGTCGGCTGGGTCACGCTGCTCGGCGCGGCGCTCGCGATGGCCGCGCCGATGGTGATGTTCTCGCAGGCCGGCAGCGCGGCGAACGACGTCGTGGGTGTCTTCTTCCTGCTTGCCTCGGTGGCATTGCTGATCGCCGCCGACGGCAACCGAGCCGCGTTCGTGCTCGCCGCGGTGGCCGGGGGCCTTGCGGCCGGAACGAAGCTGAGCCTGCTGGCGCCGGTGCTCGCGCTGACGATCGGGGCGATCTGGGTCAGTCCTGCGGCGCGCCGCCGCGCGAGCGCAGGACTGTGGCTCGGGCCGGCGCTGCTCGCCGGAGGCTTCTGGTACCTGCGCAACCTGATCGCGGTCGGCAACCCACTGCCGTGGGTGAACGTCCCCGGCCTGGCGACGCCCGCGCCGCCGCTCCAGCAGCACACCGCGTTCTCCGTCGCGCACTATCTGACCAACTCACACGTCGTCAGCACCGCCTTCGTGCACGGACTGGCCGACGGACTCGGCGCCTGGTGGCCGGCCGTCCTGGCGGCCGTGTTGATCGGGCCGCTGCTGTGCCTGGACCGGCGCGCCACGCGCACCGTCAGGATGCTCGGACTCGTCGCGCTGGCTTCGCTGGTCGCCTATCTGGTCACGCCCGAGTCGGCTGCCGGCCCCGGCGGCCAGCCGCTCGGCTTCGCCTTCAACCTGCGATACAGCGCGCCGGCCCTCACGCTTTCGCTCGCGCTGCTGCCGCTCGCGCCCGCGCTGATCGGCCCGCGGCGCTCGCTTGCCACCGCCGCCTCGCTCGGGGTTCTGCTGGTCGCGACGCTTGCACAGGCGCGGCTGTGGCCCTCACATCACCTCGGCGTAGCGCTCATCATCGGGGCGCTCGTGGCCGCCGCCGCGCTGGCCGCAGCAGCGGGACGCGCGTGGATCGCACGTCGCGACGGCCGGCAGTTGTTCGCCCGTCCGATCCGAATCGCGCTGATCGCGGCTTCCGTGACCCTCCTGATCGCTGTCCCAGCCGGCTACGCGCTCCAGCGCAGCTACCTGCGCGGGCGATACGTCTACCACCCGGGGATCTCGCATCTCGCCCCGGTCTGGGCACTGTTCCGCAGGGTCCACGACTCGCGTGTCGGGATCGTCGGGACGTTCGGGGGCTTCTTCTCCTATCCCCTCTATGGACTCGACGACTCCAATCGCGTGCTGTACATCGGCCGGCGCGGCGCGCACGGATCGTTCACGGCGATCCGCGACTGCGCAGCCTGGCGCGCCGCCGTCAACGCTGGGCACTTCGACTACGTTGTGACCACGCCTTCCCGCGATCCCTGGCACCCGAGGACACTCGGACCCTCGCCAGAGGGCGCCTGGACCGGCACCGATCCCGCCGCCCGCCCGGCGTACCGAGCGATCGCCCTGGGACAGCCGATCGTCGTCTATCGGATCCGTGGCCGACTGGATCCCGCTGGATGCCCGTAATGCGTTGACGTACCACCCCCGTTGTGGGACAAATGCTGCGTCAATGAAGCTCCGGGGGCAGCGCCAGGATGGCATCTCGCTTCGCCGCGTTCGCGGTCGTGCCGGCCTGGGCTGCGCCGTCGCGGCCGTCTCGTTGACACTCACGACGCCGGCCGTCGCGTCCGCTCCCACGGTCAGCGTGTTCCCGATCCCGGGAAGCCGGCTTGCCACCCCGTCGACGCAGATTGCCTTTCGGGGGATTCCCGCCGGGCAACTCGGGCCGGTGATCGTCACCGGATCGGCCAGCGGCCTTCACGTGGGCCGCGTGCTGGCGGACTCGGACGGAGAGGGCGGAAGCTTCGTGTCTGACGCGCCGTTCAGGCCGGGAGAGGTGGTGACTGTGATCACCCATCTCAACCTGCTCGGCGCGGCCGGTGGGACGTTTCGCTTCACGATCGCCACCCCGTACGGCTCGCTCCCGCTGACCACGCGCCCGGAGGCGCCGCGGTTGCGCGGTGACGTATCGCGCTGGCGGACGCGGCCGGACCTCACGCCGGCCACCGTGAAGGTGACGCTGAGCTCGAGCCGCGCCGCACGCGGGGACATCTTCCTGGCACCGCAACGCGGGCCGCTGCAGTGGGGTCCGATGATCGCCGACAGCAGCGGCAACCTCGTCTGGTTCGACCCGCTTCCAGGAAACGAGTCGGCCACCAACCTGCAGGTTCAGAGCTACCGAGGCAAACCCGTGCTGACCTGGTGGCAGGGACAGGTCGGCGGCGGCGTCGGCGCGGGCGCCGACATGATCGACGACACGTCGTATCGCACCGTGAACGTCGTGCGCGCCGCCAACGGCCTGGACGCGGACCTGCACGAGTTCCAGATCACGCCGCAGGGCACGGCGCTGATCACCGCCTACTACCCGGTTCACTGGGATGCCTCTGCGGCGGGCGGCGCCAAGGACCAGAAGGTTTTCGACGCGGTCGTGCAGGAGATCGACATACCGACAGGGCTCGTGCTGTTCGAATGGGACAGCCTCGATCACGTGCCGGTCGCCGAGAGCTACGACTACGCGCCGTCAGAGGCCTCATTCGCCTACGACTACATCCACCTCAACTCGATCCAGCAGGACGACGACGGCAACCTGATCGTCTCCGGCCGCAACACCTCGGCGGCCTACAAGATCGATCACCGGACGGGCGCGATCCTCTGGCGCCTGGGCGGCAAGCGCTCCAGCTTCACGATGGGCCCCGGAGCCACGTTCGCGTTCCAGCACGACGTTCGAACGCGTGCGCAGGAGGATCGCTACGTGACCGTGTTCGACGACGGTGACGGTCCTTACAAGGTGCACAAGGAGTCCCGCGGGCTGAAGCTGAAACTCGACTTCACACGCATGACGGCCACCCGAGTCACGGTCTACGACCACGACGGGCCGCTTGTCGCGGACTACGAGGGCAACGATCAGCAGTTGCCGAATCTCGACGACTTCATCGGCTGGGGTCAGCAGCCGTACTTCACGGAGTTCACCGCTCGCGGTCGTATGATCTTCGACGGCCGCTTCCTCGACGACAACGCCACCTACCGCGTGTACCGCTTTCCGTGGCACGCCCAACCGGCGACGCGGCCCGCCGCGGCGGTGAGGCGAGGCGCGCACGGCGTCACGTACGTCTACGCGAGTTGGAACGGCGCGACCGATGTCGCCAGGTGGCGCGTCCTCGCCGGCGATTCCCCCAGCGCGCTGAAGGCCGTCGCGACCTGGCGCCGGAGCGGCTTCGAGACGGCGATCCCCGTTCGCGGGAGGCAGCGCTACTTCGTCGCGTTGGCGATCGGGCCGTCAGGCCGGGCGATATCGCGCTCGAGCATCGTGCGCGGCGGCGACAGCCACGGTTAATGCTCGGCAAAGCTTGCGGAGAAGCGGCGCTACTTCGCTGGCAAACCACCTAGACTGACCGGCGCCATCTGGACGAGCGGATCCTCGGGGCGGGGTCTAGGCGCGTCCGGAGACGCCCCCAATCCCGACATGCTGCGCGCGCTGATCTCAAATCGACGCCGTTGGCCGGCACTCGTGCTGGTCGGCCTCGCCTGCGTCGGCCTCGGCCTCGCCGTTCACATGCAGTCCGCGCGCGCGGGCCGTGCCGGTCACCTTCCGGCGAGGGCAGCGCAGAGCACCGATCCCAACATCGTCTTCATCCTCACCGACGATCTGTCGATGGACCTTCTGCCGTACATGCCGCATCTCCAGGAGGTCCAGCAGCACGGGATGTCGTTCAACAACTACTTCGTCTCAGACTCGCTGTGCTGTCCCTCTCGGTCGTCGATCTTCACCGGGAACTTCCCGCACGACACGGGCGTGTGGGCGAACGCCGGCCCCGAGGGCGGTTTCGCCCAGTTCTACAAACGCGGCGATGAACAGCACACATTCGCGCTCGCGCTCCAGCAGGCCGGCTATCGCACCGCGCTGATGGGCAAGTACCTGAACCGCTACATGCAGGGCCAGGTGCCCGGGCTGTCGGACACCTATGTCCCGCCGGGGTGGAGCGAATGGGACGCCGTCGGCTGGGGCTACAACGAGTTCAACTACTGGATGAACGAGAACGGGACGCTGCGGTATTACGGCAACAACCCGTCGGATTACCTGACCGACGTGCTCAGCCGTAAGGGCACGGATTTCATCGACAACTCGGTCCGCGACGGCAAGCCGTTCTTCCTCGAGCTGTCGACGTTTGCGCCGCATGCGCCGTTCGTCCCGGCGCCGCAGGACGCGGGCTCTTACCCCGGATTGACCGCGCCGCAGCCGCCCAACTTCGACGTACTGCCGACGAACGCGCCCCAGTGGCTCAGCGTCCATCCACCGCTCGATTCCCGGCAGGTGACCGAGATCGACTCGACCTTCCGCCGCAGGGTGCAGGACGTGCAGTCGCTCGACCGGCTGATCTGGCAGATCCAGCAGACGGTGGCGCTCGACGGCCAGGCTGACAACACCTACCTCGTGTTCAGCTCTGACAACGGGCTGCACACGGGCGAGTACCGGCTGATGCCGGGCAAGCTGACCGCGTTCGACACCGACATCAAGGTTCCGCTGATCGTCGACGGCCCAGGGATCCCGCCTGGCACCAGCACAGACGCGGTGGCCGAGAACATCGACCTCGCCCCGACGTTTGCCGCGATCGGCGGAGTTCAGTTCTCGAGCGACGGCAGCAGCCTGCTGCCGGTCCTGCAGGGCGAAGCCTCCTCCGATTGGCGCAACGCAGCGCTGATCGAGCACCACGGACCCGACGTCTTCACCGGCGATCCCGACTTCCAGCAGCCGCGCAGCGGCAATCCGAGCACCTACGAGGCGATGCGCACGCCGGGCTTCCTATACGTCGAGTACGCCGACGGCGAGCGCGAGTTCTACGACCTGTCGACGGACCCATTCGAACTACAGAATCTCGCTCCGAAACTATCGATCACGGAGCTGGCGACGCTGCACGCCGAGCTGCTGGCGCTGGAGAGCTGCCATGACGAGCCGACCTGCTGGGCGGCCGGGCACGTCGCGGCGCAAACGGCCATGATGCGCCGCCTTGCGCGCTACCACCCGCGCTATCGGAGGCCTCGGATACGCATCACCGGCCGGCGAGCTCGGTCCCGGCACCACGGCGGGCACAAGCCATAGGAAACACGCTGTGTTGAGCGGGACCGGCGCCCAAGGGGTCACCGGCTAACCTGCAGCAATGGCCACGACAGGGGAGCACCTCGCAGATCCCGAGCTGCTCTCGACCGAGTGGGACCTGAGCCCGCTCGTCGAGGGCGACGACCGCGAAGGCGTGCAACGCCAGCTCGACGAGGCAACCGAGCGAGCGCAGGCGTTCGCCGCGCGCTACGCCGGCAAGGTGAGCGTGCTCGACGCGGCCGGACTCGCCGAGGCGATGCACGAGCTCGCCGAGATCAACGAGCTCGTCGGCCGTGCCGGCTCCTACGCATCGCTGCGCTTCGCGACCGATACCGCGGACCCGCCGCGGGGTGCGTTGCTGCAGCTCGTCCAGGAGCGCGCCACGGCGATCGAGACACTGCTGCTGTTCTTCGAGCTCGAGTGGGCTGCCCTGGACGACGAGCAGGCGGAAGCGCTGCTGGCCGACGAGCAGGTGGAGTTCTGCCGCCACCACCTGCGTAGCGCGCGCCGCTACCGGCCGCACCTGCTGACCGAGCCCGAGGAGAAGATTCTCGCCGAGAAGTCGATCTCCAGCCAGGCCGCATGGAGCCGGCTGTTCGGTGAGCTGGTCGCGGCGCTGCGCGTCGATCTCGACGGCGACGAGCTGACCCTCGACGTCGCACTCAGCCGCCTCCAGGTCCCCGACCGTGACTCGAGGCGCGCGGCGGCCGAGGCTGTTTCCGCAGCGCTGGAGCTAGGGCTCCGCACGCGCGCGTTCATCTACAACACGCTCGCGCACGACAAGGCCGTGGAGGACCGGCTTCGCTCCTACCCGCACTGGCTCGCATCCCGCAACCTCGCAAATGAGGCGTCCGACGAGTCCGTGATGGCGCTGATCGAGGCCGTGCGCGGCCGCTTCGACATTCCGCAGCGCTGGTACGCGCTGAAGGCGAGGCTGCTCGGCGTCGAGCGGCTGGCCGACTACGACCGGGCTGCGCCCGTGCTCCCCGAGGACGTCAGTTACTCGTTCGCCGAGGCCCGCGAGCTCGTGCTCGAGACCTACGACGCGTTCGCGCCGCAGGCGGGACGTGTGACGCGGCGGTTCTTCGACGAGCAGTGGATCGACGCGCCCGTGCGCCCGCACAAGCGCGGCGGCGCGTTCTGCGCCTACACGGTCCCGAGCGTGCACCCATACGTGCTCCTGAACTTCACCGCCCGCCGCCGTGACGTGCTGACGATGGCCCACGAGCTCGGCCACGGCCTTCATGCCGCGCTCGCCCAGCCCCAAGGCGTCTTTCATCAGTCCACGCCGCTGACGCTCGCTGAAACCGCGTCGGTGTTCGGCGAGACGCTGGTGTTCGGCCGTCTGCTGGACGCCGCGACCAGCGACGATGACCGGCTCAGCCTGCTCGCCGAGCGGATCGACGGCGCAATCGCCACGGTCTTTCGGCAGATGGCGATGAACCGCTTCGAGCATCTCGTGCACACGGGCCGTCGCTCGGAGGGCGAACTGTCGGCCGGTCGCATCAGCGAGTTCTGGGTCCAGACCCAGGAGGAGCTGTTCGGCGACTCGGTGCAGATCACCGACGGTTACGCGATGTGGTGGTCCTACGTACCGCACTTCATCAACACCCCGGGCTATGTGTACGCGTATGCCTACGGACAGCTGCTGGCGCTGTCGGCCTACAGCCGTTACCTCGAGGAGGGCGATCCGTTCGTTCCGCGCTACCTCGAGCTGCTTGCGGCCGGCGGCTCGCGCAGCCCCGAGGAGCTGGGCGCGATCATCGGGATCGACCTTGCCGATCCGGGCTTCTGGGACGCCGGACTGGGGCTCGTCGAGCAGCAGCTGCGTGAAGCCGAGGAGCTGGTCGCGGCGCGGGGATAAGGTCCCGCCCACCCAGGGGCCGCTTCGCGGCGTCCAGCCGGATGACTCGTGGCCGGGTGGGCGGGGACCCAAAAAGCGAGGCTGGATGCCGAGCGGGCCGAGCCACGAGGCCAGGCGGGCCCGTCCGGACCTCGGCCGTGCCCGCTAGTGCTTCGCCCTGCGCGTCCGCGAGCGCTCTTCCTGGCGCTCGACCACGTTGACGATCAGCTTCATCACCTGCTCGATCCCGGTGGCCTTGACGTCGCCATGTGCGAACGCGGCGCGCCAGTCGCGAACGTGGCCCTTCGTCGCCAGCTCGTTGAACTGCGCGCGCCCGATCGACAGCTGCACCTTCGCATCGCTCGGCAGGTCCTTGCTGACGTTGGGCCCGGGCAGCTCGACGCGGTAGATCTGCAAGTCGCCACGACCGCGCAACTCGAGCCCGACGACCAGCTTCAGCGGCTGCAGCGCCGGCACCTCGTCAAGGAATCGGTTGACGGCGGTCTCGATCAGCGATTTGGTGTCGGACGGGGCGGTCAGACCATTCAGTCTATGTGCTCCGTTGACACGAGCGCCGGAGAGCGGGACGATCCCCGCAGGCGACCGCAAGGAGAGAGCATGAGCCGGATGATGGCTGACTGCCGCCGCTGGCCCAGCGAGAGCAACTGCTCGCTGGTGATCATCGGGGAGGAAGACGAGGTCGTGCGCGCCGCGGCCGAGCACGCTAGCTCGGTGCATGGGCACGAAGACACTGCGGAGATGCGCGAGCAGCTCCGGCAGTTCCTGGAGCCCGCCGATCAGTACGTGGCAGGTCCGCGCCAACCGGAGCCGATGCCCGGGTAAGGATTAGGTCCCGCCCAACCTCCGGGAGCTCGCATCCGAGCGCCGGGGGTGGGCGGGTCCTTCTAGATCCTGTGGCGCTCCAGCAGCTTGCGCCCGATCACCATCCGCTGGATCTCCGAGGTGCCCTCGCCGATCAGCAGCAGCGGTGCGTCGCGGTACAGCCGCTCGATCTCGTACTCCTTGGAATAGCCGTAGCCGCCGTGGATGCGGAACGACTCCTCGACGCAGAAGCGGCCCGCCTCGGAGGCGAACAGCTTCGCCATTCCAGCCTCGAGGTCACTTCGCTCGCCGGCGTCCTTGAGCTCGGCAGCCCTTCTTGTGAGTAGGCGGGCGGCGTCGACCTGGGTCGCCATGTCCGCGAGCTTGAACTGGATCGCCTGGTGCTGTGCGATCTGCTTGCCGAACGTCTTGCGCTCCTGGGAGTACCGCAGCGCCAGCTCCAGAGCGCGCTGCGCGATCCCGACGCCCCGGGCTGCCACGTTCACACGCCCCACCTCGAGCGCGTCCATCATCTGCGGGAAGCCCTTGTTCAAGCCCGCATCCTCGCCACCGAGGATGTTCTCCGCCGGGCATTTGTACCCGTCGAACACGAGCTCGGTCGACTCGACGCCCTTGTAGCCCATCTTCTTGATCTTGGGCGGGACGTTGAAGCCGGCGTACGGCCCCGTGTTCTCGCTGGCCCCCGGCTCCTTCTCGGCGATGAAGCACGTGAGGCCGCGATGCTTGGGTTCGGCGCTCGGATCGGTCCGCACGAGCACGAACACGAGACCGGAGAGCAGGCCGTTGGTGACCCACATCTTCGTGCCGTTGATCTCGTAGGTGTCATCGTCGATCTTCTTCGCCGCGGTCTTGATCGCGGCGACGTCGGAGCCGAGCTCGGGCTCGCTCAGCGAGAACGCGGCGCGGATCTCGCCGGTCGCCATCTTCGGCAGGTACTTCTGCTTCTGCTCCTCGGTGCCGAACTTCATCAGCAGGTAGGAGCCGATGAAGTGCGTGTTCACGATGCCGGAGATGCTGATCCACCCCCGGCTGAGCTCCTCGACGATCATCGCGTAGGTGGTCAGGTCGAGGCCCATCCCCCCGTACTCCTCGGGGATCGTGACGCCGAACAGGCCGAGCTCCTTCATCTGTTCAACGATCGGCTCGGGAAAGCTGTCCTCGTGGTCGTAGTGCTCGGCGTTGGGAATGATCTGCTCGTCCGCAAACTGCCGGACCATCTCGCAGATCGCTTTTTGCTCATCGGTGGTGGTTGCAGTAGCCATTGTGAGTTCGAGGATACGTAAAAGCTGTGCCCTGCGCGGCGGGTTCGCCTGGGCCAGGTGGCGTTGTCGGGCTGGCGGGGGCGGGCGGGATCCCGGTCCCGGCCTCCGTCGGCTGGCGCCACGCGTCCCGGCTTCCGTCCGCTGGCGCCACGCTTCCCGGCCTTCGGCCGGGGCCCCGGGCCGTTCTCTGCCCGGTGGACGGCTGGGGAGGAGGCGGTTCTACGGATAACGTGACACTCAACGCGCCCTGACGAGCGAGTGTCACAAAGACGGCCTCCCACGCCGTGTTCGTGCATCTCACGTCCCCGATCGCGTTGATTGTCACGAAAACGGCCACATCAGCCGCTCACCTACCCCCTCCCAGGCCAGATCCTGGGCAGCACGCCCGTCAAGGCCGCGAGCGCGCAGCGCCCGCAAGCCGAGTTACGACAGACCGGTGCCGAACCGCGATCAGCCGCGTCAGGGAACCGCGACCAGACCCCAGGGAACGACCACGATGCTCAAGAACGACCATCCCGGCGGGCGCTTTCTAGCAACGTGGTCGCTGTCGCCATAGCCACCACACTGCGCAAGAACGCTCGCACCGGGAGGCGTTTTCGCGCGTTGGGGTTGTTGCCGAACCGCGATCAGCCGCGCGTCTGCGCTGGATCCGCGTTCTGCGCCTCCGACTTCACCCCGTGGCTCCAAGCTGACTCGGGCCGCTCGGCGTCCTCCCCGTCGAGCTCAAGATCCACCCGCTCGTTGAAGAAGCAAAGCAGGCCGGCGATGCGCGCCACCTCCGGCAACGGATCCTCGTAGTACCAGATGAGGTCCTTGCCGTTCTCGACGCCCTCCACCGAGTAATACGAGGCCGCGCCCTTGTACGGGCAGCGCGTCAACGTGTCCGACTCGACCAGCGCAGCCGAGACGTCCTCGCGCGGCAGATACCACCGCGCCGGAAGGTTCGACTCGAACAGCGCCATCGCCCGGCTGGACGAAGCCAGCTCGACTCCGTCCAGCGACACCCGCACGTGGCGGTCGCTCGCGATCACGTCGACGCGGTGATACGGGTCGCGCGGGTGGACGAACACTTCCTCGTCCTCCTCGAACCACTGGTCCATTCGGTTCCAGTAGAACGCGATCAGTCCCTTCAGTGCCGGCGGCGCGTCCGCGATCAGCTCGGGGTAGTACCACGCACCGGCGTCGACGACTGAGTCGCCGGCGCGGATCGTGTAGTAGGACGCCTCGCCTTTCTTTGGGCAGCGCGTGCGCCGGTCAGAGGGCTCGAGCAGCTCCGAGCGCACGTCGTCCGGCGGGAAGTAATAGATCGGCTGGTGGCCCGACTCTTGCAGCATGAAGGCGCCGCGACTGTCGGCGACGGTCTCCCCTCCGACAACCACGCGGATCCGCTTCGGCGTCGGCTCGAGGTACAGAGCGCGTCGCGGCGCCGGCGGTTCGAAGTTGAACGTGCCGGCAGGTTCGCGACCGAATGGCCCGCTTCCGGTCATCAGGCCCATGACGCCCTTCAGCGTACCAAGGTGCGACAGCCGGCTCCAACGCCCCCGATCGGCGAAGGCTGCAACCATGCACGACCTTGAACTTCGCCCGCGACGTAGTCGACGCAGTACCCCGCGATCGCATCGCCTTGATCGAGCTGACCCGTGACGACCGCCGGCGCGAGTGGACGTTCGCCGAGATCACCGACCGGAGCGCTCGCCTCGCCGGAGCCCTGCACCGCCACAACGTCAAGCGCGGCAACGTGGTCATGACGCTGATCGGCAACCGGCCCGAATGGGTTCTGACGATGGTCGCGTGCTTCCGAATCGGCGCCGTTGTCCTGCCGTGCAACGAACAGCTGCGCGCCAAGGACCTCCGGCACCGGATCGACGCGGCGAACCCGAAGCTGATCGTCGCCGACGAGCGCAACACGGCCGAGCTCGGAGGAGCCGGGGCGGGTGGAGACTCCAATCTCAGAGTGATCACGATCCCGGACGAGTCCCTGTTCGCCTCCGACCCTGTCCCCCCGGCGGATCTGGATCCGCACGACCCCTGCCTGATCGTGTTCACGAGTGGAACGACCGGCGAGGCCAAGGGTGTCGTCCACGGCCAGCGCTACCTCCCGGGCCAGCGCCTTCAGTCAAAGCATTGGCTCGACGCGCGCGAGGGCGAGCTTGTGTGGTGCACGGCGGCGAGCGGCTGGTCGAAGTCGGCCCGCAACTCGTTCATCGCGCCCTGGCTCGGCGGCGCCACCGCCTTGCTCCACGACGCCCGCTTCGACCCTGTTGAGCGTCTCGAGATCCTGGCCAGAGAGAGAGTCAACGTCCTGTGCATGGCACCTACCGAGTACCGCGTGATCGCCAAGCGCACGACGATTACGCCGCTGCCGCACCTGCGCGGTCTGGTGGCGGCCGGCGAGGCGCTCAACCCCGAGGTGATCAAGGCCTTCAAGGAGGTGCTCGGCATCGAGATCCGCGACGGCTACGGGCAGACCGAGACCGGCCAGCTCACCGCAAACCCGCCCGATCAGCCGGTCAGACCAGGATCGATGGGCCTCCCGCTCCCGGGCGTCGACCTGCAGATCGATGACGGCGAGCTGGTCCTCGGAAACCCACAGACCGATCCCACGTTCTTCGTCTCCTACCTCGACGGCGAGCCGGCGCCCGAGACCGCCAGATGGCACACGGGCGATCGGGTTCAGCGGGACGACCATGGCTACCTGTACTTCGAGGGGCGCACTGACGACGTGATCATCTCGGCCGGCTACCGGATCGGCCCTTTTGAGGTCGAATCGGCGCTCGTCTCACACTCAGCCGTCGCGGAGGCCGCGGTCGTCGCGGCGCCCGACGAGGAGCGCGGAAGCGTGGTGCGTGCCGTCGTCGTGCTGCGCGACGGGTTTGAGCCCAGCGAAGCTCTCGCCGGCGAGCTGCAGAAGCACGTCAGGGAGCAGACGGCGCCCTACAAGTACCCGCGGATCGTCGACTTCGTCCCGGAATTGCCGAAGACCTCGAGCGGCAAGGTTAAGCGCGCCGTGCTCCGCCGTCAGTAGCGAGGAAAGGTGGCCGCCGCCTGCGGGCGCCGATGAAGTGGAGCCCGCAGGCGTGGACGCAGCGGCCTTGGACAAGCTCGCTGTCGGGTGCTGCTCGACGAGCCGCAACTCGCGAGCAGCGCAGCGGCAGCGACGGTCGCGAGTAGGTCGGGGTGGCTCGTCTGCAACATCCGGGAGCTCATCGTCGCTCAATTAGACGTCGGTCGCGGGCGGGTTCTTCCCAACTGCCCGCGTCGGGCTTGCTCGCTAGGCTGAGGACGTGAGCGAGACCCGTCCCGTCGTCGGCATCAGCGCAAACCTCAACCGCGCCCAGTGGGGTCCGTGGGATCAGCGTGCCGCGCTGCTCTCGTACGCCTACATCCAAGCGATCCAACGCGCCGGTGCGATGGCGCTGATGATCCCGCCCGACCCAACGCTCGAGTCGAACCCGGACGAGGCGCTCGACCGGATCGACGCGTTGATCCTCTCCGGAGGCTCGGACGTCGACCCGGCGAGCTACGGCGAGGAGCCGCACCCGGAGACCGATGGCACTGTGCCCGAGCGCGACCGCACCGAGATCGCGCTGGCAAGCCGCGCGATCGAGCGGGACATGCCGGTGCTCGGCATCTGCCGCGGCATGCAGCTGATCAACGTCGCTCGCGGCGGCACGCTCAAACAGCACCTGCCGGACGAGGTCGGTCATGAGAATCACCGCCCTTATCCGGGCAGCTTCGAGAACTCCGACCATCCCGTGCACCTCAAGGCCGGCTCGCTCGCCGCCGTCGCCGCCGGGGAGACCGTCCACAACACCAAGTCTCACCACCATCAGGGCGTCGAGAAGATCGGCGACGGGTTGGTGGTCACCGGCTACTCAGCTCTCGACGAGCTGCCCGAGGCGATCGAGGCGCCCGACTGTCAGTTCGTCCTGGGCGTGCAGTGGCACCCCGAGGCCGACGAGACAAGCCGCGTGGTCGGCGCACTCGTCCAGCAGGCGCGCGACTACCGCAGCAGGCGCGGCGCCGCGTAGCCGGCGGCCCGCACCGCATCGGTGACCTGCTGAGCGTGGCTCGCGCCGCGCGTCTCGAGCACGAGCTGCACGGCAGTCTCACGAATGTGCAGATCGAACCCTTCGCGAACATGCTCGACGTCGACCACGTTGCCGCGCAACTCACCGATCAGCGTCAGCAGCCGCGCGAGCGAGCCCGGCGTATCAGGCAGCGACGCGAGCAGCACAAGCCGGCGCCCGGCCTGGCTCTCGTGCCGCCGTGCGACCTCGGCGAGCAGGCCGGCGCCGACGTTGCCGCCCGACAGCACGACGACCGTCGGGCCATCGCCGTCGAGGTGCAAGTGCTGGCCGAGCAATGCCGCGAGCCCGACTGCCCCGGCCCCCTCGACGACCAGCTTCGCCCGCTCGAGCAGCAGCACCATCGCCTCGGCGACCTCGTCCTCCTCGACGACCACGACCCGGTCGACCCAGCGCGCGATCAGGCCGAGCGTCAGCGCCCCCGGCCGTTTGATCGCGATCCCATCGGCAATCGTCAGCGCGGAGGCCACGGCCACCGGCTCGCCGGCCGACAGCGACGCCGGAAACGGGGCGCAGCCGGCGACCTGGACGCCGACCACCTCGACCGACGGCAGTAGCGATTTGATCGCGATCGCCACGCCGCTCACGAGCCCGCCGCCGCCAACCGGCACGACCACTCTGCGCATGTCGGGAACCTGCTCCACCAGTTCGAGCCCCAGCCCGCCCTGCCCGGCGACGACGTCCGGATCGTCGAACGGGTGCACGAACGCAAGCCCATCGCGCTCGGCGCGCTCGCGTGCCGTCGCCAGCGACTCATCGACCGAAGCGCCGCCGAGATGGACATTCGCGCCAAGCGCGGTGGCGGCGTCGATCTTCGAGATCGACGCCTCCTGGGGCATATAGACATCGCAGCGGAAGCCTCTGGCGCGCGCTGCGTATGCCACGGCCTGAGCGTGGTTGCCCGCACTCCCGGTGACCACTCCGTCGCGGCATCTTTCCCCGAGCGCCGAGATCTTCGCCAGCGCGCCGCGGAGCTTGAATGACCCCGTCCGCTGCAGGTTCTCGGCTTTCAGCACGACGGTCGTGCCGGCGCGCTCGCTCAGCGTCTGCGAGCTGAGCACCGGCGTCTCGCGCACCAGGCCGGTGCCGGCGCTCGCAGCGCGGCGGATGTCCTCGAGCGAGACCGGCTCACTCTTCGAGCGCGACGACGGCATCGATCTCCACCTGGGCGCCGCGCGGCAGGGCGGCCACCGCGATCGCGACGCGCGCCGGCGGATCGGACTCGAAGAACGACTCGTAGACCTCGTTGACCCTGGCGAAGCTGCTCATGCTGGTCAGGTAGACGGTGAGCTTGACGGCGTCACCGAGGCTCGCGCCGGCCGCCTCGCACACGGCGGCGAGATTCTCGAGGCAGCGACCCGCCTGGTCGGCTGGGTCGCCGTCGATCAGCTCTCCGGTCTTCGGGTCAAGCGGAATCTGCCCGGAGCAGAACAGCAGATTCCCGGCTCGCATTGCGTGGACGTAGGGGCCGACTGCCTCGGGCGCGCCCGGGGCGTTGATCGGCTGGCGATGAGTCGACAAGCAACCTCCTCTCCTAACGGGATGCCTTGAAGCGTATTGGTGTGGGTAGGCTGGGGCACGTGCCGAACCGCCTCGCGCGCGAGAGCTCGCCTTATCTGCTGCAGCACAAGGACAATCCGGTCAACTGGTACGCGTGGGGCGATGAGGCGCTGACGAGGTCCCGCAGTGAGGATCGCCCATTGCTGGTCTCGGTCGGCTACTCGGCCTGCCACTGGTGCCACGTCATGGAGCGCGAGTCCTTCGAGGACGTCGACACGGCCGCGCTGATGAACGAGCACTTCGTCTGCGTGAAGGTCGACCGGGAGGAGCGTCCGGACATCGACGCCATCTGCATGGAAGCGTGCCAGGCGATGACCGGACACGGCGGCTGGCCGTTGAACACGTTTCTGACCCCCGAGGGCATCCCCTTCTACGCGGGCACCTACTTCCCGCCGGAGCCGCGACAGGGCCTGCCGAGTTGGCGCATGGTGCTGCTCGCGATTGCGGACGCGTGGGGAAACCGCCGCGACGAGATTCGCACGCAGAGCGACCAGATCGTGTGGGCGCTGTCGGCGACAGCACGGCTCGAGCCCTCGCACGAACCGATCCGCGACGAGCTCGTGCGCGACGCGGTCGCCGGCCTCCACCACAGCTACGACGCTGTCAACGGCGGCTTCGGTGGCGCGCCGAAGTTCCCGCCGGCCTCGACGATCGAGTTGCTGCTCGCTCGAGGCGAACCGGAGATGGCGCTTGGCACGCTGCGCGGGATGGCGCGCGGCGGCATCTACGACCAGGTCGGCGGCGGCTTCGCCCGTTATTCGGTCGATGCGACCTGGACGGTGCCGCACTTCGAGAAGATGCTCTACGACAACGCGCTGCTCGCGCGCGCATACCTGCACGGCTGGCAGGTGTCCGGAGAGGAGCGCCTGCGCCGCGTGTGCTGCGAGACGCTCGACTGGGCCCTGCGCGAGATGCGCGCGCCCGACGAGGGCTTCTACTCGGCGCTCGACGCCGACTCCGAGGGCGTCGAGGGCAAGTTCTACGCGTGGACGCGCGAGGAGCTGCAGGCTTTGGGGGCCGCGGACGCGTTCGAGCTGGCGAGCTTCGAGCACGGGACGTTCGTGCTGCGGGCGCGTGACCCCGAGCCGCCGGACCTGCCCGAGATCCGCGCGAAGCTGCTCGAGGCGCGCTCGCACCGCGTACGCCCCGGACTCGACGACAAGTGCCTGACCGGCTGGAATGCGCTGATGATCTCCGCGCTCGCGCCGGCGGGCGCCGCGCTCGACCGCGCGGACTACCTGGACGCCGCGGTCGCGTGCGGCTCGTTCCTGCTCGAGCACCGCCGCGACGGCGACGGCCGGTTGCTGAGGACGGAGAAGATCCCGGCGTTCCTCGACGACCACGCCTACCTGCTCGAGGCGCTGATCACCCTGTACGAGACGACGTTCGACCCGCGCTGGTATCACGAGGCGGTGGCGATCGCGGACGTGATCATCGAGCGGTTCGAGGACGGCGAGCGGGGCGGCTTCTTCACGACCGCCGACGATCACGAGCGGCTCGCGGCGCGGCGCAAGGACCTCGAGGACTCGCCGATCCCGTCCGGCAACTCGGCGGCGGCGTTCGGGCTGCTGCGGCTCGCGCTGCTCTCGGGCGAGGGCAAGTACGAGCGCCACGCGCTCGGCGTGCTGCGGCTGATGTTCCCGCTTGCCGTGCGCCACCCCTCGGCGTTCGGTCACCTGCTGCAGGCCGCGGACTTCTACCTCTCACCCGTGCGCGAGGTGGCGATCGTCGGCCCATCGCCGGAGCCGCTGCTGGCGGTCATACGCGGCCGGTACCGCCCGCACATCGTCCTCGCCGGCGGCGAGGAGGACGGTGTGCCGCTGCTCAAGGACCGCAAGGCCGTTGACGGTCACGCCGCCGCCTACGTGTGCGAGCACTTCGTCTGCAAGGCGCCGGTCACGACGCCCGAGGAGCTCGCGGCGTCGCTCTGAGCCCGGCGAATCCGCCTCCGGCGGATTCGCTTAAGGGAATCGGCTCCGCCGATTCCCCATTCCCCGGCGATACAAAGCGCAGCTTGCGCCCGGCCCTGCAAGTAGAGCCCCTATAGAACCGGCAAGTACCGCTCGAGCTCCCAGGGGGTCACCTGGACCCGGTAGTCCTCCCACTCCTGGCGCTTGATCTCGATGTAGCGGTTGAACATGTGCTCGCCGAGCGTGCGCAGCACGAGCTCCGACTCCGCGGTCAGCTCGATCGCCTCACCGAGCGTCTCGGGAAGCTGCTCGATCCCCAGCCGCCGGCGCTCGTCGGGCGAGAGGTGGTAGAGGTTCTTCTCCATCGGCTCGGGCAGCTCATAGCCGTGCTCGATCCCCTCGAGCCCGGCCTGGAGCAGCACCGCGAACGTCAGGTAGGGGTTGCAGGCCGGATCGGGGCACCGCAGCTCCATCCGCGTGGCGCGCTCCTTGCCGGGGTGGTACAGCGGTACGCGCACCAGCGCCGAGCGATTGCGCCGCGACCACGCGAGATACACCGGCGCCTCGTATCCCGGCACCAGGCGCTTGTATGAGTTCACCCACTGGGCGAAGATCGAGCAGATCTCGCGGGCGTGTCGCAACTGGCCGGCGATGAACGCCTTGCCCACGTCGGATAGGAAATAGGTGTCCTCGGCGTTGTAGAAGGCATTCGCATCGCCGCGGAACAGCGACTGGTGCGTGTGCATGCCCGAGCCGTTCTTGCCGAACAGCGGCTTCGGCATGAACGTCGCGTGACAGCCGTACTTCATCGCGTATTCCTTGACCGTGATCCGGTATGTCATGCAGTCGTCGGCCATCTTCAGCGCGTCCGCGTAACGCATGTCGATCTCGTGCTGGCTCGGCCCGACCTCGTGGTGGGTGTACTCGGTGTGGATCCCGAGTTGCTCGAGCGCCAGCACCGTCTCGCGGCGGAGATCGCTTCCCGCGTCGAGCGTGGTCAGGTCGAAGTAGCCGCCCTCGTCCAGCACCTCGGTCGACTTCGAGTCGCGGAAGTAGAAGTACTCGAGCTCGGGCCCAACATAGAAGTGGTCGAAGCCCATCTGGCTGGCCCGCTCGAGGGCTCTTCTGAGCACGTGCCGCGGATCGCCCTCGTACGGCGTGCGCTCCGGCGTCTGAATGTCGCAGAACATGCGGGCCGTGCCCTGCTCCGCCGGGCGCCACGGCAAGATCGAGAACGTCGACGCGTCGGGCATCGCGATCATGTCCGACTCCTCGATCGGGTTAAAGCCGGTGATCGACGAGCCGTCGAATCCCATCCCGCCCTCGAACGCGTCGCCGAGCTCGGTCGCGTTGATCGAGAACGACTTCAGCTGCCCGAGGATGTCCGTGAACCACAGGCGGATGAAGCGGATGTCGCGCTCCTGAACGAGCGAAACGACGTCGTCGGGTGTGAGCGGGTGGTCGGGCATGCGGGTCGCAGGTTACTTGTCTGGCGGTGATCGAGGCCGTACTCTCGGTTTGGTGCTTCGTGCTCTTGGCTTTGTTCCTGCCCTGCTCGCAGTAGTCGCGTGGGGCGCGACGGCGGCGTTTGGCAACGCGCATGTCCCGTGCGGGCCGACGGACGCGCACACACTGGCGTCGAGCCATGTGGCCCGCGTCTACGTCGTCCGCGACGTCGCGTACGGATGCAGCGGCAGACACACGACGCGCCTGGGCGGCGGCATGCGCGACTTCCGCGAACACGTGGGTCCGGCCGCGCTGGCCGGCTCGGTCGCGGCGTACGGGCTGACCAGATCGGGAATCGACACGATCAGCGCAGTCGTGATCGTGCGGCGCCTCTCCGACGGTAAGCAGCTGCGCGAGCTACCGGCCACGACGCTGCCGCTTGGGGCGGAGTTCTTCCAGTCCGTGAAATCAATCGTCGTACGCACCGACAGCGCGGTGGCGTGGGTGGGCGAGGGTAGCTCGATCGGGATGCAGGGTCACCGCGACGTCGAGGTCCTCAAGGCCGACTCTCGCGGTAAGGCGCGCCTCGACTCAGGGGCCGCGATCAAGCCGGGCGCGCTACGGCTGAACGGGCCCAATGTGACCTGGATGCACGGCGCCCAGACCCGCTCGGCGCCGCTGTACTAGAGCTCTGCGCGAGCCTCCGCGAGGGTCCGCGCCAGCGCTTCTGCGCCACCCGGGGGATACGCCGGGCCGGTCCCGTCGGCCACCAGTTCGTGCAAGATCGCGAGACCCTGTGCGTACAGGGCCGCGTCGCTTCGCACCAGGTCCGCGAGGTCGGCGAGCTCCGCGCCGTTGGCGCTGATTGCTCCGCTTGCCACGGGCACCTGGGAGCGGCCGCCGCAACCGTTCGCGGCCTCCAGCAGCTGCTGCAAGCCGTCTGCGATCGCGGCGCGCATCGGTCGTGCGGTGAGCTGGACTGCCCGCGCCGCGAGCTGCGGCGAGCTCGAGGGATCAGCGCCTTCGATCAGCTCGCGATCGAGCCTTGTCGCGTGCAGGCGGGCCGCCAAGCGCGTTCCGCGGCTCGGTCTGAGAAGTTCTTCCGCATGGACCAGCATCTCGACACCTCCGTAACGTCTTTGCTGGTTACATAACCTACTAAAGATCTACGGTGGTTTCAAGCGAATTTCGGCATGCGTGGACCAGGCGGCGGGCGCCGGGACCGACGTGTCTAGAGGAGACTCAGACCCGCGCGGTGACGCGGCGGCCGAGCCAGCGCTTGGCCCAGCGCTGTAGCTCCGACAGGGCGGGCTCCAGCTCCCGACCCATCTGGGAGAGCTCGTACTCGACCCGTAGCGGTGGCCCGGGCAGTACGTTGCGGACGACGATGCCGCGCGCCTCGAGCTCCTTCATCCGCTCGGACAGGAGCCGGTCGGAAAGCTCGGGCACGGCCTGAGCGATTTCGGAGAAGCGCAATTGGCCGTCCATCAGGACGCGAAGAATCGCGCCCGTCCAGCGACGACCAACGAGTTCAACCGCCTCGTGGTACAGGGGACAGCAGCCGTTGCCTCGTGAGGCGCGTTCCGCGTGGTCCGGTTGCTCGCGCGCGCACATGTGCGTGCTGGAGGTTACGCGGCTTGCAGCCCGCGCGACTCCTCACTGGACCCGTCGACAGGTATCTCGCCCGCCACATTGATCATCGCCGTGAATCCTTCAAGCGAAAGCGCAGCGATCGCCTCGAGGATCTGCTCGTCGTCCCAGCCCGCCTCGCGCGCCTCCTCATGGAGGTGCATGGGGGCACGGCCGCGCGACTCGAGCAGCGCCTGCAGGTAGCGCAGCAGCGCAGCCTCGCGGGGATCTTTTGACGAGAACTGGCGGGCGGCAGCGACCTCGTCGAGTGCAAGACCGGCATTGCGCGCCGCACGCGAGTGCATCGCAATCCCGGACTCCGAGTCGTAGTACTCGGCGACCGCGAGCGCGATCCGCTCGAGTGTCGCCAGCTTCAGCTTTCCATGACGCAGCTCCGAGCGGAACCGAGCGTACGCACGCAGCGCGGCCGGCGAGCCGGCGAGCACGCCGAGGAAGTTCGGCAGCTGACCGCCCGACGCAAGCGCCCCGCGCAGCACCGGCACCGATCCATCCGGCGCCGTGAGATCGTCATGAATCTGGAACCTACTCATGGAAGTTTTCATCGCGTTACCCAGGGTTCAAGAGGGCAAGCGCCTTCGAAACGCCTGCCCCTTCACTTTTGAGACCAGCTTACGGTTGATAAGTCTAATTCGGTGGTGCCTGTCGCACAAGGGGCGCGAAGCAGTCCTGTTCGCAGTCGACGAGGTGTCGCAGCTGCAGTCCGGTCTCACGCGGCACTTGGTGCTCTTCCCCTTATACGGAAACGCCTAAACGGCGGATCAGCGGGTGCTCGGAGCTGCGTAAGGGGGCGCCGTCGAGACCCGCGCGCCGAGTCCCGGCCTGGCCGAAAAATCGGGCGATGCGGCGGGGTTCTCGCCCGCCCTCGCCGAGGCCGCTAGCGCACGAGCAGCGCGGCGTGAGCGCTGGTCGCCGCGACCAGCACCAGGATCAAGCCGAGCAGCACGGCCCACATCGCCACCCGGTCCGGGCGGAATCCGGGACGCTCATGGCGCGGCACGTCCGGGCGCCGCCGCGAGGCCGGGCTGTAGCGATCCGCGACCTGCCCCCGGATCGTCACGGTCCGGCGGGCCGGCGGGTCGTCGTAGGAGCGCGGGGCCCGGGTCCGGGCGGGCGCCAGCGGGTCGTCGTAGGAGCGCGGGGCCCGCGCCGGCGCCGGCGGGTCGTCATACGGGCGCGGGGCGCGGATCGGCGCCGGGGCGCCTGCGGGGGCCACGCGTCCGTTCGTCGCCGTGCGCTCACGGAAGGCGGCCCCGCTGCGCGCGCGGACAGCAGTGCTCCCGTCGTCGGTCTCCGCGTACTGCCGCCTGATCAGCCGGTGCTCGCGCGAAGCCTGCTCCTCGTAGGCCACCTTCTCGACCCACTCGTCCAGAAATTCTGGCTCGTTCCGGAGTACTGAAACGCCTGTCCGCGGCATCTCGACCGTCCTCTTTCTCGAATGCTTGCGGGGTTAGCTGACGGGCTCGCGCCGAAAGAGCGGCGCTACGCGCTGACACGCGACTAGCCCCAACAACTTGGTTCCCCCGCTTCCTTCCGCCATGGCTGGGGAGCAGGCGGAGCGGGAATTCAGCTGTACGGAGCGCCGGATCCTAACACCGGCTCCGGATCGAAGCGCTCCCGGCGCTGGGCGGCGCCGCCGGCGTCGTTCTACTCCTGGCCGGCGACTCTTGCGACGAACTGGGCGACGTCCTGGGCCTGCTTGCCGGCCAGCAGGTTCGCGGGCATCGTGCCGTACCCGAGACAGCTCTGGTTGCTGTTCTGCGGGGGGTTCTGCAGGCAGCCGTTGGCGATCGTGTTCGCGACGAGCGGCGCCGGCGGTCGGAGGGTGTCCAGATTCGGACCAACCTTGCCCACCGAGTTGGTCGCCGCGAGCGTGTGGCAGACGCCACAGTGCTGACCGAACAGGGTCCGCCCCTGCTTCTCGGCGCTCGTGAGCTTGATGCTGCCGACCTTGGCATTCGCGTTTGCGTGGTTGCCGGTGAGGATCAGGGCCGGGATCACCACGCCGAACACCGCGTATATGAACACGAAGATCACGGTCAGCGTCTTGCGGCCGCTGCGGGTCTGCGTCTGAAGCGTCGCGCGTGCGCCGCCGAGCCCGCCCCGGACGCCGATGAAGAACAACCCGAGCGCGAGAACGACCCAGAAGGCGGCGAACAGATAGACGGCGAGCACGGGCGCGCACCTTATCGTGAAGCGCTCCGGACTGCTATGTACGCGCCGGGGCCTAAGACCCGCTGAGCGTGCGGAACGGGTACAGGCTCGCGAAGTCCCAGAGCAGGACGCTCGCCCAGATCACCACCAGTGGCCAGAGCCAGCGCCTGGCCCCCAGCAGCCGGGCCACGGCCAGATACAGGGCAGGCGTGACCACCACCATGTAGTAGAGGTACGTCGTGCGGGAGTCGATAGCGTGGAAGAGCTCCGTCGGCAGCCAGGTCCCGATCACCCATGCGATCACCAGGAACGAGAGGTCGTCGCGTCTTCGGATCGCCCACCACAGGTTGACCACGAGCGCCAGCCAGCTCGTGAACAAAAGCACGCGGCTGATCTCGCCCCGGAAGAAGATCACCGTCTGCTGCGCCTTGACCACGCCGTTGACCCGAACGGTGGTCTGCACCTCGTAGTACGGGATCACCTTGCGGTTGATCCAGAAGTCCGTCGGCGCGGACGCGATGCCGCGCGGGTGGCCCACGTCGCGTAGGTTCGCCGCGTATCGGTTCATGAACGTGAAGTGGTTGCAGGCGCGCTTGAAGAGCAGCGTGTAGTCGCAGATCGAGGACTGGTTGCGGTCGACGGGGTGCCCGCCGCTGTACGGCGTGACTGCCGTATCGAGGATCGTCAGCACCGTGAAATACGTGAAGCCGGCGACCAGGCACAGGGCGAGGGGCCGGCCAAGCCGGCGCGCGACGGGAGGCGGGATCCACGAGGGTCGCGGCGGGGAGCCAGGGGTCGGCCGGTCGGCTGGCGGCGCCAGCGGGCCTGCCCGCGCCGCCGGCGCGTCCACAGGCACGGCCGCCGGGTCGGCCGGCGCGGCCGGCGGGTCCGCCGGCGGGTCGCCCGGCACGGCGACCGCCGTCATGGCCCGCCTCGCCACACGCCGCCCCCACAGCCACGCCAGCCCCCTCATCGCCTCGAGCAGCAACAGCACGAAGAGGGTGTAGACCGCGAACTCCTTGAGACAACTGCCGATGCCGATCAGGACGCCGGCGATCACGGGGTGGCGGCGTAAGTAGAACGCCGCGGCCGCCAGCATGAACGGCACGGCGTAGATATCGAGTACCGCGATCCTCGAGTGGACCAGCCACAGGTTGTCGACGCTCGCGATCGCTGTGGAGCCGAGCGCGAGCCACTGGCTCCCGCCCGCGCTGCGCACCAACCAGTAGAGCAACAGCAGTGCGGCGAGTCCGAAGGCGACGGGCGTGATCCGCCAGCCGATCGCGTTGTCGCCGAACAACTCGATGGACGCGGCGATGAGCATCTTGCCGAGCTGGGGGTGCTCCCCGTTGGGGTCCGTTCCCGACGGCGACGCGTTCGCGTAGGTGTCCCCCGCCGGCGTGTGCAGGCCGGCGATCACCCTCGCGGCCGATACGTAGTAGCGCTCGTCGAACACGTACCCCTGCCCGGGCGCGCTGTACTTCGGAATCCCGAGATGCCAGGCACGGGCACCGGTGCCGAATGCACAGACGACGGCCAGGAGGATCAGCGGCGTGCGCCGGCTCGCGAGCACGCGCGCGACCCAGCGGCGCAGCCGCTGATAGGCGCGAAGTGGGGTTGCTGTGGCGACGCTCACCGTGGCATCCGTACCAGGACGGACTACATGATGCCTTCAGCTATTCCGGATCAGCGCCTCCTTCCCGACGCGAAGCTCATCACGGGTGGGGCGACGGCGCGGAAATCCTCCGCCTCAGGATCAGGCTCGTGCGATGCCTGCTCCCGGCCGTCGGCGCGACCCTCTTGCTCCCGTGCGACGCCCTCGCGAGCCGCCTGTTGCTCGGCGCGGCCACGCCGCACCTGCTCGTCGAGCATCGAGAAATCCTTGACCTCGGCGAGGATCTGATCGGGTGCCGTGATCGAGCCGACACGGTCGACCAGCACGTTGATCGCCCCTCCCGCCGCGGCGAACTTCTCGAGCTTGCCCTCGACCAGCAGCAGCGGCTCGGTGCGCACCGTCAGCCGATTGCTCTCATAGACCTTCGCGGGGACGATCAGGTTGATCGTCCCGAACTCGTCCTCGAGCAGAATGAAGACGATCCCGTTGGCAGTTCCGGGACGCTGGCGGGCGACGACCAGCCCCCCAGTCTTGATTCGCGTGCCATGTTCGAGCGTCTCGAGATCGCGACTCCTCACCACTCCGGCAGGCAGGCGATCGCGCAGCAGCTCGATCGGATGTGTTTTAACGGTCAAACCGGTCGTGCCGTAGTCGGCGAGCATCGACTCCCACTGCGAGAGGGAGCGCAGTTTCGGGGGCGCAGGAAGGTCGAGCGGGAGCGCCAGCTGCACGCCTCCTGGGACGTTTCGCCCAGGAGTCGCCGCACCCAGCTGCCAGAGAGCGAGGCGACGCGGCGATACTTGTTGCGCCTCACTTCCTTCGGCACGAACGAGTGAATCGCATGCCCCCGACCACGCGAGCAACTCGAGCGAAGGGCCCCCCGCCCCCGCACGCGATGCCAGGTCGGAGAGGTTGCGAAACCGCCCGCCCTCGTGGCGCGCGGCGACCAATGCCTTGACCTCATGCTCGCGGACGCTGCGCACATAGCCGAGACCGATCCTCACCGTGCCGTCGTTCATGTCGCATTCCGCCGAGCTCTCGTTGACGTCCGGCGGGAGTACTTCAATCCCCCGCCGCTGCGCCTCGTGCACAAGCGCATCCGGCGGATAGAAGCCCATCGGCTGCTCGTTGAGCAGCGAGCACAAAAGCTCAGGGCTGTAGTGGACCCGCAGCCACGTCGACTGGTAGGCAAGCAATCCGAACGCCGCTCCATGCGCCTTGGGAAAGCCGAATCCGGAGAAGCCTTGGACCATCGAGAACACTCGCTCGGCCGTTTCCTCGTCGACCTGGTGCAAGCGCTTGGCGCCGGCGACGAATCTCTGGTGATAGGCCTGGATCGCAGCCTCCGAGCGCTTGCGGCTCATCGCCCTGCGCAATCCCTCCGCTTCGCCGACCGAGAAGCCAGCAAACGCGATCGCCACCTCGAGCACCTGGTCCTGGAAGATGATCGTCCCGAGTGTCTCGCGCAGGACAGGCTCGAGCGATCGATGCTCATAGGGGACCTCGTAGCTCGGATCCTCTCGCAGCCGCTGGCGGCGCTCGATGTACGGATTGACAGCGCCTCCCTGAATCGGGCCGGGCCGGACGATCGCGACCTGAATCGTGATGTCCTGGAGGTTCTCTGGCCGGGTGCGTCGCAGCGACTGCATCTGCGCCCGGCTCTCGATCTGAAAGACGCCGGTCGTGTCAGCCGTCTGGATGCACTCGTAGGTCGCCGGGTCGTCGTAGGGGATCCTGCTGAGGTCGATCAACTCCCCGCGCGTCTTCGCGATCAGCTCGACCGTCCGCTCGACCGCCGAGAGCATCCCCAACCCGAGCAGGTCGATCTTCAGAAAGCCGGCGTCCGAGCAAGAGTCCTTGTCCCACATGACGATCTGGCGGCCGTCCATCGCGGCGGGAACGATTGGGCAACAGTCGATCAGTGGCCGGGTGGCGACGATCATCCCACCCGAGTGCTGGCTCAGATGCCGAGGAAGGCCGTGCGCCTCGGCGGCCAGACGAGCGAGCCACGCCCACCTCCCCTTAGCGCTCCTGCCCGAAGCGCTCTCGATGTCCTTCTCCACCTCTCTCGCATCCCACCCCTCGCTGCCTCGAGCGACCCGCTCGATCTCCCCCGGCGGCAGCCCCAGCGCCTTGCCGAGCTCGCGGATCGCACCACGGGCTCGATAGGTGGGAAAGGCGGCCACCAGCGCCGAGCGATCGTGACCGTAGCGCTCGTGCACGCACGGGATCAGCTTCTCTCGGATGTCTCGCGGGAAGTCGAGGTCGATGTCTGGCAGTGACGTCAGCTCCTCGTTGAGGAAACGGCCGATCAGCAACTCGTTGGCGATCGGATCCACGTGCGAGAGCCCGGTCAGGTAGCAGACGATCGAGGAGACGCTCGAGCCACGACCACGCCCAGGCGGCAGCAACGCACGAGCGCTGTCCGGACCTCTGACCTCGACTGCGACCTCTCTGGCGAGCTCGAGCAGGTCGTGATGCAGCAGGAAGAATCCGGGGAGGTTCAGGGTCTCGATGATTCGCAGCTCTTCGTCCAGGCGTGCCTTTGCCTGCCGGTGGCGCGCAGCGCGCGAATAGCGGTCCTCGAAGCGGCTGTCGCAAAGCTCGACCAGCTTGCGCATCGCTTCTTCATCCTCGGCGCCTGGATATCGGTAGCCCAGATCGCTCGAGAGATCGAAGCGCAGGCTGTCCGCCAGTCGTTCCGTCTCTGCGACAGCCTCTGGGAACTCGGGAAAACGTGCCGCCATCGCCTCCGGCGAGGCGAGAACATGGCTGAAATTGCCTCGACGATCCGGCTCTGACGCGTCGAGCGTTGTGTGTAATCGGATCGCTACGAAAGCGTCCTGAAGCGGCGCCCGCTCCGGCTTGTGCGCATGCACGTTTCCCGTGGCCACACACGGAACCCCGAGGCGTTTGGCGAGCCCCGCGAGCCGCCGGTTGCGAGCTCGGTCGTCGCGCAGGAAGGGCCGCTGGAGCTCGATCCGCAGCCTGTCCGTACCGAACGCATCGATGAGCCGTCTGAGCGTGAACTCGTCCTGGATGCCGTGGGTCGCGCAGCCGCTCAGGCAGACGAGTCCCTCCGCGTTCTCGAGCACGGTCTCGAGCTGCGTTTCCGGCGCGGCTGCCGGCGCCCCCTGCCGTCCGTCACGGGTGTGTGCGTGTGCGCGCGTCAAGATGCGGCATAGGTTCGACCAGCCGCTTGCATCCTGAACGAGCAGCGTCAGGTGCCTTCCGTCGTCGAGGTCGAGCTCGGCGCCGTGGATCGGACGCAACCCCAGGGCCCGCGCCGAGACCGCGAACTCCATCGACCCGGAAACCGTGTTGTGGTCGGTCAGGGCGAGCGCCTTGTAGCCGAGCGCGAGCGCGGTTGGCACGAGCTCGTCGGGGAGCGAGGCCCCATCCAGAAAGGAGAAGGCGGAGTGGCAGTGAAGCTCAACGTACACGGGCGAACATATGTTCGCCCGTGTATCGGACAGAAGACCTACTCCTCGAGGTCCTCCTCGTCCTCGGGCTCCTCCTCCAGGCCTTCCTCGGGCTCCTCGCGTCCTTCCTCGTCCTCGTCCAGATCCTCCTCATCCTCGGGCTCGTCGTATTCGCCGTCGTCAAGGAACTGATCCTGCAGCCTGGAGACGCCGCTCTGGAGCGACCCCAGCATCCCACGCCCTCGAGCGCTGGTCGCGAGCCGAGCCGCCGTGACGAGCCCGGCGCCAAACAGGAGCGCGCGCCCTGCAGGGAGGTGTCGCTTGCGCTGACGCTCGATTTTTGACTCCTCGATCGCCGCCTGGACGCCGGCGAGAATCACACGTTGCATATCGACTGGCATCTTTGTCCCTCCTGCAGGCTTAGTCGGCGCGCGAGTGGTTGCCTCTCGATCGCGCTGAGCTGCGACCGCGGGACCTCGCCGGCGACCCCGATGCTGACGCTCCGCCGGAGCGCGAGGACGACCCGCCGCTCGAGCGCGCCGAGGACTCGCCGCCACCCGAGCGCCCGGAGGACCCGCCGCTCGAGCGCCCGGAGGACCCGCCACTCGAGCGCCCGGAGGACCCGCCACTCGAGCGCCCGGAGGACCCGCCGCCGGACCGCGCCGTCGAACGCGAACGTCCGCTCTTCTGGGCGCTCGCGCCACGCCCGCGGCTGCTCGACCCAGATCGGCTGCGGCCGCGAGACGAGCTTTGCTGCCGGCGGCCGGCGGACTCCTGCTTCTCCTCTGATCCGTTATCGCTCTTTGCCTCGCCGAGGTCCGAGTACTCGCGCGAACGGTCGTAGCCGGAATCGTGATCCTCGACGACCTCCCCTTCTTCGATCACGCCACGCCAGGCGCCGGTCTCCTGCTCTTGCATCTCGATCAGGGCCTTGAAGCGGTGGAGGTCCGCGCGGGCCGCTCGCTTTATGTGACGCATGCCTCTTGCGGCCTTCTCGAGCATGCCACCCGGCTCCACGTCGAGCCCGAGTTCGACGCGCGTCAGCCTCGGGGCCAGCTCGTGGAACGTGACGACGCCGGTGTGCGTGATCCCGTTGGTGACGCGCCACTTGATCCGCTCATCCGGGCGCTGGGTCTCGATCTCCGCCGTGAACTCCTTCGTCTTCGCCCAGATCTTGGTGGCGAATGAGACCGTGCAGTCGTCCTCCTGGGTGACGCGCGTGACGCGGTGCATGAACTCGGGCCACTGCTCGAACTGCGTCCACTGGTTGTAGACCGTCTCGATCGGCACCGCGATGTCCACACTCTGCTGGACCGGCATGCGGCGGCCCTTGCCGACGCCGGGCATTCCGCCCTTGCCGCCACTCCCGCCGCTGCCGCCGCTGCCGCCGCCGCCGAAGGGCAGCGCGCTCTTGAGGCCTTCCTTCAGGATGCCGCCAGGGCCGCCGGACCGGTCGATCTTGTCTTCGATCGCTCCGCTGACGGTGCTCCCGAGCTTCGAGGTGACGCCCTCGACCGCCTTGCCGGGGGCGTTCGCGAGCTTCCCGTCGAGCCTGCCCTTCAGCTTGCCGACGCCCTTTACCGCCAGTGGGACGAGCGCCGCGGCACCCGCGCCGGCTGCGATTCCTCGTGCGCCAGACAGCGGGTTGCCGGACTTCGAGCCACCGTCAAGGCTCTTTGTGGCCTGCCCGACCGCGTGTGTAACGGCCTTGCGTGCCTTCGCTGGAACAGTTTTAGCCATGCCTCTTCCTCCTCGTGTAGAGGCGCCTCCGCAAGTCGTGGCTACCCACTCGGTCTGCGATCTAAGAAAACTGGCTTGACAAGTTATTAGCGACTGCTAATCTACTGCATAGTTAGTGATCACTAAGAACTGTTTGGAGGTGTGCCGATGAGCCAGAACCCTTCATCGCCAACGGATCGAACCCGGATCTGGACGCTCGTGATCGTTTCGCTCGGCCTGTTCATGGTCGTGCTCGACAACCTGGTGGTGAACGTTGCGCTGCCGAGCATTCACCGGGACCTGGGCGCCTCGATCCAGTCGCTCGAGTGGACGGTCAACGCGTACGTGCTGGCCTACGCAGTCCTGCTCCTTACCGGCGCCGCGCTCGGCGACCGGTTCGGCCGCAAGCGGATGTTCATCGCGGGGGTCACGCTGTTCACCGCCTCCTCGGCCGCGGCGGCGATCGCCCCCACGATCGGGTTCCTGATCGCGGCTCGAGCGCTGCAGGGCACAGGCGCGGCGATCGTGACGCCGCTGACGCTGACGCTCCTCGCCGAGGCGTTTCCTGCGCAGCGGCGCGGCGTCGCGCTGGGCGTCTGGTCGGGGATCAGCGGAACCGCCGTGGCGCTCGGACCGCTCGTCGGGGGCGCCGTCGTGCAGGCAGCCTCTTGGCACTGGATCTTCTGGATCAACGTCCCGATCGGAATCGCGCTCGTGCCGGTTGCCGCGGCGCGGCTGAAGGAAAGCCGCGGCATCACCCGCTCGCTGGACCTGCCGGGCGTCGTGCTGGCGTCCAGCGGACTGTTCGGAATCGTCTACGGGCTGGTTCGCTCGCAATCGCTGGGCTGGACCAACTCCGAAGTGATGATCTCGCTGATCGCCGGCGTCACCCTGGTGCTCGCGTTCGTCGCCTACGAACTTCGCGCGAGCGAGCCGATGCTGCCGATGCGATTCTTCGCCAACCGGGCGTTCGCGGTCACCAACGTCGTCTCGCTGTCGATGTACTTCGGAATGTTCGGCTCGATCTTCTTCCTGAGCCAGTTCCTACAGAACGTCCTGCACAACTCGCCGCTGCAGGCCGGCATCAAGCTGCTCGTCTGGACCGGGGCAACGATGATCGTCGCGCCGCTCGCGGGGTACTTCTCCGAGCGGATCGGCAGCCGTCCGTTCATGGTCGCTGGGCTCGCGCTACAGGCGGTCGCGCTCGGCTGGCTCGCCACGGTGGCCTCCGTGACACAGACCTACGCCAGCATGCTCGTACCGTTCGTGCTCGCCGGCGCCGGCATGGCGCTGGTGTTCGCGCCGTCCGCCAACGCCGTGCTGTCGTCGGTGCGCACCTCGGAGGCCGGCCAGGCGTCGGGCGCGACGAACGCGATCCGGGAGCTGGGCGGGGTGCTCGGGATCGCGGTGCTTGCGACCGTGTTCACGAGCAACGGCAGCTACGTCTCGCCGCAGGACTATGTCAACGGGCTCGTCCCCGCGATGTGGGTTGGCGCAGCGGTGCTGGCGGCCGGCGCGCTGATCGCGCTGGCGCTCCCGTTCAGCACGCGGGAAACGAGCGCCGAGGCTGAGGGCGCTGCGCCGGATGCAGCGGCCGGCGTCCGCGAGAACGCCGATCCGCGGATCCCACTCGCCGCCTGACACTGCCCTAGGATCAATCGCCAAAGGAGGATCATGGCCACGACATCGGCATCACAGGGAAAGCGAGTGCGCCAGCGCGTCCCGGCCTCAGAGCGCCGGGACGCGCTGATCGAGGCGGCCGTCCACGAGTTCGCCCACGGTGGACTCCACGGGACGCCGGTCGACCGGATCGCGCGACGCGTCGGCGTCGCACAGCCGTACGTGTTCAGTCTGTTCCCGAACAAGCGAGAGCTGTTCCTGGCAGCTGTCGAGCGGGATTTCGAGATGACCGGTGACCTGTTCGCCCGCGTGGCCGCCGAATTCGATCCGGCCACCGCCGAGCCCGACTCCGATGTCCTGCTCGCGATGGGCAACGCGTACGTCGAGCTGCTCGAGCATAACCGCGACTACCTGATGCTTCAGCACCACGCGTACGCTGCCTGTGACGACGAGATCATCCGTGATCGAGTCCGGGCGTGCTACGCGCGGCTGGTCGCGCGCGTCCGCAGCCTGTCGGACGCGGACTCCGAACGCATCGACGAGTTCTTCCGTTACGGCATGTGGGTGAACGTCGCCGCGGCGATGGAAGTCCCGGACCTGTCGGTCGGGTGCGACTGGCTTCGGGCGAGCGAGCTCACCGACACGCCGGACTAGGACGAGGCCGCCCGGACGATCTGCGAGCGACGGCGCGCCGGCCGGACCGCGAGCGGCTAGTCCGCGACTCGTCCTTCCGGAAATCTTGGTAGGCCGTCGTCGGGGATCGGCTCCCACGGGGCCGCGTAAGCGACGTACTGGTGCGCGCTCGGGCGGATTCCGGGATCTGCGTCGAAGGCCCCGAGCCGAGCGCCGACCGTGTCCGGCTCGCCCGGAGCGAGGCTGAACAGCGCCGACCCGCACTCGCCGCAGAACCATTTCTCCGCGCCGCCCTCAGGCTTCCAGGCGCGCAGGTGCTCTTCGCCCTGCACGATCCGGAACGAACCGGGCGCGGTCCGGCCGCTCGCGGAGGCGCCGGTGCCGGTGCGGCGCTGGCAGCGGGTGCAGTGGCAGTAGATCGCGGCGACGAGCGGTTCGGATACCTCAAAGCGCACCGCGCCACAGCCGCAGCCGCCGGTAAGCGGGAGGTTTACGGTCGACGACCCGGCGCTCATACCGCCCCGCCGGCCTGGACCAGATCGCGCTCAGGCTCGATCCGCCAGCGCCGAGCGACGGTCTCCAGCCGCTCGTCCACGCCCCAGCCGTCCGGCCGCTCGTCACCGGCGTGCACGGGGCTTGCTCCCTTCAGCGCCATGCATCCGGTGTTGTCGCCGATCGCCCGGATCTCATCGACGTCCGCAATGGTCAGCAGTAGCTGATCGGGCAGGGCGGCGAGCTCGGCCCGTTTCTCCTCGACGGACCGTGCGTTTGGACCGATTTCCTGGATCAGTGTCGGCGCGACACAAGCGACTGCCTCGTGCGCGAGATTCCACTGGCACGCGAGCTGGAGCATCGTCAGCCCGGTGCGCTGCGCGATCGGTCGCATCGCCTCGAGCCGCTCGCGGCCGGCCTCGATCCAGCCGGCAGGCCTGAAGCTCCGGTGATCGTGCTGCAGCATCTCCTGTCCCGGCAATACGTCGTCGAAGAAGAGCCCGCCGTAGTCCACGACCCGCGTGATCACCTTGACGTCGTTGGCCGCGGCGGCGCCGAGACACAGCTCGCCCGGCCACGGCTCGAGTGGGTTGAGGATGATCATCGCCCAGTCGATCATCGTCCCGAATCGCTCGAGGCAATCGATGATGTCGAGCGTGAAGCCGTTCGCCGGGCCCGGCGCCACACCGATCATCCGCGTCAGGCCGGCGTCCCGCAGTTGTGCCATCGCGTTCCAGACGGTCTCGCTCGTGTAGCCGATGCGATCGGGGTTGTGCAGGAGCAGCAGATCGAAGCTGTCGATCCCGCAGCGGGCCAGGCTCCGCTCTGTCGCAATCCGCAGGTAGTCGCCGTACTCGGCCGGCGGCCGAAGACGCAGGTCGGTGAAGCGCGGAAAGCCCTTTGCGCCGTCCCGCTGGCCGGTGTAGAAGTCGTGGCCGACCGCCCCGACCACACACATGCGATCGCGCTGGAGGCCGGCGATCGCCCTCCCCAGCATCGTGTCGGCTTCGCCGCTGCCGTAGACGTCGGCGGTGATCACCGTCGGGATCGACTCGTCGGGAGCGATCAGCCGCAGGTAGCGCTCGTCGTCGAGCGGTTCCCCAAAGCGCATGAACCGGCCGCCGCTCCAAGTGCCGACAGCGGTCGTCGTGGGGTCGATCGGAGGCATGTGGCTGAGTTTACGGCGGGCGATTGCACAGGAGCCGGAGGACGCCTGCGTCTAACGCTCGTCATCGCTCCTCTATCGGCCCTCTATCGCTCTCATCGCTCCTTTATCGCTCCGCTATCGCTCGCTATTCACTCGTCTATCGCTGTCGCCACCACCTCCCGCTGATCAGATCGTGGAACACGATCTCGTCGCGTCCACACGTTGTCACGACCTCCCAGTACCGGCGGCGCAGCGGCCGGTCGGTCCACCACCGGTCCTCGACGAGCCACGACTCTCGCACAGCGTCCACCTCCCGGCCCTCGACAGCAAGTGGCTGGCCGTCGTCGGCGGCGCCGACCGCGACACGGCGGGGGATCGAGAGGCGGCGGGGTCCGGCCATCTATCCCTCGAACGGCGCCAGCACCGCCCGGCGCTCCGGAAAACGTGAACCAGGGTCTACCTCGAGCACGCGCAGAGCTGCGTCTGGCCCGGCCGCAGCCCGTGTCTGGCGGATCGCCTCTCGCAAACGCGCGCTCCGTGCTTTTGCGGGATCCTCGAGGAGCGCTCGCTGATCGCTCGCGGGCGGACCGAAGCGCTCGACCGAGAGGCGCAGCTCCTCCGCCGGCGCCGGCATCTGCGCCAGGCGCGAGGCGAGCGCGAGGCGCATCCTGACTGGATCGGCGAGCGCCTCCCGAAACACGATCTGCTCTCGCCAGGTGCCCCCGTGCTCGACGAGCACCGCGGAGAGAACTACCGCACGCAGTGTCCGGCCTCGCCGCTCGCGCCGGGCGAGCAGCCTGTCGATGAGCAGCCCAAGGGCGCGCTCGAGCTGGATCCCAGACCCAGCCTCTGGCAACTCCAGTGACTCGCGCAGGAACTCGGATGCCGGCCGGGGGCGAAGCGCGCCGTCGCCTCCGCATGCGAGCTCGTGTGCGAGCAGGCCCGCTTTCCCGAAGCGATCGGCTAGCGCCGCTGGCGGAAGCCCCGCCAGCTCCCCGAGCGTTTTGACCCCGAGCCGTTCGAGCGCTTCCGGCAGATCGGCGAGCGCCGGGCGAGCCCGCAACAGCGCAACGGGAAGCGGAGCAAGATACGCGCGCGCCTGAGCTCTGGAGCCGCCGACGATCACGGGCCGGCGAACGCGAGCTCTGGTCGCCGCCGCCACCGCCGCGAACCGAGACGGAGCAACGCCGAGACGAGCGGGCACTTTCAACGATCGACGGGCGGCGCGCAGCACGCCCTCGATACCGCCGTACAGCCGCAGCAGTCCTCGAGCATCGAAGCACACGAGGCCGGGTCGCTCAGGCTCGACCGCGGCGCCCATCGACTCGAGCCGCACGAGCAGCCGCTCCCAGGCATCGGCGACGCCGGCTGGATCTGGTGGGATCAAAGCCAACCGGCGGCAGCGGGCGAGAGCTTCGCCAAGCCGCATCCCTGGGTGGATCCCGAACGCCTCCGCAGCCAGCGACACCTCCCCCACCTGCTGAACGCCACCCGGCTCGGGCGCGACCGCGACCGGCGTCTGCAGCAACTCTCTCCGATCGCCGGCAGCGATAGATAATTCGAAGCGGGGTAGCAAGACACAGACGATCATGGTGATCGAACACATGTTCGCAAGAGCTTCGGACGGACCCCTTCACGACGGACACCCGCTGAGCGCCTCTCTGCGGTGGTACGGTCCCTGACGCGAATGGCGCCACCGAACCCCGCTGACCTGACCGTCCAGACCGCACGGACGCTGCGAGCGTTCGGAAGGCGTATCCCGGGCGCGGGCACAGTGCTCGCGCCCTCGTTGCACGACGCGGTCAAGGGCAAGGTAGTGCTGATCACCGGCGCATCATCCGGGATCGGCAAGTCGGCCGCGCTCGACATCGGCAGGGCCGGCGGCGAGGTGCTGCTCGTCGCGCGTACTCGCGAGAAGCTCGAGGAGGTAGGCCGCGAGATCGAGGACTCGGGGGGCTCCGCGTTCGTGCACACCTGCAACCTGTCGGACATCGACGACATCGACCGGATGGCGGCCGAGGTCCTCGAGCAGCATGGTCGCGTCGACGTGCTCGTCAACAACGCCGGCAAATCGATCCGCCGCTCGGTCAGCCGCGCATATGACCGCTTCCACGACTACCAGCGGACGATGGCGCTGAACTACTTCGCGCCGGTCAAGCTGATCCTCAATCTCCTGCCCGTGATGCGCGAGCAGAAGTCCGGGCACATCATCAACGTCTCGACGATCGGGCTGCAGACGAACACGCCCCGCTTCAGCGCCTACCTCGCTTCAAAGGCGGCACTCGACGCGTTCTCGCGCTCGATCGCGGTCGAGATCATCAGCGACGGCGTGCACATCACGACCGTCTACATGCCGCTCGTGCGCACGCCGATGATCGCGCCGACGAAGATCTACGACCGCTTCCCCACGCTCAGCCCCGAAGAGGCCGCGACGATGATCACCGACGCGATCCGCAAGCGGCCAAAGCGGATCGCGACGACGATGGGCAACATCGGCCAGCTCGGCTACGCGATCGCGCCCGGCGCGCAGGATCTCGTCGTCAACCGCGCCTACAAGCTGTTCCCCGAGGGCGACGACAAGAAGAAGAAGCCTGAGGAGCAGACCGCGGAGCAGCGGGCGTTCGTGCGGGCCACGCGCGGCGTGCACTGGTAGGGCCGCCTGCGGCGGCATCCGTGGAATGGGGTCCCGCCCACCCGGGCCCGTCCGGACAGCCTTGGGTGGGCGTTTCGGCTGGCGCCTCGCTGACCGGGGTCGGCCCGCCGGCTGGCGCCTCAGCTTCCGGCCTTCGGCCGGGTGCTCGGAGGCTGGTCTGCCTGGCTTTTGGCTGCGGAATGAGGTGTGTGGCCGCTACCGCTCGCGGCGAACAACCACATTGCTCCAAAACCCTCGGGCCCCGGGGAGCTTTGTAGCGATGTGGTTGCCAGCGCTCGCAAGCAGAGTCACGACCGAAACGAGCCACACCCGCCGCAATATTTGACTGCACAACTATTCCAGGCTACCATACGAGACACCACAGCCCCACCGACGGAGATAACGATGAAGCTCGAAGGCATCCACCACATCACAGCGATCACGGCCGACGCCCAGGCCAACGTCGACTTCTACGTCGGCGTTCTCGGCCTACGACTCGTGAAGAAGTCCGTCAACCAGGACTACACGTCGGTCTACCACCTGTTCTACGCCGATGAGCGCGGCGATGCCGGCTCGGACATCACGTTCTTCGAGTACCCGAACCTCCCCAGGGGCCGGGCCGGAGCCGGCATGATCCACCGCATCGTCTGGCGCGTGGCGTCAAGCGAAGCGCTCGACTTCTGGCAGGAGCGCCTGGCCAACGCCGGCCACGACCCTCACCGCACCGACGACAGCCTCATCTTCGAAGACCCCGAGGGCCTCGCGCACGAGCTGATCATCAGCAGCGAGGACGAGCCGCTCGTCGCCAACCACCCAGAGATCCCGGCCGAACTGGCGCTCCAGGGCTTCCACGCGGTCCGCGCGTACGCTCACGCTCCCGAGCACAGCAAGCCGCTCCTCACCGAGACCCTGAACTTCGAGCAAACAGACGGCACCACGTTCACCGCAGCCGGCGAGCACCGTCGAGGCCACTACATCTACGACACGCCCCCTGGGGAGCGCGGTCTCCAGGGCGCGGGCACCGTCCACCACATCGCCTTCGCCTCTCCGATCAACGACCACGAGGCATGGCGCGAGCGGGTGGCAGGCTCGGGAATAGCCCACCCCACGCCGGTGATCGACCGCCACTATTTCCGCTCGATCTACTTCCGCGAGCCGTCGGGGGTGCTGTTCGAGATCGCGACGCTCGGGCCTGGGTTCACGGTCGACGAGCCGCTCGAGCACCTCGGCGAGAAGCTGTCGCTGACCCCGCAGTTCGAGCACCTGCGCGAGCAGATCGAGCCGACGCTGACGCCGATCCGCGACCCGCGGGAGGATTGGGTGCCCGCCCACCCGGCCCGCATCCACTAGTAGCGCAACCGCGGCCCGGACGGGCCCTCGCGGCCTCGTGGCTGGGCCCGCTCGGCATCCAGCCTCGCTTTTTGGGTCCCGCCCGCCCCGCCACGAGTCGTCCGGCTGGACGCCGAGCGGAGCGAGGCACCTGACAAGCCGGCTGGATGCCGGGCGGAGCGAGGCCCCCGATTAAGCCGGCGTGCCCGCGTCGTGCATGAGCTGCCCGACCGGCACCGCAGCAAGGTGCTCGGAGGCCAGCTCGCGGCTCAGCGTGTCCAGCACCGCGCCGTTGGCGCCGGCGCGGCTGACGCTGATCTCGACGACTTCGCCGGGTCGCAGCGACCCGAGCGCGTCGCCATGGTCGTCGACGTTGACCGCACCTGCGATCAGGCGACCCCCCGCCCGATGGGCCATGAACCATTGGCCGACGCTGGGGCCGCTCGACGCGTAGAGGAAGTGGCGGCCGGCGACCGCACCGCCCATCAGCCGCCTGAGCTGATCGCGGGTCCCGAGCCAACGCACGAGCCCTCCGTGGCCGAGGCGCGGAACGCACTGGTCACCGAAGCTGAAGACGGCCTGCTCCGCGGGCGAGAGCGCCTGGTTGACCGTGAACGTGACGCGAATCCCGCGCGCCGCAAACTCGCTCGCCAGCGCCGGCAGCTGGTCGGCGGGAGCATCGACGAGCACTCCCACCTCGGGCCGGGTCGTGTTGACCGCCGTCACCGGCTTCATGTGGACGAAGTGGGAGACGAGCGTGTAGGAGGCGCCGGCGGTCAGCAGCCAGCCGGCGAGCGCGACAGCGGCGGTCGCGCCCGTGAGCGCGCGCGCCGTCCGCAGCCGCCAGCGTGGAACCTGCCGCGCGCGGCGCTCGTCGCTGAGGATCAACGATGCGGTCGACGATCGGCGGGCGAAGCGGCCGTCCGGCTCCGGGCGATGCTCCAAGGCCCGCTCGAGCGCCGGACCGATGTCGGCCTCGGCGCGCGCCACCTGCGCCAGCCCGAACCGCTCGAGCGCGCGGTTGGAAGCACGCACGTGCCCGACACCGAACCCGTACGAGATCACGGGGCAGCCGCGAATGATCGCCTCGAGCACCGTGAGCCCGGCACTCGAGTGGATCAGCGCATCGGCCGCGGCGAGCACGTCGCCCATCCGGTCGGTGAAGCCCATCAGGCGCAGGCGCGGCTCCTCGCCGAAGCGCTGGGCGATGTTCGCGCGGAGCTTGTCGTTGCGCCCGCACAGGCACAGCACGGTCGCGCCGGGAACCTGCAGGGCCTCGCGGGTCGCACCCGCCAGGTCGCCGACCCCCCAGCCGCCGCCGGAGACGGCGATCACGATCCCGTCGGCAGGCAGCGCCAGCGCGCGACGCGCGTCTGCGCGCGAACGCGCCGCGAGGAACGCCGGCGAGGTCGGCGGCTTGGCCCACCTGACGCTGCCGGGCCCGGCGATCTGCTCGACCTCCTCGGCCGACTCGGGATGCGTGATGAAGTGCAGGTCGATCCCCGGATGGGCCCAGAACCGAAGCCCGGCAAGGTCGGTGATCGACGAGTAACACGGGACGTCGAGCTTGCCCTTGCGGCGCAGCTCGCCCAGGATCGCTGTCACGCCGGGATACGTCGAGACGATCTGGTCGGGATTGTGCGCCTTGATCAGGCGCATCAGCCCGCGCCGGCCGAACGCGACCAGCAGCCGCTTGGCGAGCCAGCGCGTCGGCGCGAAGTACATGAAGAGCCAGTACTGGAAGTCGAACAGCCACGGCAGCCGCTGGAACATGAAGGCGGAGTTCTCGCGCAGCGTCTTGGTCAGGATCGGTCCCATCGCGGGCAGGCCGTTGACGATCGACACCTGCGCGTCGGGATCCTCGTCGTGGAACTCGCGCGCGACGGCCCGCGCGGGAAGATCGTGTCCTTCGCCGATGTCCGCGGAGATGATCAGCACCTGCCGCGGGCGCGCCTCGGCGTCCGGCTCGCCGGCGGGGATCACCGCGTCGGCCTCGCGCGCCGCCGCAAGCGACTCCTGCTCGCGCCGCCACTCGACGTATCTGCGCACGCCCTCGGAGAACGGCGTCGCCGCGGTCCAGCCGAGCTCGTGCTCCGCGCGCTCGGAGGACACGACCTTGCCGCCGAAGTCACCGGGACGCGCGGGCGTGTAGACGATCTCGACGTTGCCGATCAATTCCTGCACGCGCTCGGCGATCTGCTTGATCGTCACGTTCTCGTTGGAGGCCAGGTTGTAGACGCGGTTGGTGGCGACGTCGTCCACGCCGACCGCGACCCCGTCGGCGAGGTCCTCGACGTAGACGAAGCGCCGCGACTGGCCGCCGTCACCCGCGAGCGTCAGCGGCTCGCCGCGCAGCGCCTTGCCCACGAACGCCGGGATCACGGCCGCCTCGCGGGCGCGCGGGCCGTACGGGATCCCGAAGCGCAGGATCGTGTAGTCGATTCCGTACAGCTCCTGGTAGGCCTTGCAGTACAGCTCGCCGGCGAGCTTCGTGCTCGTGTAGAGGTGGCTCGGCGCCGGCAGCAGGGTCTCCTCGTCGACCGCCTCGGGCTCGCAGTCCGAGTAGACCCAGATCGTGCTCGCGTAGACGATCCGCTTGACGCCGGCGCGCCGGCACGCCTCTAGCACGGTGACGGTGCCGCGCGCGTTGACGCGCTCGGCGTCCTCGGGAGAGGCGTGCACGTCGTTGACGTCGGCGACGGCGGCCAGGTGGGCGACCGCGTCACAGCTGTGCAACGCCCGCTCGAGCGCCTCGCGGTCGGTGATCGAGCCCAGCACCGTGTCAACGGGCCCGGTCGGGGGTGGGTGGGCGGGATTCCCAGTCGCCGGTGGGTGGGCGGGATTCCCAGTCGCCGGTGGGTGGGCGGGATTCCCAGTCTCATGCCACGGAGACGGGCGCAGGTCGTAGATCACGGGCTCGTGCCCGCGCGCGCGTAGCTTGTCGACTACGTGCGAGCCGATGAACCCCGATCCGCCTGTGACGAGAACTCTCATTGTGTCGTCGGCCGGTAATACAGCGGAACGCAGGAATGGTTGCGCGCGACCCAGTCGGAATTCGGCAGATCGACAGCGTGGCCGAGGATCCGGTGGCAGGGCTGGTCGTAGACGCGCCCTGTCGAGCGCTCGAGCCAGTCGAACACGATGTACTTGTAGAGACCGGATGTCATGCCGTCGGGCAGCTGCAGCCGGCTGGGATACGAGGGGTCGAGCTCGGCCCGCGCGACCTCGTTCTTCCACGCGACGATCTCCGGCAGCCGCTCGATCTGCACGAGTCCGAGCGCCGCCGTGAACTCGCTCATGCGGAAGTTCAGGCCGTGGAGGTCGTGGGAGGGCTTCCCGTAGTTTCGGAAGTCGCGCGCGAACTGGATCAGCTCGGGGTTCTTCGACACAAGCACGCCGCCTTCGCCCGTTGAGATCGTCTTCGTCGCGTACAGCGAGTAGACGCCCGCGTCGCCGTATGTGCCGGGCAGCCGGCCGTTCCAGCTCGCGCCGTGGGCGTGCGCGCAATCCTCGATCAGAAAGATGTCGTGCTCTGCGCAGTAGTCCGCGATCTGCTGCGAGTCGAACGCCAGATGACCGCCGATGTGCACGAGGAACGCCGCCTTCGGCTTGAACCTTTCCGCCTTCTCCTCAAATGAGGCGAACGACATGCACAGGTCCTCGCGGTTGCAGTCGACGAACTGCACCTGAGCTCCGGCGCGAATCGCCGCCAGCGGCGTCGCCATGAAAGTGTTCGAGGGGCACAGGACGGTCTCACCGTCGACGCCGGCGAAATGCAGCGCTCCGAGCGCGCCACCTGCCCAGCTCGAGAGCGCGACGGACTCGAGGCCGTTGTGCTCCTGCCACGCCTGCTCGAAGCTCGCGGTCATCCCGGCTTCCGACCAGCGGTTCGAGTCGAGCACCTCGTCGATCAGCTGATGCAGGCGGGCGCGATCACGCTGATCGAAACCGATCGCGAACGACTGGAAGTCCGGAGTGGCGGAAGCTGTGGTCATCGTTTTCTGTGGCCGCAGCCGAGACGCACGGCTCGCGGGGAACTGCACCGGCCGACGGTTGCGAGCCCTGCTGCTTGCCTATCGTTTCAGGTCGACGTGCGCTCGGGCAAGCCTGTCAAACGGCTAGGACGGTATCGATTTCTCGTTCTTTGAGGTGTCTAAGGATGAGCGAGAGGGCGAGAACCGTGCGCCGGTGAGAGTTCTTCGAGCTGTAGAAGTCCGCATCGTGCAGGAGGATTACGTCTCCTGGACCGACGTCGCGCATGGCGCGCGACGCGATTCGCTCGGGCGTAGTGAACTTGCGCCAGTCCTTACCCCAACGCGACCAGAGTAGCGGCTTGAGCCCCGCGTCCCGCGCCAGCGCGAGCCCGGAGGCGCTGTAAATCCCGTACGGAGGGCGGTGGTGGTCAGCAGTCGTACCCGTGGCGTCCTCGATCGCAGCGCGGCCACGCTGCAGATCTGCACGCAGCTCCCGCTCGGAAACGCGCAGCTGCAGCCGGTGGCGGTCGCCGTGCAGGGCGACCCGATGACCTTGCGCGACGATCTCCGCCGCGAGCGAGGGACGCCGGCGGACCTGCTCCCCAATCACGAAGAAGGTCGCGCGCGCGCCCGCACGCGCTAGGAGGTCGAGCACCGCGGGCGTCCCCTCCGGATGGGGCCCGTCATCGAACGTCAGCGCGATCCCGGGCGCGCCACGAGGCAGCGTCCGCGGCAGGTCGAGCGCTTGAGCGGCGCGGGGCAGGATCGGCGCCAGCACGTAGTCGAACACGCGAGCATCATCGCGAACGTTCGCTAGAAACAGTTGGGTGCTGAGAGTTGATGGTGACGCCGTGGTCGTTGCCGTGAGGGTCAAGCCCCGCGCGCCGCAGATGCGGGTCGAGGGCGAGCGCGCTGGAAGACTGCTCGTCCAGGTGACCGCTCCGCCACTCGACGGCCGCGCCAACGAGGCGCTCTGCAAGCTGCTCGCAAAGACGCTGAACGTCGCGCCCAGCGACGTGAGCGTGGTGGGCGGCGAGCGTGCTCGCGACAAGCTCGTCAAGGTGGAAAACGCAGCGCTCGCCGATGTCGCAGCGCGTCTGGGAGTGACAGCGTGAGCTTTGAGCTCGACCGGTGGCTTTCCGATCCGGCGGTGCGAGTCACGCACGAGGGCAAGTCGGCGGTCGACGCCGGTCGGCTGTGGACGGCGACGCGCGAGGTGCGGATCGGCGACACGGGGGTCCTCGGCCGCTTGATCCGCTGGCGGATCCCGGGGACCATGGCCGACCTCGAATTCGATCGGCTGTTTCGAGAGCCGCCGTTCATCGCGCTCGACGAGGCCGATGATGGGCTGCTATCGGGGCTCGTCGGCAGGATCTGGACGCTCCGTCGCGACTACCCGCGGCTCGGCAGTCCGGAGCAGTTCAGGCAATGGTCGGAGCGCGGCACCGCGCGGGTCCTGTTCGCGACCTGGACGGAACCTCTCAGTCCGCGTGGCGCGGCGCTTCGCTCCGAGGTTCGCCTCGACGTGTTCGGGGGCCAGGGTCGGCTCGGGCTCGCGGCCGTCCGCCCTCTGATCAGCGGCTTTCACCATCTCGTCGGCACCGAGGGGATCGCGGCGGCGGTACGCGCGGCCGAAGCGCCGCCGGAGCGCTCCGGGTCAGGCCGCGACCGCAGCGGCAGCCGCCGCCTGGCGTGAGCGCCGGCCGGTGATCGCCAGCACGATTGCCGGCAAAATCGCGAGCGCCGTCAGCGCGACCGCCCACCAGAACGTGTGGGTGAAGGCGTGCGCGAGCGGTTCGGCGATACGAACCCTGACCGCGTCCGGGATCGGGCGGATCGCGCCGCCGCTGATTCCGCTCGCGAACGGCACCGCTGCCCTGATCTGGTTCTCGAGCACCACCGCGAGCAGTGCCACGCCGATTGATCCGCCGACCCGCTGGAGCACGTTCATGGTCGTGGTCGCACGCGGAATCGCGTCTCGAGAGATCGTCGCGTAGGCGGCGGCGATCGCCGGCATCATCGTGCAGCCGAGCCCGATTCCGCGGACGAACAGGATCGTCGAGGTCACGCCATACGGCGTGTGCCCGGTGAGTTGCGTGAGCATCAGCGTCGCGATCGTCATCACGAGCAGTCCGAAAACGACCACCGGGCCGCCGCCAATCCGGTCGGTCAGCCTGCCGCTGATCGGCATCGTGAGCGCCGCACCGAGCCCTTGGGGCGCGAGCAACAGTCCCGTCGCGAGCGTCGACTCGCCGCGATCGACCTGCAGGTACAGCGGCAGGATGATCAGCGAGCCGAACAGCGCGGCCGCGGTGAGCAACACGGTCGCGGCGGCAGCCGCGAACCCGGGCGAGCGGAACAGGTTCAGGTCCAGCAGCGGCTTGACCCGCTTGACGTGCAGCGCGTGCCACACGAACGCCGCGGTGCAGGTTAGCCCGAGGACGATCGGGCCCCATGCCCCGACGTAGGCGAGCCCGCCGTGCGTTGAGGTCTCCGAGAGGCCGAAGACGATCAGGGCGAGCCCGGGCGAGAGCAGCGCGAGGCCGAGCACGTCGAGTCGCTGACCCTTCTGCGGCGCTGAGTACGGCAGCAGCTTCCAGGCCATCACCAGCGCGACCGCGCCGATCGGCACGTTGACGTAGAAGATCCAGCGCCAGCTGAGGTACTGCAGGATGATGCCGCCGAGCACCGGTCCGAGGATCGGCCCGAGCAGCATCGGCGCACCGACCACGCTCATCACACGACCGATCCGCTGCGGCCCGGCCGCCTGCGCGAGGATCGTCATCCCGGCGGGCATGATCATCCCGCCTCCGAGCCCCTGAAGAACGCGGAAGAAGATCAGCGACTCCGCCGACCACGCGAGCCCCGACAGCGCCGAGCCCGCCACGAACAGCCCGACCACCACCATCCACAGTCGCTTGGCACCGAACCGCTCCGACGCCCAGCCGGTCATCGGGATCACCATCGCCAGCGCGACGAGGTAACCACTCGCGACCCACTGGATCGTCGCCAGCGAAGCGTGCAGATCACGACCGAGCGTCGCCAGCGCGACGTTGACGATCGTCGCGTCGAGGATCGACATGATCGCGCCGACCACGACGACCATCGAGATCTCGATGATGCGCCGGTCGAGCTTCTGTGGCGCGCTTTGTGCCATCTCTGTACCAACTTAGCCGGTCGGATCAGGGCGGCGGCTAACGTGCCGGTGAAGTGGAGCTATTCGACGCCGAGGTAGTCGTTCGCCGCACGCGATATGCGAGCGAGACGACCGGCTGGGCGGTGATCGATGCGGCGGACGCCGACGGCGAGCCGGTCGTGCTGGTCGGCCCGCTCGTCCACCTCGAGGAGCACGACCGCGCGCACGTCACGGGAACGTGGGTCGACGACTCTCGCTACGGCCTGCAGGTGAAGGTTGCGCAGGCGCAGCCGCTGCCGCCGGCGGACCCCGAGACCGTCGCGATCTACCTGCGCCGGGTCAAGCACATCGGCGACAAGCGGGCGGCGGCGTTGATCGAGCGCTACGGGGCGGCCGGCGTGTTCGACGCGATCGACCGTGACCCGGTTGCGACGTTCGCGGCGGCGGCGGGTCTCTCGCGGCGACGTGCCGAGGAGGCGGCGGCGTCGTGGCAGGCGCTCCGCGTCACGCGGCAGCTGCACATGCTGCTCGCGCCGCACGGGCTCGCCTACCTGGTCAAGCGGATCCACACCGAGTACGGCGATGGAGCCCACCGGATCGTGCGCGATCGCCCGTACGAGCTCACGAGCGTGTTCGGCGTCGGATTTCTGATCGCCGACCGGATCGCCCAGGCTGCTGACGGCGACCTCGACTCCGAGGACCGCGCGCGGGCGGGCGTGCTGCACGTGCTCTCGGAGGCCGAGCGCGGCGGCAGCACATGCCTGCCGGTGGACGCTTTGCTGGCCGCGGTGCACGAGTTGCTCGGTCGCAGCGATGTCGATCTCGGCTTCCTCGACCAGCTCGTGTCGCGCGGCGACGTCGTGCGTGAGGGCGAGTGGGTCTACCGCCGCGCGACCGCGGAGCTCGAAGCCGAGCTGGCCGAGCGCGTGTCGTTGCTGGCGCGGGGCGCGTCCGGCGGTCGGCTGCGAGCCCCCTCCGATGCCGAGCTTGGGTCCGAGCTGACCGATGAGCAGCGAGCCGGCGTTGCGGGCGCGTTCGAGCACCGGCTGTCGCTGATCACCGGCGGTCCGGGAACCGGCAAGACGGCCTCGATCAAGACGATCGGCACGCTCGCCGCCGGCCAGGGCGCGCGCACGCTGCTCGTCGCGCCGACCGGCCGTGCGGCGATCCGGATGACGGAGGCGAGTGGGATGACTGCGCGGACGGTGCACTCCGCGCTCGGCTGGATTCCCGGCGAGGGGCCGACTCACGACGACGAGGATCCACTGAGCTGCGACCTGCTGATCGTCGACGAGACCTCGATGGCGAACCTCGAGCTGCTCGTCACGCTGCTGCGCGCCGTCGCCCGGGAGACGCACGTCGTGCTCGTGGGCGACGCCGACCAGCTCGCCCCGGTCGGCGCGGGCAAGCCGTTCGCGGACCTCGTCGCCTCGGGCGCGGTGCCGACCGTGCGGCTGACCCACATCTTCCGTCAGGCGGCCGGCAGCATGATCGTGCAGGGCGCGCATGCCATCCGCCGCGGTGAGACGCCTTCGTTCAGAACTTCCGAGGGCATGCGCCGGGACCTGTTCCTGATCGAGCGCGCCGATCCACGCGCCGCGCGCGAGGAGATCGTCTCGCTCGTCGCATCGCGTCTGCCCGAGCATTACGACGTCGATCCCGTCCGCGACATCCAGGTGTTCGCGCCCGTGTACCGCGGCGAGCTGGGGATCGACGCGCTGAACGCCGCCCTCCGTGACGCGCTGAACCCCGACGGCCAGCCGGTGCGGGGCGGCCGGTTGCGAATCGGGGACAAGCTAATGATGACCGGGCGCAACCTCCACGATCTGGGACTGATGAACGGCACGCTGCTGACGCTGCTCGACGAGGTCTCGGGGTCCGAGGGTGACGATGCGGCGCTGATCCTCGCGGCCGAGGACACGGTGTTCCGGCTGCCCCCCGAGGAGGCGGACCGGCTCCGCCTGGCGTACGCATGCTCGGTCCACCGGGGACAGGGGATCGAGCTGCCGGTCGCGGTGATCGTGGCCCATCCCGCCGCGGGCGCGTTCTTCCTGCGGCGCGAGATGCTCTACACGGCGGTCACGCGGGCCCGGCTCGCGACCGTGATCGTGGGGACGCGCGAGGTCGTGGGGCGCGCGGCGCGCACCGCGGACACGGGGCGGCGTCACAGCCGTCTGGGAGAGCGGCTCGTCGGCGTCTAGTCTGGGGCCGCCTGCGGCGGCGTCCGTGGGGCCGGGCGGCCCCGTCCGGACCTCGGAGGCGGGCGCGGTGGCTTTCGAGGTGCCACCCCGTCCATGCCCATTCCGCCGGCCATCCATGGCGACGGGTGGGCGGGACCCCATTACAGACACCAACCTCCGCCACAAGCACGAAGAGGGAACTCGAACGTCCATATGGGAACAATTCGACTCTCGGGAGGGCAACGGTGTGCCAAACGGACGCTGGCAGGGCCCCATCCCGCACAAGAACACGGATGAGAACCCCCATTTCGTGACAATTCGCCCCGGCCGGCGCCCAACGAGTCACCAAATCGGTGCTATAGACCCCCATTTCGTTACACGTTGCCGCAGACGAGCGGTCGCCAACGAAATCGGGGCTGCCAGGCACTTCAGCCACCCCTTCCTCAGCCAAAAGCTGGGCAGAACGTACCCCCAAGGCCCCCGGCCGAAGGCCGGAAGCTGAGGCGCAAGCCGGCGCGCCCACCCGGACCAAGCAGGCGCTAGCCCACACCACCTACCGATAGCACCCCGCTTACGTGCCCGTGTACGAACAGCTCGTGCTGTCGCTCGTGCTCGTCGACGGCCTGCAGAGCGTCTCGCGGAACAGGCCCCACGAGGAGTTCTGTAGGTCGAACAGGTACGGAGGCAGCATCACCTTGAAGCGGTCGTCGTAGCTGTAGGCCTTGAGATAGCCCGTGCTGCCGGCCGTCCCGACCGCCCCGCGGAAGTACTGGGCGATCGCGCCGTGGACGGTCAGCGTGCCCTGTCCGCCGGTCGTGCCCGTGCTGTAGTTGTCGACGAAGAACGAGTGCGCGAGCGTCAGGATCGCGGCGTCGATCGTACGTGCCGGATTTGCATAAGGGGTTGCCGTGCCGGTGTGCATCACGCGCACGTAATAGTTGGCGACCAGGCCGGCCGTCGCGGTCCCGGTGGGGTTGCCGTTTGCGTCCTCGGAGGTCTGCAGGTTGTTGGTCACGATGACGTCGTTGGCGGCGGCGATCGTCATCGGCACGTTGTAGGTGCCGGAGATGTAGACGTCTCCGCAGGTTCCGAAGTAGTGACCTCCGATATTTGTGGGGTATGGAACGGGGACCTGCGTCGGGTTGTACGCGGTGTTGCAGTTGGTTCCGTCGATCGCGTAGATGATCGGATGCGCGGAGAGGTTCGACGTTGACGATCTGCGTGCAGGAGGCCGTGTTGCTGGAGCTCGGGCAGTTCCAGCCATTTGCATAGGTCGTGTTGCCGGACGTGGTCAGTGTCAGTGTCGTCGTGCCCGTGTAGACGATGCCGTACTTCTGAGCATCAGGCAGCAGCTGCGAGTTGTCCTTCGGAAGCGCCACCTGAGGCGTGACATCCGGCTGCCTGGTCCCGAGGATGCTGGCGCTCTGGCAGTTCTTGAACGCGCAGATGTCGTTGAGCCCGGTCGTCGGGTCCTGGCTGGCAATCTCATCCTTCGGGCCGCGGCCGAAGATCGGCGAGTTGCCGGAGCGGATCAGGTACTGATCCTGGGTGTACATCGGACCGTTCATCTTGTCGCCCGTGACCCAGTAGATGTAGCAGCTGCTCGGGGGCCCGCTGCCCGAGTAATAGAACGTGTCGCAGCCCGTCGTCCCGGTGTACGGATCCAGTGTCTCGTACACGGTGTACCAGAGGAAGTCGAGCGGGCTGAGCGGGCGGAAGCTGGCGACGATTGTCCGCGTGACGGCCGGCGTCCCGGCGACACCTGTGAACATCATCCGAAGCGTGCCGCTGGTCTTGTCGATCAGCACGCTCACCGGATCGTTCGAACAAGTACTCGGGCCAAAGCCGTTGACCCAGATCGGGCTGTAGTAGTAGCCGACATGCGTGGTCGAGCCCGGGACCGGGTTTGGGTAGGTCGCCGATCCCGAGACGTTGTTGGCGCAGTTCTGCCACCAACTGGTGGGATTGGCGTTGAGGCTGTACAGGTAGGACTGCGCTCCCGCCTGCGCCGCGGCGTAGGCCCGCTTGCCGTCGAGGTCGGCGCGCGTCAGCCTCGCGTCGCCCTGCACGGTGAGCAGCGCTCCGGCGGCGAGCACCCCGACCACGAAGATCACCCACGTGGCGAGGACCATCGTCATCCCCTCCTCGCGACGAATCCGATTCACAAGCTCGTTTACTGACATGGTCCGTACTGGTCGGTCGTGACGCCCGCGCTGAGGTAGTTCGGCGGCGTGGTGAGGCGTAACGAGATCGTGTCCGACACGGGCGCATCGAGGGCGTGGTTGTTGGTGGCGTGATCGGTGCCGGCGCTCGCGCCGACACTCAGGTTGATGAGCACCTCGACGGTGTTGTCGGCGTCGGTCGAGGAGAGCCCACTGCCCGTCGAAAGTGGGGTGTTTGGCGTCGCACCTGACGTGGTCATATTGGCCCCGTCGGGGATCAGCATGTATTGGTTGTTGCTCGAGTCCGCGTACTGGGCGTACGCGTAGTACCGGAACACCGGGACCGGGGTCGCTTTGTTATTGATCGTTACGATCTGCTGAGAAACGTTCGTCAGCAGCGTGGTGGTGCTTGTCGCCGGCGATCCCTGCGTCCAGTTCGGCGAGGTGCCGTTCACTGCGTAGACCGTCTCGGTCAGGGTTCCGGCCGCCGAGTTGAACGTGATCTGATGCCAAGTCGGCTTGGGCATCGCCGAGGTGCCATAGAAGGTGAGGAACACCAGGTTGTTGGCGTCGCTCTCGACGACGGTGTTGGTCACGCCCTGGATTGGCGGGCTTCCGATCATCCCGGCGCGCACGGCCTCCCTCGACGAGCTCGGGATGCCGGCGGCGGTGCGCGACATGGCTTCGCGGCCGCGCGGGATCGTGCTCGTCACCGGTCCCACGGGCTCGGGCAAGAGCACGACGCTGGCGGCGATGATCGATCAGATCAACAGCTCACGGGACGAGCACATCCTCACGATCGAGGACCCGATCGAGTTCCTGCACACGCACAAGCGCTGCCTGGTCAACCAGCGTGAGCTGGGCGCCGACGCGACCAGCTTCGCGGACGCGCTGCGCGCTGCCCTGCGGCAGGACCCGGACGTGATCCTGGTCGGCGAGATGCGCGACCTGGAGACGATCTCGACGGCGCTGACCGCGGCGGAGACCGGGCACCTCGTGCTCGCCACGCTGCACACGCAGGACGCGCCGCAGACGATCGACCGCGTGATCGACGTCTTCCCCCCGCACGAGCAGCATCACGTGCGGGTGATGCTGTCGGTCGCGTTGCAGGGCATCATCGCGCAGCAGCTGCTGCCGACGGCCGACGGTCTGGGACGCGTGCCGGCGGTCGAGGTGCTGGTCCCCACGCCGGCCGTGCGCAACCTGATCCGCGAGGGCAAAACGCACCAGATCTACTCCTCGATTCAGACCGGCGCCGAGCACGGGATGCAGACGATGGACGCTGCGCTCGCATACCTCGTGCGCGCCGGCAAGGTCACCCGCGAGGTCGCGCAGCGCCGGGCGTCCGTTCCGGCCGAGCTCGCGCGCCTGCTCGGCGACAGCTATGAGCAAGCGAGGACCGCCAGTCATATCGGCCTCGCGCCATGAACCAGAGCTACGCATTCCGGGCCACCGACCAGACCGGAGCCAAGGTCAAGGGCGAGGTCGAGGCCGAGTCACCGGGCGCCGTCGTCGACCTCCTGCGCGGACGCGGGCTGCTGGCGCTCGAGGTCAAGCTCAAGGGAACGCCGCTGGACATCTCCTTCGACCGGTTCGTGCGGGTCAAGCTGGAGGATCTCGCATTGCTGACGCGGCAGCTCGCGACGATGAGCTCGTCGGGCGTGTCGCTGATGCGGGCCCTGATGGTGCTCGAGGCGCAGACCGAGAACTCGCGCCTGAAGGCAGCTGTGGTGCAGGTGCGCCAGGACATCGAGGCGGGAGCCTCGCTGGCCGGCGCGCTCGAGCGCCATCCGAAGATCTTCTCCGAGCTGTACGTGGCGATGATCCGCGCCGGCGAAACCGGCGGGTTCCTGGAAGATGCGATGCTGCGCGTCGCCGAGCAACTGGAGGCGCAGGATCGCCTCCGGCGCCAGGTGCGCTCCGCGATGGTCTATCCCGCGGTCGTGATCAGCATCGCGGCCGCCGTGATCACCGCGATGCTTGTGTTCATCATTCCGGTGTTCGCGAAGGTGTTCAAGGAGTTCAACGGCACGATGCCCTCGCTGACCCAGCACACGATCGCGGTCTCGACGATGCTCCGCCACCAGTGGTACTTCGTCCTCGCCGGCGCGCTCGGCATCGTGTTCGGCTTCCGCTACTGGAAGCGATCAAAGGTTGGCGACCGGTGTGGGATCGCGCCAAGCTCAAGTTCCCGCTGAAGATCGGCGCGATCGTGCAGAAGATCGCGTTGGCGCGCTGGTCGCGCACGATGTCCTCGCTGGTCAGCGCCGGGGTGCCGATGCTCGAGGCGATCGACGTCACCGGCCACACCGCGGGCAACGCGGTCATCGAGCAGGCGATGACCGGCGTGCGCAAGTCGGTGCAAGGTGGCGGCACGATGGCGGCAGCGCTCGCCGAGGAGCCGATCTTCCCCGCGCTCGTCACGAACATGGTGCGCGTCGGCGAGGAGACGGGTGCGCTCGAGTCGACGCTCTCCAAGGTGGCCGACTTCTACGAGGAGCAGGTCGAGGCAGCCGTCAAGGGACTCACCTCGGTGCTCGAGCCAATCATGATCGCCGTCGTGGGCTGCATCGTCGGGTTCATGATCCTCGCGATGTACCTGCCGATGTTCCACGTCTACGACAGCATCAAGTAGCCGGCTACCGGATCCCCTTCTTTGGGGCCGCTCCGCGGCGTCCGTGGGGCCGTGCGGGCCCGTCCGGACCGAGCGACTGCAAGACGCGCGAGACCGTGCAACTCGACACCTGCGCCTCGGACGTTTGTCGATGATTGCTAAGCTTTAATGAAGTTAAGACACCAAGCGGCGTGTCATGGAAAGGACGGCCGTGTCCGGACGTGGGGTTTGGCGCGCAACGCGCGCCGCTCGCGAAGCCGATCGTTGGTCTGTCCGTGCCGGAGCTCGGGCGGGACTTCGGGCGGGGCTGTGCGCGCTGATCGCGTGCCTCGCACTGGCCCTCGTCCCGGCCGCCTCATCCGCAGCGCCGGTGAGCCTCACGGACACGACCGCAGCCGACTTCGGCGCCGGCACCACGGCTGGCACATACGTCTCGGGCGTCGGCGACGGAGAAGTCACGCTGATGCCGGCGGTCGGCGAGGAGTTCTCCGGCGGTCCCGCCCTCCCGTCCGGGTGGGAGACAGGGACCTGGACCGGCGGGGGCAGCGCGACCGTGTCGGGCGGCGATCTCCATGTCGACGGCGCATACGCCGCGACCACGGCGACCTACGGTGCCGGCCACGTGCTCGAGTTCAAGGCGACTTTCGGCGGCGGGAACTTTTCACACGTCGGCTTCGGCGTCGACCTCAACAACAACCCGAACTGGGCGATCTTCAGTGTCAAGGGCGATGGCCTCCTCTACGCACGCACGAACGTCGACGGCGCGTCCACCGAGACCCAGTTGCCGAGCTCGCTGATCGGCTCGCCGCACGTCTACCGGATCGAGTGGGACGCGACCGAGGTGCGTTACTACGTCGACAGCAACCTCGTGGCCACCCACGCGGCGACGTTCGCGACCGCGATGCGGCCAATCGCCAGCGACTTCACGTCCGGCGGACCAGACGTCGCGGTCGACTGGCTGCACATGAGCCCCTACCAGGCGTCGGGCACGTTCGATTCCCGTGTGCTTGACGTCGGCAGCTCGGTTGCCTGGGGAACGCTGTCGTGGACGGCTGATCTGCCAGGCGGTACGAGCCTCGCGCTCAGCGTCCGCACCGGCAACACCCCGGCGCCCGACGCAAGCTGGAGCGCGTTCAGCCCCGTCGGCTCATCGGGCGGGGCGATCGGCGGCCACGCGCGCTACCTCCAGTACCGGGCCACCCTGAGCACCAGCGACCCGAGCCATACTCCCATCCTGCGCGACGTGACCGTGACCTACGTCAATCCGGCCGCCTACACGGGCTCCGTGCTGGCGGACCACCCGCTCGGTTACTGGCGATTGGGCGACGCGCTCGACACCTCGGTGATGAGCGACGCGACCGGCCATTACCCGGGGACCTACGTCAACGGGGCCGGCGGCAGTCCGCAGCTGGGGATCTCGGGCGATGGCGACACCGCCGCGTACTTCGTGGGCAACGACCAGTACGGGTACGTCAACAACCTGCAAGCGCCGCAGCAGGCGTACTCGCTGGAAGCGTGGGTGCTGCCGGGCAAGGCCGCCGCCGGGATGGTCGTGCAGCAGGGCGCCGCCGGAGCGCTGTACATCGACAGCCAGGGGCGCTACGCGTTCGTTCCGAACTCAAACGACGTACACAACGAGGTCGTCGATGACAATCCATCCGACGTCGTCCCCGCCGGTGGCAGCGCCAGCTTCCATCACGTCGTGGGAACCTGGGACGGCAGTACCGCCACGCTGTACGTGGACGGACGCCAGGTCGCTTCCGGCGCCAGCAGTCAGGCGCCCTCCGGAGCCGCGACGTTCTACATCGGGTACGGCACGCTGGCGCCGTGGTTCAGTGGCTACATCGACGAGGTCGCCTACTACGACCACGCGCTGACGCCCGACCGCGTGCTCGCCCACTACCTGGCAGACCCGCCGCCGCCGCTCCTGCATCCCGAGCAGCTGGTTCGATCGGGCGGCGCGCCCCCGAGCCCGCGCCTCACGCTGCTCAGCGTCGCGCCCGTCGCGTTCAGGGCTGCCCATTCGGGACCGAGCGCGCTGGCGAGAGGTAAGGCCGGGGCGCTCGTACGCTTCCGGCTCAGCACGGCCGCGACCGTGATCTTCTCCGTCGCGCGGCGTGTGGGCACGGCGCACTGGACCGCGGTAGGCGGCGCTTTCACCTGGACCGGAAGACGCGGAGCGAACAGCCTGCGGTTCACGGGGCGAATCGCCGGCCGCGGACTTGCGCCGGGGACGTACCGGCTGACCGCGGCCGCACGCGATCGGTCTGGGCACCTGGAGCACCCGGCGTCCGCGACCTTCACGATCTCGCGGTAGGGCTGGGCGAGGCTCAGAGCGCCGCCGGTCGCCGGCGCAGTCCGGCACGCGCTGGATGATCTTGGGAACCGTGGACCTCGGCTCGGCACTGACCCGCTTTGACCGTCTGCAGCGGCGAACTCCGGCGCTGGCCGTCCCGATCGCCGTGATCAAGAAGTTTCTCGAGGACGGGGTCAACCGGCTCGGCGTCCAGATCGCGTACTGGGGCTTCTTCTCGGTGTTCGCGCTGCTGCTGGTGTTCGCCTCGATCCTCGGGTTCGTGTTTCAAAGCGACCCGAGCCTCCAGCATCAGCTGCTCGACTCAACGATCGAGCGCATGCCCGTGATCGGTCCCCAGATCCGGGGGAACGTCGGGTCGCTGACGGGAAGCGGGGCCGCGCTGGCGATCGGCCTGATCGGCGCGCTGTGGACGGGCCTTGCCGTAACGCTCGCGATCGGCAACGCGCTCGACCGGATCTGGGCGGTTCCGCAGGTCAGGCGAGCGGGATTCGTCGGCTCCCGGGCACGCGGTCTCCTGGTGCTGCTCTCGATCGGGACGGTGAACGTGGCCGCGACGGCGGGCGTGGGGCTGGCGGCGGCAGGAGGCGCCGGCAGCACGGTCACCAGGGTTCTGAGCCTGGTCGGCTCCGCGGCCGTCGACCTCGTGCTGTTCACGGTGTCGTTTCGCCTGCTCACGGCCGCGCAGACGAGCGTGCGCGAGGTGCTTCCAGGCGCGCTGGTGGCGAGCGCCTGCTGGTTGGGACTTCAGGTGGCGGGTGGTGTCTACGTGACCACGGTGCTGGCCGGGAGCAGCGAGACATACGGAGGGTTCGCGGCCGTGGTTGGGCTTCTGACCTGGTTGCTGCTTGCCTCCGAGCTCGTGCTGCTCTCAGCCGAGCTCAACGTCGTTCTGTCCCGCCGGCTGTGGCCGCGGTCGCTCGCAGGCGAACTGCTCGAGACCGACGAGCGAGCGCTACGAGACGCCGCGCTCGCGTCGCAGCTCCATCCGCGCCAGCACATCGCAGTGAGCTTCGACCCGCCCGCTGCAGAGGACGCCGGTGAGCGACGTCAGGACGACTGCTAGCCTCCGCGCGCAACACGGACGTAGAAAGGGGACGCTGGGATGCTCAAGCGCACTCGTGCGAGCAAGGTCGTCGCAGCAGCCGTCGCGGGTGGCAGCCTCGTAGCTTTTGGCTCGCCGCCGGCAATGGCGGCTCATCATGCGGGCGCTGCGCTCGCGAACAACGGTCGCTGGTCGGGACTGACTGCCCAGGGTCTGCAGATCCTCCTGCGCGTCCGTAATCACCGGGTCGTTTCGGTCAGCGGCACGGTCCGGCTGAGGCCGTTGGCCGGATTCACCGCGGGCGCCTGCACGCAACCACGCCGGTTCCGCGCAACTCTGACCAGTTCCGGTTCCGCGCCCGGCACGAGCACGAGGAAGCGGTTCTGGCTGTGGGTCGCACGTGACCCGTTCGCGCAGGTCACCGGGCAGGTCGTCGACCAGCGGACGATCAAGGGCAAGTTGACCTTCGAGTCCGAGGGCTCTCCTGACCCCTGCTTCGCAACCGTGAAGTACTCGGCGCATCCGAGCTGAGCTCTGCGGCCGCTGCGCGAGTGGCGCGTTACAGGCTGCTCGGGCGGGGTCGATGACAGAGGAGATGGCACAGAAGCATTCCGCCGCCGATGGCCGCAACGGGACCGCCCCGGATGCGGGCACGTCCGACCGCCCTACGCAGATGAAGCGTTCGAAGTTCGAGAAAGAGCTCCGCAAGCTCCAGCGCGAACTGGTCATCATGCAGGAGTACGTAAAGTCGAAGGGCCTGAAGATCATCGTGATCTTCGAAGGACGCGACGCCGCCGGCAAGGGCGGCGTGATCAAACGGATCGCCGAGCGGACCAACCCGCGCATCTGCCGCGTCGTCGCCCTCCCAGCCCCGACCGAGCGCGAGCGGACGCAGTGGTACTTCCAGCGCTACGTCCCACATCTGCCGGCGGCCGGAGAGATCGTTCTTTTCGACCGCTCGTGGTACAACCGCGCCGGCGTCGAGCGGGTCATGGGGTTCTGCAACGAGCCCGAGTACGAGGAGTTCATGCGCTCCTGCCCGGAGTTCGAGCGGATGCTCGTGCGGTCGGGAATCAAGGTGATCAAGTACTGGGTCTCGGTCTCCGACGAGGAACAGGAGCGGCGTTTTCAGGCCCGTGTCCACGACCCGATGCGTCGCTGGAAGCTGAGCCCGATGGATCTCGAGTCGCGTGCGAAGTGGGTCGACTACTCGCGCGCCAAGGACGAGATGTTCCGCTACACGGACATCAAGCACGCGCCCTGGTGGGTCGTCGAGGCCGACGACAAGCGCTCGGCGCGCCTGAACTGCATCGCGCACCTGCTCTCGATGGTCGAGTACGAGGACCTGACGCCGGCGCCGCTGCGGCTGCCGCCGCGCGGTAACGGCCATTACGTGCGCCCTCCGATCGATGAGCAGACGTTCGTCCCGCACCGCTACGGACACGAGGCGTGAGATGGAACGCGCGCAACACGATGAGATAACCCCGGCGCGACTCGATCGCGAGCTCAACGAACTGCTGCAGGAGCTCCGCGTGGAGCAAAACGGCGTGCTGCTGCTGGTCGGCTTTCTCCTCGTAATCCCCTTCTCGACCCGCTTCACGAACGTGTCGGCGTTCGAGCGCGACGTCTACTACCTGACGCTGCTGAGCGCCGGCTTGGCCGCGCTCGTTATCATCGCCCCGGTCGCGCATCACCGGATGGTCTTCCGGATGCACGAGAAGCGCGGACTGGTCCGCCGCGGCCATCAGCTGGCGAGCGCCGGGCTCGTGCTGCTGTCATTCACGCTGCTCGGTGTCCTGACGCTGGTCACGAACTTCCTGTTCGGCACGGTTCTGACGATCTGCACGAGCACGATGTTCTCGCTGTCGGTGCTCGCCCTGTGGCTGGTGCTGCCAGTCCGCGCGCGCCGCCACCAGCCACACGCGTTCGTGCGGCCGCATCGGCCGCCGAAGGCCGTGGAGCGCCGGGCACCGGGCCGCTGACGGACCGTCCTCGGCCCGGGTGATCCAGTCGGGCTCCCCCACCGTATAGGCGGTGATGGAAGCTCTCTCGTTGCCGTCGTCGGGCGAATCGCGGCTGGCGCGGATCAAGGCGTCGATGTCGCCGTCGGAGTGGCGGCGGCTTGGCGGGATGGCGGCGGTGATCGCCGGTCTGCACATCGTCGGTTTCGGACTTCTGATCCTGGTCGTGGCGCCGCAGCACCTCAAGCTGGGCGCGGCCGGGACGTTCGCGATCGGGACCGGGATCACCGCGTACACGCTTGGCATGCGCCATGCATTCGATGCCGATCACATCTCCGCGATCGACAACACCACGCGGAAGATGATGGGCGAGGGCAAGCGCCCTCTGAGCGTCGGCTTCTTCTTCTCGCTCGGGCACTCGACGATCGTGTTCGGCCTGACGTTTCTGCTTTCGATCGGCGTCCGGGCGCTCAGCGGACCGGTTCAGAACAGCCAGTCGAGCTTGCACAAGACCACGAACGTGATCGGGACGACTGTCTCGGGCGCGTTTCTCTACATGATCGCGATCCTCAACATCCTGATCCTCGTCAGCATCGTCCGGATCTTCTTCGCGATGCGACGCGGCGCCTACGACGAGCAGGAGCTCGAGCAGCAGCTCAACTCCCGCGGGCTGATGAGCCGCTTCTTCGGCAAGCGGCTCAACGCGATCAAGGAGCCGTGGCACATGTACCCGATCGGCATTCTGTTCGGGCTCGGATTCGACACTGCCACAGAGATCGGGCTGCTCGTTCTCGCGGCCGGCGCAGGGGCGGCGGGCCTCCCGTTCTACGCGATTCTGTGCCTGCCGATCCTGTTCGCCGCAGGCATGTCCCTGCTTGACACGATCGACGGCTCTTTCATGAACTTCGCATACGGCTGGGCGTTCTCGAAACCCGTGCGCAAGGTTTATTACAACATCACGATTACCGGCCTGTCTGTTTTCGTGGCTCTGTTCATCGGGACGTGCGAGCTCGTGGGGTTGCTGACCGACAAGCTCGGCGTCCACGGCTCCGTCGCCGACTGGTTTCGGAACTTCAACATCAACACCGCCGGGTTCATCATCGTCGCGATGTTTGTCGGGACCTGGGCGATCGCACTGGCGATCTGGCGGTTCGGGAAGATCGAAGAGAAGTGGAGCGCCGGGATGCAACTCGCGGCCGCACGGTCCAGCGCCGAGCAGGACTCGTGTTGATCCAACTCGGATTGCGTTCCGTATTGGTAAGTAACCAACCTCGAGCCTGATCGGAGCCACAAATGCTTGGACTTGACAATCCCATCCACATTCTCTTCCTGCTCGTGATCTTGCTCCTGGTGTTCGGCGCCAAGCGGTTGCCCGAGCTCGGGCGCTCGCTCGGTTCGAGCATGCGCGGGTTCAAGGAAACGATCAACGGCGAGCCGGCGCATACCGAGCAGCTGGCGGCCAATGTCGCGCTCGCGAGCGAGACGGCAGCGGAGTCCCGCGAGGACGCGGCCACAGCCCGTCACGCGGCGTAAGTTCGGGCCACGTACACGCCGGCCCTGCGCTGCGATGCGTGCTGCTGGGGTACTCCGACCGGTCGGCCAAGCCGATCAGCTGAGCGTCGTTGGGCATCTCGACGAGCTTCGCACGCGACTGATCGTGTCGCTGCTGGCGGTCGGGGTCGCGTTCGGGCTCTGTTTCTGGCAGAACCACCGGCTGCTGCAGCTAATCAACGCTCCCCTCGCGCGCCAGACGCAACACCAGGTGCGCGAGGGACATGGCCCTCTCGGGGCCACGTACGCCGCCAGCCGGAGCGCGGCGGACGTCGCGGTGCAGCTGCGATCGGTCGCCCACCTACTGGCGGCCGAGGACCGGCAGCCGGCGGCGCGTGACGCCCTGCGGCGCGTGGACGACAGCCTCAGGCGCGACGTCGCGCGGCTGTCGGTGCCGCCCTCAGGTGAGAGACCGGTCACCCTCGGGATCGGCGAACCATTCACGACGACGGTCACGGTGTCGTTGATGTTCGCCCTGCTTCTCGCGCTCCCCGTGGTGCTGTTTCAGGCGTACGCGTTTTTGCTGCCTGCTTTCGATGACGCGCTCAGGCGTCGGATGCGTCCGGTGTTGCTGGGGATTCCGATCCTCCTGGTCACCGGCGTTACCTTCGGTTACTTCGTCGTCTTGCCGGCCGCACTGCACTTCTTTCAGAACTTCAACGCCAGTCAGTTCAACGTTCTCGTGCAGGCCAGCCCGTACTACAAATTTGCCGCAACCACGCTCCTGGCCATGGGCCTGCTTTTCCAGATCCCGGTCGTCATCCTGGGAGTTACGAGCGCTGGATTGGTCACGCCGCGACAGCTGCGCAGCAATCGCCGATACGCGCTGGCGGGGTGTGCGCTGCTCGCGGCCGTGTTGCCGGGTGATGTGATCACGATGTTGCTCGAGATAGCACCTCTCTATTTGCTCTTCGAAGGCAGCGTCCTGTTCGCCGCCATCGCTGAGCGCCGCCGAGAGAAGCGTTTCAGCGACGCAACACGAGCTTCTGTCGCAGTTCGGTGATCCGTTCTTTCCCGGCGTCCGTATCGGATGTCAACAAGCCAGCCACCACCCAGCTCAGGGGGGTTGAAAGGAGCAGTTATGACTGATGAGCGGAACAACGGCGGCGGTGTAACGCGGCTGTCGTTCATCAAGGCATCGGCAGGCGTAGCCGCGGGAGTCGCCGCGGTCAGCGTTCCCGCCGCCGCCGTGCTTTCCGGAGAGAAGAAGGGAGTCGTTACCTCACCTTCGTCTTCCGCACCGCAAGAGCCGGTCATGGCGTACGTGCGCGACGCGCAGCGTGGCGAGGTGACGGTGATGTCCGGTACGACGGAGACGACGTACCGCGACCACGGGCTCGTTCGGCGTCTGATGGACGCCGCACCGGAGCCTTCAAGTCTGAACGGAGGAATCGATGTCATCGCACCGTGAAGCACCGGAGATCAGCAAGGATCCGGTAGCCGACCACACCGACGTTTACGCGTTCGTCAGTCCTGACAGGCCTGACACGGTCACGCTGATCAGCAACTTCGTGCCGCTCCAGGCTCCCCCTGGTGGACCGAACTTCTTCGAGTTCGGAGACGACGTGCTGTACGCGATCAACATCGACAACGACGGCGATGGCGTGCCGGAGCTCTCGTACGTGTTCAGGTTCCAGACACGCCTGCGTAACGAGGAGACGTTCCTCTACAACACCGGTCCGATCACCTCTCTCGACAGCAAGAACTGGAACAAGCGCCAGTTCTATTCGGTCACCCGGGTGACCGGTGGTGACACGACGAAGTTCGGGAACGGCAGCCACGGCTTGAAGGCGAAAGTGCTCGCAAGCAACCTGCCGTGCCCGCCATGCAACATCGGCCCGCGCTCGACACCGAAGTACGCGTCGCTTGCGTCCGCCGCGGTGCACAACCTGCCGGGCGGGCTCAAGGTGTTCGCCGGTCAGCGACTGGAGGGGTTCTACGTCGATCTCGGAGCGATCTTCGATCTCGGCGACCTGCGCCCGTTCCAGCACCTGCACCTGATTCCGAGTGCCGACGCGATGGGCGTCGACGCCACCAAGGCGTTCAACGTCCACACGATCGCGCTGCAGGTTCCGATCTCGGAGCTGACGGGCAATCACTCGGTGCCGAAGAACCCGATGAGCAAGAACGCGGTGATCGGAGTCTGGTCATCATCCAGCCGCCGCAAGGTGCGGATGCTGAACGGCAACGGCAGCGCGCCGTCGGAGTCCGGCCCGTGGATGCAGGTCTCACGGCTCGGTAACCCGCTGTTCAACGAGGTCATCGTCCACCTCGGCGATAAGGATCGCTGGAACGCGCTTCCGCCGGTCGCCGACAAGGAGTTCGTCAAGTACACCGAAAAGCCCGAGCTGGCCGGGCTCTTGCCGGTCCTGTACCCGGGTGTGTTCCCCAACTTGGCGAAGTTGAACAAGCCCCGCGCCGATCTCGTCGCGATCCTGTTGACGGGCCTCCCGCCCGGCGTAGTGCCTGGGTTCCAGAACTACACCGGGAAGACGCCGGCAGACCAGCTGCGGCTCAATGTCGCGATCCCCCCGACGAAGTCCAAGCCGAGCCTTTACGGCCTGCTCGGGGGCGACGCGGCGGGCTTCCCCAACGGGCGGCGCGTATTCGACGACATCGTGAGCATCGAGCTGAGGGCGATCGCGGGCCTGACCTATGCGCTGGTCGACAAGTCCTTCAAGCCCGACGCGGCGGCGTCGGCCTTGACCGAGGGTCTGAAGCCGAGCGCCGACCGCTACCTGAGCACGTTCCCGTACCTGGGGACGCCGAGGAGCGGGTTCGACACTCCGTCCAGCTAGGGGCAGTTCCCGGAGGTCTGCTGGGCGCCAGGGACGGCGCCCAGCTCCTCATACCCGATTCAGAAGGAGGACCTGATGGCCCACACGCATCACGACCACGCCCACGACCACGGCCACGGCCATTCGCACGACCACCCGGTCGAGAACTACGCCGCACGAAAGCACCCGGAGTTCGTGGTACTCGACATCGGCGAAGAGCTCGGGGCGCTGATCATCTACGCAGACCAGGCGATGCATGGCCGCGAGATCGAGATCAGCCCGGCCGGCAAAGACTCCGCTCGCAGTCACAAAGAGGTGCTCGAACGACGCGAAGGTGACCGCCCGGCGTTCACGGCGGTGTTCGACGCGCTCCCGACCGGGACGTACACGCTGTGGGTCGATGACCGGCCCCGCGCTCGCAACGTGAACATCAATGGTGGCGCGGTCGTGCAGCTGGACTGGAGAAGCGCCACAACGGGCTCCCGCTCAGCAGCATGAGTGCGCCCGCGTTCAGCCGAAGGTTCGCTGAACGGCACGCTGGAACGCCGGCCTTTGCGCTAGCCGGCTGAGATAGTCGGTCAGGCTCCGGGGCAGCTGATCCGCGATCCCGACGCGACTGGTGAACAGCAGTGTCGTCGCCACCATCACGTCGGCCACGGTGAAACTCCCGCCGACGAGGAACTCGCGGCCATCGAGCGCACCAGCGACCGCGTCCGCGGCCGAGAAGAAGCGCTTCCGCGCCGACGCTGCGCGGTCGGCGTCTCGTTCGGCCTGCCTCCAGGCCTCGAACAGCGGCGGCTCAAGCTCGGCCGGCGCGAAGCATGCCCACTGGTAGACGAGCGCACGGTCGTGCGCCCCGGTCGGCGGCACGAGACCCGCCTCCGGATACAGGTCCGCGAGATGCAGGCAGATGGCCGCCGACTCGTAAAGGAACCCCTCTTCGTCCTCGAGCACGGGAACGCGCCCGAGTGGATGGCGGGCGAGGTGCTCCTCGGCACGACCCTCCTCGGGCGTCATCACGATCAGCTCGTAGGGGGCGCCCACCTCCTCGAGCGTCCAGATCGCTCGCATTGGCCGACCGGCTCGCTTGCGGTGAAATACGCGCAACACGCGCGTCACGATAATGGCCGCGAGGACAGGCCGCGCGGCCACGGCAGGGCATCGACAAGCGGTGCGGGCGACACGTCGCGGGCGTCAGGGGTTCGACGGCCGAGCGAAGGCGGGCGCAACCACCACCGTGGTGAGCGGCAGACCGTCCGGGCCGACGCTCCTCTTCATCCCGACGATCGCGACCTTCTGATCCCCGGCACCGAACATGAACGAGTCTCCGACGCGGAGCGTGTCCGGAAGGTTCTGGTGACCTTCGATCGGATCGCCGCCCGCTCCCTTGCCTCGAATGTGTGCCCTCATTTAGTAGCTGTCTCCTGTCCGTTGAGAAGCCCGGTCCTGACGAGCTGCCAGGACCCTTATCGGCAGGCGCTCCAGAAATCCGATCCCTTCAACGGGGAACGTTGGAAACCAACCGGCGCGGCGCGGGGCCGGCGGCGCCGGGGCGCGGCCAGCGGCCCGGGGCGGGGCCAGCGGCCCGGGGCGGCGCCGGCGGCCGGGGGCGGCGTTCTCAATCCGGAGGCTCGAGGGCGGCGAGCGACATCGCGACAAAGTCCTCGCCGATGGAGGCGAGCGATCGTGACCCGCTCGCCTTGAACCAGCGGTGCATCCAGTTGAACATGCCGACGATCCCAAGGACCGCGACCTGGGCCGTGATGTCGTCGCGAAACTCACCGCGGCGCATCCCGTCGGCGACGACTGAGAACGAGGCGATCGGCGGCTATCAGAAGCGGCTACCGACCAACCGTCAGAACACCTATCCGGCGCCCGACAGCGAGAACGACATCGCGTATGGTGGTCTCAAGGCCTACGACTGCCGTAACACGGGCAACCCTTCCGGTGATCCCGCCGGGCACCGGCGCGCCACCGTGCGTCACGCAGGGCCCGTGGAGGTTCAACGGGCTCTCGCGCTACTTCCCACGGCTGAGGCCGGCGAAGCCGTGAGCGTCGCGTCAGTCTGAGTGGGACTTCGAGGCGACCCGCAGGCCCGCTGCGAACACGGCGAAGATGGCGATTCCGATCAACATCGTCCGACCGCCGATGCTCGCAGCGGCCGGCTGTGCTCTGTGTGAGCGTCCGCACAGTCGATCGGCGAGCGGCCACCGGGGCTGGTGATCCGGTCAGTCGCGCCCCGTGTTGCCGCCTCGGGTCCGCCGTCCTGTCTGCGGGTGCAGCGCGATCTTGGCGTGCGCGCTGACCGCGGCGGCAACCCGTTCGAGCGCGGACGAGCGAAGCCGCCACTGCTGCCAGAACAGGTGAACGTCGATCGTGCCTCGAGGATCCACGTCAACCAGTTCCGCGGCGCCACCGGTCTGCAGATCGGGGACCATTCCCCAGCCCAGGCCGATCCGCACCGCCTGGGCGAACGCCGAGGAGCCGGGGACGTAGTGGCGAGGCGGGTTTAGCTGCCGGCGTGAGCGCCGCCTCAGGTAGCGGTCCTGCAGTTGGTCGGCGCGGTCGAAGACAACAACGGGGGCACGCGCCAGGGCTGCGGCGGTGGCGCCCTCGGGAAACCAGCGAGCTGCGAATCCGGGCGAGGCTCGCGGTCGATAGCGCATCCGCCCCAGCGGTTGCACTGCGCAGCCGGGCACTTGATCAGCGGAGGCCGTGATCGCGGCGACTACGGTGCCGTCACGCAGCAGTTCCGCCGTGCGCGTCTCGTCCTCCCGGCGCAGGTCAAAAGCAGCGGTGGATCAACCGCGGCAAGCGCCGGCGGCAGCCAGGTGGCCAGACTGTCGGCGTTCACGGCCAGCGCGATCCGGGGCATCCGGTCCTCGCCCTCCTCGCCAAGCTCGCGCCCCGCCTCGGCTGCCACCGCCTCGATCTGCCTCGCCGCCCTGAGGAGCGTCTGACCGGAAGCCGTCGGGCGGACCGGCCGCGACCGGATCACCAGGACCCGCCCGACGCTTGTCTCGAGCGCCTTGATTCGCTGGCTGATCGCCGACGGCGTGACATGTAGCCGCGCGGCGGCGGCGTCAAAGCTTCCTTCGGCCACGGCGGCCCCCAGCGCTTCCAGCTGATCAAGATCCAGGCGCATAAGCCCTACTAAAGGTAGACAAGAAACATTAGCTTGATGCATATCAGCAGCGGCCCTACGGTGGCCTGGTGCAAACCACGGCCTTCATCTCGGGTCTGCTCTTCAGCCTGTCGCTGATCGTTGCGATCGGCGCACAGAACGCGTTCGTCCTGAGGCAGGGTGCGCGCCGTGAGCACATCGGCACGGTTGTGTTGATCTGCGCGGCATCGGACGTCGCGCTGATCGCAGCGGGCGTCGCAGGCGTGGGCGCGGTGGTCGGCAGCAACCCGCCTCTGCTGACCGTCTTACGTGCCGGCGGCGCGACGCTGCTGCTCGCGTACGCCGCGTTCGCGATGCGCCGTGCTGTGGCGGGCGCGGTCAACCCGCCCGCGGGCGCTCGTTCTGACGGCTCGCGCGGCAGGGTGGCCGCCGCCGCGCTGATCTTCACCTGGCTGAACCCCGCCGTCTACCTGGACACGCTCGTGCTGCTCGGCTCCGTCGCAAACGCCCATTCGGGCGCGCAATGGTCGTTCGGCGCCGGTGCCGCGACCGCAAGCGTGAGCTGGTTCCTCGCGTTGGGGTGCGCGTCGCGGTTGCTCACCCCGGTGCTGGGTAATCCGCAGGCCGCGCGGCTGCTCGATGCATTTGTGGCTGTGGTGATGACAGTCACCGCGCTGCGCACCTTGCCCAGTTGAGCAGCCATCGCAGGCGCGAACAAGTGACTGCCGCTCAGCGAGCGAGTCACTTGCGCCGCAGAGTCAGGATCACCTGATGTAAGTCCTCGAGCTGCACGTTGATCTCGAGCAGTTCGAAGGAGGACCAGCGCTCGCGCACGTAGCCCATCGTGAACACGGTCTCCCCATACTCGATCTTCTCCCCGTCGGCCTGTGGGTGTCGAGGATCGGCTGGATGCGGAACGAACAAGTAGCGCGAGCCGGCTAATCCGGCTGGCGTCAGGGCGCGATCTTGTTCCACGAGAGGACGCATCGCAGCGCACTGGGTCAGGTAGTCCGGCGGGCGGATCGTCACGATCAGGATCCCGCCTGGTCGGAGACTCTGCTGGAGCGCGGCGAGACAATGCTCGTGGGCAGTCTCGGAAAGATGCGTGAAGACCGAGAACGCGAAGACCAGATCAAACCGCTCGTCAAACGGGAGGCGCTCCGGGATGACCGGCGATCTGGCAAATGTCGCGGCGATGCGGTTCGCGCGGCAGACCTCGAGGATGCCTTCGACCGGATCACATCCAAACAGCCGGCCGGGCGCGACGTCCCTCAATAGGTAGCGCGTCAGCCGCCCCCAGCCACAGCCGAAGTCGAGCACGGTGGACTGGGACAGCGGAGTCGCGCCATGCCGCTCATACGACGCGCGGAGCTTCGCGTAGAAGGACCTGGTTTGGCGTGCCAGCGCCAAACCGCTAGCGCCGTTCCAGATCTCCTGGAGCGCAGGCTCGGGCATGCTCGGGAGGAGCGCGCGGATGTGCTCGTACACGTCGTACTGTTGGCTCAGAAGCAGCGCCCACACCTCGTCGTCGAGGTCGCGAAACAGCTCGTAATGCGCGTCGGACTGCGCCTCCGCACAAGCCGCGTCGATCACAGCCAGACGCTCGCCGTAGAACTGCTCAAGCCAGGAATCGATCCGGTCCTGTGCAGGCGGCTGCGCGACGTCGACCGTTGACTCGGCGGTGCGGAGCGCGCGGGCGAGACGACCGGCCGCACGGACAGGTCGGGTCAGCCGCCAGCTCAGGGAGCTTTCGTACTGACGTCGCAGCCGCTCCAGCTGATCAGTTTCCGCCTCAGGCACGGCACCAGGCTATCGACGCAGGCGGGCCGCGCCCGGCGGGGTCGGGAGCATTCCGGTATGCGTAGCAGTTCCGTCGGCCGGTTCGTCCGGTTGCCGCCGTCGACCCTACGCCAGCTCGAGCGCGGCGCCTCCGGGCGCGACGCCCTGGGGGGCACGCTTGCCGCTCACGAGCACCACGATCCCGACGGTCATCACAGCGATCCCGGCGAGCGCGCTGACCACGCCGACGGTGCTCTCATGAATGCTCTCGTTGAACGCGAACACGCCCAGCGCGAGACTCGCGATCGGGTCGAGTGTGGTCTGGGTGGCGAGTGCCGGAGCCAGCGGACCGGCTTGGAAGGACCGCTCGCTCAGCGCCATGCTCAGATAGCCGACCAGCGCAAGAGCCCAGACATGCCAGTCGGCGATGACGTTGACCAATCCGCCGTCGAGGCGCTCGACCGTGCCCTTGATGAGCGCCGCACACAGCCCGAACAGAACGCCAGCTGCGCAGCCGAGCAATGCCGCCCTGCGCGCCGCGCTCGCCCGGCGGGCCAGTGTCATGAACACGATGCATGCCGCGCCGCACGCGGCAAACGCGATGATCCACGCCTGGCCCGACGCGTCCTTCGTGCCGGCGGGAGGGTCGGCCACGACCAGAACAGGGCGAGCCCTCCCGTGACGGCCACGGCTCCAAGTAGCTCGCGGGCCGAGATCCGCCGCTTGTCAAGCCAAGCTCCAATTGGCAACGCAAACACCAGATTGGACGCCAGAACCGGCTGGACGACTACCAGCCGTCCCGCCGCCAGGGCACCGGCATGGCAGATGAAGCCAACGCTGTCGCTCGCGATTCCTGCCAACCAAGCCGGTCGTCGCGCGAGCCGCAACAGGAACCCGAGCTTCGCCGCTTCTTCCGCCGAAGCCGAGGCCGCAACGCGCGCTGCAGAACGGTGCCCAGCGCAAAGAACAGCGCGGCGGCGATTGCGAGAGGCATCTCCATCACTCACGTAATCGGCAGACGGCGCCGGTTCCGCCAATACTGAGGATGCCGGCCGGGGGGCAGGCGTTTAGCGATCCGGCGCGAGCGCGACCTGCAGGACCGCGTCGAGCGGCCTGGGAATGCGATCGGGATCGAGCGCTTCGACGAGTAACCGTCCGTAGCGGATCTTGCGCCGCGCCCCGCTGCCCATGAAACGCCGCAGTTGCGCGTCGACGGCCCGCTGGCGCCACTCCGGCTGGTGTTGCAGTGCGCGAAATGGCTGCTCGTCGCCGTGCTCGGCGATGACCCCGAGTACACCGCCAACGCCGAGAGCCCGGATCAGCTCGTCCTCCAGGTCCAGGTCACAGCAGAAGAATCCCCGCGCCTCCAGATCTCGGCGCCCGGAAATCTCGCCGAACCCATGACGCTCCAGGCCGCGACGAAACACCGCCTCTTCCCCCGCGTCGTAAAGGCCGGCCAGACAGCGCCGGTCGCCGGCGTCGCGATATCGACGCAGGTAAGGACCGATCGCCTGCGCGCCGCCGAGCACGATCACCTCGACGCCCGCGCGCTGCAGATCGAGTCCCCGCCGGATCGCCACGGTCTGCAGCGCGACACGATCGCTCTCGCCCTCCACCGCGATGATCGAGCGCGCGCTGTCCGACACGCCTTGGTCTCTAGCTGTGTACCCGGTCGTGAGATTCCGGCTGCGCGGCGCGTCCGCCGGCGGTTGACCGGGCCTCCGCGGCACTCATCAGAGCGGCCATACCCCGCTCGATCCCTCCGCAGAGCACGCCGATGTCGGGTGCGCGATCGTAGTCCCCGGTGACGCCGAAGTTGAGGGCGCCGTTATAGGAGAAGATCGCGACGCCGACCCGGACATGGCCACCGAGCGGAACATACGGAAAGACCTCGAGCATCCGCCGGCCGGCGGCATACAGTGGCCGCTGGGGGCCCGGAACGTTGGTCGTGACGGTGTTCACGTTGCGCTGCGGGACGCGGGTCGCGGTCCGCAGTCCGAGCGAGAGCAGCATCGCGGGGGCGAACCCTGACAGACCGACCAGCACCTCGCCGGCGACCGCCTCATGCGAGTGCTTGAGATGCTCGAGTTGGGCGCTGACAGCTGTAAGCCGCTCAACGGGATCCTCGACCCCGACGGGCAGGTCGGCGAACATCGCCGAGACGCGGTTGTTATAGGTGCCGTGCTCGTCCGCACCCCGTATCGACACCGGGACGAGCGTGCGTACGACTCGGTCCGTCGCCTCGCCCCGGGCGATCAACAGATCCCGGAATCCGCCGGTGATCACGCTGAGGACTACATCGTTGACGGTGCCGCCGAATGCAGCTCGGATCACCTTCACGTCCGACAGCTGGCCGCGCGCCCAGTCCCAACGGCGATGGGGGCCGATCGATCCGTTCAGCGACGACGGGCGGGGAGCCTGCAAGGTGCCGCTGAGCGTCAGCAACCCCTGGCCGACCTCGACGATTCGCTCGGCGGCGGCGCGCGGCGAGGCTGTAAGTGACCGCACGCTCTCGAGCGGACTGCGGGCCCGCGCCCCGAATGCACGAGCCACGAGCTCAACACCCGACGGCTGACGCTCGGGGCGCCAGGGACGCGGGCTCACGGGCCGCGGATCGGGCTGTTCGTCGAGCGTCGCGGACATGAGCTCCGCCCCCGAGACCCCGTCGACCATCGAGTGATGGACCTTGGTCAGCAACGCCCAGCGGCTCTCGCTGAGGCCTTCGATCATCCACATCTCCCACAGCGGCTTGTGACGGTCCAGCTGCTGGGACATCACCCGCCCGGTCAGCAGCCGCAGCTCGTCGTCGCCGCCGGGTGCCGGCAGCGCCGTGCGCCGCAGGTGATAGCCGATGTTGAAATGAGGATCGTCGACCCATACGGGCCGCCCGAGCGCGAGCGGTACGAAGTGCACTTTCTGGCGGTACCGAGGGATCTCCGGCAGATTCGCCTCCACCCTCTCGAGCAGCGCTTCATAGGCCGGCGGCGGACCCTCGAGGATCGCAACCGATCCGATGTGCATGTGGCTGACCGCATCCTCGAAGTGCAGAAAGGACGTGTCCTGGGAGCTCAGGCGCTGCATCGGGCCCCTTTCATGATCGACTGGAATTGAAACCTTACGTCGATCCAGCTGCGCGTGGTGCCCGGTTCGCCGGCGCCGGCAAGATCGTCAAGCGCGAGATCACACAGCCCGAGACCGTGGGCTCCAGCACGGCCCCGTTCAGCGCCGCTGCTGAGCCACGTAGAGCTGCCAGATCTCGCCGTACACGTCATGGGCTTCGATGAACGGAGCGAGCTCCCTTTCATCAGCCCAACCGTACGCCTCGAGGGCCCGTCTGACGAACGTCAAGTCGGCGCCACGCGCCTGGAGGCTGACCGCATATGAGGCGACGTCCCAGTGGAGCGGACCGCGGAAGGTGTCCTCGAAGTCGTTCCAGACGAGGCGTTCGTTCGCGAAAAGAAGGTTGCTCAGCGAAACGTCGCCGTGGAGTGCCTGCGCCGGCAGGGACGCCGCGAATACCGGCCCCGTCAGCGCGAGCAGCCTCTCGTAAAGGGAGTCGATCGCCTGGCGATTGACACCTTCGGCCGGCCGTAAGTGCCGATGGAGTCGCTCGATGTCACGCTGGAGATCGACCGGATTCCCGAGTTCGCCGGCGAACCCAGCCAAAGCATCGTGAAGATCGCGCAGCGCGCGACCGAGCGTTTCGGGACCATGATCCAGCCCGGCGCGCTCGGGCTTCCCGAGCCATTCCCAGAACGTCAGCCAAAGTCCACCGCGCTGATGGGGCCCCGGGGCGATCAAGGCGCTCGGCCGCACGGCGACGCCAGAGGGCGCCAGGAAGCTCAGCACCGACACCTCGCGGTCGAGCCATCGCTTCGGATCGTCGTGCAGCACGGCCGTGCCGGTCATCACCCGCGCAATGACGGGCGCAGGCCGTAGATGCACGATCACGTTGCTTCCCGCATGCAGCACGGAGGCCTGCTCTGAGACGACGCCATGGTCTGCGGCGACCGCACGTGCCGCCGCGACCGCCCGCCGTTCGTTCGCGTCAATCTTCATGCCACCAATCTCGCAAAAGCTGCCGTACAGTGGCGGCAATGGACGGTCGCGATCACGTCGCGCTGACTAACCTCGACCAGCCGCTGTTCGACGACTCGCACGCGACGAAGCGGGACCTCGTCGACTATTTCGAGGCCGTGAGCGAGCAGTTGCTCGGCGAGTTGCGCGATCGGCCGCTGTCGGTGGTGCGCGCGGTGCGCGGCCAGAAGCCGTTCATGCAGAAGAACGTCCCGAGCTATGCGCCGCCATGGGTCAAGACGGTGACGATCTGGGCGGAGCGCTCAAAGCGCGACGTTGCGTACGCGCTCTGCAATGACCATCGGACCCTGCTGTGGTTCGCCAACCAGCGCGCGATCGAATATCACCCGACGCTCGCGCGCCGGGATTCAGACGGGTTCGTCCAGACGCACCTGGTGCTCGACCTCGACCCACCGGCGCGGGCAGAGTTCGACGCGGTCGCGCGCGTGGCGGAGCTCGTGCGCCGTGCACTCACCGACGCAGGGCTCGCGGGGGCGGTCAAGACCAGCGGGGCCAAGGGCTTGCACGTGTTCGTCCCGGTGGCGCAGCCGACGAGCGGCGAGGAGATCGCCGCGGCCACCCGCGCGCTCGCCGCGCGCGCCGAGCGGCTCGACCCGCAGCTGGCGAGCACCGCCTACATCGTCGAGGAGCGGGATGGCAAGGTGTTCATCGACGCGACACGAGCGGGCGGCGCGACCGTCGTCGCCGCCTACAGCCCGCGCATCCGGCCGCACACGCCTGTGTCGTTTCCGGTCTCGTGGGATGAGCTCGACCGCGCGAGGCCGGCCGACTTCACGATCCACACGGTGCCGGGCCTGCTGCGCGGCGGCAATCCATGGACCGAGTGCCTTCCCGAGCCGCAGTCCCTGCCCGCCGACCTGATTGAGGAGGGCCGTGCGATTCCGATCGCTCGCGTCCAGGCGATGCACGAGGGCAAGCGCCGCGCCCGCGCGCGGCGGGGGCGCACGGACGGATGATCATCGATGCCGATCGGGTAATCATCGACCTCGACGAGCTTGCGGCCGCTTCCGGGGGCCGCTTCTGCGGGGCCAACCGTCTGGCCTGGGACGCCGACTGGAGGGCGGCGCGCCTGTGGTTAGAACAGAAGCTCGAGCCGCTGCCGGTAACTGCGACGATCGACGCCGCAGGGAACCTCTGGGCCGAGATGGAGGGCGCCGGCGACGGATGCATCATCGTCGGCTCGCACCTTGACTCGGTTCCGGACGGCGGGTGGCTCGATGGCGCGCTTGGCGTCTGTGCGGCGCTCGGCGTGCTGCGTGTGCTCGCCGCGACGGGTGGCCGACCGCCCGCGACGGTCAGGCTTGTCGATTGGGCCGACGAAGAGGGTCGGTTCGGTCGGTCGTTGGTCGGCTCGAGTGCCGTGACCGGCACGCTTGACCCCGACGAGGTCCGCGACCTGGTCGACGCTGATGGCGTTCGGCTGCACGACGCGATGGCGTCTTGCGGCGTCAACCTCGACGATGCAGCCGCCGCAAGGACAATGCTCCGGGGCGCGCTCGCATACATCGAGCTCCACATCGAGCAGGGTCCGGTGCTGTTGGACGCCGGCCGTCTCGCGTCGGCCGTGTCCGGCACATTCGGCGTTGAGCGATACCTGATCACATTCACCGGCCAGGCCGCGCACGCCGGCTCGACTCCGATGCGGCTGCGGCGTGACAGCTTCGCCGCGGCCGCGGCAGCTGCGCTGTCCGTCCGGGGAGTCGGTGTCAGGCATGACGGCGTCACGACGGTCGGCGGTGCGAAGTCCCAGCCGGGGGTGATCACCGCGGTCGCGGGCGCGACCGAGATGATGCTGGACATCCGTCATCTGGACGCCGCCACCCTGGCGACGATGGCTGCTGAGTGCCTCGCCGCCTGCGAGCAAGCCGCGGAGGAGTTCGGTTGCTCGGTCGCGGCGAGACGCATCTTTGGCGCAGCTCCGACGCGGTTCTCTCCGGAGCTCGTGAACATCGCGCGCGCAGCGGTGGCGGATGCCGGTGGCGGCGACGGTCCGCCGATCCCCTCAGGGCCGCTTCACGACGCGACGGAGATCGGCCGAGTCGTCCCGACGGTGATGATCTTCGCCCAGTCCGATCCGCCGCTGTCGCACACGCAGAGCGAGGACTCGCCGGAGGATGCCCTCCGCGTCGCTATCGACGCGTACGGTCGAACCGTCGGCAGAGTTCTCAGCGATGCGGTGAAAGCCCCGTGAGCTCGCCCGCCCTCGCCTTCCACCGCACGCTGCCCGGCTACGCGCCGACACCCGTGCACTCGCTTGTGACGATCGCCAGTGAGCTTGGACTCGGTGCCGTCCTCGTGAAGGACGAGTCGAACCGGCTCGGGCTGCCGGCGTTCAAGATCCTCGGCGCATCCTGGGCGGTCGAGCGCGCGCTCACCGAGAGGCCCGAGACGCACACACTCGTTGCCGGCAGCGCCGGCAACCACGGCCGAGCCGTCGCCCGCGCGGCGGCGTGGCGCGGCCTGCGGGCGCGCATCTTTCTGCCGGCTCGCGCGCTACCGGCTCGCCGCGACGCGATCACCCGCGAGGGCGCCGAGGTGGTCGCCGTTGACGGCACCTACGAGGAAGCAGTCGCGGCGGCGAGAGCGGCCGCTGAGGCGGCGGGCGTCGTGGAGATCGCCGACGTGGGTAGCGCCGGGCCGGCGGAGTGGGTCATCGATGGATACGGGACGCTTTTTGCCGAGCTTGCCGAACAGGCGAAGGTTGATCTGTTGTTGGTCCCTGTCGGCGTCGGCTCGCTCGCGGCGGCTGCGGTGCGCACCGGCCTCCCTGTGATCGGCGTCGAACCGACGGTCGCCGCGAGCCTGACCGCCTCGCTGCGAGCCGGCGTGCCAACGAGGGTCCCAACCCCCGGCACGATCATGGCCGGCCTCGATTGCGCCGAGATCTCGCTCGCGGCCTGGCCGGATCTTCAGAGGATCGCCAGGACAGTTACGGTGTCCGACGAGGAGGCGCTGCAGGCTCTGTCGGAGCTCGACGCGCTCGGTCTGCGGGTGGGCGAATGCGGAGCGGCGGCGCTGGCCGCGCTGCGAAAACTGGACGACCTCGAGGAGCACACGCGCGTCCTGCTGATCGCAACCGAGGGCCGCACCAGCTAGTGGAGGCGCTCGCTCCTCTGGCGAGCTCGGGTCGAGTGCCGTCCGATGCCTGCCGAGTTTGCGCGAGTATGCTGGTCGGGAAGGGATCGATGGGGCTCGAGCACTTATCTGTGTACGTCGTTCTGCTCCTGCTGAGCGGCGTCGCGGACATCGTCGCGGCGCTCAGCATCTGGCGCCGGCGTCGCCGTGTCGGCCGCGCCAGCCTGTGCGCCGTACTGCTCGCCGCTGCGGTCTGGTGCCTGGCCTACGCGCTGGAGTTGGCGACGTCGGGCGACAGCCGTGTGCTGTGGGGCGCAGTGAAGTTCATCGGCACAACCCTGCTGCCGCCGGCGTGGCTGATCTTCGCTCTTCAGTACACAGGCAGGCTGACGCGGCCGGGACGGCGGCTGCTCGCCGCGCTCGCGATCGAGCCGGTACTCGTTCTCGCGCTGCTGACCTATTCGCCGACGCGCTCACTGATCCGCTCCTACCCGGCAGGGCAGCTGCGGGCGACGCTGCCGGCCGTCAGCCTCGGCGTCGCCTACTGGATTCACTTCGTCTACACCAACGCGCTGATCCTTGCCGCCAGCGCAATCCTGCTGGTCACGGTGACGCGGATCTCGCGTCTGTACTGGCGCCAGAGCATCGTCTTGGGGGTAGCGATCTGCCTGCCGTTGATCGCAAACGTGATGTCGAGCTTGGATGTCGCGCCGTTTGCGAAGTTCAACGCGACGCCGATCGCGATCTCACTTTCGGCTCTCACGCTGGTCCTCGGAGTGCTTCGCTACCGGCTGCTCGATCTGCGTCCGGTTGCGAGAACGCTGGTAGTCGAGACGATGCGCGACGCCGTCGTCGTGGCCGATGCGCATGGCCACGTGGTCGACGTGAACCCTGCGGCGCAACGACTGCTCGGAATGCCTGCCGCGGCGCTGATCGGATGCCCGACCGACGCGCTGTTCGCCGACCACGAGACACCCGACGGGCAGCACCAGGTGTCACCCCACGAGCTGTTGCGCGAGGCCTGGGATCGCACCAGAGACCTTGAAGTCGTCGTGACGCCATTGATCGACAACCGTGGGGCGACGGCCGGGCGCGTGCTTGTGTTCCGCGACGTCTCAGAACGCAAGGAGCTGGAGCGTAACCTCCGGCACTTGGCGTACACCGATGCGCTGACGGGGCTCCCGAACCGAGCGCTGTTTCACGACCGGCTCAAACAGGGGCTGGCGATTGCGTCGCGCCGGGACGGTCCGCTGGCGGTCCTGTTCCTCGACCTGGATCGCTTCAAGGTCATCAACGACAGCCTCGGGCACGACGTCGGCGACCGCGTACTGATCTCTGTCGCGCGGCGCCTGGGGGCTTGCCTGCGCGACGAGGACACGCTCGCAAGGCTCGGAGGAGACGAGTTCGCGATCCTGCTTCCGGAGATCTCGGGGGCGCGGGGCTCGACGGCGGTGGCCGACAGATTGCTCAGAGCCCTCGCCGCTCCGCAGCTGATCAGCGGCCATGAGCTGACCGTGGGCGCGAGCATCGGTATCGCACTGTTCCCAGAGAACGGAGGCGATGTGCAATCGCTGCTTCGCTCGGCTGATGCAGCGATGTACAGCGCAAAGGCGCGCGGGCGGGGTCGCGCGGCTTTGTTCACGCCCGATCTAGGGGAGCGCAACACGCGCCGCCAGCAGCTCGAGGTCGAGCTGCGGCGTGGGCTGCGCGCCGGTCAGCTGCAGCTCGCCTACCAGCCGTATCACGAGCTCGCCTCGGGAGCCATGGTCGGCTACGAAGCGCTTGTCCGTTGGAAGCATCCGCGCAGTGGCCTGCTCGCGCCGGCAAGCTTTCTTGCCGTCGCCGAGGATGCTGGCCTGATTGAAACGATCGACCGCTGGGTGCTCGACGAAGCCTGCCGCCAGGCCCGTAGCTGGAGCGCCCCGTTGGGGGTATCCGTCAACGTGTCACCCGGACGGCTGCGGGCGGGCGACCTTCGCCAGCACACGGCCAACATCCTCGGCGAGACCGAACTTGACCCCGGGCGCCTGACGCTCGAACTTAGCGAGCGCACGCTCTTTGACGACGAACCCGACGCGTTTGGGATGCTCTCGGATATCGCGACCGCAGGCGTCGGAGTGGCGCTCGATGACTTCGGCGCTGGGTACGCATCGCTCGGGCACCTGCGGCGTCTGCCACTGACGCAGCTGAAGATCGACCGCTCGCTCGTCGCCACGCTCGGCCAGAACGGGGACTCGCCGATGGTTGCCGCAGTGACTGGCTTCGCGCATACGCTGGGATTGTCGGTGACGGCCGAAGGGATCGAGCATCCCGCCCAGCTGGAGCGCCTCGTGGATCTCGGATGCGACTTCGGCCAGGGCTTCCTGTTCGGGCACCCCCAGCCCGCAAGCGCCCTGAGTGGCCACTGACTGTGCAGCTCTGACCCGCCACTCCCTGGCGCGAGCGGTCAGGGTTCCGGCGCACGCAGGTAGATCGTGCGCTCCCAGATCGTCGCGAGTGTCCTGGCGTTCGCAGCGGCATCGGCGCCGGGATTCTCCGCAAGTTGATCGAGGAGATAGTGAACGTTCATCGTCACGAGGGCTCGGGCTGTCGGCTCGACCTCGAGCGGCCGGTGCCGGCCGGTTCGGTTGGTTGCCTCAATGTGCTCCGCAGCGACCGTGATCACCTGGTCGATCGCGCCCCTCCACACGCGCGCCGCCTCCGAGTCGTGAGTGGCAGCCTGTGCGAGCGCGCGCAGCAGCGGCCCGTGCTGTTGATAGAGGATCGCGGCGCTGTGAAGCGCCTCGCGCCCAGCCTCAACGCTCTCGATCGCTGCTCGCCAGCGTGCGAGCGCCGCGTCGGCATCAGCGCGCAGCGGCATCAGCAGATTCGCGAACAGGTCGGCTCGGTCACGGAAGTAGACGTAGAACGACTTCGCGAGAGCGTCGTACGGGCCATGATCGCCTGGATCGTGACCTCGGCCGCCGGCCGCTCGGCCAGCAGCGCTTCGGCTGCGTCGAGGATCTCACGCCGCGCCTCCTCGGGCCGGCGTCGCCGACGCCTGGTGCGGGCTTCTCCGGGAGGTGTTTTCAGATTGTTTATTGCCACCCCGGCAGGATAGGCCTATCGACAGCCGCGACCATGTCGTGCATCCAGCCCTCGCGATCCTCGCGCTGATAGCTGTCATAACTACCCGACGGGCGGGCCCGCAGCGATGGCTTCGCGGACGCGCTTGATCGTCGCACCCGGGCGGACGTACTCGCCCGGCGCGAGTTGCGCGACACGCACCTCCTCGAGGAGCCACCTCAGGTCGGGCCGTCCCCCGGCCTCAGCCTCCAGCTCATGGAGGGTGGCCATCCGCTCGCGGTCGGCGGCCACGCCACGCGGCAGCCGCTGCAAGCGCTGTGCGGCCGCCCGCAGGTAGCGCTCGACGTCGCCCAGTCGTCCGACGCCCGCGCCAGTGAGCATTCCGGGGTAGACGAGCCGGCCGAGCTGGCGTGCGACGTCCTCTCGCGCCGGGCCGAGGGCGGCGGTCGCCGGGAGGACGTCGAGCCGCTCACGGACGGCTCGCGCCGCCTCGAGGATCTGACCGAGACAGACCAGCGCGTCAAGCGTCGCCGGGCGGAGCTCCCCGCGAACGTGCTCGCGGAGCGCCGCAAACGCCTCCACTTCCCACGGCGGACCGCCGCCGCTTGCGATGAGCGCGTTCAGCGCCGCGCCCGTGGCATCCTCGATCGCCGCTTCCAGACTTGCATGGGGCGCGGCGGCGAGCGCGATCGTCAGGTGCGGCCCAAGCTGGCCGGTCACCCAACGAACCGGCGAGGGAAGCGTGAGGCGCAGCAGCCGCTGGGTCCCGCGAGCCATCGTCAGTGCCTGTTCGCGAGCGCTGTCGCAGATCCGGGTCCCGACTGCGTCGCCTTCGTCGGCGAGCGCGGGGAAGCCGCGAAGACCGCCCGAGAGGTCGACCGTTCGCGGCAGTGATTCGACGTCCAAACTGCGCATCCCGTGGCGCGCGAGGGCGGGCACGGCGCGCTCCAAGCGCGCCTTGAGTCGCGGTCGCAGCTCATCACGCACCGCGTCGAGCGACTGGCCTGACGCGAGCACCGTCCCGTTCTCATCCTCGACGCCGAAGGTCATTCGCAGGTGCGAAGGCAGATCGTCGAGAGACCAGTCGCCTGGAGCGATGCGCACGCCCCGCAGCCGCTCGATCGCCTGCGCGAGTACCTCGAGCAGCGGGCCGGAGCGCGGCGTGACGGCGGCGAGCAGGGCGGCGGCGGTGTCTGGGATCGGGACGAGCGGTGTGCGCAGTGGCTTCGGCAACGCGCGCAACAGCGCGATCACGAGCTCCTGGCGGAACGCGGGCACGAGCCACTCGAAGTTCGTCTCGCGTACTGCTCCCAGCGATGCGAGCGGGATGTGGACCGTGACGCCGTCAGCCGCCGAGCCGGGCTCGAAACGGTACGACAGCGCAAGCTCCAGCCGCGGGTCGGGCTGAATCCAGCATGCGGGCCGGTCCCGGTCGTTGGACGTCACCTCGCCCACGATGAGCATCTCCATTGGGTAGTCGAGCCGCGTCGGCTGGGTCTGGCGGGCCTGCCTCCACCAGCGATCGAAGTGACGACCGCTCACGACGTCCTGGGGTATCCGCTCGTCGAAGAACGCCGCCCGCTGCTCCTCGCTGGCGAGCAGGTTACGCCTTCGCGCCCGCGCCTCCAGTGCCTCGACCTCCTCCACCCGGCGCTCGTTCTCGCGCATGAACGCGTGGCGCTGGTCCCAATCGCCCTCGACGAGGCCGCGGCGGATGAACAGCTCGCGCGCGCCAGCTGGATCGATCCGGCCGTACATGACGGTCCGTGATTGCACGATCGGCAAGCCGTACAAAGTCACGCGCTCGGGCGCGACGACCGCAGCACGGCGGCGGTCCCACCGGGGCTCGCCGTAGGAGCGCTTGACGAGGTGCTCGGCGAGCGGCTCGATCTGCTTGACATCGGCTGCCGCCGCTGTCCTGCCCCACAGCCGCGTCGTCTCCACGAGCTCGGCGACCATCACCCAGGACGGTCCGCGCCGTGCGAGCGCGGAGCCGGGGAAAAGCGCGAACTTCGCGCCGCGCGCGCCCGTGTACTCGCGGGTCTTGGCCTCCTTCATCCCGACGTGCGAGAGCAGCCCGCCGAGGAGCGCGACATGGATCTGCTGCGATTCGGCGGGCTCGTCGCCTAGCCTCAGCCCGACTTCGCGGCCCGCCTCCTCGAGTTGGGCGACGAGATCCTGCCACTCGCGAATGCGCAGGTAGTGCAGGAATTCGGCTTTGCAGCGCCTGCGGGTCTGCGAGCGCGAGAGATCGGCGTCCAGCGAGCGCAGGTACCGCCACAGGTTCAGGTAGGCGAGGAAGTCCGACGTCGCGTCCGTGAAGCGGGCGTGGAGCTGGTCGGCCTGAGCGCGCTGCTCGGCGGGGCGTTCGCGTGGATCCTGGATCGACAGTGCCGCGGCGATGACGATCACCTCGCGGGTGCAGCCGAGCCTGTCGGCCTCCAGCACCATACGACCCAAGCGCGGGTCGACCGGCAGCCGCGCGAGCTTGCGCCCGAGCGGGGTGAGCGGCGAAGACTGCGTCTTCGCATCCGAGTCGCCCGACCGATCCAGGGCCCGCAGCTCCTCGAGCAACGCGACCCCGTCGCGCACTTGGCGGCGGTCGGGAGCCTGGAGAAAAGGGAACGCCTCGATGTCCCCGAGCCCGAGCGCGGCCATCTGGAGGATCACGCTGGCGAGGTTCGTGCGCAGCACCTCGGGGTCGGTGAACTCCGGCCGCGCGTCGAAGTCCTCCTCCGAATAGAGCCGAACGCAGATTCCGTCTGCAACACGGCCGCAACGGCCCTTGCGCTGATCGGCCGACGCGCGCGAGATCGGCTCGACCGGCAGCCGCTGCACCTTCAGTCGCGTGCTGTAGCGCGAGATCCGCGCAAGGCCGGTGTCGACGACGAAGCGGATGCCAGGAACCGTCAGCGACGTCTCAGCGACGTTCGTCGCGAGCACGACGCGCCGAGGCTGGCGGCGCGTCTTGCGGCCGAAGACCTTCTGCTGTTCGACGGCCGCGAGCCGCGAGTAAAGCGGCAGCACCTCAACACCCGGCCCCAACCGCCCGGTGAGCAACTCTGCCGCATCGCGAATCTCCCGTTCCCCCGAGAAGAACGCGAGCACGTCCCCGTCCCGCTCGCCGAGCAGCTCCTCGACGGTGTCCGCGAGCGCCTCAAACAGCTCCTCGTCCTCCCGCGGCGGCCGATAGCGGACCTCGACTGGGTACGTGCGGCCGGAGACCTCGACGATCGGCGCGCCGCCGAAGTGCTCGCTGAAACGCTCGGAGTCGATCGTCGCGCTCGTGATGATCAGCTTGAGATCCTGGCGCCGCGGCAGGATGCGGTGCAGGCACCCGAGCAGGAAGTCGATGTTGAGCGAGCGCTCGTGCGCCTCGTCGACGATCACGGTGTCGTAGCGGCGCAGGAGCGGATCTCGGCGGATCTCGGCAAGCAGCAGACCGTCCGTGACCAGACGGACCAAGGTGTCCTCTGAGCCGCGATCATCAAAGCGGACCGCATAACCGACGGCGCCGCCTAGCTGAACATCGAGCTCATCCGCGATCCGCTGTGCCACCGTCCGTGCCGCGATCCGGCGCGGCTGGGTGTGAGCGATGGCGCCGCGCACCCCACGCCCGAGCTCGAGGCAGAGCTTCGGCAGCTGGGTCGTCTTGCCCGAGCCGGTCTCCCCGGCGACGACGACCACCTGATTGTCTCTGATCGCAGCGAGCAAGTCGTCGCGACGCGCGGACACGGGCAGCTCCGGCGGATAGGAGACCGCCGGCACCGACGCACGCCGCCGGTGCACCCGGACGCGCGCCTCGGCAAGCTGTCGCTCGAAGCGTGTGCGGCCCTCCTCGCTGCCTCGACGGAGCCGGCGAGCCTGGCGGCGTAGGCGCTGCTCGTCCCGCAACGTCAGCTCGAGAAGCGCGGCCTCTTCGACGAGCGGCATCTACGGGCCGCCGAACCAGGCGGCAGCAAACGGTGTGCGGACGGCGGACATCCACACCGAGAATAGGACGCTGCAACCGCGCGATGGCGGTCGCTCGCGCGGCTGAGTCCCGGGCGATCACCGCTGCCGGTCAGCGGTTTCGGCCGAGTCGCTCATGGCTTGTCACGAGAAGCTCCCGACGTGCGTCATGCTCGCACCGGTCTGCTCGCGCAGGAACTCGCGGCGTTGCCCCGCCATCTCGTTCGTGTAGTCGTGTTCCCTGTCACGGGGAATGCGCGGCGATGTGGTGCTCAACTGGGGCCTCCGACTCGATTGGTTTGGGGGCTGGCCGCCGTCGTCGCCTCGTCTGATGGGTGCGATTCGCCGGCGAGAGGGCGCCTGTCGGAGCCGCCGGCGGGCGTCAACGCATCGAGGTCGGCGAGGATCGCGTTCAGCAGCTCGTCGACGTCGGGGACGAGCTCCGGGTCGCAGAGCAGGCCGAAATCCAACCGGTCGAGATAGCTCTGGACCGTGATGTTGAGGCCCTGCCCCTCGGTGATCACCGACACCGGGTAGTAGTGCTCGAGCCGGGCACCCCTTGCCGCGTACAGCGGTCGCCGCGGTCCCGGAACATTTGAGATCACCAGGTTGCCCGGCGCCAGCCGCGAGCCAAGGTGCAACCTGGTGCTCAGGCGCATCGCGCGCGTGAATACCGCCGGCGGGGGAAACTCAGCGAAGTCGGTCATCCGCTCGGCCGGCAGCGCATGGAAGATCTCCTTGCTCGAGGCCATCGCCTCGTGGACGCGACGCAGGCGCTCCCGCGGATCGGGCACGTCGGTCGGGAGCTCGGCGGCCAGCATCGAGACCCGGTTCGTCCAGCGGTCGGTCTCCTCGCCGGTCCGGATCGATACTGGAACGAGCGCGACGAGCGGATCATCGGGTAGCTCGTCGTGACCCTTCAGCCAGGTTCGAAGCCCGCCGGCGCAGACGGCAAGCACGACGTCATTCACCGTCGTCCCGTGCGCCCTCTTGATTGCCCTGGCCGCGTCGAGCGGAGCCGAGGCGATCGCCAGCTTGCGGTGCGGGCCGATCGGGCGGTTGAAGGGTGTCCGCGGTGGCCGCAGGCTGGGCAGCCGCGGCGGCCGGTCGCGGTCCTCGCCGCGGTTTCGCCCAAGGTTCAGAACGCTCCCGAGCGGCCCTTGGAGGCTGCGACGCACCTGGTTTGCCATGGTGATGAGTGCCGGGTTGCGCGTCGCCTGTCCGAGTTCAAGCGCGGTGCGCGCCCCTAGCAGCATCGCCCGCGCCGGCTTGCGGACGAGCCCCACAGTGGCACGCGCGAGCAGCTCGAGATCGCTCGGAACCCCCTCTGGTGTCCATGCCTCGACCGGCGGCCGGATCTCACGGCCCTCCGGGTGCTCATTGAGCATCAGCGTCAGCAGCTCCATTCCGGACGCTCCGTCGACGGCGGCGTGGTGGAACACCGTGAGGACCGCGAACCGGTCATCTGCCAAGCCCTCGATCACGTACGACAGCCACAACGGCCGCCGCCGGTCGAGTGGGCGAGCGACGATGCGCCCGACGACGTTGGCGAGTTGCTCGTCACTTCCCGGCGGCGGTACCGCGGTGTGGCGAACGTGGAACTGCAGGTCGAAGTCCGGATCATTGATCCAGAACGGGTGATCGAGCCCCAGCGGAACCTCGGCCAGACGGCGCCGGAGCGGCTCGAGGAGGTGCAGGCGTTCCTCAAGCTGCTCTCTCCACATCTTGTACGGCTCGTAGCCGGCTGTGTCGGGACGCGTGAAGATCGAGAGACCTGAAACGTGCCCGAACTGAGTGGCGTTCTCCAGGTTGAGGAACGTCGAGTCGAGACCGCTCAGCTGCCGCATCGTTCGCTCGCTCAGCTCCGACTCGCGACCGCGTCTGGCACGCTGATCTCGCGCTTGACGACCTTGCCGGTCGCACCCTTCGGCAAGTCGTCCGTGAACCAGATGTGGCGCGGATACTTGTATGCCGCGACGCGCTCCTTGACGAACGCTCGAATCTCGTCCTTGTCCGCCTCTGCCTCCGGCCTCAGGACGACCGCCGCACCAACCTCCTCGCCCAGCGACGCGTCAGGGACTCCGATCACGGCCGCCTCGAGGACGGCAGGGTGCTCGTAGAGCACCTCTTCGATCTCGCGCGGGTACACGTTGTAGCCGCCGCGAATGATCATGTCCTTCTTGCGGTCCACGATGAAGAAGTAGCCATCCTCATCAACCCGCGCCATGTCCCCGGTGTGCAGCCAGCCGTCCCGTATCACCTCGGCCGTTGCGTCGGGGCGCGCCCAGTAGCCCTTCATCACGTTGTGGCCTCGGATCACGATCTCACCGACCTCGCCACCAGGTAGTTCGTTGTCGTCCTCGTCGACCAATTTCATCTCCACACCCTCGATCGGTGTGCCGATCGAGCCGGGCTTGTGTTCGCGATCGAGGTGATTGAACGAGGCGACGGGCGAGGTCTCCGACAGCCCGTAGCCCTCGAGCACAACACACCCGAATGCCTGCTCGAAGCCACGCATGACCTCGACCGGCATCGCCGAGCCTCCCGACACGCATGTACGCAGACTGGACACGTCGTAGCGCTCACGATCGGGATCGTTGAGCATCGCGTGGTACATGGTCGGCACACCCTCGAACAGCGTTACCTTGTCGCGCTGGATGATCTCCAGCGCCTTGCCGGGCTGGAAGCGAGGGATCATCGTCAGGCACGCGCCGGCACGCACGGCGTTGTTCATGCAGCACGTTTGGCCGAAGGAGTGAAACAGCGGCAGGGCGCCGAGGATCACATCCTGCTCGCTGACACGCACAAGCTCGGTGCCGCCGTGACGGCAGTTCTCGAGCATGTTCGAGTGTGTCAGCTCGGCGCCCTTCGGGGTCCCGGTCGTGCCGGAGGTGTAGAGGATCACCGCGGTGTCCGACGGATCGCGATCGGCGTCCTCGGGAGCGCTTTGCGCGCCCGCGAGCAGTTGCTCGAACTCGCCCGGCGCGACGATGATTGCCTCGGCCCTGGCCTCGCCGGCGCCCTCCCGCGCGGAATCCGCGAACTCGTGCCACGCGAACAGGTGCTCCGCGCCCGGATCAGACAGATAGAAGTGCACCTCGCGCGACTTCAGCAGCACGTTCATCGGGACGACCACGCCGCCGGCGCGCAGCACCCCGTAGTAGACAATCGCGAAGTACGGAACGTTCGGGAGCATCACTCCCACGCGAGATCCCGGCTGCAGGCCTCGATCCTTCAGCAAGCCGGCAACGCGCGAGGCACCGTCGCTCAACATCTCGTACGTGACGACAGTGTCGTCGAGCTTCAACGCGGGACGGTCAGGAAACCGCGCTGCGGACTTGGTCAGAAGACCGGCCAGATTCTCCGACATGGAACTCTCCCTTCCTCTTGATCAGCGGCTACCCGGGCCGCCGACGAGGAAACGCCGGTCCGGCGACGGACGGTTGCGGGTTCGGGATCGATCCGGCGACACTACTCCGTCTTGGGATCCGCGGATCGCATCGAGCAGCCAATGGGTCCAACGGCTGGACGTACCGGCATCGCTTCGCTGTCGCTGGTCGTTGCCGTGGTGCTGGGCGACGCGGGTGTTGTGACGCTCGCGTTGCCGGAGATCCTGCGGGATTTCGGGGCCGAGGTCGCGGGTGTCGCGTGGGTGCTGATCGCGTTTAACCTCGTGCTGGCGGTGGCGGCAGTGCCGGCAGCGCGGGTGTGTGTACGTCGGGATCCCGCTGTGGCGACCGGCATTGGCCTGCTTGGGTTCGCGACCGCGACGACCGTTTGCGCGATCGCGCCGTCGTTGGGCGTGTTGATCGCGGCACGCGCGGTCCAGGCTGCGGCAGGCGCGGTGGTGATCGTCGGAACCCTCGAGCTCTTGGTCAAGGCGACCGGGGACGAGCGCGCCGGGGCGCAGCGGTGGGCAGCCGCTGGTGTTGCCGGAGCGGCGCTCGGTCCGGTCGCCGGGGGGCTCCTGACGTCGGCGTTCTCGTGGCGGGCGATCTTCGTGGTGCAGATTCCGGCGGTGCTGTTTGCGCTGCCCGCGGTGGTCGCGCTGCGTGATCGAGCGGTGACGCGCCGGCTGGACCTGGACACAGCCCCGGATCGGCCGGATGCGCTCGCCAACCTGACGCTGGCGCTGCTGTCGGCGGCACTGACGGCCGCGCTGTTCCTGTTGGTCCTGCTGCTCGTGGACGGCTGGAGCAACTCGCCCGCAGCTGCTGCCGTCGCGGTCACCGCGGTGCCGGTCGCGGCGATTGCCGCTGGTCGCTTGTTTCGAAGCGTGCGCGCCGGAACCCGGTCGGAGGCAGTCGCCGGCTCGATACTGATCGCCGGCGGGCTCACCGGTCTGGCGCTGCTGCCGAGTTCGGAGCTCGTATGGACGATCGCGCCGCAGGTGCTCGTCGGCCTCGGTCTCGGGCTCTCCGTGGACTCGCTCACGGCGGCCGCGCTGCGCGACCGCTTCCCGCGTGCGCTCCATGGCGGATGGACGATCGCCGCACGTCACGCGGGCGTGGTCGTCGGGCTCGCGATCCTCACGCCGGTCTTCACCGCGGATCTGCGCCAGGCCGAGACGCCGGCGAAGGAGGCAATCGCGAGCCTCGTGCTCGACGCGCCGCTTCCCGCATCCACCAAGTTCGACCTCGCCGAGCGGCTGGGACGTCGGCTCGTCGCCGATCGCGGGCGTGTCCCCGACTTACAGCCGGCGTTCAACACCCTCCGGGCACCCGCTGCGCAGGCGCCGGCCGCCCATGCCCTTGAGCTCTCCCTCGAGGACCAGCTCAGGCGCGCCGCGACCAGCGCTTTCCGCACCTCTTTCCTGGTCGCCGCTGGGCTCGCGCTCCTTGCGCTGGCTCCAGCACTGGCGCTGAGCGATCGAAGCCGATCATGAGGAGAGTTGCCCTCCCGCTGATCGCCGTGCTGCTCGTTGCCGTCGTACTCGGAATCCAGGTCGCCGCGGGAGGCGGCCACTACGTACCACGCCGGCCTGCCAATCCATGCGCCCCTCGCCCGATCCCGCCGATCCAGCCGCAGCTTGAGCCACTCGCACAGGAGATCGTCCTGCTCGGCCTGGACGGCGCCGCGTGCCGGCTCGGCATCTCCCGCGAGCGGCTGGTCCTCGCACTTGCGGACACCCGCTCGCTCGACCCCCGCGCGCCCGCCGCTCTCAAGGCCGGCCTGCGCGACGCTGTGAACCGCCTCGATCGCGAGGGGCGGCTGCCGAAGGTATCCCAACTCCTCCCCGACGCGCTTGACCACAGCTCGCTGCCCGGGATCGTCAAGACGATCGTCGGCGCGATTCCGGCCGGGGTCGTCGACGATGCTCTTTCGACGGGGCCGCTGTTGCTTCGGACGATCGACGAACTGGACGTCACGCAGCTCCTGCATGAACTCAATGACCCGCGCCAGATCAACTCGGCCGTCCAATCGGCGATCCTCCACGCCGCGGAGCAGCAGATCCTCGACCGCCTGCGACCGTAACACTGTCCCGTCGAGTGGTCCCGTCGACAGGGAGCCATCCGCGAGCGCTCAGCTGGCTCTGCGGGCCTTCCAGACCTCCTCGCACGGCCACTTCTGCGCCCATTCGAGCGTGACGAATGAATAGCGGGTCGTGGACCCGTCCGGCGGCCTGAGCTCGATCAGCTCCTCGACCTCGAAGCCAGACCGGCGCAGGAGCGCGATCAGCTCGCCATGGGGAAGGTGAAACTCGACCGAGTCGTCGTCCGACCATTCGAACCGGTGCATGCCGAAATAGGGGCGCAGGAGTCGGTCGCTCGCGGCCGAATCGGCGTCGTCGGGCGCGCACAGCATCAGCAGCGCCGCGTTGACGAGGAAGATCAGCCGGCCAGCGGGGCGCAGCAGTCTCGCGGCCTCTGGGATCCAGCGGCAGGGGTCACACCAGATGCTCGCGCCGTACTCGGAGATCGCAAGGTCGAAGCTCTGATCGGGAAACGGCGCTTCCTCCGCGTTGCCGTGCAGCAGCGGGAACTCGAGATTGAACTCGCGCTGGAAGCGCCTCGCGGTCTCCAGCTGGGCCTCGGAGTTGTCGATCCCCACAGGTCGCGCTCCGCGCCGTGCGAGCCAGGCGGATACATATCCGGTCCCGCAGCCAAGTTCGATCACATCGAGCCCGGCCACGTCTGCGGGGAGCATTCCGACCTGCGCCTCGGGCACACCCCACATTCCCCAGCGGGGCTCCTCGCTGGCCCAATTGCGACGGCCTGGCTCCTCGTACTCGGCGGCAGACTGGTCCCAATGGGCTCGGTTGCGCGCGACGTGATCGGGAAGCTCGCTCACGACATCCACATGCCTATCACACGCTTGCCGGCCGCAGCGTTTCCGCATCGCTGTCCTGGCAAGATGGCGGCATGGAGCGTGTCCTTGGAATCGGTGGATACTTCATGCGGGCTGCCGACCCGGTGTCCCTGGGCGCCTGGTATCGCGATTGCCTAGGGCTCGACGCCGATGAGAACGGCCTGTGGCGTCAGGGGTCCGGGCTGACGGTGTTCGCAACCTTCGAGTCCGAGACCGACTACTTCGGGTCCCGCGCTCAGCAAGCCATGCTCAACTTCCGGGTCCGCGACCTGGATGCGATGCTCGCGCAGTTGCGCGCCAAGGGAGCCGACGTGGCTGAAGAGACGCAGGACATGGAGGGTGTCGGTCGATTCGGCTGGGTAACCGATCCTGAGGGGAATCGGGTCGAGCTGTGGCAGCCCGCCTGACCGCGCCTTCAGGCGGGCGACGCGCTCGGCCGGCCGCTTAGGTCGGGAGTTGCTCTGCTGCGCGCGCCGACATGACTTGATGGGCTTCTTCTGAGATGAAGAGGACACGGCTTGTCGTCGTTCTCGCCGCGATTGTCGTGGTGGGACTTCAGGCAACCGGATGCGGAAGTAGCTCCGCGCCGACTAATGCCGCGATCGCGAAAGCGCCGACGACGAGCAGTGCGGCGGCACTGGCACCGAGGACACCTCACAAGGCTCCATCCAAGCCGAAACACAGGCGCCAGCCCGCTGGATCTGGTGCGCTGGCCGTCTCGAACGCCAGCAACAATGTCGTGCAGCCGCAGCCCGAGCCGGGGTCTTGTCATGCACGCGGGTCCGGAGTGTTCTCAGAGCCGGATCCCAAATGCACGCCGGGAGCGCTGAACCCGGCTGTCACCCAACGGACGATCGACCAGACAATCTGCGTCAGCGGGTGGACCCGCACGGTGCGTCCCCCAGAGCGCATCACTGAGCAGGAAAAGGCGGCCAGCATGGCTGCCTACGGCGACGGCGGCTCGATGAGCGCCTACGAGTACGACCATCTGATCTCGCTTGAACTGGGCGGGGCCACGAACGATGCACGCAATCTCTGGCCAGAGCCCGGAGGTTCGCCCAACCCCAAAGACTCCGTGGAGAACGCACTCCACCGCCGAGTTTGCGACGGGGAGATGTCGCTCTCGCAGGCCCAGCACATCATCGCCACCGATTGGGTCGGCTGGGCTCACAACAACGCCGGCTCGACTACCGCGACTGCGGATACCACCACTGCGTCAGCGCCCACGCCAACAACATCGAGCACATCTTCACTCCCTGTTGTCCATCCGGGCGCGTTCTGCTCGCCGGATGGCGCGCAAGGCGTCACCACCCGGGGCACACCGATGACCTGCAAGACCAGCCCCACCGACTCGCGTGACCGCTGGCGCAGCTCCGGGTGACGTAGAAGACCAGCACGTTTCTGACGCGTCCTGGTCGAGGCGGCCATACCGGCTAGACTCAATCCGGGCATTTCTCCGCTTCTGCGAAGCCCAATTCGCGCAGAGAACCGTCGGTTAACTGCCGAACGGCGACCTCACGGACAGTTTCGTCCCAGCGACGGAAGACCCCTCCTCAACAGAGCCGAAGGACGCTGCCATTGGCGATCCTCGCTCAGGAAGGTCGTCGACATGCAGAGTCTCCGTTACTCGGGCCCGCGGGCTCGTCGCTTCCCCGGCTCAGGGCCGGTGAGTAACGGCACCAGGACAAATGGGGGGGCATGGACGGTCGGCAAGCGGACGATGCGCGTCGGCGTCGTTTCCACGTACCCGCCGCGGCCATGCGGGATCGGGACGTTCTCGCGGGACCTGCGGGAGGCGTTGCTCGGGGCTGATGGCGTGTCCGCGGTCGACCTTGTCGCAATCGTTCGCGAGGATGATGTCGAGCAGGCGTCAGAGGTCGTGACCCGGATCCATCAGGATCAACGCGGCGACTACACCGCCGCCGCCCGTGTACTGGAGCGCCGCGGCGATGACGTGGTCGTGATCCAGCACGAGTACGGCATCTTCGGCGGGCATGAGGGCGCGCACATCCTGTCCCTTGCGGCGGAGTTGCGCCAGCCGATCGTCGTGACGCTGCACACGGTCCTGAGCGCCCCGTCAGTCCGGCAGGCCGAGACGCTGCGCGCACTGTGCGATCTCGCAACGTTGGTCTGCGTGTTCACCGAGACCGCCCGACGGATGATCCTCGCCGCTCGGTTGGTCTCGCCCGAGCGGGTCCGTGTCGTGCCACACGGCGGCCCGTCGGACCTGCTCCCGGGCGCCGACATCCCTGGCCGGGCTGCGGGCCTTCAGCGCCGCGACGGCGGCGAGGCGGCAATGTCCGTCCGCACTGATCGCTTGGTGCTTGCGACCTTCGGCTTGATCTCGCCGGGCAAGGGGATCGAGGTCGCGATTGCCGCAATGCCCGCGATCGTCGCGCGCCATCCGACCGCGCTGTACGTCATCGCCGGGCAGACGCATCCCGAGGTGGCAAAGCTCCATGGCGAGGAGTACCGGATCTCGCTTGAGCGGCTGGCGCGCGATCTCGACCTCGGCGATCACGTCGTGTTCGATGACCGCTTCCTGAGCATGGAGGACCTGTCAGCGATGTTGGCCGATACGACGATCTACCTGACGCCGTACCGCTCTCGCGAGCAGATCGTTTCCGGCGCTCTGACTTTCGCGATCGTGGCCGGCTGCCCGACGGTGTCGACGCCATACTTCTACGCGGAGGACGTGCTGGCATCCGGCGCGGGAGTGCTCGTTCCGTTCGACGACCCGGCGGCGCTCGCTGAGGCGGTCATCGGCCTTCTCGAGAACCCTGAACGGCTCGAACGAACGCGCACCGAGGCACGGTCGGTCGGAAGCGAGCTGACCTGGCCGCAGGTGGGTCGCCAGACCGCCGAGGTGCTGCGCGAGGCGGTGATCCTCGGTCCGCCGAGGACCGTGCGGAACCTGCCGGCCGCCACGTTGCCGCGGGCGCGTTCATCGCACCTGCTGACGATGGTCGACGACGTCGGGATCATCCAGCACGCCGACGGCGTCGTGCCGCTCCGCTCCTCGGGCTACTGCACCGACGACGTTGCCCGTCTCGCGATCGTTGCGTTGGGGCTTGGAAGCACAACCGGCGCGGAGGTGTATGACCACATGCTGGCGCGGAGCGTCGGGTTCCTCCGTCACGCGTGGAGCGCAGCGGAGCAGGGCATGCGCAACTTCATGTCGTATGACCGTCGCTGGCTGGACCAACCGCATGCGGGGGACCATTTCGGGCGAGCTGCGTGGGCGCTGGGTGAGGTGGTGGCCGCTGCAGCTGTCCCTGCGCTGCTCGAGCCCAGTCTGGGTCTACTCAGCGAGATGCTGCCCGCGCTCGCCCTGCAACGTTCGCCCCGCACGATCGCTTTTGCTGCGCTTGGTCTCGCGCGCGTGGGCGCCGAGGTGATCGGGGACGACGGGATGGACGTGCTCGGAGTCCTGGCTGCGCGACTCGCAGATCAGCAGCGGATGAATGGGTCGGCGGACTGGTACTGGGCGGAGGATGTCCTCGCATACGACAACGCCCGGCTGCCGCAGGCGCTGATCGCGGCCGGGATGCGGCTCGGCGACAGAGAGCTGGTGAGCGAGGGGATGCGCTCACTCGAGTGGTACGAAGGCGAGCTCGGTATCGGTGGTCCGTGGCTGCAGCTGGTCGGGCATCGCGGTCGCCGTCGTGGTAAGCCTCGTCCCGACGACGGTGACGAGCAGCCGCTCGACGCTGCCGCATTCGTCGAGGCAGAGGTCGAGGCATTCGGAGCCACGGGCGACGAGGCGCATGCGCGACATGCGGTGCGTGCGTTCGAATGGTTCCTGGGTCGCAATCGGCTCCAGCGGGCCGTGTACGACTTCGCGACGGGTGGATGCCACGATGGAATCGGAGCGTCGAGCGTCAACCGAAATGAAGGGGCCGAGTCGACGCTCGCCTACCTCCAAGCGCTGCTCGTCCTTGATGCCGCCGGCCTCAAGGCAACGCTGCCCGAATGAAGATCCTTCTGCTAGGACCGATTAGGTGGCACACCCCTCCCCGCCACTACGGTCCGTGGGAGCGAATCACGCGACTCCTCGCCGACGGCATCTCGGAGCGCAGCACCGATGTGCCGCGGTTCGCCACGCTGGACTCCATCACGCTCGCGCGGCTGGAGGGGAACTGCGCCCGGCCCTGTGAACAGGACGACCACATCGACGGACGCGTGTGGGAGGCGTTGCGCGTCGCGTGTCGCCAGCTCGCGGAGCAGTCGTTCTCCGCCGACCGAATGGTCGACTCCTACCTCGATGTCTACGAAAGGGTCCTCTGTGACCGATAGCGCATCACTGTTCACCCGGCACCCGGGCAATCCACTGCTGGCGCCCGAGCGCTGGCCTTACACGGTCAACGCGGTGATGAATCCGGGGGCGGCGAGGGTCGGTGGCGAAACCGTGCTGCTATGCCGCGTCGAGGACCGCCGTGGCTTCTCGCATCTGACTTGCGCCCGCTCCCGTGACGGGGCGTCTAACTGGGTCGTGGACGATCACCCCGCTCTCGCCTCCGACCCCTCCCACCCCGAAGAGGAATGGGGGCTCGAGGATCCGCGCGTGACCTTCGTCGAGGAACTCGGACGATGGATCATCACCTACACGGCGTTCGGCCCCGAGGGTCCCGGCGTGTCACTCGCGCAGACGACGGACTTCCAGACGTTCGAGCGACTGGGGATGGTCATGCCCCCCGAGGACAAGAACGCCGTCTTGCTCCCACGGCGCATCGGCGCCGATTGGGTGCTCTTTCACCGGCCAACCTCGAGGCACGGCGCCGACGTATGGCTGTCACGCTCCTCAGACCTGAAGAGCTGGAGATCGCCCGAGCTGGTGCTGGCTCGCCGGCAAGGCGGATGGTGGGATGCAGCCCGCGTTGGGGTCGGCCCACCTCCGGTCGAGACCGAGCACGGCTGGCTCGTCGTCTACCACGGTGTGCGTCAGACCGTCGCCGGAGGGCTGTACCGCGCAGGACTCGCATTGCTCGACCTCGACGCTCCCTGGCACGTCTTGCGGCGCTCCCAAGAATGGGTGCTCGGTCCCGGCGCGGACTACGAAGTCTCGGGCGACGTTCCGAACGTCGTGTTTCCGTGCGGGCTGATTCATGACCGTGAGGGCGACAAGCTGTTCCTCTACTACGGCGCGGCTGACACGCGCATCGGACTTGCCACCGCGCGCTGCTCGGACGTCATCGATTACCTGTTGGAGTGCCCGGCTGGCTGAACCTCGACCACTGAGCTTGCGCCCGCGGCGGTGCGCAGGACTCAGGTCGGACCACCGCGGCGCGGGGAGCACGCGCGCGATGTACTGCGGGTCCCTCAGCTCGAAAGGGTCGGCGGCCGGCGGTCCGGACGACGCTGCCCGGTAGGAGGAGCATGACCCCAAATCGCTCGGTGCCGCGCCCCCGCAACTCGAGAAAGAAGCAGCTTCCACCATCCCGTGCTCGCCGTCGCCGAGCCTGGCGGCTGATCAGGCGATCGGCACCCGTTCCCTGACGATCCGAAGGTTGCTTGTCCTCGCTGCAAGCCGATCCATCGCCGCCGTGAGGTCGCTCGGAGGCGCTTCGGTCGACCAGCGCTTGCCAACGCGCCGGACCTCCCCGCGACCCTCTAGATCCTGGAGCCGGGCAAGCGTCTTCTCGTTGCTGAGCCCCGCGGCTCGGGAGGCCATCGCGGTCGAGAACGAGCTAGGCAGTTCCTCGAGCGCTGCTCGAAGGCGATCCGGTCGCCGTGTCGTCTCGCGATCGTTCGCGTGCGGCTGCGGCGCGGGCCGCTCAGCAGCAGCGCCGCCGGTTTCCGCGGACGCCGGCTTGCGTCCAACCGGCGGATCTTCGCCGAAGCGGGCTCGGCAGCTAGCGCACAAGACGACCGGCTCACGTCCGGCCGGGCGTACGATCTCAAACCCCCGCCATTTTCGACCGGAACGGCACACGCCGCAACGCCGTCCGCGGCGTTCTATCTCTGCAAGCTGTTCGGTATCCATCGGAATCCTCACTCCACAATAGAACGTCGAACCGCGGAGTCTCACACGCCCTTCCGTTTGCGCATGCAAGCGCGCCTGGGAATCTCATTGATCGCGGCGGGGCTTTTCCTTGACGGACGCGGCGAGGACACCATGATTGCCAACCGAAACCGCCCAATGCTCTCAGCACGAGAGCTCGTGACCTAGCTGCGCGCGCGAGCGCCACATGCGAGTGGGTCGCGGGCCCGTCGGTTGGTCCGGGGAAGGTTTTCGGCACGGGCGATGTCATGAGTGATCAAGACGGCCGGCACGCTCGCGTCCAGATCCGAGCCGCGCGCGGTGACCGTCGGTAGTGGCCCGCGAGTACGAGCGAGGATGGATGAGCGCCATTCTGTGTCCCGGGAGTCCGGAGAAGGAGCGGCAGTCATGACATCTCCGATTGGTCTCTCGGACGTATTCGCCAATGTCGCGGTCTTGCTGGCGCTGGCGGCGGCCGTTGCGAGTCCGAGGGTGTCGCAGGTCGCGCGCATGGTGATCGCTACCTTCGCGTTCGTGTGCGCGTGGCTCATAACCGCCGCGTTCGACGCGGCGCGGGCTCCAGCTTGGACGATGTACACAGGAGGTGCGGTGATCGTGGCGAGCATTGTCATGCTCATCGCGTCCCTCCATCTCTGGACGCAGGCGGGCGACGGCCGTGAGAGCGAGCCCGAACACCGAGGCGACGAAGGCGGAGGTGGATTGCGACGCCATTGGCCGGATGCTCCGCAAGATGGAGGTGGCGGCAGTGACCCGAGCTGGTGGCCCGAGTTCGAGCGCCAGTTCGCCTCACACGTTGCAAAGCACGAGAGGGACCACTCTGTTGCCTCGGATGTGGACCAGCGCTCCACGTCGTCCCCGCGATCCTGCTAGATCGGCCGACGATCCGGAAGTCGTCGTTCCCCGGTCTGGCCTCGAGCCGGGGCACAGCGAATCATGAACAACTCGCGGCTCTGCGGGTCCGACGTGATCACCGCGATGCTGAAACGAATCCACTAACGCGTGGCAGAGAGCTTCGCGCCGAAGTGTCGCTCGTTCGAAGGAGTATTAAGCGGCGCTGGACTGCCGTGGACTACTGATGCGAAGAGATCCACACGGCGCGATGCTGTCCTGGGTAACTGCATCGTTGCCAGTGCTCTGGGAAGGAGGGGTTGTTATGCGCCGCGTACGGCATTGGTGCATCGTGGCGTTCGCCGTCGTGTCGGTTCTGGCGGGTTGCGGAGGTAGCCACACGGCAACGACGGCGTCGACGAGCGCCGGGTCGTTTCCGAACACCCCGGCCGGGGCGCAGGCTCGCTGGCTGCTGCAAGCTGCAGCCAGCCTTCCGATCTCCGATGCCGCGGCTCGTGCCCACTTCTCTCAGGCCTCCCTTGCTCACAACCGCCGTGCCGCGATCAACAGCGCGCTTGCCGTCATGCAGCCGCTTCGCCTGGTCTCGGTCAAGAGCAGTCAGCCGAACTTAGTGGTGTTTGTGGTCACGGTCCGTGGCGCTCAGCCGTTCGAGATCACTGTGGGGGTGGACGCCCGGGGTCTGATCGCGAACGCCTCGATTCAGCCGCGTACGCCGACGGCCTCGCCGGCCAGCGTGATCCCTCCATTGGCTGCCGGGTGGCAAGCTCAGCCGATCAGTTTTGAGGCTGGCGGGGTGAGGATCTATGGCACCTACACGCATCCGAGCGCGGCGGCGGCTGGGGTGATCCCGGCTGCGCTGCTACTCGGGGGCAGCGGCACGGTGACCGACCGCAACGACAACAGCCCACAACAGCCCAATCGAAACCTGCTTGAAGCGGTGGCCAATTGGCTGTCGGCCGACGGTGTCGCGAGCCTGCGCTACGACAAGGTGGGCAGCGGCCAGACAGCGTGGGGCAAGTACGCCGGCCATCCCGAGCAGGTCGGGCTCAAGGTCTACGAGCAGGAGTCAACGGCCGCGCTGAACTTCTTGGCCCGCCAGCGGCAGATCGACCGCGCGCGCCTGGCGGTCATCGGACACAGCCAGGGCGGCGTGTACGCGCTGCTGCTGGCGACCGGGCTCGCCGGCCCGACGCCCAAGGTCCATGCCGTCGGGTTGCTCGAACCGCTGCCGGACCGGCAGCTGAACGTCGCCATGCACGCAGCGGGAGCCCTCCCTTTGAACCTGCGGCGCGCGATTGCGCGCGCGATCGCGTCGCTTCGGCAGACCGGCACGCTGCCAAGCGGGCTGCCTGCCGCGGTCGTGAATTTCTTCGCCCCGAGCAGCTCGGGCACCTATCTCGAGGTCTCCCAGCTTGAGCGCTACGACCCACCCGTCCTGGCGGCCAAGCTCGCTCCCCAGACGCCGGTGCTGCTGACCTGCAGCAACGTCGACGACAAGTTCGACTGCGCCTACGAGAACCGCCTCGCGGCAGGCCTGGCCAAAGCCCACGCGAAGCTCGACTACTTGCACCTCGACCGAGTCGACCACTTCCTCAAGGAAGACATCACCGGCAATCCCGCGGCATACAACCAGACGCTTCCGTTCTCGAACCAGCTGCGATCGGAGCTGCAGAAGTTCTTATCGAGCGGCCTGTGAGCGCCGCGAAGTAGGCCACGCCACTTCTGCGAGCGAGTAACCGTTCGATGATCGCGCCTGGCGCCCATCGGGGACCCGATGATCGTGGCAGCCAAGAAGGAAGGACGCCGGAATCTGCAGCGCGCGCACCGGCTTGATCAGATAGAGGAGGGCACGGGCTGGCATCCGGTTCGTCGAGAAGGTGCTTGCTCTGATACGGAGTCTCATTGAACCGATCGCGATCTGATGCGCAGGGCGCGAGCGCCTCGGCCTCCATTGCACAGGCGCTACTGGTAGCGGAGTGCTTCTGCCGGATAGACCTGTGAGGCGCGCCGCGCAGGCGCGTACGAGGTCGCCATTGCGATCAGGTACACGGTCGTGAAGATGATCGCTAGTGCCACCCAAGGCGGACTGAAAGTGATGTTGCTCCAGCTCGGCTGCTTCTGGATTTCGTCGAGGAAGTTGTAGGCAACCGCGAGCCCGAGCAGGGTGCCGAAGAAGATCGAGCTCAGGGCGATGAACGAGGACTCGAGCAGGAAGCTGAGCTGCACCATGCGCCGCTGGAACCCGATCGCGCGCAACACGCCAATCTGCTGGCGGCGTTCGACCACGGCGCGGGCGCTGATCACGCCCAGCGCAGCAACTCCGACGATCAGACCGAGACCCATGAACCCTTCGACGAGCAGGTTCATCGTGCGATTGGCGCCGACGGCGTCGGACAGCAGCTTCGACATGGCATCGGCGTGCAGGCCGTTCGGGAGGAACGCCGCCTCGAGCTTCTTGTCGGTGCTGGTGGCGCTGACGCCCGGCTTGAGCGCGAACAGGTGAACGGTTGGCTTGACGCGGTTGCCGAAGACCGGCGTGAGCTCCTGCTGCGAGGTGAACACACCGGCCATCTCCAGCGGCGCCGTCTCCGAGAGCACCCCGATCACCGTGAGCCTGACGCTACGGCCGCTTTGCGGGTCGCGCACGTCGATCTGGATCGGTGAGAAATGCTTGTCCTCGACGTAGAATCCGGAGAGCTTGAGGTCCGGTCGGGGGCCGAACCCGAAGCTGCCCCGTCGCGGGGCAATCATGGCGTCGATCACGGCGAGACCCGGGTGCAAACGGACCGCCTGCCAGACCGCGGCCGCTGAGCCGTAGCCGTTGGCCATGGCAGCCATCCCGTACGTGGTGTGCTGCAGGAACACGGAGTCGAGTCCGCGTACCACGTAATCAGCGCCCGGATGGCTGCGACCGACCTGCCTTGCCCTCACCGGCAGGAACGACTGGCTCGACACGTAACGGAAGTCCGCCGCGTTGACGCCCGGCGCATGCTGCAGCGCCGCGGACATGTTCGTGACGGGGCTGGCGGGTGCGGTGGTGGCGCGAATGTCGAAACCGCCGCTGTAGGACTTCAGGTCGTTAAACGCGTTCGTGAACGCCCCGGTCATGGTCGCGCCGCACACGAGCGTGAAGACGACGAGCGTGAACATCGCGAAGGTCACGCCGGTGCGGAACAAGCTGCGCAGCGGATAGGCCATCGACATCTTCAGCACGGGCGCGAGCCGGCGGTTGCGCCCGAGCACCGCATTGAGCGCGGCCAGCAGCGCATCGGCGTTGTACATGATCGCCCAGCTGGCGCCGATCACGATCATCAGCCCGGCAAGGATGAAGATCGAGAAGTTGCCCTTCGTCGACCCCAACAGCCACCGGGTGACGGGGAGCACGAAGAACAGCACCAGCGCCAGTCCGGTCACGGTGCGCGCAACGCGATCCGGAATGCAGGCGACCCGCGCCAGCGGCACGAGGCTGAGGATCACGATCGAGACGCCGAGGTCGAACGGCATCTCCGTCTTCGAGCTCGCACCGGAGGCGATCAGCATGATGCCCAGAGCGATTCCCAAAGCAGCGCCCAGCACGCGTCGCTTGCGACCCTTGCGCGCGGGTGGGTCAGGTAGGTCGCGGATCGCGCTCACGATGTTCATGCGGCTCACCCGCCAGGCGGAGAAGGTGACCACGGCAAAGGTCAGCAGCACCCCGATCGTGTACGCAATCACCACGCTCGCCGGCTTCACCGCGTAGCTGACGCTGAGATCGCTCGTGGAGCCGAACGCGCCGGCCATCAGCAGCACCATCCCGTAGGCAAGCACAAGCCCCAGCAGGGCCCCGACCGCCGCGGCCATCAGGTCGTAGGCCACGCCCTCGAACATGAACATCTCGACCAGGTGGCTGCGCCGGGTTCCGACCGCGCGCGCGATCCCGAGTTCGCCGCGGCGTTCCGCAGCCAGCATCACGAAGATCAGGAAGATCAGCAGGATCCCAGCGGCGATCGAGAAGGATCCGAACGTCGTGAAGAACGACATGAAGGTCGAGCCGGCGGCGTCGGCGTCCTTGATCGCGTCCTTCTTGACTGTGCCCACGTCCAAGCCGACGGAGCCCAGCGTCGGCCGCAGCAGCCGCACGACCCGATCGCTTAGACCCGCCCCGGAGATCTCATCACCGCGGTTTGAGACCAGGACCTTGTTGATCTTCCCGGGCTGGCCCAGCAGCCGCTGTGCAGCGCCGAGCGGCAGGATCAGCGCCGACTTGCTCGTGCCCGTGCCGTCGTAGTCGACGATCGCGCGGACACGCACAGTCATCATCCGCCCGCCGGCGAAGACGGCCACGACATCGCCTTGGCGCGCATCGAGCTGTTTGGCGGCCTTGACGTTGATGAATGCCTCGCCGGACGGGAGCGTCGCCTTGACGTTCGTGACGGTCACGCCGGACGGCAGATCAGCCAGCGAGACAGGCTTGCCGTTGTGCTCGCGGATCGTGCCGAATCCGCTCATGCGTGCGGGGTCGGTGGCGAACACCGTCAGCTGGGGCTCGTTCTGCCTGGTACGTGCGTCCAGCGCCGCACCCGGCTCGATGATCGCGGGGGCGACGCCGTCGACCAGCCGCGAGCCGACAAGCGCAGCCGCCACGCGGGCGTAGTCCGAGGTCGGGAAGTAGCGCACGCCGGTGGCGGCACCGGTTTCGGCACCAGCCAGGGTGGGCTTCGCGCCCTTGGTCTGGACGAGCTCGTCGGTATACCCGAGCGACTTGATCGCGCCGGAGCGGATCGTGTGGCTCATCGTGTCCCCAGTCGCCAGCGCCGCCGCGAACAGCGCGGTGCCCAGCATCAGCCCGAGCACGATCAACGCGCTGCGCGCCCGCCGTCGGCTCGCGTTGCGCATACCCAACCGCAGCAGGACGCGATTACGGAGGGCCAGCAGCGCAATCAGCCCGAGCGCGACCGCGAGCAAGGCGACCGACACGACCGCCAGTGGGCCAAGCGGGACACCAAACAGCTTGGTCATTGCACCTCATCCGGTCGTAACTACGGGCATGTCGACAATCATCACTTGATAGCTCTCGCGCCCCGGCGTTGCGCGATAAAAGGTCACGAACTTCTCTACCTGCTCGTCGTAGACGCCGCTGGCAACATGACGCTCCGCGTCCTCCTCCGTCTCCCAGAACGTGATCACCATCGCCTTGCCCTCGGACGTTGCCAGTCCATACACGCCGCAGTAGCCGGGCTCCTCCTGAAGTGCGGGAACGACCGACTCCCGGTACAGATCCGTCACTGCCCCGAGGCTCGCCCTGAGCAGGTCTATGTCAGCCAGCGTCACCTGTGCGACCATGTCCAACCTCCAAACGCTCTTCCTCGACGATCTGGCCGTCGATCATCCGCACGATCCGATCCGTGGCCCGGCCCACCGCGATGTCGTGCGTGACGATCAAGAAAGTCAGACCCCGTTCGCGGTTCAGCCTGCGCATCAGGGCGACGATCTCAGCCGCGTTCTCGCTATCCAGATCGCCGGTCGGCTCATCCGCCCAGACGATCGCGGGCCGGTTGACCAGTGCCCGGGCGATCGTGGCCCGCTGGCGCTGGCCGCCAGACAGCTCGTCGGGAAGATGTCTGGCCCGCGCAGCCATGCCGACCATCTCCAGCGCCTCCAGAGCCATCGAGCGCGCCCGCTTGCCGGGCACACGCGCCACCAGCAATGGCAGCTCGACGTTCTCCACCGCCGTCAACACCGGCATCAAGTTGTAGAACTGGAACACGAACCCCATCCGACGCGCCCGATGATCCGTGCGCTCAACGTCGGACATCTCATGCAGCGCGACCCGCTCGATCAGCACCTCCCCACCGTCGATCGCGTCCAAGCCCGACAGACAGTTCAACAGCGTCGTCTTACCCGAACCGCTCGGCCCCATGATCGCGACCATCTCGCCGGGCTCGACCGAGAAGGTCACACCCCTGAGTGCGTGCACCTGGACCTTACCCGTGTCGTAGCGCTTATCCACCTCTCGCGCATCCACGATCGCCTGCGCCACGCGCGGCGGCGACCCGGTGAACTCAGCCGGTGTGGGCCGGTCTAGGATGGCCATGGCGGACTCCTCTCTCGCTAGCCCAGAGAGTCCCACCGAGTGCTCCGCGGCACATCTGAGGAGGACCCGGTCGCCGCGCGGGAGTTTTACGCCCCTGTTTGCGCAGGACTACCCACCCCGATCGCGCTGGCCGTCCATAAGGTCGCACGATGTGTCGCCGAAGAAGTCGTGTCTCGGCGACAGCGCTGAGGACGAGAGCGATGGTCCGGCTGACGGCCATGCACACCCGGATTGCTCCATCGTTCTGGCGCGCCGAGGTCATCGCTTTGACGATGTCCGTCTCGCATCGCGCGCGCTGGGGAGCGCGTCGCCGCGCTTTCGATCGAGATGCGTGCAGTTAGACTCACCGATTCAGTGTTGGGGGCCGCCCGAGTCAAAGTGGTCGTGTGCGCGCCGCTGGTGGCGGCGCTCGGGCTTGCCGTCCTGGCGCTCGCATTCGCTCCTGTTCCTGCGTTGGGGGCGGCTTCGCCGGCCAGGCCGCCAGGCCCGGCAGTGCAGCGGATTGTCGTCATCTACCAGGAGAACCACAGCTTCGACAACGTCTACGGGAGCTGGGAAGGGGTCGACGGTCTGGCTGACGCGGATCCCGGTCACATGGTCCAGACCGACCAGAGCGGGCACCCCCTGGGCTGCCTGATCCAGAACGACACCGAGCTGGTCAAGGAGCCGCCGGTGTGCGGTGGCCTTGACGCCGGTGGAAACCCGTTTCGCAGCCACTTCCGCAACCGGCCGTTTCGGCTCTCGGCGTTCGTGCCGCCCGATGCAGACAGCTGCCCCGACAAGTACGGGCCCAAGCTGTTCGGCTGCACGCTGGACTTATCGCACGATTTCCTACAGAGCCGCTACGAGGTCGACCACGGGCGCATGGACCGCTTCGTGGCCGGGAACGCGACCAGCGTCGGGCTGGCGATGGGCTACTGGGACACCCAGTCGATGCCGATCTACAAGTACCTGCACGAACCGGGTCACCCACGCTATGCGGTCGCCGATCGGTTCTTCCAGGCGGCCTTCGGCGGCTCGTTTCTCAACCACCAGTGGTTGATCTCGGCGCGCACGCCGACCTGGCCGGGAGCCGATAACCAGGCGACGGCCAAGCAGAGGGGCGATGACGTGCACTCCGTCGTCGACGGCAACGGCCTTCCTTCTACATACGACCGCGCCGAGGAGTTCTCGCTCGCGTATCACTCGCCGCTACCGGACGCCGAGCATCTCCTGTACTCGGGCGACCTGACCCCGTCGTGTCATCCCAAGCCCGCCGGAGCCGACACGCTGCCAACGCCGCCGCGGTTCATCCCGTGCGGTGATTTCGCGATCAACACGATCAATCCAGCCCAACAGCCCACCAGCCAGGGGAAGCGCAGCCTGCTGCCGCTGATTTCCACGCGCGATGCCACGATCGCAGACCGACTGGACGCCAAGGGCATCGGCTGGGCGTGGTACTCCGAGGGGTGGTCGAACGCCAACGGAAACGTGGGCGCGCCCGGCTGGACCAACGGCCGCCGCCCTCTGGAGCACCCCGTCCCGGGTCACACGAACTGCCCTGCCCCCTACACGGCCAAAGACTCAAGGTGGCCGTTCTGCGCGAGCGTTGCCTTCACCTTCCACCACCAGCCCTTCAACTATTACAGCGCGTTCTCCCGAAGCACCTCAGCCGGCCGCCGCAACCGCCGCCAGCACCTGCGCGACCTCGCCGAGTTCAAGCGGCTGCTCGCGCGTTCGCGTGTCGTCTGCCACCTGCCTCAAGTCACCTTCACCAAGCTGATGCGGGCCGATAGCGAGCACCCCGGGGTCCCGCCCTACCAGGGCGACACGGCGGCGGTTGGCCTGGTGCGCGCCGTCGAGGGCAGCGCATGTGCCCGGAACACGCTCGTCGTGTTCACCTACGACGAGTACGGCGGCGCGTGGGACCACATGCCGCCGCCCGGTCAGGCCGGCGGGCCGCCGGGCCCTCACGACGAGTGGGGGCCCGGCCCCAGGATCCCGGCGATCGTCATCTCCCCGCTGCTCCGCCACGACTTCTCAGTCGATCACACCGAACACGACACGACCTCGATCCTCGCCACCATCGAGCACCTCTACCACCTAGCACCGGTCGGCTCTCGTGACGCCAAAGCACATGACCTCTTCAGTGTCTTTGCGGCCCCGCGCGGACAGGGGTCCATATCCTGAGGCCGAAGACGGACCGATGCCGTGCCCAGCACCAACGTCCCATGCAGTGGATCGATCGGCAGAACAATGCAGTTAGCTGCGTAGCTACTTGACCCGGAAATAGTCGGGGGTTCTGTCCGGCCTGATCAAGAGAATTCGTCCTGCAAATGGTGAGTTTCTTGGTTGAGGAGGTTGTGTATGTTGCGGCTGGTTGGCGGGCAGGTCGAGTCGTTGTGGGACGAGGTGTTGCCGTGCGAGGTGCGGGAGTTGCCGCAGGACTTGGCGGCGTTGGATGTGCTGTTGAGCGACGCAGCGTTGTTCGAGCCGATCGCGGCGAGTTGGCGCGAGGAGGCTGTGGCTCATGGTCGCCCGACGATTTCGATGGCCACGTTTGTGCGGTTGATGGTGATCAAGCAGCGCACCGGTTGGGGGTACGAGACGCTGGTGCGGGAGGTGTCGGACTCGATTCATCTGCGGAGGTTCTGTCTGATCGCGCTCGGGGTGCGGGTTCCGGACGAGTCGACGGTGCGCAAGCTGACCCGCCGGCTCGGTGGCGAGGTGGTCAACGAGCTGACGCGGTGTGTGATCGCCAAGGCGCAGCGCGAGACGCGGTTTCGGGCGCGGGCGGTGCGGATCGATTCGACGGTGGTGGAGGCGGATGTGCGCTATCCAAGCGATGCGGCGTTGGCGCTGGATGGCGCGCGGACGCTGGCGCGCGAGGCGAAGAAGCTGGGCGCCCGGGTTGGGGAACGGGCTGGGCGGGTGCGGGATCGCACGCGTGCGATCGGGCGGCGGTTGCGGATGATCTCCAAGACGATGGGCCGGCGGACTGGGGAGCGCAAGCAGGAGGTGCTGCGGCTGACCCAGGAGGCCGGCGAACAGCTTTCGCGCTCGCTGCGGGAAGCCAGGCGACTGGCGGCCCGAGCGCGACGAGCGGCCAGGGGACGTGGTGCGAGCGCGAAGCTCTCCGCAGCCACACGCCTGGAGGAGATCGCCGACCGAGCCGAGCGGGTCGTGATCCAGATCAAGCGTCGGCTCGCTGGCGAGCCGATCGCGAACCGGCTGGTGTCGATGTTCGATCCAGACGCGAGGCCGATCCGCAAGGGCAAGCTCGGCAAGCCAAACGAGTTCGGGTACGTGGTGCAGATCTGCGAGGTCACGCAGAACACCAAGCGCGGCGCGCGCGGGTTCATCGTGCCGGCCTCGACCAAGCTCGGCAGCCCGAACGAGACCCAGCTGTTGCCCGATACCGTCAGCGAGCTCGACCGGCTCGCCCTCAGGCCGCGAGAGGTCGCGCTCGATGGCGGCTTCGAGAAAGCCCCGACCGCGGACGCACTCCAACCTCTTGCGCCCGACCGAGTGTTCATCGCCGGACGCCAACAACCCGGATCCAGGCGAACGCAACGACGGCTCGCCCGCTACCGCACCGGCTCAGAGGGCCGAATCAGCCACCTCAAACGCGGCTACGGGATGCGTCGCTCCCGGCTGAAGGGACAGAACGGCATGAACACCTGGACCGGGTGGGCAATCCTCGCCTACAACCTTGACACCCTCGCCATCCGAACCACCTGAAACGATCCCCCGGCTCGACCAAGAGCACAAACCATTTGCCCGGAACGGCCGCGATCGATCACGAACGCGGCCGTTTTGGTTCTCAACCCCCGTCGTTTATCCGGGGCAAGTAGTTAGCGGGAGGGGGTCAGGCCCCCTCCCGGCCTCCCCCCGTCGCGGGTCGGACGGCCGGGCGGGCAGAGCCCGCCCTCGGTGTTCACCATGGGGCGATGGCGACCGTGGCGAACATCAACGACGTGCTCGAGGGTCATGTGGCGCTCGAGATCGAGTGTGTAGATCGGCTGTATCTGAACGCGTACGTGCCGAACCTGCAGGTCGGCGGTCAGGTGGTCCGCTTCCTGCGTGACCATCTTGGGCACCCGATCCCTTCGCCGGCCCTGCTGGGGCCGATTGGCAACCGGTTCCGTCGGGAGGTCAAGGCGTTCGCGGCCGAGCACCGCATCCCGATCCTCCAGCTCAAGAAGCCGGACCGCTCACGGTGGGATGACCGCAAACTCGATCACGTCCGCCCGTACCTGGAGGCCGCCGAGCGCGAGCACCGGTTCGGCGTGGTCGCGATCGTCGCCTGCCAGGAGTTTCAGTGGGTGTTCTCTGCCCGCAACCGCGCCGCCCCGGGGAAGGTCGTCAGCTTCGAGTACTTCCGCGAGGAGCGGCGCGTCGGGATCTACTACTTCTACATCCTCGACCGCGAGTTCGGGCCGGGGTTCATCAAGATCGGCACCTACGCCCCGTACTCGGCGAAGGTGTGGCTCAACGGACACGAGTGGGCCAAACGCCAGGCCGCCCGCGTCGGGATCGAGTTCGCTGCCCTGTCTAACGGATTCGCGGCCTGCGATCAGCCCGAGCGGCTCCAAGCGATCTGCGACACCTTCGGCCCGCATCACGTCCAGGCGTTCTTCGACCGCTGGATCACGCAGATCCCGACCCCGCTCACCGCCGAGGATCGCGCCGCCGGCTACTGGTGGGAGCTGTCGATGCGCCAGGTTGAGATTTCGCGCACGCTCGTGCTCGACAACCCGCGCCGTGCCCGGGGGTTCTTCGAGGCGCTCGTCCAAGACAACATCGGGATCGGACGGCCCGAGGAGGTCTCGCTCGTGTTCGCCCGCCACCTGCGCCGACCGACCCACCACCCCTACCAGACGCGGATCTTCAGCGCGGGCACCGACGTCCGGATCGACTTCCGCTACAAGCACTCGCGCGTCAAGCAGTACCTCAAGGACGGGCGCGCACTGCGGATCGAGACCGTGATCAACAAGCCAGCCGATCTCGACGTCCCCGCCCGCCTGCACAACCTCCCCGAGCTGATCGACAGAGCCCGCCAGGTCAACCAGCGGCTGCTTATCATCGAACGTGCCGGTCAGAGCTGTGCCATCGGCTCTGCGCTCTTCGAGCGCATCCACCAGCCCCACCACGAGGGCCAAAGATCCGGAGCCCTGCGCTTCGGGGATATACGCGCCATGGCTCTGGCCGGCGCCCTCTGCCACGTCCTCGGTGCCGTCACCGGCTTCACCAACAAAAGCCTTCGCGGGCTCGTCGCCGGACACCTCGGCCAGGACTACAGCTCCAGCAAGATGAGCTACGACCTCCGCCGCCTCCGGCTCCACGGACTCATCAGACGCCTACCCCGCAGCAACACCTACATCCTCACCAGCGACGGCATCCGCGTCGCGGTCTTCTACACCAAGCTCCAGAACCGACTCCTGCGGCCCTTGCTAGAAGCCGACAAGCCACCCGCCGAGATCGAAATCCGGCGCGCCCTCCAAACCCTCGACAACGCAGTCAAGAACTACATCCAACAAGCCCGCCTCGCGCCTGCAACATAAATTCGTCACAACCTCACGACTTCCGGCCACCAAGTCGAACTAGCGAGCGAGCGGTGGCTCTCGCGGCGATTCCATTTGGGCTCGGCATCGGGCCGAGCCTCGGGATGCTCGGCAGCGGCGGGTCCGTACTAGCTGTCCCGGTACTCGTCTACGTCCTCGGCCAAAGCGTTGACCAAGCGACCGTCGCAAGCGCGAACACGAGGCGCGCAAGGCTCGCCGTGCGGGTAAGCGCCGGGTAGTGGTGTCAGTCAACTGACGGGTCTATCGATCGCCCGTTCTTTGTCGTCGGAAGTTGTGCTGGGAGCGCCTTCGTCGATCGCGGCGGCGCGTGTCACCCGCGAACCGACGAGCGACCAGGATGTCGTCGCGGCAGCACTTTGCAAGCTGGACGCGTACACGGGCTTGCTCGCCTTCGGCCAAATCCGATGATCGGCACCGCGGTAGTCGTGGACAACTATCCAATGGAAGTGCCCACCAACGGCCGTTATAAAGGGCGGTGGGTGCCTGACGCTTCATCACGGGTTCAGCCGTCTGAGATCAGGTGGCTGGATGAGACGATCGCGATCATTACGGAGTTTGGTTCAGCCAGCCTCGGGTTGGTGGCATGGGAGTTGAACGTTGATGAGAGCGAGATCGAGCCTGCGTGGGAGCGGGCGAAACGCGATGGATTGATCCGCCTTGCGCAGGTCTGCCCGACAACCAAGGAGCAGATGTTCGTGCTCGCTCTCCCATCCCCGTCTCGCCGCGCAGGAGACGGTCACGCTCGAAGCGACCGGGGCTGAACTAGGTCGACGGCCTGAGCGCCGGCCGGCGAGGCGATCGTCCGAGCGTCCTTCCTTTGGGCGCCAACGTCACCGCGCTGAGTTCAGCGGGTCGGTGTGATGTCCAATCATGACCCAGCGGTCGTCCTCGACTCTGTACATGCTCGTCGCGCGGTGTCGACCACAGTCGCAACGCCGCCGATCTTCCACGCTTCCTCTCTCGATCCCGACGACGAACCCGAGAGTGTCGGAGACAAAGTGGCGCAGCTCGTCTGGTTCGACTTGCCCACCGAGTCGCTGATCGGCCTGTGCCTCCCATGAGGCTCTCACTGGCTCGGAGCCGACGAGCAGCTCGCCGAACGGACTCATGTATGTCACGTCGTCGGCATGGGACCACACCGCCAACATGGGTGCCACATCGCCGCCCAACACGTCGTTCAGCGCGACATAGAAGGCACGCGTAGCGTCTTCAAGGTCGGCCGGCATGCGTCTCCTTTCGCCTGAGGCGCCACCCACAACGTCAGCATCGCAGACCGGCGCCAGCCAGAGCAAGCAATCTCTGCGAGATGCGGCGGCGACTGAACTGAGAATCTGCGATTGCTGTCAGCCAGCCGACGTGGCCTCGACCTGGGATGCCATCAAGCTCGGATGCTTCCGGAGCTTGTGTCAGCGTTGCTGAGCGAGCCGGGCACCGTCTTTTGCTTGATCTGATTGCAAGCACTGAACGGGACCGGCGTTTGGCGAAAGCGGGGCGGCTGGAGGCCTTCGCTCAGGCGCGTGCGCGCCCTGCTGCGAGCGCAAACCAGGGAAGAGGCGCATGCGCCCTGCTGTCGCGGGAAAGCAGGTCCGCACGCTGATGCCGCGCAGCCGTCGACGGTCGTCGACGACGACAGTTGCGAGATTGGCGAGGTGCGGGGAATCGCTCGTAGTTGGCGTGAGTCGTGCTTTCGTTGTACCGCGGGCACGGCACAGGTGTGGGGAGG
>CAWCMD010000009.1:0-613419 GCA_963796525.1 uncultured Solirubrobacterales bacterium
GACGGTCTGAGCGACCCTGTCCGCGACCGTGGGCACGCCGAGCATCCTTGACCCGCCCGACTTCTTCGGTATCTCAACCGCCCTCACCGGCGGCGGCATGTAACTCCCCGAGGACATCCGATTCCAGACCTTGAAGAGGTTCTCCCGCAGGTTCGCCTCGAACGCCTGGATCGACTCCTCGTCGACCCCTTCGGCCCCGTCGTTGGCCTTGACCCTTCGCCACGCCTCCCAGACCAGCCACTTGGAAATGGCAAACGGCTTGCCGTTCGATTTCGGCTCGCTCACCGGCTCCTCCCGCATCATCGCGGTTGGCCGCCCAAACAAGCCAGGATAACCCGCCCCCGTCGCTCCAGCCCCATTACAGGACCTTCATCGCTACCACGAGGCGGTCCGCCCCTGTGCTCCGCATCGGTACTCAACCCTCGCGGTTTCGGCCGCTCGGGGTCTCCCTTCCACGAACGACCGCAGGCCGATACTGCGCCACTGGCCGCGCGCGGGCGCGGGGCGACAGGTTCCCACGTTCCGCACCAGAGCCCGGACCAAGCTCGCGCCACCTCCATGCCGGACACCGCCTGGCCAGTCGGCAGGCATCTTCCAGGCTCATCCCGGGCCGACATACCAGGCCCGGTTTCGATGTCATCGATTCTGTTTCGACACGTCATCAGTGGTTCGCTTGCGCTCGCCTTCTTGGCCCATACCTGACGCGCTCACAGGCGCGCCTTTTGCCGCAACGCTCAGCACCCCGACTCTTGACCGGCGCACCTTGCGGTGGTTTGCGGCCTCCCCCTGCAGGGCGGCCGCGGAGGACCACCAGCCCAAGGACCGGCCCCTCCATCTCTGATACAGCACCGCATCAATCAGTCCGATCTTCTACATCGACCTCCTTGTTGCGTTCGTGGCGCACGGATGGCTCAGAACTTCATTGAGGGTGTCGTGAGCAGGGATTCTTGTTGCCGCCGGACGTGAGGGAGTGGCTGCCGGCGGATCATCTTGGCGTGGTTCATGATCGACGCGGTGGCGCGGATGGACCGTCGGCGTTCTATGCCGGCGTATCGGGCTGACGGTCACGGTCGGGCGGCGTATGAGCCGTCGATGATGGTGACACTCGTCTTGTTCGCGTACGCGACGAAGGTGCGCTCGTCGCGGGCGATCGAGCGGTCACTGTCGTCAGGATGTGGCGTACCGGGTGATCACGGGGAACGCTGTGCCTGATCACGCGACGATCGCCAGGTTCGTGGTCCGCCACGAGCGGGCGCTTGCCGAGTTGTTCAGTGAGGTGCTCAGGCTGTGCGATCAGGCGGGGTTGGTGAAGCCGGGGTTGGTCGCGATCGACGGGACGCGGATGGCGGGGAACGCGAATTCTGACTCGACCCGCGACTTCGAGCAGATCGCGCGCGAGATCCTGGCCGAGCACAAGGCGACCGACGAGGCTGAGGATCAGCAGTTCGGTGAGGCGCGTGGTGATGAGCTGCCCGAGCAGCTGCGCACGGCAGAGGGTCGGCGCGAGTTCTTCGCGAAGCCAAGCAGCGACGGCGCCACGAGCGCACTGACGCTCAAGAGTCTCCCGAGGAGGAGTCGCCCGCGGAGCCGGAGCCGCGCCCAGAGCCGGAGTTTGAGTTCGACGAGGAGCGGATCGTTGCGCGTACGCAGGGGCGGGAGGGTTGGTTGCGCGAGGCGCGCCGGCAGCTTGAGCAGCATCGCTGGGATCACCCGGACGCGGTGCCGCGCTCGCGGTCAGAGCGGTTGTTGCTGGCGGCCGAGCGGCTCGAGGAGGAGCTGGAGACCGAGTGCCGTGGGAACGAGGCTTATGAGCAGTTCCGCGAGCGGCGCCGCGAGGCCGGTGCGCACCGAGTCGGCGGCCCACCGAAGCCGTATCAGCCGCCCGAGGTGCCGGACGGGAAGGTGAACCTGACCGATCCGGACAGCAAGCGGCTGAAGGCCCGCGAGGGGTACGTGCAGGGCTTCAACGCGCAAGCGGTCGTCTGACGAGCGGCAGATCGTTCTCGCGGCCGAGATCACCAACAGCAACACCGACTGGTCACAGCTCGGCCCGATGATCACCGCCACCATCGCCGAGCTCGAGCAGGCGGGCGTCACCGGCCGGATCGAGACCGCGCTCGCCGACGCTCAGTACTGGAACGAGGAGCACATGGACGAGGTGATCGCCAACAAGCACATCCAGGTGCTGATCCCGCCCGACGGCTCAGGCAGCGGCAAACAACGAGCCGGCTGGACCGGCGGCCGCTACACCTGGATGCGATACGTCCTCGCGAGCGAACTCGGCCACGAGCTCTATCGAAAACGCAAACAGATGATCGAACCCGTCTTCGGTCACACCCGCCACAACCGAGGTGTCACACGATTTCTCCGAAGAGGCAGGAGCGCCGTGCGCACCGAGTGGCGATTACTGATGGCCACCATCGCGGTAGGGACGGGCCTTTGCTCTTGAGGGCTCGGCCCGCCCCCCGCACAGATCCCAGCGGGCGCTGCTAACGCACTGGGCTCCTGCCTTGGGTTCTGGCGTCGAAGCGATCGTTGGGCCATGGGTGCAGGATCCGGACTCGTGGTAGCCATCGCTCTGCGAGGCGGTACATCCGCTTCCAGGTCAGTCGGGTGCGCTGGCTTCGGCGCCGCAGCGCGCTCAGCCAGTGGCCGATGATCCGGTGGCGGAAGGCGTTGATCGCCTTGCTGTTTTCGGGCACCGCGTAGTAATTGCAGTGCCCGCGCAGGACGCTGGCCAGCCAGCGCCCTTGGTCGGGAATGGGCAGATGCCGTCGTCTGATCAGCTCGGCCTTGACCGCGCCGAGTTTCGCGCGCATCCGTTTCTTGTCGGTAATCCGCTTGAGCTTGAAGCGCCCCGTCTTCGTCTTCCCGCAGACGTGCGTGAAGCCGAGGAACTGGAACGTCTCAGGCTTGCCGAGACCCCGTTCCTTCCGCTGTTGGGCGGCGAACCGCCCGAACCGGATCAGCCGGGTCTTCTCAGCGTTCAGCTCGAGATTGAACTTCGCGAGCCTTTCACGAAGATCCATCCAGAACCGCTCAGCGTCCTCCCGATGCTCGAATCCCACCACGGCGTCGTCGGCGAACCGCACGATGACCACGTCACCGCGGGCATGCCGAGTCCTCCACTGGTGAGCCCATAGGTCGAAGACGTAGTGCAGGTAGACGTTCGCGAGCAGCGGCGAAGCCGATGCCCCTTGTGGAACGCCTTCCAGGCTCTCCGTCCACGCCCCGTCCTCGATGACCCCCGCGGCCATCCATTTCTGGATCAGCCGCAGGACCCGCTTGTCCGCAATCCGATGCTCAAGGAACCTCTCCAGCCATCGATGGTCAAGGCTGGTGAAGAACTCACGGAAATCCGTGTCGAGCACCCAGTTCACTTTCTTCCGCGTGACCCCGGCGGCGAGCGCGTCCAACGCATGATGCGGGGAGCGCCCGGGCCGGAACCCGTACGAGAAGCCGAGAAAGTCCGCCTCGTAAATCGCGTTCAGCACCTCGACGAGCGCCCGCTGGAGGATCTTGTCCTCAAGCGCCGCGACCCCGAGCGGCCGCAGCCGCCCGTCCGCCTTCGGGATGAACACTCTCCTCGACGGCCTCGCCCGGTAGCTCCCGCGATGGACCCGAGCATGTAGATCCCGAAGGTTCGCTTCGAGGTCCTGCCCGTACTCCGTCCACCTCACGCCGTCGACGCCCGGCGCGGCCTTCGGGCGGATCGCCCAATACGCCGCTCGGAGCCGATCAACATCGACGTGGTGCAGGAGCGCCGTGAACCGCACGTCCTTGTCCTTCCGCGCCACTCGGCGCACACGGTCCAGGTCACTGAGCGCGCTGGGTCCGGCACTGGGTCCGGAGCGCGTTTCGCTGGCCGTGTTTCCCTTGGCCGACCCGCTTCCCTCCACCACCTCCGCCGCCCCACCCTGGGCGTTGTTCGGCCGCTTCGCAGGTACTACCGGATCGTCTGACTTCCCACGATCGTGCATCACGGGATTACGGCCTCAGCCTTCCCCGCACGACCCACCCCACCATCAAGACAGGCGGGTGATCGTGGGACCTCCCGGTTCTCGCGCATGGAGATTCCCCGCATGCACAGGTTCTCGGACCCCGCGAGGTCCGTTGACGACTCGCGAAACCGCCGCCAACGATGTTGCCTTCCGCCAGTTGTGAGGGCGTCGGCACCTCGGTCTGACTTGTCTTTTCGGGGCTCAATAGCCCAGCCTGCGCGTACCCCTACCGACGCTTCGCAGCCGCCCTCACAGACGACCACGCACGGCTCGGGGCCACCGTGGATCGCTACTCCTTCGATGTAGAGCTCTCTCATCTCCTTCTCCATGCCGGTTTATCCCGGCGCCGCCACAACCTCACCAAGCTGCACCGTCACCAAATCGCCACCGCAGGGGCCTGAAACGGCCCCTCCGGTGGTCACACCACCGAACAGACCGGGCCCGTCACCCACGCCGCACCCAGCAGGCCAACGCTCACGCCAACGACCCCGACCTTTGCGCGACAGCCTCCGCGGAACTCGAGACCGTCGCGGGGCCGGGTGCTAGCCAGGAAATTGCAGATGCTGCCCGGCGAAGAGTCGCCCTTGCCGCGCATTCCGAGGCTGTCGGCTCCGACTCTTGGATGCCCGCGCGTCCATGGATGCAGGGCTGCGGTCACGTGTCACTCGACCTCTGCGGACGAACCAGCGGCAAGAATTCGTGTCTCGCGCATAGGTCCGTCACGATTGGAAGCGAGCCACTCGCGATGCGATCAGCATCAGCGATAGGAGACCTTGCCTTTGAAGGTAAACGTCTTGAAAGAGTTTGCCGGCTTGGTCCCCGAGCCAGTGAAGTTGCCGTGCGCGCCGGTGTATCTGCCGGTGCCGCCAGTGAATCTTCCGGTTCCGCTCAAGCTGAGGCTGCCGTCCGGCCTGCCCGTAGCCGTTCCGTTAAGCATGTACGTCAGTGTTCCGGCCGGATAGAAGAGAGTGCCCGTTGCCTTGAACTTCGGTGGGCTGGCAGATGTGGACACGGCGCGCAGCGCCCCGTGTACGCGTGCGCCGGCGATTTTGCGGGGACTCCTCGTCGTTTGGGGGTGACTTCGGGGGAACCGGGGCGGTTGGGTCGTTGACCTGAGGGTGCCGGGCTCTGCCCGGCGGTCATTGCGAGATAGCGGAGCCGAAGCCCGGGTCAAGCGGCTGAATCTCCTGCAAACGCTTGGGTCGGCGGAGGGATTCGCCGATCGGGGCTGCCGCTTGACGCGCGGCGCGCGGCTCCGCTACTAGATGTGGCCGCGAGCGCGCGGGAGGGGCTCGCAAGTTGCGCACATGCCGGGCGACCCGCCGCCACCCGACTTCGGCAGGCTGCTGAATGTTCTGAGTTCAGTTGCCTACGAAGGAGGGCGACGTGCGGGTCACGACGGCATTCAACCGGATGCTTGGGCTACCGGGTGCGTGGGTCAGGGATGTGGAGTTCGGCGAGCGGGCGGTGATCGTGACGGTCTGTCTGCGGCGCAAGCGGCCGATCTGTTCTGGCTGCGGCGCCCGCGGCCTGAAGATCAAGGACCATCGCGTCAAGCGCTGGCGGCATCTGGATCTCGGCGGCGTGCGGTGCCAGGTCGCGTGCCGGCTCAGGCGGCTGTACTGCCCGGGCTGCGGCGATCTGCCCGAGATGGTCGAGTGGGCGCGCGCCGGCGCGCGCTACACGCGCGACTTCGACGATCTCACCGCGTGGCTCGCGCAGCAGATGAGCCAGACGCAGATCACGCGGCTGATGCGGATCGGCTGGGAGACGGTCGGCAACATCCTCGCGCGGGTCGTCGCCGACAAGCTTGATTCCGGCCGGTTGGACGGACTGCGATTGATTGGCGTGGACGAGGTCTCATACGGCGCCGATCACAAGTTCCTGACCTGTGTCGCCGACCACGACAAGGGCTCGATCGTGTGGTCGACCGAGGGTCGCAACGCCGCCAGCCTGCAGGCGTTCTTCGATGGGCTCAGCGACGAGCAGAAGGCCTCGATCCGGGCGGTCTCGATCGACATGTCGGCGGGCTATGAGAAGGCGATCCGCGCGCCCGAGGGGCTCCCGCACGCCCAGGTCTGCTTCGACCCCTTCCACGTCGTCCAGCTCGGCGGCAAGGCGGCTGACCAGGTCCGCCGCGACGAGTACAACCGCCACGGCCGCTCTGCCAGCGGCGAGGGCAAGTGGATCAAAGGCACCCGCTACAGCCTGCTCAAGGACACCGCCAAGCAGACCGCCGGGCAGCTGCTCAAGCTCGCCGAGGTCATGCTGACCAACAAGCGGATGTACCGGGCGTTCCTGCTCTACGGCGAGCTGCGCTACATCTACAAGGTCCCCAAGTACGAGGCCAAAGAGCGCCTCGACGCATGGCTGGCGTGGGCGTCTCGCTCCCGGCTGAAACCGTTCGTCAAGCTCGCCCGCACGATCCGCAAACACAAATCCGGCGTGCTCGCCGCGGTCGAGCTCGGATTGAGCAACGGACGGCTCGAAGCCTTAAACAGCAAGGTGAGGTTGCTGTCACACCGCGCGTACGGATTCCACTCCGCCGACGCACTGATCGCGATGATCTACCTCTGCTGCGCCGGCATCCAGATCGCGCTTCCTCACCGATGAGTCACCCCCAAATCGAGAGGAGAGCCGATTTTGCCGTCGCTCGTGCCGACGAGTGTCAGTTTCGATCCATTGGAGGAGAGGATCGCGAGCCGCTGGGTTATCTGGATTGCCTGCGCCCTATGTGTGCTGGCTGCATGGCGACTTGTGCAGCCGCAATGGCGACGGCGCAGCACACGCCGGCGAAGCCTGCTCGCTTCAAACTCACCATTCTTTGTTCGACCTTCTGGGTGCGCACTTGAGACGAGTGTCCAACGATGTGCCCCGACGATCTTCGGCGAGGATCGGGAAACGGTCCTGCCCGCATTGATACGGCATCCACGCCAGCCTCGCCCCAGGGAACGACCCCAGGATTGGCAAACGTCATAACTCTGACCCCCAGCCGGAAACCACGAAAGCCGCCCGCGCTCACGGCAGTGCACACCGTCCAACGGCCAGCGGCATGAGCATCCTAAGGCTTCCGACTCCCGCGCGAACGAGGGTCCCCGTGATCGAGCTTGAGATCCTCGCGCGAGCACAGAAGCGGGTCTCGACACTGCTTCGGCGTAGCGTCGATGGCTCGTCCGTCTCGCGGTGGCGTCCGCTGGGCGTAGACTCGCCGCCGGGATGAGCGTGGTCGGCAGCGTTGCGGAGATCTGGCGGTACCCGGTCAAGTCGATGGGCGGGGAACGGCTCGCGCAGTCGGCGATCGCGGGGCGCGGCTTGCATGCCGACAGGATGTGGGCTGTGCGTGACGTGGAGCTCGACACCTTCACAACGGCGCGTCGTTGGCCGGTTCTGCTGCAGTGCAGCGCTCGGTTTGTGGAGGATCCAGCGAACCGATCGGCCGAGCCGGGGGACGTGCTCGAAGTGAGCGTCACCTTTCCGGACGGGAGCGAGATCTCCAGCTCCGATCCAGCGATCCACGACCGGCTGTCGGAGCTCATCGGGAAGCCAGCGCGGCTCGAGTCGCTCCCAGCGCTCTCGGAGAAACGGCGCTACCGGGCACCGCAGGCCACCAAGGCCGACGTGCGCCGGCAGTTCACCATCCCCGACGGCGAGCCACTCCCCGACTTCTCAATGTTCCCGGTGCGCAAGCTCGCCGAGCTCGCCCGATATGCCACCCCGGTCGGAGCGCTCTACGACGCCTACCCAGTCCTCCTGCTAACGCAAGCGAGCCTGCGGGCGCTAGCCGAGCTCGCGCCCGGCTCGCAGTTCGATGTCCGTCGCTTCAGGCCCAACGTGCTGATCGACCGCGACGGCGCCGAGCTCGTCGAGTTCGGCTGGTGCGGAGGACGGCTCCACGCGCCAAATGTGACCTTCACCGTGGAGATTCCCGATCTGCGCTGCTCGATCCCGACGCGCCAGCAGGGCGACCTGCCAGCCGACCCCGACGTCCTGCGGACCATCAACGCCCACGCTCACCACTGCCTCGGGGTGTACGCCAACGTCGCCGCGGCCGGTGTGCTGGCGGAAGGCGACGCGCTCGAGTTCGAGCCGTCCGGTGCGGCCCCCGCCCCAGCGGCGGTCGCGCGAGCCGGCGCCACGACGCTCAAGCGCGGCGCGTTGCGGGTCTTCGACGCGTTGATGCCTCGCGGCGAGTGACCGGCCAACTCTTCTGCTCGACCGGGGGCCGGCACTCTCCGGGAGTATCGCCCTGACGGTATTGGAGGTGCCTCGCTCGGATCGGCGGCTTCCCTCCTCCTCGCCACGAGCAGTTCGCGGCCGAGTGGGCGGTTCGCTGGGTCAAGTGCGGCCGCGAGTTAGCACGATCGTCGCAATCGAGCTAGCGGCTCAAGCAGCGAAAGGGACGGTCTTGGCCACTCCGACGAGAGCGCTGCTCTGATCGAGTACCAGCAGTGACGCCCGGCTCCTGCTTTCTCGAAACAGCGACGGCGAATCGACCGATCGCGAGAGGTCCGGATCGCCACCCGGCCCGACTGCTGCAACGCCAGGTGGACTCAGCAGCCTGACGATCGGGATGGTTGCTGCTCGATCATCCAGTCGTCTCGCTCGAGCGGCGATCCCGGTCGCGTTTGTCCGGATGCAACAGCGATACCGCCGTCGGCTCCGCTGCTGCTCCGGTGCCTGCGACGTCCGGGCCCCTGGCTTGCAGCGGGCGAAGAACTCGAATGCGAAGCGCCTGCGTGCCGTGCGCGCGTTCAACGGCGGCCGCTACCGCCGGTTAGGCGCAGCGTGCGCCAACTGAAAGCGGTGCGGTAACAGCGCGAGCGTTGCGTTTGCCACGCATCTGGTCGTCGGATGAGGTGTCCAGCCCGTTCGGCTTGTCCGGCGGCGGGCGGACGAGTAGTCTGCTCCCGGGGGCCTGCAGATGCCACACGGGGGACGTGCGATGACACCGAGAACGAAGGTCGCAGTCGGTCTGGTTTGCGCGGCGTTGCTGGCTGGCGCGGTGGCCGGGCAGGTCTCGAGCGCAGCCGGCGATGCGGGCCCAAAGCTTTCGCTTTCCGCCACCCATTTGCGAGCTGGATCGATGCTCACGGTCACGGGCTCGCATTTCCCCTGTGGCGCCCGCATCGAGCTTGAGGGGTATGTCGAGGGGATCAGTCCCTACACACTGCAGGGCATCGGTAGGGCCTCGAGCCACCGTGGTGGGTTCTCTGCGCGCTGGCGCACGCCGTCGGCCACTGACTCGCTGCCATGGACGGTGCAAGCGGTGCAGCGCTGCGGGGCGCGAACCCGAACCGCACGAGCCGTGGTAGTGATCGAAGGGACAGACGCAGCCGCCGCCGACCATCTCTCGCGGTCGATATCGCTCGCCGCGTCCGCTGGCGGCGCGACGACAGTGGACCGGCGAGGGCTTCTGATGATCGCCGGCTTCGAGGGGTACAGGCTGAACAAGCAGGGGCTATTCATCCTGTACCCAGATCCTCTGGGTTACTGCACGGCCGGGTACGGCCATCTCGTGCACGGCAAAAGTCCCTGCGACGGGCGCCCGATCGAGGCGCAGTACAACAACCTCACCCCCGCACAGGCGGTTGATCTGCTGACCAAGGACGCGAACGAGTTCGCGGCGCAGATCGTCGACGAGGTCGGACAACCGTTGAGCCAGTCGCAGCTCGATGCGTTGGTGTGCTTCACGTTCAACGTCGGGCCCACTAACTTCTCTACCTCGACGCTGCTGGAGCTCCTCAAGCAGGGCCACGGCGACAAGGTGCCAGAGCAGCTGGATCGGTGGATACACGGCGTGGTAAAGGGTCGCCGGGTCAAGCTGCCCGGTCTGATCTCGCGGCGGGCGCAGGAGGGCAAGCTTTGGAGCGACGGCCAGTTCCCGCCGGTCGTAAAGAAGCTGCCCGGACTGACGGGAGGCGGCGGCGGCGGGGACTGCTCGAAGGACGACCTGAACAGCCCACCGTCCAGCGGGTGCGACCGCGTGCTCGTTCAGATCGCCACGGACCCCTACCCGGGAGACACCCAGCTCGGGCTTGGCGTGGGGGTGGGCAGCGTGACGATCCAGCCGTCGGGCAAGCGGCTCCCATGCCTGAACCCCGGCGAGGCACCGTGCGAGATCACTACCGACATCGCCGCCGGAACCCACCTCACGGTCACGCCCATCGCCGGCAGCATCTCCCCGGATCCTCAGAGCCCACCGGACTCGAAGTTCCAGCAGTTCGAAGGAGCGTGCACCGGCAGCGGCTCCTGCCAGCTCACCCCCTCCGCCTCCAAGGTCACGATCGTCGGCGTGGACTTCATCCCTGCGGTGGTGAAACTGACCCTGAACGCATCTCCCAGTTCCGGCCCCGAGATGTCCGCCAACGGGGACACCCCGGTCGCCGGCACCGATCCGATCAGCCCGATCTACTGCGGCGGCGTCGATGAGACGGGATTCCCTTGCACCGCACTGGCTCGCCTGTACACCGACGTCACCGTGCAAGCGAACAACGCCGGGCACCCGGAGCTCGGCCTGCCCAACTTCAGCAGCAATTGCGTTATGCGACCGGCGGCACCGGACTACTGCGACATCAAGATGAACGCGGACGAAACCGTCACGGCGACGTTCAGCGGCCCTTAGGCTCGACCCTCTGCAAAGCCGGGGACCGAAGGCAGGGCTGATCACTCGCCCGGCTCCGTCCTCGTCCTCGCCACCCGCGCGCTCTGGACATCGCAGACACGTCGGTCGCGCGCTGCTCGGGGCGCTACCGAAGGTCGGGAAGCTGCAAGCAGCTGAGCAGTCGCGATGGCGTCGATACCAGCACTAGTGCTCGAGGCGTAACCCGGCCTTGACCCTCGCTCTCGCGGGTGGCTGCTCTATCGCCGGCGGGGCAGTCTGCGGCGGACTGCTGCTCTGGTCGATTGCCGGACCAAAGGCGAAGCCCGAGTTGGCCGGCGCCGGACCAGCTCGGACGGCTGCGTGTGCGTGAAAGCAGCTGTGAGGCGCAGACGGTCGTGCACCGTTGGTTGTCGTCCGTCTTGGGCGTCAGCGAACCACGACCGCGAAGATCGCATTGATGTCGGAGCGCTCGTCCGCCGGTGCGCAGCCCTCGTGATGCCTGGTCGCCGAAGCGCTCCCCGGCTTTGAGGTCGCCGAGAAGGCGAAAGCGATCGCTCACGAGTTGCACGGTTTCGGCGCATTGCAGACCGCTCGTTCAGTCGGGTGAGATTCGCGTCGGGGCGCGAGCGGAGGTGCCTGTATCGGATGACCGGCCTCCGCTCTTCGGCATGCGCCCTAGAGATGGAGGCGTTCGCCGAAGAGCAGCGGTCGCTCGTGCTGTTCCCACTGCGGCCGTCAGCCGCGTCGAGTCACTAAGCGTGTTCGCTCGCTCGGCGGCCGCCGCCGGCACGGGTCCCATCCGCCCGCGCACGGCGGAGGCTCCTCGCCCGGGAAGGTTGAGACACGCCAGCTCGCACGTATCCGACACCCTGCAGGCCAATTCGAACGATCGTTCAGCTCCCGCTGCGCAGAAGGCGATACGTCAGTACGGCCGCTGTGACCCCTACCGTGATAGCGACCACGAGGGCGCGCAGCACCCCGGGTTTGGAACCGGAGAGCCGTTCGCCGATAGCTTTGATCAGAGCACGTAGTGGTGCGGGCATAGATTCAGATCTCCCCTTCCGTCACGAGCGGCTCCGCGCTCGCGGCCTCGTTCCTCTGCGCGGTCGCTGACGGTCGCCCTCGTCCTCATCCTCGTCGTTTTCCTCGTCGCTTTCCCCATGGGGTTCGTCGTCGTAGTCGTCTTCTTCTTCGTCGAAGTCCTCGTCGCTCTGGCCTTCGGGTTCGTCGTCGTAGTCGTCTTCTTCTTCGTCGAAGTCCTCGTCGCTTTCCCCTTGGGGTTCGTCGTCGTAGTCGTCTTCTTCTTCGTCGAAGTCCTCGTCGCTTTCCCCTTGGGGTTCGTCGTCGTAGTCGTCTTCTTCTTCGTCGAAGTCCTCGTCGCTCTGGCCTTCGGGTTCGTCGTCGTAGTCGTCTTCTGCCTCGTCGAGGTCCTCGTCGCTGTCGCCCTGTGGCTGGTCGTAGGCCTCGTCGGTCTCCTGCTCCTCGTCTTCATGGTCCGATTCGGGCTCCTCAAGCCATTGCTGAAAGGAGCCCAGCATCTCGCGTCCCTTGGGAGCCGCAAATCGTCCAGCCGTAACGAGCGCGGCGCCGAGCAGCAGCGCTCGGCCGCTGGACACGCGCGGCTTGGGCTTCTTGGCCTCAGCGTCGGAACCCGGTCCTTGCGTGGCGGCTTCGATTGCCGCATGAACGACTCGACCTACATCGATCGCCATCGTGTCCTCCCTCAGCTCGTGCGGCTCTGCGACCGGCTACGGCCGCGCGACTGTCCACCGGACGATCCGCTAGATGAGCGTGACCGACTTCCCGAGCGCGAGCTCGCCGAGCCGCCGTTGTTGCTCTGCCGCGACGAACGCGAACGCGCGTGGGTCCTGTCGGACCCGCTCGAGCTCCCCTTCTCACTCTGCCGCCGGGACGACCCGCTGCGCGCCTGGCTTCCGCCCGACCTGCTTCTGCCCGAGCCGCCGGAACTGCTTCCACCTGAATTGCCGGACTGCCGCCTGCGCGCCGACTGGCGCTTCTGATCGTCCCCACTGCTATCGCGCTCTTGGCGACCGCTGCTGCGGGAGCGCTGCTGACGTTGACTCCTCGTCGCCCTGGGTGACTCCTCCTCTTCCTCGCGCTGGTCGTCCTCGTCGCCTTCGTCTTCGTTGGACTCCTCCTGACCGGCGAGCTCCTCGATGTCGGAGTACTCGCGCTGCTCGTCGTAGCTCGGATCGTGCTCCTCGACGAGCTCACCGTCTTCGATCACCCCGCGCCACGCGCCAGTCTCCTGCTCGGCCATCTCGATGAACGCCGCGAACCGATGCAAGTCGGCGCGCGCCGCCCGCTTCACATGGCGAGCGCCGCGGGCGAACTTCTCGACGAGACTCCCCGGATCGACGTCGAAGTTGAGTATCACGCGTGTCAGATTTGGTCCCAGCTCGTGAAAGGTCAAAACACCACTGTGGCTCATCCCCTGCGACGCCTTCCACTTGATCCGCTGATCAGGACGCTGAGTGTCGATCTTGGCCGTGAACTCCTTCGTCTTGCCCCAGATCCTGACCGCGAAGGAGACCGTGCAGTCGTCATCCTGAGTCGCCCGCTTGACGCGGTGCATGAACTGCGGCCAGTCCTCGAACTGCGTGAACTGGTTGTAGACCGTCTCGATCGGGACCCCTACGTCGACGATCTGCTGAACGGGCATCCGTCGGCCCTTGCCGACTCCCTCGGCGCCGCCCTTACCACCGCCGCCGCTGCCACCGAACGGAAGCATCTGCTTGGCCGCGTCCTTCACGATCCCGCCGGGACCGCCAGCTTCGTCGACCGCACCCTTGGCCTTGTCCTTGACACTCGACGACAGGCGATCGCCAATGTTGGATTTCGCCCCTTCGAGCGCTTCACCAGGAGACTTGACCACATCCTCCAGGTTCTCCACCCCCAGGCTTCTCGCGAGCTTCCCGGCGTTCCTAAATATGACCGGGGCGAGTGCCGCTACACCAGCACCGGCCGCGAGACCCTTCATCCCTTTAAGGCCGCCACCGCTGGAGCCGCTGTTCCCGTTAGCGCTGCCGTCCGTGCCTCCGCCTCCGCCCTGAAGCGCGTTCGCGAGCCCGTCGCTCTGAAGCGCGTTCGCGAGAATTCCTCGAACAATCCCTTGCATATCCGTCGCCATTGCCCTACCTCCCGTTGCTTTCTGATGTCCGAGTGCTACCCGGCGCGACTGCGCAGAAACTGACCGGCGAGTCCGGAGCAACCGCACGCTCCCACGAAGCGTGCTGTACAGCGCGCTGATCCCGGCGCGATCCGCAACTAATGCGCTCGGCTGAACTCACGGGACCACGCCGACACAAATGCGGGACGGCCGGACGCCGGCAACATGGCGGTCGCGGTCGTCGGCGGATGGGCATACGGGCCACCTGCTCGGGTGTCGCAGCGCGCTGCTCGACGCGCATCCCCGCGATCCACGGCCGCTCCCTGTTTGAGTCGGCTTGTGGGGCGGGAGAAGTCGCCGATGTCGCGGCCTGGGCGCGGTCCGGGCGATGAGACTGTGCAGGACGTGTTGCCTAGGCGGATTGCACGAGGTGGCGTTCGAACGCCCAGACTGTGGCTGCGGTCCGGGTGCGCACGCCCGTCTTGTCGAGGATGTGCTGGACGTGGTGGCCCGCCGTCTTGGCAGAGATGCCGAGGCTCTCGGCGATCTCCTTGTTGGTCTTTCCCGCGGCCAGTGCTAGCAGGACCTCTAGTTCGCGGTTCGTCAGGCCGGCGGGCAGCTCGCGTGGTCGTTTCGCCACGCGGTGTCCGGCCGCGGCGAGCACGGCGTCGACCGCTTCCGGGCATAGACGACCGTGGCGGGCGCTAGCCAGTAGTTCGCGTTCGGCGCCGGCAGCGTCGAGCGCGGGTCGGTGCGGGCGCCGCTCGCGCATCGCCTGGTAGGAGTCAGCGGCGGCAAGGATGCGCGCCGCCCGGCCGAGCGCTTTAGCGTCAGTCTTGCGGTGGTAGCCGGTGCCGTCGAGCCTCTCGTGATGGGCACCTGCCAGCTCGCCGATCGATGCAAGTGCAGGGGCGTGCGCGAACGAGCGCTCGGTGAAGTACGGGTGCAGTTGCACGCGTTCCCAGTCAGTGAGACCGAAGGGTCCGGGCTTCTCCCAGATTGCGTTGGAGACCGCGACTCGGCCGAGGTCGAGCGCGAGTGCGGCGCGCCGCACCACTGCCACCTCGTCCTCCGGGAGACCGAGGCGCCAGGCCGCTGCTTCGGCCAGCTGTGACGTGCCCTCGGCGTGTCCGCGCAGCCAGTAGGACTTCAGGTCGCTGAACGTCCCGATCACGCGGAACGCGGCGTCGATCTCGTCGCCGGTCATCCACCGCTGCGGCGGCGGCTCGGCAGCCATCGCCTGCTCCCAGACCAGCGCGTCGTCGAGTCCGTCGAGCAGCTCGTCGAAGTGGTCGACCGCGAGGGCGGCCAGCTCTGGGTCGTAGGCACCACCCGCGCGCTGCTCGATCACGGCGGCCGCCCGCTCGGGCCCGGTGGCAGACAGGAAAACCGAAATGTCACGCGCGACATGCAACACCCGCGCAGGCGGCGCGACCGCCTCCCCCCCGGCCGCGCCTGGGAACCCGTTCCCGTCCCAGCGCTCGAAGACGTGCGCCAGGTTCGAGATAACGCCGGGGCCGAAGCCCAGCCATCCGGCGAAGCGCTGCGCGACCTCGCAGTGCAGGGCGAACGTCGAGCGCGCGATTTCGAGTCTGTGCTCGAGCGCGTGAGCGATCATTCCCTCACGAACCTCAGGCGGTCGTCCTTGTCCGACGACATCCGTGAGGAATGCGCCGAGCTCGTCGAAGTTGCCCCCGTCCACGAGTGCGAACTTGGCGCGCGGCTCGATGTCGTCACCGAACAGCTCCGTCTGCTCGGTTGCGTCCGACGTGCAACCGATCGAGTGGAGCAGCGAGATGTAGTAGGCGTCGATGAGCTCCTGCGGCGTGAGCTCGCCGAACTCGCCGAGTCGAACCGCGAGGATCGCTGTCCTGAGCGCGTGCTCGAGCGGCTGACCGGTACCCAGATCGGTCGCAATCGACATCGCGCCGATCATCTCCGCCGCGCGGACCGGCGCCTGGCCTGCATGCGATCGCGCCGTGGAAGGGTCGCGGCTGTCCGCTGCCACGGATAGATCCTATGCGCGCGATCGTCGGGCGAGTGAGAAAAGGGAAGCCGCCACTGCGGCGGCTTCCCTCGCGACCGGTGCCGCCTGTGTCTACGCCACTGTCTGCAGGTGCTCCTGAGGGTCGATCACGCCAAGGCTCTCGACAACTTCGAGCGTTCCGTTCAACACCTGCGCGATGTACATGTTCATCCGCACGTGGTGCTGGCCCGGCACCATCTCGACCGGGCCGCCCGGCGACTCGACGAGCTTCGCATGGTCCAGCGCCGCGACGACCGCACCTTGATCGAGCGAGCCCGCTTCCGTGACGGCGGCCTCCCAGAGCTTGAGGCCGCGGTACATGCCCGTGGACCCGCTTCCGGCGCTGAGCTGGGGACCTTCCGGGAAGCGCGCGTTGTAGCGGCCGAGCAGCTCCTTGCTGAAGCGGTCATTCACCGACTGGTAGTAGTCGATGCACCCGTACAGCCCCTCAATGTGCTCCGGTGGCAGCGCGGCGACCAGATTCTCCTCGATATACGTCGTGACGATCAGGCCGCCGCGCTTGGTGAAGCCGGAGTCGGACAGCGCCTCGAAGAACGGGACGCAGCCGGGAGGCACGGTCGTGTTGAACACGACGTCAGCGCCGCTGGAGTTGATCCTGTCGACGATCTCCCTCCAGTCGGCGTGATCGATGGGGAAGTACTCCTCTCCGACGATCCTGCCGCCGTTGGCCGAGGCGACCTCGTGGACCTTCCTGTTCATCACATGGGGCCAGATGTACTCCGCCGAAGGCAGGTAGAACGTCCGTGCTCCAGTCTGCTGCATGAGCCATGGGATGAGCGGCTCGACCTGCTGCGCAGGAACGGCGCCGGTGCAGAACACGAGGGGGTGATACTCCTGCCCCTCGTACTGCTCAGGGTAGATGTAGAGCGTCTCGCCCTCCACGACCGCCGGCTCCTTGATGGCTTGCCTGGTCGAGCTGAAGATGCCGCCCAGCAGCACGTCGACCTGCTCATCCTGGACGAGCCTCGTCGCCGCGGCCGCGGCTTGCTGGTCGTCGCTCGCGCTGTCCTCGATCAGCAGTTCGACGCGACGGCCGAGCAGGCCGCCCGACGCATTGATTTCCTCCACGCCCAGCGTCGCCGCATTGGCCTGGGCTCCGCCCAACGATGAGAGGGCGCCCGTCTCGTCGGCGATGACGCCTACGTTGATTGTGTCTCGCATGACGTCGCTCCTAAGCCTCGTAGTGACCGCTGAGCTCCGGCACCTGCGGCCGGCTCTTGTGCCCGGCCTCCTGCATGATCGCCGGGACCTCAGGGTCGGAGGCAAAGCTCTGCCAGCCGTCGAGATCCCAGTCGAAGATCACCCAAACTCGGTCGTCCTCGTTGGGGTCGCGGAACACGAGCGCGCCCTTCGAGCCGTGCTGCTTGCGCTTCTCGGCACCCGTGGTGGAAAAGACATTCGTGAAGCGGTCGAAATCCTCGACCGTCGTCGTTGCCAGGAGCATACTGTCCTCCTTACGTTTTCCGGCGTCTCCGATCGACGCCGAGGCTGAAGCGAGTATCTGCCGCGGGCGCTCCAGCCACATCGGGCAATTGCCCTATACCCCGGTCGGTTTGCGCACCCAACTCCGCGTGCGTCCGCGGTCGTTGGGGCGGACGATCGCTTCCGCCATGTCGCCGGCGTGCGGGATGCTCGGGCCGCCTCGCCAGCCGCAACGGGTTGGTTGGCTTTTAGACGATGGCCGGGGCCTTTTTGTTGTTTGTCTGCTTCGGTGGGATGGGGGTCCTCTGTGTGAGGGAGTCGCCCGCTGGCACGGACGCCGGTGGAATCCGGTCCGGATGGGCGGCGTGCCAGGTCGCGATCTCCCAGCAGAAGCCTGCGAGTTCGCGGGCGATCGCGACCGCGACGATCCCGTTGGGCTTGCGGCGAGCGTGTTTTGAGTTGGCGCCAGCGAGCATGTAGCCGTCGTTGCGCGCGCCAGGCGACGTTGACGATCTCGGCCGGCTGGCCGCTTTGGCGGCGCTGGAGTGTCTCGCCGATCGCGGGTTGGCGCTGGTAGTGGTAGGCGGCCTCGATCAAAAGCCGGCGGGCGTGGGTGGAGCCGGCCTTGGTGATCGCGCCCTGGCGGCGCTGCTGGCCGCTGCTGTGCTCGGAGGGGACAATCCCTAGGTAGGCGGCGAGACTGTCGGGATGCTCGAAGCGCTCAAACGCGCCGACCTCGGCGCACAGCCCGAGCGCCGACAGGGTGTCGATCCCGCGCAGGCAGCGCAGCCGGGCGATCGTCTTGCTCCAGGGCGATAAGCCGGCGAGCTGCTCGAGCTCTGCCTCGATCGTGTCCCGCCGGGCGAGTAGCACGTCATGGGCGTGCAAGTAGTCGGCCATAGTCAGCTGCGAGGCGCGGTCTGCGAACCGCACCGAGGCCAGCCACCGTCGGTGCCTCTGACTCCACGCCCGTCCCGGCCCCTCGTAGTAGAGCTCGCGGCGCAAGAGGAACTTCGACAGGCGGTGGCGAGCGCGTCAGATCACCACGGATGTCCTCCCGGCAGCGGACCAGATCCCGCAACCGCTCATGCTCGACCGACAGCACCGTCACCAGCGTCAGCTCCCCCGCTGCCAGCCGCCGGGCCAAACCGATCGCGTCCCGCTTATCCGTCTTGATCCGATCCGCCGGCGCCCGATCGGTCCGCCCCGGAGCGCACACCAACATCTCGATCCCCACCGCCCGCGCACGTCGCACCAACCCACAGCCAGTCGGCCCGGCCTCGTACACCATCCGCGCCGGCACCGGAACGGCCACCAGCCTCGATCAGCCGATGCGGACGCCCCGCCACCCGCGCGGTGCTCAGCTCGCCCGTCGACTGGTCAAAGACCGCGATCGGCGACCTACACGGGGGTGCCGGCCTACCTTCGACGCCGTCCGGCCGGCACCTCCATACGGTCTAATCGGTCGGTCGTCCAAAGCGGCAGATCTTGTGATCGGCGCCTCGGGCGCCAACAACCCTCGAGCTAGTAGCCATAGGTTCGCGGGTTTGCCCCACGGCGGTCGCTCTGCTCAATAGGCTAAGGATCACGGCAACTTGCAGAGGAGGGATCATGGCTGGAGAGGCTTTGTTCATCGGCTGGGGCCAAGTCGTTCGCGGCCGGGAGAAACAAGCGCTGCAAGTGTTCCAAGAGTCGATGGAGTACTACGGGAAGCTGCAGCAGGACGGCCGGATCGAGAGCTTCGATGTCTTACTGCTTGGACCCCACGGTGGCGACTTGGACGGATTCGTGATCCTGCGGGGGGACCGCAAGGCGCTCGGCGACGTGCGGTTCAGCGACGAGTTCGAGCGGCTCGTTGCGCGGGCGACGGCGATCGTTGACTCGGTCGGTGTCATTCCGGCCTACGGCGGCGATGCGCTGGCAGGGCAGGTAAACCTTCTGGAACAGGTCGCGGACGAGTTCGGCGGGTAGCTAGTCCTCGTTTTCCCGCTGGCGGCGCGCGACGCCTTGATCGACGCCGATGCCCTAGGCGTTTCGTCCACGCGACTAAGTCGCTTGAGCAGCGCTCGATCCTGCTCGATGATCTGGCGGATGCGTGCCTTGAACTCAGGGTCCCGTCGGCGGCGTTCCACCGCCTCGGAGAGCGCGAGCTCGACGGTCTCATTGAGCGACTCGCCTTCCGCTCGTGCGAGGTCCCGGAATTGGTCCCGAACTGCGGCGAGGATCACCGGCGATCTTGAGCAAAGGCGGGCAAGGGCAGCCACTTCGCGCAAGAACGACGACGGCCGGCGACGCTTTTGAGCAATGTGGTTGCTCGGGCACAGCTCAGGGCCGCTCACACCCCCCAGACGGCCGCACACGGCGATCACCGCTGCGGCCCAGCCCTACGGCGCGCCGCTATGTCGTGAACCCAGCCACCCCGGCCGCCTTGGGATTCGTTAACCGTCGCAGGCGGGCACCGCTATGCCGGGGATGGTCTGGGCTTGGCCTGGGCGCCGGGTTGAACGGCCGGGATGCCTCGGGTGAACGGGAGGGCGATGAGCGCCAGCAGCGCGAGGATGGCTTCGGCGGCGCGCAGTCCGTCGATCTGGCTCTTTTCGTTCTGCTTGACGATCTCGTCGGCGGTCGCGGGGGGCACGTTCGCCTCTTTCAGCGCGGCCTTGGCGTCGGCCTCGGAGATGAACGGCACGCCGCCCGCGAGCTGGGTCTGTGCCTGCGACACGACCCGGTCCGGAACGTTGGGGTTGTTCTCGATACCGGTGAAGAACGACGCGGTCATTGCGGAAATGAGCACCGCGCCGGCGAGCGCGGTGCCGATCGAGGCGCCGAGCTGGGTGCCCGTGTTCTGAAGTCCGCCGACCTCGCCGCTCTTCTCGTCGGGTACCGATGAGACCGTCACGGCGCCGAGCTGGGAGGCCATCATCCCGAGGCCGGAGCCGGCGAGGAGCAGCGGCCAGGTGATGATCTCCGGGCCGACGCCGACGTCGAGCAATCCGACCAGGAGCATGAGACCGGCGGAGAGCAGGATGAATCCGAGCCGGACGACGCGCCGGGGTGACGCGTTTGGGCGTAGCCTCGGGACGCCGACCGCAAACACGAGCAGGGACAGCGACAGCGGTAGCAGTCTCACCCCGGTTTCGACGGCCGAGATCCCGAGCGCGACCGACAGGAACAGCGGAACGGTGAAGAAGATCCCCGCCTGGATGAGGAACATGAAGAGAAACGACATGACACCGTTGCGCAGCTGGAGGTTGCGCAGCATCGCCGGGTCGATCAGCGCGCCCTCGCCGCGCTTGATGCGCCGGTTCTCCCACCAGACGAACAGGACGAGCACCGCGGCGCCGGCGAAGATCAGCCAGATCACCGGGGAAAGCCCAAACCATTTGGGAGCGTCCGGCTTTGGCTGCACGAGCCCCCACGTCCCCGCCTTGAGAATCCCGAGCACGATCGCGCCGAGCCCGAGCGCGGAGAGAGCCGTGCCGACCAGGTCAAGCCGGGCGCCTTCCTCCGCCGGCGTGTCCTTCATGCGACGCGTCAGAAGGAGGATCACAAGCACGATCAGCACTTCTCCGGCGAACACCCACCGCCACGACGCGTAGGTGGTGAACAGGCCGCCGATCAGCGGCCCGAGCGCAGCCGCGATCGCGCCCGCAGCCGCGACGAGCCCGTAGGCGCGCGGACGGTCGGGCTTGCCGAAGTTCGACGCGACCAGCGCCACGATCGCGGGCATGATCAGCACCGCCCCGAGCCCTTCCAGGCCCGACCAGCCGATCATCAGCACGGTCAGGTTCTGTGACAGAGCGGTGGTCAGCGAACCGCAGGCGTAGATGATGCATCCGATCGCAAACGCCCGCTTGCGCCCGATCATCTGCCCGACCTTCCCGCCGGTGATCATCAGCGACGCCATCACCAGCGTGTACAGCGTGATCGCGGTCTGAATCCCAGTCACCGTCGTCCCCAGGTCCTTGGCCACCGTCGCGATCGCGGTGTTCATGACCGTCGTATCGAGGGCCATCACGAACTGCCCCGCCGCCAGAGTCATCAGGACGATCTGCGTAGCACGAGCGGCCTTGCCCGTCTGCGCGCCTGCTCCGCCGGCTACAGGTGACCCTGCTGCGTACGCTTGCTCACTCATTCCTCGCCCCTAACGTGTGGGTCACCTACGTGTAGAACGTACACGCCACGGCATTGGCGTTGAGACCGTGCTTGCCGCTCCGTGGGCCTCATTTGCTGTCCGCATTGGCGGGTCGACCTCCGGACCGGCCTTCACGATGATCGTCGATTGCTCTCACCTCGAGCAGGGTGAGCCCGAGATCCGAGACGCGCTGCAGGAGGCCCTGGAGCTCTGCCTGGTCGCGTATGCGGCCGGTCAGCTCGGTGTTGCCATGGGCTCTCGAGAACGTCATGCCGGCAAATGTGGGCTCGAGGTAGTCGCCGAGCTCTCCCTCGACGATCAGCCGGTAGCTCCGTTCAAGCATCAGGCTCAGCGCCCGCCCGCGTGGATGAAGAGCCGTGCGTGGCGATGTGAGTGACCTCGCGGATCGCGTCCCAGGGGCTTTCCGGCATGCTCGCGGACGGGGAGGCGCCCGGGTGTTGCGGAGCGATCAGCACACGCAGGGCGCGCGGCCGGGTGCGGAAGCGCAGGGGCGGGTCGAGCTTGAGCGCTTCGCCGTCGATGCCGGCCGCGACTGGCCCGTCGGAGCTGACGTCGAACGATGGCGCGGACCACTGCTGCACGCGCTTGGAGCCATCTCTGGCGGCCCCTGCTCCGAGGGCGGCGATTCCGAGCACTCCGGCGTCCAACCGCGGGCGCGTGCCGGAGGCGATCGCGCGGCCGAGCCGGTACGGGTTGTTGGAGACGAGCACGACCGCGCTGGTCGTCTGCTCGCTGCCGTCAGGGCCGGTGAAGCGCAAATCGAGCGTGTCGCCACCGGGGCCGAGTACGGTCGGCATCGTCTCAGCGATCGTTCGCAGCTTTGCGTCGCGGTATCCCTCGCGCTGGACCGCTTCGGCGTAGACACCGAGCGAGGCGTTGTTCACGAACACACGGCCATTGACCTCGGCGAGGTCCACCACCCGCTCGCGCCCCTTGGTGAACGCGTCCAGCGCCCCGACGACATCGTCGCGGTCGACACCGAGGTCGAGCGCGAAATGGTTACGCGTACCCGCCGGCACGCACACGTACGGCAGACCCTGCTCAGAGGCGATCGCGGCGACGATCGCCTGCGTGCCGTCGCCGCCGGCGACGCCCACGGCGTCCGCGCCGTTGGCGACCGCGTCGCGCACGAGCGTCGCGAGGTCGTCGCCGAGGTGCAGTTCGATTGGCTCCACGCCGCGCGCGCGAGCCTCGCGCGCGACCTGAAAGCGCTCTGCCTTCCCACCGCCCGACTTCGGGTTATAGAACAGCACCGCCCGCTGCGGCGCCGCCGCGACCGGGAGGCTCGCGTGGACGGTGAAGACCCTGCGCGCGGCCGCAAGCGAGAGCACCAGCGCCGCGAGGATCAGCAGATCCTCGAGCACGCGGCCTTCGAGCACGACGAGCACCACCGCGCCCGCGAGCAACAAGCCAGCGACCGCCGCGGCAACCAGCCGCGCCGCACCTCGGTGAACCAACGCCCACCACGCCGCAAACGCGGCAACCACCAGACACGCCAGCACCGACAGGCCATGCGGAAAACCCTGTATCCCGACGACCACCGCCAACACGAACGCAGCCGCCAACAGGACCAACGAGGCGATCGCAGCCAGCCGCCGGCTCATGACATTACCTTCGCCGTCATGATCATCACCAGGTGAGAATCCCACGTGCCGCCGCGCGCCCAGCGGAACGGCCGGTCTTTCACCCCGGTGATTGCGTTTGCCTTAGCAGTCCGAGCGCCGTGGCACGAGCGACTGCGTCCGAGCGAGAATGCACGCCAAGCTTGTGGTAGAGCGCCCGCAGGTGCGAGCGAATCGTGTTCGAGGAGAGGAACAGGCGCTCCGCGATCTCACGGTTGGACAGGCCGCCGGCCAGAAGCTCCAGCACCGCGAGCTCAGCATCGCTCGGTTGCTCGAGGATCTCCCCGCTGGTAGCGCGGTCTCGCGCCGCCGTCAACTCTCGCTCCACTTGCTCGGCGAGCGCGGGAACGGCTCCGCAGTCGAGCAGCTCGCCGAGCGCCTCCTGCGCGGAGCGTAGCGTCGCCTCGGCCTCGGTGAGACGCCCCCTGCGCAGACGGACGCGGGCCAGAAGGATCAGCAGCCAAGTGTGGTGCATGGTCGCCACTTCGTCGGCGAAGAACCGAACTGCGGAGGCGAGGTCGTGCTCGGCCTCGGCGAGGCTTCCCTCCGCGGCCAGCGCCGAGCCGAGCGCGGCGGACGCGTTGGCTCCGAGCCAGCTTCGGCTCGTTCCGATCCGCCCCACCGCCGCCTTTGCGCTTTCGGCGTGGGCTCTGGCCGAGCCGAGCCGCCCGCGCTCGACGGCGATCAGCGCGAGCGTCGAGCGGACGACCACCAGGCTCGGCACGTTCCGCTCAATCGCCGGGTGCTCGAGCGCCCGCAGCGCCACCGCCCACGCCTCGTCGAGCTCGCCGGCGAAGAACAGGGCGCGGGCGCAGGCGGCCAGCGCCCCGGTCAGGATCTCATTCGCCTCAGCCTCCGCAAGCGCGACTGCCCGCCGCCCGTCGAGCACCGCCTGTCGCACGCCGCCGTCGATCGTGAGCGCGCGCACGAGCCGTGCCACCACGTCGACATAGGGGCCGACCCCCTCCGGTCGCGCGCTACTGCCTCCGTCGGCGAGCGCTAGGAATCGGCGCTGCTCGAGCGTGTGTCCACCGGCCAGCATCGCTGCCGTCGCCGCCGCAACCGCAAGCTCGGGGTGCTCGACGATCTGGTCATCGGGCAATGTTCGAACCCAGCGCAGCAGCGTCCGGCCGGCGCCGGTTCTGATCAGCGGCAGGTGATGCTTGGCCAGTAGCTCCGCGACGACCGCGTGATCGCCGGCTGCCGCCGCGTGCTCAACTGCCTGGACCGGCAATCCTCGTGCTCTGAGCCACGCGGCAGCCCTCCGGTGAATCCGCGGTGGCATCCCCGGCTCGCGCGAGGCGAGCTGCGTCCTCGCGTATTCGGCGAACAGCGAATGAATCCGAAACCAGCCGCCCCGCTCCAGTCTCGAGACGAACAGGTTCGAGCGCTCGAGCTCGGCTAGCCGAGCCGCCGAATCGGTGCGGCCCATTACCCCGTCGCAGAGCTTGGCCGTGAACTCCTGGAGTACCGCGATGCAGTAGAGAAACGCCCGGTCATCGTCACCGAGCGCCTCGAGCACCTCGGTGCTGAGATAGTCGACCACGAAGCGGTGGTCGCCCCCGAACGTCCGCACGGCCCGGACCGGATCCTCGACGGTCCGCAGCCACAGCCAGGCGAGGACGAGTGCGGCGGGCCAGCCCTCGGTCCGCTCGACGAGCAGCTCGATCTCCTCTACGCCGAGCTCGAGCTGGCCCAGAAACACGAGCAGCTCGAACGCCTCGGTGGTCGTGAACGCGAGATCGGCTGTGCGCACCTCGACCAGAGCACCCGAGGCACGCAGCCGGGCGAGCGTCAGCGCCGGATCCACGCGAGCGAGCAGAACCACGTGCGCATTCGCAGGAAGCCGCGCTACGGCATAGTCGACCGACAACCGAGATTCCTCGCCGGTCACCGTGTGCAGGTCGTCGATCACAACGACCAGCTCGCTCCCCATCTCGGCTATGCCGTTCATAAGCTCGTCGACCGCGGCCTCGATCGGGCTGCCCGCCACGCCGAGCCGGCGCAACGCGCCCCGCCCGAGCCCCGGGTGCAGTCGGTCGACCGCCGTCGCCACGTACCGCCACAAGCGGGCCGGATCGTCATCGCCGGCGTCAAGCGTGACCCATGCCAGCGCTCGATCGAGGTCTGCGCACCAAGCGTGGACGGCGGTCGTCTTGCCGTAGCCGGCAGGAGCCGCGACGAGCGTCAACGACGCGCCACGACCCGCATCGAGCGCGCGTCGAATGCGTGGCCGATCGACTACGCCGTGATGCACGCTGGGAAGCGCGAGCTTGACCTCGGAGAGGGGCGCGAGCGCGTGGGCCCCATCCAACTCGCGCCGGCCCACACCCTGGTGACCGGAATCGTCCGCCATACCTTCCATGAAACCCATAGCGTCCAGCATCAGCCACCCCATTCCCTCACCCATAACGCATGAGACAGCCACGAGGGGAACACCGTTCGGACGCCGAAACTCCGGTCGAGGACCGCATCGGTGCCGTAGCGCGGCACCACGCGGTATCTCAGACGCAGTTTATGTGGATCAGGTGCAGCAGCCAGGTCGCGCTGGACCGCTCGAGATCCACCGTGCCGGTGCAGTGCTGGGTGCCATTCGCGCGGACGGACGTCGTGCGCACCGCGATCTTGGCGGCGTCCGCCGTCCGCGAGACCACTCGAGCGCTGTCGAAGATGATCGACCGGTCCAGAGCCTGACCGTTTTCAAAGCTCGGATAGCCGCCTAGCTGGTCACGGAACGTTGGATCGGCAAGCGCCCAGGCTTGCGCGTAGCGGTGCGAAGCGGCGAGCGAGTAGAACGTCTCCGCTGCACCGACAGGCGTACTGGCCGATCCCGCCGGCGGCGGCTGCGAGGGGCTGGACGGCCCGCCCGTGACCCGCGTGTTCGACGGGGCAGCGTTCGTGCTTGGGGTCTGGATGGTGGTCGTGCTCGCGTGCGCGGTCGAGGACGCGTGCCTCCTCGCCGCTGGCGACCTTCCGGCCGAACGCCGGGACGGGCGGTTAGCCGCGGTTTGTGGGCGGCGGGTCCCGCCTGTTGCGGCCAATAGCGCGGCCGTTGCGCCCGCGAGAAGCAGCACGCCCAGCAGGAGACCCAGTGCGACTCGCCGTCGTCGTCGGGGACGAACGCCCGCGCGGTAGGCTGCGCCGTCTGCACCACGTCGGTCCTGCGGTGCGAGTCCCTCGCGGCTGGGTCGGGCAGGCGCTGGGGCTCCGACGCCCGGTGAGGCAGCTGCGGTCCGCGCCGCAGCCCGCCGGGCGGCCGCCGCACGCGACTGTCTCACGAGCTCGGCCCTCCTGCGCGCACGCTCTGATGGCGCGGAGGAAGCCGCCGCGGAAGGCCGCGCAAGCGGGACGGTCACCGGCATCTCGAGCGCGTCACGCAGGCCGCGCGCAAGCTCGGTGGCCGATCCGGGGCGCGAATCGGGTTCAGTGGCCATCGCACGGCATATCAATTGCGCCGCTGTCGCGGTCGCCTCCGGCCAGGCTTCACGAAGATCGGGCGGCGGGCGCGTGGCGATCGCGTGCGCGAGCGCGACGGCGTTGGGCTCCGGACGAGCTTTACGACCCGACAGCGCCTCGTACGCCACGGCCGCGAGCGCATAGACATCGGTGGCGGGCGTCACCGGCTTTCCCTCGAGCTGCTCGGGCGCGATGTAGCTGAGTGTGCCGAGGATCGCGCCCTCCATCGTGATTCGCGTCCGGTCAGGTGCGGATGCAATCCCCAGGTCGCTCAGCTTCACGACCCCATCAGCGCCGAGCAGGACGTTTCCAGGCTTCACGTCACGGTGCACCACCCGCTGCGCGTGGATCGCATCCAAACCGGAAGCGACGCCATCGAGGATCGAGAGGGCCCTCGGAACTGGAAGCCGCTGACCCCCTGACAGCGCCTCGCGCAGCGTTTCGCCTTCCACATACTCCATGACGATCACGTACTCGCCGCCGCCGGCGGCCACGATGTCGTAGATCGATACAAGGTTCGGATGGCTCACCGACGCACCGATCAACGCCTCACGCCGGAGACGCAGCAGGGCCTGCGCGTCATCGCCGGCGTTCATCCGCTTCAGCGCGACACGCCTGTCCAACAGGTTGTCCTGCGCGAGCACTACATGCGACATCCCGCCCCGGCCGAGATCCGAGATGTACCGGTAGCGGTCGAGCTTCGATGCGGACGCCACGGTCGCTAGCTACCCCGTTTCAGCGTCTAGGGCACCGGGCAACGAAGTATCAAGCGAAATGGAGATTCGTGGCCGCAGGCCGTCCCGCGTGCCTGCGTCCGTATGGCGCCTGTCCGTTCGTCAATGAGGCAGAACCGGCTACGACGAGCCGGCGCCAATCAACGGAGGATCGATGACCACCGAAGCCACGCACAGACCGAACGCCGCGCCGCTCGAGCGGAGCTACGACGCTCCCCCGGAACTGATCTGGGAGCTGTTGACGACTGCCGCCGGCCTCGAGGAGTGGTGGAGCCCCGAGGGCTTCGAGACCCGGGTGAGCGAGCTCGAGCTCCGGCCGAGCGGGTACGTGCGGTACACGATGACAGCGACCGCGCCGGAACAGGTCGCGTTCGTGCAGGACCTCGGCATGCCGCTCACCAGCGAGTTTCGTAGGGCATTCACGACGGTTGAGCCGGAAAGGCGCCTCGCGTACGTGTCAGTGATCGATTTCATTCCCGACCACGCGCCGTACGAACACCTGACGACGATCGACATCGAGGCCACCGGTGAGCGCACCAAGTTGGTCATGACGCTGGATCCGCTGCACGACGAGGCCTGGACACACGACTACCGCGACCATCGCGACCACGAGCTCGACAACCTCGTGGAGGCGGTCAGACGACGTACAGCGTGATCGCAAAGCGCGGAAGGGGCTCGATGAGGAAGAGGGTTGTGACGGTGCTGGCGGCTGCTGCCGCCCTGGTTTTGCTCGGGCTGGTCGGCGGAGCCCTGCTGCCGGGAGCAGCGGGTCTTGCTCGTGCCCAAGGTGGGATCGGCGGCGAGCACTGGAAGCCCTTGACCGACAACCTGCTTCCCGACCAGGCGACGGGGTCCTCGACGGCAATCGGGGCCCTGTGGGTGGACCGCTCGGGGCAGGGTCTACGCCGGCACCGGGGAGATCAACGCGTCGGACAGCCAGTACGGCCAGGGCGTCCTGCGGTCAACTGACGGCGGCAATACGTGGCGCGTCGTGGGCCGAAGCATCTTCAGCGAGCGCTTCATCGGAGGTGTCACCGCTGACCGCAACGCCCCGAGCACGGTGCTCGTGGCCACCGATCAGGGCGTGTACAGGTCGCGGAACAGCGGCCTGTCCTGGCAAAGGATCCGCCAGCTCAGTTCGCGCATTCCTCCGCTGAGGCGAGGGGAAAGCGTGTCGGGACAGGTTTTCGAGATCTACCAGGCCCGACGAACGCCAGGGAGTATTGGGCGTCCTTCGGTGATCGCTGCGCGACCGAGGCCGGCGGGATCGCCACCTCCAACGATGGTGGGTCGACCTGGAGGATCGTGTTCTCCGCCCGCGATGCGGGTCGCATCGGGCTCGGAGTGGGCACGCGGGGTGTCGCCGACGCTGCCGCCGCCACCTGCACGGGTTCGCTGCGGAGCATCGAGAAGACCACAAACGGCGGGAGGAGCTGGAGGCGGATATCGAGGAGCACCCCTGGCTACAGCAACTATTTCAAGGCCGAGCCCGACAGCGAGGATCCCAATGGCCAGGGCGACTACGACAACGTCGTGGTGGTCGATCCGACCAACCCCAACCGGGCCGTCTTCGGCGGGATCAACATCCTCCTGACCAGCGACGGCGCAAGGAAGTTCACCGACATCGGGCGTGTCTACTCGGGGGGATTCATTCATCCCGGCTCAGCACGTGGCCTGGCGCATCATCAGCCGGCGACTGACGCGGACCGCGGACGGAGTGCTCAGCTCGATTGCCGTGTCCCCCGCAGGCGGCGACACGATCTTCACTGCAAGCAATGACGGTGAGGTCGCTCGCACGACGGACGCCAAGAATTGGCGTGACATCACGGGAGATCTTCCCCGGCTGGACAACGCGTTCAATCCGGCAAACCGGCCGTTTCTCACACAGGTCGCGTTCAACCCGGCAAATCCCTCCGAGGCATGGGTGACGATTGGCTGGCTTGGGGTCGGCCAGGTGTGGTACACGAGCAACGCTGGAGCACCGGGTCGCACGCACTGGGTCAACCTCACCGGCGTGGGGACAACGGCCCTGCCTTCCGCGCCGGCGCAGTCGGTGATCGACGTTCCGGGGCATCCGGGCACGATCGATGTGGGGACGTTTTACGGTGTCTGGACGTGCAGCACGTGCGGTGGGCGAGGGCCCACACCGAGTTGGCGTCGACTCGGCGGCACGAACCGGGTCGCTGGGGCAATCCCCAAGGTTGAGGTCGACCAGCTGTCGATCACGTCGGACAACCGCACCCTGATGGCCTGGACCCACGGACGCGGGATCTGGAAGATCGACCTCGGCGGTTGAGCCCCACGCGCGCTGAGGCTGGCCTAGCGCTGCAGTAGGCGTTGTTGGAGCTCGCGGAGCTCGGGTGCGGGTGTGGCGCCAAGCTCATCGCGCAGGCGCTGGCGCAGCAGCTCATACACGCGCAGCGCTTCGGCGCTATTGCCGCGCGCGGCGAGGATCTCCATCAGCAGCGCGTGGCCGCGCTCGCGATACGGGGCGAGCTGGACGAGCTCCCGCGCCACCCGCTCGCCCGGAGCGAGCTCCGAACCGCCGACCCCGAGCGCAACGGCCGCGTAGCACTCGAGCGCTGCGACGTGGATCTCCTCGAGCCGGCGGCGGTGCTCCTCCGCCCAGGGCAGGTCTTTCCTTGGAAGGAACCCGCGACGTGCGGTGAACAGCGCCACCAGCGACGGTCCCCAACCGCGTGCCCAGTCTCCCTGTGTGACCGCGGCCTCCGCGCGGTGAATGGCCTCCTCGGCCGCCTCCAGGTCGATCCATGCGTCGTGCGGCAGGCGGAGGTGGATCTCGCTCCGTCCGCGCAGCACCTCCGCGCCGAGCACAGATCGCAGCCGCGACAGAATCGCGCTCAGAGCGGCGTCGGCGCCGCTCGGCGGGCGGAAGGGCCAGAGCGCCTCGACCAGCTCATCGCGTCCCGAGGGCAGCTGGCGGGTGACGGTCAGGTAGGTGAAGAGGACCTGTACTTGCCCAGGTGCAAGCTTCGGAGTTAGCTCGCGGCCGGACAGCTCGACGGCGAGCCGCCCGCAGAGCTGGATCCTGGTGGCGGGGTTGTCGGCCAAGATTGGTGCAAGGAGAATCGCAGAAGCGTGCAAACCAGCGGGCGTATGGTTGCGCTCGACGTAGAGGAGAGGGTCATGGCGAAGGTCATCCGGTGTCAGTGCGGATTCCTCGGACGCGGCGAGACCGTGGAGGAAGCTGCGACGGAGATCGAGGCGCACATGCGCGAGGATCACCCCGAGCTGGTCGGCAAGGTCACCCGGCAGGATCTGATCGCGATGGCCGAAGAAGGCTAAGCCGTCGCCGCGACTGTCGCGGCGGCGTACAGAAGGAGCGCAGAATGGGACCAACGCGGTCGCAGTTCGACCTGCCTGGTGGACCGCTTGTCACCGGCGACTGGCTGCAAGGCCACCTCGAGCACCCAAGGGTGCGAATCCTGGATGTCCGCGGTCGCCACCCGAGCTCGCTGCTACCGCACGCCAAGCGCGCGGAATACGCAGCCGACCACGTCCCGGGTGCGGTGTTCGTCGACTGGGAGCAGGACTTCGTCGACACATCGGACCCGGTTCCGGCACAGGTGGCGGGCGCCGAAGCATTTGCCGCGCGGGCGGGAGAGCTGGGCGTCGGCGACGGGGACCTCGTCGTCACCTACGACGACTACTACGGGATCTTCGCCGCCAGGGTGGCATGGGCGTTTCGCTACTACGGAGCGGAGTCGAAAGTTCTCGACGGAGGCTGGAGCACCTGGAAGGAGGAGCGCCGGCCTGTCAGCGACGGGATCGAGACTTGCAAGCGGCGGCGCTTCACCGCCCGCACCAGACCGCGGTTGCGGCGCACGCTGGCGGATGTCGAGGCCGCAAGAGCTGAGGGTGCGACGTTTGTCGACGCGCGACCGCGACACCTGTTCCTCGGCGAGCGGGGTGTCACGAACACCGGCCATATCCCCGGGTCGCGTTCGCTGCCCTACCAGGAGCTCGTCGACGGCGCGACCGGGCTCTGGGCGGCACCGGCGGCGGTCGCACGGCTCGCGCAGGACGCGGGGATCGATCCGAACCGTCCGCCCCGAGAGCTGATCGCAACGTGCGGGAGCGGGATCTCCGCGACCGTCGCGCTGCTCGCGCTCGAGCGCATCGGCGTTCACGCAGACGGGGTGTACGACGGCTCATTCAACGAGTGGTGCGCAGACTCGACGCGTCCGATCGAGTTCGGCCGTGCCGCCTGATCAGCGCACACACCACTGATGGACAGACGACTGTCGAGAACGGAGGAAATGACATGACGAACCTGATTCGGATGAGCCTCGACGCTCCGGAAGAAGTCCGGCCGTTTGCGGGCGACAGTGGCCAGCTCGAACTGGTCAACCTCGCCTCAGGCGCCGTCGGGCGGGCGACCTTCAAGCCCGGGTGGCGGTGGTCGGAGCACGTCAAGCCGATCGCGGGCACACACAGCTGTCAGGCCGCGCACACCTGCTACTTCGTCTCCGGCCGGATGAAGGTCGTGATGGACGACGGCGAGGAGCTTGAGTACGGTCCTGGCGACTTCGCGATCATGCCACCCGGCCACGACGCGTGGATCGTCGGCGATGAGGACTGTGTGGTCATCGACTGGCAGGGATTCGCCGACTACGCGAAACCGAGCGCGTAAGCGCTGTCGTAGTCGTCCGCGCCGGAGCTGGTGCGTTCTACGGTCTTTCGGAGCCTCGCTCGGCCGATCGTGTTGGGTGCGCGACAAGCGCGCGAACCCATGCGACGCGACCCCAGTCAGGGGCGGGAAGAGGGACAAATGAAGCACGGAAGATTCAGCTCAATCTGCGCCTCCGTTCTGACCACGGCGGCGCTTGGCACGGCGTCTGTGGCCGTGGTCCCAAGCGCAATGGCCGCGGGGAAGCAGGCGGGCGGGCCGAAGGCCCCATCGCAGACCGCACAGATCCTCAAGCAGCAGGGCGGTCCCAGCGAGGCGTGGGGCTGGGATGTCCTGGATGGAAACGGCAACGTCGTTGCCAGTCAGGGTGGATACCGATGCAAAGGCGACGCCGTCCACGGCCTTCAGACCTACGGATGGACGGGCAACTGGAGCGTCACCGGCTGATCCCCGCTGACAGCCACGGCCTTCGCGATCGGGCGGGGACGTCGCCTTGACGGCTGCCCCTGCCCCCGCGCGACCAACTTCAAATCCGACTCATTCGCCGGATGGCAGCTCGGCCGGCGGCAACTGCTCGACCTGCTCTTTGGTCAGGTCGACTCTGATCACATCATCCACGCGCGAGGCGGCGCCGATCGGGATCGCCACCTGCTTGCGGCCCCAGAGATGCCCCTCCTTGAGCAGCACGTGTGTGACGCGGTGGTCCTTGGGGTCGATCACCAGGCCCTGGACTGATCCGATCCAACCGTCGCTCGCGTGGACCGGATCGCCGCGGCGAACCTCGACCTCGCCCGAAGGCACCCGGTCGACGATCATCGGCTCGTGCTGCGAGCCGCTGAGCGGCATGCCGATGTCGCCGTACGACGGCCACATCATCGCGCCGGCTCCGTAGCCCATGGCGCTCGTGTCCGCCGGCAGGAACTCGATCTGCTCGGCGTCGTCGAGCCCGAGGAAATGCCCGGTGGTGCAACTCAGGCGAATGTCCTCGGCGCCGGCGGCTTGCACCAGGTCGACCGGCACGAGCCTGCCGAGGCCTTTGTGGTGCTTGGGCGCCACGACCAGATGCGTGACCGACTGAGCGGCGGGATTGACGACCACACGGGTCAGCTGCCCGCACTCGCCATCGCTGGCGTGAACTGAGGCGCCGAGACGGAATTGCTCGCCGGCGGCCGCCGAGCCCGCCGCAGCATCGCCGGCGTCTGGCTCGTCGTGCTCGGTGCTCATTGGCGCAGTCTATGCCCTGCGGAACGCGCGCACGGCGAGCGGCACGAACACCATCAGCAGGCCGGCCAGCCAGGCGAGCGTTCCAAGCGTCGGACCCAGCGCGTCGCCGTGACCGACCATCAGGGCTCGCGCGGCGTTGACCGTCAGGGTGACTGGGTTGACATCCGCGAATGTGTGCACGACGCCCGGCATCGAGCTCGTCGGAACGAACGCTGAGGACGCGAACACGAGCGGGAATACCCAGATGAAGCCGACCGACTGCGCGGTTTCAGGGTCGCGGACGGTGAGGCCGATAAACGCACTGATCCACGAGAAGACATAGGCGAACGCCAGCACGAGCACGAACGCGAGCACCACCTCGTATGCGGGCTGGTCAGGCCGGAACCCGACGGCGAGCCCGATCAGCAACATGACGATCAGCGTCAGCGTGTTCGTCACCAGGTCCGCGGCGGTTCTTCCCAGGAGCACGGCCGAGCGCGCGATCGGCAGCGAGCGAAAGCGATCCACCACGCCGGCCTTCAGATCCTCCGTCAATCCCAACCCCGTGGTGAGCGCGCCGAAGATCGCCGTCATAACGATGATCCCGGGGACCAGATAGTTGACGTAGCTCACGGGCCCCGTAGGGATGGCGCCGCCGAACACGTAGCGGAACAGCAGCACGAAGATCACCGGCTGCACGAACAAGTAGACGACGTACATCGGGCGGCGCAGGACCTTCCGCAGCTGCCGCCTGGCCATCACGCGGCTGTCGGCGAAGGTCTCGGCCATCGTCAGGCGACCGCGATCGGATGTCGTGTGTGTCAGCGCGCTCATGCTGGCACCCGTTGATCGTCGCACTCGGCCGGTCCGGGATGTGCCGTGAGCGTGAGGAAGACATCGTCGAGGGTTGGTTCCAGTAACTCGACCGCGGCCAGTGGGAGCCCGCGCGCGTCGAGCCGGCGGAGCGCCTCGGCGGAGATAGCCGGATCAGCCACGGGCAACCGCACCTCGGATTCGGAGATGCGCGGTGCCTCTCCGGCCGCCAGCTCCGCCAGTGCAGCCGACGCCTCGCCAACCCGGCTTGGGTCGGACAGCCGGACGCTCAGCACGCTGCCGCCGATCATCGCCTTGAGCTCGCCAGGCGCCCCCTGCGCCACGATCCGTCCGTGATCGACGACCGCCACCCGCTGCGCGAGGCGATCAGCCTCGTCGAGGTACTGGGTCGTCAGCAGGACGGTCGTTCCCTCCCTGCGCAGCTCGTCGACGACGTTCCACAGCTCCTGACGGGAGCGAGGATCGAGGCCCGTCGTCGGCTCGTCGAGCAGCACGACCGGCGCGCGGCCGATGAGTCCCGCGGCCAGGTCAAGCCGGCGACGCATCCCGCCTGAATAGGTCGCCACGCGCCGGTCCGCGGCATCGACAAGCGCAAACCGATCGAGCAGTTCGCCAGCCCGCCGTCGGGACTCCGCGCGCGAAAAACGGTAGAGGCGAGCGACCATCTCGAGGTTCTCGCGCCCCGTCAGCTCGTCGTCCACAGCCGCGAATTGACCCGCCAGGCCAATCCGCCGGCGCACCGCCAGCGGCTCGCCGACCACGTCATGCCCAAGCACGGCAGCATGGCCGCTCGTCGGCTCGAGCAGGGTCGCGAGCACGCGCACGAGCGTGGTCTTGCCGGCACCGTTGGGCCCCAGAAGACCGAACACCGCCCCACGCGGAACGTCGAGGTCAAGGCCGCTGAGGGCTGTGACGTCGCCAAACTGCTTCTCCAGCGCGCGCACTTCAATTGCCGTGTCGCTCGTCATCGGTCTTCCCCTTCTGCCAAATAGCTGCGTCGAATCGTGATGTCGCCATATCCGGTCCGCGCGCGGACCTCGATACGGGGGTCGCCCGGTTTCGGGGCCCCCGCCGCCTCGAGCTCGTTCTCCAGGCGGCCGTAGCCGGTGTGCAGGTCGAGCCACGCTGCGACGCCGTCGCGGACGCCGATCTCGACGGTGCCGCACCCGCTCTCTGCGACTGCCGAGCTGCCCGAGGCGTCGTCCACCCGGACATCTCCGTAAGCGGTCTTGACCACCAGCGGACCGCTGGCGTGGCCAACCGCGACGTCGCCGTTGGCGGACTTCACCCTTAGCTCGCCGGTGATACGGGTGATATGTGTGTCGCCGTTGGCGTTCTTGACCTCGGCCGAGCCGTCGATCTCGCCGGCGCGGATCTCCCCAGAAGCCGCGTTCAACTCCACGTCTCCCGACGCCCGTTCGAGGATCACGCTGCCTGCCCCTCCGGTCAACCGCGCGGACGCCGCCTGCTCAACGTGGACGTCGCCGAGCGAGGTCTTCAGCTGGCAATCGCCGAGCTCGCCGGTGCACCGGAACTCTCCCATCGAGGTCCCGCCGGCGAGCCTGGAACCGCTCGGCAATCCGATCCTGATGGTGACCGACCCGCCATAGCCAAACGGGCTCCAGGACCTCCAGCGCCCGCTGGATCTCACCGACAGCGTGCCCGCGGAGAACTCGACGCGCACCGCCGCGGCCGCGTTCACATCCGCCTGGTTGGCGCTGTCGGTCGGCCCGACCTCGACGACCGTGTCCTGACGGGCGCCGGCGGCAATGTGTGCCTCGCCCGCGACGAGCTCGATGACCGCGGAGATCGGCTCAGGTGTCTCAAACGCATACACCGCTAACGCCCCCATCCCGTGTAGCCCTGACCGCCGCGCGGAGATCTTGACGCGCCGCGGCTCCCGCCCTCCCCACGCTCCACCGCCGCCGTCACGGCTCGTACGAGCCAAGCGTTGATCGACAAGCTCTCGCGCTCTGCTGCCTGCTCGACCCGGCTCTTGAGCGTCTCCGGCAGACGCAGGTTGATTCGTGAGACCGAGCCCTCCTCCGGCGCTGTCGCCGGCGCGCTGTCCACCTCGCCAGGCTCGGCGGGTGAGGGAGTCACGACGAACTCGGGATCGCGTCCGCGCAGACGCACCTCCACCGAGCCGGGTGCGAGCTCTCGGGTGATCTCGGCGGCGGCGTCCGAAAGGACGCCGAGCAGCATCAGTCGGGCGGCCGAGTCCAGCGGCGCGATGAGGCGCCGCGCCAGTGCCGCGGCATCCTCGCCGCCGGCCAGGGCCGCGATCTCGAGCTGCCCCTGCAAGGCGTTTATGTGAGGGTCGAGTTCCATGGCATCAGTATGGCATTAAAATGCTGCCATTGCAATGCCATAGTGATGCCGGTCGTTCTCTATAGGATTCCCGGCGATGCCCGCCGGGACCGTTGATCACGACGTCGTGATCGTCGGCGCAGGCTTCTCGGGGATCGGGATGGCGATCAGCCTCGATCGCGCTGGTATGTCCGACTACGTGATCGTTGAGGACGGTGATGGGTTTGGCGGTACCTGGTACTGGAACCGCTATCCCGGTGTAGCCGTCGACATCCCGTCGTTCAGCTACCAGTTCTCGTTCGCAAAGCGGCCGACGTGGACGCGCGTCTACGCCCCGGGCCAGGAGCTGCGCGGGTACGCGGATTACTGCGCCGACCGTTTCGGGCTGCGCACCCGGAGCCGCTTCGGCACGAGGATCACGGCGGCCAGGTTCGACGAATCGCTGCGCGCGTGGCGACTGGAGACTCGCGATGGCGACGCCTTGACAGCCCGTCATGTCGTCGATGCGACCGGGGTCCTGACGCAGCCGAAGCTTCCGGACATCGAAGGAGTCGGCAAGTTCGCCGGGATCACGATGCACACCGCGCGCTGGGACGCCGGGCAGGAGCTGGCCGGCAAGCGCATCGCGGTGATCGGCACCGGCGCCTCCGCCGTGCAGGTGATCCCGGTCCTCGCCCGGCAGGCCCAGCAGCTGACGGTCTTCCAGCGCACGCCGATCTGGTGCCTGCCGAAGCTCGACGGGCCACTGTCGCCGCGGATGCGGTGGTTCCTCGGCCGGGTGCCTGCTGGCATGGCCGCCGCGAGGCTCGCGAGCCAGACGCTGGTGGAGCTGACGTTCCCGATCGCCGCGCACTACCACCGCACGCTCCCACTCGCGCGCGTGTTCGAGTCACAGGCGCGCGCGTACGTGCGCAAGGAGGTCCGGGATCCCGCGCTGCACGAGAAGCTGGTCCCCCAATACTCGCTCGGCTGCAAGCGCCCTGGCTTTCACAACGAGTACCTGGCGACGTACAACCGCGACAACGTCTCGCTCGAGACCGATCCGATCGATCGGATCACCGCCGGCAGCGTGGTCACTGAACCCGGGACCGAGCATCAGATCGACGTGCTGGTGCTGGCCACCGGCTTCAAGGTCTTCGATCCCGGCAACTTTCCCAAGTACCCGGTCACGGGTCGCGGTGGGGTCGATCTCGAGCAGTGGTGGGCCCAGAATCGCTACCAGGCATACGAGGGCGTGAGTGTCCCCGGCTTCCCGAACTACTTCACGATGTTCGGGCCGTACGGCTACAACGGCTCCTCGTACTTCAATCTGATCGAGACTCAGGCGCGGCACATCACTCGCGCGCTGCGCCACGCCGGTCAGCTCGGCGCGACGACGGTCGAGGTCACCCCGGAGGCAAACGCCCGGTATTTCGCCGAGATGCTCCGGCGGCGCGGCCGGCAGGTGTTCTGGCAGGGCAGCTGCGCGCTCGCCAACAGTTACTACTTCGACCCCAACGGCGACGTGCCGCTGCGCCCCAGCCCGACGATCGAGACGATGTGGCGAGCGCGGCGCTTCCCACTCAGCGACTATCGATTCGAGACCGGCCTGTACGGGGCTGCTGCTCCGCAGCAGCGTCCATGGGACCGCGCGACCCCGTCCGGACGGGGTACGCGGCCCCACGGACGCCGCGAAGCGGCCCGCTCTTGACTCCCTTCGTCACCGCGGGCGCCGGCTTCCTGCTCGCGGTCCTGTGGTTCGACCTGATGTTCGACGTCCAAGCGTTCGGGCACCACGGCCCTGAGCTGCCAGAGGACGTCCTCGCCTCGATTGCGGCCTACTACCGGCGCGTGACCACCGCGGCGCGGCCGATGAATCGTCTGGTTGCCGCCGCAATGCTCTTGACGGTAGGCTCGATCATCGCCCAGATCGCCCGTGGCGATCGACGGGCCTGGGTCGGATGGGTCTCGCTCGCGCTGGCACTTCCACCGATCCTGCTCGCCGCGATCCGCACGGTTCCTCAGGCCGTGCGGCTGGGAATGCGCAGCGATTCGCTCGCTCGTCAGAGCGAAATGGCACGGTCGATCGGCCGCGAACACATCGCCTGCGCGGTGTCGATCGCCGCGCTCCTGGCGGTTCAGCTGTCGTAGGTCACGGACGTCAGACCGATCACGAAGTGGATCGGCATCTCGCTCGGCGTGACCCCGCCGGCGACGAGCGCGCGTATCCGCTGCACCATCGCAAGCCGCTCCGCGTCGGGCATCCCGGCGATCCAGCTCATCGAGGCCAAGTGATCGACGATCCGCTCGGAGTCCGTGGAACGCGAGGCCGTCACCGTCACCTCGCGAGGTTCGCTCCAGCCCTGCGCACCCCGGACGCTATCCGACCACGAGGGCCCGTCGAAGTGAGGGTGCTCGGGACGCGAGCTCACCACCAGCTGCCCCAACTCGTGGGCCCAGCTGGCGCCACTCCAATCCGGGAGGGTGTTGATGATCGCGAGCCCCGCCGGAGGCCTCAGGACCCGCCGTATTTCGTCGAGCGCCCGAGAGCGGTCGAACCAGTGGAAGGCGTCGGCCACCGTGACAGCCTCGACCGCGGCATCGGGGAGCGGGATCTCCTCGGCAAACCCGGCCCGCACGCGCGCGGGGCCGAGCTTCTCGACGAGCACTTCCCGCAACGATTCCAGTGGCTCTACGGCGACGACGTCGAGCTCCGCCGCGAGAAGCGCGCGCGACAGCTTCCCGGTCCCGGCGCCGAGGTCGAGCACTGCAGCATGGGAGCTCAGCCCCAACTCTCTGATCAGCGCTTCCGCGACGCTCGGCGGGTAGTCCGGCCGGCCGCGCTCGTAAATGTCCGCGACCGACGCGAACTGCTGAGCCAACGGGTGCAGGGTCATCCCGGAGAGCGTAACTACGTAGCTCCGCGCGCTGTTTATGGGGGCGTTTACGGATGGCGCGAGAGCCAAAGGGCGCGATTGTTGGTCTATCTTGGACGACAGCGTGATCGCTCTGTGCGCGCAATGCCTAGCCGCGGCTGCGGCCGAGGAGTGCAGCGAAGGCGACCTCGCGTTGAGCGCGACGGCGCTTGCGCGGGATCTGGGCGACACGCACGCAGGCGCGGCGCCGGCGCTGCTCGACCTCGCGTCGCGGCAGGCGTGGCGATATCTCGATGACTCCGAGCTCGATGCCCGGTCGTTCGCAGCTGCACATCGGCGGCTGGTTGACCTTCGCGCGGACGTCGACGCAAAGCTGAGCGTGACGGCCGCATGCGTTTCATCCTGAACGTCGTCTGGCTGGTGCTGGCGGGCTTCTGGATGGCAATTCTGTACGTCCTCGCCGCGGTGATCTGCTTCATCCTGATCATCACGATCCCGTTCGGGATCGCCTCGTTGCGGATCGCCCTATTCGCCCTATGGCCGTTCGGGAGGACCGTCGTGATGCGTCCCGACGCCGGCGTCGGCTCCGGAATCGGAAATGTGATCTGGTTGGTGCTGTGCGGATGGTGGTTGGCGCTCGGTCACCTCCTCACCGGGATTGCGTTGTGCTTGACGATCATCGGGATCCCGCTGGGCTTGGCCAACTTCAAGCTGATCCCGATTTCGCTGCTTCCGCTCGGCCGCGAGGTCGTGTCCGTCGAACAAGCCAGCGCGATGGGTTCCGGCGGCTACATGATTCGCTGAGGCGATCATCGCCGCGCCCACGAGCACCCAAACCGCCAGGCCAACCCACGCCCAGACGCGCGCGAAGGCGCGGATTGCGGGCGCGTCGGCCGCGGCCGCCACCATGAAGCTGCACGCGGCATACATGCCGACCGGGAAGACGGTCGACCACCGTTGGGCGTGGTAGGCGAAGCGGCGCCAGCGAAGCTCCGCCGCAACGAGCAACGGCAGCCACAGAATCGCGAGAACCCAGAGAGCGATCGATGCCGCCTTCAGGAACCCGGCGATCGCGATCAGCGCGTGCAGGTCCCGGCCGGCGACCGCGATCCGCGCGACCGCGAGCGTCGAGATCGCAAGCGCACCCCCGGTGATCCAATGGTCGCCGCGGCCGACAGCCAGCTGACGGAAGTCAAACCTCAGGATCACGAGCACGTAGAACGCCAGCCCGACGACGAACGGCACCAGAGCCAACGGCAGCAGCCAGTGCGCATGTGCAGGGGCAGCGACAGAAGCGAGCAGCACCGCCAGCGCCTCCGTGCTGACCGTGAGCAGCAGCGAGACGCCGACCGTCGGCGTTCTCCAATGACTCAGCACCGGCACCAGCAGCGCCGCCCACAGGACCCCGGCAAGCGCTAGCAGCGCGATCGCCGCGGCGCTCGCCCCGAGCATCGCCACGCGCGTCCCGAGCACCGCCATGCCGGCGACGACCGATAGCGCCTCGGGAGAGGATGACCGGCGGCGCACGCTCGCCCTGTCGGACAGGAGCAAGCGCCCGATGAACACGCACAGGACCAGCCACTGGGCGGCGGTGAGGATCAACAACACACGCGACGCGACCCGGCGCCCGTCGAGCGACAGGACGACCGACATGATTCCCGTACTCATCACGACCGGTCCGAGCGCCGTGGCGTTCATGCAGGCTCAGGGCTTGAAGACCATCAACACCAGGATCGCCAGCACGAGCAGCAGCGAACCGTAGTTCTCGATCCGCGAGACCGGGTCGTCGAGCAGCTTGCGCAGCTCGGCGCCGGCCGGCTCACCATCCGCCGCCAGCTTGCTCGCCAGGCGTCTCGCCTGCTTGGGTCGCTGACCGCCGAGACCGCCAAGCACGAGCGCCACGACGTACAGCGCGATCGCCGCATCCACCCAGCCCGCGCCGTAGCCGAAGTGGCCCAGGTGAACGAGCCACAGCCCAAAGCCCAGCAGCAGCAGGGCCCCGGCGGCGACCATCACCACGCCGATTCTGGTGAGGCTCAGCAGCAGCGCGATCTCGGCTGCCTCCCGGCGACGCCGGGCCGCCTCAAACGCGACGCCGGCGAGCACGATCCCGGCGACGAACAGGAGCGCTCCGAGGAGATGGAAGAACAGTGCGACGTTGTCCAATTAGTGTCCGGACACTAGCTGCCAACGCCGGCCATCGCCTCCAGCTTGCTCTCGATGCACTCGAGCAGCTCGCCATAGGAGTCGCAGAACGACCGCACGCCCTCGCGCTCTAGCTCAGCGGTGACGACATCCAGAACGATGCCCGCCGCGGCCGCGTCGCGCAGTGTCTGGACGGCGCCCTTGACGTCCGCGTCGAGCGTGCGCGCGACCGCGCCATGGTCGGCGAACGCTTGCATCGTGTTCTCGGGCATCGTGTTGATCACGTCCGGGCCGATCAGCTCCGCGACGTAGAGCACGTCGGAGTAGGCGGGATTCTTGGTGCCCGTGCTCGCCCACAGGGGCCGCTGGCGCGTGGCGCCGAGACGCTCGAGGCGCTCCCACCGCTCACCACCGAACTTCGCCAGATACCGCTGGTAGGCCACCCGGGCGCTGGCCAGCGCCACCCTCCCCCGCAGCGGCGACCCCTCCCGTAGCTGGGCGTCGACCTTCGTGTCAATCCTGGAGAGGAAGAACGACGCGACCGAGGCGATCGAGCCGAGCGGCTCGCCCGCCGCCGCACGTGCCTCGAGCCCGCGCAGATATGCATCCATCACCTGCTCGTAGCGTTCGATCGAAAACAGCAGCGTGACGTTGATGTTCACGCCGTGTCGCGTCAGCTCCTCGATCGCAGGCACCCCGGCCTTCGTCGCGGGCACCTTGATCAGGACGTTCGGCTCCCCGAGCCGCTGCCAAAGGTCAAGAGCCTGTGCGATCGTCGCGCCGGTGTCGTCGGCGAGATCGGGCGTGCACTCGAACGAGACGAAGCCGTCGCGCCCGTGACTGCGCTCGAAAGCCTCGCGCAGGGTCCGTGCGGCGTCGCGAACGTCGTCCAGCGCAAGCGAGAAGAACAGCTCCTTGGAATCATGATTGCCGTCCGACGCCAGCTTCCGGATCTGACCGTCGTAGACATCTGAGCCCGTGATCGCCTTGGCGAAGATCGTGGGATTCGATGTTGCACCGGTCATCGAGTAGTCGCGGATCAACCGCTCGAACTCGCCGCTCTGGAGCAGCTGCCGGGAGAGCATGTCGAGCCAGATCGAGACGCCCGCTCGATGCAACGCCTCCAGGTTGGGATTCGGTGTCATCTGCTCTCCGATCCGTCAGTGTGCGAGCTCGCCGACCAGCGCTTCCACCGGCGTATCCACGTCAGCGAGCGCATCCACGTCGATCCGGTGTCGCGAGCGAATCAGCGCCTGGACATGCTGGTTGACGTCCCACACGTTGACGTTCATCCCGGCAACGACGCGACCGTCGCGCAACCAGAACGCGACGAACTCTCCCGCTGAGCGGTCCCCGCGGAAGATCACCTCGTCCCACTGCGGAGCGTGCCCCGAGTACTCCATGCCGACGTCGTATTGATCCGAGAAGAAGTACGGGATCCGGTCATAGCTGACCTCGGCGCCGAGCATCGCGCGCGCCGCGGCAGGCCCCTGATTCAGTGCGTTGGCCCAGTGCTCGACGCGAATCCGCTGCTCGAAGAACGGGTGCCATGCATTTGCCACGTCGCCCGCGGCAAATATCCCTTCGGCTGAGCTCTGGAGCCTGTCGTCGACGATGATGCCATTGTCGAGCTCGAGACCCGCTTCGTGCGCGAGGTCGGTGCGCGGCACGACGCCGATCCCGACGACCGCGAAATCGCACTCGACGGCGCGCCCGTCGCTGGTCCTGACGCGCGCGACGGTCCCCTCTCCCTCGAAAGACTCCACCCCGGTGCCGAGCAGCACTCCCGCCAGGTCGGCAAGCTGGCCGGGGAGGTTCGTGCGGCCCGCCAGAAGGCCGAGCAGGTCGGGCGGATCCTCTCCTGAGGAAGCCAGCATGGCGCACACGGCCACCAAGCCACCGAGCACTCAGCGAAGCAGCGCGGTGAGGCGCGCGAAGGCTGCCGCCGCCGGCAACGGCAAGCCCCGCGCGAAAAAGCCCGCAACCGCGGCAGCGAAGAAGCCGGCCACCGCCGCGAAGAAGCCGGCCGCCGGCGCGAAGAAGCCGGCCGCCGCCGGCGCGAAGAAACCGGCCGCCGCCGCGAAGAAACCGGCCGCCGGCGCGAAGAAACCGGCCGCCGCCGCCGCGAAGAAGCCAGCCGCCGGCGCGAAGAAACCGGTCGAAGCGGCCAAGAAGCCGGCCGCCGCCGCATTGAAGAAGCCCGTGAAGCGGGCGGCCAAGACCGCGGGCAGGATGATGCTCAAGGCGATGCTCCGAAAGGCGACGCGCACGGGCGCTGAAGCGCTGCGCGGTGTCGCTGACCACGCGGCCGAACTCAGCCGCAGCGCCGTCCAGGGCGGGCTCTCGAGACGGCCGCCGGTCCAGGTCTCGATCGACCTGGCGGTGCCGCTTGCGGTCGCGTGGGAGGAGTGGATGTCGCTCGAGTTCCTGACTGAGGGCGTGCACAGGATCGAGGACATCGAGCGCGACGGCGCTCAGCTGCGCGGGCGCACCGCTGGACCCAGGTCGAGCGACTGGGCGGCGGAGATCATCGACGAGCGAGAGCAGCAGAGCCTTGCGTGGCGGTCGTTCGAGGCGACCGACTGCGCCGGGCTGGTCACATTTCACACGCTGAGCGAGCGGCTCACCCGGATCGAGCTCGACCTCGATGTGCTTCCGAGAAGCCCTGCCGAGGCTTTCTCGCTGTCTTCGCACCTGGCGCAGCGGCGGGCGGAGTCCGCGCTGCGCCGTTTCAAGGCGCGCGTCGAGTTCATCAACCCAGACGTCTACGAGGCTGCGCAACAGAACGGCAGCGCACCGGCCGACAACGGCAACGGCAACGGCAACGAGTAAAGGGAGGACACGATGTCAACAGCTTCAACGCGATTCCCGCGCTCTGGATACGTGCAACGCTCGAGCTCGAGCGGCCTGGCGGATGTCCTTGACGTGATCCTCGACAAGGGCCTCGTCATCGATATCTTCCTCCGCGTATCGCTGGTCGGGATCGAGTTGCTGACGGTCGACGCACGGATCGTGATCGCGAGCGTCGACACATATCTGCGTTTCGCGGAGGCTGTCAACCGGCTCGACATCGGCGAGAGCAGCAACGAGGGGCTGCCCGAGCTGATGCAGGAGATGACTTCCAACGGCGCCCAGAGCAAGACCAAGGGCGTACTCGAGGGCGCGAAGGAATCGCTGTTCGGCAGCTCGGACAACGGCGACGAGGATTCCGATCAGGACGAGCAGGAGGGGTCGTCGCGGCGATCGGGTCAGCGCTCACGCAGCCGGCAGCGGAGCGGCTCGTCCCGCGGGCGATAGCCGCGGACGGCGAAGAGGAGCCGATTGTGGCCGAATACGTGTACGGCGTAGTCGATCGGGCGGCGAAGGCACCGCCTGGAGATGGCGTGGCCGGCGCTCCGCCACGAGTCATCGACGGCGACCGAGTTGGGGCGCTCGTCAGCAAGGTGCCCGACCAGCCGCTCACGCTCGGCCGGGACGACGCGCTCGCTCACGCGCGGGTGCTCGCGGACGCGATGACACATGGGACGGTCCTACCGATGCGGTTCGGCGTGGTCATGGAGGACGCCGACGACGTCCGCACGCGCCTCCTCGCCGCGCACGAAGGTGAGCTCTCCGAGCAGCTTGACCTGCTCGCGGGAAAGGTCGAGCTGAGCGTCCGGGCGACGTACGAGCAGGAGCAGCTGCTTCGCGAGGTGCTGAACGAAGACCAGTCGATCGCTGGTCTGCGCGACTCGCTGCAGGGTCGCCCCGAGGACGCGACCTACTACGCGCGGATCGAGCTCGGGGAGCGGGTCTCGGCGGCGGTGGAGCGCAAGCGGGAGGGGGACGCGAACCGGATCATCGAAGCCCTGTCGCTGACCTCGCTCGCGGTGCAAGCCGCCGCCAGCCAGCACGAGCGCGTCGTCGTACATGCATCCTTTCTCGTGCAGGGCGATCGCCTGGGCGAGTTCGACGAGGTGCTCGAGGCGCTCGCGCGCGCACACGCGGGCCGGATCCGCTTCACCTGCAGCGACGCCATGCCTCCGCATTCGTTCGTGAGCTTTGCGCGAGAGGAGTGAGGAATGGGTTTGTTCACCGGCCTGCTCACGTTGCCCCTGGCGCCGGTCCGCGGCGTTGCCTGGGTGGCCGAGCAGGTGCTCGATGAGGTCGAGCGTCAGCGCTTCGACGAGCAGGCGATCAGGCGCGAGCTGATGCAGGTCGAGCTCGACTTTGAAGACGGCAAGATCGACGAGGACGAGCGAAAGCAGCTCGAGGAAGAGCTGTTCGAGCGCCTCGCGATCGGACAAGCACGAACGGAGGCACCGTATGGCTGAGCGGCGTCGCAACTCTGGTAACGCCCGCAATGGGGCCAATGGCGACCGTCTCTCGGGCCGTGAGGTGATCGAGCGCGTGCGGGCGGACTTCCCGCAGCTGCTCGGCCGACCCGTCGAGACAGTGCTCGGCATCGAGCGCGACGACGGCAGCGGCTGGATGGTGACGGTCGAGGTCGTCGAGCTCTCGCGCATCCCGAGCTCGACCGATGTCCTCGGGGCCTACAGCGTGTCCCTCGATTCAGAGGGCGAGCTCACCGGCTACCGACGGACCCGCCGCTACCACCGAAATCAAGCCGACGAGGAGTAGCCAGATGGCGAGCCGTGATCCTTTCTCCGCTCCGCTGCCGCAGTCTTACGGGCGGGCTGACCTGCAACCCCGGGACGGTGGGCCCGCAAATCTCGCCGACATTCTCGAACGCGTGCTCGACAAGGGCATCGTGATCGCCGGCGACATCCAGATCAATCTGCTCGACATCGAACTGCTGACGATCAAGCTGCGGCTGCTGGTCGCTTCGGTTGACCGGGCGCGGGAGATGGGGATCAACTGGTGGGAGTCAGACCCATGGCTCTCAATGCCAGAGCAACAGGAGCTTGACGCGGAGAATCGCGAGCTGCGATCCCGCGTCGAGCGCCTGGAGCGCCTGCTCGAGAAAGGTCGCGGCGAACCGGACGAGAAGGACGCCGATGGCCGCTCGTGATGACGGCCTCGCGCGCCTGCTCGCCGCGGTCGATGAGCTTGCCCGCGACCAGGCGGCCGAGGTACTCGCGGACGCACAGGCATGGGCGCGCGATCGAGTCAGCTCGATTCTGGCCGATGCGCTGACGGACTCGCTGCTCGAGCACGTCCGCGGGCAGCTTGCCGGTCGTCGGGATCTGGCAACACCGCCAGTGCAAGGCCGGACGCCGCCGGGTCCAACTCGAACGCCGCCTTCCCCCCGCGAGAGCAGGCCGGCTCGTCCAGCCGGCGGCGAGCTTGCCTGGTACGTCTACGGCGTGGTTGCCGCCGGGCGGGCACCGGTCCTAACGGGCGTCACCGGGATCGATCCTCATCAGACGGTCACGACGATCACCGAGGGTTCGCTGGCAGCGATCGCGAGCCGAGTCCCGCTCGAGGATTTCGGAGAGACGACGCTCCGCGAGCACCTCGCGGACATCGCGTGGATCGAAGCTACCGCCCGCGCGCACGACCGGGTGCTCGATGCCGTCCGGAAGACCACGACCGTGATCCCGATGCGACTGTGCACCGTCTACAAGGGCGAGGACGCGCTGCGCAACCTACTTGCACGTGAAGCAGGCGCGCTTCGCGATGCGCTTGCCCACCTCGCCGGAAAGACCGAGTGGGGCGTCAAGGTGTTCGCCCAGCCGGTCGGACGGCGCCCACCCGCCCCGCTACCTCGGACGGAGGACCTCAGTGGCTCGGCGTACATGCGAAACGTCCGGCGAGGGCTCGAGCGCGAGAAGCACGAAGCCCAGCTGATCGACCAGGCCTCGGCACAGATCCACGAGCGGCTGACCGCCGCGGCATCCGAGGGGGTGATGCTGGCCGTCCAGCGGCCGGAGGCCGCGGGAAACGCGGGGCAGATGATCCTCAACGGGGCATACCTCGTTCGCGACGAGGATCAAATGCCATTTCATGAGGAGATCCAGCTGCAGCGCTCGCGGTTCGCATACCTGGGGCTCGAGGTGACGGCAAACGGTCCCTGGCCCGCGTACAACTTTCTTCCTGGCGTGATCGGGGTGAGCTGGTGAGCGAGGCGACGGTGCTCTATGCCTCCCCGGAGGCGCGGTTTCCGCGGACGCGCTCGGTGACGCTGCTCGATCTGCTCGACCGGCTGCTCGGCGCCGGTGTCGTGATCCACGGGAGGATCGTCCTGACGGTCGCCGACATCGATCTGATCGACCTCGACCTCGCACTCCTGCTCGCGGCACACGACACGGCGGTGGGCCGGTGACCCTCGTGCTGTATGCCGTCGCCGAGCGGTCCGCCGGTGAGGCCGCTGCGCTCGAGGATCGCGGGCTGCGAGCTGTCGTGGAGGGCGGTTTGCTGGCGATCGTCGGAGAGGCTGAGCCCGATCGCGGCGAGCGCTCGGAGGAGATCCTCTGGCGCTACGAGCGGACGGTCGAGCGGCTGATGAACCTTCCGGCGGTCCTCCCCGCGCGCTACGGCTCGGTGTTCAGCGACGAGTCAGCGGCGCGGGACTCGCTTCGCACGCACCACGACCGGCTCCTTCCAGCGCTTGCGCGCGTCCGCGGCGCCAGCGAGGTGGGTTTACGCGCGGCATGGCATCACAGCGATCCGGTCTCCGGCGAGGATTCGGCGGCTCGCGGGACCGCGTACCTGCTCGGCCGCCTGGCGCTGCAGAGGCGGGCTGGTGAGATCGCCGCCGCTCTGATCCCCCTGCGGGAGCTGGCACGAACGCACCGCGAGCGGCTGCTACCGCGCGGCGGGCTCGCGCTGATTGGTGCCTACCTCGTCGATCGCGGACGGGTCGGCGAGTTCGCTGACCGAATCGCTGATCTGGACCGCGAGCTCGACGACGTCGGTCTCGTCTGCACAGGTCCCTGGCCCCCCTACACGTTCGCCGGCGAGGTGCGGTGATGGCGCAGCGCGTCCATGCTGACCCCGAGCGGCTGGAGAAGGGCCTCGCCCAGCTTGTGCTCACGCTGATCGAGCTGCTGCGCCAGCTGATGGAGCGCCAGGCGCTGCGCCGCATCGAGGGCGGCACGCTGAGCGACGATGAAATCGAGCGGCTCGGGCGGACGTTTCTCGCGCTGGCCGAGCGGATGGACGAGCTAAAGGAGACCTTCGGCCTGCGGGACGAGGACCTGAATCTGAACCTGGGTCCACTTGGTGACCTGATGTAGACGAACAGGAGGCGAAACGGATGCCGACAGTCCAGCAACGCTATTACGACGTTCTGCGCGAGCGCATCACCAACGATCGCTACCCAAGCGGCCAGCTGCTCGACCGGCTCGAGGCTGCCATCACGACCGGCGACCAGCTCGTCGACTACGTCGGGATGCTGATCGACAAGGTCGACGAGTCGTGGTACCCGAGCGGCCAGATGCTGGACCGCATTCAGCGTCTACTCGAGACGACTGCGAGGCTGGCGTGACCGGTGCAGCAGTTCGCACGCTTGGGAAAGCCGTCTCCGAGCGGGCTCTCGGGGTGGGACCGGGGCGCGCACGCGCGTTCGTCGCAGCGATGGTCACGGGCACGGCGACCGCGGTGCTCACGTACCGCGCGCTGCGCAGCGACTCGCTCACAGGCGGCAAGAACGAAGGCTGAAGGTTGAACTCGAGTTAGCGGAAGGAGCACGACATGGGTGACCGTATGCAACGCGCAAAGGGCAAGGTGAAGGAGACGAAGGGTCGCGTCAAGCGGGAGGCTGGGATCGAGACCGGCCGTCCAGGGACCGAGCTACGCGGTGCCGGCGAGGAGGTCAAAGGCAAAGCGCAGAAGGCCACCGGCCGGGCGCGCAGCGCCGTCAAGAAGGCGACCCGCTAGCGAATCAGCCACAAAGCGAGCGTGGCGGTGATGACTCCCGCCACGGCGAGTGGAGCGAAGCGCCGCGCATGCAGCTCCGGTCGGCTGGCGCCGGCCAGGTCGCTCGCGATCAGCGTCGCAACGGATCCGTGAGCTGTCGCGAGCGACCCCACGGCGAGGCCGACGGAGGCTGCGTACGCCGGCGCGCCTGCCGTCACTAGACCCGTCGCCCACACGCTAACGGGGAGGTTGTTCATCAACGCAGCCGCGATCCCGATCGCGCCGGCGACGGCGAGCATCCCGAGGAGCCCGAGCTCCGCGGGTACCCGCGCCGCCAGGCCGACGGCCTGCGTCACGATCAGGAGTGCGGTGACCTGGACCGTCAGTCGCCACGGGACGATGACGCCCTGCCGGTGCGAGCCAAATGCGAGCGCGGCGAAGACCACCCCCGCGAACGGCCACCACGGCGCGATACCGGCGAGCGGCGCCAACCAGGCGACGGCCGCTGCGCAGGCGAGGGCCAGGGCGGCGTGCCGCTCTGCGCCCGAGAGCGGACCCATGCGTGCGCTGGTCGCGCGCAGCGGGGACGCGAGCGCCGATCGCTCGGCGACCGCCACGCCCGCGGCGCAGACAGCGGCGGCAGCCAACCCAGGGACGAGCATCCGCCCGAGGAAGGCGCCGGCAGAGAGATCGAGGCGACTGATGATCAGCAGGTTGGTCGGGTTCCCCTGGGGCACGGCGATCGAGGCGGCATTGGCAACAACCACGGCCCCCAGGAACAGCGGCGCAAACGGCGCCCGGGCGCGGCGCGAGACCGCGAGCAGCACGGGAACGATCACGACGACCGCGCCATCGAGCGAGATCGTCGCGGTCAGCGCGCCGCACAGCGCGCAGACCAGTACGTAGAGCGCCAGGCCGCTGCCGCGCGCTGCTGTGACGAGCGCCGCCGCCACCCGGTCGACAAGCCCCGATCGCTGCACGATCGCGGCGAGCGTCAGCGCGGCAGCGAGGAACACGACGAGCGGCGCCACGACGGCGACGGCAGGGCCGAACGGCGCGCCGAGAACGCAGTCGAGCGCCGCAGTCAGGGCGATCACGCTCGTCGCGCGTGGCCCCCGGGGCGCGAGCGTCAGCGCGGCAACCGCCACGCCTGCAAGAATCAGATGAAGGATAAGCATGATTATTAGTTAAGGTAACTTATCAAATGCCTCCACGACATGACCCCACCGACGCCGTCGAGGCGCTGGTCGCGGTCGCGCCGCTGACCACTCGCTGGATCGAGCGGCTGCTCGTGCACAACGAGCCGCCCCTGACCGTTCCCCAGTTCCTGGCGCTCCGGGCGATCGGCCGGGAGGAGCTATCGGGTTCAGAACTTGCACGCCGCACGGGCGTATCCGGCCCCGCGGTTTCCCAGTTGCTGGCGGGCCTCGCGCGGAGTGGCCTGCTCGAGCGCAGCGCAACCGCGGACGATCGCCGGCGACACAGGCTTTCACTCACGGTGGCCGGAGAGCGTGCGATCCAGTCGGCCTCCCGGATGCTGGGCGACCGGCTTGGCGTGCTGCTCGCCGGGCTTCCGCGGCCGGAGGTCGACGCGCTCGCGCGTGCCCTGCCAAGCGTCGAGGCCCAGCTCTCGGGCGCGACTCCCCCACGCCGCCCGCCACCGCCCAGGCCGCGACACAGACCGCCATCAGGGCGTTAGGGGCCCGTAGCTCCTCTCCGCAGCTGTCAGGAACCTCTCGAGGACTGCGTTGTATGCCTCGCCGGTGGCCGGGATCGTGTGCCCGCGGCCGTCGACCACCGCCCGCTCTGCGTGCAGCCGGTCGGCGATCGCGTCGCACACCCGCTCGAACACCGGCGAATGGCCCCCGGAGATCACGAGCGTCGGAAACGGGCAGGCCGCCAGCAGCTGCAGCGGCGGCTCGCCGTCCCACGGCGGGCGCTCGCGCATCGTCAGCCGCGTCCCATGCAGTAGCTCGCCCTCGAGCTCGTCGGGGGTCTCGTGGCTCGAGCCGACGCCACCACGGAACGCGCGCAGGAACTCGATCGGGTCGGCCGTCCGCGCCCATTCGTACAGCCGCTCTCCGTTTGCCAGGTGCGCCGCGACGAGCGGATCGTCGGCGGCCACGTTCAGGCACCCTGGCTCGGACACCGTGAGCGAGCGGACGGCCTCTGGACGAAGCGCCGCGGCATAAAGCGCAATCACGGCACCGTAGGAGTGGCCGACGAGGTGCGCGCTGTCGCGAAGCGCATCGGCGACGATCGGCGCCTCGGCCTCGAAATCCCCCCGCTCGAGCTCGGGCCTGCCACCGAAGCCTGGGCGATTAACCAACCTGAGCGTCCATCGCTGGGCAAGTTCGAGCTGCCGGCGCCATGTCCGCTCGGCGCCGACGACGCTGCCGTGCACGAGCACGACCGGCGGCCCGGATCCGAGGCAGGTCAACTGTGCGCCTGCGGTCACGCGCTACTCGTAGACCTCGGCGAGCGCAGGCGCGACGACCTCTGGCGCTGCAAGCGCCCGGACGCGATCGATCGCCGTCGCTCCGGCCTCTGCATCTTTTCGCAAGCGACTGATTGTCTCGGCGAGCGCACGGGGGTCGCCCGGCGGGCTCAGCCACTCGTCGGGCACGAGCTCCGGTAGCGCGCCGATCCGAGACGCGGCGACCGGAATTCCGGCGGCCATTGCTTCGGCGGCCGCCAGCCCGAACGTTTCCGCCGACAGCGACGGCACGACCGCGACTGCCGCCGTTCGGCGCAGGCTCGAGAGCTCCGCTGCGGCGATCCGGCCGACGAAGGCCACGTCCGGATACCTCGCCGCCAGGCGAGCGCGCTCGGGACCGTCCCCGGCGACCACGAGCGGGATGCGGGCGAGCGCGCAGGCCTCGATCGCGGTCTCGATTCCCTTCTCTGGCGCCAGCCGGGCCGCGAGCAGGGCATGATCACCTTTGCCCGAGGGCGGCTGCGCGAATTCCCGAATCACGTGCGGTATCACGCGCGGCTCGCCGATTGGCGCGCCAAGCGCCTGGAGACGAGCGGCTGCGAAGTGGCTCGGGACGATGAACGCGTCGACCTGCGCGATCAATCGGCGTTGCCACATCGCCAGGGCAGCTCCGTATGCAACCGCCTCGGGCCCCGAGCCACGGCACCTGAGCAAGGCGCCGGGAAGCGTGTTGCGTCCGTGGCAGCGGGTGCATTCGGCGCCGCGCGTGAAGCAGACGCCGATGGCGCATACCAGCCTGTATTGATGGAGGTGCATGACCACGCGTGCGCCCTGCGCCCGGGCGGCGGCGAGGGCGCGCCATCCGAGCGACGGGTTGAGGTTATGCGCGTGCACGACACGCGCACGCGTGTGGCGTACCGCCGCGCCGACGTCCTCGGGTCTGACGCCGCCACGCAGCAGCGCGCCTGCGGCACGCCGGCGGTCAATCCGACCGGAGTCCCGCTCGAACAGCTCGGCATCCTCGGCTAGGCGCTCACGGACGAGCCACAGCAGATCATCGACGGCTCGCTCCTCCCCGCCGGTGGTGCGATACCGGTTGTGCAGAAACAGGATCACCGCGCAAACGTACGCGTTCCGCGGCGTCTCCACTACCGTGACTCAGATGCGAAGCAACGCAACGGAGCGCCGGCTCGTGCTGGTGGTGGGAGCAATCGTGTTCGTCGACACGATGTTCTACGCGGCGATCACGCCGCTGCTTCCGACGCTCGCGCACCAGTTTCATCTGAGCAAGCTCTCGGCGGGAGTGATGACCGCCGCCTACCCGCTCGGCACGTTGCTCGGCTCGCTCCCCGGCGGTCTGCTGGCGGTGCGAGCGGGACCGAAGTTCACGGTCTGCGCCGGCCTCGCGCTCCTCGCCGGCTCGACGCTCGCGTTCGGTTTTCTGCAGAACCCCGCGGCGCTCGACATCGCGCGTTTCGTAGAGGGCGTGGGCGGTGCTTGTTCGTGGGCCGGCGGCTTGGCGTGGATCGTGGCTGAGGCGCCGCAGGAGCGTCGCGGCGGCTTGATCGGCAGCGCGCTCGGCGCGGCGATCGGCGGCGCCCTGTTCGGCCCGGTGATCGGGACGCTCGCGAACGCGATCAGCCGCGAAGCGGTGTTCAGCGCGGTCGTCGTGTTCTCGATCGCTCTGATCGTCTTGGCCCGCCGTCTGGAGAGCCATCAGGCAAGGTCCGACCAGCGCCTCGGCCACATCGCAACCGCAATGCGCAACCGCCACGTGGTGGCGGGTATGTGGCTGGTCGCGCTTCCAGCCGTCGTGGCGGGCGTGCTCAACGTGCTCGGCCCCCTGCGCATGCACCAACTCGGCGCCGGCGTCTTCGTGATTGGGGCGACCTATCTGATCGCTGACGCCACCGAGGCAGTGATCAGTCCGTTGATCGGCCGGATTTCCGACCGGCGCGGGCGATGGCTGCCGCTGAGGTCCGGGTTGGCACTGACCACCGGCGTCCTTCTGTGCTTCACGCTGCCGGACAACCCGCTGGCGATGGGACTCGTGATCATCGCGATCGCGACGGCGCTCGGAGCTTTCTGGGCGCCGGCGATGGCGCTCCTGTCCGACGCCGCCGAGGCAACCGGGCTCGAGCAAGGCTTCGCGGCCGCGTTGATGAACCTCGCGTGGGCTGGAGGACAGATCGTGGGCTCGGGCGGTGGCGGCGCACTCGCAAAGGCCCACGGCGACGGGCTGCCGGTGCTGCTCGCGGCCGGGCTGTGCGCGTTCACGCTCGCCGTGCTCGGCCGAGCACGCGACCGCAGTAGGCTGCGTCCGTGGGCGATCTCGACGGCCGGACGTTCCTCGTCACCGGAGCCAACGCCGGCATCGGTCGCGAGACAGCTCGAGGACTAGCTTCCCGCGGCGCCGAGGTCTTCCTGGCGTGCCGCTCGCAGGCAAAGGCGCGGGCGGCGATCGAGGACATCCGGGCGCAGTCGCCGGGTACCAGCGTTCACAGCCTGGCGCTCGATCTCGGCGATTTGTCCTCGGTGCAGGCCTGCGCAGAGCAGCTGCTCGCCCACGACCAGCCGCTGCATGGGCTGATCAACAACGCGGGCCTGGCCGGACAGCGTGGCGCGACAGCCAGCGGCTTCGAGCTGGCATTCGGCACCAACCACGTCGGGCCCTTCTTGCTCACCAGCCTGCTGATCGACCGTCTGCGGGAGTCCGCTCCGGCAAGGATCGTGAACGTGGCGAGCGACGCCCACTACGGCGCGCCCGGGATCGATTTCGACGCCGTCCGCTTGCCAACCAAGAGCATCACGGGAATGCCCGAGTACTCCGCCTCCAAGCTGGCGAACGTGCTGCATGCCCAGGAGCTCGCGCGGCGGCTCGACGACACTGGCGTCACTTCCTATTCGCTGCATCCGGGCGTGATCGCGTCGGATATCTGGCGCCGCGTGCCGTGGCCCGTGCGCCCGCTGATCAAGCTGCGGATGCGCTCGCCGCGGGAGGGCGCCGCGACGTCCTTGTACTGCGCGACCTCACCGGACGTCGCTTCGGACAGCGGTCGGTATTACGAGAACTCCAGCCCTAAGGCGCCGAGCGCGGTCGCCACCCCGGAGCTGGCGCGGGAGCTGTGGGACCGGACCACCGCGTGGGTCGCCGGCGACTCGTGATTGCCGTTCACGCGCGTGTCACGTGCTTCCAGAGCCCGGCCAGCGAGCGTAAGTGGCGGTGCTCGGCGCTCCGGCAGCGGCGAGCGGGGTCGAGATGAACTGCGGGGATGCCTGCGGCACGGGCGCCGTCGATGTCCGCGGACAGCATGTCCCCGACGTGCAGGGCCTCGTCGGGCCTCACCCCGGCGCGCTTCAGCGCGATTCGGAAGATCTCCGGATCCGGCTTGGCAGAGCCCACGACGACCGAGTCGACCACGTCGCTGACGCTCACGCCACGGCCCGGTCCCACCTGGCAGATGCCTGCGTCGCACAGGTTCTCCGCCGCTCGTCCGTCCGAGTTCGTGACCACGCATACCCGGATCCCGCTGGCCATCAGCCCATCGATCACCTCGCGCGCCCGGGGAACCGGCTCGCTCCACGGCACCGCGCCGGAGGCGTCGCGGTCACCGAGCTGCGCAACTGCCCGCGCCGCCGGCGGCTCGAGCTTGGCGGCGATGCCCAAGGCAGTGCAGAGCGCGTGGAAGTACGCGTCGGGCCGCTCTCGTACCCCAGGATCGTCGTCGAGCGCGCGCACCGCGCGGTAGTGCGCGGCAGGAAGCTCACCGGGCTCGATCGCGATCCCAGCCTCCCTCAGCGCGTCGCTGACCAGCCGCCTGTCCGGGAGCACGATCACGCCGCCGGCGTCGAGCAGAACCGCTCGGGTGCGCATTCTCATGACAGCGTGGTATCACCGAATCACGATGACCGCCGAGCAGCAGAGTGCCGAGCCTCAGAGCGCGGAGCAGCACGGCGCGGAGCACCAGGGCGCCGAACAGCCGATCGGACCCGAGATCCGCCTCGAGGGACGACGCGTCCTCACCGGAAGCTGCTCCTGGACGGATCGCACGCTGGTCGAGCAGGCCGACTGGTACCCGCGGCGGACGATGTCACCCGAGGAGCGCCTTCGCTACTACGCCTCCCAATTCCCCCTCACCGAGATCGACTCCACGTACTACGCGCCTCCGGCCGAGCAGCAGACGCGACTGTGGGCGCAGCGGACTCCAGCCGGGTTCCGCTTCGACGTTAAGGCCTACTCGCTGCTCACTGGCCACCCCACGCGGCCACGGAGCCTCTGGAAGGACCTGCGCGAGAGCCTTTCCGCGGATGCCGCCGGCAAGCGCAACATCTACCCAAAGCACCTCGACCCCGAGAGCCTCGACGAGGCGTGGCGAAGGTTCGAGTCCGCGCTGCGGCCGCTTCACGACGCGGGAAAGCTCGGCTCGGTCCTGTTCCAATATCCGCCGTGGTTCGGGCCGCGGCGCGATAACCGGGCGGAAATCGAGGCGCTGCGGGAGCGGTTGCCGGATTACCGCATCTCCGTCGAGTTCCGGTCTCCGAGGTGGGTCGCCGTGGAGCGTGACCGCGAACGTACGCTGGGATTACTCGAGAGCAACGGACTCGTGTTCGTATGCGTCGATGCACCCGAAGTGTCAGGTCTTCCGCGGCTGCTCGCGATCACCAACCCGGAGTTGCTGGTCGTCCGCTTCCACGGCCGCTCCGATAGCACCTGGTCGGGCCCGTCGCCGTCGGCGGCGGAGCGCTTCCGCTACCTCTACTCCGACGAGGAGCTCCAAGCGCTGGCCGAACCGCTCGCCGAAGTCGCACGCGAGGCACGCGAAACGCACCTGCTGATGAACAACTGCTACCGCGACTACGCGGTGCGTAACGCGGCCGACCTGCGAGAGCTATTGAGCCGCTACGGCGAACGCTGATCTCGTGCGGGCCCGCTGCCGAGCGGCAGCGGGTTGGCCAGATACGCGCGCGCCAGCGCGTAGAAGAGACCACCGTCGGTGTCCGCACTGGTCGTGCCGTCCGCACCGCCGCCGAACAGCAGGCCGATCACGCCGGCATTGCGGGTGGCGCGCAGGTGGCTTCGTGACCGATCGGCCAGCCACCACTGCACCCGGTTGTCGCGGAAGTGCTGCCAGGTGTCGTTGAGCTTCGTGTTGCCGAGCGGAAGCTGCCAGAGCACGATCGGCATGCGCGTGCGGCGCGCGAATCCGGCCGTGTAGACGTCATGGCGCCGGAAGTCCGCCGGCCCCCACCACGTGTGGGGATTGCCCTCGATGACCTTGTAGAAGCCCGCGTCCCGGTCCGTGACGTCATTGAAGACTAGGTCGAAGTGGGCGTGCAGCGAGTTGTAGAAGCTCGCCGACTTCGCCGCGAGGGCGTCCATCTGTGGCATGGACGGCTTGGAGTAGGTTGGGTCGATTCCGGTTCCCCACACGCTCAGATGCCACGCGAGGAGCACGTGCGGGGCGAGCCGGTCGCGCAGCGCAATCAGGTGCTGTGCGAACGATCGCGCAAGCTTCGTCGCGTGGGCAGCCTCGAGGTAGCCCCACAGGTCGGGTTCGACGTGCACGACCACGACGCGCTTGCCCGCGGCCTCGGCGATGCGGCGAAGCAGCAGGCTGTAGTCGGCCCAGTAGGCCCGCATCGTCGCGCCGTTCTGCAGGTTCGAGAGGTCCCTGTCGAGCTCGCCGGCGCCCGTCGCCGGCCTCGAGTCGAGCAGCTGGTAGTAGGTGAACACCGGAATCACGTGCGCCGCCAGAGACTCGCGGACGTAGCCGGACGCAAACGTGCCGTTCGCGTTCCATGTCGCCCAGCCCGCGCCGGTATTCACTCCTCCGGCCAGGTATTGGTAGCGCAGGTCGAACGGAGCGTGAGCCTCGACCCGCTGGGCATTGCCCGGGCTCTCGCTGACCCCGAGGGCGACGTGGTGAGGCCATCCGTGTGGTACGACTGCGAGTGGCAGCACGAGCGCGAGCATCGAGCGACGCAGCGACAACATCGTCCCCGAATGTCTACCCTCTCGCGCTTGGCTGAGCAAGCCCCTACCTTCGATCTCCAGAGCCATTCGATCCACTCCGATGGCGCGTTGCCGCCACGCGAGGTCGTCGAGGCTGCTGCTGGCGCCGGCGTTGAGCTGTTCGCGCTCAGCGACCATGACTCCGTGGACGGCGTCCAGGAGGCGCTCGAGGCTGCGCACGAGCTGACGCTGAGACTTGTTCCGGCGGTCGAGATCTCCGCCATCACCGAGGGCGAGCAGGACCTGCACATCCTCGGCTACCTGATCGACCATCAGGACCCGGTCCTGCTCGAGCGGCTCGTCAGCTACCGCTTCGACCGCGTTCGCCGCGGCCAGGCGATGGCGCAGGCCCTGCGCGAACTGGGCTTTGAGCTCGACGAACAGCTGCTCGCCGAGCGGGAGGCCCAGGGCAAGACGATCGGACGCCCCCACCTGGCCCAGGCCGTCGTGTCCCATCCGGCCAACGCCGAGCGGCTGCAGCAGGAGGGGCTGACCGAGCTGTCGCCCTTCTTGGTGGCCTACCTGATCGACGGGCGGCCCGCCTTTCGCCCGCGCGAGCACCCGACAGTCGAAGAGTCGATTGCCGCGATCCACGAAGCCGGCGGAGTGGCCGTGTGGGCCCATCCGTTCTGGGACGTCAAGGATCCGGAGGTGGTGCTGGCCACGATCGACCGTTTCCGCGCTTGGGGGCTCGACGGGGTCGAATGCTTCTACGCCACTCACGACCGTGAGCAGACCGAGCTGCTCGTCAATCGATGCGGCGAGCTCGGACTGCTCAGCACCGGCTCATCGGACTTTCACGGTCCCAGCCACCGCATCTTCTCGGAGTTCCGCGCGTTCAGCACCTACGGGCACGAGCCCGTGCTCGGCCCGATCGCCGGTTAGCCGATGGCCGAGAGGAGGACTACGCGGCCACGCTCCGTTCCGCCAGGTGCTGCCCTACCTTCCGCTTGACGCGCTGGAGCGCGTTGTCGACCGTCTTGCAGTCGCAACCGATCCGGCGGCCGACCTCCTCGTAGGAGTGACCGTCGAGGTAAAGCGCCAAAACACGTGACTCGAGCTCCGAGAGCGCGGTCGAGATGCAGGCCACCAACGCCCGGAGCTCCTCGGAGGAGATGACCTGATTGACCGGGTCATGGACGGTCGAGCCTGGGAGCATTTCGTCGAGCGTCGGCTCGCTGTCCTCGCCGCTCCCCGAAGGCGTGCTCGAGAACGACACGTACTGGTTCAGCGGCGTGTGTTTGTTTCGCGTGGCGGTCTTCACGGCAGTGATGATCTGCCGTGTGATGCACAGCTCCGCGAAGTTCCGGAAGCTCGACTCGCGATCGGTCCGGTAGTCGCGCACGGCCTTGTACAGGCCGACAAGTCCTTCCTGGATCAGATCGTCCGAGTCACCGCCGGCGAGGAAGTACGACGACGCCTTCAGCCGGACGAAGCCGTAGTAGCGACGCACGATCCGGTCGTATGCGTCAGGGTGTCCCTGTTTCGCGAGCGCGATCAGGTAGCCATCCTCAACCTGAGGTTGAGAGTTAGCATTTGCAGAAAGTCGAGCCACGTTGAGTTCCCTTCTCGATCAGCCGGCAGCAACGACCGATCGTCGGAATCCGTGGCGCGTTACCTCCCCTGGCGCCGCACCTATTGAAGTTCAGGATGAACGGCTGAGCGCCGCACCCCTCTCATCCAACCCGAGACTAAAGCTCGAGTTGATCCTTACTCCCGGCGCGAGCTTGACATAGCACTGCCCGGATGTCAAGGACTGGCGCGGTTATGTGAAGCTGCGTAGATGAGGATCGCCGCCGCAGCGCTGACGCTCAGCGACTCCGTGCGCCCGCGCAGCGGAATCGCCAGCAGTGCGTCGCATGAAGCCGCCACCCGCGGGCGCAGTCCGCGTCCTTCGGAGCCGAGGACCAACACGACGGCACCCGCGTAGTCGACATCGTCGTAGGCGAGCTGGCCGCCGGCGCTTGCGCCGTAACACCACATCCCAGCGTGCTTGGCGTCGTGCAGGAAGTCGGCTGCGTTGCGTACCCGCGCCACCTTGAGGTGCTCCACAGCCCCTGCTGACGCCTTGCATACGGCGGATGTGACCTCTGCCGAGCGACGCTCGGGGATTACGACGGCGTCGGCGCCCGCGCATTCGGCCGTGCGGCAGATCGCTCCGAGGTTCTGCGGGTCTTGCACCTGATCCAGAAGCACGATCAGCGCGTCTGGAATCGCGAGAACCTCCGACGGCTCGGCGTACCGGAAAGGCGAGACCTCTGCGCAGATGCCCTGGTGCGCAGCTGAGCCGCAACGTCGCTCGATCTGTTCCGCGTCGGCCGCATGCACCGGCAGGCCCGATAGCCAGGGTTCTCGCGATGCGTTCCTCGTCGCCCACACCGCGGGGACGGTGCGGGGACCCCGGATCGCCTCGCGGACCGGATTGCGTCCGTAGACGATCACGGAAGCGGCCGCAGCTCCGGCCCGTTCGGGCCGTCGCGAACCTCCCAGCCGAGATCCCGCAGCTGGCCGCGGATCTGATCGGCAGCGCCCCAGTCGCGCGCAGCGCGGGCCCGCTCACGCGCGTCTCGCAGCTCGATCACCTCCGGCGGAGCCTCAACCGCCTCCGGCTCGAGCAGGTTCTCGAGCGCGAGCACGCCGAGCATCTCTCGCAGGTCGGCGTCGCCGACCGCCGCCGAGGCGCTGTTTGCCTCGCGAACCCAGGTGAACACGGCGGCAAGCGCAGCCGGCGTGTTGAAGTCCTCGGCCAGCGCGTCAAAGAAGTGGCCCTTCAGCGGCGCTGACCACTCGGGTGATGGGCCGGGCACGAGTTGGCGCGCGGCCTCCCGGATGCGACGGACGCTGACCTTCGCCTGCTCGAGCCGATCCTCGTCGAAGTCGATCGGCTGGCGGTAATGCCCGCCGCAGAAGTACATGATGAGCGCGTCGCGACCGTAGTGGTGGAGCGCGTCGTGGAGCACGAAGATGTTGCCGACCGACTTGGCCATCTTCTCGCTGTCCAGGCGCACCATCCCGTTGTGCATCCACAGTCGCGCGAGGGGCACTCCACGAGCCGCGCGAGTCTGGGCCGCCTCATTCTCATGGTGGGGGAAGATCAGGTCCGAGCCGCCGCCGTGGATCTCGAAATCGACGCCGAGCAGCGATTCGGCCATCGCCGAGCACTCGATGTGCCAGCCCGGCCTGCCCGGCCCCCAAGGGGCCTCCCACGAGGTGTCCTCGCCCGGCTTCTGGGCCTTCCACAGCGCGAAATCAAGAGGATCGCGCTTGCGCCCAGACCCCTCGACGCCCTCTCCCTGGTCCATCTGCTCCACGTTCTGGTGGGAAATCTCACCATATTCCGGGTAGGACCTGACTGCGAAGTACACGTCGCCGTCCACCGCATACGCATGCCCAGAGTCGATCAACTCGCCGATCAGCTCGACGATCTCCTCGATCGTCGCGCTGGCGAGGGGCTCGTGGTCAGGCCTGCCGACGCCAAGCGCGGCGGTGTCGGCGATGTACGCCTCCGTCATCTCGTGCGCCAGCTGCTCGCTGCCGATCCCAGCAGCGTTGGCGGCCGCGTAGATCTTGTCGTTGACATCTGTGACATTCGCCACGAAGATCACGTCGTAGCCCTCGTGCACGAGGAAGCGCTTGAGCAGCGAGAAGACCACGAATGGACGCGCATTGCCGACGTGGATCCGCCCGTAGACGGTTGGACCGCAGGCGTAGATACCGACCCTCCCAGGCTCTCGGGGCTCGATCGCTTGCACCTGCCCGGTCCGCGTGTCGTGCAGGGAAATCGTCCGCAAGGTCCGGCAACCCTACCGTGCCGCAGTGCATCCGCCCGGGTTGGTCGATAGGGTGCCGCCCGTGCCCGAGCAGGCATCCCACACGCAGCGGCTGGCGATTGTGGACAGGGCCTTCCGCTCGCTCGTCGATCGGTATCTCGGAGCCGATCGCGGCTTCGACGCGACGTACCACATCAAGCTCTGCGACCTGGGCCACATCTGGGAGGTCCGCTGCACGAGCCATGGCGCGCGCGTCCGCAAGGGAGCGACGCGCCGCAGGCCTGACGTCACGCTGTCCACTGACTCCGATACGTGGCTTCGCCTGCGAGAGGGCGAGTTCTCCGGAGTCACGGCGTACCAGCGCCGCCTGCTGGCGGTGCGCGGAAATCTGGACTACGCGATCGCATTCGAGGGGATGTTCCGGCTCCCGAACGGACGCCTGCCGCTGCTCCAGGTCCACGACGTTCGTGTCGGCCGCCACCGGATCTCGACCCTGACCATGGGGCAGGGCCCGGACGTCCTGCTGCTGCACGGACTCGGCGGCACACGCGCCTCACTGCTCGAGACCGCGGCTGCCCTCAGCCGCCGCTATCGCGTCCACGCCCCGGACCTTCCGGGCTTTGGATCGTCGTGCAAGCCCCGCTTGGGCGCGTACAACGCACGCTGGTTTGCGGACGCGATGCTCGGCCTGATGGATGAGCTCGACATCGCCGACACGAGAATCGTCGGCAACTCGATGGGCGGACGGATCGGCATCGAGCTCGGGCTTCTCGCCCCAGAACGGATCAAGGGACTTGGCCTCCTGTGCCCCGCCGTTGCCTGGATCAGGCGTGGACTGCACCCGATCGTCCGGCTTCTGCGACCTGAGTTCGGGCTCCTGCCGCACGGAATCCACCGTTCATTGGTTTCCGCCCAGTTCTGGAACATGTTCCACGACCGCCACGCGCTCGATCCCGCAGTCGGGGACCTGATGGTCGACGAGTTCCGCCGCATCTACCAGTCGGCGGGGGCCCGGTTCGCGTTCCTCGCCAGTGCGCGCAACATCTATCTCGAAGCGCCGTTCGGCCGTCGGGGCTTCTATCCGCGGCTCTCCGAGCTGCAGGTCCCGGCTCTGTTCGTCTGGGGCAGCCACGATCCCCTCGTGCCCGCCGGCTTCAGCCGGCACGTCCGCGAATGGCTTCCCGCCGCGCAGCAGGTCACGATCTCGGGCTGCGGTCACGTCCCCCAGGTCGAACGGCCCGACGAGTGCAATGCGCTCCTGATGGACTTCTTCGAGCGGGCCGAGACCGGGCGGCGAGCCATCGCCCCTGCGCCATCGCGCGGCGCACAGGCCGCCTGACCCCACCGGCAGGGTCATCGCCGCTCGCTGGGTAGGATCGACACGTGTCCCACACCGTCTCAGGACCACCGAGCAGCAACGGCTACGCGATCGGCGTCGAACAGACCGAACAGGCGCGGCCTGCTCGATCAACCATTTCTCGCATCTTCCGAGATGTCGCGTCCCGCGCCGAGCGCCTCGTTCCCCGCGCCGATCTCGACGAGCGCGATCCAGATTTCATTCGCGAGCGCCTGCCACTGATGTGGCTGTTCGCGAGCATCTGGTTCCGCGGCGAGGTCCGAGGCCTGGGCAACATCCCCGACTCTGGACCCGTGCTGCTCGTCGGCAACCACTCCGGCGGGAACATGACGCCCGACACGATCGTCTTCACGCTCGCGTTCAACACGTATTTCGGTGTCGAGCGCGCCTTCTACCAACTCGCTCACAACCTCGTTCTCTCGATGCCGGCGCTCTCGCAGCTGCGCAAGTTCGGCACCGTCGCCGCGTCGCCTGAGAACGCCTCGAAGGCCCTTCGATCGGGTGCGGCACTGCTCGTGTATCCGGGCGGCGACTACGAGGTCCACCGCCCGACATCCCAGCGCAACCGGGTCGATTTCGGTGGCCGCAAAGGATTTGTCCGGCTCGCGCTCGAGCAGAACGTTCCGATCGTCCCGGTCGTCTCGATCGGCGGCCAGGAGACCGCGCTGTTCGTGAGCCGTGGGGAGGGCCTCGCCCGGCTGTTCGCCCTTGACCGGATGTTCCGCCTGAAGGTCCTGCCGATCTCGCTGGCGCTCCCCTGGGGTCTGAACGTTGGCGACATGCTCGGCCACATCCCGCTGCCGTCGAAAATCACGATCGAGACGCTGCCGGCGATCGATGTTCACGAGGAGTTCGGGCCTGATCCCGACGTCGACGAGGTCTACGACCACCTGATACGCCTGATGCAGGACACGCTCGACGCGCTTGCCGCCGAGCGCCGGCTACCGGTGATCGGGTGAGAGTCAGCGCCAGGATGCACGTGGCGGCGCCGATCGAGACCGTCTGGTCGATGGTGTCCGATCCGGTGCGCGTGCTGACCTTCATGTCTGGCGTGACCCGCTGGGAGCCTGCCAGCGAGCAGCACACCGGCCTGGGCGCCCGCTACCGGATGCTGCTCAGGGTCGGTTCCGCCGAGGTGGGCGGCCTGATCGAGGTGGTTGAATGGGACGAGCCCCACGAGCTCGCCTGGACGTCGGTTACCGGCGTCGATCAACGCGGCCGATGGCGGCTGCGCGAGACGCCCGCCGGCCAGACACGGGTCGAGATCCGGCTCGCGTACGGCGTCGCCGGATCGGGTCTGTCCGGATGGCTGGCAGAGCGAATCGCGGCACCGGCGGTGTCCCGCCATCTGCGCCAGAGCCTCGAGCAGCTGCGGCGCCTCGTCGAGCAGGAGCAGCTACGGACGCGGGCTGCCGCCAGACGTGCGGCCCGGACGGGGTAGCGGCGACGGAGGACGCGCAGCGACGTGCTCGATGCGCGATCCCAGCGATCAGCACATCCGCGCCCGCGACCCAAACCTCGTGCTGCGGAAGGGCTCGAGCTCGGGCGGACGGACGCCGTCCAGGACGAACGTCGCAAGGCTCTCAGCCGCGGGAGCGGCAAGCGTCATCCCGAGCATCGAGTAAGCGCCGGCGATGAATACGTTCTCGAGCCGCGGGTGACGATCGATGATCGGTAGCCCATCCGGCGCGACGGGACGCAGCCCGCACCAGATGCTGTCGTCGTCGAGCGATTCCCAGCCCTCGAGCATCTGCAGAGCACCATCGATGATCGACCGGATCCGGGGCCGGTTCAGCCGGGAGTTGACCCCGCTGAACTCCATCGTCCCAGCGATCCTCAGGCGATCGCCCATCGGCGAGCACCCGACGTGCGGCTCGAGCAACAGCAACGCGTGCCGCGGCATCGTCCGCGGCCTCACCTCGAAGCTGTATCCCTTGCCGCCCTGCACGGGCAGCCGGAGCCCGAGTAGCCGTGCGACGTGCGACAGCCACGCGCCCGGCGCGAGTACGACCCGCTCGCATCGGCGCACGCCCGCCGACGTATGCAGGCAGACCACGCGGGTCCCAGCCACGTCCACGTCCTGCAGCTCGACCCCCTCCGCGACCTCAACACCCAGGTCCTGCACCCGCGCTCGCAGCGCCTGCACCATCGCCATCGGCGCGACCACACGGTGTTGTTCGAGTACGAACCCGGCGCGGACACTGCCACCGAGGCTCGGCTCGAGCTCACGCAGCTCATCTGCACCGACCACGCGGTCCGGCACCGCGAAGCCGAGCGCCGACAGGTGCCCGAGCCCGCGAAGAAACGCCTCCGCCCCCCAGCTCGACTGCGCCGCTAGCAGCAGCGGCGTCCGTTGCACCTCGAACGCGATCCCGTCCGACAGCATCGCGTCGAGCAGCTCAAACGACCGCCGCCCGAGCCCCGCCAGCGCGTCGGCACCGAGCGCGTAGTCGCGCTCGTTGCACCGCCGTGCGAAGGCCGCCAGCCACGGCAGCATGCGCACAAGCTGCCGCGGCTCGAAGTACAGCGGTGAGTTGCGATCGGCAAGCGAGCGCAAGCCGTAACCGAGCAGTCCGGGCTCTGGCAGCGGACCGGCCTGGGCCGGTGTGATCCAGCCTGCATTGCCCGCGGATGCACCGCTCCCGGCGCGGCGCGCCTCGAGCACCGTCACGTCCGCGCCCGCCCGCCGTAGGTAGTACGCGCAGCACAGCCCGGCGACCCCGGCGCCGACAATCGTCACCTCTGGCACGCGCGGCCTCCGCGCTCAGGCCAGCGGCTGGTAGCCGAGGCGCTCGAGCACACGGTCGAACACCTCGTGCGGCTGGGCTCCCGGCACCAGCGCGCGCTCGTCGATCACCCACGCCGGGACGCCGCCCGCCCCGAGCTCGATCGCCATGTCGGTCTGCCGTTCGATCTCACCCAGAAAGCGGTCGCTCTCGATCACGTCAACGATTTCGTCCTCCCGCAGGCCCGCCGCGAGGCCTTTCTCGACCAGCACCTCGAGTGTCCCGATATCCCGGTCCTTCGCCCAGTAGGCCTCGAACAGCCGTGGGTGCAGCGTCTCAAACACACCGCGCTCGCGCGCGAGCTCACCGAGCATCAGCGCCCGGCGCGAGTTGGGGATCTTCTCGCGCCGCTCGGCGTGCGGCAGCCCGGCTGCCGCGAACATCGCGTTCTGCCGATCGGAGACGCCGGCGCCGTAGCGCTGCTCCAGAACGGCCCGAGGAATGCCCTCCGGCGGATATTCGGGGTGCAGGTCAAACGGCCTCCACTCGATCCGCGCGCCGAACCGGCGCTCCAGCCACGCCGCCCGCTCGAGGCCGACGTAGCAGAACGGTCATATGTAATCGCTCCACACGGTGAACCGGGGAACCTCCAAGGGCTCACTCACTCCGGAGACTCTAGCCGTGCCACGAGCCCATCCATCGCGAGCCGGACGACTCCTGCACGGGCTCGCGCGGCGCTCCAACCGTGACCGGTGCGCAGGTGACGATAGGTATGACCGATCATGTTGAAGACAACGGTCGCCGTCTCCTCGACGTCGAGCCGGGCCAGTGAGCCGTCGTCGGAGCCGTCGAGCAGCAGCCGCTCGATCGGCTCGACGAACACCTTGCGCGTCAGGCGCCTGGCGTCGGACTCGTGGTAGATCTCCTCACGCGAGGAGCCGGACAGCGCATCGAGCATCGCAAGATTCCGCTCGCTGACTTCGCATTGAAGCTCGAGCGCGTACCGCAGTCGCTCTGCCGCCGTGCCTTTCGCAACCAGCGCCTTCCACATCGCATCTCGGTACTCAGCTTCGAGCTGCTCAGCGATTACGGCGAGGATGTCCTTCTTCGAGACGCCTCGCCGGTGAAGGGTCATTCGCGAGACCCCCGCCGCACTCGAAATTCGCTCGAGGGTCGCTGCCGCGAGCCCATCCTGGGCGAGCACGTGGCGGGCCGCGTCGACGATGTGCGGTGGGATCGGGTCCCGCCCGCCCCGCTTGTTCACGCCGGCTTACGCGCACGAAAGCGGAACGATCCATCGGAGCGCTGCGCCTTGGCGTCCACGAGTCCCGCCGTGGCGAGCCGCTCCGGCAGCTGCACCGGCTCGATCGGGAGCAGCGTGTCGCCGAGGTGGATCAGCCTGAACAGGGCGCCCGTGCCGATGCTGTCGGTGCCGGCGAACACACCGCCGGGCCGTAGCACGCGGGCCACCTCCGAGAACACGCGGTCCTGTGCCTCCCGCACGGGTATGTGGTGGAGCATCGTGAAGCACACCGCGCCTGAGAATCGTCCGTCCTCGAACGGCAGCTGTGTCGCATCGCCGTGCACGACCGTGACGGCGTCGCCCAGTTCGCTGCGCAGACGCCGGCAGTAGCTCTCCTCGAGCTCGAGGACCGTGAGCTTTGCCAGCCGCGTCGCGAGCTGCCGCGTTGTCGCGCCGAAGCCGGGACCGATCTCGAGCACGTCGTCCCCGAGGTCGACCGCGCCGACGCCCCACGGCAGGAGCTTCTCCTCGACTCGTCGCGACCACCATCTCGACGAGCACAGCACGTTGTGAATCGCGTTCATTGATACAGGACCGTATCAAACTGAGACACGAATGTCACAACTCAAGGACCCTCGACCGTAGCCACCGCGAGCGCCGCGGCGCCCTCCTCTCGTCCAACGAAACCCATCCCCTCACCGCGCGTCGCCTTGATGTTCACGTGCGCCACCTCGACGCCCAGCGCCTCGGCGAGCACCGAGCGCATCTGCTCGCGCACCGGCGAGACGTGCGGCCGTTCGATCACGACCGTCGCGTCGACATGCAAGATGCGGTGCCCGCGGTCGATCAGCATCGCCACCGTCGTGCGCAGCAGCTCGAGCGAGTTCGCGCCGCGGAACCGCTCGTCGGTGTCCGGGAAATGTGTTCCGATGTCGCCGAGCCCGGCGGCTCCGAGCAGCGCGTCGACGATCGCGTGCGTGAGCACATCGGCATCCGAATGTCCCTCGAGGCCAAGGTCGAAGGGGATCTCGACCCCGCCCAGCACCAACGGACGCCCGGAGGCAAACCGGTGGCAGTCGTACCCAAGACCGGTGGTGATCATCCGCGGAGCAGCATCTCGGCGACGTGCAGGTCGCCGATCGTCGTGACCTTCAGGTTCGAGGGGCTCGACTCGACCACCCGCACAACGCCTCCCGACCGCTCGACGAGCCACGCGTCGTCGGTGGCGGCCGCCAGCAGCTCGTCGGATGCCGACGACAGTACCCGCTCGAGCACCTCGCGGTGGAACACCTGTGGTGTCTGGATCGCCCATAGCCGACTGCGATCGAGCGTCCGGGCGACCGTCCTCGAGTCATCCCCCACCTCCTTGATCGTGTCGGACACCCGCGCCGCCGCGATCACCGCATCAGCCCCGGAGGACTCGAGATCCTCGAGCGCTCGCTCGAACAGCTCCACCGGCGCGAGCGGCCGCGCAGCGTCATGCACGATCACTGGGTCGCCGTCACCGGCGGCTGCCAGCGCGGCGCGCACCGACTGCGACCGAACCTCACCGCCGGGCACGGCGAGCACTCCCGGCGGCGCGGCGTCCAGCGCCTCGCGGGGCAACGCAACGATTATCTGCCGCACCTGCGCGACAGCCTGCAACGCCTCCACAGACCAGGTGACCATCGGCTTGCCCGCTAGCTCGACGAGCGCCTTGGGCCGGCCGGACCCAAGGCGCTCGCCACGTCCTGCGGCCACTACCAACGCGACCGCCATTTCGGTCTGCGAGTGGTCCTACTTCGCGGCGACAGCCACCTTGCCGGTGCCGTTGCCGTTGCCGTTGCCGTTTGACGATTCAATCAGCAGGCTCTGGAGGTGCGCCTCGACCTCCTCCTCGTTCATCTCGAGCGCGTACATCAGCTCGGACGCGAGGATCTTCTTGGCGCGGGTGTACATCTGCTTCTCGCCCGTCGAGAGCCCGCGCTCGGACTCCCGAATCGCGAGATTGCGGACGACCTCCGCAAGCTCGTAGATGTCGCCAGTCTTGATCTTGTCGCGGTTGTGCTTGAACCGGCGGTTCCAGTTCTTGGGCATCTCCGAGCACTCATCCTGCAGCACGGCCAGGACCTTCTTGACGGTCTCCTCGTCGATCACACGGCGCAGCCCGGCAAGCGCCGCATTCTCGGTCGGGACCATCACGGTCATGTCGTTGTGCAGGATCTTGATCGTGAGGTACTCGCGACGCTCGCCGAGAACATCCTTGGCCTCCTTGCGGATCACCTTCCCCGCGCCATGGTGGGGATAGACGACGTTGTCGCCGACCTCGAATTCGATATTTGGCAGCACCGCGACAGTCTCGGCATCTTCCAGCTGCTCTTCCAGTAGCTCTGTGATGGTGTCCTCCTCTGTCCGGGGGCGCGGGTAAGTGCGTCGCGCGCCCGTTTCCGTTTGTCTACGTTTGCAGGTACCTGTCCACTAGGTTTATCTCCTGCTGGCGGCGAAGGCCCTCGCGGATGTCCTTCGCCCGGATCTCGCCGACGCCGTCGACGGTCTCCAGCTCGCCATCTGTTGCGGCGAGCAGTTCCTCAAGTCCTCCGAACTCCGACACGATCCGCTGCACGACGAGCTTGGGCAAGCGTGGTATGCGCCCGAGGATGCGGAATCCGCGCGGAGAGACGGGATAGTCGAGGGTGTTCAGCTTGCGGTCGTAGCCGAGCAGCTCGGCCAGCCGACCGAAGTCCAATAGGTCCTGGTGCGGCACGCGCAGCAGCTGCTCGAATGCCGTCGCAAAGCTTTCGTCGGCGTCCTCGACCAGGTAGTCGTGGACAAGTGCCGCCTTGTCGGCGGACACCCCGACCATTGTCTCATCGAGCTGCATCTCGATCAGGCGCCCCTCGCTGCCGAGCTCGACGATGAAGCGCTCGATCTCGACGGCCATCCGCGTCACGAGCTCCACGCGCTGCAGCACGGTCAGCACGTCGTGCAGCGTCACCCCGCCCTCGAACTCGAGTGCCGTCAGGCGCGTCGAGACCTGGTCAAGCCGGCTGCGGTACTTGTCGAGCGTCGCGAGCGCCTGGTTTGCTTTCGCGAGCACAACCGGGATGTCCTCGAGGATGTACTTCATCCCGTCGACGTACAGCGACACAACCTCCCGGCGCTCCGAGACCGAGATCACGATCGCGTCTGTCTGCTTGGAGACGCGCTCCGCGGTGCGGTGGCGCGTCCCGGTCTCGAGCGTGAAGATCGTCGGATCGGGCGTCAGCTGCACGTTGACGTGCGCGATCTTGGTCGCGTTCGAGCTCAGAACGATCGCACCGTCCATCTTCGCCAGCTCGTACAAATACGCTGGCGAGTAGTCGAGCTCGAGCTTGATCCCGCCGGAGAACAGGAACGAGAGCTCGTCCGCGTCGCCGATCACGATCAGCGCCCCGGTGTGCGCGTGAACGATGTTGTCGATGCCCTCCCGGAGCGCGGTCCCCGGCGCCACCATTTCCAGCGCCCTTACCATCCGGGACTCTTGTCGAGACTCGAGCTCCTCTTTGAGCTCTTCCCCGGAACGCGGCGGCATCGACACGATTTTACGGCAGATGCGGGTGTGTTGTCCTGGTGGGGGCGCGGGCGGGAGCTCGTTTGGTGTCGTCACGCCCGTGAGCTTCGCTCGAGGGCGTGCCGACGCCAAACGAGACCCGCCCTTCTTAGGCCGCCGCTGCCCGCTCTGGCGGGCGATCGGCACTCAGTGAGAAGGCGAGTGCGGTTCGGATCGTTTTGTGGGCGTCCGGCTCGATGACCGGCTGCAGGCCGAACTTGGCGGCCTCCGCCAGCCGTCGGTCTTGGTGGGCGACGGTGCGGAGTTCGCCGGTCAGGCCTAGCTCGCCGAAGCAGGCGAGCGGTCGGCCTTGGTCGCCGGTCAGCGCTTGTCGCTTTGCGGCGCTCGCCACCGCCAGCGCGACGGCGAGGTCGGCGCCGGGTTCTTCGACGCGGACGCCGCCGACGACGTTGACGAACACGTCGGCGGCGCCGAGGCCGATGCCGGCGTGGCGCCCGAGCACCGCGAGCACGAGCGCGACGCGGTTGCGGTCTAGGCCTGAGACGACGCGCCGCGGTGGCACGAGCTCTGACGACGACACCAGCGCCTGGACCTCGACGAGCAGTGGTCGCGAGCCCTCCATCGCACACAGCACGACGCTGCCGGGCGCGCGGGTTGCCTCGCCGACGAACCGCGCCGAAGCGTCGAGCACCTCGACCAGGCCGTCGTCGTGCATCTCGAAGACTCCCGCCTCGTTCGTCGACCCGAAGCGGTTCTTGACGGCGCGCACGGTTCGATACGTGCGCTCCCGCTCCCCCTCGAACTGCAGCACGCAGTCGACAAGGTGCTCGAGCACCCGCGGACCCGCCAGCGCTCCCTCCTTGGTGACGTGGCCGACGAGCAGCACCGCTATCCGACGCGCCTTGGCGACGCGCATGATCCCGTCGGCCACCTCGCGCACCTGGCCGACCGACCCGGGAGCGCTCGAAAGCTCCGCCGCGTGCAGCGTCTGCACCGAATCGATCACGCACACCTCAGGGCGCTCTCGCTCGAGCGTCGCCAGCACCACCTCCAGCGACGTCTCGGCGATCACCGGAATCCGGAGTGCAGCATCGCCGCGCAGCCGCTGCGCCCGCAGCCGGATCTGGGCCGCCGACTCCTCGGCCGAGACGTACAGCGTCCGCCGGCCGGCGGCGACGAGGTTCGCAAGCGCCATCGTCGTCAGCGTCGACTTGCCGATGCCGGGCGCGCCTCCGATCAGCACCAGCGAGCCAGGCACGATCCCGCCGCCGAGCACATCGTCGAGCTCACCGATCCCGGTCGAGAGCCGCTCGTGCTCCTCCGCGGCGACTGATCCGAGCGCGACCGGCGTGAGCGCCTTGGCGCCCGAGCGGCCCTGCCGACCGCCGGCGCCGGCCGGCGCGTGCGCCTCCTCCACGAGCGTGTTCCACTCGCCGCAGCCCGGGCACTGCCCCGCCCACCGGGCGGTCTCGTGGCCGCACTGCGAGCAGACATGGATCGAGGTGGAGCGCGCCACTCGCCCAGGGTACGCGCCGGCGCCGACAGCATTGCGCGATTGTTTGAGAGTTGTGACGCCTCGGCCGGGTTTTTGCTGGGGAGGGGGTAGCGGGAACAACCACAACGCTAAGAAACGGCACGGGTGGCCAGCGTTTTTGCGCAAAGTGGTTGCCGTTGCTAGAGCGACCACACTGCCAGAAAACGCTGCGGGGTCCTGGCGCTTTTGCGCAATGTGGTTGTTGGCGCCAGCGCGTAGACGTCGCTCACCACCCCTCCCCAGCCAAACACCGGGCCGCCGCCCGCGTCAGAGCAGAGCAAAGAAAGGGCCGCGCCCCGAAGAGGGACGCGGCCCAAAAGACTACGAACTAGCGCTTACTCGCCCTCAGCCGGAGCGTCAGGGCTCTCGGACTCAGGCGCCGGCTCATCCTCCGAGGCGCCGTCGCCGTCGGCCGCTCCCACGCCAACGGGCGTGGGCTTCGGGGCGGGCTCGATCACGGTCAGCATGACCTCGCGCTCCTCGGGATCCTCGGCCGGCGCCGGTTCGACCAGCACCGTCGACCCCTCGGGCACCTGTGAGCGGAGCACGAAGTCGGCCAGCGGATCCTCGACGTAGCGCTGGATCGCCCGCCGCAACGGCCGTGCACCCATCGAGGGATCCCAGCCCTTGTCGGCCAGCATCTCCTTGGCCTCCTCGGTGAGCTCGAGCTGCAGCGCGCGGTCTGCCATCGATTCGCGGATCCGTTGCAGCAGCAGGTCGACGATCTCCTTGATCTCTTCCTTGGTGAGCTTGTGGAAGACGATCACCTCGTCGATCCGGTTGAGGAACTCGGGCCGGAAGACTTTCTTCAGCTCGCCCATGATCCGGTTCTTCATGTCGTCGTAGGTGATGCCCGTCTCGTCGTCGGAGACCGCGAACCCGAGCGGCGTGTTGCGCGCGATCTCGGCGGCCCCGATGTTCGAGGTCATGATCACGATGCAGTGACGGAAGTCCACCGTCCGTCCCTGGGCATCGGTCAGTCGCCCGTCCTCGAGGATCTGCAACAGGATGTTGAACACATCCGGGTGCGCCTTCTCGATCTCGTCGAGCAGCAGCACGCTGTAGGGCTTGCGGCGGACCGCCTCGGTCAGCTGACCACCCTCGTCGTAGCCGATGTAGCCCGGAGGCGAGCCCACCAGCCGCGACACCGCGTGCTTCTCCATGTACTCCGACATGTCAATGCGGATCATCGTGTCCTCGTCGCCGAACAGGAACTCGGCGAGCGTGCGCGCCAGCTCTGTCTTACCGACGCCGGACGGGCCGAGGAAGATGAACGAGCCGGTCGGGCGCTTCGGATCCTTGAGGCCGGCACGCGAGCGCCGGATCGCCTTGGAGACGACCTCGATCGCCGGGTGCTGGCCGATCACGCGCTTGTGGAGCTCGTCCTCCATCCGCATCAGCTTCTGGGTCTCGGCCTCGGTCAGCTTGAACACGGGGATCCCGGTCCACATCGAGACGATGTCCGCGATCTCCTCTTCGCCAATCGCCGGACGCTCGGTCGACTCGCCCGCCTCCCACTGGTCGGCCAGCTCGCGCTTCTTCTGCGTGAGCCGGCGCTCCTTGTCGCGGAGATTGGCGGCCTTCTCGAACTCCTGGGACTCGATCGCCTCCTCCTTCGCGCGGCGGGTCTCCTCGATCTCGTCCTCGAGCTCGCGGTACACCGGCGGGGAGGTCATCGATTTGATCCGCATCCGCGACGCGGCCTCGTCGATCAGGTCGATCGCCTTATCCGGCAGGAAGCGGTCGGAGATGTAGCGGTCGGCGAGGTCCGCGGCCGCCTCGAGCGCCTCGTCGGTGATCGTCACCTTGTGGTGCTGCTCGTAGCGGTCGCGCAGACCCTTGAGGATCTGGACGGTCTCCTCGGTGGTGGGCTGGTCGACGGTGATCTTCTGGAAGCGCCGCTCCAGGGCGGAGTCCCGCTCGAGGTACTTGCGGTACTCCTCCAATGTGGTCGCGCCGACCGTCTGCAGCTCGCCGCGCGCCAGCGCCGGCTTCAGGATCGAGGCCGCGTCGATCGCGCCCTCGGCAGCGCCGGCACCCACCAGATTGTGGAGCTCATCGATGAACAGGATGATGTCGCCGCGCTGGGTGATCTCCTTCATCACCTTCTTCAGCCGCTCCTCAAATTCCCCTCTGTACTTCGAGCCGGCGACCAGGGCGGCCAGATCCAGCGTGTAGATCTGCTTGCCCTTCAATAGCTCCGGCACATCGGCGTTCGTGATCCGCTGCGCGAGGCCCTCGACGACGGCGGTCTTGCCAACGCCGGGTTCTCCGACCAAAACGGGGTTGTTCTTCGTGCGCCGCGAGAGGATCTGCATGATCCGCTCGATCTCGGTCTCGCGACCGACGACCGGATCCAGCTTGCCTTCGGCGGCGAGCTTGGTCAGGTTGCGGCCGAACTGGTCCAGCAGCTTGGAGGACTTCTTGCCCTCGCCCTGGGCCGCGGCACCGGAGGCACCTCCGCCGGCGGAGCCGCGCTGGCGGCTGCCGGGGCCGGACAGCATCCGGATCACCTCGTTGCGGATCTTCTCGGAGTCGGCGTCAAAGTCCAGAAGGATGCGCGCCGCGACGCCCTCGTTCTCACGCACCAGGCCGAGCAGGATGTGCTCGGTGCCGATGTAGTTGTGGCCGAGGCTCAGCGCTTCGCGCAGCGCCAGTTCCAGCACCTTCTTCGCGCGCGGCGTGAACGGGATCTGGCCGGAGGTGACCTCCTCGCCCGATCCGACGATCCGCACGACCTGCGCACGGACGCGCTCGACGGTTATGTCAAGTGACTCAAGGACGCGGGCGGCCAAGCCTTCCTCTTCACGCAAGAGTCCAAGCAGGATGTGCTCGGTTCCGATGTAGTTGTGCTTGAGCGTTCGCGCCTCTTCTTGCGCCAGGACCACTACCTGGCGGGCTCGCTCTGTAAATCGCTCGAACATACGGCTCTTCTCTCGGGTCTGGCGGAACTTGGGCTGTGGTCGGTTGGGGTGTTGTCCTTGCTGGCGGGTTCTTTCCCTATGGAACCAGGTTAGTACCTAGCTGCAGGGACGCCGATGATCCCGCCTTTCCCATCTATTCGGCCGCTCAGCCGGATTTGATGAGGGGAAATCGGTCTCGCGTCGGATCCATGCCTCAGTCTACCAAGAGGCTTAAGCCGTTCTGGAGGTGGGATTTACCGGAGTGTGCGGCTGTTCACACTACGTTCACAGGTAGGGATGGGCACATGTGCCCATCCCCGGGAGCGCGCATGCGCGCTCCCGCCGGCGGTGGGGGAATCGGCTCCGCCGATTCCCTTAAGCGAATCCGCCACCAGCGGATTCGCCTGCATGCACCGCCGGGGCCCAGCCGCATGCGGCCGGGCCATTTAATCCCTCATCGCCGGGAACAGGACCACCTCACGGATCGAACGGCGGCCCGTGAGCACCATCACCAGGCGGTCGATCCCGATCCCGATCCCGCCGGTCGGCGGCATGCCCTGCTCGAGCGCCTGCAGGAACGACTCGTCATATGGCTGCGCCTCGTCGTCGCCGGCGCGCTGGGCCTCGAAGCGCCGGCGCTGCTCGTCTGGGTCGTTGAGCTCGGTGAACGCGTTGGCTACCTCGATCCCGCCGACATAGGCCTCGAACCGCTCCACCAGCCGCTGGTCTGCGCGGTGGCGCTTGGCAAACGGCGAGAGCTCGACCGGGTAGTCGAGCAGCAGCGTGGGCTCGGTCAACGTCGGCTCGACGTGCTTTGAGACGAGCTCGTCGACGAGCTTCGCCCAACTGTCCTCGTCAGGCGCCGCGAGACCCCGGGATGCCATCTCGGCCGCCAATGCGTCCCGGTCGTGGTGGGCGAATACGTCGATGCCGGTGCGGCTCTCGATCGCCTCCACGAGCTTCTCCCTGCGCCACGGCCCGGCCAAGCCGACGGCCGCTGTCAGCCGCTCGAAGCGGTCGGCAACGTCGAGATAGTCGGCGTACGCCTCGTACCATTCGAGCATCGTGAACTCAGGGTTGTGCTTGGGCGAGAGGCCCTCGTTGCGGAAGTCCTTGCCGAGCTCGTAGACGCGCTCGAGCCCTCCCACGATCAGCCGCTTGAGATACAGCTCGGTGGCGATCCGCAGGTAGAAATCGCGCTCGAGCGCGTTGAAATGCGTCGTGAACGGCCGTGCGAGCGCGCCGCCATACAGCGGCTGCAGCACCGGCGTCTCGACCTCGACGAAGCCCTCGTCATCGAGGAACCGGCGGATCGTCGAGACCACCCGCGCGCGCTGCATGAACAGCTCGCGGACCTCCTCGTTGGCGATCAGGTCCAGCTCGCGGTGGCGAAAGCGCGTCTCGACGTCCTGCAGGCCATGGTGCTTCTCCGGCGGCGGCCGCAGCGACTTCGCCAGCAGCGTGAAGCCATGGATCCGCAGTGTCAGCTCGCCGCGACGAGAGCAGAACGCGATCCCGTCGACGCCGACCAGGTCGCCCAGGTCGAGCGCCAGCAGCGTCTCCATCCCCGCGCTTGCGAGCTCGTCGACGCGCGCCTGGAGCTGGATGCGCCCCGACCGGTCGACCAGGTCCAGAAAGGCCATCTTGCCCTGGCCGCGCCGCGCCGCGATCCGTCCCGCGACGCGGTGCGAGACATCCGTCTCCTCGCCCGGCCCTAGCCCTTCGTGGGCAGCGCGGACCGACGCGATCGGCTCGACCCCGTCGAATTCATGGGGGTAAGGCTCGATCCCGCCGGCCCGCAGCGCCTCGAGCTTCCGGCGGCGAACTGCGAAGACGTCTTCGGGCTCCGCATCGCCCATCGACGACCTACTTGGCGCCGATGTCGATCTTCGTGATCTTCAGCTTGCGCTCGCCCTTTGGCGTGGCGAACACGACCTCCTCGCCGCGCTTGCGCCCGAGCAGCGCCTTGCCGATCGGAGATTCGTTGGAGAGCTTCATCTCCTGCGGCCGGGCCTCGGCGGACCCGACGATCGTGTACTTGGTGGACTTGCCGCCCTCATCCTTGACGTGGACGACAGATCCGACACGGACCATGTCGGTTCCGAGGTCGGAGGAGTCGATCACCTGCGCGGAGCGAAGTTTTTCCTCGACCTGGGCGATCCGAGCCTCGAGCATCGCCTGCTCATTCTTGGCGTCGTCGTACTCGGCGTTCTCTGAGATGTCGCCGAACTCGCGCGCTTCCTTGATCCGCGCGGCAACCTCGCGACGGCGCGTGGTCGTTAGAAGTTCGAGTTCGGCCTTGAGGTTGGCCAGGCCTTCGGGAGTTAGGAGTACATCCTTGGGCATCGCGTAAAGAGACCTTCTTGGCGGGGTCTGGACGAAAAAAGCCCGCTCAGACGGCGGGATCACCACGCATCCTCTCGCGTGGGCGGATGAGTATAGACACCGGGGTCGTTGATCTCTTGCCTATTTTCCAGCCGGGTAAACGTCCAGCCAGACGCGGCGGCCGGCCGCGTCGAAGTAGCCGCGTGTATCGCGGTCGGGGACACGCTGGGGAAGGCCGCTGAGCGACATCCAGACGCGCGGGCGCACAACGCTGCCGTTGGCCAGCTCGACCGACCGAGCCGGGCCGCTCGCGTGAAACACCTGGTCGACGTTGCATTTGAGCTCTGGACCGCCGAGCGGGTCGCGCGAGAGCACGCCACCCGGCAGCACGTAGCGGCCGACGAGCACGCCCTCGCGGGTGCCGTCGTGCGCTCGCAGCATCTGCTGGAGCGCGGCGCCGATGATGTTCGCCGCCTGTGCGTTCGTCGACTCGGAGTCATCCGAGTGACCGCAGCCGAACCGGTCCGTCCCCGACGGATTCAGGTTCGAGGCGGTCGGGATCCCTACGGCGTTGCCGGCCGGGAATATGTATCCGAGCATGTCCTCGGCGAGCCCATCGATGAAGCGGAAGCGGGCATGCATGTCGGGAAGCAGCCACGGCGGCAGCGCGGGACCGGATATGGGCATGTCGTCCGGGCCCAAGAAGCCGCGCAGGAACGTGAATGGGAACACCTCCCCCGGCACGGAGATGAACTCGCCGTCGCCGATCCTGAACGCCGCCACCTGTGAGAGCAGGGCCTGTCCGGCCGAGGAGCCGTTCGGGAGCACGGGAGAGGCCTTCGTGCAGTCGGCGTTGTAGCCGGGACGATGGGCGAACACGCCGGCGCTCGCGCCGATCACGAACAGCTGGTTCTGGAGGGGGACACAGATGTTCGCCCGCTGGCCCCACAGCACGTTTGACACTGACACGTGGTAGGCGCCGGACCGCAGCGCGCTGACGATCGGGCCCGCCATCGCCACCCCGAACGCCTTCGTCTCGCCGTTGTACCCGAGCGGCACGTGCTGTGTCCCTTCGACGTCGGTCCCGCTACCAACCTTGAACAGCGTCCGGCATCCGGCGGGGTGCGATGCATCGATGAACTGCTGTGGCGTCCGCGAGATCTGCCGCGCGTACACCTCCGGGCTCTCGACCGAGCCCACCGAGCCCGCCATCTCGATCCCGACGCCGCCGAGCGCGCGCTCGAGCGAGGCTCGGAAGAAGGAGATCCAGTCCGCGGAGACCCAGCTGTTCTGGGCGTCCAGCAGCGGTGTGCCGCCGTTGAAACCGAGCGTCTCGGCGTGCTGGCTGACGCTGGCGAGCGTCGCGATCGCGTGCGGATGGCGCCCGGCCGTGACCGCCTCCAGCACCGGAATGCGCTGGTCGTCGACAAACGGGTATGAGGACCAGCACTGCCGCACGTTCGAAGGCTCGAGCACCTCGGTGTAGCGGACCCTCGCAGGGCGCATCGCCCGGTATGCGCGCTCGATCGCCTCGGCACTGCGCTGGATCATGTACTGAACCCAGTAGTCGTTGACGCCCGAGGTCAGCGCGTTCACGCCACCAAGGCCCAGACTGTCGGGTGCCGACTCGTCGTGTGTTGCGGAGATGAAGATGCCGTCAAGGCGGTATCCGTCGGCCGCGACCTTCGCGCGGATCCGCTGCTGGTAGATGTTGAAGAAGCCCTCCTGGTCGACCACCTCGACGGCAATCGTCTTGCCGCCCGCGGAGACGACGAGTGCCCGCGCCCCCACCGGGTCGGCGACCTTGTCGTAGTAGCGCGGGGTATTTGCGCCGCCGCCCAGCAGGTTGCCGTCCCAGCGCGCATTGTGGTTGCAGTCGGCGAACGGCTCACCGAGTTCGTAGTGGCCGTCGTGGTTGGAGTCGGTGTACGGCTCGATGAACGCGAACGGACGTGGTCCGTTGAACGATGCCGAGCTCGAGCAGTTGGCGGGATCGCCGCCGGGGGCGCGGCCACGCGCCGGCGGCGAGAAATCGCGGACGGCGGCGCCCGCTCGGAACGGCGCCGCGTGACCCTGCTTGTACGCGCCGTGATAGCCGCCGGCCGGCGTCAGCAGCGCGGAGATCGCAAGAGCGGCAGCTTTGGCACCCAGTCCAAGCACCGGCATAGCATCGCTGATTTACCGCGGTCCGTGGTCCAGAATCTGCACAGCCTGCTGGAACGTGGGCCGGTTGACCCATTCGATCAGCGGCTGGGTGACGGCGCCGATCGCGCGGAACTGGATCGAGTCGGAGCACATCTGGTCGCCTGCGGCGCACACGCCATCGGCCGGGTAGACGGTCTGCGGCGACTGCCCGATCGCCTGCTGCAATGAACTCAGCAGCGCCTGCCGGCAGCGCGTGAGCGAGCCGCCCCCGCAGTAGGTGCGGTTTAGCGCTCCGTCGACGTGCAGACCGAGCACAGCGCGCAGATCCTTCTGCACGATCCCGTAGAAGCCGACATCCCAAGCCGAGCCGAGGTGCTCGCCCGAGGTGCCGTGGCCAGGCTGGTCGTTGATCGGGAACTCGTTCTCGACGGCGCCGAGCAGCGACGGCCCGAGCACCGATCCCAGATCAGCCCTGACCAGCAGCGGCCACCACGCGTCCATTACCCGAACCGCGTAGCTCTGGTCGTAGCTGCCGGAAGCGCCCGGATGCTCACGGTTGATGCGATGCGCGCCGCTTGCGACCCAGTGCTTGAGGACCGTCACGGCGTACGCGAGCGCTGTGTCGTTCGTCGGAAGGCCGGATCCCAAAATCTTCAGCACATACGGCAGCACCTCGACGCCACGCAGGTCCTGAGTCCCCGCGTTGCCCATCGCGTTGATCAGATCCGCGAGCGAGAGCTTCCCGTGGCGGATCGAGAGGTAGTGCTCGATGTTGTTGTCGAGCAGTTGCGAGCGGTAGATCGAGGAGAACTGCTGGCCCGTCGCGCCGTCGTTGTAGCCGGGAGCCTGCTTGTTGTTCCAGCTCGTCAGGAACTCCTGGTCGACGACGTGCGGGTGCGCGCTCGGGGGAGTCTGGCGCTCGGTGAGGCTGGCCGGAGTGGTGTTCGCAGCGCCGCGATAGCCCACCCACGGATACGAGGACCATGTGGGGAACAGCGGGTTGGTGCGCGGCGCGCGAACCGGGTTCAGCCCCGAGTTGAAGTACGCGATGTGCTTGTCGTCGGCGTAGAACCAGTTGAACGTGTACTGGATCTGACTGGCGGCGTGGAAGAACCCCTGGGGGCTCTTGACGGCGTCTGCGTTGTTGAGCAGGAAGAAGCCGACGACTGAGTCCAGCTCATGCATGTAGGTCGAGCGCAGGTTCGTGTAGACGACCGGCCGGCCGCGGATCCGCGCACGCGCGATCACGATTCCATATGCCGTCCGCTGGGTCTGGAACGTGACCGAGCCGGCGGGTGTCGAGTCGGCGGCGTTCGGCGACCAGCTCTCGTGGCGCGTCAGGGTCTCCATCGGCACGCACTTGCCGTGCAGCACGTAGTAGTTGGAATTGATCGACCCGCAGAGCGGAACCGCGAACGTGTCGATGATGTTCTGTCCCGCCGACGTCGCCGACCATGCGTAGTCGCGGCCATGTCCGAGCTGGACGTACATGTTCGTGCCGGGGAAGGCCGCGCCGTCGGCATCGATCCCGGGTCCGTGGATGTCCTGCTCCATCAGGATCTCGGGCGCGAAGTAAGCGACCTGTGGCCCCATCACCGCGATCGGATGGCCGCTGCGACTGTGCGCGGCGCTGACCAGCAGCGCGTTCGACATCGAGCGCGGGAACGAGAGCAGGCCAGGCCCCACGTTGGACCGCGCCCGTGGTCTGTCGGCAGCGGCCTTCGGCACCGCGCCCGACACGACGTGATTGACGAACTGCACCGACCCTGGGTCCGGAAGCGCGATCGTCTTGAGTGTCTGCGGGGTCGGCTTCGGCAGTGTCTGGTACGGAAACGACGTGCCGTGGACGGTGGTCGGTGCCTCGGGATCGTCGGCTGCGTTGATGCTGTGGAAGGTGGCGTAGCCCGAGTGGTCGGGGGCCCGATGGGCACGGACGCTTCGCACGAGCTCAGGAGAGCCTGCGACGTTCGCCCGCTCGGGACCGAATTTGCGCGCCAGACCCTCGTACAGAATCGCGTTGTTCAGCTGGTCACCGCCACCGTTGCCAAAGATGCCGCCGACCAGCGTCGCGATCGATACGAGGTCTTCGAGCGTGAACGGCTGCGGTCCCTGCGGCATCAGCAGCGCCCCGTACTCGGCCGGCATCAGCAGCAGGTTCCTCTTGGCAGCGGCGATGTACGCGTTGATGCCGGCGACGTAATTGGTGGCGTCGCTGTAGATCTTCCTGCCGTAGACCGAATGCGTGAGGCCATAGTTGACCTGGTTGACGAGGTCCTGCTGTGTGTAGGGCTCGCTCGCCCAGACGCTCTGGTCCATGCTCACGTTCGCGCCGCCGGCGAACTGCGCGAGGTCTCCCTGGCCGGCGTGGCGCAGGGCGTCGATGAAGAACAGCCGGTCCTCGGCGGTGGCCCACCCGATGCCAAACATCAACGCGGCGCGCGTTTCGCCGTAGATGTGGGGTACGCCGAACTGCTTGTCGCGGACGATCGTCACGCCGGGCTCTGGAGTCTCGGTGCTCCCGACGTTGCCGCTCTTCACCCCGAAGGTCGCGTCCTTGTAGAAGTTGCCGATCTCGTCGGTCGTGATGTTTGGGGCCGCCGTCGTCAGGTTTGAGTACATCGCCAGCTGGTCGTTGTTGTGCGGCGGCCGTTGATGAGCGGCCTCCCACTGGATCAGCTGCGGCGCATTGACAAGGCCGTTGGTCCCGGGCGGCAAGACGTTGCGAAAGCCGCCGAAGTCATTGGTGCCGTACGGCTGCACCTGCGCCAACGCGCCGGTCGGCGCCGCGAGCGCAACCGTGGCCGCGAGCGCAACCGTGACCCCGAGCGCAACCGCAACCGTGGCCGCGCGCGCCACCCCTGTTCCGAAGCACCGTAACACGGTGCGTCACCCTACTACCGCGCGAGCGCCTCCGCGACGGTTCCTTCGTGCATCAGCTCGCGCGCTGCCTCCAGGCTGGGCGCGGTCTGGAGTGCGGCCTGGAGCGCCCTGCCTCCGCCGAGACGCTCGACGTACCACGGATAGAACTTGCGCAGATAGCGCGAGGCCCGCTCCTCTCCCAGATGCTCCTGCGCGCGCGCGAGGACCCAGTCGAACTCGATCAGGATCTCCTCCCGTGCGGGCTCGCGGTCGTGATCTTCGAGCAGCTGCTCGAACAGCCACGGATTGCCCAGCGAGCCGCGCGCCAGCAGCACTCCGTCTGCTCCCGTCTGCTCGAAGGCGGCGCGTGCCTTCTGAGCGCTCTGCAGGCCACCGGACACCAGCACCGGGATCGGAAGTTCCTCCGCCAGCTCGCGGACCAGCTCGTAGTTCGGCGCGCCCGTGTGCCGCTGGGTGGCGTGCCGTGGATGCACGCACACACCCGCGACGGCGCCGTCGAACGCCAGCCGCCTCGCCACCTCGACCCCACTCTGATCCCCGGGTCGCTGCCCGGTGCGGAGCTTGACCGTCACCGGCAGGCCACTGCCGTGCGCGGCAGCCCGCGCAAGCGCCACCGCGCGCGCCGGGTCCTCGAGCAGCGCAGCACCGGCACCCGTCTTGCAGACCTTCGGCACGGGGCATCCCATGTTGATGTCGATCAGGTCAGCGCCGGCTGCCGCTACCCGCTCGGCTGCCGAGGCCATCACGTCCGGGTCGTGACCGAACAGCTGCACCGAGACCGGGTGCTCGTCGGGGTGGATCCGCAGCAGCTCGCGACAGGTGCGCTCGTTGCGGTAGTGGACCGCGAAGCTCGAGACCATCTCCGATACCACCAGTCCGGCGCCATAGCGCTTGGCCTGCAGGCGCACGAACCAGTTCCCGATTCCGGCCAGCGGCGCCAGCACGACGCGGTTGTCGATCGACACTCCGCCAAGGGTCCAGCCGTCGGTTAGTAACCTCATCGGATCTCCATGGTACGAATCAGGCCATGAACATCCGCGAACTGCTGCAACCGTGGACTGACCTCGTCCTTGACCAGGTGCCGGGCGCGGAGCTGTTCGACGCGCACACGCATATCGGCCAGAACGACCCCGATGGGATGCGCCAGACCAGCGAGGAGCTGCTGTCGGCTCTGCGGCTCGCGAACGCACGAGGCGCGTTCGTCTTCCCGATGCACGAGCCGGATGGCTATCCCGCGGCCAACGATGCCGTGCTCGCGGCCGCCGCCGAGAGCGACGGTCTGCTGGTTCCGTTCTGCCGCGTGAACCCGCATGTCGACGCGGTGGGTGAGGCGGAGCGCGCGCTGGATGCCGGGGCCCGCGGGATCAAGCTGCACCCGCGGGCGGAGGCGTTCACGCTCGATCATCCCGCTGTCCGAGACCTGATCGCGCTCGCTCACGAACGCACGCTGCCCGTCCTGATCCACGCCGGGCGCGGGATTCCCGCCCTCGGGCTGCACGCCGTCGGCCTGGCCGAGGATTTCCCGGAGGCGCGGCTGATCCTCGCGCACGCGGGAATCTGCGACCTCAGCTGGATCTGGAGGGTGGCGCCCGAGTACCCGAATCTCCTGTTCGACACAGCGTGGTGGATGCCCGCGGACCTGATGACGCTGTTCTCGCTGGTCCCGCCCGGGCAGATCCTGTTCGCCAGCGACGCGCCCTACGGGATGACCACGATGTCCGCCGGCTTCATGCTCCGCTCGGCCCTGCAGGCGGGCCTGTCGCCGGAGCAGATCCGATCGGTCTCCTCCGAGCAGTCGCTGCGAATCGCGGCCGGCGAGCCGCTGCGGCCCGCCGGGCCGGCCGTCGGCGAGCGGGAGCGGGCGTCGCACGTGCTTCTCGATCGTGTCTCGGAGTTCCTGATGCTCGCGACGATCGCAACGATGCGCGGAGTCGACGGCGCCGAGATGCTGGCGCTCGCACGCCTGGCGTGCGACGTTCCGGATGAGATCGACGACGCCCCGGTGTTCGCGGCGATCCGCGCGCTGATCGACCTGTTCGAGCAGTTCTCGGCCGCCGAGCCGCAGAACCGCCGGCGGATCGGGCCGCTGATCCTCGCGATCACGGCCGCCCGCACCCCGGATGTCCCGGTGCCGGCGCTCGAGGCTATCACCGCGGCTACGCCTGATTCCGCTGCCAGATCAGCCGCAGCCCGATCAGCGTAAGCAGATCGTCGACCTCGTCGATTGACTCGCGCACGAACGGCACCAGTGCGCGCGCGAGGCCGCCTGTTGCAATCACCGTCGTGCCGGTTCCCTGCTCCGCGCGGAGCCGCCTGACGATCCCCTCGACCTGGGCCGCGAACCCGTAGATGATGCCGCTGCGGATCGCCTCGACCGTCGACTTACCGATCACGGACCGGGGCGCCGCGAGCTCGACCTTCGGAAGCTTGGCGGCGCGAGCGTGCAGAGCGTCGATCGAGATCTCCACCCCGGGGCTGATGATCCCTCCGAGGTATTCCCCTGCCTCCGAGACGACGTCGTAGGTGATAGCAGTGCCGAAGTCGACCACGATGCACGCCCCCTTGACGCGGTCATAGGCGGCAACCGAGTTCACCAGCCGATCGGCGCCGACCTCGTGCGGATTGTCGATCCGGATCGGCATGCCGGTCCTGATCGACGGGCCCACCACGATCATCGCCTGAGCGAGGTAGCGCTCCGACATCGCCCGCCACTGCTCCGAGAGCTGCGGCACCGTCGAGGAGACGATCGATCCGTCGAGGTCCTTGAACGACATGCCACGCAGCGCGAGCAGGTTCGAAAGCGCCGCACCGAGCTCGTCTCCGGTCGACTCGCGGACGGTCGCGAACCGCCAGTGTTCGGTGATCTCGCGGTGGCCGTCCTCGTAGACACCGAAGTGGGTCTGCGTGTTTCCGACGTCGACTACGAGCAGCATGGGTTCGCCCGGAACCCTATCCTGCACCGACCATGACACTGAAGCTCTACGTCGTTCACGGCTCGCACCCGTGCGCCGCAGTTCAAAAGGCGCTGAAGATCAAGGGACTCGGCTATCGCGTGGTCGAGTGGCCGCCACCGCTCCACGCGCCGCTCCAGAAGCTGACCTTCGGCCCGCGGACTGTCCCGGGCTTGCGCATCGATGGAGAGAAGATCTCCGGGTCGAGGGCGATCATGCATCGTCTCGACGAGCTGGTACCAGACCCCCCGCTGTACCCACGAGACGCGGCGCGACGGGCGGCGGTCGAGGAAGCCGACCGCTGGGGCGACGAGGTCTTCCAGCCGGTCGCACGCGAGCTGATCTGGGCGGGGTTCCTGCGGAGCCCGGATGCGATGGTCGGCTACAGCGAGCACTCACGTCTGCACCTGCCGGCGCCGGTGGTCCGCCTGAACGCGCCGCTGATCGCGCGGCTGGGTGCACGCCTGAACCAGACCAACGCCGAGGTCGCGCGCGCTGCAATCGGCGCGCTGCCGGCTCAGCTCGACAAGATCGACGCGTGGATCGCCGACGGCGTTCTCGGTGACGTCTCGGCTCCGACGGCGGCTGACCTGCAGATCGCCTCTACCTTGCGGCTGATGCTGACGATGGCCGACATCCGCCCGCTTGTCGCGGGGCGCCCCTGTGAGTCCTGGGCGCGGGCGCTGTTCCCGGAGGCGGATGGGGACATGCCCGTCGGTTCGCTGGCTGCAGCGGCTTAGCGTTTCCTCAGATTTGGCGCCGGGCCACGCGCTTTTGGCCGTGGAGGGCGTGGCGAGCCTGCGGATAAACGTGACAATCAGCGCGCCGACCGGCGAGTGTCAGGTTATCCGCGGGGTGTCCTCTCCCCAGCCCTAAACCAGCGCCTCCCCCACCCGCCGGACCTCCTGCCCGGGAGCCAGCGCGTCAAGTGCGTCAGCCAGCCGCGTCCCGTCGGGCAAGGTCAGCTCCGGGTCTAGCTCCAGCAGTGGCACGAGCACGAACCGGCGGGTCCTGACCTCGGCGTGGGGCAGCCTCAAGCGCTCGGAGGAATACGTGAGCGACGCCAGCAGCAGCAGGTCGACGTCGATCACCCGGGGTCCGTGCCGCGGGCCCCCGGCGGCTCGCCCAACGTCGCGCTCGACCGCCTTGCAGGCATCGAGCAGCTCCTCGGGCCCCAGCGCCGTCTCCACGCGCACGCAGGCGTTGAAGAAATCGCGCTGATCGAGCACCAGCCCGACAGGCTCGGTCTCATGCACCGACGAGGACGCGAGCACCGACACCCCCTGACCCGGAAGCGCCGCGACCGCGTCGAGGAGGCGCGCTCGCCGATCACCGATATTCGAGCCGAGACCCAGATAACCGACCGTCATGGCCTGGAGTTTCGCGCAGCGAAACTCCTAAGGCGCAGCCGATGACCCAGTTGGCCCGGAATTTCGCGCCAGCGAAACTCCCAACGTATTCGCCGCGCCCGGAGTTTCGCGCCAGCGACCAGCGAAACTCCCAAGGTAATCGCCGTGCCCGGAGTCTCGCGCCAGCGAAACTCCCAAGGTAATCGGCGCAGCCGATTACCCCGCCTCGCGCCACACCTCGACGGATACCTCGCTCACCGGCAGCGCGAGCGGCGGCTCAGGCTTGGCCGCTTTCACCCAGACCGCGTGCGCCTCGTACTGGTCGAGCAGGCGATCGGCAATCGCGGTGCAGAGCCGCTCCAGCGTCTTGTACGAGCGCTGCTGGGCGACCAGGTTGGCGGTGTCGCAGACCTCCGCGTAGTCGACGGTGTCCTCGATCCGGTCGGTCACCGTCGCGTCGCACTCGCCGACGTCGAGGCGCAGGTCGAGCAGCAGTCGCTGACCGACCTCCCGCTCGGCCGCGGTCACGCCGACGTGCGTGAACAGCGACAGGCCGCTGACCTCGATTGTGACCTCGGGCTCTGAATGGCCCTCGTCTTCTTCGTCGTCGTCGTCTAGCTCGTCGTACTCGTCGGTGTCGTCGTCTTCGGGCTCCATTGCGGCGCCACCGTAGCAGCCGTCACCGCGAGCGCGTCGTACACCGGGGCCACGTCGTGTACCCGGAACACGCGCGCGCCGCGCTCGTACGCGAGGACGTTGGTCGCGATCGTCCCCGGCAACCGGTGGTCGACGTCGCGCCCGGTGAGCCGCCCGAGGAACGACTTGCGCGAGGTTCCGATGACGACCGGCCGCCCGACCGCAACGAGCTCGTGCAGCCGTCGCAGCAGCTCGAGATTGTGCGCGGCGGTCTTGCCGAACCCGATTCCCGGATCGACCAGGATCCGCTCCTCGTCGATCCCGCAAGCGACCGCGAACGCCACCCGCTCCTCGAGAAACCTCCTGACGTCGTCGACCACATCGTTGTAGCGGGGGTCGAGCTGCATCGTGCGCGGTTCGCCGAGCATGTGCATCAGACAGCAGTCGGCGCCGCTGTCCGCAATCACTGCAGCCATATCGGGGTCGGCGCGCAGCGCCGTGACGTCGTTGACGAGCGTTGCGCCCGCGCGGATCGCCTGTGCGGCGACGGATGCCTTGGAGGTGTCGATCGACAGCTGCACCGCGCTCCCCCGCTCGATCAGGCCTTCGATCACGGGCAGCACGCGTCCAAGCTCGACGTCCTCGGGCACCGGCTCCGCCCCCGGGCGCGTCGACTCACCGCCGATGTCGAGAATCGACGCGCCCTGGGCCTCGAGCGCGAGCCCGTGCTCGACCGCCCGCTCGACCTCGAGGTAGCGGCCGCCGTCCGAGAACGAGTCAGGCGTCACGTTGAGGACGCCCATCACGAGGAAGTCATTCACCCGGCCAGCGCCCATGCTCGTCGAAGTACCTGCGGGCCTCCTCCTCCCGCTCGCGGTCACGGTTGCTCTCGACGCTCATCCGGAACATCCAGTTGATCATCCAGACGATGATCGCGACGAGCAGGAGCCCGACGCCGGCGCCCGCCGCGGCGGTGTGGCCGTGACCGATGATGATCGCGATCACGCCGGCGATCGCGATCGCGATCGGCAGCCACAGGCGCGTCGCGCCGACCAGTAGCCGCCCAGCACGCCCGTCAGACAAAATCGGTGCACCTCATGTTCGAGCCCGCACGTTACCTGGCGGACTTTGCACGGTTCGTCGCCACCAAGGGCACGCAGGAGCGGCACGACGCGCAGGCGCTCGCGGACCTCGAGCGCAGAGCACTTGATCTCCCGCGGGGCCTCGAGCTCGAGTGGCTCGGAGTCTCGGGCTACCGCATCACGTTCGAGTCGCACACGCTGTTCGTCGATCCGTACGTCTCGCGGGTATCGCTCGCAGCGCTGCTGCGGCGCCAGCCGGCTCTCGCCGACGGGATGCTGATCGACCGCTTCATCGGCCGGCCCGACAACGTCGTCGGCGTCCTCGTCGGCCATACCCACTTCGACCACGCCGTCGATGCGCCCGCGATCGCCCGCCGCTTCTCCTGTCCCGCGTACGGCTCGACATCACTCACGAACCTGATGGTGCTGCACGGGCTCGGGCATCTGGCCCGCACCGTCGCCCCATACGAGGCGTATGAGCTCGGGCCCTTCACCGTCAGCTTCGTCCCGAGCGCGCACTCGAAGCTCGTGCTCGGGCTCGCCGTTCCGTTCGACGGAGAGCTCACCTGCGACCACCTCGACGGGCTGAGCCCCGGCGCTTACCGCTGCGGCCAGGTGTGGGGAATCCATATCGAGGTCGCCGGCAAGACCTTCTACCACCAGGGCAGCGCCAACCTGATCGACGACGCGATCCGCCACCGCAACGTCGACTACTTCCTCTCAGGCGTCGCCGGCCGCGGCTTCACCCGCGACTTCTGGCCGCGAATCCTGCGCCGGTTGGAGCCGAAGACGATCGTCCCGACCCACTACGACGACTTCTTCAGGCCGCTTTCGGATCCGATGGGCTTCACGACCAACGTCAACCTCGCCCAAGTGCCGGACGAGATCGCGCGGGTCAGCGCCGACTTCGACGTCGCGGCGCTACCGCTGCTCGGAGGACGCTAGGGCGCTCGTGTGCGAGCTGTCGGCTGGCGTGGGTGGCCGGGTCCGGGTCATGCCCGCGGTGGGCGGAGCGCTGCTGTGTCGGCTGGCGCGGCGCTAGGTGTGTCGGCTGGCGCGGCGCGGGTGTGGCGGCTAGCGCAGCGCGGGTGTCTGGGCTAGCGCGGCAGTTGCTATAGCCACCACACTGCACAAGAACGCTCGCGCCGGGAGCGGTTTTCGAGCGATTTGGCTGCTGTGGGCGCGCAGCCGCCACGAGCTTCGTCGCCAGCTGACGAGCCGCTGGGCGTCGCTACCAAGGATGCAGGGAGCGACGCGCGCGAACGCACACAAGCGACCGAAGACGCAGGTAGCGCCGTCCGGAGGCCGTCAGCTATTCGGCGGTGCCGCCGGCGAGCCCCGGGCGGGGCAGCGGCCGCGGGGCCTCGCGGCCGGGCAGCCGCTCGGGTGTCGGCGGCATCGGGATCTCCGGTGGCGGCGGAGCCTCGGTGCCGAAGACCTCTTCCTCGCTGCGGCCCTCGAGCAGCGCCACGAACTGGTCCTTCTCGATCGTCTCGCGCTTGATCAGGATCTCCGAGAGCTTCGCGAGCGAGTCCTTGTGCGTGGTGAGGATGTCCTTGGCCTGGACGTGCGCCGCCTCGACGATCCGGCGGATCTCGTCGTCGATCTCGCGGGCGATCTCGTCGGAGTAGTCCGGCTCGGCTGAGAACTCGCGCCCGAGGAACGGCTGGCCATGGTCGTGGCCGAACACGCGCGGCCCTAGCTTGTCCGACATGCCGAAGCGCATCACCATCTGCTTGGCCGTCGCGGTGACCTTCTCAAGATCGTTCGATGCTCCGGTCGTGATCTCGCCGAAGCAGATCTCCTCGGCGGCGCGACCGCCGAGCGTCATCGCCATTGTGTCGTTCAGCTCCGCGCGGGTGGTCAGGAACTTGTCCTCGCCGGGCAGCGAGATGGTGTAGCCGAGCGCCTGACCCCGGGAAATGACCGAGATCTTGTGGATCGGGTCGCTGTTGGGCAGATAGTGGCCGACGATCGCGTGGCCCATCTCGTGGTAGGCGGTGATCTTGCGCTCCTTGCCCGACATCACGCGGGTCTTCTTCTCGGGACCCGCGATCACGCGCATGATCCCTTCCTCGAGCTCGATCTGCGTGATCTCGCGCTTGCCGTTGCGGGCCGCGAGCAGCGCCGCCTCGTTGACGAGGTTCGACAGGTCGGCGCCGGTGAAGCCGGGCGTCTGGCCGGCCAGCGCGTCGACGTCGATCTCCCGCGCGAGCGGCTTGCCGCGCGTGTGGACCTCGAGGATCTTCTTGCGGCCGAGCCGATCCGGCCGGTCGACGACGATCTGGCGGTCGAAGCGGCCCGGGCGCAGGAGCGCCGGGTCGAGGATGTCAGGCCGGTTGGTGGCGGCGATCAGGATGATGTTGTCCTTCATCTCGAAGCCGTCCATCTCGACGAGCAGCTGGTTGAGCGTCTGCTCGCGCTCGTCGTGCCCGCCGCCCAGGCCCGCACCGCGGTGACGGCCGACGGCGTCGATCTCGTCCATGAAGATGATGCAGGGGGAGTTCTGCTTGGCCTGTTCGAACAGATCGCGCACGCGCGAGGCGCCGACGCCGACGAACATCTCGACGAAGTCGGAGCCGGAGATCGAGAAGAATGGGACGCCCGCCTCGCCGGCAACCGCCCGCGCGAGCAGGGTCTTACCGGTGCCCGGCGGTCCGTACAGGAGCACGCCCTTGGGAATCCGCGCGCCCAAAGCCTGGAACTTCTTGGGGTTCTCGAGGAACTCCTTGATCTCGTGCAGCTCCTCGACCGCCTCGTCCACGCCGGCGACGTCGCGGAAGGTGATCTTCGGCGAGTCGACCGACATTCGCTTGGCACGCGACTTGCCGAACGACATCACCTTCGAGCCGCCACCCTGGACCTGGTTCATGAGGAAGATCCAGAAACCGATGAAGATCACGAACGGCAGGATGTAGGTCAGCAGCGAAAGCCAGCCGTTGGAGGTCTTGCCCTGGACGTCGAGCCCGCTGCCGCCGCCGGCGATGTACTTGTTGCCGTCGTTGACCAGCTGCGTGGCGTAAGAGTCCGGATAGCCGACCGTGTACTTCGAGCCGTCGGTCATCGTCACGTCGACCGTGTTGTCCTTCGTATGGATCGACATGCTCTTGACCTGGCCGGCCGGCAGCTGCTGGATCAGGTTGCCGAACGTGTAGTGCTGCGAATGGCTCGAGCTCCCGATCAGCTTCTGGGCGAAAAACGCCAGCACGACCACAATCAGGATCGGAAAGGCGGCGCTCTTGAAAAACCTGCTCATGACTTGGTTTCGCGCGTCCGGCGCGTGGCGTCGGTACCGGGAAATGTCAAGCCTAGCACCTGACTTTGGACGTTCGGTGAGGCTTGCATAAGGCTTGTCGGGATTGCAATCAGTCCTTCAATGCGGCCACATATGGCAAGTTGCGGTAGCGCTCGCCGTAGTCGAGCCCGTATCCGATCGCGAACTGGTTCGGGATCTCAAATCCAACATAGCGGGTCTGTAGCTCAACCTTGCGCCTCTCCGGCTTGATCAGCAGCGCGCACACCTCCAGCGATCGCGGATCCCGGCCGGCGAGGTTTCGCAGCAGGTATTGCAGGGTCAGACCCGAGTCGACGATGTCCTCGACGATCAAAACATCGCGACCTTCGATCACTGCGTCCAGATCCTTGAGAATCCGCACTACTCCGCTCGACTTGGTAGCCGAACCGTACGAAGCGACCGCCATGAAGTCGACTTCGACGGGGACGTCGAGGTGCCGCATCAGGTCCGAGAGGAAGAACACCGCCCCCTTCAGCACGCCGATCAGCAGCAGGTCTTTGCCGGCGTAGTCGCGCGAGATCTCACCCGCCAACTCCCGAACCCGGCGCTGAAGGTCCTCGGCTGGGACGAGGATCTCCCCGATCGCGTCGTCGTCCGTCACGTCAGATCAGTTTATGAGTGGGCACGCTCCGCGTGCCCCGTGGTTTGGCTCTCGAACCGCAGCGTCCCGCGCTCGACGACCGCCCGGACACCGTGCGGAAGGTCGAGCGCCGCGTTGCTGGAGAGCGCACAGATCTCGGCCACCCGCCGCGCAGTGCCGGGGGCCGGACGCCCCGCGGCTCCGTCCGCCAGCCGCTGAACGACGAGCCGCGCGAGCGCCACGGGCAGCTCCCGCAGGTGCGCCAGCTCGATCGTCCTGCGCCCACCGAGCTCCTTGTCGACGAGTGCCTGCAGCACGTCGCCCTCGTCGCGCAGGATCTCTGCGAGAGCGAGCACGTTCTCCTCGGCGGCAGGATGAATCGAACGCAGGGCCGGCACCAGCGTGCCCCGGATTCTGGCCCGAGCAAACGTGTCTAGCTCGTTGCTTGCATCCTCGCGCCACGACAGCCCGCGCTCGGTGCAGTACTCCGTGATCTGCTCGCGCGTGAACGCCAGCAGTGGCCTCACCAGAATTCCGTCCCGGGGCTTCATCCCCTGCAGGGCGCGGCGGCTCGGAGACGACGCCAGCCTGTAGAGGATCGTCTCGACCTGGTCGGTGGCGGTGTGGCCGGCCGCGACGTCGCCACCGCGCGCGAGCGCCAGCTGGGCCGCGGCGCCGTAGCGCTCGTCGCGCGCCCACGCTTGCAGATTGCCGATCTCCGGTCGCCTCGGGCGCCGGACCTCGAGCCGCACCGCGAGGCGCTCGCAGAGCTCGCGGCAGTGGGCCTCGTCGGCGTCGGCTGCGTCGCGCAGTCCGTAGTTGACGTGAAGCGCATCGACGAAGTCGGCGCCGGCGATCGTAACCGCGAGATCGAGCAGACAGGTCGAGTCGCGCCCGCCGGAGAACAGAACGACCACCCGACGGCCTGCGCTCAGCAGCGCCTCAGCCTCGACCTGGGCGAGCATCACTCCTCTCCCCGCTGCCTGGCGATGAAGATCTCAGTGCTCTCGCTGAAGCCCTTCAACCGCACGTCGGCGATCCGCTCGAACTCCAGGTGTGATTCGCCGTGCTCGACTACCGGCCGGGTGACGAGCACCTCGCCGCCCGCCGAGCGAGCGGCTACCCGCGAGGCGATATTGACGTCGCGGCCGAAGTAGTCACCTTCGCGATACAGGGCGTTCCCGTAATGGATCCCGATCCGGGGCAGTGGCCGCTCGTTGTGCAGCCGCTGGAAGCCGACCGCCCAATCGGTGAGGTTCGCTGGGTCCGAACCGACGACCATCACCTCGTCGCCGATCGTCTTGATCACGCGAGCTTCCTCCGGGAGCGTGCTCTCGACGGCCTCCACGAAGCGCTCGACCGCGTCGACGGCCTGCAGATCCCCTTCCTCCTCGGTCAGACGGGTGTACCCGGCCAGATCGGCGAATGCGATCGCCACCCGCATCCGGCCAAGATCGATCGCCTCGCCATCGAGATCGGACTCCATGTGCCCGACCACGTCCTGCTCGATGAAGTGCTGCAGGTAGCGCTGATGGACGTGGTCCATGATCGGCGAGGCCAGCGGAAGCAGCTCCCGCGAGAGCGACATCATCTCCTCGGCGACCTCGATCCCGGTGGTGCCGGAGCGCATCAGTGGCTCGTGCACGTAGAGGTGGAAGAGCCGTACTTCGGCGTCGGCGACCTGCGCGATCGCCTGGCCGTAGACGCGCACGAGCTGCAGCATCGCGACGAGGGGCAGACCGGCGTCCAGCACCGCGCTGACGTAGCGCAGCAACTGCACCTCGTCCTCGGACAGGCCGTTCGTGTGCGGCGGGCTGACGCCGAGCGCCATCGTGACGCGCTCGATCAGCGCCTTATCCAGGCCGGTCTCTCGCGCCGCCTGCTCGATCGTGTACGCGCCGTCTCCGGCCGGGAACAGCTCCTCGATGTAGCCGAACGCGAGGCGACCCTCATCGGTCGCCTGCCGAATGTCCTCGAGCGAGTGCCCGCGCTCCCGCAGACGGGCGACGACCCGCGCATGCGTCACGGCGCCGGGCGTCCAGGTCCCGTCGTACTGCGGGACCAAGCCCTGCTCTGCCCACCGCTTGAGCGTCGCAGGAGTCACGCCCACGCGCGTTGCGGCCGCCTGCAACGAGAGTCCGCTTGGTGTTCGTACGTTCTCCATCACGAACACAGTCGGCGGCGGGACCCCGCTGAGAACGAGGCCCCGCTGCCCGCGGGCGAGACGGCCCGCTGCGTCGGCCGTTGGCGCTCGTCACGTTTCCGGCGGCGCCTCGCGGGAGTGCTCTCGGCTCGCGCCCAGGGCGCACCCACGCTCCGGCCTGTTGCCTTACTTGGTTCCTTAGGTCTACTCGCCATCCTCAGATATGTCAATGCACCCGAGATAAATGTTTGAGGTCGAACGGTTAGACCTCGAGGTGCGGATAATCGGCGGAGATCATCTCCCGGTACCGCGGGAACAGCGGCTTGGTCAGCGGGATGATCGCGAGCGCCGCTTTGACATCTCCGCCGGCCTTGATCCTCCGGCGAGCGATCGCGATCGCAATGTTCTCCTTGCCCTGAAAGTAGCTGTTGGCGGTGTCGGAACTCATCGCCATCTTGACTTTCGGCTCCCAGCTGACGTCGTCTGACCATTCCCAGGCGAGGTTCGGCTCGCCCTGGCGACCTGCCCTGATGTTCACGACCATCTCGAGATCGGTGAACTCGAATCGCTGGGGCGTGTCGGCCGCTCGAAGCTTTGGCCCGATGTCCGGATCGTCCCGCATCAGCGCAAACGCCCGGTCCATGACCTCGCGGAATTCCTGTGGAGAGTGGAAGGCGGTCATCGCAGGCGGGTCGAGTCTATGGATCAGACCGAGACTCCGTCGGGGCCCGTAACCTCGCCGCTGGTGACCGCTCCCATCCATCTCCAGCCCACGGCCCCGCTCGCCGAGCGGGTGATGCTGCCTGGGGATCCGGGGCGGGCGCTGCTGCTCGCCCAGGCGCTGCTCGAGCAGCCGAAGATGTTCAACCACAACCGGGGTCTCTGGGGATACACGGGAACGGCGTCCGATGGCGGGCAGCTCACGATCCAGAGCACCGGAATGGGCGGCCCGAGCGCCGCGATCGTGATCGCCGAGCTTGCCGATCTCGGCGCGCGGCGGCTGCTGCGTGTGGGGACGTGCGGCGGCCTCGATGCGTCGCTTGCCCTCGGGGATCTTGTGATCGCCTCGGAATCGATCGCGCTCGACGGCACCAGCCGCGCGCTGGGCGCCGGCGACCGAACCACCCCGAGCGAGGCGCTGTTCTCAGCGTTGATCGAAGCGGCCGACGGGCGGACGATGGCCGGTCCCGTGGTCTCGACCGATCTCTTCTATGACACCGGGACGGAAGCCGAGCGCGTCTGGATGGCCGCCGGGGCGCTGGCGGTGGAGATGGAGACGGCGACGCTGTTCGCCCTCGCGCGGCGTCGCGGGCTGGCCGCCGGCGCGCTGCTCCTCGTCAGCGACGTGTTGCTGCCTTCCCGCGTGCGAATCGGGGCCGAGGAGCTGAAGGCCGGGGAGCAGCGTATGGGAGCGCACGCGCTGCGAGCGCTCGCGGAGTAGGCGCTCGGCTCCTACTCGGCGCCGGCGCTGGCTCCGAGCGCCGCCTCGATCCGCTCGAGCTTCTGCTCGATCCCGTCGAGTCGCTGGCCGATTGCGGCCACCGCGCTCAGACCCTCAACCCGCTGCTCGATCCGATCGAGGCCGTCCTCGACGCCCTCCAGCCGCTGCGAAACGGCGCGCAGCCGGCGCGTGAGCCGCTCGAGGTCACTTGCTGACGGCAAGTTGAGGGCTCCCATCGCGACCTCCTGCGCGCGCGCTGCGCGCTCGCGCGTCTCGAAGGCGGCCGACAGAGCACCAGTGACCAGCGGATTGTCCAGCAGCTCCTGGGCAAGCTTGCCGATCGCCTCCTCGCTCTGACGCGTCACTCGCTCCCGCAGACCTTTCTCATCGCCCGTACTCATTCCGGCCTCCTTTTTCGACTCTGGACACTACCGCGGCGTGCCCGCGCAGGAGCCGTTTGAACCAATCTCAACCTACACTTGACCCTTAGATCCGCCAAACCACCCGACTGCGCGATTACAGTAGTAATGCGTACGCGCCGATTCGAGGGATAAGACCGGATGAATTCCGGCGTCGGTTCCCGCGAAGCTCGGCACATCGGATGATCGATCTGGCGTTGCAAAGCACGATTGAGGTCAGTAGCGTCCGCGCTACGCCGCGAGATGCGGCACGAAAGACCTGCGCAGAAGCGGTTGGAGGAGCTGGAGGACGGTGCTGAGGAGCCGGAAGCTTTTGGTCGCATGGATCGCGTCGAGCGTCGTGCTCGTCGTTTTCGGCCTGGCCGCGATCCCTGTCGCGTCCGCCGACTCCTGCGTGCTGACGGTGACGCTGCTTGGTGGTCAGCAGTACAAGTTCACCGTGAACGTGCCGACGGGGACGCCGCTCTCCAAGATTCCGGTGCCGCTCGACCTGCCGGTGCTGTCCGAGACCGAGTCGTGCGCTTCGGGTGCCACCGCATCCTCCTCGTCGTCTTCTTCGACGACCTCCTCGTCCTCGTCCTCGTCCTCGTCCTCGTCCTCGTCCTCGTCCTCGACCACATCATCTTCGACGTCGACCTCGTCGAGTGGCACGAGCTCCGGACCGAAGCCGAAGGGTAAAGGCCATCCTGAGGGTCGGACCAGCCACCCCACCGGCTCAAAGCCCAAGCCCAAGCCCAAGCCGAAGCCGAAGCCCAAGCCCAAGCCCAAGCCGAAGCCCAAGGCAAAGCCGCCGAAGCCGGTGGGTGCTGGTGGGGTGCCGTCGGTGGCGAATCCGACGTTTTCGTTTGCGGTTCCTGGGCCGGCGCCGTTGGGGGTGCCGAATTTCTTTATTGATTCGTTTCGGATTCCGCCGTTTTTGTTGCCGATTTATCAGGCGGCTGGGATTCAGTATGAGGTGCCGTGGCAGGTGTTGGCGGCGATTAATGAGATTGAGACGGATTACGGCCGGGATTTGAGTGTTTCGTCGGCTGGGGCTGTGGGGTGGATGCAGTTTTTGCCTTCGACGTGGAAGACGTGGGGGGTTGATGGGAATGGGGATGGGGTCGCGGATCCGTATAACCCGGTGGACGCGATTTTCAGTGCGGCGCGGTATTTGCATGCGGCGGGGGCGTCGAGGAATTTGGGGCAGGCGGTGTTCGCGTATAACCATGCGTCTTGGTATGTGCAGTCGGTGTTGTTGCGGGCGCAGTTGATCGGGGGGATGCCGGATAAGTTGATTGGGGCGTTGACGGGGTTGGTGGAGGGGCATTTCCCGGTCGCGGCGGCGTCGAAGTACGCCGATGACTGGGTCACGCAGCTGGCGAAGAAGCGGGTGAGGTCGGGGAACGCGGCGGTGCCGGTTTCTTCTGATCCGTCGGCGCAGGGTGTGAATGTGTTCGCGAAGCAGGGTTCGCCGGTGATCGCGGTCAATGACGGGCGGATCGTGAAGCTGGTGCGTGATGATCCGAAGCTGGGGAACTATGTGGAGTTGCAGGACGCGACGGGGAACGTGTACACGTACGCGCATCTCGGGTCTGTTCCGGCGCAGTATCCGGTTCCGAAGCCGGTCAAATTGAGTGCCCGGCAGCTCGCCCAGGAGCTCAGCGCGCCGGTCTCGGTGAAGGCGCCGAAGGTCAGCTCGCCGGCGAGTGCCGGCTCGCAGCAGACCGCGGCGACCGCGACCCCCACCCAAACGAAAACCCAAACCCAGACGGCGAAGGCGGGGAAGGGCGCTCCGATCAGCCTGCCGGTCACCCCCGCCCAGCCCGCCACCACCACCAACACGAGCGACAACAACGCGAGCGCGAGCAGCGCGGGCGCGAGCACCGCGGATTCGAATGCTGCTGGGACGGTGTCGGCGCCGTTGGCGAAGGAAAGACTGTTCGCCGACCCGCACCGCCCCGCGTCGTTCGCGGCGGGCGGCAAGCTGCAGATCCAGTACACCCAGAGTCAGATCTCGAGCTTTCAGAACTACTTCTCAGACGTCCTTCACCTCAACAAGAACCAGTACACGCTGGCGCCGCTGAAGGCCGGGGCGATCGTCGTCGCGGGCACGATCCTCGGCCGGCTCGCCGCCGGCACCCCACAACTCGCCTCCCACCTGCTGTTCATGATCCGCCCCGCCGGCGCCGGCGCCCCCCAAATCGACCCCAAACCAATTCTGGACGGCTGGAAACTGCTCGAAGCGACCGCCGTCTACCGCGCCGCCGGCGTCGACCCGTTCTTCGGCCCCGGCGCCAAAAACGCCACCATCGGCCAAATCCTCCTAATGAGCAAAACGCAGCTCACCAACCGCGTCCTCACCGACCCCCACCTCCAAATCTACGCCTGCGGACGCCGCGACATCCAAGCCGGACTAATCGACCGCCGAATCCTCGCCGACATCGAATTCCTCTCCGCCTCAAGCCTCTACCCCACCATCTCAGGACTCGACTGCGGCCACACCCCCACCGGCGCCAACGGCATCGACCCCGCCGGCGCCACCGGCAACAGCATCGACATCTCCGCGATCAACAACATCCCGATCCAAGGCCACCAACAACCAGGCTCAATCACCGACATCACCATCCGCCGCCTCCTCACCCTCCAAGCCGCCCTCAAACCCGACCAAATCATCAGCACCATCAGCTACAAAGGCCAACCCACCACCCTCGCCCTCCCCGACCACAAAAACCGCATCCAAATCACCTACACCCCCAACTACGGCCCCAACAACAAACTCTCCCAACAAATCAAAAGCATCCTCCAACCCGGCCAATGGATCCAACTGATCAACCGCATCAGCCAAATCCCCGAACCAGTCGTACCAATCGCCCCCAGCAAATACGCCATCCAGGAAGGCCACCGCTAAGCCTGGCACCCGCCTGTTCCGCTTCAGCCAGGTCGAGCTCCCATGGGCCCTCGGACCTCCGGACGGGCGGTACCTCCTAAGAGCGCAGGGTCAGTCAGCTGACTCCTCGCCAACGCACGTTCTCGTCATCGCCACCCTAGGCGCGCTGCCGCGAGCCAGGCTGATGGCCCGGCGCAGGAACGACCGCAAGGCGGAGCCCGAGCCGGACCCCACGCCGATCACGACCGGGAAGGCGACCGTGATCGACGTCGCCTCGACCATGAGCGGTACCGACGAAGCTCGGGCCTGGCTGGCAAGTGCCGGCGAGGATTACCTCGCAGGGGACCTCGCCGTACTCAACCGCGCTTTGCACGCGTTCCGGCTCGTCACCGCGGACCCCTACGTGCACCCGATCACCCGCCAGCAGGCGGTGGCCGCCAGGATCGGCTACGGCGCCGGCGAGCAGGTCGCCGATGGGCAGTGGACCGATGCGCACGAGCTGCTCATCCACCGCCCTCGCCAGCGCCGCGGGAAGGTGCTTCAGCCCCAGGCGCGGCTCGCCGCGATCATGACCGGCCGCGAGCGCGCGCTCGTATGCGAGGAACTTGCGCTGCGCGCCCACCTCGATCTCGAACACAACCGTGAGCGAGAAGCAGCTCTGCAACTGATGGTCGCACTAGACGCTGCTCTCGCCGAGCTCCCGTCCGATCCCACCGTGGCGGATCTGACCGAGCGCCTCGCCGAGCTTCGCGAGCAGCGCGATCCTGTCGCCCGTGCCGCCCAGGCGGCGCTCGCGGGGCCTCTCTCGCCGGCGAATCGCGAAGTCGTCGTGTTCACGCTCGGCCGGATCGAGTCGGCCCTCCGGGCGCGCGCTGTGGCCAACGCCTAGTGCCGGTTCACGCCATCCCGAGCGCGCCGAGCAGGGCCTCGAACTCATCGATCACATCGCCATCCATCCGCACCGCCGCCTGCTCGTCGAACGGCGTGCGGCCCTGCGTCAGGATCGCGATTGCGCCGCCGGCCGCGAGCGTCACCTGCGGCAGCTGCGCGACCGGGTAGACCTCGAGCGACGTTCCGACGCAGAGCATCAGATCGGCCTTCGCCGCATACCCCTCCGCCTTGGCGAGCGCGCGGGCCGGCAGGTACTCCCCGAACAGGACGACGTCAGGCTTGAGCGCCGAGCCGCAGTCGCACCGCGGCACCCCGCGTTCGTCGCCCGTCAGGCGCAGGCGCACGTCCTCGAGCTCGTATGTCGCGCAACAGCGAAGGCAGGAGGAGTGCGCGATCGTGCCGTGGACCTCGATCAGCTCATGCGAGCCGGCCCCGGCATGGAGCCGGTCGATGTTCTGCGTGATCACCGCATCGAGCAGCCCCGCGTGTTCGAGCGCCGCCAGCGCCTCGTGGGCGCGGTTGGGCCGCTTGTCGTCGAGCGACTGGAAGCGCTGGCCGTAGAAGTGCCAGAACCGCTCAGGCTCGCGGCGGAACACGTCGATGTGAGCCACCTCCATCGGGTTGACGTTCTCCCACAGTCCTGTGCCCGGCGAGCGGAAGTCCGGGATCCCCGAGGGAACAGAGATCCCGGCACCCGTCAGCGCGACTACCGAATCGGCCGAGCGGATCAGATCCGCAAGCTGCGCAGCTGCGGTCGAGACACTCATTTCCCGCTGAACCTCGCGGTCCGCTTGCCGAGGAACGCGCCGATGCCCTCGCGCGCGTCCTCCGAGGCAAACACCGCAGCGAAGCCCTCCTTCTCTGCCTCGATCCCGGCGTCGAGGTCTCCGGCGGCAGAGATGGTTTTGATCTGCCGGACGGCCAGCGGCGCCTGGCCAGCGAGCTTGCGTGCCCAGGAGATCGCCGTATCGAGCAGTTCGTGATCCGGAACCACCCGCGTCGCAAGACCCACCTCGTAGGCCTCCTCGGCCGTGATCGGGTCGCCCGTCAGATTCATCTCGAGCGCCTTGGCCTCGCCCACAAGCCGTGGCAGCCGCTGGGTCCCGCCGAAGCCGGGAATGATTCCCAGGTTGATCTCCGGCTGGCCGAAGGTCGCGGACTCGGCCGCGATCCGGAAGTCGCAGGCCATCGCGAGCTCGCAACCGCCTCCGAACGCGACCGCGTTGACGGCCGCAATCGTGGCGACCGACGAGGTCTCCATCTGCCGCAGCATGGAATGCATCTGATCGAGCAACTGCTTGCCGGCGGCGGCGTCCATCTTCGTGAACGCCTTGATGTCCGCGCCCGCGCAGAACAGCATCGGGCTGGCAGAGGCGAATACGAGTGCGCGGATCGAGCCCGAGCCGGTGACCGCGTCCCACACCTTCTGCAGCGCCTCGACAACCTCCGGCGCGATCGAGTTCGCCGGGGGTCGATCGAGCCATGCGATCGCGATCCGATCTCTCGTCTCGAGCTTGACCGGACTCTCATCCCAGCCCGCGTCGGGCCGGGCATAGGGGAAGAATCCCTGACCGGACTTGACGCCGAGCCGGCCCTGGGCGACAAGCCGGCGCAGGATCTCCGGGGGCTCGAAGTTCTCACCCCACTCCGAGTAGGCGCGCTCCAGTTTCACCAGGACCTCGTCCAGCCCGATCTGGTCGGCGCGCGCGAATGGCGGCGGGATGATTCCCGCGCCGGCCATCATGCCCAGGTCGATGTCCTTCATCGAGGCGAGACCCTCCTCGAGCACCAGGCAGCTCTCGACCAGCGCCTTGAGCGTGAAGCGGTCGACCAACTGAGCCGCGTCGATATCAGTTCCCGTGCTCATAGAAACCCTTTCCAGTCTTCAGACCGAGATTGCCGGCGGCGACCAGCTCCTGCATCTGCTTGTGGACGTAGAACCTGTCTCCGTATGACTCTCTGAGGTACTCGGCGACGTGCAGCACGGTGTCGAGTCCCAGCATGTCGGTCAGGAAGAAGGGCCCCATGGGTGCGGCCTTCGACTCCGCAACGAGCTTGTCGATCTCCTCGATCGCGACGCCGCTCTCCTCCTGGTAGCGCCACAGCTCGGAGACGCTCGAATTGAGGATCCGGTTGACGACGAACCCGGGAGCCTCACCGCAGCGGATCGGGGTCTTGCGGATCGCCTGGGCGAAGCTGGTCGCCGCCTGGACGGTCTCCGGGGAGGTGTCATCTCCTTCGATGACCTCGATCAACCGCATCACCGACGCCGGGAAGAAGAAGTGAAAGCCGACCACCTTCTCGGGCCGGCTGGTCACCTCACCCATCTCTGTGATCGAAAGCGAGGAAGTGTTGGAAGAAAGGATCGTCTGTCCTGGCGTGACCTCGTCGAGCTCGGCGAACACCGCCTGCTTGACCTCCATGCGCTCCGGAACGGCTTCGATCACGAAGTCGACGTCACCGAAGAGGTCATAGTCGGTGGCGCCGGTGATCAGCGCGAGCTTGCGGTCGAGCTCGTCGGCCTGCATCTTGTCGGCGTCGACACGCTTCTGCCACAGCGAGCGAGCCTTCTCGATGCCCTGGTCGACGAATTTCTGGTCGACGTCTTTGAGGACGACGGGAATGTCGGAGTTCGCGATCGTCTGCGCGATCTCCCCGCCCATCGTGCCGGCGCCGACCACGGCGGCTTTGAAGACAAACATGAGCCTCTGCTTTGTCGGTTCGGGAGGGACGGCCCCGGCGGCCGGGGCCTCGCCCGCAGTCTAAGGCTCTCCGGCGGAGTGGCGCTCTGCCAGCTCGGCACCGAAGTGGCCCACGGTGGTGGCGAGCGAGGTCGCCATCGCGCGGCGGATGAACAGCGGGTCGACCACCACCGTGAACAGCGAGCGTCGCAGGAGCTCGTACTCGAGCACGAGCTCGACCGCGACGCCGCCTTGCACCGGAGTGAACGTGACGGTCTGTCGCCCGGTGATCGAATCGTCCAAGACCTCCGTGCTCAGGCCGCGGAGCTCCTCGTATGCGACGACGCGTTCGGTGACGTGTCCACGGCCGGCGGGGTTCGACTGCCAGCGCACAGCCGAGCCGGGGCGCGGCCAGTCGCCCTCGACACTGAGAACGCGATCGAGCCCGTCGACCCACATGTGCCAGCGACTTGCGTCGCACCACAGCTCCAGCGCCTCATGCACAGAACCTGGGAACTTCTCCGATGCCCTGGCCGCGCGCATGGGCGGACCCTATAGGCTTGGGTCGGGCATGCCGGAGACCCTGCCAGAGCGCGTCGAGCCATTCACCAACATCTCGTCGAAGGCATACGAGCATCCGGCCGATCGCGCTGCAACGGCTGCGCTGAAGGCGGTCCCGATGCTGGACATGGTCGTGCGCAAGCTGATCGAGTGGCAGTATGAGCGGGCGCTGCGGCAGTTCTATCTGGGCAACTCGGTGAAGGTCGGCGAGAACCAGCTGGCCGCGCTATGGGCGGAGCACAAGGACGTCTGCCGGATCCTCGACATGCCCGACGTGTACGACCTGTATGTCGGCTCGCCCGTGCCCGGCGGTGCACAGACGATCGGCTCAGTGAAGCCGATCGTCGTGTTCGACTCGATGCTGCTGGCGAATCTCGGCCCCGGAGAGCAGCGCGCCGTCATCGGCCACGAGCTCGGACACATCCTCTCCGACCACGTCCTCTACGTCACCGCGCTGAACATCCTGCTGAGCGTCTCGACCGGCATGCCCTGGTTTCTTGGCATCCCGTTCCGCGCGGTGAAGGCCGTGCTGCTCGAGTGGTACCGGGCGGCGGAGCTGAGCTGTGACCGGGCCGCAACGCTGGCAGTCCGCGATCCGAGAATCGTGTGCCGGACGCTGATGGTCACGGCGGGCGGCATGCCCGCCGAGAAGCTCAACCTCGACGCGTTCATGTCCCAGGCGATGGAGTACGAGAGCTGGGATGACGCCAGCGACCGGGTCCGCCGATTCTTCAACGAGATCGGACAGACGCACAGCTACGCCGTCCGCCGCGTGTCCGAGGTGATGAAGTGGGTGCAGTCAGGCGAGTACGACCGGATCGTCCGAGGCGAGTTCCGCACGCGCGACCAGGACGCCAACGTGCGCGAGGAGGCCGGCGATGCGATGGACTACTACGCCGAGCGCTTCCGGGCGATGTTCCGTGAGATGGGCGACAACCTCAACAACCTCGGCTCTCAGGTCGGGGGGGCCGCCCAACAAGCCGCCGACTGGCTGCGCAAGCGCGGCGGCGGCCCGGGCGACGCCGAAGACTGAGCCTCGGCCCCGCGGCGGTGGTCTGGACGGGCCCTCGCGGCCCCATGGATGCTGCGTCAGCAGCCCCAAAAAATTGACAAATCCGACAGGTCGCGATATATCGTTATATATCGATCACCTGGAGGGACCATGACACTCAGACGCGGTTTTCCAAGTCCGGACGACCTCGAGCGCGTCGCGGCGCTCCGCTACCTTGGCGGCGGCCGCGGGCGGGCGCGCCGCGGCGATGTGCGCATGGCACTGCTGATGCACCTCGCCGACGAGCCGCGCAACGGCTATCAGCTGATGCAGGCAATCGAGGAGCGCAGCGGAGGCCGCTGGCGACCCAGCCCCGGCTCGGTCTACCCCACGCTCTCGCAGCTCGAGGACGAGGGACTGATCCGGTCGCTGGAGCGGGATGGGACGAAGCTGTTCGAGATCACCGACGCCGGCCGCGAGCAGCTCTCATCGCGGCACGACGACGGAGCGCCGTGGGAGACCGAAGAGGACTCGGACGATGTCTCTGACATGAAGACCGAGCTCCGCAAGCTGCATACGACCGGCGCGATCATGCTTCATACCGGCGATGCAAAGCAGATCGCGCGGGGGGCGCAGCTGCTCGCCGAGACTCGCCGCTCGCTGTACAAGATCCTTGCGGAGGACGCCGGTGAATAACGAGTCAATGGATACGCCCGCGATCGTCGTCAGCGGCCTGATCAAGACGTTCGACGAGGTCGAAGCGGTCCGGGGCGTCGACTTCGAGGTCGCGATGGGCGAGGTGTTCGGGTTCCTCGGTCCCAACGGCGCCGGCAAGACCACGACGATCAACATGCTGTGCACGCTCGCCAAGCCCACCGGCGGCTCGGCGACGGTCGCAGGCCACGACATCGTGCGCGAGCGCGACGACGTCCGCCGCAACATCGGGCTCGTCTTCCAAGACCCGACGCTTGACGGCTACCTCACCGCCGCGCAGAACCTGAAGCTCCACGCCGAGCTCTACGGCGTTCAGTCGGACCTCGTCGCCCCCCGGATGGAGCAGGTGATGACGATGGTCGGTCTCTGGGATCGCAAGGACTCACCGGTGGCGACGTTCTCGGGGGGGATGCGGCGTCGCCTCGAGATCGCGCGCGGGCTGATGCATTCGCCCCGCGTGCTGTTCCTCGATGAGCCCACGATCGGGCTCGACCCGCAGACGCGCCGCTCGATCTGGACGTATATCCGCGAGCTTAAGGAGCGTGAGGAGATCACGATCTTCATGACCACGCACTACATGGATGAAGCCGAGTGGTGCGACCGGATCGCGATCATGGACCACGGCCAGATCGTCGCCCTCGATGCGCCGGAGGCGCTGAAGGCTGGGGTGGGAACCGATCGAGTCACGATCCACACGGACGACGACGAGGCGATGATCGCGGCACTCGCGGAGCGCTTCGGCGTCGAGCCGCGCATATCGGAGGGCGCCGTCAGCTTTGGCATACCCGGAGGTGAGGAGTTCGTGCCGCAGCTGTTCTCCGACTGGGAGCCTGCCCACCCGCCGATCCGCTCGGTGAGCGTCTCGCGCCCGACGCTCGACGACGTGTTCATGTCCTACACGGGCACGACGATTCGTGACGCCGAGGAGGATCAGTCGCGATTGCGCAACCGCGTGATGCATCAGGTGATGACGGGAGGCCGACGATGAGCACCACGGTCGACCGGGATCAGAAGACGGCCGGCACGGCCCCGCCGCCCGTGGTCCGCGTCAGCGTCCCGAAGCGGACGTTCGCCTCGGAGCTGCGCGCGATCAAGATCGTGTGGCGCAGGGAGATCATCCGCTACCGCACCGACCGGCTGCGGATGATCACGACGCTCGTGCAGCCGCTGCTGTTCCTGTTCGTGCTGGGATCGGGGCTGCAGCAGCTCTCGAGCGCCAGCACCCACGGCGTCAACCTCAAGACGTTCATCTACCCGGGCATCCTCTGCATCTCGGTGATGTTCACGGCGATGTTCTCGGCGGCCTCGATCGTGTGGGACCGCGAGTTCGGGTTCCTGCGCGAGATGATGGTCGCGCCGATTCGCCGCAGCTCAATTGTGATCGGCAAGTGCCTTGGAGGCGCGACCGTCGCATCGTTCCAGGGTGTCCTCATCATCCTGCTCGGACCACTGGTCGGCGTCTCCTACAACGTCGTGTTGATCCTCGGGATCTTCGTGCTTCAGCTGGCGCTCGCGTTCTCGATCACGGCCTTCGGGGTCATGGTCGCCGTGCGGATCAAGCAGATGCAGTCGTTCATGGGCGTCATGCAGATGATCGTGATGCCCATGTTCTTCATTTCCGGCGCCCTGTTCCCGGTCGCCGGCCTGCCGGCGTGGCTGGCCGTGCTCAACCGCATCGACCCGCTCACCTACGCGGTTGATCCGATGCGCCGACTGGTGTTCAACCACCTGTCGATCTCACCCGCGGCGCGCAGGGCGCTCGACCCTGGCGTGACCTGGTTCGGGTGGCACGTGCCGGTCGTGCTCGAGGTGGCAGTGATCGTCGGACTCGGGCTGATCATGCTCGGGATCGCGATCTGGGAGTTCAGCGTCACCGAGTGACGCCCCCCTCAAGAAAGAGGGCCGCCCCGGGGTGGGGCGGCCCGATTGCTGCGTCCGGAGCTGTCCTCGCTTAGGCGTGCGTCGCCGCCGGTTCCTCGATTCGGCGCGGAAGCAGCGTCTCGCGCGCGATCACCAGCCGCTGGATCTGAGCGGTGCCCTCATAGAGCTGAAGGATCTTCGCGTCGCGCATCAGCTTCTCGACCTTGTACTCCTTGATGAAGCCATAGCCGCCGTAGACCTGGACGGCATCGGTCGTGACCTCCATCGCGGTGTCGGCGGCAAAGCGCTTGGCGTGACTCGATTCAAGCGTGTTCCGCCGGCCCTGGTCGAGGAGCACGGCGCTGTTCCAGGTCGCCAGACGCGACAGGTGAACCTTGGTCGCCATGTCGGCGATGATGAACTGGATCGCCTGGTGCATCGCGATCGGAACGCCGAACTGCACGCGCTCCTTCGAGTACTCGATCGCGAACTCCATCGCCGCGCGAGCGACGCCAGTGCCCATCGCCGCCACCCCGGGACGAGTCCGGTCCAGCGTCATCATCGCGATCTTGAAGCCCTTGTTCTCCTCGCCGACGAGGTGGTTGAGCGGGATCTCGACCTCGGGGAACGTGATAGTCGCTGTGTTCGACGCGCGTTGCCCCATCTTGTCCTCGTGCTTGTCGACGATGACGCCGGCGTCGCGCGGGACGACGAAGCACGAGATGCCCCGGTGGCCGGCTTCCTTGTCGGTCTTCGCGTACACGGTGTAGTAGTTGGCGTACTCACCGTTGGTGATGAAGCACTTGGAGCCGTTGATGACCCACTTGTCGCCCTTGCGCGTCGCCGTGGTCTTCATCCCGGATACGTCCGAACCGGCGTCGGGCTCCGTCAGGCAGAACGAGGCCAGCAGCGGCGCCTCGCTCAGGCGGCCGAGGTACTCCTTCTTGAGCTCCTCGGATGCTGCGAGGCCGATCGGCGCGGTCGCCAGTCCGTTACAGGTCAGGGAGGTGGCGATGCCCGAGCAACCCCAGGCCAGCTCCTCCTCGATCAGCGTGCCGTCGAGGTAGCCGAGGCCTGGGCCGCCGTACTCGGCAGGCAGGTGCCCGTTCATCAGTCCGAGCTCCCAGGCCTTCTCGATCAACTCCTGCGGCCACGTCCCGTCCTTGTCGTATTCCCAGGCGACCGGGCGGATCTCCTTCTCGGCGAAGTCATGCGCCATCTCGCGCATGCTCTTCTGCTCGTCTGTGAGCGTGAAATCAACCACCGTAGATTTCTCCTTGAACCGTGCGCTGGCGGCGCCGCAGCCAGGTGTGCAGAGCGTCGCGACGCCTGCCATCGGACCGCTTCTCCACCCAACGCGGAGGTAGATTGACTAGTCAGTCAATGGCTATCCGGTTAAGGGTAGCCGATCATCCGTTGCAAGCATCCGGTTCGATCCGAAGGCGCGATCCGTGGGAACCACGCGACTCGCTGGACGCGGCGGTCGCGGCCCGGCCGCTGTGCCGGCGGCGCTGGCCATCCGCGGACGTTGAGCACCCGCCGGGCATGCGCAACACTTGAGGAGGTGCACTCGGCGTTCGAAACCTTGATCTGGGTCGTCTGCGGTCTTGGCCTGATCGTGGCGCTCGTCGCACTGGTCCTCAGCGGGAAGACCTGGGACGAGTTCGGCAAGAGCCGCCTATCGCTGGACAGCGATCCGGCGCAGGCCTCCCCCGCCGCCGCGCTCGAGCGCGACGCCGAGATCCGTCAGCTCCTCGACGCCAGGAACGCCCGGCGGATCCGCCGTGGCGAGGCGCCGCTCGATGTCGAGCAGGAGTTCAAGCGGCTCACCGCCCCCCTCGCCGACGCCTCCCTGCAGCAGGAGATCCGCCAGCTCGTGATCGCCCGCAACTACCGTCGCGTGCGCGCCGGCAAGCCGCCCCTCGACGTGGAGGCGGAGATCCGCCGCGAGATCGAAAGCCTGACGGGGATCTGACGGTTGCCTCCCGCAAACCGTTAGGCTGCCTTCCGATGGCCGATCCCCGTAGCTACGAACTCGACGAACTCGTCAACCGTCCCGGGACGTACTTCAATCCCCAGACCGAGGTGCTCGTCGTCGTCGACGACTCGCCCGAGCTCGACTCCGAGATCTTCAACATGGAGGAGTACGAGGGCGCGGACTGGGTGCTGATCTCCGACGAGGTCCCGGTGGACGAGCATCGCCGCGATGAGCTGCTCGAGCGATTCCAGGTGCACTACCACCCGGGTGCGATCAGCGACGACGGCGACGAGACGGCCGACGAGCTCGAAGAGGACGACCAGGAAGTCGGCCGCGAGTAGCGCCGCCGGCGCCGTCTCGATCGCTCACGGCGTAGTGCCGTTCAGCAGCGGAGCGCACTGCTGCATCTTGCTCACGTCGCCGCCCGCGGCCTGGATGCACTGCGCGTAGCGCGTGACGGGCGAGCTGGCGCCGGAAGCGCCGCCGGCGCTGCCGCTCGTGGAGCTGCCCGTGTTGCCGGTCGAGGAGCTGCCCGTGTTGCCGCTCGCGCCGCTTGCGCCCGAGCCGGTCACGCTCCCGACCGACCCCTGCAGCGCCGCGATGATCGTCCGCAGCTTCGACTGAAACTCGGTGAACGGCCGGACCGACGTCGGCGCAGTGATCGACTGCGGCTGATTGAGGCTCGCGTACTGCATCGTCAAACCGATGTCGGCGGCGTTCAGACCGCCCAGCGCGGTCGAGACCTGACCGCTCACGGGGAGCGTCAAGCGGATCGACAGCTTGCGCACCGTCTTATCACCGGTTCCGGTCCACACGTCGAAGGTCGGGTTCCTGACGGTGTTGGCGATCCGCTGGCGGGATGCGGCGGAGATGCCTGACGGGATCCGTGAGGCACCGGACACGCCGAGCGATGACGCCTTTTGCAGGAACGTACTGAGGTCGGTGAGCAGCGCATCGACGTTGACGCCCGCGCGGATGTGGGTCGTGTCCGCGCCGCCGACGTTCTCGCTGCCGACAACAGACGGACTCGTCAGCCAGTGCATCGGATCGATGCCGAGCTTGCCGAGCGCGCCGGACCCGCTTGTGGTGCTGCCCGGGGAGGAAGCCAGCGAGGCGAAACTCGATTCGAGCTTCTGGAAGGTCGCGGCCGGCAGCTGATAGCTGGCGCCCTGAAGGGTGACGTAGCCGGCGGTGCCGGTCGACACGATTCCCAGGGAGCCGGTCTTGCCCTGGGCGCTGAAGCTGATCGTGAAATTGGACTTCGGGAGCTTGCCCTTGCCCTGGCTCTGGAACGGCCCGCCGAAGCTGATCGTGATCGGACTGGTCAGCGTCCTCGAGCCGTTCGGGCTGACCGTGAGCGCGAAGTTGAGGTTCCCGCTGTTGACGGTATGCGAGCCGCTGAACGTCTGGCGCAGCAGGCTGTTGGCGTCGCCCGAGCTGCTGCTGCCGCAGCCGCTGACAACGATTGCGGCAAGGACCGGCAACAGCAAGGCGCCGATGATTCGCATGCCCCGGCGAGCGGGGCCGGGGTGGGCGGGACAGCTATTCATTGCAAGTATCTCCTCGCCGGTGGCCCAGCTTCCGAGGCGAATGTAGCATCGGAGTTGTGCCTAGGCGCCTGTTAGGGGTTGTCGTCTGGTTAGTCGCTTTTCCGGCATGTGCAGTGGGAAGTCCCGTCCACGTGCTGGGGGCGAACGGTCGCGTGAGCGTGCGCAACGACCCATATCTGGCGCCGGCGTCGATCGCGCAGGCGCCCCCGCCGGCGAGTGCAGTGGCCCCTCCGCTCGGACGGCTCGCGCAGGACCGCAACATGAGCACCGAGCTCACCCGGCTCTATGACGCACACCAGATCACGCGTGGCGAGTATCTCCACTACAACTCCGACTGGAATTCGGCGCTGGGGGTCGAGCACGGGCTCGGCGGCACCGCAGCTGTCGAGCTGGAGGCCGTGATCGAGAACCTCCACGCGATCGCCGCGAGCGATCTCCTGATCCCGTCGCGGCTGCCGGTCCTGTTCGAGACGCTCGACCGCAACCGCCAGTGGTGGGATAAGAACCCGCCCGCCCCGGCTCTTTCCTACGGCGACCGAGTCGAGTTTGCGGGCTCCCAGATGGTGTGGGAGTACTACCCTGGCCAGGGGCTCGAGCTCCAGGAGCTCGGCACGTTCGGCAAGGTCAACAGCATGTTCGGCGGCGGCCAGTTCCAGCAGATGCGCGAACTGGTCGACGAGATGATCCCGATGGCCGCCAATCGCGGCGGCGGCATCGCGTGGGAGTACTACTTCAGCTTCGGCGGCGGGACGCCACCGTGGACCAGCGCGATGTCCCAGGGAACCGCGCTCCAGGCGCTGGCGCAGGTCTATTGGATCACGAAGGACCGCTCGTACCTCGACCTGGCCGAGAGGGCCCTGCCGATCTTCAGCGAGTCCTCGCCGGTGGGTGTCGAAGAACCGCTGGCTCATGGCCGCTGGTACCTGCTCTATTCGTTCGACCCGGGTGCCCTCGTGATCAACGGCTTCCTGCAGTCGCTGATCGGGCTCTATGACTACGCGCACTTCAGCGCCAGCAAGCTCGCGGCGCGGCTGTTCGCGCTCGGAGATTCCGAGGCGCGCGCCGCTCTGCCCAGCTACGACACCGGTGGATGGTCGCTCTACCAGCCGGGTGTCGAGGATTCACTTGACTACCACGAGCTCGTGACCCAGTTCGCGCAACAGCTGTGCGACCGCACGCACGCGCGCGTCTACTGCCGGACGGCGGCGCGGTTCGAGGCGGACCTCAAGACGCCACCGCCGCTGGCGCTGCTCACTCATCGCGCCAAGCGCGGAGTGTCCGAGCTGCTCTCGTTCAGTGTCGCCCGGCCGGCGCACGTCGGGATCGTGATCCTGCGCGGCAGCCAGACGGTGTTCCTGACCAGCGCGTCGTTCTCGCACGGCGTGCACACATTCTCGATTCCCGGGCTGCAGCACGCCGGCCGCTACGCGGTGCGGCTCGACGCCACGGACCTCGCCGGCAACTACAACCGGATCACGAGCTGGTTGCAGGTGGCGCGCTAGGCAGCGCGCCGACCGCAGCCTGCGCCCCCGGTCGCCGACCGCGGCCTGCGCCCCCGGCCGAGGTCATACACTCGGCTGCTCATGAGGCCGCGCACGATCCTCTACACGGGCAAGGGGGGCGTCGGCAAGACCTCCGTGGCCGCCTCCACGGGGCGGGCGTGCGCCGCGTCCGGGCTCAAGACGCTCGTCCTCTCGACCGACCCGGCGCACAGCCTGTCCGAATCGCTCGGAGCCGAGCTGTCGGGCGAGCCGACGCAGGCAGAGCAGCGCCTGTGGGGCATGGAGGTCAAGGCGCAGGAAGAGATGGAGCGCCACTGGTCGGGCGTGCAGGAATGGCTCGGCGAGCTGTTGATCGAGCGCGGCGTGGACCGCATCTCGGCCGAGGAGCTGACCGTGCCGCCGGGGATGGATGAGCTCTTCTCGCTCCTTGCACTGCAGGCCCAGCACCACTCCGGCGACTGGGACGCGATCATCGTCGACTGCGCGCCCACCGGGGAGACGCTGCGGCTGCTGTCGTTTCCCGATGTCGCCCGCTGGTGGATCGAGAAGGTGTTTCCGATGGAGCGGCAGATTCTTGCCGCCGCCCGGCCGATCGCCCGTTCACTGCTTGACGTCTCGCTTCCGAGCCACGCGGTGTTCGCGGACATCCAACGTCTCTCGCAAAACCTGATCGCGATGAACGAGATCCTCCGCGACCGTGAGCGGTGCACGATCCGCCTCGTGATGAACCCGGACAAGATGGTGATCGGCGAGGCGATGCGTACGTTCACCTACCTGAACCTGTACGGCTACCTGACCGACGCCGTGATCGTCAACCGCATCTTTCCCTCGGATGTCGGTGACTACTTTGCCGGTTGGCGTCGGGTGCAGGAGGAGCATCTCGACTTGGTGCGCTCGGCGTTCGCTCCGGTGCCGGTCCTGTCCGCGCCGTACTTCGATCAGGAGGTCGTTGGCCCGGAGATGCTCGACCGGCTCGCTGACGAGCTCTTCTCCGCCGTGTCGGGCGACGCGTCGGCCGTGCTCCACGATTCCCTCACACAGGAGCTCGAAGTCTCCGAGCAGGGGGCCTGCCTCCGGCTCTCCCTCCCGTTCGCACGCAAGGGCGACATCTCGCTCAAGAAGATCGGACTAGAGCTCATCGTGCGGGTAGACGGCCAGAAGCGAACTATCATGCTGCCCCCTGCGCTGGGCGCGCTGCATCCGTCCGCGGCAACCTTCGAGGACGGCGCGCTCGAGGTGACTTTCAGTGACGCCCAACGAACCCCCAACTCCAAACGATGATTCAGGTCAGCTCGCCGAGCCCGACGCCCTCCGGCGCCTCGAGGAGCGCCTGGATCGCGCATCTGACGCGGCCGAGCGGCTGATCTCGGAGGCTGCGAGGGCAGCCGCCGCGGCGCGGGCTCGAGCGGGGGCGCCCGCCGAGTCGCCGACCGGCGGATCTGACGAGAAGGCCCAGCCGGACACCGGTCGCCCGGACGACCCGGAGGCTGGTGACCGGGGCGAGGACGAGCCCTCGCGCGCGCAGGGGCAACCCGGCCAGCCTCCACCGGCCGCCGGCAAGCCTCCACCGGCCGCCGGCAAGCCTCCACCGGCCGGCTGGCAGCTGCCGAGGACCGACGCCACCGACGCGGCTCGAGATTCCGAAATCGAGCTGCTGGCGAACGTGCTGCAGTCGCTCAGGGACCTGATCCCGCCGGAGCTCCAGGAGCGTCTCTCGACCGCCCTGCGCGAACTGCTGCTGGCGCTGCGGGCGCTGATCGACTGGTACATCGAGCGGATGGAGCGCCAGCGCGCGCAACCGCCTGAGGTCGAGGACATCCCGATCCTGTAGGAACGGCCGGTTTGCCGGTTGGGCCCGACCCGACGCCTACAATCGAGCGCGTGAGCGAAGGGCGTCCCGCAGGATCCGCCGCCCACCGCGTGGCATCGGGCACCGGCCGGATGGTACGCGCCTGGCGGGTGCTGCCACACGAGCGTCGGCTGGCGGCCTACGCCTCGTTCGGGCTGTTCATCGCGCTGTTCCTTCCGTGGTACCAGGAGACGGTGATCGCGACCGGGAAATCGAACCTGCTCGCACAGAGCGCGACCCTCACCGGCTGGGGGGCGTTCTCGTTCGTGGAGGCCGCCGTGCTGGTCGTCGCGTTTGGCGTGCTCACGCTCCTGTTCCAGCGAGCGGAGGGGCGAGCGTTCCACCTCCCGGGCGGCGACGGAGCGGTGATCTTCGCCGCGGGCGCATGGACCTGCGTGCTGATCGTATGGCGGATCTTCGACAAGCAGGGGGCGAACAGCCACGGACAGCTCGCCACGACCTGGGGCATCGAGTGGGGCATCTTCGTCGCGCTCGGCGTCGCCGCCTTCCTCACCTACGCCGGCTCCCGGATCCGGGCCGCACACCGTCCCGAGCCGCCCCTTCCGGGCGAGGCTGGTGAGCGGCCGGTCGGCGGCGCACCGGCGGGTGTTGCCGCGCCGGCGGGTGGCGGTGCGGCGGGGCGCGAGCGCCGTCCGAGCCGCCGCGCTCGTCCTCCCCGCGTCGATCCTCGCGCCGACAGCCCCGACAGCCCCAATCGCGCCGACAGCCCCGACAGCCCCAATCGCCCCGACCGCCCCGACCGCCCCGACCGCCCCGACCGCCGGGTGCGGCCGCCCCGGCCGGTGCGGGCCCCGCCGTCCGAGACGCTGAGGCTGGAGGATCCGAAGACGCTCGAGATCGAAGACCCGCCGACAATGCGCGTGTCGCGCCGTACGCCCCCGCCCGTCCCTGAGACCGCCGCCAACTCGGACGAGCAGCTCACGATCCCGCTCGAGGATTCGCCCGAGGAGTAGTTGACCCCTTACGCGCTCGCCGCTCGTATTCCCGGGCGATCGTGACGAGCACGAACTCGAGCTCGTGCCTAACCTGGCGGCCGGTGAAGCGAAGCACCGCGGTCCTGGCGCTCCTCAGCTCGCGTGACGCGAAGGCCGGCGCCTTGCCCCAGCTGCGGCCGAATTGCTCGAGCTGGCGCGGAACACGTTCACCGACCCGGCCCGCGCCGGTCGCAGCTGGGCGCCGCCCCGAGCGCTGAAGCCAACGCCCGACCGGCCATGCCATAGGGGCGATGTCGATAGTCCGCGATATATGCGGACAATCGACATCGCCCCGCCGGTGCCTCCGCCGGCGCGGGCGCGGGCGGGCGCGGTCGACGGTCCGCCGGCACGGGCGCGATCGGTGGTTCGCCGGCGCGGGGGGTCCGCCGGCGCGGGGGCGGTCGGCGGGCGAGTTGAGATTCACGTTGACGGCGGGCTCGGGCGTCCGGCACGCCGACAGTGTGCGCCCGGAAGCGTCCCGACCGGCCGAAACGGCCCCGATTGGCACAGAATTGTTGCGAAGGGCATGGCCGGGGCCGAGCAAGCCCACCGTGGCCGGACTCTGGACCGCCGACGGCCGGCGCCCGCCCGCTACTTCCCGCTCGGCTGAAGCACGAACGAGAAGTACGCGCTGACGCCCGCAATCAGCAGAATCCCGGTGAGGATCAGCGTCCGGGATTTGATGATGTGGCCGAAGACACCGACGAGCAGCCCGAACGCCAAGGCGGCCGTGAACACACCGAGATGCGAGGATTGAGCTGCATAGACGAGCAACGCCGCCACACCACGAACCGTAGCCACCACATCGTGAACCGTATATTGGGGGCATGAGCGACCACGCCGCTTCGCCCGGACAGACCGTGTCGGCGCTTCCCGCGACGGTCGATGAGGTCGCCGCCGGCCTGCGCGAGGTCGGCTACTTGCCCGGCGAGTCGACCGCGCTCGTCTCGTTCCTGGCGACGAAGCTCGGCAAACCGGTGCTCGTCGAGGGCCCTGCCGGCGTCGGTAAGACGGAGCTCGCCAAGGCCCTGTCGAAATACCTCAACCGAACGCTGGTGCGCCTGCAGTGCTACGAGGGACTCGACGAGGCCAAGGCCCTTTACGAATGGAACTACCGCAAGCAGCTGCTGCGGATCCAGACCGAGGCCGCGGACACCGGGTGGGAGGCGGTGCAGGACGACATCTTCGGCGAGGACTTCCTGCTCCAGCGACCGCTGATGACCGCCATCGCCAGCGCCGACCCGGTCGTGTTGCTGATCGACGAGATCGACAAGACCGATCAGGAGTTCGAGGCGATGCTGCTCGAGCTGCTCAGCGACTTCCAGATCAGCATCCCCGAGCTGGGGCGGATCGACGCGCGGACCCAGCCCGTCGTCCTGCTCACCTCCAACAACACGCGCGAGCTGACCGAGGCGCTCAAGCGCCGCTGCCTGTACCTGTGGCTCGACTATCCCGAGCTCGAGCACGAGCTTGAGATCGTCCGCCTCCATTCCCCCGACCTCGACGCGCACATCGCCAGGAAGCTCGTCGAGATCGTCCACCAGGTGCGCGAGCTCGACCTCAAGAAGCCGCCCAGCATCGCGGAATCGATCGACTGGGCGCGCGCGCTGCTGCTGCTCGGTGCCAACGAGATCAACGAGGACACCTTCCGGCAGACGATGAGCGTGATCGTCAAGCACCGCACGGACCTCGACACCGTCGCGGCCCGCGTCGGCGTGAAGCTCGACCCGGCGGCTGCCACCGATGCCCGACCCGCCGCCTAGCAGGACCGCCTACCGGGGCATCCCGCAGCAAGGGCCCGACAGCTTCGACGGCCACCTGCTCTCGTTCGCCGAGGACCTCCGCGAGGAGGGCATGGCGATCGGCACCTCGGAGATGCTGGATGCGTTCGAAGCGCTCCAGCACATCCCCTGGACCAAGCACGACGACTTCAAGGAGACGCTGGCGGCGACGCTCGCCAAGTCACCCGAGGACCGCCGGGTGTTCGAGCTGGTGTTCGACCGCTTCTTCTTCCGCGCCGCGGAGGCCGAGGCCACGCGGCGCAACATCACCGAGGGCAGCCAGCAGCAACAGCTCGGCGGCGACGCGCAGAACGTCGACCTCGAGACGTTGCGCCAGCAGATCGCGGCAGCTCTCCAGGACGGATCTGACCCAGCGTTGAGAGATCTCGCGCGGCTCGCGATCGCCGCCTTCGGCCGCGGCGAGGGCTCAGGCGTGCTGGGCGTGGACGTCCAGCGCATCAGGCGGGCGCTCGGCCTCAGGACGGAGCCCCAGCCCGACCTACCCGACGACGATCCTCGCCAGCGGGGCATTCCGAGGGACCAATTGCGCCGCTTCGAACAGCACCTGCGTCGCGAGCTCGAGCGCGGGCTGATCGAGCGGACCGCGAGCCTGCCGCCGAAGCGGCCGCTCAACGAGCTAGACCGGGCACTGCCGACCGGCCCAATCCAGGACCTCGCTCAGGTCCACAGGGTGGTGTCGCAGCTCAAGCGCCGGCTTGCCACCCAGGGTCACGAGCTCCGGGGACGCAAGCGGCACGCGCACGTCGATGTCCGCCGGACGATGCGCGCGTCGCTCGAGACCGGTGGCGTTCCGATCACGCTGAAGTACCGCCCGCAGCGCCCGCGACGGCCCGAGATCTTCGTCCTGTGCGACGTCAGCACCTCCGTGACAAGCGCCAGCACCTTCTTCCTCAGCGTCCTGCACGCACTCCACGATGCCTTTCGCAAGCTCCGCAGCTTCGTATTCATCGAGCGGATCAGCGAGGTCACCGAGGTATTCGAGCGCGAGCGGGATTTCCGCGCCGCCAGCGACGCGATCTCCAAGGACGCCGGCGTCGCCGACATCTCGGGGTACACCGACTACGGTCGCGTCTGGACAGAGTTCCTGATGCTGATCGAGGACGAACTGCACCCGCGCGCGACGGTGATCGTGCTCGGGGACGCGCGCACCAACGGCCGGCCACCTCGCGATGACGTGTTCGCGGCGATCACCGCAAAGGCGGGCCGGACTTTCTGGCTGAACCCCGAGCCGCGGCTTTACTGGAACTACGGCGACAGCGTGATCGCGGCGTACGAGAAGCACTGCATTGCGTTCGAGTGCTGGCGCACAGATCAGCTCGAGGACTTCGTCAAGGCACTGACACAGCCGCTCGTGGCGTAGACGTCCGCCCCGCACAGCTCGGACGTCAGCCCCGCACAGCTCGGACGTCATCATCGCGGGCGACGGGTCTACATCCGCCCCTTGGCAGCACGCGACGCCGCGAGTAGGGTCGCATCAGGCGAACAGAAGGGGACGTTCATGAACCGCACACCCAGGGTCCTGGCGATCGACGCCGGCGGGACCATGACCGACACGTTCGTGGTGGATCGGGCGGCGGCGAGTTCGTCGTCGGCAAGGCTCAGACGACGCCCGAGGACGAGTCGATCGGGTTCATGGCGTCGGCCCGCGACGCGCTCGCGCAGTGGGATGCGACGCCCGAGAGTTCCTTCAGCCAGATCGCGTCGGGGATCTTCAGTGGTACCGCGATGCTCAACCGGCTGCTGTCTCGCACGGGTCTCCGGATCGGGGTGATCGTCAGCGCCGGCCAGGAGGACTATCTCCGGATCGAGCGCGCGATCCAGACGTATCTGGGGTTCTCGTACTCCGACCGGCTCCACATCGCCACCCATTTCCACAACGCGCCGCTCGTCCCACGCGAGCGGATGAAGGGCGTGCGCGGCCGCATCGACGTGCTGGGGCGCGAGGTCCTGCCGCTGCGCGAGCAGGACGCGCGCGACGCCGCCGCCGAGCTGCTCGACGCGGGTGTGGAGGGGATCGTCGTCTGCCTGCTGTTCTCCTACCGCAACCCCGTCCACGAGCTGCGCGTCGGGGAGATCGTCGCTGAGGAGAAGGCGCGGCGGGCAACCAATGGCTCGGTGCCCGTGTTTCTCTCCTGCGAGCTGTACCCGATGCGCCGCGACCTGCCTCGCCTGAATTCGACGCTGGTCGAGGCCTACGCCGCGGAACCGAGCCGTACGACGCTGCAGGCTGTGCGTGCGAAGACCAAGGAGGCCGGCGCACACTTCGAGCTGCGGGTGATGGCGTCCCACGGCGGCACGGTCTCGATCGAAGCCAAGGAGCTGGCCCGCACGCTCGTCTCCGGCCCGATCGGCGGCGTCGTCGGCGGCGCTGAGCTCGCGACGACGGACCGGCCAGCGCAACATGCTGTGCACGGACATCGGCGGTACGTCGTTCGACATCGCGCTGATCACCGACGGGCGGTACGACATCACGCCGACGCCAGACATGGCGCGGTTCGTGCTCAACATGCCGCTCGTCAGGATCGACTCGATCGGCGCAGGCACCGGGTCCTTCGTGCGGGTCAACCCCAACTCCAACCGCCCCGAGCTGGGACCCGACTCGGCCGGCGCGCGCATCGGCGTGTGCTGGCCGGAGGGGGGCCTGGAGACGGTCTCGATCACGGATCTGAACCTGGTGCTCGGGACGGGTGAACCCCGACTACTTCCTCGGCGGCGACATCAAGCTCGACCCGGAGCGCGCTCGCCACGAGGTGGCGCGCCAGGTCGCCGAGCCGCTGGGACTCGATGTGCCGGCCGCGGCCGCCGGTGTGATCGAGTTGTTCGAGCAGACCCTGCGCCATGAGGCAGTCGGGAGGCATCCTCGGCAAGGGCTACTCCCCGGCCGACTACACGCTGCTGTGCTACGGCGGCGGCGGTCCGCTGCACGTCGCCGGGTACACCGAGGGCGTCACCTACCGCGACGTCCTCGTCCCTGCTTGGGCTGCCGGGTTCTCGGCGTACGGCTGCGCCTGCGCGGACTTCGAATACCGCTACGACCAGACCGTCGACATGCCGATCCTGCCGCTGTTCGACGACGGCGCCAAGGCCGGGATCGGCGGCATGATCACCGCCACATGGCGCACGCTCGAGGACCGCGTCGCCTCCGAATTCGCGAAGTCCGGGCGTCGAGCGCAGCGGCATTCGCTTCTCGCACATCGCGCGGATGCAGTACTACGGCCAGCTGAACGACATCGAGATCGTCTCGCCGAGCGCGTCCCTGGAGACGGCGGCCCAGGTCGAGGCGCTGATCGCCGAGTTCGAGGAGGCCTACAGCAAGGTGTACGCGCGCTCCGCGCGCTCGCCTGAGCTGGGCTACCTCGTGACGCAGGCTGCCGTGCTCGGCTCGGCGAACGTCGAGAAGCCGGTGCTTCCGGACCGGGAGGAGCGGGGCGGCGCCCCGCCGCTGAAGTCCACGCAGGCATGTGTACTTCGGGGACGGGTTCGTGGCGACCGACATCTTTGAGCTGAGCGACTTGCACCCGGGCCAGGAGGTTGTCGGGCCCGGCGATCGTCGAGTCGGTGGCGACGACGTTCGCGATCCCGCCTGGCCGCCGCGCGCGGCTTGACCGCCACGAGATCTTCCACCTGACCTCCGAGGAGGCTTGACATGGCAATCGTCGACGCAACCAAGAAGCTGGAGCCGCGCGCCGAGCGGCCGATCGGCTCGGGCGGCCGCACGCTGCGGGAAATGCTCGAGGAGTCAGAGCGGCTGTTCGCACAGACCGGCTCCTACTACGGACTGACGGGCGAACTGGCGCTCAAGGACGCCGATCCGATCGGCTACGAGAAGCTGTTCGCGCGGTTGCGGGGCGGCTTGGTCTCTGCTCGCGAGACGGCGCTCAACATCTCCGCGTCGCCGATCGTCCGCGAGCTCGGTGAACTGTGCTTCGCGCTCTACACGCCCGAGGGCGACTCGATCGCGCTCTCCACCGGGATCATCGTCCACGTCCACACGATGTCGGACGCGATCAAATTCATGGTCCGCAACGGGTGGGAGGACAACCCGAAGATCCGCCCTGGTGACATCTTCGCCAATAACGATCCCGTGATCGGCGATGTCCACAACGCCGACGTGCAGACGTTCGTCCCGATCTTCGATCCGGGCGGGTCCGGCGAGCTCATCGCCTGGGCGGGAGGCGTGACTCATGTGCTGGACATCGGCGCATCAACTCCGGGCGGCGTGCCGGTCGGGCCCACGAACCGCCTCGACGACGGGATCGACCTCCCGTGCATGAAGATCGGCGAGCAAGACGAGCTCTCACAGTGGCATCTGCTGCGGTGTAGCAAGCGCTCGCGCGCCCCGATGTACTACCTGCTCGACGAGCGCACGCGCCTCGCCGGCTGCCACATGGTCCGCGAGGCGGTCGAACGGGTGATCCTCGAAGAGGGTCTCGACCGCTTCAAGCAGTTCTCGCGAGAGGTGATCGAGGAGGGCCGGCGCTCGTTCAAGTCGCGGATCCGCGAGATGACCGTCCCCGGACGCTATCGCGCGGCGACGTTCATGGACGTCACGTTCGCTGACAAGCAGCAACTGCCGGCACGCGCGCGCCGCGACTTCCTGATGCACGGTCCGTTCGAGGTACGGATCGGCGGCGACGGCGACTACGCGCTCGATCTCGAGGGCACGTCCGCCTGGGGGTGGCACTCGATGAACTGCACCCCGTCGGGCATGCAGGGCGCGATCTGGGTCCAGTTCACGCAGACGCTGATCTGCAACGACAAGGTCAACGACGGCGCCTACCTCGCGCTGCAGACCAACTTCCCGGAGGGCAGCGTCGCCAACCTCGGCGACGCCGAAGGGTCGACAGGGATCGCCTGGGCGTTCCTGCAGCCGGCGTTCACCGGCTTCCCCCGGACGCTTTCGCGGGCGCTCCAGGCGCGGGGGTTCATCGAGGAGGTGATCGGCTCCTACTCCGTCTCGGGCAACGTCGTGCAGGGTGGCGGAATCGACCAGTACGGCAACTCCTCGGCGATCATGAACTTCGAGATCGCCGCGCAGGGAATGGGCGCGATGTACGTGCTCGACGGAACGGACACGGCTGCCGCGATGTTCAACCCGGAAGGGGATGCCGGAGACGTCGAGATGTGGGAGCTGATCTGCCCGATGATCTACCTCTCGCGACGGCTCAAGCCGAACACCGCAGGGCCGGGCCGCCACCGCGGTGGCGCCAGCTTCGAGTCGCTGCAGATGGTTTTCGGGACGCCGTTCTGGGAGCTGCAGAACCTCGGCACTGCCCGCGTGTTCAGCGCTCAAGGCTTGTTCGGCGGTTACCCCGGCTCGTGCGCATACATCCACAACATCAAGGGCAACGATCTCGCCGAGCAGGCCGCGCGCGGCGAGGCGTACCCGGTCGCCGACGGCGACTTTGACGCCCCGGCGTTGATGGCGATCGCCGGCGAGAGGACCTACAAGCAGGACAACTTCACGCTGCTGGAGCCGTTCGCCGCCGGCGACCTCTACCTGTCGGTGATGAAGGGCGCGCCGGGCCTTGGCGACCCGCTGCTGCGCCACCCCGATGCGGTCGCCGAGGATCTCGCGGGAGGGCTGCTGATGCCGCGCTTCGCGGACTCGCTCTACGGCGTCGTCGTCGCCCCCGACGGCGCGCCAGATGAGGCCGCCACGGCCGCCCGCCGCGAGACACTCCGGCGCGCCCGGCTCGCCCAGTCACAGCCGGTACGCGAATGGTGGGCCCGCGAGCGCGAGCGCGTGCTCCGCGCGGACATCATCGAGCCAGTCCAGGTGGCGTACGCGGAGTCGATGAAGCTGTCGGCGACATGGGCCGCCGAGTACCGTGGCTTCTGGGATCTGCCCGAGGACTTCGAGTACGCCGCGCCGACGCCGACGGTAACCGCTGCAAGCGCGCAGGCGGGGCGGATCACGCCTGAGGAGTCGGCCGACCGCTTCCTCGCTGCGTCCCAGGTTGCGCGCGTGGAGCCGGCGCGCATCAGCGGCCACGCGCTTGACGAGGAGACGCTCGGGGCGCTCGTCGACGAGCGCCTCTCGCGCGCCGAAATCAGAGCGATCCAGTCCGCCTACAAGGACTCCCACCGTTTCGAGAACTGGCTTGCGGTGCTCCAGGCGCGAGTGCCCTACGACGACCCAATCGTGCTGCCGGCAGGCGAGGGCCTCAACATCGTTCGTCGCCGGTCCGACGGCGAGCTCGTGATCCGCTGCGACTGCGGACACGACTTCAGCGGTCCACACCGTAATTGGAAGATGGAGGCGAAGATCCTGCTGCGAGCCGACGAGCGGTCCATGCGCGACATATATCCAAAGTTCGCGCACGCCGACCCGGAGTGGATGGAGTTGCGCGAGTTCCTGTGCCCCTCATGCGCGCGCCTGCTCGAGATCGAAGCCGTCCCGCCGGGCTACCCGGTCGTCCACGACTTCCTCCCCGATCTCGACGGCTTCTACCAGGGCTGGCTCGGTCACGACGTGCCCTGAGCGCGCGCTGCGTCCGACTCCGGAGCTGTCGAATCGTCACCTAGGGTGGGCTCTACTTGCAGGGCTGAGGCCAAGGTGCGCTGTGTATCGCCGGGACAGCTATCGCCGGCCGCGGCGCTCCCAGAACTCCGCGTCCGCCCGGCCTAGCTCCGTCGCCGGCTCGCCGCCGAGTGTCTCGAGCATGATCCGGAACCAGTTGCGCTTCGCGCGCAGCTGGCCCAGCACCGCGAGCACGCTCGTCTCCACCCGCCTGAGCCAGATCTCCTCGGGCGGGATCTTCATCTGGCGCACGAGCCTGAACGCGCCCTCCATCGCACGCGGGTCAATCAGCGCCTCGACGATCCGCGCAACGTACTCCGGATCGATGCGCAGCTCGCGGTCGCGCAGGTACCAGTCGCCGACCAGCTGCGCTTGCCCGAGCAGCAGGTCACGGTCGATCCGGTCGAGGCTGCGGACATAGCCGAGGTCCGCCGCGCGCTGTGTGAACAGCTCGGCGTCCCCCTCGACGGCGGCCGCCAGGGCCAGCCGGGAGATCGCGAGCGCCTCCCGGCTGACCGACACCGTGTTGCCGAAATCGAGAAACGCCATCCGGGGGTGGGCGGGGTCCCCATCCATCAGCAGGTAGTTGCCGGGATGCGGATCGGTGTTGAACCTGCCGATGCGATCACCGGAGCCGAAGAAGAATCGCACGATGATCTCCCCCACCCGGTCGCGCTCGAGCTGATCCAGCTCGAGGATCTGCTCGAACCTCAGCCCGTCGACCCACTCCGAGACGAGCACGCGCCTGCGCGAGAGCGAGGTCAGCACCGCTGGCACGAAGACGAACGGATGGTCGCGGTACGCGCGTGCGAAGACCCGCTGCTGCTGCGCCTCGAGCTCGAAGTCGAGCTCCTCGAGAACGCGCTCACGGAGCTCGCCGGCGACAACCTCCGGGTCGAGGCCCGGCGCGATCGCCTTGCCGAGCCGGATCATCACGGACGCGATATCGAGATCGGAGGCGAGCGCATCGGCGATCTCCGGATACTGCACCTTGATCGCAACCCGTCGGCCGTCGGCGAGCACGCCGCGGTGGACCTGCCCGATCGAGGCCGCCGCGACCGCCTGGGGCTCGATCGACTCGAACAGCTCGGAGATCGGCTGCTCCCATTCCCGCTGCAGCACTCGCTCGACCTTCTCCCAGCTCATCGCCGGCGCGGCGTCGCGCAGTTGCCCGAGCTTCTCCTGGTAGATCGCGCGGTACTCGGGCGGCAGGAACTCGACGTCTACGAACGAGGCAAGCTGCCCGATCTTCATCGCGCCGCCGCGCAGGTTCCCGAGCACCGCGACCGCCTGCTCCGCCATCTCGATGTGGCGCGCCTCGAGCACCTCCCGCGTCCGCTCCGGGGACCGTGCGAGGCCCGCGATCATGCTGCCCGCAAGCCGCGCCCCGCTCGGGCCAAGCGCAGCCGTTGTGCTTGTCGCGCGGCGCACCTTGCCGGTCGGGATCTGATCGCGGTCGCGTGCCATGCCCTAACCCGCCTGCACGAAGTGGGTGAGAACTGTGCGCGTGTCGCCGTTGGCGTCAACGATCACCCAGCGCGCGCTGTATGCGCCCGCGGGCAGCCCCCGCACCGGCACCCCTCCGGATACGGCCACGTTCGCGGCGCGAAAGACGCTGCCGGCACCGCCGGCGCGATCGATTGTCAGCGCCACCCGCGCCGGCGCAGGAATGACTGAGCCGTGCGCGCCCGCCAGGCCGGTTCGTGCCAGCGCCACAAATGAGCCGTAAAGCGTGGCGTCGTCGGCCGGGACGGTACCTTCCAGCGATGGAACCTGCGTCTCGGTCGCCCCGCCGCTGAACTCGTCGCTCTGCATGATCTGCGCGGCAGGGAGCCCGCGGGCGTTCCCGTCCAGCGGGCAGATCGTGCCGGCGCCCGAGATGCCTGATCCGACCGCCCCGCTCGCCGGGGGGCGCTGCAGCGACGGCCCGTAGTACTCGCCTGGCTGACAGCGGCCGGAGCCGATCACCGTCTGGGTCCCGCGTAGGTCGACGCGCAGACGCGCGACGTGCAGCCTCGTGAGCACCCGGCCGCCCCGGTTGACGAGCGCGACCACGTCCCCGCCGGTGACAGCTACCACGAAGAACGCCTCGCCGTTACCGTCCGCGCGAGCGCGCGCCCGGAGCCGACCGCGCTGCCGCACAACCGTGTACCCGGCGCCCGCGACGAGGCCGGTGCAGCGCACCGTCTGGATGCGCAGCTCGGCGGTGCACGTCGGGAACCCGCTCGGCTCGAAGAAGATCTGATCGTTCTGCACCGAGCTCACCGCACCGGGCTCGCCGGCGGGGATCGTGAGCTTCACGAGCGCGCCGTTCGGGTTGGCCGGGGTGCTCGCGCGGTTGTCCTCGCTCGAGATCCGAACCGGCGTCCGTGCGCCGATCGGCGGCGTGGGCACGACGGAGACGCCGGTCTCGGTCTGGCAGACATCCAGCGGCGACCCGGTGATCGACCCGCCCACCGAAACCCGGAGAACGCCGGTCTGCGCGCACGGCGAGAGCAGGATCGAGTTGCGCCGGACCTGGTAGCCGTGGTCAAGCGCGAACCACCCGGTCCAGCCGGACGCGGTGAACGGATTCCCGCCGCTGCCGGTCTCGATCTGCTGCGCCGGAGGTCCTCCGCGTCCGTATCGGACGACGATCGTGTCCCGGTCATCGCCGACCGCATGCGCCCCGAGCGACACGGGGCCCCAGCTGCCGTCGGCTCGCGTTCGCCCCGACCCACGCGCGACGACCCTCCCCGCCCGCGACAGCGAGACTCGCACGGGCACGAGGCCACGCGCTTCCCCGATCCGTCCTCGCACCAGCGAGCTGAACTGGTCGAGGCTGACCGACGCCAGCGGCAGCGGCGAGCGAGTCGACCGCGAGCGCGTCACACAGCCCTGCCGCGTGTTCGACCACATCCCCTGGATCAGGTACTGGTGGCCGCCGATCAACTGGTTGTACACGGAGCCATTCGGTGCGCTCCCGAGCGGCGTGCCGATCTGCGGACCGGCCTCGCACTTGTCGGCGACCTCGAACCCGTTGGGGTCCATCCACCCCACCCCCTTCGGGTCGGTGATCGCCTCGACCGCCTCGTGCGCGAGCGTGTCGATCGAGGACTCCGCCTCTGGGTTGCCGCGCGGGTCGGCACCCGGAATGTTCTGCTCCTCGTTCAGCGGGTCGATGACGATCGAGTAGATCACGGGACCGTGTCCGGTGTTCGACAGCGAGTGATAGCCGGCGAAGGCGTTGCTCCCGCACGCGTCTGCTGCGACGCAAGTATCGACGTTGGGCGGGAGGAACACGAACCACAGATCGCCCAGACCACGAGCCTGTTGACGGCCGATCACCCGGTCCAGCTCGCGCTGTACCTCGAGGTCGGTGACGCAGGTGGCGATCCCGGATGGCGAGGCGCACTGCTTGCTCCGCGGCGGATACGCGTGGCGGTCGTCGATCGAGTCGACGAGCGGCCGGTAGTTGAGTGCGTACCGGCCGGAGCCGAAGCGATCCGGATACTCGCGCAGCACCGAGAACACGTTTCCCAGCGAGTCGGAGTCCGAGGCGCTATCGGCCACGAACTGCTTGATCATCGGCTCGTAGCCGAGGATGCCGGGCCCCGGGGATCCGGTGAACCGATAGCCCGGCGGCGCCCAGAAGACGGTGTGGACGCGAACCGGGCCACGCATCACCTGCCCGCCGTGGTAGACGACTGGGAGATTCGAGCCGATCGCGATCTCCTGCTGCTCGCCGACCGGAGGGATGATTCCCATCGCCGGGCCGATCCGCGGGCGCAGACGTAAGCGCGCGCCGGCTTCGGCCGCGCACGCTCCGAGGGCGATCACCGCTAATGCGGCGACGCCGACGCACTTGTTGAGCAGTCCGCCGCGCACCTTCATCCCCACCAGCAGACGGTATCGCACGCGGTAGGATCTGAAGCTCGTCACGTCAAACACAGGGGGGCTGGCGGGAAAGCCGGCTGAGATAGCGCCCTACCCAAACCCGGCGCTGACCCTTCGAACCTGTGGGGTAATGCCCGCGGAGGGAGCGATAAGGAAATGATCGAGGCTCCCGCACAGGAGCCTCGCGATCTTCAGGGACCCGCCGGGATCCATGTGGAGCTCGCGAGTCGGACATTCGCGACCAGGCGCGGCGCAGTCCAGGCGCTGGCCGGGATGTCGCTGCGCGCAGACACAAACGAGGTCGTGGCCGTCGTCGGGCCGAGCGGCTGCGGCAAGTCGACGCTGCTCGAGCTGATCTGCGGCCTGCAGGCGCCCGACAGCGGCACCGTCCACGCCGCGCCGGCGGCGCTGATGCCTCAGCGCGACCTGCTGCTGCCGTGGCTGAGCGCGATCGACAACGCCGGTCTCGCCCTGCGCGCCCGCGGCGTATCGCGCGAAAAAGCGCGCGCCGCGGCCGCGCCCTGGCTCGAGCGCTTCGGGCTGGGAGGCTTCGAGCGAACCCGCCCCGCGGAGCTCTCCGGCGGAATGCGCCAGCGCGTTTCGTTCCTGCGAACGCTGCTCGCCGGCAAACCCGTGCTCGCGCTCGACGAGCCGTTCGCCGGCCTCGACGCGATCACGCGCTACGAGATGCAGGGGTGGCTCGGCCACGTGCTCGAGACCGAGCCGCGCACGGTCGTGCTTGTCACGCACGACGTGGAGGAGGCGGTGATGCTCGCGGACCGGGTCGTCGTCATGTCCGCGCGCCCCGGGCGGGCCGTCGCCGAGCTGGGGATCGACGTTCCCGGCCGAGGCGACGGACGGATCTCGCGGTCACCGCCCTCAAGGAGAAGGCCTTGGACGCACTCGGGGTGAGCGAGTGAAACGCGCGTTGAGACTGTTGCCCGCACTACTGCTGCTGCTCGCGCTGCTGGGCATGTGGGAGCTGTACGTGGACCTGGGCGGGGTCGACCCGTTGGTTCTGCCGCCGCCCCACCAGGTTGCAACGTCGCTGTTCGAGGACCGTTCACTGCTGTGGAACAACTTCCTGGTGACGGCGCAGGAGGTGCTGCTCGGGATCCTGGTTGCCGCCGTCGCGGGGCTGCTGCTCGCGATCGCGATTCATTTCTCGGCCACGCTGCGCCGCGCGATCTACCCGCTGCTGGTCGCCTCTCAGGCGGTCCCGTTCGCGATCCTCGCGCCGATCCTCGTGTTCTGGCTGGGCTTCGGGATCCTGCCCAAGCTGGTCGTGATCGCACTCGTGTGCTTCTTCTCGATCGTCGTGACGACGCTCGCGGGCTTTGCTTCGGTGGATCCCGAGTTGCTCAAGCTGATGCGCACCTTCGACGCGACGCGGGCGCGGACGTTTCGCCACGTTGAGCTGCCGGCCGCGCTGCCGGGGGTGTTCACCGGCGCCCGCATCGCTGTCGCGGTCGCCGTGATCGCCGCGGTGCTCGCCGAGCAAGCGGTCGGAGCGTCGTCTGCGTACTCAGGCCTCGGATGGCAGATCACGTTGTCGCTCAATCAAGTGCTGCCGGCGCGCGCCGGCGCCGCCGCGGTGATCCTGTCGCTGTTCGCCGTCGCCCTGTTCGGCCTGCTTGCGCTCGCCGAACGTCTCGCCGTCCCATGGGCCTATCAATCCAGAGGAGAACAACCTGTATGAAACGTCTGCTTGCACTCGCCGCCGCCGCGACGATCTCGGTCTTCGGGCTCTCTGCCTGTGGCGCCAAGAAGGAGACGCTGACCAACTCCGGTGGGACGCAGCAGGTGAACTTGATGCTCGACTGGCTGCCGAACGCGGACCATGTCGGCATCTATCAGGCGCTGGCCGAGGGCGACTTCAAGAAGGCCGGGCTGAACGTCCACGTGCAGGTGCCCTCTGACCCGGCAACGCCGCTGCAACTGCTCGCCGCCGGCAAGGTCGATGCCGCCATCTCCTATGAGCCCGAGGTGATGCTGGCGAGAAACCAGGGCGAGGCGCTGGTCTCCGTCGCCGCACTGGTGCAGAAGCCGCTGACCTCGATCGTGTCGGTCGGCTCCAAGCACATCACGAGCGCCGCCCAGCTGCGCGGCAAGCGCGTCGGAACCGCCGGCATCGCCTACCAGCACGCATACCTGACCACGATCCTCGCCCACGCCGGCGTGCCACAGAGCTCGGTGCACGAGATCAACGTCGGCTCGAACCTGGTGCCGGCGATGCTGTCCGGTCGCGTCGACGCCACCCTGGGCGCCTACTGGAACTACGAGGCGATCCAACTCGCCCAGAAGGGCAAGCACCCGACCGTGATCCACATGGAGCAGGTCGGTGTCCCCACCTACGATGAGCTAGTGCTCGTCGTAAGGCGCAGCATGCTCGCCGAGCACATCGACGTCGTCCGCCGCCTGGTCCAGGCGATGGCCCGCGGATATCAGTCGGTCCGCCGCGACCCGGCCACCGGCGTGCAGAACCTCGTCAACGCCAACCCCGGCCTCGATCCGAAGTTCCAGCTCGCCGCCGTCCGCGCCACGCTGCCGGTGTTCTTCCCTTCCAACTCGTCAAACCCCTGGGGCTTCCAAGACCAGACCCAGTGGAACGCCTACGGCCAGTGGATGCTCGCGCAGCACCTGATTTCCAACCCGAACGCGGCGTTCGCGGCGTCGACCAATGAGGTGCTGGCGGGTCAGGGGATCTGACCGCTTTCGCGGGTCGGTTATCGGCTGACGCCACGCTTCCGGCCTTCGGCCGGTGCCTGGCGATGCGGACTGCCTCGCATGTGACTGAGGAAGAGGGGAGGTAACAACCACATTGCGCAATAACGACCTCACGCCCTGGCGCTTTTGAGCGATGTGGCTGCTCGAGCGACCACTCTGCGCGAAAGCGCCGGCGGTGCCGGGAGTTCTCGAGCGTTGTGGTCGCTGACGCGCCACAAACGAAGCAGAACCACCCAATCCCCAGCCAAATGCCGGGCCGCCACCCCCCGCGCCGTGGGCGCGAAGCGCCCACAAGCCGAGTTACGAGAGCGAGTAAGCGGAGCGACCCGATCAGCCTAGGCAGCCTCAGCCAGCGACCACGCCAGCCGCGTCGCCAGCGCCATGATCGTCTCCTGGGGGTTGACGCCCAAGGCGCTCGGGACGACGGATCCATCGGCCACGTGGACCCCGGAAACACCGTGCAGGCGCAGCCGGCCATCCACCACGCCACGAGCCGCCCGCGCGTCGGCCCGAGCCGTGCCCAGCGGATGAAACGCCATCAGCTTCAGATCGCGTGGACGCGCCCGCTCCGGACGCACGCCTTCGGGCAGCGGCAGGAACACCTCGCGCGCGCCGGCGGCCAGCAGCAGCCGCTCGAGATGGACGAGCCCTGCTCGGAACTTCCGCATGTCCTGCTCGCCGAGGTCGTAGCGGATCACGGGGCGGCCTCCGATCGGCTGCACCCTCCCGCGCGAGCTGTCTGAGACCATCAGCCCGAGCTGCGCCAGCCGCGGGTACTGCGCCATCACCTCGGCGTGCCGGGGGCCGTGCAGCGGCAGCGACATCGCCGCGTACGACGGCGGTCCGGCAACCGTCTCGAACATGATGCCCTCGGCGGCGAACTCGTCGATGTAGAAGCTCTGCGGCACACCGCGCGCCATCTCGACGACCTCGTCCATCCGGGCGATCGCCGCGGTCGCGGGATGCAGGGAGAGGTTGCGGCCGAGCTGGCCGGACTCACGACCGAGCCCGCTGCGCCGCAGCAGCAACGGCGTGTGGATCGTTCCCGCCGCGACGATCACGGTCGGAGCTCGCACCTCCAGCGGACTCCCGCCGCGGACCGCGTCGACGCCGGTCGCCCGCCCGCTCCGCACCCGCACTCGCAACGCATTGGCACCGGCAAGGATCTGGGCGCCCGCGGCCGTGGCGCGCGGCAGGTAGGTGATGCCCGTGTGCTGCTTGGCGGATGTCGGGCAGCCGAACGCGCAGACGCCCGACCCGACGCAGCCTTTGGCGTTGCGCCGCAGGTAGCCGTGTGACCAGCCGAGCTGCTCGGCGCCGCGCTTCATCACGGCGGCGTTGCGACCCGCGAGCTCCGGCGTGACCTCCCCGATCGACAGGATCTGCTCGACGCGCTCGAAGCACGGCCGCAGCGACGCTTCGTCGAGTTCGAGCCCGAACTCCCGCTGCCAGCGCTCGAGCACGACCGGCGGCGTTCGGAAGCACGTCCCCGAGTTGACGAGCGTCGTGCCGCCGAGCCCGCGGCCGAGCGGCAGCCCGATCGGCGGGTTGCCGAGCGTCGCGACCTGGCCGCCATCGCGGTACAGGCGAGCCATCATCTGGATCGGCCGCGCGGTGAACGAGTCGGGATCGTGCTCCGGGCCCTGCTCGAGCACGATCACTCGCGCGCCGGCCTCGGCCAGCTCGGCCGCGACGACCGCGCCGCCGGCGCCGGCGCCCACGACGCAAACGTCGGCGCTCGCGACGCTGCTCATGGCCGGCCCTCCGCGCGGCGCAGCGCGCGACCGCGAGACACAACCGCATCGGGATCCCATCCGAGCCTCGCGGATCGCTCGGGGTCCTCGTAGGCCTCGAGCGCGAGCAGACTGGTGGCGGCCTCGTCCGCCGGCGACAGCTTGCGCAGCAACGCCAGGCCACGCGGTCGGCGCGCAAGCGCGAGCAGTCCGCTAAGCACCGCGCGCTGCGGCCACGGGCCCGCCTCGACCAGTTCGTCGAGGTTGCTCACCGCCGCCTCGCCATCCGTTTCTCCTGCGCGGCCGCGAGCGCTCCGATCGCCGCCGCCGCGGCCTCTCCATCCCCAGCGGCTACAGCCTCGGCGACGCCGGCGTACAGCGGCGCGAGCTCCTTGCGCCCGGCGACCACGCCTGAGAAAGCCTCGGCGTTCGGCAGGTAGAGCTCGCGCACGGAGTTCATGATCAGCTGGAACACGAGGTTGCCGGCGGCCTCGATCACGGCCGCCATGAACTCCCAGTCCGCGATCAGCGCGACCCCATCGTCGGCGGCGAGAGGAATCGCGCCGGCGAGCTCGACGAGCTTCGCCGCCTGCTCCTCGCTGCGCCTCGAGGCCGCGAGACGAGCCGCCTCGACCAGCAGCAGCCGCCGCGCCTCGAACAGGGCGCCGATCGTCTCCGCGTCGCTCGAGCCAAGCAGCGCCAGCGCCTCGAGGCCGCCGGCGACCCGCCAGTCACGCACGCGCGTCGCGTCGCCGTGCCTGGTCTCGACGAGGCGCAGTTGCTCGAGACGCCCGAGCGCCTCGCGGACCGAGGCCATGTTGACGTTCAGCTCCGCCGCGAGCGTGCGCTGGGTGGGCAGCCGCTCGCCGGGCGCATAGCGGCCGCTGAGGATCGCGTCCCGCAGCTCGGCGAACACGAGGTCCGGAACGGAGGCGCGTACGACTGGCCCGGGCACTGTTCCAGTGTACCGGTGTTCGGAACACTTCGTTGCGGGTGTTGGACCGGCCGGTGCATGCACCGGCCGGCGGCGGGGTGCATGCACCCCGCCGTCGGGGGCGCGCATGCGCAGGGTGGGCGGTACCCCAATCCGGCGCATGCGCCGATCCGAACTACTCCAACGCGCCGATGGGCTCCCGACCGCTGACTGCCAGAGCGACGACCCAGACGACCAGCGCGGTCATCGCTGTCGCCGCGCCGAGCACGCACACCCCGACCCAGCCCTCGGTCGAGTAGAGCGCCGAGGTCGCCGCCGACAGGGCCGTGCCGCCGATGAAGTACGCGACCATGTATGCGGTCGTCAGCCGGCTGCGTGCCTCCGGGCGCAGGGCGTAGATCGCACTCTGGTTTGAGATGTGCAGTCCCTGCACGCCGAGGTCGAGCACGGCGATTCCGACGATCAGCCACGCGAGCGAGGTCTTGCCGAGCGCGAGCAGGCCCCAGCTGATCAGCATCACGAGGATCATCGCGGTGGTGGTGAGACGGCCGTGACCGCGGTCCGCGAGCCGTCCGGCGACCGGCGCGATCAGCGCCCCAGCAAGACCGGCCAACCCGAACAGGCCGATTGCGGCATTGCCGTAGTGGTAAGGAGAGCCGGAGAGCAGGAACGCGATCGAGGTCCACAGCACGCTGAAGCACCCCATCGCGGCCGCGCCGAGCGCCATCCGCAGGCGCAACACGGGCTCCTCTCGCACCAGGCGCAAGACCGATGCCATCAGCGACCGATACGGCAGCTTCTCGGTCGGGGGCACCAGCGGCAGCGCCGCGCGCAGCGTGAGCGCAAGCGCCAGCATCGCTACCGCGGCGAGGACGTACACCATGCGCCAGCCGAGCACGGCCGCGAGCAGGCCACTGACCGTGCGCGCCACGAGGATCCCGATCAGCAGCCCGCTCATCACCGTTCCGACGACGCGCCCACGCTCCCGCGGCGCCGCGAGCGTCGAGGACATCGGCACGATGATCTGCGCCACCGCTGAGGTGATGCCGACCGCAGCGAGCGCGAGCGCGAATGGGCCGAAGGCCGGCGCCGCCGCGGCAAGCGCAAGCGCGACGGCGCTGACCAGCAGCGCGCGTGTGATCAGCCGCCGCCGTTCGAGCAGGTCGCCGAGCGGGACGAGCAGCACGAGCCCGACCACGTAGCCGGCCTGCGTAGCGGTGATCAGGAACCCAGCGGCTCCCTCCGACACGCCGAACGCGCCGCCGATCGTGTGCAGCAGCGGCTGCGCGTAGTACATGTTGCCGACCGCGGCGCCGCACGTCAGCGCCAGCAGCAGAACAAGGCGCTTGCTCATCCCACCGACGATACCCCGCCGGCGGAGGCTGCAATTACGCCATCGCCGGCTGTGAGGCGAACTCCCCGATCAGGCGAGCAAGCCGCTCGGGTTGATCGACCTGCACGAACGTCCGCGCGTCCTCGATCCGCTCGAGCCGCGCGTTCGGCAGCGTGTCCGCGAGCCGCTGCGCATCTTCGCGGGGGAACACGACATCGTGCATCCCCCACACGATCAGCGCGGGACGATCGAAATCGCGCAGTCGCTGGGCCGCGGCGAGCATCGGCTCGGGCGCCATCCCAAGCAGCACCTTGCGTAGGTCACGACGGATACGCCGGTCGCGCAGCGGCGACATCCACTCCACAATGACCGCGTCCGGAATCGGATCGGTTGTCAGCTTCATCAGCGACATCGACCTGCGGCGAAGTGCGGGGATCCGGCCGCCCAGCTCGAGCATCGCGATCGCGCCGGGCAGCCTCATCGCGCCGACAGCGAGCTTGAAGGATGGCGGCGGGAAGTGCTCGAACGCGTCGCAGTTCGTCAGCACCAGCCGGCCGACCCGGCCGGGGTGATGCGCCGCGACCAGCTGGCACAGCGCGCCACCCGTATCGTTGCCGACGAGCGTCACATTCTCGAGCTCGAGTCGTTCGAGCAGCTCGGCGATCACCGCGGCGAGCCCGCGCGGCGACAGGTCGGCGTCCGCGTTCATCGGAATCCGGTGCGATCCGAGCGGCAGCTCGGGCGCGATGCAGCGAAGGTTCTCGGGCAGCGAGGCTCGCACGCCCTCCCATACCCGGGCGTTGACGAGCGCCCCGTGGATCAGGACGACGGGCGGGCCCGACCCTTGCTCGTGGTATTCGATGGTCCCTTGCGAGAGCTGGATCTCAGGCATTCGCGCAATCCTCAAGTAGTGTTACGTACAGGGTGTATGTCAATGGAATCTTCACATACAGACAGTATGGATGTCAAGGACGAGGGTCAGCGTCCGCGCACTAAGGCCGAGCAGCGCGAGGCCACGAAGGCGGCGCTGATCGCCGCTGCTCGAGCGCTGTTCGCGCAGCGCGGCTACGCGGACGTCGGCACCGAGGAGATCGTGCAGCGCGCGGGCGTTACGCGGGGCGCGCTGTACCACCACTTCCGCGGCGGCAAGGAGGAGCTGTTCCAGGCCGTGCTGGTCCAGGTGAGCGCCGAGACCACGCAGCGGATCCTGCTCGAGGCCGGCTCGCAACCCGATCCCTGGAGTGAGCTCGTGCACGGCGTCGACGCCTTCCTGGACGCCTGCACGAACCCGGAGATGCAGCGGATCGTGCTGATCGACGGGCCCTCGGTACTCGGCTGGGACGCCTGGCGGACGATCGACTCGGGAAGCACCCTGGGCGTCATCGAGGCCGTTGTGCAGAGCGCGATCGATGCCGGCGAGGTGGCGCCGCAGCCGGCGCGAGCGGTCGCACACGTGCTGCTCGGGGCGCTCGACGAGGCGGCGATGGTCGTCGCGCGTGCGGACGACCCGGCGCAGGCGCGCGAGGAGATGAGCCAGACGCTGCGCCGCCTGCTCGAGGGACTGCGCGGACCTAAGGTCTAGATCTTCTGGCCGCCCGCGGACTGCAGGATCGCGTCCAGCAGGCCGGGAAATCGGGCCTCGAGGTCTTCTCGGCGAAGCGTGTTGATCCTCGAGGTTCCTTGCTGGCGCTGATGGATCACGCCGGCCTCGCGAAGCACCTTGAAGTGATGGGTGCAGGTCGACTTCGTGACGGGGAGGTCGAAACTCGAGCAGGTGTGCTCGGACCCAAGCTCGGCGAGCTTCGCGACGATCTTCAGCCGGACCGGATCGCTCAACGCGTGCAGGACGGCGCTCAGCTCGATCTCGACCCGAGACGGATGCGCGATCTGCTCAGTGGCCTGCGTGGTCATGGATCATGCCTCTCGGGGTTTGTACGACGATCATCGTACTTTTGATATCGTACGACAACCATCGTACTACGGAACAGCGGCGGAAAGAGACCTGATGAACGATCGTAGAGCGACGGACCGCGCGCAGGACGCCAGGCATGCTCGAGACGAGCGGGTGGCTAAAGGAGTGATCGCGCAGTACATTCACGAGCTCGCCGACCACGATTGGATCGGATCAGGCGGCGAGGCGGGCGGGAACGCGAGCAGCGGGGGGGCGGGCGGCGTGGGCCCCTTTTAACGCATAGATCCCCGCCAGGCCCGCCCACGGCTCGTAGCGCTCGAAGAACGCGGCGACTTCCTGTTCGGTGGCGCGCGCGCGTGGATCCCCGGTTTGTAGCCGCCCCACGAGCTTGATGTAGGCAAGATCGCCGGCCGGAAGCTGATCCAGCCGGCCCTGCCCGGTCAGTGCCATCGTCTGCACCGTCCAGCTTCCGATCCCCCGGATCGCACGTAACCGCCGCCAGCCTCGCTCGTGCTCGCCGTCGTCGAGATCGACCCGCCCGCTCGACACCTCGCGCGCGGCCCGGATCAGCGTTATCGCGCGGCCCGCGGACAGGCCGAACGACTCGAGGCGCGCCGGTGCCTCTCGCGCCAGCACGTCCGCCGTCGGGACGTCACGAAGGCTGGGAGGGGATCCCGTCGATGAGCACTTCCGGCCCAGCGCCCACGTCAGCCGCCGCTGAATCTCGGCCGCTCGCTCGTACTCGATCAGCTGCTCGCAGATTGCCCACACCAGCGCCTCGAACGGTTCTGGACGCCCGAACACCCGCAGCCCCGGATCGGCGCGCATCGCCCGACCGATCAGCGGGTCGCGGCTGAAACGCTCGTGGAACGGCCGCACGTCGTGGTCGACCCCCAGCGCACGGCGCATCCGCTCGATCCCCCATTCCGCAGCAGCGCGATCCGCTGCCTGGGCCCCGATCAACACCCGTCCGGGAGCCGGCTGGGCAACGCGCACGATCACCGGACGCTCGCCGGCATGCAGCAACCGCGCGAGCACGCCGCTGCGCAGGCGATTGACGCGGTCAAGCCCGACCCGGCGGGGCATCCGGAACGGCCACCTCGGACTTATCTCGGTGCGGACTTCGATCACTCGCCTGGCTTGGCGAGCACGTGCACGTCGACTAGGAACGTGCGGCTGGCGATCACGGGCAGCAACTCGGCGCGGCGGCGGCGCGCTCGCGCCTGAGCCTGGGCGTGCTTGCGCGCGCTGTGCCGTCTTACGAGCGCGATCGTCGCGGCGCCCGCGACGAACCCAGTGGCCGCCGCGGCGGCGGCCTGGACGGCTGGAAGCGCGATCGGGGAGACTCGCTCGATCGGGCGGAGCTCGGCGACGACCGGCAACCCGTCGACGACCTCCTCCCCGTCGTCGAGATCCGGTGCTGTTCGGATCAGCTCGTCAGGCATGCCGGCGGATGCTAACGCGTGACGCGGCCGTTTCCGAAGGGCCGAACCGCAGCGTTAGCTCTACGATACGTCCGCAACGGTTATGCCCACCTCTATCGACGTCTTCGCCAAAGCGCGCGAGCACGAGCGGATCGAGCAGCTCAAGGCGGCCCGCGAGCTGGACGCGCTTCCTTACTTCCACGTGCTCGAGGGCCCGACGCTGCCTGCGGTCGAGATGGAGGGCAAGCGGCGGATCATGCTCGGGTCAAACAACTATTTGGGCCTGACCGGAGACGAGCGCGTCAAACAGGGCGCGCTCGATGCGCTGAACCGTTACGGAACCGGGCTGACCGGCTCGCGGTTCCTGAACGGGACGACTGCGCTGCACCTCGAGCTCGAGCGGGAGCTCGCCGAGTGGCTCGAGACCGAGGCCGCGCTCGTGTTCACGACCGGTCACCAGGCCAACCTCGGTGCGCTCGGCACGATCCTCGGGCCCAGCGACACCGTGATCGCGGACTCCGGTGACCACGCCTCGATTCTCGACGGATGCATCCTCTCGCGCGCCAAGCTCCGCGCCTTCCGCCACAACCGCCTGGACCTGCTCGAGAAGCGCTTGCAGCAGGCCGAGGGCGACGGCGGCGGGATCCTCGTGGTCGTCGACGGCGTCTTCTCGATGGAAGGCGACGTGGCGCCGCTGCCGGAGATCGTCGAACTGTGCAGCCGACACGGTGCACGGCTGATGGTCGACGAGGCGCACGCGTTGGGCGTGCTTGGCGCACGAGGCGCCGGAACCTGCGAGCTGTTCGGCGTCGAGGATCGGGTCGACATGCGGATGGCCACGTTCTCGAAGTCGCTTGCCTCGTGTGGGGGCGTGATCGCGGGCCCGGCCGATGTGATCGAGTTTCTGAGGATCCAGTCGAGGCCGTTCATGTTCACCGCCTCGGGGGTTCCCGCTGCGATCGGCGCGACGCTGGCGGCCGTTCGGATCTGCCGCTCAGACGAGGGCAGAGCGCTGTTCGCGCGCGTGCTCGACAACGCCCGATATCTCCACGGTGGCCTCAGCGAGCTCGGCTTCCGCGTCGTGGGGCCGACCCGACTCGGCGACGGGACGGACGTCGTGACCCCAGTCGTTCCCGTTGTGATCGGGGACGACTGGATGGCGGCCCTGCTGTGGAAGGCGCTCTACGAGGCTGGCGTGTTCGTCAACGTTGCGCTGCATCCTGCGGTCCCGCCCGGCGGCGCGCTTCTGCGTACGAGCGTGATGGCCACACACGACCGCGAGACGCTCGACGAGGCGCTGGAGATGTTTGCCCGCTGCAAGCGGGCATTCGAGGCCGAGCACGGCCCGCTTCCGTCCGGCGAGTAGGCGCCGGCGACCGCGCACCGCTTCCGTCCGGCGAGTAGGCGCCGGCGACCGCGCACGGCCCGCGCGGGCCTGGTGAGGAATAGAGCGTCTTGCACAGGTCCCGGACCCGCCGCTGGGCGGTCGCACATGTGCGTTTTCACTTGGTGGGCGCATTGCGCACGGCCATGCGCATTGCGCCTGGTCCCGCTGGAACGTTCCACAAATCTGGCCCGATTGTCCGCTCCTGCACAAGGGTTGCGGCTCGAAAAAAAACACGCTCTAAGCACAGGATCGGCCAGATGTGACATTGCTGTTACTGACCGATTCCAATACCTTCTCGCGAGTCGTAACGGTCGGCCAGCGGCGCGGAGTCATGAGGGTGGCGATGGTCCTCGCCGGGGGGCGACACAAGCATTCAGTAGTAGTACCCCAGCGGACTGCGAGCTGGAACGCACTCGCGTCCCTGGGGACCGGTCAATGACGTCCACCTCGGTGGACAAGGATGCAGGGAGAGAGATAAGTACATGACGCAGAGCGCCATGATGACCGAGGGGCCGCAACGAATGCGAGCCCTTGAGCGGGCCAACGAGGTACGGCTCGCGCGGGCCGAGCTGAAGCGACGGATCGCCCAGGGTGATGCCTCCGCCGCGGACATCATCCTCGGCTGTCCATCGGAGGCGAGCACGTGGTCAGTCGGGGATTTACTGCTGAGCCAGCGGCGCTGGGGAAGCACGCGGTGCCGGAAGTTCCTGATGCGCAACCAGATCAATGAGAAGAAGCAGATCGGCGACCTGACCGACCGGCAACGGCGGCTTCTTGCCGAGCAGCTCGAGACGTTCGTATCTGGAGAGCTCGAGCTCGTGCCAGCCTAGGGGCTTGAGCCCCAATCGATCAACCGGACCGGTCCCGCGTCTCGGCGCGGGACCGGAACGTTACGACGAGCCTCAGAGCTGGATCCCGATCGGGATCGGGCTCGCCCCGGCGAAGAAGAAGAACCACACGACGAACACGGCGATCGTGAACGCGGCGCTGATCACGAGCACGCCCTCGAGCACGAAGTGCCCGGGATCGTCGAGTCCCCGCGCCTGACGGTTGGCGCGGTACACGTTGCTCAGCTTCGCGAGCACGAACGCGATCGCTGCGATCGTCGCGACCACGCCGATCGCCATCGTTCCGAGCGCCGCGCCGATCGAGCCGCTCGAGCCCTGAATCTGCGAGCCCACCCAGAGCCACAGCAGTGGCGTTCCCAGCCACAGCACGAAGCTCCCAATGAACATGATCATGACGACCAGGAACGCTCCGGCCCCAGTCCTCAACAACTCACGCATCCGGAGACGAGGTTACTTCGCTGAGGTTCCGATCGCTACGGGCCGCGGCTCCAAGCCACGGCCCCCGGGTAACGGACAGCCTGAAGACAGCTTGACCTGCCACCACCCCATCAGCATCCCGATCACTCCGAGACGCGGTCGGACCTCGTAGGCGCCGCACCCTGGCTCGCCGATGTCCTTGAGGTACACGCGCGCGAAGCGATGCTTCGCCGGCTCGAGCAAGATCCGCTCGAGATAGACGCGATTGGCCGCCTGGACGTCCGCCCGCTCGGCGATCGAGACGCGCGCAGCGTGCAGACGCTCGGCGAGTTCGTCGCGGACCTGCTCGAGCTCGCCGATCTCCAACAACCGCGGCGCGGCCCGCTTCGGCTCGGGAAGCTCCAGGCCCCCCATGGGATACGCCGTCACGAATGCGCTGGCGAGCTCACCCTCGAGCCTGGCGATCTGCCCCCGCAGCGAGCGGCGCGCGGCCCGCTCCGCATCCTCCGTGACTGCCGGCGATGCGGTGAACGGGTTGTTGACCTGCTCCAGAAGCGCCACGGATCCTCCTTCAATGGGCTAGCCCAGCTTACCACCAGGTTGCAATCGTCACGCGGGTTTGGCCTCGAAAGGATGGCCGGGAGTGGCAGAGAAAGCACAAATATCGTGCCTGCTCGACCGCCCTTACCCGGTCGACGTCAGCACCTCGAGGCCGGTCCACAGCGCCTCCTCGACGTGGATCGCGGGCACGCCGTCGACCCCCACCGAGAACAGGACCAGGCGGGTGCTCCGGCGGTCCGCGACGTGGCCGGGGGCGAGCTCGCCGAACAGGATCCCGTGCACGAGCTGTGCGTCAGCCACGACCAGCCGGCCCGGCGGAACCGCGATGGCGCGCTCTCCGGATCCGAGATGATCGCCGGCGACGCTCGTCCTGATGCCCAGGCCTCCCACGTCGACCAGCCCGCCGTCCAGCGCCCAGACCGGCACGCCAGTCTCGACGAGCGCGATCAGCATCGCGTCCTCGACCAGACCGCGTGAGGGAAACCGTCCGCTCAGCAGTCGTGCGACCGCCGCCTCCTCGCTCGGAATCCGGGTTACGTCCGGGTCCAGTCCGATCTGATGGAAGAAGGAGCGGTACGCGTGCGGCACCGCCTGCGTTCGCATCGCCACGACGTTCGCGCCGCGGTACCGGTTGGATAGGGTCTGCAGCCGCTGCTTGACCGGCTGTGGGCTGTCGCGGCGAGGGGTGACCTCGACGCTGATCCAGTCGAGCCGCAGGCCGGGAAACTCGTCGGACAGCTGGGGCTCGACGAAGCCCGCCGCCGGCGCAAGGTCGACCTCCTCGTTCATCCCGGGTGGTTCGCGAGCGCTTGGACGCGCGCTGCCAGCGCCGCCGGGGCCAGCCAGTGATTTCCGATCAGCCGATCGGCGACGATCCCGCCGCGGCGGGCCAGCTCGACCATTGGACACGTCTCGACGCCATAGGCGACGCCAACCGCGCCGTCGCGATCGTAGGCCACCGGGATCGTCCAGTGGTGAGACCGGACAAGCGAGGCCGTCTGGCCGCGCCCTCCGCGCACCGCGACCGCGGCGAACGCCACGCCACTTCCCCGGAATCGCTCCGACACCGACTGCAGCGTGTCGACCTCTCGGGTGCAATCCGACGAGCTGGGGACGAACAGGGTCAGCACCAGCGGCTGGTGTTTGAGGATCAGGCAGACGTTCAGCGCTCGCGGATCGTGCTTGGCGAGCGTGCACGGCGGATTGAGGTTCGCGTCTCCGCGAAGCGTCGAGTTGGCGAGCGGCGCCGCGAAGCCGCGCAACTGCTTGCCGGCGGGGACGCCGACCGTTCCAACGCCGTGCGCGGCGAACTGGTAGACCGAGATGATCAGCACCAGGAGCAAGCCGAAGATGCCGATCATCCATCGGTAGGGACGGGTGTCGATGACCGGCTGTCGCACGTGGTCATGACGCGCATTGCCAATCGCCGGGACCTCCTCCGCGCCGGCCGCCCCGTGCCGCGCCCCTGCCTCCCCCGCCCGCGCCGCCTCCCCGGCCCACGCCGCGTCCCCGGCCTGCGCCGCGTCCCCGGCCTGCGCCGCGTCCCCGCCCCGCGCCGCCTCCGCCGCCCGCGCCGCGTCCCCGGCCTGCGCCGCCCCCTCGCCGGTCGCAGCGGCCGCCGCCGCTTCCGGGTCGAGCCTGTGCGGGAAGGGCACGTCTTGCTCGGAGTGCTCGCTCACGCGACTCGCGCGCGCCGCCGCGGCCTCGGAAGCGCCGCCCGGGTGCGCAGTGCGAGCCCACCGACGCTCTCGATCGCGCCACGACGCTCGGATAGCACGAGGACGGCTGGGAGGACGAGCAGTACGCCGCCCAGCGATACCGAGAGGTCGATCAGCGTCACGAACCCGAAGTCGCGGAGCATCGTGATGTCGGACAGGATCAGCACCGCGAAGCCCATGATCGCGGTCAGCCCGGAGGCGAGGACGGCGTGACCGGTCGAGCGGTAGGTCCGCAACAGCGCCTCGGTCAGCTCGTATCCGACCCGGCGCTCCTGGCGGAAGCGCTCGGACAGCAGCACGCTGAACTCGGTCGAGATCGCGATCACGAGTGCCCCGAGCGTTGCGGACATCGGGTTGAGTGGAATCCTCGTCGCGAACAGAATCAGCGCCGACCAGCCGGTTGCCAGTGCGATCGGGACGATCGGAACGAGCGCCCGCCGGACGTTGCGGAACACCGCCAGCAGCACCAGCCCGACGGCCACGAGGCCTGCCAGCAGCGTCAGCAGGCGTCGCGGTGAGGACGAGAGCGCGGCGTTCGCCTGCGCCGCCAGCACCGGCAGCCCGGCGAGCCTCACCGTCACGCCGGAGGGCGGGTGCAATTGCGAGCGCATGTAATCGATCACACGCTGCTGGCGGGCGAGCGGCATCAGGCGGATGCCGAAGGCGAGCACCGCCTCGCGACGATCAGGCGTGATCACCGCCTGCGAGAAGTACGGCGGCACCGCGGCCAGGAGGCCCCGCACCGAGGCCTGGGTCAGCTGCGAATTCTGACTCTGAGCGGAGCCTCCGCCGCCCGCGAACAGATCCGGTAGCGATAGTGCCGGGCACAGCGTCGCCTGCGCGCAGCCCTTCGTCTCCTTGTAACCGTAATGGGAGAGCAGAGATTGCTCGTAGCCGCTCATCCACTCGATCGTCTTCAGGTTGGTGACGTCCGCCGAGCGAACGGTCACGTCGATCTCGCCGGAGACACCCGTCACCTTCTCGAGCGTGCGCAGGTCCTTCAGCGCCGGCATCGTCGGCGGCACGAGCTTGGTCACATCGGACTGGACGGAGGTCTGCGTGTCGGCGACCCACCCGAGCACCGCAAGCGCGAACGCTGCGCCGAGCACCCAGGCCGGCCGGCGGATCACGAAGCCAAGAACCCCGCCGCGAGCGCGCTGCGGGCGATTCGGTCGCCGCACGCCAGGAGCTCGTACGCGTCCCAGCGGCGCCGCCGCGACGCGCTTCGCGTCATGGAGGATGTCGGCCGCTCCGCGCACCGACGCTCCGAGGACCCCGCCGGCACCGGCGCGATCGGCGAGCACGAGCGCGGCGGAGCCGGCGGTCAACGCGCACAGGAGTGCGACAGCGATCCCGACCACCAGCAGCACACCGAAGCCGCGCACCATCGGCACCGGTGAGAGCAGCAGGACGAGGAAGCCGGTCGCGGTCGCGAGCGCAGCAGTCGCGATCGTCGGGGCGCCGGTGCGCGCAGCGCTGACGACGGCCGCGGCAGCCGAGCGATCGCCATCGTGGGAGCCGCGGGCCTCCTCCGCACGCGACTGGAACTGGATCGCATAGTCGACGGCGAGTCCGATCAGGATCGGCAGCACCGCGACGGATGCCATCGTCAGGCTCGCGCCGACGAGCGCGACCACGCCAAACGTGATTCCGGCGGCCGCGAGCGCAACCGCGAGCGGGAGCAGCCTTAGCCGCGAGCGGAAGACGATCAGCAACGTCACCGCCATCACGGCCAGCGCTCCAAGCAACAGCAAACCGATCGAGCCGGTGATCCGCGCCGCCAGGTCGTCGACGACGACCGGGGCGCCTGTGACCGTGTATGTGGCGCCGAAGCTCGTGCGGAACATCGGCATCTTCACGGCCTGCCGGATCCACGAGATCGCCTGCGCCTGCTGTGCATCGCTCAGGTTCGCGCGCAGGCGTACCTGGATCAGCGCCGAGTTGGCCGTCGGGAACAGATACGAGAAGCGAGCCTTCGGCTGGTTCACGCCGCGCGTCTGGTCGAACACGATCTGCGGTATGAACTGCGGGTCATCGATCGACGGCAGGCCGGAGATCCCGGACTGCAGATACGTCTGAATCAGCTGGGTGTACTGCTTTTGGTACTCCAGCTGACCGGCGGCCTTGGCGGAGGCGAGCGCCTGCTGCTTGGAGAAGTGGCGCTGGAGCGCGAGCTGATACGCGTCGCGCTCGGCGGTTGTGACGCTCTGCTGCGCGCCGCTGAACAGCGTCTGGACCTCAGTTCTGACCGCCGCCACGGCTCGGTTGAGGAACGTTCCGGGGCCGTAGACGACCTGCACGTACTTCGCCTTCGTGAGCTTTCCGCACGGACTGTTCCAGCCGCCGTATGGGGTCGCGTGGGGCGACGGCGTGAACGCCTGGAGCTGACTGTTCTTGACTACGACCTGACCGGCGAGGCATGCCTCGAGCTGCGTGACAACGCCGAGGTCCTGCGTCTCGACCAGGTTGGTCAGCGGCTCCCGAACCAGCACGATCACGGGATCGCCGCCGAACCGCTGATGGTCGTCGTTCGTCGCCTTGTAGCTGGCCGAGGAACGGCTGACGAACGTGTCGCTCCCGGCTGAAGGTTTGAGGCCGAGCGCGAGCAGCCCTCCACCAAGTGCCGCCGCCAGCACTATCGCAACGGTCAGCACCGGCCGGCGCGCCGCCGTCGCTACCAGGCGCTGCAAATACGACACCAGCATCGGTTCTGTGAGGCTACCGCCGGAGCGGTACGGACGCGTCAGCTCGCTTGGCCAGTTGGGCCGGTGGGTCTAGTCCATTGTCAGAGGGCCCTGAGACTCCCCTGACAGGAACTGGCGGATGAAAGGATTCTCCGAGTTGAGCATGTCCTCGGCCGGACCCGCCTCGACGATCCGTCCTTTCCACAGCACGTTGATGTAGTCCGCAACGCGGCGGGCGCTCATGATGTCGTGCGTGATCACGCAGAACGTCGGCAGATGTGGCTTCTGCTTCTTCTTGGCGTCTTCCATCATGTCGCGGTGGATCTCGAGGATCAGCTCACCGAGCAGCGCGGTCCGTACCGGGTCAAGACCCGAGTCGGGCTCGTCAAACAGCACGATGTCGGGCTCGAGCACGAGCGCGCGCGCGAAACCGGCGCGCTTGCGCATCCCGCCCGATAGCTCGTTGGGCATCTTGTCGCGCGCGTCCGCCAGACCGACCTCGGTGAGCCGGCGCATCACGATGTCCTCGACCTCGTCCTCGCCCTTCTCGGTGTGCTGCCGCAGCGGGAACGCGACGTTGTCGTACAGGTTCATCGACCCGAACAACGCTCCGTCCTGGAAAAGCAGGCCGAACTTCTTGCGCATCTCGAACAGGTCGTCGTCGGCCATGTTGACGACCGACTCGCCATGCACCAGCACGTCGCCCTCGTCGGGATACAGCAGCCCGACCATGTGCTTGATGCACACGGACTTACCCGTGCCGGACGGGCCCAGGATCATCGAGACCATCCCCTCCGGGAGGCCCATGTTGAGCCCGCGCAAGATCCGCGCGCGGCCGAACGCCTTATAGACGTCGATGAACTCGATCGTGTCGGGGCGGCCCGAGGGGTACACGCGATAGCTGTGCCAGCGGTACTCCTCCTCGGAGGCGCCGGCCGGCGGCGCCGGACGCGGCGGCTGCTCGTCAATCACGGACACCCGCGACGACGATTCGGACCCTGCGCGGTCCTGCGGCTGGCTCCCCTCCTCCGATTGGCTATCCCATGGCATCGCAACCTTCGTCTGGCCGCGCTGCGGCTGGGACTCCTCCTCCGATGCGCCGCCATCGGAGTCGCCGTGGCCGGCGGAGCCGGCATCGCTCGGACCGTTGTGCGGCTCGCCCGAACCGCCGGCAGGCGAACCGTCGCCGGAGCCGCCCTCGGAACCGACCGCCGCCGGCTTGTCCTCGGCCCACGGCTCCTGGTCGCGTGGCACCCAGTCGGACGACTTACCGCCGGCCCCCTCGTCGCTGGCGGCCAGCGCAACGTAGCCGGAAATCTCACCGGCGTGGTCGCCCTTGCCGCTGATGCCAAACCCGAAACGCCGCATTGTCACCCTCCGATTGGTGCCCTCGGATTGGCGCCCCAGAAGAGCTGCGTTCCGAGCATGCCGATGAGATGTACACCCACGATATTCAGAACCATCGATTTCGCAGTGGCGGTACCCACACCTACAGGCCCACCACTTGCGTTGTACCCGTAGTAGCAGCCAACCAGAACGATCATCGTCGCCATCGCCATGGCCTTTATCAGGCTATATAAGAGATCAGGCGGGTTCTGGAACTGCCAGAAGATCAGGAAGAAGCCTCCCGACGACACGTCTCCGATCTGTTTGACCACCGCCAGGTACGAGGCGAAGAAGCCGGCACCGATCGAGCACAGGTATACGAACGGCAGCACCAGCCAGGCGGCCAGCAACCGCGTCGCGCACAGGAACGTGACGCCGCTGATGCCCATCACTTCGAGCGCGTCGATCTCGTCCGAGATGCGCATCGATCCGAGCTCGGCGACGATCCCGGTTCCGACCTTGGCGGCCATCATGTAGCCGAACACGAGCGGCACGAGCTCGCGCAGGTCACACCACGCCGAGAACACGCCGGCATACGCGGGCGCGCCGACCGACCGGTTGAAGTACGCGCCCTCGATCCCGCACTGCAGGCCGATGATGAACACCAGGCCCCAGATCACGAGCGTCGAGGAGATGATCAGGATCCCGGCCTGCCGCAGCGCCTCGCCGAAGAAGCGGAACACCCGCAGCCGGAATACCTCGGCAACGATCTTCGAGGTGAACTTGACGATCTCGCCGAATGACTCGACCCAGCCGCGCGGCGTTGCGAGGACTCCGTTCATCGCCTATTTCACGATCGTCGTGATCTCGGGGTGCGTGGCGAGCAATACCTGCGTGAAGACGTAGTTGAAGGCGAAGATCCCCAGGAACGCGATCACAACCGCCTGGTTGACGGCGCGCCCCACCCCTTCGGCGCCTCCGGACGCAGTCATCCCTTTGTAACAACAGACGACCGCGATGATCGCGCCGAACAGCGTCGTCTTGACGACCGATCCCCACAGGTCCGTGGTCGACGCATTGTTGAAGAACGTCGCCCAGAACGGCCCCAGCGGAGCGTTGTTGACGAGCGTCGCGAGGATGCCGCCGAAGATGCCGAACAGCAGCGCGTAGATGTCAAACAGGCCGGTCACGAGCATCAGCGCCAGGAAGCGCGGGACGACGAGGTTCTTGATCGGGTCGACTCCGAGTACCTGCAGCGCGTCGAGCTCCTCGCGGATCTTCCGCGCGCCCAAGTCCGCGGTGATCGCGGTGCCGGCGACGCCGGCGAGCACGATCGCGTCCACGAACGGCGCGAACTCACGGATCGACGCCAGCACGAAGAAGCCACCGAGGCGGTCGAGCGCCCCGAACAGGACCAGGAAGTTCGCCGCCTGCAACCCCGGCGCCTCATAACCGAACGCGATCGTAGAGATCAGCAGCGGGAACCAGCACAGCTTCAGCGCGAACATGAACTGGCCGACAAACTCGCTGCCATAGGGGTACGGCGGGCGCACCGCTGAGACGATCGTCTTGCCGGTGAGGATCATCATGTTGCCGACCTCTTCCAGCACGTTCTTGGTCGGCAGGAACGCTCGGTCAGCGACAGCTCGAATCAAATCTCTCGATCCTCCCAGAGGGTCTGGAGCCGCTGGCGCGGCTTACCGGGCTAAGCCTACGCTACCCGCCGCGCAAAGGCCAAGTCTGAACCGTCGTGCGGCGCGAGTACGCGTGGTATGTTCAGCCGGCTGTGAGCGGTTGGAGAGTGAGGAGTTGCGGCTTGATCGGCGTGCTCGGTGCGTCGCTGGCGCTCGCTGCCTGCGGTGGCGGCAGCCGTCAGGACGCAAGCGAGCCGAACGGCAACTTCCCTGTCCAGGTCTCCACCGCGACGTGGCAGCTCAAGCAGCGACTGGCGGAGCACACCAGCCTGACGATCACGGTGCGCAACGCCGGCAACCACACGATCCCCAACATCGCGGTGACGATCTGCAACGTCACGTGCAACTACTCCCGGCACCAACCGGCCGGCATCGGCACGAGCGTCGCGGCGTTTGCCGAGTATCTGAACATGCCGTACCTGGCCAACCACTCGCGCCCGGTGTGGGTCATCGACCAGCCGCCAGGCTTCTGCGGATACAGCTGTCAGAACGGCGGGCCCGGTGGCGCGGTCACGGCCTACTCCAACACTTGGGCACTCGGCGCGCTCAGGCCCGGACAGAGCGCCACCTTCCGGTGGGGACTGACCGCCGTCGAGCCCGGCAGGCACGTGGTCGCCTACCAGATTGCAGCCGGGCTGAACGGCAAGGCCAAGGCCGTGACCCCCGCGGGCGGCGTGCCCTCCGGAGCCTTCCCCGTGTTCGTCACGCCCGTGCCGCAGAAGTCCTACGTTGCGCCCGGCGGCCAGGTCGTGAAGGTCGGCTGAGGGCCTCCACGCGGCGACGAAGGTCGGCTAACGGCCTCTGCGGGGGCGGCGCCGGCCGGCCGCCGCCCCCGGTCGCGGCTTAGCTCGAGCAGACGACTCCGATCGTGACGCCTGCGCGTGAGCGGCCGGTGTTGGTCACGCCCACTATCCATTGGTTCGCGCTCCTGCCTGGCTTGCTGGTCGCCAGGAACACGGCGATCGAGGTGCTATCGAAGAACCCGCCGATCGCGTGCGGGTTGCTGCCGGGACACGAGACGGTCCCTTGAATGAAACGACCGGCGGTAACGCTGCCGTTCCTGAAGAAGTACCGGTATCGGCCGGCGGCTGCCGCGTGCGCCGTGCGCGAGTGCTCGGCGCTCCAGCGAGCCGGCGACGACCGCTTGGCGCTGTGCCCGATCGCGCCGAACGCGACCGACACACCGACGGCCGCGACCACCACAACCACGGACAAGATCGCCAACCGTGCGACTCCAAGACGTGACATGTAGCCCTCCTGAGTTGAGTTTCCGCGTCTCCGACCCTAACCCGCGCAGGGCATTCCGAGTCGGCTTTTCGCGAAACACCGTCGCTCAGGCGCTGCTAGACGCCTCCCAGATGTTGATCCCGCTGTCGATCGCGTGGCGGTCGATCTCCCCCAGCTCGTCGGCGGCGAAATCGCTCCGCTCGAGCGCTGCGACGTTCTGCTCGAGCTGGGAGACGCTGCTGGCGCCCAGCAGCGCCGACGTGACGCGCGGATCGCGCAGCACCCAGGCGACCGCGAGCTGCGCGAGCGTCTGCCCCCGCCGCGCCGCGATCTCGTTCAGCGCTCGAGCGCGCGCGAGGTTCTCGTCGCTGATCATCTGCTCGGAGAGGTAGTTGCCGCGTCGCAGGCGCGAGTCGTCGGGAACGCCCTCCAGGTACTTCTCGGTCAGGAGTCCCTGCGCCAGCGGCGAGAACACGATCGCCCCGGCTCCCTCGCGCTCGAGCACGCCGAGCAGCTCCTCCTCGATCCAGCGGTTGAACATCGAGTACGACGGCTGGTGAATCAGCAGCGGCGTCCCGAGATCGCGAAGGATCCGCGCCGCCTCCTCGGTGCGGCGCGGGCCGTACGAAGAAATTCCGACATAGCGAGCCTTGCCGCTCCTCACCGCCGCGTCGAGCGCCCCCATCGTCTCCGCGAGCGGAGTCTCGGGGTCGAACCGGTGCGAGTAGAAGATGTCGACATACTCGAGCCCCATCCGGCGCAGGCTCTGGTCGATGCTCCCGAGCACGTACTTGCGCGACCCCCACTCGCCGTACGGCCCCGGCCACATGTCATAGCCGGCCTTCGTCGAGATCAACAGTTCATCTCGGTAGGGCCTGAAGTCCTCGGCGAAGATCCGCCCGAAGTTGATCTCGGCGCTGCCGTAAGGTGGCCCGTAGTTGTTGGCGAGGTCGAAGTGGGTTATCCCGAGGTCGAAGGCGCGGCGCAGGATCGCGCGGCTCGTCGCGAGCGGCCGGTCGTCGCCGAAGTTCTGCCACAGCCCGAGTGAGATCGCCGGAAGCTTCAGTCCGCTGCGCCCGCAGCGGCGGTATGGCATTGAGTCGTAGCGGTCGGCCGCCGGGCCGTAGCGGTCGAACCCGAGCCGTGGATCGAAGGGCACCAGTCCGAGTATTTCACGGGCGCGCGCGAGGCGCCCTTGGCAGATTCGTCCCCATGATGGAGACAATGTCCCAACGCCCCGCCGGCGCGCCAGCGTGTTTGGACATCTGGATAATGACCCGCGAGCACCGGTCCCCTACGCTTCGCCACTCTTGCGGGCCTCCGCCGTCGAGGCCGCCTGGGTACAGGGGCAGCACATCGCCTGCCACCCGGGGCGCAACAGCATCATCGAAAGGAAACAGCACCCGTATGCCTCGCATTCGCAGCCAGAACGTTCTCGCCGCTCAGTGGACACCCAACGGGGGCGCGCTGGGCGCGCCGGACCTGACGGCGCCCGACAACCAGGTCTTCGGCTCCAACGTTTTCAGCCCCGCAGTCCAGCGCCAGCGCCTGCCGCGAGACGTCTTCCGTAAGCTTCAGCAGACGCTCGCTCGCGGTGAGTCACTTGACACCAGCACGGCCGACGCCGTCGCGCTTGCGATGAAGGAGTGGGCGCTCGAGAAGGGTGCGACGCACTACACACACTGGTTTCAGCCGCTCACGGGCTCGACCGCCGAGAAGCACGACAGCTTCTACGCACCGACCGGCGAGGGCACCGCGCTTGCCGAGTTCTCCGGCAAGGAGTTGATCCAGGGCGAGCCCGACGCCTCGAGCTTCCCGACCGGCGGTATTCGCGCCACGTTCGAGGCGCGCGGTTACACCGCCTGGGACCCGACGAGCCCAGCGTTCATCCTCGAGAACCCCAACGGGGCGCTGCTGTGCATCCCGACTGCTTTCGCCAGCTGGACCGGCGAGGCACTCGACCACAAGATCCCGCTGCTCCGCAGCATGGACACGCTCTCGGGCTCAGCGATCAAGGCACTGAAGCTGTTCGGCGACGCAACTGCCGGCCGCGTGTTCACGACGGTCGGCCCCGAGCAGGAGTACTTCCTGATCGACCAGCAGTACTACTTCGAGCGCCCCGACCTGTACACCACGGGTCGTACGCTGTTCGGCGCCAAGCCGCCCAAGGGCCACGAGCTCGACGACCACTATTTCGGATCGATGCCCGAGCGAATCCTCGCGTGCATGCTCGACACCGAGCGCGAGCTCGCCAAGCTCGGCATCCCGGTCAAGACCCGCCACAACGAGGTCGCGCCGAACCAGTACGAGATCGCCCCGGTGTTCGAGAACTCGAACGTCGGCGCCGACCACCAGCAGCTGACGATGCAGATCATGCAGAACGTCGCCCGCCGCTATGGCTTGGTGTGCCTGCTCCACGAGAAGCCGTTCGCCGGCGTCAACGGCTCGGGCAAGCACAACAACTGGTCGATGGCAACCGACACCGGCAAGAACCTGCTCGACCCGGGCGACACGCCGCACGAGAACCTCGAGTTCCTGTTCTTCTGCAGCGCGGTGATCCAGGCGGTCAACAAGCACCAGGGGCTGCTGCGCGCGTCGATCGCGAGCCCGGGACAGGACCACCGCCTCGGCGCCAACGAGGCGCCGCCGGCGATCATCTCGATCTTCCTCGGAGCCGAGCTCGAGAGGGTGTTCGGCGCGATCGAGCGCGGCGAGGTGGCCGAGTCCACGGCGGAGTCGTTCCTCGGCCTCGGCACGCCCGTGCTGCCACCGCTGCCCAAGCATGGCGGCGACCGCAACCGCACCAGCCCGTTCGCGTTCACCGGCAACAAGTTCGAGTTCCGGGCGCTCGGCTCGAGCATGTCGCTGTCGCTCCCCAACACCGTGCTGAACACGATCGTCGCCGAGGCGATCGATGCGCTCGCGGAGGAGCTCGAAGGCGTGCTCAAGGACGGCGCGCCGCTCGAGGTCGCGCTGCCGCCGATCCTGCAGAAGAGCTATTCGGCCAACAAGGAGATCATCTTCGGGGGTGACAACTACTCCGAGGAGTGGCACGCCGAGGCCGAGAAGCGCGGCCTGTTGAACCTCCGCGCGACGCCCGACGCTCTCCCCTATCTGGTCAGCGACCCGACGGTCAGGCTGTTCGAGAACTACAGCGTGCTCTCCAAGCGCGAGCTCGAGTCACGCTACGAGGTGTTCGCCGAGCAGTACGTGACGAAGCTCAACATCGAGGCCGAGACCGCGGCATCGATCGCGCGCACGAGCCTGCTGCCGGCCGCCGCGCGCCACCTGGCGCTGCTGCTCGAGGCCCAGCTGACCGATCTCGCACAGGAGTCCTCAGATCTGATCGGGGAGTTCAGCGAGGCGATCAAGGCGCTCGAGTCGGCGAACCTGGCCGAGAACCAGCCTCACGAGGATCTGCTTAAGCACGCCAAGTACATGCGAGACAACGTGATCCCTGCGATGGCAGCCGTGCGCGAGTGCGCGGACAAGCTCGAGAAGGTCGTCGCCGACGATCTGTGGCCGCTGCCGAAGTACTCCGAGATCCTGTTCATCAAGTAGGTGCGGGTGGTGTTCCGGTCGGTGCATGCACCGACCGGCGGGGCGCGCGTGCGCGGGGAATGGGATCCCGCCCACCCCGATCCCGCTCACCCCGGCACATGTGCCGCCCCCGCACCGCAACTTTCATACATCCGCTGCGTTATTCGCTACGGTGCTTCGCCGTATGTCGGAAGACCGCGTAGCGCGCGGTTGTCGTGTCGGGGGTTATCGCTGGCTGTGCGCGCCTGTGCTTGGAGCCATCGCCGCCGCGTTGGTGGCGGTCGGCGTTGCGTCCGCGGCCACCGGTGGCTCAGGACTTGGCACCAAACCGCACAAGAAGCACCATCAGCATGCCAGCGGAGCCCAGGCCAACCCGCTTGCTGCACGCGGGATGTGGATCTGGTACGTCTCGCGCGCCAACGGCGGCAACGTCAACTCGATCATCGCGACGGCTCGCCGCCGAGGCATCGGCACCTTGCTGATCAAGAGCGGCGACGGCTCGGGCTACTGGTCGCAGTTCTCGAGCGGGCTCGTCTCGACGCTGCACGCCGCTGGAATTCACGTGTGCGCGTGGCAGTACGTCTACGGCACATACCCGACCGCCGAGGCGCAGGTCGGCGCGCAGGCCGTACACAACGGCGCCGACTGCCTGTTGATCGATGCCGAGAGCGAGTACGAGGGAAAGTACGTCTCGGCCCAGACCTACATCCGTCAGCTGCGCCGGCTGGTCGGCGCGGACTTCCCGATCGGCCTCGCCAGCTTCCCGTACGTCGACTATCACCCGGCCCTGCCGTACTCGGTGTTCCTCGGCCCGAACGGGGCCCAGTACAACGCGCCCCAGATGTACTGGTCGGACATCGGTACGACGGTCGATGACGTCTTCAGCCACACATATGTCTACAACCGTCCCTACCAGCGGCCGATCGAGCCGCTCGGCGACGTCACCACGAATCCTCCCGGCGCTCAAATCAAGCGCTTCCGCCAGCTCTCGCGCTCCTACGCCGCCGACAACGTCAGCTGGTGGGAATGGAGCCAGACGCCTCAACCGGCGTGGCAGGCTCTCTCGCAGGCGGTCGGATCGCTCGCCGGCTATCGGGTCGTGCTCGGCATGCCCTCGCTCGCGCGCGGTGCTTCGGGCGACCTGGTCGTATGGGCGCAAGAGCACCTCTACGCCGCCGGCCAGCACATCACGATCGACGGCGCGTTCGGACCGCACACGCAGGCCGCGGTGAGCCGCTTCCAGTCCGCTCACGGACTCACCGGCGGCGGTGTCATCGGGCTCTCGACGTGGCAGGCGCTGCTCAAATACCAGCCGGTCACTGTGACCTGGACGAGCAAGGGCGCGCATGTCGCCGTCGCGGGCGACTCGATCGCAATGACCGTGCCCAAGTCCGCCCGGCTGCGCGCCAAGCGCTACGAGATCCCACGCGGTCTCGGGCGCGGGTAACGCTCAAAGAATGTTGTGGTCGCGCGCGTACGCGACCAGGTCCGCGCGCGTCGTGCGCCCGGTCTTCTGCTGGATATGCGCTCGATGGGACTCGACGGTCCGCACGCTCAGGTAGAGCGTCTGGGCAATCTCACCGTTTGTGTGTCCGAGAGCGATCAGCTTGAGCACCTCGAGCTCGCGCCCGCTCAGATCGTCGGGCGGTCCGGACGGCGTGGGTGGTTCGGCGGCGAGCCGCGCCCCCAGCTCGGGATTCAGATACGTCCGTCCCTCGGCGGCCAACCGCACCGCCTGGACGAGCTCTGAGTCGGCAGCCTCCTTGAGCACATAGCCGATCGCGCCGGCGCGCAGCGACTCGCGCGCGAACGCCGGGTCGTTCTGCATCGTCAGCACGACGATCTGGGTCTCGGGCGCGCTCTCGCGCAGTCGCGGGATCGCGGGCAGACTCGACTCGCCCGGCATGTTGAGGTCGAGGATCAGGACGCGTGGGTGGTATGCCGACACGCGTCTCTCGGTGCTCGCGACGTCGCCCGCCTCGGCGACCACCTCGAATCCCTCTTCGGCCTCGAGCAGCAGGCGCAGGCCTGCGCGAACGACCTGATGATCGTCGGCGATCACGATCGTGATCGCGTCGTTTGCAGCAGCTTCCTCTTCCATGGTGATCACGATAACGCGGTGGGGGGTGGATCAGGCAACTATCCGCACGCTCCCGAAAGAAGTGGTGGATCGACGGTGGGATCAATCTCGAGCTCGACGAGCACGCCGCTTGGGAGCGCCGGCGGGCCGGTGATCTGCCCGGTGAGGTACGGAGCGAGGTAGCGGCCGGCGATCTTGGCCGGCGGCCACCAGAGCGGACGAGAGCTCGCGGCACCCGTCTCGCCCGGCGCGCCGGTGCCGACCGGAGCTTCCAGATAGCGCGGGGCGGAGCCGGTCAGCAGCAGCCCGCGCAGGACCGGATGAAACGGCGTCGGCGATAGCGCAACTCCCACGCGCGCGGCGATCGCCTCGGCCGCGGCGTCCGCTTGCTGGGCAGCCAGCCCGCCATGCTTGATCGGGAACGCGACCGCATCACCTGCCGCGTAGACGTCAATCAGCCCGCGCACGAGGCCGTGTGCATCAACCGGGATGAAGCCCCGCGCGTCAGATGGCAGACCATCGATCCCGGGGCCGGTCAGCCGCGGAAGGCTGACCACCGCGTCCGCCTGCATACGGACCTTCCCCGGGCTTGCGTGCAGCTCACCCCATGCGAGTTCCTCCGCGCGCAAACCGGCGACGAAGTGGACGCCACGATCCTCCAGCTCCTCGAGCACCGCCCCGCTGGCGCGCCCGCCGAACACCGCAAGCGGCGCGGGCTCCGGCGTGAGCAGCGTGATGTCGGCCTGCACCGATCTCGATTGGAGACGCTCCGCGGTGAGTAACGCAAGCTCATACAGCGCGAGCGGCCACCCCGGGTGAGCGGGCACCGCGAAGACGATGCGAGAGATCTGCCCGCGCTCCGCTTCCTCGAGGAGCCTCCGGAAACGCTTGGTGCCGCCGGAGGCGCCGAACGTGATCGCCCCCGGGACCGCTTCCTGCGCACGCGCTCCGGCCGCGACCACGAGCGCGTCATAGTGGGAGGTCGACCCGCTCGCGAGCGTCACCGTCTGCGTGGAGGGATTCACGACTTCGATCGAGTCGGTCGTCGCCTCGGCCTCGACCGCGCGTGCGATCTCCGCAACCTCGAGGCTCGGTCCCGCCGCCGCGCCGAATGAGGCAGCGACCATCATCGGCCGATAGGCGAACGTCCGCTCAGGAGAGATCAGCTCAAGCTCGACGCGGTCGCCGGCGAGCGTCCGCAGGGCGATCAGCGCCTCGAGCCCAGCGACGCCGCCCCCCGCGATGAGCACGCGGCAGCGACCGTTGCGACCCACCTTAAGACGCGAAGACATCGCCCCCACGTTAGGGCCGCCCACGAGCTCACTCATCAGCGACCGCTACGCGCACAGATCAGTACTCCCTACTGATTGAAAAGGCGGCCCGCCTGTTTCTATTAATGGCGGTGGCCTACCGGGGGTAGTTTGAAACTGATGGATCGAGAATTCCTACTTCCCGTCCGCGGCCGGCTCGAACGGCGCCACATCGTCCTCGCAAGTGCCGGGCTGCTGACGATCGCGATCTTCGTGCTGCGACAGACCAGCACCGATGTCGCGGATGGTCTGGCGTTTCTGTACGTCATCCCGGTCGCGCTCGTGGCGCTCGAGCTCGGGCTGAACGCCGGCATTGCGTCCGCGCTGGCGGCATTCGTGCTGCTGGTGTTCTGGTCCGAGACGCAAACCGTCTCCCTGGATGCGGGCGAGCTCGCGGTTCGTGCCGCAGCATTGCTTGCGATCGCTGCGGTCTGCGGACGCTTCGCGGACCGGATGCGAAGCGCGCGTGCCCGGCAGCAGCAGCTGCTCGCGTCGGGGCTCGCCCTCGCCGAGTCCACCGATCGGCGGGCGCTCCCCGAACTGGTCGTACGGGTCGCAACCGAACTCGTCCCGGCCCGCGGTGCCCGGGTCACGATCGAGTCGCTTCCGCCGACGACAACAGGCTCAATCGATGGCGAGCTGTTCAAGCTGATGGTGCGGGCCGGCGAGGTCGAGTGTGGGCTGATCGAGGTCACGCCGCCGCTCGGAAGGCCCTTCAACGCCGACGAACAGACCACGCTCGAGCTGCTCGCCGTCCAGGTCGCGGTCGCGACCGAGCAACATCGCATCACCGCACTGCAGCTCGATCGCGCCCGACTCCACGCAGAGCTGAGCGAAGCGCATGGTCAGCTCGCGGATCAGCAGCGCCGGCTGGAGCTGCTGCTGAGCACGCAGGAGCGCGAGCGCCAGTCGATCGCCCACGAGTTGCACGATCAGGCAGCCCAGACGCTCGCGGCGATCCAGCTTGGAATGTCCGCCGTCGAGCGTGACCTCGGCTCCCAGCCGACGCGCAGTCAGGTCGAGGCGCTTCGTAGCCACCTCGGCGACACGTTGCGGACGCTGCGGGAGCTCGCGGTCGACCTGCGGCCCCCGGCACTCGACCAGCTCGGGCTCGAGCCGGCGCTGCGCGGGCTCGCCGAGCGGGCCCATGCGCGGTCCGGTCACGTCGTCGACATCGATGGATTCGGCGAGCGGCTGACACCTCACCTCGAGACGACCGTCTACCGCGTCGTCGACGACCTGGTCGGGCCGCTATCCGAGCCCGCGATGCTGCACGTTGAAGTCTCACGTGCCGGGCCGCAGCTGAGGATCGCGGCCACGGCTCTCGACGGGACTGGGAAGGCGTTCCCCTCGCCTGTCCTCGCGGAAAGGATCGCGGCGCGGCTCGAGCTGATCGGCGGTTTCCTGGCCGCCGGCGGCGCCAACGCCGGCGGGCTCGTCGCCGAGCTCCCGGTCGTCGATCCTTATGCCGAGGGCGCGGACGCGTTTGGTGCGGGGGACGAGACGGCGTCGTCGAGCGCGTCGAGGTAAGGCGCCAGGTAGCGGCCGACGAGCTTGCTGGACTCGGGCCACAGCGGACTCTCCGAAACGGTCGAGCTCTCCTCGAGCGCGTCGCCGAGCTCGGCACGCAGGTAGCGCGTCGCGCGCCCACCGTAGAGGACCGCGCGCAGCAGCGGCCGAAAGCCGGCGGACTGCACCGGGGCGCCCAGCTCGCCCGCCAGCGCCTCCGCAATCGCGTCCGCCTGCTGCGTCGCCAGGCCGCCTTGCTTGACCGGATACGACGTCACGTCGCCGGCCGCGAAGACGTGTTCGATGCCTCGGACACGACCCTGCTCATCGACGGGCAGGAAGCCTTCCTCATCACACGGCAGACCGTCGATGCGGGGGCCCGCCAGCCGTGCCATCGCAACCGCGATACCGACGTCCAGCTCGCGGTTCCCAGCGAGCAGCAGCCGCTCGTCCCGGAAGCGGACCGCCTGGGCGTTGACGAACTGGATCCGATGTGCGTCGAGCACGGACGCAACCTCTTCGCTGACCCGCGCACCGAACGCCGCCAGCGGCGCACGTTCCGGGCTGACCAGCGTCAGCGGGACGCTATGTACCTGGCGCTCGGCGAGCCACGCGGACGTCTGCAGGGCGAGCTCGTACAGCGGTAGCGGCCACGTGTGCCCGCCGGGCACCACGAACGCGACCGAATGGTGGCGCCCCGCATGAGTTTCCACCAGCAGGCTCTTCAGCCTTGCGGCGTCCTGCGCTCCGCGGAATGGAATCGCTCCCGTGAGCGGGTCGACATGCCGGGCGCCGGTCGCCACGATCAGGTGGTCGTAGTCCCGCTTTGCGCCCTGGCGCAGCGCGATTCGCCTCGCGACTGGATCGACACCGGCCAGCGCATCGCGGACAAGTTCCAGATTCAGGTCCGCGGCGACCCGCGCGAGTGGATAGCGATGCTCGCGCCCCTCGTGGAACGGCGCCATCACCTCGTAGGCGCGAACGACCAGCTCAGGACCGGGCGAGATCAGCTCGAGCTTGACGCGGTCGCCGGCGAGCTCGCGGAGCGCGAGCGCGCTCTCGATAGCAGCCGGTCCCGCGCCGGCGATCACCACGCGCTGTTGATCGGCCATGGTTTGATGCTAGGCGGTCTGCGCGGAGTTGGGGTTGTTTCGCACGAACCGTCGAACAATGGCGATTTCGGTCGGACAGTCCGACCCGAATCGCCAAAGTTCCGCTCCGGACCGGGGGTAGGCGCCGTGCGATCGCGCAGTCGGCTGGTTGTCAACTTCTCGCACGCCAGCCGGTTTGTGCTGAAGCGTCTATGCGGAGGAAACTGCGCCCACGGTCGTCAGCTGGCGGCGCGCGCGAACAGCGTGTTCACACCGATCTTCTCGCTCCAGCGGCGCTTGGCCGGTGCCGGCGCCGCGGGCGCCCGTGCAGTCGAGAGCCTTTCGATCGCTGCAACGACCTGCGGGTCGAAGTGGCTGCCGGCGCACCGGCGCAGTTCGGCCAGCGCGTCGGCCTCCGACAGCGCTGCGCGGTACGAGCGATCGGTGGTCATCGCGCTGTACGCGTCGCAGGCGCACACGATCCGCGACTCGATCGGGATCTCCTCACCCGAGAGACCGTCGGGATAGCCGCTGCCGTCGAAGTGCTCGTGGGAATGGCGCACGATCCGCCCGACGCTCGCCAGCGTCCCGCCGACCTGCCTCAGCATCTGCTCGCCATCGATCGTGTGTCGCTTGATGATCTCCCACTCGAGCGGATCAAGGGAGCCGGGCTTGTTGATGATCTCCTTCGGGATCCGGATCTTGCCGACGTCGTGGAGCAGCGCCGCGAACTCGACATTGCGCCTGGCCTGAGCATCCAGCTCGAGCGCCTCCGCGACCGTCAGCGAGAGGTCGACGACGTCGCGGCTGTGCATCCCGGTGTAGTGATCGTCGGCTTCGACGACGTCGCCGAGCAGCAGCGCGGTCCCGCGGTAGGCGGTGCTCAGGGCCAGCGTCTGGTCGAGGCGCTGCTGGCGCTCGCGGGCGAACAGCCAGAGCAGACCGACGATCGGCAGCACGAGCAGGACGAGCCCCGGCCGCACGACCGCCTCGGCCGCGACCAGCAGGCCGAGCGGGTACAGCATCGCGTCGACCGCGTACACCCACACCATCAGCGGCAGCTGCACGCGGGGGCTGATGCCCTCGCCGATGTAGTCGCGGCTGATCGTGGCCACCACGTCGAACAGCACCTGCGCGCAGAACGCGGCGAGATACACCGGCCAGTGCGACCACGAGAACTGCTGGGCGCCGGCGAGCACGATCACCAGCGCCGGACCGATCGTGAACCATGCATCGGCGACAGATACGGGGATCGTCGTCAGCCGGGCCCGTCCGCTCAGCATCTCCGGCGCTCGGCGCAGGAGGATCGCCACGGTCGCCACGAGCGGCACGACCGGCGTCGGCAACATGAACAACATCGGGACGAACGCCAGCACGATCGGGCTCGCCCAGCCGCTGGCAACTGGGAACGTGACTCGCTCTGCGGCAACCCAGACGACCAGCACGAGGACGAGGCTCGAAACTGAGATCGAGCCGTGCCACGGAGCGAGTGCGGCGAGCAGCGCCGCGGAGATCAGGAACAGCGCAGCCGCGACGCTGTGGGTCGTCAACTCGCGTCGGCGGCGGCGGCGGGCAAGCGCTTCCTCGCTCGCCCGCAGAAGTGCTTCAGCCTCCGGGCTTTCGTATGAGTCGAGCTTCAACAACGTCCGTCGGCGCGGCTGCCGAGAAGAGCCGTGCCTTCCTAGGTGTGGCGGTAAGGATCGACTTCAACGTCGTCGACCTGCGCCGACCCGCCACTCGCCGTGAACTGCAACCGCACGTTGGCGGCTCCGCCGTTCAGCGCGCCGGCGATCGCGGAGCCGGTCAGCATCGGCGGCGTTGGCAGCCAATCGCCGGTGGCGGCCACAGTGCCGACCGGGATCGCCACCGGGCCAGTGACGCTGTCGTAGATGACGCTCTCGGTCACGAGCGTGCCGGGGGTGTTGCTGCGGACGAAGAACCTGAACGTCGGGTAGGCCGCGTTGACGCAGGTCTCGGGCGAGACCGCGTTCGCGCCTGCGGGAAGTGACAGCGACGAGGAGCCGACCGATCCGGTCACGCCGTAGGACTCGCTGCCGGCGCCCTGGCCGGCGCCGCCGGACAGGGTCCAGCCGCTTAGCGCTCCCTCAAAGTCGCCACCTGGAGCGAGCTTGTAATAGTCGGAGTCCGCCCAGGGGGTGAACGGCTGGCTGAGCGCCGAGTTGTCGCAAGCGTTCACGCTGACGAGTGCGGCGTGTGCTGAGAGTGGAACTGCCGCGGCCGCGAGTGCGCTGCACGCGAAGGTTGCCGACACGGTTCCAACTACGCGACGAACGGAGCCGATCACGGTCTGTCTCTCTTCGGTCGAAGTTGCGGTTCGCTCTCCCCGGCTCCCCCGCCGCTTGTCTCCCAGACCTGCAACCTTGAGCAGTGAGTAGATCGGCAGCCGAATATGTCGACTTGAGCGGATCGGCAGAAAAGATGTGCTTTAACAACGTTGCAGCCGTCTCACTGGACGGATGACGGAAGCGGTCGTTAAGAACCAACTGGACGCGAGTCCAGAAGGCACGGTCAGAGCAGGGTTGGCGCCTAAGCGGTTTGGCGCATCCGCTGGCTGAGCGGGAGCGTCGCCTCGATCGTCGTGCCCGCGCCGGGGATACTCGAGATGCGCAGCTCGCCGCCCCCGAGCGCGACGCGCTCCCTCATACCGGTGAGACCAAAGCCTGAGGCCGGGACACCGGTGTCGAATCCCCGGCCGTCGTCACGGATGGTGACGGCGAGCTCTCCGGCTCGCTCGACGACGCCGACCTCGACACGTTCCGCTTCGCCGTGGCGGGCAGCATTGGTCAACGCCTCCTGCACGACGCGGTAGACGATCGTCTCCAAGTCGGGATCGAGCCGCTGGTCGCTGCGGCCGTCGCCGGCCTCGAGCTCGACGTGCGAAACCAAATCGAGCCCGTGCGCGGCCCGGACGCGGTCGAACAGAGCATCGAGAGCGGGCGCGAGACCGAGCTCGTCCAGAGCAGCCGGCCGCAGTTCGGTGATCAGCGATCTGAGGTTGGCGATCTCGTCCGCCAGATGATCCACGGCGGCGTCAAGTGTCCTGCGCAATGTCTCCGCATCGCCGGAGCGCCGAGCCGATGAGAGCAGAACCCGGAGCCCACCGAGCGCCTGAAGGGTCTCGTCGTGGAGCTCCCGCGCCCAGCGGCGACGCTCCTCCTCGGCGGCCCGGAGTGACCGCCGCAGCCGGTCCTGCTCAACCGACTGGGCGGTCGAGACCGCGATCGCCGCGCTCGCGGCTGCTGCCGCCAGCATGCTCTCATCCTCGACGCGGAACTCCGGTCCGTCAAAGCGGTCGAACGCCTCGATGACGCCCAGATTGTTGCCGCGGTAGACGAGCGGTACGAACATCCCGGAACGCGCCCGGACGCCGAGATCGCCGAGTGCGAAGCGCAGCGAGCTCGTCACGTCCTTGACGCGCTCAGGGCGCCCGGCGGCGACTATTCGCCCGGCGACCGAGTCGCGGCGTGATATCCGCGCGCCGGTGATCGACCGGGGCACCTCGCCGGCGGTGGCGGCGACCACGAAATCGTCGCCGTCGACGAGCAGGATCGCGACTCCGGACGCCTCGATCAAGGCACGCGAGCGTTTGGCGATCAGCTCGAGGACGCGCTCGAGCTGAGTCTCGCCGCCGACCGCGCGCGCGATCTCGGATGTCGCCTCGAGCGCTCTGACCGACCGCTCGAGCTCGGCTCGGCGCTGATCGGTCTCACGGTACAAGCGGGCGTTCTCGACGGCGATCGCGGCCCACGCGGCGAGCACCACGGCGGATTCCTCGTCAGCCTCATCGAACGGCACGTTGTCGTGCTTGTCGGTGAGATAGAGGTTGCCCCACGCCTCGCCGCGGATCAGGATCGGTACGCCCAGGAAACTCGTCATCGCCGGATGTCCGGGCGGGAAGCCGTACGAGCGGACGTGATCGCCGACGTCCGACAAGCGGAGCGGCTCGGGGTTGGAGATCAGCAAGCCCAGGACTCCGCGGCCGCGAGGAAGCGCGCCGATCGAGCCGTGCGCGGCCGGATCGATCCCTGCGGTGATGAAGTCGGCCAGCGTCTCACGGCCCTCGTCGAGAACTCCGATCGCGGCGTAGTACGCGCCGGTCAGCTCCCGGGCGACTTCCAGCAGGCGCTCGAACACCCCTTCGAGCTCGCGCTCGGCGACGACCGACCGGCCCGCTTCGAGCAACCGGCGAAGCCGGTCCTCGTCGAGCTGGGAAACAGAATCTCCAGTCACATCGCGCCTGTCGTGCGATTGTAGGCCACCACGGACGACCGTGTTGGATTTCAACAATGAGCGTCCTCTACTGAACGGCGAACATTGGCTTTATCGCCGCAATCTACGGTGTTTGCATGCTTCCGAACCTCCCCTCACAGGTTGCAGACGTGGAAGCGCACGGGCCGTCAGTGCTGCTGGTCGAGGACGAGAGGTCAATCGCGCAGCCATTTGCGAGCGCCCTGACCCGCAGTGGGTTCCGAGCGGCCGTCGCGTCCACCGGCGCCCAGGCGATGACGATGATCGACGAGCTTGCACCGGACGTCGTGCTGCTCGACCTGTCGCTGCCGGACGGCGACGGTCGCGACGTGTGCCGGCGGCTTCGGCTGCACTCCGACGTCCCGATCATCATGGTGACCGCCAGCGGGACGGTCACAGATCGGGTGGTCGGCCTCGAGCTAGGGGCCGATGACTACGTCGTCAAGCCGTTCGCAATCGGCGAGGTGATCGCGCGCATCCGGGCAGTCCTGCGCCGCGGTCGCGTCACGCCGAGCTCCGAGGACGACGAGCTCGTCGTCAACGAGTTGCGGCTCGACCTGGCCGCTCGCCGCACGTGGCTCGGCGACCGGGAACTCGAGCTGACGCGCAAGGAATTCGATCTGCTTGCGCGGCTTGCCCGCGACGCCGGAAAGGTCGTCACGCGGGAGGAACTGATGTCCGACGTATGGGACATGAACTGGTTTGGCTCGACCAAGACGCTCGACGTCCACATCGCGTGGCTGCGTCGCAAGCTGGGAGATGATCCGGCGAAGCCGTCATACATCCACACGGTGCGGGGAGTCGGCTTCCGGCTCGCCGCGAGCAAGGAGCGAGCGTCGTAACCCTCAGGACGCGCCTGCTCGCCGCGCTGGCCTACATCCTGCTGCTGGCGATCATTGCATTCGGGGTCCCCGCCGGGGTCAATCTCAGCGGCCGAGTGAACGCCGAGGTCCGCACGCAAGCGCAGGCCCAGGCTGACCTGCTGGCGGCGACAGCCGTCGATCTGCTGTCGCCTCGCTACCGGCGCGCGCTGCAGACGATGGCGCAGAAGGGCGCCGTCTCCGTCAAGGGCCGCATCCTCATCGTCGACGCGAGCGGCGCCGTTCTGGTCGACACCGGCAGCCCGCCGCAGATCGGCGCCAGCTACGAAAGCCGTCCCGAGATCGAGGCAGCGCTCGCCGGCCATCAGATGCAGGGCGAGCGCTACTCGCAGACGCTGCACCAGCAGATCCTCGCAACCGCGGTCCCGATCATCCACAACGGACGCCCGGTCGGGGCAGTCCGCGTGACGCAGAGCGTGGCCGCGGTGCACGGGGCGGTCAAGTCGGTCGAGCTCCGCCTGGCGCTGATCGGGCTGCTCGTCCTGCTCCTCGGGCTATTCGCCGGCGGCCTGATCGCCGCGCAGATCGCGCGCCCGATCAAGCGCCTCGAGCAGGTCGCCCGACGCGTCGCCCACGGTGACCTCAGTGCGCGCGCAACCGTCGACGGCAGTCGCGAGCAGCGCTCGCTGGCCCGGTCGTTCAACGAGATGACCGACCGCATATCGAGGCTCGTGAGCGCCCACCGCGACTTCGTTGCGGACGCCTCGCACCAGCTGCGCACGCCGCTGACCGGCCTGCGGCTACGGCTCGAGGAGGCCAAGGCAGTCGGGTCCAGCCCGGCAGCCGACGTCGAACTCGATGCCGCGATCGAGGAGGTCGATCGTCTCTCGCACACGGTCGAGGAGTTGCTCGTGCTGAGCCGCGCAGGCGAGCGCAGAGTGGCCGCTTCGAAGATCGATCTCGACGAGCTCGCACGCTCGGCCGTCTACCGCTGGCGGCCAACCGCCGACGAAGCTGGGATCGCGCTCGTGCTCGACGGCAAACGCGGCGGAGTCGCATGGGCCGCCCGAGAGGACCTCGAGCGGGCACTCGACACGCTGCTGGACAACGCGCTGCGGTACTCGCCGGCCGATACCACGGTGACCGTTCACGCAGAGCGCAACTCGATCGAGGTGCGCGACCAGGGCCCCGGACTCGGCGCCGAGGAACCCGAGGTGATCTTCGAGCGGTTCCGGCGCGGGCAGGCAGGGCGTGGGGGACCGCCGGGGAGTGGCCTCGGACTGGCGATCGCCCGCGAGCTGGCCCGCGAATGGGGCGGCGAGGTGACGATCGCCAACCGGGACGGCGGCGGCGCGGTGGCCACGCTCGGGCTACCGGCGCAGGCAAGCTCTCAGCGGCCCATTGAGGAGCACTTTGCGCCCGCTTAACCAACCCCGACCTACCGTCCGCTGACATGAACCGGCACGTGCTTCTCTGGATCGTGGCGGCGGCGCTCGGGATCGTCCTTGCCGCGGCGCTCACATGGTCGGCGAGCCAGATCGCCGCGCAGCACATCGGCCTAGCCTCCGCGCCCCTGTCGGTACAACACGGGCTCGACCCCGGCGCCGAGCCGCCGGCCGTGCCCCGGGGGCGGGCGACGAGCAGGCACGCCCCGTCGGCGCCCGTTCAGTCGCCGGCGCAGGCAGCGCCGGCGCCCGCCGCGCCGGCGCAGACAACGCCATCGCCCGCAGCGCCGGCGCCCGCTGTGACATTCCCCACGACGAGCGCGTCCGCGTCCCCCATCCCACCGTCTCCTGCAGTCGCGCCGTCGAGCGTGGCCCACGCCGCCAGTGCCGCGCCGCAGCCGTCCTCCTCCCCAGGCGGCAAGAGCAGCGGCGGCAGCGGCGACGGTTCAGGCGACTCGTCCGGCGGCGGCAGCCACCGCGACGACTGACGAGTTACGGGTACACCTGCTCCTGCGAGCGCATGTCGACAAGGCGGATCGCCGCGCTCGGACAAGCCTCGGCCGCTGCGAGCAGCACCTCGTCCGGCCCGGTCCCGATCACCTCGGCGATATCGCCGAGCACGAACACGTCGGGGGCCACATCCACGCAGTCACCATGTGCGGCGCAGGCCGCGTCATCGATCTCAGCCAAGTAGGCCATCTGTATCTCCGTTCTCGATTGCTTTACGTGCCGCCGGTAGGGAACGAGGCCGGTCGACCAGCAGGGCGGCAACTGGTCGTCCGGCACGGGTGAAGGTCGCGGTGAAGTTGCGCTCCTCTGGCTGTCCATCGATCTCGAGGCCGTCGGCAAGCGATGCACGACCCAGGTACTGGATGCGAAGGCCGTACTGATCGGTCCAGAAACTCGTGACGGGCACGGCGCCGGGCTCGAGTCCGAGCATCGCGCGGGCTGCTCGGGCGCCCTGGCGTCCGGCCGCCTCCCAGTGCGAGCCCGGGAGGTGCGATCCCGCGAGCGCGTCGTATGTGGCCGCGGCATCGCCGACCGCGAACACGTCCTCGATCCCTGTCCGGCCATGTGGATCGACGGGGATCCCGTTCGCCACCTCGAGGCCGCTGCCGGCCAGCCACTGAACCTCGGGCGAGACGCCTACGCCGACGACGACGTGGTCGGTCTCCACGACCCGGCCGTTTGAGAGGTGCAGGGCCCGGACGTCTCCGTTGGCGGAAACCTGCGTGACGGTCGCTTCGGTTACGAGATCGACGCCCTCGCTGCGGTGCATCTGCGCGAACCAGTCGCCGAGCTCGGTTCCGAGCACGCCCACCAGGGGACAGGGCGCGGCTTCGATCATCGTCACCTCGGCCCCGAGCGCCCGCGCGGTTGCGGCAACTTCCTGCCCGATGAACCCAGCACCGACAACCGCGAGCCTTGGACGCTCGCGCAGCACGCCACCCAGCACATGCGCCTCGTCAACGGTCCGCAGCGCCGAGACGTTTTGAAATCGCTCGAGCGCCGGAAGCATGCGAGGGCGGCTGCCCGTCGCGATCAGCAGCTTCGAGTACCGAAGCGATGATCCGTCCGACAGACACACGCGCCGCTCGGCCGGACACAGCTCGATCGCCGAGACACCGAGCAGCAGGTCGACCTCTTGCTGCGCATACCAATCGGGCGGCCTGAACGCGAGCGAGTCAACGGCCTGTACGCCGCTCAGGATCTCCTTCGATAGCGGTGGACGGTCGTATGGCGGATGCCGCTCGGCGCACACGACCCGGATCGGTCCTTCGTATCCCTGCCGCCGGAGGGTCTCGGTGCAGCGCTGCCCCGCAAGCCCGCCTCCGACGACGACTACGGCGTCGCTCGAATAAGTGGTCATGCGGCGAGCTTGGCGTCGCAGCGTAAAAGGATCGTTGGGTCGCGCTAAGAGAACCGTCGGCTTTGCCGAACCTTTGCCATCGCTTGGAATGTGCGTGACCGTCACACCGGGAAAGTGCGCGGCAGCAATCGACCCGGAGGAACGACATGCGGAACAAGTACACACGGATAGCTGCCGCGCTCGCCGCCATTGCGGCCGGCGGCCTGGCCGCGTTCGCGTTGCGGCCCTCGGCCAAGCCGACGGCTGCACTGGCGGCTAACAACCCCGCGGTGCAGGTGCGAACGCAGGTGATCCACCGCACCGTTCACATCGTGCGCCACGGTGCCGGCGGCGGCGCCGGAGCCGGCTCGGGCTCAGGCGCGGGCGGTTCACGCGGCACCCGCGGCCACGCGAGGACCGGTGCCAGCGGCTCCCATCACGGCTCGGGCGGCAGTGGCGGCGGCGTCGCCACACGCGCAAGCGGCTCCGGATCGGGGTCCTCAGGCGCATCGTCTGGCGGCGGCGGCGGCGCGGTAACGCGGACGAGCGGCTCGGCCGGCGGGTCATCCTCGGGCTCCGGCGGCTCGGGCAGTGCGCCCGTGACGAGGACCAGCCCAGGCCACTCGAGCAGCGGCTCAAGCGGCGCGGGCGGCTCCGGAAGCGCACCCACCACGCGCACGAGCTCCGGCGGCACGAGCGGTGGCTCGGGCGGATCGGGAAGCCATCCGGTTACGCGCAGCAGCGGCGGCGGCGGTGGCGGCCATGGGGACGGCGGTGGTGATGGCGGCGGCGACTAGATCGATCACGCTGACCAGAGCTCCCCGTGCGCGGCCTGCCAGAAGCGGCGCGGACCGCTTCAGCGTCATTCTGTTCTCGATCGCTGCGTTCCTGCTCGTGCTCGCACTGCTCGCCTGGCAGCTGAAGGCGCCCTCAGCACGGCCCGTGGCCCGGCCGGTCGTCGTGATGAAGCGCATCTACACGACCACGGTCGTTGAGACCGTGCCCGGCCGCGGACGCACATCGATGTCGCAGTCGGTCTCGAGCTCTGGCTCCGCATACGCCGCGGCGTCAGCGCCAACCACCCGCTCCTCATAACCGACCAACGGAAAGACGATGACTCACGAGCTGGACTACACATTCCATTCGATGGGCAGCGAGGTACGGCTGCTGATCGGGCCGCGGCTCGCCCCGACGGTTCCCTGGCCACTCGAGGCGGCGGATCGCGAGCGGGACTTCGTGTACTCGTTCGCCCACCGGCTGTCGCGCTTCATCCCCGACAGCGAGCTCTCGGCACTGAACCGTGACCCCCGCTCCGTGGTGCCCGCGTCCCCGCTGCTCCGGGCCGCCGTGGGCGCCGGCCTGTGGGCGGCGCAGCGCAGCGGAGGACTCGTCGACTCGACGCTGGTGCGAGCCCTCGAGCAGACGGGCTACGGCAGCTCTCTGGACGGTGCCGAGCCTGCGTCCCTCGTCGAGGCGCTGCGCGGCGCACCACCTCGGCGGCCGGCCAGGCAGAACCCCGCGAGCCGCTGGTCGGAGGTCCAGATCGACGACCACGCCGGGGTGATCGTCCGCCCGCCTGGATTGATGTTCGACACGGGCGGGATCGGCAAGGGTCTGTGCGCCGACGCCGTCGCGCAGCGCCTCCGCTCCTACACGCGGTTCGTGGTCGACTGCGGTGGCGACATCGCGGTCGGTGGCCTCGGCACGCACCTCGAGCCCTACGCGATCGAGATCGAGCATCCGCTGACCAAGCAATCGATCGGGACGGTCCGGCTGACGCACGGCGGCGTGGCGACCTCCGGCCTGAACGTCCGCATATGGCGTACGACCGACGGCCGGTTCGCCCATCACCTGCTCGACCCGAGCACCGGCCTGCCTGTGTGGAGCGGCCTGATCGGGGTCACGGCGGTCGGCGGCAGCGCGCTCGAGGCCGAGACGCTCTCGAAGATGGCGCTCCTGCTCGGGCCCGATCGGGCGCGCGAGGTACTGGCCGAGCACGGCGGCGTGATCGTCCACGACGACGGCAGCGTCGAGCAGATCACCGGCGTCGCCGGCACGATCACGATCGCGCGCTCACTCAAGGAGGCGGCGTGAAGGGCCGCGCCGAGCCCATGCACTTCCTGTGGTGGCTCGTCAGCCGAGCGTCCGGGATCCTCGCCCTCGTCCTGATCGCGCTGTCCGTGGTCATGGGCCTGGCGATGGCGGCGAAGGCGATCTCGCGGCCCGGTCTCAAGCGTGCGGTGATGCGCCTGCACGAACACGTCGCACTCGTGGCGCTGATCGCGATCGCCGTCCATGGAATCGCTCTGCTTGGGGACAACTGGCTCAAGCCGGGCTGGCGCGAGATCACCGTCCCGTTCGCCCTCTCGTACCGCCCCTCGTTCACGGGGCTCGGAATCATCGCCGGCTACCTCGCGCTGCTGCTCGGTCCGAGCTTCTACCTGCGGCGCCGCATCGGCGCCCGCCGGTGGCGCAAGCTCCACCGTGCAACCATTGTCGTCTGGGTGCTGGGCGTCGTGCACACGCTCGGGTCCGGCTCGGACGGCGGCAAGCTCTGGCTGCGCGCCGTTGTGCTCGCACCGGTGATCCCAATCGTGTACCTGATGCTGCTGCGCCTCAGCTCGCCTTCGCAAGCGCGTAGCCAATCCGCTCGGCGACAGCGACAATCGCCCCACCCATCCGTGAGCAGCGGCGATAGAGCTCGCGTCGTGCCATCACCTCACGCAAGTCGTCGACCTCGAGAAGTGCCGCCATGGCGCGCCGATACACCTTCTCGAGCCGCCGCTCGTCCTTGATTGCCGCCTGGGCGGCGTCGATCGGATCTCCGGGTGTCACCAGCCGGGCGACGCCCTCGCCGAGGTCTCGGGTCGCCTTCGCCAGCAGCTCCGCCATCTCCGCGACCGCAGCGTCTGGCGGGCAGGCCATGACCTCGGATTCCCCGATCGCGTCCTTGGCGTAGTTGAGGATCCAGTCGATGCCGTGTGAGAGCGCGAACAGATCCTCGGGCTCCATCGGCGTGGTGAACGCGTCCCGCAGCGTGCGCTGGAGCTCGAGCTTGACGTCGTCGGCCTGGTGCTCGAGGGCGTGCACCCTCGCGCTGGCGTCGGGGTCGCCCGAGGCCCACGCGGCGAACTGCTCGACGCCCTCGATCGTCAGCGAGAGCTGATGCCGCAGCATCCCGAGCAGGTCGGGCGACTCGGGCAGGAACCAGTGACCATGTTTCATATCGCCCTCCATGCGAGCACCGTCACCGCCGCGAGCGCGGCGGTCGCCGGGATCGTGGTCAGCCACACGATCCCGATCGCGCGCACGACCATCCAGTGAATGTGCTGCCATCGCCGGCGCCCCGCGCCGATCCCGACCACGGACGAGGCCACGACCTGTGTGGTGGACACCGGGCCGCCGATCAGCGACGCGCCGAAGATCACCCCCGCGGAGGCCGACTGGCTGCTGAGCCCCTCCAGCGGCACGATCCTGTAGATGCCGCGACCGACCGTCTTGATGATGCGCCAGCCGCCGAGCGCCGTCCCGATCGTGAGCGCCGCGGCGCACGCGAATTCAGCCCACGTCGGCGGCGCGAAGTGAGCAAGCTGGCCGCCGGCCACCAGTAGTGCGGCGACCATCCCGACCGACTTCTGCGCGTCGTTGGCGCCGTGGCTGAACGCGAGTGCCGCCGACATCGACCATTGGCCGCCACGCGTCAGCGGCCCCCAGCGTTGTTGTGTGGCGCGGCTCGTGACTCGGCGCAGACCCCTGATCAACAGCCAGCCCGCCGCCGCCCCGAGGATCGGCGAGATCGCGAGCGCGATCAACGTGCCGAACACGCCGACGGGACGAATGCCATCCAACCCTCCCCACCGGATCGCGTCCACGCCGCCGACGGTCAGGCCGGCACCGACGAGGCCGCCGACGAGCGCGTGCCCCGAGCTCGACGGGAGCCCGCGCCACCATGTGATCAGGTTCCAGGCAACGGCAGCGAGCAGACCCGCACCGATCACTTGGATCGCGGACTGCGCGCCGACCGTGACGATCCCGCCGACCGTGTCAGCGACCGCAGTGCCGATCAACAGCGGGCCGAGCATGTTGAACACGGCGGCGAGCGCGACCGCCTGGCCGGGACGCGCGCCGCGGGTCGCGACCAGCGTCGCAATCGCGTTGGACGCATCGTGGAACCCGTTCGTGAAGGCGAATGCGAATGCGGCGAACAGGGCAACCGCCAAGCCAGCGTTCATGACCCCCGAGCATTGCGCCGCACGATTCACACGGCATCCGTAGCGATCCGCGCACGGGCCGCGGCAACTCCACATCGTCCGCGCGTCAGCCCTCCCGGGCGCTGGCGGACTCCGGCTCCCATGCCCGGTAGCCGGACAGCCACAGCGCGGCGATCGTGATCGCGCTAGCGGCGAGCGCTGTCAGGAGCATTCCCGCGTCCGGAACGGTGAGATTGAAGAAGCTGCGCACGAACGGAACCAGCAGCGCGAGGACGTACATGCCGGCGAGCACCGCGCACATGCCCGCCACGAGCGTTGAGCGGCGCCGCGACCCCTCCGCTTCCAGCGCGATCACCAGGTACAGACCACAGGCGACGAGCACGGTGACGGCCACGGTCCTGGCATCGGCCACAGACAGGTCGAGGTCGTGTAGCGCGAACAGGTAGCCGCCCACGAGCCCGGATCCGAGCAGCGCGCCCGCGGGCACCGCGAACCGTGCGACCTCGCGGACGAAGTGGGCTTGGCGCCACGCCCCGCTGCTGGGCGCTAGCGCCAAGAAGAAAGTCGGGATCCCGATCGTCAGGCTGGCGGCCAGCGTCAGGTGGCGCGGCAGCAGCGGGTATGCGTCCGAGCTCGTACCGATCGTGAGGATCAGGAACGCGGCGAATGCTGACTTGGTGACGTACAGCTTGGACACGCGCGCCAGGTTGCGCAGTGCCCGTCGCCCCTCGGCGAGCAACGGCGGGACGACCGCGAAGTCGCCGGAGATCAGCACGAGGTCGGAGACGCTACGCGCCATCTGGGTGCCGGTCCCCTGCGCGATCGCCAGCCGCGAGCTCTTCAGCGCCGGAACGTCGTTGACGCCGTCGCCGACCATCGCCACGTATCGACCCTCGTCGCGCAGCGCCTGGATCACCGCCTGCTTGCCCTCCGGCGAGATGCGGCCTACGACGGTCGCGTCGATCGCGAAGCTGCGGCGCTCGAGCGGGTCCTCCGGGATCTCGGAGCCGTCCCGAACGCCGCCCACCTTGATGCCAACGTCGCGCGCGATCGCGGCGACCGTCTGCGGCGCGTCTCCGGACAGGACCTTGATCTCGACGCCCTCGTTGCGCAGGAACTCGACCGTGTCGCGGACATTCGGCCGCAGCTCCTCGGCGAGCACCACGAGACCGAGCGGTTGGAGTCCGCCGGGCGGGAGGTCCTCGGAATGCTCAGGCAGCGGCTCGTCGGCGTGCGCGACGGCCAGCACACGCCGGCCCTCCCGCTGGCGTCGAGAAGCCTGCTCGCTCAGTGCCGGGACCTGTACGCGCTCGGGGGCGCCGAGGTAGACACCGCCACCGTTCAACTCGACCGCGCTCCACCGCCGGCGGCTCGAGAACGGAACCTCCGCCGCCGGCTGCTCCGCCTCCGCCGGATACGCCTGCGCGATCGCCTCGAGCGTGATGTTCCGCGCCGACGCGCTGGCCGCGATCGCCGAGAGCGCGCCGCGAAGCTGCTCCTCGCTGACCCCGGGCGTCGGCACCAGCTCGACCACTCTGAGCGATGCCTCGGTCAGCGTCCCTGTCTTGTCGACGCAGATCGTGTCGACCGCCGCGAGCGACTCGATCGCGTTCAGCTGCTGCGCGAGAACGCCCCGCCGCGACATGCGCACCGCCGCCGCGGCGTACGTGAGGCTGACGAGCACGACGAGACCCTCGGGAATCAGGCTCACCACGCCCGCCGAAGCGGTCGAGACCGCGGTGCTCAGCGTCACGTGGCGGTGGTAGAGCGAGAAGCCGAGCACGGCTCCGAGCAGCACGACGAGCACAACCAGCGCGTACAGCAGCCGGTTGATCGCCCGCTCCAGCGGCGACCGTGGATGGCGGAACGACCGAGCCTCGCCGGTGATCTTCGCGGCGAAGCTGTCGGCCCCGACCGCGGTGACCTCGTAGTCCCCGATTCCCTCGACCACGAACGCGCCGGAGCGGACCTCTTCGCCGAGCTCGCGCCGCGCCGGCTCGGACTCCCCTGTGAGCACTGACTCGTCGAGACGCAGATCGCTGCTCGAGAGCAGCCGTCCGTCCGCGACCACCTGGTCCCCGGGCTCGAGTCTGACCACATCATCGACGACCACCTGCTCGACGGGGACGGCGCGCACGACGCCGTCGCGCCGGACCCGGGCCTGCGGCGCTACGAGCAGTGCGAGATGGTCGAGCGCGCGCTTGGCACGAACCTCCTGGATGATCCCGATCCCGGAGTTCACGACGATGATCCCGAGAAACAGCGCGTCGCGGGGGTCTCCGAAGATCAGTGTGACGGTGCCGAACGCCGCGAGGATCGCGTTGAAGACCGTGAACACGTTGGCGCGGACGATGCTCGCGTATGAGCGACTGGTCTTCTGCTCGTCGCGGCTGGGGGTCTGCTTGAGCCGCCGGGCAGCTTCCGCTTCGCTCAGACCTGCAGAGACGGGCTGATCAACCTCGAGGGCCACGGTCCGTAGAGCGTCGCACGCTCACCCACGCAGCGCACGAAGCGCATTCAAAATCACCGCCAGGTCGATCACCTCTTGGAAGAGCGCACCCGCGACCGGTGGCAGGTACCCGGCCGCGGCGACGAGCATCGCCGCGATGCTCAACCCCATGCCGGCGATCACGCTCTGCCGGGCGATCGACAGCGATCGCCGCCCGATGTGCACGGCGTCGGCGACGCGGTCGACCCGGTCGACGGTGATCACCGCGTCGGCCGTCTCTGAAGATACGGTGGCCCCGGCGGCCCCCATCGCGACGCCCAGGTCGGCGAGCGCGAGGGCTGGAGCGTCGTTGATTCCGTCGCCGACCATGATCACCGGCCGCAGCTTCGGGTCAGCGCCGGCGCTCCTCACCACCTCGAGCTTGTCCTCGGGAGACTGCTCGGCATACACGCGATCGATCCCGAGCTCCCGCCCGACTCGCTCCGCCACCGAGCGCCGGTCCCCGGAGATCATCGCCACGTAGCGAACTCCCTCGGCGCGCAGGCGACCGACGATCTGGTCGGCATCCGGGCGCAGCTCGTCGGCCATCACGATCACGCCCGCCATCCGCCCGTCGACCGCGACCGCGACGTGCGCCTCGCCCGATCCGCGCGTCACCGAGCGCGCACCGAGTGAGACCTCGTCCGCCGGCACGCCGGTCGCACGCATGAACATGCGGCTTCCGACTGCCACCTCGTGGCCGTTCACGCGCCCCCGAATGCCCTGGCCCGGCTGCTCGTCCACGTCGCGGGGCATCGTCAGCGGCAGACCAGCCTCCTTGGCCGCGACCACCAGTGCCTCCCCGAGGACATGTGCCGAGAGGCGGTCGACCGAGGCCGCGAGCCGTAGCAGCTCCTCCGGGTCGACGCTTCCGCCCGACACGATCTCTCGCACCTCAGGCGTGCCCACCGTGAGCGTGCCGGTCTTGTCGAACAGCACGGTTCGAGCCTGGCCGAACGTCTCGATTGCGCCCGCGCCTTTGACGATGATCCCGGCTCGCGCGGCACGTGACAGGCCTGACACCAGCGCGATCGGCGCTGCCAGGATCAGCGGGCAGGGCGTTGCCACGACCACTACCGCCAGCGCACGCACGGGATCGCCGCTCAGGACCCACGCCAGCCCGGCCACGATCATCGTGATCGGAAGGAAGAAGCCCGCGTAGCGGTCGGCCATCCGGACCATCGGCGCGCGCTGCGTCTGCGCCTGCTCGACGACGCGCACCAGCGCCGAGTACGCGCTCTCGCTGGCGGGCCGATCGGCGCGCAATTCGAATGGCGGGCCGGCGTTGGCGCAGCCGCTGAGCACCTGCATGCCGCACCGCACCGCTTCGGGCAGCGGCTCTCCGCTGAGCGTGCTGGTGTCGATCACCGCCTCCTCGCTGACGACGGTGCCGTCGACCGGCACGACCTCGCCGGTGCGGACGACGACGACATCTCCCGGCTGCACCCGCTCCACCGGAACCTCGGACAGACCGCCGTCGATCCGCAGCTGGGCCACCTTGGGAGCCCGCTGCACCAGCGCCGTGAGCTCGCGGCGCGCCCGCCGCGATGCCAGCACCTCGAGCGAAGCGCCGCCGGAGAACATCAGCCCGATCACGGCGCCCGCGAGCAACTCGTCGAGCGCGAGCGCGCCGACCATCGCCACGAGCGCGATCGTGTCGACGCCGAGACTGTGTTCGACCACCACCGTCCGCACGACCTCCACGGCCAGCTCTGCCGCGAGCAGCGCCACCGCCACGCGCCAGACCTGATCGCCTGCCGCGCTCTCCCCGATCAGGTGCAGGATCCCGCCGATGACGATCGAGGCTGCTGCAATCACAGCCATCACCTGCGCCCGGTGATCGACTAGCCACGTCACCGTTCAAGCATCCGCCGAACGCCCGCACGCTGCATCGGGACAAAGCACGGTCGGCGGCGAGGGGCTTACCCCGATGTCAGCGCCCCGGAGCAGTGGTTGACTCGGATCATGAGCGACGAGCTTCACGAAGACTCTGCCCGCAAACTGGCGGTGGAGAGGATCAAGAAGCGCCGTGATTTCTACGCCCACCTGGTCACCTACATCGTCGTCAACGTGGCGCTGTGGACGATCTGGGCGGTGACCGGCGCCGGCTATCCGTGGCCGGCGTGGATCAGCGGTGGATGGGCCATCGGCCTCGCACTGAACGCATGGGACGTGTATGGCAGACGGCCGATCACCGAGGCCGACATCGAGCACGAAATCACGAGGCTTCATCCCCAGCACTAGATCCTGATGCGGACTGCACGTTTGGGGTCGCTTCGCGACATCCATGGGACCGTGCGGCCCCTTCCGGACCCCGGGTCTCTCCGAGGTCGCTTCCGGAGTGCCGCCCCCGTCCGGGTGGGCGGGATCCCGATCTCCGGCCATCCATGGCCGGCGGGATTCGGGTCCCGCCCACGCGGGACTTCATACAGACACCAGCCTCCGCCACAAGCACGAAGGGGAGAGAACCCCGATTTCGTTATATCTCGACCGCCGCGGTGGGCAACGCGTAACCAAATCGGTGCTATGACACCCATTTCGGTACACGTTGCCTCGGCAACCGGGCGCTCTGTAACGAAATCGGGGCTGCCAGGCGCCCCGAGGGTCGGCGGGGGTCGGCGGGATCCCAATCCCAAGCCCAATCCCGGGCAGACCAGCCCCCGAGGCCCCCGGCCGGAGGCCGGAAGCTGAGGCGCAAGCCGGCGCGCCGGTCCGGGCCAGCGTGGCTCCAGCCGGCGGGCCCACCCGGGCCCAGCAGGCGCCAGCCGACCAGCCACCAAGGCTGTCCGGACGGGGCCGCAAGGCCCCACGGATGCCGCCGAAGGCGGCCCCAGAGAATCGATCGGCCTGGCTAGGCAGATCCGGAGGTCGCGGGGCGCCTACAGATCATGCTGCCAGCTCGACCGGCTCGGAGCGATCCGAGGGCAGGCCGGTCTCGACACCGTGCCATGCGGCATACGCGGAACGGATGGTGGAAGACGTCCGCCGGCTCCTCGCCTTCGCGGACCTCGAGCGAGAACGCCTGGCCGGTCTTGGTATCGGTGACAGCCACCGAAATCCGACCATCGTGCTCGCACCACAGCAGCCGTACATGCAGACCGTCGTTCACTCGAGTGTCGAGCTCTCTCATAGTTGTAAGTATCGGTACGCCCATTTCATGTACCTCTGGTCCGACTAAACGGTTCGGCGCGGCAGGGGGTGGACCGTAGTTTCTACGGATCCGGAGACGTAATCCGTAGTTCGTGCAAACGAGCGTCGAGGCTTCTACGGATGTCGAGCTTATGCGCGGCCCTTAGCGTGGTCGCATGATCTCGCCAACGCCTGAGTTGCCGGCCTCCCCAGTGTCTCCCGCGGCGCTTGGGCGTACCCCTGGGATCAGACGGTTGCTGGTGCTCGTCGGTGCCGGTGTACCGCGCCAAGTAGTTCAAGGCGCACACCGGAAACCGACGAGCGCCAAGCCGTTCGTAGCGCCCCGGGCGCCCGAGCGGCCGGCGCTCTGAGACTACGCAGCGATCGGCCCGACGCAAGTGGTGCGCAGGCGTACGCGTACGGGCGGCGGGAAAGCGCGCGGAGCGACCGCGTGGAGCCCCCCCGCAACCCCCGCCCGGCAGTCAGACCACCGACTCCAGTCAGGCGATCCGTCCGTAATACGCCCCCTCTGATGACCGTGAGATCTTCGGTTGGCACGCATCGGGGCGCGCTCTACGTTTCGCGGTGTCCGCAAACGCAACCTTAGAAACGTGGAATCTTGAGATGGTGTTTGACGAAGCAGAGCAGGGGATCGAGGTTGACTTCGATGAGCTTCAGGACGAGCCGCCCCGCAGCGATGAGGCGCTCTCGCACTACACGGCCGATGCGATGGCGCAGTTTCTCTCGGGTATCAGCCGCTATCGGCTGCTGACGGGACGCGAAGAGCTCGAGCTCGCCAGGCGCATCGAGCACGGCGATCTCGATGCTAAGGAGAAGCTGATCACGCACAACCTGCGCCTGGTGGTCTCGATCGCGAAGCGCTATCAGGTGAGCCTCAACATGACGCTGCTGGACCTGGTTCAGGAAGGCACGCTGGGGCTGATCCGAGCAGCCGAGAAGTTCGACTGGCGGCGCGGATTCAAGTTCTCGACGTACGCCACGCTGTGGATCAGGCAGGCGATCCAGCGCGGCCTCGCAGACAAGGCGCGCGTGATCCGGCTCCCGGTGGCAGTCGAACAGCAGGAGCGGAAGGTGGCGGCGGCCGGGCGACGCCTCGCGTTCGAGCTTGGGCGTGACCCCACGCCGACGGAGATTGCGGCGGCGACCGGCCTGCGGACGGCGCAGGTTGTCAAGATCGGGCAGGCGCCGCGCGTGGTCACGAGCCTGGATCGGTCGGTCGGCGAGGAGGATGACGCCACGCTCGCCGAACTCCTTCCCGGCGCCCCGGATGTGGCCGATGAGGTGCAAGAGAGCTTCCAGGCCGCGCAGGTTCGGCACGTGGTGGCGACGATGGCCGAGCCTGAGCGCTCGGTGATCAAACTTCGCTACGGCTTTGGCCGCGACGGTGAGCCGCACAGCTACGCCGCGATCGGCCGGCGACTCGAGCTCGACGCCGATGTCGTGCGCCGCCTCGAGCAGCGGGCGCTCAAGCAGCTGCGGATGCGCAGCGACGTCGTCGCTCTCCGGGCGGCGTGAGCCGCGCCCACGACGTCGTCGTCGCCGGACACATCTGCCTGGACCTGATCCCGCGGCTGCGCGATTCTCCTGCGCTCGAGCCTGGCGGGCTGACGGTCGTTGGCCCCGCGGTCGTCTCGACCGGCGGCGCGGTCGCGAACACTGGCCTCGCGCTGCATCGGCTGGGGACTTCGGTGGCGATGATGGGCAAGGTCGGGACCGACGCTTTCGGGCGTGTCGTGCTCGACCTGCTCGCGCAGCACGACCCAAGCCTGCGCGAGCAGATGATCGTCAGCGACACCGGGGCCTGCGACCTCGCTCGATCTGTGCCAGCCAGATCCCGATAGCGACGCCGGCCGTGTGGACTGGGAGGAACTCCTCACCCGAACGCTGCCGCACGTCGACCTCGTTCATCCGAGCATCGACGAGCTGCTGTTCATGCTGGACCGCGGCGCGCACAGTGCTCGGCAAGCCGGCGCGACCGTCGCCGACGTCGTCGATCTTGGGCGGCTCGCGAATCTTGCCGACCGGCTGCTCTCGATGGGGGCGGCCGTCGTGTCGATCAAGCTCGACAGCCTTGGTCTGTACGTCCGCGGCCGCGGCGACGCGCGGCGAGTTCGCTCGTTCTGCGAACGGGTCGGGGCTCGCCCGGAGCAGTGGCTCGACGCGCAGGTTCTCTGAAGGTGCTTCGAGCCACGGGCGCGGATCGAGCACGGCTGGCGGCGGCTGCCGACGCTTGCGCGCTAGTGCCGCGACCCTAGCCGTATTCCGCCGTACCGCGGATGCGGGAAACACCGCTGTAGAACGCCTCGCGCATCGCATAACGTCGAAGGGTCGTTCCGATAGGAGGAGGCTTCGCAGACATGGGACTTGGACTTGAGAATCCTGTGCACATCGCCATCCTGCTGGTCGTCGTGCTGCTGGTGTTCGGGGCCAAGCGCGTTCCCGACATCGGGCGCTCACTCGGCGAGGGCATCCGCACGTTCAAGCAGTCGGTGACGGGCGAGACACAGGTCGCCCAGATCGAAAGCAAGAAGGACGCCGAGCCGAAGGTCTAGGCGGCCAGCTCGGAAGCTTCGCGTCTCACCGCTTCCGCCAGCGCATCAAGCGCTCCGGCAACCTCTGAGGCGAGCTCGTCGCCCGCTGTGAACCGGCTGCCTTCGATTCCGTAGACGATCACGGTCCTCGGCAGACGGCCCAGCGTCCGGGCCAGTTCGATCACGCCGGCGGCATCGATCGTGTGGCTGGATGTGCGGGCGAGCGCGGCGGGGATCGCGGCATCGCTCGCGTCGATGCGATGAACCGTTGCCGGCGCCGATCCTGAGCGGACCGTGTCGACGAGTACCACCGCATCGGCGCCCTCCCACAGCTCGAGCAGGTCGATTGCCTCGCCGTCATGCTCGCGGATGCGCACCCCGTCCGTCGTTGGCTGCTCGGCGAGCCGCCGCGCGACGATCAGCCCCGCCGCGTCATCGCCGCGCAGCTCGTTTCCGATCCCGATCACGACGACCGAGCGCGGCACTGCCCTCAGACCCGGTCGACCGTCAGATCAAGGAAGTGGGTGGCGCAGGAGATGCACGGATCGTGGTTGCGGATCGCCTGCTCGCAGCGGTTGCGAAGCTCCTCGTCGGGGAGGTCGACGTACCGCTCCACGACGCCGCGCAGATCCTCCTCGATCGAGAGCTGGTTCTGCGAGGTCGGTGGGACGATCCGGGCCTCGAGGATCGTGCCGTCCTCGTCGATCTCGTAGCGGTGATAGAGAAGACCGCGCGGGGCCTCGGTCGCACCGTGCCCGACGCCGGCGCGCACCGGCACCTCGACCGCCGGCTCGTCGGGCAGCTCGTAGCCATCGATCAGCGCAACCGCCTCGTCGCAGGCCTGGAGGATTTCCACGGCCCGCACGACGATGCTCTGGAACGGATTCACGCATCGTTCCGGCAAGCCCGCCTCGCGGGCCGCGTCCTGAGCCACCGCTCCGAGCTTCGACGAGGCCAGGTTGTAGCGCGCCAGCGGCCCGGTCAGGTAGGCGCCACGCGCGCGCAGCGTCGCATGCAGCGCGTTGGAGTGCTCGACGTGCTCCTCTGTGACCTCGCTGAGGAACTGCGCAGGCGCGATATCCAGCCCGCGGTTGGAAACGATCCGGCCGAGGTCGATCGGGTAGAGATCGGGGTCACTGAGTGCGACGAGCTCGGGATCCCAGTCAACGTCGGGGAATTCGAAGCTCGAGACCCAGCGCACCGTCTCCAGGGCGAGTTCACGCGCCCGCTCCAGCTGATCGCGGAGTGCTCGGCGCAGCTCAGCGGGGCTCGGAGCACGGTAGAAGCCCCCGACGCGGAGATTCACCGGATGGATCTCCCTACCTCCGACCACCGAGACGATCGCATTGCCCGCCTTCTTCAACTCCAGACCACGCTGGGCGATCTGTGGATGGTCGCCGGCCATTTCAACGAACCCGGGGTAGCCGAGGAAGTCGGGAGCATGGAGCAGATAGACATGCAATCCGTGGCTCTCGATCCACTCACCGCAGTAGATCAGCCGGCGCAGGTCGCGGATCGGACCGCTGTCGATGGCCACGCCGCACGCGTTCTCGATCGCTCGCAGCGCGCTCATCTGGTAGGCGATCGGGCAGATCCCGCAGATGCGCGAAGTGATGTCGGCTGCCTCGGTATGACCGCGCCCCCGCAGGAACGCCTCGAAGAATCGCGGCGGCTCGTAAATGCGCAGCTTGACGTCCCGCACCTGATCGCCGTCGAGCTGCACGTACATTGCTCCCTCGCCCTCGACACGGGCGAGGTAGTCGGTGCGGATCACCCGATTTGAGTCACCGCTCATGTGCCTCGCTCGCCTCTCGGAAGTGCGGCCGGGCCGCGTTGAAGCTGCGGTAGACGCGGACGAGGTCGAGATCCTCGAGATCCGACCATGCGTTGAGCGAGGTCGTGTTCGGCGTCTCCTTGGGTCCGTAGCAGCCGTAGCACCCACGGTCGTAGGAGGGGCAGATCGCGCCGCATCCGGCGTGCGTCACCGGTCCCAGACAGGTGGTTCCGTGCGCCACCATCACGCAGACGGTCCCGCGGCGCTTGCACTCCACGCACACGCTGTGCGAGCGGATCCGCGGGCGGCGGCCGTAGAGGAACGCGCTCAGCACCTCGAGCAGCTGATCCTTGCTGATCGGGCATCCCTGCAGCTCGTAGTCGACCGGCACGTTGGCGCTGATCGGGGTCGAGTGCGTCAGCGTCGAGATGTACTCCGGGCTAGCGTAGACGGCGCGCGTGAACTCCTCGACGTCGCCGAAGTTCCGAAGCGCCTGAACTCCGCCGGAGGTCGCGCACGCCCCGATCGTGACCAGCAGCTTCGACTGCTTGCGTACCTCGTGGATCCGGTCGGCGTCGTGCGGGGTCGTGATCGACCCCTCGACCAGCGACACGTCGTAGGGCCCGTCGACCGTTGCCCGCGTGGCCTCGAGGAAATAGGAGATCTCGACCTGCCCGGCGATCGCGAGCAGCTCGTCCTCGCAATCCAGCAGGCTCAGCTGGCAGCCGTCGCAGGACGCGAACTTCCACACCGCCAGTTTCTTCTTCTGAGCGTGTGCGCTCATCACAGCTCCCTGATCGCCAGCCAGCGTTCGACGTCCGACCAACGGTATACGGGGCCGTCGCGGCACACCAGCGTGGGACCGAGCTGGCAGTGTCCGCAGTGACCGATTCCGCATTGCATGTTGCGCTCCATCGAGACGTACATCCGGTCCGCCTGCAGGCCTCGCTTCATCAGCTCGAGGACGACGAAGCGCATCATCACCTCCGGGCCGCACGACATCGCGAACACGTTGTCCGCTGAGAGTCGCGCCCGCGGGACCAGCCGGGTCACCACGCCCACCGGCCCGAGCCACTCGGGACCTGCGGCGTCGACGGTCACCAGCACCTCGAGCCCGCGCTTACGCCATGCCTCCAGCTCGTCGCTGAAGAGGAGTTGATCCGGCGTCCGGGCGCCGTACAGAAGCACCATCCGGCCGTACCGCTCGCGACGGTCGAGCATCCGTAGAATCGCTGGCCGCAGCGGCGGCAGCCCGATGCCTCCCGGAGCGAACACAACGTCATGGCCCTCCGCCTCCTCGACCGGCCAAGCGGAGCCGAATGGTCCTCTGACCGAGAGCGCGTGTCCGGGTTCCGCGTCGCAGATTGCCTGGGTCGCGAGGCCGACGGCGCGAACGGTGTGCACGAGCCGCTCGGGTTCGTCGGGGTCGCCGCTGATCGAGATCGGAACCTCGCCGGCGCCGCTCGCTGAGAGCATCGTGAACTGGCCCGGCGCGAATTCGAACGGCTCGCCCGAGCGCGCCTCGAGCACGAGCGTCCAGGTGTCCACGGTGTCCTGGCGCTTTTCGAGCAGCGTGAACGGGGCCGGGACCATCGGCCCGCGCTCTGAGATGTCAGGCCGCGCCTGGAGCACGCCCATAGACGTCGAGGAGCTGGAAGCGGGTTGCCTGAAGCCGGTCCACGATGTTGGAGGCGAAGCGGATCATCAGCTGGTAGCCGAGTTCGTGATCGCTCTCGACCTTGCCGCGCAGGCAGGCGGCATCGAATGTGATCAAGCTCGTGTCCTCGATCGCGCGGCCGTCCATTGCCCACTGGTAGGGGGCAAACAGCCACGACCAGCCGACGACCTCACCGTCGTGCAGCGTCATGATCACCAAGGGACCGTTGGGCGCGGCGATCTCGAGCGCCACGGCCCCGCGACGGATCAGGAAGAAACGGTCGGCCGGCTCGCCCTCCCGCATCAGGATCGCGCCGGCGTTGACGTGCTCGTTGCGCGCGCAGCCGGCGATGAACTCGAACTGCGAGGGCTCCAGTCCCGAGAACGTGGGCGCCTCGGCGATCTCGCCTTCAATCGTCTTCACCGGAAGGTCCCCTTTCGCTGTCTCTGATTGCCCGTGCCTCCTCGGTGATGTCGATCCCCACCGGGCACCACGTGATGCAGCGTCCGCAGCCGACGCATCCGCTCGAATCGAACTGGTCCCACCACGTCGCCAGCTTGTGGGTCATCCACTGGCGGTAGCGCGACCGCGCAGATCCACGCACCGCTCCGCCGTGGATATGCGAGTAGTCGACGGTGAAGCACGAGTCCCACTGCTGGTGGCGCTCGACGTGCTCGCCTGCCAGGTCGGTGACGTCCTCGACCGTCGTGCAGAAGCAAGTCGGGCAGACCATCGTGCAGTTGCCGCACGTCAGGCATCGGTCGGCCACCTCGTCCCAGCGGGGATGATCGTAGTTGCGGTAAAGCAGCCCCTTGATGTCGTCGATGTCCATCTCGCGCCCCATGCTGGCCGCGGTGTGCTCGTGAATCCCCTCGGCGGCTGTTTGGTCGGCCGGGGTCGCTTCGATGTTCGCGACCTCGGCGAGCACGTCGCCGCCCCGCTCGCTGCCGACCTCGATCACGAAGTAGTGCCTGTCCGACTCGATCACCTCTGTGAGCGCGAGGTCGAAACCCCCCTTCGCGACCGGCCCGGTATTCATCGAGACGCAGAAGCAGGTCCCGCCCGCGACGCCGCATTGCACGGCGAGGATGAACACGTCTTCGATCCGGGCGTTGTCGGCGGGGTCTGGATGGCGACCGCCCAGCAGCACCCGGTCGAGAATGCCCATCGCGTGCAGATCGCAGGATCGCGCCCCGACGAACGCGTAGCGCGGCGCCTCGCGAGACGGTTCGTCGAAGTCCGTCAGCGCGCCGTGCTCGTCGACCCGGGCCCCCCACAGCTTGACGCTCGCTGGGAGCTGGTACTGCTTCCAGCTGTGAGGCCCGACCGCATACCCGAACAGCGCCTCGTCGTCGCGGCGTTTGATCCGGTAGGTGCCGCCGTCCTGCTCGTCGGTCCACCCGATCGGCAGGTCTGACACCCCGCCGATCTCATCGAAGACGATTGCGCGATCGCGGATCGTCGGAGCGATGACCGTGTATCCCCGGTCGGCCAGGGCGCCTAGCAGAGCATCGAAGTCAGCCCGCTCGATGACTCTGCTCCCCATCAGTCCCACTCTACGCCCTCGGGCAGCCGGTGTGGAAATCCAACATGATGCCCCGGCCTAGGGCTTATAACCGATCTGACGCAGCAGCTCTCGGCGGGCGATCACGTCCGATTCGGTCTCGACCCCAAGCGGCGCGCCTCCGTCGATCACGCCGATGATCCCGCGCCCCGCGGGTGTCTCCGCGACGATCACCTGGAGCGGGTTGGCCGTGGCGCAGTAGATCCGGCACACCTCGGGCACGAGCTTGACCTGATTGAGGACGTTGACCGGGAACCCATCGCGCAGAAACGCGATGAACGAGTGCCCGGCGCCAATCGCGAGCGCGTTACGGGTCGCGAGCTCGACCAGCTGAGGATCGTTTCCCGAACGGCGCACGAGCCTCGGACCAGAGGACTCGCAGAACGCGATCCCGAACCGGAGCGTCGGCGCGGAACCCGCCAGCGCCTCGTGCAGGTCGTCGATCGTCTTGATGAAGTGGGATTGCCCGAGGATCAGGTTGAGCTCCTCGGGATTCTCGACGTCGACTACGGCTAGGCGAAATTCCATCTGACACCAGCTTGCCACGCTCCGGCGGCTCTCCGCGCTTGCACCGGGCGGCTGGCACACTCCCGGTGCCGATGACCGACCGGTCGCACGAATACCGGCCGCGCCGGGTGGGGACAGGCTCCTGCGCTGCGCTGGCGGTGATACTTGCAGCCCTCGGAATTGTCCTGGTCGCGTGCGGCGCGTCGAGCTCGCGGTCGGCGAGCACCGGCACCAGCACCGGCTCCGAGAGCCATCGAGGCCTCGCGCCTCGGGCCAAGCACACGGCGGCGCCGGCGCCCGCAGCGAGCGACACTCAGGGAATCGATCGCGTGCTCGCGTACACGCCCTACGTCCAGCTCGCAGGACGCAGAGAACCAGACGTCGCGCTCACGTTCGACGACGGTCCGAGCGCATTCACGCCGCAGATCATCCAGATTCTGACCAGGATGCACGCGCCGGCGACGTTCTTCGTGGTTGGGCGCTCGGCCCGTGCGTATCCCCGGTTCGTCGCGGCCGAGGCGCGAGACGGTTTCGCGGTCGGCGACCACACCGAGGATCACCCGCCGCTGGCCGAGCTCTCACCGGGCGCCCAGCTCGCGCAGCTCACCGACGCGGCAAGCGCGATCGAGCAGGCGGGGGCGCCCAGCCCGCACCTGTTTCGTCCTCCCTACGGCTCGTTCAACGCCACCACCCTCGCCACACTGCATTCCCTGCACATGCTGATGGCGCTGTGGAGTGCGGACACCAAGGACTATTCGCGGCCGGGAGTGAACCGGATCGTGTACGTCGCCGTCAGCGGCGCCCAACCGGGCGCGATCATCCTGATGCATGACGGTGGCGGCGATCGCTCGCAGACGGTGGCCGCGCTGCCGCGCATCATCACCCGCCTGCGCGAGCGTCACTTCCGGTTGGTCACCGTCTCCCAGCTCGTGGCGGACGACCCGCCGCCGCGCGATCAGCCACCGCCGCACCCGCTGAGCGGCGGAATCTAGCCCCTAGAACTGCTGCGGGTTCTCCCGGATGGCACGGCCAGGTCACCATGTCATCCTCGGTCGGGCACTGGATACAGACATGTCTGGGACGTCAACAGGCCGCAAGAAGGGCACGGGACCGCCCTCGAAGCTTTCTCCGACACCGTCGACCGACGAGTTGGTCGCGTTGGGCGCGCCGATCACACTGCGCGATGGGTCACGAGTCCGGATCCGCCAAGGCCACGAATCTGACAGGCCGATGCTGCTCCGTGGCTTCGAGCGGCTCAGCGAGGAGTCTCGCTACCGCCGGTTCCTCGCCCCGATGACCGAGCTGACCGAGGCGACGGTCCGTTACCTGACTGAGATCGACCACCACGACCACGAGGCGATCATCGCCGTCGACGAGGCCAGCGGTGAGGGCATCGGCGTCGCCCGCTACGTGCGCAACGAGCAACGACCGGACGTGGCAGAGGTGGCCGTCACCGTGATCGACGACTGGCAGCGCCGCGGGCTGGGCGGAGTGCTCCTCGAGGTGATCGGCGAGCGAGCTCGCGCGGAGGGAATCACCCGGTTCACCGCCATGCTGCTCGCAACGAACGAGCGAATGCTGAAGCTGCTCCGCCGAACCGGTTCAGTGCGCGTCGTCGATCGCGAGGCGGGAACGGTCGAGGTCGAGATGCCGGTCCCGTCGGCGGGGCTCTCGCCTGCGATTCGTAAGCTGCTCGGAATCGCGGCCAAGCACGACATCGCCGCGCCGATGGCTCGACACTACGCGCCGCTTCGCCTCGCGGGCCGACGCGACGCGTAGTCCCGGCGCCGGGGTTCAGCGTCGCGCGCTCAGGGTGTCGGCGGACTTCGGCGGCGCCTCCCAGCGCAGCCGCGCAAGCTCCGCGAAGTCCGGCGCTCCGGTCAGCGGCTCCTCTGGGCGGCTGACCAGCTCGGCCCGGCCGCGCGGAAGTTGTGAAAGACGCTCGCCGAGGTCGGTCTCGCGCAGGTGCTTGGCGACCGTGTGCGCTCCCACCTCGGTCACCTCGCGGCGACGCTTGGAGCTCATCAGGTTCGTTCCCATCGCATCGAGCTCGTGGACCGTGGGCTGAATCAGGACGACCTCCGTCCCCGCCGCTCGCACCCTCCTGGCCTCAGAGCCCAACCTCCGCCCTGAAGCCTGTCTCAGCACTGACGCGGCCCGCTCGCCGAGCGTCCGCGGCTGCGGGGCGTGCAACGAGGACATCGGGTTCAGGCAGATGACGAGGTCAAGTCCCTGGTCGGCGAGGACATCGAGGTTGGACGTCGAGTAAACGCCACCGTCCACGTAGGGCCGGCCCGCGATCCGCACCGGCCGGTAGAAGCCGGGGATCGCACAAGATGCGGCCACCGCATCGGCGAGCCGCGCCGGCGGCGCGTTCTGGCGCCCGAACGCCGTGCGGCGCCCACTCACGTAATCGCACGCCATGATCCACAGGTTCGGATGGGGCGCCCAACCGTCGCCCGCCACCCGGATGATCGTCTCTTTCAGCGGCTCCGTGGAGATCAGCCCGCGCGGAAGCCAGCCGGCCAGCACTGCGGTCGGCGAATACCTGTACGGACGGGCCAGCGATCCGAGAGCCAGCCGCCAGGAGCCCGGCCCCAACACGGGCACGCCCGCGTGCAGCCGGAATTCGGAACCGGCCGAGCGCTCGCGAGCGCTCGCGCCGGCCGAGCGCCCACGGCCGCCGGCGCCTTCTGCGGCCGAGCGCTCGTCGTCGGCCTCGCCGGCCGGCGGGGCGTGTCCATCATCGCCCACCTCACCAGCCGAGTGCGCGAGCATGAACCAAGGCGGCACCCCCGCTGCCAGCAGGCCGGCGACCATCGACCCCGCGGAGGTCCCGACGATGTGCTCCGCACTGCCGGGATCCCATCCCGTCTCGTCGCTCAAGGCATTCAGGGCACCAACCAGCCAGGCGCCTCCGAGCACACCGCCAGCGCCGAGGACGAGTCCGACCTTCACGCAGCTCGGCCCTCGGCTTGGCCGTCGCTCAACTCGTGCTCGAGCACTCGGTGATACGCGTCGTAGACAATCAGCTCACTGGCGTGCCCGTGCGCGACACACTCATGTGCCACACGGCGGGCCTCGTCGAGATTCTCGCACCTGACCGGACCGCGCCGCCCCGGCATCAAGACCTGCCACGCCCCGAGGCTGCTGATCCTGACCCTCACGGTCGGTCCAGATGTGTGCGCGACTCTCATCGACGTGAGTCTGCAACGCGCACACGCACATGGCATCAGGGAAGAGCCGCCATGGAGATCGGGACCAAATACGGATCTTGGCGAGGCCGTAGACTCGTTCGACCGGAGCCTGGGGAGCGCGACTGGACCGTGGCCGCAAGTTCGATGCACATGATCAGACGGATCGCTGCCCTGCCGGCGATCTTCGCCGCCGTCGTGACCCTCGCGGCGGCGGCTCCGGCATCCGCGAACCCAAGAGCGGAAGTCGCCGGCCCAGGCACGTGGATCTACTCGCCGGAGCCGGTGGGCCCTTGGGAGCCGCTGCCGGTACACCGCTCCCAGCAGCCACCCGAGCGAGCGGACCTGAAGCTCACCAGCCGTGAGACACGAATCCCGCGTTCCTTCCTGGGACTCGCGATCGAGTACGACGAGCTGGGGACGTATGAGGCCGAGGGCACGCTGTTCGACCGGGTGCTGTCGTTGATCGCTCCCCGGGACGGGTCTCCGCTGGTCCTCAGGCTGGGTGGCAAGTCTGGCGACAACATGTACTGGAATACGGACACCAGCCACGCCCCGCCGTGGGTGTTCAGCCTCGACGATCAGTGGGTGGCGCAGCTTGCGACCCTCGTCCGGCGCAACAACCTTCGCGTGATGCTCGGGCTCAACATGGCCGTCCACTCGCCGCAGATGGCCGCGGACTTCGCCAACGCGACGATCGCGGCGCTCCCGCGGGGCGCGCTGATCGGCCTCGACGTCGGCAACGAGCCGGACCTCTACTACCTCCAGCCGGGCCTGCAGCGGGAACGCGTCGCGAGCACACTGCCCTCCACGTCGCGCGACTGGACCCACGGCTACTCGCCGCAGGATTACCGGCGCGACTACGAGCAGTACGCGCGCGTGCTCACGGCGGAGGTACCGCGAGTTCCACTGGCGGCACCGGACACCGTCTCATCCGTACTCGACTGGGTCACGGCGCTCGGCGGCCTTGGCACGCAGAGCCCGCAACTGATCACCACTCATCGCTACCCATCGTCGACGTGCGCGCCGCCGCTCTCCAACTACTACCCCTCAATGCGCTCGTTCCTGGGCGAAGGAGGGTCGTACGGACTGGCGAAGACGGTGATCCCGACGATGGCCTACGCGCGCGCAAACGGGATGAAGGTGCGGATCAACGAGCTCAACACCGTCAGCTGTGGCGGCGTGCCGGGCGTTACCGACACGTTCGCGACGGCGCTCTGGGCCCCTGACGCATTGTTCGAGATGCTCACGACCGGGGCGTCAGGCATCAACTGGGAGACGAGGCCGGGGAACGGCAATGCCCCGTTTCACCCGACCAGCGGCGGGATCGAGCCGCTGCCGGAGCTCTACGGTCTCGCCACGTTTGCCCAGATGATCGGCCCCCGGCCTCGCCTGGTCGGGGCCGACATCACCGGGCCGAGCGACCTTCACATCAAAGCCTGGGCCGTCAGATCCGAGGACGCGCTGCGGATTCTCCTGATAAACAAGGGCCCGCGTGCCGTGACGACAACCCTTCAACCTGCTCACGTCGCGAACCGCGGTACCGTCCGCTGGCTGTGGGCGGCAGCCACGAACTCACGGCGTTCGATCACGCTCGGCGGCCAGTCGATCGGCGTTGACGCTCGCTGGCACGGGCGCCCTAGGCACACGACGACGAGTCGCCGCCACGGGAGCTACACGGTGACGGTGCCGGGCTACTCCGCGGCGCTGTTGGCGTTGCCGTCGTCCTGACCAACGGCCCGCGGCGTGTCCACATCGCCGATTGCCGCCCAGCGCTCGAGCCGCTCTTCGACTCGAGCGTGGATCGTTCCCTCGGGGTAGCGACCGTCCGCCCCACGAGCCCCGGCCGGGATCCCGGTGAGCAACTCGATTCCCTCATCGACCGCAGACGCGCTCCACACGTGAAACTGCCCCGCCGCGACGCTCCTGACGACTTCAGGGGACAGCATCAGATTGCGGACGTTCGCCGCCGGGATGACCACTCCCTGACGCCCCGTGAACCCGCCGATCCGGCATGCCCGGTAGAACCCCTCGATCTTCTCGTTGACGCCGCCGATCGCCTGCAGCTCACCGTGCTGGTTCACCGACCCTGTGACCGCGATGTCCTGGCGAAGCGGCGCCCCAGCCAGCTCGGAGAGCAACGCGTAGAGCTCGGCGCTGGCGGCCGAGTCACCGTCGATGTTCTCGTACGCCTGCTCGAACACCAGCTGCGCGCTCACGGCCAGCCTCCGCTCGCCGCCATAACGGGAACGCAGGTAGCCACTGAGAATCAGAAAGCCCTTGTCGTGGATGTGGCCGCTCAGTTCGGTCTCTCGCTCGATGCTGAGCAGCGAACCGCGCCCGGGGCCGGCGCTTGCCGTGATGCGCATCGGCCTGCCGAACGAGTAATCGCCGAGGCTGATCACCGACAGCCCGTTGACCTGTCCGACTCGCGCGCCGTCGAAGTCGAGCATGACCGTGCCTTCGGCCACCATCTCCAGCAGTCGTTGCTCGATCAGATCGGAGCGCCGCACCTTGCGCTCGATCGCCTGCTCGACGTGCCCTGAGCGCACGATCTCGCTTCCCTCCAGCCTGGCCCAGTGGCTCGCCTCGGCCGCGAGCCCCGCGATGTCGACGAAGCGAGTCGACAGCCATTCGCGATCCTCGGCAAGCCGGCCGCCGTGCTCGATCACCCGCGCCGTCGCGCCCGCATCGAAGTGACGAAGGTGGTTCGTGCGGACGTGAGAGGAGAGAAAGCGCGCATAGCCATGCATACCTTCCTCGTCCCACGGGACCCGCCAGTCGAACTCCGCCTTGACGCGGAAGAGCTTGCGAACGTCTTCGTCGTACTGGTACGCCAACTCGTACAGCAGCGGCGATCCGACGAGCACGACCTTCAGGTCGAGCTCGATCGCCTCCGGGGTCAGCGTCGACGTGGGAATCAGGGCGTACTGCTCGGCCGGGTTCTCCAGTCGGATCCGCCCCGTCTGCAGGATCTCCTTGAGCTTCGGCCAGACAAACGGTTGCGCCAGGACCTCGGCGGCGGGGAGCATCAGGTAGCCGCCGTTGGCGCGGTGAACCGCGCCGGGGCGGAGCATTCTGTGATCGGTGACGAGGGCCCCGCCGAGCAATCCTTGGTGCTCGATGCGCCCGAACAGGTTCGGGTACGTCGGATTGGTCTCCAGGACCACCGGCGCTTGGGCGTTGGAGTCGTGGCTGACGAACACGTTGACGTCGTAGCGCGCCAGGGCCTGGTCCTGGCCGGCGCCGATCGTCGCGAGCAGCCCCTGGCTTGACTCGCCCGTGCCCTCGCCGCCGAACGACTGGAACTGCGCGAGGTTCTCGGTCACGTCCTCCGCGACCTCGCTCAGCCATCCCGCCAGCTTCTCGGCCTGGCCGTGGCGTTCCTTGAGTTCGTCGATCAGGTGCCCAACCGCAAATAGCGCGACCTCGCGCTCAAGCGCGCGGAGCCGGTCGCGCGCCTCCCGCTGCAGGGCGCGGACCCGGATCAGGAAGGCTTGCATCCGCGGAGCGAGCCGCTCCAGAGTCTGCTGGTAGCCGGCGCGGACCTCGTCGGATAGCTGCCCGAAATCGGCGGGCGAGAGCGGCTGGCCATCGCGGATCGGCACCGTGACCATGCCGGCCGGGGTCATCTCGAGCGCGATTCCGCCGGCCAGCGCCTCCTCGCGCAGGTCGCTCAGCGCCGCCTCCTGCTCGCGCTCGATCGGCTCGGTCACCTCGCGGCGGCGGCGGGCGTACGTGTCGCTCTCGAATGCGGCCACCAGGTCGCGCCGGGCGTCCTCGAGGAACCGGCGCATGTCGTCCTGGAGCCTCCGTCCCTGCCCGCTTGCGAGCGCCACGACGATCGGGTGGCGGGGCTCCTTGAAGTTGTGAAGGTAGACCCAGTCGCCGGGCGCCGGGCGCCGGGCAGCCTGCTCGTGCAGATGCGCCTCGACCGATGTTCGCTTGCCGGTGCCCACCGGACCGGTCGCGAAGATGTTGTAACCCGCCGTTTCCGCCTGCAGCCCGAACGTGATTGCCTCGTGTGCACGCGCCTGGCCGACCGTGCCGTCGAGCGCCTCGACCTCCTCGGTCGAGCTGAAGCGGATCGTGCCCTCCGCCACGGTGCGCCGCAGCTCGGACGGGTCGAGTTCGCGCGCGCTCATCTGTTCATCGCTCTTAGCACCGGCACCCTCAGCACCTGCGAGACGCAGAATAGGGCGCCGATCACACCGAGCGCGAATCCGACGAGCAGCCCGCGGGCGAGCACCCAGAGGCTCACCTCGGGCGTGACGAAGGTCGCCGCCGCGAGCGCACGGACGACAAGTTGGCTGGCGAGCGCGCCGAGGACGAGTCCGATGACCGCGCCGGCGAGGCTGATCGCCATCGTCTCGCCAACGATCAGCCGCGCGATTCGCGCCCTGCTCCAGCCGACGGCCGAGAGCACGCCGAACTCCCTACGGCGCTCGATCATCGCCATCGCCATCGTGTTGATCACGACCACCGCTCCGAGGAGCAGCGCGAGCGCGGCGATGATGATCGCCGCCTTGCTGATGACACGGCTGTTGGTGTCCACACGCGTCACCTCGCTGGGGTCTCCGAGCGCCAGCGTCCCTGGGATCGCCTGCTGGACGGCTCGCTCGACGTCGCGCTCGCGATACCCAGGCGCGATCGAGACTGCGACCATGCTCACCTCCGTGCCTCGGTTCGACAGCCTCTGGGCGGTCGCCAGCGGAAGCACCACGCCACTGTCCTCGAGCGCGATCCCCGAGCGGTAGATCCCCGCAACGGTGAATGGATGACCGGCGACGTTCAGCACGCCACCGGGTCCGAGGCGGAGGCGCCTCGCGGCGCCGCTTCCGACGAACAGCTCGTCGCCTCGCGGCGGCCGCCCGGAGACGAGCACCAGCCGCCTGGTCAGGTAGCTGCCCGGCGGGGAGCCGAAGAGCAAGATCGAAGAGTCCGATCGGATCGCGTTCGGCACGATCTTCACGGACGAGACGGCTGCCACGCCGGGAACGGCGCCGATCCTCGGGACGACCGAGCCCGGCAGCGAAGAGGCCGTGAGGTCGGTCACACCCGACTGAAAGACGCCGAAGTCAGCCCGCCCCAATCTGGCCAGATCGCCCGCGCTGCGTGACAGACCCGACGTCACCGCGAGCAAGGCTACGACCGTCGTAACCCCAAACGCGATGCCCAGGCAGGTGAGGGCAGTCCGCCCCCACCGGCGCACGAGGTTCGCTCTGATCATCCCGAACATCTGCGCTGCGGTGCGCCGGCGCCGTCGCCGCGGACGCTAAACCGTCTGCGCTCCGGCGAGATAAGCGACTGCGTCGTTGAGCGTCGAGAGCTTTGGGTAGTCCCGCTCCGGGATCTCGATTCCGGTCTGGTCGTGGATCGCGACCACGACGTTCAGGAAGTCCATCGAGTCGATGTCCAGCTGCTCGTAGAGGTCGATGTCCGGCCTGATCGCATCGGGGGTGATGTCGGGCGCGACTTCGATCAACGCGCGTATCACGGCGTCACGCAGTTGTTGCTCGGTGCTCATAGCTCCTCCGGTTTCTGGAGTCGATGCTCGATCAGCGTCAGGAAGCGGCCGCCCGTGTGGCCGTCGCCGGCCCGGTGATCCGCGGCAAGCGTGGCCACCACGACAGGTCTGACGCCCAGCATCCCGTGGTCCGCCCAAGGCCGCTCGCGCACGCCGCCAAAGCCGACGAGGGCCACCTGCGGCGGGTAGATCACCCCGTGGACGAGGTCGACTCCGCGCTCGCCCAGGTTCGTGACCGTGATCGTCGGGTCCGACATCTCCGAGCTGCGCAGGCGGCCGCTGCGCGCTCGCGCCACGAGATCGCGGGTGCCCGCCATCAGCTGCTCGAGGGTCATCTTGTCGGCGTCATGTAATGCCGGCGCGATCAGACCGCCCCCGCGTAGCGAGATCGCCACACCGAGATGCACGCCGCTGCCGGCCTTGAACGCGCCCTCCACCCAGAAGCCGTTCATCTCTGGCATCTCGGCCGCGGCGTGCGCGACCGCGCTCATCAGCAGCGCCGACGGCAGCAGCCGCTCGGTCACCTCACGCTTCAGGTTTGTCTCGTGCAGCCAATCGAGCGCCCGCGAGAAGTCGATCTGCAGCTCGAGGTAGTAATGCGGGATCTCGCGCTTGGACCGCGCCATCAGCGCTGCGATCGCCTCGCGCATCGCGCGCTGCCGGTCCGCGGCTCTTGGTTCTTGGGACGGCGGCGTCTGCGAACCGTTCACCGCTTCCACGTCGGCAAGCCTGATCGCCCCGGCCGGGCCCGTGCCGGACACCGCCTGCAGGTCGACGCCCAGAGCCGCCGCGGCCCTGCGAGCCACCGGCGAGACGCGAAGGCGATGCTCCTCAAGAGAGACAGGAGCCGGCGCGGGTGGCGGCGGCGGCGGTGGCGGCGCGACGGCCGCCGGCGCGGGTGCCGGCGCAACGGCCGCCGGCGCGGGTGGCGGCGACGGCGCAACGGCCGCCGGTGGCGGCGCGACGGCCGCCGGCGGCGGGACGCCGTTCCCGCTCGCCGGCACCACTGTCGCCAGCACCGTCCCGACCGGCACCCTCTCACCCTCCTGGACGAGCAGCTCCCCGATTACCCCAGCCTCGAAGATCTCGATCTCGATCTCGGCCTTGCTCGTATCGACCAGCGCGACGATGTCGCCGCGCTTGACCGCGTCGCCCGGCTTGACGTACCACTCGAGCAGCGTGCCGGTGTCCATATCGGCACCGAGCGACGGCATCAGGAAGTCAGACATCACCCACCATCCGGCGCACCTCGCTGACCACCGTCTCGGGCTGCGGTAGCGCCGCCTGCTCGAGATGGCTCGAATACGGCATCGGGACCTCGGCCGAGCAGACGCGCGCCACTGGCGCGTCCAGTTCATAGAACGCCTGCTCCATGATCCGCGCGCTGACCTCGGCCGCGAGGCTTCCCGAGCGCCAAGCCTCGTCCACGATCACCGCTCGGTGCGTCCGAGCGACCGACGCGATTACCGCCGCATCGTCGAGCGGACGCAGGACGCGGAGGTCGATCACCTCGGCATCGATGCCGGCGTCCGCGAGCTGATCGGCGGCCGCCATCGCGGTGGAGACCGTGCCCCCGTAGGCAACGATCGTCACATCGCTTCCGGCACGTCGGATCGCCGCCTGCTCGATCTCGACCGCTGCGGCGTCCTGGGCTAACTCGCCCTCCGTGTTGTACAGCGAGCCGTGCTCAAAGATCAGGACCGGGTTGGGATCCGCCAGCGCCGGGGCGAGCATGCCGCGCGCGTCCTCGAGCGTCGCCGGGGCCAGCAGCTTCAAGCCGGGAATGTGCGCCAGCCACCCTTCGAGACTGTGCGAGTGCTGGGCTGCGACCTGCCTGCCGGCGCCGGTCGTCATCCGGATCACGACCGGAATCGCAAACTGTCCGCCGGACATGTGGCCGATCGTCGCCGCGTTGTTCATGATCTGATCGAGCGCGAGCAGGCAGAAGTTGACGGTCATCACCTCGACGATCGGATGCATCCCGCCCATCGCAGCGCCGATCCCGGCGCCGACGAACGCAGACTCCGACAGGGGTGTGTCCCGGATCCGCTCGGGTCCGAACTCCTTCAGCAGCCCCTTGCTGACGCCGAAGCTGCCGCCGTACGCGCCGACGTCTTCGCCCATCAGGAACACCCGATCGTCGGCCAGCAAAGCCTCGCGGATCGCCTGTCGCAAAGCCTCCCGGTAGGTGATCGTCACGGTCTCCGGCGCGATGCTCATCACGAGGCCCCCTCGTAGTAGACGAATCGCTCGAGGTCCTCAACAGCCTCGAGCGTTCCCGTCTCCGCGAACTCGATCGCGGCCTGCACCTCGTCTGCGACTTCGCGCTCAAGCTGCTGTATGTCCGCCTCGTCGATCAGCTCCGCTGAGACAAGCTGTGCGGTCAGGGCTGGGATCGGATCGTGCTGCTTCCAGCGGTCGATCTCCTCCCTGTCGCGGTAAAGGTCAGGGTCGTACATCGAGTGGGCCCGGAACCGGTACGTCTGGCACTCCAGGAAGCACGGGCGGCCTCCTTGACGGACCTCGGCGGCCGCCCTATGTGCCGCCTCCTCCACCGCCAGCACATCCATCCCGTCGACCGACCAGGCGGTCATTTCGTAGCTGGCGGCCTTCAGCGCCAGGTCAGTCTCTGACTCGTAACGCTCGATCGCCGTGCCCATCGCGTAGAGGTTGTTCTCGCAGCAGAACAGCACCGGCAAGTTCCACAGAGCAGCGAGGTTCATCGTCTCGTGGAACTCGCCTTCGGCCACCGCCCCGTCGCCGAAGAAGCAGGCCGTCACCCGCTCGCGTCCCTGCATTTTGTCGGCGAGCGCGAGCCCGATCGCGAGCGGCAGGCCAGCCGCGACGATCCCGTTGCCGCCGTACAGCCGGCGCTGCGCGTCGAACAGGTGCATCGAGCCGCCGCGACCGCGTGAGCAGCCCTCCAGCTTCCCGTACATCTCCGCCATGATCGACGCCGCAGGCACGCCTCGGATCAGGGCGTGCCCATGCTCGCGGTAGGTCGCGACGATCGCGTCCTCCGGCGTGAGTGCCTGCATCACGCCCACAGCGACAGCCTCCTCGCCGATGTACAGGTGCAGGAAGCCCCGGATCTTGGTCGCGCTGTACAGCTCGACGCACTTCTCCTCGAAGCGGCGCACCCTGACCATCTCTCGTAGCAGCTCGAGCCCGTGCTCTCGATCGGGCAAGCGCGCCGTCATCGCTCCGGCTCCGGCTCCGGCTCCGGCTCGAGCGTCGAGGTGTCGCCCTCCGGCAGGCCCAGCTCCCGCGCCTTCAGCAGCCGGCGCATGATCTTGCCGCTCCGGTTACGCGGCACGGAGTCGACGAATTCGATCTCGCGGGGCGCGACTGCTGCGCCAAGACGCTTGCGAGCGAACGCGAGGAGCTCCTGGCGCAGTTCGTCGCAGCCTTGGTAGCCAGGCTTCAGTGAGACGAATGCCTTCACGATCATCTTCGCGACCGGATCGGGCTTCCCGATCACGCCGGCCTCGGCCACAGCAGGATGCTCGAGCAGTGCGCTCTCGACTTCGAATGGCCCGATCAGGTGCCCGGCCGACTTGATCACGTCATCGCCGCGGCCGACAAACCAGAAGTACCCGTCCGCGTCACGCCGGACAAGGTCGCCGCTGCGGTACCAGCCGCCGACGAAGCACTCGCGATAGCGCTGGTCGTCGTGCAGGTAGCCGCGGAACATCGACGGCCAGCCGGGACGCAGGACGAGCTCGCCTTCTTCGCCGACGTCGGCGAGCTCGGCCTCACCATCTTCTGCCAGCACCAGCTCGTCGTCCTCGTCGCGACGGGCGACGGCGGCCTCAATCCCCGGCAGCGGCCTACCCATCGAGCCCGGCCGGATGTCCATCGAGCGGTAGTTCGCGATCATGATCCCGCCCGTCTCGGTCTGCCACCAGTTGTCGTGGATCGGCATGCCGTACGCCTCCCGTCCCCACACGACGACCTCTGGATTGAGTGGCTCACCGACGCTCGCGATGAACCGCAGCGCGCGGAGGTCGTACTCGTGAGCCACCTCGGCCCCGACCCGCATCAGCATGCGCAACGCCGTGGGCGCCGTGTACCACACGTTCACCCGCTGGTCCTGGAGGATTGTGTACCAGCGATCCGCCTGCAACTCGGCCTCGTCAACGATGCACGTCGCGCCGAGCGTCAACGGCGCGATGATCCCATAGGAGGTGCCCGTTACCCAACCGGGATCGGCGGTGCACCAGAAGACGTCGCCGGGGTGGAGATCGAGCACCATCCTGCCCGTTGCCCGGTGCGCGACGACCGCACGATGGACGTGGATCGCCCCCTTGGGAGTGCCTGTCGTGCCGCTCGTAAAGTGCAGCAGGGCCATCTCCTCGGGCTTCGTTCGCGCCACCTCGAACCTGTCGTCGGCGGCGCTCATCAAGGCGCGCAGATCGGCGACCCGATCGAGCGCTGCGATCTCCTCGGCGTCGCCGACCAGCAGGACATGCTCGAGGCCCGGCAGCCGCTCGCGCAGCCCTGCGACCCGACGGCGGTACAGCGTGGTCGTTGTAACGAGCACGCGCGCGTTGCCGAGGCGCAAGCGCTGTTCGATCGGCTCGGGCCCGAACGCGGAGAACAGCGGCGAGAAGACGCTGCCATGCTTGAGCGTCCCGAGCGCCGCCGTGTACAGCTCGGGGATCCGTCCGGCAAGTGCGAAGACGCGCTCGCCTCGACCGATTCCAAGCCGGTCAAGAACGTTCGCGAAACGGCTCGTCTCGAGCTTGAGATCGGAATACGTGAGCTCCGAAATCTCATCGCGCTTGCCGATGAAGCGCAGCGCGACCGCGCTGCCCAGGTCCCCGTCCGCCTGGCGGTCGACAGCTTCGTAGGCGATGTTGAGCCCTCTGCCTGGCAGGCCGGCGAGTTCCTTCTGAGCCCCCGCCCAGGAGAACTCGCGCCGCGCCCGCTCGTAGTCGGGCATGTTGGGTGCCTCGCTCGCCGCGGAACTCAATGCCCCCGCTCGTTTCTCCGCGCCTCGCGCAGGCGATTCGATGCGCCCTTCCAACTGCGCTCGAGCTCGCGCAACCGGCGATCTACGGCAATTGGGCTAGCCGCATCATGCCGGTACAACCTGGCCCGGAAGGAGGCGAGCCGGCGCCTGCAACGTCGCTCCTCCTCCTCGAGCGTCGAAAGTGCAACCTTGGCAGCCATGGTGTGACTCCTTCTGCCTTGTTCCGTCTAATTCGACGGTAGGGCAGAACCACCCGTGTCACATCCGCAGCGTCCCGCAATCGGGTTCGGGTTAGTCCACAGTCTTCACGTAGCAGTCACGGTGGTAGCGGAGCGCCGCAGCGGTTTCGGCTGCCTCCGTCTCCGCCGCCAGTGAGGTCGTGTGCGCCTGGCCATCGACGACCGCGACCATCGGCTCATACACGCCGATCACCTCGCCGCAATAGGCGCAGTTGACCTGAACACTCCCCATTGTGCTCAAACAGAGTTGCAGCCGGCGACGGCCGAGGCCTCAGTAGTTGACCGCAGGCCTCGCGCGGAAAGTTACCCACCCACGCTGGTGCTTCACGGGTTGCAGTCGCCCCATCCCGGGCAGCGCGACATGTTAATGTGGCTGCAACCGATGGCAGAACGGGCATCGAGCGACAGCACCGCCGTCGGCGAGGGGCTTCCGCTGAGCCGGTTGCTCGAGGTGGGCAGGACGCTCGTCTCTGACCTGGATATGCCCGCAATCCTCCACCGCGTGCTCGAGGCTGCAAGAGAGATCACCGGGGCCCGGTACGCGGCGCTCGGCGTACTCAGCGAGGACCGCAGCGAGCTCGCACAGTTCCTCTACTCCGGCGTTGACCAGGCCACCCACGATGCGATCGGTGAGCTTCCCAAGGGGCGCGGTGTCCTCGGCGTGCTGATCGACGATCCGCGCCCGCTACGGCTGCGCTCGGTCGGTGAGCACCCGCGAAGCTACGGCTTCCCCGAGGGACATCCGGCGATGGGCAGCTTCCTCGGCGTCCCGATCATGATCAAGGGAAGGCCCTGGGGCAACCTGTATCTGACCGACAAGACCGACGCGGGCAGGTTCACCGAAGAGGACGAGCTGGCGGCGGTGATCCTGACCGACTGGGCCGCGGCCGCGATCGCCAACGCGCGACTCTACGAGGCGAGCGAGCGACGGCGAGAGGAGCTCGAGCGCGCCGTGCGAGGTCTCGAGGCGACCAGAGACATCGCGGTCGCGATCGGCGGCGTGACGGGGCTCGAGCGGGTTCTCGAGCTGATCGCCAAGCGCGGTCGCGCGCTTGTCAACGCGCGCGCGGTGCTGATCATGCTGCTGGAAGGCGCGGACCTCGTCACCGTCGCCAGCGCCGGGTACGCCGACGACGTGATCGGGCAGCACATCCCCGTTGGACAGTCGACCTCCGGTCAGGTGCTCAAACGCCGCGTTGCGGAGCGAATCGCCGACGTCAGCACGCGGCTGAGGATTGCGCCATCTGAGCTCGGTGTGTCAAGTGCCCACACAGCGCTGATCGTCCCGATGCTGCATCGAGGCGCCGGCATCGGAGTGCTCGCCGCGTTCGACCGGGGGGAGCACGCGGAGCCATTCACGGAATCCGACGAGCAGCTGCTCTCGACGTTCGCCTCGCAGGCCGCCAACGGCGTCGCGATCGCGCGAAGCGTCGAGGCCGACCGTCTACGCGCGGCGATGACCGCCGCGGACGCCGAGCGCGGCCGCTGGGCTCGTGAGCTCCACGACGAGACGCTGCAGATCTTCGGCGGCCTGCGGGTGCTGCTGTCAGGAACGTTGCGGCGTGGCGACACCGTCCGCTACGAGGCCGCGATGCGCGACGCGGTCGAGGCGATCGAGCGTGGGATCGACGGTCTCCGAGCGATCATCACCGATCTCCGTCCGGCGGCGCTGGACGAACTGGGACTTCGGCCCGCGATCGAGGTGCTTCTAGACCGCCGCCGTCACGACGGCCTCGAGATCACGGCGGCACTCGACCTTCCGGGGTCCAAGACCGACTCGAACGCACTGGACCCCGAGCTCGAGACGACGATTTACCGACTCGTCCAGGAGGCCCTCACAAACGTCGTGAAGCACTCGGGGGCGAGCCGGGCTCACGTCAAGGTCGGCTTCGGCCAAGGTGCGGTTGAGATCGCCGTCCGTGACAACGGCACCGGCTTCGACCCGGGGGTGGGAACTGAGGGATTTGGGCTGGTCGGGATGCGCGAGCGCGTGCAGCTCACCGGCGGCACGCTGACGATCTCCTCAGGCCCGGACGGGACCGAGTTGCACGCGTCGATCCCGACGATTCACGGCACGCCCGCGTCGCGCATCCGCGGACTCGTGTAGTAGTCGCCGGCAGCCGCGCTGCGGATCGCGTCCGGGAGTTCGGTTTCGGCGGTGTCCTTGAGCACGAACCCGATCGCGCCCGCCTGGCGCGCCTGCTCGGCGAAGCCGGGGCTGTCGTCCATCGTGAGCACGACGATCTGAGGACACGCCGCCCGCTGTCGCATACGGCTGATTGCCTCGATGCTCGAGCCGTCCCGCAGCCGCAGGTCGAGCACCAGCACGCTCGGTCGATAACGCCGGACGTGGCGTTCGGTCGTGCTCAAGTCGACCGCCTCGGCGACCAGTTCGACGTTTTCGTCCGCCTCGAGCAGCAGCCTGAGGCTGCGCCGCATCATCGGGTGATCCTCGGCGAGGACCACGCGCACCCGCGGGCTGCTTGTTGGGCCGCCGTCCGCGGAGGACTCGGCCGGCGCAAGGCGGAGATGTCGGGCCATGCAGCGCAGGCTAGGTCCGGGCCGCCACTCTGGCCACCGGACAAACGCCCCGATCTCCTTCGGCAAATTACGCTCGCCGCGGCCGTCGGTAGGAACCACGCACCTGGGAACCGCAGCCGTCCCCACCCCGTCCAGTGGTTGTCACGCTGGAAACGGCGCCCCAATTCAGCGAAAAACTCTCAATGAGTCGCGCCGTCGTTGATCCTGCCCCGGAACCTGCTGCGCAACGTCGTCGTCGAGTCGCGATTGAGCGCGATCCGTCCATCTGCACCCTGGAATCGCTGCGACTGCCGGCTGGGCGCGCGCTTTGTGTCCGGCGCTGGGCCGGCACCGGGGACGAAACCCTCGTCGTGCTGCACGGCCTGCTCGATTCCTCGGAGGGATGGGGACGACTCTGCCGGGGCGTCAGCTGCTCGCTGATCGCGTTCGACCTCCCCGGCTTCGGATATTCCGATGCGCCAGAGCGCGGCTCGATCGAGGGCTATGCTCGCGACGTCGCCGACGGGCTTGACCTGCTGGGCATCGAGCGCTTCACGCTGATCGGCCACTCGCTCGGAGGCGCCGTCGCCACCGCTCTGGCCGAGAAGATGCCCGACCGGGTTGCAGGCCTGGTGCTGCTGGCGCCGGCCGGCTTCGGGCGGATCCATCTCGCTGAGGCGATCTCGATTCCGGGAATCCGCAACGTCGTGCAGACAGCCCTCCCGTTCGCGCTGCGCAGCCGTCTCGCTGTGACCGCTAGTTACGTCACGATGGTCACCAACCGCCGCGCCCCTGAGAGCGGGCTCGTCGATCGCGTCACGAGCCGCGGCACTGAACTGGTGCAGGGCGCTCGTGAAGGCACGCGCGCCGTTGTCGAGGCAGGTCGCAGTGGGGATGCGTTCCATCGCCGTCGCCTCCGCTATCCGGGCCCGGTATTTGCGGTCTGGGGCGATCGCGATCGCCTCGTCCCTGTCGCGCACCGCACCGGTGTGCTCACCGCGTTCCCGCACGCCCAGGTCCGGATCTGGAAGGGCATGGGCCATCACCCCCTACATGAGCGTTTCGACGAGCTGATCGAACTGCTCGTGCAGGCTGCCGCGGCGACCCGACCGAGGAAGCGCCACACACTCCCGGCGCCGAGGAAGGCCGCGTAGCACCATGCATTACTCGAGAGAACTCGCAAACGAGACCTGGTCAGAGTACTTCGACGCGGTCAACATGGAGATGCCCGGAGCCGAGGTGTCGATCGAGATCATCCCGCGGCCTGGGCGCAGCGTGATCGAGGCCGGGCGGCTCGCGCTGCAAGCGCTCACCTACGATCGTTTCGGAGACGTGATCGAGGTCTCCCTGGCACGCGGGGGACCGCGCGTTCCGAACGTCCTGCGCCACGTCGTCGACCGGCCGGCCCGAGTCGAGGTTGACAGCCCCGTCCTGCTTGCGCCGATGACGATTGCGGTGGACGGCTTCGACGGCGTGCGAACAGTGATCAGAATCGCCCGCGAGCCCGAATCGGACGGCTGAACCGCACCCGGCGCGACGTTCGGGCCGGCGCGCATCCACAAGACCTTCCGTAGAAGCCCACATCCCGATTCAGCCCGGACCCCGATGCGGGCCCCTGCTCCGGGGGAGAGCATGCGGGGGAGGTGAAAATATGACTGTCGGCGGTGATCGGACAGCCGCAGGCGTAGGAGCGGGAGCCGTGCGCGGCTGGGCCGGATGGTTGACGGTCGACCCGGTTCCGGCGCTGCTGGCGGTGGACGACGCGGCGCTCACCTGGTCAATCCACCGAGACCTGCTCGACGAGACGCTCGATCCGAAACCGCTCTGGCAGCTTCCGGTACCGGCCAGAATGCTTCGCGGCCAGCGCGCGGACGGGTCGTGGCGCTATCCGGTTGGCAGACAGGAGCCGCGCCCGCGGCACGGCTACGACCAGCTAGCCACGTACGAGGCACTGCTCACGCTGGTCGAGCAGTACCACCTGGACGGCCGCCATCCCGCGATCAGCAGGGCGGCTGACTTCCTGCTCGGATGCCAGACCGAAGAAGGAGACATTCGAGGCATCTATTGGCACCAGTACACGCCCAACTACACAGCGGCAATCCTTGCGATCCTGATTGAGGCAGGCTGCTCGGACGATCCGCGGGTCGACGCCGGGCTGCGCTGGCTGCTCTCGATCCGTCAGGATGACGGCGGCTGGGCGCTCCCCTTTCGCACGCTCGGGACTTCCGCCGCCGAATCCTTCAAGCGCGTGATGCCCCTTGTCAGCGCGCTCCAGCCGGATCGCACAAAGCCGTTCTCGCACCTGATCACGGGGATCGTGCTGCGAGCGTTCGCGTCACACCCGCGGTACCGTGCGCTCCCTGAGACGCGAGCCGCTGCCGAATTACTCGCCACGCGATTCTTCAAACCGGACCGATACCCCGACCGGCATGACGCCGATTACTGGTACAAGCTCCGCTACCCGTTCCGATGGACCGACCTGCTGTCCGCACTCGATTCGCTAACGCTGCTGGGGATCGGCATCGAGAACGACGACGTGGCCGACGGACTGAGTTGGCTGGAAGCGCAGCAGGAACCCGATGGGCTGTGGCGCTCGTCGTACGAGAAGGCACGCGACCGTCGGATCCATGAATGGGTGACGTTCGCCGCCGCACGGGTGCTCCGTCGTGCGCTCAGACGCTAGCCACGGGCGGCTCGGTCGGCAACGCGTCGCGTAGCCACGCCCGGATCCCGCCTTCGACAGCCCACGCGGCCATGCCCGCGGCGCGCAACGCCTTCGCCGCGCCCCTCGCCTTGCGGCCCGTGACCGACACGAACACGACCGGCCGTTCGCGGTCGAGCGTGACGAGCTCGCACGCGAGATCCTCGAGCGGGATCAGGCGGGCACCGGGGATTCGAACTCCCGGGTAGGGATCATCCGCTGTGCGAAGGTCGACCAGCGTTACGCGGCCGCCTGAGTGCAGCTCCCAGGCCCTCGATGGCGCCAATAGCTGCTCAAGCATGCGAGACCGTCCTTGTAACGAAGTGGACACCCGCGAGCCCCTCGAGGGAGAACCCTTCGGCCGCGCCTGCCGAGACATCGATCAGGAACGACGGCCGCCGCCAGCGCTCGTACTGCTCGGAGTCGATGTAGAACGGCGCACCCCCGACCTCTCCGAGCTCGATGTCATGGGGGGATAGCGGCAGCTCGCCGCGTCTCAGGCACATCGGCGACGAGCCATCGCAACAGCCGCCAGACTGGAAGAACATCAATGGCCCGTGGGCGGCCTCGAGGTGACGAATCACCTCGAGCGCCGCCTCCGTTGCCGCTACTTGAGCGCCCACGGCCCTCGGCCTCTACCTCTAGAAGAAGCCGAGCGGGTTCGGGTCGTAGCTCACCAGCAGGCACTTCGTCTGCGAGTAGTGCTCGAGCATCATCCTGTGGTTCTCGCGACCCACGCCCGATGTCTTGTACCCGCCGAACGCGGCATGCGCCGGGTACTGGTGGTAGCAGTTGGTCCACACGCGGCCTGCCTTGATCGCGCGGCCCATGCGGAAGGCGCGGCTGCCGTCCCGCGTCCACACGCCGGCCCCGAGCCCGTACATCGTGTCGTTGGCGATCTCGAGCGCCTCGGCCTCGTCTTTGAACGTCGTCACGGCGAGAACCGGCCCGAAGATCTCCTCCTGGAACACGCGCATCTTGTTGTGCCCCTTGAGCACCGTCGGCTGGAAGTAGTAGCCGCCTGACAGACGACCGTCGATCGGCGTCCGGGCGCCGCCGATCAACACCTCGGCCCCTTCATCACGCCCGATCTTGACGTAGCCCTCGATCTTCTCGAGCTGAGCAGTCGACACCTGCGCACCGATCATCGTCTCGCGGTCAAGTGGGTCTCCCTGCTTGATCGCATCGATCCGCTCCAGGCAGCGGCTCATGAACTCGTCGTAGATCGACTCGTGGATCAACGCCCGCGACGGGCACGTGCAGACCTCGCCCTTGTTGAACGCGTACAGCACCAGGCCCTCGATCGCCTTGTCGAAGAACGCGTCGTCCGCCGCCATCACATCCTCGAAGAAGACGTTCGGCGACTTGCCACCGAGCTCGGTCGTCGACGGGATCAGATTCTGCGCGGCGTAGGTCATGATCAACCGGCCGGTGACGGTCTCGCCGGTGAAGGCGATCTTGGCGATCCGCTTGTTCGACGCCAGCGCTTTGCCGATCTCGGCGCCAGGCCCGTTGACGACGTTGATGACGCCGGGCGGGATCAGCTCTCCGACCACCTCCATCAGCTTGAGGATCGACCACGGCGTCGGACTCGCCGGCTTCAGCACCGTGCAGTTCCCCGCTGCGAGCGCCGGCGCGATCTTCCAAGCAGCCATCAGGAGCGGGAAGTTGAACGGAATGATCTGCCCGACGACGCCGAGCGGCTCGTGGAAGTGATAGGCGTGGGTGTGCTCGTCGATCTCGGAGATCCGCCCCTCCTCCGCACGAATTGCGCCGGCGAAATAGCGGAAGTGGTCGACCGACAACGGAATGTCGGCGGCGAGCGTCTCGCGAACCGGCTTGCCGTTCTCGTAGCTCTCCGCGACCGCGAGCATCTCGAGGTTCTCCTCGATCGCATCGGCGACGGCGTTCAGCACGGAGGCGCGCTCGGCTGGTGAGCGCCGGCCCCACTCGTCCTTGGCTGCGTGCGCGGCATCGAGCGCGAGCTCGATGTCATCCGCTCCAGAGTGCGCGATCTCGCAGAATGGCTCGCCCGTGGACGGCGTCGGATTCTCCCTGTACTCCTTGGTCGTCGGCGCGATCCACTCCCCGCCGATGAAGTTGTCGTAGCGATCCTTCAGCTCAACGGGGCTACCGGGGCGCCCCGGAGCCTCGTAGGTTGTTGACTCGGCGATGGCCATGTTCAGTTCCCTCCTCACAAATGGGAAGTTGTTCAGATCCACTGCAGCACCGCCGCCTCCCTCTGCCATCCGTCGAGACCGCGACCGCCGCACCGGGGAAATCACGCATGACGCTTACGAGCGACGCCCTCCGGTAGGCTCCTGCCCCGAGGGGCTCGGGGCCGGGGAACCAGATCGCTCATGCACGTCCACCGAACACGTCCGCTGCTGGCCGGGCTCGCGGCTATCGCACTGCTGTTGTCGAGCTCGGGCGTGGCGCTCGCGTCCCGCCGAGCCGTGGCGCAGGGCGGCGGTACTGGCGGCGTCTCGCCGGTCGCGTCCCGCTCCTCGGCGGTCAAGGTAGTTCAGACCAGCGCCAACCTCGCCCAACGGCTCACTCGGCTCGGCGATCTGCGCTTTACGGGCGCCAGGCCAGGACCGATGCCGCTCATCAACTTCGATGATGCACACGAGCTTCAGGCGATCACCGGCGTTGGGGCGGCGATGACCGACAGTTCGGCCTGGTTGATCTACGACAACCTGCGCGCCGCGACTCGCGCGTCACTGATGAGGCATCTGTTCGGCGCCGCAGGCATCAATCTGGGGTTCATCCGCCTACCGATGGGCGCCTCGGACTTCACCGTCAGGGGCCGACCGTACTCGTACGACGACCTGCCTCGAGGTCAGTCTGATCAGCAACTGCGGCACTTCTCGATCGCGCACGACCGGGCGTACATCATCCCGGCGCTCAAGCAGATGCTCGGGATCAGCAGCCGCGTGCAGATCCTCGCCAACCCGTGGAGCCCGCCCCCCTGGATGAAGGCCAACGGCGCGCCAGACGACCTGCAGTTCCGCGGCAGCCTGTTGCCTGCAGCGTACGAGCCGCTCGCCAACTACTTCGTGAAGTTCATCCAGGCGTACGCAGCAGCAGGAGTCCCGATTGCCGCGATCACGCCGCAGAACGAGCCGCGCGCCGCGGCGGGATACCCATCGATGGGCTTCCCCGAGCCCGCCGAGGCGCAGTGGATCGTCAACAATCTGCAGCCGGCGCTGGGCGCCGCGCACCTCTCGACGAAGGTCTACGGCGGCGACGCGGCCTGGGGCGCAAGCCAGTACCTCGATGCGCTCGCGACCAGCCAGGCACGCTCGGCACTGACCGGCATCGCGTGGCACTGCTACTCCGGGATCCCTGCCGTGATGAGCAAGCTGCACTCACTCGCACCGTCGCTGGAGGAGATCGTCGACGAGTGCGCCCCAGAGCTGACCGGCTATCCGGTGTCGGAGATCGTGATCGGTTCGATTCGCAATTGGGCGAGCGCGGTGGCGCTGTGGAACATCGCGCTCGACCCCTCGGGCGGCCCGGTGCAACCGCCGAACGCGGGTTGCGGCGGCTGCAGAGGCCTCGTCACGATCGATCCGCACACGCACCACGTGACCTACACGCTGGCCTACTACCAGCTGGGGCAGTTCGGTCGCTTCGTCAAGCCCCACGCGAGGAGAATCACGACCGACCACTTCGTCGGCTACTACCTGCAGAGGAAAGGCAAGTACGGCGCCAGCGCCGGCGTTGACGACGTCGGCTTCCTGAACCCCGACGGGAGCAGAGTGCTGGTCGCGTACAACAACTCCAGGCACACGATCCGATTCGCCGCGCGGTGGAACGGTCGCTACCTGGCCTATGCGCTCGCGTCGGGCGCGACCGTTACCTTGACTTGGTCCCGTCGCGCCCGGTAAGTCTGGGGCGCTCAGTGCCTTCGCGCCTTGCGGCGCGCCGCAACCGGCTCGGACGGGATCACGAGCACCGGGCGGGACGCGTGCTGCAGCACCGAGTGCGAGACGCTGCCGAGGAGCGCGCGCAGGCCTGTGCGCCCGCGGCTGCCGAGCACGATCACGCTCGCGTCGATCTCGTCGGCCACCGCGAGGATCGTCTCCCACACTGCGCCGGAACGCTTCTTGATCCGTGGTTCGGCGGTCAGCCCGGCTTCCCGCGCGAGATCGACCCCTTCCTGCGCCCGGGCCCGCGCGGCCTGCTCGCCGGCCGCGTCGATCTCCTCGATCTCCAGCGCGGTGGATGCGTGCCCCTCGCGCGTCCTCGCCACGACCTCGTCGAGTCCCTCCCAGATCGTCAGTACCGTCGTCTGATGTGGGGGCAGCAGCGCCCCGGCGGCGCTGATCGCAGTCCGGGCATCGACCGAACCGTCGTAACAGAGCAGGATCATGCGATCGCCACATTAGCCAGCGGAGCCGATCCGTAGGATTGCGGGTACGAGAATCCGAAGCCTGTATATCCACCGTGCTTTGCTGGCCGCGGTCGTTTGCCTCCCGCTCACCGCGTGCGGCGGCTCGTCGTCCTCATCATCGAGCGGGACGAACGCGGGCATCTCGTCGAGCACGACCAGCGCGAGTGCCACGACCACCGCCGCCTCGAGCGCCGCCGGTGGCCGCTCGACGGTCACCAGCGGCCCGGTGCACGGCGCGCTCCACGCTGCGAACCACACTCCTGTTGCGAGCAAGAAATGGCCATATTCGGTGACCGTGTCAGACGCCGCCGGTAAGCCGCTGTCGGGGACTGTCGACATCGAGTTCCTGCTCGGCGGGCAGGTCGTCGGCCGTGACACGCCGCCGACGCACCCGCTCAAGAACGGTCGCTGGCACGATCTGCTGACCTTTCCGCCGGCCGCGGTTGGGCAGCCGCTGACGTTCCGCGCCGTCGTGCACACCCACGAGGGCTCGATCACGCTCGACTGGCCCGTGACGGTGCATCGATGACCGCCGTCGGTCACGACGGACCCGCCGCCGAAACACACCAGGGTGTGGCGATCGGCGTCCGCGACGTCGTCAAGTCATACGGGCCGGTTCGCGCTCTGCGGGGCGTCTCGCTCGACGTCGCCGGTTCGGAGTTCGTGACGATCACAGGGCCCTCAGGCTCGGGCAAGAGCACCCTCCTGAACCTGATCGGAAGTCTCGACCGACCCGATTCCGGCACGATCACCGTGGCTGGGAGCCCGGTCCCCGACCCGCGGCATGCGGTTGAGTTTCGCCGCCAACTCGTCGGCTTCGTCTTCCAGGACAACCTGCTGCTGCCATATCTGACAGCGCAGGCCAACATCGAGGCGGCGCTGCTGGCGACCGGCGTCGGGCTGCGCGAGCGCCACGCGCGCAGCAGCGAACTGCTCGGAGAGGTCGGTCTCGCCGACCGCGCGCGGCACCTCCCCTCCGAGCTCTCCGGCGGCCAGCGCCAGGCGGTCGCCTTGGCTCGGGCGCTCGCCAACCGGCCGCGCCTGCTGCTCGCCGACGAGCCGACGGGAGCACTCGACTCCGAGAGCGGCAGGCGGGCGCTCGATCTCCTGGCGGCGATACGCGACCGCTACGGGATGACGCTCGTCGTCGTCAGCCACGATCTCGAGGTCGCTGCCCGCGCGGATCGTGTCGTGCATCTGGTGGACGGGCGCGTCACGAGCCCGTAAGGCGTCTCGGCTTGCGGCTCACGCGGGCGCGAGCGCGATCGCGGAGCGCATGCGCGTGACACGCCAGATCGGATAGATGGCGCCGATCACGCCGATCGCGACGCCGATCAGACAGGCTCGGCCCAGGACCCAGCCCGTCACATTTGGAGTTATGAAGCTGCCCAGACCGAGGGCCTGCGGAAGCAGTCCGCTCGCCAGCACGCCGAGCAACAGCCCGAATCCGGTGCCGATCATGCTGACCGCGATCGCCTCGCCGAGCACCAGGCCGGCGAGCTGCCGGCCGCTCCAGCCAATCGTTCCGAGCAGCGCCAGCTCCCGCCGGCGCTCAAACACCGCGGCGAGCATCGTGTTGGCCACCGCGAGCCCACCGAGGATCAGTGCAAGCACCACGATCAGCACCACCGCCTTGTTGATCAGCACCGTGTTGACGCCCGCACGGATCGCCTCGCTTGGATCCGAGATCGCCGATACGCCCGGAAACGCCGCGCCGAGTTTCTGCTTGGCCGTCGCGGGCGTCACCTGCGGCGCGAGGCGGACCGCGATCGTGGTCACCTCCTGCGCCGTTCGTCCGGCCAGTCTCTGGGCGACGCCGAGTGGCGTGATCAGCCCCATGTCCTCGTACTCGATGCCGGAGTGGTAGACGCCCGCAACGGTCAGGGCTCTGTTCTGAAGCCGTACGGTCGAACCTGGAGCCAGGTGCAGCTGCCCCGCCAGCAAATCGCCAACGACCACCTCGTCGTCGTTCAGCCCGCGGCCCGACGTGATCACTAGCCGCCGAGCGACGAAGCCGTTCGGGTCGACTCCGAATACGATCGCCGCGGGGTCATGCGCGACGGCTCCGATCACGAGTTGCAGCGGCGTCGCGTCTCCCACCTCGGGCTGCTTGCGCAGCCGTGCGACGAGCGAGCGCGGCAGCACCGAGGACGTCGGGTCGCCGGCGTCCGCCTGGAACATCCCGAGATCCGCCTTGCCGAGGTGCACAAGCTGGCCCGCGGTCTGATTGAGGCCTTCCGAAAGCGCCAGCAACGCGACGACGGCCGCGACTCCAACTGCGATGCCCGCGGCGGTGAGCGCGGTGCGGGTCGAGCGGCGGCGGAGGTTCGCGGTGATCAGGCCGAGCATTCGGCCCGAACGCTACTCCGCGGCGGACTCGGGTTCGACGAGCTCGTGCTCGAATGCGTAGGCAACGAGATCGGCGCGCGTGTTCCGGCCGATCTTGTGCTGGATGTGGGAGCGGTGCGACTCGACCGTGCGAACGCTGAGGAACAACGTCTGCGCGATCTCCGTGTTCGTGTGCCCGAGCGCGATCATCCGCAGCACCTCGAGCTCGCGCTCGGTCAAGTTGTCCGGGGGCGGGGGCGGACGATCGGGCATCCTTGCGATCCGGGCGCCCAGCTCGGGGCTGAGATAGCGGCTGCCGGCCGCCACCGCGCGCACCGCGTCGACAAGCTCGCCGTCCGCCTGCTCCTTGAGCACGAAACCCTCGGCGCCGGCGCGGAGCGCGGCCTGAGCGAGCGCCGGTTCGTCCTCCATCGTCAGGAACACGATCGCGGTGTGCGGCGAGGCGGCTTGGAAGTCGGCGATCGCGGCGGTGCTCGGGCCATCGGGCATGCTCAGGTCGAGCAGCGCGACCCTGGGCTTGTATGCGCGAATCTTTCGGAGCGCCTCCGGCACATCCCCCGCCTCGGCGACGACGTGGAACGAGGGCACGCACTCGAGCACCATGCGAAGGCTGCTGCGCACGATTGCATGGTCGTCAGCGAGCATGATCGTGGTCGCCGGTTCCGTGGCCTGCGCGAGTGCTGTCATTGCAGCTTCGACGGTAGTCCGCGCGAGATGGCATGACATCCGGAGGCTTCCGCAGTAAAGCTACGGTGTTGCCACATGACCGTTTCCCCCAGCGTAGACCTGCACTGCCACATCCTGCCCGGCATCGATGACGGGGCACAGAATCTGCCCGACGCCGTCGAGATGGCGCGCATCGCGCAGGCGGACGGGATCGCCGCGGTCTGCGCCACGCCTCACATCCGCCACGATCACGACGTGCGCATCTCGGAGCTTCCCGAGCGACTCGAGGAGCTCGCGAGTGCGGTCGCCGCCGCCGGCTGCGCGACCCGGATCCTTCCGGGAGGCGAGGTCGCGGCGACCGCGCTTGACGGTCTGGATGAGGCTGAGCTGCGCGCAGTGACGCTCGGTGGCGGCGGCCGGTGGATCCTGCTGGAGCCGGCGCCCGGTCCTCTCGACGAGTCGTTTGCGGCGGCCGTCCACCATCTGCGCGAGCGCGGTTTCAGGGCGCTGATCGCGCACCCCGAGCGGCACCTCGCTCCCGACCTGCTCTCGCAGCTCCGTCAGCTCGTCGACGACGGCGCGCTGATCCAGGTCACCGCGGCGTATTTCGTGCACCGCCGGTTGCGCGAGGGCATGCTCACACTCGCCAGAGAGGGCCTCGTCCACGTCGTCTCGAGTGATTCGCATTCCTCGGTGGCGGGCCGGCCGGTCGCGGTGCGGGGCGCGCTCGACGTGCTCTCGACGGTCGCGCCGGCGTCCGAGCATCTCGACTGGATCGCGCGGGTGGCGCCGCAGGGGATTGCGGCGGGCGAGGAGCTGGTGGCGCCCTTCTAGGGGTTCACCCTCCCCCTCCCCGGCCGCGGGGCCATCGATCTCTACGCCGCCGCGTCGTGCAACTCTTGCACCCTCACGTGCCTCGCCAGCGACTCGATCACCGAGCGACGTCCGGTGCCGAGCCCATGGCGCAGGTAGTTGGTTGAGCCTGCTGCCGCGCCGAGCACGAGTGCGTCGCGCAGCGGGATGCCGCGAGCGAGCGCCGCCGCGACGGCGCCGGTCATCGAGTCTCCGCAACCCTCGCGATGCCCCCGGGGGAACGGCGGCGGGATGATCTCGTACGGTGCGCAGCCGTGGGTTGCGACGAGGATCGGCGCTTCCGCGCGCGTCACAGCAACCGCCTGGGCGCCGGCGTCGAGCAAGCGCCGCGCGGCCGCCAGCGCGAGCGGACCGTCGACCGGGCCGTTCACGTACTCGGCGAGCTCCCAATCGTTGAGCTTCACGAGATCGGGCCGATGCGCGAGCGTCGCGTCGAGGCGCGGCGTAGAGAGATCGACGATCACGGGGACCCGTGCGGATTGCACGTCGGCGACAACGGTCTCGTAGAACTCGGTAGGGAAGCCGTCGGCGGGATACGGGTTGCACACCACGAGGGCGTGTGCGTCCATCGCCGCCGCGCAGGTTACGGCGATCAGGTCGTCGAGTTCGTGGCGCTCGGGCGCAGGACGGAACACTGTCGCGACCACGGAGCGCTCGCCGCCACGGGCGTCCACCACGTAGCTTCCGTTCGATCCCGATGCATGCACCGGCCGGAGCTCACCGGAGACCCGGGAGAGCATCGCCTCGAGCGTCGCCCCGGTCTCGCCGCCCAGCAGGCAGCACAGCACGGGCCGAGCGCCGAGCTCGGCGACCATGCGCGCAACCCATACGCCCTGCCCGGCCGGGTGCACGTGCAGGTCGTCACCGCTGCCGCGGGACTCGATCGCGATGCTCAGCAGCGGGTCGGGGCCTAGCACCGCGACGCTGGGGACAGCGGACATCGCCATCGCTTCAGTGCAGCACCGGCCGCGGGTCAGCGCATCCGAAGAAGCCCGAACGAGGGGCGCTACGAATACGGACAAGTACTGATCGATTTCCCGGAACCCTCGCGATGACTTGCGGGCGGCACCGAAGTACGTTGCCCGTGTGGATGTCCGTGCGCTCATCCGGGGGAGCGAATTGAGCACGCCGCCGCGAAAGCGGTCGGATGCGACGGCTCGTCGCAGCAAGCTTCCGGTTCGTCCCGCGTCGCTTGTCGGAGCCCAACGCCAGCACCTAACGCGCGTCGAGCGCGTTCTGCAGATCCATCGCGATTGGGTGCTGCGTCACGGACGTCCGACGGCGGCTCCCGCACGGACCGCCCCCAGCAGCACGAGCACTCCGCGTCTGTCCCGGCAATCGGCGCGCAAGTCCGGCGATCGTTGAATATCGCGTTGCGCGTTGCGCAGGGCTTGCGCAGTCGTGATATGGATTAGCACGGCGCGAACGTCAATCCTCACACAACAAGGAGTTCTGCTCATGCCGCCAGCCAAGAAACCAGCCAGCCGTGCACGGGCTGGCGCTTCAACCGCGAGGACCGCTACTCGCAAGGACGTAGAGAAGGCCATCGCTCGTTTTGAGAAAGCGCTCGACGAGGCCAGCACCGCGCTGGCGGCGATCGGCGCTGATGCAGGCACGGGTGCCAAGCGCGCGTATCGCGAGATCGAGAGGGCGCTCAAGGCGATGCGGCGCGACGCCGCGAAGACGAACAAGGCGCTGCTCGCCGATCTCGAAAAGCTCGCGGCCGCCGTCACGCCGACACGTACTTCGCGCTCGACGGCATCGAAGGGAACGTCTGCGAAGAAGGCGCCGGCGCGGAGAACGACGCGTGCCGCCTCGAGCTCAGGCGCCGCCTCGGGCTCACGCGGCTCCTCGGGCTCACGCGGCTCCTCGGGCTCACGCGGCTCCTCGAGCTCACGCGGCTCATCGGCCGCACGTGGTTCCTCGAGCCCCCGCAGCTCGCGCAGCAACGCCGCGAAGAAGTAACAGCACCCAGCAACGGCTCGCGTCTATACATAGCAAGGGGCGGTCGGGCCCCTACTGCAGCGTGCACATCTGGGAGGACGTGGTAGTGGCATTGGCACGTAGTACGGTCACGTGATGGGCGACTCCAAGGAGAAGACCCAGGTCCCATCCCCGCCCCTCAGGATCGTCCTCGCCGATGACCATACGAGCATGCGCAACGGATTGCGCATGCTGCTTGACGCCGAAAGCGGACTCGAGGTCGTGGCCGAGGCGGCCACGATCCAGTCCGTGTTCCGTGAGGTGCGCACCCATCGCCCCGACGTCCTCGTGCTCGATCTCAACATGCCCGGTGGTTCGAGCGTGGACGCGATCGGGACGCTGGCGAGCGTCTCGCCGAACACCGCGGTGGTCATGCTGACGATGGAGCACGATCCATACTTCAAGCGCGATGCGTATCTCGCCGGCGCGAGTGCGTACGTCGTCAAGGACTCCGCGTCCACAGATCTGGTGCGGGCGATCTGGCAGGCCGCCGGCGGAAAACCCCGTAGCTCCGTTCGTGGACTTGACGGATGACGCACGCGCACCGGCCGCCTAGGGTCACGATGGCAACTAACAGGAGGCACGAAATGTCCGCACCCATGACTCAGCCGCATGGCAGCTACCTGATGCCCTCGCTCGAGCACGCGACCGTCGCCGATGCGATGCATCCGGGCATCATCAGCTGCGATGGGGAGACGCCGCTTACCGAGGTCGCGCGACTGTTGGCCACCAACCACGTTCACTGTGTGGCGGTCAGCGGCGTGCCGCACGAGCAGGCGACGATCTGGGGAATCGTCTACGACATCGACGTCGTTGCCGCCGGGATTCGCGGAGGCGCCGAGCAGACCGCGGCGGCCCTCGCGAGGACGCCCGTTGTGCACGTCGAGCCGAGCGTCGCGCTGCGCACTGCCGCCGAGCTGATGCTCACCCAGAAGGTCTCCCATCTGCTCGTCGTCGACCCGGCCGCGCAGCGGCCGCTGGGGATCCTCTCGACGCTTGACATCGCGGGAATTCTCGCCTGGGGCGAGGCCTGAGACGCACTCTGCTGCGGGACTCCACGGAGTCCCGCCCCGGCATCACACGGTGCCGGTCCACGGGGTGTCACGCAACGCTTATGCGGGTCGCACTCCATCCCCGAGTGTGAATAAGCCGTTACTACTGAGCAGGATTAGCTAACGATCCGGATGGCGTCGTGACTTCGGTGGCGTAGCTTCGTCTTACCCATCCCCGGCCGCGCAACAACGACCGGTCAAAGCCTGTCAGTTCCTCTTGAGGAGGTGGAGAGAATGCTCTCCCTCGCACGGTTGTCCATTCGCCGACCACGGTCGGCGCTAATCACCTGGGCGGTGATCGGCGCAGTTCTCGCGGTCGTCGGATTCGGCGTCACGAAGACGATGTCGCCGTCCGTCTCGGTCGTGCAGAAGTCCGAGTCGATGAAGGCCCAGACGCTCGCCAACCAGCAGTTCGGACCGACCCAGCTGATGCCGATCCTGCTCGAAGGCCCCAAGGCCCAGTTGGATAAGCAAGGTCCGGCGCTGGTGAAGGCGCTCGTCACGCGTCCTCATACGCGGGCGCTGTCTGCCTGGGATGCCGGCACGTCCAGCACAGGACTCCGGCCGGGCCCAAACCAGGCGATGATCGTCGTCGCTGTCGACCGCTCCGAGAAGGACGTCGTCAAGTACGACGCACCGCAAATCCAGAACCTCGTCTCGCGGACGATCTCGGCGCCGGTCCGGCATTACGTCACCGGGCAGCCGATCCTCGATCGCGCTCTCAACAACGCCTCGATGGACAACCTGCGGCGTGACGAGGCGATCGCGGTCGGCATCGTCTTCCTGCTCCTCCTGATCGGGCTGCGCGCGCCAATGGCGGCGTTCATGGTCACGGCAGTGGGCGGGGTCAGCATGCTCGCCGCGTTCGGCGAGGTCACGCTGCTAGGACACTTCATGAAGCTTGACACCGTCGGCATCGCGCTCGGAACGATGACCGGCCTGATCCTCGGAGTTGGCTTCTCGCTACTGATCTTGGATCGCTTCCACCGCGAGGAGTTCCCCGATGGGGTACATCCTCGCAACGTGGTCTCGGCCGCGATGAAGGAACTCGAGACGACAGGCCGCGCGGTGCTGATCGCAGGCACCGCGATCATCGTCTCGCTGCTGCTCGTGGCCGTCATCGGGCCAACCGAGCTGATGGTCTCGCTCGGTACGGGAATGACAACGGCCGCGATCTTCGCTGTCGGCGGCGCGGTTGTTGTGATGCCGGCGGGTCTCGTTCTGCTCGGACACCGCATCAACTGGCTCAGCTTCCCAGCGCCGAAGCCGCTGCGCTGGGCATGGTCGACGCTTGTCGAAGGTGGCGCGAAGCTCACCGGGCGCAAGCCGTATGCCGCGTTCGTTGGCATCGGCGCGATTGCCGTCCTTGCGGTGCTCGCGCTTCCGGTTCGGGATCTGAAGGTGGGGCCGGCCACGCCGAACCAGCTACCGAAGGATTCCCAGGCACGGATTGCATTCACCGAGATCTCGCGGGTCATGGGACCGGGATGGCCGACGCCTTACAGCATCGTCATCCACGCGAAGGGACGGCCGATCACCGATCCGAAGACGCTCGCGGCGATCGACAGCTTCCAGAACCAGATCGCCAAGAACCACACCGCCGTCGCGGTAGTCCAGGGTCCGGGCCAGATCAACACGATCTCCGCCCAGCTGAAGTCGTTTGAGCCAGGGCTCAAGCACTCGGTGGCCCTCGGCAAGCAGAGCAAGAAGGACCTGCTGACGCTGATCAATGGGCTCGGGCAGGCGGGCTCGGGCTCTCAACAGTTGCAGAGCGGACTCGCTGCCGCGGCTACCGGGGCCGGACAGCTCCAGAACGGCGGCGGTCTCGCGGTGAACGGAGCGGCGGCCGTGCACTCCGGCGCGGCTCAGCTGCACGCCGGCTCGGCCCAGGCGCAGGACGGTGCCGGCCAGCTGTCGACAGGTCTCGATCAGGCGCTGAGCGGGGCCAATCAGCTGAAGGATGGCGCCGGCCAGGCACTGGGTGGCGCGCAGCAGCTTGTTGCGGGACTCGCTCAAGCGCACACCGGAGCTGGACAGGCGGTCTTCGCCCTGAACGGCATCAACTCGCTCGCCGGACAAACCAGCTCCCAAATCAACGGGGCAGCGGGCTCTGTCAGTAGCGCGTCGGGTTCCGTCCAGAACGCCCTCGGCGCGGTGCAGTCGATCAAGGGGAGCGGCGCGAACAAGCAGGCCGCGATCCAGGCGATCAACAGCGCCATTGGCGAGATCGATGCCGCCTCTAAGCAGGTCAGCGGGGCATCGGGCAGCGCGAAGCAGCTGAGTCAGACCGCCTCCGCGGTTGCGGATCAGGCACCGGCGCTGGTCAACGGACTCCAGCAATTGCACGACGGGGCGGCACAGCTCGAGAATGGAATCGCGCAGTTGCGCGATGGCAACTCTCAGCTCGCCGGAGGCATGTCGCAGCTCGCCAACGGTGGCGGCCAGCTACATGGCGGCCTCGGACAGCTGACCGACGGGCTCGCGCAGCTGCAGGACGGCTCCGGTCAGCTCCAGACCGGGCTGCAAGCCCTCGCAGGCGGCGCGGGACAGCTTGCCGCCGGCCTCTCCGGAGCTGTCGGTCCGACCGGCCAGCTCGTCACCGGACTCGGCCAGATGCAGGCGGGCGTCACCAAGTCCCGCAACCAACTGCCGTCGACGGCCGATCTGGAGAAGCTGTTCCAGCAGGCACCCGGGATGTTCACCAACGGCTACTTCGTGCTCGCCGCGGTCAACGGGGCGCTGCCTGCGGATCGCAACGGCGCGACGTTCATGCTGAACGTGGACAAGGGCGGCACGACCGGACAGGTTGTCGTCTACCCGAAGTACGCGTACACGGATAAGCGCACCCAGGCGCTGCAGACGCAGCTGATCGCGATGTCCAAGACGTTCGCGAACAAGAACAACGCCGAGGTTGCGGTCGGCGGCCCAGCAGCAAACCTGCTGGACCAGATGAACCTGACCAAGGATCAGATCTGGCTTGACGTCGCCGTGATGGCTGCGGCCGTTGCGCTGATCCTGATGGTGGCCCTGCGGGCCGTGGCGCTGCCGCTCGTCGCGGCCGCGTCCGGCGTGCTTGCATCAGGTGCGGCGTTCGGTGTGCTGCAGCTGCTCTTCGGCGGGAGCAACCCACCGCTGGGCGGCCCCGGCTGGATGGACCCGATGTCGGTGATCGGGATCTTCACGGTCGCGTTCGGTCTCTCGGCCGTCTACTCGACGGTCCTGCTGATGCGCACGAGAGAGCGCTTCGTCCTCGACGGAAGCAACAAGGCAGCCGTTCGCACGGGGTTGCGCGAGACGGCCGCGGCGACAACCGGCGCGGGCGTCGTGATGGTCGCGGCACTGGTGCCATTCGCGACGACCAACCTCATCAACGTCCGGCAGTTCGGCGTGGGGGTCGCTGTGGCGATCATCCTCGACGTGTTGATCGTCCGGCCAGTGCTCCTGCCGGCAGCTGAGGCTGTGCTCGGCAGGCTCGGCTGGTGGCCGACGAAGGGACCGGTCGGACCGCCCAGCGAGGCGCCGACGGCGGTGAAGAGCAGGAAGCGGCATTGGCATTTGCCGCATCCCCACATGCCGCACCGCCATCCCCGGACCGCGCACTGAGGCAGGCACGCAATGAACCCAGTGATGACACAACAGACGGGCGCCCTCGAGTTCGAGGGCGCCCGGAAGGACCGCCGACCGGGAGGCGGGCCATCCTCCCTGGGCGAGATGCTGCTCGCCGCCTCGGAGCGGCACACCGGGATCGCGCTGCAGTTCCCGCAGGGCAAATACACGATCACGATCTCCTATCCGGAGCTCGGCGCGATGGTGACCGATATCGCTCGCGGCTTGATTGCGCTCGGGATCGAGCGGGGCGACCGCGTCGCGATCCTCGGTTCGACGTCGGCGGACTGGGTCCTGGCCGACTACGGCGCCCTGTGCGCCGGCGCGATTGTCACGCCGATCTACCACACGAACTCCCCTGAGGAGTGCGGCTACGTGCTCGAGCACTCAGGCGCACGGCTGGTGTTCTGCGAGGACCCGGGCCAGGCGGCAAAGATCGCGGAGATCAGGCATCGCTGTCCCGACCTCGAACAGGTTGTCCTGTTCCACGGTGTGGCACGCGACTCGATCACGCTCGCGGAGATCCTCGATCGCGCATCCGAGTCGCCGATAGCCGAAGTGCAGCTCCGGCTCGCCGAGACGGATGAAGACGACATCGCGACCCTGGTCTACACGTCAGGGACGACCGGGCCACCGAAGGGCTGCATGCTCACCCATCGCAACCTGCTCGAGACGACACGGATGTACGTCGAGCAACTCGGGATCAACGAGAACCACACCCTGTATCAGTTCCTGCCGCTCGCGCACGTGCTCGCACGCGTCGCACAGGCGGTGGTGATCAGGGCCGGTGCTCGTGCGCTGTTCTGGAGCGGCGATCCGAAGCTGATCATCGACGAGGTGTCCGCGCAGGGGCCGACGCATTTCCCGGCGGTCCCGCGCATCTACGAAAAGGTGCACGGCGTCGTGATCGGCCAGGTCCAGGATGGGTCGGCGCCGAAACGTGCCCTGTTCGAGTGGGCGCTCGGACTGGGAGGCGCAGCGCGAGCCGGCGCGCGCGGCGGACAGCCGCTCAGCGGATGGCAGTCACTGCAGTACCGGATCGCCGATCGGCTCGTGCTCCGGAAGGTGCGCCACGCCTTCGGCGACGAGCTGCAGGTCGCGCTCGTCGGCGCCGCACCGGTGGCGCGCGAGCTGCTTGAGTTCTTCGACGCGTGCGGCGTCCTCGTCCTCGAGGGCTACGGCATGACCGAGAGCTGCGCAGCCGCGACGCTGAACACCGGGCAGGCCGTCAGGTTCGGGACGGTCGGCAAGCCGCTGCCAGGCACCCAGATCGCTGTGGCGGAAGACGGCGAAATCCTGATGAAGGGCCCGCATGTGTTCAAGGGCTACTACCGCGACGCGGAGGCCACCTCCGAGACCCTGACCGAAGACGGCTGGCTGCGGTCCGGCGATCTTGGAGCGATCACCGACGAGGGATTTGTCGCAATCACCGGCCGTAAGAAGGACCTGATCATCACCTCGAACGGCAAGAACATCACGCCGGTCAATATCGAGAGCGCCCTGCGCGAGAACCGGTACATCACCGAGGCCGTCGTATTCGGCGACAACCGCCCCTACCTGGTCGCGGCGGTGACGCTCGACCCGGACGAGGCGACGAAGCTGGCCCACCGGTTCGGGATCGCGGCCGATCGAGCGACGATCGCGCACGATGCGCGCGTCCGTGCCGAGGTCCAGAAGGAGATCGACGCCGCCAACGAGCACCTCGCCCGGATCGAGCAGATCAAGCGGTTCGCGATTCTCGAGAGAGATCTCACGCAGGCCGACGGCGAGTTGACGCCAACGCTCAAGGTCAAACGCGCGTTGGTCTACGAAAAGTACGCCGACGTGTTCGCCGGCCTGTACGAGGAAGGGGGGTCGTCATGAGCCATCGCCTGTCGACCGCCGACGCGGCTTGGCTGCACATGGACCGCCCCACCAACCTGATGGTGATCAACTCGGTGATGCTGTTCGACGAGCCGGTTGACTGGGAGCGCTTCAAGCTCCTCATCGCGAAGCGCATGGTGGAGCGTTACCCACGGTTCCGGCAGCGTCCCGTCGAAAGCCGCCTACCGCTGCGCGCACCGCGCTGGGAAGACGACCCGGACTTCGCGCTCGAGCATCACATGCACCACCTCGCGCTCCCCGCGCCCGGCGACGCTGCGGCGCTCCAGGAGCTGGTCGGCGATCTGATGACCCAACCGCTCGACCGCAACCGTCCGCTATGGCACGACTACCTGGTTGACGGGTTCGGCGACGGCGCGGCGCTGATCGTCCGCATGCACCACTGCATCGCCGACGGCATCGCGCTTGCGAGGGTGATGCTGTCGCTGACCGACTCCGACCCCGACGCCGGCATCGGGCCACCCGAAGATGAGCCGATCGACTCCTCGCGCGGGTTGCTCGGCTCGATGTCCGAGCTCGGCGGGATCGCCCTGCGGGGAACCTCGACGCTCGCGCGCCAAGGAGCCTCGATCTTGACCTCTCCCTCGCACGCTGCGGCGCTGGCCGGCGCGATCGGCCGCGACGGGGCAACATTGATGCGGTTGCTGCTCACGCCTGCGGATGCAGCGACGGCGATCAAGGGGGACCCGGGCGTCAGCAGGCGGGTTGCATGGAGTCCGCCGCTGTCGCTCCCGAGGGTCAAGCGGATCGCGCATCGTCACGACGCGACCGTCAACGACGTGCTGCTGGCGGCGGTCAGCGGCGCGCTTCGTCATTACCTGCGGGAGCGCGGCAGCCCGATCGGCGAGATCTCGGCGATGGTCCCATTCAACCTGAGGCCGCTCGACAAACCGGTCCCGCGTGAGCTCGGCAACAAGTTCGGGCTGGTGATGCTGCCGCTACCGGTGGGAACCAGCGGCAGCTACCGGCGGCTGGTCGAGGTTCACCGCCGCATGCAGCAGATCAAGACCGGACGTGACGGTGCGGTCTCCTACGGCCTGCTCAGTGCGATCGGGATGACCCCGGAGCCGGTCGAGCGGCGGATCGTCGACCTGTTCTCGGCTAAGGGCACGGCTGTGATGACGAACGTCCCGGGCCCGCGCGAGCCCGTCTATTTGGCTGGAACCCCGGTGCGAGCGGTGCTCGTGTGGGCGCCGACCTCCGGCCACATAGGGATGAGCGTAAGCATCTTCAGCTATCGCGGCGAGGTGACGGTCGGCCTGATGGTCGACGCCGCACTGGTTCCTGATCCGGAAGAGATCGTGGCCGAGCTGGAACGTGAGCTTTATGCGTTGGGAAAGCTGGACCTTCGTAGCCGTCGCAGGCCGGGGCGCCGCCGCGGCCCAGCGAACAGCGCTTCAACCAACCACGCAGAGGACAAGGAGCAAAGTCATGCGTAAATCCATTCTGGCGGCGGGAGTCGCTGTACTCGCGCTGGTCGTGGCCGGTGGCGCGATCGCATTCACCCAGCATTCGAATATCGGCTTCACCACGACCAAGGCAGGGCACTCGACAGGCATCAAAGCTGACGTCTTCTCAACGGTGACGACCGGCGAGCAATACCGGCAGGCCAAGAGACTCGTCGTCACGTTCCCGACCGGCACGAAGTGGAACTTCGGCGTAGTGAAGGCCTGCTCGCTGTCGGACGCGCAGTGGGCGGCGGGTAAGTCTTGCCCCGGGAGCAAGATCGGGAGGGGATCGGCGAGGGTCTACGTCGCAGGAAACTACGTTAACGCGAGCGTCGCGGCCTACGTCGCCGGTGCGGGCCGGATGGTCATCGTGGCCACGGCGAGCCTGGGCCCAGGCCTTACCCAGCGGTTCATCCTCCACGAGCAGGTGATCGGCACGAAACTGATCGTCCCGATCCCCACGAAGAAGCTCAACGGCCTCGACGTGTTCCTCGTCAAGCTGACGCTCAACGTGCCGCCGCGTGGCGTCGGTAAGCACGCGCTGATCACTTCCGGCAAGTGCACCGCCCGCAAGTTCGTGATCAAGTCGCACTTCGAATACAGCAGTGGTCCGCCGATCGATCTCGTCGGTGGCTCTCCCTGCACCAGCTGACGGGCTGGGCGCGGCCGTCCCGCCCCCTGTGGGTGGGGCGGCCGCTTTGGCTCGTCAGGCGGCTGCCCGATGTACCGACCGCAGGCCCATCGCGTACAGCTCGGCGGGCGTGTAGCGCTCGACTGCCAGGGTCGCGCAGTCCTCGAGGTCGGCGTACGGGGTGAGCGTGGTCATGAACTGCGAGACCACCCGAAACAGGCGGAGGCCGTCGGTGAGGTAGTACCCCGGCTCGAATTCCTCGTCTGGGGGGTCCTCGAGCCGTGCGGTTGCTTGTATCGCCGGCATTCGAATGAGGGTCGCGTGTTCGTGAGTCGTGCGCATCCGCATTGCGAACGGCTCGTGCACCCGAGCAAACTACGGACACATCTGTTCCGGCACTCTCGGGTAAGTTAGGAGATCGATCCAGATGCCGGATGATTTCGCCCTCATTGACGCCTACTGGCGCGCTGCGAACTACTTGTCCGTCGGTCAGATCTACCTGCTCGACAATCCGCTCCTGCGCGAGCCCCTCAGCCGCGATCACATCAAGCCGCGGCTGCTGGGCCACTGGGGGACGACGCCGGGACTGAACTTCATCTACGTCCATCTCAACCGCCTGATCTGCGAACGCGATCTGAACGTGATCTACGTCACCGGACCCGGCCACGGCGGCCCTGGTCTTGTGGCGAACGCGTACCTGGAGGGGACCTACACCGAGGTCTATCACCACATCGGCCATGACGTGGAAGGACTGCGCCGGCTGTTTCGGCAGTTCTCCTTCCCAGGCGGCATCCCGAGCCATGTCGCACCGGAGACTCCGGGATCGATCAATGAAGGCGGCGAGCTCGGCTACAGCCTGGTGCACGCGTACGGCGCTGCGTTCGACAACCCCCACCTGATCACCGTGTGCGTGGTCGGCGATGGTGAGGCGGAGACCGGCGCGCTTGCCGCGAGCTGGCATTCGAACAAGTTTCTGGACCCGGTCCGTGACGGTGCGGTGCTCCCGATCCTCCACCTCAACGGGTACAAGATCGCCAACCCAACCGTGCTCGCACGCATCCCGCGCGATGAGCTCCAGGCGCTGTTCGAGGGCTACGGCTACTCCCCGCTGTTCGTCGAGGGATCCGATCCCGACTCGATGCACCGCCTGATGGCGGAGACGCTTGAGGAGGCGGTTGTCCAGATCGGGGCGATCCAGGCACGTGCCCGTGAGCCGTCCGCGGGCGGTGACGGCGCCGGCCCGGTCCGGCCGCAGTGGCCGATGATCGTGCTGCGCACGCCGAAGGGTTGGACGGGCCCGAAGACCGTCGACGGCCTTCCCACCGAGGGCTCGTTCCGCTCCCATCAGGTTCCGCTCGCGAACGTTCGCGAGAACCCTGAGCATCTCGAGCAGCTGGAGGAGTGGCTGCACTCCTATCGTCCCGAGGAACTGTTCGAGCCGGATGGTGCGCTGCGTTCCGAGCTTGCGGAGCTCGCGCCGAGCGGAACCCGGCGGATGAGCGCCAACCCCCATGCAAACGGCGGACTGCTGCTCAAGCCGCTCGAGCTGCCGGATTTCACGAATTATGCGGTCGATGTTCCCAGCCCCGCGAGCAGCACCAGCGAGGCGACCAAGGTGCTGGGGACCTTCCTGCGGGACACGATCCGGCTCAATCCCGACAACTTCCGGATCATGGGCCCAGACGAGACGGCGTCGAACCGCCTCTCCCCCGTGTTCGAGGTGACGGACCGGGCGTGGGATGCCCAGCGCCTGGACACGGACGATCACCTCGCGCCCAGCGGTCGCGTGATGGAGGTGCTGAGCGAGCACCTCTGTCAGGGCTGGCTCGAGGGGTACCTCCTGACGGGCCGGCACGGACTGTTCAACTGCTACGAAGCCTTCATCCACATCATCGACGCGATGTTCAACCAGCACGCGAAGTGGCTCAAGGTGACTCGTGGGATCGAGTGGCGACGGCCGATCGCCTCGTTCAACTACCTGCTCTCCTCGCACGTATGGCGCCAGGACCACAACGGCTTCTCGCACCAGGACCCAGGCTTTATCGACCACGTCGTAACCAAGAAGGCGGAGGTGGTGCGCGTGTATCTGCCGCCGGACGCCAACTGCCTGCTGTCGGTTGCCGACCACTGCCTGCGCTCGCGCAACTATGTGAACGTAATCGTCGCCGGCAAGCAGCCGGCGCTCGATTACCTGACGATGGACGAGGCGATCGCGCACTGCACGCGCGGTCTCGGAATCTGGGATTGGGCATCGAACGAGGGTGACGAGGAACCTGATGTGGTGCTCGCGTGCGCAGGCGACATCCCCACGCTCGAAACGGTCGCCGCCGCCGCGCTGCTTCGTGACTTCCTGCCGGACCTACGGGTGCGGGTCGTCAACGTCGTCGACCTGATGCGCCTGCAACCCGAGAGCGAGCATCCGCACGGCCTCTCAGATCGAGAGTTCGACGCGCTGTTCACGACCTCCCAGCCGGTGATCTTCGCCTACCACGGCTATCCGACGCTGATCCACCGCCTCACCTACCGGCGCACGAACCACCACAACATCCACGTTCGTGGCTACAAGGAGGAGGGCACGACCACCACGCCGTTCGACATGGTGATGCTCAACGATCTCGATCGCTACCACCTGGTGATTGACGTGATCGATCGGGTCCCGTCGGTCGGCGAGCGCGTCGCCAGGCTGCGCCAGCAGGTCGTCGACACCCGGCTGCGTGCGCGCGCCTATACGCGCCAGCACGGCGACGACGTCCCGGAGGTCCGCAACTGGACCTGGCCGGGCGCACCGCCCGCCCCGACGGGTGCGACGACGGCCTCGCCGGCCCAGTGAGCGGCCTTGCGGGTGCTCGTCGTCAATGCCGGGTCGAGCACGGTCAAGCTGAGCCTCGTCGGGGACGGCGACCAGCCTCTCGGAGCTGTCGAGCTGCAGGCGCCCGCGGCGCGGGTCGATCGATCCGAGCTGTTGGCGGCCACGAAAGGCCTCGGTGCCGCGGACGCGGTGGGCCATCGCGTCGTCCACGGCGGCGAGCGTTTTCGCGGGGCAGTGCGAATCGACCCCACCGTCCAGCAGGAGCTGATCGCTCTCACCGACCTCGCGCCGCTGCACCAGCCGAAGTCGCTGGCGGCGCTGGGCGCGGTCAACGAGGCGCTGCCGAACCTGCCTGCTGTGGCCTGCTTTGACACCGCGTTTCATTCGACGCTGCCACCGAAAGCCTTTACCTACGCGATCCCAGCCGCGCTGCGCACCCGCTGGGACCTGCGGCGCTACGGCTTCCATGGGCTCAACCATTCGTGGGTCGCCCGGCGGACCGCGGAGCTGGTCCCGGGTGCACGCAAGGTGGTGAGCTGCCACCTCGGCGCGGGCGCATCCCTTTGCGCGATCCAAGACGGCGCTTCGGTCGACACGACGATGGGGTTCACGCCGCTCGAGGGACTCGTGATGGCCACACGCTCCGGCAACGTCGACCCGGGGATGCTGCTGTGGCTGCTGGAGAAGGAAAGGATCAGCGAGCGCGAGCTCGCCGAAGCACTCGAGCACCAGTCGGGGCTGCAGGGACTTGCCGGCACCGCGGAAATGCGCGTGGTCCTCGAGCGCGCGCGGGACGCCGATCCCGAAGCCACGCTCGCGCTTCAGGTGTACCTGCACCGGCTCCGAGCCGGCATCGGTGCGATGGCGGCCGCGATGAACGGGCTCGACGTCCTCGTGTTCACCGGTGGCGTCGGCGAGCGTGCCCCTGCGGTCCGCGGCCTGGCAACCGCCGGCCTGTCGTTCCTCGGCGTGCGGACCGACCCCGACCGCAACGAGCAAGCCGTCCCGGATGCCGACATCACCGCCGCGTCCTGTCCGGTCACGACGCTTGTGATCGCGGCGCGCGAGGATCTCGAGATCGCCCGGCAGGTACGGTCGCTGCTCGCACCCTGACCGCTGCGGGTTTCCACACGCTGAATACAGGACCGACCGGATGACGGCGGCGGATTTCTGCCGTACGTTCGCCGCCGCTCGGGGATTGGGATCCCGCCCAACCGGCCTGGCGGGCCCTTCCGGACCTTCGGTTGCGCTTCGTCGTTGTCCTCGGTGGCTTTCGCAGGGCCGCCCCCGTCCGGGTGGGCGGGATCCCGATCTCCGGCCATCCATGGCCGGCGGAATTGGGGTCCCGCCGACGCGGGACGCCATACCGACACCCCCACCCGCAGAAGCACGAGAAGGGAGCTCCGAACCCCTATTTCGTTACATCTCGACCGCCACGGTGGGCAACGTGTAACCAAATCGGTGCTCTGGCACCCATTTCGTTACACGTTGCGTTCCCAAGCTGTCGCTCTGTAACCAAATCGGGGCTGCCATGCGGCGAACCCCTCTTCGATAGCCAAATCCCGGGCGAATCAGCTCCCAAGGCCCGCCCGAAGGGGCGGAGGCGCCAGCCGAAAGCCGCGCCCGGCTGAGGAGAGCCGTCGGACGAGCCAACCGGGTCCGGACGGGGCCGCACGGCCTCGTGGCTGGGCCCGCTCGGCATCCAGCCTCCCCAAGGCCGGGCCCGCCACGAGTCATCCGGCTGGACGCCGCCGGAGGCGGCCCGTAATTACGCCACTGGCACGCCGGCCGGCGCGGCCTGCGCGCTGCCCAGGGCCTGCTCGATCAGCGCGGTCAGCTCGGCGACCTGGAACTCGGCGCCAACGGTCTTGGCCGCGTCGGAGTACATCGCCAGATCCTTGGGGCAGCTCACGAGGAAGTAGTCGATCACGCCGAGTTCCTGGGCCTCGCGGATCCGCTGCTCGCTTGGCCGCTCCTCGTCGCTCTCGTCGTCGCTCATCCAGATCCGCCCGCCGCCGGCGCCGCAGCAGAACGTGTTGGAACCGTGGCGCGGCATCTCGACCAACTCGGCGCCCGTCGCTTCGATCAGCTTCCGGGGCGCCTCGGTGATGCGGTTGTAGCGAGCCAGGTAGCACGGGTCGTGGTAGGTCACGCGTGTCCCGGTCAGCGGTGTCTCGAGCTTGATCTCGCCGCGTGCTACGAGGTCGGCGAGCAGTTCCGTGTAGTGGTAGACGGGCTTATCGAGCCCAAACTGCGGATACTCGTTGCGCAGCGTGTTGAGCGAATGCGGGTCTGTCGTGAAGATTGCCTCGTAGTCGGCCTCGGCGAGTACGCCGAGGTTGTGCTCCACGAGCATCTCGAACAGTCCTTCCTCGCCAATGCGCCGGACGTCGTTGCCGGCGTTGCGCTCGCCCTCGTACAACAGACCGAACGAGACACCCGCCTCGTGCAGGATGTTCGCGAGGTTGCGCGAGGCGGCCTGGACGCGTTCGTCGAACGATGCGAAGTCGCCCACGAACCAGACGTACTCGACGTGCTCCTTGCGGGCATCAGGGATCGTGAAGTCGAGGGTCTTCGTCCAACGTGCGCGCATCCGTGAGGACTTGCCGTACGAGTTTCCCTGGGTCGCGTACTTCTGGAGCGTCTGCTGGAGCAGCGGATCCATGCGGCCCTCCTCGACCAGCGAGCGGCGCATGTCGACGATCGTCGGAACGTGCTCGATCCCCACCGGGCACGCCTCGACGCACGCCATGCAGGTCGTACATGACCACAGCACGTCGTCGTCGATCAGCGGCTTCTCGGCATCGTCGTTGGGGTGGTAGAGCCGGTCGCGCAGATCGAGGATCACCTGTCGCGGCGCGAGCCGCGTGCCCCCGGCGGCGGCGGGACAGACCGACGTGCAGCGCCCGCACTCGGTGCAGGTGAACGCGTCGAGCACCTGCTTCCAGTTCAGATCCTTGAGTGCCGCGACGCCGACCGAGCCGTGCTTGGCGGGCGGATCAAGTGCCGCGACGCCGGCCGGCTTGTAGTGCGTGATCGCCAGCGGCCGGTCCACCTCGCGCGCCGGCAGCTTTGAGAAGAACACGTTCGGCAGCGCAGTGATGATGTGGAAATGCTTCGACAGCGGCAGCAGGTTCAGGAACAGCAGGATCGTCACGCAATGCACCCACCACCCGACCTCCATGATCGTGTGCGCGGTGGAGTGGCTGACCCCGCCGAGCGCGGCGGCCACGGCCGCGGTCACCGGCGCGAAATCCCGCTCGTTGCCGTGAATGTTGTACGCCACGAGATAGCCGGCGTCGTACAGCAGGCCGCCGAGCATGATCAGCAGGATGAAGACGAGGATCAGGTTCGCCTCCCAGTGAGGGGCGTCGTGGTAGCGCTTCTCTCCCCGCGCGGCGCCGAACAACCGCGGCGTGTGGACGATCAGACGGCGGTAGAGCATGTACAGCACGCCCACGATCACGACCAGCTCGAGGATGTCGCGAGCGAGGAAGAACGGCGGCCCGAGCACTTGGTTCGGCCCGAAGCCGGGGATGCTCCAGTGGTTGTCGAACGCCCGGCCGAACAGCGTGATCACCTGGAGCATCAGAACGACGAAGCCCCAGAAGATCAGCGCGTGCATGATCCCGGCAGGCTGTTCCCCATGCAGGAACTTCCGCTGCCCGAGCCCGTCGACGACCATGCGCTTGAGGCGCTGCGGGATGCCGTTGAAGCGCTGGGCGGGTTGCGCCGCAAGAAGCAGACGCGCCCGCAGCGCGAGGATCACCGCGAATGTCGCGAGGGCTACGGCCCATAGGATCGGGAACAGCACCGGGCTCATGACACTGCTGATGTCAACTCGTCGGCGATGTCGAACAGATCGGCGACAACGCCATAGTGGGCGATGTTGAAGATCGCCGCGCCCGGGTCCTTGTTGACCGCGATGATCAGCTCAGCGCCCTGCATGCCCTCGACGTGCTCAGGCGCTCCCGAGACGCCGAGGCTGAGGTACAGCTTCGGCGTCACCCTGGCGCCGGATTTGCCGATCTGGCGCACCTTCGGCAGCCAGCCCGAGTCGATCACCGGACGCGAAGCCGCTAGCTCTGCGCCCAACGCCTCGGCGAGCTCCTCCGCGATTGGGATGTTGTCCTCACCGCCGATTCCGCGGCCGACGCAGACGATCCGCTCGGCCTTGGTCAGGTCGACGCCCTCGTCGGACGGTGTGATGGACTCGATGAACGTGGTCTTCAGGTTCTCCAGCTCGGCCGGAGGCGCCAACTGGGCGCGCTCACCCCGACCGGGGGTTACGGGTTCGTCCTGCAGCGCAGTCGAGTTCACGGTGACGACAGCCGGCAGCGAAACCCGCGTACTCGCGAGCAGCTGGCCGGCGTAGATGCCGCTCACGGCCTGCGCCTCGGAGCCATCGATCGACAGCTCGTTGCAGTAGCCGACGAATGAGCGGTCGGTCGCGGCTGCCGAGGATGCCCCCAGGTCGAGACCCGCGGTTGTGTACGCGAGCACCACGACGTCCGGGTTGCGTTCCCTGATCGCGGCGGTCAGAACCGCGAGATGCGCCTCCGGCAGATACGGCGACAGCGCCGGGTGCGAGACCTCGAGCACCACGTCCGCCCCTTCCAGGCCGCTCGCGCCGGCGTCTGTTGTCAGTGCGACCAGCGACCCTCCCGTCGCCAGCGCAAGCGGTCGCGCCCAGCTCAGGAGCCGTGCCGCGCCGCCATCGCTTGCCGACGACGGCTCGATATATACGAGTACGTCATGCATTACACCGTCAGAGCTCCCTGTTCGCGCAGCACCGCTGCGATCTTCGTGGCCACCTCTCGGGCATCGCCGTCCAGCATCGTCGCGCCGCCCTTCCGCTCTGGGCGGGCGAGCGAGACGATCTCAGCGGTTCCGGCGCGCGGCTCGGCGCTGACCGGGATGGTCTCGGTGCTCGCTTCCGTCATCGCCTGCCGCAGCCGGGCCATCGAGACGTAGCGCGGCGGCGCGCTCGCGGACTGCACGCCGACGACCGCCGGCAGCTGCAGGCCGAGCACGGCAAGCCGTCCGCCGGCGTACTCCTGGGTGACTCTCGCCGTACCGTCGACCACCGTCGTGCCGACGACGACGTTCGCCTGCGGCCAGCCAAGCGTCGCCGCAAGGATGGGTGCCGTTTGGCCGAATGCGTCGTGCGGCGTCTGCACGCCTGTCATGACGAGATCGGGGCTCAGTTCCCGGATGGCTTGCGCGAACGCAATCGACGCCGTACGCGTGTCGTAGGGGTTAAGCTCGCCGGCCTGCACCAGGGCGATGCGGTCCGCGCCGCGGGCGTAAGCGACCTTGAGCGCCTGCTCGGCGCCTTCGGTTTCGAGTGCGACCGCGGTGACCGTCGCACCGGTCGCCTCCTTGATCAGCACCGCCTCCTCGAGCGCCTGATCGTCGAATTCGTTGATCACCATCTCGACGATGTCGCGATCGATGTCCGCGCCGCTGTCGTCGATCTCGAGCTCGTCGCCGAGGCTCGGCATGAGTCTGATTGCGACCGCGATGTTCATGGCCGCATCACCGCATGATCGTTCATCGAGGGCTCCTCCCCACGCGTTCTCTTGAGTCCGGCGCCGGTCCGGTGCGCCGTGGGTGACGACGTTACGTCGATTCGAGGCTCCTGACTTCCGTGCAGGTTCGGGTTCATGCCTCCGTAGTTATTGCGCGTGCGAATCGCGAATAGAAGCCGATGCCAGACGGTCCGGCGGGTGCGACGCTGAGCTACGTCCGCAGTGAGGAGATCAAAGGGAGAGGGTCCCATGGCCAACGCGCTGAGCGCTGACACACTTAAGGTCGCGCTGAAATCGATCGACGACTTCGCGTCGAACGAACTTCCTGACTCGCTGCTGATCGAACTCGACGAGAAGGACGAGTTCCCCGAGGAGATCGTGCGCCGGATGTCATCCGGCGAGGAGCTCGGAATCCAGCTGCTGTTCGTGCCATTCGAGTACGGCGGCATGGGGGGCGGCGCGTTCGACGTGTACCGCATCTGCGAGCGGATGGCCATGATCGACCTCGGTCTGGCGACGTCGGAACTGGCGACCTTCCTCGGAAGCGACCCGATCAGGGTCGGCGGGACCGAGGACCAGAAGAGCCTTTACATGGGCCGGATCGCAAAGGAAGGCGTGATGTTCGCCTACGGCGCGACCGAGCCGGAGGCCGGCAGCGACCTCGGTGCGCTCAAGACGGTGGCGGAGCCCGAGAACGGCGGCTACCGCATCTCCGGCGCCAAGCAGTGGATCTCCAACGGCGGCGTGGCTGACCTCTACACGATCCTCGCGATGGCACCAGGCGGCCCGAGTTGGTTCGTCGTTGAACGCGGTGCGGACGGCTTCACGCACGGCAAGCACGAGGACAAGCACGGCATTCGCCTGAGCAACACCGCCGCGCTGTTCCTCGACAAGGTCTACGTCGACGCCGACCACCTGATCGGCGGCATCGAGGGTCAGGGCCTGGTTCAGGCACAGAAGGTGTTCGGTTACACGAGGCTGATGGTCGCGGCGTTCGGACTGGGTGCCGGATGGTCGGCGCTCGACCGCGCGATCCCCTACTCGAAGAAGCGCAACCAGGGGGGCGGTCCGCTCAGCGAAAAGCAGGGCTACACACACAAGCTGATCGTTCCGCACGCCGTCGCGCTCGAGGCGGCGCGGGCGGCGATCGAGGAGACCGCCGAGCAGCTCGACTCGGGCGAACACGGCGAGCTCCAGATCGAGGGTGCGATTGCCAAGTACCTCGCTACCGAAGCCGGCGACGCCGCTGCCGATGCCGCGATCCAGGCGCACGGGGGCTACGGCTACACCCACGACTACGTCGTCGAGAAGATCAAGCGCGACGTCCGGATCACGAGGATCTACGAAGGCACCTCGGAGATCATGGAGATCACGATCGCGCGCGGGCGCTGGCAGGAGCACCTGAAGTCCGGAGGCGAGTATTACCACGAGCGTGCACGCGAGCTCGAGGAGCTGCACGCCGCGGATGCGACGCTGGGAGCCGACGTCGCTGCGCTGACTTACCACGCGCTGGCCGAGCTGATGGAGCGCTGCCGCACCGAGAGGCTGACGCGCAACCAGCACATCTTGATGCGGCTGGGCTCGCTGATCGCTCAGGCCGAGGGCGCCGCTGCGCTCGTTCGCCGGGCGCGCCGGGCTGCCAACAAGCAGCTGGACGAGAAGGCATCGAAGCGCCTGAAGCCGGACGCCGTTGCCGCTGCAAGCCGCGTCAACGCGCGCAACGTCGCGATGACGATCGGGACCGAAGCGGTCCGCTTGGTCGCCGGCGCCGACGGCGGCGAGCTTGGCGGTCTCGAGCAGCGCATCAATCTTGCATCGATTCATCAAGCCCAGGGAGGTCTGCTCGAGGACCTTGGGGTCGTTGCCCAGGCGGTGTACGGCCGCATGCGTCCTTGAATCCCCCACCAGAAACGAAAGCCGGTCTGAAGATGTCTGATCCCCTCGAAAAAGCAGTCGCGATCGTCGGCGTCGGTGCGATCATGCCCGACGCTCCCAACGGAGCGGCGTTCTGGCGAAACATTTGCGACGGCGTCTACTCGATCAGCGAAGTGGATCCGAAGCGATGGGATCCGGCGCTGTACTACGACGCCGATCCGAAGGCGCCCGAGAAGACCTATTCGAAGATCGGCGGCTGGGTTCGTGACTGGGAATGGAATCCGCTCGGGTGGAAACTGCCGATCCCCCCGAAAGTCTCCGAGGGCATGGACGACGCCCACAAGTGGGCGATCGCCTGCACCCGTATGGCGCTCGCGGACGCCGGCTGGCCCGAGCGACCGCTGAACCTCGACCGGACCGCGGTCGTAATCGGCAACGCGATCTCGGGCGAGAAGCACTACCTGACGGCGCTGCGGATTTCGTTTCCCGAGCTCGCTCGCGAGCTCGAGGGAGTACCGACCTTTGCGGCGTTGCCGGCCGAGGTCCGCGCCAAGGTCGAGCGCGAACTGAGATCACGGTTTGACGACTGGCTACCGGTCATCAACGAGGACACGATGCCGGGCGAGCTCGGCAACTGCATCGCCGGACGCGTCGCGAACCTGTTCAACCTGCACGGGCCGAACTTCACGACCGACGCGGCCTGTGCTTCCGCGCTGGCGGCGATGGATGCGACAGTCGACGGTCTGCTCGCTCACGAGTTCGACGTGGCGATCACCGGTGGAGTCGACCGCAACATGGGCGCTCAGACGTTCGTGAAGTTCTGCGCGATCGGCGCGCTGTCACCGAGCGGCACGCGACCGTACGCGGATGGTGCCGACGGATTCGTGATGGGCGAAGGGGCGGCGCTGTTCGTCGTCAAGCGCCTCGCCGACGCGATCCGCGACGAGGACCGGATCTACGCGGTCGTGCGCGGGATCGGCAGCTCGAGCGACGGCAAGGGCAAGGGCCTGACTGCACCCAACCCCGTGGGCCAGAAGTTCGCGGTCGAGCGGGCGTGGAAGAACGCCGGCCTGTCAGCCTCTGATTGCTCCCTGATCGAAGGTCACGGGACGTCTACCCGAGTTGGCGACGCCGTCGAGCTGAACGCGCTGATGGAGGCGTTCTCGTCAGGGAAGCGGCTGAAGCCGGGCTCGATCGCGCTCGGCTCGGTGAAGTCGAACATCGGTCACCTGAAGGCGGCGGCCGGAGCGGCCGGCTTGTTCAAGGCGACGCTCGCGCTGCACAACAAGGTGCTTCCGCCGAGCCTCAACTTCGAGCGGCCCAACCCCAACCTTGACTGGACATCCTCGCCGTTCGCGGTCAACACGGAGCTGCGTGACTGGGAGATGGCGGCCGACCGGACCCGAGTCGCCGGCGTCAGCGCGTTCGGCTTCGGAGGTACGAACTTCCACGTCGTGATGGAGGAGTACGTCCCCGACCGGCACTCGAGCAATGGCAACGGACGCTCGGTCTCGGTACCCGTTGAGGTGACCTCCAGCTCCACGGCGGGTGGCGTGGTTTCGGCTCCGGGCTCCGCGGGGGGTTCGAAGCCACCGGTGCGCAGCGCTCTGGTGCTGGGCGCCGCTAGCGCCGCGGAGCTGGCCAACGAGCTGCGGACCGCGCTGGCGGAGGCGCGCCAGGGCCGTCATCTGGAGCCCGTGGCTCCAAGCACGGACGTGCTTCGTTCGGCGGAGCGGATCGCGATCGATTACGCCGACGGCGCCGATCTGGTCGCGAAGGCCGAGATGGCGCTGCGCGTCATGCAGTCCGGCAAGGACAGCGCGTGGCCTGCGCTGCGCGGCCGCGGCATCTATCGCGGCAGCGGCGCACCGGGGAAGGTCGCGTTCCTGTACACGGGCCAGGGGTCCCAGTACGCCAACATGCTGGCGACGCTCCGGGCACGCGAGCCCGTTGTGGCGGACCTGTTCGACGAGGCGGACACGATCATGTCGCCGCTGCTGGAGGGCCGGCGGCTGGCCGACATCATCTTCGCCGACCGCGACGAGCCCGAGGCGGTTGCGCGCGCCGAGGAGGAGCTGCGGCGGACCGAGATCACGCAGCCGGCGGTGATCACCGTGGATATGGCATTGACCCGCCTGCTGGCGGAATACGGGATCGCGCCGGACATGGTGATGGGCCACTCCGTTGGCGAGTACGGAGCGCTGGTCGCATCCGGCGCGCTGTCGTTCGAGGACGCGATGGAGGCCGTCAGCGCGCGGGGACGCGAGATGGCGCACATCCAGGTCGAGGACCCTGGCGCGATGGCGGCGGCGATCGCTCCGCTCGTCGAGGTGCAGGAGCTGGTCGACGCCATCGACGGCTACGTAGTCCTAGCGAACATCAACTCGTTGCACCAGGTCGTCATCGGGGGCGCGACAGCCGCCGTCGGCGAGGCGGTCGCAGAGCTGCAGCGGCGCGGACACACCGCGATCCCGCTGCCGGTCAGCCACGCGTTCCACACGGAGATCGTGGCATCCGCGAGCGCCCCGCTTCGGTCGCTGCTCGAGCGGCTCGGCTTGCGCGAGCCGCAGCTCCCGACTGTCGCCAACGTCAACGGCGAGCTGTATCCGTCGGGCGAGGGAGCCGTCGAGCAGATGCTCGAGATGCTCTCCCGCCAGGTCGCGTCGCCGGTGCAGTTCGTGAAGGGCCTGCGGACCCTGTACGACGAGGGCGCGCGCGTGTTCGTCGAGGTCGGGCCGAAGCACGCGCTGCAGGGCTTCGCGTCTGACGTGCTCGGCGACGACGCAGTGGTGAGCCTTGCAACCAACCACCCGAAGGCAGGAGACATCGCCACATTCAACAGCGCCCTGTGCGGGTTGTGGGCCGCGGGACTGGGTGCGGGACGGTCGGTGCCTCCGCGGGAGGTGGCTGAGTTCCAGGGCGTCGCTGTCGCTGACGCTCCCGCCGTGGTCGCTGCCCCGAAACCATCTACGCCTGCTCCTGAGCCTCCTGCCGAGCCCGAGCCGGTCGCTGAGCTTGCCCAGGCCACCAATGAGCCGGTCGTCATCACCGGCGCTGCACTCGGATTGCCCGGCGCCGAGCGGCTGTTCGATGACGCCAACATCGCGCGGCTGCTGCACGGACGGCAGGGAATCGACGTGATCCCGGCCCGCCTGCGCCGGGAGATGATGGACAAGCACATCACCCGCCTGGTCAAGGGCGAGGACGGTGGCGCCAGCTTCGAGACGATCGACCGGCTGGAAGCGGTCATCAAGCTCGCGGCGCGAGCCGGCCTGTTCGATCTCGAGGAAGAATTCGGCGTCGACTCGGACCGCGCCGCGGCGCTCGGCCGCGACACGCAGCTGGCGATCGCCGCCGGCATCGATGCGCTTCGTGACGCCGGCATCCCGCTCGTGCTGCGCTACAAGACCACCACGAAGGGCACGCAGCTTCCCGACCGCTGGTCACTTCCCGACGAGCTGCGCGACGACACCGGGGTGATCTTTGCCTCCGCGTTCCCGGGTCTCGAGGAGATGACTGACGAGGTGACGCGGTACACCACCGACCACATGCGCCGGGAGCGGATGGTCGCGCTCGAAACGCTGCGCGCGCGGATGGTCGACCACGACGGCACCGACCCGGTCGTGCTGGCCGAGGTCGAGCGTCGAATCCACGACCTGGGTGTGCAGCTCAAGGACGAGCCCTACACGTTTGACCGCCGGTTCCTGTTCCGGATCCTGTCGATGGGTCACTCGCAACTCGCCGAGCTGATCGGCGCCCGCGGGCCGAACACCCAGGTCAATTCGGCGTGTGCCAGCACCACGCAGGCCGTCGCGCTCGCGGAGGACTGGATCCGCGGCGGTCGTTGCAAGCGTGTGCTGATCGTGGCGGCCGACGACGCCACGTCGGACACGCTGATGCCGTGGATTGGCGCCGGCTTCCTCGCTTCCGGCGCGGCCGCCACCGACGAGATCGTCGAGGAGGCAGCGCTGCCGTTCGACCAGCGCCGGCATGGGATGCTGATCGGAATGGGCGCCGCCTCGCTGATGGTCGAGAGCGCCGGCTCGGCTCGCGAGCGCGGGCTGACCCCGATCTGCGAGGTGCTGGGATCGGTCACCGCCAACTCCGCGTTCCATGGAACGCGCCTGGACGTCGAGCACATCTCCTCCGTGATGGAGCGGCTGGTGAAGCAGGGCGAGGTCCGTGGTGTCCGCCGGGAGGACATCGCCAACCAGACCGTGTTCATCTCCCACGAGACCTACACCCCAGCCCGTGGCGGCAGCGCAGCCGCCGAGATTCACGCGTTGCGCCGCGTCTTCGGCGACGACGCCGACCGGATCGTGATCGCCAACGTCAAGGGATTCACGGGCCACCCGATGGGCGTCGGGCTGGAGGATGTGATGGCGGTCAAGTCGCTCGAGACGGGCGTCGTCCCGCCGGTCCCGAACTTCCGCGATCCCGACCCCGAGCTAGGCGTCCTGAACCTGAGCGGCGGCGGCTCCTATCCCGTCCAGTACGCCCTGCGTCTCGCCGCCGGCTTCGGATCGCAGATCGCGATGCTGCTGCTCCGCTGGACGCCGGTGAGCGATGGCCGGCGCCGGGCGGTCGACGAGCTCGGCTACGACTACCGGATTGCCGACCGTGATGCCTGGAAGGCGTGGGCCAAGCGCGTGACCGGCTACGACGAGCCAAAGCTCGAGGTCGTGAAGCACCGTCTCCGGTTCGTGGACGAGACCCGGCGGGCTGCTGCCGCCACCAAGTCCGAGCCCGCGCCGGTCGTCGCTCGGGAGCCCGAGCGAGAGCCCGCGCCCGTGGTTGCGGAGGCCGAGCCCGCGCCCGCGCCCGTGGTGGCTGTGGAGCCCGAGCCCGCGCCTGAACCGGCACCGGTCGCCACCGCGCCGGCGGACGCCGAGATCGAAGCGCGCGTGCTCGAGATCGTCGCCGAGCAAACCGGCTACCCGACCGACCTGCTCGACATGGACCTCGACCTCGAAGCCGACCTCGGCATCGACACCGTCAAACAAGCAGAAGTCTTCGCCAGCATCCGCGAGGCCTACAGCATCGAACGCGACGACACGATCAAGCTCCGCGACTACCCAACGCTCAACCGCGTCGTCGGATTCGTGCGCGACCGCGCCGGCGTGGCGCCCGCCGCTGCCGCGGCACCCGAGCCCGCCCCGACGCCCGAGCCCGACCCGACGCCCGAGCCCGAGCCGTCGCCTGAACCGGCACCGGTCGCCACCGTGCCGGCGGACGCCGAGATCGAGGCGCGCGTGCTCGAGATCGTCGCCGAGCAGACCGGCTATCCGACCGAACTGCTCGACATGGACCTCGACCTCGAAGCCGACCTCGGCATCGACACCGTCAAACAAGCCGAAGTGTTCGCCAGCATCCGCGAGGCCTACGGCATCGAACGCGACGACACGATCAAGCTCCGCGACTACCCAACGCTGAACCACGTCGTCGGATTCGTGCGCGACCGCGCCGGCGAGGCGCCCGCCGCTGCCCCGGCACCCGAGCCCGCCCCGACGCCCGAGGCCGCCCCGACGCCCGAGCCCGAGCCGGCGCCTGAACCGGCACCGGTCGCCACCGCGCCCGAAGACGCCGACATCGAAGCAAAGGTGCTCGAGATCGTCGCCGAGCAGACCGGCTACCCGACCGACCTGCTCGACATGGACCTCGACCTCGAAGCCGACCTCGGCATCGACACCGTCAAACAAGCCGAAGTGTTCGCCAGCATCCGCGAGGCCTACGGCATCGAACGCGACGACACGATCAAGCTCCGCGACTACCCAACGCTGAACCACGTCATCGGATTCGTCAAAGACCGCGCCGGCGTGGCAACCGCCGCAGCCCCAGCACCCGAGCCCGCCCGCGCCCCGGCCCCCGAGCCAGCCCCGGAACCCGAACCAGCCAAGCCCGAGCCCGAGCCAGCACCCGCCGCCGCCGCGCCCGCGCCCGCAGACGCCGAGATCGAAGCCAAGGTCCTCGAGATCGTGGCCGAGCAAACCGGCTACCCACCCGAACTGCTCGACATGGACCTCGACCTCGAAGCCGACCTCGGCATCGACACCGTCAAACAAGCCGAGGTCTTCGCCAGCGTCCGCGACGCCTACGGCATCGAGCGCAACGACACGCTGAAGCTCCGCGACTACCCGACCCTCACCCACGTGGTCGGATTCGTCAAGGACCACACCGGGTCGCCGTCGGGAGTGCCTGAGGAATCCACACCGGCACGGTCGAGCGCCGCGCCCGAGCGCACGCCGCACCCCGTCGCCGAGGCGCCCGGCTTCCCGCGCCGCGTGCCGGTCCCGGTGCTTCGGCCACCGCTCGATTACTGCGTGCCGACGAACGTCACGATCGAGCCGAACAAGACGCGCGTCGTCCTCATGCCTGACGCCGGCGGTGTCGGGAAGGCGCTCGCCTCCCTGCTCTCAAAGCGCGGCGCCGAGGTGCTGACGATCGATGGGGAGCCGACCGTCGAAGCCCTCGAGGACCGGCTCGCGAAGTGGACCGAGGAAGGCCCCATCAACGGCGTCTACTGGCTCGCTGCCCTCGATCCCGAAGGCCCGCTCTCACGACTCAACGCGCCGGCCCGCACCGACGCTCTGCACAAGCGAGTCAAGCTGCTCGCAGCGACGATGCGCGCACTCCCGGACACCGCGTTCCTGGTCAGCGCCACGCGTCTCGGCGGACGGCACGGCTACGGCTCCGATGGCGCGGCGAACGTGTTCGGCGGGGCTGTTACAGGCTTCACGAAGGCACTGGACCGCGAGCGGAGCGACGCCCTCATCAAGGCGGTCGATTTCGGTGACGTACAGAGCCCCGAGGCCGCCGACGCGCTGCTCCAGGAGACGCTCACCGATCCTGGCGCGGTTGAGATCGGCTACGCGGATGGTCAGCGCTGGACTGTCGCCCTCGAGGAGCAGCCGGCGATCTACGAGGCCGCCCGCGACTTCGACGCGGATAACGTGTTCCTCGTCACCGGGGCTGCCGGGAGCATCGTCTCGGCGATCATCGCCGACCTCGCGAAGGCCTCACGCGGCACGTTCCACCTGCTCGATCTGGTCCCCAAGCCCGATCCCCACGACCCTGACATCGTCAAGTACGCCAGCGACCGGGAAGCGCTCAAGCGCGAGCTCGCGGAGCGCATCAAAGCCCGCGGCGACCGGCCGACGCCGAAGCTGATCGAGCGCGAGCTGGCGAAGCTCGAGCGCGCCAAGGCAGCCCTCGACGCGATCGACGCGATCGAGTGGGGCGGCGGCACTGCGCACTGGCACCAGGTCGACCTGACCGACTCCGACCAGGTGGCACAGGCGGTCGCCACGGCACACGCGCAGACGAAGCCGATCGATGTCGTGGTCCATGCGGCCGGACTCGAGATCAGCCACTTCCTGCCGGACAAGCCCCAGCACGAATATGACCTCGTGTTCGACGTCAAGGCCCACGGCTGGCTGAACCTGCTCGCCGCGCTCGACGCGAGCCAGCCGGACGACCCGCCGCAGGCCGCGATCGTGTTCAGCTCGATCGCCGGCAGGTTCGGCAACGGTGGCCAGACCGACTACTCGGCGGCCAACGACCTGCTGTGCAAGAGCATGTCGAACCTCCGTCATGCAAACAGCCCCACGCGCGGCACGGCGGTCGACTGGACTGCATGGGCGAGCATCGGCATGGCCGCCCGCGGCTCGATCCCGAAGATGATGGAGATGGCCGGCATTGAGATGCTGCCGCCCGAGGTCGGGATTCCGGTCGTCCGCCGCGAGCTCACTGCGGCCAACACCGCCACCGAGATCGTCGAAGCCGGAGCGCTCGGAATCATGGCTGGCGAGCGCCACGAGACCGGCGGCCTGGACGTTGCGCGCGCGACCGCAAGCCTTGCCGACCATGCCGGGCCGATGACGGGCCGCGTCACCTCGTTCCGCTCCGACGGAACCATCACGATCGTTACCAAGCTCGATCCCACCCGCCAGGCGTTCCTCGACGATCACCGGATTGACGGCACGCCCGTGCTCCCGGGTGTGATGGGCATGGAGGGGTTCGCAGAGGTCGCGCGTGCGCTGCTTCCGGAGTTTCACGTCGTCGAGCTGACCAACGTCGACCTCCTGGCGCCGTTCAAGTTCTACCGTGACAAGCCGCGAGAGGTGATCCTCCGCGCCCGCCTCACAGACGGTGGGAACCAGACGATCATCGCCGACTGCGAGCTGATGGGGCGCCGTGAGCTTCGCGACCACAGCGAGCAGGAGACCCGGCATTTCGTGGGTCGGGCGAAACTCGCCAAGCAGGCTCCCTCAGCTCCGAAGGCGAGCGAGAACCCGGCCGGACAGGACGGCGAGAAGGACGTCGTTGGCAGGGACGCCGTTTACGGCGTCTACTTCCACGGGCCCGCCTACCAGGTGCTGGACCGGGCATGGCGCGATAACGGTCACGTGGTCGGCACATTCGCGAGCGAGCTCCCCGCAAACCACGAGCCCTCCAGCAAGCCGACCGAGCTGTCTCCGCGGCTGATCGAGCTCTGCTTCCAGACGGCCGGCGTGTGGGAGATCGGTATCGCCGGCCGGATGGCACTTCCGACGCACGTCGACCGGGTCGTGTGGTTCGCCTCGCCCCGCGGGCAGGGTCCGCTGTGGGCAGTGGTGACCCCACGCGGGGACGCCAAGGGCGTCGACGCGGAGATCGTCGACGAGACGGGCCGCGTACGGGTACGCCTAGAGGGCTACCGGACGGTCGAGCTGCCGGGCGAGCTCGAGGCAAGCGCCCTGGCTCCGATCCGCGCCGCCATGCGCACAGCGGACCCGAGCTGAGTCATGGCCACCAAGATCTCACGCCTGGCGATCGTCAATCGGGGCGAGCCGGCGATGCGGGTGATCCATGCCGTCCGCGAGCTCAATCAGCAGCGCGGTGAGCAGATCAGGCTGATCGCCCTCTACACCGAAGCCGAGCGCGACGCGATGTTCGTCCGCCACGCCGACGAGGCCGTGGCCCTGTCAACGAGCTACCTCGACTACGAGGCCCTCGAGCATGCCCTGATGCAAGCACGAGCCGACGCGGCATGGGTCGGCTGGGGGTTCGTAGCCGAGCAGCCGGAATTCGCGGAGCTCTGCGAGCGGCTCGGGATCGTGTTCGTCGGCCCCGACGCGGGTGTCATGCGGCTGCTCGGAGACAAGATCGCGGCAAAGCAGCTCGCGGAGACAGCCGGCGTGCCCGTGGCGCCCTGGAGCGGTGGAGCCGTCGGGAACGTCGAGGATGCCGCGGCCCACGCCGAGCGCATCGGATTCCCGCTGATGATCAAGGCGGCGGCCGGCGGCGGTGGCCGTGGAATCCGCCGTGTTGACGACAGCCACAGCCTCCAACAGGCGTTCGTGAGCGCCCGAGCCGAGGCCGTGCAAGCTTTCGGCGACGGAACACTGTTGCTCGAGAAGCTGATCACTCCGGCCCGCCACATCGAAGTGCAGATCGTCGCCGACGGCCACGGAACCGTATGGGCGGTCGGCGTACGCGACTGTTCCTACCAGCGACGTAACCAGAAGGTCATCGAGGAGTCCGCCAGCCCGGCACTGACGCCGCAGCAGGAGCATGAGCTGTGTGAGGCGGCAAGACGGCTGGCACTGACGGCCGGCTACCAAAACGCCGGCACCGTCGAGTTCCTCTACGAGCCCGAACACGCGCGCTTCTCGTTCATGGAAGTCAACGCACGCCTTCAGGTCGAGCACCCGGTAACCGAGGTGGTCACCGGCTTGGATCTCGTCAAGCTACAGCTGCACATCGCATCCGGAGGGCGCCTCGAGGGCGAACCGCCGGTCCCGATCGGCCACGCGATCGAGGCCCGGCTCAACGCCGAGGACCCAGCGCTCGGCTTTGCACCCGCACCCGGACGGCTGACGCTCCTGAGGCTGCCGACCGGTCCCGGCCTGAGGGTCGACACGGGCGTCACCGAAGGCGACCTGATACCCGCGGAATTCGACTCGATGATCGGCAAGGTGATCGCCTGGGGCCGCGACCGCCAGGAGGCGCTTGCCCGGCTGCGTCGCGCGCTCGCCGACACCGTCGTCGTCGTCGACGGCGGGACGACCAACCACGGGTTCCTGCTCGAGTTGCTGAATCGTCCCGAGGTGCAAACGGGCACGGTCGACACCACCTGGCTCGATCGCCTGTACGTCAGCGGTGAGGCGACGCCGGCGCGCCACGGCGATGTGGCGCTCGTGCAGGCCGCGATCGAACTCGCCGCAGCGGATGTCGCCAACGATCGTGCTCGGTTCTACGCATATGCACGCCGCGGCCGGCCGCAGGCGACGGGGGAGCTCACCCGCTCGTACGAGCTGCGCAAACGAGGGCAGTCGTACCGGCTGACGGTCTCGCAGATCGCTCCGGACGAGTACCGTGTGAGCGTCGACGGCCACGTGATCGAGGTTCGCGTCCGACGGATCGGAAGCCATGAGTCGCGCCTTTCGGTGGATGGCACCAGCTACCGGACCCTGACCGTCAACCAGGGCGACGATGTGCTCGTCGACGTCGACGGCGTCCCCAATCGCGTCTCGCGCGACGACGGCGGCATCGTGCGCAACATCTCGCCGGCCGTGGTCGTCTCGATCCCGGTCAGCGAGGGGGACCTCGTTGAGTCCGGAGACGTGGTTGCGGTTGTCGAGGCGATGAAGATGGAGTCCTCGCTCGTAGCTCCATTCCGTGGTCGCGTCAAACGGGTGCTCGCCAGTGAGAACGTGCACGTCGCGGCTCAGGCTCCGCTGCTGGAGCTCGAACAGCTGGACGGCGACGCGCAGCTGCCGTCGGGCACCCGCGTGTCGTTCGCCGACCTGTCGGCGGCCTCAGACGCCGAGGCATCCGACCCGTGCCGCCAGAACCTGCTTCGGATGCAATGGCTCGTGCTCGGCTACGACATCGGCGCCGCAGAGGTCGACCGCGCGGTCACCGACCTTCACGGGCGATGTGCAGACCTGCTGTCCTGCGACCCCGCGCTGATTCCAGGCGAGCACCACCTGCTCGCCATGTTTGCCGACCTGCGGGCACTGTCGAGCCCGATCTACCGGGACCCCGACGAGGACCCAGAGGTGCTGAGAAGACCGCAGGAGCATCTGCACGCCTGGCTGCGCTCGCTTGACGCCGTCTCCGAAGGTCTTCCCCACGCGTTCACCGCTCAGCTTCGCAGCGCGCTCGCCTACTACGGGATCGACTCGCTCGAGCGGACTCCCGCGCTAGAGGAGGCCTGTTACCGGCTGTTCCTCTCACACCAGCGAGCCGAGACGGCCCGCCGCGCGATCCTCGCAATCCTCGATCGGCGACTCGAAGATGCGGAGCAGCTGACGGGTCACGTCGGCAGCGACTTCCGTGAAGCGCTTGATCGCCTGGTCGTGGCGCTCGAGGGACGCGACCCCGTGGTTGCCGACCTGGCGCGCGAGGTGCGCTTCGTGTACTTCGACGAGCCTGTGATCGCCGCTTCCCGCGAACGCACCTACGCCGAGATGGAGCGTCACGTCGTGGCCCTCACCGAGGATCCCGACCGAGCGGACCGAGAGCAGCGGATCGAGGCGATCGTGAGCTGCCCGCGTCCGCTCTCGACACGCCTCACCACCGCGATGCGCGAGACGACGCCGCCAACCCGCGACCTGCTGGTCGAGGCAATGGCGCGCCGCTACTACCGGGTGCGGTCGCTCGAGGGCTTCGAGACGCAAATCCTCGGTGGGATCCGGTTCGTGATCGGCCGCTACCAGTTCCAGGGCAGGCTCCGCCACCTCGCCGCTGCTTACGTCGAGCTGGACGAGATGACGGCGGCGGCCGACGCGTTCACCGGTTTCGCAGCGAGCCTCCCCGCGGGGGAACTTGCGGTCCTCGACCTCTACGCCGAACACGTTCAGGGTGCGCCATCGCACGCCGAGCTCGCCGAGCGGTTCCGGTCGGGGCTCGCCGGGATCTCGAGCCCGCCGTCGCTTCACCGCATCGTGTTCGCCGTGGCCGAGCCCGCGCGGGGTCGCGGCATGTCTGCAATCGACCTGCTCACGTTCCGCCCTTCGCCGGACGGCATGGTCGAGGACGAGGTGCTGCGCGGCCTGCATCCGATGATGGGCCATCGCCTCCAGGTATGGAGGCTGTCTGAGTTCGAGCTCGAACGGCTCCCCTCGGCGGAGGACATCTACGCCTTCCACGGCGTGGCACGCGCCAATCCAAAGGACGAGCGGCTGTTCGTGCTCGGCGAGGTGCGTGATTTCACGCGGGTGATCGACGAGCAGGGTCGCGTGGTAGGTCTGCCCGAGCTCGAGCAGATGATCGTGCAGGCGCTGGGAACGATCCGCAGTCTCCAGGCTCGCCGTCCGCTCAGCAGGCGGCTGTTGTGGAACCGAGTGCTGCTGCACGTGTGGCCGGTGATGGAGCCAGACCCAGACGAGCTGCGGCGGTTCATCGCCCGGCTCATTCCACTGACAACCGGCCTCGGGCTCGAGATGCTGATTCTTCAGGGTCGCCTGCGCGAGCCCGACGGCCAGGTGCGGCGGCGGCTGCTGCGGTTCCTGATCCCGACTCCGCACGACGTCCGAGTCGAGGTCGACGACCCACCGACGCGCACGCTCAAGACCCTCGACGAGGGCGCACGGCGCGTGGTATCGGCGCGCAGTCGCGGCGCGCTGCACCCCGCCGAGGTAGTCAAGATCCTCGCGCCGCATCACGGAACCGAGGGCAGGCCTGCGGGGGTCTTCGTCGAGCACGAGCTGGCCGATGACGGCAAGCTGGAACCGGTCGAGCGGCCCGCCGCCACCAACCCGAGCGGCGTCGTCGTCGGCACGGTCAGGAACTTCACCGAGCGCTACCCCGACGGAATGCTGCGCGTGATCCTGTTGGGCGATCCGACGCGTGCGCTCGGTTCGCTGGCCGAGCCCGAGTGCCGCCGGATCATGGCCGCGATCGACCTCGCCGAGCGGCTCGATGTGCCGCTCGAATGGTTCGCGCTTTCAGCCGGTGCCAAGATCGCGATGGACAGCGGCACCGAGACGATGGACTGGATCGCCGACGTCCTGCGCCGGATCGTGCTGTTCACCCAGGCCGGGGGCGAGCTCAACGTGGTCGTCGCCGGCATCAACGTCGGCGCCCAGCCGTACTGGAATGCCGAGGCGACGATGCTGATGCACACACGAGGCGCGCTGATCATGACCCCGCAGAGTGCAATGGTCCTGACCGGCAAGCAGGCGCTCGACCAGTCCGGTGGCGTATCGGCGGAGGACAACTTCGGGATCGGCGGCTACGAGCGGATCATGGGTCCCAACGGCCAGGCCCAGTACTGGGCCAGGGACCTTGCCGGCGCGTGTCGCGTATTGCTCTCCTACTACGAGCACACCTACGTGGCGCCCGGCGAGCGTTTCCCTCGGCTGGCCGTCACCACCGACCCGCACGAGCGGGACATCGGCGAAGCCGAGCATCGCGACCACAGCGCCGGCTTGATGCGGGTCGCCGACATCTTCTCCGACGTCACAAATCCGGGACGCAAGAAGCCGTTCGACATCCGTTCGGTGATGCGGGCGGTGATCGACGCTGACCGTCCGCCACTCGAGCGCTGGGGAGGTATGCGCGAGGCGGAGATCGCGGTCGTCTGGGACGCCCACCTCGGGGGCCGTCCGGTGTCGGTGATCGGAATCGAGTCTCACCCGCTGCCGAGGCACGGACCGCTGCCCGCCGACGGTCCCGACCAGTGGACGTCGGGCACGCTGTTCCCTCGTTCCTCCAAGAAGATCGCCCGAGCGATCAACTCCGCCGCCGGCCGCCGGCCAGTGGTCGTGCTCGCGAACCTCGCCGGCTTCGACGGATCGCCCGAGTCGATGCGCGAATGGCAGCTCGAGTTTGGCGCCGAGATCGGCCGGGCGGTCGTCAACTTCGACGGACCGATCGTGTTCTGCGTGGTCTCCCGCTACCACGGCGGTGCGTTCGTCGTGTTCTCGCAGAAGCTCAACGAGAACCTCGAGACGGTTGCACTGGAGGGCGCACGCGCATCGGTGATCGGAGGCGGCCCGGCCGCCGCCGTGGTATTCGCCCGTGAGGTCGAGCGCGCAGTCGCCGCCGACGAGCGGATCGTGGAGCTTGATAAGCAGATCGAAGCCGCCGAAGGGGCCGAGCGCCAGCGGCTGCGCGTCGCTCGTAACGCGCTCTGGACGGAGGTGCTGGCACAACAGCGCGGCCTGTTCGCGGACCGCTTCGACGAGGTGCACAGCGTCGAGCGTGCAGTTCGAGTGGGCTCCATCAACAGCATCATTGCCCCCTCCTCGCTGCGCCCATTCCTGATCGACGCCGTCACGCGAGGCATCCGCAGATTCGAGGATCCGGCGGGCATCGCAGCCCACACCAATGGCCGCCCTGGGCTGGCTCAGCCGACGCGCGGCTGACGTCCCCGCCGGCACCGACTGGCTCGGTCGCGACGAACGGCGGGTGCTCGCGGGCATCCACCTTCCGCGGCGTCGCGCGGACTGGTTGCTTGGCCGGTGGACCGCCAAGTCCGCGATCAGCGCGTGGCTGTCGGTATCGCCCGAGACCGTCCAGATTCTCGCCGCGCAGGACGGCGCACCCGAGGCGTGGCTGGGCGAACGCCGGTTACCGCTCTCGGTGACGCTCAGCCACCGGGGCGGCCGCGCGCTGGCGGCGGTCGCCGACGCGCCGGCGGTCGCGGGCTGCGATCTCGAGGTGATCGAACCCCGCAGCGATGCGTTCATCCGCGAGTGGCTTGCGCCGGAGGAACAGCGTCGCGCCTTTGATTCCGGTCCCGACGAGCGCGCAAGCTTCGCCAACCTCGTGTGGTCGGCCAAGGAGGCCGCCGCCAAGGTGCGCCGCGAGGGCCTGCGTCTCGATGTCCGCAGGGCGGTTGTGACCCCAACCGATCGTGGCAGCGGCGATTGGCAGCCGATCAGCGTCGAGTGGAATGACGGTGCCGGGACCACGAACGGGTGGTGGCGAGCCGAACCCGGTTGGGTGATGGTCCTCGCCGGCGAGCCGCCGAGCGGACCGCCTCAGCGCTTGTCGAGTATCGACTGAAGGCGCTCAGCGCTTGTGAATGCCCCAGACGCACAGCGCCGTCGAGTGGCTCAAGACGGCGCCGCGCCCGCAGGCGAGAACGCCGGCCCTCCGTTTGCCATCCTGGACGAAATGCCACAGTCAATTGACAGACTCCCCCGTCCGGGCGCCGGCCGCCTGTATCTGGCCGACGGCGGGATGGAGACGACGATGATCTTCGACGAGGGGATCGAGCTGCCGGAGTTCGCCTCGTTCCTGCTGCTCGAGAGCGATCGGGGCCGCGAAGCCCTTTTCAACTACTACCGCGCCTACATCGCGATCGCGCGCCGGCACGGCCTCGGCTTCACGCTCGACACGCCCACGTGGCGAGCGAACCGTGACTGGGGCGCGAAGCTCGGCTACGACGCGCACGCACTCCACACGGTCAACCGAGCCGCCGTCGACCTCGCCGCGCAGATCCGCGCCAACGAGGAGACCGCGTCGACTCCGGTCGCGATCTGTGGCACGATCGGCCCGCGCGGCGACGCGTATCACCCCGACGGACTGATGTCCCCCGACGGGGCCGAGAGCTATCACGGCGAGCAGATCGCGACGTTCAAGGACACCGCCGCCGACATGGTGAGCGCGTTCACGCTGGCCTACGCGGATGAGGCGACCGGGATCGTTCGGGCAGCGACCGCCGCGGAGATACCGGTGACGATCTCCTTCACGGTCGAGACCGACGGGCGGCTGCCAAGCGGTCAATCCGTTCCGGATGCGATCGCGCAGGTAGACCAGGACACCGGCCAGAGCGCCCGGTACTTCATGATCAACTGCGCCCATCCGAGCCATTTCGCGGCCGCCATCAACGAGGGCGGCGACTGGCTGGCGCGGATCGGTGGCATCCGTCCCAACGCTTCGCGCAAGAGTCATGCGGAGCTTGATGAGTCCACAGCGCTCGACCGGGGCGACCCGGAAGAGCTCGCCACGAGCTACTCGGCGCTCAAGCCGTCCCTCCCCCAGCTCCGCGTCATCGGTGGCTGCTGCGGCACAGACCAGGACCACATCGCGCGGCTCTGCGCCGCCTGGCTGGGCGACTAGAACCAGGCCACGCGGATCGCCTGCGGCCTCACAGCCGGCGCCGATCCGCTGCCGGCCGGAATCGTCCACACCCGATGCCGGCGATCAGGCCTTCCGAACAGCTCCTCCTCGGTATCGCATGCGTAGCTCACGCGTCCGGCGCCGCTCAGCAGCGTGCAGCGCGAGCCGTCGCCGAGCTCGATCGCCCAGGGCACCACGGCCGCGCCACCCGGCCGCCGGGCGGTGACCCGCGGCAGCGGCCCGGGCAGCGAGATCAGCAGCACCGAGCTCCCCCACGGTCCGCCGAGCGGGCACGCCACGGCGCGCGCCCCGCGCACGAAGCACGGATCCCGGACTTGCGAGCCCACCACGCATCGCCAGACCCCCGGCCGTGCGACCAGCCTCGACTGCGCCAGGCAGCTTCCGGACGCGCGCGCTGTCACCTCGTCCGCGGGCGCGAAGACACGCACTGTCGTCGCGCTCACGGGCGCACGCGTGGTCGAACGCGTGATCGCGGTGCTCGTGCTCGTAGAGATAGTCGTGTGCTTGGAGCCGCCACAGCCGGCGATCAGCAAGGCGCTCACCCAAACAAGCGCGCAAGCTCCTCGCCCCAGGCGCGTGCCCGCACGAGCTCGCCCCGCTCGAGCGGCCCCTCGGCATCCTGCACGAGAAAGCTCAGTGTGCCGACCACGTCGTAGCCGTGGCGCTGTAACCGCCGGGCGATGCCACGTGCCGCGACGCCCGTCAGCCATGGCGATCGGTCGAGCCTCGTATCGAATGTCGCGGCCCGGGAGCGGGCGTGCGGCAGGTCACGGAGCCAGCCTCGCAGACCTGGGCCCTCCGCGGCGCCCGGCTCGACAAGCCCCTCGCCGTCCTCCTCAGCCGCCGCGACCGCCATCTGACGAGTCCGCGCGCTGGCAATGCCATGCATGTGCGTAGGGCCGCCGACGACCAGCAGGTCAGCCTCGACCGTTCGGGCCGCCGCTTGCGCAACCGGCAGCGCCTGGATCTCGCCGAGGCCCTGGCCGATCGCCTCGGCGACCGCGCGCGTGTTGCCGAAGATCGACTCGTAGACGACAACCGCGTTCATCGCTAGGCGAACAGGCGCGGATCGGCAGTCGCGATCCCGTGCACGCCGAGGCCGCGAAGGCCGGCGATCGCCGTCCGCTCGTTCACGGTCCACGCATACAGGCGCCCGTCGCGCGAGACCACGTCCTCGAGCAGCGACAGGTCGATCAGCTTGTGCTGCGCCATCACCGCGTCCCAGCGGCGCGAGCCGAGGCCGGCGAGCACGTGGGCGCGCCAGTCACCGAGCCGGTGGCAGAGCCGCGGGAGCCGTCCGCCGATCGACACGCCGGTTCGGATCCGCGGCTCGACCGCGCGGACCCGGTCCAGCACGCTGACGACCTGGCTCGAGATCAGCGCACGATCCAGCAGCCCGGCACCGCGCAGGTGGTCCAGCACAACCAACTCACAGCCCGTGTGCTTGACGTCGACATTCAGGCCGATGTCCGAGAATTGGCGGCTCGAAAGATGCCTCAGCGCGTCCTGGAAGCGGACGTTTCCGCCGCGGCGGGCGTGCAGGATCGTGTGCGCGAGAACCAGCTCGCCTCGCCACGCGCGCACGTCGAACTCGACCATGTCGACTCCCACTTCTCGCGCGGCGTCAAATGACGCGAGGGTGTTGGCCGGCGCCAGCGCGCTGGCTCCCCCGTGGCCGATGCGTTCGCACACGGACTTGACGATGTCACATGACCCGGCCGCGTGCGGCCGGGCGGCTGGCTCACGCAGCCCTACGCAGCTCGCTCTCGCTGCTCTCGAGCAGTGAGCAGCGATTGGATCAACTCGAAGTAGACACCGAGATGCTGGGGTGCAAGGAAGTGGCTGCGGATCCGCTCGCGCGCGCCCTCGCCAATGCGCCTCGCGCGCTCGGTGTCGGTCAGCAACCCCAAGACCGCGGCTCCGTATTCGGCCAGATCTGTCGGGTCGTCGATCAGCACGCCGGACTCCTCATCCACGATCTGATCCTGGATGCCGCCGACGCGCGTTCCGACTACCGGGCGTTGTTTCCACATCGCCTCGGCCACCGTCAGCCCGAAGCCCTCAGCAAGGCTCTTCTGCACGATCACCTCGGCGTGGCGCTGGAGGGCGTTGACGATCGCGGCGTTCTCGTCGACGTCGGCCATCGGCAGCGACGCGAGGTGGACCCGTGCGCGGATCTCCTCGGGGAAGCCGTGCCAGGCCTCGCGCACGGCGGCGAATACGCCGGCACCCTCGGGATCATCGGCCACCGACTCTGTCGAGGGGCCCGCAAGCACGAGATGCGCGTCGACGTGCGGCGCGACGTGGCCCGCGAAGCCGTTGATGACCCCGAGCGGATCCTTGAGCTTGTCCCAGCGCGAGACCTGCACCACGATCCGGTCCGATGGGCGTAGCGGCGCGACCTCGAGAACGTCAGCGCGCCTGTCCACGCGTCCGGGCGTCGCGTCGGAGCGAATGAAGGTCGCGTCCGTATGAGTGCCGTTGGAAACGATCCCGGCTCTCGAGAGGATCGCGATCCGCTGCTCCTCGCTCAACTCCTGGTTTTTCGGCGAGAACGCGTCGATCGACGGCTGAATCACCGCGATCTTCTCGGGTTCGAGGCCTGCCCACGCAAACGACGCTCGCGAGAAGACATAGGAATCGGCGTGAATGACGTACGGGCGAAGGAAGTCCCAGGCCTCGTGCGCGTAGCGGTTCGGCACGTCCAGCCCGACGTGGCAGCGCCAGATGACTGTCGCGCCCGTCGCGCGGACGGCCTCGACCAGCCCGGCGGTCTGGGGGTCGTGGAGGATCACGATGTCGTTTGGATCGACGATCTCGGCCAGCTCCTCGGCGTTGCCGGCGAGGGTGTCCTCGTAGATACGGCGCTCGGGCTCGGTTAGACCGCCGCCGTCGCCATCGAAGCCGTGCAGGTGGTTGTGGATCCGCTTCGTCAGCTCAAAGAACTCGGGCCTGCCACTGATCACCTTCCAGCGCGCGTCGACGCCGGCACCGCGCGAATAGCCGAGCAGCACCGTGAGCAGCTCGACCACCCCGCCGCCCTTGCCGGTGGAGTTGACGTTCCACACCACGCGGCCTTCCAGCTCACGTGAACCGACCTTGATCAGGTGCAGCAACGCTTCGTAGTCCGCCGGCTTGAGGACCGACTCGAAGCGGCGCGGATCCATGGCACCGATGTGGATGGGCTGAAGCTGCGGCATAAACTTCCCTCGCCCTACAGCTTCGTCCATACGCGCGCTGACAGCGACCGCAATTCAACGCGGAATCATCTGCGGTGAAACCCGGCTCGGTTGCGGGCTTACCCGGATGCGGTTGCAGCAGTCGGGTGGAAGCCTGATGAGCATGGCGATCGTGATCGATGATCCGGCCGCCGCTGGAGGCGGAGAGTGGGCGACGCGGCTCGACGGATTCGTGCAACGGGCGCGCACCGCCGCCGACGCGCTGCGGCAACTTGACCAGAAGGCGGTCGACCGGATCGTCTGGGCGATGACCGTGGCGGGACTCGAGCACGCGATCGAGCTCGCCGAGCTCGCGATGGAAGAGACCCACTTCGGCGTACTCGAGGACAAGGTACTCAAGAACTACATCGCCACCGAGTTCCTCTACGACTATCTGAAGGACAAGAAGTCGGTCGGTGTGATCGACGAGGACCGCGAACGAGCGATTCAGTACATCGCGGAGCCGATCGGCGTCGTGCTGGCACTGACCCCGATCACCAACCCCACCTCCACCACCCTGTTCAAGTCGATCGTCTGCGCGAAGACGCGCAACGCGTTGATCTTCCGCCCGTCCTTCAACGCGCAGCGCTGTTCGATCCGCGCGGCAGAGATCCTGCAGCAGGCCGGCGAGGCGGCCGGCCTCCCGCCCGACGCGATTCAGGTCATCCCCGATCCGACGCTCGACGTCTCCCAGTACCTCTTCCACCACCCAGGCGTCGACTTCATCTGGACGACCGGCGGGCCGAAGGCCGTCGCTGCCACCAACGAGGCGGGCAAACCGTGCCTCGGCGTCGGCTCCGGCAACGCGCCCGTCTATATCCATCGCAGCGCTGATATCCGGATGGCGGTCGTCGACATCCTCGTCTCCAAGACGTTTGATTCGTCCGTGATCTGCCCGGCCGAGCAGACCTGCGTGATCGACGACGCGATCTACGACGAGGTCGTCGAGGAATTCCGTCGTATGGGTTCGCACCTGCTGACCGACGAGGAGACCGCCGCGCTCGCGGCGAAGTCGTTCACTGCGGACGGGCGCGTCGAGTTCGCGGCGCTCGGCCAGTCATGCGTGAACCTCGGCAAGCTTGCGGGGTTCGAGGCGACTGACGAGGACAAGGTGCTGCTCGCGCCGCTGCCGAGCGACCTCGACGAACTGACACACCATCCGTTCCTCGCGGAAAAGCTGATGCCCGTACTTGGCCTCGTCCGCTCGCCCTCGGTCGAGCACGGGATCAGGGCATGCGAGATCGTCACCGAGCACGGCGGCCTCGGCCACACCTCGGCCGTGTACGCAGACGATGACGAGGTGATCAATCGGTTCGCGCTCGCGATCCGCACCGGCCGGATCCTCGTCAACGCCCCGACGGCGGTCGGCGCACTCGGCGGCGTCTACAACTCGATGACACCGACCTTCTCGCTCGGCTGCGGGACGTGGGGCGGCTCGAACACGACCGACAACGTCAACTATCGCAACCTGCTGAACATCAAGGCGGTCTCGCGCCGGCAGACGCCGCCGCAGTGGTTCCGAGTCCCTTCGGACACGTACTTCAACCCCGGTGCGCTCGAGAACCTGCGCCAGGTCTCGACGGTCTCTGCACTGATCGTCACCGACGCAGCGAGCGAGGCGCGCGGGGTGGCCGATGAGATCCGCCGCTATCTGGGCGGAGAAGGCGGCGTTCCCATCCACGTGTTCTCCGGTGTCGAGCCCGAGCCCAGCGAGGACCAGATCCGGGCGGGGGTGCAGGAGCTCCGGCGGATCGAGGCCGACCTGGTCATCGCCGTGGGAGGGGGCTCGGTGATGGACGCCGCCAAGGCGATGCGTCTGTTCCACGAGCACCCATACCTGAGCGTGCGCGAGCTCTCGCTCCCATTCCTCGACGCGCGCAAACGGATCGCCCAGTTCCCACAGCTCGACCACAAGTTGCGTCTCATCGCGGTGCCCACGACGTCCGGCACCGGGTCAGAGGTCTCGCCGGCCGCGGTGATCACGGTCGGAGAGCGCAAGGTCACACTCGTCGACTATTCGCTCGTCCCGGACATGGCGATCGTCGATCCGCTCTTGACGCTGTCGATGCCGCCCACCGTGACCGCCGACACCGGAATCGATGCGCTCACCCATGCGCTCGAGGCGGCCGTGTCTATCTTCGCGTCTCCGTATACCGACGCTTTCTGCCTACAGGCCGCCAATCTGATCTTCGACGCGCTGCCGCGGGCGTACCGCGACGGATCCGATCTCGAAGCGCGCACGTCGATGGCGAACGCCGCGACGATCGCCGGGCTGGCGTTCTCAAACGCGTTCGTCGGGCTCAACCACGCACTGGCGCATGCGGTCGGCGCCCAGTTCGGGATCGCGCACGGACGCGCGAATGCGATCTTCCTCCCCCACGTCCTGCGCTACAACGCCTCGCTGCCGACCAAGTTCATGCCGGCGCCGGGTTACTCCGCGTACGTGGCGCCCGAGAAGTATGCGCAGATCGGCTGGATCCTCGGCTATGGAGGACATTCAGAGGAGCACCGGCGAGAGCGGCTGTTCAGCCGCGTCGACCAGCTGCTCGAGGAGGTCGAGGAGCCCCGCTCGCTCGCCCAGACAGGCGTCACGCGCGAGCAGTTCGACAAAGCGCTCCCGGACCTCGCGAAGGCCGCGTTCGGCGACCCGAGCATCAGGACCAACCCGCGCATCCCACTCGTGCGCGAGATCGTCGAGCTGCTGCGCGCCGGAGCCGGCTTCGACTGATGTCCACGACGAAGACAGACTTCAAGCGCGAACTGCATGAGCTGTTCGCGCCGCCGCGCCAACCCGTGATCGTGGACGTGCCGGAGCTCAGCTTCCTGATGGTCGACGGTCACGGCGATCCGAACACCTGCCCGGACTACCGCGAGGCGATCGAGGCGTTGTTCTCGGTCTCCTACACCCTCAAGTTCATGATCCGGAGCTCGCCCAAGGGACTCAACTACGCGGTGATGCCGCTCGAGTCGCTTTGGTGGGGGAAGGACGTGGAGGCATTTGCAGCAAGCGACAAATCCTCCTGGTCGTGGACCGCGATGATCATGCAGCCGGACCTGGTCACCTCCGAACTGGTTGGCGAGGCGGTGGTGGAAGCGCGGCGCAAACGCCCGATTCCAGCGGCCGATGTGATGCGGCTCGAGCGCTTCCGCGAAGGGCTCAGCGCGCAGGTGCTGTACCTCGGCCCGTACGCCGACGAGGGCCCCACGATCGCCGCGCTCCACGCGTTCATCGCCGAGCGCGGCTACCTACTCGCCGGCAAGCATCACGAGGTCTACCTCGGTGACCCTCGGCGTTCGGCGCCCGAGAAGCTGCGGACGGTTATCCGCCAGCCGGTGAGCCCGGGCCGGCCGTGAGCTGCGCCGATAGCTGACGCAGGCGCCGGCGCGCGTCAACATCGTATGCCTGCGGGTCCGCCCGGGACTCGCGCGTGCCGTTGTAGTAGTGGCCGGTCACTCCGTCCAGCGCCGGGTCGGCGATCAAACGCATCGTCGCGTCGATGCCCTCCTCGAGCGTGCTGGTTGCGCCTCCGCGTGCCGCGAGCACGATCTTGGTCGGCATGAACGAGGCGGGATGCAGGCAATTGACGGTCACCTCGCGTCCCTCCAACTCCTCGGCGAGGTCGAACGTGAACATCACCTGCGCGAGCTTGCTCTGGCAGTACGCGCGGAAGCCGGTGTAGTCCTCCTTAAGCATCACGTCGTCGAAGTCGATCGGCGTCTGACCAGCCGAGCTGACGTTGACCACGCGGGAGGGGGCCGACGAAACGAGCAGCCCCAGCAGCCGGCGGGTGAGCAGGAAGCCCGCGAGGTAGTTGACCTGGAAGCGCAACTCGTGGCCGTCGTGGCTCTCAAGACGCGCGCCGCCGCCCGGAAGGTTCGACCCGACGCCGGCGTTGTTGACGAGCGCGTCGAGCCGCGCCACGTCCCGGGCGAGGTCCTCGCCCATCGCCCGAACGTCCGCCAATGACGCGAAATCGGCGCGGTAGAAGGACAGGCGGTTGTTGCCGGTCTGCTCGCGCACTTCATGAAGCGCCCGCTGGCCTCGAGCCTCGTCTCGACCATGCAGCAGCAGCGTCGCGCCGGCGCGCGCGAGCTCGATCGCGATGCCTTTGCCGAGCCCATCGGTCGCGCCGGTGATCAGGATCGTCTGCTCGGCGAGCGGCCGCACCTGCTTTACGGACCGAGGACGGTTCCGGGGTCGAGTCGCATCGGCTCGTCAGCTTCGAGCTCAACGGCACCTCGCACCACGACGCCCGCATCGAACGTCACATCGCCCTTGACCACCAGCCGCTCGGCGTGGCGCAATGACGGCGGCCCGCCCGGGAAGCGTCGCTCGAACGCGTCGAGGAGCTTGTAGTAGCGCGAGTCGAGCGCGACGAACGGCAGCTTGCCGGCACGCTCCGGCACCGGCTCGACCAGCATCTCGCCGCTCAGCGTGTACACGTCCGAGCGCAGCACGAGCAGATCGTCGGTCGTCTTCACAGGCACAAACCTGGTCCGGGGAACGCACAGCAAGCTGGCGCCGGAAAAGCTCCCGATTGCAGCTCCCATCGCACTTTCGAGCTGCAGGACTGGCGGTGAGCTCGAGTCCCGGGGATCGACGGTCTTGCGGTTGATGATCAGCGGCAGCTCGAGAACGCCCGCCTTGGACGCGAGCGTCTCGGACAGTACGCGCAGGTCGACCCACAGATTGTTCGTGTTGTAGTACCGCCAGTGGCGGTAGTCGCGGAACGACTCTTCGTCCTCGGGCGGCGTCTGCGCCGTCTCGCGCAGGACCAGCTGGCCATCGGCACGCCGGCGGGCGATGTGGCCGCCCTTGCGGTCGGCCTCTGTGCCCTGCACCACTTCCATCAGGAAGGGCACGCGCTCGTTTGCGACGTACGCGGCGATCCGCGGATCGAGCGTCGCGCCGAGGTTGTCCGAGTTGGAGATCATCGCGTACTCGATCCCACGCTCGAGCAGCTCAGCGAGTATTCCCGACCGGCGCAGCGCTCCATAAACGTCGCCGTGGCCGGGAGGGCACCATTCCAGTGCCGGCGCACGCGACCAGCTGACGGGCGCCAGCGTGTCGGCGTCGATCTTGGGAATCATGCTCTGCATGAAGTCAGGGTCGAGCCCCTGGTCGGCGAGCTCTGAGTGGGCGGCCAGCGCAGCCAGCGTCTCCTCCCTGGTCACCTCGCTGTCCATCAGCAGCAGCGGCAGCGACACGCCGTGACGGCGTCGCAGCGCCAGCGTCTGGCCGATGATGATGTCGAGAAACGAGCGGCCCTCCCTTGCTTCCAGCAGCGACTTGGGCCGCTGCAGCCCCATCGTCGTCGCCAGCCCGCCGTTGAGCTTGATCAGCGCGAAGCGCTCGAGCGCGGCCCCGGCGTCGGCGTCGGCGCTGTCAAGCTGCTCGAGCGCGGGCACGTCCCCGGCCGGCTCGAGGTCGCTGGTGGGGAGCATCGCCGACCCGCCACCGACGAGGCGCTCATACGCGCTGCGGAAGCTGCGGATCGCCTCCTCGTGCTGGCCGGCGGCGGCCATCTTCTGCTCGGCGGCCGTGAGTCCTTCGTCGCTCATCGGGAAGCATTCTGCCCGCAGGACGTGAAAGCATGACTTCACATATGGAACAAAGACAGATCCAGCGGCTCGGACGCGCGGTCAGCGTCGTCGGTCTTGGCACCTGGCAGCTGGGCGCCGATTGGGGAAACGTCTCACCGGATGATGCCCGTGCGACGCTCGAGGCTGCGGTCGACGCCGGAATCACCTTCTTCGACACCGCCGATGTCTACGGCGACGGCCGCAGCGAGCAGTTCTGCGGCGAGCTGCACGAGCGCCACCCGGAGCTGTTCATCGCGACGAAGATGGGACGCCGGGTCAAGCAGCTGGCGGAGAACTACAACGAGCAGAACTTCCTTCAGTGGAACGACCGCTCCCGGCAGAACCTCGGGGTCGACCAGCTCGACCTCGTGCAGCTTCACTGCCCACCGGACCCCGTGTTCGACAGCGACGCCGTGTTCGAGGCACTCGACGGGATGGTGGCGGCGGGTCGGATCCGCGCCTATGGGGTCTCGGTCGAGACCTGCGATCAGGCGCTCAAGGCGATCGCTCGCGAGCACGTGGCGAGCGTCCAGATCATCCTCAACTGCTTCCGGCTCAAGCCGCTAGAGCAGGTGCTGCCCGCCGCTCGCGAGGCCGGCGTCGGGATCATCGCTCGTGTTCCGCTCGCGTCGGGTCTGCTCTCCGGCCGCTACGACGAGCACACCACGTTCTCCCCGGAGGATCATCGCAACTACAACCGCCACGGCGAGATGTTCGATGTTGGTGAGACGTTCGCGGGCGTGCCCTACGAGGCCGGCGTCGCAGCCGCACGCGAGTTGACCGGGCTCCTCGACCCCGGCACGACGCTCGCCCAGTTCGCGCTGCGGTGGGTCATCGACCAGGACGGCGTCAGCACGGTGATCCCTGGCGCACGAAACGCCGAGCAGGCACGGGCCAATGCGCAGGCCGCGTCGTTGCCGGCGCTGCGGCGCCAGCAGCTGGCGGGCGTGCGCGATGTGTACGACCACCTGATCCGCGATCACGTGCATGATCGCTGGTAGCAGCGGGCTTCTCCGGGGTATAAGCCGGAACGGAAGGCGTGCGAGTGGTTTTGTGGTCGAGGTTCGCTGAGCGGCGGCGACGCCGGCAGGCGCAGGCTCTGAGCAGGGCCGTGAAAGCGCTGCCACTGCGTACGCGCCAGGCGATGCTCTCCGCGATCGAGTCCGAGGAGCTGATCGTCGGCGGCTACACGGATCGTCGCGGCCGCGCATGTCCAATGCTCGCTGCGCATCGCCTTGGCGCGCGCACCGACGTGGGCGCCTTCCCGCGAGCCTGGGACGCGTTCGCGCGGGCGAGCAGACCGCGGGCGGCGACCGAACGCGAGCTCCAGATCCTCGAGGCGCTCTTGCAGGAGAGCATCGGCGAGCCGACGGCAGGAGTGGGCGGGAACACGATCACTGAACCGAACCGCGAGCCGGTCCGGTCGCGCGATTGGTGAGCGTTGGCAGCTGCGGCGGCGTTCACCTGGCTTGGCGCTCTGACCCTCGCGCCGTTGCTGGTCTGGCACCGCGTACTCGGCGACATCGTCGGGTCGTTCCACTGGAACCTCGCGTACATGGTCGGCGACCTGAGTCCATGGTTGCTGCTGCTGCTGGGCGTCCTGTGCATGGTGCCGGTCGCGATCTCCGCCGGCCGGCATCCCGAGAGCCGGCTCTACCCCCGTGCCCGTCGGGCGTACATCGCCTGGGGGACGGTGGTCTATCTGCTGGGGATCGTCCTAGCCGTGCAGGTTGCCGCGTTGTGGCGCTACACGCACTGAGGAAGCCCTACCACCGCTCCCCATAACGCTCGCCGAACGCGAACTCGGCGACGGGCTTGCGTGTCAGCTTCGACGGCCAGGGGTCGGCCCGGTGCCCGACCGAGATGTGCCCCGCCAGCGCGACGCTCTCTGGGATCTTGAGCAGCTCCCGGACCTCGGGCTCCGCGGGTACCAGCAGCGTCGTAAACGACGCGCCAAGACCCTCCGCTCGCAGGCCGAGAAGGATGTTCTGGACGAACGGATAGATCGACGCGCCACCGGTGATGCTCGTCCGGGGCAGCTCGAGGTCCGTCACCGCCAGTGCGGTCATCTCGACGCAGATGAGCAGGTGCAGCGGGACGCGGTCGAATGACCGCGCGTACTCGTCGGCGCGCTGCAGCATCCGCAGCCGGCCGGCACTCAAACCGGTGGCTTCGCCCGCGTCCAGGGCGGCGCGCATGCCGGTCGCCTCCATGTAGGCCTCCCAGTGCGGCACATACAGCTCGCGGAGCGTGCGCCGTGTGGAAGGGTCGGTGAGCACAATCACCCTCCACCCCTGGCGGTTCCCACCGCTGGGGGCGAACCTCGCCGAGTCGAGCACTCGCTCGATCGTTTCGCGCGCCACCGGCTCGTCGGTGAACTGGCGCGTGGACGGCACGCACCGCATCAGCTCGTAGAGGTCCTCCGGGGTCATCGGCCGAGGAAGCCTTGCAGATCATCTGGCCGCGATGTCGCTAGCCTGATCCGCGTCCCAACTACACGGAGGTAAGGAAATGAATCGACCCATTCGTGCGATCGTCGTTGCGCTGGTGGCGAGCGCCGCACTGATTCCGGCCGTCTCTTCGGCGACATCGGGCCCCGTGACGCGCGGCGACGCTGCGATCGGTCGCGCACTCGTCTTTCGCTTCCTGAACGACGTCAAGGACAAGAACGTCACCGATCTGCGCAGGTTCCTGTCTCCGGCATTCCAGATCCAGCGCGCCGACGGCTCGCGCTCCAACAAGTTCCAGTACCTGCACGACCTGCCGGATGTGAAGAGCTTCAAGGTCCGCAAGATGATCGTGACCTCGACTTCGGATGAGATCGTCGCCACCTACGAGGTGGCCTCCGACCAGATCATCAACGGCAAGCAGTTCAACGCCGCGTACGCGCCGCGGATCTCCGCCTTCGCCAAAGAGCGAAGCGGGTGGCAGTTGGTCTCTCACGCCAACTTCAACACGCCGAAGTCCTAGACGCCGAGCGGAGACGCTCCTGAGCGGTGGCCGGGCCGGTGGATGTGCCCGGCCCACCGCGGCAGGTACCAGTTCCACTCGCCGAGCAGCTTCATCGTCGAGGGCAGCAGCACGGCGCGGACGATCGTCGCGTCGATCAGGACCGCGACAGCCAGCCCGAGGCCAACCTGCTTGAACGCGATCTCGCCGAGGGTCGCGAAGATCGAGAACACCGCGACCATCACGATCGCGGCGCTGGTGACCACGCCGGCCGTCGACTTGATTCCTTCCGCGATGGCGTCGGCGGTGGCCAGGCCGCGCTCGTGCTCCTCACGGATGCGGCTGAGGATCAGGACGTGGTAGTCCATCGAGAGGCCGAACAGGACCACGAACAGGAACAGCGGCAGCCAGTCGATCACCCCGCCGATGTTGTCTGCGCCGAACAGCGAGCGCAGGTGGCCGTCCTGGAAGACGAGCTTGAGAACCCCGTAGGCGGCGCCGACCGAAAGCAGATTGAGCACGATCGTCGTCAGCGGGATCACGAGCGACCGGAACGTCAGCAGCAGCAAGACGAACGCGAGCCCGAGGACGAACGCGAACACGATCGGCAGATGGGCCTTCATCGTGCTGTTGAAATCGTGTGAGCCCGCCGTCAGGCCGGTCACGTAGGCCTGCGCGCCGGGCACCGCGTCGATCGTCTTGGGGATCACGTCGCCCCGCAGCGACGCCAGTGCGCGCTCTGAGCGGCTGTCGGTGCCGATCCCCGCCAGTGACAGCGTAACCGTCGCAACCGCACGGTCGCCAGAGACCGTCACGATCACGGGCCCGGACATCTGCCTCGTCCTGAGTGCCGCGGCCGACATCTGCGCAATGCCCTTCTGCACCGCCGGGGCGGTGACGTCATTTGCTCGCACGACCACCAGCGCGGGCAACGAGCCGCCCGGAAAGACCTTCTGAATCCGCTCGTAGGTCTGCATGATCGGCAGCCCGCGCGGCAGCCCGACCGTGCCGGGGTCAACCGTGTGCATTCCGAGCGCTGGTACCGCAAGCGCGATCAGCACGCCGGCGGACAGCACCATCGACAGCACGGGGCGGCGCAACACCCGATCGATGACGAACTCCCACGTCTTCGACCGGCCCCGTGCGCGCCGGCGAGCGATGACCGGCATCCGGCCCCGTTCGATGTTGTCGCCGAGCGCCGCCATCACGGCCGGCAGCACGGTGACGGAGCCGATGATCGCAACGGCCACGACCAGCATCGTCCCCATCGCGAACGACGTGAATACCGCGTTGCCGGCCAGGAACATGCCGGCCATCGCGGTCATCACGGTGAGCCCGGAGATCAGGACGGCCCGGCCCGACGTCGCCGCCGCAACCGCGAGCGCATCCTCGCTGCTGCGTCCGGCACGGCGCTCCTCGAGCTTTCGACGCAGGTAGAACATCGAATAGTCAACGCCCACCGCGAGCCCGATCAGCAGCACGATCGAGTCGATCGTGCCCTCGGCAACCGGAATCAGATGGCTGACCGGGCCAAGCAGCCCGAGCGCTCCCATCACTGCGGTCAGCCCTAGCAGCAGCGGCACGCCGGCAGCCACCAGCGACCCGAAGGCGAACAGCAAGATAATCAGCGTGACTGGCAGCGACGTGTATTCGGCCTTGCGGAAATCGTCGCCGAACGCCTTGTTCAGAGCCTTGTTCGAGCTAGCCTGACCGAACTCCTCGACGCGCAGTTGCGGATAAGCGCGCGCCGTCGCAGCCGTCGCGGCCAACGGCGCGTCGACGTTCTTCTGCGCCTGGTTCATGTCGCCCGCCAGGCTGAAGGTGACCAGCAGCGAGTGCCCGTCGCGGGCGCGGAGCGTGACGTTCGCCGGCGCCAGCGGTGACCGGATGTTGCTGACCGTCTTGAGCGTGCGCAAGCGCGCGACGAGATCACCCACCGCCTGCGAGAACAGCGGACTGCCGTGCGCGACGCCACCCCTCGCCTGGATCAGGACCTGCTCTGAGGAGTGGAACGGGAACGCGTTCTCATAGATGCGCGTCGCCTGCCCCGATTGGCCGTTGCCCATCTCCGCGTCGGTCAGATGCCGCTGGCCAATCTGTCCGCCGACCACATAGGCGATCAGCACGAACGCCAGCCAACCCACGATTGCCTTGCGCCGATGGCGAGCGCTCCAGCCACCGGCCACCGCAGCAAGGTTCCGAGACGGAGGCTGCTGGCCGGTCGGCGGCGATCCAGGACCCGGCAGCAGCCCGCTGCGCGTTGGATCAGCCATCGCCCGCCACCATATGCGCCTCGGCCCGATTTGCCATCGGCGGTTGCCACCGGACGGCATTGGTAGGAATTACGCAGGCTGTTTACGTGCTCCAGTACTCCGAAAAGAATGGTGGTGTGCGCACCCCCACGCGGGTGATGCGCGCCCTGTTGCCGCAGCAAGCGGGGAAGCGGACGATTGTGCGGTGGGGACCGCACGCGACGATTCCGCCTTCGTGGGCTCGGTCGACCCAGGCGCGGCGACAACTGGCTCGTATCCAAGCCGCCTGCCGGCGCTGTCGGCCGAGTTGATCCGCCGCCCCAAGCTGGTTCGCCGGCTCTCGGAAGGTCGAGCGCATCCGCTGGCTGTGATCACCGCCCCCGCGGGTTACGGCAAGACGACATTGCTCTGGGAGTGGGCCACGGACGACAAGCGCCCGTTCGGCTGGGTCTCGCTACGCGCCGGCGCGACAGGTCCAGTCGAGCTGAGCCACGCGATCGGTACGGCCCTGAGCTCGATCGGGGCGGTGGCTCCTGGCTCCGCCGTTGGCCCGGCGTTCGTGCTGGTCATAGACGATGCGCATCTGATCGACCAGGCGGTCTTGCGGGGCGCGATCACCGGGCTCCTCGCGTGGCTCCCGAGCGGCTCACAAATCGGGATCGGTGCGCGCGCTGAACCCCGGCTCGGCCTCGGCCGGCTACGAGCTGGCCGCGCGCTCACGGAACTCGGAGTGCGCGATCTCGCGATGTCCCCCGGAGAGGCAGCTGCGCTGTTGCGGGCCGCCGGGCTCGATCCGGATTTTGCGACGGTGCAGGCCCTGATTCAGCACACGGAAGGATGGCCGGCGGGCTTGTATCTGGCCGCTCTGTCATTGCGCTCGCGCGCTGACGACGCCGGTTGCGCCGGGTTCAGCGGCGAGGACCACCTCGTCTCGCAGTACATGGAGGAGGCGTTCCTCGACGGGCTGCGTGCCGAAGAGCAGTCATTCCTGAGGCGCACGTCCGTCCTCGACCGCCTTTCCGGGCCGCTCTGCGACGCGCTGCTGGAGCGGCGGCGCTCGGCGGCGATGCTCGCCTCGCTGTCGGCCTCGAACCTGCCGCTGTTTGCGCTGGACGCAGGTCATGACCATTTTCGGCTCCACGGCCTAATGCGGGAGTCGCTGATGGCCGAGCTTCGCAGGGAGGAGCCTCAACTCGTACGGCGCCTGCACCGGCGAGCGAGCGACTGGTACCGCGAGAGCGGCGACCTCGACCGGACGATCGACCACGCGGTCGCCGCCGGGGATTCTCGGCGCGCTGGGTCGCTTCTGTGGGACAACCTCCTCAAGTACATCGGCGAGGGTCGCAACGGGACGGTCGCGCAGTGGCTCGAGCGCTTCGGTGAGGAGCGAATCTTCGACAGCGCTTCGCTCGCCAACGCCGCCGCGCACAGCCATCTGGCCGCGGGCGATCTCGACCTCGCCCGCCACCTCTCCCACACCGTGACCTCACGCGGCCGCGGCTCGCGGGTAACGCAGCGCGAGCAGTCGATCGCTGCTGGTCAAATCCTGATCGATGCCTGGGCAGCTCGGGGTGGGGTGCAGCAAATGATGTCCGACGCGAAGCGTGCGCAGACGGGGCTACCCCCCGAGAGCCCCTGGGTGTCAAGCTGCCTGCTGCTGCAGGGCACTGCAGCGCTTCTGAGCTGCGAGAGCGCAGTTGCGCGGACCCTGCTCGAGGAAGGCGTCAATCGAGCGGCGGTGGCCGCACCACACATCGCCGCTCTGTGCCTGGACCAGCTCGCGAGCGTCGCGATCCACGAAGGCGCGTGGGATGACGCGGTCGATCTCGCGGAGCGGGCAAACGCAATCGTCGAGCGACAGCGCCTCTCCAGCTATCCCACGTCGGCGCTCGCGCTCGCGTTGCTCGCCCTGACGACCGCGCACTCGGGCGGCTTCGACGATGCGAAGGCTCATGTCCGGCGATGCGGAGTCTTGCTGGGCGAGCTGGATCGCTTCGCTCCGTGGTTCGGCGCCGAGACCCGCATCCTGCTCGCCCGCGCGGCGACGGCGCTCGGCGACATTCCCGAGGCGCGGGCGATGCTCGCGAGCGCCTCGCGGCTGGCGCGACGGACACCTGACGCGACGCTGTTCCCGGCCTGGCTGGACTCGGCGTGGGATGGGATCGACGATCGCGCCGAGACCGCGCTGACGGGGATCTCGTCGCTGACGGCCGCCGAACTCCGAGTGCTGCGCTTCCTGCCGACTCACTACTCCTTCCGTGAGATCGCCCTTCGCCTTCATGTTTCCCCGAACACGGTGAAGACCCAGGTCCACGCGGTCTACAGCAAGCTGAGCGCGACGTCGCGATCCGAGGCCGTTGCCCGGGCATCGCACGCCGGCCTGCTCACCCCCTGACGGATGATCGAACCGGCCAGACGTGCGATCGGCGAGGCAGCGGGCGTCGACAAGGCCGTGTACGTGGCGGTCGCCGGCACCCCCACGCCAACACTGGACAGGGCCCTTTCCGAGCTCTCTAGGGCCGCTGACTACTCGCGGCTCTCGCTCGTGGCTGCCGCAATACTCACGATCGGCGGCGGTCGCTCCGGCCGGCGCGCAGCCGGGACGGGACTGATCTCGGTGGCGGTCACCTCCGCGGTCATGAATGTCGCGATCAAGCCGTTGGTACGACGGCCCCGCCCGGCCCAGGACGAGGTCGTCGCGGCGGTGCGGCAGATTCCGATGCCCCGCTCGGCCTCCTTCCCGTCCGGTCACTCGGCCTCAGCGTTTGCGTTTGCGACCGGCGTCGGACAGGTGCTGCCGTCGGCTGCGTTTCCGCTTCGGGGGCTCGGTGCGGTCGTCGCGTACTCCAGGGTCCACACGGGCGTTCACTATCCGGGCGATGTCGTTGCCGGCGCGCTGCTCGGCGACGTGATCGCCCAGATCACCGCGCATGCGCTCGAGCGGCGCGGGTTTATGGGTGCAGCCCGCCGGCTGCTCAGAGACTAAGCGTCCTGCTCGGCCAGGAAGATCAGTGCCGCCTTCACCCGGCGGCTGACGTGCTCGGACTCCGACGGCGGGAGGCCGAGCTTGACGAAGATCGAGTTGACGTGCTTCTCGACGGCGCGCTTGGTCAGGAACAGCGACTCGGCGATGGCGCCGTTGCTCTTGCCCTCCGCGATCATCCGCAGGAGCTCGAGTTCTCTCGGGGTGAGGTCGGTGAGCGGAGAGCGCTCGCCGCGGCTGCGTGCCTGCACCAGTACGTCGACGATCTTCGGATCGAACACCGATTCCCCGCGCGCCACAGCCTCGATTGCGGCGATCAGCTCGCCCCGGTGGCGAATCCGCTCCTTGAGCAGGTACCCGCGATGGCTCGAGCCCGACGCGAGCAGCTGCTCGGCGTACTCGGGATCCGCGTACTGGCTGAGGATCAGAACCCCGAGGTCAGGGTGCGTCTGACGCAGACGCTGCGCGATGCGGATGCCCTCCGGCCCATCGGCGGGCGGAAGCCGAATCTCCATGACGATCACTTCCGGGCCGGCGCTCTCGAGCGCCGCCGCGAGCGTGCTGCTGTCGCCACACACCGCGACAACCTCGACGCGATCATCGTCGCCGAGCAGATGCAGCAGGCTCTCGCGGATCAGGTAGGAGTCCTCCGCGATCGCTACGCGCACGCGCGTTGCGCTCATCCTCGACGTGGTTTGCCGTGCGGTTTGGGGGAAGCTCACAGACAAAGCGCAATCCGGTCGAGGCCCGGCGCGTCACGCCACCGTGTTCCGGTGCACGCAATAGCCCCGCAAGTCATTATGCACCCCGCAGTATCGACGCGGTGAATTTTCGGGGCATCCGCGTGGATGACCCATGCGCGTAGCGGAAAACTACGGACGCGTCACCCCATTTGTGTGATGCGCGGTCGGAGCCGGGGCCGCAAGCTTCTCGGCGATGGCTGCAGCGGTCCGAGCTAAGGATGTTGGGCCCGTTCGCCGGAGGATCCTCGCTGAGGAGGCTGAACGGCAACGAATCGAGCGCAATCTCCACGACGGCGCTCAGCAGCGACTGATCGCGCTCCGCGTCAAGCTCGCCGTGGTCCACGAGATGCTCCAGACCGAGTCTCCGGAGAGCGCGCAGATGCTCGCGGCCCTCGATGCGGAGCTCGAGCAGGCGATCGAGGACATTCGCGAGGTCGCCAAGGATCTCCATCCGCGACTGCTCGCGGATCTCGGACTGCCGGGCGCGCTGCGCTCAGCAGCCCGCCGTTCGCCCTACCACGTCACGGTCAACGCGCGGGGCATCGGCCGTTACTCGCCCGAGCTCGAGACGGCGGTTCACTACTGCTGCCTGGAGGCGCTGCAGAATGCGACAAAGCACGCCGGTCCCGGTGCGCCCGTCGCGATCAAGCTCCATCACGAGAACGGCGTGCTGCAGTTCGAGGTCTGTGACGGCGGTCGCGGCTTCGAGCCCGGCGAGGAAAGCGCCGGCAGCGGAGTGCGAAACATGCATGACCGGATCGCCGCGGTGGGCGGCGTGCTCTTGATCGAGTCCAAGCCGGGGACCGGGACCAGGGTCGTCGGGCGCGTCCCGGCGATCGAGGTCCAGCCCGAAGGCTGAGCGGTCAGCTCGAGCGGCGACCTCGTTCCCGCGCGCTCTGCGTTGCCATCTGCCTGCGGCCGACGAGGTTCCCGATCATCAGCCCGATCACGAGCGCGAGATACAGCTGGCCGGTGAGCATCTCGACGACCGCGACCGAGCGCCCAACCGGCAGGCCGGGGCTCAGATCGCCGTAGCCCGTCGTCGTCAGCGTCGTGAAGCTGAAGTACACGCGCTCGCTGAGCGTTCCGTTCGTGTTCTGGGCGAAGTACGGGCTCCCGGCGACCACGGCAATGAACGAGATCACGTAGGCAAACGCCAGCCCCAGCGACAGGTAGATCACCAGCCCACCCGCCACGGCTTGCAGAGTCACGCCCCGTTCGCGCAGCAGGCGCAGCAGCCCTGTGATGATCACGCAGGGCACCGCGACGCCGATCAGAATGCCGAAGGTTGACGTCAGGAACTTGGGCGCGACCCCGGCAATCACGGTCACGCCCACGATCGCGGTGACGACGGTCACCGCCGCAACCCAGCCTCTCCGCTGGACCCTTCTTGCGCGCGCGGTCGTGATCGCGACGACGAGCGCAGCTCCGCTGATGACTGTGGCGATCGCGCGGGACCATGCGGCGTCGGGCGTGGCGATCAGGAACACCACCAGCGTCAGCGTCAACAGGAAGACGAAGCCGTAGCGGAAGTTCGGGCCGACGACGCCGGCCGGCTGACCGTCGCCGAGGTCTTCGCCGTCGATCGATACACCTTCCACGATGGCCTCGATCGAAGCACACCGCCCCGACGACTACATCCTGCAAATCGGGTGATGTCCGGGTACTGTGCGCCAGCATGGCATCCGACGGCCACCCCGATGAAACCAAGGAGCGTTTGAGGTTCAAGCCCGCGGCGCGGCGCACGCTGATCGGCTCCCGCGACCTCGTCCGGCTGATCTACCGGGACCCGGAGCACGTTGCCGAGCGGATCGCGCTGTATGCCACGCGAATGCTGGGCGAGCCATCGAAGGAGTGGGCGGAGGAGATCCGGAGCGAGCGCCCGGAAAGCGCCGCGCTTTCGATCGCCGAGGATCTGCGGCGGCAGTCGGCAAGCGTCGCGCGGATCGATGGCGCGATCGCCGGCACGCCCTTCTTCGTCGCGCTCGTCCCCGGCTATGTCGGCTACCTGTGGCAGGAGGCGCGGATGACGCTGCGGCTCGCGGCGCTGTACGGCCGCGACACAACATCTCTGCGGACATGCGCCGAGCTGCTCGCGCTGCGCGGGGTGCATCCGACCGCCGACGCTGCCGAGCAGGCGCTGCTGGCGGTGCAGGACAAGCCCCTTCCCGAGAAACCGCCGCGGCGGCGGCCGGTGCGGCTGTGGGTTCAGAGCATCTACACCCTGCTCGTGTTCGGGTCGTTCCTGCCGCCACGGTCCAACACGAAGCGCGAAGGGTGGCGCGAGTGGCTGAAGACGATCGTGGGACTCTTGGCTGCCGGAGCCCTGTGGGCCATTACCTGGATCTTCCCGGTGACGTTCATGATCGCAATGGCGTGGGGCTGCGAGAGCAACACGCGCCGGCTGTGGCGCCGCACGCTTACTCACTACAGCGGCGAGGCGCCGGCCGAACAGGGCGCGAGGGCCACGATCGCCTCACTGCGCACGCGCGAGCGCCCCGGCGGCCGCGAAGCACTTCGCGCGCTGCTGCTGGCGCTGTCCGTCGTCGTCCCGATCGGGTTCATCGCCTACGTCGATCACGTTCGCAACACGACCGGGGTCAACTGGCTAGGCGCGGTCGGGGCGCTGGTGGCGCTGTCGCTGGTGATCGCAACGGCGGTCGCGGCATCACGTAGATAGGCCTCGCTTCGCTCGGCGTCCGTGGGGCCGTGCGGCCCCGTCCGGACAGCTGTGGCTGGGCGGCGGGCGACGGCACCGCCGAACAATGGCGAATTCGGTCGGACTGTCCGACCGAATGCGGCAAAGTTCAGCGCCGAGGCGGCCCGGCATCAGAACATCGGTGACCCGAAATCGGTCTCGCGCAGCGGCCGCTTGAGCACCTTCCCGTTCGGGTTGCGCGGCAGCGGCTCGCCGCGAACCTGGACGTACTGCGGGAGCTTGAAGTCCGCAAGATGCTCGCGCGCGTAGTCGATCACCTCGCGCGGGTCCACCGACGCGCCCGGCAGCGGCACGATCACCGCGCCGACCTTCTCGCCCATCATCGAGTCCGGTACGCCGACGACCGCGACCTCGCCTACGCCCGGCGCGCGGACGAGCGCGTTCTCTACCTCCACGCAGTACACGTTCTCGCCGCCGCGGTTGATCATGTCCTTGATCCGGTCCATCACGTAAACGAGCCCGTCCCCGCTGACCCGTCCCAGATCGCCGCTGTGCAGCCAGTGATCGATGAACGTCTGTTCTGTCGCCTCGCGCTTGTTCCAGTACCCGGCGCACACGCTCTGGCCGCGGATCAGGATCTCGCCGATCCCGGTGCCTGGATCGGGATCCTCGACGGCAACCTCGGCGTGCGGCGCGGCGAAGCCGACTGAGTCGGCGTTCTCGGCGGCCCATTCATGCGGCAGGAAGGTTGCGATCGAGGTGCACTCGGTGAGGCCGAAGCCGTTGCCGACACGCGCGCCGGGAAACCGCTCCTTGATCTGATGGACGAGCGCCGGTGCGATCGGCGCGCCGCCGTAGGACGCCCAGCGCACGCCCCCCACCTTCTCCTCGCTGAAGCTCGGATGGTTGATGATGTAGTAGTAGATCGCCGGCACGGCGACCGCGCCCGTGATCCGCTCTGAGGCGAGCGTCTCGATCATGCGCGGTCCGTCGAAGCCGACGTCGATCACGGCCGCGCCGCCGATCCGCAGCGCCGGCAGCGTCTGGCTGTGGCAGCCGGTGACGTGGAACAGCGGCACGACCACGAGCGTCCGGTAGTCGCGGCCCATGTTGGGTGGGATGTCCGAGACCCGCAGCGCGGTCTCGACGTTCGCGAGCACGTTCTCGTGCGTGTGCATCGCGCCCTTCGGGAAGCCGGTCGTGCCGCTCGTGTAGAAGATCGCGGCCACGTCCGTCCGGGCCGCGCCCTCGTCGACATGCGGCTCGCCGTCGGGCAGCGCGGCACCCGGCTCGAACACGTACGAGCTCCCCGAGTCCTCGACCACGTACTCGACTTCCTCCTCGGCGAAGCGGGTGTTCACGGGCACCACGATCGCGCGCGCCATCAGCCCGCCGATGAACGCGAGCACCCAGTCGATCGAGTTCGGCAGCCGGATCGCGATCCGATCGCCTGGCCCGACCCCGGCACTCCGTAAACCGCCGGCGACCCGCGCCGCGCCGTCCCACATCTCCGAATAGGTCATCCGCCGCCCCCCGACCTCGATCAGCGCCTCCGCGCCTGGGTCGCGCTCGACGCTCTCGCGCAGCATCTCGAGCAACGAGCCGTGCAGCTCGGTGTAGCGGCGGACGCCATGATCGTCGGCCTCGACTCCGGTCGAGTCGAACGGGTTCAGACCACGAGCCGGCGCTTCGGTCGCCATCGCCTCAGCCTATCGCCTCATCGATCGCCTGTTCCAGCTTTCCTTGACCTTCGAGGAAATCGATCACGGTGTAGCGGGCACGCAGCCGGCTCGCGAAGCGGAACGTGGCGCGCAGCGTGGGGCGGTCAACCTCAACGGAGATGCGGCCGCCGTCCAGGGCGCGCTCCACGGACGGGAAGACATCGAGCGCAGGCGCCAGCGTCGCGCGCACCCGCTCCCACGCCGCCGCGTCCCGCGGCCACGCCGACCTCTCGGCGGCATACCGCAGTTTCTCCTGCACGGCCGCGACGATGTCGCCCGTCGGCTCGCCAAGCCACTCGCGCGCCTCAGGCCCGAGCGGATCGGCGACCGGGACCGGCTCCCGGAGTGCATCAATCCCGCCGGCGTAGGCGAACCGCTGCAAGCGCATCGCATAGCTGGTCGCGTGCCCGACCTGGAGCCCATGCGAGCCGTGGGGGCGCCGGCCCTGCGCGGCAAGCAGGTCCCAGAAATGCGAGGCGTGATGCTCACATCCGCTCGCCGGCCGCGAGTTGCCGACGGTCGCCATCACGACCCCGGATTCGATCAGCCCGCCGAGCAGCCGCGCGATTGCGTCCACGCCGCCGTCGAGCACAGCTTCGTAGTTCGCCGCCGCGAACGACAGCGGCGCCAGCACGCGCTCCGCCGACGAGGACGAATATGACTCGCCGTAAAGCAGATGCGCCGCGAGCCAGTCGACCCGCGCCGTCGCCTTCGCCAGCAGGTCCCCGAGGCCGGCGCGCGTCAGCTCCGCCGGCGCGGCCGCGGAGACCCGGGGGTCGGCGAGGATCGCGGCCGGTGCGCGTGCGGGCTTGGTGACCTTGACCCCCTCGATCTCGAGCGCCGCGACACTCGAGGCGTAGCCGTCCATCGACGCCGCCGTCGGCACGCTGACGAAATCCACGTCCGAGAGGTGGGCGGCGTAGCGGACGATGTCCGTGATCACGCCCGAGCCGACGGCGACGAGGACCTCGCCGGGGCGAGCCTGCGAGCGAACGGCGGCGACCTCCTCGAGGCCCGCCTTCAACCCCCCGCGGACATCGAACACGAACTCGCGAGCGGCGCGGACCCCGGAGGCCTCCCGAGTGTTGAGATCGAAGACGAGGAGCGCCTCCGGGCCGGCGTATTGCGCTAGCCGGTCGACTGCGTCCTCCGCGACGATGACTTGCGGGCTGTCCTCAGGACTGTCCGTAATACGCCCGCGGCCCGTGCTTGCGCTCGAAGTGCTTGGCGCGGACCGCCGCGTCCAGCGCCGGTGCGCTCGGCTCGAGCATCGTCGTCAGCAGCGCCATCCGCGCCACCTCCTCGAGCGTGACCGCGTTGTCCACGGCTGCCGCCGGACTCGAGGCCCAGCAGAACGGCGCGTGCCCGCGGAGCAGCACGCACGGCATCTCGGCGGCGCCGAACTCGCGGATCGTCTCGATGATCACCTTGCCGGTGCAGCCCTCGTAGTCGGACTCGACCTCATCGGCGGTCAGCTGCCGCGTGAGCGGGATCGGGTGGGGGCTCAGATCGGCGTGGGTCGTACCGAGCAATGGAATCTCGCGCTGGGCCTGGGCCCACGACGTGGCCCAGGTCGAATGCGTGTGGACGATCCCCCCGATCTCCTCGAATGCTCGGTAGAGCGCCACGTGGGTGGGCGTGTCGCTCGACGGCCGGCGGTCGCCCTCTACGACGTTGCCATCGAGGTCGACGACGACCAGGTCCGACGCGGACATCGCGCCGTAGGCAACGCCGCTGGGCTTGATCACGATCAGCCCCTGTTCCCGGTCGATGCCGCTCGCATTCCCCCAGGTCAGCGTCACCAGCCCATGTGCAGGGAGCGCCAGGTTCGCCGCCAGCACCTCATCGCGGAGCGTGTCGCGCATCGCTCAGATCTCCTCGTAGTCCAAATCGAGCAGCTCCGCGAACCGCCGCCAGCGACCCGCGTGCTCGCCGAGGTTGAGCACGAAGTGGTGCGGCGCCCCGAGCCGCAACCAGTCGTCCATGAACGGCTCCATCCCCCGATCCGGACGGAAATGGAAGTAGTGCATCTGCACCTTCGGCAGCTCCGGCGTGTCGAGCACCTCGCCGTGGCCGACGACCAGGCGGTAGAATTCGCCCTCGAGCGGGACGAGCGCAGCGGTCGTCGCGGGACCGGGCTCGGCGGAGAACACCGGGGTCGGGGGGTTGTCAAGCCGGCCGATCCCGAGCGGGCGGTCGATCAGTCGCACGGGACGGTCACCGCGCGCGATCTTCCAGTTCCCCTCCCCCATGTGGCTGATCAGGACCGAGTCGAGCTCCCAGTCCATCGCGTACATCTCGCTGAAGTGGGCGTCGCCGATCAGCTTCTGCGCGGCGCACATCAGCGACGCGGTGTTCGTGTCTCCCTCAGCCGCGTAGCCGAAGCCGTCAGCCATCAGATCGGACGCCGCGAGGAGCGGCAACTGCCGGAAGCGGCCATCGCCGCCAATCGAGTCGAAGTGGAACGAGAACCCGGCGTAGTCCCCGTCGGTGAGCATCTTGCGGATCGCGACCGTGATCCGGGCTGCGTACTGGTGGCGCTCGCGCGGGAGGTCCGACGCGACCTCGAAGCGCGCGTGATGCTCCTCAAGAAGCGCATCTACCTCGGCGTCGGGTACCGCTTCGATCCGCGCCACGAGCGCGCCCAGGTCCTCGTTGACAACCATCGGCCCGAGCCGCCGTAGCAGCGCCGGTGGGTCGTAGCGGATGTCACCCATACCGTTCATCGGGTAGCCGAGCAGCGCCACCCGCGTCCTGCGCAGTGCCGTGATCGCCTGTGCCGCGCGCGCCCAGTCCTCGAACGCACGCACGAAACGATCGGATTCCCAGTCACCGGTGATCACAGAAAACGGGACGCCGGCGCGCAGCAGCGCGTTCGCCTGGTCCTGGGCGCCGTGGATCCCCTGGTTGTAAGTGAGGCTGTCCATGTCCCACTCAGGTGTGACGGCACGCTCCGGCTGGATGTTGGCGAGCATCACCGGGACTGGGACGTCAATCATCGCGCGGACCGTGCGCATCGCAGGACCGTATGTGAGCATCACGATCGCGATGCCATCGACACCGCGGCCGACGAGCTCGCGGCTGACCGACTCGACGTCCTCGCGGTTGCGCGCAGGACGGATGAAGTCCACGTCTGCGACGGCGGCCAGCCGCTCGGCGACCCGCGCGGCGTATTGCGCCTGATGCTCGGTGATGCCCGGGATCATGTCGTCGTAGAGCTCCTGCATGATCCCGAGAAGCCCGATTCGCGGCCCGCTTGAGGCATCGCTCATCCTGACCTCCTCTCCGTTCGAATCCGTTTCAACTCGTGCAGCAGTTCGACCTGCGTGCGACCGAGCAGCTCGTAGAGGCCGCGATAGATCGCGTACACGCGGTCGTAGCTCGCCTTAGCGCCGGCGTTCGGCGTGTACGTGCGCGCAAGCGCCGGTTTCGTGGCCGAGACCGCCCCGGCGATGTCGTCGAACTCGCCGGCGGCGACCGCCCCGAACAGCGCCGCGCCCCGCGCCGGAACCTCCGCGGAGGCGGGAACGTGGACGCTCAGGCCGCTCGTGTCGGCCAGCAGCTGCATCATCAGCGGGCTCTTCTCGGCGATCCCCCCACACGCGACGATCTCCTGGAGCGGCAGGCCATGCTCCTCGAAGTTCTCCATGATCCGCCGGCTGCCGAACGCGATCGACTCCATCAGCGCGCGGTAGATCTGCTCCGGCGTGCTCTGCAGCGCCAGCCCGAAGATCGCGCCGGTGAGATCCGCGTCGGCCAGAATCGTGCGGTTGCCGTTCCACCAGTCGAGCGCGACGAGCCCCGTCGCCCCGGGTGCGATCGCGGCCGCCGCCTGCTCGAGGCTCTCGTATCCGCGGTCGGGGGCCAGCGTGTCGACGAACCACGCGAGCATGTCGCCGACCGCCGTCTGCCCTGCTTCATAGCCATACAGGCCGGGCAGGATTCCGTCGCGGACGACGCCCGTGATTCCCGGCACGTGGACCTCCCTTGAGTCCACGATCATGTCGCAGATCGAGGTCCCGATCACGATCACGAACGTCCCCGCGTGGTCGACGCCGACGCCCGGAACCGACACGAACGAGTCGACGTTCCCGACCGCGACGGCGACCGATTCCGGCAGGCCGATCGCGGCGGCCGCTTGCGGCCGGAGCGTGCCGGCGCGGGTGCCGAGCGGGGCGAACTGATGGCCCAGTTTCTCGCTGGGCGTGTCGAATCCCGGATATGCGGCTTCGAAGTACTCCCGTGGCGGCAGGCCCTCATCCGGCGACCACATCGCCTTGTAGCCCGCCGTGCAGCTCTGGCGTACCTCACGCCCGGTCAGCCACCAGACGATCCAGTCGGTGGCCTCGATGAACGCGTAAGCCTCGTCGTAGAGCTCGCGATCCTCGCGCCAGAGCTCGATCAGCTTGGGGAAGTACCACTCGGAGGAGATCCGGCCTCCGTAGCGGCTCAGAAACTGCTCCCCCCGCTCCTGCGCGACCTCGTTCAGACGGTCGGCGACCGGCTGGGCGGCATGGTGCTTCCACAGCTTTGGCCACGCGTGCGGCCGGCCGCGCCAGTGCTCGTACTTGCAAAGCGGCTCGCCTTCGCTATCGACCGGCAGCACCGTGCACGAGGTGAAGTCGATCCCGAGCCCGGCCACATCCGACGCGTTGACGCCGGCCTCCGCGACCACATATGCGATTGCGTTCTCGAGCACCGTGACCCAGTCGTCGGGGTCCTGCAGCGCCCAGTCGGGCGGCAGCGCCTCGCCGGTGCTCGGCAGCGTGCGGTCGATGACGCCGTGCGGATAGGGCACGGCCCCGACCGCGAGCTCCTCGCCGCTGGCGAGGTCGAGCAGCAGCGCGCGGCCCGACTCAGTGCCGAAGTCGACGCCGATCGAGTACGAGGCCACAGACCTGGCTACGCAGCGTCTGCGTCGTTACCAGGCGAGGGCGCTCCGTCATCAGGTGCGGGCGCTCCGTCACCACGTGCGGGCGCTCCGTCACCAGGTGCGGGCGCTCCGTCACCAGGTGCGGGCGCTCCGTCACTGGATGCGGGCGCTCCGTTGGCAGCGGCCGCAGCCTCAGCCTCAGCTCGCACCGCCTGCCGCGCTCGGCGGTACTCCTCCACGACGATCTCGTTGAGCTCGTCGACCGACGTCTCGCTGGTCGGCTTGTCGAGGCCGATCACGCCGTCCACGATCAGGCTGACACGGTCGCACGCCGCGAACACATGGACGTAGTTGTGGAGGATCATGATGATCGAGACGTTGCCCTCCTCCTTGAGGCGGGCGATCAGGTCGAGGATCATCCCGCCCTCCTTCGCCCCCATCGCCGCCAGCGGCTCGTCGAGCAGCAGGATGTCGGCATCGCCGGACACCGTGCGCGCGACAGCGATCGCCTGGCGCTGGCCGCCGGACAGACGCGTCACGGGGGAGTCGATATGCGGGATGTTGATGCCGATCTCGTCGAGCGCCGCCCGCGCTTCGCGCTTCATCTTCCTGTTGTTGAGGAACGGAATCGGCTTGAACACCGGTTCCCGGCGCAGGAACAGGTTGTGGTAGACCGACAGCTCGTCCACCAACGCCAGGTCCTGGTAGACGGTGTCGATTCCGTGAGTGCGGGCGTCGAGGACGCTCTTAGGGGCGTAGTTCTCGCCCTTGCACCACATCGTCCCGGAGTCGGGCTTGTGGAACCCGCATAGGATCTTGATCAGCGTCGACTTGCCGGCGCCGTTGTCGCCGAGCAGTCCCAGCACCTCGCCCTTGCGAAGGTGCAGGTTGACGTCGCGGAGCGCGGTGGTCGGTCCGAACCGCTTGGCGATGTGCTCGACGCGCAGGACGTCGTCCTCGGACTCACTCGGGCCGACGATCCGCTCGCCGGCGTAAGCCTGCTCAGCCACGGCCCGTCCCTGTCCGCACGCGCCGGATGATCGTGTTGAGCGTCATCGCGATCAGAATCGCGAGCCCGAGGTACAGGTCGAGGTAGTTCGCGCTGACGCCCTTGATCGTAAGTCCCTCGACCAGCATTCCCAGGAACAGCGCCCCGATCAGCGCGCCCACGATCGTCCCGTCGCCGCCGGTCATCAGCGTCCCGCCGATGATCGCCGCCGCCACCACCTGCAGCAGCAGCGTGTTAGATCCCGATGGGTCCGGCGTCGCGCTCGTGATCCGCACGACCTCGAGGATTCCCACGAAGCCTGCCAGCCCGGCCGCAAGGACGAAGTTGCGGACGATGATCGCGCGTGTGCGGATCCCGGCCTCGGCCGCGCCCAGACGGTTGCCGCCGGTTGAGACGGTGTACAGCCCCCAGCGGGTGAACGACAGCACGGCCTGCAGGATCAGCACGATCCCGATCGCCCAGAAGAACTCGGAATATGTCCCTCCGCCGAACACCTGCGAAAACGAGGTGACGCTGCCGATCTTCGTGCCCGGGACCTGGATCGGGGTGGAGTGCGAGATCACCAGTGCTAACCCATCGAGCGTGAACAGCATGCCGAGCGTCGCGACGAACGACGCGATCCCCACGTACGCGACGAACACCCCGTTGATGACGCCGATCAGCATCGCCACGAGCAGCGCGAGGATGATGCTGGGGTACAGGCCGAGGCCCGCGTGATGGAACGAGTGCCATATGAACGGCGTGAACAGGTACACGGCGCCGACCGAAAGATCGATCTCGCCGAGGATCATCACGAACACCTCGCCGGCGGCGATGATCGCCAGCGGCGCGAAGTACGGCAGCAGCGACTTGAAGCTGTCGACCTTGACGAAGTTGCTGGTCGTCGCCGCGAAGTACAGGAACGTGATGACAGTGACGACGATGATGCTGCTCTCGCGCAGCGTCAGAGCGCGCATGAGCACGCGCTTCGTCGTCGAGCCGCGGGCCCCGCCCGAGGCGGGGCCCTGCGGCGATGACGCCGGCGGGGGCTTTGTTCCCGACGTGACCGCCATCAGCGGTGAGTGCCGGTCAGCATTGCGCCCGCGATCCTACTACTACTTCTACGCCTTCTGGACGCCCGGCGAGGTGCTCGTGCCCTCATACCGGCTCTTGGTGGTGTTGTACGGGCCGACCGTCGTCTGATCCAGGAACTTCAGGCCGGTATTGACGTCAGCAGTACCGGTCAGCTTCTGGCTGACGTTGTACAGATACAGCTCGAGGATCGGGAAGAAGCCCTGCAGGTAGGGCTGCTGGTCGATCGTGAACTGGATCTGCCCCGCGGCCAGCAGCTGCTGGGTGATCGGGGTCAGGTCGTAGCCGCCGCCCTTGACCTTGCCCTTCAGGTTGTGCTTCTGGATCGTCTGGGCGACGCCCTGGGTGCTGCCCGCGTCAACCGCGAACATGCCTTTCGTGTTCGGATGGCCGGTCGCGTAGGAGTCGATCACGGACAGCTCGTTCGGGATCGCCGCGCCGGTCGCGACCACGTGGGGGGTGATGCTCGAGCCCTTCAGCACGTTCAGCGCCCCGTCGATCCGCGGCTGGATGTTCAGCGAGCCCGGCGTCGCGATGAACAGCGCCACGTCGCCCGAGGGCACGAGCGCCTGGATGTGCTTGCCCATCTGCTGGCCCGATACGTACAGGTCCTGCCCGATGTAGGCGAGCCGCGCGTTCGTTGACGCGTCGGCGTTGTAGGCGACGACCGGGATGCCCTTGCCGAGCGCGGTGTTCGTCGGTCCGTTGAACGCATGGAGGTCGACGAGCGACACGCCGATGCCGTTCACGCCAGCGCTGATCGCGCTGTTCATGGCGTTGACCATCTCGGTGACATTGCTGGTCTGCGATCCAGTCCACTGATACGAGCAGCCGAGGAGCTTGCAGGCGTCGGCTGCGCCGTTCTGCGTCGGCGTGAAGAACGTGTTCGTCGTCACGTGGTTGACAAGCGTGAACTTGTAGGCCTGGCTCGATCCGAAGATCGCCGCGGCACCACTACCGCCGCTGGCAGCCGTGGCCGTTGAGCTCGAACTGCTGCTACCGCCGCATGCTTCGAGGATCAGTGCCGCGACTCCCGCCGCACCGCCCGTCAGCGCAGACCGGCGCGTGAACTGACGCCAGCGCTTGTACGGGGTCTCCTCTTCCTTGCGTTCGTCCCACTCGAGGCGCTCTACAGCGTCATGAATGATGTCGGGGTCCGCCATCTGGTGCTCCTCCTCCTATGTTGGGACTGCTAACCGAGTCTCGAGGCGAACGCTCTCAGACCCAGTCGCGCTTGTCTACTCAAATTAACCGAGCCTAAACCCTGCCACCGGTCAAGACTCGTGTCATGCGCGCAAAGCCATCACCGTGCTCGGTAGTTACTACGGACTCGGCGATTGACCTGCTGGAACTCCAGCGGCAAGCGAACGCCCAGGGTTGCTTCACAACCCGGTCTCCTCTCTCTCCGGCGCGATGCGACGCGGGCATGTTAACGCTCACACAAGACGCGTGTCAACGGCGTCGCTTGCACACCCCGGTGCTCTCGCGGACGATCAGCTCAGGCGGCACGCGCGGAACTGCCGCGAGCCGCTTGCGGGTCTCGATCACATCGAGCAGCAGGCCCATGCTGCGCCTGCCGATCTGATCGAAGTCCTGACGGACGGTCGTCAGCGGCGGCGCGAAGTACGGCGCCTCGGGGATATCGTCGAATCCGACGACGCTCACCTCATCGGGAATCCCCCGGCCCGCCTCGCGCAGCGCGCGCAGCACGCCAAGCGCCATCTGGTCGTTGGCCACGAAGATCGCGGTGACGGCCGCCTCGCTTGCGAGGCGGCAACCCAGGTCGTACCCGGCGCGGGCGCTCCAGTCGCCGGTCAGTGGCTCAGGCGTGGGACGTCCGGCGGCCTCGAGCGTCTTACGCCACGCGTCGAGACGCTGCTGGGCCTCGAGGAAGTCCGGCGGGCCGGCGACGTGCCAAACCGTCTCATGACCGAGCTCGAGCAGATGCTTGGTGGCGGCCGTTGCCCCCGCGAACTGGTCCACCTCGACGACCGGCACCGCGTCCGAGGGTCCAGCCTCGACGGCCACGACCGGAACATCCTCGGGCAGATGCAGCAAGGCGTCGATCGCATCTTCCTGAGGCGCGATCACGAGGATGCCATCGACCCCGTGGATGCGCAGCCGCTCGACGGCGTCGAGCACCGACGCGCGGTCGAGTGCCTTGAGGCTCGCGACGATGATGAAGTAGCCCGCATCGTGGGCGGCGCGCTCGATCCCGAAGAGCGTCGAGGCCGGCCCATACAGAGTCGTGTCGAAGCTGACGACGCCGACCGTGTTGGAGCGCCCCGTCACGAGCGCGCGCGCCACTCTGTTCGGGCGGTAACCGAGCTCGGCCATCGCGGCGAGCACCCGGGAGCGTGTCTCCGGGCGCACGTGGGGGCTGCCGTTGATCACGCGTGAGACGGTCTGGTGCGAGACGCCCGCGAGGCGCCCGACGTCCGACATCACGGCGGCACGCGGCCGGCGACTGCGCGTGATGTTCTCCTCTCCCTCCATGAGCACCCCGGATAAGTGCCGGGCCCACGAAGATGTTATCGCTCACAACGTGCGGAGCGTTCAAAACCAACACTAATCCGCTCAGGCTCGAAGGACCAATAAGATCAGCGACCGCCTGGCGTAGCCGCGACAACCCCGGAGGTGGAGCGATGAAGACTAGCCTTGGTATTTGGGCATTCGGACCGATGATCACGCGCTTTGTGCCGGTCGGGTACCAGCCAGAGCACGGCTACGAGCCTGAGCCCGTGCCCGACAAGGTGCACCGAGCGGTCGAAGGGCTCGGCGACCTGATCGACGGCTACGAGTTCCACTACCCGAACGAGCTCTCCCCCGAGAACCTCGACGCGGTCCGGGACGCGCTGGGCGACGACCACGACATCTACTGTGTCGCGGGCGGCCTGCACCTCGATCCGCGCTTCGGCCGCGGCGGGCTCGTCAATCCAAACCCCAAGCTCCGCGACGAGGCTCGGCGGATCGTTCGCGAAGGCGCCGAGTTCGCCGGGTCGATCGGCGCCAACATGATCATCTGGCCTGGCGGCGAGGGCTACAACTATCCGTTCCAGACCCCGTACGTCGACTCCTGGAACTGGCTGGTCGAGGGGATGGGCGAAGCGGCCGAAATCCTCGCGCGCCACGGGGTACGGCTGTTCCTCGAGCACAAGAACTCCGAGCCGGCGATGAAGATCCTGATGCGCAACATCGGGATGTGCCTGTTCGTCGCGAACAAGCTCCGGGCCCAGGGACTCGACAACGTCCAGATCAACATGGACTGGCAGCACCTAATCATGAACGGCGAGCACCTACCCGAGTACGCGGCGCTGCTCGCATCCGAAGGACTCCTCGGTCACCTGCACGCGAATTCAGGCTGGGGCGTGACTGACGACGACAACATGGTCGGCGCGACTGCCTTCATGGAGACGGTCGAACTCGCGCTCGAGCTGCGTCGCTGCGGTTACGGATCGCACGGCGAGCGCCTCGGCTTCGATCTGTACCCATACACCGAAGACCAGGTTGCGGCGGTCAGGCGCTCGGTGCTCCAGTGGCGGTTCATCGACGGCGTGGCCGCCAAGATCGATGATGCAGCGCTGCGGGAGGCGCAGCAAGCGAAGGACGCCGTGCGCGCCTACGAGCTCGTGTACGCGGCACTCGGTGCCCACCCACCCACCCCCGCCGGTGAGTGAGCGTCCTGGTCGGCATCGACGTCGGGACCTCCGGCGTCAAGGGCCTGGCAATCGACCCGGATGGCACGATCCTCGCGCGCGAGGAGGCCAGCTACTCGCTCTCGACGCCCAGGCCCGGCTGGGCCGAGCAGGACCCGGCTGACTGGGTCGCGGCGACGAAGTCCGTGCTCGATCGGCTGCGTGCGCACGCCGGCACCGCCGACGGCATCGGCCTGTCGGGTCAGATGCACGGCCTCGTGGCGCTGGATGCGAACGATCGTGTGCTGCGCCCCGCGATCCTCTGGAACGACCAGCGGACCGCGGCCCAGTGCGAGGAGATCGAGCGCACGATCGGCCACGAGCGGCTGATCTCGCTGACCGGCAACCGAGCGCTACCCGGCTTCACGGCGCCGAAGCTGCTGTGGCTCCGCGATCACGAGCCCGAGCTCTACGCCTCGATCGCCCGGATTGCGCTGCCAAAGGATTACGTTCGGTTGTGCCTGACCGGCGAGCATGCAACAGACGTCTCCGACGCCTCCGGGACCTTGCTGCTCGACGTGGCGCAGCGGCGCTGGAGCGATGACGTGCTCGATGCGCTTGCACTCGACCCGGCGTGGCTGCCGCAGGTGCTCGAGAGCCCGGCGGTGTCCGGGCACACGCCGGGCGATGTGGCAGTGGCCGCAGGCGGCGGCGACCAGGCCGCGGGCGCCCTCGGTGTCGGCATCGACCGACCCGGCCCGCTGTCGGTGGTGCTCGGCACCTCGGGTGTCGTATTCGCCGCGCTGGAGCGGTACGCCGCCGACAGCGCGGGTCGCGTCCACGCGTTCTGTCACGCCGTCCCCGGCGCGTGGCACGTGATGGGCGTGATGCTCTCGGCAGCCGGCTCGCTGCGATGGCTGCGCGACGCGATCGCGCCGGGTGAAGCGTATGACCAGCTGCTGGCCGGCGCCGAAGCCTGGCCGGCGGGCACAGAAGGGCTGACATTCCTGCCGTATTTGGCCGGTGAGCGCACTCCGCACGCCGATCCCGACGCGCGCGGCGCGTTCGTCGGACTGGCACTGCGCCACGACCGCGGCGCGCTCGTGCGCGCGGTGCTCGAGGGCGTGGCGTTCGGCCTGCGCGACTCACTCGACCTCGTGCAGGGATTAGCTCCCGCCCACCCCACCCACCCCGCCCAACCCGTGCTCGGCCGGGTCTCGGGTGGCGGGGCCCGCAGCGAGCTGTGGCTGAAAATTGTCGCCTCGGTGCTCGAGCTGCCACTCGAACGGGTCGCGGTCGATGAGGGCGCGGCGTTCGGCGCTGCGTTGTTGGGCGGGACCGCCGCCGGCGTTTGGTCGGATGTCCACGCCGCTGTCGCCGCGACCGTCAAGCCGGCCGAGCGGATCGAGCCGGTCGACGAATGGGTCGACGTCTATCGCGAGCGACGCGCGCAGTACCAGGCGCTATACCCCGCGCTCCGCTCGCTCCCGGGGTAGTGTGTTCTCCATAGCCGAACGTTCTGCGCACCCGAGGAGGGATGAGCATGGGCTTTCTTGACAAAGCGATGGCGGCCGCCGAGCAGGCCACGGCCAAAGCGAAGGAGAGCGTCGACGAGGTCCAGACGAAGCGCAACCTCACGCACGCCTACGAGGATCTCGGCCGCACGGCATTCGAGCTGATCGAGTCCGGCGAGATCTCGCATGAGCGCCTCGCCCCGCTGGCCGACGAGGTGCGCAGGGTCCGTGCCGAGGCGCCACCAAGCGCCGAGGGCGGCGCACAGGCCAGCGCCTGAGCTCGGCAGCCTCGGCTGCCGCTTCGCCCGTGCTGCGTGGATGGACGCCCTGCCTCGCACTTGGACTGCTGGGGAGGGGGTGGCGGGAACAACCACAACGCTCAAAAACGGCCACGCCGACCGGCGTTATTGCGCAACGTGGTTGCCTGGACTTTCGCCGTTATGCGGCGGCTAGTTCCCAGGCTTCTGCGAGCTGGTCGGTTTTTGGTGGGTGTGGGTGTTGGGCGGTAGCGACCGTAATTCTGGTTTTGATGATGGTGCGTCTGAGTTTGGTGAGGATGTCTTGGACTGAGGGGTCGCGTTTGGTTCGGTAGCAGGGGTGGCGGGCTCGGCGCTCGGCGATGTCGTTGGTGGTGTGGCCGGCGAGCGCGTACCAGACGATCGCGATCGTGAGGCAGAGGAATGCGAAGGGGACGGTTCGTTGGACGGCGAGTGGGGTGCGGTTCTGTGCCTCGCCGACGCCGACGAGTTGTTTGGCGTCGCGGAAGGTGACCTCGATCGACCAGCGCATCGCGTATAGCTCGAGGATCCGGGCGGGTGCGAGCCGCGGGTCGCTGGTGATCAGTAGCGCCTCGACCTGGTCGGCGGTTTTAGGGTTGCGGATGCACAGCGTCTTGGCTGGCAGACACCCCCAGCTGCGATACCAGAACCCGTCCTGGGAGATCACCTCCGCGGTCGCGGTTTGACCGTTGCGGCGCATCGTGACCTTCTGCCAGCGGGTCTCGGGGTCGCCCGCGAGCGTTGATAGAGCCGGCTGCAGCTCGCCCTTTTGCCGGCGCCGGCCGCGGGTGCCCGGGATCCGCGCCGGCGGCGGCCGGTAGAGGCGGATGTCGCGCCTGGCGCGCAGTACCAGCGATACGTTGGGCGGCAGCTGGCTGGGGGACATCTTGCGAGCGGCATAGGCGCCATCGCCGAGCACGATCACTCGCCGGTCCGGATAACGGCCCGCGATCAGCACCGAGAGCTCCCGCGCGAGCTGCACCTGGGTGGGGCCCTGGCCAGGGCGCCAGAGCCTGAAGAGCACCGGCAGGCACACCGGCCGCGCCAAGAACGAGAGCTTCACGACCACGCCAGCGACGACCCACGGGTTACCGACCCCGGTGATCTGCCCCGCACTGACCGACCCGCCGTCATACATCCGGCAGCACCCGAACACCTTCGGGCCATAGCGGCGCATCAGCGTGTCGTCGACCGCGACCACGATCGGCTCCCCGCCAGCCACAAGCCGCTCGACGATCAGATCCAAAGCAATCATTCCTAGCCGGTCAGGGCACCACCGAGCACGGGAGAAGAACCGGTGCGCCCGGCAGTGATGCCACTCCCCCGCCAGACCAGCCGCGGACAGCATCCCGGTCACCGTCCGCTCCCGCACCCGCGTGAGCAGACCCACCGCAAGCCCGCAAAACGTCTCAAACGTCGGCGCCGTGAAACACGACCCAAACAGGGAAAGCAACCCCGCAAGCGAACTGGGAACATCGCAAGGCATCGGCGGCGACCTCCACCGTTAGGACTTGACACCCAACGATTCGGAGCAACCGCCGGTGCTCCTTTCTTATGTCCACCTCACCGCCCTAAAAAGGCGAAAGTCCAGGCTGCTGTAGCAACCACGTTGCTCAAGAGCGCCACGCGGTCCGCGCGTCTTTGAGCAATGTGGTTGTTGTTGGAGGGGTTAGCGAGCCACACACCCCCTCCTCCCCAGCCACGTACCGGGCAGACCAGAGCCCGAGGCCCAGGCCGAAGGCCGGAAGCGTGGCGACAGCCGAAACCCCAACCAGCCGGCGCCGGCCGACGCTGTCCTACGACAACACCGTCGGAGACAATCACGTAGTTCGCCCGCGGCCGCTCGCGCATTTCCCCCGATGACCTACGCGCGCCAGCCCGCCAACCTAAGCCCATGGCCGTCACCGAGCAGGCCGAGGAGCGCGCGCCGGTGAGCCCCGCCTCGCCGCCTGTCCTGATCTGCCGCGACCTGCGCAAGCGGTTTGGCGAGCTCGAGGCCGTCAAGGGCGTCAGCTTCGAGATCGCCGCGGGAGAGACGTACGGGTTGCTCGGCCCCAACGGCGCCGGCAAGACCACGACGATCTCGATCGTTTGCGGGCTGCTCGAGCCTGATGGCGGGGAGGTGATCGTCGCCGGGCGAGAGCTCACCACGCACAGCGTCGACGAGAAGGCCGCGATCGGCTACGTCCCGCAGGAGCTCGCGATCTACCCCGATCTGAACGCGCGGGAGAACCTCCAGTTCTTCGCTCGGCTGTACGGGATGAGCTCGGCGACCGCCAAGACGCGCGTCGATGAGGTCCTCGGCGTGATCGGCCTCGCGGATCGCGCGCGTGAGCAGACCAAGAACTTCTCGGGCGGGATGCAGCGCCGGCTCAACATCGGCATCGGCCTGCTGCACCGGCCCAAGCTCCTGATTCTCGATGAGCCGACGGTCGGGGTTGACCCGCAGAGCCGTAACGCAATCCTCGAGAGCATCGAGCAGCTATCAGGCGCCGGCATGGCGGTGCTGTACACAACGCACTACATGGAGGAGGCGGAGCGGCTCTGCGACCGCATCGGGATCGTCGATCTCGGCGAGCTCAAGGCGGAGGGAACGCGCGCTGAGCTCGTCGCGATGGTCGGCGAGCACGACCGCATCTCGCTCGAGGGCACCGGGAATCTGGCGGCGGCTGCCGACGCCGCGGGCAAGCTCGAAGCGGTTCAGGCGGCCAGCGTGCAGGACCACGGCATCGAATTGATCGTCGACAGCGCTCGTGGGCTGCTGCCGGAACTGCTGGCGACCGTCGCCCAACACGGCGTGGCCGTCAGCTCGGTGGAGGTCTCCGAACCAAATCTCGAGGCCGTGTTCCTGCACCTCACGGGACGGGCGCTCCGGGACTGAACGGCGATGCGCGCGGCAATTGTGATCGCTGGCAAGGACCTCCGCCAGCGGATCCGTGACCGCTCCGCGCTGCTGGTCGCGATCGTCGTCCCGCTGGTGCTCGCCTCGATTTTCGGGCTGATCTTCCACAACGCGATCGGCGGCAAGGTCACGTTCACGTTCGGCTTGGTGGACCAGGACCGGGGCGCTGCGGCCCAGGCCTTCGTGACGCAGGCGCTCGGGCCGCTCGAGCGCCGTGGTCTGATCAAACTGAAGTCCGAGCCGACCCTGTCCGCCGGGAAACACGCGGCGAGCACGAAAGCGGTCGCCGCGACATTCGTGATCCCGCCCGGATTCACGGACGCGATCGCGCATCGGAACGAGAACACCGGCATCAGGGTGCTCGGCAACGTCGATTCCTCGATCGGAGCCCAGGTCGCGCAGTCGATCGCCGACTCGTATGCGAACGCGGTCGACACCGTGCGCACGATCGCAACCGCGACGCATACGCCGGTCGACGCGCGGCTGTTCGCGTCGCTCCCGAACCCGATCGTGACCGCAGACGTCACGACCCGCAACCGCCAGCTGGACGCCGGCACCTTCTACGCGGCCGGGATGGCCGTCTTCTTTTTGTTCTTCACGGTTCAGTTCGGAATCACCAGTCTGCTGGACGAACGCCGGGACGGGACGCTTGCGCGGATGCTCGCCGCCCCGATCCATCGCAAGACGGTGCTCGCGGGGAAGCTGATCACAAGTCTCGTGCTTGGGTTCGTCAGCATGGCCGTGCTCGCGCTCGCCACCCATTTCCTGATCTCCGCGCGCTGGGGCAACGCGCTTGGCGTCGTGTTTCTGATCGCCGCCGGCGTGCTCGCGGCCACGGCCGTGATGGCGCTGGTCGCCACGCTCGCCCACACGCCCGACCAGGCGCAATCGTGGCAGGCGATGGTCGCGCTCGTGTTCGGCATGCTCGGCGGCACGTTCTTCCCGGTGGCCCAGGCGGGAGGGCTGCTCGCGTCGCTCAGCCTGATCACGCCGCAGGCGTGGTTCCTGCGGGGTATCGAGAACCTGACCGGCGGCGCGGGCGCCGGGGCAGTGCTGGGACCGGTGCTCGCGATCCTCGCGTTCGCCGCGATCACCGGCGCGCTGGCGTTTGCCCGGGCGGGGAAGCTGGTGGCCAGATGAAGACGTTTGCGATCGCCGCCACGGACCTGCGCCGGCTGCTGCGCTGGCGAGCGAACATCTTCTTCCTGTTCGTGCTGCCGATGCTGATCATCCTGCTGCTCGGCGCGGCGTTCGGCTCGGGCAGCTCGGATATCGGAGTCGTCGGCGGCTCGAGCGGGCCGTTCGCGCGCCAGTTCGTAGCGGCGCTCGATGCCCGCCCGTCCACCCAGCTGCACACCTATGCGAGCGTCGATGACCTCCAGCAGGCGGTCGCGCGCGGCCGCGTCGACGCAGGACTCGTGATTCCGGCGAACTCCGACGCGCGCCTGAGAGAGGGAGCAACGGTCACAATCAGCTACTTCGGCCGGCCGGATTCCGCCGCTCAGCAGCTTCGCGCCACGGTTCAGTCAGTCGGCGCAGCGCAGAGCCGCACGATCGCCGCAGCGCAGTTCCTCGAGCGCCGCGAGCAGATCGCATTCGGGGTCGCTCTGAGCCGGGCACGAGCGGCCGCGGCGGCCGCGCCGCGGATCGCGGTCGCGCTCACGGCGCCTGACGGCGGGGCGTACAAATCGAGTCTCGGCAGGTTCGGTTCCGGCGCCAGCACGCAGTTGTTGCTGTTCGTCTTCCTGAACTCGCTGCAGGGCGCGGTGTGGGTGATCGAGACGCGCAGACTCGGGATCTCGAGGCGGATGCTCTCGACGCCCACCTCGACGTGGTCGATCGTCGGTGGGCAATTGCTCGGACGCCTGGCGATCGCGATCCTGCAGGCGCTGATCATCGTGCTCGGGACGATGATCTTCTTCGGCGTGAGCTGGGGCAACCCCGCCGGCACCGCGGCGGTGATCCTGTCGTTCTCGCTGGTCGCGACGGGCTGCGCGATCCTCGTCGGCAGCCTTTTCTCCAACGAGCAGCAGGCGGGCCCCGTCGCGCTGCTGCTCGGGCTCGGCCTCGCCGCGCTCGGCGGCTCGATGGCGCCGCTCGAGATCTTCCCGAGCACCGCGCGGACGATCGCCCACATCACCCCGCACGCATGGGCCAACGACGCTTTCTCGAAGCTGCTCGCCCACGGCGGGGACCTCGTGACCGTGCTGCCCCAGATCGCGGTGCTGCTCGGATTCGCGGCGCTCGCGATGTTGGTCGCCGTCTGGCGGCTGCAGCGAACGCTCGCCGCTTAGATCAGCCGCGCGCCCGGCCCGGGCCGTACCTCGACCGCCCCTTCGACAGCCTCAGCATCCGGTGGCAGCAGGCCCAGCACGTGCCCGCCGAAGCCGCCGCCGACGATCCGCGCCCCGGCGGCCCCCGCCCGGCGCAGGCGCGCGACGGCATCCTCGACGGCCGGCGTCGAGATCTCATAGCAATCGCGCAGGCTTTCGTGCGAGGCGTCGAGCAGCTTCCCGAGCGCGATCAGGTCGTGTCGCTCGAGCGCCCCGACGGCCGCCTCCACGCGCTCGTTCTCGGTCAGGACGTGCAGCGCGCGGCGATCAAGCGGGTCCGGCAGTCGCGAGACGGACTCGACGGTCGCGTCCCGCAGGCTGGCGACGCCCAGCTCCTGGCATGCCTGCGCGCACTCGGCTCGCCGCTGGTTGTAGCCCGATCCCGCGTGCGTGTGGCGCTCGCCGGAGTCGAGCGTCACCAGCTTCCAATCCGCAAGCTCGAGCTCGACCGGCACCACCTGTAGCGAGCGAAAGTCGATCCGCAGCGCGCGGTCGCGCTCGCCGAACAGCGAGGCGAGCTGGTCGAGCAGGCCGGTCTGCGCCCCGACCCACTCGTTCTCGATCCGCGAGCACAGCTTTGCGAGCTCGACCCGATCGGGCTCGTGGGCGCCGGAGACCGCGATCAGCGCAAGCGTCAAGGCGACCTCGAGCGCGGCCGATGACGAGAGCCCCGCGCCGCGCGGCACGGTGCCGGAGATCTCCAGGTGCGCTCCCTCCAGGGCCACGCCGAAGCGCCCGAGCTCTGCCACCGCGCCGCGGACGAACGCGCACCACCCCGACGCCCGCTCGGGCGAGGCAACCGGAAACCGATCGCGTTCGTCCAGGTCGACCGCGGCCGCCTCGATCACGGATGACCCCGTCGACCGGGCAACCACCGTCACTCCCTCATCGATCGCGAACGGCAGCGCGAGGCCGTCGTTGTAGTCGGTGTGCTCGCCGATCAGGTTCACCCGGCCGGGCCCGAACGCCGTCACGTGATCATGCATCGTGCACTAGTGTCCCGCAGACCATGGCTGTGAAGTGGGGAATCATGTCCACGGCGCGCATCAACCGCCTGTTCCTTGCGGGCGCGCGTCAGGCCGCTGACGTCGAGATCGTGGCCGTCGCCAGCCGCGACCGGGCGAGCGCCGAACGTTACGCGGGCGAGCACGGGATCGAGCGCGCTCACGGCAGCTACGAGGCGCTCCTGGCCGACGACGGGGTCGAAGCGCTGTACATCTCGCTGCCGAACTCGCTGCACGTCGAATGGAGCATCAAGGCGCTCGAGGCTGGCAAGCACGTGCTGTGCGAGAAGCCGCTGAGCCGCCGGACGGACGAGGTCCGCCACGCGTTCGATGCGGCTGAGCGCAACGACCGCCTGCTGTCGGAGGCGTTCATGTACCTCCACAACCCGCAGACCAAGCGCGTCGTGGAGCTGGTCCACGACGGCGCGATCGGACGTCTGCGGCTGATCCGCGGCGCGTTCAGCTTCCACACGGCGAGCGACGCCGACGTGCGCCTGCGCACGGCCCTCGCCGGCGGCGCCCTGATGGACGTCGGCTGCTACTGCGTCAGCGGCGCGCGGCTGCTCGCCGGCGAGCCCGAGCGGGTCAGCGCCGAGCAGACGCTCGGCGGGGACGGCGTCGACATCGTGTTCGCCGGGACGATGCGCTTCGCGGACGGGATGGTCGGCCATTTCGACGCCGGTCTCGCACTCGCATCGCGCGATGAGCTCGAGGTCGTCGGCGAGAACGGGTCGCTGTTCCTCGACGATCCGTGGCACTGCCGCACGCCGGTGATCGAGCTGCGCCGCCGGGACAGCACCGAGCTGATCGAGCTCGAGCCGGTGGATTCGTACGGGCTCGAGGCCGAGAACTTCTCGCGCGCGATTCGCGGGGAAGAGCCCCTGCTGCTCGGCCGCGACGACGCCCTCGGGCAGGCGCGCACGATCGAGGCGCTGTACGAAGCGGCCGACACCGGCCGCGTGGTCAGCCTCACCTCCGGGTAGAGCCGACCGAAAGCGGCCAGCCGAAGGAGGAGCAAATGGCTTCTGCGATAGAAGACGTGGGCAGCCTGCGCGGTAAGACGCTCAACGATCAAGAGGGCCAGAAGATCGGCGAGATCAAGGACGTCTGAGGCATCGGCGACGAGACCAATCCGATGTGGATCACCGTCGAGAGCTCGACCGGGCTTTCGAGCAACCGGCTGATCTTCGTCCCGATCGCACGCGTGAAGGACGAGGACGGCGAAGTCCGCGTCCCGTACAGCACCAAGCACGTGCAGGGCTCGCCAGAGGTCGAGGCTTCCGATGAGCTCCCCGAGGAGGACGACCGGATGCTGCGCGCTACTACGCGATCGACCACGCCGACGGCGAGGTCCGCACCGACAACGACTCCTACGCCGCGCAGGTCCCTGACGCCGAGGGCGAGTTGCGCAAGCTCTAGCCGGCGCGCCACCCCAGCGGGTTATGATCGGGCCTCGATGGGGGCCAGCATCTACCGAGGCCGATACGCCGCCCGTATGTCAGACGACTTCGTCGTGTTCCTGATCGGGATGCGCATCAACAAGCCGCTCAAGGTCAAGCAGTGGTTCCCGGTGTTCGTCGCGATGCCGAAGATGCTGCGCTGGCTCGAGCAGCACCCCGAGGCGGGCCTGCTCCACTGGCAGTTCGCTTTGATGGGCCCGACCCGACCGACGATCGTGCAGTACTGGCGGAGCTTCGAGGATCTCGATCGCTTCGCCCGTGCGCCGCAGGAACCCCATCTGCCCGCATGGAAGCTCTTCAACCAGGCGATCCGCGCCACGGGCGACGTCGGCATCTGGCACGAGACCTACAAGGTCAGCGCCGGCAGCTTCGAGGCGATCTACGGAAACATGCCGCGGACCGGGCTCGCCGCAGCCGGCGAGCACGTTCCCGTCGGCACGGCCGGCCAGTCCGCCGCTCGGCGCATCGGCGCGACCGAGGTCGACGAGCCGGCGCTCGTTCCGTACGACAATCCGTAGGGCCTGTCATTTGAGCTGTTGGCTAGCGCCACGCATCCCGGCCTGCGGCCGGGGGCCTTGTGACGTGGTCTGCGCGGTGTTTGGCTTGGGAAGGAGGTGTGTGCGGCGGCGGTCGCTCAAAGCCAGCAACCACATTGCGCAAAAACGCCGCTGGCGCGTGCTGTTTTTGAGCGTTGCGGTCGTTCTCGCCACCCCCTCCCCAGCCAAACCCCGAGCAGACCCCAAAACGAAGGCCGCGGCCTGAGCGCCGATCCGCGCTAGTCCGTCGAGGCCACGATCACCGGCGCGTGCGTCGGCGCCTTGCTGCCGCCGTCCGGCTCGGGCGTGACGAGCACCCGGCTGACGCCCGTGACGCCGCCCGGGACGCCGACCTGCGCGGTACCCGCCGAGGTCACGCTGAACAGCGCGCTGGTCGGCGCCGGCGGCTGACCGGCCCGCTGCGTCCACAGCTCGTAGATGTGTCCCGGCCCAGGAGGCGGCAGATGCCGCACGATCAGATCGGCCCGGCCACCGCTGACGCGGAGCTCCGCGTTGCCGACGCTCGCGGAGATCACGTGCGTGCCGCTCGAGCTGCCCGAGCCGATCGCAACACCGATCACGACCGCCACCGCGGCGACCGCCGCGACCCCGGCCGCGAGCGCGCCGCGCGGCACCGTCGTCCACCACGAGGCCCTTGGCGCCTTCCGGCCTTCGGCGTCTAATCGCGGCGCGTTGCGAACCGCCCGCATCACGCGGCGACGGAGTCCCTTCGGCACTGGGTATTGCGCCGCGGTGAGCGGCAGTGAATCGACCACGCCGCCGAACACGAGCACCTCGTCGCGGCACACCGCGCAGCCGGTGAGGTGCTGGCGGAATTCCTCGGCTTCATGTGGCTCGAGCGCGCCGAGCACATAGGCGGCGGCATTGCCGCCGCAGTCATGGTTCTCAGGCATTGATCCTCCCGTCATACCACGGCCCCCATCGGTTCCCCCAGCGAAACGCGCAGCTTGGCGAGACCAAGCCGCATCCTGCCCTTCACGGTCCCCGCCGGCAGTTCGAGCATCTCGGCGATCTGCGAATGCGTGAACCCACCGAAGTACGCCAGCTCGATCACCTGCCGTTGATCGGCCGGCAGCGCGTCGAGCGCACGGCGGATCTGCCGCGCGTCGTCGCGACGCTCCACCTCGGCGTCGGTCAGCTCGGGCGATGCGAGGCGCTCCGCGATCCCCTCGTCGCGAACGTCACGCGCGTCCTTGGCGGCGCCGCGACGAAACGCATCGATCGCGCGGTTGTGCACGACGCTCAGAAGCCACGAGCGAACGCTGCCGCGCTCGCGCTCATAGCGTGCGCCGGCCCGCCAGACCGACAGAAACGACTCCTGGACGATGTCCTCGGCCATCGCCTGGCGACCGCACATCCGATAGGCGAGCGAGAACGCCGCGCTCGCGTGACGATCGAAGATCATCTCGAACGCACGAACCTCGCCTTCGCGAGCGAGCTGGATCAGATCCTCGTCGGCAAGCGTGCCGAGGTTGGTGTTACGCAGGAGTCGAGAAGATCGGAACACGGCCAATCAACCCTACGTACGTAGCCGGTGTCCCGGCGGATCACTTTCGCGTCGCTACGCGGCGACGGGGACGGCCGGCTCGGCCGCGACCTTCGCGCGATGGAACTCGAGCGCGCCGTCCTCGAGCTTGCCGTGGCGCAGGCTCATGATGTCGAGCGCGTAGTTCTGGTACAGCCGCCAGGGCGTCTTCGAGCCCTGCTTGGGGAAATCGTCGATCGAGCGCAGGACGTAGCCCGAGGAGAAGTTGATGAACGGCAGCCGCTCAACGGATGGGTCGTGGTTGACCGGCATGCAGTAGTCGTAGCCGTGCTCATCCATGTGGTTCAGCAGCCGGCAGACGTACTCGCAGGTGAGGTCGCACTTCAGCGTCCACGAAGCGTTCGTATAGCCGAGCGCGGCGGCGGCGTTGGGGACGCCCGAGAGCATCATGCCCTTGTAGGTCATCGTCTCCGGCAGACGCACTTCCTCGCCGTCGACGGTCACCGACAGACCGCCGAGCGCAAGCAGCCGCAGCCCGGTCGCGGTCACGACCAGGTCGGCCTCGAGCTCGGTCCCCGACTTCAGCACGATCCCACGCTCGGTGAAACGCTCGATCTCATCGGTCACGACCGTTGCGCGCTGCGAGGAAATCGCCTCGAACAGATCCCCGTCGGGCACCAGGCAGACCCGCTGATCCCACGGGTTGTAGCGCGGCTTGAAGTGCGTGTCGATGTCGTACCCGGGCGGGAGCTGGCGCTCGAGACCCTTGCGAAGCAGCCGCTTGACCAGCCGAGGGCGGCGGCGGCTCAGCTGGTAGAAGAGCGTCGTAACCGTCACGTTCTTCCACCGCACGAGCGCGTAGGCGAGCTTGGCCGGGAGCACACGTCGCAGCGCGTTCGCGATCGCGTCCTGCTCAGGCAGCGAGACGATGTAGGTGGGCGAGCGCTGCAGCATCGTCACATGCGAGGCCTTCTCGGCGAGCGCCGGGACGAGCGTGACGGCGGTCGCACCGCTGCCGATCACGACCACCCGCTTGCCGTCGTAGTCGATGTCCTCGGTCCAGTGCTGCGGGTGCACGACACGGCCGGCGAACTGCTCGATCCCCTCGAACTCGGGCATGTAGCCACCGTCGTAGCGGTAGTAGCCCGAGCACATGAACAGGAAGCCGCAGCGGATCTGCACGGTCTCGCCGGTGTCCGTCCGCTTGGCGCTCACCGTCCAGCGAGCGGCTTCGCTGGACCACTCGGCGTGCACGACGCGGTGTTGGAAGCGGATGTGCGACTCGATCCCGTCCTCGCGCGCGGTCTCGCGCACGTAGTTGAGGATCGAGGGGCCGTCGGCGATCGCCTTGGCCTCGCGCCACGGCTTGAACGAGTAGCCGAGCGTGTACATGTCGGAGTCCGAGCGGACCCCTGGATAGCGGAACAGGTCCCAGGTGCCGCCGATGCCTTCGCGCGCCTCGAGGATGGCGTACGTCTTACCGGGGCAGTTCTCCTGGAGATGATGCGCGGCGCCGATGCCGGACAGGCCGGCGCCGACGATCAGAACGTCAACGTGCTCCTCACTCACCGGCAGTATGTTACACATGTGTAGGTTGCCCCGTGTGCAGTTGGTCACACAGGGCAGAGGTCGCGGCGTTCGGACCGGCGCATGCGCCGGTCCGCCGACCGGTGCACGCACCGGTCGGGGGTGGGGTGCATGCACCCCACCCGGACCGGGCGCATTGCGCCCGGTCCCCCATGCAACGGATGCTTACGCCCCCTGCGGCACTGCGATCAGAACGCGCTCGCAGAGCTCGACCAGCCGGCTCGAGTAGCCCCACTCGTTGTCGTACCAGGCGACGACCTTGACCTGGGTGCCGTCGATCACGCTCGTCAGCCCCGAGTCGAAGATCGAGGAGTACGAGGAGCCGACGATGTCGCTGGAGACGATCGGGTCCGCGGTGTAGTGGAGGATGCCGTCCAGCGCGCCGGTGTCCGCGGCCTTCGCAAACGCGGCGTTGACCTCTTCCTTGCTCGTCGAGAACTCGGCCTCGACGGTCAGGTCGACGAGCGAGCCGGTCGGTGTCGGCACACGGACCGCAAACCCGTTCAGGCGGCCCTCCAGCTCGGGGATCACGAGCCCGAGCGCCTTGGCGGCGCCGGTCGAGGTCGGGACGATGTTGATCGCCGCCGAGCGGGCGCGCCGCAGGTCGCTGTGTGGACCGTCGAGGAGGTTCTGGTCGGCGGTGTATGCGTGCACCGTGGTCATCAACCCGTGCCGGATTCCGACCGCCTCGTGCAGCACCTTCGCCACGGGCGCGAGGCAGTTGGTCGTGCAGGACGCGTTGGAGATGATGTGGTGCTTCTCCTCGTCGTAGACCGACTCGAAGTTCACGCCGATCACGACTGTCGCGTCCGCCGGCTCCGAGCCCTTGGCCGGCGCGGAGATGATCACCTTTCGCGCCCCCGCCTCGAGGTGCTTCGCCGCGTCTGAACGGGTGCGGAAGCGGCCCGTCGACTCGATCACCACATCCACCCCGAGATCAGCCCACGGCAGCGCGGCCGGATCGGTCTCGGCGAACGTGTGCATCGGCGTTCCGTCGATCGCGATCGCGCCCTCCTGCGCCTCTACGGTCCCCGGGAAGCGCCCGTACACCGAGTCGTAGCGGAGCAGATGCGCCAGCGTGGCGGTGTCAACCAGGTCGTTGACGGCGACGATCTCGATGTCGGCCCCGCGCGCATGCGCGGCGCGCGTGACGCAGCGTCCGATCCGACCGAATCCGTTGATCCCTACGCGAACAGGCATGAAGCTCCCTCTTTCTTTGTCAGTCACGGAGTTTTGTCGCGCTCGGGGAGAGCGCGCGCAGTTGCTCGATGCCCTGCTCGATCCCGTAGGCGAGTTCGGCAAGATCCGGCATCGACTCACAGTCGGCGTTGATCCCAATTGAGAGCAGGCCGTTGTAAGAGAAGATCGCGATCCCAACCGCGTGCTCGGCGGCAAGCGGCACAACCGGGTGCAGCTCGCGGAGCAGCGCACCGTGCGCGTACAGCGGGCGCTGCGGGCCCGGGACGTTGGTGATCGTGACGTTGAAGGCACGCGAGGAGAACTGCGTCTGAGCGAGGGCTGCGTGGACCACGATCGGCGGGGCGAGCGCCGCGAGATCCATCAGCGTCGTCGCACCCTTGGCCGCGCCCGAGCCCTTCAGCCGCTGGGTCTCGGCGTGGATCGCGCGCAGCCGCGCGTGTGCGAGCGGCTCGGCGACGGGCAGGTCGACGAACAGCGAGGTGACGCGGTTGCCGAGCGCGAGATCGCCGGAGGCGTCGCGTAGGTTCATCGGCACCATCGCGCGCAGACCCTGGAGCGGCAGGTGCTCGCCGCGAGTGGTGAGGAGGTGGCGCAGCCCAGCGGTGCAAGCGGCCAGGATCACGTCGTTCACCGATCCGCCGAGGTCGCGCCCGATCGCCTTGACCTCCGGCAGCGGGACGCGCACGACCGCGAACCGGCGCGCCTGGCCGATCGGCACGTTGAGCGAGGTGCGGGGGGCCGGATGCACCGTGTCCCGGACGATCAGCTCGGCGAGCGCGCGAGAGCTGGCCAGCGCCGAGGCCGGGTGGCGGACCGCGCTGATCCCCGCGCTCGCGGCCTGCAGTCCCGCCCCGGTCGCCTGGACGACGGGCTCCGGCAGCAATTGGCGCGAGCCGCTATGGGAAATCAGGTCCCGCCCACCCACGAGCTTCTCCCTCGCGTCGAGGCTTTGGATCGGGCTGCTCGTCGAGGATCAAGTTGACGACGTCGACCGACCCGACTCCGTCGACGAGGCAATGATGCGTTTTCGTCGCGAGCGCCCAGCGCCCATGCTCGAGACCCTCAATCAGAACGTTCTCCCACAGCGGGCGGGCCCGGTCGAGCGGGTGCGAGAAGAAGTCGGCCGCCCAGTCGCACAGCTGCGCCTCGGTGCCGGGCGCGGGCAGCGACGCGCGGCGCACGTGGTCTGAGATGTCGAAGTGCTCGTCGGGCTCCCAATGAGGCCACGCGAAGCTCCCGGTTCGCTTGCTGGAGAGCCGCTGCGAGTAGCGCGGCAGCGCTCCCAACCTTTCAGCGAGACTCGAGCGAATGCTCTCCACGGTCGGGATGCTCCCGTCGGGCAGCGGATCGAACACCATCACCCCACCGATGCTCATCAGGGCGCCCTGGTCGATCTGCTCGAGCTCCAAGAAGGTCGCGTCGAGCGCCGTCAGCGTCTCGCTCATGCCTCGAAGCTACGCTCCGCCATTGGGCTTGTAATCGTGCCCGCGCCGCAGTCGCGCTCCGTACTTCGCCGCGTCCGGACCGGAAGGTTCCGTGGCGATCAGTCCGTATAGTGGACGCGCCCCCGGAAGGAAGGATCAACGTCTCTTGGCCGGTCGCACGTACGGACCGACACTCGAGGCTGGGCGCCGCCGATCCAGGATCTATGCCCGGCGCCGCCGCCGCCGCACCATCCTGCTGAGCGCCTTGGGCGCATGCGCGGTCGCGGCGTGGATTGCCGGAGTGGTGGCGGGCAGCTCCGGTGGCGGCAGCACGGGCGATCCGCCAAGGTCCTGGACGGTGGAGGTCGTGCAGTCGGCCGCCGATGGCTCGCAGCGTTTCGCGCAGCTCTCCCAGCTGCGGTTCGTGAAGGCGAGGACTCCGCGGGTCCCGGTGATCAGCGTCGACGACACGGTGCGATACCAGCGGTTCACCGGCGTCGGAGCGGCGATCACCGACACGTCCGCGTGGCTGATCAAGAAGCAGTTGCCGGCTGCCGCGCGCACCCAGTTGATGCGGGCGCTGTACGGCCGAAACGGCATCAGGCTGAACTTCGCGCTGCTGCCGATGGGGGCGTCGGACTTCACCGCGACCGGGCGACCGTACACCTACGACGACCTAGCACCGGGCCAATCTGACCCGCAGCTGCAGCACTTCTCGATCGCGCACGACGAGACGTACATCATCCCGTTGCTGCGCCACATGCTGCAGCTCAATCCCAGCGTCAAGATCCTCGCAACGCCGTGGAGCCCGCCCGCCTGGATGAAGGCCAACGATTCGCTGGACAACCTGGGCTCGCGCGGGACCCTGCTGCCGTCGGCCTACGGACCGCTCGCCGATTACTTCGTCCGTTTCCTGCGCGCCTACGCCGGCGCGGGGGTCACGATCGCCGCGGTCAGCCCCGAGAACGAACCGCGCGCGCCCGCACCGTATCCGTCGATGGCGTTCCCGGTCCCGACCGAGTCGCAATGGATCGTCAAGAACCTCGTTCCCAGCCTTCGTGCGGCCAAGCTGAGCCCGGACGTGTATGGCTCGAACACCGGCTGGGGGCATCCGGACTATCCGCGGGCCCTGTCCGGCAGCCAGGCCCGCCAAGCTCTCAGCGGAGGAATCGGGTGGCATTGCTACGACGGAATCCCCGACGTGATGGACGAACAACACCACTCCGCGCCTGACCTTGGCGAGATCGTCACGGAGTGCTCGCCGGGTTTGACGCCCTATCCGGTCTCCGAGGTGCTGATCGGCTCGATCCGCAACTGGGCCACGGCGATCTCGCTGTGGAACCTCGCGCTCGACCCGAACGGCGGGCCCGTTCAGCAGCCGAACGTCGGCTGCCCACACTGCAGCGGCGTCGTCACGGTCGACGAGCAGCAGCACACGGCCAAGCTGCGACTCGCCTACTACCAGCTCGGGCAGCTGAGCAAGTTCGTGCAGCCCGGTGCCCGGAGGATCCGCTCCAACCACTTCGTCCGCTACTACCGCACGGCCAGCGGCTACAACCGTGTGACGCCAGGGGTTGACAACGCAGCATTCGTCAACCCCGACGGGACCAGGGTCCTGATGGCCTACAACTCCGCCGCCGCGCCGGCGAAGTTCGCCGTGACGTGGATGGGGCGGTCGTTCACCTATGAGCTGCCCGCGCAGGCGACGGTCACGTTCCGCTGGAACCGCGCGTTGTCTTAGCATCGGCACATGGAGACGCTGCTCGAGCGTGAGGATGACCTCGCGACGCTCGAGCGCGTCGTCCACGACGCCACCCGGGGAAGTGGCCGGCTCGTCCTGGTGGGCGGCGAAGCCGGGATCGGGAAGACCTCGCTGATCCGGGCACTGCGCGACCGCGCAGTCAGTCAGGTTGCGTTCGTCGCCGGATCGTGCGAGCCGCTGTCGGTGCCGGTCCCGCTCGCCCCGCTGCGCGAGATCGCCGCGGCCGCAGGCGGGCTGCTTGAGGGGGCCGACCCACTGGCGCTGGCCGGCGAGCTGGTCGACGTGCTCGTGCGGCGCGCCCCGCTCGTCGCGGTCGTCGAGGATGCGCACTGGGCGGATGCGAGCACGCTCGATGTGCTGCGGTTGGTCGCCCACAGACTCGAGGACCAGCAACTGGTGGCGATCGTGACCTATCGCGACGACGAGGTTGCCGCAAACCCCGAGCTCGAGCGGCTGCTCGGCGATCTCGCGACCAGCCCGATCGCATGGCGGGTGCTGCTGCGCCCGCTTTCGGACGCAGGCGTCCGCGAGCTTGCAGGGCAGTCGGGAGTCGATCCGGTCAGGTTGGCGCGCATCACGGGCGGCAACCCGTTTCTGGTCGTGGAGACGATCGCAGCCGGCGAAGGAGCCGCTGGGGCCCCATCAATCCGCGACGCGACACTTGCTCGGGCGAGCCGTCTCGGCGCCGGCGCGCGTGCCGTGGTCGATGCCGCGGCCGTGACCGGCATGCGCTTCGATCCGGGGTTGCTCGAGGCGCTCGCCCCGGGCAGCGGCGATGCGGTTGAGGAGGCGCTCGCGCGCGGAGTGCTGGTCTCCGACGGAGCAGCTCTCGGCTTCCGCCACGAGCTGATTCGCGAGGCGATCGAGGCGTCGATCTCCCCGCCTCGACGTGTCGAGCTTCACCGACGGATCCTCGCCGCGCTCGCTGGCCGGCGCGGACCCGCCGACCACGCGCGGTTGGCCCATCACGCCGAGCTTGCGGGGATGGCGCAGGAGGCCTGCGGCTACGCGATTCGGGCGGCGCAGGACGCCGCGCGAGTGGGCGCGGTCGGGGTCATGGAGTTGCAGACGCGACGCGCGCTGCGGCTGGGCGACCATCTCGGGAACGACGAGCGGTTCGAGCTCTTGCTGCAGAGCTCCCGAGCCGCCAACTTCGCCAGTACGCGGCTCGAGGACGCGGTCGAGCCGGCCGAGGAGGCGATCGCACTTGCGGTGCGACTGGGAGATGGGGTGATGGAGGGGCGTGCGCTGATCGTGCTTGCCTGGGCCCTGTGGTCGCTCGATCGAGTGCTCGAGGCGCGCGACGCCGCCGAGCGAGCCGTGACGCTGCTCGAGCGCAGCAGCAATCTCTCCGAGCTAGCGCGTGCCCACGCCACGCATGTACGGATTCAGGCGACCGCGTTCGACCCGCAGGTCGCGATCGACGACGGCCCGCGCGCGCTCGAGCTCGCCCGCGGCTCCGGCCTCGAGGATACGCGGCTCGACATCGAGATCAGCGTCGGTCTCGCGCGCGGCCATCGCGGCGATCCGGGAGCTCTCCAGGCGCTGAGCGACGCGTGCCGCGCGACGCGGGAGGCGGGGCTCACGATCCAGACGGTGCGGGCCTACGTCAACCTCGTGCTGGTCGCTGTGACCCTCCGCCGGCACGCGCTCGTCGACGCCGCCGCGCGAGAGGCACTCGCGCTGTTCGAGGACTACCAGACGGTGATCCCCGGCAACGCGATCGAGAGCTTCCGCGCGCGCAGCCTGCTGGATCGCGGGAACTGGGCGCAGGCGCAGCAGATCGTCGCCCGCAGAGATCGCGACTACGCGGCGGAGAAGGTGGGCGCGCTCGGGACCGAGGGCGTAATCGCGCTCCGCTGCGGCGATCGGGGTGGGGCCGAATTGATCGGACTGGCGTGGGAGCATCTGCGCGGGGTGCCGGAGAGCTCGCGGCACGGGACGGTCCGTGCGCAGTCGATCGAGTCGGCGTGGATTCGCGACGAGCGCTCAGAAGCGCTGCGCCACATCGAAGCGGGCCTGGCGTCCTCGGTGGCGGGGCAGTTTGCACGGACCGCAAGCGAGCTGGCGCTGTGGAGCTGGCGGTACGGCATCGCGGTCGAGCCGCCGGCCGGCGTGTCCGAGGCGGTTGCTCTCGAGCTTGCCGGCGATTGGCGGGCCGCGATCAACTCTTGGCGCGAACTCGAGGCGCCATACGAGGCGGCGCTCGCGGCACTCCCGGGCGACGATCATGCTGCGCGCGAGGCGCTGACCACGCTCCACGGGCTCGGCGCGGCCGGGACGATCCGGGCGTTCACACGCGCTCGAAGCGAGCTTGGCGGCCGGGTGCTACGGGGGCCGAGGCGCTCGACGCTCGCCAACGCCGCGGGGCTCACGCGCCGCCAGCAGGAAGTGCTCGTTTTGCTGGCGTCGGGAGCGACGAACGCCGCGATCGCGGAGCAGCTGCATCTGTCCGAGCGGACCGTGGACCACCACGTCGCGGCGATTCTCGCCAAGCTCGGCGCCGCCAACCGTGTCGGCGCCGTCGAGCGGGCTCGGGCGCGGGGCCTGCTCTCGCCGGGACGCGCAAGTTAGGCACCTCGCCGGCCAAAGATGGGCGGGAAGGCCGATGTGCCCCCGGTTCTGAGGCCGTAGCGTTGCGAGCACACCGACAGTCAGGAGGAGCGGAGGATGAGCGGAGGATGAGCGGCTACGCAGCGAAATCGATCGACTCGATGGAGTCGATCCATCACGGGATCGTCAAGCTCGCGGGCGCCGAGCTCGGGGTCGAGTCCTTCGGCGTGCAGGTGTTCGACTTCCCGGCCGGATTCGCGGACTATCCAGAGCACGATCACTCCGAGGACGGACAGGAGGAGTTGTACGTCGTGCTGCGCGGGACAGCCGAGTATGAGGTCGACGGCGACCGCGTGTCCGTCGACTCCGGACGGATGCTGCGGGTCGGCGCCGGATGCAAGCGCAGGCTCCTGCCGGTCGCGGAGGACGTCCGGATCCTGGTGATCGGCTGCACCGCGGGCGCCGTGTACGAGCGGCCGGAGGATTTCCAGCTGGCGGTGCCGTCGTGAGCGAGTCGACGGAGAACCTGTGGTTTCTCGGCACGCTCGCGCGGATCAAGCTGGACGGCGATCAGACGGGCGGGCGGTTCGCGCTCTGGGAGAACGTGCTCCCGCGCGGCGCCGCGCCTCCGTTGCATTCGCATCCTCAAGACGAGACGCTCTACGTGCTGGACGGTCAGCTGACCGCGTGGGTGGTCGAACCCGAGCTCGCCCGCGACGAGTCCGAGCCGCCGGCATGGGTCGCGACGCACGGGCGCGCCTGCGGCCCCGGAGCGGTCGTGTTCGCGCCCGGCGGGGTGCCTCATGCCTTCCGGGTCGAGTCCGATACGGCACGGGTGCTGGTCCTCTCGACGCCGGCGGGCATCGAGGACATGGTCCGCGGGCTCTCCGAGCCCGCGCAGTGGCCGTGGCTTCAGCCCCCGCCGGACGGGCCCCGGGTCCCGGCGGAGCGGCTGGCGGCGGTCGAGAGCGCCACGGGGATGGTGCGCTGGGGGCCGGCGCCTACGCTCTGATCGAGGGCATCGGCGGCGGCGGCGGCGGCGCGTCGATGCGAACCCGCGCGTCGACGATCACCGCGCCGTCGGGGCCGACGATCAACGGGTTGCAGTCGAGCTCGACGATCTCCGGATGGGCGTCGACCATCGCTCCAACGCGCAGCAGTACGTCCTCGACGGCAGCGATGTCGCAGCGGGGCGCGCCGCGGTAGCCATCGAGCAACGGGAAGGTCTGAAGCGTTCGGAGCATGTCGCGGGCGTCGAGGTCGGTGACGGGCGTGATCCGCACGGCGATGTCCTTGATCAGCTCTGCAGCGATTCCGCCGGCGCCGCACGCGACGACGGGGCCGAAGCTGCGGTCATTGACGACGCCGACGATCAGCTCGACGCCGGTGGGCGCCATCGACTGCACGAGCAGTCCCTCGAGCTGGTGTCCGGCGGCGGTCACCGCCGACTCGATTTCCGTCGCCGCCTCGCGCACGGCGTCGGCGCTGTCGAGCCCCAATCGCACCCCGCCGGCATCGCTCTTGTGGACCAGGCCGGTGGCGATCGCCTTGAGCGCGACGGCCGTCTTCAGCTCCCCGGCGGCCGCGACCGCTCCCTCGACGTCGGGAACGATGCGGCTCGAGATGATCGGAAGCCCGTAGGACTGAAGGAGCGCGCCAACGCGGCCCGGCGAGAGCCAGCCGCCGCCTTGCGCGAGCTGCTCGCTGATGACCGCCGCCGCCTGTTCGGGGCGGGTATCGGAGAACTTCGGCACGGTTCCGGACGGCCGGCTTCGCCAGCGTCCGTGCTTCGCGGCGAGGGCGACCGCGCGTGCCGCGTCCTCGGGAAACTCATAGCCCGGGACCTGCACCCGGTCTGAGGCTAGATCCGGCGGCGGCCCTTCGGTGGTCATGAACACGGCGGCAATCGGAACGTCGGTGCCCGTCTCCGCTACCTCCCGGATCGCGATCGCGACATCGACCGGGTTCGTCACCAGTGGTGGCACGAACAGCGTCAGGATCGCATCGCATACGTCGGCGTCCAGCAGCGTTTGCAGGGTCCTGCGGTAGTCCTCAGCTGATGCCGTGGCGATCATGTCGATCGGGTTGCCAAACGACGCCGTCGCGGGCAGGAACTCCGCGAGCTTCGCCTGTACTTCCTTGGGCAGCTCCGGTACGTCAACGCCGTCCGCCTGGCAGGCGTCAGCGCACATGATTCCCGGCCCGCCGCCGTTGGTGACGATCACGACGCGATCGCCTCGCGGCACCGGCTGGGAGGTCAGCAGCGCGGCCACAGCGAACAGCTCGTGCAGCGTGTCGGTGCGGATCACTCCCGCCTGCTGGAAGAGGGCGTCGACGGTGACATCTGAGGCCGACAGCAGCGCGCCCGTATGCGAGGAGGTCGCCCTTGCGCCGGCCGCCGAGCGGCCGCTCTTGACCGCCAGCAGCGGCTTGCGCCGCGCGAACCGGGGTGCGACGCGGCCGAACTTGCGTGGATTGCCGAAAGACTCGAGGTACAGCAGTGCGACGTCGGTGCCCTCGTCCTGCTCCCAGTAGTGCAGGAAGTCGTTGCCGGACAGATCGGCCTTGTTGCCGACCGAGACGAACGACGAGAGACCGAGCCCGAGGCGCCCGGCCGCCTCGATGATCGCGATCCCCAAACCTCCGCTCTGCGACATGAAGCCGATCCGGCCCGGGGTTGCCGCGTGCGGAGCAAACGTGGCGTTCAGACGGACCGAAGCAGCCGTGTTGAGCGCCCCGAGGCAGTTCGGGCCCACGATCCGGACCCCGGCAGCACGGCACACCTCGACGAGTTCCTGCTGTCGCTGGGTGCCCTCCGGTCCGGCCTCCGCAAACCCGGCCGAGATCACCAGCAGCGCGCGCACCCCGGCGTCGGCGCACTGCCTCGCAGCTTCGACCACGTGCGCAGCGGGCACCGCGATCACCGCCAGCTCGACGCCGCCGGGGATGTCCTTGACGGACTTGTAGGAGGGCAGCGACTGGACGACGTCGGCGTGCTCGTTGACGGCGTACACCGGCCCCTCGAACTCGGCCGCGAGCAGGTTGTGGAGGATCTCGCCACCGACCGTTCCGCGCTTGCGCGACGCGCCGATCACCGCCACCGAGCGGGGCTCGAGGAAGTGCCGCACGGCCGCGATACCGGCGATCCGATCGCGCTCGTAGAACTGCTCGAGGGCGTCGGTCGAGAGCGAGGTTGGTAGCTCGATCGCGATCGCATCGGGGTGGGAGCGCATCTCGACGGGGAAGCCACTCTCGCGGAACACCTCGATCATCCTGTGGTTCGCCGGCAGCACCTCCGCGGTGAACGTGTGGATCCCGTGGTGCTCGGCCAGCGTCGCGAGGTGGGCCAGCATGATCGTCGAGATCCCCTTGCCCTGCCACTCGTCGGCGACCAGGAATGCCACCTCGGCGCGCTCAGAATCGATCCTGACGTACGCAGCGTGCGCGACGATCTGGGACGGCGAGCCGCTCTCGGCGACGAGCGCGTAGCGGTCGGCATAGTCGACGTCGAGCGACCACGACGTGACCCAGTCGAGGTTTGGCGTGCCGAAGAACCGGAAGCCGATCGATTCGGGCGAGAGACCCTGCAGGAAGGTGCGGATCGCGGGCTCATCGTCGGCCCTGACGGGCCGGACGTGGACGGTCGATCCATCGCGGAGCACGACGTCGGCCTCCTGCTCACGCGGATAGACGGTGGCGCCGATTGACGTCATCGCCTTCTCTATCGGCATCGCTTGGTGCTCGGTCATCCGCAGCTTCTACGGACGAAGCCTAGCTCCGGGAGGCGGGTCGGTTCTGTTCGAGCGGTTAACGGTCGCTATCCATACGCACTGACCGGCGGCACGGATTGCGCCGCCGTAGTTCTCCGGCGGCTGATGCGCAGGCGGTACGGAAGCGGCTGATCGCCGGTCTGTCGATGCATCCCCTAGGACGTGAGTCAGGATGTTCCCCGCAGCCGCGCCGGACCTCGCCGGATGTCGTTTCGCCCCAGCGCACTGAGGTTTCCAGCGCGCGCGTGGCTGCTGCTCGTGCTGGTCCCGCTTACGGCGCTCGCGGCACACCAGCTGATGGCCGCGGGGTTCTCGCAAGCGGCGGACGATCGCGGTCGGATCTCGCTGCTGAGGGACGCCAGCGGAGCGGCGCAGTTCGAAACGTACGCGGTCTCGCGGGTGGTCAACGAGCCGGCGACGGGGAGCGTGCAGAGCCCGGTCATCTCGCGAATCGGCGCCCACGTCACGAGCGTCGTCTCAGACCTCCGCAAGACCGCAGGGCAGAGCGGCGCGATCTCCGCGAGGCTCGCACGGCTGGCTCGCGACAACGCCGGCTATCAGATGGACGCGAGCGGCCTGCTGAGTCGGGCCGCGGTCGCGCCATCCGCATCGGTCCGCACGCTCTACGCACGGCAGACCTGGCCGAGCTACCACCGCCTGCGCGATGATCTTTCCGTCGCCCTCGCCGCGGAGACCAGGGCTGCCGCGGCGGCGGATGCAAGCGCAAGGCTGGTCGGGTGGCTCGGCTACGGCATCGCCACCGTCGTGATCGTCCTGGTTCTCTTGTGGTTCGCGTTGCTGGCCAGGCGGCTCGAGCACCGCTCGGGGCAGGCGGCGCTCGAGGACACACGGCGGCAGTTGCAGGCGATCCTCGACGGCAGCACGGCGGCCATGTTCGTCGCTGATCGCGAAGGGCGCTACGTGCTGACCAACCGGGCCTTCGACGCCGGGCTGGGGCTCGACTACGGGGCGGCCGTCGGTGAGCGACGCGAGGACGTGATGCCCGCCGAAGTGCTCGCCGACCTCGACGACGAGCACCGCCGGGTGCTCGCCGGCGAGACGATCGCGGCCGAGCATCTGTTCGCCCATGGCGACGAGAGTCGGAGGGTCTCGGTCGTGAAATTCCCATTGACCGACACAGACGGCGACGTGTACGCCGTGTGCGGGATCGTCAGCGACATCTCCGACGTCCGCCAGATGGAGAGCCAGATCGCGCAGCTTTCCGACCACGACCCGCTCACTGGCCTGTTCAACCGCAAGCGCCTGATGAGCGAGCTCGAAACGCACTTGCGCTACGCCACGCGCCACCACACCAGCGGCGCGCTAGTGCTACTGGACATCGACAACTTCAAGCTGGTCAACGACTCCCGCGGTCATGCGAGCGGCGATCGCCAGCTGACGGCGGTTGCGCGGGTGCTGCGCGACAGGATGCGCGAGACCGACACAATCGCGCGGCTCGGCAGCGACGAGTTCGCGATCGTGCTCGCGGAGGTCTCCGAGCAGCAGGCGTTGCTGGTCGCAAGCAGCATTCAGGCGCTTACGGGGGGACCTCCTGGCTCGCCTCGGACAAGGGCGCAAGAGCTGGCGAGCGGCCGGAGGGGCCGCAAGCCCGATCCGCAGAGCAAGGGCGACGCAGCCTCGCCCTGAGGCAGCCTGTGCGAGCCGCCGACCGGTCCGCCGATTCAGGTCAGCGTCGGGATCAGCACGTTCGACGGTCGCGCCGGGCTCGACGCCGGCGAGCTACTCGTCGCCGCCGACGCGGCGCTGTACGAGGCCAAGCAGGCCGGCGGCGGGGGCTCCACCGTGTACCACGGCCAGGCCAGCTCGACGCTGAACTGGGTGCAGCGCATCCGCGCCGCTCTCGACGAGGATCGGCTGCGCCTCTACAGCCAGCCGATCGTCGACCTGCGCAGCGGCGAAATCAGCCACCACGAACTGCTGCTGCGGATGCTCTCGCCCGAGGGCGAGCTGATCCTGCCGGCCGCGTTCGTGCCAGTGGCCGAGCGCTTCGGGCTGATCGGCGAGATCGACCGCTGGGTCGTGGCGGAGGCGCTCAGGCACGCCCTCGCCGGCATGCAGGTCGCCGTCAACCTGTCCGCTTACTCGCTCAGCGATGCGACGATTGTCGCCCAGGTCCGCGAGGCTGTCGAGCACGGGCTCGAGCCGAGCAACCTGAGCTTCGAGATAACCGAGACCACCCTGATCCGGAATACCGAGGAAGCCAGGTTGCTCGCCGGCACACTGGCAGGCATCGGCTGCGGTCTCGCGCTCGACGACTTCGGCACCGGCTTTGGCTCGTTTGTCTATCTCAAGCATCTGCCGGCGCGCTACCTGAAGATCGACATGGAGTTCGTGAGAAACGCCAGCCACGACGGCACCGACCAGGAGATCATCCGATCGATCACGGGGATCGCGCACGCGCTGGGCAAGCAGACGATCGCGGAGGGCGTCGAGGACCAGGGGACGCTTCGCACGATCCGCGAGCAAGGAGTCGACCTGGCGCAGGGCTTCTACATCGGACGGCCGGAACCGCTGAGTGAGCCCGTCATGGCCGACGAGCGCGCGGCATAGGCTGTACCCGACCGCCGGGTGATCCGCACGGGTGCGGGCTGCGTATCCGGGGGCTGAAACGTCAAGGCACGACGAGGAGGACACACATGCCCACAGCCAGTCCGTCGACGGATAACGGCCGCACGATCGCCTCGATGTACGCGGCCTTCGGGCGCGGAGACGTGGAGTACGTTCTGTCGCGGATCGCTCCCGAGGTCGACTGGATCGAGACCGAGGCGACCAGCGTTCCGATCAACGGCCGCTCTGCAACTCCCCAAGAGGTGCTGCAGAACGTCTTCGCGAAGGTCGGCGAGCATTTCGAGAGCTTCGAACTGCGGCCCGAGCTGTGGATCGAGAGCGGCGATGACGTCGTCGTAACCGGACGCGTGATCGCGCGGACGCGGTCCGGCCGCGAGCTCAACGCGCCGTACGCGCACGTCTTCTCGTTCCGGGACGGCAAGGTCGCGCGCAACGACAACTTCCACGACACCGCGCTCTGGGTGCAGGCGCTCTCATAGCCGCCGTCGCCGGGGTGGGTGGGTTCTATACGGTCGTGGCGTGGAGATCTTCAAATACTCCGACCCCGATGCGGCGGTCGACGTCGCAATCTCCCACGCGCTGCTCGAGCAGGCGGCGAACGGGGGCCGGGAGTCGGTGCGGCTCTGGCGGCCGCAACAGCCGGCGCTGTCACTAGGCCGTCTGGACGCACGTGACCCACGAACCGAGCAGGTGGCAGCGCTCGCCCGGGCGGCAGGCGTGACGCCCGTGCGGCGCCTCGCGGGCGGTCGCGCCGCAGCGCTCGACAGCGGGTGCCTGTGCGTGGGGTGGGCGCAGGCCGAACCCGTGCTCGAGCAGTCGAGCGCGCGCTACCGAGAGCTGGCGGATCTGATCGTCGCCGCGCTGCGCGAGCTCGGCGTGCCCGCGCAGCTCGGCGAGCTTCCCGGAGAATGGTGCCCGGGGGCTTGGAGCGTGCAGGGCCCGTCGGGCAAGCTCGCCGGACTCGCGCAACGGGTCATTCGCGGCGGCGCTTGGACGGAGGCGCTGATTGTGATCGACAGCTCGCCACAGCTGCGAGCGCTGGGCGAGCGGGTGCATGAGACGCTCGGAATCGCGTGGCGCGAGGAGGCGCAAGGCGAGCTGTCCGCGCTTCTGGAGGACGCGCAGATCCGGACGCACGACGCCCTGGCCACGGTCCTGCACCGGCGTTGGCCCGCGATCAGAGAAGCGACCCCCTCCGAACCGCTGCTCGCCCGCGCTCGAGCGCTCGCCGGCGAGCATCGGTGGTGATGCGGCCTCACAGCTCGATGCCGACGAGCGTCGGCTCGGGGCTCAGCGTCACGCCGAACGCGTCGCGGACGCCGTCCCGCAGCTCGCGCGCCAGCGCCAGCAGCTCACGGGTCGACGCGCCCCCGCGGTTGACCAGCGCGAGCGTGTGCTTGCGCGAGACCGCCGCCCGGCCGTTGCCGTAGCCGCGATGAAACCCAGCCTGCTGAATCAGCCACGCGGCTGAGGTCTTGACGGCGCCGTCGCCCTCGGGCCAGCCGGGCGGCTCGGCGTTAGCGCGATCGCGCAGTGCCTCGAACTCGCTCACGGAAAGCACCGGATTGGTGAAGAACGACCCGGCGCTGACCGACTCCGGGTCATCCGCGTCGATCACCATCCCCTTCGCGCGCCGCAGCGCCAGGACCGCCTCGCGGACCGCTGCCAGCGGCGCCTGATCACCGAGCTCGATGCCGAGCGCGCGGGCCAGCTCGGCATAGCGGACCGGACGTCCGAGCTCCGAGCGCTCGAGCTGGTAGGTCACCGACAGGACCAGGTGGCGGTCTGAGTGCTTGAACGCGCTCGTGCGGTAGCCGAACCCGCATTCCCGCGGATCGAGATCGCGCACCTCGCCGCCCTCGCGATCGTACGCGCGGACCGACGTGATCGTCTGCGCCACCTCCTGACCGTACGCGCCGACGTTCTGGACCGGGGTCGCGCCGGCCGACCCGGGGATCCCGGACAGGCACTCGATTCCCGCGAGCCCCTGCGCGACAGTGCGCTCGACGACGTGATCCCACGGCTCACCGGCGGCGACCGTCACCTCGGCGCCCTCGATCGCGACGCCTCGCGTGGCGACGTGCACGACGGTGCCGTCGAAGCCGGCGTCGGAGATCACCAGGTTCGAGCCGCCGGCCAGCACAAGCAGCGGGCCGTCGGTCACGGCCACCGCCTCGACCAGCTCCGGTTCGCTCTCGGCCTCGAGCAGCCGCCGGGCCGGACCGCCCAGCCGCAGGGTAGTCAGCTCCGAGAGCGGGACGTTCGTGCGCTCGCGCATCGGGCACACAGTAGAGGTCCGGACGGGGCCTCCGGGTGGGCGGGGATCCAATCCCGGGAATCCAATCCCCGCTGCGCCAGCAGCCCCTACAAGGACGCCTCGACGTCCAGCGGCTCCTGCCCCGCCGCGCGCAATCCGGCCTCCAGAGCGTCGATCACGCACTTCAGCACCTGGACCCGGGCCCACGGCTTGTTCTCCGCCGCGATCAGGTTCCACGGTGCCTGTTCGTGATCCGTTTCGCGCAGCATGTCGTCAACCGCGCGCTCGTAGCCCGCCCGGTGCGCGAGGTTGCGCCAGTCCTCGTCGGTCAGCTTCCAGCGCTTGAGCGGATCGCGCTCGCGAGCGCGGTAGCGCTTGAGCTGCTCGTTCTCTGAGATGTGCAGCCAGCACTTGACAAGCACCATTCCCTCGCCGGCGAGGGTCCGCTCGAACGCGACAATCTCGCCAAACGCGCGGCGCCACTCTTCCTCGCTCGCGAAGCCCTCGACTCGCTCGACGAGCACGCGGCCGTACCAGGATCGATCGAGGACGACCATCCCGCCCCAGCCGGGCAGCACGGGCCAGAAGCGCCACAGGAAGTGATGGCGCTTCTCCCGCTCGGTCGGAGCGGCGAACTGCTCCACGCGTACGTGGCGAGGATCGAGCGGGCCGGTGAGCCGGCGGATCGCACCCCCCTTCCCCGACGCGTCCCATCCTTCGAAGACCACGCACAGCGGCGGCCCGAGCCGCGGATCGCCGATCAGGCCGGCAGCCTGTAGCCGGAGTGCGAGCAGATGCCGCTGCAGCGCCTGGAGCCGCTCAAGGCCGTCCTTGCCGGAGACCTTCTTATCGAGATCCACGTCTTCGAGCTGTGCCACGCGCGGATACTCTGCCAGCTTCGGTGGCTGTCGATGCAAACGAGCTTGCCGCGGCTCTGCGAGCCGAGGGCCCGGTCGAGATTCGAGAGACGCACATCTCGTGGGTGTTCCTGACCCCTGAGCGTGCGTACAAGCTCAAGAAGCCGCTGGTGCTGCCGTTCCTGGACTACGGCACGCCTGCGCGCCGGCGCGAGATGTCCGCGCAGGAGATCCGCCTGAACCGCAGGCTGGCGCCGGAGCTGTATCTCGGCGTGCGCAGCATCGTGCGCACCGCGGCGGGTCTCGAGCTGCGCGACGAGGACGATCACGAGGCGCTCGACTACGTCGTCGAGATGCGCCGCTATGACGAGGCGCGGACGCTGGCCCAGACGCTCGACCGAGGTGAGCTGCGCCAGGCGGACATCGCCGACGTGGCGCGGGTGCTTGCCCGGTTTCACGCGGACTGCCCAGTGGCGCACGGTCCCGAGTTCGGCGCGCGCGGCATCGAGCGCGAGATCGACCGCAATGTCGAGCAGCTGCTCGGCGTCGCCGAGCTCCGCGCCGAACGCGAGCAGATCCGCTCCCTGGCGCGGTTCCTATCGGCTTTTGTCGGGGCCCGGTGGCAGCGTTTCGAGGCGCGCGAGGCCGAGGCTTGGATCCGCGAGTGCCACGGCGACCTGCGCGCCGAGCACGTGATCCTGAGCGAACCGCTGGAGGTCGTCGACTGCGTCGAGTTCGACCCGGCCCTGCGCACGCTCGACGTCGCCGACGACCTCGCCTACCTGGTGATGGAGCTGACGGCGTTCGGCGGCGAGCGTTTCGCCGACCAGCTCGTCGACGCCTACCGCGCGGCCGGCGGCGACCCGGGTGACGATCCGCTCCTCGCGTTCTTCGCGGTGCATCGGGCGCTCGTCCGGGCGAAGGTGCTGCTGGTGCGCGCCGGCCAATATCCAGGCGGCAGCGCCGAGCACGGCCGGCGCAGCGCCCAGGCGCGCGAGCTGCTCGACGTGGCGAGGCGCTTCGCTTGGAGAGCCCGTTTGCCGCTGGCGATTGTGCTCTGTGGCGTGCCCGCGAGCGGCAAGTCGCACCTGGCCAGGGCGCTCGCCGAGCAGTCGCGCATGACCCGGATGAGCTCCGATCTCGTGCGCAAGGGGCTGGCAGGGATCCGGGCCACGCAACAGGCCGGCCAGGAGCACTACCGTGAGCAGTTCAGCCGCGCCACGTACACGGAGCTCGGCCGGCAGGCGGCGGCCGAGGTGGCCGCGCACGGCGGCGTGCTCGTCGATGCGACGTTCAGGCACCGACGCGAGCGCGATGCGTTCGCTGATGCGTTCGCGGGCGCCGCACCGCTGATGTTCGTGGAATGCATCGCGCCGGAGGCGGTGCTGGTCGAGCGCGCCCGCGCGCGCGAACACGATCCCGAGCGGGTTTCCGACGCCGACGCGGAGGTCGTGAGGCGCGAACGTTGGTCGTGGGAGGCGCTCGAGGAGGTCCCTTCTGAGCGCCACGTCCTGCTCCGCACCGATCGCCCGATCGACGCTGTGGCCGCCGACGTGATCGCGCTGCTCGACGAGCGTCTATGAGTTTCTCAGCGCGCTCAGCGCGCCTCTTGGCTGACCCACTTGCGCCGCTCGGCGACACGCCGTTCGGGCAGCGGGCCGCCGAGGTCCTCGGCCGCGTCGAGGCACTTCAGCGCGAAGCTGTATGAGCCCCGCCGGGCATTGGCGTCGGCGAGCTCGAGCAGCAACTCGATCGCCTCCCGCTCGTCGGCGGCAACCTCCTCGGAGGATTCGACCGGCGGCGCGGGCCGATCCTCGAGCGGGGTTCGCATCAGCTCAGGATCGTGCGGCTCGGCGAGATACGGAGCGAGGTGGCGACCGGCGATCTTGCTGGGCGGCCACCATAACGGCCGGAATGCAACCTCCGAGCTGAGCCCGATCTCGCCGCCCGCGCGAGCTCGCAGGTAGCGTGGCTCCGAACCGCTCAGCAGCAATCCGCGGAGCACCGGCCGGAATGGTGCGGGCCGTTGCAGGGCTCCGAGTTCTGCGGCGATCGCCTCGGCCACCGCATCGGCCTGCTGAGCGGCGAGGCCGCCCTGTTTGATCGGAAACGCGGTGGCATCGCCGGCGGCGTAGACGCGCTTGAGCTCGCTCACGGCGCCATGCGCGTCGACCGGGATAAAGCCGTGCTCGTCGTGGGGAAGGCCGGACAGGTACGGACCCTCCAGAGCGGGTAGCGCGATCACCGCGTCGCCCTCAACAGGCTTTGCTCCTTCGACCGTCACGTGCCGCCCGTCGAACGTCTTCGCGACCGCGCTCGTGCGCAGCGTGATGGCGGCGTCGTCGAGCAGCGCGGCGACCGTTTCGCTCGCGTTGGGCCCGAACGCCTCGAGCGGCCGGTCCTCGTGCGTGATGAGCGAGAGCGTCAGCGGGACATCGTGCTGGCGCGACCAAGCAGCCGTGAACAGGGCCAGCTCGTAGATCGGAAGCAGCCAGCCGACGGCCGGCGGCGCCGCAAACACCAGGCGCCTCACCTTGCCTGCCTGCGCCTCATCGAGCAGGTTGCGCAATGCGTCGCGGTCGTCGGCCCCGCCGAACGTGAGGGCGCCGTCGATCGCCGGCCGCGCGACTGCGCCGACGGCGACGACCAGGAAATCGTATTTGAGCGCCTGATCGGCGCTCGTCCAGACCGTGCTGGTGGCGGGGTCGATGTGGGCGAGCGTTCCATAACGCACATGCACGGCGTGGTCGGCGGCGATCGCCGCGAGCTCGTAGCGCCGCACCTCACCGAGCCCGAATGGCTCCGCGACCGCGATCGGCCGGTAGCTGAAGTCGACCTCCGGGGCCAGGAGCTCGATCTGGACCGTGCCGCCGACCAGCGAGCGGAGGGCCATCATCGCCTCGAGCGCCGCGACGCCCCCACCCGCAATCAGAACCTTGCGACGGTGATGGACCGCTTGCAGCTTCTTCGTCACACGGTGAGCGTAGGCTCGGGGCGTTGCCGTCGGGACCGAGGCGACTACGCTGGCGCCCGCGTAGTTGCCCGCAACGGTCGCGGGACGCCGCTCAGCGCCGCACGGACGCCCCGTGACCGTCCAGGTAAGGCGCGAGGTACTTGGCCGCGATCTTCGCCGGCGGAGCCCACAGCGGCTCGTCGCTGACCTCGGAGTGGAACCCATGTCCGCCGGTTATATGGGCGTGCATGTAAAGCGGCCGCCCTCCGGTCAAGAGCATTCCGCGGATCTCGGGATGAAACGGCTTGGGATCGATCGGCGCGCCCGCGAGCGCCGCGATCGATTCGGCGGCCGCGTCAGCCTGCTGCGCGGCAAGGCCGCCCTGCTTGATCGGGAACTCGATCGCGTCGCCGGCCGCGTAAACCCGCTCGATTCCCCGCACCTGGCCGTGCGGATCGACCGGGATGAACCCGTCTGCCGCCTCGGGCAGGCCTGCGATCGAGGGACCGGCTAGCTCTGGCAGCGCCACCACGCGGTCAACTTCGAGCCGGCGGTCGCCGGGACTGATCTCGATCACCCCCCCGCTGGGAATCTCCGCATACGCCGAGGCGACGACCTCGATCCGGTTCTCCGCGAGCAGCTTCGTCACGGCCTCGCAGACGCCGTCGCCGAATACCGCAAGCGGTGCGTCCTCAGGGGTCACGAGCGAGATCTGGATCGAGATGTTCATGTCGTCCGCCCGTCGCGAGGTCATCAGCGCCAGCTCGTACACCGGCAGCGGCCAGCCCATCCGCGGCGGCACCACGAACGCGAGGCGCTTGACGTACCCCTCCTCCACATCCTGAATCAGCCCGTGGAGCACTTCGTCGAGGCGACGGTCGTCGATCGTCACCGCGTGCTCGTAGCGCGGGCGGATATGCGCCCCGAGTCCGAGGATCAGCGCGTCGTAGCGAAGCTCGGCCCCCGACTCGGTGCGGACCGTCCTTGCGGAGGCATCGACCGCCGCAAGGCGGTCCTCGATCAGTTCGCCCCCGGCGTGCCGGACAGCCTCGCGCAGCGGGTAGCGCTCCGCCTGCCCGAACGAGAACGGCTCGCGTACGGTCAGCGGGCGGTAGACGAACTCCGCGTTGGGCGCGAGCACCTTCAAGTCGACGCGGTCTGCCGCCAGGTCACGGAGCGCCAGCGCCGCCTCGATCCCGGCGACACCGCCGCCTGCGATGAGCACTTCGAACCTGTCGGCTGCGGGGGGATCTGGAGCCATGCTCGGCAGCTTAACCTGCCCGCGCGGTCCGCTTGTTATCCGCGTTGTTCACAGCGCATAGGCTTCCCGACGGATGACTGCTCTGACGTTCGACGAGGAACTGCTGATGTGGCTCGGCGACGAGCCTCCAAGCGTGAGAGATGAGGACAACGAGCGGATTCACGTAATCGCCTCGGAGTTCGCGCGCGGGTTCGCCGCGCTGTCGCAGATCGGCCCCGCGGTCACCGTGTTCGGGTCCGCCCGCACCCCGCCCGAGCACCCGCATTACGAGCTGTTTCGCGAGATCGGCGCCGCGCTCGGCACGGCAGGCTATGCGGTCATAACCGGCGGTGGCGCGGGTCTTATGGAGGCGGCTAACCGCGGCGCCCGCGACGTCGGCGCGATCTCGGTGGGATGCAACATCGAGATTCCGCGCGAACAGCGACTCAACGAGTACGTCGACATCGGGCTGCGGTTCCGGCACTTCTTCGCCCGCAAGGTGATGTTCGTCCGCTACGCGAACGCGTTCGTGATCGGCCCCGGTGGGTACGGGACACTCGACGAGCTGTTCGAAGCGCTGACGTTGATCCAGACCGCGACGATCAAGGACTTCCCGGTGATCATGGTCGACTCCGATGAGTGGGAGGGCCTGATCGAATGGCTCTCGCGTAAAGCGTTGCCCGATCGCCGGATCGACGAGCACGACCTGGCGGCCATCCACCGCGTGAGCCGCCCGGAGGACGTTGTCAGGATCGTCTCCGAGGGGTTTGCCGCCCACCGCGCGGCGCGTCAGCGCCTGAGGGACTGAAGCGTCTCGGGATTCAGCGAGTAGGCGTCCACGGCGCCGCGGGCGATCCTTGCGGCCGACCGCGGCCGCGCCAGCAGCTGTGCCAGCACGTAGGCGAGCGCGATCGCGCTCGGCGGATCGCGCCTGACCGGCAACAGGATCTCCTCGCTGTCTCGGTAGACGCCGCGGCCTTTCAGCGCGTTTGTGAGCTCGCCGAGGACAGACCGGCGGCTGCGAGTCGAGTCGGCGGTGCCGATGCAGATCGCCAGCAGCGAGTGCGTTCTAACCCCGGCGCGGCCGGTGACGGGCGGGCCGTGGAACCGCTCACCCAGCGACAGGCGCACCTGCAGCTCGGGCAGCGACACGCCGCTCGCGACGGCGTTGCCCGGCTCGACCGTGCGCGGGTTGCACTCCAGGTAGCTGGGCCCGGACCTCTGATCCCAGAAGTAGTCCAGGGTGATGCCACCGTGCCACGTGAGCGCCTCACCGATTCGCGCCACGTGCTCGCGCGGCGCGGGGTGCTCGCGCGGCGCGGGGTGCTCGACGCTTTCGCGGGCCGCGGCGCTCCCGCCCATGCCGGTCGCGGTGGCGGTGTTCGTGTGCGCCGCGATCATCCGCCCGTGCTTGAACAGCGCCTGCACCTGGCAGTAGCGGCCGACGGCGGGGGCCTGCACGAGCAGTCCGGCGGGCGCCGGCCAGAGTAGTGCGAGCGCCTCGTCGCGCTCACGCGCGTCGCGTACCTGGCGCACGCCCTGCCCCGCGGTGCTGTACGCCGCCTTCAGCCAGTAGGGGTAGGGGTGGTCGTCGAGCTCGCGAGGGTCGCCCAGCTGAAAGCTCTCCGGCTGCGGGAGACCGAGTTCGCGCAGCAGGTCCGCGAACTCGACCTTGCTCTGCCCGCGCGCGAAGGCGCGCGCATTGGCGACGGCGAGACCCACGTCGCTCGGGATCCGATCGCGCATCGCGGCGAACAGGTAGGCCTGCTCGTGAGTCGGCAGCAGCACGTCATAGGGCTCGCGCGCGAGTTGTGCGAGCACCGCGTCGAGATAGCCGACGGGATCGGCCCCCATCGCGGGGCACCGGACCACGCGCCGGACCCAGCGGCTGAAGCGCGCCAGGCAGATCGGGTCGGGATCCATCACGTCGATCACGTGGCCGGCGGGACCGAGCGCGGTGATCGTCTCGCGAGAGGTGAGGCTCGAGCCTTCGGAGAGGAGGATGCGGGGCACTCGGCTGAACTCTGGCAGTCGGGCCTGCGGGCGGGGGTGGCGGTGCGGTCCGCCCCGGAGCTGAACTTTGCCGCATTCGGTCGGACAGCCCGACCGAATTCGCCATTGTTCACCCGCCCCGGCGCGGACCGTGCAGTTGCACTACGAGCCGGTCTTCAACCAGCGCCTCGATAGGCTCCCGGGCAATGGGGGATCAGAGGGCGCAAGGCACGCCGCGGCTGCTGGTTGCGATGGCGCTCGCGAGCGGGATCACGTCGGTCCCGAATGCCGCGATCGTGCTGGCGCTGCCGACGATCCACCGCGAGTTCAACGCCTCGTTCACGGTGCTCGAGTGGACCGTGACCGGCTACCTGCTTGCGTACTCGGCGCTACTGATCGCGGCCGGCCGCCTGGCGGATGTGTTCGGGCGGGTCCGGCTCCTCACCTGGGGCACCCTCCTATACGCGGCGGCCTCGGTGCCGGCCGCGCTGGCCGGGGGCGCGACGCTCCTGATCGTCGCGCTGATCGTCGTCGGCGTGGGCGCGGCGGTGCTGACGCCGGCGTCGCTGGCGATCGTCACGAACGCGTTCACCGGCACCCGGCGCGGACTCGCGGTCGGGATATGGGGCGGAGCAACCGCCCTGTTCTCCGGCATCGGTCCCGCGATCGGCGGCGTCTTCACCCAGGAGCTGTCGTGGCGGTGGATCCTGTGGCTGAACGTGATCGTCGGCGCGTTGATCCTCCTCGGCGTACGGCGGGCGGCTGAGTCCTACGACGAGAAGGCAAGCCGGCACATCGACTACACCGGCGTCGCGCTCTCTGCGGTCGGGCTCGGAGCGATCACGCTGGCGCTCAACGAGGCGCCTACACCGTGGGCCTTCGGGTCGGCCAAGTTCGTCCTCGTGCTGGTAGCGGGGATCATGCTGCTGCTCGGCTTCGTGTTGGTCGAGCGGCGGCTCCACGATCCGTTGATCGATCTCTCGATGTTCGCCCGCCGCAACCTCAGCGGCGCGGCGATCGTGGTGTTCGTGCTCGATTTCGCGTTCGGCGCGGTGATGTTCTTCCTCCCGCAGTACCTCGAGAACATCCTCAGCTACGGAGCGCTGAAGGCCGGGCTGCTGCTGTTGCCGGCGAGCCTCACGATGATGCTGGCGATGCCTTTCGGTGGCCGGCTGTTCGAACGCGTCGGTCCCGTCCCTCCGATCGTGGGCGGGATGGCGATGGCCGGCGTGGCGATGCTGCTGCTCGGCGGCATCTCCCCCTCGACCCGTTACGCCGACCTGTGGCCGCCGCTCGCATTGCTCGGGTTGGGCATCGGGGCGGCGCTGACGCCGATGAACCTGGCCGCGCTCAACTCTCAGCCGAACCGAAACCACGGGGCCGTGGCCGCGATCATCACGACCTTTGGCGGCCTGGGCGCGATGTTCGGCGTCGCGATCTCTGGTGCGCTGTTCGAGAACCTGCAGACGAAGGACACCGTCAGCGCCGCCGCCGACCGGGGCGTCCACATCACGGACGCGGCCGCGCGTACGCTCGACGGGCTCCTGTCCGGCACGCCGGACGCGCTGCACGCGCTCGCGACGTACCCCGCGAGCGAGCAGCCCGCGGTGCGCGCCGCGGTTCACGACGGGTTCATCTCGGCGCTCGCAACGACGATGGAGTTGTCGTTCGCACTGGTCGCGGCGGGGATCGTGCTCACGTTGCTGCTGATCCGGCGCCGGCGACCGGTCGAGGAGATCGAGCGGCCAAACATGACAGATCCGTTTTCAGGCCTGGCACCGCGTCCCTGAGGGACATAGTGTCTCGGGTGCAAACCGCGACGAGAGGAAATGATCGTGCAACTTGGAATGGTCGGCCTGGGACGGATGGGAGCGAACATCGTCCGTCGTCTGATGCGCGCCGGGCACGAATGCGTCGTGTTCGACGTCAATCCGGAGACCGTCAAGCAGCTCGCCGACGAGGGCGCGATCGGCTCTGAGTCGCTGGACGACTTCGTGCAGAAGCTGAGCAAGCCGCGCGCGGCATGGGTGATGGTTCCGGCCGGCAGCATCACGGAGAGCACGGTCAACGAGCTGGCTCAGCGGATGGAGGCCGGCGACACGATCATCGACGGCGGCAACTCCTACTACCGCGACGACATCGCTCGGGCGAACGCGGTCGCTGAGAAGGGCCTGCATTACGTCGACGTCGGCACGAGCGGCGGCGTCTGGGGCCTGGAGCGCGGCTACTGCCTGATGATCGGTGGCGAGGACGAGGTGGTGGAGCGGCTGAGCCCGCTGTTCGCGTCGATCGCGCCAGGGCTGCAGGCGGCCGGGCGGACCCCGGGCCGCGAGGGTGACCCGGCCCAGGCTGAGCAGGGCTTCCTGCACTGCGGCCCAAACGGCGCCGGCCACTTCGTGAAGATGGTCCACAACGGGATCGAGTACGGGATCATGGCCGCGTACGCCGAAGGGCTGAACATCCTGCGCAACGCGAACGCCGGCAAGGTCCAGCGCGAGATGGACGCTGAGACCGCGCCGCTCGAGCATCCCGAGTTCTACCAGTACGACCTGGACATCGCGTCTGTCTCGGAGGTCTGGCGGCGCGGCAGCGTGATCTCCTCGTGGCTGCTCGACCTGACCGCGGAGGCACTCGCAGCCTCGCCGCAGTTGGCCGAGTTCTCGGGCCGCGTCTCGGATTCCGGTGAGGGGCGCTGGACCGCGATCGCTGCGATCGAGGAGGGCGTGCCGGCGCCGGTGCTGACGAGCGCGCTGTACTCGCGGTTCGCCTCGCGGGAGCTCGACCACTTCGCCAACCAGGTGCTCTCAGCGATGCGCAAGGGCTTCGGCGGACACGCGGAGAAGCCGGCGGGTTAGTGTCGCTAGGGCTTACTCCGACACACGTCTTACGCCTTTCATAGCGCCGTCTTGCGCCGGGGGTGGATGCTGCCCTCGAGATGATTTCCAGCAGCGTCCTCCCCGCCCCATCCGCTCCGGCGACGCGCAACCCGCGCGTCGACATCGTGATCCCGGTCTACAACGAGCAGGCAGCGCTCGAGCGTTCGGTCAGACGGCTACACGGGTTCCTGTGCGAGAACATGCCGTTCGCGTGGCGGATCGTGATCGCGGACAACGCGAGCACCGACGCGACGCTCGCGATCGCCCGCGCGGCCGCCGCGGAGCTGTCGGACATCGAAGTTCTGCACCTCCCGGCGAAGGGCCGCGGCCGCGCGCTACGCGAGGCGTGGAGCCGCAGCGACGCCGACGTCGTCTGCTACATGGACGTCGATCTCTCGACCGATCTGCGCGCGTTTCTGCCGCTGGTGGCGGGCCTCATCTCAGGGCACAGCGATGTGGCGATCGGGACACGGCTGGCGGCGGGTTCTCGCGTGCAGCGCGGCCGCAAACGAGACGTGATCTCGCGTTGCTACAACAGGCTGCTGCGACTGGTGCTCGGCGCCAGGTTCTCCGACGCCCAGTGCGGCTTCAAGGCCGTGCGGGGTGACGTCGCCAGGCGGCTGTTGCCGGCGATCGAGGACAACGGGTGGTTCTTCGACACCGAGCTGCTCGTGCTGGCGCAGCGCCGAGGTCTGAGGATTCACGAGGTCGCGGTCGACTGGGTCGATGACCCCGACTCGCGGGTGGACATCGTCGGCACCGCGATCGGCGATCTTCGCGGCGTGGCCCGGCTGGCGATCCAGACGGCGCTGGCGCGGTTCCTGGCGATCGGCGTGCTGTCGACGATCGCATACGCGCTGCTCTATTTGCTGCTTCGGCCGCTGCTAGGGCCAGATGGTGCCAACGCGCTCGCGCTTGCTGTCACGGCGGTCGCGAACACGCAGGCAAACCGCCACTTCACGTTCGGGCTGCGAGGCTGCAAGGGATTGGCGCGCCAGCACGCGGCCGGCGCCCTCGTCTACGCGCTCGCGCTGGCGCTCACCGCCGGCGCGCTCGGCCTGCTTCGCGCGCTCGACCCCCACGCGCCGGCGGCCCTCGAGGTGATCGTGCTCGTGGCGGCAAGCGCATTTGCGACGATCACGCGCTACGTCGCGTTGCGCACATGGGTGTTCGCGACCCGCGATCGCGGCCCGAGCACCCTGCACGCGGTCCCGCGCTGATCCACTCAGCGTGTGTCGATCGCGAGCTCAAAGCCGAGCGCGATCAACACCAATCCGAGCACCCGCTCGATCCGCTGGCGAATCGCGGCCCGAGCGAGCCAGCTTCGCGCCCGGCCGGCGGCCAGCACGATGCCGCTACACCAGGCCGTATCGAGGACGATCTGGATCGTCGCGAGCACCAGGACCGTGGGAAGCACGGGCCCACTACGCGGCAGGAACTGCGGGAAGAACGAGATCGAGAAGACCGCGGCCTTCGGATTGGCAGCAATCGAGACCAGCGATGCGCGGAACGCGGCGGCAGGACCGCGGCCGCGCGGTAGGCGCGCGGTGAGGGCGGCGCCAAAGCCGTCGTCCGCCTCCTCGCGCGAACTGCGCCACGCCTGCAGGCCGAGCACCACCAGCACGAGCGCCCCGACGAGGTGCAGCGCATCGAACAGCACGCGATTGGCCTGGATCAGGACCGACAGACCGGTGCCGCCCGCCAGTGCCCAGCAGAACACGCCGATCTCGTTTCCCGCAACGGCCGCCAGTCCCGCCCGTCTCCCATCGCGAATCGTGCGGTGCAGAAACAGCGCAGTGGCGGGACCGGGCAGGGCTGCAAGCACCAGGCACGCCAGCAGGAACGCTGGCAATACATGGACCACATGCTCGACCACGACCTGATTATGCAGCCTTGCCAAGCGGTTCGACGGCGGGCGCCGCGCGCACTGCACGGCGTACGGAGAGTGACATGCCGGCGAGTGCGCCGGCCAGCGAGAGCGCCGCGGACACCGCGATCGCCGGGGCGAAGCCGTCGGTGAACGACTGCGGCGAGGCGTAGCTTCCCGCACCCGTGAATACGGCGACGACGATCGCGAGGCCGAACGCGCCGCCCAGCTGGCGCATCGTGCTGAACGTACCCGACGCCTTGCCGATCTCGGCCGGACTGACCGCCCCCAGCACGGCGTTCTGAGTCGCCGGGATCGACAGCGAGATTCCGACGCCCGCGATCAGCAGCGGCGCCACCATCTCGCCAAATGGCAGTCCGGTGCGCGCGATCAGCGCGATCCAGCCGAGGCCGATCGCCTGCATCAGCAGACCGCCGACGAGCAACGGCCGTTCGCCGATCCGATCGACCAGCATGCCTGCGATCGGAGCGACGATGAACACCGTTCCGGTCCATGGGATCAGCCTCAGACCGGCCTGCAGCGGCGATTGGCCAAGGACCGTCTGCAGGAACTGGGCCATGAAGAACACGGCGCTGAACAGGGCGCCGAAGGTCAGGAACGCGGCAGCGTTGCCGGCGGCGAATCCTCGCGATCCGAACAGGCGCATCGGCAGCATCGGCTCCCGCGCTCGCAGCTCCCGCAGCACGAACCCGACCAGCAGAGCGACGCCGCCGGCGAGCGTTCCGAGCACCTCAACGCTCCCCCAGCCAGCCGCGTTGCCGCGGACCAGCCCCCAGACGATCCCGAACACGCCGGCGCTGACCAGCGTGAGGCCCGGTGCGTCGAGCGACGAGCGGGGGCCGAAGCTCTCATCCAGCTTGAGCAAGACGAGCGGGATCGCCGCAAGGCCGATCGGCACGTTGAGCCAGAAGATCCACTGCCACGCCATTCCCTGCGTGACGGCGCCGCCGACGACCGGTCCGGCCACCACGGCGAGGCCGGTGATGCCTCCGAAGATTCCGAGCGCCTTGCCGCGAGTGTGCGGCTCGAAGCCGGCTGTCAGCAGCGCCAAGGCGACCGGAGAGACGATCGCTGCACCTGCACCCTGAACGGCGCGGGCGGCGATCAGCCAGCCGACGCTCGGAGCGAGCGCACAAGCACCGGATGCGGTCACGAACAGCGCCAGACCGGACACGAACATCAGCCTGCGACCGATCCGATCGCCGATCGCGGACGCGGTCATCAACAGCACGGCGAAGCTCAATCCATAAGCGTTGACGGTCCATTCCAGCTCGCTGATCGATGCGTGGAGATGCAGCCGGATCGAGCTCAGCGCCGTCGAGACGACGGTGACATCGAGCGCCACCATCAACGACGAAATTGATGTGAGCACCAAGACCCATGCTTGTTTACGACTCATCGTTCCTCCTCGGCTTGTTTCTCAGTCGACGACTGAGACACGACCGAGGGGACAGAATTGAGCGATGAATTTCGGTTTGGGCGGGTGTCCTAAGAGCGAATGACCGAAGCGACGCTCAGCCGCGCCCAGGCGGGCGACGAGGAGGCGTTCCGCGCCCTCACCGACCCCTACCGGCGGGAGCTGCAGGTTCACTGCTACCGGATCCTCGGCTCGATTCAGGACGCGGAGGATCTCCTTCAGGAGACGATGTTGGCCGCATGGAGAGGGCTTGATCAATTCGCGGGGCGCTCGTCGCTACGCGCCTGGCTGTACCGGATCGCAACCAATCGCTGCCTGAACGCGCTGCGCGCTTCGGAGCGCCGGCCGCAGACGGCACGCACGGACCTACCGCAGCCCACGCGGGTCGGTGAGCCGCTGTGGCTCGAGCCGATTCCGGACTCGATGCTCGAGGGGATCGCGGACGTCGAGCCCGGTCCCGATGTGCGCTACGAGAGCAAGGAGGCGGTGGCGCTGGCGTTCGTCTCCGGGCTTCAGCATCTCCCTCCGCGCCAGCGGGCCGTGCTCGTGCTCCGTGACGTGCTCGGCTTTCACGCCGCCGAGGTCGCCGAGATGCTCGACGGCAGCGAGGCGTCGGTGAACAGCGCGTTGCAGCGGGCGAGAGGCACCCTCGACGCCCGCCTGCCAGCCAACCGCGAGCGCGCACCGCTGCCCCGATCGGGCCGGGAACGGGCGCTGCTCGCGCAGTTCGCGGAAGCCTTTGAGGATGGAGATATCGGGCGCGTCGTCCGGTTGCTGACCGATGACGCGCTGCTGACGATGCCCCCGCAGCCGCTGGAATATCAGGGTCACGACGCGATCCACGCATTCCTCTCCGACCGCTTCGCGACGCACGTCGGCCGCCGAGCCCGCCTGATCCCGACTCGCGCAAACGCGCAGCCGGCCTTCGGTCACTACATCGAGGACAGCCATGTGTCGATCGGACGCTCCTTCGGCGTGATTGTGCTCACGCTCGAGGGTGACCGGATCGCGGCACTCACCCGCTTCGGCGATACGGCAATCCTGCCCCACTTCGGGCTGCCGCGGACGCTGCGCTTCTAGCGGTGGTGGCGGCTTCTAGCGGTCGGTGCGCTTCTAGCGGTGGCGGCGCCGGTGCGGGTGGTGGCCGCGGCCCGCGGAGCTGCCTCCCGACGGCGGCTGGCGCGGCCGCCGAGGGTCGACCAGCGTCAGGATCATCACGATGCGGACCGGCTTGGCCACCCCATGCGTCCCGACCGCGATCGCGCGGATCGGAAGTCTCTGCAGCCGGTGCAGCAGCGCCGTCCCGGCTCGCGTGAGCCGGAAGCTGATCACTCTCTTCGACCCGGCGGGAATCCGCAGTCTTTCGCTCGCGATCGTGACCGTACGGGCCGAATGAGCCGCGCCTGCCCTGGTCGTAACGGCCACCTCGACTCCGCACGCCGCGGGTCCGGCGGGGCAGTGGACGAACTGCCCGGTGACGACGACGATCGAGCCGCGCCGGCGGAGCAGCTTGACCTTGCCGCCCGCCGTCACGCTGACCGGAACCGTCGAACCGACAGACACCGTGGTCGTCGCGGTGTCGCTGTCGCCATCGCGGTCGACCACCGTCACACGGGGGTTGTAGACGCCTGGTCGCGTGAACGTGAAGTGGCCGATCGGGCTGCTCGAACTCTGGTCCACGACACCGTCGCCGTTGAAGTCGAACTCATAGCGCGCGACCCCGGCCGGCGCCTGCGAACCTGAGGCGTCGAAGCGGACGCTGAGCGGTGCGGAACCCTGCTGCTTGCTCGCGACGAGCTCAGCGATCACACCGCGACGGATCACCGGTTGCAAGCCCAGACTCAGGCTGAGGGCGTTGTATCCGCTGGGCGAGGGCAGGCCGAGATAGTTGTCGAGCGAGAACGTGAACAGCCCGAGCTTCGGGTTGCAGTCGGCGCTCGACTGAGGAAGCGCAAACGTGTTGTCGACGAGGCCGACCGTCCCCTTGGCCTCGTCGTAGGGGACGCCCTTGATCGGCACGTTGGGCGTTCCCGCCGGGGGCGCGGTCCTTCCGGTCGCCATGACGACGTCGATCGGGCTCACGGCGGTCCCGATCGTGCAGTCGCTCTGCTCGTACTGCCCGTGCAGAAGGCCGGCGTAGCTGACATCGAGGTGATAATGAACGCGCACGTAGACGTGCCAGTCCGCAGTGACGGAGCCCGTGAATGGATCAAGCTTTCCGGTCACGTCGCCGACCGGGACGATCTGCAGCGACATCTTCGTGAGCCGGTAGTCGACCGTGACGCAGCTTGCGCACCCGGTGTAGGAACCGCTGAAGTCCGGCAGCGCGAAGGCCGGGTAGGAGACGTTCGCCGCCGGGACCGCGAAGCTGCCGTCGGCGGCGATCACGCCGCCGGAGAAGATCGGTGCCTTGACGGGACCGAGCGAGCTGGACTGCTCGTGCCCGAAGCCCTTGCGGATATCGATCGTTGCCGCGCTGGCTGTTGCTGAGAGCCGGTCAGTCGGGTTGAACACCTTGCGCGCCTGCGCAACGCCCGGGAGACACAGCACGACGGCGCTGATCAGCGCAAAAGCCAGTCTTGCCTTCAGAGCTCGCATCCCGTACGCCACGTCTGACCCCGGCGCGGAGGCTAGCGATCCCGCCCGCCGGCTGTCGAAGCACAAGGTCTACGGCTCGTACTGCGCGTTCAGCGGCCCGAACGGTGCGCTGTCGGCATGCGCCAGCGGGACGCTGATCCAGTGGTCGAGCGCGGAGGTGTTTCCCGACCAGTCCCAGGCGTACACGGCGAGCCGATAGCGACCCCGCGCGAGGCTGCCGAGTGGTACCCGTTCGGTCAGCCCACCGGCGAGCCAGTAGACCCAGTTCGGGATGCAGTAGACGTGGAACGCGAAGCATTCAAATCCCGGATTCATCGCTCCGGGGGCGAAGATCACCGATTTCAGCGACGGCGGATAGTTCTGCGAGCCGCGCAGCGCCCACTGCAATCCTGTGAGGTCGTGGCCGCTTGAGTCGAACAGCCGCCAGGCGAGCGCGGCCGGCGCCAGCACGGGGGTCTTGTACGAAAACTTCTCGACGAAGCTCTGCGGATCGAATGCGCCGACGATCACCCGCCCATCGGCGAACACCTGCGGAGCGCCGATCACCGGCGGTTCAGAGTCGACGTGCGGGGACAGCGAGAGCCCCGGACGCAACGGGTTGAGGTACTGGCCGCTCGGTCCGATCTCCGAGAGGTGCACGTGCTTGAACCCGTATTTCACGTTGCCCAGCCTCGTCTTGTACGCGACCGCGTACTGGCCGTCGGAGACCATGTGGTAGATGTGCCAGTACTGGAACTGGCCGACCTGCACGTGCTCGTCTGGCGTGCCGATGTCTGACACCGATACCGTCCCCGACTCGATCGGATAGACGTACTGGTAGTTGCGGGCCTCGATATCGATCCCGATGTGGAAGTTCGCGGGGCGCAACTCGTTCAGGCCGGCGCGGATCGCGTGCTGCTTATGGAACGGCTTGATCGGCCAGCCGGGCACGATGCCTGCCGGCGTGCAATCGACCGAGCACTGCTGGCCGTCCGCCCAGTAGGGCACCAGGCCGTCGGCACCGGTGGGAGCGCGTTGCGCGCGGGTCATCGCGAACGGCCAGATGTCGAGGCGCAGCCCGCCGGTATCGGAGATCGCCGTGTAGGTGATCTGCGAGAGCGTCTGTGTCTTCTGATGCGCGGCTTCGGCGACGACGATCGGCTCGTTGCGCGTCCAGGCTCTCGTCCGGTGCGTGGCGGGGTTGCGCTCGACGGCGAACCTGGTCCTCCGCGCCGTCGCCAGGGCCATCATCTCCGGGCTGTAGACGACGGCGCGGCGCGGCAGCACGCCGCGGACCTTGACGTCCACGAGGCCCGCGTCGAGATCGACGGTGAGCAGCGTCGCGCGGGCGTGCCTGCGGTCTGGGTCGAGCAGAAGGCCGTGGCGACACGAAAGCCGGACGTCCGCGTGGTGCAACTGGAAGACGTTGCCCTCGTACTCGAACGTGAACGCGGCGTGCTTCCCGACGCGGATCACGTCGCCGCGCTCGACGTAAAGGGTCGCGCCGGGCTTTGTCGGAGTACCTGAGGCGCCCCTCCCGCGAGGCTTCGGTCCTCGCAGCCGGTGGCCTGCGCGGATCACGGTGACATGGGCCGGGAGGTGGTCGCCGACGGGGATGTGGATCGCGCACGGCCCGATCACGAGGGCACAGTACCTCGGCGCTAACTCCCCAGCAAATCCCTTCGTTCGAAGACGGCCATCGCAATCAGTCCCGCGATCAGTCCCACCCCGACCATCACCGCAGCCGCCCCCACTCGGAAGGACTGCGCCGGCACGGCCGCCACGTGCGCGAATGGCGTCACATCGACCAGCCACTTGGGGGCGCCGATCAGTGAGCCGAACAGCTGCCAGAGAAACGCCACCGCGACCACGCCGTAGGCGATACCCGCACTCGCCCGCGGCACGGCCGCGTACGCGAGGGCGGCGATCCCCAGGAACAGCACCGCCACCGGCAGGCAGTTGATCCCAGCTTCGACGAGGCGCGGGAGCGACAGACTGACGCCCACCAGCTCCGCCCCGACCCAAGCGAGCAGACCGGCGACGAGCGAGATGACCGCGGCGCCGATGACCGCCAGACCGAGCCGGCCCCCGAACCACTCGCGCCGGCTGACGGGCAGGGCGAGCAGCGTCTCGAGCTGCTGATCGGCCTCCTCGTGGCGAGCGGCACCCATCTGCGCGCACATGAACAGGCTCACCGCAAGGGAGAAGAAGATGAACGAGAAGCTGATGTAGCCCTTGGGCGTCAGCACCGATCCCGTCCCGAGCTTCTCGAGCTGCTGCTGAAGCTGCTTTGAGATCCCGGCCGAGGAGATGCTCTTGGAGATCACGCCGATGATCAGGCTGAACGCGCCGACGCTGAGCAGCCAGATCGCGAGTCCCATCCTTTCGCTGCGCAGCGCCTGGGCCGTCGGGGAGGAGAGCAGCTGCAGTCGTGGAGGAGCGGTGTCCCGCGCTCCAAGGACCCCGCTTCCGAGATCGCGGCGGGCGTAGATGCGGCTCGCCGCATAGAGCAGGATCGCCGCGCCCGCGAGTGGCAGCAGCATGACAAGGGGCTGGGCGCCGGTGAACGGCCGCATCTCCTCGGCCCAGCCCAGCGGCGTGACCCAGCGCAGCCATTGCAGTCCGCCCGAGGTGTCGGCGATCACGCGCACAAGAAATGCGAGGCCGATCGCCGCGCTACCGAGCTCGAGCGCCACGCGCCGCGTTGGCGCAAGCTGACTGGCGATCGCTCCCACGCCGGCGAACACGGGGACCATCAGCGCGACCTCGAGCGCCAGGTAGGCCGAGCCACCCGCCGCCAGCCGCGCGAGCAGCAGACCGATGAACGATGCGACCCACAACGCGACCGTCTGGCCCGCGATCGCCGCCATCGATGCGCTGTACACCGTTCTGCGCCCTACGATCCCCGAGAGCACGAGTTCGGCGCGGCCGGTGTCCTCCTCGGTTCGCAGCGCGCGCACCGCGGCGAGTACCCCGAACACCGCCGCAAAGATCGTCAGCGTCCCGCCGCTGCGCCAAGCCGTATAGCCGCCGGCGCTGAGCAGGTCGAACGCGTGGCCGTAGAACAGCACGACCGCCTTGTTCGTGCCGAAGCTGTGCGCAAACTCCAGCTTGTCGTGCAGCGTCGGGTAGGTGTGACGGTACGCGACCGGGTTTACGTAACTGACGGCGGCGAACAGATACGCGAACGCAATCGTGCGAATCCGAGCGTCGCCGAGCGCCCGGCGTGCAATCGCAACGGCGGGCGATCGCCGTCGACGCGCGGGCACCCCGGAGCCGCCGGCGCCGCTGTGAGCGGCGCCGTCCGGGCCCGCAACCGCGCTAGCACCCGACATGCCGCTCGGGAGCCGAGGAAGAGGAGTCGTAGTGGTGCAGGAAGATCTCCTCTAGCGACGGCTCGCGGCTCGTGAGCGATGCGACCGGATGTTGGGCGAGCGCCGAGATCAGTGGAGCAACCGACCCGGTCGAGACCTCGAATCGGAGCGCGCTTGGACCGGCGCTTGCCACGTGCACCCCGTCGATTGGCGCAAGCTCGGGCGCCGGGCCCTCGAACGTCACCTCGACGGTCTGGGCGCTCAGGTGGCGCAGCTCGGCGAGCGTGCCCTGGTCGACGAGCCGGCCCTGACGGAGAATCCCGACCCTGTCGCAAACGGCCTCGACCTCGCTGAGGATGTGCGAGGAGAGGAACACCGTCTGGCCGCGCGCCTTGGCTTCGTTGATGCACTCTCGGAACGCCATCTCCATCAGCGGGTCCAGGCCGCTCGTCGGTTCGTCCAGCAACAGCACGTCTGCGCGGGTCGCAAGCGCCGCGATCAGCTGCACCTTCTGGCGGTTGCCCTTCGACAGCGCGCGCACCTTCTTGTCGGGCTCGATATTGAATCGCTCCACCAGCTGCGCCCGGTACGCGACGTCGGTGCCGCCGTGCAGGCGCGCGAGATACTCGAACGTCTGCGCGCTGGTGAGCGCGGGCCAAAGGAACGGCTCGCCGGCGACGTATGCAACCCGCCGGTGGGCCTCGACCGGGTCGCGCCAAGCGTCGATCCCGAACAGCTCGGCGCGTCCATCGCTGGGACGATGAAGCCCGAGCAAGAGCCTGATCGTGGTCGTCTTGCCCGCGCCGTTGGGTCCGAGATAACCGTAGACCTCGCCCTCGGTGACGCTCAGGTCGAGCCCATCGAGCGCGACCGTGTCCCCGTATCGCTTGGTCAGCTTGTCGGTCGCGATCGCTGCTTGCGGAATGACATGGAGCCTAGCCGTAGGCGCCTCCGACGAACATCAGCGTCCATGCAGCACCCAGCACGATCAGACCAGGATCGGCGAGGACCAACTCCTCGGGCGCCTCCCCCCTTCCTGCGCTGAGAATCCCCCAGTAGCGGCCCAGCCACAACACGAACGGCACCATCGACAGTTCGAACCACGGACCAACTTCGTGGCGCGCGAACGCCCACCGGGCATAGGCGAGGCACGCGAGCAGCGCCGCCCCGAGCAGGATGAAGCGCAGCATCCGCGCGTTGTAGGCGTCCAGGGTCGCCCGCGCTGTGCCGTCCTCTCCCCGGTCGCCCAACTCCGCGTGGCGCTTGCCGGCGACCACGAAAAGCGCACACGCCGTCGTGACGATCAAGAACGAACGCGACACCGGCACGCCGGCCGCGACCGCGCCTGCAATCGAACGCAACACGAAGCCGAGCGCCACCGCGACGATGTCCGCGATCACGATCTGGCGCCACAGCAGCGAATAGCTCGCGGTCAGCAGCAGGTAGGCGACGCCGACGAGCGCCAGCGTCGGGCGGACCGCGAACGCCAGGACCAATCCGAGTGCCGCAAGCAAGGCGGCGATCCGCAGAGCGCGGCGCGGCGACAGCTCCCCGGCGGCGATCGGCCGCAGCCGCTTGCGTTTGTGCAGGCGATCGCTTTCCAGGTCGCGAACGTCGTTCATCAGGTAGGTCGAGCTCGACAGCAGACAGAACGTCACGAACGCGCCGAGAACCGCCAGTGCGACGTTGCTCTGCGTCAGCACGCCGGCTGCTGCCGGCCCGATTACGACGAGCGCGTTCTTGATCCATTGCCGCGGTCTGCACGCGCGCACCACGGTGCCCCACGAAGCTCTCTCGCGTGCTTGTGCACCGAGCCCGCCGAAGGAGCGCGGTCCGTACGAGACCTCGATGGCGTCGACGGCGTCCGTGATCGCTGTCGCTTGCGCTGTTGGCATCCGAAAACCCCGTCCCCCGGGTTCAACGAAAGCCGCGGGACTCCTGCGGCCGGTCGGAAGCTTGTACTGCTGGCTCCTGTGGCTTTCGACGGATGGGCCCGCCGGCGCGGACCCTTAGGATGGCGTCATGAAAGCTCTTCGCGACCTGCTCGTCCACGCGACGATGGGTCTTGTCGGGATCGTCTCGGGCGTGCTCAGCATGATCGCGCTCGCGATCGCCGCCTTCGCAGCGGCGTTCCTCGGCGGGGTCGCGGTCGCGGTCGCGCCGCTGCGCATGCTTGCCGATCGGTTCCGCGGCCGCTAGGACCGGCCCGCGCGCGGCCGCGCGATGTAGCCTGGGCCTATGCCCCGTCGCCAGCCCCCCAGCCTCGGCGAGATCATCCGCCAGGAGCGGGAGCTACTCGACCTTTCGATGCGGCAGTTCGCCGACACAGTTGGCATCTCCAACCCGTACCTCTCGCAGATCGAGCGCGGTCTCCGTGCCCCATCCGAGCAGGTCCTGAACGCAATCGCCCGAACGCTGCGAATGTCGGCCGACGCGCTGTACGAGCGCGCCGGGATCCAGCCACGCGCAGACGAGCGCGCCGGCAGCGCCGTCCTCGACGCGATCGCGGCCGACAAGCGCCTCAGCGCCCGTCAGCGCACCGCGCTCAAGGAGGTCTATCAGGCGTTCGTGGCGGTTGCACCGGCGCCCGCAGCTCGGGCGCGGGGGAGATGATCGAGCGCCGCTCCGCCCTCGTCACCGGCGCCGCCAGCGGCATCGGCCGCCCGTGACGATGGATCTCGGCTGGACGGCGCGATAGCGCGGCGCAATGGCGCGGCGCGATAGCCCGACGCGATAGCGCTCCGTAGTTTGTCCCGATCCGGGGCGGGGGAGGCAGCCGATGCGCCGCCTGCGGGCTTGCTCTTATGGTCAGCGGCATGACCGTGCTAATGACAGGATTCCCCGGATTCCTCGGCAGCGCACTACTGCCAGGAATCCTTCGCCGCACCGGGCAGAACGCTCGGTGCATCGTCCAGAGCAAGTTCCTTGGGCTCGCCGCGACGCGTGCCGCCGAGCTGTCGGCCGCCGACCCGTCGCTCGACGGCCGGATCGAGCTGATCGAGGGCGATATCACCCGGCCGGGTCTCGGCCTCGATCCGGACGCCTTGGACGGGGTCACGGAGGCGTGGCACCTCGCGGCCGTCTACGACCTGGCAGTCGAGCGCAACCTTGCCTACAGGGTCAACGTCGACGGCACCAGGCATGTCCTCGACGCGCTCGAGCAATGCCCGGACCTCAGGCGGCTGCACTACTTCAGCACCTGCTATGTCAGCGGCCGCTATGCCGGCCCGTTCGGTGAGGACGATCTCGAGGTCGGTGCGCCGTTCAACAACTACTACGAGGAGACCAAGCACTACGCCGAGTTGGACGTCCGGCGCCGCATGGCCGCAGGCATGCCGACGACGATCTACCGTCCCTCGATCGTCGTCGGCGACAGCGACACCGGCGAGACGCAGAAGTTTGACGGCCCGTACTTCTACATTCGGTTTCTCCTCCGGCAGGGCAAGCGCGCGGTCATGCCGCTTCCCGGCGATCCGACGGCGATCCGGGTCAACGTCGTACCGCGTGACTTCATCGTCTCCGCGGTCGATTACCTGAGCGGACTCGAGAAGTCCGTGGGGCGCACCTACCAGCTCGCCGATCCCCACCCGCTTACGGTCGCAGAGATGGCCGAGACGCTCGCCCACGCGACGGATCGCAGGTTGTTGAAGGTGCCGCTGCCACGCAAGCTCGCACGCGGAAGCGTCGCCCACGTGCCCGGCGTCTACAAGCTGATCCAGATCCCGCCTGAGTCGATCGACTACATGGCGCACCCCACGCACTATCTCACCGACCACACCCGGGAGGACCTGAATGACAGCGGCATCGCGGTGCCGCCGTTTCGCAGCTACGTAGACCGGCTCGTGTCGTTCATGGTCGAGCACCCGGACATCGGGTCCGCGGCCATGGTGTGAGCGCCGGCTGCGGCAAAACCCCCGTCCAGCTCAGTGCCGCTCCGGTATCGATCGCGCGTTTTTTGCCGATGTGGGGGCGTAACAGCTGATGCGAGGCTTCGGTTGTCCGCACGGAGATCAGCGAGGGAGACCATGACCACTCAGCAGCTCACAAACCTACGCGAGTTAGACAGCCGCACGAGCGGCGGACTTGTCGTCGGGCTGCTGTGGCGCGAGCACGACGATCAGCTGTTCGTGACGGTCTGGGACAGCCACGAAAAACACGCGTTCACGATCGAGCTGCGCCGGGGCGAAGACCCCCTCGAGGTGTTTCGCCACCCCTTCTCCTACAGCGATGCGCGCAAGAGCGTCGCTCCTGAAATTCCTATGACGCAACCGATCTGGAGGTAAGCGACAGCGCCGGCGGGTCTCGCCGGCGCTGGTGGTGCGGCTTGCCGCGGGACGGCTACTTGTGCTGGTGCTTAGTCCTCGTCTTGTACGAGTTGGTGACCTTGCGGGCGAAGTCAGCCTGCGCCTCGATCAGGCTCTTCAGCCATTCCTGCCGGGTCATCCCGGCGAGCTTCAGCTCGAACCCGATCGCGGAGTCGACATACCGACTGCCTGTCTTGCGGACCTTCGGCCGAACCGTGCCGCTCTTCTTTTGAGTGGTGGTTGGCATTTCACGCTCCTAGCGTTTATAGACCTGTTTGCAGATTAGCACTTCTTGCGCTAATTTGCAAGCGCCGGGCAGCGCGCCGGCGCGGACGGCACCAGCCGCAGATCGATGTCGCTGACGAATGGCAGCGCGCCCGCGGCACACGCGTTCGAGATCGCCCGGGATGCCGCGCGCGCATCGGCAGCAGCGGTGTAGTCAGTCGTCGTCACGAGCAGCCCGGCTGCGGCGATCCGGCGCAGCGCACGCTGTGCGGCCACGACCTCCGGCTGGGGCTGGAGCACGTAACGCTTGCGGGCGAAGTCGTAGGTGGCCGTGACGTCCTCCCGGTTCCAGCCGTCGTAGTAACGCAGTACCGGGCCGATCGAAGCTTCACCGTTCTGCGCGAACAGCAGCCCGCGGCGGCCGTGGAGGAGCGACGACAGCGAGCGAACCAACGTCCTCATTCCGGCGGTCTGCCGCGGGTAGGTCTCGATCATGTCGGTGTTGTCGAGGAACAGGCCGTCGAACCCCTTGCGCAGCAGGCGCGGGGCGATCTGCTCGACGATCGCCCGGCGGTAGCCGGGTTTCGAGACGTCCGCATACCACTCGCCCCAGTCCGGCCAGTACGCCAGCCGGTAGGCCTTCAGAACCGGATACCAGGAGCGGTAGGGCTCGATCGTGCCGACGTCGAGGTACGCCAGGACGATCTTGCCGGCGTGCCGCAGGGCGGCGACCTGCGGAGCGCTCGCGCCCTCTCCGTCCACGATCAGCAAGTCGTAACGCGCGTACCGGGCGACGAGATCGCCGGTGAGATCGCCGTCCCCGATTGCGAATGCCCATGTGTGGACGGCATTCCCTCGTGGATCTCGCGGGCGCGCGCCGGCAACGCCGGATACGCCGGCAAACGCCGCGATCGCCAACCCCGCGATCAGCGACCTACGCCACCGCATCGCGCACCGCAGCGGCGAAAGCCTCGACGTCCTCTTCGGTCGTGTCCCACGAGCACATCCAGCGAACCTCCCCGCGCTGCTCGTCCCATGTGTAGAACGCGAACCGCTCGCGCAGCGGTTCGATCGCCTCGGCGGGGATCATCGCGAATACGGCGTTGGTCTCGACCGGCCTGGTGATCACCACGCCTGGCACGCCCTCCACCGCCTGCGCAAGCGATCGGGCCATCGCGTTGGCATGCTGCGCCAGCCGAAGCCACAGCTGGTCGACCAGCAGCGCCTCGAACTGGGCGGCGAGAAAGCGCATCTTCGAGGCGAGCTGCATCGACTGCTTGCGCAGGTACAGGAACGAAGCCGCCAGATCCTGATCGCGAAACACGACCGCCTCAGCCCCGAGCAGACCGTTCTTGGTCCCGCCGAACGAGATCACATCGGCGTCGCCGCCCGCCCCGACCAGCTTGACGTCGAGCGCCGCCGCGGCATTCGCCAGGCGGGCACCGTCGACATGCAGCAGCAGTCCGTGCTCGTGCGCCAACGCCGACAACTCTCCGATCTCGGCCGGCGTGTAGAGGGTGCCGAGCTCCGTGCACTGCGAGATCGAGACAACGCGGGGCTGGATCGCGTGCTCATCACCGATCCTCGCGATCTGAGTGCGGACCAGCTCGGGCGTGAGCTTGCCGTGCTCAGTCGGGACAGTGAGCAGCTTGACGCCGGCGATATGCTCCGGCGCTCCACCCTCGTCGACGTTGAGGTGGGCGGTCGACGCGCAGATCACCCCCTCCCAGGGCCGGCAGGTCGCGCGGAGCGCGAGCACGTTCGCGCCCGTGCCGTTGAACACGAAGAACGCCCGGGCGCGCTGGCCGAACTGCGTCGCGGTCAAGGACTCGATCCGCGCGGTGTACTCGTCGTGCCCGTAGCCGAGCGCGTGACCGTCGTTGACCCGCGCGATCGCGGCTAGCACTTCCGGGTGGATCGTGGCGTTGTTGTCCGACGCGAAGCCGCGCGAGCTCACGCGGCGAGCTTAGCCTTCAGCGACGAGTAGAACATCGACAGCGGGAACTCGTCGTCGAGCACCAAGTCGACGTATGGACGCGGGTCCTCGACGTCGACCAGGTCGCGCACCGGCGCGGCCCATCGCGAGCCGGCGGCCGGCGGCACGCTCGCCGCGACGAGATCGTGCGCGGCCGCCCAGTGCTGGAGCTTGGTGCGATCGATGCCCGCGCGATACAGCTCCTCGACCTGCTCTCGCAACTCCGCGACCCCGTCCGCGACGCGATCCCACTCAATCGTCAGCTGGTTGTCGGTCCAGTGCAGGTATCCGTGGCGGTGCAGGTATGCGAACAGCAGCTGTCCGCCGAGCCCGTCGTAGTTGCGCACCCGCGGCCCGGTGATCGGGAAGCGGAGCAACCGGTCGAGCAGGATCGCGTACTGCACGTGGCGCGCGAACGTCGTCCCGGCGCGCTCGAGCTCGACCGCCTGCGCGAACGCGGTCAGATCGCAGCGCAACTCCTCGAGCGAGTACATCCAGTACGGCGCGCGCTGTCGGATCATGAACGGATCGAACGGCAGGTCGCCGTGACTGTGTGCGCGGTCGTGGATCAGGTCCCAGAGGATGTAGGCCTGCTGGGAGATCTCGGGGCTTGACAGCATCCGAGCCGCGTCCGGCGGCAGGTTCACCCGCAGAAGCTCGACCGCGGCGCCGCCGATCCGCCGCAGCCGCTCGGCCTCACGGTCGCAGAAGATCGCGCCAAAGTTGTTGACGGGGCGTGACGCGACAGAGAACGTCTCGGGGAACAGCACCGCACATTCGCTGTCGTAGCCGCGGGTGGCGTCGACCATCTCGACCGGAACGAACTTGGGGTTGTCGTACCGAGTGCGCTCGAGCTCGGCAATCCACTCGGGCCAGGGAACGCGCACGATCAGCGCCTCGAAGCACGTGTCGCGCGAGCCGTTCTGCTTGTACATCGGGAACACAACGAGGTGCTCGATCTCGTCGCGGCGGTCGCGCTCCGGCCTGAAGGCCTCGAGCGAGCGCGTGAAGTCGGGCTTGGCGAAGTCCCAGGCGCGGAGGTCCTCGACGACCGCCTCGAGATACGCCGTCTGATGCGGGAAGTCGGGTGCCAGCGCGTGTACGGCCTCGATCATCGCCTCGACGTGACGCCGGGCCACCCCCGGGTCGCCGGACAGCGAGCCGTCGGGCGCCTGCAGCAGCGCGAGTGCGTTGGTCTCGTCGCGCAGCCGCTCCCAAGCGGGGTCCGCCGCCCCCCGCGCGGTTGGTCTCGTGGCGGGCGGGCGGGAGCACCAATAAACGATGTTGAGCCACAGAGCGCGATGGTCGAGCTCGTCGATGCAGTCGTCGCCGAACAGGTCCGAGTCGGCCAGGACCACGACGTGTCCCTCGCCGTAGCGCTCCGCGACCATCAAGGCCGCGCCGGGCGCCGATGCGGTGTCATGAGCTCGGGCCAGCACGCGAGCGCCGTTGCTCGCAGTGACCGTCGTCGCGCGGTACAGGCACGCGGCCTTGACGCGCGCCAGCAGATCTCCCTCGCGGCCGCGGCCGCCCTCCTCGAGCTCGGCCAGGACCCAGCTCGGCGCGCCCAGGTTGTGCTCGTAGTCCTGGACGGTGTCGTTCTCGAGGTGCAGCCCGAAGCGGGCGAGCAGCTCGTTGAGGTTATTGCCGTACTTGTCCTGCTCGGTCTCGCCGAGCACGACGAGGCCGCCGCCGCCGCGCACGAACTCCTCGATCGCGTCGATCTCATCGGGGCTCAGCCGTGGCGTGCCGCTCCCCGTGGTCCGCTCCCACTTCGGATCCGATGGATGCGCGATCACGAGCAGCTCGCAATCGGCAAGGCGCTCGGGCGTCAGGGGGCCGTCCATATTTGGGAGGACCTCGAACCCGCGCTCCTCGAGCGCCGCCGCCGCCCGCACGTAGGAAGAGTCCCCCGGATGCGCCGGCTGCATCTCGCTCGCGAGCTCCGAGCGGATCGTCCAGGCCTCGCTGTGGGCTTCGTCGAAAAGAACCGTCATCGACATCCAGCTTAGCTCCCCGACCGGCGGTTGTCGAAGCCAAAGGTGTACCCTGCGCAATTAATCAAACAATGGATACCGCTGATCGTCAGATTCTTGCGTTACTGACCGAAGACGGCCGGCGCACCTACGACGACATCGCCGGCCGGGTGTCGCTCTCAGCGCCGGCGGTCAAGCGCCGCGTGGACCGTTTGCGGGCCCGTGGTGTGATCGAGGGCTTCGCCGCCGTCATCGACCACTACGCGCTCGGCGACCACACCGAGGCGCTGATCGAGCTGTTCTTCGCGCCCGGCACGCTGCTCGACCAAGTAGCCGGGACCCTGCGCCGCTACCCGGAGGTGGTCGAGGCGTGGAGCGTCACCGGCGAGGCGGACGCGATCGCCCGCGTGCGAACCCACGACAACGCCGACCTCGAGCGGCTGATCATGGAGCTGCAGCGAGACGGGCTCGTGCAGCGGACGCGCTCGCAAGTGGTGCTGTCGCGGTTAGTGCGCCGGTAGGGGCCGCCTTCGGCGGCGTCCGTGGGGCCGGGCGGGCCCGTCCGGGCCTTTTGGGGCGTGTTTGGCTGGCTTGCGCCACTTTCGCCTGAGCGGGCGCGTCGGCTGGCGCCACGTTGGCCCGGACCGGCGCGCCGGCTGGCGCCTCAGCTTCCGGCCTTCGGCCGGGGCCTTGGGGGCTGGTCTGCCTCGTATTTGGCTTTCGAGGAGAGGGTGGGGTGCCTGGCAGCCCCGATTTCGTGACAAAACGCCGGCCTGCTGAGGCAACGTGTAACGAAATGCGCGCTGTAGCACCGATTTGGTTACACGTTGCCCATACGCGGCGGTGAGATGTAACGAAATCGGGGTTCTCCCCTCGTGCTTATGGTGGAGGCTGGTGTCTGTATGAAGTTGGGAACGACGGTCTGATCTGGCTCCATTGCGACGGTCTCAACTGGCTCCACCTCGTCCGAGCGGACGCTGACGATCTCGCGCTCATCGAGCGCGGATCGGAGGCGGCCAGGAAGTGGGTTCCAGAGTGGAGTTGTTCGAGCAGATCAGGCGGGACAGGGATCAGGAGGGGCTGTCGCTCCGGGCGTTGGCGGCGAGGCATCATGTGCATCGCCGGACGGTCAAGCAGGCGTTGGAGTCATCGGTTCCGCCGGCGAAGCGCAGGCCGGAGTCGCGGCCGGCGCCGAAGCTGGGCGAGTATCGAGAGCTGATCGACGAGTGGTTGATCGCTGATCTCGTCGCGCCGCGCAAGCAGCGGCATACCGCGAAGCGGGTCTGGCGGCGGCTGGTCGATGAGCACGGCGTGCAGGTCGCGGAGACGACGGTGCGCGATCACGTCCGCAAGCGTCGTCGCGAGCTTGGGTTGACGGTCGGCGAGGTGTTCGTGCCGCAGGTGCACGCGCCCGCCCGGACCGCGGAGGTCGATTGGGGCGAGGCTGATGTTGATCTCGCGGGCGCTGTGACGCGGGTGCACTTGTTCTTCATGCGTTCGTGCTTCTCGGGTGCGGCGTTCTCGATGGCGTCGCCGGTCGAGACCCAGCAGGCGTTCCTGGAGGGGCACGCGCTCGCGTTCGATTGGTTCGGGGGCGTGTTCGCCGAGGTCCGCTATGACAATTTGGGCTCCGCGGTGAAGAAGGTGCTGCGTGGCCGCCGGCGGGTCGAGACCGACAGGTTCGTCGCGATGCGCTCGCATTACCTGTTCGACTCGATCTTCACGACCCCGGGGATCGAAGGGGCCCATCAGAAGGGCGGCGTTGAGGGCGAAGTTGGCCGGCTGCGTCGCAATCACCTGGTGCCTGTCCCGGCCGTCGGGTCGATCGGGCAGCTGAACCGGCTGCTCGTCGACGCATGCGAGCAGGATCTGACACGTCGGATCGCTGGCCGGCCGGTCACGGTCGCCGAGCAACTCACCGCCGAGCGCCCGCTGTTGCGAGCGCTCCCGGCACCGTTCGACGCGACCGAGACGACAACGGTCAGAGTCGACAGCAAGGCACTCGTCACCGTTCGGCAGAACCGCTACTCGGTCCCGGTCGCGTTGGCCGGACTGCGCGTCACGGCGGCGATCGGCGCGGGCGAGATCCGGATCTGCCACCGTGACCGGGAGGTCGCCCGCCACGAGCGGTTGCACGGGAAATACGGCACCCGGGCGATGCTCGATCACTATCTCGAGCTGCTCGCCCGCAAGCCCGGCGCTCTGGCCCGGTCGCTGCCGCTGGCCCAGGAACGAGACCGCGGGACATGGCCGGAGCCCTTCGACGAGCTGTGGGCCGCGCTCCGCGCTCGCTGGGGTCAGTCCGAGGCGGACCGGCAGATGGTCGACGTGCTCCTGCTGTGCCGAGAGCACGGCCCCGCAAGGGTCGAGCTCGGCGTCCGCGGCGCGCTCGCGGCCGGCGCGATCGACGGACGCGCTGTCGCCGTGCTCGCCCGCCGCACCAGCCCCACCGGTCCGGTCGCGCGGCTGGACGGGCTCGAAGCCCGCCTGCAAGCGCACGACCGGCCCGAACCGGACCTCGCCGGCTACGACCAGCTGATCGGCGGTGTCCGATGAGCGCACCCAAGAATGCGAGGACGGCGGCGCTCGAGGCGTTGATCGACGCGCACGCCGTCGAGCTGAAGCTCCCGACTGTGCGCCGCCGGTTCCGCGCGCTGGCAGACGAAGCGGTCCGCGAGCAGCAGACCCCGGTCGCCTACCTCGCGGCGCTGCTGGAGGCGGAGATGGCCGAGCGCGCTGAACGGCGCGAGAAGCGCCGGCTGATCGACGCGCGGTTCCCAGCGCTCAAGCGGCTCGAGGACTTCCGGTTCGCGGACAACCCCAAGATTCCGCAGGCCACGATCGCGGCGCTCGCGGAGGGCTCCTGGATCGATGACCGCGACAGCGTGATCCTGATCGGCGACTCGGGGACCGGCAAGACACACCTAGCGACCGCGCTGTCGATCTGCGCTTGCCAGCAAGGCCGACGCGTCCGGTTCACAACGCTCGCAGCCCTGGCGAACGAGCTGCAAGAAGCCGAAGGCAACCGCGAGCTCGCCCGCGTCGTCGGCCGCTACGCCCGCACCGAGCTGGTCTGTTTGGACGAGCTTGGCTATCTGGCATTGCCTGACGGAGCCGCCGAGCTCGTGTTCCAGGTCCTCTCCGAGCGACAAGAACGCGGATCGCTGATCGTGACCACAAACCTGCCGTTCGGTGAGTGGACCAAGGTGTTCCCCGACGCTCGGCTCGCGAAAGCCGTCGTCGACCGGCTCACCCACCGCGCGCACATCATCGACACCGGCAACGAGTCCTGGCGCTTCCGACACGGCCTCAACCGCAACAAGGAGAACTGACCCCCCGGCCAGCGAGCGCGCCCGCGCGGGTATCGCCGCAGCGGGCACTCGCCCTACGGGCTCGGCCCTCGCGACGACACCCGCGCGGTGGACCTCCAAGCCCTCGATCAGGCACTATCCAGCAAGCACATCAACCATCGCGAAGTGGGGCCACTTCAAGCCGTCGCGGTGGGGCCAAGCGAAGCCGTCGCTCTCAGAAGTCCCGCGTGGGCGGGGCCTCAATCCCCGCCGGCCATGGATGGCCGGCGGAATGGGCATGGACGGGGGTGGCACCTCGAAAGCAGCAGCCCCCGCCTCCGGGGTCCGGACGGGGCCGCCCGGCCCCAAGGACGCCGCCGAAGGCGGCCCATCGCAACCTTGCCACACTCGTGTCAAGGTTCGATAGCATGGCTTTCCATGCGTGACTTCCTCGCAGCCACGCGCGAGCGCGTGATCGTTTACGACGGCGGCATGGGTGCGACGCTCGAGCAGTTCGAGCTGAGCCTCGAGGACGACTACCGGCTTCCGGGCCGCTGTCACGAGGCGCTCGTGCTCAATCGGCCCGACGTGATCGAGGGCGTGCATCAGTCGATGCTCGACGCGGGCGCCGAGGTGCTCGAGACCGACACGTTCCAGGCCTCGCGGCTGAAGCTCGCCGAGTGGGGGCTCGAGGCGCATACGGTGGAGATCAACACCAAGGCCGCGCAGATCGCGCGCAAGGCGGCCGGCGAGCATCGGTTCGTTGCCGGCTCGATCGGGCCGACCGGATTCCTGCCTGCCAGCGACGACCCCACGCTCGGCCAGATCACGTTCCGAGAGCTGGTCGAGGTGTTCACCGAGCAGGCCAGTGGCCTGGTGAACGGCGGTGCCGACCTGATCATCATCGAGACCGCGCAGGACATCCTCGAGGTCAAGGCGGCGATCTTCGGCGCGCGCGAGGCGTTCAAGCAGACCGGCCGGCGGCTGCCGATCCAGTGCAGCGTCTCGCTGCTGCCGCAGGGCGGGAAGATGCTGCTCGGCACCGACATCAGCGCTGTGCTGGCGACGCTCGAGGCGCTGGAGATCGACCTGATCGGCCTGAATTGCTCGACGGGCCCCGAGGACATGCGCGACGCGATCCGCTTCCTGGGCGAGAACAGCCCGTTGCCCGTGCACTGCATTCCGAACGCCGGCCTGCCGCTCCAGGGCCCGAACGGCGAGACGATCTTTCCCGAGCAGCCCGAGCCGCTGGCGAACGTGCTTGGCGATTTCGTCGACCGCTACGGGATCTCGATCGTCGGCGGCTGCTGCGGGACGACGCCGGCGCACATCGAGGCGCTGTCCGAGCGCGTTCGGGCGCACACGGTCACCCGCCGGCCGGCGCGGCGCGCGCCGCACGTCTCGAGCATGATCGCGGCGACGCCGCTCGTCCAGGACCCGCGCCCGACACTAGTCGGCGAGCGAGTCAATTCGCAGGGCTCGCGGAAGGCCAAGGAGCTGCTGCTCGCCGACGACTACGACGGCCTGCTGACGATCGCCGAGGATCAGGTGGCCGGCGGCGCGCACGTGCTCGACGCGTGCGTCGCGCTGACCGAGCGCCAGGACGAGGACGAGCAGATGCGCCAGGTGGTCAAGCGGATCAGCCTCACCCAGCCCGCGCCGATCCAGGTCGACTCGACCGAGCCCAACGTGCTCGAGACCGCGCTCGAGCAGATCCCGGGGCGGGCGATCGTCAACTCGATCAACCTCGAGGCGGGGCGCGAGAAACTCGATCGGGTGGTGCCGCTGGCGCGCGCTCATGGCGCCGCACTGATCGCGCTGACGATCGACGAGGTCGGGATGGCGAAGACCGCGCAACGCAAGCTCGAAATCGCGCAGCGGATCACGGAGCTGTGCTGCGAGGAGCACGGGCTGGACCGCGAGGCGCTGATCTTCGACCTCCTGACATTCACGCTGACAACGGGTGACGAGGAGTGGCGGCCGAGCGCGATCGAGACGATCGAGGGGATTCGGCTGGTGAAGGCGGAGATTCCCGGCGTGAAGACTTCGCTGGGCGTCTCGAACGTGTCGTTCGGCGTGGGGTTGCCGGCGCGCAGCGTGCTCAACAGCGTGTTCCTGCACCACTGCGTCGAGGCGGGGCTCGACCTCGCGATGGTCAACCCCAACCACATCACCCCGTACGGGGAGATCCCCGATTCCGAGCGCGAGCTCGCCGACGACCTCGTCTTCAACCGCCGCGACGACGCGCTCGAGCGGTTCATCGCCCATTTCGAGGCCAAGGGCCCCGAGGAGGAAGCGACCGCCGAGGACCCGACCGAGGGCATGGAGCCAGAGGAGGCGCTGCACTTCCACATCCTGCGCCGCAAGAAGGAGGGCGTCGAGGACTGGATCGATCGGAGCGTCGAGAAGATCGGCGCGGTTCCGACTCTGAACGACGTGCTGCTGCCGGCGATGAAGGAGGTCGGCGACAAGTTCGGCGCCGGCGAGCTGATCCTGCCGTTCGTGCTTCAGTCGGCGGAGGTGATGAAGCGCGCGGTCGCGCAGCTCGAGCGATACCTCGACAAGATCGAGGGCTACACCAAAGGCACCGTGGTGCTCGCGACCGTGTTCGGCGACGTGCATGACATCGGCAAGTCGCTGGTCAACACGATCCTGACCAACAACGGCTACACGGTGGTCGACCTCGGCAAGCAGGTGCCGATCTCGACGATCGTGGACGCGGCCGTCGAGCACAAGGCCACCGCGATCGGGCTAAGCGCACTGCTCGTGTCGACGTCGAAGCAGATGCCGGCATGCGTGCAGGAGCTGCACGCCAGCGGCCATCAGTTCCCCGTGCTGGTCGGCGGCGCAGCGATCAACCGCAACTTCGGACTGCGGATCCTGTACCCGAACGGCACGGACTCCGACGAGGTCTACGAGCCCGGGGTGTTCTACTGCAAGGACGCATTCGAGGGGCTGGCGAAGATGGACCAGCTGATCGACGGCGAGGCGCGCCAGGCGCTGATCGCAAAGACGCGGGACGCCGCGAAGCGCCTGCGCGAGGCGCCGGCCGAGGTCACCGAGGATCTGCCGCCGCTGACCGATTCGTCGGTGCGCGCCGCGGTCAGCGTCGAGAACCCGATCCCGTCGCCGCCTTTCTGGGGCGCGCGAGAGATCGAGGTGCCGATGGACGAGGTCTACAACCACCTCGATACGCACGTGCTGTTCAAGCTGCACTGGGGCGGGCGCGGCGTGAAGGGCGAGGAGTGGAAGCGGCTCGTCGGCGAAGACTTCCAACCGCGGCTCGAGCGGATGTGGCGGGAGCAGACCTATCTGCATCCGCGCGCGCTGCTCGGCTACTTCCCGTGCAACTCGGACGGCAATGAGCTGGTCGTGTGGGATCCGGCCTCCCCCGGCTCGGTCGAGCTGGAGCGGCTGGTGTTCCCGCGCCAGCCGAAGCACGACCGCATCTGCCTGGCCGACTTCTACCGGCCGCTTGGGAGTGCCGTCGACGTGGTCGCGATCCAGGCGGTCACCGCCGGCGACGAGGTCACCGAGCTGATGTCGCGCCTCGAGCAGGAGGGCGAGTTCGCCGAGCAGCTGTTCGTCCATGGCCTCGGCGTGCAGACGGCGGAGGGCATGGCTGAGTGGCTCCACTCGCGTGTGCGGGCAGATCTGGAGATCCCACCCGCGCAGGGCCGGCGCTACTCGTGGGGCTACCCCGCGTGCCCGGACCAGTCGGAGCACGAGAAGGTCTTCAGGCTGCTGGATGCTCCGTCGATCGGCCTGCGGCTCTCGGGCGGTTATGCCGTCGAGCCCGAGCAGTCGACGCTGGCGATCGTGGCGCACCATCCGCAGGCCGTGTACTTCGGGATGAAGTCGGGCTTCCTGCCAAAGACCGAGAAGCAGGCGGCCGATGAGCTGATCGCAGGGAGCGACAAGGACCCGACGCGTCTGGCCGAGCTCAGCGATGGCGAGCCCCGCGACGAGGGTCTCAGCGCGTCCGAGGACGAGCCTGCGATGGCCGGCGCGTAGGCGACTACTGCACTGTGACGGTGTGCGTCACCGACGCGGTGTGGCCCAGGTTGTCGGTGACCGTCAGCTTCACCGTGTAGGTACCGGATGCGGTATACGCGTGGAACGTGAAGCTGCTGGTAGAGGAGGATCCGTCGCCGAACGTCCAGCTGTAGTTCGTGATGTAAGCCCCGGAGTCGGTGGATCCCGAGGCGTTGAAGAACACCCACTGTCCACGGACCGCCGTTGTCGCCGAGAGCGTGAACGCAGCCACCGGGGTGCTGCTGGCGCCTCCGCTTACCGTGACTGGGTGCGAGACGCTATTGCTCTGGCCGGTGCTGTCCGTGATCGTCAGCGTGACCGTGTATGTGCCGGCGGTCGAATACGAATGAGATACCGATGCCCCGCTGCCGCTCGATCCATCGCCGAAATTCCACGAGTAGCTCGTGATCGTGGCACCCGTATCGGTCGAGATCGATCCGTTGAAGCTCACGCTCTGATTGGCGGTCGGGCTCGTCGGACTGAACGTGAAGACCGCAACCGGGATGCTGGCGGCGCCGCTAACCGCGACCGTGTGCGAGATGCTGTTGGTCTGGCCGGCGCTGTCCTTGATCGTCAGCGTGACGGTGTAACTGCCGCTGGTCGTGTACGTGTGCGAGGCCAGGGCGCCGCTGCCGCTTGCGCCGTCGCCGAACGTCCACGAATAGCTGGTGATCGTGGAGCCCGTATCGGTTGACCCAGACCCGTTGAAGCTTACGCTCTGACCGGCGGTCGGGCTGGTGGGACTGAATGTGAATGCGGCGGTCGGCCGGGAGACCACGCCGCCTGACATTCGCTGCACGCAGGTTGAACTCGAATTGCTCCACTCCTGTTGGAGCTCGTAGCGGCCGCTCGAGATCTGCTCGTTGTACTGCGCGCCCAAGCTGCCTCCGAGCGCCGACCCGAAGTTCCACCCGCACTTGTCCCCGATCTCCTGTCCGGAGCTGTCGTACCACGCGTTGCCGAGAGGATCGGTGATCGCCTCGATGTCCTCATGGCTGGTGACGTTGAGTGTCTGGTCGGCCGGGTTGCCGTTCGGGTACTGGCCGCTCTGGCAGCCGGAGACGTCCGCGTACGGCATAACCGCGTAGAGCGTGCTGCCGGTGCCGGAGCCGAACGAGCTGTGGTAGGCGCAGTAGTCGAAGTTCCGCCCGCCCGATGAGCAGTCGGTGCTCGCGCCCGAGAAGCAGGTCGCCACGCCGGCGGGCGTGAAGATGAAGTACAGCGTGCCGAGGCCGCGGGGAAGCCCGCTACGGGAGATCACGGTGGTGAGCTCGCTCTCCATCTGCGAGTCGGTGAGGCACGGCAGCAGGCTGTTTGAAATGCAGCCGCTCACCGGATACGGGTCGGTGTCGACGATCGCCGAGACGGCCGTGGCGCGGTACGCGATTGGTCCGCTGCCATCGCTGTATTGCGTCGCTACCGAGTAGTCGCTGCTCGTGGCACCGCTGGCGGGCGGCCACGTTCGTGAAGTAGGAGCTGATCGTGCTCTTGTACGAGGCGGTGGAGGCATAGCCGGACGGCTCCCAGAACACCGCGTAGTGGGCGTCGGAATGCATCACAGGGCCACCCCAGTACCTGAGGTTCGACGCGCTGGCGCCGCTGGTGGCCGCGGACGCATGGGCGGGGAAGATCCGTGCATGCAGCGCCGCACCCTTGCTGTTGTGCGAGGTGACGACACCGCGGAAGTGGCCGGGACGGGTGCCGGAGGCAGCCTGGGCGGGCATCGCCAGGAGTCCCGCGAGCAGCAGCGCGGATGCGATCGGCACGCCTCGCCTGGTCCACCGCCTCCATGCGTGTCTACTGCTGCTCATCCGTTCACCCCTCGTTCAGGCCTGCGCGCCGGCCCTCTAGTTGCCCCGTTCGTTGGCGACACCGCAGAGCAAACCGCTTCCGATCCGCGCGGATCGGGCACGCTTGTCGAGCTTACGTACGGATTCTGGACGTATGTTCGATCCGCGGGACGGGGCGCGGAGGGTGTCCGCGAGACGCACGCGCGGCCGTCTGGCGGACGAATGCGCTGCGGCCGGCCGGCCGAGCAGCGCCGGCTAGCTCTTGACCTTCACCGGCTCGGGCCGGCCCTGCGCCCGCGCCGCCGGGCGTGCCGTGCGCGTGGGCCTTGCCGGCAGCTTGACCGGCGTGGCGTGCATCGCGCGCAGCCGGACCTCGCGCCAGGACATGCCCTCCTTGAGCAGCGCCGGCATGCCCATGATGATCGCGGTCGTGACCTCGACCGCTTGGAGGATCACGCCGTAAGCGACGGCGGTCGGAACGCTGACGTGCCATCCGGTGTGGAGCACCGCCACGCACGCCGCCTGGAAGACTCCGAGGTTGGCCGGGGTGGCGGGCAGCACGGCGGTGATGTTGACCGCGAACAGCACCGCTGCCGCCGCGGCGAAGCCGGTGTGGTTGTCGAGGCCGAGTGCGATCAGCAGCACGTAGCAGGACAGCGACTGAAGACCCCACGCCGCGAGCTGCGCGACGGTCGCGACGGCGCCGAGTCGCGGATTGCGGAACACGAGCAGCCCGGCGCGGACGCGGGCCAGCGCTCCGCGGATCTGTGCCACAAGCGCGTGCACGCGCCCGAGGCGGCCGTTGGCGTCCCCGTGGCGCAGCACGACCGGCGCCAGCAGCACGATGATCAGCAGCGTCACCGGCGCGAGCGCCGCGAACAGCAGCGCGTTCTGATGCCCGTTGAACAGGTCGGCCGAGGAGAACATGATCGCGCCGAGCACTGCGAGCGCGACGATGTTCAGCAGCGTCTGTGAGACCAGCGTGCCGAGCACGACCGGCAGGTTCTCGCGCGGGCGGCCCGTGCGGCGGGCCACGACCAGCGCGCGTGCGGGCTCGCCGAGGCGTGCAGGCAGGGTCGAAGACATCAGCACGCCGATGAACGTGCCCTGCATCGCATCGGATAGCCGGATTCGGGCGCGTGGCAACGCCGCGCGCAGAATCGCGTGCCAGGAGATGGCGCGCAGCACCATCGAGCTGCACATGATCCCGAGGCCGAGCAGGACGAACGTCGGGCTCGAGTTGATCAGCGCCGAGGCGATGTTGCCGACCCCGATCTTCTGCAGCGCAAGGTACGCGAGCAGCAGACCGCCGAGCGAAACAGCGGCCAGTGCAATCCTGCGAGCGAAGGCCCACGCGTTCTTGCGACCGGCGCCGAGCTTCGGCTCAAGACTCGGGAGGCGCTTGGCGCGCACATGGGGCTTCAGATCGGCGGCCCGAACGCCGGCGCGGACCGCGGCGCGATGCGCGCGGCCCTCCGGCTGCGGCGTCGCGATCGCCTCCGCGTAGGCGTCCATCACCTCGGCCGCCACGGTCGGCCAGGCGAAGCGCTTGACGTGCTCGGCAGCGGATCGCGCCATCTGTGCGCGGCGGTCGGGCTCGTCGTAGAGATCCCGGAGCGCCTCGGCGAGCGCCTGTGGGTCGGCCGGCGGAACGAGTACCCCGTCGACACCGTCTCGCACCACGTCGCGGTAGCCGGCGATATTGGAGGCGACGACCGGCGTGCCGGCGGCGAACGCCTCGGTCAGCACCATGCCGAAGCTCTCGCCGCGCAGTGACGGCGCGACGAGCACGTCCGCTCGCTCGAGCTCGCGGCGCTTCGTCTCGTCATCGACCTTGCCGAGCGCGCGTACGCCCTGCGCGTCGAGGAGCATCGGCGAAAGTTCTTCCTCGGTCGGCCCGATGACCGTCAGCTCGGTGGGGATGTGCTCGCGCAGGGCCTCGAAGGCGCGCAGCAGCAGTGGCAGGCCCTTGCGCTCCACCGCCTGACCGACGAACACCAGCCGCAAGGTGTCGTCGGACTCGCGCAGCGCGCCGCGCTGCGCGCTCTCCGGGTCCAGATGCACGCCGTTGGGAATGATCAGGTAGTGCCCACCGAAGAAGCGTCGAGCGGTCCAGGCCGCCGCCTCGGAAACAGCGATCCGGGCATGCAAGCGGTTGAACACGCGCCGAGCGCCGAGGACATTGGCGATCCCGTTGGAGATGCGGTTCTCGTTGTAGGTGTGGAACGTCCCGACCAGTGGCAGGCGCGTCCAGTCGGTCGCGACCCACGACGCCAGCGGCGCGATCGGCTCGTGGATGTGGACGACGTCGTAGCCGCCGGTGCGCAGCTCCTTGTGCATCGTGGCCACGCCGTAGGGCGTGACCGACAGATTGGACACGGCGCCGTTCGCCTTGAAGCCCACCGTGCGGCCGAGGGACACGAGGTAATCCGGCGTCGTCAGGGGCTGCGGACGGGCACCGCGATGGAGCACGGTTGAGAACCGATCGGGCGGATCGAGCGGCGCAAGCACTCGGACGTCGTGGCCGTCCTGGATGAACTGCTCGGCAAGCGCCTCGATATGCCTCGTCACGCCCCCGGGATACGTCCACGAATAGGGCGACACCAAGGCGATGCGCATAGTCCTCATCCTAGCTTCTAACTCGGGTGGGTGGGATTGGTTACAGGGCAGACGTGCGGGCTCGTATCATCGGAATGGCCATGTTGTCCCGCCACTTCGTCAAATACACGTTCCTGAAGGTCGATTCGAGCTGGCGGCGCCTCGACGACGACCAGCGCGCCCTGGACAAGCGCGAGTTCATCGCTGCGTGTGAGGACTTCGCCGAGGGCCACCTGCTGCGAGCGTTCTCGCTCGTGGGCACGCGCGGCGACGCCGATCTGATGCTGCTCAGCCAGGCGCAGAACCTCGAGCGAATCCACGAATTCCATGTCGTCCTTGCCCAGAGCGGCCTGATGAAGTGGTGCACAGTGCCCTATTCCTTCCTTGCGATGACGAAGCCCTCGGAGTACTCCGAGGAGTCTCGGCTTGAGGTTCGACCTGCACACGGCAAGTACCTGTTCGTCTACCCGTTCGTGAAGACGCGGACCTGGTACTCGCTGCCGGCCGATGAGCGCTGGAGGATCATGCAGGAGCACATCAAGGTCGGGCGGGAGTTCCCGTCGGTGGACCTCAACACCAGCTACTCCTTCGGTCTCGACGACCAGGAATTCGTCGTCGCGTTCGAAACGGACAACCCGGCAGACTTCCTGGACCTGGTGCAGCGGCTGCGCACCACGGAGTCAAGCTCCTACACGCTCCGCGATACGCCCACGTTCACCTGCATCTCGTGCTCGGTTGAGCGGGCGCTCGGGGCGCTCGACGGCGCCGCGATGTCCGTCGGCGAGCTCTCGTGAGCTCGGGCACAGACCGGACCCCGCCCGCACGACCGACCCCGCGCACCCCGCCCGCACGACCGACCCCGCGCACCCCGCCCGCACGACCGACCCCGCGCACCCCGCCCGCCGATGCGACGGCTCACCTGCGGGCCGGCGACCCCGTGCTTCGTGCGGTGATCGACGAAGTCGGGGCTGACGGCCTCGGAGACCCGCGCGCCGGCCGGCCGCATGATCATTACGGCGCGCTGGTCCGCTCGATCGTCGGCCAGCAGCTCTCGACGAAGGCGGCGCGCGCGATCTACGGTCGCCTCACCGATCGCTTCGGAGGCCGCACGCCCACGCCGGCGGAACTGCTCGCGGACGATCCCGACGAGTTGCGGACCGCCGCCGGCCTGAGCCACGCAAAGGTCTCCTACCTGCGTTCGCTCGCAGAACACGTCCTAGACGGCTCGCTCGAGCTCGAGCGCCTCCAGGAGCTCGAGGACGATGAGGTGATCGCCGAGCTGACCGCGGTGAAGGGCATCGGCGAGTGGAGCTCGCACATGTTCCTGATGTTCCATCTGCAGCGGCCCGACGTGCTCGCGGTCGGCGACCTGGGAATCCGCCGCGCGGTCATGGTCCGCTACGGCCTGGAGTCGCTTCCGACCCCGCAAACACTGGAGAAACTGGCTGAACCGTGGCGGCCGTACCGGACGCTCGCTTGCCGGTACTTGTGGCGCTCGCTGGACGCCGTTCCGGTCTAACTGAGCGAAATCGCACGGGAAATGTGGTCAAGCCTGCACGGAATTGCGCAGCTACGGCCTACACTCCGGATAGCTACGGATGGTGGCGTCCGCATTTAATGCGGAAGGATTGTGAAGGATTAACCGGTTCTGCATCCGGATTGCGCTTGAGAAAATCGGCGTAGTTCTGATCCAGGGACATATGTAGGCCGCGGAGCGGCCTGCCGTGGGCAGCGGCTTCCCGGCCGCGCCGAGAAAAAGCAAGGAGGGACGATGAAACCGTTTCGCGCGCGGCGCGGCCCAACGCTGGCCGCCGTGCAACAAGAAGCGACTGCTCGGCGGAGCCGGCTCCCAGTGCGTGCTGTGCTTCTGCTCGCGCTGGTATCAGGTGGGCTCGCGCTGCTGCCGGCGAGTGCGTTCGCAGCCACTCCACCGCAGCCGACCTACGGAACCGCCGTGGTCGACGGAAATACCAGCGAGTGGAACCTGACAAATGACTTCTTCCAGCACATGTATGTCGCCGGAGACCCGTCGAAGCCCAACCTGTCGGACGGGTACCTGCGCTACGACTGCTCGACGCACACGCTGTACGTGCTGGTCCTGCAGGTCAGCCCGGCCAAGGTGCTCTCCAGCGCCTCGGACGCCTGGGCGACGATCAACGGCAACCCGCACAAGGTCTACACAGGTAGTTCAGGCAATGACGGCACGCCGCCTGACTTCGCCTGGGTCGGCTTGAACGGCGGTTTCGCGCAGGGCTACGAGGCGTCCTTCTCGATCGCTCCCGGCACGTACACGATCGTCGTGCACGTCGAGGCCCAGGATTCCGGGGGGACGTCCCAGACATCCGCGTTCCCCGGGTTCAATGCGAACTTCGGATCGCCGACGCAGCTCGTACTCGACTGCTCGTCGCCGCACCCCTCCTACACCATCCAGAAGCAGCAGAAGATCGACGGCAGCGGCGGCTCGTATACGACCTCGACGCTGACCGGCAACGTCGGCCAAACCGTGCTCTACCAGATGACGGTCAACAACACGGGCAACACGTCGCTGACGTTCTCGGACTTCACCGACGCCCATTGCGATGCCGGCACGATCGCCGGAGGCCCTGGAAGCACCCCCGTCGCCGCAGGCAGTTCGACGACGTGGACCTGTAGACATGTGCTGACGTCCGCCGATCAAACCGCCGGGTCGTACTCCAACAACGCGACGGTCACCGGGACGCCGCCGGGCGGATCGGGGATCACGCAGACGTCGAACACGGTTGTGGTCACGCTCTCGTCCCCGACGCACCACCCCGGCTTCTCGATCGTCAAGCAACAGCGGATCGTTACGGGCGGGACGACCGTCAACCCCAACGATCAGTTGACGGTCGAAAAGCAGGAAGGATTCATCGGCCAGCTCAACGCTGGTGAGACACGGACCACGACGATCGCGTGCCCGGGCGGCTACCAAGTGCTCGATGGCAGCGCGATCATTCAGAACGTCGACCAGGGCACGGGCACGCAGGCCGCCGTACAGGTTCTGCAGTCCGAGAGCACCAGCACGGGCGGCTATACGTTCACGGTCTACAACCCGAACAGCGGCCAGGCGGAGGTCCAAGGGTTCGTGACCTGCGTTCTCAACCACACGACCGACGGTGGCGCGATCACCGTGACCGATCCGCCGGTCACCCAGACGGTGTCGTTCGGCGCCGGCACGACGACCACAACGCTGGCCTGCCCGACGGGCTATGCGGCAGTCGATCCCGGCTGGAACTTCACCAGCGGCACGGGGCTCGTGACGACATCGCAGCCCGCAGGTGACGGCTCGAAGTGGACATTCACCGTTTCGAGCTCGGCCCCCGGCAGCGTCAAGCTATCGATCCGCTGCCTGAAGCTCACGACATCCGACGGCGACTCTCTCAGCACGAGGGAGATCACCCAGCAGGTGACGGTGCCCGCCGGACAGGTGGTCACCGCACAGGTCACGTGCCCGGTTGGTTACAAGGGAGTCACCGCTTCCTACATCCTGCCGCCAGGGGTCGTGCTCCTCGGTCACGAGCCGCAGCCGGTCACGCGCGTGTTCACGCTCGACAACACGACCGGTAGCGATCAGACCGCGACGCTTGACCTGACGTGTCTGCTCAACACGACGATTACGACGGGCACTCCAGGTCCCTGGACTACCTCGGACATCGCCGGCAGTGTCGGCGACGCTGTCCAGTACCAGATCAACGTCACGAACACCGGTGATACGCAGCTCACGTTCGGCAACCTCGTCGATCCTCACTGTGACGCTGGCACGATCGCCGGCGGCCCCGGCCCGAGCGGCCTCGCACCGGGTGACTCAACGACCTACACCTGCAGCCATGTGCTGACCGCCGCAGACCAGACGGCCGGTTCCTACACGAACACCGCGACCGTGACCGGCTCGCCGCCGGCGGGCCAGGGTGACGCGATCACCCACAGCTCGAACACGGTGGTCGTCTACCTGGCCGGCATCCACACGGTGGCGGTCGCGCCGGCCGGCGCTGGGACGTTGACGCAGCTGACGCTGAACAACGTCTCCCAGGTCCGGGTCAACGTCTACGGTCCCGCCGGTGCCACCGCGGCCGCGGCGACGGTGAAGCAGCACGCCCCGGTGCTTTACGGGAGCGTCGTCCGCAAGAACGCCGTCGGGCACGTGAAGATCACCGTCAGGCTCAACAGGGCGGGCCGCCAGTGGCTGGCGCGCCATCACCGCATGACGGTGACCGTCGAGGTGCGCATCACCCCAAGCCATGGCACGGCACGGGTCACGCACAAGACCGTCACGCTGAAAGGCTAGGCAGAGCTGTGTGCAGTTCTTTCCGCACAGCGGAAGGAACTGCACACCTCGCCGGGGTGGCCGGTTGGCCAGCTGAGCTGGTCAACCCCCGGGCGGGGGATCTATACGGCCGAGACTTCTTCTTCGTCGGCGACCCGGAACGACGATCCGCAGCCGCAGGCCGCGATCACGTTCGGGTTGTCGACTTTGAAGCCGGCCCCTTGGAGGCCGTCCACGAAGTCGATCACGGAGCCCTGGACGTACGGGAGGCTCGGGTGGTCCACCAGCAGGCGGATGCCCTTGTCCTCGAACACTCTGTCTCCGTCACGCTCCTCGTCAAACGCGAGGGCATACTGGAATCCGGAGCAGCCGCCTCCACGAACGCCGACGCGCAACCCCGCGGTCGGAGCGACCGCCGCCTGCGCATCTAGGAACTCGCGAACCTTCTCGGCACCCTTGTCAGTCAAGGTGATCATGCTTTACCAAGTATAGCGACCCCCTTGTCGTTCGCTACGCTTGAGTGAATGTCCGCCACCTCCGCAACCCCCGAAGAGCTCAAGCAGAGGATCGAAGCCGGGATCCCCGGGGCTCGCGCCGAGGTTACAGGTGACGGCCATCACTTCAACGCGGTGATCAGCGCCCCTTCGTTCCAGGGCCTCAGCCGGATCGCCCAGCACCGGCTGGTGTACGGCGTTTTCGGCGACGAGATCGGCGGCCGTATCCACGCACTTTCCATTCAGACCAACCCGGGAGACCAGGCATGACCGAAGAAGCCACCAACCCGATGCGCGAGGCGATCCAGAGCGCGATCTCCGAGAACCCGGTGATCCTGTTCATGAAGGGGACGCCAGATCAGCCGGCGTGCGGCTTCTCGGCGCGCACCGTGGCGATCCTGGAGTCGGTCGGCCAGCCGTTCGCGGCCGTCGATGTGCTCCCCGATCCCCGCATCCGCCAGGAGCTATCAGCGCACTCCAACTGGCCCACGATCCCGCAGTTGTTCGTCGATGGCGAGCTCGTCGGCGGCTGCGACATCGTCACCGAGATGTACCAGTCCGGTGAGCTGCAGGAGGCGCTCGGCCTCGAGGCAGCCCAGGCCGACGAGGTCCCCGAGGGCGAGCCGGCACAGGCGCCGCCGCTCTCGATCGAGAACCGGCTGTAGGCAGATTTGTATCGGCCGGGTGCCGCCCGGCCGGGTGGTTCTGCGGTCGCGGATAGCATCGCTTCGATGCCGAGCGTGCGATCCGAAGGGCTTGTGGCGCTGCGCTTCGCGTCCGGCGCTCTGTGGGCGATCGACCAGACGGCGCTGCCGTTCGAGGAGCGCGAGCTCGAGCTGTGCACCGCCGAGGACGTGGCGGCTGCGATCACGCGGCTCTCGATCCGCGGCGCGCCGTTGATCGGTGTGGCCGCAGGGTACGGGGTTGCGCTCGAGCTCACGCGCGCCTCGGGTGGCGATCGCGACGTGCTGGAACGCGCCTGCGATCTGCTTCGCGCCGCGCGGCCCACGGCGGTCAACCTCGCCCATGCAGTGGATCGAGTTCGCGCGGCGGCGCTGCAAAGCGACCATCCGGCGGCCGCAGCCCTGACCGAGGCCAAGGCGATCCACGCTGAAGAGGAGGCCGCAAGCATCGCGATGGGCGAACACGGAGCGCTCCTCTTGTCAGGCGCGCGTCGGATCCTGACTCACTGCAACACGGGCGCGCTTGCCGCGCCCGGCCGAGGCACAGCCTTCTCGCTGCTGGCCGAGCTCCACGACCGCGGCGAGCTTGACTTGGTGCTTGCGACGGAGTCACGCCCGCTGCTGCAGGGGGCACGGCTGACCGTCTACGAGCTGTCCAGAGCTGGGATCCCGCACGAGCTCGTGGTGGACGGCGCCGCCCCAGCCCTGATCGCCGGCGGAGCCGTCGACGCCGTGGTCGTCGGCTGCGACCGCGTGGCGGCCAATGGGGACGTGGCGAACAAGGTAGGGACCTACTCGCTGGCCCTCGCCGCACGCGCCGCGGGCATCCCGTTCGTCGTCGCCGGGCCGACATCGACCGTCGATTCCGACTGCGCCAGCGGGAGCGAGATCGAAATCGAGCAGCGAGGTGCCGACGAGGTCCGCATGGCCGCCGGCCGGCAGTTGACGCTGCCGGATACGAGCTGCCGGAATCCGGCCTTCGACGTCACCCCCGCGGCGCTGATCACCGCGATCGTCACCGAACGTGGCGTCGCGGAACCTGGCTCCGTGATCGCACACTTGGGGTGAGCGGCCGTGGGGCAGCGCCGGCTGCAGGTGGTCAGGCCTGCCCGACGGCGATCCGCGCGCGGCCGTGGGCGGTCAGGCGCCACAGCCGCTCGCCACGGTCCGAGTCCCACCCGACCCGCTCGACCATCCCGCGGTCTCGAGCGTGATGCATGAGCAGCTCGATCAGGCGCTCCGCCTGGCTCAGCTCCCACGCGATCAGCCCCGTGCCGACGCCGGCAGGTTCCAGCGGCTCGAACTCCGCCACTACCTCGAGCACGGTGATGATTGAGTCAGTCTCCATAGCTCCCGTCGTCACCGACCGTGAGTGTCGACGATCCACCGATCCGTGCCATCCGGCGGTCGAGTGGAAGGCCCTCAGTAGTTTTCCGCAATCCGGCTTTCTGCCCGGGCCCAGTCCGGGGATCTCGCCGGCCCCGGATGGCGATCTCGCCGGCCCCGGATCGGACTGGCGGGAGCCCTCAGACCGTGTCTTCGCCCCGCCGGAGCGCCAGATGCTCGACGATCCGCCGCGAGTCGCAGATGGCGTCCCCTTCGATGACGAGGACAGGCACGCGCCGCTGATCGGTCAGCGCCTCGACCTCGGGCCGCCGCGACCGTCGTTGCGGAACCGCCACCTCGTCGAACGCGATGCCATCGCGGCGCAGCGCACGGGCGACCTTGCCGCACGGGCACAGCCAGTTGGTGGGGGTTGTGCAGCGATAGAGCGTCGCCACGAACACTGGAAGATACGCCGTGTAGCTCCGGGGAACGCCGGCGGGCCCGCCGGCCGGTCCGGCCGCCACTCGACGGCGGCTGCGCTCAGGCGTCCAGGCCGGTGCGTCTGAGCAGCTCTCCGAGCGCTCGCAACGCAAGCGGCTGGCGGGCGCCCGGTGGCGGGACCCGTGCGCCGTCACGCTCGCGGTACCAGGAGATGGTCTCCTCCAGGCAGTCCTCGTGTGGAGCGGGCCGCCAGCCGAGTTCTCGCTTGGCCTTGTTGTTGACAACGGCCCAGTTCAACGAGGATCCGAGCACCTCCGCGCGGCTCGGCGCGTGGAGCCCCGGGATGCGGCGCCCACCATTTGCCAGGGCGAGCGCAACCGGCAGCGAGAGCGTGATCGCCGGCGGCTCGACCCCTGAGAGCCGCCCGAGGTCCACGAACAGCCGGCGCATCGTGAAATTCCGGTTGCCCAGGATGTAGCGCTCCCCGACCTGACCGCGCTCGTCGGCCAGCAGATGACCCCGAGCAACGTCTTGCACGCCGACGATGTTCACCGTGCCGTCGACGTACGCGGGGATCTGCCGGCGCAGGAATCGGCGCACGATCACGGTCGACGACCGGCCCGGGTCGCCCGCCCCGAGCACGTGGGCGGGATTGACGATCACCGCCGGGAGCCCCCGCGCGATCAGCCGCAGCGTCAGCACTTCGGCCTCGTGCTTGGCATCGACGTACGCGATGCGGTACCTGCCGGCGTTCCACACGTTGGTCTCATCCGCCGTCTTGCCCGCGCTCGCTGGTCCGACCGCCGCGACGGACGAGGTGTATACGACCCGCTCGACGCCGGCTCGCAGCGCCTCTTCCAGCACCAGGCGCGTGCCCTCGACGTTGATCTGGAAGGTCCGCTCGCGCGGCAGGGCCACGTTGGTCGTTCCCGCCAGGTGGAACACCCGGTCGACGCCGCGCATCGCCCGGCGGACCGCGCGGCGGTCGAGCACATCGACTCGCACGGCCTCGACGTCCTGCAGCGATGCGGCGTCGGTTCCGGCCCGCACTGCAGCCCGTACGGCGTCGCCGCGCTGTACGAGCAGTCGCGCGACGTGCGAACCGATGAACCCGGTCGCTCCGGTTACGAGCGTGCGCGCCACCGAGCGCTCGATCCTATCCCCTGCAGGCCGCTGGTAGGGTGCCGCCGTCATGCCCGTCGCGATCGTGTCCGACACCTGCCATTACCTCACGCGCGAACTTGTCGCCCGCAACGACATCCGCGAGGTCAGCCTGTACGTGCACTTCGCCGACCACACCCAGCGTGAGAGCGAGATCACTGACTACGACGCGTACTACGAGCGGCTGCGGACGGTTGCGGCTCTGCCGACGACCTCGCAGCCGTCGATCGGTGACTTCCTGGCCGTCTACCAGCCGCTGCTCGACGAGGGCAAGGATGTCGTGTCAATCCACCTGGCGGGCGGGATGTCCGGCACCGTTCGCGCCGCCGAGCAGGCGCGCGAGCAGCTGGGCGCCAACGCGGAGCGCGTCCACGTGGTCGACTCGGCGACCGCCTGCGGCGGCGAGGGGCTAGTGGTACTCGCTGCCGCCGCAGCCGCACGCGACGGCGCCGACGCGGCCGCGGTGGCCGATCGCGCTCGCCGGGCTCGCGCGCAGCTGAAGATGTGGTTCGCGATCGAGACGCTGGAGTACCTTCGCCGCGGCGGCCGGATCGCCGGCGCCTCGGCCTGGCTCGGATCGGCGCTGAAGATCAAACCGATTCTCACGGTCGAATCGGAGATCGCCCCGATCGAGCGCGTCCGGACCTCGCGGAGGGCGTTCGAGCGCCTCGTCGATCTGCTGCGCGAGCGCAAGGCGGACGGCGCCGACGGATGGATGGTGCAGCACATCCAGGCGCCTGAGCAGGCGGCCGAGCTGGCGGAACGCGGCCGCGAGATCTTCGGCTGCGAGCCGGTCGTAATCTCGGAGATCGGGCCGGTCATCGGGACACACGTCGGCCCCGGGCTGCTCGGTGCCGGCGGGATCCCGAGCGCGCTGCTGTAACCCGGCACGGATCCCGAGCGCGCTGCTGTAACCCGGCACCGATCCCGAGCGCGCTGCTGTAACCCGGCACGGGTCAGGCTGTCCGCCCGCGCGGGCGTCAGCGGCTCTTGCGACGCCGGCGCCCGAATGTGAGCGCGCCGAGCGCGGCGAGGCCGCCGCCGAGCACGAAGCCCGTAACGGCTGCGCCGATCATCGCCTGCTGCTGATGACGGCGCAGTGTTGAGCGCCAGTCGGTCACCCGCACGACCTCGTTGCGCAGCTTCTCCAGCGACGTGCCGAGCTCGCGGCGGTTGGCCTCGATCGATGCGCGGATCTCCTCCGGCGATCGAGCGGGAGTCCGTGCTTGCGGCATCAGGGGACGTCCTCCGTCTTCGCGGCGACCGTCTCCCTGATCTTCTTCGCCTCATCGATCGCCATTGTGGGCGCCGGCGCGCCGACCTTGAGCTTGTTCCAGGCGAACATGAACGTGCCGACCGTCGCTCCCGCGAGCAGCGCCAGCACGATCGCGAACCCTTCCCACAGGCTCGAGAGAGCCGAGTTCAGGCCCCACGCAAGCGTCATCAGGGCGAAGACGAGCGCGAACACTCCGAAGACCGCGCCGGCGGCGACCGCCGCAACACCGCGTGCGATGCTCGTCACCTTCTGCGTCATCTCGGCCTTCGCGAGCTCGATCTCCTCGCGGACCAGCACCGTGACCCGCTCGGACACCTCCGTCATCACGGTGGCGATGTTCTCGGGCTGACCGTTGTTAGCGGGCAATGCGCTTGAGGATCAGGGCGAGCATCAACCCGCCGGCGAACGCGGCGCCGATCGCCACTTCGGGACGATCGGCCGGCGGCGCGGACGTCGCCTGAGATGACGGAGCAGGCGCCGGCGGCGAGATGGACAAGGTGGGCGGGGCCGGTGGTGCCGGTGGTGCCGGCGGTGCCGGTGGTGCGGGCGGGGTGGTTTGGGTGGGTGGCGTGGGTGGGGTAGCGGTGGGTGGGGTGGGTGGGGTATCCCCATCCACCGGCCGGGGCCGCTGAGGCTGCTCGGTCACTCCGGCGGGTCTTCCCCGAAGACGCGTTTCCAGATCATCGACGCCACCTTTACTGACGCGAGACTTGCGAGTGCGCCGGTTCCGGCCAGCAGTCCGGACCACATCAGTCGTTTGAGCAGAGGACTCTCGGTCATTCGGCGGCGGATTCAATCAGACTTCCCGGCGCCCCGCCGCAGGCGGCCCGGCGCCCCGCCGCAGGCGGCCCCCGCAACCCCGGCCGGCAACGACGCCAAGCAGGCGTCAATCGCCGTTGCGTTCAAGCCCTCGGCAGATCGTGTCCACGATCAGCGTCTTCGCACGCTCGAGCTCAGGGCCGTCGACCGGAACCTGGTCGAAGATCCACCCGGTCAGCACCTGCTCGACCAGTCCGTAGAACGCGAGCGCAGCGAACTCGGGCGTGATCTCGGCCCGGAAGGTGCCGTCCTCCTGGGCTCGCGCCACGATTGCGGCGATGCCGGAATAGGCCTCCCGGATCTTCGCCAGGTGCGTGCGGCCGAAGGTATTCGCGGCGCGGGTCACCTCGACGATGATCACCTTCATCAGCTCGGGATCGTGGCGATATGAGTCGATGATGAAGGCGGCAATCGCGCGCAGCTTGTCGTGCGGCGAGCGCTGTGAGGCGTCGGCTTCGGCGATCGCGGCGAGCATCACGTCCCACCGCTCCAGGAAGAGCGTGTCGAGGATCTCCTCCTTGGAGTTGAAGTAGTGGTAGACGAGCCCGTAGGCGACGCCGGCCTCGTCAGCGATGTCGGACACACGACAGGTGTGGAAGCCCTGCCGGGCGAACACCCTCACGGCCGCATCGAGGATCACCCGCCGCTTATCGACTGCGGCGCTGGAAGCCTGCGCCATCAGACGTATACCCGCGGTCTGCGGTGGGAGAGCGCAGGCAGCCGCCGCCGCACGTCACGCAGGATCTCGAAGTCCAGGTCGGCGACGATCGCTGACTCGCTGTCGGGCGCGCCGGCCAGCACCAGGCCCCACGGGTCGACGATCAGCGAGCGCCCGCCGGACCGGTAGCCGCCGGGATGACTGCCGACCTGGTTGGGGGCGATCACGAAGCACTGGTTCTCGATCGCGCGGGCCCGGACCAGCACCTCCCAGTGGTCTCGAGTCGTCGCGAGCGTGAATGCGCTCGGAATCGCGAGCGCCTCCGCGCCGCGCTGCACCAGCGCCCTATAGAGCTCCGGGAAGCGGACGTCGTAGCAGATGCTCATTCCGACTCGCACGCCGCCGGCCAGCTCAGAGACCACCGTCTCGCTGCCCGCCTCCTCGTTTTCGGACTCGGCGTAGACGACGCCGTCGACCTCGACGTCGAACATGTGGATCTTGCGGTACACCGCCTGCAGTTCACCGTCCGGCCCCACGTGAACGCTCGTGTTGGCCCGCTTGTCGGCTCCTTCGACGTGCTCGACGATCGAGCCGGCGATCAGGTCGATGCCGAGTTCCCGCGCGATCGACCGCGCCCACGAGATGCACTGCCCGTCGAGCGGCTGTGCGCCGGCAGCGAGTTGCTCGCCTGTGCCCAGCACGCTCCACTTCTCGGGCAGCACGACGAGCTCCGCGCCGCGCGAAGCCGCATCGCGGACAAGCCGGTCTGCGGTGGCAAGATTGCGATCGGTGTCGTCGGTCGAGTTGAGCTGAACGGCGCTGGCGCGCAAACAGGCCTCCTGATTGACCGGTCAGTCAGTCGTAAAAGCCAAGGATAACGACCCATGGATATCGATCTGTCAGCCCTGCCCTACCGCGGTACCTTCGGAGAGCCACGCCCGCCGGCGCTCGCGGCGCTCCCGCTCCCCCCCGCCCCGATGCCCTCGCATCGTGCCGGTCGCCCGCTGAAGGCATGGCGCTACGTCGGCGTCTTCGGCGAGGAGCTCATGATCTGCGCCGGGGCAGTGCGGATCGGCCCCGCGCGTCAGGCGTTCTGGGCCGTTTGGGATCGCGAGCACGGGCTGCTGCGCGAACGCACCGCGATCGGCCGCGGCGCGGTGCTGCTCGAGCGCGGGCGCGCGCGTGTGCTCGAGCGCGACGTCCAGCTCGACCTCCGGCTCGAGGAGACCGCCGGGATCGAATCGGTATGCCCGAGCGGCGCCGAGTATGCCTGGACGCGCAAGCAGGGAGGTGTCGCCGCCAAGGGCGTCGTCGTGATCGACGGCTCACCGCGTACATTCGAGGCGCGGGCCGTGATCGACGACACCGCGGCGTACTATCAGCGCCACACCAGCTGGAGATGGTCGGCGGGAGTTGGTCTCTCGACCGACGGCCATCGGGTCGCTTGGAACCTCGTCAGCGGCGTCAACGATCCGCCTCACGGGAGCGAGCGGACGGTCTGGATCGACGGCACCCCGACGGAGGCGCCTTCGAGCGTCTTCGCCCCCGATCTGAGCAGCGTTGACGGCCTGCGATTCAAGCCGGAGGCCAGCCGCGCGCGCCGCGACAACCTGCTTTTGATCCGCAGCAACTACCGCCAGCCGTTCGGCGTCTTCGCCGGCGCGCTCCCGGGCGGCATACCCCTGCGACACGGTTACGGCGTCATGGAAGACCACGACGTGTGGTGGTGAGCGCAGCTCAAGGTCGCCGCGTCGGTGTGATCTACGTGACGACGCCTCGCTGCCGGCGCAGCGCTGCGAGCAACAGCTTCGAGTGCATCGCGCCGATCAGATCGCGCAGCGGCTGGGCGCCGGAGGCAATGATCTCGACCGCACGGTCGACCGGCACCTGTCCTGCGAGACGGTCGAGCAGCACGCGCACCTCCTCGTCGACCAGCGGTTGCAGCGCCTCGCGGTAGCGCAGCGTGTCATACACGGTGAACCCGATCGACTCCTCGTAGCCACCGGCCCTGAAGCGTGAGATGGCCTCGATGATCTGGACGTCATCGGCGTCGTAGCCACGCGCGTTGGGCGTCAGCACGCCGAGCTCCTCGAGCCGCACGAGCACGTTCGCCGGAAGGTTGTACGTGTCGCGCACGCCCGCCCTCGAGACGCGACCCGTCTCCCCCGCCTCGATCGCCCGCTCGAGGATCCTGTCCTCGAGCTCGATCATCCGTGCGGCACGGCCTGGATCCTCGGCCAGCACGTCGCGGATCACGCGCAGCGGCATGAAGCGCTCCTCCTGCAGGCGCTTGATCAGCTGGATGCGCTCCACGAACTCCGGCGGGTAGTACGCCATGTTCCGCGACGTGCGGACGACGTCGTCATCCGAGCCCAGCAGACCCTCGCGCAGGTAGTGCTTGATCGTCCCGGCGCTGACGCCCGAGCGCTCCGCGAGCTCGGACATCTTGAGCATGCCGTTGTCGGTCACGCGGCCGGCGCAGCCTGCCGCACGCCCAGCAGCCGGCGGGCCTCAGAGACGGTGGCGGGACGCCGGCCACAGTCCTCGCACATCTGGCGCGCCTTTGCGATCAGGTCGCCGTTCGAGCGGGCCATCGTGCCGTCGGGCAGATAGAAGTTGTCCTCCAGGCCGACACGGATCGAGCCACCGAGCGTGAGCGCGGCCGCGCACAGCATCCACTGGTCGCGCCCGATCCCGATCACGCCCCAGTGATGGGAAATCGACTCCCGCCCACCTGCCCCGGCCCCGGGCATGTTGGAAGCCATCGCCGCCAGGTTCAGCGCCGACGCCGGAATCCCACCGACCACCCCCATCACGAAGTCCGCATGCAGCGGCGCCTCGAGCAGCCCCATGTCGACCAGCGGCGACAACGAGCCGACGTGCCCGACGTCGAAGCATTCGTGCTCGGGCTTGATGTCGAGCCGCCGCATCGCCTCGAGCAACTCGATGATCTCGTCAAACGGGTTCGCGAACACGAACTTGAACACGAAGTCCTTGCGCTTGCGCGAGTACTTCGCGTAATTCATCGAGCCCATGTTGAGCGCCGCGACCTCCGGCCGGCCGGCTTCCAGGTACGCGATCCGCTTCGCCACCGGCACGCCGATCGTCCCGGTGGAGAAGTTGATGATCGCCGCGTCGCCGACCTCCGCGCGGATCGCATCGCGGATCGCGACGAAGTCCTCGATCTCGTACGACGGCGAGCCGTCGGGCTTGCGCGCATGGATGTGGATGTGCACGCCGCCCTCATCCACGATCCGCCGCGCCTCGGCACCGTATTCCTCGGGCGTGTACGGGATCGCCGGGCACTGGTCGCGATTGGCGATCGTTCCGGAGATCGCGCACGTGATCACTACCGGATCGTCAAGGCTCATCAGCAACCTCCTCTCGAGTTCGCGTAGCGAACTCGTAATGCAATCTGCGGAGCCGATTGCACGCTCATACGGGCACCACTCCACTCCTCTTCCAGGGTCGTTCCACGTGCTTTCCGGCCGCCATCTCGAGCGCGCGGCAGATCGTGGCGCGCGTCTCGCGCGGGTCGATCACGTCGTCGATCATGTCGTTGCCGGCGGCTACGTAGACGTCGATGATCTTGCGGAAGTTCTCGATCAGCTCCTGCTTCTTGGCAGCGGGGTCCTCGGCCGCCTCAACCTGCTTGCGGAAGATGATCTCGACCGCGCCCTCGGCGCCCATCACGCTGATCTCGGCGCTCGGCCACGCGACGATCAGGTCTGGCTCGTAGGCGCGGCCGTTCATCACGTAGTAACCGGCGCCGTACGCCTTGCGCAGCACGACGGTGACCTTGGGCACGGTCGCGTTGGCGGTCGCATACAGCATCTTCGCGCCGTGGCGGATGATCCCCGCCTCCTCGACCTTGGTCCCGACCATGAACCCCGGGACGTCCATCAGATAGACGAGCGGGATCCCGTACGCGTTGCAGAGGTTGATGAAGCGCGCGGACTTGTCGGCCGAGTCATTGTCAAGGATCCCGCCGAGCTGCTTGGGCTGGCTCGCGACGATCCCCGCGGGCCGTCCGCCGAAGCGTGCCAGGCAGGTGATGATCGTCTTGGCCCACTGTGGCTTGAGGTCGAAGTAGGAGCCGTCGTCGACGATCCGCTTGATCACCTCATACATGTCGTAGGGCTTGCGGTTCGACTCGGGGAGCACGTCGAGCAGGTCCTCGTCGGCGCGCTCGATCGGATCACTGCACTGCACGACCGGCGGCGCCTCCTCGCAGTTGGAGGGGAAGTAGCTCAGGTACTCCTTGATCTTCGCGATGCACTCCTCGTCGTCGGCCACCTCGAGATCGCCGACCCCGGACTTACGGCAGTGCACGCGCGAGCCGCCGAGCTCCTCCTGCGTGACGTTCTCGCCGACGGCGGCGCGCACCAGGTGCGGACCCGCCAGCGCCATCGACCCACGCCCCTTGACCATCGGCACGAAGTCGGCCAGCCCCGGGATGTAGGCCGTGCCGGCTGCGCAGGGGCCCATCAGCGCCGCGACCTGCGGGATCACGCCGCTCATCACGACCTCCTCGCGGAACAGGTGGCCCGAGCCCGCGAACAGCGACCCGACCGCCTCCTGAATCCGCGCTCCGGCCGAGTCGAGCAGCCAGATCAGCGGAATGCGCTTGGTCAACGCGAGCTCCCGCAGACGGCCGACCTTCAGCTCGCCGGTCATCCCCATGGAGCCGGCCATCACGGTGAAGTCGTAAGCGGCGACGGCGACGAGCCGTCCGTCGACCTTGCCGTAGCCGGTGATCACCCCGTCGGCCGGCGCCTCGACGCCGTCCATCGCGCGTTGCGAGAAGTGCGGGCGCCCGTGGGTCCCGAGCTCCACGAACGTTCCATCATCGATCAGCAGGTCGATCCGCTCGCGGGCGGTCAGCTTGTCGCGAGCGTGCTGAGCAGCGATCTTCTCCGGGCCGCCACCGAGCTTGATCTTCTCCCGGCGCTCGCGCAGCTCCTCGGCGAGCGGGCGCAGCAGGCTGGTGGAGGGAGCGTCTGTTGCCATAGCGAGAAGTGGAACGTCCTACTTCCCACTCTGCCAGGTTCTGGGCAGCGACGTCAAGCATCCAGCGCCATCGATCACCGTCGATTTCGCGCGTGCGGAGGTTCAAACATATGTCCAATCCGGGGCCCCGCATGCATGACCACCAACTCGCCGGGTATGGCTCACGGCATCCAGAAGTGGACCAATGCGTGGAGGGAGGTGCCACATGTGATCCCGTGAGGTAGTTCTGCGCTCGCCGGCAGATGCACGGCCGGCTGCCACCGCGAGCGTTACCACTGCCCGGCCCGTCACTCACACGGCTCGTGCCGTTCGCCCGGGCACCTGCGTAACCAGTCAAGTCGATTCAAGGGAGGTCACAACTCATGTCAGTCCGCAAAGCCGCGGCGGCGGTGCCCGCTGCCATCGCCCTCGCCCTGGCGCTCCTACCGGCCACCGCCGGCGCACAGACGTCGACCACTGCGACGTCGCTGAACGACATCCCGATCACCGGGATGGTCCAGAACCACAAGGCATTCACGGGTCATTTCACCGTCGACCGGTTCGCGACTCGCAACGGGTCGACGTACGCCGTCGGCACGCTGAAGGGCACGATCGGCCAGCGGCATGTCGCCGCCCGGGATGTATTCATCCCGGTCGTCGTCGACAAGAGCGGAGCGATGACTGGTTCGAGCACGCGCGCGGGGGCGGCTGCCAGCTGCCCGATCCTGCACCTGACGCTCGGACCGCTGAATCTCAACCTGCTCGGGTTGACCGTCCATCTCAACCAGGTGGTGCTGGACATCACGGCAGTGTCCGGCCCGGGCAACCTGCTCGGGAACCTGCTGTGCTCGGTCGCCCATCTGCTTGACACGCAGACGCTGGCTTCGCAGGAGCTATCGGGGCTCCTGAACATCCTGCAGCAGCTGGTGAACGTGCCAACGCTGCTCAACCTGTAGCTGTCCGAGCTTGGGAGGAGAGCCGCGCGCAGGGGTGGCCCGCTTGCTGGGCGGGCCACCCCGCCGCTTCGGCTTGTCGTTGGGGCTGTCGGTTGGCGCCTCAGCTTCCGCCCGGGTGTGGTGCGCGATCCGCTCGCGACCGACTTGGGTCCCCCGGGCGGGGCCTCGGGAGGTGGTCTGTCCCGCATTTGGCAGCGAAGAGGGGTAGGTCCGCCTCGGCAACCCCCAAAACGTTCCAAAGCGCGCGGCGCCAGGGGGGACGATGAACGTTTTGGGGGTCCTGGCGCGCATTTCGTTACCCGCTGCCTTGGCCAGCCGTCGTCTTGTAACGAAATCGGGGTTCGAAGGCCGCAGAACCATCCCCTCGCTGCCAAATACCGGGCAGATCGAGAAACGAGGTCCCGCCCGGGGACAGAGACCGCCGCGCCAGCCGCCAGCGCCACACCCGGGCGGAAGCGTGGCGCCAGCCGACAGGGGCCCGAAAACGGCCGCGTCAGCCGCTCACACCCTCCTCCTCCAGCTTCCGCTACGGCGCGAGGCCGGCGCTCTCCCACGCCGCCAGGCCGCCGACCAGATCGCGAACCTCGGGACGGCCGCGCGCGCGCAGGACGCTGGCAGCGATCGCCGAGCGGTAGCCGCTCGCGCAGTACGTGACGAGTGGGCGATCGTCGGGAACGGCGGCGAGGCCATCGGCCAGTCGCGAGAGCGGCACATTCGTCGCGACCCCGATCCGATGTTGCTCCCACTCACCCGGGTTGCGCACGTCGATCACGGCCGGCGGCGAAGCCGATGCAAGCTGCTCGGCGAGCGCAGCCGCCGTGATTCGCTCAATCCGGTCGATCAGCTCGGGAGCGCCGTCGAGCGGGCGCATGCCGCCGTCGAGGTAGCCCACGACGTTGTCGAAGCCGATCCGGCCAAGCCGCGTGGCCGCCTCGAGCTCGGTGCCCGACTCCGCCACGAGTACCACGTCGCGGTCCGGCGCGAGCAGCGTGCCGCACCACGTCGCGTAGCTGCCGCCGAGTCCGACGTTGATGCTCCCGCGCAGGTGCGCGCCTTCGAACTTCGCCGGGTCCCGCGTGTCGAGCAGCTGCGCGCCGCCATCTCGCAGGGCCAGGACCTGCTCGAGCGTCAGCGGCTGCAGCTCCCGCTCGAGCTCGCGCTCGAGGGTCGGCCGCTCACGCGTGTTGAGCACGGCGTCGTAGGTGAAGTACGCCGGCGCATCGGGCTGATCGGCGGTGACGATCTCGATGAACCGCTCGCGGCTCATCGGCTGCATCGCATAGTTGTATTGCCGCTGCACGCCGATCGTCGAAACCGTGTCGGTGCTGAGATTCTTGCCACACAGCGAGCCCGCACCGTGGGCGGGGTAAACGAGTGTGTCGTCGGGCAGGCGAGCCAGCTTCCCGTGCACCGAGTCATAGAGCATGCTCCCCAGGTCCTCGGCTTTCCACCCGAGGGAAGCGCGCAGGTCGGGGCGGCCGACATCGCCGATGAACAGCGTGTCACCCGTGAGCACTGCGTTCGGCGCGTCGCCGTGCTCGTAGAGCAAGATCGAGATCGACTCAGGGGAGTGCCCCGGCGTCTCGATCACCTCCATCCGCACGTCGCCGAGCAGCACGCTGTCGCCGTCGCCCATCGGCTCGAACGGATAATCCGCCTGCGCCTTCGCGCCGAGACGGATGGCCGCGCCCGCGCGATCTCGAAGCTCCAGATGCCCGGCGACGAAGTCAGCGTGGAAGTGGGTCAGGAAGACGTGCTCGATCCGGCACCCGAGCCGCTCCGCCTCCTCGAGGTACTGCTCGACGTCTCGCTGTGGATCGACCACGGCGGCCTGGCCGCTCGACTCGTCCGCGACGAGGTACGAGGCGTGGGCCAGACAGCCGAGGTAGAACTGCTTCAGAAACATGATGCCCCCGGAGAGCCGCGGCGCTCAGCTCGCGACCGGCTCCTCCTCCTTTGGCTGCGGGACGATCCGGATGTAGGGCTTGGGCTCCTCCCAGTCGCCGAAGATCTCCTTGGCCTGGTCGTTGGAGACCGAACCGGCGATGAACACGTCCTCGCCCTGCTGCCAGTTGACCGGCGTCGCGACCTTATGCGTCGCAGTCAGCTGCAAGGAGTCGATCACCCGGAGGACCTCATCGAAGTTGCGACCTGTGGTCATCGGATAAACCAGGATCAGCTTGATCTTCTTGTCCGGACCGATCACGAACACGTTGCGGACCGTCTGGTTGTCGGCTGGCGTACGCGCCAGCGGGTCGCCGCTGGTGCTCGCCGGCAGCATCCCGTACGCCTTCGACACGCTGAAGTCCGCATCGCTGATGATCGGGTAGTTCGGCGCGGCTCCTTGCGTCTCCTCGATGTCCTTCGCCCAGCCCTCGTGCCGGTCCAGCGGATCGACCGACAGGCCGATGATCTTCACCCCACGACGATCGAACTCCGGCTTGATCTTCGCCATGTAGCCGAGCTCGGTAGTGCAGATCGGCGTGAAGTCCTTCGGATGCGAGAACAGCACCCCCCAGGCATCGCCAAGCCACTCGTGGAAGTTGATCCTGCCTTGTGTTGTATCTGCCTCGAAGTCCGGAGCCGTGTCTCCGATCATCAAGCTCATATCTCCACTCCTTCGGTGGTATTTGCGCCAGCGCACAATTTAGCGTCCCTTCCACGCCGGCTCGCGCTTTTCGAAGAACGCCTTGACCCCCTCCTGGATATCTTCGGTCGTGAACGCGATCGTCAGCTGCGAGCGAAGGAAGTCGAGTGCCTCGGCAAACGGCATGTCCAGCTGGCGGAACATCGCATCCTTGCCGAGCTTCATCATCACGGGCGACTTCGACGCCAGCTTGCCGGCCCACTCGGCCACCGCCTCGTCGAACTGCTCCGGGGCTACGACGCGGTTGACGATCCCGATCCGCTCGGCTTCCTGCGCCGAGATCTGCTCGCCGAGCAGCAGCAGCTCGTTGGTCTTCTTGCGCGGAACGTTGCGGTAGATCAGCGCCATGATCATGAACGGGAAGAGTCCGACGTTGATCTCCGGCGTCCCGAACCGCGCGCCCTCGCGCGCGATGATCAGGTCACACGCCAGCGCGATCCCCAGCGCGCCGGCGAGGACGTGCCCGTTGGCGGCGCACATCGTCGGCTTGCCGAGCTCGCCGATCAGCCGGAACAGCCGCGGGAAGCGCTCGGTCGCGAAGTGCTTGTGAACGATCGGCACCTCCGCCGCGAAGCCCCCCAGATTGGCGCCGGCCGAGAACACCTTCTCGTGCGTGGACGTGAGCACCACGCACCGTACGGCTTCGTCATCCCGCGCCCGCTCGAACGCGCCCGTCAGCTCGGCCAGCAGCTCGTCGGACAGGGCGTTGCGGGTGTCGGGCTGGTTCAGCGAGATCGTGGCGACGCCGTTGCCGGCGACGTCATAGAGGAGAGTCGTATACGGGCTCATAGGAGGGCGGACGCTACACGCTGTCCGAGCACGCTGGCTTTCGTAACTCTGCCTGCGGGCGCTGCGCGCCAGCGGCCACGATTGGCGGGCTGCCCGGCATTTGGCTGAGGATGGGGTCAGTTAGGCCACATTCGCGGCCCGTCAACAACCACAACGCTCAAGAACGCCCGGCAACGCCAGCGCTTTCGCGCAGAGTGGTGGCGTGGCCACCCAAGCCACGAAGTAGAAAGTAGGAAGTCCTACTGTTTACTTTCCCGCCACCGCCCGGTACCGTCCGCCACCATGACCACCACCGCCGACGTCCTCAAGCCCGACTTCGCCACCCAGCGCAAGCACTTCATCTTCACCGACGAGCACGAGCAGCTGCGCGACTCGATCCGCCGCTTCGTGATCAAGGAGCTCCAGCCCCACGCCGAAGAGTGGGAGGAGAACACGTTCCCCGACTGGGTGTTCGAGCGGATGGGCGAGCTCGGGTTCCTGGGCCTCGACAAGCCCGAGCAGTACGGCGGCCAGGGCGGCGACTACTACACCAGCCTGGTGCTCTCCGAGGAGATGGTCCACGCGCACTGCGGTGGCCTGGCGATGGGGCTCGCGGTGCAGACCGACATGGCGATGCCGCCGATCCTCAAGTTCGGCACCGAAGAGCAGAAGCAGCAGTGGGCGGTGCCGGCGATCCAGGGTAAAGCGATCCTGGCGATCGGGATCACCGAGCCGGACGCCGGCTCAGACGTCGCTGGGATCAAGACCCGCGCGATCAAGGACGGCGACGAGTACGTGATCAACGGCTCGAAGACGTTCATCACCAACGGCCATCGTGCGCATGCGATCGTGCTCGTGACGAAGACGGATCCTGACGCCGGCCACGGTGGGATCACGCTGTTCCTGGTGCCGATGGACACACCCGGTGTGATCCGCGAAAAGAAGCTTCAGAAGCTCGGCATGCACGCCTCAGACACCGCGCTGCTGGCCTTCCAGGACGTGCGCGTGCCGGAGTCGGCGGTGCTCGGCGAGCTTGGCAAGGGCTTCTACAACATCTCCTGGGAGCTACAGGGCGAGCGCCTGATCGGCGCCGCCGGCTCCGTCGCGGGCGCCCAGCACGTGTTCGACCGCACGCTTCAGTACGCCAAGGAACGGACCGCGTTCGGCCGTCAGATCGGTCACTTCCAGGTGATCCGCCACAAGTTCGCGGAGATGGCGACGAAGATCGAGACGGCCCGCCAGATGGTGTACACGACCGCGTGGCGCTTCCAGAACGGCGAGTACCCGGTCCGCGAGATCACGATGGCGAAGTTGTACGCGGCGCGGATCGCGGTCGAGGTCGCCGACGAGTGCATCCAGATCCACGGCGGCAACGGCTACATGAAGGAGTACGGGATCGAGCGGTCCTGGCGCGACCTGCGCCTGAATCGGATCGGCGCGGGCACCGACGAGATCATGCTCGACGTGATCGGTCGCTCGTACGGGCTATAGACCGAGAAGGATCCGGCGCATGCGCCGGATCCCCGGCGGTGCATGCACCGCCGGAAGGCCCGGCCGCATGCGGCCGGGCCCGGCTGGCCGCATGCGGCCAGCCGAACTGAAAAAACGCGCGCATCCGCCGTACCAACCGCTACAGTTGCGCTCGCCAATCACTGGAAGGGGCAAGAGATGGAAGCGACGTCAACTGGTGGGCAGCCGTCTGGTCAGCTGCGACCGCTAGGGCTGGGCGAGACACTCGACGCGGCGATCAAGCTGTACCGCAACAACGCCGTAATCCTGTGGAAGATCGTGGCGGTGGTGATTGTGCCGCTGTACGTACTCCAATTCATCATCAGGCGCGTGTCGCTGCCCGGCGACGTGTTCCTACAGAACGGCACGCTTTACACGCACACGGGTGGGACCAGCGCGGCCGGCACCGTGGCGCTGCTGGCGATCTCGATCCTCGGCCTGCTCGGCGAGCTGGTCGTCACCGGCGCGATCTTCAAGCTGCAGCTCGACGCGATCATGGACCGCCCACACGACCTCCGCGAGTCATACGAGTTCGCGCGCCACAAGGTCTGGTCGCTGCTGTGGCTGGGCATCCTCTCGACGGTCCTGATCGCGATCGGGTTCGTTCTGCTTGTCATCCCGGGGATCTGGCTGATGGTCGCGATCTGCGTCGCGGTCCCGGCGCTGATGCTCGAGGGCGTCAAGGGATTCGGCGCGATGAAGCGCTCGATGAAGCTGGTCGACGGCCGCTGGTGGGCCACGTTCGGCCGGCTGATCGTCGCCTTCATCCTGTACGGCATCGTGGTCGCGATCTTCGGCGCGATCGCCAGCGCGATCACCAACAGCATGACGAACGTGACGCTGTTTCTGCTGATCAACGTGGCCATCACCGCGATCGGCGTGATCCTGCTCTCGCCGTTCGTCGCGGCCGTCATCAACTGGATCTACATCGACCTGCGGGTGCGCAAGGAAGCGCTCGACATCGAGATGCTCGCCGCCGGGTTCGGTGGCGCCGAGCCGGCCCCGGCTCCGGCGACCGCTGCCGCAGCGGCGGGCTCAGGGCTTGAGGGTTCATCCACGACCGGACTCGAGGGTTCCTCCGGACCTAGCTGGCCGCCCGCTGGATGAGCCGGCGCCTCGGCGCCGCGCTCCTGGTCGCGTCGCTGTGGCTCGTGGCCAGCGCGCCCGCGCTGGCCACGGCGGTTACGAGTGCACGGCTGCAGGCGCTGGCCGCACGCGCGGCGGCGGGTGATGCGCAGGCCCTCGCTGAGCTGCGCACGGTCACGACCGTTGACGGGCAGCCGGCCGACGTCGCCGCCGCGCTCAGCGGGGCGGGTCCCGCCGAGCTCCACGCCCGGCTGACAACGCTCGCGAGGTCGGGCCCGGCCGCCCCGACGATCTCACCGCCAGACGCTCAGCGCAGCGCAGAGGCGCTGCTGCAGAACCGTCGCTACGGCAGGCCCGTCCTCGACCCGATCTCGAAGCTGCTTCAGAGCTTTGCGCGATTCCTCGCGAGGCTCGCCGGGGACGCGCCGGGGGGCGCGGTGGTGTTCTGGGCACTCGCCGGGGTGGCCGTGCTGGCGGTGGCGGCGATCGGCGCGCGGCGCGCGCTGCGGCGCCTGGATTCCGAGGGACGATCCGCGGTCGGCAGCGACTCCCCCGGCGGCGAGGATCCAGCCGCGCTCGAACGCGAGGCGCAGGCGGCCGAGGCGCGTGGCGAATTCGACGAGGCGGTCCGGCTTCGGTTTCGCGCCGGGCTGCTGGCCCTGAACGAGCGCTCGGCGATCGACTACCGGCCCTCACTGCTGACCGGCGAGGTCGCCAGGCAGCTGCGCGATCGCGAGTTCGACGCCCTCGCCGGCGACTTCGACCGGATCGCGTACGGCGGCGCGCGTGCAGACGAAGACGATGCCCGAGCCGCACGCGAGGGCTGGCTCCGCGTCCTGCAGGGGGCCGCGCGATGAAGCGGGCACTCAAGCGGGTGCTGATCGCGGTCGGTTTGCTCGCGCTCGTCGCGCTGGTCATCGATCAGCTGACACCCGGCCGCAGTGGTCCGACATCCTCCTCGTATGCGACCGCTTCGGACGGGCTCGCCGCGTACGCCGACCTGCTGTCACTCGGCGGCCACCCCGTGACGCGCCTGCGCTCGGCGCCCGCGCGCGCGAACCTTGACCCTCACACCACAGTGGTGCTGCTAGACCCCGAGATCGTCGTCCAGGCGGACGTCGCCGCACTTCGCAGGTTCGTCTCGTCTGGAGGCAGGTTGATCGCGGGCGGGCGCGAACCCGGCGCCTGGCTCTCGGAGCTGCTGGCGGACGAGCCCAACTGGTCCTCACGGGGTGACACGCAGAACGCGCCGCTGCTTCCCGTTCCGGAGACCGCCGGTGTCAGCAGCGTGCAGAGCGCCGGCGAGGGCTCGTGGAGCAGCGCGCAGGCGACGCTTCCGGTGCTAGGCCCCGCGGACGCCTCGCTCGCGACCGTGACAAACCTTGGCGCCGGCCGGATCGTGTTGCTCGCCGACAGCTCACCGCTTCAGAACAGGCTGCTCGCCTCCGGCGAGAATGCGGCGTTCGGACTGGACCTGGCCGGCGCGGCCGGACGGCCGGTGGCGTTCGAAGAAGCCGTCCACGGCTACGGACAGTCGAGCGGCCTCGCGGCGCTGCCAACTCGCTGGCAGTGGGCGCTGGTCGGCCTGGCGCTGGCCGCGCTCGCATTCGTGGCGGCCCGGATCAGGCGGCTCGGACCACCGCAGCCGACGACGGACGGCGGGCTGCCACCGCGCCAGGAGCATGTCGAGGCGCTTGCCGCCGCGTTGGGGCGCACACACAAGCCGGGCATCGCCGCGGGCTCGGTCCAGCAGCATGCGCGCGTGCTCGCGCTCAGGCGCGCCGGCCTGCCGCCGGACGCCGATCCCGCCGAGGTCGAGCAGGCAGCCGCTCGGCTCGGACTGGACCCCGACGAGAGCGCCGCGATCAGCGCGGCGTCGCTCACAGACGACGAGGTGCTAGCGGCCGGCCGGGCGCTCGCGAAGCTCTCGGGGAGCGCGTCGTGAAGGAGCTTCGCGAGCGCGTTGGCGTCGAGATCGGTCGCGTGGTGGTCGGCCAGGATGACGTTGTCGACCTCCTGCTGAGCGCGGTCGTGCTCGGCGGCCACGTACTGCTCGAGGGCGTCCCGGGCGTCGCCAAGAGCTTGCTCGCAAACGCATTTGCGCGCACGATCGCAGGCGAGTACCGGCGCGTGCAGTTCACGCCGGACATGCTCCCCTCCGATCTGACCGGGACGATGACCCTGCGCGCCGGCGAGCTCGCGTTCCGTCCCGGTCCGGTGTTCGCCAACGTCCTGCTCGCCGACGAGATCAACCGAACGCCCCCCAAGACGCAGTCGGCGCTACTCGAGGCGATGCAGGAGCGCCAGGTGTCCGTCGAGGGGCGGGCGCACCCGCTGCCGGACCCGTTCCTGGTTGTCGCGACGCAGAACCCGATCGAGTACGAGGGAACCTATCCGCTTCCCGAGGCGCAGCTCGACCGGTTCCTGGTACAGGCCGACGTCGGCTATCCCGACGAGCAGCAGGAGCGAGCGGTGCTCGCGCTGCAGCGCCAAGGCGTCGCCTCGCCGAGCCTCGATCAGATCCGGCCGGTGCTCGAGGAGACGGCGCTCCGCGCGGCACGCGCCCAAGTCGACGCGACGACCGTCTCCGAAGACGTGGCCGGCTATGTCGTCGCTGTGGTCCGCGCCACCCGGGCGCTGCCGAGCGTCTCGCTGGGCGCGAGCCCCCGCGCCGCGGTTCATCTGCTGGCTGCCGCGAAGGCAAGGGCACAGCTCTCCGGCCGAGCGTTCGTGACTCCCGACGACGTCGCGACGATCGCCACCGCGGTGCTACGGCACCGGCTCGTGCTGACGCCGGAGGCCGAGCTCGAGCGGTTCCGGCCGGTTGACGCGATCGCCAGCGCGCTGTCAACCGTGCCCGTGCCGCGGTGAGGCCCGGATGAGCCCGACCCTGCGTGCGACCGCCGCGCTCGCGGCGATCGCGCTCGCGGCGCTGTTCGCACCGCTTGGCCTCGTCGCCCTCGCCGCGCTTGCACTGGCCGTGGCAACGGTTGTCGATGCCCTGTCGGTGAGAACGCAGCCGGCGGTGCGCCGCGCCATACCGCCGATCCTCTCGCGAGGCGTGCCTGCGGAGGTGACGATCGAGGCCGAGATTCCGTCAGCGCGTCGCCTGCGGCTACGTCAGGCGACTCCACCCGCGCTGCAGCTGCAGCCCGCGGAGGCGGAACGGCGCATCAACGGCCAACTCAGCGCCACCGTCCGCGGTCGCCACGTACTCCCGGAGATCGGCACGCGAGCGGAAGGACGGCTCGGACTGGGCGCCTTCTACCACCGTCCGGGTGCAACCGAGGAGATCCACGTGTACCCGGACCTGGTCGCGGCGCGGCGGCTCGCGCTGGCTGCCCGTGAGGGCCGCCTGCTCGAGTCGAGCCGGCGCGCGCGCGGGCTGCTCGGGTTGGGAACCGATTTCGAGTCGGTGCGGGAATGGGTCCCGGACGACGACGTGCGTCACATCAACTGGGCGGCGACACAGCGGCTGGCCCGTCCGATGACCAACCAGTACCGGCTGGAGCAGGCGCGCGAGCTCATGTTTCTCCTCGATGCCGGGCGGCTGATGGCAGCGCCGCTCGTCGACCGGACGCGGCTGGACGCCGCGCTCGACGCGGTCGCGGCCGTCGCCCTTGCCGCCGACGAGCTCGGAGACAACTGTGGCGCGATCGCGTTCGACGCGCAGGTCCGCGTGCGGATCAGGAGCGGCCGGGCAAACGGCGACGCCGTGATCCGCGCGCTGTTCGACCTGCAGCCGCGGCTGCTCGACAGCGATTACGAGCAGGCCTTCCGCCTCGTAGCGGGCGGCAAGCGCGCGCTCGTGATGGTGTTGTGCGACCTGTTCGACGACGCTGCCGCGCGCGCGATGATCGAGGCCGTGCCGGTGATCGCTCGCCGCCACGCCGTCCTGGTCGCGACCGTCACCGACCCTGATGTCGACGGGCTCGTGCGCACGCTGCCCGGCAACGAGACCGACGTGTATGCCGCCGCGGCCGCGCTCGAGCTGCTCGACGCTCGTGCCCGCGCCGCGGCCCAGCTCCGGCGTGCCGGAGCCCGGGTTGTGGAGGCCGCGCCCGGCGCGTTCGCCGGCGCCTGCGTCAGCGCATACCTGCGGGCGAAGGCGACGCTGCGGCTGTGAGACGGCGCTGCGGCCGCCGCCCGCGGCCGAGCCGAGCCACCGCCAGCCAGTAGGGACCGGCCGCCGCGACCCCGATCGCAAGGGCTGGCAACAGCGCCAGGTGATGGGGCGTGACGAAGCCTTCGATCAGCCCGGCCAGCACGAGCCACGGGGCGGTTGCCAGCACGAGCAGGACAGCCCGCGGCGCCTCGGCCGCCAGCGCCTCGGAGCGAGTTTTCGTTCCGGGCTCCACCAGCGCCCACCCCATTCGCATGCCGGCTGCGGCGCTGACCGCGATGCACGACAGCTCGAGCATCCCGTGCGGAGCGATCAGCTCGATCGCGTCGCTCCCGTGCCCGGTGCTGGCAGCGATCCCGACGACGACCCCGAGCAGCAGCCCGTTGTACAGCAGCAGGAAGGCCGGCAGGATGCCGAGCGCGATCCCGCTCGCGAACGCCATAAACGTGACGCCGATGTTGTTGGTGAAGATTGACACCGACAACTCAGCGGCCTGTCCGGCGCCGAGGCCGATCGCTTGATGCGGCCCGCCGCCCCCGCCGGCCAGCGAGCCCGGGACGATGCCGGCTGCCCCGGCGGGATCATGGACCCCCCACACGACTCCCAAGGCGGCCGAACCAAGCAGCAGGGTCCACGCCAGCAGCACGATGAACCGGCGCTCGCGCACCGCCTGCCAGTAGCCGCGCAGCATGTAGTCCCGCGCCGAGCCGTGTCCTCGCTGCAGCGTGTAGACGGTTACGCGCGCGCGTGTGACGAGGTCTTCGAGCGAGCGCACCGACGGATCTGAGGGAAACGTCCGCCGCGCCCTGGCGAGATCGGCGACCGCTCCGCGGTACAGCACGCCGAGTCGCAGCACGCCGTCCGGCCCGAGCCGCTCAGGGCGGCCCCGGGCCCTTCGCAGCAGGTCATCGAGCTCTCTCCAGTCCGGCTGGCGATCCTCGACGAAAGCATCTACGTTCACCGGCGTGGAGTATGAGGACAAGATCCGGATCGCGACGCCGGAGGGAATCGAGCTCGAGTACACGCTCGCGGGGCTCGGCTCGCGGTTCGGCGCCGCGCTGATCGACCTGATCATCCGACTGTTCCTGCTCGGCGCCCTCTACGGCCTGCTGGCCGCCGTCGCACCCAACACGGTGGGCGCGATCATCTTCCTGATCGCGATCTTCTTCGCGATCTTCGGCTACGACATCGCGTTCGAGGTGTGGGGCGGCGGGCGGACGCCAGGCAAGCGGTGGAGCGGGCTCAGGGTCGTGATGATCACCGGGCAGCCGGTTGGTTTCGCTGCCAGCGCGGTCCGCAACCTGATGAGGATCATCGACATCTACGCGACGGTGTTCATCGCCGGCACCGTCTCGATCCTCACCACCAAGCGCAACCAGCGCCTCGGCGACCTCGCTGGACACACGATCGTGCTGCGTGAGCGGCATACGCGCCTCAAGGGTGTAGCGGCCCCGGACAGCGTCGCGGTGCCTGCACACGGACTCGACGTCACCGCCATCACGGCTTCCGAGCTTGCGGCGGTCCGCGAGTTCCTCTCCCGGCGCGACAGGCTGGCACGCGAGGCCCGCGACCGCGTGGGAACGGCGCTCGCCAACGGCCTGCGGAGAAAGGTGGGCGGCCTGCCGCCGGGCGAGCTCCCGCCGGAGCGGCTGCTCGAGATGATCGCGGCGGCGAAAGCCGCGCCGCGATAGGTTCTGCAGTTCAGATGACGGCGCTTTCCGACAAGGCCGGGGCCGGACCCGCCGCGTCCAGGCGGCCGATTCCGCCATTCACCGAGGAGCACGAGGAGTTCCGGCTCGCCGTGCGGCGCTTCGTCCAGACCGAGCTCGCGCCACACGCGGCCGAGTGGGAGGAGGCGCGCTGGTTTCCCAGCGAGGTCTTCAAGCGCCTCGCGCAGATGGGGTATCTCGGCTTGAAGTTTCCGAGCGAGTACGGCGGTGACGCCGATCCCGTCGCCGACGCGGTGTTCGTCGAGGAGCTGGCGTGGTGCGGCTCTGGCGGCGTAGCCGCCGGCATCGGCGCGCACGCCGGGATCGCGCTGCCGCCGATTGCGAGGTTCGGAACCGAGGAGCAGAAGCAGCGCTACCTGGTGCCCGGCATCCGCGGCGAGAACATCGCGGCGCTCGCGATCACCGAGCCCGACGCGGGGTCGGATGTCGCCTCGATCCGCACCCAGGCCCAGCGCGTTGACGGCGGGTACCTGGTCAACGGCTCGAAGATGTTCATCACCGGAGGCGTGCGCGCCAACGTGATCGTGACCGCTGTGAAGACCAAGCCCGAGGGTGGGCACCGCGGGCTGTCGTTCTTGATCATCGAGCGCGGACCCGGCGTCGAATCGAGCGCAATCGAGAAGCTCGGGTGGCACGCATCCGACACGGCCCACATCACTTTCGATGACGTGTTCGTTCCCGAGGAAAACCTGCTCGGCGACGAGAACGCCGGCTTTTACCTGATCATGGCCAACTTCCAGTGGGAGCGGCTGCTGATGGCGCTCGGGGCCGTCGGGGCGATGCAGGTCGCGTTCGAGAAGACACTGAAGTACGCGCTGGAGCGCGAGACCTTCGGGCGTGCAATCGGTCACCACCAGGTGATTCGCCACAAGCTCGCCGAGATCGCGGTCAAGGTCGAGGCCGGTCGCGATGTGACCTACTCGGCACTGCGCCGTTACGTCGCCGGCGAGGACGCCGTGCGCGAGGTCACGATCGCCAAGCTCGCTACGCAGCGAGCCGCGTTCGACGTGATGGACGAATGCCTGCAGATCCACGGCGGCAACGGCTACATGGTCGAGTACGGAATCGAGCGCTCCGCCCGCGATGCACGCCTCGGCCCGATCGGCGGCGGCACAGACGAGATCATGAAGGAGATCCTGGGCCGGTCGCTCGGCCTGTGAACACGGACAAGTTTTCCTGCCACGTCCGATAACAAGGTATAAATCGCGTTTCGCATGGAAGCGAAGCGAAGCAGCGGGATTGCAACATCGGCGGGAGCGTATTCATGAAAGTGACCCTGACGGCGAGCACGGGTGCAAAGATCCTCGTGTGGCGCGAGCAGGAGGTATTCAGTGCGCGGAGAGCAGGCAGCGCCGAGCCCGCACAGGTGTGTCTGTCGGTCGACTTGTTCGAGGTGATTGCCGAGCTTGCCGGACTGGATCTGGACACCGACGCCGGCGCGACGGAGGCGCTCGACCTGGCCGATCGCGCACACCGGCTGACCGGTGCGCACTCCCAGGACGAGAGCTCGTCGATGGAGAGCAACCCCGAGGCGGGCTCCGGACCGACCTGACAGTCAGCTGATGGAATCGGTTCGCGGACAGCTGCTGATCGCCGGACCGTCGCTGATCGACCCGAACTTCTGGCGCACCGTGGTGCTCGTGATCGAGCACAGCGACGAAGGGGCCCTGGGCCTGGTGCTCAACCGCGTGTCGGAGACAACCGTTGGCGAAGCCGTTCCGCAGATTCAGGAACTGGTCGACCTCGACGATCTCCTGTCGATCGGAGGTCCGGTGCAACCATCTTCCGTCATCGTCCTGGCGGAGTTCGAGGATCCGACCGACGCCGCGCTGATCGCGTTCGATGACGTCGGCGTGCTCGGGACCGGGTCCTCGCCCGAGAAACCGGTTGCGGGCGTCCGCGCAGCGCGGGCGTTCGTCGGCCACGCCGGCTGGGGCCCTGGCCAGCTCGACGGAGAACTCGAGCGCGGGGACTGGATCCTCGAGCGGGCGCGCGTCCGCGACGCCTTTGGCGCGGATACGACCACGCTCTGGTCTCAGGTCCTGACTCGCAAGGGAGGCAGTTACGCGCTCGTCGCGCGGATGCCGGCCGACCCATCGATGAACTGACCCACCGGCTACTCTCGCCCCGTGGCGCACGATCATGTCCATGGGTCCCGGGGAGCTGACCGGCAGCCGCTGCGACGCGCTCTGATCCTGATCGTGGCGTTCATGATCGCCGAGATCACCGTGGGGGTGATCGCGTCCTCGCTCGCGTTGCTCTCCGACGCGGCGCACATGCTCACGGACGCTGCTGCGCTCGCGCTGTCGCTCTTCGCCGCGCGCCTCGCTGGTCGCCCCGCGAGCGGGTCGATGACCTACGGTCTCGGCCGCGCCGAGATCCTGAGCGCTCAGGCGAACGGGATGACGCTGCTGATACTGGCCGCGTTCATCGTCTACGGCGCGATCAACCGGCTCGTCTCTCCGCCCGCTGTCAAGGGCGGTCTGGTGCTGGTCGTCGCGCTCGCCGGCATCGTGGTGAACCTTGCCGCGACCAGGATCCTCGCCGGACCCGCCGATACCGAACACCGGAGCCTCAACGTTGAAGGCTCATATCGCCACATCCTGACCGACCTCTACGGCTTTATCGCCACGGCGGTGGCCGCAATCGTGATCCTCACGACCGGGTTCGATCGCGCTGACGCGATCGCGTCGCTGCTGATCGCCGGGATCATGTTCCACGCGGCAATCGTGTTGCTGAAGGCGTCGGGCAGGATCTTCATGGAGGCGGCGCCGGCGGGTCTCGACCCAGAGCAGATCGGCAACCTCCTGGCTTCACAACCGGGCGTCGTGCAGGTGCACGACCTGCACGTCTGGGAAGTCACGTCTGGCTTTCCCGCCCTCTCCGCGCACGTTGTGGTCAAGGCAGGCGAGGACTGTCACGAGCTCCGGCGCGCCCTGCAGCACGTACTCGAGGAGCGCTTCGACCTCCACCACACCACGCTCCAGGTCGACCACGAGGCAGCACCGCAACCTCCATTGCAGATCGAGGTCGTGCCGCACGAGCCGGGGCTACACGGCCAACGGTAGACTCGCCCCATGAGGGTGGTGAAGCCCGGGCCGGCTCGCGAGGTGCCGCGCGGCGTGGTCGGCGGCAGCGAGATCTCGCAGACGACGGCCGGCGCGCAGAACATCTACATGGCCGTGTTCCGCGTGCCGCCGGGCGCACGCTCGCGCCCGCATTACCACGAGGGATGTGAGAGCGCCGTATACATGCTCTCAGGCGAATTGCGCGTGAAATGGGGAGATCATCTCGAGCACGAGTTGATGCTCGAACCACGAGATCTGGTGTACGTGCCGCCGCGCGAGACGCACATTCTCGAGAACCCATCCGACACCGATCCGGCCGAGTACGTGGTTGCTCGGGACGCCCCGCACGAGGACGCGGTCGTGGTGCCATGGGCACAGGAGAGCTCATGAGCACCTCAGCGGACGGCAGCCCGTGAGTCACTTCACCGGGGCGGGTGGTCTGCGCATCTTCTGGCAGTGCTGGCTGCCGGACACGCAGCCGCGCGCCGTGACGGTCATCTCACATGGCGCGAGCGAGCACAGCGACCGCTACCGGCACGTCGCACAGCGCCTGCTCGCCGACGGCTACGCGGTGTACGCAATCGAGCATCGTGGCCACGGCCGCTCGGAGGGCTCGCGCGCGCTGATCGACCGGCTGGACCGCGCGGTCGCCGATCTCGACACGCTGGTGCTGATGGCGTCCGGGCAGCATCCGGACGCGCAGCTGTTCCTGATTGGGCACAGCATGGGTGCCGCGCTCGCGCTGTCGTACGCGACGGCACACCAGGATCGACTCGCGGGCTTGATCCTGAGCGGGTCGCTCGCGGCGCTTGCGGCGGCGCCGGCTCCGTTGCGGGCGGCCGCCAGGATCCTCTCGGCGATCGCTCCGAGCCTGCCGCTGTTCCCAATTGACGCGACGCTCGTGAGTCGCGACCCCGAGGTGGTCAAGGCGTACATCGAGGACCCACTCGTCCACCACGGCAAGCTTCCGGTCCGCACGGTCGCCGAGCTGGCCTCGGCGATCGACGCTTTCCCGGAGTCGGTGCGTGCGATCACGATCCCTACTTTGATCATGTACGGCACCGCCGACCAGCTCTGCCCGATCGAAGGAAGCGTGATGCTCGGGGATCGGATCGGCGCTGAGGACAAGAGCGTCAAGGCCTACGAAGGCCTCTACCACGAGATCTTCAACGAGCCCGAGCAGGCGCAGGTGCTGGACGACATGTGCGCGTGGCTGGCGGCCCACGTGACCGCCGTGCCGGCTTGAGGCCCCGCGGCTCCTCAGCCGGCCGTCGGCTCGACCACGCGCCAGCTGCCGTCCTCGAGCACGATCACGCCGCCGCCGGCAAGCCACTGCTCGGCCGCGTCCGGACCGCTGAGCAGAGCGGCCTTGCTCAGCACCTCGGCCTCGCCGGCGCTCGGAGCGAGCGCGGTCACCTGCACGATCCCCGTGAATGCGGGGCGACCGGTCCGCGGGTCCAGCAGGTGATGTCCAGGCTGGGCATCGGCACTGAGCCAGCTTCGCTTGCCGATGCCACTGGTCGCGACCCCGCCGGACTCGAGCCGGAAGGTATGCAGGATCGACTCGTCGAACGGGCTGGCGACGTGAACGTCACGAAGCTCGCGAGCGCGTCCGCCAAGGCGAACGTCTCCGCAGCAGTCGACCGCGAACGTGTCGTGACCCGCAAGCAGCGCCGCCAGCTCGTCGGCGAACACGCCCTTTGCGATACCGCCGACGTCGAGCTCGACGCCCGGCGGTCTGCTCACGGTGCCGTCACGTCTTGACACCTCGATCGCAGACCAATCGGAGCCCCTGCGAGGGGCCGCCGGCCCACGCGACGGCGCAAGCGCGAGCGCAACGTCCAGCGGCAGCCCGTCGCCGCTGAAGTGCGAGCCATAGCCACTGCGGACGATGTCCGCCCCGAGCGTCGGGTCGACCAGGCCACCGCTGCGACGAGCCGCGTCGGCAGCAGCCTGAACGACCCGCCTCATCATCGGGCTCACCTGGACTGTGGGTCTGGGATCCGCGTTCAGGCGCGACAGTTCGCTGTCTTCCTCGAAGCGCGAGAACTGGTGATGCCAGCGCAGCAGATTCCGTCGCGCCATCGCGACCGCGTCGGCGGCGTCGGCAGGCCGGTCGGCGCTGTACACCGCGACCGTGCACTCAGAGCCGAAGCACGCGAACGTCTCGCGCTGCTCGCTGACGAGCGTGGCGCTCATGACTGCTGTGTGGTGACGCTGCCGGCAGAGCTTCCGGTCGAGCCGCTCGAGCCGGTCGAACCCGTCGAGCCCGTCGAGCCCGTCGAACCCGTCGAACCCGTCGAACCGCTCGAGCCTGTCGTAACGGCCGAGCCGGAGCCTGAGCTGGAGACCGAACTGGTGCTGGCGGCGGCCGCCTTCTTTGCCAGGGCGGGATCGTGACCGGAGACCAGCACGACGGCGATCAAAAGCCACGCGGCGATGAACATAGCGACCGCGCCGGCCACGACCCGTCTGCGGATCATCCGCACGCGCGCCCTGCGCGCCAATCTGATTTCGCTTGGAGAGTTCATGCCAACAGCTTCCACTCCGCCTGTATCAGTCGGGTGAGGAACCCCTAAGAACGGTGTAGGAGCGGGGAACTGCCAGCAGCGAGCATGGGCGGCCACACACTCTCTCCAGCCGGGCGCCACTACAGCGGTTGGCGAGACCTGACTGGCTGGCCGACCAACCCAAATGAGGCCCGATTGGACAGATGTCCGATGGTTCCGAACGCCGTTCGGTTCTATAACAGCGGCGGGGTGAATTGCACAGCCGCAGCTTCGTCGCGATCCGAGCTCAGGTGGCTCGAGGAGATTCTCGCGATAATCGATGAGTTCGGTTCCGCGAGCCTTGGCTTGGTCGCGTGGGAGCTGAGCCTTGACGAGCACGAGCTCGCACCCGCATGGGTGCAAGCAATTCGCACCGGGCTGATCCAGCGGACGCACACCTGCCCGGCCACGCATGAGGAGATGTACTCACTCGCGGGCGACAACGCTCCGTCGCTTGGCCGCAACCCGCCGCCCCGCGCAGCCGAGGTGATCGCGCCGCGGCTCTAGACCGAGCCGAGGTCGAAGCGGCAGCCTGTGAAGTAGTCACCCGCGAAGGACGCCATAAAGGCGACGAGTGTCTCGAGCTCCTCGGCGCTCGTCGCAACTCCCGGCGCGATCATCGCCACGGTGATCCGGTAGCGCGCCCACTCCACCGATAGCGTCCGCGCGAGGTTCTCGAGCGCGGCCCGTGCCGCTTCGGCGTGCGGGCCGGAGTCCGGGCGCGGGCCGATCAACACGATCTTGCCGCCGTGCTCACCGGGGATGAGCGCACCCGCGGCGGCCGCGTGGATCGCCTCCCACGCGTGCTCGAGCGCCATCCGCAGTCCGTCTTGCGCACCCGCCGCGAACGCGCGCCCGGCGTCGTAGACGAGAGCGTCCAGCGGCGCCCGCTCGCGCGCCCATTCCTCAGAGACCGAGTCGCCCTCGGCGACGATGACGCTGGCGCCAAGCGAGCCAAGCGCCTCGCCCAGCCCGGCAAGCGGTCCACCGGCCAGCGCGATCGTGCGACTGCTCAGCAGGTCGGATCGAAGAACGGTCATCTCGCCGCACACGCTATAGCCTCCCGCTCCTGATGGCCGTGATCACCGAGCCACGTCCGGCTTCGCTTCCGCTCGCCGGCGGCCGGCCCGGCGCGACGGTCCGGGTTCACCCGATCATCACCGGCGAGATGCACGCGCCACGGGCCTATACAGACGCGCCGCAGGGCCGGCTGAGCGGCCTCAGGGCCGCCACCAAGTTCCTCGGCCCTCGACGCCGTTGGGATTGGCTGCCGGTGCCCGCGTTCCTCGTCGAGCATCCCGGTGTCGGCCCGATTCTGATCGACACGGGGCTCCATCCAAGCTGCGCCACGAGCGCCTCACCAAACATGGGACGCGCCGGCAAGGTCCTCTACCGGATTCGGATGGAGCACGACCAGGCACTTCGCTTCCAGCTCCCGGCGCGCGGCGTCCAGCCGACCGACGTCAAGGTCGTGATCGTCACCCACCTGCACATCGATCATGCGAGCGCGGTGTCCGAGTTTCCGCAGGCCGTGTTCGTCGTGGACCGCCGGGAATGGGATGCCGCCGTCGCGGGTGGCACGTTCAAGGGTTACCACCACCGCCAATTCGACCACGCGTTCGACTGGCGTACCGTCGATTACGGCTCCGAGCCGGTCGAGTCATTCTCCGCGTTCGCACAGTCGCTCGACCTGTTCGGAGACGGCTCGGTCCGCCTTCTTTCGACCCCAGGACACACGCTCGGGCACCAGTCCGTGGTGCTGAGGACCGGCGCCGGCGAGGTGCTGATCGTCGGCGACGCAGCGTTCACGATGCGGGCGCTGCGCGGCGACGCGACGCCGCTGCTGATCCGCGACCGCCACCTGTACGAGCGCTCGCTGAAGGAGATCCGGCGCTACAACGAGCAGACCCCGGGCGCGGTCGTGATCCCGGGCCATGATTACGAGTTGCTCCCGCGCCTGAGGCCGGTGTACGAGTAGGATCGAAGCAAGTCGGAGGAAGGAGAACCAAACGATGCTGTCCTACGCCCACGGCGCGTATCCCGAGCCGCTCCTCGGCGAGACGATCGGACACAACCTCGAGCGCACAGTCGCCCGCGTGCCCGACGGCGAGGCGCTCGTCTCGTTTCAACGCGAACCAGCGAACCCGACAGTAACGACCGTCCGTTACACCTACGCGGAGTTCAACGAGGCGGTCGACCGGCTCGCCAGCAGCATGCTCGCCGCCGGCCTGCGCCGACGGGACCGCGTCGGCGTCTGGAGCCCCAACCGGGCCGAGTGGGCGCTCGTCCAGTACGCGACGGCCAAGCTCGGGGTGATCCTCGTCAACATCAACCCCGCCTACCGGCTGAGCGAGCTCGAGTACGCGCTTGGACAGTCGGGATGCCGCTGGTTGTTCGCGGCCCAGAGCCTGAAGGGCGCGAGCTTCGTCGAGATGGTGGACACCGTGCGGCCGCAGCTCTCCGAGCTGGAGCGGGCCGTCTTCTTCGAGACGCCGGAGTGGAAGGAGCTCGCCGCCGGCGATCCGACCCGCCGCGAGGAGCTGCGCGCGCTGAGCGACGAGCTCGACTTCGATGATCCGATCAACATCCAATACACCAGCGGCACGACCGGCTTTCCGAAGGGCGCGACGCTCACCCACCACAACATCCTCAACAACGCCTACTTCGTCGGCGGGCTGTGCGGTTACACCGAGCGCGATCGCGTATGCATCCCGGTGCCTCTGTACCACTGCTTCGGGATGGTGATGGGCAACCTCGGGGCGAGTAGCCGGGGCGCGTGCATGGTCTACCCCGCCGAGACATTCGATCCCGAGGCGACGCTCCGCGCCTGCGCGCAGGAGCGCTGCACGAGCCTTTACGGGGTGCCGACGATGTTCATCGCCGAGCTCGGACTCCCGAACTTCGCGGACTTCGACCTGGGACCGCTGCGTACCGGGATCATGGCCGGCTCACCTTGCCCGATCGAGGTCATGAAGCGCGTCTCCACTGACATGGGGATCGACGAGATGTCGATCGCGTTCGGCATGACCGAGACATCGCCGGTGACGACCCAGGTGCGCCGTGACGACACGCTCGAGCACCGCTGCGGCACGGTCGGCGAGGTGATGCCGCATACCGAGATCAAGATCATCGGGGTGGGTGGGGATCCCGATCACCGCCGCACGCTTCCGCGGGGTGAGGCTGGCGAGTTCCTGGCCCGGGGCTACGCGGTGATGCGCGGTTACTGGAACGACCCCGAGCGCACGGCCGAGGCGATCGACGAGGACGGCTGGATGCACACCGGCGACCTCGCCACGATGGACGAGCACGGCTATGTGCGGGTCGTCGGCCGGATCAAGGACATGGTCATCCGCGGCGGCGAGAACGTCTACCCGCGGGAGATCGAGGAGTTCCTCTACACCCATCCCGAGATCGCCGACGTGCAGGTGGTCGGCGTGCCGGATGAGCGCTACGGCGAGGAGCTGATGGCGTGGATCGTCCCGAAGGCCGGCGCCACCGTCACCGCAGAGGATCTCAGAGAGTTCTGCAAGGGCCAGATCGCTCACTACAAGATCCCGCGCTATGTCAAGGTCGTGGACGCCTTCCCGATGACCGTCACCGGCAAGGTCCAGAAGTTCAAGATGCGAGAGACAGCGATCGACGAGCTCGGCCTGGAGCAGGCGGCGGCGATCGCGACGGCGTAGTCGCAACGCCGGTTTGAGAGCGCAGTTCCCTCCGCATAGCGGAGGAAAGTGCGCGTTCGAAGACGTCCTACGACGACGCCGGCGCCGGCCGCTCGCGCCAAGCCCGTGCCGCGCCGGCGTGCCCGACCCGCTCGAGCTCGTCGTGAAGCTGGCGGATCCGTCCGAAGATCTCATCCGCGGCCTCCTGCTGCTGCTCGCGGGTGGCGTCCGGCACGACCTTGAACTTGATCGGCGTCCCGTACTGGACGGTGACGCGGGGAAAATGCAGCCGCTTCCAGTTGCGCACCTGGTAGGAGCCCAGGATCGCAATCGGCACGACGGGCACGCCGGACTCGAGCGCGAGGCGGCCGATCCCCGGCTTCGCCTCATCCGCCAGCTTGCCCGTGCGCGAGCGACCACCCTCGCAATACATCACGATCGCGCCGCCCCGGTTGAGGATCGTGAACGCGGTGATGAACGTCTCCTCGTCATGAAGGCCACGCCTGACCGGGAACACGCCGCCGTGGCTGTAGATCCATCCCAGCACGCCCTTGAACAGCTGCGACTTGCCCATGAACTGCACGCGGCGCCGGATGAACGCACCCGTGAAGAAGTGATCCATGAACGACGCGTGGTTCGGCGCAAGGATCACGGGCCCGTTCGGCACGTACTCGCTGCCGAACGCCCGCGCCCTGAACCCCAGCAGCGACCAGAGCACGGTGAGCACTCGGGTCGTCTCCCAGACCCTGGCCTCAGGCTCGCGCGAGCGCACCAGCTCGTGGAAGTGATCGAAGAATTCCTTCGGGCGCGGGTCCTTGTAGACCTGCGGCTTGAGCTTGACGTCGGGCATGTCAGGGATTCATACCCCAATTGGCGGATTGTGTTAGCTCTCGGGTTTCTCCCAGGACCGCGCTCGCTCCACCGCGCGGCCCCAGCGGTGCAGCAGGGCCTCGCGTTCGTCAACGCTGATCCGCGGCTCGTAGCAAACGCGCTCCCGCCAGCCGCGCGCAACCTGATCGATCGTCCAGCTGCCGCACCCGATCCCGGCGAGGTACGCGGCGCCGAGCGCGGTCGTCTCGGCGATCTCGGGCACGCGGACCGGAACCCCGAGCACGTCGGCCTGGAACTGCATCAGCCATCCGTTGGCCGTCGCTCCACCATCGGCGCGCAGCTCCTCGAGCCGATGACCGCACGCAACCTCCATCGCGCGCACGGCATCGACCGTCTGGTACGCGATCGCCTCGAGCGCCGCCCGCGCGAGATGCGCTCTGCCCGACCCACGGGTCAGCCCGACGATCGTGCCGCGCGCATACGGGTCCCAATGCGGCGAGCCGAGACCGGTCAGCGCCGGCACGAAGTACACGCCGTCATTCGAGTCAAGCGATGCCGCCAGCGCTTCGGTCTCCGCTGCCGCATCGATGATCCCGAGCCCGTCGCGCAGCCACTGGACTGACGCGCCGGTGACGAAGATCGCCGCCTCGAGCGCGTAGGTGAGGCGCGGGGTGGGCGGGGATCCCATTCCCCACGCCACCGTGCTCAGCAGCCCGTCGACCGGCTCGGACGGGCGGTAGCCGGTGTTCTCGAGCACGAACGAACCGGTGCCGTAGGTGTTCTTCCCGAGGCCGGGATCGACGCACGCCTGCCCGAACAGCGCCGCCTGCTGATCGCCGGCGACCCCCGCGACCGGCACCTCGTGACCGAACAGCTGATCGGGCCGCGTCGTCCCGAACACCCCGCAGCTCGGGCGCACTTCCGGCAGCGCCCCCTCCGGCACCCCCAGCAGCTCCATCAGCTCCTGATCCCACTGCCCGCGGTTGATGTCGAACAGCATCGTGCGCGAGGCGTTCGAGGGGTCGGTCGCGAGCTCGCCCGTGAGCTTGTAGATCAGCCACGCATCGACCGTTCCGAACACCGCGCGGCGCTCGCGCAGGCCGTCGACGTTGCGCAGCAGCCATTCGATCTTGGTCCCCGAGAAGTAGGGATCGAGCACCAGCCCTGTGCGCTCGCGCACCAGCCGCTCGTGCCCGGCTGCGCGGAGCTCGTCGCAGCGCGCGGCGGTGCGACGGTCCTGCCAAACGATCGCGCGCGCGAGCGGCTCGCCGCTGACGGGGTCCCACACGCACACCGTCTCGCGCTGATTGGTGATGCCGACCGCGTCAAGCTCGCCGGGCCCGATCCCGGCATCCTCGAGCGCCTCACCGGCGACGGCGCGCGTTACCTCCCAGATCTCGCTCGCGTCGTGCTCGACCCATCCCGGCCGAGGGAAATGTTGCGTGAATTCGCGGTACGCCCGGCCGATCAGCTCGGCCTGCTCGTCGAACACCAGGCAGGTGCTGCCGGTGGTGCCCTGGTCGATCGCGAGGATCATCCGCGGGATTCTCCCGCCGTCTCGAAAACGGCGCCCTCATAGGCGAGCTCCACCTCGCCGGCGAACTGCGCTCGCGCTCGCCGCAGGTTCTCCTCGTTCTCGCCGGCCCACGGCCCGACATGTGTGATGACGAGGCCGCGCGCTCCGGCCTCCCGCGCGACGATGCCGGCCTGTTCGCCGGTCATGTGGCCCTTTCGCTCAAGCTCCGGGTGGGCGGGACCCGGGTGGGCGGGATCCGAATCAAGATACGTCGCCTCGAGCAGCAGCACGTCGGCGCCGGCAGCGAACCGGACCAAGCGCTCGTCATACGCGCCATCGGCGCCGTACACGAGCGTCGAGGAGCCGTCGCTGATCCGCGCCGCGTAACACAGCTCCGGGTGCGCCGTGCGCGAGAACGTCATCCGCAGGGCACCGATCTCGACGGCCTCATCGTCGTCGTACTCCCGGATCTCGAATGCATCGTGAAAGCGGTTCGGATTCGAACCGATCGCGCCGGCGAGCCGGTCGAGCACCTGCAGCCCGCGCCCGCGGGGCACATAGAGGCGCGTGCGCTCGTGGCCCGCGTACGCACGCGCGACCTCCCCGGACAGCGGCAGCAGGTCGAGCACGTGGTCGACGTGCATGTGCGAGATCACGATCGCGTCAATCTTGCCGATCAGCCGGCGCTTCCACGCACGCTCGAGCGCTCCCGGCCCGAAGTCGAGCAGCACCGTGGTCCGCCCGTGGCTGACCAGATAGCAGGAGCATGCCCCCTCGAGGGGCACGCCCACCCGGAGTCCGAGCACCTCGACTCGCACGCGGTCAGCATAAGGATCGGAGGCGCTGGGCATACTCGTTCGGTGACTGAATATCTAGAACTCAACGATGGGCGCCAGATCCCGCAACTCGGGTTCGGCGTCTTCCAGATCCCCGCCGAAGAAACCGCCGACGCCGTCGAAGCGGCGCTGCGCGCGGGCTACCGCCACATCGACACCGCGGCCGCTTATCGCAACGAGTCCGGCGTCGCCGAGGGAATCCGCCGGGCCGAGATCCCCCGCGAGGACGTGTTCGTGACGACCAAGCTGTGGAACGGCGACCACGGTCGCGACGCTGCCCTGCGTGCTTTCGAGCGCAGCCTCGAGCGACTCGGCTTCGAGTACGTGGACCTCTACCTGATCCACTGGCCGGTCCCCTCGCGCGACATGTACGTCGAGACCTGGGAGGCCCTCTCCGAGCTCAAGGCCGACGGCCGCACCCGCTCGATCGGCGTCTCCAACTTCCTTGTCGAGCACCTCGAGCGGGTGATCGAAGAGACTGCGACGGTGCCCTCGATCAACCAGATCGAGCTTCACCCGCGGCTCCCGCAGGAGCAGCTGCGCGGTTTCCACGCCGAGCACGGGATCTTGACCGAGGCCTGGAGCCCGCTGGCGAAGGGCGGCGAGCTGCTTCAGGATCCGACGGTCGACGAGATCGCGTCGAGCACCGGCCGGACGCCGGCCCAGGTCGTGCTGCGGTGGCACGTCCAGCTCGGCAACGTCGTGATTCCCAAGTCCGTTACGCCCGCCCGGATCGAGGAGAACCTGCGGCTTTTCGACTTCGAGCTCGACGACGAGCAGATGGCCGCGATCACCGACCTCGACGAGGGCCGGCGCACGGGTCCCGACCCGGCGACGTTCGCGATGGCCTGAGGATGGGCCGCGCTGCGCGCGGCATCCGTGGGGCCGGGCGGCCCCGTCCGGGCCGCTTGGCTTGGCGGGTGCGGGCGGGTCTGTCGCGCTTCTTATGCTTGCGGCTGGCGCCTCGGTGGCCTGGGTGGGCGCGCCGGCTGGCGCCTCGGTGGCCCGGGTGGGTGCGCCGGCTAGCGCCTCAGCTTCCGGCCTTCGACCGGAGGCCTTGGGGGCTGGTCTGCCTGGCTTTTGGCTTTCGAAGAGGGGGTGGGGTGCCTGGCAGCCCCGATTTCGTTACACAGCGACCGCTCGCGAGGCAACGTGTAACGAAATGGGTGCTATAGCGCCGATTTCGTTACGCGTTGCCCATCCGCGGCGGTGAGATGTAACGAAATGGGGGTTGGGGACGCCTGCCAGCGTCCATTTGGCACCCCGTCGCCCTCCCGCCGAGGCGAATTGTTCCCAAATGGACGTTCGACCCTCCCTACTCGTGCTTCAGGGGCTGGAGCGTGTCTGCGTGAGGGGGTCACTGAGGCCATGGATGGCCGGCGGAAAGGGCATCGACGGGGGTGGCACCTTGACCGCCGTCGGCCTCGCCACCCGAACCGCCACGAGGCCACGCCACGACGAACCGCCGCCGGCCCCGCCGACCACGAACCGCGACGCCGGTCCGGACGGGCCCGCACGGCCCCAAGGATGCCGCGGAGCGGCCCCTTGAGGTCGGGCTAGATCCCGAACCGGACGGCCGCGAAGGCCATCAGCGCCCCGACGATCAGCAGCGTCGAGAGCACTGGCTGGAGGCGAAATGCCGTCCGTGCCATCCGCCGACGCTGGAGCTGTCGCCGAGAGGCCGAGCTTATGAAGATGTTGGACCCCTCCATCTCTCTCCTCGAAGGCGCGATCCAATCCACGCGCCTGCGCATAGTCAAGCGCCCCCCTCGGACGGAATCCGGAAAATGGGCAGAAGTTCTCCCGCCTGAGGGTGCGATTATGCTCCGGCCGTCATTCGAGCAAAGGAGCGGTTCACTTGCCTGACGTCGAGGCCCACATCACGGGCACGGTCTGGAAGATCGAGGTCGAGGTTGGAGACAACGTCGACGAAGGCGACACCGTCGTGATCCTCGAGTCGATGAAGATGGAGATGCCCGTCGAAGCCGAGGATCCGGGTGTGGTCAAGCAGATCCTCTGCGAGGAAGGGCAGTCGGTCTCCGAGGGCGACACGCTCGTTGTCCTCGAGTAGCGCTTCTCGCCTGCTCGTACATGAGCCGGCCCCGGGCGTGGCCCGGCTGACGATCTCCAATCCGGGCAAGCGGGGAGCGCTCGATCACGCGTTGCTCGACAGCTTCACTCACACGCTGCCCCGGCTCGACGCGCGCTGCGTGATCATCACCGGGGAGGGCACGACCTTCTCGGCCGGGTACGACATAGGCGATCTGGGTGGGTGGGATCCGAATCAAACGTTCGCGCACGAGGCCGAGAAGCTGATCGCGCACCCGTTCGCAGCCGCGATCGAGGCGATCGAGGTCTACCCGTACCCCACGATCGCCGCGCTCAACGGCCACACGATCGGCGGCGGGCTGGAGCTCGCGCTCTCCTGCGACTTGCGCATCGCGGTCGGCACGATCGCGCTGGGGATGCCCCCGGCGAAGCTCGGCCTCGTCTATTCGCACACCGGCATCCGCAAGTTCATCGACATCATCGGCGCTGCCCGCACGCGCGAGCTGTTCCTGGTCGGCGGTCGGATCGACGCCCGCACCGCCCACACTTGGGGACTCGTCAACAAGCTCGCCGAGCCCGAACGACTTGCCGACGAGGCGCTCGGGCTGGCCAAGGAGATCGCCGCCAACGCGCCGCTGGCGCAGACCGGCAACAAGCGCGTGATCCGCGCGGTGCTCGACGCCGAGGCCCAGCTCGACCCCGAGGTCGAGCGCGAGCTGATCGAGCTGCGCCGCGCCTGCTTCTCCTCCGAGGACTTCCGCGAGGGCGTGCACGCCTTCGCCGAGAAGCGCGCCCCGAACTGGCGCGGGCGCTGAGGCACGGCGGGTTTCTCCGGGCCACTAGGATTGACCGCGAGGGACCATGGGGCGCTTACAGCCGAGCAACCGGATGATCGTTGGCATCGCGATGCTCCTCTTCGGAGGAGTGCTGCTCGGCGTCGGCATCCACCACGTCGTCAAGATCGGTACGTGCTCGTCGACCGGGTACAGCAGCCACTACGGTCCGGTCCCCTACTGCCCGAAGGGCACCGGCTGGTGGATCGCGTTCATGATCGGCGGGATCTTCCTGACCGTCATCGGTGGTCTGATCGCAGGCGGAGGCGCGGTCGGGCTGATCCTCGCGATCACTTTCGGCGCGATCGGCGCCGGTGCGCTGACGGTGGCATTCGACTCGAACGTCTCCTCGAGCAAGAAGACGTTCGGAACCATCTTCGGCGGCTCCTTCCTCGCGTTCGCCGCGCTCGCGGCGCTGGCGACTCTGTGGGTCGGGCTGAGCCGTCTCTCACGGGGGTCTTCTCGCAGGCCCGCCGGCTCCGGGCCGCCTGTCCCCTCATTCGGGACGAGCGCCTCCCCGACCGCCTCATCCGCGTTCGGCTCGAGCGGCGGCGAGCCCGACGCGATCATGGGCGCGTATTCGGCCGGCGCGACGGCCCCGACCCCGACGTTTCGAGCGCCCGTGACGGCTCCGCCCGCGGCCGGCTCAGCGGATCCCGTCGACCGCCTCGCCAAGCTGGCCGAGCTGCACAAGAGCGGTGCGCTCACCGACGAGGAGTTCGCGCGCGAGAAGGCGAAGCTCCTCGGAGACATGTAAACGCCGTCCGGGGCGCTTCATAACCTGCCGGTGTGCCCCCGTTGATCGACCGCGAGGAAGCGCTGCAGCTCGGCGAGCTCGAGGAGCGCTCCGAGATCGAGAGCCTGATCGAGCGTGCCTGGCGTGTACGCGTGGAGCGCTTCGCGGACTCGACTGACATGTGCTCGCTGGTCAACGCCAAGTCGGGCGGCTGCGCGGAGGACTGCGGCTTCTGCGCGCAGTCGAAGTACGCGGATGCCGACACGCCGATGCACGCGATGATGGGGCCCGAGCAGATCCTCGAGCATGCCCGGGCGGCGGAGGCAGCCGGCGCCCACCGCTTCTGCATGGTCACGCAGGGCCAGGGGCTCTCGCGGCGTGACTTCGAGAAGGTGCTCGAGGGGGCACGGCTGGTCGCCGAGCACACCAATCTCAAGCGCTGTGTCTCGATCGGTCACATGTCCGCCGAGCGCGCCAAGGCGCTCAAGGACGCGGGCATCCAGCGCGTGCATCACAACGTCGAGACGGCGCAGTCCTACTACCCCGAGGTCTCGACGACGGTCCGCTATGAAGGGAGGCTGCGCACGATCGACGCGGTCAAGCAGGCCGGGCTCGAAACCTGCGTCGGCGGGATCCTCAACCTCGGCGAGAGCCGCGCCCAGCGCGTTGAGATGGCCTTCCAGCTGGCGAACATCAACCCCACGAGCGTGCCGATCAACCTCCTGAACCCCCGACCCGGCACGAAGTTCGGCGACCGCGAGTTCATGGATCCCTGGGAGGCGGTCAAGTGGATCGCGATCTTCCGCCTGATCCTGCCCGACGCACTGTTCAGGCTGTGCGGCGGACGCGTCGAGAACATCGGCGAGCTCCAGGCGATCGCGGTCAAGGCGGGTCTCAACGGCGTGATGATGGGGAACTTCCTCACGACCCTGGGCAACACCCCCGACGAGGATCGGGCGATGTTCGAGGAACTGGGGCTGAACGTCGCCCGCCAGGACGACAACGGCTCGCATCCACGCCCCGACAACCGGTCGGGCTGGCTCGACGGCGAGACGCCGGACGTGGTGAGCGAAGTCCTGGAGGAGCCACCGGCGCCGGGCCTCGACGTTCGCCTCTGGGACCCCGCGTCGCAGCTGCGCCTCGAGCGCAAGCGCTCGGTGCCGCCGCGGCCCGACGGCGCCCGCAACACCGGGCACGGACGCCGCACGCGCGAGGCCTCCGCCCGCGAAGCCGCCGCCTGAGGGACCGCTCGATCCGTGAGGTCGCGACCGGGCCGCCACGCGCTGGCTGCGACGGGCATATCGGCGCTACTCGCGCCGCTGGCCGGGTGCGGCGGGAGTGGCAGCGAAACAGCCACGAGCACCGCCCGCCAGCCTGTGGCGCCGCCTGCGGTGACGCTCTCAGCCGAGGAGCAACGCGTCTGGTCTTCGCAGGCGGGAGCCGATTCAAAGACGCCGGCGGGAATCCCCACGCTTCTCTACCACGGGATCGGAAAGGCGGCGGAGTTCGCCGACCAGGCCGACGCGGCATACGCGATCAGCATCCAGGACTTCGCCAAACAGATGGCGTTGCTGCGCCACGCGGGCTACCACACGGTCACGCTCGCGCAGTTCGCTGCGTACATCGCGGGCAAGCCGGAGAGGCTGCCGTCGCGGCCGCTGCTGATCACGTTCGACGACGGCTGGGCGAGCTCATGGGTCGGCGGTGACAGCGCGCTCAAGCGCGAGGGCTTCACCGCCACGATCTTCATCGATGCCGGGCGCGTGAACTCGGGCGCAGCCGGTTACCTGACATGGGACGAGCTGAAGGCGATGCGCGCGAGCGGACGCTGGGACGTGCAGCTGCATGCCTGGAACGGACACCGCTTCATCCGCTACGGGCTGGGAAAGGGGGACTACGGAGCGTTCTACGCCTACCGGGAGGAGGGCGAGTCGCTGGACGGCTGGCGCAAGCGGGTGTTCGGCGACATCAGCGAAGGCGGCGCCGCGATGCACGACAAGTTCCCGGGTGAGCCGCAGCCGGCGTTCGCGCCGCCGTACGGCAACTACGGCCAGGAGGGGACCAACGACTCGGCGATTCCGCGCGAGCTTCTGGCGTGGCTGCTGCAGCGATACGAGATCGTGTTCGTGCAGGATCGCGAGATGTTCTCCACGCCTCACGAGCAGCAACCATTGGGGCGCTTTCAGGTCGCCCGCTCGACCACCGGCGGTGAGCTTCACTCGAGGCTGGTCGGCGGCCGATGAATGCCGCCACCTGGGCGGGGAATTCATCGATGCGTCCGGGGCGAGCCTTATGTTTCCCGTCCAGCATGATCGAGATCGAGGCCCGGCTGCACGAGCTGAAGGCCCTGGGGCTACAGCGGCGCACGCGTCTGATCAGCGGACCGCAGGGACCCCACGTGTTGCTCGACGGCAAACCGGTCGTGCTGCTCTGCTCGAACAACTACCTCGGGCTCGCAAACCATCCCCGTGTGCGCGAGGCGTCGGCGGAGGCGGCGATGCGCTGGGGCATCGGCGCGGGCGCATCGCGATTGATCTCCGGGACGATGACGATCCATCGCAGGCTCGAGGAACGCCTCGCCGCGTTCAAAGGACGCGAAACGGCACTGCTGTTCGGATCGGGCTACCTCGCGAACGCCGGCGCGATCGCGGCGCTCGCGCGGCCCGGCGATGTCGTGTTCTCCGATGAGCTGAACCACGCTTCGATCATCGACGGCTGCCGGCTCTCGCGCGCGGAGGTCTTCGTCTACGCACACGGCGACGTCGAGCACCTTGCGTGGGGCATCTCCCAGGCGAGCGGGCGCGGCGCGTTGATCGCGACAGACAGCGTGTTCTCGATGGACGGCGATGTGGCGCCGCTGCAGGAAATCGTCGAGCTTGCGCAGCTGCGGCGGCTGCGGGTGCTTGTCGACGAGGCGCACGGAACCGGAGCGCTCGGCCCCGGCGGCCGTGGCGCGCTCGCGGAGGCCGGCGTCGAGGACCAGGTCGACGTGATCGTCGGAACGCTCGGCAAGGCGCTCGGCTCCTACGGCGCGTTCGTCGCGTGCGACCGCCTGATGGCCCGCTACCTGCTGAACACGGCTCGGACGTTCATCTTCTCGACAGCGCCCTCTCCCCCCGCTGTCGCGGGCGCGCTCGCGGCGCTGGACTTGCTCGAGGAGCGGCCGCGCCGGGTCGAAAAGCTCGCGGCTAACGCCGCCGCGATCCGCAGCGAGCTCGGACGCGAGGGGTTCGATGTCCGCGGCTCACGCACCCAGATCATCCCGCTCGTGGTCGGCGACGCGCAGCTCGCCGTGCGGATCTGCGAGGGCGCGCTCGAGCGCGGCGTGTTCGCTCAGGCGATCAGGCCGCCAACGGTGCCGCCGGGAACATCGCGCCTGCGACTGTCGGTGATGGCCTCGCACCGCGAGGAGGAGCTACGCGCAGCCGCCCGGTCGATCGGGCTGGCAGCCAGGGCGCTCGGGTTCGATCCGCGATCGCGTGTGGCCCCCGCATACGAGGAATTCGAGCAGGACGCTCCGGAGTTCGACCTAGCCGCCGCCGAGCCGCCGCCTGCACCAATCGCCGGAAGGCCGCGCGCGACCGTGTTCGACCACGAAGCCCGCGCCGCGTAGCCGTTGCGGGGCTGGTTCGTAACCGGGACCGACACCGGCGTCGGCAAGACCGTGCTGGCGGCCGCGCTGATCGCCGCGCTGCGTGCCGACGGGCTGGCGGTGCGTGCGTTCAAGCCGGTTATCACCGGCCTCGCGGAGGCGGTCGACCCCGATTGGCCGCCCGACCACGAACTGCTTGCGCGGGCCGCCGGATGCGGCCCCGACGAGGTCGCGCTGGTGGGCTTTGACCCGCCCGTGTCGCCGCACCTGGCAGCCGAGTTGGCGGGCGCCCGGCTTCTCCCGTCGGAGCTCGCAGAGTCCGTGCTGGCGCGCACGGCCGACGAAGAGGTGCTCGTCGTCGAGGGGGTCGGCGGACTGGCGGTCCCGCTGAGCTCCGAGCACGATGTGCGCGACCTCGCGCGCGAGCTCGCACTGCCGCTGCTCGTGGCCTCTCGGCCGGGGCTCGGGACGATCAACCACACCTTGCTGACGCTGGAGGCAGGGCGGGCAGCGGACCTCGATGTGGAGGCGGTCGTGCTGACCCCGTGGCCGGAGGAGCCCGATTCGATCGAGCGGTCGAACCGCGAGACGATCGAGCGACTGGGCCGCGTCGAGGTGTTGACGCTGCCGCTCATCGAGCGTGCGGATCCGAAGCTGCTCGCGGCCGCGGGGCGTTCAGTAGCTTCATGGGCGTGCCGCCGCGATTTCGCCTGCTCGTAGCGCTGACGCTGCTGACCATGGTCGCGCTCCCCGCGCACGATGCGTTCGCGAGCGCCTACAGCAAGGTGCTCGGCGTGTACGAGCAAAAGGGCACGGTGCCGCCGTGCCAGTTCTCAAGCGCGCAGCTGTCGAGCGCGCTCAAGGGCATCGACACTTACGGCGCGCAGTACTTCCAGGACCTCACGAATGCGATCCAGTCCGCGCTCGCCGCACGCGCGGGCGGCGCCTGCAGGCGGACCCACATCGCTGTCGTTGTCAGCGCCCCGGCCCGCGGCTCGGGCTCGATTCCGGGCGGATCGGTGACTGGCCCCACCGGTGCCGATCTTCCCGCCCCGATTCTCCTGATGCTCGTGCTGAGCGGCGCGCTCGCGCTCGCCGTGGCGACCGTGCAGCTCGCACGATGGGGCGGCTGGGACCCCGCTTGGGCCCAGAGCTGGCGTCACGCTTGGCGCGAGTCCGCACATCGCACCAGCCTCAGCTGGGCGGAGTTCGTCGACTGGCTGCGCTCGGCGGACTAAATCCGGCGCGCACCGTAGTTCTCCGCACCCATGCAGCACGGTTGTGCGCAGGTAATCGGCGCCCGATTGCCCGATAGTGAGGCTGTGAGTACGAGCGCCGAACTCGCGATCGACATCCATCCGATGCGGCCCGATGACCGCACGCGAATCACCGACGCGGTCGCGTACACCTCGGAGGACACCTACTACAGACGCTTTCACACGCCGATGAGCCGCTTCACCGAGCGCGAGCTCAGGCATCTCACCGAGATCGACGGCGACCGGCACATCGCGCTCGTCGCCACCGAGCGAGGCAGGCCCGAGCGGCTCGTGTCGGTGGTCCGTTGCGCGAGCAGCGCCGCCGACCCCTGCGAGGCCGAGTTCGCGATCATCGTCCACGACCCCTACCAACAGCGCGGGATCGGGACCCACATGCTCAGCCTGATGATCGAGACTGCACGCGCGCACGGCATCAAACGGATGCGTGCACTTGTCCAGAGCGACAACAGGCCGATGATCGCCCTGCTCTACAAGGTGATGCCGCAGGCGGTGCTGGAAGAGCGCGCCGAAGGCGTCTCGGTCTACGTCGCCGACATCACGGCCGAGCGTTGACCCCCACCTCCCGGCTGTAGAGCGTCGCACCGGCGGGCGACACCCACGCGATCCGCACGACGCCGGTGCCGGGCAGCGCCGTGTTTGTCGCAAAGAAGCCGCTCGCGTTCGTGACGTCCACGGTGGCGACCGTTCGGTATGACCCGGTCGACGAGCGCCACTCGATCCGGGCCTGTTCGACGCCGTCCCGCGACGCCGGCCTCAGCATCCCCCAGATGTAGATCTTCTGGCCGTGAGCGAAGACCGGCTGGGGGATCAAGAGGGGCAGGCGGTAGGCGGCCAGCGACGGCTTGGCGGCGCCGCCCGCAAAGGCGAGCCCGGTTTGGAACGTGGACCAGTATCCGATGCTTCCCTTCGGATAACGGGTGTCCGGCGGCGAGTCGTAGAGCAGGAACTGCGCCAGCGCGCGGACGCGCGGATCCGCCCACGCCAGGTACTGCGCCTCGTTCAGATAGAGCGCCTGCTTCTGCGGGCTGACGCCCCTGAACGGGTTGGGCGGATTGGTCTCATAGCCGTACTCGGTCAGGTAGATCGGGAGCCGGCGATGGACCCCGTATGCGGCGAAGCTCGCGTCGAGCGCATGCTCGAGGCGCGACAGGCCGGAGAGAGGTGCGAAGTTCGGGTCCGACATCGGCGTCGTCGGCGGAAGGAAGAACGAGTACGGGTGGTGTGCGAAGCCGGTCGCTTCGAACAGCCCGGGATGGCCCGCCGCGAACGCGGCCGGGCTGCCCGGCCGCACCGGACAGCGCAAGGCCGCGGCCTGCGCGCCCTGCAGCGGTCTGTAGCTCGAGTCCAGGCAGTACAGCGCCCGCAGGAACGGCAGCGGCGGGATCGGAGCCTCGTCGCTCGCGCCCTCGGTTCCCTCCGGCGCGAGCTCGCCGATCAGGATCGTGTCACTCGAGGGGAGATGACCGGTCTTCTGGAGCGCACCGAACGCGGCATCGACATACGAGCGGTACAGCCGCGGGCTGTCCATCGCGCCGGCACGCCATTGAGGCGCGAGCCACCCAGGCTGGTTCGGCTCGTTCCAAATCGACCAGTAATCAACGCGCGGAAGGGGCCCACCCTGACGACCGGCCGGAACGTAGGAGCCGCTGTAGCGCCGGCCGACCGCCGCCACGAACGCTCCGAAGTCCGCGGCCGACGGCTCGTAATGGCTGGCGAGCCGCGCGCTCGGAGCGGGCCGTCTCATCGCCCACAGGGGGCCCGGAGCTGTGATGTTGAAGTCGACCGCCATGTGGCGAGCCGCCGCCATCGTCACGATCCGGTCATACGGCGCCCAGGCGCCCGGTGCGTAGGCCGCGGGATCCGCGCCGTTGAAGTGAGGCGGCGGCACCGGCGAGCTGTTGCCGGGCGCGACCGCCGCCCACAGCACCGTGATCCGCAGCCGATCGACCCCGAGGCCGGCGAGCGTGTCGAGCGTCTTCGCAACGGTCGCGGCCGGCGCGTAGACCAGATGGTTGTCGTCCTGGAAGAGCGACTGGAAGACAGGCTGCTGGCGGCGGGCGGTGGAGCCGCTCGAGCTGAGCAGGACGACCGCCACGATCACCACGAGCAGCACGACGGCGCCGGCCGCGAGCTGGGGGCGAAAGGCGGTTATCGATCGTCGGCGGGGTGCGGGCACCGACCCTAGGCTGCCAGTTCCGACCGATCGCGGAGCTAGCTTGTCGTTCGTGCGCGACACCGCCGAGCTCCTCGCCGCCGATCGACGTCACATCTGGCATCCGTTCACCCAGCAGCAAGGATGGTGCGAGGACGAGCCGGTCGTAGTTGTCGATCACGCCGAGGGCACCAACCTCTACGACTCGGACGGCAACTCGTACATCGACGGCGTCTCCTCGCTGTGGTGCAACGTCCACGGGCACCGTCATCCGGCGATCGACGCCGCGATCAACGCCCAGCTCGAGCGAGTCGCGCACTCGACGATGCTCGGCCTCTCCCATGAGCCTGCGATCGAGCTCGCCGAGCGGCTGGTCGCGATCGCGCCCGAAGGCCTCACGCGCGTGTTCTATTCCGATAGCGGCTCCACCGCGGTCGAGGTCGCGCTGAAGATGGCGTTCCAGTGGTGGACGCAGCGCGGCGAGCCACAGCGGCGGGAGTTCATCTGCCTGGAGGACGCCTACCACGGCGACACGCTGGGCGCGGTGTCGGTCGGCGGGATCGATCTGTTCCACTCGCTCTACCGGCCGCTGCTGTTCGACTCGCATCGTGCGCGTGCCGGCGATGCGGGGCATATGGAGGCGCTGCTGGCGGAACGCGCGGAGAGCGTCGCCGCGGTCGTGCTCGAGCCGCTCGTGCAGGGCGCCGCGGGGATGCTGATGCAGCCCCCGGGGTACCTGCGCGCTGTGCGCGAGCTGTGCGATGCGCACGGCGTGCTCCTGATCTGCGACGAGGTCGCGACCGGCTTCGGCCGCACGGGGCGCATGTTCGCGTGCGAGCACGAGCAGGTGACACCCGACCTGCTATGCGTCGGAAAGGGCCTGACCGGCGGCTACCTGCCGCTCGCCGCGACGCTGGCGACCGAGCGGATCTACGAGGGCTTCCTCGGCGACTACGTGGACTTCCGCACTTTCTTTCACGGCCACACCTACACCGGCAACCCACTGGCGTGCGCGGCCGGGATCGCGACGCTCAGGACGTTCGAGGACGAGCGCACGCTCGAGGTCCTGCAGCCGAAGATCGAGTTGCTGACGCGGCTGCTCAGCCACCGGATCGCGACCCTGCCGGCGGTTGCGGAGGTTCGTCAGCGGGGATTCATGGTCGGGATCGAGCTGATCCCGTTCGGTGCCGACGAGCGCGTGGGCCATCACGTGACACTCGCGGCCCGCCGCCGCGGCGCGCTGATCAGGCCGCTCGGTGACGTCGTCGTGCTGATGCCGGCGCTTGCGATCTCGGAGGCCGATCTGCGGCGGCTGGTCGCGATCACCGCCGCCTCGATCGCCGAGGCGACGGCCGGTCGCCTGCGTAGCGCGGCGTAGCTCTCAGCTGGTCAGGGTCTGCAGGCCACGGGCGCCCACCGCCGCGCGGACCGCCGCGCGCAGACCGCTCAGCGAGCTGCCGTGGGCGCGTGCGATCTGGCGAAGCGATCTGCCCGCGGCGAGCCTTGCCCGCAACTGGGAGGGCGTCATCCCGAGATAGGCAGCGGCAACGGTGATCGCCCTCGCTCGCAACACCGACAGCGGAACCGGCATCGGGTTGGAGGCGATCAGATCGGTGGCCGGCTGCAGCGGCAGGATCTGCGGTCCTCGCGGCTGCTGCGAGAAGTCGAAGTCCTTGACGAGATTGCCAAGCTGCGGGGCGTCCTCGCGCACGTCCGGTCGCGGGTCGGGACGGCCGTCGGTCTGCGGGTTCAGGCGTTGCCCGCCGAGGAAGTCGTCCTCGATGAACTTCGTGTACGCGTCGAAGCTCAGCGTCTGGTGGTCGATGAACCCGCGCCGGGCATAGGGGCTGATCACGAGCCCGGGGACGCGCAACCCGTAGCCGTTGACGTCGACGATCGGCGGCACGACGTGGTCGTAGAACCCGCCCCAGTCGTCCCATGAGAGAAAGATCGCCGTGCTGTCCCAATCGGGGCTGCGCATGATCGCGTTGATCAGGCCGGTGACGAACGTCTGGCCGGCGCTGACCAGACCCGGGGGATGCTCGGAAACGCGGCCGTTGGGCGCGATCCACGACACCGCCGGCAGCGTTCCCAGCCTTTGCTGCCGTGAAGAAGTTCGACAGCGACTTGATGTTGCCGAGCTGCCGGTCCTGGCGGACCGTGGTGAAGAACGGCAGCGGGTTCCAGATGCCGGGGGTCCTCGGGCTCTGTCCGACCGGAGCGCAGGTGAGCGCGGCGTCATCCTCACAGTCAGGCTCGGTGCCCTTGAACACGTAGTAGGCCCAGCTGACTTCGTTCTTGTGCAGCAGGTAGGTCAGATCGGTCCACGCATAGTGCGGGATCGTCACGACCCTCGCTCCGTAGCGCCGCTGGAAGTCGGGTGGCTCCTCGGAATTGACGTCGTCGTTGACGCAGCTCATCGGATCTGCCGCTCGCGAGCATCTGGCCGACCACTCCGACACCTGGAAGAGATGCTCAGGAAGGCTCCACGACGCGTCCGGCTGGAACATGTGGTCCTGGAGCACGAAGTCGCGGGCGTAGGTCCAGTAGTTCGGGATGTCCGCGCCGTCGTGGTAGCCCATCACGTCGGGTCGGCCGCCGTTGCGACCGCAGGCGGGGTCAAACGTGTGCTCGCAGCCGGTTCGCGCGCGCTGCTGCTCCTTCACGAACCCGTTCATCGCACCGCCGTTGATGTCGGCGAGCGCGTTGGCCTTCGCGTGCGGACCGCCGAGATTGCTGTCGTGGCGGTCGTGGAAAGGCCTCACGCATGGCCCGCCGAAGCGCTGCGGCACGCACACGCCGGCGGGGATGCCGTCGGCACCGGGATACGTGCCGAAGTAGGAATCGAACGAGCGGTTCTCCTGCATGATCACGACCACGTGCTTGATCTTGTGGATCCCGGCCTCGCCGGCCGGACCGGGGCCGGCGGTGACCGTGGCCGTCGAAGTGACGGTCACGGTGTGGTGCGAGCTGCCGCCGCCACACCCGGTCAGTGCAACAAGCGCGCTGACCGTCAAGAGGCCCGCGAGGCAAATCCGGAGGCGGCTCAATCGTCGTAGGGCTCGAAGTCGGCCTTGCGCGCCCCGCAGACCGGGCAGAACCAGGTCTCAGGAATGTCCTCGAACGCGGTGCCGGGCGGGATCCCGCCGTCGGGGTCACCGTCGGTCGGGTCGTAGATAAAGCCGCACGATCCGCAGATCCACTTCTTCACGGGGCGGAAGCGTACCGACGCGTCGGCAGCCCCGCGCCGCGTTCCCCGGTAGGGTCGGGCGATGGAGAATCCCCGCCCGGCCCAGGGAGAGGAGTTGAACGCCGGCCAGGAGACGGTGCCGCGCCCCGCCGCGACCGTGATTCTGCTCCGCGGCGGCGCCGGCGCGCTCGAGGTTCTGCTCGTCCGCCGCAACCCCGAGGCTCGCTTCATGGGGGGCGCCTGGGTGTTTCCCGGTGGCGCCGTCGACCGCGGGGAGGGCGAGGGCCAGGATGCGTTGCGGGCAGCCGCGATCCGCGAGCTGGCCGAGGAGGCCGGGATCACGATCAGCGACCCCGACCGTCTCGTGGCATTCGCGCGCTGGATCACGCCGGCGCAGGTGAAGATCCGCTTCGATACGTGGTTCTACCTCGCCCCCGCGCCTGTGGATGCGCAGCCGATCGTCGACGGGAGCGAGATCGTGGACGCGCGCTGGTACGAACCCGCCGCCGCGCTCGAGGAATCGCGACGCGGCGAGCTGTTCCTGGTGTTCCCGACGATCAAGCAGCTCGAACAGCTGTCGGCGTTCGATTCGGCAGATGAGCTGAGCGCCCACGCGCGCGGGCGGCTCGTGCTGCCCGTCCAGCCGCGCGTGCTGATGTCCGGTGAGACGGCGCGGATCGTGCTGCCGGGTGAGCCGGGGTACGAGGCGTAGCGCGCAGAAAGTTCTGCTATTCAGAACTAACTGCGCACGCGAGCGCTCATATACTCGCCGCGTGACGCAAGGCCTGCCGACCGACGTTCAAGCCGTATTCGATCGGTTCATCACGACCGAGCTCACGACGGTCGACCGCAATGGACGGCCGATCACCTGGCCGGTGACGCCGTATTACGAGCCCGGCGGTGAATGCATCGACGTCACGACCGGGCTCGGCTATCCGAAGAAGGCCAACGACGCTCGAGCCAACGCAATGGTCGCGCTGCTGTTCTCCGATCCGACCGGCAGCGGCCTCGACGACCCGCCGATGGTGCTCGTCCAGGGCACCGCTGATGTCGATGATCGCGACCTCGCCGCCAACCGTGACCGCTACTCCCGCGAGTCGATCGCCAAGCTGCCGGCGACGGCGAAGCTGCAGCCGCCCGACCGGATCAAGCAGATGCTCGACTGGTACTACATGCGGATCTACATCCACGTGCGACCGGAGCGCGTGTTCGTATGGCGCGGCCGCGACCCCGCCGCCGAGCCGGAGCTGTACGGGGCGCACATGGAGGAGGTGCACTCGGGACACTCCGAGGAACCGGAGCACTTCCACGCCGATCCCGAGGGCGGCGCCAGCAGCTGGGACCCGAGGATCCACGAACTCGGCACCACCTATCCCACCGCGGTCCTGTCGATCGTCTCGCCCGACGGGTTTCCGTTTGCAATCCGTGTCCCTGTCAAGGTCGACGGCGCCAACCGCTGGATCCGGATCGAGGGTGCGCCGACGCAGATCCCGTTCCAGCCCGGGCGGGCGTGCCTCACCGCCCACCTCCACGGTGAAGAGTTCACCTGGCAGCAGAACTTCCAGGTCCGCGGCGACCTCGTGTTCGCGGAGGGCGGGTGGGCGCTGCTCCCGCACAAGCTCGTCGGCGGCTTCGAGATCCCGCGCTCCCGCTTGGCGACGCTCCGCGCGAACGCGGCCAAGGCGCGTCGGTTCCGGCGGACGGCCAAACGCGAGCTCGCGCGCAGGCGGTAGCTCCAGTGCCCGACCAGCCACGAAAGCTGACGGTGGCGGTTACGGGCCCGACCGGCGACATCGGGCGCTCGCTGCTGCGCGCGCTCGACCGCAGCAGGGAGATCGGCAGCGTTGTGGCGATGGCCCGGCGCCCGTTCGATCCGGCCGCGGAAGGGTTGCGCAAGGTCAGCTATCGCCAGGGCGACGTGCTGGATCGCGACGCGCTCGACAGCCTCGTCAAGGGCGCCGATGTCGTTGTCCATCTCGCTTTCCTGATCTTCGGAGGCATCGAGGAGACGCGCAAGATCAACCTCGAGGGGTCGCGCAACGTGTTCGAGGCGACCGCAGCGGCGGGCGCCCAGCGCCTGGTCTATGCCTCGAGCGTTGCGGCCTACGGCTTCCACGGCGATCGCCCGCCGATGCTGAGCGAGGAGATCCCGCCGCGCGGAACCGATCGCCACTACTACTCCGCGCAGAAGGCGGAGCTCGAGCAGACGCTGGCGAACGTGCTCGATGGGACGACGACCGAGGGGTACGTGTTTCGCCCGTGCATCGTCGCCGGCCCCGACGCGCTCGCCATGTTCGAGGCGATCCCGTACATCCAGCTCTCCGATCGGATGCCGGGGGCGGTGCGCCGCGTGCTCGAGCTGATGCCCGCACTGAAGCCGGTGATCCCGGACCCGGGGATTCCATTTCAGCTCGTTCACCACGACGACGTCGCCACGGCGATGCGCGCGGCGGTGCTCGGACGGGGCGCGCCGGGGGTCTACAACCTGGCCGGCAGCGGAACGCTCACGATGTCCGACCTCGCCTCAGCGCTCGGCTGGTACAGCGTGCCGGTCCCCGACCTTGCGGTCGACGCCGCGGCAGAGCTCGTGGCCCGGCTGCCGTTCGTGCCCGCCGAGGCCCAATGGATCGAGAGCATGCGCTCCCCGGTGCTGATGGACTCGAGCAAGGCGAGGCACGAGTTGCGCTGGCGCCCGCGCCACGACGCGCGCGAAACCCTCCAGGCGATGATCGAGGCGGCGCGCAGCGAGCAGCTGATCCGCTGAGTTCTGGCTAGCCCGGGAAGACCATCGGCGATGCGCCCGGCGAGTACTGCCAGCGACCGTCCTGCCACCACCTGAAGCGAAACTGTGCGCCGGCGCCTGCCGGCACGGTGACCTGCATATCGAAGATCCCGTCCCGGTCGGTCCGCGCGAGGCGCACCGTGGCGAACGGCTGCGCGAGCGACGCGCGCGCCTGCACCTGGACGGCGGTCGGCCAGCGCACAGGCCTGGCCCTCCCCCACGCGTCGATCGACGCCGTGCCCGTCTTCGATCTGCGCGAGAGCGACCGCGCCACGACGGGCGAGCGGAACATCCAGAACGCCTGTTTGAGGGTCCCGTCCCCTCTGATGAGTCCCGTGGTCCAGGCGCCCGGCAGGAGATCATGGGCGTGCCCGGTTCGAGAACGAGCGAACAGCGTCTCGCTCGTGCGCGTGTCGTGCAGCAGGAACTGCGAGAAGGAGACCGCTTGCGGGTCGCGCCACGTCAGGTACTCGGCGGCTGCATTGAGCTGTGCCTGCTGGATCTCACTCCAGGGCTTGTCTTTGAGCTCAGCGTCCGACTCGTATCCCTGCTCGGTCAGCCACAGGTTCTCCGCGCCCGGCGCCAGGCGTCGCATCGCGACGAGCCGGTCGAGCAGCGCCTGGAGCGCAGGCACGTCTCCCATCTGTATCCACCCGCGATGGCGCGCCCCGGACGCGATCCAGGGAGGTGCCGTCCGTTCGTAGGGATGATGGGCGAAGCCGTCCGCCGGCACGGGGCGGAAGCGAGCGCAGGCACCGTCGTGGACTGGGCGCAATTGCGCATCCACGCATGCGAGCCGGCGGATGTACTGGAGAGGCGCGGTGCCACCGGGGCCGACCTCAGCATCCCCTCCTTGGGAGCTCGTGTTGCCGATCAGCACGGTCGCGTGCGGCGAGGCACGCTTGATCGCTGGGTAGGCGAGCTCCACGAGCTGCCTGTACCAGTCGGCGCCGACCGGGACCCCATCGCGCCATTGCGGTTGGTAGAAGAGCCGTCCGTTGGGCTCGTTCCACAGCGTGAACGCCGTCACCCGCGGGAGAGCGGCGTGCTGCCCCGCCGGCGTGTAGCGCCCGCTGTATCGCCGCGCGAGCATCCCCTCCCAGGTGGCCAGCTGGCGCGCGTCGATTTCGCGTGTGTACCAGGGGTCCCCAGCCGTGACTGACGTTCCGTCCGCACGCCGGTTGCTCGTCGCCCACAGCGGGGCCGAGAACGCCGGATCGATGATCACGCGCAGGCCGGCGCTTACGGCTGCGCGCACGGCGCGATCGAGCGCCTGCATCTGGGGCGAGGCGTCGTACGCGCCCGGGTCGGCGGCGTCAAAAGCGCGCGGCCGCTGCCGCGAGTTGTAGGCCGGCGCCTCGAGCTTCCATTCCGCGGTGAGCCGCACGTAGTCGACGCCGAGCCAGCGCAGCGTCCGCATCACGGACGGCACGGCGCGCGGCGCGAACAGCGTCAGCGGATCGTCCTGCAGCACCGTGTGAAGCGTTCGCGCCCCGGCGGGCGGAGCGATGGCAACCGCTACCGCCAGCCCTGCCGTCACCGCACTCCGCAACCGCATACGCGGTCATTCTGCCCCGCCCGAACGTGCGACTACCCGCTTATCTGTGCAGTCGGTCCTTGTCAAGCCCTCCGAGGGTGAGGTTGTTGACGACGTGGTCCTCGGGGCTTGCCCCGGACCACTCGTTGTGATCCAGCGCCAGTGGCGGCGCTCTGTCACCCGTAGGGCAGCCCGGAGGGCCGAGCGCGAAGCGCTTGACGGGCGCCGTGCTGGCGCTACTTGTGGGGGGTGTGTGCGCGCGGGCGCCCATGCTTATCTTGGTCCACGACCCTGGCGTTGGTGGGCCGGCGACATGATGGTGATGGGGTGATGTTCCCGCTGGGGGAAGTGCGGTGCGGCCGCTCGGTCTTTGCAGGCCGTCCACGCCGGGCGTGGCGGCAGCGGGTTGTCGGGAGCTGGCCGCGGTGCATCGGTTGAGGTGGAGCGTGGCGCACACGGTGAAGGTCATGCGGGTTGCAGCCCTGCCTCGCCGAGTTCTCGGAGCGTGTGGTAGCTGCGTTTGAGCAGCTTGCGAGCGATCGACAGGCAGGCGCGCTTGTGCCCGAGCCGCTCGGCCGCCTGGAGGTAGTACTCGCGGTCGGGCGAGCCCGCGCGGCTGGCGACCACGGCAGCCTCATACAGCGCCCAGCGCAGCGTTGGCGGTCCTTGGCGGCTCAGGCGCCCGGGCGAGCGGCGCTGATCGGACTGATACACGGTGATGTCCAGGCCGACGTACCGGACGGCGTGGCGCGAGGAGGTGAAGCGGCGGCAGTCGCCGAGCTCCGCGAGGATCGCGACCGACGTCAGCTCGCCGATCCCGTAGTGGCCCATCAGCGCCTTGCAGCCGGCCTGGCGACGCGCGTACGCTCGCAGCTGGCGGTCGAGCGCCGGCAGCTGCGCGTCGAGCGCGTCGATCATCCGCAACCCGACGGTGATCTGCTCGCGCGCGGTCTCAGGCAACGGCGCCTGCTCGAGCCAGGCGCGGCCCTCCGCGGTCAGCAGTACCAGGCCGGGGCGTCGGATCCCATGGTGGTAGAGGACCGCGTGGATCCGCTGCTGCCACTCGCCGCGATCGTCGACGAGCGTGTGCCGCAACCGCACGCGGGCGCGGAGGTCGAGCAGATGCTCGGGTGCGATCCAGCACTCCGGCAGCTTGCCGATCATCAACAGCTCACGCAGATGCCTGGCGTCCGCGCGGTCGGTCTTCGGTCGCTTCTTGTTACCGCGCAACGCGCTCGTCTCCGCCGGCTCGGCGAGATGCACCCTCGCTCCCGCCGCCTGCAGCTCCTCGACCACGAACCGCCATCCGGTCGTCGCCTCCAACGCCACCTCAAGCTCTCGATCCTCGAACCGCGCCACGAACCGGCGGACCGGCTCACGATGCGCCGGCGCCACCCGCGCCCGGGCGATCTCGCCCGTGGCCGTGTCGATCCACTCCGCGGTGATCTGCGCCCGATGCTGATCAAGGCCCATCACGATCGTCATACGCCCATCTCTCCTCGCGTCGACTACGCGCGCGCAGCGTCAGCCCGACCCATCGCATAGCGTGGGTCAACGGTCGGCCCTTCGTGTTCGGATGACCGGCCGCGCGGCTGTAACCCGCGCGCGCCTTCAACCAATGTCGTTCGACGCGGAGGGTCGGCCACCTGCGCCGGCCGCCACGCCGTTACTGCTCATGCCATCTTTGGCTGGGGATGGGGTGCCGAGAACAACCACAACGCTCAAAAACGGAATTCGCCGGCGGCGCTATTGCACAAGTGGTGGCTATAGCAACTGCAACCACATCGCTCGAAAACGCCCCGGCATGCGGGCGTTTTTGCGCAAGGTGGTTGCTCCGGGCGGCGTTAGCAGGACAATCCCCTCCTCCCCAGCCAAATGCCGGGCAGATCAAACCCGCCGCCGCCAACCGAGGCGCCAGCCGCGGTGCCAGCCGACCGCGCCGCGCCGACCCCGCCGGCCTCAGGCCCCGCCGTACGCGACGATCAGATCGGTCACAACGCCGACGAGGAAGCCCGCGGTGACCATCAGCAGGCCCAGCTCACGGTGCCCGAGGCGGCGCATGCCATTCCAGACCTCGCCGATCACGTAAAGGATCGCGCCGCCGGCCGCGGCGTAGAAGGCAAGCTCCAGCGGGTGGCTCGTCACGCCGTAGCCGACGATCGAGCCGAGGAAGGTCGGACCACCGCCGATCAGTCCGGCCAGACCGAGCCAGCGCCATGATGGCCTGACATCGCCGAGCGGGCCGACGATCCCGAACCCCTCGGTGGCGTTGTGAAGCGCGAAGCCGATGATCAGCACGGTCGCAAGGCTGATCGCGCCGGCGCGCGCAGAGACGCCAATCGCGAGCCCTTCCGCGAAGTTGTGCACGCCGATCGCGGCCGCGATCGTCAGCCCGGTTCGCAGCGCCCGCCGGCGTGCGACATCGCGCTCGAGCGCGAGCGCGTCCGCCTCCGAGACAGTCAGCGCCGCGGCGCTGGAGCCGCCCGCGATCGGCGGCCCCACCGGCCGGACCGGTCGCATCCGTCGCTCGAGCAGGGCGAGTCCGGCGCTGCCGGCCGCAAATCCGACCCCCATCAGGACCACGAGCCAGATCAGGTATGCCACCGACTGGTGATGGTGTTTGACCGCCGTCATCGCGCCGTCGACGATCGAGATGCCGTTCGAAAGCACGTCGACAAAGATGAACGCGAGCACCCCGACGGAGAACATCGCGAGCGCCACGCGGGCCCAGCTCGAGAGCAGCTGTAGGCGCCCGACGGGGAGCCCCAGGTAGATCGTGAGCCCTGCGAGCGCTCCGAGCGCGACTGTCTGTGCGAAGGACAAGTTGCTTGCGAACGTTAGGAGAATTGGATTAGGGAACCCTAATCACCGCGTCGGCAGCCTAGCACGTTAGGGATGCCTAAGCCCAATCACCACGATCCGGCGTGTAACAGGAATTACGTGTCGGAGTTCAAGTCCGGCAGGCCCAAATCCTGCAGCCAGCCGTTGACCGTGATGTTCAGCTGGGTGAATTCTCCCGTCCAGATCAGGATCCCCATGCCGATCAGCACGACCCCTCCGACCCCGATCACGACCGCGTAGTGGCGCTTGATGACCGCGAAGGCGGCGGTCACCTTTCCGAACGCCAGGCCGGTGATCAGGAACGGCACCGCAAGCCCCATGCAATAGACGAGCAGTAGGAACGCGCCGTGTGCTGCCGAGCCGGAAACGCCGGCGGCGGTGACGATCGCGCCGAGCGTGGGACCCGTGCAGGGCGTCCACGCGAGCGCGAACGCGGCGCCCGCGATGACCGGCCCGCCGCGGCCCGCGCGCTGCATCAGCGAGTCCACGTGCCACGTGCGCGAGAGGCGCGGGACAAACGGCGCGAGCACGAACAGCACGCCCATCGCGATGATCACCGCGCCGGAGACCTTGAGTGCGGTCGGGCCCGTGAGCGCGCCGTGCAGTGCTTGCTGCCCGAGCAGGCCGAGCCCGATGAAGATCACCGAGAAGCTGGCGACGAATGCGAGGCTGGGGCCGATCACCCGCCGCGCGCTGACGTCCGCCGGCGCCACCCCCGCCACGGCGGAGATGTAGCCCGGAACGAGCGGGAGAACGCACGGCGAGAGGAACGAAATCAGCCCGGCCGCAAACGCCACCGGAATACCGACTCCGGACGCAGGGTCAACCATCGCGTCTGATTATGCCGCGGATCGGCGCCCGGCCCATCCAGAGCGCCTCGCCGGCTCGCTGCCGGCCCCTGACCGCCTCGCCGGCTCGCCGCCGGCCTAGCGCCCCAGCAGCATCGCGATCCCCTGGCCGCCGCCGATGCACAGCGTGACTAGACCAAGCTCGAGGTCGCGTCGCTCCATCTCCTCGAGGATCTTGGCGGTGATCGCGGCGCCCGTGGCCCCGATCGGGTGGCCGAGGGCGATCGCGCCGCCGTTGGGGTTGACCTTCTCCTCGTCCATCCCGAGCTCGTCGATCACCGCCAGCGCCTGGGCTGCAAACGCCTCGTTGAGCTCGATCACCTGCACGTCCTCGAGCTTGCGGCCGGTCTTCTCGAGCACCTTGCGGACCGCCGGCACCGGACCGATTCCCATGATCGATGGATCGACCCCGCAGCTGGCATAGGCCAGCACGCGAGCTCGCACTGGCGCCCCGATCTCGGCCGCCCGCGAAGAGCTCATCAGCACGACCGCCGCGCCGGCATCGTTCATTCCCGACGCGTTGCCGGCGGTCACCGTACCGTCAGGCTTGAACACCGGCTTGAGCTTGGCCATCAGCTCCTCGGAGGCGTCCTCGCGGATGTGCTCGTCGCGCGTGAACTCGACCGTGTCGCGCTTGACCTTCACCGGGACGGGCACGATCTCCTGATCGAAGCGCCCCTCCGACCGCGCCGCGGCCGCCCGCTGATGCGAGCGCAGCGCGAACTCGTCTTGGCGTTCACGAGAGATCGCACATCGCTCCGCGAGGTTCTCGGCGGTGACGCCCATCAGGATCGAGTGGAACGGGTCGGTAAGGCCGCCCATCACTGGATCGATCAGCTCGGCCTCGCCCATCCGGGCCCCCCACCGCGCGCTCGGCATCCAGTATGGGCCGCGGCTCATCGACTCCGCGCCTCCAGCCAGCGCCACCGACGCCTCGCCGGTCTGGATCGACTGGCACGCCGAGACGATCGCCTGCACGCCGGTGCCGCACAGCCGGTTGACCGTGTACGCGGGCGCCTCCTTGGGAATGCCCGCCTTCATGCCCACCACACGCGCCATGTACATGTCACCGGGCTCGGTGTGGATGACGTTGCCGAACACGACGTGGTCGACCTGTGAGGGCTCGATCCCGGCGCGCTCGATCGCCGCCGTCGACGCGATCGCGCCCAGCTCCGACGGCGGTACGGCGGCCAGGCTCTTGCCATAGGAGCCGATCGCGGTACGCGCGGCAGAAGTGATGACGACGTCGGTCATTCTTGTCCTCTCGGTCGGTAGGCGCGCAAGCGTAACGGTGGTAGCGTCGCTCGGCATGGCGACAACTTCCCCCACAGAGCTTCAGAACTTCATCGACGGGTCGTACGTGGCGCCCGCGGACGGTCAGAGCGAACCGGTGCTCAACCCGGCGACCGGTGAGGTGATCGCAAACGCCCCGCTGTCGACGGCAGCCGACGTCGACCGCGCCGTCAAAGCCGCGCGCCGAGCCTTCGACAGCTGGTCGGTCACGACGCCAGGCGAGCGCGCGGGCGCGCTGCTCAAGCTGGCCGACGCAATCGAGGAGCACGCCGACGAGCTCGCAGAGCTGGAGGCCGACAACGCCGGCAAGCCGATCAACGCGTTCCGCGAGGACGAGATCCCGTTCATGGTCGACAACCTGCGCTTCTTCGCGGGGGCGGCGCGCTGCCTCGAGGGTCGCGCGGCGGGCGAGTACCTGAGCGGCTACACGTCGATCATTCGCCGCGAGCCAGTCGGCGTGATCGGCCAAATCGCGCCCTGGAACTACCCACTGATGATGGCCGTTTGGAAGATCGGGCCGGCGCTTGCCGCCGGCAACACGATCGTGCTCAAGCCCGCGGAGACGACCCCGCTGACGACGCTCAAGCTGGCCGAGTACGCAAGCGAGATCTTCCCCAGCGGAGTGCTCAACGTGATCACCGGACACGGCGACCCCGCCGGCCAGGCGCTCGTAACGCACGCGGACGTGGACATGGTGTCGCTGACCGGCTCGGTCGAGACGGGCAAGTGGATTGCCCGTCACTGCGCCGACACGCTCAAGCGGGTCCATCTCGAGCTGGGCGGCAAGGCGCCGGTCGTCGTGTTCGACGACGTCGACATGGAGGCCGCGATGGAGACGATCGCCGGAACGGGGTATTACAACGCGGGCCAGGACTGCACCGCGGCAACCAGGGTGCTCGCCAGCGCCAAGATCCACGACGACGTGGTCGCCGGCCTCAGCGAGCAGGCACGAGGGCTCGTCCTGGGCGATACGCGCTCGCAGGACACGACGCTCGGCCCGCTCAACTCCTCCCGTCAGCGCGAGCGGGTCGAGGGCTTCCTCGAGCGTCGCCCAGGCCATGCCGAGATAGCCACCGGCGGCTCGGAACCGGAGCTACCCGGGTTCTATCTGGAGCCGACGGTCGTCGCGGGGCTCAAGCAGGACGACGAGATGATTCAGCGCGAGATCTTCGGTCCGGTGATCACCGTGCAACCGTTCAGCGACGAGGCGGAGGCGATCGCCTGGGCGAACGGGACCCCGTACGGCCTCGCGGCGTCGGTGTGGACCCGGGACGTGGGACGGGCGATCCGGGTCTCGAACGCCCTGCGCTTCGGCTGCGTCTGGATCAACGATCACATCCCGCTGGCCTCGGAGATGCCCCATGGCGGCTTCAAGCAATCGGGCTACGGCAAGGACCTCAGCATGTACGCGCTCGAGGACTACACCGAGGTCAAACACGTGATGATCTCGTTATCGTGACCCCGCTCGCCGGGGCCATTGTCGCGAGTCTGACCGGAAAACCACGGGGCCGCCTTCCCGGACGCTAGGGTAGGCAGTAACTTATCCGTCCGACATCCGTTTCTGGGGGTTAAGGGTCACGTGGAAGCCTCCGCTCTCCAAGCACCGGTAGGAATCGCCCGGCGTCGGCTCTCGATTGGGGCACCGCTGCTTCGCCTGCGTTCAGACGAGCAGCTTGTCGCTCTGTTCAGAGCCGGCCACGACGAGGCGTTTCGCGCAATCCACGATCGCTACCGCACGCGGCTGTTTGCGTACACGCGACAGATGCTGCGGGGCTCCAGCCAGGACGCCGAAGACGCGATTCAGGACGTGTTTGTCCGCGCGTACTCCGGACTGCGCGCCGATCGCCGCGATGTAGCGCTGCGGGCCTGGCTTTACCGGGTCGCCCACAACCGGTGCATCGACGAGCTGCGCCGTCCCACCCCTCCGGCGCCTGAGGTGCTCGAGCATGTGTGCTCGACCGTCGATGACCCGACGATCGAGGCTGAGCAGCGCGAGGCTCTGCGCCGCCTGCTGCTCGACGTGCAGCGACTCCCGGAGCAGCAGCGCTCCGCCCTGCTGATGCGCGAGCTCGGCGGGGTGCCGTACGCCGATCTCGCGGCTGCGCTTGACGTCTCGGTGCCGGCACTGAAGTCACTGCTCGTGCGCGCGCGGGTGAGCTTGGCGCAATCGCTCGAGGCGCGCGATACGGAGTGCTCCCGGATCCGTGAGGAGCTGATCAGCGCGCACGACCGCGGCGTACGGCCCAATGGGCTGGCGCGGCGCCACATGCGCGACTGCCAATGCTGCCGCAGCTTCCGCACCGAGCTGCGCGGTATGAGCAGCCAGTTCGCGGCGCTGCTCCCCGCGCTCGGACCGGTGGCCATCATCGCCAAAGCGCTCGGTTTCGGGAGCGTCGGCGGCGGCGCCGGAAGCGGCGCGGCTGCAGGTGGCGGCGCCGTTACGGCCGGTGGCGCCGTCGGGACCGGTGGTGCCGCCGCATCGCTCGGCGCGATCGGCGCAGGCCATGTCGCGACGTTGCTGGCCGCAGCCGTCGTCACCGCCGCCGGCGCGGTAGAGATTCAGCAGACGATCGTCCCGGCCTCTCGGCACGCAGCCCACGCTCGCTCGCAGACGGCAACCGCGGGCTCCGGGCAGGGCGCAACCGGGACGGTGGCGGTCAGCACGGCGGCGCAAGGCCCAACAGCCGTCGAATCACCTGCCGCCCAGCAGACGGGTGCGCCTGCGCGTACGCCGGCCGTCGTCAAGCCGGTGGCGCAGACGCCGGCGGCGACGCCGCAGGTCGGAAGCAGCACGCAGGCCCCGCCATCGACGGGCACCACGTCGAGCACCGGCGCCACGAACCCGAGCACCGGGACGACCTACGGCAGCACGCCTCCTCCCAGCGCCGGCGGCACGAGCACCGGCACGACCTCCACGCCCGCCGGAGGAGACGTTCCGCCCACCAGTAACCCGACAGGCACCACCAGCGGCGGCAGCAGCGGACCGCCGTCGGGGACCACGACGACTCCACCGCCGACCGCACTCCCGCCGAGCAGTGGCAGCGGCGGCACAACCACCACGCCGGGCGCGCCGCCTGGTACCTCAGGCGATCCTGGCTCCAGTCCACCGAGCCTGGGCAGCACGAACGGCGGATCCGGGACCGGCGGGCCCGGGACCGGCGGCTCCTCCTAGCGACCTAATAGTGGGGCGTGGGCGGGATTTCGCGCCCGTCGCGGACGGCCGCCACGACACCGGCTGCTTCCGCCGCGCGGTACTCCTCACCGTAGACCGCGCCGTGGCGTCGAGGCGCCTCCATCACCTCGCAGGTCGCCGTGCCACCGAGATCGACCGGGACGTAGCCCATCTCCTCGATCAGTCGCGCGACCGTCTCCTTGGCCTCGGCGTCGTCGCCGCACACCCACTGCACGATCCGGTCCTCGCCGGCTCGCGAGGCGGTCTCGGCCTGGAACGCAGCGGTCAGCGTGTTGAATGACTTCACGTAACGAGCGCCTCGCATCCGCTCGGCGTTGAACGATGCGGCTGTCTGGTCTGGTCCCGGCTTCGGCCCCGGCCCGAACTGGTTCGTCGTATCGACTACGATCTTCCCGCCAAGGTCGCCCATCTCCTCGAGCGCGAGCGAAATCACGCCCCAGGGGACCGACAGGACGACCACATCCGACGCCGCGACGGCTTCGCGCGGGGTGCCGCGCGAGGCCCCTTCGCCCAGCCCCTGAGCCTGCCTCTCGAGGCTCGACGGGTCACGGGAGAACGACAGCATCGCTTCGTGACCGGCTTTGAGGGCTTGGCGCGCGCAGTTTCCACCGATCCGACCTGGTCCGACGATTCCGACCTTCACGCTTCTTCTCTCCTCACTAGTTTGCCGTTGCGACGCTAAACCTCCGCGAGCCAGCTCCAGCCTGACGGACGCTCGACCCCGTCCGGCAGCCTTCCCTCTTCCTCGAGCTTGTCGAGGTGCGCCGCGAGCGTCACGGTCGCGGCCGGCCTGAGCGCCGCCGGTGCGTCGCTCCAGGCGTCGTCCAGCAACTCGTCGACGGTTCGCTTGCCCGCATCGAGAGCGGCGACGAGGCGCCGTTCGCGGTCGAGCCGGTGGGCGATGTACTCGTCGAGCTTCGCGGCCGCGTCGCGAACGATCGGACCGTGCCCCGGGCACAGCGTGGTGACGGGCTCTGCGCGCAGTCGCCCGAGCGCGGCGAGGTAGCCCGCGAGCGCGCCCGGGTCCGGGTAGAGGAACACGCTGCCTTCGCCGAGGACCGCATCGCCGGTGAACGCGACCGGCCCGCTCACGAACACGAGATGGTCGCCGGCGTGACCCGGCGCGTGGATTGCCCGGAGCGGTCCGAAGCGGTCGCCGTCGCTCAGGTGAACATCAACCCCGTCGCGGGCCGCTGCAAGCGGGGCCTGCGGAAAGCGCTGCCGCATCACGGGGATCGCCTCGGTGTGATCAGCGTGCCGGTGCGTCACAGCGATCCCTCCGAGTCCACCGCGGATCTCGAGCTCGCGCGCGAGCGCCGACACGTGATCGGGAAGGTCCGGTCCGGGGTCGATCAGCCAGGCGGGATCGCGCCCGAGGATCCAGGAGTTCGTGCCGCCGAGCGTGAACGCGCTCGCGTTGCCGGCACGGATCCCGACGACGTCGTACTCGGGCAACTCGAGCCGCATGGGCGGGAGCATGGCAGATGCTTGAATGGCCAAAATGCCCGGTGGCGTCGATGACTCGCGGGAGAAGGACGGTCAACCAGAGCTGACCGTCGCCGGGGCCCGGCGCAACCTGTGGCGGGGGTTGATCGAGTTGGGGGTCCTGGTGGCGCTGGTCGCCGGGCTGCTGCTGGCGATCCCGGGCCTGAGCGGCGTCGCCCATGCGGTCGCGCACATGCAACCAGGCTGGGTGGCGGTGGGCGTCGGGTTCGAGATCCTCTCGTGCCTTGGCTATGTGCTCGCGTTTCTCCAGGTGTTCGAGCGAGTACCACGTCGCTTCGGCGCCCGCGTCGCGCTGAGCGAGCTCGCATTCGGGGCGGCGGTATCGCTCGGCGGAGCCGGGAGCGCAGCTGTTGGGGCGTTGCTGCTCGTCGATCGAGGAGGGCCGCCGCAGCGCGTCGCCGAGCGAACCGCCGTGCTTTTCCTGCTGACCTCCGCGGTCAACCTGATCACGATCGCGCTGGTCGGCTTGGGGGTGTTCACGGGCGTGCTGTCCGGCACCAGCAACCCGCTGCTCAGCCTGGTGCCGGCGCTCGCCGGCGTCGCGGCGTTCGTCGGCGTGCTGGCGCTGCCGGCAGTCTCCGAGCGCTTCGCCAAGAACCGCGACCCGGGAACCGTCCGTGTCGTGCTGATCGAGACGGCGCGGAGCATCCGCGACACGAAAGCGCTGCTGTTACGCCCGGATTGGCGGATCATCGGCGCGATCGCGTACCTGTGGTGCGACATCGCCGTGCTGGTCGCGTGCTTCGCGGCTGTCGGAAGCGTGCCGCCGATCGCGACGATCGTGCTCGCCTACCAGGTCGGCTACCTCTCGAACCTGATCCCGGTCCCGGGCAACATCGGCGTCCTCGACGCGAGCCTCGTCGGCATGTTCGTGCTTTACGGCGTGAGCGCCACCACCGCCACCGCAGCGACGGTCGTCTACCACGGCATCGCGCTGTGGATCCCAGCGATGTGGGGCACGATCGCCTTCCTCGTGCTGCAGCGCACCCGCGGCCAGCCGATCACGCTGCGGCCGCCGCGAGATGAGCGCCAGCAAGCTCCAGCGGAGCGAAGGGCGGAGTCGTAGCCTCATACGGGCAGCTGCTTGCCGCGCCCGCGGTCAGGCGGCAGGCGCTCTCGGGATTGCTGGCGCAGGTGAGCCAGGGCGCGGCCGCCGTCGGGATCATCCTCGTCGTCCACGCTCATACCGGATCCCTCGCGCTGGCGGGAGCGGTCGTCGGTGCGCTGTCGATCGCGGCCGGCGTGTCTCGCCCGCTCCAGGGGATGTTGATCGACAGGCGCGGGTCGGCGGGAGTGATGGCGATCTGCGGCATCGTCCATCCGCTCGGGCTGATCGGGATCGTCGCGGTTTCGAGTGCCCCGGCACTGATCGCGCTCGGGATCGTGGCTGGGATCGCGCTGCCGCCGGTCTCCACCTGCATGCGCGTCGCCTGGGCGCAGCTGATCGCGGCGGAGGACCGCACGGCCGCGTACAGCCTCGTGTACCTGGTGCAGGAGCTGGCGATCCTCACCGGGCCGCTGCTGCTCGCCGCCGTGATCGCTGCCGCGTCGGCGTCTGCGGCGCTGGTGATCGTCGCGGCGGTCAGCGGCATCGGGACCCTGGGCTTTGCCGCCTCGGTTGCCGGTGGCGCGGCCAGCCACATCCACGGAGCCCGATTCAGCGTGATCCGCACGCGCGCGGTCCAGCTGCTGCTGATCGTAGTCGGGCTGGTCGGCGCAGTGATCGGCGCGCTCGAGGTTGCGATCCCGACCCTTGCCACGGAGCACGGCGCACCCGCCGCCTCAGGTCTGCTGATCGCAGCCGTGTCGGTCGGCGGCATCGGGGGCGCCACGATCTACGGAAGCCGTCGGTGGCGCGCGACGCCGTTCCGGCGGCTGCTTGCGCTGCTCGCCGTGTTCACGGCGTTCCTCGTCCCGCTGATCGTGGCGACGGGCCTCGTGCTGGTCGGCGTGCTGCTGTTGCTCGCCGGCCTCGCCCTGAATCCCTCGCTGACGACGTTCTCACTGCTGGTCGACGAGCACGTCACCGGCACCCGAGCCGCGGAGGCGTTCGGCTGGCTCTCGACCGCGATCGCCGGCGGCACCGGCGCCGGCAGCGCCACCGCCGCTGCGCTGGCGTCAGGAAAGCACGACGCCCAGCCGGCGTTCGCGGTCGCGGCGGCCGCGGCGGCACTTGCGCTGGCGAGCGCCTGGGCGGCCCGAGGGGCTTTGGAATAGGGGCTCTGCGCCGAGGGCCGGCGCACGCGGCGCTTTGTATCGCCGATGCTGTCCGGACGGGCCCTCCCGGCCCCATGGACGCCGCCGCAGGCGGCCCCTACCGGACCATGTCGAAGAAAGCGCGCAGCTCCCCGACGAACAGCTCCGGCTGCTCGAACGCCGCGAAGTGGCCGCCGCGGTCGAGCTCGTTCCAGTAGCGCAGATCGGTGAACCGCGTCTGCGCCCACCGGCGCGAGATCCCGAAGATCTCCTTCGGGAAGATCGAGCAGCCGCTCGGCACCGGGATCTCGGGGAAGCTCGGCCGGCGGAAGCTCTCCCAGTACAGCCGCGCCGAAGATGCGCCCGTGCGCGGCAGCCAGTAGAGCATGATGTTGTCGAGCATCTCGTCGCGTGTCAGCGCGTTCTCGGGGTGGCCGTCACAGTCGGTCCACGACCAGTACTTCTCGACGATCCAGGCGCACAGCCCGGCGGGCGAATCGACCAGCGAGTAGCCGATCGTCTGCGGACGAGTGGACTGCTCCTTGGAGTAGCCGGAATCCCAGCGGCGGTAGTTGGCGAATGACTCGAGCGCTGTCTGCTCCTGCTCGGTTAGCTCGCCGAGCTCCCCGAGCACGCGCGGATCGGCGAGCGGGGTGTTGACGTGGACGCCGGCGAGCTCGGCTCCGCCCTCGGCGGGTGGGCGGGATCCTGCGGGTGGGCGGGACCCCATCTCCATCGTGATCATGCCGCCCCAGTCGCCGCCCTGGACGCCGTAGCGCTCGTACCCGAGGCGGGCCATCAGCTGCCGCCACGCGCCGGCGATCCGCTCCACGCTCCAGCCTGCCTGGGCCGGCTTGTCGCTGAATCCGTAGCCGGGTAGCGACGGAGCGACGACATGGAATGTTTCGGTGAGCGGCCCGATCACCTTCAGGAACTCGACCACCGACCCCGGCCAGCCGTGCGTGATCAGGAGCGGCAGTGCGTCCTCATTTGGTGAGCGCGCGTGCAGGAAGTGGATCTGCAGCCCGTCGAGCTCCGTCCGGAACTGTGGGATCGCGTTCAGCTGCGACTCCGCGCGGCGCCAGTCGTAACCGTCACGCCAGTAGTCGCACAGCTCGCGCATATAGTCGAGCGGCACCCCCTGCGACCAGTCGTCGACCGTCTCGGGCTCTGGCCATCTGGTGCCCGCCAGGCGGGCACGCAGCTCGTCGAGCTCAGCGTCGGCGATCTCGATCCGAAACGGGACCACGGCCACAAGCGGGATCATCGCAGCCGCCGCCGGTCATCTTCCCGACTTTTTACGCGCACCGCGCTCGCAAACGCGTAGATTGCATGTGTGGCTTTGCAACCTCGGCGGTTCCAGCGATCCGAGCGCCGGCCGGCTCCAGGGCATGAGGGAGGAGTGGGTTCCGAAGCCCGTCCCGTGTCGCCACCGCCGGCGTCCGCGCCGCCGCCGCCCGCCCCACCCGGCGCGCGTCCGGGACGGCCGCCCCGGCCACCCCACGACATCACCCCTCTACCCGACCTGCTGCACGGTCGCTCGCGCGCGGGCCCGGTCCGTAGCGAGCGGCCCGTATACGTCGATCTGCTGCCGCCCTGTAACAACGCATGCCCGGCCGGCGAGAACATTCAGGGATACCTCGCCCAGGTGCAGGTCGGCGAGCATGAAAAGGCTTGGCGGATCCTCGTCGCCGACAATCCGTTCGCGGCGATCCACGGTCGCGTCTGTTACCACCCCTGCGAGACCAGCTGCAACCGCGCCAGCCTGGACAGCGCAGTCTCGATCCACGCCGTCGAGCGGTTCCTCGGCGACCTCGCGCTCGAGAGAAACTGGCTGTTCGATCCGCCGACGGTGCGCAGCGACAAGCGCGTGCTGGTGATCGGCGCCGGACCGAGCGGGCTGTCCGCCGCGTGTCATCTCGCGCGGCTCGGGCACGAGGTCGAGATCCGTGACGCCGGCGCGGAGCCCGGCGGGATGATGCGCTACGGGATCCCCGCATACCGCCTCCCCCGCGACGTCCTGCAGGGCGAGATCGACCGCCTAACGGCGCTCGGCGTCAAGTTCACGGGCAACCACCGGGTGACCAACCTCGAGGAGGAGCGCCGCGAGGGCCGGTTCGACGCGGTGTTCGTGGCGGTCGGGGCGCACCTCAGCAAGCGTGTCGAGATCCCCGCGATGGATGCCGGGCCGATGGTCGATGCGGTCGAGTTCCTCCGCGGAGTGGCATCCGGCGAGCGCCCGTTCGTCGGCCGGCGCGTGGCCGTGTACGGCGGCGGTAACACCGCGATGGACGCGGCGCGGACCGCGCGGCGCTTGGGCGCCGAGGAGGCGATCATCGTCTACAGGCGCACCCGCGCGCAGATGCCCGCGCATGAGGATGAGGCGGTCGACGCCGAGCAGGAGGGCGTTCGCATGAACTGGCTGCGCACGATCAAGGCGTTTGAGGGCGAGACACTCCAGGTCGAGGTGATGGAGCTCGACGAGACCGGCTTCCCGCAGCCGACCGGTCGCTTCGAGACGCTCGAGGCTGACAGCGTGATCCTCGCGCTGGGGCAGGAGACCGACACGGGATTCATGCGTTCGATGCCGGGCGTCGAGTTCGAGCGCGACGGGACGGTCAAGGTCTCGAGCGCGCTGATGACCGGCGCGCCGGGCGTGTTCGCAGGGGGCGACATGGTCCCCGCTGAGCGCACGGTCACGGTCGGCGTCGGCCACGGCAAGCGGGCCGCTCGCGAGATCGACGCGTGGCTGCGCGGCGAGGCCCACAATCGCGCTCCCAAGCATCCGCTCGCGCCGTACGAGTCACTGAACCTGTGGTTTTTCGGCGATGCGATGCGCCGCCAGCAGCCCGAGCTCGAGCCCGCGGAGCGTGTCGGCGACTTCACCGAGGTCGTAGGAGCGCTCCAGACGGATGACGCGATCTTCGAGTCTCACCGCTGCCTGTCGTGCGGGAATTGCTGCGAATGCGACGGCTGTCTGGGGGCCTGTCCCGAGGACGCGGTCCTGAAGCTCGGTCCGGGCTTCCGCTATCGATTCGACTATGACCGCTGCACAGGATGCCGGGCGTGCTTTGAGCAGTGCCCGGTCCATTCGATCGAGATGATCCCGGAGGGAGCGCCCGACCCGCCGGAGACCTGGACCGCGCCGCCCGAGTGGCAGCCGGATGTCTTGCCGATCCGGGTGGAGCGATCCCCCTGATGCGCGCCACGATCGACGGCAACGAGGCTGCGGCGTCGGTCGCCTACCGGCTCAGCGAGGTCTGCTGCATCTACCCGATCACGCCATCCTCGCCGATGGCCGAGCACGCCGACGAGTGGTCCAGCCGCGGCCAGCCGAACCTGTGGGGCACGGTCCCGGGCGTGATCGAGATGCAGAGCGAGGCGGGCGCCGCCGGCGCGCTGCACGGTGCGCTGCAGGGCGGTGCGCTCGCCACGACGTTCACCGCCTCGCAGGGACTGCTCCTGATGGTGCCCAACATGTACAAGATCGCGGGCGAGCTGACGCCCGTCGTAATTCACGTCGCCGCCCGATCGCTGGCGACGCAAGCGCTCTCGATCTTCGGCGACCACAGCGACGTGATGCAGGTCAGGCAGACGGGATTCGCGCTGCTGGCCTCGGCCTCGGTGCAGGAGGCGCATGACCTCGCGCTGGTCGCGCACGCCGCGACGCTCCAGACCAGGATCCCGTTCCTGCATTTCTTCGACGGGTTTCGCACGTCGCACGAGCTGAACACGATCGAGCAGCTCGGCGATGAGGATCTACGCGCGCTCGTACCCGAACAGCTGATCCGCGACCACCGCGCGCGCGGCCTCTCCCCCGAGCGCCCGTTCGTGCGCGGCACCGCGCACAATCCGGACACGTTCTTTCAGGCGCGCGAGACCGTCAATCCGTTCTACGCGCGCGTCCCAGGCATCGTCCAGGAATCGATGGACAAGCTCGCCGAGCGCACCGGCCGCCGCTACGGGCTGGTCGACTACGTCGGTCATCCGGAGGCCGAGCGCGTGCTCGTGGTGATGGGCTCGGGTGCCGAGACCGCGACGCGAGACGGCCAAGTTCCTGACCGAGCGCGGCGAGCGGGTCGGCGTCGCGCAGGTCCGGCTGTACCGGCCGTTCCCGGCCGGCGAGCTCGTCAGGGCGCTGCCGCAGAGCGTCCGCAAGGTCGCCGTGCTCGACCGCACCAAGGAGCCCGGCGGTCACGGCGAGCCGCTGTTCCTCGACGTGTTCGCCGCGCTTGGCGAGGCGCACGCGCGATGGCGAGCGCGAGCGGATGCCGATCGTGATCGGCGGCCGGTACGGCCTCTCCTCGAAGGAGTTCAGCCCGGCGATGGTCGCCGGCGTGTTCGAGGAGCTCGGCCGCGAGAAGCCCAAGCGGCGCTTCACGATCGGGATCATCGACGACGTCTCGAACACCGAGCCTGCACTACGACGCGGCGCTCGACATCGAGCCCGCCGAGAACGTGCGGGCGGTGTTCTTCGGACTGGGTTCGGACGGCACCGTCGGCGCGAACAAGAACACGATCAAGATCCTCGGCGACGACGGGTCTCCAGGCGCAGGGCTACTTCGTCTACGACTCCAAGAAGTCCGGGTCGCAGACGGTCTCGCATCTGCGCTTCGGCCCCGACCCGATCCGCGCGCCGTACCTCGTCGCCGGCGCGAGCTTCGTCGGCTGCCACCAGTTCGGGCATGATCGAGCGCCCGGAGGTGCTCGACCGCGCGGCGCAGGGAGCGACGCTGCTGCTGAACACGCACCATCCGCCCGAGCGAGGTGTGGGACAAGCTGGCCGCGCCAGGTCCAGGAGCGGCTGCTCGCCAAGCGGATCGAGCTGTACGTGATCGACGCGGGGCGGATCGCGCGCGACGCCGGCCTGGCCGGGCGGACCAACACCGTGCTGCAGACCTGCTTCTTCGCGATCTCCGGCGTGCTCGAGCGCGAGCAGGCGATCGAGCGGATCAAGGATGCGATCCAGAAGACCTACGGCCGGCGCGGCGCCGGAGGTCGTGGACCGCAACAGCCGCGCGGTCGACAGCGCGCTCGCGGGTCTGCATCGCGTCGAGCTGCCCGAGCCAGGTCACCTCGACCATGACGAGCGCGCCGATCGTGCCCGACACACGCGCCGGAGTTCGTGCGCGACGGTGACCGCGGCGATGATGGCCGGCCACGGCGACGAGCTGCCGGTCAGCGCGCTGCCGATCGACGGCACGTACCCGAGCGGCACGACCAAGTACGAGAAGCGCAACATCTCAGACCAGGTCGCCGTCTGGGACTCGGAGCTGTGCATCCAATGCGGCAACTGCAGCTTCGTCTGCCCGCACAGCGTGATCCGCACTCGCTACTACAACCGCTCGCGGCTGCTGAGGACCGCCGCCCGGCCGGGCTTCAAGTCGGCGCCGCTCAACGGCCCGGGGCTGCCGAGCGCCGCGCTACACGCTGCAGGTGTACGTCGAGGACTGCACCGGCTGCGGGCTGTGCGTCGAGGCCTGCCCGGTGCTCCGGCGAGGCGGAGATCCGGTCGCACAAGGCGATCAACCTCGACGAGCGCGAGCCGCTGCTGCGAGGTCGAGCGCGAGAACATCGCGTTCTTCGAGCAGCTGCCCGAGGCCGACCGCGCCCGGGTCGATTTCGGCACGGTCCGCGGCACGCAGTTCCTCGAGCCGCTGTTCGAGTTCTCGGGCGCGTGCGCCGGGCTGCGGCGAGACCCCGTACCTGAAGCTGCTCTCGCAGCTGTTCGGCGACCGCCTGACGGTCGCCAACGCGACCGGCTGCTCCTCGATCTACGGCGGCAACCTGCCGACCACGCCGTGGACGGCCGGCGCCGACGGCCGCGGCCCGGCGTGGTCGAACTCGCTGTTCGAGGACAACGCCGAGTTCGGCCTGGGCCTGCGGCTCGCGGCGGACCGTCACACCGAGATCGCCCGGCGTCGCCTGTCCGAGCTGCGCGAGCAGGTCGGCGGCGAGCTCGTCGACGCGATCCTGGGCGCGCCGCAGCTGACGCGAGTCTGAGATCCGCGAGCAGCGGGAGCGGATGACGGAGTTGGCGCGCCGCCTGGAGGGGTCGACGGGGCGGCGGTTGAGGACCTGCGCAGCGTGATCGACCATCTGATCCGCCGCAGCGTGTGGATCGTCGGCGGCGACGGCTGGGCGTACGACATCGGCTCCGGCGGTCTTGACCATGTCCTCGCAAGCGGGCGAGAACGTCAACGTGCTGGTGCTCGACACCGAGGTCTACTCGAACACCGGCGGCCAGATGTCAAAGGCGACGCCGCTGGGGGCGGTCGCGAAGTTCGCCGCCGCGGGCAAGACGATGCCGACGAAGGACCTCGCGCTTCAGGCGATCGCGCTCGCGAACGTGTACGTTGCGCGCGTGGCGATGGGCGCAGATCCGCAGCAGACGCTGACCGCCTTGCGCGAGGCAGAGGCGTACGACGGTCCTTCGCTGGTGATCGCGTACGCGCACTGCATCGCTCATGGCTACGACATGCGCAACGGCCTCGATCAGCAGTACCGCGCGGTCGCCAGCGGGCATTGGCCGCTAATCCGCTATGACCCGGTAGCCCGGTCGGACGGCGGTAACCCGTTCCTGCTGGACTCGCCGCGACCGCGGATGAGCCTCGGCGACTACCGCAAGGGCGAGCTCCGCTTCCGCGCGCTGGCGAACGCCGATCCGGGCCAGGCCCAGCACCTGCTCGGGCTCGCCCAGCAGACGGCCGACCTGCGCTGGCAGACCTACGAGGAGATGGCCACGCGGGGACCGCAGCAGTTCCCGCCGAACCCGCAGGATGACGAGCGATGACCGAGCTCGCCACGACGTACATGGGCCTGCGGCTGCGCAACCCGCTGGTGGCCTCCCCCTCTCCGCTATCGCACACGTTCGACGGCGTCCAGCGCCTGGCTGACGGCGGCGTCGGCGCGATCGTCCTGTACTCGCTGTTCGAAGAGCAGCTTCGCGAGCGGCAGGCACAGATCGCCGAGCTGGTGGACGGACCGGCCGAAAGTTTCCCTGAGGCGCTCGACTACGTCCCGGCCGTGATGAAGGAGGATCCGGGGCCGAGTGGATACCTGAAGCTGCTCGAGCGCGCCGCAGCCACGATCGAGGTGCCGGTGATCGCCAGCCTCAACGGGACCACGGCCGAGGGGTGGATCGACTACGCACACGCGATGCAGGAGGCCGGCGCCGCGGCGATCGAGCTCAACATCTATTACCTGCCGGGAGACCCCCACACCGAAGGGCGCGAGGTCGAGGAGCGGCACCTCGACGTGCTCCTGCGCGTGAAGTCGGCCGTCAGCGTGCCCGTCGCGGTCAAGCTCAGCCCCTACTTCAGCTCGGTTGGGGAGATGGCGCTGCGCCTCGACGAGGCAGGCGCCGACGCGCTCGTGCTGTTCAACCGTTTCCTGCAGCCGGACATCGACCCCGAAGAGCTCGTGGTGTTGCCCCGAGTCAACCTGTCAAGCCCGTCCGAAGGTCGTCTCCCCCGCGCGTGGATCGCGCTGCTGCGCGGCCGGATCCGCGCCTCGCTGGGGGCGACAACCGGCGTCGAGGTTCCCGCCGACGTCGCCCGCTACCTGCTGGCGGGTGCCGACGTGGTGATGACCACCTCCGCCCTGCTGCGCCACGGGCCCGCGTACGCAACCGAGCTGCTGAGCGGACTGACGACCTGGATGACACGCAAGGGGTTCGCGTCGGTCGATGATTTCCGCGGCACGCTCGCCGCACCCGCCGGCTCAGACCAGGAGGCGTTTCAGCGCGCCGGTTACGTCAGAGCCTTGCGCGCCGCGAACGCCGGTGCGTACGCACCCTGGTAGCTCGTTCGCCGCATCCGCGCGGCGGCCGAGCGCGTTTCGCTCGCGCCGGCGACGGCGACGGCGACGGCGACGGCGACGGCGACGGCGACGGCAAACAATGGCGAATTCGGTCGGACTGTCCGACCGAATGCGGCAAAGTTCAGCGCCGGACGGGCCCGCCCGGGTGGGCAGGAACTCAATCCCGGGCGCCGCAGGCGGCCCCCTATCAAGCTCAGCCGGCTTCCCGATGCCGAGAGCCCAGCTGCGCCGCTCGCAGCGGGATCGGCGGGTCGGGGTCGGCCGGCACCTGCGCCCCGGCCGTGATCAGGCGGGCGCCGCGGCCGTGCGCGAGGAAGCTGAAGGCCCACCGGATCACGACGAGAAGCCGGTTCTCGAATCCGATGAGGTACCAGAGGTGCACCAAGAGCCAGGTGACCCAGGCTCCGAAGCCGCTCAGGTGGACCCCCTTGATGTCCGCGACCGCGCGGGCGCGCCCGATCGTCGCGAGGTTGCCCTTGTCGTGGTAGCGGAAGCGTCGGTTCGGCCGTCCCCTCAGCCGGTCGCGCACGACGCGCGCGGCATGACGGCCCTCCTGCATCGCGACGGGTGCGAGACCCGGCAGCGCCGCCGCCGAGCCGTCGGCCTGGCGGACGCGGATCATGTCGCCAAGCGCCAGCACCTCGGGGTGGCCGGCGAGCGAGAGGTCATCGAGCACCTCCACCCGCCCGGCTCGGTCCAGGCCGGCGCCGGCTCGTGCCGCCAGGACCGCGGCGATCGGTGAGGCGACCACGCCGGCGGCCCAGATCACGGTCCGCCCTGGGATCTGATGGCGCTCGCCGTCGCGGTCCTCGAGCAGGACCGAAGTGGCGTCGACACTGACGACCGCTCGCTCGGTGAAAGTCCTCACGCCGAGACGCGCCAGTGAACGCTCGGCCCTTGCCGATAGCGAGGCCGGGAATTCCTGCAGAACCCGGTCGCCGGCCTCGACGAGCAAGATCTGAGCTCCGCGGGAATCCAGTGAGCGGAAGTCACCCTGCAGGTCGCGCGCGATCTCGGCAATCTGGCCGGCCATCTCCACGCCGGTTGGCCCAGCTCCGACGACGGCGAACGTCAACCAGGACGCACGTGTCTGCGGATCTGGCTCCAGTTCGGCGGCCTCGAACGCCCCGAGAATCCGTCGCCGGATCTCGAGTGCGCCCTCGAGCGTCTTGAGATTCGGGGCCGTCATCCGCCAGCGGTCATGACCGAAGTAGTTGTACTGCGCGCCAGCGGACACGATCAGCGTGTCGTAGCGGACGGCCTCAGGGGCGCGCTCGCCCGCGACCCCGCGCAGAATCACTCGCCGGGCATCGAGATCGAAATCGGTCACCTCGGCGAGCACGACACGCACGTTGGCGCGGCGGCGAAAGACCCGCCGCAGCGGATAGGAGATCTCCGCCGGGGACAACGCGCCGGTTGCGACCTGGTAGGCCAGAGGTTGGAATAGGTGGAAGTTGCGTCGATCGACGAGCGTCACGTCTACTGGCAGGCGGGCGAGGTGAAGGGCCGCCTGGAGGCCGCCGAAACCCCCGCCGACGACGACGATGTGGTGGCGTTTGTTCTGTGTGTCTCCGTGCATAGCGCTGGCTCTCGATTTGGTTGTCACTAAGTAGACGGAATAGCCCGTCGGGCTGTGACATCTAGCCGCCGTGTCACACCCGGCCGCGCAAATGCGTCTGTCCTAGCGAGAGACCAGTTCGAGCTAGGGAGAAACGATGCAAACGAAATGGTGGACGCTGGTCACGGTCGCGATCGGGGTGTTCATGCTGCTGCTCGACGTCACGATCGTCAACGTGGCGCTGCCCGATATTCAGCGACAGCTGCACGCCTCGCTGTCGAACCTGCAGTGGGTCATCGATGCATATGCGCTGAGCCTCGCGGCGCTGCTGCTGACCGCCGGCTCGGTCGCCGATCTGCTGGGACGCAGAGTCGTGTTCGCGACCGGAATCGGCATCTTCACGGCCGGCTCGCTGCTGTGCGGTGTGGCGCAGAGCGCGCTGTTCCTGTCGCTGGCCCGCGCGGGACAGGGGATCGGCGGCGCGATCATGTTCGCGACCTCGCTCGCGTTGCTGGCCGAGGCATTCCGCGGCGAGGACCGCGGCGTGGCGTTCGGCGTGTTCGGCGCGATCACGGGAATCGCCGTGGCAGTCGGGCCCGTGCTGGGCGGCGCGATCACAAGCTGGCTGTCGTGGCGGTGGATCTTCTTCGTCAACGTCCCGATCGGCGTGATCGCGGTCGCCCTGACCCTGTCGCGGGTCGAGGAGTCGCGCGATCCGCAGGCGGCCCGTCTCGACGTTCTCGGTTTCCTGACGTTTAGCACGGGCCTGGCCGCCCTCGTCTACGGCTTGATCGAGGCGAACTCGCACTCCTGGGGCTCAAGCCGGGTGCTCGGCTCGCTCGTCACGGCCGCCATGCTGCTGGCGCTGTTCGTCGTCGCGGAGCTCAGGCAACGGCGGCCGATGTTCGATCTCGGTCTGCTGCGCAACCCGACATTCGTCGGCGGCCTGGGCTCCGCGTTCGCGATCTCGGCGTCCGCATTCTCGGTGCTCACCTACATCGTTCTGTATTTCCAGAACGTCCTTCATTTCTCGGCGATCGGCACCGGGTTGCGGCTGCTGGCGCTGACTGGCGCGATCTTCCTCACCGCAGGCGTCGCCGGACGGCTGACCTCGAAGGTGCCGACGCGGCTGCTGATCGGACCTGGCTTTGGCCTGATCGGCATCGGGCTGCTGCTGATGCGCGGCATCTCAAGCGCCTCTGGTTGGACGCACCTGCTCCCCGGGCTGGTCGTGGTGGGGGTCGGCGCCGGCTTGGTCAACGTACCGCTCGCGTCGACCGCGGTGGGAGTCGTTCATCCGAGCCGTGCCGGCATGGCGTCCGGCATCAACGCGACGTTCCGCCAGGTGGGCATCGCGGCGGGGGTCGCCGCGCTCGGGTCGGTGTTCGCGTCGAGGGTGCGGGATTCTGTGATCTCGCAGCTGGGCGCGACGTCGTTCGCCCACAGTGTCCACACGCTTGCCCATGCGATCAGCACAGGACACGCCGGCCAGGCGATCGCCAGCGCGCCGGCAGCGGTCCGGGGCCAGATTGCCGCAGCGTCCGCCAGCTCGTTCGCCAGCGGACTCGACGAGATCCTCCTGATCGGTGCGGTTGTCGCCTTCGCCGGCGCTCTGATCGCGCTGACCCTGATCCGCCAGAAGGACTTCATCGACGCGACCGACGGACAGCTCACCGAAGTGCCGGCGGGCGCGCCGGCCATCGCCGAGGCGAGGTCCGTGGCGTGAGGCGGTGTCACACACCGAGGGGCTGCGTCGTCATGACTACGATCCCCGCCATCGAGGAGGACTGAAATGAGCACGACAAATGAACCGGTCGCGGAGGAGTTCGAAGCACTCCGGCCGTATCTCCTGCGCGTCGCTTACAGCCATCTCGGGAGCATCAGTGAGGCGGAGGATCTGGTCCAGGACGCCTGGCTGCGGCTGCTCCGCGCCGACCACGCCGAGATCCGCGACCTGCGCGCCTGGCTGACGACCGTCGTCAGCCGGCTGGCGCTCGACGCGCTGACCTCGGCCCGTGCCCGGCGCGAGCAGTACGTCGGCCCCTGGCTTCCCGAGCCGGTCATCGAGACCGGCGGCCCCGGGGAGGATCCAGCGAGCCGCGTCGATCTCGACGAGTCGGTGAGCATGGCGCTGCTGGTCGTGCTCGAGGCCCTCTCGCCCGCGGAGCGCAGCGCGTTTCTCCTGCACGACGTGTTCGGCTACCCGTTCTCCGAGGTCGCGGACATCGTCGGTCGCACGCCGCAGGCCACCCGGCAGCTCGCGAGCCGCGCGCGACATGCGGTCGAGGCCCGCCGGCCTCGCTACCCGGCCGGGCCCGACGAGCAGCGCGAGGTCGTGAGCGCATTTCACGCCGCGACCGAGAAGGGCGACCTCGCAGCGCTGATGGAGCTGCTCGATCCAGCCGTCACGTTCCGAAGCGACGGCGGCGGGGTCGTGACCGCAGCACGCAAGGTGTTCACCGGCGCAGATCGCGTCGCCCGCATCTTCATCGCCATGTCCGGGCACTTCGGCGACAGTTATCGGATGGCGCCGATCCTCGTGAACGGATCGCCGGGGCTGCTGCTGAACACCGGCGGCTCGCCGACCGTGATTGCGTTCACGCTCGATCGGACCCGGATCGTCGAGATCGACGTGGTCCGCAACCCCGAGAAGCTCCGAACGCTCCGGGCGCGGGGAATCACGACTGACGGCCGCGACCGGTTCCGGTTCTAGTCCGGCGCCGAGGTCGCCAGCTCGAGGAACTCGCGGGCGGCGGGCGAGAGCGGCGGCGGGCGGTGGATCAGGCCCACGGTTCGTGTGATGGCTGGTCGCGCACGCCTGGCGATGGCGCCCCGACGCTGAGCTTCCTTGGCGAGCGGCGCGGGGAGAAGCGCGGCGCCCGCTCCGGCGAGAACCAGCGCGATGATCGCTTCTCGTGCGGCCGTCTGCACCGCGATCTGTGGTGTCACCCCGACCGCGGCAAGTGCCTGCTCGAGCAGGATTCGGGTTGAGGTGCCGGGCGGGCTGACGACCAACGGGGTTTGCGCCAGCTCCCGCGCCCCGAGCGGGGACTTGCTGCGCGGCGCGGACTGCGGTGGGAAGATGAACAGCAACTCCTGCTCTCCCAGGGGGTGGGCGCGGAGCCGCTCGCCTGGAATCGGGAGATGGGTCGCGCCCAGCTCACAAGCACCGTCGCTGACCAGGGCACGGACTCCGTCAGCGCTTTCTGGTTCAAGCACCCGCACCTCCACGCCAGGATGCCGTTCGCGGAACTTGCCGATCAGCGCCGCCATCGGGTCGACGGCCAGCGTCGCAAGCGCCGCGATCTCGAGACTCCCCGTGCGCAACTCGAGCACGCCGCCGACCGCGCTGCGCGCCTCGTCGGCTGCGCGAAGGATCTGCCTGGCCGGGCCGATCAAGGCTTCGCCGGCCGCAGATAGCTGCAGACCGCGGCCGACACGGTGAAACAGGGGTGCTCCGAGCTCGTTCTCCAGGGCACGGAGGGCCTGAGAAAGGGACGGCTGCGCCAGGCGGAGACGCTCCGCGGCGCGCGTGACTCCGCCCTCGTTGACGACCTTCAGGAAGTAGCGGAGTCGTCGTTCATCCATAGGCAATTGCAGTTGATCATATCGAGAACTTATCTTTGACCTATTAGCTGACGAGCGCTGGAATGAGGTCATGAGGCGTTTGTCGGTGTCAACGGCGGGAGGTCGCTGGGATTGGCGGAGTCTGCTGACCGAGCCGAGGAGGCCCGCGAGCATCCGTCTCAGCCGGCGGGCCCCCTGGTATGTGGTCGGCACGGTCTGCATCGGAGCGTTCATGGGGCAACTCGACGCGAGCATCGTGACGCTGGCGCTGCCGCGCCTCGCGAGCGATCTGCACGCGCCCACAGCTGCCGTCGAGTGGGTCGCGCTTGTCTACCTGGTCGTGCTGGTGGCGACGGTCGCAGTCGTCGGCCGGATCGCTGACGCCGTCGGGCGCAAGCTGCTTTACGCGTACGGGTTCGCGGTCTTCACGGCCGGGTCGGTCGTCTGCGGCGTCGCGCCCACGCTTGCCGTGCTGATCGTCGCCCGCGCCCTTCAGGCGGTGGGTGCAGCCATGCTCCAGGCCAACAGCGTCGCGCTAATCGCCGAGGCGATGCCCCGGCCGCTGCTCGGCAAGAGCATCGGGGTCCAGGGCGCAGCGCAGGCACTGGGGTTGGCACTCGGACCGGCGATTGGCGGCGTGCTGCTGGCGCTCGGAGGGTGGCGGCTGATCTTCCTGGTCAACCTGCCGGTCGGCGCGACCGGGCTCGCGCTGGGGTGGTTTCTGTTGCCGCGCAGTAGATCGAGGCGCGCCATCGCCGGCGCCGACCGGCTCGGCGCGGGGCTTCTTGCGGCCGCGGCAGCGGGACCGCTCATCTACATCTCGCTCGCGAACCGTCTCGGTTACAGCAATCCCGGGTTGTTGGTGACGCTGGCCGCCGGTGTCCTCGCAGGCGTGGGTTTCGTGCGCCGGGAGCAGCGAGTGCACGAGCCGCTGATCGACCTGTCGGTCTTTCGGCGACGCGCCCTGTCGAACGGGCTGAGCGCTGGGCTCGTGTCCTACCTGGTCCTGTTCGGAACCCTGTTCGTCGTGCCCTACTACCTCCTGTCCGCCCGGGGCGCCTCCGCCGCGCTGGTCGGGCTGCAGCTTTCGGCGATGCCAATCGCGATTGCGATCGCGGCTCCGATCGCCGGCCGGCTCGTCAACGGCGTCAGCCACCGGCTGCTCACCGGCGGCGGGCTCTGCGTCGCAGCCGGCGGCCTGTTCGAGATTGTCGTCCAGCACAGCACGCTGGGCCTGACTGCCGGACTGGCGATCGCGGGCGTCGGGCTCGGCACCTTCACGCCACCCAACAACGCCGGCATCATGTCCGCCTCCCCGACCGGCCACACAGGCACCGTGGGCGGCGTGCTCAACATGACGCGCGGTCTCGGTACCGCGCTTGGAGTCGCGCTCAGCACCGCGCTTTACACGGCCGCGGCCGGAACAGGCGCCGGTGACGGCGCTCGCGGGCTGACGGTGACGCTACTCGCGCTTTCCCTGCTGGCGGCCGCCACCGGCATCGTGCAACTCGCGTCCACGAGCCGGGCGCAGTCGCGAGCCGGCTCCTAGTATCAGCGCAACGGAGGCCCGTCTGCTTGCATGGAACTGCGATGAACAAACAGCCGCTGCCCAAGGACGAGTTCGACAGGATCTTCAGCAGGGTCCCGCGCCTGACGGTGGAGGTGCTGATCGCGGACGGCGACCGCGGCGTCCTGCTTGGGCTGCGTGACGTCGATCCCTGCCGCGGAACCTGGAACATCGCCGGCGGGACCGTCCGCTTCGGGGAGCCGCTGGTGGACGCCGTACGGCGCGTGGCACGTGACGAGCTCGGGATCTCGGTGAGCGTCGGTCAGCTGGTGGGCTACATCGAGTACCCGAGCCACTACGAGAACGGGCTGGACTCCCCCGTCGGGCTGGTGTTCCGCGCGCAGCCCGCGCCGGGTTCCCAGCCCCGCGGCGAATGGTTCCGCGTCCTGCCGGACAACATGCACGAGGAGCAGAAGCGATTTCTCCTCGAACACGCAGCCGTGTCGCGCGCCGGTTGACGCCCGCGGGCTAGCTGGGGGATTGCCTCGAGCCCGGCGAGTGGGCTAGCCGGTCGGCTGGGGGATCGCCTCGAGCCCGGCGAGTGGGCTAGCCGGTCGGCTGGGGGATCGCCTCGAGCCCGGCGAGTGGGCTAGCCGGTCGGCTGGAGGATTGCCTCGAGCCCGGCGAGCTGCCGGCGCACCCCTCCGCAGACCTGGTCGCAGAGCTCGAACACGCTCGGGTCGCTGATCGAGTAGCGCGTGTGGTTGCCCTGCTTGGTACGCGCCACCATCCCAGCGGCGTGCAGGATCCCCAGGTGTTTGGAGACGTTCTGCTGGCTGGCGCCGAGCGCTTCCTGAAGCTCGCCGACGGTCGCATCTCCTTCACGTAGCCGGTCGAGCAATTTGATCCGCATCGGCTCGCCCAGCACGCGAAAGCGCTGAGCGACGAGTTCGATCAGCGGCTCGGGAAGCCGGTGAGAAACGGTCTGCGTGGTATCCACAACACGTAGTTTACCACAAATGCACAGTTGTGCAGTTGACACTTCCTCGAACCGGCGCTATGCTCTGTACCTCTTCACCCCTTTACAGTTGTGTAGACGTAAGGAGCCGGCGTGATGGCGAGTCGCAAGCGAGTAGTGATCCTGGGTTCGAGCTTCGCGGGGCTGACCGCGGCCTTGGAACTGCGAAAGCGCGTGGGCGATCGGCACGAGATCGTCGTGCTCGACCCGCGCGCGGACTTCACGTTCATCCCGTCGCTGATCTGGCTTCCGTTCGGGATCCGCAGCGCCAAGGACATCACCTTCCCGCTCGCACCGCTCTACGCCAGTAAGGGGATCCGCTTCATCAACGAAGCGGCGACCGACATTGATCTCGACGGGCACGCCGTCACCACGACCTCGGGCGAGCAGCTGAGCTTCGACAAGCTGCTGATCGGCACCGGACCCCGCCTGGCGTTCGAGAAGGTGCCCGGACTCGGACCGCACGACGGGTACACGCAGTCGGTCTGCAACCTCGATCACGCGCTGCTGGCACGCGATGCGTGGGAGCGGTTCCTCGAGAACCCCGGGCCCGTTGTGATCGGCACCGCACAGGGCGGCTCGTGCTTCGGCGCCTCCTACGAGTTCCTGTTCAATGTCCGCCACCGCATCAAGAAGGCCGGACTCGAGAACGTCGCGCCCGTGACGTTCGTCACCGCAGAGCCGTTCCTCGGCCACTTCGGACTCGGCGGCGTCGGTGCCTCGGAGAAGATGGTCCAGCGGTTCTTCGACCGCTACGGCATCGAGGGGCTGCCCAACACGGTCATACGCGAGGTCCGCGAGAGCGAGATCGAGCTCGACGGCGGCCGCACGCTCCCGTTCGCCTACTCGATGATCGTGCCGCCGTTCGCAGGCGTCGACGCCGTCGCGCGGACCGAGGGTCTCGCGAACCCGATGGGGTTCGTGCCGGTCGACGAGCAGTTCCGCCACCCCGAGCACACCGACGTGTTCGCGGCCGGGGTCGCGATCGCGATCGCCCCGCCCGACCCCACGCCAGTGCCGGCCGGAGTGCCGAAGACCGGCCAGATGACCGAGACGATGGCCAAGGTCGCCGCGCACAACATCGCCGCTGACCTCGACGGCACCCACAACGATCTCCTCCCGCTCGAGGACCTCGGCGCGATCTGCGTACTCGACGCCGGTAACAACGGCGTCATCTTCAAAGCCGAGCACGTCCTCGCCCGCAACGGCGCTGCCGGCGGCAAGGTCCCGACCGCGCACCTGATGGTCGGACCGCAGGCTCACTGGGCCAAGCTCGCATTCGAGCGCATCTTCCTGACGAGTCGCAAGCGCGGCGCCCTCGTCCTCTGATTTCAGACCTCGACATCAAGGAACACACCGATGGAAGCTCATATCGAACATCTCACTGAGGCCACATTCACCGATGCGGTCGGCGAAGGACTGACGGTCGTTGACTTTTGGGCCGACTGGTGCGGACCGTGCCGGGCGATGGCACCCCAGCTCGAACAGGCCGCCAAGCTGCGTCCGAACTATCGGTTCGCGAAGGTGGACGTCGACGCCGAGCCGGTGCTCGCCGCTCGGTACGCGATCCGGTCGATCCCGACCCTGATGGTGCTGCGCGACGGCGAGCCGATCGCGGCACAGGCCGGCGTCATCGGCGCCGAGCAACTCGTCGAGGCGCTCGACCGCATCGCCGCGGCAGGCAGCGACGCCACCATCACAAAGGAGGCGGTGACGACCCGATGAGCGTGCTAGATGCACCGCGGCTCGGCGAGAGCCCGCGCGACGAGGAGTACCCGCACGCGGTGAGTGTCGGGCCGATCGGCCGTATCGGCCGCTACACGGCCACGCATTTCCGGACGGTGCTCGTCGGCTGGCTGATCATCGCGATCGGACTCGGGTTCTTCGCTCCGAGGGTCGAGACCGCACTATCAGGTGCCGGGTGGGAGACGAGCGGCTCGCAGTCGGTGCAGGCGCGCCAATTGATCGACAAGAACTTCCACGGGCTCTCGAGCTACGGGTTGATGACCGTGGTCTATTCGCCGAGCAAGACGATCAACGACCCGGCGTTCAAGGGCGCCGTGGCCAATGTCGAGGCGACACTCCGGGCGGATAAAGCCGTGCGCGCGGTCGTGGCGCCGTCACCCGGCGTCTCGATCTCCCGCGACGGGCACACCGCGATCGTCCAGGCGGGCGCCGCGAAGAGCTCCAACGGGATGGTCGCCGCCGCGGACAGCCTGAAGGGCAAGCTGGCGGCGCTCTCCGCGAACGGCGTGCAGGTGCATCTGACGGGCGCGTCGGGGATGTGGTCTGACTTCAACGCCGCCAACCGCAGCGCGATGCTGAAGTCCGAGGTGATCTCGTGGCCGGTGACCTTGGGGATCTTGCTGATCGCTTTCGGTTCGCTGGTCGCCGCCGGACTGCCGTTGATGCTGACGATGGTCGGCCTGGTCTCGGCTGCCGGCTCGCTGTATCTCGGCACGCGGCTGATGCCGATCTCGATCTGGGCGATGAACTTCGCGCTGATGTTCGCGCTCGCCCTGGGCATCGACTACGCGCTGTTCATCGTGCACCGCTTCCGCGGCGCGTTATTCGGCCACAAGCTCTCGCCGGAGGACGCCGCCGCGGTGACGATGGACACCGCCGGCAAGGCGGTTCTGTTCAGCGGCATCACGGTGCTGATCTCACTGAGCGCGGTGATGCTCGTCCCGAGCCCGGCGTTCCGGTCGATGAGCCTCGGGATCATGCTCTCGGTGATCTTCGTGCTGGCGGCGACGTTGACGCTGCTCCCGGCTGTGCTCGCAAAGCTCGGCCCGAAAGTCGACAAGCTCGCACTGAAGTGGGTTCACTCCGGCGAGCATCGCTCGCCGCGCTTCGCCGCGTGGGGCGAGCGGCTGTGGCGTCAGCCGGTCCGCTGGGGCGTCGTCGCGGTCGCGATTCTCGTCGGATTGGCGCTGCCTGTCACGCAGCTCAAGACGGCGATGCCGTCGATCAAGGTGGTCCCCACCACGGACTCCTCCCGCATCGGCTACCAGCAGGTCCAGGCCGCGTTCGGCCCCGGCTCGACCGGTCCGCTGCAGATCGTCACCCCGGCGGCGCAGGCAACCGCAGCGGCCCGGATCGCAAGCCACGATCAGGGCGTCGCGGCGCTGATGCCCACGCAGACGAGCGGCGGCTACGCCCTGATCACGGCGATCCCGAAGCAGGACCCGTCCAATCCCGCCGTCGGCCGGACGATCGACCGGCTCCGTGCGGAGTTGCCCGCGGGCACGCTGATCGGCGGCGCCGTCAGCGAGAACCACGACCTCCAAGCGGCCTTGAGCGCCAAGACGCCGCTCGTGATCGGCGTCGTGATGGCGCTCGGCTTCCTGCTGTTGTTGATCGCGCTGCAGGCACCGCTGCTGGCCGCCGTCGGCGTGCTGACCAACCTACTGGCGACCGGCGCCGCGTTCGGCGTCGCGAAGCTGATCTTCCAGAACGGCTGGCTGCACTCGCTGCTCGGCTTCCAGCCCCAAGGGTTCCTAGACGCCTGGGGCCCGGTGTTCTTCTTCGCCATGATCTTCGCGATCTCGATGGACTACACCGTGTTCCTGCTCTCGGCGGCCAAGGAGCACTGGGACCACACCCACGACCCACGAGCGGCGATGGTCGGCGGTGTCGCCCATTCGGGGCGCGTGATCTTCGCCGCCGGCGCGGTGATGGTCGCGGTGTTCTTCACCTTCGCGCTCTCCGGGCCGCTGCCGCCCAAGGAGATGGGAATCATCCTCGGGGTCGCCGTCCTGCTCGACGCCGCGCTGATCCGGCTGCTGCTACTCCCGGTGCTCCTGCGGTTGATGGGCCGCTGGGCGTGGTACCTGCCGCGCTGGGGGCGTCGAGTGCTTCCCAAGGTCACGTTCGGACATTCATGAGATCAGGAGGACTGACCGTGTCAGCAACCCCGCTCGAGCTCTGGCAGACGGAATGGTGCCCCGCCTCGCACCGGGTCCGCCAACGCCTCACGGAGCTCGGCCTCACATACACCACTCGCCAGGTGCCGGTCCAGCGCGAGGCTCGGACCGAGCTGCAGCGCGCGACCGGCACCGACGAGATCCCCGTCCTCCTCGCCGCCGGCAAACCGCTGCGCGGCGAGGAGACGATTCTCGCCTACCTCGACGAGCACTTCACCGAACCCCTCGACGCCGCCGAGCAACGTGCGAAGGCGGCCAAGGCAAAGCACAAGGAGCTGGAGAAAGCATGTCCCAAGTTCGCAGCAGCTACACACTGACCAGCGGCACCGAGCTCAATTTCTCCGACGCCGTCGCCCGCGTGCGAGAGGAGCTCGCCGCGGAAGGCTTCGGCGTCCTGTGCGAGATCGACGTGCAGGCGACGCTCAAGAACAAGCTCGGCGTCGACCGCGACCCCTACCTGATTCTCGGCGCCTGCAACCCCCCACTCGCCCACCAAGCGCTCGAGGCAGAGCCGGACCTCGGGACCCTGCTCCCATGCAACGTCGTCGTCTACGAGCAGAACGGACACACTCGTATCTCCGCCGTGGACGCCGAGCAGATGCTCTCGATCGTCGGCAACGACCAGCTCGCCGAAACCGCCGGCGAAGTGCGCCGCCGACTCGCCGCTGTCGTCGAGCACGCCGCTCAGACAGCCGGCTAGCTCGTGGCGCTCGCGGCGATCCCGTTTGGGCTGGGGATCGGGCTGAGCCTCGGGATGCTCGGCGGGGGCGGGTCCGTGCTGGCGGTCCCGGTGCTCGTGTACGTCCTTGGCCAGAGCGTTCACGAAGCGACGACCGCGTCGCTGGTGGTGGTCACCGCCGGAGCGGTCGTCGGCGGGCTCAGTCATGCCCGTGAAGGACGCGTCTGCTGGCGCCACGCCGCCGCGTTCACGGCTGCCGCGATACCGGGCGTGATTGTTGGCACGTCGCTCGGCCAGGCTGTCGACGGCCGGAGTCTGATCGCCGCGTTCGCGCTGATCATGCTCGCGGCCGCCGCCGCCACCTGGCGAAAAGCCAGAGGCCGAGCAAGCAACGCCGTTCCGCGCCTCGCCGTCCGCCGCTACGAGTCGGCGTCGACCTGGCGTCCGGGCTCGCGATCGGCGCGATGACCGGCTTCTTCGGCGTGGGCGGAGGCTTCCTGATCGTCCCCGCGCTCACGATCGCACTCGCGCTCTCGATGCGGCTGGCCATTGGGACGTCGCTGCTGATCATCACGGTCACCTCGGTACTGGCGCTGATCGCCCACCTCGCCGCCGGCCGATCGCTCGACCTCGGCGTCACGGCGGCGATGACCGGTGCGTGCGTGATCGGAGCGCTGGCGGGAGTGCGCTTCGCAGGACGCGTTCCGCAGGACAAACTGGGTGTCGGCTTCGCGGGACTCCTGTTGGCCGTAGCCGCGTACCTGGTGGTCTCCGCCGCGTTCCTCGGCGGACCTCCCGGCGGGTCGTAGTGCACGGTGGTTGGGCGAAACTGACCGCGCCCTCACACCAGCGAGTCGATCCAGCGCTCGATGCGCCGCGCCTCGCGGATCATCAACTCCGGGTCGCTGAAGGTGTTGGTGAGCAGCGCGATTCCCTGATATGAGGCCATCAGTGCGACGGCGAGGTCGCGGGCGTCGCGGCGGCCGATCAGGCGGAACTGCTGCTCGGACCAGTCGATCGGGAGCCGCAGCATCTCCGCACACGCGAGATGCAGGCCACCGTCGCGCTTGTCGAGCTCGGAGCACAGGCTCCCGAGCGGGCAGCCGTACTGGGCGGCGAGCTCGCGCTGGGCGGTGAGCTCGCGGACGAGCGCCTTGAGTCGCGCCTGCGGCGTGCGGTGGCGCTCGAGCGTGCGAAGCAGCGACTGGATGTCTTGGATGTGGCTGTCGATCGCCGCCTCGACGAGCTCATCCTTCGTCTTGAAGTAGTAGTAGACGTTTCCGACCGGAACGTCGGCCTCTCGGGCGATGTCGGCGATCGTCGTGTTCTCGACGCCCTGCTGGTGGATCACCGCGCGCGCCCCCGCGACCAGGCGTTCGCGTTTGCCGTGCCCCGGAGCGTCTACTAAGTCAGTCATCTCACCCACAGCATAGCGTCTGTTACTGTTTAGTCAGTCAGCTAACTAACCAAGAAAGGCAGTCACGCGCATGACGTCGATCCAGGCTCAGGCAGGCAGCAAGCCCCACTCGCTGCTCCGTACTCGGCTCGGGCTACTGACGCTTCTACTCCTGTGCGGAGTGCAGTTCCTCGACGTGGTCGATTCCTCGATCACTAACGTGGCGCTCCCCTCGATCCAGAACGCGCTGCATTTCTCCCAGCAGAGCCTGCAGTGGGTCGCGAGCGGCTACCTGCTGACCTACGGAGGCTTCCTGCTGCTCGGCGGCAGGCTTGCCGACCTGCTTGGGCGCCGGCGGGTGCTCGTCGCCGGCCTGGTCGGGTTTGCCGCCTGCTCGCTCGCCGCGGGGGTTGCGCAGAGCGAGGGCACGCTGATCGCCGCTCGCGTGCTCCAGGGCGTCGGTGCGGCGATGATGGCACCGGCGGCGCTGTCGATCCTCACGACCACGTTCCGGGAAGGGACCGACCGGAACACGGCCCTTGGCGTGTGGGGTGCGGTCAGCGGTCTCGGCGCCGCTGCCGGGGTGTTCCTCGGCGGGGTGCTCGCGGAGGGGCCGGGGTGGCGGTGGGTGTTCTTCGTGAACATCCCGGTCTGCCTGCTGGCGCTCGGCGCCTCGTTCTTGCTGCTCTCCGGCGAGCGCAAGCGCGCGCCGCTCGCCGAGTTCGACACGCCGGGCGCGCTGCTGGGGACCGGCGGCATGCTGCTATTCGTCTACGCGCTGATCAAGGCTCCGGACGTCGGCTGGGGCAAGCCGCGCACGATCGCGACACTGCTGGCCGCCGCGCTGATCCTCGTCGCGTTCATCGTCAACGAGCGCCGCCGCCGAAACCCGCTGATGCCCCTTTCGATCTTCAGGATCAAGGGGCTGGCCGCGGCGGACGCGACGTGGCTGCTCGCGATGGCGGGGTTCTTCGCGATGTTCTTCTTCCTCACCCTCTACATGCAGGAGGTCCTCCGCTTCTCTCCGATCCAGGCGGGCGCGGCATACCTGCCCGTGACCGCGTGCCTGGCGGTCGCATCAGGCGTCTCATCGCAGCTGTTCGCGCGGATCGGGACCAAGCCCGTGATCATCGCCGGCGCGCTGCTCAGCGCCGGCGGGATCTTCTACCTCTCGAGAGTGCCACTCCACGGCTCCTACGTATCCGATGTGCTCCCCGGGCTCATGACGATGGCGGTCGGATTCGGTGCGGTGTTCGTCGGCGTCACGACCGCTGCGAACGCGGGGGTGCCTGCGGACAAGGCAGGGCTCGCGGCCGGACTGCTCAGCACCTCACAGCAGCTCGGCATGGCGCTCGGCCTGGCGGTGCTGTCGGCGATCGCCACAGCCCGCACCCACCACCTGCTCGCGGCCCACGCACCCCGTCCCGACGCGCTCACGTCCGGCTACCAGCGGGCACTGCTCGTGGGCAGCATCTTGGTCCTCGCCGCGGCGATGATCGCGAGCCGGATCCCGAGCACCCGAGCGGCCGCACAACCGCTCGTCGCTCCGCCGGCCGAACCCGCCCCTGAGCCCGCCACCGTCTAACGACAATCGAGATCCGCCCAGCCGGGGAGCGATAGCGATCTGGACCTCCTGCCCGCGGCGGATATCGCACATTGCGCGAGCCGCTGTGCGAGGTTGATACCTGCCGCTCACCATACAAACGCACCGTCCGCGCCCGGGTCCGGTGAACAATGGCGAATTCGGTCGGACTGTCCGACCGATATAGTGTTATTAGGCAAACTTCAGCGATGCACGGGTCGCACGCCGCAGCCGCCGATTCCGAGTTGGAAACCCGTGGCCTTCCTGCCTCACCCCGGCGACCGCTGTCATCAACTCCTGCTGAAGAGACACGGCCCTGGGGGTCAGGCGCGGCTTATGTCGCCTGGTGCCGCGCCGGTGACGACCTGGCCACGAGCCGCTCGTTTGGCGGCTGCCGCAAAGCGGCTTCGTGGGCGGACGGCGAGCGAGACGAGCAACGCGAGAGCGAGCATGGCTGCCCCGACCGTCAAGGCGGCCGAGATCCGGTGAGCGAGCAGTTCGGGGCCGTGCACGGTGGTCGACCCCGCAGCGGCGAAGACGGCGACGAGGACAGCCAGTCCGAGGGAGCCGCCGATTTGGTGAAAGACGTTGGTGATGCCGCCGGCAGCCCCGGCGTCCTCGCCGGCGACGCCGGCGATTCCGGCGGCTGTCAGCGGCCCAACGGTGCCGCCCTGTCCGGCGCCGATAAGCGCCATGGGTAGCGCGATCCCGGTGAGGTAGCCGGTGTGGGCGGAGAGGCGGCTGAGCCAGGCCATGCCGATCACGGCGATGGTCAGGCCGGCGACGAGCACGGTGGGGTTGCCGTAGCGATGGGTGAGGCGGGGAACCGCCATCGCGGCTGCGAAGTTGACCAGGGTGGTCGGGAGGAATGCCAAACCGGCGGTCACCGGACTGTAGCCGTCGACGCCCTGGAGATATTGGGTGGTGAAGAACCAGAACGGCGCCATCGCCGCGAGGAACAGCAGCCGGCCGGCATAGGCACCCGATCGCTCGCGGCTGGAGAACAGGCGTAGCGGCATGATCGGTGAGGCTGCGCGGCGCTCGTAAGCGAGGAAGCCGGCGAGCAACAGGACCCCCGTGATGACGGCGGCGAGCGTGAGGCCATCAGACCATCCGGCATCGGCCGAGCGCACGATGCCGAACACGAGCGCGGTCATGCCGAGTGTCGAGGTGACCGCGCCGATGGCGTCGGTCTGTCCCGGGCGTAGCTCGCTCTCGGGAAGGTAACGCGGGGCGGCGACCATCATCCCCACGCCGATCGGGGCGTTGACGAAGAACCCGACGCGCCAGGACAGCCACCCTGCGAACATGCCGCCGATGACCAGTCCGACGGTTGCGGCGACGCCGGCCACGGCTGCGTAGTAGGACACCGCCCGGGTTCGCTCGGGCCCCTCGGCAAAGTTTGTCTGCAGCATCGCCAGGGTCGAGGGCGCGAGGATCGCGGCGCCGACACCCTGGACCGCGCGTGCGGCGATCAGCCAGACTTCGGACTGGGCGGCGCCGACCGCGATCGAGGCGATCGTGAACAGGCCGAGGCCGATCATGAACGTGCGGCGGCGGCCGAACAGATCACCGGCGCGGGCACCGAGCAGCAGCAGCCCGCCGAAGGCGAGCAGGTAGGCGTTCTGCACCCAGGACAGGGCAACGGATGAGAACCCGAGCGTCTGGTGGATCTTCGGCAGCGCGGTGATGACGATCGAGATGTCCAGCACGATCATTGTGTAGCTCGCCAGCACGATCGCCAGGACCGGCCCGGTACGGATCCGCGAGCGCTCCATCAGGCCTCCTCGCGCGGCAGCAGCAGCAGCGTCGTCGCCCGGTGCTCGTGGTCGTTGATCGAGTCGACGATGCTCGCGTACCGGCGGCCGTACTTCGTGCGGTAGGCCGCATCGACCTCGTCGAGCACGGCGGCGTCGGCGTCCTGGACAGTCACGGCCTTCTCCACTCCACCGGCTGAGATCAGCGCCTGACCGCTGGACCGTGCGACGCGATGCCACCCGCTCCCGGCGCCATAAGCGGCGCGTACGTACAGGTCGTTTCCGGCCCGCACGACCCAGATCGGCCGCGGCTTGCGTTTGCTGCCGTCGCGCCTGATTGGGGCGATCTCGAGCTCCCGAGTATCAGCGAAGCGGATCAGCTCGTTGTCGGTCCAGGCGGCCATCAAAGGGTCCCTACCTGGACCAGCGACTTGATCGCGCGGCGCTCGTCCATCGCCGCGTACGCCTCGCCGATCCCATCGAGATCGGTCTCGTAGTCAAGGACGCGGCCAGGGTTGATGCGCTCGGCGACGATGTCGGTGGCGCCGAACGCCGTGGCGAGCGCTTGGCGGTCGGCATGGCGCGATAGGGCGATGATCCGGTCCGCGCCGAGCCGCTTGGCGGCCAGCACGCCGGAGAGGCCGACCGCGCCGTCACCCACAACCGCGACGGTGTGACCGGGCTTGACCCGGGCGCAGACGGCGGCGTGGTGGCCGGTGGCGAACACGTCGGAGAGGGTCAGCAACGAGCGCAGCATCTCGTCGGAGTGGCCGGAGCCCGGAACCGTTACAAGCGTCGTGTCGGCGAGCGGCACGCGGACGGCTTCGCCCTGGCCGCCGTCACCGTTCATCGGGAAGAAGCCGCCGTTCATGCAGGCAGTGGTGATCCCGTTCTGGCAGTTGGGGCAGCTGCCGTCGCTGAACGCGAACGGCGAGATCACCAGGTCACCCTTCGCGAGCGTGCTCACGTCGTCGCCGACGTCCTCGATCACGCCGATGAACTCGTGGCCGATCGGCCCGGGATCGAACGGCGAGTCGCCGCGGTAGTACCAGAGATCTGATCCGCAGACGCAGGCGAGCACGACGCGCACGATCGCGTCGGACGGCTCCTTGATCGCGGCGTCGGGGCGGTCGCCGGCGGTGATGTTGCGGGGTTCGTTGAAGATCGCAGCGCGCAAGGCCGATCCCTTCCTCAGTTGGCTTTCGGTTTGGTCATGTGCTCACCTTGGCACGCATCCCGGAAACCTGGGAGGCCCTGTGAGAGGGGTACTGACAGGGCACCTTTCGACCGCTTGGATGGGGGTATGTTGTTGTCTGTGGATGCCGCCAGCGACATCGCCGAGTTCCTCATCAGCCGGCGCGCCCGGGTCACACCGGAGCAGGTCGGGCTGCCGACCTATGGTGCGCGCCGCGTAAAGGGACTGCGCCGCGAAGAGGTCGCCTCGCTGGCCGGCGTCAGCGTCGAGTACTACAAGCGGCTGGAGCGCGGCAGCGCCAGCGGCGTCTCGGATAGCGTCCTTGAAGCGCTCGCGCGAGCGCTGCAGCTCGACGACGCCGAGCGCGCGCACCTGTTCGATCTCGCTCGCGCCGTCAATCCGGTCGCGCCCAAGCGGCGGCGTGCCGGTGGGCCGAGTTCGCAACGAGTCCGTCCCGTGATGCTGCGCATCTTGGAATCGATGACCGCGCCGGCGATCGTGCGCAACAGCCGGGTCGACTACCTCGCGGCCAACGACCTGGGCCGTGCGCTGTACGCGCCGCTGTTCGACAGCCGCGAGCAGCCCGCGAACAGTGCCCGGTTCACGTTCCTTGATCCTGTGGCGAAGGAGTTCTACGTGGATTGGGAGCGGACCGCCAAGGATCTGGTCGCGCACCTTCGCTCAGAGGCCGGTCGCAACCCCTACGACCGTGGCCTCTCAGACCTGGTCGGCGAGCTCTCGACCCGCAGCGAGGAGTTCCGCACCTGGTGGGCTCAGCACAACGTCCGCTACCACCGCAGCGGCAGCAAGCGGCTGCGCCACCCGATCGTCGGCGAGCTCGAGCTCGAATACGAGGTGATGGACGTCTCCGCCGACGACGGACTGACGATCTCGGTCTACAGCGCCGATCCCGGCAGCCGCTCAGCCGAAGCGCTTGACCTGCTCGCCAGCTGGACCGCCACTCCCGCCCACGCGACCGCGCCGATCGACGAGTAGGAGCGCCCCGTGGAGATCACCAGCTCAAGCATCGATACCGCCAAGGGCCCGGCTGACTGGTTCACCGGCAGCTGAGCTCTGCGCCGGCGGACGCCGGCACACCAACAACTCGAAGGAGCACCTATGGAGCAGCGCATCCTGGGACGCACCGGCGTCTCAGTCTCAAAGTTGTGCCTCGGCGCGATGATGTTCGGCGCCTGGGGCGAACCTGATCACGGCGAGTCGATCCGGATCATCCACGCCGCCCTGGACGCCGGGATCAACTTCATCGATACCGCCGACGTCTACTCCGCCGGCGAGTCCGAGGAGATCGTCGGCAAGGCACTCACCGGCGGCAAACGGGACGACGTCGTTCTGGCTACGAAGGTCGGCTTCCCAATGGGCGACGACCCACACCAGCGAGGAGCGTCACGTCGCAGGATCATCCGCGGCGTCGAGGACTCGCTGCGCCGCCTGAACACCGAGTGGATCGATCTCTACCAGATCCACCGCCCAGACCCGACCACCGACATCGACGAGAGCCTCGGCGCGCTCACCGATCTCGTGCGCCAGGGGAAGATCCGGTACTTCGGCCACTCGACCTTTCCCGCGTCCGAGATCGTCGAGGCCCAGTGGGCAGCGGAGCGGCGCGGCCGCGAGCGGTTTCGAAGCGAGCAGCCGCCCTACTCGATCCTCACCCGAGCGATCGAGCACGACGTGCTCCCCACCTGCGAGCGCTACGGAATCGGGGTGATCCCCTACAGCCCGCTCGCGGGCGGATGGCTCTCCGGCCGCTACCGCAAGGACAGCGAAGTTCAGGGTCCCGCGTCCTTGGCTCGTCCGGCCGCGCGGTTCGACATGTCCGATCCCGCCAACCAGCGCAAGCTCGACGCCGTGGAGCAGCTCGCCCGGCTCGCCGACGAGACGGGCGTTCCGCTCGTGCAGATGGCCCTCGCGTTCGTCCTGCGCCACCCCGCGGTCACCGCGGCGATCATCGGACCGCGGACGATGGAGCACCTCACCTCCCAGCTCGCCGCCGCTGATCTCGCGCTCTCCGACGAGATCCTCGACCGCATCGATCAGATCAACCCACCCGGGGTCACGATCAACCACCTCGACAACGGCTGGACAGAGCCGGCACTCCAACCCGTCCACCGACGGCGCTGACACCGCACGACCCGCAGAGGAGAACGATCGAAACCATGGAAACGACGCTGACGCTCAACAACGGGGTGCGGATGCCCGCACTCGGCCTTGGGGTCTTCCAGACGCCTCCGGACGAGACGCGCGACGCGGTGCGTGCCGCGCTCGGCGCCGGATACCGGCACATCGACACCGCGGCGGCCTACGGCAACGAGCGCCAAGTCGGCGAGGCCGTGCGCAGCTCTGAACTCGGCCGTCCCGGAGTCTTTCTCGAGACCAAGATCTGGATCAGCGACTACGGATACGACGAGACGCTCCACGCGTTCGAGAAGAGCTCCCGAAAGCTCGACGTCGAGCAGATCGACCTCCTGATCCTGCACCAGCCGCTGCCTTCGGCGTTTAGCCGCACGCTCGAGGCGTACCGCGCGCTCGAGACCCTGCTCGCCAACGGAAAGGTCCGAGCGATCGGCGTCAGCAACTTCATGGCCGAGCACCTCACGACGCTCCTGGATCGCGCCACCGTCGTTCCCGCCGTCAACCAGATCGAGCTCCACCCCTACTTCCAGCAGCCAGACGTCCAGGATTTCGGCGCTCGGCACAGCATCCTCACCCAAGCGTGGTCACCGATCGGCGGCATCACCTTCTATCGCGACAGCGCTCACACCAGCACGCTCGACGACCCAGTCATCGGAGACATCGCTCGCGCCCACGGCAAGAGCCCGGCGCAGGTGATGCTGCGCTGGGGACTGCAGCACGGTCGCTCGGTCATCCCGAAGTCGACCAAGCTCAGCCGGATCGAGGAGAACATCGACGTGTTCGACTTCGAGCTGTCCGCCGAGGAGATGGCCGCGATCGACGACCTGGGCACCGGCAGCCGCGGCGGCCCCGATCCGGCCGCCATTACCTTGGAAGCGTTCGGACGCGAGATTCCCGAAGCATGACGCGGGACACAGGCCCCTCCAGAGCGATGAGATGAGCGCGCTTTCCCCGTCTTAACCACGGTGACGACATTTCTGCTCATCCCCGGCGCCGGCGGCGTGGCCTGGTACTGGCACCCTGTCGTGCCGCGTTTGCGCGACGCTGGCCATGAGGCGATCGCGCTTGACCTTCCCGGCGATGACCCCGACGCGGGGCTGAGCGCGTACGTCGACCTGGCACTCGCGGCGGCCAACGCTAAAGAAGACCTCGTCGTCGTCGCACAGTCGATGGGCGCGTTCACCGCAGTCCCCGTCTGCACGCGGCTCGCTGCACGCAGCCTGGTACTGCTCAACGCGATGATCCCCGAACCGGGGGAAACCGCCGACGGGTGGTGGGAGACGACCGCCTGGCAGGAAGCCCGCCGGGCCGCCGCGCGGGCGGGCGGCTACCCGGAGGACTTCGATCTGCAGATCTACTTCCTGCATGACGTGCCGCCCGAGGTTGCCGCCGCTGGCGCGGAGCACCAGCGCGAGGAGGCAGACATCGCCTTCGCGGAGCCGTGCCCGTTCACGGAGTGGCCGGCGGTGCCGACGACCGTCCTAGCCGGACGCGACGACCGATTCTTTCCATTCGCCTTCCAGAACCGCCTCGCGCGCGAGCGCCTCGGAATCGAAGCGCGACCGGTGCCGGGCGGCCACCTCGCCGCGCTCAGCCAGCCCGATGCGGTCACCCGCGCGCTGCTGGCCGGCGGCTAGTTCCCGCGGACGGCCCCCGAACGCGCTCATTGGTCGGTGCCGATCAGTTCTTCGAAGTGTGCCCGTAGGTCATCATCGGGACCGTCATCGCCGATCGCGGCGATGACCGCGTCCAAGCCACCGGCGCTGCGCGCGCGTTTGGGGTCAAGCGCGGCATCGATCGTCGAGATTAGGCTTTTGGTCACCGTGAACGCGATCGCGCCGACCGTCCGGTCGCCGAGCGTCAGGATCAGGCCGGGCTGACCGTTCACGACGCCCGGCTGACAGATGGTCGCGAACCGCGGGCCATGGAACGCGACGCCCTCGGCGACCGCGACACGCCCAAGCCGCTCCGGCCGGTGGCCACGAGCGCCGCCGGCCCGCATGACCACTTGCGGGTGCAGGAGCGCCGCCAACCGATCGAAGTCGCCGGCGCGGGCGGCGGCCAGAAACGCGTCGACGATCTCGCGCTGTTTGCTCACGTCCGTGTCGGCGGGCGGGGCTTCGGCGCGGACGCGACGACGAGCGCGGCTTGCGAGCTGGCGGGCCGAGTCGGCGCTGCGGTCGATCATCGGTCCAATCTCGTCAAACGGCAGACCAAACATGTCGTGCATCACGTACGCAAGTCGCTCATTCGGCGTAAGCGTCTCCAACACGACCAGCAGCGCCAGGCCCACGGTGTCGGCGATGACCGCGTGTTCGGCGGGATCGTCACCCCGAGTGCCGGACTCGATGATGGGCTCGGGCACCCAGGTCCCGAAGTAATCCTCGCGACGGGCCTGGCGGGAGCGCAGCATGTCGATGCAGATCCGGCTGACGATCGTCGTCAGCCACGCGCGCTGATCGCGGATCGCGTCCTGCTGGGAGCGGCTCAGCCGCAGCCAGGCTTCCTGAAGCGCGTCCTCGGATTCGGAGACGGACCCGAGCATGCGATACGCGACCGCCTCAAGGTGGGCCCGGTGGCGCTGGAATTGCTCCAGGCTCGCGTCGACGTCGTTCATGAGATCGCTCCTCGGTTCCGTTCACCCATTAAGACGGATGCGGCGATCCCGCCGTGACAAGGAGGCGGGCACCTGCCCGGCCGTGGTCCTCTACGGCACGAAGACGTATCCCATCTTCAAGCCCGCGAGCAGCCCGTCGTGGCAGGAGGGCCTCCTTAGACTCTGCGTGATGTCCGCCGAAGACGTTGATGACTATCTTCGAGGCGTCGAGGAGCCGAAGCGCAGCACGCTTCAGGCACTACGCCGCAGCATTCTCGAGGTCGTACCGGACGCCGAACAGGTGATCTCCTACGGCGTTCCTGCCTTCCGCGTGCACGGCAAGACGATCGCCGGCTTCGCCTCGTTCAAGAATCACCTGAGTTATCTGCCGTTCAGCGGCTCGGTACTTGCAGCGCTTGCCGATCAGCTTCACGGATACACGATGACCAAGAGCGCCCTCCACTTCCCCATCGACCGGAAGCCGCCGAAGGCGCTCATCAAGAAACTGATCACGGTCCGGCTGGAAGAGGTCCGCCGAAACGCTTCCTAGCGGACCGACCTGCGAGTTGGCAATCCGCCGATCCGGTCGGAGTTCGCCGCCCCCGGGGAACCCGCGAGCGCAGTTCGTTCTGTATGGCCCAACGTTCTGCGCAAGCCCCACTCCTAAGAGCGGTGCTACACTGTCGCACATGGAGATCGGTGTTCGAGACCTACGCAATCGGACCAGCCAGGTGATCGACGCCGTCCAGTCGGGCGAGCGAGTGACGTTGACCGTCCACGGCGAGCCCGTCGCGGACATCGTTCCCCACGGACGTCGCGCCCGCTGGCTCTCGGGCGAGCATCTCCGCAGAGAGCTGCGCGACCGCGCCGCCGACCCAGCCCTTACTCACGATCTCGACGATCTCGCCGGCCAGACACTCGACGAGCTGTGACCGACTCCGGCTCCGGGCTGCTCGATACCTCCGTCTTCATCGCCCGTGAGACCGAGCGACCACTCGGCGAGCTGCCTGAACATGTCGCAGTGTCGGTTGTCACGATCGGCGAACTTCAGCTCGGCGTCCTCAGCGCCCCCGATGCCGAGAGCCGCGCGCGACGCGCCGACACGCTCGTGCTCGCGCGGATGGCGGACCCGATCCCGATCAGCGAGCCGGTCATGACCAGCTGGGCGCGCCTCGTCGCCGACTGCCGAGCCGCACGAATCCATCGGATGATCAAGCTCACAGATGCCCTGATCGCCGCGACCGCCATCGAGCATGGCTTGGCCGTCGTGACGCAGGACGACGATTACGACCGCATCGTCGCAGCGCACGCGGCTCTCCGCGTGATCAAGGTCTGACGACATTGCGACCCTGCCCCTCGCTTTGCGGCGGTCACCCGCGTGTCTCGCCTTGCCGGTCGGCGCCACCCCGGCTCGTGGCGCCTCACCTCGCCGCTACATGCGGGACCGGAACGCCGGTCTCCCATGGGAGCACCTTGCCGAACTGGAGAAGCTGCCCATAGAAGGCCGGGTCGAACGCATCACCCAGGACGAGCTCGAGCGGCCACGCGGCAGCCTGCGCCGGGGTCTGAGCGTTGCTCATGTCCTCGAACCACGGACGCGAAGCATCGGTGTCGATAAGCCCGGGACAGAGCGCCATGATCAGCTTGTTCTGCGCGAGGTCGGCGTCACGGCGCCGACGGGCAACGGCCCGGACGGCCGCGACCTGCGCGACCTTCGACGGGATATTGAGCCAAGTCCCGAAGCCTTCGTCTTCCGCAGTGCCGAAATGGACCGCGGCTTGCCAATCAGCGACGAGTCGGTCGACCGCGTCCAGATCCTGCTCTGCGGCGGCCGCGAAGCGTTGGGCGCCGCGTTCGGACAGCTTGTCAAGCGTCCCGAGCGCGCTCGCGACGATGATCAGTCGGCCGCCTGGCCGCAGGCGGGGAGCGAAGGCACGCAGGATCCGCGGTGGCGGCGAGGTTATTCGTTTCGGCAACCGCATCCACCTCGTCCGACGGGGCTGCATCGGGGCTCATCCGCGCCGTGGCGTTCGAGAACACGATGTCGACCTCGCCGAGTTCGTCTGCCAGCGCGGCGGTCGCCTCACCATCACGCACGTTGAGCACGCGGCCCTCGACCGGGCTGTGGCGTGCTCCGCGACCTCGGCCGCGGCGGCAGCCACGCGATCGGGGTTGCGGCCGGTGAGCAGAACGCGGTCATCGGAGGCGAAGGCGGGTAGCGAGGCCTTCGGCCAGCGCGCGGCCGAGGCCCTGGTTGGCGCCAGTCACGAGTGCGATTCGAGATGTAGTCATGGGTTCACCGTAGCTGCTGTGGCCATGATTCAAACGAGAATGATGCACATGTAGTATGCGTCAAGGCGCATGAGCTGCGGATTTCTCTTCAACTGGGCTGCGGATCCTGCGGGAGGTGGCTCGAGGCGGGATCGTTCTCGGCTGCCGCGCAGTCGCTCGGATACACCCAGTCCGCGGTCTCGCGGCAGGTGGCAGCGCTTGAGGTGATTGCGGGGCGGCGGCTCTTCGATCGCGGCCGCATTGGCGTACGCTGACGCCGGCGGGAACGCGCCTGCTCAGCACGGCGCGTCCGGTCCTCGATGAGTTGGACGTCGCCCGCCGTGAGCTGACGGGGGAGACCGAGACGTTGCCCGGCCTGTGCGCCTCGGCGCGTTCGCCACCGCGGCTGCCGGACTCGTGCCGCACGCGCTGGCGACGATTCCGCCGCATCTCAAGGTCACGCTGCGGGAGGCGACCACGCCGGCGCTCACCCGAGCGCTGCGAGCCGGCACGCTCGATCTCGCGCTGATCGCCCTCAGCCGCCGTTTCGCCCGCCTGACGCCGAGTCGCCCCCACTCGAGCTCACCCCCGTGTCCGAGCGCGAGCTCGTCGTGGGCGTGCCGGCCGGCCATCCGCTCGCCGCCGCGGACGCCGTCGAGGTGGACCAGCTCGAGGGTCAAATGTGGGTCGCGAGCCGGTCCGACGCCGGCGACTCGCTGCTTGGCGTGTGGCCGGGCTTCGTGAGCGGGCGGACGTTCGCTACGTCGTGCGCGACTGGCTCGCCAAGTTGCAGATCGTCGCCGCCGGCCTCGCGATCACCACCGTCGCACCGGTCGTCCTCCGTGCGGTTCCGGACGGCGTGAAGATCGTTGCCGTCCGCGGTGAGCCGCAGGAGGTGCGGCGGCTCGTACTCGCCCGCCTCCCGGGCCGGTGGATCCGCCGTCGCCCGAGTCGCCGACGCGCTCACGGCCGCGGCGGCGCAATGAACTCAGCGGCTCACCCGCTGCTCGGAACGATCAGGAGCCCCCGCCTGCGCAGGGGTTCAATAAATCGGGGCGCCCGGATTTGAACCGGGGACCTCACCGGGCCGGGTGGGGACGGTCTCCTTGCGCGGGTAGCGCGCACCGGAAGACACTGAGGAATATCGGGGCGCCCGGATTTGAACCGGGGACCTCACCGGGCCGGGTGGGGACGGTCTCCTTGCGCGGGTAGCGCGCACCGGAAGACACTGAGGAATATCGGGGCGATTGTGCGCGAACGCCTAGGACACGGCGATTGCGGCGGGTCGTGACTCATGGCGTGACTCACCGATCGAAACGACCGGCGCCATGGACCGGACCGCCTGCCGGATGCGCTCGCGGGCGATCGCCGCGTCGGGATGCCCGTAAAGCTCGCGGACCAGGCGCCCGCCGTCGGTGTGGCCCAGCTGTAGCGCGATCTGGTGCGGCGGGATCTCGAGCACGTTGAGCGCGTACCAGCCGAACCAATGCCGGGTCGCGAGATACAGCGGCACGTTGCCGAGGCCGGCGGCGCACCGGACGCGGTTCCAGTGAAAACACCGCGAGGAGTGGGCGTGTAATGCGTGCCGCGCAGGGTGGTGAACACCCACTCGAGCTCTCATGCGGCAGCGTCAGCAGCCGCTGGCGTACCGGCTCGGTCATCGCGATCACCCGCCGGCTGCCGTGCTTCGGCGTGGGTGATCGTGCGGGTGTGTGCGTTCCATTGGCGCTGGCACGCTGATCGTTTCGGCCTGGAAGTCGAGGTCCGTCCAGCGGGCAGCGCGTGGAGCTCGCCTGGACGTGCCGCCGACCAGCACGCGGTCAGCAGGTAGGCGGCGAACGACGGTGGTGTGAACTCGTCGGCGGCGGCGATCAGGCGCGCCACGTCCGCCTGGCTGGGCGGCTGCACGTCCTTGCGGCCCTTGGACTGCTCGAGCCCTAGCCCCGCGAACGGGTTGTGAGTTATCAGGCAGCCGGCCTGCGGCGGCGGCGTCGTTGAACATGACGCGCAGCGCCGCGACTGATGGGCGGTTAGCGCCGCCGCGTAGCCATTCAGACGATATGGAGGACCGGTTACCTCGGAGTCGAAGGTAAGTCGGTACCCCCGGCGTTGCCGGGGGTGATGTTCGCGGTCGAAGCTGCAACTTCGACGCGGGCCCCACAACACAGGAGGTACCGACATGCCTGACGGTATCCGTTGGGTCGGTCTTGACGTGCACGCGCGCGAGTCGACGTTTGCGATCTTCGATCAGGACTCTGGTGAGGTGATCACCAGGCGAGTGGTCGGCCGTCCGCACGAGCTGTTGCCGTGGCTTGGTCGTGTGGAGCGGCCCACGCGGATGATCTATGAGGCGGGCCCGACGGGGTACGGGCTCGCGCGCCGGGCGCTGGCGGAAGGGATCGAGCTTGGCGTCTGCGCTCCGAGCAAGACCGAGCGGCCGCCGGCGGACCGGATCAAGACCGACAAGCGCGACGCGATCCGGCTCGCGCGGTTGCTCGCCGCCGGCGAGCTGACGCTGGTCACGATCCCGTCTGTCGAGCGTGAGCAGCTGCGCGATCTGGTCCGCTGCCGCGAGGACATCCGCGCGGACCTGGTCCGTGCGCGGCACCGGATCGGGAATTTCCTGTTGCGTCGCGAGATCTACTGGGAGGGCACCGGCGAGGCGTGGACACGCAAGCACCGCGCGTGGCTGACCTCGATCAAGTTCGCCGACCACGCGTCCAGGTCGACGCTGGCCGACTACCTGCACGCGCACGACGTACTGATCAGCCGACGCGATCAGGTCGAGGCCGACCTCGCCACGCTCGCGCTCACGGCTCCGTGCGCGCACACCGCTGCCCGGTTGCGGTGCCTGCGCGGGATCGACACGCTCTCGGCCCTGGGGTTGTGCGCGGAGATCGGTGAGTGGGGGCGCTTCGATCACCCCGACCAGCTCTCCGCCTATCTCGGGATCGTCCCATCAGAGCACACCACCGGCCGACAGCGCAGGCTCGGGTCGATCACCAAGGCCGGCTCAACCCACGCGCGGCGGCTGCTGGTCGAGGCCGCCTACCACTACCGCCGCGGCCCGGTCGTCGGCGCGGCGCTCGAGCGCCGCCAACGCGGGCACGCGCCGGAGATCATCAACATCTCCTGGAAGGCGCAGCGCCGCCTGAACGCGCGCTGGCGACAACTCCGCGACGCCCGCCGCAAACCGAACGGGATCGTCGCGATCGCGATCGCCCGCGAGCTCGCCCACTACTGCTGGGAGATCGCCACTTGCCCGACGACTGCACCAGAGCCGACACCGACGCCAACCACCCGCAAACGACTCACAAACTCGCGCTGACAAACACTGACACTGACTGACAACCAGTTGCGGTTGGCGAGGCGGTCCGAGGCATCCCGGCTCGCGCACACAACTCCGCGATTCGTCGCCTGAGTACCCACCCCCGGGTGGGCGCACTCGACTTTAGACAGCGGACGTGCGACGAACAAAGGTCTTGGGACAGCCCCCGAATATGAGCATGACCGAACGTCGCGAATCCCGCGAACGCCTCGGCCGCCTCGCGAACCGCAACCACAGCCCCTGCCACACCAACCACACCATGGCCCTCAACCCCTACCCCTTGACACCAGCCCCTCCATATGGGCGACAACGGTGTGATCCACGCTGCGGATCGGACGGTCGGCGTAGGCGTGCGCGAACTTGCGGGTTCGGTCGCGGTTGTAGATGTTGGTCGACTCGGACGGTCGCTCCCACAGTGAGGAGGTTGTCCACTCGGTCCACCATTCGAGCACGGTCATTCCGCGCTCGGCCATGTCGATCAGCACGTCTCGACTGGTGTCCTCGGCACGCTCAGCGAGCCGCTTTGTCGGGTAGGTCTTGGGGCCGCCGATGATCGTGTGCGGGGCGACTTGCTTGCCGGTACGCGGGTGGCGGACTCGGCCGCGCCACTGTCCTGAGGGGAGTTGGTTCGCCATGAGGGTTATCTCCTTGCCTGGCTGGCCTGGGCGGCGTTGGCGCGCCGTCCGGGCGGTTGCTCTTCTACTTCCATCCTATCCCTGGCACGGGCCCAGGAGATGGCCTGAGAGGGCAGGAAACGGCGCGTGCGGCTCATCCCCCACGTTTCCGATGGGATCCCTTGGGCTACCCAGCGCTTGATCGTGCGCTCGCTGACGCCCATCAGGGCGGCGAGCTCGCGAGCGTCGACATACCGCTCGGAGGTCACCGCCGGCGCTCGAGCGAACGCATCGCACCCTCGATCTGCCAGAGCAGCACCCCGACCTCGAAGCTGTCGCGGGCGCGTGGCGTGGGACGGTTGGCGTAGATCGACGGCTCGGACGCCATACACGTCAGCCGTCGCCACGCTTCGCCGTCAGCCACTACCTGGGCGTGCTTCTCGGGTCGGTCCTTGTAGCGGGCCATCACCCAGGGTGGGGCCGCCGGCGGCTGATGGCGGGCAGGGACGGCGTTTAGCGGTGGCGTCCCGGACGACCAGGGCGTCAAGGGTGCCATCTCACCCGTACCTGGCACGGTGGCCCCCTTGGCCCCCTTGGCCCCCTTGCCCCCTTCAAGGGTGCCAAGAGTGCCAAGAGTGCCAGCTTCCCGGTTGGCACCCTTGCTGGCCCCCTTACCCATGATGGCCGCCGATCTGCCAGTACCAGCCGTCGTCCTTCTTGACCGATCGCGCCTTAGCCTGAATCCACCGAGTCGTGGCTGAGGTGAGCGGCGGTTGGTGAGGCGAGGTCTTGGTTGGTGTCAGGACTGTTGCGTGGTTTGTGGTGTGGGTCGGTTTTGGTGTTGTGAGCTTTCCGCGGGAACGCTGGCGGTGGTTTCCGGGCGGCGGTGATCGAGTCGGCGCGGTCGGGGCGGTCGTCGTCGTTGGTGCGCTGCGACTGGGTTCAGGTTCGCGCCGGGAGCGCGCGGATCGCGTCCAGCACGGTGAGGAAGTCGGTCTTCCAAGGCCAGCGCGAGGGGAGCCGGAGTGTCCATTGGCGGCTGGTGCGGGTCAGCCGGCCGGGGATCCGAAGGAGGTGGTGGCGGCGTGCGGCGGCGGTCTGGACCGGCCGGTTCGGGAGGCCGATGAGGGTGCTCCAGCGGGCGAGGTTGTGCGCGAGTGCGGCGATCACTGTCCAGGCGCTGTTCGCTTGAAACTTGCCGGTGGGGAAGTGCGCGAGCGCCTGGTCTTTGAGGTCGCGGATCGTGAGCTCGACGGTCGCGTGGTCGCGGTGATCGATGTCGGCGGTCAGGGTCGGGACGGTCCGGTTGGTCGCGAAGCAGTGGTAGCGCCAGTTGGGCCACAGCTCGGCCTGTGCGCCGAGCAGGCGGGTGCGGCGCACGATCAGCCTGAACGATCCGAGCTGCGTTTCGGCGACCTGCGCCTCGCCTGTGTCGGGGTAGTCGCTGACGTTCACCCAGTCGGTCTCGGGGATCTCGTCGATCAGCGCCCGGACGTGCGTGTGCTGGCGCACGCCGATCGAGAACTGGACCCCTTGGCGGTCGAGCGCTCCCATCAGCTTGTGGTTCTCAAACCCGGAGTCGGCGCGGATCACGATCTTGCCGACATGGCCGGCGCGACGCACCCTGGCGAGCAGTTCATCGACGAACCGCCGAGCGCCGCGCAGCGTGTTGGAGCGCCCGTCGCGGTTGCGGATGTGCAACACCTCCCCGGTATCCGCGCGGGTCGCGAGGATCGGGTGATACCCGAACTGTCGCGTGTACCCATAGGACGCGCCCTGCTTCTGGCGACCGTGGACCTCGCCGACGAAGCTGTCCACGTCGATCACCAGCGGCCCGTCAGCTGGCCCGGCGCCCGCGTCCCAGGCGCGGGCAAGCGCGACGTCGAGGACCCGGTCGAGCTGCCGGACGTGCCCGAAGGTGAACGCGCGCAGGAACGTCCCTAGCGTCGACGGAGCCATCACCCGGTGCCCCAGAATCAACTGCGTGGACCCGGCCCGCACGAGATCCATGTCATCGATGCTGTCCGCACCAGCGAGCATCCCGTGCACCAGCGTCATCACCTTGCGGCCCGGCAGCGACGCGCCCGGCATCCCGTACGGGAGCCACACCGACTCGTTCACCAGCTCCTCCAGACCGAGCCGGTCCGCAAGCGTCGCCGCGACCAGCAACCCCGCGTCGCTGACCAGCCGGTCCTCGTTGAACTCCACCCGCACCGCATCGAGCCTGGCAGGCCCGGCCGGAACGTCCGCCGCATCATGCACCATTCAAGTGACCTCCTGACAGGGCCCCGGCTGCCACCAACAGCCTGACAAAAGCCCTGCTCAGGAGGACACTTAAGACTCAACCTCGGACGGAACGCGCAGCGCTACGCGGTGGATCCAGGCTTAAGCCGTCGCCTTGTGACGCTTCAACGTCCGCTGCGAGATCCCGCGCTCGGCAGCGGCCTCATACACCTCGTCGGCCTTCCGAGGCCCGTCGGCCAGGAACCCCGTCAGGAACTCGGCGACGTCGTCCTCGAGCGACCCGTGGTCGGGCTTCGGTCCCGCCAGCACCTCGTCGACGGTCAGGCTGCTGTCGAAGTACGGCCTGGCCAGCACGCCGACGTCCGCAACCTCCTCCGGGTCGGCGGGGTTGGCGACCGGCTTGCCCTCGATCTCGAACACCATCGAGTCCGGCACCTTCCCCAGGTTGCCCTTGCCGAGCGCGAGCACCCGCCGCTCGGGGCTGTCCGGGTGGCGGTGGACGAGCAGCGCCGACGCGGGCGACCGCCAGATACCCGCCCGACCCCGCCACCCGATGGCGGTAGCCGCCGCTGGTGGTCTTGTTCAGGTGGGTGGTGCCGATGACCAGCAGTTGTCGGGCGCGGGCGAGCTCAACCAGCGGCGCCAACGCCCTTCTAACGTCGGCGTTGCTGATGGTCGTCCGCGGCGGCCGGCAGATGGTCGACCACCGCCTCGAAGCAGATCACCTTCAGGTCGTGTTCGTCGACCAGGCGCGGCGAGTTCCTGCTGGTCGCGGACCAGATCCAAGTATTCGCCCGGGGTTGCGACGTGCAGGTGGTAGACCCGGTCGACGTCCGCGCCGGCGCCGACCATCCTAGGGAGGATCGTTTCCGGCCAGCTGTCCTCGAACGCGACCCACATCACGTTCACCGGCTCGCCTTCGAGATCCCCGGGTGCGGTGCCCCGGGTGAGGTTCGGCGAGCAGATAGCAGGTCATGACACCCTTGCCGGCGGCGGGTTCGCCGGCGACCACCAGGAACGAGCCGAGCGGCGCCCAGTCCTGCCACGCCCAGCGGGTGCGGCGGATGGTGGTGGCGTCCCCACGGACCGCCTCCAGCTTCGGTGGCTGGTGGGCGGCTCGAGCGCCGTTGACCCGATCGCGTAAATCGCTGGGGTCGAAGTGGGCATCCCTGCCCGTTTCAGTTGCGTCCTCCCACGGCGTGGTCATGACGAGAACAGCCCGCGTAGATAGTCGAGACAGGCGATGAACTCGTAGCCACGGACCGGTGTCGGAATCCCAGCCAGCTCCGCCGCCAGGGTGACTACATCACCACCCTTCCGGCATTCCTCCCCGTAGCAGAACCAGCCACGGTCAGCAGTGGCGTACACCTTGCAGCTGGGCATGCTGTCCTTGAATGGGTGAGCCGGACATGGCACAAACCCCTGCCGGTCGGGGGTGAGCCCGCACAGCTTGCCGAAGTACACCGGTGGCGGGACCTCGAGCACCGGATCGCGCAGGCCCGACGGCGAGAATGTTCGCCGCTCTCTTGGCTTCACCGTGACAGGGTCACACCCAGCAGCCGTCAGCCACCCTGGCAGTGGTGTGACCGATTCGGGGTCCTGAAACCATCGGTACCGGCCACCATTCGGGTGAACTGATGGGGGTGCAACACACTGCCGTCCCGCCGAACGGATTTCTAACCCCGGCCCGGGGTTCCAGCTGGCAGTAACTCCCGTCAGGTAGTAGTGCGCACCGCCAGAGGGTGTGGCCACCGCCGCCGTGAACGGAAAAACGTCCTGATAGTCCTTCTCAAGGCGCCGCAACGTGTCATAGCCGTCTGGCAGATCAACGTCCACGATCGTCAGCCCGCTGCCGCCGAACGCGCCACCGGCACAGAGCGCGCCCACATTCGCGTCCGGGTTCAGCTGCCATTCCAGTCTGACCGCCTCCGGGTCGAGCATCCCGAGTTCCGGCCAGCGAGCGTGCATCGGAACCTTTGATCGTGGTCGTAGTGGGATGGCGGGGATGCCCCGGCCCGCCAGGGCCAGGGCACCCTCCAATAGTTCAGAACGGGGGCTTGTCAAAGTCGTCACCTCCCTCCTGGGCACCCCGTTCCTCGACAACGTCAGCGTCGGTGACGTCCACGCTCGGCACCGGCGGCAGGCCAGCGGTCGCGATCGGAATGTCACCCCAGTCGTGGCCGACCTCGAGTTGCGGTTGGGTCAGGAACGGCGGCTGTAACTGGCCGCGATCGACCGTCACTGTGAACCGGCGGTAACCGGGTCCGCCGCCCCGAGGCTCGTCTTGGAATCCTCGGTGGCGGATCGTGACCCGCTCCCCGACTTGCGGCTTGTGGCGCTCGAACTCGCGCCACAACACGCTGCACTTGCCCCCGGACTTCTCGGGCGGCTTTCCGATCCAGACCGTCCAGGGCTTGTCGTCACGGTCGACGACCGTGCAGATCCACTGCTCGCCGTATCCGAGGTCAGGGCCGACGTCATAGCTCGTGAGATCACCGACGAGTGTGTCCGGCTGGTCGGGGTTCTTCCAGGGGATCCACGACTCGGGATAGCTTTCGTCGGGGCTGGGCACCGGCTGTTCGTCGGCCGTGGCGGTATCGTTTGTCATGAGAGAACTTCCTTTCTCCCGGCGCGAGCTGGTGGCTCGCGCCGGGGTTCTGAGTTGGAAAAGGTTTTGGTTCGGCGCTAAAGCGGGGTTGTCGCCGGGGTAGGTCGCGCCGGTCCGCCCCGGCTCTGGTCTTTCGTCAGACACCACCCCCTGGCGTGGTCGTGCCGCGTCCGGAGTGGACGCCGTCAGCGCGCGTTCGATTCGGGCGAGCACGTCCGAGTGCTTCGGTGTCAGTCCGCGCTCGAGAAACGCGACGGTCGAGACCGAGCAGGCGGCTCGCCGCGCAAGCTCCTGTTGAGTGATGCCGGCGGCAAGCCTGCGGCTCTTCAAACTCCCGCCGCTCTCACCGTTACCGTTAACTGCTGCCATGTATCGCAGCATGAGCGACAACGATCGACAGGTCGAAGCAAAAAACGCGCCTGTTTTGCTTACGCCGGAAGGGCAGGAACGGTGCGTCCAGATCGCGGCCCACGCACGCGGCCGGCCGTCGTGGCGGATCCGCTGGCTATTCGTACCCCGACTGCCATACGTGGCGGGAAGCGCCAGCGGACGCGTCATCCCAACCTCACCCTTCGGAATCCCAAAGGGCGGAAAGCTCCACGACACCGTCAGCGCGGCAATCGCGCAACGCGAACCGTGGCCGCATGTATGGGCGCACCACGAACTCGCACAGCTGCGCCGGCTCTACATCGCCGCACTTACAGACATTGCCGAAGTCAAAGACGATCCACGAGACACCCGCGTTGCCACAAGCCGCGACAGGGACGCAAGGCTCGGACGGGAACTGTGGGCGAGCGTCGGCGCGTGGCCCTGGTCGCTATTCGGTCCCCGGGGAGGCTTGCCGGGAGACTGGTCGCAGGACGAACTCGTAGTAACGGCCTGGCGCCACTGGGTGAGCTAGCGGTCGCCAGCCGCCCCGACCTACACTCCAAGCCACCCAACAAGTAGCGCGGGCGCACCGCTCAGCAACGGCCGCCCGCATGGCCCACCGGGAGGAACCCCAGTGAGCGATCCTCAGCGAACAGCACTGATCCGCGAACGCAAGAAACGCGCACTCAGCGTCGGGAAGGCCGCCCAACGAATCGGGATCAACCACCAAACCCTCCGTGCCGCCGAACTCGGTCTCACCGAACCCAACGGCGCCACCCAGGCCGCCATCGCCAAGTTCTACGGACGCGAGATCATCGACCTCTTCCCGTTCGGCGCGCAGCAGTTCACTGAGCACCCGACCGAGACTGCCCGCCGTGCGCTGCTCGCAGCCGCCGACGTCGAATCCCCGCCCGTCGCAGCCACTATGCGCCGGCTAGCAGCGTTACTCCCGGACCGCCGGATGGTCCAGCACGGCGCGTAGCATCCCCCCTTGTGGGCGCCACCCCAGCCACCCGGACACGCCGCCGCAAACCACCGCCAAGGCTTCCGCCACATCCCGCCGGCAGTCCTGAGGCCATCCGGATCGTGCAGTCGTGGGCACGCCAGATGGAACGCCTCCGCGCTCGAGGCATCGAGGAGGCCGACCGCCAGCGGCACGAGCAGCGACGCTACCTCTAAGAGCGCCGTGGATCAGGCGCCGCCTATCGCCGCGGTACTCTTCAAAGAGCAAACTGAATATCGCCGGCCGCCAAGGTAGTAACAGGGCGGCAGACCGGTTCAAGCCAAGAGGAAGGGCCAGCCCGACTGGCGGATTCTCGCAACGGCACCGGGTACCGGACAACGGAAGGGCACCCAAGGCCAAGGGTGCGGATCCACCTTCACGAAGCACGCCGGCACGACCACCCACCGAGAGGGGGCGATGTTGTCGTGTCCACAGCAGCAGATCTCGCAAGGGAAGCGCAAGCCGTTTTCGAAGCCGCCGACCGCCAAGGACGAACCTTGTCCGCGGACGAGAGGATCTACGTCGAGGACTTGCTCAACCGTGCCGAAGAGCACGGCGATGTGGAAAAGCGTGTCAAGGCGCTGACCCCGGAGCAGCATGCGTTCCTGTTCGCCGGCGCTCCGGGCTACCAAGGCGGCGGCACCCGACCCGGCGACCTGTTCGTCAAAAGCGAGGGGTACCGGAAGATCGCCGACGCGGGCACCCGGCCGCAACGGTGGTCGACGGGCGCGATCGACGTCGGAGGCGGCTTCTACCTGAAGGCCGGAACGCTGCTCGAGTCCGGGTACGGCGCCGGACTGGTCGCGACCCCGCAGCAGATCCCCGGGATCATCTCGAAGCTCGGCGAGCCGCTCGCCGTCGCCGAACTGTTCGGCCAGGCACAGGCGAACACTTCGAGTGTCCGGTATGTGATCGAGGGGACCGCGACGAACGCGAGCGCGGGTGTCGCCGAGGGCGGCACGAAGCCCGCGAGCACGTTCGCCTACAGCGTCACCGACGAGGCCGTGAAGAAGATCGCGACGACGCTCGGACCGATCAGCGACGAGCTGATCGAAGACGCACCATCGATCCAGGCGTATCTCAACACCCGGCTGTCCATGTTCGTGCGGATGGAAGAGGAACGCCAACTATTGCGGGGTGTGGGCACTAACGAGCTCGTCGGCGTGATGGACAGTGCACGCGGCGTCGGCTCCGCCACCCTCACCGCACCCGAGGACAACACGTTCTGCATCGCACGCGTGTTGGCTGACACCGCGGGTTCGGCGTACGTGTCGCCCGACGCGATCGTCATGCACCCGGAGAACTGGAAGAGCACCCGGCTGCTCAGGGACGGCACCGGCGGCACGACCGGCCAGTATTACGGCGGCGGACCGTTCGGCTACGGGCCGTATGGCAACACCGCCGGCGCTGCGGGCGCGGGACTGTTCGGACAGCAACTCTGGTCAGTGCCGGTCGTACTGTCCACCTACGTCGGTGTCGGTACCGCGCTCGTCGGCGCGTTCCGGTCACAGGCGCAGATCTACCGCCGCGGCGGCGTGACCGTCGAAGCGAGCAACAGCGGCTATGTGAACAGTGTCGACCTGTTCACCACTGACCAGATCATGCTGAGGGCGGAGATCCGCGAAGCCCTGTGTGTTTACAGGCCGGCTGCGTTCACGATCGTCAGCGGGCTTACCTAAGCGACACTCTTCTGCCCCGATGTCCTCCGCGGGCAGTGAGCAGGGACCGGGCGCGTTCTTCATGGTTGGCGCCCGGTCCCACATAAACCAAGGTGACAAACAATGGATTTGACCGACACACAACTGGAACTCGCGCTCACGGCATGGGCGCTGCACGCTCGAGGCGCAGGCATGGTTGTCGCCGACGACACTTACCCGGCCGCGCATGCACTCGCCGAACACGGCTGGCTTGAACGCCGCGTCGAACCCGATGGTGAGTTGTCGTGGTGGTGGACGGCGCAGGCCGAAGTGGCGCTCGACACGCACGCGCTCATCGAAAGCGTCAAAGGACGCCACAACTAACGGGAGATCACAATGACTGTCACCGCCTACTGGTATGCGAACGGACCCAAGCACTTCACCAACGGCGACATCGACTGGGACGCCGCCGGCACCGCAATCAAATGCTCGCTGATGGGCACCGCCTACACGCCCAGCCAAGACAATGACGAATACTGGGACGACATCACCGCGAACGAAGTGCCGAACGGCAGCGGCTATGCGAGCCGCGGGAGCGTGATCGGCCCCGGCACCGTCATCGTCGACGGCGCCTCGCGAGAAACCCGCTTGGATTCGACCGTCAACCCGGCGTGGACGAGCGCGAGTTTCACGGCTCGCTATGCGGTGATCTGGAAGGATTCTGGTACTGACGCCACAAGCCCGCTGATGGCGTACGTGGATTTCGGGGCGGCGGAGACGGTTTCGGCCGGGACGTTCACGATCACTTGGGACAGTTCAGGGCTCATGAAGATCACGCCCGAGGACGCCCCGTGAGGAGGAGGGCGCGCCGGCAGCATGACCAACCGCTCAAGTCGCTGGGTAGCAACCCACACCCCCCGGGTGGGGACTCAGAAGGATGACTGACAGCCACCCAACCCTCGGAGAGCAACGCCCCTACACGCTCGTCGAATCCGACGACGCGTCAGTCACGCTCGGCAAAGGACAGTTGTCGGACTGGCCGACGATCATCGCGGCAGCCGGCGCGCTCGCCCAATCCAAGGCGCAATATCGACAGATCGTCTATGACGATGATGTGGTGGTGCGATGGCTGAACGATCGCGAAGAGAAGGTTGTCGAGTTGATCTGCCGCCTTTACGGGCTCGAGGTAGAACAGGTCGAACGGTGACACCGATCCGGGTATGTGCGGAGCCGTCGTGTCCGAACCCCGCAGTGGCACGGGGCCGCTGCCGCGAACACGCCACGGAAGCCCGTCGATCGAACAGATCGCCAAACGATGGCTTTTACAGTTCGGCGGGATGGCGCCGGCAACGCGAACGACAACTCTTCGAGCACCCGCTCTGCCAATACATCGAGGGTGACCAGCCGTGCCTGATGATCGCGGACTCTGTTCATCACATTGAGCCGATCCAGGAAGGCGGCGCGAAGCGCGACCCAGAGAATCTGCTCAGCGTGTGTCGCCGGCACCACAGCATCATTCACGCGCAACGCAACGCAGGCCGGGTCGCTGTCTGAAGGTCCGGGCATACTCGGCGTGCCGAGAATAGCTATTCTCGGCATCGCTGCCTGACGCTCACGGGGCCAAGCATGCTTAGCCCCGTGCGAGTTGGCCCGGAAGTAGGCGCTCTCATAAGACGACGCCGGCGGGCAGGGTCGCCGCCTGGCACCGCAGCGACCGACACGTCTGAGATGCTGAACCGATGGACAAACGGACTGTCAAGCGAATAGAGAGACGCCTTGCCGAGGCTGATCGTCGCCTCAAGCAGAGGCGAGCGAAGCCCAGTGACGTGGCTTGGGAAATCCTGTGGATGCCACGACAGCTCGCCGAGCTTCAAGGGCCTGGATGCGACTGGGACAGCCAGGACACGCGAGACCGAGTTCTCCGGCTCACCGAGCAGATGGCGTTGATGCTTCTCGCCAACGACGACGCATGGGACGACCCGGCATGGGAGCGACTATCGGACGAGTGCTGGGCGCTGGTGTCGGTTCGCACCAAGCAAGGGCGCGATGGGACACTGTTTCCTGCTTCCGACGCGACCCGAGCCGAGATGGCGAACTGCGGCCGGGCTGACTGGCAAGTGCGGGAACACTGGGAACGAGTCCTTGCCGAGATCGAAGGGGAGAAGGAGCGTGCGTCGGCCGCATGACCAATCTTGCGAAGTCGCCCGGTAGCTCAGCATAAATGGATTCGTTTTTCGCGAAAGCGGCGCCGGAAAACCGGAGGTTGATCCACGGGGAGCGTCGTCCGGCGTGATGATGATCGCGTCAAGTCGCCGGTTGGAAGGCTGGGAGAAATAGCGGCTGACAATCGGGGCCTGGGGTCGCAGAACAATGCGGCGGCCCCGCGCTGCGCCAACAGCCGGGGCCATGGCGAGGTGAGATAACCACCCCGCGCTACTCACGCTACGCCACGGATTGAGCGTCGAGTCACGGCGCCCGCGTGACTTCTGGCGTGACTCAGGGCGCCTGATTCGGGCCCTGCCAGATCCCCCGCGATGACAGGGCGTGATGGCCGCAATCCCCAGCTAATGCGGGGGATTGTGGCCCTGTGTGGCCCGGTCGGGCACTTCCTGTCCCGACCGGGGTGACAATCGGGGCGCCCGGATTTGAACCGGGGACCTCACCGGGCCGGGTGGGGACGGTCTCCTTGCGCGGGTAGCGCGCACCGGAAGACACTGAGGAATATCGGGGCGCCCGGATTTGAACCGGGGACCTCACCGGGCCGGGTGGGGACGGTCTCCTTGCGCTGGCAGCGCGCACCGGAAGACACTGAGGAATATCGGGGCGCCCGGATTTGAACCGGGGACCTCACCGACCCGAATTATGGGCGAAATCCAGCTGGTAGACGGAAAAGCCCTGCAAATCGCCACGTTGGAGTTCCGCTCCGCGACGTCTCAGATCCTCGGATTTTGCGGCGGATTCCCGGGGATTAGGCAGTGACATCGAGTTACTGCCCAAACGCGACGTCGCCGACGGGCGGCATGTCGGCACCGCCGCGGTTGACCTCGAAGCCGCGGCGCGAGCGACAGCCCAAGTTCCGAAGAGCCGGGTGACCACGCTCGACGCGGGCCACTCTCCTTCGGTGAGTCGCTTGAACGCCTCTCCCCTACGCCGACCCGCCTGCGTGCGCGACCAGTCGTAGGACGTCGGCAACCTCCCGTAGCGCGATCTCCACTCGCTCATCGCTGCGAGCACGCGCTCTCGGGTCCAACGGCGCTCGATCGCGCCTGGATGGCAGGTCTTGCAGTACGCGTAGGCGTCGCCCTTGCCGTTGCGCGGCTGCGTGTAGGCGCCGCAGCCGCGGCAGACGCCGACGTAGCGGGCCTTGACCGCCCGCGCCTTCTCGCCCGTTGGATCCCAAGCGTTCAAAAGGCGCTAGCGTCCATCCCGGCGGAGAGGAGCCAACATGCAGAAGAAGTCCAGAGATGTCGTCGTCGTGCGCGTGAGCGAGCAGGGAGTCCGCGAAGACGAGAGTTTCCACTCGCCCAAGGCCCAGCTCGCGAAGGCCAAGTTGTGGAGCGAGGACCAGGGCAACCGCGTTGTCGACGCGTTCGAGGAGATCGACGTGAGCGGCAAGCTTCCGCTCGCCAAACGGCCGGGGCTGCTGAAGGCGATCGAGATGGTGGATGCCGGCGAGGCCGACCACATCGTCGTTGCGTATTTCGACCGGCTGGTGCGATCACTGAAGGTGCAGCTCGAGGTGATTGAGCGCGTCGAGCAGGCGGGCGGCGAGATCTACGCGATCGACCACGGCAGGCTGACCAACGGGACGGCGGCGACGCGGATGAGCAACAACATGATGGGTGCGGCGTTCCAGTACTACGCCGAGGTGACCGGCGAAAAGGTCGCAGCCGCCCAGCAGCGCGTGGTGGCGCGCGGTGTGCTGCCGAACTCCCGGATCTCGCCCGGCTACGTGCGCGGCAGGGTCGGCGTGCTGGTCGTGGAGCGCCCCAAAGCCCGGGTCGTGGTGCAGGCGTTCAGGCGCCGTGACCGCGGCGCGTCGCTGGTCGAGATCCAGGCGTTCCTAACCGAGAACGGGATCGAGCGGTCGATCTCCGGTGTGGCGTCAATGCTGCGCTCGCGGATGTACCTCGGCGAGATCCACTTCGGGGAACTGCACAACCTCAACGCGCATGAGCCGATCATCAAGGATCGCGCCCTGTTTGAGCGCGTGCAGCGGCGGACGGTCTCGCGCGGGCGTCAGGCCAAGTCCGAGCGGCTGCTGGCGCGGCTCGGCGTGCTGCGCTGCGGGACGTGCGGGTCGCGGATGGTGATCAACAGCTACAGCGGCAACTACCGCTGCGGCGACACGAGCGCGAAGCGGTGCCAGCGGCGGGCGGCGGTCAAGGCCGACCGCGTCGAGGAGATGGTGCTGGACGCGGTTCGGGCATACTCGGCCACGGCCGACGTCCACCAGCGCGCCTCGCGGAAGCAGCAGATCCGCGAGGCGGACGAGGCGATCGAACGCGCCAACGCGGATCTCGATGACACGATCCGGCAGCTCGGCCAGCTTGGATTGTTGGGCCGGCCCGCGAGCCAGGAGACCTTGGAGAAGCTGACCAAGACCCTCGATGACGCACACGCCGCCCGGGCCCGACTCGGCGATGGGGGCGAGAGCGACGTCATCGGTCCTGAGGACATCGACAAGCTGCGCGAACCCGCGAAGCGGTTGGCGGCTTGGCGACGGCTGATCACCGACACCGTCGAGTCGGTTACGGTCGCGCCGGCGATGACAGCCGATGGGCGCCCGAGTCGCGTCTGGGACCCTCGCCGGATCGACGTCACGTTCCTGGGCCCGCATCCGTAAGGAAGCCGCCCGCAGCGACTTCTCGCGCGTCCGTCGACACCCTCGGGTCGTACGATTCGCACACCTCTGCCGACGGTCGCGGGGTCGGACATCGTCGTCGGACGCGACTCCGCAACCGAACGAGAAGCAGCAGAGTGAGATCGGCATCGTCGGACGTGCGAGATTCGTCCGTCGGGGAGGCGCGACGCCCACGAATCCGAGGTCGTCTGTCAGCAGCCGCCGGTTGTGGGGAGCACACAGTTCGGTGGTCGCCGGCGATCACGGCCACGGGGGTTCGTCGCGACTATCGGAACCGTGGCAAAGCAATGGCCGATCGTGGGCGCCGGCGGGCCGCTCGTATGTCGCCATTGCGCAAGCGGGTTACCAGCATGCCGCGGTCACGAAAGCAGTCGTGAGCGTTCGGCTCGAGCGGACGATCGCGTGTAGCCCTAAGCGAAAGCCGCAACCGTCCGGGCGGGGAGAGCGACTTCTATCGCTGCTACGAGCACGTATGAGGGTCCGTGGTTTCCTGCACGAGCCAACCCGTACTAAAGGCCGAAGGCGCGTGCGGTTAGCATGGTTGAGGCAGGGGCCAGGCGGAGATAACGTGAATTGTTTAACAAAGCGCCTAGGCGAGGTTTGGTCTGGGCGGGCGATAATGAAGGGGCGGGAGCGATGAGACGCTTGCTATTTGGTGTATTGGTTTGTGCGCTCCTCGTGGTTGGCTTGATCATTGGGACCGCGCCCGTGTTGGCCAGGCCCGCATCGACCCCGGCGCCGCCGGATAGGACGATTGGCCAGACCGGAGGGACGGGCGGATGCTACGCCGGGGCGTCGCCGGGCGCTGTGGTGGCCGATACGAACTACGCCGTGCCGACCGGCGGCGGGACGATCACGAGCTTCTCGTTTCAATCTACGTCGGCCAACCACAACCAGCAGCTTGATTTCCTGGTCCTGCAGCATGTCTCCGGCACCAGCTATACGGTCGTTGGGAAGACCAGTCTGGAGACGCTGCAGGGCACCGGAACCGAGACGTTTTCTCCGTCCAACGCGATTTCCGTCCACGGCGGGGAGATCATCGGATTTTGGATTCCGAGCACGGAGACCCTTGCCAACTGCCTTCGCGTAGTCGCGAGTGGGGGCGGGTGGGCTGGTGCTTCGGGCCAAGGCGACCCGGCCCTCGATGCCACCGTGGACGTCCCGCCCCTGCAAACAACCCTCGACTTGAACGAGTCCGCGACCCTGGTCCCTCCGACTCTGACCGTCAATCCGACGAGTCTGCAGGCGGGCAGTCCGGTCACGGTGTCGTGGAGTGGTGTGCCTGCCCCAACCTCACACGACTGGATCGGCGTGTATCACCCGGGAGACCCCAACAACACTCCACTCGGTGGGTTCTACGATGACAGCTGCACCACGACCGCCGGTAGCACCGCGCTTGCTTCCGGCTCGTGTCTGTTCGTCGTGCCGAAGCTGTCCAACATCGCGGGCACGTATGTCTTGCGGTTGTTCTCTAACAACAGCTTGACGCTGTTGGCAACGAGCGACGCGGTGACGGTGGGCGCTGGAAAGGGTTCCGCGGCGCATGTCGAGCACGACGCGCGGCTGCTACCACTTCGTGGCCGCGGAGGTGGTTCGCTGAGGCCTGCCTCGCGCGGCTCACGGCCGTTCCCACTTCGCAGCGCAGACTGGTGAATTGATCGAAAACCAGCAGCCGAAGTCAGGCCGGTAGCTCAGTAGCCCCGACCTGTCCTCGCTGCGCGGCGAGCCGCTGTTGCTTGTAGACCCCCTGTGTCAACCTCCGGCTGCAATTAGGCGTTGCAGGGCGGTGTGTTGGTTGGGGTCGTAGGTGTCGTGGTCGTGCCAGAGGCGCCAGATGATCTGGCTCCAGGCGCGGCCGAGGATGCGGGTGGCGTGGGTGTGGCTGGCGCCTCTGGCGCGGGCGCGGTCATAGATGTCCGCGGCCCAGGGGTTGTGCCGGCGGCTTGCGTCAGCGAGGGTGCAGAACGCTGCGCGTAGTCGGTGGTCACACGCCCATCGGAACTGCGCGTGTCTGGCTTTGCCGGACTCGACGGCGACGGGGGCCTGCCCGCCGTCGGCGGCGAGCGCACGGTATGTCGGGTAGCGCTCGCGGCAGTCGCCGATCTCGGCGATCATCGTCGCGGCGCACAGCCACGAGTCCTTGGCGATGAACAGCGAGCGGAACGTGGGCCCGTCGGGGTGCTGATCGAGCGCGTGGCGGATCTCGATGGTCAGCTCGCTGATCCGCGCAACGGTCGGCTCGAGCGCCGCGACGAGCGCGAGCACGATCTGCCGGCGGGCGGCCATCTCGAGCTCGCCGGCGCAGCCCTCCGGCCCCCGCGCGCAGGCGGGCGAGCAGCTCGCCCGCGGGCTTGCGGCCTGGATAGCCGTGGCGCTTCAGAAACGCCTCGAGCCGCTGCGCGCCCAAACAGCGGGCATCGAGGGGGGTGGGGTATCGCTTCAGGAACGCCAGCGCGATCTTCGAGTCGACCGAGCAGAACACGTTCGCGGCTCCCGGCCAGAAGGTCGCGAGCTGGTCGCGTAGCTGGTTGGCCAAGGCGACCCGGGTGCGCACCAGCCCATCGCGCGCCCGGGTCATCGCCCGCAGCGCCTTGGTCTGATCACTGTCGGGCTCAAGCACCCGGAAGCGATGGCTATCGGTCCGCGCGAGCTCGGCCAGCACGAAGCTGTCAAAGCTGTCTGACTTGCCGCCCGCGACGCTGAACCGAGGGCGCATCGCCTTCACCTGGTTGGGATGCACCGCGACCACCGCCAACCCGGCATCAAGCAGCCGCTCGATCAACAGGCCGTCCGGTCGCTCGAGCGCCACGAGGGCCACCCGCAACCGCACCAGCCGCGAGCACAACGCCCCGGATCCCCGGTTCGTTGTGCCGGTAACGCCGGCCCTCCAGAATCCGCCCGCGCTCGTCGACCACGCACACCGCGTGCTCCTCGCTAGCCCAATCGACCCCGGCATACCGACCATCAGACATGACCGCCACTCCCTCCAACACTCGATTGACTGAGCGTCGGCGCGAGGTACCCTGGCGGTTGCTTACTGATGGCGCTCTAAGGGCGCGACCTCCTGTTGCCGCTCTATGGGCACCTCGACGGAACGTCGGGAAGGCGCTGGTCTAAAAGCGGCCCTCTGACCGGGCAAGCCCAAAGCGGCGCTCTTCCCGACATCCGCCGACCACCAAAGCTTGACCAGTAAGCCCGAAGGAGTAGTCCGATTCCCGGGTGTGAGAACGTCTGGCCGAGGCTGTTAGCGGCTTGACACCGCGTTCTTGTGCGCGTAGTTTGCGTGCAGGGCGCGAGGGGAGTTTCTCGCCTTGGCCGGTCGCGCTCGTCGACGGACAGGAAGGAGTTCGAGGTGCCCGGGGTTGTTGGTTTGGGGCGCGTGCGGCGCGTGGGGCTTCTCGTTGGGGTGGTGTTTGTGGTCCTGCCGGTTGGTTCGGCGCTGGCGGCGGGGACGTGGACCGCGACCGGGTCGCTGAACACCGCCCGCGAGAACTTCACAGCTACGTTGCTGCCGGACGGGAAGGTGCTGGTCGCCGGCGGCTCGCTCGGCACGCCGGCTCTTGCGCTGGCGAGCGCGGAGTTGTATGACCCCTCTACGGGGACGTGGACCGCGACCGGGTCGATGCACACCGCGCGCGATCAGTTCACGGCGACGTTGCTGGCGGACGGGACGGTGCTCGTCGCCGGCGGTTATGGGCCGGGCGGTCGGCTGGCGAGCGCGGAGTTGTATGACCCCTCGACGGGGACGTGGACGACGACCGGGTCGCTGAACACCGCCCGCGAGCTTCAGACGGCGACGTTGCTGGCGGACGGGAAGGTGCTCGTCGTCGGGGGCGCCGACTCGGGCGGCAATCCGTTGGCGAGCGCGGAGTTGTATGACCCCTCGACGGAGATGTGGACGACGACCGGGTCGCTGGACACCGCCCGCTGGAACCACACGGCGACATTGCTGCCGGACGCGAAGGTGCTGGTCGCCGGCGGCTCCCCGGCCGATTCCCCGGGCGGTACGTTCGCGAGCGCGGAGTTGTATGACCCCTCGACCGGGATGTGGACCACGACCGGGTCGATGCACACCGCGCGCGAGGACTTCACGGCGACGTGGTTGCCGGACGCGAAGGTGCTCGTCGCCGGGGGCGCCGACTCGCAAGGCACGTTCGCGAGCGCGGAGTTGTATGACCCCTCGACGGGGACGTGGACCGCGACCGGGTCGCTGAACACCGCCCGCGATTTTCACACGGCGACGTTGCTGGCGGACGGGAAGGTGCTCGTTGCCGGCGGCTTCGGGCCAGTCGGTGCGTTCGCGAGCGCGGAGTTGTATGACCCCTCGACGGAGACGTGGACGACGACCGGGTCGCTGAACACCGGCCGCGCTATTCACACGGCGACGTTGCTGGCGGACGGGAAGGTGCTGGTCGCCGCGGGCCAGGACTCGAGCGGGTTCTTGGTGGCGAGCGCGGAGTTGTATACGCCGCCGGACGACGAACCTCCGACTCTGACCGTCAATCCGTCAACGCTGGCCGCACCCGATTCGGTCACGGTGTCTTGGAGTGATGTGAGTGCCCCAAGCTCACATGATTGGATTGGCGTGTATCACCCGGGGGATGCGAATAACGCGCCGATAGCGAAGTTGTATGACGACAGCTGTAGCCCGACTGCCGGGACGACGGCGCTTGCTTCGGGTTCGTGCATGTTCAGGGTGCCCGGTTTGGCCAACATCGCGGGTACGTATGAGTTGCGGTTGTTCTCTAACGACAGCTTCACGCTGTTGGCGACGTCCAATCTGGTGACCGTCAATCAGGGCGCGACGCTGACCGTGAATCCGCTGAGTCTGCACGCCGGCAGCGCGGTGACGGTGTCTTGGAGTGCTGTTAGTGCTCCGACCTCGCACGATTGGGTCGGTGCGTATCAGCCGGGAGACCCCAACGGCACTCCGCTGAGTCGGTTCTACGACGACAGCTGCACGAGGACTGCTGGAACGACGGCGCTTGCTTCCGGGTCGTGCACATTTACCGTGCCGAAGCTGTCCAACATCGCGGGCACGTATGTCTTGCGGCTGTTCTCTAACGACAGCTTGACGCTGTTGGCAACGAGCGACACGGTGACGGTAGGCGCTGGAAGTGGTTCCGCGGCGCGTGTCGAGCATGACGCGCGGCTGCTACCACTTCGTGGCGGCGGAGGTGGTTCGCTGAGGCGTGCCTCGCGCGGCTCACGGCCGTTCCCACTTCGCAGCGCAGACTGGTGAGTTGATCGAACAGCAGTCGTGGGGATTGCCGGGATCTGGCTGGTGGGGACGCCCGGTTTCGCGCGGGACGATGGCGGTCTAAGCCACCCGTCCCTAAGGAGGACTGTCATGCATTCCACGCCGCTGCTGGACTGTGCCGGTCGGCGTCGCTCGCCCGCGACCATGTCTGGGTTCCACCAGGGCCGGCCACCACGCAACAAGGGATTGCGCTATCCACCGGATCCGCCGAGCGTGGAGGAGATCATCGCCGTGATGCGCGCGGCCGGCGATGGTGCCGACGGTCTCAGGTTGCGCGGCGTGATCGTTGTGCTGTGGCGGGCAGGGCTGCGAATCAGCGAAGCGCTCGCGCTTCACGAGAGCGATCTCGACCGGACACGCGGCGCCGTGCTGGTGCGCTGTGGCAAGGGCGGCAAGCGCCGCGAGGTTGGGATGGACCGGTGGGCGTGGGAGCAGCTCGAGGCGTGGCTCGAGGTCCGCGCGGGGCTGCCAGTCGGCGCGCTTTTCTGTGTGCTCCGGGGCCCCACCTGCGGCCGTCCCTGCTCCCCATCCGCGATTCGCGTCCAACTCCGCAATGCCGCCCGTGTGGCCGGGGTGCGTCGTCGGTTCGCGCCGCACCAGCTCGGCCACGCTCACGCGGTCGAGATGAGCCGCGAAGGAGTGCCGCTAGTGGTCATCCAACAGCGCGTCAGAAATCTCTTGCGCGTTGGACGAGACGCAGGAACAGGACGGGCAGCAAGCGCGGCTTCCGTATTCAGATCGGAAAGCAACTCTCTCGACCGCCCTCGCCAAGAGTTGTGGATCGGGCTACACGCAATCGCCCGCCGGAGCCGGACGCTGACCGGTTCGGGCGGGCGATTGTGTGTAGCCCAGAGCATCAGTCAGTACTGCTGCCGAAAAACGGCTCGTGTACGCCTTCGGTCTGGTGGTTCGTACGGATGACGCGGCTGGTGTTGTGCTGCGATAATTGCGCGATCGTGGGGCTGTCGGAGCGGTATCCCGCAGGGGTCGTGATCGGCCGTGTTGTTTGGTCGTTGGTGCTTGTCGCTGCGTGTGTGGTTGCGGTGCTCCCATCGGCTGCGTTGGCGGCGTTTCCCGGGGCGAATGGTGTGCTGGCGGTGCAGCCGCGGTCGGGCGGGGGGATTGTCCTGGTGTCGGCGAACGGCGGCGGCGCACACCGGATTTGCACAGTCCGAAGGGTGTGTGGAATTCCGCGCCGGCCGCGGTGGTCTGCGGACGGCCGAGCGCTCGTGTTCGCCGGCCCCAGAATCCAGATCGTCTATCCGGATGGCTCGTGCATGAACTGCAAGTTCGGCGGGGCGCCGAACCCGGCGTTCGTGCCGGGCGGCGCGGTGATCTCGTTCGTACAGTCCGGACGGATCGCGCTCGACGCGATCGATGGGATCCGCCAGAAAGCGCCGCCGGCGGGGGCCGCGTCTGACGCGGTTTGGTCTGGCGGGGGTCTGCTCGCGGTCGTCCGATCTGGCGTGATCTGGGCGGGCCGCCCGGGTCAGTTGCAGCGGATCGGCTCCGGCACTGAGCCGGCTTGGGCGCCTGACGGAAGCGAGATCGCTGTCTCCCAAGGCGGCTGGGTCGTTGACCTCAGGCTGGGTGATCACCGGGCGCGGCGGGTGGTTCGGGGATCGGCTCCGGCGTTCTCGCCCGATGGGCGGTTCATCGCGTTCGTCGCGCCCGATCACCGGCTAATGATCATCGCCACGCAGGGACGCAGCTCGCTTCCGAAGGCGGTCGGGTCGATCAAGGCTGCGTCGGTCGACTGGCAGCCATTGCCTCGCGGTCCGAATCCGGGGTGCCCGATACCGCCGGGAGCGACGACGCTCGCGTCCTCGAACGCGGCGCTCGTGATCGGCGACGGATCGCAACCGCCGTTGGACTTCAGTAATGCGCCGCCCCTCGCCTACATGGGCTGCCTTCGCGCTGATGGTCGCCAGCGCCTGCTCGAGCAGATCGTGGGCAACAGTGTGGACAGCGCGTACACGGTCGACTCCGCCGTCCTCGCCCCGCCCTACACAGCGCTGACGAAGGACTGGCAGGACGAGCATTACGGGGGACGGAGCAGCACCGTTGAGGTGTACGACCTGCGCACCGGCGCGCTGCAGAAGAAGCTCGGCGGTCAGAGCTTCGTGGAGTGCGCCGAAGATGGCGAGGGGCCCTGCTACAACGACGCCGGCATTGATTCTGTCGTTCTCGGCAGCGACGGTGTGTCGGCAGTTCACACGCAGGCGGTCGTCTCGCCGGGCACGTTCTCGACGCCTATTGACTCGATCTCATGTCCGACCTCAACGCAGTGCGCGGCGGTGGATGGCTTGGGCGGGCACGTGCTCACCTCCGTCAATCCGCCCGGCGGCGCGTCCACATGGACGACGGCAGCCGTCGGTTCGCCTACCGTGCTTGGCCCGGCCGCAATCGCGTGTCCTGCCGCCTCGCTGTGTGTCGCAGCTGGTGGCGAGATCCTCACGTCGACCAATCCCACCGGCGGCACGGCGGCCTGGACTGCCACGAACCTTCCGGGCCCGAACTCCTACTTCTACGCCGTGTCGTGTCCATCCACGACGCTCTGCGTTGCAACCGGCAACGATGGGGGCGTCGCCGCTTCGACGAACCCGGCAGGCGGTGCAGGCGCCTGGTCGATCACTCCGATTCACCCAGGCTTTGCGTTGGGCGGGGCGTTCTGCTCCGCACTGCCTCAGTGCTTTGTCAACGACGGCACCAAGGACTGGGTGTCGACTCAGCCGAGCGGTGGCGCCGGCGCTTGGAAGGTTAGCCAGGGGACACCACTATTCACCGCAGGGTCCTGCCCCGCGACGAACCTTTGCGTGACCGTCGCGGGCAATACCATTTCGTCCACCACGAATCCGGCCGCCGGACCGTGGACGAAGAACACGGTGACCGAAACCATCGACAGCGTCGCATGTCCCTCGGTGTCGCTGTGCGTGGCGGTGGGAAGCGGCGGGACGCTGGAGATCTCCACCAACCCTGCGTCCGGCGTCTGGACCAGCGCGACGATCGATGACGGCCGGGACCTGGACTCGATCTCGTGCCCGTCGACATCGCTGTGCGTTGCCGTCGACGCCACCGGCCACGCGGTCACCTCGACGAACCCCACCGGCGGGCCTTCGGCCTGGACGCCGGCGCTCATCGACGGCGATCCCTGCAACGACACGACGTCGTGCAGCACGGAGCAGATCCTCGCGTCGGCCGGCGATGGCGTGAAGACGATCGACTCAAGCAATCTCCCGGGCGACGGACCGTTTCTGACCGGACTCACACTTACCGGCGACGTCCTGTCGTGGAGCCACGACGGGACGCCCCGCAGTGCGACGCTGACCCCCTAACCGCAGAAGGCCGACCGGGACCTCAACGAGTCGTCGCCGCTGCTTTGATCGTCGCCGCTGGGTTGATCGAACAGCAGTCGTGGGATTGCCGGGATCTGGCTGGTGGGGACGCCCGGTTTCGCGCGGGACGATGGCGGTCTAAGCCACCCGTCCCTAAGGAGGACTGTCATGCATTCCACGCCGCTGCTGGACTGTGCCGGTCGGCGTCGCTCGCCCGCGACCATGTCTGGGTTCCACCAGGGCCGGCCACCACGCAACAAGGGATTGCGCTATCCACCGGATCCGCCGAGCGTGGAGGAGATCATCGCCGTGATGCGCGCGGCCGGCGATGGTGCCGACGGTCTCAGGTTGCGCGGCGTGATCGTTGTGCTGTGGCGGGCAGGGCTGCGAATCAGCGAAGCGCTCGCGCTTCACGAGAGCGATCTCGACCGGACACGCGGCGCCGTGCTGGTGCGCTGTGGCAAGGGCGGCAAGCGCCGCGAGGTTGGGATGGACCGGTGGGCGTGGGAGCAGCTCGAGGCGTGGCTCGAGGTCCGCGCGGGGCTGCCAGTCGGCGCGCTTTTCTGTGTGCTCCGGGGCCCCACCTGCGGCCGTCCCTGCTCCCCATCCGCGATTCGCGTCCAACTCCGCAATGCCGCCCGTGTGGCCGGGGTGCGTCGTCGGTTCGCGCCGCACCAGCTCGGCCACGCCCACGCGGTCGAGATGAGCCGCGAAGGAGTGCCGCTAGTGGTCATTCAACGCCGGCTCGGTCACGCCGACCTCGGGATCACCTCCGCCTAACCTACGCGGCATCGACAACACCGAGATCATCCACGCCGTCCACGAGCGGCCCGCACCGATGATTCCAGCAGCCAACGGACTCCTCTCCTTGCGCTAACTCGCTGGACGGGACGCGACGATCGTCAACGAGCACCGCCATACAAAAGCGCGGTGCTCCTGACCTCCCAATGCACTCTATATCAAGCTGGCGAAGATGAAGCGGGTCGTGGAGATTCAGGGAAACGTCTCAGCGCTGCTGGAAGAGATGCTCGGATCGGGCAGCGCCGAGAGGAGCACCGAGCGATGATCGCCGCCACGGTCGAGGAGCTGACCCCGTTGATCGGCACCCGGCCAGCATGTCGGGCATTGGGCGCCTCGCCGGCGACGATCTACCGCCGCCGCTGTCCGCCCGAGCCCCGGCCACCACGGCCGCGGCCGACGCCCGCGCGGGCGCTGACGGGGCCCGAACGGCAAGCCGTGCTCGACGTGCTGCACTCCGAGCGGTTCGTCGACGTCTCGCCGGAGGAGACGTACGCGACGCTGTTGGACGAGGGGAGCTACCTGTGCTCGCCCCGGACGATGTACCGGATCCTCGCCGCCCACCATGGCGGTGTCCGTGACCGGCGCGACCAGCTCACCCACCCGCCGTATGCGAAGCCCGAGTTGCTGGCCGAGCGGCCGAACGAACTGTGGAGCTGGGACGTGAGCAAACTGAAGGGCCCGGCGAAGTGGACCTACTACTACCTGTACGTGATCCTCGACGTGTTCAGCCGCTACGTCGTCGGCTGGACCGTGCAGCACCGCGAAACCGCGCAGATCGCCCGGGCGCTGATCGAGCAGGCCACCGAGCAACAGCAGATCACCCCCAAGATCCTGACGCTGCACGCCGACCGCGGCGGGCCGATGCGCTCCAAGCCGGTCGCGTTCCTGCTCGCGGATCTCGGCGTCACCAAGACGCACAGCCGGCCGTATACCTCGACCGACAACCCGTACTCCGAGTCGAACTTCAAGACCCTGAAGTACCGGCCCGAGTTCCCCGTCCGGTTCGACTCGATCGACCACGCCCGCCAGCACTGCCGGACGTTCTTCCACTGGTACAACCACCAGCACCGCCACTCAGGAATCGGCCTGATGACTCCCGCCGCGATGCACCGCGGCCAAGCCCCCCAACTGCATGCCGCCCGCGCCGCCGTCCTCGAGGCCGCCTCGGGCGTCCGAACACAACACCGAGCATCCCATCGCACGCCTGCTGTTCGATCAACTGAGGAGTCAGCGACCGTTGCCAGCAGAGTGTTGGGTTCACTTGGCAGCCTCTCGCCCATGCGGTGGGTGGACCGACACGAGTTGGTAGGGAACCCGTTCGAGTCAAAGCTTCAAGGGATCAGGGAGGCTGCTCGAAGACGGTCGTTTACGGTCGACTGAGGCGGCCTCGTCTTCCACCGATCTGTGGTTTGGGCGGGGTTTGGAGGGTTGACCTTCGGTAGCGCTGGTTTCGCTGCAGCCGGGTCGTGGATCGAGGTGGCTGATTTGCGCGAGGGGCTCGGGGCGGGTCATCCAGCGCGAGTGAACGTCGCTGCGTTGACGACGGACCCGCCGGTCACGGGGTAATGGAGCCATACCACGACGCCGTTCCCGTTCGAATCGAGCGCCGCATCGACCTCACCAACCTCACCCTCAAGCCCCGGGGGCGCTCCGCCGCCCAGGCTGATCGGCGGCTGCCACGTACCCTGGGGCGAGGCCATCGCCGCCTGCACGTCACCACCAGTCAACGGGCTTGGAAGCCACCAAACGGCGAGCGCGTCGCCCCGCGGGTCGAGTTTGAGCCCCAACGAGTCGATAAGTGAGCCGGGGGCAGCGATCGTGACCGGGGCCTCCCACGATCCGCCCGCTCGCCTGGACGCCGACTGCACCGCGTCGCCCGACCAGACGGCCGTCGCGTTCCCGTGCATTCCGAACGCGACTCGCACGTCCCTCGTGACATGGTTATGTGCAAAGGTGACCGGCCGGCGCCAGGGACCGCCGGCGGGCTTGAACACCGCCCGCACGAACGTGGTACAGCATTGGTTGGGTCTTGTCGACCCTGCCCAGACCACGATCGCGTCACCGCGCGGGTCGACGGCAACCTGCGCTGCCGTGCCGTCACCAGCATGGCCGATCGTGACCGGTCGGCGCCAGGACCCGCCGGCGGGTCTGAACGAAGACTGCACCAGCTCGAGCCCGTGTCTCCAGACGGCGATCGCGTCGCCCTTGGCGTCTAACGCCAATTGCACGCCGTAACCGTTGCCTGTTCCGATCGTCACCGGCCGCCGCCATGCTCGACCGGCGGGCTTGAACGCCACCCGGACGGCGTCCCCCATGCGACCGCCTATCGAGATTGCCGTCGCGTTGCCGCGCTGGTCCAGCGCCACTTGCAGCGCGAAGCCGCCACTCCTATCGATGACGATCGGCCTCCGCCAGCCCCCGCCAGCCGTCCGCGACGCCGCCCAAATCACCCCGGCGGCATCGGAGACCGTGGAGCCCCACACCACGACGGCTTCGCCCCGCGAGCCGATCGCTACCGACAGACCGGGAAAAGTCGCACAACTACGGTCGCACGGCTCATCGGCGGTGCCCACGATCGCCGGCGGCTGCCAAGCACCTCGCGCTGGTCTGACCGCCGCCTCGACCGCGTAGCCCTGCTCTTTCGGACCAAGCGTCAAACCACTTGTGACCCGCGCCCACACCGCCACCGTGTCGCCACGAGCGTCCGCGGCGAGCCTCACCGGGCCGATGTCTCCGCTACCGGAGATCGCAACGGGCGCACTCCACCCCGCTTGTGCCGGCGCGGCCGTGCCCAGCACACACACCACCGTCACGACCATAGCCAACACGCACCACACACATCTGCCGCGGCGAGGAGAGTTGAGAAGTCGCTCGCCAACCAACATGCAGCCGACGACTCCGACCTCAGCCGAGGACCCGGATAGAGCGGCGAGGCCCTCGCCTCGCTCCACGAGCACAGCTCCACTGAGCATTCGGCCCCCTTGACCCGCCGTGAGTCTCGGCCGTTCAACACCCGGCCGCCGTCCGCGAACAGTAACGAAATCTCGCCCGACTGCGCAGGCGGGACCCTGGGGAGGCGGTGAGACTCAGCCCAATAACCAGTCAGCCGCGGCCCCGAAAGCGCTTGCCTGCAAGCTTTCGTACCCATGCGGCCGCCTGCTCGCCTACGCGATTAAGAACACTCCGGCAGGTTTCGTGTGACGGAGCAGTCACGTCGCCCGCCGTCGCGACGCTGCTCACTGAGGCGTAGAGGAGCCGTCTCGTCGTCGCACCACTCGCTGTCGCTCAGGGGCTACAAGCAACAGCGACGAGAACATCGCCGAGCCGGCTGCGCCCGAGACTGCTGGATCTCGATGAGGCCGTTGCACAAACCCTCGACCACTGGATCGACTCACAACGCTCTCCGAGGCCGACCTCATGTAACGCCGTCTGAGGGCCATCGAGGACCTGCCCCGAGTGATTTGACCCCTTGGGAAATTACCCCGCTGTTCGTGGCTCACAACGGAGAGCGCGGTCACGGGGTTTGTGAAACAGCCTCCGATCGAACCAGCGGTGTCGGAGTGATCGCTGGTTTATCAAAAATTTAGGCGGGTGTTGCGAGCTTTTGGTATAGCGTCGCCTTGTCGCGGCCGGGGGGCGCGGATGGGACCCGAGGTGATCGTATGCGCCGAGCACGTGTTTTCCTGATCGTGTTGCTTGGCGGCGCTGTGTGGCCTGCGGCGGCGGCGGCGACGACGACGTTCTCTTACACAGGCGGCCAGCAGACGTTTGTCGTGCCGCCTGGAGTCACGGCGGTTGACGTCGTGGCGACCGGCGCTTCGGGCGGCACTCCCACCAACCCTCCCGGCGCGAGTGGCGGTGTAGGCGCTGTCGTGTCGGGGACGCTCAGCGTCAAGCCCAACGAGGTCTTGTACGTCGAGGTCGGCGGCGTCGGCGGCGACCATCTGGGCGGCTTTAATGGCGGCGGCGACGGTGGCACCAGCATCGATGGGATTCCCATGTTCGGAGGAGGGGGCGCATCGGATGTGCGGCTGAACTCGACCTCGGCGAGTGGATCGTTGGCTTCGCGATTGATCGTCGCTGGTGGTGGTGGCGGGTCGGGTTATGGAACCGGGGGCGGTGACGCCGGTGCGCCCGGTTCCAGCGGCGGTTGTTGCGGCCCCACCTTCCCCGGCGGTGCGGGAACGCAAAGCGCAGGCGGTGTCGGTGGCTGCGGCCCCAGTCGGATTGGCTGTGGAACGGACGGCTCGCTCGGAGTCGGAGGCGAGGGCGGAGGCTCGGGCTTCGGGTATTACGCGCCCAGGGGCGGTGGCGGCGGCGGCGGCCTGTACGGCGGCGGCGGCGGCGCGGGCAGCCCGGAGGGCAACGGTGGCGGCGGTGGTGGCTCCTCGTTGGTTCCGGCGGCGAACGGATCGCAGACTCTCGCTCCGCTCGACACTCCTGCGTCGGTGGTGGTCACAGCGGTGACCCATGTGGGGGGTACCAACCTTCCGCTGAAAGGCAGAACCACTGGGATCACCACGGTTGACCTCTCCACATCCCCGCTTCAGACTCACGCCGAGTTCTCCGGGGTGCTGACTCTGCTCGGGCAGTTCACGGGTACCGGCGACGGGTTCTTTTTCCCCGGCGGCGCTCCACCCGAGTTCCCATTCACACTCACCCTCACCGAGACGCTGCGTGCATCGGATGGCTCTGAGCTGTTCGTAACACTCACGGGGTCGGGAGAGAACACGTCTGGTGTTACAGAAGGCACGAATACCGCCGTGATCACCGGCGGCACGGGCCGATTTACCGGCGCCAGCGGGAACTACTCGGAGACCGAGAGCGCCGTCTCCGCGTCAGCGGCAGGCTCGCTCGCGACCTTTGACACAACATCGACAATCCAAGGCACCCTCAGCCTGCACGCTCCCCGACGAGGTTACGGATCACACTGCAAGTGCACGGCCCGTAGCTGTCACGGACCAATCCCGTGCGCGTTTCGGCATTAGTGGCGCTGGTGCCCCCGGCGGTTAGCTGGATCCGCTTGAGCGACGCCCCGCGGCAACGGCCCCCCAGACACGCCAGACGTTTAGAACTGAGCGCGATCACATCGGGCTACAGGCAGTAGCGATGAGAACGTCCCGAACCGGCTGCGACCCGAGTGCTGCTTGTCGATCGGAGCGAAAGCGGGCGCTTTGTGCTCTCGGCGTATGTAACAAGCGCCGAAACTCTGGGTTTGCCTCCGCGTTAAACGAGCGTGGGTTGGATGAGGCCGCGCCGTTCGCTGTTCGTGCTCGTTGTGCTGACGCTGGCCTGCTGGGCGGCTGCTGCGAGCGCTCAGCCTCGGAGCGCTGGGACGGTGGTCGTTCGGCCGCAGTGGCGGCTTTTGGCGAGTGGGGTGCAGTCGGTGGCGCAGGCCGGTCGGTACCTGTTCCTCGTTAGCGCATACCCCGCAGCATCCCTCACCGGGACGATCATCGACGAGCGCACGGGCGGGCGGCGCACGGTGTCAGAGCCGGGATGCAACTTCGCGGCGATCGGGGGTGGCTGGCTGCTGTTCACCTGTAGCCCGAGCCTGGTCCTCTACAGGCTGTCGGATGGTCATCAACAGGTGGTTCCGCCGGACCCCCAGTATCCGTCTTGCCAAGTAGGTCCCTGCTCCGAGGGTCCCGACGCAATCGGGCGCTACTGGATCGAGTGGGTCCGCCGCGTGTTCGTACCATGCTGCTCCTTTACGGGCTACCGCTATCAGCGCGTAGGCACAACCCAGATGGCGGACGATCCCACGACCACAACCACGGTTCCTGACCTGAATACGGTGTCGCTCGTCCGCAAGGTCTGCGAGCCGCTGAAGACACCCGTGTCCTACAACGATCACGCTCGCGGCCTGGGGTCGCTTTCGTTTGACGGTGGCTTCGCGTTCGCGTCCACGCTCCTGCCCCCGAACCCGGACCCGTATTTCCGGAACGACAGCAGCGGACAGGACACGTTCCTGGAGCGCTGCGGTACCAACTTGCATCAGAGGATCGGGAACGATCCCTCCTTCAACGCCCGCGCCGTCATCTGGCAGGGCCACGGCGGTCCGTTGATCGGCCTCTCGCTGCCCCGCCTACGCTGGTTCCTGGTGCAGTTGTCGGCGAACATGGCGACCCCGGCTCAGGTGGTGCTGACAGCCGATCAACAGCTCGTGCGCGACAGCAGCCAGCGCGTTTGGGTCGCGCCCGTGCCCACCGTTGCAGGTCCGTAGCGCGACGCGGCGGTCGAGTGGTCAGCGACGCTCTTCTCTTCAAATAGCCGGGGCAGGTCCAGGCCCTCGACTTCCGCTTGAGCTACAAGCAGAAGCGTCGGGAGCGTCCCCGAGCTGCTGCGCCAAGGGTTGTCGCGTTTCGATCGTTCGGGCAGTCTCGGCGAAGCGAACTGGCGCTGGGCTGCTGCAACCCTTGTCCGGCCGGTCGCGAGGACTCCTCGGTCCCTGTCCAGGTTGTCTGTTCATGGGGTCAGCGTCGCAGTGCGGGGCGTCCCGTCGTGGCTCCACGAAAGGACGTCGCCAGTGAGCGTGAGTCCGGTCAGGAAGGGCCCGTCGCCCGGGAGTTCGCTCGAGTCGAGTGTCTCCACGCCGTGGCCCGAGGACGCCAAGATCTCCTCCACGCTGCACGATGTCGTGTAGCTACAGGGGTCCCCGTAGACGCTGTCCGGAATGGCGACGGCATGCGTGTGCACCGCAGACACCCCGTCGCTGCCGAGCACGGTATCGATGCCGGCTTTGATGTAGCACGGGTCCCAGTCGTAGTCGGAGCACTCCAGCAGGCTCTCGCCACCGAGATTCTTCTGCAAGGCGCCCGTCCGCAGGTCGTACACCTCAACGGTACTGCTCCGACCACCGTAGTGCACGTCCTGCCAGCCTTTGAGAAGCGCTGCGTATGGCGCCGCGACGACAGCGGAGTCGATCATGTACGCGCCGTCGATATTGTTGCCCTCGATCTGCTCCAGCAGCCGCTGGCGGCCATCTGCGCGAAGGCACCCCATGTATGCAGCCAGCCCCCAGGAATAAGGCGATTCTTGCGAACCGTCCCCGATCACTAACGCCGCGCGCGACGAGGCGAGCGTCCGCGCTCCGGGCGGGATCGGACAGCCCGGATTCGGACCGCGAGGCACAGGCTGCCAATCAACCGAGGCGCCCATGATCGACCCGACCGGCTTCGGGACCGGTCGGCTCCCCTGGCTGGCGACGATCATCAGCCGGTGGTCGGGCGCGATGAACGCGACCGACCGACCGTCCGGGGAGAACGCGGGGGCGGAGCCACGCACGAGGCGACGGACGCGGTGATCAGCCACGCTCCGAACCACGACCCAGCCGTCGTCCGAGGCGGCGATCTGGCTTCCGTCAGGCGACCACGACGGCTCCGAGCCGGACCCGATCCGCTGCAGCTGACCCGGACTACCCGCCCAGATAGCGCCTGCGCGGACGACCGCGAGCAGCCCACCACCGGACCAGACCGCGTCGGACGCGGCACCCGCCGGCTGCTTCTGCTGGCGGATCCCATCGATCCCGTCGAGCGTCACCCGGCCGTTCTGGATAAACGAGATCACCGCACCGCCCCGCACGAACGCCGGGCTCGGCGCCCAGCCGAACTTGCAATTCATGCACGAACCATCCGGATACACGATCCGGATGCCGGGCCCGGCGAACACGAGCGCGCGGCCGTCCGCGGACCATCGCGGCCGGCGCGGAATTCCACACACCCCGCGGACGGTGCAGATCCGGTGTGCGCCGCGGCCGTTCGCCGAGACCAGGACAATCCCCCCGCCCGACCGCGGTTGCACCGCCAGCGCACCATTCGCCCCGGGAAACGCCGCCAACGCAGCCGACGGGAGCACCGCAACCACACACGCCGCGAGAATCACCAACGACCCGACAACACGGCCGATCACGACCCCGGCGGGGTACCGCTCGGTCAGTCCCACGATCGCGCAATCATCGCAGCACAACACCAGCGGCGCCATCCGTACGAGCCACCAGACCGAAGGCGGAGCGAAGCCCGTTCTTCGTCCGCGGTCCTGACTGATGCTCCGGGCTACACGCAATCGCCGCCCGAACCGGGCGCTGACTTCTGCTTTCGTTACCGTCGACGGCCGTTCGCGACTTGCGCTAAGGCGACAACGGAGAAGTGAAGGTTGGCGCCGAGGCGTCGCTGCGATGGCTCCAGCGGAGAAGCACGCCGCGCGGGCAGACACGCACATGCGCGTGTGATTGCGCCACTGACACCGCTGCTGCCGCGAGGCTCGTAGTGAACCACCCGGGAAGCTCTCGGCCGGCGCTCAGCCGCGCTTGCCGACGTCCACGTACTCGCGGTCGAGCGTGCCTGTGTACAGCTGAAGCGGCCTGAACGTCGTCTGCTCGGGGTCCTTGACCATCTCGACCCACTGCGCGAGCCACCCGGCGCTGCGGGCGAGCGCGAACATCACAGGGAACATCGGCGGTCCGATGCCGAGCGCCTGGTACGTGAGGCCGGAGTACAGATCGAGGTTGGGGTACAGCCGGCGGGACGTGAAGTACTCGTCGGCGAGCACTTGCCGTTCGAGCTCGTCGGCGATCGCGAACAACGGGTCGGGCCGGCGGTGCTCGTAGAGCTGCTCAAGCTGCCGGCGGAGCACACGCGCCCTCGGGTCGTAGGTCTTGTAGACCCAATGGCCGAAGCCAAGCAGCCGTTCGGACGCTGACTTGACGCGCGCGAGGAACTCGGCGACGTGGCTGGGCGATCCGATCCCCCTCAGCATCGTCAGGACCCCCTGGGCGGCTCCCCCGCGCATCGGCCCCGATAGGGCGGTGACACCGGCGGCGACGGCCGCGTATGGATTCACATGCGTGGACCCGACGGCGCGCACGGCGGTCGTGGAAGCGTTTTGCTCGTGGTCGGCATGCAGCATCAGCAGCACGTCCAGCGCGCGCTCGACCACCGGGTCCGGGGTGTAGCGAAGCTCGCTCATCCGGAACATCATCGACAGCAGATTCCCGGTGTAGCTGAGGTGGTCCTCGGGGTGCACGTACGGCATCCCCTGGAGGTGGCGGTAGGAGAAGGCCGCCAGGGTCGGCAACTTCGCCAGTAGGCGGACCACCTGTAGCTCGCGGGCCTCGTCGTCGTACACCTGGTCGGCGTCGGTATAGAAGCTGGAGAGCGCACCGACCGACGCGGCCACCATCGCGATGGGGGGCGCGTCATACCGGAATCCCTCGATGAAGCCCTTGACGTTCTCGTGAACGAAGTTGCGGGTGCCGATCTCGTGCAGCCACGACTCATGCTGCCCCGCGGTGGGCAACTCCCCGTTGATCAGCAGATACGCCAGCTCGAGGAAGTTCGAGCGCTCGCACAGGGCCTCGATCCGATAGCCGCGGTGCTGAAGGATCCCGGCCTCCCCATCGATGTGCGTGATCGCGCTGCGACACACGGCCGTGCTCGAAAGGCCCGGGTCGTATAACGCGAGCCCACCCGCCTGCCGTCCTAGCACCGAACTGCGGACCGCACCGTCGTCGATCGGCAACTCGAACGACTCGCCCGTGCGGTTGTCGATCACGGTCAGCGTGCTCCGGCTCGCCAATCCATCGGCCCGCTTCCCCGATCGTTTCTCCACCTCGCCAATCTCGCCCGCACTCATGCGCTGCTCCGCTCGCCGTTGGTCACATCACGCCCCTCACGATCGCACACCTGGCCTTCACACCGCGCGAAAAGCCGGGCGATCCGCATAAACGTTCTGCGAAAGGACATTCCGCAGCGCGCTCCACCAGCACTGGTCGCTGGGCGGCTTGCGCTTTCGCCCAAACTCAGCCGTGCCGGCGCTGAGAGTCGGACGATTCCTTTGCTCTCTGTCGCCAGCCTGATGCGCGCTTCTGCAGTGGCGACTGAGCAGGCACGCGTAGCCTGCTTCTGGTGAGGAAGGAGGATCGACCCATTCTCGCGTTGCGCGCTTTGGCAAATTGACGCTCGAGATTGCGGGTCATACGCTGAGGATCGTGAAGCCGCGAAGGTGGGCAACGACGTTGGGGACCTTCAGCGCCGCTTTTTTGTTGCTGGCGTGCTGGGCGTCGAGCGCTGCCTCGAGCGCGGGCACTCTGACGCGGGGCGACTTCTCGGGCTTGGTGAGCATCCATGGCGGACGCCGGCTGTATCTCGAGTGTCGTGGCCGTGGGACTCCGACGGTCGTCCTCGAATCTGGTTCCGGCGACAGCGGCCGGGAGTGGCTCGCGCACGAGCCGGGTCGATCGGCGATCATGCCGGTCGTCGCTCGGTTCACCCGGGTGTGCATCTACGACCGCCCCGGAACGACGTGGGCCGGCGGGCTGGGGCAACCGAGGAGCGTCAGCAGGAGCGACCCGGTCGCGATGCCCCGGACGGCCCGAGACATAGCCCTCGACCTCCACGCGCTGCTGCACGCGGCTGGATCGCTGCGCGCGGCCGAGGTTCGCGGCCCCTACGTTTTCGCCGGGTTCTCGTTCGGCGGGATGATCGTCCGCCTGTACGCGACCACGTATCCGCAAGAGGTCGCGGGGCTCGTATCGATTGACGCCCAAACCGAGTGGTTCGCCGCAGCAGAAAAGAGGCTCCTCACTCGCGCGCAATACACGAATTACCTCATCTACCAGCCGCCACCGGCCGGGTTCGGCAGCTACTCGAGTTACGAGCGGCTCGATCTCGACGCTAGTTCAGCACAGATGCGCCAAGCGCAGGCCGATACCCCGCTTCGCACGATGCCGATGGTGGTCATTTCCCACTCTCCGACAGCGCCAAATCCGTTTGGATTTCCTACGGACTTCCCGGTTGGAGCGCTGAACCAGGCGTTCAACGTCTCGCAGGCCAAGCTCGCGACGCTGGTGAGGGGGGCCCGCCACGTGATCGCCCGCAGAAGCGGGCACGCCATCGGCTTCGATCAGCCGAACCTGGTCATCGGCGCGATTCGGTCAGTGGTGGACCAGGCGCGCAGCCACTGAGTCGCACATCGGCGAGTGGCTCCCGGCGGAGTCCGCCCCCGTTGCGCGGACGAGCGAGACGCTCGGCGCTCCACGCACGTCGTCCCCAGCTTTCGCTTTCGTTGCGAGCCGCCCGGACACCGCACGAGTGCTTCGGCGACGTTCCGCATTCGCGGCCATGATGGGCTCACCGTTACCGCTGGCCTCGTAGAGCAGCCACGCTTCGTCCGCCGACCGGGTGGCTGAGGTTGTCCGATAGGAGCAGTGGCGGTTGTCGGCTGGGTGGCTCCTGATCTGGTTCTTGCAACTCCGCGGAGCGGCATGCACCGGGCTCGTTGAGCGTCCATGCGGCCCTCGCGGCACGGTGATCGCTATCCGCGGAGCGGGATCGTCGGCGATGGAGTGGGGGTTCGATTCGTGGGAAGGCAGAAGTCTGCGGCGCGGGCGGGTGATGTGGACACCTCCCGCGGCTTCCGAACGTCAGTAGCGGGCAAACTGCTCGACGTCGTGCTCGAACCCCCGAAGGATCTCCCCGGTCAGCGATGGACGGGTGCTGCGGATCGCGGACAGGAAGTCGTCCTCGGTCGCACGCTGCGTGGTGCCGCCGAAGTGCTCACGCTCAAATGCGTGTTGAGCCGCCTTACGCGCTGCGAACTCGATGTCGGCTGGCGTGAAGAGCTCAGTGCCGGCCACGAGCGAGTCGAGCTTGAACTCGACGTCGGTGATCTCCTCCACGTACCGGCCCCAGATCGCGCGTCGTGCCTCAGCATCCGGTGGGCCGACCGGCAGCACGTAGTCAAACCGGCCGGGTCGCAGAAACGCCGCGTCAAGCCGACTCACCCAGTTGGTCGCACACACCAGTAAGTGTTCGGGGAGCTCGCGCATCCGCGGGATCTGCTTGAGGAACTCGTTGGTGACACTCGGACTCACCTTGCGCTGCTCGGTACGAGCCGCTGCTAGGTCCTCCACCTCATCGACAAACACCACGGCCGTCGCGAGGTCAGCTCGTGCCCGCGCGAAGCTCTCGGCAAGCAGCTTCGCTTCGCGCTCCGGCCCTTCGCCCGCGATCTCCGATGCCTCGATCTCGACAAATGGCCACGCCAGACGGGAGGCGATGCCCTTGGCGAACGTCGTCTTGCCGGTACCAGGAGGCCCGAAGAGGACGATTGCTCGAGGCGGAGAGACAGCATGGCGCGCAGCCAGTCGCGGCTCGGCGAGCGGCAGGATCACTCGGCGCTCGATGATCTGCTTGGCCTCATCAAGCCCGCGCAACTCCTCCCAGAGGCCCGGATGGATCAGATGGGCACCGAGCTCCTCCAGGGCTGCCGGCACCGAAGCCCCGACTTCCGGTAGCTCACGCTCGAGATAGCGCATCGCAGGCGCGGCCCGATAGCCATACCGCTCCAACGCGGCCAGCGGCGGGCTGGCTTCTCGGACGGCGGTGGCTATCTTCCTGGCTCCGCCTTCCGCAAGCTTCAACTCAAGTTCGCTCACAAGCTGCCCGGCAAGCTCGTCCCCCTCCGCGCCTGGCACGACGCTGAGCCGATAGATCCATCCGACGGCTGCAATCACGCTGCCAACCGCTACTCCAACCAGCTCGTCGGCGTGCTCGGCAACGAGCGTCGCTGCCATGCCCGAGCTGATCAACTCGACGGCCTGGTCGAGCGTGAGCCCGTCGGCACCCACCGGCACCAATCCCGACCGCTCCCACAGGCGCAGGATCGACACTAGATCGCCCGGCTGGTAGGCACGGATCGTTCCCCTCATGGTGGAAACAATCGCCGAACCCGCGGCTGCACGCAACTCATCAACCCAGGGTGAGCGATCGCGGGCCATGAGGCGGACGTTCCAACGCACGTGCGGCGCGAAGTACCGCGCTCTTGCCGGAGCAGATGTCAGCTCCCACCTAGATGGGTCCCGATATTCGGCTCAAGCGCACGCCCCGCGTCGCCGACGGACCGTCCCATCGCTGCTCGGGGCACTAACTGAACATCCGAGCTCCAAGGAGCACAGCGGGCGCGACGGCGTCGACGCCAGGACGGCCGCTCCAGGCGTTGAGCAGCAGCGAATTGCCGTTGACGTCCTCGACCGGCCGGCGCGCTCCGCTGCTACTGAGTTTGTCCGGTTCCAGAAGCCTCGGTAATCGCGCCGATGCCCGACAACGTCGTTGCTTTGCTCAGCGACCGAGCATGCTGGTGGTCGGAAGGTCGCTGCTTCCTTGGGCGATTGCGATCGTCCGCCGGTGTGCGGGACCGGGCGGATCCGTGTGATCGCCTCGTCGCCCATATGGAGGGGCTGGTGTCAAGGGGTAGGGGTTGAGGGCCATGGTGTGGTTGGTGTGGCAGGGGCTGTGGTTGCGGTTCGCGAGGCGGCCGAGGCGTTCGCGGGATTCGCGACGTTCGGTCATGCTCATATTCGGGGGCTGTCCCAAGACCTTTGTTCGTCGCACGTCCGCTGTCTAAAGTCGAGTGCGCCCACCCGGGGGTGGGTACTCAGGCGACGAATCGCGGAGTTGTGTGCGCGAGCCGGGATGCCTCGGACCGCCTCGCCAACCGCAACTGGTTGTCAGTCAGTGTCAGTGTTTGTCAGCGCGAGTTTGTGAGTCGTTTGCGGGTGGTTGGCGTCGGTGTCGGCTCTGGTGCAGTCGTCGGGCAAGTGGCGATCTCCCAGCAGTAGTGGGCGAGCTCGCGGGCGATCGCGATCGCGACGATCCCGTTCGGTTTGCGGCGGGCGTCGCGGAGTTGTCGCCAGCGCGCGTTCAGGCGGCGCTGCGCCTTCCAGGAGATGTTGATGATCTCCGGCGCGTGCCCGCGTTGGCGGCGCTCGAGCGCCGCGCCGACGACCGGGCCGCGGCGGTAGTGGTAGGCGGCCTCGACCAGCAGCCGCCGCGCGTGGGTTGAGCCGGCCTTGGTGATCGACCCGAGCCTGCGCTGTCGGCCGGTGGTGTGCTCTGATGGGACGATCCCGAGATAGGCGGAGAGCTGGTCGGGGTGATCGAAGCGCCCCCACTCACCGATCTCCGCGCACAACCCCAGGGCCGAGAGCGTGTCGATCCCGCGCAGGCACCGCAACCGGGCAGCGGTGTGCGCGCACGGAGCCGTGAGCGCGAGCGTGGCGAGGTCGGCCTCGACCTGATCGCGTCGGCTGATCAGTACGTCGTGCGCGTGCAGGTAGTCGGCCAGCGTCGACCTGGACGCGTGGTCGGCGAACTTGATCGAGGTCAGCCACGCGCGGTGCTTGCGTGTCCACGCCTCGCCGGTGCCCTCCCAGTAGATCTCGCGACGCAACAGGAAATTCCCGATCCGGTGCCGCGCACGGACCAGGTCCGCGCGGATGTCCTCGCGGCAGCGGACCAGATCGCGCAGCTGCTCACGCTCGACAGACGGGATCGTGACCAGCGTCAGCTCGCCGGCGGCGAGCAACCGCGCGAGCCGGATCGCGTCGCGCTTGTCGGTCTTGATCCGGTCCGCCGGCGGCCGCTCGGTCTTGCTCGGAGCGCAGACGCCAAGCTCGATCCCTTCCGCCAGCGCCCGGCGCGCGAGCCCGTACCCCGTCGGGCCCGCCTCATAGATCATCCGCGTGGGCCGCTCCACACGACCAAGCCACGGCAACAGCTCGTGCGGACGGCCGACCACTCGCCTGGTGATCACCTCACCAGAGTCCTGATCGAAGATCGCAAACGTCGACTCGCGCGCGTGCACGTCAAGACCGACCCAACGGATACCGTCAGGCATGTCGGTACCTCCTGTGTTGTGGGGCCCGCGTCGAAGTTGCAGCTTCGACCGCGAACATCACCCCCGGCAACGCCGGGGGTACCGACTTACCTTCGACTCCGAGGTAACCGGTCCTCCATATCGTCTAACTCGATCGTCAGCTCGGGCAACCTCCCAAAGACAAAAACAGTCGTGAACGGCGGCGCCACGGCGCGGGTGCTTGACGCCTCAAGCAGTCGTGCCGGCACCGTGGCCGCTTCACACCGGCAGCGAGCGCGTCAAGGTCCACCTTGTGGTGGCTCCTATCACGCGGACTCAGCGGCGCGGCGCCGCGTCGGCTGGCTGCTGCTTGGCGTGTGCGGCAGCCTCGAGGACGACCGCTGCTTGTCGTGGCGGAGCGACGCTGTCGCTCGACGCGCCGGTCGCGTGCGATCGGGCTGCTCGCTCCCGTCGATCGTCCAGGGGTAAGGTCCGTGCGGCTCGCAGGTGTTTGCGCGATCCCGGCGGAGCGTCGTTCTCGGGGTGTCGGCGCGGTGCGGGCTGGTCGTCGTCAGGTTGCGGCCGGCGCGTCGACTGTCAGGTCGTGATCTCGAATACAAGCGGGGATTGTGCAGAGGACGTCGTTGCTCATGTCGGTGCTTGTCCCCCAATAGCTAGACGAGATCGGGTGCTGGCGGCTGTTTGTGAGCCCCGCCGGGATGGGGCGGCGCTCGCGAGCTGTGGTGCTGTTCAGCCCTGGAGGCCGGAGAACGGCCAGGGTGGAAGTTTTCCGGCCGGGATTGTGTGCAGGATCAGCGGCTTGCGCGGCTTCTGGTTGAAGTCAAAGTCGCGGATCAGGTTGCCCAGGACGCGGGCGTTCTCGCGCACGGAGGGACGCGGATCGGGCCGGCCGTCGGTCCTCGGATCGAGTCGCTGGCCGCCCAGGAAGTCGTCCTCGATGAACTTCAGGTAGGCATCGAATGACAGCACCTGGTGGTCGATGTACCCGCGCCTGGCGTATGGGCTGATCACCAGACCCGGGACGCGCAACCCATAGCCTGCGCCGTCCACGCGCGGCGGCTTGACGTGGTCGTAGAACCCGCCCCAGTCATCCCAGGCCAGGAAGATCGCGGTGGAGTTCCAGTCCTTGGAGCGCATGATCGCGTTGATCACGTTTGTGACGTGGTTCTGGCCGATGCTGATCGGGGCCGGGGGGTGCTCTGAGTTATCCCCTGAGGGGATCACCCACGACACCGCGGGTAGCTTTCCCGCCCGGGCGTCCTTGAACAGCTGGTTTATCGGCACGATGTCAGCGAGCTGGTGGTCCTGGTGAACGGTCGTGAAGTCGGCCAGCGGGTTCCAGATCTCCGGCGTCTTGATGTTCTGCTTGACAGGCGTGCAAGTCATCGCGCCGTTCGCGCAGTCCGGTTCGGTGCCCTGGTTGAGGTAGTAGCGCCAGCTGACGTGGTACTTGTGCAACAAGTAGGTGAGATCCGTCCACGCGTAGTCCGGAGCACCCTTGCCGGTCAGCGGAGCGCTGGGGCTGTCGTCGGCGTCCTTGACCTGGTAGTCCAACTGCTGCTCCACCCCCGGGGTCGAGAGGCTCAGGTTGGGGTTGCCGTCCTTGTCGGGGATCTGGAGGTTGGTCTTGCAGGTTGCTGCCCGGCCCGGCTTGGTGCAGTAGGCAGACCAGGCGGAGACCATGTACAGGTGCTCGATCGCGCTCCAGGAGGACGAAGGTGCGAACATGTGGTCCTGAAGCACGAAGTGCTTGGCGTAGTTCCAGTAGTGGGGGATCTCCGCAGCCGTGTGATAGCCCATCACGTCACGGCAGGTGGGCGGCAGGCCGTATACCTTGCACCCGAGGGCCTGGACGTCCTCGGTGCCGTCGCGCGAGCGCAGGAACCCATCCATCTTCCCGCCGTCGATGTCATCGATCGCGCTGCGATGAGTGTGCGGGCCGCCCACGCCGATGTCATGGGAATCGTGGTAGGGCTTGACGCAGCCGCCCGTCGTGGGATCTGGGATACAGGGCACCCGGCCCGGATGCCCCGCCAGGCCCGGAATCCCGTCTGCCCCCGGATAGGTGCCGAAGTAGCTATCGAACGAGCGGTTCTCCTGCATGATCACCACCACGTGCTTGATCTTGTGGATCTGCCCAGGGCTCGCTGGCGTGCGAGACCTCGCCGGCGTGCGAGCCCCCGTGAGGCCCAACAGCGGCACCGCCAGCAACGCGGCCACGCCGCCGCCGGCGACCACCCTTCGCAGATATTTGGATGATCTCGTCCGCGTGGCCTGCGTGCCCTTCGGATGATCTCGCTTAGTCAACGTTCGCCCCTTCGCTTGTGCAGCTGCTTACGGCTGCGCGAACCGGATGACGATCGGTCTCAGCTGGCCGCTTGACAGCGGCCCCCGTTCGTCCCCTGGGCGGACGTAGGCCCGCAGCGCGAGGGAGGCCAAGCCCCGCTTGCCGGTCCCTCGCAGCGGCACCATGTCAGTCGTGATGGTGCTGCACTGCCCGTCGGTGAGGCCCGCGATGGCGCTGCAGTTCCTGGTGAAGTAGTGCACGAAGAACTTATCCGTGTTGTTCACGGCACCGGCGTATGGGGCGGCGGATCTCGCCAGGGTGAGGTCGGAGATGTTCAGCACGCCCTTAAATTTCGACATGTCGTTGACCGACAGCCCCACGTAGGTGGCGTTCCCCGTCTTTGTCGCGAGCGTGCCGATAACCGCGTACACCCAGTTGGGGTCAAGCACGCGTCCTGGCGCGAAGAAGTAGCTCGCGTCCTGGCCGTCCCCCAGGCAGTCCATCCCGATGAGGCGACATTGCGGGCCGAATTGCCCCAGGTCGAGCGTTAGGTCGGTCATTCGACTCAGTTGGTTGGGGTCGGGGTTGTTGGGGTCGCACGGCTGTCCCCACCGCTGGCACACCCGACGGGCCAGGTTGTTCAGATCTGGCGCGTACACGGCCTCGGGCGTGACGAATCGCGGATCGGGGACAAAGGCCGGGAACGGCCTCTGCGGGCGATGAGAAGAAGGGCTCTCGCGGACCCGAAGCACCGTCAGCGGCAGGGTGTGCAGCCAGGCTTCGCCGGCCTGCTTGTTGTTCGGCATCGCGTACCGCATCCCGGTGACGAAGTCGTCGGCTTTCCTACCGAGCCCGAGCGGGTGCGCAGGAGGGATCGGCTCGGTGAACACGTCCTTCATCCGCACCCCGAGGCGACGTAGCGAGCGCCGAACAGCCCTGTCCATCGCCCGATCCGGCGTGATTATGAAGTAACGGGTCTGGCCGAACGCAGCCCCCGACTGCCGCTGGATGACCACGTTGTTGATGCTGTTGCTGAGGCTCGAGAACGACTGGACCCGAGACGGGTCCCGGGGAAGGGTGTTGAAGAGGTAGCCGACCAGATCCGGTTGCCTGGCCCTGATCTTCTCGTACTCCGACGGGTTCCACGGTTGGTCAGCATTCAGCCATCCCGTGGTGAACACATACGACTGCAGCCCCATGTACCTTCCCGGAGGGGGCAACTTCCCGAAGATGACGATCGCCTCCCTGGGATCAAACCGGTGGGAGACGCTGTAGCCCGGGCGGGTCTTGACGTATGCGTTCACCGCAGCCGGGTCGACGAACTCGTCCTTCCAGGATTGCACCACTGCGAGCACGTAGGGGCTAACCGGATTGTTGCCATAGCAGGTCCGGAGGATTGGGTAGTTGTACCGCTCGCAGTCCTGCCGCTCCCACAGCTTCATGTAGCCCTGGCCGATTTCAAGTCCTCTCCCTCTCAGGTTGCCCACGAGCGCGTTGGTGAATCGGGCACGGTTCACCGCGCTTGCCTGCGCGCTAGCCCCGCGCTGACCCGGTGACGCCGCGACGCTCCCTGACGCCAGCAACGTCGACACGAGCCCACCCAACAACGCCACGGCGATCAGCGAATACCTATGGAAAGCTCGTCTCATGCTTACTCCACCCCTTCTCCTAGGCAGCCATCCTGGTAGCGGGGAAAGCTCACGGAGCCTTCCACTAAGCGAGTCTCAATCCTGACTGCGACCGGGCCACCGGCCATCCGGCACCGCCCCCCACCGGCATCCGTAATAACCCGCAGCTTCGAAACCCGGTCGTGCTGTTTGCCAGCTCGGCGGAGGTCAGCCAATCGCCGGCCCGCGAGCTGAGGATGCTTGCCGCGATCGGTCCAAGTCCAAGCGGCAGCGACGGTTGACGGCCCCGCATCGCTTCGACAGTGCTGCTTTGCCAGCAACGCGACCGTCGAGAACGGCCTGATTCGGGCCGACGAGATTGCTGCTCCGGACGAGGACCACCGGTCTCGGCGTGGATGGCAGGCTGCTGAATCCACCCGGCGCTGCAAGAGTCGGCGCGACTCAGGAGCTGGCCGCGTGCCATCCCGCGATCTGAAATGTCCCAACCCAGACGAGCAACCAGCCAGCGGTTAGTGCTCCGTCTCGATCTAGGCGGCACTCTTGTGTCGCTGTCACGAGCCGTCTGCGCGTTCAGCGGCTGCGGGTTTGCACGGATGCCAATGGTGGCGTGTCGCGGATGACGACGGCGCGGTCGGGGGCCAGGATTGGGAACTAGCGGCGGCGCCGGTCGACGGGGTGAGCGATGTTCTCGCTACGCCGGTGTGTTCCCTAAGAGGGGCAGAGAACCATGAGACGAGGTTTCCAGAGGTATTTAGTGATGACGGGGGGCCTGTTGGCGTGCGGTCTGGCGTCGGCATTGCTCGCACAGGGTGGCGTCGCGGCTGGAAGCGGTCAGCACGCGGCGAGGCCCCAGGCGAGCGCAGCGAACCGTACCCGCTTCACCAAGGCGTTCGTGCGCTATCTGAGGAAGGGAGGGTTTCAGGTCAATCCGGGCTACCCGATCTTGTATGCCAAAGACGCGGTAGCGACCTGCAGGCAGTACACCTTTCCGGCGCTTGACACCTGCTTCGGTGCCAACCCGGCAGCCCCGTACGTGATACCGGTCGTGAAGTTATGGCGAAACGAGTACTTCAACCGCTCACAGGTGAATACTTTCGGCCGGCTGCGGCCGGGCTACAGTCCGACCTACCGGCTCGACTCGCGGGAGGCCATCGTGATCTACGGCAAGATGCCGCCCCCAGGGAAATACATGGGGCTGCAGACGTGGGAGTGGAGCCAGCGCGGGCATTGGAAGGCCAAGGATTACTACAAGTGGGCGCACGATCCCCGCAACCCGTTCTCGATGTCCTCCATTCTGTTCAGCACGATGCCGCCGCCGAACCCTAAGGCGGGTCGGGTGTGGAGCTTCTCGGCGCTCGGGGACAACATCAACAACGTCGTCATGCAGCGCCGGTCGGGCGATCCGTTCGGCAAGACCCGGTACATCATTATCACGCCGAGCGCCACCACCGATCGTGCGGTGCGCCGCGCTCTTCACGCCCGGGGGGTTCGCGACGGCTACATCTTTACCGAGCAGATCCCCAGCAGAGACAGGTACGGCCGGATCGGGCCGCTGGGGATGGGCACGAACGCGATCGATTTCAACACCTTCTTCCGCTACGCCGTCCCGGCCTCCCAGACGGCCGGAGAGCAATGGCGAAGCCAGCTTCCGCTGACCGTGATGCGCGTGCGGGCCCCTGCCTCGGTGGGCCCCGTGAAGCGTTATGGATCAATGATCGCTGGGAAGCGCACGGCGCACAGCGAGGCCTACCTGGCCGGGGACCTGCAGCACTTGGTCAATGCTGTGTGTGCCCGCGCCAGCAGCACCTCGAACCTGAAGAGCGCCGACTGCACGCAGTCGCCGCCGGCATCCTCTTTCTTCACGGACACAGTGCGTGAGCTGGACGACGGCAATTGGAACGGCCCGTATTGCCGCCAGATCAACATGAACTGCGACGGTGACAACTCAGACGCGGCCTTCTTCTACTCATCCCCGCTCCCGCTCGACTCCGGACAGGTCTACGCCGTGGTCGACACCCTGGCGACCGAGACTCACAACGCCACGTACGTGGGGATGTCGGTCAATGATGCCGCGTCACTGTTTACACCTTCGAACGTCTCGGACACTGGTCTGAAAGACTCGGCGGACAGCTATGCGAACACGGTCAAGAACAGCGGTAAGTTCTTCGTGCACTACTACGCCAGGGACTGCACACCACTAAAGGACCTTCTGGGCAACAGGCCAGCGGACTGCACCCCGATCACAACGGCAATGGTGCCCAGCCGGGGAGATCCCACCGCGCTCGGAGACCCTGCCCTGCAGGGGATGTTCCAGCCTGGGATCCGTGACTACGTCCTACCGGGGTCACACCTAGGGCCGGAATCCTCGAAGCTGCTAAAGCCGAGGATCCTGACGTTCACCAAGCCATAGCCGACCGAGCGCACCCCGCAGGCACCCGCCGCCAAAGCAGTCGCGAACCCACGAGAACTCTCCACGCAACCGATCGCGAACCCCGCTCGTTATCGGAGAGGGCCATCAGCAGGCTTCTGCATCGGGCTGAGGCTGTTTCACAAACCCTCGACCACTGGATCGACTCACAACGCTCTCCGAGGCCGACCTCATGTAACGGCGTCTGAGGGCCATCGAGGACCTGCCCCGAGTGATTTGACCCTTTGGGAAATCACCCCATTGTTCGTGGCTCACAACGAAGAGCGCGATCACCGGGTTTGTGAAACAGCCTCGGCTACCACCAGCGTTCTCATCTCGAGCGTCAGACTGCTGAATCCGCTCGGCGCTGCAGCAGTCGGCGCGAGTCAGGAACCGGACATCGCGCGACGGTCGAGCTTAGCGCCGCTTGGAGGACTAGCAGCAGCCACGCATCAGCGGTCCTGCTCGATCTGAGCAGAAGCCTGATTTGCGCCGCTGCAAGACCGGCGCTTGCATGCGGATGCGGGTTTGTTACGGACACGAATGGGACCTTATGGCCGATGGCGAGCGGTGCGATCCCGGCGAGGATCGGACGCCACTTTGAGAAGCGCATCGGAGCGTGCTCAGTCCTCGGAGGGGAATGCGAACTATGAGGCGAGGGTTTCACAGGTATTTGGTGGTGGCGGTGGCGCTCTTCGGCGCGGGTGGGGTGGTGTTGGCATCGCTGGCGCAGGGCGGCGTCGCGGCGTCAGGCAGTAAGCAGGCGGCGAGCGCGGGGAGCGGCGGTCGCTTCACCAAGACGCTGGTGGCTGACTTGAGGAAGCGCGGGTTTGAGGTCAATCCGGGTTACCCGATCCTCTATGCGAAGGAGGCCTGCGCGAAGTACACCTACCCAGCGCTGGAGGACTGCTTCGGCAACAACCCGGCGTCCCCGTACGTGATCCCGGTTGTGAAGGCATGGCCGAACGAGCATCTCGGGCCGACACCAGCAAATGTGTTCGGCAAGGTGCGGCCCGGCTTCACGCCATTGCCCCGTATGGACCCGCGGGACGCGATCGTGATCTACGGGACGATGCCGCCTCCGGGTAAGTACATGAGCGTGCAGACATGGGTGTGGAGCCAGCCCGGGCACTGGAAGACCAAGGACTACAAGAAGTGGGCGAATACGCCCAATCGGCCTACCCCGATGCGGCTCACGTTCGTCACGATCCCGCCCGATCGGCCCAAGTCGGGCCGAACTTTTAGCTTCTCAACTCTGGGGGACGTCGTCAACAACGTGGTCATGCAGCGCCAGTCGGGGTACTCGTTCGGAAAGAAGCGGTACTTCATCCTCACCCCGAGCGCGACCACTGACCGCGCCGTCCGCCACGCTTTGCAGGCCCAGGGGGTTCCCGGACGCGACATCTTCACCACGCAAATTCCCAGCCGGGATAAGTTCGGTCCGATCGGACCGCTGGGGATGGGCAAGAACGCCCTCGATTTCAACACCTTCTTCCGGTACGCGGTCCCCGACAACCCGACGGCCGCACAAAGATGGTGGGCCGACCTCCCGCTGACGGTGCTGCGGGTGCGTGCCCCGTCCTCCCTGGGCCCGGTGCGGCGCTACGGACTGCTGACCTACGGGAAACGCACGGCCCACAGCGAGGCCTACCTGGCGAGTGACCTGCAGAACCTGGAAAACGCGATATGCAACCGCGCCAGCAGTACCGCACGCCTTCAAGGCACCAACTGCACCCACCCGTTGCGCATGGTCGAGACGGTAGATGAGCTCGGGTGGAGTGGGCCGTACTGCCGCAGCATCAATCTGTTCTGCGGCGACCAGCAGGAGGCGGCCTGGTTTGTCGGAAAGCCACTTCCGCTCGATTCCGGCCAGGTCTACGCGGCAGTCGACACCCTTGGCACCGAAACCGATAACGCGACCTACGTCGGGCTGGGCGTCCAGGACGCCTCGACATACCTTGCCCCCGCAGGCGTCCTGGACACCACCCTAAAGGGCTCCGCCGACGGCTACGCGAACACCGTGAAGAACACCGGCAAGTTCTTCGTCCACTACTTCACCCGTGACTGCAACAGGCTCGGAAAGCTGCTGGACAGACCGCAAGACTGCACCCCGATCACCGATCAGATGGTGCCGCCGAAGGGAGACACCAGCGCGCAGGGACACCCCGCCCTAAAGGGCATGTTCATGGTCATACTGCGTGACTACATCGAACCAGGAACCGCCCTCGGGGCAAAGACCTCCAAGCTGCTAACACCAATGATCCTCGCCTTCACCAAGCCATAGCCGAGAAGCGAGCACGCACGCACCCAGCCCAGCGCAGGCCTCGGACCAGCCGGCCTCCACGAAACCGATCCGGAACCTGCTCCCAGCCGGAGCAGGCCACCGGCCAGCCAGCCTTCTCCTCCGGGCTACCTCCACCGATCTCACCGCGAGCGTGACCGCGCTGCATCCGCCCGACGTTTCAGAAGCCGACGGGAGCGAGCAGCCCGATCGCACGCGACCGGCGCGTCGAGCGACAGCGTCGCTCCGCCAAGACAAGCAGCGGTCGTCTTCGAGGCGGCCGCATACGACTAGCAGCGGCCAGGCGACGCGGCGCCGGGCTGCTGAGTTCGCGTGAAACGAGCCACGCCGAGCCCGAACTCTTCGTGGCTCGTATGGGTGCAGAGCAGCCACGATCTCGTTGCCGCCGCGACTCACAACCGCTGCTGCTCCCGGACAAAGGCAGTCGCGCATCGCCGGGGATCGACAGACAGCCCCGCAACAACGAAGGCAGCTTCGGACCCACACTTTCGCAAGCGTCGAGCTACTCGCCAACTGCCGCGTCGACCGTCGTCGGTGGCGGCCTGCCCGGCATCTGTGCAATGCGGGGCTCGTCGACCAGCGCCGCTTCGCCGGCATTGCAGGTCTCCTGGGGCAGCTGCATGGCGTGGAACTCCGGACGCTGCCCTACGACTCGCGCTTCGCTGCGTCCAACGCAGCGGCGATGTCTTTAACCAGAATCATCAGGTGTCGCGGGTCGGTCGGCGAGGCCTCGAGCCCGTGTCGAAGATAGAACGCAGCCGCGTCCTCATCGACAGCGTGGACGAGCATCGCCCTCACCCCGATCGTCTCCGCCGCCGCCAGCGTGCGGATCATCGCGTCACGCAGGAGCCATGCCCCCAGCCCACGCCCAGCTACCGAGCGGTCAACCGCAAGACGCGCGAGGAGCACGACCGGGATCGGATACTGCGGCATTCCCTTGATGATCCTCGCGGTCGCAGACTCGCGTTCGAGCGCGGCCGCGGTGAGGGCGTGGTAACCGACCACCCGCCCCTGCTGAGCATCCACGGTCACGTAGGTCCTCGCTGACCCCGACGCGGCGGCTTGGCGCGCGTACCTCACCACCCAAACATCCAGCGACGGCCGGCCGCTTTCGAAGCCCTCGACGACGTGATCCGGCCCCAGCGGCTCGGGATCGCCGAACCGTGGCACTACTCCGGGCGCGGTCGGCGGAACAGCTCGACCAGCTCCGGGATCTCCTGTTGCGGACGATCGAGCGCGGCTGTGAACCTCCGCCATTGGGTCGCCGGGAGCACGAACCGCGTCCGGTCGGCCAGCAGCCGCTCGGCCCGCTCTCGACCGCTCTCCACCAAGAATTCGGATAGGGACTCGTTCGCGGCAGCAGCCGCGCTGCGAAACAACTCGTCGTCGCTGGCGGCGACGCGGAGATGCACGCGCTGGTCTTTCGTCTCGGGCATCGACGCCTAGTGTACGCCACCTGTGCGTACAGCACAAGCGTACCTACTTCCCCACAGCGATCCGATCGCCCAGAAGTACCTGCAAATCGTAACCTTTCATGTCGGAGAAGACCGGTCTCGAAAACCGGTATGGGCGGTTTCGTCCATCGAGGGTTCGAATCCCTCCCTCTCCGCTGGCGAAGGTCCGTGGCCCCGCGCAGTGGCGCCGCTGACCTCGACCTCCACAGCGGTTCGATCGGCGTCGCCCCAGACCATGAGGCGTTCACAACCTCCGTGGGCAGGACAGCTAGGGGTAGCTATCGCGGTAGCGAAAGCCGTAGACGATGGCATCGGCGCTGCCGTAGAAATTGCTGACGCCATTTATCTTGATGTAGGCAAGCACCTCGCCGGGGAAGCTCGCGTCGTAGTCGGGAGTGGACGAAGGAGTGCCACTACCCATGAGACCTGTATCGCTCGAGCTATCCCCCTTGGTGAAGACGAGTCCCACCGCCTGCGGCACGTCGCCGGCCTTTCCGTACACACGGGTGACCCACCCTCTGGTATCGGACGTCGGTCCCACCTGGAAGGAACCACCTTTGGGCGGATTCAAGGTCCCACCATTCTGGTTTCCCATCCGGGGGTCGGGCTGCGATCCCAGGCCGTAAGTGAGCTGCATCCCGTCGATCCGATCGAAGCCCCAGACGGTGATGTGGACGAGCGGAGACTTTCCTGCCCCCTGGACCGTAGGCGTGCCGTTGTTGTCGATCGTTCCGAACACCGGGGTGTAGAGGACCCTCGCGTTGGGCGGTGGATCGAATGGTGGCTTGTACTTAATCGGATCGAGGTATGGCCAGAAGTACTGCTGATCCGCCACCGCGGGAACCAAGCTGTCGTCCAACGTCGCATTGGCGTTGAACTTGTTCACATTTGAGTGTTGATCGTTGGTCCAAGACACGTGGTTGTGGGCTTCTGGCATCTGCTGTGACACCCATTTGGTGGCGCTGGCGATGTCATCGGCGATCTGCGCCTTGTAAGCGTCGACGAGAGATGGCGGGATGCCAAACGACGCGCCGTTCATGATCCCGTCGCGCAACTGAACCAGCAGCAGGTTCTGAATCTGCGTGTACTCGGGAAGCACCAGGTAAGGACGGGTCGGGGGTTGGAACGCGGGCGCATCGTGCTTTATGAGCGCCAGCGTGACGAGATACTCCGACTTGATGGTCGAGGTGTCCTTGCTTTGGACCGCCACCAGATAGTCGTGGAGCGCCGAGCTGAGGCCCGAGATTTTGGCGTCGAGTTCCTCTCTTGTCTTTTGGTCGATCGCTTCGTTGATGTGCTGATCCACGTATGCGGTGAGTTCGTCCCAGGTGGGGTTGTGCTCTTCGGATCCGGGCCACAGGACCTCGACCAACGCCGCAAGAAAGGCACCGGCAACCGGCACGTGCGCGATCGAGTGCGAGATGAGCGCGCGCAGGAACTCGCTTATTTTCGCACCGGCGTCGGGCGCCGCCCCGGGGCATCGGTGCAATACGAGGCTCGGAGCACCCTTTTTGGGTCTGAACTCACTTGGGATCCGGCCGCGGGTGGGGATTGAGCGTAGAAGCCGCCTTCCATTGCGCTGCAGTACAGCTGCAGCGCTTCGCGACAAGACACCTTGGCGAGCATGGGAGCTCGAGAGGTCCATCGACACTTGGAGCAGGGTGCGGGCACCCAGCAGGTTTCCCTGATTGAGCGCGTCGTCCACATACGCCAACTGCTGATCGATTTCCGCCGCTTGTTCACAGGCGAGGCCCGAGTGGTTGATCGTGCTCTGAAGGCGCATGACCCGGTTGCGGGCGGCGCCCAGCTGGGCGGTGACATCGGGCGCCGAGCGCCGGTGCAGCGGCGCCGCGTTGGACGCAGCGGTCGCGGCGACCCCAAGGCCAGCGCCGATCAGGCATGCGACGAGCACCGCTGCAGCCAGCACCCAAAGTGGACGGATATTCCGTGGTCCTCGGCGCTCAGCGCCGGAAGCAGTACTCACCTTCGCACCCCCTACGAGCGACCGTCGCCGAAACGGGCAACAGCCATAGGTACTCGAACATAGAAGCCCCCATGTCAAACCGACGATAACCGAGTCGGGAGGGATGCGTCAACACCGATAAGCATCCACCAGCCCGAGCCGCATCAATTCCGGCCGGCCGACTCAGCAACCCGCGGACTCGAGCTTCTCCGCACCCACTAGCGAAAGCCGGCCACAAAGACACCGGAGACCCGCTTCGCTCTGGTCGCACGTTTTCGAAGCGACCCCGCCAAACACCCGCCTTGCGCGGAAACCGCGTCGGTCGAAAACGCGAGCCGTGGGCCGCACGGCCGGCTAGCACCGGCCGACAGCTGACGATCGCTCTTCCCGCCCGAGACTCTGGAGGCTGGCTTGTGCTTTGCCACGAGAGCAGTCACGATTTCGAGACGACCGGGACCATCCACGGCTGCTGAGATCGGACAGAGGGAGTCACGACGAGCGCGCTGCTCTGGGCACACGCGCCGACACGGATGCAGGTCTCGGCACCGCAGACGACGTCCGTCTCGCATCTCGCCACCTGCGAGACTCGCGGCGTCGTCGACCCGTCGGTCGTCGGGACCGCCACCCCGAAACACCCGCTTTCGCTCGGCGGCGTGTACGCGCGACTGGCCGCGGTGGGACCGATTCGTGGCCCCGCTTTCATGCGGCGAGAGGTCTCTTGGCCGCGATCGCGGGGAACCTGAGATTCGCCACGTGCGAGACCGCCGCGCCGTCGCGCCCGTCCGTTCACGGGGCCATCGGCCCGAGGTTCCGCTCTGTCGCGAAAGCGGGGCACGCGCAACCCGATGCTGCAGGACCGATCCGGAGACCCGCTGTTTCCGAGAGCAGGTCTCCGACCTGTTGCGGCGCTCGCACCCCCTATGCGCGGCAAGCGCGCCTCGGAGGTCGGTTCGACGCTTCGTGGCCGCGCCGGACCCGCGAGACGCTCGGGATCCGCGCATAGGGAGACGGCCGGCCTCTGCGCCGACAAACGCGTCTGGACATCAAAGATGGCATGAGCAGTAACGGCGTGGCGGCCGGCGCAGGTGGCCGACCCTCCGCGTCGAACGACATTGGTTGAAGGCGCGCGCGGGTTACAGCCGCGCGGCCGGTCATCCGAACACGAAGGGCCGACCGTTGACCCACGCTATGCGATGGGTCGGGCTGACGCTGCGCGCGCGTAGTCGACGCGAGGAGAGATGGGCGTATGACGATCGTGATGGGCCTTGATCAGCATCGGGCGCAGATCACCGCGGAGTGGATCGACACGGCCACGGGCGAGATCGCCCGGGCGCGGGTGGCGCCGGCGCATCGTGAGCCGGTCCGCCGGTTCGTGGCGCGGTTCGAGGATCGAGAGCTTGAGGTGGCGTTGGAGGCGACGACCGGATGGCGGTTCGTGGTCGAGGAGCTGCAGGCGGCGGGAGCGAGGGTGCATCTCGCCGAGCCGGCGGAGACGAGCGCGTTGCGCGGTAACAAGAAGCGACCGAAGACCGACCGCGCGGACGCCAGGCATCTGCGTGAGCTGTTGATGATCGGCAAGCTGCCGGAGTGCTGGATCGCACCCGAGCATCTGCTCGACCTCCGCGCCCGCGTGCGGTTGCGGCACACGCTCGTCGACGATCGCGGCGAGTGGCAGCAGCGGATCCACGCGGTCCTCTACCACCATGGGATCCGACGCCCCGGCCTGGTACTGCTGACCGCGGAGGGCCGCGCCTGGCTCGAGCAGGCGCCGTTGCCTGAGACCGCGCGCGAGCAGATCACCGTCGGGTTGCGGATGATCGACGCGCTCGACGCGCAGCTGCCGGCGCTCGACCGCCAGCTGCGAGCGTACGCGCGTCGCCAGGCCGGCTGCAAGGCGCTGATGGGCCACTACGGGATCGGCGAGCTGACGTCGGTCGCGATCCTCGCGGAGCTCGGCGACTGCCGCCGCTTCACCTCCTCGCGCCACGCCGTCCGGTACGTCGGCCTGGACATCACCGTGTATCAGTCCGATCAGCGCCGCTCGCCCGGGCGCCTGAGCCGCCAAGGACCGCCAACGCTGCGCTGGGCGCTGTATGAGGCTGCCGTGGTCGCCAGCCGCGCGGGCTCGCCCGACCGCGAGTACTACCTCCAGGCGGCCGAGCGGCTCGGGCACAAGCGCGCCTGCCTGTCGATCGCTCGCAAGCTGCTCAAACGCAGCTACCACACGCTCCGAGAACTCGGCGAGGCAGGGCTGCAACCCGCATGACCTTCACCGTGTGCGCCACGCTCCACCTCAACCGATGCACCGCGGCCAGCTCCCGACAACCCGCTGCCGCCACGCCCGGCGTGGACGGCCTGCAAAGACCGAGCGGCCGCACCGCACTTCCCCCAGCGGGAACATCACCCCATCACCATCATGTCGCCGGCCCACCAACGCCAGGGTCGTGGACCAAGATAAGCATGGGCGCCCGCGCGCACACACCCCCCACAAGTAGCGCCAGCACGGCGCCCGTCAAGCGCTTCGCGCTCGGCCCTCCGGGCTGCCCTACGGGTGACAGAGCGCCGCCACTGGCGCTGGATCACAACGAGTGGTCCGGGGCAAGCCCCGAGGACCACGTCGTCAACAACCTCACCCTCGGAGGGCTTGACAAGGACCGACTGCACAGATAAGCGGGTGCGGACGCGGACGATCGCTCCCGTGGCAACGTAGAAGCCGGAGGCTGACCCCGCTGATGGTTGTTGTGCTCGCGATGCAGACGGGGCCGCTCGCTTGCTCCGATGTCGCCAGCGCAAACGCGCAGGGGACCAAGACAGGTTCGTCGCTCGTGCCCGAGCGACGTGGCCCCAGCATCGTTGCCAGGGGGCCCCAGCGGAGCCGTCGGCGAGCTCGTAGCCTAGCGAGCCGGGTGGTTCGGGTATGGGATGGGCCTAGCCGTTGCCGGGGTTGCGGCCCTTGGTGGCGACATAGCTGACGCAGTCGCCCTGGTTCTTAAATGGCGTGCCGCTGTCGTCTACCAAGTACTGCCAGCCGCCCTTCTTGCACTGGTCAGCAGTCGTAGGCACCGGCATGACACAGTCCGCGATGCTCGTCGAGCCGGTCGTGATCGTCGTCGTATGCGCTGGGCACGTGGTCGCTGACGTCGCACCGGTGGCGTTCACGTAGGAGCCGATCGGGGCGACGAGACAACTAGCCTGGCCGACGCTCGGCTGATAGCTACCGGCTGCACACGGGGTCGGCAACGCCTGCCCGGTCGACCCGACAAACGTCCCCGCGGGCGCGTCGAAGCACGACGTCTGACCGGTCAGGCTCTGGTATTTGCCGACCGCACACGGGGTCGGTAACGCCTGCCCGGTCGAGTTGACGAACGTCCCCGCGGGCGCGTCGAAGCACGACGTCTGACCGGTCAGGCTCTGGTATTTGCCGACCGCACACGGGGCCGGTAACGCCTGCCCGGTCGAGTTGACGAACGTCCCCGCGGGCGCGTCGAAGCACGACGTCTGACCGGTCAGGTTCTGGTATGTACCGAGCGGACACGGGGTCGGTAACGCCTGCCCGGTCGAGTTGACGAACGTCCCCGCGGGCGCGTCGAAGCACGACGTCTGACCGGTCAGGTTCTGGTATGTACCGAGCGGACACGGGGTCGGTAACGCCTGCCCGGTCGAGTTGACGAACGTCCCCGCGGGCGCGTCGAAGCACGACGTCTGACCGGTCAGGTTCTGGTATGTACCGAGCGGACACGGGGTCGCCGACATCGCCCCAGACACGCTGACGAAAGTGCCTTGCGGCGCTGCGCTGCATGGCTCCATGCCGGTCGAGGAGTAGTCACCAGCGACGCACAGCGGCGCCGCGAGCGCCGGGGTGGCAGTCGTCGCCATCGCACCGACGACGCTCAGGCCCACAACGAGTAACACCCGCGTCACGAGGCGCCGTGCGCCGACGCCGCCACCCGCCAGCGATCTGACCTTCGAGCTGCCCTGCTGCATCGTGCACACCCTTCCCTCTGTTGACCCGGTCCCCGCTGATCGCCGGGGAGTCCAACCATCCATCGCCGCCGCATTCAATGCCTCCGGACGAGCGGCCCAACGAAATTGGACCCCGTGCGGAACCGGCGCTGGCGAACGCCGACGATCCCTTGTAACGACCCTCGCACGAACCCTATCCGAATTCCGAGCGCTCCGGTGACCAAATTCGGCGCCCGACTCTCATCGGGTACCTTTCGCGGTCGCGACCGCCGCCAGCCGTGGACCGCAGCTCCTCGCCGTTGCCGGAGATGTGCCAAAGAGCACGCCGCCCGACGTTCATGAAGGGAGCGCGCCGGGCTTGCGATGTGCCCAATCCGAGCACGGAACGGCGTGGGCGATGACCATGACGTGGTCGGCACGCACTGGGGCGCTTCATCGCGAGAGGTCGAGGCGGGTCGCCTCTCGCACCGCCTGCAAGTAAACGTCAGCGGGTCAAAACCCGGCTTCTGCGTTGCCACAATTTCGATCATCCGCTCGTGCCCGGCTGACCCCGGCGGGGGTACCCGCCGCGTCACGGAAGCAGGGCGCGACCGTGTCGGGTGCCCGGCCCTGAGATTCGCCCGCAGTGAGGCCGGCCGCGCGTTCAGGCCGTCCGTCGCCGCGACCGCTGAGGCCAGAGCCCTGGTTTCGTTCACGCGCGGGCCCGCTTACGAGGCCGGCGCCGGCGAGCGTCGCGCACCTGCATTCAAAGATTGCGGGTTTCTCGGCCGAAATCGCAAGAGACGCTCCTCGCCACGTGCGAAACCGCCGCGCCGTCGCGCCCGTCCGTTCTCGGAGGGCGTCGGCCCGAGGTTCTGCTCTGTGGCGAAAGCAGAGCACGCCCAACCCGACGGTCTGGTCCGAGGCACGTCTCACACCTCCTCGCCCACGCCTTTCGACGAAAGCGCTCAGGTGTCCTCGAAACCGGGGGCACTCCACCGCGGGCTGGGGCACGAGCTGTCGCTGGTCGTCCAAGGGGAGAGCGTGAGCGACTCTGGTCCCGAGCGAGCAGGTGTGTCCCGAGAGGCCAGCCGGATCATCCCCGACTACTGCGTCGCGTGCGCAGCGATCGTAATGAGGGCGGCTGGCCACTGCGATGCTGCTCGTCGTCCAACTCTGACGCGCCCGGCGTCAGTGGCTGTTCAGGCGAGGCCGGCCTTCCGGAGCGTGTTGTAGATCGCAACGGCGAGCGTGCCCGACTTGCTCTCCGGGACGCAGCTATTGAGGCCGATGACGATGTCGGTACCGGAGCGTGGCAGGTAGACGTGGAGCACCCGGAACGCAAACGTCTGGCCCTCGTAGTCCCAGACCGTTCCGACAGGGCTGAACGTGGTTTGGGTAATGCCCAAGCCAAAACCCGCGTTATCCGCCGGAGTGGTCCTCGTGATGGGCTTGCCCGTTTTCAGGGAAACCAGGCTTTCCAGTTCGCGCTGCTGCTTTCTCGGTAGCTCACGGCCGGTGTACAGAGCACGGTCCCACTTCGCGACGTCTTGCAGCGAGCTGACGATGCCCCCAGAGCCCAGCCCGAACACTGGGTAACGAGCTTGGTTCTTTTTGAATTGCGAGGCCAGCTGCGGGAGCAACTTGGGAGCGATGAAGAAATATCCCTCGGGTAACCGATCTAGGACCGCTCGGGGATACCTGGTAGCGCTGACGAACGTATCGTGCAGACCGAGCGGGACGATGATTCGCTTACGCACCTGGTCGACATAGCTGTCGTGACTCGCGCGTTCAATGATCATCTGCGCTAGGAGATAGTTGACGTTCGAGTAGAGATATCCCTTCGCCAACGACCGGCCCACTGCGTATGACACGAGCCGGGAGGCCGCGAACACGCGGTTCGGCGCAGCCGCATAAGCGCGCAGAAACGCCGGCTGCACTGCGAAGTCCTCGATGCCACTCGTCATGTTGAGCAGCCGCTTGATCGTTATGCCCCGCCAAGCCGGGTACTGCGGCAGCCACCGTCCGAGCCTGTCGTTGATCGACAGCTCGTGCTCGGCCTCCAGCTGCAGCAAGACGACCGACGTGAACGCCTTGGTGTTGCTACCGATCTGCCACAGGGCATAGGGAGAGACACGGCGCCCACCTCCATAGCGGGTGCGCCCAGCAGCCAGATTGACGCTTGGCGTTCCTCCCCGAACCGCGACTGTCAGCGAGAGCGCGGAGATGTGCTCATCCACTCGGTGATCTCTTAGGTAGCGCGCGAGGTCGGTCCTGAGCGAGGCACGCAGCGCGGGCTGGTCGCCACGCTGCCGCGCTTGTGCCACGCCAGCGACGGCGCAAGACGGCGCGAGCAGACCGGCCACCGCAAAAACAGCCTTCAGTTTCACAACCCCAACTCCTTTTGAACCCATCTAGCCCCAAACGTGCCTTAGCCCCCGCAGGCACCCCAACCTCGTGTCGAGCAGGAAGCTACCGACACCACAGCGACCCTAGCAGGGCCAAACAGCAGGGCCGATACGAAGCTTCGGTCCAGGCGTCGGCAACCAGCAAAGTTGCGCGCAACTCCCGACCGCATCGGCCCAGAACGCTTGTTGATCGACCTGGGCAAGGCCACGAGCCGCTAGCGCTTGACAACCAGCGACAGCTCGCCACCCACGCCCGCGGACTGCTGCATCGATGACAGAGCAGCCATCCCGCCTGTTCGTCTCGACGCTGCCGAATTCGGACAACACCAGCCACGGGAACTCGACCGCCGCCGACTTCGTCGCAGCGAGTTCAGGGCCCCGTCCGGGAATACACACGAGACGGCTCGGGCGCGATCGCGGGGAGCGCGCCGGTCGCCGGAAGCAGGGCCAGCAGGGCAGGGTGCAAGACGGCCGGGCTGCCTATGCAGAGTCGCCTCAGCTACCCCAGCACGAACGCCCCGCCGGCCACGTCCGGTGCTTGACCCCTGATGATCGGAAAGTCGCCCATATGGAGGGGCTGGTGTCAAGGGGTAGGGGTTGAGGGCCATGGTGTGGTTGGTGTGGCAGGGGCTGTGGTTGCGGTTCGCGAGGCGGCCGAGGCGTTCGCGGGATTCGCGACGTTCGGTCATGCTCATATTCGGGGGCTGTCCCAAGACCTTTGTTCGTCGCACGTCCGCTGTCTAAAGTCGAGTGCGCCCACCCGGGGGTGGGTACTCAGGCGACGAATCGCGGAGTTGTGTGCGCGAGCCGGGATGCCTCGGACCGCCTCGCCAACCGCAACTGGTTGTCAGTCAGTGTCAGTGTTTGTCAGCGCGAGTTTGTGAGTCGTTTGCGGGTGGTTGGCGTCGGTGTCGGCTCTGGTGCAGTCGTCGGGCAAGTGGCGATCTCCCAGCAGTAGTGGGCGAGCTCGCGGGCGATCGCGATCGCGACGATCCCGTTCGGTTTGCGGCGGGCGTCGCGGAGTTGTCGCCAGCGCGCGTTCAGGCGGCGCTGCGCCTTCCAGGAGATGTTGATGATCTCCGGCGCGTGCCCGCGTTGGCGGCGCTCGAGCGCCGCGCCGACGACCGGGCCGCGGCGGTAGTGGTAGGCGGCCTCGACCAGCAGCCGCCGCGCGTGGGTTGAGCCGGCCTTGGTGATCGACCCGAGCCTGCGCTGTCGGCCGGTGGTGTGCTCTGATGGGACGATCCCGAGATAGGCGGAGAGCTGGTCGGGGTGATCGAAGCGCCCCCACTCACCGATCTCCGCGCACAACCCCAGGGCCGAGAGCGTGTCGATCCCGCGCAGGCACCGCAACCGGGCAGCGGTGTGCGCGCACGGAGCCGTGAGCGCGAGCGTGGCGAGGTCGGCCTCGACCTGATCGCGTCGGCTGATCAGTACGTCGTGCGCGTGCAGGTAGTCGGCCAGCGTCGACCTGGACGCGTGGTCGGCGAACTTGATCGAGGTCAGCCACGCGCGGTGCTTGCGTGTCCACGCCTCGCCGGTGCCCTCCCAGTAGATCTCGCGACGCAACAGGAAATTCCCGATCCGGTGCCGCGCACGGACCAGGTCCGCGCGGATGTCCTCGCGGCAGCGGACCAGATCGCGCAGCTGCTCACGCTCGACAGACGGGATCGTGACCAGCGTCAGCTCGCCGGCGGCGAGCAACCGCGCGAGCCGGATCGCGTCGCGCTTGTCGGTCTTGATCCGGTCCGCCGGCGGCCGCTCGGTCTTGCTCGGAGCGCAGACGCCAAGCTCGATCCCTTCCGCCAGCGCCCGGCGCGCGAGCCCGTACCCCGTCGGGCCCGCCTCATAGATCATCCGCGTGGGCCGCTCCACACGACCAAGCCACGGCAACAGCTCGTGCGGACGGCCGACCACTCGCCTGGTGATCACCTCACCAGAGTCCTGATCGAAGATCGCAAACGTCGACTCGCGCGCGTGCACGTCAAGACCGACCCAACGGATACCGTCAGGCATGTCGGTACCTCCTGTGTTGTGGGGCCCGCGTCGAAGTTGCAGCTTCGACCGCGAACATCACCCCCGGCAACGCCGGGGGTACCGACTTACCTTCGACTCCGAGGTAACCGGTCCTCCATATCGTCTGAAGCGCTCGCCCGCCCTGGGATCCGCGGGGCGATCGCTCTCGAGGAAATGCGATCGTGCCGCAGCCCGGCGCCCCGCGAAACGGGGCTATCGGATTCGGCGGCTGCTGGTTTGCCGGGCGGATCCAGCGGTGTCATCCTTGCGCCGACGTCGATGCTGCTAGCCCGTTGCGACACGCTGGCCGGGGACCGCGCGGAGTGCTGGTAGCCGATCGTCATTAATCGCCGCGTCGGCCCGTGGTTACCTCGCCTCAGAAAATCGAACGACGTTGAGGTTTAGCGGCATCTCGTGGCGGCGTGTACCCGGGTGGCGGGCTCGGGCAAAGGGGAGCTTGCCGTTGGGCCTCAGGCCGAGGTTTGAGTCCGTTACCGGTTCGGTGATCTCGCCAAGAAGATCGAAGCGGTCAAAGACGAACGGTAGGCCGTCGCTGACGAAACTCGGGGTGATCTGGACCTGTAGATGGAGGTGTGGGGTGGCTGAATTGCCGCTGTTACCGAGCTCTCCCAGCAGCTGGCCACGTCGAACATGCTGGCCAACGTGGACACGGACCGAGCCTGGCTTCATGTGCGCATAGGTCACATAGACCCCCGGGCTGACGCGCAGCTCCACGTAATTGCCGGTGAGCCGCGGGAGCGGCGGCGGCGTTGGATCCTTCGGCGGCGGTGAGTTCGGGATGCCGTCGCGCGCGATCACGATCGTTCCAGCGGCCACGGCGATCTCGGGCTGGCCGTAGCTGAAGTAGCTGGACAACCGGGCGGGGTTTCCGACCCAGGCCCGATGTTGCCGGTCGAGCATTATCCAGTCAATCGCGAAGCGCTGTGAGACGACCATGTTGCCGTCCACCGTGAGCAGGCCGCGGCGATGATGTGTGTTGAAGTCACAGCACCCCTCCATCGCCAGCCAAAGGCCGCTGGGCACGGGCGGACCCAGCACCACCGGTGGTCCAGATCGAAGCGAGACCCGACCAACCGAGCTTGAAAACCGGAATGGCTTGCCCTTCGGGGGGCGGGCGGTGGCCACCACGAGATGCTCGAGCACGCCGGGGACGTCCGCCTTGGTTCGCACGGTGACGTCGAACCAGACGATCGACGAACCGGAAGAGCTCATCAGCGTCGGGTCGGCCGGCTTGCGTCCCGTGTTCGACTCGGCGACCGGATTCATCCTGGAGGACAGTGCACGTCCGGCAAGCGACTGCAGCACCCGGTGGGTTTTGGCGTCGCGGACTTCGACCCGCTCGACGTCCACGGCGAACTGCGTCATGTTTGTCAACACAAGCTCATAGGCGATGTGAAAGCGCCCGTCGGTGCCGCGCACGGCGCTTGGGCGACTGAGCACCCTCGCCGCAAGCCCAGTCAATTGCTGACCGGCCACACCCCGGCTGGGAGCCGCGGCACCCCCTCGCGGCGACTGCCTCGCTGAGAACCCGGCCGCCGTGGCAACAAAGACGCACATCGCCGCCACCACCAACAACACAACGACCCGGCCACGCCCGCGCGCCAACAACCCAAACCCACGCCTACCAAAAACCATCCCTGATCACCCCAATCCTGTGGAGGGACACCCCCCCGGCCGCCTCAACAGCACGCAATGTACCTCACCCACCCCGCGTTAGGCCAGCAGCATACGCGCGAGCCTCACGCTGGCGGAACGATCGAGACGCGGCGATGATGCATCGCTGCTGCTTCCGTGGGCTGCGGCAGCGTGGCCTGTAGAGCTGGGCGGGTAACTGTCCAGCTCTCACAGGAGGGAGTCATGTCTTCTGTTCAACCGTTGCTTGACGCTGCCGGCCGACGCCGCTCGCCGGCCACCACGCCGGGATTTCGCACTGGGATCGCCCCTCGCAACAAGGGTCAACGCTACCCCGCCGACCCCCCGACCGTTGATGAGATCGTCGCCGTCATGCGCCAAGCCGGGCACGATCGCCACGGCCGTCGCCTGACCGCCCGGATCGTCGTGCTCTGACGTGCCGGGCTACGCATCCAGGAGGCGCTGTCTTGCCCGAGACCGACCTTGATCGGCGCCGCGGTTTTAGTTCTGGTCAGGCACGGCAAGAGCGACCGGCGAGGTGAGGTCGGGATGGGCGCGTGGGCGTGGTCAGCGATCGAACCTTGGCTCGCCGACCGGGTCGCGCTTCCGGTCGGAGCGTTGTTCTGTGTGATCGACGGTCCCACCCGCGGACGGGCGTGGTCGGCCAGCGCGGCACGAGTGGAGCTGCGCCAGCCCGCGCTCGAGGCAGGAGTCAGGCGCCGGTTCGCGCCCCATCAGCTGCGCCACGCGCACGCCGTCGAGCTCTTGCATGAGGGCATCGCGCTGCCGCTGATCCAGCGCCAGCTCGGCCACTCGCACCTATCAACGACCGGCACCTACCTGGAGGGGATCAACACCGAGGAGATCATCTCAAACGGTCCACGCACGACGAGCGCCGATGATGCACGCCAGCGCCGGCCTCACCCTGTAGCAGACACCCGCGGGAGCGCAGCTGCGCTCCCGCACCCCCCGCCGCCGCTCTCAAACGAAGCAGCAGCCATACCTCAACGATCCTCCTAGCCCTAACCAGCACTCTCATAGCGGATTAGCCGCCCGGCGGCTATGCTGATTTTTTGGTGGCGAGGGGGCGAGAGCCCGTAAGGTCAAAAGGAGTTGTCCTTTATGCTGAACACCTTTGAGGTGTCTGACCAACCGACGGCGAGACCGCAACGGGGGGGCGCTGGTCATGGGTTTACGCCCCGTGCGCGTGGTCGGTTGGGGGTGATCGGCTTTGGGGCGGTACTGGCGGCGGTTTTGGCGCTGGCCGGTCCGGCTGCGGCCGCCTCGGGTCGGTCGGGTTCGAGGGCAGCGGCGCTGACGGCGGCGATCCGGGGAGTGATGCGGCAGGCGTCGATTCCGGGGGCGATCGTGGGTGTGTGGCGGCGGGGCGCGACCCCGTATGTCAGGGCGTTCGGGGTACGCGATACAGCGACGGGTCAGCCGATGAGCACCAAGCTGCGGATGCGGATCGGCAGCGTGAGCAAGACATTTACCGGGACCGCGCTGCTGCAACTCGTCGATCGGGGAAAGATCTCGCTGGACAGTCCGATCAGCAAGTACATCGCGGGCGTCCCGCAGGGGAACAAGATCACCATCCGCGAGCTCGCCGAGATGCGCAGCGGACTGTTCGACTATTTCAGCAACGACGCCTGGATTCGTGCGTGGCTGACCGATCCGCGGCGCGAATGGACACCCCGGCAGCTGCTCGCCTACAGCTTCAGCAAACCATTGCGGTTTGCGCCGGGCACCAGCTTCAATTATTCGAACCCGAACTTCGTGCTGCTCGGTCTGGTGATCCAGAAGGTGTCCCACCAGCCGCTGGCCACCTACATCAAGCAGCACATCCTGAGGCCCGAGCACCTGACGCACACGAGCTCCCCGGCCGGCGCCGCGTTCCCGTCCCCCCACGCGCAGGGCTACACCGACTGGACGGTCGAATGCATCTTCTCGCACAAGTGCGGGAGGACCGTCAACGCCACGAGCTGGAACATGTCTCCAGGCTGGGCGGCCGGAGCGATGGTCTCCACGCTGGGCGATCTCCATCGCTGGGCCCGGGACGTAGCGACCGGCTCGCTGCTCACCCGAGCCACCCAGAAACAGCGTCTGCGGTTCATCCCCGTACCCGGCATAAAGAACTATGGGTATGGCCTTGCTCTCAACAAACTCAACGGCTGGATCGGTCACAACGGAGACTGGCCCGGCTACGAAACCTTGAGCATCTACCTGCCCTCCCAACAGGCCACAGTCGTCGTGCTCATCAACGCCGGCACAACCGATACACCCCTGATACCGCTAGCCAAGGCCATCACCAAAGTCATCACTCCCAAGCACATCTACCAATTCTGCAATGCCAGCGGATGTCAGTGAAATCCAGAATCCTGAAGCCCCCGCCGACCCAACAGAACCCGATGAAAGGCATTAGCACGGCCTGGCTCCGTGCCGCTCGTGCGACGAACGCGAGCGTCGCGCTGGCGGTGAGCCAGCTGCTGCTCTGATCGACAACCAACGCTCTCTTCTCGACCGCGATGCTGCTGGATCCGCCCGGCACTGCGACAGTCGAAGCGAGTCCGGACCGAACTTCGCGCGACCCGCCGACCGAGAACGTCGCTGCGCGAGGAAGCAGCCGCCAGGCGTCAGCGCTGCTGGTCGATCACTGCGGCAGCATACGGAGCGCTCCGCCCGCTCCTCCTCGTCGTCCAAAGGCGGTGATGCAGCTCAGTTGCCGAACGGGACCGCGTCCTGCCTGCATGTGGTCCCCTTGGGCGGCAGGGTCCCGTTGATGAAGTAACGACTCTCGAAGCGATTCACACAAGCACTCGGATTGAGCAGTGCCGTGTGGCCGTAGCCGTCCAGAGTGAGCAGGCGTGCCCGGGCCAGCGCCCGGTCCATGGCCACCGCCCCGCGGAGGGGGGTGGCGGGGTCGAAGGTGTTGCCGATCACCAGCACGGGGTTGGCGGTGCGGTTGTCCCACGGTCCCCGATAGGGGTGGGCGCTGCGCACCGGCCAGGTGGAGCAGGGCTCATAGTCCCAGGCCCAAAACGGCCCGACCACCCCCGAGCGCTGTTGCGCGAAGGCGTCGATGGCCGGGAAGGCGCTGGCCGGCGGGGAAGGAACTTCGCCGCAGGCGATCGCCATCTCCTGCTCCTCGTCGCGGCCGCCCGGTGGGGGGATGGCCGCGGGTCCGTGCTCCCACAGCTTCTGTAGGTCGATCGCTTGAAGCTTCCAGTTGGCCACCACGTAGAGAGCGCGGGCCGTTCCCGAGATCGCCTGCGCGTAAGTCGTTTGGCCGGCCGTCGGGTTCACGGGCAGCCGCGCCAGCAGCTCGGTGAACTTCTGTCGCGTCGCCGCGGGGCTCCCGGCGGAGAACGCGCAGTGCGTGGTGTCCGTGCTCCCGCACCGATCAAGAAAGGCATTGAGGGTCTTGGCCGTCTCGACGTCCGACCTGAAGCGCAGCCCTCCGGGCAGGAAGCGACCGCCGTTCGCCTTGAGCTGGGGGCGTGACCAGGCGATCGGGTTCACGACGCCGTCGAGCGCCATCGCCCGAACCCGGCCGGGGAACATGTTCGCGTAGACGGCGCCGACGATAGTCCCATAGGACGTGCCGACGTAGTTCAACATGCGCTCGCCGACCCGCCGGCGCATCAGATCGAGATCGCGGACGGTGTCAACCGTTGACACATGCGTGAGTAGGCGACCATTGCGCTGCTTGCAACGCTCCCCGAAGCGGCGGTAGCGCTCGATCCAGGTCGTCATCTGCCTCCGCCCAACCGGAAAGCCATCGACGTTCCTCGTCGGCGATCCGGCAAAGAAGCGGTCCTCGGCAGCCTGGCTGGCAAAGCACCGCACCGCCGTGCTCGCACCAACCCCACGCGGGTCCCAGCTCACGATGTCAAAGCGCGCCCGCACCGCGGCCGGGAAACCCCGGAAGGCCAAGGCGGGCAGGAACTCCGTGCCCGGCACCCCCGGCCCGCCGGGCTCGTAGAAGAGCGTGCCGATGCGCCGGCCCGGACCGCTCGCGCGGTGGCGGATCAGGGCGAGCTTGATATCGCCGGCGCGCGGACGCCCGTAGTCGAGCGGCACGCGGATCTTGGCGCACTGAAATCCCCGCTGAGCGGACTCGGCGCATTTGTGCCACGGGATCGCCGGCGCGGCCACCGCGGTCCCGGAGAACGACAGCACGAGAAAGACCCCACCTGCGACCAGCGCCATGATCAAACGCCGCACGGACACACCCCCTCATGAGGGGTGGCAACGTGGCCGTTGGGATCGAACGACAGCATCACGCACTGCACGACGATCAGCACGACACCAACAGCGAGCGCCATCGAACCCGCAAGCCCCGCAAACGAGAACCGCACCCCTCATCCCCCTCTTGGATGTGCCGCACGCCGACTCTTGCGGCTGGTCGTGAGTGGCCGCACATCGGCTCGTGCAGCAGATGGACCTTACACCCGCTTGCGATTTTTGCCACCAACCACGAGTTCTGCTTTCCATGCGAACCAGGCACTGCGGCCACCGGCCGCCACACTGGAGCATCGGGCTAGCAGCATCGACGTCGGCGCAAGGATGACACCGCTGGATCCGCCCGGCAAACCAGCAGCCGCCGAATCCGATAGCCCCGTTTCGCGGGGCGCCGGGCTGCGGCACGATCGCATTTCCTCGAGAGCGATCGCCCCGCCGGCCTCAGGGCGGACGAGCGCAACGGCGAGAGGATGTCGCGTAATTACCGTGTCGTCCGGCGGGTTTAAGACCATTCCGGGATGGCTCAGAATTTCATTGGTTGTGATCGTGATCAGTCGTTCTTGATGCCGCCGGATCTGCGGGATTGGCTGCCTGAGGGTCACCTCGCTTGGTTCGTGTTGGACGCGGTCGCGGGGATGGACTTGGGTGAGTTCTATGCGGCGTATCGGGTCGACGGGGTCGGCCGGCGGGCGTATGACCCGGCGATGCTGGTGGCTTTGTTGTTGTACGGGTATGCGCGTGGGGTGCGGTCGGCGCGGAAGCTCGAGCGGGCGTGTGATGAGGACGTGGCGTGCAAGACGATCGCGATGTTGGAGACGCCCGATCACGCGACGATCGCGAGGTTCGTGGCGCGGCACGAGGCGGCGCTTGCGGGGTTGTTCGGTCAGGTGCTGGCGCTGTGTGGTGAGGCTGGGTTGGTGAGGCCGGGTGTGGTCGCGATCGATGGGACGCGGATGGCGGGGAACGCGAGTCGCGAGTCGACGCTGCGCTTTGCGCAGATCGCCCGGGAGATCGTGGCTGAGGCGAAGGCGACGGATGAGGCGGAGGATGAGTTGTATGGCGATGAGCGCGGGGATGAGCTGCCTGAGCAGTTGCGCACGCGGGAGGGGCGGGCGGAGTTCTTCCGTCAGGCGCGTGAGCAGCGCGCGGCTGAGGTCAGCAGCAGTCCGGAGCAGCCTGTGGTGTCCGAACCGGAGCCGATCTCGGCTGAGCAGGATGGGTTCGAGTTCGACACTGAGCGGATCGTGGCGCGCGGCCAAGGACGCGAGGGTTGGACGCGGGAAGCGCACCGTCAGCTCGAGCAGCGGCGTTGGGAGAACCCCGATCCCGTCCCGCGCGCGCGCCAGGAGCGGCTGCTGCTCGCGGGTGAGCGGCTGGAGGCCGAGCGCGACGCGCAGGTCGCGGCCAAGCGGGCGTATGAGGATTACCGGGAGCACGGTCGCGACACGACAGGCCGCAAGCTCGGCCGCCGACCAAAGCCGTGGGTCGCGCCGGAGGTGCCTGACGGGGTGGTGAGCGTCAGCGACCCCGACACCCAGCGGATGAAGGCCAATCGCGGATACGTCCAGGGGTACAACGCGCAGGCGGTCGTCGACGAGGGGCAGATCGTGATCGCGGCAGAGGTCACTAACACCCCGGCCGATTTCTCCAACCTGAACCCGATGCTCGAGGCGGCGATCGGCGAGCTCGAGCAGGCGGGCGTCGCCGGCCGGCCTGAGCTCGCGCTTGCGGATGCGGGGTATTGGAATGAGCAGCACATGGATGAGGTGATCGCGAACAAGCACATCCAGGTGCTGATCCCTCCAGACTCAGCCGGCCGAGCCGAGCCTCGGCCGGGGTGGACCGGCGGGCGGTACGCGTGGATGCGAACCGTGCTGGGATCCCACGGCAAGCTGCTGTATCGAAGACGGATCCAGATGATCGAGCCGGTGTTCGCTCACACCAAGCACAACCGCTCGATCACCCGGTTTCAGCGCAGGGGCAGATCCGCGGTGCGCACTGAGTGGCGATTACTGATGGCGACCCACAATCTCACCAAGCTCCACCGCCACCAAATCGCCACCGTGGCGGCCTAAAACCGCCTTTACGCAGCCACACCACGAAATCTGCCGGGCCCGCTGCTAATGACCCACCCATCACGCAGCACCCTCGCCAGGCACCGCGATCGTTAAGCGACAGCCTCGCGACATTCCGATCACCAGGGATCAAGCTCCCGCGCTGCTCGGAGAGGCCTCGTCGCCGGAGCGGCCGAACCGCGTTTGCATACGCAAGTGATCGATGCTGGACGCCTCCACGCGAGCCCTGCTCTCGGCGATGAACGCGGCTCAGTCGGCACCGGCACGGACGAGCGCATTCGTCAGGAGCGCCCGACATCGACCGGCTTCTGCATTGGCGACAAGGGAGTGGGCCCGCCTGGCTGGCGAGCCTCCACGCGCTTCCACACGCCGGCAGCCGCCTGTTCCTCGGAGCGGTCGAAAGTGTGCCTCTGCAGCCGGCTAACAGCCGAACTGGATTGCGGCTTGGCTGTTCTCGGCCATGAGGTCTAGCGAGTACAGCCGGTTAGCGGTGCCGTAGGGTTCAGCCGCTGACCCCGCGGCGACGTTCAGCGGCGCCCGATCTGTGCTGAGCAGTTGCCAGTACGCCTCGCCGACGATCGAGGCGGGCTGCGCGTGGGCCAACGACTCTCGCACAGCACGGACATACCCGGCGAGCGGCGATCCCCGCGGGGCCTTCTCGATGAGAATGATGTTGTAGCCCCAGCGCGTGTTGATCGTGTACGGGTTGACTGTCGCCACGCCGATGTTGCGGTGCGCTTGCTGAAGCGTCCATGACCACGCGTTCGCGAACGCCAGCAACGCACGCTTGACCGCGATGTACCCGTGCAACGGGTTGAGCGCGTTCGTCGCCACTGAGTACGCGCCGATTGAGACCGTGAAGTAGACGCGCGCGTATCCGAGAGCTGGGAGCAGCGGGAGCATCTTGTTGGTCACCATCAGCTGCCCGGTGTAGTTGGTCTTGATCCCGAGGTCGAGCTGCTCGAAGTACCGGTTCGCGCCGCCGACCGGCGGAATCGGGTCGCCAACAATCCCCCGTCCTGCGTTGTTGATCAGGATGTCGACGCGCCCAGCAGCTCCAATCCGACGCCGTACCTGCTGGACGAACGAGTTGATCGACTTGGACTGCGTCACGTCCAGGTTCAACAGCGTGAACCTCGGGCGCTGACGCACGCCCGCGACATCGCGTGACGTTCCGATCACGTGGACTCCGCGGGCGGCAAGAGCCTCGCCAGCGGCCCTTCCGATCCCCGTCGAGGCGCCCGTGATGACCGCGACCTTGCCACGAAGGTCAACCTCGGGGACATAGCTCGAGAGCGGGTAGAGCAGCGGATGAACCGCGACGCTCGTGGACGCGGCCGACCCGTCGGCGGCCAATACACCACCTGGAACGATGCCGGCGGCGAGGAGCCCAGCACCAGCGGCCGCCTGTCGCTTCAAGAGACCGCGTCGCGTCAGCCCCAACTCAGGCTCGGGCGGGCCGTCGTCGCGCCGATCGGGTCTCCGCATCTCGTTTCGTCCTTCTTCCTCGATCCCCGCAGAACGCCGAATCGCTGACCCGTGCCCGCGGCCCTCGGCAGATCCTTCACCAACACTAGAAAGACGATTCTTCCGCTCCCCATGACCGAACGGATCAGGACAACGCCACAGTTCCCGCCGGGAACATACGGACCGACGACCGCTCGTGCCCGTTACGGAAGGCAAGAGCGGGCACTCCCCGGCGGCAGCGGCATCCGGCTTCGGGAATGTCGCCTTTGACGCGACAGCCCCGTCGCGACTGTCTGGTTTGCCGCCAATCTCAAGCGTCTTGAGGCCGGGGTCTCCACGATCGCATTCGCTGTGCCACCTCCGCGCCACGCGCGATCGGATTGGCGACGATCCAGTCGTGCGCCGGCCCCCCTGGCGGACGAGCGCAACGGCGAGATCCACAAGTCCGGCTCGAGGCCGACCGGCAACGTGGCGGATAAGCGCCTCCGCCCACAAGCGCTCGCTGGCGGCGCGTCGGCGGGAATGTCTTGCCACGTTGCTCACGTCGCGAACCTCGTGAACGTCGCTGGCGACCTGCCGGGATCGTGCCACTCGGTCGCGACGACACCGTCATCAGAGACGGGTTGGCCCGCGTCGCGACGTGACTCCCAGCCCTGCGTCCAATACCTCAGGACTTGGAGCCATGAGGAGCAGCATCGCCTCCGCGATCGACACGCCCGGCCGAGACCCGGCCGATTACGACGACGATGCGCTCGACCGCCTCGCCGACCGGATAGCGGATCGACTCGCTGCGCGACTTAGTGGTCTGGCTCGGAAGTTCGCGCACGTATCGCGTGAAGGGGGTCAGGCAGCGAGTGAGGTGGGCTGGGTGTCGGTCTTGGCGAGGAGCTTGTGGAGGTCCTCGCGGGTGAACTTCCATTGGAAGGGCGCGGCGATCTGTTCGTAGCGGCGGCCGAAGGCGAGTAGGTGTTGTTGGAGGGTGTCGAGGTCGGCGAAGTCGTTGGGGGTGAGGACTTTGCGTTGCACGACGGAGAGGTAGATCTCGGCTTGGTTGAGCCAGGAGGCGTGGATCGGGGTGTGCACGACGGTCATGTTTGGCCAGGCGCCTTGGAGGCGATCGATCGAGCGTTTGCCGCGGTGCGCTGAGCCGTTGTCGATGATCAGGAAGACGCGCTGGGCGCGTCGGTATGGGTGTTGGGACATGAACTGCTCGACGAGCTGATCGAACGGCTCGATGCCATCGGCGGGGGCGCAGCGGTCAAAGATCTTCGCGCGCCGGGCGTCCCACGCCGCGAGGTAGCACAGCGCGCCACCTCGTTCGTACTCATGCTCGATCTTCTGGCCGCCGCCACGGCGAGCGGGATGGGTCCTGGCTTTGCGCTTGCGGGCTTGGATCGAGGGTTTCTCATCAGCGCAGACGACGTAATCGCCGGGATGCAGGCGCTCGCCCTGCCAGTAGCCGGCGTAGAGGTCGAGGATCGGTCCGGCGCGCTGTGCGAAGCACGGGTCGCGCGGGAAGATCCAGGAGCGGTGCTGCCATGGCTTGATCGCGTCCTCAGAGAGCCAACGCCAGACGGTCACGCCCGAGATCCGCTCGACGATCCCGCGCGTGATCGCCTCGCGCGCTAGCTCCGAGGAGGACCAGCGTGAGAGCGGCACGCCGCTCTGGGCGGGCAGCTCGCACGCCATCGCGATGACCTCAGCGCGTACGTGTGGGGGGGAAAATCGGGGGCCGGCCCCGCCGCGGCAGATCCTCCAGGCCAGCGAGGCGAGCCTCGAAGAACCGCTTGCGCCACTGCGAGACGACCTCACGGCGACAGTTGCACAGCTCAGCGATCTGGTCGTTCCGTAACCCCTGCGCGGCGAGAAGCACCATCTGGGCGCGCACCACCCGCCAATACGGCAACGTATATGAGCGCGCCATCGACTCCAACGCGCTGCGCTCCTCGTCACTGAGCTCGATCCGATAAGGACTGTGCCTCGGCATCAACGCTCCCACTCCAGCGGGATAGGATGCCACAGAAGCTAGGCCCAGAACCGGACGACTAATACGTGATCGTATTTACGAGAGACACCACTTAGTGTCCTCACGCCCGCGCACGCGCAGCCCGAGCCGCTTGTGGACGCAGCCGAGATCGCACGCCTACACGGCAAGACGCGCTCCTGGGTATACGAGCACGCCGGCGAGCTCGGCGCCGTGCGTCTTGGTTCAGGCTCTCGCCCCCGTCTCGGGTTCTCACCCGCGCGCGTGGCTGAGCAGCTCGAGCCAGTCGACAGGCCGGCGGGCACGCCGCTGCCCGAGCCCGCTCCGCCACGGCGCCGACGCCAGCGTGCCAGTCGTACGGCGACGGGAGCGCCGCTGCTGCATGTGCGGTCCCACGAGACCTAGATCGAGTCCGCCCGACGGTTCCCGTCGGACGCGATTCCGCCCACCCGTGCGCCTCCAAAGCGCCTGACACCCGTGCAGAAACGTCGAGATAGCGACATCCGCCAGGCCGCCCCGGGCGCGACGAGCGAACGGAGCCTGCATACTGGTCGGCAACCTCGCGAACGGATCCGGAAGCCGATGGCACGTCCCGCAACTGGACAAGTGGTCAGGCCCACACCAGGCCAACCCTGCTTCGCGCTGCGCTTTCGCGCCTACGGCAAGCGCGAGTACCTGACGCTCGGCAAGCCCGAGGACGGCTGGACCCTGGCGATGGCGCAGCGCGAGCTCGCGGTCGTGCTGCGCGACGTCGACCTTGGCACCTGGCGGCCTCCCCGGCCGGATCCCGCGCTGACGAAGAACACCAACCCGACCTTCCACGAGTTTGCGTCCGATTGGTTCGCGGCAAAGCGGCTCGAGATTGAGGAGAACACCGCCAGCAGCTACGGGAACGACCTCACCAACCACCTGCTGCCGTTCTTCAAGGACCACCGCATCTCCGAGATCACGGTCGTCGAGGTCGACCGCTACCGCCAGAGCAAGGTGCGGGAAGCCGCGGAGATCACGGCGGCCGCCGAGAACGGGGCGCCCCTGACGGTGTCCTACGTCGACCGGCTGGGCCGGAGCTACCGTCGCCGCGCCCGACCTCTGTCCGCACGTTCGATCAACATGCACATCGACCTGCTGACGCAGATCCTGGCTGTCGCCGTCGACCACGGCCACATCTCGAGCAACCCCGCGGTCGGCAAGCGCCGCCGCCTCAAGCTCTCAAAGCCGCGGCCTGTGCACCTGGACAGCGCCGAGCAGATCGCGATCCTGCTGGAGGCGGCCGGTGAGCTCGACCGCGGCGAAGCCGTCATCGACGTGATGGACCGCCGTGGCCGCTCGTGGACACAGCGCCATCCGATCCTGACGACAGGCCGGCGCGGCGCGATTGCGACGCTGCTGCTGGGTGGCGGCCGGGCTTCGGCTACCGGGGCGATGCTCTGGCGCGACGTCGACCTCGCCAATGGACGGTTCGTGGTCGGCCGGGACAAGACCGACGCGGGCATGCGCGAGGTCGACATGCTGCCGCTGCTCCGAGAGATCCTGACCGAGCACAAGGCCGCAAGTGAGCACGCGGGGCCCGACGATCCAGTGTTCGTGACCTCGAGCGGCAAGCCACGCTCGCGCCACAACATCCGCCAGGACGTCGTCGACGCGGTCATCGCGCACGCGAACAGGCTCGTCGAAGAGCGCGGCCTACGACCCCTGCCGCTCGGGATCACCCCGCACAAGCTGCGGCACACGTTCGCCTCGATCCTGGTCGCGATCGGCAAGGACCCCACCTACGTGATGCAGCAGCTCGGGCACACCGACCCGGCCTTCACGCTTCGCGTCTACGCGCACGTGATGCGCCGCAGCGAGGAGGAGCGCGAGCGGCTCAAGGCGCTCGTCCAGGGCCACGTTTGGGCAGTGAATGGGCAGTACGCCCCTGATTCGGCCCGACAGACCGAGCCCAGGACCGATTCTTGACCACCGCAAAAGCCCTGCGTTAGCAGGGCTTTCTAGAAATCGGGGCGCCCGGATTTGAACCGGGGACCTCACCGACCCGAACGGTGCGCGCTACCAGGCTGCGCCACGCCCCGATTCACCCAGTAAACCACAGGCGCACCGCACGGCGCGGACGGTTGGCGCCGCGCTAGCCGTGGGGCAGCAGTCCGCCGACGGTGGACCCGACGCCGCTGCTCGTGCCGGAGGGCACGCGAGGTAGATGCGGAACCGACGGAGTGCGGGGAATGCCGGACGGGACAGTCGGAATGTTCGGCAGCTGCGGAGCCTGTGGATGGCTCGGCGGAGCCGGGAGGTTGGGCGCGCTCGGGAGGCCCGGCACACTGACCTTCCCGGGGACTCCGGGAGCGCTGGGCGCTGAGGGCGCGCTGACCGGAGGAGCCGACGGCGCGCTCACGGAAGGCGCCGGGGGAAGCGCACTCGGAGGGCTGACGGACGGCGTCGAGGGCGTCGTGATCCCGGGGTTCGGCAGACCCGCGGCAGGGTCACTCGGCAGAGTCGGCGTCGCGTGTTCTCGTATCCCGATCGTCCGGTTCCCGTCCGCGCTGCCGGTACCGGCCGACCCCGCCCGCCCCGATCCAGCGAGCCGGGCCAAGCCACCGCCTGGCCCGCCGCCAGCGCCCGAGCCGTGGGCAAAAGTCACCGCACCAGCAGCGCCGGCCGCGCCCGCGCCGGCGGTGGACGCAGGTCGGACTTGCGCGGCTGCCGCGGACGAGCTCGCGCCGGCCACGTGGCTCGCGATCCGGCTCGCGATCCCACCTCCCACGCCCGCGAGCATGATCGCCGCGGCGGTCGCCGCCGCCCGGCCGAGCCCCGCCGGGGCCGCGCTGCCAGGATCCGCGATCTTTGCGGCAAGCGTCTGCAGCGAGGGCACCACGATCAGGCGGTGCGAGAACGAGGTGGCGGCATCCGTGAACGCATCGTCCTTGCCGCCGGCTGCCGCGCGGCGCGCTCGCAGCCATGGGAGCGGCAGCAGGGCCGCCAGCTTGCCCGCCCGACCGCTCTGGAGCGCGGACTCGTCGAAGCCCGCGACGAGTGCATGCCGCCTGCACGGCTGGCAGTGGGCCAGGTGGCGGGCGACCTGCCGACGCTCACGAATCCCAAGCGAGCGCAAGGCGCGACGGTCGCACCGATCAATCACCGTCTGCACGTGCTGGCAGCGGCGACCACTGACGAGCTCCTCGTACTCCTCGCTCAGCCGGCGGCGAGCGCGGAACAGCGTGCTCTCGACCATCGGCCGCGACATTCCCATCCGCTGCGCGATCTCGCCGATAGGTGAGACCCTCGAGCTCACGCATCACGATGATCTTGTGATGGCTCTCCGAGAGACCGTGAAAGGCGCCGCGTAGATCCTCGAGTCGCTGCTTGCTCTCGACCGCGACCTCAGGCGTGTGGCCCGAGGACAAGACGACGCGTGGAGCTTCGGAGTCCTCGTCGTGGTCGAGCGGCACCTCCTGCGCGCGGCGGGTGCGTCGGAACTCGTCGATACTCGCGTTCTTGGCGATCTCGTAAATCCAGGGCTTGAATGCAATCGGGCGCCCGCTCTCGCGCATCCGCCGCAGTGCCGAGATGAAGACCTCCTGGGCGATGTCCTCGGCCCGGCCGTGATCGCCGACCATCCCGAGGATGTAGGACCCGATCCGGGTCCGGTAGCGCGAGTAGAGCTCGCCGAACGCCGCGTCGTCACCGCGCCTGACCGCAGCGACCAGTTCGTGCTCGCTGCACGCCGGAGCGGGTTGGGTCACGCGTAGCGCCAGTGACATGACGACCTGAATCGTCGTTCCCCCGGGCGCCTAATGCCCCTACCGGAACGATAAACGAACCCTACCGTTCATTCGACGTTTCGTCCAGCGGGAACCGCACCGGCGCCAATCAGCGCTAAAAACAACAATGTGGACACATTTCCGTTGAGGCCGTCCGCTGCAGGCGCAATACTTCGCACATGTAGTGAACGGCAAAGGAGGAATTAGGACCGATGGCCAATCACCTGACGCCCACGGAACTTGCACGAGAGTCAGGCCTAGAGCGCCGAGACGTGATCGTGAAGTGTGTTCAGTTGGGCGTCCCGATCTTCAACGGTCGGATCGACAAGACCCTTTTCCTCTCGAGCCTTCGGGAGCTTCCCGCCGCCCAGCAGTCGCAGCCCCAACCGGCTAGCGCGTAGCGGCGCGATTCATTTAATGGGCCCGGCATTCGCCGGGCCCCGTGGTGTCGCTGGCGCGACTCCGCGTCACTCGTCGTCGTGGAGCGGTAGTGCGCCGTCAGCTGCGGCGGCTCTCGTCAGCCGCGCAGGCGACGGATCGGCGGCCGCGAGCGCTCCGATTCGATCGAGATCGAGAGCTGCAGCGACGCCGGCCACGACCGTGTTTCCGGCCCGCCCGCCGAGCGTCCAGACGCGCGGGTAGGTCGCGGCGAGGCCCGCCGCGACCGTCTTCACCTCGCCGCGTGAGGAGTCATCGACGACGTTGATCAGCGCGAGCGGCGCCGCCCGGGCAACCTCGGCAAGCGCCTCGACCGTGATCAGCCGCCAAGGGACGACGGCCCCTACGAACGCATCGATCACGATCGCGTCCCAGCTCTTGTTGCCCCGTCTGGCGATGAATGACCGGCCCTCCGCATGCCGGACGCGCAGCCCAGGCGCGTGGCGCAGCCCGAAGTGCTCTCGCGCAAGCGCGAGCACCCCGGCATCGACCTCGCACACCTCCTGAAGTCCTGCGGGGTCCTCGGCGGCCAGCGCCCGAGGCAGCGCGCACGCGCCGCCACCGATATGCAGGACGCGCCGAGCCCCCGCGACACGGAGGATCATCCGTATCCACCGCAGGTAGTCGAATTCCAGGTGGCGCGGGTCGGCCAGGTCAACGTAGGAGGCGTCCATGTCGCCCTGGCGCAGCAAGCGTCCCGATGGGCGCCACGGATCACGCTCGGCGACCAGCTCGCCTCGCCTGACGAGCGTCTTCTGCGCGTCGCGGCGGCGGGCCACCTACTCCTGCGCCGACTGGCGCAGCAGCGTCGAGGTCGTCTGCTCGAGGATCTTGCGCCATGCCCGCGTCTTCTCGCGCTCCGCCTCGAAGTGCTTGACCACCTTACGGACGCGGGTCGCGGAGATGTCGATCCCGTGGCGGGCGCAGATCCGTTTGAACCTCGGGTAGTCGTGCGCGAGCTTCAGCGTTACCGACTGGAACCCGTGTCGCGCGATGTCGACGCGCGAGGTGTAGTTCATGATGCTCGTCTGGAACATCAGCTCGTCGTTTGGCTCGGGCTCGATCAGGATGATGTCAACGCCCGGATAGCGCTCCTCCCAGCGGCGCGCGACCTCGTGCAGGCGCTGATAGGCGAGCAGCTTGAACGTCTGGTAGCCGATCTGCGCGAACCCCATGTCTGACACGCGCCGGGCGCGGGAGCCGGCGATCGTCGGGATCCTCTTCTGGAAGTCGTTGACGTAGGGCACCAGCGGGTTGACCACGACGATGAACTTCGCGCCGGCCTCGACCGCGATGTCGAGGTTCGTGGTCGACAGAATTCCGCCGTCGATCAGCTCGCGCTCCTTGATCTTGACCGGCTTGTACAGCATCGGCAGCGCGCTGGACGCGCTGACCGCCGTGGAGATCGGCACTTCATCCCAGTCCTCGGCCCCGAGCACGATCCGCTCGCACGTGTCGAGATCGGTGGCGGCGAGGTACAGCTCCTTGTTCAGCAGCCGGAAGTCGTCGGTGCGGTCGGGGTCCGAGAGGATCTTGCTGACGTAGCGCTCCACGCCGTCGCCCGAGTACAGCCCGGATGGCAGCGCCTCCGCGAGCCCCACGGCTATATCCACGGCGGTCATCTGACCGGCGTCCCGGATCAGGCTGCGCAGCACCTGGACCACACGGAACGGGAGCAGCAGGCCCTTCGTCACGAACTCGGAGTAGTTCGGTCTGAGCAGCATGCTGACGCGCGCATCCGGATACGGCGTGGGCACCTGCTGAACGATCACGCGCATCATCTCCTCGGGCGTGACGCCATTGGAGACGGCCGCGGCGACGAACGAGCCGATGCTCGTACCCACGTACACGTCGAACTCGTTCACGGTCCGGTTCACGGACAGCAGATCAAGGGCCCGCAACGCGCCGATCTCGTACACGCCTCCGGTGAAGCCGCCCCCGCCGAGCACCAGCGCGGTCTTCGAGCGCTGTCTGCGTCTCCTGGTCCCCGATTCCCGAGAGCCCGTGGTGGCCCGGTCCGCCCCCGCGGGATCGAGCTTGACGACCTTGCCCATGCTCATCCCAATTGTACGACGACGTACATCGCTCGCGAGCGCATCTTTCGCCACTCCGAGCGGTTACATACAGTCGATGCGACAGTTCTTGGCTGGCCTGGCAGCCATCGGGGCACTACTAGTAACTTCCGTCACGAGTGCAATTGCTCAGCCGCCGGGTCACGTTCGCGCGGCCGAGCGGGCCCTCTCCAGCGCGCTGCGCCAGGGAATGGACCAGGTCGGCGGCGCCAGCGGCGCGTACGTGGTCGATCTGACCGCCGGTAACCCCGGGCACGGTCTGTTCGCGGACCAGCCCGATACCACTCGCCTGCCTGCATCAGTGCAGAAGCTGTACACGACGACGACCGCGCTGCTGCTGTTCGGCCCGCATGCCAGCCTGAGCACTCAGGTTCTCGGGGAGGGCACGCTGGACGGCCATGGCGGCTGGCACGGAACCCTGTACCTCCGCGGAGGAGGCGACCCGACGTTCGGCTCGAGCAGCTTCAACCTGTACGCCTACGGAGTGCGGGGCGGTGCGATCCAGCTGCTCGTCTCGCGGCTGCTGCACAACGCGGGAATCAAGGCGGTCTACGGCAGGATCGTCGGGGACGAGTCGTATTTCGATTCGCTGCGCAGCACCGCCGAGAGCAACTTCCAGTTCGATCCGTACATGGAGGGCTCGCTCAGCGCGCTGGCGTTCGACCGGGGGCTGATCAACGGCGGGAGCTCCTACATCGTGCATCCGGCCGTGTTCGCGGCCCAGCAGCTGGGCTCGGCGCTGACGGCCGCCGGCGTCAGAGTGCCGACCAGTACGGCGATCGGCTCGGGCGTGACGCCGCGCGACGCGCAGGTTCTCGCGACGATCCACTCCCCCCGGATCGCGGACCTGATCCACCTGACCAACACCCCGTCGGACAACTTCTTTGCGGAGATGCTGCTGAAGGGGATCGGCGCGGCGTTCGGCAGCGGCGGCACGACCGCTGACGGCGTCGCGGTCGTCCGCGATGAGATCGCTTCGACGGTCGGCACCCACCCGCAATTCAACGATGGCTCGGGCCTCTCGCGCTACGACCGCACGAGCCCGCGCCAGATCGTGCGACTGCTGCGCTACATGGCCGGCAACAGCGACTTCGTGAACTCGCTGGCGATCGCCGGCGAGACCGGAACGCTCGCGCACGAGATGAACGGGACGGTTGCGCAGGGCCGCTGCCGGGGTAAGACCGGGACGCTGAATGACGTCGCGAGCCTCGTCGGCTACTGCCGGGCGGAGGACGGACACACGCTGGCTTTCGCTTTTCTGATGAATTCCCAGTCGAACCCCGATTACGCGCACACCGTTGCGGCGAACATGGCGGTTGCGGTCGCGCAGTACAACGGCTAATCCAGGAGGTCCGATGCGCTTACGAACCCTGACCATTGCCCTGCTGCTCGCGCTCGCAAGCGCTGGCACCGCGCTCGCGGTTCACCGGATCACGCTCCACAACACCAAGACCTTCACGCTTGCCGCGGGCAAGACACAGACGTTCAAGGTGGCGTATCCGGACGCGCTCAAGTTCGGCGGCTCAACCTATTCCGGCAAGGTCCAGATCCTGCCACCGGCGAAGAACGCGCGTGGCAGCAAGCCGACGCTCACCAAGGTCCGCGTCCTTACTCGCGGCTCGGTGGCGGGCGGTTCGGCGTTCGCGGTCAGGGTCCGCAACGGCAACCGGGCCGGAACGGCCGCGGTGCGTGTGCGGGTCACGGCCACGACGGTGCTCCCGCCTGAGACGAACCCCTAGACGAGTCCGCGCAACCCGGCCTCGTCAATCACCTCGACGCCGAGGCGCTCGGCCTGCGCGAGCTTCGACCCCGGGCTCGCGCCGGCCACGACGTAATCGGTCTTGCGCGAGACCGAGCCGGTCACCTTCCCGCCGGCCGCGACGATCATCTCCGTCGCCTGCTCTCGGGTCAGGTCGGGCAGGGTCCCGGTCAGCACGAATGTCTTGCCGGCGAGCTTGCCCTGGCCCGGTGGCGGTCCTTCCTCCTCGAATCGCAGCCCCAGCGCTTTGAGGTCGTCGATCAGCGAGAGCATGTGCTGATCGTGGAGCTGGTCATGGATGGTCGCCGCCATCTTGGGGCCCACCCCCGGCGTCTCCTCGATCTGCTCGACCGAGGCATCCAGCAGCGCGTCGATCGTGCGGAACTGCTGCGCGAGCGCCCGGCCGGTGACGTACCCGACCTCCTCGATCCCCAGCGCGTACAGGACTCGGCCGAACGGCTGGCGCTTTGACTGCTCGATCGCAGCGAGAAGCTTCTGCGCCGACACCTCACCGAAGCCCGGCTGCGAGACGATCTGCTCGGCCGTCAGCCGGTAGTAGTCAGCCGCCGTCCTCACCCACCCGAGGTCCATGAACAGGATGACCTGCTTCTCGCCGAGCCCGTCGATGTCCATCGCGCCGACGAAGTGCCCGAGCAGCTGAAACCGGCGGCCGGGGCAGTCGCGGTTAGGGCATTTAGTGAAAACCGATCCCTCGGGCTTGACCGTCGGCGTGTGGCAGATCGGACAGTTCCGCGGCGGGTGCGGGGCGTCGGGACGGTCGTCGCGCTCGGCGACGTGCGGCGCGGGCGAGAGCACCTGCGGGATCACGTCACCTGCCCGGAGCACGATCACGTCCTCGCCGACCCGGATGTCCTTGCGGGCAAGGTCCTCCTCGTTGTGCAACGTGGCCTGCTTGATCGTCACTCCGCCGACGTGCACCGGCTCGAGCATCGCGAACGGGTGGAGATCCCCGAACTTCCCCGGGTTCCAGCCGATCTCCTTCAGCCTCGTGACCGCCGTCGTCGGCGGGAACTTCCACGCGATCGCCCAGCGCGGCTCGCGACCGACGACCCCCAGGCGCCGCTGCAGCTCAACCTCGTTGACCTTGACGACGGCGCCGTCGATCTCGAAGTCGAGCGAGCCACGGCGTTGCTCCCACGCCCGGCAGCGCTCGACCACTTCGTCCTCGGTCGTCAGCAGCGCGACGTCGGGATGCACAGGAAACCTGTGGTCACGAAGCCACCCGAGGGCGTCCCAATGCGCCGCGAAGCTGACACCCTCACTGACCCCGATTCCGTAACCCCAGAAAGACAGCGGCCGGTCCGCCGCCAGTTTCGGGTCGAGCTGCCGGACAGTGCCCGCCGCCGAGTTGCGGGGGTTCATGAAGGTCGAGAGCCCGGCCTGCGCACGGCGTTCGTTCAGCGCCGCGAAGTCCGACAGCGACATGTAGACCTCTCCGCGCACTTCCAATAGCGCCGGCGGATCGGCTGAGTCGAGCCTCAGCGGAATAGACGGGATCGTCCTCAGGTTGTGAGTGACGTCCTCTCCGATCTCGCCGTTCCCCCGCGTCGCACCCCGCTCGAACGCCCCGTCCCGATAGATCAGCGAGATCGCCAGCCCGTCGATCTTCGGCTCGACCACGTACTCAAAGTCCGGATCCTCGATCCCCTCCCGCGCCAGGTGATTTCGCATCCTGGCGATCCACGCACGCAACTCCTCGGCCGAGCGCGCGTTGGCCAGCGATAGCATCGCCTGCGGGTGGCTGACCTTGACGAGGTCGCTGACCGGCTCGCCGCCCACGCGCTGCGTCGGTGAGTCGATCCCACCCACCCTGATCAGCTCGGGATGCTCGGCCTCGATCGACCGCAGCTCGTCGAGCAGTGCGTCGTACTCGTCGTCGCCGATCTCGGGATCGTCGAGAACGTAGTAGCGGTGGCCGTGATAGTCGAGCAGCTTGCGGAGCTCCGCAGCCCGCTCTTCGGGCCTCACCCGTCGACCTCGCGCCGCTCGTCCGGCCTCACCCGTCGACCTCGCTCGCCGCCGGCGCGACGAGCCGGTCCAGATCGTGCCGCTGCAGCGCGGTCATGCCCTCGCGGTCGGTGAGGTCGAAGTGGATCGGCGTCACCGCGATCTTGCCCTCCGCCACGGCGGTCACATCCGTGCCGCGCTCCTCGGCGGCATGGGCCGCCTCTCCGTAGATGCGGTAAAGGCGACGGCGGGCGCTGCTCTCGTCGACGAGCGCAAGCTCGTCGCGATAGATCCGCTTACCGAGCCGCGCGACCTCGACCCCCTTCGGGTACGAGCCGGGCACGTTGACGTTCAGCAGCGTCCCCTCCGGCAGCGGGACCGTTTCCAGTTCCTCGACCAGCCGGGCGGTGAAGTCGGCGGCCACGGAGAAATCGAATCCCTGGCCGATCCGGAAGTCGAGCTCCAGGGCGCTCGATTGTTGCGATACGGCGATCCCCGGGAGTCCCAGCACGATCGCCTCGAGCGCGGCGGCGACGGTCCCCGAATAGGTGATGTCGTCGCCCAGGTTCGAGCCGTGGTTGATCCCGGAAACCACGAGCTCCGCCTCGAACCCCTCTACCAATCCGAGCCGCGCCAGCCGCACGCAATCGACGGGCGTGCCGTCGGTCGCGTAGCCCACGGTGCCGTCGCCGAAATCGACCTCCTCCACCCACAGCGGGCGCCGCGTCGTGATCGAGCGCGCCATCGCCGAGCGATTTCCGTCGGGCGCGATCACCGCCAGCTCGAGGCCCGCTACCCCGAGCAGGGCCCGCCGCAGCGCCTGAAGGCCGGCCGCCTCGATTCCGTCGTCGTTGGTGAGCAGGACCCGCATCGTGCGTGATCCTAGTCAGTCTCTGGACGCCGACCGAGCACGGGCGACCTCGTGCGCCCGGGCGATCGTCACCGCAACTGCCATCGGCTCCCGAGTCATACCCCACGAGAGCCTCCGCGCCCCGAATCTCACCCCCGCGCGCCCGAAGCTCACCCCCGTCACCCGCCGCGGCGCGCCGCCAAGCGACCGACGCTGTAAACGCTAGGCCAGCACCCGCCGGCCGCCGTACCCGACGCCGGCCAGGTAGAGCCCGCAGGCCGGCGCGGTCGGTCCTGCCGCGGAGCGCGGTCTCCCCTCGAGCAGCTCCGCAAACGAAGCCACCGTCCGCCGCCCGTCGGCGACCTCGAGCATCGTCCCGACCAGCACCCGGACCATGTGGCGCATGAACGCATCAGCCTCGACCCAGAACTCGACCAGGCCATCCGCTCCCCCGCCCTTCCAGTACGCCGCGAATACGTCACGCGAGAACCGGACGTGGTCGGTCTCGGTCGGCGTGAACGCGGTGAAGTCGTGCGTGCCCACCAGCGCCGAGGCACACGCATCGAGCGCCCCGAAATCGATGACGTGCGGCCAGAACAACGCCCGGCCCCGCTGCAACGCGCTCCGCCCCCGGCGATTCAGAATCAGGTACGTGTAGGCGCGGCTCGTCGCGTCGTGCCGCGCATCGAAGGCGTCGTCGGCCGACGTGCACTCGAGCACCGCCACCTCATCGGGCAGCAGTGCGTTCAGAGATCGCACCGGCACCGCCGGGCCATCGTAGGAGGCGACCTGCCCGAGCGCGTGGACTCCCGCGTCTGTGCGCCCCGCGACCGTCAGCGCCACAGCGTCACGCCGCAGCAGCACGCAGAGGGCCTGCTCGACCTCCTCCTGAACCGTCCGAACGCTGGGCTGACGCGCCCAGCCGGCAAACTCGCTGCCGTCGTATTCGAGGAGGAGCCTGGCCCTCAGACCAGCTCCAGCAGCACCATCTCGCTCGCGTCGGAGCGGCGCGGGCCGAGCTTCAGGATCCGCGTGTAGCCGCCGGCGCGCTCGGAGTAGCGCGGCGCGATCTCCTCGAACAGCTTGTAGACCGCGAACTTGTCCTGCCCGAGCGCCGACAGCGCCTGCCGGCGGGCGTGCAGATCACCGCGCTTGGCGAGCGTGATCAGCTTCTCGACCTCGGGCTTGACCGCCTTGGCCTTCGCCTCGGTCGTCTGGATCCGCTCGTGCGCGATGACCTCTTTGGACAGGTTCATCAGCAGCGCCTTGCGGTGCGAGGCGCTGCGGGACAGCTGATATCGCTGGCGCTGATGGCGCATGACCGAATGGACCTTACTCGTTCCGTAGCGCGAGGCCTCGCGCGTGCAGCGTCTCGATCACCTCGTCGATCGACTTCTTGCCGAAGTTCGGGATCGCGTTCAGCTCCGACTCGGTCTTCGAAACGAGGTCGCCGACCGTCTGGATCCCGGCCCGCTTGAGGCAGTTGTACGAGCGAACGCCCAGCTCGAGCTCCTCGATCAGGATGTCGTCCATCGCGTTCGGCTGCCGCGCCGGCCCGCCACCCGGGCCGCCGACGAGACCGGGCTCCAAAACTGGCGCACCCGCCTCGCGCAACTCCACGACGCGGTCGGCGTCGGTGAAGATCGCCAGCTGGGAGATCAGGATCTCCGCAGCCTCGCGGAGCGCGGCGTGCGGGTCGATCGAGCCGTCGGTCTCGATATCGAGCGTCAGCTTGTCGAAGTCGGTCTTCTGGCCGACCCGGGCCTGCTCGACGTTGTAGGCGACGCGGCGCACAGGCGAGAAGATCGAGTCGATCGGGATCACGCCGATCGGCTGGTCGGGAGACTTGTTCTCCTCCGCCGGCCGGTAGCCGCGACCGCGCCCGATCGTCAGGTACACCTCGAGCTTGGTCTTCTTCTCGAGCGTGGCGATGTGCGCGTCGGGGTTGAGGATCTCGACACCCGAGGGGAGGTCGATGTCCTTCGCGGTGATCTCGCCGGGGCCGGTGACGACCAGCGGCGCCTCGATCTCGGTCGCGTCCGAGTGCATCCTGCAGACGATGCCCTTGAGGTTGAGGACGATGTCGGTCACGTCCTCCTTGACACCTCTGATCGTTGAGAACTCGTGCGCGACGCCCTCGATCCGGACGCTCGTCACGGCCGCGCCGGCGAGCGAGGAGAGAAGCACGCGTCGCAATGAGTTGCCGAACGTGTAACCGAAGCCCCGATCGAGCGGCTCGATCGTGAACGAGCCCCGGTTATCGTCGACTGACTCGCTGGAGATTCGTGGGACTTGGAAGTCAAGCATCGGGGTCCTAACGTCGTGGGTTCCTGCCGCCGCCACGGCGGCTATCAGCGTCGCGCCAAGCCCGCCGGGCGGCGCGACGGTCAGCTTTCACTACTTCGAATAAAGCTCGACGATGAGCTGTTCCTGCACCGGCGCGGCGATCTCACGCCGCTCGGGCCTGCGCAGCACCTTCGCGGTGAGCGAATCGTGGTCGGCCTGCAGCCAGGCAGGCACCTGGCCGGTCAGCTCGGTCGCGTCGCGAATCACCTGCGTCGCCTTCGAGGCGGTGTGGATCGCGATCACGTCGCCCTCCCGCAGCTGATAGCTGGGGATGTTGACGCGGCGCCCGTTGACCGTCCAATGACCATGGAGGATGAGCTGCCGGGCCTGCCTGCGCGAGGCCGCAAAGCCAAGCCGCACAAGCACGTTGTCGAACCGGCACTCGAGCATCCGCAACAGGTTCTCGCCGGTGATCCCGCCCTGGGCGACCGCCTTGTCGTAGTAGATGCGGAACTGGTTCTCGAGCACTCCGTAGTAGCGCTTTGCCTTCTGCTTCTCGCGCAGCTGCACGCGGTACTCGGACTGCTTCTGGCGGCCACGGCCGTGCTGGCCGGGCGGGTAGGAGCGGCGCTCGACGCCGCACTTGTCCGTCAGGCAGCGCTCGCCCTTGAGAAACAACTTCTGTCCCTCACGGCGGCACTGCTTGCACTGTGGCGATGTGTCGCGCGCCATCAGACTCGCCTCCGCTTGCGGGGACGGCAGCCGTTGTGCGCCTGAGGCGTGACGTCCTTGACGCCGGTCACCTCGAGCCCCGCGGCCTGCAGCGAGCGAATCGCGGTCTCGCGGCCGGAACCGGGGCCTTTCACGAACACTTCGACCTTCTGAAGGCCGTGCTCGATCCCCTTGCGCGCGGCGGCGTCCGCGGTCACCTGCGCGGCGAAGGGAGTTGACTTGCGTGAGCCCTTGAAGCCGGCACCGCCGGCGGACTCCCACGCGATCACGTTGCCCTCACGGTCGGTGAGCGACACGATCGTGTTGTTGAAAGAGGTCTTGATGTGGGCCTGGCCGATCGGGATGTTCTTGCGAACCCGGCGCCGACCCCGCTGAGGTCTACGAGCAGCTGGCATTACTTCTTGGTCGCCTTCTTCTTTCCGGCCACTTGCATGCGCTTCGGGCCCTTGCGCGTGCGCGCGTTGGTCTTCGTGTTCTGTCCGCGCACGGGCAGGCCGCGGCGATGCCGCAGGCCGCGGTAGCAGCCGATCTCCTGCAGGCGCTTGACGTTCTGAGAGCGCTCGCGGCGCAGGTCGCCCTCGACGGTGAGCTGGTTGTCGATCAGCTCGCGGAGCTTGACGACCTCGTCGTCGGTGAGGTCGCGCACCTTGCGGTCAGGCTCGACCCCAACCTCCGTCAGCAGCTTGTTCGACGTGGTGCGGCCGATCCCGTAGATGTAGGTGAGTCCGATCTCGGCGCGCTTGTTCAGTGGGATGTTCACTCCCGCGATACGTGCCATCTCAGCCCTGCCTCTGCTTGTGACGAGGATTCGAGCAGATCACGAGGACCCGGCCGCCGCGCCGGATGATCTTGCACTTCTCGCACATCGGTTTGACCGAAGGTCGTACTTTCACGCTCGCTTCTTCGCTTCCTAGCTCTTTTGGAATAAGTTCCCTCAACCCGGCTCTGGAGACCGCTTCAGGTCGCCGCTACCGCGGTGAGGATCGCGTGCAGCGCAAAACGATCGCGCTACAGCGCCACCGGCGGATCTTAGCAGGGCGCTTGCGCCCGCTCGCCTCCGCACAGCACACCTACGATGGTAGTAGATACCCATCACCCCACCAGAACCAAAGGGGCAGCCATGACCGGACAGATGCAGATGCGTCGCGGGGCGCTGCTGGGACGTAACTGGACGCTCGAGGCCGGCGAGGGGTCGATCGCATAAATGCGCTGGAAATGGCCCGCTCCGGGCAGCTCCGCGACCGTCGCGGCAGGTCCTCGGCATTGGAAGCTCGACCGCGTCCGCCACGAGCCCCAGGGCTCGTTCGTCGCGCTCGACGAGGCCGACGGGACCGAGGTCGCGCGGCTGCTGTTCTCAAAGCCCGGGGTCGACGTCGCGGCGTCCGGCCGCCTGGAGCGCGCGGGCAAGGAGCCGCTGTCCCTGCGCCCAGCGCCGTCGGGCCACCAGCTCGGTGTGAGCAATCGGCACGGCGAATGGGCGCTGTTCGACGCCCAGGACGAGAAGCTGATCGAGTTCCGCACCGGGTCCGACCGGGCGGCCACGAGCGGCGTCGACATCAACGTGCTGCGCGACGATCCCGATATGTCGGTGCTCGTGGCGCTGTGCGTGCATGCGCTCCAGTACCGCGGCTCGCACCGGCCGAGCCATATCGGCGACCAGGTGAACGGGTAGGGGACCGGTGCATGCACCGGTCCCTTGGATCGGCGCATGCGCCGATCCATCCGGCGGTGCATGCACCGCCGGACCGGCGCCGCATGCGGCGCCGGAACACCAGCAACCTACGCTGCCGCCGCGCGTCCGCCGCCGGCCTCGTGCCACGGCGTGAGGACCCGCGGCCCGTCGGCGGTGATCGCGATCGTGAACTCGAAGTGGGCCGCCAGCGAGCCGTCCTGGGAGTAGATCGCCCAGTGATCGTCGCCGACCCGTACCGCATGGCGTCCCGCGGTGACCATCGGCTCGATCGCGAGCACCATCCCTACCTCGAGCGGCACGCCGGTGTCGGGCGCGCCGTAGTTGGGGATCTGCGGCTCTTCGTGCATGTCGCGCCCGATGCCGTGGCCGACCAGCGTCCGCACGATCGAGAGCCCGGCTGATTCGACGTGCTGCTGGATTGCGTGTGACACGTCGCCCAGACGGTTGCCGGCGCGGCACTGTGGCACGGCGAGCATCAGCGCCTCCTCGGTGACCGTCAGCAGCTTGGTGGCGATCGGCGTCACCGGACCCACAGGGAACGTGCGCGCCGCGTCAGCCACCCAGCCGTCGTGGACCACGCCGATGTCGATCGACAGGATGTCGCCGCGGCCGAGCTTGTAGGGGCCCGGGATGCCGTGGACGATCATCGAGTTGGGCGATGCGCAGATCGACCCCGGGAAGCCCCGGTAGCCCTTGAACGCCGGCTCGGCGCCCTGGGATCGGATGAACTTCTCGGCGGCCTCGTCGAGCTCCTGCGTGGTGACGCCGGGCCGGATCTTGCCCGCCAGCAGGTTCATCGTCTTGACGAGGATCGCGCCGGCGGCCGCCATCCGCTCGATCTCCTCTGGGCTCTTCTTGATGATCACGGCGTTAGACGTTTTCTTCGAGGCGAAGCGTCGCGATCACGGCCCGGATGTGATCGTGAACCTCCGCCGGCGGTCGCGTCCCGTCAATCCGCCGCATCAGGCCCTGCTCGTCGTAGAAGTGGATCAGCGGCTCGGTCTGCTCGTGGTACACGCGCAGCCGGTTGCGGATCACCTCGGGGTTGTCGTCGTCGCGCTGGACCAGGCGCGAGCCGTCCTGGTCGCAGACGCCCTCGTGCTTGGGGGGATCGTTTGACACGTGATAGTTGTGGCCGGCTTTCACACACACGCGCCGGCCCGACAGCCGCTCGACGACCACATCGTCTGGCACGTCGATCAGCAGCGCGGCCGTAACGCGCCGGCCGTGCTGCGAGAGTTGCTTGTCGAGTGCCCCGGCTTGCTCGATCGTCCGCGGGAAGCCGTCGAGGATGAACCCGTCGAGGGCGTCCTCCTCCTGCAGACGCTCGCCGGCCATCGCCACGATCAGGTCGTCCGGCACGAGCTCGCCGGCGTCCATGAACTGCTTGGCCTGCCTGCCGAGGTCCGTCTGCTCCTTGACGTTCGCGCGCAACATGTCCCCGGTCGAGATGAACGGGACCTGGAAGTCGTTTCGCAGCCGGTCGGCCTGGGTGCCCTTACCTGCCCCGGGCGGACCGAACAGGATCAAATTGAGTTCCGACACAACGATTTACTGTATCGGTCGGGGGCCCTTCCGCGCGCGGATCTGAGCTCAGCCGCACCAGCTCGATCGCCTCGACCAGCTCAATCCACCCGCCGAACCCGCGCGGCTGGCCGTCGGGGCCGGTGAGCGTGCCGCGGATCGGGTCCGAACCGGGTTCGATCACGAGATGGACATGCGCGCGCTCGTGCTCCACGGCGCAAGGATCGCGCCCATCTCCCGCGTTCGCCCCAGGGCCGCACCCCAGGAATAGCGCTCGAAACACCACCTTTCGGGTATATAAGTCCGACATGCCTGTGCGGGAGGCGCCCGATCGACGCGGGCGAGCACAACGCGGGAGGTCGGGGTTGCTCGAACGCGATGCTCCCCTGCGCGAGATCGACCTGGTCCTCGACGGAGCTGCCGACGGACTCGGCGCCGCGCTGCTGTTCGAGAGCCACGCGGGGATGGGCAAGACGCGGCTGCACGAGGCCGCGCTGGATGGAGCTCGCGCGCGCGAGATGCGGGTGCTGCGCGCCGCCGGTGCCGAGCTCGAGCTGGGGGTCGCGTTCGGGGTGGCGCGGAGGCTGCTCGAAGCAGACCTCGCGGCGCAGCCTGCCACGCGCCGCGATGCGCTGCTCGCGGGCGCACCGCCAACCGTCCGTGCGCTGATCGGCCTTGAGGATGAGCCGGCGGGCCCGGGCACCGACCTGATGCTCTCGCACGGGCTCTTCACGCTGCTGGCGATGTCGGAGGAGTCGCGGCCGACGCTGATCACGATCGACGACCTGCACTGGTGCGACACCCCATCACTCGAGTTCGTCCTGTACCTGCTGCATCGTCTCGACGAGCTTCCGCTGGCGATCGTCATGACCCGCCGCCCGGGTTTGGGTGAGGGCGCGCTCGACGTGCTCGACCGGATCGCGACTCATTCCCGTGTGCAAGTGCGGACCCTCGACCCGCTCGGCACCGACGCCGTCGCCGAGCTTGCTCGCCTCGAGCTCGGCGAGCTGGCCGACCGGAGTGTCGCGACCGCGTGCCGGAACGCCACCGCCGGAAACCCGTTCTATCTGCACGAGCTGCTGATCGCGTTGCGCGAGGAGCCCACCCGCTCGAGCGGGGCGCTCGCGCAGCGTGCGCTCGAGCTGGCGCCCGATGCGGTGATCCGGACGCTGCGGGTGCGCGTCGGCAGGCTCGGCGCCGAGGCAGCTGCGCTCGCCCGGGCGGTCGCGATCCTCGGCGACGACGTCCCATTGCGCCAGGCCGCGGCACTAGCGGGGCTGAGCGTGGCGTCTGCCTCGATCGCGGCAGACGGCTTGGCGGCGGTCGAGATCCTGCTCGCCCGCGAGCCCTTGCGCTTCGTCCATCCGCTCGTTCGCCAGGCGATCGCCGACGACATTCCAGTGTCGGAGCGCTCGAGCCGCCACCTGGACGCCGCACGGCTGCTGTACGCAGACGGCACGCCGTCGGAGCGCGTCGCCGCACATCTGCTGCTCGGACGTGCCGAGGGCGACGCCTGGGTCGTCGAGCAGCTCCGCAACGCCGCGCACGAGGCGCGGGCACGAGGCGCGGCGCAGTCGGCGGTCACCTATCTGGTGCGCGCGCTCGAGGAGCCCGCCGACGGCGAGCAGCAGACCGAACTTCTGGCCGAGCTCGGCGAGGTCGGCGCTCGCCTCGGGCTGCTGTCCGCCCCCGACTACCTTGCCCAGGCAGCGCAGCGCACGCAGGATCCCGTGCGGCGTGCCCAGCTGGCGCTCCAGCGAGGCCAGGCGCTCGAGGCGCAGGGGCTGCATCAGGCCGCTGCCACCGCATACGACTCCGGCGTGGCAGTGCTCGACGACGCTCGCTCCGGCGCCGGGGCGCTCGAGCTGCGCGACGCGCTGGCCACCGGCTTCGTCGTGTCGGCGCTGCTGATTCCCGCGCTGCACGACGCCGCCGCTGAGCGCTCGGCGGAGCTGCTGGCGCGCACGGAGGGAGGTCGCGGGCGGAAGACCGGGATTGCGAGCGCCCGGGAGCGCCGGCTGTTCGCCCAGGCCGCGATGCGCGGCGCCTGGGCGGGCGAGCCGGCTGACACCGTCGTCGAGCTTGCCGACCGGGCCTGGAGCGACGGTGAGCTGCTCGAGGAGGAGGACTCTGACGGCGTCAGCTGGAGCCTCGTCGCCGCGGCGCTGACGTTGGCCGGGGAGCTCGAGCGGGCGATCGAGGTCGCCGGCGCGGCGCTCCAGGATGCGACCGCGCGCTCCTCACCGCTGGCGTTCGCGAGCGCGAGCTACGCACGCAGCATCCCGCGCCTCTGGCAGGGCCGTGTCAGCGATGCGATCGCCGATCTCGAGCTCGCGCGCGACTCGCGGCGGTACGGCTGGCGCCAGTTCGCCCGCGCGGCCAGCGCGTTCCACGCCCAGTGTCTGATCGAACGGGGCGACCTGGATGGTGCCGAGCGCGTACTCGCCGAGGAGGGCGAGCTCGGGCGTCCTGACGACCTCGAGGACGTGCTGCGGCTCGCCGCGCGCGCCGAGCTGCGACTCGCGCAGGGACGCGGCCGCGACGCGCTGAGCGATGCGCTCACGGCCGGGCGCGGCCTCTCCACGCTGCCTGGCTCGAAGCTCGTGCCGTGGCGTGCGCTGGCGGTGCAGGGCGCCCTGGCCGCCGGCGAGTTCCAGCAGGCGGCTGCGCTCGCGCGCGAGAACCTCGAGATCGCGCAGCGGATCGGAGTGCCGCACGCGCTGATCAGGGCACACCGCGTGCTCGGGCTGGTAGAGGCCCGCGAGCAGGGACCCCAGTCCCTGCGAACGGCGGTCGAGCTCGGGAGCCGGCTGCCACCCCGGCTCGAGACGATCCGCGCGCTCGTCGAGCTGGGCTCCGCGCTTCGCCGCGCCAACCAGCGAGCAGCGGCGCGCGAGCCGCTTCAGCGGGCGGTCGATCTCGCCTGGGCCGGCGGCGCGCTCGCGCTGCACGAGCGGGCGCTGACCGAGCTCGCCGCCACCGGCGCGCGCCCGCGTCGCGATGCACTGCTGAGCGGTCCCGCCTCGCTGACCCCCAGCGAGCGCCGGATCGCCGAGCTCGCCGCCTCCGGCCAGAGCAACCGGGAGATCGCCCAGACCCTGTTCGTGACGCCCAAGACGGTCGAATACCACCTACGCAACGTGTACCGCAAGCTCAGGATCGAAGGGCGTGGCGACCTCGGCGGTGTGCTCGCGGCGCCATAGCCGGCGCGCGGCGGCGGGCGGCCGTTTAACGACCGCAGGGCCGGCATCCTTGCCGACCCTCCCCAGCGATCATTACCCCCTATGTTTGCGCCCCTATGTTTGCGCCCCTCTGGTTTCTGTTCGGCCCCCCGACCGGACGATGGAAAGGTAGCTCTTGCCGCGTTTGTTCGCACCAGGGAGGCACCCCAGGGTTTTGGGGCGTTCTTCACTAGGGCTCGGGCGCGCGTCGCCTGCTTGCGCGCTATCGCCCCCAGCCGCCTGATCGGTGATCGGCCGGCGCTGACTCGGGAGAGGGGTCGAGAACAACCAAAACGCTCAAAATCGACAGACGCCCGCAGCGTTCTTGCGCAACGTGGCTGCCGGGGCCATAGCGCCCACAACGCGCCGTTTCGCTCGCCGGCCGTGTCGAAATGGAGCGATGTGGGGGGTTCGCGACGCCGGCGAACCCCGCCAATGCTCGATGACACCCCCAACCCCGGCGCCCAACCCGACGTCACTCCCGGGAAAGGGCGCACCAATCCCCTCGCGCGCCCGGACGGGCCCTATTTCAAGAAGCCCTCGTAGTTGCGCATCATCAGCTGCGCTTCGAGCTGCTTCATCGTGTCCAGCGCGACGCCGATCACGATCAGGATCGATGTGCCGCCGAAGAAGAAGTTGGCGCTGGTCTGGTTGATGAGGACCGTCGGCAAGGCAGCGATCGCGGCCAGGAAGAGTGCTCCCGGGAACGTCAGTCGCGCCAGGATCCGGTCCAGGAATTCAGCCGTCGGTCTACCTGGCCTCACCCCAGGGATGAAGCCGCCGTACTTGCGCAGGTTCTCGGCCTGGTCGACGGGGTTGAACGTGACCGCCGTGTAGAAGTACGTGAACAGGATGATGAGGATGCTCTCCCCGAGCACGTAGTGCCAGCCCTGGGGGCTGAAGAAGTTCGCGAGGTGGGTCCAGAAGTTGTTGCGGTTCTGGCCGATCAACTGGCCGAGCGTCGGCGGGATCGCCATCACGCTGGCGGCGAAGATCACCGGGATCACGCCGGCCATGTTGACGCGCAGCGGCAGATAGGTCTGGCCGCCCTGAGTCATGCGTCTGCCTATCACCCGTTTGGCGTACTGAATCGGGATCCGGCGCTGACCCTCCTGGACGAAGACGACGGCCGCGACCACACCGAGCGCGATGAACGGCATCACGACGCGGAACACCTGGTCGGGGTTGGTCCACCACGCATGGATGCCGTTGGGAATCCGGGCCACGATCGAGGCGAAGATCAGCAGCGAGATGCCGTTGCCGATCCCGCGCTGAGTGATGAGCTCGCCCATCCACATCAGCAGCACCGTGCCGGCGGTCAGCGAGATCACGATCAGGAACACCTTGCCGAGGTTGAAGTTCGGGATCAGCGTCTGACCGGCTGACTTCTCGAAGCTCTTGAACAGGAACACGTAGCCGATCGACTGTGCGAACGCCAGCCCGACAGTCAGGTAGCGCGTGTACTGGGTGATCCGCGCCTGGCCGACCTCGCCCTCCTTCTGCAGCTTCTCGAGCGACGGGACCACGACCGTCAGCAGCTGCAGGATGATCGAGGCGGTGATGTAGGGCATGATCCCGAGCGCGAAGATCGCGATCCGCCCAAGCCCGCCACCCGAGAACAGGTTCAGCAGGCCGAGGATGCTGTTGCCGCCGAAGTTCTTCTGGATCGCGTTGACCGCCGAGGAGCTGATCCCCGGGGCCGGGATGTGCGTACCCAGCCGGTACAGGGCGAGAATCGCCGCCGTGAACAGCAGCTTGTTGCGGATCTCTCCGACCCTGAATGCTCCGAGGATCGTCGAGACCACCGGGTCAGCCCTCCGCTACGCGCTCCGCGGCGACAACGACCTGGCAGCTTCCGCCGGCCGCCTCGATCTGCTCGCGCGCGCTCTTGCTGAACCCATGTGCGTGGACGGTGAGCGGCTTTGAGATCGAGCCCTTGGCCAGGACCTTGACGGGCACGCCACTGCGCTGGGCAAGACCTTTTGCGCGCATCGCCTCAAGGGTAACGGCCTCGCCCTTCTCGAACCGCGCCTCGAGGTCGAGCAGGTTGACCGCCTGCGTCTGGGTGCGGAACGGCTCGAACGGCATCGACTTCTTCATGTGCGGACCGCGCAGCTTGCGCATCCGCATGTGGATCGGGTTCTGCCCGCCCTCGAAGCGGTGCCGGCGCTTGGCGCCGGAGCGCGAGCCCCAGCCCTTCTGGCCGCGGCCGGCGGTCTTGCCGGTGCCCGAGCCCTCGCCACGCCCAACCCGCTTGCGCGCCTTGCGCGACCCCGGGGCCGGCTTGAGGTTGTGCAGGCCGATGCGCTCCTCGCTCACGAGCGACCTCCCCCGCTTTCGGCGCCAGCCGAACTCGCAGCGGAACGGGCGCCAGCCGATTCCCCAACCTCGACGAGGTGGCGGACCTTGTGGATCATGCCGCGGATCTGCGGCGAGTCGTTCACCTCGACCGTCTGCCCGATCCTCCGCAGGCCGAGCGAGCGCAGCGTGTCGAGCTGGCGCTTGTCGCAGCCGTTCTTGGAGCGGCGCTGGGTGACGGCGAGCTTGCTCACGAGGAGCCCTCCGCGGGCTCCTCAGGAACTTCAGCGGCCGCAGTGGCGGCCGCGCCGTTGCCGTTCTCGGCAAGCGTCGCCGCGCCATCCCCCTGCTCCTCGGTCAGACCGAGGACCTGGTTGATCGAGATGCCCCGCAGCGCCGCGACCTCGTCGGGCGTGCGCAGCGACTCGAGGCCGGCCATCGTCGCCTTGACGAGGTTGATCGGGTTCTGCGACCCGAGGCTCTTGGAAAGGATGTCGTTGATCCCGGCGAGCTCGAGCACGGCGCGGACACCGCCGCCGGCGATCACGCCGGTACCGGGAGCGGCCGGCTTCAGCAGCACGCGGCCGGCACCGAAGATGCCGGTCGTCTCGTGCGTGATCGTGGCGCCGTGCTTGGGCACCCGGTAGAGGTTCTTCTTCGCGCGCTCGACGGCCTTCTGGATCGCGACCGGGACCTCGTTGGCCTTGCCGTAGCCGATCCCGACCACCTCGCGCTCGTCGCCGACGACGACCAGCGCTGTGAAAGAGAAGCGCCGGCCGCCCTTGACGACCTTGGCGACGCGGTTGATCTCAACCACGCGCTCTTGCAGGTCCAGGCCCGCCGAGGAAACTGTGCGTTCACGTGTTGCCATGGGGAGTCGATCCAGGGTAGCGGCTCTGCGCCGTCAGAAGATCAGGCCCCCCTCACGGGCCCCGTCGGCGAGCGCCTTGACGCGCCCGTGGTACTGGTATCCGCCGCGGTCGAAGACGGCCTGCTCGATGCCGGCAGCCTTGGCGCGCTCGGCGAGCAGCGCCCCGGCACGCGTGGCCTGCTCCGTCGGCTTGAGCGCCTTCAGCGAATCCTCGGTCCAGTTGACCGCCGCGATCGTGCGGCCGGCATCGTCGTCGATCAGCTGCGCGAACACGCCGCGATTGGAGCGAAACACCGAGATCCGGGGACGCTCGGCCGAGCCGCGCACCTTGGCGCGGACGCGGCGGCGCCGTTTCAGGCGGCGCGCAGGTGCAGTCGCCACGGTCATGCCCGCTTACCTACCTTCCTGGCCACGTACTCGCCCTCGTAGCGGATGCCCTTGCCCTTGTAAGGCTCGGGCTTGCGCTGCTTGCGGATAAAGGCGGCGACCTCGCCGACACGCTGCTTGGACGCGCCGCGGACGACGATCCTGGTCGGCTGGGGCACCTCGAACTCGATCCCGTCCGGCGCCTTGACCGAGACCGGATGGGAGTAGCCGAGCGCGAGCTCGAGGTCGCGCCCGCGCAGCTGCGCGCGGTAGCCGACGCCCTGAATCTCGAGGCGCTTCTCGAAGCCGTCGGTGACTCCTTGGACCATGTTCGCCACGAGCGTGCGCGTCAGCCCGTGCAGGGCGCGATGCTCGCCTCGATCGGTGGGGCGCGTGACGATGATCTCGCTGTCGACCTGCTCGACGTTGATGTCGCGCTGGATCCTCTCCGACAGCTCGCCCTTCGGGCCGTTGACCGTCACGCGCTCGGGCTCGATCGAAACCGTCACGCCCGCGGGCACTGGGATGGGCTGCTTTCCGATACGGGACATGGGCTCACCAGACCTTAGCGACGAGCTCTCCGCCGACTCCCCGCTGGCGCGCCTCGTGGCCGGTCATCACCCCGCGCGAGGTGGAGATGATCGTCGTCCCCATCCCGCCCTGGATTCGGGGGATGTGCGTGCTGTCGACGTATGTGCGGCGCCCCGGTCGCGAGACGCGCTGCATGCCAGTGATCACCGGCTTGCGCTCGCGCGTGTACTTGAGCGTGATCGTGATCTCCTCGCCCGGGCGGCCGGGGCTCGGCGGCGTGACCTCGTAAGCCTCGATGTACCCCTGCTCCTTGAGGATCCGCGCGATCTCGCGCTTCAGCCGCGAGGAAGGAATCGTCACGTCCTGGTGCTGGGCCTTCGCGGCGTTGCGCAGCCGCGTGAGGAAGTCCGAGACAGGGTCAGTCATCGACATCGGTCACCAGCTCGACTTCGTCATCCCGGGGACGTAACCGTTGTGCGCGAGCTCGCGCAGGCAGATCCGGCAGACGCCGAACTTGCGGTAGACCGCGCGGGCACGGCCGCAGCGGCGGCAGCGCGTGTAGCCCCGCGTCTTGAACTTGGGTGTCCGCTGCTGGCGGACGCGTTGTGAAACCTTTGCCATTTGCTCCTCTATGAAGTCTGGTCCGGGCGTCCCTCGCGTGAGAAGGGCATGCCGAGCGCCTCCAGCAGCGCGAACGCCTCCTCGTCGGTCGACGCAGTCGTCGTGATCGTGATGTCGAGGCCGCGGACTTGATCGATCTCGTCGTAGTCGACCTCGGGGAAGATGATCTGCTCGCGGACGCCCATCGAGTAGTTGCCGCGGCCGTCAAACGCGCGCGGGTTCAGCCCGCGGAAGTCGCGAATCCGTGGGATTGCCACCGACATGAGCCTGTCGAGGAACTCGTAGCCGCGCTCGTTGCGAAGCGTTACGGCGACGCCGACCGGCATCCCCTCGCGCACCTTGAACTGGGCGATCGACTTGCGAGCGCGGCGGACGCTGGGACGCTGGCCGGTGATCGTGGCGAGCTGGTCGGTCGCGGCCTCGAGCATCTTGGAATCCTGCTTGGCATCGCCAACGCCCATGTTCACGGTGACCTTCGTGATCCGCGGCGCCTGCATCGGCGTCTTGTAGCCGAACCGCTGCATCAGCGCCGGGCGGATCTCGTCGTTGTACCTGGTCTTCAATCTTGCAGTTGCCATTTCAGTCCAACCTGGTCCCGCTTCGTCTCGCAATCCGGTAACGCTTGCCGTCGGCGGTCTCGATGCCGATGCGCGTCGGCTTGCCGTCCTTGGGGTCGGCGATCGCCACGTTGGAGATGTGAATCGGACCCTCGCGCTCGATCACGCCGCCCACCTCTTCTGCGCGCTGCGCGCCGGCGACCTGACGCGGCTTCTGGTGGCGCTTGATGATGTTCAGGCCCTCGACGTACACGAAGTTCTTCTTCGGCTCGACGCGCAGCACCTTGCCCGTCTTGCCGCGGTCCTTGCCGCCGAGTACGACGACGTTGTCGCCTGACTTGATTCGCGCTGCCATCTCTACAAAACCTCCGGAGCCAGAGACACGATCTTCATGAAGTTGCGCTCGCGCAGCTCGCGCGCGACCGGGCCGAAGATGCGCGTGCCGCGCGGGTTGTTCTGGTTGTCGATCAGCACCGCGGCGTTCTCGTCGAATGCGATGTACGTGCCGTCCTCGCGGCCATAAGACTTCTTGGTCCGCACGACGACCGCGGTCACGACCTCGCCCTTCCTGACCGAGCCCTGTGGGCTTGCCTGCTTGACGGTCGCGGTGACGACATCGCCGACGCCCGCGTAGCGGCGGCGATGACCACCCTTGACGCGGATCACGAGGATCTCACGCGCGCCGGTGTTGTCGGCAACTCGAAGGCGGGTCTCGTTCTGGATCACGGAGTGACTCCACGAGAAGTCGTGGACCGATTCGCGAGCGAGAATCGAGACTGGCAAGGACGCAGGAGGCGACGCGTAGCAGCGCTACGCGAGCCGACGAGGACGCCGCCAGTCGAAGATTCGCAGCCGCGAAGCGGGACAGGAATTCGAAGAGGAGTCACTTAGCGCGCTCCAGGACCTCGATCAGCCGCCAGCGCTTGCTGCGCGAAAGCGGCCGGCATTCGCGCACGACGACCTTGTCGCCGAGGTGGGCATCGTTGGCCTCGTCGTGCGCGTGCAGCGTGCTCGAGGTGCGCACGATCTTCTGGTAGCGCCGATGCGGGCGGGCGATGTCGATACGGACGGTGATCGTCTTGTCGGCCTTGTCGGAGACGACGACGCCCTGGCGCGTCTTCTGCCGTCCAGGCCCGTGCTCTCGAGGCGGCGTGGCGGCGGCCGGCGCTGCGGGCGCCGCGGCCTTCGCCTTCGCACGCGCACGCGTGCGCTCGACGCGTCGCTGCTGCGCCTTGCGAGTGCGCTCGGCCTCGCGCTCGGCCTGACGCTCCTCGGGCGCCGTCGCGGCGCGTGTCGGGGTCTTTGCAGCCTTGCGGGCGCGTACGCGCTGGCGGCGCTCCTTCGGGGTGAGCGTCTCGACCGGCGCTGCGGGCGCTGCCGGCGCTGCCGGCGCTGCGGCCGGCTCGGCGGCGGTCGGCTCAGCGGCGGCCTCCTCGGCCGGCGGCGCCTCCGCCTCGGCGGTCGTCTCGACGACCTCTGGGGTCTCTTCAGGTGTCTCGTTCTCTTCAGCCATTGATGTCAATTCCTCGTTCCCGGGCAACGGTCAGGACGCGAGCGATCTCGCGCTTAGCGGCCTTCAGCCCGGCGGTGTTGTCAAGCTCCCCGGTCGCATGCTGGAACCGCAGGCCGAACAGCTCACGGCGCGCCGTCCGGATCTGCTCGCGCAGCTGGCCCTCCGTGAGATCTCGCAACTCTGAAGCGTTCATCCTTCCTCCCGCATCACAAACCGAGTTCGCACCGGCAGCTTGTGACCGGCCAGGCGCATCGCCTCGCGGGCAAGGGGCTCTGGTACGCCCGCCAGCTCGAACATCACGCGTCCCGGCTTGACCACGGCGACCCACCCCTCGGGCGAGCCCTTGCCGGAGCCCATCCGCGTCTCGGCGGGCTTCTGCGTGAATGACTTGTCGGGATAGACGTTGATCCAGACCTTGCCACCGCGCTTGATCTTGCGGGTCATCGCGATACGGGCAGCCTCGATCTGGCGGTTGGTGAGCCAGCCGGCGTCGAGCGCCTTCAGGCCGTACTCGCCGAACTGCACCTTGGTCTGGCCGCGCGACATCCCGCCGCGGCGGCCGCGATGAACCTTCCGGTGCTTTACGCGCTTGGGGGAGAGCATCAGCGGGCTCCACCGCCCTGACCGGGCGCTCCGCCGCCGCCACCGCCGCCACGCTGGCCGCCGCCGCCACGCGAGCCGCCACCGCCGCCGCGACCGCCGCCACCCGGACCGCCAGGACCACGACCGCCACCAGGACCGCCAGGACCACGACCGCCACCAGGACCGCCAGGACCACGACCGCCACCAGGACCGCCAGGACCACGACCGCCACCAGGACCGCCAGGACCACGACCGCCACCAGGACCGCCAGGACCACGACCGCCACCAGGACCGCCAGGACCACGACCGCCACCAGGACCGCCGGGACCACGACCGCCACCAGGACCGCCGGGACCGCCGCCACGACCACCGCGACCGCGACCACCGCCACCCGGACCGCCGGGACCGCCGCCACGACCGCCGGGGCCACCGCCACGGCCGGGGCCTCCCGGACCGCCGCGACCGCCCGGGCCACGACCGCCACCGGGCCCGTCGCGTCCGTCACGGCCACGGCCACGGCCGTCGCGTCCGCCGCGCCCATCGCGGCCGGGCCGCTCGGGTGCCTGTGGCGCGGGCTCGTCCATGATCGTCAGGTCCGCGCCTGTGTAGCCCTCGGGCATGATCTCGCCCTTGTTGATCCAGCACTTGACGCCGATCCGCCCGAACGTGGTGCGCGCCTCGTGAAATCCGTAGTCGATGTCCGCGCGCAGCGTGTGCAGCGGCACGCGGCCGTCCGAGTAGCCCTCGGTCCGCGCCATCTCGGCGCCGCCGAGGCGTCCTGAGACCTGCACCTTGACGCCCTTTGCGCCTGAGCGCATCGCGCTCGTCAGCGCGCGCTTCATCGCCCGCCGGAACGCGACCCGGTTCTGCAGCTGCTCGGCGATCGACTGCGCGACGAGGCGCGCGTCGAGCTCTGGGCGCTTGATCTCGAGAATGTTGACCTTGACCTGCTTGCCGGTGATCCGATGCAGGTCACGGCGCAGCTGATCGACCTCCGAGCCCGACTTGCCGATCACGATCCCCGGGCGAGCAGTGTGGATGTTGACCTCCACTTCGGTGGCGTTCTTGCGGATCGTGATGTCGGACAGGCCGGCGTGCGAGAGGCGCCCGAGGATGTGCGCACGGATCTGGGTGTCCTCGTGCAGGTACTCGGCGAAGTGGCGCTCGTTGAACCAGTTCGACTTCCAATCGTGGATGTAGCCCACGCGGATCGACTCGGGATGAACTTTTTGACCCATTTATTCCTTCTAGTCCTTCGGCGTGAGCAAGATCGTCAGGTGGCTGGTGCGCTTGCGGATCCGCGTCGCGCGACCCATCGCGCGCGGCCGGAACCGCTTGATCGTCGGACCCTCGTCGGCGTGCACGGCCTTGACGTACAGGTCCTCGCCGACAAGCTCGTGGTTGTGCTCGGCGTTCGCGACGGCGGACTCGAGCAACTTGCTCCAATCCCGCGCGATCGCCCGCGGCGTATGAGCGAGGATAGCTCGCGCCTCCTCGACGCTCTTGCCGCGAATGTGGTCGCAGACGAGGCGCGCCTTGCGCGCTGAAGAGCGCACATATTTGGCCTGCGCCCGGACCACTGGGGGCGGCAGCGAGGGATCGCGCTGGGCGCGCCGGCGGCGCGGCGCCGGCTTGGCCGGAGCCTTCTCCTCGGCCTTCTCCTCCGCGGCGGCCGCGCCACGACGACGGCGCCGGCGAGGCTTGGGGGCATCCTCCGCTTCGGCCTCGTCTGCCTCGACTTCGTCCGCTTCGGCCTCTGGCTCGCGGTCGGCCTCGGTCTCCTCCTCCGCCTCATCGTCGGCCTCGAGGACGACCTCGGTGGCTTCCTCGGCTGCCACGTCGGCAGGAGTCGGCTCGACCTCCTCGGCGGGGGTCTCCCCGGCGGGGGTCTCCCCGGCGGGGGTCCCCCCGGCGGGCGTCTCCGTGGCGGAGGTCTCCTCGGCCTCGGTGGTCTGCGCCTCCGGAGCAGGCGCCGCCTCAGAGTCAGGGCCAGACTTGCGCCGGCGGCGGCGACGCGGCTTCTCTTCCTTTTCCTCAGGTGCGTCAGCCATTACCGCCTCTTACCTGTCCCCGCATGGCCGCGATACAAACGCGTCGGAGCGAACTCGCCAAGCTTGTGGCCCACCATCGACTCGCTGATGAAGACCGGTACATGTTTGCGGCCATCGTGCACCGCGATCGTGTGCCCGACCATCTCCGGGAAGATCGTCGACGTCCGCGACCACGTCTTGAGCATGCGCTTCTCGCCCGACGTGTTCATCGCCTCGATCCGTGACATCAGCCGCTCCTCGACGAACGGTCCCTTCTTGCTGGAGCGACTCATCGCTTCTTACCTCTTCTCCGTCCGCGGACGATGTAGCGGTCCGAATCCTTGCCCTTCTTGCGCGTGCGGTAGCCGAGTGTCGGCACGCCCCACGGCGTCACGGGGTGACGCCCCGGCGTGGTCGAGCCCTCGCCGCCGCCGTGCGGGTGGTCGACCGGGTTCATCGCGGTGCCGCGCGTCTGCGGGCGCACGCCCATGTGACGCTTACGGCCCGCCTTGCCGATCTTCACGTTCTGGTGGTCGGAGTTGCCGATCACGCCGACGGTCGCGCGGCACTCGGCGCGGACCGTCCGCATCTCGCCCGAGGGCAGGCGCAGCGTCACGTAATCGCCGTCCTTGGCCAGCAGCTGGATTCCTGCGCCCGCGGCGCGCGCCATCTGGCCGCCGCGACCGGGCGTCAGCTCGACGTTGTGGATCACGGTACCCGCCGGCATGTTGCCCATCGGCAGGCTGTTACCGACGCGAATGTCGGCGTTCGTCCCGGACTGCACCGTCATCCCGACGCGCAGCCGCTGCGGCGCGAGGATGTAGCGCTTCTCGCCGTCGGCGTAGTGCAGCAACGCGATGTACGCGGAGCGGTTGGGGTCGTACTCGATGTGCGCGACCTTCGCCGGCACTCCGTCCTTGCGCCGCTTGAAGTCGATCTTGCGGTACAGGCGCTTGGCGCCGCCGCCGCGGTGGCGCGAGGTCTTACGGCCGTGCGCGTTGCGACCACCGGACTTCTTCAGTCCTTCGGTCAGCGACTTCTCCGGCTCGGAGCGAGTCAGCTCGGAGTAGTCGGGATAGGTGACGAACCGGCGCCCGGGCGAGGTCGGCTTAGGCTTGCGAATCGGCATTACTCAGCGGCCTCCAGGCTCGGGAGGATCGGGATCGAGTCGCCCTCGGCGACCTGCACGATCGCCTTCTTCCATTGCCGCGTCTTGCCGGCGGTCTGGCCGCGGCGTTTGGGCTTGCTCTTGACGTGGGCGGTGCGCACGTCGACGACCTTGACGTCGAACAGCTGCTCGATCGCCTGGCGGATCTGCGTCTTGTGCGCGCGCTCGTGCACGCGGAAGGTGTATTTGCCGGCCTCCGTCAGCGCGTAGCTCTTCTCGGAGACGACCGGGCGGATGATGACCTGGCTCGGATCCATCAGCTGCTCTCCTCGGTGTCCTTCGCTCCGGCGCGGGCGACGAGCGCCGGCAGTGCGGCCTCGGAAACGAGCAGCGACGCTGCCCCGACGAGATCAGCGACACCTGCATCCTCGACCGGCATCACGTCGACGTGGGAGAGATTGCGGAACGACTTGCCCGCGGCCGCCTCCTCGTCGGATAGCAGCACGAGCGTCGGAGCGCCCGCGCCCCACTCGTCGAGGAGCCCCACGGCCTGCTTGGTCGACGGCTCGCCGAACGCACCGGCGTCGAATACCGCCAGCGACTCACGCTCGGCGTGCAGCGAGAGCGCGCTACGCAGCGCGGCACGCCGCGCCTTGCGATTGACCTTGACCGTGTAGTGGCGAGGCGTCGGCCCGAACACCGTGCCGCCGCCGGTCCAAACGGGAGAGCGCGAGGACCCGGCGCGCGCACGGCCTGTCCCCTTCTGGCGCCACGGCTTGGCCCCGCCGCCGCGCACTTGGCCACGCGTCAGGGTCGAGGCCGTGCCCCGCCGCCTCGCGTTCAGCTCGGCGCGCACCGCCTCGTGCACGATCGGCATGTTGAAGCGCGCGGTGAAGGCGCTGCCATCGAGCGTGACCGTGCCACCGCCGAGCTTGGGAGCCTTCACATCAGCCATCGCTGCGCACCTCCACGACACCGCCCCGAGGTCCGGGCACCGCTCCGCGCACGAGCAGCAGGCCCCGGTCCGGGAGCACGTCGACGACGGTCAACCCGCGCTGGGTGACGCGGCCGCCGCCCATCTGGCCGGCGCCACGCAGGCCCTTGAATACGCGCGAGGGGGTGGCCGACGCGCCAATCGAGCCAGGCGCGCGAACGTTATGGGAGCCGTGCGACTTCGGGCCGCTCTTGAAGTTGTGGCGCTTGATCGTGCCCTGGAAGCCCTTGCCCTTCGAGGTGCCGGAGATCTTCACGCGATCGCCAGCCGAAAACGCGTCGGCCTTGACGGTTTCGCCGACGAGCAGCTCGCCGACCTCGTCGCGGAACTCGCGCACGACGCGGTGCGCGGAGGCGTCGGCCTTCTTCAGGTGCCCCAGCTCGGCCTTCGAGAGCACCTTCTCCTTGCAGGGAGCGAACGCGAGCTGAACCGCCTCGTACCCGTCGCGGTCGAGCGTGCGGATCGCGGTCACCGGACAGGGGCCGGCCTCGAGCACGGTGACCCGCTCGACGCGTCCGTCGTCGAGGAACTTCTGCGTCATCCCGAGTTTGCGAGCGAGGATCGCGGCCATGGTCAGCTACGAGGCCAGACGGATCTCGATATCCACCCCCGCCGGGAGGTGGTCGAGTCGCTGCAGCGAGTCGACGGTCTTCGGCGTCGGCTGGTGGATGTCGATCAGTCGTTTGTGGGTGCGGATCTCGAAGTGCTCGCGTGAGTCCTTGTCCTTGAAGGGGGAGCGGATCACGCAGTACACGTTCTTCTCCGTCGGCAGCGGAACGGGACCGGAAACGGTCGCGCCGGTGCGCGTCGCCGTCTCGACGATCTCCTTCGCCGCCGTCTCGATCGCCGAGTGGTCATAGGACTTCAGGCGAATCCGGATTTTGTTTTGAGCAATGGTTGCCATTGGCAGTCAAACGGGGCGAGTCCCCGGGCTTTTCGGGGCCCGCCCCAAGAAAGGTCGTATCTCCTACTCGAAATAAAGGGCGGCGGGCCGTGAGGCCCAGCCGCCCAAATAACTACTTGATGACTTCGGTGACGACCCCCGAGCCGACCGTACGGCCGCCCTCGCGGATCGCGAACCGCAGACCCTGGTCCATGGCGATCGGCTGGATCAGCTCGATCTCCATCGTGACGTTGTCGCCCGGCATCACCATCTCGGTGCCCTCGGGCAGCTTCGCCACGCCGGTTACGTCGGTCGTGCGGAAGTAGAACTGCGGCCGGTAGCCACTGAAGAACGGGGTGTGACGACCACCCTCCTCCTTCTTGAGGACATACACCTCGGCCTTGAATTGGGTGTGCGGCGTGATCGAGCCGGGCTTGCAGAGCACCTGCCCGCGCTCGATGTCCTCGCGCTTGGTACCGCGCAGCAGACAACCAACGTTGTCACCCGCGCGACCCTCGTCGAGGATCTTCTTGAACATCTCGACGCCGGTGACCACGGTTGAGGTCGTGTCCTTGATGCCCACGATCTCGACCGTCTCGCCGGTCTTGATGATCCCCTGCTCGATGCGTCCTGTTGCGACCGTGCCGCGGCCGGTGATCGAGAACACGTCCTCGACCGGCATCAGGAACGGCTTGTCCAAGTCGCGGACGGGCTCGGGGATGTAGGAGTCGAGCGCCTCGGCGAGCTCGAGGATCTTCGCCTCCTGCTCGGTGTCGCCCTCGAGCGCCTTCAGCGCCGAGCCGGTGACGAACGGGATGTCGTCGCCGGGGAACTCGTACTCGGAAAGCAGGTCGCGGATCTCGACCTCGACCAGCTCAAGCAGCTCGGGGTCGTCGACCATGTCGGCCTTGTTGAGGAACACCACGATGTACGGCACGCCCACCTGACGGGCGAGCAGGATGTGCTCGCGGGTCTGCGGCATCGCGCCGTCCGCCGCGGACACGACCAGGATCGCGCCGTCCATCTGGGCGGCACCCGTGATCATGTTCTTGACGTAGTCGGCGTGACCCGGACAGTCGACGTGTGCGTAATGACGATTGGGGGTCTGGTACTCGACGTGTGAGGTCGCGATCGTGATCCCGCGCGCCTTCTCCTCAGGAGCGTTGTCGATCGATTCGAACGACCGCACCTCCGTGCCGCCGTACTTCTCGTTCAGCACCTTGGTGATGGCAGCCGTCAGCGTCGTCTTGCCGTGGTCGATGTGACCGATCGTGCCGACGTTGACGTGGGGCTTATCGCGCTCGAACTTGGCTTTCGCCACTTTGCTGACGCTCCTTCTGTTTCAGTAGTTCCGCTCGCCCTGAGGGCGAACCTCAAAAATCTATCGGACTTCCGTCCGAGACAGGTGCTAGGCGGGTTGTAGCTCGCCTACCACCTTCTCTGCAATGTTCGCGGGGACCTCGTCGTAGCGCTCGAACTGCATCGTGTACGTGGCTCGACCCTGGGTGTTTGACCGCAGGTCGGTCGCGTAGCCGAACATCTCGGCGAGCGGCACGAACGCCGACACGACTTGGGCATTGCCGCGCTGCTCCATGCCGTGGACATGCCCGCGGCGACGGTTCAGATCCCCGATCACATCGCCCATGAACTCCTCGGGCGTCACGACCTCGACCGCGAAGATCGGCTCGAGCAGCACCGGCTTGGCCCGCTTCGCGGCCTCCTTCAGCGCCAGCGAGCCGGCGACCTTGAAGGCGATCTCGCTCGAGTCGGTGTCGTGGTACTTGCCGTCGGTGAGCGTGACCCGGACATCGACCATCGGGTAGCCGGCGCGAGGCCCGTTCTCGAGTGCCTCCTCGACGCCCTTCTCCACCGCGGGGATGAACTCGGTGGGAATCGCTCCGCCCTTGATCTTGTTGACGAAGTCGAAGCCCTCTCCGGGAGCCGGCTCGACGTTGATGTAGACGATTCCGTACTGGCCCGAGCCCCCCGTCTGACGCACGAAGCGGCCTTCGATCTTCTCGGCGGTGCCACGGATCGTCTCGCGGTAGGACACCTGGGGACGGCCCACGTTGGCGTCGACCTTGTACTCACGCAGCATGCGGTCGACCAGCACCTCGAGATGCAGCTCGCCCATTCCGGAGATCTCGGTCTGTCCGGTCTCCTCGTTGGTGCGGACCTGGAAGGTCGGGTCCTCCTCGGCGAGGCGGCCGAGCGCGGTTGACATCTTCTCCTGGTCGGCCTTGGTCTTCGGCTCGATCGCGACCTTGATCACCGGCTCCGGGAACTCGATCATCTCGAGCTTGATCGGCTTGTCCGGCGCGGCCAGCGTGTCGCCGGTCGCGACCTGCTTGATCCCGACCCCCGCGGCGATGTCGCCCGCGAAGACCTCCTTGACCTCCTCGCGCTCGTTGGCGTGCATCATCAGGATGCGCCCGATCCGCTCGGTCCGCCCCGTGTTGACGTTCAGCACGCGCGCGCCGGCGTCGAGCCGCCCCGAGTAGACGCGGAAGTAGGTGAGCTTGCCGACGTAGGGGTCGGCCATGATCTTGTGGACGAGCGCCGCGAACGGCTCATCGTCGGAGGCGTGACGGACGGCGGGCTGCTCATCCCCGTTGCTCGAGCCCTTGGCGGGCTCTATGCCCTCGACCGGCGGCACGTCGAGCGGGCTCGGGAGATAGTCGACGACCGCGTCGAGCAGCGGCTGCACGCCCTTGTTCTTGAAGCTCGAGCCGCACAGGACCGGGGTCAGCTTGATGTCGAGTGTCGCCTGGCGGATCGCCCGCTTGAGGCGATCGACAGGAATCTCCTGTTCCTCGAGGATCATCTCGAGCAGCTCGTCGTCGTAGTGGGAGATCTCCTCGAGCAGGTGCTCGCGGGCGGCGGCGGCCTCGTCGGCCAGCTCAGCCGGGATCTCGATGACGTCCTGCTCCTTGCCGAGCTCGTCCTTGTAGATGATCGCCTTGTTGGTCACCAGGTCGACGATCCCCTTGAAATCTTGCTCCGCGCCGATCGGCAGCTGGATCGGGACCGGATGGGCGCCGAGGCGATCCACCATCGTCTGCACGCCGCGCGTGAAGTCGGCGCCGATGCGGTCCATCTTGTTGATGTAGGCGATCCGCGGCACGCGGTACTTGTCGGCCTGGCGCCACACGGTCTCGGACTGCGGCTCGACGCCGGCGACCGAGTCGAACAGCGCGATCGCGCCGTCGAGCACGCGCAGCGACCGCTCGACCTCGACCGTGAAGTCGACGTGGCCGGGCGTATCGATGATGTTGATCCGGTAGTCCTTCCACTGCGTGGTGGTGGCCGCGGAAGTGATCGTGATGCCCCGTTCCTGCTCCTGCTCCATCCAGTCCATCACGGCAGCGCCCTCGTGAACCTCCCCCATCTTGTAGGTCCGTCCGGTGTAATAGAGGATGCGCTCGGTCGTCGTCGTCTTACCGGCGTCGATGTGAGCCATGATCCCGATGTTGCGGGTTTTTTCGAGAGTGAACTTACGAGGCATGAACTTTTTCCGGTTGAGACGGGCGGGTCGTTCCCACTCCTGGCAATTGGTGCCCTGTCCCGTCGGCTCTGCGCATGAAAAAGGGCCCTATGGGCCCACTCACGACGCGGCTGTCGGCGGGGGGCGGTGGTCTATCTGGACGGCGTCTCCATTGCGTGGATTCTCCGCGCCCGGGGGCACGCACGCATGAACGCCACGCCACCCGAGGCGAGTTCTGAATATAGCAAAGGGTCCGAGCCGCCAAAGAGGGGTTCCGGGCTCTCATCCGGCGGATCTTCCGGGCACTCGGGCAAAGGCCCCGCAAAGGCACCCGCGAAGCGGTCGCCGAACTCGTCAAAGAGCCCTCCGAAGGCCCCTGCAACGGCCGCGAAGCCTTCGGCGAGGGCGTCCTCGAAGACGCCGAGAAAGGCGGCCGCGGAGACGCCGGCCAAGGCGTCCGCTAAGACGCCGGCCAAGGCGTCCGCTAAGACGCCGGCGAAGGCGTCCGCGAAGAGCGCGCCACCAAAGGCTCCGTCCGGCTCCCGCCGCTCCGGCACCCGCTCGGCCGCGAGCACCCCAGCGCAGCCCATGGCCCCCGCGCCCGCCCGGCGAGGGTGGCCGATCGTGGCGGTCGTGGGATGCGCCCTGCTGGGCGCGCTGCTGCTGCTGGTCGCCGAGTTCACAACGCTCTTCCAGGTGCACTCGGCCAACGTGGCGGGACCGATCAAGTCGGTCTCCACCGGCGGCAACGACTCCTACGCGCTGATCCCGATCGCGCTCGCCGTGGTCGTGCTGGCATTCGGCTTCTGGCGCTCCCCCAGCCGCCCGTCGCTGCTGGCGATCGGCGTTCTCGGGATCGTCGTGTTGCTGATTGCGCTGCTGGGCGACCTGCCCGATGCGCACTCCTCAGGGCTGATCGGCTCCAGCACCTCGCATTACGTGGATGCGAGCTCGACCCCCAGCGCCGGCCTCTACCTGGAGACGCTGGGCGCGATCCTGCTGCTGATCGCCTGCGGCTGCGGGTTCCTGCTCATCGGCCTGCCGGCGCGCGCCGTCAAGGATTCGGCACGTCCAGCGAAACCGTGAAGTACTCGGTCGGCGCCCCGACCGTGAAGATCGAGCCCTTGACGACCCCCGGGCTGACCCACTGGCCCTTGATCCGAAGCTCGAACTCCGCGCTGCGGAAGTCGTAGTCGAACCCGCCGTCCCGTACCGGGGTCTCCGAGAAGTACGTGTTCGAGTAGAGCGCGCGGTTGACCCGGAAGTTGTAGATGATCGACCGCCGCGCGTCGTAGCCGAACGAGACCTCGCGACCGTTCCCGCCGGGGCCGACGTAGCGCCCTGCGAGCGGCGTGATCCCCTGGCCGGAGGCAACACCCCGCGTGGTGCGCGAATGCGGGCGGTACACGAAGAACAGCTCGCCGGAGGAGCCGTCCGGCCAGCACGTGACGTTGTGGGGAACAACGTAGTCCTCACGGCAGCGCCAGCCGGGGATGAAGCCTTGGGTGAGGAACGACCGCACGGCGTCGGTCGCCCTGTCGCAGGTGACCGGATGGACGACGGCGATCCGGAACGCCACGAACGTATTCGCAATGACCTGCGTGCTGCAGGTGGTAGGGGTCTGCGCAGCGGTCGTTCCCGTGAGCGTCAGACCGATCGAAACGGCCCCCGTCGCGAGCACGGCCATCCTGGCTCGAGGTCGCACGCGGCAAATGTACCAGGAGCAATCGGAAGGCTTAAGAGTCAGCCTTTGTCGGCATCCTGACACCTTTCTGCAACGCCCGCCAGCGCCCAAAAATCGCGCGTTACATTTCACGACCGCGAGGGTTGTCCCACCGCAGCCCCCGGTCCCGTGTGGTGGGCGGCCCTCGCGGTTACCCAGGGAAGGGATGGGCCGCTTCGCGGCGTCCAGCCGGATGACTCGTGGCGGGCCCGGCCTTGGCGAGGCTGGATGCTTAGCGGGCCCAGCCACGAGGCCGGGCGGGCCCGTCCGGACAGCCTGGGTTGGCGAGTGCGGGCGGGGTCTGTCGCGCTCCTCGTGCTGACGGCTGGCGCCTCAGCTTCCGGCCTTCGGCCGGGGCCTGGGGGGTTGGTCTGCCCCGTATTTGGCTTTCGAGGAGGGGGTGGGGTGCTTAGCAGCCCCGATTTCGTTACAGAGCGCCCGCTCGTGGAGGCAACGTGTAACGAAATGCGCGCTATAGCCCCGATTTCGTTACGCGTTGCTGACCGCGGCGGTCGTGATGTAACGAAATGGGGGTTGGGGACGCCTGGCAACGTCCATTTGGCAGCAATTCGATCGCCGGGGACGGCAACGATGTCCGCTGTGGACGTTCGACCCTCCCTACTCGTGCTTCTGCGGGACGGAGGCTGCCTGAATGAAGTCCCGCCCACCCGTCGCCGGCCGGCCCATGGATGGCCGGCGGAATGGGCATGGACGGGGATGGCACCGCCCAAGCGGTCTCGGGAGAAACCAACGGGGTCCGGATGGGGCTGAACGGCCCCACGGATGCTGCGAAGCAGCCCCTTACCAGCGGTAGTGGGCGAACGCCTTGTTCGCTTCGCGCCGTGACGCCGCGTGATGGTCCGTAGCGCGAAGCTGGGTGTTTGCAGGGAATTCGCTCCTGGCGGTTCGTGCTGTTCTGTGCGGCTACGTTCGTTGACATCGCGTTGACAAGACACCCGTGGCGGCTATTCGTCCTCGCGGGGTCCACCCGGACGTGTCAGTTCGAGCGGCGAGGCCTCGAGGACCTTCAATCCCCATCCGCGGAGCTCGCTTTCGAAGTCCCAGTCGTCGATGCCCTGTAGGTCGCTCAGCAGCCGGGCGAACCGCACCTCCCAGCGAGTCGTGTCCCACCCGCCGGGCGTGGCATCGAGCGGCGTCGGACCCGGCTCGAACTTCTTTTCCGGCCAGGGCAGGATCCCATCGCGGCCTGCGCCCCGATTGATGTACGTGTAGTGCGCTCGCCAGACCATCGTGCCGTTGAACAGCACATGGGCGAGGTGCGGCTCGACGGGGTCGCTCCAATCCGAGTCCGCCCAGTCCGGGCGTTGGTCCTTCCACTGGCGGGTGTACTCGGTCTTCATTCCCCAGCCGAGTCCGAGACGCGCGTCGGGCAGGTAGACGGCGCGGTACGTATGTTCCAGCGCCGTCAGGGCCGGCTCCTCACGGGCGCCAGCATCGAACACCCCTGCGAGGAGATCGGTGCCGGGCTCGTTGAAGCCGCCGGGGATCACACGCCAGTTGTCAAGCTCTTCGCCCTGACAGGCGTCCAGAATCTTGGCTAGGTTCATTCGGTCTCCCTCATCGACAACGAGGAGGCTACGGGCTTAAGCCGGCATCGCTGTAGTACCGCTCGTAATACCGCTCGTAAACCGACCGGCGTGGGGCGGGCATCGCGTCCGCGATCGAGATCGCCATCGCCAGCGCGACCAGCGAATCGATCCTGTCCCGGCTCGCGGTCTTGCGGATCCGCAACCCCATCTCCGTCTCGGCAACCACCGCGGCGAGCGCGTGCGAGCGGGCGACCGGATCACCGGCATGCCGCAGCCGGCCGGTCGCGATTACCTCATGGAGCAGCTGAGTCGCCGGGACCATCTTCGAGTTGTTCTGCGGGTACTCGACCATCGGCGCGCCCGCCTCCCCGAGCCGCTGCGCCGACCCGATGAACAAATGTTTGTCATAGGCCACCATTCTCACGTCGAACCGCTTGCACAAGGCGATGATGTGCTCCTCCACGTCGTCGAGCCGAACCTCGCGGGTCCGCGATGGCGTCTAGATCTGAAAGCCCGCGTGGAAGATCCCGGCGTCGTCCTTGCGCACGGTGACGACCGCGGTCGAGTCGCGTCTGATCCCGGCGTCGACCGCGGCGACCACCTCGGAGCCCGCCGGGATGTCGATCGGCCCCGCGCACGCATCCCACTGATCGGCGGAGATGAACGCGTCATCCGTCGGAAGGTTCTGATTGCAATGCAGCCGCCTGAACGCCGACTCGTGCAGCACGCGGCGATGCTCGGCCAGCATCTCGGCCGTGATCGCGGCGCGCGGATTCGCGGCCTTCACCACGCCCGCAATGTCATCGACATCCCCGCCTTCCGGCATGCTCCACTCGAGCCACAGCGAGTCTCTTGTCTCGGCGCGCAGCACCACGCCATCCCTGGTCACCTGGCCGTCCTCGAGCACGCGGCGGCGCATCGACGGCATCGGCGCTTCCTCGTGCCCGCCCATCGTCGAGATGATCCGCATCCGCGCGTCGGGGTTCTTGATCAGTGCCGAGCGAAGCGACACATACAAGTCATCGCGAACGTGCGAGCCGAGTTCGTCCACGATCACCAGATACGGGTCGTGGCCCATCTGCTTCTCCGAGTCGGCGCTGACGACGATCAGCCTGCCGTCCTGCGGCGTGCGGATCTCGCGCAACGTGAACGTCAGCCGGTCGCGCAACGCCGGGATCTGCTTGGCGAACCGCATCGCAGCCCGGTAAAGGTGCCCCGCCTGGTCGCGAGCGCTTGCCGCCGCGATGATCGTCGCGTCGGGATGCTTGACCAGCTCCCAGAGCGCGTAGCAGCCCAACAGCGTCGTCTTCCCGGCGCCTCGCGGCTGAGAGATCACCACCTCCCGGCGATCCGAGAGCACGCCCGCCATCACCTCGAGCTGGAACGGCTCCAGCCGCAGTCCGACACCATCCGCGAACCGCCGGAAGCGGTCAAGCTCACTCGCCGGCGCCATCGAGCAACCTCGCAAGCCAGTCACCATCATCATCGACCCGCGCACCCCTGAGCGCACGCTCTAACGCGACCTGGGCCTGCACCTTCCCCGCCCTCGCCGAACGCGCGAGCAACCGCAACGCCTCGGGATAAGACGGCTGATCATCGACCGGAGCGGACCGGCGCAACAACTCGCGCACGAACGCCGAGCGGCTCACGCCATCGCCACGCACCTCATCGAGCCGAGCCACCTCCTCGGATGACAGCCGGATCGTGATCGTAGTCGTCTTGCCGCTCATCAGGGTGTGTTCATCCCGTTGATCTCACCGGCGCCCGCAGTTGCGCAACCGGCGGTGGCTGGCGTATCGACCCCGGTGCACCACCCTCCCCCGGGGATCGGCCGCCGTAAGAATAGGACCGTTTGAGAAGGAATAGCTGGCTGCCGAGATAAGGTTTGCAGCGTGGGGAAAGGACGCCCCCTCAGCGCCAGCGCCGCCCCCTGCGCTGGCGCACCCGGAGCGCCCCGCCACGAATGCGGCGGGGCGCTCCCCTGCGCGATCCAACCGCGCATATAGGAAAGGACGGTCTAACGACGCCAAAGTCATGGAGAAACCGACACTTTTTGACTGTCGTAGACGAATGTTCGAAGGACGACGGATAAGAAGAATCGCTACTTTCACTCACGAAACCTGTTGATAGCTTCCGAGCGCCGCTGATCGGGGGTAAGGGGCGGGGCGGCACCACGCGCGGGGCGCGATTCGCTGGTGCCGCCCCGAGCATTCCGGTGTAACGCGGAATGACAGCTCGTGCACAACGATTGAAGCCGGCGGTGGTATGGGTCGTTCTCGATCCCGATGAGGTGATGTGCGATCTCTGCGACTTTGCCGCAGCGGGCGCATAGCGGCTCGCGGCTGAGTTGCTGTTCGCGGCGGTGGCGCCAAAGCTTCGTTCCGTATTTGCCCTTGCCCTTGCGGTCGGTTGTGCGCTCTCGGTCGCGTGCGTGATCGACGCAGCGTCCGCGGTATGTCGCGGCCCTCATGCACCCCGGCTCCGAGCAAACACGGGCCGCCATCGGATCAGCACTCGAAGGTCGCGATCTGGACTGGCGCGAACTCCCGCTCGATCGCCTTGCATCGGGCGAGCAAGGCATCAGTGTCATCCCAGATGATCTCGTCAGGGTGATAGTCCCACGCGGATCGTTTGCGACTGGCGCTCTTCACTGCCAACACGCGGGCTTGATCGTTCGCGGGCGTAAGGACGAGCGACACTTCGAACAGTTCGACGCTAGTCAGTTCGTTGGCGCCGTCCTTAGCGCGGCGCTGTCCACCGGCGGGGATCCGGTAGCCGATGCTGAGCTTGTTGATCGCCCCGTCTTTGACGGGCCGCCATGCCTTACGTCCGACGGGATCCTCGAGGTCGAACCGGGCGTGAACCTCGAGGCCTTCGGCGTTCTCGCCCGCGTCGATGATCTGGCCGACGAAGTTCTGCGGGGAGCCGTGCGCGTCGTGGCCCCAGATGAGCGGGAGCGTGTTGCCGGCCTTGATCTTGGCGACGGTCGAGGCGAACGCGCCTGGCATCACCCGATCGTTCTGGGCGTCGACGTTGTTGAACGTGCTCGCGTAGGCGATCATCTCGCCTTCGTCGAGCGGGATGGTGTCGGTCAGTTGGATGCGTTTTGTCAGCATCATGGTCCCTTCGGTGGCGGCCTTCACTTTGCGTAGCGCGTCCGCGTCGAGCTCGCTGTGCTGCTCGAGTTCGCTGGCGATGGCTCGGCGCAGCTTCAGGAACTCGCTCGAAAGTGACAGCTTGAGCGCGTTGCTTACGAGGCTGTTGTACTCGCGCTCTGTGAGATCGAGTTGGTTGGCGAGCGTTGCCAGCATGCGGCGGTCGCCGCGCTCAGAATCCGGGCCGGCCTCGGGGTCGAGCGGCCAGGACGGGATGTCGTCTCCCGTCTCGATCAGTCCTGCAAGCACGATCGGCACTCGTGCCATGGCGCCGCTGCGGGTATGAGAGTGCGGCTCGTATTCGACAAAGCCGCCTTTAGCGTCGAGCCCCACGCGCCGGACACCGATGCCGGTCGAGATGGCGGCCGCGGCGTGGGCGGCTTCGTGAGAACTGACTTCGGCGACATTCATGGGACGAGGTTCCGCATCTGCTCGGGAAGCTCGCGCCGGGCCTGGTCGCGGAGTGCCCGCTCGTGCTCACGCAGCGCTTCCGCGTCGGCCTGGCGCTCGACGGCCTGCGCTTCGCGCTGGTGTCGGAGGCTCTCATCGCTGGCATGCTGGCGCGCTGCCTCGGCCTCGGCGACGTTGAGGTCGACGGGTTGGCCGGCGGGTCCGATAGCCCATCGCGGCTCGGGCGTGGCCTCGCGCCACATACCATCGCGGTCGAGCCGGAGTTCTCCTCGCGTCGTGACGCCGCTCGTGAGACGCTCGCGTGCGTCGGCCATCTCAATCGATTGCAGTCCGCACGCTGCGCGTGCGGCGTCGAGCATGGCGCGGCGCTGTCCAGGCGTGAGCGATTCGAGATGGTCGATCAACTCGCCGGCCGACGAAGCGACACTGTCGACTTGTGCCTGGATCACGAGCTGCCGCAACGCGTTGCGATCCTCGTCTTGCCCAGGTACGTGTCGTACGAGTGCCGCCACGTCGACCAGCGAGTCTCGGCGCGAGCGGTGAGGGATTGAGATGCTCCAGGTCACGGCAACCTCACAGCGGGCGTCGGTTTGACCGCGCCAGTCTTGATCAGCTCGACCGACTGCTCGAGCGTGAGGATGCGGTGCCCGCCCGGGTGCACGTAGAGACGGCCCGATAGGTCACCAGCCCATTGCCGGAAGCCGTGACTGGTGGCGAGCGCCTTCGCGTCCTGCTGTTCATTCATGGTCGGCGCCGTCGTCGAGGTGTTTGCGCAGTACCAGCCTCAGATAGTTCGAGACGGTGCGGCCGTCCCGCTCGGCGGCGCGCCTTACCTGCGCGGCGAGGTCGGGCGGCACGTCGGTCTTGATCGCGACCCTTGGTGGAGCTGTATTGGCATCGGTTCGCATAGTGCACGATTGTACGCTTTGCGCACTCATTGCTCCTCCTGTAGTGATTGCGTGGTTTTGCATTCCAGGTCGATGTGACCGCCGGGCGCTTGGCGGACCTCGAGCAGTCCGAAGTGGCCGGCTTCGCGACACGATGGGCAGGTCGCGAGCCAGAGTCCGGGGCCTACCTTGCGCGGGTCGCAGCCGTGTTCGCGTAGCGCCTGGAGCAGCGTCTCGGTCGGAGTCATCCGCTGCGCCTCGCATGAGGAGGTACCGGGAAGACCGTCCGAACAGTCCGAACCGTCCGAACTGCCGCTCCTATCGACATTGGGCGTCGGACGGTCTGGACGGTCTGGACGGTTGCGCCGCTACCCATTGCGTTTCAGCCTCACGATCCGGCGGCGATTGCTGTCGGTGGAGCGATCGTGTTCGACGACGTAACCGCGTTTGCGCAGGTTCGGAGCGAGCCGCTTGACGTGTGACGACAACGCACGCGCACTTTTCGGCCACGTCTTCGCCCTGGTCGCCTGCTCGTCGGTCAGCTCCACTAGTCGCTCGAGCAGCTCGGTCATCGTGCCCTCGAAACCAGCTTCGGCGAGGAGGCACAGCGGCGGTCCGACCGGGCTTGCTTCGATCGCGAGCTCGTCGCCCTTGCTCCGGTTCTCGGCGTAGGACTTCAAGAACGCTCCCGGCGTCCAGCCGAGGGTCTGCTCGGCGGCGACGATCCATTTCGCGAAGTCGGCCATCCGGGGCATCTCCCCGAGTTGCACGTTGTCGATGCGCGCCAGGGCGCCGACGATCACATCGCACAGTGCTCCGAAGATCGCGGGCCGCGCCTGCTCGAAGCTTGTCCAGAAGTTCCGCTCGTCGACACGCTTGCGGTCGGCGATCACCGGCAGTTCGACCATCAGCGCCCGGTCCAACAGGTCCGAGCGGGTGGCGAGTTCCTCGATGCCGTTGACGATCACCGGGCGTTGCGCGTCGAGAACGTGCTCCTCATCATCGGCATAGAGCATCCGCTTGGCTTGTCCGCCGCCGGTCGAGAGTCGGCAGATCGCGTCCGAAAGCGACGGCTCAAGGTGGCTCAGATTGTCGAAAGCAACGACGTGGTTGTGCGAGGCGCTGACCATCAGGTCGTCTACATCGCTCGGCGCGCGACGCAGATCCGCGGTGTTTGGGTCGATCAACGAGCGCAGCGTCCGCGCCGCGGTTGACTTGCCACTGCCCTGCTCACCATGCAGCACGAGCACCGGACATGGGAAACGCTCGCGAACCGATGCAATCAGCCAGCCGGCCACCAGCCGCCAGTCGTCGTCGGTCACGTTCAAGAACCTGCGGAGCAGATCGAGCTGGCCGCCGCGCTCAGGGTCGGGCAGCGCGGCCGTCCCGCCGCTGCGCCGGAAACGGACAGGATGCTCGCCGAGAACGGTCCAACCGTTGCGCGTGATCTGAACGCAACGCCAATCCTCGTCGCCGAGGTCGATGAAGATCGCGCCATCGACGTGCGCCACCCGCAAATGTACGTCCAGCGTCTCGCCGTTGAACAGCGCCTCGGCCTCGAGCGTGCCGACCGCATCGGCGATTGCTTGGGTGTTGGCTGATTTGCCGCGCCGCTGATCGGGCTCGGCCCTCTCGTCCAGCGTCGCCATCCAGTAGGCGTGGCGTGCGAACAGCTTGAAGGCGCGGGAGCGGACCGGCCAGGTCTCGGTGTGGCCGTCGACCTCGAACGTCGCGTAGCACCGATCGGCGTCGTCGTGGAACAGCACCGCGCCGGTGTTGTTGACGGCCTCCACGATCTGATCTGCGACGGAGGTCTTGCCGCCGAGGAGCTTCATCAGGTCGCCGAGCGACTTGGCGCCCTCGAGATCCTCCTCGGACAGTTCCGGGTTCTTCGCCAGGATGTCCGCCACCAGCAGGTCGCTGAGCTGGCCGGGCTCCCGCGTCGGCATCTGGAGCGGCTCAAGCTCGGCGAGCGTGCCGCCGGTGGCGAGATGATCGGCCACGTCCTTGCGGCCGTTTGGGCACCTGACGAGCACGACCTTCGCCGCGACCTCTCTCACCGCCGCCACGACCTCGCGTGCATGCTTCAGACCCGGCTCGTCGTTGTCGGCGATCACGACGACATCGGCGCCTTTCAGCGGCGTGCCGTACTGCTTGCGCCACTTGCCAGCACCGCCGGGATTGCAGGTCGCGACGACTCCAGCCTTCTCGAGCGCGCAAACATCCTTCTCGCCTTCGGCGACCCAGATCCTCGTGCCCGCCTTCGCGGCCTCAATCACCTGCGGCAGCCGGTACAGCACGCGGCGCGCGTTGTCGAGCTTCCAGATCCAGCCGCCGCGGCCGTCCGGACGGCGCTGGCGGAAATCCTTCGGCTTGAAGCGGACCACCTCGAACAGCAACGCGCCCCGCTCGTCAACGTAGGGGTAGGTTGCGACGATCTCGCGATGCTGGCCGTCGCGGTCGCCGTCGGGGTAAAGGTCAGCCCACTCGAGGCTCAGCGCATCGAGGATTCGCTCAACAGGACAGCCGGCGTGACAGTGCAACAGCACCTTGCCGTCGTCGCTGAGCCGCACGGCGAGCGACGGATTGCGGTCCTCATGCGCGGGACAGCACGACTGAAGCTTGTCGCCGGTTCCGCGCGGGTTGCACCCGGATTGCTCCAGGCGGGCGCGCACTAGCTCGAGCGGGCTCACGCGGCTCGCTCCGTGTCGATAAAGAGCTGGCCGTCGGGACGTTCCCCAAACCGAATCGCGATGCCCTCGCGCTCGGTCGGCAGCTCGTCGGGGCCGGTCGTCCAGCGCGCATCCCAACACGCGCGGCAGCATTTCCAGCCTGGCATTGCCAAATTCGTCAGGCAGTGGCGGCAGACGGGCTCGGGCAGCGGAGGAAGGTGCTGCAGAAGGCGTCGGCGTCGGCGTCGGCGTGGCTCGTTACGCTTCGCCATGATCGCCGCCTGCATCGGCGTTCTTCACGAGGTCGCCGTTGTCGCCGGCGGCCTCGTTTGTTTCGGGGACTCCGAGTAGTTGCTCGAGCCGATGGCGCGGAACGCGCAACGACCGGCCGACGCGGATCACTGGCAGTTCACCGGAGCGAGCTGCGGCGTATGCCGCGCTCCGTCCGATTCGGAGCGCTCTCGCGGCCTCCGAGATGGTGTACGTGAGCGGCTCGGTCATGAGTCGCCCTGCTTGGCTCCGAGGTTCAGCCACGCCTCGACGTCGCTCGCTCGATAGCGCACCGCTCCTCCGACGCTCAGCGAGCGAGGGCCGCGATGCACGTGCCGCCAGTAGCGGAGCGTGCTCGCACTGATCCCGAGCCAGTCGGCCACCTCGTGGACAGTCAGCAGCCGCTCCGTGCGGTTTTCGATCATTGACGTGCTCGATTCGATCATGCTCGGCACGGTAGCTCGGCTCGCACAGAGATGCAAGAATTTAGAACGATGATGTGCTATATTCGCACGGATGAGGACACTTCGAGAGACAACCATCGAGCGCATCCGCGAGCTGCGGCTCCAACGCGGGATGACCCAGCAGGGCCTCGCCGATCGGCTCAACCAACTTGGCGCACACACCGATCGGACGGCCATCGCCAAAGTCGAAGCCGGCAGCCGAGAGCTATCGCTGGTAGAGGCGTTCCAGTACGCACAAGCGCTTCACGTCGCACCCGTGCATCTGTTCGTCCCGACCGACTCCGACGAGCCAATCCAGATCGGACCCAACCTCCAGGCATCACCCTACGAAGTACGCGCGTGGATTCGTGGAGGCCGGCCCCTCGGCATGCAGGATCCGCGCCTCTATTGGTCTGCGGTCCCCGAGACGGAGTTCAAAGCAGCAGACGGCGCGCTGGCGGAGTGGCTAAAGCACGCGCCGTACATCGTGAGCACCCAGGAGGAGCAATGAGATGAGAGGCTCAACCCGCAAACGTGGCAATTCCTGGACCGCCTATTGGGATCTCCCGGCCGATCCGAAGACAGGCAACCGCCGTCAGGCGTCAAAAGGCGGCTTCCGCACCCAGAAAGAAGCACAACGCCATCTAGCGACCGTACTCACCCAGGTCGGCGACGGGACCTACTTCGAGCCCAGCAAGCAGCCGCTCGCGCGATTCCTTGTCGACGAGTGGCTACCGGCGATCTCAGCGACTGTCCGCCCGTTGACCCACCACCGCTACACGCAGATCGTCAACACCTACATCGAAGACCGTGAAGTCGGCGCCGTGCCGCTACGCAGCCTCACGGCAGGCCATCTGAACGGGCTCTATGCAGCACTCGAGCGCCAGGGCTTGTCTGTCGCCTCGCGACGGCTGGTGCATGCCGTGCTTCACCGCGCCCTCGGTGATGCCGTCAGGTGGAGCAAGGTTGCGCGCAACGTCGCCAACGCCGCCGACCCGCCTGCCGTACCGCGCACGCGCGTCAAGTCGTGGAGCGCCGGCGAGTTGCGCCGGTTCCTGGAGCACGTCAGCGCCGATCGCCTATATGCGCTCTGGAGGCTTGGTGCGACCACTGGCATGCGGAGAGGTGAACTGCTCGGGCTCACATGGCAGGCGCTCGACCTCGACGGCGCCCGCCTGCGCGTCGAGCAGCAGTTGCGGGCGATAGCGGGTGACTGCCCCGATTGCGGTGAGCGGCACACCTGCTCGATCGGCTTGCCGAAGTCCAGGCGCAGCGAGCGCACCGTCGCCCTGGACGCCGAAACAGTCGCTGCACTGCGCCGCCACCGCGATACGCAGCTTCTCGAGCGGGATCTCGCTGGACCTGCGTATCAGGATCACGATCTCGTCTTCTGCGACGGGCTCGGGCACCCGATCTATCCGGAGACGGTTTCGAACTGGTTCATTCGCCATCGGAAGGCGGCCGGTGTGTCGACTGGGTCGCTGCATGTGCTCAGGCACACCAGCGCCACGCTTGCGCTGACGGCGAATCCGCCGGTGCCGTTGCACGTCGTCGCCGGCCGTCTCGGGGACGATCCGAGGACGGTGCTCGCGACCTATGCGCACCTGCTGCCGCACAGCGATGAGATGGCTGCCGAAACGGTCGCCGCGGCGATCGTTGACAAACCGTTGACACCGGCGACCGAGCCGACGCCGGAACCCGCTAGTTCATAGGGTTTTCGGGGCCCTACCAGCGATAGTGGGCGAACGCCTTGTTCGCCTGCGCCATCCGGTAGATGTCGTCCTTGCGCTTGTAGGCGGCGCCCTGCTGCTGCTGGGCGTCGAGCAGCTCGTGGGCGAGCCGCTGGGCCATCGTCTTCTCGCGACGCTGGCGGGCGAACTGGACGAGCCAGCGGACCGCGAGCGTGCGGGCTCGGGCCGCCGGAACCTCGACCGGCACCTGGTAGGTGGCGCCGCCGACGCGGCGGGAGCGGACCTCGAGCACCGGGGTCAGGGCCTTGACGCCCGCCTCGAGCTGCTCGACCGCGTTCTTGCCGGTGCGCTCGCCGAGGATCGCGAGGGCGTCGTAGACGATCTTCTCCGCGACCGACTTCTTGCCGTCCAGCATCACCTTGTTGATGACCTGCTGGACGAGGCGGTTGCGGTGGACGGGATCGGGATCGATCCGCCGGGGCTGGGCTGCTGCGCGGCGGGGCATTACTTCGCCTTCACGCCGTACTGCGAGCGGGCCTTCTTGCGGTCGCCGACGCCGGCGGCGTCGAGCGTGCCCCGGATCACCTTGTAGCGGAACCCAGGGAGATCCTTGACTCGGCCGCCGCGAACCAGCACGACCGAGTGCTCCTGAAGGTTGTGGCCCTCACCTGGAATGTAGGCGCCAACCTCCATGCCATTCGTGAGCCGGACGCGGGCCACCTTGCGCAGCGCCGAATTCGGCTTCTTCGGGGTCGTCGTGTACACGCGCGTGCAAACGCCACGGCGCTGCGGCGCCGCGACCTTCTTCTTGCGGCCCTTGCCGGACTTGAGGCCCGGGGTCGCGAGCTTCTTCTTGGGCGCGACGCGCCCCTTACGGATCAATTGGCTGGTCGTTGGCATGCGGAGCGCAGGGTAGCAGGAGCCCACCCACCCCCCCGCCCACCCCCAACCCACCCGCGAGCCCGCCGATTCCGATCACTACCGTGTGATCGATGCGCCGGCGGCCTCCGTTCGCCCTGGTTCTTGCCGCGATCGTGATCCCGGTACTGGTCGCGCTCGCGCTCACCAGCCGTGGCAACGCGCCGAGGAGCATCGCGCCGACCCTGGGCGACAGGCACGCGACGAACGCGTGCGAGACCGCACACGCGATCGCCGACGCCACCGCTCGCTCGGTCGTCAGGGCCCACGCGACAGTCCGCGTTCCCGTCCGTGTGACTCAGCAGCTTCATACGCCGGGGGCGCTCGTAACCGCAACTCACGCGACGACGGTGGTGGAGTCCGCGAGCGTCGAGCAGCCCGTCAGCATCCGCACCTCCGCGGTGACGACCGCGCGCGCCTGCGCGCACGGCAGCTCGAGCGAGGCCGCCCGTGGGCTTGCTCTGCGGCACGCCTACAAGCTCGCGCTCGCGGCGGCGGGCGTACGCGCACGGGCTGCCGCCAAGCGCCAGGTTGCGGCGGCCGTCGCGCGCCTCACGCCGGGCGCGCTCGCCGAGGCCGAGCGGCTGGCCAGGGCCAAGGCGGTCGCCAACGCGCGAGCCGAGCGGGCGAAGCTCGCCCGCTAGACCGTCGTCAATCCGCCCAGCGCCTCGTCGACCGGCACGTATGGGAGGCCGACGGCCTCGGCTACGCCCGGATAGGTCACCGCTCCGCCGGCCACGTTCACGCCCAGCCGCAGACCAGGACTCGCTGCCAGCGCGCCGCGCACACCCAGCGACGCCAACTCCACGACATACGGCATCGTCGCGTTCATCAGCGCGTGGGTCGAGGTGATCGGCACCGCTCCGGGCATGTTCGTCACGCAGTAATGGGTCACGCCGTCGACCTCGTACACCGGATCGGAGTGGGTGGTCGGACGCGAGGTCTCGAAGCATCCGCCCTGGTCGATCGAGACGTCGACGAGCACCGCGTTGGGCTTCATCAGACCGAGCTGCGCGCGGGTCACGACGCGCGGAGCGCGAGCGCCGTGCACGAGCACCGCGCCGATCACCAGATCCATGTCGGGCAGCCGCTCCTCGATCGAGAGCGTCGTCGCAAAGCATGTGTCCGCCCGGCCGCTGAACGCGATGTCGAGCTCCCGCAGACGGTCGATGTTGCGGTCGTAGACGTAAACGGTTGCCTCCATGCCGAGCGCGATGAACGCAGCGTTCATCCCGACCACGCCGCCTCCGATGACCATCACGTTCGCGGCGGCCACCCCGGGCACGCCGCCCAACAGGATGCCCCGCCCGCCGAGCGGCTTCTCGAGCATGAACGCGCCCGCCTGCGTCGCGATCTTGCCCGCGACCTCGGACATCGGCGCCAGCAGGGGCAGGCGCCCGCGCCCGTCCTCGACGGTCTCGTAGGCGATGCAGGTCGCCCCCGAGTCCATCAACCCGCGCGTCAGCGCCTCGTCGGCTGCGAGGTGCAGGTAGGTGAACAGCGTGTGCCGCGACTCGAGCATCCCCACCTCGGCGGCCTGCGGCTCCTTCACCTTGACGATCAGCTCCGCCTCGCCGAACAGCGACGCGGCGTCGGGCACGACCGTCGCGCCCTGGGCGGCGAACCCGTCGTCCGGGATGGCCGACCCCACGCCCGCGCCGGCCTGTACGTACACCTCGTGCCCCGCGTCCACAAGCTCGCGGACGCCGGCGGGGGTCAGCGCGACCCGGTACTCGTCGACCTTGACCTCGGTCGGGACGCCTACTTTCATGAGACCAGCTCCCTTCCACGCAGCGCCAGCCAGAACTCGATGCGGTCGCGCGCATTCCCGAGGTCGCGCCCCGTGAGCTCCTCGACTCGGCGGATCCGATAACGCAGCGTGTGCCGGTGGCAGTACAGCCGGCGCGCCGCCTTCTCCCACTGCCCGTTCTCCTCGATGAACGCCTCGAGCGAGCGCATCAGCTCGCCGCCGTAGTGGCCTTCGGAGGCTTCGATCGGGCCAAGGATCGAGTCGCAGAACAGCCGCAGCGACTCGTCATCCTGCAGCGAGAGCAGCAGCTGGAAGGAGCCGAGGTCGCGATACGTCGCGATCCGCTTTGCGGGCGGGTGGGCTCCGTTCCTACTCTCGCCGCTCACGCCGAGCGCCAGCGCCTCAAGGGCGCACCGCGCCTCGTGGAAGCTGCGCCTCGCCTCGCCGCCCGGCACCGACCGCCCGACCCCGAGCCGGTAGGCGGTCTCACCGGACCCCGCTCCCGTCAGCCGCGTCGCGACCCGGTCGGCCAGCGCGAACAGCTCGTCCTCGTCCGGGGTCGCCGGGGTTCCGATCAGCGCGCAGGTGAGGGGACCCGCGGACGCCACGAGGCCCGCGGCGGCCTCGTCGCGCAGCGCGGCGGTCAGCGCCGCCTCCGCGGGCCCCGGCGAGCCTCGCCCGCCGCCCGGTCGCTCGACCACCAGCGCCGCGACCCGCTCGGCGAGCCCGAACGGCTCAAGCCGCCGCGCCAGCTCGGGGCCGGCCAGCTCGCCTCGCACAACCGCCGCCAGCACGTCGCCCGCCAGGCGCCGCTCGGTGTCGCCGGCCACCCTCGCGCGCAGCAGCTCGAGCGCGACGATCGTGACCGCCTGGTGCAGTGTCAAGCGGTCGAAGTCCGACAGCGGGCCACTGTCCTTGATCGCGATCAACCAGGCCTCCGGGATCCGTGCTAGCCCCGCGACCGCCGCCCGCGACGGAAGCACCTCGCTGGCCACGGGCAGCGCCAGGCTGCTGCTCCCTTCCTCGCCACTGGGCATGAACGCACCGGTCTCTCGGCGCCGGGACCGCTCGCGGACCTCGCCGGCCATCACGGTCAGCGTCTCGGGCGACACCGGCCGGCGAAAGGCCCGCTGGACCATCGGCTCACCGCGCGGATCGAACACGATCACGGCGGCGCCGATCATCGACGAGATCGCGCCGACGATCGCGTCCAGCCCGCGCTCGGCGAGGACGATCCGCTCTAGCCGCTCATGCGCGGCAAGCGCGCGGCGCAGGACCGCGTACTGCTCGTTGACCAGCTGTGCGAAGGCGGCCTCGGTGACCGCGATGAACGGCAGCTCGTAGGGCACCTCGAAGACTGGGAACTCCCGCTCGGCCGCAGTCTCGACGAGCGCCTCGGGGACCGCCGGGTGCCGAAAGCCGGTGCCGAAACCGAGCCCCGAGAGATGGTGGTCCGCGAGCCGGGCGACGAATTCGCGCGCGGTCTGCGGACTGTCGAGCTGCATGCCTGTCGTGAGCAGCAACTCGCCGCCCGAGAGCCACGGTGTCGGATCGGGCAGCTCGGAGATGTGGACCCAGCGCACAGGGAGGTCGAGCCCCGACTCACCGGCCAGCAGCCGGACATCGAGATCCTTCAGCAGCTCACGAACTGTCAGCACCGGGGTCCCTCCGAAGTGCCGGCGCCCTGGCGGGTACAGCCGCGGCGCGTCCAGCGTGCACGTGCATCCGCTCGCCGGCCTCGGCCAGAACCGGCCGCAGGATCGACTCGATCTCGGAGAACTGCTCCGGCCCCGCGATCAGCGGCGGCGAGAGCTGGATCACCGGGTCGCCGCGATCATCGGCGCGGCAGATCAGGCCGCGCCTGTAGAGCTCTCCCGACAAGAAGCCGCGCAGCAGTGTCTCCGCCTCGTCATCGTCGAAGGACTCCTTGGTCTCCTTGTCTTTGACCAGCTCGATCGCCTGGAAGTACCCGGCGCCGCGCACGTCGCCGACGATCGGCAGGTCGCGAAGCGACTCGAGCATCGCCCGGAAGACGCCTTCGTTGGCGCGCACGTTCTCGATCACGCCCTCGTGTTCGATCACGTCGAGGTTCGCCAGCGCGACCGCCGCGCATACCGGGTGCCCGCCGAACGTGAAGCCGTGCGTGAAGCTGTTGGTCCCGTCCATGAACGGCGCGGCGATGCGATCGGAGACGATCACCGCGCCCATCGGGGCGTAGGCGCTGGTCAGCCCCTTCGCGGTGGTGATGATGTCCGGCAGGTAGCCGTAGCGCTCGGCTCCGAACCACTCACCAAGCCTGCCCCAGGCGCAGATGACCTCGTCGGAGATGAACAGCACGTTGTACTCGTCGCAGATCTCGCGGATGCGCGCGAAGTAGCCGTCGGGCGGCGTGAAGCAGCCGCCGGCGTTCTGGACCGGCTCCATGATCACGGCCGCGACCGTGTCGGGTCCCTCGAACTCGATCCGCGCCGCGACCGACTCGGCGAGGTCGGCATCGGTCATCGCGGCCGGCATCCGGTAGGCGTTGGTGTTCGGCACGTGGCAGCCGCCGGGCGGCAGCGGCTCGAACGGCTGGCGCAGGCCGGTGATCCCGGTCGCGATGAGCGCGCCCAGCGACGTACCGTGATACGCGATCTCGCGCGCGATCACCTTGTGCTTGGCGTGCTTGCCGGTGAGCTTGAAGTACTGGCGCGCGAGCTTCAGCGCCGACTCGACGGCCTCGCTGCCGCCGCTGGTGAAGAACACGCGGTTCAGGTCCCCCGGCGCGAGTGAGGCGATCCGCGCGGCCAGTTCGATCGCGGGAGGATGCGCGTAGGACCAGTTGGTGAAGAACTCGAGCTGCTTCGCCTGGTCGGCCCCGGCTTGGGCGACATCGCCGCGTCCGTGCCCGATGTTCACGCAGAACAGCGCCGAGAGTCCGTCGAGGTAGCGGTTGCCCTGATCGTCATAGACGTAGCAACCCTCGCCGCGGACGATGATCGGCACGTCCGCCTGTTCGTAGGCGGACATGCGGGTGAAGTGAAGCCACAGATGCCGCTTTGCCAGCTCTTGCAGCGCGGCCCGCTCAGTCTCGGTACTTGCCATTTTGTACAACCGTAGCTGCTCCAACTCTCAGGCTCAATTGTCCAACTTGGCGATTTCGCGTGCATTAGCCTGTCCGCGATGAGGCTCAACCATCACCGCGGCGGCAGCGGCGAGCACCTCGTGCTGATCCACGGGATCGGCAGCCAGTGGCAGGTATGGGAGCCGGTGCTTTCCCGCGTCGAGGCCGAACGCGATGTGATCGCGCTCGACCTGCCCGGGTTCGGGGCCTCGCCGCCACCGCCGCCGGACACTCCGGCGGGCGTGCCTTCACTGACGAGCCTGGTCGCCGAGTTCCTTCAGGGCAAGCTCGGATTGGAGCGCCCGCATGTTGCAGGCAACTCGCTCGGCGGCTGGATCGCGCTCGAGCTCGCCAAGCGGGGCACCGTCAGCTCGGCGACGGCGCTCTCGCCGGCCGGCTTTCAGAGCCGCGGCGAGGGACGCTATGGACACGCGTCATTGTGGATCGCGAACCGCTCCGCCCGCGTGCTCGCCTCCCGCGCCGAGACCGTCACCGCAACGACCTTCGGCCGCGCCGCGGCGCTGGGTCAATACGTCGCCCACCCCTCGCGCCTTCCCGCTTCAGATGCGGCCGACGCGATCCGCTCGCTCGCAGGCGCCGCCTGGTTTGACGACACGCTGCGAGTGCTGATGAGCGAGCGCTTTTCCGGCGGCGAGGAGATCGACGTCCCGGTCACGATCGCGTGGGGCGAGAAAGATCGGCTGCTGTTGCCGCGCCAGGCTGCCCGCGCCGCGGAGGCGATCCCCACGGCGCGCATCGTGACGCTGTACGGCTGCGGTCACGTCCCGACTTACGACGATCCGGAGCAGGTCGCAAGCGTGCTGCTCGATGGGAGTGGACCTGGCGGCGGTCGAGCGCTTCAGGACCGCCCGGGTGGATAACGACGAGCCTTCGGTCGAGATCGAGCGGCTCCGGTTTCGCCTGGGCCTGACAATGGTCGTGGCGAACCTGGTCGGCGGCGCGGTCGTGTTCGTGCTGCTGACGCTCGTGTTGCCGGCTCCGCCCCATCTGAGGCATGCCGGCACCGTACGGCTGGTGAGCGCGATCCTGCTGGTGTGCGGCAGCGCGGTGGTGTTTCCGCTGATGTGGGCGAAGTCCTCGCGGCGCTGGAAAACCGCCACGGATTGGGCGATCGCGGGCCGGCGGCCGACCAGCGAGGAGCGCGATGCGACGCTGCTGATGCCGCTCACCCAGCAGCGGATGATCGCCGTCGTCTGGGTGCTGGCCGCAATTCTGTTCGCTGCGGTGAACGCCCCCCTTTCCGCCGAGATCGCCGGCAATGTCGCGGTCACCGTGCTGCTCGGGGGAGTGGTGACCTGCGCCCTCGGGTACTTGCTCGCCGAGCGGCTTATGCGGCCGGTCACCGCGCTCGCGCTGGCGGACGAGGTTCCTTCTCGCCCGCGGCTTCCCGGCGTCCAGACCCGCACGCTGCTGTCGTGGGCTTTGGGGAGTGGTGTGCTGCTGCTGGGAATCGCGCTGCTCGGCATCGGCGGGCTGCACGAGTCCCGCTTTACGCGCGCGCACCTATCGGTGGCGGTCCTGGTGCTGAGCGTGATCGGGCTGGTCGTCGGCTTCGCGATGATGCTGGGACTGGCACAGTCGCTGGCCGACCGGATCGAGGCGCTGCGCCACGGCGCCGCCGCGGTCGCGCGCGGAGACCTCGACCAGCACGTGACGGTCGATGACGGCAGCGAGCTTGGCCTGCTGCAGGCCGGCTTCAACCAGATGGTCGACGGTCTGCGCGAGCGAGAGCGGTTGCGCGACCTGTTCGGACGCCAGGTCGGCGAGGATGTCGTGCGCCACGCGCTCGAGACCGGCGTGAAGCTTGGCGGGGAGTCGCGCGAGGCCGCGGTGCTGTTCGTCGACCTGCAGGGCTCCACGGCGCTGGCCCAGTCCCGGGACCCGGCTGACGTGGTGAGCTTGCTGAATGCCTTCTTCGCGATCGTCGTCGAGGTGGTCGCGACGTCGCGTGGGTGGGTCAATAAGTTCGAGGGCGATGCCGCACTCTGCGTGTTCGGCGCGCCCCTGGCGGACCCGGACGCCGCGACGCACGCGCTCGCCGCCGCCCGGACGCTTGACGAGCGGCTGTCGGCCGAGCTTGCCAGCATTCGCGCGGGGATCGGCGTCTCCGCCGGCCCGGTCGTCGCCGGCAACGTGGGCGCCGCGCGGCGCTTCGAGTACACGGTGATCGGCGATCCGGTCAACGAGGCCGCGCGGCTCTCGGAGCTGGCTAAGGCGGGGCCCGTGCGGGCGCTGGCCTCGGACGCAGCGCTCGAGCGCTCGTGTGAGGAGGAGCGATCCCGCTGGCAACTCCGCGACGAGGTCACGCTGCGCGGCCGGTCGGCCCCGACGGCGATCTCCGCGCCGGCCGTCAGCTCCCCCGTGCGACCGGGCGCGCGGGGTCGCTGATCCAGTCGCTCCAGGAGCCGACGTACAGGGCCGCGGGATAACCCGCCAGCTCGAGCGCCAGCACCTCGTGCGCGGCGGTCACGCCCGAGCCGCAGTAGGCGCCGACCTCGACGGATCCGTGGACGCCGAGCCGTTCGAACTCCTGCCGGAGACTGGCGGCGTCCCGAAAGCGGCCCGACTGCTCGGTGTTCTCGGTGCTCGGACGGTTGCGCGCACCGGGGATGCACCCGGCGATCGGATCGATCGGCTCCACTTCTGCGCGGAAGCGTTCCGGCGCCCGCGCATCGAGCAGTACGCCGCGGTCGGCGAGTGCGGCGGCCGCCTCGGCATCCAGCAGCTCCATGCCGCCAGGACGCGCGACGAAGTCGCCGGGCTCCTCTCCCGGCGGAGCCGTCGTCAGCTCGTACCCGGCCGCGGTCCACGCCGCGATCCCGCCGTCGAGCACCGCGACCTTCCCGTGGCCGAAGTAGCGCAGCAGCCACCAGGCACGGGCGGCGGCCATCGAGGTGGACGCGTCGTAGACGACCACGGGCCGGTCACTCCGGACACCGGCGGCTCGCATGCTCGCCTCGAACGCGCCTGCGTCCGGCATCGGGTGGCGCCCACCGTCTCCGGGCCTCGCGGCCAGTTCTGTGTCGAGGTCCACGAACGCAGCGCCGGGAATGTGGCCCTCGCCATACGCCTCTCGCCCCGGCGGACCGGCAAGCTCCCAGCGGACATCGAGCAGCGCCGGAGGCCGCGCGTCCGCGAGCAGCTGTCGTAACTCGGCTGCGTCGATCAGCGGGCCGGTCAAGCCTCGCCCAGGATCTTCTTCTTCTGCGCCTCGAACTCGGCGTCCGTCAGCGCGCCCGCGTGGCGGAGGTCGTTGAGCTTCTTGATCCGGTCCAGCGGGTCCTCGGCCGGTGCGGCGGCACTCATCTGCTGCAGCGCGCTCTGCTGGTAGGCCTCGGCGACCTGCATGGCTTCGTTGATCACGTTCTGCAGTCCCTTCGAGCCGCCCAACCCGAACGCTGCCTTCAGCGCATCGTTGCGGATCGTGTTGTAACTGGTGCCGAGGTCGATCGCCCCGGGCGCCGTTTCGCTCTGGGAGCTCGGCGTCACGTTCGGCTGCGGCGCCGCAGGCGTCACGTTCGGCTGCGGCGCCGCGGGAGCCACGCTCACCTGCCCCGGCGCCGGCAGGCCGTTGTCCAGCGTCTCCTTCTTCTTGCGTCCGAGCATGCGCGGACAGTATCCGGGCAGCGGGCGATTGTCAGTACCGGGGCGATCTCGTTTGGGTCTCGGGCGTGTTGGCCTGGGGGTCCCACGCTCCCCGCCGACCCGCCCACACTGCCGGCACTCTCCGGCTGCCGCCAACCCCACATTGCGCCAAAGCGATCGGCTGCCCGGGCGCTTTGTCGCCGTGTGGGGGCTATGGCACCCACGTTGCGCCACTTCGTTTTGCGGGCCGGGCGAACTGGCGCGTTATGGGGGTTCCGCCGGCGGGGGCCATGGACGGCGGCTGCCATGGATGGCCGCCGGCGGGGGCCATGACGGCCGGCTGCGATGGATGCCCCCTGCGATCGATGGCCGGCGGAATGCGATGGACGGCGCCGGCCCTGCGGAAGCCGTCGAGGACAGGCCGGACCCGGAAGGCACGTCCGGATGGGCCCGCACGGCCCCACGGACGCTGCTGCGGAGCAGCAGCCCCTTCCCGGTGCTTACGCCGGCGCGCCGGCCGCCCGCACAGGCGCGGGCATCAGCCAGGCCGCAGCCAGCACGAACACGAACGCGAACAGCTGCACGATCAGCGCCAGCGGATTACCTGAGAGCGGATCGCCGAACACGATGATGCCGCCGATGATCCCGGCGACGTTCGCGGCCGTTCCCGTGACCGCGATCACCGGAACCGCGTCGCCGTCCTGGAGACCCTTGGCCGAGGCGTAGAAGGCGACGACCGAAGCCGCGAGCGTGACCAGCATCCAAGGACTCAGCAGGGCGAACACGCCGGCCGAGCCGATCATCCCGGAGATCGCCTTGATCGCGATATCGGATACGCCGAACAGGATGCCGGCGGCGGCGCCGAGCATGTAGCCGTGGTGGCGGCGCGGCGCCCCGATCCGGGGACCCATGATCAGCAACCCTCCGGCCGCGATCAACACGCCCTCGAAGGCGATCATCCCTGGTACCGAGAACCGCGAATGGGCCCCGTGGGCGCCGGGGAGGGTGACCGCCAGCAGCATCAGCCCGGCGGCAGTCAGCGCCAGCCCGACCCATTGACGGCGGCCGATCTCCAGCCCGAAGACACGCTCGGCCATGACGGCCAGCAGGACGACCCCGCCGGCGAGCACGGACTGGACCAGCGACAGTGGTGCCAGCGCCATCGCGGCGACGTGGAAGATCCAGGCGCCCGCTGCGATCAGCATCCCGATCGCGAACAGCCGCGAGGCGAACAGCGATCGCGCCGTGATCCATGGATGGCGGATATCCACTGCCGGCGCCGCGCACGCCCCGCGATGCTTGTAAAGAAAACCTACGTTGGTCGCAAGCGCGCAGGCGAGCGCAAGCAGTATGCCGAACAGTGGAGTCATCTCAATTGGTACCTGGAAGGGAAGCCGGCGAGGCGATTTGAGGCCTCACGCTGTTACTCGGCCGCAGTCCCGTCGCCTTGAACCCGCTACAGCAAGTACAGCAGATATACGACGATGTAACAGCCGGTAGGCCGAAGCACGGCCGGTTGGGAGCGGTGGTCTCTATTCTCGCCAAGCTTCCCCGACGCCGATAAATGACGCGTATGAATTCGATTAGGCCCCTGCTGCTCGTCGATGTGGACGGCGTGATCTCGCTGTTCGGCTTCGACCATGCCAGCCCTCCGGCCGGCAGGTTCGAGATCGTCGACGGGATCGCGCATTTCTTGTCGGCCAGCGCAGGCGAGCACCTGCGCGAGCTCTCGGCCGAGTTCGAGCTCGTCTGGTGCACGGGCTGGGAGGAAACGGCCAACGAATACCTGCCTCGAGCGTTGGGGTTGCCGGCACCGCTACCCCATCTGGAGTTCGAGCGAAACCCCGGACGCTCGAACGGTCATTGGAAGATCGCCGCGATCGACACGTATGCCGGCCCCGAGCGGCCGCTCGCCTGGGTGGACGACGCTCACGACGAGCGCTGCACCACCTGGGCCGACGGCCCGCTCAGGGCCCGACGCTGCTGGTCGCGACCGAGCCCGCCGTCGGGTCTCACCGACGGGCACGTCGCTCGAGATTGGGCGCGGTGCGGCCGGCGCTACCCGGTTGTCACAGCTCTGGCCGATGAACACGCAGCCCGTCCCGCACAGGAAGCGCCGGTGACCCACGCGGTCGCTACGTGGCTGCGACCCTGACCGTCCAGGTAAGGAGAACTGGTAGGTGGTCGTCTGCGGGAGACCGCGGATTCGGCTCGGTCGCCGTGCCGCCCGCGGGGATCGCGTTGAGCGTGTCGATTCTGGTGGTCGCCGGATTTCCGAACGTCGTGTAGGTCGCGACATAGTTCTCATTCGACACCGCCGGTGACCAGCTGACCGTCGGGTTGCCGATCGGGGGATTGGCTGGGCACGTCGCCGAACAGCGTGCCGAGGCCGACGTCGAGCAGCTTGTTGATTTGCCCGACCGGTACCATCACTCTCCCAGAGCTCAGCGAGCCCGCGCCCTGCACGAAGCCATTGGCGGGCACGCCGCCGAGCTGCAGCGAGTTAGAAGCGGTCCCGTTTGCGGCGAGGAACGTGTACGGTGCGACATCGCTGGCGGTCAGCGAGCCGTCCTTGACCTGCGCCCCGGTTACGGCGTTGGGCGCGAGCTTCGAGGTGGTGACCGCATTGTTGGCCAGGTTGCCGGACCTCACCGCGTTGTTCGCCAGCTTGCCGGTCGTGACTGCCTGCTTGTGAAGCTTCGACGTCGTGACCGCCCCGTCCTTATGTCGGCGGTTCCGATCTGGCTGAGCGCGACGGCTGATCCACCGAGCGCGACGAACAATGCGACCCCGGACAAGATCAGCGCGACGGACGACGAATTGATGCGGCGCACGAGCCCCCTCCTCGATGAGTTTTTGCTGCGCGAAGTGTGACGCGGCCGTCAAGGGCGGGCGATCCGGGACATCCTCCCGCCTGGCGGACAACGCCCACGACCTCCACCATTTCCCCGGCGAGCACGAACAGCCCGCCGATGCCGCAGATCAGCATGCGCGATCGCTTGGTCATGTGCGCCGGGTGATGAACTCATCGTGGTCATGCCTGCGCGTGTGGCTCGTGCTCAATCCGCCGGCGCGCACGCTGCTGCTCGAGCCCGCCAAAACCGAGCCCGCCACTGGCTTGGGTACGCAGCAGAACTCGTCAACAAAAGTTCTTCCCGAGTCGCAACGTAGTTGTTCGTATAGGCCGTAAGGCAACGATGTAGCTGAGCGAATCAGGACTCGATCCGGCGGGCGTCGCACAGCCGCCGGCCCGGTGGTACCGAGGTGGACAAGGCTACGAGAGGGGCAGACGATATGGTTCGCGTGCTGATCGTGGACGATCACGACCTGTTCCGCACGGGGCTTGCGACGCTGCTCGGCGCGCAGCAAGACATCGATGTGGTTGCCCAGGCCTCAGGGGGTGTCAGCGGCGTTCGGCTTGCGCACGAGCTCAAGCCCGACGTGGTGCTGATGGACCTCCGGATGCCGGGTCTCAATGGCGTGGAGGCGACGCGCGCGATCGTCGAACGCGAGCCGGAGACGAGGGTGGTGGTGCTCACCGTGACCTCCGAGCGCTGCGACATCGAGGCCACGATGGCCGCCGGCGCATGCGGCTTTCTCGTGAAGGACGCTCCGCTGGAAGAGATCATCGGCGCGGTGCGGGCGGCAGCTCAGGGAGCGGCCTGGCTCTCCGCGTGTGCGGCCGAGACAGTGCTCGGCCGTCTGCGTGGTCTGAGCAGCGAGGCGGATGAGGAGGGCCCTTCGGGGGAGGGTCTGACGCCGCGGGAGCTTGATGTACTGAGGCTCATCGCCCGCGGCCTTGAGAATGTGGAGATCGCCGACAGGCTCGACATCAGTCCCCGGACCACAAAGAACCACGTGTCGAGCATTCTCCGGAAGCTCGGGCTACCGAACCGGATCCAGGCGGCAATCTTCGCCGTCCGAAGTGGTCTAGAGTGACCGCCCCGGTTATTTCATCTGCTCACGCTGAGCACGAACCCGAGCGCCAGCACCTCAGCATGTTCGGCCTGTGCCGCACGTAGCCGGTTGATCGCTCGGCGCAGCGATCTGACTGCATTGTTCACATCCTCCATCGCGGCGTCTAGGTCCGCCTCCGACTCGGCGATCTCGCGGCGCGCGATCCCCAGCGCAAGCAGCCCGACGCAACTTGCTTCCAATGCGGCAGTGATGTGGTGCGGACTCGGTCCATCGGCCTTTGGCTGATCCATTGACGAAATCGCAATCTTGGCCCATCCTTGCAGCACCGGCAATGAGCCGCGTGGTCCGATTGGCGTTCAGCTGATGTACGCGGCGCGCTCGGGAGTCGCGACGGACTCAAGGCCGGCCGGCATGGCCTCGGATCAGTTCCACGCGGTTCTCGACGCCCAGCTTGTGCACCAGGCCCGAGACATGCCGGCGGACGGTCACCGGCTTGATCCTGAGCCGCCTTGCGATCTCCGCGGTTTCCTGGCCGCGGCGCAGCATTCCGAGCACCTGAGCTTCGCGTGGCGTCAGACCGCCGTCGCGGCTGCCGCGACCGCGCAGCTCTAAGACGAGTTCGAGCACCATCGACCGAGGGATCGCGGCCTCACCGGCCAGCACGTGCGCAACGATCCACCGCAGCCGGTCGGGGGTGACGCCATTCGTTGCGTAGCCGATCGCTCCGACGCGAATGGCCGCGAGCACGTCGTCCGTATTGTCGCCCCCCCCAAGGACGATCACGGCGGCACCCGGTGCCGCCCGATAGATCCCGCGCACGGCGGCGATTCCGCCGCCTGGAATTTCGAGCCCGACCAGGCAGACATCAGGCTGCTCCCGACTGGCTGCCCGGATCGCCTGCTCTGCATTCGCCGCCTCGGCGCAGATCTGGACTTGACCATCGAGCGCCATCCGAATAGCCAGACGTGTGGGTCCATGGTCGGCGATCAGGAGGCGCGGACGAGCGGTCAAGGCAACGTCAACTCGAGCTCGGTACCGCAACCGTTGACTCGGCGAATACGGAGGCCGCCCCCGAATCCAGCGACACGATCACCCATGCTGCGAAGGCCGAATCCCTCAGACATGGCTCCCGACTCTCCGTCGGGAATGCCGCAGCCATCATCCCGCACGCGGAGAAGCTGGCAACCGCCCTCCCGCCGGGTCAGTGAGACGACCACGATGTTGGCGCGACCGTGCCGCGCGGCGTTGGCGATCGCCTCGCGCGCAATGCGGAGCACGTCTTCTCGGACAGCAGGTGAGAGCTCGGAATCGGCGGCAGTGTCGACATCGACCACGATGCCGAAGCGCTCGTGCTGTTCGAGCGCGACCGCCTCTAGCGCATCACGGGTGCTCACCTCGGACGAGACCGACAGCTCAGCGATCGTCTCGCGGGCCAGGTCCAGCGCTCGCCGGGCGGCGACGGCCACAGGGTGTTCCGCGCCGAGTGAGGGATCGATCAGCGCACCGTGTGCAGCGATGCAAGCCAGGTCCTGCGCGAGGCCATCGTGGAGATCGTTCGCTACCCGCCGGCGCTCAGCGAGCACGGCGGCGAACGCCAGCCGGCGCCGGTCATTCAGCTCGTCAACGACGATTCCGGCAAACACTAGGGCGAATGCGACCACACAGAGACCCTGGGAGAGCCCGATCCAGTCGGGGCCCGTGAAAGGCACCGCGAAGCAGCAGAGCCAGGACACGCCGAAGCCGATAAGGGCTGCCGCGATGAGCTTGGCGCCAGGATGTTCGTTGCCCTCGCGCCGCCGGAATAACCGGGCTGCGTTCGCGAACGCCGCGCTGGTTGCCAACACGACAACGACCGTCAGAGGATGCGTCAGCGCCTCGCGCGGGTCATGGAAAGCAGTGGCCCAGCTCCGGCTGAGACTGTGGTGCCAGAGCAGGAGAACTGTGACCGCCAACAGAACGGCGAATGCGCACAGCGACATCGCGACTACGGCTGCCAGGCGAGTTCGCGTGACGAACCGGTCGGACGGGACGCGTGCAGCTGCGACGAAGACTGCTGCAACCATCAGCCAACCGAACGGAATCGCCGCCGTGCTCGCGTCGATCGGCCGGAGCTTCAGCGCCGCCGGCAGAAGGTACGTGGTCAGATCCATCAGCCCAGCCGATAGGACGGCCACAGTCAGAAGCTGGTCGCGCAGCAGGTGCGTGCGAGCGAATCGCCGGTGAAGAATCAGGCTTCCGGTCGCCGCGCAGACCACGACGACCGTCGCGGCTGCCGCGCGCAGCCTGAGTTCGAAGCCCGCAACCGGATGAATGCATTCGATCACGAGAGCGGCGATCGAAGCTGCGAGGACCCCCCTCAGCCATAAAGCATTGGTCTGGCTTTGCCTATCCGCAGCCCTGTTCAGTTTGTCGGTCCGCCCGGCCCCCCGGTTTCCACATCCTCTGATGTGGCCCCATCGGACAGCAACTCGTGCGTGCATCTTCGCCCCCAACCTACATGCCTATTTCTCACTAAACTTACTAAAACTCACGCTACATAACAACGGCTTGGGTCGCAAAAAGTTTTCATCTGCTATTGCAGGTCAGAGTTCGAACGAGTTCGGCTCCTGCGATTAGGACTTCGGTAGCTGCTTGCAGGAGTTCTCGCGGTTGCTGGGCATTTGTGCGGTATGGCGAGGATTCGCGTCCGAGAGTCTGGGGTCAGAGCGGCTGACCTTGATGCGCAGCGGGCAGCGTTGATCGAGTTCGCGGCGGAGATGTATCGGCCGCTGGTGCGCTGTGATCAGCGCGCGGTTGTTTTTGCCCAGTCCTGGGATCAGGATGAGCAGCGGCGTCGGCGGGCGCGGATCCCTGAGGAGGTCCGGCATGTCCCGAACTGGCAGCTCGCGCTTCAGATCATCGATCAGCTGTGGGGTGGGGATTGCCGCGACGGGTGGTGACGCCGCGACGGCGGCTACGGGGACATCACCGCATTCCGGACCGCCTGGAGGAGCGCGAGGTGGAAAACGTGCTGCAGGTCAAGGGCGTGACCTCCGCGCACCCCGCCGAGGCGATGCCAGTCGCGCCTGAGTACCAGGGGCGCGGGCGTCCGCCCGTTCCCCGCTATCCCGACAAGCCTTCAAGCCTGCGCGACCTGGTGCTGGCCGCGGGCCGTTAGTAGGTCCGAGCGGTCGGCTGGCGCGCGGGCGACCGCGGCCCTTTGGCCAGCCCGTTCATCGCGCTGCGCGTCAGACCCGCCAACGACGCCGAGCGCGACGAGGACTGGGTGCTGCTCGAGCGGTGGCTGTTGGCCGAATGGCCCACAGACAAGGACGAGCCGGTCAAGTACTGGCTCTCCAACCTCCCCGCCGAGACGCCGATCGTGACCCTCGTCCGCCTAGCAAAGCTGCGCTGGCGCGTCGAGCACGACTACCGCGAGCTCAAGGAATGCCTCGGGCTTGACCACTACGAAGGCCGCACGTTCTGCGGCCTGCACCACCACCTCACCTGCGTGACCGTAGCCCACGCCTTCTTGACCTGCTGCCGGCTGACCCGCGGTGACCCGGACACAACGGTGCTTGCACCCATCGACTTGGAGAACACGGCCGAGGTCGCCTGGCCGCTGAACAACCCCAGCGCTACAACCAGTTTGCCAAGCCCTTCGAGTCGACCTTCACCAAACAGGACCTCGCCGAACTACTCGAACAGATCAACTGGGGGGTTGGACGAAGCATGAACTCCCGAGAGGTCGCGGGCGCTGCGAACGCGGGTCGGAAGGTGTTGAGATTGATCTACGCGACGGTGCTCGGCGCGGACATGCATCGACGGTTGCGAGATCGTGCGCTCGGAGTGCGTGTCGCGCCTGGTTGAACGGGTCGCGGCGCCCTCAACGATCGCGACGTTCCCGCGCGTGCTCACCCTTCGGCATGTGGGTCAGCTGGACCGGCTGTCGGCCGACAGCCTGACTCGGGCGTGGCGGCCCGGCGCTGGTCCCGGCCAGGGCGGCTGGTGCTAGACGTCGACAGCTTCATCACGAGGTCCACGGCTGCAAGAAGCACGGCGCCACGTTCGGGCGCCGCGATCCAGAGCACACCTGGCAGACGCTCGTTGACTACCCCAAAGACGGTCAGGCGCAGATCGCTGAGACACAGACTCGGCACAGCGCTGGCCGTCCGCCCGATCGGCCCGCAGGCCGAGCTATGACCCGATGGCGGCACTTCGCGTTCATCACCACCGCACCGATCCGCCTCGAGCTGGTGGAGGCCGAACACCGCGACCACGCCGCCGTCGAGCTCGCGATCCGCGACTCACCAACCGCGAGCCCGAGCCCGCCAGCCCACTTATTCACGTCCCTACACCCGACACCGATCGGTGGACCGAGCTGTGGCGGGGCGGGTTCCGCGTCGGCCGATTGATCCGAGATCCGACTTCGGGGCTCGCGGAAGTGGGACTCGTGTCCCACTTGGCGTTCAGTCCATTGAACGTCGGAATGGTCCGGACCGGTCATTGACCGGCCTTGAACCTGCGCAAATACTGATTGCCGGAAGAGCTGGGGCGCAAGCCTTTTCGGCCGAGGCCAGCGAAGGGACTTACGGGGCATGTGCGTCGGGAACTTTCGCGGGGGCAGTTCGTGTTTGCGAGTCCCGACTGACAGTGCCTGCAATTAGGGGGTCCCACATGATGACAGACGATCTCGCCGTAGCGCCGGCAAGGATTGGGTTTCGCAGCAAGGTGACGCTGGACGAGTCGCCAGACATGATGAGGAAGGTCCGGATGGCGGTCGCGCGGGCGAAGGCGGGCGATCATGATGCGATCCGCTTCTTGTACGTCACCTACTCGGACAATGTCTATGGCTATGTCCGGGCGATCGTCCACGACGAGCACGAGGCCGAGGACGTTACGCAGCACGTTTTCGCGAAGCTGATGACGAGGCTCGTGAAGTACGACGACCGTGGTATCCCGTTCTTCGCCTGGCTCTTGCGGCTCGCGCGCAACGTCGCGATAGATCACCTGCGGGCGAACCGGATTACGCCGACCGAGGAGGTGCTCGACCCCGATCGAAGCGCGACGGCTGATCTCGATCGACCGCACACGGTCAGGTCTGCCCTCAACAGCCTGCCTTGCGATCAGCGGGAGGTCGTGTTCCTGCGGCATGTTGTCGGTCTTTCCCCAGGCGAGATCGCGCATCGGATGGGTCGATCCGAAGGATCCATCCACGGCCTGCACCACCGCGGACGAAGAGCGATGCAGCGGGAGCTCGAACGCCTCGACTCCGTGCCATTCACGCGGACCACGCATCAGCTCGTGGCTGCGTGAGCGGATGGCCGCCGCCCTCGCCGTGTCCAGCGGCGGGATAAGTCGGCGGCCACCCCGGCGTGGCTGGCTGTTAGGACGACAGCCGACCGCCGGCCGGCGGAATCACGCTCCGCCATGCCCCCCCGGCGGGTGCCGCGCCAGCCGAGTCGTCCGCGGGGCTACTGCTCCCGCGACGGCTCGGCCTGGCCAGGCTCTGACTGGGACAGCGGGTCAGAAGAGTCCTCATGCACTAGATGTCCGTGTCCCCTCCTCACCACGACCCGCGCCGAGGTCGTGACAAAACTCATCTGAGATGGACACGCTGGTCAAAGTCAAGGGGAATGTCGTGCGATGTCGGTTGGTCATGGTGATCGTTGTTGCCCGGATCGGGCGACGGTTGTTGAGCGCCGCTGAGTTTGGGCACGAGCGGCGGCGTCGGTGGCGTTCAGCTGGTGCGCGTTCAGCCTTGATCTGTCCGGATCACCACCGCGGCCGAACTCGCCGAGGCACTGGTGACGGCGACGATCTTGAACCGCACGGCACTTCGCCGCGCGATCCATCAGACCCGCCGCGCGGGGCGGTTCGTGGCCGACGCCGTGCACATGTCGGCGGTGATCGAGTCGAAGACGCAACTCGGCGAGGAGCTCGATTGCGCTGTCCCCTGGCCTCGCCGTCCGCGATCCCGACCTCTACCTCGACTGCGCGCTCGCCCTCCCAGGCTGGGGCGCCGAGGCCGACTGCAAGCAGGTCGTGGTGTTCTTCGACGAGTTTCAGGAGATCGCCGGGCCGCACGCGCCGTACGGCGACATGGACCGCCTCACGAAGCGTATACGGGCGATTTTCCAGTACTAGCGGCATCAGCTACCTGTTCGCTGGCAGCCTTGAGCACCTCCTGCGTGACCGGTTCACGCCCCTGACAGCAAGCGCTTTACCCTAGATCGGAGCCTCGCGATCCAGGCGAGCTTCGGCTGCTGGCGTCCGGCCAGTTTCTCGGGCTTCTTCGAAAGCGCGAACCGGGCGCCTTTCAGATCCTTTGCAAGCTGCCTGTTGTCGCCGCGGCGCGCCTCGTTCCAGACGGCGCGACCTACCTCATCGAGCGCGTCGGTTGCGGCTTTGACGATGTGCCACGGATCGAGGCAGATGACCGCGTCGGGGCAGCGCTGCCGAGGGCGTGATCGGCGAGCTCAAAAACCGGCACGGACTCGACCACGCCCGCGGCCGCGGCACCCCACTCTTTCACGTGCAGCTACTGCTCGGGTGCACCGCAGATAACATGAAACGCCTCGCCCCCGCGCTGGCCAGGCAGCGGAAGGCAGGGCGGCCAGCCCGCGGACCGGCGAGCTGGCGGCGCTCACAGCCCTCGGATCCGCAAGCGCGCCACCTGGAACAATCGACTGGCGCACGGTCCCGCTCGCCGCCAGCGCTCCCGACCAGCCCCACTCACTCACCGTCCAAATCTGGACGATCAGCATCTCACTCAACTGAGCCGTCCCAAACCCTCTTCTTGGACAGGCGCCGAACACGGCCGAGGACCATTTCACCGTGCTCGGGCTCGCGCTTGCCCAGCTGCCCGCCGAGGACCTTGACCTGGAGATCCTGGTGCGCGCCGATATCGGCGGGTGCACGCACGCGTTCACCGCTGACTGTCGCGGTGCTGCGATCCGGTTTTCGGTGGGCTACGAGCTGACCGAGGCGGTTCGCCAGGCGATCCTTAAGCTTCCCGAATCGGCGTGGGTGCAGGCGATCAACGCTGACGGGGCCGAGCGCGACCGCGCATCGGTCGCGGAGCTGACCGACCATCTGGACCTGTCCGCCTGGCCGGAGGGCTCCAAGCTGATCTGCCGCCGGGAGCGTCCGCAGCCGGGCGCCCAATTCACGATCTTCGATGAGCATGGCCACCAATTCACGATGTTCGAGAGCATGGCTACCGGTACACGTGCTTCCTCACCGACCAGACCGGGCAGGACATCGCCGCGCCGGAGCTGCGCCACCGCGCCGCGCACGGGGTCGAGGACACTTCAGCCGCATCTTCCCTCCCTCGTCTGGCGGCTACGGCCCCGACGTCTACTGGAAAACCGGCGGCGGGAACGTGTGGTCCGGAAACGTGTGGGACGACACGGGCCAGTCCGTCTTGCCATAGGAGGATGGTCTCATCCCGGTGACACCGCTTTGGGCCGCCGGTGAACCCGGCGGTACAGCCATGCCCACTGTCGGGTGACGCGCTTGTCCCTCCATGATGTTCCGGATCACGCCGTGAGCTTGCAGGGCCACCCGCGCTTTGGCACCACGTGATCACCACGATTCCCAGACCGACCTGTGCGTCGTGGAGCTCACTAGCCTGGGCTGCAAGGACGCACGCCTCGACACGGGCCCACACGTCAGAACCGCGGGAAGGGTAGACAGCAGCGCGCGGCGCCGCTGATCAGCTCCAGACCATGGCCGTGCTCCTGTTATGGTGCAAGGAGGGCCCGATGGCCACCGACCAGCCCTGCTGCTGACGAGCCGTGGCCGTGCGCTCAGCCGCGATGCACTCGCGCTCCTGGTTGCCAAACACGGCACCACCCCCAGTCGCAACCGCCAACGCTGCGCAACCGAGCAGGGCGTGTGCTGGACGGAAGCCGTGCGCCTGACGCGCACGTCGCCCGGCCGACCGCATCGCGCACGAGCGAGCAGATTCGGTCTCGAGCTAGGGCCTCCCGCGCGGATCCTAGATCTTTGGCGAAGGGTTGATCGTCCCTCGTGAGCCGAGTCCGCTGCCGGCCGGCGAGAGTCTCGGCGCCGCCACTCCAGACACCTCACGGCCTGGCCACCGCTCGCGGCCGCCCGCCACGGTGTTCTGGTGACGGGCGGCCGCATGCGTCGGCTGCGGCGCGGTTCGCTTGCTCGCGGCGACCGCGATCAGACCAGCGGCGAACAAGAATGAATACACGGCCTGCGGAAATCCCGCGGCATCGTAGGTCGCGCTGACAAGGCCAAACGCCGCGCAGGCAGCCGCGGCCGCCAACGCCGGCGGTGCTCGTACGCCGCCTCGCTTGATCACCCCATCCGCGGTCATGATCGCAGTGAACACAATGGCCAAGTACGCGATCAATCCGACGACGCCGACTACGAAGAGCGTGTCGAGATACTGGTTGTCGAGAATCCGGTACGTGCGCCAATTCGACGTATCCAACGTGCCATAGCCCCGCCCGATAATCACGTTGTTGAGGATGTCGGGCGCGACAGCGGCGTAGTCACCGGCACGTCCGTCCGTGTAGTCGCCGTTGCTCGAGCTCGGAACGATCTGCCTGATGCCGCCCAGCGCTCCGGGTGAGGCGAAGTGGATGACAGGGATCAGAACGATGATGGCAATCGGCATCCAGCGAAGGAGCTGGCGCTTGTAGGCAGCCAAGACGATGAACGCTGCGAGCGGCGCATATATCGCCGTCTTCCGACCGGTGGACAGGTCAGCTGCGATGATCAGCCCGATCACGAGCAGGTACCGCAGCCGTTCGCTTGTCCGACGCGCCTCAAGCAGCGGCAGCACGGCGAAGGGAAGAGCGATCGTCAGCATGCTGGCGAGGGCGAGCCCATGGTGGGTGGGCCCCACGATGGTCTTCACCGGATGCAATACCGTCGGCGAATGGCCGACGGTAGCGACCGGGCTAAGCAGTTTCGCCGACCACAGGTAGAAGGCGTTGTAGCCGGTACGTGACTCGTAGAGAACGCCCAGTGCGGTCACGCAGGCGAGGGCCAATATCAGGCGCGAGAAAGCCGGCATCTCCTCTGGACGGACGGTGGCTATGACCACGAAGAAGAAGACGCCGTACGCGATGAGCTGGCCGAATCCCTTCTCCACGAAGCTGATCTGGTTCTGCTGGTAGATCCGATCGACGTTCAGGACGATGCTGAGCAGCGCTATTCCGCCGAACGTCAGCACGGCAACCTCGACCGGCGTCAGCCGGCGCCGGGGGCCACTCCGGCTCTGCATCGCCCTGCTGGCGGCGAACACCGCGACCATCACGACCAGGAAGACGCGGTCGAAGGTCGCGTTCGCCGGCAAGTGCACCTTGAAGAGGATGCTGTCGAACGGGATGAGGAAGATCATCACGACGAAGCCAGCCAGCAACCACGGCAGTGGTCTGCTCGTATGCGGCCAGTTGTCGGTTCCCGCGATGTCGGCGGTCGCCGGGTCGGTTTCCGCCGCGCCGAGCGAGGACGGGTGCCTCCACGGGCCGTCGTTCGCCCACCGTCGTCGCGGACATGTCAGTGCCTAGGCACGACTTCGTCGTGGACGTCCTCCTCGCGGGGGTCAAGACGCGCTGCTCCTGGGATCCGAGCCGTTCTGCGCGTGGGGTCGGTGGGGTCTGCGCGTCGCCGAAGGGCGCTGCGTCTTGCCGCGCGACGCGAGCGTCGGCTGCCCGTGCCGACCGTCGGGAATCGGTCGGGCAGAGTCGCGGCGGTGGCCAGGTCGTCGCGCGGCACGTGCGGCCGGCATGAGCTCGTCGCTCGGGGACGGCGAAGAGATCATCGGTGCGCGTTCGTCCTTGGCCAGCGCGCAGTTCCGCGCGCAGACGGCTCACGAACAGGACGACGCCACACCACATTGCCAGTACCCCAAAGAAGATGAGGACCGCGATCTTCTTGCTCGCACCCGAATCGACGATGCCCCCAGTCGCTCCGCCTAACTGGCGGACCTCGATGCGCTTGCCGAGCGGAACGTTGTTCGCGTTCAATTGGCTGATGAAGTTGGCGAATCCGGTCACGGCTCCGTTGGCCAGCGCGATCGCCTTGGCGGTTGTGGGGGCCTGCGCGTACACATCCACAGTCGGCAGGTCGGGATTCTGTACGAACGAAAGCTTGTAGGTCGCCGGGCCGGGCAGGTCCTTGCCGTTTTGGATCTGCCACCGGCGCATGGCTCGCAACCGGCGAACCGTTGGTTTCTATCGGTCCGTTGGCGTCGATGAGATTGCCGGGGATCCCGGCCGCCTGCCCGATATACCGAAGCGCTTCGTCGCTTGTCATCAATCGCGCGAAGACGTTGGCCCGAGCGATATAGCCAGTGATGTCTGCTCCAGCATTCGCAAGGGCGGAGGCCGGCGAGTCCACCAACATCTGGGTGGAAGCATTCGCGTAGACGATGGAGTGGGACGTCGCGACGCTTCCCACCGCCGCCGCGACTCCAAGCAGGCACGCCTACGGCGACCCAGAGACGTAGCTTCCAGAGCTTCAGAAGGATTCTTGCAAGTGTCACGTTCGCATCCGTCCACGGTTGAGGTGTCAATCGGTTCCCGCCAGCAGCGGCCGGCTTATCAGAGGAACGATCAAGGTCGTCCCAGACTTTCGAGGCGGCCGCCGTGTCTCGGAGATCTCTCGCCAAGCTCGAGAGGGCGATCACGGCCGCGCACCAGAGCACGAATACGGCGACGAACGTGAAGGCGCCGACGCTGGCAAGCTGCGAGGTGCGCGCTGGAGCAACCGACACGGGCGCGAGCTGGCTGACGTCATAGCGGTCCGGCTTCGGGACCCCGGTCGCGGTCTGCAGATGCATTACGTAGGCGCTGAGGCCGGCGCCCACGGCGGTCGCCAGCCGGGCAGCCGTCGCCGTGCTGGGCGCCTGGGTGTCAACGTCGATGACCGGCGGCACAGGGCGGCGAGCCGCTGGACGTCCAGGGTGATGTGGTACGGGTCGTTCTCGATGATGATCTGACTGGCCCGTTTCGGGCCCGTCGCCCACGCCTGCGCTCGCTGGAGCTCCATCCAGGCTGGCCCCATGATGCCGATCTTCGAGGCCGGAAGACGGGCCGCCCGAGCCACGTACTTGGCGACCCGGGGCTGGCCACCATGTCGGCGAGGGCGTACGCGCGCGGGGAAAGGATGCTGTCGTAATTGTCGGGAACGCTGTGTCTGAACGACAAAGCTCTTCCCGACCACCAGCTGGTGCTCGCCGTGGCGTGTGCGAATGGTTTGAACTTGATCGACGGTGGAACGACCCCGATCGCGACGAACCGGGTTCCCGCCGCCACCGCCGCGACGAGCAGCCCGAGTGCCGTCCAGAGCCAATGTCGGCGGAGCGGGGCGAGCAGTCGGTCCTCCGCGTTGCCGCGAATCGGGACTGAATGACGGACTCCTGCCATCGTTGACATAACGCGCGGGGAGCGGGCAATACCTTCGCCACCAAGCTCGGCCGTGTCGGGCGCCGCGAGCGTGGCACGGGTTCGCCCCGAGAGCACGGGCACCTGCCATTCCGGTCCAATCCTCCTGGCTCGGGAGCGCGCCGCGGGACTCTTTCGCGCATTTCCCGTTGGCCGAGGCGGAAAGCCGATTCCTTCCGCCGGAGGCCGGTCCGTGTCCTCGGGCCCGGTGCGGATGAGCCGAAGTGCCACAAGTTCCGGGCACGTGGCGACTGAGTGCGCTCGCGGGCAAATGTCGCATCGAGCCGCGGTTCGGTAGTCTCGCGCGAACTTAACCCAGCCGATCTGGGACCAACGGCGTCCGGGGAGCGGGGAACCCACAGGAGCCGATCTCCAATGGGGCGAATCGCCGAAGTCTCGGCGTAGCGCGATCTCTTTCAGCGCGAGCCCGACAGCTAACCCCGTAGGCGCGAGAAAGAGAAGGAGATAGCCTGTGCCGAACGTGATCGCTTTGCGCGCAGTTCCGCTGGGCGGCGGCGGGCAGTTGTCGTCGCGATGGCCCTTTTCCCGGGGCCCGCGCCCGCCCGTCGGCACCGCGCGGGGCGTCGACTAACACGTCGCGCCCGAGGATCACGTCGCGCCCGAGGATCGGCGGTCGACCCCGGCAAGGTCGAATCCTGACCGCGACGAAAGGTGTGTGGCGACACAGGCCAACGTCTTTCGAGTATCGCTGGGAGGTCTGCGATAAATCGGGGCACCGCTGCAAGAGGCGGGGAACGCCCCGACCCGCGGAGCTACGGGCTCGGCCGGTCGTGACGTTGGCCACCGGATCCGCGTGGTCGTCACCGCCGCCAATGCGCGCGGCTCGACCAGCGCCAGGTCGGCGCCCTCGGTGCGTCGTTGCGGCGCGACCGACCGCGGCAGCGCCCGCAGCGGCATCGCGTGGGGCGCCTCGCCAACTGTTCTCCCCGCGCCAGCCAGACGATGACCAACACCGTGTCGCACCTGTGCGGCTTCGCGGACACCACCAACACCGGGGTGCCCGCATGGCACGATGCTGTACCGGGTGCCCGGCGTCACGGGACCGAGATCGGATGGCTCCACCGGCCACGGCTGGAGCTGGAACGGCTACAGATCCAGACACCGCAGCCAACGCGGTCATCAAGGACATCAGGTGCAGCCCGTGCCAGGTGGACATTACCAAGCCGGGCAGCACGCTTGAGGGCTCCGACATCGCGAACGACGGCGGCGCAGCGGTGGCAACGGGGCCGTCAAAATCCAAGGCGTGAACAACGTCACCGTCGATCACAACACCATTCACGGCGTCGGGCAGGGAAACGGCTCCAGCCGCGACTGGTGCGGGGTGGGGATCGAAACGCTACTGGGTCGTCGGGCCACGACAACCCGGATCAACTTCACGATCACGAACAACAACATCTACTGGTGCTCCAATCCGACGAACAACTTCGTCAACGGCGGACTGGTCAAGAACAACTATGCGCACGACTTCGCGAATTCGAGCACCGGCTCGCACTACGAGGCCATGCAGCTCGAATCGTACGTGGAGAACGGCAACCTGCTGACGATCCAGGACAACACCTTCCTCAACCAGCACACCGACCAGACGGCCGCGATCATCCTGTCCAACGATGCAAGCGCCTGCGGCGCCGAGAACAACCGGGTGATCACCCACAACCTGCTCGCCGGCGGCGGCTATACCTTCTACGGCGTCTGGCGGCGCGGGGCGCCGGCCGTCGACGAACATCACGTTCACGAACAACCACTTCAGCCGGATCTTCGCTCCGACGGCGGCGGTTACGGCCCGGTCACCTACTGGAAGAGCGGCGGCGGGAACGTGTGGTCCGGAAACGTATGGGACGACACCCGCAGATCGGTCAAACCGTAACGCCAGCAACGACAACGTTCACTGGTTCGACGAACACCGGCAAATGTTGTGTTCCGGCAAAGTATATTGCGGAAACTGGAGCGACATTCCCGGGCCTAAGCCTGGATCGCCGCTAAGGGCTCACGACTGAGCGAGTGATGGGGTGATGGTGTAGTTCCAGTCGCCGTGGAACGCGTGGCGGGTGATGTTCACGGCGGCGAGTTGGGCGTCGGTGATCTCGACGCCGCGCTCGTAGTTGCGGTCGTCGAGTCGGGCGTAGACCTTCAGGCCGGTGTTGGTCGTGGTGGTGCCGATCAGGTTCACGACGATTTCGAGGGTCTCCAGTGGCTTGCCGCGCCAGTTGAGACTGACGAAGCTGAACAGTCGATGCTCGATTTTGTTCCACTTCGAAGTCCCGGGAGGGAAGTGGCAGACACGGATGCGCAGCCCGGTCGTGTCAGCGAGTCGTTGCAGCTCGTGGCGCCAGAGGCGGGTGCGGGGGTTGTTGGACCCGCCGGAGTCGGCGGTGATCGTCAGTGTGCGGGCGTGCGGGTAGCGCTCTGAGCCGAGGTGCTCCCACCAGCTGATGATCGTGTTGACCGCGAACTGGGCGGTGTCGCTGGTGATCCCGATGCTGACCCAGCCCTCGTCCGCCGTCAGATCGTAGATGCCGTACGGGATCGCATGTCCGAGCTGCTTGTCCTTGAAGTCATGACCGCGAACCTCGACCGGCCGGCCCTTGGGCTCAAACTCGCGGCCGACCGCCTTGAAATCGCCGATCAGCTCTCGCTTCTTCGCGTCCACGCTGATCACCGGCTCACCAACGGCGATCGCCTCGCTGACCGTCTCGTTGATGTGCACAAACTGCGCGTCGCGATCCGCGTGCTGGGCGCCCTCCCGCGTCTTCTTGTTCGCCTGCAGGCTGTACCCCTTCGCCTTCAACAACCGCAACACGGTGCGATCGACGACGTCATGGCCCATCTCCCGCAGCGCCTCGGCGAGCTTCGCGCCGCTCTTCGAGGTCCACCGCAACGGCGACTCCGGATCGCCCCGCGTGACCGGATCCACCAGTCGCTCCAGATCCTCCGCCAGCCCCGGCTCCCGCTCGAGGATCGGCGTGCGCCCAGGATGGCGGCGCACCTTCCCCGGCGCGGGCCGCTCCTCAGAGTCCAAATCAGCCAGACCGCGCAGCACCGTCGACTCCGAGATCCCGGTCGCCCTCACCACAGCGGACAGGCCCCCATAGCCAGCCGCCCGAGCCTCCGCCGCCGCCCACAACCGGCGGGTGCGCTCATCCAGCACCCCCTGCGCGTTCAACAACCGATACCGCTCCCCGATCGCGCGCTCATCGACCACAACCCCCAGTTCTACATAACCAGCCCAGCTCCTTCACAAACTAAGTCGGGGTCCTAACAACCGGATCGGGCAACTATGTGCCGGAGACAGGCTGCACGGTCGACGCCCCCGGGGCGGATGCTGAGTCGGCTTTTGTTCCGCTCGTCGACAACTGGCCCGGCACGACGATAAGCGGCGCCTGAGCCTCGCTGAGCGCGGCCCTGCTCTGCTGCGAGCAGGCTCCAAAACTCGGCTCCAGCTCTCGCCTCGCACGACGACACGGAGCCGCTCGCTCGTCAGTTCACGTCGGTTCGCACGTCGATACCTTGGGCGCACGTGGCCAGCCGCGCGTAAGAACCAGCGCGGCTCGCGAGTTGATCACCAGAACGGCGACGGGGAGTGTTCAATTACAACGGGCATCATGACCAAAACGAGCCGGGCCGTCGCACGCCTCACGAGCGCACCCTGCCCGATGCGCCCAAAGCCTGGGTGGCCTCTCGACGGCAAGGCGACGCCGAAGGTAGGCTAACGCGCTATCGTGCGATGCGTAGCGGACGAGGTTGAGGCACGACCGAATCGCCCCGCTGGCCGATCTCTGGTGGGGCCATCGCTTGGCACCCCCCTTGCTGGACAATCCGCAATCAGGCTCAGGCTCCACACCGATCTGCCACAAGCTGGAGTTCACCAACCGTGCTGACTCGGGTACTGCTCCAGCCTGAGCGTCGAGGCGCTATACGTTGCAGCACCATGTGCGAGGCGCGATCCCCTCGAGCTCTACTTCTCCGCCGATTGCCGATACGCGAGTGGATCAACTGCGCCGCAGATCACCACGATGAGTTTGGTCTCGCAAGACATGAGTCAGCATGATATGGAGGCCCCATGACACAACAAAAGCCTTGCAAGCCGCGGGTAGGTCTTTTTGTACACGCGTTGCGTGAACAAGATCTGCGGAGCGTGTCAACGTTTGCCATCGGTCGTTGCCTGAGAGCAGTCGGAGGTCGACCACTTCACACTGTTCAGCAGCCTGCGCTGTTGGATCTCAGTCTGATCGGCTATGCCACGACGGATCCACAAGCGATGGCCGTACGCTTGGGATGCCCGGAATTTGATTTTCCTGGCTACGTCTGGGAATTCGATAATGAGATGCACAAAGCCGAGCAGGCCTCAGCCTCGGCTTCGTTTCTATACCCGGATTTCTTCAAATCTGAATCGAATACCCTTCGTGTCTTGTACTCACTGGTACGCGCTCATCGGCCTCATCTACTGCTCGAAACCGGGATTGCCGACGCCTCTCGAGCTTTGCGATGCCCTTGGCCCTTGAGGCTAACGGTGAGGGACAGTACATAGGGCTCACGACTGAGTGAGTGAAGGGTTGATGGTGTAGTTCCAGTCGCCGTGGAACGTGTGACGGGTGATGTTCACGGCGGCGAGTTGTTCGTCGGTCACGTCGATGCCGCGCTCGTAGGTGCGCTGGTCAAGCTGGGCGTAGACCTTCAGTCCGGTGTTGGTCGTGGTGGCGGCGATCAGGTTCACGACGACTTCGAGGCTCTCGAGCGGCTTGCCGCGCCAGTTGAGGCTGACGAAGCTGAACAGGCGGTGCTCGATTTTGTTCCACTTCGAGGTGCCCGGCGGGAAGTGGCAGACACGGATGCTCAGGCCAGTCGTATCGGCGAGGCGTTGCAGCTGATAGCGCCACAGGCGGGTGCGAGGATTGTTGGAGCCGCCGGAGTCGGCCGTGACAGTCAGGGTGTGCGCGTTCGGGTAGCGCTGGGTGCCGAGGTTCTCCCACCAGCTGATGATCGTGTTGACCGCGAACTCGGCGGTGTCGCTGGTGATCCCCACGCTCACCCAGCCCTCGTCGGCATCGAGGTCATAGACGCCGAACGGGATCGCGTGCCCAAGCTGCTTGTCCTTGAAGTCGTGGCCGCGAACCTCGACCGGCCGGCCCTTGGGCTCGAACTCGCGGCCGGCCGCCTTGAAATCGCCGATCAGCTCTCGCTTCTTGGCGTCCACGCTGATCACCGGCTGAGAAGCCGCGATCGCCTCGCTGACCGTTTGGTTGATGTGCTCGAACTGCGCGTCGCGATCAGGATGCTGAGCGCCCTCACGGGTCTTCTTGTTCGCCTGCAGGCTGTACCCCCTCGCCTTCAACAACCGCAGCACCGTCCGATCGACCACGTCGTGACCCATCTCCCGCAGCGCCTGCGCGAGCTTCGCGCCGCTCTTCGAGGTCCACCGCAGCGGCGATTCCGGATCCCCTCTGGTGACCGGATCCACCAACCCCTCCAGATCCTCCGCAAGCCCAGGCTCGCGCTCGAGGATCGGCACCCGCCCCGGATGCCGGCGCACCTTCCCCGGCCGCGGCAACTCGCCGGAATCCAAGTCCGACAGACCACGCAACACCGTCGACTCCGAGATCCCCGTCGCCCGAACGACCGCCGCGATCCCACCACGCCCCGCCGCGCGAGCCTCAGCCGCCGCCCACAACCGCCGGCCCCGCTCGTCCAACACGCCCTGAGCGCTCAACAGCCGATACCGCTCAGCGATCGCGCGCTCATCAACCACGACCTCCCAGTTCTACATAACCAGCCCAACCCCTTCATAAACTAAGTCGGGGGTCCATAGTGTCGATATCAGTGATGACGTGGGATTCTTTGTTCCCGATCACTTGCGAAGTCGGTGGACGATGCACATCCACCGCTAAGGGCTTGAGCGTGGCATGAAGGCGATCGTCGCGAGCTTTGGGTACGTCGACCCCTATTACCACGACTCTCCACAGTTACTTTTGGCAGGCATTTGAGTAAGCGACCGTGGCTCCTAAGGTCGCCAAGGGCGGTGTTTTCTTCAGCGACGACGTCGAGAGTTCAGTCGCCTTTATTGACCACTGCAAAGCCACGCATGAGCAGCCTGTTGTGATGGTCGAACGGCGTAAGGCCGTCGGCGGTTATGTGAAGACAATGTGAACGCGTGGTCCGTTATGCGCCGGAGCGTTGTCCGGTCCCCCGCTAGGGCATTGACAGTTAGTTGAGTGAGGGGTTGCCCACACCCACACTCGCTCGGAGTCGAGGCGAGGCGGAGATCGAGTCTGCGGCGCCGTCCATGGTGCCCGCTCAATCTAAGGAGAATCACGTTGAGCGAGGAGAATCAGTACCCGCGCTTGGACGGTTGCGCAAGAAGCTCGAGATCGTGCTGGCGGCTTGCGCGGCGACCGATCAGTCGCCGAGGTCTGCCGCGACCATCAGGGTCTCCGAGGTCAGCGGCAACAAGTTGGAGACACTCGACGACCGAGAACACGGCGCGACCGAAGATAAACTGCGCGCGGTGTATCGACTCCTGCTGATCACTTCGGCCTGCGACCGCGAGGACGTCGGAGAGGCGTGGTCGGGTTTCCAGTGGGTTAGCCGGCTGGCGGCCCGTCACGACGTGACGCTGCTCACGATGCATCGGCGAGACAGGACGCCGCCATCTCGACAGATCAGCAATGCGCGGGTCGTTGAGTGGCGCGATGCGAAGCTGCTCGCACGCCAGGAGCGCATCAACAGCATGTTGAAGCCAGGCTGGATCCCGTTCTACTGCGGCGCTCGCCGATGGATCCGTGACGCCCTTGCGCGCGGCGAGCACTTCGACTTGGCGCACCAGCTGCTTCCGCTTGCGCTGCGTTACCCGTCTCCTGCAGCGGGGCTCGGCATCCCGCTATCTTGATCGGCCCCGTGGGCGGCAGTCTCGAGAACCCACCGGGCTTCGCCGACGACACGTCGGCCTGGTACGTGCGCCTTCGGGCCCTCGATCGGCTCCGCCTTCGGCAGATCCATTGCTACGACGCACATACTTGGACGCGACCTGTGTCGCTCGGCATCGCTCCCTACGTACGAGGAGATCCTGGCAGGTCTCGACCTACGCCGCTTTGAAGTCATGAGCGACACCGGACTAACAGAGCTTCCCGCCCTTCGCGACCGACCGGCTTCTGACGGCACCGTCCACCTGCTCTACGCCGGGCGGCTTGTGCGCACAAAGGGTCTGCGCGATGCGATCCGTGCGCTCGCGCGTCTGACCACATCGACACCAGTGCGGCTCGACGTCGTTGGTGATGGGCCCGATAGGTCTGCGTGTGAGGCGCTTGTTACGGAGCTGGGCCTCGGCGGTGCGGTCCGCTTTCATGGTCGCCAGCCACGGGAGCGCGTCGAGGGCTTCTACAGGCGCGCGGACATCTTCGTGTTCCCAAGCTATCGGGAGGCCGGCGGCAACGTGGTCTTCGAGGCGATGGGCTACGGCGTCCCGCTCGTGGTCAGCGACCTCGGTGGACCAGCCAGCTCCGTCGACGAGCACATGCGCGATTCGGGTGCATCCGAAGAACCCGGATCAGTACGCGGATGATCTTGCGGCCGCGATCACGCGCCTCGTTGACGATCCGCACTCCGTGCGCGAATGGGCGCCGCGGCGCGCACGCGCGTCGCCGAGACCGCGCTCTGGGACCGCAAGGTCGAGCAGCTCGAGGCGCTCTATGAGGACCTGCTGTCCCGCCCGGCGGAAGGCGTAGTCAACGCGAGATGACTGCCTCGCAGAGATCATCGGCGTAGGTGCCGCGACCGACGACGGCTGAGCGCCCCGCACACACGCCTCTCCCCGGCATGACGCGGGGCGACTGCCGCCCACGCGGCACATGCGCTTCCCGACGTCTCCCTACGCGGCCATCTCATCCTGCGCCACCGCGGAAGCTACGCACCGCGGGGTCGGTTGATCGAATGTATGCAGATGCTGGACACCTGGCGAACTATGGCCGCCTCATCAACGAGATCCTCGCCACAAGCCCGTGGCCATGTTCACCGACGAGACCGCACCGGGCTGGGAGACCGCGACATTCGCAAGTCGTGTGCAAATCGTGGTACACGCGACGGCCGTCGCCGCCAACCGACCTGGCGTTCGGAGGCCCGCCGTGCCGAGTGCGACCGGCGCCAATCGTGTTTGCGTCTAGAACTGTTCGTCGGCCCTCCCCTTCGAACACCTCACCTCCGCGGACTACTCGGTAGACGTCCTGTTGACACCCGGGACCGAGCGAATGACGTCTATGCACTCTCGACGTTCGGCTTCCTCGCGCTGATCGTGCCCGCCACGGCCGCGATCGCGGGCATCCGGCTGCGGCAGCAAAAAGGCCACCCCACGGCCACCTCGCCTCCCCATCGGTCTACGGGCTGCACTCCTCCCGCGAGCGCCACGATGACCAACACCGTGTCGCACTTATGCGGCTTCGCGGACACCACCAACACCGGCGTGCCTGCCGGCACGACCCTGACCGATGTCCCGGGCAGCGCGACGAGCGGCAGCGGTTGGACCTGGGATCCCAGGTACGGCGAAATCGTGGTGGGCGACAGCGGCGATGTCAACGCAGTGCGCTGCACTTGTACCGTTGACTTCCAGGGCACAGGCGGAACGCTGCAGAACTCCGACATCGCGAACAGTAACAGCACGGGCTTGGGGGCGGTCATCTTGCGGCACGCGAGCAATACCACCATCGCACACAACGACATTCACGGCGTCGGCCAGTCATGGTCAGGCTGGGCACTCGTGCTCAAACGGACTCCGCGACATCTACTCCGACTCGGCGGACCTGACCTTCGAGTACAACAACATTTGGTACTGCGCGGATCCACTGAACAACATCACGCTGGGTGGCATGATCAAGCAGAACTACGCTCATGACATCGCGACCGATACTTGCGCCGGCGCCGTCAGCTGTCCTCATTACGAGGACATCCAGACGGAGGACCCGGGCAGCAGCACGACGCTGACCCTTCAAGACAACACCTTCTTCAACCAGCACATCGACCAGACAGCCGCGATCATCCTGTCGAACGACAGCGGCGGCGCCGAGAACAACCGGGTCATCAATCACAACCTGCTTGCCGGCGGTGGCTATACCTTCTATGGCTCGGCGAGTGCGGAGGCACGCGCGACGAACATCACGTTCACGAACAACCACTTCAGCCGGATCTTCTCTTCCTCCTCCGGAGGCTACGGCCCAGTCGCCTACTGGAAGACGGGCGGCGGAAACGTGTGGTCCGGAAACGTATGGGACGGCACTGGCCAGCCCGTCTCGCCATAGGACGTGGGAGGCGCGCTGCACGCCGCCCTCGGCGAGCAGGCTCATGTCTTCAGGGCGGGCCACGAGCGCACGTCGCGGACGCCGGCCTCGAGGTCAGTGGATTGGACAGCAGTCCGGCGGAAGGATCGATCGCCCAGCGACGTTGCTACGTGCAGAAACCTGAGGTCCGAAGGACAGATGTATCGCTCAACGTCGGCACCCAGTCCGCGCTCGGCGCGCCGAATGAGCAAACCCGCCGCCGGGGCTAGAGCCCCGTGATCATGGCTGATCCAATCACCGTCCTATTCGAGGATCGTCCGGCGGCACTAGTCGCGGTGAAGATCGCCGCGCTCAGCCTGCTTCGACACAGCCCAAGCACTCGATTGCTGGTCTGGGTTCCGGATGCTTCGGAGAGCTTTCAGAACTGGGCCCGCGAGCGCGTCCCCCAGGCCGAAGTGCGTCTGACTCGCCGCGGGATTGACGGGACAGGATTCGAAGTCAAAGCCGTCCGTTCTCCTCCAGCTTCTCTCCGAAGGCCATGACCAGGTCGTGTGGTTCGACACCGACATGGTCGTTACCGGCGATCTTGACGCAAGGCTCGAGCAGATCCCGGCGAACACATTGGTCGCAGCCGAGGAGTACTTCTGGGGGCATCACCAGGGCACTGCGGTTCGCACAGTTGGTTTAGGCATGCCCGTTGGCCGGACCTTCAAAGCGACTCTCAATCACCGGCCTGTTGCGCTCGACCAACAGCACCGCCCGCTGCTCGAAAGCTGGCGGGACGTCCTGAACAGTCCCGGGTACCGCCCGCACGTCGTTCCAGCTCGACGCGTCCGATCCATTTCTTCAGCGACATGGAAGCACTGACGGGACTGCTCGGAGCCAAGCAATGGTCACACATTCACGTAACGCAGCTCGCTCGCGGCCGCGACATCGCTCAATGCTTCGGTCCTTCTGGGTTCACGGTCAGGGAGAGGTTGTGCGCCGGTCGCTCCCTGCCGCTCATCATCCACGCTATGGGCGGCGAAAAGCCGTGGATGCGCAGATCGCCCGCATGCCGAAGCAGATCGTCTGGTGCGAATACGATCCGCCGTGCTTGCCGCGCATTTCGACGTGATGCCCTACATCACCGTGGCGGCCGAATACCGTCACCTTCTGGACGAGCCGGCCGACTGGATCGATTCCAAGACGAGGCTTGGGACGGTTCTCAGACGAACCTTTCCCCGCCGCCCTGCCTGGAGGGAGCTGCCGCTCGCGGTCGTCGACTCGGCCCAGCGGAGTCTGCGGCGCAGGCTGGGCGTTGGGCAGTTGCCCACCGCCGGCTGAACCGAGAGAAGCTCACACGTGGCCTGGATGCGGCGGCGGCCGAATCCCGGCTTCGTGAAGACCGCTCCGACCGCGGGCCGTATTTCGGCGAAAGGAACGTGCGAGCCGGCCCGTTGTGTCGATATGAAGGTGCCGCCCTCGGCTCCTACTCGTATAGGAGCCAAGAGGGGACGCACCATATCGACACGACGACCTCTTCGAAGCGCGGGCACGGATTCCGTCGTGCACGCGGTTGGCGCGCGACCAAATTTCGTGAAGATGGCGCCGCTTATCGACGCGCTGGATCGGCGCGGCGTAGCCAACCAAGTAGTCGTCCACACCGGCCAGCACTACGACCGCAGGATGTCCGAGGAGATCCTCGAGGATCTTGGGTTCCCGATACCGGACTACTCGCTGGGAGTCGGTTCCGGCACACACGGCGAGCAGACCGGCAAGGTGCTGATCGCCTTCGAGGAAATCCTCATGTCGAACAGGCCCGCCGTGGTCGTGGTCGCCGGGGACGTGAACTCCACGCTGGCCTGTGCGCTGGCGGCGTCGAAGCTCGGGATCCCGATCGTCCACCTGGAAGCCGGCCTGCGGTCCGGCGACTGGACGATGCCCGAGGAGGTCAATCGGGTCCTCACCGACCGGCTGTCCGACTTGCTGCTGACGCACAGCCCGGAAGCGCAGGACAACCTCGCGCGGGAGGGCATCGACGTCGGGCGCGTGCGCTTCGTCGGCAACACCATGATCGACTCGCTGCGTCGATTCGAGGCCGCGGCTCGTCAGCGCGCCGTGTGGCGCCGCTACGACGTCGAGCAGCGCGAGTACACGCTCGTCACGCTGCATCGTCCCTCGAACGTCGATGACCCGGCTCGCCTGGCGGGGATAGTCAACGGCCTGTGCAGGCTGGCCGCCGAGGCACCCGTCCTCTTCCCGGTGCACCCGCGCACGCGAGCACGGCTGGCCGCTGGAGGCGCCGTCCAGCGCCTCGAGACGGCCGGAGTGCGCTGCGTGGATCCCGTCGGCTACCTCGACTTCCTCTCGCTCGAGACAGGCGCGGGAACGATCGTCACCGACTCCGGCGGTGTGCAGGAGGAGGCGTCCGCGCTGGGCGTCCCGTGTTACACGCTGCGCGCGAACACCGAGCGCCCGATCACGATCAGCCGTGGCACTAACGTCCTCCTCGGCGACGACCCGGAGCGCCTACGGGAGGTGACGCTGTCGCGCGCGCCCTCCCACCCCGTGCGCGATCCCGCTCTGGGACGGCCACGCGGCCGAGCGCGCCGCGGACGCGATCCTGGCCGCCTTCCCCGAGGTCGTGGAATCCTCGGCCGCCGCCCTCGCGTGACTGACCGCGCAGACATCCTCGGCTGCCCGATCGATCGTCTGGGCATGGCGGACACCCTGGCCGAGATCGAGCGTGCCATCGCTGCGGGCCGCTACACGCAGCACATGGCGATCAATGCCGCCAAGCTCGTCGCGATGCACGACGACCCGAAGCTGTGCGAGATCGTCGACGGCTGCGGCCTGGTGAGCGCCGACGGCCAGAGCGTGGTCTGGGCTTCCAGGTTGCTAGGGGATCCGCTTCCCGAGCGCGTCGCCGGCATCGACCTCATGGACGCCCTGCTTGAGCTCGCCGAGCGCCGCGGTTACGGCGTCTATTTCCTGGGCGCCCGCGCCGAAGTGCTTGAGCGTGCGGTCGAGCGACTGCGCGAGAAGTACCCCGGACTGCACGTGGCAGGAGCGCGCGACGGCTATTTCGCCGACGACGAGGCTCCCGAGGTGTGCGAGGAGATCCGCGCGAGTCGCGCGGATCTCCTGTTCGTGGCGATGAGCAGCCCGCGCAAGGAGTACTTCCTTGGCGAGTACGGGCCGAACCTCGGCGCCCCGTTCGTCATGGGCGTGGGGGGCTCGATCGACGTCATCGCCGGCGTGACGCGGCGCGCGCCCACGGCCTGGCAGCGCCTGGGTCTCGAGTGGCTGTTCCGCCTGCTCCAGGAGCCGCGGCGGATGTTTCGGCGCTACGCGGTCACGAACGCGCGTTTCATCGGACTTGTCGGCCGCGCGATGTTGTCGGGTCAGGGTGGCGCAGACGCACCGAGCACAGGGAGAGCTCACATGACTACGACCGTGTCCACCGCCGCCGACTCGCACGGCGTGACATCGCTCATCGACTTCGCGCTGGAGTCACTGCCGGCGATGCGCCTCGAGGATGGCGCGTTCTGCTTCGAGCGGCGCGTCGGCGAACCCGCACCGCTGGGCCGCTCCGCCCGGTACACGCTGATGGTGGAGCTGGGGCTCCTGCGGGCGCAGGCGGCTGGGTATGTCGTGCCCTTCGATGTCGACGAACTCGACGCGGTGGCTTGGCGCGGACTCCAGGCGGGCGAGCTCACACCGGGGGACATCGGCCTGATGCTGTGGATCGATGCTCGCCGCGACGGAGGATGCGGCGAGGAGCTCGCGGATCGCCTGGATGCCGCGCTCGCAGTGAAGGGCGGCCTCGGGGCGCGGCTAGGGATGGAGCTTGGCTGGATCGTGACCGGACTGGCGCACCACATGGCGGCTGGCGGCAGCCGGACCGGCGCCCGTCTTCTCTCGGATGCGCTCGATCAGCTCCTGCTGCACAACCGTGCGCCGAGCGGGTTATTCCGTCACTTCGGCAACGCCGGCTGGCGGCGACGCTTCCCGAACTTCGCCACGCAGATCTACTCGGTGTTGGCCCTGGCGGTGGTCGCGCGCCACGGTCTCGACGATCGCGCGCTGCCCGCGGCGATCGCCGCGGCGGACCGCCTTCTGGCGACACAGCTACCAGACGGCGGCTGGCCCTGGCTCTTCGATGCTGACCGTGGCACGGTCGTCGAGCGCTACGAGATCTATTCGGTTCATCAGGACGCCATGGCGCCCATGGCGCTGCTCGAGCTGTGGGAGGTGTGCGGGGACCAGCGCTACATCGACGCGGTCGCGCGGAGCCTCGCTTGGATCCACGGCCGCAACGAGCTGAGCGTCGACATGGTCGATCGCGAGAACGGCCTCGTCCTGCGCTCCATTCGTCGTAAGCGGGGACAGGACCGGTTCTGGCTG
>CAWCMD010000010.1:0-580923 GCA_963796525.1 uncultured Solirubrobacterales bacterium
CGGAGAGTGCTCGAGAGATGGGGGGCACCCCGGACAAAGCCGAGAACAGCGGGGACGAAGCCCGCCGCGCCGAGCACACCTCCGAGCACGGTTCGGTGCCTCCAGCGAACGGCAACCAGAGCCAGGTCCCCGAGTGCCGCCAGGGCCCCGGCAATCGTCAGCGCTGCCGGCACTAGGGCAGCAGTCCGTCAGTCGGTGGCCGGCGGCTCGGGGGGGTCGACCACGGTCCCCGCCGATGGCGCGTGCAGGCCGGAGGTGTTGAACGCCCGGCTGAAGCCGCGCGCGCCACTGCTGCCGAGGCCCGCCGTCGACCACGCAAATCGAGTGGCGTCCGAGGCCGGCGCGAGCGCGCCGGGTCGCTCGCCGCGCCTGACGAACACGATCGGGGCGGGGGCCGCTTTCGCGATCGCGCGCCGGGTCTCCCCTAGGCCCTCCTTGCGCCAGCGCTCGGACAGCCCGATCAGGAGCAGGTCGGCTCGGGAGGCCGCCGCGACGATCCCGGCCCGCCCGGGCTCAGCCACCGCTGTGGTCGTGGCCACCCCGGCGAATTGCTGAACGAGCAACGCCGCGTCGGCCAGCATGTGCCCGGCGTGCTTGCCCTCGGCGGTCTGGCCGCCGGCCCCGAGCAGCTCGAGCGAGGCGCCGGTCGCCGCGCACAGCCACGATGCGAGCTCGAGCGCGGCCCAGTCGTGCTCGGCCCCGCCGAACGGGACCATCACGCGCGTCCCGGGTGCGGGCGCGACCGGCTGTCCCTCGCGGGCCACTAGCACGGCCACGTCGCACGGCGCCTCGTGGAGGACCTCGCCGACGTCGCCCCGGGGGATGCCGTCTCCAAGCAGCGGGCGCCGGCCGTCCAGCAGGACCAGGTCGACCTCGTCGCCACGCGAAAGCCTCACCAGGTCGCTCCCCGGGTGGCTGGAGGGGAGGGCCACGGCGCGCGTGGCGATCCCCGCGTCGAGCAGCCCGAGCCGAGCCCGCTGGATGTGATCTGACGCTTGGCGGACCTCGAACTGCTCGGTCTGGAGCCCTCCACGAACGGCCGATCCGCGCGGCGGCGGCACCAGCCGCAGGAGGATCAGTTCACGGGGCGGCTCCCAGCGGGCGAGCGGGGCGGCGATCGCGAGCAGCGGCTCTAGCGACGCCTCGGTCTGCGGCGCGACCAGGATCGAGTGCGACGGAGCGGCGGCGTCCCCGATGGTCAGGCGGGTGGCCGTGGCGAGCTCTTCTTCGGGAGGCTCTCCGAATCGGTTCTTTGGATCGATCAGTCGCATCAACGGGCCTGTCATCAGCGTTGTGACGAGCGCCATCACCACCAGCGCGGTGAACAGCGCGGGCGAGATGACCCCCTCGTCGAGGGCGATGTTGAGCACGATCAGCTCGGTGAGGCCGCGCGTGTTCATCAGGGCTCCGAGCGCGGAGGACTGTCGCAGGGGAAGGTTCATCGTGCGCGCCGCGATGAAAGTGCCCCCGAACTTGCCGATGATTGCGATCGCGATCAGTCCGAGCGTGATCAGGATGAGTTCCGTCTGGCCGAGCGCGCCGATGTTGGTCCGCAACCCCGTGTAAGCGAAGAACAGCGGGAGCAGGAGCGTCAGCACGAAGTCCTCTATTCGCTTGGTGACCTCGTTGCTGAGCCCGGCGTGGCGAGGCATGACAAGCCCCATGAGGAACGCTCCCAGGATCACCGCCACTCCGATCTTGTCGGTGATGACGGCGGACAGCAGCACTCCGGAGAGGATGACCGTGAACCAGGTGCCTGGGAGCCGGCCCTGCTCGTCGTAGGCCACCGCCGCGCGGGCCAGAATCCGTCGAACGACCGTGAACATGATCACGCCGAACAGACCGGCCTCGCCGATCGTCTTGAGCACGTCGAGGCCCGTGCCTGCGCCCGCGAGCGCCGTGGCCAGCGCGATCAGGAACCAGGCCGAGACGTCGTTCAGGGCCGCCGCCGACAGGGCGAGCGTGCCGAGCGGGCGCTTGACCATCCGGCGCTCGGAGATGATCCGGGCCAGGACCGGAAAGGCCGTGATTGACATCGAGACCGCGATGAACAGGGCGAAGGCCAGGAAGCGTTTCGGAGGCGCGAGCAGGCCATATAGCGGCAGCGCCGCGAGCAGGCCCAGCATCAGCGGGAACAGCAGGCTCGTGTTCGAGATCGCGAGCGTCATCCCGACGCGGCCGCGAAGCTGGCTGAGGTCGACCTCGAGCCCGATCAGGAACATGTAGAAGACCAGTCCGAGGTTTGCCGCGACGCCGATGTAAGGCACGATGTCCGTGGGAAAGACGTCGCCCTGGAGTGTGGGGAGGATCGCGCCGAACACGGTCGGCCCGAGGATGATGCCGCCGAGCACCTCGCCCATGACCCGGGGTTGCCTGATCTTCGGCATCACGCTCCCGCACAGGCGGGCGAACAGCATCACGACCAGCGTGGCGATGAAGAACGCGACCACGGTCTGGTCGGAGGTCCGCTGTTTGGTGCCGGTCACGTGCTCGCTCAGCGTGGGCGAGGCCCCGGCCGCGAGGGGAGTGAGCATCACGTCGAGCGCGCGCCCGGCGGCGGTGCCGAACATCCGCCTCGACCCGCCGAGGTTGCAGGCCACGGTCCCGGCGAAGCTCCCCTCGCGGTAGACGATCGTTCCCCGCCGGATGCTCTTGGTCACGACCTCGGCCCGCGAGCCGGACTCGGTCAGGGTCACGTTCGTGCCCAGACAGTTCGAGGTCGGGCTCAGCGTGTAAATGCCGGAGATCGAGCCGGGGGCCCGCGGCAGCGGCACGCCCGGCGTAGGTGGATCGCCCTTTAGCTGAGCCGTAAGCGGCCGGCCGGCGATCGTCCCGAGCAAAAGCCCATTGACGACGTGGGCGTCGATCGCGGCCTGCGCGTGGCCGATGCAGTCGGCGGTGCCGGTTAGCTGGCCGTGCTTGAACGTGAGCTCGCCGCTCAGCGTGCCCTGGGTGTTCGACAGCGAGGCGAACTGGCCCGACTGGACCACGAAAGCCTTGACGCCTAGGCACGCGGCGCCCGAGGAGACGTCGTAGCTTCCCGCGATCGTCGGCTGGGCGTGCTTGCCGCTCCCGGCCACGATCACCCCGATGACGACCGCGGCCGTCACCAGGATGAGGATCACGTAATAAACCGCCACGCGCGACGGCGGCGGGGGTGGCGGCTGATCCTCGCCGGAAGCGACTCCCGCTTCGCTTACGACCGGGGTCGACACTATCCCATGCGCACAGCGCCCGGCGTCGGGCTTAGGACGGCGTCGGGCCGGTCTGAACCTGGAAGACGCCCGACGGGCTCAGAGCGCGTGCGCCAGAGCGGCTTCGGCGACTTGTGCGGGTAGGCGTCCAGCTGCGCGAACGTCGGCCAGTCGGGGGCCAGGAAATGCGACTCGAACTCCGATCGCAGGACCGTCCGGCCGAGGTTGTGCCCGTATTGCTGATAAGTGGCGACGGGGTCGTCGTTGGTTCCGAGGATCGTGGTCCCGCGATTCTCCAAGCCGAGATGGCGGGCTGTGCCGTGCACGAGAAGCGAGCCGAAACCCTCGCCGACGAGGGCGATAACTGGGTCCCTTGGATATGAAGCAGTCATTTGGCGCGAGCCTACCGGCGAGGCGTTGCTGCTAGCAAGAGGCCCCAAGGCCCCGAGCACGTTTACGGCTCGTGCGACGACGAGCACGCTCGGCTGGTCCACATCGGCTACGCGACGGCGGCGGTCGTCTCCCACGCCGCGCGCACCTCGGTGAGCGTCGGGTCGAAGTCCGGCTTTATTCGGCGGAAGAGGTGTTGGAGGTCCTCTCACAGCTGGTAGGCCGAGGGTCGGCCCCAGAACCAGTAGCCAACGTAAACCTTGTCGATCAGCGGGCCAGGCGCGAGCACGAGGGCTACATCGAGTACCCGAGCCATTACGAGAACGGGCTCGACTCTCCCGTCGGGCTGGTGTTCCGCGCCGCACCTGTAGCTGGGTCGCAGCCGCGCGGCGAATGGTTTCGGGTCCTACCCGAGAACATGCACGAGGAGCAGAAGCGCTTCCTGGTCGAGCACGCTGCCGTTTCGCGCGCCGCGTGAGCGTCTATCGCTCGAGGAGGACTAGCCGGTCGGCTGGAGGATTGTCTCGAGTTCGGTGAGCTGGCGGCGCACGCCGCCGCAGACTTGGTCGCAGAGCTCGAACACGCTCGGGTCGCTGATCGAGTAGCGCGCGTGGTTGCCCTCCTTGGTGCGGGCCACCATGCCGGCGGCGTGCAGGATCCCGAGGTGCTTTGAGACGTTTTGCTGGCTCGCGCCTAGCGCCTGCTGGAGCTCGCCGACGGTCGCGTCGCCTTCGCGAAGCCGGTCGAGGAGCTTGATCCGCATCGGCTCGCCGAGCACGCGAAAGCGCTGCGCGACGAGTTCGATCAGTGGCTCGGGGAGTGGGTGGGCGACGTTCATCTGGATCACCGTATCTACCCTAAGTAGTTTACCACAATTGCACGGTTGTGTAGTTGACGCTGGACGATTCCGCGCTATTCTATCGCTATACTCCTTTACAGTTGTGTAGACGTTAGGAGTCGCACGATGGCAAGTCGTAAGCGAGTAGTGATTCTGGGTTCGAGTTTCGCGGGGATGACCGCCGCCCTCGAGCTGCGAAAGCGGGTGGCCGATCGTCACGAGATCGTGGTGCTCGATCCTCGTCCGGATTTCACGTTCATCCCCTCGCTGATCTGGCTTCCGTTCGGGATCCGCGACGCCAAGGACATCACGTTCCCACTCGCCCCCCTCTACGCGGGCAAGGGGATCCGGTTCGTCAACGAGGCGGCGACCGAGATCGACCTCGACGAGCACACCGTGACCACCGCGGCGGGTGAGCAGCTGACCTTCGACAAGCTGTTCATCGGCACCGGCCCGCGCCTCGCGTTCGAGAAGGTGCCGGGCCTCGGTCCGCACGGCGGACATACGCAGTCGGTCTGCAACCTCGAGCACGCGCTGCTGGCGCGCGATGCGTGGGAGCGGTTCCTCGAGAACCCCGGCCCGGTCGTGATCGGCACCGCGCAGGGCGGCTCGTGCTTCGGCGCCTCCTACGAGTTCACGTTCAACGTCCGCCACCGAATCAAGAAGGCGGGTCTCGAGGACGTCGCGCCCGTGACATTCATCACCGCAGAGCCGTTCCTCGGGCACTTCGGACTCGGCGGCGTCGGCGCCTCCGAGAAGATGGTCCAGCGGTTCTTCGGCCGCTACGGGATCGAGGGCCTGCCCAACACGATCATCAAGGAGGTCCGCGACAGGGAGATCGAACTCGACAGCGGTCGCAGGCTCCCGTTCGCCTACTCGATGATCGTGCCGCCGTTCGCCGGCGTCGACGCGGTCGCCCAGACCGAAGGGCTCGCCAACCCGATGGGGTTCGTGCCCGTCGACGAGCAATTCCGCCACCCCGACCACCCCGACGTGTTCGCCGCCGGAGTCGCGATCGCGATCGCGCCGCCCGACCCCACGCCGGTACCGGCCGGCGTGCCCAAGACCGGCCAGATGACCGAGACAATGGCCAAGGTCGCCGCACACAACATCGCCGCCGACCTCGACGGCACACACAACCATCTGCTCCCGCTCGAGGACCTCGGCGCGGTCTGCGTGCTCGACGCCGGCAACAACGGCGTGATCTTCAAAGCCGAGCACGTGCTCGCCCGCAACGGCGCCGCCAACGGCAAGACGCCGAGCGCGCGCCTGATGGCAGGGCCTCAGGCTCACTGGGCCAAGCTCGCGTTCGAGCGCATCTTCCTCACCAGCCGCAAGCGCGGCGCGCTCGTCCTCTGATCCTCACACCTCCGAACCCCAAGGAATGACGCAATGGACACCACGATCGAACATCTCACCGAGGAGACCTTCGCCGACACTGCCGCCCGCGGACTGACCGTGATCGACTTCTGGGTCGGCTGGTGCGGCCCGTGCCGGGCGATGGCGCCGCAGTTCGAGCGCGCCGCCAAGCTCCGGCCCAACTACCGGTTCGCGAAGGTCGACGTCGACGCCGAGCCCGTGCTCGCCGCGCGGTACGGGATCCGCTCGATCCCGACGCTGATGGTGCTGCGCGACGGCGAGCCGATCGCCGCACAAGCCGGCGTGGTCGGCGCTGAGCAGCTCGTCGAGGCGCTCGATCGCCTCGCCGCGGCGAGCATCGAAGATGACGCGCACGAGGGAGGCGGCGTGATGAATGGCAAACAAGCGATGGCCGCTCGAGCGCGTGCTGTTCGCGCTGGCCGGCACGGTCACGCTCCTCTCCGTGGTCCTGGCGGCCGCGGTCTCGGAGTGGTTCCTGGTGCTGACCGCGTTCGTCGGCGTCAATCAATGGCTGTACGTGGTCGTCGGCGCGTGCCCCGCGTCGATCGTGCTGCGCCGCGCGTGCCACCTGCGCTCGGCCGTTTATGAAAACGGCGAGGGCTCAGCCGTGAATGCGAAGGCGGTGAGGGTCAGATGAGCGTCCTCGACACGCCACGGGTCGGCGAGAGCAAGGCCGCGGAGGTGTATCCGCACGCCATCAGCGTCGGGCCGATCGGCCGTCTCGGCCGCTATACGGCCACGCACTTCCGTGTCGTGCTCGTCGGGTGGCTGATCATCGCGGTCGGACTCGGCTTCTTTGCGCCCAGGGTTGAGACGGCGCTCTCAGGGGCCGGGTGGGAGACGTCCGGCTCACAATCCGTGCAGGCGCGGCAGCTGATCGACAAGAACTTCCACGGCCTTTCGAGCTACGGGCTGATGACCGTCGTCTACTCGCCGACCAAGACGGTTAATGCCCCCGCGTTCCAGAGCGTCGTGACGGGCGTCGAGCGCACGCTGCGCACGGACAGCGCAGTGCGGAGCGTGGTCGCCCCCGCTCCCGGCATCTCGATCTCGCGCGACGGACACACCGCGATCGTGCAGGCCGGCGCCGCGAAGAGCTCCAACGGGATGGTCGCCGCCGCCGACACGCTCAAGGGCAAGCTCGCGGCGCTCTCAGCGAACGGCGTCCAGGTGCACCTGACCGGCGCTTCGGGGATGTGGTCTGACTTCAACGCCGCCAACCGAAGCGCGATGCTGAAGTCCGAGGTGATCTCCTGGCCGGTGACGCTCGGGATCCTGCTGATCGCGTTCGGCTCGCTGGTCGCCGCCGGCCTGCCGCTGATGCTGACGATGGTCGGCCTCGTCGCGGCCGCCGGCTCGCTCTACATCGGCACCCGGATCATGCCGATCTCGATCTGGGCGATGAACTTCGCGCTGATGTTCGCGCTCGCGCTCGGCATCGACTACGCGCTGTTCATCGTGCACCGCTTCCGCGGCGCGCTGTTCGGCCACAAGCTCTCACCCGAAGACGCGGCCGCGGTGACGATGGACACCGCCGGCAAAGCAGTCCTGTTCAGCGGCATCACGGTGCTGATCTCGCTGAGTGCGGTGATGCTCGTCCCGAGCCCGGCGTTCCGTTCGATGAGCCTCGGGATCATGCTCGCGGTGATCTTCGTGCTGGCGGCCACGTTGACGCTGCTGCCGGCGGTGCTCGCCAGGATCGGTCCGAAGATCGACAAGCTCGCGCTCAAGTGGGTGCACTCCGGCGAGCACCGCTCCCCACGATTCGAGAAGTGGGGCGAGCGACTCTGGCGCCAACCGATCAGACACGGCGTCGTTGCGCTGGCGATCCTCGTTGGCCTGGCGCTCCCGGTAACCCAGCTGAAGACCTCGATGCCGTCGATCAAGGTCGTCCCGACCTCCGACGCCTCACGCGTCGGCTACAACCAGGTGCAGGCCGCCTTCGGCCCCGGCTCGACCGGTCCCCTTCAGATCGTGACCCCGGCGGCGCAGGCGACCACGGCCGCGCAGACGGCCAGCCATGATCCGGGCGTCGCGGCGCTGATGCCGACGCAGACCAGCGGCGGCTACGCGCTGATCACCGCGATCCCCAGGCAGGACCCCTCCAACCCCGCGGTCGGCTCGACCATCGACCGGCTGCGCGCCGAGTTGCCAACCGGCTCGCTGATCGGCGGCGCCGTCGCTGAGAACCACGATCTCCAGGCCGCACTGTCGGCCAAGACGCCGCTCGTGATCGGCGTCGTGCTGGGACTCGGTTTCCTGCTGTTGCTGATCGCGCTGCAGGCGCCGCTACTTGCAGCCGTCGGAGTACTGACGAACCTGCTGGCCACCGGCGCTGCGTTTGGCGTGGCCAAATGGATCTTCCAAGACGGTGCCCTGCACTCGCTGCTCGGCTTCCAGTCCCAAGGCTTCCTCGATGCGTGGGGGCCGGTGTTCTTCTTCGCGATGATCTTCGCGATCTCGATGGACTACACCGTGTTCCTGCTCTCGGCGGCCAAGGAGCACTGGGACCACACCCACGACCCGCGCGCTGCGATGGTCGGAGGCATCGCCCACTCGGGGCGGGTGATCTTCGCCGCCGGCGCGGTGATGGTCGCAGTGTTCTTCACGTTCGCGCTCTCGGGCCCGCTGCCGCCCAAGGAGATGGGAATCATCCTCGGCGTCGCCGTGCTGCTCGACGCGGCGCTGATCCGGCTGCTGCTGTTGCCGGTGCTCCTGCGGCTGATGGGCCGCTGGGCGTGGTACCTGCCGCGCTGGGCGCACCGCGTGCTCCCCGACGTCACCTTCGGTCACGCATGAGATCGGAGGACTGACCATGCCAGCACCAACGCTCGAGCTCTGGCAGACGGAATGGTGCCCGGCGTCTCACCGGGTTCGCCAGCGCCTCACGGAGCTCAGCCTCACCTACACGACTCGCCAGGTGCCGGTGCAGCGGGAAGCTCGATCCGAGCTTCAGCTCACGACCGGCACGGACGAGATCCCCGTCCTGCTCGCCGACGGCAAGACCGTCCGCGGCGGGCAGGCAATCCTCGCCTACCTGGACGAGCACTTCATCGAGCCGCCGGACGCCGCCGAGCAGCGCGCCAAAGCGGCCAAGGCAAAGCAAAAGGAGCTGGAGGCAGCATGCCCCAAGTTGACAGCAGCTACACACTGAGCACAACCACCGTCCTCACGTTCGCCGACGCCGTGGCCCGCGTCCGAGAAGAGCTCGCCGCAGAGGGCTTCGGCGTCCTATGCGAGATCGACGTCCAGGCGACGCTGAAGAAGAAGCTCGGCGTGGACCGCGAGCCGTACCTGATCCTCGGCGCCTGCAACCCCGAGCTCGCCCACCAAGCGCTCGAGGTAGAGCCCGAGCTCGGGACGTTGCTTCCGTGCAACGTCGTCGTTTACGAGCAGGAGCAGCAGACGCACATCGCCGCCGTCGATGCTCAGCAGATGCTCTCGATCGTCGGCAACGACCAGCTCGCCGACACCGCTGCCGAGGTACGACGGCGGCTGTCCGCCGTCGTGAAGCGCGCCGCGCAAGCAGGCTGATGCTGTTCGCGCGCAAGCCGTCGATCACGGCCGACGAGGCCGCAGCAGCGCTTGCCCGGCGCGAGCTGCTGCTCGTCGACGTCCGCCAGCCCTCCGAGCTGCGAGCCGGTCAGGTGCGCGGAGCCGTCAACATCCCGCTAGGACAGCTCCGCGGCCGGCTACACGAGCTCGGCCGTGACCGCTCGGTCGCATTCCTGTGCCACTCCGGGACGCGTAGCTCGCGCGCTACCGGGATCGCGATCAAGGCGGGATACGAGGCCGTCAACGTTCGCGGCGGGATGATCGCTTGGAATCGAGCCGGCCTGCCGGTGACCCGCTAGTTCGACTTGGTGGCCGGAAGTCGTGAGGTTGTGACGAATTTATGTTGCAGGCGCGAGGCGGGCTTGTTGGATGTAGTTCTTGACTGCGTTGTCGAGGGTTTGGAGGGCGCGCCGGATTTCGATCTCGGCGGGTGGCTTGTCGGCTTCTAGCAAGGGCCGCAGGAGTCGGTTCTGGAGCTTGGTGTAGAAGACCGCGACGCGGATGCCGTCGCTGGTGAGGATGTAGGTGTTGCTGCGGGGTAGGCGTCTGATGAGTCCGTGGAGCCGGAGGCGGCGGAGGTCGTAGCTCATCTTGCTGGAGCTGTAGTCCTGGCCGAGGTGTCCGGCGACGAGCCCGCGAAGGCTTTTGTTGGTGAAGCCGGTGACGGCACCGAGGACGTGGCAGAGGGCGCCGGCCAGAGCCATGGCGCGTGTATCCCCGAAGCGCAGGGCTCCGGATCTTTGGCCCTCGTGGTGGGGCTGGTGGATGCGCTCGAAGAGCGCAGAGCCGATGGCACAGCTCTGACCGGCACGTTCGATGATAAGCAGCCGCTGGTTGACCTGGCGGGCTCTGTCGATCAGCTCGGGGAGGTTGTGCAGGCGGGCGGGGACGTCGAGATCGGCTGGCTTGTTGATCACGGTCTCGATCCGCAGTGCGCGCCCGTCCTTGAGGTACTGCTTGACGCGCGAGTGCTTGTAGCGGAAGTCGATCCGGACGTCGGTGCCCGCGCTGAAGATCCGCGTCTGGTAGGGGTGGTGGGTCGGTCGGCGCAGGTGGCGGGCGAACACGAGCGAGACCTCCTCGGGCCGTCCGATCCCGATGTTGTCTTGGACGAGCGCCTCGAAGAACCCCCGGGCACGGCGCGGGTTGTCGAGCACGAGCGTGCGCGAAATCTCAACCTGGCGCATCGACAGCTCCCACCAGTAGCCGGCGGCGCGATCCTCGGCGGTGAGCGGGGTCGGGATCTGCGTGATCCAGCGGTCGAAGAACGCCTGGACGTGATGCGGGCCGAAGGTGTCGCAGATCGCTTGGAGCCGCTCGGGCTGATCGCAGGCCGCGAATCCGTTAGACAGGGCAGCGAACTCGATCCCGACGCGGGCGGCCTGGCGTTTGGCCCACTCGTGTCCGTTGAGCCACACCTTCGCCGAGTACGGGGCGTAGGTGCCGATCTTGATGAACCCCGGCCCGAACTCGCGGTCGAGGATGTAGAAGTAGTAGATCCCGACGCGCCGCTCCTCGCGGAAGTACTCGAAGCTGACGACCTTCCCCGGGGCGGCGCGGTTGCGGGCAGAGAACACCCACTGAAACTCCTGGCAGGCGACGATCGCGACCACGCCGAACCGGTGCTCGCGCTCGGCGGCCTCCAGGTACGGGCGGACGTGATCGAGTTTGCGGTCATCCCACCGTGAGCGGTCCGGCTTCTTGAGCTGGAGGATCGGGATGCGGTGCTCGGCCGCGAACGCCTTGACCTCCCGACGGAACCGGTTGCCAATCGGCCCCAGCAGGGCCGGCGAAGGGATCGGGTGCCCAAGATGGTCACGCAGGAAGCGGACCACCTGACCGCCGACCTGCAGGTTCGGCACGTACGCGTTCAGATACAGCCGATCTACACACTCGATCTCGAGCGCCACATGACCCTCGAGCACGTCGTTGATGTTCGCCACGGTCGCCATCGCCCCATGGTGAACACCGAGGGCGGGCTCTGCCCGCCCGGCCGTCCGACCCGCGACGGGGGGAGGCCGGGAGGGGGGCCTGACCCCCTCCCGCTAACTACTTGACCCGGAAATAGTCGGGGGTTCTGTCCGGCCTGATCAAGAGAATTCGTCCTGCAAATGGTGAGTTTCTTGGTTGAGGAGGTTGTGTATGTTGCGGCTGGTTGGCGGGCAGGTCGAGTCGTTGTGGGACGAGGTGTTGCCGTGCGAGGTGCGGGAGTTGCCGCAGGACTTGGCGGCGTTGGATGTGCTGTTGAGCGACGCAGCGTTGTTCGAGCCGATCGCGGCGAGTTGGCGCGAGGAGGCTGTGGCTCATGGTCGCCCGACGATTTCGATGGCCACGTTTGTGCGGTTGATGGTGATCAAGCAGCGCACCGGTTGGGGGTACGAGACGCTGGTGCGGGAGGTGTCGGACTCGATTCATCTGCGGAGGTTCTGTCTGATCGCGCTCGGGGTGCGGGTTCCGGACGAGTCGACGGTGCGCAAGCTGACCCGCCGGCTCGGTGGCGAGGTGGTCAACGAGCTGACGCGGTGTGTGATCGCCAAGGCGCAGCGCGAGACGCGGTTTCGGGCGCGGGCGGTGCGGATCGATTCGACGGTGGTGGAGGCGGATGTGCGCTATCCAAGCGATGCGGCGTTGGCGCTGGATGGCGCGCGGACGCTGGCGCGCGAGGCGAAGAAGCTGGGCGCCCGGGTTGGGGAACGGGCTGGGCGGGTGCGGGATCGCACGCGTGCGATCGGGCGGCGGTTGCGGATGATCTCCAAGACGATGGGCCGGCGGACTGGGGAGCGCAAGCAGGAGGTGCTGCGGCTGACCCAGGAGGCCGGCGAACAGCTTTCGCGCTCGCTGCGGGAAGCCAGGCGACTGGCGGCCCGAGCGCGACGAGCGGCCAGGGGACGTGGTGCGAGCGCGAAGCTCTCCGCAGCCACACGCCTGGAGGAGATCGCCGACCGAGCCGAGCGGGTCGTGATCCAGATCAAGCGTCGGCTCGCTGGCGAGCCGATCGCGAACCGGCTGGTGTCGATGTTCGATCCAGACGCGAGGCCGATCCGCAAGGGCAAGCTCGGCAAGCCAAACGAGTTCGGGTACGTGGTGCAGATCTGCGAGGTCACGCAGAACACCAAGCGCGGCGCGCGCGGGTTCATCGTGCCGGCCTCGACCAAGCTCGGCAGCCCGAACGAGACCCAGCTGTTGCCCGATACCGTCAGCGAGCTCGACCGGCTCGCCCTCAGGCCGCGAGAGGTCGCGCTCGATGGCGGCTTCGAGAAAGCCCCGACCGCGGACGCACTCCAACCTCTTGCGCCCGACCGAGTGTTCATCGCCGGACGCCAACAACCCGGATCCAGGCGAACGCAACGACGGCTCGCCCGCTACCGCACCGGCTCAGAGGGCCGAATCAGCCACCTCAAACGCGGCTACGGGATGCGTCGCTCCCGGCTGAAGGGACAGAACGGCATGAACACCTGGACCGGGTGGGCAATCCTCGCCTACAACCTTGACACCCTCGCCATCCGAACCACCTGAAACGATCCCCCGGCTCGACCAAGAGCACAAACCATTTGCCCGGAACGGCCGCGATCGATCACGAACGCGGCCGTTTTGGTTCTCAACCCCCGTCGTTTATCCGGGGCAAGTAGTTAGCGGGAGGGGGTCAGGCCCCCCTCCCGGCCTCCCCCCGTCGCGGGTCGGACGGCCGGGCGGGCAGAGCCCGCCCTCGGTGTTCACCATGGGGCGATGGCGACCGTGGCGAACATCAACGACGTGCTCGAGGGTCATGTGGCGCTCGAGATCGAGTGTGTAGATCGGCTGTATCTGAACGCGTACGTGCCGAACCTGCAGGTCGGCGGTCAGGTGGTCCGCTTCCTGCGTGACCATCTTGGGCACCCGATCCCTTCGCCGGCCCTGCTGGGGCCGATTGGCAACCGGTTCCGTCGGGAGGTCAAGGCGTTCGCGGCCGAGCACCGCATCCCGATCCTCCAGCTCAAGAAGCCGGACCGCTCACGGTGGGATGACCGCAAACTCGATCACGTCCGCCCGTACCTGGAGGCCGCCGAGCGCGAGCACCGGTTCGGCGTGGTCGCGATCGTCGCCTGCCAGGAGTTTCAGTGGGTGTTCTCTGCCCGCAACCGCGCCGCCCCGGGGAAGGTCGTCAGCTTCGAGTACTTCCGCGAGGAGCGGCGCGTCGGGATCTACTACTTCTACATCCTCGACCGCGAGTTCGGGCCGGGGTTCATCAAGATCGGCACCTACGCCCCGTACTCGGCGAAGGTGTGGCTCAACGGACACGAGTGGGCCAAACGCCAGGCCGCCCGCGTCGGGATCGAGTTCGCTGCCCTGTCTAACGGATTCGCGGCCTGCGATCAGCCCGAGCGGCTCCAAGCGATCTGCGACACCTTCGGCCCGCATCACGTCCAGGCGTTCTTCGACCGCTGGATCACGCAGATCCCGACCCCGCTCACCGCCGAGGATCGCGCCGCCGGCTACTGGTGGGAGCTGTCGATGCGCCAGGTTGAGATTTCGCGCACGCTCGTGCTCGACAACCCGCGCCGTGCCCGGGGGTTCTTCGAGGCGCTCGTCCAAGACAACATCGGGATCGGACGGCCCGAGGAGGTCTCGCTCGTGTTCGCCCGCCACCTGCGCCGACCGACCCACCACCCCTACCAGACGCGGATCTTCAGCGCGGGCACCGACGTCCGGATCGACTTCCGCTACAAGCACTCGCGCGTCAAGCAGTACCTCAAGGACGGGCGCGCACTGCGGATCGAGACCGTGATCAACAAGCCAGCCGATCTCGACGTCCCCGCCCGCCTGCACAACCTCCCCGAGCTGATCGACAGAGCCCGCCAGGTCAACCAGCGGCTGCTTATCATCGAACGTGCCGGTCAGAGCTGTGCCATCGGCTCTGCGCTCTTCGAGCGCATCCACCAGCCCCACCACGAGGGCCAAAGATCCGGAGCCCTGCGCTTCGGGGATATACGCGCCATGGCTCTGGCCGGCGCCCTCTGCCACGTCCTCGGTGCCGTCACCGGCTTCACCAACAAAAGCCTTCGCGGGCTCGTCGCCGGACACCTCGGCCAGGACTACAGCTCCAGCAAGATGAGCTACGACCTCCGCCGCCTCCGGCTCCACGGACTCATCAGACGCCTACCCCGCAGCAACACCTACATCCTCACCAGCGACGGCATCCGCGTCGCGGTCTTCTACACCAAGCTCCAGAACCGACTCCTGCGGCCCTTGCTAGAAGCCGACAAGCCACCCGCCGAGATCGAAATCCGGCGCGCCCTCCAAACCCTCGACAACGCAGTCAAGAACTACATCCAACAAGCCCGCCTCGCGCCTGCAACATAAATTCGTCACAACCTCACGACTTCCGGCCACCAAGTCGAACTAGCGAGCGACCAGCGGTGGCTCTCGCGGCGATTCCATTTGGGCTCGGCATCGGGCTGAGCCTCGGGATGCTCGGCGGCGGCGGGTCCATACTAGCTGTCCCGGTACTCGTCTACGTTCTCGGCCAAAGCGTTGACCAAGCGACCGTCGCAAGCGCGAACACGAGGCGCGCAAGGCTAGCCGCGCAGGTAAGCGCTGGGTAATGGTGTCAGTCAACTGACGGGTCTATCGATCGCCCGTTCTTTGTCGTCGGAAGCTGTGCTGGGAGCGCCTTCGTCGATCGCGGCGGCGCGTGTCACCCGCGAACCGACGAGCGACCAGGATGTCGTCGCGGCAGCACTTTGCAAGCTGGACGCGTACACGGGCTTGCTCGCCTTCGACCAAATCCGATGATCGGCACCGCGGTAGTCGTGGACAACTATCCAATGGAAGTGCCCACCAACGGCCGTTATAAAGGGCGGTGGGTGCCTGACGCTTCATCACGGGTTCAGCCGTCTGAGATCAGGTGGCTGGATGAGACGATCGCGATCATTACGGAGTTTGGTTCAGCCAGCCTCGGGTTGGTGGCATGGGAGTTGAATGTTGATGAGAGCGAGATCGAGCCTGCGTGGGAGCGGGCGAAACGCGATGGATTGATCCGCCTTGCGCAGGTCTGCCCGACAACCAAGGAGCAGATGTTCGTACTCGCTCGCCCACGCGGGCCTCGCGCCGCTTGACCCGGTCACACTCGAAGCGGCCGCGGCTGAACCAGGTTGAGGCCTGAGGCCGGCCGCCGATCTGATCGTCCGAGCGTCCTTCCTTTGGGCGCCAACGTCACCGCGCTCAGTTCAGCGGGTCGGTGTGATGTCCAATCATGACCCAGCGGTCGTCCTCGACTCTGTACATGCTCGTCGCGCGGATGTCGACCACAGTCGCAACGCCGCCGACGTCCACGCTTCCTCTCTCGATCCCGACGACGAACCCGAGAGCGTCGGAGACAAAGTGGCGCAGCTCGTCTGGTTCGACTTGCCCACCGAGTCGCTGATCGGCCTGTGCCTCCCATGAGGCTCTCACTGGCTCCCAGCCGACGAGCAGCTCGCCGAACGGACTCATGTATGTCACGTCGTCGGCATGGGACCACACCGCCAACATGGGTGCCACATTGCCGCCCAAGACGTCGTTCAGCGCTACGTAGAAGGCACGCGTAGCGTCTTCAAGGTGGGCCGGCATGCGTCTCCTTTCGCCCAAGGCGCCACCCACAACGTGAGCATCGCAAACCGGCGCCAGCCAGAGCAGGCAATCTCAGCGAGATACGGCGGCGACTGAACTGAGCATCTGCGATTGCTGTGAGCCAGCCGACGTGGCCTCGACCTGGGATGCCATCAAATCGGATGCTTCCGGAGCTTGTGTCAGCGTTGCTGAGCGAGCCGGGCACCGTCTTTTGCTTGACCTGATTGAAGGCACTGAACGGGACCTGCGTTTGGCGAAAGGGAGGGCGGCTGGAGGCCTTCGCTCAGGCGCGTGCGCGCCCTGCTGCGAGCGCAAACCAGGGAAGAGGCGCATGCGCCCTGCTGTCGCGGGAAAGCAGGTCCGCACGCTGATGCCGCGCAGCCGTCGACGGTCGTCGACGACGACAGTTGCGAGATTGGCGAGGTGCGGGGAATCGCTCGTAGTTGGCGTGAGTCGTGCTTTCGTTGTACCGCGGGCACGGCACAGGTGTGGGGAGGTTGCCCCGGTCGCCGTGGAATTTCGGTGGCGGCGGTCCCGGTGTGATCGTTACACAGTGACTGCGATCGCGGCCTCCTGGGTGGTGGTGGGGTTGGGCTGGGGAAGGTGGAGTCGTCGTTCGATCGCGACGGCGAGGCGGGGTAGCTCGGTGTAGCCGATGACTTTGCGGAATTGCTTCTCGGCTTCGAGCATTCCGGCGGCGGTCCAGCGCAGGCACATGTCGCCGGAGGACCAGTGCTTGACGTTGCGCTGGGTGGTGCGGACGGTGTCGATCATCGACTCGCACGGGTTCGTGCACTCGAGCGTGCGGCGGAGCTTGCCGCGGATCCCGAGCCGGATCAGGGTCAGCGTCTCTTCCATCCCTTCCCGCAGCGAGCCGGCGGCGCCGGGGTGCGTGTGTTCGAGCTCGTCCGCGAGCCGGGTGAGTTGCTCGAGCGCACGCGGGTAGTCGGTCTCTCGCCACGCCCGGCGCATGCGGGCCTTGATCGGTGGGCGGTCGCGGTCGGGCAGGTGATGCGAGACGTTGCGTTCTCTTTGATAGATGGCCGGATGTCAAGTGTGGGTAGCGGCGGTGCTGCTCCTCCTTCCTCTGGACGCGTTCGGTAGTCGCTCAGTTCTCTTTCGGCGCTTGGCTGCGCACACCGTGTCGGTCGGAGCTGTCCCGGCTTCTCAATTCCTTGTGGGCCGTCAGTCGGCCAGAACGCAACTGGAGCTGGCCGGGACAGGAGTGTCCGCGCCGCGCGGGCGCGAAGGGTTGAAGGACTGTTGCAGCGCGAGCACGTGCCAGGTCGCGATCAGCACCTTGCGCGCGACGGCGGCCTTCGCCGGGTTGCCCTTCCCGCCGCAGCGCTGCTTGACGTCGAGGTAGAGCTGATGCCACGGGTTGGTCGGCCGCCAGGCTTGCTGGGCGGCCTCGATCGCCGCCCACCGCAGCATGGTCGAGCCGGTCTTGGAGAGCTTCCCCGTCCTGGCTTTCTGGCCGGACTGGTAGACGCGCGGTGTCAGGCCGGAGTAGCCGATCAGCTTCCGCGCGGTCGGGAACCGGGAGATCTCGCCGATCTCGCTGGCGATCGTCAGCCCAAGCAGATCCCCGACGCCAGGGATGGTGACAAGCAACTGCACGCGCGGGTCCGCTCGCGCGAGCGGACGCAGCTCCTGCTCGAGCGGGATCAGACGCTGGTCGAGCATCGCGACGACGGCGACGGCCTCGGCGATCGACCGTCGCCACACTTCCGGAACGCCGCGCTCGATCAGCAACTCCTCGCGATCGGGCTCCCGCAGCCGCTTGAACGCGAGCGTGACCCCGAACTGGCTGAGCACCCCGTGAGCACGATTCATCGCCGCGGTCCGCAGCCGGACCATGTGCATCCGCCGTCCGAGCCGTTCCTTGAGCTCGCGGTCGGCGAACGTTGGCACGTGCACCTGCGGGACGAGATCGCGGCGCACCAGCTCGGCGAGAACGCGCGCGTCGAGCTGGGGTGAAATGCTCGTTGAGTCGCGCGTGTGTTGGGGGATTTTGGCGTGCGCAAGTCGCTCGCGGCGAAGCCGAGTTTGGACCTGCTCGGGTTTGCTGACGGCTATGCGGAGATCGCTGGGGCTGCCTCGAGGGTGACTGCGTAGCCGAGCTCTTCGAGCTGGGCGACGAGGCGGCGGGCTTGCCGCTGAGGGTCTTGGCGAGTTTTGAAGTAGTCGTCTCCGAGGTCTTTGAACACTTCGCCGGTGCTCAGCAGATGCCATACCAGCTCGATCAACGAGTGGGCGACGGCGACGGCCGCTTTGTTGGGTCCGCGGCGGCGGGCGATCTGACGGTATTGGGCGCCGAAGTAACTTCCCTTGGTCCGCACGGCAGCTCGCGCGGACTCGATCAACGCGGGTCGCAGCCACTGGTTGCCGGGGATGGTGCTGACGTTGCGGCGCTTGCCAGCCGATTCATGGCTCCCGGGACACACGCCGCTCCAGGAGGCGAGATCGGCGGCGGTCGGGAACCGGGTCATGTCGGCACCGGTCTCGGCAATGATCACGTCGATCGTGAGGCGATCGAAGCCGGGCACCGGCTGCAGCGATGTGTACACCGCCTCGAACGCCGCGGTGCGAGCATCGATCTGCTCGGTCAGCGCAGCGATCGTCTCGTTGAGGAAGTCGATGTGAGCGAGGATGCGACGGCACGCCACGGCGTGGTGGGGGCCGAAGTGGCCGGTCAGCGCGTCGGTCAGCGCCGGGATCTTTGGTCGCATCTTGCCCTTCGCGAGGCCGGCCAGCCTGGTCGGATCCTGCTCGCCGTCGCTAAGCGCTTCGATCATCGCGCGGCCCGACTGGGTCAGGACTCTGGAGGCGACCGACGTGAGCTTGATCCCGGCGTCTTGAAGGACCTTCTCCAGACGTTGCTTCTCAGCCGCCCGCGCCTCGATCTGAGTCTTGCGATAGCGCGTCAGCTCCCGCAGCTCCCGGATCGGCAGGGGCGGCACGAAGCTCGGACGCACCATCCCATGCGCCGCCACATCAGCCAGCCACTCAGCATCGGACAAATCCGTCTTGCGGCCAGGAACCTTCTTGACGTGCCGCGCGTTGCACAACCACACCGTGAAGCGCGACTCCAACGCATACAGGACAGGCTTCCAGTACACGCCGGTGGCCTCCATCGCGACCAGCTCCACCTGCCGATCCGCCAACCACGCCTCCAGCACCTTCAGCCCGGCCGTGGTGGTCGTGAACCGTTCCTTCTCGCGGACTACGCCGCCCCTCGGACCCAGCTGACGACAACACGCAACGACGCTGTCGCGATCAACATCGAGCCCGGCCACCCGATCATGAATCTGCTGCACTGCGGTCTCCTTCCCGACGATGGCGATGACCGACCCGCCGGGGAGGGACCTGGTGAGAACCGAATCTGGGGTTCGTGCTCGCGGCGACAATCCGAGGTCCCGCGGCCCTGCACCAAACTTGTCACGGGTTCAACTGCGCTCCACTATCGACACGGTGACCGCGCCCGGCGGACCACCGCAAGCATTTCATCGCTTCCTCGGTGGGCCGCAGGCACATGCCAACTTGTCGGTCTTCGCTGCCAGAGACCCGACAGCCTTCGCCTTGCGCGCGTCGGCGATCTGGACGGTCCAGCCGGCGGCAGTCAGTTGGTCGCGGACCCAGGCGGCGCCGCTCATCATCTCCAGGCAGGCGACAGCATCCGGGCCGAGATGGCCGACGAGCATCGCCAGGCCGTCCTCGTCGGCCGGCGTCCAGCCCTCGTCGATGACCGCACCGGTCGGCTTGACCGCATGCCACCGGGCGCGACGAGTCGCACAGTCGATCCCAACGAACTGCTCGGACATGAAGGAACTCCTCTCGGACGGGAACGTCCTCGAGGCTGGCCTCGATGCCGGACGTCACCGTCTTCATGACATTCCTTGTGGCGGTGGCAGCGGTGAACCAGCGCGTGCTCGCCGAACACGTCCTTGATCGCCTTGCGCAGCGCTGTGACTCTGTGAACGCAGTAGCGAACCGCCGGGCTGACGACCGTTGGGGAGCGGGATTGAGTGGCGAACGGTGATGTCGTCATCGCCGAGTAGGACTTCCCGCACGACGAGGCGGACGATCTCTTGGCGCTGCTCGATCGAGAGCTGCTTGGCGTTCGCGGACAGTCGAGCGCGGAACGCGTCGAGCGTCTCGGTGAGCTTGAGGTAGGCCTCGGCATCGTGTAGCTGGGCGTCGAGCGCGTCCAGTTCGGCGCGCAGCGTCGCTTCGCGACGGCGCAGCTCGGGCATGCGGGCGCGGAACTCGTCGAGCGTGATGAGCTGTTCCTGACCCGTCGTCCTCGAACACGAACTCGTCCGGGACGACGAGGCCGCGCGCAAGCCCTCGCTGCTGCAGGGCATCCTCGTCTGCCGCGAGTGCGGCCGGTTGTGCTTGCCCTTCGGGCCGACGACCTCGTCGACCTCGTGCTCCATCAGCTGATGCACAACGCCGAGACCGAGACCGACGCTCAGCGCGACAGTCCCTCTCTCGCTGCCCCGACGAGCTCACCGAGCGCGTCCTGAATCTCCGCAGGCAGCGGCAACTCCGACGCATCCGCGGTCGTGACGACCCGCGGGCTGGATACCTTCTTCATGGCGGTCCTCCTGTCCCTGACGGACTTGGTTTGGCGACCACGAACGCTCCCAACAGGAGCGGACGGGCCGAGAGGACCGCCTCAAACTTCTACGAACTTCCGGACAACCTCGCGGTGCCTGAGCGGGTAGCGCAGATGCACGATGAGCGCGTCGAGGTCGTCATCGAGGCAGCGGGCGGCTGACTGGTAGCCGCGGTGCTCGAGCTCTGAGATCAGGACCTGGAGACGGAGCTTGCCGTCCTTGACGCTCGTGGCGTCGGTCAGCGCTGACCAGTAGTTGAAGCGGATCCGGTCATGCTCTGACTTTGGCAGCTTCGCAATGAGGTTGCGCAAGCGGTGCACAGCGCAGTGCTGGCGATCGGCGCGCGGCCAGATCTCCTCGACCGCGCTGATCAAGCCCGGGGCGCCGTCGGCGACGACCAGCCGTGGGGCGGCGAGCCCGCGGCTGATCAGATCGCGGCCGAGCTCGAGCCAGTCCTCCTTGGCCTCCCGCGCGCCCAGGCGCACGGAAACCAGTGCTCTGTGGCCGTTTTCGTCGATTCCCCAGGCGCACATCACGCCTCCTTCGGGCCGCTGGGGCGGACCGGGAGATAGATCGCGTCAAGGAACAGCACGACCAGGTTGATGTCGTAGAGCGAGCGGCGACAGAACGCTTCGAACCGCTCATGCAGCTCCGCGCAGATCGTCGCCACCGTCGACTTCGACGTGCGGCCGAGCCCGGCCTCCTCGCACAACGACTCGACATCACGCATCGACAGGCCCCTGACGAACCCGCCGATCATCAGCGCCTTGAGCGGGTCCGTCCGCAGAAGCCGCTTGCAGTGCCACTTCGGGAACAACTTCGAGACGAACGGGATCGCCGCCTCCCGGACTTGCGGGATCTCGATCCGCAGCTCCCCTCGCCGTCTGCAGATGCCGCGGCCGGAACCCATTGCGCTTCCCCGACCCCGCCTCCGGCCGGCGCTCGTAGCGAGCCCGACCGAGCCACGTGTCGAACTCCTCCTCGACCGCCCGCTGGATGATCAACCGGGCGCCGAGCCGCGCGAGCTCAGCCAACATCTTCTGGGGGTCATCGACCATGCCCTTGCCCAGCAGCTTGTCGATGCTTGCTTGTATCTCCGCCGACGGCGGTACGGTACGTCTCACGGCGTAGGCCTCCTTCGTGGTCTTGCAGGACTTGAGGGAACCTACGCCGTCGCTCTGACAGCACCGGTCTCGTATTTACAGCAGTCTTTGGACGCGACCTCCGTTCCCGGAGGCACCTCCTTTGCGGTCGAGGCGGAGCTTTTGCTCGAGCCGCGGTCGCCGCTGGCGGACATTCCGAACGAGCACCCTCGCGACGTCATCCGCAAGCGAGCTCTCTGAAGCTGAGGGGCCGTGACTTTGTAGCCGTCGGCCTGCAGGCGCTCGATCACGGTGCTCCAGCAAGAGCCGGCTGCCCACGCTCCGTGGACCAGCACGATGTTCGGTAATGCGGCCATGAGTCGAGTCCTCTCGTGGGGACACCAACCGTACAGCGGGCGGCGCCTACTGCGGCGGGCTGGCGTTGGCGGCGAGGGCGCTTTGGTCACCCCGAGGGCGTGTCTGGCTACACGTCGCGTCGATCCTCGCGCGCATCGGCGGTACCCGTGGATTTGTGAGCCGCACGCCTGGCAGGCGCATGTACGCAGGAACTCACCGAGCTGCAACGTCAACTATGTGCTGCTGTCGTCCAGCGCGTCCTCGAGGAGCCCGAGGACGATCCCGAACACTGCGTGGCGGATCGTCGCCTGGCCGAAGGCTCGGCGGTTGCCGGCGAGCTTCGGCAGCTCCTTGCGTGCAGGGTGGTAGCGGTCGAACAGCACGGTCATCGGCCAGGTCGCGACGTGCTCGATGAGGCCCGCCAGCAGGCCGCGGAGGACCGCCGGCCCCGGCAGGGACGGCTTGAGCCGCGCATATGCGGCGCCCAAGATCGCGCCGTTCTGCACGTGGAGCGCGAAGCCGACGGGTCGCCAGCCCTCGCCGCGCGTCACGAGCTTGCCCAGGACCTCGACGTCGTCGTACTTGGAGTCGAAGACGCGCTTGTCGAGTGGCTCCTCGAGCGTCATCATCACCGTCGCCACCGCGCCCGCAACCGCCCCTCGCAAGCTCGTCTGCAGCATTGGTCAAGCATGTCAGGGTGCCTGCGCTGGTACAACCGACGCCGACCAACACCTCGACCGCCGACCTGCAACGCGTTGAGGTGGCTTGGCGGAACCCGGCCGAGCTGGTTGCGCGAGCGATCGCGGCGGAAATCCCGGGGGACATCTCAAACTCAGACCGCGACCGGGTCTGATCGCCCTCCACCGAAGGCGGAGCTTAAAAGACGGAACGCACGATCAGCATCCCCCGATTCGAGACGAGATGCGTCAAGTCGTCCGCCAACTGCTGGACGCGTTCGCTCCCCTGTTGCTCAAAGCGCTCCACTGCGACGATCTCCGCGATCAGCACGTAATCGGCTTGACCGATCGCCTGTCCGGGCACGTCCGTCGGTCGCGTAAGACGCCACTCCGACACCGTGTCCAGCGACCCGCGGACGATGTCCCGATCCCCCGCCATCAGACGCTCGAAGTCCTCCGCCAGCTCCGGCGAGCGCAGCTGAAACCACATGAGAAGGGTCGCGGGAGGACTCGTGCCCGGAGCGTAACGCACGAGCGGACGTGGAGTTGCTTGCCGCGCCTGGCTTCCTTGCTCCGCAGCTATCTCTTGCTTTCCATGGAGCGGCCACGGTGCCGGCGCTACCGCTGGAGGCGTTATCCAGCAGCTTGTCGTGGCGCGCGCCGGCAATTGGTGATCGTGGCCTCCAGTCCTGCTCTGCTTCCGGCACGGGCATCGCGAGCGCGACGCCGTCTTCCCCGCAACGCGCGGCAAGCACAACTGGCCCACCCGGGTCTGCCTCGGGGATGGCGTTAGCTACGCGGCAGTTGCGGATCCCGCGCAAAGCGGGTCTGGGCCGCCGGAGGCCGGCAGAGCTGCTCCCAGATATTGAGGGTTTCCGCGTCCATCCGGCAACCGCTTGAGGCGCGTGCCCTGGTTTCACCAAAACGCGCTACTGCTGGTCGCCGGTCGCGACGACCCCCGGCCGTCGACGCCGCTGGCGACAAGCAGGTCGATCGTCACCGCGGCCGCGGCACCCACTTTCCTGACGACGAGCAAATCACGGCCGGTCCCGGCCGAGCCGCTCCAGCCGTCCCAGACCAGCAGCGGTGGAGCGTCGGATCCGGTCGACCAAGAGTGTTGCAAACAGCCCGTTTCAGTCGTTTGGCGCGAACTGGCCAGACCGGCCCGTGGCTTGCGAGCAGCACCGCCGCCCGCGTCGGCGCTGTCTGCTGCAAGGCCCTGGCGAAGCAAAGAGTTCGAGCGGGCGCTGGTCACCTGCGTCTGGCGGCGAGGCGGGCTTGTCTGACTTCATCGCAGGGAGCCCGGCGCGGAGTCAAAGGCCTCGTCCCCACCGATGCCCTGAGGCATTCAGCGTATGAGCTACCCGGGTGACGCTTCGAACGTCACGGTCGTTCCCACCGCGCACTGCACGAAGGCCTCTGGCATCGCCCGGGCGATCGCGTGGACCGCCTTCCAGCCCGAGCAGTGCGCGGGCAGTACGCGACCGACGCGGGCGGCACGCAACGCGTCGACCGTTGGCTCGATGCGCGCTTCGAACAATCCACCGGTGAGATGAAGGCCGCCAAGAAGACCAGCGATGCGGGCCTCGCCGGTCAGACGTTGAGCGTGAAACAACACGTTGATCGCGCCCGCGTGCGAACAGCCCGAGAGGATCACCAAGCCGCGGTCGCGCACGTTGACGACGAGTGCTTGGTCATCCCAGATCATCGGATCGGGCTGCCAGCCATCCCCGTCCCGCGCCTCGTGGATCGGAAAGCCACTTTCGAACTCAGTGACCCGCTTGACCTGTCCGGAAACCAGAATGGCGCCATCGAGCAGGAGGCTGTGCGCGCGCTCCTCGACCACGTCCAGCCCCTCCGCCTCAAGATCGTGACGGCTCGGCGGCGGCAGTCGCAGCTCGCCGCCCGAGGGAAAGGCGATTCTTCGTTCGCGCCAAGCATCGGGGTGAATCACCAGCGGCAACCGCCAACGCCCCCGACGGCGGATCAGCCCCTCGAGACCGCCGTGATGATCGGCGTGCCCATGCGAGATGACAATCGCACGCAAGTCACCCACCGGCACCTGAAGCACGTCGAGGTTGCGGGCCACCGCGTCCGGCGTGAGGCCGGCGTCGTAGAGCACAGTGCTCCGGTCGCCGCCCCGCTCGACGCTGACCAACGCGGAGAAACCATGCTCAGCGACTAACTGCTCAGCCGCGCCGAAGTCCCGCGCCTGGTAGCGAGCCACGCCCTCCTCGCCGGCCATCAGCACGTCAAGGAAGTTGTCGATCACGACCGTCACCTCGACGCGATCAACCAGAGCAAGCACGCGCCGATCCTACGCCAGCAACCCGGCCGCGCCAACGCAATCAGAACCGGAAAGCGGCCACCGATTCAGACGCCTGCTGCGCCGCATCGCGGACGGGCGGGCAAGGCTGTTGCGGAGCACTGCCCTGGAACGAACTCGACAGCCTCGCTCGTGGCCGGCGGGGTGCTGAGTTGATCGAGTGGGGCAGTCAGCGCGAAGCCGCTGCTCTTGAGCAACTGCAGCAGCGCGGAGCGTCGTCGGGGGGGTCGTGCTTCCGTTGAGCGTCGAGCATCTCGCGATCCGCGCCGCCGGACGCCCTTTGCGCGGGCCGCGAGGCGCTCGCGGCTCTGAGGGTCGCCGCGACGCCGGAGCCGACCGCTGAGGCACAGAACCGTCGGATAGGCCCGAGCGCATTGCTGCGCTCGGGCCCTCCTAGGAACCCGGCGTGCGACTTTCACCGCACCGGGCTCGAGCAAGCCGTTGAGGTCCGTTGGCGTGGCGCCGTACGATCCGCTCGTTCGGGAGCGTGTCGTCCGCAGGTCCGTTCACCGCGACGTGTGTCGCAGCGTCTAACTTGTCCGTTGGTTCGGGCGTCGTCGTCATCTTCTTCTCGCTGGCTCACCTGACCGCGTTAGCGCCCTTGCGGGCCGGACCACCGGGGCCCGTATCCGGCCGGTTATACGGGACCGTCAGCTGGAGGGGCTGGCGATAGCGTCCCGGTTTCCCGTTGCCTTTCGGCCGCCGGCATTCGCTTTTCGGTCATCCGATTCCCGCCCGGGAGTTGGGCGTTCCTCACGGTCGGCTTACCGGACTTGGGTCCGGACCTCGACGGGGTTACCGCGTTCCGCACGTACGAGCTGCGAGCGGGGTGGGCGCCCTCTGTACCCCGGGGACGACGGTGCTCGTCCCGGTCTGAGGCGCGTTCTCAGCCGGCGCCTGCCGCATCACAGCGGCCCGTCCCTGTACCCCGCCACGGCATCCCATCTCGCGGGGCTCTGCTTCACGAGGCATCAACAAGGGTTTACGCAATTCGCCCGTCCGCTCTTCCCCTCGCCTGTGGCGCCCGGATGGAACGGGCGCCCTTGGGCTTCCCCCCGAGCTTCGCACCCCGCCGTTACCAGCGGCGCACGTCGAGGGCGGAGACAGGCCATGGAGCACGGACCTGGAACTACTCGCTCACATCAGCTGATCCTCCAATCCGGTAGTTCACTCGTTTCGTGCGACATCGCGTCGCACCGCGCTTAGCAGGTCAGTCGGCATCACGCCCGAGATGCTCGTCGCGGCATTAGACCAGGGTTAGCGCCCGATCCGATCAGGGCTCCGAGAGCAACCATTGCCCGCTGCCGGATTACGCCTGGAGCAGAAGTCCGGGCGATGCCAGCGCTACTGCTGCTCTCGTGCGTGCCATTTAGGAGTATGTGGCTAGCGGCGGAGGGTGGCCGTCATGTCGGCGCCGAGGGAGTGCTGCATCGCCGGGGCGTACGGGCAGTCGTGGCCATCTCGGTCGGCGTGGCTGGTGGCGTTCGGAAGCGGAAGCCTCGTCGAGCTCGAACGGCTCGATGAGGTCGTCGCATGTAGCCCGATCCAGAAGCGGATCTGACCTGCCTGTGGCGACGAGTGGACCCGTCGCCGCACGCCGGTCGAAGACGCGCATTTTCTACTCGCGCAGACCAGCGATTCGCGTCGAGCTTCGTGACCGCGCTCGACTTCTACGTCGAAGTGGCTAGGCGCGGGAAGACCTGCAGCGCGATGCTTCGCAAGGCCGCGACGATCTGCTCGGGGGACGAGTTGGGGTCGGTCAGCTCAGCGGGGATCACGAGGCCGGACTGCTTTGCATGCTCGAGGATGCCGCTGCCTGCGGTCTTGCCGAGGACACTGAGGGCCTTTCCCATCTGCACCATGTCCATGTGGAACTGCGGGACCGGAAGCGCCTCGACGTCCGGCCAGCTCGCGGGATCGCGAGGGGTCTCGCGAGAGAGGAGGTGATCAAAGGTGGTGGCGGCGGCGTCGCGGCCGGTGAACGGGTCGCCGAGACCCCATGCGTTGCGGAGCGTTGCGATCATCGATGTATGTCGGTGCTCATCGTTGATCACGATCCCCTCGTCCACCCACGGCGAGACGATGATCGCCGGCACCCGGTAGCCCGAGCGGTCGAATTTGAAGTCCAGTTGTCCCGCTGGCGCGTTCGGGTCCGGCGGGGGTACGGGTCCTGGGGGAATGTGGTCATACGTTCCGCCGGGCTCATCCCAGCCGATGAAGAACAACGTGTTGTACGCGTTAGAGCCGTCCGGGGACACAGCCGATCTGATCGTGTTGTAGATGCTGGCCAGGAACGCCTCGCCGCCGCCGATCGATGACGGGGGGTCCATCGGGATGTTCATGTCGTCGGGGATCAGCGACCGGCCGAAGGCAGGGTGATAGTCGCTGTGCCCGGAGAGCATGTTCGGTTCGATCAGGCTGAAGTCGGGCAGGGTGCCGTTGACCGCGTCGCGCTCGAATTCGGAGTAGGGCACGAAGTTCGTCGCGAGGCGGTCCTTGACACGCGGTAGGTGGATCAGGCCCGTGAACGACAGGGGCATCGGTTCGTGTACGTACACCTTCCATGTGCGCCCGTGCGCCTCGAGGCGATCGAACAGCGTCTCGGCGGTGTTGTGCTGGGTCCAGTTCGACACCGGGCTGTTGATCACGAACCCCGACGACGTCGCGGCGGTCCAGAAGGAGCGGTTCATGAACGTCTGTGAGGGCACCTCGCAGAACCAGTGGTCGAACACCCCGAAGCCCTTCGCGATCGCGCTCAGGACCGGCACCTGCTCGGGGGTGTAGCCGGTCATGATCTGCGCGTATTCCTCGTAGGTCGGCTGGCGCCCTACCTCCGCGGTGAACGTGCTGATGTAGTCGGTCACGAACCCATCCATCGTCGGCACCGCCCCGGGATCGGGCGCGTTCCACGGCGCGCTCACAGCCTCGCCAATCTTGAACCGGTTGGGCTCGTCGAGGATGTTGAACAGCTGGGTGTTGGTGTGGTAGTACTCCTCGCCCGAGTCGGGGTTCGGAGCGTCCATGTCTGTGGCGACTGTGTAAGGGACCGTCTTTCGCTCGGCGCTGTGCTCGGCCCACTCGGGGATGGGGTTGCTCAGGTTCTTGCCGATGACCCCGTCGAAGTTCTTACCGTCCTCGGGGCCGTAGAGGTGCCCGAGCATGTTGTCCAAGGAACGGTTCTCGAACAGCACGAGCACAACATGGTCCATCGCATGCGAACGATCAGGGCTCACGAGCGGCTCCTTCTATCAAAACGGAGTGCCGAGCGCCACAACGTCGCCGCCACTCGCCCCGCCCCAAGGCACCCGCACCTCTTGCTGGCGCGGGAAGCAAGACCTGTCGTCGACTGCTGCTTCGATCGGAGACCGCTGAAAAAGTCGGCTTGGTGTGGTGGGGTTCCGTCCGGTCTGACCAATAGCATTCCCCTGCAAATGGACGGCTTTTAGGGAGGTATGATGCTCTCGCTGGTGGATCGGCAGCAGGGGTTCTTTGACGCGGCTTGGTGCTCGGCGCTTTTGCCTGCGGACTCGATTTATTCGCTGTTGGCGGAGCACGGGGATCAGATCGTGCGGGATGAGGACTTCGCTGACTGTTACTCAGAGCGCCACGGCCGTCCTTCGATCCCACCGAGCCTGCTGGCCAAGGTCCTGCTGCTGGCCTATCGGGACGGGCTGTCTGATGAGCGGGCGATGGAGGCGGTGCGGTTTGATCTGCGGTGGAAGATCGCGCTTGATCTCCCGGTCGATCATCCGGGGTTTCACTCCACCAGCCTGGTTCGGTTCCGCGCGCGGCTGCTTTTGCATGGCAAGGAGCGGCTGGTGTTCGAGCGCTCGGTCGAGCTCGCGACTGAGCTGGGGCTGCTGTCTGGGTCTGCGGAGCAGATCGTTGATTCGACGCCGATGCTAGGCGCGGCCGCGGTGCAGGACACGGCGGTGCTGGTCAGGGCCGCGGTCCGGAGGCTGATCGAGGCGGTCGCTGCGGTTGATAGGGAGGCGGCCGGCGAGCTTCGTCGTGCTCTTCGCTTTGACTATTGCAAGACGCGGGCCAAGCCGGAGGGTGACTGGCAGGACCCGGACGCGCGGATGGAGCTGCTGAGTGCGGTGGCGTTGGATGCCGAGCGGGCACTGCGGGCGGTCGAGTCCTGCGAGGAGCTGATGGCAGTGCAGGCGGTCACCGAGGCGGCGGGCGTGTTGCGGGAGATCCTCGGCCAGGAGTTCGAGGTCTCAGACGACGAGGTCCCGCGGGTGCGCCGGGGGCGTGGGGTGCGGCAGATCGTCTCGGCGAATGATCCGGAGATGCGCCATGGGCGCGAGACCCCGGCCAAGCAGTTCACCGGGTACAAGGTGCACGCCGCCGCTGGTGCTGTGGCGCCGATCTTGATCGCGGTCTCGCTCTCGCCAGGCAACGAGCACGATCGGCACCACGCCGGCCCGCTGATCGATCAGCAGCCCGAGGAGATGCGCCCGGAGCGGGTGATCGGCGACACCGCCTATGGCAATGTCGAGGTTCGCGAGGAGCTCGAGCAGCGCCAGGTCGAGGTGCTCGCCCCGGTTCACAGCAGCTCCCCCAAGGACGGCGCGATTCCCAAGGAGCGCTTCCAGATCGACCTTGACAGTGACACTGTCACCTGCCCGGAGGGCAAGACCGCCCCGATCTACAAGCGAAGCCGACACAAGCCGAACGTCACCGGCGAGCGCGTCGCCCGGTTCGCCAGGGAGGACTGCGAACCCTGCCCGCTCAGACAGCAGTGCGCGCCCGGCGGGCAACGAGACATCCGCATCAGACGCCGCGAAGACCTACGCCAAGCCGCGCTCCAAGCACTCTCCGATCCAGCCCAGCGCGAGCACCTGTACCGCACCAGGCCACGAATCGAGCGGCTGCTCGGACTCATCGTTCACCGCTACCACGGACGCAAGAGTCGCTAGTTCGGAGCTCGAAAATCCGGGTTACAAGCCGCCTGGACCGCCGTCCCGGTCAACCTCCACCCAATCGGAACCGCGCTCCGCGCCCAGGCGGCCTAAGAAGAACCAGCTCAACACCCCCAACAGAGTCACCGACGCAAATCAGACCTCCGGCCCGGGCGGAAAGCCTCGCCCACACTGCACTTTTTCAGCGGTCACATCGAGATCCAGCCGTCTGGCCGACGCTGCTGCTCGTGAGCGACACGGGCCACCCCGGCGAACAGCGACCTGCTGCCGTTTTCCGGGGGAGCGGCAGCGCCGGGACGACGACTGCCGTGTGGGTGTGAGCAGTGACGGGCTTAGCTCGGGACTGGTAGAGCGGGTTGGTCAACAGTCTGCTCTCGAAGGGAGGGAGCGATGTCTTCTCAGGTGTTGCTCGACGCCGCCGGCCGGCGGCGTTCACCCGCGGCGATGCCCGGCTACAACGCCGGGCACGCGCCAAGGAACAAGGGGCACGTGTATCCGGCGGATCCGCCGACGGTTGATGAGATCGTCGCGGTGATGCGCCAGACACCGCGCCGATAAGCACGGGCTGCGGCTGCGGGCGCTGATCGTGGTGTTGTGGCGCGGCGGGCTGCGGATCCAGGAAGCGCTGTCGCTGATCGAGACAGATCTCGACCCGCGACGCGGATCGGTTCTGATCCGCCGAGGCAAAGGTAATCGCCGCCGAGAGGTGGGGATGGACGCGCTGGGGAAAGCGCCGGGATAAACCGGCATGGAGAAGGAGATGAGAACGCTCTACATCGAAGACGTAGCGAGTCACGGTGGCCCCGAGTCATGCGTTGGCGTTCCCGTGAGGGCGCAGCGAAGCGTTGACAGGGGGCGTGTGGGCGGGGTTATTGAGCCGCGAAACTCCATCGAAGTTCAGGGTGCCGACGCTTTCCCATGCGTGCGGAAGGCAATACCGCTGGCGGCGTTATTCGCGAGTCGCTGGTGGGCCCTGCGCGGTCGGAGATCCCAGGCACGCACGACGAGCTCCATGCGCGAGAACCGGGAGATCTCGTGGTCGCCCGCGAGGTGTTGGTGATGCCCCGTCCTGGATGGTTCGCGGGGTGGCAGGCCAGCGCTGGGCGGGCCGCGGGGGGAACGCTTAGGCGGTAATCCCTCGATGCACGATCGCGAGAAGTCAGACGGGCTCGTAGTACCTGCGAAGCCGCCGAACAAGCCCGGGGGACCGGGGGCGGAGGTGGTGGAGGGAAGGGGCCTGCCCGGGGGGAACACGGCCAGCGAAACACGCACCGGACTCAGTGCCGGAGAGCGCGTGTCAAGTGATCTGGGGCGTGTGCGCCGGGTGGCGCGGAAGGACGGTGATGTGCGGTTCACCGCGCTCCTTCACCACGTGACGGTCGACCGGTTGGGGGAGGCGTATCGGGCGCTCAGCCCGGACGCCGCACCGGGCATCGACGGGGTCACGTGGCGGGACTACGGCGTGGATCTCGAGGCGAACCTTCGCGATCTACACGCCCGGGTCCGTGGAGGGGCGTATCGGGCGAGCCCGACTCGCAGGGTGTTCATACCGAAGGCGGACGGGCGGCTGCGGCCGCTCGGGGTCGCTGCGTTGGAGGACAAGATCGTCCAGCGGGCGGTGGTCGAGGTGCTGAACGCGGTCTACGAGGAGGACTTTCTCGGTTTCTCGTATGGGTTCCGGCCGGGGAGGCGTCAGCATGATGCGCTGGACGCGCTTGCGGTCGCGCTCGAACGCAGGAGGGTGAACTGGGTGCTCGACGCGGACATCCGCGACTTCTTCACCCAGCTCGACCAGGGCTGGTTGGAGCGGTTTCTCGAGCATCGGATCGCGGACAAGAGGGTCCTGCGGCTGATCCAGAGATGGCTCTGCGCAGGGGTCATCGAGGACGGGGAATGGTCGGAGACGGAGGCCGGGACGGCGCAGGGAGCATCGGTATCGCCGTTGCTCTCAAACGTCTTTCTGCACTACGTGTTCGATCTATGGGCCGACCAGTGGAGGCGCCGCCGGGCGCGCGGGGATGTTGTTCTCGTGCGGTTCGCTGACGACTGTGCGCCGAGAACGCGGAAGGAGGAACTGAGTAGAAGCAGTGTCCGACAGATGCGGTGCTGCGCGAGAGATGAAGGAGCCAGGCTGGTTGGTCTGGTGGCCCTTCGCGGTCGCCCTGCAGGGGGAGGCCGCAAACCACCGCAAGGTGCGCCGGTCAAGAGCCGGGGTGCTGAGCTTGCGGAGACGGCGCGCCATCGAGCGCGTCAGGTGTGGATCACGAAGGCGAGCGAAAGCGAACCACCGATGAGGCGTCGAAAGCGTATCGGCGACATCGAAACCGGGGTCGAGTCGTTGCCCCGGGATGAGTCTGGCGGGTGCCTGCTGATTGGCCAGGTGGTGTCCGGCGTGAAGGTGGCGCGAGCGTGGTCTGGGCTCTCGTGTGGAACTCGGGAACCTGTCGCCCCGACGGGGTGGTCGGCCAGTGGAGCAGCGCGGTCCTGCGGTCGGTCGTCTCAGGCGAGAACCCCAAGCAGCGGGAACTGCGAGGGGGAGAGTAGCTGTGCGGGGCACAGGGGCGGACCGTCTCGTATTAGCGTTGAAGGCTCGGTAATCGGGCTGGAGCGAAGGGGACGGGTCGTCCTGGCTGGCTTTGCAGATCAACCGCCGTTTGGTGGGAGGAGTCGGGTGAGCGAGCCGAAGCCGAAGTCGTTTGAGATCTCCAAGTGGGCCGTTTGGGAGGCCTATCGGAGGGTCAAGGCGAACAAGGGTGGCGCCGGTGTTGACGAGCAGTCGATCGAGGAGTTCGAGCAGGACCTTCACGGGAACCTGTACAAGCTCTGGAACCGGCTCTCGTCGGGGAGCTATTTCCCGCCGCCGGTGCGTGCGGTGGAGATACCGAAGCGAGACGGCAGCTCGAGAGTGCTCGGGGTGCCGACCGTCGCGGATCGGATCGCCCAAGTGGTTGTGCGCTCGTATCTGGAGCCGTCGGTGGAGCCGGTGTTCCACGAGGACTCCTACGGGTATCGACCGGGGCGCTCCGCGCACGACGCGATCGGGGTCTGTCGCGAGCGGTGCTGGCGCAACGACTGGGTTCTAGACATGGACATCAAGTCGTTCTTCGACACCGTCTCGTGGGACCTCACGCTGAAGGCGGTCGCCCACCACACCGACCAGCGCTGGATCCTTTTGTATGTGGAGCGGTGGCTCAAAGCGCCGCTCCAGAGAGAGGATGGCAGCCTGGTCGAGCGGGATCGCGGCACCCCTCAAGGGTCTGCGATTTCACCCTTGCTCGCCAACATGATGTTGCACTACGCGTTCGATGCGTGGATCGCCCGGGAGTTCCCGGCGGTCCAGTTCGAGCGCTATTGCGACGACATCATTGTCCACGCCCGGAGCGAGCGGCAGGCCCTGCAGCTGCGGGCCATGATCGCTTCGCGGCTGGCGGAGTGCGGGCTTGAGCTCAACGAGCAGAAGACCCGCATCGTGTACTGCAAGGACGACGACCGGCGCGGCTCGCATGAGCACACGTCGTTCGACTTTCTCGGCTACACGTTCCGTCCGCGGCTGTCGAGGAACCGGTTCGGGAAGCACTTCCTGAACTTCACCCCGGCGGTTTCGGGTGAGGCGAAGACGCGGATGCGGCGCGTGATGCGTCGCTGGCGTGTCGCTTGTCGGTCGGACAAGTCCCTCACGGACCTGGCGCTGATGTTCAACCGCCAGCTCCAGGGCTGGATCAACTACTACGGACGCTTCTACAAGTCCATGTTGTATCCGGTCTTCCGCCACTTCAACGACACGCTCGTGAGGTGGGCCATGCGGAAATACAAACGACTGCGCCGCCACGAGAGCCGGGCACGCAGGTTCATCGCTGAGGTCGCCAGACGCCAGCCGGGCCTGTTCGCGCACTGGCGCTGGGGGCTGCGTCCTGACGGCTGGACGATGGGAGCCGGATGAGCCGAGAGGTTCACGTCCGGTGTGCGCGCGACATGACCAGCAGCTCGGGGGTGCGAGTCCCCTGTGGAGGTTGATGGCACCAACCACAAGCCGATGGCAACTGCTCAGTCGTGAGGCTGGGTGGGGAGGAAGCCGGAGTGCGAAGTCGCGACCCTAGGAACACATGGCGCATCGGGGCCTTGATGGCGTCGGTGGGCTGCGCGTATAAGGCGGGGCGGTCCGGGCGAGTCTGCACCACGAGGCGAAGCCCGATGTCATCAAGGGGCCGTTCCGTAAACGCGGTGGGTGTGCGATGAAGGTTGCTGGTCTTACTCGCGGAGATCTCCGCGGGTGTCCCAGATGCCCCGTCCTTTTGGTTCGCGGGGTGGTGCGGGACGGCCGGGGTCGAGAGGCCCTGGCTCGCCGTGGAGAAGTCAGCAGAGGTCGTATTACCGGTGGGGTCGCTGGTCGCCGGGAAGGACCGAACGCGAAGCCGAGGCGCAGGACGCTTGTGCTCGCGGGATGGACGTTGAAGGCAGCCAACCCCGCGAGGGGCCTGGGCGGGACGGTCAGACGGTGAAGCCCGAAGACCACCGCTCAGAGCAGAGTCTATCCCCGGCGCCTAGCGACACCGCACCTCACCCCGCCGAGGCGAGCTTGTGGGAGCAGTTCATGGCCCGCGGGAATCTCGCCGAGGCGCTCAGACGCGTCGAGCAGAACGCCGGTGCCCCGGGCATCGACGGGATGAGTACCAAGGAGCTGCGGCCGTGGTTGCAAGACCATTGGTCGGAGGTCCGCTCAGCGCTTGACGCGGGCACTTACCGGCCGCAGCCTGTCAGGAGGGTGATGATCCCCAAGCCCTCGGGCGGTCTGCGGATGTTGGGGGTGCCGGCTGCGGTGGATCGGTTGATCTGCCAGGCCATCGCGCAGGTGCTCACGCCCATCTTCGACCCGCAAGTTCCATCCCCATAGCTTCGGCTTCCGCCCGGGGCGCTCGCAGCATGACGCTGTGAAGCGGGCACGCCAGTTCATCGCTGATGATGCGGCGTGGTGCGTTGATTTTGATCTCGACTCGTTTTTCGATCGCGTTCAGCACGACGCGCTGATGGCCAGGGTCGCTAGACGGGTCCACGACAAGCAGGTGCTCAAGCTGATCCGGGCCTACCTGGAAGCGGGGGTCATGGCTGACGGGCTGGTGCACGCGAGCGAGGAGGGAACCCCGCAAGGGTCTCCGCTCTCGCCGCTGCTCAGCAACGTCATGCTCGACGACCTCGACTGGGAGCTGGAGCGGCGCGGGCATCACTTCGTGCGTTACGCCGACGACGGACGCATCTACGTCCGAAGCGAGCGTGCGGGACAGCGCGTCATGGAGAGCATCACGCAATACATCGAGCAGCGCCTGAAGCTGCGCGTCAACCGACAGAAGTCGGCGGTCGCCCCTGCGGTCGAGCGACCCCTACTGGGGTTTCAGTTCTTCCGCGACAAGGCGGGCAAGGTCGGGATCACGGTCGCTCCGATGGCTCTGAAACGGGCCGAGGATCGAATTCGGGAACTGACCACGCGCAACTGGGGTGTTTCGATGGAGCGGCGCGTCAAGGAGATCAACCGTTTCACGGTCGGGTGGACGGTCTACTTCGCGTTGGCCAGCACCATCCTGCCGTTCGAGAAGCTCGAGAAGTGGTCGCGCCGCAGGCTCAGACAGGTGCGCTGGAAAGAGTGGAAGCGCCCACAAACGCGCTACCGGAACCTCCGCGCGCTCGGGATCCCCGATCACGACGCCCGCTCATGGGCGGCATCGCAGAAGGGCTACTGGCGCGTCGCCGGATCCTGGCCACTCCAACGCGCACTGCCGAACGCCTACTGGCACAAGACCATGGGCCTGAAGGGGTTCACCGACCCCTACCGCCGCTTCCGGGAATGCTGAGCGAACCGCCCGGTGCGGACCCGCATGCCGGGTGGTGTGGGAGGGGCCAGGGTGAGCCTGGCCTCTACCCGATTCTGCGAGCGCCGGAGGGTGAGATTCCCTCCGGCGACTCACCTCCTGGCGGGCTTTCAGCATCGTGAGGACGCCGAGCGGTTCCTCGCCGATCTCCGCGAGCGGTTCGCGGGATTCGGCCTGGGACTGCATCCGGACAAGACGCGGCTGATCGAGTTCGGACGGTACGCCGCCGAACGACGCAAGGCGCGTGGCGACCGGAAGCCTGAGACGTTCGAGTTCCTGGGCTTCACGCACATCTGCGCGAAGGACAGGCACGGACGGTTCAAGCTCAAGCGGGTCACGAGCAAGAAGAAGATGCGCTCCAAGCTCAAAGCGGTCAAGACCGAGATGAGACGACGGATGCACCTCCCGATCCCCGAACAAGGACGCTGGCTCGCCAGGGTCCTGCAAGGGCACTACAACTACTACGCGGTGCCCGACAACAGCGAGGCGATGCGTGCCTTCCGACGACGGGTCATCCGCCATTGGCGAACGGCGCTCAAACGCCGCAGCCAGAAAGGCTGGATCACCTGGGAGCGGATCGACCGCCTCGCGGCCCGATGGCTACCCCAGCCCCGCATCCTGCACCCCTGGCCCGACAAGCGCTTCGACGCCAGAACCCGAGGGAGGAGCCCAGTGCGTTGACGCGCACGCTGGGATCTGTGCGGGGGGCCGCCGGCAACGGCGGTCCCTACCGGTGCGCCCGGCATGACCAGCAGCTCGGGGGTGCGAGTCCCCTGTGGAGGAGATGACACCAACCACAAGCCAAGGGCAACTGCGTCGTCGTGAGGCGGGGTGGGAAGGAAGCCGGAGGCGAAGTCGCGACCCAAGGAACACATGGCTTGTCGCCACGGTGGCGACGAGCTGCGCGTATGAGGCGGGACGGTCCGGGCGAGCCGGCCGGTTACGGCGAAGCCCGTTGTCATCAAGGGGCCGTTGCGTAGACGCGGTGGGTGCGCGATGAAGGTTGCTGGCCTTACCCGGGGAGATCTCCACGGGTGTTCCAGGATGCCCATCCACGCCTGCGGGCGTGCTCGTTGGGTGGCGCGGGACGGCGGTGCTCGTGAGGGCGCCGCTCGCCGTGGAGAAGTCAGCAGACGCCGTAGTACCAGCGGGATCGATGGTCGCTGGGAAGGGCTGAACGCGAAGCCGAGCGTCAGGACGTGCGTGCTCGTGATCGTTGTGTTGACCGCAGCCAACCCCTTCGGGGTCCTGGCTGGGAGGGCCGGAGGGTGAAGCCCGATGGTGCCCGGCCAGAGCGCAGCAACGATCCGGTGCCGAGCGACACCGTCGCTCACCCCGCCAAGGCGGGTTACCTGTGGGAGCAGGTGTTCTCCCGCGGGAATCTCGCCGAGGCGCTCAGACGCGTCGAGCACAACGCCGGTGCCGCGGGCATCGACGGGATGAGCACCAAGGAGCTCCGGCCATGGCTGTTTGAGCACTGGCCGCAGATCCGCTCGCAGCTCAACGCGGGCACCTATCGGCCGCAGCCCGTGCGCAGGGTGATGATCCCCAAGCCCTCGGGCGGCCTGCGAAAGCTGGGGGTGCCGGCTGCGGTGGATCGGATGATCTGCCAGGCCATCGCGCAGGTGCTCACGCCCATCTTCGATCCGCAGTTTCATCCCCACAGCTTCGGCTTTCGGCCGGGGCGCTCGCAGCATCAAGCTGTCGAGCGGGCACGCCAGTTCGTCGCTGACGGCGCGGTGTGGTGCGTTGATTTTGATCTCGAATCGTTCTTCGATCGCGTTCAACACGACGCACTGATGGCCAGGGTCGCGCGACGGGTGCATGACAAGCGGCTGCTGCGGCTGATCCGACGCTACCTACAAGCGGGCGCCATGGAGGGCGGGCTGATGCACGCGACGACCGAAGGGACCCCGCAGGGGTCTCCGCTCTCGCCGCTGCTCAGCAACGTCATGCTGGACGACCTCGACTGGGAACTGGAGAAACGCGGGCATCGGTTCGTGCGCTTCGCCGACGACGGACGGATCTTCGTCTCAAGCCGGCGAGCGGGCGAACGTGTCATGACGAGCATCACGCACTACGTCGAGCAGCGCCTGAAGCTCAAGGTCAATCGGGAGAAGTCCACGGTCGCCCTTGCGAAGCGCCGATTCTTTCTCAGTTTCGGCTTCCTCGTGCGCGAGGACCAGGTCCGGGTGCGGATCGACCCCAAGGCTCTCAACCGAGCCAAGGAGCGACTGCGCCAGCTGACCTCGCGCAAGTGGGGCGTCTCGATGGAACAGCGGATTGAGGAGATCAACCGCTTCACCGTCGGGTGGACGGCCTACTTCGCGTTGGCCGACACGCCGACGGTGCTCGAGAGGCTCGACCGGTGGCTCAGACGGCGGCTGCGGCAGGTCCGCTGGAAGGAATGGAAGCACGTCCGCAGCAAGCTGCGCGCGCTGAGAGCGGCAGGCATCCCCGAGCGCGACGCCCGCGAATGGGCGTACTCCCGCAAGGGATACTGGCGCATCTCGAACTCTCCGGTCCTTGCCCGCGCCCTGCCCAACGCCTACTGGGCCGACCATGGCCTGCAAGGGTTCGCCGAACCGTACCGCCGCTTCCGGGACGCTAAGCGAACCGCCGGATGCGGACCCGCACGTCCGGTGGTGTGGGGGGCGCCAGGGTGAGCCTGGCGCCTACCCGATCGAGTGCGCCCAGCATGACCAGCAGCTCGGGGGTGCGAGTCCCCCGTGGAGGTTGATGGCACCAACCACAAGTCAATGGCAACTGCGTCGTCGTGAGGCGGGGTGGGAAGGAAGCCGGAGGCGAAGTCGCGACCCTAGGAACACATGGCCTGTCGCCGCGGTGGCGGTGGGCTGCGCGTATGAGGCGTGGCGGTCCGGGCGAGCTGGCTCGGCATGGCGAAGCCCGATGTCCATCAAGGGGCCGTTACGTAGACGCGGTGGGTGCGCGGTGAAGGTTGCTGGTCTTACCTGGGGAGATCTCCACGGGTGTTCCAGATGCCCCGTCCGATGGTTGGTTCGCGGGGTGGTGCGGGACGGTGGCGGCCGAGAGGCTGCTGCTCGCTGTGGAGAAGTCAGCAGAGGTCGTATTACCGGCGGGATCGATGAACGCCGGGAAGGACCGAACGCGAAGCCGAGGTCAAGGACGCTCGTGCTCGTGGGATGGACGTTGATCGCAGCCAACCTCGTGAGGGGCCTGGGCGGGAGCGCTGAAGGATGAAGTCCGACAGCACCGGCCTAGAGCGCAGTCCATCCCCGGCGCCTGGCGACACCGCACCTCACCCCGCCGAGGCGGGCCTGTGGGAACAGTTCTTGTCCCGCGGGAATCTCGCCGAGGCGCTCAGACGCGTCGAGCGGAACGCCGGTGCTCCTGGCATCGACGGGATGAGCACGAAGGAGCTGCGGCCGTGGTTGACAGACCATTGGCCGGAGGTCCGCTCGCAGCTTGACGCGGGCACTTATCGGCCGTTGCCTGTCCGGAGGGTGATGATCCCCAAGCCCTCGGGCGGTCAGCGCAAGCTAGGAGTGCCGGCTGCGGTGGATCGGATGATCTGCCAGGCCATCGCGCAGGTGCTCACGCCCATCTTCGACCCGCAGTTCCATCCCCATAGCTTCGGCTTTCGGCCGGGGCGCTCGCAGCATCAGGCTGTCGAGCGGGCACGCCAGTTCATCTCCGATGGCGCGGTGTGGTGCGTCGATTTTGATCTCGACTCGTTTTTCGATCGCGTTCAGCACGACGTTCTGATGGCCAAGGTCGCAACGCGGGTGCATGACAAGCGGGTGCTCCGGCTGATCCGGCGCTACCTGGAGGCGGGCGTCATGGATGGCGGGTTGGTGCATGCGACGACGGAGGGGACCCCACAAGGGTCTCCGCTTTCGCCGCTGTTATCGAACGTCATGCTCGACGACCTCGACTGGGAGCTGGAGAAGCGCGGACACCAATTCGTGCGCTTCGCCGACGACGGACGCATCTACGTCCGGAGTCGACGGGCGGGCGAGCGGGTCATGGCGAGCATCACGCAATACGTCGAGCAACGCCTGAAGCTCAGGGTCAACCGCGATAAATCGGTGGTTGCCCGGGCGCTGAGGCGTCCCTTTCTAGGGTTCTGCTTCCTGCCCCGCATGGGTGAGGTCAGGGTGCTGGTGGATCCCAAAGCCCTCAGGAGGGCCAAAGACCGCTTGCGCGCTCTCACCTCGCGGCGCTGGGGCGTCTCGATGGAGCGGCGGATCGATGAGATCAACCGCTTCACGGTCGGGTGGACGGCCTACTTTAGGTTGGCCGACACCCCGACCCCGTTCGAGGAGCTCGACCAATGGCTCAGACGCCGACTACGGCAAGTGCGATGGAAGGAATGGAAACGCGTGCGCACCCGACGGCGCAAACTCCGCGCCCTCGGTATCTCCGAGACGAACGCCCGCCAATGGGCGACCTCGCGCAAGGGGTACTGGCGCATCGCCGGATCCAAAGTCCTCGCCGTCGCACTGCCCAACGGCTACTGGGCCGACCTCGGCCTGCAGGGAGTCCTCGACCCCTACCGCCGTTTCCGGGAATGCTGAGCGAACCGCCGGATGCGGACCCGCACGTCCGGTGGTGTGGGGGGCGCCGGGGTGAGCCCGGCGCCTACCCGATTCCTGGGAGCAGCTAGAGCCGTGGCTCATGATCCGAGCCACGCTCCCAGTCGGCGCTGTGTTCTGCGTGCTTCGCGGACCAGCGCGCGGCCGGCCGTGCTCGCCCGCCGGAATCCGGGCGCAACTCCGCGATGGCGCCCGCCGAGCCGGAGTCCGCCGCCGATTCGCCCCTCATCGGCTCCGACACGCGCACGCCGTGGAGATGTCACGCGAAGGTGTCCCGCTGGTCGTGATCCAACGCCAGCTCGGGCACGCCGACCTCGGGATCATCTCCACCTACCTGCGCGGGATCGACAACACCGAAATCCTCCACACCGTCCGCGAACGTCCCGCTCCAATGATCCCAGCCACCAGCGGGCTCAAGCCCACGCTCTGACCCTACCCAGCGATGCGCGACACGCACCCCGTCGGAACGCGGACCACCTTGGGACCGTCAGTGGGCGCGCAGAACGAAAGCGATCGCGCAAAACGGTCCAGTACGAACTGCTCGGGCGATCGAGTTTCGATCCACTCAGAAGTGTCCGCGATGGGCGCGAGACGGCTGCTTTCTGCTTCGGCGCGGGCCCGCACTACCCAGAGCCGGGTGATCGGAAGGTCGCCAAATCCGATTGTGCGTTCGCGACCGTTTGAGAAGCGAAAGCGACCGCCGGCGATGGGCGGTTTCCGCACAATAACGGGTGCGACGCGGGTCACTGGAGGCAAGGGCAGGAAGTTCAAGGAGTGCGACCGGGCGCAGCGGCGTGAAGCGCCCGGCGATCGTGGCCAGCGAAACTTGCGGCTGGTGGTTGTGTTTCACTGGCTTGGCGGCTGGGAGTCGACCGGGAATCCAACGAAGGAGAACCATGCTCACTCGATCCATCAAAGCGCGCCGCGCGACCGCAGCAGTGCTCGCCTGCGCCACGGCGCTAAGCCTTGCGGCGGTCGCCGGCGTGTCTTCGGCGAAGACGACGAAGTCGGCGCACAAGACCGTCACGTTGCTGCAGGGACAAACCAAGACGATCAACGTCGGTTATCCCCAAGCGCTCAAGCACGCGGGCGCCAAGTACTCCTGCACCGCCAAGGTGTCCGGGCCCGCCAAGAGGAAGGTCAAGATCCTGAGCCGCGGCTCAGCGCTGGGCGGCTCGGTCTGCCGGGTCAAGGCGAAGAACGCGTCGAAGGTCTCGGGCCTCGACGGGACCGCCAAAATCACCGTTACGGCGACGACCACCTACTAGAAGCGTGAAATCGACCCCGCGTCCCGGAGGGCAGCTCAGGTCAGGCCACGGCAGCGGCCGAGCTTCCGCGAGGTGACGCGGGGTCGTCGTTGAGGACGTCGAGGCATAATCGCCATCCGGATGCGTGAGCAAGTCGTGCGTCGCTCGGCCCGACCGTCACCCCGCTTGTTGGTGTCCTCTGTGCCGCCCCGAAAATGCCCCGCGCTCACCACTGCGTTCACCTCCCGACGGCTCCGGCGCAAGCGATGCCGTTGGCGAGAGGCTGTCGGAATATCGATGCCGTCTGGGGTGGTTAAGACACTTCCGGTACGGCTCGAGATTCGTTTCGTGTGAGCGTGATCAGGTGTTGTTGATGCCGCCGTCGTTGGTGGAGTGGCTGCCTGAGGATCACCTTGGTGTGGACGGTTCTGGGGGCGGTTGAGCAGATGGATCTGGAGCGGTTTCGGGAGGGGTATCGGTTGGGTGGCGCGGGTCGGGCTGCTTATGACCCGGCGATGATGGTGGTGGCTTTGCTTTGTACGCGTACGCGCGTGGGAACCGGTCTTCGCGTCGGATCGAGCGGGGGTGTTGGGAGGACGTGGCCTACAAGGTGATCACGAGCATGCGGGTGCCGGATCACTCGACGGTCGCGGAGTTTCGCCGGCGGCGCGAGCTCGAGATCGGAGACCTGTTTGATGAGGTCCTCGGGTTGTGTCGTGAGGCCGGGTTGTTGTCGGTCGGCGTGATCACGATCGATGGGACGAAGATCAAGGCGAACGCGTCGATGGACCAGAACCGCTCCTACCGGGAGCTCGTCACCCAGATCCTGCGCGAGGCCGAGGAGACCGACCGTCGCGAGGACGAGCTCTGTGGCGATGCGCGTGGGGATGAGCTGCCCGAGCAGCTGCGGACCCCCGAGGGTCGCAAGGCGGCGCTGGCGGACGCGAAGCGTCGTTTGGCTGAGCGCAAGGGTCGCGCGATGCGCGAGGAGGTTCCGCACCTACCTCCCGCGCGACGAGATCCGCAACGGCGCATGGACCGCCCCACCAGTCGTCCCGCAGGACACCACCGCGTAAGACCAAAGCCAACGACCGCTGCGCGCGCAAACCGCGCGCACGCTCGGCTGGAAGCACACACTCCGACGAGTCAAAAGATTGGACCCGCTGGTCCGATGCGAAGCTGCTTGCGGACCGTGATTATGCGGTCTCGATTGCGAGCGTGAAGGTCTGAGGGTCCGCCATTACGGCGGGTGACTCGAACGGATCGGGGTGCGCGCGCGGATCTGCTCTTCCGGGCGTCTCGGTCGGCGGCGAAGTGAGGGAAATCATGGCTCTAGCGCAGAAGGTGGGCGACATCTTCACCGGCGAGGTGCCCGTACTCGACGCCAAGGCGCCGCTCGATGAGGCGAAGAACGTCTTCATACGGCTGGGCGTGCGGGTCCTGCCCCTGTGGGACGGGACTGGAATCGTGGGTGTCCTGGAGAGAGAGCGCCTGTTCGAGGAGATCGAGCAGTCCAGCGATCCCGGGGCTGAGACGGTGCAAGGCCTGGCGACCTCGATCGGCTACTGCTACGACGACGCCGAGCTGGACACGGTTCTCGCTCGCATGAGTGCGGCTTCGGTGCACGACGTCGTTGTACTGCGACGCGATATGGCGGTTCTCGGAATCCTGTCCCAGCCGTGATCAGCACCGGGCATGCTCAGGCTGCACCACAGGTGTCGCCAGATTACGTGATGTTTCCGACCACAGGCGGGTGTCAACGTGCCTGAGAAAGACCAAAGTCTCACCACGTACTTCACGAACAAGGCGCAGAGCAACTTCCTCGGGATGGTCTCTGCCCCCCTGTGGCTGCCCCCGTCGCTGCTCGTAGACGCGCTGCACGACAGCACGAGCTGGGCGCTCGGGCAGGTCCCCCGTCTCACCCCGAGACCAGACGACTCGCTGCCGATGAAGGGGACGAAGTTCCTCGCGATGGTGAGTGCCCCACTGTGGCTAATCCCCCTTGCGCTGGCCAATCAGTTCTCCAATGAGGCCCAGGGCCTCGGCGGGATAAGGGAAATCGAAGAAGGCCTACACCACGACGAGCCGGCCGAGCCTTCCCCAGCGGCGCCGTCGAGTCCCCCTCCGTCGTCGAATGGCGGCTCGCCTCCGGGCGACAAGCCGTTGGGCGCGCTTACCGGCAAGACTGGTCTCCTTGTTGGCGCCACTGTGCTCACGCTCGCCGCCGTCGGCGGAGCGATCTTCGTGATCGCCACCTCCGGTGGGTCTTCCACTTCGGGTGGCTCGAGCACGCCCGCGTCTTTCGTCACGACGGGGGCCACGGGAAATACCGGCACTACGACCAATAGCCAGAGCAGCCCGAGCGCAACCAGTTCGCGCAGCGGGAACAACGGCGGAACAAGCACCGGCGGCGGCACGACAGGTGGTGGCAACGCGGGTAGTGGCAATACGGGTGGTGGCACGACGGGCGGTGGCACGACCGGCGGTGGCAACACGGGGAACACCGGCAGCGGCACCACCGGCGGCGGGACCACCGGCGGTGGCAACACAGGAAACACTGGCGGCGGGACAACCGGCGGAGGCAACACGGGAAGCACCGGCGGCGGGACCAGCGGGGGCGGACCCTGATTGAGGCACGGGGGTGTCGGAGGCTTGAGCGAGCAGCTTGGAGATCTTTGTGGATGAGCTACGCGGGCGACACATCACACTGGCCAGGAGCGCTGCGGCCGTCGGGGCGGAGTCGAGCACGTGGTGCGGGCTCGCGGCCAAGCTGGAGGCCTCGGTGGGCAAGTTGGAGGGCATCATCTTCCCCGCACCGGCCCCCGCCGAATACCAGGCAGCGGTCTTGCTAGTGAGCGCCACGGCCACGGACGCGACGAGCATCGGCGCTGCTGTCGCCGGCGACGACAAGGCCGCAGGGAATGCAAGCGTGCAGAAGTTCACCAGGACGCTCAGAAGCTAGCTCGCTCCTCGGTCGGTGGCGCCGGTCGGTGACGCGGCTGGAACCGCCGCTGCAGCAGCGTGTTGAGCAGACACGCCTGGGGGGTGTGGTGATCACGATCTTCCTGGTCGTGACGCTCGCTGCCACGATCGTCGTCAACCTCCCCCGGTCGAAGCTCAGGGGGGACGTGCTTGGTGTCGCCGGCCGCTATTTGAACGTCACCGGCCTCGACCAGGGTTGGAGCTTGTTCGCCCCCCCGCGGACGCGGTCGATCGCGATCCTGGCGCGCGTGCGATACGACGACGGCACGACGGGCACGTGGACACTCCCGCACGGCAGCGCGCTCACCGGCAGCTATTGGGACTACCACTGGCAGAAGTGGCTCGAGTTCGTGCTCAACGTGCGACATCCGGAGCTATGGCGGCCGGCGGCGCTGTTCATCGCGCGCGCACACAACCGTTCCGGGCGAAGACCTGTGCAAGTGACGCTGATCAGAGTCACGTCGCTGAACGAACCACCGGGACACAATCCCGACCATCGGCCGGCGATCGCATCGCCCTACTACTCGCTGCGGATCACCTCAGCGATGTTGCGCGGCTAGCTCGAAGTGCGCTCGCTCCCAGCCACGTGGCAGCGCTTCTGGTTCGAGCCCCGGCCGACATCCACGCTCACGCTGGTGCGGGTTGCGTTCGGGCTGCTCGTCCTCGGCTGGACGGCGGCTCTGATACCTGGGCTGTCCGCGATGTTCGGGCCTAATGGCCTTCTGCCCCGTCAACCCACCGTCACGTACGCCGGAGGCCACTGGGCGTGGGGTCTGTTAGGCGCCTTTCGGTCTGAGGCCGCCGTCACCGCCGCGTTGGTGATGCTGATCATTTCGGCGCTGTTCCTGATCGTCGGGTACCACACACGGCTGGCAGCGCTGCTGGTATTCGTCGGAATCCTTGCGTTCGAGCGACGTAATCCGTTCGTGTTCGACTCGGGGGACGCGCTGATACGGATCATCGCGCTGTATATGGCGCTTTCGCCCGCAGGAGCCGCACTGTCGGTCGACCGCTTGCGGCGGGCCGCTCCGCGCTTCTGGGAAATTCCCCTCCGCACCCAGTGGGGGCTGCGGCTGCTGCAGATTCAGCTGACTGTGGTCTACCTGTCCACCGTCTGGGCGAAGACGCGAGGCGCTCCCTGGGATGACGGCTCTGCCGTCTCGTACGCGTTGCGAATCAGGGACATAGCCAGATTCCACGTCCCGCTGGCGATCAGCAACTCGGTCGCGATGAGCAGCTTGATGACGTACGGCACGCTCGCGGTCGAACTCGCGATCGGGGTGCTCGTCTGGAACCGGAAGGCGCGACCGTGGATTCTGGGGCTAGGGGTCGCTCTCCATCTCGGCATCGACTACTCGCTCAGGGTGGGCTTCTTCACGTTTGCGATATTCGTTCTGTACATCGCGTTCATCCCCCCCGACACCGCTAGCCGATTGATCGCCACCACCCGAGATCGACTAAGCCGACACGCCCAAGCCGGCCCTCCGCGGGACGAGACCGTCGGGGGTGGACTACCGGCGGGCCATGCGGTCGGGGCCCGTTTCGAGGTCAGCGACACGATCGGCGTGCATCGCTGACCCTGCGTCCGTTCGATGGCCATTAGCTCCTCGACGCCGAAGGGCGTCCACCGGCGTCGCATTGAGGGAATCAACGAGGTGGCTCAGCAGATGCGCGAGCGGCGCAACCAGGCTCGAGAGAACTGCGACCCCGGATGGGAACGGCTGGTGCTTCCAGCATTGACGTCGAGGCGCGCGAGTGCGAGAGTGTGGTCGTGCGGTTCGGATTCCGCCCTGGGGCAGTAGTCGCTGCGTCGGCAGCTGTTTTTGCGATCGGCGGCGTCGCGGTCGCCCGGCGGCACGCCAGCGGCCCGGCGCTCCGTCAAATCGGGAGGGTGACGCTTCCCTCCCCCTACGTTCAGCCGAGCAATTTCGACATCAGCCAAGTAGATCCTCAGACTCAGACCTACTACCTGTCTGACCGCGACAACAAGGGGATCGATGTGATCGGCGCCCGCAGTGACGCCTTCGAGGCAGTCATCGGCGCGGGAACGCTCGCGGGCACAGGGTCAGGCGCCAGCGCTTCCCAGCTGTCGGCGTGCGGCGGCTCCCATGGGGTCCGCGGGCCGAACGGCAATCTGGTCCTGCGCGTCGGCGGAGTTACCCAACTGTGGGTGGGGGACGGCGTCACCGCCGGTTCTCCCGCTAGCTCGGTGAAAGTCTTCGATCTCGGCAACCCCCGCTCGGGAACCCTGGCGGCCACGATCCCTACCGGTGGGATGTGTCGAGCGAACGATCTGTCCTATGACCGGCGGGACGGCCTAGTGATAGTCGGCAACGACCACGACTCACCGCCGTTTGTGTCGTTTATCTCCGTCCGGCCAGACCCCAGCAAAGACAAGGTTCTCGGCACGATCAAGTTCCCTGATGTGATCGACGGCCTGCAGGGCGTGGTGTGGGATCAGAACAACGATGTCTTCTACCAGAACGTCCCGCAGGTGCCGACCCGCAATCGGTCTTGGCTTGGTGAGGTGGCGGTGATCTCGCCGCGTACGATGTCTGTCACGCGGACCTTTCGCCTGCCGGGTTGCTCTCCTGGTGCCAATCCGGCCCTCGATCCCAACGCACGGCAGCTGCTGGTCGGCTGTAGCTCGGACGCGATCGGCGGAGACACCGTGCGGGGGGTCACCTACCGCCCGAGCCCGCTCCGCACATATGTCCTGAGCGTCCCCAGCGGGCGGATCGTGGCGGACGTGCACCAGGTCGGCGGCTCCGATCAAGTGTGGTTCGACCCGGGCAGCAACCGCTACTACGTTGCGGCCGACTCGATGACCTCCAACGGCACCGCGACCGGCTACCCGACCCCCGTGCTTGGGGTGATCTCGGCCCCCGACGATCGTTGGATCGAGAACGTGCCCACCGCCATCTCGGCGCACGTGGTCGCGGTCAATCCCGCGAACGGCCACGTGTTCGTACCGATCCCCGGCTATGGGATCGCCGTGTTCAGAGGCGCCCCCAAGCGTTGATGTCCTGACGCGGATCGCGGTCACCGCGACAACAACGGCACCGAGCTCAAACTCCGGCTCCTCGATTGCTGTGCGCCCACCGCCACATCCTGCTGTCGAGGGTCGCTTCCGCCGCCACCCACGATCGCTTGGCGTCCGAGGGTAGACGGACGGTTTCTCGGCGTGTACGACGCGACGAAATCGCGGGGGGTGGCCTGTTTCGCGATGCGCCCCCACACAGGTATGACTAAAGGGGGCAGCCATGGAAGGAACCTCGAAATACCTGCGTTTGAGTGCCGCTGCGGCGGTAGCCGCGTTGCTCGCCGCCGGGGTCGCGATGATCGCGATGTCCGGCTAGGCGCAGGCCGTGGTCTACGCCAACGACGTCACCATTCGGGTGGTGGACAACTCGGCCCACCATTCCGCATCAGTGGCGTTGTGTCCGCGTGGGCACGTGAGCATTGATTACGAGTTCGGGACTCGCGCAGACCCGTGCAACAGGATTACCGAGACCCACTTCATCGGGGCTAATGGGGGGCGGTAGCCCGGGGGGCCATGGCCTGGTACCACCTATACCGCCAACCCACTTGGTGTGATTGTCAAGCTCTCGGGTCAAACGGATCGTCCGTTGCACTTCTATGTCAAGAACCCAACTCTCGGCTTGCCCTTCTTCGAGGCGAGCCGCGGGCCGATGTCATGCAGTGTCGGCTCCCCATGCAGCCACGAAAAAATAGGAATGGTGCAAGGCGAGCTGCAGACCCGGAATGTCGGCGGCGTCTTGATCAGGTTCCACCGCGAGGGAGACATCAACGGAGGTCTCAACGGCTCGTCGTACAAGGTGATGACGATCGAGATCTGTGGAGCAGCGGGGACGCGCTGCTGACTCGCAGGCGGGGGCGATCGAACGGCTGACCACGGGCTGGAAGACCCCGTGGAGGTCATCGCGGTCGCCCCCCGGCGCGTCAACGGCGGCGAGGCCTACTTCCTCGACGACAACAACAGCTCCCGAGACGCGATGCCGATATAACAACCGATGGGAAGCAGTAGCCGGCGTGAAGGTGTCGGTGAGCCGAAGCTGACAAGCTCGATGCGTGGCGGCGATCACGCAAATCACGGTCCGTGGCACGCCCTACTACCTCAAACGCGCCGTTCGTGGCGACGTTGCGGCAATCGTGGAGCTCATTGCAGCCGACCAGATTGGCTTGACGCGCGACGGCGGCGATCTCGCACCGTATGAGCGCGCTTTCGCGAGCATCGACGCCGACCCGGCACAACTGCTCGTCGTCCTCGCGAACACGCGCGAGCATGTCGTCGGGACGCTTCAGCTGACCGTCATCCCAGGTCTGGCTCGGCGCGGCGCACGGCGAGCCCAGATCGAAGCGGTTCGGATCCGTCGCGACCTCCGCGATCGGGGTCTCGGCCACGCTCTGCTCGCGTGGGCGATTGAGGAGGCACGACGTCGCGACTGCTCCTTGGTGCAGCTCACGAGCGACAAGCGCCGTGCGGACGCCCATCGTTTCTACGGCCGTCTCGGCTTTGTCGCGTCGCACGACGGCTTCAAGCTGCACCTGAGCAGCGAGTGAAGCCTAGGTACGCGCCGGACGGTCCGTAGTGGCATGCATGCGCGTACGGCTGCCTACGGATGGCGCTTGCCATCGCAGGTGCCAGATTGACTCGATGAGGCATTCTCGTGTGATCCAGCTTGCCGTCGCGATGACCTTGGCGCTGCTGCCCACAGGCGGCATGGCGACCGCAGCTACCGCCACATCAACGACGGTGCAGGCGACCGCCATCCACATCGGCAATTACCCGGCGTACGTGCGAACTGTTGTCGATTTCACCGGCAAGACAGTTGGTGGCAATCCTGAGATGCTCGCGCCCGACGCCCACCCCTTCGACGGCCGCGCCCGGCTGCAGTACGTCATCGGCCCCGGTGTCCGCGCCACGGCGGCGCCCCGCAGCGGCTATGGGCTGAGCGTGAGCATCGTCAAGAACCCGCGTGGGCTGGCGATCGACCTCCGCTCAGCGCCTCGGCACTTCAAGTACCTCTCGTACGCGTGGGGCACCGGGTATCGGATGGTGATCAAGCTGTGGAAGAGCGCTCCGCCGACCCGTGCCGCGGAGATCCGCCGCGGCGCGGGCGGATGTCTGGCGCTAAGGAGCGTGAGTGTCGACGGGCAAGGGATCCTGAAGGCGGCCGGCAGCGAGCGGGGGATATTCGAGCATCAGTTCCGGGCGGTAGTCCGCGCCAGCGACGGTCGGGTGGCGGCCCAGCGGACCGTGCATGCAGGCAACGGGCGCTGGAGCGTCACGCTTCTCGTCTCCTCGCAACGGCGCCAGGCCGGGACGTTCGAGTCGGCGGCAATCTCACCCGCGGACGGAGCACTCGTATGCCTGATCCAACAGCGGGTCACGCTCGCATACACCGGTCCCGCGCCACTCCGACTCGTGTACCGAGCGCACGCCGACGTGGACGGCGACGGCAAGCCTGACCTGATCACCCTCCACCGGATCTCCCCCGGTCATGGGCTGATCAATGCCAGACTCGCCTCTGGGCCCCTGCTGTCGATAAACACCTCCTCGATCGCGGTTAGCCTCCCGGCGCTCTCCGCGGTTGGCAACGTCGACGGGCGGCCCGGCGAGGAACTGTTCGTCGACGTCGAGCACATCTCGACGAACGAGTTCATTGGCGTGTACACATACTGGAAGGGGCAGCTGCGTCATGCGGTCACTCTGTCGGGCTATTCCGCCCACCCCGGACTGTGGGCGGGTATGACCTGCAGCGCGCATGCCTCGCGGCACTTCATCAGCGTGCACCAGTTCGTCCGGCAGCCGGGGCGCTACTGGACCCGCCAAGACACCGCCTACGTATGGAACGGGCCCTCGCTCAAGCTCTACGCCAAACATCCAGCGCGGCGCATCCCAGGGCTGCCTTCGCCGTCGCTGGTCGGACTGCACTGCGGGCACTCACCACACAACTAGATCGTGGCGATCGGCGAGCCGTCGTCGCTGCCGCTCCGGACGGAACGGGGCAGCCGGCAGACAGCAATACGGGAACCAACGCCGGGGCGTGTCGCTTGGCTCACCACGCCAGGCTTCCTGCGGCTCAAACCGACGTCACGCCGTTACGTCCCTCGTCCGGCGAGACGCGCGGCCTCGTCGAGAAAGGCGCGTAGGCGCTCCTCTTCGACGGCTGGGATCTCGAACGTGAAGGCCTGGCTCATGAAGGACGGCGATGAGTAGAACGGTGCGTCAGTTTGTGTAGTGGTGCCGATCTGTACCCGCACTACATCGTGCTTGCGGACCTCCACGGATGCGCAGGACCAGGCAAGCGGAGTACGCACCGACCCGGCGACGTGCAGCGCGAACTGTTCCAGAATGCCGTCGGCGAGCCTGAGTATGTGCCCTTCGTAGCGGTACTCGAGAGGCTCCACCGTCTGAACCTATCACTCCAATGACCGCGCGCCACGCGCACGTCGCCCCACACCGCACGCGTGGCTCGGGCACGCCCCGACCTGCGAGGGTCCACTTTCGGGACGACGGACAGGCTCGGGAGGTGTACGCCGGTTTCGTGCGGCGCAAAGGGGCGATGCTGGGTGAGGTTGCCGGCGATGGCCGACTCGGAACAGCTCGAGGTGATTTTGAGCAGACACCGGGCTAAGCGAGTAACGACGGCCCTGGCGGTGTCAGGGGTAGGAGTCGCTCTGCTCGGTGCAACCGCAGTCCCGACGAGGGCCCCAGGCGGGAGCTACAAGGGCAAGACATCAAACGGTCTGGCTGTCACGTTCCGCGTCCAGAGCCGCGACCCGCGGTGTCTGCCCGTGTAAAGCGGCCGCTGATCAGCCGCGCGTTGGCGTCCGGAGGCTGACCCTCGGCGAGGGGCGAGAGATATCGTGCTCGTCAATGTCGGCGAGAGCGCAGCAGGATCGTGTGGTCGTCGCGCTCGCGGCCGTCACTTGTGGCCGGCTCTCTCGCGCTGCGACCGTTCGCGCCGGCCGCGGGCAGTGCTCTGCATCAGCCGATCAGTACCGCGTGAGGGTGACCGAGCCAGGGTCGCGGTTGGTCGAGGCAGGGGGTCGGGTCGGCGAGGAGAGCCCGGAGGTCGTGCTCGAGCACTGGGGCGGGGACGCCGAGATGCTCACCCTGCGCTCCCGACTGACGGGAGCGGTCGGAGTGCCTGGACCAGTCGAACGCGCGCGGGTAGCCGCCCGCACCGTCAGCTACTACGACCTCGACTCGCTGCGGATTGTGTATCCAGATGGGGCTGAACTGTTAGCGGGCAGGATCGAGGTCGTTCTGTACGGCCCGCGTCGGGGCTTTCTTCGCCGCCGAGCCCGACTGTTGCGCTCCTCGCTCAACGAATTGCTGTAACCCGTGATTACCGACATCGTCTCCTCCGTCTGGAGACGAGCGCGCCGTCGAGCGGCCCTCCAGTCGGGCTCCGTGCGCTCCTAGCGGGCGGCGTCCGGAGTCCATCGGGCCCGCGCCGCTCGGCGCCGGGCCGCCCCGCAGAGGCCGAGCGCGAATCTGCGCTCGATGAGGCTAGGTGGCGGAAGAGGTGATATCCAGCGTGGCCAGCCGCTCGAACAAGCCGCGGTAGAAGCGCTTCTGCCGGCCGATCTGGTTCAGCTGCGGGAGCGCGACGATGTCGATGTGATCCATGTCGTTGAGCTCTTCGTGGTACCAGCCGCCCGGCTCGAGTACGGCAGCATCGTCGATGGCGCCGCGCTCCGCGTGTTCCCCGGCGCTTCGTGGGAGACGCTGCGAGTAGGTTGAGACCGCGCCGTCGTTGGGCCACCAGTCCTCCGAGCGGAAACCCTTGTAGAAGGGGTGGCTGAATTGCTCCCGCCCCATGTAAAGCGAGCTCGCGATCAGGAACGGGTTCATGTCCGGCTCGGGATAGGAGTGCTCCGACAGCAGACCCGGCACCGTCTGGTTCGTGACGTACGAGAAGTAGTAGGTATCCGGATGGTCAGCGCAGCGGACGTTCTGCTCGAGGAGGCTCTGCAGGGTCAGGCTGTAGGCAGCGTTGTCCCGGCCGAGGAACATCGGAGAGGCGGCAATCCTCTCGACGTATTGAGCCAGGTCATCGCCATGCGTCATTGCTTCGATCCCCCACTGGTCCAGATCGAAGTCGTAGATGCGGTCGAACAGACCGCCGGTGGCCCGGAGAAACAATTCGATCGTGCGTGCCAGGAAGCTGGCAATGCTGTCTTCCTCGACGAGTCCGGTGCCCTCGCTGCAACCGAAGAAGTAGGTCGCTGTGCTGCCGTTTAGAGCTCCGGAGATGGAGCTGATCGACGCCACCCATCGGTGCGTGGAGCCCCAGCCGAAGTAGTCCTCGGCGAGGAGTTGCTGCAACAACAGGATGGTTGGAGCGCCCATGCTGTGGCCGACGAGATGGACCGGATACTCCTCGGACCACTCCGGGTACAGGCCGCCGGCATGCGTCTTCCCGTACCGGTTGTGACCCGCCTCGGCGGCATGAGCCTCCCCGTAGTCCACTCGGCCGCCACGCAGCTGGAACGCCAACTCGCACGCGCGGTCGTGCAGGCTGCTGATCGGACCGACGCTCGCGTAGATCCGCGGCAGCGGTGAAGGAACCGTCAGCCCAGTTCCCCAGTAGGGGAAGTCCAGTACCTCCCCGGGACCCCAGCCGAATAAGCCGTGAACCAGCACTACCGGGAAATCGTTGGCCATCCCACTCCTTCCTCACACCTACTACGTCGCTTCGCCCGCAGCGGAGCTCGACGGGTGTCTAACGGGCGCCAGCCGTGATGTCAACCTTCGCGCTCCCGCATCCATCCAACCCGGATCTAAGTCCCCGCAGAATGTGCAACGCGGAGCCTTTCACCTGCTCGACGACCGCGCCATCCTCGTGAAGCCAGGCCACGACGGACTCTCAGTATTGATGCTTGAATGCTTCGCGCGCAGCAGGGTGATCTCCAGGCACGATCACCGACTTGTGCTCCTCGATTGCTCCGGTGAGAGCGTCTCCCGCGGCGGTTCCGTGCCTTGCGTAGAGAAGCTCAGCACGACCGTCACCTGACCCGCGTGGAGCCACCGGGGCGACGGCCGCGTGGGTGCCGTCCTCGATCGTGACCCAAAGTCTGAAGTCGTCGTACCGGATGAAGTCCCCGTCCTTGATCGGGATTGGGTAGTAATGCTCGCCCGCAGCCCTCGGCAGGACTCCCTGGTGGTCGCCGCGACTCAGCGGTACGCAGCTGTTGAAGAGCGAATCGGTGTAACGCGCAACGCCATGACTATCAGTGATCTTCTCGTTGAGGATTGCCTTCGCATCCGCGTAGCCGAACTCCTCGAGGGCGGGAACAGTCAGAGGGAAGGCATCCACGAGTAGCTTGGCGTCTTGCCGAAGCCGGTCGAGCTTGGCGGGATCTGCGCAGAACTGCAGACTCCATTCGATCGCCGCTCGCGCCAGATACATCCGCCACCCAGCGTCGCTGAGCACCCACAGGCTCCCGCCGTGGTGCATCTCCCAAGGTGGAGGTCCATACGGATACATGGAAGGATCCAGCGTGGCAAGGATCTTTGTCGCTGTCCTTTTTGCGTCCCTGAACCACTCGGAGTCCTCGCGGGCGGGATGGTCGACGATGTTGATCGCCCACGGGTTATCTTCCCGCTGCACGTGAGTGGCCGTAAGGTCCGCACCAGACACTACGGTCATGACGTCTGCCCTCCTCCTCAGAAGCTTGGTTCCTACTAGACCGCTCCACGCTCAAGACATGAAACCGGTTAAACACGGGCCGCACATCAAGCCGCGCGTGCGTGGCAATCTGCCACTTGTAACTATCCGCCGACGCCGATCAATGTCATCCGGGAAAACTAAGCGTTGCCGACCGTGAAGATCCCTGATGACCGAGGCAGCGCGAGCGGCGGCACCTGTAGCTACACCAATGTCACCACAGCCATGCTTAGTGGTAACTGCACGGCTTTCAGCAGCGGAACGATGCATGTTGTGCTGGCGGACATTGCCTCACGAGGTCTATGGAATGTCAATTGCGTAGTTGCTACGGATCCCTGTCGACCGGTGGCGCATAACCGGGCTGGCGGCGCTCGATGACCGCTAGCTGAAAGCCTGGTAACGCTCGGGGTTCACCGACGTAAGGCTCGCGCTTAGGAGAGGTGATGTCCTGGCCGTGCCGCGGGGTCGAGCAGCCCGAGCTGGTGTGCGACGCCGGCAGCTTCGGTGCGGGTCTTGACGTCGAGCTTGGAGAGGATCCGGGAGACGTGGACGCTGGCGGTCTTGGTGCTCATGTAGAGCGCCTGGCCGATCTCGGGGTGGAACCCTCATCACGTTCGCCGTCAGGTGTGGGCGCTCGCAGACCCTGCTCAGAAGCCGCCAGACGTTCAAGGTCTGAGCCACCTATCGCTCGCCGCGGGGAGGAGCGATCCGCAGTGGATCGCGCATACCCATCAACGCACGTCGGCGTCGCCCAGCACCCGGCGGTCCACATCCGACGAATCTGCTCCCGCTGTGGCAACTGCGATGTACTCGCTCTCCGGTAGCGAGGCGGAGCTCGAATCAATCGCGACGGCCTCCGCGTTGTCGATCGCTGCCCACGCCGATCTCAGGGCAGCGACAGCGACGCGATCGCGAGACTTCAGTGCAGCAGTCAGGTCTTGACGCAAGCGGGCGCGTACCGCTGAAGCCTACGGCCGTCTGGTCGCGAGTCGATCCGCGAGGCCGACCGGCTGAAGATCGGACGAGGCAACGCTAAGGCGCTGCTGCGGCTGGGCGATCGGCTCAACTCTCCCTAATTGGTCCCCGCCGTAAGTTCGGTCGCGGGGCTGACACGCAGCCGGAACGCGACGGGGCTTGCCTGTTGGGGCCGCTCAAGCGATCTGTTGGTTGATCTGCGAAACGACGCGACCGCCGTGTAGCTCGGTCACCTGCCGGATGACGTAGCTGAGCTGGTCACCGTTGGCTCGGTGTGTGAGGCGCGCGGTCCGGACGAAGCGGCGCCGTCCGACCTCCTCGACCGAGAGATTCTCGATTGTGCTTTGTTCGAAGCGGGCGGTGACCGCATTCCAGAATGCAAGCACGGCGGTCCGTCCGCTGATCGGATGCTCACCGAGGGCGGGTGGCGGTACGTAATGAACGTCGTCGGCGAAAAGAGCGAAGATGGCCTCGAAGTCGGCGCGATTGAACGCCGCCTCGGCCCGGTCGAACGCATCGGCCAGCACGCGCCGTCGAATCGGGGCCGGCAACCGGGCTACAGAACGAGCGACGATCGCTGCGAGCGGCGGCGCGGCCACCTCGAGGCGATCGACGAACGGCCGCCCGGCAGGAGCGGGCGCGTGGGGCATTCCCTGATCTAATCATCTGCCCGTTGCTCAGTCCTTCCCGCCAGGCGAACTGTCTATCGGCAGCGCCGGCGATACCGTCGCCACCACACAACGACTCCAACGGGCGGAACGAAGACGAGAAGCGCGACAAGCCACGGCTCGAATTCCGAAGCGTCTGGAGTCCGCGGAGGTAACAGCAGGCTGTCTCCGTGCCCAAATAGCGCCTTCAGTCCGAACCAGATGGACTGACGATGGTGCACCCGTGCGGGATATGCGCGCGAAGTCATCCACCCGGGACCGTAGCCACTTGTCGCCTGCGTCACATCCGAGAACGACCCGGTCTGGCAGCGGGAAGTACGGATCGAGTCGCGACTTCAAGCAACCGCCGAAAGGAACTCCGACCAGCGCTCGCGGTCGATGAACCCGTAGTGGCCTGCGCCTGTCCAGATGTGGGTCGTGCAGTTGGGAAGCCGTTCAGCGAGATGGAGGGGCATCTTCGGGTCGAGGATGTCGTCGGCGTCGCCGTAGAAAAACTCGACATGGTGCTCGATGGCCTCGGGATCAAAGCCCCAGTTCCAGAGCGCCATGACCATCTCGTACATCCCCTCGCCGCCCTGCGCCATGCCGGCGGTAAAGGAGACCGGGAACATCGCTCGCTGAGCGGGATCGTTAAGGAACGTGGGCGCGTCGGAGGGGTCGTCCTCGGCTGTGGCCTCGACGAAGCTAGTGCAGCGCGTCTTAAGTAGCTTGTATTTGTAAGCGACTTCGCGTACGGTTGTTGTGTGGCCCGCAGCGCAGCGACGATCGAGCTGTCCGAGGAGGAGGAAGCCGAGCTCCGCGCTGTGCTGAGGGCGCCGTCGGCGTCGCAGCAGCAGGCGATGCGCGCGCGGATCGTGTTGCGCGCGGCTGAGGGTGCGTCGAATACGCAGATCGCGGCGGAGGTGGGTGTGTCACTTCCGACGGTCGGGTTGTGGCGGCGGAACTTCAGCGAGCGGGGGTTGGCGGGGTTGGAGACCGCGCCGAGGCCGGGGCGTCCACGCGAGATCGACGACGCGGAGGTGCAGCGGGTGCTGGCGATGACGTTGGAGTCCCCGCCGGACGGGAGTACGCAGTGGAGCGCGCGGCGCCTCGCGGCCGCGGCGGGGATTTCCGCCTCGACGGTGCACCGGATCTGGCGTGATCACAAGCTCAAGCCGCACCAGGTCCGCTCGTTCAAGTTCTCCAAGGACCCGCAGCTGGTCGAGAAGGTGATCGATGTCGTCGGCCTGTATCTGGACCCGCCGAAGGGCGCGATCGTGCTCAGCGTCGACGAGGAGACACCAACGCAGTAGGTAACTTCGAGTTTGAGTGGCTGGTGGGGCGTCCGGTGGGAAGGAGTCTGCCGTGATGTGTAGTACTCAAGGGGCTGATGGCTTCACGTCGTGCTTATGCCGACGAGTACGCGGTTCGCGTGAACCGGGCGGTCGTGTTGTTGGTCGATCGCTCGCCAGCGGACGCGGTCCGTGGGTTGCAGGCCGAGTTCAGTTTGTCCGAGCGTCAGGCCCGCCGGTACGTGAACGAGGCGCTGGAGCGGCCGGATGGAGTCTCGGTGCCGGAGCGCACGGCCGTGTTCACGGTGAGGTTGGCGCCGTCGTTGATCGGTGGCTTGCGCGAGCGGGCGCGGGTCAGTGGCGTGTCGTTGAGCGCGGTGACCGCGGCGGCGGTCGGTGCGTATCTCGATCAGGCCGGCGAGCGGCCCGGTGGCCAGGCGCGTTGAGATCGAGTTCGTGGGTGACCGGCTCGCCGATGCGCGGCTGGCGCAGGCGTATGTGCTCTTGGCGCCCGAGCGGCGTCGTGTGACCGGCAACGAGCGGAGGGATGATGAGCGAGAGCAGCAGCATGGTCGGGCGGCCGGGCAGGGTGGCCGCGATCTACGCGAGGGTGTCCTCGGATCGTCAGCGTCGCGAGCAGACGATCCAGAGCCAGACCGCCGCGCTGCGTGAGCTCGCCGCCGGCCGCGGGCTGCTGATCACCGACGATCTGGTGTTCGAGGACGAGGGCGTCTCGGGCGCGGTATTGCGCCGCCCGGAACTGGAGCGGTTACGTGATCTGGCGGTCGAGGGCCGGTTCGAGGTGTTGCTGTGTCACGCGCCGGATCGGCTCGCGCGCCGGTACGCATACCAGGTGCTGTTGCTCGAGGAGTTCCAGCGGGCGGGGATCGAGGTCGTCTTCGCGAAGGAGCCCGAGCGGTCCGGCACGCCTGAGGATGAGCTGCTGCGCCAGTTCCAGGGGATGATCGCCGAGTACGAGCGGGCGCAGATCGCTGAGCGCTGTCGCCGCGGGAAGCTGCATCGCGCCCGGGCCGGCGCGGTGTCCGTCCTCGCTCGCGCCCCATATGGCTATCGGTATGTCAAGAAGTCCGAGCACGCGGACGCGTTCTTCGAGATCGACGAAGCCGAGGCGCCGGTCGTGCGTGAGATGTTCCGCCGCTATGCCGAGGACGGCGAGTCGATCGGCCGGATCGCACGGTGGCTCGCAGAGCAGGGCGTGCCGACCAGGACCGGCAAGGCGGGCTGGAACACCGCAACGATATGGGGCATTCTCCGCAATCCGGCGTACTCCGGTCAGGCCGCCTACGGCAAGACGCACGCTACCGACCAGCCGGTCCGCGAGACCCGTCATGCACGCCAGCGCGGGCAACGGTCCGCCCGGGTCGCGCGCGAGCACGTGAACCCCGAAGAGTGGAAGCCGATCGCGGTGCCCGCGCTCGTGACCGCCGAGCGGTTCGCGCTCGTCCAACAGCAGCTTGCACGCAACACCCGCTTCTCGCCCCGCAACACGCGCCGCCCGTCATTGCTGCAAGGGATCCTCACCTGCCGAGAGTGCGGCTACGCGTACTACCGCTGCTCGACGCGCAACAAGAACGGGCTCCTGCGCGAGTACTACCGCTGCTCAGGCACCGACGGCCACCGCCGCCCCGAAGGCCGCGTCTGCGATAACCGGCCCGTCCGCCTGGCCGAGATCGACGAGCTCGTCTGGACCCGTGTGCTCGGACTGCTCGACGACCCCGCACTGATCCAAGCCGAGATCGACCGCCGGCTCCAGACACTCCGCGCCGCGCACCCAGCCACCGCGCGCCGTGACGCGCTCCAACGGGATCTCACCCGCGCGCAGAATGCGCTGCGACGCCTGCTCGACGGCTACCAGGAACAGCTGATCACGCTCGACGAGCTCCGCGCCCGCACCCCGGAGCTGCGCCAACGCGAAGCCATTCTCCAAGCGCAGCTGGACGCGCTCGACGCCGAGCTGCACGACGCCGAGACCTACCTCAAGCTCACCGAGACGCTCGACGGCTTCCGCGCCCGCCTCTCCAACAACGGCGAGAACCTGACCGTCGAGCAGCGCCAACAGATCATCCGGCTCGTCGTCCGCGAGATCCTGATCGGCGAGGACGACGTCACCATCCGCCACTCGATCCCGACCCCCACACGCGACCAGCCGCCCGGTTATCTACTGCGTTTGGGTAGTCGAGAAGACACAGATCCAGGCGCTCGATCGGACGCAGCCGTCGTTGCCGATCAAGCCCGGGCGCTCCGCGCGGATGACCCACGATTACAAGCGCAACGGCACCACCAGCCTCTACGCGGCGCTGGAGATCGCGACCGGTGAGGTCACCGGCGCTTGCTATCCGACGCACACCCACAAGGAGTTCCTCGCATTCCTCAACCAGCTCGTCCGCGCCTATCCGCGCCGGCCGTTGCACGTCGTGCTGGACAACTCCTCAACGCACTCGACCCCGGAGGTGACGCGCTGGCTGGAGCGCCATCCACGCGTGCATTTCCACTTCACACCGACCAGCGCATCCTGGATGAACATGATCGAGATCTGGTTCTCGATCCTGACCAAACAACAGGTCCGCCGCGGCGTCTACCACGACGTCCCGGAGCTAATCGCAGCGATCGAGCACTTCATCGACGGCTACAACGAACGCGCCGCACCATTCGTCTGGACCAAGACCCCGGACCAAGTCCTCGCCAAGGCGATCAAACGACAAGACACTTCAGAAACGCTGCACTAGGAAGGTCCTTCTCAGCCTTCCACGCGGCGAAGTCAGAGCCCCATTTGATGAGGTGATGGAGATGGTGGAGCTTGGCAAGCGTCTTGAGATCCTTGTTGACCATCAGCTTCGCCATCCCCTCCTCGTCGAGCGGGCTGACCGGCGAGGCCAGTGCGATCTTCGTCACCCGATCGGGCATCCGGTATGGGATCGCGAGCGCGTGGGGCGCGCCGCCGGAGTGCCCGGCGACAGCGAACCGGTCAAGCTCGAGCGAGTTCGCTAGCTCTTCGATGTCCTTGCCCCAGTCAACCATCTTGCGGCGTTTCTGAGGCGAGGAGCCACCGACGCCGGGTTGATCGGCGGCGATCACACGAACGCCTAGGGAAGCCGTGAGTGCCTCGCCGGGATTGCGAATCAGCCGCGAGTCGGACAGCCCGTGGCTTAAGATGACCGGCGATCCGTCGCGATCGCGTACACGTCATACGCGAGATCCCGGCCATCGCTCAGCACCAACAGAGCCACTCTTTTCCTCCTGGTCCGGACCCGACGAAACGGCTGCTGCACGATAACCGAGCGCAAACACCGTGTCGGGGTGCGCGCTACCGAAACGCCCGGCTTCAGACGACCGATGACAGTCAAGGGGGCAGGGGTGAAGATTTCGGAGTCTCAGTGGTGGAGTTCCGGTCGCGTGTCGCCGTAGAGCGTCTGCTGTGGGCTCGGCTTTGCGGTCTTGGCCGGCCGTGGCGCGGTTTTTCAGAGGTATTTGCGCAGCCGTGGTCCTCGCCCGGGGGTTGCGACGATCGACGTGCGGCGTTAGGTTGTTTGTTAGGCGCGGGTGACCGACGAAGCGAAGCGCAGACGTCAGGAGCTTGTGGTCTGCCGCGCAGCTTTGCCCTTCGAGGGCCTCATTTATGCGCGCTCCGGTGTCACGCCCGCGCCTACTTTTCTCGCCGGTCCGCCGGCGTTTTGGTCGGTGACCATACGCTTGTAGGAGAATTCGGCTTGCTCGGCGAGAGCGCGTTCTGCTTGGCGGACGGCGTCGTTGGCGCTCCAGATCCCGGCGGCCGCCCGCGTGTACTTCGCGCCCCGCGGGTGGAGCAGATAACGTCGAGGCTCTCGGCCCGCAGATCGGCGATCACAACTGGCGCTAACCGCCGCGAGCTGAGCGGATAGCTGCATGGTCTCTCTGCTGCCGCGACCTCGAACTTGCCCCCAACCTCGGCCGTCTCGCCGATTCGGGGCGGGGCGCGCGTCTGTGACGATTGTGGTGTTGCTCGCGTCCGGTGCCGCCGGGTGTGGTGGCGGCGCTCACGGGCACCGGGCGGCCGGGACGCGCGGCGGTCGACCCGTCGCACCCGGGCCGTATCGCTGGCTCGTGCCCACGACCGGCGCCCAGCCGACGGTCGCCGAGGAGAACGCGCATCCAGGCACGACAGCGTGGCGACTGCCGGGCCCGGCAGCGGACGTCGGCGGGCTGGCCTATGGGTCGGTGATCGGCTATGTCGCCGAGCAGGCGCTTCGCCCGGGCCAGACCGAGCGGATCTACGTCAGCGCGCCGGGCGCGCGGCGCGTCCGGATTAGGGTGTACCGGATGGGCTGGTACGGGGGAGCCGGCGGACGCGAGGTGCTCGAAAGCGACAGGTTGCCGATCGTCGCCCAGCCACCGTGCGCGCACCGGCCCGAGACCGGCCTGACCGAATGCGACTGGCATCCGACGCTCAGCTTCGTGATCCCGTCGGCACTACCAAGCGGCGTCTACATCGTCAAGCTCTCGACCAGCGAGGGCGGGCGAGACTGCCTGTTCGTCGTGCAGGCCACCCGCCCGCTGCCGCTGCTGGCCCAACTCCCAACAGCGACCTACGAGGCGTACAACGGCTGGGGCGGCGACAGCCTATACCCCGGAGGTGCGGACCGGGTCGGGGTGACCGGCACCACGCAGGGTGTCGCGGTCTCCTACGACCGTCCGTATGACAGCGTCGCCGGAGCCGGGGAGTTCTTCGCTCGCGACGTCGCGATGGTGCGCTTCCTCGAGCGCTACGGCTATCTGGTGTCGTACACCACGAGCGAGTCGGTCGACGGCGACCCCTCGCAGCTGACCGGGCACCGCGGGCTGATCGACTTCGGGCACTCGGAGTACTGGTCCCAACGCCAGGAGAACGCCTTCGCCCGCGTCCGGGACGCGGGCACGAGCCTTCTGTTCCTCGGCTCGGACTCGCTCGGCTGGCGGGTGCGCTACGCCGCCGCCAGCCCAGCCTCGAGCGAACGCGACCGGCCGGGCCACGTGATCATCGCCTACAAGGAACACGCCTCCCTTGATCCGATCCGATCCGATCCCACCGGGCCGTTCCCGGACCGCGGCGCGGAGCTGGCGGACTCGGCCTACGTCGGATGCACCACCCCGCGCGTGCAACAGCCGGGACCGTCGACGTATCACTACTACGCGTGGTCGCCAGCGCCTGGCTTGAAGCCGTCGTGGCTGTTCGCCCGCACCGGCATCGGGGTGGCGACACGGATCCCGGGGATCGTCGGCTACGAGCTCGACAAACGCACCCCGCTCACGCCCGCGGGGACGCACCTGGTCGGCAGCGGCGCTGCGCCGTGCACGAGCTTCACACCCGAGCCGGGTGAGCCGATCCCGGGGCCCGGCGACGGCCGCGCCGAGACCACGATCTACACGGTGCGCTCCGGAGCGATCGTGTTCGACAGCGGCACGTTGGGCTGGGAGCTCGGCCTAGAGCCGGTGCCCAGCGCGTCGCCTGACGCACCGCTCGCGCCAGATCCCCGCGTCGCCGCGATGACACGCAACCTGATCGCCCACGTGCTGAGGCGCCCCCCGATCGTCCAGCCGCGCGGCGCCGCCACTCGCGGCTCGGTGGCTAGGTAGTCGGCCGCGAGATCAGTCGCAGCTTCCCGCCCGGTTCCCTTCAGTGAGGCCTCCTTCCGGGTCCAAAGGCGCGCGAACACGGCGGCCTGTCAACCGGCGCGGCTGAGTGGATTTCCCGGCAGTCGAGTGGATGCAGTGGCGCACAATCGAGAAATGCGGCGCTCCAGGGGCCCCGTCGCCTCGCAGGCAGCCATGCCAGCGAAGAACGTCAGCAGCTGGAGCGCGCCGCACAGGGGGTAGCGGGGTGTCCCGACCAGCTCCGGCATCTCCGGCTCGTCCCGCGCGGGCGTCGCCACATCGGGTTCGCACGCCTGATCGTCCCACCACCGGAGCGCACTTGCAGGCGTCTGAGTCAGGATGTAGCCTCGCTGACGGTTTACGCAACCGGCAAGTGATCAACACAGAGTACGCGCGATGGCGATCAGATCCGAGAGCCGCGTAACAATCGCCAGCAGTGTCCCTGAAGTGTGGGCGTATGTCTGTGACCTCGGACGCTGGCCGGAGTGGGCGCCAACGGTTCGCGAGTGTTGGGTTGGCGGAGGGGCTCCGCTTCAGCGCGGCTCGCAGGTGGAGCAGCGGGCGAAGGGGATATTCGGGTCCACTCGCCACCGGACCCAGGAGGCGACCGCTGTCGAGGCGCCCCGGCGCTTGGCGTTCGCCGGGCCGATGGGCACTTCCGCGGCGCGCTGGGGAATGGAGCTCGAGCCGATGGACGGTCGGCAGACCGCGGCCAAGATGTGGGTCGAGGTCGACCTCGAGGGCCTCATGCGCGCGATCCCCAGCCGCGTTCTCAAAGGCAGGATTCGGCGCGTAATGGATCGCGAGATGGCGGCGATCAAGGCTGCGGTCGAGTCCGCTACGCCGCGCGGCTCCGATTCCCAGATCGGGGTGGGCGGCGTAGCGCATCCGCTCAAGGCGCAGGGCGGTAAAGAGAGTCGCGGTCCGTATCCCACAGAGGCGTAACGCGACAGGGTCGAGTCGAGAGTTGGCGACAACCCACTGGCGTGGATCGAGCACGACGGGTACCGAGATCGGTGCCGACGACGGTAAGCCCGCAGGTACCGGGTACCCGACACCCGACCCTAGGACCTGAACTGGCTTCGAGCGCGGACCCTCCCTCGGCGCTGCTTTCAAACAGGCCCATCTCGGCGGGACGCGGCCTTCGCCCCAGAACGGCTCCGGCTGGTGGAGCGGGCTCTGGCCGATCGGCGCCGGCGCGAGAAGGGTTAGGCCAAGCGAGCGATCTCAGCCTGCGCTCGTCAGTCATGGCCGCTCCGGTGCGGTGGTTCATCGGCCGTCCTGGAGCCACGGGACCCGCGAGCGAGGAACGCGGTCCCGAAGAACAACTCGGTCCAGGAGAGATCGGCCAGCAAATCCTGCATAGCTGCGCGAATCGCCTCCCACGGACGGCGCGCGATCCACTCGTCTACGGAGCCGAAGGGCCGCGCAAGTGCGATTCCGAGCTGCGCTAGCCAGCGAGGCGCGCTGCCGGGAACCTTGAGATCCAGCACGACCCAGCGTCCACCGCAGGAGAGGGCCGCAGCGCCGTGCGCGATGACATCTCCGCATTCAGGCACCTGCGTCAAGGCGTACGTGGACAGGATCGCGTCGACCTCGGTTGGGAAGTCGAACTCGGCCGCGTCGGTTTGCACGAGGCTGATATTGCTCCAGCCGTTGGTCTCTATCCGCTGCTGGGCTTGAGCGAGCATCGCGTCGGTCAGATCGACGCCGACGATCCGGCCGCTGGGACCGATCACTTGCTCAATCAGCGAGAAGTTCAGACCGGTGCCGCAGGCGATCTCGACCACGCTGTCACCCGAGCGAAGCCCGAGTGCTTGTACGGCCCGGAGACGCTGGGCCCGCTGGGGGTAGCCGGGCACGGGGTAGAACTGGGAGGTGATGTCGTAGTGCTTCGCCTTCCTGCGGTATGTCTCGATCAAGTGCTCACGCGTACTGTCGATATGGCTCACGGTGTGCTCCTCGATCCCGATCACGTTGCGGTAGAACCGCGAGCCGTCAACCGGCTTACCATGCATATCGATGCGGTCGGCGTGGGCGCGCAGCAGCTCGCCACCAGCCGAGTCTAAGCCGCCCACACCTCCTACAACAGACCGCACACGTCCATCGACGTCGAGGACGCTCAGCGGACCAGGAGGTCGGGCCAGCTGACGCGACCCGCTTTCAGTCGACGCAACGGCACGATCTTCGCCGGCTGCGCGAGCCGAGGAGCAGCGTCGCAGCTCGCCCGCGGTGGCCCGCCGCGACTCGAACTGGTCAGAAGCACAGGTCAGGGCGGAAGTCGTCGCGCCTCCGACCGTCGCGCGTCTCGTAGCTGGAGCGCGCTCTCGCGAGGCGACGTTGCAGCTCGAGATGATCTGCGCGGCCCATTTCATGCAGCATGTGGTCGCGGTAGGTTCCCGCGGCTTCGAGGCTGCAATCGGAGGTGTCTCGGCGCGGGCAGACCGGCGGCCTGACGGACGCCGGTCTGTTGCACCCTGCCTTCGATTGGTCGCTTATCGGATCGGTCCGAGCCGCCGTCGTCGTGGTCGTTGTTGCCGTTGGTGCCCCGCGTGGTCGGCTGGATCTTGTCCCAGACGTTGCCGGTGCTCGTCATCTATGAGCTCGGCGTTCGCTCGTCGCACGATTCGTGCACACCACAGGTTTCAGTAGCACGGCGGGTAAAGGCACATGGTCGACGTGGTCGTGGTCATGGTGGTCGTGGTGCCAGTCGATGTCGTCGTTCCTGCGCCTGATGAGTCCGCAGCCTTGATCACGTGCCAGGTGCCGCCGAAGCTGTGGATTCCCTCACCTGTGGCGTGGTTCGGCTGACTGTCGGGGGCAAATCGGTAAAGAGGGTGGCCGCCGAGCGTGACCTGGAAGAACCCGTCGCGGTGCCAGACGCCGAGCTTCCCCATGATCCCTGGAGCCTTGGTCAGCTTCTTCGGTGAGGAGACTGTGACCGGTGGCCAGAACTTAAAGCAGCTGTTGGCCTTTGCGCATTTAGGGTGCCGGGCGCTGTCGCCGGTCAGGTCGTAGACGGCGCTGCCGCGGGACGTGACCGCGATGTTTGCGCGCGTGGTGCTGCCCGCCTGGTTCGTCACCTTCGCGTTCTTCGCGACATGCAGCGTAAATGTCTTGGCGACCCCGACCCCGACCAGCGCCGCCGTCGCAAAGCCGGCCAACGCGGCGATAGTGGCCGCGGTTCCTTTCAGGCCGCGGCGGTGGAAAGGAATTCCGAAGCGGTTCATGTGTGTCCTCCCTGCGGATCGGCGTTCACGCTTATTGACGCCGTCGCCCCCCTAGAGCTTCCCGGCGCGCGCCGGGAAGCTGCGGGCCGCCCGAGATGTGGGGCTCTGCTCCAGCCGGTGGGCGACCAGCAGCTCCTCGAGTGCTCGCCGTCCGATGTGCGCTGCGACGTGGGCAGCATCAGCGGCAAATGCGTCGATCAAGGAGAGCCGTCGTCCTGGTTCACGGCCCCACCCGCTCCGGCCGCGCCTCCTGCTTCACGCTGCACAAGAAGGCAGCGCGCAGCTGGGGAAGGCTCGGCATCGCGCCGGGGTCATGATTGGCATGGAGGCCAAGCACGGCAGAGCTGCTGCGATCGACCCACCGCTCCCCAAGCAACTGTCGGCGCCGAGAACGGCCAGGCCAGCCGCGAAGGATCCTCGGCGCGCGATGGGTGCGGTTCATGCCGGCGCGTTGACCGGGCTCGTAGCCCAGGTGCTGGCGCTCGCCGCGCTGTTCGTGCTGGGCTCGGTGTGGACGCTCGACCACCTGTTCTGGGTCGACGTCCCGCTCGGCCCGGCGATCCGGGTCCATCAGGGTGTTCCGGTCTTCGTCGTAACGCTCGGCCTTGCGCTGCCACTGTCGATCGTGTTCGCGCGAGTCTTCGCGTCGGTCTTCGAGACCGCCTTTCGGCATCCTCGCTGGTCCTCCGTGGCTGTCCGACGGTGGCTCCCTCATGCAGAGAGGGCCCCAGGATGAGCCGGCCCGTGTGGGCATGGGGCCGCATCGTGGGCTCCGCCCTCGTGCTCGCCGTCCTCGTCTGGCGCCTGGGCACTGGCCCGTTCCTCGACGGCCTGCGCTCGATTGACGACCGAGCGCTGGTGGCGGCGGCAGGCATCGTGGTGCTGACGACGGTTTGCAGTGCCTGGCGGTGGACGATCGTCGCCCGTGGTCTCGGCGTCAAACTGTCGCTTGCGGCGGCAGTCGCGGCGTACTACCGGTCGCTGTTCCTCAACCTCACACTGCCCGGCGGGATCGTTGGCGACGTCCACCGCGGGGTGAGCCACGGTCGGGAGGTGAGCGATGTCGGCCGCGCGCTGCGCGCCGTCGCGTGGGAGCGCTTCGCCGGTCAGGTGGTACAAGCCCTCCTGACCGTCGTCATCCTCCTCGCGCTGCCGTCGCCCGTGCAGTCCTCGATGCCGCCGGTGGCGATCGCGGTCGTCGTGGCGGTGCTCGGCGTTGTGCTTGTGGCTCGGATGCACCGCGCCGACGCTTGGCCTGCGTGGACGCGGGTCCGCCGTACAGCGGCAGGCGACATCCGTGACGGGCTGATAGCCCGCAGGGCGTGGCTGGGTATCGCACTCGCATCGGCGCTGATCGTCGCCGGCCACACGGTCAACTTCCTGATCGCCGCGCGGACTGCCGGTGCGACTGCACCGCTGTCCCAGATGCTGCCGATGGCGTTGCTCGTGATGCTCGCGATGGTGCTCCCCAACATCGGTGGCTGGGGCCCGCGCGAGGGCGTCGCGGCATGGGCGTTCGGCGCGGCCGGCCTGGGTGCGCAACGTGGGGTAGCCACCGCCGTCGTCTACGGCGTCATGGTGCTCGTTGCCAGTCTGCCGGGGGCCGCCGTGCTGTTGGTGGCGTGGGTGCGTCGTACCCGGCCTCCGGAGCGGAACCACCCGCCGCTCCAGGGGAACAGCACGTGCCTGACCGGCCCTACGTCCTGTCGAGCTGTGGCATGTCGATCGCGGACAGCCCGCGGGCTCCCGCCCTCGCCGATCACGGTCACCGTGACCGAACGGGTTAAGTTGGACCCGTGTGCCGACTTCTTCACCATGGGCGAAATCGAGAAGCTCGTCTACTGCACGAGCCCGCGCGTGGTCGACGCCCGCTCGCGGCTCGGAACTGTGGCGACCGTCGTCGATGCTGGCCGGCGCATGAGGATGCGCTGCCTGAGCGAGGACCTTGGCGAGCGCGGCGTGCAGCGGCTGATGGTCGAGGGCGGCGGGAACGCTCACCCATGGCCGGCGCGAGGAACTTGCCGGGGTCCGCCAGATCGGCGACGTGGTCCTGTTGCGCTTCGCGCTCTCCCCGCGCTTCCAGACCGGCTGACCCAGAACGTCGTTGCCGCTCGCACCGCCCCCAGCCAGGATCCGCACCCAACTGTCGACGCCGATGCAGTTCTCCGACGGGTATTCAACGTGGGTGCTCCCGAATTGTGTCTCGAACCAGCCGGCTAGATCGTGCCCGGTGTCATCAGCGCGCCGCTCCGGCGCGATGACGTGCCGGCCACCGGACCCCGCGAGCAATGCGCGCACATCGCCGGCGCCTCGCGCGCGACGCCGACGCAGCGCACCGGGACCCGGGCGTTGCCCAGGATCTGTCGGCAGTCCGTGGTTCCGTGCCGGTCACGGGCACGCTGCAGCAGGTCGTGGCCCTCGTCAACGACGTCGGGCAGCCCGCCGCACTCGCCGCCCGTGTTGCCGATCCCGCCCGGCAGCGCCGCCGACAGCAGCACCAGCCAGTTGGCCTCGGTGTCCGGGCTGGCGACGCTACGCGTGTGCGGCGATCAGCGAGGGCTCGGTCCGGAATTCGTGGTGCGCCAGCGGGTAATGCCCGCTGCGCCACCAGGTCTCGACGCTCGTGTTCGGCCGTAACCCGGGGGCGTCGAGGCGAGCATCGAAGTAGTAGCTGTTGGCGTTCTCGCAGTGGTTGTTGAAGAACGCGGTGCCGCCCATGCGGCTCAGTACTCGCTGGAAGTAGCGATCGTTTGCCTCCCTGGACACCTCCACCGAGGTGGCGCCGCGCCTGCGCGCCTCCTTGATTGCGCGGACGGCGTGGCGGACGCCGGCTTCCGAGCCCGCGAGGAACGACAGGCTGGTGGTCGAGTACGGGCCGAACGTGAGGAAGAAGTTCGGGAAGCCAGGGACCGAGGCTCCTTCGTAGGCCTGGTGGCGGTTCTCCATCCAGAACTCGCTGAGTTCGGTGCCGTCGACGCCGTGCAGAGGGAAGCCGGGAATGTTCCCGTAATCGAACACCCTGTAGCCCGTGGCCAGGACGAGTGTGTCGATCTCGCGATGTGCGCCGTCGGCAGTCCGTATGCCCGTCGGGGTGATTCGCTCGATCGTGTCTGTGATGAGTTCGACGTTCTCGCGGTTGAAGGTCCGCAGGTAGCCGTTGGAAACGCCGGGGCGCTTGCAACCGAGGCCGTAGCGCGGGGTGAGCCGATCCGCCAGGTCCGGATCTTTGACCTGCTGGCGGATAAAGGCGCGGCCGTTGCGCTCGGCGCGCTGGGTAAGGAACGGCAGCCGCCTGTTGTGAACGACGCCAAACCACAAGACCCCGTCGGAGATCGCGGCCGCAACCGCCCTGAGTGCAAGCTGCGTGATCGGGACATGGCGGAAAAGCGTCCTGACGGCCGGCGGGATCGCGTAGTCCGCGCGCGGGAAGATCCAGATCGGCGTGCGCTGGAAGACGCTGATGCGCGCCACAATCGGCGCGATCGATGGCAGCACTTGGACGGCCGAGGCGCCGGTTCCGATCAGCGCGACGCGCTCACCTCGGAGCTCGTGGTTGTGGTCCCAGCGCGCGGTGTGCAGGACCTTGCCCGTGAACTCCTCTACGCCCCCGATGTCCGGCACCCTCGGATCCGTCAGCGCGCCGCTGCAGCTAATGATGAACCGCGCGCGGATTACGCCGCGATTGGTGTGCAGTTCCCACGCGTGGCGTGCCTCGTCCCAGACCGCGCGCTCGACGTTCGTGTTCAGGCGGACCCTGGGCCGCAGCCGGTACTTGTCGACGAGACGATCCGCATACGCTTTCAGCTCGTGCCCTGGGGCATACGTCCGCGACCACTCTGGGTTGGGCTCGAACGACAGTGAGTAGTGCGCCGACGGCACATCCACGGCGATGCCTGGATAGGTGCAGTCGCGCCACGTGCCGCCGATATCGCCGGCGCGTTCGATCATCGCGAAGTCGATCCCGGCCTCAGCGAGTTTTATGCCGGCGCAGATCCCGGTCAGGCCGGTCCCCACCACGGCGACCTCGTGTTCAACCGGCTTCAATCCATTACTCGACACCGCCTCAAGCCTATAGACGGAGCGCGATGGTGGCGGCGCTAAGCCTCACGCTCCAAATCCGTCGCGGGGTCGGTGGATCAGATCAGCCTTCGATTTGGTGGCTTTCCCATGACCGGGCCTGGAGCCCGAGCTCTACAAGCATTTCTACTGAACGAGATTCCCGAGCGATTCCATACTCACATAGGCGTGCGCTGCTTCGGGCCGGGGGAGCGGGTCGTTTTCCTGCCTTACACCGCTGAGATGTATGAAAGATCGCAGCGATGGATGCAGGAGCGAGGCCTGTTTGAGGAGCGTGAGTCGGCCCGGCCGTACGAATCCGTGGTGCAGCGTTGAGGTCAACCGACGAGCGCGCCCTAACGTAGACGAAGGCACGCAAGTTTGCGGCCGCAATGGTCCGTAGCCGGCGCCGACTGCGTGTATGATCCTGTTATTGGTTGATTGGCTGCGCTGGGAAAGGGCGCAGCAAAGGCGAATTTGGGGGTTAGGGCTCGATGAAGTTTCGCGGACTGGTGGCGGCAATTGTCGCCGCGGGGGCAGTGGCGGCGACGGTGGGGAGCTTTGGCGTAGGTATCTCCGGCGCAAGGCAGCGCGCACACTCGGCGTACACGCAGGTTTGCGTGTCCAACGACACCGCGCCTGCTCAATCCTCTAGGCACGCCGAACTTCACCGGCACCGATCCGTTGGCGGGTGCACACCTGTTCGTCGAGAACCCGTGGCTGAACGGAGGCGAGGCCGCCAACGCGATCGCCAACGAGGTGGGGCTGAGCCAGCTGACCAAACAGGTGCGCGGGACGCCGATCCCGTGGGCACAGTTCAGGGCGACCGTCGACGCGATGCCGCTGTCGCCCCCGGTGCGTAACCGGGTCACGCAGCTCGAGAAGATCGCCGACTATCCGCAGGCGCATCGGTTCACGCACGACACAGCCGGTGGCACCGGCGATGCGATCTTCACGCAGGTGCAGTACTACCTGTGCCGCATGCAGCGCACCGATCCGACAGCGGCTGGCGTGTTCACCACCTATTACATCAACCACAACGGCTGCGGAACCGGACAGTCCCCGAACTTCAAGGAGGACGTCGACGCGACAAAGGCGGCGATCGGCAATTTCCCGGTCCTGATCTTCATCGAGATGGACGGAGTAGACGCGACCTGCTGGTCGAACCCGGCGCAGATCACCGAGCACGAGCAACAGATCAAGTACGAGGTCGACCAGTTTTCGCAGCTACCGCACGCGCTGCTCTATCTCGAAGGGGGTGCATCAGACGCCAACTCAGTGAAGGAGGCCGTGATGATGCTCAACCACGAGGACGCGAATCTGACCCGCGGCTTCTTCCTCAATGACACCCATTTTGCGTGGTCCTACAAGCAGATTCTGTTCGGCAACAAGATCTCACAGCAGACGGGCGGGCTTCACTTCGTGATCGATACGCGCGCCAACGGAAACGGCCCCAAGGTACATCCGCCTCCGGGCGTCGAGGTGCTGTGCAACCGGCCTGGTCGTGGGCTCGGCCCGAAGCCGGGCGCGAGCGACGGGCGCGCCTACGGCATGTACTCGAAGTATCTGGACGGGTTCGTGTGGACCTCGACGCCGGGCGACAGCGGCGGCAAACACTGCCCCGGCGACCCCAACACGTACGCCGCCGGCTTCGACGAGGGCATAGCGATCGGCGTGGCCTCGCGGGCCAATGACCGGATCGGGCCAACGCCGCCATACGCGAGCCGCCCGTGGTGAACGAGAGTTTGGTCGCGCGGGCGGTGAGACCAACCCGCCGGGCGCGGTGACACGCGACGCGGGGCGCGTCGCGTGAGGACCTAGGGCGCGCGCCCTACCCGGACCCTGCCGCCGTCGCCGACCGCCACGCAGAATTTCGAGGACGGGCATGAAACTGAGTTCAGCCGCTCCGGGATGTTGACGATCCGCCACGCGTGAGGGCCGCCGGTCGGATCCGTGGACTCCACGACGGCCCCGTTCCCGGTCGCCACGCAGAGGCTTGCGGTCGGGCAGTCGATGAAGTTGAGCCCGAGCGGCTTCAGTTTGGTCTGGCGCCACGCGGCCGCGCCGCCCGTGGGATGCGTCGAGAAGAGGATGCGGGACTGATCGTCAAAGCTGACGCACAGCCCTGCGGAGGGACAGGAGATGCCCATGATCTGATTCGCGAGCGATGCAGTTCGATGCCAGCCCGTTCCGAGGGGGGCTGTGGAGGCGTACAGCTGCTGGTAGTCGCCCGCGGCAATGCACAGCGAAGCCGTCGGGCAGGAGATGTCCCCGATCAGATCATTCCCCAAGCCCGGGAGGTGCGGCATGATCACATTCCAGGTGCCGGTCCGCGGACTACCAGACCCGATCAGGTCTGCGTTTCGGCTCGTGGTGCCAGAGCCGACGCACAGGTGTGACGAAGCGCACGAAAGCGCGCTGACGAAACCATCCGCGACGTCGGGGGTCAACCGCCAGGCTTGCTTGCCGCCGAGTGGGTTGGTGGAGTAAGCGATTCCCGCGCCGGAGCCGGCGGCACACAGTGATTTCGCTGGGCACGACAGGTCGTAAAGGGTGTGGATCTCGTTGTCCTCGAGAAAGGTGCTGAGATGGACGCCGGGAACGACGCGCCACTTCGCGCCCGGGTTCGTCGACGTGAGCACCTTGCCTGAGACATCGACGGCCACGCAAAGCTTCGTCATCGGGCAGGAAACAGCGCCCAGCGCACCTCGGTGATCGACGACCACCGGCTTTGACCACCGCAGCGGCGGGGATGCGGACGCAGACGCCGCGCCTGCCCAAAGCGCCGAAAGCATGACCAAGGCCACGAGCCCTCTGTACACGCGCGGGAGTCTAATACTGAGCGTGTCGCCTGGGAAGCGCCTGCGCCAAGGCGCCAGCCAGCAGGCGGATGCGCGCTTGGATCAGCCGGGAGGGGGTAGCCGACTTGAGGAATGACAGACGCCGGAACAACCGATGCAGGCGTGCAGAGCTTGCCGCCGTTCGCGGGCCACAGTCCCGACAGGCCCCGGCCGCTGGGCGGATACGCCGCCGCCATCGGCGTGTACGGCGCGCTCACCGGTGGCTTCGCGGCCTGGATGAAGCGCAGCGGGCGCACGGCGCCTGAACAGATTGCCACGCGTGACCTCGCGCTGATGACCGTGGCCACACACAAGCTCACACGACTGATTGCGCGCGACCGAGTGACGAGCGTCGTCCGTGCGCCCTTCACTCGCTTTCAGGACGACGGCGGACCCGGCGAAGTCGACGAGGCGGCCCGCGGAAGCGGGGTGCGGCGGACGCTCGGCGAGTTGCTCGTGTGTCCGTACTGCCTATCGATGTGGACCGCCACCGCCTTCGTCGCCGGACATCTCGTGTCACCGCGCACGACGCGTCTGATCTCGTCCACCTTCGCGGTGCTCGCAGGCTCAGACCTGCTCCAGATCGGCTACGCGAAGGCCGGAAGCACCCTCTGACCCGAAGCGTGGTGGAAGCTGCGCCCTGGAGCTGATGTTGAGCTTCCGGTACACGCTGCGCAGGTGCGTGGAAACCGTGTTGAGCGTAATGAACAGCTGGCTGCCGATCTCACGGTTCGTGTGACCCGCGGCGGCCAGCTCGGCCACGGAGCGCTCAGCGCGGGCAAGACTGTCGATGCCATCGTGAACCGGTCGCCGAGGGCGACCGCCGGCCGCGACGAGCGCGTCACGAGCTTGAGCGGCAAGGACGGATGCTCCACGGCGATGTGCGATCCCCATGCCGCGACGCGGGAGCTCGCGCGCCCCGCCGAGGTCCTGCGTATCCGAAGACGCCATCCCGAGCTCGACCAGGGTGCGCGCGAGCTCGAGCTGAGCGGGCGAGTGCTCGAGGATCCGTACTGCCTCCTGCAGTGCGAAGAGCGCCTCGCTGCCCTCGGTGGCGTGCGCTGCCGCACGCAGGGCTCGCGCATGCACCGTCGGCGCGCCGAAGCGGCGAGCGAGGATCGCTTTCGGTGGCCGCCGGGGGATCGTTGACAATCGTGAGGTGAGCACTGCCGATGAGCATGAAGAGGAGGTCGAGTCCAGGTACGAGGCGGCGTTTGGCGTCCTGATCGTGATCGGGCTCCAGGTCACGCTCGGCGTGCTGGGTCTCGGAAATGGCTGGACACTGAACGGGCTGCCGGGGTGGGTCTGGCTGATCCCGGTGGTTCCCGAGGCGGCCCTCTTGCTCGTGCTCTCCTGGTCCTTGCCTCGGCATCGTCTGGAGCAGATGGGGCACCGTCGAACGGTGGCCCTCGTGCTCGTCGGCGTGATCACCGCGGCAGACGCGTTCGCGCTCGTCGCGTTGATCGCATCGCTTGTGAGTGGGCACGAGAAGAGCGGCGGCCAGCTGCTGTTGAAGGGTGCCACGATCTGGGGCACCAACATGATCACGTTCGGGCTGCTGTTCTGGGAGTTCGACCGCGGCGGCCCGATTCGCCGCCGTCAGCCCGATCCGCCGCCGCGCGATTTCCAGTTCCCGCAGGATGAAAATCCGGCACTTGCCGAGCCGGGCTGGCACCCGCGATTCGCGGACTATGTGTATGTCTCGTTCACGAATGCCGTTGCGTTCAGCCCTACCGACGTGATGCCGCTGACCAGACGGGTGAAGATGATGATGCTGGCCGAGGCGGCGGTCTCAGCGGTAACCACCCTGTTGGTTGCCGCGCGAGCCGTGAACATTCTCCGCTGACCCCGGACTTTGTCAGGGGCTCTCGAGCGCGGCTGCAAGCTCGGCGCGGCCGGCGATGTCGAGCTTGCGGCGGTAACGCCAACGACGCGGCCCCATCCAGCACGCCGTCCCCGCTCTCCGTCGCCGCCTGCACCTCGGACCACAGCATTTCGCGAACCGCGGCGAACGAGGACTTCATCACCAGCGCATCGCCGCGCACGCTCAGAACCCGCGCGCCATCCGCTGACGCGCGCTCCACGCAAGCGTCAAGCAGCGACGTCTTCCCGATCCCGCCCGGACCTGGGATCAACAACAACGCCCCGGTTCCCCCCGCAACGATCGGCAACAGCTGATCGATCCGCGCAAGCTCTGCGTCGCGCTCAAGCAGCCCCATTTCACGCAATTATCTCCACACGCTCAAGGGAAAGGGAGCGCCTCTACGGGTATAGATGCACCAGTGCCAGCGCACATCATCCACTTGCTCCGCACGGATCCCGACCTCGCAGAGCACATGCGGCCCGAGGCGCGCAGCGTCGCCGCAGAAACAATCCGCGCAAGGGTGTTTCGGGTTCCCAAAGGGCCGTGGCAGCCACCTGAGATAGATCACGGCACGATTGGCCTGCTCGTACTCGACGGTCTCATGGTCCGGACCCTCGCGCTGGGTTCGGTGTCTTCATCAGAAGTCGTCGGTCCGAGCGACATCATCCGCCCGTGGGAGCACGAGCTCATCCCGTCGGTCGTGCCAACGCTGACGAGTTGGCGCGTGCTGGAAACGGCTCGCGTTGCGCTGCTCGACCACGATGTGACAGCTCAGATTGGGCGTTGGCCCGAGCTGGCCTCGGCCGTCGCCGGCCGCTTTCTCCGTCGCGCCCGGTCGCTCGCCTATCTGATGGCCGCTCAGCACTTCGTGCGTGCCGAGGATCGGCTACTGGCGACGCTCTGGCACCTGGCCAGCATGTGGGGCAAGGTCACGCCGCGGGGCACCGTAGTGCCGTTTCGACTCACCCACGACATGCTTGCCGACATCGTCGGTGCGCGACGGCCGACGATCACGGTCTCGATCACGTCGCTCACCGAGCAGGGACGGATGGCGCGAGACGAGGATCGGCACTACGTGCTGCTCGGGGACCCGCCGGACTGGCAGCGCGAGCGCACTCCGGTGTTAGAGCTCGAGGTTTGAGTCACCCCTGACTGACCGGAGCTGCGGCACGCCGTTGCCCGCGGACAACGGGAGGCGCGCCGCGATCCGCCGCATCTTGCGCTCGAACGGTCCGGTTGCGGTTGAACGTGATCTACCTTTCCACCGTATGGCCGTAAGTACGCCGCCACCGAGAATCGAAGGAAGTCACTCACCGCCGCGCTCAGCGCGGCTGAGCGTTGCGGCCTCGGGGAAAAGCGTCCTGCGGCGCGTACCCGCCGCGTGGGTTGTGGTCGCGGCCGCCGTGGTCTGGAGCCTCATGAAGCTCCGAGCGCAGACGTTCCCCGTGTCCTATCTCAACGATTCCTCGGTGCACGAGCAGATGGTCCGGTTTGCGACGCTGCAGATGCAAAGCGGGCATCTGCCGCTCACGAGCTGGTTCCCGTTCCTCGGTCTGGGGTCGCCGCAGTTCCTTCACTATCAGAGCCTTCCGGCGATGCTCACAGGCCTGCTCGGGACCGTGACCGGACCCAACGCTGCGTTCCGCTGGAGCTTGTACGTGCTGCTGTCGCTGTGGCCGGTAAGCGTCTATCTGTCGTCTCGTCTGTTTGGATTCTCGCGCTGGACGGCGGCAGCCGCGGCGGCGATGGCTCCGTTCGTGATGAGCGTGACCGGCGTCGGGTACGAGCCAAAGGCCTACGCGTGGATCGGTTACGGCGTCTGGGCGCAGCTGTGGGCGTCGCTGACGCTGCCGATCGCGTGGGGGCTAAGTTGGCGGGCGATCCGCGATGGCCGCAACTTCTTCGGAGCGGCGCTCATGGTGTCGCTGACGATCGCGATGCACTTCGAGACCGGATACCTGGCGCTGCTCCCCCTCCTGATTTGGCCACTTGTGTCGGCTCGGCCCCTGCTGATCAGGTTCTACCGCGCCGGGATCGTTGCCGGCGGTGCAGTCCTTGCCTCGGCGTGGGTGATCGTGCCGCTGATCGACCAGCGAACGTGGGCCGCCGTGAACGAGGTTCTGAGAGGAACCGCGCTGACCAATGGCTATCGCGGCTCGCAAGTGCTCAGCTGGTTCGCCACAGGCGGGCTCCTCGACGCGGGCCGTCTACCGGTAATCACGGTCATCGCCGGCGTGGGCTTGCTCGTCGCCTGCGTTCGCTGGCGCCAGGATGAACGCGGTCGCGCGCTGATCGTCGCGCTCGCGGTGTGCCTGCTGCTCTCGCTCGGCAGAACGACGTTCGGCTCGCTCGTCGATCTGCTGCCGGGCAGTGGCGACATCTTCTTCCGTAGGTTCATGATGGGTGTCCAGCTCGCGGCGCTGCTGCTTGCCGGGGTTGGCGCGGCGTGGGCCGGACAGATGCTTCTGAGACAGCTCAGGCGGGTGAGGCCGCTCCACGAGCTGATCGGGCCGTCGGCCGAAGCTTGGAGGTTCGTTGGGGTGGTTGTCGCGGTCGTCGGCCTTGTGCTGGTGCTCTCGCCCGCCTGGACGCAGGTCGGCTCGTTCGACCAAAGGAACGCCGCCGCGATCCGGTCGCAGCAGGCGGCGGAACGCGTTCAGGGTGTCGAGCTGGATCGTCTGCTGGCTGTGGTCAAGCGAGCTGGAGGTGGGCGCGTGTACGCGGGCATGCCGTCCAACTGGGGACCCTCCTTCACGGTGGGGGCCGTGCCGGTGTTCAAGTACCTGGAGAGCAGGGACGTGGATGAGGTGGGCTACACGCTTCGGACGGCCTCGCTGATGACCAATCCCGAGTACTTCTTCGAGGAGCGAAATCCGGCGGACTACTCCCTGTTCGGAATCCGCTATCTGATCCTTCCGGCGGGACGTCCACCGCCAGTACGCGCCGAGCTGTTGGGCCAGGCCGGCCCGTACGCGCTGTGGCGAACGGGATCGAGCGGGTATGTCAACGTCGGCGCCGTTGTCGGCACGCTCGACGCCGACCGCAGCAATCTCGGTGCCCGCAGCATTGGGCTGCTTCGCTCGCCGCTTGGCGGCGAGCACGCGTACCTGCGGGTGAACTTCGGCGGTGCGCGCACGAACGCGGCGAGACTGCCAGCCATCTCCCAGGCGCCCGCGAGCGGGAGCGTCGCGACGGAGCGCGACGATCTCGAGCACGGACAAGTGAGCGCGGCGGTCAGGATGCGCACGAATGGGGTCGCGGTCCTCAGTGCCTCGTTCGATCCAGGATGGAGTGTCACCATCGATGGACACGCCAGCAGGAGCGAGATGATCGCTCCCGCGCTCGTCGGCGTTCGGGTGCCCGCCGGCGTCCATCGCGTCGTGTTTCGATACGTCGGCTTCTCGGATTACCCGTGGCTGTTCGCGGTCAGCGTGGGAGCGCTGCTGTTTCTGTTCCTGGCCGACCACCGTCGCCGAACGCGAGCGTCAGCAAGGCTCCGCGCCGGACATCAGCCGCGGAGCTTGTAGGTCCTCACTCCTCGATCGGTCTCGCAGGTCACGCGCCCGCCGTCTTCGAGCAGGTCCAGGTGACCCTGCGCGTGCGCGAGGCCGAGCAGGAGCCTCCCGCCCTCGGGCTGCCACTGCAACCGGTGCGCGACGTCGAACACCGTCGCCGGACCGTCACGCAGAACTTCTGCAATCTCATCCGCACGCTGGCGGCTATGCGAGCGCACCCGGTCCGCGAGAACGTCAACCTCAGTGAAGGGGCGCCCGTGGCCCGGCAGCACGACCTCCAACTCAAGCCCGGCGAACCTCGAAAGGCTTGCCAGATATTCGGGCAGGCTCCGGCGGCCTTGACGGTCGCTGAGGCTCGGGACGGGGATGATCCGCGCGAGCAAGTGGTCACCGCTGAGCAACACGCGGTCCACCGGATCCCATAGAGAGAGGTGTCCGTCAGCGTGACCAGCGGTCACTATGCAGACCAGCTGGCGCCCGCCCACCGGCAACACCGCGCCGTCCTCGACGGGCGTGATCATCGCGCGGGGCGCCGGACGAACCATCCGAGCGACCTGCGTATCGATCTTTGTGATGATGGCCCGGGCGTCGACGCCGGGCACACCCAGCCGGACTAGCAGCTCGGCCCTCGCTTCGACGTCCTCGAGCCCCAGCAGGTTCTCGACCTCATCGAGAGCGCAAACGATTCTCGCTTGCGAGCGTGCCGCGAGCACCGCGGCGGCGCCGTAATGGTCGGGATGGGCGTGGGTCACGACAACGACCTCGATGTCGTCGAAGTCAAGTCCGTTGGAGTTCAGCACGGCCCGCAGCCTGCCCAGCGACCCCGGCTGCAGCGTGCCCGGATCGATGACCGTCACCGGCCGCTCCGTGAGCAGATAGCAATTGACGCTCCCGAGCCAAAAAGGCGTTGGCAGGCTCACGGGCTGGACCCACGCAGGCAGCCGGTCCACGAACGCAGGCAACATCGGCCTCGTCACGCTGTCACGGTACCGCGCGGCCGGCTGCTCAATCGATCGCCATCGTCCGGAGGCTGGCGATGTTGCGCTGAAGCCATGCGCGCTGCACGTCGTTGCGCTCCAGCTCATGTGCGCGCGCGTACGCGTCGATCGCGTCTTCGCGGCGCCCGAGCCGTCGCAGCAGCTCACCCCGCGTGGCGTGGAAATACGAATAGCCCGCGAGCGGCTCGGCCAGCTCCGCGAGGCCGGCATAAGCAGCGGCCGGACCCTCGGCCATCGATACGGCGACGAGCCGATTGAGTTCGACCACCGGCGACGGAGCGATCCTCATCAGCGTGCCGTACAGCCGCGCGATCCGCGGCCAATTCGTGGCGTCGGCGTCGACAGCCAGCGCATGCTCGGCGGCGATCGCCGCCTGGATGAAGAACCGCCCGGGCTCCGCGTGGCGCGCGGCCTGGTCCAGCTCCGCGAGGCCCTCATGGATCGCATCATCGTCCCACCGGCCTCGGTCCTGGTCGCCGAGCAGAATGGGTTCGCCGCGCTCGTCCACTCGTGCATCGCGGCGTGAGTCGGTCAGCAGCATCAGCGCCAGCAGCGCGCGCGCTTCGGATTCGGCCGGCATCAGCAGCGTCAGCATCCTCGCGAGTCGTAGCGCCTCGTCGCACAGGCCTGAGCGGCCGAGCGCCGAGCCGCTCGTGGCCGTGTAGCCCTCGTTGAAGACCAGGTACAGCACCGCGAGAACGCCTTCCAGTCGCTCCGCAAGGCGGTCCGCCGCGGGCACCTCGTACGGAATGCGCGCCGCTCGGATCTTTCGCTTGGCGCGGACCAGCCGCTGTGCGAGCGTCGCCTCCGGCAGCAGGGAAGGCCCGGGCGATCTCAGCCGTTGAGAGCCCGCCGACCGTGCGCAACGTGAGCGCCACGCGGGCGTCGAGCGACAGCGCGGGATGGCAGCTGGTGAAGATCAGGCGGAGCCGCTCGTCCTCCACCTGGCCTGGGTCATCCGCCGTCGCCCTTAGTGGGGCGGCAGCGTGTTCCTTGCCGGCTCGGTTGTGCTCGCGCCGCAGGCGATCCAAAGCGCGGTTGCGAGCCACGATCGCCAGCCAGCCAGCCGGGTTGCTCGGCATGCCGTCTCGCGGCCATTGCCGGAGCGCAACCAGGCACGCTTCCTGCAGCGCCTCTTCGGCGGTCTCGAAATCACCGGTGGAACGGATCAACCACGCGAGCACGCGAGCGTGGTGCTCGCGGAAGACCTCGGCCAGGTCCGATCGATCTGCCGACTCGCTCACATCTCAGCTTCCATATCGAGCAGGGGCCTGACCTCAACCGCGCCGTGCTGAGCCCCCGGAATTCGGGCGGCGAGGGCCAACGCTCGGTCCAGGTCGTCGCACTCGAAGATGAAGTAGCCGGTCAGCTGCTCTTTGGTCTCGGCGAACGGCCCATCGGTCAGGAGCGTCTCGCCGCTGCGGACACGGACGGTGGTGGCCGACAGTGGATGGTCGAGCACCTCGCCGCCACGAAGGGCGCCCTCTCGTGCGGCGGATTGGCTGAAGTCGCGATAGCGCGCGGCCTCCTCACGGTCGAGCTCATCCTCCTCGTTCCAAATCGTCCAGATCGTCGCCAGGTACCGCATGGCTGCTCCTTTCGATGACCGACCACCCAGTTGACCGGCGGCGCGAGCTCGTCGCTGCGCCGCCGGCCGTCGAGCGGAGTCTGCTACATGGCTGCGACGCCGACCACATGTCCTTGCGCGTCCGCCAGCAGCCCGAACGTGACGCCGGGGACGCTCGTGGCGGGCTGAATCGTCCTTCCACCCAGTTTCTCGGCGCGATCCAGGGTCGACTCAACGTCGTCAACGCCGACGAAGAACACGACCGCGTCGCCACCGCCCTGCACGGGCCCGATCCCCCCTGGGATCGCCTCCGGGGCTCCCGTGTTCACGTATGTGTAGCCGGGGATCCCGCCATCCGAGTATTGCCAATCGAACAACTCCGCGAAGAAGTTCCTCGTCGCGTCAGGGTCTTGGGAGCGGATCTCGAAATGCACGACGAGATGAGGCATGCGCTGCTCCTTTCAAGCGATTTCCACCGGCCGGATGCCGGCTTCTACGAGAGAGACGAATCAGCGCTGTGGGAAATCGACAGGCGCGTTCTTCCATCGCGGCGACGAAGGGCCAGTCACTCCGGGGCGGCAGCGAAAGATCGCGCCGTCGAACGGTTCCAGCGCATGGCTATCCGGCTCGCAGTCCACCCATGATGTGGTGATGTAGAGCTCGTCGCGGGCCTCGCCGCCGAAAGCGATCGATGTCGGGTTGGTCGTCGGTAGCTCGACGACGCCGTCAAGTTTCCCGTCCGGGCGGTACCGGTGGACGGCCGCGGCTCGCCCGAGCGCGACCCACAGCATGCCGTCATCGTCGACAGTCATGCCGTCCGGCCAGACCCCCTCCTCCGCGAGATCCACGAACCGGCGACGAGAATCGAGCGAACCCGTGTCCGGGTCGACGTCGAATGCGTCGATCACGCCGAGTGCGGTGTCCGCGAGATACATCCTTTCCGCGGAGTCGTCGAACGCGGGACCGTTTGAGATCGTTAGATCTTCCACCATCGGCGTGGCCAGGGCATCGGCAATCAGATACAATGCCGCGTTCCGCGGGCGCTTGTCGAACGCCATCGTGCCGACCCACGCCCGCCCGCGTGGATCGACTTTGGCGTCGTTCGCACGGTTTTCCGGCTTGTCCCGCTCGATCGGTACCCGCAACGCAAACGTGCCGGTGGTCGGATCGAGCTCAGCCAGCCCCTCGGGAGTGGCGACGACGGGATCGCCGGCGAGCGTGAGGATCACGCCACCAGGTTCCTGGCGCGTGTCCCAGGAGGTGTGTTGTCCGGAGCGCGGATCGAAGCAATGCACCCTCCTGCCGGAGATATCCACCCACCACAGCCGGGAGGTCTCAGTGTCCCACATCGGCCCTTCCGCGTGCTCTCCGCGCACGCTGAGCGCGACCTCAACGGGAACGTCACCCATGTCTATCGCGAGCTTTGTGTTCGGGCATCAGCCTGGTGTGGAGCCCGATTATGCACGCACGATCGCGCCGGGCCCGCGGCGCCGTGACCGGTTCGATCACGGCGGCGATTACCTGCGAAGCATCTAGCGTCGCGATTGGCAAGTTCGCCTGCATTCGATCGGCCGCTGGCGGCGCCTGGCTTTGTCCTCGGACCCTCGTTTAGCGCTGCTAAACGTCGGGTCCTGCGTCCGCGCCAGGCATCCGCCACCGACCACTCTCGGTGCAACCGAACTTACCAATCGCGACACTAGACGCCGGCGAGCGCCAGCGCCTTCAGGGTGCTCGGGCTATTGCACACGAGCTTCAGCTGGATTCCGCGACGTAGCGCAAACGCACGCGCCCGTACCAGCACCGCGAGTCCTGCCGCGTCGACCAATTCGGCATCGCAGAGATCGACAACGAGCCGAAGCGGCGTATCCCTGAGTGCTTCGTCGATCGCTGAGCCGAGCTGGCGGCAGCGGACGACATCGACCTTCCCGCGCACCACCAGGAGCGTCGAGGGACCGGCTTTCAGGCGTGTCAGCTGGAGGCCCGACCTGTGGCGTCGGGACTTGGTTTCGGCGTTCATTGAAGGACCCCTTGGGCCGGCGCGGCCTGAGCTGCGCCCATGGGGCCGAGATCGGGGGTGGATGCCGCCCTGATCGCATCCACTTCCGCGAGTTGCTGTTTCTCGGCCTCCAGCCGCGCCCGCTGGCAGGCTGGGCACGTGCCGACATGGCGCACATGCTGTGGGCAATGGAGGGTTCGTGCGGTGGGCATCGGCTCCGTTCTCCTGGGGAGCGCGGCTGTACCGATACGGATGGTTCCGGTCCCGAATCGGTGCCGCATTGGCAGGCGGCTTCTCCGTCGGCTTTCCGCAATACCCGCCCCGAGACCGGGTAAACAAGGCTCGACAAATGTTCGACTTCCGCTCGTCATCCGGCGGCGAGGCCAGGTCGTCGAGCGGGACTGATTGCTCGACCGTGCCGACCGGATAGGCGTGAGCGAGGTACGAGCGCCGGCCGGTGGAACTGGCGCTCGCTACGCGCACAGCGCACCAGTGACGCGCGGCCGCGTGCTGCAGCCTCATCGTGATGCTGCGGCGCAAGAACAAAAAGCGCGCTCGTTTTGTTCTAATGGGACCCGTCGTGATCCCGCCAACCGCCAAGATCTCTCCGCCCCGACGGCGAACGCAGGAAGAGCGCCGCGCTGAGACGCGCGCAAAGCTGCTCGACGCGACCGTCAAAAGCGTCGTTGACGTCGGCTACGCAGCGACGACCACCCGCCGGGTCGCGGAGATAGCGGGCGTCTCGCAGGGCGCGCAGACTCATCACTTCCCGCACCGCGTCGATCTCGTGGTGGCCGCGGTGGAACGCCTGGCTGAGCGACGCGTGGCCGAGCTGCGCGAGATGGCGCTCACCCTCCCCGAGGAGCCGACAGAACGCCTCCGAGCAATGCTCGACCTGATGTGGAGCGACTTCTCGAGCTCCACCTTCACCGTGTTCGTCAAGCTGTGGGTCGCGGCCGCCGACGACGACGAGCTGTATGCGCGTCTGGTGCCGGTCGAGCGTCAGATCGGCCGGGCGATCGCCGGGCTAGCCGCGGCTTGGCGGCACGACGTAATCGAGAAGCATGACTGGGACGCACGTCTGCAGCTGACCCTCGCGACGCTGCGAGGGCTCGCTCTCACACAGCATTTCGAGCCCGGCGAGCATGCACGGCGCGATCCCTGGCCGCGCGTGCGCGAGAGCCTCCTGGAGCTTCTCGCCCCGGCGTGAGGGAACCGAGCAGCGCGGCCGCGCCTCACGCTGGGCAGTCGAGCAGGTCCTCGTCGAGCCGTGGCGCCAGCGGTGTGTCGGGAGCCGGGAATCGCTGCTTGAACGTGAATGCAAACGGCGTTGGGCCGTGCGCGCGCAGGTGGGCGAGCCTTGTCTCGGCTTCCGAGACGGACGGGAGATGGCCGTCCGGCACCCACCAGAGCACCATGTGGAAGCGGATTCGCTCGAACCATTCGCGGCGCCGTCGCATGACCGACACGTGGCCGCTGCGGTAGACGAAGGCCGCCAGTTGCTCGATCGACTCCCAGACGGACATGTTCACGATCAGCCGGTCGTCCTCGAACGCGCGGATCGCGGTCGCGTTTCCGTCCTCTGTCTGGAGCCGCCAGACGAAACCGGGTGATTGGTCGGCCAGAGCATTGACGGGATCGAGGAGGGCGACGAACTCCTCGAGCAGAGGTGAATCGACCGGCGCCTGCGGAAGCGCGATGTTGACTTCGGCGATGTTGAACGATCCGCTCATTGGCTCAGAGATTGCTCGCCGCAAACGTATCGCAGTCGGCCGGCCGGCCCGAGTCGAAACCGCGTCATGTTTCCTGCTTGGCAGCTCCTTTAGGTCGCGTGCAATGAGCCCCCGTCGACGGCGAGTGCCGCTCCGGTGATGTACGCGGCGGGCTCGGAACAGAGGAACGCGGCGGCGGCGGCCATCTCGTCGGGACGGCCGAGCCGGCCCGCGGGCACCGTACGCGCCGCATACTCCTGCGCCGCTTCGATCGAGCCGGCGAGCGAGGCGACGCGCTCAGTGGCGATCATCCCCGTGAGCAGTGTGTTGATCGTCACGCCGTCGCCGGCGACATCTCGCGCCAGCGTCTTGTATGCGGCGAGCGCACCCGAGCGCTCCGCGTTGGACAGCATCAGGGCCTGGATCGGCTCGCGGACCGAGGTTGAGGCGATCCCCACGATCCGCCCCCATTTGCGTTCGCGCATCCCGGGGATCACCAAGCGGATCAGCGCCAGCGGGGCGAGGAGCAACGTGCGGTGGGCCAGCTCCCACTGCTCGACCGACAGCGCCAGCGGGTCTGGGTTGGCGGGTGGCCCTCCTGTGTTCGTGACCAGAATGTCGACCGGGCCGGCCAGTTGGGCGACGCGCGCGAGGAGATCGGGGGCCGCGTCGATGTCCGCGCTGTCCCACGCGAGCCCGGCGACAGCGCCGATCTCCTCCGCGACGCGCGCGGTGCGGGCCTGATCTCGGGCGGTGATGACCACACGGGCCCCTTCGGCGACAAGCGTCTCGGCCACCGCCCGGCCGATTCCCTGGCTGGCACCGCCCACCAGCGCCACGCGCCCTTTGATTCCGAGATCCAAGCCCGCTCTCCTTTCGCAGTTCAATCGGGATATTCGTCCTTGCGCCAAGCGCGCGGCGCCTCGGACTCACCCTTCGGCGTTCGTTTCAGCAGGAACGAGTGGTAGGGCGCGACGAACGGGTCCGGGGCCATCACCGTGTAGGTGTGGTAGATGCTCCCGTTCTCGCGTGCGAACGCAATCCAGCTCGGACCCTCGCGCAGGCCGTCCTCGAGCTTGGCTCCGATTTGCCTCGACCACTCCTCGAGCCATCCAGGGGGACTCTCGACCATCTCCTGGATCTGGGGAATGTCGCGGGCTTGCTCGGGCGTCAACGCAAGTCCGTAGTCGAACGCAAAGTCGGTCGCGTAGGTCGAGACATACGGGAACTGCCAGCCCATCCGCTTCTTGTAGGCGATCAGTCGGTCGATCGGTGCGCGCGAGAAGCAGATCAGCGTCACGTCCCGGTGGTTGAGGTGCACGCGCGTCCCATCGAGCTCGTCGGCGAGACTGGTGCACCCCGGGCACGCGCCAAGCTCGTAATCGGGGCCGAACATGATGTTGTAGGCGAGCAGCTGCGAGCGCCCTTCGAACAGCTCACCGAGCGTTCGCTTGCCGTCCTCGGCGTCGAACATGTACTCCTTCTCCACGGGAACCCACGGAAGCTCTCGGCGCTGCTCGGTCACCTTCTGCTCGAGCTCGGCCTGCTCGGCCTCGAGTTTGGCGAGCTCCGCTCGAGCCGCCTGCCACTGTTCGCGGGTTCCGATCCTGTGCTCGGTCATTTCGTACCTCCGGGGCAGTTTGTCGCTTGACTCTAGGACTGCGGCGCAGCGGCGTACTCATCGCGTTCGCCTTCCGATGTGACACGCACAGATATAGTCCCCGGCGATGGGCAAGGAGTCCTCGAGTGGGGAAGACGAGGGAGCCGGCATCCGGATCGGCCGGCGGGGTTTCATCGGCGCCGGCCTTGCCGGCGCGGGCGCGGCGCTGGTCGCTCCCGGCAGCGCGAGTGCGAAGGGCGCGGCCTCTGCCGGCACCGCCACCCCCGCGGCGGCCGGCGATTCGGCGGCCAGAATCGGCGCGGCGCAGAAGATCTCGCCGCTGCCCATCCAGGCGCAGTTTCCGGCGCTGCCCGGAGTGCCGGTCGACGTTCCGCAGGTTCTCGACACCGTCGCCAGGCTCAAGATCCGCAGCGAACAGGACATCCAGCCGCGACAGGGCCTCACCAACAAGTACACGATCGGGGGCGTCACCCGCACTGCCTATGAGTTCCTGTTCGGCGCCTCCGGCACATCCGCGTCGGCGGCGGCTCTGGACGCGCTGGGCAAAGCGCTCCAACAGAATCCCAAAGCGGTGCTGTCCTCTCTCTCCGGGGTGCGCACACTGCCGATGGTGGGCGCTGCGCCTGGCAAGGGGCCGTCACTGGAGCTGCCCGGGCAGTTCTCGATCGGGTGGACGAACTTCCCGGCCGTCTACCAATCCGGACTGGCATCGCTGCCCGCGTGGACCGCGAGCCTGAGCGACGCCGACGCGGCCACCGCGCAGTTCTGGCCGACAATCGCGCAGTACGGCACGGGCTACAACCTGATCATCCCCGAGAAGGTCAAGCGCTCAAGCGCCCAGTCCTTGCGGCGCACATTCAGGGAGGTCTGGAACCACCAGCTCGACGCGGCGTTGGCGGCGGGCCGTCTGTATGTGATCGACATGAGCCGCTTCGAATCGCTGCAGCCGCAGACCGTCAGTGGAGCGACGCGGTTCACGCCCGCCACGGTCACGCTGCTCATTCAGAACCGGAACACGAAGCAGCTCACCCCTGTCGGAGTCCTCGTCTCCGGCTATCGCGGGCGCGGCCGCCAGCTGTTCGCCCGCTCGACAGCGAGCGATGGCGCGTGGATCTACGCGCTGCAGGCAGCGAGAACGTCAATCACGGTGTTTGGCGTGTGGCTCGGACACGTCTACCACTGGCACATCGTGACCGCCGCGATGCAGATGACGATGTTCAACACCTTCCCGACCAGCCACCCGCTCTACCAGCTCATTGCGCCTCAATCGAAGTTCACGATCGGGTTCGACGACGTGCTCCTCCTGTTGTGGCCACGGATCGCGCCTCCGACTTCGCTCGCGAACCCGCTGGAGTTTCTCCAGCTCAGCAATCAGTACGCGACCGGCCGAAGCTACTTCGACGACGACCCGAAGGTCACACTGGCGCAGCTCGGTCTCCGCCAGGCGGACTTCACGGTCAAAACCCCCTGGGACGCCTATCCGGTCGTCCGGCGTCTCCTCGCGGTGTGGGACGCGGTCACCGAGTACGTGAATTCGTGCCTCCGTGCGACGTATCCGACCGATGCGTCGGTTGCCCGGGACCACTACCTGCAGACGTGGATCGCGGCGTCCGCTGCGCGCAACCAGGGGAACATCCGGGGCCTGCCCCGGATGACGAGCCGAGTCGCGCTCGAGCGCGTCGTGACGAGCATGCTGTATCGGGAGACCGTCCACGGAGCCTCGAGCATGAACGTCACCGCGAACCCCGCGCTGACGTTCGTCGCGAACTTCCCCCACTGTCTTCAGCGCAGCGACATACCGCGGCCCGGCACGCGCATCAGCACGCGCGCGCTACTCAGCTACCTACCGAACACCGAGACGATCGGCGAGGCGATCAGCTTCTATTTCACGTTCGTATTCTCGCCTCCGTACGAGTCCCTGATTCCGCTTGGTGGAGTCAACTCGTCGCTGTTCTTCCCGGGAGGTCCGCGCGCGCCGCGCAATCAAGCGCTGGTCAGGTTCCGCACCGCGATGGCTGAGTTCATCGATTCCTACGACCCGACCATGCCGCAACGCTTCCAGTGGCCACTGAGCGTGGAGCTCTGACTGTCGGCTGCGCCGGCGTACAAGCAGCACGCGCTAGCGCGTCCGGCCACGTGACACAGGCCTACACGCAGGGAGATGTCGCGCGCCTCGAGACGCTTGCTCGCGGCGCGCTCGGCCACTGGGATCTACCAGCGGGCTCAGATGTTGAGCTATCAATCTGTCCGAGAACGCAACTTTCCTGATCACGCCGGGGTCCGGCGGGAGCGCCGTCCTGCGCGTCGGGCGTCCGGACTACAGCAGCGCGCTCGAGGTCGGCTCGGAGCTGGCATGGATCGAGGCGATCGCGCGTGACGGCGTCGCTCGAACGGCACCGGTGCTGCGTGCGGTGGATGACTCGGCCGTCGTCGAAGTCGCGAGTCCCGAGCTGCCGCAGCCAAGGCCATGCGTACTGTTCGAGATGGTCCCGGGCGCGGCCCAGGACGGGGACGGAGACCTCGCCTCCCATTTCCGCACTCTCGGCGCCCTTGCCGCGAGATTGCACGCCCACGCACGGATGTGGCGACCGCCCAACGGGTTCGCTCGCAGGCGATGGGATTACGAGACGACCGTCGGCGAGTCGGGCCACTGGGGCAGCTGGCGCGATGCAGTGGGCGTGGGCGCCGCAGAGCGGAGGCTGCTGGGTTGCGTTTCGCAGAGGCTCCCTGCGGAACTCGCGAGCTACGGGACCGACCCGCAGCGCTTCGGCCTCGTTCACGCCGACCTGCGGCTCGCCAACGTCCTGTTCGATGGCGACGAACCGGTTGTGATCGACTTCGACGATTGTGGGTGGTCGTGGTTCATGTTCGACCTCGCCGCATGCACAACGTTCATCGAGGATCGACCTGACCTGCCGAAGCTCGTCGGCTCATGGCTCGACGGTTACCGGGCGCTCGCGAAACTCGATGGCGAGGCCGAGGAGATCATCCCGTCGTTGATCATGCTGCGGCGGCTGCAGGTGCTGGCCTGGATCGGCTCGCACGCAGAGACCGAACTGGCGCGCGATCAGGGCACCGCCTACACGGAGGGCACGTGCGCGTTGGCTGAGTCTTACCTGGCCGGTGACGGTCCGGGAATCTGATCTGGCTATTTCGAGTGCACCTCGACGGACTCGCCGCCGTCGGAATGTGCGACCTCGCGGCCGGCGCCGGTGGTCTCGGTCACGATCCGGGTACGGTCGCCACGGAACAGGTCAACGGAGAACTCGAACGCACGGCCTTTCGTGCTCCAAGTCGTACGTTCGACTGAGAGCAGAGCGGCGCCAACCGGAATGCCGAGCAGGTCGGCCTCCTCGCGACCGGCGAGCGCCACCTCGATCCGCTCGACCGCACGCGCCGGTTCGATCCCGTACTCGCTAGTCAGCACATCCATGACCGAACCGCCGAGCGGCTGCTCGAGCAGACCCGGGATGTAATCGGCCGGGAGCCTCGCGTGCTCGAGCGAGATCGGCTCGCCGTTCGCCAGCCGCACCCGCAACAGGTCGTATACGGGGGCTCCCGTCGCGATGTCCAACGCGAGAGCGACCTCATCGTCGGCGGCGTGGATTGAGGCCGAGATCACCCTGGAACCCGCGAGATACCCCTGCCGGCGCAGGTAGGCGGGCAGCCCGGCCATCATCGAGAGATGACGCTCGATCTTGGTCTCGCGCACGAAAGTTCCGCCGCCGCGACCGCGCACGCGGCTGATCGCGCCGGCGCGCTCGAGTGCGTCGAGGGCAAGCCTCAGCGTCGACCGGCTGACGTGGTAGCGATCCGCCAGCGCCCGCTCGGAGCCGAGCCGCTCGCCGGGCTGCAGCGTCCCGTCTCCCATCTCCGCCAGGATCGCCCGACGGACCGCCTCGGCCGAGTGCTTGGCCGCCTGTCTCTCGTCACCCGGCGTCTCAATGGTTGACATTTACCCGCAATCGTAGACCATAAGCCCGTCTAGCCGGGCATGTCGGCATGTGCCGAGGCGAAGGAACCGTGTTAACGCGAGAGGCGGAGCCCGTATCCGAACGGGTAGAGGACCTGTCTCGAGGGCGGAGGCTTAGCGACCGTGACCGGGAGCTTGCCGGTCAGCGAGAAGCGTCCGAACATCGATTGGACAAGCGCGTTCAGCGAGACCGGCTGATAGTCGTAGCCGGTGATGAACGTCGACACGGTTGGGAAGTAGGCGATGTCGTAGGGAGTGCCGACGGCTGCGACGATCAGCGGCTTGCCGGTTGCGAGCAGGGCATGGACCAGCTGGATCTGGCCGGAGGCGCTCCAGGCGTTGAACGTCGAGACCACGACAAGGTCGCTGTTGCCGGCGGCCGTGACGGCGCTGGCGATCTGCGCAGCATCCGGATCCGACCCGGTGTCGAGCACCGTCGTCTTCAGCCCGTGTGCCGAGATGTCCTGTCCGAGCGTCGCTGTGGTCACCTGACCGAAGCCGGTCACGAGCGCTCGCTTGCCACTGTTGGCCGCGAGCGGGAGCAGCCTTGCGCTGTTTTTCAGCAACGTGATCGAGCGCCGTGAGGCGCTCGCCGCAACCGCGAGATGAGCCGGAGTGCCGACCACCTGGTGGACCCTCGCCGGGTTCGTGATCGCGTGGTGCACGATGCCGAGCCGCCACTTCAGCGCGAGGATCCTGACGACCGACTGGTCGAGCCGCCGGTGGCTGATCGCTCCCGTACGGACCGCTCGCAGAACCGCCTTGTAGGCAGACACGAGATCGGCGGGAGACTTGTCGGTCGGCGTCTGGGCGATTTCAAGCAGCTCGTCGTCGCCCGCGCGCAGCGCTCTGAGCGCAACCTGCGCCGCGCTGAAATGGCTCAGTGCTGCGGCGTCGAGCGCGTCGGTGACGACCGGGCCGTCGTAGTTCAACTGCTTGCGCAGGAAGCCATTGACCCAGAACGGGCTGAGGCTCGTGGGGATCCTTGAGCCTGTGATCTTCGGGAACAGGATGTGCGTGACCATCACGCGATCGACGCCGGCCGCGAGCGCTGCGCGGAACGGCGGCACGTTGACCCGCTTGACCTGGGCGAGCGTCTGAGGTGAGGTCGCGATGCCGCTGTCGGAGTTGATCTTGGAGTCGCCGAACCCGGGCCAGTGCTTGGCGGTCGCGCCGACCCCGACCGTGGCCTGCCTTGTCTGGTAGCCGTTCACTTGGGCGACGCCGAACTTCGATACGAACGGGACGCGGTCGCCATAGGCCCTGATGCCGTCGGCCTGGTTGAGCGGCTGGACGTTGACATCGACGACCGGCGCGTTGTCGACGTTGATCCCCATCGCGCGTAGCTCGACGCCGGTGATGTTGGCGGCGCGCCTGGCGAGGCCAGCGTCGCGCGTCGCGCCAAGCGCCATGTTCCCGGGGAAGACCGTGGCCGGCGGTCCTATCCGCAGCACCTCACCCTGCTCCTGGTCGGTGCTGATCACCATCGGCACGGGCGTGTGGGCGTGCAGCGCCACGCGCTGGATCCCGTTCGACAACCGCACGATCTGCGAGGGGTTCTGCAGATTGTTCGTCCAGTCGAAATAGATGATCCCGCCGAGGTGGTACTTCTGGATCAATTGCGCGATGTTGTCGACCCCGTAGTACTGCCGGTTGAGCTTGACCATCGCGGGATCGGGGTCGCGCACGGATTGGCCGTAGCCGTTGACCTCGAACAACTGGCCGACCTTCTCGGGCAGGGTCATGTGAGCCAGCGTGCGAGCGATCCACGCGCGCTCCGCGCCGGAGGAGCTGTCGGTTGCGCGAGGTGACGAAGTCGCGCCCAACGCCACCGTCGCCGCGACCCCGAGCACAACAGATAGCAATAACACGCCGAGCGGCGCGAGCGAGCGCCGCCTACCTCTCTTCATCTCGCCCGCAATGCTAACCGCACGCATCCGCCATAGTCCATGTAACATAAGCCATGTCGCATGGCCGTGTCGGATGCCGAGGAACTGACGATCGACGAGCTGGCGCGCCGGACCGGCACGACGGCCCGCAACGTTCGCGCGTATCAATCGCGCGGTTTGCTGTCCGCGCCGGCGATCCGCGGCCGAACGGGCTATTACGGTCCCGAACACGTCGCGCGCTTGGAATTGATCCAGGCAATGCAGGCAGAGGGCTTTCGCCTGGAGGCGATCGGGCGCGTGATCAGGCGGCCCGCAGGCGCCGCCGAGCAGATGTTCGCGTTCGGGCGCGCGCTGCTCGGCGCGTTCGGCGAGCCCGCTCCCGAGTTCGCGACGGCGGCGGAGCTCGAGCGCCGACTCGGTGGCCCGATCGATCCTCGTCTCGTGCGCAAGGCCGAGCGGCTGGGACTGATCCGGCGCCTCGATGACGGCAGCTGGGAGATTCTCAGCCCGACGCTTGTCTCCGCGGGCGAGGAGCTGAGCCGGCTGGGCGTCCCGATCTCCCACGCGCTCGCGGTCGCCGAGCAGATCACCAGGCACACGCGCGCGATCGCACGCTCCTATGTGCGCCTGTTCATGACGGACGTGGTCGCGGAAGGCGCCGAGGATTGGGATCGGCTGAGCGACGCGCTCGAGCGTTTGCGCCCGCTCGCGATGGAGGCGATCAGTGCGAGCTTCGAGCAGGCGATGAGTGACCTGGTCGAGCTCGAGCTGAAGAAGGCGATGCACGGATGAGGACCGCCACGGCCTTGCCTCTGCCGGATGCGCGGCGGCTGGTCGCCGAGTCGGGCTGGGTCGCCGCACAGCCGGGGCTGCCGAGGGCCGCGGCACGATGGCAGCGGAGCTTGCCTCCTGTCCGCCGCCAGCTCGAAGCCGAGGCGGCCGACCTCGCCCGCCCACGGCTGTGGCTCGACACGATCGGCTCGCTCGCGTCGACCGGCTGGAGGATCACGGCCGCTGCCGCGCCGGACGCACCGTTGACGCTGCTCAGCGCGGCAGCCGCGGCCGCCGGACTGCCGATCGCGCCGCCGCGCGGCACCGGTGGCACCGTGGAGCGCGCGCAACGCCTCGCGCGCGCCGGCGGTCCCGCCTACGTCAAGCTCGGCCAGTTCATCGCCAGCGCTCAGGGTTTGCTGCCCGACGAATGGGTGCAGGCGTTCGCGTGGTGTCGCGACCAGGTACCAATACTGGCGCCCGGGGTTGCGCGACGCGTCGTGGACGAAGCGCTGGGCGCGCGCCGGGTGCAGCTGCGCGAATTCGACGACGAGCCGCTTGCGGCTGCGTCGATCGCGCAGGTACATGCTGCCGTGCTCGACGGCAGAGAGGTCGTGGTCAAGGTGCGCCGGCCCGGCCTTCGGCGACGACTGCGCGCGGACATCGAGACGATGGCGCTGGTCGCGATGATCGCGGAGCGGCTGCGTCCGGCCGCGAGGGTCGCCAATTTGAGCGGCTTCGTCGAGCTGTTCGCACAGCTCGCCCTGCAGGAGCTCGACCTCCGGCTCGAGGCGTTGAATCTGGTCGAGCTCGGCGCGGCTTTTGAGGACGCCGGCATCGATTACTGCACGCTGCCGAGACCGATTCCGGGGATGGTCACCGAGCGCGTGCTCGTGATGGAGCGGGTCGCCGGCGTTGCCTACGACGCCGCGCCGGAGGAGTTCGGCGAGGACCTCGAGGGTGACCTGCTGCTGCGGCTTGCGATCCAGGGCGTGCTGGAGACGACGTTGATCTACGGGATGTTCCACGGCGACCTGCACGCCGGCAACGTGCTGATCGACGAGGGCGATCGCTTCGCGCTCGTCGACTTCGGGATCTGCGGGCGCATCACGGCCGAGCAGCGTGCAGCGCTCGTCGCGTTCCTGCTCGCGTTCGCACGGATGGACGCAGTTGGCCAGTTGCGCGCGCTCGAGCAGTTCGGCGCGATTCCCGCACACGCCGATCTGGAGAGCGTCGCGGCCTCGCTACAGCGCGAGATCGATGAGATCGATCCCGCGGCCGGCTATCAGCTGACCTTCGACCAGCTCGGTCAGACGCTTGGCGGAGTGCTGCGGGTTCTCTCCGAAAGCGGCTTCCGGCTGCCAAAGGAACTGGTGCTGTTCTTCAAGAACCTCCTCTACCTGACCGGGTTCACGGCGAGCGTCGCTCCCGACGCTGACCTGCTGAGCCAGATCGCGCCGATCCTGGGCCACTTCAGCGAGAAGTACGGCGACGAAATGGCGGCGTTTGCGACTGCGTCGATAGCCTGACCCGATGCGCATCGCGACCATGCTCCCGGGGAATGGGCTCCCGCCCACCCCGGAGCCGATCGCCGAGGCGGCGCGGCGCGTGGTGGAGATGGAGCGTGCCGGCCTCGATGTGGTCCTCGTCGCCGAGGCGTACTCGATCGACGCGATCAGCCGGGTCGGGTATCTGGCAGCGGTCACGGATCGCGTGACGATCGGCACCGGGATCATCAACGTTTACTCCCGCACCGCGACCGCGATCGGCCAGACGGCTGCCGGCTGCGACTACGTCTCGGGAGGGCGCTTCCTACTTGGGGTGGGCACATCAGGGCCGCAGGTGATCGAGGGGTTCCACGGCGTGCCCTACGAGAAGCCGCGGTCGCGGACCCTCGACGTGATCGAGGTGGTGCGCAAGGTCGTCCGCCGAGAGCCCGTCGTCCACGACGGCCCGACGGTGACGATCCCGTTGCCGCCCGACCGGGGGACCGGTCTCGGCAAGCCGCTGAAGCTGATCGATCATCCGGTGCGGCCGGCGGTCCCGATCTGGTGGGCGGCGATGCTCGATCGCGCCGTCGCGAGCGCCGCCGAGGTGGCCGACGGCTGGATGCCACTGATGTTCGTGCCCGAGGCGGCAAACGACGTTTGGGGGCACGCGTTGAGCGCCGGCCTCGCTCGTCGCGGTTCGGACCTCGCGCCGCTTGACATCGTCGCCGGCGGCAAGGTTGCGATCGGGGAGGACGTCGACCGCGTCCTCGACGAAGCGCGCCCGGCACTCGCGCTATACGTCGGCGGCATGGGCGCGCGGGGGAAGAACTTCTACAACGACATCGTCACCCGGGCCGGGTACGCGGACGCGGCGCGCCGCATCCAGGACCTGTACCTGGACGGTCACAAGGACGAGGCGGCGGCCGCGGTTCCCCGGGAGCTGCTCGAGCGGATGCACCTCGTCGGGTCGCGTGCGCACGTCGCCGAGCGCGTTGCCGCGTTTCGCGAGGCCGGGGTGACGACGCTGTTCGTGGAGCCGGCGGGCCCGGAGCCGGCGCGGACGATCGCGGAGTTGCGGTCGATCGTGGACGCGTAGGCGCTGGGGTTTGGGTGTGGGCGGGGTCTGTCGCGCTTCTTGTGCTGTTGGCTTGCGCCACGCTTCCGGCCTTCGGCCGGGGGGCCTTGGGGGTTGGTCTGCCCGGGATTGGGCTTTCGAGGAGGGGGTGGTGGGTGCCTGGCAGCCCCGATTTCGTTACACAACGACCGCTTGCCGCGGCAACGTGTAACGAAATGGGGGCTATAGCACCGATTTGGTTACTCGTTGCCCGCCGGCCGGGGCGAATTGTCACGTCATGGGGGTTCGGAGCTCCAGGGGGTGGCACTGCGCAAGCGATCGCGGAGAAACCCGTGGTCCGGACGGGGCCGCGCGGGTGGGCGGGACCCCAATCCCCGCCGCCGCAGGCTGCCCCTATCCCAGCTCTGCGCCGACGATCGAGACGAACGACACGCACGACCCCGGCCGCCCGCCGAGGTTGTGTGTCAGCCCGAGCTTCGGGTCCTCGAGCTGGCGCTCGCCGGCCTCGCCGCGGAACTGAAGCCAGCACTCGTAGAGCATGCGCAGGCCGCTCGCGCCGACCGGGTGGCCGAAGGACTTCAGCCCTCCGTCGGGGTTGACGGGCAGCTCGCCCTCGAGGTCGAAGACGCCGTCGAGCACATCTCGCCATGCCGAGCCGCGCTCGGAGAAGGCCATGTCCTCCATCAGCACGATCTCGGTGGGCGTGAAGCAGTCGTGCACCTCCGCGAGCGAGATCTCCGCGCGGGGGTCGCTGACTCCAGCCTGCCGGTAGGCGTCCTGGGCGCAGCGGGCCACCTCCGGGAAAGTCGTGTAGTCGTAGGACGGGTCGATCGGACCGCTGGCGGGGCCCGCGACCATCGACAGAGACTTGATGTATATCGGGCGGTTCGTGTAGCTGTGCGCATCCTCGGCGCGCACGATCAGCGCGCACGCGGAGCCATCCGAGACGCCGGAGCAGTCGAACACGCCGAGCCGACCCGCGACGCCGCCGGCGGTGGCGGCGATCTTCTCCTTGGGCACCTCCCGGCGGAACTGCGCGCGCGGGTTCTTGGCTCCGTTGGCGTGGTTCTTCCATGCCACGTGCGTCATCGCGTCGCGCATCGCATCCGGATCCACGCCGTATTTCTTGCAGTACGCAGGATCCAGCAGCGAGAACGCAGCCGGCGCTGTCAGCGAGGTCTCAGGGGCGGTGCCGTCGTTCGGGGCGCTCGAGCGGACAAGCCCGGAGAAGCCAGAATCCTTGAGCTTCTCGACACCCACCGCCATGACGACGTCGTAGGCCCCCGACGCAACGGCGTAGCTCGCATTGCGAAACGCCTCGGAGCCGGTGGCGCAGAAGTTCTCGACGCGAGTCACCGGCTTGTAATCGAGTCGCAGCGGGCGGCTGAGCACAAGCCCCGACTGGCCCGAGCTGAGCGTCCCGAGCCAGTAGGCGTCGACGTCGTCTGACGTCAGCGAGGTCCCCGCGAAGCACTCCTGCGTTGCGTCGAGCAGCAGGTCGTCGGCGCCGCGGTCCCAGTGCTCGCCAAACGGCGTGCAACCCATGCCGACGATTGCGACCTTGTCAGCTATCCCGTGAGACGCCATTCGAAATCGGCCTCGCCTTCCAGAAGTAGTTGTGGACTCCGCCCGCGGTGTACAGGCGGCGGAACGTCATCTCGACGCGGGTCCCGATCTCGACCTCGTCGGGCGCGGCGTCGGCGAGTTCGAGCGTGTACCGGCCGCCCCCGTCGAAGTCGACGACGACGTCGATCATCGGTGGCGAGGGAGAGTACGCCAGCCGGTCGACCGTGTAGGTCGCGACGGTTCCCGTTTGCGCGGCCAGCGGCGCACGCTCCATCTCATCGACCGCGTGGCACGCGGAGCAGACGCGCGTCGGCGGCACGTGGACCCGCCCGCACGATCGGCACCGCGAGCCCACGAACGCGAACTTCCAGCTCTCCGAGCGCGCAGCCGGTGGACCGGCCGGGCGGTCGGGCTCCGGACGGCGGGGAGCCTCGCGTTCGATCAGCCCCCGCCAGCTGAGATAGGTCGCGTAGCGGATGTCGCGGCCCTGGGGAAGCTGAGCTTCGACGCGGTGTGCCGAACGCCGCTCTGGCAGCCGCTCGCTCGTCTTGAAGATCAGCGCGTCGCAGCCGTCGGCCGCGACCAGGAGCAGGACGGTCTCGTTCGCGGCGGCGCGGTCGAGCACCGAGACGAGCTGCAGCCCGGCGTCGGCTGCGCCGGCGTATCCCGTCGCCGGTGGCTGCGCGCCGAAGCGCTTCGCCGCCGCGGCCGCGGCGCGTGAATGGGGTGAGGACACGATCACGTGGTCGGCGGCCTTCACGCCGGCCGCGTTCAGGGCTCGCTCGGCTGCATCCTCGATCAGGGGCAGGTACGACTCGAGCCCGAACCGCTCCTCCCACACGCGGCTCGCGTACTCGCCGGGCGCCCGCCACCGGTCAAGGAACTCGGCGGTGGCCGAGGCCTGCGCGATCAGCTCGGCGAGCGGCTCGCCGTCACCGAACAGGAACGCCGCCGCGGCATCCGCACCGTCGCGCTCGTCGGCGGATCCGGGATGTCCGGTGCGGATATCCGAAAGGATCGCGAGACCGCCCTCCGACGCGGCGGATCGCAGCGCGCCGACGCTTCCGCGCGCCGAACCCGCGAGATCGACGGCGAAGCCCTGGTGTCCGAGGTCGAGCGCCGCGTGGATTGCGCTGGCGTTCGTCTTGTCGAAGTAGGCCGGCGCGGTCGTTGCGAAGTAGATGGAAGGGGGATCCCCACCCGCCCGCGCGCCGCTTGCGAGCGCACGCCGCGCCGCCTCGACACCCATCGTCGTCGAGTCCTCGTCGTAGGCCGCAACCAGGCGCGAACCGCTGGAGACGCGACCGTCACCGAGCGCCGCCGTCAGCTCCGAGTGCTGGAGCCGGTGGCGGGGGACGTAGGCAGCGTAGGCAAGTAGTGCGCTCACGGGTTCTGGAATGATCCTCGGTCGACCGAGGAGAGGGCAATGTCACCGCAAACCGTTCCCGTCATCCGTACCGCGGATGAGCTGACTGCTGACTGGCTGGCGAGCGCTCTGGGGCGGGAGTCCCTGCAGCTGACCGGCGTCGAGCGGATCGGCACCGGGCAGCTCAGCGAGACGCTCCGGGCGGCGTTCGACGGCGGAAGCGTGGTGATCAAGCTCGCCGCTCAAGACCCGACCAGCCGCGCCACAGGTGTCGGGATGGGGGCGTACCTGCGCGAGATCTCCTTCTACCAGAAGCTCGCCGCGCGGATCGCGGGGCCGGTGCCGAGGTGCCACTTCGCCGACTACCACCCCGCGGAAGGGTGGTTCACGCTCGTGATCGAGGACATCGCCGGCGCCACACAGGGCGACCAGATCGAGGGGTGTGACGTGGAGCAGGCGGCGCTGGCGCTCCGTGCGCTGGCCGACATCCACGCGCCGGTTCTGGGCGATGTCGCGCTCGGCAGCTCGGATTGGCTGAATCAGCCCAACCCGCTCAATCAGGCACTGCTCACGCAGCTGCTCCCCTTGTTCCTCGAGCGCTACGCGGACCGGGTCCGTCCCGAGCACGCCGAGGTCTGCGAGCGGCTGGTGGCAAGTCTCGATGCGTTCGCGCAGGACCGCCGTCCGCCGCTGGGACTCGTCCACGGCGACTACCGGCTGGACAACCTGCTGTTCAGCGCCGACGGTTGCAAGGTCGTGGACTGGCAGACGGTCAGCTGGGGTTCGGCGATGGTCGACGCCGCATACTTTCTCGGCAGCGGTCTGGGCGTCGAGGATCGGCGCGCCCACGAGCAGGATCTGCTGCACGAGTATCACGACGAGCTGCTCTCACGAGGGGTCAAGGAGTTCTCCTGGGAGCAGTGCTGGGAGGAGTATCGCCGGGGCACCTTCGCCGGCATCGTGATGACGATGGCGGCATCGATCGTCGTCCAGCGGACCGAGCGAGGCGATGACATGTTCATGGCGTGGTTCGAGCGTGCAGCGCAGCAGGTGCTCGACCTCGACGCGCGCTCGCTGCTCCCCGAGCCGACGGGCGGCAAGCCGGCGCCGCTGCGTCCCGACGCCGGCGACGAGGGCACCCACGAGCCGGGCAGCGAGTTGCTGTGGAATGAGTCGTGGTACTTCGACGGGGTCAGCGACACCGGCGATCTGGGCGTCTACGTGAGGCTCGGCCGATTGCCCAACCAGAACGTCGCGCTGTACACGGCGTGCGTGTGCGGGCCCGGCCGCGAGAGCCTGATGCTCGTCCGCCCCGACGCGCCACTGCCGCGCGCAGATGATCCGTCGCAGGCGATCGTCGTCGACGGCCTTCACGCCGAGCAGCTCTGTGAATCGCCGCTGGAGCGATTCCGCGTCAAGGTCGAGGGGACCGCCGAGGCCTATGCCGATCAGGCCGCGCCGATGCGCGGCGAGCGAGGCGAACCGGTGGCGATCGCGCTCGATCTCGTCTGGGAAACGGACGGGCTTCCGTACGCCTGGCGCCAGACCACCCGCTACGAGATCCCGTGCCGTGTCACGGGCACGATCACGATCGCCGGCGAGGCGATCGAATTCGCCGGGCCGGGCCAGCGCGATCACTCCTGGAGCGCTCGCGACTGGTGGGCGGTCGACTGGATGTGGAGCGGCCTGCACCTCGAGGACGGCACCCATATCCACGCGGTCGGGATCCCGACGATGCCCGGGGTCGGCGTCGGCTACGTGCAGCGGGGCGAGGAGATCGAGGAGATCGAATCTGTCACGGCTGTGGAGCGCTTTGCGGACGATGGTCTGGTCACGGACGCGACTGTGGACTGCAAGATCGTGTCGCTCGAGATCGAACCCCTCGCGTTCGGGGCGCTGCGGCTCGACTCGCCCGACGGACGGCTGTCCTACTTCCCGCGCGCGATGTGCAGGCTGCGGACCGGGGATGGCCGGTCCGGCACGGGATGGATCGAGTGGAATCGGGTGCAGCGCGGCGAGGAGTGATCAGCCCTCGGCTGTGAGCGTCAGCTCCACGCGCTCCACCGGCGCGGCCGTGAAGTCAACGCGGAAGCTCTCGTCGTCGGGCCAGTCACGCTTGGGGACGACCCGGCGCGTCATGTGAAGCTGGGTCGGCGAAACAGCGAACGGAAACGGCTCGCAACTAGCCGTCCAGGGTTCTTGCGATCCCTGGATGGTGTGTGCGCCGACGCCCATCTGCTCGTCGCGCTCGCGTCGGAGCTCCGCCGGCGTTGAGTCGAGTGGCCAGCTATCGCCCTGCTCGAGGTCGGCCAGGCAGAAGAACAGCGACAGCACGTCGTTGAACTGCAGCCGCCGGTAGGCGCGCCAGCGCTGCTCCTCACTGATGCCGAGACTCGACGCCAGATGCTCCTGGCGCTGCTCCTCGGCGGTCGCGAAGTCCCGGATCGCGGGGTCCAAGTCCTCGAGCGGCGTGCACACGCCACCCATCAGCCCGTAGCGGCCGCGCTGCAAGCCGCTGACATGCATCGAAACCAGCATCCCTGCGGCCTCATTCTCGGCGCAGACGATGTCCGCACACGCACGGTAGGAGGACAGCATCGACGGGCGCGGCACGCCCAGAAAGCCCTGCGGCTGGTGGTTCTGATCGATGCGAGGACCGCGTTCCCAGACGGCCCACCCATCGTCGTGCCGGGTGGCAGCGATGACGAGTGCCTCTCTGAGCTCAGCGTGAAGCGCGGAATCCTCCGCCCACGCGGCGGCAAGCTGGCCGCTCAGCCGCCCGTGATCAGGCTGCAGCACCAGCTGGTACGCATCGCCGAGATCACGCACGAGCATTCCGTGCGAACGCTACCGCGTCACGAGCGCAGCGACCGCATCATCGCGGGCGCCCGCGGGTTAATGAGCATGAAATCCCAGTGCGCGGTTCCGGTCGATCGACCGCGTACCCTCTCCAGAGAGATTCCGATGTACAGAAGACGAGTTGCATGCCGTGCGGCGCTGGGACTCTTGATTCCCGGCGTCTGTTTATTGGTGGGCCTGTGGGTCCCGGCTGTCGCCGGGGCAGCTCCGCAGGTCAGCGTGTTCCCGATCGCCGGCAGCAGAGTCGCCTCACCCCGCACGCAGATCGCGTTCCGAGGAGTGTCGGCGAGCCGTCTGGGGACGATCCTCGTGACGGGCTCGAAGAGCGGCCTGCACATCGGCAGGGTCGAAAGTGATTCCGACGGCGACGGCGGGAGCTTCCTGCCGAACACGGCGTTCAAGCCGGGCGAGATCGTCACGGTCCGCACCGCGTTGAACATCGTCGGCGGCAGCAACGGCTCGTTCCGGTTCACGATCGCCAACCCGTCCGGTCTTTATCCGTCGTCGCGCTGGCCGCCGGCGGACCGCCCTCGCGACCACCGCGATGTCTGGCACTTCCACTCGCGCAAGGACATCTTTCCGCTCGCCATAAGCATCGACAGGCAAGGACCGACCGCGCCCGGGTACCTGTTCGTTGCCCCTCAGTACGGGCCCGTGCAGGACGGACCGGAGATCCTCGACTCCAACGGAAACGTCATCTGGTTCAAGGCGATGACGGGCAACGACTCGACCTCCGACTTCAGGGTCCAGACCTACAAGGGCAAGCCGGTCCTGACCTGGTGGCAGGGCTACGTGACGGGCGGGCTCGGCTTTGGCGAGGACGTGATCAACAACGGCGCATATCAGGTGACCAATGTCGTCAAGGCCGCAAACGGACTCAAGTCGGACCTGCATGAGTTCGAGATCACGCCTCAGAACACGGCGCTGATCACGGCTTGCTTCCCGGTGCACTGGGACACGACCTCGATCCACGGCTCCAACCACCAGATCACAGTCGATGCCGTCGTGCAGGAGATCGACATCGCGACAGGCCTGGTGCTGTTCCAGTGGGACAGCCTTGACCACGTGCCCGTGTCAGACAGCTATTCGCATCTCCCGCAGAACGGCGCCAGCAGCCCGTACGACTATTTCCATGTCAACTCGGTCGACGTCGACCACGACAGCAACCTAGTCGTCTCCGGCCGCAACACATGGGCCGCCTACAAGGTCGATCGTTCCTCGGCGCGCACGATCTGGACGCTCGGCGGCAAGCACTCGAGCTTCAAGATGATGCCGGGCGCCTCGTTCGCCTTCCAGCACGACGTCCGCATCCGCTCGGCCCACGACTGGTTCATCACGATCTTCGACGATGGCGCCGGGCCCCCGGCCGTGCATCCCTCGCGTGGGCTGAAGCTGTTCCTCGATACGAAGAGGATGGTCGCCAAGAGCGTCGGCGCCGAGGGACACGACCCGTCGTTGACGGCGTTCTTCGAGGGCAACTACCAGCAGCTGTCCGGGGGCGACGACTTCCTCGGCTGGGGTCAGCAGCCGTACTTCAGCGAGTACAACTCGCACGGGCAGGACGTGTTTGACGCGCACTTCAAAGACTATGTCGCCAGTTACCGCGCCTACCGCTTCCAGTGGACCGGCACCCCGCAGACCACGCCGGCGGTGGTCGGCGCGAGCCATGGCGGGAGCACAGGAATCTACGTCAGCTGGAACGGAGCGACGAACGTCGCCAAGTGGGTCGTTCAGGGCGGAAGCAGCTCGGGTTCGCTGCACACCGTGGCAAGCGCCGCGAAGAACGGGTTCGAGACGGCGATCACGTTCAGTCGTCAGAGCTACGTCCGCGTGCAGGCGCTGGACGGCGCGGGGCATGTCCTCAGCACGTCGGGCACCGTGAAGGTTGGGTGACGGCGCGACGGGCGCGTTTGCGGGCGCGCCGGGTTGCGGCCGGCGCGGCTGCGGGCGCGCCGGGTTAGGGCTGCCGCGTCCTCAGCGGATGAAGGTCACCTGCATCGGATCCTTGAGCGCGTTCAGCACTGGTTGCACCTGGCTTGGCCCTGGCGCGCTGTACCGGACTCCAGGGGTCGGGTGGTTGCCCGGTCCCCCGGGGTTGTAGAACGGCGAGTACGTGCCCGCGGCCGGGATCTCCACGGCCGTGATCCTCCGAACCGCGCGCTCGTCGCCACCGAGGACGATGTCGATCTGGTTGTCCTTGTCCTCGACGTAGCAATCGTCGTAGTGCGACTGCTTGCGTCCCAGGTCGGCGAGCCCGAGGATGCGGACGACGCCGCCGCCGAGGTGGTAATCGACGCCCGTCTTGGTCAGCAGCACGGTCCGTCCGTTGTTGCCTCGGGCGCGGAGGCGGAAATAACGCGAGAACTCAGTCGGGAAAACGGCCCGGACTCCGTCGGGTGAGAAGCCGCCGGAGGTGAAAACGCGCAGCCGGAACCTGGCCGCGCTTCCGTAGAGGGTTACGCCGTCGTTGGGCAGCGCGCCGTTGAACGGAGGCGGCGCGGTATCGCCGCGCGCGGACATCCGCGTGAGCTTTGCCGCCACCAGGTGACGGCCGGTGCGCTTGGCAGGGTTGGAAGTCTGGGCGTAGGGCGTCGTCGAGCTCTTGGCGGACATTCCGATCGCGCTGACGAGGCGGTCGTGCGGGCCTACGAGCTGCAGGCGCGTCTTTCCGCGCACGACCCGCGTCCTTATCGGGAAGGCGGAGCGCGGATTGCGCGGCGGCAGCCGATTGCCGAACTTCCCGAACAGCACAACGGTCGAGCGCTCGTTGTATTCCGCATTCGGAAACACCGCCGCCAGTTGCGGCGTCACCGTCTTGCCGTTCGAGAGGGTCACGCGGAAATCGCTGGCATCGAGCGTGCTCGGCCTGACTGGCCAGCTGAACTCGACAGGCAATCCGTCCGAATTGACAGCCGGATAGCCGAACGATAGCGCCACGGCTTGCGGAGTCGACGCCGACGTATAGGCGCTGAGCGGCGGTGTCTCGCCTGCCGCGCAGGAAACCGTGTTCCAGGTGCCGCCGACGGCCCGAACCCGCTGCTCGCTGGTCGCCAGATCGCTGATGCTGAGTCCAGGGACGCCGATGATCCCGGTGAATCCAAGTCCTGCGGCCATCATCCGCGGGCGGCGATCCCACATATCCGCGTCGATCAGCACGTCGCGGTGCAGCAGGCGCGAGGTCGGAGAGGGCGGCGGCTTGGCATTCGTGCCGGCCGGGACGGGAGGCGGTTTCGCGTTCGTGCCGGCGCCGGCGGCCGTCTGAGTGGCGAAGACTGCGACGGCGCCGGCGATCGCCGCTGTTGTCGCGCCGCTTGCCAGGCCTCTTATGTGGAGTCTGCGTCTGGTCACGCCCCGTGGACCGCGGAGCTTAACAGCGGAGTGTGGGATGCTTCCGCCGTGCCGAGCGACCAAGCACTCTCGCGCTTCTCGACCTCGATCCCGGACTGGGCCCTGCGATGGGGCGGGAAGCTCAACGTGCCCGTTTACCGGTTGACGCGGGGACGATTGTTCGGGCGGATCGGACGCGCGCCGGTGCTGTTGCTCACGACGCGCGGTCGACGTTCCGGAAAGCTCCGCACCGCCCCGGTCTTGTTCATGGCGGACGGAGAGCGACTGGTCGTGATCGGCTCGAACGCCGGCAACGAGCGGGCGCCGGCGTGGGCGCTCAACCTGGAGGCGAATCCGCACACCGTGGTCCAGGTCCGGGGCAAGCAGCAACGGATGAGCGCCCGGATCGCCGAGGGCGCGGAGCGCGAGGAGCTGTGGCGCCGGATGAACGACCAGTACGCCGGCTTCGACAACTACCGAGAGCGGACGGACCGCCAGATCAACGTGTTCGTTCTCGAGCCGCGGCCGTAGGCCGTTCCGCCGGTCCTCGGCGTTCGGCGCTCGCTCGGCCCTAGCTCGGCCCTAGCTCGGCCCTCGCCCGGCCCTCGCCCGGCCCTCGCCCGGCCCTAGCTCGGCCCGCGGGTCTCGGCGCTCGGCGCGCGGGTCCGCGTAGCGCGAGGGGCCGGGCCACCTGGGCGCTGCTAGGCCGCGCGCAGCGCCAGAGCCTGGGCGATCCGGGCGATCACCGCGTAGGGCTCGTTGATCAGCTGTTCCCGGGTGACGCGGATCACCGTGTAGCCCGCCGCTACGTGGACCTGGTCGCGCCGGCGATCGCGCTCGAACGCGAGCCGATCGCCGTGCGTGCCATAGGCGTCGACCTCGAGGATCAGCTTGTGCTCCTCCCAGAGGAAATCGGCGGTGTAACCGAGGAGTGGAACGTTGACGAGCGGCTGCGGGAGGTTCCCGGCCTTCAGCAGCCGTCGGAGCGCCCGTTCGGGGTTGGAACGGGTGCGTGTCGCGCCCGGGTCTGTGCGGAGCAGGTGCCTGACGATCGCCGCGCCGGGATCGTTCTGCGGGAAACGCAGCAGCGCTTGATCCAGCCCGTGGTCGTTGATCAGATGCCTCGCTCTCGCCTCGCCGAACGCGTGCTCGAACTCGGAGGAGGTTGCCTGGGCGGCGAACTCGATCACGGCTCTGGCCGGGGAGGTCAGGCGCAGGTTGGACTTCGGCGCGGTGTCGGCGGAATGGAGTTGCGCGACGTGATGGATCCGAAGTCGATCCCGGGGGCGGGCCCTGCGGCCGACCAGCGTCACGTCGATCGTGTTCGGGTCGGGCGTCGCGAGTCCCCACGCCGCCGCAGCCGACCGATGGCTGAGGAACGAGTGGGGGCCGAGGGCGAGCAGCGCGGCGGCCTCCCACGCAAGTGGCAGGACCGCGGGATCGGCGATTGCGTACGTGCCGTGGAAGAGGCGGAAGAGCCTGCCGGCGGCGACGCGCGCTCGGATGGCATCCGGGGTGAGTCCAGCGGCATACAGCTGTCGACAGCCGATCACCCCGTTCTGTGCCAAGGCCCGATCTACACCCATTTCGTTACAGAGCGACCGCGTGGGTTGTCAACGAGGAACGTTTTCGGTGCCCCAGCGCCGATTTCGTTACTCGTCCCAAGGGCCGCAGCGCGCTGTGTAACGAAATCGGGGTGCAGGCGAGCGTTCACGCTCCCCAGCATGAATCACCCAGTCGAAAAGTGGGCGAATTGGCACACATTTGTTGCAGAAGCAGATGCCGGCGCCGAGCGCCGGCACCCCCGCCGGCGCTCTACCGCGCAGTCAGCTGCACGATCGGAATCGTCCGCCCCGCGCGCCCCGCCCACTGCTGGAACTTGTCGAACTGGGGGAACACCCGGTCCGCGAGGAGCCAAAGCCGTGCGCGCTCGTCCTCATCCTCGACGACCGATGCGCGGAACGGCACGCCACCGAAGACGACGTCGGGGTGCTTGCGGATGTTGAAGTACCACGCGGGCTGGGTCGGGCGGCCCTGCTTGGCGGTGACGAGCGTCACGCGGTTGCCGTCGTGGAAGTACAGCGTCGCCGTCCGGCGCGGAAGCCCTGAGCGGGCGCCGCACGTCTCGAGCACCGCGCAGGCGACCGGTCCCGTGCTGGCGAGGCGGCCGCCCGTGAGCTTCAGGAGGATCGGGTCGAGCTTCCACGCGATCGCGCTCGCCAGCCACATCCCGACGCGCGTGGCCGAGAGCCGGCAGATCGCCAGATAGATCCGGCCTCGTGGCTTGTATGGGTCGACGTAGCGGAGCGCGGGCACGAGCGGACGGTAAGCCAACTCAGGGGCTTCTACCAAGGGCCAGCGCAGCGGTGCCGGTGGGGGCCAGTTGCTGCAGTCGCGCTCATCCGGACGTGGTACGTTCGTGTTCTCGCAGCCATGATCATCACGCGTTCACTCAGCAAGGCAGCCGCATCGCTCGCGGCGTGCGCCGTCGCGGTCCTCGCGCTCGCGAGTCAGGCGACGGCCGACAGCACCTCCGTCACGTCGTTCGACGGCACGATGATCCACGTCAACTTCTTCTCGGCGGCCGGACTTGCTGCAGGTCATCGTGCGCCCACGGTCCTGCTCGGTCCTGGATGGAGCGCGCCAGGGGACACGAACGAGAACGACGCAACCGACACGTCGACCGGGATCCCGGGCATCGGGACGCTGCGCCGCGCCGGCTTCAACGTCGTGACCTGGGACCCCCGGGGCTTCGGGTCCTCCGGCGGGACCGTCGAGGTCGACAGCCCCCAGTACGAGGGCCGCGACGTGTCGGCGATCATCACCTGGCTCGCGCATCAACCGCAGGCGCTGCTCGACCGGCCCGGCGACCCCCGCGTCGGAATGGCCGGCGGGTCCTACGGGGGCGGGATTCAACTCGTGTCAGCAGCCATCGACCACCGGATCGACGTGATCGTCCCGGACATCGCTTGGCATTCACTCGTCACGAGCCTCTACAAGCAGCAGACGATCAAGCTCGGGTGGTCGACGGTGCTGTACACGCTCGGCAAAAGCGCGGGACGGCTCGACCCGCTGATCGGCGAGTCCTACACGGCGGGTCTCGAAGGCCAGCCGCTGACGCCGGCCGAGCTGAACTTCTACCGGAGCCGCGGGCCGGGGGACCTGGTCAAGCGGATCCACATCCCGACGCTCCTCGTCCAGGGCACGGTCGACAACCTCTTCACGCTGCAGGAGGCGGTCAACAACTACGCGATCCTCAAGCGCGATCGCGTGCCGCTGAAGATGCTCTGGTTCTGCGGCGGTCACGGGATCTGCATCACGAATCCCGGTCAGACCTCGCTGATCGACAAAAACCTGATCGCCTGGCTCGACCGTTACCTGAAGCGCGAGACGCACGTCCAGACGGGCCCGAAGTTCGAGTGGGTCGATCAGGACGGAGCCGAGCACACCGCCTCTGACTACCCGCTCAAGGTCGGGTCGCCGATCAGCGGCCACGGATCGGGCACGCTCCCGCTGATGGAGGCGGGCGGCTCGGGTCCCGTCACCGCGCCGCCAGGCACGGGCGCGGTCGGCGCCGTGGCGGCCCCGATCACACCGGCGAAGGCTGCCAACGCGGTCAACGTGACTCTGCCCGCGCCGCGGCGCATGCAGCTGATCGCCGGCGCGCCGCGTCTCACGATCACATACAGCGCAACCGGCGGCGGCGAGAACGGTAGGTCGACTCGCGTCTACGCCCAGATCGTCGACAACGCGACAGGGAAGGTGCTCGGCAACCAGGTCACGCCCGTACCCGTGAGCCTCGACGGCGCCACGCACACGTTCAGCGAGCCGCTCGAGGTCCTGGCGGCGGCCGACCATCCCGGCGAGACCTTCACGCTTCAGCTGACGGCCAGCACCGTGGCCTACCAGACGCAGCGCGCGACCGGTGTCGTGCACTTCTCGCGCATCGCGATCGCGATCCCGACGGTCCGGCAGGGCGCGCGGCACGCAGGGCGGACCTGAGCGACCGGGCCCGAGCTAGGCGCCAGTTCACACGCCCGGCGGCCCTGAGCGAAACGACCTGAGCGACAGCGACCGGCGAGCCAGTCGCCGGGTTCACGCGTCGAGGACCGTGAGGTCGAGTCGGCTGACGCGCTCGGGGTCGGCGAGGATGTCGATCTCGACGATCTTGCCGCCCCGCACCGTGAACGCCCCAACCGAGAACGGCTGGCCGTCGCGCATCGTGACGGCGCCGGCGACGCCGTTGATCAGCGCCGGCCGGATCACGAGGCCCACCTGCGACCACAGCACCGCCTGGCTGGCGACGGTCCTCGCGCCGCGGATCTCGCGGGTCAGGCTCGGCGCTGTCGGCCCGCCGTCCGATCTCAGCACCACATCCGGATCGAGCAGCGCCACGAGCCCTTCGAAGTCTCCCTCGCGCGCTGCGGCCTCGAACGCGTTGAGCAGCTCGCGCTGCCGGTCGACGTCGGCGTCGGGAACCGCGGTCTCGCCCTGCACGCGCCGGCGGGCGCGGCTGGCGAGCTGTCGCGTGGCCTCGGGAGAACGGTCGATGATCGCCGCGATCTCGTCGAAGGGGATGGCGAACATGTCGTGCAGCACGAACGAGAGCCGCTCGGCTGGGGTTAGCGTTTCGAGCACGATCAGCATCGCCAGCCCCACCGAGTCGGCGAGCAGCGCCTCGTGTTCGGGGTCGGTGCCGTTGGGGTTGTCGACGATCGGCTCGGGCACGTACACGTCAAGCGGTTCCTCGCGGCGCTGACGGCGCGAGCGCAGCATGTTCAGCGACACACGCCCAACAACCGTGGTCAGCCAGGCGCCGAGGTTTTCGATCTCGGACGCGTCGGAACGGCTGAGCCGCAGCCATGCCTCCTGGACCGCGTCGTCGGCCTCGCTCAGCGACCCGAGCATCCGGTAGGCGACGGCCCGCAGACGGGTGCGGTGTTCCTCGAATCTCTCTGCGAGCCAGTCGCGCTCATCCATCGTTCGTACCTCCGTCGCATCGGTCATACAAACCTGACACGCGACACGGCGCGGATGTGACAGACCGGGCCACGCCGGCGTTGGCCGATGAGCGCCTGAACCTTGAGCTGTTGATACTGCTGGCGCTCGTCGACCTGGCGGCGGATCAGCGCGCCAATGTCCGAATCGCGACCGCTCCAGATGCAGATCCCGCACACCGCGAGAATCGGGATTGGCAGGACATGGACGATCGTCGACCATCCATGGGTCGCGCCGCCAATGATCAGCGCCGCGAGCGCGCCGATCGCCAGCAGCGTGGCCGCGCGCAGACGTGGGGGGAGGGACAGCTTCACTTGAGGACCTCCTCATCACTTGGCTCGAACATCGCCTCTACGGGAACGCCGAAAAGCCGCGCTATCCGGAACGCGAGCGGCAGGGACGGGAGGTAGCGCCCATTCTCGATCGAGATCACGGTCTGGCGCGACACTCCCAGGGCCTCTGCCACCTCGGCCTGTGTCAGACCGAGGTCGCTGCGTCGTTCCCGCACTCGGTTCCTCACTCGGGTCAAGGTGCCTTTACATCGGTTTCATGTCAAGCAACCTTGACAGGCGCCCGACCAGGGCGAATCTCTTCGGGCGAGAAGAACAGAAACCCGACAAGATTCGCCTCTGGGATTGCGATGAGTTTCCGCACGGCAGGCGGTCAAAACTGTCGTATTTCCAAAACCCCATAAGGAGGAAGTCGTGCCCAGCACCAAGACCACCGTGAGCAAGATCGCCACGGTCATCATTCCGGTCGCCGACCAGGACAAGCAGATCGACTTCTACGTCGAGAAGCTCGGCTTCGAGAAGCGCGTGGACATGCCGTTCGGCGGTCAGTACCGCTGGGTGGAGGTTGGCCTGCCCGACCAGGAGACCACGATCGCGCTGGCGCCGCCGCCGCCCGGGGGGGACACCCAGGTCGGCGGGCGTGAGACCGGCATCAGCCTGCACTCGGAGGACGTCGACGGCTACCACGCGCAGTTGAAGGACGCCGGCGTCGACGTCGATGCCGAGGTCAGCCGCATGGGCGACCCGGTGCCGCCGATGTTCTGGTTGCGCGACGCCGAGGGCAACAGCCTGATGGTGGTCGGCTGAGACCAGCACATGCACTGCTCGGGCTTCGCTTCAACTGAGAGCGGAGCCCGAGCGCCGCGGGGCCAGCAGGGGAACGGCTACCGCAACCGGACGCGTCTGGGCGTCCCGTCGTGGCTCCAGGAGAGCACGTCGCGCGTAAGCCTCAGCCCCGTAAGGAAGGGCCCGACGCCGGGGAGCTTGATCGAGTCGATCGTGTGCACGCCGCGCCCGGCTGACGCGACGATCTGCTCGGAGCTGCATGACGAGGCATCCGAGAGCACGGATCGCCGTCGACGAGCACCGGCGTCCACGCGGACGGCCCGCCGGTGGGATCGGTTGAGGTCACGATGTGACCCACGGAGTCGACCGCCACGCACAGCGAAATCGAAGGGCACGAGATCGAGTTCAAATCACGGCCCGCGTCGATCGTCGTGCTTGCCCACACGCCCGACGCGGCATTGCTCGAGATCTCAAGCTCGCCTCCTGATCCGACCGCAAGACAGAGCGAGGCCGAGGGGCAGGCGACGGCGGTCAAACGGCCAGTGACGGCGTGCGAGGTCCAGGTGGCGTCGCCCGGATCCGTCGTCGTAAAGATGTCTTGGCCGTGCACCGACACGCAGAGGGTGGTCGTCGGACACGTGCCCGCGGTAAACGCCGGAGTCCCGGGGGTGACCGTCCACGTGCCGCCGGCTGGTTGCGTCGATGTCAGCACCTTGTCGGCGTCGCTGGTGAAGCACCGCGGCAACGCCGAGCAGAACACCGCTGTGAGCGCTCGGCCCGGGTCGATCTGAGCGACCGACCATGCGCTTGTGCCGCCGGTCGGGTCCGTCGAAACGGCGACGCTCCCGTCGTCGCGCGAGATGACACAGAGTTCGGCGGATGGGCAGCTCACCGCCGTCGAGTGAACATTTGTGCCGGGGAGGCTGGTCGCGCTCCAGGCGGCCGTCCCGCCGCCGGGGTCAGCCGACGTGTAGACATCGGTCGAAGCGCCGACGCAAAGCGAGCTCAAAGGACAGCTCAGATCAACGACGCCGAACCACGGCGGCGGGACGAGGGTCGTTGTCTGCCACGCGCTCGCGCCCGCGGTCGGATCGACTGAGCTCAGAACATGGCCGAGACCATCCGCCCGCTACGCACAGCGATGCCGCCGGACAGGACACGTGGTCGATCGGAGTCGAAAACGTGCCGGCCGGATCGACCTCCTCGATATGTGCCGCCGAAGCCCCGTCGCTGCCCAGCACAACCGGCCCGATCGTCTGTGGACTTGGGCAGTCGCCACCGCTGTAGTCCTCGCACTCCGTCACCATCTTGCCGCCGAGCCTCCTCTGCAGCACCCCGGTCCGCAGGTCGAACACCTGGACCGTCGTGCTCCTGCCGCCGTAGTGGAACCCAGTCCCTGAGGAGCGCCGCGTAGGGCGCCGCCACCAGCGCCGAGCTCACCGAATACGCGTTGTCCAGGTTGCCCGGGCCGAGGCGCTCGAGCAGCCGCTGGCGGCCGTCCGCGCGCAGGCAGCCCATGTAGGACCGCACCGCGGCGATGACATCCGGGTCGGACGCCGGCGGGCCGTCGGCGATCACGAGTGCGCCGCTCGACGAGGCTAGGGTCCGCGCGCCGGGCGGCACGAGGCACCCCGGGTTCGGGGCGCGTGGCTTTGGTTGCCAATCGACCGAAACGGGCCGCACGCCGCCGACGGCCTTCGGGGCCGTACGGCGCGCGCCGACCGCGACGACCATCAGCCGATGGTCCGGAGCCACGAACGCGATCAACCGACCATGCGGCGAGAACGCCGGCGCGGAGCCGCGGACCAAGAGCCGCGCCTGCCGATGCCGGGCTTGAACGCCGGGTTCGGGGCCGCGCCGAATGCACAGTTCATGCACGAGCTGTCGGGGTACACGATCTCGATCCGCGGCCCGGCGAACACGAGCGCTCGGCCGTCGGGCGACCAGCGTGGCCGGCGTGGCGCTCCGCAGCGGGCAACGCAGATTCGGCGCTCGCCCGCCCCGTTGGCGCCCACAAGCACGATGCCTCCGCCGGCGCGCGGCTGCACGGCAAGCATTCCGTTCGCGCCCGGGAACGCGGCGAACGCCGGCGCCCCGAGTTGCAGTACAGCAACTGCAACCACCAGCGGAGCAACCCGGACCATCACCTTCACATAGCCGAGAACGTGGCCGGGTCATCGAAGTTGCGCGGACCGGGAACCGACTCCCGGCCCGCGCCAACCCTCATCTCGTCGCCGAGCGTGAGAACAGCCGGATCGAAACCACCGTCATCAGCGCGGCGAAGGCCGCGACGACGGCCAGGCTGAGCCACGCCTCGAGCGTGACGTTGCTCATGCCCCAGATGTCGTGCAGGCCCTTGCCGGTGGGGTCCACGAAGGCGTAGCGCATCAGCGCAAGCGCGTGGGTGAGCGGCATGAGCTTGGCGATCGTCGTCAGGAACGCCGGCATCGCCCCGATCGGGAACAGCGCCCCGGCGAGGAAGAACGGCAGGATCGCGATCACCGGGGTCGCGCCGATGTACTCCTCCGGGCTCGAGACGCGGCTCGCTAGCGCCTCCGCGACGCCGTACATGAACACGGTGAACAGCACCGCCGCCGCGGCAAACCACGCGACACCGCTCGCCGAGACGTGAAACGAGGCGCCGCGCAGAGCGGACAGCCCGATCAGCACCGCTACCTGAAGGGCAGACAGAACGAGCGCCACGATCAGATTGCCGATCACGAGCCAGGACCGAGGAACGGGCGCCGCGAGCAGCTCTCGCTGCGCCCCGCTCTGCCGGTCGACGAGCACGCTCAGCCCCGCGAAGATGCAGCTGAGCGGCACCACGAGCCCGATCGTCCCCACTCCCACGAATGCCGTGTAGTCGAGGTGCGACCGAAGGCCGCCGGTCGCGATCTTCAACGCCGGCGCGACGACCAGCGCGAGCAGCGCCGGGCCCACGAGTGGCACCAGGATCTGCCGCGGGTTGCCGGCGGTCAGTGTCGCTCGCCGGCGCGCGAGCGTGGCCAGTGCGCCGGCTGTCCGCACGCGGGGCGACCGTCCGATGGGAACAGCAATCGGTTCAGCTATCGCAGACATGGTTCAAGACCTCCTTTGTCGAGTATCAACTCAGGCCGCCTGCGCGACCGAGCCTGTGAACTTCAGGTAGACGTCGTCGAGGTTCGGGGAGCGGGTGGCGATCTCCGAGAAGCGGACCTGCTCTGAATCGAGCACCGCAAGCGCATCGGCCGCCGCGTGCAGGTGAAGCGGGACCGTGATTCGCGCGCCGACGGCGAACGCGTCATCGCCGGCGATGTGCCGCTCGCGCAGCATCGCCAGCGCGCCTCCGCTGTCGCCCACCACGCGGAACTCCAGGATCTCGCGGCCGAGCCCGGCCAGGAGCGCCGCCGGGCTGTCGAGCGCGACCAGCGACCCCTCGTGGATGATCGCGACCCGGTCGCAGAGCCGCTGCGCCTCGTCGAGGTAATGCGTTGTCAGCAGGATCGTCAGCTCCTCGCGGTCGCGCAGCCCCGCGATCACGTCGAGCAACTCGTGACGGATCCGCGGGTCAAGGCCGACCGTCGGCTCATCGAGGAACAGCACTTGAGGCCTCGATGTCAGCGCCCGTGCGATCTCGAGGCGCCGCCGCTCGCCGCCGCTGTAGGTCTCGACCGGCCGCATGATCAGCTCCGAGAGCCCGAGCGCATCGACGAGCTCGTCGATCCGCCGCGTGGCCTGCGCGGGCGTCACGCCCCACAGCCGCGTGTGCAGCTCGAGGTTCGCGAGCCCCGTCAGGCCCCGGTCGACGACCGGCTCCTGGAACACCACGCTCGAGACGCTCCGCGCCAGCAGCGGCGAGCGCGCCACGTCGTGACCGGCTAACAGCGCTCTGCCGGCGGTCGGCACGATCGTCGTCGTCAGCATCCCCACCGTCGTGGACTTGCCGGCGCCGTTGGGCCCGAGCAGGCCGAACACCTCGCCGCCCTCGACTTCGAAGTCGATTCCCTTGACGGCCTCAACGCCGCCCGGGTAGGTCTTGCGAAGACCTTGTGCTTCGATCGCATGCATGGTCGCATCTCCGTTTCGGTCGATCGCCCGTCACGTCGGGCGCGTTCGTTTCGTCAACTCGATGACGGATGCCGACGAGAGGATGTGACCGATGGATCCAAAGCAGTGGCAAGCCGAGCAGTTCGAGGAGAGTCGGGCCCACCTGCGAGCCGTCGCGCAGCGAATGCTCGGCTCGAGAGCCGACGCCGACGACGCGGTCCAGGAGGCGTGGCTGCGCCTGAATCGCGCTGAAGCGTCCGATGTGGAGAACCTGCGCGGATGGCTGACAACCGTCGTCAGCCGGATCTGCCTGGACATGCTCCGGGCGCGGCAGGCACGACGCGAGGAGCTCGCGGACCGCTGGCCGGACGAGCCGGTGGTCAGCCTGTTCGAGGAGAGCGATCCCGAGCACGAGGCGCTGATGGCCGACTCGGTCGCGCTGGCGCTGCAGGTCGTGCTCGAGAGGCTCTCGCCGGCGGAGCGGCTCGCGTTCGTCCTGCACGACATGTTCGGCGTGCCGTTCAGCGAGATCGCGCCGATCGTCGAGCGCGACGTGGCGGCGACACGGCAACTCGCGAGCAGGGCCAGACGCCGGGTCAGGGGCGCGCCCGATCCCGAGCAGCAGAGCCTTGCTCAGCAGCGCACGGTCGTCGAGGCGTTTCTCGCGGCCTCACGAGACGGGAACTTCGAAGGGCTGCTCGAGGTGCTCGACCCGGATGTCGTTTTCCGCGGCGCCGGCGGCGATGCCGGCCCTCCGGTGCCGACGACGGTCAGAGGCTCGCGCGACGTCGCCAATCTCGTGGTCGCGCGTGGCACCCCGATGGCGCCGTACGGACGACCCGCGATCGTGGACGGCCGCCCCGGCGCCGTCGTCGTGCGCGACGGTCAGGTCGTGTCGGTCGTCGCGTTCACGATCGAAGGCGATCGTGTGATGGAGATGGACCTGCTCGTCGACCCGGCCAAACTCGGCCGTGTCCGCGTGTGAGGGGTGAACGGCACAAGGCAGCGGCGCTCCTCGTCCCACAGCTTCAATCGCAGCGTCGCGATGCTCGAGCGCAGCGTGATGACCGTGATCCCACCCACTCCCGTGCGCGCGAACATCGGCTGCTCCTCATGAGCGGCGCGCAGGCGGTGGTTCGGGATCTTCGCGCTGAGGTGATGGACATGGTGATAGTTGGCGTTGCCGACCATCCACGCCAGCGCGCGCGGCAGCTCGAGGTATGAGCTGCCCTGCAGCGCCGCGAGCTCGAAGCGCCACTCGCTCGCCGCCTGGTAGGTCTCCTCGTACTGGTGCTGGATGTAGAGCATCCAGGCTGCGATCGCGCCGCCGACGACGAGCGTCGTCCCCTGGATCACGAGATACGTCCGCCAGCCGACGAGCAAGCTCCAGCCGACGGCCCAGCCGGCCAGCGCGAGGTTGGTGACAACCACGCTCGCGAGGATCCGGCGCGACATGCCTCGCTGCGGGAAGCGCGCTCGAACAGAAAGACGAGGCTCGGTCCGACCAGGAGCAGCAGCAACGGGTTGCGGTAGACGCGGAAATAGAGCCTCCGCAGACGCCCCGCGCGCTCGTACTCGGTGACCGTCATCGTGTAGATCTCGCCCGGGCCTGGAGTCGACATCCACACCTCGGCCTTCCGGCGTGCCGCATTGGCGTGCACGCCCTCCTCGAACGGCGTGATCACGAAGGCCTCGGTGGAGCAGGCGCTGGGCGGAGCACCGTAGACGCGTTCGCTACGGTGCTGTGGTGGCCGCCAAGAGCTCCCACTCCGGGCAGGTACACCCGACGCTGATCCTGGCGGTGCTGTCGCTTGCCGGGCTCGCGTATGCGGTGCTGAGCTCTGCCGTGATCCCGGCGCTGCCGTCCTTCCAGAAGAGCCTGCACACGAGCGAGACGGGGGTTACCTGGCTGCTGACCGGATTCCTGGTCTCGGCGTCCGTCGGCACCTCGATCATCGGTCGGCTCGGCGACATCTACGGCAAGGAGCGGCTGCTGCTCTACACGCTGCTGGTGCTCGCGTTCGGGACGCTGCTGGCGGCGCTATCCCAGTCGCTCGCGATGCTGATCCTCGCGCGCGTGATCCAGGGCGTCGCCGGCGGAATCTTCCCGCTCGCGTTCTCGATCGCCCGCGACGAGTTCCCGCCCGACAGGGTCGCCGGCAGCATCGGCCTGATGTCCTCGATCCTCGGGGTCGGCGGCGGGGTAGGCCTGATCGTCGGCGCGATCGTCGACGAGCATCTCGGGTGGCACTGGCTGTTCTGGATCCCGCTCGCGCTGACGCTGCTGGCTGCGCTGTTCACCTGGAAGTACATCCCCGAGTCGCCGGTCCGTTCGCCTGGCCGGGTGAACTGGATCTCAGCGGTGCTGATGAGTATCGGGATCTCGAGCGTCCTGATCGCGATCGCGCAGACCGGGACGTGGGGCTGGGGATCGTCGAAGACGCTGGGGCTGTTCGCGATCGGCCTCGTGTTCTGCGTCGGCTGGGTCGTGTTCGAGCTCCGCAGTCCGAACCCGCTCGTCGACATGGCGATGATGCGGATTCGCGGAGTGTGGACGACCAACCTCGCGGCGTTCCTGCTCGGTGCCGGCATGTACGCGTCGTTCATCGTGTTCCCGCAGTTCGCGCAGCTGCCGAAGAGCACCGGCTTCGGGTTCGGGGCGTCCGTGCTCGTCGCGAGCCTCTACCTCGCGCCGTGCGCGCTCACGATGGGGATGCTGGGCTCGGTCGCAGGGCCCGTCGCCGAGCGCTTCGGCTCGAAGTCGGCGCTGGTCGCCGGATCCGCGATCTCGGCGGTGTCGTTCGGGTACGCGGCCCTCGCCCACAGCCATCCGTACCAGATGTTGATCACCGTGACGCTTCTCGGAATCGGGATTGGTCTCGCGTTCGCGGCGCTCGGCAACCTGATCGTGCAGGCGGTGCCGCCGACGCAGACCGGCGTGGCCAGCGGCATGAACACCGTGATGCGCACGCTCGGTGGGGCCCTCGGCGGCCAGATCTCGGCGACGTTCATCGCCAACAACGCAGCGCACGGCCTGCCGACCGTCACCGGCTTCACCGCGACCTATGTGATGGCCACCGGCTTCCTTGTGGTCTGCGCACTCGCCGGGCTGCTGATCCCGACGCCCCCGGCCCGCGCCGAAGCGCCGGCGGTCGAGCGGCGCTATGCCACCGCATCCGAGCTCAGCTGAGCGAGAGCTCGTCGTGTTCTCGCTGCATGGCGAGGACTACGCCGTGCCGCTCTCCTTCGTGCGCGAGATCATCCGCTACAGCCAGCCAAAGGCGACCGCCGCGCCGCAAGGGCTCGTCCAGGGCTTGATCAGCCTGCGCGGGGAAGTGCTGCCGGTCGTGGACCTCTCGACCGTCCTCGGACGATCGCCCGCCGTGGACGCACACAGCCGGATCCTCGTGCTCGAGCTCTCGAAGGGCGCGCTTGGCCTGATCGTCGGTGGCGTCCACGGTGTGATGCGCGTCTCCGAGCAGCTGATCCACCCGCTCCCGATGCGGGTGATCGCCGCGGGGGTGGGGGAGCACGTCGCCGCCGTCGGAGAGCAGCTGGTCCTGCTGATCGATCCCGAGCGAGCACTGGGGAAGGCGCTCGTCAGCCCGGCCACGCGGCGGCGGCGGAGGGTCAATGATTAACTGGATCGACGTGCGGAAGATCCTTGCAGCGACACTGCTCGCCCTGCTGTTCGCGCCGGCGATCGCGCTCGCCGACGGCGATCCTGCGAGCGACGTACTGCTCGGCGAGCCCGTCTTCTATCCGTACCAGCCGCCGGTCACGAGGGCGCTGCAGAAGCAGCTGAGCGCCGCGGCCACCGCCGCTCGGATCAAGGTCGCGCTGATCGCCTCGCCGGTCGATCTCGGCGTGATCCCTGACCTGTTCAACAAGCCCCAGCAGTACGCCAAGTTTCTCGACCAGGAGATCAGCTTTCAGAACAGCAAGCAGCCGCTGCTCGTCGTGATGCCGGCCGGGTACGGCGTCCAAGGCCTCACGGCACAGGCCACCCAGGCCGTCGCCGGTCTGGACAAGCCATCCGGACCGACGAGCAACGACCTCGCTCAGGCCGCGATCCCCGCTCTCGCCAAGCTCGCCGCAGCGTCGGGCCACCCAATCAAAGCTCAAACCTCAACCTCGAAGAGCGGGAACTCGCGCGTCCTGCTGCTGGTGATCCTGATCGTCGCGGCGATCGTGGTCGCCGGCGCGCTGATCATGCTTCGGCGCCGGCACGCGACGGCTCGGCGTTAGGGGCCTCGCTGCGCTCGGCGGGGATTGGGGCCCCGCCCACCCGGGCGGGCCCGTCCGGACGGGCGACGCGCTCTCGCAGAAACGCTCCGTCCCGCTGAAGCACGAGAAGGAGGGCCGAACAACCACATTGCTCCAAAGCTCCAGCGAGCCTCGGCGCTATGTAGCAGTGTGGTCGCGATAGCAACAGCAACCACTCTGCGCCAAAACGCAGGCCACCGATGCCGCTTTGGAGCGAAATGGTCGCTCCTCGCCACCCCCTCCCCAGCAGTGAGGGCGCCAGGGGACAGCAGCTTATGGCAGCCTCAGCCGGGTCTGTCATCGTCAATTGGTGGCTCACGACGCGGAACTGATCCTGGTCGCCGGCGCGCTGTTGATTGCCGGCGTGGCGGCGTCGATGGCGGCTGCGCGGCTGCGGCTGCCGGCGCTGATCCTGTTTCTCGGGCTCGGGATGCTGATCGGAAGCGACGGGCTCGGCCTGATCTCCTTCAACGACTACCGGCTCGCGCGACTGATCGGGACGGTAGCCCTGGTCCTGATCCTGTTCGAGGGTGGGCTGTCCGCGGGTTGGAGCGAGATCCGACCCGTACTGCGTCCGGCGCTGCTGCTTGCCGTGGCGGCGACCTGCGGGACGGCGTTGATCGCGGGCCTCGCGGCGAGCTGGCTGTTCGACTTCTCCTTGCTCGAGGGTCTGCTGCTGGGGGCGATCCTCGCCGCAACCGACGGGGCGGCGATCTTCGCGCTGATGCGCGGCGTCAGGCTCCCTGCACGGCTGCGCCGCACGCTCGAGGCCGAGGCGGGCTTCAACGATCCGGTCGCGGTGCTGTTCGTGCTCGTCACGATCGAGCTGATCGTCAATGCGAAATACCAGCCGTTGGACGCCGGGTTGTTCATCGTGCGCCAGGTCGGCGTGGGCGCGGTCGCCGGCGCCGGCGTGGGCGGGCTGGCGATCCTCCTATCAAGACGGCTTCACACAAGCCTCGCGTTGACTGGTTCACTCGCGACCGCCGCGATCGCCTACGGGGCCGCCGGCGCGTTGGAGGGCTCCGGGTTCCTTGCGGCCTACGTGGCGGGACTGGTCGTGGGCGACGGCCAGCTGCGTGACAAACGGTCCGTGCTGGCCTTCCACGAAGGACTGGCGTCGATTGCCGAGATCGGGATGTTCCTGGCGCTCGGGCTGCTGGTGTTCCCGAGCCAGCTTGGGTCAGTCGCCGTCGAGGGAGTGCTGCTGGCGCTGATCATCACGCTGGTGGCGCGGCCGATCGCCGCCACGCTGGCGACGATGCGGCAGGGCTTCTCGCGCGCCGAACGCGTGCTGATCAGCTGGGGTGGCCTGCGGGGAGCGGTACCTGTGATCCTCGCGACGTTCCCGGTCATACGCGGGGTCCCTCGCAGCCTGGAGTTTTTCAACATCGTGTTCTTCGCGGTGCTGTTGTCGACGGCGCTGCAAGGCGCGACGATGAGGATGGTCGTGAGACGGGTCCGGACGGGGCTGCTCGGCCCCATGGATGCCGCGCAAGCGGCCCCTAGCTAACTCAGCCGGTGATCGATTGCCACGGTGTACGCGGCGCCGTGGGGCGGCACGATGTGGAACTGCATCATCCACGTGCCGGGCATCCCGAGCACCGGCAGGCTCATCGAGTAGGTGCCCTGACCCGAGCGGACGAGGGTGCCCGTGAGGCCGTTCCACATGTTCATCGACGGCATCGAGAAGCTGACCGTGACGCGCGCGGCGTCGGCCGGCAGCTTGAGCGAGAGACGGTTGCGGACGCTCGCGCGGTTCGTCGCGAACGTCACCTCGACCTGGTGGGTCATCGCCGGCCGCTGCAGCTGGCTGTAGAGCGAGTTGCGCGTCGTCGAGCCGGCCGTGACGGCGGCGACGCCGAACGCAAGTGCGACGACCGCGACGGCGGAGGCGATCCAGAGCCGGAAATGCATGCGAGCAGTTCAGCCGATTGGGCTGCCGCTCGCATCCGTTGTTTTCCGCGGTCCCTATCCGAGCGTGGTGCGGACCAGCTCGATCGCGATCACGACAGCGGCGACCCCGGCGCAGAGCGCGAGGATCGCGGCAGCGAGTCGCAGACGTACATTCATCAGCCGTTGGCCTGGTCGACGATCAACACGTTGAATGGCGACGCGCCCGGTGGCGTCACCTGGAACGAGAGCCCCCACTTGCCGACCATCACCAGGGCCGGCGCCGAGCGCGAATAGACGCCGGGCTGGATCTCCTTGAGCAGGTAGTTCTGCTGTGGCATCTGCATCTCCAGGTGGTTGAGCGCGAGCGTGACGTCGGCGCCGCGGACGAGCTGTCCGTTCTTCGTGATCCGAAGCGCGAACGAGTTCGGCGCGGCTGCCTTGTTCGGAAGCACCAGCACCTGGATCTGGTAGCCCTTCTCGGTGACGGTCCTGACGACGCGCCCCGGCCCGACCTTGGCGAGCGCTGAGTTCTGAAGCGCGAACGACGGCGGCGGCGGCGCGAGGCTCGAGAGCACCGCGGCGACGAACACCGCGCCGGCCACAAGCAGCGCCTCGCCGCTGATCAATCCCCGCAGCATCCCGGCGGCCGGAGTCCCCAGCTCGGCGCGCTCGCGGGCGGCAACGAGCTGCGGATTGGAGCGCAGGAGGTTGCCGGCGGCGAGCACGAGCGCCACGGCCACGATCCCCGTCTTGACCAGGATCGCCTGGCCGAAGCCGGTCAGCCACAGCGCGTTGAACGAGGGCATGTGGTTGATCGTCTCGCCGATACCCGCCGCCCCGAGCAGCACGACCGACGCCAGCGCGACGTTCGAGAAGCGCGGGACAACGACCGACAGCATCGGGACGCGTGTTTCGCTCGTGGCGCTGAGCAACAGCACGAGCAGCCCGATCAGTCCGCCGATCCACAACGATCCTCCGGCCAGGTGGACCCAGTCGAAGGCGAGCGTCAGCCCGCCGGGCGAGGTCTGGGCCGGGTGGCCGACGGTGCCCGGGATCAGCAGCACCGCGGCCGCTGCACCGAGTGCACCCGCAGTAGCCGCGAGCTCGGCAACGGAGCGGCGCTCGCGGTCTGGGCGATCGACCCACAGCGCGATCCACGCGGCTGCGCAGAACAGGGCGAAGCAGATCTCCATGTCGACGAAGCCGCGCCCGAACGCGGTCACCCGGAACAGCGGCACCAGCGCGCCCAGATCGAACACCGACCGCAACGAGTCGTTGGCGATCGAGAAGTCGAGGTACACGGGGATCGCGATCAGGCCGACGACGCTCGCGACCACGAACGCGATCGACAGGGGTTTGAGGTTCGTGCTGCGCGCGCGCCGAACCGCTGCTCGCGCGATCAGCATCCGCAGCACGAACAGCCCGACCGCGCTCATCACGCTCAGGAACATGATCCACCGCGTGATCAGCAGCTGGGGGGTCTTCGCGGTCGCGGAGACGCTCGGCACCGGGAACTGGGGCGCCGGTCCGGGATTGGGGCCGACGGCGTAGGTGAACGCGCCCTGCACGGGGTGACCGTCAACGGACACCGCGCGCCAGTAGACGAGGTACCACCCCTCGGGCAGGTTGTGGCGCAGCGGCACGGTCAGCGTGTCGGGGTTCGCGGGATCGCGGCTCACCGGCGCGGTCGTCTGCTGGGTGCCGTTCGCGTCGGTCACCGAGATGATCGCGAACTTCGGCTCGACGGCCTCGTCGAACGTGAGCGCGACCTGCTGCGGGGGGCTGTTGAGCACGCCGCTCGCGACGGGCTGGGTGCGGATCAGGTACGCGTGTGCGGATGCGGCCGCTGGGACCGCCAGGAGGGCTGCGACCGCCAACGAGGCGAGTGTCGCGGTGCGGCGCATCGCTACGCCAGCGGTCGCCCGCCGCGACTCACCATCGCGGCGCCGGCCGCCAGCAGCGCGACGACGCTGAGCACCAGCGCGATCACGGTGAGCACCGACGTGCCGCTCCCGCCGCCCCCGCCGAGCGAATCCTTGACCTCGATCGTCGGCGCCGGCGAGTCTGAGGACTCCGGTCCCGACCAGTTGACGATCGAGCCGTCGGAATAGGTCTGCTGCACGGTGAACGAGTACGTCCTGCTCGATGCGGGCTGCGCGAGGAACTGGAACAGCGCGTCCTCCCCGGTGGGCACGTGCCCGCCGACCCAGCTCACCTTCTGGACGACCGCGTTGTTACCGGATCCCGTCTGCTGCAACGTCCGCTGCCAGCCGGGGCTGGGCGCGAACGAGTCGATCGAGAAGCCGCTCGGGACCGTCAGCACGACCTTTGTGGTGAACGCGTTGTCCTTCTCTGTCGGCACCGCGAGGCTGTACAGCTGGAGGTGCCCCTTGACCGAGATCGGCGGGCTGATCTCAGCATGGGCGAGGGCCGCGGCCGGCGCAGCCAGGGCGATGACCAGCGTCGCGGCGGCGATCAGTCGTGCTCCGCGCCGGCTCACGAGGCGACGTTCAGCGTGTAGGGGACGGTGACGACCTTGCCGCCCAGCTTCATCTGCAGGAACAGCCGCCACGTCCCGGGCACCGGCAGCAGCACGCCGAGCGTCAGTTTGCCCGGAGCGGTCGTGGTCCCGGATACGCGGGTCGCGCCGAGGACGCTGGTGCAGTTCGGCGCGCCGGCGCCGCAAACGTGCGTGTGGAAGTAGTCGAGGGAGCCCTGGTGGAAGAAGATCGCGTGCGCGAGCGCCCCGAACCACGGCACGAAGTTGACCTTGCGCCCCTGCGGGTCGGTGACGTCGACGTTGACGAACTGGGCCTGCACGGCGTGCAGCTTCGGATGGCCCTGCACGTCGACGTGGTAGCCGTCGACTGTCTGGTCTTGGCTGAAGGCCGGGAGCGTTGATGGGTGATAGGCGCCCTTCACGTCGACCTTTTGAAAGAGCTGAAAGTTCGGCTGCCCGCCCGGGATGTTCGGGTAGACATCGACGAGTACGCGATAGGGACCGGGGGCGGGGAGCGTGACGGTTTGTTTGAGCTGGCCGTCCGGCCCGATCGGCGGGTGCTCGTGGATGATGTACTTCAGATCGTCGCGGACGATGATCAGGTGCACGCCGGTGTGTGGTCCGCCGCCGGTCTTGTAGGCCGTCAATGGGGCGCCGTTGGGCATGCGGACCGTGAACGAGACCGTCGTCGGCTTGCCTGCCACGACCGACCCGCTCGGCTCAAAGCCGCTCAGCGTGAACACGCGAGCGGCGGCGATCTTCGGCACGCTGACGCCGCTGCCGGAGCTCGAGCCGCAGGCGCTGAGGGCGACCGCGGCAATGGCCACGCACAGCATCGCCGCGGGTTTCAATGCCCGCGTGCGCCGGCACATCTGGTTCGTTCTGGACTGCTTGTTCACGGGGACCTCGCGTGGACGGAAGGATTGATTGATTGACGCAGCGGCCTGTGCCGGGGCGGTGGCCCGGCGCGCTGCGCCCAAGTCAATGAGCCGCTTCGTCAGGCGGGAGGTCCGCGCCCGGACGCGCCGGCCACGAGCGGCGCGAGCCGCGGCAGGGCAACGTCGGCCCAGCGAGGCGTGGGGGCAGCCCGTCGCCGGGATGCTGGCACTGCGCTCGTGTGGCGCCGGGCGACCTCGTCGAGTGCCCAGCGGGCGCCGTGGAAAAGCGCCGCCAGGACCAGGCCCACGCACAGTGCTGCCGGGATCGACCACCAGCCGCCGTAGCTGAACACGCCGGCGACACCGCCCGGATGGCCTGTCGCGAAGAAGCCCTCGAGCAGCTCCTGGCCGGCGTAGATCGCGATCAGGGTGATCGAGCAGGCGATCCACAGCACGGTGAATGACGCGGCGTAGCGCGTCGGCGAACGGTTGCCGCTGAGCGCACGCCCGACCGCCCAGAGGAAGAGCCCGGCGGCGACAGCGAGCGCCAGCACGATCCAAGGCGCCATCGAGTGCAGGTAAGAGTGTCCCTGGCGCCTGAGCACGGCGCCCGCGTGGCCGCCGTAGGCGAGCTGAAACCGAAGCTGGTGGACTACGACGGCCGCGGCTGGAACCACGGCACCACGTCCAAGAGTTCGCAAACCGGTGCGCACGACTGCCAGGACGATACCGAGGCTACGTACCCGGCGGGAACGTATAGGTGGGGTGGGGCGGGACGTGAGGTCCCACCTCGAGCACGATCTCGGCGTGGCGGGTCAGCGGGATCCTAGGCACCGTTCCGTTGTAGGGCTGCCCGCCGACATATGCGGCCACGGCGGTTCCGGGGGGCGCGCGGAACGGGCCGAGCTGGGCGCTCGACAGCGGCTGGCCCCACGAGCGGAACAAATCAGCGAGCGTGAGCGTCCGGCCGGCCCGCGTCAGCACGACCCCAGTCGGCTCGATCGTCGTCAACGCGCCGAAGCAGCCTGCCGTTGCAATGCGCCCCGCCTCGAAGGTTCGGGGCGGCCGGGTGCCGATCGCTGCGGGGATGATCACCACACGGTTGCGTGCGAACACCTCGACGTGCGCGCCGGACCGCGGTCCCAGGGTCTTGCTGCAGGGGCCGATGACGGGGCCGGTCGCCGGCGGATGGAATTCCGGGCCGCGGCCGATCGGGCGGGCCTCCTTGAGCAGCGCGTCCGGGATCCCGCCTGTCGCGGGTGTCCGGTGGGCGCCGGTGCCGCAGCCGGCGAGGACGAGGGCGGCCATGAAGGCGGCCCAGCTGAGCGCACGCGTCAGCTCGATCCCCGATCCTCAGGTTGCGGCATGGATGCCCTGAAAAGGCAGTGGCGAGACCCGGACTCGAACCGTCTGGATGATGTCCCCGGTCGCGGCATGGATGCCATCACCAAGCAGTGGCGAGACCCGGACTCGAACCGTCTGGATGATGTCCCCGGTCGCGGCATGGATGCCATCACCAAGCAGTGGCGAGACCCGGACTCGAACCGTCTGGATGATGTCCCCGGTCGCGGCATGGATGCCATCACCAAGCAGTGGCGAGACCCGGACTCGAACCGTCTGGATGATGTCCCCGGTCGCGGCATGGATGCCATCACCAAGCAGTGGCGAGACCCGGACTCGAACCGTCTGGATGATGTCCCCGGTCGCGGCATGGATGCCATCACCAAGCAGTGGCGAGACCCGGACTCGAACCGTCTGGATGATGTCCCCGGTCGCGGCATGGATGCCATCACCAAGCAGTGGCGAGACCCGGACTCGAACCGTCTGGATGATGTCCCCGGTCGCGGCATGGATGCCATCACCAAGCAGTGGCGAGACCCGGACTCGAACCGGGGACACCACGATTTTCAGTCGTGTGCTCTACCAGCTGAGCTATCTCGCCTGGCGAGGCGATGCTAGCGAGGTCCGGTGAAATTGTTGTGTAGGAAGGCGGCGCGGCGGCCATTAACAGCTACCAGGAGATCCCGCCGCCCGACGCGCGACAATGAACGTGCGCGGCGCCGACTACGGTCATGGCCCATCAGCTCTTCATCCTGCGACACGCGAAGTCCAGCTGGGATGACCCAGGGCTTGACGATCACGAACGACCGCTCGCGCCGCGTGGCCGCCGCGCGGTGAAGCTGCTCGCCGAGCACATGCGCTCGTCCGGGATTCAGCCGGCTCAGGTCCTGTGCTCGCCCGCGCGGCGCACGCTCGAGACGCTCGAGGGCGTCTCGCCCGGTGGCGAGGCTTTGATCGAGCCTGACCTGTACGCCGCGTCGGGAGCCGACATCCTCGATCGCCTCCGCCGGGTGCCTGAGGGGATTCAGTCGGTGATGGTGATCGGCCATAATCCTGCGATGCAGATGCTCGTGCTCCGGCTGGCGGGCGGCAACGGCTGGGTGCAGGACGGCACCGACCTCGCCGAGCTGCAGCGCAAGTTCCCGACTGGGGCCCTGGCGACGCTGGGCTTCGAGTGCACATGGAGCGAACTCGGTCCAGGATCGGCCCACCTGACGGCGTACATTCGTCCAAAGGCGCTGCACTAGTCGGACCGCAGACGTCGATGAAGCACCCCGACGCGGGCCGGGCGGGTTACCCTCCTGGCTATGCGTCGACTAATCCCCCTGATCGCGGTCGCAGCCGTGGCGCTCGCCGGCTGCGGTTCGAGTTCTTCCGGCTCGAGTAGCCCGCTCAACACCGAGCTCTCATATTTCCCGTCGAACTCTCCGTTCGTGATGAGCATTCAGACGGATCCCAACTCGACCGCGATCAAGCAGACCCAGCAGCTGGTCAGCCGGTTCCCGGTCGCCGGTCTGGGCGAGTCAGCCGCGAAGGCCAAGCTCTCGCAGGTGGGGATCAACTACGACGTGGACCTCAAGCCGCTGTTCGGCAATCCGGTCGCGTTTGGTCTCGGCGGCAGCCAAATCTCTGGCAACGCGCAGAGCCAGTTCCTCGCGGTCTGGGTGACCAAGGACCAGGACAAGCTGAACGCGCTGCTCAACAAGGTGCTGAAGGGCGTTCAGAGCTCCGGCACGCACGGCAACGCCAAGCTCTATCCCGCCGGCTCGGCGACGATCGCCGTCGACGGCGCGACCCTGATCATCGGCGCATCGCAGGAGCTCGTGACGACGGCGATCGACCGGCACTCGAACGGTGGGGGCGTCACGAGCAGTGACTACTCGAGCGCGCTATCCGGCCTGCCGCAGGACGCGCTGGTCGATGTGTTCGGAAGCCTGAGCACCGCCCTGCAATCGCCGAACGCCGCAAAAGCACGACAGATCCCGTGGGTCGCCGCGCTGAAGAGCTACGGCGTTGCGGTCTCGGCCAGCAGCTCGGGTCTGAGCTTCCAGTATCACCTCGATACGAGCGGCGGATCGCTGACGAGCGCTCAGCTGCCGATCGCGAGCGGCTCGACGCCGCCGAACTTCGCCGGCGACTCGCCGATTATTGCGGCGCTGCACGACCCGTCGCAGACGATCTCGTTCATTCAGAGCGCCGAGCAGGCGACCGGCGCCGCGAACTACCAGGGTTTCCTGCGCCGCCAGGCGGCCGCCAAGGCGAAGACGGGAACGGACCTCACCTCGCTGTTCACGCTGCTGACCGGCAACGCGGTCGTGGCCAGTGACACAAAGGCGGTCATGATCCGCGCCGATCTGAGCGATCCAAGCGCGGCATCGAGCACGCTGTCGAAGCTCGCGAGCTTCCCGTCGGCGTTCTCGAGCCACGCGCTCGCGATGGTCCGCGGGCCGGGTGGCCTCTACGTCGTCAGGGAGCCGAACTCCTTCACGACGATCGGGGTCATCGGCAACCAGCTCGTGCTCGGAGAGCGTGCAACGCCGGCTCAGCTGCAGGCGTTCGCGGCCGCGCCCACCAGCCCCGCCACCGGTGCTCAGGGCTCGCTCGCGTACAAAGTCGCGCTGCCGTCGCTGCTGCAGTACGCCTTGAAGACGACGCTGCCGAGCACGGTGCAGCCGATCCTCAGCCAGCTCGGTGACATCACGGGTTGGACGGCGGCGACGACCTCGGGCATGACCGGGAGTGCGTCACTCGCGCTGAAGTGAGGACACGCGCGACGCGTGCGGTGAAGTGATGGCGTCCGCGCCGGGCGCTACCGCGGCAGGACCGGCACGGCTGCCGAGCTGAGCCGGTCCAGAAGCTCGAGCGCGCCGCGCTTCGACAGCGGCTCGTTCAGGTTGCCGCATTTCGGTGACTGGATGCACGACGGGCATCCCGACCGGCATGGGCACTCTCCGATCAGGCGCAGCGCGTCGCGGACCAGCCGCTCGAACTGATCGAACCCGCGGCGGGTGATGCCGACGCCGCCGGGGTGCCCGTCGTAGATGAAGATCGTCGGGCCGCCGGTCTGCGGGTGCGCGTTGGTCGACAGGCCGCCGATATCCCAGCGGTCGCACATCGCGATCAGCGGCAGAACCGCGATCTGACCGTGCTCGAGCGCGTGCAGCGCGCCGAGCAGTTGGTCGGGGGGAAACCGATCACGCTCAGCCTGCGCGGCAATCAGGTCGTCCAACTCGTACCAGAGGGCGCGGGTCGGGAACTCCGTCGTCGGCAGGTCGAGGCCCTGGAAGTCGATCACCTGATGGTCCTGGAGGCTCTTGCGCTGATAGCCGAGGACAGTCTCCGAGTAGACAACCGAACCATAGGAGAGCTTCACGCCGTGCGTCTCGCGCCGCTCGTGCAGCCGCTCGATGTAGGTCATGCTCTCGCGCTTGGCCTGGGTGAAGTAGTTGCCGTCGAAGGGCTCGAGCAGGGCGCGGCGGCTGTCGAGATCGAGCCCGAGTACGTGGTAGGCGCGCCCGAGATGGAGGTAGACAGCGCCCTCGTGGACGGTGCCGTAAGCGCGAGCGGCCTCGATCGAGCCGAGCACCTCCCCGGACGCGACGTCGATCAGCACGAAGCTGTCGGGCGAGGCGGATCGCAGCGCAACGCGCGCCGCGGGGTAGTCGTCCGCGCGGCGCGGGACGAAGCCGGTGGCTCTCTCGCGCAGGAAGCCGGCTTGCGTGAGGTGCTCGGCGCTCGTACGTACATGCGGCCCCAGGAACGTCTGGTCCTCATCCGTGAGCGGCGCCTCGTGCGCGGCGCAGAGAAGGTGCTCGGTGTAGATCTCGGGGCTCTGTGGATCGATGATTGCGGCTTCCACGGCGCGGGTCAGGAACTCGTCCGGGTGGCGGCAGAAGAACTGGTCGAGCGCGTCTTCGCCGGCGATGTAAACGGCCAGACCTCGTCCGCGCCTACCTGCGCGCCCCCACATCTGCCGCAGGCTCGCCACCGTTCCGGGGAACGTGACGCAGATCGCGGCGTCGAGCGTCCCGATGTCGATGCCGAGTTCGAGCGCATCGGTGGCGACGACGCCCAGCAGCTCGCCCTGGGAAAGCCGGCGCTCGATGTCATGGCGCTGGGCCGGGGTGTAGCCGGCGCGGTACGGAGCGATGCGATCGGCGAACTCGGGGTCGAGCCGATCGAGCGAGTGGCGCAGGATCAATTCGACACCTTTGCGCGACTTCATGAAGCAAATCGTGCGCGCGCCGGCCGTTATGAGACTCGAGAAGAGCTCGGCCGCCTCGTAGAGAGTCGAAGCACGAACGCCCAGGTCCTCGTCGAGCAGCGGCGGGTTCCACATCGCGATCGTTCTTGCCGCCCTCGCGGCTGAGTCGTCGTCGATCAGGGTGAACGGTTCAAGTCCCGTGAGGTTTTGAGCGAGCTCGACTGGATTAGCGATCGTCGCGCTGGTGAGCAGGAAGCGCGGTGCGGTGCCGTGGATCGCGGCGATCCTCCTGAGACGGCGCAGGACGTTCGCGACGTGGGAACCGAAGACGCCGCGGTATACGTGCGCCTCGTCGACGACGACGAACGCCAGGTTGGCGAACAGCTCACCCCACGAGGGGTGGTGGGGCAGGATCCCGACGTGGAGCATGTCGGGGTTGGTGAGCACGAGGTTCGAACGCTTGCGGATCGCGCTGCGTTCCTGCCGCGGCGTGTCGCCGTCATAGATCGCCGGCCGAATCACTTTGCGCAGGCCGAACCCGTTGATCGCACGCGCCTGGTCCTGCGCAAGTGCCTTCGTCGGATACAGGTACAACGCGCGCGCGGCACGGTCCTCGGTCAGGACCTCGAGCGTTGGCAGCTGGAAGCAGAGCGACTTGCCCGATGCGGTGCCGGTGGTGACGATCGTGGGACCGTCATACGCGGCCTCGCGTGCGGCACGCTGATGGGCGTAGAGGTCGGTGATCCCGATGTCGGCGAGCGCGGCCCTGAGCTGGGGGTTGAGGTCGTCCGGAAGCGGCGTGCTACGCGCCGGACGCGCCTCGTAGAAGTCCTCGTGGACGAGGCGCTCGTCTACCCGGCCGGACTCGAGCAGCGCCGCCCACGGCTCTGTCGGGTTCGTGGTTCGTTTCGCGGGCTGATTCGTTGCCGGCACTGAGGGTCATGGTACGGTCGCGCCCGTCGTGCGCTGCCTCTACGTGGATCTCGACGGAACGCTGCTCGGCCCGGGAGCGTCGCTGCTGCGTGGAGCGGACGGTCGGTTCTCGCTGCTGGGCGTCCGGGCGCTCGAGGCGTGTGCGCGGGCCGGGGTCGAGGTCGTGCCGTATTCGGGGCGGCGTCAGTCGAGCGTGTTCGAGAGTGCGCGGATCATCGGTTCCGGGTCGTTTGTGTTCGAGCTCGGGTGCGGTGTGGTCATCGACGGCGAGCTGGAATGGCTGACAGACGGTTTGGTGCCCTCAGCTTCTGAAGGCACGATCTACGAGCAGATCGACGCCTCGGGAGCGCCGGCACTCCTGCTCGAGCGCTATGCGGGCCGGCTCGAGTACCACACGCCCTGGTCGGCCGGGCGCGATGTCTCGCACCTGTTCCGCGGTTATGTCGATCTCGATGAAGTGCGTGATGTGCTGGAGGCGGCCGGCCTTGGATGGCTGCGGCTCGTCGACAACGGCGTGATCCGTGAACACGCAGGGCGGTTCCCGGGCGTGGATGTGGTGCACGCCTATCACCTGATTCCTGCCGGGGCCTCGAAGGCGCGGGGCGTTGCCCGGCACATGCAGGCTCGTGGGCTGAGTGCCGGCGATTGCATCGCCGTCGGCGATTCGCGCGAGGACATGGATGCCGCGTCCGTGGTCGGGACCTTCTGGCTGGTCGCGAACGGTCTCGAGCGAGACCCGACGCTGTCTGTGCTGGAAGGGGTGCGGGTGGCGTCGGAGCCTTACGGCGCCGGGGTGTATGAGGCCGTGGTTACGACGTTGGCCGGCGGGTGAAGGGTGGCGTTGGCCGGCGGGTGAACGGCGGTGCTTCGCTGCCGCGCCCCTGAGGGCGGCGCCGGGGGCCGACACACGTTCCTGGTGCCGGCCCCGGCTCCTCCCAGCGCCTAGTTGTTGCGGCTGTTCCGGTCCTTCTCGACCTGGTCCGCGTCGTTCACGGCCCATCCGAGCCGCTCGATAAGTCGTGGCCCGAAGCTGTCGGTCTCGAAGTCGGACACGTTGACGCGCTCCTTGAGCATCACCGCGTCTTCCCGGCCGTCGGCTTCATCAGCCTTCACGATTATCTGAGGCATGTCTCCCTCCCGTCGGGTCGCGTTCGGTCCGTAGGGTTGCATTCCAACTTTCGGCTCCGGTAAACGTGGCGTGGTCTTTTCTTCTGCTTTTCCTAAACCATGCCCGGATGCGTTCTGCGAGCCGTCGCCAGAACCCCCGCCGAACGGTCGGGAGCCAGCGCGCCGGCGGCGGGACCGTCGTGCGAACGATCCCGATCCAGTCTTCGAGCGGTAATTCGCCGCCGATCAGCTTCGCGAGTGCAGTTGTGACCGGTGCCTCGAGGCCGGCGTGGCTGAGCGCTCGGGCCAGCAACGGGACGGAGTCGAGCGCCTCGATCGCCTGACCAACCCGCGCGGGAATCTCGCTGGCGTTTACGCCCTGAGCGAGCAGCTCGCCGGCGCGCCGGTTGCGGCTCTCTGGAGCGAGCGCCGTCGCAACGAGATCGCCGGTGCCCGCCAGGCCGATCATCGACTCTGGTCGAGCCCCCTGCGCCTCCGCCCATCGCCATACCTCCGCGAAGATATGGCCGGCCGCTGCGCCAGCTGCATTGAGGCCCTGCGATTCGGTGGCTCCGGAGGCGAGCGCGGCCGCGTTCTTGGCGGCGCCGGCCAACTCGACGCCGATCGGGTCATTCGACTCCTCGCAGACCACGCCGGCCTTGATGAACGCGTCGGCCAGCGAGGTCGCGAGCGCATGCTCGGTCGACGCAGCGACCAGGCCGGCGCCTTCACTGACCATTTCGCGGGCGTGTGCCGGGCCGCCGACGCAGGCAGTCCGACTGTCGCCGAAGCGTGCCCTGAGGATCGAGGTCGGCGGGGAGCCATCAGGAGGGACGAGCCCTTTGGCAAGCGAGATGACTGCGGCTCTGGCGGGCAGCCCATTTGCGTCGAGAGCGTCAATCACCTCATGCATATGGGTGGCGGGGACGCCGAGAAAGACGTAGTCGGCGCGTGCCAGCCCGGCCGTCGTGGGTTCGATCCGGAGCTCCCTGGGGAGCTCGACCCCGGCAAGGTAAATCCGATTCTCGCGATCAGCGCTGAGGCGCTTGGCCTGCTCAACGGTGCGCGTTTGGAGCGTGGTGCGCAGGCCACCCCGCGCGAGCAGGACCGCGACCGCGGTACCGAACGACCCCGCTCCGACGACGATCGCGCGCTTGGCGCCAGGGTGAATCGCTCGGCGTGGAAGTGGCGGCATGCCGAGCGGCTACGCGGCGCCGCGTGCGCGGGCCGCTGCCTCATCTTCGGCGGCAACGGCGTCCGCGAGTTCGCGGGCGGCCTCCGACATCTCACCGAACGCGTCCGCGACTGTGGCGGAGTCGGAGCCGGTGATCGCCCGATTCAACGCGGCGACGGCCGCGTCGAACCGGTCCCATAACTCGTCTGGTCCGCGCCGGCCTGTCCCGGGCCGCAGCTCGTAGGGCGGCTCCGCTCGCTCGGCGCCGGGCACCGGGCGCCAAAGCAGCCCGGCCGTGTTGGCGTGCTCCCACGCCACCTGCTCGCGCGCTGCCGCCTCGGCGAGCGCGCGCAGCCGCGCTGCGAATCCCGCATCGGGTGGTGCCATCTTGTGCGAGCGCATCGCCTCCGCCCAGCCGGTGCTCGCCTGCCGCACGAGGCGCATGACGTGGGCTCTCTGGTGGTCGAGGTCGTTGCCGCTGCTCATCGTCGATCGTCGTCCGCGTCCGGCGGAAACGCCTCGTGGCCGGACTCGGGGCCGTTTGCAGCGGGTCCTGCTGGGCCGGGCTCTGCCAGCCCGACAGGTTCACCGCCCCAGAAGTCCTCGGCGCTCGGCCCGCCCTCGGCCGCTGGGGGTGAGCCGCCGCTGTAGCTCTCGGCCAGGATTCGCTCGAAGTCCGAGCGCTTGATCCGCACCCGGCGCCCGACGCGCAAAGCAGGCAGCGAACCCTGGTCGATCCAGTTGCGAACGGTCTGCTGGTTCAGCTTCAGCATGTCCGCGACCTCGGCGACGGTCAGAAAAGAGTCATTTTGACCGGGATTGACACTCATTTGTTACCAATTGAGTCTAACTGGATCTAATCCAGGATGCTAGGATATCGCGCTCGGAGGACGCCATCATGTCGCGGTTGATTCGTAGGGAACTGCAAACCTGTGGAATCTGACGACCCTCGCACGGAGGAGGTCAGTGGCGAGGATTCGCGCCGCAGCAACGTCGTACGATTCCCGCGCGAATGGATCCGACCGCAGGAGGAGCTCGTCCCATTCGGCGTGGATCCCTCTCCGGGACTGGATGACGTAGCTGACGGGCAAACGCAGGTCGCGGAAAGGCCGGCGGCTGCCGATGATTTTTGGGGCGAGAGCTCGTGGGCCATTCAGAACCCGCTTCAGGGGCCCGGCGCCGAGAACAAAGCCGCGGGCAGCGAAGCGGCTCATCCTGACTCTTTGTTCACGCGCGCGCGAGAGACTCGGCTCGCCGGCGTCCGCGTCGCGCAACTGGTGGCGGTAGCCGCCATCGCGCTGGTGCTTCTCGGCCTTCTGTTGGCTCGCCTCGGTGGGTCCACCAATGCCGGCCACATGGAAGCCAAGGCATCATCCGAACCGACCGCGCGCGGCGCGGCGTCAGGCAGCGGTCTCCGAGGTCGGTTGCCGGTCAAACCCCCGCAGACACACCGGCTCGTCTCCACGCACCGGGCCGGCCGTCATCGTGCTGCCATCCAGCACCGGCAGGCAACGGGGCATGAGCAGACTGGGAGCTCGGATCAGGGCGCCCGCCCGGCTTCCGACTCGATCACAAGTCAGCCAGCCGACAGCCAAGCGCAGCAGGCAAGCGGATTCTCGCCCTCCCCCAGCGGCGGTCAGGCGCAGCCGGCCGGCCATATCGCGACCACGACTTCTCAAACCCACTCGTCCCCGCCGGCAGGCCCGAGCGGGCGCCACGCGCTTCTCGGTCCGGGCGTCTGCGGCGGCTGCAAATAACGGAAAGGCACCCATGCGACCAGCTATCGAATACGTCCGCCACCACGCGATCGCGATTCTCGCGCTGATCTGCTCGTTGCTTGCACTTGCCGGCGCCAGCTATGCCAGCTTCGGGTTGCCCGCCGGGTCAGTGGGCGCACGCCAGTTGCGTGACAACTCGATCACGCCGGCGAAGTTCAACCACAAGCTGATCAACGGCGCGGTACGGGCGTGGGCGATCGTCGCCGCGAACGGTCACGTGATCGCTGGCGGAGGGAACCCCATAGTCAGGCGGACTCCCGCCTTACCCGCGCAATATGACGTGCTTTGGGGGGTCAATTTGCCTCACGCGTGCGCGAGCGTCGCGAACATCAACAGCAACCATTCTCCGGTAACCGAGGGGCCGCCGGTCAACCTAACCGCTGGTTACGCGGTCGTCGCAAACGGGTTCACAGGGCGTGGGCGTCGTAACAACGGCACGCTGGTCGAGACCTTCAACCAGGCGGGCAGATGGACACCGCTCGGTTTCTACTTGGCCGTGATCTGCTGATAAGAGCGGCAGGCTAATCACGGGAGCGCGGAGCGATGCGTTGCGTAGGGATACGATCTTGCGGAGCCGTCCTGATCACGATCGCGATCTGGTTGTGCGCGGCGACGAGCGCTCGAGCCGGGTACTACTTCGTTCAGGACTGCACCGACTTCAGCTCACACAATGGCGCCTTTGCCGGGAGCGCGACCGGGAGAGGCTTCAAGACCGCGGACGAGTGTCTGACGAACAACGGAGGATTCCCAGCTCTTCAGATTCTGCAGGCTGGCGCCAACTTCGTGTTCCGCGGTTACGGAGGCCAGTGGGCAGCTGTGACTCCGTCTCCCCTGCTTCAGATCGTGAATGCGTACACGCGCTCGAACGCGGCGCGAGTCGACTGCACCTTGCATAAGGACGGATTCGCCGCCGCGTACTTCTGGGGGCAGAACGGCCACGACAATGGCACTCAGAACATCGTGTACGAGGGAGCCGGCTGTAGCGGTGGGGTGGGCGGTGCCGACGGGATCAATAGAACATTCACGCCGTCGCGCTACTTCGGATGGCACGTGGGTTGTGAAACCCTCGCAAGCTGCTCGTCTCGAAACTCTGGATATCGGCTCGTCATGATCCGAGGAGTCCAGCTCCGCGTCCGCGAAAACACCGGCCCGCTCATCCTGCCGGTCGCCGGCAACGTCTGGTACCAGCGCGGCTGGGTCCGCGGCAGCTGGCCGGCGACGATCGGGGCGGGCGATCCATCGGGGGTGTGCACGATCGGCATCGCGGTCAACGGCCAATGGCTGGTGGCGCCCTACAGCGACCCTGCGCGCGACCGCAGCAGTTTTACGCAGTGCCACGGTTCAGAGCTGCCCGCCCTGCTTGACACCACGCGGTACCCCAACGGGGGTGTGTCGCTGCGGCTTGGGGCGACGAACGCCGCCGGAGTCACGTCATCGCCGGCGAAGACGATGCTGGTCGACAACGTACCCGTGTCGCTGCAGCTGTCCGGGCGCACGGACGCGCCGTCGACCGCCGGCACGCAATACATATCCGCCAGAGCGACGGCGGGCCCGAGCGGTGTCTCGATTGCGTGTTCGGTCGACGGCAGCCCGTATCAGTGGCATCTCGGTGCCAACGCCGCGATCCCCGTGCAGGGCGTCGGTCAGCATCGCGTGACTTGCTGGGCGCAGAACAGCGCAGTCGACATCTACGGACATCCAGCGGTCTCGGCACTTGCGTCGTGGCACCTTGCGATCCGCGTCCCGACGGTCGCGACAGCGTCGTTCACGACGCTCGTCGACAAGCTCAGATGCCGCCGCGAGGCCGAGCGTGTACGTGTGCCCGGCCACTGGGTCAAGGTCCGGGTCCACGGCAAGGTCGTTCGCAGATACGCAAAAGCGCATTGGGTCAACAGACGGGTGCTGACGTGTCGCCCGCGGCTGGTGCTGCGCAGAGTGCGGGTGCACGGCCACTGGAGAGTCGTTCGCATCGCTGTGTTCCCGCATCTCATCGAGCAGACGGTCCGCCGGCTCGGGTTTGGCAAGCGCGCCACTGTCGCCGGGTGGCTCGGGACCACGAGCGGCCAACCACTCCCGGGGCAGCTGGTACGGATCCTGACCTCGCCGTATCCCAGTCCGGTCAAGTTCTCTCAGGCGGCTGTCGTACGGACCGGCTCCAACGGCACCTGGAGCGCTCGGCTGCGCGCCGGTCCGGGCAGACTCGTCGAAGCGTTCTACGCCGGCTCGCCGCTGACCGAGCCGACGGCCTCGCCCGACGCGCGGCTTGTCGTGCCGGCGAAGATCACGATCCACGTCGCGCCCACTCACGTTCGCTGGCGCGGCCGACCCGTGGCGATCACAGGACAACTGTGGGGCGGTTGGATCCCGACCAACCGCCAGGAGGTTTCCGAGCTGCTCGAGCTTCACATCGCGATCAACGGCGTCGGCACTGCTCCCGTTGGGATCCCAGACATCGATCGCCACGGGCACTTCCGAGTGACTTACGGATTCTGCGCAGGTCACGGCGTCGTGCACTACTCGTTCTGGGTCTCGTCCCTGAGCGAGACCAACTACCCCTACGCCAGCTCGCGCTCCGCGAACAGCAAGCCGGTCACCGTGGGCCCGCGCCACGGTCGGAATGCTGCGCGTTGCGGTTGACCGGTGACTCCGAGCTGCTTCCTACGCCCCGCATCGGCGACAGCGCAGATGCAGGAAGTACGGCTTCCGCGCTGCCGGTTCGAGCTCGGGCGCGCGCTCGACCACGGCCGGCGAGGGACGAGGCTCACGAAGCTGATCGATCACGAACCCATGGTCAGAAAGCGCGCGGGTGTAGCTCTCGAGCGGCCGGTCCATGCCTTCGAACGTCATCGTCAACCCTCTGAGGGTCAACGGTTCGTAGAAACGCTGGTCGCTGAAGTAGTCGTCGAGATGCTCGGCGGGCCGGTTCAGCGGATGCACGATCGCCATGCATAGGACGCCGCCGGGCTCGAGGACGCGGGCGATCTCGCGGATCACCCTCTCCGGGTCAGACATATCGTGCAGCGACATGAACGCCACGACGAGATCGAACTCGCCGTCGGGCCAGGGGAGGGCCGCGGCGTCGCCGAGCGCGACCTCCTCGTAGCCGCCGGCCTTGCGTGCCTTCTCAGCCAACGTTGGCGAGCTGTCGATCCCGGTGACGCGGTGGCCAGACTCAGCAAGCCAGCGGCCGATCCGACCCTCTCCGCACCCGACGTCGAGGGTTCGCCTGCCCGCGCCGGGCACGAGCTGCGCGAACGCCGGAAGGTTCAGATGCCAGTAGTAGGTGTCGTGCCCGGGGGTGCGGGCCCACGCCAGCCACTGCTCGGCGTTCTCCTCCCAGGCGTCGCTGAGATTCCTTCGCTGCCCCACCTCCAGATCATCGCACCGGCGAGCACCGGCCCGCGCGGCGATCGTGCCCCGCGCGCCGAGGCTCGGAAGCGGCTAAGCTCTGAAGTGTGATCGGAGACATTCTCCAGCCCACCCATCTGATTTTTGTGCTGGTGATCGCGTTGCTGGTGCTCGGTCCCAAGCGTCTGCCGGAGGTTGGTAGGTCGCTTGGCCGGGGGCTGCGGGATTTCCGGAGCGCGCTGAGCGGCGATGAGCACGAGAAGCGCGAAGAAGTCGTGAGCCCGACGAGCGCCGAGGCTGTGCCGCCGGCGCACGATCCGGCTGAGCACGTCAGCTGAGCACAATCTCAGATCGCCGGATCAAGGACGATCCAGCGTCGCCCTATGTCCAGGTTCGAGCGACAAACTGCGATGCCTGCTCCCCGGTTGCGCCCGCGATGGCGGCTGCTGACACGCATGCTCGTCGGGTGCCTGATCGTCATCGCCGCGGTCGCGGCGACGATCGCGACCGGGACGCTGCTCGAGGTGAAGGCATTCACGGACGCGCTCAAGGAAAGCCCGCAGCTGAAGCTCGGTGACGAGCTGGCGCACGCGAATCCCGGCGGGCCGCAGACGCTGCTGTTGATTGGCTCCGACAAGCGGGCAAGGGGGGCAATCGACTCGAGCTCGCCGCCGCACTCCGACACGATGATGCTGGTGCGGCTCGATCCGAACGAGTCCGAGACGACGATGCTCTCGGTCCCCCGTGACCTGAAGGTCACGAATTCATCCCGACGGCGGACAGACCAGCACGCAGAAGATCAACGCCGCCTACTCGATCGGCGGAGCGAAGCTGACGGTCAAGACGATCAAGCAGGTGCTCGGGATCAAGATCAACCATGTGATCGACATCAACTTCGGCGGGTTCAAGACGCTGGTCGATTACCTGGGATGCGTATACGTGCAGGTGGACCGGCGCTACTACCACTCAAACCTCGGGCTGCCGACAGCCGACACCTATGACGAGATCGACATCCAGCCGGGGTATCAGCGGCTGTGCGGGGACGACGCGCTGCATTACGTCCGCTACCGGCACGGTGATGACGACCTTGTGCGCAGCGCGCGTCAGCAGGACTTCCTGCGCCAGATCAAGAACCAGGTCGGGGCCGGCGGGCTGATCGACGAGCGCGACGGAATCGAGAAGATCTTCGGCCGGTACTCGAGTACGGACATCCGCTCGGCCGATGATGTGCTGAAGCTGCTCGAACTGATCGTGCAGTCGGCCAGTCACCCGGTTCGCCAGGTCGTGTTCCACGCGTCCCTTGGTCCGTCGTACGTGACCGCCACCCCGAACCAGATCCATCAGACCGTGACCGAGTTCCTGAATGGTGGGAGCGCGCCCGGTCACGTCGGACCGCGCAACGGTCGAAAGGCGGCACCCGGCACGCCGGTTCCGCTTACCCCGGCGACTCCGGACGACCTCGCGCAGGCGCAGCAATCGGCCCCGAGCCTTCCCTTCAAGCTGTATTACCCGGTGAGCAGGGTCACGGCCGAAGGTGCGCCCGTCGACGGTTTTCGGTCCTACACGCTGGGCGGCCATCCAGCCTACGTGACGGTCGTCGCGCAGGGACAGCTCGGCCAGTTCTACGACCTCGAAGGCACGACGTGGGCCCACGCGCCGATCCTCAACAACCCGAGCCAGACGATCGCGCTCGGCGGCAAGACGTTGCAGCGTTATTACGAGGGCAAGCATCTGCGCGTGGTCTCCTGGCGAGACGGCGCCGGCTTCTACTGGCTGGTCAACACGCTCCAGGACGTTCTGACGAACAAGCAGATGCTGGCGATCGCGGCGGCGGCGCGCCCGGTGGGTTAGCTCCGCCACCGCCCGCGCTAGGCTCGGCTCACCGATGACCGACCTGCTCGAAGGTGCTGCGCTCGTGGCCCTGCTGCGCGCTGGTGGCCGGCCCTGGCAGCAGTACGCCGAACTGCTCGAGGACGCCGGCAGCGCGACCGCAATCCTCGAGCAGGAGGTGGGGCTGCTCGCCTCCCAGAACCTCGCGACGGCCAGGCAAGAGCTCGAGCGGTGGGAGTCGCAGGGGATGCACCTGATCTCGCTACTCGATCCTGATTACCCGGAGAACCTGCGCGCGGTCCATGACCGACCGCCGCTGATCTTCGTCTCCGGGCGCCTCGAGCCGAGCGACGCGCGCTCGGTCGCGGTCGTTGGGTCTCGCAACGCGTCGGAGCGTGGAGCAAAGGGAGCGCAAGCGGTTGCGGAGCACCTCATACGCAACGGCTACACGGTCGTATCTGGGCTCGCTGGCGGGATCGATACCGCCGCCCACAAGGCGGCGCTCAATGCAGGCGGGCGCACCGTCGCCGTGATCGGCACCGGTCTCAGCCGCTCGTATCCGCCAGAGAACGCCGGCTTGCAACGGTCGATCGGGCAAAGCTGCGCCGTCGTCTCGCAGTTCTGGCCCGATGCGCCCCCGAGCCGGCGCACGTTTCCGATGCGCAACGCAGTGATGTCAGGGATGACATTGGCGACGGTGATCATCGAGGCGTCGCACACGAGCGGCTCGAGGATGCAGGCGCGGCTCGCGCTTGCGCACGGGCGCCCGGTGATCCTCGCGGCACCGCTGCTGAACCAGGATTGGGCACGCGAGCTGGCGTCGCGACCCGGGACGCACGTGGCGAACACGCCCAGCGAGGTCGCGACGATCGTCGACCGGCTCACGTCGGCGGGCGCACTGACCCCATAGCGCGCTGCGATGCCAACCGTCGGCGAGCTGACCGCGCTCTACGAGAACTTCATGCTCGGGCCCCGCGCCGGCCCCGACGTATGCAACGTGTGCTTCAACTTCACGCGCGGCTACGAGCGCTGCTATGCGTGCGCCCACGGCGAGGTGTGGCTCGACGCGGTCGCGCCGATCTCCTACAGCGTCGCGCGCGAGCAGTTGCACCACGCCCTTGCTCGATACAAGCGTCTGGGCGGGGACGTGGCGCGGCGGCTGCGGGTGGAGCTGGCCGCGGTGCTTTGGCGGTTCCTCGCAGAGCACGAACGATGCGTAGCGCGCGCGGCGCGCACGCCCGCGTTCGAACTCGTCACGACGGTGCCGTCGAGCGACCGGGAGCGCGACGAATCACATCCACTGCGCTGGATTGTCGGCGAGGTGAGCGCGCCAACACGCGACCGCTACGAGCGACTGCTCCACAGATCGCACGCGCAAGTCGACGCGAGGACCTTCGACCAGCACAAGTACGACGCGACACGCACACTCAACAACGAGTCAGTACTGCTGATCGACGACACCTGGACGACGGGCGCAAATGCGGAGAGTGCCGCGGCCGCGCTGAAAGCGGCCGGCTCGGGATCCGTCGCAGCGGTTGTGATCGGCCGGCATCTGAACCGTGAGTGGCACGAGAACGACCGTCGCCTCAGGGGTATCACGCGACCGTTCGAGTGGGACCGATGCGTCTTCTGCCGCGCCGGTCCGGTTTCTGAGACTAGTCTTAGCCGGCTCCTTCTGAACCACGATCTCGTACTTGTCGGTGATCGGCGGACGATTGCGGTCAACGCCGGCGCGCGTCACCGCGGCCGCGCGAATCTCGTTGGCCAGCGTGTCGCTGGCCTGCATCGACTCCAGCGAGTCCCAGTAGGTAACTGCGATCGCTCTGCCCCCGATGTAGTCGACGCCCGCCCACACACCGCGGTAGCCAGGCTGCTGCTCGAACAGCGGCAGATGCTTCTCGTTGAACTCCGCGAGCGTGGCTTTGATGCGCTCGGGGGCGAGGCCGGGGAACATGGTGACCCTCGCGTACATGGCGGCACCCTCCATCTCGTGTGCTGACGTGCTCAGCCTATCGCCGCCCAACGCACCACTTCAAGGCGTTTAAGCGTGACCGGCGCTCGACGCTGCGACGCGCACGGCTTCGGGTTAGGGACAAACTCGGGCGGGTACAACCGACGCGGAATTTCGTCATCGGAGGAGGACGAGACGGAGAGGAGAGCAGAGCAGAGATGTCCCGCACACCGGGTTACGCGGGGCGCGTTGGGTGTCTTGGCCGCCCTGGTCGCGGTACTCGCACTGTCGGCCTGCGGCTCGTCCAGCAACGGGCAGGCGACGCTCAACTGGTATGTGTTCCCCGAGCCGTCCGGGTCCTTCGACGCCGCCGCCAAGGCGTGCAGCAAAGCCTCGGGCGGCAAGTACGACATCAAGATCAACTTCCTCTCCACGGCCTCTGACCAGCAGCGGGTCTCGCTGGTCAGGCGGCTGGCCGCAGGCGACTCCGCGATCGACATCCTCGCGATGGACGTCGATTGGACGGCGGAGTTTGCAACAGCGAAGTGGATCCGCCCGGTGCCGGCAGGGCTGGCGGCGCAGATCAAGAGCGCCGACCTCCCCGGACCGGTGCGGACGGCGACCGCGTTGAACAGGATTTACGCGGTCCCGATCAACTCGAACACCCAGTTGCTCTGGTACCGCAAGGACCTGCTCCAGAAAATCGGACAGCCGGTGCCTACGACCTGGGACCAGATGATCAACGACTCGATTCAGCTCTCGAGGAAGGGTCTACCGCACTACATAGAGGAGCAGGGCGCGCAGTACGAGGGCCTGACCGTTTGGTTCAACTCGCTCGTCAACTCGGCAGGTGGTCAGATCATCACAGCTTCCAACAAGGTCGTGATCGGTCACGCGGCGGGACTGGCCGCATCGATCATGCAACGCGTCGCGACCACGCCGGCGGCCGATCCGACCCTCAACGTCGATCAGGAGGATCAGTCGCGGACGGAGTTCGAGAATGGCGTGGCGGCGTTCGAGATCAACTATCCGTTCGTCTGGCCGGCCGCGCAGAAGGACGTCCCCAAGATCTACAAGCAGATGGGCTACGCGCCGTATCCGGCGGTCGATCCGGGCACTTCCCCGAGGGTCTCGATCGGTGGCTACAACCTCGGGATCTCGTCCTACTCGAAGCACCCGGACCTCGCGTTCCAAGCAGCCGCATGTCTGACCCAAGAGCAGAACGAGATCACCTACGCCGAGAAAGGTGGGCTTGCGCCGGTGCGCGGAGCGATCTATCAAATCCCGTCCTTCCGCAAGCAGTATCCGTTCGGCGACCTGATCAAGAAGCAACTGGTCAACTACGGCATCCGGCCGCAGACGGGGGCCTACGCCGACGTCACGCTGGCGATCCAGAAGGTCCTCTCACCGACGTCGAGCATCAACGCGCGCACTGTCGTCACCACGCTCAACGGTCAGCTGAAGAACGCGCTGTCCTCGTCCGCACTGCTATGAGCACCGTCGCCGCCCCAGCCCCTGCCCCCGCCCCAGCGTCACGACGCCGGCACCTGACCGAGCGCGCGCGCGCCGAGCGCAAGCTCGCGTACATGCTGGTCGCGCCGGCCGCGATCGTGATGATCGCGGTCACGGCGTATCCGGTGATCGCGACGATCGTCCTGTCGCTGCAGCGCGCCGATCTGCGTTTCCCGGCCGCGAACAAGTTCGTCGGACTGTCCAACTACGCGCACGTGCTCGGCTCGAGCGTTTGGTGGTCGGTCGTCTGGCACACCACGCTGATCACAGTGATCGCGGTGTCGATCCAGTTCGTGCTGGGGATGTTGCTGGCGCTCGCGATGCACCGGACAACGGTGGTGCGCGGCCTGCTGCGCTCGATCGGGCTCGTGCCGTACGCGATCGTTGCCGTCGTCGCGGCGTACTCCTGGCAGTACGCGTTCTCGCTCAACAGCGGCTGGATCCCGAAGCTCCTGGGGCTCTCGAGCGATCCCCTCAGCCACACGTTCGGCAGCTACGTGGCGATCATCCTGACCGAGGTCTGGAAGAACACGCCGTTCATGGCGCTGCTGCTGCTCGCGGGACTCGCGCTCGTGCCGGACGACCTGCAGGAGGCCGCCAAGATGGACGGCGCCAGCACCTGGCAGCGCTTCACCAGGATCACGCTGCCGCTGATGGCGCCGGCGATCCTCGTCGCGCTGCTGTTCCGCACGCTCGACGAGTTCCGGATCTTCGATGTGATCTTCATCTTCAACCAGGGCGCGCAGGGGACGGAGTCGATCTCGATGCTGAACTACTCGACGCTGCTCGATCGGCTCAACCTCGGACTTGGCTCCGCGGTGTCGGTGCTCCTGTTCCTGTTGGTCGCGCTGATCGCGTTCATGTTCGTCAAGATCTTCGGCGCCGGTTCGCCGACGGCCAGGGAGGCGTGATGGCGGTCGAAGCCGCACGAGTTGGGCCACAGCGCGGGCGAACAAGCGGCCGTCCAGGGTTGCTGAGCGCGCGCGCCAAGGAGACCAGCGCCTGGACGATGGCGCTCGTGCTGATCGGGGTCTGCTCGCTGCTGCCGGTCTTCTGGATTCTGATGCTCTCGCTGAAGACGCCGGCGACGGTCACCGACGGCAGCCTGATCCCGCACCAGTGGACGCTGTCGAACTACAAGGACATCTTCAACGCCGGCATCTTCACGAGCGCGCTGCGCAACTCGATCGGGATCGGCTTGATCTCGACCGCGCTGGCGGTGCTGCTCGCGTCCTCGGCGGCTTATGCGATCGCTCGGCTCGAGTTCCCCGGCCGGCGTCTGATCCCGGTGATCGCGCTCGGCGTGGCGATGTTTCCGCAGATCTCGCTGGTCGGTCCGCTCTACAACCTGTGGCGCCAGATCGGTCTGTACGACACCTGGCCCGGGTTGATCATCCCGTACATGACGTTCGCGCTGCCGCTGTCGATCTACACGCTGTCGGCGTTCTTCAGAGAAATACCGTGGGAGCTCGAGCAGGCTGCCCAGGTCGACGGGGCCACGCCGTTCCAGGCGTTTCGCAAGGTAATCGTCCCGCTCGCGATGCCCGGGCTCGTGACGACTTTCATCATCGTGTTCATCATCTGCTGGAACGACTTCGTGTTCGCCACGTCGTTGACCTCGACGACGAACGCGGAGACCGTCCCAGCCGCGCTGTCGCAGTTCCCAGGCGTGTCGCAGTTCACGCTCCCGATCGGCGACGTGTGCGCGGCCGCGGTCGTCGTGACGATCCCGATGATGCTGCTCGTGTTGCTATTCCAGAGGCGGATCGTCGCAGGGTTGACGGCCGGCGCAGTCAAGGGATAAGGAGAGTTTTCAAAGATGGCCGACATCGAATTCCGCGACATAACCAAGCGCTACTCCGACGGCTACGAGGCGGTCAAGCACCTCGACCTCGACATTCACGACGGTGAGCTGATGATCCTGGTCGGCCCTTCTGGCTGTGGCAAGTCGACGGCGCTGCGGATGGTCGCGGGCCTCGAGGACATCTCCGACGGAGAGCTCCGCATCGGCGGCCAGGTCGTCAACGAGAAGGCGCCGAAGGACCGAGACATCGCGATGGTGTTCCAGAACTACGCGCTCTATCCGCACATGACGGTGCGCGAGAACATGGGCTTCGCCCTGAAGCTTGCCAAGGCCCCGCAGAGCGAGATTGATCGCAAGGTCGCAGAGGCCGCGCGGATCCTGGACCTCGAGCAGCACCTTGACCGCAAGCCGGCGAATCTGTCCGGCGGCCAGCGCCAGCGCGTTGCGATGGGGCGCGCGATCGTCCGCAATCCGAGTGCGTTCCTGATGGACGAGCCGCTGTCGAACCTCGACGCGAAGCTCCGCGTCCAGATGCGCACGGAGATCTCGCGCATTCAGCAGCAACTCGGTACGACCACGATCTACGTCACGCACGATCAGACCGAAGCGTTGACGCTCGGCGACCGGATCGCGGTGATGCGGGCCGGCGTGCTCCAGCAGGTGGGCCACCCATCGGCGCTGTACGCCACCCCGACCAACCTATTCGTTGCCGGCTTCATCGGCTCGCCCTCGATGAACTTCCTTCCGGGCGAGATTGACGGCGACTCGCTGCGACTGCCGATCGGCTCAATCCGGCTGACCGACTCCCTGCGCCGCGGGCTCGAGGCGGGCAACGGCGGCGGACGGCGCGGCGTGATCGCGGGGCTGCGGCCCGAGCACTTCGAAGACGTGCGGCTCGTCAGCGATCCGTCCAAGGGCCTCAGCTTCAAAACCAAGATCGACGTCCTCGAGTCGATGGGCTCGGAGTACTACGCGTACTTCCGGGTCGCGGCGGAGCGCGTGAGCTCGCGCGAGCTCCAGGAGCTGGCCGACGACGCCGGCGGGTCCGATCTGCCTCGCTCGGAGGGCAGCCAGGTGGTCGCGCGGCTCTCGGCCGACAGCAAGGTGTCGCAGGGCGAGGAGGCAGAGCTGTGGTTCGACTCCGACCACGTGCAGCTGTTCGACGCACAGAGCGGGCAGAGTCTGATCGAGTCCGCCCGCGCGCATGCGCGCGGGCGCCCGCCGGTGCATGCACCGGCGGGGGTTGGGCCGCATGCGGCCCAACCTTAAGTGTCCATAGAACGCTCCACCGGGCTTCCCGGGTTAGACGCCCAACACGACTTCCTGCGAGCTCGCAGGCGTGCGACGATCGCGCGCCTGGCCGCGCGGCTTCGCTTTGACCCCGACGACGTCGGCGTGATCCTGCCCTACAAGGAGGTAATAGAGGCGCTTGGATTCCAGAGCGAGAGATCATTGGGGCTGCAGGTGGTCCCGATCGAGGCGATCATCGGGACGGTTGACCGGGGCCGGGATTTCGACCGCTCCTTCCGGCCGACTTCCGGTCGGGTCCGCTCGCGCTGGGAGCAGATCGCCGCCGCGATGCGCCGCGGCGAATCGCTGCCTCCCGTCGATCTGTACAAGCTCGGAGAGATCTACTTCGTGCGCGACGGTCACCATCGCGTGTCCGTGGCATGCGCGCTGGGCCGGACGGACATCGATGCGTACGTGACCGAAGTAGTCACACGCGTCAGCGCGGACCGCACGATCACGTCGACCGATCTGCCCCTGAAGAGCCACGAGCGCGTGTTCTTCGAGCGGGTGCCATTGCCGGAGGATGCGCACACGGAGATCGAACTTGCGGATCCGTGGGACTACGCCGAGCTGGCGGAGGGGATCGAGGCGTGGGGCTTTCGGGCGATGCAGGAGCGCGGCGAGACGCTGCACCGCCGGGAGATCGCGCTGCTGTGGCTGGAGACCGAGTACCGCCCGGTCGTGCAGATGCTGGGCGACGCGGATTTGCTTCACGACTGCACCGCGACGGAGGGCTACATGCGGATCGCCGCGGAGCGCTACCGGCTGCTGCGTACGCATGATTGGAGCGACGAGGTGCTGCGGCGGGTTGTCGAGGGCCGCGGACGCAAGCTACGCGCCCGTAGGTAAACCGATACGCTAGCCTCGCCGCGCGATGCCGACACAGCCAAGCTCAGCACACTCCGATGCCGAGGCCAGACCCCGTCGTCGCTACGCGCCGCGGATGCCGCCCGAGCAGCGGCGCGAGCAGCTGATCGACGCCGCGCTCAGCGTGATCCTCGAGCAGGGCTACGGCGGCGTCTCCATCGAGGCGGTCGCCCGCGTCGCCGGGGTCACGCGGCCGGTCGTCTACGACCACTTCCCCAATCTGGGACGGCTCCTGCATGCGCTGGTCGAGCGCGAGGAACGGTGGTCGTTGGAGCAGCTCGACAAGGTTGTCCCTGACGATCCAGGCGATCGGGATCCGGTCGAGCTGCTCGCAAGCGGGGTACGCCGTTTCCTGGACGCGGTCGCCGAGCGGCCGGCGACATGGCGGTTGATCCTGCTCCCGCTCGACGGAACGCCGGCGATCATCCGCCAGCAGGTGGAGTCCAACCGCGCTCGAATCCTCGCGCGGATCGAGCGTCTGGTGCGGTGGGCCCTGGTTCGTCCCGAGATCCCGGACGATCTTGACGTCGAGCTGGCGGCGCGCGCGATCCGCGACCTCGGCGAGGAAGCCGGCCGCATGGTGTTGACCGATCCTGAGCGCTACACGCCCGATCGGTACGAGCGCTTCGTGCAGACCGTGATGAGTCTGCTGCTGCCGACCTGACCGGCTGTCGATGGCTCCGATCACCGAGCGTTCGGCGACCGAGCTTGCCGGCGCGATTCGCCGCCGTGAACTGAGCGCGGTCGAAGTCGTTGAGGTGCACATCGCGCTGCTCTCGCGCGCGGGCGCGCGCGTCAACGCGCTGGTGGCCGATCGCTTCGATGCGGCTCGTGCCGAGGCCGCGGCGGCCGATCGGCGGGTCGCCGGCGCGGGCCCGGGCGAGCGGCTGCCCCCACTGCTCGGAGTCCCGTTCACCGTCAAGGAGTCGATTGCCTTGGCCGGGATGCCGCAATCGGCGGGTCTGGTCGCCCGGCGCGAGGTGCGGGCGGCCGAGACGGCACCGGCCGTCGCCCGGCTGATCGACGCCGGCGCGATTGCGCTCGGGGTCACGAACACCTCCGAGCTCACGCTGTGGATCGAGTCGAGCAATCGCGTCTACGGGAGAACCTGCAACCCGTACGACGCATCTCGCGCGGCCGGTGGGTCGTCCGGAGGGGAGGGCGCGGCGGTCGGCTGCGGCGGTTCACCATTCGGAGTCGGCTCGGACATCGGCGGCTCGATTCGAGTGCCCGCCTTCTTCTGCGGCGTTTTCGGGCACAAGCCGTCTCCGGGCCTGGTACCGAACGACGGCATGTATCCACCGTCGCAGGGTGAAGCGGGACGAATGCTCGGGGTGGGTCCGCTGGCGCGCCGGGCCGAGGACCTTTCGCCGCTGCTCGCGATCATGGCCCGCGCCGACGTAGGCGACCCGCTGAGCATCGCGCTCGATGGGCTGCGCGTGGTCACCGTCGAGGATGCCTCGCTGCTGCCGATGAGCAGGGAGCTGCGCGATGCCCGCGAGCGGGCGGCGGGCGCGCTGGCCGCCGCGGGGGCGCGCCTGCGCCGAGTTCGCCTGCGCTCCTGGAGGCGAGCCGCGCCGGCGTTTCTCGCAACCCTGCAGGCCGGCGCGGGATCGACCACAATGGCGCTGCTCGAGGAGGCCGGTGTGCCCCGGCCTTCGTGGCGAGCCCTCGTCCGCGCCGGCGGTCCGCACACGTTGCCGACGCGGATCACGCTGGCGGCCGAGATGCTGCCCCAGATCAGCGAGAAGCAACAGTCGAAGCTGCTGGCGGCAGGCCGCACGCTCACCGACGAGCTCACCGAGACGATCGGCGACGGTGTGCTGCTGCACCCGGCGCACCCCCGCGTCGCGCCGAGGCACGGCGCCACCGTCGGCCGGCCATGGCTGATGACACCTGCCGCGATCTTCAACCTGGCCGGTGTCCCCGTGACCGAGGTGCCGCTCGGGCTATCAGAGCGAGGGCTGCCGCTCGGGGTTCAGGTAGCCGCCGCCTGCGGTCGCGACCATGTCTCGCTCCGTGTCGCGCTCGAGCTCGAGCGGGCCTTCGGAGGTTGGGTGGCGCCGCCCGGTTCTGTGTAACTCGCGTCACACTTGCCCGCTGCGTCGGCCCGTAATATCGGGGCGCAGTGCGGGCGTGGACCGAACGTGTGGTGCGTCATCGCCGCCTTGTTCTGCTGGCGTGGCTGGTGCTGTTCCTGCTCGGCGGGTACGCCGCCTCGAGCGTCAACTCACTGCTGACGAACCGCTTCAGCGTCCCGGGCGCGGACTCTGAGAAGGGGCTGACGCTGCTGCGCGATCGCTTCCACGAGCGCAGCGACGGCGCGTTCACGCTGGTCGCGCAGTCGACGGGGGGCCGGCTGCCGGTCGCCGCCGTCGAGGCGGCAGCAGCGCGGGGCGCATCGGTCCTGAAGGGCGGACAGGCCGGACCGGTGCTGGTCGCCGGGCCGCGCGTTGTGTACGTGCAGATCAACACGCTGCTCGAGAACGCGAAGGCCTCCGACCGCACGCCGGCGGTGCGCTCGGCGATCGGCCAGGTGCCGGGGGCGCGGCTGTACCTGACCGGCTATCCCGCAATCAACCACGACACCACACCTCTCTACAACCAGGATCTGGCCAAGGGCGAGGCGATCGCGATCCCGATCGCGCTGCTCGTGCTCGCGTTCATGTTCGGGACGCTCGGCGGGATCGTGGTGCCGCTCGTGTTCGCGCTGGTGACGATCCCGACGACGCTCGGCGGGATCTGGATCCTCGCCCACGTGCTCGACATGGCGACGTACGTGACGAACATCGTCACGCTGCTCGGCCTGGCGATCGCGATCGACTACTCGATGCTGGTGGTGTTCCGCTACCGGGAGCAGTTAGCCCGCGGGGACGACCCCCACGACGCGCTGCTGACGACGATGGCGACGGCCGGTCGCGCCACCCTGTTCTCGGGCTCGACCGTCGCGGTTGGCCTGGCGCTGCTCGCATTCATGCCGCTGCCGTTCATCCAGTCAATGGGGATCGGTGGCCTGCTCGTTCCGGTTGTCAGCATCATGGCTTCGGCGACCCTGTTGCCGGCGCTCCTTTCGCTGCTGGGTCGCCGGGTGAACTCGCTGCGGATCGTGCCGCGTAAGGTGTTGGAGCGCCGCGCGAGTTCCGATACCGGTTTCTGGACGCGGTTGGCGAGGATCATCATGCGCCGGCCCGTGCTGGTCGCGGTGCTCTCGGGCGGGCTGATGCTGCTGATCGCGCTGCCCGCGCTACAGCTCAAGCTGACCGGCGGCGACAATCGCGGCGTGCCCGGCGGGACTCAGGCGACCGAGGGCCTGTTCGTGCTGGAGCGAACGCTCGGAGCAGGAACGCTCGCGCCGAACCAGATCCTCCTCAACACGGGACGGCCGGGCGGCGCCCTGGCACCCGCTGTGGTCAACGCCCAGCGCACGCTCGTCGCGATGCTGCGCGCCGATCCCGGCGTCAATCCGAAGACGGTCATCGCGCCGTTCATGGTGCCGCCGGCGCGGGCTCACCAGGCCAGCCTGCTCGATGCGACCGATCAGATCGCCCAGATCCGGGCCGCCGGCTACAGCGATTCCGGCACGCAGGCCGCGATCGACCTGGTGCACCGGATCCGCGATCGGTACGTGCCGGCGGCCGGCTTCGGCGATGCTCGCGTGCTGCTCACGGGCGCGCCGGCGTTCGGCGTTGACTTCATCGCGAAGGCGTACGGCGCATTCCCGTGGCTGGTGCTCGCGGTGCTCGTGCTCAGCTACCTGCTTCCGCTGCGCGCATTCCGCTCGCTGTTCCTGCCGCTGAAGGCCGTGCTGATGAACATGCTGTCGATGGCGGCGACCTACGGCGTCCTCGTGATGCTCTTCCAACATGGCTGGGGGGCCTCGCTGCTCGGCCTGGAGACATCGGCCCAGATCGAGGGCTGGATCCCGATCTTCCTGTTCGCGGTGCTGTTCGGCTTGTCGATGGACTACGAGGTGTTCCTGCTCTCGCGCATGCGCGACGAGTGGGACAAGACCGGCGACAACGAGCACTCCGTCGCGTACGGACTCGAGCACACCGGCAGGATCATCACGGCCGCGGCGATCATCATGATCGCCGCCTTCTCCGGCTTCATCGCCGGCCGTTTCGTCGGTCTGCAGGAGTTCGGCATCGGCCTGGCCGCGGCGATCCTGCTCGATGCCACGGTCGTCCGGGCACTGCTGGTGCCGGCGGTGATGAAGCCTGATGGGGCGCTGGAACTGGTATCTGCCCGAGGGCCTGCGCCGGGTGATCCGCGCACCGCCGCCGGCGGTGCCCGCGCCGGACCGCGCTCCAAGCCGATAGGCCCCCGGGGCCAGGGTGAATGGCGAATCACTTCGGTAGGTCCGAAGTGAAACGCCATTCCTCCCCGAAAGTCACGACGGGGACCCGCTTCCGAGGGTCCCCGTCGCTGATCCCAAATACGCGCCCACGGCCGGGTTGGGCACGTCCTCCGGGAGATCGATTCCGACCGTTCAGACACATTGGGCGAATGAAAGTTGCGCACAGCGGCGACGAAAATCTCTTGCCATACTTGGAGGTCCCCCCAAGGGGGCGTAGCTCAGTTGGTTAGAGCGCCGGCCTGTCACGCCGGAGGTCGCGGGTTCGAGTCCCGTCGCTCCCGCTTTAGGTTCTGCCTGCAAAGCGGTCAGTTCCAGGGCGTCTCGCCGAGCGAGTGTGGCTGTGCCGCGGCTGCCCGCCGCGCGTGGCTGGACGTCGGGACAAGGACGCGTCACCATGTGCGTGGGCGCAGACTTATGGGCCGAGATCCCTACCCGCCACGGACTAGCAGTCGCCGCGCGATGCTGATTGGCGCGCTCATGTTCGTCGCATTTGCACTGGCGAGTCCTGCGTCGGCGTCGGCGGACAGGCTGTATGTCGCGCTTGGGGACTCGATCACTGGGGGATTCGGTGCCACCTCGGGCGATAGCTTCTTCGACCTGTATTGCGCATATCTGGAGTCGCCCGCCGGAGGCTCACGCGTCGATCGGTGCGTCAACGACGCGATTGGGGGCCTGAGCAGCCAAGGCGCGCTTGGTCAGCCGATGCAGAAAGTGCTCAGTGACATCAAGGGCTCCGCCGACACCCCGGTCGTGACAGTGGACCTTGGCGGGATCGATTCACTCTCCACGCCCGGATGCCAGCCGATCACCGGACGGAGCTGCAACTTCATCCACAACATGCGAACGATCCTCGACCAGCTCGAGACGGCGCTTGCAATCGATCCGGGCCGGCACGTGATCCAGTGGCTGGAGTACTACAACATCAACCACGACAATCCGTTCGGCACCCCGTCTGGCGAGCAGAGCAGCGCCGCGGCGCTGCTCGGTAGCGACTTTGCGCTTACACCCTGCTCTTTGGGCAAGCTCGCCCTGATCGGGCTCAACGACGCGATCAACTGCATCGCACAGGAGAAGGGCGCCACGCCAGTCGATGCCTACACCCCCTTCCAGAACAACTGCTCCGCCAACGACTGCTTCTCGGACTCGGTTCACCCGAGTGACAAGGGCTACCAGTTGATCTTCGACGCCTTCCGTGACACACCGGGGAGACCGGTGCCGAACATCCCCGCGGTCGACGGAAGCTGGCCGTCGCCGACCACGATCTCTGCACTAGACGAGACACGGAGAGCGTTCGCGCCAACCGGCGTTCACGGCAACGGCGGAACGGTCTTCACCTTCCGGCTCGAGCAGGCGACCGCAATCATGATCGCGATCCGACGAACAGGTCCCGCGCAACACACAATTGCCACGCTGGTCGTGCAGGGCCACCCCGGCCTCAACAGGGTCGCGTTCAACGGCCGCATTCACCGCCGACCGCTCAAGCCCGGGCGCTACGTAGCCGTATTCCGCACTACCGGCCCGGTAATCGTGTCGACCTCGCGGGCCCTTCAGTTCACAATCGTGAGCTGATCGAATCCGGACGCTCGCCTGCAACGGAAACGAGCAGCCGCCTTCCGCGAGTTGCAGGGCAGAGCCGCTTACCCGGGTCGGGTCCAAAGACGGGGAAGTCGAGCTCGTCGAGTTGGGACAACTGGCCCGATCCTCATGGCCCTCGGGCATGCCAACTACAAGAACGTGCCGAACTGGATCGACCAGCTCGCGGCCGGGCACCCGAGGAACATCGCCGCGTCCTGGGCCGTGCTGTCGCAACAGCCCGTGGGCGGACTGCAGAATGGCGTGGTCTGTGGCGAGTGGGCGCCTCCACCATCGCGGACATCCCCGGCGTCGGGCACGGCGCGGTGACCAAGTCGCGCTGCGCACGACGTGTGTTCGCCTCCTTCCTCATCTCCCCAAGTGCGCCGAACATCGGTTGCGTCGCTCGGCTCAGACCGAAGACCCTACGCTGAGGCGCGACGGCCCTAGCCACCCCGCGGACCTGGGTGTCCGGGTCGCGGTGGTCAGGAGCCGCTCGGTGGCGCGGGCGTGAGGCCGTGGCGGCGCATCACCTCGCCGAGCGCGGTCAGATCGGGCGGTCCGCCGGCGCTGGCGGCGAGGACCTCGCCTACGTCGCGGAAATAGGAGGGCCCGAAAACGGCGGGCGTCGCGATCGCGAGGAAAGTCGCATCGTCGTCGCTGTGGTTCTGAAACCCGTGGATCTGTCCGCGCTGAACGCAGACCGCCTCGCCGGGCCCGACCTCGACCGTCTCGCCGTCGATCGTCCAGGCCGTGGTGCCCTCGAGCCCGTAGATCGTCTCCTCGAAGCCGTCGTGGCTGTGTGGCGCGGGCATCCGCGAGTTCGCCGGGACGTAGCACTCGAACACCGACGCGCTCCCGTTGGAGTCAGCGGCCTCGACCAGGAAGCGGACGCTGAGCGCGCCAACCTTGATCGACTCGTTCTGCATGCTCTGGTACATGGTGCTCCTTTCGCGCCAAGCGTTTCAGTAAAGCGACTTGACCAGGCTATAATCGCCGCGTGAGCTTGTCAAGTCGCTTTACTCAGTCCGGTTTAGATGGCATAGCCCCACGGCCGCTCATCGGGGCGCTCCTGCGAGTTCCGTTCGAGACGGTGCGCGACCGGATGCTCGCCGGCCTGCACGACCGCGGCTTCACCGATCTCGTCGCGGCGCACCTGGACGTGTTTCAGTATCCCGGCCCGGAGGACCAGCGCCCCTTACAGCTCGCGACCCAAACGCGGATGACCAAACAGGCGCTCAACTACCTGCTTGGCCAACTTCAGGAGCTCGGATATCTGACCCGCGTGACCGATGCCGCCGACCAGCGCTCAAAGCGCATCCACCTCACCCCCAAAGGACGCGCGGTGATCAAAGCGATCCGCGAAATCGTCCAAGACCTCGAGACCGAGTGGGAACAGCAACTCGGACCGCGAAAGTTCGCCCAGCTACGCGACCTCCTCACGCAGCTATACGCAATCACCGCTCCCGCGACCGACCCCGCGTGAGACGCGCCAGTGCGGGCAGACCCGGCCGAAGCCGCAGCGGCCACTCCGCGGGGCTCGCCGGAGCACACGCACGCTCACGACTCCGCGCGCGTGGTCTCGGGAGACGCTCGTCTGGATCGCGCTGCTCGAGGAGCTGATGGAAGATCCTCGGCTGGCGGCCTCGGTGCCCGGCTCACAGAGGCCGCCGCCAACGGCACGGCCGCTTAGGGCTGCGCGAGCTCCGCATTTGCTCGCTCCAGCACAGTCCCGAGGACACGCCCGGCTGTCGCCAGCTCCTCAGCGGACAGATCGCCCCACAACCGCTCGGTGAGCTGATTGTTGGCGGCGCGGATCTGAGCATGTTGCTGGGCGCCGGCTTCGGTGACGGTCACCTCTGGCGAGGCTGAGTCGTCGAGCAGCTGGCTGGCAACAAGCTCGGAGACTCGCGCTCGCACGTCTTGCTCGCTGAACTTCGCTCCGTTTACGACCTGCCTGACCAATTCGTCGCGGTCGATGCGCCCGCCGCTCATGATCACAAAGGTGAGCGTGATCCAATGCTGCTCGGTCACGCCGGATCCGGCCAGATTCCGGTCGAGGATCGCGTTCAACGTCTTCTCGGTCTCTCCGATGAGTCGCGCGCTGAATGCGGGAGTCGCTGACATGACTGGTCCTTTCATTGGCTAGATCAACGTTGGTAGTACCAATGATGTAGCAATCGTTGGTAATGTCAACGTTGGCCGCCCCAAGCGATATACTCCGCTCGTGGCCGGAGACCATTACGACCCGCCGCAGCGGGTCCGACGGATGCTGAGCTGGCTCGTCGGCCAAGCGTCCAATAGGGCGCAGACGCTCGTCAGCGAGGCCCTGGCGCAGGAGGGAATGCGCCGGCAGCATTTCACTGTCCTCACCTCGCTCGCCGAGCAAGGAGAGGCGAGTCAGGCCGCACTCGGCAGGCGCCTGTGGATCGACCGCAGCGACCTGCACGCAATCGTCGGCGAACTCGAGCGCGAAAGCCTCATCGCCCGCGTTCGCGACCCGGCAGACCGTCGCCGGAACGTTGTCACGATCACCCCGGCCGGCAAATCGACGCTGAAGCGCCTAGACGCGCTGATAGACCGTGCCCAGCGTGAGCTTATGGCTCCACTATCGGCGAGCGAGCGCCGCGAGATCATCCAACTGCTCGAGCGTCTGATCTCCGAGTCCCCCGACGGATAACCTACAGCGCCGATCCGCCGCCTCACTCCCGATGCTCTGGCGGCGTGGTGCAGCTGCTTGCGCGCGGCCGACGCATGGCGCCGCGAGTTCTGTCGAGGTCGCCCGCGGCGCTCGGCGCGCACCTTCTGCATCCTCGGGAGAGACCAGAAGCTCGTGGCCGACCTGGCGACGTTGTCGCAACTCGATCAACGCACCAGCCAGCGGTCTTAGCGGCTGAGTGTCGAGTTCACGCGAACGCGATCGGTAGGTGCACTCAGGCGGCTCTCGATGGGCGCGTCAGCCGCGGCACCGCATACGTAACGCAGCACGTTTACGACGGGTGGCTATCGGACACGTAGCGGCTCGCATACCTTCCACGGCGCGAGGGCAGGAAACAACTGGGATGGGCTGTCAGCGGGACGTCGGGTGTGCGGAGTAGTGCACGTCCGCCTGGCAGGGGTCGCGGCTGCCCTCCATCCCAAACGAGATTGTGCCCGTTGTCTTGCGCGAGTTCACAATCTGTCCGCTCACCCACGCATAGGGCGAGATGTACAGCTTGAAACGCGCCCTCGTGCTGCTCGTATCACTAAAGGGTCGGATGGTCAGGTCGGCCTTGAATGTGCGGGGAGAATTACAGTACTTATCGGGAATGAATGACACTGCTGAGCGGAGAACGACGACCCCGGGGACCTCGATGACGCGGTGAGCGCGGACGTGAACAAAGATCACCCGATTCTGCGATGTTTTGCCCAACCAGTTGCCGTTGGCTGCGAGCGAACGCGAGCTGCTGCCGGCGTCTGCGCTCTCGGCGGCGAGAGCAGCACCGCCCACCATAACCAGCAGTAGAAGCAGGGCCGCCGTGATGGCCGCCGTTTCAAGCGGTCGCCTGCCACGGGTGGATAATGCAGCGCCCGACAAGACGAGCGGCCTCGCCCGCATGTGAACACGCGGTGCCGCGACGCCCCTCGCGCGACTCGTGTTGCCGCTTGAGCGATCACCCATGACAAACCCTCCTTGGCGATCTCGCCCTCAACGCGCCCCTGCCCGGATGCGCGCCCGGAACCCATCGTACGATTGCCATCTAACAGTAGGTAGCGACGACCACCCCCGCATCCGGTCAGGACCCTTGTTGGAGTGCGTACTTACCGCGTGCCGCCGTACAGCAACGTGGGATCACGTCCGGGCCGACGGGCGGCCATGACAAACGCTGCGTTCTTCACCTGTCGGTCAGCGAATAGGCCGCCCGCAAGACCCGAACGCGATGCTCGGCCACGAACGCGGTCGTCGCGGCTCCGCGACTCGGACGCTCGCTTCGCGACGAATCCAGAAGCAAGCAGGTCGCGACGAGAGTGCTCGACGTCGATACGGGGCGGAACTACGGTGTCGGTGGTTGGAAGAGCGGCGACACGCCCGCGGTCCAGGTCCGGGCGGCGGGCATCAATTGGTCATCCTCGCCAGATAGGTGCTGGTCTCGGCTTCGTGCAAGCCGCCGTGCTGGCCGCGAAACCGCTGCTCGTTGGCTGCGGCGGAGCGAAGCCAGGCCTGGCGGCCGTTGGCCGGGAGCACGGCCACATCGCCCAGTCGGGCCTTCAGCCGAGGACCTATCCACTCAAACAGCTCACCGGCACGCCGTGCCTCGGCGCGTCCGTCGAGCCGTGTCGACAGTTCGTGGATGACGATGGGGACATGCTCGGCGTGAACGTGCAAGAAGACGTCGCGCGAGGATCCCGCCGGCCGTTGCTGTGAGAGCATCCTCGGCAGCTCAGGCCAGAGATCGTCGAGGTAGTCGACGCGGTCGGGCCCGACATCGACTTGGCCATGGCCCGCCGTGATCAGCACCGTCGCCGCGCGCAGCTCCTCTCTGGCGTCCCATAGCTCATCGAGCGAGCGTCTGCACGCAACGACAAACTCTGACGAACTGGGACCGTGGACGTGTCCCGCCGCGTCGATCAGATCCCAGTACAGAAGCGCGTAGCGATGATCGCTTCCCGGTGCCGCCAACGTCTCCCGAAGCGCACGCACCCCCTCGTTTAGCCGCCGAAAGCCGATGACCTGCGCGCCGCGAGTCGCGACGGCGCTGAACGAGCCCGCCAGCCGGAAGGGCTGCGCCACGACGCACCGAACGGCCAGCGACTCATAGAACGTCGGGCCCGGCGCCAGCAACGACGGCTCCAGCCGACCGACAAGCGTGCCCTCCTCCTCGGCGCCGGTCGCGTTGAAGCGGAGTGGACAGATGATCTCGCCCAGCGTCGGCTCGAGGATGTTCCATTCGTAGAGACCATGCTCGTACACGGGCACCCCGAAATGCACCGAGGAAACGTGCGCCGTCGTCGTTGACGGGAACTGGGAGGTCAAGGTGGTGACCTCCAGGCGTTGGATCAACGGGTGATCGCGATGGCGCTCGAGGAACTCCAGCCCGAACGCGTCCAGCAGGATCAGGATCACCCGCTCGCCGGCGTCGACGCGCCGTCGAACTTCGGCGGGGATATCGGCGAAGCTCTTCACCGCGAGCATTCTTGCCCAAAGCGCGCAGACCGATACCGGGAGGTGCCGCTCGCGGCGCGAGCGAAAGCGGCGAGATGCTCGTCGCGACCCTTGACCTCAACCGGTCGGTGCACCACCCCTGACATCCCGCATCGTGTCATAGCGCCGGTTGAGAACTGACCCCCTGTCGGGTTTCGTGCCAAAGCGCCCGTCGTCGCGAAGGCCGAGCCGTAGGCGAGGCCTGAAGCGGCGATGGGCGCTTTAACCGCCTCGAGGGCGGGGTCCCGGCGGTGGTCGGCGCGTTGTGAGGCGATCTGCGGCCTTCCGCGAGGGTGCCGAAGGCGATCGGTCAGGCGATTTCGGCGCTGTGGCGGCCGGGACGTAGGCGGAGGTCGCGGTCCTTGAGGCGAGCGCGGGCTGATCTCCGTAGTCGAACTGCCGATATCAGCGCTCGGACGTGGCGGTGTGGTGGGGCCCGTCGATCAGTTCGGTGAGTTTCTCGGCGGGGGTCCGGAATCCGAGCGTTTGGCGGGGCCGGTCGTTGAGCTTGCGAGCGACCTCGTCGAGCTCTGCCTGACTCACGCCGGCGAGGCTCTTGCCTTTCGGGAAGTACTGGCGAAGGAGGCCGTTCGTGTTCTCGTTGGACCCTCGCTGCCACGGGCTGCGGGGATCGCAGAAGTACACCTCGACGCCGGTCTCGACGCTGAACCGCCGGTGCGCTGCCATCTCCTTTCCCTGATCCCACGTGAGCGAGCGGCGAAGCTGGACGGGCAGCGTGATGATGCTCGCCTTGAGCGCTTCGCAGACCGGCTCGGCGTTGGTTCCCTGGGGCAGCGCGACGAGCTGGCAATAGCGGGTCTGGCGCTCGACCAGGGTCGCGATCGCCGTGTCACGCGTTCCCATCAGCAGGTCGCCCTCCCAGTGCCCGGGAACGGCTCGGTCGGCAACCTCCGGCGGTCGCTCGGAGATCATCACCATCCCCGCGATACAGCCCGGACCCTGCCCGCGATTCGAATGCGCCCGAGCGAAGCGCTTCTGACGCCTGGTTCGCAGATGCCGGGTGAGCTCGCCTCGCAGCGACCCGCGCGCCTGGACGTAGAGCGCGCGATAGATCGTCTCGTGCGAGACCTGCATCTGCTCATTGTCGGGGTATAAGAGCCGCAGCCAACCCGAGATCTGCTGCGGGGAGTGATCTTGCCCGAGCCGCTCGATCACAAGCTCACGCAACTCGCCGCACAGCTCGAGCTTCGTCGCTCGCGGACGCCTGGCCCGCGACCACGACCGCCGCTCAGCCGCATGCGCGCGATAGCGCCCACGACCGCCGCAACGGTTGATCTCGCGGGAGACTGTGGTGTGCGAACGGCCAAGCGTGCGACCGATCGCGCGGGCCGATTCCCCCCGAGCTATCCCGCGCGAGATCTCCTCGCGCTCCGCCAGCGTCAGGCACCGCTCCGGTCGACGACGGGACCGCGGCCGGATCCCTCCCATCCTCTGCAGATACTTACTCACCGTCCGCTTCGGTACCCCCAGCCGGCGGCCGATCTCGGCCTCGCTCCCGCCCTCCGCCCGCAGCTCCCAGATCGCGTCCTTCACACCCTTGGTCAGATAGTGACCCCTCGGCATCTCCACACCTCACCTCGTTCGTCAGCGAAGTCGCTGACTCTCTCGGGTGGTGCGGCGGCAGCCTGAGACCGCCCCCCAAAGGAGGGCAGAGCCGCCCGGAGGGTCCCGCCTCGCGCGTCGCCACGAGCGCTGCCGCTAGGTCTGGGCGACCGGCGGAGCCACTCGACGCCATGCAAGCCGCGCGTTGCGGGACTGTCGGCGTCGGCGCCAGGATGCCCGTGGCGACACGGAAGCGGGAGCGGTGCCGCTCGGCCCGATCACGGTGTTCCACGCTCTCCTTCGTACGGCGGTAAACGGGAAGCCCGCTGTGCTCGACCGTGAACGTGTGGTGCTGGTGGCGTGTCGTTCTGACCGGCTACGAGCTGCTGATGCGTCCTGGTCGGAGGGTGCCCATGTGGGCGTTGAGCTTCTCGAGGCCCCGGGTGAGCGCTTTGATGTCGGTGTCGGCGAGCGGGCGGGAGAAGTGCTCCTCGATCCAGTCGTGGTGTTGGCGGCGGGCGCGTGTCATCGCCTCGCGGCCCTTGTCGGTCTGGACCACAAAGATTGAACGGCGGTCGTTCTCGGGTACGACGCGGCGGACAAGACCGGCATTTTCCATCCGGTCGACGACTCGGGTGAGACCACTCTTGCTGTAGAGGATCCGCCCGGCGATGTCGTTCATACGCAGCCCTTCGGGCGCGTCTTCGATGTGGACGAGGACGTCGTACCACTGGACCGGGAAGCCGCTGTCCTGTTCGAAGTCGTTGTCCAGCACATCGATCAGCGCGAGCGCGGTCTCGAAGAACAGCCGCCACGCACGCAGTCGTTCTGGTGAGGGACTTGACAAGGTGCGTTCTCTCGTGAGATAGTACGCGCTGCAACTGTTCATCCAACTACAGTTGCAGAATATACCATACCGACCGGGAAGGTGGTGAGGAGCGATGACCGTCGTTTCTCCAGATCGTGCAGAACATGGGTATCTGCTGGGGGAGGATGAGGGCGAGGCTTTTTGGCTGCTCGGGATGCTCCAGACGATCAAGATCGGCCGCGAGGACACGAACGGCACATACGGACTGATCGAGGTCGTCGTTCCTGCCGGCGTCGGCTCGCCGTGGCATGTCCATCCCGAGGAGGACGAGTGGTTCTACGTGCTCGAGGGTGAGCTGACCGTCTGGGTCGCCGACACGAAGCTGTCACTCACGCCGGGTTCGTTCGCGTTCGGCCCCAAGGGCGTGCCGCACACGTTCTACGTAGAGACCGGCGTCGCGCGGACGCTGGTCGGCTTCGCGCCGATGCAGTTCGAAGGCTTCCAGCGGGAGGTCGGCGAGCCGGCGCTCGAACGCGTCCTGCCGCAGCCTGCGGACGGCCCGCCGGACATCGGGCGGTTGATCCCGATCGCGAAGCGCAACGGGTTCGAGATCCTCGGACCCCCGGGCCCGCCCCCCGGCCACTGACCCATCGAACCATCCGCAACGCGCCCGCCCGCACCAACCGGGCCGGGCGCGCGCCCACTCTTCCCCGCAGTCCGCGCGTCGCAGGTCGCGCGCTGGCGCCGGCGAGATGCTCGTCCGACAACGGATGCAGGTCTCCGTCGGTGGTCGCGGGCTGGCCGAGTGTGGCCCGTCTCGTCGGGACCGGCAGCATCGACGCTGGTTACCGTCGGCGAGTTGACCGGACCCTCCCCGCCTGGGAAAGTCGAGCTCGTGCCGAACGATCCTAATTCTTCCGGGGGTACGTTTTGCATGGGTCCTGCGGATGGGGCCCAGGTCGGTGCCACGGCTGCGCTCGTCGAGCGCTTGGACGCGGCCACGCTCGGAATGCTGGAGCTCGCTTCGGTTCACATCGGGAACCGGTTGGGGCTCTACCGCGCGCTCGCCGATGGGGGCGTGTGGACTCCACGAGAGTTGGCCGCCCGAACCGGAACGGCCGAGCGGTACATCCGCGAATGGCTCGAGCAGCAGGCGGTTGCCGGCTTCTTGGCTGTCGAAGACGCCGAGGCCGCTGAGCGCCTCTACAGGCTGCCTGAGGCCCACCGTCCCGTGTTTGTTGATGAGGACAGCCTCAGTCACATTGCCCCGATCGCAACGCTGGCGATCGGCGTGATCGGACCGATGGAGGCCCTCCTCAGCGCGTACCGAATGGGCGGCGGGGTTCCGTATGACGCGTACGGACCGGACACTAGTGAGGGGATCGCTGCGATCAATAGGCCGCAGTTCGTTCACCATCTCGCGGGATGGCTGGCGGCCATCCCGCAGATCGACAGCCGGTTGCGGGCCCAGCCTCCCGCGCGCGTGGCCGACCTCGCATGTGGTCATGCCTGGTCCAGCGTGGTGATAGCGCGCGCCTATCCCGGCGTCTTGGTCGACGCGATCGACGCCGAGCCGATGTCGATCGAGAACGCGCGTCAGACGATCGCCGCATGTGGCGTTGGTGATCGCGTCCGGACCGTGGTCGGTGACGCGAGCGACCCGGCACTCGACGGTCGCTACGACCTTGTCACGATCTTCGAAGCGCTGCACGACATGAACCACCCGGTCGAGGCGCTGCGCGCAGCACGGGCCATGTTGACGACCGACGGGAGCGTGTTGATCGGTGGCGAGCGCGCAGCGGAGTCCTTCACGGCTCCCGGCGACGAGCTCGAGCGGTCCCGATACGGATGGAGCGTCGTGCACTGCCTCGCCGTTGGCATGTTGGACCCCGACTCAGCGGGAACAGGCGCTGTGATCCGCCCGAAGACCCTCCGCGACTATGCGGCGCAGGCGGGCTTTGCTCGTGTCGAGGTGCTGCCGATCGAGCATGACTTCTGGCGCTTCTACCACCTGACACCTTAGGTTCTTCGGCGGACGTTGATGCACGGCATCGCTGTGCGCCCGCTCCTGTTCCAAGCGGCCCACCGAACGCCAACGGCCCACCTGCCGGCGGCGGATCGCGTAACGGTTCGTCGACCGCACCGCGGCCGTGTGTGGGCCTGAACGGCGCACCCGCCGACTGCTGAAGCGGACACGTGGTCACGAAGCCGCGCCCGCCTTCCACGTCCGCACGACGCCACGGCACCTCGACGATCGCTTCCACCCGACCGCCGGTCCTCGCCCGGCTTGAGCTTTGGCGACAAGAGCATCGGGACCCGCGGTGAGCTCGCCACGGGCTGTGATGCGATCCTGACGTGTCCGTGATTGGCGAGTAAGCGAGCGACGATCCCGGCTAACCCCGGGGTCCAACGCGGGCGCTCGGTCCCGGCTACCGGCATGTCCGCCGGGAGACGCTCCGCTCCGGCTCCTCGTCCGGCGCGGGCGGCCTGCTCGCGGGTCAGGCGACGCTCGTGAGGATCCGGCGAAGGGTGGCGGCGAACGCGTCCGGATCGCCTTGCTCGTTGAAGCCGCCGTGGTGGCTCGGGAAGATCACCGCCTCGGTCCCCAGTCGCTCGGCCACGGCCAGTGCGGCGCGGTAGGGGAATAGGCCCTTTGACTCGGCGCCGCCCGCGACGACGATCCGCGTGGAGGCGACGCGCAAGGAGCCGAAGTCGGGCTCGTAGCGAGTGACGTAGATCATGTGCGGACCCAGCAACGGGTGGTCCCGGCTGCCGTCGTCGTCGGTCGGGAGACCGAAGTCCGCAGGATCCAGCGCGTGATTTGGGAAGCCCGGCGGAGTCGGTCCTGTGACGCTCGTGAAAGCGATGAACTTCGCCATCGCGGGTCCAAAACCATCGCGCTCGTAGGTCTCGTGGATGTCCTCGGTCGCCGCCAGCGCCTCCTCCTGATCCGGAAGCACCGTCGCCAGCGGCGGCTCGTGTGCGACGAGCGTGCGGACGTCTTCGGGATGCCGGGTCACCAGTGCGAGCGCGTTTACGGCTCCCCCGCTGCTGGCGAAGATGTCCACAGGCCCTGCGTCGAGGTCGCAGATGAGGCGGTGCAGGTCCTGCGCGTGCTCATCCGGCGTCGCCGCTGTGACGCCGTCGGCCCGCGGGCTACGTCCGACCCCGCGCGGGTCGTAGGCCACGACGGTTCGGTCCGCGAAGTGGCCGGCCAGCGTCGCGAACCCGCTCGCGCCCATCGGTGATCCAATCATCAGCAGGACCGGCTCCGTACTCTCGGACTCCGCCTCGCGGACGTCATATGTAAGCGTCGCGCCCGGCAGGTCCAGGGTTTCAGTCTTCGGCTCGGTCATCGCCGTCCTTTCTCACGGTCTCGCCATACCGACTCACTGCAGCGGCAAAACTCATCGGTCGCCGGCGATCCTTTTCGCGTCTCGAACGGCCGCGGAGCTTTCAAGCGCAATGGCGACCTTCCGTCGTGCGGGCGGGTGAGGGTGCAACGCGCTCCAGTACGGAGTGAGCTGTTCCCTGGCCACCAACCGTCGGCTAGGCGGGGAGGTCCATCTGCGTTCTCCCAGACGCCCCCTTGCCCCGGATCACCCGACGCTACGGCCTCAGCCGGACAGGCCCTATCGCCGCGCGTGGTATCTTCGGGCGCGGGCACGAGTGATCAAGGAGGTTCCAGTGTTTGGGTGGATCGGGGGCAGGTCCGGCGGTGGCCGGTGGCGTCGCTGCGGTGTTGCGGTGGCGACGGCACTGGCGGTCTTCACGGTCACGGCCGCAGCGCAAGCTTCCTCGCGCGATTGGGTGGCGCCTTTTCATATGGCTCGTAGCGCGGGCATCGCAGGTCAGTACATCGTGATTGTCAAGGGCGCTTTGCCGATCGAGCCGACCAAGCGATCCGAAAAAGAAGCGACGGCCGAGGTTAAGAAGGTCGCCTCGTCGGTGAACGCAAAACCGCTTTTCGTGTACGACGCGGATCTGAAGGGCTTTGCGGCTGATTTGACCAATGCGCAGGTTCGCGAGCTACGGCATTCCCCGCAGGTGAAGTACGTCGAGCAGGATGAACGCGTCGAGGAACAGGCGGCGCATACGCAGACCGACGCCCCTTGGGGTCTTGATCGGATCGACCAGCGGTCTCTGCCACTCGATGGCACCTACGACTATTCGTCGGAGGGCGCCGGCGTCACGATCTACGTACTCGATACGGGAATACAGGCCGACAATCCTGATTTCGGCTCTCGGGGTCGCTTCGCCATCAACACGGTCGACGCACGGAATTTTGACGGCAACGGGCACGGCACTCACGTCGCGGGGATCGCCGCGGGCACCCGGTGGGGAGTGGCGAAGCTCGCGAAGCTTGTCGGTGTAAAGGTTCTCAGCAACGCCGGCTCTGGATCCACGGCGGGTGTGATCGCGGGCATGGATTGGGTCACGGAGCATCATGTTGCCGACAAGTCCGTGGCGAACATGTCGCTTGGCGGAGGTAAGTCTCCTGCAATGAATGCTGCCGTGGACCGCCTGGTCGAATCGGGCGTGTTCGTGAGCGCTGCGGCTGGCAACGAAAACTCCGATGCGTGTAACCGCTCTCCGGCGAGCGCGCCGGCGGCGTTCACAGTCGCCGCAAGTCAGTCGACGGACGCGAGAGCGTCGTTCTCGAATTTCGGCCCGTGCGTTGACGCCTATGCGCCTGGGCGGGGCATCACCAGCGATTGGATCAACGGGATAACGGAGAACACGATCAGCGGTACTTCGATGGCGGCGCCGTTCGTCGCTGGAATTGCGGCGCTGTATCTCTCTGATCATGTGAGTACACCGGCCGCGACCAGCGCTTGGATCATCGATCACGCCACCACCGGCGTGATCCAAAACAATCGTCCAGACACAGCGAATCGCCTGGTCTACAAGGCCGACCTCTAGCGAGCGCCCGGCGCCCAGACGAAGATCCCACAGACCGACGGCACATGTAGGACAATCAGCGGAAAGGGGGTTCCACGTGGGCATGAATGTGAGTAAGCGAGTTGGTCGTCCTGCTGCAGTTGCGGCGGGTGTGATGCTCGCGGCTGGCGTGGTCGGCTGGCGGAGCGCAGCCGAGTCGTCGGCGAGCTCGGCGGCCAAGCCGAGCAGCAGCTCCGTATCCGGGACGATCAGGATGGACGGCGTCTGGTCGGGTGCCGAGCGGTCGGCATTCCAGGACGTGATCAACACCTTTCGCCGGCGATATCCGAACGTGACGGTCAGGTTCAGGTCGACCGGCGATAGCACGCCGACGGTGCTCGCGAAGGCTGTCGCTGACGGTCATCCGCCGGATCTGGCGGACGTCGCCCAGCCGGGGCTGATCAAGCAGTTCGCTGACATCGGCGCGTTGAAGCCCGAGACGTACGCACTCTCGTCCTACAGCGCGAACTTCGGCCCCGCCTGGGTGAAGCTCGGCACGATCAACGGCAAGTTGTATGGGGTCGTGTTCAAGGCGTCGAACAAGTCGACCGTCTGGTACAACGTACGCGCGTTCAGGACCGCCGGTATCTCCCCGCCCATGACCTGGGGGCAGTTCCTCTCCGATGCCAAGACACTGAAGGTTTCGGGCCCGCGTGCTTACTCGATCGGCGGCGCGGACGGGTGGACGCTCACCGACTTGTTCGAGAACGTCTACCTTCGGCAGGCCGGCGTGGCGAAGTACCGGGCGCTGTCGGCCCACGCGATCAAGTGGACCGATCCCACGGTCAAGACCGCGCTCAGGACGATTGCCGCGGTGTTCGGTGACACCTCGAACATCTACGGCGGCACAACCGGCGCGCTCCACACCGACTTCCCGACCTCGGTCAACAACGTCTTCCGGAGCCCGCCCAGGGCGGCGATGGTGATGGAGGGCGACTTCGTGCCGGGCGTCGCGACGGTCAAGGCCACGCCGGTCACCGACTACAACGTATTTGCGTTCCCCTCGATCAACGGCTCCGGGCCCGAGGTCGAGATCGGCGGCGACACGATCGTCGCCTTCAGGGACACCCCGGCGATCGAAGCGTTCGTCAAGTTCCTGACGACCCCGCAGGCGGCGGCCGCGTGGGCCAAGCACGGCGGCTTCGCCACCGGTAATAAGAACATGAGCCCGAGTGCGTATCCCGACCCGATCACCCGGTCGACCGCAGCGCCCGTGGCAGCCGCCACCACCGTTGTGTTCGACATGTCCGACCAGCAACCGGCCTCCTTCGGGGCCACCGCCGGACAGGGCGAATGGGGCCTGTTCCAGGCCTTCTTGCGCAACCCCAAGCGCGTCAACGGGACCGCGGCGAAACTGGAAGCTGCGGCGACCGCTGCGTACAAGAAGCGACGCTAGCGCGCTAACCGACGCGAGGATCACCACCCGGCGCACCGGAGGGCTGATGTGGGGTCTGTACTCGGAATGGACCTACCCGCACACCTCTCGAGGCGGCCGTCGTCGAGTGTGTCAGCTGCAGCGATCGCCGCTTTCGACCACTAGGGCGGCTCCGGATAGGTGAACTCGCGCCCAGGTGGTAGCCACCGCGAGTGCAACGACCGGTCGTAGATGTACCAATCGGACTCGCGCGGATACTCGGCGTCCGCGGTCTCAGTCAACACCCACGTCAGGAAGTCAACCGCCAACTCGACCGGAATCAGGTTGGGCTCGTTGTCGCGGAAGAATTCGGCCAGGGCGAACACGCTCGGATCAGGTGCACGTAGATCGGCCTGCATCCCCGTGTCGACCTCGCCCGGGATCGCCGACGCGACGAGTACCTCGGGCGCGAGCTCCAGCCGCAGGCTCGTCGTGACCGAGTGCTGGGCGTGCTTGGCCATCGCGTACATCGAGACGCCTGGCAAGGTGGCGTGCGCCGCGCGCGTCGACATGCTGAGCACGCGCGCGCCGCTCGATAGGACGTCCGTCAGGCCAGTCGTGAGGAGCAGCGGTGCCTTGGCGTGGAGCGTCAGCACGGTGTCGATCTCGTCTTCCGTGCGCTCGTAGATGGGTCCGAGCGCTCCGACCGTGCCGGCGCAATGGACCAGGATGTCGATCCTCTGGCCCCTCTCCTCTGCGACGTCGCGAATCTGCTCGAGCGCCTGTGCGATCCCTTCGCTCGTGCTCAGGTTTGCGGCCACGACGTCGAATCCGGCCGGCAGTGCGGCTATGGCCGCCCAGCCTCCCAGATCGCGTGACACACCGAGCACGTGTCGGCCCTTACCAGCGAGGCGCTCGGCGAGCGCACGCCCGATTCCGCCTCCCACACCCGTGATCACCGCAGCGCCCTGCGTGGTGCTCGAACCGGCGAACATGCGCGCACGATAGCCGCCACGCAGATGACGGGGTCAACAACGACCGAGCCCGCTGCGCGCAGCGGGCTCTGACCAGCGACTATCAATCGCCGTTGCGGCGATTGTCAGGGCCGCCAGACTAGAGATCGCACGCGCGCATCGGCACTCGGCATCTTTGGTCCCACTGCGAGACATCAGGCGCCGAGCCGGCGACGGCACGTTGCGGGTCTCCAGTCAGCTCGCGGATTCGCGAGCCACCGAGAGGCCCTCTGCCACCGGCAGCGTCGGGTGGGCGTCGATCCACCCGGCGATCGTGTTGACGACGAGGCGGGTGTCGTCCCACATCGGGACGTGTCCGACGCGCGGCAGGATCCGGAACTCCGCATTCGGGATCTCTCGCCTAAAGCGCGCAGAGCAGGTCGCGAGCGGGAGGATCCGGTCGAGCTCCGCCCAAGCGATGAGCGTCGGCGCGGCGACCTGTTCGGGGTCCTCGAGGTGCCCGCGACCGGAGCGCAGACTCGAGAGGACCTCGCCCACGATCGTGCAGCCGAGCGGATCGAGACTCATATCGACGGCGTCTGCCGGGGAGATCAGCTCGCCGTGCCGCATGATGTCCCGCATCGCGAGCTTGCGCGTGCCGGGACGGAGCATGAGACGCGGGATCTGCTTGCGCGAGGCGCGGACCATCCGCATCTGACGCGCGAAGTAACGCGCGATCCGCTGCGGCTCGCGACCGCCGAGCTCCCAGCCGCCGCCCGGTGAGATCGCCACGACGCTGCGCGCGCGGCCGCGCTTGGCGAGCTCGAGTGCGAGAGCGCCCCCCATCGAATTACCAACCAGATGGGCCGTGCCGACACCGAGTTCGTCGAGATGGCGCTCGAGCGAATCGCCCGCATCCGCGACCTTCTCGAGACCGACGCCGCTCGGGTACGCGGGACCGCCGTTGTGGCCCGACAGCGTCGGCGCGATCACCTCATAGCGCGCAACGAGATCCGCAAGCACCGGCTTCCAATGACGCCAGTGGCCGGTGAACCCGTGCAAGAGGACCACCGGCTCGCCCTCCCCGGCGCGGTACAGGGACGATGAGATCTCTGCCATGGGCGGGGAATCTTAAAGCGTGTCGCTGCGCGCGAGGCATAGCTAGACGTCCGCCGCCCCCGCCGCGACGCGGAAAGCTCTGTGATACAGCGGCTCGACCCGGGACGGACGGTAGTTCCAGGCGGCGTCTCACCGCTCCAGAAGTGCCGACGCCGGTTCGAGCCCGGCGATCTCCGGTGCTTCTCTGCGGCAGTCAGTGGGCCGATGCCACGCTCGTCCCGGCTGTTATCGAGCCTTAGTGATTGCGGGCAGGATGTATTCGCTGTTGAGGATCTCCGCGCGCGGCTGGTACATGCGCATCAGCGGGCGGAACCTGCCGTCGGGGGTCGGCAGCCAGTTCGACTGCTTGTCAGCGTCGGGCAGGTCCCGTTGGATGTAGATCGTCACTGACCCGTCGTCGTCGGTTAGGAGTCCTGCGGTCCGGTCGCCGATTGAGTAGCGGTCGATCGCGTTGGCGACGAGATAGAACTTGGACGCGTCGTACATCGTCAGCGACCAGAACGCGTCGACCGGCGGCGGCGGCGAGAGTCGCAGTTCGTACCGGTTTTGCGCGCCGTCGAGCGGGTCGCCGTCGGCGTCCGTCCAGGCCATCGCGTAGGTGGCCTCGTAGCCGTGGTTGCCCCACAGTCCTCCGCGCGCAGCGGCGGCGCGGGTCGCGTACGCCTCCAGGCGGTCCTGGATCTTCCAGTCCGGGCGGTCGAGCGTTCCCAGGCCGAGGTGATCGAGGTTGTAGTCAAATCCGTGCATCGCGCTGTTCCAGCCGTTGATCGCGTCTTGCCCTGCTCCTTGCATGAGCTGCTCGATCTTCTGCTGTCCGGCGGCCGCGCCTGCCACAAGCGCCTCGGCGAGGGCTGGATCCGGGTGCACGTACGGCGACTCGGCCGCGGTGGCGCCGAACCTGGCCGCGTGCTCGACAAACTGGGCGTCTGCCTGGGGTGGCGGGAACGAGACCAGCGCCGCTCGGAGCCGTTCCCACCATTGCAAGTCCTCCCGTACCCGCGGATCCGGCCTCGGAGCGCCTGGCGTGGCCGGAGCAGGTCCACCGTCGCGAACACTCAGAGACGTGAGCGTGAACTGATCCTGCAGGGCGTGCACCGTCCGAAGGTCGGCCTCCCCATCCACCTGGACGCGACCGACGATCATGAAGATCCCTGTGGGCGCCGAAACGAGCCGCATACCGGCTGGCGCCTCTCCGGCCCAGCCGTCGGCCGCGAGCAGGAACTCGGCTTCGCTCGTCCCCGTCGCGCGGCGGCCGACGTAGGCGAAATTGTTCGTCCAAGCGGGGCTATAACCGAATGTTGTGGACGGGCTTGAGGAAGAAGGCGGCGTACCTTCCCGGTTGACGAAGACCGAAGCCGGCGATGGCCGGCAGGAAGGCACGCCATGCATGATGTTCGCAGGCTCCCCGTCGGGGAGGGCAACGAGGAGATCACGATCGCGCTCGACGAGCTCGCGCGGGAGGGCGCCAGGCGGATGATTGCCGCCGCGCTCCGAGCCGAGGCGGATGAGTACGTCGAGCGGTTCGCAGGCGAGGTCGACGAGGACGGGCACCGCGTCGTAGTCCGCAACGGGCGCGCGCGAGAGCGCAAGGTGACGATCGGGTCGGGGACGATCCCGCTCAGAGCGCCGCGGGTCAACGACAAGCGGGTGGACGAGGAGACCGGGCAGCGGCAGAAGTTCAGCTCGCGGATCCTGCCCGCCTACGCGCGTCGCTCGCCGAAGGTCGGCGAGGTGATCCCGATCCTCTACCTCCGCGGCCTGTCGACGGGCGACTTCCGCCCGGCGTTGGAGGGGCTGCTCGGCGAGGACGCCGCCGGGCTGTCGCCGACGACGATCGCCAGGATGGCGAAGGAGTGGGAGGAGCACCACGACCGGTTCCGCAAGCGGCACCTGGGGTTCTGCCGCTACGCGTACCTGTTCATGGACGGCATCCACGTGAGCGTCCGCCTGGGCGAGGACCCGAAGGTGTGCCTGCTGATCGTGATCGGCGTCCGCGAGGACGGCGAGAAGGAACTGCTGGCGGTCGAGGACGGCTACCGCGAGTCGACCGAGTCGTGGGCCGGCGTGTTCCGCGACATGAAGCGTCGTGGCCTGAACGAGCCCAAGCTCGTCGTCGGCGACGGCGCCTTGGGCGCGTGGGCCGCGCTCAGGGACGTCTACCCCGGCGCGGGCGAGCAGCGCTGCTGGTTCCACGCCTCAGGGAACATCATCGACTGCCTGCCCAAGCGGCTGCACTCCCGCGCGAAAGGGCTGCTCTCGGAGATCATCGAAGCGCCGACCCGCAAGGACGCCAGGGCGGCGCTCGAGGTGTTCCGCGAGGAGTACGGCGCCAAGTACCCCAAGGCGCTGGCCAAGCTCGACCGCGACTGGACGCAGCTCACCGCGTTCTACGACTACCCCGCCGAGCACTGGCGGCACCTACGGACCACGAACCCCATAGAGAGCGCGTTCGCCACAGTCCGCCTGCGCACCCGCGTCACGAAGGGCGCCGGGTCGAAGACCGCGGCGCTCGCGATGGCCTACAAGCTGCTCGCGACCGCCCAGGAGCGCTGGCGGCGGTTCAACGGCCATCACCTCGTCGCCGACGTGCTCGACGGCGTGAAGTTCAAGGACGGCATCCGGGTCACAGACGACGACAACCACGACGACGGAATGACGGACGAGAGGGTCGCCGCCTGATCATTCTTCATTGCCAAATCCACAACATTTGACAATTCCCCGTCCAAGCGTCGACGAACTGAAGCACGTAGTAGCGGCCGCCCGTGTCGGGCACATGCAACACCAGCGGTCCCTGGCGCACATCACACGCGGCCAACACGTACAGCGTGTCGTTGTTGGGCGAGACGAACTCGGTCTCAGGCCCGAGCAGCTCCCGCGCATACCCGAACCGGTTGTAAGGAGCGCAGAACGGAAGCGACGCGATGTTGTTCGCAAACCCATCGATCTCGTGCACGTTGTAGACGAGCGGGTAGCCGTAGATGTAGACCTGCGCCGCGAGCTGCGCACGCTCGACGCCATCGACTGGCTCTGTCAGGCTCACGGTCCCTCCTCCTGTTCGCGTTCTCGCGGCATCCTCCCAAGCGAGCTCGCCCAGGCACGATATATGGCCGTCGATCCATGGTCGCGCTTGCGGTGGCGGACGGGCAGCGAGCCGCGGCCTGGGTCGAGGTCGGTCTCGTTGAGGGCGAGCCCCTCGCTGTTCCGCAGGCCCGCGCGCCCCAGCACCCACGCCACATTGAGCCCTGCTCAGCGCGAGATCTTCAGGCCGAGCTGCTTGGGCTCCTCGCAGTGGAGGCCCTTGTTGCGGTACCAGTCCTCGCACCGCGTCTTGTACGGCCCGCCGTTCACGCCCTGCCCGAGGTAGATCAGGTGGCTTCCGGTGGGATCCGAGCTGACTACGAAGTCCCACTCGATGTAGCTCACGAGCGTGAAGCACGGGGGGTTGATCACCCGCTCGCTGGCATCCATCCACAGTGTGATTGTCTCGTTGTCCCGCGTGGTTGTGAACTTGCCGTGCAGGCGGTCGTTGACGCATTTCTCATACCCATCCCCCACGGGGTTGACGGAGTATTCGGTGCCCTTCGGAAGGTCGAGCTCGAGCTCAGCGTTCACCCGGTACTCGCGCGTCGTCGGCGGGGCACCCTTGGAGAACACCTTCCAGGTGATCCTCGCCCGTTGCCGCCGGCAGCTGGCGGAGATGACCGGTCCTCGCTTGTAGGCGCACTTCCACCCCCGAGGCACGACCTTGCCCGTGCGGATGAACGTGGGGATGAACGTCCTGGTCGCGTACTGCAGCTCACGCCCGCCGCCGTGATGCGTTTGAAACCGGCAGCGCTCCGGCACGAATTGGTCGTCGACGCCGACCCCGGCCCGGCGAGGAGGCCGACCCCAAGCGACACGCTTACAGTCACCAGTCCAACCGGGATCCACCTCGTCGAGAACACCTGCCGCTCCTTGATTGGCCCGACCGCCCTGATCCTCTGGGCGGCCACCAGCCCGTAGCATCCGTGAGCTCGCCAGTGTAGTCCCCGGTGACAGACCGGCAGTAATTACCCGCCGAGCACCCCAGAGCGCGATCCCGTTCGTCCCGACCGCGCGACCACGTGTCGGAAATTGGCCGGCGGGCGCGAAGCTCGGGGGGAAAGCCGAAGCTGCAGGGTGCGGGGACGTGCCGTTGAGAGGCGGCGGACGCCGGCCAGGAGCGATTCGGGTCGGGGTGAGCACCGTGGCCCTCGGAGTAGCGAGGGCACCCACCCCGGGCGCTGCTCGTGTGTGCGGAACGCGGTAACCCCGTCGAGGTTCGACCCATTGGTTACGTGGGTCGGTAAGCCGACCGGTGAGGAGAGCCCAATCCCTCGGCGGGGAGTGGATGACCGTGCTGTCACGCCGCAGGTCGCGGGTTCGAGTCCCGTCGCTGCGGCTCTTGTGATGAGTCGGGACATGTGACTCAGATAGGCGGCGAGGGTCACCGGCGATTTTGAGCAAGGCGGGGGCTGGGGCAAGGGCAGCCACTTCGCGCAAGAACGACGACGGCCGGCGACGTTTTTGAGCAATGTGGTTGCTCGGGCATAGCTGAGGGCCGCTCACACCACCGGACGGCCGCACACGGCGATCGCTGCTGCGGCGCAGCCCTACGGCGCTGGGCTTCCGCGACGACCGCCGCAACCCGACCCCGAACCGAACAGGGTGTGACCTATGTCCCGACTCATGAGGGACATATCATCCGGGACATATGGCGTGAACCCAGACACCGTCGCTCCCGCGTTAGGTTCTGCCGGCAAAGCAGCCGGTTTCGAAACGTCTGATCGATTCGATCAGGCCGCCCGAGCTGGTGGACGATGAAAGGGATCGCCGGGCGACCGGAAATCAGGCGACGCCCTGCCGGCGTTGAGCGCTGATCGATCAGCCAGTCGTGACGTCGTCTCGTCGTACGACCCCGATCAGGGTGCCGTCAGGTCTGGTGACGACGAGCGTGGCGAAGCCGTAGCTCTCGAACCGCTCCTCGAGCGTCGCTTCCGTCAGGTGCGGGCGGATCGTCTGCGGCTTGGGCTCCAAGACGGTATCGATCCGATCGCCAACGGAGAGCGTGTCGAGCGCCGATTCTCGGACGCGCCCGAGAACCACACCGCCCGGGCTCAACACAAGGGCGTAGCCGTAGGGCGAGTCGGCGATCGCCCGCCGCACATCCCCCGCCGAGGTGTCGAGCCGGGAGGTCGCGACGTCCCGGCGGGCGAGGGTCGCGGCCGTCGGCTCGTCTGCCCGCAAACCCTCGACCGGCAGGCCGCGAGCGAGCCAGTCGACCTTGCCCGGGGCGTAGTCGTAAACACCGGTGAAGCCGAGAGTCGCGAGCCGGCACGCGGCGCGTGGACTCAAGTCTCACAAACCGTCCCAGCAGTAGACAACGACTTCGCGCCGGCGATCCAGCCGCCCGGCCGTCTCAGCGTTCAGCTCCGCCAGCGGAAGACTGATCGCGCCCGGGAGATGGAGCTTCTCATGGTCCTGTCTGGACAGGACCTCGACGACCTGCGCGCCGCCTGCGATCAGGTCATGGAGCTCGGCGATGTCGACGGACGTCACGGTCATGTCTTGCCTACACGACTGCGAATCGTCGCAGGTCGGTGGTCCTCACTAAGCGTCACCGGATCCGCCTCGCGGTCCTTGCACTGCCGGCCGTTGATCCTGCGCGGTCAGGATCCTGGCGAAAAAGTCGGTCAGCGCGTGGTGCTCGCTGAGGGGGAGGACATGCGCGACGTATTGGTCGGGGCGGACGACGACCAAGCATCCGGTCTCGCGGTTCACGCCTCGCAGGTCGAAGATGTCCGGGGAGTTCGGGTCTGGGCAGAACATCTTCTCGTAATCGATCAGGCCGAACTTGCCCTTTCTCGGCATAAGCACCGGCGGCATCTTGTCGACGTCGAGGTTGCGATGGCCCTGCTGGAAGATCGCGCGGACGTCGATCACGGAGTCAGGCTCCGCGTTCGTAGGGGTGAACCGGCTGATGGGTGACGCGTCCGTGGCCAGGAACCGACATAGCTCCCGGGCCTGCGAAGCGCGGCTCGTGGGGTCGGGCTGGTCGGCGAAGATGTATATGCGCCACGCGCCGTCGGCGCGAGCGACGTGGCCGAGGTGGAGCGGCTTGCTGTCGGCCAAGCGTAGGACCGCAGCGGAGTGGAAGCGCATGCCGATCGGGAAGCCCTCGGCAAGGTGCTCGAAGGTCGTCTCCCCGGTGATCATCGACGGGGCGTAGCGGGTCGCAACGCCGGCCGTGAAGCGGCCCTGCGCGACGAAGTACCGCTGGAACTGCGCCGGGTCGGGCAGAGGGCTCTCGAGTCTCGCCGCGTTCCTCGCACGGGCGCTGAACAGCCTGGAGAATTCACGGTCGAAGTCGATCAGCTCCTGGGCGACGGACTGGCGTTCCTCGGAGTAGGTGTGCAGCAGCTCGGGCCTTGCGATCCCTCTGAGCACCGACGCAAGCTTCCAGCCGAGGTTCCAAGCGTCAGCCATCGACACGTTCATCCCCTGTCCGGCCTTCGCGCTGTGCGTGTGGCAGGCATCACCGGCGATGAACACCCTCGGCAGGCGAGTCGGCATTTCGTCAGCGGGCACGTCGTCGAACTTCTCGCACAGACGCTGGCCGACCTCGTAGATCGACCACCATCCAACGTCTCTGACGTCGATTTGGTACGGGCGCATGATTCGATTCGCGACCTCGGCCAGCTTCTCGGGAGTGACATCTCGCTTTTCGAGCACGTCCTTGTCCCGTGCTTCGTCAAGCTCGATGTAGAAGCGGACGAGGTATCCACCTTCTCGCGGGATGATCAGGATGTTGCCCTCAGTCGCGGAGTTGATCGCGCACTTCAGGCGTATGTCCGGGAAGTCAGTGACAGCCAGGACGTCCATCACGCCCCAGGACTCCGTCGTAACGTCTCCAACCAGCTGTCGGCCGATCGCCGCACGGGTGCCGCTGCGCGAGCCGTCGCAGCCGACGACGTACTTCGCCCGGATGGTCGAGGTCTGCCCCGTCGCCTCGAGTTCCTTCATGTGCTCGAGTGTGACTGTCACCGAACGCTCCGACGAGCTCCCGGCGCCGACGTCGATACTGCTCCCGTGAAGACCGTAGAACGGGACCAACCGGCTTGGCGACCGCTCCATGTGATCCCGGAGGTAGGCAAGCATGCGCGCCTGGTTGACGATCACGTGCGGGAACTCCGACAGGTCCTCCTCGGTGTCGTGGACGCGCTCGACGCGCGTGATCCTGGAAGGCTCCTGCGGGTCCGGGCGCCAAAAGGCCACCTCATTGACCCAATACGCCTCGCGGACGAGACGGTCAGCCAGCCCGAGCGCCTCGAACATCTCGACCGTACGACAGGCAACCCCGTCGGCTTGGCCCACCTCGAGCGGACCATCCCTTCGATCGATGATCGCGGTCCGGATATCGGGGAAGTTGGCCAACTGCGAGGCCAGCACCAGGCCGGCCGGACCACACCCGATGATCAGCACGTCAACCTCCTCCGGGAGGCCTCGACCTCGGTCCGCGACCGACGGATGCGCCTCCTCGATCAGAGGATCGCCGGGCTTGTAACCGTCGACGTAGAACTGCATTCGTTCACCCGCGATGATCGCCAGTCACCGCGCCTCCAACTTCCGCCTGATCGATTTCATCATCCTCCGACGGCTGAGAGCTACAGGTTCGATACGCGGGATTCTGCTCCGATCGCCATCTCCATCGCTCTGCGTACATTGACGGATGAGTTCGCCGCGGCGGTCCGGTCTAAGCGGACAATGATCAGCCCAACGAGCAGGGAATCGCGATGATCAAGCCGACGACCATGACTCAGGTCACCATCGATGGAACTCGGACGACCGACCCGGAGGCAGGCAAATGACACGCACACGGATCCACAACCTCTCCATCTCGCTGGACGGCTTCGCCACCGGCGAGGGGCAGCGCCCCGATGCTCCCATGGGGCACGCCGGCAGACGGCTCCACGAGTGGATGATCGCCACCCGCTTCGGCGCGCCGATCGTGGGCGCTACCGGGGGCAGCGAGGGCACCGACGATGCAATCGCCCGCCAGCACGAGCCGGGGATCGGTGCGGAGATCATGGGCGCGGGCAAGTTCGGCCCGCCGGGCTGGCAGGACGACGCCGACTGGAAGGGATGGTGGGGTCCCAACCCGCCGTTCCACACGCCGACCTTCGTGCTCACCCACCGGCCGCGGCCGCCGATCGAGATGGAGGGCGGCACCATCTTCCATTTCCTCCACGCCTCCCCGGCCGAGGCCCTCGATGTCGCGCGGGAGGCAGCGGGCGACCAGGACGTGCGCATCGGTGGCGGCCCGACCGTGGCCCGCGACTTCATCGCCGCGGGGCTCGTCGACCACGTCCACCTCGTCCAGGCGCCGATCGTGCTCGGCCGCGGGGTGCGGCTGTGGGACGGCCTCGAAGCGCTCGAGGCGGATTACGACGTCGAGGCGGTCTCGACGCCCAGCGGCGTCACCCACCTCACCTTCACCCGGTCCGGTTAGGTCAAGACGTTCCGCCTACGCGCCGACGCCTGGCGGTGGAGGGGGCCGGGACGGCGACTGAGCATCGGCGCCGCCCAGATGCGTGGTGGTCCGGCGTCGTCCGTGTGCGAGCTGCGGGCCGCGAGGGCGAAAGACCGAGGAGGGTCTAGATGTTTGGGTGGATCGGGGGCAGGCCGGGGCGCCGGGGCGGTACTGGGACGCGGGTGCGCTACCCTGAAGGAGTCAGATAGCGAGGGCAACCTGAGGGCGAGACCTTGACTGAACGTCCCCTTCCCGCGAAAGCCGCCTGATCTTCTGATGGCCGAGAGTCCACCCACGGGTGGGCTTTCCGCGTTAACCGGCGCGCGACGGCGCTTGTTGCGTGGCGCCCGTCCATCGCGCACTCGACAAGCGCGAGGAGTGGCGGCAGCAGGCGGCGGCTCAGGGCAGGATGTCGTTCAGCGTCGCCGTGAATCCCTCGCCCGACTCCTCGAGCTCGCCCTCGATGTGCAGGCGCGCCGGGCCCGTATCGGTCCATAGGTCGAGAAAGTAGGACCAACCCGGCAGGTCCGGATCGTCGGACTTGGTTATCGCTTCGACCCGGTAAGCCTCGCGCGGCAGCAGCACCAGCGCCTCGGGACAGTCCTCCTCGACGCGACGGCGGAGGTCCTCGACGCTAAGCCGGCCGCCGGACGCGACGCGAAGCTCGTCGTACTCGCCATCAACGACAAAGCCGACAATCTCCTGCAGCGTCCGATACATCGGCTCAGGTATCAGCTCGAGCGTTTCGACGATCTCTCCCGGTCCGCCCAACTCGTGGCTCGGCGTCAGGTCGAGCCGGCCGTAGAAGTAGTCCTCACATGCCGCGCGCGCCTGGCGGCGGATGCTCCTGGGCAAGCCCGCGGCGCCAAGCGCAAATCCCGCCGCATCAATCGCCTCCTCGAGCGTTCCGTGACGGCGCGTCAACTGCGCGGTGACCGCGCGACCGTGCTCCGTGTCGCGCGCCATCGATGAGCCGTCCAACAGAATCGACGGAGCGTCATGGCGGCTGTAGCCCGCGCAGGTCCGCACCGCAGAGTGAAGCACGATGAGGTGGTCGCCCATTACGTCGATGCGAAGGATCGGCCGCTGTGCGTCATCCGACTCGACCAGCTTGCCGAACGCATGGCTGTAACGCTGTCACGACCATCCATCCTACGAATAAGAACGACCCGGCCGCGTCTGACCCGAAGTGGGGGGTCCAGCGGCCTAGTAGATCCGCGGGTCCCCGGGCATGGGCGTTGCGGCTGACCACAGCTCGGTGCCGCTGTGCGTCGTGCTCGCGATGTAGATGTGACGGCTGCTGACCTCGAGATCGATGTCGACAGCGGCTCGCGGAGTCGCGACCTTGAAGCGCTGAAGGCTTGGAAGGAAGAGGCCGCTGAGCGGTCCCCGCAGACCTGAAGTCCAGATGATGGACCTGCGGGATACGGCCATGACGGGGGAAGGCTGCAGGCTCAAGTGCAGCCGCGTGCCGCGCCGCTCGAGGAACATCGCACCTCGCTTGGTGGTCGCAATCGCAAATCGCCCGTCGAAGACGAGTGTTCCATCGGCTGGAACTCGCAATGTGACTCTCTCGAGCGCTGCGAAGAGGTGTGACTCTCCGAGCGCTGCGTGGTCATGCGTCCCGTCGTACGTCTAGCCGACGGATAGGCCTCAACTTGGCGACTCGGCGGCCGATCTGATTGTGTGTGTTGGGGGTGGTGACGAACCGCGCGTCCGCGTACCGCGGCGCTGACCTTCCGCGAGCGCGTCGTTTTACGCTTGCGGTCTGGCTGATCGGTTGCGGCGCTGCAGTTGCTGCACTTCCTCTGTCCCCGCCGGACGCGCGGATCGGGACTGACGGCTGGCTTGTGGTCGCGGCCACCGTCGTGCCTACCGTCCTGGTTGGTTTTGCGATCGCCGGCCGTCCGACGGTCGGCTGGCACGGACTGCTCATCGTGACCTATCTCGGGCTTGGTTTGGTCACGCTGATGCAGGCCTTGGCCGGTCCACGTGCGCAGTATGTGTCGTTCGATTTGCTGCTCGTGTGTTGCGTGGGCCTCGTGCACCCGTTTCCGACCGCGATGCGATACGCGATGGTGATGATTGCTTCGCGAGTCGGTCTCGCCCTGCTGTTGAGCGGCCAGGATCGATCCAATGCGCTTACGCAGGCGGCGGTCGAGTCCGTCATCTGGACGCTCCTCGCCGCCGTTCTCTGCGGTGTGATGCGCGAGACGCGCGAGCAACGCCTCGCGCTGCATGAGGAGCGATCGATGGACTCGCTGACTTCGCTTTCCAATCGCCGCGCCTTCGACGAGTTACTCGCCGCGCGAATCGACAGAGCACGAATGGATGGCTCACCGATGTCGCTGGTGCTGGTCGACGTCAACGGGTTCAAGATGCTGAACGATCGACACGGCCACCTGGCCGGAGACCGCCAGCTGGTCGAAATCGCTCGCACTTTGCGCGATGGCGTGCGCCCGGGCGACACCTGCTTCCGTTGGGGAGGCGACGAGTTCGCGGTCGTCCTTCCGGGCGCAGATGAGCGCGCCGCCAGGACGATCGGTGAGCGCCTGATGCTGCTCGTGGCCTCACGCTGCACCGAGCCCGAGCCGCTCACGATCAGCATTGGAGTAGCGACGCTCCGTCCCGAAGACGACGCGCAGACGCTCACCGCCCGCGCCGATACGCGGCTCCTCGCGGGCAAGCCGGCTCGCCCGGCCGTCACCGGCTCCCCGACCGAGTAGTGCCGCGGGATCGAGCCCGATCTGCAGCTTCGTCTATCGGTCCAGCTCGTCGAGGAGGGTTTGGACGCGCGCGGCGATGTCGTCTCTGATCTCGCGCACCTCAGAGAGCGGCCGGCCTTTGGGATCCGGAAGATCCCAGTCGACGTAGCGCTTGCCGGGGATGTAAGGGCATTGGTCCCCGCAGCCCATCGTGATCACGATGTCGGCCTGTTGTGCGAGGTCGCGGGTCAGCAGCTGCGGGTTTCGGTCTGCGAGGTCGATGCCGAGCTCGTTCATCACCTCGACGACCTCGGGGTGCACGCGTTCGCCAGGTGTGGTGCCGGCGGATAGCGCGCTGTGTCGACCGTCGGCGGCGCGCTCGAAGAGGGCTTGGCTGATTTGCGAGCGGCCGGCGTTATGCAGGCAAACGAACAGGACGATGCTCATCGGGATCCTCGACCGAGTATTTGGGCAAACGACGAAATGTGGGCAGTAAGGCCTAGTCTAAAGATTGACAAACGTCACTTCAATCGGTATTCATATATAGATGACTGTCGATCTGGACGGGCAAGTGATTCCCGATGCGTTGAAGGAGCTGTCGCAATGGCCGAGCTGAGCGAAATACGAGAGAACGTCCGCGATAAGTACGCGGCCGCCGCCAAAACGGCAGCGGCGACATCCGAGCGCGGCGGTTGCTGCGGCACGCAGGCCGTGAGCTGCAGTCCGGCGGACGCGGACGGGGTGTTCGGGGCCTCGCTTTACGATCAGGCAGCCGGCGACTCCGTGCCCACGGCCGCGATCAACGCGTCACTTGGATGCGGCGTGCCGACCGCGGTCGCGGATCTGCGCCAGGGCGAGGTCGTGCTTGACCTGGGCTCGGGCGCCGGCGCCGATGTGCTGATCTCGGCGCAAAGGGTCGGGCCGACCGGACGGGCGATCGGGATCGACATGACCGACGAGATGCTCGAGCTGGCGCGCCGCAGCGCAATCGATGCGGGAGTCGAGAACGTGGAATTCCGCAAGGGGTACCTCGAGGAGTTGCCACTCGAGGACGAGAGCGTGGACGTGGTCATCTCAAACTGCGTGATCAACCTGTCCGGCGACAAGCCCAAGGTGCTTGCCGAGGCCGCTCGTGTGCTGCGGCCCGGCGGACGGTTCGCCGTCTCGGACGTGATCGCCGACCCGGAGATGGATGACGCGACGAGGGCGGACATGACCGCATGGACGGGATGCATCGCCGGCGCGCTGACCGAGCACGAGTTCCGCGAGGCGCTGGCGAAGGCCGGACTTCAGGATGTCGAGATCCGCGAGACTCACCGAGTCCACGAGCATGCAGCGGCCACGATCATCCGGGCCCGCAAGCCGGCAGCTGTTGCGTAGACGACCGCGATGTCCCACTTGCACCACCCGCTGACGCTGTACCGCCACCGGAGAACGAGCTGTGGCACCTGTTGGTAAGCAACTCATTTGCCCTGAGAATGGTGCAATGGTGAACGCTTCTGTGGATAATCGTCAGCCGACCAGCGAGCACACCCCTGACCGACGTGCGCGGTGCGTATGTCGAGGGGGAGAAAGGGGGAGCGCGCAGCGATAACAGCGGGCCGGAGGGCACCGCCACTGCGCGCTCATCCCTGCCTGATCCCCGTCACTCCGGACCCGCTCGTAACGCCTCGAGGAGTTAGGACGTCGGGCAGGGCGGAGGGAGCGTCAATGGCTGCCCAAGGCGCTTCATCGCGGCGGCGACCTCGTTTCCTCCGATTGTGGTGTGCGCGCCCGACCAGATCGTCCTTCCGCACGTGTGTGCGCTGCAGTCGCCGCCGAAGGTGAACGACGGTCCGGTCTTGACGAGTGGACACTGGCAATGGGCCTTGCTGGAGTCGTGCGGGTCGCGTTCACAGATCGAATCGACGCAGTTGGCCCAAGGCACGTTCGCAGGACAGGTCAGGGCGCGCGTAGTGCTGCTGACCAGCGCGGTCGAGAATGTCGAGTAGAGGGTGGTTCCATGTGGAGCCTTCTGCGCGCACGGGGTCAACCCGACCGAGTAGCCGTCCTTGACGACGCAGTCACAGATCACGATGTCGGGATTGTGTGGGGACGGCACGCACGGGGCGTTGGTGCACAAGGCATAGGTCTGCAGGCATATGTAGGCACCGCCGACCTTGAGCGCCTTGGTCCGGCTCGAACTGCTTGCTGTCGACCCGGTCGTGGACGTCGAGGAGGACTTACTGGAGCCGCACGCAGCGGCTACGAGAGGGAAAGCACCGAGGGCGGCTGCGCCACGTGCAGCGCGGGCGATCGCCGCGCGCCGTGGAAATCGTGGCAGGTCATCCTCGGCGAAGCTGGTGTGCACCAGGTCGCTGATCGCGGTTGCACCGCGCGCGATTTCAGAGGCCGTCAGCCCATCGCCTTCGATCAGCGCTGCACTCGGGGTAGCGGTAACTCGGTAAGCGGCCGCCACGTCCCCGTTGGGATCAGTCAGCTTTCGATACGAGGTTTGTTTGACCGGCGGCGTCCCTCCAGTCGTTTGATCGACAACCGCGATGGTCAACCGATCCACAAGCCGCTTCTGCCATTGCTCCAAAGCGGGCAGGAGTGCTTGACATGCGCTGCACGTTGGCTGGCTGAACACCAGTAGAACCGGACGACCTTCGCTCAGCAACCGGGAGATCGTCCACCGGCCCCCGGCCTCATCGGTGAGCTCGAACTTCAGCTCCTTCGCTCGGGATGGCGGCCGCGGGCGCATCGGGCCGAGCGCCAACCAAGCCCCGCCGAAGGCGACCACAAGCCCGACGAAGATGGCCGGCTCCCGGGTGCTGAGGGCCACACCGGCAGCCATCGAAGCGAGCAACGCGTTGCGTGCCACCGTCGAGTAGCCGATCCGACCGCGCGACAGCCGCCCAAAGCAATGACACTCAGGAGCCCGGCCGCGCATCAGGTTCCCGGCAACGCCCGCCGTCAGCAGCGACAGCAGAACCAGCGCCCCGATCGCTCCGGCGACGCGCGTCCTGTCGAGCAACAACAACGAGGCTATTGCCAGCTCGCTCCCGATCAGCACCCACGACATCGCTCCAGCGGCTCGCTCGGGCACGCCAAATGCGACGATCGAGTCCGACGTTCGTCCGTGATCGATCAGCTTGGCCCCCACGCCGACGACGAACACCACCGCGAGCAAGTCCGCCACCAGCCCCGCGATCACCTCGACCCCTTTGGCATGAGTCGGCGGATCCTATGCGCTCGAATGCAACGGTGTCCAGGCTGCCGCAGGCAGCATGCCTGGAACTCGCTGCGGTCTCAGTACGCCCGCGCGACGATCGCCTCCACCCCATCGGCCTCTGGGTCGTTGACCGGCTGACCGTCCTCGCGGATCAGACAGCGGACCGAAATGCCGTGCTCGAGCAGTCGGCGCTCACCGTCCTGCCTCACGGCCGCCCACGGTATCCGCGCCGCGCCGACGTGCGCCTGCTCCAGTGCTTGCGGAAGCGTCGCGGCGTGGCCCGTCAGCCGCTCACGAACGGCTCGGGCCTGCCGCAGAAGCTCATCCTGCTCGGCCTCAAGGATCGCCGGGATCGCTCGCACCAGACCATCTAGCGCCCGGGTCAACTTCTCGGCTCGGGCGCGCAGGGCAAGCGGCACCTGGCCGGCGGCAACGTCGCGGGGTCCGAGCTCGACACGGACGGGGACGCCGCAACGCAGCTCCCAGTCGACGATGCGCCGACCGAGCGAGACGTCGGTGTGCGGATCGAGTTCGGCGCGGATGCCGGCGCGTGTCAGGTCGTCAACCAGGCGCGTGGCGTGCTCGAGCACGCCCTCGCCCGCACGCGCGACAAGCACCACCACCTGGACCGGCGCCACGCGAGGCGGAAGGCGCAAGCCGTGGTCGTCGCCGTGGACCATGATCGCGGCGCCGAGCAATCGCGTCGAGGCTCCCCACGACGTCTGCCATGGACGCTGAAGCACGCCATGCTCATCGGTGTAGGAGATGTCGAAGGCGTGCGCGAAGTTCTGCCCAAGCTCGTGTGACGTGGCCATCTGCAGCGCCTTGCCGTCGCGCATCAACCCTTCGCACGACCACGAGACGACCGCGCCTGCGAACCTCTCTCGCTCGGTCTTGCGTCCCCGCCAGACCGGGATCGCGAGATCGCGCTCCATCGTGTCGGTATACGCGTCTTCGAGGATCTCCAGGGCGTACGCGTGCGCCTCCTGGCGCGTCGCGTGGGCGGTATGGCCTTCCTGCCACAGGAACTCCGAGGTGCGCAGAAAGAGGCGAGGTCGCAGCTCCCACCGCACAGCGTTCGCCCATTGGTTGATCTTCATTGGGAGGTCGCGGTAGCTGGAGATCCAGCGTCCGAGCGAGGCGTTGATGATCGTCTCCGACGTCGGCCGCACGACCGCCGGCTCGGTCGGCTCCTTACCTCCGGCGACGGTGACCACCGCCAGCTCGGGGCTAAAGCCCTCGATGTGGTCGGCCTCCCAGCGCAGGAAGCGCTCAGGGATCAGAAGCGGGAAATACGCGTTCCGCGCGCCGCTGGCCTTGATGCGGTCGTCGAGGCCCCGCTGCAGGAGCTCCCAGATGCCGAACCCCCAAGGGCGGATGACCATCGTGCCGCGGACCGGGCCGTTCTCGCCCAGTTGCGCCTTGGCCACGACCTCCTGATACCAGCGCGGAAAGTCTTCTGCCTGAGGTGTTAGCACGCGCGTCATCGCGCCAACTATGCCCGATCGAACCGATTGCGTTTGCCAATCCGGGCATCCGGTGCAACGATGGAGTGAGCCATCAGGCGTCGCTATAGGAGGTCGATCGCCATGCCGGATCACGAGTCCGCCGGAACCTCTGGCGAGGCGCCGGGGGCGCCGAGCGTGGACGAGGTGCTGGCTCGGCTGCGAGGCCTCATCGAAAGCAAACCCGCAGAACGCGGCTATCCACTCGAGTGGGCGGTGTCCGCCTATTTTTTGGGGGATATGAGCGCGCTGACGACGTTGAGTCTGAGCTCCGGAGACTGAACCGATGCGCATTCTCTGTCCGTGTTTCGGGCGCGCGGGCCAGGGGTAGCGCCAGCGCGGCGGAGGGCTCCGCGACCCCGAGACCCGCCGACCGAAGGCGCCGGCGTGGCGGACACGCTGTTCGGCGCGCAGCCGTTCACGGGAAAGCTGCCGGTCTCATGGCCGCGGACGCTCGCGCAGGAGCCGATCAACGTCGGCGACCCGCACTACGACCCGGTGTACCCATTCGGCTACGGACTTACGACGCACGTAACGCACCGCTACACGAAGAGGCACTGAGCGAACGGTGGCGGGGGCGCGCTCCGCGGCCCCGCCGCCGATCCGGCCGGGATTGCGCTCCGCGGCCCGCCACAGATCCTCGACGGGGTCAGGCGGATGCGAGGCTGCCTGTCGCCCTGACGCCGCAGCCGGCGACGGTGCCGAGTGGGAAGCAGTTCTCCGGCCTGTTCCGTTGAACGGAAGTGCTGGCCAGCCGCACCGGCGCACCGCCGGCGAAGAAGATGCCGCCTCCATGGGGGTGCGCGCCCGTCGCGATATTGTCGAGGACCCTGGTCCGCGTGAGGGCGGACCTGGTCGAGCCCTCGTCGACGTAGAGCCCTCCTCCCTCCGCCTCGCCGCCCGGGTCACTCACGACGTTGCCGGTTATCAGCGTCTGGGTTACGCCCAGGTTGTGGGCGTTGTAGATGCCTGCCCCGACGGCCCGTCCGGTCGTGGTGCGTGCCCGGTTGTCCTGCACCGTGCTGGCCGCGAGCGTCAGTGCACCCGCGTTGAAGATGCCGCCGCCGGTGGCGGGACCGCGCGAGGACGTGACCGTGTTGTGGATCACCTTTGTCGACCTAACGACGACCGAGAACTGGCTGCTTGCCTGTTCCTCGTTGCGGATACCGCCGCCGACGCCTCGCGCGAGATTGTCTTTGACCACGCTGTCAGTGAGCGTCAGCCTGCCGCTGTTGTCGATGCCTCCGCCGGACGCTTGTGGTCCAGCCGACGCGGTGTTGCGGACGATCACGTCGTGGCTCATGTTGAGCAAGCCGAACGAGTTGGCGACCCCCCCGCCGGCGCCATTCGAGGTGAGTCGGTTGTCCGAAATGAGGCTGTTGCTCAGGCTCAAGATGGAGCCGCCGTTGGTGATGCCGCCGCCGATCCCGGCCCGGTTACCAACCACCTTGTCATTGGTGAACGTCCTGATCTTTGCCAGGCTCGCCACACCGCCGCCGTTTCCGGCCCTGTTGGCCACAAGTGTGTCGTTGCTGAAGTTGATGATCGTGCCGTTGTTGAAGACGCCGCCGCCCAGCGCAGCCGCGTTACCCCGGATCGTGTCGTTGGCGAGGCTGCTGATCGTCCCTTCGTTGTCGATCGCTCCGCCCTGCGAAGAGTCGCTCGAGAGACGCCCGCCGGTGATCGTCAAATGAGTGATCGCCACGTTGCCGCGTTCCCCGACCTCGATGATCCGGAACTCAGGCGTACCGGCGGCGGTGCTGCGAGCCAGAATCGTTCCCCGCCTGCCGTTGATCGTGATGCGCCCAGTCAACACCGGCAGGCCATTGCCGCCGTGGCTGGTGTTGTTACGGGTCCGCAACGTGTAGCGGCAGCGCCCCGCGAGATTCAGAACGCCGCCTCCCGCTCGGTTCGCAGCCCGGATCGCGGAAATCAGGCCGTGGCGGCCGCCGACCGAGCAGGGAACCTGCGTAACGCGTGGCGTCGACGCCGCTCCGGTCGCGGCGGCCGTCAACAGAAGGCCGCCGAGAAAGCCGCCGAGCACCAACGTCATGGTCACAGCTGCGCTGATCCGCTCTCTAATCATGCTCCCCTGGCTTCGTGGTTGTAGTCGATCTGCAGCTCCAGCCCCGGCCGAATCCTAGCTCCGGCAGCCGGTCAAAGCCGCAAGCGAGTCCCGTGGAGCACTGTGCCGGCCTGCTTGACCCGACGGATGACGGGGGTCACCTCCGCGGAGCGGATCGGCTCGATCGCTCCAATCTCCTCGGTCAGCAGGCCGTACAGCTCGCCCGCACTTCGGCAAACCACCGACGCGGTGAGATTCGTCGGACCGCTGACCGCGGCGACGAATGTGGTCTGCTCGACTTCGGCGAGTCGTTCGCCGACGCGCTCGAGCTCGCCCGGAGCCACGGACAGCCAGAGACTCGCGCCGGTGGGAAACCCGAGATATTCCGTCGCCACATCCGTGTGGACGCGAGCCTCGCCGCTGCGCAGCAGCGTCTCGAGCCGACGTCGCGCGCGTGCCGGGGAGATTCCGGCAGCTGCGGCGAGTTGCGCGTAGCCGGCTCGGCCGTCTGCGCTCAGCGCGGCGAAGATCGCGACATCCTCAGGCTGGGAGCCGGCGGCGCGAGCGGATGCTGGGAGCGAATTCAGCATCTCCGCCTGCGCCGGCTCGAGCGGGTCGTCGAACGCCGACCAGTTGCCGGTCCCCGTACCGGCAAACACCTTCATGATCGCGTGCGCGGAGACTGTCGTGACGAGGTTGGTGCGGGCCAGTCGCTCGAGCAGCAGCGCGTCACGCTCCTCGACCGAGCTCGGCCGGGTGATGCAGAGCACCTCAGCGCCACCCGACATGATTCTCACCCAGGAGACGTCGTCGCGCTGCGCGAGGGCGGTCGCGAGCCGGGCCGCCGCGCCCGGCCGCGCCCCGATCCGGACCATCCACTCAAGACCCTGATCGATCGCGCGCCGGAGCACCAGCACGCGGACGGCGCCGGCCTCGTGCAAACGGCGGTACCGGCGTGCGACGGTCTGCTCGGAGACCCCGATCACCTCGGCGAGGACGCTGAACGGAGCGCGTCCATCGATCAGCAACGCGTGCAGCAGCTGGTTGTCGATTCGATCCAGCTTGAAGGAATCCGACGCGATGGCGCTCATGGATGGAGGATATCCGCGATCCGCACGATAACTCTGGCGAATCGACCGGGGCTTGGCCACAGTTGACGCATGCGTAAATGGCTTCCACTGTTCTCGGTCGCGCTCGGCGCGTTCATGCTGTTGATCGACGTCTCGATCGTCAACGTCGCGTTGCCGGCGATGACGACCTCGCTTGGTGCTTCATTCACCCAGCTTCAGTGGGTGATTGATGTCTATGCGCTGGCCCTGGCCGCGCTGCTGCTGGGGCTCGGGTCGGTTTCCGATCTCGTTGGCCGCAAGCCCGTCTACATCGTCGGGCTCGTGGTGTTCGCGGTCGCGTCGCTGGCCGCCGGCCTCGCCGGCGACACGACCACGTTGATCATCGCCCGCGGCGTTCAGGGCATTGGCGGCGCGGCGATGTTCGCGACCACGATCGCGCTGCTCGGCAGCTCCTACGAGGGCCGCGACAGAGCGCTTGCCTTTGGGGTCTGGGGCGCGGTCAACGGCGCCGCCGCGGCCGCGGGGCCGATCATCGGGGGCCTCTTGACGCAGGCACTGTCCTGGCGGTGGGTGTTCTTCGTGAACCTGCCGGTCAGCGTGCTCGCGGTTGCCGTCAGCATCCGCGTGCTGCCGGACGAGCGCCGGCACCGAAGCGGACGCATCGACATTCCGGGGATCCTCGCGTTCACGCTTGCCGCAGGGATGCTGACGGCCGCTCTGACGCGCGCGTCGGAGAATGGCTGGACTTCGTCCACGACGGTCGTGCTGCTAGCGGCCGCCGCCGTTTCGGCTGTCGCGTTCCTGGCGATCGAAGCTCGCAGCAGCCGGCCGGTCCTCGAGCTCGCGCTGCTGCGACGCCGATCGTTCGCGGGGCTGCTGGCGGCGGCCCTGCTGTACTCGGTCGCGGCGTTCGCGTACCTCGCGTACGAATCGCTCTGGCTTCAGTCAGTCCGCGGTCTCAGTCCGGTTCAGACTGGATTGGCGCTGACTCCGCTCGCCGTGTCGGCGCTGTTCGTGTCGCTCGCAGCCGGACGCTGGCTACACGCTGTCGAGGCGCGGTGGCGGATCGCCGGCGGATTGGCCCTGATCGGCTTCGGCGCGATTGCGCAGGCAAATCTGCACGCCGGCTCGAGCTGGCCTGCGCTCCTGCCCGGCCTGACGATCACAGGCGTCGGAGTCGGCCTCGCCACCGGGGCACTCGCGAGCGCCGCACTGTCGACGGTGCCGGCGAACCGCGGCGGAGTTGCCTCGGGGGCGCTGAACACCGCGCGCCAGCTGGGTTACGCGCTCGGCATCGCCGCGCTCGGGCTTGTGGCCAACGGAGCAGTGACGGGTCGTCTGGGCGGCGCGATCGGACCGCGCCGCGCGGGCGCTGCCGCGCGCGAGATCACCGGCGGTCAGGCCCAGGCGCTCCTCGCGCACGCCCCGCCGCGTGCGCGGGTCAGTCTCGGGCACGCGATCCACGCCGCGTTCGCCCACGGGCTCGACGTGACGCTGCTCGCCGCCGGCGGCGCCGGGCTTGCAGCCGCGGCGATCGTCGTCGTCAGCCAGCCACGCAGAGTCGCGGAACCGGTCGAGACGCGTGAGGGTGCGCTCACGGAAGCCTGATCAGGCCGCCTGCGAGCGGTCGACGACGAGCCGGGGCAGTAGTGGGATGCTTACGAGCAACGGCTACCGGGTGCGGACATGTTCAAGCTTGCCCTCGCGGTCGTGGCGATCGCGTTGCCCGACTGCATCAATCCATCCCTGATCGGCGGCGAACTGTTCGTTGCGATGGGCTCTCATCCCCGCCGGCGGACGGTCTTGTTCACATGCGCCGCATGGACAGTCACTTTCATCTTCGGCGTGGCGTTCGCGCTTGGCCTCGGCGACCTGATCCTGTCGTTCCTGCCCAAGCCTGGTCGGACCGTCAAGTACGCCCTGATCACCGCCGCCGGCGCCGTCATGCTGGCCGGCGCAGTGGGGATCTGGATCCGACGACGGTCCTTGGCCAGCACCAGGCAGGATCGCGGCAGCCCGAGAGGGTCATCCGGCCTGATCGGAGCCGGCCTTGCGGGCCTCGAGCTGATGACCGCGTTCCCCTACTTCGCCGCGATCGCACTGATCGTCGGCTCAGGCGCCTCTAACGCGGGCAAGCTGTCGCTGATCGCGTTGTACTGCTTCGTCTACACGCTGCCACTGATTGCGATCGCTGGGGCGTTCGTGCTGATGGGTGAGCGCGCCGAGAACCTGACGCAGCCGATCGGAGACTGGCTCTTGGTCCACTGGCCGGCGATCGTGGGGCCGATGACCGGCGCGATCGGAGTGGCGCTGCTGTGCTTCGGCGTCGTGCAACTGGCATCCGGCTGATGTGAATCGATGCGCAGTACGTTGGGCTATGCCGAACGAACTGTGCACGCGCCTCGAGCGTGTTCGTGTACGAGGATGACGGGGCCGCCTGCGGCGGCATCCGTGGGGCCAGGCGGCCCCGTCCGGACCTCTTCGATGGGCCCGGCGGCTGCCGTCAGCTCGGCTTGGTGCGGTCCGCTTGCGTCTCCGCCCCCTCGGGCGGGCCTTGGGAGTGTGTTTCGCCCGGTTTTGGGCTTGGGATTGCAGTCCGCCCACCCGTGAGGTGCCTCGCGACCCCGCTTTCGTTACAAACCGCCAGCTCGTGGCCACAACGTGTAACGAAGTGGGTGTCAGGGCACCGATCTTGTTGCGCGTTGCCCAGCGCGGCGGTCGAGATGTAACGAAATCGGGATTCGGAACCCCTTCTCGTGCTTCCGCGAGACGCTGGTGTTTGTTAGAAGTCCCGGTGGGCGGGACCCCAATCCCAGCAGCCATGGATGGGCGGCGGAATGAGCACCGACGGGGGTGACATTTCGAACGCGGCGTAGCAACCTCGCTAGCGCTGCCGTTCGTCGGCTCCGATCACAGGCTTGATGTCCAGGACCGGGGTCCCGTTCACGGCCTCGAGGTTGCGCACGCAAAGGCGGCGGCCGTCGATCGACGCGATCCGGACACGGTGCAGGCCGATTGGATTCGGCCGCTCGGGCGAGCGAGTGCTGAAGACGCCCTGCTCGGGATTCGCCTGGTCGCCGCGCGGATGGACTCGCAACACGTCCCGCCGGGACTGATGCAGCCAGGTCAGGACGAAGATCTCCTCGCCGGCCTGCAGTCCGTCGATCGCTGTCTCGACCTGTTGCTCGAGAACGAGCCACGCCTCAGGCGCCCCCTCGTTGCCCTGCTTCGGTGCAGCGGCAGGGTCGACAAGCGGCGATTCGACGATGCCGATCGCGACTAGTTGCACGCAATCACGTCTCTCCAAGACCGCCGCGAGGCTCCGTCTCCGCGTTGGCCCTGGCGGCTTCGGCGTCGGCCTGCGCGATTGCCTTGGATTTCTGTTTGGCTTCCCAAGCCTCGGCGTGCTCGTCGTCGGCCTGCACTTTCTGCTCCAGCGCGACCACGTCCAGCACGACCTTCGAATGGTCCGAGGCGTCATAGCGGACAGGGACGATCGTTCCCTCCTGAATGTCGCCGACCTTACGGCTGCTCAGCCATTCGGACCGGAACTCGGCCTGCGTTCCATCCGCGAACTTGACGTGGCCTTCGAGTTCGAACAGGATGCTGAAGCTACTGGTGCCGCTCTCGGCTGCCTGGTCATGCCGCTTGGTGACCACGCCCTGCCCCTGCTCACCTTCCTTGAGGAGCTTGTGATGCAGCATCTTTTCTAGCATGGTGCAAGCCTCTCACATGTTGCGCCGGTGGACGACTGAGCTTACGCGCTCGGGCGTCAGCTGGATCAGCGCATCGGTCACATCGTCAGCGAGTAGAAGGGCGTCGTCGCTCGGCGGAAAGTCGCGATTCGGCACCGCCACGACGGTCATGCCGGCCGCTGCGGCGCTGCGAATGCCATTGCTCGAATCCTCGATCGCCACGCATGCGCCGGGCGGCACCCCGATTCTGCGCGCGGCCTCGAGGTACACATCCGGAGCGGGCTTGCCGCGTGCCACTTCCTCTGAGGAGACGGTGATCTCGAAGCAAGCCTCGAGGCCGGCCAGCCGCAGGACGAGGTCAATGATCGTGCGGTTCGCCGATGACGCCATTCCGAGCGGCCACTGATTCGCGAAGCTGATCACAGTCTCCCTCGCTCCATCGATCAACGGCAGCTGCTCGTGATAGAGGGCCGCCAGACGCGCGACCACCGCATCGGAGATCTGGCTGGCCGTCAGTCGCACGCCGAGTTCATCGTGCATGTAGGCCGACCACTCGGTGGAGCTCATGCCCATCATCGTGCGTTGGGCGTCGGCTGGCCACTCTCCACCGTGCTCGAGTGCGACGGTTCTGCGAGCGGCATTCCAGACAGCTTCGGAATCCAGCAGGACTCCGTCGAGATCGAAGATGACGGCTGCGATTTGGCTCACGCCACCAGACGCCCGGTCAGCGTCCGATCTCGGCGAGGCCGTCCTTGATCGCGACGTTGCCGTTATCGGACACCGTCTCGAACGCGATCCGCCCTGCGCCCGTGTCCCAGAGTGAGTGCGTCACTTTTTCGCTGGGCTGAACAATCTTCGAGAAGCGGACTGCGAAGCGCTTCAGTTGCGTTGGATCCTCGGAACAGAACTCCTGCACGACGGCGCGCCCGCAGAACGCCATCGTGCACAGCCCATGCACGATGATCCCGGGCAGGCCCATCGCCTTGGCGATCTGGTCGTCGAGGTGGATCGGCATGGGGTCGCCCGATGCCTTGCTATACCGCTGCGTCTGGTCGGGGTCGTAGCTGTGGGTCACGGTCGCGTCGGGCGCGCGGCCGCGGACCGACTCGTCGAACGCGTGGTCCGTGAGAGGTTCGCCGACGTGCACGTCAAGCTGGGCGCCGCGGAAGAACGCGGCCATGTACTGCTCGACGACGAGCTCGCCGGCACGATCCTCGGTGATTCCTTTGCCGAGGACCACGACGCCGCTCGACGTGCCATGCACGCCGACCGCGGCCGCGCGCGTGAGCAGCTCATCACCTGCACGGATCGGCTTGTGGTAGCGGAAGTCCTGTTCGCCGTGGACGACGCGCATCGCGATCTCACCGGGGACGATCGGCATGATCGCCGGCGCGATCGAGTTGATCAGCGTGTCGACAACCGGGAACACGGGCGGCGCGAGGTCACCTGAGCGATGCAGCGGGTGCTCGTCGTTGGTGGCCTCGGCATACGCGATGATCTTCTCACGCGTCGCCTCGTGCCTCGATGGTTCGGTCCACTGCCCGATCCCGTCGAGATTCCACTGGAGTTCCGGGACGCCGGACTCGACCGGCCTGCTTGCTGATGTCATCTCTTCACCTCGTGGAGCTAGAGCCCGAGCGTCCGCCCGATCAGCTCTTTCATGATTTCGTTGGTTCCCGCGTAGATCCGCGAGATGCGAGCGTCTACCCAGGCCTTCCCGATCGGATATTCCGTGGTGTAGCCATACCCGCCGTGCAGCTGCACGCCGGCATCCGTAACGTCACCGAGCAGGTCGGTCGTCCACCATTTCGCCATTGCCGCTTCGTCCACCGTGCACGTACCCGCGATGTAGCGCTCGATGCAGCGGTCGACGAAACAACGCGTGATCTCGATTTTCGTCTTCAGCTCGGCCATCACGAAGCGGCTGTTCTGGAAGCTGCCGATCGGGCGGCCGAACGCCCTGCGCTCCTTGATGTACTCGAGCGTCATCTCGAAAGCACGCTCGCACCCGGCGATCGAGCTGACCGCGAGGATCAAGCGTTCGGGCACAAGCCGCGCGACCAGCTGGAAGAACCCTGACCCCTCCTCACCGAGGCGGTTCTCATCGGGCACGTGGACGTCGTTGAAAAACAGCTCGGCCGTGTCCGACGCGTGCTGTCCGAGCTTCTCGATCTGCTTGCCTCGCTCGAACCCGTCCATTCCGCGCTCGACCACGAACAGCGACAGCCCTCCGTGCTTGTCCTCGCTCGTACGTGCCGCGACGACCACCAGATCGGCGTTGATCCCGTTGGTGATGAACGTCTTCGCGCCGTTCAGTACGTAGCCACTGCCGTTGCGCTTGGCGCTCGTCTTGATCCCTGCGAGGTCCGAGCCGGTGCCGGGCTCGGTCATCGCGATTGCGAGGATCTTCGTGCCCGCGGCGACATCCGGCAGCCATCGAGCCTTCTGCTCGTCCGTGGCCGAGGCCATCAGATAGGGGAGCACGACGTCGGTGTGGAGCATCGGCCCACCGACCGCCGCGCCGGCTCCGCTGCGTACTCCTTCCTCGGCCAGGACGACGTTGAAGCGCCAGTCTGAAACGCCCGCCCCGCCGTACTGCTCGGGGACCTCCATCGCGAGGAAGCCATGTTCGGCGCACTTCGTGAAGAGCTCGCGGGGAACGATCTGCGCGTGCTCCCATTCGTCGAGGTGCGGGACGACCTCCTTTTGCAGGAACCGCGCAAAGCTTTCGCGGTAGTCGTTGTGCTCGTCGTCGAACAGTGTGCGTTTGCGCGAGGGTGGCGCGGTGGTTGCTGTAGCCATATGCCGCGCAAGGATATACAAAGAGAACGCTTGCTTTGTTAGTCGGAGCGTGGCCCGAGCCGCAGTCGCAGGGTCCGCCATGCGCGCCCGTCGCCGGTCACACCGGGAGCGTCACCACGGCCACAGCCCATCGGCCGCCGCGCTCAGCCAAACGAATCCGCAGGGTGAGTAGCTGCCCAGTGGCCGCGACCCGCAGCGATTGGCGGCGATCGAGTGCCCACGCGACGAACCGGCGCCCGTGCTTGATCGCCACCTCGAGCTGCCCATGGTTCGGCGAGCCTTGGACGTGAACGTAGATCCGTCCGGCCTTCACGCGGAGCGTCACCGATTGCGGCGCGTCGGTCAAGAGCAGCACGGCTCGGTTCGGCGTCGCGCGCAGGGCACCGTGGCAGGCCGCGTTTTGGATCACGGAGATCTTGGCCGAGCCCATGAACGGCACCGACGCGAGCGTCCTGCCATGACAGGTGACTCGAGTGCCGCTGCGCACGATGATCGCGGCGTCGCTCGCCTGCGCCCCGGTGATCCCGTCCGTGGGCCGGCCGGCGACCCGCAGCGGGACGCTGATCACGTTCTTCGCTGCGCCCCGGATGAACGGCGGCGGGCCGCCCAAGCCCGAGCCGAACGGCGGGTTGGGGCAGCCGGTGGTGGGCGGGTTCCCGGCGAGCGTCTGCTGAACATCGCTGGCCACGCCCGGGTCGTTCAACAGGCTGTACTTCACGCTCGGTACGTACGGCAGGAAGGTGTTGCTGTGCACGTCCGGGAATGCAGGGAAGCAGGAGAGCTCCGGGATCGTGCCGGTCGCACCGAGTCCGACCGCCTGAGCACTCTCGATCCCGACGAGCAGGTCGTTCGGCGATGTGTACGGGCTGGTCAGGCCGGGGACAGCGACGGCGTCACCGCCGACCGCCGTGAGCGGAATGCCGTTCAACTCGCCTTGCAGGCGTCGTCACTGCCGCACAGGGAAGGGTCGATGGCCTCTCCGATGTCAGCCATGAAGCTCCCGAGGTGCGGAGTCCCGAGCGTCGTTATCGACTGCACCTGGACGGCCGGGAAGGACGTCGAAGCCAGCCGGATCGCGCCCCGAGTCCATAGCCCGCCATACGAGTGAGAGACGAATCGAACCGTCTTCACGCCGAGTTGTGAGTGCAGGTAGGCGATGAAGGAGGCCAGGGCGCGCGCATTGGCATAAATGTCGCCCCGCGAGTTGATCGTCATGCTCGCCGGCAGCTGAGCGGGGCACCCAGAGAACTGGGAAGGATCCGGCGCGACGGGACCGGGACCAAAGTTGACCGGAGCCGTGTACACCCGATAGCCGGCCGCGGCAAGGCGGGCGCCGTCGTAAGACCATGTGAAGCCGCGCGGGTAGGTGCCCTGGCAGGTCGCCGAGGGGGTCGTGAATGGGGTCGTCGTGGTGATGCCGGAGACGAGCACGACGGCGTTCGTGGGGGTCGCGGCAGCGGCAGCCTGCGACGCCGGCGCCGCGGCCGCGCCGATCAGCGCGGTCAGCGCAATCGCAAGTCGTACAAGCCATGCTGGGCGATCCTTCGCCATGCCCCTCATCACCATCTCCCATCTCTCGGTGACGTCGGCAAGCGTACCGCGTCACGCTACGATGACTTGCCGTGGTGAACGGACGCTCCACCCGGCGGGGTTTCCTGGCTGCAACCGGTGCGGCAGGGCTGAGCGCGGGCTTGGGGCTTGCGTCGGGTGCCACCGCGGCCGAGGCCGGCGTGGCCGGTCCGAGTACGCAGAGCGAGTCTGACTCGGTCAGCTTCTACGGTCCCCACCAGGGCGGAATCGCGACCCCGACGCAGCAGTACCTCCAGTTCGCGGCGCTGGACATGGCGTCTGATTCCTTGAACGACCTCCGCTGGGTCCTGCGTCAGCTGTCGAGCGGCGCCGAGCGGCTTGCGATGGGCAAACCCGTGGGGGCAACCGAGACCGGCGGTCAGCCGCCGGTCGACACCGGCGAGGCGATCGGGCTGAGCCCCGCGCGCACGACCGTCACGATCGGGCTTGGCCCGGGACTCTTTGCTCCGCGCAGGTTCGGGCTAGCATCGCGGCGGCCCAAGCCGCTGGTCGCGCTGCCGTCGTTCGCCGGCGACGAGCTGGTGAAGCAGATCTGCGGGGGCGACATCGGACTGCAGGTATGCGCCGACGATCCGCAGGTCGCCTTCCACGCGGTGCACGATCTGCTGAGGCTCGTGGCTTCGATTGCGCCGGCGCGGTGGCTGCTCGCCGGGTTCGGACGCACGCCCAACAGTCGTGCGCAAGCAACTCCTCGCAACCTGATGGGCTTCAAGGACGGAACCAACAACCTGATGATCGAGGACGCAGCCGGCCTGCGGCAATTCGTCTGGGCACGCGAACCAGAATCGCCTTCGTGGATGAACGGTGGCTCCTACATGGTGGTCCGGCGAATCGCGATGGACCTGGGCACATGGGACGACACCGGTCTCGATCAGCAGCAGCTGACGTTCGGGCGCCAAAAGCTCTCGGGAGCTCCCCTGGGAGGCGTCCACGAGCACGACCCCGTGAACCTCCACGCACGGCGCGGAGGGAAGGATGTGATCCCGGCGACAGCACACATCCGTGTCGCCAGCGCGTCGTACAACACCGGGGAGCGGATCCTGCGCCGCGGGTACTCGTACCTGGACGGGCTCGACCGAGCCAGGCACGCGCCCGCTGCCGGGTTGCTGTTCATCTGCTACCAGCGCGACCCGCGAAAGCAGTTCATCCCGATCCAGCTGCGGCTCTCCGCGCTGGACGCCCTGAACCAGTTCACCACGCACGTGGGGAGCGCGATCTTCGCCTGCCCTCCGGGCATCAGGCCCGGTGGCTTCGTCGGTGAGGGGTTGTTCGCGTGAGGGTGCGCGTGCTGTTCGCGCTGCTGCTGCTGGGCGTCGCGGGTTCGGCGGCGGCAGCCGCGCGGTCGCACGGGATCCACCGCGACCCGTCGTTCGGACACGGCCGGGGTTTCTTGACGACGCGGATCGCCGGCGCGTCGACCGTTGCGTACGCCGCGATTGCGCTAAGCGGCGGACGGATCGTCATCGCGGGGCAGGCGAGCCCGCCATCCGGCAACGGCCAAGTCCTGGTCGCGCGCTACCTCCCGAATGGACGGCTCGACCCGAGCTTCGCGACAAACGGGATCTTCGAGTCGAAGTTCCCGGTCAAGGACGCGCCGTTCAACGCCACTGCGGTTGCCCAGGACCCGCGGACCGGAAAGCTGCTCGTCGCGGGTGGTTACGGGATGGGCTCCATGCTCCTCATGCGCATGACCTCCCAGGGCCGGCTCGACAGGACGTTCGGCGCCGCGCGGACCGGGTTCGCGACCGTGTCCGTCGGGGGGATCGCGAACTCGATCACGATCCAGCGTGACGGCCGGATCCTGCTCGGTGGCTCGAACGCGAACCGCAACGGCCGACCGTTCGTGGTCGTGCGGTTCAGCCGCGGCGGCGTGCTCGATCGCTCGTTCGGCCGCGGCGGCGTCGTCGAGTCGCTGTTCTGGAACCCGAAGGCAGCATCCGCCGCCGGCCTGACCGATCTCGTCCCGACGGCTGACGGCGGCGTGATCGCGTCCGGCCACATCGACTACATCGGCGGGACGGGCGGCGGAAGCGGCGGACACGGAACCGCCGGCGTGTTTCGCCTGACGCGGAATGGCCGGCCGTTCCGGGCGTTCGGAACCGGTGGTCATACCCAGGTCACGTTCTTCAGCCGACGCGTGCCCCAGTCGTGGTATCCGTGCGGGATGAGCGTCGACTCCCGCGGTCGCATCACGGTCATCGGGGGCGGCGGGACCCACCGATTCGCGCTCTTCACCGCACGCCTGACGCCGCGCGGCGCGCTGGACCGCTCCTACGGCAGCGCGAGGAACGGCCGCGTTGTGACACCGGGCCTCGGCGGCAATGCGATCACCACGTGCGGCATCGTGTCCACGCCGGCGGGGCAGATTACGGTCGGCCTCCAGGCCAAGCTCGCACAGCTGCTGCCCGATGGACGGCCGAACACCAAGTTTGTGCCGGGAGGAGTTTCGACGATCGTCGCGCCCAAGCAAGTGTTCATCTCGGCGCTTGCCAATTCGGGGCCGACCCGGCTAGTCGCGGCGGGCTCGGCCGGTGCCGACATCTACCTAGCGCGGTATCTGCTCCCGGCGCGCGCAGCCTCAGGCTGAGCGCCCGCGTCACACTTGGCCGCACTCGCGGCATTCTCTGAGTGCAATGGAAGACGATCAGGAGTTCACGGTCGTGTTCGCGCGCGAAGGAGAGCCGGTGTTGCTGTTCTTGGCGCGACGGACACTCGATGTCGCCGTCGCGGCGGACCTGATGGCCGAGACCTTCGCGATCGCGCTGAACTCGTGGCGGCGGCTGCGTGGACGCTCGGATCCCGAGGTCCGGGCGTGGCTCTTCACCGTCGCGCGCCGGCAGCTATCGCACTATCTGCGCAGGGCGCGCGTCGAGCGCCGCGCGATCGAGCGTCTCGGAATCCGTGTGCCAGCCTTGCACGAGGACGACGTGGCCCAGATCGAAGAACGCGCCGGCCTGAGCGAGCTGCGGGCGGCGCTCGGCGTCGAGCTCGGCCGCCTGAGCGCGGAGCAACGCGAAGCGCTTCAGCTACGAGTGGTCGAGGATCGGTCGTACGAGGAGGTCGCCCGCGTCCTCGGCGTATCCGAGCAGGCCGCTCGGGCGCGAGTCTCGCGGGGGCTGCGCACCCTCGCAGGCGCACTCGAGCCCTACCGTCAGGGAGGAGAGGTGTCGGCGTGAGCGATCTTCGGTTCATCGAGGAGCTGGGAGCCGAGTTCGAGCGCGTCGCGGAGCTGCGGGGCCCGCGTCGTGGCACCCGCGCGTCACGACGTCTGGCGCCCGCACTCGGATACGCGCTCGCCACGCTCGCAGTGGTTGCGGTGATCGCGGTCGCGTTCGCCCTCAAGGGCCATGGCGGGCCCTCCCCGAGCGCCGGTGCCGCGGAGGTCAGGGTCACGTTCCGCATCGTCGGGACCCCTCCCGTCTCCGCGCTTCAGCGGTCGTTGACGATTCTGCGTGAGCGGCTCCAGAACACTTTCAAGGACGCTCAGGTCCAGCTGTCCGGCGCGCAAGTCAGCGTCGCCGTCGGGCCGGCAAGGCGGCCGGGATCTCTGAGCCGTGCACGGGTGATCGCGCTGGCCGCCCCGGGTGCTCTTGCGTTCTACGACTGGGAGGCGAGCGCGCTGACGCCGGGTGGGAAGACTGTGGCGAGCCGGATCGGCTCGCGGGACCCGACCGCGCTCACGATCAGTCAGGGCTCGGCCGGCGGGGCTCCTGGCAACGCGGGCGGCATGCCATTGGATCAGGCGCGGAAGCTCGCCGCCGCGCACCGGGGGACGATCGTGTTGCGCTCCGGGTCCCGGTTCTTCGTGCTCGAGCACCGTCCCGCGCTCACCAACGCCGACATCACCAAGCCCGTCGCCGCGACCGACCAATCCGGGGAGCCGGCGGTCACGTTTGGCTTCACGCGGAACGGGGCCGCGGCCTTCCAGCGCCTCACCGCGGGCGTCGCGCATCGAGGTGTGATCGTGAGTGGCCTTGGCGAGACGCTCAATCAGCACTTCGCGGTCACGGTCGACCATCTGCTTCTCACAGTTCCCTCGATCGACTTCAAGACCTACCCCGACGGGGTCCCCGGCAACAACGGAGCCGACATCGTCGGCGGCCTCACCGCCCAATCCGCACGCGATCTCGCGACGCTGCTTCGCTATGGGCCGCTGGCGGTCCGCGTGATTCCCGTCGCCGGTCCGTAGTCGCCAAGCCCGCGCACATTCGGTCCGCGGCGTTAAGCTGAAGGATGTCAGGCACGATCGGGGGGTGATATCGATAACAGCTGTCGCAAAGCTCACACTTCGGCGACGGGCCAAGCGGCTGGGCGCGCTCACGTTGGTGCTGGCCGGGTTGACGGTGGTCATGCTGGCGCTCACCGTGGTGGTACTCCTCGGCGTGGGTCCGCACGATGTGGTCGGCCGCCTGCCGGTAGCTCGTGACCCCAATGTTCCTGAGGTCTCGCTGATCATCGCAACAGTTGGCGCCGCGGCGACCTTCTTCATGGGCTTGGCCGCTCTGCACGCCGCGGCCACGATGCGTGTGCTGGCACGCGACCGGCGGATACCTGCTGAGTTCCCGTCGGAGCTACGCGGCGTGCGGGCCCTGGCGGTGATGCTGATGGCGCCATTCTCAAGCGCGCTCGTCAAGGAGCCCGTTTCGCCGCCGAGCAGGCTACTCGAAGAGGGCTCCGCGAGCGGCCCGCTGTGTCTCACGGTGCTTGTCCCCGCTCACAACGAAAGCGTGACGATCGCGGCGACGCTCGAGTCGCTGTGGGGGCAGACCAGGCCGCCGGACCGGGTCGTCGTGGTCGCGGACAACTGCACCGACGACACGGCCGAGATTGCGCGGCGGCACGGGGCTGAAGTCTTCACCACCGTCGCCAACCGGGACAAGAAAGCCGGCGGACTCAATCAGGCGCTCTCGGAGATGTTCGCTCACATCGACGACAACGACGTCGCGATGATCATGGATGCGGATTCGGTCGTCGTCCCCGAGTTCCTCGAGGTTGCGATGGCGCGGCTGGAAGCCGACCCAGACCTGATCGCCGTCGGCGGCGTGTTCGGCGGCGAGGACGGCGCGGGCCTCGTCGGTCAGCTGCAACGCAACGAGTACGCCAGGTACCAGCGCTACATATCTCGCCGCAAGGGCAAGGTGTTCGTGTTGACTGGTACCGCCTCGCTGTTTCGCACGTACGCGCTCAAGGCGGTCGCGGACTCCCGCGGAAGCCTGATCCCCGGCGACCCCGGCAACGTCTACGACACGCTCGCGATGACCGAGGACAACGAGATGACGCTGGCGCTGAAGTCGCTGGGCGCGAAGATGGTCTCGCCGATGCAGTGCCGCGTCGTCACGGAGGTGATGCCCACGTTCAGGGCGTTGTGGCGTCAGCGCATGCGCTGGCAGCGCGGGGCCCTGGAGAACATCGGCGCGTATGGGTTCACTCGCGCCACCGCGCTGTACTGGGGTCAGCAACTCGGCATCGGCTACGGAACGCTCGCGCTGAACTCGTACCTACTCCTGATGCTGGTCACGCTGCTGTCAGCGGACGGGTTCGAAATCATCTGGTTCTGGGCGATTGTCGGATCGATCTTCGTCGTCGAGCGCGTGGTGACCGTATGGCGGGTCGGATGGCGCGGGCGGCTGCTGGCAGCTCCGCTCGTGATCGAGATCGCGTACGACCTCGTCCTGCAGGCGGTCTACGTCAAGTCCCTGATCGACATCGCCACCGGGCGCTCGTCGGGGTGGAACTACGTCCCAAGAGAGGCGGTGCAGCCGACATGATCATGGCTGGCATTCTGTTCTCAAGCGAAGTGCTGAAGTCCTGGTGGTTCGAGGGCCTGGCGGCGTTCGTCGGGTTCAACACGATCCTTTACGCGATCCTCGCCCTCGCGAAGCTGATCCCGCGCAAGCGGGCGTGAGGCGCTGCGCAAGCGGGCGTGAGGCGCTGCGCAAGCGGGCGTGAGGCGCTGCGCAAGCGGGCCTGAGGCGCGCGCGCAAGCCGGCCTGAGGCAGCTCGCGGCCGCTACTTGAGAAGGCTCCCGCCCGGGGGCACTACCCACAGCCGCGCCGCGAAGTCGGTGGCCACCTCGGCGCCGAGATCGCCGACCGTGTGCGCTCCGGCTTGGGCCATCGCGCGGGCCAGCTCCGACCACGCTCGCGCGACGGCCCCGACCTTTGCTGTCGGCCCCCAACCTGTGGCCTGTCTGAGCTCGCCGGCGCGCAGCTCCACGTCGCGCAGGGTGAACTTCCCGAACGGCTTGTACTGGTCCCCGGCGTAGACGGGCTGCGCAAGGACACCCTCGCTCATGCCTGGTAGCCCCACTTCGGCATCGCCGAAAGACCACCGTGGTGGATCGCCCTTTCGGTGTCGCGCGTCCGCAGCGTCGTCGGATACGGCGGCATCTTCCATGGATGCGGCGCGATCGTCCCGTAATGCTCGCGGACGTAGGCGGTCAGCTCGCCACGGTGCGCGGGGCACGCGTAGCGAACCGGCCCAAGCGGTCCTCGTCCGTGCCATGCGAGCCAGCCACGCGGTGGAACATGCAAGTACTCGCCGAACGCCAGCTCGCGAAGCTGTCGCTCGAGGCCGCGCTCGCTCTCTGCGTCTGGCGCGGTCCGGCAAAACTGGCAGCGGAAGATCACACGGCAGGGCATGGACGCTCTAAACCCGCGCCGGTTGACGCCACTCCGGCTCGACCTCATAGTTGGTCCGCATCGCGCGCTCGCGAAGGTACTTCAGCACGGGGCCATAGAGGAAGCGACCAGAACCTGCGGCCAACCGGCCGAGGCGGCCGGGCTCCATGAACGGCATGAACTTGTCCGGGAAGCCGGGGCTGGTGCATGCGTTGCAGATGCCCCCGACGTTCGGGCAGCCGCCGATGCCGTTGACCCAGCCCCGGGTCGGCACATTGCACTTCACGACGGGGCCCTTGCAGCCCAGCTTCACGAGGCAGCCAACGCCATCGAAGGTATCCGAGAACTTTCCACGCTCCGCCAAGCCCGCGCGGTCGCAGTTCTCATGGACGGTGCGCTCGAACAGCCAGGCAGGGCGACCCTGTTCGTCGAGATCGATCTCCGGTGCCGCACCGACAAGATGCAGCACCAGGTACAGGAGTGTCTCCGTGATGCTGTCCGGCTGTACGGGGCAGCCCGGGAGGTTGATGATCTGGATGCCACGGCGCGAGGTCCAGCCCCGGCCTAGATAATCGCCCAGCCCCATCGCGCCGGTGGGGTTGTTCCTCATCGCCGGGATCCCGCCGTAGGCGGCGCACGTCCCAATCGCCATCACGGCCGCCGCTGACGGCGCGAGCCGGTCGATCCACGTGGTCGTCGGGATCGGCTGACCGGTGGCGGCGTCCACGCCGAACCCGGTCCAGTGACCCTCCCCGCTCAGGCGCTCATCGGGGATCGAGCCCTCGATCACGAGCACGAACGGATCGAGCTTGCCCTTGTGGGCATCGTGCCAATGCTGAACGAACTCCTCCCCGCTCTCGAAGGCCAGCCACGGGTTGTAGATGCTGATACGGGGCATCCCGGGGACGGCGCCGTGAAGTAGATCCTCGAGCGACGGATTCGTCGCTGCGGTCAGCGACACGGTGTCGCCGTCGCAGCCCAGCCCGCTGGTCATCCACAGGACGTGAATGACTGGATGTTCGACGCTGGCCTGCCCCGGGGCGAACGCGGTGCTCAAGCCTCACGTCCTGCGGTCGTTGATCTCGTGGCGGTGGTGGAGCCGCTCGACGGACCGCGAGCCCAGCGCAGCCAGGCAGCTCTCCGCGGAGCCGACAAGGTGCCAAGCTCCCGCGCCGCCGGTGACCAGCCCGTGCTCGGTCAGCCGTCCGAGCGAGCGCGATACCGATGGACGCTCGGCCGCCACGAGCCGGCCGAGCACGGCGTGTGTCAGGGGAAGATCGAGTCGCACGCCGCCTGGCTCAACCCGCCCCCAGCGCTCGGCCAGGTGCCACAGCAGGAGCGCGAGCCGCAGCTCGAGGCTCGGATGGGAGCTGACCGCGCGCTGCAGGTTCAGGTCGATCGCACGCTTCTCAGCCCGCCGCAGGAGGGTGAGCACGATCTCGGGCCATGGCCGCACCCTGTCGAGAAACTCACGGTCGAGGACCGCCATACGCGAGGGCATGAGGGCTCGGCGCGACACATCGCGGTCGAGCAGTTGATCGATGTCCGCATGTGGAGGCTGAATCAGGTCGCCAGCCCCGAGCAGTTCGGTTGCCGTCCGGCCGCCGACGTGGACATCCACGGCGAACAGTCCTTCGAGCACGAGCAAACCGAGCCCGCGCGTGCCGAGTCCCAGGCGTTCTTCGCTCCATCCGCCGCTCGCCGGAATTTCGAGCATCCGCGCGGTCGCCATCTGGCGTACGACGAGCCGAGTCCGGATATCGAACGCGTCCGCGAGATCGGAGTCCATATCCAGCAGGTAGCAGTAGCGGGCCGGGTAGGAGTCGCCCGGCTCGGACGCCGGTTGCGGAGCGCTCGGCCACGACAGCACCGAGTCCGAGGAGGGACGGCTGGCGGTGGCGCGGGAATCGAAAGACCCCGGGAACGGCCCCGAGCTCGCATGCAGTCCGACCATCTAGTCAGCGGGATCGTCGCAGATTTCGCGGCCTGTAACCGAGATCACACGCTCCCGCTGTAACCGAGGTGACGAGAGCCGACCACTGAGGGCACGGCAGTGATAGAAGGAAGCCTCCACGAGCGGCGAAAGAACGCCCTCCCCGGTCCAGGAGAGAACAACGACACGCCATGTGCTTGGCGATACCAGCCCAGGTGATTGAGCTCGTCGATGAGGAGAAGCGGCTGGCGCTGGTGGACATCGCCGGCCTGCGCCGTACCGTGAACGTCGGGCTCCTCGACGATGACGAGACGGGTGGCGCCGGGCCCGGAGACTGGGTGCTGATCCATGTGGGGTTCGCGCTGTCGAAGGTCGACGAGGAAGAGGCCCACGCGACGCTGCAACTCCTGGAACAGATGGGCTCTGACTTTGAGCAGGAACTCGAGGAGCTCAAAGCGAGCGTGATCGATTGACCGATTCGTGCGACGTCACGGGCCGCTGCATCACTTGCGGCGACGAGGGTGTGCCGATGCGCGTCTTGTCCGTATCGGCCGACGGCGCGGTGTGCGTCGATCGCGACGGCGCCCGTCACGACGCGATCGCTGTTGACCTGATCGATCCGGTTGCTCCGGGTGACCGCATCCTTGTTCATGCAGGAGTGGCGATCGCGTGAAGTTTGTCGACGAATACCGCAACGCCGAGCTCGGCCGTGTGGTGGCAGGCGAGATCGTCGCTTCGCTTGAGCCCGGTCGCCACTACAAGGTGATGGAGGTGTGCGGCGGGCACACGCACTCGATCTACAGGTATGGCATCGACGATCTTCTCCCCGAGAACGTCGAACTCGTGCATGGTCCGGGCTGTCCGGTGTGCGTGATTCCGATGGGGCGCGTGGACGACGGCATCTCGATTGCCGGCCACGACGGCGTGATCTTCACATGCTTCGGCGACATGCTCCGCGTACCCGGCTCGCAGTACACGTTGCTCGACGCCAAGGCGCAGGGCGCCGACGTGCGGATGGTCTACTCGCCGCTCGACGCACTGAGGATCGCTCGCGAGAACCCCGACCGCGAGGTCGTGTTCTTCGCGATCGGATTCGAGACGACCGCCCCGTCGACGGCGCTGACGCTGAAGCGAGCCAAGGCAGAGGGGATGAAGAACTTCAGCGCGGTGTGCAACCACGTAACGATCGTGCCGCCGCTGCGTGCCCTGCTCGAGTCGCCGGACCTGCGCCTCGACGGCTTCATCGGGCCCGGCCACGTCTGTACGGTCGTCGGGGCGCGGCCATTCCATTTCATCCCAGTCGACTACCAGCGGCCGGTCGTGATCTCGGGATTCGAGCCGCTCGACATCCTCCAGTCGGTCCTGATGATCATGCGGCAGCTTCGTGAAGGCCGCTGCGAGGTCGAAAACCAGTACAAGCGCGTGGTGCCCCAGGAGGGCAACCTCAAGGCGCTCGAGGTGATGGCCGAGGTGTTCGAGCTGCGGCCGCATTTCGAGTGGCGCGGTCTGGGATTCATCTCCAACAGCGCGCTGCGGCTCTCGGAGGCCTATGCCGATTTCGATGCTGAGCAACGCTTCCCGGTCCCTGGGGTGCGCGTCGCCGACCCCAAGGCGTGCCAATGCGGGGAGGTGCTCAAGGGCGTGATCAAGCCCTGGCAGTGCAAGGTGTTCGGCACCGCATGCACCCCTGAGCACGCGATCGGCACCTGCATGGTCTCGCCCGAAGGGGCGTGCGCCGCGTACTACAACTACGGTCGGTTCGCTCACGAGAAGGAGGCCGTGTGAAAGCAGTCCACCGGCGAACCGCGGCTACCGCACGGGAGCGGGAGGCAGTGTGAGCGGCCGGACGACCGACGCGGCGGCCGATCGTGAGCAACGCGTACTCGGGATCATCGAGACCGCTCGCGCCAAGCGACCGCGGTTTCGCGACGAGCGCATCACCCTGGCGCACGGCGCCGGCGGGAAGGCGACGCAGACGCTCATCGAGGGGCTGCTGGCGCCCGCGTTTGGAATGGCTGAACTTGCGGACGCCGGCGTCGTTGAGAACATCGCGATGACCAGCGACAGCTTCGTCGTCAAGCCGCTCCGCTTCCCTGGCGGCTCAATCGGTGAGCTGGCGGTCAACGGCACTGTCAACGACCTCGCGATGGCCGGCGCCAAGGCGCTCGGAATCACCGTCTCGATGATCCTCGAGGAAGGTCTCGATGCCGACGTGCTGCGAGCAGAGGTGGAGGCGATCGCGGCTGCGTCGCGGGCCGCCGGCGTAACGGTGCTCGGTGGCGACACCAAGGTCGTCGAGCGCGGGGCAGCCGACCAGATGTACTTGTGCACGACGGGCATCGGTCTGGTCGACGAGCGGGCCCGTGTGTCGCCGAGCGCGATTGTGCCCGGCGATCAGGTGCTCGTCTCCGGCCCGATTGGCGAGCACGGCACCGCGATCATGCTCGCACGCGGGTCCTTCGATCTCGACGCCGAGATCCTGTCGGATACGTGCTCGCTATGGCCCGCTGCCGACGCGCTCCTTGCGGCCGCCGGCGAGGACCTGCACTGCATGCGGGATGCGACGCGCGGCGGTGTCGCATCGGTGCTCAACGAGCTTGCGCGCGCGTCCGGGACCTCGGTGCTCGTACGCGAGTCAGAGGTGCCAATGGCGCCGATCGTCCGGGCGGCCGCCGAGCTGCTCGGAATCGATCCGATGTACGTCGCCAACGAGGGTCGGCTGGTCGCATTCGTTGCGCCGGACCGGGTTGGCGAGGCTCTGAGCGCCTTGCGCGCCACGGAGGGCTGCGAGCAGGCGGCGGTGATTGGCGAGGTGCGAGCCGAGCCGCCGGCGATGGTGTTGGTCGAAACGAGTTTCGGCGGTAGGAGAGTGATGGACCAGCTCGTGGGGGACCCGCTGCCGCGCATTTGTTGATCAGAAGTTGAACGGGAGACCCGAGGGAGGACCTGATGGCAACAGCCGGTATCGAGTTCGTACCCAACCAGCACGCGACCGAGCAGGTCACCGCCCACGTGCTGTGGATGACCACCGGCCTCTCCTGCGAAGGGGACTCGGTGGCGATGACCTCCGCGACCAACCCGAGCCTCGAGGACATCATCCAGGGCGTCATCCCCGGGATGCCGAAGGTTGTTATCCACAACCAGGTGATCGCGTTCGAGGTCGGGGACGAGTACATCCAAGCCTGGTACGACGCCGAGTCCGGCAAGCTCGATCCGTTCGTGCTAGTGATCGAAGGCTCGGTCGGCAATGAGCAGATCAACGGCGAGGGCCACTGGACCGGGTTTGGCGTAAACCCATCGAACGGGCAACCGATCACACTCAACGAGTGGATCGACCGCCTCGGTCCCAAGGCGGCCGCGGTCGTGGCGGTTGGGACTTGCGCGACCTACGGCGGGATCCCCGCGATGAAGAACAACCCGACGGGCGCGATGGGAGTCGCCGACTACCTGGGATGGAACTGGCGCTCGAAGGCCGGGCTTCCCGTGATCAACATCCCGGGGTGCCCGGCCCAGCCGGACAACATGACCGAGACGCTGATGTATCTGGTCTTTCACCTCGCCGGAATGGCTCCTGTGCCGGAACTCGACGAGCAGCTACGGCCGAAGTGGCTGTTCGACCGCACGGTGCGCGAGGGTTGTAACCGCGCCGGATTCACCGAGCAGGGCAACTTTGCGACCGAGTACGGGTCCGACCACCGATGTCTCGTCAAGCTCGGCTGCAAGGGGCCGGTCGTCAAGTGCAATGTGCCCGTGCGTGGTTGGGTCAACGGGATCGGTGGCTGCCCGAACGTCGGCGGCATCTGCATGGCTTGCACGATGCCTGGTTTCCCCGACAAGTACATGCCGTTCATGGATCCCGATCCGTGGGGCAACGCCGGCGCCAGCTTCCAGAAGTTCACGTACGGACCCGTGTTCCGTTACTTCCGCAAACGGAACATCGACAAGAAATTCGACCACGAACCGGAGTGGCGGCGTCGCGGACCGGCACTTACCAGCGGCTACCAGAAGCGCTGGTAGGAGCCCAACCGCGACCACACCCTGACTTCGAGGAGAACTGACATGGCAACCACAGAGACCGCGAGCGAAAAGAAAGTCGTCGTCAAGGAGATGTCGTGGGATCCGATCACGCGGATCGTCGGCAGCCTCGGAATCCACACCGAGATCGACTTCTCCAACCAGCAGGTGCTCAAGTGCTACAGCACCTCGATGGTGTTCCGCGGATTCGACATCTTCATGAAGGGGATCGATCCGCGGGACGCGCACTTCATCACGAGCCGTATCTGCGGGATCTGCGGCGATAACCACTGCACGTGCTCGTGCCTGAACCAGAACATGGCCTACAGCGTCAAGCCGCCGCCACTGGGCGACCTCGCGTTCAACCTCGCTGAGACCGCGGATTACATCTTCGATCACGCGATCTTCAACGACTGTATGGCGAACGTGGACTTCTGCGAGCAGATGGTCAAGGACACCAATCCGACGCTGCTCGCGACCGCGGAGAAGACCGCAGCACCGCACAAGGACATCCACGGCTACAACACGATCGCCGACATCATGCGGGCGCTGAACCCGTTCACCGGCAGCTTCTATCTGGAGACGCTCCAGGTGGCGCGCTACACGCGCGAGATGTACTGCCTGTTCGGGGGCCGGCACACGCATCCCTCGACGATCATGCCCGGCGGATGCAGCGCGGACATCACGCATCAGACGCTGACCGACTACTACGTGCGTCTGATGCGCTACTTCGACTACGTCAAGCGCGTTGTGCCGATGCACGACGACCTGTACGACTTCTTCCTGCAGCAGTTGCCCGGTTACGACATGGTCGGCTACCGCGACACGAACCTCGTCAACTGGGGGTCGTTCGACGATCCCGACTACGTTGACTACAGCTACAAGAACATGACGGAGTGGGGGCGCCATCGCTACATCACGCCCGGAGTGGCGATCGATGGCGAGCTGATCTCCACCGACCTGGTCGAGATCAACCTGATGATCCGGATCCTGCTCGGCAGCTCGTATTTCGACGGCTGGGAGAACGAGCCCACGTTCGTGACCAGGGATCCGCTCGGTAACCCGGTCGACAAGAACCATCCGTGGAACAAGCAGACGCTGCCCAAACCGCAGAAGCGCGACTTCGCCGACAAGTACAGCTGGGTCGTGTCTCCGCGGATCTACGACAAGCGGACCGATAAGCATGTGTGCTGCGACACGGGAGGCGGACCGTTCGCCCGCCAGTGGTGCACTGCCAAGGCCGGCCTCGTCGACTTCGGGTACGCCAAGGCGACCGGCGATTCGATCCAGATGGTGCTGCCGCGGTCAGCGTCAATGCCCGAGATGGAGCTCGAGTGGAAGGTGCCGGAGAAGTCGAACGCGATCGAGCGCGACCGTGCGCGTTCTTATCACCAGGCGTACTCGGCGCTGATCGCGCTGCACTGTCTCGAGCGGGCGCTGAAAGAGGTCCGAGCCGGCCGGACAAAGAGCTGGAAGGAGTTCAAGGTTCCCGAGGAGGCGATCAGCTGCGGGTTCCACGAGGCGGCGCGCGGTGTGCTCTCCCACCACATGGTGATCCGCGAAGGGAAGATCGCCAACTATCAGCCGTACCCGCCGACGCCGTGGAACGCCAGTCCACGCGACGTCTACGGAACTCCGGGACCCTACGAGGACGCGGTCCAGAACACTCCGATCTTTGAGGAGAACGGACCGGAGAACTTCAAGGGCGTTGACATCATGCGTGCCGTGCGCAGTTTCGATCCATGTCTGCCATGCGGCGTTCACATGTACACGGGCAAGGGCAGGGTCCGTAAGGTCATCCACACGCCGACCGGCTTGAGCTAGATGACCCAAGGCGCGCTTCCGGAGGAGCTCCTCGACCGCGTCGAGTCGCTCACGGCGCAGCTCGACGAGCTCTCGGACGCGCACGCGCGGGAGATCGCGCAGGACCTCGTGGCGGCCGTGATCGCGATGTACGGTGATGGGCTGCGGCGCATCATCGAGACGATCATGGCCGCCCGCGAGGCAGGCGCGACGATCATCGACGAGCTCACCCAGGACGGCGCGGTCGCGAGCCTGCTGCTGATCCACGACCTGTACCCGAGCTCGCTCGAGGAGCGGGTGATCGAGGCGCTCGACACCGTGCGGCCATACATGGAATCCCACGGCGGCAATGTCGAATTGATCGGGATCGACGAGGGCGTCGCTCGCTTGAAACTGCAGGGAAGCTGCCATGGTTGTGCCGCATCGCGCGCGACGCTCGAGCTCGCGATCAAGCAGGCACTCGACGAGCACTGCCCAGATCTTGAGGGGGTCGACGTAGAGGGCGTCGTTGCTGAGCGCGGCGCCAACGGCTTCGAGCTGCCGGTTGTGCACTCCGGCCTGCCGATGGCGCAAGTCCAGCCGTCGCGGTGGCTTCCGGTCGGCGCCACCGCGGCGCCCGGGGAACTGCTGGCGATCGACGTCGACGGCGCACAGCTGGTGCTGGCAAATGTCGACGGATCGCTGCTGGCGTATCGCAACCAGTGCGCCTCGTGTGGCGAGCGTCTTGACGGCGGCGAACTGGCGGCCGGACTTCTCAGCTGTCCGGGATGTGGGGTCGAGTTCGACCTGACAAAGGCAGGTCGCGTCGCGGGCGGTGACCTTCTGCAGCTGACGCCCGTGCCGCTGCTCGAGTCGGGCGGCGTGAGGGTGGCGGTGTGAGTCGTCTCGAGGAGATCGTCGCGGCGCGCAAGCGGTCCGACGCGCTCGCCCGGCTGCGGTCGCTTGCGCAAGCGGGCGCGACCGCCCGGGGCAACGGAGTCCGCGCGGCGCCCCAAGAGCACTGTGATCTGTGCAACACGACCGTGCCCGACGATCACCGTCACCTGATCCACCTCGTCGAGCGGCGGATCGTGTGCGTGTGCGAGGCTTGCTGGGCGCTGCGCTCGGGCGACGCCGAGTACCGGCCGACAGGCATGCGAACGCTGTGGCTCGAGCAGTTCCGCTGCGACGAGCAGACCTGGAGCGCGTTTCAGATCCCGATCGGGCTCGCGTTCTTCATGCGCTCTAGCCTCACCGGTGGAGTTGTGGCCTTTTATCCGAGCCCGGCCGGCGCGACCGAGTCAGAGCTCAGCCTCGACGCATGGGAGGCACTCGTCTCGCTCAATCCGTCGCTGGCCGAGCTCGACGCGGACGCGGAGGCGCTCGTCGTCAACCGCCTCGCAGAGCCTTCTCAGTACGTGATCGCTCCGATCGACGACTGCTATGCGCTCGTCGGCCTGATCAAGTCGCGGTGGGAGGGCATCTCCGGCGGCTCGGCGCTCGAGCACGCAGTTCCATCGTTCTTCGAGGCGATGCGAAGCCGCGCGCTGGTGCTGCGGTGAGCGTCGAGGCACGGACGTCGAGCGGCTTCGCGACTGTTCCGCAGCCGGAGTTCGAGGTCGTGGCGGCGGCGCATCTGGCTTTTGCAGCAGCCCCGACGATGGTGTTCTCGGTCAAGGCTCACGAGCTTGGCGTGCTCGAGATCCAATCGATGTCACTTTCGGTCCAGGTGATGATTGACCCGGCGCGGCGGGGCTATGACGAGAACACGCGCGAGCAGCTGACGGAGCTGTTCGGGCCCGCGGCCACCTGGGCACCCTCGACTCAGGGCCTGAACTGGGCCCGCGTGGCGGCCGCGGTGCCCGGGTTTCAGAGGGAGACGGTGTTCGGGCTCGAGGTCCCCTGCACCTACGACCTCGAGGTGGCCGCCACTAAATACTTCTATGCCGTCGCTGACGGCGTGGTGCCGCTCAGCTTCCACTTCTACGGGACCGTGTTCTACCGCGCGCCCGACGGACGGCTGCAAATGACGCCCGTGCCGTGGAGCGCGAGCGCGCAATTCGGGATGCCCGTGTCGGCCTGGCAAGCGATGATCGCCGAGCACTATCCCGCAGGCGGCTGGATCCGGCTCAGCGAGCGCACGCTGGCCGCCCTGAACGCATTCAGGGCGCAGCGCGGCCTGACCTTCGACGACACCGTCCAGGAGCTGCTTGGCCGTGATCGATGAGCTCGTCGACACCCTGCTCTACGAGGGTTACGCGCTCTATCCGTACACGCCCGGTGCGACCAAGAACGCGACCCCTACTCCATTCGGGATCGTGTATCCACCCGCGTACGCGGCCGAGTGTCAGGGGGCCCAGGACCATGCGCGGCTCGAATGCGTTGCCGACGGAGGGTCCGCGTTCCGCGCCACGGTCCGGTGGCTGGATGCCGGCGGCGGCGAGCATCGGCTGGACATCGGTCCGGTTGCCCGGGGAAAGCGGACCACGGTGCAGAACGGGCCGGCACGTTTCACGCTCAGAGCCGATGCCGGGGACGGCACAATCCGCTGTTGCGTGCACAACACGGCGCAGGTGCCCTCCGGTCTCGACCGCGCAGCGGCGCTGCGGTACTCGCTGATCTCACTGCACATCCTTGTGCATGTCGACGAGGGCCGCTTCATCTCTCCGCTCGAGAGCCGCCGCGAGAGCGTCAACACGTGGCCGGTGCTCGCCACCGACAACGACGACACGATCCTCGGCGCTGCGATCGTGCTGCCCGATCATCCGCAGGTGGCGCCGCGCAGCCACGGCAACCTGTTCGACAACACCGAGATCGAAGAGGCGCTCGTACTGCACGTGCACACACTCACCGACGAGGAGCGTGCAGCCGTCACCGATCCCAAGGTCAAGGAGATGCTCGACCGCACACTATCGCTCGGCCCGCAGGACGTCATCGGATTGCACAGCGGATTGCGTGAGGTCGACAACAATCCCGGCGAGGACCGAGCCACAGTCGATGGCGTCACATTCGTCAAAGGATCGAAGCTGCTGCTGAAGCCCGGGACCGAGCGCAGCGTCCACGACCGCATGCTCGACGGCCGGCCGGCCACGCTCGAGCGCATCTACATCGATTACGACGAGCGGGTTCACCTCGCCGTCACCGTCGACGACGATCCAGGCCAGGAGTTGATGCGCGAGACCGGCCGTTATCTGTTCTTCTTCGCCCACGAGGTACAACCGTTATGACGCAGACAGCGAAGCGCACGAAGCAGATCCTGGTCGCGGGAATCGGCAACGCGTGGTTACGCGACGACGGCTTCGGCGGTGAGGTCGCCAAGGCCCTGACCGAACGTGAACTGCCGCAGGGGGTGAGCGTGATGGACTTCGGCTCCGGAGGTCTCGACCTCGCCTATGAGGTCATGCGAGGCTACGATGCGCTGATCCTGATCGACGTAAGCCGCCAGGGCGGAGAGGCCGGGACCCTGTACGTGATGGAGGCCGAGGCCGACGACGTCGACGGGCAGATCGAGGACGGGCAGATGCTGAACCCGCACGGCATGGACCCCGAGACCGTCCTGCGGTTCGTCAAGTACGTGGGGGGCTGGCCCGGGCGCGTGATGGTGATCGCCTGCGAGCCGGAGACCGTCGAGGACGTGGGCCTCGGCCTGAGCGATTCCGTCCGGGCATCCGTCTCGCGCGCCGCCGACCTCGTGGTCGAGACGATCCGAGGGCTACAGGATGCATGAGCTTTCGGTCGCCACGGCCGTGCTCGGCACCGCTCTCAAACATGCGGACGGCAGGCCCGTCGAGCTCGTTGCGATGCGGGTCGGTCGCCTTCGCCAGGTTGTTCCGGATTCGCTGAGCTTCTACTGGGAGATCGTGACCCGCGACACGATCTGCGAGGACGCGCGCCTCGAGCTCGACGAAATCGAGGCCCGGCTGCGCTGCGACGAGTGCGGGTGTGAATGGGAGCCGCTGCTCGCCGCCTTCCGCTGCCCAGACTGCGCCTCGGGCGCGGTCAAGGTGGTCGCCGGCGAGGAGCTCGAGATCGAGTACTTGGAGCTGAAGGAGCCAACGCATGCATAAGACCAGGGTGCGGATCGTCGAGGATGCGCTCGACGCCAACAACACGATCGCGCGCGCAAACCGGGACGACTTCGACCGCCACGACCTGACCGTCTTGAACCTGATGAGCGCGCCCGGCGCCGGCAAGACATCGCTGCTGGAGCGAGCGCTCCCGCTCAAGGACGTCCGCGTGGGAGTGCTCGAGGGCGACGTTCAGGGTTCCTACGACGCCGACCGAATCGCCAGCCTGCATGTACCGGTCGTTCAGCTCAACACGGAGTCGGGATTCGGGGGCGAGTGCCATCTCGATGCGAACATGGTCCGCTCGGCCCTCCCCGCGCTTCCGGTCGCCGACATCGACCTGCTGGTGATCGAGAACGTCGGCAACCTCGTGTGCCCGGCCGAGTTCCGGGTCGGCGAGGACGCGCGGGCAATGGTGTGCTCGGTGACCGAGGGCGAGGACAAGCCGCTGAAGTACCCGCTCATGTTCCGCGCGTGCGAACTGGTGGTGATCAACAAGATCGATCTGCTCCAGCATCTGGATTTCGACCTCGAGAAGCTCCTGTACAACCTGGACGCTGTCAATCCGGGAGCAGAGAGGATCCTGACGAGCGCCCGGACCGGCGAAGGCGTGGACGAGCTCGTCGAGTGGCTGACGTCGCTCGTCCGGCGCAAGGCCGGCGCCCTCGCATGAGCGCGCTCGCGTTCGAGCGGCCCTACTTGCTGGAGCGCGCCGAGGCCAGCGCTCGCTTCTTCGAGCCCAATGCTGAGCGGATCGCGCGGCTGTGCAGGGCAATGGCGGAGCGCTTTCTCGATGGTGGCCGGCTGCTTGCATTCGGAACGAGCGGGCCCGCCCGTTCGGACGTCCGCCACGTCGCGGTCGAGTTCGTCCACCCGGTGATCGTCGGCAAACGCGCGCTACCGGCGCTCGGCCTCACGGATCCCAGCGAGCTCTCGCTGCTCGCCCGGCCGCAAGACATCGTGATGGCATTCGAGGCCGGCGCCTTGCTCGGCGACCTGCGCGAGCGGGGCTGCCTGACGATCGCGTTCTCGCAAGTTGGCGCCGAGTGGGAGCTCGTGCCGCCGAGCCCGGATCCGTTCGTGTGCCAGGAGTTGGTCGAGACCACGTATCACGTGCTGTGGGAGCTCGTGCACGTGTTCTTCGAGCACCGCGGCCGTCACGAGCAGACGGCCGGCGCCTCGAGCTTCCTCTACCCGTTCCTGGCCGAGCACGACTCGGACCCGGAGGCGTTGGTCGCCGACGTCCGCGAGTCGGCGCTGATGAAGGCGGAGGAGGTCCAGCAACTGCGCGAGCGAACGGTGTGCGACGCCGCCGAGCCACTCGCCGCGGCGGCTCGGTCGCTGCGAGAGTCCTTCACGCGCGGGGGCAAGCTGCTCGCGCTCGGCAACGGCGGCTCCGCGACCGACGCGATGGATCTCGTGGCGGACTTCGTCGCCGCCGGCCGTGCCGCGATCGACCTGACTGCCGACAGCGCGATCATCACCGCGATCGCCAACGACATCGGCTCCGAGGCGATCTTCGCCCGGCAGGTGATCGCATACGGGAGCGCGGGGGACGTCCTCGTGGCGCTGTCGACCAGCGGTAACTCGCTGAGCGTGATCGACGCGCTGATCGAGGCGCGCCGGCGGGGGCTGCAGACGATCGCCTTCGTCGGTTATGACGGCGGTCGCGTGGCCGCCGAGGGGCTGGCCGACCACGTCGTTGTCACGCCGTCGCAGCACATACCGCGCATTCAGGAGGCCCAAGCCACCGCATACCATCTGCTGCGGGACATGGCTGAAAGGGGGGACTCATAGCCAGCCTCGCCTTGAGCGCGCGCGTGCGCGTCCGGGCGCGAGTCCACGGCACCGTGCAGGGCGTCGGCTTTCGGCCCTTCGCCTACCGGCTCGCTCGCGAGGAACGACTGAGCGGCCACGTGCGCAATGACGAGCGCGGCGTTCGGCTCGAGGTGGAGGGAGAGCCGGCTGCGGTCGAGCGTTTCCTGCAGCGGCTCGAGCGGGAGGTTCCGCCACTGGCGAAGATCCAGCGCGTCGAGAGACGGTCGATGCCGCTCGAGAACGACTCCGAGTTCCGGATCGTCGACAGCGTGCGCGGCGGTGTCGCCGACGCGCCCGTGACCGCCGATTCCGCGACCTGCGAGGACTGCCTCGCCGAGCTGTCCGATCCGGCCGATCGCCGATACCGGTACCCGTTCATCAACTGCACGAACTGCGGGCCTCGGTTCACGATCATCGCGGGCATCCCGTACGACCGGCCGATGACGACGATGGCAGGCTTCGAGATGTGCGAGAAGTGCCGGCGCGAATACGACGATCCCCGTGATCGGCGGTTCCACGCCCAGCCGAACGCATGCCCCGCCTGCGGCCCCCGGGTGTGGCTGGCATCGGCGGACGGGCGCCCGGTGGATGTGCCAGGCGCGGCGGACGCGATCGCCGCCGCCGCGCGCCGCCTGGCAGACGGGCTGATCATCGCGATCAAGGGAATCGGCGGGTTTCACCTCGCCTGCGCCGCGGATAACGGCGATGCCGTCGCCGGCCTGCGCGCGCGCAAGCACCGGGAGGACAAGCCGTTCGCGCTGATGGTCTCGGACCTCGATACGGTGCTCGAGCTGATCGAGCTGGGCGACGAGGAGGAGGCCTCGCTGCGCTCGATCGAGCGCCCGATCGTTCTCGCTGCGCGGCGGCGGGGCGCGGCCGTCGCCGCCGCGGTCGCGCCGGGAGCGCCCGAACTCGGTGTGATGCTTCCGTACACCCCGCTCCATCACCTGCTGCTCGCCGACTATCGCGCGCTCGCACCGGGAACCGCCGCGCTCGTGATGACCAGCGGCAACCTCTCCGACGAGCCAATCGCCTACGGCGACGAGGACGCGCTGGAGCGACTCGCGGACGTCGCCGACCTGTTCCTGTTCCACGACCGTCCGATCCACACGCGCACCGACGACTCGGTGACGCGAGTCGTTCAGGCCGGGGGTGCGCGCCGGCCGATGATGCTGCGGCGCTCCCGGGGCTTCGTGCCGCGCGATCTTCGCTTGCCCGTCGCCGCGTCCGAGCCGATACTCGCCTGCGGCGCCGAGCAGAAGAACACGTTCTGCGTGGCGAAGGGATCCCGAGCCTGGGTGGGCCACCACATCGGCGACCTCGAGCACTACGCGGCGTTCAAGGCCTTCACCGAGGGCATCGTCCACTTCCAGCGACTGTTCGCGGTCGAGCCCGCGGTCGTCGCGCACGACCTGCATCCGGGCTACCTCTCGACGCAGTACGCGCTCGAACGCGAAGGGGCTGAGCATGTCGCCGTCCAGCACCACCATGCCCACCTGGCGGCGTGCCTGGCCGAGCACGGCGTGAGGACCCCGGCTGTGGGCGCGATCTTCGACGGCACCGGCTACGGGACGGACGGAACCGTATGGGGCGGCGAGCTGCTGGTCGGTGACCTGTGGGAGTTCGAGCGCGTCGGTGCGCTTCGGCCGGTGCGGCTTCCGGGCGGCGCCGCGGCGATCCGCGAGCCATGGCGGATGGCCTTCGCGTGGCTCGCCGAGGCGTTCGGTGAGCCGCAGCCCCGGCCTAGAGCGCTGATCGACCTCGTGGACGAGGTGCCCTGGAAGGCGATGGCGACTCTGCTCGGGAGCCCGGCGGTGTCGCCTGTGACCTCGAGCATGGGGAGGCTGTTCGACGCAGTCGCGGCGCTGTGCGGGATCGCGCCGCGGACCAGCTACGAGGGGCAGGCTGCGGTGGAGCTCGAAGCAGCTGCGGCGCGCTCGGGCGAGCGAGGGAGCTACGAGCTCTCGTTGAGCGCGAGGCTCGAGATCGACCCGCGCCGGGCCGTGGCTGCGGTCGCTGCTGATCTCGAGTCGGGAGCGTCGGCCGAGACGGTCGCCGCCCGCTTCCACACAGGCGTCGCGGACGTAACGACGCGCGCGTGTGTTGCGATCGCCCGTGAGCGCGGGCTTGACTCGGCCGTCCTCAGTGGCGGCGTGTTCCAGAACCGGCTGCTCCTCGCCTCGGTGGCCGCCGGGCTCGAGCGGGAAGGGTTGCGCGTGCTGATCCCGCTGGCACTCCCGCCTAACGACGGCGGGATCTCGTTCGGCCAGGCCGCGATCGCGGCGGCGCGTGCCCAGGGAGGACGGCCGTGAGGGCGAGCGAATGGCGACGTCTCGGCGCGTTCGCGGGCGCAGTCCTGGCGTTGCACGTGATCGGTTTCGGGATCCTGCTGCTGCTCGTCGTGCCCAAGCACTTCAGCCTGGGCCATGCCGGAGTGTTCGGGCTCGGACTCGGGGTGACGGCCTACACCCTCGGCCTGCGTCACGCGTTCGACGCCGATCACATCGCCGCGATCGACAACACCACACGCAAGCTGATGGCCGACGGAAAGCGACCACTGGGGGTGGGGTTCTTCTTCTCGCTCGGGCACTCGACCGTCGTGTTCGCGCTGGCGCTGCTGCTTGCGCTCGGCGTGCATGCCCTCGGCGCACAGGTGGTGCACGGCAGCTCGCCACTCCATCAACTGACGGGCGCCCTCGGGACCGGGATCTCCGGCGGCTTCCTGTACCTGATCGCCGCGATGAACCTGGTCGTGCTCGGAGGCATCGTGAGGATGTTTCGGCGGATGCGGGCCGGCACGTTCGACGAGCGAGAGTTCGAACGGCAACTCGAGTCACGGGGGCTCTTGAATCGGATCCTCGGACGCTTTGCCCGCAACGTGGATTGCTCCTGGAAGATGTATCCGCTCGGTCTCCTCTTCGGCCTTGGATTCGACACCGCGAGCGAGGTGGCGCTCCTGTTCCTCGCGGCGGGAGCGGCGTCGAGCGGACTGCCGTTCTACGCGATCCTGTGCCTGCCAATCCTGTTCGCGGCCGGCATGTCGCTGCTCGACACGATCGACGGTTCGTTCATGAACTTCGCATACGGCTGGGCGTTCTCGAAGCCGGTGCGAAAGATCTACTACAACCTCACGATCACCGGACTGTCGGTCGCGGTCGCGTTCATCGTCGGGTCGCTCGAGCTGCTCTCGATCACCGGGATCGCCTCGGTGGATCTGAACAGCGTCGGCTACTTCATCGTCGGCCTGTTCGTGCTCACCTGGACGGTCGCGCTGGTCGTGTGGCGGCTCGGCCGGATCGAGGAGCGGTGGGCTGCGCCCGGTTACGCTGCCGACCGCGCGAGCGTCAGCGGGCGCTGAGCCGGCGCGGGGGTGGCGGGGCCGGCCTCGGCTGGCGCCTGCCTGGCCCGGGTGGGCGCGCCCGGCTGGCGCCACGCTGGCCGGGGCGGCCGCGCTGGCTGGCGCCACGCTGGCCGGGGCGGCCGCGCCGGCTTACGCCACGCTTCCCGGCCTTCGGCCGGGGGGCCTTGGGGGTTGGTCTGCCCGGGATTGGGCTTTCGAGGAGGGGGTTGGGTGCCTGGCAGCCCCGATTTCGTTACACAACGACCGCTTGCCGCGGCAACGTGTAACGAAATGGGGGCTATAGCACCGATTTGGTTACTCGTTGCCCGCCGGCCGGGGCGAATTGTCACGTTATGGGGGTTCGGCCCGCCCTTTCTCGTGCTCCTGCGGGACGGACGCTGTCTGAACGAACTTCCGCACACCCCGTCGCGCGGCGGAATAGACCGTATGGAGCGGACAGGGCGACTCGCACAGGCGTCGATCCGTGAGCGTGGTGTGAGTATCCGACCCGCACCTTGAGACGGAGTGATGCGCATTGGTCAACCGCCCGCCTGCGCGACCGCTCACTGGTCGCGGATCCCGGGCTGCTCCGCTTCGAGTCCGCCGCGCGGTCGACCGGGACGATTGCCGTGTCGGTGCTGGTCCTGTTCGTCGCCGCGGAGGTGTTCGACGAACCATTCTCCGGCGTCCTGCTCGGATCGCTCGGGCCCGGCGCGCTGCTGACGCGGATCGGAGAGACCGCTGCGGGTGCAGTGGTGGGGGTACTCGTCGCGCTGCTGGTGCTGCCCACCCGGCGCGCCGAGCTGACGCGGGCGGCAGCGAAGAACTATCTCGACGCGCTGGCGGAATTCGTGCGAAGCGCTTCGCGCCGGCTCGTCGCCGGTGAGCAATCCTCGACGATGACGCCGCAGACGCACACGCTCGAGGACCGCGCGCAGGCACTGCGCTCGATCGCGCCGGCGCGCACGGGCCGGGTCCTGCCCCGGTCCGGCCACGACGCGTTCAGGCGCAGCATCCGTGTGCTGCTGAGCTGCGACCATCACGCGCGGGAGCTCGCTCGCGAGGGCCGGCCGGATCATCCGGCGCCGGCGCAGCCGGAGGTCGTCGACGCTGTCCGCTCAGCCGGCGATCAGGTATCGCAAAACGCCGAGTCCGCCGCGGCACTCCTCAACGGAGGCGGCGACGCGATCCGCCCCGCTGGGGAGCTGATCGACGCAGCCTCGGATGCCGCCGCGACGGCTCGCGACCAGCCGCTTGGCGAAGCGCTGCGCTCGCTGCGCTTTCTCGACGCCGGACTCGCTGATTTCGCCGACATGCTGGGGGTCTCAGACGCTCAGGACAGGCCGGCGAAGATGCCGCGGAACTCCGCGATCGCCTCGGCGGGCGGCAGCGAGTAGGTGCCGCGGCGACTCGCGCCACAACCGTTGAGCTCCCCCAGTCGCACGGCGGTCTCCGCCGCGCTCAGCGCGACCGGCAGGCCGTTCAGGACGGTCGCGCCGCCGACTGTGAACGCGCGCTCCCGCGCGAACAGCAGCATCGGATAGCCGCCGGCGGGAACGATCACGTCGACGCCAAGGTCGAGCATCGGCTCGACCTGGGCGGTGAACTGCTCGAGCATCCGTGCGTAGGTCTCCTCGTCCTCGAACGCGCGGTTGTAGTCGGCTACCTGCGCCTGCACCGCACGCACGGCAACGACCCGTTCGCCGAGCCCGTGGCGGGCGATCTGCTCCTCGTGGTAGGGGACGAACACCGGGTTGATCGTCACCAGGCCGACCTTCCGTCCCAGCGTGCAGGCGAAGAACATCGACGCCTCTCCGAGGCCGACCACCGGGATGTCCACGGCGGCGCGTGCCTCGCTCAACGCCGGCTCCTGGAAATGACCGATCACGAACGCGGCATGACCACGCTCCTGTGCCTCGAGCGCGTTCGCGATCACCTGGGCCGCGCACCGAAACTCCGTGATCGGATGGAGATAGCGGTCGCCAGGCTGGATGCCATGCGCATCGATCTCGAAGCCCGGTCCGGTAACGGACCGCAGATATGCGGTGAGGCGATCGAAATACGCAGCGTCGACGTCAGGGTCGGTGAAGCTCTGGTACCAGATTGTTGATGACATGCTGCTGATCCTCGCATGGCTGCTCAGCGGGGCCCGCTCGCGTGGTCAGCATCGCGACGATCCGCCGGGCGAGCCAGATGATCAGCGCTGCGACGCCCCACAGGGCGCCGATGACCAGGCCGACGACGAGCATCGGGATCAGCAGGACAACGCCGGCCACGATCGTGAGCCCCGCCACGGGCAGCAGGCCGGGGATCGCCCCCAGGAAGGACATGAAGGCCAGCCCGAATCCGGCGAGTCCGTCGCCGGTTGCCTCAATCAATTCGAGCGTGCCGAGCTCGGACACGGACCTGCTCTGCTGGGTCGCGGTCGTCATGGGAACCTCCGGGTTCGATGCGCTATCACCCGTACGACGCGCGCAGGCGCGAGAATGTGACAGTGACCACGGCAACCGCCACGCAAACGAAGGGGATGCGCTGGATCCCGCCGGGCAGCTTCCGGATGGGCTCGGAGGATTTCTATCCGGAGGAGGCCCCTGTTCACAGCGTCGAGCTCGACGGCTTCTGGATCGATGAGCATCCGGTGACGGTCGCGGAGTTCCGGCGGTTCGTGAAGGCCACCGGGTACGTGACCAATGCGGAGCGCAGCCCCGATCCGAGCGATTACCCGGGCGCAGATCCTGAGCTGCTCGTGCCGGGCTCGCTGGTGTTCCAGGGGACCGCCGGACCGGTCGATCTGCGCGACGCGCGCAACTGGTGGGCGTGGACGCCGGGAGCGTTCTGGCGCCGGCCCGAGGGACCCGGGAGCAACATCGGCGGCCGGGAGCTTCATCCCGTGACGCACATTTCGTTCGCCGATGCCGAGGCCTATGCGGCCTGGGCGGGCAAGGCGCTGCCGACCGAGGCCCAATGGGAGTACGCGGCGCGCGGTGGCCTCGACGGCGCGATCTTCACCTGGGGCGATGAGTTCGCCCCGAAGGGGAGGATGATGGCCAACACCTGGCAGGGCGAGTTCCCGTGGCAGAACCTCGAGCTCGATGGGTTCGTGGGAACCTCGCCGGTGAAGCGCTTCCCCGCAAACGGCTACGGGCTCTACGATATGGCAGGCAACGTCTGGGAGTGGACGGCCGACTACTTCACCTTTCAGCATCACCAGGACGCGGCCAAGGCGTGCTGCGTGCCCCACAATCCGCGCGTCAGCGAGCCCGATCAGCTCGACGCCGAGGGCCGTCCCAGCGCCCACATTCCCCGTCGCGTGATCAAGGGCGGCTCACACCTGTGCGCGCCGAACTACTGCCTGCGCTACCGGCCGGCCGCGCGGCAGGCCGAGGCGATTGACACCTCGACCTCCCACATCGGTTTGCGCTGCGTCGCGAACGCTTGAATTAGGTCCCGCCCACCCGCCCCCAACCACCATGGGCCTCGCTCCGCTCGGCACCCATGGAATGGGGTCCCGCCCACCCGGCCCCGTCCGGACCGCTAGAGCGGCTGTAGTCGCGTCTTCTCCACGTGCGCGAGCTTGGCGCGCAACCGCGCGTACTCGCGCTCCTGCGACGGCGTGCGCTTGTAGCCCTTGAACGCGATGTTGTGGCGCTCGTTCGGGTCGTGCCTGAGGTCGTACATCTCGAACTGGTCGGGAACGTTGCCGTTCGCGTCGTAGTAGCGGGCGAACTTCCAGCGTCGTTCACGCATGCTCGTGATGTGGTTCGGCGGCTGCGGGTAGGGACCGTGCGGCTGTCCTGACTGGTAATCGTCATAGGTGAACACCGTGTAGTCCTGCGGCGGCCTGGCCGAGCGCCGCAGGATCTGCGCGGAGTAGTCGACGCCCTGCCAGGAGGCGCGCGCGCTCTTGGGCGCTCCCACCAGGCTCGCCAATGTCGGCAGGAAGTCGACGTGTGAGACAAGCGAGTGGTTCACCTCGGGCCGCTTCCACATCCGGGGATTCGAGTACACGAGCGGGATACGCATCGTCTCCTCGTAGAAGTTGAAGTTCTTCTGCCGCATCCCGCCGTGGGACATCCCCATCTCGCCATGGTCCGCGGTGGCGACCATCAGCGTGTTGTCGAGCATCCCCTCGCGCGTCAAGGTGTCGAGGATCTGTACGAGGTAGGCGTCCGAGGACTTGATCACGTTCCCGTAGAAGTTCAGGTAGTTGCGTTTCTGCTCCGGCGTGGTCAGCCGGCCGAGCAGCTGCGAGATCCGCAGGAACTGCGCCTGCACCGTCGGCTTGGTCGAGAGGTCCTCGTTGGCCGTCGCCGGGAGGCCGATCTCGCCCTGCAGCCACGACTCGTCGTAGCCGTTGGCGGTGAGGTTGTTGGGATAGAAGAGCACGTCGTGTGGGTTGACCAGGGACACGACCATGAAGAACGGCTGCTGGTGCGACGCCGCGCTGGTCAGGTAGTCGATTACTCCTTCCGTGCCGGCCTGCGGCGTGCCCTGTGAGTTGATGAAGCGACCGTCGTTGTTGACGGTGCCGCCGCCTTCCTCGGCAGCAGACTGGTTGGCGCCGGCGTCGGGTGGATCCCAGCGAGTGAAGCCGTACTTGTTGACATCGGAGGGCTGCCAGCTCGAGCCGTTCGCCTGCTTGGTGCAGTGGAACTTGCCCTTGTACACCGGCGTGTACCCGGCCGCCTCGGTCACGGAGGCGAAGTTCTTGAAGTCGGTGTTGAGCTCGACCTGCGGATTCTTCGGCGGAGACATGTTCGTCTCGAGCGTGTACTTGACGCCGTGCTGAGCCGGGAAGTAGCCCGACAGGAACGTCGAGCGAGCCGGCGAGCACATGCACGCATTCGTGCACGCGTTGTCGAAGGTCACGCCGTGCCGCTGGAGCCTCGTGTACCCGGGTAGGTTGCGCTGCGCCCATCCCGGCGGGAAGTGCTGGATCGCGCGCTGCTGGTCGGTCAGGAACACCAGCACGTTCATGCCCTCGATCGGGTTGTTCGCGGCGGCACGGTAGGCGCCAACCCGCGTGCGCGCGCCGGCGGCGGGGGCGCCGCCGAGCAGCATCGCGCCGGTACCGGCGGCCGCCGCCTTCAGCAGCTCGCTCCGGGTGAGGCCCTCCTTGGAGTGATCGGGGTCTTGCTTGGACATCGCTCTTCCTCTCTTCTCGGGCGACTGCGTCATTTCGTAACTCGCTTGAAGACATCGACCGCGTTGCTCTTGAACGCTGCCGAGTACACGTTTCTGCCGTCAGGACTGACTGCCACGGAACTCACGCCGAGCATCGCTCGCCCCAGCGTGCAGTCGGGCTTGGGACGGCTGACCAGGCAACCGGGGCGGCGCTGCTTTTCCAGCAGCCCCGAGGTCGAAGCGGTGCGATCGAAGACATCGATCGAGCCGGATGTGAACGCCGTCGTGTAGACGTTGGCTCCGTCGGGCGAGACGACCAGCCCCTCCGGCCCCTGAAGCGTCCTACCGAGCGTGCAGGCGACGGCCAGCACGTAGATCGCGCAGCCGGTCGTCCCGGTCGACTGCGTGAGGTGACCGTTGCTGCTCGAGCGCGCGAAGTTCGAGACGCTGTTGGTCAGGACCGAGGTCACGTACACGCTCTTGTTGTCGGGACTTGCGACGACCGCGTCGGCGCCGCCCAGCTGCCTCCCGGTGGTGCACTTGTTCACAGGGCTGTTGGTGAAGCAGCCGCTGCCGTCGGTCGCCTGCGTCAGGGCGCCCGTCGAGCTGTTGCGCGCGAGGACGTCGAGCGCGCTGGAGCCCGGCGAGGCCGCGTACACGTTCTTGCCGTCGCCGCTGACGGCGACCCCCTCAGGCGCGAGCATCGCGATGCCGCTGGCGCAGCCGCCCCCGCCGCCGGCCGCGATGCACCCGCCGGCGCCGAACAGCTGCACGAGCGCGCCGCTCGAGCCCGAGCGGGCGAACACGGCGACGGCGCTGCCCCTGAACGCGCCGACGTAGACGTTGCGCCCATCGCGGCTGACGGCGACGACGTCGGCGCCACCGAGTGCGCGTCCCGGGGTGCATCCCTTCGTTGTAGCGGCGGCGATGCAGCCCGTCTGAGTCAGCGCCCCGGTCGAGCTGTTGCGCTGGAAGGTGACGATCGAGTTGCTGTCGTACGCGGTCGCGTAAACGTTACGACCATCGGCGCTGACCGCGACCGAATTGGGATGCTTCAGCGCGACAGCAGTGCCGCAGCCGTTGGCGCCCGCGAGGGCGACGCATCCCGCGGCACCCGCGGCCTGGGTGAGCTTGCCGGTCGATGGATCTCTTCTGAACACGGCGATCGCGTTGCTGTTCGACGATGCGACGTAGACGTTGCGGCCGTCCGGGCTCACCGCGATCGCTTCCGAGCCGAGGAATGGTCCCGGCCCTCGCAGTGCCCGGACTGGAGCGCAGCCCTGAGACCGGGCGCTTCGATCGGCGAGGCACCCACTCCGGCCACTCAGCTGGGTGATCACGCCGAGCGTGGTCACCGGCGGGCGGTTGGAAGCCGCGGACGCGCTGCCAGGAGTGGCTGCGAGGCAGACACCGAGCACTGCGCACGCTCGAACGCCGACCAGGCCGAAGGACAACTTCTTACTGACGAACTGTTTGATCATGGCTCACGCTCGAGGTCGTGGTTGGAAGTGCTGGCGGTAGACGCTCGTCTGGGTCTCCGATCGAGTCTTTCGACTCGCGGAGTCCGGCCCCATCGACCGACCCATCTTGGCCCGGTTTCCCCTGGGCAAGGCTACTCCATTGACTCGACACCGAAGACTTGGAGCGATACGCTGACGCCGGAGTGCGGTACGGAGATCGCCTGGGGCCTAGGAGATGGCGGCGCAGTGCGCCCGCGGTGGTTTTGCTGGCGCTAGTGGTGGCCGGGGTTGGCCTGCTGGCGTCGGCCAGCGGCGTGGCGTCGGTGTCGTCTGGGCCGGTCGTGGAGGCGCGCGTTCTCGCTGACGCGCAAAGGGGCGGGACGCTTCATTTCATCGTTTTGCTGAGGAGCTCGGCGAACGTGAGGGCTCGCGCGGCCGCGAGGACGGCACGCGAGGCGTCGGCGCTGGTGTCGGATCTGAAGCGCGCGGCGGCGGCGGCGCAGCCACCGGTGCGGCAGGAGCTACGGCGGCTGGGGGCTCGGTATCAGTCGTTCTGGATCGCCAACGCGCTCGCGGTGACCGGGAGCGTGCGGGCGCTCCGGGCGATGCAGGCGCGCTCCGACGTGCAGGCGATCGAGGCAGACGATCCTGTTCGCGGGATCGAGCCGGAGCCGCAGTCGCGCGTCGCTCACGCGGCGGACGCGGTCGAGTGGAACATCGACTGGGTAAAGGCGCCGGATGTGTGGGCGCTCGGTGACACCGGGCAGGGGATCGCCGTCGCGTCTGCGGATAGCGGCGTGCAGTGGGATCACCCGGCGCTGATTCACCAGTATCGGGGGTGGGACGGAACGAAGGTCGACCACAACTACAACTGGTGGGATGCGGTGCGGCGACCGGTGAAGCAGGGCGGCAAGAAGTTCCACAGCTCGTGCGGCTTTGCGCTGTCGTACCCGTGTGATGACATTGGGCACGGCACTCACACCACGGGAACGATGGTGGGGGATGATGGTGCCGGCAACGAGGTCGGGGTGGCGCCGGGCGCGAAGTGGATCGCGTGCCGCAACCTGGTCGATGACGTGGGTAGCCCCAGCACGTACCTCGGCTGTCTGCAGTGGCTGCTTGCCCCGACCGATTTGAACGGCCGCAACCCTCGCGTCGACCTGCGCCCCGACGTTGTCAACAACTCGTACGCCTGTCCGCCGCTCGAGGCGTGCGCGCCGACCACGCTGCAGACCGCGTACGACGCGATGCGAGCAGCAGGAATCTTCATGGCGACCGCGGCCGGCAACTCCGGTCCGAGCTGCTCGAGCCTGGGCGATCCGCCCGGCATCTTTGACTCGGCGATCAGCGTCGGCGCGACCAGCTTCCGCAACAACTTCATCGCTTTCTTCAGCAGCCGCGGGCCGGTCACGTCCGACGGCAGCAGCAGGTCCAAGCCGGACCTGGCTGCGCCGGGGTCTGATGTCCGTTCGAGCTTCCCGCCGAATACGTACAAGTCGCTGAGCGGCACCTCGATGGCGGCCCCGCACGTCGCCGGGGCGGTGGCGCTGCTCTGGTCCGCGTTCCCCTCGCTCCGCCGCGACGTGGACCAGACCGAGCAGATCCTCGAACAGACCGCGTTGCATCAAACGAGCTCAGCATGCGGGAGCAGCGGAAGCCCGAACAACGTGTACGGGTACGGCACGATCAACATCCTCAACGCGTACAACGAGGCCGCGAGCCGCTTCGGCCCGCCGTGAACCGCGCGCGCGGCCTGAGCGTCATCTTGCTCGGCGTCGGCGTGGGGTGGGGAGCGGGCAACGTCGGCCCGGTCGTGCTCACGCTCACGCACGACTTTCACACCACTTTGACAGGCGTCGGCCTGCTGTCGGGGACCGTGTACTTCGCCGCGGTGATGATCGCAACGCCATTCGCCGTGCCGCTCGTTGCCCGGGCCGGCATCGTCCGCTCCACGGCGGTGGCGGCCGCAACGATGGCGGCGGGGCATTTGCTGTTCGCGCTCAGCCCGGCGTTCGCCGGCCTGCTCGCCGCTCGGGTGCTCGTTGGCGTGGGATGCGCGTTCGCGCTGATCGCCGGTCCCGTGCTGGCGCGCCAGCTGGGCGGCGTCCGGTTGCTTGGGTTCTTTGGCGGCGCCGTCACGCTTGGCATCGCCGGTGCGCTCGGGCTGGGCAGTCTGCTGCAGGACGCGGGCGTGAGCTGGCGCGTCGACTTCGTGATCTCGACGGCGGTCTGTCTGCTTCCGCTCGCAGTCCTGCCGAAGGGGGTCACCGGGGCCCCGGCGGCGCGTCCGGACCGTGAATTCATCACTACGGCGCTGCGGACCGGCGCCACGTGGCGACTGCTGGCGCTGTTCGTGGCGGCGAACGGCATTCCGCTCGTGGTCAGCGCGTGGCTCGTCGCATATCTCACGCGGGATGTGGGTGTCAGCACGGCGGTGGCCGGCGGCCTGGGGTTTCTGGTGTTCGGGCTGACGACCGTGGTGCGACCGATGGGCGCTCGGCTAGCGGCCGCTCAGCGAGGGTTCGGTCTGCTGGCGGGTGGCGGCTGCATGCTTGCGGCGCTCGGCTTGGTGGTGCTGGCGGCGACCGACTCAGTCGCGGTGGCGCTGGTCGCGGTGCTGCTGATGGGCATCGGCTTCGCGCTCCCGTACGCGGTCATGGTGGATGCCGCGCAGCGCCTGTTTCCCGACCGCGCCACGGCCACGCTGGCGCTCGTGCAGACCGGGCCGAACGTCGTGCCGATGTTCGTCATCCCGATCGTCGGCACCGCGCTCGATCACCAGCACGCGCCCCTTGCGTTCGTCCTGCTCGCCGTGTTCGTGGCGCTGACGGCACTCGCCAACCTGACCGCGCCGGTGACATCGCCGGCGATCGTCCGCAGCGGCTAGCAGACGCCGCTCGGTCGACGCGCTCGGCCCGGCAGCTGTCGCGGCATCGAGATCCGCTTTGGAAGCGGATACGGACCCGGCGGTGGCGCCTTGGGGCCGCACTGCCCGGTGGTGACGAGCTTCGAGGTGATGCTGGTGCGCGGCAGGTTCGGGATCGAGTAGTCGGGCCGTCCGGCGAAGTTGAACGCGGCCGTCAGGTCGCCCGTGACCGACCGGCGCCAAGCCGAGAGGTTCGGTACCTCGGCACCGAATCGGCGCTCTATCAGCCGCAGGACGGAAGTGTGATCGAACGTGTCCGAGCTGATGAACCCTCCCCGCGTCCACGGCGAGACGATGATCGCGGGGACGCGGAAGCCAAGACCGATCGGCCCGCGTATCCCGAACGCCAGCAGCGGCAGCTTGCGCACCGTCAGGTATTCGCCTTTCGTGCCGGGCGGCGGCGTCGGGGGCGCGACGTGATCGAACATGCCGCCGTTCTCGTCGTGGCTGATCACGACAACCGTCTTGCGCCAGATATGAGGCCGAGCCCAGATCGCACCTAGCACCTGGTTGATCGCGTACTCGCCGGTGGCCGGCGGGAAGGATGGATGCTCGGACTGGGTGAACGCCGGCTGCACCCACGACACGGCGGGCAGCTCGTCGCGGTCGAGGTCCGCCTGGAAATCGTTCGGATATGTTGGCTTGATCCCCAGGGCGCCGAGCTTGGGATCGTTGCGGAAGCGACGGAACGTGGCGAACGGATTCACCAGCTGGCCCGCGATCGGCGAGGTGTAGTTCTTCCAGCTGATCCCGCGTGCCTGCAGCTGCTCGGCCATCGTCGTCCAGCGATAGTCACCGAACATGAATTGCCCCCTGTCGTCCGTGGCGACATTGGGGCCTCCGCGCTTGCCGTCTGGGTCGATCGTGGCCGAGACCGAATACAGCCGATTGGGCTGGGTCGGGCCGAGGACGGAGCTGAAGTACATGTCGCACAAGGTGAACTCGCGCGCGAGCGCCCAGAAGTACGGAATGTCCTGCTCCTCGTAATAGCCCATGACGTTGACCGCGAGCTGCCCGTCCCAAAGGGGGATCGCATGGGACTTGTAGAAGTGGTTGTTGCGGCCGCCGTTCCAGCTGCGGTGTTGCGGGCCCCAGGCGTGCGTGGGACGAGACTCGTCGCCGAAGCACTGTCCGAGCGGGGTTCTGCCGTCCATGTGGAACGGGAGCAGGTGACCGTGGCGAGAACCACGGCCGTGGTAACCGGGCTGGGCGAACGCTTGCCGGTTGCGCGTGTCGTCGAAGCCGCGGACCCCCGGGAAGGTGCCGAAGAACTCGTCGAACGACCGGTTCTCCTGCGTCAGGATGACGATGTGCTCGATTTCCGAGAGTCGGCCGTTGCAGGGGGGTCTGACGAGTTCACCGAAGGCTGGGCTCGCCAGCGACGAGGCGAGTGCGGCGGACCCGAGCGCGACGCCCGCACCGAGGAACTGCCGGCGGCTGAGAAACGGATCAGGTGGCATTCGCCTGCGCCGAGAAGTAGGCCAGCGCGCCGTCACGGCGCGTGGCGACGCGCACCATCCCAGCGGTCGTGAGCCAATCCACGAGCTCCTCGAGCGTGCCGCCGGGGCCGAACACTCCTCCCATCTGCATCAGCCGCACGAATCCATCCTGGCGCATGCCCGCACGCCTGATGACCGCGGTGCCGCGGAGCTCCCCGCCCGGACGCACAACGCGGGCCATTTCGGCGATCGCCGCGGCAGGGTCCGGGAAGCAATGCAGGCCGGTGTAGCTCACGCACAGATCAAACGAGCCGTCCTCGAACGGCAGCGCCTCGACGTCGGCCTCATGGAACTCGATCCAGTCGATGCCACGTCGCTCCGCCTCCGCACGAGCGCGTCTGAGCATCACTGGCGAGAGGTCGGCGGCCACGTAACGCAGCGGCCGGTCGGGTCGCAGCCCTCTGAACGCGACCCCGCCGCCGCATGGGATGTCGAGCACGGCTGTGCCTTCGGACTCATCGCCGAGGCGCGCGAGCTCGCGGTAGAAGGTCGGGCCGTCCATGCCCCAGACAAGCCATCCGAGCACCCGCGCCAAGCGCTCCTGTTCGACGACCCAGTCGTACGCGGAGGCCTCGAACCATCCGCCACGCCAGCGCTCTCTTACGTCGGGCACGCCCAAAGCCTAAGCAATCGACGAGGTGGTACGGTGCCCCGTCGATCATGCAGCAGCAGGCATCGGAGCTGGTGGGGATGGGTCGGCTCGGCGCAGAGTTCAAAGCCGGTCAGACGGCGCTCGGGCACCGATGGATATTGAAGGACGGCGAGGGCAACGAGGTTGGGCGCACCAAGCTGTTCTACGTCGGCTCGGGCAAGACGCTCGGCCGGCTGATGAAGGTGACCGCGCTCAGCACGAGCGGGAAGATCCATGCCAAGGTGCTCGCCACCGACGGAAGCGAGCTCTTCACACTGCATTCATTCCCAGGCGACGATCGTCACGTTGAGGTCGAGGGCGACAGCGGCACGAGGCTCGGCGTCGGCCGCCGGCGCGAGCTATCGCTCGAGCTGCTGGGGCCAGATGGGGAGATCGTGCTCGCCGTGGTCAAGCGCGAGAACCGCGAGGAGATGGCATTCCCGATCGAGGCAGTCGGCGGCGGGCAGATCGGGGTGCTGAGCAAGCGACCGCTCGAGGTGTACTCGCCATCGATCAGCGAGATGGTGTTCCTGCTCGACCTGACCTCGAACCAGGTCGCCTTCCAGGCGACGATGCACCTCGGCTTCGCTGGATCGCGCGAGTACCACCTGTTCCTCGAGAAGCCGCCGCGCGATGAGCCGCTGCGCACGCTCGTCGGCCTGTTGCCCGTGATCGCAGCCTATGCCTACTGACACCGGCCCAGCGTTCGAAGCCGCCGCGCTGATCACGATCGACACTCAGCGCGACGTGCTCGACGACGGTGCGTTTGCGGTCGCCGGCACGTCGGCGGTGCTTCCGGCAATGCGCCGCCTGCTCGAAGCGTTCCGTGGCGCCCGCCGGCCGATCGTCCACATCGTGCGGCTCTACGAGCAGGACGGGAGCAACGCCGAGCCGTGCCGGCGCGGACTGCTGGAGGGTGGGGCGCGGATCCTGATCCGCGACGCGCCCGGCTCCGAGCTCGCCGCCGAGCTCGTCCCGGGTGGGGCGCCCAAGCTCGATGCGGCCGCGCTGATGGCGGGACGCCCGCAGCAACTCGGGCCGGGCGAGGTCGCGATCTACAAGCCGCGGTGGGGAGCGTTCTACCGCACGCCGCTCGAGGACCATCTCCGAGCGCTCGGCGTCTCAACGTTGGTGTTCGCCGGTTGCAATTTCCCCAACTGCCCACGCACGTCGATCTACGAGGCGAGCGAGCGGGATTTCCGGGTGGTCGCGGTGAGCGATGCGATCTCGGGCATCTACGAGCGCGGCGAGCGCGAGCTGCGCGGTATCGGCGTGACGCTGATGAGCGCCGATCAGGTTGTGACGGCGTTGCTCAGCGCCGACAGATTGCCTGCAGCGTTGATCGAGCGCAGCGCCAGATAGCGCGTTCCGCGCGGCAGTGTGCCGAGACGCAGGCGCTGCGGCGTGCCTGCGACCGCCGGGCGGGGTGCGCCGGACAGCGCGAACGCCCGCCTGCAGGCGCTGTCGACGCATGCGAGCACGCGGTACGCAAATGCCTTGCCGAACTCGTAGTCGCCGCCGGGCGCGGTCCACCGCAGCACACGGCCGGCGCGCCGAAGGTCGAGGATCGCTTGCGGACGACGCGAGTCGAGCCCGTAAAGCCCGGCGTTGTAATCGTCGCCCCGGTAATGCGACCAGGAGTTGTCGAGCCGGGCATCGCCGCGCACGCGCCACAGGAACAACCAGCCCTCGCGCGTCCCAACCGCGTAGCGCAGCGCGCCGTTCATCGTCGGGTCGCCGATGACGCCCCCGAAGCTCGGCCACTGCCCGGTGTACTTCGGAAAGCCCGGCGCTTCGCCGCCGTGGATGTCCCACGCGTGGATCCACTCCGAGTCGTTGCCCTCGATCACCTGGCGCGTCTTGTCGCCGGCGAGGTCCGCGGCGAGCGGCGCGTCGAAGAACGGGAAGCCGTCCTGGCGCACGGGGAAGCCGGGCAGCACCGCGCCGGTGCCGACATCCCAAGCCTTCTCGTATGCCTGTGGCAGCGCGGCCTGGCCGGAGGACCCGAGCGCGGAGCTGATTGACTGCGCGCCGATCGAGCTCTGCAGAAACTCAGGAGTGCCGCTGACGCGAAGGTCGCCGAGCCCGCCCTGGCCGGTTAGCGTCACCGTCAGCGAATCGCCGGTCGGGCGGTACGGAGGGTTCGGCTTGCATGCGGCGCTCTGGCACCCGAGCGACAGGGTGCGCGCGACCGTGCCGTTGCCGTTGATCACGTCGACCCCTCCGGTCACCGGGCTCGAAACGATCTGCAGGCCAATTCCGAAGTTGCCGATCAGGGGTGGGCTTGTGCCCTCCTCGACGAAGTCGATCGATTGGTCGTAGCACGACTGCAGGCCCGGCAGTCGCACGGGCCATCCCGGCAGGTACGCGCCGCCGTGATGGTCGTTCCCCTGCGCCCAGATGCCGTACAGGAATGAGGCGGGGTGCGCGTTGTCGCACTCGAAGCTCGAAACGAATACCTGGGGGCGGCCGGCGTGCAGCACGTCGCCGACCGCGACCGGGTACAACAGCTTCGCATCGCGGATGTACTGGCTCGGGTCGACGCCCAGGCGCTTGAAGTCGGCCGCCGAAAGCTTGACCTCGACCGGCCATCCGGGCACCGGCCGGCCGTCCGGTCTGATCGCATAGACGTGGCCGTCGTAGGCGCTCATCAGGATGTCCAGACGCCGGCCGCCCTCGAGGCGCGCGAGCACCGGCGGCGCGAGCGCGCCGCGCGCGGGCAGGCGGCTGTGGGGCGTCGCCGCCGCGGGCGTCGGAACGGGCAGCGTCCAGTATTGCCGCGCGGAGAACACCGGGAACCTGGGCAGGCGGTGACCGTGCGCATCCCAGGCGTAGACGTCCCCGTTCGAGCTGGTTGCGACGATGTCGAGCGTCCCGTTGCCAAGCAGGTCGCCGACCGCGATCCCGACGAGCGGGTCGCGGACGTCGCGCAGCGCCGGCGTTGTCTCGTACGACTTCGCGGGGAAGTTCTGCGGGTTGTTGGGGTCGATCTGGCGATCGAAGTCCGTGTAGACCGGGAAGCCCGGGACCTCGGTGCCGTCGGGCCGTAGCGCGTGCAGATCGCCGTCGGCTGTGCCGTACACGAGATCGAGCTGATGGCGGCCCTCGAGGTCGACGTAGCTGGGGCCGGAAGCGAGCTCGCCGCCGGTGCGCTTGGGGAAGCCGGGCAGCAGCTGCGGATCGTGGCGCAACCCGATCGCGCGGCGGTCCTCGGCCTTCAAACCGTTGCCGTCGACGACGCGCAGCCGCAGCGTCAGCGTGTACTGGTCGGGTCCTGTCGGCGGGAGCGTCGAGGTCGGTGCATGCTCGTAGAAGCTACGGGGGATCTGGCTCAGGTCGAGCGTCCCGAGCGAACCTTGCAGCGCGCGCCGAGTCGCCCCCTGCGCGATCGTGTGGAAGGCGGCGTCCGCGGGGTCGGCGCCCAGCGCCCATTCGAGCCACCATCGCGCTTGGCCGCCCGAGCGCCACCGGCTCGGCGCGAGCGCTCCGGCGATTGGCAGCGAGGGCTGCCGGGCCGGATCGACGTACTGGTACCAGGATGGGGAGTTGATCTCGGCGGTCGGCGGCACGCGTCCGGACAGCACGAGCTTCGTCGCGGCGCCGAGGTCCGGGCGGCCGTACCCGTACTGACTCGACCAGTTGGTGTGGGTTGCGTCGGTCCGGCTCTGCGGGTTGCCGGGCCACTGGTGCGCGACGGTCGGCGCCTGGGTCTGCGGGACCACGGGGCTCGCGGTGTTGATCAGGACCTGCTTGACCTCGTCCGGCGTCAGGCGGCCCTGGATCGTTCCGCGATCGTGGGCCATCAGCGCAGCCGACTGGACCATCGCCAGCATCGCCGCCTGGAACGGCGTCGCGCCGGAGGTCGAGTTCTCCTCGCCGGAGAAGACGTTGTGCGTGCCGTAGCTCGTGACGTTCGAGCGGGCGCGGAACGACAGGGTCGGGGGCGGCGACTGGTCCTCGGTCACAGAGTTGCCCGGCAGCGCGTGCGCGAACAGCATGCCGTCGCTGTGGTCCATCGAGTCGAAATCGTTGGAGTCGAGCGACAGCAGCACGCCGTGGCGGTAGGCGTAGTCGACGGCTTCCTGCGAGAACGACGAGTAGCTGTACTCGACGACCACCGAGGAGATCGCCGTGGCGCCGAGGTCGGTCGCGTACAGGATCGACTCGCCCCAGCGGTCGGAGAGTCCCAGCGGCTCGGCGCCCTGCTTGATCGGCACGACCATGCACTCGCGGCACACACCGACCCCGGCGAAGTCGTTGTTGGCCTCGCCGCCCAACAGCGAGATCAGGCTCGGGGCGTGGTTGTAGGCCCGGTCCTCGGTCTGCGGATCGTTGTTGTTGCGCTCGAAGTTCCAGCCCGAGATGTCGTTGGGATAGCCGTTGCCGTCGTTGTCGTAGTGGTGGCCGGCGGCGCAGCCTTTGACTCGGTGCCCCGTGATCTGGCAGTCGCCGAAAACCGCGATCAGGTCCTCTGGGGAGAGGTAGGCGGTCTCGACGCCGTTGACGTGGACGCTGTGAATGTAGCGGTGCTGCCCGCCGGTGACACACGACCACGTGACGCCCTCCTGGTGTCGGACGAAAGGTTTGACGCCGGCGGGACACGGCGGGTTCACGCGGGGGTCGCGCGCCCAGTCGCGGATGTCGAAGCGGCCGTTGCGATCGAGATCGTACGTGCCGTGGTCGTGGCCGCCGGCATCCTGTGGCCACGGCAGCTCGCCGCGGTTCAGGAACACCGCGTCGAGGCCGTCTTTGATCGAGTCGCTCTCGTAGTTGACGCCACCCTCGATGTACGCGATCAAGATGCTCGGTCGCCCCAGGTTCCCCTGCGCCCACGCGCCCGTCATGTTCACGCCGGCGGCATGCTGCGGATCGGTGGCGTGCGTCGCCCAGCAGGGAAGCCCACCGTCCGGGTGGGGCAGGACGGGCTCGAGCGATCCCGCCTTCGGGCAGTCATTGCCGGTGAGCTGCCCGAACAGGTCCCACTGCTCGTTGTCCTTGCAGCCGGTGATCGGATCCTGGTGCTCGCACCCGGCGAAGTCAGGGTCGTTGGGGAAGACGACGTTGTTCGCTCGCGCCGGCCAGGCCACGACCGTGGTCAGCACGAACAGCAAGAGGAGGAGTGAGCGTCTCAGCCGGCCGCCTCCGTCGTGAGCGCCGCGAGCAACTTCGACATCGCTTCGAGCGTCGGTTGGTGCTGAGCGACGTCGTAGCGTGACGCGAGGTCGAGAGGATCGTTGTAACCGAGCTGGGCGCCCTTGCTGTCCTCCCAGAGCAGGATCTTGAGCGGAAGCTCGATTCCGATCCGCGCGTCGGACTGCATCATCGGCGTCCCCGCCTTCGGGCCGCCGAAAACCACGACCTGCTCGGGCGCCATGTGCAGACCGACCTCGCGTGCCGCAGCGGCATGGTCGATCTGCGCGAACAACTTCAGGCCACGGTCGGCGATCGCTCGGAGCAGGCGCTCCTCCGTCTCGGCATATCCGCAGTTGCTCCGCGTGACGCGCATCGGCGCATTCTTACCGACCGGAGCGTGGTTCAGCTAGCCCCGCCGTCAAGCTTGAGGATCGCGCCGGTGCAGTAGCTCGAGGCCGGCGAGGCGAGATACAGGGCCGCGCCGACCACCTCCTCAGGCTCGCCAATCCGCTGCAACGCGATCGTCGCCCGCGCACGCTCGGCGACGACGGCCGGGTCACCCCAGGCCTTGGAGATGTCGGTGCGGAACATCCCGCACATCACGGCGTTGACGCGCACCTTCGGGGCGAGCGCCTTGGCGAACCCCTCCGTAAGCGCGTTCAATCCTGCCTTGGCGGCGGCGTACGGAAGGACCCCGCCGTGCGGCCGGATCGCCGCGATCGAGGAGATGTTGATGATCGAGCCGCCGTCGCCCGCTGCCATCCGGGTGCCGATGCTGGCCGAGAGCCGGAACGGGCCCTTGAGGTTGACGGCCAGCACCTTGTCCCAGAGCGCCTCGCTCACGGCGTCGACGCTCGGGTACAGCGGCGAGAGCCCGGCGTTGTTGACGAGCACGTCGACACGGCCGAAGCGCTCATAGGCCGCGTCGGTTAGGGCATCGCATTGACTCCAGTCGCTGACGTTGCAGGCGACCGCGCCGGCCGTGACGCCGTGGCGCGCCTCGATCTCGTTGGCGAGCTCGACGCACGCCTCGAGCTTGCGGCTCGCGATCAGAACGTCCGCGCCGTGCTCGGCAAGCGCGCGAACGATCTCGCGGCCGAGGCCCCGGCTACCGCCCGTGACCAGGGCGACCTTTCCCGTCAGCTCAAGCGGCATCAGGGTCGCAGCCTGTCATAGGATTGACCTCCGTGTCGGTCGCTGCATCGAGCCCCGTACTGCAGCTCGTGCCCTCCCAGGAGGAGACGCTGCTCCGCGAGGCCGTGGCCGGGATCTGCCGGGGGTTCGGGCGCGAGTACATGCAGCGCTGCCGCGACGCCGGCGAGCCGCCGCGGGAGCTGTGGGACGCACTAGCCTCGCGCGGGTATCTCGGCGTGAACATCCCCGAGGAGTACGACGGCGGCGGCCTGGGGATGGCCGCGCTCTCGTGGGTGATGGAGGAGATCTCGGCGGCGGGCTGCGCGCTGCTGCTGATCGTCGTTTCCCCGGCGATCGTCGGCAACATCCTCGCCAAGCACGGAACGCCGGCGCAGAAGGAACGCTGGTTGCGCGGTATCGGGAAGGGAACGACAAAGGTCGCGTTCGCGATCACCGAGGCCGACGCCGGCAGCAACTCGCACAACCTCGCGACGTCGCTGCGTCGGGACAACGGGCGGTTTCTCCTTAACGGCCAGAAGACGTTCATCTCGGGCGTCGAGGACGCGGATGCCGTGCTGGTCGTCGCGCGCACCCGGCTGTCCGACGGCCGCCTCGGATTGCCGTCGCTCGCGATCGTCGACGTCGACGCACCCGGCTTCACGCGCCAGCCGATCCAGATGGCGGTCCGCGGTGCGGACAAGCAATGGACGCTGTTCTTCGACGACGTCGAGCTCGAGGAAGAGCGGCTGATCGGCGGGGAGAACGGAGGTCTCGGCGTCGTGTTCGATGGGCTCAACCCGGAGCGCATCATGGGCGCGTCGATCTGCACCGGGATCGGGCGGCTGGCGCTCGAGCAGGGCGCGGCGTACGCCCGCGAGCGGAAGGTGTGGGGGCAGCCGATCGGTGCGCACCAGGGCGTCGCCCACCCGCTCGCAGAGGCGAAGATCGAACTCGAGCTCGCGCGGCTGATGACACAGAAGGCCGCCGCGCTCTACGACGCCGGCGTGCCCGGCGCCGGCGAGGCATCGAACATGGCCAAGTACGCGGCCGCCGAGGCCGGGATCATGTGCGTCGACCGCGCGATCCAGGCGCACGGAGGCAACGGCTTCGCGCTCGAGTACGGCCTCAGCGACCTGTGGTGGGCCGTCCGGGTCTCGCGGACCGCTCCGGTGTCGCGCGAGATGGTGCTCAACTACGTCGCCGAGCACTCGCTGGGGTTGCCGAAGTCGTACTAGGAGGGGCTTCGTGGGTTCGCTTGTGCGGATCGCTGGCGCCTCGGTGTGCCTGGGTTGGTGCGTCGGCTGGCGCTTCAGCTTCCCTTGGGGGTTGATTTGCCCGGGATTGGGCTTTCGAGGGGGGATGGGGCGCCTGGCAGCCCCGATTTCGTTACAGTGCGCCCGCTCGTGGACGCGACGTGTAACGAAATGCGCGCTATAGCACCGATTTCGTTACGCGTTGCCCATCCGTTGCGGTGAGATGTAACGAAATCGGGGTTCTCTCTCCCCCCTCGTGCTTCTGCGGGATGGGGGTGTCTGCGTGAGGGGGTCGCCGGCGGAATGGGCATGGACGGAGGTGACACCGCGACCGCGCCCTCGGAGATGCCCGAGGTCCGGACGGGGCCGCCCGGCCCCATGGACGCCGCGCGCAGCGCGGCCCCAACTAACGCGGCTCGAGCAGCACGAGCGGTATCTCCCGCGTGGTCCGCTCTCGGTACCGGCCCCAGTGCGGCTTGTAATCGGCCGCGAGCGGCCATAGCCGCTCGCGCTCCTCGGGGCTCGCGCCGGGTCGCGCGGATGCCCGCCCTTGGAGGCGACGGTCAGCAGGTTCTCGCCGTCCTGCATGTAGACGAGCGGCGTCGTGCGCCGCTTGCCGGACCTGGCGCCAACGTGATCGAGCAGCAGCAGGCTCGGCAGTCCCAGGAGGTTGCAGCCGAACCGGCCGCCCGTGGCGCGCTACAGGGATGCGTGGCTGCGCATCAGCGGACCCAATACGGGCCAGAGGTGATCGGCGAGGTCGAGCTAGTCGATGCGCCGAAGCGTAAGCGTTGGCGGCGGATGGCGGAGTTGCTGTAGTCTGCCCCCGCCGGGGACCGGCGAGGTGAACGGACGGAGTCGAGGTGATGGGGCATGCTGGTGGGTGAGGTCGGGCTCGTTCGGAAGAGCCGTGCCATGCGTCGTGCGTCCGGCATGCTGGCGCTGGGGCTTCTGCTCCTGGCTCTGATCGATGCCGGAGCGGCGCGGGCGTCATCCGTCTCGGTGCCCTGCTCAACGCCTGGATTGATAAGCGCGATCAATACCGCCAACGCGAGTGGTGGCTCGACCACGCTGACACTGGCCAGCGGTTGCACCTACACGCTGACCGTGCTCAACACGACTGCCGACGGGTTGCCGCGGATCACCGCGAGCATCACGATCCTCGGGAGCGGCGCCACGATCGTCCGAAGTTCAGCCCTCTCGACGCCTGAGTTCCGGATCTTTGAGGTCGCCTCAGGCGGGCGGCTGGCGCTGGCCAACCTTACGGTCAGCAACGGCCATGCCCCCGACGGGTCCGGCTCCGGCGGCGCCGGGTCAGGCGGCGGCGCGATCGTCAACGCCGGGACGCTGATCCTCAACCACGCGACGCTGAGCGGCAACCAAGCCGGCCACGGTGCCGACGGAGCATCCGGTGTTGGCGGCGGCAGCGGCGGCAGCGGCGGCGCGATTTTCAACACGGGGACGCTGGTCGTAAACAACAGCACCGTGACCGGAAACAGCGGCGGCGCCGGCGGTAGCGGCGGCGGCGGCGTCGGGGGTGCCGGAGGCGCGGGCGGCGACGGCGGCGGGATCTACGGCAATGCCGGCAGCGTGACGATCAGCCGAAGCACGATCACGGGCAACGCCACCGGGGACGGCGGCAACGGTGGCGTCGGCAGCGGCGGTAATGCTGGTGGCGCGGGCGGGGACGGCGGTGGCGGGGGAGGGATCTTCAACGCCGCCACCCTGAAACTCGAAACCAGCACACTCACGGCTGACGGCGCCGGCCACGGCGGCAACGCCGGCGCCGGGGGCAACAGTTCCGGCGGTGGGACAAGCGGTGGCGACGGTGGCGCCGGCGGCAGCGGCGGCGCCGGCGGCGGGATCGACAACACGGGCACGCTCAACGTCAAGAGCAGCGCGGTCGACAACAACACGGCTGGGAACGGCGGCACTGGCGCTGACGGCGGCTCTGGCAGCCAAGGCTCCAACGCCGCCGCCGGCACCGGCGCTACAGGCGGCAACGGGGGTGGCGGCGGGAAGGGCGGCGCGGGCGGTGCGGGCGGGGACGGTGGCGGGATCGAGAACTCCGGCACGCTGACCCTGGCCACGAAGTCGGTCCTGTCGGGAAACACCGCGGGCAACGGCGGCAACGGCGCCGATGGCGGCCTGACCGGCCAGGGCGGCGCCGGCGGCTCGGGTGCCTCTGGGGAACGCGGCGGCGACGGCGGCAAGGGTGGTAACGGCGGCTAGGCAGGCGACGGCGGTGCCGGCGGCAACGGTGGCGGGATCGAGAACAGCGGCACAATCACGATCAAGAGCTCCACGGTGACCGCAAACAGCGTCGGCAACGGGGGTAACGGCGGCAACGGCGGCAACGGCGCCGATGGCGGCGACGGTGGCGCCGGCACCCCGGGCGGCGCCGGCGGCGATGGCGGCAGCGGGGGCGACGGCGGCGCAGGCGGTCCTGCCAGTCCCGGAGGCGCTGCCGGCGCCGGCGGACTTGGCGGCAAGGGCGGCAACGCCGGCAACCCCGGCGGCAACATCCCGCCGTGATCGTCAGCGCATATGCGGAGCCTAAGAGGAGCCGAGCAGCCTGGCCGCGACCGCGTCGACCTCGGCGATGTGCCGGCGTTTGGTCTCCTCCGGAAGGAACGAGGCCTCGAAGCTGTTGCGCGCGACCTGCACGATCTCCTCGTCGCTGAGGCCCATCCCCTCGGCGCCGAGCACTGTGTAGTTAGCGCCGACGTAGCCGCCGAAATACGCGGGGTCGTCGGAATTGGTGGTGACGACGACGCCGCGGCGCATCAGCTCGGGCAGCGGGTGATCGCGGATGTCCGTGATCACTTTGAGGCGCATGTTCGAGAGCGGGCACATCGTCAGCGGGATGCGTTCGCGCGCCAAGTGCTCGACGAGCTGCGGCTCGTTGATCGACGCGTTCCCGTGGTCGATTCGCGCCCACCCGAGCTCGAGTCCCTGCCGCACGTACTCGGGCGGACCCTCCTCGCCGGCATGGCCGACCAGATGCTTGCCAAGCTCGGCGGCGCGCGCGTACACGGCCTTGAAGTCGAACGGCGGGTGATCGCGCTCGGAGGAGTCGAGGCCGACGCCGATCCACTGCTCGCTGAACGGCAGCGCGTCTTCGAGCGTCTGCATCGCTTCCTCGCCCGATAGGTGGCGCAGGAAGCAGACGATCAGCTGCGAGCTGATCCCGAAGCGCCGCTCGCCCTCCGCGAACCCGTCGGTGATACCTCCGATCACTGTCCCCATCGAGATGCCGCGCGCGGTGTGGGTCTGCGGATCGCAGAAGACCTCGACGTGCCGCACGTTGTCCTGCGCCACGCGCTCGAGGTAGCGGACCGTCAGCTCGCGGAAGTCATCGCGCGTTCGCAGCACCTCGCAGGCCGCGTAATAGAGGTCGAGGAAGTCCTGCAGCTCGCTGAAGTCATAGGCGGCCTTGACTGAGTCGAGATCCGGGTAGGGCAACTCGACGCCGTTGCGCTCGGCGAGCTCGAACATCAGATCGGGCTCGAGCGTCCCCTCGATGTGGATGTGGAGCTCTGCCTTTGGAAGCTCGCGTGCCAGGTCGCTCATCGCGCGCGCACTCTATCCGGGCGTGGGCACGTCGATCACGAGCGCGGGGTTGAAATCGGCTGCGGGCTGGTTCGGGTAGCCACGCGGGTTGCTGAGCACCCTGGTGCCGTTCACCTCCAGGTCGGCGACGATGTGCGTGTGGCCGAAGATCCACAGCGCGACCTGGTCGCCCATCAGGTCGGTCAGGTCGCTGGCGAAGGCGCCGGCGATCGCGCGCAGCGCAGCTGAGGGTGGGCGGCGGCGGATCAGCGGCGCGTGGTGGGTGATGACGACGGTTGGCCCGTCGTGCGGCCGATCGACGCGCTGGGCCAGCCATCGGCGGCTTTCGCAGTGAAGGCTCCGAGTGTCGGCCGGCGTGAGCGTTTCGCCCGTGGGCGAGAAGGTGATGTGCTCGAAGTCGTTGACGACACGCTTGCAGAGGTCCATCGAGTGCGCGCGCCGCTCCTCCCCGTCGTAGTCGAAATCGCTCCACAGCGTGCAGCCCAGAAAACGAACGTCTCCCAGGACGACCTCGTCGTTCTCGAGCACCTGGACCTCCGAGCCGGCGGCCGCGGCGCGCAGCTCGTCGATCAACGCCGGCGCCGCATGCCCGTAGAACTCGTGGTTGCCGGCGACGTAGAGCACCGGTAGCTCCCGCGCCCACTCCCGCGCCCACGCGATTCCGCGCGAGCCCCGCGCGATGTCGCCGGCCAGCACGACGGCGTCGGCATCGACATCGGCCGCGGCGAACGGCGCCCGCTCCAGGTGCAGATCGCTTAGCACGTGCAACCGCATCCCTGGATCATGACCGGGCACTGGTGCGCGGGAGTTCTGCATATGTAATGCTTAGGCAAGTGCTCGGCCGACTGCTCAAGATATCGGCGTTGTGCTCATTGATTGCGGTCATCGCCGGATGCGGCAGCAGCTCGGGATCGAGCAAACCTGATTTGACCGTGTCCGCGGCAGCTTCGCTGAAATCGGCGTTCACCAACTACGCGCAGCAGTTCCCGCAGGCCAGCGTGCGCTACTCGTTCGCGGGCTCGGACATCCTCGCGGCGCAGATCGAGCAGGGCGTCAAGCCTGACGTGTTCGCCTCGGCGAACACGAAGCTGCCCGAAATGCTGTTCGCGAAGGGGCTTGTCTCGAAGCCGGTCACGTTCGCGGCCAACAGGCTCGTGATCGCGGTCCCGGCCGGATCGAGCAAGATCAAGAGCGTCAGCGACCTCGAGAAGCCCGGCGTGTCGATCGCGATCGGCTCGGCGACTGTGCCGATCGGCGCCTACACGCGCAAGGTGCTGGCGAAGCTCGGGTCCGCGCAGAGCGCCAAGATCCTGGCGAACGTGCGCTCCAATGAATCGGACGTGAGCGGAATCGTCGGGAAGCTGACGCAGGGCGCCGTCGATGCGGGCTTCACCTACGTGACCGACGTGAAGGCGACCAAGGGGGCGCTCGTCGCGATTCCCCTTCCGGCGGCGCTGCAGCCGGTCGTCGCCTACGGGATCGCGGTCGTGAAGGGAGACCCGCATCCCGCGCAGGCGCAGGCCTTCATTTCGGGTCTCTTGAACGGTTCAGGTCAGCAGGACCTCACGAAGGCCGGGTTCCTGCCGCCGCCGGCGAAGTGATTGGCCGCGTCTGGTTCCGGGTTCTCCTGGTGGCCGCGCTTGCCGTCACGCTGGCCTTTCTGGTGCTGCCGGTCGTAGCGATCTTCACGCACAGCTCCCCCTCCGAGCTGATCAACCGCCTCGGTGACCCGGAGGCCACCGATGCGCTGAAGCTGAGTCTCGAGACCACGGCAATCGCGGTGGCGGTGATCCTCGTGGTGGGCACACCTGCGGCGTACCTGCTCGCAACGAGGTCATTCCCGGGGCGCTCGGTCGTGATCACGCTTGTCGAGCTGCCGCTGGTGCTGCCGCCGGCGGTCGCCGGAATCGCGCTGCTGGCATCGCTTGGCCCCAACGGAGTTCTCGGCGGCCTGCTCGGCCGGAGCCTCGATCTGAACACGGCAGCGGTCATCGTCGCGCTCACGTTCGTATCGGCGCCGTTCTACCTGCGCCAGGCGCAGTCCTCTTTCGAGGCGGTCGACGGGACGTTGCTGGACGCATCGAGAACGCTGGGCTCCGGCGAGGCAGGGAGCTTTGCACGCGTCGCGGTGCCCGTCGCGCTCCCGGGTCTGAGCGCCGGCCTTGCGCTTGCCTGGGGGCGGGCGCTCGGTGAGTTCGGCGCGACTTTGATGTTCGCCGGCTCGTATCGCGGTATCACTCAGACCATGCCACTGGCGATCTACGACCAATTCGCGACCGACTTCCCGGCAGCACTCGCCCTGTCGGCGATACTGGTGGCGATCTCTGGCGCGGTGCTGCTGGCGGTCAAGCTGATTCCGGGTTGGGGAAGCACCGGCGGTGTCACGCCCTGAAGGGGCACTCCGCGCCGAGCTCGCTCACACCGCGGGGAACCTCGAGCTCGACGTCCAGATCGAAGTCGCGCGCGGCCACTGTCTGGCACTTGCCGGTCCATCCGGCGCGGGCAAGACGACGATCCTGCGCCTGCTCGCCGGCACGGTCCGCCCGGAGCGCGGCCGGATCGCGCTCGGCGAGGACGTGTGGCTCGACGCCGGCGCCGGCGTGTGGTGGCCGCCCGAGCGGCGCCGCTGCGGCTACGTGTTCCAGGACTATGCGCTGTTCCCGCACCTGAACGCGTGGCGCAACGTCGCCTTCGGGCTTCGATCGATGCCATCTGATGCCCGTCGCGAAGCGGCGCTCGCGATGCTGGCGCGCTTCGGCATGGCTGACAAGGCGGACGTCAAGCCGGCGACCCTGTCCGGCGGCGAGCGCCAGCGTGTCGCCCTCGCCCGGGCGCTTGCGCCGCGGCCGAACGTGCTGCTCCTCGACGAGCCGCTCTCGGCGCTTGACGCCCGCACCCGCGCCGGCGCGAGCCGCGAGCTCTCGCAGACGCTGCGCACGCTCGAGGTGCCGGTGGTGCTTGTGACCCACGAGTTCGGCGAGGCCGCGCTGCTCGGCGACGAGGTGTGCGTGATCGACGATGGCAGGATCGTGCAGCGGGGCACGGCCAGCGCACTCGCCGCGTCGCCCGCCAGCGCGTTCGTCGCGGACTTCACCGGAGCAGTCGTGCTCACGGGAGTCGTGCGCCTCGGTTCCGAAGAGCTGACGGTCGTCGAGCTCGACGGCGGCGGCGTCGCGTGCACGACCGAACCCGGCGCGGGGCGGGTCGCGCTGAGCGTGTATCCGTGGGAGATCACGATCAGCCGCCCGCCTGCCGCGGCCGACGAATCGGCGCAGAACCACCTGAGCGCGGAGATCACCTCTGTCACGACCGTCGGCAACCGTGTACGGCTCGGGCTGACAGCGGGGCAGCCGCTCGTCGCCGAGGTCACGGGCAAAGCGGCGGACGAGCTCGGTCTGGCCGTCGGGCGCCGGGTCACCGCGAGCTGGAAGGCAACGGCGACCAGGCTTGTAAGACTGTGAGGCTGTGCGCCGGCTGCTCGTCTCGGTGGTTGCCCTGTCTGTGCTCGCTGCGGCCGGGGGAGCGCAGGCCCGCACGCTCAGGATCGGCTACTCGGTAGACCATCGCGCGATCCTCGCGAGGGTGCTCGGCCCCGACAGCGCGCAGCGCAAGATCCTGGTGGTCGGCTGCATCCACGGAGACGAGTGCGCCGGCCTTGCGATCATCTCGGCGCTCAGGCACGAGCGCGTGCGCCATGGTGTGCAGCTGTGGCTCGTCGGTCAGATGAACCCGGACGGCAGCGCGGCCAACACGCGACAGAACGCGCACGGCGTCGACCTCAACCGCAACTTCCCGTACCGGTGGCAGCCGATCTCCGACCCGGTCTACTACTCGGGTCCGCATCCCGCGTCCGAACCCGAGACCCGCGCAGCGATGCGTCTGATCCTCCGAATCAAGCCGGCGGTCACGATCTGGTACCACCAGCACATGGACCTCGTCGACATGGCGGGCGGCGATCGCGGGGTGGCGCGCCGCTATGCCCAGATCTCCGGCCTGCGCGCGACGTGTCTGGCCTTCCTGCCCGGCACCGCCTCATTGTGGCAGAACCACCGCCTGCCGCACACGACGGCGTTCGTCGTCGAGCTACCGGGCGGGCCGGTCGACCGCGGCGCGCTGGCCCGTCACCTGCGGGCCGTCAAGGCGATGGAGCGGGGCGAGCGCTCAGGGTCGCGGACCAGCTGCGCGCCGTAGCGCTCAGCGCGAGCGTCGCTTCTTCCCGACGGCCTGCCTGTCGCTGCTTTTGAGTCGCCATGGTCCTGGGCTATCCACGCGATCGCGCCTAACCCGAGCGCTTCAGCTTCCCGTGGCGCTTGGCATACCGCTCGCCCGCGCGGAACACCAGCAGCCCGAGGGGGATCGCGACGGCCCCGAGCACCAGCAGCGGCCACAGGTCTCCCCACAGCGCGCCGAGGCCGGCGCCGTCGAGGACCGCCGCGCGGATGCCGCGCAGCGCGTACGTCGCCGGCGAGATCGTGGACAGCCACTGCATCCACTGCGGCAGCACCGACACCGGGTAGTAGACACCGGAGACCACGAGCAGGAACCCTTGGGCGATAAACCCGAGCTGCGCTCCCTTCTCAGGCGAGATCAGCGGCAGCACCGCCGTCACCATGCCGATCCCGACGAACGAGAAGGATGCGACTGCGAGCAGCACCAATGCCGCGGCAAAGTCGGCATTCGGGAAGTGCAGACCGAAGAACAGGGCGACCACCGCGAACAGCAGCGCCGTGCGCAGCACTCCGTAGAGGACGGCGAACAGGCCCATGCCGCCGAGATGGACGGCACGCGCCAGCGGCGCCATGAACGTGTACTCGATTGTGCCCTCCCAGCGCTCCCAGGCGACGGTCTCGGTGAGGATCTCGAAGATGATCCCCAGGTACGACCAGATCACCGCTCCGATCAGCAGCGTCGTGGTGGCCCGCTGCACGTCGAGATGACCGCCGGTCGCCGCGACTCCCTTGGCGATGAACACGACGGTCAGGGTGTTGGCGACCGTCCAGATGAAGAATGCGAGCTCCCACCAGCCATAGCGCTTGATCAGGTAGGCGTTGCGCTCGACGACGCCGCCCAGGCCGATCAGCTGCCGGCGCAGCTCGTGGCCCCGGCCGCGACCAACCCGTGGCGAAGCCAGGCTCATCCCATCACCTCCTCTTCTACGTCTTCCTCGAGCGCGATTCCCGTCGCGCTGAAGAACGCTTCCTCGAGCGTCTGCGCCTTGTAGCGCCGCAGCAGCTCGTCGGGCACGTCGAGCGCGACCAGCCGGCCGGCATGCAGGATGCCGATCCGCTCCGCGAGCGTCTGGGCTTCCTCGAGGTCGTGGGTGCAGAGCAGGATCGTCGTGTCATGCGCGGCCCTGAGGTCCCGGATGAACTCCTGGACCTCGCGCTTGGAGCGCGGGTCGAGCCCGGTCGTCGGCTCGTCGAGCAGCAACAGCACCGGCGAGGTCAGCAGCGCCCGCGCGAGCGCGACCTTCTGCTGCATCCCGCGGCTCAGATCCTCCATCGGCTCCGACGCGCGGGCCACCGGGAATCCCACGCGCTCGAGGATTCCCGGCACGCGCGTGCGGGTGACGCTCGGTGTGAGCCCGTAGAAGCGCGCGGCGTAGTTGAGGTTCTCGAGCGCGGACATGCGCTTGAAGAACGATGCTTCGACCGACACCCGGTTCACGAGCCGCCGCACGGCACCCGCGTCACGGACGACGTCGTGATCGAACACTCGTGCCGAGCCGCCGTCGGGCAGCAGCAGCGTCGAGAGCGCGCGCACCAGCGTCGACTTGCCCGAGCCGTTCTGGCCGAGCACCGCGAGGCACTCGCCGCGGTCGATAGAGAACGACACTCCGGCCAGCGCTGGAACGGACCGGCGGCGGGCGGGTGGGATCCCGAATCTCCCACGACGAAAGCACTTATTCAGATGAGATACGTCTACAGCAGGCAAGACAGTTGCTCCTCGAATAACGACGTGGCCAGAGACCAACGGCCGAGGCGGCGCTCGGCCGAGGCGGGTACAGGGTCAACGTCGGAGAAGCAACATCGACGTCAGCGTACCACCGGCGCGGTACGCGCTCTAGACGTCCTGTCGCGTGGACCTAATGTCTGATGATTTGGACCCGGGCCTGTCCGCCTGGGTTCAGCCCGATCCGCACGGTCGCGTCACCGACCTCAACGTCTTCCAGCCAGACCCGCTCATGCTCGTTCAATTGCGCGAGCACGCTGACCTGCTCCATGACCCGTGCCAGCCGCACGATCTGCTCGTGGCTTCCCTCGAGCGGCTCGAGTCCGACGTCGGTGATGAACGTGACCGAGACACCATCCATGGTCTCGTGTGCTTCTAGTACCCCCAAACTCATGACTTGAGAATACGGCACGAAACTGGACGGATGTGTGATCCTCGGACCATAAGAGCGTGGGATCCCGAAGAAGTCGTCGGCGAGGAGCTCGCGCGCGAGCTGGTCGGCACGCAGTTCCCGGATCTCCGGGTCGAGCGTTTGGAGCTGCTCGGCGAAGGGTGGGACAACACCGTCTGGCGGACGGCGGATGACATCGTGTTCCGCTTTCCGCGGCGCGAGATCGCGGTCCCGGGAGTCCGGCGCGAGATCGCGGTCCTGCCGTCGCTCGCGGGGCGACTACCGATCGCGATCCCCGATGCGCGGTATGTCGGGGCGCCCGCGAGCGGCTATCCGTGGCCGTGGTTCGGGCACCGGATGATTGCCGGCACAGAGCTGGCCGGCGCCGGTCTCGACGCGTCTGACAGTGTCGCGCTCGCCGGCGCTCTGGGCCGATTCCTGCGGGCGTTGCATGACCTCGCGCCCCCGGACGAGCTGCCGCTCGACCCGAACGCGCGCGCCGACATGGCCGTCCGTGTTCCGATGACGCGCGAGGCGCTCGACAGCCTCGGCTTGCGGCGCTCAGCGGCGGATGAGTTGCTCGCCCGGGCCGAGCGGCTGCCGCCGCCGACGCAGCTGGTTCTCGCCCACGGCGACCTCCACATACGCCACGTCCTGGTCGACGGGGGCGGCCGCCTCGCCGGCGTGATCGACTGGGGCGACGTCTGCCGGGCCGATCCGGGCATCGACCTCTCGCTTGTGTGGAGCGCGATCCCGCCGGCGGGTCGTTCGGCGTTCTTCGCGGCGTATGGGGTCGCCGGCGAGGAGAGCATGTTGCGGGCCCGGGTGCTGGCGCTGTTCCTGTGCGCGACGCTCGCACGCTACGCGGGGGCGAAGGGCATGACGATGCTGGAGCGGGAGGCGGTGGCGGGGCTGGAGCGTGCGTTGCGCGATTGACACTCGCCTTGCCGGCGCTCCAAAGACGCGATCATGTCCCCCATGACCGACCGCCGCAGCGACCTCCAAGCCCTCGCCGACCTGATCCCTTTCGCCTCGCTGATAGGCATGGAACTCCTCGAGGCCGGCCCCGAGCTGGTCCGTGCCCGCCTGCCGTGGGCGCCCGAGCGCTGCACGACCAACGGGGTAATGCACGGCGGCGCGATCATGGCGCTCGCGGACAACTCGGGCGGGATCTGCGCGTTTCTGAACCTTCCGGAGGGTGCGGGTGGGACGGCCACGATCGAGTCGAAGACGAACTTCCTGCGCTCCGTGACGGCAGGCGCGATCACCGGCCGCACGCGTCCGCTGCACAAGGGCCGCACGCAGATCGTGCTCGAGACCGAGCTCGTGCGCGATGACGGCAAGCTCGCCGCGAAAGTTACGCAGACACAGGCCTTCCACTACCCGCGACCAGCGGCATAATCAGAGGCAATGAGTGGGGGCACTCAGTGAGCCAGATCGACACGACCTCGTTCTTCGTCGTGGTGATGGTGGCCGGCGCCGCCGGCATCCTCAGCACCATGTTCGAGCGCCGGCTGATCGTGCCGGTCGTGGTGATCGAGCTGATGCTCGGGATCCTGGTCGGCCCCGAGGTCCTGCATCTGGCCAAGCCGAGCAGCTTCGTGGCGTTCTTCAGCAACCTGGGTCTCGCGATGCTGTTCTTCTTCGCGGGCTACGAGATCGACATCGAGCGGATCCGGGGGCGGCCACTCGAGCTGGCTGCGGCCGCTTGGGCGATATCGCTGGCGCTGGCGTTCGGGATCGGCGGGCTGCTCGCACTCGCGGGAGTGGTGCTGTCGCTGCTCTACACCGGCGCCGCGATGGCCACCACGGCAATGGGGACCCTGGTTCCGATCCTGAAGGACTCGGGGGATCTGAAGAGCAGGTTCGGCACCTACCTGCTGGGCGCCGGCGCGGTCGGTGAGTTCGGTCCGATCCTGCTCGTGACGCTGTTCTTCTCGACGGGCGAGGCGCTCGGCCAGGCGGCGCTGCTGGTGGTGTTCCTTCTGGGCGCCGCGCTTGCTGGGCTGTTGGCGGTCCGTTCGGCAGGCCGTGGGTGGGAGGCGATCGAGCGCACGTTCGAGACCTCGAGCCAGCTCGCGATCAGGCTGCTGATGATCCTGATCATCGGGCTGGTCGCGCTTGCCACCCAGCTCAGTCTCGACGTGCTGCTCGGCGGATTCGTCGCCGGCATGATCACGCGTCTGGCGGTTCGTGGCCGGGAGGTGCGTGTTTTCGAGTCGAAGATCACGGCGATCGGCTACGGCTTCCTGATCCCCTTCTTCTTCGTCTACAGCGGCATGGACTTCGACGCCACCTCGCTCTTCAGCACTCCGGGAGCGCTCGCCAAGCTGTTCATGTTCCTGGGGCTGTTTCTGGTGGTGCGCGGCACGCCGGCGCTGCTGCTCTACCGGCGGACGATGCCGCTCAGGGATCGTTTCGCGCTCGGCTTCTACGCCTCGACGCAGCTCCCGATGGTCGTCGCGATCACGGACGTCGCCGTCCAGGAGGGCCACATGCGCCCGCCGACGGCGGCCTCGCTCGTCGGTGCCGGGATCCTGTCCACGCTCGTGTATCCGCTTGTCGCGATGCGTTTGCGCAGCGGTGCGCTCGAGCCGGCTCACATGGCGGTCGTGGAGGAACCGGAAATGGTCGCCTCCACCGGCGGCTGAGTCTCCCGGCACAGCCGCGTTGAGGGCCGCGGCAATAGACTTGCGCTTGACAAACCTATGAGCATTAGGTATCTTACTACTGACGAAAGGAGATACCTCATGAACACCAAGACCATCAACCCCAACCTGACCCAGATCACCCGCTTCCACTTCGTCAACGCGTACCTGGTCCGCGAGGACGACGGGCTCACGCTGGTCGACACGACGATGGGCTCGCACGCGGCGGACGACCTGCTCAAGGCCGCGCGGGACGCCGGCGGTGAGATCCGCCGGATCGTGCTCACCCATGGTCATGGCGACCATGTCGGCGGAGTCGACGCGCTCAAGCAGCGGCTCGGCGACGCAGTCCAGGTCCTGATGCCCGAGCTCGACGCACGGATCCTCGCCGGCGAGAAGGTCGTCGATGGCAAGCTGCCGGGCAGCTGGCCGAAGGTCGAGACCGTGCCGGACGGGCGCATCAACGACGGCGACCGCGTCGGCAGCCTGCAGGTCGTCGCGAGCCCGGGCCATACACCCGGTCATGTCGCGCTGATCGATACGCGCGCCGGGACGCTGATCGCGGGCGACGTGTTCACCTCCTACGGGAATGTCTCGGTCTCGAACCACTTCTACCTGCGCTTCCCGTTTGCGGCGATGGCCACTTGGGACAAGGGCAAGGATGCTGAGTCGGCGAAGCGGCTGCGCGAGCTCGATCCTCCACTGCTGGTCGTCGGGCACGGCCCGGCGGTCCCGAACCCCGGCGCGGCGATGGATCGCGCGATCTCCAGCGCGATCGGCTGATGCCGCGGGTTGGTCTGGACGCCGAAGCCGTGGTCGCGGCGGCTGCGCAGCTCGCCGATGCCGACGGGCTCGAGGCGCTCACGCTGGCGCGACTGGCCGCGCAGCTCGGGATCCGTGCGCCCTCCCTCTATGCCCACGTCGCCGGTCTCGAGGACCTGCGTCAGCGGCTGGGGGCGCGCGGCGCCCGCCAGCTGAGCGCCGCGATCCAAGAGGCGGCCGCGGGACGCGCCGGTCGCGATGCGCTCGAGGCGTTCGCGGCCGCCTACCGCTCCTACGCACGCGAGCATCCCGGCAGCTACCAGGCGCTGCAGTTCTCGGGCCAGACGCCGGAGGGGGCGCAGCTGGTCGATGCCGTGCTCGCCGTGCTCCGCGGCTACAAGCTCGAAGGAGATGACGCCATGCATGCGACAAGGATCGTGCGCGCGGCGCTGCACGGCTTCGCGCAGCTCGAGGGAGCCGGCGGCTACCAGCTTCCGCTGTCGCTCGACGAGACGTTCAGGCGGATGATCGCCCTGCTCGACGAGGGGCTCAGCGCGAGCGCCTCGTAACGTTTGCAGGGTCGATGTCCTACACGCGCGTTCGATACGAGGGCCGCGAAGACGAGGTCGCCGTCGAGGAGCCGCTCGAAATCCGGGTTGCCGGCGAGCCGCTCGCGGTGACGATGCGCACGCCGGGGCACGATCATGAGCTGGCGCTTGGCTTCCTCTACGGCGAGGGCCTGATCGACGGGCCTCGCGAGGCCGGCCCGCCGGCCGACTTTGCCGCCAACATCGTCGAAGTCGGCGGACCGTTGTCTCGCGAGCTCGTCCCGCGGCGGTTCTACACGAGCTCCTCCTGTGGGGTGTGCGGAAAGGGCGCGATCGAGCAGGTGGCGGTCCAGAGCGGGCCGCTCCCCTCCGGACCCAAGGTCGACCGCCGGCTGGTCGCAGGCCTTCCGGCGCTGCTCGAGCAGCCGACGTTCGAGCACACGGGAGGGCTGCACGCCGCCGGTCTGTTCGAGCCGGATGGCCGGATCGTCTGCAGCCGCGAGGACGTCGGCCGCCACAACGCGCTCGACAAGGTGATCGGCCACGCGCTGCTCGCCGGGATCGTGCCGCTCGGCGAGCGGATCCTGTGCGTCAGCGGCCGCCTCTCGTTCGAGCTCGTGCAGAAGGCCGCTGTCGCCGGAGCGCCGATCCTGGTCGGCGTGAGCGCCCCGAGCTCGCTTGCGATCTCACTCGCGCACGAGCGCGGAATGACGCTGTGCGGGTTCGCGCGGCGCGAGCGCGTAAACGTCTACACGCACGCCGAGCGCGTCATCGAGGCTTAGCCGGACGCGGCGAGCGTGGCCACGCGATCGAGGTCCTCCTCGGAGCTCCAGGCTCCGACGGACGCGCGGATCAGCTCACGGCCGGGAATGCTGCGCACGACGACCCCGGCGGCGGCGAAGCGCTCAACCTCGGCCTGCGCGTCGTCAACCTTCCACGAGACGAGCGTCGAGCGACCGCGCGGCATCACGGTCAAACCGCGCTCCGCGAGCCGGTCGGCGAGCGATCCGGCGAGCGTCGCGGCGCGATCGTGCACCCACGCCCAGCCCGCCTCCTCCAGCACGGACAGCGAGGCAAGCGCCCATGCGCAGCGCAGGCCGGCGGGAAAGCCGTGGTCGAGCCTGGCGACACCTTCCTTGGGCAGGAACTCGAGCGCGTCCTCGGGGTCGGCAAGCGATCCGTACCCGGGCCACGGGACAACCAGCTCCTCGAGCCGGTCGGGGCGCACGTAGAGGCAGCCGCTTCCCTCGGGTCCGCATAGCCACTTCTGGCCCGACCCGGCGTAGAAGTCGCAGCCGAGGTCGTGGACGTCGACCGAGATCGCGCCGACCGCCTGCGCTGCATCGAGCAGCACCGGGACACCGGTCGCGACGAGCGCCGGGACATCTGCGACCTGGCCGCCAACCCACGAGACATGCGAGCACGCGATCAGCCGCGTCTCGGGACGCACCTCGCTTGCGATCTGCGCGAACGGCACGATCCTGACCGTGACCCCGTGCCTGACTCGCGCCCGGCCAAGTGGCGCGAGCAGCCCGGGATGCTCCTCGTCGCTGGTGAGGATCTCCTCGCCGGGTTGGAGGTCGAGCCCGCCGATCACGGTATTGACGCCGTCTGTGGTCGAGCCCGTGAGCGCGACATGCTCCGGCTCGGATCCGAGCGCGCGGGCGTATGCGGCTCGCAACTCGATTGCGATCCCCATCAGGCCCTCGAAGTACGGACGCCCGCAGCGGCCGCCGGCGGTCTCGAGCTCGATCCGCTCGCACGCGACCTCTGCGGCACGTCTCGGGACGGGTCCCTCGGTCCCCGCGTTCATATACGCGAGCCGCTCGAGGACCGGGAACTCGGCGCGGAAGGTCTCGGCGTCCATCTGTCTCAGCAGATTATTGAAAGGCTGGCGCGGGGGTAGGATGCCGCTCCATGTGCTTCGCCTTCGACGCGCGCCCCCCGCTGCCGCCCGCTGAGCTGCTGTTGCCGATCGCCGGAGGTGCCGGCGCCGAGCAGTTCGAGCTCGAGAGCGCGGACGGCACGCGCTTCTCGGCGGCGCTCGCGCAGACGCCCGAGATTCGCGGGCCCGGCGTGGTGATCCTGCCCGACGTCCGTGGTCTGTACCCGTTCTACATCGAGCTCGCCGAGCGAGTTGCCCAGGCCGGACACGACGCGATCGTGTTCGACTACTTCGGGCGGACCGCCGGCCTGGGGCCGCGCGACGAGGAGTTCGAGTACATGCCGCACGTGCAGCAGCTGAAGCTCGACCAGGTGCACGCCGACGCCGCGGCGGCGCGTGACGCGCTGCGCGAGCGCACGGGGGTGGAGCCATTCGCCACGGTCGGCTTCTGCCTCGGCGGCAGGGTCTCGTTCCTGGCCGCCGCGAACGCCGAGCTTGCGCCGGTCGCGGCGATCGGCTTCTACGGGACGCTGACGGACGAGCGGATGGGCAGCAGCGGGCCGCTCGAGCGCGCCGGCGAGATCCGCTCCCCGTTGCTCGGCCTGTTCGGCGGCGCCGACCAGGCGATCCCCGTCGATCAGGTGCAGGCATTCGACGCACGCCTCGACGAGGTTGGGGTCGAGCACGAGATCCATGTCTATCCGGGTGCCCCGCACTCCTTCTTCGACCGTCGCCAGACCGACTTCGCGGCCGAGTCCGAGGACGCATGGCGCCGGACCCTGGGGTTCATCCAGAGCCACGGCTGACACGCCCCGAGCCTGCGCCCGGGGCGTGCCTGTCGGTGCGTTCCTAGAGGGCGCCCGTGCCGTCTGGCGTGCCGAGACCGGTGGGGCCGTCATAGCCCGGGCCGGCGGTGCATAGATACGACGGCGAGCAGGTCCCGTTCGAACCGCTGGTGACGTCGAACAGCGACGTGGTGTGGCTGTAGGCGTAGCTGCCGTACGTGATCGACGCAGTGTTGCCGGCGAGCGCGTAGATCGAGGCCGTCAACGGCGAGCTGAGGCTCGTACCACCAACCTGCGCCCAGCCATCGAGGCCCTGAACGATGCCCAGCTGGATCAGGTAATCGCACAGGCCGCTCGAGCCGCAGCTGTTGTACGTGTCGTACACGCCGAGCCCGGTGTTCGGGTCGGCGTCGGCCGACACATCGGCGACGGTCCGCTTCGCGCAGCCGGTATCGGTCTGCCACGAGGGCTTGGGCTCGAACGCCGAGCACCCGCTTCCGGCCCCAGACCAGGCAGTCTCGTTCCAGCCGCGCGCGTTGCTCGCCGTGCTGAGCGAGGTGCCGCCGACCGCCGTCACGTACTGCGAGGACGCCGGCCAGATCACGCCGTACCCGGAATCCCCGGAGCTCGCGGTGATCGCGATGCCGGGATGGTTGAAGTGGGCGTCGTCGCTGAGGATCGTCGAGTCCTCGCTGCCTCCCCAGCTGTTGGAGATCGCCGCGACGCCCGCGGTCCTGGCGGCTGCGTCCTCCGCTGCGGTCAGGTCCGGCGTGTTGGCGGAGCTCGCCTCGACGAGCACGATGTGGCAGTCAGGGCATGCCGATGAGACGGCGTCGAGGTCGAGGCTTTCCTCCTCGGCCCAGCCGTAGTCGCCGGACGGCAACGGGCTGCTCGCCCCGCTCTCGTTGACCTTCTTGAAACAGCCGTTGGCGGTGGTACACGGGGCCAGGCCGTAGGTCTTGCGGTAAGTCGCCAGATCGGACTCCGCGCGCGGGTCGTCGAACGCATCGACGATCGCGACCGTTCGCCCTCCCGAGGAGAGGCCGGACAGCTTGTATGCCGACTGGATCTGGGTCGGGCCGTACCCGGTAGGCCCGGCCATGATCTGGGGCCCGAGGCCGCGGCCGTGGGCGACCACGTCGCCGAAGCAACGCAGTTGCCCGCCGGCCCGGGCTCCGACCGCGCCGAGCACGCGGCCCGCAAGGCCATGGTTGGCGGGGTTCGCACACGCAAGGCTTGTCAACGGCAGACCGGCAGCGCTTGCGTTCGCGGTCAGGACCGCGCACGAGACACAGGCGAGCGCAATCGCCAGCCCGACCGAGCGCAGGCTGCGCCCAGGGACAACTCTCTCCATTTCTACCTCCCGCGGTGAATGGATCGGATGGACGGACGCGGCAGAATATCTGAGGGCTCAGCGCGATGTCGTTTGTCCGCGAAATATGCGGACAATCGACAACGCGGGCCTGCGCGGCGCCACGAATTTCGATCCGGGCCCGCGCGGCGTCAGGACTTCTGCGTTTCCGTGTCCGCCTCCGCGAGATCGCGCTTGACGACCTTGCCGGTCGGATTGCGAGGAAGCTCGTCGATGAAGACCACCTCGCGCGGGGTCTTGTAGCGCGCCAGGTTCTCGCGCACGTAGTCCTTGACCGCGTCCTCGTCCAGATCGGCGCCGTCGCGGAGCACCACGAACGCCTTCAGCCGCTGCCCGAACTTCTCGTCCTCGACCCCGACCACGGCCGCCTCGGAGATCCCCTCGTGTGCTGCCAGCAACTCCTCGACCTCCGCCGGGAACACGTTCTCGCCGCCGGAGACGATCATCTCGTCGTCGCGACCATCGATGAACAGCCTGCCCCGCTCGTCGAAGTGGCCGATGTCGCCGGAGGAGATCAGGCCATCGATCGCCTCCTTGGATCCGCCGCCCGTGTAGCCCTCGAACTGTGAGGTGTTGCCGACGAAGATCCGGCCCGACTCCCCCTGTGGCACTTCCTTGCCGTCGTCATCGAAGATCTTCACGATCGAGCCGGTCACGACCTTCCCGGTCGTACCGGGTGCCTGCTCGAGGTCGTCGGGCGTCGCGATCGTGGCGTACGCGACCTCGGTCGACCCGAACATGTTGTAGATGATCGGACCGAACGCCCGCGTCGCGCGCTTGGCGAGGTCGGCGCCGAGCGCCGAGCCGCTCAGGAAGATGATCCGCAGTGAGGAGGTGTCGTATTTGCGGAGATCCTCCTCGTCCAGCTCGAGCGTGCGCTGAAGCATGACCGGCACCATCACCATCGCCGAGGGGCGGCGGCGCTCGATGCTCTCGAGCGTCGCGGCCGGGTTGAACTTCCTGCGAACGACGAGCGTCGAACCGAGGCCGATGCCGAACATCGCCTGCGAGAAGCCGAGCGCATGGAACATCGGCACGCACAGCTCGGTCGTCTCTCGCGCGCGGAACGGAACCTTGCTGAGGAGGCCTCCGATCAGCGCCAGCGAGCGCGGCTCGCTGCGCGGCGCGCCCTTCGGCGTGCCGGTCGTGCCGCTCGTGAGGATCGTGATCCGTGGTGCCACGCCCGGCTTCGGCGGCGCGTCATCGGTGCTGCTCGCGATCAGCACGTCCAGCGTGTCCTCGCTTGAGCGATCCTCCGCCCACGCGCGCCAGCGACCGCGCGGGGGGTCGATGCCCTCGAGCATGCCCGCGTACTCGTCGTCGAACACGAGCAAGTCAGTGCCCTCGCGGCCCGCCACCTCGCGGATCTGCGGGGCGGCGAAATCGGTGTTCAGCAACACGATCTTCGCCCCGCATTTGGCGGCCGCAAATACGGCCACGACGAAGCCGCGGTGGTTGCGCGCGAGGATCGTGACGCCGTCGCCGGGTTCAAGGCCGTTCGCGCGCCACGCGTTGGCGAGCGCGTTGGTGCGCTGGTCCAGTTCCTTGTAGCTGATCTCGCCGAGCTCGTCGATCAGTGCCGCGCGGTCGCCGTGACGGATTGCCCCGGCCGCGAGGGCGCCTCCGAGCAGGCCATGGCGCTCGAACACGAGCAGCAGTTGCGCGAGCTTGTGCGGAAGCTCGGGACGGACCATGCCGCTGCGCACGCACAGCGCGACGTAGTACGCCTCCTCGCCGAATCGCTCGGCGAGCTTGCCGGCACTGCCGACGATCGCCCTGGGGTCGAGATCTACCATCGCAGCCTCCTCACGTCTGCTTGCAGCCTATGTGATTTCTCATAAACGGTCGGGGAAGGTTCGCACCGGCTTGGACGTCGGCCCTTGTAGTTCACCCGGGATGTGAAAGGCAGGTCCATGCTTCCAGCCAATCGTCGTACTACTCTGATCGCTGGCCTCCTAGTCTCGCTCGCAGCAACGTCTGCGATCGCGCTCGCTGCGCCACGCGAATTCATCAATCGTTTCCACAAGATCACGACGCTTGCCTCTGCGGTGCCGCGGAGCGGCCCCGCGAAGGGCGACGTCAATCCATATGGCGTCGCAGTGGTCAAGCGGAGCGTCGGCAAGCTCACGCGAGGCGACGTGCTTGTCAGCAACTTCAACAACGCCCAGAACCAGCAGGGAACCGGGTCGAGCATCGTCGAGGTGTCGCCAAGTGGCAAGGCTCGCGTGTTCGCGGTCGTGCCGCAGCCGACGAGCACGCCGGCCGTCGGCCTGACGACCGCGCTGGTCGAGTTGCGCGACGGCTTCGTCGTGGTCGGCAGCCTCCCCGCCCCAGGTGGCAAGTCGAGCGCCGCGCGAGCCGGCGCGCTGAGCATCCTCGATGCACGTGGCAAGGTCGTCAAGACGATCTCCGGCGGGGACATCAACGGTCCGTGGGACATGACCGCCGTCGATCGCGGCAACGCTGCGACGCTGTTCGTCACCAACGTCCTCAACGGGACGGTCGCCGCAAACGGCAAGCCCGTCAAGCGTGGAACCGTCGTGCGGCTCGGGTTGCGCGTCCGCCACGGTCAGATCCAGGTGGCGTCGAATCGAGTCATCGCGACTGGGTTCACCGAACACACTGATCCGAATGCCCTTGTCGTTGGTCCTACCGGCGTCGGGCTCGGTCGCAATGGTGTCCTGTACGTGGCGGATTCAAACGGCAACCGGATCGCGGCCGTCCCTCAGGCGATGACGCGCTCGACCGTACTCAGTCACGCCGGGATGACCGTCTCGAAGGGCGGGGCGCTCAACGATCCGCTCGGGCTCACGATCGTGCCGGATGGAGACATCGTGACCGCGAACGGCGCCGACGGCAACATCGTCGAGACGACGCCCGGCGGTCAGCAGGACGCGACGAAGACGCTCGCGCACAACGGCGCCGGCGACCTGTTCGGCCTCGCAGTCGTGCCTGGGGGTCGCGGGCTGTACTTCGTCAACGACAGCGGCTCGGGACCCGCGGCGAATTCACTGCAGCTCCTGCACTGAGGTTGGAATGACCGGGTGGGCGCAAACGTTTTTTCGTTTGCGCCCACTCGGGTAGCACCGGAATGTGGCTGCTCAAATCATCACGCTGCCGTTTCGTCTCAGCATGCGCGCCGCCGGTCTGTTCGTGCGCGGTGCTGAGCGAGCCGCGGGGTGTGCGTTCGCGATCGCCGACGATGTCGTCGGCGTGGTCGTACCGCGCTCCGCACAACCGGGACGCGCGGCGCCGGCGGAACCCGCCGACGTCGAGTATCCGGTAACGGACGTCGCCGCGCCGGTCGAGGTTGAGACCGCCGCGGCGGATGCCGAGCCTGCACGTCCCACGACAATGACAGTTGATCTGGACGCGCCGGTCGAAACCGAGCCCGCCCATGTCTCCGAACAGCCTGAGCTCGTCGAGGAGTTCGCCGAGCCGGGAGCGGAGGATGGCGCCGGTGCCGAAGTCACGGTGTCCGAACCATGGACCGGCTATCGGCGGCTGACCGCACAGGACGTGGTCGACCGCCTCTCGGACGCTACCCCAGCCGAGCTTGCCGCCGTTCTGCTGTACGAGCGTGCGCACCGCGGGCGCCAAACCGTCGTCTCGGCGGTTGAGCGTCAGCTTCAGCACGCGACCGGCGGCCCCGACTAGAAAAGGAGCAATCCGATGCCGAATCCAATCAACGAACGAGACGCAAAGCTCGCGCAGTGGCTCAGCGAAGCCCACGCGAAGGAAGCCGAGCTAGAGGCTGATCTCACTGCGCACATCGCGCTGACCGAGAAGATGGCCTACAAGAAGCGCCTGCGCGCGCACCTGACCGAGACCCGCGACCACAAGCGTCGTGTGGCCTCTCGAATCAAGCAGCTCGGCGGTCAGCCGAGCGATGGCGGCGCGCTGCCGGGGATCCCGAACGCCGTCGGCGAAGTGGCCGGCAAGGCCGTCGCCGCCGTCAAGGGTCAGGTCGGAACCGCGCGTGCCGCGGTCACCAGCCAGGCCGAGACGCACCTGCGCAACGCGCAGGAGGAACTCCGCGAGGAGCACGTCGAGATCGCGCTCTACACGCGCATCGAGACGTTCGCCACGGAGGTCGGCGATAAGGAGACCGCGCAGCTCGCGAGGAGCATCCGTCGCGACGAGGAGCGGATGGCGAAGTTCCTCGACGCCGAGCTTCGGCGCCTGGTCAAGGACGTTGTGCGCGCGACCGTCCCGCGGGATCAGCGGACGACGACGACCCGCCGGCGGCGTTCCGGGACCACGGGTCGCTCGAGCGGGACGCGCTCGACCGGTACGAGCCGGACGCGCGGGGCGAGCAGCAGGCGCTCGCGCACGAGTGGCGGTACCACGCGCTCGCGTACGAGCAGCTCGGGGCGCACCACGCGTGCACGCGCGACCGCGTCGCGCTGACGGCCGGCCGCGCTGAACTTACCTCGCAGACACCGAGCCCGGTCCGCCGATCCGTGCGCGCCGGGCTCGGCTTCGTCAGACTGCGACGAAGGCGCCTGGAGTGATCGGATCACAACCCTCCAGGTAGGGAGTCACATAACGGCCGAAGACCTTGATCCAGGTCTGCTCTGTATCAAGGTCGACGCGTTCCAGCGACGCCGTAATTGGACTTCCGTAATGGCCGAGCTCTGTCCGCAGGACGAGCGGGTTCGCGCCTCCAACCAGCCGCGCCCGTAGCACCTGCGTAGGCCTCGTCTGATGCACGACGACGCCCAGTCTCGACGCGATCACCTGTGCGATGCGGTCCGACTGCTGCGTAGCGAGGCCGCCCTGCTTGATCGCGAAGCTGCTCATATCGCCGGCGGCGTACACATCCGGCAGACCGTGCACACGTCCGAACGAGTCGGTCGGCACGAACCCCGCCCAGCTGGCGGGTACGCCACTGATCCGCTGTCCGCGGAGCTTCGGGATCGCGACCACGCGGTCCGCGGCGATCGGGTCCCCTGATTCGAGCGCCAGCGATCCATCCGCGTTGACCGACATTCCCGCAGAGTCACCGATGAAGCTCACGCCGCGGTCCTCGAGGACGGCCGCGACTAGCTCGGACGCCTGCTCACCGAACACACCGAGCGGCGCGCTCTCAGGACTGACGAGCAGGATCTCGGCATCGAGCCCCCGTGTCTCGGCGAAGCCCGCGGTCATCAACGCCAGCTCGTAGGCCGGCATCGGCCACGCCGGACCCGGCGGGGAGACGAACACGATCCGCCGGAGCTTGCCGTCCTCGAGCTCGCTCAGGAGCCGGCGAAGCAGCGGTACATCCCGCTGATCGCGGAACGTCAGCGCTCCCGGCACGCCGATCACCGCCCGCGCGCCGATCGCCATGACCAGCGCCTCGTAGTTCAGACGCACGCCCGAGGACAGGCGCACCCCCTTGGTTTGCGGGGCGACCGCCTCGAGCCGGGCCCGGTGGTAGGTGGCATCGAGGTCGTACGCGATCGCGCGCAGGTCATACGCGCGCGGCTCGCTCGGCACGAACGCTTCAACCGTCGCGGCGGGTCTGTACTCGAGCACCGGTTGCGGCGCGACGATCGTCAATCGCACGTCAGCGCCGGCGAGCGCCCTGAGCGCGAGCGCGGCCTCGAGTCCGGCGAAGCCACCGCCGGCGATCACCACATGAGCTGGACTCTCAGTATCCACAACATAAAAGGTCTCGTCTTCCGCCCTTTTACACAACCGGGGGGACCCCGGAGCTACGTGTGTGGGAAACCACGCACGGTCGTAGATGAGGGGGTGTTTGGGGCCGCTTCGCGGCGTCCGTGGGGCCCGGCGGCCCCGTCCGGACCTAGACGTCCCCGTGGTGCACAGCGTCTACGGGCTTGCGCCACGCTTCCCGGCCTTCGGCCGGGGGCCTTGGGGGTTGGTCTGCCCGGCTTTTGGCTTGGGATTGGGGTCCCGCCCACCCGTGGGGTGCCTGGCAGCCCCGATTTCGTTACAGAGCGCCCACTTGGCAGAGCAACGTGTAACGAAATGGTCGCTATAGCACCGATTTCGTTACGCGTTGCCGACCGCAGCGGTCGAGATGTAACGAAATCGGGGTTCGCGGCAACGCGGTACGTGGCTAAAGCGCGGGCCCGGGTGGGCGGGACCCCAATCCCCGGCGCACCTCGCGCTCAAGGCGCGGCGAGCGACCGAGCAGACCGCGTGCGCGCCGGTGCGCCCGGCCGGTGCGAGTGCCCGTCGCGACGGACGGGGCCGCATGGCCCCACGGACGCCGCCGAAGGCGGCCCCTATCCGATCGAATCAGTGAGGCGTGTTCGCCTCGAGCCACCGCGTCAGCGCGTGGCGGCCGGCGATCGTCACCTGACCGTCAGACGCGACCCAGTCGCGGGCGCGGAGCTGGTCGACGAGGCCTGGCGCATCCGGAGGGGTTGGCCCGGCGCCGTGGGACGACAGGACGTTGCTGCCCGGCGCGACCGTGCAGCGTCCCGAGTCCAGCGCCGCGAGCGCAAGTCCCTGGTCCTCGGTGGGCAGGTCGAGCGGGTGCGGAGCCGCACCGCGCAGGGGATCCTCTTCGGGAGCCGGCTCGCGGGTCGTGAACACGCCCTCGCCCGCCAGACTCTCGCTCTGGGCGCGTAGCCAGCTTCCCGCGGTGTCGACCCAGTCGCGTGCGCGGTTGGGGTCGACGCCGAAGCGCTCGGCGATCTCGTCCAGGTCTATTTGCGAGAACCGCTCGGCCGCGTCGCCCACCTCGCGCGCGATCGAACGCAGCGTCTCGTCAAAGCTCTCGTGGTTGAAGTCTTCTTCGCTCATGCCTCAATGATGGCATGGTCACGTAATCGCTCCGACGAACAGGGGGCGGACGCCCTTCGGCGTGTGAACCTCGACCAGGTCACCGACTCGATGTCCGAGCAGTGCGCGCGCGACGGGCGAGGCGACCGACAGCCTCCCGTGCGACGGTTCCGCCTCGTGCGGGTCCACGAGCATGATCGTCTGATCGTGCCCGGCGTTGCGGTCGGTGAACGACACGACCGAGCCCAAATGCACCTCGTGCTCCAGCTGGATGGTGCCCATCATCAAACTCCTCGTCGTTTGATCTTCCATTCAAGGAACTCGACCGGGGAGCCGATTCCTTTACCGCTCACGCTGCAAGGCGTCATGCACGGCCCGTGGAGAACGCCGATTGACAGGGATCGACGGCGCCGCGGCGAACAGTCCTGCGTTGCAAGACACGCACGAAAGGAGCTGGCATGGGCGACTTCAATAGGCGGGGCACCATGCTCGAAAGAGCGGACAAGCGGCGTCCGGCAAGCTCGCGTCTTGCCGACCTGGGCGATCGTCTGGCGCGGTCCTTCTCGAGGATCGATCCGCCGGATCCCGACTGGGAGGCCGACGGCGATCTGGTCCACGTCGAGCGCACGCAGGATTGGGACCCGCCCACCACGCGGCATCAGCCGCGCTTCCCGATCACGAGGCAGGGCTACGAGTGCGAAGCCGTCGACGAGTACGTCGGGGATCTCGAGCGCGAGCTGATGGAGCTCGAGCGCGAACTCGATGAGGCGAAGGTCGACACCCCCGCGACCAATCAGGTCGAGGCGGAGATTCAGCGAGTCGGGGAGCAGACCTCGGCGATCCTGCTCGCTGCGCACGACAAGGCTCAGGAGACAACACGGCAGGCGCAGGTCCAGGCCGACCGTGTGCTCGCCGATGCTGCCTCGCAGGCGATCGCGATGACCGAGGAGGCGAACCGCAAGCTGCAACAGCTGGAGAGTGATCGGCGGTCGCTGCATCGTGAGCGAGCACGGATGCTTGAAGACATCCGCAGGCTTTCCGGTTCGATGGCCGAGCTCGCCGATGACGCTGCCGAGCGATTCCCGTCAGAACCCGAACCGATCAGTGCTCAGCCCGTAGGGGTCGAGGAGGCGACTGCCTTCATCGAGACCCCGGTCGACCACCCCCAGCCGGTGGTCGAAACGAGCTCTGGGGTGGAGGAGTAGGCCCGGGCGCCCGCCGGTTACGGCTGGCGGGCGCTCCGGCGCGGACGAGGAGAGGCGATCAGATGAGCTCGCCGCGGCCTGACTACGACATTCATCTCGACGACAAGTACGGCACGCTCGCGTTAATCGATCTCCCGGCGGAGATCGCCGAGCACGAGCCGTGGTTCAACCAGACGCTGACGTCGGTCAACGACTCGGTCGTGCGGCTTGGAGTGATCGAGGGGGACTTCCACTGGCACCACCACGACGACACCGACGAGTTCTTCCTCGTACTTGAGGGGCAGCTGCACATCGACGTGAAGGATCGAGACAGCGTGGTGCTCGAGCCCCACCAGGGGTTCACCGTGCCGCGCGGGGTCGAGCACCGTACCCGAGCACCTGTACGGACCGCGATTCTGATGGTCGAGTCCGCAGGCGTCGTGCCGACCGGGGACTGAACTTCAGCTCGTCAGGCGCGGCGCACGAGCTCCTCGAACAGCTGATCGAGCGTCGCGCGCGGGTCCGTGCACAGCCCGGTATGAACCTCCGACGGCTGGATCATCGTGCTGGACGGAGCGACGAGCCAGCCGAAGCGGTCGGACTGCGGCAGCGCCCCGATCGGGCCGGACCCCTCGTGGCCCGCGGCCACGCTGGCAAGCGCCTCGAGGTGTCCCCGCAGCTCGTCCGGCTCCACATCCGTGGCGAGCGCGCTGAGCAGTTCCTCATCGAGCTCGACGCGCGCTCCGAGAAAGCTCAGCTGGCGGCAGTAGAGAACGACGCCGGCGTTGAACCGCTCGCCGCGCTCGACGCGCGGGACGACCCGCAGGACCGCGTACGAGAATGGGCTATGAGCCGAGTCGGGCATGCTCGCTCTCCTCGACGAAGTGTGCGTCCTGGAGGCGCAGGAGCAGGTAGTCGACGTAAACCTCCGGATCGCCGGCCGCCGGCCACCACTCCTCGGGCACAAGCCCCACGATCTGCTCAAGTGCCTCGCGATCGACCTTTGGCGACAGGCGCGCGTGCGCCTCGACGATCGAGCCTGACGCAGACAGCAGGACGTGCTGGGCGATCAGCGGAAACGGTCGCCCCGCGTGTTCGGCCGGCTTCAGCCCCTCGTGTTGCAGGTACAGCGTGGCGCCGTGGTCGATCAGCCACAGACGTCCGTGCCACAACAGCATGTTCGGGTTCCGGGCACTGCGGTCGACGTTGGTGGTCAGCGCGTCGAGCCACACGATGTCGGCCGCGAGCCTCGGTTCGGGCTTCCAGGGTCCGCCGGGCGTGTAGGGCAGCGCGCCCGGGAGGAAGTCGACGCCGAGGTTTGTGCCGCCGCTGGCGGTGATCAGCTCCTGGATCTCCGGGTCCGGCTCGGCCGCGCCGAGGACGGGGTCGATCTCGAGCACGACGAGCTCCGGGACGAGCAACTCGAGCCGGCGCGCGAGCTCGCCGACGATCACCTCTGCGATCAGCGCCCGCAGACCCTGGCCGGCGCCGCGGAACTTCGCCACGTAGAGGCCGTCGTCGTCGGCCTCCACAAGCCCGGGCAGCGAACCGCCTTCGCGCAGAGCCGTCACGTAGCGGGTCGCTTGAACCGAGCGCAGCGTCGTGGTCACGGACATGGCGGGGACCGTACCGTCCCGCACTCACCCCGGGATCAGCGACCCCTTGCCCGGACCGGCGACGCTGAAGTTGGCGCGCTGGGCGAGCCCGACCGCGTAGGCCGGCCAATAGTCCGTTGGAGGCGCGCCGCGACAGGGGCCGCCCCGCTCGCCGGGATTGCTCGTCCAGGCGAACGCGTCGACCCACTTGAAACCCGTCCGCGCCGTGGGCTTGGGCCCGAGACCGCGGCCCGGCGGGTTGCAGAGAACCTCCGCGCCCTGGTGCGCGGGATCGGGCGGGCGCAGCGGCCCTTGCCCATTCTCGCCGGTGTTTACGACGAAGTGAACCTTGCCGCCCAGCGCCCGAGCGATCTTTTGCCCGTAGGCGATCTCTTTCGTCGTCCAGTCGAAGTGCGTGCTGTTGAGGAAGAAGCCCTGGATCAGGTGAACGCCGGCCCGGCTCAGCACCTTCGCCGTCCATTGCCAGGGGTGGGCGTCAGCAGCGCCACCGTCGAGGTAGACGACCAGGTGCGGGTTGCGCTGGAGGTAGGAGATCGCGTCGTGGAGCTCCGCCAGCCGCACAGCTTGTGCCTTCGGCTTTAGACATTCGGTGGTGATGATCGAGTCCATCTCCAGGAACAGGACCGCGCGGAAGTTGCCGATGCCATAGGAGAGCTGGCGAACGAAGTCCTGGTAGCTGGCGATCTGCGCGGGCGTATCGGGGAAGCCCCCGGCTTTGCACTCTCCCTGGACGATCCTGTAGGTCGACAGCATCGGGACGGCGTTCGGATGCTGCATGTAGGCCTGTTGGAGGTATGTGAACGCGCGGATCGCAACGTTCTTGCCGGTGAACAGGCCAAAGCGCATCGTGAACGGCTGGTTGGCGATGATCGACAGCTCGCGCGCCCAGCCGGGGTTCGACCTGCGGTACTGAGCGGCGGCCAGGCCCGCCGGGTCGTTGACGGGGTCAACGAACCAGGTCGCGCCCGACAGCGGGTTGCCGTTCGCGGGTGCCGGGGCCAGCTCGAGCGGATTGGCCGGATCGCGCCGGTCGAGCGGCGCGTCGTGCTGGATCGAGACGATCGCACCGTGCGGACTCGCCATGTTCTCCGGCCAGGATCCATAGAGGTAGGTCGAGAAGTTGACCGGCGGCCCGTTGAAGTTGTAGTGGGCGATCGGGATGGTGTAGGTGGCGACGGCTTGAAGCGGAAGGAAGTGCAGGACACCGCCGGTGTCGCGGTAGTCGACGTCCTGAACCGCGCCGAGGCGGTGCGAGCCATACCGGACGTACTCGTCCTTCAGCATGGAGCCGGTGCGCGTGACGACGATCACCACCTGGCCGGCGCTCTCACTGACGTTGTAGGTGGAAGCCGTGAGCTGGACGGTCGCGTTCGCCGACGCAGTCCACGCAAGCTGCGCGCAGCAAACGGCGAGCAGCGCTGCGATCGCGTATCGCAGACCTGGACGATGGCGGTTAGCTGGTTGGTGCATCGTGGCCTTCGAGAGCGGCACGTACGAACCTGGCCCTTGCAACTGTGTTCGGCCGCCCGTGGAGTCTCTGCAGCGTGGGAACTACGGATCGCGCGCGAGGCTTGTAAGCTCAAAAGCGGGGGCGCCTCGGAGAGAGGAGAAGGATGTCCGCGAACCGCACGACACGGATGACAGTGCTGGGTTGCCTGGCGGCCGCCATCTGCACTGCCGGCCTTTCGGCCGGGCTATTGACCTCGGCCGCAGGCGCAAAGCGCCAAGCGCATGCCGCGGCGAGCTCGCATGCAGCCGCCTGCCAGCCGTTCTCGAGGACGCCGTGCCTACTGCCGTTCCCGAACAACCTCTTCACCCGCCCGGATCGATCGAGCCCGACCGGCCTACGCGTGCAGCTGCCGGTGGCGGCGATGCCCGTGAACACGAGCGGCCAGCGGATCGGCGTCGCCGAGTACGACCGCAACGACGGCTTCAGTCCAGGCAGCGCCCTGATCGTTCACGTCCCCGGCCTGGACAACGCGGCCGCATTCGCGAGGACCGGCGCGGTCGGTCTGCTCGATATGTCCCAGGCCTTCGCCAGGCGCCAGCCGATCGTCGTGATCGATGAGCAGACCGGTCAGCGCCAGCTGATCTGGTCAGAGCTCGATGCCAACGCGACGAGTCCAGCCGATACCAACCTGATGATCCACCCCGGGAAGAACTTCACCGAGGGGCACACGTACGCCGTCGCCCTGCGCAACCTGCGGACCGCCGGCGGAGCCGAGATCTCAGCGCCGAGCTGGTTCGTGAAGCTGCGCGACAAGCGCCGCCTGCCTGCGGGCGAGCGGCCGCAGAAGGCCCGCTACGAACGAATCTTCGCTTCGCTCAGGCGGGCCGGTATCGCACGGGACAAGAACCTGTACGAGGCATGGGACTTCACGATCGCCTCCGAGCGCGGCCTTGCCTCACGGCTGCTGGCGATTCGCAACGACGCCTTCTCGCAGCTCGGCGACGCCAACCTGGCGGACGGGCATGTCGACGGCAGTGCCCCACAGTTCCAGGTCGCGAGCGTCGACACGGGCCTCACCGGCTTCACGCGCGTCCAGGGCACGTTCACCGTGCCTTGCTACCTCGTCACCTGCGGCGCAAGCGCCACGGCCGGGTTCCACTACAGCTCGAACGCGCTCGACGCGACACCGACGCAGATTCCGGGTAACACCGCCACGGCGCCCTTCGAGTGCATCATCCCGAACAGCGCCGGCCCGTCCAATCCGGCGCGCGTCTCGCTGTACGGTCACGGCCTGCTGGGCTCGCACACGGAGGTCGAGGCGGGCAACGTGCAGGCGATGGCGACTGAGCACAACGTCACGTTCTGCGCGACCGACTGGTGGGGGCTCGCCGAGGGCGATGTTGGCGGCGATATCGCGGCGCTGAAGAACCTCAACCTGTTCCCCAATGTCGTCGACCGGCTCCAGCAGGGCGTGCTGAACACCCTGTACCTCGGCCGGCTGATGCTCAACCCGCAGGGCTTCGCTTCAAATGCGGCGTTCCAGTCCGGCGGCCAGCCTGTGGTCGACACCTCCAACCTGTACTACGACGGCAACAGTCAGGGCGGTATCGAAGGGGGGATGACAACCGCTGTGGCGCCCGACTTCACCCATGCGGTGCTAGGCGTCTCGGGCATGAACTACGGCGGCATGCTGCTGTTGCGCAGCACCGACTTCACGGCGTACTCGAGCTTCCTGTACCCGAGCTATCCCGACCAGTCGATGCACCCGGTGATTCTCGACCTGATGCAGCAGCTCTGGGATCGCGGCGACCCGGACGGCTACGCGCAGCACATGACCTCGAGTCCACTGCCCGACACACCACCGCACGTCGTGCTGATGCAGATCGCCTACGGCGACCATCAGGTCAGCATGTACGCCGCCGCGGCCGAGGCTCGCACGATTGGCGCAGCTGCATATCAGCCCGCGCTCGATCCGGCGCGCTCGCGCGATCGCAACCTGTTCTACGGGATTCCCGCGATTCAGAGCTTCCCGTACAGCGGCTCGGCGATCGAGATCTGGGATGACGGACCCGGGCTCGTGCCGCCGCCGCCGGTGGGTCCCCAGCCACCGCCGACCAGTGCACACGACCCGCACGAGGACGTGCGCTCCACTCCCGACGCCCGTACGCAGAAATCGGCGTTCCTCGAGCCCACGGGCACCGTGATCAACGTGTGCGGCGGTACGCCCTGCCACACATCCGTGTTCACCCCATAATCACCACCGGTGAGGCCCCGCGTCGCGCTCGCGACATGTGACTTGTTCCCGCAGCTGGCGGAAGGTGATCCGCTGCTGCTCGCGGAGCTAAGGGCGCGGGGCGTCGCCGCCGAGCCGGCGGTATGGGATGAGCAGAGCGTCGAATGGGACGCCTACGACCTGGTGATCATCCGCTCGACGTGGGATTACACGCCGCGCCGCGACCAGTTCGTCGACTGGGCACGCCGGCTGCGGAGGGTCCTCAACGCCGCCGATGTGCTCCGCTGGAACACCGACAAGTGGTATCTGTCCGAACTGCCGCATGCAGTCCCTACGGGGTTCCTAGAGCCCGGTGACCGGTTCGACCCGCCGGATCACGAGTACGTCATCAAGCCGGCGATCTCCGCTGGCTCACGAGACACCGCCCGGTATCACGCCGGCGAGGCCGCAGCGGGCCGCCGGCATGCGCAGGAGCTGCTTGCCGCCGGTCGCACGGTGATGATCCAGCCCTACCTCAGTGCCGTGGACGAGCACGGTGAGAGCGCGCTCATGTTCTTCAACGGCGCGTACTCACATGCGGTCCGCAAAGGTCAGATGCTCCGTCCGGGCGTCAAGCCCTCCCAGGACGTCTTCGTCAGCGAGGTGATTCATCCGCGCACGCCGAGTCAGGCGGAACGGGAGGTGGCCGAGGAGGTCCTCGACTCGTTGCCCTGGCCGCGGACCGACCTGCTCTACGCGCGTGTCGACCTGATCGCGGGCCCAGACGGCCGGCCGCGGCTGATCGAGCTCGAGCTGACCGAGCCCTCGCTGTTCATCGACCACGTCCCGGCCGCTGTGCAGCGCCTCGCCGACGCCGTGCTCGAGCGGCTGTAGGCGCGCGTCACCTACGCGCGCGGCCGGTCGAGCCTCGCACCAGCAGTTCGACCGGGGCGTTGACGTGGCGCGGCTCGAGCCCGGGGTTCTCGATCCGCTCGAGCAGCAGCTCGACCGCCTGCTCGGCCTGGTACTCGCACGGCTGGGCGATCGTGGTCAGCGAGATCCGGCGCATAGACGCCGGCCCGATGTCGTCGAAGCCGACGATCGAGATATCGCGAGGTACCGAGTATCCCCGTGATTCACACAGCTCGAGCAGCGCGATCGCCGCGCTGTCGTTTGAGACGAACAGTGCGGTCGGCCCGTCGGCGTCCTGCAGTGCGGCGTCGAGGTCCTGGTCGTGTCGGGCAATCTTGATCTGACCCGCTCCCGGCTCCCAGTGGATCGGCGCCATCGCGGGCAGGTCCGCTGCCCGCATTGCCGAGCGATAGCCCGCGTGGCGGGCGCGGTCCGCGGAGTCGGCGATCAGCGGCGTGCGGACGTAGGCGATCCGGCGGTGCCCCAACGACGCGAGATGCTCGGTCGCGAGACGGCCGCCCTTCGCGTTGTGTGGAGTCACCGAATCGCTCCACTCCTCGCTAACGCCGAGGAACACGACAGGCACTCGGGCGCTGCGCAGCGCCGGGTCGAACTCGGGGCTGCGCGAGGTCAGCGCGACGCAGACGATTCCGGCCACCTGCTGTTCGAGTAGTGCCCCGATCCGGCGCGCCGCGTCGTCGCCGTGGACATCGACGCTGGCGAGCATCATCGAGTGGCCGGATCGGAACGCGGCCCGCTCGGCGGCCTGGGCGAGCTCGGCAGAGAGGGGGACGCGCAGGTCGCCGACCAGCGAAGCGAGGACCGTCGTCCGCTGCCTGACGAACTGGCGCGCGATTGCGTTCGGCTTGTAGGCCAGGCGCTCGATCGCATCCAGCACCCGGCTGCGCGTGAGAGCCGAAACCTCTTCGGTGCCGCGCACGACGTTCGACACGGTGGACTTCGAAACGCCGGCGGCGGCCGCCACGTCGAAGATCGTCGGGGCCTTGGCCTTTCGGCGGGACGGGCCGGCTCGGCTTCCACCACGTTGCCTTGCGCTGCGGCTCTCCATCACCCGCGGGCAAGCCTACGCGATGCCGCCAGCCCGGGTGAGGGTCAGTTCGTAGGATCGCCGCGGGCGATGCGCCACGCCCGGGCGCCGTCTTCGCGAAGATTGGAGTGGGCCTCGATCTGGGCGGACAGGCGCTTCTCTACGGTGTGATCGAGGTCGTCGTGGAACGCGATCTCCTCGGTTGGCCATCGGTCCCGCTCCTCCTCGGCCGTCTGGTCGGCCAGCCACCCGATCACGTGCAGCGCATCGGCGGTGCCGTCGAGCGAGAGCGCGCAGACCGGGAGCGCCTCCAGCAGCTGGACTGCCTCGTCGGCCGATCGCACCTGGATCCACCGCTCCGGCGCCTGAGCCTCGTGAAAGTCCGGGTCAAGCCACAGCTGGACGCGCTCGGCGTGCTGAGCCTCGTCGTTCGCCACGAGCCAAGAGAGCTCGCCGACCGCGCGCAGCAGGTCCTCTGTCAGGGGGCCCGGCCGCCGCTTCTGAAAGAACGCCAGCAGCCCGCTGTAGTACCAGAGCTGGTCCCGCGCGGTCTTCTGCGTGAAGCGGTCCCACAGGGCGTGCCCCTCCTCGCGGTAGTCGCGCACGAGAGACCGGGCGTTGTGGACCTTGTCGGCCAGCGCCACACGCAGGATCGCGTCGTCGGTGACTTCTGGCAGGTGCGCAAGGTAGCGCCGTTTGCGATCGATCCAGGCCTCGCCGTCGGGGCCGTCAAGATTGTCCGTCAGAGCTTCGACGATCGCCGCGACGTGGGGGCCGAACTGCCCGCTGATCCGCTCGAGGAGCTTCCGCCCGCCCCCGTCCTCGACGGCGTCGTGCAGGATTGCCGCGATCGCCTCGTCCTCGTCGCCGCCGTCCTCCATCACGAGCCCGGACACGACGAGCAGGTGAGCTAGATACGGGATCTGGGTGCCGGTCCTGCGCTGATCGCCGTGGACGTCTTGCGCCAGCGCCACGGATTCCAGGAAGCGGTGCGTGAGTGCCGGAGGAGGAAGCATGCTCTGATCCTGTCTGCGCCCAATGTTGCCCACATCCGCAGAAAGCACTGACCTCGGATACGCGGGTCACCAGTTGTTCACATCTGGCGGCAGCGCGTAGCCGGCCCGCCCTGCGGGCCCTCGCTTGGTGAAGCGGTGTCGTCGGCGACGCTAGGCTGGCTGGTCTGCTGATCGCGGCGGCGCGTCGGTCGCGCCCGCTGCCGCGGGCGTGGCGTCGGCGGGCGGGGCTGCCTCCGCTGCAGGGGCTGCCTCGGCCGGCGGGGCCGCGTCGCCCGGTGGGGCCGCGTCGGCCGGTGGGGCCGCGTCGGCCGGTGGGGCCGCGTCGGCCGGTGGGGCCGCGTCGGCCGGTGGGGCCGTGTCAGCGGGCAGGGCCGACGCTACTGCAGGGGCCGCCTCGGCCGGCGTGCCCGACTGAACCGCCGGGGTCGTACCGCCCGCTGCGATCGTCGCGGCGCCGGCCGCAGCGCCGGCCGCGACCGCCGGCGGGGCCTCGTTGGCCTGCTTGGCCGCCAGTTTGGCTTCCTTCCGCTGCGCCTTTGCGTGCTTGGCGGCGAATTTCGCGTTCTTGCGCGCACGATGGTTCCGGATCGCGAGCACGATCTTCGCCGGCAGCGTGACGATGAACACCAACAACTTGAACAGTCACGCGAAAGGTCGCGTCAACAGGTAAATCATCCTTGAACCCCCTAGATGGAATCGATCGGCGGAGTCTTTCAGCCGGTCGGGGCCCGGTCAATGGACCCTAATAAAGGAGGCCGACGACCAGGACGACCAGACCCGCTACTCCCATCATGCCTCCGCCGGCCAGCAACCAGCGCCGTCGAGTGAGAATCGCCACTCCGGACAGCACGATCCCGATCTGGAATCCAACTTCGGCGAGCTCGTAGATCAGGTGTTGCGTGTCGGCGTGATCGCGTTCGTGCTGATCGGCGGCCACCGTCGCCGTCAGCCGGCGGTCGATCGGGCCGAACTCGGACTGGATCCGGTTCTCCAGCTGCTCGGCCTTGGCGGCCGCGACACCCTCCTTCGCACTCCCGGCTCCGACAACGCGGAGCAAGACGGAATTGGCGCCCGCGACAGTCGTCTTGACGTCGTTGGCCTCCAGCCGCGCGTCCGTGTCGGCGGCTCGGGTCTCGCCCTTGATCACTTCCTTGATCGCCTCGTTGGCCAAGAACGTCGCAATCGCCAGAAAGCCCGCGAGCAGCGCGACGAGAAAGGCCGCGTCACGGGCGAGCCGACCTGCCGGCCCATGGGACAGATCATGTCCCTCGGCGACTGTCTCGAAGCGCCCAAGCGCTTCGTGGGCTTCCATGTCTACCTCCGTTGTCCGCGGTTTGAAGTGTGCGAGCGTACGCGACGGCCTCCGTGTGCGGTCGCGCGGGAAGCGCTTACGATGCCGTGATGAGCGCTGCCAGCGAGATCCTCGCCCGCCGCATGCGGCTCACGCGGCCCTTTACGGTCGACGTCATCTGCGAGCAGGATTACCGGACGACGATGGATGACGGCGCCGTCTTGCTCGCCGACCGCTGGGTCGCACGGGACCTCCGCGACCAGCCGCAGCCGACCGTCGTGATCCGCTCGCCGTACGGTCGCCGCCAGCTCGTCGGCCTGATCTTCGGTCGGTTGCTGGCCGAGCGCGGTCTGCAGGTGCTGATCCAGAGCGTCCGAGGCACGTTCGGCTCCGAAGGCGTGTTCAGCCCGTTCGATGAGCGGGCCGATGGGCTGGCTACGTTGCGCTGGTTGCGCGAGCAACGCTGGCACCGGGACCGGATCGGGATGTTCGGTCCCAGCTACCTCGGGCTCGTGCAATGGGCGCTCGCAACCGAAGCCGGCGAGGACCTCGCGGCGTTGGCGGTACAAGTCAGCGCGTCCCAATTTCACGGCCAGACATATGCCGGCGGGAGCCTCTCGCTGGAGACGGTCGCCTCGTGGCTCGTGCTGGTCGGAGAGCAGGAACGCCGGTTTGCGCCGCTCGCGACGCTCCGCGGCTTGCGCAAGCTGCCAGCCCTGTTGACCGAGACGCCACTCAGCGCGCTCGACGAGCGCGCGATCGGCGTCGAGGTCGGCTGGTACCGCGAGGGCCTCGCGAGCCCCGAGCGCGAGGACGCGTACTGGGTCACCCGAGACTATGCGGCGGGCGTGGCTGAGGTGAGCGCCAGGGTGCAGCTGATCGGCGGCTGGTACGACATCTTCCTGCCGTGGATGCTCGAGGACTTTGCCGCGCTGCGCGCCGCCGGCCACGAGGTTCAGTTGCAGATCGGCCCTTGGACGCACACGGCCCCCGGTCTGCTCGCCGCGAGCCTGCGTGATGGCCTTGGCTGGCTCCGCGCGCACCTGTTCGACGACGATCGACTCGTGCGCTCCGCGCCCGTCCGGGTGTTCGTCACCGGCGAGGCGAGCGGGCCGCGCTGGCGTGAGCTCCGGGATTGGCCGCCACCCGGGATGACCGAGCGCCGTTTGTGGCTGGCCGAAGGCCGGGTGCTCGACGATGATCCACCGGGCCAGGAGGGCTCCGATCGCTACCACTACGACCCGGTTGATCCGACGCCGTCGCTGGGCGGGCCCGTGTTGCTGACGCGCGAACCGGTCGTCGACAACCGAGAGCTCGAAGCGCGCCCTGACGTGCTCACTTATACGACTGCCCCGCTGCCGGCGGCGTTCGAGGCGGTCGGGCCGGTGAAGGTCGAGCTGTCGGTCCGTGCCAGTGCCCCGCACTTCGACGTCTTCGCCCGCGTCTGCGATGTCGATCGTGCCGGGGCCTCGTGGAACGTATGCGATGCGCTCGTCCGGGTCGCGCCGGGACGTCACGAGCGCTCAGACGACGGCACGTGGTCGGTCCGCTTTGACTTGTGGGCGGCCGCACATCGCTTCGCCGCCGGCCATGCGATCCGTCTGCAAGTCTCGTCGGGCGCGCACCCGCGCTACATCCGTAACCCTGGCACCGGCGGTGATCCAGTCTCGGCTACGGCTTTACAAGGGGTCGACGTCGAGATCATGCACGGCGGGCGCTATCGCTCTGCGCTCGTGCTGCCGGTCAGCTAGAGCCACGGGCTGCTCACGCGAACAGCCGGTCGCCTACGAACCCGCCCGGCCTTGCGCCGGGTGGGCACGCGAAGATCGCGCTCGCCGTAGGTACGGTAAACGCTCCCAGTGCGTCCCCGGTCGAAAGGCGTCGCTGGATCGGGATGAATTGCCGGGCCGGGCTGCGCGCGAAGGCGATGAAGAACAGGCCCCCGTCGAGCCCGGTGGGGCTGTCTGTGCCACCGCTCGACGACGTGCCCTGGGAGTACGAGTAGCCGCGCCGCAGAATCCGCTGGCCACCGTTGTTCTCAGGGCGGGCGACGCGAATGTGGGCATCGAGCGGGATCAGCGGCCGACCGTCGGGGCCCTTCGCACCGAAGTTGGGAGGGTCGTGCTCGTGGTGTCCGCCGAGCGGCGCGCCGTCGAGCTTCTTGCGCCCGATGACGCGCTCCTGCGCTGCCCGGCTGACCCCGTCCCAGCTCGAGAACACGATCTCGACGCGCCGAGCGATCAGGTAGCTCCCGCCCGTCATCCAGGCCGGACCATCACCGGACTGCACCCACACGAACTGGTTGAGCGCGGCGTGGTCGTCGAGCGCGATGTTCTCGGTGCCGTCCTTGAACCCGAGCAGGTTGCGGCGCGTCTCGGCGTCGGGGACGGTTCCGGCGCCAGGACGGAAGCCAAGCTGCGCCCAGCGAACCGACGCGTCGGAGCCTGCGACGCGAGCGAGCACGTGGACCGCATGAAATGCGACCTGCGGGTCGTCCGCGCACGCCTGCACGCAGAGATCGCCGTTCGACTGTGCCGGGTCCAGGGTCTCTCCGGCGAACGGCGGAAGCTGCTCGAGAGCCGACGGCTTGCGGTCCGCCAGCCCGAACCGCTCCCCAAACAGGCTCGGGCCGAGCCCGAACGTAAGCGTCAGCCGCGAGGGGGGGAGCCCAAGAGCCTCACCCGGATCGCCGTCTGCGACCGGGTACGGGCGCCCCAGGCTCAGAGCTGCAGCCGCCGCGCTCCAGCGCCGCAGGAGGCCGGCCAGGCGTTCCGCGGCGTCGCGGGCCGTCTCACGCCCGCTCGCACGCGCCACGTCGAACGCCGCGAAATTTAGGTGCGCCTGCATCGGCGTCGCGATGCCGGCCTGGCGTTCGCCGTGGAACCGGACGGCCGGTGACCGATTGTCGGCCGAGGCCGAGACAGTGCCTGTAGGCGAGCCCGACTCGATCGCGCGATCCACCCCAGCGCCCACGCCGACGCTCGCGCCGACGAGTGCGGCGCCGGCAATCGCCTGACGGCGTGTAACACGCGGACCCCGGTCTGCTTGCGGCCGGGGTCCGTGTTGGTCCTGCGACGGGGGCATCACGCCCTCATCGATGTCCTACGTAGCTGCGGCAGATCACATCAGCTTACGCGACCACAGTCACGAAGCCCCGCATGTACCCGTCGTGCGACATCGCCCACGGGTCGCACGGCACGGCGCACCACCACTGGTACTTGCCGGGCGTCTTGGGCGCGGTGAAGGTGACGGTCGTGCTCACCGGGTGGCTGGCGGAGCCGCTGGGGATCACCTGGTTGACGTTCAGTGACGGGGCCGTGAACGTGTGCGGCCCGCCGTCGTAGTTCTGGAAGGTCATCGTCACGGTCTGGCCGGCGTGGACCGTGTAGTCGGCCGGCAGGAAGGCGTCATGCCACTGCTTGTCGGGACCCATCCGGCCGTGCTCGTCGTCGGCCTTCACAGCGACGTTGAACGACGCGGGCTTCGGCACGGACGCCGCGGGGGCGGACGAACGCGACGCCTGCACGGTCACGGTGGTCGTGCTGGTGGAGCTGCTCGATGAGAGCGCGACCACCGAAACGATCACGCCAAGCACCGCGAGCAGACCAGTGATCCCGACGGCGACCATCATCCACTCGCGCCATGCGCGGTCCTTCGAACGATTCTCTGGGACTTCTGGGTTATTGGGTGACTGATCGGACATCTTGATCTCCTATGAGGGAACGCGAAACTTGGCGAGATGATCGGGATTGCGCGCCTCCGTGCCATCCGTACGCGAGCGCTGGGTTTGTGCTCCAGAACACCGAGTCCGCTGCGGGTTTTCCCGCAGTCCGCCACAAGCGCCCGACCGCCATGATTGGGCGCAACACCCAACCGAGGAGGCCGGCATGAACTACGTGAACCTGGGCAACACGGGGCTGCGCGCGTCGCGCGTCTGCCTAGGGATGATGAGCTATGGCAAGCACGAGAGCCGAGAATGGGCGCTGGAGGAGCACGCCGCGGAGCCGATCGTCAAACGTGCCGTCGAAGGGGGGATCACGTTCTTCGATACCGCCGACGCGTACAACGGCGGACAAAGCGAGGTCATCACAGGCCGGCTGTTGCGCAAGTTGTTCGGGATGCGCGAGGAGTACGTGGTCGCGACCAAGGTGTGGTTCCCGACGATGCCCGGCGAGAACGGATGGGCCTGTCTCGCAAGCACATCCTGGCCTCGATCGACGCATCCCTCGCGCGCATGGAGCTCGATTACGTCGACCTCTACCAGATCCATCGCTGGGACTACCGGACCCCGATCGAGGAGACGATGGACGCACTGCACGACGTGGTGAAAGCCGGAAAGGCGCGGTACATCGGCGCGAGCAGCATGTTCGCGTGGCAGTCAGTAGACCCCGTCAGATGGCCGGATTCCCCGTGAACACTGGGTTTGTGTGACCGCCGTACCCCGCCAAAACCCGCCGTCGGGACGGTTCATTGTCCCGCCGTTGTCCCATTTGGCCCGTCGGCTGGGAGATCGTATGTCTCCAATTGGGGACAGTGGGGCGCGGTTCCTGATCGGCGGTCTGGTCAGCGAGGAGCGCCGCCAGTACCCTCCCGAGCCGTCCGCCGATCCCCACCCAACCCCGAGGCAAAGGCCGCCGACCGGCTACGTAGCATCCAAGTCGTGACCGCGACCCGGGCCCGCCCTCGCAAACGCAAACCGCCAGAGCCGCGTGTGCATGCCGCCGGATCCGACCGAGCCCGCGAGATCACCCGCGGCTACATCCATCAACAGCAGCGCATCGCCGCCGGCCGGGACGAGATCGACGTCATGCTGCGCCGGCTCGCGCGACCCGACCGCCGGAGGTTCGTATGACCGACGACGCCCCGGACCTGTTCGCCGTCTGCCGCGAGGTACGCCAAGCCATCGAAGCCGACGACCGGCCGGGGTTCGAGACCGCCGCCATCCAGCTGCTCGAGATCACGGATACCGCGCACGCTGAGAAGTTCGACGTGCTGCAACGCCTCGCGAGCGTCGAACGGCTGCTCGTCAAGCACGGCCGGCCGCAATACGTGGCCGCCGTCGAGGCCGTGCGCGTGTGGGTTCAGGACGAGCGCGCCTGGCACGCGTCCCAGAACTAAAGGCCGTCGCCGCCGGGGACTATCCTTCGTAGTAGCTCGTCACGGCCTGCCCCACGCGGGGGCCCGCCGCCTATAGATGGCGAAGCTGGCATCAGTGCCCCGCTGGGGATCGGTTCCCTCCCGGAGTTAGCCGCAGCACCAACCTTCGGCGCAGACAGCCCGATGCTGCCGCGCCACGACCCCTCCGGAGGGTGATGACCATGCAATCGGTAGAAGAGCTCATCGCACGCCGCGACCAGCTCCTGAGTGAACTGGGGCGCGCCAGCGGCTCGCGCGTCAACAACATCGAGGCGACAGTCCGCGCGATCAACGGGAAGCTCGCCACCCGCGAAAGCAAGGAACGCGAAGTGTTCCGGCTCGCCGCCGATCCCGCCAACCAACCCGACGGCGGCCCGTGGCACGTTCCGCCGGCTGGACACCCAGCCGCACCGCCGCCGCTGATCGGCCGCGAGACACCCGAGCAGCACCGCGACCATGCGCTGCGCTGCATCGAAAACCGTTCCGGTGAGCTATCGGCGGAGGCGGCAGACAGGCTCGAAAGCTTGGTCCGCCGGGACGTCGTAGGCGGAGACTCCGCATACCTGCGCGGGGTCGCATCCGACCTGTACGGCGAGGCCTTTGGCCTCTGGCTGAAGCACGGGGCCGCCGCCGCCAGCTACCACATGACCGACGATCAGCGCGCCAGCATCAAGACCGTGGTGCAGGCCGAGCAGATGCGCTCAATGGCCGGCGGCGGGATGTACGCCGCAGGCGTAAGCGTCGGCGGATCAGGGCTGCCCCTCCCGTTCACGGTCGACCCGTCGATCATGCTGTCCAGCGACGGGGCGATCAGCCCGCTCAGAGAGATCAGCCGCACGGTGACTGTCACCACAAACGAGTGGCATGGTGTCAGCAGCGCGGGGGTTGTTTCTGCCTATAGCGAGGAGGCAACTGACGTAACCGCCGGCACCCCCGCCTTCGAGGGTCCGATCGTGAAAGCCGAACGCTGGACGTCGTTCGTCCCGTTCAGTTTTGAGATCCAGGAAGACTTCGCGGGGCTGCAGCAAGAGCTCGCGGTACTCATGTCCGACAGCAAGGACACGTTGGACTCGGACATGCTGCTCACAGGATCGGGCACCATGCAACCCGAGGGGGTTCTCACCGGGCTCGGTACCGCAGTGGCGGTTACCACGAGCGGAGGCACCGTTGCCGTGGACGACGCCTACGATCTGAAGAATGCAGCTCCCGCCTCGCTTCAGACCCGGCTCGACCTGGGTGATGAGCGGAGCGCTGATCGACACTTTCAACCGGCTTGCGCCGCCCGGCTCGACCACAGAGCCGCCGCTACTCAGCGCCGACCGGCAGTCGATGCTCGGCCGTCCACTGCGCGAACTATCAACGATGGCCGACGACCCAACGTCAGCCGGCGCGAAGGTAGCGATCCTCGCCGACTTCCAGAAGTGCTATGTGGTGGTCGATCGCCTAGGGATCCGCGTTGAAGTCGTCAATCATCTGTTCAATCCCGATAATGGATTGCCAACCGGGCAGCGAGGCTTGCTGGCATACGGACGGACTGGTGCTGGCGTTGTGCTTGAGCAGGCGGCGCGAGTCCTTCAGATCAAATCGTGAACGAATGTCGCGGGTGCCGCCGGCGGGTTCATCGTCCTTTGACTGCCGGCGCATTGCTGGCCCGCGATCACGCCGCCGTCCGCTCGAGCATTCCTCTCGCTTTGGGCGGACGGCGGCAACCCTTCAACTTCGCGGGGCCGCGGTGTGAGTCTTTGCAGCAGCTCTTCGCTCACGCCGGCGGATGCTCTCCCGCGAGAACCGCTGTGCTGCCGTCCGACCTCGACGCCCGTGGTTGGGCGGCAGCCGGCGATCAGGTGACACGGTGACCATCTACAAGTCCTGCACTGTCTGCGGCCGCAGATACCAGCCAACCAGCCCACGCGACCGACGCTGCCCAGAACACCAGCCAACACGCACCTACAAACCAGGACGCGTGAACCGCTCACCAACCACAAGGGCGCAGGACAACACCTATCGCAAGAACAGGCTTCTCGTGCTCGAACGCGATCAAGGCAAACCGTGTCCCCTATGCGGACAGCCAGGGCCACTCACCGAGATCGACCACATCGTCTCTGTTGCTCACGGTGGCAGCAATGACATCAGCAACTTGCAAGCCACCCACCCACACTGCAACCGAAGCAAGCAGGCAGGGCAACCCCTTGCCCAACCGATCCGATCGCCTCACGTGCCCGCAGGCGAGGCGACAGCACCCAAACCGAGGCCGTTGGTCGCATGAACACCAGGGGGGCGGAAAACCATCACGAAGCGTTAGAGGCCGCGTGCGCTCCCAGTCGCGAGCGGCGACAGAAAGTTTCCTGTGTGTGCGCGCCGATAATCCGTAGGCGATGACCAGGGCTCACAAACGGTCGCTGTTGCGTCGGGCGCTCTCTAGGGCCAAGACGGGGCCGGCGTTGATGGCGAAGGTGCAGGCGATCGACGATCTGATGCGCGCCGGCGAGGCGCCGTTGCCTCGGGTGCGGCGAGAACTGCTGGCGGTCCTGAATGTTGATGTCACAACCTACCAGGAGGGGCGCGCGACCGCGATGGCGGGCCGGTTGCTCGAGCGGCTGGATCGGCCAGCGGAGCGTGAGCCTGACGAGGATCCGGACTTGCGCCGTGAGTGGTTCGAGCTGGATCTGTTGCTGAATATGAGTCGGGTGTTGGGGTGGGAGGTTTCGCCTGGGGAGTGGCATGCGGGGGTGTCGGATCGGGTGCAGTGGTTGGAGCGTGAGGGCGCCGCGATCCTGGATTCGCTGGACCCGTTCGAGGCGTTCGACGTGTGGCGGGAGCGTCAGACGGCCGGATAGATCCGCCACGGCCCCTATGATGGTCGGCGTCGTGTGAGATCGGTGGATTCGGGCTCATCACTTTGAACCACTGTGCGGAACCCCCGGCCCCAGGGGCGGGGGTTCTGTCGTTCTGACGCTCGGTTCCGTCCACCCCCTTGTTTATCTTGGACGGCTTGATGAGCCTGTTCTTTCGATTTCACGCCGATGCCGCGTAGCGGTTCGTCGTCTCGGTGTCGGGTCGCCGGGGGCTTAGACCCCGACCTGATGGCCCAGTATGAAGAGGTTGCGATGCGTCACGAGGCGCGTGGCGATCATGCAGCCGCGGCGAAGTGGCGGGCGATGGGGCGAGTTGGCGCCCGTCGCATTCCGACGCTTGACGAGCGGAACGCGATCGTGTGGAACGTGCGGCGTCTCCGCAGGGCGGGCTGGCCGCCGGCCGCGATCGTTCGGGCGCTCGGCCCCTGGGCGCGTGGCGAGGCAACGGCACCACGACCACGGGGCACCGGCGGATTCCCAACGGATTACGCACCCGTGTTTGTGGTGGCGACTGGTCGGGCGCGTACAGCCCGGCCTCGTGGTGCCGGCCGCCCGCGTGTTCATCGCCGGCAGCAGCACGTCGCACGATCGACATCGAGATCTCTGACCCTCCGGGTGATGATGGTGATTTAGACAGGCCGTCTCACTGCCTGGGGGTGAGGCTATGAGACGGTGTCGCAGCTGTGGCGAGCGGTTCGAACCCGCTCGGAGCCACCACTATCTGTGTTGGGACTGCTGGCGCGAGCAGAACCCATCGAACTGGCATCAGCGGCGTGAGACGGCGCCGTCCGTGCAGGCCGTTGCGGTGCTCGACGCCGCGACGATCAAGAGCGCGATCGCGCTCTGCCACCCGGACGTGCATCCACCGGAGCGTAGGGAGCGTGCCTTACGGGTGACGCAGGCGCTCACCGGGGCGCTTGACCGCACCCGACAGTTGGAGCGTGCGGCGTGACGGCCGGGGAGTTCGCAGCGATCCTCGAAAGCCGCGGCCTACGGGTCCGGCACCGCGGCGCGGGGCTCCAGGCGCAGTGTCCCGCGCACGACGACCGGAAGCGCAAACGCGCCCTGTCAGTCAGCCCGGGCCGCGACGGCCGGCGGCTGATGCACTGTCACGCGGGCTGCTCGTTCGACGACGTGCGCGTGGCGCTCGGACTGCCCCCGGAGGCTTTTTTCGGCTGGGACGCGTTCCGTCGCGAGCGTTTACGGCGCTCCTCTCCCGCTCACTCCGTAACGCTAATTATTAGTGGTGTTCGCGTCCTGGACGCGAAACGACTTTTGAAGGGGTACGACAGCGGCGAGATCGCGCCCGTCGACGTGCGGTTGTCGTTGCCGCCGCATGCGCGTCATGTGACCCGTGCGGTGGCCGAGGACATGGCGTTGCTGTTCGGCCTGGCTGACGGTGCGGGCGTCGGCGGGGTTCCGTTGATGTACAGCGCACGGTGGGCGTCCGGGCGGCTGGGGATCACAGAGTTCTCGAGCGTGTCGGCGGCGTTGCGGGCGCTTCAGCAGCACGGGGCGATCGTGCGTGCCAAGTGCGTCCCGTCGTGGCACGGCCGTGCGACCCGCACGTACCGGAGGGCGTCGTGAGCGGCCAGTTGGAGATCATCACGGGCGTCGAGGCCGACCGTCTGGCTGTGCTCGAGGAGGTCATCGACCGGGGCGTCCAGACGTTCATTGATGTTGGCAACGCGCTCGCTGAGATCCGCGACAGTCGGCTATACCGCCAGTCGCACGGCCGGTTCGAGGACTATCTGCGGGAGCGGTGGGATATGAGCCGCAGCCGCGGCTATCAGCTGATCGATGCGGCGGGTGTCACCAGGCAGCTCGTGTCCACCATGGTGGACACGGACGACGAGGAGGATCTTGCCGCGCAGTACGGGTTTGAGGTCGTCGCCGGCTCCGCGGGCGAGGCGTCCGTCGCGGTCGACGCACCGTTGCCGCCGCCGTCGAGCGAGAGGGTTGTGCGCAAGTTGGCGGCGACGGCAAAGACCGACCCGAAGCGCGCCCAGGAGATCTGGAGGAAGGCCGTAAAGCAGCACGGCGCGGACGCCACTGCCGCCGAGGTCGCGGCGATCGCGAACGGCCACCCTGCGGAAGAAGGCTGGGAGGACGACATGCGCGAGTTGGCGTCTGACCTGCGCCGGTTCGCTCGCACGAAGGATCCGCTGGACGCGCGGCGTGCTCTGGTGCGCTGGCGGCCCGCGTATGCGGTTCTCAACCGGATCGGGAGGGCCGGCCGGTGAAGCATCCGATCCCGTGGCAGACGATCCGCGCCATCAAGGAGGCGGCACGGTCCAAGGACGAGGAGCGCGAGATGTTCGCCCGCTACCGAGCACACCTCGACGACTTCCGAAGATGGAGGCCCTACGCGACGCCGAAGGACGTTCCGCCGGGCCCGTACCGCCCGCCGTGCTCCTGCGCGGACGGTGGGGAGCCGACCGACGACGACGTCCGCTGCGGGCGGTGTTGGGGGCGGCTGCGGCCGTGAGCGCCCGGAAGACACGCCCGCCGATCCCGGCAATCGCGCTGCCGACTGCCGAGGCCGCCGCTGCGCTTGGCATGGGCGAGTCCGCCTTCCGCGAGCACGTAGCACCCGAGCTGAAGGTGATTTTGCGGGGGCGGATGCGTCTGTACCCGGTCGCCGAACTTGAGCGGTGGGCGGAGGAGAGCGCGATCAAGGTGATGGAGGACCGATGAGCGACGACACCACAACCCAACAGGAGGAACGATGGCCAGCGTAAGGGCGCTATTCCCCGAGCACTCCGACAGCGACACGGATGAGGCCCGGGAGTACCACGAGCACAAGGCGTTTCACTACATCCGCCCCGAGGACGACCTTCCTATCCGCATCGCCTGGCCGGAGGATGCTTCTCAGGATCCGGTCTGCCCCATCAAGCTGTTCGATCCGATGGGCTCTGGCGAGTGGTGGATCGCCGCCTACGATCCCGAACGTGATCTGGCCGAGGGAGCGGCAACGGTGATCGGGCAGCCCGATCGCCGCGAGTGGGGTGTATGGAGCATGCGCGAACTACTGGAAGCAATCCGGGACCGTGGCTGGGCCGTGCTCGAGCGCGACAAGCTCTACAAGCCGCAGCGGATGTCCGAAGTGCTTTGCGTAAACGAGCACCACAGGGACTAGAGTCATGAGTAGTCGCAGACACCCGAATACAAATGTGGGCCGGCGCGCTGTCAACGCCCGGCCCGTGGCCCATAGGAGGCAAGTCCCATGCGCATCCTGAAACATAGTCATCCCGACTTCTCGGGTGAGGGCAGGCGAGTCGGAGACCTGGCTGCCCTACTTGAGAACCACACCCGAGCCTGCCGCTCCGGGTTGTCACCGAGAACATCGGCGGTCCGCTTTCCAAAGACGACGGTGCCGTCGTCGTAGATGTCGGATACGAGCGCGGCGTCGTTTGGGTGGTGACGCGCTGATGGCCGAGGGCATCGAAGTCAGACACGGCAAGGACTGCCGCGCACACGCCGGCGGGCGTTGCAACTGCCGGCCGTCTTACCGCGCGAGCGTCTGGTCGCAGCGCGAGCGCAAGAAGGTCAAGAAGACGTTTCCGACCGAGGCGGCCGCGAAGGCGTGGCGCGCCGACGCGCTCGTTGGGCTGCGTAAGGGCACGCTGACGTCTCCTAAGCCGATCACGGTCCGTCAGGCCGCCGAGGCTTATCTGAAGGGCATGGAGGACGGCACGATTCGCGCGTCGGGCGGCGACCTGTACAAGCCGAGTTCGATACGGGACTACCGCATGCACATCCAAGCATCGGTGCTCAAGCGGTTCGGCGACCACCGACTCGGCGACATTCGGCACGTCGACCTGCAGGACTGGGTTGACGAGATGGTCTCCGAGGGTCTATCTCCGGAGATGATCCGCGGGGCGATTAAGGTGCTGCGCGTCATTTACCGTCGCGCGGCGAAGCGAGGTGAGCTAGGGACGAACCCAGCCATAAGCCTCGACCTGCCCGCGGTCCGTGGTCGCCGTGACCGGATCGCTGCCCCCGATGAGGCTGACGCGCTGATAGCTGCTCTGCCGACCGTGCTTGAGCGGGCGTTGTGGGCGACGGCGCTTTATGCCGGGTTGCGCCTTGGGGAACTCGGCGCGCTGCGTTGGGAGGACGTCGACCTTGCCGAAGACAAGCTGAAGGTGCAGCGCAGTTGGGATCACCCGTCTGGGACGATCGTCACCCCGAAGACACGGGCGGGCGTCCGGACCGTGCCGGTCGTCCCGGCCCTCCGTGACCTACTCCTGGACCTACGGCTCGACCAGGCCAAGGACGGCACCGACCACGGGTACGTGTTTGGGGTTTCAGGCGGCCATGGCTTTGGCGACCCTCGTAAGCGCACGCCAGACCGGCCGTTTTCCCCAGACACGATGCGCAATCGCGCCGCGCGGACCTGGAAGGCTGCGGGCCTGACGCCGATCGGGTTCCATGAATGCCGCCACACGGCCGCGTCAATCATGATCGCGGCGATGGCCGCGAGCGGCACGTTCAACCCGAAGGTGATCCAGGAGGCGATGGGCCATTCGAACATTGCGATGACCTACGACCGCTATGGGCACCTGATGCCCGGCGACATGGCCCAGCTCGCCAAGGCGATGGACGACTACCTTCGCGCCGCGGCCGACGAACGGGCGCGACTCGCCCAACTGGACGACTCCGCTTGACGCTGATTGTCCCGCTGACTGTCCCATCGGTACGACAAAGCCCCGCCGTCGTGCGGGGCTTTGTTGTTGTTAGCAGGGGAAAAACGGGCCCGGGCTGGCCGGCCGCCTGTTGCGTGAATATTCGCGTGGCAGTTCGCCAAAGCCCAGGCGGTCGCGAGCACCCGCTTCGTCTCGATGCAGAACCACTACAACCTCGTCTACCGCGAGGAGGAGCGCGAGATGATCCCGCAGTGCATCGACCAGGGGGTCGGGGTCATCCCGTGGAGCCCGCTGGCGCGCGGACTGCTTGCGGGCAACCGCACGGAGGCGGGCGAGCGCCTCACCACACGCGCGAACACGGACGCCTTCAGCGACATGCTCTACAAGCCCGAGCTCGACTTTCCGGTCGTCGACCGGGCCGCCGAGGTGGCCGCAGCCCGCGGCGTGCCGACGGCACAGGTGGGGCTCGCCTGGCTGATGCACAAACCCGGTGTGACAGCGCCGATCGTCGGCGCGACGAAGATCGAGCACCTCGAGGCTGCGCTCGCCGCCGAGCAGCTGTCACTGAGCGACGAGGAGATCAGTCGGCTCGAGGAGCCATACGTGCCACATGCGATTGCAGGGCACGGCTGATCCGCTCGCGCTCGGCCGGCGGGCGCGACTGCACCGCCGCGGCGACGCGTTCCTGAGCAGCGGGTGGCAGCAGTTCGAGCAGCGGCAGCGCCGAATCCCACAGGTCCTGTGATTGGACGGCTGCGAGCAGCGAGTCGAGCACCGCTTCATCCTGTGCGGCCGGGTGGTTGATGAATGCGGCGCGCCGATTGACGTCCAGATGGTTCAGCAGATCGAACGCCTCGACCCACATATCGGCGCTCGCCGCTGTCCTGACCACCCGCTCGGAGCGCTCGTCGGAGAGCAGGTCTGCCAGTCGGTCCAGCCGGTCCTTTTCCTCGAGGACGAAGGCGACCTGAAGCAGCTCGCGCTCATCCATCACCGCGACTGCGGCGGCGATCGCCTCATCGGACAGGTGGCCGACGAACCGCCCCATCGTCACATATTCGTCGCGACGCAACAACTCGCGCGTGACCTCCGAGACTCGCGCCGGCGGGATCCGTCCGATCACCTCGCTCGTCCGCCGGGGATCGATCGCGATCGCGACATCCGCCAGGAACGCGGTCGGAAGCTTGTCGGCCATCTCGACCGCGCGCCCCGGGTCCAGCAGTGCTGCCATCCGCGCGGAAAGCACGGGCCCGAACGTCTTCTCGCCGATCATCGCCACGAGCCCGACCGGCAGCAACCTGCTGGCTGCCGCAAGCCGCGACAGCGCCTGGTCGTGGGCGCTGAACAGCATGTCGGTCACCTGCTCGCGCAGGGCCCGGATGTCGGCGGCGGGTACCCGTTCGAGGTAGCCGAGCGTGTCGGGGTCGCGCCCGAGGATCCGCGCCAGCTTGAGGATCTCAGCCCTGGCCTGCAGCGACTCGCTCACCGGCTCAGCCCACTATCTTGCGGATCGGGCCGCGCAGCAGTCTCGGAATGTGGCCATACGCCTTGTCGCCCGCCGCCTGAAGCTCCGCCGCCTGCCGGCGCCGCGCGTCGCGGACCGCGGCCGTCAGATCGCTTAGCTTCTCGCTCGTCAGGGCTCCCAGACTCGGGGGAGGATCGGCGCGCAGCTGCGCGCGGAGCTCCGCGATGGCCTCCTCACCCATGCTTTGAAGCTACACATCCGTAGCACGGATTGCAATCCGGTAGTTGAGTCGTAACTCGGGGTTGGCTCGGTCCGAGGCGGCCGGGACGCGCGTACGGCTTGATTTGGCTGGGGATGAGGGTGGCGAGAACAACCACATCGCCAGAAAACGGCTCCCGGCGCGAGCGTTCTTGCGCAATGTGGTGGTCTGGACTTTCGCCGTTATGCGGCGGCTAGTTCCCAGGCTTCTGCGAGCTGGTCGGTTTTTGGTGGGTGTGGGTGTTGGGCGGTAGCGACCGTAATTCTGGTTTTGATGATGGTGCGTCTGAGTTTGGTGAGGATGTCTTGGACTGAGGGGTCGCGTTTGGTTCGGTAGCAGGGGTGGCGGGCTCGGCGCTCGGCGATGTCGTTGGTGGTGTGGCCGGCGAGCGCGTACCAGACGATCGCGATCGTGAGGCAGAGGAATGCGAAGGGGACGGTTCGTTGGACGGCGAGTGGGGTGCGGTTCTGTGCCTCGCCGACGCCGACGAGTTGTTTGGCGTCGCGGAAGGTGACCTCGATCGACCAGCGCATCGCGTATAGCTCGAGGATCCGGGCGGGTGCGAGCCGCGGGTCGCTGGTGATCAGTAGCGCCTCGACCTGGTCGGCGGTTTTAGGGTTGCGGATGCACAGCGTCTTGGCTGGCAGACACCCCCAGCTGCGATACCAGAACCCGTCCTGGGAGATCACCTCCGCGGTCGCGGTTTGACCGTTGCGGCGCATCGTGACCTTCTGCCAGCGGGTCTCGGGGTCGCCCGCGAGCGTTGATAGAGCCGGCTGCAGCTCGCCCTTTTGCCGGCGCCGGCCGCGGGTGCCCGGGATCCGCGCCGGCGGCGGCCGGTAGAGGCGGATGTCGCGCCTGGCGCGCAGTACCAGCGATACGTTGGGCGGCAGCTGGCTGGGGGACATCTTGCGAGCGGCATAGGCGCCATCGCCGAGCACGATCACTCGCCGGTCCGGATAACGGCCCGCGATCAGCACCGAGAGCTCCCGCGCGAGCTGCACCTGGGTGGGGCCCTGGCCAGGGCGCCAGAGCCTGAAGAGCACCGGCAGGCACACCGGCCGCGCCAAGAACGAGAGCTTCACGACCACGCCAGCGACGACCCACGGGTTACCGACCCCGGTGATCTGCCCCGCACTGACCGACCCGCCGTCATACATCCGGCAGCACCCGAACACCTTCGGGCCATAGCGGCGCATCAGCGTGTCGTCGACCGCGACCACGATCGGCTCCCCGCCAGCCACAAGCCGCTCGACGATCAGATCCAAAGCAATCATTCCTAGCCGGTCAGGGCACCACCGAGCACGGGAGAAGAACCGGTGCGCCCGGCCGTGATGCCACTCCCCCGCCAGACCAGCCGCGGACAGCATCCCGGTCACCGTCCGCTCCCGCACCCGCGTGAGCAGACCCACCGCAAGCCCGCAAAACGTCTCAAACGTCGGCGCCGTGAAACACGACCCAAACAGGGAAAGCAACCCCGCAAGCGAACTGGGAACATCGCAAGGCATCGGCGGCGACCTCCACCGTTAGGACTTGACACCCAACGATTCGGAGCAACCGCCGGTGCTCCTTTCTTATGTCCACCTCACCGCCCTAAAAAGGCGAAAGTCCAGGTGGTTCTGGCAACCACATTGCTAGAGAGCGCCGGCCGGGGCGGTCGTTATTGAGCGTTGTGGTTGTGCTGGCGCCGGCTGATCGCGGTTCGGCGTTGAGGCTGGCGTAACTCTGCTTGCGGGCGCTTCGCGCCCGCGGCCTGGAGTGGCGTGCCGCCCAGGATCTGGCTTGGGAGGGGGTGGGTAAGGCCACGGGCAGCCCCCCACATCGCTCCAAAACGGACCGAGCCCGGGCGCCTTGGGAAGATTGGCGCTATAGCCCCGCGGTGCGCCAAAGCTCCGGTGCGTCTGCGCGTTTTGGCGCAGCGTGGGGGACCCTTCCCTTTCCCCAGCCACGTAGCCACGCCGCCACCAACCCCCATTTCGTCACAATTCGCCCCGGCCGGTGGGCAACGCGTAACGAAATCGGGGCTATAGCGCGGATTTCGTTACACGTTGCCGAGGCGGGCCGGCGCTTTGTAACGGAATCGGGGTCGCCAGGCACCCCACCCTCTCTTCGAAAGCCAAAAGCCGGGCAGACCAACCCCCCCGGGGCCCCGGCCGAAGGCCGGGACCGGGATCCCGCCCACCCACGCCGGCCGACGGCCCAGCTACACCGGGCTCACGGCGCCGGCCGACGGCCGAGCTACACCGGGCTCACGGCGCCGGCCGACAGCCCAGCGACACCGCACTCAGCCCCTCGCCACCCTCGCCAAGAACGGAATCAGGTGGGAGAAGAACACGTTGTTCGGGAACGCGGAGTTGGGGTCGTTGTGCGCGTAGGTCGACTGCCGGTTCAGCAGCACCAGGTTTCGCATCGGGATACCTGACTGCTTCGCCAGGGCCACCGTCGCCGCCGGCACGAACGGCCCGCCCAGCTTTGCGCCGAACGCGTACATGAGCAGCGTCTTCGGCAGCCGGCGCCCCATCGTCGAATGGACGTCGAGGACAGCCTGGGCGGGATTCGGGAGTCCATTCCCGATCGCGCCCATGTCGTCGGTCAGGCGCTGCGGGAAATACCACTCGGTGCCGTCGGAGCTGCGGATCCCCTGTCCGGAGAACATCGTCGCGAAGCGGGTGATCGGCGTCAGCGCGCCGGCGCCGTTCCACGTGTGATGTGTGCCGTCAACAGTTCTCGCCGAGATCCCCTTGCCGAGGTGGGCCTGCGCCGCGGCCAGCGACGGCGGCGAGGTGCCAACGTTCAGGGCGTAGCCGTACTGCCCGAGGTTCGTCACGGGGACGGGCGGCTTCAGATATGAAGGCAGCAACGGGAACTGCTGGCCGAGCGACGGCGAGTTCGGATCGATCAGCGCCCCGAGCGCGCCGGTGAGCTCGAACAGCCCCGCGAACGGGGCCGGGATCCCTCCGAACGACAGCCACGGCGTGGCCGTCGACGCGTTCAACGCGTCGAGCGCCGCACGCGCGTCCGCGGCTGTCTCCGACCGGAAGCTCGCGCCGTCGATGAAGACGAGGCCCGCAAGGTCGCGCGCGCCCGGGCGGCCGCCGAAGTTCCAGGTCGCGTACGCGGTGACGACGCCGCCGCCAAGCGAGTGTCCGCCGAGCACGACCTTGCCGCCGAGCTTGCGAGCCTGGCCGATCACGATGCGCAGATCCTCGACCGCGATCTTCAAGCCCCACTGCTTGGCGAACACGACCGTCGAGGCATTGATCGGCTGGTAGTGGTGCGTGATCGAGTGGTTGGCGAGGTACCCGAGGTAGTAGTCGAACAGCTGGGTGCCGCTCGCGGTGCCCGTCTTGGCAGCGTTGGCGACCGACTGGTCCTCGAGCAGGTTCTCGCGGCGCTCCACAGACCAGACCTGCCAGCCGGGGGCGCGGGAGACGATCCACTTCGCGAGCGGCACGAAATAGGTGGCGCCGGCCGACGTGCCCGGCTCCAGGACCAGCACGTTCTTCGCGCGCGCCGGGCCGACCTTGATCACGCCGACGCGGTTGTACTTGGCCGGCGTGCCGGGCGAGACCGCCCCGGGCATCCACTGAACCTTCAGCGCAGCGGCGCCGGCGGACGACGGCAGCGCCACGCAAGCGGCTGCCACGAGCAGAGCGAACCAAAACCTGTAAATCCTCAAAACGACATCCCTCCTCCGTTGTCCCAAAACATTAGAACCCCGACCTAATCGTCCGCAATGGCACGCTGCTGCGTCAGGCCTCGCCACGCTGTGCATCTGCACACCGCGCGATGGGTAGGGTGCCCGGCGTGCGCGCTCTCCTGGTCAAGGCAGCTCCACCCCATGTCGAGCTTGGCGAGGCGCCCGATCCAGAGCCGTTGCCCAACCAGGCGCTGGTCGAGGTCAAAGCCTTCAGCCTCAACCGGGGCGAGTCGCGGCGGCTCGAATCGCTGCCTCCTGGCACCGTCACGGGCTGGGATGCCGCGGGCACGGTGCGCAAGGCGGCCGTTGACGGCAGCGGCCCTGCTGAGGGGGCTCGCGTCGTCGGGATGGTGAACGTCGGAGCCTGGGCAGAGCTCGCCGCGATCGACACCGATGTGCTTGCCGAGCTCCCCGAGGGCATCTCGTTCGAACAGGCCTCGACGCTCCCCGTCGCGGGGATGACCGCGCTGCGCTCGCTCGAGCGCGCTGGCTTCGTGCTCGACAAGCACGTGCTGATCACCGGCGCCAGCGGCGGCGTCGGCCGTTTCGCGATCCAGCTCGCGAAGCTCGCCGGCGCGCGCGTGTCCGCGCTCGCTCGCCGCACCGAGGGCCTTGCACAGCTCGGGGCCGACGAAGTGATCTCAGAGCTCGAGCCCGAGGGCCCGCGCTTCGACGTGATCATCGACGCGGTCGGCGGCCCGGTGCTCGGCACCGCGATGCAGCGGATCGCGCCGCGCGGCGTGATCGTCAACTTCGCAGCGACGGTGTCAGAGCCGGTCTCCTACCCAACCCGTAGCTTCTTCGCCGGCGCGCCCGGGGCGACCCTGTACGGCCTCTACCTGTTCGGCGAGCTGGCGCACACGCGCAGCGGCACGAGCGACCTGCACCGGCTGGCGGAGCTGGTCGCCGCCGGCAAGCTCGACCCGCAGATCGATCTGACGGCCTCGTGGCGGCAGGCGCCAGGCGCGATCGAAGCCCTGCTCGATCGACGTGTGAGCGGCAAGGCCGTCCTCACGGTTGGTTAGGGAGAAGCGGCGCATGCGCCGCTTCTCGGGGGCGTGCATGCACGCCCCCGCCGACCGGTGCATGCACCGGTCGGAACAGCAAATCAACGCACGCTGTCGCGACTCGTGTCGATCGCCAGATAGGAGTAGTTGCCTCGGTATCCGTCGTTCGAGACCATCCCCGGGCAGCCGTCGCGCATGTCCTCGCAGTCGAACCGGCCGCCGCCGAGGAGCCCGATGTCGAGTCGCGAGTAGTAGTAGAACGACAGCGCATTTCCGTCGTGGCCCGGGTCGACCGAGGCGGAGATCGGGTCGTGCAGCCAGCGCGTGCTCAGCAGCCGTTTGTCGGCGCTGCGCTGGTGCTTGAGGTACTTGTCGAACCACGCGCTCGTGTACCAGTCGATGATGTCGGGCCCGCGCAGCGAGGCGCCGAACGCCTGGTTGGGGATGAACGAGAAGTCCAGGTGCGAGCCGCCTTTGATGATGATCTCGCCGGTGTCGACGCCGGCCTGGGTGTAGCTGTGCGACCACTGCGACTTGGCGTTGGGGGCGGGGAGCGAGGTATTCGGGGTCGGGGGCAGGCCGTAGTCCGCTGACATCCCGAGCGCCGGCTTGGTCAGCGGCACGGTGGTGCGGTCGGCGGGATCAGCGGGGCAGCCGGCCTCGCCGAGCGTTCGCGACCCCCCGGCGGTCCCGGGCACCGGCGCGGAGTTGGGCCCGGGACCCCCGAGGTTGTCCCACGCGACGATCGCCTTCACGCGAGGATCCCACTGCCCGATGTAGGACACGCCCGCGGCGCCGTAGGAGTGGCCGGCGATGCCGAGCGCGCCTGGGTTGAGCAGCTTCCAGAACGGGTCATACGCGCTGTTGAAGCCCGCCTTGACCCGGCGGCTCTGCTTGGCGGCGTGACTTGTCCCGGTCGTGCAGCTCGGGACCGGCTCGTACGGATGCGCGGGGTTGGAGAGGAAGAAGTCGATCGCGTCCTCGGTCCCGTCGTAGAACGGACGGCCATCGGTCTGCGCCGGCACACCCTCGTTGCGGTCGGGGCCCTCGCCGAACGTGTCGCTCATGCCCTGGCCCTGCGGGTCGAACGTGAGCACCACGTAACCGTCTTTGGCGAGCGTCTGCGCGGCATACCAGTACAGCTGTTCGTTGGCCTGAACCGATCCGTCGGTGATGACGATGCCTGGGCGCTTGGCCGGGCCTGCGATCGTCGCCCACACGTGGCCCGAGATCGTCGCGCCGTTGCGGGCGGTGAACAGCACGGGCCGCACGATTCCGTACCCGTTGCTCGCCCAGTTGTTCAGCCGGATATCGCCCGCGCAGCCGTTGCCGTGGCTCCAGCACAGATCGCCGACGAAGTTGCGCTCGGGGTCGGCCGCCTGCGTCGCGAGCCCGTTGACCAGGCCCTGCTGGCTGGCCGCGGTCAATCGCGCCTGGTAGTCCGGCGTGTCGTAGATCGCCTGGCGCTGCTGAGTAATCGAGAAATTCTGCGCCTCGACCACGGGGTTGAACGTGGTCGGTGGCTTTGCCGCCGCGGGTGCGCTGACCGCGACGAACGCGACCGCAGCCGCGAGCGCTCGCTTGTTCATCATTACCTCCCTGCCAATCTCCGCGCCTGGATGCTGCAACGTACCGGGAAACGGCGCAATGTGTCGCAGCACGATTTGCGAACACGCAACTGTGCACATGCACAGTGCCGGCGGTCATACTGCAGACATGCCAGTTGTCACCAGCGGCGACGTGGTCCGCCGGATCGCGAGGCGGACGGATCTCGATCGATTCGCCGAGCGAGTGGCGGACAGCTTCTGGGAGCGCCCGGAGTTCCAGGCAGTCCACCCGCCGCGACGTGAAGTCCTGGCCTGGGTGCGCTGGAATCTCGATCTCGTGCTCCGGTGGCTGACCAACGGCCAGCCGCCGACGGAAGCTGAGCTCGACGTGTTCCGCGCGCAGGCCCGCGCTCGCGCCGCCGACGGCACGCCGGCCGACATCGTGCCGGCGAACTTTCGCCGCGCGGCCCGATTCGCGTGGGGGGCGCTGCTCGAGGCGGCGACCGTCGAGGAACGGCCGGCGTTGCTCGAGAGTGCCGACCTGCTGTTCGAGTACGTCGACCAGGTCTCGCGGATCTTCTCGGACGTCTACCAGGCGACGTCCGCCGCATCCGCGGCGACCGCCGAGGAGAACGCCGCACGGGCTCTGCTGGCGCGGATCGCGCGCGACGAGGCGCCCCTCCCCGAAGACCACGAGTTCGCCGAGCGGATCGGCTTCGAGCTCGATCGGGCCGCGCGTCCTTTTGTGATCTGCGCCCCGGGCTGCGAACCCGAGTACTACGCGTCGCTCTCCCTTCAACTGCGCCGGCGGGGAGCGCTGGCCGCATCGGAAGGACGCCGCGTCGTCGGGCTTGCAAACGATGCATCGGAGTGGCGAGAGGTCCGGCTGGGGGACCGCGCCATCGTTGCCGCCGGCCGGGCATGTATCCGTGGCGAGCGGGGCCGGGCGCTCGAGGAGCTGCGGATGACGGCGCAGGTCGCGGCGGCCGAGGGCCGCACCGGCGTGGTCGCAGTCGATGACTACCTGCCGCAGTTGCTGCTGCGCCGTTCGCCGCGGCTGGCCGGGCAGATCCGCGCGCGCGTCTACGGGCCGCTCGAGGAGTCCCATCCGGACCTCGCGCACACGCTCGATCTGCTCGTGGAGCAGAGCTTTGAGCGCGGCGCAACCGCGGCCGCCCTGCCGGTCCATCGCAACACGCTGCGCGACCGGATCAACCGGATTTCAGAGATAACCGGCGTCGATCTGGACCGCGTGGAGGGCCGCGGACTGGCCTGGCTGGCGTGGCTCGAGCGCCGCGATTCGACTTCGTGGCCCAGCACCCGCGGCTGACCGTGTTGTGCCTAGATTAGGAAGGGGCGCGGTCGCCGCCGCGCGCATTAGATTTCGCCGCATTGCAAACCTCTAGGAGGAGGAGCAGTGAGGAGACATTTACTGACCGCCTGCACGGCGGTTCTGTCGGCCGGGGTGCTGGCGGCGTGCGGCAGTAGCTCGTCGTCGAGCACGTCGAGCGGCGCCAGCGGCACCAGCACCGGCTCGTCCGGCGGCAAGACCGGCGGCACGGTGACGATCGCGTCCGGCACCGCCCCGCAGTCGGCCGATCAAGGGCTCGACTTCACCACGCAGGGCAACGAGCTCTACTCGGTCGTCAACACGCCGCTGCTGACGTTCGTGCGCGGCGTCCAGGGCACCGCCGGGAGCAAGATCATCCCGGCGCTTGCGCAGAGCTTGCCGAAGGTTTCCGACGGCGGCAAGACGCTGACCTTCACCCTGCGGCCAGGGCTGAAATACTCGAACGGCCAGCCGATCCACGCCAGCGACGTCAAGTACGCGCTCGAGCGGGACCTCAAGATCCCGTGGCAGGCGGCGTCGTTCATCAGCGCCTACATCGAAGGCGGCGACGCCTACGCAAAGGGCAAGGCGAAGTCCATCTCCGGGGTCGTGACCGACGATTCCGCGGGCACGGTTACCGTCCACCTGGTCGCGCCGTTCGCGCCGATGGTCGACATCTTCGCGCTTCCCGGCACCGCCCCGGTGCCGCCGAGCACGCCGATGAAGAACCTCGCGAGCACCGGCACGATCGGTGACGGGCCGTACAAGTGGGGAGCGATCCAGCCGAATCAGAGCTACCAGGTCGTCAAGAACCCGAACTTCGACGTTCCCGGGATCCCCAAGGGCTTCGCCGACACGATCAACTACAAGGTCAATTCGAACGTGCTGGCGAACGCCGAGCAGGTGCTGAACAACCAGGCCGACGTGTTCGACCCCGGTGACACGCTGCCGGCGTCGATCCTGCCGCAGATCCAGCAGCAGGCGACAGACCGCTACCAGGCGATGCCGCTGAACTCGAGCTGGTACTTCTGGTTCGGCGTCACGCAGAAGCCGTTCAACAACCTGTACGCCCGGCAGGCCGTGCTGGCCGCGATGGACATGCGGGCGCTGTCGCGGCTCGACAGCGGCTTCATGACCCCGGACTGTCACCTGATCCCGTTCGGGATCCCCGGCCACTCCGACCCGGCCAGCTGTCCGTTCCACAACCCGAACGGTCCGCCGAACATGACGGCCGCCAAGCAGCTGATGCAGAAGTCGGGGATGACCGGGCAGGCGGTGACGGTGTACGGCGAGGAGCGCAGCCCGCGCAAGCAGTACGCCGACTACATGACGTCGGTGCTGAACCAGCTCGGGTTCAAGGCGACCGAGAAGATCATCAACTCGAGCGTGTACTTCACGACGATCGGCGACCCCAAGCTGAAGCCGCAGTTCGGCTTCGGCGACTGGAACCAGGATTTCCCGGATCCATGGGACTTCATGCAGCTGTTCGCCGGTGATGCCGGCTCGTCGTTGAACTACGGCTACGTCAACGATCCGCACTACAACGCGCAGATCTCGTCGCTCAGCCAGCAGCCGACGCCGTCGGTGGCGCAGCAGTGGTCGAATCTCGACAACTACGCGGTCGGGCACGCCGACTACGCGGTTTACGGTCACGAAAGCAAGCCGAAGTTCTATTCGAACCGGCTCAATTTCCAGACCGGAGCGCTGTCCGTGGAGTGGCTGACGGACCTCACGAGCCTCCAGCTCAAGTAGCACGCGACAGGAGGGGAGAGCGTTTATGACGCTCTCCCCTCGTTGCATTTCGACTTAATGGGTAATCTCGTGGCGAGGAGATGGCGCTAGACCCCGTGATCACGTCGGGAGCCCCGGCTGCACCGCAGGCCGAGGCAGTCCCTGCCGAGGCAGAGGCGAGGGACTACACCCCGGCGATCGGCCCGTGGAAGCTGGCGCTCCGCCGATTGCGCCGCAACAAGGTCGCGATCGCGTTCGCGATCGTGTTCCTGGCGATCATCGTCGTGTGCCTGCTTGCGCCCGTTTACGCCAAGCACGTCGCGCACATCGGCCCCAACCAGCCGGACATCACGGGCACGATCAAGATCAACGGCAAGGAGACGAACATCGTCTCGCTTCAAGGGTTGCCGATCGGCCCGACCTGGCACAGCCGGTACTTCTTCGGCGCCGACCTGGAAGGCCGCGACCTTGCCGTGCGGCTGCTGTATGGCGGACGCACGTCACTCGAGATCGGGCTGGGCGCCACGCTGATCATCATCGTCTTCGGGACGCTGTTCGGCCTGCTCGCCGGGTTCTTCCGCGGGCCCGTGGACGCGGTATTACGCCCGCTGATGGAGCTGATCTGGTCGTTCCCGCCGGTGATCCTCGGGGTCGCGGTCGGGACAGCGCTCGCGCTCGGTGGGATCGGGCCGATCAAGGGCAACTCGCTGCTGATACCGATGCTGATCATCGGCGTGATCTACATCCCATACCTCGGCAAGCCGATCCGGGGCGAGGTCCTGCGATTGCGTGAGTCTGACTTCGTCGAGGCGGCGCGCTCGCAGGGCATGAGCCCGTGGCGGATCATGTTCTCCGAGGTTCTCCCGAACGCGGCCTCGACGATCATCGTGTTCGTGCCGATGATGCTCGCGTACGCGATCCTGCTCGAGGCGTACCTCTCGTTCCTGGGGGCGGGCGTGCAGTCGCCGAACGCCTCGTGGGGCACGCTGATCTCTGACGGCATCCAGGTGATCAGCACGACCCCGCACCTCGCGTTGATCCCCGGCGCGATGCTCGTGCTCACGGTGCTGAGCATCAACATCGTCGGCGACGGCGTCCGCGACGCCCTCGACCCCCGCGCCCAGGTGCGGATCAAGACCTGATGCCCAGGTTCATCGTCCGACGTGGTATTTCGGCGATCGCGCTGCTGTTCGCGGTGTCGGTCGTGGTCTTCGGGATCTTCGCGATCATCCCCAGCTACAACCCGGCGCGGGCGATCGCCGGGCGAGCCGCATCGCAGACGACGGTCGATGAGGTCTCGAACAAGTTCGGCTTCGACCAGCCGGTCTACGTCCAGTACGTCAACACGATGAAGCTGATCTTCACCGGTCAGGTGATCGACTACACCAACGATCTCAACGTCGTCGACCAGTTCAAGCAGCGCTTCCCGGCGACGTTGTCGCTGGTGATCCCCGCGGCGATCCTGTGGATGGTGGCGGCGGTGCTGCTCGGCTCGATCAGCGCGCTGCGGGCCGGCAAGTTCGCCGACCGGGCGCTGATGGTGCTGGCGATCCTGGGAGTGTCGATACCGATCTTCTTGTTAGCCGCGGTGCTGTTGTACCTGCTCGCCTACAAGACGCACGTATTCCCCAACACCGGGTACGTAGCGCTCACCGACGACCCGATCCAATGGGCCTACCACCTGATCCTGCCGTGGTTCTGCATCGCGGTGCTGTCGGTCGGCTTCTACTCGCGGGTCCTGCGCTCCAACCTGCTCGACATGGTCAACCAGGACTTCGTGCGGACCGCGCGTGCCAAGGGTCTGCCCCAGCGGCAGGTGTTCACTCGCCATGTGCTGCGCAACTCGATGATGCCGATCGTCACGATGTTCGGCCTTGATTTCGCGACGCTGATCGGCGGTGCCGCGCTCGTCACCGAATACGTCTTCAACATCCCGGGAGTCGGCCAGTACGAAGCGCAGGCGATCGGCAGCCTGAACGTCCCGCCGATCCTCGTCGGCGCGATGTTCACGGGCTTCTTCGTGGTGCTGTTCGGGGCCTTGGCGGACATCCTGTACGCAGTGCTCGACCCGCGGATCAGGCTTACGGGGTGAGCGTGTCCCCGGAAGCCGTGGACGCTGAGCACCTGCTCGAAGTCGACGACCTGAAGGTCTCGTTTGCGACCGAGGACGGGGTCGTCCGTGCTGTCGACGGCGTATCGTTCACGCTCGACCGGGGCGAGGTGGTGGCGATCGTCGGCGAGTCCGGGTCCGGCAAGTCGGTGAGCGTGATGACGCTGATGGGACTCACGCGCGGGGTCAACGCGCGCTTCGAGGGGTCGGCGAGGCTTGAGGGCAGGGATCTGATCAACGCCCCGGAGTCCGAGCTGCAGGGGATCCGCGGCAAGGAGATCGCGATGATCTTCCAGGACCCGATCTCGTCGCTGAGCCCCGTCAAACGTGTCGGAGACCAGATCATCGAGCAGATCCGAGCGCACGAGGACATCTCCAAGGCGCAGGCAATGGACCGCACGGTCGAGCTGATGGAGCGCGTCGGCATCCCCCGTGCGCGCGACCGCGCCCGGGCGTTCCCGCACGAGTTCTCAGGAGGGATGCGCCAGCGTGCGATGATCGCGATGGCGCTGTCGCTGTCGCCGAGCGTGCTGATCGCCGATGAGCCCACCACAGCGCTCGACGTCACGATCCAGGCGCAGATCCTTCAGGAGGTCAAGAACCTCCGCGAGCACAGCGACAGCGGCGTGATCTTCGTCACGCACGATCTCGGCGTCGTGGCCGATATCGCCGACCGTGTGCTCGTGATGTACGCCGGGAGGGTCGTCGAGCAGGGCACGCTCGACGAGATCTTCTATGACCCCCAGCACCCATACACCTGGGGCTTGCTCGGATCGGTCACACGGGTGGACCGCGCGCCGCCCACTCGGCTGCCGGCGATCGCGGGCCAGCCGCCGTCGCTCGTGAGCCCGCCGAAGGGCTGTCACTTCCGTCCACGATGCCCCCACGAGTTCGAGCGCTGCGTCGAGGTTCCCGAGCTCGAGGCGCGAATCCACGATGCCCCCGAACACTGCGACCGCTGCTGGCTTGAGCTCGCCCAGAAACGCGAGCTGCGTGACGTGGAGGGCCGGATCGGCCTCGGCACTGGTTCGGTGGTGGCATGACCGCGACCGAGTCCACGCAGAGCCCGGTGCAGACCAACGGCCGCGGGCTGCTCGTCGAGGCCACCCACCTCAAGCTGTACTTCCCGATCAAGCACGGCGTCCTGATCGACCGAACGGTCGGTCACGTGCACGCGGTCGACGACGTCTCCCTGGAGCTGAACGAAGGGGAGACCCTGGGGATCGTCGGCGAGTCCGGCTGCGGGAAGAGCACCCTGGCTCGCTGCATCGTGCGACTGCTCGAGCCGACTTCGGGCACGCTGCGCTTCCGCGGCGAGGACGTCACCCATTTCGGTCGCAAGCAGCTCGAGCCGATGCGCCGCGAGGTTCAGCTCGTCTTTCAGGACCCGGTCTCCTCGCTGAATCCCCGCAAACGGGTGGGCCAGATCGTCGGAACGCCGATGCGGCTCCACGGTATCCCGAAAGAGAAGGTCGGTCCACGCGTGCGCGAGCTGCTCGAGCACGTCGGGCTGAACCCGGAGCATGTCAACCGCTTCCCGCATGAGTTCTCCGGCGGCCAGCGCCAGCGCATCGGCGTGGCCCGCGCGCTGGCTGTCGATCCACGATTGATCGTTCTCGACGAGCCGGTCTCGGCGCTCGATGTCTCGATCCAGGCGCAGGTCATCAACCTGCTCGACGATCTCCAGGACGACCTCGGGCTGTCCTACATCTTCATCGCCCACGATCTGTCGGTCGTGCGTCACGTCTCGGATCAGATTGCCGTCATGTACCTCGGCAAGATCGTCGAGCTCTCTCCGGCCAAGGAGCTCTACACCAAGCCGATCCACCCCTACACCGAGGCGCTGCTGAGCGCAATCCCGATCCCCGATCCGAAGGAGAACCGCGCGCGCGAGCGCCTCGTCGTCGGCGGCGAGCCACCGAACCCGATCGACCCCCCGTCCGGCTGCCGCTTCCACACGCGCTGCCCGCGGGCCACTGACGTGTGCAAGCAGGTCGAGCCGCCGCTCGCCGCCTATCCGGGCGGTCATCTTGCCGCCTGCCACCACCCAATGAGCGTCTCAGAGCAGGAGATCGCCGCCGCGGGCTACTCGAAGCTCAGCCCGGTGAGCGCCGGGCGGTTGTTGCCGAATGGCCACGAGGCACAGGACGCGCACCCGGCTGCCGCATCCGAGTCACAGAGCGCCGGCGGCGAGACTGACGGTGTTGCAACCCCGCCGGCCAGCAGTTAGCGGCGCGGTCGCGATCGCGTGGTTGTGTGCCGGGCTCGCTGCATGCGGGTCGAGCGGGCCGAAGCTGCCGGCCGCCACGCGAGTGTGTCGCGGCAGCCTGGAGGCGGCCCAGAAGGTGGTCAGCTCAGCGAGCATGAGAATCACGAACTCGAACCCGTCGAACATCGAGTGCGTGGTGACGGCGGGCGGACAGCGGGTCAAGGTCAGTGCGCAGGCCCTGAAGTTCGCGTGGAACGAGTTCAACACCCTCTCCGCGCACTTCGCCCAAGCATTCGGCCCAGGCACGGTGCACGATCCCGCGCTCACGCCGACCGATATCGCCAACGCTGGTTACGGCGCGTTCTGGGTGGCAGGCCAGAGCACCCTGTATGCGACCAATGCTTCCGAGTCGACGGGCGGCAGCTACGTGACCGTCACCGTCACCGGACGCGCGAGTAACGAATCGAGGCTCAACCTGGCCGAGAAGGTCGCCACCGCGACGATCGCGGCCGCGCCGCGCGGCCCCAGCCCCGGACCGGGCTCGAGCTGATGCCGGCGCGACGGACGGCTACCGCGCTTGTGCTGGCGGCTGTCGCCGTAGCGGGGTGTGGGCGGGGCTCGGCGTCACCCGGTGAGGTGACGCAGGGTTACGTCAATGCAATCGCCGAAGGAGACTACGCCGATGCTTGCAACGCGCTCAGTTCGGGCGCGCAGGCCAAGCTCAAGCGTACGATGCGCTCTTCAGAAGGCTGTCGTGTCCTGCTTGCACGCTGCCTTCCGAGCAACGCCTCCCAGCTTGCAAAGGACCAGGCTCAGCTGTTCTATTCCAACGTCGTGGTGTCGGTGAGCGGCAACCATGCGACGGTCAACACGAGCGGGACCGCGGTCGCCAACCGGATCCGCCAGGTGACGCTCGCCAACGAGAACGGTCACTGGCTGCTGACCTCCTACGGCAAGCAGAAGTGTTCCAGCCGTCGCCCGCGGAAGCGGCCGTGAGCGCGTTCAGTTACCGCGGGGTGGCGGTAGGCGCGAAGGCCGGTAGCGAGGCCCCCGAGCCGCTTGCGGTCCTGCTCCTGCCCTCGAAGCTCGAGGAGTTCAAGCTGGCGGAGCACGCGCGCGACCTGCTGTCGATTCCGCGGGCGCTGGCGCTTGAGCCTTCGCGGTTCAGGGCGCCGCGGTTCATGCGGGAGAGCATCCCCGCGCGGACAGCGCGGCGGCTTCGCTTCCCCGGCGAGCCGCGGATGGTGATCCTGTACCACCCGGCCCAGTACCCACTTGCCCGCGCGCTGTGCGCCCGTTACGTGTCGGCGGAGCTGTGGTACGTGCGGCCCGACCCGCAGGAGCTTCTTGGCGCAGATTCCGCGGACGATCCCGCCGAGTTCGACCAGCTCGCAGCTGAGCGTGCCGGCGCCGCCCACGTGATCAGCCAGACCGCCCCGTCCGCAGAGCTGCGCGACGCGTTGCGGCTGAGGATGCGCGAGCTGGACATCATCAGCGCGCGTCCGTTCGTGCCCTGGGGGCGCATCCAGGCGCGCTGAATCCCCTGCATTCTGCGCGTAAGGGGTCTGGCGGCGTAAGTAAGGGGTCGCGGGGCTTAAGTCGCTCCGTTCTCCCGATGTGCGAGTCGGCGTCTCAGTCCATCCTGATTGTCAGAGCAAGACGGACGAACAGGAGACCAAGATGCAACCGAACATCAGCTACGAAATCGCGACAGCCCGGATCGCTGAGTTGCAGCGCTTCGCGGCAGAACGCAGCGCGCTGAACGAGATCCGCGCTGACCGTGGCCGCTTCAGCCTGCGCGCCGTGCAGCGCTACATCGGGCGCGTGCGTGGCGGCCGGCGCATGCTTGTGCGGCGTGCGGCGTAGTCGCGCGACATAGCCGCGCGCACACGCCTGCGGCGATACTTAGCCCCATGAGGGGAAGGCTCAGCAGCACGCGCTTCGTGGGTCGGGTCGGTGAGCTCGCCGAGCTGGAGCTGGCGTTGGGTGAGGCGGCCGCAAGACGACCGGTCCTCGTCCTGCTGAGTGGTGACTCCGGCGTCGGGAAGACTCGCCTCGTCTCCGAGTTCGAGCACCGGCTGGAGGGTCGGGGTGCAGTGCTTTTGCGCGGCGAGAGCGTGGAGCAGAGCGAGGGAGAGCTGCCTTACGCGCCGCTGCTGGGGGCGCTCAGACCGCTCGTTCGGGAGCGGCATCCGGCACTTGCCGGTCTCAGCCCGGGAGGGCGAGCTCAGCTTGCGGCGCTGATCCCTGGTCTCGAAGACAGCGCCGGACCGTCGGCGCGCGATCAGCGCCATGACGCAAGCAGCCAGCTGCGCCTGTTCGAGGCGCTGCTCGAGCTGCTCGACTGCCTCGGGGAGGATGAGACCGTCGTGCTGATTCTCGAGGACGTGCATTGGGTCGACCCCTCGACGCGCACGTTCATCTCGTTCCTGGCTCGCAGCATGCGGCAGGAGCGTTTGATGTTGCTGCTCACCTACCGGACCGACGAGCTGCACCGTCGACATGCGCTGCGGCCGCTGCTCGCCGAGCTCGAGCGGCTCGAGCGGGCGCGGCGCATCCATCTTGATCCGTTCGACCGCGACGAGCTCGCCGAGGCGCTGGCTGACATCCTCGGCGAAGCTCCGAGCCCGCAGCTGGTCGAGCGCCTCTACGCGCGCGGCGAAGGCAATGCCCTGTTCACCGAGGAGTTGCTCGCGGCAGGCCTCGACGGCCGCGGCACGGCGCCGCAGAGCCTCCGCGACGCGTTCATGCTGCGGATCGAGCGGCTGTCTGCAGACGCGCAAACCGCGGCGCGCGCGATCGCGGTCGGACGCGCGCTCAACGAATCGCTGATCGCCGAGCTGACCGGCATCGAGCATCAACGGCTGCACCTGGCGCTGCGCGAGGCCGTCTCCGAACAGGTGCTTACCGCCGACGACGGCGATGACCGCCTCTGCTTCCGTCACGCGCTGTTGCGAGAGGCCCTTTACGACGATCTGCTCCCCGGCGAGCGCAGCGAGCTGCATCTGGCCCTGGCGCGCGCGCTCGAGGCGCAGCTGAATGGCGGGCGTGATCGCCACGCACAGGTCGCTGCCGCGATCGCCGGTCACTATGCGTCGGCCGGTGATCAGCCGGCAGCTCTGCGCGCGACGGTTCGCGCGGCCCTCGCCGCCCGGGATGTCCACGCCTATGGCGAGACAGCGGAGCTGGCGGAGCGGGCGCTCGAGCTGTGGCCGCGGGTGCCCGAGAAGCAGCGAGAGCTGTCGTTCGACCACGTGGACCTGCTTCGCCTGGCGGCCGGTGCGAGCTCGATCGCCGGCGATCGAACGCGGGCGGAGATGCTCTTGCTCAGCGCTCTCAGCGAACTCGACTCGGCTGCGGAGCCGTTCAGGTACGCCGCCCTCCTCTCCCGGCTCGCGCGGATCCAGTGGACGCTCAACCGTGGCGCACAGGGGCTCGAGACAGCGCAGGAGGCACTCGCGCTGTTGCCGGAAGATGACGAGAGCAGCGAGCGCGCCGGGCTGATCGCGTGGCTCGCGCGCACCCAGCACCTCCGCGGCCGCTACCGCGATGCACTCAGGGACGGCAAGGAGGCGCTCGCCGCGGCGAGGGCAGCCGGGGACCGCTATTCCGAGGGCGAGGTTCTCAACACGCTGGGGATGACCCACGTCGTGCTCGGCGACGTCGATGAGGGCGTCGCGGAACTGCGCGGAGCGGTTGTGATCGCACAGGAGATGAACGACGTGGACAGCGCCGGGTACGCGTACGCGAACCTCGCCGACACGCTCAACCTGGCGGGCCGCACCCGCGAGGCGCTGGCTGTGGCGCAGGAGGGGCTCGCGGCGACGCCGCGCCGCGTGACCCGCAACCACGACTGGATGATGCTGACGGTCTCCGAGCTGGCGTTCGAGCTTGGGGACTGGGAGACCGCGCGCACGCACCTGGTGCCGGAGCCGGCGCAGGTGGCGGGCACGGAGCTGATGTTCCGGCTGCTCCGCGAGGCCGAGCTATGCCTCGGTACCGGCGATGACGAACTCGCCGCCCGGCGCCTCGAAGAGGTCGAGCCACTCGTGGCGTCGTCTCCCGAGCCGCAGTGGATCGGGCTGCTGGGAGCGCTGCTCGGTGAGCTGCGCCGTCGCCAGCGCGACCTGCCCGCGGCTCGTGCGGCCGTCGCCCACGCGCTCGACAGGATCGAGCTGTGTACCGACGATGTGATGCGGATCGCTCGCGTGACCGCGATCGGCGCGCGGATCGAGGCGGACTTCGCGCAGCGCGCACGTGATCTCAGAGAGAAGGCCGCCGAGCGCGACGCGATCGCACGCGCGCGCATCCACGCGCAGCGCCTGCGCGCTGCTGCCGAAGACGGCGGTCCGGTCGAGCGGGCCTGGCAAGCAGTCGGCGCCGCCGAGCTGTCCCGCGCGCGAGGCCGCCCCGACCCGAAGCTTTGGAACAAGGCGGCCGCCGAGTGGCAGGCGATCTCGCGGCCGTTCCTCGCCGCCCTGGCGCGCTGGCGCGCAGCCGAAGCGTACGTCGAGGCCGACGACCGGCCGGCGGCCACGGTCGCGGCGCGCGAGGCGCTCGAGGTGGCCCGCCGGGTCGGGTCGGGGTGGCTCACGCACGAGCTGACACTGCTCGGTGAGCGGGCGCGCCTTGACCTGATCCCCGCCGCTCCCGCGCGTGCGGGCGATGATCGGGCCGCGGCGGCGGCGCCGCCGAGGGCTTCCGCTGCGGTCGACGCCGGGGCCGAGCCGGACCCGTTTGGGCTGACTCCGCGCGAGCGCCAGGTGCTCGCACTGATCGCCGAGGGTGCCACGAACCGCCAGATCGGCGCGGCGCTGTTCATGGCGGAGAAGACCGCCAGCGTTCACGTCTCCCGGATCCTCAGCAAGCTGGGGGTGCGGAGCCGCACGCAGGCGGCCGCGGTGGCACACCGGCTCGATCTCACAGGGGCGGGGCGTTAGCGCATGCGCACGCCGGCGGAGTGGGAGCCGCACGAGCGGACCCTGATGGGGTGGCCGTGCCGCCTGGAGCTGTGGGGTTCGGCGTTGGACCGGGCGCGGTCCGACTATGCCGCCGTGGCCAACGCGATCGCGGCGTTCGAGCCGGTCACGATGGTCGCCAACCCCGGCGCGGACGCCGCCCAGGCGCGCGCCGCGTGCAGCGAGAACGTTGAGATCGTCGAGCTCCCGATCGACGATTCGTGGCTGCGCGACTGCGGGCCGATCTACGTCTACGACGACGACGGAACCCGACTGGCGCGGCACTTCTCGTTCAACGCGTGGGGTGGGAAGTTCTCGCCGTGGGACCGCGATGCGGCGGTCGGCGGAGCGATTGCCGAGCACCTCGGGGATGAGGTGACACCGGTCGACATGGTGCTCGAGGGCGGCTCGATCCTGACCGACGGCGCCGGCACGCTGATCACGACGGAGGAGTGCCTGCTGAACCCCAACCGCAACCCCACCCTCTCGCAGGATCAGATCGAGCAGCGTCTCAAAGACAACCTCGGAGTGGAGCGGATCGTGTGGCTCGGTCTCGGCCTGATCGAGGATCGCGACACCGACGGGCACGTCGATCTGATCGCCGCATTCACGGGCTCGAACCGGGTGCTGTTGCAGACGGTCCCGGCCGGCAACCCAAACCTCGAGCGTTGCGAGGAAAACCGGATCCGCCTCGAGCGCGCAGGGATTCAGGTCGTGCAGCTCCCGTTACTGCCGTACCTGACGGTCGAGGGGGAGATCATCGCCGCCAGCTATCTGAACTTCTACATCTGTAACGGCGCGGTGATCGTGCCCGTCACCGGCGCGGATTCTGACGACGAGGCCCTCGAGATCATCGGCGGCGCATATCCTGAGCGGGAGATCGTGCCGGTGCCCGGAGCTGTCCTCGCGTATGGCGGCGGCGGGCCGCATTGCATCACCCAGCAGGTACCTCTGAGGAATGCCTGAGCCAGAACAGCAGCTCCTGACGGCATATGGGCCGCCCCGCTCGCCGGCCAGAACGCAGCCGCCGGCGCGCCGTCCGCTGCGGCTCGGTCTCGTGCAGGAGCGCTGGCATACCGAAGAAGCCGAGCACGAGGAAGCGCTCGCGCAGGGGATCCGAACGGCGGCGGGCGAAGGAGCGCGGATCGTCTGCCTGCAGGAGCTGACGCTGTCCCCTTACTTCGCGATCACGCCCGACGGGCCGAAGGCGGCGGGCGTCACGCCCGAGAACCTCGAGTCGGGCCGCACGGGCAGCTTCGCCAAGCGGCTCGCGACCGAGACAGGCGCCTACGTCCACGCCTCCCTCTATGAGGCCGCCGACGCGGGCGACGGGCTCGGCTACAACACGGCGATCGTGGCCGCGCCAGGCGGCAGGATCGTTGCGCGAACCCGCAAGCTGCACATCCCCGTCACCGCTGGCTATTACGAGGACCGCTACTTCAGGCCCGGACCGGCCGCCGGCGATCCGTTCCCGCTGATCGCGCTGCCGATCGATGGCGGCGACCAGGCGCACCTCGGGGCGCCGACGTGCTGGGACCAGTGGTTCCCGGAGCTCGCCCGGGCGTATTCGCTGGCCGGCGCCGAGGTGCTGATCTACCCGACCGCGATCGGGTCGGAGCCCGACCACCCCGACTTCGACACACAGCCGCTCTGGCAGCAGGTGATCGTGGCCAACGGAGTGGCGAATGCGACGTTCATGGTCGCGATCAACAGGATCGGGGAGGAGGGACCGCTCACGTTCTACGGATCGAGCTTCATCTCCGACCCCTACGGAAGGGTGCTGGTCCAGGCGCCGCGCGACCAGCCGGCGGTGCTCGTCGCCGACCTCGACCTCGACCAGCGCCGCGACTGGCTCGAGCTGTTCCCGTTTCTGCGCACGCGCCGCCCGGACGCGTATGGCGCGCTCACTGAGCCGGTCCATGAGCAGCATCGCTGACTCCCTCCGGCCCGTTGCGCTGCGCCCTTGGCGCAGGGGCGACAATCCTGAGGTGCCACGCGAGATCGTCCTTCGGCCGCTGACGAACGGAGACGAAGCGGAGCTGCTGCGGATCCACCGGACGCCCGAGGTGGTCCGGTTCTGGGACGCGCCGGCAGACGGCTTCCCGTGGGATGAGCCCGAGTCGACACGGTTCACGATCGAGGTCGACGGCCGGATCGCGGGATTGATCCAGTACTGGGAGGAGCTCGAACCAAAGTACCGCCACGCCGGGATCGACCTGTTCGTGGACCCGGCACTCCATGGCCGCGGGATCGGCGCCGAGGCGATCGGGCGGGTGATCGCGATCCTGTTCGGAGAACGCGGCCATCACCGCGTGACGATCGACCCAGCGGTCCACAACACGGCCGCGATCCGCTGCTATGAGAAGGTCGGCTTCAGCCGCGTCGGGGTGATGCGGGCGAGCGAGCGCGACGTCGGCGGCGGGGGCTGGCACGACGCGCTGCTGATGGAGCTACTCGTCGGCGAGCAGCGCTGAGCAGCGAGGCCGCTGCTGTCTAGGAACCGTCGGACGACGTCGGGTATCCGAGCGTCATCCAGTCGTGCATGCCGCCTCGGTAGTAGAGGATCCCCTCGGCCGGATAACCGTGCTCGAGCAGCGTCTTGATTGCGTCGGGCGTCGCCTTGCACTGCGGGCCGTTGCAGAAGAACACCGTCGGCTTCGCCGGATCGAGCTCGTCGAGATGGTCGAGGACCTCACCGTGGGAGATCCGCCGAGCGCCCGGGATCGTCGCTTCGTCTTCGAAGTCGGTTTGGCGGGTGTCGATCACCGGCAGGCTGTGAGACAGGTGCTCGATTACTTCGAGTTCGCCGATCGTGCGCACTCCCGGCGCAAGTTCGATCGGCTGGACGGTGCCCCACGTCGGATCGACGCGGACCATTCCGTTGTCGGTCGGCTGCGGGACCATGCACGAGTCGTCGCGGGGCTCGGTGCGCTCGATCGGCATCGGCTATGTGTTACCCCGTCGTCCTCGTTATGCAACTGCGCCGGGGCGCCGGGCCGCGTTTGCGGCCCGGCCGAACCCCAGCTGTTTCGCGCCCTCAGATGTGCCCCTCGAGCGCCTCGGAGGCAAGTCTTGCCCAGTACCAGGCCGAATCCGATTCCGAGCCGTCGAACAACGGGCTGTCCGGACTGCGCAGCAGCGCCCACCCCAGCGCAACGCCGCGCGCATAGACCGGTCCCGGGTCCAGCAGCACCTCCGCCATCTGACGCAGCTCGGCTCGAGCGGCCCGTACGCAGCGCCGCGACGGGCTAGCCGTCACCCCGAACGGCCGCGGATCGTCGATCTCGCGGATCCGGTTGATGATCGACCAGGCGAGCTTGTCGCGCTGCTTGCGGCTGGTCAGCTGCCGGGCCCGGAGTGCAAGCGTCTTTGAGTTCACGGGGTCGGCGCCCTCGGCGAGCCGCCAGTCGAGCCACCGATGCCTGACCGCCACCCACAGCCGTGAGAACAAGCCCCCCGACGGAATCCGGTAGTCGTCACCGTCGTCGTGCTCGAAGTAGCCGCTGAGATCGGAGGTGGGCGGAGTGGTGTGGTTCATCGGCGGAGCTTTGAACGATCGCGCGCCCGGGCGCGCGCGATCGTGCCGACGAGCGTACGGCCGGCCCGCGCCACGAACATCCGAAGTCGCTACGGATCTAGATCTCGGCGACGCCGCAACCCGAGTCCAGCAGCCCGGCCTGAATCGAGGCGCGATGGTCAGCATCGCGACAGGCTGCGACGATCGCCCCGCCCGACCCGGTGTAATTCGCCCGAGCCCCGCCCGCGCGCGCGAGCTCGATCATCGCGACATGCTGTGGGTCGAGCGGAACGATCCGCGCACGGACGTCGAAGCTTGCATCAACGCAGCGCCCGAACTGTTCGAGGTCGCCGGCGAGCAGTGCATCGCGCGCCCCGCGAGCGTGGGCGGCCAGCTCGCCCATCGCTATCGCCAGTTCCTCATCCCCGGCGTCAAAGCGCGAGCGCAAGTCGGCGTGCACGACGTTTGAGTCCTCGGCGCTGCTCGCGCGCCACGCGATCAGGAGCGGCGGCAGCAGGTCGCGGTCCAGCGGTTCGTAGCGATGGCTGCCGAAGTCCATGAACGTCAGCCCGCCGTATGCCTGGGCCACGCGATCCTGCAGGCCTGCGGTAATGCCGAGCTCGTCGACCTCGATCGCCAGCGCGAGCGCAGCCAGCTCGTCGGGCGGGAGCGCGCATCCGAGCGCCTTCAGCACGGCGATCACGATCGCGCTCGAGCCACCCAGGCCCACGGCGCGCGGAATCGACGTGCGCCACGTGATCGCTGTTTTGCTCGCCGTGGACTCGAGCTCCCGTGCGTAGCGGCGCACCGTGGCCTCGACGAGGTGGTTCGGCGGGTCGACGCGCAGTCGCGCGGCGGGAGTGGCCGATGCGCTCGCAATCAACTCCGGCAGCGTGACCGCGAGCACCGCGCCGCCGTAACCGTCGGATGGGTTGCCGGCCAGCGCGGCGCGTGCGCCGGCAGATCCCTCACCCCTCGGCATCGAGCAGCGCTCGAAGTGCCGCGCCGTGGCGGGGATCCGCCAGCGCCAGCTGCAGGAACGCCGCGCAGTAGCCCTCGACGCTGCCCACGTCGAGCCGCCGCTCTCCGTCCGCGAGCGGGATCGCAATCACGCGTCCGCCCTCGGCGATGACGCGGCGAAGCGCGTCGGTCAGCTGCACTTCGCCGGTCGCGTCCGGCGGTGTCTCGCGCAACGCGGCGAACACCGCGGGCCCGAGCACATAGCGGCCCATCATCGCGGTCCTGCTCGCGACCGTCGCGGGGTCGGGCTTCTCGATCACGTCGAGGACCTGATCGGCATCACCAAGCACAACTATCCCGCGCCTGCCTACGTCGTGCTCGGGCACCTCCGCAACCGAGAACACCGCGTCGGCGCGTTCGCGTTCGTACGCGTCGATCAGTCGAGGCACGATCTGGTGGGGCACTCGGGGCGCGGCATGCATGACGGCATCACCGACCGCGACAACGATTCCACTCTGGCCTGCGAACCCCTCGGCGTACCGGAGCGCGTCGCCGAAGCCATCGGGTCGGGCCTGGCGTGTGTACAGGATGCGTAGCCCTGTGCGCGGGTCGATCAGCGGCCCGGTGTCGAGCTCAGGGTCGGCGTCGAAGTGGTCCTCGATCGCGCGCTTGCGCCTGCCGGTGACGAACAGCAGCCGCGCGATGCCCGCTCGCACCAGCTCCTCGACGACGTACTGGACGACGGGCTTGTCGACCAGCGGCAACATCTCCTTCGGTTGCGAACGGGTCGCCGGCAGCAGGCGCGTGCCGAGGCCGCCGACCGGAATGACGGCATCGGTGATCGGGCTCAAGAAGGCGGCGAGGGGCGGGTGGGCGGGACCCGAGTTAAGCTATGCCACCCTGCGGTCGGACTCGGGCGACCGCTCCAGCACCGAGCGGTAGCCGGCGGCGAGCTGCTCGAGCGATGCCTTCCAGGTGCGCCCGCGGACCGCCTGCAAAGCGTTGCGGCGCACGCGCTCGCGCGTCAGCGGCTCGCTTGTGAGCGAGAGGACTGCTTCTGCCAGCGCGCTCGCATCGGGGCTGGCCAGGAGCCCGGTCTCGTTGTGGGTGATCAGCGAGACCGGACCGCCCTCCGCGACAGCGACGACCGGGAGCCCACTTGCCTGCGCCTCGAGGATCACCTGCCCGAATGTGTCGGTACGGCTGGCGAACAGGAACACGTCCGCGCTGGCGTAGGCGCGAGCGAGGTCGCTGCCGGTCAGCCAGCCCAGGAAGGTGGCGCCGTCCCCGAGTCGCTGTTTGAGCACCTCCTCCTCGGGCCCGCCGCCGGCGAGCACCAGGTGCAGGCGCGGGTCGCGCCGGCGCGCCGTCTCGAATGCGTCCGCCAGGAGCTCGACGCCCTTCTCCTTCGTCAGCCGCCCCGCGTACAGGACGTTGACCGCATCGGGGAGCAGGCCCGATGTGCGCAGCGCCGGGTCGAACCGCTCGAGGTCGACCCCGCGATCCCAGCGGGCGACCCTCTCGATATTGATTCCGAGCCGGACCAGTCGTTCGTCGCTCGCGGGGCTGGGCGAGAGGACGATGTCGCAAGCGCCATAGAAGGCGCCAAGCGCCATCCCGGCGAGCGCCTCGAGATGCTCTTGGCCGCTGCGCAGGCCCGCGTAGGCGGCCAGCTCGGTGTGGTAGCTGCCGATCACCGGAAGCTCGAGCACGCGCGCCAGCAGCCAGGCGCCGACGCCGGCCGGACCCGGCGAGCAGAGGTGCACGAGGTCATATCGGCCCTCGGCGAGCGCATCAACAATCGCCGGGACACTTGGCACTCCGATTTTGAGGCCGCGGTAGAACGGAATGTCAATCTCCGCTACGGCACTCAGCCGCCGGTCGACGTCGGCGTCGGTGCCGATCACATCGACTTCGTATCCGGGGATGCCGCGATCCCGGATCTGTTGGATCGTGTGCGTGACCCCGTGCATGCCTGAAAGCCCGTCCGCAACCAGAGCGACGCGGGGCCGGTCGCCGTCGCTGCGAGTCAGCTTGAACTTCTCGCGGCCAAGGAACGCGCTCGCCGCCGCGTAGGGGATCGCGGGCACGCATGCGTCGAACAGCTCGAGCGCGCCGCGCTGTGGATCGAGCGCGCCGCTGTCCGTCATCGCGACGATCTCGCCCACCGCATCGGCGAGCTTGCGCTCGTGAATGCGCCGCGCGCGCCGGTACAGGTCTGGGTGGCTGAGCTCACCCTCCTGCAGCAGCTCGAGCAGGCGACGCTCGTCGATCGCGAGGTCCATCGACTCGAGCCACGCCCGCAGCAGTGCGAGCGCGTCGTCGGGGCCCAGGTCGGTGCCGACGTTGCCATGCCGCATGTCGCCCTCGCGCATCACGCGCTCGACGATCTTCAGGACCGCGGTCGGATCGGGGCGGCCGGCGCCGTCCCCACGGCCCAGCGCGCGGATCGCGAGCGCCATCGCGGCGTGCGTCCACTTCGCGGCGCTGCCCTGTGCGCCGTGTGCGCCCGCGCGGCCCGCCCGGATGTGCGCCAGAAACTCTTCGGGCGTAGCCGCGCGCGGCGTCTCGGTGAAGGTGCGACCGATATCGATTCCGGCGTGGTCATCGGAGCCCCCGATCGCCGTCCCTCCGTGGGTCTCGATGTACACAAACGCCGGCAGGTTCAGCTCCTTGGCGCGCGAGCCGTTGCGCGTCTCCCAGATCGGAAACAGCTGCGCGAGCCGACGGCGGTGACGGGGGGTCAGCGGTGCCTCGACGGCGTAGAAGGGATGCGCGAGCGCAGCCGTGATCTCGTTTCCGTGGAGGTACGCCGCGCACGCCTCGACGTCGTTGTTATGTGCCTGGAGCCAGTCGTGGTCGTCTGGTGTGATCCCGTAGCAGAGCACGTGCACCGCCTGTGGCTCCCCCTTGAACCACACCGTCAGCTCCTCGGAGATGAACGCGTCGGGAAGGTGGTCCAATGTCAGGACGCCCGCAATCGTGTCGTGATCCGTGATCGTCACGAAGTCCATTCCGCGACGCTTGGCGAGCTCGTAGACCTCTTGCGGAGGGGTCGCGCATTCGGGAAGGCTCAGCGACCGCTGGATCCCCAGCTTTGACAGCTCCGACGCTGTCGAGTGGCAGTGCATGTCGGCACGGCTGCTTTCGTTCATGGCTCTAGGATTGCCCTGCCCAGGGGGCCGATCGTGAAGAACGAGCGCACCTTTTGTGACCTTATGGTGAACGGGGGCATGGGTCTCCGCCGGTTCCGGCGAAGCTAGTCACAGATGGCGGTCGCTGCCGAGCAGATGGTTCTGGAACGCGGCCCGCTGCGTCTCGAGCTGACTCTGCGGCCCTTCCAATTCACGGTCCGGCGCGCCGGCCGTCGGCTGATGCGCGCGGGTGGCGTTTGGGTCGCCGAAGGCACGGTCCACGACCATTTCGTGCAGTTCACCGAAGGTGTCGTGACGCGTGAGGACCTCGGTTTTCGCGAGAACGCGCTGCGTGCCAGCGTCGTCTCGTCCGACGCAAACGACATCGAGTTGTCGCTTGCGCTGTACGGCGGTCGGTTGGCCTCGCTTCGGATCTCGCTCGCCGTTGACGAGCGCGTCGGGTTTGAGTTCGAGGCTGACGGGCCGCCGCTGCGGCTGGCGCTCGAGCCGCGGCTATGCGATCTGGGTGCACGGGTACGGGAACGGGACGCGGTTCGACCGCCGCACGATTGCGCGCATACTGCCGCGCGGCCGGCTTCCCGATGCTGCTGCCCGAGTGGGGTTACGGGTTCTGGAAGAGCCGCGATGTCCACGAGCACCAGGATGACGTGATCGATGACTGGTCCGGGTTTCGCCGTTGCCAGATTCCGCTCGACGCGATCGTGATCGACTCGCCGTGGGCGACGCAATACAACACATGGGAGTTCAACCCGTTTCAGTTCCCCGATGCCGCGGGGATGATCGCGTCGATGCGCGCCGACGGAGTGCGCACGGTGGTGTGGGTGACTCCGTGGACGAACCTCGACTCGCGCGACGGCCAGATTCCGCCGCAGCCCGAATCAGAGCGCTTGCACCGGGAGCCGGCACCGAACTACGCGCCCGGCGCTGCCGCTGGGCACTTCGTGCGCGAGCCGGACGGTGAGCCGTTCGTGACCCAATGGTGGATGGGGACCGGGTCGCCGATCGACCTGACGAGCGTCGCGGCGTCCGACTGGTGGCGCTCGCAGTGCGAGCGCGTCTTGCGGCTGGGAGTCGAGGGGATCAAGGCCGACGACGGCGAGGGCTACTACATCCCCGACCGAGTGCTTCTGTCCGATGGGCGTACGGGCGCCTCGGATGCGTGGGCGCTCGGGGAACTTCACCGGCGGGCTCTGCAGTCGGCCCTGGATGCGGTCCATCCCGGGACCGGCGTGCTGTTCGGGCGCAGCGGCTGGAGCGGTCAGCACGCGACCGGACTCACCTGGGGCGGCGATCAGGCGTCCGACTTCTGGTCACTGCGTGTGCTGGTGGTCGCGACGTTGAGTGCCGCCTGCTCGGGGATCTCGAACTGGTCGCACGACGTGGGCGGCTATCTCGGACACCGGCTCGTCGAGCGCTGCCCACCGGAGCTGCTCGTGCGCTGGCTGCAGTTCGGCTGCTTCACGCCGCTGATGCACGCGCACGGCCGGATGCCGCAGGAGCCATGGAACTACGGCGACCGGGTGCTGGCGCTGTACCGCGCGTACGTGTTGCTGCATGAGCAACTCGTGCCTTATGTGCGGGCGGCGGCGTCCTGTGCGGCGCGCACTGGCTTGCCCGTGATACGGCCGCTGTGCCTGATCGATCCGAGCGACCCGCGCGGGTGGACGATCACAGACGCGTACGGGTACGGCCCGGCGCTGTGGGTCGCGCCGGTGCTCGACGACGGGGCACGCGAGCGCGAGGTCGCGCTGCCGCGGGGGGAGTGGATCGAGACATGGTCGGGTCGGTCCGTTTCCGGTGGCCGCGAGGTGGTCGTCGAGGCGCCCCTGAACCGGATCCCCGTCTGGGTACGCTCGGGATCGATCGTCGTCACGTACCCGGCGTCGCACGTGGCACGCGGCCTGGGTGATGTGCCCGAGTCCGACCGGCCTTTGGTGGCGACGCTGTGGGGCGTCCCGCGGCTGGGTCGGACCGGGGCGCGACTGGCCGACGGCACACGGATCAGCTGGCGGTGTGGGGAGTGGGCGGTTTGGCCTGAGCGGGAGGTCGAGTTCGTGGAGCTTGGGGAGGGTTCTCGCTGAGACCGATCCGCTCGTAGACCCGCCGCAATGGCGCCGGCGCCCACCAGTTCCACTCGCCGAGCAGCTCCATCAGCGAGGGGACGAGCAGCGCGCGGATGATCGTCGCGTCGATCAGGACGGCGAGCGCGGCGCCGAGGCCGAGCTCCTTGATGAACACGAGCCGGGACGTCGCAAACGCGCCGATCGCGACCGCGAACAGCATCGCGCAGGCGGTGACGATGCGGCCCGTGCGCTCTAGTCCGATCGCTACGGCCTCGGAGTTTGACTCGCCGGCGTCGCGCGCCTCCTTGATCCGCGAGAGCAGGAACACGCCGTAGTCGGTCGAGAGGCCGAACGCGACCGCCGCGAGGAAGATCGGCTGCGTGGCGTCCAGCGCTCCCTGGCTGCTGAACGACAAGAGACCCTCGAGGTTGCCGTCCTGGAAGACCAGCACGAGGATCCCGAACACGGCGCTGAGCGTGAGCGCGTTCATCAGCACCGCCTTGATCGGCAGGGTCACCGACCCCGTGAACAGGAACAGGACGATCAGGGTCGTGACGATGATCACCGTCAGGACGACCGGGAGATGGGCCGCCAAGCTGTGCTCGAGGTCGAGGTAGGAGGCGGTCTCGCCGGCCACGCCGAGGTAGGCCGCGCTGTGGAGGTTGCGGATCTGCCTGACGAGCGACTTCGTCTGGTCGCTCAACGGCGGGTGCGTGGAGGCGACTTGGAGCAGCGTCGTGGCGGGCCCGGCCTGCTGCGGCGCAGCGATCGCGGACACGTCCGGAAGCTGCTTGATCTCGGCGGCCAGCGCCTTGACTTGCGGCGCGTTTGCCGGTGCGCCGACGACAACCTCGACGGGCGAGGTCCGATTCGGCGGGAACTCGGTGTTGAGCGTTTCGTCGACGATCCGTGCGCTCGCCGTGTGAGGCAGGACGCCGGCGTTGACCGTGATGAACTTGATGCTCGCGAACGGGATGCCCACCGCGATCAGCCCAGCTGCGGTGATCGCGGCGATCGGCCCGGGACGGCGCATCACGAGCCTTGACAGGCGGTACCAGAAGCCGGCCTGCGCGGGACGGGCATCTCTGTCGGCGGCTCGTTGCAGCCGCTTCGGCGCAAGCGCGTTGACGCGCGGCCCGAGCACCGCCAGCAACGCAGGGAGCACGAGCAGCGCGAGCGCTGCCGCGATCAGCGCGACGAGTGCGCCGGCGATTCCCATCGAGTACAGGAATCGCTGCGGGAAGATCGCGAGCGACGCGATTGCAGCCGCGACCGTCAGCGAGCTGAACAGGATCGTACGGCCGGCAGTCTGGAGCGTGCGAATCAGCGCCTGGCGGCCGAACCCATGGGTGGCTGCCTCCTCCCGGTACCTGGAAACCATGAACAGGCTGTAGTCGATCGCGAGTCCGAGCCCCAGTCCGGTCACGAAGTTCAGCGCGAAGACGGAGAGGTCTGCGAACGACGAGACGACCCTCAGCGCGAAGAAGGTCGTGACGATCGCGAGGCCGCCGAGAAACGGTGGCAGCAGCGATGCGACGAGCGAGCGGAAGAACACCAGCGAGAGCAGGAAGATCAGCGGGAACGCCAGCAGCTCTGCGCGGGCCAGGTCGTTACCGACCTGCGTGTTGGCCTGTGCGTTGGCGATCGACCCGCCGCCCAGGCTCACATCGGCCTGATTCTTGAAGCGGTCCTCGATGTGTTGTGCGTCGTCCTTGAGCTGTTTGTCCGACAACGCCTTGAAGTACGCCACGACGTAGGTCGAGTTGCCGGCACGCGAGACCATTGCCCGGTTGTGTGTCGTGTAGAAGGTCGCGACGCTCGCGACGTCGGGCTGCCGCTCGAGTTGGGCGGCGACCTGCGCCACGCGGGTCTTCGCCTTCTGCGCGTGGACGTTGCCGGACGCGACGATCGCCACCACGCCTGGATCGATCTGGCGGTGCGAGGCGTCCTGGAAGCGATTGGTCGCTTGGACCGATTGGGTTGCCGGGTCGTTCGCGCCGTACGGACTGAGCCGTTTGGCCACGCCCACGCCGAGCGCGCCGGCGATCGCCGCGCCGATAACGGCCAGAACCAGAATGCGGCGGCGGTAAGTGAACAGGAAGGTGGCGAGTCTCGCGAGCATCGCGGTTACTCCTTGTCGGTCTCCTCGGCGAGTTGGCGCTCGGCCTCCTCGCACCATTCGATGAACGCCTGCGTCGAGCTCAGCCCCAGCTGCAGCGTCAGGCCGGGACCCTTCGGTCCCGTCTTCTGTACTTCGCCCAGGGCACGGAGGGCCGCCAGCTTCCGTTCTTGGCGCACGCGCATCGCGCGGATGTTCGCGATCCGCCGCTCAGGCAGATTGTCGGAAAAGAACAGCTTCAGCATGCCCTCGTCGCGCAGTTCGTAGAGCGGCTCCTGATCCGATGTGAGCCAGGCGTCGAGCGCCTCGCGGCCTTGTTCGGTGAGCTGGTAGACCACCCGAGCGCGGCCGCCGGTCGGCTCCGGCGCCCCGCGGATCAGCCCCTGCTCCTCGAGCCGTCTCAGCTCGGGGTAGATCTGGCCATAGCTAGCCGCCCAGAAGTGCCGCGTCGACTTGTCGACGAAGTGCTTGATGTCGTAGCCCGTGCACTTGCCGAGCGAGATCATCCCGAGGATGACCCGGCCGGTGGGCGTGAGGTCGGTGGGGCCGGGCATGCCTCATCAAGATATATCCGCCCGATGTATCTGTCAAGGAGGTCGCGGCATGCCTACCGAGGTCGTCGCATCCGCGTGCGCAGTTCGTTCTGTATAGCCCAACGTTCTGCGCGATCGATGCCGGTTTCGGCGACAACCTCTACTGCTGGCGCTTCCTCTCCCACGCATCAGTCAACAGCTCGAGCAGCAGCACCTCATCCGCTCGCACCAGGTCGACCCGCACGGCGGACAACCGCTTGCCCCACCAGACCTCGGCGCACAGTTCGGGTAACGACTGCACGGCGGTGTGGATTCCGGGCTCGTCGAGCATCACGTTCATGTGCTCGACGTCCCAGAGGGTCGCGAAGATGCGACCGTCGACCCTGAAGGAAGGTCGGCCGTGGTGATCCTGCTCGACGGCGCCGGCTAGGGAGAGCGCCAGCCGGCGGGCATCGTCTGCTGAGAGCATGCCGCCACGATAAGGCAGCTAGCTAGACCGCGCCGTCACCGTCGCTCGGACCGCCATGGTTGTCGGCGTCGCCGTCGCCTCCGCCGCCCTGGGGAATTCCGCCGCCGCCGCCGTTGCCACCGGCCGCGTGCGTCGTGGTCGTCGACGTCGCGGGCGGCGGTGACGACGTGGTCGTGGGCGCGGCCTGAGTCGCCGTCTGCGCCGGTGGCGCGGCTGTGGCGGCGGCAGTCGTCGCCGTCTGGGTCGGTGTGGTGACCTCGGTCGACGAGGTCGTGGTGGCCGTCGCCGTCGCCTTGTGCACGGTGCGATGTTTCTTATGGGCCTTGCGATGGACGGCCGCCTTCTTGATCGCGGTCGAATGGGTCGTGGTGGCACTTGCCACCGTCGTGCTTCGCGAGCTCGAAGACGACCCACACGCCGCAACCGCGAGCGCCAGCGCGACGGCCAGAGCGGGGATCCGAATGTGTCTCATGTGATCTCAAAGACGCCCGGACGTGCGGATTCGTTCCCCGCTATATCCTCGCCGGCGTGCACTTCGATCAGCTGACGCCCCCCGAGCAGCGCGTGCTCGGCTGCCTGATCGAGAAGCGCTGGACGACGCCGGACCAATACCCGCTGTCGCTCAATGCGCTGCGGCTCGCTTGTAACCAGTCGACCAACCGCGACCCGGTCACCGATTACGACGAGCAGACGGTGCGCGATGCTGCACAGAGACTCAGTCGCTACGGCCTCGCTCGGCTGGCGAGCGGACACTCGAGCCGCGCGATCAAGTACCGGCACTTGGCCGAGGAAGCGCTGGGGCTGAGTCGAGAGCAGCTTGCCGTGCTCGCGGTCCTGCTGCTGCGTGGCCCGCAGACGCCGGGCGAGTTGAAGAGCCGCAGCGATCGCATGGCGCACCTCGAGTCGCTCGCCGACATCGAGCACGTGCTCGACACCCTGATCGAGCGTCGCTACGCACGCCGACTCCTGCGCCGTCCCGGTCAGAAGGAGGATCGGTTCGAGCAGCTGCTCGGGGGCGAGGGCGAGGACGCCGCGGGAGAGCCGGGATCGGCCGCCCGGGCAACGGCGCCGGACCAGATGCCGGCATCGGCCGCTCCCGCAACGGCGCCGGGCCACGAGCCGAGAGGGCAGTCGTTTCCCGAGCACTCGCGACCCTCGCCGCCTCAAGCCGACGGCGCGCTCGCGGACCGGGTTGCGGCGCTCGAGCGCGATGTGGCCTCGCTGCGCGCCGAGCTCGCGGAGCTTCGCAGCCGCTGACGCGCGCTACGTGGGCAGCGCGAGCCCGACGAGATACGTGGCGCCGCCGACGATCACGCCGGCCAGCGTCATCTCGAGCCCGGACGCCCACCACGAGCGCAGCGTCACGAGCGACTTCGCGGCGCCGACCAGGAAGTGCGCGATCAGCGACACGACTGCAGCTGCGACGATCGCGGTGGTCCCGGTGGTGATCATGAACGGGATCACCGGTACGAGCGCCCCCAGCCCGGTCGAGACGCCGGCGGCCAGAGCGGCCTCCACGGGCTTGCCCGCGTTTGCGTCGCTCGCGCCGAACTCCTCGGCGGAGAGCGTGCGGAGCATCGCATCGGGATGCTCGGCCATCCGCGCCGCCAGCTCGTCCGCCGTCCGTTCGTCCACCCCCTTCAGCTGGTAGAACAGCGAGAGCTCCTCCTTCTCCTCCTCAGGGTGCTCGGCGATCTCCTGCCGCTCGCGCTCGACGTTCGCGGCCAGGACCTCCGACTCCGAGCGTTCCGCTAGAAATGCGCCGGTCGCCATCGACAGCGCGGAGGCGATCGCGCCGGAAAGCCCGGCGGTGAGCACCGCGCTCGACCCACCGGTGGCGCCTGAAACGCCGGCGACGATCCCGAACACGGCGGCGAGACCGTCGTTGGCGCCGTAGATCGCCCCGGAAATCCACCCACCTCCGGTCTGGTGCCACTTCTCCCGGCCGAGGATCCGATCAAGCCGGGCCCGGGCGCCCGGGACCGCGATCGGAGCGTCACGCGCGCTACGCCGGCCGCCCTCCCCGCCGCCATCCCCGCCCGACCTCATTTCCTGGACGGCGAGGGAGTGCGAGCGCTCGTCCTTGCGGATGTCGCGGAGCAGGTTGTCGGTCACCGGATCGCCCGTGGAGCGCTTGTAGAGGTCGTCGACCTCTTCGTCCTCGGCCGCCTCGCGCGCGGCAAGCAGCCGGTCGACCGGCGCGATCCGGCTCTGCAGCCGCAGCCACAGCGGAATCCGGACACTGTCGGAGTTGGGTACCGGAATCTCCAGCTCCTCCATGCGCGCCTCGAGTCGACGGCGGTGCCCGCCCTCGGCGTCGGCCATGCGACGCAGGATCTGCGCCTCGCGGTCGGGCATGCGCCGTGCGATCAGGTCGTAGACGGCGCCCGCGACAACCTCCCCTTGCCAGGCCTTGAGCAGCCGGTCCCGGACCTCGTCCTCTGCCGTGCTCATCGTCCGCTGGAGCGTACCCGCCAGCCGCTAGCCTTGCCCGTCTGTGGCTCGAGGCATGAACAGACTCTCACTCCTCCTGGCGCTCGTGATCACTGTGCTGGCCGCGGTCGGCTGCGGCGGTACCGGCAATAGCGCGACGACCCGCAACAGCGCGGCCAAGATCACGCCTGGAGGCGGTCACGGCGCCAAGGCGCCGCCAGTCGTGCACCGCACGGTCCCCGTCCTGATTCCGCCGCCGGGCGCCCCCGATAAGTCCGTGACGGTGCCGGTTCTGACCTATCACCGGGTCCATACGATGCCCGCGGTCGGCGAGCCGGATCTGATCGTCGATCCCGCCACGTTCGCGGCTGAGCTCGCCGCGCTACAGCAGGGCGGCTACCACACGATCCACCAGTGGCAGCTTTTCGACGCGCTCTACAAGGGATATGCGCTCCCGTCGAAGCCGGTAATCATCTCGGTCGACGACGGCTACGTCGACGACGTCCGCACGATCCTTCCGACCCTCGAGCGCTATCACATGGTCGCCACGTTCTTCGTGATCACGGGGCGGATGAGCGAGCCGGGCTTCCTCGACGCGGGCCAGATCCGTCAGCTCGACCAGGCGGGCATGGACGTCGGCGACCACACCAGCCACCATGTCGACCTGCGCCAGCTCGCGGGCTCGGAGCTCGAACAGGAGACCGCTGGCTCCCGCCATGTGCTGCAGTCGGTTCTCGGCCATTCCGTGTACTTCTTTGCCTATCCGTTCGGAGCGTTCAACGACACGGTTCTGCAGGAGATCCACAGCGCAGGCTTCACGATGGCCTACACCACTCAGGGCGGGACCACCGAGAGCACCTCGGCGCCCCTGACGATGCCGCGGATCCACGTTGGGCGCGACGAGACGCCGAGCGGCCTGGTCTCGATGCTCGGCAACGCCTGATATAACTGACCGACAGTAAGTTTCTGTCCGAGGGGAGAGCAGTGACCGAGCAGCCGCGAGGAGCCCACCGCGTGACGCGTCGTGGGCTGCTGGGTCTGGCCGCTGGATCGATTGCGGCCGAGTTGGCATGGCCGGTGCTCGCTTCGGCGGCGGTCTCGGGCGCGACCTCACTGCGATGGCCAAGGGCGCCATTGCGGCCGGCGGACGCACAGCGGGTGAACGACGCCCAGTTCATGCCGGGCGCGCAGCTGTTCGAGTGGCACCGCGAACTGGACGCGGTCGGGCTTCGGGCGACGGGCAGCCCGCCGCACGAGCACTACATCGACGTGTTACGCGAGCGGCTTGGCAAGGCAGGGGTCGGACAGCTGCGGTTCGAGTCCGTCCCGCACCGCCGCTGGCTGGCCGAGTCGTGGTCGCTTCGTGTCAATGGCCGGCCGATCTCGACCGCCGCGTATATCCCCTATTCCGGGTCTACGCCGAGCGCCGGATTGACCGCGTCGCTCGTCGCGCTCGACCCGCTTGCCAGTCCGCCCGCGCGGGGCTCTCTGCGGGGGAAGATCGCGCTGTTCGCGCTGCCGCCGACGACGATCACGTATGGCGGGCTCGGCGCGCTCGCGTATCGGAGCTATGACCCCGCCCAGATCCTCAAGGCGGATGCGGTCTATTCGCGGTCGTGGCTGTCGATCTCGACCCTGATCACGATCCTCGACTCGCTCGTCGCCGCCCAGGCCGCAGCGTGCATCTGCGTGCTCGACCTCCCCGCTGACGCGGCGCACGGAGCCTACTACCCGTACGACGGCAAGATCCGGCCGGTTCCCGGCGTATTCGTGGACCGCTCGACCGGCGCCCGCCTCCAGCAGCTCGCCACCCAGGGCGCCGGCGCGAAGATCGAGCTTCGATCGCAGACGAAGAATGTCAAGACCCGGAACCTGATCGGGGTGATCCCGGGGAACTCGGCTGAGCTGATGCTGCTGCACTCGCACACCGACGGACCAAACGGGGTCGAGGACAACGGGCCGAATGCGATCGTGGCGATCAGCCAGTACCTCACGCGGCTTCCGCGCCGGAGCCTTCCGCGCAGCGTGATGGTGCTGCTGACGACCGGCCACTTCGCGGGCGGGCTCGGCGTGACCGAGTTCGTCGCGCGGCATCGCAACACAACCCTCAAACGCACCGCCGGGGCGCTCACGCTCGAGCACCTCGGCGCGCTCGAATGGAATCCAGGAAGTGACGGACGCTCCCATCTCACCGGCCACAATGAGGCCGGAACGATCTTCACACCCGAGAGCAGCGCGATGGTCACCCCCTCCTACGAGGCCCTGGTGCGTGCCAGGGATGACCCGGCCAGCGTCCTGCGTCCGATCACGGCGACGCCCGGAAGCCCCGACGGTCACGGGTGGCCGGCCGAGGGCACGCAGCTCTGGACGATGGGCGCCCTGCCGACCGCCAACTACATCACCGGTCCCACATACCTCCTGAACTGGGGGATCCCGACGCTCGACAAGTTCGACGTCAGGTTGATGCGCCGCGAGGCGATCGCGTTCACGGAGCTCCTCCTGCGGCTCTCGCGCACGCCGGCGCCGGCGCTGCGCAAGCTCGATCTGCTGAAGAGCTAATGAGAACGAAGGCCCTCATCGCCACAGCGCTGGCCGCAGCGGCGGCCGCGAGCACAGCCTCGAGCGCCGCCGCGAACCCGCTCCGCCTCCTGAGCACGACCCACCTTGACCGCCGGCTCGAGCAGCTGCAGTTCAGCACCCCGGCGGTGAAAGACCCAACCGGCGTGCGGATCCTTCTCCCCGCCGGATACACCGCGCACCGCAAGCGCCGCTACCCCGTCCTGTACCTCCTCCACGGCGCGATCGACAACTACACCGCGTGGACGGTGAAGGGCGACGCCGAGCAGATCACCGCCCGCTACCCCGTCATCGTCGTGATGCCCGACAGCGGCCCATCCGGTGGCTATACCAACTGGTACAACGACGGCGCCGGCGGCCCTCCCGAGTGGGAGACCTACCACATCGACGAGCTGATCCCCTGGATCGACCGGCACTTGCGCACGCTGGCGAGCCGCTCGGAGCGCGCAGTCGCGGGCCTTTCGATGGGCGGGTTCGGCACGATGAGCTACGCGGCGCGCCATCCCGACACGTTCGCGGCGGCGGCGAGCTTCTCCGGCGCGCTCGACACAAACAACCTGGCCGACATTGCGGTCACACCTCCGAGCGTGTTCGGCCCGCGTGCGACGCAGGAGGTCCGCTGGCGGGCCCACAACCCCTGGGACCTCGCGGCAAACCTGCTTGGGCTGAACCTCACGATCCGCACCGGCAACGGACTGCCCGGCGGTCCCTACGGTGGCGGAGATCCAGTCGAGGTCGCGGTGCATCAGATGAACGTCAGCTTCCACGACCGGCTGCAAACGTTCGGGATCCCGAGCATCTGGGACGACTACGGGCCCGGTGGCCACGACTGGCCGTATTGGGAGCGTGACCTGCGCGAGACATTGCCGACGCTGATGACCGTGTTCGCGCATCCAAAGCCGGCGCCGACGCACTTCACCTTCACCGCCGTCGAGCCGCGCTACGCCGTGCACGGCTGGTCGGTGGCGATCAAGCGGCCGGCGCTCGAGTTCACCACGCTGCAGGTCACCGGGCGTCTCGGCTTCAAGATCACTGGCAGCGGCAGGGCCATCGTCACTGCGCCACCGCTCGGATCGCAAGGCCGGCGGGTACGCCTCACGGTCCACGATGCCCACGGCAGGCGAACGGTGACGGTCATGATCCGGAGGAGCGGTCGCGCCTCGATCATGCTCTACCTCGGGGCGACCAACCGCTACCAGGAGTTCACGCCGGCAGCCGACTCCTCGCCGCGACATTCGTTCACCGCAGTCGTGCGGATCGGCGGCGTGCGATGAGCACCACACGCCTGCGTCTGCCTCGAGCGCAACGCGAGCGGCGCATTCTGGATGCCGCCGTGGGCGAGTTCGACCGCTTCGGGTTTCGCGAGGCGTCGATGGAGCGGATCGCCGAGCGCGCGGGGATCACGAAAGCGCTCGATCTATCAGTACTTCGGCTCCAAGGAGGGCGTGTACAGCGCATGCGTTGAACAGGGCCGGGCGCAGATGTTCGAGAACATGCGGCTTGCCGCCGCCGCCACCACCAGACCCGAGGAGATGCTCGCGGCCGTGGTCGGGTCGTACTTCGATCAGCTCGACGAGCTGCGCAGCCGCTCCTACGTGCTCTACGGCGATGCGCCGCGCCGCGCCGTGGATGAGATGCGCCGGCGCAACGCGGAGCTGATCGAGCAGCTGCTGCGCGCGGGCTCGCGCCTCTCGGAGCCTGACCTCAAGCTCGCGGCGCAACTGATCGTCGGCGCCGGCGAGCAGGTCGGCAGGTGGTGGCTCGAGCACCGCGACGTGCCGATCGAGGATGTCAAAGCTCGCTACACGACCGCGATCGGGTGGGCGATCCGAGGGCTGGGCGGATGAGAAGAGCAGCGGCGGTCGCCTGCACCGCCGTGGTCATTGCCTGCCTGGCGCCTGCAGCGAGCCAAGCCATCTCCGGCTGGCCGGCCGTGCCGATCTCCTCGACCGCCGGCAGCGGCAGCTTCGGTACCTGGCGCGTCGATCGGTTCGGGCTCCCGAGCTATGCCTACCGAATCGACGAACAGCGCAACCCGATCGCGCGCCAGCCCGAGCTCGCCGGCAGCACCGACGCGTGGCACCAGCTCGGAAACGACCACATCGTCGCCGACGCGTTCAACCACGGCTACGTCCAGCTGTGGAGCCAGGATCGCCGCTACGAGTGGACCAACCGCTACGACCCCGCGGCGCAGCACTTTGCCGGCGGGTACGGCTATCTGCGAGTCGGCAACCGCGTGATCAGCACGCTGTACGACGACCGGCCGGCTGGATCGGACTCGGCGCGCGACTTCGGGGTGGGCTACTTCCGCCACACCACGAGCGCAGCACGACTAGCGATCGACGAGTACGTCTATGCGCCGTTCGGCAACGACCCGGTGCTTCTGCACGACGTGACGGTCCACAACGGCAGCTCGCGCAGCCGAAAGGTGACTTGGTTCGAGTATTGGGACGTGAACCCGTTCGACCAGGCGACCAAGGCGCCGATCGCAACCGGGCCCGTGAGGTCGATGGCAGGCCTCGGCGCGCTCGCGACGACTCAGACGCCAACCACGCTCGACCCCCGGCCGCTGACGATCTTCGCGGCCGCGCTCAACCGCCGGCCGCAAGGCACCTTCGGCGACACGCGATCGTTCTTCGGCTCAGGCGCCGATGCCCGTGCCGAGCCGGCGGCGGCGACGGACAACCGGGCGGGCGGCAGGCTGGCGAGCGCCGGATCGGGGCGAGCGATGTTCGCGTTCCGGCCAGACGGTCACCGTCCCGGCGCACTCGTCGATCACGCTCCGCTACGCCTACGGCGCCGCGCACGAGCAAACGATCGCGACCCTTGTCGCGAGGTATCGAGGTGCGGCATCGCCGCTGCGCAGCAGCGAGCAGCGCTGGCGCGCGTGGGTGCCCCAGATCGCGTTCGGAGCCGGCCGCAGGTGGCTATCGCGCGAGCTGCAGTGGGACGCGTACACGGTCAGGTCCGGCGCGACCTACGAGCAGTGCCGCGGACGGCACATCATCTCCCAGGGCGGCTACTACCAGTACGGCTTCGGGTTCCAGGGAGCGTTCCGCGATCCGCTCCAGCACATGCTGCCGATGATCTACACCGACCCGTCGCTGGCGCGCGACGTCCTGCTCTACTCGGCGCAGGAGCAGCCGCGGGCCGGTGGCCAGATCCCCTACGCGATGTCCGAGCTGTGCCACAAATTCAACTCCGGCGACTCCGACGACCTCGACCTGTGGCTGCTGTGGGCGGCGGCCGAATACGGCCTCGGCACGAGGGATCTGCAGTGCGTTCGATTCGCGCGTTCCATATGCGGCCGGGGGGTCCGGGACGCTCTGGAACACATGAAGCTCGCGTTCGCGCCACCAGGAGTCGTTGCATGGCCCGCACGGCGGCTATCGTCGCGCTTGACACGGCGACTGGTCGGACTTATCGAAGACGTTCCTGCACATGACCGAGTCGACACTCGTCAGCGCGCAGGCCGCCTACATCTACGCTCGTCTCGCAGTGCTCGCCGACGTACGCGGCGACCATGCGTTCGCGGCCGCGCTGCGCCGCCGGCGGGAAGGACCTGCGCGACGACGCGAGCGCAGTGGAGCGCACGTGGCTGGTACGCGCGCGGATACGCGGGCAACGCGCCGGATCGGCACCGGCGCGATCTTCGGCGAGCAGCAGCCGTGGGCGATGCTCGCGGGCGCGCCGAGCCGCTGCCAGGCGCAGACGCTCGTCGCGCGCATACGGCGCTTCCTGACGGGTGATCGACGCGCCGGCCGGCGTGCACGCGTCCGGCGCGTGATCGGCTCGGCGCAGTCGCCGGCGGCGGCCGACCCCGGGATCTCCGAGCACAACCAACTCCCACCGGCGGCATCGCAGCGGGTGCCGCGGTGTTCCCCGGTGGCAGCTGGTATGCGATCAACGGCTGGCTGACGTGGGCGCTCGGCGCGATCGGCGAACGAGGTGCCGAACGCTCGCCAGTACGCGTTCTCCGAGTTCGAGCGCAACACGCTCGCGTCCCACGCGATCGCCTATCCGCACCACTGGGACGGCACGATCTCGATCGACGACGTGTGCCATGCCTTCTACTCGCCTGCTCCGGCCAGTTGCGGCGCCGGACTGACAACCGCGTACGCGGGCCAGATCATGCACCAGCCGGCGTGGAGCCTCTATGACGCGATCCTGCTCGCCGGGATCCAACCGACCGCCCGCGGGTTCAGGATCTTGCCGGTGCTGCCGACGAGCACGTTCACGGTCGGCCTTCCGGACGTCGGCGTGTCCTACGCCGCCAGAGGCGCGCACGGATATGTGGAGGCCGAGAGCGGGCCGCTCGTGATGCAGGTCAAGGCTCCGGGCACAGGACGCTGGAGCGTGACCGTCGGCACTAGACGCGTGCCGAGCGTCACCCGCGGTGGGATTGTCACGTTCACGCTGCGGGCGCAAGCTCATCGCGCCGTCGGCTGGGATATCAGGACCGCGGCAGCTGGTTCATGATCGAGCTGGTCTGCCGGTCCCCGCTGGCGCCGCTGGTCGGGCCGGTCGGGGGATTCTGTCCGTGGGCCCGGCACCTCGCGAGCGTCGCGGCGACGTTCGGCGCGGGTGGAAGCGACGGTGGTCTCAGGAACCGCGGAGCGGTGAAGTCGAACATATCCAGCAGCGGCCAGGCCCTGGCGTCGCGCCGCGTCATCGGCGGCAGGTTCCACTTGCGCTCGAGGAACGCAAGGATCGACGTGAGGTCTGCGACCTTGTGTGAGACGTAGGTGCGACGGGACCACGGGCTGACGATCGTCAGCGGGACGCGGAAGCCGTAGCGGTCGAACTTGGCCGGATAGGTCCCCGATGGAGACATACCGAGGGCCGGCGGGATGTTGTCGGGCGGCACGGCCCTGGGAGGCGGCACGTGGTCGTAGTAGCCGCCATGCTCGTCGTAAGTGATGAACAGCGCGGTCTTCCGCCACAGGGGACCTTGCATGACGGCCTGGACGACACGACGCAGGAACGTCTCCCCGAAGGCGATGTCCTGTGGGTTCTCCTCAGACTGGTAGCCGAAGTCCTCCTCGACGTAGGAGACCGACTGCAGCTTCCCGCTCGCTGCGTCGGAGAAGAACTGGGGGTTCTTCACGCAGCCCGCGCGCTGCTTGGCGTTGTTGCGGAAGTTCGGGAAGTAGTCGGGGCTCGGGATGCTCCCGTAGTAGACGCGCCAGGAGATCTTGGCGGCGTCGAAGCGGTCGAAGATCGTGCCGTTTGCTGCGGGGACGAACAGGCTCGAGTTATCGTCGTTTACCTGCCCGCTCGAGGTCCCGCTGAAGTAATAGCGGCGGTTCGGAAGCGTCTGTCCGAGAACGGAGCTGAAGAACCGGTCGCTGACCGGGAATTGGCGAGCCAGCGCATAGGTCACCGGCATCTGGGCTGGAGTGAGATAGCCCATCGGCGTGCGCGAGTCCACGTTCGTGACGAAGCCGTTGTTGCGGCCAAGGTTGTACTGGAGGTGGCTCGAGTTCCAGTTCTGAGTCAGACCCTCAGACGGGCACTGGTCGGGCAACGGGAACGAGCGCACGGGCCGGCCGTTCGAATCGGGATTGCTCGAGATCGGAACCCCGCGGCTGTTCGTCGGGAGGCCATCGAAATTGCCCTTGCGCGACGGCGAAATCAGGGGCAGCAGTCCGAGGACGTTGTCGAGCGAGTGGTTTTCCATCATCACCATCACGACGTGCTCGATCTGGTTGATCGATGCCTCGCCCATTGCACGGTTGGCGTACGGCAGCATGTCGGGCTGCGGCCCGTAGCCGCCGGCGGCGAAGGTCCGCGCCCACGCGGGCAGCCCGGCGAGCGTGTAAGTGGCGGCCGCTGCCCCCGCAATACCGAGGGCAGAGCGCCGGGTCAGCCGTTCGTCCATGAGCATCGCGATCGTAATCGAAGAGGAGCGCGTGATGTCACCGCATCGTGAACGCAGCCCTGGTGGGGCGCGCGTCCATTTGATACGTTGCGTGCTCGATGTCTCGTATGCGCCTAGCGAGCCTCGTTACCTGTCTCGCCGCGCTGGCCATCACCGCAGGCGCCTCCACAGCGCTGGCGAAGACCGTGTGGCTGTGCAACGGCACGCGCTCACCGGACGTCTGCAAGCCGAACCTGACGACGACGCTTCTCTCGAACAGCGGTGCCACGGAGGGCTTGCGCCCGGTCCGTCGCGAGCAGACGCGCTTTGACTGCTTCTACATCTACCCGACCGTGAGCGATGACAAGTCCGCGAACTCGGACCTGTCGATCGATCCCGAGGAGCGCTCGATCGCCCTCTACCAGGCGGCGCGCTATTCGCAGGTCTGTCGCGTGTTCGCGCCGATGTACCGGCAGGTGACGCTCACGCAGTTGCTCAAGGGCACGAGCACGATCACCGCGCGGATGTCGCAGATCGCCTATGCCAGCGCGCTGTCGGGCTGGAAGGACTACCTGCGCACGTACAACAAGGGCCGCCCGTTCGTGCTGATCGGGCACTCGCAGGGGAGCTTTACGCTGCGCAAGCTGATCGCGACCCAGATCGACCCGAACCCTCGGCTGCGGCGGCTGATGGTCTCGGCGATCCTGCTCGGCGGCAACGTGCTCGTCAAGACCGGCAAGGACGTGGGTGGGGACTTCAAGCACATCCACGCGTGTCGTACGGCTTCGACCATCTCGTGCGTGATCGCGTTCTCGACCTTCAACGCGCCGGTGCCGGCGAACTCGCTGTTCGGCCGGCCCTCAGCCGCGCTCGGAACACAACCGCCGCCGAACACGAGCGTGCTGTGCGCCTACCCGGGTGGCCGCCGGCTGAGCACCGTGCTTCCGAGCCAGCCGTTTGCGCCTAGCTCGACGATCGGCAAGGCGTCGGCGCTGATCGGATACCCGGCCTTCCACGTGCACACGCCGTGGGTCGAGTTCGACCACGCTTACACCGGTGGTTGCTCATCGGCCGATAACGCGAACGTGCTCCAAATCCAGGACCAGCCCGGTGCGGCGCACCTGCATCCCGTGCCGGACCCGACCTGGGGATTGCACCTTGCAGACGCCAACATCGCGCTCGGCAATCTGGTCGAGGTCGTCGCGAGCGAGGAGCGTGCGTTCCCGAAGCCAAAGGGTCGCTAGCGGCGCCGCCGCGCAGCCGGAAACGCTTCGGACACGCCAAAGAAACGTCGCTCGGCGATAGTCCTATCTAGGCGTACAAGCAAGGACGTGCGGGACCCCGGGGCTGCGGGGGTGCAGCACTAGACGATGGGTTCCGGCGAGGGGCAGCCGGAAACCATCGCCCGCCGAGGACCTACAAGATCCCGATGTCGGAGTTGTCGCCGACCAGGAAGCGGTACGCGCGCGGCTGGCGATGATCGCGCCGGATCGCGACGTTGCGGCCGAGCAGCGAGGACTCCATCCGGCCGGCGAGGTCGCGGACCGAGGCGCCGGCCAGCAGGATCGAATGCTCGACCTCCGCGTTCTCGATCACGCACCGCTCCCCCACCGCGGTGTATGGACCGATGTAGCAGTTGGTGAGCTCGGTACCGGCCCCGATGATGGCGGGACCACGGACCGCGCAGTGGCGCAGCCGTGCGCCCTGTTCGATCACGACGCGCCCATCGACCTGAGTGTCCTCGTCGAGCTCACCCTCGATCCGGGTCTCGATCGTGTCCAGCACGAGCCGGTTCGCGGCGAGCATGTCGTCGAGTCGCCCCGTGTCTTTCCACCACCCCTTGACGACGTGCGGCTCGACCCGCAGGCCGGTATCGACCAGCTGCTGGATCGCATCGGTGATCTCCAGCTCCCCGCGTGGCGAGGGCTCGATCGCGCGCGCGGCCTCGAACACGGATGCGGTGAACATGTAGACGCCAACAAGCGCGAGGTCGGTGCGTGGCTCGCGCGGCTTCTCGACGAGCCGCACGACCGCGCCGTCGTTGAGCTCTGCGACGCCGTAGTTCTCGGGGTCCGGGACCGGAGTGAGCAGGATCAGCGCGTCTGGCCGCCCCGAGCGGAATGCGCGGACGAGATCGTCGATCCCGCCCTGCAACAGGTTGTCGCCCAGGTACATCACGAACGGCGAGCCCTTGAGGAAGGACTCCGCGGTCAACACGGCATGAGCCAGGCCCAGCGGCTCGTCCTGCACGATGTAGGTCAGCCTCACTCCGAAGCGCGAGCCGTCGCCGGCGGCGGTCCTGATCTCGTCGCCGGTCTCCGGCGCGATGATGATTCCCACGTCCTCGATTCCGGCCTGCGCCATCGCCTCGATCCCATAGAACAGCACGGGCTTGTTGGCGACCGGCACGAGCTGCTTGGCGCTCGTGTGCGTGATCGGGCGCAACCGCGTGCCCTTGCCGCCGGAGAGGATCAGTCCCTTGAGGTCTTGCATACCGGGCAGCAGCGTACCCGGGCGGCGCAGGACGCGCGCGCCTAGTAAACGCCGCCCAGCTTGCGATGGTCCCAGCTCGTGATCCGCTCCTGCACGAACTCGAGCGCCACGCGCTTGGCCGCCTGTGCCCGCACGGCATCCATGAACTCCGGACCGGTTGCGCCCGTTCCGTAGCGCGTGAACAGCTCCGCCCCGAACTCGGCGACGAACTCGGTCTCCCGGTGGATCACCGTCCGCGCCTCGATCATCACGCCACGCAGCTCCTGGTACTGCTCGCCGTCCTCGACCTGCAGGGTCGCCCGGGCGTCGCGCTCCAGGTTGCGCACCTTCTGCGATTTCGCGTACGTCCACGACCAGATGTGGCCGTCGCGGACGACGTACCACAGCGGCATCAGGTGCGGCCACGCGCGGGGCCCGTTGGTCGCGCAGATCACGACGCGCTGCTCATTGAGAAAGGCGGCGATCTCCGCTTCGGAGAGCTTGATCTGATCGCGTCGGCTCGCGCCTGCCGCGCGCTCGGCATCCGGCTTCGCTTCATTGCGCGGCGCGCGAGTCATCCGGCTGCCGAGACCGTCTGCGCGGCGCCGGCGATTGCCTGCGCCGCCGCTCGCACCGCCTCACGCGCGTCTGGGGGCTCGAGGACGACCGCGTCGCCGGCTTCCTTGAGGATCTCGCGAACGAGCCAGTCGACGCCTTTGTAGCCGAGCTCGACGACAACGGCGCCGTCGTCGAGCTCACCGACGACGGTGCGCTCCTCGCGCGCCCAGCGCGCACGTTCTGGCGAGATCCAGAGCAGCGCCCGGCGTGACGCCGGCACCTCACCGGTACGCGGCCAGCCGTCCACGTCCGCGGCCGGGTCGACATCCGCCCGCGGCTCGAACGGCTCGTCGGTGACGGTCGCCGACTTGAACCGGTCCAGGCGGAAATGGCGGGTGTCGTTGCGCTCGGGATCGAAGCTCGCGACATACCAGCCCTCGCGCCCGTTGATCAGCGCGTAGGGCTCGACGAGACGCGTGGAGAACTCGTCCTCGTTTGCCTTGTAGTACTCGAACGACAGCATCCGCCGCTGCGCGATTGCATTGGAGACGACCACCGCGATCCCAGCATCGTCGCCAATCGCGGCAGCGAAGTGCAGGCCCTCGCGGGCTGGATCCTCCCCGAGCGCGTCAACCACCTTCTCCCGCACCGAGGAGAGCGAGCCCTCCGGGACATGCTCACCGAGCAGGTCGATCGCAGCGACCAGCGCCTTGGCCTCCACCGGCAGCAGCCGGGCGGGCCGCGCGAACGAGTCACCGTAGGGCTCGGGATCCACCTCGATCATGCCATCAGCCTGAATCTCGGCGTACAGCACGTATGTGCCGGCGCCGAAGTTCACGACATTCAGCACCGACACATCCTCGCGGAGTTCCTGTTCGGTGATCTTCAAGTCCTTGCAGAGCTGCGCGGAGTTGAGCCTGCGATCGGCGCGGCCCGCGTCGATCAGGATGCTCGCGAGCGTGACCAGCCGGGCGAAGCGTTCCGGGCGGATCGCGGCGTCCGGATGGTGGCCGTTGCCATCGTCCTCGCTCTGCTCGGCACGCTCGCCGGCTTGATCACCGGCGGAGGTCTGCCCGAGAACTTCGGGCACCGGCGTGGGATCGCCTAGGTGACGCTCGATCACCAGTTCGACACGGTCCCGAAACTCGGCGGCAAGCTCTTCGGGCCCGAGGATCCGGGCGTGCTCGCCGAATCCGAGCACCCAGGCAATCAGCTGGCGGGCGTTCGAGTACGACGTGACGAACACGCGGTCGCCGTCGCCGCCAAGCGGCCGCATCTCCCCGTACGGTCCGAAGTGGCGCTCGATCTGCCACGCGATCCGCCGGCTGATCCATACCTCTGCGGTCCCGATCGGGTCGCCGAGCTGCCAGCCGATCCGGTTCGCGTATACGCGAGGGTCGAAATCGGCGGGACGCTGGAAGTCGTGCTCGGCCTTGGTCGCGTAGCCGACCTTGCCGTGGATCCGCGACAGACGGAACACGCGCATCGCGGCGCGCTCGTGCGAGCGACCGACGAGATAGAACTGGCTGCCCTCATAGAGCAGGTGATAGGGGTCGACGCGACGCGTGCCGAGTTCGTCACGCTGCATCGTGTAGTAGTCGAACACGATCGTCTTGCGGCGGAAGATCGCGGTCTCGATCTTCGCCAGTCGCTGCGAGACGTCGTGCCCGCCCGCCGAACCTGTGATACCCAGCGCGACGGTGTGCTGCTCGGGCGCGAGCAATGGGCTGGGCCGCCCCCACGAGATCTGCTGCAGGGCCAGCCTCAGCGGCTCGGCGTACGCGAACTCCCCGTCGAGCAGCTGCAGGGCGGTACGGAGCGCGGCCAACTCCTGGTCGGTGAACTCGATCGGGGGGAGGTGGAAGTTCTCGGGTGGCAGCGAGTAGGTCTCCTGCTCGACCAGCCCATCGACTGGCCGTTCGACCGACAGCACGATTCCGAGCGCCTCAAGCTCGGAGCGGTCGGCGTAGAACCGCCGGGCGAACGCGTCCTCGTTCATCACGCTGTATCCCTCGACGTCCCTGCGGATCTCCGAGGCTGTGACGGGCCGGCGCTCGGCCATCAGATAGGAGATCAGGGACAGCTGCCGGATCAGCTTCTCAGTGTCCTTGGCCATCGCCTCAGAACTCTAGTTGGGGGCCGTCCGCGGCTGTCCCGCTAGGGGGAAGTCGGCACGCTATTTGCGCGGATTTGGCACGAAGCCGTTACGGACGGCGGCCTCAGCGCCGCGGCCGTTCGTCCGATGCGCCACCCGCAGGGTCACGGGGGCCCGCGCCGCGTCGACGGTGCTACGCCGCCTCGCGCTGCTGTTCGGGCCGGCGATCGGCGAAGTACGCGCCGCCGCCCAGCACCTTGTCGTAAGCGGACCATTGCTCGCCGGCCGGGAGCTCCTTCTCGAGCCGATCGAAGCTTCCGAGCTGCGCACCGAGGTTGTCGATCTTGTGGACGAGCGTGGCTTCGCGCGTGCACGGGACGACCGGACTGCCATGCTCGAGCGACCCGTGGTGGCTGAGAATGATGTGCAGCACCGCGCGCTCGAGCTCGGATGGGAAGCCGTCGAGCCGCTCGATAATGCGCCGGATCCGGTAGTAGCCCAGCGGGATCTCACCGTAGAGCCTGCCCTCGTCGGACATTGAGATCGCGCCCCCGTGCACCTCGTAGGCCTCGATCTTGCCGATGTCGTGCAGCAGCGCGCCCGTCACGGCGATGTCGCGATCGATTCCGGGGAACGTCGCCGAGATTGCGCTGACGGCCTGCGCGACCGTCAGGCTGTGCTCGAGCAGCCCGTGCCGGTAGGCCTCGTGGTAGCGCTTGGCCGCGGGTGCGTCCCGGTACTCGGCCCAGATCGGCGACCCCTCGCCGAACACGACCGCCAGCAGCCGGCGAAGGTTGGGGTTCTGAACCGTTGCGACCAGCTCGCGCAGGTCGGCCTCCATCTGAGCCGCGTCGCGGGTCGGGCCGTCGAGCAACTCGTCTGCGACGTACTCGGTCTCAGTTGCCGTCCGGACGCTCTCGAGCACGATCTGTGGCCCGAAGCGCGGATGGATCGAGAACACTCCGGACGCCCACACGACCTCGCCCGGCTGACAGATCTGGCGCGCCTGTTCGACGTCGCCGCGTACCACAGCGGGCACGCTTCCTGTCTGGTCACCGAGCCTCAGCAGCAGGTAGTCACCGCCTTCCCGCTGCCGGCGCACCTGAACCTCGCGCACGAGCAACGCCTGTGCGATCTCAGATCCCTCTGCAAATTGCCGGACTTTCATCGCGCAACGAAGATAGAGTGGCCTGCGGACGGCAGATCCGATGCAAACGACCGCGATCATCACCGGAGGGACCGGCGGACTTGGCGCCGCGGTCGTCGATCGCCTGCTCGACGACGGCTGGCGGGTGGTCGTGCCATGGATCGTCGAGGGCGAGCTCGAGCGAGTCCAGGAACGGACCGGTCTCGAGCTCGTGAAGGCGGACCTGTTCGACCCGCAGGATGTCCAGGCGGTCGTCGGAGCGGCCACTGGTGACACGGACGCTCCGTTACGCGGGCTCGTGAACCTGGTCGGCGGGTTCGCGGTTGGCGGTCGCATTCACGAGACCCCGGTGGAGGACTTCGAGAAGCAGTTCCGCCTCAATCTGCGCTCCACGTACCTGATGGTCCAGGCGGCGGTCCCGCACATGATCGACTCCCAAAAGGGCTCGATCGTATGCGTCGGTACCCGTGCGGCGCTCCAGCCGTTCCCGGGCGCCGCTGGCTACGTCTCCTCGAAGGCCGCCGTGATCGCGTTCGCGCAGGCGGTCGCGGTCGAGTACAAGAACGACGGCATCCGCTGCAACTCGATTCTGCCGAGCGTGATCGACACTCCGGGCAACCGCGCCTCGATGCCGAACGCGGACCACAGCAGGTGGGTCAAGCCCGCCGAGATCGCCGGCGTGATCGCAAACCTGCTCTCGGACGATTCTGCGCCGATCAGCGGGGCGGCGATTCCGGTCTACGGCCGCGCCTGAGGGTTTACGCAGCGGTCTGCCGCGGGAACCAACGTCCCGTGAGCGCTCACAACTGGCCGGACGGCCAGTAGGATCCAACGCTTATGGAACGTAAGTGGTGGACGCTGATCGTCGTCTGCATCGCGACGTTCATGCTGCTGCTCGACATCACGATCGTGAATGTCGCGCTGCCGAAGATCGCCAACGATCTGCACGCGAGCTTCTCTGACATCCAGTGGGTGATCGACGCGTACGCGCTGACGCTCGCGTCGCTGCTGCTGACCTCGGGCGTGATGGGCGACCTGCTCGGTCGCAAGCTCGTGTTCACGATCGGATTGGGGCTGTTCGCGCTGACCTCGCTGCTGTGCGCAATTTCCCCCTCCTCGCTGTTCCTGATCCTCGCCCGAGGTGGCCAGGGAATCGGCGGCGCGATCCTGTTCGCGACCTCGCTGGCGCTGCTCGCACAGGAGTTCCACGGCCGCGACCGGGGCTTTGCGTTCGGCATCTGGGGAGCGACGCTCGGCGCCGCAGCGGCGATCGGGCCGCTGCTTGGCGGGGGACTGACCGAGGCCTTCGGCTGGCCTGCGATCTTCCTGATCAACGTCCCGGTCGGGATCATCGCGGCACTGCTGACGATCGCCAATGTGCACGAGTCAAAGGACCCGACCGGCAAGCGGATCGACTGGATCGGCACGGTCACATTCAGCGTGGCGCTGTTCCTGCTCGTGTTCGCGATCACGCGCGGCAATCAGGACGGCTGGGGCTCGGCCAAGATCGTGTTGCTGCTCGCGGGCTCGGTCGTTCTGCTGATCGCGTTCCTGATCTCGCAGGTGGTCCAGGACAACGCGATGTTCGACCTGTCGCTGTTTCGCAAACCGGCATTCGACGGCGCGGCGATCGTCGCATTCACGCTGTCCGCCTCGATGTTCGCGATGTTCCTGTACCTGACGCTGTACCTGCAGACGATCCTCGGACTGAGCCCGCTACAGACCGGTGTGCGCTTCCTGCCGACAACCGTCGTGATGTTCTTCGTCTCGGCTGTGTCCGGCAATCTGTCATCGCGGATCCCGGTGCGGATCCTGCTGGGGGTGGGCCTCTTGTGCGTCGGCGTTGGCCTGTTGCTGATGCGCGGCCTGACCGCGACCTCGCAATGGACGGCGCTTTTGGGCGGCTTCATCATCGCCGGCGCCGGTGTCGGGTTCGTAAATCCGGCGCTCGCGTCGACGGCGATCGGCGTCGTGCCGCCGCAACGCAGCGGCATGGCCTCCGGCATCAACTCGACCTTCCGCCAGGTCGGGATCGCCGGCGGCATCGCGGTGCTCGGCGCGATTTTCGAGAGCGCGATCTCGACCAAGCTCGCGCCCGCGCTGACCGGGACCTCGTTTGCCGGTCGCGCCGGCGAGGTCGCGCATGGGGTGGCCGCCGGTGGCGCGCAGAAGATCATCGCGGCCGTGCCGCTGACGCATCGCGCGCAGGCCGGCGCCGCGATCCACAGCGCCTTCGCCAGCGCGATGAACGACATCCTGCTCGTCGCCGGCATCGTTGCGCTCACCGGCTGCGTGTTCGCGGCCGTGCTCGTGCGCGGCAAGGATTTCGTGACCTACGGAGGACCCGAACACGCCGAGCAGGCCGAGTCGCCGGCGCCAGAACAGGCGACTGCCGTTCCTACGCATCGATGATCCAGCCACTGTTCGAGCATCGCCTGAACCTCGCCGGGTACCGGACGCGGGTGCTCGAGCTCGAAGGTGACGGCACCCCGATCGTGATGTTCCACGGCTACGCCGACAGCGCGGACACCTGGCGCAAGACCCTGGACGTCCTCGCCAAGCGAGGGCGCCGTGCGATCGCAGTAGACCTGCCGGGATTCGGCGCCGCCGACGCGCTGCGCCCGCAGAAGATCCTGCCTCAGCTCGACGAGTTCGCGGCAGCCGCGATGGGCTACCTCGCCGGCCGGCCGCGAGCGCCGGTGATCGCGGTCGGCAATTCGCTGGGCGGCTGCGTGGCGCTGCGCCTCGCCGAGCGCCAGGGCGGCCGGATCGCCGGTGTGATCGGCGTTGCGCCCGCAGGCCTCGAGATGTCGAGGCTCCTGTTCCTCGTACAGCGTGATCCGGTTCTGCGCTCGCTCCTCGCGCTGCCGACACCAGTCCCGAGCGCCGTGATCCGCGCGGCGGTGGCGCGACTGTACCGCCAGCTCGCGTTCGCATCGCCGCGCGCGATCGAGTCGGCCGTGATCAACGCGTTCACCTGGCACCACCGGGACCGCGCCCGAGTTGCGAGCTATCTCGATACGGCGCACCGGCTGATTCCCGAGCTGCGTCACCCGTTCGAGCTCGAGCGGATCGCCTCGCCGGTGCTGCTCGTGTGGGGCGACCGCGACCGTCTCGTCTTCCACCGAGGCGCCGAGCGGATCCTCAGCGTCGTACCGGGGGCGCGGCTCGAGCTACTTCACGGAATTGGTCACTGCCCGCAGATCGAGGCTCCAGAGCGCTTCGCGGAGCTGGTGGTCGAGTTCAGCTCCGAGCCCGCCGTAGCCGCCGCCTAGAGCCCCGGCGGGTGCCGGACCGCGAACGCGCTGAGGTTCTCGTCAGGCGGCCGGTTCGACCACCGCGACCCGGTCTCCGCCAGCGCGACGGTGTCGAAGCGCAGGCCGGCCACGTACATGAACGTGTGGCCTGCGTTCGCAAACACGGTGATCCACTTGCCCGGTCCGGCGTTGCCCCAATTCATCAGCTGACCCGAGACGACGGTGCCGTTCAGCAGATGGGCGGCCGCGAACACGAAGCTGATCGAGCCGGAGCAGTCATAGGCGGTGTCCTCGTAGGTGAGATGGCCGCCGCCGTAGCGGTACGGGAGGCGCGCGATCTCGTTACCGGCGGTGATGATCGCCTGCACCGCCGGCGGGGCGCCCGCCGGCGCGATCGCCAGTCCGTCCCGCGTCAGCGTCGCCTGGTTGGGGTTTGCGGAGATGCCACTTGCGGCAAGCTCCTTGCGGACCTCGGCGTCCGAAACGGGTCTCGCCAGGCCCGGAGCCGGCGAGCTGACACTGACAACGCCCGCGCTGGAGGGGGCCGCCTCGCCGGCGACGGGCTCGACGGCCTGCGGATGCGCGCGGACGGCGCCCTGAGTGGGAGCCGTCGATCTCGCTGCTGGCTGCTGCGTGCCGCAGCCGGCCAGGCCGGCGACTGCGAGGGCGATCGCGAGCCGGCGTCTACGCATGAACGCAAGTATCTCGCGGCGCTGGAGGCGGAGCGCCGGCCCGCAGGCCACCGCCCCGCCGAGCTCAGTCGTCGAAGTTCCCGGAATAAAGCGCAAACACGGCGCCCTGCGGGTCCTGGAGCACCGCGATCTTGCCGGCGCCGATGTCCATCGGCTCCACGATCTGGTTGCCGCCGAGCTCGCCGGCCCTGGCGGTCCCGGCGGCCACATCATCGCTGCCGAAGTAAGCAAGCCAGTACGTGGGCTCCGGCCCTTGCGCTGCGCGGATGCCGCCGTTGCTCTGGCCGGCGGCGCTCTTGATGATCATGTAGGGCGGGTCCGCGCCCTCCATCGGCTCGACGGTCCAGCCGAACAGTTCGGTGTAGAAGCCCGCCGAGGCGTCCATGTCGGTGCTCGCGAGCTCGTTCCATGACAGCGCTCCCGGTGCGTTCACGAGCGAGGCGCCGATATGCGATTTCGGCTCCCAGGCGATGAAGTAAGCGCCCTGCGGGTCCTGCACGACGCCCATCCGACCCACGTCCATGACGTCGAACGCGGGAGCGTGGACGGTCGCGCCGAGCTGTCGCGCGCGCTCGAGTGCCCGGTCGGCGCTGTCGACCGTGATGTAGGAGTTCCAGGCCGGCGGAGCGCCGGCCTCGCGCTGCTGCTCGGGCTGCGCGGAAATCGCCGCGACGTCCTTGCCGTCGATCGACATCATCGAGTAGACCATCCCGTCGCCGACGGGATTGTCGGTCACCTGCCACCCGAACAGCGACGAGTAGAACTGCTTCGCGGCGTCCTGATCGGTCGTCGTCAGGTCGGTCCAGCTGAAGGTACCTGGTGTGTACTTCGTTCGTTCGCCCATACAGCGCACCTTACATAGACTCACGCCATGCCTCCATACACGATCAAGAACCTGCTGGAACTCGATGACTCCGCCGCCGGACGGGGCGGCGACATCCAGGCGCGGTTCGGCCGCGCGCACATCGACTCAGAGCATCTCGGCGTCAGCTACTTCTGGTACGGGCCCGGCTACCGCTCGCCGTTCGGCCATAAGCACGAGGAGCAGGAGGAGGCGTACGTCGTCGTCGGCGGCTCGGGACGGATGCGCCTCGACGACGAGGTAGTCCAGCTGAAGAGGTGGGACATCGTCCGCGTTTCACCGCAGGTCGTGCGCGCGTTCGAGGGCGGTCAGGAAGGGCTCGAGCTCATCGCGATCGGCTCCGACCGCCCCGAGGGCGGCGACGGCGAGCGGGTCTCGGACTTCTGGACTGAGTAGGAGCCGACCCCGCCCGGAGTGCGATTCACGTTTCTTCTAACCACCGCCGAGCGTTGCCCCTCGGGCGCGAGCTTGTAGTCGCTGCCTGCCTTGATCGCTCCGGCGACCGCTTCGCCCCCGGTCGTGAAGATGATCAGCGCTCCGGGCGCAGTGCTGCGCTCGAACAGGTCGATCAGCGAGAGCGTCTGGCGGGCATCGATGTGCGTTATCAAGGACCCGCACCAGACCGGGTCGAACGAGCGATCAAGCGCGACCTCATCGAGCCGAGCCGACGAGATCGCCGCCTCGGACCCGAATCTCTGAGCGCAGAACTGAACGGCTCGCGGCCGGAGGTCGCAGGCCGTGATCTCGGCTTGTGGAAAGCGCGCCGCCAATGCCCGTGTCACGCGTCCGAAGCCGCACGGCATATCGAGAATCGTCTGCGGCGGCGAAGCGTTAGCGGCGGTGAGCGCGGCGTCGATACAGCGGATTGCGGAGAGGGCCACCGAGAAGTAGTGGGAGCCGTCTCCGGTGTACATGTCCTCGTAGGGATGGATCCGGCTGTCGGTGCGCCGCAACAGAGCTCGATCAGCCGGCGCGAGAGCGGCGGAGCGAGTCAGCCACCGCTTCTGCAGCGCCGTCCGCGGCCGCGTGACCGTCACGCGCAGCCGCAGCCGCTTCAACCTCCCGCGCGGATCCCGGACGAGCCAATCTGGAAACACGCGTCGCATCATGCCCACATCACTGGGCCCGGCGTCTTGCGCCCTTGAGCCGAACTTGAGCGTGGGGCCGGCCCCGCGTGATGCTGGAGGACAGTCCCCGGGTGGGTGGTCCTCTGGAGCTTGCATGGGAGCACTCCGTCTACTCTTGGGCGCCGATGCGACTGCTGATCACAGGAGCGGCGGGAATGCTGGGCCAGGACGTATGCGCGCTCGCGTTTGGTCATGACGTGGTCGCGCTGCCCCGTGCCGAGCTCGACATCACCGATGCGCTCGCCGTCAGCGCAGCCGTGGAGGCCGCCCGGCCCGACGTGGTGATCAACTGCGCCGCGTGGACAAACGTCGACGGCGCGGAGTCCGCCGAAGACGAGGCTTCTGCGGTCAATGCGGAGGGCGCGGGCAATGTCGCGCGGGCCGCGAACGCGCTTGGCGCCTGGACGATCCATGTCTCGAGTGACTATGTGTTCGACGGCGAGAAGCTGGAGCCGTACGTGGAGTCCGACGAGGTGGGGCCGCTGTCGGCATACGGCCGCTCGAAGCTCGGCGGTGAGCTGGCTGTCGCGGCGCAGGCGCCCGTGCGCCATACGATCATCCGCTCTTCGTGGCTGTTCGGGGTGGGCGGACGGTGCTTCCCGGCGACGATCATGCGGCTCGCGGCTGAGCGCGACGAGCTGTCGGTCGTCGATGACCAGCGCGGCTGTCCGACCTTCACCGGCCATCTGGCCGCCGCGCTGCTCGAGCTGGCGGTCGCGCGCGTCCCAGGCGTGCTGCACGTCGCGGGCGGTGGCGACTGCACGTGGTACGAGTTCGCTCGGGCGATCGTCTCGAGCGCCGGACTCGAGTGCGCGGTGGTTCCCGGGCGAACCGGCGATCTGGGCCTCCCCGCTCCGCGTCCGGCGTACAGCGTCCTGCGCAGCGAACGTGACGCGCCGGCGCTCCCGCACTGGCGGGACGGTCTGGCCGCCTTCATCGGAGCGCGCGTCTGATGAGGCTGCTCGTCTGCGGCGGCGCCGGATTCATCGGCTCGACGTTCGTGCGGCTCCGGATCGCCGAGCACGGCGACGAGGTGACCGTGCTCGACAAGCTCACGTACTGCGGGCGACGCGAGAACCTCTCCGACGTCCTCGATCAGGTCCGGTTCGTGCACGGGGCGATCGAGGATCCGGCTGCGGTCGCGGAAGCCGTCGCCGACTGCGACGCGATCGTCAACTTCGCGGCCGAGACGCACGTGGACCGCTCGATCTCGGGTCCCGAGGCATTCATCGTCACGAACATGCAGGGGACGCACGTGCTGCTCGAGGCCGCGCGCGAGCGGGACCTGCGCTACGTCCAGGTTTCGACCGACGAGGTGTACGGCTCGATCGAGTCGGGGTCGTTCACCGAGGAGTCGCCGCTGCAGCCGTCATCTCCGTACAGCGCGACCAAGACCGGCGCGGATCTGCTCGTCGCCAGCTACTTCCACACCTACGGGCTCGAGACGTCGATCTGCCGCGGCTCGAACAACTACGGCCCGCGCCAGTATCCGGAGAAGCTGATCCCGCTGATGATCCTCAACGCGTTCGCGGGTGACCATCTGCCGGTCTACGGCGACGGACGCAACGTTCGCAACTGGCTGTTCGTCGAGGATTTCGGCCGCGGGATCGGGCACGTGCTCGACCATGGAGCGCCGGGCGAGGTCTACAACTGCGGCGGCCCCGACGAGTGCGAGAACATCGACGTGGTTCAGCGGATCCTGAGGTTGACGGGCCGCGACGAGTCGCTGATCGAGTACGTCACCGACCGGCCGGGCCATGACCGCCGCTATTCGCTGTCGGCCTCGAAGCTCGAGGCGCTGGGGTGGAAGGCCCGCGTCCGGTTCGATTCGGGCCTCGAGCGAACGGTCCAGTGGTATCGCGAGAACGGCTGGTGGTGGGAGTCGATCCGCTCCGGTGAGTACCGCGAGTATTACGAGCGCCACTACGGTCGGGCGCTCTCGTGAGCGCGAGGCCGGAACTCGCCCCTCCGGCCCGGGGCCGCCACGCGCCGCCGCCCGAGATTCGGCTGCCACGCCAGCGTCAGCGGCTGCTGCTCGCAGCAGCCGAGGAGTTCGCGCAGCGGGGCTACGCGCGGACGAGCTCGGAGTCGATCAGCCGGCGCGCCGGCATGTCCAAGGCGACGTTCTACGAGCACTTCGCAAACAAGGAGGACTGCATCATCGCGCTGTTCGAGCGCGCGGCGGAGGTCGTCCAGCACGCGATGGCGGGGGCTGCTCACGAGGCAGGCGATGACCCCGCTCTGCGGATGCAGGCCGCGACGCGTGCATTCCTCACCTCGCTCGCCGAGCACCCGGAGTTCGCACAGACGCTGCTGGTGGAGATCATCGGAGCGGGACCGAAGGCGGCGCATCGTCGCGATCAGATCCTGCAGGCGTTCGCCGACGTCCTCGACGCCGAGAACGCTCGAGCGGCCAGCCGGGGCCTGATTGCTCGGTTTGCCTCCGAGTACGACTCGTTCGCGATCGTGGGGGCGATCACCGAGCTCGTCTCGCGCCAGGTCCGCCTCGGCGAGCCGGAGGACGTGCTCGAGCTGGCGCCCGTGATCGACCGGCTGATCGCCGGCGTCCTGGCGCCTCGCACGCAGTGAGCGACTCGCTGTCGTCTTTAGAGGCGGCGGTCGTGGCTTGCCGCCGCTGCCCGCGGCTGGTGGCGTGGCGGGAGGAGACGGCTTCGGTGAAGCGCGCCGCCTTTGCCGATTGGGAGTACTGGGGCCGGCCGCTGCCGGGCTTCGGGGATCCGTCCGCGCGGGTCCTGATCGTGGGGCTGGCGCCGGCCGCGCATGGCGGCAACCGGACCGGGCGTATCTTCACGGGCGATCGGTCGGGAGATTGGCTGTTCGCGGCGCTTTGGCGGGCGGGCTTTGCGAACCAGGCTCTGTCCGTCTCACGGGACGATGGGCTGGCGCTGCGCGACTGCTGGATCAGCGCCGCGGTGCGGTGCGCGCCGCCGGCGAATCGCCCGACCCCGGCTGAGCGGGACAACTGCCTGCCCTATCTGGTGCGCGAGCTGGCGCTGCTGGAGCGCGTGCGGGCGATCGTGTGCCTTGGCGGGTTCGCCTGGGACGCGGTGCTGCGGGCGCTCTCGGCGCCCCGTCCGCGGCCGAAGTTCGGGCACGGGGCTTCGGCTGACGTTGACCGCTACACCCTCCTGGGCTGCTACCACCCCTCGCAACAGAACACCTTCACGGGGAGGTTGACGGAGGGCATGATGGAGGCGGTCTTCGAGCGCGCCAGAGCCGTGGCATCCTGAGCCACGAGTGAGGGGCCGCCTTCGGCGGCGTCCGTGGGGCCGGGCGGGCCCGTCCGGACCTAGATGTCGCCGTCCTCACTGTGTCTATCGGCTGGCGCCTCAGCTTCCGGCCTTCGGCCGGGGCCTTGGGGGTTGGTCTGCCTCGTGTTTGGCTTTCGAGGAGGGGGTGGGGTGCTTGGCAGCCCCGATTTCGTTACAGAGCGGCCGCTTGGCAGGGCAACGTGTAACGAAATGGGGGCAATAGCGCCGATTTGGTTACACGTTGCTGACCGCGGCGGTCGTGATGTGACGAAATCGGGGTTCTCTCCCCTCTCGTGCTTATGCGGGAGGAGGTGTCTGTATGGGGTCCCGCCCACTCGTCGCCCGCCGGCCATGGATGGCCGGCGGAATGGGCGTGGACGGGGGTGACACTGCGAATGCGCTCCGCCCCCGCGTCCGCGGTCCGGACGGCCCGCACGGGTGGGCGGGGTGGGCGGGGTGGGCGGGGTGGGCGGGGTGGGCGGGACCCTAGTCCCCGCCGCCGGAGGCGGCCCCTCTCGGGGCCACGTCGAGCGGGCCGCATATATTCGGCTGATTGATGACTCCGAAGCTTGCAGCGCTGTACGTCGCGAACCGGCCCGAGCCGTGGATGGCGTTGGGGTTCGAGGTGCGCGGTGACGCCGTGCTCCTGGGTGGTGTGATGCTTCGGCTTGGCGCCGGCGGACACGGCATCGTGGCCTGGGCGATCGAGGGTGTTCCGGCCGGCGAAATCGATGGGCTCGCAACCCGGGCCGCCTCACCCGCTCCCCGGCCACAAAGCGTCACCCACCCCAACGGCGCCATCGGCATCGACCACGTCGTCATCACCACCCCCGACTTCGACCGCACCCGCACGGCCCTCGAACAAGCCGGCATGCCGCTCAGCCGCGTCGACGGCACGATGGGGTTCAAGCGCATCGGCCCGGCGATCCTGGAGCTGGTGCAGGCATCGGACCCCGCCCACCCCGACGGCCCCGCCCGCTTCTGGGGCCTCGTCGTGATCGTCCGCGACCTGGAGGCGCTGGCGGAGCGACTCGGGGAGCATCTGAAGCCGATCAAGAACGCCGTCCAACCGGGGCGCCGGATTGCGACGCTGCGGGCGTCCGCCGGCCTCTCCCCGGCCGTCGCGTTCATGGACCCGGAGCCGTGAGCGCGGCTCGCTACGCTGGCAGACGTGCCGCTGTCAGCGTTCAGTCCTCGCGTTCGTGAATGGTTCACGAGCGCCTTCGCTGAGCCGACCGAGGCGCAGGCGCAGGCGTGGCCGGCGATCGCCTCAGGCGAGCATGTCCTGATCTCGGCGCCAACCGGCTCGGGCAAGACGCTGGCCGCGTTTCTGTGGGCGATTGACCGGCTGGCGAGCGTAGAGCGAACCGACGAGAAGCGGATCGGGCTCGTCTACGTATCGCCGCTCAAGGCGCTCTCCTACGACATCGACCGCAACCTTCGCGCGCCGCTGCGTGGGGTCGGCGCCGACCTGAAGGTCTCCGTCCGGACCGGCGACACGCCGCAGCGCGAGCGCCAGGCGATGCTGCGCGAGCCACCCGACATCCTGATCACGACCCCTGAGTCGCTCTACCTGATGCTTACCGGCCGGGCGCGCGAGCTGTTCGCCGGCGCCGAGTCGTGCATCGTTGACGAAATCCACGCGGTCGCGGCGACCAAGCGCGGAGCGCACCTTGCGCTGACGCTCGAGCGGCTTGCGCACGCCGCCGGCCGCGACGTCCAGCGGATCGGCCTGTCGGCGACACAGAAGCCGCTCGACGAGATCGGCCGCTTCCTCGTCGGGCCCTCGCGCACCTGCCGGGTCGTTGACACCGGTGTGCGCAAGGAGCTCGACCTCGAGATCCGCGTGCCCGTCGAGTCGATGACCGAGCCCGAGGCGACGGCCGCCCCTGACCTCGATCCGCTCGCCGGCGGAACTGAGGCGACTCGCCGTTCGATCTGGCCCGCGATCTACCCCGAACTGCTCGAGCTGATCGAGCGCCACCGCTCGACGATCCTGTTCGTCAACAACCGTCGCGGCGCCGAGCGCCTGGCTGTGCGCCTCAACGACCTCGCGGAGCGGGAGATCGCCCGCGCTCACCACGGCTCGCTGGCGCGCGAGGAGCGCACGGTCGTCGAGGAGATGCTGAAAGCCGGCGAACTGCCGTGCCTGGTCGCGACCTCTTCGCTCGAGCTCGGGATCGACATGGGCGCCGTCGACCTCGTGATCCAGGTCGAGTCGCCGAAGTCGGTCGCGCGTGGCCTCCAGCGCATCGGCCGCGCCGGCCACTCGGTCGGTGACATTAGCCGGGGCCGGATCTTCCCCAAGTTCCGGGCCGACCTGCTCGAATGCGCGGTGGTCGCGCGCAGGATGCGCGACGCGGAAATCGAGACGACCGTCGTTCCGCGCAATGCACTGGACGTGCTGGCGCAGCAGATCGTGTCGATCGCGGCGGCCGCCACCGACGAGGACCGGCCCGTCGTCGTGGACGATCTCTACGCGCTGGTGAAGCGCACCTACTCATATGCGGAGCTGCCGCGCACCCAGCTCGAGCACGTGCTCGACATGCTCGACGGCCGCTATCCCAGCTCATCGTTCTCGGAGCTGCGGCCGCGGATCATCTGGGATCGCGTCGCGGGCACGGTCCGCGCGCGCCCAGGAGCGCGCCAGCTCGCGGTCACAAACGCCGGCACGATCCCCGACCGAGGGCTGTACGCAGTCACCCTCCCCGACGGCCGGCGCGTCGGCGAGCTCGACGAGGAGATGGTCTACGAGGCGCGCCCCGGGCAGACATTCCTGCTCGGCGCCTCGACCTGGCGGATCGAGGAGATCGGTCGCGATCGGGTGATCGTCACGCCGGCGCCCGGCCTGCCGGGCGCGGTGCCATTCTGGAAGGGAGACGCGGTCGGGCGCCCCAAGGAGCTCGGCGAGGCGATCGGTGCGTTCGCGCGCTGGGCGGTCGAGCAACCGCCCGAAGCGCTGCAGCACGACTACGACCTCGACGAGCGCGCCGCCAAGAACCTGGTCGAGTTCCTGCGCGAGCAGCAGGCGGCGACGCGCGTGGTCCCATCCGACCGGGCGATCGTGATCGAACGCTTCCGCGACGAGATCGGCGACTGGCGCCTGTGCGTCTTGAGCCCCTACGGCGGGCGGGTCCACGCGGCGTGGGGCCTCGCCGTGAGCGCCAGGATTCGCGAGGAGTTGGGGCTCGAGTCCGACGCGATCTGGTCGGACGACGGGATCATCGTGCACCTCCCTGACGCGGAGGAGCCTCCCGGGGCCGAGCTGGTGCTGATCGATCCCGACGAGGTCGAGGACCGGGTCGTGACCGAGCTGTCCTCCACGGCGCTGTTCGGTGCCCGCTTCCGCGAGAACGCGGCGCGGGCGCTGCTGATCCCGCGTGCGCGCCCGGGCAAGCGCACGCCGCTCTGGCAGCAGCGGCTGAAGTCGCAGTCGCTGCTCGAGGTCGCCAAGCAGTACGACGACTTCCCGATCGTGCTCGAGACGTACCGCGAATGCCTGCGCGATGTGCTTGACGTACCGGGGCTGGCGGACCTGCTGCGGCGCTTGAGCAGGCGGGAGATCTCGCTGATCGAGGTCGAGACGGCGACGGCCTCGCCGTTCGCCTCATCGCTGCTGTTCGACTACGTCGCGACCTACATGTACGAGGGCGACACGCCCAACGCGGAGCGGCGCGCGGCCGCGCTGTCGCTCGATCGCGATCTGCTGCGCGAACTGCTCGGCCAGGAGGAGCTGCGCGACCTGATCGACCCGGGTGCACTGGCGGCGGTCGAGGACGATCTGCAGTTCCTGTCGGAGATCCGCCGGGCCACGACGCGCGATCAGCTGCACGACGTGCTTCGGGTGGTGGGCGATCTCACCGACGATGAGGCATCCCTTCGGGTGTTGCCCGGACTCGACGCGAGCGCGATGCTCGAGGAGCTGTTGCGGGAGCGACGCGCGATTCGGGTCCGGGTCGGCGGCGAGCAACGCTGGATCGACGCGGGCGATGCGGGGCTCTACCGAGACGCGCTGGGGGTGGCGCCGCCGGGCGGCCTGCCGGCGGCGTTCCTGGAGGATGTGCCCGGTGCGCTCTCGCGGCTGGTGCGCCGCTACGCCGCCACGCACGGCCCGTTCACGAATGCGGACGTCCGCGGGCGCTACGGCGTCGATGCGTCGGCCGTGCTCAGCGAGCTCGAGCGGGCGGGGGAGGTCGTTCGAGGCGAGCTGCGGCCCGGAGGTAGCGAGCGCGAATGGTGCGACCCCGACGTTCTCCGCAGGTTGCGGCGAGCGTCGCTCGCGGTGCTGCGCAAGGAGATCGAGCCCGTCGACCAGCGAGCTCTGGCCAGGTTCCTGCCCGGGTGGCAGAACGTCGACCGCCATCCGTCTTCTGGAGCCGGCGTCGACCGGTTGCGCGAGGCACTGGTGCCGCTGCAGGCGCTCGCCCTACCCGTCGATGTCTGGGAGCGGGACGTGCTCCCACGACGGATCGGCGCGTACTCGCCCGCCTGGATGGACCAGCTGTGCGCCTCGGGAGAGATCGTATGGATCGGCGCGGGCGCGCTCGGACGCAACTCGGGGCGCGTGGCGCTGTACTTCCGCGAAGACCTCGCGGTGCTCGGCGCGCCGGTCGTCAAGGCGCCGCAGGTCGACTCCGATGCGCATCAGGCCGTCCGCGAGCGGCTCGCGGCCGGAGCCTGCTTCTTCACGGATTTGCTCGTTGGCGTCGAGCTTGTGCCCGAGGAGCTGCAGGAAGCGCTGTGGGATCTGGCATGGGCCGGCGAGGTCACCAACGACGCGTTCGCGCCGTTACGTGCGCCGCGGCTGACGTTGGCGCGCGCCCAACGTGATCGCGCCCGCACCACGCGGCGATTCGCGACGCGAAGGCGCGGCAGCACAATGGCGCAGGTACAGGGCCGCTGGTCGCTGACCGAGCCGCTGTTCAGATCCTCGGTCGATCCGGCGAGCAGGCGCCGCGCCCTGGCCGAGCTGTTGCTCGAGCGATACGGCGTGCTGACACGCGAGCAGGTTCTCGCCGAGGGCGTGCCCGGCGGGTTCTCGGCGCTGTACTCCGAGCTCTCGCAACTCGAGACCCTTGGTGTGGCCCGCCGCGGCTACTTCATCGAGGGGCTGGGGGGCGCACAGTTCGCGCTGTCGGGTGCGGTTGAGCGGCTGAGGGCGCAGGAGAGCTTGGACGAGGCTCCCGTCGTGCTCGCGGCCGTCGACCCGGCGCAGCCCTACGGGGCCTCGCTGCCCTGGCCTGAACGCGGTCGCGCTACGCGGGTCGCGGGCGCGTACGTTGTGATGAGCGCCGGGCAGCCGATCCTGTACCTGGAGCGCGGTGCACGTGGGCTGCAGACGTTGGTCGACGCCGGCGATTCACGGGTTGAGCAGGCTCTCGCGGCGCTCGTCGAGGAGGTGCGGCGCGGGCGGATCAAACGTCTGGCGATCGAGAAGGTCAATGGCGAGTCGGCGATTGGATCGCCGCTTGGCGCTGAGTTGATCGCGCTTGGCTTCCAGGAAGGTCCGCGACGGCTGACGCTCAGTGCCTGAAGGCGACACGATCGCCCATGCGGCGAATCGGATCCGCCCGGTGCTCGAGGGCCGGGTGCCGGACGAGATCCTGACGCCGCAGCCCCGCCACGGTCTCGATCGCTGGCCGGAACGTCTACGGGGCCGCGCCGTGCGGCGGATCGATACGCACGGCAAGCACCTGTTCCTGCGGTTTGAGGGCGACCTGGTCCTGCATTCCCACCTCGGGATGATCGGGTCCTGGATCGTCGCGCGGGAGCGGAGACCCTGGCGGCGGGCGTGGATCGCGATCCACGCCGCGGACCGGTGGGTGGTCGAGTTCGACGGCCCGACGCTCGAGTTGATCACCGAAGGACGGACGCGTTTCGACCAGCGTCTCGCGGCGCTTGGCCCGGACGTGCTCGCGGCGGAGTTCGACACGGAGCGCTTCCTGGCGCGGCTGCGCGCCAACGAGCCGAGCCGCCCGGTCGGAGACGCCCTGCTCGACCAGCGCAACGTCGCCGGGATCGGCAACATCTGGAAGGCCGAGGGCTGCTGGGAGGCGCGGGTTGACCCCTGGCGGCCGGTGGCGAGCGTGCCGGATGCGGTGCTGGTCGCGATCATCGAGGCGATCCGGCCGCGGATGCTGCGTTCGGCGGAGCTGGGGCCGCGTGCGATCGAGGCCCGCGTGTACCGGCGCACGGGCCAGCCGTGTGTGCGCTGCGGCACCGCGATCCGGGCAGGAGGGCAGGGCGACGCCAACCGCACGACATACTGGTGTGCGGGATGCCAAACGTAAGCCGCGCACCGCTGCGGCGCGTAGGTCACAAGGGGGCTGACCTGATCGCGCCCGGAAACACGTTCGAGAGCTTCGACGCCGCGCTCGAGGCAGGCGTCGACATGATCGAGTTCGACGTCCTGCCGTCCCGCACGGACGACCGGCTGCTGCTCGCTCACGACTATGGGGATGTGGCGCGCCGCGAGCCGCACACGCTCGAGGAGGGCCTCGCCCATCTGGCGGCTGAGCGGTTCGCTGGGGTCGAGCTTGACGTCGACCTCAAATTGCCCGGCTATGAGCTGCGCGTGCTGGACACGCTGCGTCAGTTCGGAGTCCTCGACCGGGCGTTGATCTCGAGCCAGTACCGCGAGAGCCTTGCGCTGATGCGCTCCTCGGAGCCGGGCGTCCGGTTGGGCTGGTCGGTTCCGAAGGTCAAGCGCGACCCATTCCGTTCTGCCTGGACAGCGGCGCTGGCGCTGATCGCGGTTCAGGCAATGCGGGTCGTGCTGCCGATGCAGGCGAGCCGCGCGCTCCGTGCGCGCCAATGCGACGCGCTGATGGTGCACTGGCGGCTGGTCACCTCGCGGCTGGTCCGTGCGGTCGACGCCGCGGGCGGCGAGGTGTACGTATGGACGGTCGACGAGCTCCCGCGGCTGCGCGCGCTCGAGGCGCTCGGCGTAACCGGGGTGATCACGAACGATCCGCGGTTGTTCGGGGCGCGCGCGCAGGCTTAGAGGGTTTGGGTGCCCAAATCCGTCCAGACACGACATCTTTGCCCCATGCCAGTCTGGCCCGGGCAGACTGTCGCGTATGGCCCAGCGCAGCTTTGGACATGCGGCGGTGGTTACGGCCGCCGAGCAGTTCCAGAAGACGTTTCCACGCGTCGGGATCCAGCCACTTCCGCCCGGCACTCCCGCGCGTGCGGAGGCCTCGCGGCTCGGGATCGCTGACTCGCGCCCGCTCACCTTCTATGTGATCGGAGACCAAGGCGGTGTGACCGCGCCGCGGCCCCAGAATGCCGTTTCGTACGCGATGCAGCGCCACGCCGGAGCTACCCCCGCGTTCGTCTACAGCGTCGGGGACTGGGTCTACTTCGGCGGCGACGAGGCCGGCTGGGATCACCAGTTCTACGAGGCCTACTCTCACTTTCCGGTGCCATTCGTCGGCATTCCGGGCAACCACGACGACCAGTACGGAGGCGATCCGCCGTACGACCCGAGCCGAGGCCCGCTCGACGGGTGGATGGCGAACATGTGCACCGCCGCGCCTCTAATCCCTCAGGCCGATCCGCAGTTCGAGTACCACCGTCACACGATGACGCAGCCGTGGTGTGACTGGACGCTCGCCCTCGAGGCGATGACGCTCATCGGCGTCTACACGAACGTGCCCTCCGGCGGGCATCTGGAGCCCGCGCAGGTCGCATGGCTCCAGACCGAGTTGCAAGCCGCAGCCGCGGACAGGCCGCTGGCGGTATCGCTCCACCATCCGCCAGCCTCGGTCGACGCTCATCACGGCGGCTCCAAACACATCTCCGACGCCCTGGATCAGGCGATCGAGGGGGCCAATCGGGTCCCGGACCTCGTGCTCTCCGGACACGTCCACGACTTCCAGCTCTTCCGTCGGACCGCCTGGGCCAAGGAGATCGTCTATGTCGTGGTCGGTAACTCCGGGTACCACAACCTCCATCAGCTGGCGCCCGGGGCCTCGCCAGGCACAGAGCTTCCAAACGGCTTCATCTTCGAATACGGAGATGCTTCGGAGTACGGGTTCCTGTCGCTCACGGTTGACGGCTCGCAGGTGAGCGGGGAATACGTCGGGGTCACGCCCGGCAACATGGACGACGGCTCAGACGCCAAGGTCACGCCGGCGAAGTACACGTTCTGAGTCCCGTCGCTAGTGGGTGGCCAGGCCGAAGAAACTCACGAATCGCGCCGAGCGAACCGATCGAGCAACAGAACTCGGGCTCACGCCGAGAAACGTGCAGTGATCGATGGCCGCAACCCGATTCTTGAGTTCTGGCGGGCGGACCCGGCTTGCCTCGGCCCGAACAGGAGCATCACGAGCGCTGCGAGCATCGCCAGCGTCACCGCCCACAGGTACGGGACGTAGCCGTGGAGGATGAGGCCCGTCGAAAGGGATCGATGTGGCTGAAACGGCTCGACGAGGAACGCGTAGGTTGCCACCAGCAACGGCAGCAGTGCCAACTGGTAGAGCAGCGCGGCCCACATCCGACCCGCCAGGATCAGGAACGGAACGGCCCAGAGCCAGTACTGCGGCAGGACGGCCGGCGCGAACACGTACAGCGCAAAGATCAGCGCGACCATCGTGTCCGCCGGGTCCAGACGGCGCCACCTGGCGATCGCGGCAATCCCGACGAACACCGGAATCAGGATCAAACTCGAATGCCCGAGCAGCAACTTCGTCGCCGCGCTAAATGCGATGTCCGGGTTGCCGGCCGCGAGTTGGTGCAGCGTGAGCCGCGGCTGGAGCAGGGCGGTCATGCCGGCGCGTCCGAGAAAGCCGCTCTAGTGGGCGACCGCGCCAAGCCCGTACGTCGTCGTCAGCGCGAACGGGATCAGGCTTAGCACCACGACTGCCGCACGTAGGACGGGATGCCCCGGTAGTAGCTCAAACTTGGTCACGTTCAGGACGTGATACACGTGCAGTGGCGAGTGGGCGAAGCTCGCGGCGGCGATGTTGATCCAGTTGATACCCAGTACTCGCCGGGCGTGAGGGCGATCACGACCGCGTGCACCGCCGCGCCAGCCGCCAGCACGGCGAGCAGCTGAACGGCGAAGCGTGTCCGCACCGCGGAGAGTCTACGCAGGGAGCTCTACTTCGAAATCCGGCAGGTGGCCGTGCTGTAGCCCCTGGGGTCGCCCTCGTCGACGTTTTTGATCCCGTGCGCGGTACGGCGCGTCGTATGCCCGATGACCTTGTGCCCGAGTCTCCACTCGAACGTGACGGTGCCGCTCAGGAACGCGGGCGGCGCGAACTGCCAGGTGAACCCTGCCTGGTGGCGCCCGCTTGACTGGGTGCCGAGCGAGAGGGAGTGCTTGGCGTGCGAGTCGGGCACGAACTTGCGCTTGGCCTTGACCCAGTAGTTGACCTGGATGCTCATGTAGAGCCGGGCAGGGAAGCCGAGCCCGGGAAGCTGCCCGCGGATCCCGAGCGTATGCGGATGACGGCGTGTGTTGCAGATGTTGACGGTGGCCCACACAGCTCGCGAACTCTGGGCCAGTCGCACCGCGTGACGGATCTGTTGGGCGCTCGGGGCACTTCCATCTGTTCGAGCAGCGGCAGAAGTGCCAGCCTGTGACATGGTCAGCAGGATCGCGGCAGCTATTACGGCGGAACGCATCGGCACGCAGTGCAACATACCGCGTCCGTGATGGTTCGCGTTCCGGACCGTAGTGAGGGTGTGATCGAGACCGCGCAACCAACCGACGCCGTGCAGGCCTCCTGGCAGCGCTTCGAGGAGCTGTATCGCTCGAGCCGCGCTGACGTGTACGCCTACGTCGCGACGCTGCTTCGTGACCGCAGTGCGGCAGAGGATGTGACCGCGCTCGCATTCGAGCGTGCGTACCGCCGTCGTCGCACGTTCGATCGCCGCCGCGGCGAGGAGCGAGCCTGGCTGTTCGGGATTGCCCGCAACGCCGCGCTCGACGAGCTGCGCCGCCGCCGCCGCCTGGCATCGCTGATCACCGATCCCGAGGATGCAGGCTCCAAGCAGGTCGAGGATGGCGCCGACGTAGCGCTGCGCCGCACGGCGGTCCGGGTCGCTCTTTCGGAGCTGTCCGCGCGCGAGCGAGAGGTCATCGCGCTGAAGTTCCACGCCGGTCTGAGCAACGCAGAGCTTGCCAAGGTGATCGGCGTGACCGAGTCAAACGCGGGCACGCTGCTGTACCGCACGATGGAGAAGCTGAGAAAGGCCTGTAATGCGACGGCTTGATGACACTCCAATCGATCCCGAGATCGCCGCATCGCTCGACGCGATCGACGCGACGCTGGCCGGAGAGCCGGTCGACCCGCGGTACGCGGAGCTCGCCGAGTTGGCGCTCCTGCTTGTAGATACGCGGCCCGAAGCGGAGCCGGCGGCGGTTCACGCGCTCAACCGGCGGGTCGAGCGCCGGTTCGCGCCAGAGCCCCGCTCGTCCGCCGGGAAGCCGCGGCGAGCAGGGCTGTGGCAGGCGATGGGCGCAAGCGCGGTCGGACTGGCAGCGGTGGTCGGGGTCGTCGTAGCGCTCTCCTCGGCCCCGGGTGGGAGCTCGGCGTCCTCCTCGTCGGCCACGGTTGCGACGGAATCGTTGAAGGCGCCGCCGGCGGCGGCGTCCGCCGGCAGCGCCTCGGCCCGGGCGAGCACCCCCACTCCGACGACCGCCTCCGCCGGCACCGCAGGCACCTCTTCCTCGACTGCCGCCAGTCCCGGCCTCCAGCCGCCCAATAACGGCCACAAGATCGTGCAGTCGGCGCAGCTCAGCCTGTCCGCGCCGCCGACCCACATCGACGACGTCGCCCAGGAGGTGTTCAACGTGATCGGGACCGAGAACGGCACGGTCAACCGCTCGAATGTCACCGCCACCGGCGGTACCGACGGCTACGCGCAGTTCGATCTCAGCGTGCCGAGCACGAATCTCGCTCAGACGATGACCCAGCTCTCGCGGCTTCATTACGCGAGTGTGGTCTCGCGCACCGACGCCTCCCAGGACGTGAACGATCAGTACGTGAGCGCGACGCACAAGCTCGCCGACGACCAGGCGCTGCGCACCTCGCTGCTCAAGCAGCTGGCGAACGCCTCGACGCAGGACCAGGTCGACAGCCTCAAGGCTCGGCTCCACGATGCCGAGCAGGCGATCGCGGCCGACCAGACAGCGCTGCGATCCCTCAACCACCGGGTGAACAACAGCCAGATCACGCTCACCATCAACGCGGTTCCGGCTCCCGTTGCGGTATCCCACAGCCACGGATTCACGATCGGCCGGGCGGCTCACGATGCCGGCCGCGTCCTGACTGTGGCGGCCGGCGTCGCGCTGATCGCCCTCGCGGTGCTCGTCCCGATTGCGCTCGTCGCCGCTCTGGGCTGGTGGATCTGGGCAGCACTCAGGCGCCGCCGCCGCGAGCAGGCCCTGGACGCCGCCTAGGCCGACCGCTTCAGCCACCGGGGCCGTGTGGTATTCCTGCACTCATGGCCGCCACCAGCGAAGACACGATCGCGCTCCTGCATCGGGTTCCCGTGTTCTCGGCGCTCGCGCCCGAGGACCTCGCCCGCGTTGCCGACGTGACGGTGCCACGGGTCTTTGAAGCCGGGCAGGTCGTGTTCCGCGAGGGGGACAAGAGCGACACCTGCTACATCGTGCGCTCAGGACACGCAAGGGCCGTCCGTGGCCACGCGACCGGCCGCTCGATCACGCTCGCGACGTTCGGGCCCGGAGACATCTTCGGCGAGCTTGCGATGTTCGACGACGAACGACGCTCGGCGACCGTCGAGACGCTCGAGCCGACCGAGGTCGTCGCGATCCTCGGCGGCGACATGCGGCGGCTGCTGCGCGAGCATCCGGACATCGCCGTCAAGCTGATCGCCGCGCTCGGGCGGCGGCTCCGTGAGACCAACGAGCGTCTCGCCCGCCAATCCTTCCAGACCGTGCAGAGCCGGGTCGCTTCCGTGCTGTCCCAGCTCGCCAGCTCGGCACGCGCCGAAGGCGCAGGGGACGGTGACGTCCTGATCACCGCCACCCAAGCCGATCTCGCGCAGCTTGCCGGCTCCTCCCGCGAGTCCGCAAGCCGCTTCATGGCGGTCCTCGAGCGGGCGGGAATAATCACGCAAGGTCGTGGAAAGCTGACCATCCATGACCCAGAAGCGCTCGAGCGATACGTCTACTAACGATCCCAACCCGCCTCGCGAGCCCGAGTTCTCAGCCGGCGGTGTGGTCGTGCGCGGGAGAGACGTGGCGGTGATCGTGCCGGTCCGTCGCGACGCCCACGGCAATCGCGTGCTGGGACTTCCGAAGGGGCATCTCGACGGATCGGAGACCGCACAGGAGGCCGCGACGCGCGAAGTATCCGAGGAGACGGGGCTACAAGCGAAGCTGATCGAGCCGTTGGGCGAGGTCCGCTACAGCTATGACCGCAAGGGGAGGCGCCGCGATAAGCGGGTCGCTTTCTACCTGTTCGAATACCGCTCGGGTGACCTTGCCGACCACGATCACGAGATCGAGCAAGCGTTCTGGATGCCGCTCGAGGAAGCAGTCACGGCGCTCAGCTACGACGGGGAGCGGGAAATGGCCGCGCGCGCGTTGTCGCGGACGGCTCCGGAACGGTAGGCTGCACCGGTGCGAGTCCTGAACTTCTACTCGTCTGTCTTTGCCGACCAATTGCGGCGCGGCCGGAAGACGGCAACCATCCGGCTTGGCGACAAGTCCCACAAGTACCGCAAGAACGACTGTGTGCTCGTCACCATCGGATACCAGCATTCGCCGCGGGAGAAGATCTTCTACGCGGTCATCGACCAGGTCGAGGTCAAGCGGGTCAAGGACCTCTCGCCGAGGGACATCGAGCACGACAACCCGGAGTTCCGCCGGATCGACGAGATGATGCACTTCCTCAAGCAGATCTACGGCCGCGATGTGGAGGAGGAGGACACGGTCACGGTGGTGCGCTTCTCGCAGATCATCGAGAACCCGCCGGAGATCCGAGACCGGCTGCACGGGCTCGGGGGCGCTCAGAACTAGCCAGGCGCCGGGGGACCGAGTGACGGTCACCGCCTCCATCGGGCTGTCGATGAACTGCGTGATGGCCGGCATGGTCGTGGTGATGGATGATGAGTAGACGCTTGATGGGATTCGCAGCAGCTGCTGCAACGACCCTGACGCTCTTGTCGACGGCCGCCGCCGCCCAGGCGACGTTCGTCTTCAACGGCGATTGGGGAGGGGCCGGAGTGATCGCCACCCACCACCCGCAGAACCTGTGCGCGATGGAACGGATCGAGCCGGGAGACCATGCGAAAGTGATCGTACGCACGTGGAGCGGCGATCACGTGACGACGATCGGCGACAGCATGGACTACGACGGCACGCTGATGTGCGCCCCGCGAGTCGACGTCTGGCGTCACTCGACCGGTCCCTGGGAGGGCGGGAACTGGATCTCGCTCAGGTGCCCGGCCGGCGAGCGGCCGATCAAAGGCGGCGTGGGCTACACGACGAAACGGAGTAGCGATGCGCTCGCCCAGGTCGGTGGAGGCTTCGGCTCGGGCAACGACGGCTACTGGCACTACCGCTTCCACAACCACCAGAGCACGACGGCGTGGGTCCAGCTGTGGGCCGTCTGCATCGGCCGGCACTACACCACCCACCATCCAGGCTGAGCCGGCGCGGCGCCTGCCTCAGAGATAGGGGCCGCCTGCGGCGCCGGGGATTGGGGTCCCGCCCACCCGGGCGGGCCCGTCCTGACGTCGATGTCGCCGTCCGCACTACGTCTATCGGCTGGCGCCTCAGCTTCCGGCCTTCGGCCGGGGCCTTGGGGGTTGGTCTGCCTCGTGTTTGGCTTTCGAGGAGGGGGTGGGGTGCTTGGCAGCCCCGATTTCGTTACAGAGCGGCCGCTTGGCAGGGCAACGTGTAACGAAATGGGGGCAATAGCGCCGATTTGGTTACACGTTGCTGACCGCGGCGGTCGTGATGTAACGAAATCGGGGTTCTCCCCCTCTCGTGCTTATGGCGGAGGCTGGTGTCTGTATGGGGTCCCGCCCACCCGTCGCCCGCCGGCCATGGATGGCCGGCGGAATGGGCATGGACGGGGGTGGCCCTTGCGAAAGCCACCGGCGCCCAAGCCGAACCGCGACAGCGGGTCCGGACGGGGTTGCGTGGCCCCACGGACGCCGCGAAGCGGCCCCATTTCAGGGACGCTGAGTCTCGACCTGGCTGGCACTCTTCACAAGAGAGTGCCAACTTCCCCTTGATCGCCGCCGCGCACAAGCTATAGTCCCTGCGTGTTGGCACTCTCACGGTTAGAGTGCCAAGAGCTTGGAATTGTTTTCCCATTCGGAGGTTTCATAAATGAAGCTCAAGCCCCTTGGCGATCGGCTGATCGTGCGGGCAATCGAGGAGGAGGAGACCACGGCCAGTGGGATCGTCCTGCCCGATACCGCGAAGGAGAAGCCGCAGAAAGGCAAGGTCCTTGCCGTCGGTGATGGCAAGGTCAACGAGGACACCGGCAAGCGGACTCCGCTCGACGTCGCCGAGGGCGACGAGGTCCTCTACAGCAAGTACGGCGGCACCGAGATCAAGGTCGACGGCGAGGAGTTGCTCGTCCTCCGCGAGTCCGACGTGCTGGCAAAGGTCCAGTCCTAGGAGAACTAGAAACACATGGCACACAAGGAACTGAAGTACGACTCGGAGGCCCGCAAGGCGCTCGAGCAGGGCGTCGACGCGGTCGCTAACGCGGTCAAGGTAACGCTCGGCCCCAAGGGCCGGTACGTCGTCCTCGACAAGAAGTTCGGCGCGCCGACGATCACCAACGATGGTGTGACGATCGCGCGCGAAATCGAGGTCGAGGACGTCTTCCAGAATCAGGGCGCGCAGCTCGTCCGTGAGGTCGCCACGGCGACCAACGACGTAGCCGGCGACGGCACCACGACCGCCACGGTCCTCGCACAGGCGATCGTCCGACAGGGTCTGAAGAACGTCGCGGCGGGCGCGAACCCGCTGGCGCTCAAGCGTGGCATCGAGACGGCCGTCGAGGAGGTCGTCAAGAACATCGAGAAGCAGTCGGTCGAGATCTCCGGCAAGGAGCAGATCGCCCGCGTGGCGACGATCTCGGCCGGCGATGACGAGATCGGCGACGTGATCGCCGACGCGATCGACAAGGTCGGCAAGGACGGCGTCGTCAACGTCGAGGAGGGCCAGACGTTCGGCATGGACCTCGAGTTCACCGAGGGCATGCAGTTCGACAAGGGCTACATCTCCCCGTACATGGTCACCGACCAGGACCGGATGGAGGCAACCCTCGAGGACCCCTACATCCTGATCGCCAACCAGAAGATCGGCTCGGTCCGCGACATCCTGCCCGTGCTCGAGCAGACGATCCAGTCCGGCAAGCCGCTGCTGATCATCGCCGAGGACGTCGAGGGCGAGTCGCTCGCGACGCTCGTGGTCAACAAGCTCCGCGGCACGTTCACCGGCGTCGCGGTCAAGGCGCCCGGCTTCGGCGATCGCCGCAAGCGGATGCTCGAGGACATCGCGATCCTCACCGGCGGCGAGGTGATCACCGAGGAGATGGGGCTGAAGCTCGAGAACACGCAGCTCTCGCAGCTCGGTCGCGCCCGTCGCGTGGTCGTCGCCAAGGACACGACGACGATCGTCGACGGCGCAGGTGAGCACGACGCGATCAGGGGCCGAATCAACCAGATCAAGAACGAGATCGAGAACACCGACTCGGACTTCGATCGCGAGAAGCTCCAGGAGCGCCTCGCGAAGCTCTCGGGGGGCGTCGCTGTCGTCAAGGTCGGCGCGGCCACCGAGACCGAGATGAAGGAGAAGAAGCACCGCGTCGAGGACGCGCTGCAGGCCACCCGCGCGGCGCTTGAGGAGGGCATCGTGCCGGGCGGCGGCGTCGCGCTGCTGGCGGCCCAGGCCGCACTCAAGGTCGACGCGATCGAGGATCCCGACGAGCGGACCGGCGCGATGATCGTGCACCGCGCGCTCGAGGAGCCCACGCGTCAGATCGCCGAGAACGCCGGTCTGGAGGGCTCGGTCGTCGTCAACGACGTCCGTAAGGCGAAGAAGGGCCACGGCCTCAACGCAGCCAACGGCGAGATCGTCGATCTGGTTGCGGCCGGCATCATCGACCCGGCGATGGTCACGCGCTCCGCGCTGCAGAACGCCGCGTCGATCGCCAAGAACATCCTCACCACCGAGGCGATCGTCGCCGAGGTTCCGGAGAAGGATGGCGGCGGCGCGGGCGGCGGTGGCATGCCCGACATGTCGGGCATGATGTAATCCGTCCTAACAGGCGAGTGTTTTCGAGGGCCCGGCAAATGCCGGGCCCTCGGCCTTTCAGTGAGCGCCGGCGCGAGCGAGGACGGCTGGGGGTACGCCGGCGCGGCCCCGGATCAGCGTGTTCGCGCGGAACGCGACGTTGACCGGCGGATAGGGCGGGTAGCAGTCGTATCTCTTGGCCGGGTTCTGCCACCAGTTGCTGGCCCACACGATGTCCCCGTAGGGACGGCAACCGCCCCAGTCATGCCCGTAAGGCTTGCCGCCCGGACCGTCGAGCCCGGTCGGGTTGTCGAACAGCCCGTTGCCGCGCAGGGTCACGTAGCGGCTACCACCGTCCGTGTACAGCGCGTTGCCACCGTGCGTCCGCGCTTTCGCGAAGACGACATTGCCGGCGATCAGCTCGCCGTTTCGCAGCGAGGTCCCCTGCTGGCCGAGTGAATAGATCCCGCCGCCGTCGAACAGGAGCTTGAGGTAGTCGAACACCTTGTTGTAGAGGATCTGGTTGCCCTGGCTCGCGGTGGGCGTCGTGTAGATCTTCCAGTTCTGAAACGGGCAGCCGGTGCAGCCGGGGAAGCGGCCGGGGTCGGTCATGCCCCAACCCCAGCCGATCGCGATGCCCGAGTACGGCAGGTCGGAAAGCGTGTTGTGGATGATCGTCGTGCGTGTCGTATAGCCGACGAAGATCCCGGCGGCGTCGACGAACTCCTGAGCCGCCCTGGTCACCGTGTTGCCGGCAATGCGGTTGTCGCGCGTGATCTGTCCCGGGTGACTGGGGTGGTGGTCGACCACCGCAACGCCGCCCAGCTGGATCGCTGCGGCCGAGATGTCGCTGAACCGGTTGCCGGTGATCGTGTCGTTCTGGCTGCCGGTGTCGAAGTCGACCGCGACCGCGCCGAGGTGCCGGAACGTGCTGCCCCGGATCGTGATGTGGCGCGCGTAGATGAAGCGCAGGTTGCCGGGCGTACGGGTCGTGTACTGCGCGTGTTCGAACGTCTGCGGTTGATTCGGGCCAGTCACGCGGAACCCGGTCTGGTCGTCGGCGTAGCCCTCGGGTCCGCTGACTCCCATCCAGGTGGCGTAGGCGAACGTCAGGCCGTCGAACCACAGGTGGCTGACCGGACGAGCCAGCGTTCCGCGCGCGTCCACCAAGAGCTGGGCGGCGGCGGCCTCGATGTCCTCGCGCGCCAGGTCCTCGCCGCGAGCCGGCTTGTAGTAGATCCATCCGGCACGGCGGTCCAGGTACCACTGGCGCGCCTGGGTGAGCAGCTCAAAGGCGTTCTGGATCCGCGTGGGAAGGCCCATCGAGGCGGGGCCGAAGAACACGTTGGCGTTGTGCCAGCACGGCTGGGCCATCCTGATCTCGTGACCGACGATCGAGGCGACCGGGCAGCGGAAGCTCTTCCACCGCCAGTTCGAGAGCACCTCGATGTCGCGCTGGTTGCGCCACTTCGCCATCCCCGCGTTGGTTGTCGTGTAGCCGGTCGCGGTCTTTGTGAACCCCGGCGGGTCCAGCGTGCTCTGCGCCCGTGGGGCGCGGCGGCCATTGACGTAGAGCTGACGCGTGCTCAGCCCGGTTGCACGGGCGCGGTAGATGCCGCGAGCCCGGTCGAACAGCTGCCAGCCGGTGATGCGCCGCCCGCCGCTGATCAGCGGGTGCGTGCCGGACGCGGCCGCGTACACGATGTCGTGACCGTTGCCGCCCGAGTCGGCTGCGGACAGCGTCAGCGGCTGGGTCAGGCGATAGACGCCGGCGCCCAGCTGGATCACGATGTCCCCGCGCAGCGGCCGCCGGACGTGACGCGCGGCGTCTCGCGCACGATCCAGGGTGCGAAACGGCAGGGCTTTCGTGCCCGGGTTGCTATCCCGGCCGGTCGGTGAGACGTAGAAGGTCGTGGTCGCACCCTGCGCGACCGCCGACGCTGCGAGAGCGATCACCCCGATGAGGACGGCGACTCTCGTGAACCTGGCAATCCGTGCCACGCGCACACCATAGCGGGCGCTCCCACTAGTAGACGCGTCCTGAAGTATCGGTCGTAACTCGTTGAAGGAGTTGGGCGGTCGGGGGCGAAGTTATGTAGCGATGGCGCGCCCGGCCCGTCACAAGATCGAGCTCACAGAGCATGAGCGCGTGGTGCTTGAGCGTCGCGCGCGGGCGGAGAAGCTGCCGTTCCAGGATGTTCAGCGCGCGCGGATCGTGCTGTACGCCGCCGAGGGGTTGGCTGATACCGAGATCGCCGCGCGGCTTGACACCTCGCCGGGGCTGGTGGGGCGGTGGCGAAGACGGTTCGCCGAGCTGCGGCTGGATGGTTTGAAGGACATGCCGCGCGCGGGTCGCCCGCGCCGTTTCCCCCCCGGAGCAGGTCGCGGCGGTCAAGGCGGTCGCGTGCGAGTTGCCGGTCCGCTACGGGCTGCCGCTGGGGCGGTTCTCGCGCACTGAGCTGTACCGGCTGGTGATCGAGCTGGCGGTCACCGACGCGTCGGCGTCGACGATCTGGCGGTGGTTGCACGAGGACGCGATCAAGCCCTGGCAGCAGCAGTGCTGGATCTACCAGCGCGACCCTGAGTTCGCCTCGAAGGCGGGGAGGGCGCTTGATCTGTACGCCCGCGTGTTCGACGGCAAGCGGCTGCGCCCGGACGAGTACGTGATCTCGGCCGATGAGAAGAGCCAGCTGCAAGCACTCGGACGCCGCCACGAAACGAGCGCGCCCGGACCGGGCCGCCGCAGCCGCTACGAGTTCGAGTACGAGCGCGGCGGGACGCTCGCCTACCTGGCGGCGTGGGACGTGCATCACGCCAACCTGTTCGACCGGATCGAGCCCAAGACCGGGATCGAGCCGTTCGGCCGGCTCGTCGAACAGGTCATGACCAGCGAGCCGTACGCGTCGGCGCGGACCGTCTATTGGATCGTCGATAACGGCTCCTCGCACGCCGGGAAAACCTCGATCAAACGGATGCAGGACCGATGGCCGACCGCCAGGCTGATCCACCTGCCCGTGCACGCCTCGTGGCTGAACCAGATCGAGCTGTACTTCTCGATCGTGCAACGCAAAGCACTCACCCCCAACGACCTCGCGACCCTCGACGCACTCGCCGAACGGCTCCTCAGCTTCGGTGAGCACTACCGGCAGATCGCCCGGCCGTTCGAATGGACCTTCACCCGCGAGAAGCTCAACGCCCTGATCGCCCGGATCGAACAGCACGAGCCACAGCCCCAACTCGCGCTCGCTGCCTAACGATCAGAACTTGCGGACGCGTCTACTAGGCTCCCCGGGATGCTGATCGCAGGAGAGCGCGTCGCGGGCGACGGCCCGCCACTCGCTGTCGAGAACCCTTATACGGAAGCGACGATCGAGTCGATCGGGACTGCATCCGAGGAGCAGGTCGACGCCGCGATTGCCGCTGCCACCGAGGCGGTGCCGAGATGGGGTGCGATTCCCGCGATCGAACGCGGCGAGATGCTCCACGAGGTAGCGACGCGGCTGCGGGCACAGGCCGACGCATTGGCCGAAACGATGACGCTCGAGGGCGGCAAGCCGCTGATCGAGAACCGCGACGAGGTCGGATGGACGGCGGCCGCGCTCGACTACTACGCCGAGCTCGGGCGCGACGCGGCCGGCCGGGTGATCCCGCCGATCGAATCCAGCCAGCTCGCGCTGGTGGTAAAGGAGCCGATCGGGGTCGTCGCCTGCATCGTGCCTTGGAACTACCCGCTCCTGCTGCTCGCGTGGAAGCTGGCACCGGCCCTCGCTGCCGGAAATACGACGGTCTGCAAACCGTCCGAGCTGACCCCACTTGCCACGCTTCAGATGCTCGACTGCCTTGACCACCTTCCCCCCGGCGCGGTCAACGTGCTCGCTGGCGATGGCGCGGTCGGCGCGCGGATCGTCGCCGATCCGCGGGTGGGTTGTGTCGCGTTCACCGGCTCGGTTCCGACCGGCCGGAAGATCGCGGTGCAGTGCGCCGAGCGGATCGCGCGCGTCAACCTCGAGCTCGGGGGCAAGGATCCCTTCATCGTCTGCGCCGATGTCGCCGGCGAGTCCGGCGCGCTCGAATTCGCCGCACGCGGCGGCGCTTGGGCGGCCTACCTGAACGCGGGCCAGGTGTGCACGTCGGCAGAGCGGTTCTACGTCGAGCGTGCGATCTTCGACGACTACCTGAGTGCTTTCGTCACCCACACCGAGACGCTCCGCCTTGGCGATCCGCTCGACCCGAGCACCGACATCGGGCCGATGGTGTCGGCACCCCAGCGCGACAAGGTCATCGCTCAGCTCGACCGTGCGGTCGCGGCCGGAGCGGCGATCGCCACCGGCGGCGACGCGGGCCGCCAACCGCAAGGCCACTTCATGGCGCCGACCGTCGTGACAGGCGCTCCTGCGGACACAGAACTGCTCGCGGAGGAGACCTTCGGGCCGGTGGCGCCGATCGTCCCGGTCGACTCGCTGGACCAGGCGATCGCGCTCGCAAACGGAACGCGGTTCGGGCTCGGGGCCAACGTCTACACGCGCGACCTTGCGACCGCCGTGCGCTGCATGCGCGAGCTGAAGGCCGGGACGGTCTGGATCAACGACCCGTTGACGGACAACGACGCCGGGCCGTTCGGCGGCTTCAAGCAGTCCGGCCTCGGGCGCGAGCTCGGACGCGAGGGGCTCGAAGCATTCCAGGAGACCAAGCACGTGCACATGGAGACGCGGATCGAGCGCAAGGCGTGGTGGTACCCGTACGGCTCATGACCGCGACGCCTCGAGCTATCCGATGCTCAGGTGAAAGCCGCCGTCAGCGTCGGTGATCCGGACGCTGATCGGCGCGGTCTTGGCGCCGTTGGTGGCCGTGCAGTGGAATGTCTTGCCGACGACGATCGGGACGTGAACCGGACAAGTCGCCTTGAACGAGTTCGCGGGAACCAGGAAGTGCTCGATCTGGTTGACGACCTCGGGCGAGATCATCTCCGCGGCGCTGACATGAATATCGCCCTGTGTGTCCTTCTGAAGGACACGGAACTGCCCGGTCTGTCCGCCCGTGTAGTAGGCGACGCACGTCGTCACGTAGCCGGCCCGCTCGGGGATGTTGCTAGGGCAGCTGACGGTCTGAGCCTGTAGTCCACGTTGCTGGGTCAGCCGCTCGACGACGCTCGCCATCTTGCTCGAGTCAAGTGTCGCGGTACTCGTCGTGCTGCTGACGGTGCTGACGCCGTTGCCGACGGTGCCGCCGACGTGAACGTGAGCCGAGCAGCCGGCTAGAGCGAATGCCAGCACGGCCCCGGCGACCGATAGCCCTCTCATCGCGTCGGACTCTATCCGGGCCTCCGTACACTCAGTGCGTGACCGCCCGCGGCACCGACTGGGGTCTTGCGGCGCTGGTGGCCGCGCTGATCGCGACCGGCGCCCTGACGCTGTTCGCGGGCGGCTCGAACGACGCATGGGTGTTCGCCGCCCACGACATTCTCGGCTTCGCGATCATCGCGCTGCTGGTAGTGAAGCTGGTGCGCGTCTGGCCGCGGATCACGGTGCGTGCTCGTCGCGATGGGCGCACGATCGCCGGCGTGGCGGCTGCGTCGCTGGCGCTCGCGGCGCTGGTGTCGGGGCTGCTGTGGGCAGGCGGGGCCGGCGTCTCGGTCGCCGGCTACAGCCTGCTCAGCTGGCACGACGCCCTCGGGGTGGCTCTGGCGGCGGTGGTGATCGCGCACATGGCGCTGCGCGCCAAGCGGCCGCGCAGGCGCGACGTCGCTGACCGCCGGCAGTTCCTCGTCAGCCTCGGCATCGGCGCCGGCGCGCTGCTCGCGTGGCGCGGCGAGCGGCCGTTCGAGTCGCTCGTGAGCCTGCGCGGTGCCAAACGACGCTTCACGGGCTCCTATGAAGCGGGGTCATACGGCGGCAACGCCTTCCCGAGCACCTCGTGGGTGGCGGACGCCCCCCGGCCGATCGCGCCTGACGGCTATCGGTTGTTGGTCGGCGGTATGGTCCGCCGCGAGCAAGCCTTGCCGCTTGCTGATCTGGTGCACATGGATGAGCTGACCGCGACGCTCGACTGCACGGGCGGCTTCTACTCGACCCAGCGCTGGCGCGGCGTGCGTCTTGATCGGCTGCTTGATCGGGTTGGTGTGCTTTCGAGCGCGAGTCATCTGCGCGTCGTCTCGCGCACCGGCTATCGCTGGAGCTTTGCGCTCTCGGACGCGCGCTCGCTGCTGCTCGCGACGCATGTCGGCGGGGAGCCGCTCAGCCACGATCATGGCGCGCCGGTGCGGCTCGTCGTGCCAGGCGCGCGCGGCTTTCAATGGGTCAAGTGGGTGCAGCGGGTCGAGTTGCTTGACGCACCCGACCTCGGAGCGCCGGCGTCGACCGTGTGGAGCAGTTTCACGCGTGCTGGACGGGGTGACGCGTAGTGACGTTGCCCGAAGGCGTATCCGTGGGGCATTGGACTGATTCGCGAGCCTGCACGGGATGCACGGTCGTGCTCACGCCCGGCGGCGCCGTCGCCGGCGTCGACGTGCGCGGTGCGGCGTCCGGCACGCTCGACACTGACGCACTGCGACCCGGAACGATCGTCGAAGAGGCGCACGCGATCCTGCTGACCGGCGGCAGCCTGTTCGGGCTCGCTGCGGCCGGCGGAGTCCTGCGTTATCTCGAGGAGCGCGGCGTCGGCCTCGAGATCGGGCCCGTGCGGGTGCCGACGGTTGCGGGAGCCGTGATCTTCGATCTGCTCGTGGGCGATCCGGCCGTGCGGCCCGATGCGGCCGCCGGCTACGCGGCGTGTGAGGCGGCATCAGGCGACCCGGAGATCGGGTCAGTTGGCGCCGGCGCCGGGGCGACGGTGGCGAAGGCCGGCTACGGCGCGGACCGCCGCCCGGGTGGCCTCGGGGTCTGCTGTGCGAAAGCCGGGGAGTCCACGGTGTGCGCGGTCGCGGCCGCCAACAGCGCCGGAGCGATCTGGGACGACGAGCGCCTCGAGTGGGTCGCTCCGCTCACCGCGTGGAACGCGGGCTCGGAGCTGCTGCCTCGAGAGAACACGACCATCGCGGTTGTCGCGACCGACGCGAAATTGACCAAGGAGCAGGCAAACCGGGTGGCGACGGTCGCGCACGATGGGATCGCCCGGGTCGTGAGGCCCTCGCACACGATGTACGACGGCGACACGATCTTCTGCCTCGCGACGGGTGCCCGCGAGGCGCCGTACGACGGCGTCGAGACGCTGGCGGTGGAGCTCGTCGCGCGCGCGATCGTGAGCGGAGTGCGCGCGGGGCACCGAGACGCCGAAAGGCCCGCCGTCTGAGGACGGCGGGCCTCCCGGACCTTCCCCGGTGAACTGGGTGGTTTAGAAGAGAACCTGCGAACCGCTGGTCCCGTCGGTGTACTGCCAGGTCACGGTCCTGCCGTGGATCTGCAGCGAGTTGCCGAGCAGGTCGGTGTGATCGTCGGAGAACTGGTCCGCGGGGTGACCCTGACGGTCCGTGCCCTGGACGATCGTGTAGCTGCCGTCAGCGGGGTTCGGGGTCATCGCCCACGCCGCCGCGCCGTCGCTGGCGACCACGATCTTGTCGACGTTCTCGTTGGTCTGGAACGGATACCAGTAGTCGTTGACGGAGCGATCCGAGATGCGCATCACGGTGACCACCGAGTTCTGCGGGCCGGACTGCGGGTCGCTTCCGCTCGTGTCGGGATCGGAGCTCCATGCGACGAACCTGCCGCCAAGCGCGAACTTGTTGGTCGCGGGCGAGGCGTTGTGCAGCTGCGTGGTCTTGCCGTTGGCCTTGACGCAGACGTACGCGTTGCTGCCGAGGCCGTAAACGCGTGCGTAGCTGTCGCTGGCGATCGTCTGCGAGCCGGCCGGATGGCAGTGCTGCTTGGCCTGGGCGATCGCGGCCGGACCGAGGGTCACGGCGAACGATGCAAGGGCGGCGATACCGAGGCGGATCGTGGTGCGGATCATTTCGGGGCTCCTGGTGGTTTGGGACTTCGTTTGACGCGTCGAAGTCTCCGCGAGCATCGAGCTCGCTCCCAGGGACCCAAGGGGTGAACCGGGCTACACCCGGACGGGGGCGCCGGCGAGTGCGGCGTACACGGCGGAGGTACGCCGCGCGACTTCTGCCCAGTCGAACTGCAGCACGTGTTCGCGGGCCTCGGCCACCACCTGCTCGCGTACGGCGTCGTCAGTGAGGACCTGCTCGAGCACTGCGCGGAGTGCCTCGGAGTCCCGGGAGGGAAAGCGCAGGCCGACGCTCCCGTCGTCCGGTACTACCTCGCGCAGACCACCGGTGTCGGCGACCACGCACAGGCAGCCGGACGCCATCGCCTCGAGCGCTACCAGCCCGAACGGTTCGTAGATCGATGGGACGATGACGATCTCGGCGATCCGGTAGAGCGAGTGAAGCATGTCGTCTCCCACCCACCCGAGGAACGTTCCGTGCCGCATCAGCCTCAGGCGGCGCGCCTGGCGCTTGAGCTCCGCTTCCGCCGTTCCGGTGCCGGCGACGACGAAGCGGACGTTCTTTTGCCGCTTGATCACCGCGGCGAGCGCGTCGAGCGCGAGATGGAAGCCCTTCTCGTAGACGAGCCGGCCGACCATCAGCACGAGCCGCTCGTCGGGCGCTGCGAACCGCTGCCGCAGACTCTGCAGGTCGTCCCGCGGTTGCAGGTCGCCTGGGTCGATCCCATTGGGGATCACGCTGATCCGCGACCGCGGAACGCCGAACACGCCCGCCACGTGACCCTGCATGAAGTACGAGCACGTGATCACCTGGTCCGCGCTGCGCACCATCTTGCGCTCGACGCTGTGGATGTGCGATTGCGGATGGTTCTGAACCCAGCCCTGGTGGCGGCCGAACTCGGTCGCGTGGACGGTGACCAGCCAAGGCAACCCGCTGCGCCGCGCGATCCTCTCGGCCGCGCCGGCGACGAGCCAATCGTGGGAATGCACGAGATCGAATTGAGTGTGCTCGGTCAGCTCCAGCGCGGTCACGCGCATGTCCGCGTTCATGTCCCTGACCCAGTGCACGAATGCGCTCGGATCCCTCGGGAACTCCGGCTCACGGACCCGGTGCACGACCACGCCGTGGCGATCCTCCTCGCGCGGCAGGTGACCGCCTCCTCGCGTCAGCACGTGAACCTCGACGCCGGCTGCCACCAGCTGCTCCGAGAGCTTGCGCACGTGGCGCGCGAGCCCGCCCTCGATCACGGGCGGGTACTCCCAGCAGAACAGCAGGACGCGCATCGGGGTGGACCCTACCGGGATAGCGCTGCGAATCGCGGCGAGCGCCGCTCGACGAAGCTCTGCACGCCCTCGGCGAAGTCCGGCCGCCCGAACGACTCGAGCATCAGCGCGTTCGCGCTGGCCAATGCTTCATCGAGACCGCGCGTGAAGTCGCCGTACACCTGGCGCTTCATCGCCGCCATGCTCGCCGGTGAACACTCGCTGGCGAGCATCCGGGCGTAGGTGATTGCTACGTTCAGGACCTGATCGTCTTCGACGGCCCGGTTGACGAGACCGAGTTCCGCCGCCTCGGCGCCAAGCAGAACACGACCCGAGAACAACAGGTCGAGCGCAACGGCCGGACCAACCAGCCGGGGCAGCACCCACGAGATGCCGTGCTCGGCGATCAGGCCACGCCGCGCGAACGCAGTCGTGAACTTGGCGCCCTCGGCGGCGAAGCGCAGGTCGCACATCAGCGCGAACACGAGGCCGAGGCCGGCGCACGCCCCGTTGATCGCGGCGATCACAGGTTTGTCGATGCTGAGCGGGAACGTGACGGGTCTTGGATCGTGGTCGCCGATCGTCCGGGGTGGGTCCGATCCATTACCGCCCGACGAAAGGGATTGCAGGCTCTGCATGTCCGCGCCGGCGCAGAAACCGCGGCCGGCGCCGGTGACGACGATCGCGCGGACCTCCTCGCTGGCTGCGCACTGCTCGAGCAGGTTGAAGTAGGCGACCTGCATCTCGCCGGTCCACGCGTTCAGGCGGTCGGGACGGTTCAGCGTGAGGACCGCGACGCCATCGCTCACGTCCATCAAAACAACTTCGGTCATCTCTCCTCCTGTTCTGCAAACACGAACCGAACGCCACCGATCTGAATCGGATCGTGAGCACCCAGCTCGGTGGCGACGGCTATTTCCACGAGTCCCGGCTCGGCGTCATCCTGCTCGAACCGAATCCCGCCGAGCCCCCCAGCGATCTCCCGCCAGCGAGCGGCGACCGCGTCCGGGTCGGCGACGGCCACCGTTGCGCCTGTGACGCGCACCGGCGCGCTCCGATGCTCCCAACCGGGGCCGCCCCAGCGCCATGCCTCGGGTGGCTGCGGCGCGCTCAACGAGACGATCGCGCCGCGCATGTCGGCCGGGTGTAGGTGCACCTCCTCGATGTCCGGCAGCTTCACCTCGAACACCTCGCGGATGCCTGCGGCGCCCGCACGGCTGCGGGCCGCTGCGAGGTCGTCCACCTGCAACATCAGCATGTAGCCGCAGTCGCCGCCGCGCCGCTCGATCAGGCGGCCGGCGGCGGTGTCGGGGCGCACCGGCGACACGACTTCGATGAACGTGTCGCCCGCCGCGAACACCGCGTTCTGAAGCCCGAAGTAGCCGACGCCCTCGTCGGCGAACGGCTCACCGAGCCCGAGCTCGGCGCGCAGCTTTCCGCCGACGGCATCAAGATCGGGCGCGGCGATCACGGCCTGGCGCAACCGGGGCAGCGGGGGACTCACAGGCTTGGAGACTATTCGAGGTTGGGCTGTCCCCGAGGTGCGCGGGGCGGCGTTGGCTTAGCCGGAGAAGAGTGGCGAGGGGCGGCTTCGTCACAAATGTGTTCCAATTCCAGCGGGTTTGTGTGCGAGGGCACAGAATGGGCGCGTGAGCGAACGCGGGAACGACCACAATGCTCGAAAGCGATCAGGGGAGCGGTCGAATTTGAGCATGGTGGTCGCTGTGGCGACCACTCTGCCCAAGAGCGGCAAGGGCGGCTGGCGCTCTTGAGCAATTTGGCTGTTGATCGGGCGATCCGGCGCGGTTGCCCACGGGCTCGCGCTCCGAGCCGCCCACCCGATCCGCTCGTACACCGCCAGCCCGTGCTCGTCGACCACGCCCGAAATCGGTTCCCGCCCGTCGAACGAACGCTCATCGCCGCGCAGCGCATCGCGCCAGCGACCACCCGGCGCGCCGACGAGAACGCCGTCCTCGAAATCGACGTCGCGCACACGCACAACGGTGAGCAACTCATCCCCGCGCACGAACGCACAGGCGCTGGGCCCTGCATCGAGCGGCTCATAGGAGCCGGCGAACGGCTCGGGCCGGCGCGCCCGCAAGGTCAGCAGCGAGAGCGTGATCCACAGCTTCATCGTCTCCGTGTCCGGCGGTGAGCCCCGGGTGGGAGGGGAACTCATTACCCGCGAGAGCATCGCCTGGCGCCATTGCCAGTCGATCGGCCGGCGGTTGTCGGGGTCCACGAGCGTCCGAAACGCGAGCTCATCGCCCTGGTAGAAGTCGGGCACCCCCGGGACCGTGAGCTTGAGCACCAACTGCCTCCACGCAGACGGATCGCCAAGAGAAGCCACGCGCGCTGCAAACGGCTCGAAGTCGTCGAGGAAGTCGCGGTCGGCCAGAAGCGCACGGCAGTAGTCGAACACCTCCCGCTCCCAGTCCTCATCCGGCTCGATCCAGTTCGTGTTTCGCTTGGCCTCCCGCAGCGCCTTCTCCATGTACTGCACGATCCGCTCCTCGGAGATCGGCCACGCGCCGACGAGTGTCTGGAAGAGGAAATAGCGCTCAACCGCGTCGGGAGCGCGCGACGGCCTGATCTCAAGCCACCGAGTCACGTGCGCCTCCCACTCCTGCGGAATCGAGGCCAGCGCCGCGATCCGCGCACGCACATCGCCCGAGCGCTTGGCGTCGTGCGTCTGCCGCGTCAGCAGGTTCATCGGGAACCTCGAAGCGCGCTCCAGGCAGCCGTCGTGAAAGCGAGCGACGTCGATCGAGAACCGCGACGGATCCCCGCCCACGTCGTTCAACGCAAGCAGCCGCGCGTACCTGTAGAAAGCCGTGTCCTCGACGCCCTTCGCCATCACCGCGGGCGTCGTCTGCTGAAAGCGCGTGACGAGCTCGGGCAAGGCGGGCCGCTCGAGCAGCAGCGCGCGAGCCAGCTCGGAATCCATCCCGGACGCTCCAACAGCCGCACGATCTTCGGAATCCACCACGCCCGCAACCGGATCGACATACGTTCGGTACACCGGCAGGGCGGCCAGCGCATGCTCCATCGCATCCTGCGCAACCGGCGGATCGAGCCGCATCAGCCGCTCGACCTCCGGCCGGAACGGTCCGCGAAGCTGCTCCAGCTTCGCCTCGTGCGCGACTTCGCCGAAGCCGCGGGAATCACCCGACACCGACGACCACAGCTGAGTGAGCGGAGCCTCTCCGGCGGGGTCCACAAACAGCGCGCAGACGTCGTTGAGGAACTCGTAGCCGACCGTTCCGCACACCGGCCAGTCGCGCAGATGCTCCGGTGGGTGGGTACCCGGACTAAGGATCTTCTCGACCCACACTTGCGAGACGCCGTGCTCGCGCAGCCGCCGCAGATAGCCGGCGGGGTCGGCGAGCCCATCCGGATGATCGACGCGCAGACCCTCGACCAGTCCTTCGGAAACCAACGACAGCACCAGCGAATGCGTCGCCTCGAATACGTCCGGGTCCTCCTGCCGCACCGCCGCGAGCTCATCGATGTCGAAGAACCGCCGCCACCGGGTGGGCGGGCCCGAATCAAGATCGAGGTCGAAGAACTTCCGGCGCAACGTCTCGTCGGACCAGTACCGGTTCGCGTCGTCGGCGGCCATGTGATTGGGAACGACGTCGAGGACAACGCCCATCCCGGAGGCTCGCGCGTCCTCAGCGAGGCGCCGGAATTCGCGCTCGCCGCCCAAATCGTCCGACAACATCGAGGGCTCGATCACGTCGTAGCCGTGACCGGAGCCCGGACGCGCCTGCAGCGAAGGGGACAAATACAGGTGCGAGATCCCCAGATCGCGCAGGTACGGGATCAGCTCGCGGGCGCCTGAGAACGTCAGCGCGGGACCCAGCTGCAGCCGGTAAGTGGCGCGGAGCTCGCTCAATCGCCGATGCGCTTCAGGACGACGATCGAATGGGCCATGACGTTGAGGGGCGTGCGGGCGGAATACAGCTGGGTTCCGGCCTGCGCCTGCGGCTCCGCGCTCGAGAGCTCGAGTGCCCACCGCACGCCGAACCGACGTCGTGGGAGCATGAACTCCCGGTCCTCGCCGTGCGCGTTGATCAGCAGCAGGAACGAGTCGTCCGCGATCGTCTCGCCGTGCGGGCCGGGGCTGTTGATCTCCTTGCCGTTCAGGAACATGCCGAGGACGGGAGCGCCGTCATTCCACTCGCGCCGGGTCATCTTGCGCCCGTCCGGCCTAAACCACCACACGTCCGGCAGCCCTGAGCCCTGCAACTCCTCGCCGCGCAGGAACGTGTGCTGGCGAAATACCGGATGCTCGCGGCGGAGCCTGATCAGCCGGCGCGTGTAGTCGCGCAACTCCTCCGTCTCGGCCGTCTCGGTCCAGTCGTACCAGGAGATCTCGGTGTCCTGGCACCACGCGTTGTTGTTGCCGGACTGGGTGCGGCCGATCTCATCCCCGCCGAGGATCATCGGCGTTCCCTGCGAGAGCAGCAGCGTTGTCAGGAAGTTGCGCTGCTGGCGGCCGCGCAGCGCGAGGATCTCGGGGTCGTCGGTCTCGCCCTCCGCTCCGCAGTTCCACGAGCGGTTGTCGTCGGTGCCGTCGTGGTTGTCCTCGAGGTTGGCTTCGTTGTGCTTCTCGTTGTACGCGACGAGGTCCGCGAGCGTGAACCCGTCGTGGGCGGTGATGAAGTTGATCGAGGCGAACGGCTCGCGTCCGTCAGACTCGTACAGATCCGACGAGCCGGACACGCGTGACGCGAACGCTCCGCAGCTCGCCTGGCTGCGCCACCAGTCGCGCATCGTGTCGCGGTAGACGCCGTTCCATTCCGACCACAGCACCGGGAAGTTGCCGACCTGATAACCCCCGGGCCCGACGTCCCACGGTTCGGCGATCAGCTTCACCTGCGAGAGAACGGGGTCCTGGTGGATCACGTCGAAGAACGCCGACAGACGGTCGACGTCGAAGAACTCACGGGCGAGTGCCGATGCGAGGTCGAAACGGAAGCCGTCGACGTGGCACTCGACGACCCAGTAGCGCAGCGAATCCATGATCAGTCGCAGCACGCTCGGATGCACGGGGTTCAGCGAGTTGCCCGTCCCCGTGAAGTCCATGTAGTGACGGGGATCGTCCGGGACCAGGCGGTAGTAGGAGCTGTTGTCGACGCCCTTGAACGACAGCATCGGCCCGAGGTGGTTGCCCTCGGCCGTGTGGTTGTAGACGACGTCAAGGATCACCTCGATGCCGGCGCGGTGCAGCGCCTTGACCATCCCCTTGAACTCGCGCACCTGCTCGCCGCGCCTGCCGGTCGCCGCGTACTCGGAGTGCGGGGCGAGGTAGCCGATCGTGCTGTAGCCCCAGTAGTTCGTGAGCCCCCGCTCGAACAGGAACGACTCGTCGGCGATGTGGTGGACGGGGAGCAACTCAACCGCGGTGACGCCGAGGTCGCGCAGGTACTCGACGGCGGGGTCCGAGGCGAGCCCGGCGTACGTGCCTCGAAGGTCATCGCGCACGTCCGGGTGCTGCATCGTGAAGCCCTTGACGTGCGTCTCATAGATGATCGTGTCGGTGAACGGGGTCCGCGGCGGACGATCTCCCTCCCAGAAGAACGCATCGTCGATCACGATCGACTTCGGCATCGCCGGCGCATCATCTTCGTCGTCGAGCTCGAGATCGGCGTCATCGTCCAGCTCGGGGACGTATGGCAGCACGTTCGCGTCGTGGGCCCAGTCGATCGTCCCCTCGATCGCCTTCGCGTACGGATCGATCAGCATCTTCGCGGGGTTGAACCGGTGGCCCTCGAGCGGCGCGTAGCGCCCGTGGACGCGATAGCCGTAGCGCTGTCCGGGCTCAACCTCGGGCAGGTAGCAATGCCAGTTGAGGGCCCGCCGCTGCGTCATCTTGATTCGCAGCTCCTCCTCCTCCTCGTCGAACAAGCACAGCTCAACGCCGTCGGCATGCTCGGAGAACAGCGAGAAGTTGGTCCCGCCGCCGTCCCATGTGGCGCCGAGCGGGAATGGACGTCCAGGCCACACGTCCATCAGGCGATCAGCGCCCCCGATAGCGGCGCGAGCTCGATCCGGCCGCCGGCGATCGCCGGCTCTTCGTGCGTCGCGAGCTCGACCCGCCGGCCTTCGCACGGAACCGGCTGCGACACAGACGCGAAATTGCAGGCCAGCTCATACGCGCCCCGCCGGCACCGCAGCCAGCGCGCCTGCTCGTCGAACTCGATCGCCTCCACGTCGCCGGGCGGGAGCCGGCGGCGGGCCGCAAGCAGCTCGCGATACAGCCGCACGAGATCAGCATCGCGCCGGCGCGTCAGCTTCGAGCGCTCGAACGTCTCGACCGCCTGCGGATCGGGAATCTCCTCGCCGAACTGGGCGAACGCCGCGAACTCCTCGCGACGCCCATCGCGCGTCGCCTGCGCGATCCGTTTGTCGATGTGATCGCAGAAGAACTGAAAGGGCGCTGTCTCGCCGTACTCCTCACCCATGAAGAGCAAGCTTACGAAGGGAGTGAGCAAGGTGCAGAACGCCGCCAGCGGGCGTGCCTGGGCCGGCATCCGGTCGCCGAATGCGCGGTTGCCGACCTGATCGTGGTTCTGCGAGAACACGACGAAACGGTCCACGGGCACGTCATCCGCGCGCGCGCCGAAGCGCCGGCGGCGAAAGGTCGAGTAGTCCCCGTCGTGCACGTGCGGGCGGTGCAGCGCCTTCGCCAGCTGCTCGACGCGTCCGAACTCGACGTAGTAGCCCTCGTGCTCGTCGGTCAGCAGCGTGCGCAGTGTGTGGTGGAAGTCATCGGCCCAGGCCGCATCGCACCCGTAGCCGCCATGCTCCGGCGCCCGCATTACGCGCGGATCGTTGAGCCCGCTCTCGGCGATCACGAGTGCGTCGGGGCGCACCTCGTGCACGCGCCGCGCGATCGCCGCGACGATGTGGTCGGCGCTCGAATCAAAGATCGCGTGGATTGCGTCCAGCCGCAGGCCGTCGATTCCGAAGTCGGAGACCCAGCCGGTGGCGCTCTGAAGCACCCATTCTCTGACCGGGTCGCAATCCTCGCCGTCGTAATTCATCGCCTGGCCCCACGGCGTCTCGTACTTGTCGGTGAAGTAGGGGCCAAATGACTTCAACGCGCGTACGCCGGACGCGCCCACGTGGTTGTAGACGACGTCGAGGATCACTGCGAGCCCGGCGTCGTGCGCGGCGCGCACCAGCGCAAGCAGGCCCTCGGGACCTCCGTAGCTCGACTGCGCCGCCGACAGGTAGACGCCGTCATACCCCCATCCGCGAGCGCCCGGGAACTCCGCCACCGGCATGATCTCGATTGCAGTGATGCCGAGCTCGGCGAGCTCGCGCAGATAGGGGATCGCTCCCTCGAACGTACCCAAGGGGCTGAACGTGCCGATGTGGAGCTCGTAGATCACGAGCTCATCGGCGCCCGGGACCGCACCGGGCGTCGCCCCAGCGGGCGCGACTACACGCGACGGCCCCCAGAGTCCCTTCGGCTGCCAGCGAGAGCACGGGTCGGGAAGCCGCCGCCCGTTGACGACGAACCAGTAATCGTCCCCGGCGCGAGCCGGGGCGACCACCTCATAGACACCGAACCCGGCCTCCTCCAGCGCGATGTCGGAGCCGCGCAATCGCAGCGAGACGGACCCCGCGCGCGGTGCCCAGACCCGAAACTCGGTCGTTCCATCATCGAGCGGCCGCGCCCCCAGCGGCCGTTCCCAGGGGTAGTCCTCCGCGGGGCCTCCAGCCCCGCGTTCTGAGCCCAAGCTCAACGTCCGGTCTCGCTTAACCGCATCCGCTCTCGCTCACGAGTTGTCGGGAACGAGCCAGACGGCGGCTAGCGGGGGCAGAGTGATTTCCGCGGACACGGGTTGGCCGTGCCAGGGGACCGGCTCGGGTTCGACGCCGCCGAGGTTCCCGACGTCGCCCCCGCCGTAGTACCCCGAGTCGGTGTTGAGCGCCTCGCGCCAGCGGCACGGGCGGGGCAGACCGAGGCGGTAGCCATAACGCGGAATCGGAGCCAGGTTGGCGACGCACACCAGCACGCGCTCGGCGTCCTTGGACGCGCGTGCGAACGCGATCACGTTGCTGTCCGCGTCGTTGGGCTCGAGCCACCAGAAGCCCGACGGCTCGGAGTCGACCTCCCAGAGCGCCGGCTCGTCGCGGTAGACGCGATTGAGGTCTCGCACCAGCGACTGGATCCCGGCATGCTCGGGTTTCTCGAGCAGATGCCAGTCGAGCGAGCGCTCATGGCTCCATTCCGCCTCCTGGGCCAGCTCCGCGCCCATGAACAGGAGCTTCTTGCCGGGGTGCGCATACATGTATGCATAGAGCGAGCGGAGGTTCGCGAACTTCTGCCAGCGATCCCCGGCCATCTTGCTGTACAGCGAGCCCTTCCCGTGCACGACCTCGTCGTGGGAGAGCGGCAGGATGAAGTTCTCGCTGAACGCGTACATCAGGCTGAACGTCAGCTCGTGGTGGTGGTAGCGGCGGTAGATCGGGTCCTGCTGGAAGTACGCAAGCGTGTCGTGCATCCAGCCCATGTTCCACTTGAATCCGAACCCCAGGCCGCCGAGGTACGTGGGGCGTGAAACGCCCGGCCACGCGGTCGACTCCTCGGCGGCGGACACGATCCCCGGCTCGCGTGCGTAGATCACCTCGTTTAGCTCCTTGAGGAACGTCACCGCGTCGAGATCCTCGCGGCCGCCGTAGCGGTTGGGCACCCACTCGCCCTCGAGCCGCGAGTAGTCGAGGTACAGCATCGACGCGACGGCGTCGACGCGGATGCCGTCGATGTGGTACTCGCGCAGCCAGAACAGCGCGTTGGAGATCAGGAAGTTGCGGACTTCGTGTCGCCCGTAGTTGAAGACGAGCGTGCCCCAGTCCGGGTGGGCGCCACGCCGCGGATCCTGATGCTCGTACAAGGATGTGCCGTCAAACCGCGCAAGCGCGAACTCGTCGCGCGGGAAGTGCGCGGGAACCCAGTCGATCAGCACGCCGACGCCCGAGGCATGCAGGCGGTCGATGAACTCGCGGAAATCATCGGGTGAGCCAAACCGCGGCGTGGGCGCGAAGTAACCGGTCACCTGATAGCCCCATGAGCCGGTGAACGGATGGGCCATCACCGGCAGCAGCTCGATGTGAGTGAAGCCCATGTCCTTGACGTACGCCGATAGCTCGTCCGCCAGCTCGAGGTAGGTCAGCGACCGGTTGTCCTCGAGCGAGTTGAGCCGCCAGGAACCGAGGTGCACCTCGTAGATCGACATCGGGCTCCCGAGCGCCTTGCGGTCGCGGCGCGAGCGCAGCCAATCCCGATCAGCCTTGCTCCAGGCGTGCTCGGGCTCGAACACCACCGACGCCGTCTTCGGCGGGATCTCAGTGCGGAAGGCGTACGGATCGGCCTTCAGCAGCAGGCTCTTGTCCGCCGTCAGAATCTCGAACTTGTAACAGGCACCTGCGTCGACTCCGGGGAGGAACAGTTCCCAGATGCCGCTCGCGCCGAGCGTGCGCATCGCGTGCAACCGCCCATCCCAAGAATTGAAGTCGCCGACAACGCTGACTGCGCGGGCCGATGGTGCCCAGACCGCGAACGCGGTGCCGTGGACGCCTTGATGCTGACGCACGTGCGCGCCGAGTCGCTCGTAGAGCTCCTCGTGGCGTCCCTCGCCGACCAGGTATAGGTCGAGCTCACCGAGCGTTGGCAGGAACGAGTAGGGATCGTCGATCGTGTACGTGCCGGCCGTTCCGTAGTCGAGCTCGAGCCGGTAGCGGACCGGCATCGAGGCGCCCTCGATCAGGCCCTCGAAGACCCCTCCGGGATGGATCTGCTCGAGCTCGATCCGCGTGCCGTCCCCGAGCAGCGCCGTTACCGCGCACGCCGCGGGGCGCAGCGCACGCACGACCACGCCGTCGGCGATCGGATGTGCGCCGAGGACCTCGTGTGGATTCGAATGTTCGCGCCGAACCAGCGAGTCGAGCTCATTGGTCGCAACAGTGGTCATGCGGCCTCCAGCAGCCGGGTGATGCCAGCCACCGGAATCGATACCCAGTCGGGACGGTTATCAAGCTCGTACTGCAGCTCGTAGATCGCCTTCTCGAGCTCATAGATCGAGAGCAGGCTCGCGATCGCCGCCTCGCCCGCCGGCAGCAGCGTCGTGTCGACATGCGTGAAGTACTGCTCGAGGAAAGCCTCGCGCGCCCGCAGCTCGAAGTCCTCGTGGGCGGGCGTGCCTCGCTGAATCTCGACCGCCGACGCGGCGTAGGCGAACGAGCGCAGCATCCCGGCGACGTCTCTGAGCGGCGAGCGCTTCTGGCGGCGCTCGGGCAAGGGTCGTGCGGGCTCGCCCTCGAAGTCGATGATCACCCAACCCCGGGGCGTGTACAGGGTCTGCCCGAGGTGGTAGTCGCCATGGGTGCGGATCACACGACCGCCGACGCCCACCTGGGCCTGGGCCGCAAGGCGTTCGCGGACGTCCTGCCCGCGCCCGGCGATCGGCGCCACGCGCGGATCGTCGGGAAGCCGCACGAAGATCCGCTCGATGTCCTCGTCGACGGTCGCGGTCAGCAGCGACAGCGCTTCCTGGCTCGGCTGCTCGGGCGAGAACGCGGGATCGGCGGCGTCCGTGGCGAGCGTATTGTGGAGCTCCGCGGTGACCGCGCCGAGCGCCGCGAGCCGCTGCAGCAGCTTCTCGGGATCGGTCGGGATCTCGTCGAGCGCCAGCTCCCAGCCCCCGATCGCGTCGGCGTAGAAGGTTTGCGCGACGCCGAGCGTCGTGGCGAGCGCCTGTCCCTCGTACTCGTACCAGCCGTGCAGGGGCGCGATGTTCGGGAACTCGCGGCGGGTGAGGAAGCGCAGCATCTCGAGCTCGGGATTGACGCCCGGCTCGAGCTTTCTGAACACCTTCAGCACGAGCCGGTCGCCGAACACGACCGACGAGTTCGACTGCTCCACTCCCATCCGGCGAACGCGGACGTCGTCACCGAATGCGAGCGCGCCGTCGGCGCGGCTGAAGCTGAACCTGCCTTCCGAAGTCTCGATCTCATCCCCGCGGTCGATCCGCCGCAGGAGCTCGAGTGCCTCCTTGGGGTCCGCCAGCGCGTCGTAGAGCGACCACTCCTCGGTGTGCGCGATCGGCTCCACGCCGGGAAACATCGCCGGCGGTTGGAGGGTCACCGGCAGCTGGTAGAGCTCGTGCCGGCCGGTGGCGAACCGAGTCTGTGCGAGCGCCAGGATCAGCGGCGGCGAGTCCCGAAGCTCGACCGACTCGACGATCTCAACACCGGCGATCGACCGTGACTTGGACGCGTACCAGCGCTGCTCGGAGACCCACTCACAGAGGTGCTCCTCGTCGACGAAGTGGTCGATCATGATCGTGGCACGCTCACTCATCGCGGTGAACCTCCTCCTCGACCAGCTCGAACCAATAGAAGCCGCGGGGCGCGAGGGTCAGTAGGTATGAGAGCTCGCCGATTCGCGGAAACCGGGAGCGGCCGAAGAGCTCGACTGGGTAACGGCCTTGATAGGCCTTCAGATCGAGCTCCACCGCCTGGGCGGAGCGCGCCACGTTGTGAACGCAGAGCACCAGATCATCCTCGAACTCGCGCAGATGGGCGAAGATCCGCGGGTTCGAAGTCTCGATCGGCTCGTAGGTCCCGAGGCCGAACACCGGGTGCTCCTTGCGCAGCGAGATGAACCGGTGGATCCAGCGCAGCAGCGACGTCGCCGTCCGCAGCTGAGCCTCCACGTTGACCGCCTGGAATCCGTACACCGGATCCATCAGCGGCGGCGCGTACAGCTGCGCGAAGTCCGCGCGCGAGAACCCGCCGTTGCGATCGCCCGTCCATTGCATCGGCGTGCGTACGCCGTCGCGATCGCCGAGGAACACGTTGTCGCCCATCGCGATCTCGTCGCCGTAGTAGAGCACCGGCGATCCGGGCAGCGAGAACAGGATCGCGTGCAGCAACTCGATCTCGTCACGGCCGTTGTCCAGCAGCGGAGCGAGGCGCTTGCGGATCCCGAGGTTCAGCTTCATCCGCGGATCCTTCGCGTACTCGGCGTACATGTAGTCGCGCTCCTCGTCGGTGACCATCTCGAGCGTGAGCTCGTCGTGGTTGCGAAGGAAGAGACCCCATTGAGAGCTTTGGGGGATCTGCGGCGTCTGCTCGAGGATCTCGTAGATCGGCACCGCCTCCTCGCGGCGGATCGCCATGAACATGCGCGGCATCACCGGGAAGTGGAACGCCATGTGGCACTCGTCGCCGTCGCCGAAGTACTGGACGACGTCGGCCGGCCACTGGTTGGCCTCCGCCAGCAGCACGCGGTCTGGGTAGCGCTCGTCGACCTCGCGCCGGATCCGCCTGAGGTAGGCATGAGTCTCAGGCAGGTTCTCGCAGTTGGTCCCCTCGCGTTCGAACAAGTACGGGACGGCGTCCAGCCGGAAACCGTCAAGCCCGAGATCGAGCCAGAAGCGCAGCACGCCGAGCATCGCCTCGCGAACCTCGGGATTCGCATAATTGAGATCCGGTTGGTGGGAGAAGAACCTGTGCCAGTAATACTGGCCGGCGACCGGGTCCCAGGTCCAGTTCGAGGTCTCGGTATCGATGAAGATGATCCGCGCGTCCTGGTAGCGCTCGTCGGAGTCCGACCATACGTACCAGTTGCGCTTGGGGCTGTCGGGGCTCGATCGCGACTCCTGAAACCAGGGGTGATCGGTCGAGGTGTGATTCATCACCAGGTCGGCGATCACCCTGATGCGCCGCGCGTGCGCAGCGTCGATCAGTTCACGGACGTCCTCCACCGTTCCGTAGTCCGGGTGGACGTCGGTGAAATCCGCGATGTCATAGCCGCCGTCGCGCAGCGGCGAGCGGTAGAACGGCAGCAGCCAGATGCAGTCGATGCCGAGCCACTGCAGGTAGTCGAGCTTCTCGGTCAGCCCGCGGAAGTCGCCGGAGCCGTCGCCGTTGCCGTCGTAGAAGCCGCGGATGTGGATCTCGTAGAAGACGGCGCGCTTGAACCACAGCGGCTCCGCCTCAAACCACTGCCGCGTCTGCGCCTGCTGCGCGGTGGCGCTCTCACTGTCGAGCCGCGGCAGCGGGACGCTGCGCGGGTGGATGACGTGCGTCAGGGTGGGCGGGCCGACGGACACGGTCAGCGTTCTACTCGAAGTACGTGTGCTTGCCGGGTGCCTGGCTGAAGGCCCACGTAGTTGGGGCCGATCCGCCATTGGAAGTGCTCGTCGGTCAGCAGGTCGTGCACGGCGAACGACGGCGCCACGCCGAGGCTCGCGGGCACGATCGTCAGGCCTTCCTGTGTCGAATGAGGATCGATATTCACAACGGTTATCACAGTGTTGCCCATCGACTGTTTGGCGTACGCGATCAGGGCCTCGTTCGCGGTGTCGAGGAACGTGACGTTCGCCAGCTCCTGCAGCGCCGGGTTCTCGCGCCGGATCTGGTTCAGACGCTGGATCAGCGGCAGCAGCTCTCCGTCCACCGTCCGGGGCTTCGCCTCGTACTTCTCGGAGTTGAGGTACTCCTCGGAGCCCTCTCGCACCGGCACGTTCTCGATGTTCTCGAACCCCGAGTAGATGCCGTACGACGGACTGAGCGTGCCGGCGAGGATCAGCCGGGCTTCGAAGCCGGAGCGGCCTCCGTGTTGCAGGTACGCGTTGAGAATGTCGGGCGTGTTGGCGAAGAAGTTCGGACGGAAGTACTCCTGCTCGCCGGAGTAGGCGAGCTCCGAGACGTACTCGGCCAGCTCCCAGCGCGCGTTCTTCCAGGTGAAGTACGTATAGGACTGGCTGAAACCGATCTTGGCGAGGTGACGCATGACGGCCCGCTTCGTGAACGCCTCCGCCAGGAACACGACGTCGCGGTCAACCTTGTGCACCTCCCCGATCAGCCATTCCCAGAACGGGAACGGCTTCGTGTGCGGGTTGTCGACGCGGAACACCTTGACTCCGCACTGCACCCAGCCGAGCATGATCGTCCTCAGGGCCTCCCACAGGTTGCGCCAGTCGGGTGACTCCCAGTTGACGTTGTAGATGTCCTGGTAGCGCTTGGGGGGGTTCTCCGCGTACTTCAGCGTGCCGTCGGGGCGTCGGTGAAACCACTCGGGGTGCTCGTGTAGCCACGGATGATCGGCGGAGCACTGAATCGCGAAGTCGAGCGCGATGTCGAGGTTGTAGGAGGAGGCCGCCGCCGTGAGCTGCCGGAGGTCCTCGATCGTCCCGAGCTCGGGATGGACCGCGTCGTGGCCTCCGTTCTCATCGCCGATCGCCCAGGGCGATCCTGGGTCGGCCGGACCGGCGGTCAGCGAGTTGTTGCGGCCCTTGCGGTTCGTGTGGCCGATCGGGTGGATCGGCGGCAGATAGACGACGTCGAAGCCGAGCTCGGCGAGCCGCGGCAGCTGCGCCGCGACGCCTTTCAGGCCACCGAACGAGCGGGGGAACAGCTCATACCACGACCCGAACCGCGCTCTGAGCCTGTCGACCTCGATCGCCAGCGGCTCCTCGAGCGTCGCCCGACCGTGGCGCTCCTGAGTGCGCTCGACCGCCTCGAACAGCTCCGTCCCGAGCGCCACGTCGTGCTTGGCTGATTCGGGGATATCCGGATTCTCCAGCGTGTGCAGCGCGTACTCGATCAGTCCCCGGTCATCGCCGGCTGCGGAGCGGCTGAGCGCGTCTTGTAGGAGCACGACACCCTCGGAGATCTCGCCCGCGAGATCGTGCTGCCCGGCGGCCACCTTCCGTGCGAGCTCGTCACGCCACGTTCCGTACAAATCGGTCCAAGCCTCGATCGTGTACAGCCAGCGCCCGATCTCATCGACCTGAAACTCGCCGCCCCAGCGCACGCCGTCGATTTGCCTGTCGATCTGACGCAGCTCCGCCTCACGCCAGTCCTCGCTGGCTGGAGGGCGGTAGCGGACGACCGTTCGTAGCAGGTCGTGGCCGTCGCGAAACACGTCCACCGACACCGGGACGATGTCGCCGATGCAGCGCTTGGCGGGATAGCGGCCGCCGTCGACCGATGGCGAGGGGTACTGGATCAGGATGCGCCGTGGGACGGGGTCGGCTCCCTTGGGGTCGCCGGCGGCGGTGGCTGGAGAGGTGCGGAGGGTCAAATCGTGCACGCGGGCGGAAAAGTATCCGTACAGGCATATCGGGTAAACAGCAGTTCGTGAAAGAGTTGGGTAGATCCAGCGGGGTTCAGCTCCACGTGACCTCGTTGCCGGGGGGCACGCTCGGCCCGGAGGCGTTCAGATTCGTCGACTGGCTGGCCGAGGCCGGGCAGTCGTGGTGGCAGCTGCTGCCGTTGGGTCCGCCCGATCGGCACCGCTCGCCATACAAGGCGCGATCGGCGTTTGCGGCGTGGCCCGGACTGCTGTCCGATGCCGCGCGCGTGGCATCCGTCAGCGCCTCCGAGCTGGCCGATTTCCGGGAGCGCGAGGCGTTCTGGATCTTCGACTGGGAGCGGTTCGCGGGCCGCGACGGGGTCGCCGATCAGGTCCGGTTCGAGCGCGAGTGGGGCGCGCTTCGCCGCTACGCGAACGAGCGTGGCGTGCGGCTGATCGGCGACGTCGCGATCTACGTCGCCCCGGGGAGTGCAGACCACGTCGCCCATCCCGAGATCTTCCAGCGCGACGTCGTCGCGGGGGCGCCGCCGGACGCGTTCTCCGGGATCGGGCAGCTGTGGGGCAATCCGCTCTACGACTGGCCGGCGCTGCGCCGGCGCGGATACCGGTGGTGGGTCGAGCGGCTGCGGCGGACGGTGTCGCTGTTCGACGTGGCCCGGATCGACCACTTCCGCGGCTTTGTCGCCTACTGGGCGGTCCCGTCGGTTGCGTCCTCTGCGCTGCTCGGGCGCTGGCTCCGCGGCCCCGGCCGTGCGCCGTTCGATGCGGTCGCGCGCGAGCTCGGGGATCTGCCGTTCATCGCCGAGGATCTCGGCGTGATCACGCCGGCGGTTGAGCGGTTGCGTGACACGCTCGATCTGCCGGGCATGCTGGTTGTGCAGTTCGGCTTCAACCCGTCGGAACGAGCGAGCCCGCACCGCTTCGCCGCGCATGTCGAGAATCGCGTGGTCTACACCGGCACCCACGACCACGACACGATCCGCGGGTGGTATGAGGGGCTTTCCGGGCGTTCGCGCGAGCTGCTTGCCCGCGAGCTCGACGCTCGCGCGATCGTGCTGGACGATCAGCCGTGGTGGGGGGTGATCCGGCTCGCGTTCAGCTCGCCGGCGCGCGTGGCGATGATCCAGGCGCAGGATGTGCTGGGGCTCGGCAGCGAGGCGCGCATGAACGATCCGTCCCGGGGCGGTCGCAACTGGCGCTGGGAGATGGAGCGCGGGGCGTTGACGCCGGCGCTGGCCCGGCAGCTGCACGAGCTCACCGCCGAGGCGGGGCGGTTGGCGCGTTAGGGGCTGCTGCTGCGCGGCAGCGTCCGTGGGGCCGCGAAGCCCCGTCCAGACGGCTTCGGTTGGTGGCCGGGCAGGCCGTCACGCCGCGAGATCCCGGAGCGGGCTCGCCACCTGCCCGCCACCGGTCGAGTGGGGCTTGGGTCCTTCGGTCTCCGAGCGTGCCTGCGCCCGCCGCGCCTGGGCGATCCTACGGCCGTGCGCGACCAGGTATCCGTACCTGTGCCTGAATACCACCAGCGCGCGGCGCGAGGTGGCGCTGGCGCTGTACATCGACCGCCGAACGGCCGGGGCGGACAGACCTCCGACCAGCGCGAGCGCGACGAGCGCGCCAACCATTGGCGTGTCGCGGGCGGGCGGTCCGGCGATCTCACCCAGCATTCCGTCCGCGAGCAGGGTTCCCAGTACCGCATCTGCCTTCGTCGGGCCACCAATCCCGTGGAGCGCGCGCTCGACCTTGTCGCTGACGGTCTTCGCCACCAGCAGGAGCAGTGCGAAGGTCACGAGATTTGCCTGGTCTCTGGAAACGCCGAACGCTCGCTCGAGCGCGCGGTACCGGGCCTCGTTCGCGACCAGGTAGGCGACTCTGAGGTCCGTGAAGAGCAGCTGGGCGCCCGACGTCATGTCGGACCCTGTTCGACGTCCTGTCATTGAGCGTCAACCGTAAAACGCTCGCCGACGCCCTCCATCCGTAGGCCGTCACCTAGTCGGTCAGTAGAAACCGCGTGGGTCCGGACGGGCCCGCACGGGTGGGCGGGACCCAATCCTCGCCGCGAAAGCGGCCCCTTATTGGCCGTCCTGCAACCGCGCTCGCGCCAGCCACCACAGCCCGCTCGCGCTCACCTTCGTGTGGCGATAGGCATAGCTCGTATCAGCCTGCAGCCGGCGGCGCCACGTGGTCGACCATGCGATCAGCGAGCGCGGTGGCACCCTTGCCGCCAGTCCGTCGTGCGCAAGCACCGCCAGCGCTCGCTCGGCGATCGCGATCTGGCCGAATGCGGTCGGGTGCACGTGGTCGGCCATCACCAGGTTGCGGGCGCCGAAGTCGCTCAGGTCGCAGACCAGCGCGCCGCCCGCCGCTCGGTTGATGATCGCGTTGAGCTCGAGGGCCTTCGCGCCCGCCCGCGGACGTCCCAGGTCGAGCGGCACGGTCATCGCCAGCACGCGCTCGCAGCGGTCGTTCAGGAACGCGAGCGCGCGGACGAATCGCCGCTCGAACGCGGTGGGGTCCCAGTCGAGCATGCGGACGTCGTTGACACCGATGTACAGACAGCCGAGCTCGAACGGCCCGTCGGGCGTGATCGATACCCGGGTGAACAGCGGCATCTGCAACTCGAGCACGTCGCCGATCGTGGCCCCGTCGACCGCGTACCCGGAGTACGGCAGCCCGAGCGACCGCGCCACCCACAACGCCCAAGACTGCAGCGCGACGCCCCACTGGAGCTCGCCCCCGCCGTTGGTGATCGAGTCGCCGAACGCGAGGACGCCGAGGCCGGGCACAGAGCGCGAGCCTACACATCGCCGTCGCGCTCCTAGATAATCGTCGCCGTGGCCACCCCTCCGATCGCGAGCGCAGGGAGCGAGGACATTCGGCGTGCCGCCGATCAGCTTGCGCGGCGCCTCCCGGAGGAGCTCGCGCCGCTCGCGCGCCTGGCCTACAACTACCGCTGGTCGTGGCAGGCCGGCGGTCATGAGCTGTTCAGCTCCGTGGACGCGGAGCGCTTCGAGCTCGCCGGCCGCAACCCCGTGCGGCTGCTTCAGGAGACCTCGTACGAGAAGCTCGAGCGGGCCGCCGGCGACACCGCGCTGGTCGAGGCAGCCGGCAGGCTCGAAGCGGACCTCGACGCGGCGCTCAACGGTCCGCCGGCAGATGAGGTCATAAACCCGGCCCACCCGGTCGCGTTCCTGTGCGCGGAGTACGGCATCCACGTGTCGCTTCCGGTCTACTCGGGCGGGCTGGGCGCGCTCGCCGGCGACCTGCTCAAGGAGGCGTCCGATCGCGCGCTGCCGCTCGTCGCCGTCGGGCTGATGTACCGCAAGGGCTATTTCCGCCAGCGGGTCGACGCGGAGGGCTGGCAGCACGAGTATTGGGTCGACACCGACCCCGAACGCCTGCCCGCCGCGCTCGTGACCAACGCCGGCGGGGAACCGCTGACGATCAAAGTGCCGATCTACGATGCCGATGTCAGCGCGCGCGTCTGGCGCGTGGACGTAGGCCGGGTGCCGCTCTACCTGCTGGACACAGATGTGTCAGAAAACGACCATCTCCAGCGGTGGATCACCGGGCGGCTGTACGAGGGAAATCCCGACACGCGGCTCGCCCAGTACGTACTGCTCGGGGTCGGCGGCGTGCGGGCGCTGCGGGCGCTTGACATCGAGCCGGCGGTGATCCACCTCAACGAGGGTCACGCGGCGCTCGCGCCCCTGGAGCTCGCCGATCCCGGACTGCGCGCGGGCGAGCCGCTGCAGTTGGCGCTCAAGGCATCGCGGGAGCGCACGATCTTCACCACGCACACGCCGGTCGCCGCCGGCAACGACTCCTATCCGTCCGCGGACGTGGGCCGGGCGATCCGTCGCCTCGCCCAGGGAATGACCACGCCCGCGGTCGAGCTGCTGGCCCTCGGTCGCACAGACCCCGAGGATCCTGGGGAGGAGTTCGGGGTGACGCAGGCGGCGTTGCGGATGAGCCGCAGCGCCAACGCCGTCAGCCAGCGCCATGGGGAGGTCGCGCGAGAGATGTGGCGCGGCCTGTGGCCCGGGCGAGCAACCCAGGCGGTGCCGATCGGCCATGTCACCAACGGCGTCCATGTACCGACGTGGATCGGCCCCGCAATGCGCGAGCTGCTCGACAAATACCTCGGGGCTGGATGGCTCGATCGCGCCGCCGATCCGAAGACCTGGGAGGCGGTGGAGCAGATCCCCGACGCGGAGCTATGGGCGATGCGCGAGCGCCAGCGCGCGGAGCTGATCGCCTTCATCCGCCCCCGCAGCACGGCCGACCGCCTGTCGCGCGGGGACGACCGCGACTACGTCAACGCCGCCGCCCGGGCGTTCGACCCCGAGACTCTGACCCTCGGGTTCGCGCGGCGCGTGGCCACCTACAAACGCCTCGAGCTGCTGATGCGCGACCCGGAATGGACGATGTCGCTGCTCGGCGGCGAGCACCCCGTCCAGGTGATCCTCGCGGGAAAGGCCCATCCGCGCGACAACGAGGCCAAGCGCGTGCTGGCGGCACTGTTCGGGATGAAGCGCGCCAAGGTGGTCGGCGAACGGGTCGTGTATCTCGATGACTACGACCTCGCCTCGGCCGCCGTCCTCGTGCGCGGCTGTGACGTGTGGCTGAATCTGCCCCGTCCGCCGCTCGAGGCGAGCGGCACGAGCGGGATGAAGTCGGCGATGAACGGCGGGCTTCAGTTCAGCGTGCTCGACGGATGGTGGGCGGAGGCCTACGACGGCGAGAACGGCTGGGCGCTCCCAGGTGAGGTGCTGGCCGATCACGCCATGCAGGACAAGCGCGACGCCGACACGCTGCATCAGGTCCTCGGCGAGGAGGTCGCACCGATGTTCTACGCGCGTGACGCGCAGGGGCTGCCGACCGCCTGGCTCGCGCGGATTCGCGCCTCGCTACGCTCCCTGGCACCCCGTTTCTCGGCCACTCGGATGCTTGCCGAGTATGTGAACGGTCCGTATCGCAGTTAGCTGGATGTTGGGAAGGATCTGAGGCTGCCGGGCGTCTTTAACCTGAATCCAGATGAACCGCCGCTCTGATCCCAGCACCCGCGACATCTCAGCGCTCGCCGACGGCACGCTCGATCCCGCGCGCCGCGAGGCGCTCGAAGCCGAGATCAAAGCCTCGCCCGAACTGAGCGACCTGTACGAACGCGAGCGTCGGGTCGTCGAGCTGATACACGAGGCCCGTGCGAGCGACCAGGCACCGGAGCGGCTGCGCGCCCGGATCGAGCGGATGCGCCCGTCCGAGCGCACCCGGACGCGCAGGCGCCTGCAGTACGGCGGCGCGTTCGCGGCGGCGCTCGCGGTGGCCGCGACGGCCTTCCTGCTGATTCTCCCGGCCGGCACGCCGGGCGCGCCATCGGTCAGCGAGGCGGCGTCAGTCGCGCTCCGCGGGCCGGCCGGGCCGCTGTACAAGTCCGAAGGCACTACCCCTCCCGCTAGCGTCGGCGCGGATATCGAGGAGGTCTACTTCCCCGACTGGTCGCACAAGTTCGGCTGGCGGGCCGTCGGTGAACGCACCGACCGGATCAACGACCGCAAGGCGGTGACCGTCTACTACGACGGGCACGGCCAGCGGATCGCCTACACGATCGTCGCGGCGCCGGCGCTCAAGCAACCGGCGGCCTCGACCACTTGGCTGCACGGCACTGAGCTGCGGACGCTGAACCTCGGTGGACGCATGGTCGTCACCTGGCGCCGGGCGGGGCACACCTGCATCCTGTCCGCCGCCGGCGTCAGTCCTGCCGTCTTGCAGAAGCTGGCGGCTTGGAAGGTCCCGGCGTCGGCTCAGGCGTGAGCGTGCGCGCCACTCGCTGGCGCGCGCGGTGCAGCCTGGTCGTGATCGTCGCCTCACGGACCCGCAGCGCGCGCGCCGCCTCGCGGTAGGAGAGCCCGACAACGTCGATCGCGACCAGCGCGTCGCGAAAGTCGTCCGGCAGCTCCGAGATCGCCGCATACACCTCGGCCGATTCGATCCGCGACTCGGGCTGGGTCGCAGAGCGATCCTCGACGATGTCCATGTCGTCGGGCAGCGCTGTCGTCTGCGGCCGGCGTGCCGCCGTGCGCTTGGCCGAGTAGAACGTGTTGCGCAGGACGCGCAGCAAGTAGCCGACGTCATCCTCTGAGTGCAGGATGCGCGGTTTGCGAAGCACCCGCGCGAACGTCTCCTGGACGAGGTCCTCTGCCTCCTCCCGGGATCCGCTCAGGCTCCACGCGGCTCGGTAAAGGCGATCGATGTGATCGCCCAGTGACTCTGGATCGAGCTGACGGCTCAGGACCGCAATTCTGCCAGCGGTCGCGGTCCCGGTCCGACGTACTTAGCGGTAGGCCTGATCAACCGGGCCTCACGCTTCTGTTCAAGGATGTGGGCCGACCACCCGGCGGTGCGGGCGCACGTGAACATCGGCGTGAACAACTCCGGCGGAACGGCGGCGAAATCGAGCACGACCGCTGACCAGAATTCGACGTTTGTGGCAAGCACGCGGTCGGGCTTGCGCGCCTGAAGCTCGGCGAGCGCGGCGTTCTCGAGCGCCTCGGCGACCTCGACGCGCGGCGCGCCGAGCTCCTTCGCCGTGCGACGCAGCACGCGCGCCCGCGGGTCCTCGGCGCGGTACACGCGATGGCCGAAGCCCATCAGCCGGTTGCCGCGATCGAGCAGCTGCTTGACGTAGCGGTCGGCGTCGCCCATCTCGGCGACCTCGTCGAGCATCTTCAGCACGCGGCTCGGCGCGCCACCGTGCAGCGGGCCCGACAAGGCCCCGACTGCGGCGCTCAGCGCGGCAGCCACGTCGGCGCCGGTCGACGCGACCACGCGCGCGGTGAACGTCGAGGCGTTCATCCCGTGCTCCGCAGCCGAGATCCAGTAGGCGTCGATCGCCTCGACGTGCTTCGGGTCGGCCTCACCGCGCCAGCGGATCAGGAAGCGCTCGGCGATCCGGGTGGCCTTGTCGACCTCGCGCTGCGGCACGGGCGGCTGGCCGATGCCGCGTGCAGACTGGGCCACGAACGACAGGGCCATCACCGACGCGCGCGCCAGGTTGTCGCGCGCCTCTTCGTCTGAGATGTCGATCAGCTCGCCGAAGCCCCACTGCGGTGCAAGCATCGCGAGCGCCGACTGGACGTCCACGCGCGGATCGCCGGAGCGAACGCTCAGCGGGTGCGGCTCGGCTGGTGGCAAACCGGGCAGCAGCTTGCCGTCGACGAGCAGGCCCCAGACCTGGCCGAAAGGCACGTTGCCGACAAGTTCCTCGATGTCGACACCGCGATAACGAAGCGCGCCACCCGCGCGGTCCGGCTCGGCAATCTCGGTGGCGAAGGCGACTACCCCTTCAAGGCCTGACTGTACTTCTGCGGTCGCGGTCATTCGGTCGTTCTCTCCTGGAGCGGCGGGTTCGAAGTCTTTTCGCTGACTAAGGCTAGCCAGGTACTGTTAGCCGCCGATGTCCGGATTGCTGTTTCGTCCCGCGGATGAGCTCGCGGCACTCGTCCGCTCGGGTGAGTTGACGGCGACGGAGCTGGCCGAGGCGTCGCTGAGGCGGATCGACGAGCTACAGCCGGCGATCAATGCGTTCACTCATGTGGCCCACGAGGCGGCGCTAGCCGCCGCGGCCGAGATCGGGCCCGGTGATGCCCGGCCGTTCGCCGGCGTCCCGATCGCGATCAAGGACAACGAGCCGGTCGCCGGGATGCCGCTGACCTTCTGCAGCGACCTGTTCCAGAACGTGGTGCCGGATCACGATGCGTTCTTCGTGCGCCGGCTGCGTGACGCTGGGTTCGTGATCGTCGGCAAGACCTCGCTACCCGAGATGGGGATCATGCCGACGACAGAGCCCAGGCGCTTCGGGCCGGCGCGCAACCCCTGGAACACCGAGCACACGACCGGCGGCTCGAGCGGTGGTTCAGCGGCAGCAGTGGCCGCGGGAATGGTCCCAATCGCCCACGGCAACGACGGCGGTGGCTCGATCAGAATTCCCGCGGCGTGCTGCGGGCTGGTCGGGCTGAAGGCCGCACGCGGGCGTGTCTCACCGGGGCCGGACGTCGGGCAGAGCTTCTTGACGATCGACGGCGTGCTGACGCACACGGTGCGCGAGACCGCGCAGCTGCTCGACATCCTCGCGGGCTACGAGCTCGGGGACATGAACTGGGCACCATCCGTTGCGCCGGGCACGTTCGCTGCTGCGGCGGCGGGCGAACCGAGCCGGCTGAAGATCGGGATGACGCTCGAGCCGCCGCTCCCGGACGCCGAGCTCGACCCGGTCTGCGAGCGCGCCGTACGCGATTGCGCGGCGCTGCTCGAGTCGCTCGGCCACGAGGTGGTCGAGGTGACACCGCCATGGAACCGCAAGCATCTGCTGCCCGACTTCACGCGCCTGTTCGGCCCCGGCGTCTCGATCGTGACGATGATCGGAGCGCGGCTGGCGGGACGCGAGCCGACGCCCGAGGACGTTGAGCCGCTGACATGGGAGCTCTGGCAGCGTGCGCGCGAGCTCGACGCGATGAGCTACCTGGCGGCGGTGGGGCGCCTCGAGTCCGCGGCCCGCGCGATCATCACCGCCCTTGCTCCATACGACGCGACGCTCACGCCGGCGCTCGCACAGCGGCCCGTGCCGATCGGCGAGATCAACGGGCTCGGGGGGCCGGCGGGATCTGATCCCTACGCGGGCTACCGCCGCTCCGGATACTTCACGCCCTTTACGGGGATCGTCAACATCACCGGCCTGCCGGCGATCTCGCTGCCGCTGTACCACGGCGAGGACGGCCTGCCGACCGCGGTCCAGCTGATCGGCTCGCCGGCGCGCGAGGACGTTCTGCTCCAGCTCGCCTGCCAGCTCGAGTCCGCGCAGCCCTGGGCACAGCGGCGCCCGCCGGTCGACGAGCTCGTCTCCGCGGCGGGCGCCTGAGCCCGACGAGCTCGCCGCTGCGGCGGGCGCCTGAGCCCGACGAGCTCGCCGCTGCGGCGGGCGCCTGAAGAGCCGTGGGAGATTTGGGCTGCATAGCGACCCAAATCTCCCACGGGGGTGGGTTACTCGTAAGCCAGGGCCGTGAGTGGCTGCAGGCGGGCGGCTCGCCGGGCCGGGCCGATCGCCGCGACGATCCCCGCAACCACCGCGACCACGACGAACGCGACGATCGATCCGGCCGGCAGCGAGAACTGCAGCCCGTCGCCGCTCAGTGCGGCCGTCACCAGCGCCGCCAGGAAAAGCCCGAGGCCGATCCCGAGCGTGGCGCCCATCAGGGCCGTGATCACGCTCTCGTGCCGAATCATCCGGCGCACCTGTCTGCGGGTCATGCCGGCGGCCCGCAGCATCCCGAGCTCGCGTGTGCGCTCGAACACAGACAGGGCGAGCGTGTTGACGATCCCGAACAGGCTGACGATCACCGCCAGCGCCAGCAGCACGTAGATCACGGCCAGCATCTGGCTGACCCACGACAGTTGCTTGGTCGCGAATGCCGCCGGCGTGAACAGCTTCACGCCGGGGTATCCCGCGAGCCGGGTCTGCAACGCCGCGGCGGCCGGTGTGGCCGCACCGCGCGCGCTCACGAACACCAGCCGATCCCGCGCCAGCGGGAAGGCCGAGCGGAGCGCCGCCGACGACACCGTGATCGGGCCGAGGCCGAGGGCACCGAACTTCGGTGGGACGTCGATTCCCCGCACGGTCAGCGCCCGCGAGCCGCCGGTCGGCAGCGTCACGATGAACGCGCTTCCGACGCGCAGGTGATGCGCGCTCGCGAACGAGTCGTCGACGATCGCCCCCGATTGCCCGAGCGCGGCAAGCGACGCATCGGAGCCGGCCTTCCAGTCGTACCGGTACGCGGTGGAGATCGAACCGGCGTCAACGCCGTTCAACGACACCGTGTGGCCAAACGCTCGCACCTGGTCCTGGGCGATGCTCGAGACGGCGCCGACGCCTGGTGTGCTGCGCAATGCCGAGGCGGCGGTTGGGTCGATCGGCGAGTAGCCATCGCTCGCCGCAACGACGTAGGTGGACTTGATCTGATGTTCCAACGTCCCCGTCGTCGACTGCCGCAGCCCGGCCGCGATCACCGACACGAACACGACCAGCGCGACGCCGATCATCAGCGCCGCCGCGGTCGAGGCCGTCCGCCCGGGGTTGCGCATCGCGTTGCGACGCGCGAGCGCGCCGGCCACGCCGGCAAAGCGCTGAGCCGGAAGCCCCAGTGCGCCCGCCAGCGGCCCGGCGATCCGTCCCGAGAGCATCGCGACGGCCACGAACAGCAGCAGGCATCCGGGGACGATCAGCGCGAAGCGGGCGCCGGTCTGGACCCCGCCGGCGAACATCCCCGCCAGCAGTAGCCCGAGCGCCAGCAGCGCCATCGCCTCGGCCGCGCGCCTCACCCGCCGGCCGGACCGCAGCCCCTCCGGACTCGCAGCGGCCGAGGCCCCCTCGCGCAGCGCGATCACCGGCGAGACACGGGTCGCACGGAGCGCCGGCCCGAGGCCGGCCGCCGCTGTGACGAGCATCCCGACGAGCAACGCGACGATCGGCGTGTGCGCGGCGAACACCGTCCCCGCCTGGGGAAGGTCGAGCCCGAGCGAGCTCAGCAGCGAGCTGAGTCCGTGCGCGAGCCCGATCCCGGCCGCGATCCCGATCAGCGACGCGGCGGCTCCCATCACCAGCGCTTCGAGCAGCACCGAGCCGAGGACCTGCCGGCGTGAGGCGCCGACCGTCCGCAGCATCGCCAGCTCTCGCGAGCGCTGGGCGACCGTGATCGAAAGCGTGTTGAAGATCGTGAACGCTCCGACGAACACGGCGATGCCGCCGAACGCGAGCAGCACGATCTCGATGATCGTGATGAACTGCTTGAGCCCCTTCAGCGTGAAGCGGTCCTGAGCGGCCGCGCTCTGGACCTGCGCCGAGGATGGGAGCACCCGCGCGACTGCCGTACGCAGGCTCGGAGCGGAAACTCCGGGCCGAGCAGCCACCAGGATCGAGTCGTAGCGACTCGGTTCGCCGAACAGACGCTGGGCGGTCTGCAGGTCGAACACCGCGAACGTTGCCCCGCCGATCGAGTTCACGCTGCCGAACGTCGCAATCCCGGAGACGGTGAACGTGCGCACGGGCCCGCGGCCTTCGATACGGACGGTGTCGCCGACGCGCACGCTCTGCTTCGACGCGGTGCCGGCATCGATCACGACGTCGCCCGGGCGGCTCGCGAAGTGGCCGGCGGTCAGCTTGAACGGCGTCAGGTGGGCGGCCCGGGGTTTGGCGGAGTCGTATCCGACGCCGAAGTACGGTCCCGACCCGAGCACATCGCCGTGGCGGTCGATGATCCGCGTCTGCGTGTTCGTCAGATCGCCGATCGCCACGCCCACCTGCGGCACAGCGCGCACGCGGGCGAGCAACGACGCTGGAATGGTCGGCTGGCTGGCCGCGCCGTTCTTCGAGATATCGAAGCTCGTGCGGGCATCGACGACCGCGTCGGTCCCGCGATAAGACGCGGTCGTCAGCGAATTCGCCGCGTGGCGCAGCGTGTCCGACAAGGTGAACGCGGCGCTCACCATCGCTACTCCGAGCACGATCGCGAGCGCGGTCAGCACGGCGCGTCGGCGGCGTGCGGCGATTGCTTTGAGCGTGGCGCGGGTCATCGGAGCACCTCCGCCATCTGCTCGAGGACCGCAGCTTCGGAGGGCCGCTCGAGATCAGCGACCAGCAGACCGTCTGAGATGTAGACGACTCGATCGGCCATAGCCGCTGCGCGAGGGTCGTGCGTGACCATCACGGTCGTCTGACCGTGGACGTCGGCGGCTTCGCGGAGCATCGTCAGGATCTCCTGGCCGCTCTGCGAATCGAGGTTCCCGGTCGGCTCATCCGCGAACAGCACGGTCGGCTCGGTCACGAGCGCTCGCGCAATCGCGGCACGCTGCTGCTGGCCGCCGGACAGCTGGGATGGGCGGTGGGCCCTGCGATCGGTGAGCCCGACCCGCTCGATCAAGTCGGCGACCCAGGCCTTGTCGGGGCGGCGGCCGGCGAGCTGCAGCGGCAGAACCACGTTCTCCTGCGCCGTGAGCATCGGGAGGAGGTTGAATGACTGGAACACGAAGCCGATCTCGCTGCGTCGCAGCAGCGTGAGCTCCTTGTCGCCGAGGCTGGTGATATCCGCGCCGCCGATCGTGACCGAGCCGCTGCTCGGGGAGTCCAGGCCCGCGAGGATGTGCATCAGAGTCGACTTGCCGGAGCCAGACGGACCCATTACGGCGACGAACTCCCCGCGCGGGACCTCGATCGAGACCCCCCGCAGGGCGTCCACCGCGGACTCCTTCGTGCCGTAACGGCGCGTTATCGCCACCGCTGAGAGGGCGGATGTTGCGAACGCCGGCGCGCTCGCGATGCGCGCGTCGGCGGGGTTGGCCAGTGCCGTCATGTGTCTTTCTCCTTTGAGGTAGATCAGGTTTGCGCGCGGTCTACGCCGCCGCGCCCGTTTGTAGTTCGTGGCCGATCCGGCCCACTGACGCGTTGAGCGCCCCGGCCGCCAGCAGCGCCTCGGTGGCGCGGGCAAGCAGTCCGCCCATCAGCCCGCGTCCGGTGACGGACACCGCCGCGCGCACCTTGCTGCCGCCGGCGGCGGGGCGAAGCTGATACTCCGCGCCGATCGACACCGGGCCGGTCGCCAGCAGCGCCACGCGGTCGAGGTCAGCTTCCCGGATCTCGACGTCAAACTCCACGCGGCGCCCTGCGAGGCCGCCGCTGACGCGGGCGCGGCTGCCGGCCACAAGACGGTCGGTGTCGAGGTCCAGCAGCTCGAACGGAATCGGCGCCCAGCGTGCGATTGCGTCGGGCTCGGTCAGCAGCTCGAGCACGTCCTCGGGCGTTCCCGCCACCCATGTCTCCGTCGTCCAGGTCTTCATCGCGACTCCTCCGATTGCCCCGTCAGGCTGATGGCGACAAGCTCGCAGGCAGGCGCGCCGCTGTCGTCGGCCGCGGGAGCGATCTGCGGTCGGCTGTGCGGCGATTCGCCTCCTACTCAGGGAGGACCCGGGTCGTCGTCACAGAGGATGTGAAACGCCCTGAGGAGCAGTACCGTCCGAGCGGTGAAAAGCCTCGAGCGTCTTCTCACGCGCGCGAGCAACGCGGATCCGCGCGCCGTGGACATCGCCGTCGCGGTCGTGCTGACCGTTGGGTCCCTGATCACCACGGCCGCGTCGAACCACCACGGGCCGATCGCCTTGCTGAGCGCCGCCGCCCTGTGCGCGACCGTGGCCTGGCGGCGCCAGGCCCCGGCGGTCACGACGCTCGTGGCTGTGGTCGCGATCACGATCTACGAGCAGGCCGGCGCGAGCAAGAGCATGACGCTCGAGCCGCTGGCGGCGCTGCTCAACTTCTACATGCTGGGGCGCCTGCCTCGGGACGGCGCGCGGAGATGGGTCGACGCGGGGCTGCTCGCGCTCGCGATCGGCGCGATCACGCTGAGCCCGGGGAACAGCCACGTGATCGACGTGCTTGGCACATGGGGGCTGTTCGTCGTGCTGCCGTTCGCGGCCGGCCGCGCGATCGCGAGCCGCACCGCACTCACCTCGGAGCTGCGCGCCAACGCCGAACGACTCGAGCGCGAGCAGGAGGAGCGCGCCCGCCGGGCCGCCGCCGAGGAACGCAACCGCATCGCGCGCGAGCTCCACGATGTCGTGGCCCACAGCGTCAGCGTGATGGTGATCCAGACGCAGGCCGCCCGCCGCGTCGCCGGCGCCGATCGGGATGCCGCGCGCGAGGCACTCCGCTCGGTCGAGGCATGCGGCCGCGAGGCACTGAGCGAGCTGCGGCGGATGATGGGAACCGTCCGCCACGGCGACACCGAGCTGGCGGGCACGGCTGCGCCGGGGCTCTCGCAGCTGGACGGGCTCGTCGCCCGGGCCCGGGCCGCGGGCCTGCCGGTCGAGTTACGGGTGGAGGGAGAGCGTCACGAGCTCTCGCCCGGCGTTGATCTGGTGGCGTATCGCGTCGTCCAGGAAGCGCTGACTAACACGATCAAGCACGCGGGACCGGCTCGAGCGAGGGTGATCCTGACCTTTGGTAGGGAGTCGCTCGAGCTCGAGATCACCGACACCGGCCGCGGCCCAGAGGCCGCGGGCGATCACGACGACGCGGGGGGCCACGGGCTGCTCGGCATGCGCGAGCGCCTCGCCCTGTTCGGTGGCGAGCTGCACACCGGCAAGGGCCGCGCGGGCGGGTTCGAGGTTCGCGCCCGGATCCCGATCAGCGAGGCGGTGCCGGCATGAAGGCGTATGCGCAGCGCATGCGCCTTGGCCGCTGGCTGGATCCCGCCTTGGCGGCGGTCGCTTTCATCGCCTGGGCGATCGAGCTCTTGACCCGAAAGCATCACACCGGACCGATCCTCGTCAATCTCGTCCTGATCGCTGGCGCGACCCTTCCGATCGCGTGGCGTCGACGGGCGCCGCTCGCGTTCACATGCGTCGTGATGCCTGTCGCCGTGATCTTGACGGCGACGCTCCACAATGTGATCTCGTGGGTCGCGCCGATCTACATCCTGTTCATGCCCTCGTACACGGTGGCCGCGTACGAGCCGCGAAAACGTGCGCTGGTCGGCCTCGCGGTCTCGATTGCCGGCGTCTGGGGGGTCACCTCCGCATCGGGCGCGCACCTCGGCGATTACCTGTTCACCGGCGGCGCGTGCTTGGCCGCATGGGCCGTCGGGCGCGCCTTGCGCGCCCGGCGCGCGCTCGCGGTTGAGCTGCGGCGCAAGGCGCAGCGCATCTCGGCAGAACGTGACACCCGCACGCGGCTCGCAATCGCCGACGAGCGAACGCGGATCGCCCGAGAGCTCCACGCGCTCGTCGCCAACAGCGTCAGCGCGATGGTCGTCCAGACCGAGGCGGCCGGTCGCCTGCTCGACGATGATCCCGGCCGGGCGGACACGGCGATGGCATCCGTTGAGGACACCGGCCGCCAGGCGCTCGCTGAGATGCGTCGCATCCTCGGCGTCCTGCGCCACGCCGACGAACAAGCCGAGCTGGTGCCCCAGCCGGGCGTCGGACAGGTGCATTCGCTGATCGAGCGCGCCCGTGGACAGCGGCGGCGCATCGAGCTCGACGTGCAGGGGGAGCCCGGCCCGCTGCCGGCGAGCGTCGACCTGTGCGTGTACCGGGTTCTGGAGGATGCACTGGCCGGGACCGCGGACGCCCGGGTGACGCTGCGCTACGCCGAGCACGACATCGAGCTCGACGTAACGTCCGCGCATGCCACCTCACACGCCTGGCCGACGACTGCGATGCGCGAGCGCTGCGATCTGTGCGGCGGCGAGATCGAGGTGGAGCACAACGACAACGATGTGGTGTTGCGCGCTCGCCTCCCGCGCGCTTTCGAGGAGGCGCTGCTGTGAGCGTCCGCGTGATGATCGCCGACGATCAGGAGCTCGTGCGCACCGGCTTTCGGATGATCCTCGACGCCGAGGACGACATCGAGGTGGTTGCGGAGGCCACGAACGGCCGCGAGGCGGTCGCGATGGCGCGCCAGCTTGGGCCCGACATCGTGCTGATGGACATCCGCATGCCGGAGCTCGACGGGATCGAGGCGACGCGCCGCGTGACCGCGCTCGACGACGCTCCACGAGTGCTGATGCTGACCACCTTTGACCTCGACGAGTACGTGTACGACGCGCTGCGCGCCGGCGCCAGCGGGTTCCTGCTCAAGGACGTCCCCGCGGCGCAGCTCGCGGCAGGCGTGCGGATGGTCGCCTCCGGAGATGCGCTACTGGCGCCGTCGATCACGCGCCGCCTGATCGAGGAGTTCGCTGCCTCCGCGCCGGCGGAGACGATGGTCCCTGGACTCGATGAGCTGACGCCGCGCGAGCTCGAGGTCTTCAAGCTCGTTGCAAAGGGACTCTCCAACGCGGAGATCGCCGCCGAGCTGATCATCGGCGAGACCACCGTCAAGACGCACGTCACCCGGCTGCTGATGAAGCTCGGGCTGCGCGACCGGGTGCAGGCCGTGGTGGTCGCGTACGAGGCGGGGATCGTCACCCCCACGCGAGGACGCTAGGCCCTAGCCGACCCCCAGCACCGCCTCCATCGAGCGGGGCACGACGCCGAGCTTCTCGGCGTCCGCGGTCCCGTGGCGCGAGATCATCGGGATCTCCAGCAGCTCCGCCTCGTCCCAGGTGGCGAACGCCGCCGGTCCCATCAGCAGCTCCAAGGCATTCAGCGTGCGGCGAACGACCGGCGCCGGGACCTTGAGGATCAAGCGGCGGCGGTGAAACGAGCGCAGCGCGATCTGGACGATGTCGAGGTGCGTGAGCGTCTGCGGACCGGCCAGCTCATAGCGAGCGCCGTCCGCCTCCGCGGCCATCGGCCCACCCGGCAGCGCGCGGATCACGCACTCGGCCACGTCCTCCGCCCAGATCGGCTGGAAGGTCGCCCGTCCCGACCCCGGGATCGGCATCGCCGGCAGCAGCGACATCCGCTGCAGGAGCCGCAGGTACGGGTCACTCGGGGAGTAGACGATCGAGGGAGCGAACACGGTATGCGCGAGCGAGGACTCGACGATCGCCTGCTCGGCGATCGCCTTGGCGCGCATCAGCCGGGCGCGGCTGCGCGTCGAGGCGCCGAGTGCCGAGAAGAACACGAACCGCCGCACGCCCGCTTTCTCAGCGGCCCGAACAAGGCGCCAGGTGGCGACGCCGGCGAGCTCCTCGATCGAGCCGTTGGGCTGATCGCGGATCACCGAGGCCAGGTGCACCACCGTGTCGATGCCGCGCAGAGCATGGCGGAAGGACAGGTGATCGGAGAGGTCGCCGAGCGCGATCTGCACCCGGACCCGCTCGGCGCCGAGGCCCCGTGGATCCCGTACGAGACAGCGCACGGGGATGCCGGCAGCGGTCAGTCTCCGCAGCAGCGGCAGTCCAACCGTCCCCGTGGCACCTGTCAGCAACAGCACTCGGCGGAGCCTATCGAGGCTTCACCTCCGTAAAATGTTGGGCTCTCGACAGCGAACCGACAGGAAGACACGACACTTATGGCATACGTCATCGCGGAACCTTGCATCGGCACGAAGGACAACTCGTGCGTTGAGGTCTGCCCGGTCGACTGCATCCACCCCACTCCGGACGAGCCCGACTACGACTCGGTCGAGATGCTCTACATCGATCCGGAGGAGTGCATCGACTGCGACGCGTGCGTCGAGGCCTGTCCGGTCGACGCGTGCTTCGCCGAGGACCAGCTCCCGGAGGAGTGGCAGAAGTACACGCAGCTCAACGCCGAGTACTACGCGAAGAGCTGAGGTAGGGGCCGCCTCCGGCGCCGGGGATTGGGGCCCCGCCCACCCGGGCGGGCCCGTCCGGACCCAGACGTCGCCGTCCGCACAGCGTCTACGGGCTGGCGCCACGTTGGCCCGGACCGGCGCGCCGGCTCGCGCCTGAGCTTCCGGCCTTCGGCCGGGGCCTTGGGGGTTGGTTTGCCTCGTATTTGGCTTTCGAGGAGGGGGTGGGGTGCCTGGCAGCCCCGATTTCGTTACAAGACGACCGCTCGGGAAGGCAACGTGTAACGAAATGTGCGCTATAGCCCCGATTTGGTTACGCGTTGCCCATCGTGGCGGTCGTGATGTAACGAAATCGGGGTTCTCTCCCCTTCGTGCTTGTGGCGGAGGCTGGTGTCTGTATGGGGTCCCGCGTGGGCGGGACCCGAATCCCGCCATGGATGGCCAGCGGAATGGGCACGGACCGGGGGTGACACCGCAAAAGCCAGCTAGGAGACACCCCGGGTCCGGACGGGGCCGCATGGCCCCATGGATGCCGCCGAAGGCGGCCCCGTGTATTAGGCCATCGGCAAGGACATGCCCACAGGCTTCGGCGCGGCCGCCGGCGCGGGCGCTTGCATCACCGGCAGCTCGATCGGCGAGAGCGCGACCAGCCCGCGCGCGCACTGGTGGAGCGCCTGCGAAGCCGGGTCGTCGGGTTCGGAGAAGACCACCGGTGTCCCCGAGTCCGACCGCTCGCGCAGCGCCATCGTCAGCGGCACCTTCGCAAGCAGCGGGACCTCGAGCTCGTCGGCCAGTTGCTGTCCTCCGCCCTCGCCAAAGAGCTGGAAGCGCTCGCCGCCCGGGGTCACGAACCCCGACATGTTCTCGATCACGCCGGCGATCTCGAGCTTGAGCTTGGTCGCCATCTCGGCTGAGCGGCGCGCGACCTTCTGGGCGACCGGCTGCGGCGTCGTCACGATCAGGAACTTGGCCTGCGGCAGCAGCTGGGCGAGCGTCATCGAGACGTCGCCGGTGCCCGGCGGCAGGTCGATCAGCAGGTAATCGAGCTCGCCCCACTCGACGTCCTCGAGGAACTGCTGAAGCGCCTTGTGGAGCATCGGCCCGCGCCACACGATCGCGGCATCCTGCTCGACGAAGAAGCCGATCGACATCACCTTGATGCCGTCGTGGGCGGTCAGCGGGATCAGCTTGCGCTCCGCGTTGACGCGCGGGCGCTGGGCACCGAGCCCGAGCATCCGCGGCTGCGAGTAGCCCCACACATCCGCATCGAGCACGCCGACGAGCTTGCCGTCACCCGCCAGCGCGGCGGCCAGGTTCGCGGTCACGCTCGACTTGCCGACGCCGCCCTTGCCCGAGCCGATGCAGATCACGTTCTTGACCTGGGCCAGGGCACCCTCGGGAAGGCCCCCGCCGCGCCCGAGCTTGCGGCTGAGCGAAGCCTTCTCGCTGTCGCTGAGGACGTCGAAGCTGACGTTCACGCCGGTGACTCCGTCGAGCTGCGTGATCGCCTGAGCGACACCGGTCTGGAAGTGGCTGCGGATCGGGCAGCCGGGAGTTGTGAGCGAGACCATCACGTCGATGACCCCGTTCTCGTGGATGTCGACCGAGCGAACCATCTCGAGCTCGACGATGTCGCGGCGAAGCTCGGGGTCGATCACGGAGCGGAGGGCATCAATGACTTGGTCTCTTGTAGGCATGAATTCCATTCTGGCAGAAGGGTTTCGGGCGCCGGGCGGTTTGCCCACACCAGATCTCAGGGTATTCAGTTGTTCTGCTCGCCCTACACCCGACAGCCGCCATCAGAACTACGACCCCGACGCAGGTTCTGCTCGAAGATCCTGAGCTTGGGGTGTACCTCGACGAGCCTCGGCTCGCCTCGGCCCGACGAGACTGCGTTGCCCACGCGATCGAGGTGCCGAACGGTCCATGGTCGCCGGCCGACGCCCCTGCGCCGCTGCGCGCAGGGATCGGCCTGCTGATGCTCGACGGGTTGCTCGTGCGCCAGGTCGGAGTCGGCGGCCGGTTCGGCGCCGAGCTGCTCGGGTCCGGAGACCTGATCCGGCCGTGGCAGCTCGACGACAAGGCCAAGACACTGCCGAGAACGGGGCGGTGGCGCGCGCTCGGGCCATGCCGGATGGCGGTCCTCGACAAGGACTTCACGGTCAGGCTCACCCGCTACCCCGAGGTCACCTCGTGCCTGTTCTCGCGGGCGATGCGTCGCGCCAGCCACATCGCGGTCCAGATCGCGATCGTCCACCAGCCCCGGATCGACGTTCGCCTGCGGATGCTGTTCTGGGAGCTCGCCGACCGCTGGGGCACCGTCCACTCCGACGGCGTGCACGTGCCGCTGCAGCTGACACACGCGATGCTCGCCGACCTGGTCGCGGCGCGCCGGCCGACGGTGACCAAGGCTCTGGGCGAGCTCGCCGACGCCGGCGCGGTCGTCTGGGCCAGCGGCCACTGGGTGCTCAGCGGCGAGCCGCCGCTCGAGCTTCAGGCCGTGGGGCCCGTGTCGGTGTCGCCGGCGGACTAGTGTCCAGCCACCCCCAGCGGCCCCTCTGGTGCTGCCGAATTTCTGACTCGCGACATTAGCGGGAGGGGGTCAGGCCCCCCTCCCGGCCTCCCCCCGTCGCGGGTCGGACGGCCGGGCGGGCAGAGCCCGCCCTCGGTGTTCACCATGGGGCGATGGCGACCGTGGCGAACATCAACGACGTGCTCGAGGGTCATGTGGCGCTCGAGATCGAGTGTGTAGATCGGCTGTATCTGAACGCGTACGTGCCGAACCTGCAGGTCGGCGGTCAGGTGGTCCGCTTCCTGCGTGACCATCTTGGGCACCCGATCCCTTCGCCGGCCCTGCTGGGGCCGATTGGCAACCGGTTCCGTCGGGAGGTCAAGGCGTTCGCGGCCGAGCACCGCATCCCGATCCTCCAGCTCAAGAAGCCGGACCGCTCACGGTGGGATGACCGCAAACTCGATCACGTCCGCCCGTACCTGGAGGCCGCCGAGCGCGAGCACCGGTTCGGCGTGGTCGCGATCGTCGCCTGCCAGGAGTTTCAGTGGGTGTTCTCTGCCCGCAACCGCGCCGCCCCGGGGAAGGTCGTCAGCTTCGAGTACTTCCGCGAGGAGCGGCGCGTCGGGATCTACTACTTCTACATCCTCGACCGCGAGTTCGGGCCGGGGTTCATCAAGATCGGCACCTACGCCCCGTACTCGGCGAAGGTGTGGCTCAACGGACACGAGTGGGCCAAACGCCAGGCCGCCCGCGTCGGGATCGAGTTCGCTGCCCTGTCTAACGGATTCGCGGCCTGCGATCAGCCCGAGCGGCTCCAAGCGATCTGCGACACCTTCGGCCCGCATCACGTCCAGGCGTTCTTCGACCGCTGGATCACGCAGATCCCGACCCCGCTCACCGCCGAGGATCGCGCCGCCGGCTACTGGTGGGAGCTGTCGATGCGCCAGGTTGAGATTTCGCGCACGCTCGTGCTCGACAACCCGCGCCGTGCCCGGGGGTTCTTCGAGGCGCTCGTCCAAGACAACATCGGGATCGGACGGCCCGAGGAGGTCTCGCTCGTGTTCGCCCGCCACCTGCGCCGACCGACCCACCACCCCTACCAGACGCGGATCTTCAGCGCGGGCACCGACGTCCGGATCGACTTCCGCTACAAGCACTCGCGCGTCAAGCAGTACCTCAAGGACGGGCGCGCACTGCGGATCGAGACCGTGATCAACAAGCCAGCCGATCTCGACGTCCCCGCCCGCCTGCACAACCTCCCCGAGCTGATCGACAGAGCCCGCCAGGTCAACCAGCGGCTGCTTATCATCGAACGTGCCGGTCAGAGCTGTGCCATCGGCTCTGCGCTCTTCGAGCGCATCCACCAGCCCCACCACGAGGGCCAAAGATCCGGAGCCCTGCGCTTCGGGGATATACGCGCCATGGCTCTGGCCGGCGCCCTCTGCCACGTCCTCGGTGCCGTCACCGGCTTCACCAACAAAAGCCTTCGCGGGCTCGTCGCCGGACACCTCGGCCAGGACTACAGCTCCAGCAAGATGAGCTACGACCTCCGCCGCCTCCGGCTCCACGGACTCATCAGACGCCTACCCCCGCAGCAACACCTACATCCTCACCAGCGACGGCATCCGCGTCGCGGTCTTCTACACCAAGCTCCAGAACCGACTCCTGCGGCCCTTGCTAGAAGCCGACAAGCCACCCGCCGAGATCGAAATCCGGCGCGCCCTCCAAACCCTCGACAACGCAGTCAAGAACTACATCCAACAAGCCCGCCTCGCGCCTGCAACATAAATTCGTCACAACCTCACGACTTCCGGCCACCAAGTCGAACTAGGGGCGTCGCGGGGCTGGGGGGGTGAGGGCTGGCGCCGGCGTTTGGCGCCGGCGTTTGGCGCCGGCGTTTGGCGCCGGCGTTTGGCGCGAGGCGTCGAACAATGGCGATTTCGGTCGGACAGTCCGACCCGAATCGGCAAAGTTCCGCTCCGAGCTGCGCACGATGTGGCCGTTTAAGGACCGACGGGGCGCCACATCCGTGGCGCCCCGGCGGTTGAGGGAGGAGAGGGTGCTTCATTCGCCGGCGAAGATATGAGGCCGGCGAACCTTTCCCGCTCTGCGGCGCTCTCCTGGCGCCGGGCGGGGGAAACTTTTACGCCGAGAAGAGCTTCTCGACCCGAGCAGTCACAAGACCCGACTGCTTCTCGAAGTCCTTCCGTACCGAGCGTACCTCACGCTCGAGGCGGCGGCGATTCTGCTTGACCGTCCGCTCGACGCGCGTCCGGCGCTGGCGCAGCTCGCGCTCGAACTTGGTGCGCGTGCGGCGCACCTGGCGCTCGAAGCGGTTGCGGGCCGTCGCGCCGCGGCGCTCGTAGCGCTTGAGCTCGCGCTCGACGCTGGCGCGAGTGCGGTACTTGCTCGCCAGGCCCCTGACGGACGAGACGAGGTTGTCGCGCGCAAGCAGGCCGGCGCCGACGGGGACCAGAATCGCGCGCTCGGCGATCTCCTGGGCCTGCTCGGCCGGGGTCTTGGGCTGGGTTGAAGTCGTAGTCGACGCGTTCGAGCTGCGGCTCGAAGCGGTCCGTCGGGTGGTCGAGGGCTTTCTAGCGCCCGAGCTGCTGCTGGTAGCCATGGGAAAAGGTCTCCGTGTTGATCAGAACAGGGTGAATCATATCGAACACATGTTTGTAACCCAGACCCCCGCCTCCGTTACATTCCATACCTAGAGACGTGAGCACTCCCCGTACCCGTTACGCCCACAGTGGCGATGCGAGCATCGCCTATCAGGTCGTGGGCAGCGGACCACAAGACCTCGTCGTCGTCAACGGCCCCGCCTCGCACCTCGAGCTGGCGTGGGAGGAACCCTCGACCGCGCGAGCCTTCGAGCGGCTCGCGTCGTTCTCGCGGCTGATCCTCCACGACCGCCGCGGAACCGGCCTCTCGGACGCCGTCACGAGCCCGCCAACGCTCGAGCAGCAGATGGACGACCTGTACGCGGTCCTCGACGACGTCGGCGTGGAGCGCACCGCCCTGTGGGGGGCCAGCGACCTCGGTCTGTGCGCGCTGTTCGCGGCCACCTACCCCGAGCGGGTCACGGCGCTGATCCTGAGCGGCGTCGCCCCCGATGGCTCCGACGCCCTGACCCAGGAGCGGCGCGAACAGGTGATGGAGGCGATCGAGAACCGCTGGGGGGACGGCACGCTGGTGTCGATGTACGCCCCCAGCCAGGTCGGCAACCGCGCGTTCGAGGAGTGGTGGGCGCGAATGCAGCGCTCGGCCGTGAGCCCCGGCATGGCGCGAAAGCTGATCGAGATGGCCAAGCAGACCGACCTGAGCGCCGTGCTGCCGACGATTCAGGTGCCGACGCTCGTGACCCACCAGACCGATGACGCGTACATTCCCGCCGAGCGGGGCCGCGACGTCGCCGCGCTGATCCCGGGCGCCCGCTTCATCGAGTACCCCGGACAGGATCAGTACGGCTGGATCGAGGCTCCCGGGCTCGACGACGTCGAGGAGTTCCTCACGGGCCGCCGGCCCATCGGCCCGATTGATCGCGTGCTGGCGACGGTCCTGTTCACCGACATCGTCGGCTCGACTGAGCACGCCTCCCGGCTCGGTGACGGGCGCTGGCGAGCGCTTCTCGGCGAGCACAACGTCGCCGTCCGCTCCGAGCTCGAGCGCTGGCGCGGGCAGGAGGTCAAGACGATCGGCGACGGCTTCCTGGCCACGTTCGACGGCCCCGCCCGGGCGGTGAAGTGCGCCGCGGAGATCGTCGACACGACCGCCGCGCTCGGACTGAAGATCCGCACGGGCTTGCACACCGGCGAGTGCGAGCTGGTGGGCAACGATGTCGCGGGGATCGCCGTCCACATCTGCGCGCGCGTGATGGAGCGGGCCCAGCCCGGCGAGGTGCTGGCGTCGAGCACGGTCAAGGACCTGGTCGTCGGCTCGGGGCTGAAGTTCGCGGACCGCGGCGCCCACGCCCTCAAGGGCGTGCCCGACCAGTGGCGCCTCTACGCGCTGGAGCGCTGACGCCGCTCGGTCTCTCGGTCGGAGAGGCCCATCCGCTGCAGCCACGCGGCCGGCTGCTTGAGCTCGGCGAGCGTCGGCAGCGCCTCGGGACTGCTGAAGACGTGGGCGAGTGCATCGCGCCCGCCCTCTCGGACCACGGCGTCGCAGAAGTACTTGCCCTGCTCGTACTGGCGCAGCTTGAGGTCGAGCCCGAGCAGCCGCGCGACCAGGCGCGACAGTCCCGACTGCGAGCGGCGCCGCCGATCGAGCGCCTCGCGGAGCTTCGGGAGCGATGGCAGCAGGTCGGGTGCGACCGCATCCATCACGTGCTCCGCATGTCCCTCGATCACGGCCATCACCGCCTGGACCCGGTCGAGTGTCTCGCGCTCCGCTGAGCTCGTGACGATCGAGATCAGATCCCCCTCACGCAGCGCGCCCGCCACGCGGCGCAGCTCCTCGCCGGTCGGCATCCGCAGCTTGCGGGGCGTGTCGATCCTGACCTCCGCTGACTGCAGCAGCTCGCGCACCAGGCCGGCGACGTGCGCGTGCAGCCAGGGGACGCCGGAGAACTGGACTGCGTGCGTGACCTCGTGCAACGCCACCCACGTCATGAACTCCTTCTCCTCGGCGCCGAACGCGTGCACCGCGTGGCCGAGATTGGGGAGCACGAACAGCAGCCGCGGCGGGCGGTCCTCGACCGCCTCGTCGAGCAGCACCAGCTCGTACTGACCGAGGACGCGCTGCGCCAGATAGCCCACGACGACGCCCACCTCGGTGCTCAGCACGAACCCGACGCCGATCTCCACCGCGGGGCGCAGCGGCCCCATGCCCTTGGACGCGCGCTGCATCACCGGATCGAGCAGCGCGCGCATCGACTCGATGTTGATCTTGACCCACTCCTTGCGCGAGATGCCCTCCGGCTGCGGCAGCGGGCGCGCCGGCTTGAGCCCGGTGTACGCGACGACGCGCTCCTCGGACTGCGCGGCCAGCGCCGCCAGATCGACCTGTGGCAGTTGCGCGCTGCCGGTGCCCGCGACGTAGCTCGCGATCCGCTCGGCGAGAATCCAGTCGATCATGCGGGGATCTCCTCCAGTCGCTTGAGGGTCTCCTCGCTACGCGCCGCGACCACTACCGAAGTCGGCTCGGCATGGCTCAGCGGCGCGCCGAGCGGGTCCTCGAAACTCGGGAAACTCACCAGCCCGCCGGCCTCGCGCACGATCAGCTGACCGGCCGCGGCATCGACTGCGCGGGCCTTGCGCAGCGACACGAGCCCGTCGAACCGCGCGGCCGCGACCTGGCACAGCGACGACGCGATCGTGCCGAGCGCACGCAGGCGATATGCGGAGTCGACCAGCGCGTCGATCGAAGCGGCGACCCAGCGTGGGTCGGCGGACTCGATGCCAAGCACCTCGAGCCGGCCGTCGCGGCCGCGGCGCTCCTCGAGCGAGGGGTCCAGGCGCGCGCCGTCCAGCCAGGCTCCCTGGCCGCGCGACGCCCACCACTCCTCGCGAGGGCCGAAGTCGTAGACGTAGGCGAACGCGACCTCCGCCATCGTCTCTCCGTCGGCGACGGCGATCGACAGCGCGTGGTGCGAGATCCCGCGCTTGGCGTTGAGCGAGCCGTCGATCGGATCGATGATCACCTTGATCGCGGGGTCGCCGAAGTCGATCTCGCCCCGCTCCTCGCTGAGGGCCGTGAATCGGTAGCCCTCCTCGCTGAGCGCCTCGAGTTGCGTGAGCACGAGCTGCTCGGCATCCCTGTCGATCACAAGCGTGCGATCGCCGCCGCTGCCTCGACCGCCGGTCTCGACTGCTCGCTCGTGGGTGGTCGGCGTCTCGCGGAGCATCTGGTCGAGGCCGGCCGCAGCACGCCGGCACGCGCCCAGCCAGTCAGCGTCAAGTGCCGATCGGGTGGAGGTCATCTTCGACCCTATGCTGTCAGACGTGGCGCTCACGCTCGATTCGTTGCTTCCCGCACAGCGCGAAGCCGTCACCTACCCGGGGAACAGGCTGCTGGTGCTGGGCGGCGCCGGCACGGGCAAGACGCGGGTCATCGAGGATCGCTTCTGCTGGCTGGTGAATGAGGCCCGCCCACCCCTCGAGCCCGAGCGGCTGGTCGTGCTCGCTCCGACGAGCGCTCGAGCGGACGCGATCCGGGGCCGCCTCGAGGCGGCGCTTCAGCGTGGTTACGAGCAGCTATTCGTGCTCACGCCGGTTGAGCTCTCGGCGTTGATCCTCGACCATGCGGGTGCCGACGCGCTGGCGACGATGCTTGGACCCGGCGACCGTCTCGCGATGCTCGTCGAGCGGATCGACGAGCTCTCGCTGCAGCGCCACGACATCGGCGGCAGCCCGACCGCGCTGCTCGGCGGTTTCATCCGGCGGATCGACCGGCTGAAGGCGGAGCTGATCGACGCCGACGCGTATGCCGCGTGGGCGTCGGAGCTTGACGACCCCGTCGAGTGCGCCCTCGAGCGGGAGTTCGCCGACGTCTACCGCACCCATGAGCGGATGCTCGACGAGGTGGGCGCGCGCGACGCCGGAGACCTGATCATCGACGCGCTGCGGATCCTGCACGAGCGCCCAACGTCCGGCTACAGCGTCGAGCAACTGCTCGTCGACGACGCGCAGGAGCTCGACCTGGGCCCGTCGCAGCTGGCGCGCCTGGTCGGGAGCGCCGGGTTGACGGTCGCCGGCGATCCCGCGGCGGCCGTCCAGCGCTTCCGCGGGGCGGGGGAGATGACGATGAGGCGCTTCGAGACTCCGGACGTGCACGCGATCCGGCTCGAGCAGTCGCTCCGGTGCCCGGCGCGAGTGGTGGCAGCAGCCAGGGCGATCATCGACTGCGCCCCGCTCGCGGCGTCCGCCCCTGGAGGCGAGCTCGACTTCTGGCGATGCGCTAACGATCGTGCGCAGGCGCAGTCGGTGGCCGCGGACATCGAGCGCCTACTCGCGCGCGAAGGCGTCGCCCCCGGTGATGTCGCGGTGCTCGTCCCATCCGTGCGCCAGGAGGGGCAGGCCGTCGCGGTCGCGCTCGAGGAACGCGCCGTGCCGCACCGGCTGATCGGCGAGGCCGCCTTCTTCCAGCGCGCCGAGATCCGCGACGTGCTCGCGTGGCTGCGTCTGCTCGCCGACCCGGGCGACGCCGCCGCTGTCGTGCGCGCGCTCGCCCGGCCGCCGATCGACCTGCGCTCGGTCGATATCGCGCGCTGTACGCAGATCGCGCGGCGGCGCAAGCTCGACATGGTCGCCGCGCTGGCGGCCGCGACCGAGTCTCCACAGGTGCCGCCCGAGGCGCGCGAGCGGATTCGCGTGTTCCTGAAGCTCTACCGCGCCGGCGTCGCCGCGATCGACACGGTGCGCCCCGATCTGTACGTCCATCGGCTGATCGAGCGGCTCGGGCTGCGGCGCCACCAGCTGTTCACCGCCCAGGCCGACGTCGTGCAACGGCTCCGGGCGCTGGCCCGGTTCGGCGAGTTGGCGGCGGCGTATGTCCGGCGAGCGCCGATGGCCACGCCGCGCGAGTTCGCGCGCTCGATCGCGGCAGTCGCGGATCTGGGGCCGCCCGCCCTGCGCGAGCAGGAGGAGCCCGCGCTGTCGGGAGCAGGTGTGGTGCAGGTGCTGGCGCTCGAGGCGGTGGGCGGTCTGTCGGCCTCGCACGTGTACGTGCTGGGCCTGAAGGCGGGCCTGTCCGTAGCGGCGGACGAGCGGATCCCGGACGCACTGCTGTCCTCCGACCTGCCCGCAGACGACGAGGATCAGCGGCGGTTGATGCTTCGCCAGCGGCTGTACGTGGCGCTCACCCGCGCCCGCTCGCGCGTCGTGCTGGCCTACGCCCACGAGGCGCCATCGCCGCTGCTGGATGAGATCCGGACGGCGCTGTCGGGCGACTGGGTGGATCGCGAGGAGGAGCTGTTCGGCCCGGAGGAGACGCTTCACTCGACCTACCGGCTGCTGCGAGACGAGTTGCTCGAGTCGACGATCCGGGCGGGCGGGCGGCTGGGCGAGCTGCGCTTCGACACCGACCTCGATGTCTCCCATGCCGTGGTGCGGTATCTGGAGCTGCTGAAGGTGGCGGCTCTGATCGCGCGGCCGGAGGGACACTCTGTCGCCGAGGGGTTATTGGATGTGAACTCGCGGATCCTCCAGGCGGTGACGGCCGAGCAGCGCGAGATCTTCACCTCCTCCGCGCTCGACGAATACCTGCTCGATGCGGAGCGCGACGCGCGCCGGCGCACCGCCGCGGTCGCCGCCCGCGACGAGCCCTCGCTCGAGGCGTTCCTGCCGCTGCGCGCAGGCGGCGTCGTGCTGTCGGCCTCTGACATCGACACCTACAGGACGTGCCCGCTGAAGTACAAGTTCGCGCGCGTGTTCAGGATCCCGCAGGAGCCGACGATCCACCAGCGCTACGGGATCCTGCTGCACCAGGTGCTCGAGCGCTTTCATGCCGGTGATTCGAGCTCCCTGCCCGAGCTGCTGGGGCTGCTCGACGCCGGCTGGCGCCGCGGCGGGTTCGGTGACTCCGAGGAGGAGCGCCAACTGCGCGGCAAGGCGGCCTCGGCCCTGACGCGCTACCACGAGCGGTTCCAGTCGGCCGAGTCCGAGCCGCTGTGGTTCGAGCGCCCGTTCACCTTCAAGCTCGGTCCGCACGTGCTGCGCGGCCGCGTCGATCGCGTCGACCGGCTGCCGGGCGGTGAGTACGAGCTGATCGACTACAAGACCGGGCGGCCCAAGAGCGCCGCCGAGCTGGTCGAGGACATCCAGCTGTCGCTGTACGCGGTCGGGGCGCGGGAGTCGTGGAGCCTCGACAGCTCGCGGCAGGCCTACTACTACCTGCTCGATGACCAGAAGGTCGCGGTCCCGTCCGACGACTCGGGGTGGGTGTGCGACGTGGCACTCGAGGTCGCCGAGGGGATCCTCGCGCAGGGGTTCGAGCCGACGCCGTCGTTCGCCGTCTGTTCGATCTGCGACTACCGTCTGGTCTGCCCGGCAGCCGAACGCTGATTTTGGGCTCTACCTCGAGGGCCGGCGCAGGTGGCGCTGTGTATCGCCGGGAGGGGCGTAGGTCAGATGTTGCGTCCGCCGGCCGTGCCGCCGCCCTGCTCGCCCTCGCCGGGGCCTCGCTGGCGCAGGAACCGCTGAAGGTCGCGCGCGATCGTCTCGCCGGACGGGAGCGGACCCGGCTCGACGTTGGGATCGGGGTCGGCGGCCTGCTCGAGCCGCTCGACGAACGCCTGCACGTCGGGGTCGCTCTGCACCGCGAGGTTGACCTGGCGGTCGTAATCGGCGGCCGCGGACTCGAGGTCCGATGCGTCGACCGCCACCCCGACGAGGCCTTCGAGCTTGCGCACGAGCGCGAGCGCCGCCTTCGGATTCGGCGTCGCCGCGATGTAGTGCGGGACCGCAGCCCACAGGCTCGCCGACGGCAGACCCGCCTCCTGGCACGCCGCGTGCAGGATCCCGACGATCCCGGTGGGGCCTTCGTATGAGGAGGTGGCCAGTCCGAGCCTCGCGACGAGGCTTGCGTCGGACGCCAGTCCGGTAACCGAGACCGGCCGGGTGTGCGGCACATCAGCCAGCAGCGCACCGACGGTCACGACCAGCTGGGTGCCGATCGCCTCGGCCAGGTCGACGATCAGCTTGCTGAACGTCCGCCAGCGAAACGAAGGCTCGCTGCCGGCCATCAGGATCAGATCGCGCGGAGCCCGCGGGACACGGGCCTCGTACAGCTCGACCGCCGGCCACTCGATCGTGCGCGTACGTCCCTCGACGAGCTTGATCCGCGGACGGGTCGCCTGGAAGTCGTAGAACTCCTCGGGATCGATCGTCGCAAACCGCTGGGCGCCGAGCGCGCTGCCGACGAACGTGATCGCGCTCGAGGCGGCGTCGGCCGCGTCATTCCACCCTTTGAACGCGCACACCAGCGCGGGCGCTCTCAATCCGTCGGGCCGGTAGTCCCATTGCAGCGGCTGCATCCGAAGCACCGTACATCATGGTCGCATGGGTGCTGGAGATTCCACCGTGGCAGCTGTTTCTTCGCTGCGTGCCGGACAGGAGGTCAGTGCGGTGTACGCGTGCACGCGCAAGGACCGGCTGATGACACGCACCGGCTCGCCCTACCTGGCGCTTTCGTTGCGCGACCGGACAGGCACCGTTGACGCCCGTGTGTTCCGGGACGCGGATGTGGTCGGCGGGCGCTTTGAGCGCGGCGCCCTGGTCCGGGTGTCGGGCCGGGTCGAGCGCTTCCGCGACGAGCTCGTGCTCGAGCTGTCCGATGTGGTCTCGGTTGGCGATGCCGGCTCCGGTGCGGTGGATCCGAGCCTCTTCTTACCGGTGTCCTATCGCGATCTCGACGAGCTCGACGGGTTCCTGGAGCACCTCGCGGGCGAGGTGTACGACCGGCGATTCCGGGCTTTGCTGGACACGCTGCTCAGTTCTTCGTCGTTCCGTGCCGAGCTGCGCCGCGCGCCGTGCAGCGTCGGCGGGCACCACGCGTATCTGGGCGGGTTGCTCGAGCACACGGTCGCGGTCACCACTCTGGCTCACGATCTCTGCCAGCTCCATCCTCGCCTGAACTCCGACCTGCTGCTGACCGCCGCGATCGTCCACGACATCGGCCGCACGCGCGAGTTCACCTACGGCGCCGAGATCGGACTGACCGACGAGGGGCGGTTGCTGGGTCACCTCGTGATCGGCCAGCAGATGCTGATGGAGCATTTCGGTTCGCTCGACGAGGAGCGCCGGCTCGCGCTGCTCCACTGCGTGCTGTGTCACCACGGCGCGGCGGCCGCGCCCGGCGGGCGCTTCGCCTCCGCCGAGGCCGTGGCGCTCTACCGGCTCAACGGCCTCGACGCCGGCGTCAAAGGCGCCCTCGAGCACGGCCTGCGTCAATCCGCAGCGCCGCGCGCGTAGGATCACCCGCGGCGCGGCACGGGCCTGGTGGCTCATCCAGTCTTCAAAACTGGCAGGGCCGGGCAGCCCCCGGCTTGGAAGGTTCGATTCCTTCGCCGCGTCGCTCCACGAGTTCGCTGCCGGTAGCCGTACTCCGAGCCCTTGCCGGCGCCGCCGGAGCCTGGGTGCCGCATTTCGGCCGATGGCGGACCTGGGGGCTCGCGAACCAGCATCGCCATCGTACCCGCGCGCAGCGGGGAAATCGGCTTCACGATCGAGATGCCCCTGACGAAGGCAGAGCAGGTGTCGGACGACGGGGCGTACGCGGCCGGATGACACCTGTCGCGGCAACGCACGTCGCTGCCCCGTTGCATTGGATAGGAGCAGCCTAAGCGAGACCTTGGTCCGGCTTGGTCAGCGCGGCCAGGTCGGGCTGGAGACGGCGCCTGGCATGGCCTTTTCCCAGAGGTCGCCGAGACTTGCGAGGTCGTGTTGGTCGAGGTGGGAGAGGAGCATCTCGCGCACGATCCGGTGGTGGGTGACTTGTGCCTCGCGTAGGCGTTGGATCCCGTTGGAGGTCAGGCGCACGAGGAGGCTGCGCCCGTCTTCGGGATTGACGCTGCGTTCGAGCAGGCCGAGCTTGGCGAGGCGATCGACTGATCGCGAGATGCCGCTCGGGCTGAGGTTCCGCCGCTGTCCGAGTTCCCCGATGGTCATGGTGTGGGCTGGCGGCGAGACGAGTGTGACCAGGACGCCGTAGGAGTCGATGCCAAACCCGTGCTCGGCGAGCAGTTGGTGGTCAAGTTCGCGCAAGACGGCGGAGTGCACGCGCAGCATCCCTCGCCACGCTCCGAACTCCTCGGCGGTGAAGGGGTCGGGCTCGGGTGGCTCGCCGGCGGGAATCGGGGTGTCGATTTCGACCACAGAACTACTTGACCTATGCAAATAAACGGGTTAGTGTTTGCATGACGCAAATATTCTATAAGGTTGCGAGGAGAGGGACCAATGACCAGCACCGCCGCCGCACCCAAGGCTTTGTCGCAGGACGAGGGCCTGCGCCTGCAGTCCGGCCCGGGACGAGATCTCGTGTTCAAGCTCACGGGCGACGACACCAAGGGGGCGATCGACTACTTCATCTGTGAGGTCGCCCCGCACGGTGGACCGCCGCTTCACGTCCACCACAACCAGGACGAAACGCTCCATGTCGTGAGCGCTCGCTTCAAGGTGCGGATCGGCGATCAGGAGCACTCCCTCGATCCCGGCGGGTTTGCATACCTCCCGGCCGGGCTGCCGCACGCATTCCTGAACCTCACCGACCAACCTGCCGAACTCATCGTCGTGTTCGCGCCAGGCGGCGGGCACAAATTCTTCGAGGAGCTCGCGCCCGCGACCCGGACCACGACACCCGACCGCGACGAGATCGCTGCAATTTTCGAACGGCACGGCATGACGCTCCTCGGCCCGCCGCTCAGCGCCGACTGAAGCGACCGCGAATCGCCTAACGCGCGGAGGCACGAGCTCGTGAGCCGGGCGGGCCGCCGATGAGCGACCAACCACGCAAACCACGCGCATGCGGCGCGCCGACGGCGGCTGCCGCTCACGCGTCACGCTCTTGCCTGACAGCCGGGCCCAACGGCGAGTCGGTTCTGACGAACGGCGGCACTCTCAACCCAACACAGGGCTACCCGCGAAACTGCTGCTGTGGACGAGCAGCAGCAGCGCGCCGCCGGGCTGGAGACTCGCTTTCCAATCTTGCAGGTCTCCGGGCCGTGCGCCCCGTCGAGATAACGCGGTGCTTCCGACCGGTCGTCGTCGGCGATCCGCGATCGGAGGTCACGCCGGGCCGTGCCGGTGGCGAAACTCGGGTTGCTTCCGTAGTGGCCCGACCGGTCCTGGCTCCGCGTCCGCACTTGTATATGTGTCGTCGCGACAGCGCTCGCTTGGCAGCGCGGATTCTGGCGAGCCTCTGGCGGCGCCCGTCGACGCATCGAGCCGGTCGCGCCGGCACCGTGCGCTACCTCGCGTCGACTCGTCCATAAGGACTCGGAGACGGCAGCGGCCGCCGTTACGACCTAACGGGGGCCACGTCGTCATGGTTGGCGAGGGCGCGGGAGACGCTGGAGGCGCCAACGCCGAACTTGGCGGCGGCGTTCGGAAGCAGTCCGGCGGCCTCGGGCCCCGACCATCGTCGCCCGTGGGCCACGTCGGGAATCGACGTTCAGTCCGGGAGAGCGCCCGTTGAGCTCGGTCCGCGTCGCGGTCACGGGGAAGCCGCCTTACTTCAACGTCGGCTACGAAACCTACCCGGCAGGCACCCCCATCCGAACGTTTCGACCGTATGCGACCTCGACGCTGCGCCGCGCCTCGGGCCAGGCGCGGCTGCTGTCCCGGGCCGGAACCGATCCGATGATCACCCCCACCGGCGGGCGCCGATACGGTGCAGATGCGGCCATCGCCCCATCCCAACGTGACCGGCGCGTCGTCGCTCGCCGGCGGCGACCCCGGGATACGGTTGTCGGTCAGATTCCGACGAACATTGGGCTGCAGTACCCGCCTGATCCGCCACGGCCCGAGGAGATCATCCTCGTCATGCGCCAGGCGGCCAGACCAGGCAAGGTGTGCAGATCCCAGTGCTGATTGCGGTGCTATGGCGCGGCGGGCTGCGGATCTCCAAAGCACGCGATGGAGGCGATGAGTTACTTGGCTAGCAGGACACCTCAAGCGGCCTTTGCCCTCAGCAGGCTTGTCAGTATCTCCCCTGAGCTGGTTGGCGGCGAGAACAGAATCCTTGCCCCAGGGGAGATCGCATGACCCGTAGCTGGTCGGCTTGTTGCGGTCGTTCGACTCCCTCGGCGATCACGTCGAGGTGCAGGCTCTTGCCGAGGTTGATGATGCCCCGGACGAGGTTGGCGTTGCCGGGATCGCCATCGAGATGATCGATGAACGACTTGTCGATCTTGAGGATGTCGATCGGGAACTGCTGCAGGTGTGAGAGCGCTGAGTAACCGGTGCCAAAGTCATCGACGGCAACGAGCACACCGAGCTCCTTCAACGTCCTCAGCTGGCGCAGGAGCTGCTCTTGATCGTCGGCAAGCCGACCCTCGGTGATCTCGAGCACCAGCGCCTGTGGTGGGAGCTCGCTGCGCCTCAGTATCTCGCCGACGTCGCCTGGAAACCCGACCCACGCGAGTTGCCTGATCGAGACGTTGACGCTCACGTATTCGGGCGTCGGTCCCCGCAGGACGAGATGCCATGCGCGTAGTTGCGCGCAGGCTTGTTCGAGGACCCAGCGTCCCAGCGGCACGATCAGGCCGGTGTCCTCGGCGAGCCCGATGAACCGGTCGGGACCGAGCCGGCCGCGAGTCGGGTGTTGCCAGCGCAGCAGCGCTTCGACGCCCACAGTCCTCCCGTCCCGGAGGGACACGATCGGCTGGTATCGAGGAAGAACTCGTTGTGCTCGAGCGCGCGAGGTAGCTCGCTTCGCAGCTCGAACAGCTCGAGCGCCGAGTGGTGCATGGTCTCCTTGAACGACCGCGCCGCGTTCTTGCCGGACGCCTTCGCGGCGTACATCGCGCTGTCGGCGTCGCGCAGTAGCTCGTCGGCCTGCACCGACCCGTAGCTGCTCGCGATCCCGATCGATGCCGTCACGTTCACGGCACGCCCGTCGAGAACGAAGCCTTCGCTGAGTGCTGCCAGGATCCGTGCGGCGATCCGCTGCGCCTCAGCCTGGCTGCTGACACCTTCGAGCAGGACCGCGAACTCGTCGCCTCCCAGCCGCGCCGCCGTGTCGTTCGGACGGATCATTGGCTCGATCCGCGCGGCGACGTGCTGTAGGACATGATCGCCAGCGCGGTGCCCGAGGCTGTCGTTGATCGTCTTGAAGTCATCGAGGTCGATGAACAACACTGCCAGCGGCCGGTGGGTACGCACACGGGCCGCGAGCGCGTGACGCAGGCGGTTCTCGAACAGAGCCCGATTCGCCAGTCCCGTGAGGGCATCATGCAGAGTCTGGTGCCGTAGCTCCTCCTCGATCGCGATCCGGTTGCTGACATCGCGCATGTTGAGCAGGATCCCGGCGATCGCCGGATCGGAGAAGCGCTGCTTGGCAACGACCTCGACGTGCAGCCAGCGGCCGTCCGCGTGCCGCAGCCGCGGACGAATCGTCACCGGCGCCCCGCCATCGCTCGTCGCAGTGAGAAGCGTCTCGAAAAGCGCTCGGTCATCAGGGTCTGCGAGCGACGTGATCGGCGTCTCGAGCAGCGACTCCGGCTCGAGTCCGAGCAGCCCGCGCACCGAGGCCGCCAGCCAGCGGACTCGCAGGTCGCGGTCGAGGACGGCGACGACATCGCTCGAGTCTTCTACGAGCGCGTGAATCCCTTGCTCGCTGCGGCGCTCCACCGCCAGCACCTCCTCCGCGAGGACCGCGCGGCGACGGAGGTTTGCCAGTCGCCAGCCGAGGACACCCAGCAGCATGACTCCCAGCAGCAACGAGCCGATCGATGCCCACAGCGAACGTTGAAGCCCGGTCGCGGCGACCTGCTGCTGATGCTCGGCGACCAGCTGTGCGTCGCGGTCCATCCGATCCAGGATCGGCTGAAATCGATCCTGGATCTGGGACAGCCCTGCTCTCGATCGTAGATTCGTCCGGCGTGTGTCGTTGAGCGCCTCGAGCCCGGCGGCCAGCATCCGCTGGACATCGGTCGCGATCCGCCGTGCGTCGGCCCCTGGCTGAAGCCTTCCAAATTCTCTCGCGCGGCTGTTCAGCTGAGCAGCGATCGCGAGACCCCGGACGACGAGCGGCCCGGACTCAGACAGGTCGGCCGTCCCGGCGAGCACCGCGGTGTGGGTCCGCCACTTCAACGCGCTCAGCTCCTGGCTAGCGGCGAGAATCTGCCCTGCTACGACCTCGGCGCGGCGGTGTACGTCTGAGGATTCTCGCGAGACGATCGCGATGAAGACCATGCCGAGCACGACCACGGCCGACAACAGCCCAATAGCAAGCACGCCGCGGCTCGAGCGCGCAGCGCGCGCGGGACGGCGCAGGCTACCGATGAACGTCATGAACCCTCTGAGAATTAATCGGCCCGGTGGTCCGCCCGGGCCCCCGTACAACGTTACCGCTTGGCTCCGTAGTTCCCACGCTCAGATTCGCATGTCGACCTCGCGGCGAGCGAATCTGCGCAACGCTCGAGCTGGCGGTCGAGCACGCGGCTCGGACAGTCCGGTGGCGCTAACGTCAGTTGCGCCGTGACGTTGCCGTTGCGATCATCGGGGCGCTTGTACGTCGGGCCGTGTTCGGCGCGGCGGGCGGTGCTCAATCAACTCGTCAACCGGTGGCTCGGGCGGGACGCGGCGGTGCGGGGCTTGACGCGTGACGGCGATGTCGATTGGGGCGCGTGGGCCCCTGTGGGTTGAGCGTGGAGGGCGTCGCGGTGCCTCGTATACCGTCGGTTCCGCGTGTGCCTGGGTTGCCGGATCCGCTGCGACGGGTGCGCATCCCTCGTGACCTCGGGTCGGTGACCGCGATCGGCGAGGAGGAGGAGCCCGACGCCGGCGGCATGAGCGCGGAGTCTGTGGAGCGCATCTGGAGCGCGGCCGTCGATCTGTATCGAAGCGGAGTTCATCCTGCCGTGCAGGTGTGCGTGCGTCGCGAAGGCGCGGTCGTGCTCGACCGCGCAATCGGTCACGCCCGTGGCAACGGCCCGCGTGACGGCACGGGGATCGAAAAGCAGCCCGCGACGCCGGCGACGCCCTTCTTGATCTATTCCGCCTCTAAGGCGGTCACGGCATTTGTGGTCCACATGCTTTGCGACCGCGGGGCGCTGGACATCTCGGACCGCGTCTGCAAGCACATTCCCGGGTTTGAACGGCACGGCAAGGGCGAGATCACGATCGGACAAGTGCTCGCGCACCGCGGCGGGTTGCCCAACTTCTCGGGGGAGACCTTGGACCCCGACCGCTTGGTCGACCGGGAGTTCCGGGTCCGGGCCCTGTTCGACGCAAGGCCAATCGCCGAGCCCGGGAGGCTCCTCGCTTACAACGCCGTCTCGGGGGGCTACATCCTGGGTGAGATTGTCCAGCGAGTAACAGGCAAGGACATCCGCACGGTCCTTGCCGAGGAAATTCTCGACCCGCTGGGCTTCCGTTGGACCAACTACGGCGTCGCAGCGCAGGACGTCTCGCGAGTGGCGCTGAACTACGTGACCGGGCCGCCGATCACGCCGCCGCTCTCCCGGCTGTTCTCGCGGGCGGTCGGGCTCCCGTTCGACGAGCTCGTCGAGATCAGCAACGACGAGCGCCTCCTGACCGCGATCGTCCCGTCCGTGAACGTGGTCACAACGGCGAACGAGTTCGCGCGCCTGTTTGAGATCTTCCGCCGCGGAGGCGAGCTCGACGGCGTCCGAGTGATGGGACCCGAGACCGTGCGTAATGCGATCACCGCGCAGTCGCACTTGGAGGTCGACCGCATGCTGGGATTCCCGACGCGGTTCGGATACGGCCTGGTGCTTGGTGCGCGGTTTCTGAGCCTGTACGGGCGCGACACCCAGCACGCGTTCGGTCATCTCGGCTTCACGAATATTCTTGCCTGGGCTGACCCCGAGCGTGCGCTCGCATGCGCAGTGATGACCAACGGCAAGCCGACGCTCTACCCGGAGCTCTGGCGCTTCTACATGCTGATGCAGCGCATCACGAGCGAGGCGCCGAAAGTGCACCGATCAACGATGGCCGTATGGGATCCCCTCGCGGGACGACCAGAAGGCGACGAATGACACACCGTCTCGAACACGACTGGGCGACGCCCCCTTAGTGCAACACGACGAGAGGGGGAGGATGACCCGTCATTCCCCTTTTCATTCCCCCGCAGCCGCAACCCCCGTAGGAATGGGTACTTGTGGGGTGTTCCACGAAGTCTTCAAAACTGGCTACGGCGAGGCAGCCCCTCGCTGGGAAGGTTCGATTCCTTCGCCGCGTCGCTCCGCGAGTTCCCTGCCGGTAGCCGGACTCCGAGCTCTTGCGCGCGCCGCCGGAGCCTGAGTGTCGCATTGGCCGACGGCGGACCCGGGGGCTCGCGAACCAGCATCGCCGTCGTATCCGGCGCGCAGCAGGGAAATCGGCTTCGCGATCGAGATGCCCCTGACGAAGGCGGAGCAGGTGTGTCGGACGACGGGGCGTACGCGGCTGGATGACACCTGTCGCGGCAACGCGCGTCGCTGCCCCGTTGCATGCCGAGGGGCAGTGATCCGGAGGTTTGGACCGCCGCGGCAGGCGACCGCAATCGGACAGCATTGGTGGCGACGCGGTTCGCCGCGAGCGTTGACCGCGCGAGCGGGTCAAGGAGCGCGGGGCGCGCTCGCGGCGGCGATGCGGCGCGGCTGCTTCGCCATCGGCGAGATTCAGCGTTGGCAGGTGGGTCATGGCCAAGTCCGCACCACGGTCGCGCGCACCGCGGTTACGGTTGGTGGCCGTGGCGGAAGTTGATATCTGAGCCCAATACCGCGACCGAGTCGAAAGCGAGCATCCCAACTATGAACGCGCACGGTTCCACCGCGCGATCGAGGACCTGCTCGGCAAGCTCAGGGCACTCGACGGGGAGATCGCGGAGCTTGTCCGGCCCCTTTCGCCGGCGGAGTTCGCGACGCTCAGTGCGATCCTAGGCCTGATCCGGAGCCAGCAGGCCGCGGTGGTCGGGATCGGGCCGGAGCGCGACTACGCGCGGTGGTATGACGAGTTCGTCGCCGCGCTCGCGGCGGGGATGGTCGACTTCGGCGGATGGGCTTCCGCCGAGCGGCTCGGGAGTCTCGTCTTGATCTCCGATCGCATCGTCGGGCTCCGGCAGGTCGCGCCGCAGCCGGCCGGACCCCCGCCGTGGCCCCCACCCGCCGTGCCAGGCTCGAGCGAGGTCCGGGATCCGGCGCTCGTCGCTGCCGCGCGGTCGCTCTCTCAGCGGTTCGGCCCCGTGGTCGGGCGTGTCGCGCCTGGCAGTGCGGACGCCGACGTCGACGCCGAGCTTGAGGCGCTTCTCGCCGACGAGCGGGCGCTCGCCAACCGGATGCAGCCCGGTACCCCTGACCGTGCCGACAGTGACTTCCGGATCGGGATGGTCCTCAACCAGCTCGGACGGAGTGCCGCGTTCCAGGGCAACGGGAAGGCTGCGGGGTGGTTCGCACAGGCTCCCAGTTGCGCTCGGGCTGCGATAGCAGTTCGCGAATCTCAGGCGGGGGATCAGATCGGAAAGGGTTGACGAAAACGTAGGCTGCGGCGTCAAGAAGCCGAAAGGACCGGGAAGCTGCCTTCCGGCGAGGAGCCAGTACAGCCGGCGGACTGGGCCGACGAACACAACGAACGGAGCAATCACGGCGCCCGCAAATGCGGTCACTCCAACCCTCACCTCTGGTCGTATGCGTGTGCAGCGGACCCACTCGCCAAGACCAATCGCCATCCCATAACGAAGAAGAAGTGTCCTCAAACTCATCGTTGAGTCACTCTATTGCCGATCGGCTGAGGCAACCATCGTGCATGGGCAGCCGCGGCGATACAGGTCGCCGCGAGGAGCGCCGTGCCCCGCACGGTCTGCGCTCGTCCTTCGGACGATTTGGGGGCAGGTGGCTGACGCCGTCTCTTGGCGAAGGCGATCGTCCGACTCCGTTCACGCTGACGGGTGCGTTCGTGGCGAACCAGTCGCCCGGTGCCGACGATCGGCGCGGTCCAGGCGTCGCCGAAGATCATCTCAAGCGGTGGTGGGCCGGCTGCCGGGCCTCGGTTTCCGGCCTGGCGCCGGCATCCGGGTTCCGCTACCGGTTGACCTACTCACGGAACTCGGATTACGACGATTCCGCGTGCGTCGGCCAGCGCGCCGGTCCCGGCTCTCGATGTCATAGGCAATGGTCCCGTGGCTGAACCCGTTCGGTCCGGCTTGCTTCGGTGTGCCGGCGGACAGGGTGGAGAAGGTTACGGAGCTCGCCGTGGCGCCACCGAACATCACCGAGCCCCATTCGAAGAACTGGAGTGCCCCCGGTTTCGAGCACAACATGCCGCGCTTGCCCTGAGCCGTCAAGCCCGCGTACAACCCGTCCTTGGGCGTGATAAATGTCGATGCAATCGCGCCGGCCACGGTTACTGTCCCAAGCGCCACGGCTCCATGGTGGAAGCCCACCGACAGAAGCATGCGTCGGCAATCGCTGCGGCTGGCGACTCCTTTCGTCTTGAGGCGGCCGCCCAGCGCGCGATTGCATCGGCGACGACTGAGTCGCCAGACCTGGCGGCAGCCGCGTCATTCGTTCGCCACGCAAGGAGTCGCCCCGCGCCAGGCCAGCACGGCCGCCCTCCTGTCCGCGCGTTGCAGGTTGCTCGTCGACGGCGTCTCGATGCTGGCAGACGCTCGAAAGCGAGCGCGATTTGAGCAGCGCCCGCAGCGATGAGTCTGGCCACGTGCGAGAGTCTGAGAGTCATGTTGAGAGAGTTCGATGCCCCACTTCAGAAGGGCGACAACCCAGGGGCGTGGACGTGCGTAGTGATGGACGACGTGGCCACGCTCTTCGGTACCCGTGGGCTCGTGAAGATCCGCGGTGCGATCGATGGCGAGCCGTTCACGGGTGCGCTGATGGCTCAGGATGACGGTACGCACAGGCTCCCGGTCAAGGCGGCGCTGCGGAAGGCGATCGGCAAGGAGGCCGGCGACGCGGTTCACGTCCGGATCGACGAGCGCATCGGGTAGCTGCCGCGGCACGCGCTTCTGGCTTCCGCGCGGAGCACAACCAGGCGCGGGGCCGCTGAGATAAGCGCGTTCAAGTGGAAGCGGGGCTCATGGTCGGCGCGGACCGCTCTTTGCTGAGCGCCAACCTGGTCAGCGCACGAGTTGTCTTCGAAGCTGTCCTGCGAGGCGCACCGAGGCTTCGATTTCCACGCGCCTGATCGACACGCTTTCGACGTTGATTCCGAAGGGCACGCCGAGCGTGCGACAGTAGGCCATCAGTTCGGTTGCTGTCGTGAACGCTTGCTGATACGAGGCCTCGAGTGGGTCCGCGGCGTGCTTGAGGTCATTCTCGATCCATCGCGGGACATCGACGCCCAGCCACCGGAGAAAGTCCAGGGTTTTCATCGGATCACTCCATGCAGACCACCTACTCCGTACCCGGTATCTCCTGTGGCCATTGCCGGACGGCGATCACCGGCGAGGTCACCAGGGTCGCCGGCGTCAGCGCCGTCGACGTCGACCTCGACACCAAGACCGTGACCGTCAACGGCGCCGGGTTCAACGACGCCGCCGTCCGCGACGCGATCGACGAAGCCGGCTACGACATCGCCTAGACCAATGACCGCCGCCACCCTCACAGAACGACTCGAGCTGCCGATCACCGGCATGACCTGCGCCTCGTGCGCGAACCGGATCGAGCGCAGACTCAACAAGCTCGACGGCGTCACCGCCACCGTCAACTACGCCACCGAAACCGCCACCGTCGAACACGAGGGCCGGATCGGAGCCGAGCAGCTGATCGCGGCCGTCGAGGCCGCCGGCTACCAGGCAGCACTGCCGAGCGCCGAAACGGAGACCGGCCAGCCGGCCGAGCAGGACCCGACCGCCCGTCTTCGCAACCGGCTGATCATCAGCGCGCTGCTGTCGGTGCCGGTCCTGCTGATCTCGATGATCTCCTCGCTGCAGTTCGACAACTGGCAGTGGCTCTCGCTGCAGCTCGCAACGCCGGTCGTCCTGTGGGGGGCGTGGCCGTTTCACCGCGCCGCCTGGGCCAACCTCAAGCACGCGACCGCGACGATGGACACGCTGATCAGCGTCGGCACCCTCTCAGCCTGGCTGTGGTCGCTGTACTCGCTGTTCCCCGGCGGCGCAGGCGACAACGCCATGCGGATGGTGTTCAACCTGATCCCGTCCTCCGGCGCCGGCGCGAACGAGATCTACCTCGAGACCGCCTCGATCGTGACCACGTTCATCCTCGCCGGCCGCTACTTCGAAGCGCGCGCCAAGCGCCGCGCAGGCGCTGCACTGAAGGCGCTGCTCGAGCTCGGCGCCAAGGAGGTCGCGATCCTCGGGCCCGACGGGACCGAGCGCCGCGTCCCGATCGAGCAACTGCAGGTCGGCCAGCGATTCATCGTCCGCCCCGGCGAGAAGGTCGCCACCGACGGAACCGTCGAGGACGGGCAATCCGCGATCGACATGAGCATGCTGACCGGCGAGTCGGTCCCCGTAGAGGTGGGCCCCGGCTCCGAGATCGCCGGCGCGACGATCAACGCCGGCGGACGGCTGATCGTCCGCGCCACCAAGATCGGCAGCGACACCGCCCTCGCGCAGATCGCCCGGCTCGTCAACCGATGCGCAGACCGGCAAGGCACCGGTGCAACGGCTCGCCGACCGGATCTCCGGCATCTTCGTGCCAACCGTCTTCACGATCGCCGTCGCGACACTCGGCTTCTGGCTCGGGGCCGGACAGAGCACCACGTTCGCGTTCACCTCAGCCGTCGCGGTCCTGATCATCGCGTGCCCGTGCGCCCTCGGACTCGCCACGCCCACCGCGCTGATGGTCGGCACCGGCCGCGGCGCGCAGCTCGGGCTGCTGATCAAAGGCCCGGAGATCCTCGAGTCGACCCGGCGGATCGACACGATCGTGCTCGACAAGACCGGCACGGTCACCACCGGGCAGATGACGCTCCTCGACATCGTCACCGCCGACGGCGTCGACCGCGACGAGGCGCTCCGGCTCGTCGGCACGCTCGAGGACGCCTCCGAGCACCCGATCGCCCGCGCCATCGCCGCGGCCGCCAAGACCACGTCGCCTCTCGCGGGAGTCGAAGGGTTCACGAATCGCGAGGGCCTCGGCGTGCAGGGCATCATCGACGGACATGCGATCGTCGCCGGCCGGCCCGCCTTGCTCGCCGACTGGGCGATGCATCTCCCCGCCGAGCTCGATGCCGCACGGCAGGCGGCGGAAGCGCGTGGCCAAACAGCGATCGTGGCCGGCTGGGACGGGCGCGCCACCGCGATATTCGTCGTCGCCGACGCGATCAAGCCCACCTCCGCCGAAGCGATCGCGCAACTGAAGGCGCTCGGTCTGCACACCGTCCTGCTCACCGGTGACAACGCGACCACCGCCCGCACGGTCGCCGCCGAGGTCGGGATCGACGAGGTCATCGCCGAAGTGATGCCCGCCGACAAGGCGGAAGTCATCGGCCGCCTGCAGGCCGAAGGCCGGGTCGTGGCGATGGCCGGCGATGGTGTCAACGACGCGCCCGCGCTCGCACGCGCCGACCTCGGCCTATCGATCGGCACGGGCACCGACGTCGCGATCGAGGCGTCAGACCTCACGCTCGTCAGCGGCGACCTGGCCGCCGCTGCCGACGCCATCCGCCTCAGCCGCGCCACGCTGCGGACGATCAAACAGAACCTCGGCTGGGCCTTCGGCTACAACATCGCAGCCCTGCCGCTCGCCGCCGCCGGACTACTCAACCCCGTCATCGCCTCGGCGGCGATGGCCTTCTCGAGCGTCTCGGTCGTCACCAACGCCCTGCGCCTGCGTCGCTTCAACGCGGCACGCTCCAAGACCCCCCGGCAGCAACCAACTCCCCACGTCGCCGGGCCGGCGCTAGTGTCGCCAGGGGCCACGGCGAGCGTGTGACCCAGCGACGGGGAGCGAAGACCATGAAGCGCATCGGACTACTGGGCGGAATGAGCTGGGAGTCCTCGGCCGAGTACTACCGGCTCATCAACGAAACCACCCGCGACCGCCTCGGCGGGCTCCACTCCGCCGACTGCCTGCTGCGCTCGGTCGACTTCACGGAGATCGAAGAACTGCAACGAGCCGGTGAGTGGCAGCAGGCAGGCGAGCGGCTCGCGGTTGAGGCAGCCGTGCTCCAGGCTGCCGGCGCCGAGCTGCTCGTTCTGTGCACCAACACGATGCACAAGGTCGCCGACGCGATCATCGCCGCCATCGAGGTCCCCTTCCTGCACATCGCTGACACCACCGCCCACGCCGTCCGCGCCCAGGGGCTCTCGACGGTTGGGCTGCTGGCCACCGCCTACACGATGGAGCAGGACTTCTACACCGGCCGCCTGCGCGAGAAGCACGGCCTCACTGTCCTCGTCCCCGACCCACCCGACCGCCGCCTCGTCCACAACGTGATCTACGACGAGCTCTGCCAGGGCGTCGTCAACGAGCACTCCCGAACCGAGTACCGGCGGATCATGCGCGAGCTGGCCGACCGCGGCGCCGAAGGCATCCTCCTCGGCTGCACCGAGATCGACCTACTCGTCGACCCTAGCGACTCGCCCGTGCCCGTCTTTGACACCACGCGGCTACACGCCGAACGCGCCGTCGAGCTCGCCCTCAGCCCCAGCCACGCCAATGCCTGACCAAGACCGGTGCGAGACAGCCGCGACGTTCCTGTTCGCCGATATCGCCGGGTTCACCGCACTAACCGAAGCGCACGGCGACACGCAAGCAGCCAAGCTAGTCGCCGACTTCTGCGACGCCGTCAGCGCGGAGCTTCCCGCGTACCGCGCCAGACAGATCAAGACGATTGGTGACGCGCTCATGCTCCGCATCCCTGATCCGGCCGACGCTGTGCTGCTCGGGCTTCGGATCGCCCATGACATCCTTAGCGGGCACGGAGCACCGGCCGTCCGGGTCGGCATGCACCACGGAACCGCCGTCGAACGGGACGGCGACTACATCGGCGGCGCCGTCAACCTCGCAGCCCGCGTCTCCGCCGCGGCGACCGGCGGCGAAGTCCTCCTCACCGCCGATACCGCCGCGCTGGCCCCCGACGTCGACGCGGTCCTCTACGAATCGCGCGGCCGGCAGAGCCTGCGCAACGTCCGCGAGCCCGTCGAGCTCGTCGCCGCCACGCGCCACGGACACACCACCGACGACCGACTCGCGATCGATCCCGTCTGCCAGATGGTCGTCGATCCCGACCACTCCGCCGGCCGCCTCAACCACGAGGGAATGACCTACTTCTTCTGCACACTCACCTGCGCAGGAGCGTTTGCGCGCCACCCCGAGCGGTTCGTGCGATCGCCGCACCACGGCGGCAGTACAAGCAAGCGCCGACCCCGCGGACGATTCGGGGGTCGGCCGCAGCTCGACTGAGCGGCGGTGGCGCCGCCGTGCTCGCCATGGAGCACACGCATGCCTCGGCGCACAGGAAAGCGGAAATGTTCGCGGTGCCGGATTCGTGTTTGGGTCTGAGCTGCGACTCATTCCCGGGCCGCGACTGGTCACACACGCCCGGCGGCGAGCGAGATGCGAAACCGCCTGCGCTGGTGGGGCGCGGGCGGTGTCGGTTGTGTTGTGTGGGTCTATTTGGTGCGCGCAATCGGCCTGAGCTCCCGTAGCGGCTCGGGCTGAGGTGGCGTCGAGTCGTGAGCGGTGTGGCCTGGCCACCAGGCGCGCTTGCGATGAGTGCGGTGAGCGCCGGGACCGGCAATGTCGAGACGACAAAGGAGGCGACCAGGATTCCGAGCGCCATCCCGCAGCCCATCTGCTTGGTGGCGCGATCGCCGTACTCCGAGCCCGCGGGCGCCGCCGGAGCCTGAGTGTCGCATTTCGGCCGATGGCGGCCGACGACGCGGGCGAGCTCGCGGTTGCCTTCGGCTTCTTGCAGCTCGTTCGCCAGGGCTGCGAGCGTTGTGAACCGGACGCGTCGGCCTTGCTGGCAAGCGCAGATCGACAGCGCGGTCGCTAGGTGTGTCTTGCCGGTCCCCGAGTCGCCGATCAGGATCACGCTGTCGCGGTCATCGATCCAGGAGCCCTCCGCGAGCGCCGCGATCGTGGCCTGCGGAATCTTGGGGTTGTCCGCGAACCGGAAGTCCTCGAGCCGCTTGAGCGCTGGGAACCGCGCGTCGATGAGCCGGCGCTTCTCGCGCCGTTCAGCGCGCTCGGCCATCTCCGCCTCCAGCAGCGCCGCGAGGTAGGCGACCGGGGTCTGCTGCTCGCGGACCGCTTCGTCTGCCAGCGCGCGGAACCGGCGGCGCACAGTCGGGAGCTTCAGCTCGACGGCGTGCGCGTCGATCAACGCCTCGAGCGCCGCCGTCCTCGCATTCTTGGGTGCGCTCATCGGACACCGCCGATCAGCTGGTCGTAGCCGGCGAGGTCCGGTTCGGGCCGGTCGTGCGCTTGCAGGCGGGCTTCGAGCGCGTCCAGCCGCGCGACCGGACCGGTGGGGCTGGTGCGGCGGGCGAGCACGGCGACAGCGCGTCCGTCGATCGCGCCGGCCGCGAGCGCGCCGCGGACGCCGAGCTCGACCCTTGCGGGGCCGTGCTCTCGGCACAGCAGGAGCACGTCGACCATCTGCCGGTCCGCCTCGGACTGACCCCAGCGAGCGCGGAGCGCGGCCCACAGCTCGTCGAAGGGCTCCGGCCATGTCCGGCGGTCTCGTTCCTGGGCCAGCGGCAGCGACCGGGCCAGAGCGCGGGGCTTGCGGGCGAGCAGCTCGAGATAGTGATCGAGCATCGCCCGGGTGCCGTATTTCCCGTGCAACCGCTCGTGGCGGGCGACCTCCCGGTCACGGTGGCAGATCCGGATCTCGCCCGCGCCGATCGCCGCCGTGACGCGCAGTGCGGCGAACGCGACCGGGACCGAGTAGCGGTTCTGCCGAACGGTGACGAGCGCCTTGCTGTCGACTCTGACCGTTGTCGTCTCGGTCGCGTCGAACGGTGCCGGGAGCGCTCGCAACAGCGGGCGCTCGGCGGTGAGTTGCTCGGCGACCGTGACCGGCCGGCCAGCGATCCGACGTGTCAGATCCTGCTCGCATGCGTCGACGAGCAGCCGGTTCAGCTGCCCGATCGACCCGACGGCCGGGACAGGCACCAGGTGATTGCGACGCAGCCGGCCAACTTCGCCCTCAACGCCGCCCTTCTGATGGGCCCCTTCGATCCCCGGGGTCGTGAAGATCGAGTCGAACAGGTAATGCGAGCGCATCGCGACGAACCTGTCGGTCTCGACCCGCCGGCGGCCACGCAGCACCTTCTTCACCGCGGAGCCCAAATTGTCATAGCGGACCTCGGCGAACACGCCCGCGAACCAATCGAACGCGAGCGCGTGCCCCTCCAGGAACGCCTGCTGGGTCTCGACCGGCGACGCCATCGAGAACGCCGCACCCGAGAAGCACGAACGCATGAAGAACAAGTGCACCCGCGTCACAGCGCCGCGAGATCAACATCAGCCTCGCCCCAATCGACCTCCGCGGTCCGGGCGGGCGCGTGCACCTGCGGCACGAACACCTCGCCGACCGTCAACCCAAGCTCGCGACGACGCTTGCGGACGTGATCGCGCACCGTCGTCTCCGCGACCTGCACGCCGTGCTCATCGACCAGCCGCCGCCAGACCGCTTCGCGGTATGCCGCTGCTTGCGCGGCGCGACGAGATCAGCGATCAACCACTCGTCGATCAGCTCTCGATACTCGCCCAGCTTCGGCGCCGGCCGCGACTCCGGCCTGCGCTTCGCAGGCGGAACCGATGACTCCAACGCCTGCTTGACCGTCCGGCGATGCACATGATGCCTCGCCGCCAACGCCCGGAGCGACAGCCCTCCTGATCCCTGTGCCGCCTGATCTGCTGAAAACTGACCTGGGGGCTCGCGAACCAGCGTCGCCATGACGCCGGGCTCCGCTTGCTGAGACCGTGCCAATTCCATGCCGGGTCGTGGACGCTTCCCGTGCTGAGCGAGCATCCCGATGGACTGCGGCGAACGATCGCGGCGCGAGGGAAGCGAGTCGCCAACGTCAGCCGGTCGAGGCGCTGCTGCTTCCACGCGAAGGGACAGTCAAGCGATACCGCCGCTGCTCGATCAAACCGGGCGTCTAGTCGATCGGGCGCGGACTTCCGTTTCGGCGCCGAGGTGGTTGCTGACCAGTCCGTTTCCGGCTAACAGCTGGCTCTCGACGCCGTGGCTGCGCGTCTGCTGATCGCGAAACTCAGGTGCGGTACAGCCATGCTCCGGGCCGGTGCACCCCTTATGCGCGGTAATGAGGCACGACCGTCGGACGGCCCGGCGCTGAGTCCCCACTGAGAACTCGAGGCGAGGAGCAAGACACTCGTCGGCTGCCGGGAGCCACGTGCATTGCCACAGCGTGCTAATCACGTGAATCGGTGACGCGCGCCGGAAGGCGGACGCGCAATCACGTGTCGCCGTGCCAATCTGGCCGCTGGACAGGACACCAAGTCAAGGGTTAGTTTTTCGTACGGGCGGCAATCGCTGCCTTCAAGCGACCGGGAGATGCGGATGTTCGGCCTTCGGAAGATGACGCATGATGGGACGGCCAAGGTGATTTCGTGCACGCTGAAGCAGGGTGGCTTGAGCTGGACGTCGACGGACTCCCACGGACGCAGCACCGCGACGTACGCCGTGATCCTGGATGTCTTGCCCGAGGGGGCGCCGCCCTTCCGGGCCGAGACGCACCATCAGTTCAGCCCGCTTCGCCATCCCAGCCCCGGCGACAGCCTTCGCGTGCGCTGCAACCCCGAAAAGCAGACGGTCGAGATCGACCTCTCCGACGACGCGCGCTTCAACCCGAAGATCTTCCGCCGCGCCAACGAGCGGAAGCTCAAAGAAGAGCACGATCGCGTCCTGCACGCGCCGCCCGGCACACCGGCACCGGGCTACGACGAGACTGACGATACCTAACTGGCCGAGCTCGTCCGGCTCGAGGAGGAGGACCACAAGCGCGACGGCGGGTAGGAAAGTGGGGGCAGGGATTCACAGTCAGCGCGCCGAAAGAGCGAGCGGGCCGAGCTCGAGGGCGCGTTCGACCGCCTCCGCGCACGGCTACCACCCGCGGCGCACACCGAACAGGATCAGCTCCTGCTCTCATTGCGCGACGAGCATCTAACCCACCAAGGACCAGCGCCCCGCTTAGCGCGGATCTAGTGTTGCTCTAGTTCGTCGCCCGTCGCCCAATGGGCGGCGCGTTGGTAGCCGAGCGGTCGACGTCGAGCACCCAGCGCCCGAAGGGGGAAGTGTCGCGCGAACTGACCAGACGCCCCCTCCGGGCTAGCAGCCGGCGTTTTGTCGCCGGCGTCAGACCGCCGCTACCTCCTAGAGAAGCGATAGCCGGGACACGCAGCCGCCACGGCGGTTCTCTCTGCCGCGCAGAGCATGTGAATGGCTGGGACGGCCGCGATCACCGCAGCCTGACCAAACGAGGCCTTCAGTGACGCGCGCCGCTCACTTCGGTGTGATTGCCACGACGACGTTCGTGCCGCTCTCCTTGGCGCCGCGCACCCGCTGGACCGCTCGGTAGAGCGGCAGGATCACGATCCGGTCGAGCCGGTACTTGTGGTTCATCAATTGCTCGGCGTGGGTCATCGCCGTGTCGGGCAGGACCTCCGCCCGTGCGGCGACAGGCTCCCCGCGGAGGCGGCCGCTCGCCGAGCACCGCGCGACGCTCACGTCCGGATTGCGGCGGATCCGCTTGACTTTGAACGACTGCGCGTCTGTCAGGACCAGCAGCCGGCCGTTGTCAGCAACGAACCACACGGGTGTGGCGACCGCGGCCCCATCGCGCTTGAAGGTCGTCAGACTGAGGTACCTACCGTCGAGCAAAGGCGTAGGAGTCGCCGCGGGACGCGCGGACCGAGCCGCGCGTGTGTCTGTGTCCATGTTCGCTCCTTTCCCTCCGAGCATGCGCTCGGCAAAGGGGTCTTGGCATCCGCCATCCGTACTGAACGTCCGCCCTGCAACTACGGAGACCGCGGACTGCCAGCGGCCTGTGCTGCTGCACATGCCGCGCCGGCTGTGGATTCGTCAGCAGTCGGACCGTCCGCGGGTACGGCCCAATTCGTCACCTAGGGGCGGATCCGCTGCCCCGCTTCGAAGCCGCGAGAGGTGTCTTGGCCGAGAACGCGCGCGCCCCGCATCTCGCCAATGCCGCGCATTCGGTGCTTGCTGGTCGTTGCAAGTTCCAGCTAACGCCGAGGCCCGATAGAACGGTCGCGACCCGTGCCGCCGGTCCTCCGGGCGGCGCTGGACGGGGCCACCGTGTGGCCGCTTTCACCCAGTTCCGGAAGCCTCGGGAGGCGTAATCGGTCAGGCCGGTGCTACCGCTCCTGGAGCCTAGGAGCCGCGCCACGCTGCCCCGGCGCATACCCCAGTCCGGACACGAAGGCAGGGCCCGGCGGTCCGCCCGCGAGGAGACCTGAGATTCGCCACGAGCGCGGCCCTCGGCGGGCTCGTGCTCCCGGATGGGACCCGCCCGACCCGAGCGCCGCGCAAACGGGGTCTCGTCGCGCGGATCACGAGATATGCGTCGCGTACGAGAAGCGGGTGCCGGCGCGCCCCGTGTGACCTGGATCACCGCCAGCCGCTCGTCAGGTTCGGCGCCTTCGCGTCTCAGTTCTGAGCACGTTACGCCGAGGGCGGTTGCCTCTCATTGACACCTCTAAGGCGTCGTCGCGGTGCTGGATGTGGTCGTGCTGGTCGTGGGTAGGTCGATGGTCGTTGTCTCTGCGTGGTTGAGGGAAGTGCGGCGCGCGTGGACTGAGAGGCCTGGGCTCTTGGGCGGTCCCTCGGGCTAGCCCCGCGGCTCGGCCTGCTGTCGTGTCTTTGGCGCTCGCGGCCCGCGGTCACCGAGCGCTATGAGAACGTCGCGCAGTGCGTTGGACGCCGCACGCACGGACTCTGGCGGGACGCCCCGTAGGAGCGCTGCAAGGTCGGCTGCCCAAGCGGCGATGACCTGCTCGGCGATGTCGACTCCTTTGAGGGTGAGGCGAAGCCAAGCCCCGCGTTTGTCGCCGGGGTCGGCATCTCGCTCGATGAGCCCTCGTCGCTCAAGGCGGTTGGCGGCGTTGCTGATGCCTCCCGCTGTCATCAGTACGCGTGCTTTGAGGTCGCTGGGTCGTAACTCATACGGGGTTCCAGCGCAGCGGAGTGTGATCAGGACTCCGTACTCAGCATGAGTTAGCTCCCACCGCGATAGACAGTCGCCCAGCGCGTCCTGAAGGAGCGCGCTGAGGCGTCCGGCGCGCCTGGTCAGTTCGAACTCGTTAGTGGCGATGTCCGGCATCTCTGCTTGCCATTCCGCGCTGATGCCGTCGATGAGATCGCGTGGCGCGGTGCTCGGTGTGAAGGGTCGGCCTGTGGGCCGGGAGCTGCGGCGTGACGCGGGCACTGCGTTCAGTGTAGGGCTTGATGTTGTTTCGAAAGCTTTGGCGGAAGCTTTGGCCGGTATCGGCGCAATCGTGCTGGCCATTGGGCTGAGCTTGCATCTGGGGGCTAGACATCGAACGCCTCAACCCGGCGGGTCTGTGATAGTCGGTTCAGGCCGGCCCTAGGGGCCGGCCTGAACGCTAATGCCGCGTGCCGTGCGCGGGCGCCGGGTTGTCTGGGGTGTCAGCTGCTCTTGCGAGCGGCGGATTCGATCACCGCGGTGACCTTGGCGGGGTTCGCGATCATCGACAGGTGCCGCGCGTTGATCTTGGTGACTTTCGCCTGTGCGCGCTTGGCCATGAACTCCTGGGCCGCGACGGGGATCGCGTGATCGTGGGTGCCGATCACGTCCCAGCTGGGGATGGTGTCCCAGGCCGGGGCGGTGGAGGGCTCGGCGAGCGCTGCCGCAGCGAGGGGGCGCTGGGTGGCTGCGAGTTCCGCGGCCTGCTTGGCCGGCAGGCCGTTGGCCATGATCGTGCCGAACAGGTTGGGCTTGATGTATGCGTCGACGACACCACCGGGTGAAGGCACGAACGAGAGCGCGGTGGGCACGAGCTGGCTGCCGGGGAACTGCTTGTTGATGCTGGTGATGGTTTCACCGGTGGCGGGCCTGTAGGCGTCGACGTAGACCAGCGCCTTGACGTTGGGGTTGCCGGTCGCGGCGTCGGTGGTGACAAAACCGCCGTAGGAGTGCCCGACGAGGACGATCGGACCCGTCAGCGTCTTGAGGTAGCTCTGCAGGTAAGGGACGTCAACCTGGGGACCGCGCAGCGGGTTCGGCGGAACGTCGACGGTATAGCCGGCGGCCTGCAAGCGGGTGACGACCCCGCTCCAGCTCGATCCGTCGGCCCAGGCGCCGTGCTCGAGCACGATCGTCGGCTTGGTCGAAGTTGAAGCTGCGGTCGCGGCACCGGCTGTGAATGCGGACAGCGAGAGCCCGGATGCGCCGATGGCGACGATGCTGACGAGGCCGGCCCGCAGCATGCGATTCTTGAGGTTGATTTGAAGGTGCACGGGTCTACCTTTCGTTGGATGGTGATGCGGATGTGGGCAGCGATGACGCTGCACGTGGGTTGAGGCCCTGCCGTGTGAGCCATGTGAGGGTCACGTCCGCGACTTCGCGCCACCCGTGGTCGAAGACGAGTGAGTGGCCGCGGTCGGGGAAGGCGTAGAAGTCGGTGGTCGCCGCGGAGTCGGCGTATAGCTTGTAAGCAGCCCGAGCGACGACTTCGGGAACGGTGTGGTCCCGGCCGCCGGCGATGAACAGCAGCGGGCCGCGGTCGTTGCGATGGGTGTCGACCGCCGCCGGCGACGTCCTCTTGAAGTTGGCGACCGATGCTTCGAACAGCGGCCGGCCCGGGCCCGGGATCGTCCACCGCTCGAACAGCTCGTCTGATTCAGCCTCGGGTAGGGCGTTCCCGAAGGCGTAGCGGAATTGCTTCTTGGTCAGCGAGACGGCCTTCTTCTTGTTGCCCGGTCGAGACAGGACTGGAAGGCCCGAGCGAAGCTGCGCGAGGGGCAGCGGTTTGACGCCTTTGATCTGGCCCGGATCGATCGCGATTGCCGCCGCCGCCTGACCGTCGGCGAGCAGCTTCTGGGCGATCAGCCCGCCGAACGACTGGCCAATCACGATCGGCTGGCTGCTCAGCCTGCCGATGGATTCGGAGTACCTGCGGGTGATGTCGTCGATCCCCTGGTTCACCAAAGCGGAGGCGTTGGCACGGGTCTGCTCGACGTCGGCCGCGTCGCCGGGCCAGCCGGGGGCGTGGGTGTCATAGCCCGCCGTGGCGTAACGCTCTACCCAGGGTTCCCAGGCGTTTGAGTGGATCCACAAGCCGTGTATGAACACGACGGCCTTGTCGGCCATTTTTGACCTCCAGGTAGCTGACTATTGAGTTGGCTCCGCCCGCAGAGAGGCGGTCGATGGTGGGACGCTCTGCTTGCCGGTCGTGTGCAGCAGCAAGGCGTGACTGAGCCAGACTCTATCAAGCTAAAAGCTTTCTAGAAAACTTTCTGCGGGAGATGCCTCCTAAGGTTTTGATCGTGTCCGATCGGCACCTCAGCCGGTTCGACGAGGGCGTCCGAGCCGTAAAGGGAGCGACGTGGCTTCCGGCGTCTCACCCAATATCGGATGAGACCGCATCCAAGCGATCGCCTGCGGGCTGGCTGAAGAGGGCAGCGATACCCGCGCCGGCGCGAAGGCAGACGTCTCGACCGCAAAACCACGACAGACGCGCTTCTCGCCACCAGCAGGGAGGATCGAATCGCTAACTGCGGCGCATTCGGCGGGCAAGCACCGGCGCTGAACCAGCGTCGCAGCTGGCCGGTGCCGTCGTCGGAGTTGCGGATTTGACCGGTAAGAGTCGTCACAAGCGCCGCCACGGGGCGAGAGTGGGCGCAACTCCTCAGGTGCACCAGGAGGGAAGGGAGGGGGAAGATGACCCGTCGTTCCCTTCTTGGTTCCTCCGAAGCCGCAACGTGCATGACCTGGGATCTCGTACAGGGACGTACGTCAACGGCAACAAGATTGCCGCTCCGACGCTGATCGGACCCGGTGATCACATCAAGATCGGCGAGGAGGATCTGACGGCGCTGCTGGCGAGCGCCGCGGCGGTCCCACCTCCGGTGGCGGCCGCAGAAGCACGCCCCGCCGAGGCAGTGGCTCCGGTCGCGGAACCGGCGGTTTCTCAGCCGCAGAGCAAGGAGGCGCCTCCAGCCCCGCCGCAGTCGCCGAAAAGAGGTGGTGCGGCGGCAGCGCCAAGAAGGTGGATATACGTGGCCGGTGGGATCGTCCTGTTGGCGATCGTCGGTCTGGCGATCGTCCTGCTGAGTGGTGGTGGGTCGAGCACGCTGACGCCGGCGCAGATCATTGCCAAGGACAAGCCTGCGACGGTGATGGTGTTCAGCCGCGGAACCGGTGCGATCAGCGGGCTCAACAACGGGAACGAGCTGATGTCTGGTGGTAGCGGCTGGGTTTACGACGCGAGCCGTGGCCTGGTCGTGACTAACGCGCACGTCGTGGTCAACGGTGCCACCGTGCAGGCTGGCTATGACTCATCCAGCCTGACCGACGCGACGATCGTCGGCGTCGACCTCGGCAACGACATCGCGGTGCTGAAGGTTCCGCCCGCGGTGCTGACCGGGCTCAAGACAATGTCTCGAGCCAATCCGGCGAGCATCAAGCAGGGCGATGCCGCGTACGCGCTCGGGTATCCGGGCAATTCGTCGACGTCCACGGACTTCCTGAAGACGTCGTTCCAGCTCACGCAAGGCGCGATCTCCGCGACTACTGGAGTGCGGGCAAACGTGAGCTACAGCCTCATCCCGAAAAATGACCGTGGGACTGTGATCCTGCCCGACCTCTACCAGACGGACGCCGCGATCAACCCGGGCAACTCCGGAGGGCCACTCGTGAACAACAAGGGTGAGCTCGTCGGCATGGTCGTCGCGGGTTCCGGCGCCGCCCAGAGCCAGGGCTATGCAATCCCGGTCAGCAAGGTGAACTCGATCGTCCCCGGACTCGCTCAGGGCAACTCGATCGGGTGGCCGGGCTGCGGCGCATCCGCGGTGCCGTCAGTAGCCGCGCAGGCCTGGGGCGGCGGTGGTCTGATCGTCACCTCGGTGGCGAAGGACACATCCGCCGACCAAATTGGTCTGGGCAAGCTGATGACGACCGCGGCCAACACCAACGAGGGTCACTTCATCCTGGTTGACAAGGTCGACGGTCAGACCGTCGAGACGCAGCAGGCATGGATCGATGCGCTGAAAGCCAAGCAGAGCGGCCAGAAGGTCGTCTACCACATGTGGATCATGGGCGCAGACGGCAAGTACTCCAGCTCGGGCGACAAAACCATCGCGATGCCATGAAAGGAACGCAATAACCAGAAACACTCGCGAGGAGGAATCATCCTGGCCCGATGTGAGCGCCCCGCTCCGGCGGGGCGCTCGGCTGCTTGACGTGGTCACGGACAACGTCGGGCCCGTGGCACCGGCAACGTAAGCCTGTCCCGGGCTACAGCTCCCAGCCGAACGTGTACGACTGCCGGGTTCCCCCTTCGCGCTCGTAGAAGCGGTGGGCGCGCTCGCGCGCAAGTCCTGAGTCGAGCTCGAGGTGCGTCGCCCCTTTTGTCCTCGCCCAATCCTTGACGGCGTCCAGCAGCCGCGTCCCGATCCCTCCCGAGCGCCGCTCGGGATCGACCGCCAAGTCCTCGACCCAGCAACGCTGCCCAAACCGCACCGAGTCGAGGTCCAGGTAGGCGGTGCAGAACGCGATCACGGCTCCGCCATCCTCGGCGACCAAGATCGTGCTTCGTGATGAGGCGATTGCGTCGCTGAGGCGCTGTCGGGCCCGCTCCGGATCCCACACCCGAGGTTTCGAACCCGGCGGGGCGAACAGCCACTCGTAGCCCACCAGCAGCCGCCCCTCGTCGCCCGGTTTGGCGTGACGTATTTCGGCCCGCATCGAGCTGCAAATGATGACGCCCCCACCCGGATATCGACGGGGGCGTTGCCGCAAGTTTTGGCCGGGGGACTCGTTTCAGGGTGCATGCGACTCCGCATCACGCTGCTCTCGGTCCTCGCCGTGCTCGCCGTCATGTACTCCGCTCAGGCGGCCAGCGCGAGCATAAGGAAGCTGTCGAACGTGACCATCGTCGCCAGCGACGGCGTCAATCTCGTGGGCGACGTCTATCTCCCCGGAGCCGGCACGAGACGGTACCCGGCGGTGATCGATATGGAGCCCTACGGCCGTTCGACGTCGACGGACTACGTGCCGCAGGGGTACGCGCGCGTGAACACCGATGTCCGCGGCTCGGGGATGAGTGGCGGAGCTCTGTGCTTGCTCTGCCGGCGGGAGCAGCAGGATGTTTATGACGTCGTCGAGTGGGTCGCCCGGCAACCGTGGAGCAACGGTCATGTCGCGCTCTATGGGTACTCGTATTCCGCGATCACCGCGCTGCTTGGTGCCGCACTCGAGCCGCCTCATCTCGATGCCGTGGTGGTTGGCCATCCGCCGACCGACCCGTATCGCGATGTGATCTGGCAGAACGGGCTCTACGACCAAGGGTTTGTCAATCAGTGGTTCGCCGGTCAGACCGCTGCACAGTCGATCGGGATCGGCTACCAGCCGCAGATCCTCGACCGCGCACAGCAGCAGTTCGCGGTCGAGACGCGCCTGATCCCATACGACGGCCCGGTCTACTACGAACGCTCGGTGCTCGCGAAGGTGAACCGGATCAAGGTCCCCGTTTACGTGTTTACCGGGTGGGAGGACATGTACAGCCGCGGGGACATGTGGCTGATCGACTCGCTGCGGACGCCGAGCCTGCTGGTGATCGACGCCAGCACCCATCACGGCACGGGTGAAGCGGGCGAGATCGGCGCGCCCTATGGTGGTCCGCTGGCCGAGCAGCTCAAGACGGCGGGCGCGCTGAGCGGCAGCCCACCGCCCGGCGAGGACATAGCCTGGCTCAACCGCTGGGTGAAGGGCCTACATAATGGAGTCGATCGCAAGCCTCGGGTTCGGTACTTCGACCTCGGCGATAAGACTTGGCACGCAGTTCGATCGTGGCGCTCGGCCGACACGCACCTCACCCGGCTCTATCTCTCTGCCCGGCACAGCGGTTCTGCACCGCTCTCACCCAACGACGGGACGCTTCAGCGCACCAACCCGATTGGTCGCGACAGCTACCAGGATTGGTATGTGTACAACCCCACCGCGGGCGTGTCGGTTCCGGCCGGCAAGGACGGCCCCGACGGTTTCCTGCCCTATGCACCGCTCGACCAGCGACTCGACGAGCCGCAAGGGCTGACGTACACGACCCCGATCCTCAACAAGCCGCTGCGGCTCGCGGGCCCATCCGAGTTCCGGTTCTGGGCGGTCACTGAAGCCAGCGACATGGCTTGGGTCGCGCGGCTCGAGGACGTTGCGCCGGACGGTGCGACGTCGCTGATCACCCAGGGCTGGCTGCGGGCGAGCTTCCGCTACGTCGACCCGGTCCGGTCCCGTCCCGGCGACCCCTACCTGCCGGACAGCCGCGATTCGCCTGTCGAGGTCGGCGCGACCACCGAGTACCGCATGGACATCTGGGACACGGCCTACACGGTCCTCCCGGGACACCGCCTGCGGCTGTGGTTGAGCTCCTCAGACACACCGACGCACGAGCCGCTGGATGTGGCCGGCCGGAACCTGATCTTCCATGATGCGGCCTACCCCTCGCAACTGTTGCTCGGCACCGCGACCGCCAGCGCACCGTGCGTGAGGGGCCCCGCGTCATGCCCGCCGATGGCACCGAGGCGAGAGCCACAACGTAGCCGCCCAGCGCGCCGACGGTCCCCGCACCGCACCGGCGCTGAACTGTGACGCGCTCGCGTTGCCTCGCAAGAGGTTCAGCGGTCGGTGCTGCTTGACAATGGTTGCGATGTTCACTGTCAGCGTGGACACCGTCAAGCCACGCCGAGAAAGGCCGTCCGTTGTAGCGTCCGCGTCACATGCGTGAGCCCGACCGGATCCAATCAACCTCCGGCGGACGACGTAGCTCTGGCGAACCCGCGCACGTGATCGCGCTGGTTGCCTCGGCCGGCGGTCTTCACGCCGTCTCGACGATCCTGCGCGCAGTCCCGTCAAACCTCGCCGCAGCGATTGTCGTGCTCCTGCATCAGGATCCCGACCACGTGAGCACGCTCGTGGACATCCTCGACGGACGCTCGACGATGCCGGTGACCGTTGCCGTCGACGGTCAGCGGCTCGAATCAGGGGTTGTGGTCGTAATTCCTCCGGGGAGCCATGCGCTTGTGAAGCCGGGAGCCGAGATCATGCTGATCAGTTCCGGCGCGTTTCCCCCGAGCCGGCCCTCCGCTGACCTTCTCCTCGCAACGCTCGCGACCGCGGCTGGCAAGAACGCGATTGCCGTGGTCCTTTCCGGCCACGGACACGACGGCGCGACGGGAGCCACTGCGATCCACGCCGCCGGCGGTGTCGTCATCGCGTCCGATCAGGCAACCTCCGACGAGTTCGCGATGCCACAGGCCACCATCAGCCGCCCCAGCACGATCGACCACATCGTCGCTCTCGAGAGCATCGCTGAGCTGCTCGTTGCGCTCACGACGACGCCGGCGCCATCGCCACCGCCCAATTCCTGACCCGAACGGGATCAGGTCGGTGGGATACCGCAGGGTCGCCGCATCAATCTGGACGGGAGAGGACCATGTGGCGATGGGCGAGGTCAACCCGGAGGAGTCGCTCGAGATCGCTAGTGGGGTGTTCAAGCGCCTCGGTGATTGCACCGGCTCGGAGATCGAGTCCGCGATTGGCTTGATTGCTCAAAGGCGGATCGATCGCGCCTGGATTGCCGAGCAGGCGGCCGGTGCCGATCAGGGCGAGCTGAGGATAGCTCGGCGCTTCTTCGCTGATACGACCGATGCAGAGCGGGATCTCATCGCCTACTGGCAGATGGTCAAGCTCGTCGAGGAGGCGTACCTGCGCTATACGAGCGAAGGCGATGCTTGAGGGCGGGATGCTACGCCGACGTCGGGAGGACTTCGACCGGCGCGCACTCGGCGAACGCCTCAACGAGCTTTTTGCGCTGAAGCTCGGCGGTGGTCGGACCTTTGTCCTGCCAGCGGTCGGCGGCGAGGCCTTCCATCAGCGTGTCGAAGGTTGTGCGAGCCTCCACTGCTTCGGCGTCGGTGGGGAGGTTTGCCAGCAGCAATCCTTCCGCTGCCCAGAGGATGCTGTCAGCTTCCGCGTCGAGCAGTTTCACGTTGCGGAGCTCCTCAACGAGACCGCGAACTGCTTTGTACGCGTCGTACCGAGTTCTGCGCGTGCTGTCCATGAATGCTCTCTTCGCTGGAAGATTCGAATCGGTGTTCCTACTGTAGAGGGTGTTGGCAGGGTGACCTGAAACAGACCGCTCAGGCAACGCCCGGTCGCGCCCGCCGGTACTCCCCAACAGGTCGATGGCCTTATAGTCGTTGCTGGACGCGGTATTTGGACCGCCCGCTGCGGGACCCTCCGCGTATCTCAAGCAAGCGCTCCGGCTGTCGCACGGGTCGCATCCTCGGTTGCTTGCTCAACGCAAGGAGGGCAGATGCCCGCCGAACCACCGCCCAATGGAACGTATCTCGCGGAAGCCTCGGACGACCCGGCCGTAGGCAACCCGAACCTCACGCTAGGCGATCAGGACACGGCCGCACACGCGGAGACGCCGGAGACCCCTGCTGCCTTGTCTCCGGCCGAGAGGCTCGGAGCCGAGCGAGCTGAACGCCGCCACCAGCGGATGCTGGTCCGCGAAGCATCCGACGCCACGCGTGACTCGCCCACGCGTGACTCAGGTAGGGCCGAGCCGCGTCAGCGCGCGACCGGGTCAGCGAAGGGTCGGACCACGCCCGGGCCCCAAACGTTGCGCGACTTACCGCCGGTCATGTTGATCGCCACGGTCGTCGCCGGCGCGGTTCTCGGAGCGATCCTCGGCGCGCTGAGCGTCGCGGGTTGGGTCATCGGACTGCTCGTGGCGGTACTCACCTTGGTGCTTTCAGCCGTCCTTCGACGGTACTGAGCGCGACCAAGACCCGACCCGAGCGGTCTGGCTGAGCCACTTTCCAGACAGAGTAGACTCACCAGCTAAGGCCATTTCACGCTTCTGCGAAGCGATTTCGCGCAGAGCACCGCCGGCCAAAGCCCAAGCGGCGACCTCACGGACAGTTTCGTCCCTAGCGACAAAAGAGCCGCCCTATACAGCCGTCGGATGCCGAATTCGGCGATCCGCCGCTGAACGTGAAAGGACACGCTGCATGCCTCTCTTCTTCTTCACCGTGGAGCAGCAGGAACGGGCCATCGTCGAGCGGTTCGGGAAATTCGTTCGCGTTGCCGGGCCTGGTCTGCAGCGCAAGTCGCCGTTCGTTGAGAAGGTCGCCGGGCGGATGAGCTTGCAGGTCGAGCAGCTGAACGCCGATATCGAGACCAAGACCCAGGACAACGTGTTCGTCGTGGTCAAGCTCGCGATCCAGTACATGGTCGGCGCCGACCAGGACAAGGTCAAGGACGCCTTCTACAAGCTCGACGACCCCGAGGTGCAGATGACGTCCTATGCCTTCGACGTGGTCCGCTCACACATCCCGACGATGGACCTCGACGAGGCATACGCCGATGCGGACACGATCGCCAAGCACATCCAAGACACCCTCCAGACGCAGATGGCGGACTATGGCTACGAGATCATCAAAGCGCTGATCACGAACATCGAACCCGATCAGCGGGTCAAGGACGCGATGAACAACATCAACGCGGCTCGTCGCAACCAGGAGGCCGCCACGGCCCAGGGCGAAGGCGACAAGACCCTTCGGATCAAGAAGGCCGAGGCGGAGTCGGAGTCGATGCGTCTCCACGGCGAGGGGGTGGCGGCGGAGCGGGAAGCGATCGCAAGGGGGCTTAAGGACTCGCTCGCGATCCTCGCTGACGAACAGGGCATCGACCCGAAGGAAGCAATGGGTCTGGTTGCGCTGACGCAGTACATGGACACGATCCGGTCGGTCGGAGAAAACGGCAACATGACGACGCTGCTACTCCCGCACTCGCCGGCGTCGGTCGGTTCGTTGATGGACCAAGTTCAACAGGGCATGCTCACCGGCAGCCTCGCAGCGGACGCCTCAAAGGGCCGAGGTAATGGCAACCGCCGCGCACGCCCTGCGGACCAGCAGACCGGCACCCTGCCCGCTGGAGGTTGATCAGCCGGCGCACCCGCGGCAATGACCGAGCCGATGGTTGATCGCAGCCAGGAGATGGTCGCCTTTCTCGGGGTGGTCCCCGACAGGCGGCTGTCGGACGAGGATCTCTTCAATCTGCCGGACGCCGAGCGTAAACAGGCGCCGACTGCTGTCTCCACTCCGACGCATGACCGCCTCGTGGCGGCGGGCTCGCTCCTCACGGGCGCCACGCTCATAGCCGGGGCAGCGCTGCTGCTCTTTGGCGGTTGGCAGCTTCTATTCGAGGGCGGCGGCGCGGCCGATGCCGTTCTCGCCGTAATTGGAACCCTGCTGGTAGCGACGCACTGGGGCTGGGTGCACGTCGCCGAGTACGTCGGCCTGACTATCGACGAGCAACAGAGACGCGCATCAGATGAGCGTGTTGAGGAATGGCTCGCCACCATCCAGCCATACCCGCGCTTCAGCGTCTCGACGCGGGTGCTCGACGATGCCTCGACACGCGTCGAACGTATCTTGCACCGGCCGGTTCTTACGGCACACCACACATTCACGTTCGCTCGCGAGACAGACTCCGAGCAAACCTGCGACGCAGGCGCCCCGGCTGAGGTGATCGCCACGACAGTCGAGACGATGCGCCGCGAGGCGCGGCTGGCGACCGACCGCCTGCGCGGAGACTGGGAAGCGGCCTCTAGTGCCTACGCGGCGGCGCTGCTCAGCGCCGAGGATGACCAACAGCGACTGACTGCCGAGCGGGCCGCCGCCGCCGCTTTGTCCGAACACATCAACGCCTCGCTACTCGAACCCCCGCTGGTTGAATAGCAACCGCAGCCGGACGGCGCGGCCTCCCGCCGCCCGCCGGATGGCAGTTGCCTCTCGATCACGCACGTTGCAGTCTGGGCGATCATGCAATCCATGGGTAACGTTTCGGAGCCGTCCGCGATCGCCGGTGCACTTGATCTGTTTGTGCCGGCGCGTAGGCCGGCGCGCCTGCAGTTGCGCGACGGTTATCTCGATCTGCTCGGCGACGAGGACCCGACCGGCTCACATCCGGGCCAGCGGTTGATGGCCAGCCGCGCGCTGCCGTTGATCTATGAGCGGCTCTGGCGCCCGCTGGGCGGACGCCTGCTGATGGGCGCGATGGGGCCCGGAATGCGCGGTGAGCACCGGATCGCGCTAGAGATGCTCTCCCTCTCGGGCGGCGAGCGGGTGCTGGACGTGGCGTGCGGGACCGGCGATTTTACGCGCAGCTTCGCCCGCGCTTGCGGCGACGGCGTGGTGGTTGGATTGGACGCGTCGAGGACGATGCTGGCGCGTGCTGTTCAGGACACGGACGCCGACAACGTCGCGTACCTGCTCGGGGATGCCTGCGCGTTGCCCTTCCGCGACGGGAGCTTCGATGCGATCTGCTGCTTCGCCGCGCTCTACCTGATCGAACGTCCGATGCGAGCCGTGGATGAGATCGCCCGCGTACTCGCGCCCGGAGGCCGTGTAGCGCTGCTCACCAGCTGCAACCGAGGCCCCCTGCCCGCGGCGATCGTCAGTCCGCTCGTGAAGAGCCTCACCGGCGTGCGCGTGTTCGGTCGCGACCAGCTAACACGCGCACTGACCACCAGCGGTCTCATCGACGTCCGGCAGCGCGTTTCGGGCCTGGCGCAGTTCGTAGCCGCGCGCAAGCCTGCGGCCTGACGCGCCGCGCACCGCGGGGGCGAGCACCGCACCACGCCGCTCGAGGAAGAACGCCGTCTTCCTACCCGGCGCAGAACCCACGCCGATGCGAACCCGGCAGTCGCGACAGGTCGTCGCCAGTCAATCCCGAGTTTTCGGGTCAGAAATGTGGTAAAATTCGACTTGCGCTCAGTGAGCCCAAGCTCTTCTCGCTTTCCGGGCGACGTTTCCTGTCTGAAGGGCAGAGAGGCGGTTGGCTATGGCCACCGCAACAAAGCAGGCTCGCACTAGCACGCGCGCAAGTAACGGCGCACTCATTGCGCGCGAGTCGAAGCCGATGCAGTTCCTCATCTTCGAGGCCAATGGCGGCGACCATTACTGGACGCTCCTCGATCGCGACGGCAAGAGCCTCGCGCGATCCCCGAGTTACTTCTCCTACCAGGACGCAGAGGACGCCGCCCGCGATGTGCTCGCCGGCGCGGGGTCAGCCCGGCTCTGCCACCCGATCGAAACCGACAGCCCGATCGACAACATGGCGCGTCGCGACGAGGCCAAAGGCCGTGACGACCCAGACGCCGAGCGGTGGCTGGACGAGGGCGGAAGCTTCAGCAGAAAGGCGGCGAGAAGATGATCGGCGGAACATTGATCGCGCCACAGGACCGGGCCGCCGGTCGCGGGCAACCTGGACGAGGACCGACGTATCGCTGCGGGTGCGGGCACGTCCTGCGGATCTTCGGCGGCGGGCGCCACCGCGTGTACTTCGAGCTCAGCGACTCGCGGTCAGAGGCTCCCGTGATGAACCGCGTCTGCCCCGCGTGCGGCTACGGCCTTCCGGGCAAGAACCGACCCTGATAACAACGGACCCGCGGACCACAGAGTCGCCTGCCGACGCGATCCGGGCTCTTCAACACCTTCGACAGAAAGGTCGGCCATGACCCACGTTTGCTGCCCACACTGCAGGCTGCGCTTCACACCAGCCGCGTCGGCGTACATCGCGGTTTGCCCGGAATGTGGCGAGCCGCCTCAACAGATCGCCAGCCCCGAGAGGGCCTTAGGCTTCCGGCTCGTCGGCCCTGAGGATCTCCCCATCGAGCTGCCCCAAGCAGTCGCCGCCTCAATCCAGATGCCTGACCCAGGCGCATGCTCATGACTGACGCCCACATTCACCTTCTCCGGCAGTTGGCGGACCAGTCGCAGCGAGAACTCATTCACCACGACACGATTCGCCAGGTCCAAGATGCCGCATCTCGACAGCGAGGCGAGCACCTTGAGCGAGCGGCGACGCGGACCAGAGCGCACCTGGCCGACGCCCAGACACGGCGCCACTATCGACGACCAGACCGAGCGCCTTCGCCTCGGACAGCCGGCGTAGCAGATATCCGTTCGGCCTTTCCGTGACCGATCCGTTCGGCCTTACCGTGACCGGGCTTGCTCAGCCGATCAAGGGCAGCGCGCGGGCCTCGTCGAGGGCACTCAGTGCGTCCTGCATCTGCCCCGTGACGAGCTCGTATCCCTTTTCGGGATCGCCGCTGGGGCCCCCGAGTTCCTCGCGCAGATCGATCGGCGGGAGTACCTCGATTGAGATCTTCGCCGGCAGTGGGAGGCGTCCGGGGAGGTCGAGCACCGTGACGCCCCACGGTGGCGCGATCTGGACCGGCGCGACGTCGATCCGCAGCAGCTGGTGGAGGTGCAGCAGTCTTGCGATGTGCTCGCCCTGGCCGAGGAACAGCGCCGTCTCCTGGCCGCCGATCGAAACGACCGGGACGATTCGCACGCCGAGCTCCAGCGCGAGCCGCACGAAGCCGGTCCGGTGGGCGAAATCGATCTCGGCTGAGTGCCAGCTGGCTCGGTAGGTCTCGTGGTCGCCGCCCGGGTAGACGAGTAGCGCGGCGTCGCGTGCGAGTGCGCGCCGCATGTTATCCGGCGAGGCCGGCACCGTCCCGTACGGCGTGAGGATGGCCCGGATGCCAGGCACCTTGAACACAAGGTCGTGCGCGAGCTGAAAGAACTCGCGCTCGGGGCCGAAGTGGTCATAGAAGGCCTGCGCGAAGATGAACGTGTCGGCGATCAGCGTGCCGCCCGAATGGTTGCCGACGAGCAGCACCGGCCCGCTCTGCGGGACGTTCTCCAGTCCGCCCACCTCGGCGCGGAACCAGACGTCGGCCATGACGCGCAGCGCGGGGAGCGTGCGCGCGATGTACTCGGGGTCACGCAACTCGAAAGGGTCGGCGGCGGTCGGCCTGCGCGCAAGATGACGTGGGTCGGCGGCGTGGGCCACGTCGGCCGATATCGCGCGGAGCATCCGCGCGTCCGCGGAGACAGCGCCGAGCATTCGGCGCATCCCGCCGCCACGGCGATCGCGCACGACCACCGGAAGCACGCGACGCTGCGCATGCCGCTCTGTGGTCTGTGGCATAGAACGCCCTCCTTGATCGCCTCCGACGATACGCCCGGGGTCGGTGCCGCGCATCGGTACCGAATACGGACCGCGCTACGCCGTGTTCCCGCTCACCACGCTCTCACCGCACAACTCGACGATGCTCACGATCACGGTCCGCTGATTGCATCGCGCGCCGAGCGACAGCCGTCAGCCTCGCGGCGGGATGTTGTGGTTGAGGCGGAACACATTCTCGGGGTCCCAGCGCTTCTTCAGACTTGCGAGCCGAGCAAATGTCTCCTCGCCGTACGCGGCCCGGATCCGTTCCGGGCCCTCGTCCTCGAGCCCATTCACGTACACGGCCCCCGTGCTGGACGGAGCGGCGCTGTCAAACACGCCGTCGACCCAGCCGCGATGTGGCGCCGCGTCGTCGTCCGGATCGGGCCAGTAGCCGATGATCCACAGAAGCCTTTCGGCATCGCGATGACGGAACGCGGTCGCGTCGGCGGCAACTCGAGATACGGCTCCGCCCATCCGTGCCGTGATCACGTGCGCGAGCGGCGAGGGCGCCTGCGCGAAACGATCGACCAGGGCATCGATCAACTGGTCCTCGAGTCCGGCGAGCCAGTGCGAGCGGGAGTAGTGACCTAGCCCGGCACGGTTGTCGTGGTCGATCATCGACTGAAGCGCGAGGTAGGGCATCGGCCCGACCAGGTCGAACGCAGGTCCGAGGCGGCGCAGGGGGGCCAGATCCGCCCGTGCCCGAGCCTCGCCACCGACGTGAACGGGGACCAGGAAGACCGCGCGCCGTCCTTGGAGCGCCGGTGGAAACGGGTCATGAGAGGGGACGGTGATCAGGATCTCGTGGATCGAGAGCTCGTCCGGCGCCTCGCTCATCAGGTCGCGGCTGGCGCGGAGCACTTCGCCCGCGCGCTCGAAAGGGAACACGAGCACGCCGGCGTACACGAGCGGTCCCACCTCATGGAGGGCGAACTCGAACTCGGTGACGACGCCGAAGTTGCCGCCATCGCCTCGGAGTGCCCAGAACAGATCCGGATTCACCTCGGCGCTTGCGTTCACGATCTCGCCGGCGGCGGTCACGACCTCGGCCGATTGCAGGCTGTCGATCGTCAGGCCGTGCGCGCGCATCAAATAGCCGATCCCGCCGCCGAGGGTAAGGCCGCCGACACCGGTATGCGATACCTGCCCAGCCGGCACAGCAAGGCCATGCTGCTGGGTAGCGCGATCGAGGTCGCCCAGCAACGCACCCCCACCGACCCTGGCAAGGCGAAGGGCCGGATCGACCGACACGTGGCGGAGTTCGGCGAGGTCGACGACGATGCCGTCTTCGCACGTCGAATGCCCGGCGATGCTGTGGCCGCCGCCGCGGATCGCGAGCGGGAGCTCGTGTGAGCGAGCGAAGCCCACGGCGGCGGCGACGTCACGCGGCGTCCGAGGGCGCACGATGATGGCCGGGTAGCGATCGATCGTCCCGTTCCAGACGCGCCGCGCGGCCGCGTAGCCGCTGTCCTCCGGTTCGGTCGTGCCGCCTTCGAAGCCCAGGAGACGAAGCTCGCGGCTCAGGGAAGTTGACGTGGCGGATTGCATTTGGTCGCTCCTCGTGTCGCTCTCTGGGTTGCTGCAAGAAAGATCGCGAACCGAGGTTATGCCTGCAAGTAATCTTTCGACTGGATAGAATTCCGCAGAGGAATGTACGACCTTGGCCAGCTCAGGGTGCTCCAGGAGGTCGCAGAACGCGGCTCGTTCTCGGCGGCGGCGGAGGCGCTCGACTACACCCAATCAGCCGTCTCCAAGCAGGTCGCCGCGCTGGAGCGGCAAACCGGCGTGACGCTGATCGAAAGGGCGGTGAGGCCATGCCGTCTGACGGATGCGGGAAGCGCGTTGCTCGTGCATGCCGAGGCCGCCTTCAGTCACCTCGCCGCCGCGGACCAGGAGCTCGCCGCGATTGCCGGTCTGCGTGCAGGCACGCTCCGCATGGCGACGTTCGCGAGCGCGGGAGCGACGATCCTCGTGCCGGCGGTCACCGCCTTTCACGCCACGCATCCAGCGGTTCGGCTATCGCTAGTCGAGGTGGACCCGCCCGAGGCCGTCTCGCTGGTCCGCGCGGGCGATCTAGATCTAGCCGTCGTGTATGACTACGAGCCGCTGACGATCCCACTGGATGAGCACCTCGAGGCAACCCCTCTGCTCCAGGACCGGTTCGAGCTCGTGGTTCCATCACAGCACCGCCTCGCGCGCAAGCGCCGCGTCACAATGGGCGAACTGGCTGACGAACGATGGTTGTTTCCTCGCAGCATCGGCGGTGTCTCCTCGACCTACAACCGGCTGATGCGGAGCGCCTGCGCGGCGGCGGGGTTTGAGCCGGACGTGCTGTTCGAGATAAACGACTGCCAGACGGCACAGGGATTCGTCGCGGCGGGCATGGGGATTGCCGTCCTGCCGCATCTGGCGATCTATCCACGGCATCCGGGAGTCGCCGTCCGGCAGCTCCCTGACGCGCCGAGTCGCAGCGTCCTCGCAGTTCGGCTGCGTGCGAGCGACCTCAACGCGGCCACCCGCGTTGGTCTCGAGTGCCTTTGCACGGCTGCACGCGAGGCGCTCTGAGCCGTCCGATCCCACCAGCCGGTCCCGAGGAAGCGTCCGGGTCGCGCCGAGAAAATTGTGGGGTTGCAGGACCGAGGAACTCGGACTAGGTTGGCGCCGGGTGTGGTTGGGCCGATGACGCGCGCCGAAAGGGGACTGTGCGATGCCGGAACCAGAGCGGATCCGTAGACGTTCCTGTGCGGGCGCGGGGCACGGGCGGCAATCGCCGGTGGGGCGCGGCCGATGAGAGGCCGGGCGGCAGCCCTCGCACTGCTGCTCAGCCTGTGGCTGCTGTTTGTGCCTGCCACGGCGAAACCACCCGGCGAGCCAAGACATCGCGCCAAGAGCCCGGCTCAACAGATCGCCTCCGCGCAGAAGGCGCTCGGCCGGCTGCCGGCCAGCAGCTTCGCACGCGGTCAGCGGGCAAAGGTCCTCGGCGCCCTTGGCACCAGCGCCAGCGCGCTGCGCCAGAAACAGGCTTGCAAGGCGATCGTCGCACTCGACCTCGCCCACAGCCTTCTCCTAAGCAGCCGGACGTGGCGGCAAGGACCACCGAAGGTGGTACGAGGCGCGATCGCACCGTCGCTGAACAAGGCCGAGCGCACGCTTGCCAAGGCTGCCGGCAGATCAGCCCACCAACTCCGGGCGCTCCGATCGTTCAGATCGACTCCCCGTTGGATGGCGCCGGCTTCCAGGCCACGGACGGCGATACCCAAGGCGACTTCGTCGACGTCCCGCTGCACGCCGAGGCCAGCGATCCACAGGGCAAGGCACTGGTATACAGCTGGGACGACACCGTCACCGACGGGCGCACCACCTACAGCCTGTTCGGCATCTCCCACGAGCTGAGTCCCACGCTACGCCTCTACACCCACGAGACCAACTGCGGCGCCGCTCAACACCAACTCGTGCTGAATGTCTCCAACGGCACTCAGGCGGCGACCGCCACCGTCCACGTTACCGTCACATCGCAGCTGTGCGTCCGGTGAGTCGTCCTATCCCATCCCTTGCGGTCGGCGCCCGCATCCTGGCCAGGCGCTTGAATCGGCTGTGGCTTGCAGCTGCCCTCGCGTTGCTTGCGGCGACCTTGATCGCCGAGCCGGTCGTGTTCGCGCAGTCGCGGCCGCCACGTCCCAATCTAGTTGTCTCCGCCGGCGCAGCGTCGGCGACCACGAGCCGCATCTTTGGCGGCTTCGTCGTGAAGAACATCGGCTCGGCACGAGCAGGGCAATCGAGCGCGACGCTTAGCCTGCGTGCCCCCGGCAGGAACCGGGCTCTCGCCGGCTACCGCATCGGGTCCCTGCGTGCTTCGGCGTCCCAGACGGTCGCCGTCTCGCTCGCGCCGCCGAAGCGACTCGCCCCCGGCTCGTACTCGATCAGCGTATGCGCCAACAGCTCCGGGTCAGTCCACGAGTCCTCGTCCAAGGATGACTGCCGCCGGATCGGCAAGCTCACCGTCCCGCGGCAGCCGCCTCCGTCCACCGGGAGCGTGCCGACCGATCCGGTCGACTTCCAGCCCGACACGCCGCTGACGCTGCAGAGCGCCCAGAGCGCCTACTGGGTCGATGTGCCCGACGCCTATGACGCGTCCAATCAGACGCCGACCGAACTGCTCGTGTGGCTGCACGGTTGCGGAGGAGAGGCCGCAGGCGACATCTACACCGTCTCTCCACCCAGCGACGGTCGCTACATCGCAATCGCCGTGGGCGGGCGCGAGGATGACTGCTGGAACCCCGACGTCGACCAGACGACCGTGCTGGCGGCGATCGCCGACGTGGAGACCCACTTCAACATCGACCGTCATGAGATCGTGCTGGGGGGCTATTCCTCGGGCGGCGATCTCGCCTACCGGCTCGCCTTCTACCACTCGCTCATGTTCTCCGGCGTGCTTGCCGAGAACACATCCCCGTTCAGGGACACCGGCTCCACCGCTAGCCAATCACTCGCGGCGGCGACTTGGAAGTTCAACGTGGTCCACCTGGCTCACACCGAAGACGACGTGTATCCGATCAACGGCGTTGTGAACGAGATCAACACGATGCAACAGGCGGGTTTCCCGGTGCAGCTGATCGAGCGACCCGGGCACCACTATGACGACAGCACCGCCACCAGCGGCACCGACCACGATCTGCAGACCTACCTACTGCCACATCTAAACGACGGCTGGCGCTCGCCTTAAACGCGCGCCGATCGCGCACACAATCCAGGAGGTTCCGATGCGCAAACTCCCGCTACCCTCGCCCGCCATCGTCATCGCCACGCTCGCGCTGTTCGTCGCCGCCGGGGGCGGTGCCTGGGCCGCAGGGCCCGAGAGGCGCCACCGGGCCCTCTGACGGGTTCGTCAGCAAGGTTGCGACGTCGCAGTCCCTGACAGGCGGTAACGACAACACGGTCGCTCAGCTGAACGTTCCCTCGGGGGGCTCATACATCGTGACTGCCTCCGTCGAGCTGGGTAACCAGGGCACGACTGAGAATCCCGCCAGCTGCACCCTCCTGCAGAACTTCAACCCGCTCACCTCAGGTTCGGCTGATCTGCCAGGCGAGGCGATCTTCGCGGCGACTATCGCTCTGACCGGCGCGGCCACGTCCGACGGCGGCGGGAGCCTCAGGCTGACGTGCAATCCCAGCTCTGGCGCGAGCGCGCGCAACGCCGTGATCACAGCTGTCAAAGTCGGGACCCTGCACCAGCAGGCTTCGACGCCGTGACCTCGCCGTGCCGACAGTCGCGGAGGCCGGCCGTTAAGTGTCGTGAGACACTAGGGCTGCGCGTTCAGCGCGTCAATCACCCCTGCGATCTTGAACAGTTTTCGTGCCTGCGAAGGAATGCGTACGACCGAGAACCGCAGTCCGTCCGTCGCCGCGCGCTGCGAGGCCCGGATCAGGACCGCGAGTCCCGCGCTATCGATGAACGTCACCTCCGCGAGATCGAAGGTGAGCTCTCCGAGTCGCGGCCACGGAAGCGCCTCGATCGCGCGCTCGAGCGAGGGGGCGCCCGCAAGGTCGAGCTCGCCCTTGACCACGAGCGTAACTCGCGGGGGGTCGAATTCCGAGTCGACAGCGAAGCCGCGGCTTGGGCGGATCCCGATGCAATCCGGCTCGGCCGCGGCGGCCGTCGATGGGAAGTCGGGTGAAGCGTGACTGTCGTGTGCCGTGAGCACCGCTTTCGTCCTCCTGGCGTCTAGGTAGCGAAGCGGCCTACGGGGTCACGGCAGGCGCTATTACACGGTAGCGCACGCGGCCACCGGGGCCGTCCGCCCTGCGCGGTGCGCAGGATCAGCGAGGGTTGCCGGGAATCTGTGCCAGCAGGTCGGCCGCGACGTCCGCGACTCTGCGTTCCGAGGATCGGGCCGTGTCACGGAGCTTGTTGAAGGCCGTCACCGCGTCGACCCCTTCACGGCCCATCGTCACGCCGACGGCGCGCTCGATGACGACTCGATGATTGAGCGCATGCTGGAGCTGCTGGGCCAGCTCGCTGCCCTCCTGTACCTGAAGAGCCGCGTGGATGACACCTTCGAGCACGGTCACGTATGCCCGCAACGCGTCGATTTCCGCCGAAGCCCACTCGCTTGGTTGATCGCGATACAGGTTGAGCGAACCGATCGCTACCCGGCCGGCGTGGATCGGAAGGCCGAGAACCGCCCGCACCCCCGCGTCCGGCAGCTCGGGAACGAGCGCCGGCCATCGCTCATCGGCGGCCAGGTCCGAAGTCCAGATGACCTTGTCGAAGGTGAGCGCGTCGACACAGGGTCCACGGCCGCACTCCTCCTGCACCGTCTCCAGCAGGAACCCCGGGCCGTCGGTGGCGGCGACAGCACAGAGCATCGAGCCGTCGTCGATCATCATCACGCCCGCGCCTGAGGCGGCAAACAGTTCTCTGCTGGCGGCGATCACGCGCTGCAGCGCGCTGGGCAGCTCAACGCCGGTGGTGTCCTGCTGCACGCGCCGCAGGCTGCGCTCGAGCGCGACTGCGTCAATGATTTCGCCGCCGGCCATCTGCTTCATAGGGTAGGTGGCCCCGTACCGCCCGTCGTCACGGGGGTCATCGAGCATCGTTGATCGCGTCCAGCACGCGCTCGACGAACTCGCCCTTCACGCTGGTGTACCGGTCGTAGTCGGCGCCGTCGAGCGACTGCTTGAGCTGGTTGTACTCGGCCAGCAGCGCCGGTTCTCTGATCAACGCGTCGCGGAATGGCCCGAAGAACGCGTCCTCGGCCGAGCCGGCGATGACGACTTGAATGCCGACCGGTGGGTCACACGCTGCCGGATCACGGAAGCTCGCGAGGCTGGACGACCAATTGTGGGCCTGGTGGACTGCGTAATCGTCACGGAGGACCTCAACGGCGGCCGCGAAGTCCGCTGCTGGAACCCGGACGACCACGTCAACGTCGCCCTTCGTGAGCGCGCCTGGTACTGCGGTCGAACCAACATGCTCCACCTCGGCACCAGGCAGGAGCCGGAGCACGCGCTCCCGGTGCGCTTCAAACGCAGCTGTCGTGAGCTCTCGAATATCGGCCGCGGGCCCGATGCGGACTGGGCACATGGTGTAGATGATCGTCCATAGATGGTCACGCTCGCTGACCCGGACAGGGTCGGGCCGGGCCGTGTGAGGCGCGAGAACGGGGGCGGTCAGCGGCGCGCGCCGACCGCCCGAGCGGGCACCCCGGCGAGCACGCTCCACTCAGGAAAAGCTTCGATGATCAGCGCGCCGGCTCCCACGATCGAGTGCGCCGACACGTCTCCCGCGAGCACCGCGTGTGCCCCAACCCAGACATCGTTGGCAATCCGTACGCACCGGGTTCGTGACGTCTGAAAGCGCATCGGGATGTCGGTGCGAGCGAACCTCTGCCGATGGCGGCCGGCGACGATCGACACATGGTCGCCGGAGACGAAGTGATCGCCGACGTCCGCCCATCCGACGCTGTTGTGCTCGCCGAACGTGCAGTCGTCCCCGACGCGAGTCCGCGGATCGCGCAGAATCGTCCCGAAGTGCACGGTTAGCCGCGCACCACAGTGCGCCAACGTGGAGGAGTACCAGGCACGGCGGAGCAGGCGACCGGATGGGCCCGGCATGAGGCTGAGGAATTCCCTGCAGCCGCGGAAGTCGATGAGTCCCAGCCGAAGCGCGCCGCTGAGTGGCAGCAGGAGCCCGCGAGCGACGACCAGCAAGGCGCCGACCAGTCGTGGGTGACTGTCATCGCGAGAGACGCGGGAGATGACTGCCGATGGCCGGCGCGCTCCAGGCACATCGCTCATGCGCGCAGTCTCTCGCAAGACCAACCGGGAGGTGGACGTATGGCCGAGGCGCGCCGGCATCCGGCAAGAACGCCGGATCGTCCGGCCAAGGCCGGCCCCGCTCAGCCCACGGTCAGCTCCTCGAGAATCGGCGTTGTCGGTGGAGGATTCCGGTTGTTCTTCGTCGGTTTGATCCGGGCCACGCTTCCGGTCGTCAACAGCACCCGGAGGTACCGGGCACTCGTCGGTCGGATCGTCAGCGTGTCGGTGATCCTCCCCGAGGCGGTGTGAACGGTTGCGACAGTGCGCCAGGCGTGACCGTTCGCGCTCACCTGGACCGTGTAGGCGGCGGCCCGCAGGGTCCTCACGGGGCCCGGCCTCGGGTGGACGTTCGGATTCGTGACTCCCGGCCACAGCCGCCCCCACAACAGCGTGATCCGCGTGATGGTCCGACGGCGCGTGAGCGGCGTCGTGAATGTCGCCGGGAGGCGGAGCGGCTGCCATCCGGTGGCCGGGCTGCCATCTGCGGCGGAAAGAGGCACCGCGCCAGGCTCGCTGCTGGCTGAAGCCGTCGGTCTTCCGCACGAGGACGTGACGGTCGGTGATCAGCGCGACGCACGCCTTCTGGACCGTGTAAGGGAGGAGCATCAGGCCGAACGCGCCGTGCAGCCAGGCCGGTGCGGCAAGATTGCTAACGCCGCAGGCCACGGTCTCGCCCGGTTCCAGGGACTGAGCGGCACCTCTCTGCATGCGCGCACGCAGCTTCTCGTTCTTATCCGGTCGTGACTCTGGGATTGCGCTCATCGGATCCTCCTGTCGTTGGCTCTTGTGTGGCGCGGCCAACGTGGATCCGGCGGGTGCCCGCTGGAAGGACGCGATGGTGAGGTAGCTGGTGATGTTGCGACGCGCGGGGAACCCGACGCTGGGAAACTCGCCCCACCTGCGATCGCTGCCGCCTCACAGCGATTCGCCGAGCGCCGCCGCCCTCACCGGGGCGAACTTTGTGATGGCGCTCAGCGAACCACTGCTTACCGCGATCTCCTCCTCTCCGCGAGTGGCGGTAAGCGCACGGCCTGCTTGCGACGCTCTGCCCCGTCAGGGGGGGCGGTCCGCCGTGTCGAGTGCCGCGCGCTTACCACGACTACGCGGAACAACTTCACCAGTTGTAAAGCGCTGCGCCGCTGCGGTCATCGGTAATCGCCCGCACAGTCGGTCCGGGCGTTCGTGCGACCAGGCGCAGGTTTGCTCAAGGAGGGACAAAGTTGGGCAACGGTCCGACGTGCGGCTCGGCAGGCGCAGTGCTCATGTTGGCCACGCGGCGGCCGCATTGGCGGCGCAGTAATGTGCGCGCATGAGCGCGCTGGTGACAATTTCGGCGGCTTACGGGGCCGGCGGCAGCTTGATCGGTCCGCGCGTCGCCGAGCGTCTCGGTGTCCCATTCCTGGACCGGGCCATCCCCGTATCGGTCGCCGATCACCTGGAGGTGCCGCGAGAGGGATTCTCGCAGCGTGGGGTCCCGCGTGATGTGTTTCGGCGCTGGCTTCCCAGGTTTGTCCCGGCCGCGCATCTGTTCGCGGGCACCGCGACCAGCGACCACCCGACCGCCCTGAGCGAGGATGAGTTTCGAAAGGAGACCGAGCGCGTCCTACACGAATACTCGGAGGCGGGAGCCGTGATCCTCGGCCGCGCGGCGGCAGTGGTGCTGCGCGACGAGCCGGGGGCGCTGCACGTCCGCCTCGACGGACCGGCGGACCGGCGGATCGGCCAGGCGATGGTCGTGCTCGGCGTCGATCGCCCGACCGCTGAGCGGGAGCTGAAGATCGCCGACCAGGCTCGCGAGACGTATGTCGAACGCTGGTACGGCGTCGACCCACACGATCCGCGCAACTACGATCTCGTCATCAATTCGACGAGGATCAACGTCGACGACTGCGTCGATCTGATCGTGCTGGCGGCGACAGAGCGCGGCCGCCGAATCGCGGCGGCGCCCTGACCGACAGCCGGCCGCCGCATAATCGTCGGCCTCGTTGCGAGCGGGATCCAATCTGTGCCACGATGTTCGCGATGGGTGCGCTGGGGGGTGATCCGTAGTCTCCGCGACGCGTGCGGTCATCTGTGCGCTGCTGGCTGCGCTCTGGTTCGCGCCGGCGACATCGGCCGTCGCCGGGGGGATCTCCGGCACGGTCACCGATGCCTCCACTCAGGCCGGGGTGGCCGGAGCGACCGTGAGCATCTACGACGTCAGCGGCAAGCTGGTCGCGACGGCCACGAGCAGCGTCGACGGCACGTATGCGACCGGCCCGCTTGGCGCCGGTCCCTATCTCGTCGGCTTCGCCGCGCCCGGCTACGAAGCTCAGTTCTTCCGCGACAGGTCGTCGCTTGGAACAGCGGATCAGGTATCGGTCGATCCAGCCTCGCCCACGAGCGGCATAGATGCAGCGCTCGTCGCGCTCTCAGGCATCACTGGGACGGTCACCGACGGGCGGACGCATCAGTCGATCCAGGGAGTCGAGGTGACCGTGTACGACGCATCCGGCACCCCGGTGCCGAGCGCCGTCACCGCTGTCGACGGCTCCTACACCGTCGCCGGCCTGCCGCCGGGTGCGTACAGGGTCGGGTTCGACGCAAGCGGCTATCAGCCGCAGTTCTATTCGGGTAAGACGTCACTTGCTCGGGGTGACCCCGTGACGGTCAACAGCGGCTTCACGATCAACGGCATCGACGCTTCGCTTGCCCCGTCGCTGGGCTCGATCACCGGGAGGGCCACGGACGCCTCGACCGGACGACCGATCCGCAACATCGAGGTCACGGTGTACGACAGCCAGAACACGGCGGTCAACACGAGTTGCACGGCGGCGAGCGGCAAGTACACCGTCGCCGGCCTGATTGCCGGCACGTATCGCGTTGGCTTCAACGACGACTGCGGCGCCACCGGCCATCTGCCGCAGTTCTACTCCGGCAAGTCATCGCTCGCGACCGCGGATCCGGTCGCGGTGGGCGCGGGGTCGGCGACGACCGGAATTGACGCGGGCGTCCAGCTGGCTCCCCACGGACAGCCCCCGGTGAACACCGCTGCACCGACGTTGACTGGCCCGAGCACCCTCGGACAGCGGCTATTGGCGACCGTCGGAGCGTGGGCCGGGACACACCCACTGCTGTACGGCTATCAGTGGCAGCGCTGCACTCAGACCTGCGTCGACATCCCGGGCGCGTCTGACGTGAGTTACACAGCGCGTCCCATAGACCTCGGCGCTCGGCTGCGCGTCGTGGTCAGCGCCGCGAACGCCGGCGGCAACGCGCTGGCGACGAGCGCCCAAGCCGCTCCCGTGGCTCCGACTCTTGGTCAGATCAAGGCGCAATTGCTCAGCGAGATCGTGCCCGCCGGCAAGCAGATAACCGCAGCGACGCTGCTGCGGAACGGTGGCTACGCGTACACCCTCAGCTCGCTGAGTGCGGGCCGGCTCGTGATCTCGTGGTACACGGCCACGGCCGGCCAATCCTCCGCGCGCGTCGACACGCCACCGGCACTCCTGGCAAGCGGCGAAGGAACCTTCACCGGGGCCGGCACGGCGAACATCATGACGACGCTGACGGGCACGGGAAAGGTGCTGCTGCAGTTGGTGAAGCAACCAACGCTCGAGGTCGAGATGACCTTCACCGATAGCGGGGGACGATCGGTCACGGCGACCCAGACGTTCGCCCTGCCGCTGCCGCCCCCGCCGATCATCCCTCGTGCGATCGAAGAATTCGGCGCGAGCGTGAATCGCCTCTTCAACGACCGCGGTTACACCACCGCGCAGATCGCCGCTCAGCTGCAGGCGCTTCGGAACACCGGTGCAACAGTCGCTCGTGCGGACGCGTTGTGGGAATGGGCTGAGCCAGATCGTCCCGTCGCGGACGTTCACCGCTACGACTGGAGCTTCGACGACCAGATTGCGGGCGCGCTTGCCGCACACGGTCTGCAATGGTTGCCGATCATCGATTACGCGCCGCCGTGGGCCGCTGCCGATCCAGGTCAGCTGCACTCGCCGCCGGCCTCGCCTGATGACTACGCCGCGTACGCGGCGGCGCTGGCGGCGCGCTACGGCGTGGGTGGATCATTTTGGCGTTTGCATCCGGAGCTGAAGGCGGAGCCCGTGAGGACATACGAGATCTGGAATGAGCCCGACACCCGCGGTTTTTGGTTCCCATCGCCGGACCCGGCCGGCTACGCGTCGATCTATGGCGCCGCCCACGACGCGATCAAGAGCTACGACCCCAGCGCGCAGGTGATCATCGGCGGGCTCGTGCTGGCCGAGCGGTTCCTGCCGGAGATGTTGCGCGCGCAGCCGACGCTGCGCGGCAGCATCGACGGCGTCGGGATCCATCCGTACGCGAGCACCCCGTCGGCCGTCTTGGGCCGGGTGCAGGCAGCTCGCTCAGCACTGAGCTCCGAGGGGCTCAGCCGGATCCCGCTGTACGTCACCGAGTTCGGCTGGGCAACCCAACCGGTCGGCGCGCCGCACTGGGTCTCCGAATCCGATCGGCCCGACTACATAACGCAGACGCTGTCGGAGCTCGGCCACGTCAACTGCTACGTCGCGGCGACCCTGATCTACACGTGGGTGACGCCGGAGCGGAACTCCGGCTCCGCGGACGATTGGTATGGGATCTTCGGTCCGGACGGCCTCAGCACACCCGACACGGCCGCGTTCGTGGCAGGCTTGCGCGCGGCCGCGCTGCCGGAGCCGGCCGTCGAGCTCTGCGGCAACAGGTAAGTCGCGCTCAAGTCTTGGTCCTCCTGGTCGAGTACGAGGACAGGTCACGCCATGACCAGTGCGTTCCTTGCTCGACAACCCATTCTCGACCTCGACCAGTCGGTCGCCGGTTACGAGCTCGTCTATCCACACCGGGACCCGGACGATCCGCTCGTCGACGACTCGCTGTCGACGGCCCGCGTCGCCGTCAATGCCCTCAGTGAGATCGGGCTCGATCACCTCGTCGGTCAGAGCCGCGCGTGGATCAGCGTCTCCCCCGAATTCCTGTCGCTCGATCTGGCACGCAATCTCCCGCCCGATCGCGTGGTGCTTCAACTCGATTCGGGTCCGTTCGGTGACCAGTCCGCACTCGAATTCGTGCAAGAGCTGACGAGCGCCGGCTACCAGCTCGCGCTGGATCGGTTTCGCTACCAGCCTGGTCTCGAGACCGTGCTCGAGCTGGTCGACTACGTGAAGGTCGACATGGCCGCGTTCGGCGCCCGCGAGCTCGCCCATCAGAGCTTCGAGCTGCGGGAATTCGACGTGAAGCTCCTGGCTCAGAAGGTCGAGACATACGAGGACTTCAGGCTGGCGAGGGCGGCGGGGGCCGATCTCTTCCAGGGTTTCTTCTTCTGCCGTCCGCACCTGGTCGGCGCCCGCGCGATCCTCCCGAGCCGGATCGCGCTCATGCAGCTCGCGAGCGCGCTCCAGGATCCCGCGATCCAGCTGGTCGACCTCGAGCGGCTGATCTCCGCCGACGTCGGCCTCAGCTACAGGCTGCTCAAATACATCAACAGCGCGTACTTCGGGTTGCGGGGTCGGATCAGCTCCATCAAGCAGGCAGTCGCGCTGCTGGGGATCGCGAACCTCCGGCCCTGGGCGACCTTGACGATCCTCGCCGATCTCGGCGATAAGCCGCGCGAGCTGTTCGTCACCGCGCTGATCCGGGCTCACTTCTGCGAACTGGCGGGCGACGCCAAGGACGGCTCGCCATCCGAGCGCTTCACGCTGGGCCTGTTCTCCGTGCTCGACGCGCTCACCGACGTGTCGATGTACACCGCGCTGCAGACGCTTCCGCTGACCCCCTCGACGCGTGACGCGCTGATTCATCACAGCGGTCCGGGTCGACTGCTGGACTGCGTGATGGCGATCGAACAAGGCGACTTCGAACGGGCAGACGAGATCGTCGGCGGCGCCTCGCAGCACTACCTCGATGCCGTTGCGTGGAGCAACGACAAGGGCAAGCAGCTGATCGGCTGAGCCCGGCCCGCGCGTGCCCGGCGCCTGCGCGAGCAGGCCGCGCTAGACGGTGCCGTGCACGAAGTACCAGACGAAGAACCCGCTGAAGATGAGCAGCAGTGGGTCCACTCGCCGGCCCCGGAGCGCCTCCGAGGCCGTGTGCAGAACGATCCCGACGCCGACCCCGTTGGCGATGCTGTACGTGACCGGCATCACGATGATCGTCGCGAACGTGGCCAGCGGGGAGGCGTTGTCCCAGCGGAGGTCGCGCACTAGGCCGAACATCATCACGCCGACGATCACGAGCGCCGAAGCGGTCGCCTCGGGTGGGATGACCTCGGCGATCGGCGAGATGAACATGCATGCCAACAGGAGCACGCCGGTGACGACGGACGCGAGCCCCGTCCGCGCGCCGGCGGCCACGCCGGCGTTCGACTCGATGAACGTCGTGTTCGACGATGCCGACATGGCGCCACCGAGCATCGCCGCGAAGCCGTCGATTCCGAGCGCCGTCTTGGTACGCGGCAGACGACCCTCGCTGTCGAGCAGTCCGGCGTTGCGTCCGACGCTGATCGTGGTGCCGACGTTGTCGAACAGGTCCGACATCAGGACCGCGAGGATCAACGCGATCGTGGCGGCGACGCCGATCGAGCCGAACTGAAACGAGAAGTGCGTGCCGTCGGCCAGTGACAGATCTGGGGTGGTCAGCCACGATCCAGAGGGGAGGCGGGCGCTCCCATCGGTCCAGATCGTGTAGCCGCTGATCGCATTGATCACGGTTGCGAGCACGGTCGATCCGACGATTCCGATCAGCAGCGCACCGCGCGCGCCTCGCTGCATCAGCGTCCACGTGAGCAGGAGGCCGGTGACGAACACGAGGATCTTCCAGCTCGAGAGGTGGCCGAGTGTTCCGAGCTCTCCGCCCTTGACGACGAAACCGGCGTTCTTCAGGCCGACGACAGCGATGAAGGCTCCGATCCCGATCCCGATCGCGAGCTTGAGGTCGAACGGGATCGCGTTGATGACCCGCTCGCGCAATCCGACCACGACCAGCACGATGATCAGCGCGCCGTCGATGACGAAGATGTCCATCATCGGCGGCCAGGCAAGCCGGTGCGATGCGACCTCGGCGACCGCGAAGGCGTTGAGACCAAGGCCTGCCGCGAGCGCGAAGGGGTATCGCCCGAGTACGCCCATCATGATCGTCAGCAGGCCGCCGGCCAGCGCGGTCACGGCGAGCACCTGGTCGAACGGCAGACGCACACCGTTCATGTCGGTGACGCTCGAGAGCACCGCGGGGTTCACGAACACGATGTAGACGAGCGTCAGGAACGTGGTGACGCCGCCGATCACCTCCGTGCGATGGCTCGAGCCGCGGAGCTTGATCTCAAACCAGCGATCGAGCGCGGCTCCGGCTCGGTCGGTGTAGCCCGGCACTTTCGTCGGCCGGCGCTCTGGCGGCGAGGCGGTCGTGGTCTGACCGTTCATCGGCGGCGTACAGTATTGCCGGACGTCGCCGGATGCCCCAACGCGCCGATCTAGCGGCGTCTGCGGCCTCGCTTCTCGATCGGGTTACCCCAGATGTCCGTTACGGGTTCGCGTTGTTTCGTCCGCGAGGGGGCAGCCGGGGTGCTGTCGCCGGCCGGCTCGGGCTTTACGGCCACATGCTCATCAGACGCGGGCTCGGCCGATGACTGCTGGTCGACGCGCTCGACATGCCACGGGCCGTGAACGTCGTCGCCGCGGCAAACGATGAGCACCCTCGCCACGATCTGCTGCGCGCCGCCGAGGTCTGCATACGGCACGCTCAGTTGCCACGAAGCCCGTTGCGGCTGGTCGAGCTCGTGCATGCGATGAGCGGTCACCAAGTCGATCCGCGTCGTCTCGTTCACCGGGACGTGCGAGCGCTGAACCGCGCGGGACTCGAGCGGCCCAATGCCTGCCCCTTCAATTTCCAGCCCGCCGCCATCGATCACCGCGACGCCGTTGCCCGCATTCCGCAGTGGCACGCCGAGGCGAATCTTGCCCGCCTCGATCGCCACATCGATCGTGCCCGCCAGCGCCTCCACGAGGAGCGGGCGATGCGCGGCCTGAAGCTGGCGCCGCAGCAGCTCGAGCTGCGCGGTCAGATCATCGCGCGCCTGGTCGGTGCTGGCCCGAGTGCCGAGGACGAGCAGCAGCGTCGCGAGCACGATCGCCAGCGTGATCCCCGTGACGATCAGCGTCGCGCTGCTGGTTGCGTCGGCGACCGGAATCGGCATTTAGGTGATTGAGAAGAACGTCTTGATCCCGTTCAGCATCAATTGGATGCCGATCGTCGCGACCAGCAGCCCTCCGAAGCGGGTGGCGATCGCCATCGTTGCGTCCGACAATCTGACGTACTTCGAGATCACGAGGTGGCCGATGGGGAGCAAGATGACAGCGACCGCGACGGCGACCAGTGCGACGATCGTTCCCTGCCCGTGGGGCGTCGATGATGCGATCGTGATCACGAGCGTGATCGCTCCCGGCCCGGCGACAAACGGGATCGCGTAAGGGACGACCGCCGAGTGCTCAAAGCTCGCCGGCGGCTCGTGCGCCTTCTCTCCGCCCTGCGCGCGACTTGGCTCACCGCCGAACAGCATTTCGAAGCCCATCAGCGCGACGATCAGACCCCCGGCGATCCCAAACGCGCCGAGGTTGATCCCGAGCAGGTCGAGGATCTCACGGCCCGCGAGAGCGGCGATGCCAAGCGTGACGGCGACGACGATCGTGATCTTGCGGACGTACTCGCCCCGGCGCTCGGGCTCGTGCTCGGTCATCACCTTGAAGAAGATCCCGCGGGTGATCGGATCGGTGATCACGAGAACTGACACGATCGCCTGCACGTAGTAGTCAGCGTTGGCCTTCAAGGCAGTGGGGCGGCGCGAGCGCCTCAGCGCATCGCGCGGTAGCGGCGGATCAAGGTGTTTGTCGAGCTGTCGTGAGCGAGGTCAGGGTCGCTCTCGCTCTCCAGCTCGGGAATGATCTGCTTGGCCAGCGCCTTGCCGAGCTCCACGCCCCATTGGTCGAAGGAGTCGATTCCCCAGATCGCGCCCTGCGTGAACACACTGTGCTCGTACAGCGCAACGAGGGTGCCCAGCGAGAACGGTGTGAGCGACTCGACCAGGATCACGTTGGTGGGGCGGTTTCCGGGCATCACACGGTGGGGCACGATCGGCGCGGGGGTACCCTCGGCGCGCACCTCCTGCTCGGTCTTGCCGAACGCCAGGGCCTGCGCCTGGGCGAACACGTTTGACATCAGGATGTCGTGCTGGTCACGGAGCGGATTAAGCGACTTGCCGAACCCGATCAAGTCAACCGGAATCAGCTTTGTGCCCTGGTGGATCAGCTGATAGAAGCTGTGCTGGCCGTTGGTGCCTGGCTCGCCCCAGTAGACCGCGCCCGTTTGGTAGTCGACTGGCACACCTTCGAGCGTGACGCTCTTCCCGTTCGACTCCATGGTCAGCTGCTGCAGGTACGCGGGGAACCGCTTCAGATACTGGTTGTAGGGCATCACGCCCGTCGTCTGCGCGCCGAAGAAGTCCCCGTACCAGATTGCGAGCAGTCCGAGCAGGGCCGGCAGGTTGCGGTCAAACGGCGTCGACTCGAAGTGCTCGTCAATCGCGTGGAAACCGGCGAGCAGCTGCTCGAAGTTCTCCGGCCCAACCGCGAGCATCGTCGAGAGGCCGATCGCGGAGTCCATCGAGTAGCGGCCGCCCACCCAATCCCAGAACCCGAACATGTTCTTGGTGTCGATCCCGAACTCCGCGACCTCCTTGGCATTTGTTGAGACCGCGACGAAGTGGCGCGCGACCGCGGCCTCGTCCCCGAGGGCGGCCAGGCACCACTCCCGGGCGGAGCGTGCGTTGGTCATCGTTTCGAGCGTGGTGAACGTCTTGGAGGAGACGATGAACAGCGTCTCCTCGGCAGCCAGGTCCCGTGTGGCCTCCACGAAGTCCGTGGGATCGACGTTGGATACGAAGCGGCAGCCGAGATCACGCCGCGTGTAGTGGCGCAGCGCCTCGTATGCCATCACCGGCCCGAGGTCCGAGCCGCCGATCCCGATATTGATGATCGTCTTGATCGGCTTCCCGGTGTGTCCCTTCCACTCGCCGGAACGCACCTGTTCGCAGAACGCGGCCATTCGATCGAGGACCGCATGGACCTCCGCGACCACGTCGGTTCCGTCCACGATCAATGAACGGTTTCGTGGCATCCGAAGCGCGACATGCAGCACGGAGCGGTTCTCCGAGACGTTATTGCGGTCGCCGCGGAACATCGCCGCGATGCGTTCCCTCAGCGACGACTCCTCGGCAAGCTCGAGCAGCAGGCGCATCGTCTCGGACGTGATCCGGTTCTTCGAATAGTCGAGGTATAGGCCGTCAGCCTCGGCCACGAATCGCTCGCCGCGCCCCGGATCCTCCGCGAACAGCTCGCGCAGCTGCTGGTCCTTGATCTCCTCGTGATGGTCTTTGAGCGCTCGCCAAGGGAGCCGCTCGGTCAATCCGCTCATGAGCTGACGAACTTATCGGTTGTCCACAGCTGGCGGTGAAAGGATCCGTGCGGTTGCCTTCGGTGCGTCGAGACTCACTGAGCTGGCTCAGCGCCACATGACGGAGTAGGCTGGTGCGCGACCACCTCCGGGGACTTGGATGGACGCAAACATTGCGGGTGCACTGGTCGGTCGCGACCGTGAGCTTGGTGAACTGGATCGAGCGTTAGACCGGCTCGCGGGCGCTGAGCCGTGCTCGGTGCAGATCGCCGGCGAGCCCGGCATCGGGAAGTCGCGGCTGCTTGCCGAGCTGTGTCGCCGTGGCGAAGATCGCGGCTACCTCGTGCTCGAGGGCAGAGCGGCAGAGTTTGAGCGCGACATCCCTTTCGGGTTGATCGTGGATGCGCTGAACGACTATCTCGGCTCATTGGAGCCGACGGTCTTTCGCGCGCTCGGAGACGATGCGCTGCGCGAACTGGCGAGTGTGTTTCCATCGCTGCCGCGCCCGGATGTCGTGCTCGACGGACCGGAGCGACGTCCCGACCGATACCGGGTGCACTACGCCGTCAGAGCGGCGCTCGAGGAACTCGCCGCGCGCAAGCCAGTGGTGCTCGCGTTCGACGACGTGCACTGGGCGGACGCCGCCTCGCTCGAGGTCTTGACCCACCTGCTCCGCCGGTTCCGCGGCTCGATGCTAATCGCGGTCGGCTGTCGGCACCTTCCAGCTCGTCTGCTCGCTGCGTTTGAGGCCTCTGCTCGGTCCGGTGCAAGCACATGGCTCGAGCTCGCGCCTCTGACCCGGGCGCAAGCCGAGCAATTGATGGGGCGACACGTCGACGACCGGACGCGCGCGCGGGTCTTTGAAGAGAGCGGCGGTAACCCGTTCTACATTGAGCAGCTCGCTCGGGCCGGCGACATCGCCCCGGTTCGCGCAAGCGTGGGCGGCGGACCTGCCGGCGCCGTTCCTCGCACGGTGATCGCCGCGATCCGCAGAGAGCTCGTCGCCGTGTCTGCCGCGGGACGGGTCGCGCTCGCCGCCGCGGCGGTTGCCGGCGAGTCGTTCGAACCGGAGCTCGTGGCGGCGATTGCGGAGTTCCAGGCCGATGAGACGCTCGCGGCGCTCGATGAGCTCCTCAGGTATGACCTGATCCGGCCGGCGGACGCGCCCAGGCGCTTTCGGTTCCGTCATCCGATCGTACGGCGGGCGGTTTACGATCGGATGCCGCGGGGGTGGCGGTTGGGAGCGCATGCCCGTGCGGCGGCGGCCCTGGCGGCTGCCCATGCGCCTGCAGGCGTGCGCGCCCACCATGTCGAGAGCTCCGCGGTGGTAGGTGATGAGGAGGCGATCGCTGTCCTCGTCCAAGCCGGGCGCGACACGGCACGCCGGGCCCCGGAGGCTGCCGGGCGCTGGCTGCTGGCCGCCGCGCACCTGCTCGGCGACGACGAGAGCGACCAGCGCCGGCTGTCGCTGCTACTGGAGGCCGCCCGCGCGCTCATCTCCGCGGGGTGCTACGACGAGGCGCTGCAGGTGCTCGCGCAAGCGGATCGTCTGCTGCCGCCGAGTGAGACCGAGCGCGCTCAAGTCGTTGCGCAGATCGTGTTCGCGAGACGGATGAGCGGCAGGCCGCTCGATTCGCGTGCGCTCGTACTGCGCGCGCTCGACTCGCTCAGGCCAGATAGCTCGGCCGCTTTGGCGCTCACGCTGGAGCTGGCGCTCGATCACTACTGGCGCGGAGAGTTCGAACAGATGCAGCGGATCGCCGACAAAGTGCTGGGCCACGCACGCGATCGGCCGGAGCAGCTGCTGATGCTGAGTTGGGCGGCCGCCCTGTGCAGCATTGCGAACAGTTCCCTGGACCGTCCTGCGGCAGGTCTGCAAGCGCTCAACGAAGCCAAGGCTGCGTTTGCAGAAGTCTCCGATGAGGAGCTGGCTGAACGCCTCGATGTCGCCGGGTACGTGGCGCAGGCGGCGTCGGTGCTCGAGCAGACGGACGATGCGCTCGAATGCGCGCGTCGAGGCCTTCGCGTGGCGGAGCTCACCGGACAGGATCCATACATACCGGGTCAGCTGGTGCTCGAGACCAACGCGCTGTTCATGAAGGGGCGGATCGCCGAGGCTGTGGCTGTCGCCGAGACTGCGACCGACGCCGCCGTGCTAACCGGGAATGATCAATTCGCGGTGTGGGCGCTGTGGGCCGACGCCCTTGTGTGCTCATGCGCCGGCGATGGCGCCCGCGCGCTTGCCAGCTCCCGGGAAGCACTCGCGCGCTCCGCGCATGTAACCGAGACCTACTTCTCGAGTCTCTCGCGACTGCACCTCGCGGGGGCGCTGCATGCGGCAGGCGACCCGGCCGGCGCCCGGGCGGAGCTTGCCGCGTTTGAGGCGGGAGCAGACCGCCGGTTGCTCGACCTGCGGGGCGCGCACGGCTGGGAGCTGCTCGTGGGCGCCCAACTTGCCCTCGGGGAACTCGAGGCCGCGGCCGAAACCGCTGCAACCGCCGAACAGAGAGCCCGGTCATCGTCGCTGCCTTTGAGGACCGCGACAGCCCTCTGCGCACGAGCGGCTGTGATGCTTGCGCTCGGCGATCCAGCTGCCGCCGTCGATCTCGCCCGCGAAGCACAGGTCCTCGCGCAAGCCGGCGGGAACCCGCTGATCGTGGCCCGCGCCCGCGCCTTGATCGGAGCCGGATTGGGTCGCCGAACCGACTCGGAGCGCGCGATCGTCGAACTGGAATCCGCCGAGCGCACATTCGCGTCGCTCGGCGCAATGCGGGAGGCCGATGCGACGGCGCAGGAGCTGCGGCGTCTCGGGCGGCGCGGTCCGCGGCGGAGCCGCGGAGCGACTCACGGCTCGATGGCGGGGGCACTCAGCGCGCGCGAGCGCGAAGTCGCAGAGTTGGTCGCCGCCGGCAAGCGAAACCGCGAAGTGGCGGCGACGCTCTTCCTCAGCGAGAAGACCGTCGAGAGCCATCTCGCGCGCATCTACGACAAGCTCGGTGTGAGATCTCGTGCAGCGCTGGCGACGATGCTCGCCTCAGCCGGCGACCGTCGCCTCACCTTGTAGCTCGCGCGCGACGTACTGGCGGCCCCGGTGCAGCCGCGATGTGATCGTCGCCTCCCGGGTGCGCAGTGCGCGAGCAGCCTCACGGTAGGACAGCCCGATGACATCTACGGCGATCACAGCGTCCCGGTACGGAGCCGGTGCGCTGGCAATCGCCTGCATCAGCTCGTAAGAGCCGATCTCGCTCTCGTGTTGCGGCGGCGCGTCGCTGTCGAATAGCTCCCGCGTGCTCGGGCGGCGCGCGAGGGAGCGGTAATGGCTCGCATAGGTGTTTCGCAGCGCACGGAGCAGGTAACCGATCTCATTGCCGTTGTGAATCAGCCGCGGCCGCTTGAGCACGTGCAGGAACGTCTCCTGGACGAGATCCTCTGCATCGTGGGGCGATCCGCACAAAGCCCACGCGGCTCGGTACATCACGTCGACGTGATCCGAGAGACGGTTGGGGTCGAGCAGCCGGGGTCGCGTCTGCACCTGCGGTTCAGCGTGCGCACGATCCGGTCCTCGAGTGACCGCCGCACTCACGGCGTCGGGCGCGAGCGAAATGTCCGAGCAACTGCTCACGGCAGCGGCACCTCGCGGACCTCCTCGGCGACCGTTCGACGGGCGACGAAGTAGGGCAGCAGTGCCAGCGCGGCTTCGTTGCTGGCTGCCTCGACGATCCACCACACGCGATGGCCGCCGTGCGCGCACGAACCAAGCGGCCGGCCGTGCCGCAGTGGGCTGTCGAAACCCTTCCATGACGCGATTGAGGTCGCGCACTCCGCGGCTGCGTGGCTGTGGCTGAGGACGAACGTAGGCACGGTTGCAGCTTGAACGGCCGATCGCAATTCCGGTATCGGGAGATTCCCTGAACCGATCCCTGAACGTTCGGGGGTCGCTGGAAGGAAGCAGGCGTCAGGTGCGTCGTGTTGACCGCGCCGGAGGACGCGCTCGTGCTGGCAAACGGCACCAGTCTCACGATCCGGCCAATGCAGCCCCGGGGCGCAGACCGCGAGCGGTTCCGACGACTGCTCCTGAGGCTCAGCCCAGAGTCGAGGTATCGCCGGTACCTCACGCCGAAGCCGGAGCTCTCCACCGCGGAGCTCGCGTACCTCACCGCCGTAGACCACATCGACCACGAGGTCCTGGCCGCTGTCGATGAACGCGACGGATCGTTTGTCGCGGTCGCGCGTTACGTCCGCCACGCCGAGCGACACGGCGTCGCGGACATCGCCATCGAGGTCGCGGATGAGCTCCAGAACCTGGGGATCGGTACGCGGCTCGCGAGCCGCACCGTGGAGGCCGCCCCGCGCGAACGGCTTTGGTCTGCTGAGTGCCACGGCGCTGCGTGAGAACGTGCCGGCACTTGCGCTCCTGCGACGGCTGCAGTTTCGGCCGCAGAGCAGTCGCGGCCGGGAGATCGAGTTGGTGCTCGACCTTCTCCGAAACCAGGCCTGCGCGGAATGTCGCTGAGGCGCGCGATCGCCTGCATCGGGCGCGTGCTGAGCCTGCCCGTCGCTGCCGCCGGCGCCCGCATCGTCGCTCGCTAGCGCGGCGGCGGACGGGCCGAAAGCTTGTCGTCTTCTGAGGACAGTGGGTATGCTTGCGCGCGACGAAGGGCTCGTTTGCCAACTCGAAGTGGGGGTGAAGTCTGATGAGGGGAAGGTCCGACGTCTGACCGGATGTTGTGTCGCTGTGGGCGCGGTGGTGGGTGCCGTTTGTCGCAGTCGCCGGAGGCCCCGCGGCTGGACGCGTAGTGCGCGCGGTGCCGCATCCGTCGTACGCGATTTACACGGTCACTGTCGGCATCACCGGCCGCGCCACGCAGGAGGGAAGGTGGCCCTGCCACGGCAGTTCGCCGTGCAACTGGGGCAACGGCGGCATCGCGAAGGAGACGTACGGGGCGACCTTCCACGTCGACGAGACGTTCAAGAACATCATCCTCCCGAAGAGCGGCTTTTCGATCCCCGAGGTCGGCGCCGACGCGACCAGACATGTGGTCAACGGCTCATACACCGAGTCCGGCCAGTACGACGAGAGCGGCGACGGACACCTCGTCGCCTTCTCCTGCTCGGGCCGCCTTTCCGACTCTGCCGCCGAGAGCACGAGCTACAACATCAGCGGTCGTCCACACGGCGGCTCTTGGGCGTTCAGTGCGCCGGTACTTCAGTACGGCCTCAAGGGCACGACGACGAGCGGCGGTCCGTCTGGAAGTCCATGCGACGGCCAGGGTTCGTTCGTCGATGGTCCGTCGAGCTCGTTCGGCGCCCCCACGTGGACCGCGTCGTTCAAGCTCGTGACCGGAAAGCAGACGATCACGAAGCTCGTGACGGTCCACCGCGAAGTACCGGCCTCCGTCGGACTGCAAGGACGAGGGTGGCGGCGGCGGCACGTGCACGTTCTCGCTCTCGTGGCACGGTTCGGTCAAGTTCAAGCGCACCCACTGATCAGCGTGGTCGCGCGCTAGCCCGCGCGGAAGCGGGCTGCGCGCCGGACGTTCCTCACGTCACGTTCCGCCCTCGCGCGGTGTCACCGGGTTAGATGACCCGACGCGAGAGGAGCGCCCAATGAGAGTCTTTGTCGTAGGAGCGAGCGGTGCGCTTGGCAGTCGCCTCGTTCCACAGCTGATCGGTGCCGGACACGACGTCGTCGGCACCCACCACTCGCCGGCGGGCGCCGAGCCACTGCGAGCGCTCGGCGCAAAGCCGGTCCGGCTCGACCTGCTGGAACCCGGCGCCGCACGCAGGGCGGTGCTCGAAGCCGAGCCCGATGCGATCGTCCACCAGGCGACCGCGCTCGCGAACATGAAGTTCGGGCGCAACATGGACCAGACGTTCGTGATGACCAACCGCCTGCGGAGCGAGGGCACCGACGCGCTGGTGGACGCCGCACGCGACGCCGGTGTGCATAGGCTCATCGCGCAGAGCTTCGCTTCGTACCGCTACGTGCGCGACGGCGGGCCGGTCAAGACCGAGCAGGACGACCTCGACCGGCGCATCCCACGTAACGCGGAGGAGAGCTTCGCCGCGATGGCGCACCTCGAGGAGGCTGTCAAGTCATTCGGAGGGGTCGTGCTCCGCTACGGCGCGTTCTACGGCGCCGCGAACGACGGGCTGATCGAGCCGGTTCGCAAGCGGCAGTACCCGATCGTCGGCGACGGCGGCGGGATGATGTCGTGGGTCCACCTCGACGACGCCGCCGCCGCAACCGTGCTGGCGCTCGAGCACGAGGGACCCGCGATCTACAACGTGGTCGATGACGATCCAGCTCCCGTCCGTGAGTGGCTACCGGCGCTGGCTCAGGCGCTCGGCGCCAAGCCGCCACGGCGGTTTCCGAAGTGGCTGGCGCGCGCCTTCGGCGGCGAGGTTGCGGTCGTGATGGGAACCGAGGGCCGTGGCGCATCCAACGCCAAGGCCAAGCGCGAGCTCGGGTGGACTCCGCGTCACCCCACGTGGCGCGACGGTTTCACCGAAACGTATCGGCATCGCGAGCCGACCACTGCTCGAACGAGCGTGGGGGCTCACCCGTGACCCGTTCAACGGGACAGCATGACCCCTAAGGCGCGCGTCTCGCCGATCGCGCGCGCCGCGATACGCCCGGAGAACACACAGCCGCCGAGGAAGGTCCCCTCGAGCGAGCGCTTGCCGTGCATGCCCCCGCCGCCGAAGCCCGCCGCCTCGCCGACGGCGTACAGCCCGTCGATCGGCTCGCCGTCGGGGCGCAGCACGCGCGAGCGCAGATCCGTCTGGATTCCGCCAAGGCTCTTTCGCGCCATCACCGTCATCCGGATCGCGATCAGCGGCATCGCCCGCTCGTCGGCGATCGCCTGGAAGTTGCAGGTCCGGAGGCGGTCGCCGCGCCAGTTGCGCAGCTGGGCGATGCGTCGGAGCTGATCGTCGTTGAACAGCGGCTTGCCGCGCGCGATGGTGGCGTCGTACCGATTGACCTCTCGCTTCATGAGCTCAACATCGAGCGCTTCGGTGCCGGTCACCTCGTTCATGCGCCGTCCCAGCTCGTCCAGCGAGCCGGCGGTGACGAAGTCCGGACAGTGCTCCACGAAATGCTTGACGAGCGTCGGCTTGCCGAGCAGGATCGAGAGCAGGAACCGGCCGAGCCGCTTCTCCCGGATGTTCGGGTTGTGCTGAGAGCCGGAGACGTCAAGCTCGCGGCGCGCGATCTTCCAGTTGCAGATCATCCAGTAGTAGCCGCGCTCGTCCTCGCACATCCGCTCGAGCGCGTAGTGCGCGTCGAACGTGGGAATCAGCGCCGTTGGGCCGTAGCGGCGGCCAGTCGGATCGAGCACCAGTCCTGAGCGCGGCGGGATCAGCTTCAGGCCGTGAAGTGGGCGCTTCGGCCGCGGATGGCGCACAGCATCGGCGTAGTTCCACATCCGCGAGATGTGCGTGACGTTCCCGCCGATCCGAGTGACCTCCTCATGCATTGCGCCGTCGGCGTAGTAGTGGGAGCCCATCAGGATCTCCCGCGGTGGGCCGCCGAGCTCGGCGGGCCACTCGCGCCGCACGATCTCGAGGTTGCCGCCCACCCCTCCGGCGGCGATCACGACGTGATCCGCCTTGACCTCCGTTTCGTTTCCGCCGTCCTCGGGGACGGTCCGGCAGCCGCGAACCGAGTGACCGTCGCTGATCAGTCCGGCGACCCGGGTGGAAAAGCGAATCTCAAGCTGCGAGCGGCGCGGATGTCGCTGGATTGACTCCCACATTGCGTCGATTAAGGCCTGCCCGCAACCCCACGTCAGGTGGAAGCGCGGTACGGAGTTGCCATCGCCGTAAACGCCACGCTCGGCCCAATTGACGACGGGAAAGAACCGGACGCCGTGGGACTTCAGCCACCCGCCGACCTCATCCCTTGCGCGAGCGACATACTCGCGCGCCCACCGCGACGGCCACTCGTCCTCCTCGGTGAACCCGGCGACGCGCAGCCAGTCCTCGAGCGCCAGCTCGACGCTGTCGCGGATCCTCGAGAACCGCTGCTCGGGCGTGTCGACCATGAACATCCCGCCGAACGCCTCCCGCGCGAGTCCGCCGACCTCGTGTGGCGCGCAGCGGTCCACCAGCAGGATCCGGGCGTGTCCCCGTTCGAGCAGCTCGAGCGTTGTGACGAGACCCGCGAGTCCAGCTCCAACCACGATGACATCGGTTTGTGCTGTGGGCATCTCGGCAAGCTATCGCGAGTCGCCAGGCGCAAGAATCCAGCCTCGATGACTTATACGCCACCAAGCTCAGACACCGGCTCCTGGTTCCCGGTTCCCGCCGAGGACCATCTGCCCGCGGATCTCCGGGGGCTGTTCGCGAAGGCGCGCGAGCGCCTGGGCTTCGTGCCCAACGTGTTTCGGGTCTACGCGTTCCGCCCGGAGCGGCTCAGCGCCTGGTTCACGCACTTCCGTCAACTCCATCAGCCAACCGAGCACCTGGACGCCGCCGACAGGGAGATGATCGCGGTCGTGGTGAGCTCGGCCAACCGATGCCTGTACTGCCTCGTCGCCCACGGCGCCGCGCTGCGCGAAGAGCTCGGTGACCCCGTGCTCGGGGAGCGGATCTCCTATGACTGGCGCCGGGCGGGACTCGATCCGCGGCGCAGTGCAATCTGCGCCTACGCGGAGAAGCTGACGCTGACCCCGCAACAACTCACGCGCGCGGACCTGCAGACGTTGCTCGACGCCGGCCTCACACTCGAGGAGGCGTGGGACGTCGCCGAGCTCGGCGCGATGTACAACCTGACCAACCGGATGGCGATGGCGACGAACATGCTGCCCAACGGCGAGTACAGCGGGCAGGCGCGTCCCGGCGGTTAGCGCGATTCCACCTCGGGACGCGCAAGGCGCCAGGACCGATCGACCGCCACATCGGTGTGGAGTGCGGACGTGAGTCAGTGGTAACCGCGCTGGTGCGGAGGGCCCCGCGGGTCTACAAGTACGTTATGGAAGCCACGCGAGAGCTCGCACCGGAAGGCTGGTCCCGGTATCTGGACTCGATCACCGACGACCTCCGCAATGTTCCGATTTCGATCGAGATCATCGACTGCGGCCGTCCGCCAGTGCTCGCGGCGGCGGGTCTGGCGTTGCAGTTGCTGACCTACGACCGTCGCGACGACGTACTCGAGGTGGCCGGGGCGCGCGGCGGTCCCCGCCTGCCGAGCGTGCTGCGACACCTGATCGATCATCCCGTTCGCGTCGAGGTCAACAGCATGACCTCGCTCGCGCCGACGAGGATCGTGGTCGACGCGCAGGACGGCGTGCGAACGGTGATCCGGATCTCGCACGACGGGGCGTTCTGCGGATAGATGGAGGCCGCCTGCGGCGCCGGGTATTGGAGCCCGCCCACCCGCCCACCCGCCCACCCGCGAGGGCCCGTCCGGACTACGGGAGCAGCATGATGTTGCCGCTCCTCGAGTAGCGGTGGCCGGGCACGTCCTCGAACGTGGCCATGACGTGCACCGGGATCTCCTGGAACGCATTGCCGAGCTCCCGCTTGCCGGCATTGGTGAGGATGATGTGCACGGTGAGCGGGCCACTGGGAGGTGTGTTCGCGGTGCCGAACGCGATCGTCATGCCGTGGCTGTCAAGCCAGGTGATCGTGACCAGGCCGATGCCCGGGGAGGTCATCCGGGCCGCGCAGCCGCCGTGCTGCAGCACGGTGACGAAGCGCTGCAGCGAGCAGGAGTGCACGACCGAGCTCAGTGCCGCGCCGGCGGGCTTGCGAGCCACGCCCCGACCCGTGCCGACGACGATGTTGCCGGCGTCGTCGCCGGCAATGCACGCACCTGGCGGGCATGCGAGCGAGGTGAGCGCGTGGCCTGGGTCGATCGTGGTGCGCGTCCAGGTGGCGGCTCCGCCAGTCGGCTTGGTCGACACGATCGCGTCGCCGCTCTGGTCGATTGCGACGCACATCGCTGCCGACGGGCACGAGATCTTGGTGAGGGGCGTCGGCGCGTTGACGCGCACACGCTTCCACGAGCTCATGTTCGCCGAGGTGAGGACCGTTGTGCCGCTGACGATCGCGCACAGCTGACTTGTCGGACACGAGATCGCCGGCGGCGAGGACGGGGGCGAGCCCTGGCCAAGCGGTCTGAGATGCCAACGACCGGTCGGCTGGGTCGAGGTCGCGAGGTCGAGCTTGGCGTCGACGGCCGCGCAGAAGGTCGTCGTTGGGCACGAGATGCCGGTCGGGTTGCTGAGCCCGACCGCGATCGAATGCCAGGCGCTAGCGGGGCCGATGGGCGTCGTTGACGATAGGACGTTGCCGGCGGCGTCGAGCGCCACGCACAGCGATCGCGATGGGCAGCTGCCGGTCACCAGCGGGTGAACGGTGGTCATGGCGTTGGGTGGGGCGATGTAGACGCTCTTCCAGGCACCGGCGTCGCCAGCCGGGTTCGTCGAGCTGGTCACGTTGCCGATGAACCAGCAGGAATAGCGGCAGAACTCCTGCGTGTCGAAGATGACGCACAGCGGCCCGGCCGTGCAGGTCAGCGAGCCGCTGGTTTGATTCTCGAGGCCTGGGAGGTAGGTCTTGTTCCACGCGCCGTGCGTGCCGAGCGGGTTGCGCGAGCTCAGTGCGTGGGCGCCGTCATCGAAGCCGATGCACAGCGTCAGCGAAGGGCAGGAGAGCGATCCGATCGCGCTCGCGCCGTCGATTGCCGTTCGCTGCCAGACGGAGCTCGGCGGCGCCGCAGGCATCGTCGACGTGAACACGTACTGGCCGTTGGCGGAGACGCACAGCGTGATCGACGCACACGCGAGCGGGCCCACTGCCGCCGCGACTCGCGCCGTGTGCCAGGCGCGCGCCCCGCCGGTCGGGTTCGAGGAGCTCGAGATGCCGGCGCCACTGCTTGTCAGACACAGGTGCGCCGAGGGGCAGGCGACGCTCGCGAAGGCATCGTCCTCGCTTGGCAAGAAGCTCACCGCCTTCCACGCCCCGGCGCCGCCGGTCGGATCGCTCGAGACGAGCAGCTCGGTGACCCCCGCCGCAACGCACAGCGAGGACGAGGGGCAAGAGATCGTCGGCTCGAGCCCGATGCTGTGCACGCTCACGACCTTCCAGGTCGCCGCGCCGCCGGTCGGATCGCTCGACGTGGCGAGGGTCGAGTCGCCGCTGCGGTTGGTGCCAATCGCGATGCACAGCGATACGGACGGGCACGAGATCGAGAACAGTCTGAGTCCCGGCAGCTGGACTGTGTGCCAGGCCGGGGCGCCGCCCGTGGGATCGTTCGAGCTGGCGATCGAGCTTCCCCCGACCGCCACGCAGCTCGAAGCTGACGCGCAAGACACTCCACTCAAGACGCCCGGAGCGACAACCGTTCCCGTCCACGCCGAGGATCCGCCCGTGGGATCGGTCGAGGTGATGACCCTGCCCTGGTCGTCGACGACCACGCACAAGGGGCCCCTCACGCATGAGATCGCGGTCGTGGAGCTCACCTCGTGGCGCGGCGCGTTGCCGGGCTCGAGGTTTGCGGCGCTCCACGTCGACGAGCCGCCGGTCGGATTGGTCGAGCTCACGACGTTGCCCTGGGCGTCGAGCGCAGCGCAGAGCGCGGCGGAGGCGCACGACACGTACGACAAGCTCAGAGCGCGATCTGGAGCGACCCTGAACGCCTTCCAGGCGCCGCCGCCCGCGCCTGGATCGGTGGCCGTCGTCACGACACCGAACTGATCGACCATCACGCACAACGAGCTCGACGGGCACGCCAGCACCGGATCCGCCTCGGGATATGGGTCCCCCGGATGGGATCCGAAGCAGGTTCGCCTAATCGAGCATCCGTCGTTCGAAGCGGCGATCGATGGCGCCGACCAGGCCTGCTCACCGCCGGTGGGCGTGCTCGAGTTGAGCACGTGCCCAGCCTGGTCGGCGACGACGCACAGCGACACCGACGCGCAGGCGACGCCGCTCAGCGCCGTGCCGCCACTGATGCTGACGAGCTGCCAAGCGTCCGCTGCGCCGGTCGGGTTCGTCGAGGTGGCGACGTTTCCGCCCCCGTCGATCGCCACGCAGAGCGAGAGCGAGGGGCACGCTACGCCGGTCAGCTGCGGCGTCTGCAAGGTGGCCGCGTCGCCCTGCTCGACCTGGGTCGAGCTCCATGAAGACGAGCCGCCAGTCGGATCGCTCGAGCTGAGGACGAACGTTCCGTAGACGGCAACGCACAGCTGTGCGGAGGGGCACGACACATACATTCCCGGCGCGTCGAGGTTCGCCGTGGCGACCTGCGTGGCGACCCAGGCGCCGGCGCCGCCCGCGGGATCCGTCGAGGTCAGAACGTAGCCGCGATTGTCAGCGGCAACGCACAACTGGGTCGAGGGGCACGCGATCGACGTCAGCTGCCTGCCGCCGTCGACGGCCGCCGAGTTCCACGCGCTCGCTCCGCCCGCGGGATCATCGGACCAGAGCACACGTCCCTGCCCCACCGCGACGCACAGCGATGCCGAGGGGCATGACACCGCTGAGGCTCGCGTGCTGAGTGGTGCCTTCTGCCAAGGGCCTGTACCCGGCTCGGTCGATGTGAAGAGGTTCGCGCCGACTGCGACACAGAGCGTTGTCGAAGGGCACGACACTCCGGACAGGCCGGCGGTCTGGCCAAGCGGGAGCGCCCGATCGATGAGCCGCGGCGGCGACCAGCTCAGGGTCGGAGCTGCGACGGCGGACGCTCCGCCTGCGATCGAGCACACAAGGAAGGCCGCGAGCGCGAGTCGAAGCTGGCGCGTGATACCCACGTTGCGTGTGAACGGCTTTACACGGACAGAGTTCCGCAAGCGGCACCTCGTGTTGACAGCCACGGTCCCCGGTGAGAGGGTACTTGCAGGAAAGCCGCAGCATGGACGAGCCTGAGCAGACCTCGGAGGCACAGGAGCAGCCGGCAGCGCTGACCCGTCGCGGCTTGCTTGCCGGTGCCGCTGGCGCGGCGGCCGCGATTGGCGCCGAAGAGGTTGGCGTAGCCGAAGCCCTCGCTGGGCTCAAGCCTCCGAAGCGGCCGAAGACGCCGGCGGGCGTGTTGCGCGTCTTGATGGAGGGCAACCGGCGCTATATGACGGGGAAGATCAAGCGGCTCGACTACAACCGTCTCGGCGATCGGATCGCCGAAACGCAGAAGCCGCTGGCCGCGATCATCACCTGCGCGGACTCACGCATCTCGCCGTCGGTGATCTTCGACCTCGGGCTCGGCAACGTGTTCGTCTCGCGCGTCGCGGGCAACAGCATGGATGTCGGCACGCTCGGAAGCACCGAGTACGCCGTCGGCGTGCTCGACGTGCACCTCGTGATGGTGCTCGGACACTCCAACTGCGGGGCGGTCAAGGCCGCGATCGAGGTCGCCAATGGCAAGAAGACCTATCCGCCGAAGAAATACGGGGCGATCGGCCCTGTGATCGACGCGATCGTCGGCCCGGTGAAGACGATCCCACCGGCGCGGCGAACGGTGAACCGTTCGATCATCGTCAACGCCCGCGCCCAGGCGAGGCGGATCGCTGCGCGCGGGCCGATCATCAAGCCGGCGATCGCGTCCGGCCAGATCCGCGTAGTCGCCGCCGTTTACGACATCGGCAGCGGCCGCGTCTCGCTCGTCTGAGCCGGTCGCGTCGGGTCTGCTGATCGGATTGACCGGCGTAACGATGGTCACCGGCCCGCGTGCCGCGACGGCCACCGCGGGTGCCGCGATCGGGGAGCCGCGAATCGCATTCGCCCCGATGGCGGTGCCGTTGCTCGCCGGGCCTGGGGCGCTAAGCGATAACGGCGAGCAGCGTGGCTGCGACGAGCGCTGCGGCGAGCACGAGGTTGAGCGCGCGGGCTCTGTGCGCGTCCCGGAACAGCGGAGCCATCCACGAACCGATCACCAGCCAACTGCCGCTGATCAGGAACACCATCACGGTGAGCACGGCGAACTTGTAAACCGCGTCGGCGGCCGGCGTGCTCGAAAGGTGACCACTGGCGTAGACGGCGGCAATCGCGACCCAGCCCTTCGGATTGGCGACACCGAGCACCGTGCCGGCCGCGACCGTCGGCGCCCGCGTGGTCCGTGGCTCCTCGCCCGGTGGCGGCGTGGTCGCGATCTTGTAGGCGAGGCGCAGGAGGTAGGCCGCCGAAGCGACGAGCAGCACTGTGCGCGCGTGCGGAACGGCCAGCACCGCCGCGGTGATGCCCGTCGCCACGGCGAACAGAACGAGGAGCGTGCCGAGCACGACTCCCAGCCAAAAGGGCAGCGACTGCCGAACACCGCGGGTGGATCCGGTCGCGGTCAGGCTGATCGTGACCGGGCCCGGACTGCCCATGATCGCCAGCGAGCTCAGCACGAGCGGCCACACCGGCCCTGCGCGAACGGCCGCGAGCACGGACGGATCACGCATCGCGGGGGTAATACTCTTCCTGCATGCGCGAGACGCTAAGGGGGGTCGATGGCGATTGTCTTGAACGATCGTGCGCGCGTGACGTGAACTCGATCCGCTTCGGGGCCGGCGTCCATGGAGTCGAGCGCGCCGAGATGCGGTTCGCGACGCACGCGTTCGAGCCTCATCGACACGACACTTACGCGATCGGGATCTCGCTCACCGGCGTGCTTCGCTTCCGCTATCGCGGCTCGTCGCGTATCTGCCTTCCGGGGCAGGTCCACGTTCTGCACCCCGATGTGCTCCACGATGGTGGTCCGGGCACCGCAGACGGATTCAGCTATCGGATTCTGTACGCCGAGCCCGCACTGATCCGCGACGCCCTCGGAGGCGGTGAATTGCCGTTCGTCGCCGACCCTGTGCAGGACAGCAGTCCCACCACTCGGCTGCTCGCGTCACTGCTGCGCGACATCGATGAGCCGATCAGCGATCTCTCGCGGGTCGACATCGCAACGGTCATCGCGGACGCCCTGCGCTCGCTCAGCGGCGCGCGCGACCACCAGTCCTCGATCGACCTCCGGGCCGTCTCCCGCGTACGGGACTACCTCGCCGCGCATCCGGCGATGCAGACGCCTGCGAGCACGCTCGAGCGGCTCGCGGGGCTCGACCGGTTCTCAATCGCACGGCAGTTCCGGAAGGCGTTCGGAACCAGCCCGGACAGGTACAGAACGATGCGCAGGCTCGAGCTCGCCCGCTCGGCGATCGAGAGCGGGATTCCGCTCGCGCGGGCCGCTGCGCAGGCGGGCTTCGCCGACCAGAGTCACATGACCCGTCAGTTCAAGCAGACTTACGGCTTGACACCGGCCCGATGGGCGAAGACGGTCGTGCGCGGGGAAGCGCCGGCGCGGCCACGGAGAGGAGCGAGATGACGAGGACTCGAGTGTTGATGACGTCCGCGATTGCGGCGGTCGCGGCGGTTGTTCCGGCCTCGGGCGTGCTGGCGGCCGGCGTTGCAAGCAAGCCGATCCCGGATATGACGGTCCTGTTCGGGCGGGCGGTGACCAAGATCCGCAACACGAACAAGCCGACATACTCGCGGGCGGTCGTGCTCGAGGCCGATGGCTTGACGCGCGGTAGTAAGTGCAACCCGCTTGGATGTGGCGGAGGCCGTGCCGTCAGCTCGGCGGCGGGCGTCGTGGGCTGGCGCTTCGTGTTCGACAACCAGCCCTCCCGGACGCGCTTCCGCAGCGCGACGCTCTTCTACGGACCTTCCCCGAAGCGTTTCGGGCCTGTCAAGGGATACGGGTCTCCGTTCGTCGAGGATGTGATCATCAGGCGGGCGCCGCGGATGACGCTCACGCGGGCTGTCACCGTGCTGCGCCGCGCCGGGTTCCGCAAACCCTTCTACAACGTCACGCTGCGCAACCCGCTGGGCCCGAAGAAGTCAAACCCGCTGTATATCTTCGGCTTCGCCAACGGCTTCGTCGACGTCGATACGGTCACGGGACGGGTGCATCGGCAATAGTTGAGCACGCCCCTCACAACGCGATGGAGGATGCGGGCGAGATTGAGTTCTTCTATGACCGCTGCAGCGACCTGATGCGCGCGCTGCTGGGCGCGCTGGCCTCGGCCCCGGACCAGCCTCGTCCGTTCCCCCAGATCGAGGACCAGATCGGCTGGCCGCATCGCAGGATCGCCTCGGTGCTGGGCGGCGCCTGCACTCTGCGTCACAGGCTGTTCGGCGGACGCCGTCCATACCACTTCCAGGACACCAGAAACTCGGCATCCGGACGTTGGGAGATGTGGATGGACGGCGAACAGGCTGCTGCGGTGCGGAGCGCGCAGCGCGCCACCCTACGCTCAGCGTGAGGGCGTCGCCCACTCCGATGCGCCATGGCCGCGCGCCGGGCCGTGCGCAGCCTCAATCGAGGCGTGGACCTTGCCTCGCACGGAAACCGCCGAAGAAACCGTGTCGAGGATCAGCCGTCCCGCCCACAGCGAGTAATCGTTGACCTGCAACCCCAGCAGGCGCACGCGCGAGACCCTGCTCGGGATCGTGAACCTGATCGTGTTCCAGCCGGTCGTGAGCTTCCGGTTGGACAGCTTCACCGCATTCCAGCCGGAATCGAACACCAGCGGCGAGATTCCGGCGGCGACGCCGGCGGGTGCCCAGATGTGGAATGTGACGACGGCCCGCGGGACGATGCCCGTGAGCCCGGTGCTGACGCCCACCGCGGGCGTGCCGTTGCGAGCGACGTCGAGAGCAAGGCCGTGTGATCCCGTCCAGGCGACACCTGCCTCATTGGACACCGCGAGCGAGTCTCCCCAGCGGATGATCCAGCCCTGGGCGGTGCCGTTCTCGAAATCGAACCTCGCCGCCGGGTCGGGCGGGTGGGTCGACGCGGTGCGCGCGGTGACGTATGTCTTGTACCAGACTCCGTAGGAAGTCGGGGTCCCTGTGTAATCGACGACCAGCGACGGTCCTTCGGAGCAGCTAGCCGCGTTCCAGGCCCACGCGAGGTAGCCGACCTGGTGGCTGTCCGCCCACGGAAGCAGCGTGCCCAGATAGTTACCGCCGCAGTCGTTCTCGCCGACCTCGGTGGCGAGCACCGGTAGTTGCCGAGCAAGCGGTGCGATCGTGCTGTTCCAGCAGTCCGCCGTGTTGCAGTAAGAGAAGTTGTAGGTGTGCCAGCCCGCGATCAGCTGTCCAGCGGGATCGTGCGGCGGGTTGGAGAGCCACCCGGATAGATCGCCGCCCCACTGCAGGCCCTCGACGATCACGGGCTGCGTCGCTCCGGCGGCACGCACCGCGTCTATCAGTTGCTGCTCGCCGGTCGCTTGATAGCCGCTCTGCGTCATGCAGCCCGACAGCCAACATGACCACGAAACGTCGTGCGGCTCGTTGAACAGGTCGTAGGCGATCCCCGCGACGCCCTTGTACTGGGCCGCGACCGACGACCAGAACGCCGGCGCATGATCTGCGTCTGGCGCATCCTCCTGGCTCAGCGCGAGCTGGGTTCCCGGCGCCCCCCAATGCAGATCGAGGATCACGTTCAGTCCGTGGGCGTGAAGGAGGTCCACATACGTGCGGATCGCGGTCTGATAGTTCTGGCCGGCGTATTGGGGCTTGACGCCGTTGATGCCCAGCCAGCAGTCCTCGTTGAGCGGGACGCGAACCGCGTTCACACCCCATGAGGCCATCGCGGCGACCGATGCATCATCGACCGGGCCGTCGAACATTCCCCAACCTTGGGCGCACGCGTACTCGGCGCCCGAGCGGTTGACCCCCGCAATCCTCAATGGAAAGCCCGCGTTGTCGATCAGCCGATTGCCCGCCACGCGAATCCCCGGAGACGTCGTCGGCGTGCTTGCCTTCTCGGCCGCCGCGGCCGGAACGGCGATTGCGAGCAAGGCGGCGAGTACCGATAGCGTCTTCGGATGGCGGAACATGAACAACCTTCCTGTTCGACGATCCGCCGAGGTACTCACTCTCATGTGTCGGCCGAGGGAGCGGCAGGCTTGAACCACGGGTCGTCTGTTCGCTGAGTTGACCGCTGGCCCTGCCCTCTGTGATGGAACATGCGTCCAGTGGGTAGCGAGCAGGTATGAGTGAGAAGGGCTCCGTCGTGATCACGCCCTACCGGGACGGTCCGCTGCTCGTCAGGGGGCCCGTGGAGCTGACCATGTCGGACGGCACCGCGATCCGCGTGGACCGCGACCCGATCGCCTTATGCCGATGCGGCAAGTCGAGAACCAGACCGTTCTGCGACGGCACGCACAAGCTCTCGGGCTTCCGGGCGCCCTGACGACGCCGCCGTCGGACGGAGCGAGGAGCCGCCCCGCTCCCAGCAGCGCAGGACGTGCGCGGTCCAGCCGGCGTCGAGCAACGCCGCCGCGCGCGCGCCCCACAGCAGCGACGTGCAAAGCGCAGGCTCCTGGCGAATCAGGCCGCCGGCAAGATCGACCGCCGCGACGTTCTCGTGCACGGCGTCGGCCGTGACGTGCTCGTCGAAGAACAGCGTGGCGTCGCCGTCATAGCCGAGCCGCCGCAGTCCCTCCGCGTAGTGCCGGTTTGGGATCGAGGAGGTCATCTCGAACAGGGCCAGGTGCCCAACGATCGCGCCGCGCCAGCGGCGATGGAGGCCGAACATGGACATCAGGTTGACGGTGGCCAGCGTGACGGCCGGGATCGTGTCGATATACGCGCCGTAGCTCGAGTCGAGCCCGAGCGCCCGCATCGCACGCGCAAACAGCTCGGCGTGGATCCAATCCGCGCGTCCCGAGCCGTATTCGTCGGTCTGGATCTCGATCAGCGCCGCCTTCGCCGCTCCCCACAGGCGGGGGATCGCCCACGAGTGCGGGTCGGCCTCCTTGAGCTGGTACGCCGACCGGTGGATCATGAACTCGCGGACCTCGTCGATCGTCGCATGCCGGCGGACGTAGGCAGACAGCGACGGACCCTCGTCGTTCGCAATGATCGAGCGCAGGGCGAGATCCGTCTCTTCGGGAGCCACCTGCTCGTCGACGAGCGGGACCGCGCTGAGTAGCGCCTCTTCGAACATACGCTCGAGCGCGCCCCGCAGCTCGAGCAGCGATGGATTCCATTCCCAGCGCTCATCGACCGTCGGCAGCCCGCGATAGTGAAGCTCGTAACAGAGGTAGAGCGACAGCTGCAGGTCATCGTCCGTGAGCGGGTCGTCTGATATCTCGGGGGCGGTCGGCGGGAGCGCGCACGGCTCGCGCCTGAGCGTGCGCAGCAGCAGTTCGCTGAGGGCGCCCCGCGGCGGGGGAAGGAAGTCCATTGGGCTGTAGCTACCCCGCGGGTGGGTGCAGGAAGCGGCCGGCCAGCCATCGCGCCAGTCCCTGCATACCGCTCTCTCGCGCCAAGTGACGCTGCGCGAGCGCGCCGTTAACCTCGATCATCGTGCGTGCATGCTCGAGCGCCGGCTCGGACTCGAACCGCTGCGCGAACGGCCGCAGCGCCTCGAGCAGTTCGCGCAGACGCTCGCGCGTCGGCGTCGGCGTACCGTCGCGCGTGTCAGCCATCATCCCTTCGACACCGTGGCGACACGCCGACCAGCGATTCTCCTCGATCCGCCAGCTGCTATCGGCCGGTAACGGGTCGCCGGATTCGTGCCGCTCGCCAAGCCACGCCACCAGCGCCTGCGTCACTGCCGCAATCGCAATCGCGTCCGCGACGCTGCTCTGGCCGTCGGGCACGCGAAACTCGAGCGTGCCGTACCGCGGATGCGGTCGCAGCTCCCACCACCAGCTGCTCCCGTCCGGGAACGTCCCGCTCGTGGCGCCCCAGCGGAGCGCGTCGGCGTACTGCTGCCAGCTGTCGAACGCCGGCGGAACGCCCTGGCGTGGAAGCAGCTTGCCGAGCGCCGGCCGGACCGAGGCAAGCCCCGTGTCGCGGCCCTCGTAGAAGGGCGCGTTGGCGGCCAGCGCCGCGAGCAAGGGCAGGTAGGAACGAGCCGCGTTGTAGACCGCCAGCGCGCGCTCTGCGGAGCCGACCCCGACGTGCACCTGCAGTGCGCATACGAGCTGCCGGCGGGCACTGCCGGCGTACTGAACGATGGTCCGCTCGTAGCGGGAGCCGCGGTTCAGCTCACCCAGACCGTGGCTGAACGGGTGTGCCCCGGCAGCTGCCAGCCGCACGACGCCGTCGCTACACTGCGCGAGCCGCTGGCGAGCATCGAACAGCTCGGCCGCGAGCTCGTCGATGCGCGAAGTGCTCGTCGTCACGATCTCGAGCTGCGAGGCGGGAAGCTCCAGCTTGAAGCGAGGGTCGCCTTCGACCAGCGCGAGGATCTCGGGCGCGATATCGACCAGCTCGAGCGTGTCAGGTGCGAGCAGCATCAGCTCGTCCTCGATGCCCACCGTGTGCGGCTGCGCAGCGTCGAAGGTGTTGCACAGCGAGGCCGCCGACGGCGGCCATTGCGAGTGGTAGGTGCTCAAGCGTTTGTCCCCGAGCCGGGCGGGATAGAAGCGCTACGCAGTGAGATTGCTTCCCTTTCCAGGAGTATTCAGACCGCCGAGCGACGCTGGGCTGCTCGCTGAGCACCTTACCCGCGAGCCGCAGCTGCGCAGCGGCAGCGTGCTCGACCTTGGACGCGGGCGCGCGAATCGCAGACCGCCGGTACGGCCGATCGGTCCAGTTGTCAAGGACTACGCTGAGATGCTCCGCCGGCGCGGTCTGCTCTCCGACCGCGATGTCGAGGATCTGCTGATTATCCGGGCGCAGCGGGCATAAAAAGAGAGTGAAGACCAAGCCAAGACCGACGACCGCGCGCCGGCCGCGCCTGCGCCGCTCGGACTGCTCGGCGCCAGGGCTGCGCCGCGTGCGCCGCGGCCGCGGCTTCGTATACCTCGATGCCGAAGGTGGCCGGCTCGCGGACGATCAGACGCTTGAGCGGATCCGCGCGCTCGCGATTCCGCCCGCCTGGACCGACGTATGGATCTGCCCCGACCCGCTCGGTCACCTCCAGGCCACTGGAGTCGACGCCGCGGGGCGCAAGCAGTACCTCTACCACCCCCTTTGGCGCGAGCGCCGCGACCGCGCCAAATTCGACCGCATGGTGCAGTTCGCGCGGGCGCTTCCGCGGCTGCGCCGCAGTGTCTCGGCAGACCTCGATCGTGCGGAGCCCAGTCGCGAGCGCGTCCTGGCGGGTTCGCTGCGGCTCCTGGATATCGGGCTGTTCCGGATCGGAAGCGAGGAGTACGCCGAGAGCGGAGGCGGGCTCGGCCTGACGACGATCCGCACGGAGCACGTCGCGTTCGAGAACGGGTGGGCGCTGTTCGACTATCCCGCCAAGGGCGGCATCCGGCGCGTGCAGCGGATCGAGGACCCGCGGGCGGTTGAGCTCGTACGCGCGTTGAAGCGCAGGCGCGGAGGGCCGCCCGAGCTGCTCGCGTATCGGAACGGTCGCGGATGGGTGGACGTGCGCTCAGATGACGTCAACGACTACCTCAAGCAGCAGCTCGGCGAGGATTTCAGCGCCAAGGACTTCCGTACCTGGAACGCCACCGTGCTCGCGGCGGTCGCGGTCGCGATCCAGGGCGCCGACGCGACCACGAAGACCGCACGTCAACGTGTGATCAACGGGGCGGTCCGTGCCGTCGCAGAGATCCTCGGCAACACGCCGGCCGTCGCGCGCCGCGCATACATCGATCCGCGCGTGTTCGATCGCTACGCGTCAGGGTGGACGATCGCGGGTGCTGTCGAGCGGGTGGGCGATCTCGAGGAGATCGACGAACGGGGCCGGGGGCAGCTCGAGCGCGCGGTTCTCGAGCTGCTCGAGGGCGACTATGAGTCGCCCTCGGTGGAGCGCGTCGGCAGCTGACGTCGCTTGCCTGGAGTTTCGCCCGGGTAGATACGGCTCAGAACGCGAGCGATTAGGAGGTGGCACTGTGGCGAAAGATCACGGCTCGAGCGTCAAGAATGACAAGCAATACGAGGGCCTTCGCAAGAAGGGCATGAGCAAGTCACGTGCCGCGGCGATTTCGAATTCGCCCGGATCGTCCAGCCGCGGCGGCAAGAGCAGCGGCAGCAGCCAGAGCAGGCGCAGCAGCGGCTCAGGCGGCGGCCGGACGCAAGGGCGGTAAGAAGAGCTCGAGCTAGCCGAAGGGCTCGACCTGGACGCCGCCGCCCGCCGTCTGTGCGGCAATCCGGTCGGCGTGTTCGCGGTCCGCCGGCGTGCGGCTGCGGATGGCTGTCGGGATCACGAGCATCGCGCCCATATCGCGTCGATCGCCGGCACGTCATTACTGATCGCCGTTTTGCGTCATGGCTAACCGGGCCCGCGACGGGGTAGATTGATCCGGAGCCAGCCCTAAGCTGACGGCCCGATGCATAGGGAGTCCAAGGTCGTTCGAGGTCAGCTCCCGGCGCTCGACCGCGCCACCGTTCACCCATACGTTGATGCCGCACCCGGGCCGTTCTACTACCAGCGGGTCGCGCACCCGGTGGGACTCGAAGCCGAACGGGTGCTCGGCGAGCTCGAGGGTGGCCCGGCGCTTCTGTTCCCGTCAGGGTCCGGTGCGACCACAGCGTTGGTACTCGCGTTGCTCCAACCGGGCGCGACGGTCGCGATTGCGCAAGGTGGCTACTGGGGGACCGTCGGGCTGCTGCGCGGGGAGTTCGGCCGCTGGGGGCTTGAGCTGCTCGAGTTCGATCAGACCGGGGCGCCACCACCGGCGGACCTTGTATGGCTCGAGCCGTGCTCGAACCCGATGCTCACGTTTCCGGATCTCGAACGGTCGATCGCCGCTGTTCACGCTGCCGGAGGCCGCGTCGTCGTCGACAACACCGTGCTCAGCCCGCTGCTGCTGCGCCCGCTTGAGCACGGCGCCGACTTTGTGTTGCACAGCGCGAGCAAGATCCTCGCCGGCCACCACGATGCTCTGTTGGGCTCGATCGCGTGCGCACGCGACGAGGATGCCGCCCGCCTCGCGGCGTTCCGTGCGGCATCCGGGATCGTCGCCGCCCCTGACCCCGCATGGCTGCTGCTGCGTGGTCTGAAGACGCTGGCCGTGCGCGTGGAGCGCCAGTCCGCGAGCGCACTCGAGCTCGCCCGCCGCCTCGCTGCTCATCCGGGTGTCGCCGTCGTCCGCTATCCGGGTCTCGCCGATCAGACGGCCGCCCGCTATCTGCGCGCGTTCGGTCCGCTGCTGTCGTTCGACGTCGCCGACGGAGAGCGTGCGGCGCGAGTCGAGCGCTCGCTCGCGCTGATCGAGAACGCGACGAGCCTCGGTGGGGTCATCTCGACGGTCGAGGCGCGTGCCCGGTGGGAGGGCAGCCGAGTGCCGGCTGGGCTGTTGCGTCTGAGCGTGGGTTTGGAGGACGTCGAAGACCTGTGGGCGGATCTGGCCCAGGCTCTGGACTGAACCGGTGAGCTTCGGCGCACCTCCCGCGCGGTTGCGTGGCTTGTTGTCCCCAACGCGCATGCACGTTCGTCGTAGGGACGACAACCAACTCCAGAGGAGGCCGAAATGCAGTACGCACTGTTGATCTACACCCCGCCCAACAGCATCGACGGTCTGAGCGATTCCGATCGCGCGGCGGTGACTGCCGAGTATCTGGACATCGCCCAGGAGTCCGGGATGCTCGGCGGCGAGCAGCTGCAGCCGATCGAAAACGCCACGACCGTCCGGGTCCAGAACGGGCAGACGCTCGTCACCGACGGCCCGTTCGCGGACACCAAGGAGGTGCTCGCGGGCTTCTACCTCCTCCAGGCGGACAGCGTCGACACGGCGCTGGAGATCGCCGGGAGGGTTCCGGCCGCGCGTATGGGAGGCGCGGTCGAGGTCCGGCCGATCGTGGAGCGCCAGAGCTGATCGAGCAGGTCTTCCGCGAGGAGTGGGCCCGGGTTCTTGCCTACCTGGTCGGCTACCTCGGCGATTTCGATCTAGCCGAGGAGGCCGCCCAGGAGGCGTTCGCGGCCGCCGCTGACCGCTGGCCGCGCACCGGGATGCCAACCAATCCCGGGGCGTGGCTGGTGACGACCGCGCGCAACCGCGCGATCGACCAGCTGCGCCGGGAGCGCACATTCGCCGCGAAGGCACCACTGCTCGACCGCGCCAAGGCTGCCGAGGACCAGATGGACGAGCTCGACGACACCGCGATTCCCGATGAGCGGCTGGAGCTGATCTTCACCTGCTGTCATCCGGCGCTGGCTCCCGAGGCGCAGGTCGCCCTGACCCTACGCGCTCTCGGTGGACTGAGTACAGAAGAGATCGCTCGCGCGTTCCTCGTCTCGCCGGAGACGATGAAGCGGCGGCTCTCGCGGGCGAAGGGCAAGATCAAGGCCACAGGCATCCCATTCGCGGTGCCGCCCGACCATCTGCTACCTGAGCGGTTGGCCGCCGTGCTGGCGGTCGTGTACCTGATCTTCAACGAGGGATACGGCGGGCGCATCGACCTCGCCGCCGAGGCGATCCGGCTGGGCACGGTGCTCGCAGATCTGATGCCGGACGAACCCGAGGTTCACGGCCTGCTCGCGCTGATGCTGCTGCACGACTCGCGGCGCCGAGCCCGGTTTGCCGGCGGCGAGCTGGTGCTGCTCGCCGACCAGGATCGCTCGTTATGGGATCTCGATCAGATCCGGCACGGCCGGGAGCGGCTCGATCGCGCGCTCGCGCTGCACGGTCGAGGGCCGTACGTGCTCCAGGCAGCGGTCGCGTCGCTCCAGGCGCAGCAGCCGATCGACTGGCCGCAGATCGAAGGCCTGTATCGGGAACTGGCTGGCAAGACACGGTCGCCGGTCGTTGAGCTCAATCGCGCGGTCGCGGTCGCCGAGTGCGAAGGGCCGGAGGCGGCGCTCCGGCTGGTCGATCGCCTCGAGCTCGACTCATACCAGTACCTGCATTCGACCCGCGCCGAACTGCTGCGCCGGCTGGGGCGAATCGATGAGGCGCGGGCTGCCTACCTGCGCGCGCTCGACCTCGCCGACTCCGACGCCGAGCGGCGGTTTCTCGCGCGACAGATCGAGGGATTGGACGGTGGGTAGAGTCTGAGGGCGATCCCCGGTCATGTACCGCGAGTTCAAAGCACCAGTCCATCTGCGAGGCGCGATCGCGTGCCTCTGGGCCAGGCGCGGCGACGGCGAGACGGTGCGCGTGCTCCCCGATGCGTGTGTCGACCTCGTATGGCGGCCTGCGCAGGGTGCGGTTCTCGCCGGGCCGGACACCGAACACTGGCTCTCCCCGACGACGGCCGATGAGCTGATTCTCGGTGCGCGCTTTCTGCCGGGCGCCGGCGCCGCGCTCGGCGTGCCCCTCGCGGAGCTACGCAATCAACGCGTGCCGCTGTCGCTGGTGGGGTTGCCGGCGATCGGTGCCGACGATCGGCTCCACGGCGAGCTCCCACCGCAGGAAGCTGCGGTGCAGCTCGGGCTTGTGGTCGAACGTCTCGTTGCCGCCGGCCAGCCGGATCGGGCCGTCCAGGCGGCATCTGCCCGCCTGCGCGACCCGCGCCAGCGAGTCGACACGCTCGCCGCCGACCTCGGCTTCAGCGACCGTCAGCTTCGGCGGCGCTTCCACGGAGCGGTCGGCTACGGGCCAAAGACGCTCCAGCGCGTGCTGCGCCTCCAGCGGTTCCTCGCCGGCCGCACGGGCGATCTCGCACGTGCCGCGATCGACGCGGGCTATGCCGACCAGGCCCACCTCGCCCGCGATTGCCGTGAGCTGACGGGGCTCAGCCCAGGTCGGCTCCGGGCTTAGCGGCCGGTGCGTCGTATCAAGTCGCGGCGGACCTGATACGGCGCGCCGTATCAGGTCCCGAGAGACCTGAAACGACCGCAACCAAGCGTGGAGGACCCAATATGAGCCCAAAAACGTCCCCGGGAGGATCCAGTTCCATCTGGACCCTCCCGGAGGGATCAAGGAAGTGGGGGCGCAGTTCCTTGACCGGTGAAAGCCTTATTCCCACCTTCGGCGGGGCCTAAACATCGATTTCTCGTAACGGATCAATATCGGCGCCGTGCTGCTGCTCGACATCGCCGCGCGGCCGTTCCCTCCGGTCCGCATGGGCGGGTTCCGGGCGGCGACGTTCGGGTAGCGCAGCCACATGAACACGCTCACTGCGATGACCACCGAGGTTCCCCAGCCCACGGAGCCTGCAACGCCGGCAGTTCCGGATGCGCCGGTCCAGCCGGTCGTACCGGATCCCGGCACTCCGGCCGATCCCGAGGAGCCGGCGGTGGTGCCGGTGCCAGAGGAACCACCCACACCCGCCGTCCCGGAGCCCGGCCCGGACCCAGTCCCGGAGCCCGACCCATCCTGACGCGGCGTCGCCCCGAGCGCGGGGCGGCGCGCGCCGCCGGCTATCCCTTCACGACCCCCACCGGACGCAACCGTGCGACCCGCGCCGCCAGACCGGCCCGGTCAACCACGTCCACGACCCGCTCGACGTCCTTGTAGGCCTCCGGAGCCTCCTCGGCAAGTCCACGCGCGGACGGGGACCGGACGATGATCCCCTGGTCCTCCAGTCGCCGGCGCAACGCGCCGCCCTCGACCTGCTTGCGCGCGGCGGTGCGCGAGAGCCTGCGGCCGGCGCCGTGGCAGGTCGTCCCGAACGAGCGCTCCATCGACCCCGGCCGTCCGGCCAGGACAAACGAGGCCGTGCCCATGCTTCCGGGAATGAACACCGGTTGGCCGACCTCTCGGTACTCCGGCGGAATTTCGGGGTGCCCCGCCGGGAACGCGCGGGTGGCGCCCTTGCGGTGAACGCACACGGTGCGGCCGCCGTGGTGCTCGAGCTTTGCCACGTTGTGCGCGACGTCGTAAACCTGGAGCGTTCCGGCGGCAACCCGCGGACCGAGCACCTGCGCGATCGCCTCGCGGGCTCGATGCGCGATCGCCGCCCGGTTGGCCCACGCGAAGTTGGCCGCCGCCGCCATCGCCCCGAAGTACTGGCGACCCTCGGCCGACTGCAGCGGCGCGCATGACAGCTGACGGTCAGGCAGCGAGATTCCGTAGCGAGCGAGCGAGGCGTCCATCAGCTTGACGAAGTCGGTGCACACCTGGTGGCCGAGTCCGCGCGAGCCAGAGTGGATCAGCAGCGTGACCTGTCCCTCGCGGAGTCCGTACGCCTCGGCGGCTCGCGCGTCGTAGATCGCGTCCACGCGTTGCAGCTCGAGGAAATGGTTGCCCGAGCCGAGCGTCCCGATCTGACCGGCGCCGCGCTCCATCGCCCGGGGGGAGACGAATTCGACAGCCGCGCCCTCCAGGCACCCGCCCGACTCGGTGAAGTGCAGGTCGCGCGAGGTCCCGAGCCCAAGATCCTCGAGCAGCGCCCGTGGTCCGAGCGACAGCACCCGCTCCAATCGGGCGCCGGTGACGCCCTCGCGTGCCCCTCGCCCGCCGGTGCCGACCGGCACCCGCCGCGAGATCTCGTGCACCAGGCGCTCGCGACGCGCCCCCAGTTCGTCGACCACGAGCGGCAGTGCGAGCAGCCGAACGCCGCAGTTGATGTCGTACCCCACGCCGCCGGGGGACACGACGCCGTCGGGTTCGCCCATCGCCGCGACGCCTCCGACCGGGAACCCGTAGCCCTGATGGATGTCCGGCATCGCCAGGGCGGCATCGATCACGCCCGGAAGGGTCGCGACGTTGACCAGCTGCTCCCGCGAGCGGTCCCGCTCGATCGCCGCAAGCAACTCGACGTCGGCGAACACGCGCGCGGGCACACGCATGCCCGACCGCGTGTCGCGGGGGATCTCCCACAGCTGGTCATCGACACGGACGGTCGGGAACTCAGACATCGAGAACCACGTTGCAACGTACCCGGCGCCGACCGGCGCGAACGCGAGCCGGTGATACGTGACCGCCTTGACCAGCGGCGGCGGGTCATCGATCACGCCGGCGACCACCGCCCCCAGCCGATTGTCGACAAAATTGTCGACAATCCGCGCGGGCAGCGAGGGCTTCTCGCCTGGAAGCGAGGGCTTTTGGCCTGAAAGCACCAGCCGCTCGACCCGGAGTGCCACAAATCCCTCCGATTCTGCGAGGTACACGAGCTCCTCGAGCCACGCTGCGAGCAGCGCCGGCCGGTCCGGAGCGCTGACCGCCACGGTTCTCTGCTGGGATCCCGCGACGATCGAGCCGAACCCCAACAGGTCTCGCAGCGCCCCCAGCGCATCCTCGAACACCTCGCGCTCCGAGCCCGCCTCGATCCCGATCTCGACCTCCGAGGTGTGATCAATCCACCGATACACCGCTCACCGCACGACCGCGGGCGGCGCAGGCGGAGTCGATCGCGCGGGCGATCGCCCCAGGATGGCGAGCCGCCAGGAGGTGGCCGGCGCCCGGCAGGACGACAAGCCGTGCGCCGGGGATCTGCTTTGTGAGCAGCCGCGCCGAGGACAGCGGCACGATCCGGTCGCGCTCGCCGGCGAGGATCGTGGTCGGTGCGGAGATATCGCCAAGGTGTCGCTCGAGATGGGGGAGGTCGCGGGCCAGGGCGCGCTGCTCGAACCAGAAGCTGCGCCAAGCGGCCGGCGAGCGCAGGAGCGCGCCCGCCGAATCGAGGTAGCGCTCGTCGAGCGACAGTGACCGTCCGATCGCCCGCCGCACCGGCGCCGCCGCCAGGGCGTACCCCGGCCCGCCGAGCGCCACGACTCCCAGGCCGTAGCCCACCGCCGGCGCCCCCAACAGCTGATCGAGCCACACAAGCGACGCGCGGTTCGCCGACGGTGCGACGAGCACAAGCGAGTGCACACGCTCCGGATACGCGCTCGCCATCCACGCCGCAGCGGCGGCTCCCCAGCTGTGCCCGACGATCGTCGCCCGCGAGACATCGGCCCGATCCAGAGCGGCCACCGCAGCCAGGGCATTGCCCGCAAGATCGACCGCCCGACTGCGCCCGTCCCAACCGGGCCGGTCAACTGCGATCGCCCCGCACTGCGGATCAAGCGCCGCAACGACCTGGTCCCAGTCGCGCGCGTGGCCCGGCTGGCCGTGCAACAACAGAACGTGGTTGCTCAACGAATCAAGCAGCGCCCGGAGGGCCGTCCCCCGACGAGCCATCGGCGGTGCGGCCGTCACGCCCGACATATCCGCCCTTGCCGCCGATCACCACGACGATCGCGTCTGCATCGCCGACATTGCGCATCCCGCGATGCGTCTCCGGGCTAACACGGACGAGGCCGCCGGGGCCGAGCACGTGCGTCGACCCGTCGCCGAAGCGGAATTCGACCTCGCCGGCGTGGACGAAGTAGGTCTCTTCCTGCTCGTCGTGGTAGTGCACGCCGGTCGCGTAGCCGGGCGGGAGCACGATCGCGTTGATCCCGAACGCGGTCACCCCAAGTTCGCGACGAATCTTGCGAAACCCGTAGCCGTCGCCCATTTCCTGCAATGTGGCTAGCGCATAGCCGACGCCCTCGGTCATCGAGTGGGCATACTAGGCCCTATGGAGTCTGCGCTTCTCTCCGACGCGCTTGCGCCGCTCCGTGCAAACCCCGCGCGCGCGGCAATTCTGCTCGACATCGACGGCACGCTCGCGCCGATCGTCGAGCATGCCGCCGACGCCCACGTCCCGGAGAGCACGCGGCAGCTGCTGATCGAGGTCGCCAAGCGCTACAAGGTTGTCGGGTGCGTGAGCGGCCGGCGCGCCTCTGAGGCCCGCGCGATGGTCTCGATCGGGACGATCTCGTACATCGGCTCGCACGGCGTCGAGCTGCTCCGCCGCGGGCAGACCAAAGCGCAGCTCGACCCGGGTGTGGAGGGCTGGGCGCGGCGGATCCACGATTTCGGGCGCGAAGCGGACACTGCCGACCTGCGTCGCCGACGCGTGCGTCTCGAGGACAAGGGCGCGATCGTCGCATTCCATTGGCGCGGCGCGCCGGACGAGGAAGCTGCTCGCGCGGCGATCGACGCGATCGCAACCCGCGCGGAAAGCGCCGGCTTGCGCACCCACTGGGGGCGGAAGGTGCTCGAGGTCAGGCCTCCGGTGCGGATCGACAAGGGCGCAGGCGTGACCACGCTGCTTGATGGCTGTGATCTCGACGCCGCGCTTTACGTCGGCGATGACACCACCGACCTCGACGCGTTCCGCGCGCTCGGACGACTGGTCGACGAGGGCCATCTGACGAGCGCGGTGCGCGTCGGCGTGCGCTCCGACGACGGGCCGTCCGCGATTACCGAGGAGGCCGACGTCGTCGTCGACGGGCCGGTCGGGGTGCGCGAGTTGCTCAAGGCCCTGGTCGCGGAGTGACGCGATGCGGTTCGCGGACTTTCTTCGCACGACGGTTCTGATCAGCGCGGCAGCGGCGAGCGCGCTCGCCGCGGTGACGGTCGCGGGCGCCGCGGGCGCGAGCGACGATCTGCTGGTGCCGGTCGCCGCCGGCTGGTGGGTGATCGCCGCGATCACGGGTGTCTGGCTCGGGCGCCGGGCCGAGACGAACCCGCCGATCGCGAATCTGCTGGCGAGCGCCCGCATGCAGCCGACGCTGCCCGAGATGCATCCTGGCCGGACCGTTCTGAACCGCCTCTGGCCGTTGCTGCTCTGCACGATCGGCGCCGGCGCGCTGGCGTTCCTCGTCCCGCAGGTACCGGCGATCGCGACCGGCTTTGCGATCATCTGGTCGCTCGCCTGGCGCCGCCAGGCCTCGGCCGTCACCGCAATCGAAGAGCGCGACGGCGCGCGCTTCTACATCGAGCGCACATCGCCGCTGAAGCCGATCAGGCTCGTGCGGACGCCCGGCTTTCGCTCGAATCTGTTCGAGCTCAACGGGGCATCGGGGCACTCGCGCGCGCGGCCGCGCGCGTGACCGATGTCGACGTCCTCGTCGTCGGCGTAGACAGCACCGGCGGCTGGCGCGCCGCGACCGATGAACTCGCTTCCTCACTGCGACGCGCGGGCGCACGGGTCGAGCGAGTCGGTCCGGGTGGGCTGCGCCGGGTGCGGACGTTCGCGCTGACCGATTACGTCGAGGCCCGGGCCGCTCGGCGGGTGTGCGAGCGAGCGATCGCGATGCACGACCCCACCGCGATCATCTACTGCTCGATCAACGCCGCGCTGCTGTGGCCGCGTCCAGGGGCCGTGTTCCTCGATTCGATCGCCGCCGAGAACCGTCCGGGGCGTCACGGCGTCTGGCAGCGTCCGGTCGAGCGCAGGCGGCTGCGCCAGGCGCCGCTGTTGCTCGTGTGGAGTCAGCGATCGCTGCAAGCGCTTCGCGGACCACACGCCGGGACGATCGTCACCTCACCTCCCGTCTCGATCGCCCCGTGGGCTGATAAGGACATCGCCGCGATCACTTACGCCGGCGACCCGGTCAAGCGCCGCCTCGACGTCGTGCTGGACGCGTGGCGGCTGGCGCGGCGCGAGGACGAGACGCTGCTGGTCACCGGGACCGACCAGGTCGAGCCGGCGCCCGGTGTTGAGGTCGCGGGACGGGTGCAACCGGAGGCGTTCCGCGAGCTGTTGCGGCGCTCGAAGCTCTTTCTGGCCGCCCCACGACGCGAGGACTACGGGATCGCCGCGCTCGAGGCGCTGGCATGCTGCTGCATGCTCGTCACCACGCCGTCGCCGGGACCGTATCCGGCGCTCGAAATCGCCCGCAGGCTCGACCCGCGTCTCGTCGCCGACGAGCTTGCGGGCCCGATCCGCGTTGCGCTCGACGATCCACAGCCCGACTATGCCGAGCGCGCCGCGCAACTGTTGCAGCCGTTCACGCGCGAATCCTTCGACCTAACCGTGGCTAAAGAAGTCCTGCCTAGACTCCTGCGAACGTGATCCCGTACGCAGCGATTCCAAGCCCCGCCGAGAACGGCATCCACATCGGTCCGTTCTTTCTGCATGCCTACGGGATCGCGTACGTGTTCGCGGTGACGGCGTCGATCCTGATCACGCGCCGGCGCTGGGCGAAGCAGGGGGGAGATCCGAACCTCCCGTTCGAAGTGGCGCTGTGGGCTTTCCCCGCCGGCCTGATCGGTGGGCGCGTGTACTTCCTGATCACGACCCCGAGCCAGGTGCCGCCGCACTGGTGGGGACCATTCGCGATCTGGAAGGGCGGCCTCGGGATCTGGGGCGGAATCGCGGCGGGCGTGCTCGTCGGGTTGCTTGTGCTGCGCCACCGGCTCTCACGTGCCGAGATCCCGCGCTTCTTGGACGCAGCGGCGCCGGCACTGCTGGTCGCGCAGGCGATCGGCCGGATCGGCAACTACTTCAACCAGGAGCTGTTCGGCAAGCCGAGCTCGCTGCCCTGGGCGATCAAGATCGATCCTGCCCACCGCCCGCCGGGCTACGAGCACTTCGCGACCTTCCAGCCGACGTTCCTGTACGAGATCGTCTGGAACCTCGGCCTCGCCGGCTTCCTAGTGTGGCTCGGCCACCATCGCAAGATCAGGGCACCGGGCCTGTTCGCGCTGTACGTCGCCGGCTACTCGGGCTTCCGGATGTTCGAGGAGACGCTGCGGATCGACTATTCCAACCACGTCCTTGGATTCCGGCTGAACTTCTTTGTTGCGGCTGTTCTGTGCCTCGGAGGGCTCCTGTGGTTCGCCCGCATCCAATGGGGCCCCCGAAGCCGCCGCGTGGCGTCGAGTCCCAGCTGACGCGGGGGGCGATGTCGATAGTCCGCGATATATGCGGACAATCGACATCGGCCGAAGCGCCGTAGGCGCGCCGGCGCCGTGAGCCGCGCCGGCGCCGTGAGCCGCGCCGGCGCCGTGAGCCGCGCCGGCGCCGCCCGCCTCACGCCGGCAGCCGGTTGCGTGGCCTGACCGCCTGCAGCTCCGCCCACGAACGCGTGTTGATCACGTCGGCCGCGGTGAGCCAGGCGCGGCGGGCGGTCGCGACGCCGTAGCGTGCGTGGGCGAACGCGCCCACTCGATGGCCGTCGCAGCTGATGACGATCGGGACGCCGGCCCTGGCAGCCGCCCGGGCGTTGACCTCGCTCAGGTCGCGGCGGTCGGGAGCGGCGTTGATCTCGAGCATCGTGCCGGTCCGCGCCGCGGCCTCGATCACCCGCTCGACGTCGAACTCGTATGGCGGGCGCTTGGAGATCTTGCGGCCACTGAGATGGCCGATCACGTCGACCAGCGGATGCTCGATCGCGCGCACGATCCTGTCGGTCATCGCCTCGGGGGTCATCCGGAAGGACGAGTGCACGCTCGCGACCACCCAGTCGAGGTCCGCGAGCACGTCGTCGTCGTAATCCAGCGTGCCATCGGTCAACACGTTGACCTCGGAACCGGCCAGGAGCTCGATCCCGTCGACCTGCGTCGAGCGGATCCGCGCGACATGCTCGCGCAGTCGCTCCGGGGAGAGGTCGTCGCCGAAACCGAAGCTCGACGAATGATCGGTAATCGCGACGTACTCATAGCCGGCCTCGCGTGCGGCGGCCGCCATCTCCTCGATCGAGGCGGTGCCGTCGGAGGCGGTCGTGTGACAGTGCAGATCGCCTTTCAGGTCCACAACCGAGATCAGATCGGGCAGCGTCCCGTTGAGCGCAGCCTCGAGCTCACCGCGGTTCTCGCGCAGCTCCGGCTCGATGTACTGCATCCCAAGCAGCTCGTAGACGTCGGCCTCGGTGGCGCAGCGGTGCGTCTCGCCGGTGGCGTCGTCGAGCACTCCGTACTCCGAGATGTGCAGGCCCTTGCGCACCGAGTAATCGCGCAGCGCCATGTTGTGCTGCTTCGATCCCGTCAGGTGCTGGAGCAGGTTGCCGAACTGGTCGGGCGCGACGATCCGCAGATCGACCTGCAGACCGGTGTGGGTCCGCAGCCGCACGCCGGCCTCGCCCGGCGACCCGGCGGCCTCGATCAGCTCGAGCTCGGTCGCGGCCTGCGCCAGCGCGAGTGCATCCGTGGCGGTTGCGATCACGTCGAGATCCTTGACGCTGTCGACCATCCGGCGAGCCGAGCCGGCGAGCTCGACGCGCTCGGACGCCGGATGTGCTCGGAGCGCCGCGAGCAGCTGCTCGCCGTCGCCCAGCGCGCGATCAAGCACGACACGCTCGCGCTGCTCGCCGGCGCCTTGGGCAGCGACGGCGGCCAACAAGGCCTCCTCCGCCTTCGGACCGAATCCCTTCAGTTTGCGGATCTGCTGGGCCTCGGCCGCCTCGCGCAACTTCTCGAGCGAGTCGATTCCGAGCTCGTCGAACAGCCGGCGTGCGCGCTTGGGCCCCAGCCCCGGCAGGCGCGTCATCTCGACAAGGCCGGGCGGGAACTTCGCGCGGAGCTTGACCGCCGCAGGGATCGCGCCCTCGTCGGCGAGCGCGATCACCTTTTCCTGGATGATCGCCCCGACCCCCGGCAGCTCATTGGCGCGACCCTGCCGTGCCAAGGCAGCGACCGACACCGGGGCGTCTCGCACGGCCTTCGCCGCGTTGCGATAGGCGACGACGCGATGGACGATCGCGCCGTCGAGCTCGTAGAGGTCGCCAAGCTCGTCGAGCGCGGCCGCGATCTCGGTGTTGGTCGGGTCCGCCATCTAGCCAGGTAGGCTAGCCGTCCGGACGGGCCCTGCTGGCGGGGGTTCGGTGGGACCCGATCTTCTGCGAAGCAGCCCCGCTATACTTTTTGAAGGAACCCCATCTTTGAGTCAAGGAGCCACCATGGCAGGCACCGTCGCCGAAGTCACCGACACCAACTTCCAGGCCGAGGTCCTCGAGTCCGAGGTTCCCGTGCTTGTCGACTTCTGGGCGCCGTGGTGCGGACCCTGCCGGATGGTCGCGCCCGTGGTCGAGGAGATCGCGCAGGAGCGCGCGGGCGAGCTGAAGGTCGTCAAGCTGAACACCGACGAGAACCAGCAGACCGCGATCAACTACAACGTGCTCTCGATCCCAACGCTGATCCTGTTCCGTCACGGGCAGCCGGCGAAGACCGTGATCGGCGCGTATCCGAAGAAGCGCCTCGAGGCCGAGCTGGAGCCAGCCCTCGCGTAGCCGGCGCTCGCGTAGCCCCGAGTTCGCCCCCCGGGCGAACTCGACTCACGTCGGCCGCTAGGCCGATGCGACTGCGACGCCGAGGCGCAGCTCGCGCCCGTCGAGCACGACGGGCGCGGCGCCGTCGAGCGATTCGTAGCTGACGGTCGTCGCGAGCGTCTCGCCGGCGATGTAGCTCTCGTGGGCGCGGGCGGCTTCGATCAGAGCGTCGTCACCGTCCAGGGTCAGCAGGATGCGGTCGCTCACCTCGAGTCCGGCCTCCTGGCGGGCGAGCTGCACGGCGCGGACGATGTCGCGCGCCCAGCCCTCCGCGCGCAGCTCGTCGTCGATCTCGAGCTCGAGCGCGACCGCATGCGAGCCCTCGCGCTCGACCTGATAGCCCTCGAGCGGCTTCATCGTGATCAGCAGATCGTCCGCCGTCAGCTCGTGCTCGGAGCCGTTCACCGCGATTCCGACGCGGCGGCCCTCGCGAAGCGTGCTCGACACGCGCTGGGGATCGAGCCCGGCCACAGCGGCGGCTACAAGCGGCATGTCCTTTCCGAAGCGCGGCCCCAGCGTCCGGTAGTTCGGCTTGACCTCGACCTGCCCGAGCTCATCCGCCTCGGAAACGAAGCGCAGCTCTCGCACGTTGAGCTCCTCCTTGACGAGCGCGGCCATCCGCTCGATCGACTCGCGCTCGGAGCCCGTCGCGACGATCACCGCCGCGCGCAGCGGCTGGCGATTCTTGATCTGAGCCTGGCTGCGGGCGGCGAGGCCGAGGCGCACGGTCTGGCGTGCGATCGCCATCGCGTGCTCGAGCTCGGTGTCGCGCTGCCCGGGGGTCGGGAAATCGCACAGGTGGACGCTCGGTTCTGAGCCGTCGAGGTTGTCGTAGATCTCATCGGCGAGAAACGGGCAGAACGGCGCGAGCAGCTTGGCGACCGTCGTCAGCGCGGTGTGCAGGACGCCGAATGCGGCGGGGTCTCCGTCCCAGAAGCGTCTTCTCGACCGCCGGACGTACCAGTTGGAGAGGTCCTCCACGAACGTCGCGATCTCGCGCCCGGCCACGGTCGCGTCGAAGTTCTCGAGTCGCTCGGTGACGATCTCGGTCGTCGCGCTCAGGCGGGAGAGGAGCCAGCGGTCGAGGTCGTTCTGTTGATCGCCGCCGGCCGCCGGTTGCGGCGCGACGTCATTCGCGTTTGCGTACAGGACATAGAAGCCGTATGCGTTCCACAGCTGCAGCAGGAACTGGCGCAGCGACTCGCCGATCGTCTCCAATGAGAAGCGGTAGCCGTCCCACGGGTGCTTGGAGGTGAAGAAGTACCACCGCAGAGCGTCGGCTCCGAAGCGGTCGATCACCTCCCAGGGCGCGACCACGTTGCCCAGTGATTTCGACATCTTCCGGCCGTCCTCGTCGAGGATCAGGCCGAGGCACACGACGTTGCGATATGAGCTCTGGTCGAACAGGAGCGTCGAAACCGCGAGCAGCGAGTAGAACCAGCCGCGCGTCTGGTCGAGCGCCTCGCAGATGAAGTCGGCGGGGAAGCGCTCCTCAAAGTGCGCCTGGTGTTCGTGCGGGGCGTGGAATTGGGCGAACGGCATCGAGCCCGAGTCGAACCACACGTCGATCACCTCGGCGACGCGCTGGGCGGGCTCGCCGCACTGCGGGCACGGGAAGCGGACCTCGTCGACGAACGGCCGGTGGGGGTCGGTGAGCTGGGTGCCAGAGAGCCGGTGGAGCTCTTCCAGCGACCCAACCGCGGTCACGTGCTCGGCGGGACAGCGCCACAGCGGGAGCGGCGTGCCCCAGTAGCGCTCGCGCGACAGCGCCCAGTCGACGTTGCCCTCGAGCCAGTTGCCGAAGCGCCCATGCTTGACGTGCTCGGGATGCCAGTTGATCGTCTCGTTGGCAGCCAGCAGGCGGTCCTTGACCTGGCTGGTGGCGATGTACCACGAGGGCTTGGCGTAATACAGCAGCGGCGTCCCGCAGCGCCAGCAGTGTGGGTAGGAGTGCTCGTAGTCCTCGGCCTTCAGGACACGGTCCCGCTGCTCGAGATCCTGGATCAGGTCCGGGTCGGCGTCCTTGACATTGCGGCCGGCGTATGGCCCGATCCGCTCGTCGTAGGTTCCGTCGAGCTTCACCGGGTTGATCACGTTCAGCCCGTATTGCTCGCCCAGGCGGAAGTCGTCCTCGCCGAATGCGATCGCGGTGTGGACGAGGCCGGTGCCGTCCTCGGCGGTGACGAAGTCGCCGGTCAGCACCGTGTGGCCGAGCGGCCCGTACTCGCTGCCTGGGATGTAGTCGAACGGAGGCTGGTAGCGGACGCCTTCCAGCTTCTTCCCCGGGAAGCGATCAATCACCTGCGCGGCGCCCTCGCCGAGCACGCGCTCGACAAGTGCCTCGGCCAAGACGTAGATGTGGCCGCCGTCGGTCTTTGCCCGAACGTAGGTGAGCTCCGGGTCGACGGCGACCGCGGCGTTTGAGACCAGCGTCCACGGGGTCGTGGTCCAGACGAGCAGCTCGTCGCCCGTCTTGACTACGTCGTTGCCCTCGGTCACCGGGAAGCGCACATACACCGAGGGGTCGATCACGTCCCGGTAGACGCCGGGCTGACCGAGCTCGTGGCTCGAGAGCGCGGTGCCGCAGCGCGGGCAGTAAGGGACGACCTTGAGCTTCTCGAACAGCAGCCCCTTGTCGTGGATCGTCTTCAGCGCCCACCACACCGAGTCGATGTAGCTCGGGTCGAGCGTCCGGTAGGCGTCGTCGAGGTCGATCCAGAAGCCGATCCGCTCAGTCAGCCGGTTCCAGTCCTCCACGTGGCTGAGCACGCTCTGGCGGCAGCGCTCGTTGAACTCCGCGATCCCGTAGCGCTCGATGTCCTCCTTGGACTTCATCCCGAGCTGTTCCTCGATCGCCAGCTCCACCGGCAGCCCGTGGCAGTCCCAGCCGCCCTTGCGCTCGACGTAGAAGCCCTTCATCGTCCTGTAGCGGGGGAAGATGTCCTTGAACACGCGGCTCAGGACGTGGTGGGTTCCGGGCGGGCCGTTCGCGGTCGGTGGCCCTTCGTAGAACCCCCACTGCGGGGCTCCCTGCCGCCTGCGGACCGACTCCTTGAAGATGTCGCGCTCGCGCCAACGCTCGAGCACGAGCTCCTCGAGCTCGGGGAACGAGGTCTTCGGATCTACCGGGCGGTGCGGCGTGGGCATGGGCGCGTGATTGTAGGAGCACGGCCCGGGCGGCCCTCGGCGGGCGGTCTCAGCTAGCCGTGGCGAAGGTACAGACGTACCGGCGCCGGCGGCTCGAGCGCGACCGCCGTCTCGGTGAGGCGCGCGAGCAGGCGATCGCGGGCCTGCAGCGGCGCGTCGCCGAGGCGACAGACGGTGCTCGCCCCGGTGTCGGGGACGGCGCCCCGGTAATCGAACACCGTCGTTTCGCCCGCCGCGCTGCGCACGGCGTAGACGAGGCGTCCTACCGAGTCCAGCGTGGCGTCCTTGCGCTTGCCCGCGAGCACCACCGCTTTGGGTGCCAGCGCGCGCAGGGCACGGCCGAGGCGGGTCGGTTCGATCGCGGTCGTCAGGGACAGCGTCCTCAGCCCAGCACGCCGCAGCACCACCTCGAGCGCCTGCGCGTGGAGCGCGTCGAGATCGCCGGGTGCGCCGCTGTCGAAGATCAGCACGCCCTCGGTGCGGCTCGCAGGCGGCGACAGTCGCTTGACCGCCGAAAGCCAGCCCGTCGCGTGGCGCCAGGCGAATTCGTACTCGGGGGAGCGTTCGGCTTCTGAGAGGCTCTCGACCGCTCCGAGCAGCAGCTCCTCGATCGTTCGCTCGAGCGAGCGGATCGAGAGGCTCTCCTCGAGCACGCGGTTGGCGCGCTCCTCGTCGTACGCGCCGTATGCGCCGGCGAGCAGCGGCGAGGAGGAGGGTGCGGCTCCGCGCTCGAGGGCGAGCGCGATCGCCGAGGAAGCGTTGTGGGTCTCACCCAGCGCCTGGCGGAGCGCCTCGATCTCCGCGAGCGCATACTGGCGGTGCCCGCCCGGTGAGCGTTGCGGGCGGGGGAATCCGTAGCGGCGCTCCCAGCTGCGCAGCGTGCTCGGACTGACGCCGAGCATCGCGCCGGCTGCGTTGGTGCGGATTGCCTGACGTTCGCCCACGTACGGAGTTATCGAACTCCGCGCGCGTGTGTGCAAGGCGCGCAAGCGCGCGTGCAGAGCCTTCGTGTCAGTCGAAGACGACGAGCGCCGCTTGCGGCGGCCCGCAGGACGCGATCCGCGCGCCCATCCGGATACCGAAGGCGTTCGTCGGGCGGACCGTCACCCGATGCACGGCGCCGTCACCGCGCGCCGCCCACGTCACCGCGACCGCGAGGTTGCTCGGCCCTTGCGCCTCGGCGTCTGCCGGGACGACCAATTCGGTCAGATGGCGATTGACCGCGCCGGTCTCACGCATCGCCAGCAGCCGCTCGGCGGCCTCGGACACGGCACAAACCGACAGCGAGCTGTCGAGCACGATGAACGCGTCGCCTTCGGTCGGGGCGGCGTCGCGAACGGACTCCAGCAACAGTCCCATCCCGCAGCTCTCGCACACCCGCGAGGGAGCGTCGGAGATCTCCGCGTATGGGCTCCACGCCCCGCAGTGCCCGCAGAACGTGGTGGACGGCCCCGGCTCCAGCTCGACTTGCGGGACTAGCGAGAGGGCAGCGCGCCTGTGCCTGAATTGTCCGAAGCTCAATGGATTCCGTTCCTTTCCTGTCGCCTAGAGGCCCGCGACCGTCCGCGTGCCATTGCCGAGCTCTTGTGCGTCCCCGTCCGGCGCAATTCGCACCGGCTTGCGGTCCCCCTCGGCCTCCACCAACTCGAGCACCCGCCGCTGGGCGTCGCTGGGGGCGGCGGGCAGGACACTCGTTCCCGTCGTCCGAATCCGCACGCGCTGTCCGCCACGGCGGTAGACCGCGACCGGTAGCGCACCGGCTGCGAGCCGGATCGCGTACGCCCAGCGGGCAACTGCATCATCCGAGAGGTAGCCGCCGGCGAGGATCACCAGATTCGGGCGGTGTATAGCCACCGCGTCGCCGATGCCCGCCACGCCACGCGCTGACAGGCTGAGCACGCTGATCCCGGCGCGGACGCAGAACAGCTCGAATGCGCGGATGTACGGAGCGTCGACGTCCAGCTCGTCGCGCGAGGCATCGCCGACGATGATCGAGGCCGGGCGTACCGGCGGCGGCGCGAGGCGATGCGCACGACGCAGCCATTCCGCGGCCCAGTGCGAGGCAAAGGCCCAGGCGGCGGAGTCCGCCGAGTAGCGCCGCGCGATCTCGTCGAGCGTCGGGAGTAGGACCTCCTCGACCGAGCGCTCGAGCGAGCGGAGCGCGAGCGCGGCCTCGATCGCCGAATCAGCCCGGTCGCGCTCATAGGACACGAGCGCGCCGACGAGCGAGTTGGAGTCCGAGGCAAGGCCTTCTCGCGCGCGCGAGACGGCAGAGGAGATCGAGAGCCCTTCCTGCAGGGCGTCCCTGAGCGAAGCCACCTCGCCGTGGGTGAACAGCCGGTGCTTGCCAGGCGACCGCTGGGGCTTCGGAAACCCGAAGCGCCGCTCCCAGGCCCTCAGCGTATTGGGGCTGACATTGAGTAAAGCGGCCGCCTCACTCGTTTTTAGGTAACGCATGCGCAGAAAAGGTGGGCGAAGTGATGCTCTTTTGAGCGTATCGGCTTAAAGCCTGGCCGTCCCGCGTATCGTGGCCGATATTGCATCGCTTGTCGAGTAAAAGCCGTGCTTAGGGCCCCATTATTTATTCGCGCGTCTCGCGCTGGGGCTGACAAACGGAATTACGACCAACCGTAAGGAGGCAGCTATGGGCTGGGGATCGGGCCGATAGTTCTATAAAACGCTGCAAATCTGGTGCGTCTCTTTGCGCCGCGCGGTACGCTCGCCCCGTGCGTGACGGTTTTCCGCAGGAGAGCGGACCGCGGGTCGCACTGACCATCGCCTGTCTGGCGCTGGCTGGTTGCGTCGTTTGGGCGGCACTGGAGGCACCATCCGATCGCCTGAACGGGCTCTCGGCAGTGCTCGTTCTCGGTGCGGTCGGCGCCGCGATCGGCTCGGTGCAGGTTCGCGGACGTACCAGGATTTCAGCTTCATTTCTTGTCGGGATGCTGGCGGCGACCTTCCTCGGCCCGGCGTCCGGGCTCGTCGTCACCGCGATCGCAGAGCTTGCGATCTCGCGGGTCCACCCGACAAGAAGCTGGGCGCTGCTGGTGAACATTCTCGGCAACGGGTTACCGGCCGTCGTTGTCGGGACGATCATCCGGGACCTCGAGCCGCTGAATCACCACGCGGTTGGGTTCTTCGTTCTGATCGGCGGGCTTGCCTTCCTGGCACTGGCGCTGAACTGGCTGATCGTCGCACCGGTGTTCGCGACCATCGACCGGAGTTGGAGCGCGTGGAGCCTTCGGGACTGGCGTGATCTGCTCCCGACGATCGTGATCGACATCACGCTCGCGGTTGCCGGGACCGCGATCTACGTCGAACTGGGTCTTGCCGGTATCAGCTTTGCGCTCGTCGCGATCTTCGCGTTCTCCTATCAGGCGCGCCTCGTTGCTCGGGCGCGTCATCGCTCGGAGCAGTACGTGTCTTTGTCTTGGGGCGTGCTCGCGGGACTGATGCGCTCGCTCGACATCCGCGATCGGCGCGCTGCCCGCCACGCCGCGGCGGTCGCTCGATTCGCGCGCGACATGGCCGAGACGGTCGGCATGAGCGAGCAGGAGTGCGAGTTGGCCCACACCGCGGGGCTGCTCCACGACATCGGCCACTTCGCCCTGTCGGACCGGGTGCACGAGCGCGGCCGGACGCTGACCGATGAGGACTGGCTGGCGATCCAGCGCCATCCGGAGCTGGGGGCGGACATGCTGCGGGATCTCGGCATGTACGGCCCGGTCGCAGAGATCGTGCTCGCGCATCACGAGCGGATCGACGGACGTGGCTATCCGCGCGGGTTGAAGGCAGAGCAGATTCCCGAGATCGCGAAGATCATCGCGGTCGCCGAGGTTTACGACACGCTGACGGCGAGCGACACATACCGCACGCGGATCAGCTCGTTCGAGGCGCTGCGCGAGTTGCGCCGCGTCGCCGGCAGCCAGCTCGACGCGCGCTACGTCGAGGTGCTGGCCGGGCTGCTGACCGGCGAGGGCGTGGAGTACCGGCACGCTGACGCCGCCGACTTCGACGTCGAGCTCGACATGGAGCGGCGGATCAAGGAGGCGGCCGCGGGCGGTTAGCGCGCCTGCGCCCGCGGCTCAGTCCTCGCTGCGCTCGGGCTCCCCGGGGCGGAAGCGGCCGCCCTGTAGGGAGTTGAGGAACTCTTCGATCTGGTCTTGGCTGAACCGGCGCTGGCCGCCGGGGGTTCGGTAGCTCTTCAGGTAGCCCATGTCGGACCAGCGACGGACGGTGCCGAGGGAAACGCCGAGCACTCGTGCCGCCTGGGACGTCGACAGGCCGAGGGGGCTGGTGATAGGTCTCTCCATGGTTGGATTTCAGCCTTTTTGAGAAGGTTTGCGAGCGTCGTGGAGCTTTTGCACAGGATCCGGACCGCGGCTCCAGTCATCGCCATCGATGCGAGGATGCATACGCATGCGACTGCGCCTGTACCACCACCATGACGGCGCCCGGGTGGCGTATCGCGAGACAGGGACGGGGCCTGCGATCGCGCTGCTTCACTCGCTTGGCTTCTCGCACCGTGAGTGGGAGCCCGTCGTGGCTCCGCTTTCCGAGCGCTTTCGCGTGGTGCTGCCAGACCTCCCGTTGCATGGAGATTCCGAGGACCGGCCACGGCATCCCTACACGCCCGACTGGTTCACCGAGGTGATGGCCGGGTTCTGCCGCGAGGTGGTCGGCACGAGGCCGCTCCTCGCCGGGCACGATCTGGGCGCCGAGGTTGCGATCCGCGCGGTCATCACCGGCCAGCTCGAACCATCGCGGCTGGTGTTGATGCCCAACCGCCTGCACCGCCGATACGAGCACTCCGGTAAGCGCGCGGCGTGGCGGATGGCGTCGCGCGTCGGCGCGGTCCCCGGTCTGGACCGCCTCGTCTCGTACGGCGCGACGATCGTCTTCCGGCCCTCGCTCGGGCTCAAGCTGTCCGCGCAGCACAGTCCCGCGACTCGCGACCTGATCAGGCATGCCCTGTCGGATGTGGCCGGCAACGGCAACCGCGCCCGCTCGTGGGCGAAGTTCGCCCGCCGCTGGCCGTCTGACGCGCAGCGGCACCTGCTCGATGCATATCCCCGGATCCACGCTCCCGTGCTTCTGCTGTGGGCGGACAAGGATCCCTGGTATCCGCCGATCGGGGCCCAGGAAGCGCTTGATCTGCTGCCAGACGCGCAGCTGCGGACGCTCGCTCGGACCGGGTTTCTGATCGCCTATGACGATCCCGTCGGGGTCGCGCGCGAGCTGATCGCGTTCTGTGGGTGAGGAGTAGCTTTAGGCGCCGAGGAAACGAGACTTGCCGAAAGGACAACGATGGGCGTTCAAGAGAAAGAGCAGCTGTGGGGCGGGGAGACGACCAAAGCCGTCGCCAACTTCCCCGTCTCCGGTGAGACTGTGCCGGTGCCGGTGGTGCGCTGGCTCGGTCGGATCAAGGGGGCCGCGGCGCGCGTGAACTGCGAGCTAGGGCTGCTCGACGCCGAGCTGGCGGAGCGGATCTCGGCGGCCGCCGATCGCGTCGCCGAGGGCGAGTTCGATGACCAGTTCCCGATCGACGTGTTCCAGACCGGCTCCGGAACCTCGTCGAACATGAACGCCAACGAGGTGATCGCGAACCTCGCCGGCCCGCCGGCGCATCCCAACGACCACGTCAACATGGGCCAGTCGTCCAATGACGTGTTCCCCTCGGCCGTGCATCTCGCCGCTCTCGGCGAGACGACCAGCGAGCTGCTGCCGGCGCTCGAGCAGCTCGAGGCCTCGCTCCAGGCGAAGGCGACCGAGTTCCACGACATCGTGAAGTCCGGGCGTACGCATCTGATGGATGCCGTGCCCGTCACGCTTGGCCAGGAGTTCTCGGGCTACGCCGCCCAGGTGCGGCTCGGTGCTAGGCGGATCCGGGGTGCGCTCGAGCAGGTCAGCCAGATCCCGCTCGGCGGGACCGCGACCGGAACGGGGTTGAACACCCATAAGGAGTTCGCGACTCGGGTCCGCGCCCGACTCACCCACGTGACCGGGCTCGAGATCCGGCCGCCGGAGGATCCGTTCGAGGCGCAGGGCAACCGCGACGCCCTCGTCGAGCTTTCCGGCGCGCTCAAGGTGCTGGCTGTGTCGCTGACGAAGATCGCCAACGACCTCGCGCTGATGGGCTCGGGCCCACGGGCCGGCCTCGGCGAGCTGTTCCTCCCCGAGCTCCAGAAGGGCTCCTCGATCATGCCCGGCAAGGTCAACCCGGTGATCCCGGAGGTCGTGCTCCAGGTCGGCGCGCAGGTGATCGGTAACGACGCGGCGATCACGATCGCCGGTTCGCAGGGCAACTTCGAGCTCAACGTGCGTGTGCCCCTGATCGCGCGCAACCTGCTCGCGTCGATCAGGCTGCTGACGACGACGTCGCGCATCTTCGCCGAGAAGTGCGTCGACGGGATCAAGGCCAACGAGGAGGGCTGCGCCCGGTCGGCCGAGTCGACGCTCGCAGCCGCGACCGCGCTCAACCCGTACATCGGATACGACAAGGGAGCCGAGATCGTCAAGGAGGCGGCCGCGTCGGGTCGGACGCTGCGCGAGGTCGCATACGAGAAGGGCGTCGACGAGGAGACCTACAACAAGGCGATGGACCTGCGCAAGATGGCGCAGGGAAACCTGTAGCTCGCAGTAGCCGTCCGGCCGGGACGCCGTGGGAGATCAGGGTTAATGGTTAACCCTGATCTCCCACGCTGCTTCGGCTACCGCTCAGCGGCCGACGATAACGCTCCCTGCGTCGTCGCCGACGACGCAGGGCCCGCCGCGCGCGCACGCGACCGAGCGCAGTGACGGGTTCGCCGGGACCAGGCCGAACGGGCGGTCGATTTGCATCAGCCTCCATGCGGAGCGGCCGCCGGCGGGGTCCCGAGACACTGCCGCGCGGCCGTGGTTGTCGATCGCCACGCACAACGATCGCGACGCGCAGGAGACGGCCGAGAAGGATTCACCGGCGAACGCGACCCGTTTCCAGGCCCGGCTCGGCCTGGTGGGCCGGCTGGTGGTGAAGATCTCGCCGCGTTCGTCGACGACCACGCAGAAGGAGGCGGCAGGGCATGAGACGCCGGAGATCTCGACGTGCTCACCGGTGAGGCGAGTGAACTTCCAGCTCGACGCCGCGAACGGATTGGTCGAGTGGACGATCCGCCCGCTCTGCAAATCGCCGGCGACACAGAGCCGCGGCGAGGCACACGATACGTCGAGGAACTCGTCGAAGTCAGCCTCGCCGACTGCGATCTGCTTCCAGGCGCCGGCGCCGCCACCGGGGTTCCGTGACAGCTCGAAGCCCAGCCCGAGCGTCGCCACGCAGAACACTCTCAACGGGCACGAGATGGCGCCGATCGAGACTGGATTGCGCATGAAATCGAAGGCGGGCTTGAGGTTCTTGACGGTCCACGCGGAGGCGCCGCCGGATGGGTCGGAGCTCGTGGCGGCGCGGTGGCCGCCGACGGCCACGCAGAAGGACGCGGACGGGCACGAGACGTTGGCCAAAGACGTGTCGGGCGTCGCGATCGCCGCGGTGTGCCACGCGCCAGCCCCGGCGCCGGGGTGCGTCGAGCTGACGATGTTCCCCGCGTCGTCGCCCAGCACGCATAGCGCGCGCGTCGCGCAGGAGGCCGAGTCGAGCGCGTTGGCACCGCCCACCTGGCCGGCGCTGGTCCAGACCGGAGTCATCGCTCCGGGTGCGGTGGAGGTCGCGATCACGCCGAGGCCGTCCTCGGCAACGCACAACATGGCGGACGCGCAGCCAACCGCTCCGGTGAAGCGAGGGGGGTTAGAGAATCGCGAACGGGTCCAGGTAGCCGCTCCGCCCATCGGGGCGGTTGACGCAAAGGCGAGCCCGGTGTTGTCGACCGCCACGCATAGCGACGCGGAGGGACAGGCGATGTCCTCGAGGTTCCCCGTCTGCGCGTCGATGTTCGCCGCGATCCACGTCCCGGGACCGCCTGCCGGGTTCGCGGAAGTGAAGGCGTCGCCGTTGTTGTCGACCGCCACGCACAGCGAGACCGATGGGCACGACAGGGCATTGACCGGCGGTGACCCGGTGATCGGCGCGCTCACGTTCCAAACCGGCGTCGCGGCCCCCGGCGAGGTCGACGTGGCGACGTGTCCTTCCTCGTCGATCGCCACACACAGCGCGGCGGACGGACACGAGACCGTGGCTGTCGTGGAGAACGGCTTCGAGAACCTGGTCGTGTGCCAGGCGCCGGCGCCTCCGGCTGGGTTCGTGGAGGTCGCGACCACGAGCGTGTCCGCCGGGAACGCTGCGCCTACCGCAACGCAGAGCGAAGCCGACGGGCAGGAGAGATCGCCGAGCTCGAGCGCGCCGACCCGGACGCCGCTGCTGGTCCACGCGCCGGCGCCGCCGGCCGGGTTGGTCGAGGTGAGGATCTGGCCCTGATCGTCGAGCGCCACACACAGCGAGGTGGTTGGACAGGACAGGCGATTCAACGTATGTCCCCGGTCTGCGCCAATCGTCACCATCCAGGCGCTTGCACCGCCGGTGGGATTGGTCGAGGTCTTGATCGATCCAAGCGAGCCAACGCTCACGCACAGGGTCGACGAGGGGCAGGCGATGTTCTGAGAAGCCGCCGGCGCTCCGAACGGCGCGACGTGGTCAACCAACGCCGGCGCCGACCAGCGCAGTGGACCTACTGCGAGCGCCGCCGGCGGTGCGCCGATCAGCAGGACGCCGCCGATCGCGAGCGCATACCTGGCGCGAGTCAACAGTCCCAAACCCACCTTCCTCACATGCGGGACTACCGCACATCGGCAAGCGTATCGCGGGTGGAAGCCGCGTTAAGAAATGTTTGCGGCCTCGAAGAATTGTCCAAGGATTTGGCCAATCCGATAGCTCGGGGCCGCGGAAACCGACGAAAAGCGTGCGATCCTCGATGTAGATGGTGAAAGCTTTGCGCTCGGTCACAGCTCGCTTCTTAGCCGTCGTTGCTGCGGCAATGCTCGGCACGACTGGCGTCGCCAGTGCAGCCGGCACGTTCTTCATCCGCGGCGGCGGCGACGGCCACGGGATCGGCATGAGCCAGTACGGCGCGTACGGCTACGCGCTGCACGGGAAGGGCTACCGCTGGATCCTCGCTCACTACTACAGGGGGACCAAGCTCGGGTCGACCAATCCGAACCGGGTAGTGCGCGTCTTGCTTGCCGCCGGCTCGGCAGCCTTCAGCGGCGCGAATTCGGCCGGGACCAAGAAGCTGCATCCGACCGAGACGTACGTCGTCCAGCCCAATGCGGACGGCACGGTTACGCTCATCGATCAGTCCGGCAAGAAGGTTGGCGCGTTCGCGGCGCCGCTCACGGTGACCGGTCCTGGTCCACTGCGGCTCGCCGGCCGCGGGACCTACCGCGGCGCGCTGCAGTTCCGCCCCGACGGTGCCGGCGGCGTGGAGACCGTCAACGCGCTCGCCCTCGACGACTACGTGCGCGGCGTGATCTCTTTGGAAATGCCTGCCAGCTGGTCGCCGGAGGCGCTCAAGGTGCAGGCCGTCGCGGCGCGCACCTACGCGATCACGAGCAACGTCGGAGGCGGGGCGTTCGACCTCTACCAGGACACTCGCTCGCAGATGTACGGCGGGGTCGCCGCCGAGACCCAGTCGACCGATGCCGCCGTCGCCGCGACCCGCGGGCAGGTTGTCACCTACGGCGGGGTGCCGGTCGTGACCTACTTCTTCAACAGTTCTGGCGGTCACACCGAGAACGTCGAGAACGTGTGGCCGGGAGCGAGTCCGAAGCCGTGGCTGAAGGGTGTCGCCGATCCGTACGACAACGTGGCCGGTGACCCGTATCACCACTGGGGGTACGACCTCAGCCTGTCAGCGGCCGCCGCGAAGCTCGGCAACCTCCTCAAGGGCTCCCTGATCGGGATCCGGGTCACGCGGCACGGCTCCTCGCCGCGGATCCTGAGCGCGCAGATCGTCGGCACCAAGGGAACGACGACGGTGACCGGGGCCGACCTGCAGCACGTGTTCGGGCTGCTCACGACCTACGCCGCGTTCACCACGATCTACACGTACCCCGGCCCGGCGCCACACGGCAGCCGCGCAGCGAACGGGAAACGGCTTCCGGGGTCGCAGGCGGTGGTGGCGCTGATGCCGCTCGTGCAGGATCTGGTCGCTGGGGCGCTGCCCGAGGTTCACGGCAGCATCTTCCCGCCGCCGAAGCACGGGGCGTTCGCGATCCAGGTGCAATCAAGCGGAAAGTGGCGCACGATCCAGCGGGGCACGCTCAATTCCGCGGGTGAGTTCGAAGCGCAGCTTCCCGGGCCAGGTATCTACAGGATCACCTACCAGGGCCTCCAGGGCCCGCCGCTACGCGTGCACTGACCACTAGTGTGCAGGACCATGGCTGGGCCACTGCTCGCGGTCGATGCGCCGTTCCTGCTCTACCGATCGTTCTTCGCGCTGCCCGACTCGATCAAGGGCGCCGACGAACATCCCGTCAACGCGCTGCTCGGTGCCGCGAACGTGCTGCTGCGGATCGCGGCGGACCGCGCGCCACGGGCGATCGTCCTCTGCTTCGGAGCCGAAGCGGCTGAATATCGCGTGGAGCTGTTTCCCGCTTACCACGCCGACCGGCCGCCAGTGCCAGACGCGCTCGCCTGGCAGTTCGAGCAGGCTCCGGAGTTCCTCGGCGCATTCGGGTGGAGCACCGAGACGTCGGCGGGCGTCGAGGCAGACGATCTGCTCGGCTCGCTCGCGTCGGTCGAGGGCGCCGCGGGCGGGACGACGCTGATCGTCACCGGCGACCGCGACATGTATCAGTGCGTCTCGGACCGGGTCAGCGTCCTTTACCTGAAGTCGGGAATCAGCGGGTTCGAGGAGGTGGACCCAGCCGAGGTGCAGCGGCGGTATGGGGTCCGACCCGAGCTGGTGACGGACTTCATCGCGCTCCGCGGGGACCCCTCCGACGGCCTGCCCGGGGCACCGGGCGTCGGCCCGAAGACGGCCGCCGAGCTGCTCGCCCGCCACGGCTCGCTGGAGGCGGCGATCGAGGGCGCCGCTGACGAACGGCCGCGGATCGCCACGGCGCTCGCCGACAACGCGCCGCAGCTGCGCGCGTTCAAGGAGATCGCGACGCTGCGGGCGGTGACGCTCGAGCGCCCGCCCGACCGTGACACCGATCTCGAAGGCGGCGCCCGGGCTGCACGCCGGTACGGCCTGAACCGCCTCGCGGAGCGACTCGAGAACGCCGACTCGCTCTCGGACCTTTAGGGCGAGGGCCGCTCGCCTAGGGCGAAGGCCGCTCGCGGGCGAGGGCCGCTCGCTTAGGGCGAGGGCTGCTCGCGGGGCTGCTCGCGGCCGTCGAGGAGGATCGTCCACTCCTCGATTGACTTGATCGTGAGCATCCCGTTCTTGGCCCAGTTGTCCTCGGCCAAGCGCTGCCTGATCGCCTCCTCTGACGGTGCGCTCACCGCGTGCAGGGTCTCGCGCTCGCCCGTCACCGGACCCCCGAGGACGATGAACCCTTCGTCGACCAGCGAGTCCATGAAACGCGCATGCCCCTCGAAACCGTCCTGCTCACGCAGGCCGCGCGAGAAGTCGTACGGGCCCCCGCGCTCGAGCCGTACCGCGAAGTACATGGCCCCGAACGTTATCGAGCCACTGATCGCCGGCCGCTCGCGACCGTCTCGAACTGCTCGAGCGAACCGTGGGTTACAGCCGTCCGAGCGCCGCCACCAGGCGCGCGCACGCCTCTTGCGCGTCATGCTGCCTGGCGAGCGCGGACATCTCCTCCGGGCGTTCGGGGTACCGGTCACGGCGCCCCGGCGGAAGGGAGATCGGCAGGTCGCGAGCAGGCGGCACCACGCTCATCGCGTGCGTCAGATACTCCCGATCGGCCGGGCGAAGTTCCCGCTCGCGAAGGATGCCGGCGATGTCGCCGTGACGGCGGATCATCCCGGCAGCGCCGACGGCGCCAACCCCCTTCAGACCTGGGAGCCCGTCAGACGGATCTCCGCGCAAAATCGCGAAGTCGGCATACCGCCGACCGGGAATTCCGTAACGGCGGGTCACCTCGGCTTCGTCGATCACGCTCAACCCGCGCTTCTCCGGATACAGGACGCAGACGCGGGGGTCCTCGATCAGCGCGAACAGGTCGCGGTCTCCGCTGGCGATCTCGACGCTCCCGGTGACCAGCTGCGCCAGCGTCGCGATTACATCCTCGGCCTCGTAGTCGGGAACCCCTGCCGCGTCGACGCCGATGCAGCTCAGCAGCTCGTAGATCGCGGGGATCTGCGGCTCGAGGCCCGGTGGCACCGGCTCCTCGACGCGGTGGGATTTGTAGGTCGGAATCAGCTCGACACGCCAGTCAGGCCTCCATGCCGCGTCGTCGGCGATCACCACGTGACGGGGCCGACGCTGCGTGATCAGCCGCGCGAGACGCTCGAGGAATGCCGGGACCGCGTTCCACGGCGACTCAGAGCCGCGGCTCCCGTAGTAGGCGCGGAAGATCAAGCTCGACCCGTCGACCAGCAGCCAATTGCATCCCATCGGCTCGATTCTGCCGGAGTGACCATCGGGTCGAGCCGCGATGATTGCGCTCATGAGGGCGCTCGACCGGCTGTCTCCGTTCTGGGCGGTGGCACTGATCCTGTTCGGGCTGACGGTGCCGCAGTCGCTGTTGGCGTTGCCGATCGCAGCGGCCGAGGTCGGGACGTGGCCGGCGCTTGCCTTGCTCGCAGTGCTCGGCGGGCTGATGAGCCTGTCGATCGCCGCTGAGACGGAGGCGCTCGCCCGCGACCGCGAGTTTCGAACGAAAGGGGGCTACTACGGCAAGCTCGTGGCCCGCTATCTCGGCCCGCGCGCCGCGTCGATACCCACCGCACTGGCGGCGTTGCGAACGGCTCTTTCGGTGCTCGCCGGCTACGTCGGCCTGTGCGTCACGCTCGCGTCTCTGACCGGAGCGCCGCGAACGCTGTGGGGCGTGTTGACGATCGTGATCCTGGCGGTCGCCCTGATCCGCGGCGGCGTTCGCACGCCCTCTTCGGTTGGTGGGCTGATTGGGCTCGCCTGCGTGCCGCTGCTGGCGATGATCGCGGCGGTGGCGATCGCGCACGCCAACCTGCACAACCTCACGTCGGCCGGGAAGACTCATGCATCCGAGTTCGGCGATCTCGTCGGGACGATCCTGATCCTCTACATGGGTAGCGTGTACGTGGTGGGGGTCGCGCGTGACACGTTGCCCTCCGACCCCGACGGGCGCGGGCTGATTGCCGGAAGCGCCGTCGCAACGCTGGCCACGACCGCGATCGCCGCTTTGTGGCTGGTGGCGGTGACGGCGGCCCTCCCAGCCTCGAAGCTCAGCGGTCAGGTCGGAACCGTGCTGGATCCGCTCGCCTCCGAGTTCGGCGCGGTGGTCGCGGTGCCGGGAGTCGTCCTCACGCTGCTGCTGCTGGGGCTCGGGACCGAGCGTGCGGCGGTCGCATTAATGGATCTCGTCGAGGAGCGTGCCCCGACCCGGCGCGTGCTTCCGGTGCTCGCGCCGCTGGCGATCTGCGTGGTCGGCGAGGTGCTGCTCGATCTCGGCGAGGTCTCGTTCACCGGGGTGTTCAACGCGGCTGGAATTGCCGCCAACGTCGTGCTTGGGCTGGCCATTCCCGTGCTCCTGCTTGCCGTCAGCCGCAGGACCGGCGAGCTCACGCCCGGCCTCCGGGTTCCGCTGCTCGGGCGGCGGACCGTCGCCGCCGCGCTCCTGGTTGGGGATGCGCTGCTGTTGCTCGCGCTGGCGACCGTCCTATCCGACGGCACGATGCTGCGCGTCATCGCGCTCGCCTCGCTCGCGGCGCTAGCTGAGCTTCTCTGGCTCTGCAGGCGCACCCCGAGCCGCTAGGAGCACGCTGCGCAGCGGCCGGTACTTGAGCTTCATCACCGGACGCTCGAGGGCGTAATAGCTAACCGCTGCGCACGCGATCGAGATAGCCAGTGTTCCTGCGAGCAGCGGGAAGAACGATGCGCCGCCCGGGCCCCCGGAAAGCTTCAGCACCACCGGGTAGTGCCACAGGAAGACGCCGTAAGAGACCAGGCCGAGCCACGCCACCGGGGAAGCGCCGGCGATCCGCTGCGGCACGCGCCGGCTTCCGTCGGCGAACACCGCCGGCGCCAGCAGCAGCAGCGCGATCACACCGAAGCCCAGGTGAATCGCGAGCAGCTGAGAGGACGCGAGCAGGAACGGCGTCGGCGGCAGCGACAGGCACAGGACTACGTAGATCACGACCGCCGTGGCCCACAGAAGCGCCGCCCACGCGGAGGCCCGGGCCGACAGCCGCGCGCCGAAGGAGGTCCCCGTCGTGGCGGCGGAGACGATCGCCATGCCCATGCCGAGTGCGAACCAGAACACCGTGCCGACGACCGACCAGCCGACCCACTGCGGCGCTGGCGAGAGCACGACGAACTGCACCACGACGGAAGCCGCCGAGAGCCCCGTGAGCATTACGGCCTGCGCGATCAGCCACCCCCGCCTGCCGAGCCCGCGAGTCAGCCAGTCGGTTAGCACCACGTAGATCGGAAGCGCCGCGTAGAAGGTCACCTCGGCGACCAGGCTCCAAGTCTGCGCGAGGCCGCACGTCGTCACCAGCTGCGAACAGCGGGGGCCCGACGACAGCGGCAGCGTGTGCAGCAGCACGTACATCGGCCACACCGACTCGACGTTGACGTTCGGGAGCCCGGGGATCACCAGCAGGACCGTCAGCACCAGCCAATACGCCGGATAGATCCGCAGGAAGCGCCGCTTGGCGTACGACTCGACGGGCGGTGCGGCTGCACCGCTGAAGCGGTGTGCGATGAACGGCCGGTACAGCAGGAAGCCCGAGATCAGAAAGAAGATCGTTACGCCGAGGTTCAGGTGCGCGAGCAGGCGGCCCGGCAGCGAGCCGGACAGCGCCCCGCCGAACACGGCGCAGTGAACGAGCACGACACAAAGCACCGCGACTGCGCGCATCCCGTCGATCAGCGGGAAGCGAGGGTGGTGCGGGGGCGGGGCGACCGCCTCTGGGATCTCGCCGCGCGTCCCCTCCGATGCGTCCGCGACGGCCATGACCGGGGGTGAGGTCTACCACAATGCCCAGCTGACGCTAGGTCCGCTCGAGGCCGTCGATGATCTCGATCAGCTCCTCGCGCCGGTAACCGTGCTTGCGGGCGAGCGTGAGCAGGTCGCGCGCCAGCGCCGTGACCGCGCTGCGGTCGGCGGTTCCCGCGACCGTGATGCCGCGTCCCCGGCGAAACTCGAGCAGTCCCTCGTCGCGCAGCGTCCGCAGCGCTCTCAGCACGGTGTTGGTGTTGACGCCGATCACGGCGGCAAGGTCCTTCGCGGGCGGGAGCCGCTCGCCAGGTCGAGCCTCGCCCTCGGCGATCGCGCGTCGGATCTCTGCCGCCACCTGCTCATGCAGATCCGTCGGGTCGCGCTCGTCGATCTTGACGTCGAACATAGTGCTATTTATAGTAGCTCCATTGTGCGCTGCGATCAATCTGATCTATGGCAGTCGTAGCGCCACCGCCGCGATCCCAGAACGATCACGACCTGCAGGCGCTGATCGAGGAGGCGCGCCGGCGCGCCCGGTGGCGCCGGCGGCGGAACGGGCTCGCAGCACTCGTCGCTGTGATCGCGGCCGGTGCTACGTATGTGCTCGTCACGCACAGCGCCACCCGTGGTGCGAGGCCCGCGCCCGATCCGCGGGTCGCCGTCGGTCGGCCCGGCGTGCTTCGACCCGGCCAGTTCTGGTATATGCGAGCGGTCAGCTCGTTTCATCAGTGGATGCCCGCCGGCGGGACCACGTTCGACCGCCGCGGGTACGCCCAGCGCCACGGCCCGGAAGTCTTGTTTGACGTCCGGATGACCGAGGAGACATGGGCGGGGATCGACGGAACGATGCGCGACCGCGTGACAGCGAAAGCACAATTCGCATCCCCGGCCGGCCGCGCGACCTGGGCCGCCTACGGACGACCGCTTCCAAACTTCAACGCCGGCGGGTGGCTCGCGCACGACGCGATCACCGTCGGCGGCGGGATGTTCCCGCCGCAGCTCTGGTACCCGTGGGGCGAGGGCGTCGGTCCCTCCGGGCTTGACCTCGGCGACAGCCTGCTCACCTATCGGCAATTGCTGTCGCTGCCGCGCGCCCCGGGCGCGCTACTCGCCCGGATCGCTCTGGCCGAAAGCGCGCTCACGCGGCGCGAGACGAAGAGTGGCGAGCCCGGCGGCTATCCGACCGAGTCGGGCGCAATCGGGAAGCTGACGGACATCGGCGGCCTGCTCGCCTCGCCGGTGCCGCGCACCGAGCGTCTGGCGTTGCTGCGCGCTGCCGAACGCATGCCCGGGGTGAAGGTGAACCCGCACGCGTCGGACCGCTCGGCCGACCTGGCGTCTCGATCACCGCGGACGCAGGGATCGCGGTGCAGCGGCTGATCTTCGACCCCGTGACCGGCGCCCTGCTCACTGGTCCCAAGGGAACGGTTCTCGCCCAAGGCGTCGCCAACTCGATCTATGACCTGCCACGAGGGGTCGCGACCGTCCGGGCGGTCGGCGGGCCGCCGGTCCCAGGAGAGCTCGCAATATCTCCCCGGATCGGGAGGCGGACCACGTCGTTTCGACTGACGCTCCGGCCGGCCGGCGGACACGGAGCGCACCGCTCACGGCGGGTGTTGCCGCAACTCGACTGGCTCCTCGCCGGAACGCCGGGCGAGCAGTGCTTCCCTCGTGGCTTCCCACGTCCTCTGCGTGCGTCCGGCATCGCTCGGGGCGTCTACACCTACGAGCTCGGTCCCGCCGAGCTCGGTCGCCAGACCTGGTGCCCGGGCCGGTACGAGCTCCAGGTCGTGCCCGACTACGCGCGCGGACCGGCGCGGGGGTGGCGGCCGGGGATGCCGGGACCCACGTTCAGCTCGGGGATCGGGACCTCGGCCTACTTCGAAGTCAGATAGCCGAACGCGCTCACCGCCAGTTCCCGGAACCGCGCAGCCGGAGCCGACAGCGTCTCCGGCTCCCAGACCAAGTAGGTGTCGAATCCGACGTCGTCGCCGGCCACGAGCACGGCCGTCGTCCCCGGGACGCCTCCGCGCACGGACTCCGGCGCAAGTGCCACGGACCGGGCCGAGGCGATCGTCCCCGTGTCGCCGGCGGAGTGAAATGCCTGGCTGCTGACCGTCGGCTCAAAGCCGCTGCTACGGCACAGCTCGTACATCGCGTCGTGAAGACGAGGGGCGAGCTAGCGCGGGAACATCAGGAAGGTCTCGTGGTTCAGCTCCCGCAGGTCGAGCTCGCTGCGCGCGGCCAACGCATGGTCCTTGGGCAGCAGCGCGACGACTCGCTCGCGCCGGAGCAACTCGTAGGCGAGCTGTCCGTCACGTTCGGGGCACATACTCATTGCGAGGTCGATCGTCGCCGACCGAAGCGCTCGCGGCATGTCCGCGTTCCACATCTCCTGGGTGACGATCGTGACCTCCGGGTGGCCGGCGGCGAACCGCTGAGCGAGCGTCGGAAGCGTCGCGAACCGCGCGCTCCAGCTGAAGCCGATTCGCATCGTCCCCAGCTGACCCGTTGCGGCGCGGCGGGTCGCCGCGACCGCGCCATCGATCTCCTCGAGCACGCGCCGTGACCGTCTCAGCAACACGTCGCCCGCCGGCGTCAGCGTCACCCCGCGCGAGCTCCGGGCCAGCAACTCGGCACCGATCTCCTGTTCGAGCTGACGGATCGCGGCGCTGAGCGGTGACTGTGCCATGTGCAGCCGCTCGGCCGCTCGGCTGATGTTGCGCTCCTCGGCGACCGCGACGAAGTAACGCAGATGACGGAGCTCCAGCATCGCCGCGGAGCGTAACCCGCGCGCGATCCGCAATGGATCTCGTTTCAGACGTGATACATCTTGCGGCGCCAGACCGGAGGGCTTACGTTTGCCGATGCTCGGCCGGTGTCTGTCGTGTCGAGCCAACAAACGCGGATGAGGGGAAGGCAATGGCTAAGGACGTGGAAGCGGTCGTGGCGGACCACCACATGCAGGTTGATCTGGTGTCCGCGAAGCGCAGGCGCGTGCTGATCGTGGTCGCAAATCCATCTACGGCGAGCACAGTCGGCTGGCCCGTCGGGTTCTGGGGGGCCGAGCTCACGCACCCCTATTACGAGCTCACCGAGCGTGGCTTCGAGGTGACGATCGCGAGCCCGGCCGGCGGCAAGGTGGTGATGGATACGCTCAGCGACCCGCGAGACCCCTCGAAGTGGTCGGCCGAGGACCTGATCACGATGGGGTTCGTGAACACGCCGGAGCTGATGGCGTTACTCGACGAGACGCCCCCGGTAAGCAGCCTGGATCTCGACGACTACGACGCGATCATGGTCGCCGGCGGGCTCTCGCCGATGTGGACCTACCGCGACAGCGAGCCGCTCAAGGAGGCGGTCGCGCACTTCTACGAGAGCGAGAAGCCGGTGGCGATCTACTGTCACGGGACCGCGGTTCTCGCAGACCTCAAGCTAGCCGACGGCTCGTACCTGGTGGAGGGAAAGACCGTCACCGGCTTCTCCAACAACGAGGAGGACTACAGCGACGGGTTCGTCGGTCAGCGAGTGATGCCATGGCGGATCGAGGACGTGATGAAGGAGCGCGGCGCCAACTACGTGCAGGGCGGGCTGTTCAAGGCGTTCACGGTGCGCGACGGCAGGCTGATCACCGGCCAGCAGCAGTACTCGGGCCGCAAGGTCGCGAAGGTGCTGATCGAGACGCTGGGAGCGTGAGCGCGATGATTCTCGTGATCGGTTCTCGCAGCAAGATCGGCTCGGCGCTGATCGGAGAGCTCGCGGCACGCGGCGAGCAGGTTCGGGCGTTCATGCGCTCGGGCGAGGGGGCGGAGCTCCCCCACGGCGTCGAGACGGTTCGCGGCGATCTTGGCGATCCAGCATCGCTCGATGCTGCCCTTGCGGGGGCTCAGAAGATGTTCTTGCTCTGCGGCCCGAACGAGCAGGAAGTCGAGCTCAACAAGAACGCGATCGACGCGGCGAAGCGGGCCGGCGTCGAGCTGCTGGTCCGCAGCTCGATCCTGGGCGCCGGGCGGGCGGGGCTCCATTCCAAGTCGACGTTCGTTCGCGACCACAGCGAGTGCGATGCATATCTGCGCGAGGCGGGTGTCGACCACGCCATCGTCCGCCCCAACATGTTCATGCAGAACATTCCGGAGAGCACGATCCCCTCGATCGGGCCCGACGGAGCGTTCTACGGCAACGCCGGCGACGCAAAGATCAGCATGGTCGACACGCGTGACGTCGCGGCGGTCGCCGCGGCGCTGCTTACCGGGAGCGCCAGCGGCAACGGCGTCGTCGATGTGACCGGTGGCGAGGCGCTCTCCTACGAGGACGTCGCGACGAAGCTCTCGACGCGGCTCGGCCGCACCGTCACCTACGTGCCGGTTCCCGACGACGCCGTACAGCAGGCGCTCGCCGGCATGGGCATGGCCGCGTGGATGGTGAACTCGCTGGTCGAGCTGTTCGCCGACTACCGCGACTCGGGAACAGGCGGCTATGCGGCGCAGGTCACGGACGCGGTACAGGAGCTGGCGGGCCGCGCGCCGCGAACACTCGACCAGCTGCTGAGCGAAGGCGGTGATTGACGTGACGAGCACAGCTGAGACATTCACGACACGTGCGACGATCTCCAGCGCCGCCGCCCGCCGCATGATCGATGCCGCGATCGCCGAGGCTCTGGCGATGTCGGTGGCTGTGACGGTCGCGGTCGTCGACGAGGGGGGCACGCTCAAGGAGATCGCCCGTCTGGACGGAGCGCCGCTGATCAGCGTCCAGACCGCGATCAACAAGGCGTACGCGGCCGCCGCTATCGGGATGCCGCCGGACGATTTCTATGCCGCGATCGAGTCCGACGGCGCCGCCGTCGCGGAGTTCGCGACACGGCCCGGCGTGGCGTTGATCGCCGGTGGGTTGCCCGTTATCGCCGACGGCAAGGTCGCCGGTGCGATCGGCGTCGCCGGCGCCATGACCGGCGCAGAGGATCGCCGCATCGCCGAGACGGCGATCGCGAGAATCAAGCCACAGTCCGCGTGATGAGCGCGATCACCGGCATCGCGACCGACGTGCGGAGGCTCGCGTCGCGAGCGGATCGGCTGCGAGCCCGCTGCGAGCAGCTGGCGGGCGCCGCGTCAGGCGATCAGACTCGGGCGACACTCGCCCGCGCCGCGGGGCGCCTCGGCTCCTCCGTCGTGAGACCGCTCGGCGAAGCGGTCGGCGGCGAACAGACCGAGGCCGATATCGAGGTCCAGAACGATGCGCAGCTCGAACAGGCGCTGCACGAACTCGCCGTCGACGCGACCAAGCTGCGCATCCGTGCGCCGGGTGGGCTCGCGCTGCAAGAGGCGGCCGCGGCGCTCCAGGACCTCGCCTGCCAGGCGGTGGCGGATGACGCCGAGCGGCTCGAGGCGCGCCGCACCGAGTTCGTGACGCTGCTCGAGGGGCTCCCGACCACGATCCAGTCGGCGCCGAACGGGCCATATCTGCTCACGAATGTGAGCACCGTGACCGACTGGCTCGGCGTCTCGCTCGAGCCGACCCCGCAGGCGGCGCTGTGCCGGTGCGGAGCCTCGGCGATCAAGCCGTGGTGCGACGGCTCGCACGCGCAGATCGGCTTCCAGGATGCGAAGTCCGAGGACCGCGTCCCCGACCGGCTCGACCGCTACCAAGGGCTCGGCGTCGCGATCGCCGACAACCGGGTACCTGCGCGCATTCCGGGTTCTGCACCGACCGTGCACCGACCGTGTTCCGGACCGACGCAGAGCCGTTCGTTGCGCCGGCAGGCGGCCGCGTCGACGAGATTCTGCGCGCCGCCCGCGACTGCCCCTCCGGAGCGCTGAGCGCGGTCGCCGGCAAAGAAGATCCCGTCGGCGAGTCGGACTCCAACCGGGAGGCGGCGATCGAGGTCTCCAAGGACGGCCCGTACAGAGTGACCGGGTCGATCGCTCTGATCGGCCACGACGGCTCCCCCGAGTCTCGAAACGACGGCGCTTCGCGAGAGCACTACAGCCTGTGCCGCTGCGGCTCCTCGCAGAACAAGCCGTTCTGCAGCGGCATGCACTGGTACGCCGATTTCCACGATCCTCCCGCGCCCGAGCAGGCGACGCTGTTCGAGTGGGCAGGAGGATTCCCTGCGCTTCTGCGGCTCACGCGGCGCTTCTACGAAGTGCACGTGCCCGAGGATCCGTTGCTCGCGGGCCTGTTCTCGCAGATGTCGCCCGACCATCCGCAACGCGTCGCGGCCTGGCTCGGGCAGGTGTTCGGCGGACCGCCGGCGTACAGCGATCGCTACGGCGAGTACGACCGGATGATCAGCCAGCACCTCGACAAGGCGCTGAAGCCCGCGCAGCGCGCCCGGTGGGTGCAGTTGCTCGCCCAGAGCGCCGACGAGGTGGGGCTCCCCGCGGATGCCGAGTTCCGCGCCGCGTTCACCGCATACCTCGAGTGGGGCTCGCGGATCGCGCTCGAGAACTCACAGCCTGGAGTGCATCCGCCGCCGCACATGCCGGTTCCCCGTTGGTGGTGGGTGTGCGACGCATACCCGTGGTCGCGACCCCACGCCACCGCCGAATCCCAGACCGAACAGCCGCCACCGGCGCTGCCGGACCCCGACGAGCCACTCTCGTTCGAAACGCACATCAGGCCGCTGTTCCGTGAGCGCGACCGCCAATCGATGACGTTCGCGTTTGACCTGTGGTCGCACGAGGACGTCGCCGCCCACGCGGACGCGATCCTCGAGCGGTTACGGGCGGGCACGATGCCGTGCGACGGAGCGTGGCCGGCCGAACAGGTCGACGCGTTCGAGCGCTGGGCGAGGAGCGGCGCGCCGGGCTAGAGAGGCGCCGCGATCCGCTGACCACGCCCCGCGGGCCGGACTTCAGGCATGATGTGGCCAGTGCGACGCCGGATCCTGATGCTCGGCGTGTCAGGTCTCGTGCTGCTGGCCACGGTCGGGGAATCCGCCGTTGGCGTGCGCGCCAGGACCGAGAAGACAGCGCCGCAAACGAGCTCTGCGCCCGTGCAGCGCCCCGCCCGCGACCCTTCGGGCGGCAGTGGCGGCTCGGGTCTCGGCGGCGGCACCAATGCGCGGCCGACCGGGCCGGACAGCCCGCCGGGGGCTGTGTCCCTCGACACGGGGTGGAGCTACGCGCCGGATCCTGGGAACGTCGGCGTGGGCCAGGGGTGGTGGCAGGGCCGGTCGCAGCGGAGCCCGGTTTCGATTCCCAACGACTTCAACCCGAACGTAACGGCCGGGTCGGACCGGGGCACGATCGGTTGGTACGAGATCAAGTTCCAGGGCCCGCCGGTGTTCGGCGGCCGCGGCTGGGCGGTGCACTTCGAGGGAGTCCGCCGCCACGCTCAGGTGTGGCTGAACGGCGAGCTGCTCGGCTCGAGCACCGATCCATACGCCCCGTTCTCGCTGACGGCGGGATCGCTCGAACCCGGCAGGACGAACGTGCTCGTCGTGCGCGTCGACAACTTCCGCGGTGGCGGCTCGTTCCCCGAGGACTGGTGGAACTGGGGCGGGATCACCGGCCCGGTGACGCTGCAGCCGGTCGGTCGCCTCGCGCTCCAAGACCTTGGCGTGCTGCCGCAGCTCGGATGCTCGTATCACTGCGGGCACCTGCTCGTCGAGGGGACGCTCGCCAACCACGCCCCGGCGAAGCTGCACCCCCAGGTGGTCGTCGACGTGATCGCGCCCGACGGCGGGCGCGTGCACTGGCGCGGGGACCTCACGCCGGTCGCCTCAGGCAAATCTCAGGCGATCAGCTTCAACGTCCCGGTCCACGGTCAGCCGGTGCTGTGGTCGCCGGACCATCCGTCGCTTTACACCGTGCAGGTCGCGGTGACCGTCGGGCACCGAACAGAGCAGTCGCAGGTGGTCCACGTCGGCATGCGCGCGATCCACGTCCATGGCGGGATCCTGTACCTCAACGGTCAGCGCATCTGGCTGCACGGAGCGGCAATCCACGAGGACATACAGGGCACCGGTGCGGCGCTCAGCGACGGCGACATCAACACGATCGTCTCGGAGCTGCGGTCCGTCGGCGCCAACGTGACCCGCGCGCATTACCTGCTGAACCCGCGGCTGCTCGATGCGCTCGACGCCGCCGGCATCATGGTGTGGGAGCAGCCGCCGGTCGATCACGCCGACGGCCATCTGCGCAAGCCCGCCGGCCGCAGCCGCGCGCTGTCGATGCTCTCCTCGACGATTCTCGGCGACCGCAATCACGCCTCGGTGATCTTCAACTCGGTCGCCAACGAGCTATCGCCCACGCCCGACACGACCCCCGGCACGAACACGTACCTGAGCCAGGCGATCGGGCTCGCCCGCCGCCTCGATCCGGCCGCCGCCGTTGCCCTGGACACCTACTGCTATCCGGGATTCAAGGCGCAGAAGCTCTACACGAAGCTCGATGTGCTCGGCATCGACAGCTACTTCGGCTGGTACAAGGGGCTGCGCGGACATTCGACCGCGAACTTCTCAGAGCTCGAGCCGTTCCTGCAGCAGGCCCACCAGCGCTACCCGAAGCAGGCGCTGGCGGTCTCCGAGTTCGGCGCCGAGGGGCTCTACAGCGGCTCGCCGTCGACGAAGGGAACGTACGAGTTCCAGAGCGACTACCTGAAGCGCACCTATGACGTCGTCGGTCAGCTGCCGTTCATGAACGGCGCGATCTACTGGACGCTGCGCGAGTTCGCGGTCCAGCCAGGCTGGACGGGCGGCGCCGTGCTGCCGCCTGGCTCCGCCCCCGACGGCATCCACCACAAGGGACTGATCGGCTACGACGGGACGCCGAAGCCGGCGTACTCCCTGGCGCAGTCGCTGTTCCCGCAGCAGCCGCGCTTCGTCAGATAAGAGGCCGCTGGCGCGGCGTCCATGGGGCCGCGAGGGCCCGTCCGGACCGCCGATGGCGATTCACCTCCACCTGCCGGAGGTGAATCGCCATTCACGGCGTGAACTTCACCGTGATCACGTCGCCGTCGGCGACGACGTAGTCGCGGCCCTCGAGCCGGAGCGTGCCGCGGTCCCGGGCGCCGGCGTAACCGCCGGCGTCGACCAGCTCGTCCCACGGCACGACCTCGGCGCGCACGAACCCGCGCTGGATGTCGGAGTGGATCATCCCCGCGGCGTGCCACACCGACAGGCCCTTGCGCAGGTGCCACGACTGCGCCGGCTTGTCCTCGCCGGCGGTGAAGAACGCGACCAGGTGAAGCAGCTCGAACGCGCCCCGCACCACTCGCTCGAGACTCGATTCGCTGAGCCCGAGATCGCCTCGCATCGAGGCGGCCTCCTCCTCATCGAGCTCGGAGAGCTCGGCCTCGATTCGTGCCGACACCGCGACGGCCGCCGCGTCGTGGGTGCGCGCGTGCTCGAGCACCGCCGGCGGGACCTCGTCGTCGCCCTCGTCGACATTCACCACGAACAGCACGGGCTTCGCGGTCAGGGGCGAGAGCAGTGTCATCGCGTCGGGGGCGTCGCCGGGCGGTGGGACAGTGCGTGCCGGGCGCCCGGCTTGGAGCGCCTCGATCACCTGCTCGAGCCAGCGCGCTTCGGCGACCGAATGCCGATCGCCGCTCTTGGCGGCGCGGCCGACGCGCTCGAGCCGGCGCTCGGCCTGCTCGAGGTCGGCGTAGACCAGCTCGGTCTCGATCGTCTCGATGTCGGCGAGCGGATCGACCCGACCCTCCGGATGGATCACGTTTGGATCCTCGTGCGCGCGAACCACGTGCACGATCGCGTCGGTCTCGCGGATGTTCGCGAGGAACTGGTTGCCGAGCCCCTCGCCCTTGTGCGCCCCCGCCACCAGCCCGGCGATGTCGTGAAACGCGATCGTGTCCGGCACGACCTTCGAGGCCTTGATCGTCGCCGCGACCGCGTCCAGTCGCGGGTCGATGACCGGCACGATCGCGACGTTCGGCTCGATCGTCGTGAACGGGTAGTTCGCGGCCTCGGCGGCCGCGCCCGTGAGCGCGCTGAACAGCGAGGACTTGCCGGCGTTCGGCATCCCGACGATTCCGACCTTCATCGCGTCAGAGCCTCCCCGACCGCCGTCCCGAGCAGCGCGCCGGCGAGCACGTCGGACGGGTAGTGGACGCCGAGATACGGTCGGCTGACCGCGAACACGGCCGCCGCCGTGTACAGCGCCCGCTCCGGCGCCAGGCCGCGGTACGCGCGCGCGGCGGCGAACGACGTCGTCGTGTGTGCGCTCGGGAAGGACAGGCGCGAGACGGTGGGCGTCAGCGCGGGCAGGCCGTCGAGCTCGGGCCGGCGGCGCCGGACGACGAACTTGATCGCCTGGTTGGCGACGTAGGAGGCGACGACCGTGCGCACGCCGCGCAGCCAGGCCTGCCGGCGCTGCGGATCGCTCGTCAGCGCGGCGCCGCCGAGGCCCAGCGCGATCCAGCACGCGGCGTGCTCGCCGGCGCGCGAGTACATGTTGAGCGCGCGCTCGATCGGCGGCGCGTGGCCGTGGGTTCGCAGGTAGATGAGGGCGGCGCGGTCGAGTGACACGAGCCGGGAGAGTACGCGGGGCGGTCCGGACGGGCCCTCCCGGGTGGGCGGGACCCCAATCCCCGCTGCGTCAGCAGCCCCTAATGAACAGCGGGAGCGCTCAGCCGCGCCGGCGACTCGTCGTCGCACAGCGCGAAGAACATCCCGACCACCTCGAGCAGATGCTCGATCGACTCGGCGGCGTACAGGATCGGCTGGTACTTCGTGATGTCGTAGTCCTGGACGCCCATCGCCGCGATGTCAAGCGGCCTCACATCCGCGCCGCGGAACTCCTCGATCTCCCCGTAGGAGGAGAGCAGGCCCGCGCCGTACGCCCGGAGCTCGGAGCCCTCGTAGACGACGCCGAACTCGATCGTGAACCAGAACACGTGCGCGAAGAAGTCGCGGCCCGCCTCGGTCTCCAGGCGGCGCGCGGCCTGACCGGCGAGGCGGTTGAGCTCCGCGAGTCGCGGGCTCGCCAGCATCCCGCCATGGCCGATCACCTCGTGGATCAGGTCGGGCTCGGGCGTGTACAGGGGGCGGGACGGGTGGCGCAGGTACTGCGTCGAGTGGAACACGCCGTCGGCGAGCGACCCGTAGAACTGATCGAACGGCACCAGTCCGGCGGCCGGGTGGTACTCGAAGCCGGTCAGCGGGCGCAGGTGCTCGCCGACCTCGTCGAGCTGCGGGATACGGTCTGCCGGGAGCGAGAGCTGCGCCATCGCTTCCCGGTACTCGGCGCAGGCGAGCCGCTCATGCTTGGCGGCCAGCTCCCGGCAGACCGTGCGCCACACCTCCTGTTCCTCCTCGGTGTAGTCGACGTGGGGAATCGTCGTGGCGGGATTCCAGTCGAGCGCCCGCGAGGCGATGTGGTTGCGACGGGCGCGGTACTCGCGGTCTGCGAATCCAGGGTGGTCGTCTGAGAGATGGACGGTGACCGTGCCGTCGTCGCCCGTCGTCACAGGCGCGTACAGCTGTGCTTCCTTAAACACTGGTCGTGACCTCCGCCCACGAGAGCGCGTAGGCGCCGTCGTCGAGCTCGCGCGCGAGCTCGGTCAGGCGCAGCGGGCGGAACGTGTCGCACATCACCGCGAGCTCGTTGGTGAAACGCGTGCCGATCGACTTCTCCGCCAGGCCCGGCTGCGGTCCGTGCGGGAGCCCCGACGGATGCAGCGTGACCGAGCCGACGTCGATCCCCTTGCGCGACCCGAACTCCCCCGAGACGTAATAGATCATCTCCTCGGACTGGAGGTTCGAGTGGTTGTAGGGGATCGGGATCGCGTCGGGCTCCCAGTCGAGCATCCGCGGGCAGAACGAGCAGATCACGAAGTTCGGGCCCTGGAACGTCTGGTGCACCGGCGGTGGCATGTGCACGCGGCCGGCGACCGGCTCGAAGTCGTCGATGTTGAACGTGTACGGATACACGTAGCCGTCCCAGCCGACGACGTCGAGCGGGTGGTAGTCGAGCGTGTAGTGCTGGTAGCCGCCGCGAACGCGGACGATCAGCTCGTAGTCGCCGTGGTTGCGATTGGTGATCAGCTCGGCCGGTGGGTGGAAGTCGCGGTGCGAGTACGGCGCATGCTCGAGCAGTTGCCCGTAGCGGTTGCGGTAGCGGTTTGGCGTCTCGATCTCGCCGGGCGTGTGGAACGTGACCCACAGCTGGCCGGTCGCGTCCTTGAAGCGGTACGTCGTGCCGCGAGGGATGACGATGTAGTCGTGCTCCCGATAGGCGAGGGTCCCGAAGGTGGTCTCGAGCTCACCTGAGCCCTCGTGGACGAAGATCACCTCGTCGCCCTCGCCGTTGCGGAAGAAGTAGTCCTGGTCGGAAGCGGGTCTGCAGATCGCGATCTCGACGTCGTCGTTGAACATCAGCAGGCGGCGTCCCGTGACCGGGTCGCCCTCGGCGTCGATGCCGCGCGTGTTGAAGAGGTGGTGTGAGTGGGCGTCGGGCACCCACTCGGTGCGCTCGATCGGCTCGAATTCGCCCAGCCCCGTCACGCGGCAAGGTGTTTGCAGGTGATAGAGGATCGACTCGCTGCCGGAGAAGCCCTCGAAGCCCATCACCTCCTCGGTGAGCAGCGTGCCGTTCTCGCGGAACGCCGTGTGCCGCTTTTTTGGAACGCGGCCGCGGGCTTCGTACCTCACAGGTTGCCTCGGCGCTCCTGTTCGCGCTCGAGCGCCTCGAACAGCGCCTTGAAGTTGCCCTCGCCGAAGCCTCGCGCACCGTGGCGCTGGATCACCTCGAAGAACACCGTCGGACGGTCGCCCACGGGCCTCGAGAAGATCTGCAGCAGATAGCCCTCGTCGTCGCGGTCGACGAGGATCCCGAGCCGCTTCAGGTCGGCGAGGCTCTCGTCGATCTCGCCGATCCGGTCGGGAACCTCGGCGTAATAGGAGGGCGGGATCGGGAGGAAGTGGACGCCGCGGGCAGCGAGCTCGTCGACGGTGCGGACGATGTCGGTAGTCGAGACGGCGATGTGCTGGACGCCGGCACCGCGGTAGAAGTCGAGGTACTCCTCGATTTGCGACTTGCGCTTGCCCTGCGCGGGCTCGTTGATCGGGAACTTGATCCGGCCCGAGCCGTCGGTCACGACCTTCGACATCAGCGCCGAGTACTCGGTCGAGATCGCCTCGTCGGAGAAGTGGATCATCTCCGTCATCCCGAATACGCGCTCGTAGTAGTGGACCCACTCCTCCATGTGGCCGAGCTCGACATTGCCGACCACGTGGTCGATGCCCACGAGCAGCCCGTCTCGTTGGCCTGGTCGCTTGCTGCGTGGCTCATACCCAGGGACGAAGTGGCCTCGGTAAGCGCTGCGCTCGACGAACAGGTGCTGGGTCTCGCCGTACGTGGCGACCGAGGCGAGCCGGACGTGACCGTGGTGGTCCTCGAGCTCGTATGGGGTCTGCACGCCACGCGCCCCGTGGGCGATCGCGTGCTCGTAGGCGGCGGCGGCGTCCGGGACGCTCAGCGCGATCTTGTGCACGCCGTCGCCATGGCGCCTGTGGTGCTCGGCGATCTCATCGTCGCCGGTCAGCGTCCCGGTGAGGACGAGGCGGATCCGGCCCTGCTCGAGCACGTACGAGACGCGGTCGCGGCTGCCGGTCTCGAGGCCGCGGTATGCGGTCTCCGTGAAGCCGAAGGCGTGCGAGTAGTAGTAGGCGGCCTGGGCGGCGTTGCCGACGAACAGCTCCAGGTGGTCGATGCCGTGGACCGGCATCTCATCGGCAGCGCCCGCGCCGGGGCGCGGAAGGACCTGTGTCTCCATCCTCTGCAATGATCCGACTGTCATGGGGTCAGCTCAAGCCCGATCCGTTGCGTCTAGGTAGGCCAATACCGCCTTATGGACGAGGTTGACCGGAAGATCGTTGCGCTGCTGCGCGAGAACGCCCGGCGCTCGTTCAAGGACATCGGACGGGAGGTCCATCTTTCCGCGCCAGCCGTCAAGCGCCGTGTCGACCGGCTCGAGCGCGACGGCGTGATCCTCGGGTACACGGCAATCGTCGACCCGCCCGTGTTCGGGTGGCACGCGGAGGCGTTCGTCGATCTGTACTGCGACGGGCGGATGCCGGCCGCCGCGATCAAACGCGCGGCCGAGCGCGAACCTGGGGTGGTCTCCGCGCACACGGTGGCGGGCGAGGCGAGCGCGCTGCTGCACGTGATGGCGCAGGACACCAAGGACCTCGAGCTCGCGCTCGAGCGCATCCGGGCGACCGACGGCGTCACGAGGACCGTCACCGAGGTCGTGCTCTCTACGCTGTTTCAGCGATGAGACGCCCGTTTCCCGACGGCAGACCGCCCTCGATCCGCGACTTCATGGCGTTCGAGGAGCATTTCCAGAATGCCCGTGCCGTCACCGGTCGAGAGATCCCACCGGCCTGGTACGAGATCCCCGTGTTCTACTTCTCCAACCCGGGCGCGGTGTACGGCGACGGCGATCCGATTCCGAAGCCGGCGGATACCGAGATGCTCGATTACGAGCTCGAGCTGGCGTGCGTGATCGGTTCTGACGGCCGGCCCGAGGGGTTCACGATCATGAATGACTTCTCGGCGCGGGATCTGCAGGGTCGCGAGATGGCTGTCGGCCTGGGGCCGGCGAAGGGCAAGGACTTCGCGACCGCGCTCGGCCCGGTGCTCGTCTCGCCGGACGAGCTGCCGGCGGGACTGGATCTGCGGGCCGTGGCACGCGTCAACGGCGAGGTGCGGACCGATTCGCGCACAGGCGGTATGCACTGGTCGTGGGATCAGCTGCTGGCCGTTGCCGCACGCAACACGCCGGGTCTGGTTGCGGGTGAGGTGATCGGGTCGGGGACGGTCGGGCGCGGATGCATCCTCGAACACGGCGATGGACGGTGGCTGGCGCCGGGGGACGAGGTCGAGCTCGAGATCGAGGGGATCGGGGTACTCCGGAACCGGATCGTGTGAGAAGATGTGTCTACTATGGTGCATCGTAGATACGCGGCGCTGGTACTGGGCGGGCTGGCGCTGGGCGGGTGCGGCAGCGCGGCCGCGATCGGGCGGCTGACCGCTCCCCGCGCGTCTCGGCTGGCGCGCTGGAGTGCGTTTGCACACGTGCGCCGGCCGCTTGACATCGTCGGTCCGCGGGCGGATGGGTCGCTGGTGCTGGCCGCCGCCGGGCGACTGTGGCTTGTGTCTCGTGGCGGCGCGGTCACACCCTTCGCTTCCGGCTACCAGAGCCCGGGCGGCGAGGAGCCGTACATCGCGCAGTCGCCGGGAGGCTGCTTCGGGGCGGGGAACGTCTATGCGCTCCGGCTCACGGCCGGTCGCGGCGTGGTTGTCGTGGGCGCGTCGGGGCAGGTTCGGAAATTCGCCGGTCTCAGGGCGCCGGGCCTGATCGACGCGATCGCGTTCGATCGGACGGGGCGCTTCGGGCACCGCCTGCTGGTCACGATCAACGCCGGTTCACACACGACCGTGGCCTCGATCGGGTGTGACGGGCGCGTGCGCGTGGTGACTCGCGGCGCCCTCCAGGTCGAGGGCGGCATCGCCGTGGCGCCGGCCTCATTCGGGCGCTTCGCCGGCGACCTGATCGCCTCCGGCGAGAACTCGGGCAAGATCTACGCGGTTGCGCCATCGGGTTCCAGCGCGCTGGTCGCGGACTCGGGGTTGCCGCACGGTGGCGACATCGGTGTGGAGAGCGAGGGCTTCGTCCCGGCGGGGCGCGTCGATGCGTTCGTCGCCGACCGGCTCACGCCCGGCAACCGGCATCCCGGCGACGACGTCGTGCTGCGGATCGGTTCCGCGGCGCTGCGTGCCGCGGGCGTGCGAGCCGGAGATCTGCTTGTCGGGACCGAGGGCGGCGCCTTGACGGACGACGTCCGGTGCACGTTGCGCGGGTGCTCGGTGCGCTACGTGGCGGACGGGCCGCCGGTGGCGCATCTGGAGGGCCATATCGCGTTCCGTAGTTTTCCCTGACGTCAGGACCGGCCTCGCTACGGTGGCCGGCGAGGCCGCGGGCCGCGATCATTTTGATCACAGCGAAGGGACTCCCGTGGGGGCGCTAATCCCGCTGCAACCTGGTCGCGCGCGCATCTCTCCCTGCCAACGCGCGCGGCCATCGTTGCTGCCGTGCGCAGTTACCTCCGCATAGCGGAGGAAAGTGTGCGCGCTACCCCGTGCCGAAGCCGACGCGATGCTCTTCGTGGTCGACCAGGACATACACGACCTTGCCCAGGTCGAGGGCCACCGTCCCATCCTCGGACGTCACCTCGTGCCACCCCTGGTTGGCCAGTGCGTCGCGCAGCCTGGTGAGCTCGGCCGGCGGTACGCGGGCGCTCAGCACCTGGCCGCCGTCAAAGCCGATCGAGACCTTCTGCGGCTTGTCATCTGCCATTGTGATCCTCAGCGGGTTGGACGATTTCGGTCAGCACGCCGCCGGTCGACGCCGGGTGCAGGAACGCGACCCGCGACCCGCGGATCCCGTTGCGCGGCTGATCGTCGATCAGCCGCAGGCCGGCGGCGGCAAGCGCGTTCAGCGCCTCCTCGACCGACTCGACCCGGTAGGCGACATGGTGCAGTCCGGGCCCGCGCCGGGCCAGGAACTTACCGACGGCCGTCTCAGGGCTCAGCGGCTGAAGGAGCTCGATGTGGCTGTCGCCGACGTCAAGCAGCGCCGCGTCGACGCCCTGCTCGGCGACCGTCTCGCGGTGCACGAGCGGCATCTGGAGCACGTCGCGGTACAGCGCCAGCGCCGAGTCGATGTTCTCGACAGCGACGCCGACGTGATCGATGGTCGAAAGCATGCGCGCCGGAGCATACCTGGGCTGCTGTGGCGGCCCGGCGTCGCTCGCTGCGGCGGCCCGGCGTCGCTACTTGTGCCGTTTCGGCGGGGCAGCGGGGTGAACGGCCGTCGCGGCAGCGATCGAAAGCTCCCCGATCCGGCGCGGCGCCTCACTCGGCAGGTCGCCCATGATCCGCTCGATGTCCTTGCGCTCTAGCACCTCGTTGGCCAGCAGCGTCGCGGCCAGCTCGTCGAGCTGGGGGCGGTGGCGATCGATGATCGCGAGCGCGGCGCGGAACGCCTCGTCGGCCAGCTCGCGGACCTCCTCGTCACGGACGCGGCGGGTGGCTTCGGAAGCGTTGTCGTCCCGTACGCGCAGCGACGTCACGCCGGTGCCCATCGCGTACTCGTGGACCATCGCCTGGGCGATCTCGGCAACGCGCTTGAGATCGTCCGAGGCTCCGGTCGTCACCGAGCCGAAGACCAGCTGCTCGCAGGCGCGGCCGCCGAGGAGCATCGTCATGTAGTCGATCAGCTCCTCGCGGGTCTTCAGATAGCGGTCTTCTTCGGGGAGGTTGAGCGTGTAGCCGAGCGCGCGGCCACGCGGCACGATCGAGATGCGGTGCACTCGGTCGACGGAGGGCAGCAGCTCGCCGCACAGGGCATGGCCGGCCTCGTGGTAGGCGACGACGCGCTTCTCGTGGTCGGTCAGCGCGCGGCGCGACTGCATACCGGCGACGACGCGCTCGAGCGCGGAGTCGAAATCGGCCATCTCGACTTGGTGCGCGCCGCGACGGGCAGCGAAGATCGCGGCCTCGTTACAGATGTTCGCGAGGTCCGCGCCGGTCAGGCCGGACGTTTGCCGGGAGAGCAGCTTCAGGTCGCAGTCGTCGGCCAGCGGCTTGTTGCGCGAGTGAACTCGGAGGATCTGCTCGCGCCCGCCGACGTCTGGCGGTGAGACGAAGATCTGGCGGTCGAAGCGGCCCGGCCGCAGCAGCGCCGGGTCGAGCTTGTCGAGCAGGTTCGATGCGGCGACGACGACCACGTCCTTGCGCGAGGTGAAGCCGTCCATCTCGACCAGCAGCTGGTTCAGTGTCTGGTCGCGCTCGCCGCTGATGTCCATGCCGCGGTGGCCGCCGACCGCGTCGAGCTCGTCGATGAACACGATCGCCGGCGCGTTGCGCCGCGCGATCCGGAACAGGCGCCTGATCCGTGCCGCGCCGAGTCCGGCGAACATCTCCACGAACGAAGCCGCTGACTGCGAGTAGAAGCGGGCGCCTGGACTCGTGCGCGACCGCCTTGGCGAGCAGCGTCTTGCCGGTGCCGGGCGGGCCGTGCAGGAGGATGCCCTTCGGGACCTTCGCGCCGAGGTCGCGGAAGCGCTTGGGGTCACGCAGGTACTCGACGACCTCGCGCAGTTCCTCCTTGGCCTCCTCGGCGCCGGCGATGTCCGACCAGCCAATCGGCGGTGAGTGCTCGGGCTTGATCTCGACCGGCTTGGTCTTCGGCATGTAGCGCATCAGCGCGAACACGGCGACGACGAGCAATCCCATGAACAGGATCGGCAGCCAGTGGAGCATGAACGTCTGGACGTCCGGCTCCCAGAGGAAGTTCGCGAAAGTCATACGCCCTAGTCCGCTCATCGGCAGCGGCCCCGGATCACTGAACCCTCTCCAGCCGAGGGTTGGGGTTGGAGTGGCGGCCGATCTTGGCGGTGGGCCGCCCTTCGACGAGCACGATGTCGGCGGTGAAGTCGTTCTCGCCGCGGATCAGCGACGAGCCGACGCCGTACGCGTCAACCGGGATGCCCTGCTCCTCGAACTCTCGGATACGCGCGGCGGTGAAGCCCCCGCTGGCGACGATCTTGACGGTTTCGTGGCCGGCGTGGTCGAGCGCGGTGCGGACCTTCTCGACCAGCCGCGCGTTCACGCCCGTGGGCTTGAAGCCGCCCATCTCGTCGATCAGCGAACGGTCGACGAGCGTCTCGCTGGTGTCAAGCCGCACGCCCCAGAGCTTGGGCCCGAGCGCCTGCGCGACCTCGAGCGCCGTCTTCACCGAGTCGTTGTCGAAATCGACCAGCACGGTGATGCTCATCTCGTCGTGGTAGCGGTCGGCGAACACCTGGGCCGCCTTCACGGTGTCGCCGTCGTAGGCGGCGATCAGGCCGTGCGGGACGGTGCCCATTCCGCGTCCGCCCCACCAGGACGCCTGGGCATCCGTCGACACCCCGATCGCGCCGGCGACGTGGGCGCTCCATCCGTCGCCGGTCTGGACAAGCCAGTGGTCGTGACGGGCGGGGAAGTAGAAGATCTGCTTTCCGCGAGCGGCCTCAACGACATCGGCGACGTTGCGCATCACCAGTGAGCGCCGGGCGAGCACCCCGAGGTAGACCGTCTCGAGGTGCGCGAACAGGCTGTAGTCGCCCTCGATCGTCAGCACCGTCTCGCGCGGCGCGATCCGGTCCCCCTCGCGCAGCGCGTGGACCTCGAGCGCGTCCCAGCCCGTGACCCACTCGCCGCCGGCGTTCTCATGACCGGAGCAGAGTTTGAGGATCGCGATCGCCTCATCGATCCCGCCAAGCACCGAGTCGTGCTTCTGGAAGACCTGCATCGTGACATGCGGGCGGTGATCCTCGGCCTCGAGCAGCTGCTTCGTGTACACGAAGTAAGCATCGGAGTAGTAGCCCTGCCGGATGCGCTCGACTGGGAGACGGAAGATCGCTGGGTCGAGGCGGGCCGAGACCTGCGTCGCCATGCGGAGAGTTTATTGAGAACGGGACGCTGCTCGCCGACCCTCGTGAAGCCACAGCCACAGTGCTTGCACTGCGATTGCAGCCGACGCCAGCATCGGCGCCACGAGCGGCACCGTATAGCGCCCTGAGTACTCGCCGATCACGCTTGGCGCGACGAGAAACGACAGCCCAACGCCGCCGAACAGAAAGATCTGCGCGCGGCGTCCCGGGACAAAGAGTCCTGCGATCGTCAGCAGCGTAGCGATCGTGAGCAGGGTCGCCCCGAAGCGCGACACGTCCTCCCAGCCGCTCAGCAGCCGCCGCAGCGTAGGGCGGAACCGCTGGTGGAACGGGGCGTAGAAGGTCTGCATGACCTGTGCCAGGCGCGCGCGGTCTGGACTGTCGCGGGTCCAGTCCAGAGGCGGGCTGAGGCCCTGTCCGCCGAGCGGATCGCCGTACGAGGCGGGGAACACCGAAGGCACGAAGTACGCCGCCAGGTTCAGCCCGACATTGCGCAGGTATGCGCCCGGCTGGTGCAGCACGACCTGCCGGGCGAACGCGCCCACCGTCTGGTCGTGTCCGAAGTAACCGAATGCTCGGCCGGCTGGACTGTGCAGGCTGTAGAGGTAGAAATTGAGCCCCTGGCGCTCGCTTGGAGGCGTCGTCTCGCACAGCTTCCGCGTGCCGGGCGGCGGGGTGAATGCGCGGCAGTCGGCGTAATGGCCGACCATCCCGTAGAGGTGCCAGCCGGGCTTGGGACCGATCGTCAGCTCTCCGTTCGAGGCGACGTTGGCGAGGGCGTACGCGCCGAGCACGGCGACCGCGGCCACAGCCACGACTGCGGCCCCACGAGCGCGCAGACGCCGGACCGTGGGGACCAGCAGCGGTGTGATCACGAGCACTGCCACCAGCGCCACGCCAGCCGACCTGACGAGTCCATCGACGCCTGCCAGCACGCCAGTTGCCGCCGCCCAGCCGATCGAGCCAGGTCGCTCCAGCACGCGCACGGCCGCATAAAGCGTCCCTGCGAGCAGGATCGCGAACAGCCCCTCTGCCATCACGCTATGTTCGAGATAGACCTGGTCGGAGTCGAGCAGGAGCCCAGCGGCCGGCACGAGCGCCACCCAGCCCGAGCCGCTGGCGCGCCTGACCGCCGCAAAGAAGATGATCGCCGCCGCGATGCCCAAGAGGTGCTGCACGATCACGACCGCGGCGACCTGACGCGTAATCGCGCCGAGCACAGCAAGAAATGCGGGATAGCCGGCGGGCGCTTGGACGTCCGACAGTGGATTGTGCGCGGCCGCCAGGGTATAGGGCGCGCTGTCGTCGATGCTCACGTTTACCGGCCAGACGGCAAACATCGCGAGTAGCCGTAATGCCAGTCCGACGAGTATCAGTACCGCAAGTATCTGACCCTCGCGACTTTGGAGCAGGCCCCTGAGCCGGTCGCGGGAGGCTGTCTTCATCTCTCTATGATCACGCGCCATGCCGATCGAGATCTTCGAGGACACGGTCTGGCAGATGTCGCTCGGCGAGCGCGCTGCCGTCGAGGGCGTGCTCGCACAGCTCAAGCCATCACTCGCGGTGGAGATCGGCTCGGCCGAAGGAGCATGCCTGCGACGGATCGCCGCTCACGCTACGGAGGTCCATTCCTTCGATCTGCAGCCGCCCGCCCTTGAGGTACCCGCCAACGTGACCACGCATACGGGTAACTCGCACGAGCTTCTGCCCGCGTTTCTGAAGCAGCTCGCAGAACAAGGCCGCAACGTCGAGTTCGCGATCGTAGATGGTGATCACTCGCCGGAAGGAGTGCGCCGAGATCTCGAGGACCTGCTCGACTCGACTGCGGTGGCGCAAACGGTGATCCTAATCCATGACACAGTCAACGAGCGGGTGCGCAGCGGCTTGGACTCAGTGCCGTTTGCGGCGTGGCCGAAGGTCGTCCATGCCGAACTCGACTGGGTTCCGGGGCAGCTGTTCGCAGAGCCGGCGCTCCGCAACGAGCTGTGGTATGGGCTCGGGTTGGTGCTCGTCGACTCCTCGCATCTCGCATACCGGAACGGGTCCGTCTACGAGCAGCGCTACCACCCGGCCGCGCCGTTGCTGGCGGAGATGCGCGAGCTCGTTGTGGCACGTGAGCTGGCGCCCGCTGGCGCCGATCCCGATCCTCGGCTCGAGATCGCCTCGCTGCGCCGGCGCCTGGTCAAATCGGATGCCGCGCTGCGGGTTTCCCGCGCGCAGGAGGCAGCTCTACAAACGGCGATGGCTGACCTTGATGCGGCTGTGGCCGCCCGCGAGGCAGAGCTGGCCGCGCTGCGGGAGCGCATGGCGCGGGCGGAGCGGGCGCTCGACGACATCAAGGGATCGGCGAGCTGGAAGGCCACCGAGCCTTTGCGAACGGCCAAGCGGCGGGTCTCCCGCCGCAAGGCCTGAGTCAGCGTTTGCGCCGTGCGTATCGCGCTCGTCTGTCGCGAGGTGTATCCGCTGCGCGGTGGCGGGATCGGTCAGTTCGTGACGGCGGCTGCGCGTTTGCTGTCGCGGATTGCGGAGGTCACGATCGTGACGACCTCGATGTGCAGCGACACATACGACCGGCTGCGAGCCGCTGGCGATCCGAGGTTGCCGGGCGAAGATGTGCGGATCTCGTTTGTGCCCGAGCCGACGCTCGAGGAGGCGCGCGGCTGGAACCACATAACTCACTGCTACTCGGGGCGTGTGTTTGAGCGGTTGCGTGAGTTGTATCCGGATGGTGGTCCGGAGTTGATCGAGTTCCCCGACTATCTCGGCGAGGGGTTTGTGACGTTGCAGGCGGCGCAGGCGCTGGATCCTTTTCTGGCGGACACGCGGGTATGCGTACGGATCCACACGGCAATCGAGCTCTGCGAGGTGCTCAACGGTCATTACCGGCTCGATGTCTTCTCACGCGCCGTGCATGAGATGGAGCGGTATTCCTTGGCGCATGCCGACCGCCTGCTATGGGGAGGCGGCGACGTGCTGGGTACATATTCCCGGTTCTACGGCACCGGGATCGCTCCGGCGGTACGGATTCGTCATCCGTATGTGGGGCCGTGTGTGGATGGGGGGGTGGATGTTGGTTTTGAGGTGGGTGGGCCTTTGCGGTTGTTGTTTGTGGGTCGGCTTGAGCGGCGTAAGGGTGTGTTGGGGTTGGTGCGTGCGGTGACGGGGTTGGGGCGTGATGATTTTCGTTTGAGTTTGTTGGGGGGTGATACGGATACGGGGCCGTTGGGGGTGTCGATGCGTGAGCAGTTGGAGTTGGCGGTTGGTGATGATGGGCGGGTCGAGTTTTTGGGGGGTTTGGATCGGGCGGGGGTGGCGGAGGCGATTCGTGCGCATGATGTGGTGGTGTTGCCTTCGTTGTGGGAGTGTTGGCCGTATGCGGCGCTTGAGCCGTTGCATTTGAATCGGCCGGTGTTGGGTACGCCGGTTGGTGGTCTTTTGGAGATGGTGGTGCCGGGGCGTAGTGGGTGGTTGGCGTCGGGGACGGATGCGGTGGCGTTGGAGGGTGCGTTGGAGCGGGTGTTGGGGTGTCGTGGTGAGCTTGGGGAGATGGTGCGTGGTGGGTTGCCGTTGGCTCGGGGGCGGGAGTTGAGTGCGGAGGGTGAGATCTTGGACGGGTATGAGGGGCTGGCGCGGGTGTCGGTGGGGCGGCTGCGGTCGGGTGGTCGGCGGCGTGTGCGGGAGCCGTTGGTGTCGGCGATCGTTCCGTATCACCGGGGGGCTGGTTATGTGATGGATGCGGTCGGGTCGTTGCTGGCGCAGACGTATCGGCGGCTTGAGATCGTGCTGGTGAATGATGGGTCGTTTGAGGAGGAGGATCTGGTTGTTGCTGAGGTCGCTGGGCGTTTGCCGGTGGTTGTGGTGACGCAGATGAATCAGGGGTTGGGGGCGGCGCGGAATTTCGGGGTGTTGCAGAGTCGTGGGCGGTATGTGTTTCCGTTGGATTGCGACAATTTGGTTGAGCCTGAGTTTGTGGCTCGGTGTGTTGAGGTTCTGGAGCGGCGGCCTGAGGTGGCGTATGTGACGTCGTGGTCGCGGTACATCGAGCCGGACGGGACGCCGCGGCCGGGGCCGGAGCTTGGCTATCAGCCGTTGGGGAATCAGGCGGCGTTGATCGCTGAGCAGAATGTCGCTGGTGATGCGGCGGCGGTGATCCGCCGGCGGTTGTTCGATAGCGGGTTTCGCTACAGCGAGGAGCTGACCAGCTTTGAGGATTGGCATCTGTACCGTGAGCTCGCGAACGCCGGTCACTACGGGACGGTGATTCCTGAGCGGCTGATCCGCTATCGGGTGCGCCCGGACTCGATGCAGGCCGAGATCGCACAACCCAACCGGGAACGCCTCCACGGAGAAATCGAAGCCCGAATCGAGGAGCGCGCCGTAAGGTGGACAGCGGTGCCGGCGATGGGTCCCGCCGAGCGCTGAGGCGACGGTCGTGCGAGTTGCATTGGTATCACGCGAGGTCTACCCCCTGGGAGGTGGCGGGATCGGGCAGTTCGTGACGGCGGCTGCGCGTTTGTTGTCGCGGATTGCGGAGGTCACGATCGTGACGACCTCGGCGTGCGAGGTGGAGTACGAGCGGTTGCGTGCCGCGGGCGATGAGCGCTTGCCGGGCGACAACGTCCGGATCTCGTTTGTGCCAGAGCCGACGCTGGACGAAAGCGGGCCATGGACGCACATGCTGCACTGCTATGCGGGGCGTGTGTTTGAGCGGTTGCGTGAGTTGTATCCGGATGGTGGTCCGGAGTTGATCGAGTTCCCCGACTTCCTGGCTGAGGGGTTTGTGACGTTGCAGGCGGCGCGGGCGCTGGATCCCTTTCTGGCGGAGACGCGGGTGTGCGTACGCCTCCACACCACGGCGACGATCGTGGAGGTGCTGAACGGCTATTACAGACGTAGCCTGCGTTCCTGGCATGCAGTGCACGACATGGAGCGGTACTCGCTGACCCATGCTGATCGGGTGATCTGGGAGGGTGGCGATGTCCTTGGCACCTATCGGCGCGTTTATGGATCAGACGCCGTGGCACCTGCCGTGCGGATCCGCTACCCGTATGTGGGGCCGTGTGTGGATGGGGGGGTGGATGTTGGTTTTGAGGTGGGTGGGCCGTTGCGGTTGTTGTTTGTGGGTCGGCTTGAGCGGCGTAAGGGTGTGTTGGGGTTGGTGCGTGCGGTGACGGGGTTGGGGCGTGATGATTTTCGTTTGAGTTTGTTGGGGGGTGATACGGATACGGGGCCGTTGGGGGTGTCGATGCGTGAGCAGTTGGAGTTGGCGGTTGGTGATGATGGGCGGGTCGAGTTTTTGGGGGGTTTGGATCGGGCGGGGGTGGCGGAGGCGATTCGTGCGCATGATGTGGTGGTGTTGCCTTCGTTGTGGGAGTGTTGGCCGTATGCGGCGCTTGAGCCGTTGCATTTGAATCGGCCGGTGTTGGGTACGCCGGTTGGTGGTCTTTTGGAGATGGTGGTGCCGGGGCGTAGTGGGTGGTTGGCGTCGGGGACGGATGCGGTGGCGTTGGAGGGTGCGTTGGAGCGGGTGTTGGGGTGTCGTGGTGAGCTTGGGGAGATGGTGCGTGGTGGGTTGCCGTTGGCTCGGGGGCGGGAGTTGAGTGCGGAGGGTGAGATCTTGGACGGGTATGAGGGGCTGGCGCGGGTGTCGGTGGGGCGGCTGCGGTCGGGTGGTCGGCGGCGTGTGCGGGAGCCGTTGGTGTCGGCGATCGTTCCGTATCACCGGGGGGCTGGTTATGTGATGGATGCGGTCGGGTCGTTGCTGGCGCAGACGTATCGGCGGCTTGAGATCGTGCTGGTGAATGATGGGTCGTTTGAGGAGGAGGATCTGGTTGTTGCTGAGGTCGCTGGGCGTTTGCCGGTGGTTGTGGTGACGCAGATGAATCAGGGGTTGGGGGCGGCGCGGAATTTCGGGGTGTTGCAGAGTCGTGGGCGGTATGTGTTTCCGTTGGATTGCGACAATTTGGTTGAGCCTGAGTTTGTGGCTCGGTGTGTTGAGGTTCTGGAGCGGCGGCCTGAGGTGGCGTATGTGACGTCGTGGTCGCGGTACATCGAGCCGGACGGGACGCCGCGGCCGGGGCCGGAGCTTGGCTATCAGCCGTTGGGGAATCAGGCGGCGTTGATCGCTGAGCAGAATGTCGCTGGTGATGCGGCGGCGGTGATCCGCCGGCGGTTGTTCGATAGCGGGTTTCGCTACAGCGAGGAGCTGACCAGCTTTGAGGATTGGCATCTGTACCGTGAGCTCGCGAACGCCGGTCACTACGGGACGGTGATTCCTGAGCGGCTGATCCGCTATCGGGTGCGCCCGGACTCGATGCAGGCCGAGATCGCGCAACCCAACCGGGAACGCCTCCACGGAGAAATCGAAGCCCGAATCCGAGAGAATCAGATGCGATGGACGTCGTCGAGCGCCTGACGCTGGAGGCGGCGCAGGCCGACACGATGATCGCCTGCGAGCACCGGCACCGCTACGAGCTTGCCGCGGAGCTATGCGGTGGCAAGCGCGTGCTCGATCTGTGCTGCGGTTCGGGGTACGGGACGGCGATTCTCGCAACGCGTGGGCGGGAGGTCGTGGGCGTCGACAACGATGCAGCCACGATCGAAACCGCCGCGCAAACGGTCGGCAGCGAGACTTCGAACGTCAGCTTCGAGATCGCGGACGCGGTTGGGTTCCTGGCCGGCAACAGCGCCGGGGACTACGACGTGGTCGTGTGTTTCGAGGGTCTCGAGCATCTCCGTGAGGTCGACCGGGCATTCAGTCTGCTGCGAGCGCTCGCCGAACGCGGCATGCAGATCATCGCATCCGTCCCGAACGACAAGGTTCTCGAAGGAAAGAACCCGTTCCACGTGACGGAATTCGGTTATGACGAGGCGCTCGCTGCGTTTGCTCCTTTTCCCCGCACGGTTATGATCCCTCAATTCCTCGCCGAGGGGTCGCTGATCTGTCCGCCCGGCGCGACCGAGACCGACGTCACGGTCAGCCTCGAGGACCGCGACGAGCCCGAGTACGCAAACCACTTCATCTTCTTCGTCGGCTTTGATGGCGATCAGGTGCGGCGCGCCCATCACGGCCGGATTCAGTTGAACACAAGCCCGGTCTTCAACCGTTGGGCGGAAGATCTCAAGCATGGAGCGTGGGCCCTGCGGCGCGAGAACGCTCGGCTGGCCCGGGCTCGCCTGGGCAAGGGCGACTCGGCCGCCGCATCGGCGCTCGCCGGCATCGCCGCGCGCGAGAGACGCATCGCGGCGCTCGAGGCTCGTTGCGATGCGGCCGAGTCACGCGTGCAGGAGCTCGAGGCGCTGCTGGCCACGGGCAGCCCCGATGTGCCGGCCAGTGGTTCCAGCCAGGACGGAGCCGCGCGTGGCTTGAAGGTCATGGAGACAATCGAGGCGGTGCCGGTGCCGGTCGCTCCGGGCGATGATCCAAACAGCTGGAATCACCGACGGCAGCGCGCTGCCGAGATGCTGATCCCGTGGATCGAGCAGACGGTTCCGCTCGCGGGGCGAACCGTACTCGAGTACGGGTGCGGCGATGCGGCGGTCAGCTGTGCCATGGCGGGCCGCGCCGGTCGCGTGATCGGGATCGACATCGACCGGAGCTGGATCGAGCTGGGCGAAGAGCACGTCCGTCGCCATGGCCTCGACAACGTCGAACTCGAGCAGGAGCCCGTGGAGTCGGTGCTCGATGCGGTCGCGGCCCGCAGGGGCGAGGTGGACGTGTTCCTGCTGTATGCGGTCCTGGAGCACCTGACGCTTGCGGAGCGTCTGGCGCTCCTGCGGCTCGCTCGCGACGTGGTGAAGCCTGATGGGGCGATCGTCGTCTGCGAGGCGCCGAACCGGCTGATCTACTTCGACCACCATTCCGCGCAGATGCCCTTCTTCGGGCTGCTGCCCGATGAGCTGGCCGCGGACTACTACACGCAGTCCCCGCGAGCGGAGTTCAGGGCCGCGATGGATAAGGCCTCGCAGCGCGGGCGCGATGCGCTGCTCGAGGCGCTCGCGCGATGGGGGCGAGGCGTCAGCTTCCACGAGTTCGAGCTCGTGTTCGGCGAGCGGCTGGGCGAGCACGTGATCGCCTCCAACTACGATCCCTTGCTCTTTGCCGAGCGGCCCGTCCATCCGGACGAGGTCATCCTCGCGCGGTACATGCAGCGGTGGCGCCCGGACCTGGCGCCGGTCTGGTCTCGTTACTGGCTCGATCTGATCCTGTCGCCCCAGCCGGTCAAGAAGCGTCCGCGTTTCCTCAGGCCGTGGAGCGCGGAGACGATCGAAAGCGAGGGAGTCGGCTGGACGCGTTCGGAGAGCATGCGCCTCCGCGGACCCGACGCAACGCTCTGGGTGGACCTACCGCAGCCAACAAGTCGGCTTGTGGTGGGCTCGGTCACGAACGACGGGCACTGGGTGTCGCTCACAGCATCCGCGCATGGATCGAGCACGGCATTGCTGGCCAACCACAGAGCAGCCGCCGGTGTCGTCGCCTACTCGACGTTCGTGCTGCCCGAGCCCGCCAGCCGCATTGCGCTGACGGTGACGCAGTCGTGCGAGCTCGTGTTCGTCGGGTACGAGGACTGAGGCGGCCGTTTTCCAGCGGCGCCGAGCGCCCGGCGACCACCTTTTAACAAGGGCGACCCCGCGGGAGTGCCGCGGGGGTCGCCTGACTACTGATCGGTCACCGCCGGCCCGCGAGCGGGCCGACGGTGATGCCGGCGAGCGCTAGTGCCTCTTTGTGCGCTTGCTGTGCTTCTTGTGGTGCTTCTTGTTGTGGAGCGAGTGGATCTTCGCGTCGTACGCGTGCTTGTGCAGGTGATACCCGCGCAGGATCGCGCCCGAGTTGACCGCTCCGACGATCTGCACCAGGTTCTTGGCGTCGAATGGGCTGATCACCGATGAGAACGGCTCGGTGAACGCCGCCGTGCCGCCGCCGCAGAAAGCGGCTCCCGGACAGCCGAGGAACTGCACCTGCGTGACGTTCGTCAGCACCGATGCCGGGTACTGCAGCTGCACGGTCGTCGGACCCGGTCCCGCCGAGGAGTTGAACGACGGCGAGGGGGTCGCAGCGACAATGCCGCCGTCACCCGCGATCAGGTTGATATCGGCCGTGTCGACCGCGACGACCCGGTCGTCGAGGTTGACCGACACGAGGCCCGTGCTCTTGTTCATCTGGACACCGAACACGTCCGGGCCAGTGGTGAACGCGCGGGAGAAGGCGCCGGCGTTATCGCCGATCTTCGCCGAGCCCGCGAGGTTCGAGACGGTCGGGTTGTCGGCCGGGTGGACCGCAACGCCGCTCACCCAGGCCAGCACGCCGAACTCGGCCTGCTTGGAGAGGGTGCCGCTGAACTGCGCGACGCACGTCGTACCGCCGCCACAGACGGCGGACGTGGACGGCAGCGTCGTCCCGTTCGCCAGCTCCGCGAGGAAGTCGCTCGGCAGGTTCGGCGGGAAGACCACGACGTTCTTGTCGAACGTGTAGGTGATCGAGTCGTTATCTGCATTCAGCTGCGCTGACACGAGGTCAGGCACAGAGGTCGGGCAGTTCGTGCCCGTGTTGCAGTTCGGCATGATCGTCGACATGTTCGGGTTCGTCGCCGCCGCGTCGGAGGGCGCGGTCACGGTGCCCGCGAAGAGGCCCGCCCGGATCGCGTTGACGACTCCACCACATGGAGCGTCGTTGAACGCGATCGTGATCGTGGTGCTGTCGTTGCCGGCAATTGGCGCGAACGCCGGGACGCCCATGCAGGTCTGGCCTGCTGCGGTCTCGAAGAAGTACCCGGCGTTGTTCGCCGCCGGCGAGTCCGTGGTCTTGTCGAACACGAAGGTCAGCGAGTGCGAGACCTGGTTGGCGCCGGACGGCGGGAGCACGCCCGCGAGGTTCGGCGCAACCGTGATGCCGGTCACGCCGGCATGGCTGATCGAACCGGTTATTCCGACGGAGTCGACCAGGTTCGGCACGCTGCCGGCATTGGCCTCAACGGCGCCGGGTGCGATCTCCACCGCGGTGTACTGGTTGATATCGCCGATCGAGCTCGGCCACACGACGAACACGCAGTTGGTGTTGCTCGGATCCGTCGAAACGCCGAGCGCATCATGGAGATTGCCGGCGCGGTATCCGGCGATCGCAAAGTCGCCCGGCACGAACGAACCGTTCAGCTGCTTGTCAAAGCAGACGTGCAGCGCAAAGTCTCCGGCCGTGGGATCGATCGTCGCGCTACGGACGTCCGGGTGGATCGTCGTAGTGGACGGGATGGCTCCCGCGAGTGCCGCCTGGGCGACGCTTGTCGCGAGCAGCGGGAACGCGAGTACGGCCAATCCGACCGCGAGGCGCGCAAGCGATGCACGCTTCAGCCGATTGGACATAAGGAACTACCTCCTCCTGTGGTTGGATTACCCAACTTTTTTGGGCGCCTCCCCACGTTCGGGACGCAGCCCCCAGGGCAACCTATACCACTTATGCGTGGCGGCGTCGAGTGCGGCGATGTTATGTTGCGCCTGTTACGAGCCCGTTGGGGCGCCCCGGCTCGCCGGCTCGGCGTGGCAGCCCGGCGATACGCCGAATAATAGGGCGCACCCTGGGTGCTCCGGGCGTCGGGCGGGGCCTACGGCGCGCGCAGCGTCAACTTCCGTTGCACGGTGGCCGACGAGCCCGCTGCTCCGCGGCCCGTCACGCGGACGTAGACCGTCAGACTGCCGCGGCGCTGCAGCAGCGGCCGGTACTGCTTCGCGATCGTGAGCGCCGCGGCCGAGCTCCCCAGCGGCCCCAGCCTGAAGCTCGCGCTCGCAAGCCGGATCAGGCGCAGCCGACCGCCGATCGTCAGCGTACGCCGGAGAACGACGCCGCCGCTGACTCGGAACGCGTTGCCGTTGCCCAGCCGGACATGCGTGACCCAGTTCTTGCCGAGACGGAGCTGGTTCCGGGGCGCGGAAGCGATGATCCGCGGGTTGTGGGTGGCGAGCTTCGGGCCTCCTGGAAGGAAGGCCTCCAGTCCGTTTGGCGTGCCAAGGCCCGTTGGGCCGTCCCAGCCCGGACCTGCCTTGCAGATCGGGCTCGGACAATTCGCGGCGTTGGCGCCTCTGACGATGTCGTGAAACGCGCCCGGGTCGCTGCGCGCGCGCTGATAGAGCATCTGGGACTCGTGGCCGCCGACGCTGCCCGCGAGTCCGATCACGCCGCCGATGATCGGCGCCGCGAGACTCGTCCCGGTGGCCGCGAACCACGGTCCACCGGATTGGCCGGAGCCGGTGATGTGCACGATCGCGCCCGGGGTGGCCATCGCCGCGATGTCGGCGCCGGCGCGCTGCGTGCCGCATGCCTTCTTCGCGGTTGCGTTGGTCTGCCACGACGCGGGGTGGAAGTAGAGGCTGCAGCCGCTGACAGTGCCCTTCCAGGCCTGCTCGCCGGCTCTCCTGCCGGTCCGCAGCTGCGTGCCGCCGACCGCCAGCACGTTTGGAAGCGAGGAGGGGAAATTGAGCTCGCCGGTGTAGCCCCAATCGATGCCGGGCAGCGCGTCGCCAGTGGCGGCGACGACCGCCGCTCGCGGATTTGAGTAGTAGCGAGCGAAATCGGAGTCGGCGACGTCCTCCGTCGGCACGAACGTGGTCACGATCGTGCGCGCGCCCGCAGCCGCGGCTGCGGCCACTGCCTGGGAGAAGTCGATCTTGATGGCGTCCGTGGCCTCGACCAGCATGATCGAGCAGCTCTGGCAGACGGCGTGCGCGATCTCCGTGCCGAGTGCCGACTCCGTGTTCCACATGCCGCCGGTGGCGTCGGCGTCGGGGATCGGCAGCGGCGAGGGCTTGCCGTCCTGGTTTAGCTTGTGCAGGCACCTGTTCTGGGTCGTGCATGCCCGCAGCCCGAAGTGCTTGTCGTAGGCGGCGAGGTCGGCCTCCACGTGGGGGTCGTCATAAGCGCTGATGATCGCGATCGTCTGCGCACGCGCGCCGCGCTGTGGCAGCGCGTATGCGGTGTGGATCTGGGCAGGGGTCAGCGGCTGCTGACCCTGGGCCTGGTGGGCGCTGCGCGGGGAGACTGGTCCGGCCGGCGTCAGCGTGACCGCAGGGACGCCAACTCGCGCGCCTGCACGTCCGGTCGCAGCGGCAGCGGCACTGGCCTGGCCCTGCGCGAGGGCAAACGCGATCAGGGAGGGTGCGGCGACGGCGCTGAAGAGGGCTAGAGCGCGGAAGCGGGCGATTTTGATGTGCAAGGTCATATCCGGGAGTCGAAACAGACGGCGCGGCCAAAGGTTGCGCTCGGGCGTCCACTCCTAAACAAAGACGACCCCCGCGGGATCCGCGGGGGTCGTCTCACTACTGACCGGTCACCGCCGGCCCGCGAGCGGGCCGACGGTGATGCCGGCGAGCGCTAGTGCCTCTTGCTGCGCTTGCTGTGCTTCTTGCTGTGCTTCTTGTTGTGGATCGCGTGGATCTTCGCGTCGAACGCATGCTTGCGCGCGTGGTACGCGTGCAGGATCGCGCCCGAGTTGACGGTTCCGACGATCTGGGTGATGTTCTTGGCGTCGAACGAGTTGAGCGTCGCCGAGAACGGCTCCGTGAACGCCGCGCCGCCGCCGCAGGCGCCACCCGGGCACCCGAGGAACTGCACCTGCGTGACGTTCGTCAGCACGGATGCCGGGTACTGCAGCTGCACGGTCGTCGGACCCGGGGGCGCCGACGAGTTGAACGACGGCGACGGGACCGCCGCGACAGTGCCGCCGTCACCCGCGATCAGTTTGATCTTCGACACATCGGCAGTGACGATCCGGTCGTCGAGGTTGACCGAGACCAATCCCGTGCTCTTGTTCATCTGGACACCGAACACGTCCGGGCCAGTGGTGAACGCGCGGGAGAAGGCGCCGGCGTTATCGCCGATCTTCGCCGAGCCCGCGAGGTTCGAGACGGTCGGGTTGTCGGCCGGGTGGACCGCAACGCCGCTCACCCAGGCCAGCACGCCGAACTCGGCCTGCTTGGAGAGGGTGCCGCTGAACTGCGCGACGCACGTCGTACCGCCGCCACAGACGGCGGACGTGGACGGCAGCGTCGTCCCGTCGGCCAGCTCCGCGAGGAAGTCGCTCGGCAGGTTCGGCGGGAAGACCACGACGTTCTTGTCGAACGTGTAGGTGATCGAGTCGTTATCTGCATTCAGCTGCGCTGACACGAGGTCAGGCACAGAGGTCGGGCAGTTCGTGCCCGTGTTGCAGTTCGGCATGATCGTCGACATGTTCGGGTTCGTCGCCGCGGGGTCGTTCAGTGCATCGACCGTGCCGGCGAAGAGGCCCGCCCGGATCGCGTTGACGACTCCACCACACGGGGCGTCGTTGAACGCGATCGTGATCGTGGTGGTGCCGTTACCCGACAGCGGCGCGAACGCCGGGACGCCCATGCAGGTCTGGCCTGCCGCGGTCTCGAAGAAGTACCCGGCGTTGTTCGCCGCCGGCGAGTTCGTGCTCTTGTCGAACACGAAGGTCAGCGAGTGCGAGACCTGGTTGGCGCCGGACGGCGGGAGCACGCCCGCGAGGTTCGGCGCAACCGTGATGCCGGTCACGCCGGCATGGCTGGTCGAACCGGTCAGGCCGACCGAGTCGAGCAGGTTCGGCACGCTGCCGGCGTTCGCCTCGACAGCCCCAGCATTGACCTCGACGAACGTGTACTGGTTCATATCGCCGCTCGTCGACGGCCACGTGACCAACGCGCAGTTGGTGTTGGTCGGATCCGTCGCCGCACCGATCGCGTCGACGAGGTTGCCGGCCCGGTAGCCGCCGAGCACGAACTCGCCCGGCACGAACGAGCCATTGAGCGGCTTGTCGAAGCAGACGCTCGCACCGTGATCGCCCAGGCCCGGGTTGATCGTCGCACTACGGATATCCGGATGGATCGTCGTAGTCGACGGGATGGCTCCCGCGATTGCCGCCTGGGCGACGCTTGTCGCGAGCAGCGGGAACGCGAGTACGGCCAATCCGACTGCGAGGCGTGCAAACGATGCACGCTTCAGTCGATTAGGCATAAGCACAACATCCTCCTGTGGTTGGTTTACCCAGCAGTTTTGGCCGCGTTCCCGCATGGGACTCGGCCCTCCAAAGCGCATCTTCTACCACGTACTGGCCCGCGTCAAGGCAAAGTCTGTGTGCACCGGCGGTTGCAAACCCACCTCGGCGCACAGCCTCGACGAAGGCCCGGGCAGAGCTTCCGCCCCTTGTTGAAGCCACTTCTCGGTGTCTCCTCTGGATTTCTCCGACTGAGTCGATGCCGTAGGGCGCTTCACACCCGGTAGAACGAACCCAAGACTCCAGGGTTTCTGTGTTGGTCATACCTTGTCGATTCCCCTGTCAGGTTCTTGACCCCGCTGTAATGCGGAGCGCGGCCCCCGGCTGGCTCGCCCTACCCTTGTCCGGTGGGCGATAAACCTCTAATCGGAGTGTGGTCAGCGGCGGGTACCGAGGCCGGGACGTACACCACAGCCTAGCCCGAAGCGCGGCCCGAACGCGGCCCGAAGAATCTCGCTCGCCCTCGGCGGGATGAATCTCGCTTGCCCTCGGTGGGATGCTAGGGTTGGCGGCGCTGCTGGCGGGGTGGCCGGCCTCGTGGCACAGATTCAGGACCCGAGACTGCGCTGGACAACTAGGAGGACGGCGATGCGTTCACGAATGCGACTCCGAGGATCACTTGCGGCCCACCGCGGAGCGCGGGGCGGTGTCCGCCTCGCGCTGCTTGGATCGCTGAGCTGCGCCGTTGCGCTCATCTGCGCGGGCGCGGCATCTGCCGCGCCGCCCGGGTCGCTCGACGCCAGCTTCGGGACGGGTGGAGTCGTGTCGCTGGGTGGAGGAAGTCAGCTGTTCGGGGTTGCGGTGCAGGCGAACGGGCAGCCGGTCGCGGTCGGGCAGTCGGGCGGGAAGGTGCTCGTGGAGCGTTTCACCACCGCGGGGAAGCCCGCGGGTACGTACATCGGTCCCGTTGGCTACATGCGGGCGGTCGCCATTCAGACCGACGGAAAGATCGTGGTGGCCGGCTCGAGTGGCGGCGCGCTGCTTGTCGAGCGGCTCACCTCGAGCCTCACACCGGACTCGAGCTTCGGCTCGGGCGGACGGGTTTCCGCGCTCGCTGGACAGTCCGCAGTCGCGAACGCGGTCGCGATCGGGTCGGACGGGAGCATCGTCGCCGCGGGCTCGGTGACCCCGCCGAATACCCAGGTCGGCGCCGTGCGATTGAACACTAGGGGCCAGGTGCAGTGGAGCAAGGTCCTGAATCTCGGGCAGTACTCCGTTGCGCAGGGAGTGGCGGTGCAGCGTGACAACAAGATCGTGCTCGTCGGGCGACAGACGCCCGGCCAAACCACGAACGCCGTAGCTGCACGGCTGAACACCGACGGCAGCTTCGACACTTCATTCCATGGCGGGGCGATCACCTACTTCCATGCGAACACCGGCCTTACGGCCTTCAACGCGGTGACGCTTCAGAGCGACGGGAAGATCATCGCCGGCGGCACCACGATCACTGACGAACCTCAGGCACTATTCGTCCGGATCAACACAAATGGAACGCTCGACTCGGGCTTCGGCGCCGGCGGCGTGACGACCGTGCCGGCCGGCCAGAACGTAAGCGTGCTGAGCGATCCGATTGGCGTCTACGGGATCGGGATCGCCGCCGGAGGCCGCATCGTCGGCGCCGGCAACTACGAGAACACCGGAGTCGAGGTCGATACCGCGCTCTGGGCGCTGACGTCCCGCGGCGCGGTCGATTCATCGTTCGGGCCCGGCGGCACGGTCCGGGCGCCGAAGGGCGCGTCCGAGGCCTGTGCGCTAGGAGTGGCGCTGAACGGCAGTCTGGTTGCTGTCGGCGACGCGGTCACCACATTCCCGAACACCACGCCTTGCAGCCCCAACGGCGCCTCGAGCGGTTTTCTGGCTCGCTACATCGGCTTCGGCCCGATCGTGCCACCCCCACCACCTCCGCCGCCCGCGCTGAAGGTGACGCTGGTAGGCATCAAGCCGTCCTACAAGAAGTCCGACGTTCTCAAGAGCGGTCTGTCGTTCGGGGTCGGCTGCAACCGTGCCTGCAAGATCGGCTCGACGCTGATCGCGAGCGCAGCGATCGCCAAGCGGCTGCATATCGGCACGACGACAAAGAAGTGCACGAAGGTCCACGGCAAGCGCCGCTGCAGGACGATCCATCACTACAAGCCGATCACCGTCGCGACGGCGCAGGGCCGCCTCGGTGCCGCGGGCGTGAAGACCTTGGTGATGAAGAGCGCGCGCCTCAGCCAGACGATGCGCCTCTCCGGGATTATCAAGCTGACGCTCAACGTGGCGGTGACGGCGCCGCCGTCGACGAAACAAACCAAGCTGACGCGGGTGCTGACGTTCAAATAGTCCTCACGCGCATGTTAGAAGGGGGTAGGAAGGATGCGTAATACGAGCAGGGTCGTCCTGATCGCGGCGGCCGTGATGCTGCTGGCGGCATGCGTGTCGGCGACGGCCGCCGCCGCACCGACCCCCGGAACGCTCGATCAGAGCTTTGGCTCGGGCGGGATCGCGTCCGTCTCAGGGCAGCAACTGCTTGGCGTGGCGGTGCAGTCCGACGGCCAGGTGATCGCCGCGGGAGCCGCCGGTGGACGCGTCCTGGTCGAGCGGTTTGGTAGCAACGGCCAGGTCACGGGCACCTACTCGGGTCCCGGCGGCTATGCGCGAGCCGTGACGATCGCGCACAACGGCGACATCGTGGTCGCCGGCTCGGTGGTCGTGCGGCTGACGCCGAGCCTGACGCCCGATCCGGGCTTCGGCTCGGGTGGGGTTGCTGGTGTGCAGGGGTCCGCGAACAGCGTTGCCGTGGGCTCCGATGGGAGCGTCGCCGTCGCAGGCACCCTCGGCGGTGTGATGGCGGTGTCGCGCTACAGCTCCAGCGGGGGCTCGCAGTGGACGACGCAGCTTGGCGGCGCGAACTCCGCCGGCAACGGGGTCGCGGTGCAGTCGGATGGCAAGATCGTCGCGGTCGGGCGTCAGACACCCGGGCAGAACACGAATGGCCTCGTCACGCGGCTGAACAGCAACGACGGAAGCCTCGACAGCAGCTTCCACGGCCACGGCGCCTTCCAATACTTCTGCTCGGGCACCGGGTATACGGAGTTGAACGCGGTCACGGTCCAGGGAGACGGCAAGATCGTCGCCAGCGGGAACGATCTCGCCGGGCCGTACGCTATCTTCGCGCGCTTCAACCAGGACGGCTCGAATGACTCGGGTTTTGGCACGCCGGGCGGACAGTGTCCGTCCGCGATGCTGATGCCCTCCGGGGAGGACGTGAGCGTGCTCGAAAGCCCGATCGGCGCCTACAGCGTCGCGATCGCGGGCGGAGGTCACATCGTCGGCGCGGGCGGGTATGAGAAGACGGGCGTGGCTATGGACGCGGCCGAATGGGCGCTGACATCGGGCGGTTCTGCCGAATCGTCGTTCGGAATCGGTGGCACCGTCAGGGGCCCCTCTTCGACCTTCGAGGCATGCGCGATCGCCGTCGCCCCGGACGGCAACCTTGTCGCGGTCGGCGACACGGTGTCCACGTTCCCGGAGCTCAACCCCTGCAATCCCGGCAGCTCCTCGAGCGGTTTTGTCTCGCGCCGGTTCGGGTTCGGCCCGCCAACCCCGCCTCCGCCGCCGAGCGGTCCGCCGATCGTGAGCACCGGCGCCGCGACCGGCGTCACTCAGACCTCGGCGACGGTCAGCGGGCAGGTGAACTCCAACGGGGCCGCCACCACCTACCACTTCGACTACGGCCCGACCACAACCTACGGGTCGAGCACGCCAACCGCCAAGGCAGCCACCGGGACCTCAACGGTGTCGGCGGCGGTGAAGAATCTGGTGCCGGGGACGACGTATCACTTCCGCCTGGTGGCGACCAACGCGAACGGCACCACCAACGGCGGCGATGCGAGATTCACGACCATTGCGTCACCTCCACCTGGAGCTACGACCGGGGCGTCTCAGGGCGTGACCGAGGTGGCCGCGACTCTGACTGGGGTAGTCAATACGCACGGGCTGGCAACCACCTATCACTTCGACTTCGGGACGACGACGTCGTACGGATCGACGACGCGACCGGGGACACTCGCGGCTGGTACTGGCTCGGTGAATGTCTCGGCACGCCTGAGCCGCCTGCGCCCAGGAACGACCTACCACTATCGTCTCGTGGCGCACAGCGCGGCCGGGACCACCTATGGTCGCGATCGAACGTTCAAGACGCTCCCACGCCTGCGGGTGGCGTTACTCGGCGTGTCCAGCTCGTACAGGATCTCGGTCGTCGAGCAGCACGGCTTGGTCGTGCGCGTCTCCTGCAGCCAGCCGTGCTCGATCACGGGCTCGTTAGTGATTCCGGCGGGGACAGCGAGGCGGCTGCATCGGGGCAACCGCCCGATCGTGATCGGAGGTGGGACGGCACGCCTCGCGCGCCCCGGCACCACTCAGCTCCAGCTGCGGCTGACCAGCGCGGGCGCACGAGTGCTGTCGAGGATCGGGCAGGTAAACGTCACGCTCCAAGTCGTCGGCCGGCCGACCGCCGGCGGCCCGCCTGTGAAAGTCTCCAAGACGGCGACGTTCAAACCCTGACGTTCAACGCATCGAGCGCACTAGCGCAGTCGTGTCAGGACGGCCGCGTCCTGGTGCTCGGCGTGTGCCCGGGGGACGATCAACTGGAGGTCCATGAGGTGCCCCCAGTGTTGCTGGATCCAGCCATGGCTATGGAACACGTTGGCGTTGTTCACGGGCCAGCTGGTCAGCGTCAAAACGACCCGCTCGGCCGGCATCGGCTGCTCGAAGACATCCGCGCTGACCGGCTCGATCCCGCCGGGGTCGAGCCGGTGCGGTCCGCGCTCGATCGATGAACGAACGATGTGCTGAGGGTTCCCGCGGATCTCTTCCCAGGTTCTCTCTGGATGGAAGGTGAGTACCGCAAAGCCGTCCGGTGACAGCACTCGCGCCAGCTCGAGAAGCCACGCCTCCTCGAAATCGGCGATGTGCGTGAACACACTCCCCGCGTAGATGCAGTGGAAGTAGCCGTCCGCAAACGGCAGGTGGGGCAGCGCGGTGCCGTGCACGACGGTCACCGCGGGATCGAGGTGATATCGGACCCATTCGACACTGTGCCGTCCGAGATCGACGCCGAACGCGCGCATCGTCGGCGTCGCATAGGCAAAGTGGCGCAAGACCCGCCCGCTCGAGGAACCGAAGTCGAGCAGCCGGGATTCTGCGGTCAGCGGACGGCCCAGCCGGCGACCGATGTCCATCAGCAGCAGCCGGTCGCCGAGCCCGGATATCCAATACGTCACATCATCGCCCTCGAAATACCGCTCCCGCGCCTCCGGCGGAGGGATCGGCAGGCGATCTGACGCAATCAGCGCCGCGAGCTCCTCACGTCCGAGCGCCTCCAGGAGCGGGCCCTGAGCGCACGCCGTGAATCGCCGCACGGCGCGCTCGAGTGCAGCGGCTGAGGCGTTCTCGTCAGGAGCAGCTGCGCGCATGACGTCGCTGATCGTTCCGAGACTGGCAGGGACGACGTCCAGGACTTCGTTCCAGAGCATCGGCGACCGGTGGCGCTGCACCGTTTGCAGGGTCTCGGCGACGCGTTGCAGTTCCGCGCCCTGCTCGGCGAGCATCGACGTCCCGTTTGGGTTTGCCGGAGGCGAGGGGTCTAGGCCCTGCTGGCGATTTGACCGCGCACGGGAGCGCAGCGCAGACAAAAGTCCTCGCATCGAGGCGATGGTACCTGCGCCTGCTTTCGGTCGCCGTACGCACCTTTCCGCCTGATGCACCTCCGCGCGGACGCAGCCGCTCGGATGGCTGATCACACTTAAGCGGTGCGAGCACGGCGCATCCGGTTCGAGAACGCGTGGGCGATGGTCCGCCCGCACGCTCCACTGATCGCCCTGTGTGTCGCCGGGGCAGCGCTCCGGCTGTGGTTCATGCTGTCGTATCGGCCCGCATTCGTGGGGTATCCCGATGCGCGCGGCTACATCATTGCGGCGCACGGACCGCTCTACTGGGATCCCTACAAGCCCGTGGGATATCCGCTGTTGCTGCGTCTGTTGCACGCGCTCGACGGCCGGCTGTCCTTCACGGTGGCGGTGCAGCACGTGCTCGGGCTCGCCACCGCCGTCGTGGCGTACTTCGCCACGAGACCGTTCGTCACTCGCACGTGGCTCGCCTTGCTCCCCGCGATCGTGGTGCTGTTCGGCGGCTCGCAGGTGTTCCTCGAGCATTCGGTGCTCTCCGATGCGCCATACACGTTCCTGCTCGCGGCCGCGCTCTTCTGCGCCGCGCGCAGCTTGACGGCCGATCGCCGCCTGATCTGGCTCGCGGGTGCCGGAACGGCGATCGCGGCCTCGATCACGCTGCGGACCGTGAGCGTGGTTCTTGTCCCATTGCTCGCGCTATGGACGCTCATGCCTTGGCGACAGTCGACTCGTGCGCGACTTTCCGGCCCTGTCGCGACGCTGGCGCCAGTGCTGATCATGCTCGTCGCGTATCTGATCCCGCAGCACGCGGTCACCGGAAGCTGGTCACTCACGAGAGCCACGAGTTTCGCCTTCTATGCGCGGATGGCGCCGATCGCGGACTGCAGCCGGTTCACCCCGCCCAGCGGCACCTCAAAGCTCTGCCAGCGTGACGATCCGCGCCGCAGGCCTGACGCGAACTGGTACATCTTCAACGTCCAATCGCCGGCCGTCAGGGCGTACGGAGTCCCGCCCTGGCCCCTTCGCCACGTTCCTCCTTCGGCATACCGCTGGCGCGGCGATGCGCCGACGGGAAGCTTCGCTCGGGCTGTGCTCCTCAACCAGCCGCTCGACTACTCGGCAACGGTGTTCGAGGGCCTCGCCAACTACGTCGTGCCGCGTGCCGGGAGAAAGAGCGTCTTCGAGTACGACCAGAACCTGCTCATCTCGGAGTTGCACAACCGGTACTACGAGCAAGCGGCGGAACCAGCGATCACGTCCTATTACTCGACCCGTGCCGGGTACGTGCGCAAGAACGTCCCGGCACTTGATGCGTACGGACGTGCCGCGAAGACGGAGGGTTTCCTGACCGCGCTGCTGACGCTGCTGATGATCGCCGGCGGCGTGCTCAGCCGCGGGAAGGTGCGAATCGCGGCCCTGCTGTTCGCCGGCACCGCGATCGCGCTCGCGCTGCTGCCTGTCGCGATTCTGTTCTACGACGTGCGGTATGCCGAGCCGGTGGTCGTGCCGCTCGCTGCCGCCGCCGCGATCGGCGTTGATTGCCTGATCGACCTGACGAGGCGGCGAGCGCGTGCGAACGACGCTCAGCCCAGCATTTCCCTGGCCAAGTCAACGTAGAAGCTGCTCGCGAATCCCAAATCCCTCACGTCGATTCGCTCATCGGCGTTGTGAATGAGCGGTGCCGTCTCCAGCAGGTTCTGGTGACGCTGCGGGAAGAAGCCGTATGCGACGCACTCCGGGAAGGCCTCGCGGAACCAGCGCGAGTCCGAGAAACCGGGAAGGATCAGCGGGACGGCGTTGGCTCCCGGGTCCTGGGTCGCGACCCAGTTCTTGATCGTTTGCATCAGCTCGGTGTCGATCGCGGATGCGTTGCCGATCACTGTTTCGGTGAACTCGATCTCGAGCTGCGGCGCGAGCTCGCCGAACGCGTGCTCGATCCGCCGGCGCACCGCGTCCTCGCCGAGTCCGGGCGGAACGCGGCAGTCGATCTTGAGCGTGGCGCTCGAGGGGATCACGTTCATCTTGTCCGAGGCATGGACCATCGTCGGCGTGAGCGTCACGCCGAGCATCGGCTCGAAGAAGATCGCCAGGCCGGGGTTGGCCTGCGCGACCGCCTGGACGGCGCCGGCCGGGTCGTCGGGATCATGGCCAAGCGAACGCAGCAGCGCCGCCGGTCCCTCGGTCATCTCGAACGCCATCTCGGCGTCCGCCAGTTTCTGCAGCACAGGTCCGAGCTTCAGCAGGGCGTTGTCGCCGGTGCGCGGGATCGACGCGTGGCCCGCAACCCCGCGGGCGGTGACCGTGAAGCGGAAGATCCCCTTCTCAGCACAGCAGACGCCATAGCGCCGCTGTCCGTCGTACTCGAACACCGTGCCACCGCCCTCGTTGAGCAGCATGTCGGAGCGGACCTTGTCGGGGTGCGTTTCGGTCAGCCAGCGAGCTCCGAGCGTGCCGCCGGTCTCCTCGTCGGAGACGAACACGAGCAGCAGCCTGCCCCGCTTTGGCCGCCAGCCTTGCTTGGCGAGGGCCACGCCCGCGACCGCCTCGGCCGCCACCTGGGACTTCATGTCGAGCGCGCCGCGGCCCCACAGATAGCCATCTGCGAGCTCGCCCGACCACGGGTCGTGCGTCCACTCCTGCGGGTGGGCGAGGACCGTGTCGACGTGGCCGAGGTAGGTGAGGGTCGGGCCGTCTGCGTTGCCGTTCAGCGTCGCCACGAGGTTGGGGCGGTTTTCCTCCGCGGCCAGGATCTCGGTCTCGAATCCGGCTCCCTGCAGGTAGTCGGCCAGGTATTCGATCGCCGGCCGCTCGTTTCCGGGCGGATTGACCGTGTTGAACGCGACCAGCCGCCGGAGGACTTCGGTTGTCTGTTGCTGAAGGTCGTCTGCCATGGTGTCTCGAGTCCTGAGCCTACAGGCGGCCGTGGTTAGGATGCCGCCGATGAGTGCCGACGACCTCGAACTGGCGCTGGAGCTAGCCGACGTCGCCGACCGGATCACGCTCGAGCGCTACCGGGCCGAGGATCTCTCGGTCGAGACCAAGCCGGACCTGACGCCGGTGACCGAGGCCGACACGGCAGTCGAGCAGGCGATCCGTGAGCGGCTGGCAAGTGCCCGGCCAGGCGACTCGATCGTCGGCGAGGAGTACGGGGTGACGAACGCGTCGGACAGCGATCGGCGATGGATCATCGACCCGATCGACGGAACCAAGAACTTCGTCCGCGGGATCCCGGTGTGGGCGACGCTGATCGCGCTGCAGGTGGGTTCGGAGCTCTCCGTCGGCGTCGTCTCCGCACCGGCACTTCAGCGACGCTGGTGGGCGGCGCGGGGGGGTGGCGCATTCGCAGCCGACGGCCTTGGCGACGAGGCACGGCGGTTGCGGGTATCGGCGGTGGGCTCGCTGTCAGACGCGCAGCTGTGCTTCCCGGGTCTCGAGGATTGGGATGAGTCGGTCGGGCTCGACGCGCTGTTGGCGCTCGCCAGACGTTGCTGGCGAAGCCGCGGCTACGGGGACTTCTGGCCCTACATGCTGCTGGCGGAGGGAGCGGTCGACATCGCGTGCGAGCCGGTCGTCACGCTCTGGGATCTGGCGGCGCCGCTCGTGATCGTCGAGGAGGCGGGCGGGCGGTTCACCGATCTCGGGGGGGTGGCCCGGGCGGATGGCGGCGATGCGCTGGCGACAAACGGGCTGCTGCACGAGGAGGCGCTGGCGATCATCGGGCGGTAGGGGACGGCTGGCGCCACGAGCTCGTGCGCACCCGCCGGCTCCATGCTGTCGGCTGCCGCCACGCTTCCCGGCCTTCGGCCGGGGGCCTTGGGGGTTGGTTTGCCCCGCATCTGGCTTGGGATTTGGGTCCCGCCCACCCCGCCCACCCTGGGGCCGCCTCGCAGCCCCGATTTGGTTACAAAGCCCGCGCTCGTGTCGGCAACGTGTAACGAAATGGGGGTCAGAGCACCGATTTGGTTACACGTTGCCTATCCGGGGTGATCGTGATGTAACGAAATCGGGGCTGGGGAGCACATCACCCACCCTCTCCCCAGCAGCCCACCAATCGTGGCTGCCGGGCGCGAAGCGCACGCAAGCAGAGTCACGCGCGCCATTGCGAAGGGCCCTCCGGTCTCAACCTACTAACACCTCGCCGGCCACCCGTCTCTACGATGCACCGGATCGTGGTGGGTGGCGAGAACAGGTATACGAGGCGCGCCGTGCTGCGCGCCGGGGGCGGTCTGGTGGCGCTCGGATATGGCTCCCAGTACGGCCGGCTCCTGGCCGCCGCGCAAGCGCTCTCCCCGGCGCTCCGCCAGCCCGGATCGCTCCCTGACCCGCGTCGACCCGCCGGCGAGCCGACGGCGGCGCTCCCGTTCGACCACATCGTCGTCGTGATGATGGAGAACCACTCGTTCGACAACTACCTCGGGATGCTGCCGCTGCGCGGCCAGCCACGGGCGGACGGGTTCAAGTTCGACCGCGCGGGAAGGCCGATCAACAGCAACCCGGTCAAAGGCGGCTACATCACCACGCATCGGGCACCGTCGCTGTGCACGCCGAACGCCAGCGCGAGCCAGAGCTGGAACGACACCCACCGCTCGATCAACGACGGACGGATGGACGGCTTCGCCCGGCTCGGGGAATCCTCGATGGCCTACTGGGACGAGCCTGACCTGCCGTTCTACTACTCGCTGGCCAAGACCTTCTGCCTGGCCAACCGCTGGTTCTGCTCGGCGCCGGCGCAGACGTACCCCAACCGGCGTTTCCTGATGGCCGCAACGGCGTTCGGATGCATCAGCACCGACACCTCGAGCATCACTCAGAAGCCGCCGAACGGCACGATCTTCGACCGCCTGAACGCGCACCACATCAGCTGGCGCAACTACTTCACCGACGTACCGGCAACGGGCGTGATCGAGTCGGTGCCGCAGAACAACCCGACGCACCTGTCCTCGATTGGGCAGTTCGCGCTCGACTGCGCGTCCGGCAACTTACCGGCGGTCAGCTTCGTGGACTCCGACATCGGCGCTGCGTCGGTCGTGGCCGGCGCGTTCCCCGCGCCGTTCGCCCCCGTCCTCGGACCGCTCAACAACCAGAACCAGGACGAGGAGAACGGCGATCTGAGCCTCGGTGAAAACTTCGTCAGCGGCGTCGTGCAGAACGTGCTCCGCTCGCCGTTGTGGCCGCGGATCCTGCTCGTGTGGCTGTACGACGAGCATGGAGGCTGGTATGACCACGTGCCGCCGCCGGCGGCGATCCCGCCGGACTCGATCCCGCCGAAGCTCGGACCGAATGACGTGCCGGGCGCGTACAACATCTACGGCCCGCGCGTCCCCGCGGTCGCCGTGTCCGGGCACGCGAAGCCCCACGCCGTCACGAACGTGGTGCACGACCACACCTCGGTGCTCGCGACGATTCAGGCGAAGTGGAACCTGCCTGCGATGACCTACCGGGACGCCAATGCCCGCACGATGTCGGACTTCCTGCGCGGCCGGGTGACGTTCCCGGAGCCACCGCAGCTTGCGGCGCCCTCGGACCTGCCGGAAAGCGAGCGCACGTGCGACACCAACCCGATGAGCTTTGGCGTGCACGGCAGGCAGGCGCTGCACGTGCAGTTGCTGGGCGTGCGGCATGGCACGCTGGCGCTGACGCTGGCCACCAGCGGCGGCACTTTGGTCGCGCTACACGTCGAGTTGATTCACCGTTCGCATCGGGTCGCCTCGGCTGATGTGCAGATCGTGGGGACCCGGCCGCAGCGCGTCACCCTCAAGCCGCATCACCGCCTCAAGGGCGCCTACCGGCTGGTCGTGCGCAGCGGTCGCGCGACGCTCGCCGACCGGGCGGTCACCTTCCGCTAGAACGGCTCGGTGCCGCAGGCGAAGAAGTAGGGCAGCGCCGTGAGCGGCGTCGGCACGATTATGGTCCGCGGTCCGCGGAAGACCTTGCCCGTGGTCGGCTGGCGCCAGCAGCCGGCCGGGAAGTACACCGCGCGCGAGCTCGCCGATTCTGCGACCACGGGTGCGACCAGCACATCGGGCCCGAGCAGCCACTCCTGATCCTCCGACCACGTCCTGCGGTCGGCCGGGTACTGCAGCCAGAGCGGCCTGGTGACGGGGACCCCGGTCTGTGCGGCCTGCTTCCACAGGCGCATGATCAGCGGCACCGCGGCCAGATGAAGCTTCGAGAGCCGGTTGTAGACGGCGACCGTCTGCGCGTCATACGACCACGGCGTGTGCGTCCCGCTGCGGCCCGACCCGTGCAGGCGGAACACCGGACTGAGCGCCGCCCACTCGGCCCAGCGCAGGAACAGTTCCTTCGTGGTCGGCGGCGTCGTGTAGTCGTAGTAGCCGCCGATGTCGGTCGCGTAGCCGAACGCGCCGTCCACGGCGCGGCCGAGCATGTCGCTTGTCAGCGACTCCAGACCGGCACCGTGATCCCACGCGGTCGTCTCATCCCCCGGGAAGTTCGCTCCCTCGTACGCCGTCGAGCCGGGCATGCCGGTGTAGCCGGCGCGGGTAAAGAACCACAGCCGGCGGCCGCGGTGAGCCCGTTCGTAGGCGGTCAGTGCGTCGTGCGTGGCCTTCGCGTAATCGATCAGGTAGCGGTTGTGCATCGTCACGCCCGTGCTGCCGTCGGCGAAGTGCATGTCGTACAGGACCTCCTCGCCGAAGTCCTGCATGAAGCCATCTGCGCCGAGCGCGAACACCTTGTCGACCTGTTGGCGCCAGAATCGAACGGCGGCCGGGTTGGTGAAATCGAGAAGATCGATCGGCTGGCCGGACGTGCCCGTCGTCCGATAGGGCTTGCCGTCCGCCTGGCGTACGACCAGCCCGTGCCGCTCGGGCGCCGAGCCGGGCGTGATCCACGGCCGCAGGTAGAAAAGCGGATGGATTCCGCGGCGGTGCAGCTCGGCGACAACCTGCGCCTGCATCGATGGAGAGATGAAGGAGTGCAGCGCGAGGCCGTCGTTGTCCGGGTTCGGCAGGCCCCAGCCCTCGATCCGGTAGGCGGTCAGCGGCAGGTGGTAGCGCTTGATGTTCACGAGGTCGGCGCGGACGTTCGCCGCGTAGTCGGCCTCCGTCTCGCCCCCGTTCTTGACCAGTCGGTCGAGCATCGGGCCGAGTGCCCACCGCGGCGGGACCGGCTGGCGGCCGCTGAGCGCGGTCAGCGTCCCGATCGCGCGCGTCGCCCGGCCGGGCGCGACCACGTAGTCGAGGTTCGGCGCCGTCACCATCACGTTCCACGCGTCTGGCCGATCGGCGTCGAGCTTGAAGCGGGCAAGCTGCGGCTGCGTGAGCAGGAACCCGTACGGACGCGAAGAGAACATCTCGGCCTGCGGGTAGTAGGCGGCGTGCGTCCCGTTCGGATAAAGCGACAGGTTCGATCCCGGGAAGGCTGAGAAGTTCTCCTCCTCGATGAAGCTCGAGAACACGCCGCCGCGCTGGTCGATCGCGTTGTGGCGCCCGCCGAAGCCGAAGAAGCCCTCGTCTCGTCCCGAGGCGAACGAATCCCCGATCTCGGCCACTTGCGTGCTCGGGTTCGTCCGCGCCGAGACGCGGATCGCGTCACGGCCGACCGGCGCGACTGTCACGATCATGCGCCGGCCGCTCGGGTCGCTGGTCGAGAGCGTGAGGCGGACCCCGTTCTTGATCCGCTTTGCGGACAGCACGCGCCGGGCCGAGTACAGCGTCCCCGACCGCAGCCCGTTCATCGGATTGCCGCCCCAGACCGAGCCCTCGTATTGGGTCAGGCTCTCGCTTCCGACCAGAAACGACAGCGGCTCGTAGAGGGTCGTGGTCGACGGGTTGTCGGTACCGGGTTTGACCGGATCGATCGTCGGCGCCTCACGCAGCGGCTTGGACGAATCGTTGCGCACTTCGCTGAGCGCCGGCGCGCCGTTCGCCTGCTCGATCGCGAGTCGGAACGGATCGCGGGTGATGACGGCGCGCGCGCCGGCCGAGATGACCTCGATCCGGCTAGAAGTGAACGTGACCTTGGCCGCCGCCGGAGTGGCCGGCGCGGCCCCCAGAACAGCCGTAGCAACCGCGAGCACGCGCCACGAGAGCATTCGTGGATCTTGCCAGTCCATACTTCGTTTCGTGGAGCGGCTGTTCGGAGAAGACCAGGAGCCACGCGCACGAGCCACGGCAGCGCCTCCGGCGTCATACGCGCCGCTTGCGACGCGGCTTCGTCCTCAGACGCTTGATGAGTTCGTCGGCCAGGAGCGGCTGCTGGCGCCCGGCTCGGCGCTACGGCGCGCGATCGAGGAGGGCCACCCGCATTCGATGATCCTGCACGGCCCGCCGGGAAGCGGCAAGACAACGCTGGCGCGAATCATCGCCGACGCGTCGGGTGCGGCGTTCGAGGAGGAGAGCGCCGTGGCGGCCGGGCGCGCCGAGGTCCGAGCCGTGATCGAGCGCGCGCGGCATCGGATGGCGACCAACCACCGCAAGACGGTCTTCTTCCTCGATGAGATCCATCGCTTCAACAAGGCCCAGCAAGATGCGCTGCTGCCATCGGTTGAGGACGGGCTGATCACGCTGATCGGCGCGACCACCGAGAACCCGTACTTCGAGGTCAACTCGGCGCTGCTGTCTCGCGCGCACGTGTACGAGCTCGAGGCGCTCGGCCCGACCGAGGTCCGGGTGCTGCTCGATCGGGCCGTCGCGCGCGGCGAGTGCGGCCCGGTCGGCCAGATCGAGCCCGCGGCGCTCGAATTCCTTGCCGAGCGTTCGGGCGGCGATGCCCGGGCGGCGCTGAACGGGCTCGAGCTCGCGTGCGACGCGGCCGGGGCCGGCGAGACAGTGACCCTCGCGCACGCCGAGGACGCGCTGCAACGCCGCGCGCTGCTGTATGACCGGCAGGCCGATCGCCACTACGACACGATCTCGGCCTGGATCAAGGCGACCCGCGGGTCAGATCCCGACGCGTCGCTCTACTACCTGGCGGTGATGCTCGAGGGAGGCGAGGATCCGCGGTTCATCGTCAGGCGGATGATCGTGCTCGCCTCCGAGGACATCGGCAACGCCGACCCGAACGCGCTCAGCGTCGCGACCGCCGCGGCCCACGCCGTCGAGCACGTGGGGATGCCCGAATGCCAGTTCGCGCTCGTGCAGACGGCGATCTACCTGTCGCTGGCGCCGAAGTCCGACGCCGCCAAGCGAGCGCTCGCCGCCTCGACCGGTCACATCCGCGAGCACGGCGCGGAGCTGCCGCCGGCCTACCTGCGCTCCTCGACGCGGCGCGAGGGCGACTACGACAACCCACACAACCGACCCGGGCATCTGTCGCCGCAGGAGCTGATGCCGGACGGCGCGATCGGCCGGCGCTTCTACGAGCCCGACGAGGCGGAGGCGACGTTCGCCGAACGGCTTGAGGAGATCCGGCGCGCGCGGGGGCGGGGGCCGTAGAGGGGGGCCGCCTGCGGCGGCATCCGTGGGGCCGGGCGGGCCCGTCCCAACCTAGACGTCGCCGGCCGCACCGCGTCTACGGGCTGGCGCCTCAGCTTCCGGCCTTCGGCCGGGGCCTTGGGGGCTGGTCTGCCTCGTATTTGGCTTGGGATTGGGTCCCGCCCACCCCCCCCGCCCGACCACCCCCGCCCACCCTCGGGGTGCTTGGCAGCCCCGATTTCGTTACAAAGCGGCCGCTCGTGGAGGCAACGTGTAACGAAATGCGCGCTATAGCACCGATTTGGTCACGCGTTGCCCACCGCGACGGTCGTGATGTAACGAAATGGGGGTTCTCGCCCGCGTGCTCTGCCCTGTCAGCGTCCATTTGGGCGCAATTCGACCGCAGAAGAGGCAACGATTTCCGTTATCGACGCCCCAGCATCCATTTGGTACCCCGTCGCCCTTTGGGCTCAACCGGTCCTCGCAAATTCTGGGCGGTTGGTTGTCTGGGCGTGACCTCCACAGCCTGACTCTGCCGTTCAGGGCGGTGAAGGGATCGGCCTGGCCAGGCGCCTGGTGCGTGCGGTCAGTTGGCCGCGATCGCTCTCTTCCCAGGCCGCCGTTTCGGTGGCCGGCGTGAGCTGTCGGGGCCACGCCGCAGCCACCGGGCGCGAGCAAAGGCCACCCGGGCCGCGCGATACGAGCAGCCTGAACGCAGGCAGGAGGCCCGCGACCGGCGTCTAATACGACAGCCGTCCGGCCTTCACGGCGTGTTAACGCTCACACGAAATCGAAGCTACTACCGTGTAGGAAGAATGGATTCAGGTTTTCGACCCGCTGCGCTGCTCGCACAGTCCTATCCGCTCGAACGCGGTCCGCGCGTTCGGCTGCGGCTTGCGCAGGCGCGGGATGCGGAGGAGATTCTCGCGCTGTTCGCGCTTAACGGGCTCGAACCGGACAGGCTCGAGGTCGCGAAGCTGTTGCGATCGAGCCCGCGCCACCGGATCGTCATCTGCGCGAGCACGCTGCTCGGCTCGGCCGAGACGATCGTCGGGTTTGGCGCGATCGAGGTCGGCGCGACGGAGCCCGACATCTTGCTCGCGGACACGATGCTGACCGGTGGACTGCCGGATCTCCTGGCGAGCGCGCTGCGAAGCCGCGCCGACGCGATCGCCAAGCGTCTTGCGGCGTAGGGCTTATCTGTAGACGAGCGTCAGGTTCACGGGCGTGCCGGCGCGCAGGAACGTGCCCGCCGCGAGTGATTGCGCTCCGACGACCAGTCTCCTGCTGGGCCGCTTGACGCCAGGTCGCTTCACCCGGCCCAGCGCGCAGCGCGCCGCCGCGAGCGCTGACCTTGCGGCGCCGAGCGACGAGCCGACCACGTTCGGTACATGACAGGACGGGGCGATCGAAATCGTCGCCGAACGGCTCACGCGCTCGCCGCCGCTGTCGGTCACCGTCAGCGTCAGCGTGTACCGGCCGGCGCGCCCGTACGTGTGCGACGGACGCGGCCCGGTCGCCGCGGCACCGTCTCCGAAGCTCCACGCATAGCCCGTGACCGTGAGCAGTGGGTCGTGCGTGGTCGCGGCGGCGGTGAAGTGGACCGGCGTTCCGGCGAGGAGCGAGCCGGTCGTCGCCACGTGCGGGACCAGCGGGGTGAAGACGCCGATGCTCTTGACGAATCCCCAGCTGCGGCCGTCGCTGGCCTGGACCGTCAGGGCAACGCCGTAGGTTCCGCGGCCCGGGAACGTGTGTGAGATCTCCGCACCGCGGCACCCCCCGGCGCCCGGACAGGCCACCGTGAATGAGAGTCCACCAAGCTCCCCCAGACTTTGATTGTCGCCGAACTGCCACACGTACAGGCACGATGAGCTCGCGCATGATCCGCCCGCGTTGAGCGTGAGGTCGTTACCAGAGTCGAGACGACGAAGTGCGAGTTCGGAGGGGCCTCGGGGGTTATCGCGTGTGCGCAGCTGACCCCCTGGTTGCTGTACTCCATCTGGATCCAGTAGTGGTGGCCGGCGATCGTGTAGTTGAACGGGGTGTCGGTGCCGGACGAGTCGGTCTGATAGTTGGTGGCCGGGTCGTCCGCCTGATCGTTATTGCAGAGGTCGCCTATCTCCGCACCGTCCGTCGGCGTCGGCGGATTCTCCTCGTCGTCGTTCCAGCCGGTGGGAGGTATCGGGTCCGTGAGCGACTCGATCTGCTCGTGCGCGACCGCGCTGAGCGAGCCCTCGGCGAAATTCGAGTTGTAGTTGCAGATGATCCCGTTCGCGCACTCGCCATCGGTCGCGAACGGATCGCAACCGCTGACCCCGTCGTTGAAGCCGCTGGTCGGGGTGCCGGATGAGTCGGCGATCAGCGAGTAGAGAAACGCGCTGCTGCCGAGCGTCGCGGCCGAGTGGTAGGCGCAGAAGCTCGCCGAATCGATCGGAGCGTTGCCCGAGCATTCGGTTCCCTGCTGATCGAGACAGGTCACGACGTCAGGTGGGGTCAGCAGGTAGTACTCGTTCGTCAACCCGCGCGGCAGGCCGTGCGCCGTGAGGAAGCTGTTCAGCTCGCTCTGAACCTGAGCATCGGTGATGCAGAACCCGCCCTGGCCGCTCGCATCGCCGCCCTCGGTGGTCGTGGCTGTCACGGTGCAGCCGCTGCCCCCGGGTACCGGGTCGGTGTCGAGGTAGACCCCGTTCGGTCCGTTGCCGGCTGGCGCCACCTGCACGTTGGAGGCGGCCGTGTGCCCGAAGCCGTCGTTGTACTGGGTCGCCACCGAGTTGCTGTTCGTGTTCTGCCCGCTGGCTGCGGCGAGGTCCTTGAAGTACTGCGCGACGCCGTACATGTAGCCGCAGATGTCGCCGTCGCAGTTGCCGCTGTCAAGTCCCGGGTCGCCCTGGTAGCCCGGCCCCGCAGCGTCCTGGAAAGGATTGCCGCTGTAGCCCTGGGGAACCCACGCGATCACGTAGTTCGTGCTCGATGGCATCACGCCGCCGCCGCCATAGTCGAGGCTGTGCCTGATCGAGTCGCACGTCGCGCACGGGCGCGCCTGCGAGGAGGGCCCCGTGCTGCGGACGATTCGCATGTAGCTCAGGTAGTGGCCGTTCGGCAGCCGCGTTACCACGGCGGAGGCCGGCGTGGGGGCGATCGCAACCACCACCGCGCAAGCGGCCATCACGCTGAGGCATCTCGAGATCTTCAACACGCGTCCCCTCTCGGGGGCCATCGTATTTCACGCGGATAAGCTTCGGCGCGTGGACGCATCCACGGCCACGGCCCAGCTCGAGTCGTTCAATCCAGCCACCGGAGCGCGGATCGGGGCGGTTCAGACGACCGCCCCGGACAACGTACAGGCGGTCGTCGAGGCCGTCTCTCAGGTGCAGCCGTTCTGGGCTCAGCTGACGCTCGGCGATCGAGCCCGCTACCTCGAGCGTGCCGCCCAGGTGCTGATCGACGAGGCGGACGAGATCCGGGATCTGCTCGTGCACGAGCAGGGCAAGCCGCGTACCGAGGCGTTCTCGATGGAGGTGCTGCCGACGATCGACGCTTTGCACTGGATCGCGCGGGCGGGCAGGGAGATCCTGGGCGACGAGAAGATTTCGATGCCGCAGGCCTTCCTGAAGACCAAGCGCTCGGCGTTCACGTACGAACCGCTCGGCGTGATCGGGATCATCTCGCCCTGGAACTACCCCTGGAGCATCCCGTTCGGCGAGGTCGCGATGGCGCTGATGGCCGGCAACGGCGTGGTGCTCAAGCCCGCCTCGCTGACGCCGCTGATCGGCGAGCGCATCCAGAGGGTGTTCGAGCGTGCGGGCGTGCCCGATGGACTGGTGCGCGTTGTCCACGGGCCGGGTACGGGGCCCGCGCTCGTGGAGTCAGCGGTCGCGAAGGTGTTCTTCACCGGCTCGGTGGAGACGGGCCGTGGTGTCGGCGAGGCGTGTGCGCGCCGGCTCAAGGGTTCCGTGCTCGAGCTCGGAGGCAAGGATCCGATGATCGTGCTGCCCGATGCGAACCTCGATCACGCCGTCGCCGGGGCGGTGTGGGGAGGATTCGCGAACGCCGGCCAGACGTGCTCAGGGATCGAGCGCGTGTACGTGCTGAGAGCGATCTCCGAGCGCTTCATCGCGGGCGTCGTGCAGGCCGCCCAGCAGCTGCGGATCGGCGATCCGATGCAGTGGCGCACGGCGATCGGGCCGATGGTGTCCCGAGAGCAGCACGAGATCGTGGCCGAGCTCGTCGACGATGCGGTTCGCGCCGGCGCGTCGCTTCGCTGCGGCGGTCCGGTCGATGCACCCGCCGGGCTCTGCGGAGCGTTCTACGCTCCAACCGTGCTGACCGACGTCACGCACGAGATGCGGATCATGCGCGAGGAGATCTTCGGCCCGGTGCTGCCGATCGTGATCGTCGATTCCGAGGACCAGGCGGTGGAGCTTGCCAACGACTCGGACTTTGGACTGGGCGCGTCCGTATGGACGTCAGATCGCAGCAAGGGCGAGCGGATCGCGCGCGAGCTCGAGTCCGGGATGGTGTGGATCAATGACCACATGTTCAGCCACGGCGCCTGCCAGTGCTCGTGGGGCGGCGTGAAGGATTCCGGCCTTGGTCGCACGCACTCCAAGTTCGGCCTGTACGAATGCGTCAACATCAAGCTCCGCGTGTGGGAGCCGTCGGCGATCCGCGATCCATGGTGGCATCCGTACGACGAGACGGTCGGCAGCGCGCTGCGGCAGGCCGCGACGATCCTCTACGGGCGGCCGTCGATTCGGGTCGGGGCGCTGCGCGCCGGAGCGGGCCCGCTGCTGAAGCTCGGCGCGCGCATGGCTCGCGACGCGATCCGGCGCTAGGCGCAAGGCCCGACGAGGGCCGGTGGCTACCCTATGGGCATGCCGGCTCAGGCCTACCGCGGAAAAGAATGCGTCTGCCAGCTCAGGCGGGGGATCTGCGACCAGTCCTGCGTCCAGGACATGCTCGAGACCCCGTTCTACATCGCCTGTCTACGCCTGAAGGGCCGCCGGTGCTTGGTCGTCGGCGGCGGCGACGTCGGTCTGGAGAAGGTCGAAGGGCTGCTCGCGTGCGATGCCGATGTGACGCTGGTCGCCCCCGAGGCGCATTCCGAGCTCGTTCAGCTCGCGCTCGAGGGCTCGATCCGCTGGGAGCAGCGCGCGTACATGCCCGGCGACCTCGATGGCTGCCTGATCGCGATCGCCGCGACCAATGACACCGACGTGAACATCGCGGTGTTCGAGGACGCCGAGACGCGCTCGATGCTCGTCAACGTCGTCGACGTGCCGCCGCTGTGCAACTTGATCCTTCCGGCGATCGTGCGGACCGGTCCGCTCGCGATCGCGATCTCGACCGCCGGCGCGTCGCCGGCGCTCGCCAAGCGGATGAAGCGGGAGATCAGCGAGCTGTTCGGCGAGCCGTACGCGATGCTCGCGGTCCTGCTGAACGAGGCGCGCGGCTGGGCCAAGGCGACGCTGCCGACCTATCAGGACCGCAAGGAATTCTTCGAATCGATCGTGAACGGCGAGCCCGATCCGATCGAGCTGCTGCGGGCCGGCGACTTCGAGGGCGTGCGCGAGTTGGTCTGCAGCGCGCAGCGCGTCCACGCGCCGGCGTGAACGAGCTGACCCATCTGGACGCGGCCGGCCGCGCGCGGATGGTCGACGTCGGCGATAAGGACGCCACCGACCGGCGCGCGGTGGCGCGCGCGGTGGTGAAGGTCTCCGCCCAGACGGCGCGCGCCGTCCAGGACGGCGACGCACCGAAAGGCGACGTGCTCGGCGTCGCCCGGATCGCCGGGATCCAGGCCGCCAAGCGCACGTCCGAGCTGATCCCTCTTTGCCATCCGCTCGCGCTGACGTTCGTTGGCGTCGAGGGGGAGATCGATGTCGACGCCGGTCAGATCATGCTCACCGCCGAGGCGCGGACGACAGGCCCGACGGGCGTGGAGATGGAGGCGCTCACCGCCGCGACCGTCGCGGCACTGACCGTTTACGACATGGTCAAAGGAATTGAGCGCGGGGCCGAAGTTACGTCGGTCAAACTTGTGCAGAAATCGGGTGGTCGCTCAGGAGAGTGGCGGGAAGAGGACGTGCGCGGCTAGGATCGGCCGCGAGGGCAAAGCTGGGGGCTTCGGCGCTGATCGCCGCGGTGGCGCTGCCGAGTGGTGCGCAAGCCGGCGCCGGGCATCCGCACCGAACGTCGTCAACTTGCACGTCGGCTAGACGAGGAACGGGGCGGCCCAACCACCAGCCGCCCCGCAACCTCGTTCACGCGTTTACCTGACTCCTACGTGGGCAGACCGAGACGACCCCTGGAGAGGCTTCCCCCATCCTCTCCGCACCCGGCAGGTCAACGATGCCAGCAACTATGGGACTGGCGCGCTCGGATGTGAATGGGATGCCCGGCCTGAATTGCGTTCAATTCCGTGAACGCCTGTCGCTCACGGCTCGAACCTCCTCGCCCAAATCTCGGACCTCCTCGCCCAAGTCTCGGACCCCCTCGCCCAAGTCTCGGACCCCCTCGCCCAAGTCTCGACCATCCTCGCTCAGGTCTCGAACGTGCTCGCTCACGTCTCGAACGCGGAGACCGAGCGCTCGATCAGCGGCGAGACCTCGCGCCAATCACCGGGCGGCGCCGCGCCCACGACCACGGTGGTCGCGTGGCGGCCGGCGACGATGCATGCGATCTCGATGTAGTGGGCGTGAGTTTCGGTGGCGTAGGAGTCCTGGACGCACGAGCCATGACCGGTCCGGAAGCGCAGATTCGCGGCGGCGGCGATCGTGTGGACCTGGCTGTCGCCCTCCTTCCTGTTGTGCGCGACGCGGAAGCTGGCCCAGTTCGTGAGCGACTCATCCCCCTGGCGGGGAGTGGCGTTCAGGTAGCCGAGAAACGCTCCATGGCCGTTGCGCAGCGCCGCACTGGCGGTGCCGGGATCGCTCTCGAGCCGGCGCCAGCGCAGCGGGTAGGCGATCGTCGCACCGGTGGAAATCGTCGCGTGAGACCAGCCCGCAGGCGCTGCGGCCGGCTTGAGCCAGGAGAATGGATCGGAGGTGGCCGCGGTGGTCGTCGTGGTCGTACTGCTCGAGGACCCGCACGCTGCGCATGTCAGCGCCAGCGACAGCCCCGCGACGGCCAAACTCAGGCGCTTCAACTACGCCTACTAGACGTTGCCGTCCCCATCGCTGGGCCCGCCGTTGTTGTCGGCGTCCTTGTCGCCGCCGTTGTTCTGCGGGATCCCGGACGCGGACGACCCGCCGGAGGCTCCGCCGGCAGAGCTCGACGCCGCCGATGTCGAGGCGGGCGCGGAGCCGTTGCTCGACGAACTCGACGAACCGCCGCCGCAGCCGGCCAGCGCAAACGCGAGCACGACCAGGGCCGCAGCAAGAGGATGTCTTCTCAGTTTTGTACTCATAGTCAAGAAGACGCTGCAGAGCGCGCATTCTTCCCGGCGGGCGAGGTGACCATATGCTGTCGGGCGACGATGGACACGGTCATTCTCACGATTTCGACCTCGGTATCGCGTGGCGAGAACGAGGACACGTCGGGCGCGGCGCTGGCTGAGCTAGCCGAGGCAGCCGGCGCGCGGATCGTTGGCAAGGCCGTGATCACAGACGACCGTGAGGCGATCGAAGCCGGCCTGCGCAGCTACGTGGACGCGGGTGCCGCGCTGATCCTGACCACCGGCGGTACCGGGCTGACGCCGGATGACGTCACGCCGGAGGCGACCAAGGCCGTGATCGAGCGCGATGCCCCCGGCTTTGCCGAAGCGATGCGCGCCGAGTCGCTCAAGCACACCCCAATGGGACTGCTCAGCCGCGGCGTGTCGGGGATCGCCGCCCGCACGCTGATCATCAACTTCCCAGGCAATCCGAAGGCGATCCGCGAGCTGTTCGGCGTGATTGCTCCGACCCTCGAGCACGCGGTCGCCACCGTGCGGCGCGAGGGCGGGCGCCCCACCCCGGGACACTGAAGTCGTGAAGCGCTGGTCGACAACGCTGGTCGTGATGCTGCTGTTTGCGCTGGCGCCCGCAAGTGCGATGGCCGCCACGGGCGGCCTCAGCTGGACGTCGCCGCGTCTGATCGACCAGGGGCCGCCGTTCGGCACCGGCCGCGCGATCGGCGCCGCGTCATGTCCGGGAAGGTCGCTTTGCCTGGCGGTCGACGGTCCAAGCGTCCTGAGCTCGACGAACCCGACCGGACCGCGAACGGCGTGGACGCTCGCGATGGTCGACCCGCAGGCGGCTTCGCTGCAGGCGATCTCATGTCCATCGGTGCGGCTGTGCGTCGCGGTCGACGCGAGCGGCAACGTCGTGAGCTCGAAGACGCCGGCCGGCGCTGCGGCCACCTGGCACCTCGCTCACGTCGATCACGAGCAGCTGACCAGCATCTCGTGCCCGTCGACGACGCTGTGCGTGGCGCTGGACGTCGCCGGCTACGCGCTCACGTCGACCAATCCGATGGGTGGTCCAAGCGCGTGGCAGCGCGTGCAGATCGACCCGAACGGACACGGCGGCTCGATCTCGTGTCCGAACGCCGGGCTGTGCGTAGCCGAGGAGATCGTCGGCAACGCCGCCGTCGTGCCCGACGACATCGTCAGCACGACCAAACCGACCGGCACGAGCACCGCGTGGCAGATCGTCAAGGCTCCGCCCGGGATCCGTTTCGAGCTGTCCTGCCCGTCGGCGCAGCTGTGCGTGGGCGCCGGCCAGGGCCCGACCGCCGACGGCGTCGTGGTCGTATCGACTGAGCCGACCGGAGCCACGACGGCGTGGCGCGAGAGCACCCTCGCGGGTACCAGCGCGTTCACCGGCGTGACGTGCTCGTCGGTCAGCCTCTGCCTGGTCAGCTATGGCGGTGCGGTCGGGACGACGACCGCACCGATCAGCGGATCGTGGCGACTGCGAACACTGGAGCGTGGCGGCGAGCAGATCGAGGGGCTGGCGTGCCATTCGGGATCGCCGTGCGTTGCGACCGACGATCAGGGCCACGTCCTCAGCGCCACGCAACCGTCCGCCGGCGCGTGGCGGAGCGCGTGGGTCGACGGGCAGAACTCACTGATTGGCCTGGCGTGTCCGTCGTCGTCGGCCTGCCTCGCGTTCGACGACGCCGGCAAGGTTCTGACTTCGACCCGGCCAGACGGCGGCGCGAGCGCGTGGAAAGTGGTCCCCGGGCTTCGCATCACGCCCAACCTCGAAGGGTTCTCCGCGAGTGCGGCGCACGACGTGGCGTGTCCGTCGGTGTCGCTGTGCCTGACGGCCGAGGGCGGCGTGATCCTCACCTCGACCAGGCCCTTTGAACCACATCCACACTGGACGGCAACTGACCCGTTGGGGAACGCGATCGA
>CAWCMD010000011.1:0-95855 GCA_963796525.1 uncultured Solirubrobacterales bacterium
ATGCTGGCATCAAACTGCACCTCCTGTAGCGGCGATTCTGGTTTGAGCGATGTGGCTGGAGTTGGCGACCCGTTCGCGGCATTCCTGTTCGATGTCGGGGCCGAACGGGACGCGCAGGCGGTTGCCGCGGCCGCGGCGAGCGGCCAGCTTGCCGTGTGAGATCCAGGCGTAGATCACGCCGGGCGAGATGCCGAGGCGCTCGGCAACCTGGTCGACGGTGAGCCGATCGTCGGGCGGTGGGGTTGTGCGGATGTTGTTGGCGCGGCGGATGTGACGTACCGCGTGCGCGTTGAACGGGAGGCTCTTGCCGGTCCGCAGCCTGGCGGCGTTCAGTTCGGCGGCGATCTCGGTGTTGGTGAGCTTCCGGGCGAGTCGTGTGATCAGCTCGACGGTCTCGGGTGGTGTGCGGGTTGTGTCGTTGATGCTCGGTGGCCGTTGGATCGTGTGCTGCTCGGTCGCGCCTGTGCGCCAGCGGATCCCGACCGCAACGTCGCGGCTGGCTGGTTGGGAGGTGATCGTGACGTCGGCGATCACCGCGCGCAGCAGCCGCTTGCGGTCTTTCTCAGACGTGCTGTCCGCGGCCCACAGCGCGGGCACGTCACGGGCGAGGGCTTCGAGCTGCTCGCGTGAGGGTTCGGGTGCGGGCGCGGTTTGCTCGGCGAGCTCGGCCTCGGCCTCAGCGAGTTCGCGGAGCTTGGTCTCCCAGCGGGTCTCGAGGCTGCGAGCGACGAGCCGGTTCTCGGGCTCGCACGCGTGAAACGCGCGCTCGGCACGCGCGGCGTCATAGCGGGCGCGCTCGACGCGCAGCCAAGTGCCCGGTCAGAGCGCGCGCGTCGGTCTGCGACCTCGTCGGCGGCGGCGAGCGCGACCGCGATCTCCTGCGGCGCGAGCGCCGCCAGCAGTCGCCGGGCGACGAGCTCATCAACGCCGGCGGCCTTGACCGACCGGCAGCCCGCGGTCTTGACATGGTTCACGCGCGAGACCGAGCAGTCGTAGTGCGCGCCCTTGGCCCGGTACTGCACGCTCATCGCATGCCCGCACGCGCCGCATCGCACGATCCCTTGGCACAGCGCTGTGCCCTCGCGCGGGGGCCGCTGACCCTGGCGCGTGTGATTCTTGGCGAGGCGCTGCTCGTTCGCGAGGTACGCCTCCCAGCTGATGTAGCCGGGGTGATGGTCGCGGATCAGCACCGGCCACTCCGAGCGGGGCAGCTCGACCGTCGCGGTGGTGATCGTCCCGTCCGGCCGTACGACCCGCCGCGAGCGGCAGCGCCCGAACACGTACGCCCCGGCGTAGCAAGGGTTCTGCAGCATCCGCACGACCCGCGAGTGACTCAGCACGCCCCAGCGCAGCTCGCCCGCCCACGCCCCGCCCCACGCGCGCTTCGGGAACCGCCGGTCCGTGAACGCGCCAAGCACTCCATAGGCCGAGCCGGTCGCCACGAACGCGGCGAACAGATCGGCGATCGCTGCCTGGACCTCCTGATCGGGGTCGATGATCGTCTGGCCCTCCTCGTCGTAGACGTAACCGACCGGGAGCCCGAAGCGCAGCTCGCCGCGCTGTGCGGCGGCGCGCTTGGCGCCTTGCAGCCGGCCGGCCATGATGTGCAGCTCGGCCTCGGACATCTGCGCCTTCAAGCCCAACAGCAGCCTGTCGTTGAAGTCCTGCAGGTCATAGATCCCGTCAGTGTCGAGCACCAGGGTGTCGGTCAGCGCGCAGAACTCAAACAGCCGCAGGAGGTCCGCGTTGTTGCGCGCCAACCTCGAGACCTCCAGCCCGAAGATCGCGCCGACCTCGCCCAGGCACACCCTCGCGACCAGTTCCTTGTAGCTCTCCCGCGCGTGCGTGCCGCGGCCCGAGACGCCCAGATCGCCGTCGACGACCACGATCCGCTCCGATTCCCAACCCAACCGCGCCGCCTCCCCGGCGATCGCGTACTGACGCTCGGTCGAGCGGACGTTCAACCGCACCTGCGCCGGCGTCGACTGACACAAATAGACGACCGCGAGGCGCTGCAGATGCGAGCTCGTGATCTTCCGCTCCGCGCCGATCACCGCCCACCACCCCCGCCGCCAGTGCCGACTCGACCATGTTCGCGACCACGGCGACCACCTCGAGCAGGTACTCGCTCACCGACCATCACTCCAACGCCCGGCGCCTCAACAGTTCCAAGTTGATCTGTGAGATCTCCGACAGCAACTCCTCGTTGCGCCGCGTGCCCTCGACATGCGCCTCGCAGACAGCCTCGACCGCCGCCGGCACGTAGATCGTGCGAGTGCGCCCCCCCGAGTACACCGCCAGATACGGGTACGGGCCGTGCAGCTCGCCACGCCGACAGTGGCACCCCTCGCTCGAACACCGTCGACCCTTGTGCAACAACACGCCGCGCAACGTCCGCTCGGGATCCGACAATCCACCAGCCAGTCGCCGCCGGCGCGCTAGCAGCTGGCGCACACTCAACTCGCTGAACCCCGAAGCAGTCATCAGCCTGTACCTGATTCGCTAACAAGCGCCCATCTCCTTCCCGTCGGCGATCGCGGCGACCACAGCCGCCAGGCCGACGAGCACCTCGAAGCTCAACGGCCGCACGCCCGCCACCAGGCCACGATCGGTCGCGTCCTCGGCCAGCTCGAGATTCCGCCCGTCACCGGCATCGCACACGAACACGCGGACCCCGCCGCACCGCCGCTCCAACAACACCTCAAGCCGCTGCCCACGCAGCGGATGAAACGGGTGGGTGACCAGCAGCGAACCCAAAGACACGCTGGACAACCTCGCAGTATGAAACGACCGTCGACATCACCGTTCACCAGTCCGACCAGCGACGAGCGGCCGGGCATCTCAGCCGCCAGGGCCCACCGGCGCTGCGCTGGGCGCTGTTCGAAGCGACGATGTGCGCCGCGCGCGCTTGCAGCCCCGACTACGAGTATTACTCGCAGGCGGCCGCGCGGCTCGGGTCCAACCGCGCACGCCTGTCCGTCGCGCGCAAGCTGCTCAAGCGCAGCTATCACCTGTTGCGCGAGCTCGGCGAGGAGGCGCTCGCTCCCGCATGACCCCGTCGGTGCGCGCCAAGCTCTTCGTCACCCAGATGCGCCGCGGCCGGCTCCACGCCCGCTCCTGCCGCCACGACCGCGAGGTCGTGGACGGCCCTTATAGACCGAGCGGCCGCAACGCTTCCCCCAGCGGGATCATCCCACCAACCATCATGTCGCCGGCCCGGAACCAACCCGGGCCGTGGACCGAGATAAGGCCGAGCGCCCGCGCGCACACGATCCGCATCCCCGACCGCGCGCATGCGCCGCCCAGCCGGCCGGTCGTTGATCACATCAAACGCCCAGGCCGTGCTGGTTGCGGCGGGATCTCTGCACAGATAAGGAGCGTGGCATCCGCCCCGACTGAGGTGTGTCCGCCGGCGGTCCGCTCCATTGAACTCGGTGAAGGGGCGGGTGTAGATGATTGTGATCGGTGCGGACACACACAAGGCCTCGCACACAGCCGCGGCGGTCCAGCAGGCCACAGGCCGGGTGCTCGACGATCTGACGGTTCGCGCGAAGCGGCGGTCATTCGATGACCTGCTGCGATGGGGACGATCGCTGTCGCCTGACAGGATCTGGGCGATCGAGGACTGCCGGCATGTGTCAGGGGCGCTGGAGCGGTTCTTGCTCGCGCGTGGTGAGCGGGTCCTGAGGGTCACACCGCGGCTGATGGCGGGCGCGCGCCACCAGGCGCGTGAGCGCGGGAAGTCCGACCCGATCGACGCCGTCGCGATCGCACGCGCCGCGATCCGCGAGGGGATCGAGACGCTCCCAGTCGCCCAGCTCGCCGGCCCCGAGCTCGACGTGCGGCTGCTCGTGGATCATCGCGAACGGCTCGTCTCGCAGCGGACCGCGCTGATCAACGACCTACGCTGGAACCTGCACGACCCCTGTGGCCCGAGCTCGAGATCCCGCTGCGGGCGCTGCGCGGCGCGGGCTGGCAGCAGAAAATCGCAGGCCGGCTCCAGCGCGCCGAACAGTCCACCCGGATCCGGATCGCGCGCGACGAGCTGCGCCGCATCCGCGAGCTGACCCGCACGATCGACGAGCTCGAGCGCGAACTCGCCACGGTCGTGGCCCAGCTCGCGCCGCGACTACTCGCCGAACGCGGCTGCGGCGCGTTGACGGCCGCCAAGCTGATCGGCGAGATCGCCGGGATCGGCCGGTTCGCCACAGACGCGAAACTCGCGCGCTGCTCCGGGTCGGCCCCGATCCCCGCCTCCTCCGGGCGAACCGCCCGCCACCGCCTCGATCGCGGCGGCAACCGACAACTCAACTGCGCGCTTCACCGACTCGCCGTCAGCAACGGCCGCCTCGACCCCGAAACAGCCGCCTACCTCGCCCGCAAACAGGCCGAAGGCAAAACCCGCCGCGAAGCGCTACGCAGCCTCAAACGCCACCTCGCCCGCCGCATCTGGCAGCTGATGCAACCCGAGCCACACCCCACCCAGAACCCCCCACCCACGCCCCCACCCCCGGCCGTCAAACCCCGACGACGCGCCCGCACAATCCACTGCAACACCCCACTCTGAACCCCACCCCTTGACATACCGGTATGAGAATTCGCGGTGCGGACGCGCCCGGGCTGTCGTGTCCGGCGGCGGGTTTAGCGTCGTCGGTCCCGGAGGCTTGGGGCTTTCGTGGGAGAATGCAGATCGGGCAGGCCGCGATTTGCTCCTTGGGCTTCGAGCCCGTTGACATAGCTGGCCGCCCCTGCGACTGACCCGGGTGGGCTGCGAGCCCGAATGCGTAGGTGTCGTTCTCGCCCGTCTGATCTCCCAATTCCGTTCAACCGAAGGGAGACGTGTCGTGCGATTCATCGCTCTGGACATCCACCGCGACTTCTGTGAGCTCGCGATCTCCGAAGGCGGGAAGGCGCGCTCGGCCGGCCGCATCGCAAGCTCCCCCGACGAGCTGCGCGTGCTCGGTCAGAGCCTGCTGCCCGATGACAAGGTGATCCTCGAGAGCACCGGCAACGCGCTCGAAATCGCCCGTACGCTCGAACCGTTCGTGAGCGAGGTCGTGATCGCGAACCCGATGCACGTCCGGGCGATCAGCCACGCGAAGGTCAAGAACGACCAGTTCGACGCGCGCACGCTCGCCGAGCTGCTCGCCGCCGATCTCGTCCCCCGCGTGTGGATCGGAGACGAACGTACCCGGGTGCTGCGGCGGCTCACGTCGCGGCGCACGCAGCTGGTGCGTCAGCGGACCCGCCCGAAGAACGAGATCTCGGCTGTGCTCGTGCGCAACCTCAAGGGGCGCCCGCCGATGAGTGACTTGTTCGGCAAGAAGGGCCGCGCCTGGCTGGCCGAGCTCGAGCTCCCAGACGATGAGCGCGACACCGTCGAGGCGTGTCTGCGCCAGATCGATTTCCTCGCGACAGAGATCGCGCACGTCGACCGCCGACTCGCTGAGCAAGCCCTCCAAAGCCCGGAGATCAAACGGCTGATGACGATCCCCGGGATCGACGTCACGACCGCCGCGACCCTGATCGCCGCGATCGGCGACATCCACCGCTTCCCGTCCGCCAAGAAGCTGGTCGGATACCTCGGGATCGACCCGCGCGTCAGACAATCCGGCCAGAGCCCCGCGCGGCAAGGACGGATCTCCAAACAAGGCTCCTCCAACTGCCGGCACGTCCTCGGCGAAGCGGCCTGGTCAGCAGTCAAGACCCCAGGGCCGCTCCGCGCGTTCTATCAACGCGTCAAAGCCCGCCGCGGCGCGCAGGTCGCCATCGTCGCGACCGCCCGGAAACTCGCGTGCCTCTGCTGGCAGCTGCTCACCACCGAGCAGGACTACGCGTTCAAACGCCAGACCACCGTCGAGCGCAAACTCCGCGCGCTCGAACTTCGCGCCGGCGCGCCCACCCGCAACGGCGCGCAACACAGCAAGGGGACGCCCACGATCAAGCAGCGGGCCTTCCAAGAACGGCAACTCACCGAGCAAGCCGAGCTCGCCTATCAACGGCTGATCCAGGACTGGCAAGCCACCGCCAGCAGCCAGAATGGTGCGGGCGCCGCACCGGGGCGCGCATCTCAAAGGCCGTCAAGCGGCACAGCAGCGCGGCAGGGAACAGCCCCAGAACCTGCGCTTTAGCTCGCGGTCACCCGCACCAACCCAAACAATCCCATGCCGAAAGGAATCCGTCCACTCAACCCTTGACTTTCATGCGTAGGAGCAACGGCGGGCGATTGGGTGCGCGGGACCCCATACAGACACCAGCCTCCCGCCATAAGCACGAGGGGGGAGAACCCCGATTTCGTTACATCTCACCGCCGCGGATAGGCAACGCGAAACGAAATCGGCGCTCTGGCACCCATTTCGCTACACGTTGCCTCAGTGAGCCGTCGCTTTGTGACGAAATCGGGGCTGCCAGGCACTCCACCCCCCCTCGAAAGCCCAATCCCGGGCAAATCAACCCCCAAGGCCCCCGGCCGAAGGCCGGAAGCTGGGGCGCCAGCCGACGGTCCAAAGCGGGCCGCGATAAACGCCGCCAGCCACGCCCATCGAAGCTGGCCGGACGGGCCCGGCCGGCCCCACGGACGCCGCGTAGCGGCCCCTACAAATCGGCCGTCGACCCGATCACCTTCGCCGGGATCCCGGCGGCGATCGAACCATCGGGGATCTCGCCTCGCACGACGCTGTGGGCGCCGATCGCGCAGCGTTTGCCGATCCTCGCGCCCTTCAGCACGGTCACGCGGTCGCCGAGCCAGGTCCCGCTGCCGATCGTCACCGGCTCGCTGATGACCGGGTTGTAGAGAACGTTGGGGTGGCCGCCGCGCCACGTGTGATCGGAGTCGACGACCGTGCATTGCGCCCCGAAGACGACGTCCTCGCCGATCTCGATCCGGCTCGCGGCGCTGAGCGTGACCCACGCGCGCAGCGCACTTCCATCGCCGATCACGATCGCCGCGTCGGGTCGATCCCACGCGTCGCGCTCGGCGGACAGCCAGGCGCCCGACATGATCATGACGTTTTCGCCGATCGCGATCTTGTGCGCGCCGTAGAGCCAGGTCGGCTTGTGGACCAGCGATTGTCGACCGAACTGCGCGAACTGCCGCACGCGGTAGGGCCGGATCAGCCGGCCGCGCAGGAATGCGCAATACGCCGGCTCGCGGCGCCACAGATTGGCCTGCTCGCGAGCACGCTGGAGCGTCTGCACGACGGGCTCCGGCAGCGCCGCCCCCGGAAACGGGCCTGCGGGCGCGCGCATCATGCCTCCACCTCGGCAAGCGCGGGCATCTCGGACTGGGGCCGCGTGGCGACCCGCTCCTGCGACGGGCTGGAGGTTCGCCACGCCGGGCGGTGGGCGATGAACGGCGCCTCGAGCAGCGCATAGCTGACCGCCGAGAGCGGGATCAGCGCCGCCACGGCGAGGCCGGTGTAGATCAGGTACGCGTGCGGGCCACCGTCGTGGGTGACGTGCAGGTAGATCTCGCGCAGCACGAGCACGTGCAGCAGGTAGAACGAGTAGGAACGTTTGCCGAGCCACCGCAGCGGCGGGTTGTCGAGCCACCGCGACGCGCTCCCGTCCGTCCACTGGCGCACGAGCGCTGCCCCCACGACCAAGCCGGCGGCCAGCATCGCAGCGAGGTTGTGGGCCCAGAACACCTGATGCTCGACGGACAGCACGTAGTAGAGCGCAGGGATCAAAGCCGCGATCAGCATCCCGGACGCGATCCGCCGCCCGTTACTGCTGCCGGCGAGCCGGGCGGGGACGGTCGTCGACAGGGCCGCCAGGATGATCCCCGGGCTGAAGCCGAACATGACCATTCCGAACCAGCGGGAGTGGTTGGCGTTCGCGGCGGTCGGCGTACCCGACAGCGCAAGGCTGATCACCGCGACTGCACATGCAAGGACAATGACCAGGAGCCGGCGCGTCGACTCCGACCAGCTCTTGCGCGCGACCCGGTACAGCAGCCACGCAACAACCGGGAGCAGCAGGTAGAAGAGGAACTCCGCGTCGAGCGTCCAGTAATGGATCGAGAGCGAGTTGGAGAACGGGCTGGGGAAATACACCTGCACGAGCGCCGGCACCGCGAGCAGTCGCGCCAAGCTCGTCCCGTCGGCACCCAGCGCGATCACGGTGATAACGAACACGACGAACATCGCCGGCAACAGCCGGAGCGCGCGTGCCGCCAGATACGGCCCCGTATGCGGGAGCGGCCGATTGCGCACGAACGCGGTGACGAACGGCCGACCGAGCAGATAGCCCGACAGCGCGAAGAACAGCGAGACACCGAAGTTTGCGCTGTCGATCAGCCGGATCGGGAGCCGGTCGGCGGACGTGAACAGGCCGTGGTTGAAGAGTCCGACGCCCACGCCCGTGAAGGCACCGATGTGAAACAGCAGCACGCCGAGCGCGCCGAGGGCCCGCAAAGGATCTCCCGCGACAAAGCGCTCCCGCTCCCTTGCCACGACCGGCACTCTACCGGCCGCATCTGGGCGGCGCGTCACATCCGCTCGGCGCCCAGCTGGCGGTACAGGGCGATGTAGTTCTCGGTGCAGCGGTCGGTAGAGAAGTCCTCCGCGCGAGCACGGCACTGCTGCGCGGTCTCAGGTTTGGCGCTGAGCTGCATCACCTCGAGGATCGCGTCAGCAAGCGGGCGCGGCTCGAGCCGGTCGAACAGGCGACCCACCTCGGGGCGGTCGATGACCTCGGGAAGCGCGGCGTCGTCGTAGCCGACGACAGGCGTGCCGCAGGCCATTGCCTCGGCGAGCACCAGGCCGAACGCCTCGGACTTCGACGCGAGCACCGCGACCGACGCCTCGCCGTACGCCTGAGCCAGGTCGGAGCGGTCGTCGAGGTTGCGCCATTCGATGCCCGCCGCCTCGAGGTCGACGCCGGCGCGGCGGGCCGCACCGAGATCGCGTGGCTGCGAGAGCACCAGCCGGGCATCGGGAACCTCCGTGCGCACGAGCTTGAACGCCTCGACGAGCAGCCCGACGTGCTTGCGCGGCTCTTCCGCCGCCGCGCTGCAGATGACGGTGGGCACCTCCGCGCGTGCCGCGGCGGGCCTGAACGCGCGCACGTCGACGCCGGGATTGATCACCGGCGCGTCGTAGCCGAGCCAGTGGCGAAACGCATCCGCGGCATAGTCGCTGAGCGCCACGACCGCGTCGCAGTCGCGGATCGCGCCGAGCATCAGCTCGAGCCGCTTGCGCGTCTCTCGAAGGCCGGGCCGGTCGGGGATGCCCATGAACGAGAGCAGCGCCGGACGGCCGGTCTTGCGCTTCCAGCGCGCCGCCGCCCACGCGTCGGCGGTGTGGACGGCGTGGGCGACGTCGAAGCTCCCGGCGCGCAGCAGGCCGTAGCTGAGCGGCACGTGCGTCATGTACGGCTCGTAGCGCCGGCGCAGCAGCCTTCCCTGCGGGGGCCGGGGGACTCTGGTGATCGGCAGGCCGTCCTCGATGGTGCGGCTCGGCATGCCGGGATGACTCGTGATCAACTGCGGATGGTGGCCCCGTTCGAGCAGACCGTCCGCGAGCTCGCGCGTGAAGCGCTCCATCCCGCGCCTGACCTCGGGCCAGAAGCATGGCGCCAGCAGTGCGACGTTCATACGAGAACCGAGCGGTGCCTGATGCTCGCGGCGGTGAGCGCGGCGATCTCCGAGATGTCGACGAGCGCCCAGCCGGGTAGCTCTGCGAGGTAGCGCAGGCGGCCGCGCACGCCGGGCCTGGCATCGGGGCGCTGAACCGCCCACGGGACCACGAGCAGCCAGCCGAGCGCGTTTCGGCGGGCGATCGCCAGGCCGACCAGCGCCGGCGGCAGCCACACGTGCGTGCGCTTCCAGAAAACCCAGAGCGGCAGGTGCTGGCGCAGTTCGGGGTGGCGCTTGCACAGCAGCGGCAGGTCGCGCCAGCGCCATGCACCCTTGATCTGGTCGCGCAGGCGCTGCTCCTCGATCGCGTGGTAGGTGAGCATCTCGCTGTCGCCCACGTACTGCGCGCCGCTCTTGATCGCCCGCAGGTGAAGGTCTGTGTCCTCGCCGGTGTAGACGTCCTCGGGGAAGCCACCGGCGCGATCGATCACCTCGCGCGGGTAGACGATGTTGCAGCACTCCGCCCACGGCCGCGGCACCGCAATCGAGTCTTGGGTGCGGTAGTAACTGCATTCGCGGATCGCGTCCTCTTCGGGATCGCCCCACACCGGACCCTGGACGATCGCGCCCGGATGACGCCGGACTGCGGCATGAACGTGATCGAGCCAGTTTTCGGGGGGCCTGCAGTCGTCGTCGGTGAAAACGATCGTCGATGCTCGGGCGAGCTTCAGCGCAGCGTTGCGGTTGGCGCCCGGGGGCGCGCTGCCGGCTGTCAGTCGCGTCCAGCGCAGCGTGCCGTCGATCGCGAGCGGGTGGCGTTCGAGCAGGTCGTCGGTTTCCGGTCCCGCCGAGTCGTGGCACACGCACACCTCCCACAACGAGCGGTCGAGCGTCTGGCGCTCGAGCGCGCCGAGCAGCCAGCGCAACCGTACCGGCCGGTCGTGCGACGGAACCACGATCGAGAGCTGCGGCGTTTTCACGCGCGGCATTACAGCACCAGAGAGCGGTGCCGCACGCTGCCTGCCGCGAGCGCCGCGAGTTCGGCGGCATCGACCATCGCCCACCCCGGCAGCTCCAGCATGTGGCGGATCCGTCCGCGAATCCCGTGGTGGCGGGGCTCGCGCATTACCGCCCAGGGAATGACCAGCAGGACCAGCGGCGCGTGTTTGCGCTGCAGCGCGAGCGCGGCGAGCGCAAGCGGGAGCGCGGCGTGACTTCGCCGGTAGAACACCTTGCCATGCAGGGCGTTGCGGGCTCCGGGGTTACGCCTGCACTGTCGCGGGAGCTGATGCAGACCGCGCGCGCCGCTCAGCCAGGCCGGCAGCCCGCGATCGTCGATCGCCCTGTAGAGGAGTATCTGCACTTCGACGTCCGACTCGCCGGCGGCGATCGTGTCCTCCCCCATCTGCTCCAGCAGCGCGCGGGGACAGACAACGTTGCAGAGCGGCTCTTCGGGGGTCCGCCAGAACGGTGCGTGGAGCATCGCACGCTCGTCGGGATCGTCCTGCAGAGGTCCGCGGATCACCGCGTTCGGATGTCTGCGGACCGCCTCCAGGACGTTCGCGAGCCAGTCCTCGGGTGGGCGTGCGTCATCGTCGATGAACACGATCGATGGGGCCCGCGCCAGCCGCCAGCCCCCAGGCGGGACGATCACCTCCCACGCCGCGCGGTCGAGCGTCTGGGCCTCGAGCGTGTTCAAGAGCCAGCGCAAGCGCAGCGGGCGCCCGTGCGACGCGACGACGATCGACAGCTCGGGCGTGCTCATGATGGCGTGGCATCGCCCGGGGCGGGCGCCACGCGGGAAGCGCGTGCAACGAGGTAGCCCCCGACCTCGCGCAGCAGATTGCCCTCCACCGCCCACGTGGCCGCGATCACCGCAAGGGCGTACACGCACGCCTCGACGATCGCCTCGGCCAGCGTGCGGGGCCCGGACTCGAACTGCCGCGCGAGCAACACGATCGCGATCGCCGGGAGCGTCGGCAGCATCGCGCGGACCGCGTGGCGCACGAAGCGGAAGCCCTCGAACAGCCTCGTCAGATACCAGGCTCGGAACAGGAGGTAGACGAACCCCTGCGCGGCGATCCCGGCCGCCAGACCCGGCAGCCCGAAGGCGGCGAGCAGCGGGATCCCGGTGGCCAGAAATACGACGGTGGAGGCGACACTCGCGACGGCCACCGGCACCGTCTTGCCGCGGGCGCGGAAGTAGTCATCCCAGTTGAAGCCGATGTGGCCGATCGCGGCCACGACGCCGGTGACCTCCAGTAGTCCGACGGCCGGGCGCCACTTCTCGCCGATGCCGAACTGCACCAGATCGCTTGCGAACAGCGCGAGTGCCGCGCCGAACGGCATCGCCCACATCAGCGCCAGCCTGTTCGATTTCACGAACGACTCGCGCAGCAGGTCAAGCCGATCCTGGACCGCGCAGATCGCCGGATACAGCGTGCCGCTCACGAGATCGTCGACCTTCGTCGTGAACGCGGTGATCGTCGCGGCGAGCGCGACCGCGCCGACGCCGGCAAGCCCGAGCTGAGCGTTGGTTGCGATCGCACTGGAGTTGGCGAGCACGATGCTGCATGCGGTGGCGATGAACAGCGGCGTCGAGAACCCTGCGTACACCTTCAGCGACCCCTTGTCGTAGCGCCAGCGCAGGCGGTATGGCGAGCCGTTGACGGCGACAGCTGCCGCTGCCCACGCGCCGGCGGTGACGCCGATCGCGAGTGACCAGTAGCCGGCGCCGGCGACGGCGAGACCGACGGCGACGACGAAGCCGACGACCGGCTCGACCGCCGACAGCAGCCGCTGGCGCATGAAGTCCATGTGCCGGTAGTAGATCCACAGCGGCGCCTGCAGCGCGCTTGCTGCCATCACCGACACCAGCACGGCGCCCGGTGCAACGAGGCTCCAGTCGTTGTAGACGATGCCGATCACCGGCAGCGCGATGATCAGCGGCACGGTCGCCGCGGCGGTGATCAGCGCCTCGATCGTGAACGCCTTCTGGAACGCGAGCTCCTGGTCGGGCTCCTCCTGCTGGATGTACTTGTCGCTCACGCCGACGAGCTTCAGCCGCGCGAGCACACCGAGCGAGACGACCAGCACGCCCCACACGCCGTAATCCGAACGCGTCAGCAGCGCGGCGAGCACGAAGCCGCGAATCAGGTTCAGCGCGCTGACGCCGACGTCGAAACCGGTATTGACGATCACGCCCTTGGCCGCGAACGCGCGCAGCGACAACCCCTTCGTGTTGATGCGGCGCGTAGCAGGCGGCTCAGGCGCCTCCCCGTGGTGCTGGATCGAGCTCGCCACCGCGGCGATCGTAGCGGTCGCAAGTGGCGCGAGCGCCACCTGCTTCATGCTTGACTGACGGCATGCCACCGGGGGCAGGGAGCGACACCGCGCGCGAGATCATCGGGATCGCCGACTGGTACCACACGCTCGAGTTACCGGGGGGCCACGTGACACCGGGCTTCGTCGACTGGAGGCGGCACGCGGACCGGATCCTCCCCGCCGACATGAGCGGCTTGCGCGCCCTCGACGTCGGCACCTACGACGGGTTTTGGGCGTTCGAGATGGAGCGGCGCGGCGCGAGCGTCGTCGCGATCGACCTCGACCATCTCGATGCCGCGGACTGGCCGCCGGTCCACCGCGACCATCTGCAGACCGAGGTCACGGGGCGCGGAACGCAGCTCGGACTCGGGTTCCGCCTCGCTCACCGTGAGCTGAACTCGTCCGTCGAAAGGGTGATCTGCAACGTGCTCGAGCTGACGCCGGATGCAATCGGCGGGCCTGTCGACGTGGCGTTCGTCGGCGCTGTGCTGATCCACGTCCGGGACCCTGTCGGCGCTCTGGAACGAGTGCGGGGTGCGTTGAAGCCGGGCGGTCAGCTGATCGCGGTGGAGTCCGTCGCAATGCGCCAGACGCTGATGCATCCGCGCACGCCGCTGGCGCGCTTTGACACGACCACCGGTCCGTTCAACTGGTGGCTTCCGAATCTGCGCGCGCTGCATCACTTCCTGTGGGCGGCCGGATTCGAGCAGGCCAAGCGGATCGGCTTCTACCGCCCGCCGGCCAAGCGGGAGATGCGCGGCTGGTACTGCGGGATCACGGCGCAGGCGCCGGCCGGCAGCTGACGGTTCCCCTGCGCGAACTGGCGTTGACGCCGCGGTCCTTTGGTTACGCTTCGCGGGCTGATGGCGCCGAATGTCCTGCTGATCGTGCTGGACACGGCGCGCCGCGACGCGATCGAGCCGTACGGGGCACAGGCAGGGACCTCGCCCACGATCGCGCAACTGGCGCGCCGCGGTCACGCGCTGCCGCATGCATACTCGACCGCGAGCTGGACGCTGCCCTCGCATGTGTCGATCTTCACGGGCCTGCTGCCGCGCCAGTTCGGTCTGTGCCAGCCGCCGGGCGGCTCACCGCAGGGCGCGCGGGAGCCGCTGGAGCGCAACCGGGATCGGCTACTGGCGGAGGTGCTCCGTCGGGCCGGGTATGTGACCCAGGGCTGGTCGACGAACCTTTGGGCCTCGGCACACGCCGGCTTCGACATCGGCTTTGACAGCCTCGAGTACGTGGCGAGCGGCCGGGAGGACCGGCTGAACGCGTCGCTGGCGGGCGGGATCCGGGCTCAGCTCGCGTGGGCACGCGAGGGCCTTCGGTCGCGCTCGGACGACGGCGCCGCGACGATCGGCTCGGCTTTGACGCATGCGATCGACGAGTGGTCGGGCACGCCGACATTCTGGTTCGTGAACCTGAGCGAATGCCATTCTCCATATCTGCCGCCACGGCCATGGAACGAGTTCGACCCGCTCGATCGCGTACGTGCCGCGCTGGAGGCAAAGCGATACCTGAACTTCGAGTCGATCTGCCTGTACGCAGCGGGCGGCCTCGAGATTCCTGTTGCTGCGTTCGAGCGGATGCGCGCCCTGTACCGGAGCGCGATCGCGTACATGGACGACTGGATCGCGGGCGTCCTCGAGGCGCTCGAGCGGCGCGGGATCCTCGACGACACGCTCGTGATCGTGACCTCCGATCACGGCGAGAACTTCGGCGAGGGCGGCCTGATCGCGCACGGCTTCTCGGTCGACGAGCGGCTGACCGCTGTGCCGCTGGTGATGGCCGGCCCCGGCGCTGTCGAGAGCGACGAGGTGTTCTCGCTCGCGTCGCTCCCCCGGGTCATCGCTGACGCGGCCGGCCTGGACGCGCATCCCTGGTCGGTGCCTTCGCTGCCTTCAGGAGTCGCGATCGCCCAGTACGACCCGATGGCCGCCGCCGATCATCCGCGTGTGCGGACGTTCGCCTCGAAGTTCGGCCTCGCCGAGGAGGGGATCGATCGGATCTGCGCCTCGTTCACGAGCGCGACCGACGGGGCGACGAAGCTCGTCGTTCGTGACGGCGCGGAGTTGGTCTATGACCTGGCCGCCGACCCGGGCGAGACGCGGCCGCTCGAGCGCGTGAACGGCCACGTTGATGCGTTGCGTGACGCGCTGGCGCAGCTCGAAGCGGGTCCGGCGGCCGAAGTGGGCCAGGCCGGCGGGGCCGGCGGGGCCGGCGGGGCCGGCGGGGCCGGCGGGGCCTCGGCCGAGGAGCTCGAGGCGATCGAGCGCCAGATGAAGCTGCTCGGGTACATGTAGCTCCCGCGCGCCGTGGCCGCGTGGGAGATTCGGTCGCATATACAGCCCTTATCTCCCACGCCACTGGGGCGCAGGCGGTCGCTGCGGGTTGGTGCCGGGGGCTGGCGCCTGGCAGCCCCGATTTCGTTACACAGCGACCGCTCTTCGCGGCGACGTGTAACGAAATCGGTGCCATAGCACCGATTTGGTGACTCGTTGGGTGCCGGCCGGGGCGAATTGTGACGAAATGGGGGTTCTCAGCCGCGTGCTTCTGCGGGATGGGAGGCTGCGTGCCCTTAAGCAGCATCCACCGGGCGCGGGTGAACCGCTAGCGCACCAGGCCCTCGACGAACGGCACCTCGAGCACCTTCTCGTGCGAGATCGGGCCGTGGCCGAAGTAGCCGTCCTCGCCGAACAACTCGCCGTGATCCGAGGTGACGGTCAGCCAGGTGTTCGGGGGCAGCTTGTCGAGCAAGCGCGCGAACACGCCGTCGAGGTACTCGAGCGCGGCGACCTGACGCTCGTGCAGCTCCTTGAGGCGGGCTTCGTTGAAGAACTCCGCCGGCTCGCCGCCCTCGGCACGGATCTCGTCCAGGCGCTTGAACACGCCGTGGACGCCCGAGATGTGCGGGAGATCGGCGGCATCCTGTCCCGGGTAGGCGTAGGGGTAGTGCGTCTCGCCGACGTTCAGCAGCCAGAACGACGGCCGTTCGTCGTCGAAGGTCAGCTCGTCGAGCATCGCCGCCATATCGTTGTGCGACGGCATCAGCTCGTAGGAATCGAAATCGCGGTTGATGACCGTGAACTTGTTGAGCACCGGCATCGACACGCGCGCGTGCGTCCGGTAGCCGAGCGTGTGCTTCAGGTACGTGGGCAGGAAGATCGACGGCAGCAGCTTCTTGAACTCCATGTCCGCCACCCCCAGCCGCTCGCTGTAGCGGATGAAATCCTCCTTGTAGTACTCCGAGGCGTACACGTGGGGAGGGCTCGTGTGCGGCAGCAGGCCCATCAGAAGGTTGTAGTGGGACGGAGCGGTCCACGACGCATAGCTGAAACGGCGCTCTGCGGGACCCAGCTCGCGGAGGCTCTGAAGCTTGGCCGCCTGCCAAGTGTCGTAGCGCAGGCTGTCGAGGATTACGACGACGAAGTTCCGAGCGCCGCGCGGCGGCTGCTCAGGCATCGGCGCCGACGGGCTGCTCGTCGGCGACTGGGCGCCGCTCGGTCATCCGGCGAGGCTCCGGGACCGGCTCACCGGCGATCACGCTGCCCGATGCGTGATGGATGAGGTGGCGGACGGAAAAGCTGTGCGCCGGCGTCGAGGGCATCTTGAAGTTCGCGTGCCGCTTGACCTCGTCGAAGCCCGCCGTGTGGAGCATCCGCTGCCACGCGCGCCGGCTCGGCATCCAGAAGACCACAGCGGAGTCGCGATCGGCCCGGTAGCGAACTGCGGGAAACGGCAGGAGGCTCGTCAGCACGTCCGGCTCCTCGGCCGAGATGAACGTGCCGCGGCAGAGCCTCGCGATCCGCTCGAGCGCGAGCAGCTGGTCGCGCAGGTGTATCAGGACCATCCCGCAGAACACGAGATCGAACGTGCCGAGATCCGCCGGGTCGGCGTCGTAGATGTTGCAGACGACGCGCTCCACCTTTGAGCCCAGGACCTCCTTGGCCAGACGGAAACCGTCGCCCCGCCGCTGATCGGGGAAGCGCTTCGGTCGGCGGCGCGGCGGCCAGTCAAGCTCGCGCTCGTCGTCGAGGTCGAGTGCGACGACCTCGGCGGCGCCGCGCCGCTCCATCTCGAACGCCCAGAAGCCGTCCCAGGTCCCGATCTCGAGCACGCGCATTCCGTCGAGCCGCTCGGGCAGCCCGTATCGGTGCACGTACGGTCGCAGGTCGAACATGCCGTCGGTGACGACCCCCGGTGCGAGCTCGAGCGTGTGGTACCAGCCGAGCCCCTGTACTCGCTCACGTAAATCCACGGACGCGGCAGTATGGCGAACCCGTGGAGCGAATGCGGCAGTATGGCCGCGATGCGCGTACTGGCCGTTGGCAACGTCTATCCGCCGCACCTGCTCGGTGGCTACGAGGTGATCTGGCGCGGCGCGATGCGTCATCTCCGCAGCGAGGGGCACGAGGGCCGAGTGCTTACCACCGACTACCGGCGCGACGACGTGCCGGCCGACGCGAACGAGGACCCGGAGGTGTACCGGGAGCTTTCCTGGTACTGGCGCGACCACGAGTGGCTCTCGCTGAGCGCGCGCGAGCGCTTTCGGCTCGAGCGTCACAACGCTGCCGTGTTCGACCGCCATCTACGCGAGTTTCGCCCCGACGTGATCACCTGGTGGCCGGTCGGCGGGATGTCGCTCGGGCTGCTGGAGCGCGCGCGGCGCGCGGGGGTTCCCGGCGTGCTGTTCGTGCTCGACTACTGGCCGCACTACGGGCCGGTGCACGACCGCTGGACGCACATGTGGGCTTCGCGCAGCGTCGCCGGCGCGTTGGTCGATCGCGTCACCGGGCTGCCGACGCGTCCGCGGCTCGAGGACGCCGGCCGCTGGCTGTTCTGCTCGCGCTCGATGCTTGACGAGACGCTGGCCACCGGCTTGCGGATCAGTGACCTTGCGATCCTCCCCGCCGGCGTCGACACCATGTTTCTCCGGGCGGTGCCGGAGGCCAGAGCACCGGAATGGCGCTGGCGGCTGGCGTACATCGGGCGGGTGGTCGAGCAGAAGGGCGTGGGCACCGCGATCGAGAGCCTGGTGTACCTTCCGGCGCAGGCGACGCTGCAGATCGTGGGCGAGGGCGATCAGCCGTACCGGCGATCGCTCGAGGCATTGGCGGCTCAGCTGGGGGTTGCGGAGCGCGTCGGCTTCGCGCCGCCGCGGTCGGGCGATGCGCTGATCGACGCGTATCGCGACGCGGATGTGATCGTGTTTCCGGTCCAGTGGGCGGAGCCGTTCGGGCTCGTGCCGCTCGAGGCGATGGCGCTCGGACGGCCGGTCGTGGCGACCGGTCGCGGCGGCTCGGGCGACTACCTGGTCGACGGCGAGAACTCGCTGCTGTTCGAAGCCGGCGATGCACGCGCGCTGGCGACCACGCTGGCGCGGCTCGCCGGCGACGCGGACCTGCGCGAGCGGCTGCGGGCGGGCGGCTTTGACACCGCCGCCCGGCACGGCGAGGACGAGTTCAACCGGCGGGCGCTTGAAGAGGTTCTGACCTGTGCTCGGCGAGCGAGGAACGGACGGCCTGCCGGCCGTTGACGCCGATCACGCCCGCGCACGCGAGCACGACGATCAGGGGCTCCAGCGGCGCGCGGTAGCGCGTCCCGGAGTCGACGGTGAACACAACTGAGGCGGCAAGGGACAGTGCCAGCACTCCCCACACCAGCGCGCGGCGCCGGCGAGCTCGCCACAGACCAACGAGCGCCAGCGGGAGCAGGATGAGGTACACGTCGAGGCCGACGTTCGTGACGAACCGGCTGCGTCCCTCAAACGGCACCTCGGCCAGCGAGCGGGACCGATGACGGATGTCCCACAACCTCGAGAGGCCATTCCAGAAGAACGCAGCCGGAACCGAAGCCGGGTGCGCAGAGATGTACGAGAGGCCGGCGTGCGTCAGCTTTGAGCGCAGCGTGGGGTCCGGCAGCGGGTGGTGCGGGTTGAACAGGCTCCTGACGTTCGGCGGTTCCTGGCGCCAGGCGTACGGCTCAACCGGATCGTTGGCGGACTGGGCGTTGAACGTGCCGTAGATCGCGGAGTCCTGCATCGAGATCGGGACGAAGCCGTGCATGACGATCGCGTTGCGGATCGTCCATGGCGCCACCACGAGGACGGCAGTCGCGACCGCGATCGCCGTCGCGGTCAGACCGCGGCGCAGACCGAGCTCGATGCACCACGCGACCAGCGCGCCGGCGACCAGGAACTCACTGGTGGGCCTGACCAGCGTCGTAACGCCGAGCAGCAGGCCGAACAGCACGATTCGCTTGCGCGACGGCGGCATCGTGAAGATGACGATCAGCAGCGCGAGCGTGAGCGGGGTCGCCAGTGACTCCGGATAGAGCAGCTCCTCGAACTGCCACGCCAGCGGGTAGAGCGCCACTACGAACGCGGCCGCGACGGCGACACGTACGCCGAACAGACGCCTGGCGAGCAGCCAGCTCAGCGCGATCGTGACGGCGCCGAGCGGGACTTGGATGAACCGCAGCGCCAGCGGGTGGTGGCCGATCAGGGCATACCAGAAGCCGACCCAGGCCGGGTAGCCCGGCGCCTTCCAGGCGCCGGCGTGCAGGATGCCGTACGGGAGGCTCGTCCAGAACAGATGGCCGTGCGCGATCAGCTGGCCTTCGGCGTCGTATTCGGGGGCGTCTCCCGCGAGCGCATAATGCCGGATGGCGATCACGTAGACGGTGCGCACCGCGAGTCCCAGCGCGATCGCGGCGCCGAGCAGGATCAGCTCGCGGCGACTCGCCCCCAGCAGGAGTGCCCTGCGGAGCCCGCGCTCGCCACTAGGGCGTTCGATATCCATCGCCTGTCGATCGTCCGGCCGTGGCTCGGTCAGCGAGCCGGCCGTCCCCACCGCATGTTCAGTCATCCCGGATCGGCGGGGACCCTACCACCGGGTCGCCTGCGATTCGCCGGTTCAGCGGGCCGGTTCAGCGGGGCCGGTTCACCGGGGCCGGTTCAGCGGGCGGCGCCGACGACGGCCGGAAGGGCGCTCAGCGCGCCCACAGCTCCTCCTCGTCGCCGGTCACCAGCGAGCGCGCGGCATCGATGCCCATCTTCACGGCGTGGTCCATGTTTCCGATCTCGTAGCGCCAGGAGCCGAAGCGGCCGCGCGAGTAGATGCCGTGATCCATCAGCCACGACTGGATCACCTCGAGCGCGGCGTCGCGGCGGATCGTCGGCACCGGGTAGGCGTACTCAATGTCCTCGACGTGAACCGAGGCAACCGGCGGCCGCCCCTCGATTACGCCGGCATTGCGGAGCCCGGCCTCGACGCGCTCCTCGAGCCCGTCGCGCGCCTCGTGCTTGTGATCGGAGTAGGACACCTCCGTCATGTACGCGCAATAGCGAGAAGTGTTGGCGTCAGGCACGTTCGCCGCGGCGTACTTGGCGAAGTTCGTCGCCCGGTAGAAGGGTGCGCCGTTCTGCGGGAAGTACATCCACGACTTGTCGTCCGCGAGCGGCGCCTCGTAGCCGACGCCGACCATGTACACGCCGTTGTGGCGGAGGTCCCCGGCGGCATCCGGCAGCTGCGGCGGGCAGTCGCTCAACGTTGCCACCAGCAGATCAAGCGGCATCGTGGAGACAAGCGCGTCGTATGCGTGCTCTTCCCCGTCGCTGAGTTTCACGTGCTTGCGGTCCGAATCGACCTCGACGACCGTGGCCCCGTACCGGATGCGGTCCTCGAGCCGCTTCGCCACGCGCTTGTAGATCTCCCCGGTCCCGCCGACGGCGGGGAACACGAACGTGTTGTTCGGACCCCAGGCGACGTCGTCGCGCCCATCGCGCACGTTCGCCGCGACCCGCTCGTAGTCGATCACCGAGACGCGCTCGGCGATCCACGTCGAGGACATCTCCGAAGGGTAGGTCGCCCACACCTTGAAGTTGTAGGGATGCATGAAATGGCGGGTGATCCCCGCGCCGAACATCGAGTTCATCCAGGTCTCGAAGTCCATCCCCGGGTGACCTCCCGGCGCGGCCGCCAATCCCGACAGGCACTCCTCGATCACGGCCTGCGGCAGGTGGCGGAGGTTGTTCTGGAATGGGTAGGGCACCCAACGATCGTCGAAGCGAATGTACGAGGAGCGGTCGTGATGCCAAATGTCACCGTTCATCGCCTCGTGCAGGAGCGCGTCGAATTCGCCGAAGTGGCTGAAGACGACGTGCCCGCCCAGATCCCACGTGAAGCCCGCGGGATCGACGACGGAGGAAGCCAGGCCTCCTGCGTGCCCTTCACGCTCGAGGACCAGCCAGTTGTAATGTCCTAGGCGCTCGAGCTCGCGCGCGCAGCCGAGGCCGCACGGCCCGGCGCCGATGATCAGGATCCGGTCCTCAGCGGAGAGCGACATGTCTCATGCGGGGGAGGCCGCTTCGGCCAGCCAGCGCTCGGCGTTTCGACCGTGGATCTGGCGCAGCGTGGTCTCAAGGTCGTAGACCGGACGCCAGTCCGGGTAGTCGGTGCGGAATTCCTCCAGGTCGGAGATCCACCAGCGGTGGTCGCCGATCCTGGGCGCCTGCGCGAGCGTCCACTGCAGCGTCAGGCCGGAGATCCGCTCGCAGGCGGCGATCGCCTCCCGCATCGAGCAGTTCGCGAATCGGCCGCCGCCCAGGTTGTAGACGGCAGCGGCGCGCGGTGATGCGTGAAACGCCGCGAATGCGCTGGCGACGTCGGCGGCGTGGATGTTGTCGCGCACCTGCTTGCCGTCGTACCCGATCACCGTGTATGGCTCGCCGGTGACCGTGCAGCGCATCAGGAACGCGAGGAATCCATGCAGCTGGGCGCCGGCATGGTTGGGACCGGTGAGGCAGCCGCCGCGAAAACAGACCGTGGGGATCTCGAAGTAGCGCCCGTACTCCTGCACCATCAGGTCGGCCGCGGCCTTGGAGACCCCGAACAGCGAGTGAGTGCAGCGGTCGAGCGGCATCGTCGTGTCGATGCCCCCGTACCAGCGGTGGTCCTCGGGAAGCTCGAGCCGCGTCTCGGTCTCGATCAGCGGCAGGAAGTTGGGCCGATCGCCGTAGACCTTGTTGGTCGAGGTGAAAATGAACGTCGCGTCCGGCGCGTGCCGGCGGGTGGACTCGAGCAGATTCAACGTGCCATTCGCATTAACTGTGAAGTCGGTGTGGGGTTCGCGGGCCGCCCAGTCGTGCGAGGGCTGCGCGGCGGTGTGGATCACGAGCTCCAGCTGTTTGGCGTGGGCGGCAAACACGCGGTCCACCGACTCGGCGTCGCGGATGTCAATCGAGTGGGGATGGAACTCCGGGTGAGCCTCGACCAGTGCGTCCGTCACCGGTCGCGTGGACGCGTCGGGCCCGAAGAACTGGGCCCTCATGTCGTTGTCCAGGCCAATCACGTCGAAGCCGGCCGCGACGAAATGTCGAACGGACTCCGAGCCGATCAGCCCCCCTGAACCAGTGACGATCACCGTCGGCATACGGCGGCGAAGGTTAGTAACTTCATCGCGCATCGACGTCAGCAGCTCCGCTTCCACCGGGCCAGCGCAGGGCCATTCACCACCGGTCACGGTCGCGATCGTGTCCTGGAACACGAGCGATCTGCTCCGTGCGTGTTTGCGATCGCTCGAGCGCGACGCGGCCGCCGGGCTCGCCGACATATGGGTCGTCGACAACGCATCCACGGACGGCTCAGCGGAGATGGCTCGCACCGAGTTCCCGTGGGCGACTGTGGTCGCCTCGGCCGAGAACGTCGGCTTCGGGCCGGCGGTCAATCTCGTCGCGGAGCGCACGAGCTCCGCGTGGATAGCGATCGCGAACGCGGACATCGAAGTCGCCGCGGGGTCCCTCTCGAAGCTGCTCGAGGCCGGGGCCCGCGACCCCGAGGCGGGGCTCGTCGCGCCGCGGCTGGTACTGCCGGACGGCGCCACGCAGCACTCGGTCTACGCGTTCCCGACGCTGCCGTACACGCTGCTGTTCAACAGCGGTATCTGGCGTCTCAGTTCCCGCCTCGCCGACCAGATGATGCTCGAAGGCCGATGGAACCCCGACCGGGCCCGCACGGTGGATTGGGCGCTGGGGGCGTTCCTGCTGATGCGACGACCCGCGTGGGACGCGATCGGAGGGTTCGACCCAAACCAATGGATGTACGCGGAGGACCTGGATCTCGGCTGGCGGGCTGCGCAGGCCGGCTGGCGGACGTCGTACGAGCCGACGGCGGTCGTGCGCCACCACGGGGCAGCGTCAACCTCGCAGCTATGGGGGGACGCACGCGACGTGCAGTGGCAGCGCAGCACGTACGCGTGGATGCTCCGTCGCCGGGGCCCGCTCGTCACGCGCGCGTTCGGACTGATGAACACGGCCGGGGCCGCCGTGCGTGCCGGCCTGCTGACGGTGCCGGCGGTCGCGCTCGGCGGGCCGTGGCGGGCCAAGTGGGGCACGATGCGCCGCTGGATGCAGCTGCACCGCGGCAACCTGCTGGCGTCGCGCAGCGAGCTCGAAGGCCACCGGTAGCCTTACGCGCCCTGGGTGAATGGCGATTCACTTCGGAGGCCCCGAAGCGAATCGCCACCGTCCCATCCGGCGCACGGCTCGATCCGATCCCCCATACTGCCGCCCCGTGTTGCCCACCGTCGTGATTCTGTGCGGAGGCCGTGGAACACGGCTGCAGGAGCACACCCGCTCGATCCCCAAGCCGCTCGTGGAGATCGGCGGGCGGCCGATCCTGTGGCACGTGATGCAGATCTACCTCGCTCAGGGCTTCCGCCGCTTTCTGCTGCTGACCGGTTACAAGGCCGAGCTGATCGAGACGTTCGTGTCGGACTCGGCGTGGCCGACGGACACCGACGTGCGCTGCGTGGACACGGGCATCGACACGCCGACGGGCGGGCGGCTGCGCAAGGCCGCTCCGGACATTGGCGGGGCCTCGTTCTGCGCGACGTACGCGGATGGAGTCGCCGATATCGACCTGCACGCGCTGCTCGCGACGCATCGCGAGCACGGCGCCTCCGCGACGATGACGGTGGTCCGGCCGGAGCTTCAGTTCGGCGTCGCCGAGATGAACGGCGACGGCGTCGTGCGCGGCTTCGTCGAGAAGCCCCGCAGCGAGCACTGGATCAACGGCGGCTTCTTCTGCTTCGAACCCGGTGTACTAGAGCTGGTGCGTGAGGACGACGTGCTCGAGCGCGAACCGCTCGCGCGCCTCGCGCAGGACGGCCAGCTGCGCGCGTTCCGCCACACGGGCTTTTGGGATTGCATGGACACCTACAAGGACGCGGTCCTGCTCAACGACCTCTGGGCGTCGGGGCGCGCGCCGTGGAAGCTTTGGAACTGAACGGTCGATCGGTACTTGTAACCGGCGCCTACGGCCTGCTCGGCAGCTGGCTGGTGCGGGCGCTGCTGGACGGCGGCGCGCACGTCACCGTGATTCGCCGCGACCAGCCGGCTCGCTCGGCCTTGGGCGTGATGGGACTCGAGGCGCGCGTGGATGTTGTCGCCGGCGACATCTGCTCGGACGGCCTTGTCGAGCGGACGCTCGCCGAGTACGAGGTCGACAGCGTCTTCCACCTCGCGGCGCAGACGCTCGTGCCGACCGCCAACCGCTCGCCGCTCTCGACCTTTGAGACGAACATGCGCGGAACCTGGCTGCTGCTGGAGGCCTGCCGGCGCCACGGCGCCGAGCGGGTGGTGGTCGCCGCATCCGACAAGGCGTACGGGCCGCATGTCGATCTTCCCTACCGCGAGGATCACGCATTGCAGCCGCTCTACCCCTACGACGTCTCGAAGGCCGCGACCGACCTGCTGTCGCGCTCCTACTGGCACACCTGGCAGCTGCCGGTGGCGGTGACCCGGTTCGCGAACCTCTATGGCGGAGGCGACTTCAACGCCTCGCGGCTGGTCCCGGAGGCGGTGGTTGCCGCTTTGGAGGGTCGCGCTCCGATTGTCCGCTCCGACGGCTCCCCGGAGCGCGACTTTCTCTACGTCGAGGACGCGGTTGCGGCTTACCTGGCGATCTGGGACGCGCTCGGACGCGGGTCAGGCCAAGGCGAGGCGTTCAACGCCGGCGGCGGTCGGCCCCACCGAGTGCTCGACGTCGTCGAGCTGATCTGCCGCCTCGCGGGCACGGGTGTGGAGCCCGACGTCCGCGGCAAGGGCACCCCCTCAGGCGAGATCGACCGCCAGTGGGTCGACTACACGAAGCTGCGCGAGCTGACCGGGTGGCAGCCGCAGGTGGCGCTCGAGGACGGGCTGCGGCAGACGATCGAGTGGTACCGGACGAACGGCCAGTTTGCGAACGCAGTTTCCTCCGCATAGCGAAGGAAACTGCGCACGCCGTCGTGCTTGCGGCACCAGCCTCCGCGGCCCCGCTCTTCGAAAACCCTTCAGGAGCCGCTTAGACGCTATGCGAACATGTATTCGTTATGGCTCGTCCGACTTCATTCGGCCGCGATCGCGGGCTTCAAGCCCGGATGCTGCTGACGCTGTTCCTCCTCGGGCTCGTGTACGCGGTCCTGATCGCGGTGCTGTTCGCCGCCGGCGTGGGCGCTGTGGCGATCGCGGTGATCGCCGGGGCGCTGTTCCTGGTGCAGTACTTCACCTCCGACAAGATCGCGCTGCTGTCAATGGGCGCCAAGGAAGTGAGCCCGCAGGAGGCCCCGCAGCTGCACGCGATGATCGAGCGCCTGTGCGTGCAGGCCAACCTGCCCAAGCCGCGGGTGGCGATCGCCGAGACGTCGATGCCGAACGCGTTTGCGATCGGTCGCTCACCGAAGAGCGCGACCGTCTGCGCGACGACCGGGATCCTCGAGCTTCTGACCCCCGCCGAGCTCGAGGGCGTGCTCGCCCACGAGCTGACCCACGTCGCCAACCGCGACGTAATGGTGATGACGATCGCCAGCTTCTTTGCGTCGATCGCCTCGTTCATCGTCCAAATGGGGTTCTGGTTCGGCGGATGGGGCGGCGGCGATGACGAGGACAGCGGCCCGAGCTGGCTCGTGGTGATCGCTGTGTCAGCGCTGGTGTACATCATCTCGTGGCTGCTCTTGCAGGCGCTCTCGCGGTACCGCGAGTTCGCCGCAGACCGCGGATCGGCGATCATCACCGGCCGCCCCAGCGCGCTGATCTCGGCGCTGATGAAGATCAGCGGCAACATGCAGCAGATTCCACAGCAGGATCTCCGTGCCGCCTCGGGTGAGCTCGCCGCGTTCTACATCTTCCCTCCGAAGGCCAAGCAGACCGTCGCGACACTGTTCTCGACGCACCCCTCGCTGGATGCGCGGATCGCGGCGCTTCAGCGGCTTGAGTCCCAGCTTCAGGGAACCGCGTAGACGCCCGCACGCGGATGGGTTTCTTCGACATCCTCACCGGCAAGCGCAAGCTCGACAGCCCGGCACCCGACCGGCTGTTCGCGGTCAGCACCGCATACGTGACGCTGGAGACCTCGATGGGCTTCACCAGCCGTGGCGCGGCCGCGATCGTCTTCCAGCCGCTGGCGACCGCCGACTTCGATGCGATCGTGCGCGACATGGAAGAGGTCGTGCGCGGAACGGCCGCCGACAGCGGCACGACGGTCGACAGCTCCGATGACACGTACGGCTTCCGCTGGCTTGTGCTCCGCGGCAAGGACTTCGACGACTTGGTCGTAGGTATCAACGCGGTCAGCGGCGCGCTCGAGACGGGCGGATACGGCGAACGCGTCCTGTGCGCGGTGTTTGCGTTCGAGGACTCGAACAAGCGAGCGATGTACTGGATCTACAACTACAAGCGCGGCTTCTTCTATCCGTTCGTTCCTGCGGGCGGCGAGCAGCAGCGCGACAACGAGCGCGAGCTCGTGCTCAAGGCACAGATCGGAAACGACCTGCCTGTCGAACCCGAGCTGCAGCGCTGGTTCCCCCTGTGGGGAATCCCGATCTGAGGCTTCGCTAAACCGGCGCGCGCGGCTCCAGGCGTGCGTATGCTGCCCCGCCATGGAGACGCTCGACGGGGTACTCGAGCCGTTCGCGGTTGGCAACGGTCGCGGGAGACGCGCGTGGACACATCGATTGCGATCGTCCACGACTACCTGAACCAGTGCGGAGGCGCCGAGCGCGTCGCCCTCGAGCTTGCCGGGACATGGCCCGGATCGCCGGTCTATACCTCGCTGTACCGCCCTGCCTCGACGTTCCGGGAGTTCGCGGGGATCGACGTCCGCGCGAGCGTGCTGGACCGCGCGCCGGTGAATCGTGGTTTCCGGGCGCTCGCGCCGCTCTATCCGCTCGCGTTCCGCAGCTTCGGGACGCTCGAGGAGGATGTCGTGATCAGTTCCTCCAGCGGGTGGGCGCACGGCATCCGGCCGCGCCGCGACGCGCTGCATGTCGTCTACTGCCATACCCCTGCCCGCTGGCTCTACCGGGGAGGGGAGCACCTGGGACGGTCTTTCGGCCCGGCTCTCCTCGCTCCGCTGACATCGCCGCTGAGGCGCTGGGATCGCGCCGCAGCGCGGAGGGCCAGCATCTACGTCGCCAACTGCGAGCACGTCCGCCGACGCATCCTCTCGGTCTACGGCATCGATGCAGCGGTGGTCCATCCGCCCGTCGACGTGGCTCAGTTCACGCCTCGTCCTAGAGGCGAGCGGCTGCTCGTGGTTTCCCGCCTGCTCCCGTACAAGCGGGTGGACCTGATTGTCCGGGCGGCGACGCGGGCCGGCCTCGGACTCGACGTCGTGGGTACGGGACCGTGCCTGGCAGAACTCCGTGCGCTTGCCGGTCCCACCGTCACGTTCCACGGCAAGCTCGATGACGGTTCGCTGCGTGAGCTGTTCGAACAATGTCGCGCCCTTTGTGTCGCGGCGACCGAGGATTTCGGGATCGCGCCCGTCGAGGCGAACGCTGCCGGAAAACCGGTCGTGGCATACGCGGAAGGCGGCGTACTCGAGACCCAGGAGGATGGGCTGAGCGCCGCGTTCTTCGGCCAACTGACCGAAGATTCGTTGCTGGAGGCGATTGCTCGCGCGGACGAGCTCGACACGTCACCTGCCGATCTCGCAGCCGTGGCAGGCCGCTTCTCTCTCGCCGTGTTCCGGGCCAGGATGAGAGCGCTCGTGCGCGACGCCCTCCAGACACGGGCCGCATCGCGCGAGAGTTCGAGCGCCGCGCTTACGCCGAGCGCATAAACGATGTTCTTCCAGGCCCTCGTCGTCCGGCTCCTCGCACTCTGCACGGTGGTTGCCGCGTGCCCAGCCCCGGCGACGGCGGCGACGCCGCCCGCCGGGCTGGGAGTCAACGGACAGGCCCTCCTGTGGTTGCCGGCCACCAGTTGGCCCACGCACCTGAGCGAGATGCAGCGAGATGGGATCCACGTCGTGCGCACGGACTCGTCATGGCAGAGCATCGAGCCCGCCGCGCCAAATGCGGGCCGGCACGGCTACCGCTGGGGATTCACCGACGCGCTCGTCTACGCACTCGCCGAGCACCACCTGCGGTGGCTGCCGATGGCCGGCTATTCAGCGCTCTGGGCTGTGCCGCGCGGACCACTGTCCGGGCCCGACCAGTACTCACCCCCATCCGATCCGAGCGAGTATGCGGCGTTCGCCGGCGCGCTCGCGCATCGCTACGGCCCGCGCGGGACGTTCTGGCGGGCTCACCCGACGTTACCCCGCCTGCCAGTCACCGCGATCGAGATATGGAACGAGGAGAACGGCAGCTTCTTCTGGCGCCCGACGTCGAACCCGGCAGGGTACGCGCAGCTCTACGAGGCAGCGCGCGACGCGATTCACGCCGCCGCCTCCGGCGTCGAGGCGGTGGTCGGCGGCCTCGCATGGCCGAGTGAGGGGTTCCTCGAGCAGCTTTACCTGGCCCTCGGCGAGCGTCGTGGCGCTTTCGATGCGGTCGGGGTTCATCCGTACTCGCCGGATCCGGCTGGGGTCGCGGAGGAGGTCGCACATGTACGGTCGGTGCTCGACGCCCATGGTGATGCGAACACGCCGATCGACGTCACGGAGTTCGGCTGGACGACGTCCGGGTTTCCGTTGCAGCAGCGCGCCTCAGATTCACAGCGCGCGGCGAGGCTCGCGCAGGCCACGGGCTGGCTTGCTCGCTCCGACTGCGGCATCGAGCGGATCCTTCCGTACACGTGGGCCACACGCGATCTCGACATCGCGAATGCCGAGGACTGGTTCGGGCTGGTCAGCCCTGCCGGCGTGCCTACTCTGAGCGCCGTCGCGTACGCGCACGAGCTCGAGAGCCTGGAGCGGACGCGCAGTCCACGGCCGGCGATCAGCCTCTGTCGTCGCCGCTGAGCGCGGCGACCAGCGCAGCGAGTTGCCCGGCGCCGCCGTCGGGGTCGCCTTGCGACACGACGCTGTAGCGGCAACCGGCCAGGCGCGCGACCCGAGCCGCGGTGGCGGCACCATCGTCTGAGCCGCCAGCATGCAGTTGGCGCTCGCCGCCTCGTTTCAGCCGAACCACGATCGGCGCGATCGCCCGCAGCTGCGGCTGGGGCCGGCGTGCTCGAGACCCGGGGCTGGCCCATACCTCCGCGAGCATCCGCAGCGGATCGCGCGTCCATAGCCAGAGCAGCGACCGCAATACGAACAGCGGCGATTCGTCCTCCCGATAGTTCGCCACGTGCGCGCGAACGGCGCTGAGGTCCTGCCTCGTCGGGCGCCGCGTCGCCTCGACCCTCGCAACACACCCCGCCTGCGCCAGTGCCGCGAGCTGCTCAGCGACTTCTGTCGTGGTGGCATCGGGAAAGATGTCGGTCAGGACGACGACGTCGGCCCGGGGACGGCGATCGTCCGGACCGCGAACGCTGTTGTCCCGCAGGCTCCCCAACCGGTCGAGCGCCATCACCATTGCGTCGATCGCGCGAAAGCGGGCTCGTTCGCGGTCGTGCGCGAACCACCATCGGATCGACGCGGCGAGCGCCCTCGGGATCGCACGCAGTGGCTCGGGGCTGGGGTATGCGTCCGCGTACCGCCTGTTCAGCCATGCTCGGCCGGCGGCGTAACTGAGAATCATCCGCGCGAACGCCTGCGGCGATTCCCTGAAACGATGCGCCACCCTCGCCTCGGGCCTGTAGCCGAGCCGCCAGCCGGCATCCTGCAGCCGCCAGGTGAAGTCCGTGTCCTCGTCACACAGAACGCCTTCCAGAAACCCGCCAACCGAATGAAGCGCCGACGCGCGCACCAGCAGGTTGGCCGTCACAGCGTACGGCCGCTCGGCGTTGACGTAACGGCGCTGCTGCAGGTAACCGCGATCGCGCTGGTAGCGGGCGATGATCGGCTGCTGGGCAGGGTCTCCGATGACCTCGCCGGCGATCGCGCCGTCGGCGTCGTCGATCGGCTCGGCGAAATAGCGGTCCAGGATGTCCGGCTCCGGAATGCAGTCAGCATCGGTGAACAGCAGCCAGTGGTTTCGCGCGGCGCCGGCGGCCGCGTTGCGCGCGTAATAGGCCGACTGCTGCTCATTGGCGGGGATCGCGGTGACCCCCTCGAAGCTGGTCGCCACGGCACAGATCACGAGCCCCGGACTGTTGTCGGCAACCACGATCTCATCGTCCGGACGACGCGCAATTCCGGACAGCGCCCTTAGCGCCGCTTGCGCTTCTTCACGGTCTCCGAGAAATGGCATCAGCACACTCACCGCAGGACGGGAGCGTGGTTGCGAAGAATTGGCAGGCATGACGCACGGCCAAGCTACACAACCGAACTTCAACGCGAGTCAGCTGCTCTGCCGGCGCAAGATTCCGGTTCCCGGGCTACCATCGGCGCGCGATGTCTGACGGACCGCTCGTGCTGAACGGTCGGGTGGCGGGAAGAGCGCATATCACCGGGGTCGAGCGCTGGGCTGTCGAGGTCATCCCTCGTCTGCTCGCGATGCGCCCCGATCGGTATCGCATCCTCGGTCCACCCGACGGCTTCGACAGTCGCGCCGGCCAGGCGTGGGAGCAGTTCGTGCTACCCGCGGCAGCCGCACGCTTGCGCGCCGCGCTTGTCTGGTCTCCGGCGAACCTGGCGCCATGGTTGTGGCCACGCAACGTCCTCGTGCTTCACGACGCGGCCGTGCTGCGCAACACCAGCGGCTATTCGCGCGCCTACCGCGCGTGGCATGCCGGCTTCGGAACTGCGTGCGCACGGCGTGCGCTGGCGGTCGTCACGGTCTCGGAGTTCTCCCGCCACGAGTTGATCAACCTCGGCGGGCTCGACCCCGAAAAGGTCGTCGTCATCCCCGGCGGCGTCGATTCGCGTTTTCACGCCGCGGTCGATTCAGAGCGCGCCGGCGATCGGCACTCCCTCAAGCGACCATACGTCCTCACGGTCGGGACCGATGACCCCCGCAAGAATCTCGCGGCGCTCGGTCCGACAGCGCAACAGCTGCGAGATCTGGGCCTTGAGCTGGTGTGGGCGGGCGGCGGTAAGCGGCACATCTCGAACGCGACGGCCGTGAGCGGCCTGCGCCCGCTCGGCTACGTCCCGGACGAGGACCTCCCCGGCCTTTACGCCGGCGCACAGGCCTTTGTTCTGCCGTCTCGCTACGAAGGGTTCGGCCTCACCTGTGTGGAGGCGATGGCGTGCGGCACGCCCGTCGTGGCTGCAGATCGCGGCGCGTTGCCTGAGACGTGCGCAGGCGCCGCACTGCTGGTCGATCCCGACAATCCGGCCGAAATCGCTGCCGCAGTGATCCGCGCGGCGACCGACCCAGAGGTGCGGGTGCGGCTGCGCCACGCCGGGTTCCAGCGTGCCACGGAGACGACGTGGGAAGCTGCGGCAGCTCGTACTGACACGCTCCTGATGCAGCTGGCGGAGCAGTGAGCGCAGCGCACTCGGTTCCGCACGTCGCCGTCGTGGTGCTCAACTTCAATGGCCGCGACGACACGCTCGCCTGCCTGGACTCGCTCGCCGCCTCCACGTGGCCGCGGCTGACGACGATCGTCGTTGACAACGCATCTGAGACGGACATCGGACCCGAAGTCCGCGAGCGCTACCCGGATGCGATCACCTTCGGAACCACGGCCAACCTCGGGTTCGCCGGGGGCATGAACGTCGGCGTCGAGTGCGCGCAGGCGATCGGCTCCGACTACGTGCTGCTGCTCAACAACGACACGATCGTCGATCGCCGAATGGTCGAAAGGCTCGTGGACGCGGCCGCGGCTCGGCCCGACGCCGGAATCGTCAGCCCCTTGGTCGTCGGGCTCGGTACGCGCGGCCGTGTGCTCAGCGCAGGATGGGAGTTCGACCCACGCCGCGGGCACCCCGGGCGCCCGCTGCACGCCGGCGATCACGCGGATGGGCGGCTCCGAGGCGTGAAGGAGATCGTGGCATCGTCGGGCGAGGCGATGTTGGTCTCCACGTCGGTCATCGACGAAGTGGGTCGCCTCGACGAGACGCTCTACCTACGCCTCGAGGACATCGACTGGTCGCTCCGGATGCGGGCAACCGGGCGAAAGAACTACGTGGCGCTGGACGCTCGCCTGTGGCACAGGGTCTCGGCATCCAGCGGTGGCGATCACTCCCCGCTAAGCGCCTACTACCACACCCGCAACATGCTGGTCGTCTGCGAGCGGCATGCGCCGCTGCCGAGGTCAAGAGCTCTGGCGCGCGAGGCCGAGGTGCTGTTCGCGAACATCGTCCACGCCCGACGTGGCAGCCATCCCGCGCGCAACGTGCGCGCAGCGCTCGTGGGATGGCGCGACTTCCGCCTGGGCCGATTGGGCGCCCGGTAGCAGCGACAGGGCTACTGTTCTCGACGAGATGACCAGCACCGCTCCCCCATTTGGCGCAGCGATCGTCATCCACAACTCCGAGCGCTACCTGGGCGCGCTGTTCGATTCGCTCGAACGCCACATCCACCCGATGCCCGAGCTCGTCGTCGTCGACACCGGTTCGACCGACGCGGGTGCGGAGCTCGCGCGCTCGCGCGGAGCGATGATCCTCGACCGCCCGGACAACCCTGGCTTTGGAATTGCCAACAACGTTGCGCTTGCGCGGCTGACCACAGACGTCTCCGTGCTCCTGAACCCGGACATCGAGCTGCTCGACGATGGCCTGATGAGGCTCGTCCAGCTCGCTCGCTCACGCACAGCGCTGCTCGCGCCGCGGCTGCTCAACGACGACGGGACGATCCAGCGCAGCGCTCACCCGCCACCGGGGACTGTTGGTGCATTGCTGCCGGCGTTCATCCACCCGCTGGCGCTTCCCCGCGCGCTGCGCCTGCGTGCCGATCCGTGGCGCTCCGAGAAGCCGCGCGCAGTGGGCTGGGCGATCGCCGCGTGCCTCGTTGCGCAGACGCAACTGCTGCGAGAGCTGGGACCGTTCGACGAGCGCATCTTCATGTTCTGCGAGGACCTCGACCTCGCGCTGCGTGCCGCGAACGCCGGGATCCCCACCGAGCTGTATCCCGATGTTCAGGTACGGCACTACGGGAGTCACTCAACGCTTCCGGCCTACGGCGGCGAACCGCATGAGCTGTTCGCCCGTTTGCGCCGCGATGTCGTCAACCGCCATCTCGGACGCCGGGCGATGGTGCTCGACGAAGCCGCGTTGACGATGGCGTTCGCCACCCGCGCCGGTGCGCGAATCCTGCTGCGCCGCGATGCCTCCCGTGAGGTCGCCCAGCTCCGGGCGCAAATCGCGGCCCGCGCCGCGCCGGACGCGGCGAGCGCTCGTCAACTGGCGCCCCGCTAGGACGCGCGATGGCGCTCGTAATGCTCGACGAGAGCGTCCGTGTTTCGCTCAGCGTCGAACAGCCGGTCGGCCGCGCGCGGGCCACCGTTTGCCAGCGTCTTGCGTAACGCGGGATCGGTCAGTACCTCTTCGATCCGATCGGCGAGCTCGCGAGGATCGATCGTCCGGATCTTCAGCACCTCCTCGCGGTCGGCCAGCAGCGCGCCGAAGCCCGCGGCGAACGTGATCGTCGGTGTGCTCGAGGCGAGGTATGCCTGGAGCTTTGATGGCAGGCGCAGTCGATTGAACTCCGTCGGTCCGCCGGGCTGTAGAAGCACCGTGGCGCGGGCAAGCAGGCCGGGAACGCTCGCGTAAGGGACGAGCCCAGGAAAGGCAAACGTGCCAGGCGCGAGGCCGGCGTCGGTGGCCAATGACACCGGGTCGATCCGAGCGTGGACATTGCCCGGATGGACATACGCGAGCGCATGCCCACGACGCTGGACCTCGGCCACTGCCCTCAGTCCCTGAAGCGTGTCGTCCAAAGAGAACGGATAGATCGTCCCGGTCACGACCGCCAGCGGTATGCCGGAGGACTCGGCCGGCAGCTCGAACGGCGTCCCGTTGCCATTCGCGACGATTGGCGAGACCGGGAACAGGGTCGTGCAATCGCGCCCGATCCTCCGCGACACCTCGGCGGATAGCTCTGGAGTCAGGGCGTCCAGCGCCGCGGCGCGGTGCCGCACCCAGCGCCTGGTGCGAGCGGTCGAGTGCGGCCAGCTAGCCGGATGGATCGTGCTCTCGAGGCGCCTGGCGCGTCTTCCGATCTTGTAGTAGAGCGACTCACCCGGGACCCCGTGCCATGCACTCCATTCGTTGTCCTCGAAGTGGACGAAGACCGGTGCGCCCGTAACCCTCGCGTACTCGGACGCCGCCGCGGCTGTCGGCACGCGCGAGTTGACGGCATGGATCACGCTCGGCTCGAAGCCAATCGCCACCCGCCGGTCCTCCTCGCGCAAGCCCCGCCCCGCGAAGCGGTACTCCGTCATCTCGATCCCCGGAGTGATCTCGAGCCCCTCCCGCCGCGAGCGCTCCAGGCTGCCGCCCAGGGCGAGCAGCACGCGGTGCCCCCGCCGTGCGAGACGCTGGGCGTATCCCATCATCTGCTTCTCGCTCGGACCCGCGAGGTCGCTCTGGCAGACGAACAGAACCGCGAGCTGGTCAAGACGTTTGTCGCTCATGATCTCGTCCGGAATTGTGTCGATCTGCTGCCGCATGGGACCCCGTTAGCTAGGTACTCTCACGGTGTGGTCACACCTTCGGCAGGGGTTGAGCTGCGTGATCGCGGGCGGATTCTCGCGGCTGCCGGCGACATAGCTCTGATCGCCGCAATTACCTCCTGGTCCGCCCTGATGATCGCGCAGTTCCTCGGCGTCGTCACGTTCACCCAGTCGTCCCGGCTGGTCGACTTCGCCCTGCTCGCGCCGCCGGTAACGCTTGGAGGGGTCTGGGCACTCTCGGAACGGCCCGTCTCAACGGCGCTGCGCATCGCCACGGGATGGAGGGCAGTACTCGCGGCAGCGCTTCTGCTCACGCCACAGGTCGTGGATCAGCCGACTCTGGCGCTCGGAATTCCTGGCGCGATCTTGCTGACATGGCTCGTGTACAAGCGTCCTGCGGTCGGGGCCGTAGCGCTGATCGCGCTGACCGCGAGTTTCGGGGCGCTCTCGCTTTACTTCACGTTTCCGTACAAGCGGGCGATTACGGTTCTGTTCATCGCGTTCTTGGCCGCGATGATTGTCCGCCTTTCGTTCGTCCGACGCAGGGATCAGCTGTCGATGCCGTATGGGGTCCTGCTGGCAGGCGCATACATCGTCGTCAGCGCGGCGCAGATCGTGTTCGCGGCCGATCCTCACCTTGCCCTCGCCGGGTTTGAACTTGCGCCGCTGTTCCTGCTCTCGATGTTCTTCGCGGCATACTCGCAATGGCCGACAGCGACCCACATGCGGATCGTCCGGTGGCTGCTGATCGCCGGTTGCCTCGTTGGTGCATACGCCACGCTGCGCATGATCTTTGGGCCTTCGTCGCTCGAGCGTGCGTGGGCGTCACGCTCGATTTTCGATTACGTCAACGGTCACCTGAAGGACATCGGCTCGTTCTTGAGCGCGCCGGACCTCGCGGAGTGGGCCAGCTTAATGATCCCGTTCGTTCTGTCGTGCGCGTTGGGGTTTCGCGGCCGGATGCGGGCGCTTGCCCTCTGCGCGCTCCCTCTGCTCACGATCTCTCTGTTTGCCTCCAGGGAGCGTGCCCCAGTCCTGGGCGCAGCGCTCGCAGTCATCGCGGTGGCGGTCCTGCACACGCGGCCACGAGCGTTCTCTGCCACACGAATCGCGCATACGGTCGCCGCTCTGTTGATAACCATCGGGATCGGCGCTGCGGCATACGGGTTCGGCGGAGGGAGCGATACCGGGCATAGCTACATGGCGCTTCTCACAGCGGACACGCACGACACATCCGTCGCGGCGCACGAGTACAAATGGACGATTGCATTGCGCGACCTCTCCGGTCACCCATTCGGATATGGCTTGGGGACGGCACCGGCGGGCTATATCTCCAATGCCCGTACGACGCACCTACTGCCAGTCACTGGCTTTAGCGTCGACAACGGCTTCCTGAAGATCGCGCTCGAGCAGGGCTTGGCGGTGATGATCCTGTTTGGTCTTGCATTGGCGTGCTTGGCGGGTGGGCTCGTGCGCGGTGGCCTCACGCTCCGTGATCCGGAGCGCGCGACGGTCGCACTGGGCGCAGCCGGCACAGCCATCTGTTTGTTCGTGCTCGAGGGCGCCGGACCCTACGTCGACGGAGTCCCCGTTATCGCAGGATGGTTGGTGATCGGCATCGGGCTTGCTCAGCTCGTGCAGCGCAAGCCAGCGCCGACCGCCGAGTAAATCCACCCGTCACTCAGTCAACGACGGGCGGACGACGCGAAGGTGCGGCACACTCAGCGCGACGCCTGGTACGAGTAGGCGTAGGACGAGTAGTAGCCGAGATCCTGCTCGGCTCCGGGACGCACGCCAGTGACGACAATCCCGATCAGCCGATGAGGAAGGCGGTTCACGGCGTGCTTCAGGGCAGCGGCCTGATCATGGGTCGTTCGTCCGGCTCTGACGCAGATCAGTGTCGCGTCCGCCTCGGGCAGAAGTACGGCGGTATCTGCCACGGCCAGCAGCGGACCCGCATCGAGGATCACTTGATCGTATGCGGACTCGACGTCTCGCAGGAACTGCTTGAAGCGACTCGAATTGAGCAACTCAGCTGACTCGGGTACCGCACGTCCGGCGGCGATGCAAACGAGCCGCCGACCCTGCGATTCGTGCGCCTTGTGCGGTCCGCCTGATCCGTTGGCTGCCACGCCGTTGCTCGATGGTGGAGTGACCGGGATCCCACCTGGCAGCTCGACGATCTGCAGGATGTCAGACGGTGACGCTTTGCCCAGAAGGAAGTCCGTGAGCCCGGGAGCTCCCCTCAGACCGAAGTGCTTCGCGAGCGACGGACGTCGGACGTCACACTCGACAAGCAGCGTCCGCAGACCTGCAGCGGCACTCGCGCACGCGAGTGTTCCCGCCACAGTCGACTTTCCTTCCTCTGGAAGCGCGCTGGTGACGACGACTGACGTCGGGGCGCGATCCATGTCGAGGAACCTGATGTTCTGCCGCAGAATGCGGAATGACTCGCGGTCACCCTCGGCATCCGAGCCACCGCCGCCCGATAGGAACAATTGCGAACCAAACGCGGTCTCGCGAACATGGCCGAGAATCGGCCATTCGAGCTCGTCACTTATCTGCCCGGAGCTGCGCAGGCGACGATCGAGTGCGTCGCGCCCGAATGCGGCAAGGAGCGCGATAGTCAGGCCGAGCAGCAGTCCGAGCGCGGTGTTACGGACCGTATGGGGGCCTGCCGGCGTTGTCGGCACCGTCGCCGGTTGCACAATGTCGACCGGATCAGCCGTCTGTGCAAGGAACCCGAGGGTGGCGACCCGGTTCGCATACGCTTCGCGCGTCAGCGGGTCTCTCGAGACGTCGAACAGATGCGAGAATTGTGCGCGCGCGCCGGCGGCGAGTGACGCGTATTGCGACCGTGACTGGTCGCGGCTAACGGTCTTTGTTGCGTTCGCGAAAGCGTTGGCAAGTTGCTCCGCGGCGCCCGGGTTGCGTGAGGTTGCCTGGATTACGACGAAGTTGTTCTGTGTATTGACGAACGTGCTGATCGAACTCGCAAGCACAGTCGGGCTCAGCGGCGATCGAAGATCCTTCTTGGCCTGCTTGGCCACGTCGGAGCTGGTGACCTTCTGGGCGTTGAGCTGAGCACGCGCTAGGTCCGTCAACGTTGGACCGGCTTGCGTTCCGACCAGTTCGGCGTTCTGCGTAGTGTCCTGAAAGAACACTGACGCTTGCGCTTGATAGGTCTTCGCCTGACGCGCGGTGAGTGCAAACGCCGCGATCGCACAGGCAAGCGTGATCACTAGGATCAGCAGCCTGTTGCTGCGGATCACTCTCACGTAGTCGCGCAATGTGGCGTAGCGCGGAGCGTCAGGCGTCGATGTGCTCATGCCGTTGATGGATAGTGGAGTGAAATCAGGACGGCAGGCGGTACCTGACGCCGCACTCCCCCGAGAGGTTGCACACGGCCGGTTGGGCCTCACCGCATCCCGCGGGGCAGCATAGCAACGGGTGTTTGGGCCACACGCCGGTTCCCCGGGGCCGCGAACGCACGGCCCGCGGAGCAGGCGGCGGCGCACTTCGCAACCGGCGCAGGCTGCTTCCCGAGTGCGTAACCTGTGCCGTTGTCATGAGCGGGGCAGGCGCCGTGAAGGGCGGGAGCATCCGATGAGCCAGAGCGATCCTCCGGAGCGAGCGTCGCGGGTCGTGCGGCGACGCCAAGGCGGGCTACTCGGACCGCTGATGCGACGACCGCAGTCCCCGCCTTCACGTCCCGAGGCGCACGTGGAGGCCGTCGAGCAGGTCCGCGCGGCGGAGCCCGAGCCGGCCGGGAACGCGCCTGCGGCATGGGTACCTGATCTGAGCGCACCGCCCGAGCCCGAGGAGTCGCCCTCGCCCCGGAGCGAGGCCGAGGAGACCCCTCAGCGCGAGACTGAGGACGTTCCGGCAGAGATCGCGCCCTCAACCGCTCCCGCCGGCTGGCAGCTCGCCGACGCCAACGGCGCCGCCGAGGCACGATCGGCCTCCGATTCGCACGCCGCCCCGTCGGAGCTCGATCGGTCGACTTGGGTCCCGTTCGAGGATCACCACCTCAGGCATGGAATGCCACTCGACAACGGCTACCACGCCGCCGACGAGTGGCTGCCACCAGACGAGCGTTCGCCGGCGAGGCCGAGAGAGCCTGAGGTTGAGCACCGGCGGTTTCGCGCCGTCAGCGTCTTCTGCGAGCGCTTCTGCGACCCGGCGCAGGCGGACGCCAAGGCCGCTCAAGCGCTCGAGCTATTCGACACGAGGATCCGGCGGCGTCCGAACGCGGACGAGCACAGCGCGAACCTCGAGCTGCTTCGGATCACTCGCACAGTCGCGGCGGAGGCTCCGATGCTCGACGATCATGCCGACGGGTGGCGCGACAGCCACGCTCGCAATCGTGCCGATGGGGGTCAGGCGGGCTGTGTCCGAGCGAGCGAGCTGCTCGCGGCGCGCGCCAACGATGAGATCGACCAAGCCGGCCGAGATCAGCTTCAGGATCATCTCCGCGAGTGCGAGTCGTGTCTGGAGGTCGAACGCCGAATGCTCGACGCCGAGCAGGCATTCGTCACCGCGCTCGAGGCCGACGAGCCTGCGCCTGTCGCAGTCGATGCGCTCCGCGTGGTCGTCTCAGATCCCCGAAAGGCCGCCGTTGAGGCGTACTGCGACGCTGTCTGCGGAACAGCCGCCGCCGCGGCTGCAGCAGATGCCTGGTCTGCGTTCGACGGCGAGTCCGGGGCACTGGCCGAGATTCCCGCCGAGCAGGAGGAGCTGCGCCTTGCGACTCTGACGCGCGCGGTCGCTGCCAGGCATCTCTCGGCTGAGATCGCTGATGACCCTCACAACACCCCCGAATGTGTCGCGACCCCGCGCATGCTCGCGGCTCGACTGAACGGTCTGATCGACGAGCACGAGTTCGACGCGCTCGAGCAACACGTTCGCCGTTGCGAGACCTGCCGCGACATCCAGGCGAGGATGACGGCTGCCGAGCGGCTGTGGTCCCGAGAGCTGGGCCATCCCCTTACGGCCGCCGTTGCGCTTCCGGTGCTCGGGGCGCGCCGCCGCCGCGTTCGGGCTGCGCTGATTGCGGTGCCGGCGGCGATCGCGGGAGTGGTACTCGCGATCGTGCTGGTGTCGTCGTCGGGCAGCAGCAATCCTGCGGCGACGACGGCTCCGAGCATTGCCCAGCAGGTGGCGATCACGTCGTCTGCCACGACGAGCGCCGCCAGGCACCGGACGCGCCGTCACGTGAATGTCGTGCACAAGCCTCACCGCCGAGCGGCAGCGGCGGCAAGGACCCCGGCTGCCGCAGCACCGACCACGACCTCCTTGCCTCCGTTCACGCAGGCAACGGCAACGACGCCGCAGCAGACGACCCCCGCGACGTTCACGCCGGCGCCGACGCCATCATCGCCACCGCCCTCCTCGCCGCCGCCGACGACGACGAGCGCGCCGGCGCAGCCAGGGATCTCGAATCCAGGATCAGCGATCGGCGCCGCACCCGCGCCGCAGCACCACATCGGCGGCGGGCACTGACGCGTCCCGTTAGCCCGGAATCAGGCCCTCGCCGCTGAACTCCGCCTTCGCTTCGTCGAGCGACACATCGGGCGGCGGGAGGATCACGTCCGAGCCACCGAGGTAATCCTCGCCAACGGTCGCGCCGTTGCTCCGCACCCACGTAAGCAGCCGCGAATACACGTCACGGAAGTGCTGCTCGTCCCCGGTATCGCACGCCGCGACTGCTTCGTTGTCCAGCCGATTGAGCTCCTCGACGTCGCCGTCGCCGATCTCGTACTGGCCCTCTGTCGCGATCCGGACGATCACTGCGCCTGCTCTTTCGCCGCGCCGGTACCCTCGCCCGAACCCTCGGCCCCGGCCGGAGCGCTGCTGGCGCCCGCACCGCCGCCGGCGCTCGCACCGCCGCCGGCGCCCGCACCGCTGCTCTCGCCGCTGCCGGCGCCGAGCTCACCAGCGGACGTCGGACCCGCACCGATCTCGGCCTTCATTTTGGCCAGCTCGGAATCAACCTCGGATGTGCTCGAGAGCTCGCGCAGCTGGCGATCGATGTCGTCCTCGCCCGGACCGAGCGCGGTCAGGTCGTCGAACGTGCCGGACGCTTCCAGCTCGCCGACGGCGTCGGCACGCGCCTTCATCTGCTCGGTCTTGTCCATCGCGCGCTGCATGGCCAGACCAACGTCCGCCATCTCCTCGCCGACGCCGGTCGCCGCCTCGGAGATCCGCACCTGGGCTTCCGCCGCCGAGTACTGGGCCTTGATGACCTCTTTCTTTGAGCGGAACTGCTCGAGCTTCGTGCGCATCTTCTGCTCTGAAGCGGTCATCTGCTCCTGCTGCTGCTCGAGCTGCGCGATCTGCGAGTCGAGCGACTGCATCTCGGTCTGGACGACGTTCTTGCGCTCGAGCGCGGTCCGCGCGAGCTCCTCGTTGCCCGCGGCGAGCGCTTGACGCGCCTGGGTATCGAGTTTGACGATCTGCTGCTGCTGCTTGTCCTGCTGCAGCTGCAGACGCTTCTTGGAGGTGACTACGTCTGCGATCCCCTTCTTGACGTTCTGCAACAGCTCCATCTGCTTCTGGTAGCTGTAGTCGAGCGTCTCGGAAGGATCCTCGGCGCGGTCTAGGAGCTTGGAGATCTTCGCTTTTACTACGGTGGACATGCGCCCGGAAAGGCCCGGCATCGCATCCTCCTCTGCGGGGTGGCTGGACGAGCCTTTGAAGCGTAGCGACCTACGGCCGCCGAACGGCGACCAATCGCGACCGAACCCCGGCTTTCGCCTCCATTCCTGGCGCGCTCACACCTACGTCAGGTTCCTGCCAGAGCGGAGAGTGTGGTCGAGAAGGCGTACCAGGCAGGCTTCGGATAGAAGTTGTTGTAGAGCAACCCGAAGTTCATGTCTGCGTCCAGCGGGTTGAACGCCTCGTCGCGCATCTCGTAGATCTCGGCGGCCGACACGTACGGGAGCGCGGCCAGTTGCTCCAGCACCGAGGTGGTGTCGGCGGCTTGGTTTTGGAGCCCGACCGCCGACGAGGACCACCCCACTTCCGTGACCCAGATCGGAGCCGTGTCTCCCTGGCTGACCGCGTACGCGCGGAGCGCCTTCAGTCCGTCGAGCTTCGGCTGGCCGTACGGATGGACAGCAATGCCGTCGTAGTAGCCGCGCACCCCGTCGGCATACAACGCCGACAGGAACGACGTGTCCGTCCTCGCCATGCTGATCAGGACAGGCAGCGTCGGCGCCACGGCCTTGACCGCCGGGTACGCCGCCCGCACCAGCTTCGCGTAGTCCCCCGCCTTGTCCTGCGAGTACAGGAAATGGCCGTTCGGCTCGTTCCAAAGCTCGACCGCCGCGAGTGAGGACTGCCAGCGCTTGGCCGCGAACGCGACGAAGTCGGCGTAGTCCTGAGGATTCTTCGGCGGGTAGTAGCGGACCGGCCGTGTCCACCAGCCGTACGTGCATCCGAGGGTCATCGTCACCGGCCCCGACGACGCCCAGCACGGCGTCGACCAGACGTCGAGGATCACCTTCAGCCCGTGGGACCGCGCCTCGCTGAACACCTGGTCGAGCCACGAGAGCGCGCCGGCGTTGTACTGGCCTTTTCCGCTCCACTCGACCGCCGTCCAGAAGACGTCGAAGCGCACCGTGTCGGCACCGGCGGCGTGCAGCAGATCGAACTCACGCTGGATCGTGGAGGCGCTGTCGTCGCTGGCCATCGGGTGCAGCGCGACCCCCCGGAGCTGTTGCGCACCGGCGGTCCCTGCCGACATGAGCGCCGCAGTGCAGATCGCGGCCACCACGGCGCACACCATGATCGCGGCGCGCCGCAAACGTCGCCATCCCGTCGCCAGCTCCTCAGAACAGATCATCGAACCCCTGTCAGTAGTCCCGCGATGAGCGTGCCCGCCAGAGATGACCCGGCGGCGCACGGAAGTACCCGGCCCTGCAAGCCCGTCGAGGGCGCGTGGTTACCCATCAGACGATCCCGCTACACACATTTTTTCAGACCGTCACCGAAGCGCGTCGACTGGGCGGTCGCCACGACCCAAAATCAAACGAACACACTTCGACTGGCGCCCCACAACGAGCACAGCGCTAACGTCCGCGAGGCAAGGAAGGCCCTCCCGACGTAATGCCCCTCTCCCGCAGCAAAGCGACCCACACTGCTCTGGCGCTCGCAGCCACGATCGCCGTTGCCGGCTGCGGTGGTACATCGCAGCTGATCTCCGGTGGCCAGAGCCCCCAGACCGGCGTTCAATCCAAGGAAGCGAACGCGCCGCAGAAGCTCGGCTTCCCGACGGTCGCGACCAAGAACACCACCCGGGTTGCCGGCGCCGATCCGATCGCCGACGCCGCGGGCGTCGCGCTGGCGGTGTACCCGTCCTCGGCGGCGGGCACCCACCCGCCGGCGATCACACTCGCCCCGACCAACGACTGGCAGGCAGCCGTCGCGGCGTCGGTGCTGATGGCGGCACCGATCCGCGCGCCGATCCTCCTCTCTGATCCGGACACGCTTCCATCCGCGACCGCGGGCGCGCTCAAGACGTTGGCGCCAACGGGCGCCGGCGCGGCGGGCGGCGCACAGTTGATCCGCGTCGGGCAGGTACCCAGCCCGCCCGGACTGCGCTCGGTCGAGATCAAGGGCTCTGACCCCTACACGCTTGCCGCGTCGATCGACCGGTTCGCCACCGCTGCCGCGGGCAAGGTGAGTCCCTACGTGCTGATCGCCTCGGCGGACAGCCCCGCGTATTCGATGCCGGCGGCCGGCTGGGCCGCCGAGAGCGGCGAGCCGGTCCTGTTCGTCAACAGCAGCGGGATCCCGGACGCCACCAAGCAGGCGCTGCTCGCTCATCAGGGCCCACATATCTACGTGCTCGGCCCGCCAAGCGTGATCCCCGACAGCGTCCTCAAGCAGTTGCGCAAATACGGCACGGTGAAGCGCGTGGGCGCATCAGATCCTGCCGACAACTCGGTTGCGTTCGCGGTGTACCGCGACCCGCCGTGCCAGTTCGGCCAGCCCTGCGCGCACGTTCCCAACAGCTTCGGCTGGGCGATGCGCAGCCCGGGTCACGGCTACGTGCTGATCAACTCCCAGCGCCCGCTGGACGCAGCGGCCTCCGCGGCCCTGTCGGCGAGTGGGCAGTACGGCCCGCAGCTGCTGGTCGATAACGCCTCCACGCTCCCCAAGTCGGTGTTGAACTTCTTCCTCAACTACGCCACTCCCGGATACACACAGGAAGGCCCGACTGCCGCCGTGTACAACCATGGCTGGCTGATCGGGGACCAGACTGCGATCTCGGTCCCCGTCCAGGCGGAAACGGATACCTTGCTGGAGGTGGTCCCGCAGAAATGAGCCAGGCAGAGCATCCAACGCGAGCCAGTGAGAGCCATCGGGTGACAGTCGATGACGTCCGCCAGCTGATGGGCGCCTCGACGCCGCACTTCGCGCTGCAGCTGCGCAATCGCATCCGGACGCTGATCCGTGATCTACCGCCTGAGCATCCGGCGCGCATCGAGGGCGAGCGCGAGATCGCGCGGCTTGACAAGATCGCGTTCAGCGGCGAGATCCGCGGTCATCAGCCAGAGGAGGGGCTCGAGCCCCTGCGGAGCGTGTCAGACCCCGAGCAGCGCACGGCGGCGGGTTAGCAGAGGGACTCCCTCCGCCCCTCTCTGGCGTCCCAAAGCCCCACACTAACGGCAGCCCAACGGCGAAGCTCCGCGCTCGCGGATACGTTTAACTATCAACGTGACCGATGGACGCTTCATCTCGGTGATCGGCCTTGGCAGGGTCGGGCTCCCGCTGGCCCTGTGCTTCGCGGATTGCGGCATGCGGGTACTCGGTGTCGACCACGACCCCGCGATCCTCGAATCAGTCCGCGACGGGCGGATGCCGTTCGCCGAGACCGGGACGCAGGAACTGCTCGAGCGTGTCCTGGCGACCGGGCGCCTCGAGTTGACCGAGCGGGCGGCCGACGCGGCCCAGGCCGACGACATCGTGATTACGATCGGCACGCCTTCTTTCTCGCACGTCGAGTCCGATCTCAGTCAGGTCCGCGCCGCCGTCGACGACCTGCTGCCGCTGTTACGGCCCGGCCACGCGCTGATCCTGCGCTCGACGATCGCCCCGGGCACCACGGAGTTCGTTGCCGGCTACATCGAGAAGCGACGGCGCAACCTGCGGATCGGCGAAGACGTGTTCGTGGCCCACGCGCCCGAGCGAATCGCCGCCGGGCGCTTCCTGCACGAGATCTCAAGCCTCCCGTGCATCATCGGCGGTGTCGGTGAAGCCTCGACCGATCGGGCCGCAGCCACCTTCGAGGTGTTCGGCGCCCCGATCGTCAAGACGACGCCGGTCCAGGCGGAGCTCGCGAAGATCTGGACAAACATCCTGCGCTACACGATGTTCGCGCTGCCCAACCTGCTGATGATGGACTGCGAGCGCTACGGCGCCAACGTCTTCGAGGTCATCGACCTGATCAACAACGATTACCCAAGGGGCGGGATCGCAATGCCGGGCATGACAGCCGGCACATGCCTGCGAAAGGACTTTGCGTTCTCAGAGGAGCGCTCAAATGCGCCCGGGATGCTGCTCGCGGTCTCCCGTGTGAACGAGGCCGTGCCGCTGTTTCTGGTCGAGGGGATCAAGCGGCGCCTCGGCGGCACGCTCGCGTCGCGCAGGGTCGCTGTGCTCGGATTGACTTTCAAGCGCGACACCGACGACGAGCGCGACTCGCTTTCCCCGAAGCTGATCCGGCTGCTCGAGCGCGAACTCGCCGACGTCGAGGTCTGCGACCCGCACGCGTCCACACCGACCTCCACGCTGAGCGAGGCGGTGCAGGACGCCGACGTCGTGATCGTCGCGACCAACCACTCCGAGTTCGAGGGCCCCGGCGCCCTGCGCGAAATTCTCGCCAGAGCATCCACGGACTGCCTGCTTGTCGATCCTTGGAACGCCCTCGGCACGGGGCAGGTGTTCGTATTTCTGGTCGAGTCGGCTGCCCTGCTATCAGTCGCGACCCAACCGCCCGAGGCGCTCCCGGATCCTGGAGCGCTGCGCTAGTGGGTCGACCGGAAACGTTTGACCGGTCTGACAGGTGAGCCGTGTGCTCGTCACGGGCGGAGCCGGCACGATCGGCTCCGCGATCGTCCGGCGTCTATTGCGTGACCCAGACTGGGAGGTGCGCGTCTCGGACCATCGCGAGCCCGCCGTTTGGATGCGGGAGGCATGCGAGATCCACACCGGGGACCTTCGCGATCCTGACGTTGCCGCCTCGGCCGCAGCCGGCTGCAGTCATGTCATCCACCTCGCTGCGATCGTTGGTGGGATCGCGAACTTCCACAAGCTGCCCTACACCCTCACCGAGGTCAACAACGCGCTCACGGGCGCCGTGGTTCGCGCAGCGATCCAGCACGAGGTCGAGCGCTTCGTCTACGTCTCCTCGTCGATGGTGTTCGAGCGCGCTATCGAATTCCCGACCACGGAGCGCCACCTCGACGTGTGCCCGGCTCCCACGTCGGCGTACGGTTTCTCCAAGCTCTCCGGCGAGGTGTACACGCGCGCGGCCCACGACCAGCACGGCCTCTGCTTCACGATCTGCCGTCCTTTCAACGCCTATGGCCCCGGCGAGCTGCCCGATCCCGACGAACCTGGGATCGCCCACGCCGTCCCCGACCTGATCAGAAAGGCCCTTCTGCAGCAGCACCCCTTGCAGATCTTCGGCTCAGGCGAGCAGACGCGCACCCTGACTCATGTCGACGACATCGCCGACGGGATCGCGACCGCGATGGCGAACCCAGCAGGCGAGAACGAGGACTTCAACATCTCCGCTTCGCAGGAGCTGACGGTCGCGGAGATCGCTGCACACGTTTGGGAGGCATGCGGCAACGACGTTGAGGACCTCGAGTTCGAGCACCTGCCGAGCTTCGAAGTCGATGTCCGGCGCAGGTGGCCGTCGGTCGAGAAGGCGAGAGCCGTGCTTGGTTGGCAAGCTCGCATCGACCTTGGCGACGGAATCGAGCAAACGGTCAAGTGGCTGCGCGAGCAGCCGATGCGTGATACCAAAGGAGCTGCCCATGGTTAAACGTGCTCTGATAACCGGCATCACCGGCCAGGACGGCAGCTATCTGGCCGAGTTTCTGATCGACCGGGGCTACGAGGTGCACGGCATGGTTCGCCGCTCATCGACGGAGAAGTTCGACCGGATCGAGCACATCCGCGATCGCGTCACGCTGCACCAGGGCGATCTGCTCGACCAGCGCTCGCTGGTCGACACGCTTCGGGAGTCACGGCCGGACGAGATCTACAACCTCGCGGCAATGTCATACGTTGCGGCGTCCTGGGTCCAGCCGACGCTGACCGCAGAGTTCACCGGCACCGGCGTCACCAGGTTGCTCGAGGCGATGCGTGAGGTCTGCCCCGAGGCCCGCTTCTACCAGGCGTCATCAAGCGAGATGTTCGGCAAGGTCCGAGCCGTTCCGCAGACTGAGACCACGCCGTTTTATCCGCGCTCGCCGTATGGCGTCGCCAAGGCGTACGGGCACTTCATCACGGTCAACTACCGCGAGTCCTACGGCCTGCACGCATCGAGTGGCATCTTGTTCAACCATGAGAGCCCGCGCCGCGGTCTCGAGTTCGTGACCCGCAAGATCAGCTGGCACGCAGCCGCGATCAAGCTGGGGCTCCGTGATCAGATCAGCCTCGGCAACCTCGACGCCGAACGCGACTGGGGGTACGCAGGCGACTACGTCCGGGCGATGTGGATGATGCTCCAGCGGGACGAGCCTGACGACTACGTGGTGGCGACTGGGAAGGCGCATTCCGTTCGCGAATGCCTGCAGGTCGCTTTCGACCGCGTCGGGCTGTCGATCGAGGACCACGTCGTCATCGACCCATCGTTCCTGCGGCCGGCGGAGGTCGAGCATCTGATCGGGGATGCCAGCAAGGCCCGTGCCGAGCTCGGTTGGGAGCCGGAGGTCAGCTTCGAGGAGCTGATCACCGGGATGGTCGATGCCGATCTCCAGCTGCTCAAGGGCGAGCGCTCGGGCGGTGGCGTGCTAACGAAGTAGCCGCGCTCACGACGCCTCGACGCTGAACACGCATCCGCGCTTCTCGAGCTCGGCGAACATCTCGGCCGGGTCGATGCAGCGCTCGGGCGGATGCGCGCCGACCGCGCTCAGGCTCCCCCGCGCCAGCAGCCTCACGGTGGCGGCAGCCGGCGCAGCCGTCGAGACGACCGAGCCGCCGAGCCCGAAATGCGGCCGGGAAAGCGCGCGCACGACGACGGTGCGTCCGGATGCCCCCGCGACGCGGACCATGTGGACCGAGACCGTGTCCGAGGAGGCGCGGGCGGCCGAACGCTGAGCCGCGGCGACCTCCTCCTGCGAACCCCCAACCAGGGCTCGCAGCTGCTCGAGCAGCGCCGGCGCGAGCGACAGCCTGAAGCTGGCCTCGCGGCACCCAAAGCTCTCGCCGAAGGTGGCCAGCTCCGAGTGCAGCGTGTAGATCGTCTCGCCGGTCCCGATCGGGTCGCCGTAGTCGACCGCGCCACCGTCGGTGAGCGGCTCGATCTCGACCGGCTGGCCGTCGCGGATCACGACCGGCGCGAGCGTCAGCTCGTCGAGCAGCGTCTGCAGCGCGTACGGCGGCCTCAGCCGACCGTCGGCGGGCGCCGCAGGATCGCGGCCGCCGGCCATCACGTCGATCGACTCGATCGCATCACCTGCCAGCTCACCGACGCCGCGCGCCGCCATCAGGTTCGTCTTGCCCGGGCTCGATCCGATCCCGAGCACGGCCAGCAGACCTGCCCGTTCGAACTCGGCGCTCAGCTCCAGCTGCCGCCCGGTCATCCAGTACAGCCCTCCGAGATCGAGGTAGTTGCAGCGTGCGGCCAGACACGCGCGCATCGCCTCGAGATTGATCCGGTAGGACGCGGTATTGACGAGCACGTCAGCCCCCTCGAGCGCGGCTGAGAACTCCGCAACCGATCGCGCGTCGATCGCGCGCGCACTCGCACGTCCGCCACCAAGCTCCGCAGCGACCTTGGCCGCCCGCGCCTCATCGAGATCGAGCAGCAGCATGCTCGAGACCTCGTCGGATTCGGCGAGGTCCCGGACGATCGGCGGCGCGATCGTCCCAGCCGCTCCCAGCACGGCAACGCGAACCGATCGTCTGACTTCGTCGGGCATCAATGGCCACCGTACCTGCAACTCAGTTGGCCATTTCGTACAAACGCGATACGACTTTCTTGTGAACCGGCGCCTTGCGGGTTGGCGCCTACGCTCGTAGCTTTCCCGCCGAGTTGGAGAGCACGACGATCCCCGCCCAGCAGCCGGACCCCGAGGCCCTCTCGTCGGAGCCCGGCCACAAGGGCCTCAAGCGCGACGCGATCGGCTACGTCTCGAACCTGGTGATCTCGGTCGCCTCGACCGCGCCGGCGTACAGCCTCGCGGCGACGCTCGGATTCATCGTTGCCGTAGGCGGCGTCGGCTTCCACGCGCCCGCTGTTCTGATCGTGTCGTTCATCCCGATCCTGTTCGTGTCGGTCGGCTATCGCTTCTTCAACCTCGCCGACCCGGACGCCGGCACGACGTTCGCGTGGGTGACGCGTGCCTTCGGTCCGCAGATCGGCTGGATCAACGGATGGGCGATCTTCCTCGCCGACATCATCGTGATGGCCTCGCTCTCAGCGATCGCCAGCCAGTACACGTACCTGCTCTTCGGCTGGCATTGGGCTGAGCACTCGAATGTCATGCTGATCGTCGGTTCGATCATCTGGATCGCGGTGATGACGTGGATCTGCTACCGGGGGATCGAGCTGTCCGCCGAGGTCCAGACCGTCTTGCTGGCGATTGAGATCTTCACGCTGGCGCTGTTCGTGATCGTCGCGCTGATCAAGGTCTACGCGAACCACCCGGCCAACTCCGTCCACGTGTCCGCGTCCTGGTTCAACCCGTTCGACCTGAGCTGGGGCGCGCTGATCGACGGCGTGCTGCTGGGAATCTTCATCTACTGGGGGTGGGACTCCGGCGTGGCCGTCAACGAGGAGTCGCGCGACAGCAAGCACGGGCCCGGCAAGGCTGCCGTCATCTCGACGCTGATCCTGCTGCTGATCTACGTCCTCGTCAGCGCCGCGGCACAGTCGTATCACGGCACGCACTTCCTCGCCGCCAACTCGAGCGACGTGCTGGGCGCGCTGGGCAACAACGTGTTCGGCTCGCCGATCGACAAGCTCGTGATCATCACCGTGCTGACCTCGGCCTCGGCTTCTACGCAGACGACGATCCTGCCGACCGCCCGCACGACGCTGTCGATGGCGCGCTGGAAGGCGATCCCGTCCGCATTCGGCCGCGTCCACCCACGCTTCCTTACGCCCAGCTTCTCGACGCTGCTGATGGGCGGCCTGTCGATCGTCTGGACGGTCGCGCTGCTCGCGCTGAACCCGAGCCAGAACGTGCTCGGTGACACGATCTCGGCGCTCGGCTTCGCCGTCTGCTTCTACTACGGCTTCACCGGCATCGCCTGCGCGTTCTACTTCCGCCGCGACCTATTCAAGAGCGTGCGCAACTTCTTCCTCGCGGGGCTGATCCCGCTAGTCGGAGGTCTGATGCTGTTCGGCATCGCGATCAAGGCCTACAGCTACTACAGCACCGCGGGCAACAACTACTCGAAGGCGCTGATCGGTATCCAGACGCCGATCCTGGTCGGCATCGGTGGCCTGATCGTTGGCGTCATCCTGATGTTCGCGTCGTGGCCGTTCTTCCACGAGTTCTTCCACCGCCGGCCCGGTGAGGCGGCGGATCCCGAGATTCTCATCGAAGACGCTCGCTGACCCGCGCGGTGGTTCCTTTCGGAGGTACGGCGACACCGAGAGGGGTCGCTGGCGGATGCTGAGCAAGGACGCAGGGAGCGTGGCGTACCTGGAAGGTACGCGAGCGAGCGAGGACGCCGCTCAGCGCCGGCGGCTGCCGCTCGAATGTTCGCCGTATTTTCGAAAGGGGCCACTTAGTGGATGATGCTGTTGAGCGCGATCACGAGCAGCGCGAGGATCACCCCGACCACGGACTGAACAACGAGCTCACGGGGCTTGAGGTGCCCTTGGATCCCGATCCAGATCTCGATCGCGGCGATCACCCCCGCCGACGTCCAAACCCCGACCGTCACCGCTGTCGTGATCGGAACCCCGAACAGCCACTCCGCGAGCAGCACGAGCAGCGGCACCACAGCTCCCAGGATCACGGTCATCTCGCTGAACATCGCGTGGGCGAGCCCGCGGAACGACAGCGGCTCGGTCCGCTCCATGCGGTGTGCCGTGTAGGCCGCGTAGGCGTGCGCGAGCCAGAACAGCAGAATCGCGACGACCAGCCCCTCGACCGTCTCGAGATAGCCGTCGCGTCCCGCGTTCTCCGCGCCGAGAATCGCGCCTACGGTGATCGTCCCGTAGATCAGCCCGAACCGGCTCGACGGCCACGAAACTCGCCAGCGGCGTTTGGCGCTTGATTCCACTGGCCCGAGGATGCTAATCGGTAGCCTCGACGGTCGATGGAAGCGCCAACGCGAATCGACGGGATCCCGGAGAGCCTCCTGCCGGGTCCCTATCCGGTCGGCAGCTACGCCGCGCAGCTGAAGCGCCGCCTGCTCGCGTTCGCGCGCGTCCAGATCGTCGGCGAGGTCTTCGGCTTTCGCTCGAGCCGCGCGCGGGCCTATTTCGAGTTGCGAGATGCGCGCGGTGCGATTCCGTGCTCGATGTGGCTGAACGACTTCGAGCAGCTCGGAGTCACGCTGTCGGACGGCGTGCGGATCGTCGTCGGCGGCGGCTGCGACTACTACCCGGGCAGCGCGACCTCCTCCCCGTCGTTCACGTTCTCGGTCTCCGAGCTGCGGATCGCCGGCGAAGGCGATTTGCTCGCGCAGCTCGAGCGGCTGCGGCGCCAGCTCGCGGCCGAGGGTCTGTTCGAGCCTCAGAAGCGGCTGTCGCGGCCGCTGCTGCCGCGCACGATCGGGGTCGTCACCGGCGAGCGGGGCAAGGCGCGCGACGACGTGCTGGCGGGTTTGCGCCGGCGGGGCTGGGCGGGTCGCCTGGTGTGGGCCTTCGTGCCCGTGCAGGACCGTCACGCGGCCCCGCGGATCGCCGCCGCGCTCTCCGAGCTCGCCGCGATCCAGGAGGTCGAGGTCGCGATCGTTGCCCGCGGCGGGGGATCGCTCGCCGACCTGTTCGCCTTCTGCGACGAGGCGCTGTGCCGAACCGTCGCGCTGCTGCGCGTACCGGTGATCTCCTCGGTCGGGCATCACACGGATCGCACGCTGATCGACGATGTCGCCGCGGTCGCATGCTCGACGCCGACGCATGCAGCCGAGGCCGCAGTGCCGATCGACTGCCGCGCGGCCCGCGCTGAGCTCACGGCCGCTGCCCGCCGTCTTCACGGCCACGGCCGCCGCGCGATCGTCGACCGGGCGCGGACGCTGACGCACCTGGCACGCTCGCCCGCGCAGCACATCGCGCGCAACCGCCGCCAGCTGCATCAGATGCTTCGTGAGCTGCGTGCGAGCGCTCGCCGCGCCAGTGAGCAGGGCCGGGAGCTGGCGCGGGTGCACGTGATGGTGCTGGGCCGCTCTCGCGATCGCGCCGCCACGTCGGAGGCCGCCCGCCGCCGGCGCGAGCTGGAGCGCCTGGCGCTGGCGCTCGCCGCGCACGACCCGCGGCGAACACTCGCGCGCGGCTATGCACTGGTCGAGGACCGCGACGGAGAGCCGCTGACGTCGGCGGTCTCCGCACGCGATGCACGCGACGTCAACCTCCGCTTCCACGACGGCACGGTCCCCGCCCACACCGAGCGATGAGCGACGAGCGGACCTACGAAAGCGCGATCGCGCGGATCGAGCAGATCATCAAGCGGCTCGATTCCGGCGACGCGGGCCTGCGCGAAACGCTCGAGCTGGTCCGGGAGGGACGCGAGCTGGTCGAGTATTGCGCCGGCGAGCTCGATGCGGTTAGCCGGGGACTTGATGAGCTCCGTCTGGAGGAGCTGGTGGCGCGACTCGAGGGCGGCGCAGGATCCTCCTCAGCCGCGACCGGCGGCTGACGGCGGGGCGTGCCCCGGCCTCGGCCTCGCGGGCCTTGCGCGCAGCAAGGTCGAGGTACAGGAGCGTGCGGCCAACGGCCACGTACGGAAGCAGCAGGACGAAGCTGACCGAACCGAAGAAGTCGACGGTCTCCGTCGGAACCGTGATGAACAGCAACGCGAAGCCGATGAAGTGCGGCAGACCGGTCAACACCGAGAACGTGAGGATCGTGGCCGCCGTGTGCCACCAGTGCCCGCGGACGACCTGGCTGCTCCCGCGCAGCGCGGCGCGGACCGAGCGGCCCTCGAACAGGACCTCCTGCTGGGCCAGCTGCCAGTCGACGTACTTGCGGATCGCGAACGGGATCCCGATGATCGTCAGCGCCATCAGCCCCGTCAGGATCGCGGTCAGCCAGCCGACCGCGAGCAGACGCCACAGCCGCCGCAGCGCGTCTTTCCACGCGCTTGCGAACCCGGCAGGTTGATCGGCTTCGAGACGCCGTACATAGGCGACCACCGCAGCGGACCCCAGCGGCGCGATGAAGGTCTGCCCGAGCTGCGAGGACGCGGCAAGCTCCACGCCGGTGCGGGACCCGACGACTGCTGCACCCGAGCCGCCGGCCAGCGCGTGCAGGACCAGATACGCGACGTTGTCGATAACCACGAGAGCCAGGTACATACTCACTGCGATCAGGGCGAGCACCAGGAAATGGCGCCCGTAGAGACGCGCCGAGGTCAGCAGCAGCTGGCCCAATGCGCGAGCCTGGCGCAGCGGCTCGAGCTCGACGGGACGCCACCGCGTCAGGCACGGGGGAACGATCAGGATCAGGGCGATCACGAGCGCGATGACGATCGCCCCGACGGCCGTCTGCTCCTTGAAGTTCAAGAAGCTCGAGACATCCGCGACGGCCGAGCAGAATGCGTGTGAGATCGAGGATCCGATCAGCGAGGCAGCTGGAAGCTTTGGGCTCGAGTCGCGGGTGTGGTCCATCCACGTGAACGGCTCGCGCCAGACCGTCTTCGTGTTCGGGCCCGCGGGCCCGTTGTTGAACCCGGCCTCTCGCTGACCCCAGTGACCGGTGAAGCTCAACCACGCGAATGCGCCGCGGGCCCGCGGGACGTCCGGCACGAGCACCGCCCGCGGCCTGGTCGTTGTCAGCGGCCCGGTCGTGTTGTCGCAGCCAACTCCCGACCCGTTCTGGCCGTTGCCGAGATACAGCGACGAGCTGTAGAACGTCGCGTGCGATCCGCCGGCCGAGTAGACGACCGGATGCGTGCCGCGTTTTTGAACCTTCGGATCGTCCCAGTCGGCGTGCTCGCCGCCCGCGTGCTGAAACACGACGATCTCGTATGGCGAGCTCCGGAGCGCGTAGGCGGGTGCCGACTCGGCGAAGGCGAGCTGCATTCCCTCCCAGTCGCTCTCGTGCAGGTCGTTGAAGTTGTTGAAGTAGTAGTAGAACCAGTACTGGAGCGTGAATCCGGCGTGCCCGGACTCGCGTGCGATGTGCGCATAGGTCACGGCGGGGACGCGGCCGGCGCGCCGCAGAGCGGCGATTGCCCGGGCGTAGGTGCAGCCAGCGTTCAGCGGGTTGCCGGGCAGATCCAGGAAGTAGTCCGGGCCGAGTCCGGCGATGTCCGCTGCGGTCGGCGCTCGCTTGATGATCTGGACTCGGCGAGAGCCGGCCCGCAGCAGCCTGACCGCGCGGTTGCCAAGCACAGCGTCCACCGAAGTGGGAGGCGCGTACTGCTCCTCGCTGTCGTCGCACGGCCCGTTTTCCTGCGCGCGCATCATCACGATCGGCGCGTACTTGTCGGCGAGCTGCTGGGCGGCGCCGATCGTGGCGCCGGCCTCAGCAGCGCACAGCAACGCCGCGGCTATCGCCGCCAGTGCGGCAAGTCGGATTTTCGGCTTCCAGCCCAAGTCCCCGCGCCAGTCTGTCCGCGAGGCGCGACGTGGTCAACCGGAGTCCCACCGCATTCCGGACGCGGTGGACTACGTAGCTAGGATCCATCGCGCCCCCTCATGCCGACCTTCGACCTCCTCGCCGACCTCCCGATCGAAGTCGACGGGTATTCGCTGGAGGGCCTGCGCGCGGAGGTCTCGAGCGGCTTCGAGCGCCTCACGACCGTCGTGCACATGACCGGCGGCGGGCTCGCGGGGGTCGGCGAGGACGTCGTCTACGACGGCGAGGACCAGGTCGCATTGCAGGAGGCCGGGCCAATTCTCGACCTCGCCGGCAGCTACACGCTTGGCGAATTCTGCGAGAAGCTCGATTCCCTTGACCTGTTCCCGGTGGAGCCCAAGCGAGCCGACGTCTCCCGGCTGTACAGGCGCTGGACGTTCCACAGCGCCGCGCTGGACCTGGCGCTGCGCCAGGCGCGCAAGCCGCTCCACGAAGCACTGGGCCGCGAGGCCCGCCCGATGCGGTTCGTCGTCTCGCTGCGGCTCGGTGAGCCGCCCTCGCTCGAGCCGATCGAGAGCCGTCTGAGCCGCTATCCGACCCTGCGCTTCAAGCTCGACCCGACGAGTTCGTGGACGCCGGAGCTGATCGAGGCACTCGTGCAGACAGGCGCTGTCGACTCGGTCGACTTCAAGAGCCTCTACCGCGGGACGGTCGTCGACCAGCCGCCGGACCCGGTGCTCTACGAACGCGTGATCAAAGCCTTCCCGGACGCCTGGATCGAGGACCCGGACGTCGTCACCCCCGAGACCTCCGCGGTCCTCGCCGACGACCACGACCGGATCACCTGGGACGCCCCGATCCACTCGATCGCCGACATCGAGGGGCTGCCGTTTGCGCCAAAGATGGTCAACATCAAGCCCTCGCGGATCGGCGGCTTGAAGAAGCTCTGCGCCACCTACGACTACTGCGCCGAGCATGGCATCAGCGCCTACGGCGGCGGCCAATTCGAGCTCGGGCCCGGCCGCGGACAAGCGCAATATCTGGCCTCGCTGTTTCACCCGGACACGCCCAACGACCTCGCGCCGGTCGGCTTCCACGATTCGCATCCCGCCGCGGGACTTCCGACCAGCCCGCTTCCGCCCACTCCGAGCGGGGTAGGGTTTCGCTGGGATGCCTGAGCTAGATGGAACGGTTGCGCTGGTGACCGGCGCCTCGAGCGGGATCGGCGAGGCGACCGCGATCGCGCTCTCCGAGCGCGGCGCCAAGGTGGTGATCGCCGCCCGGCGGATGGACCGCCTCCGCGAACTAGCTGGGCGAATCGGCGACGGCACGCTCGTGATCGAGGCCGACGTCGGCTCACAGGAGCAGGCCGAGCAGGCTGTGCAGCGCACCGTGGACGAGCTCGGGCGGCTCGACATCCTGATCAACAACGCCGGGGTGATGCTTCTGGGCCCGGTCGAGAATGCGCCGCTCGAAGAGTGGGAGCGCATGATCGACGTCAACGTGAAGGGCCTGCTGTATTGCGCGCACGCCGCGCTGCCGCACCTGATCGAGGCGGCGCAGAACGGGCCGCGCGGCGTCTCGGACATGGTCAACATCAGCTCGGTCGCGGGACGCGTGGCCCGGCTGGGCAGCGGCGTCTACAACCTGACCAAGCACGGGGTCGGCGCGTTCAGTGAGGCGCTGCGCCAGGAGGTCACCGAGCGCCACGTTCGGGTGTCGCTGGTCGAGCCCGGCGCAGTCATGACCGAGCTGACGAGCCACAACCGCCCCGAGATCCAAGAGGTGATCAGCGGCACGTTCGGCGACGTCGAGCGGCTCGAGGCGCCCGACATCGCGGACGCGATCACGTTCATCGTCACGCGACCGCGACGGGTCGCGGTCAACGAGCTGCTGATCCGGCCGACCGAGCAGCAGCGGTAGTTGGGGGTTGTTCGGGGGCGCGCATGCGGGCGAATCCGCCAGAGGCGGATTCGCTCAGGGAATCGGCGGAGCCGATTCCCCCGCCCCCGTGGCGGGGTGCATGCACCCCGCCGGGGATCGGCACATGTGTGGATTGGGATCCCACCCACCCCGGCCGCATGCGGCCGGTCCCTACACCCTCTGAATCAGCGTCCCGGTTCCGAGCCCGCCACCGCAGCACATCGTCACGAGCCCGACCTCCTTGTCGGAGCGCTCGAGCTCGTGCAGCAGCGTCGTGATCAGCCGCGCCCCGGTCGAGCCGAGCGGGTGGCCGAGCGCCATCGCGCCGCCGTTGACGTTGACGCGGTCCATGTCGGGGTTGTGGACACGCCGCCACGCCGCCACGACCGGCGCGAACGCCTCGTTGATCTCGACCAGGTCGATGTCATCCATCGCCATCGAGTTGCGCTCGAGCAGCTTCGCGGTCGCCGGGATCGGGCCCTCGAGCATCTTCACGGGGTCACAGCCGACGGTCGTCTGATCCATGATCCGCGCGCGCGGGGTCAGCCCGAGCTCCTCGGCCTTCTCGCGGGTCATCAGCAGCACGGCGGCGGCGCCGTCGGAGATCTGGGAGGAGTTACCGGCGGTGATCACGCCGTCGGGCTTGAACACGGTCTTCAGCTGACTCAGCGCCTCGAGGCTGGTGTCCGGACGGATCCCCTGATCCTTGACGTAGGTGTCGCCGTTGACCTGCATCGGGATCGTCTCGCGCTCGAAGCGGCCCTCCTCGGTGGCGCGGTGCGCCAGCTGGTGCGAGCGCAACGCAAGCTCGTCGAGCTCCGGCCGCGGGATCTCGTACTCCTCGGCGATCATCTCGGCGCCCATCCCCTGGCCGACGATGTTGTGCTTTGCCATCAGCTCCGGCGTGAACGCGAACCCGAACTGCTCCTGGGTCTTCATCGTCGCCGCGAACGGCAGCTTGCCCATGTGCTCGACGCCGCCGCCGATCACGACATCGTGCACGCCGCAGGCGATCTGCGACGCGGCGAGATTGACGGCCTGCTGCGCTGAGCCGCACTGCAGGTCGATCGTCGTCGCCGAGGTCTCGATCGGGAAGCCCTGCTGCAGCCACGCGTTGCGACCAACGTGAAGCCCCTGCGGGCCGAACTGCGCGACACAGCCGGCGATCACGTTCTCGACCTGCGAAGGATCGATCCCGGCACGCTCGACCACCGCCCGGTAGGCAGCGCCCAGCAGCTCGTTGGGATGGGTGTCCTTGTAGTAGCCCTTCTCGAGGTGGCCTCGGCCGATCGGCGTCCGCGCCGCCTCGACGATCACTACCTCGCGACCACTCTGTGCCGGCATTCGCAACTCCTTGTCTTTACGGGGAAAGCCCGGTCGAGACAGCTGTTCGGCCCGACGGCCGGACCGACGCCCGACTGAACGGTCACGTACTGTACCCCGCCGTGAGCGAACGACTTGGCATCGCCGGCGCCGGAACAATCGCCTGCGGGCTCGCCGTCAGCGCGTCGCGTCTCGGTGACCTGCTGCTGTGGGCGCGCTCGGAGGCGTCCGCGGAGCGGGCGCGCGGGACCGTCGCCAAGGGCTGCGAGAAGCTCGAGGGCGGCAACGCCGGCCGCGTCACGGTGACGACCGACCTCGACGATCTGCACGAGGCCACGTTCCTCGTCGAGGCGATCCTCGAGCACCACGGCCAGAAGGCAGCGATGCTCGCCGACCTCGGCGAGATCGCCCGCCACGCGGGCCACGAGGCGGTTGTGGCGACGACGACCTCGTCGCTGTCGATCGCGGAGCTCTCCCAGGCCAGCGGCCATCCGGAGAAGTTCGTCGGCCTGCACGTGTTCAACCCGGTGCCGCGGATGAAGCTGATCGAGCTCGTTTTCCCGCCCGAGGCGACCGCCGACACCCGCGAGCGCGCGCTCGCGCTCTGCCACGCGCTCGACAAGGAGCCGGTCGAGGTCCCCGACGTCCCCGGCTTCGTCGTCAACCGCCTCCTGTTCCCGTATCTGTTCAGCGCGGTGCGGCTGATGGCCGAGACGGACATGGAGGCCGAGGACATCGACAAGTGCATGACGCTCGGCGCCGGCCTGCCGATGGGTCCGCTTGCCCTGCTGGATTTTGTGGGGCTCGACGTCGCGCAGGCGATCGGGATCGCGATCGGCATCGACGTGCCGGCCAAGCTGGTCGAGCTCGTCGAGGCGGACGCACTGGGGCGCAAGGCGGGGCGGGGCTTCTACGAGTACGGGTGAGCCGTCTCGGCCCGCGTGGGCGCCGTGTCGGACGGTATGAAGTACCGCGCACCCCCGCCCACCCGTCGCCGGCCGGCCATGTGAGCAGTCGTCCCGCACTCCTCCCCAGCAAACGTCCAGCACCGGCGACGCCTGCACGAACCGCACCGACGGACGCCCTGATCGACCCGCTGAGGCTCCCGCTCACCAACCTGAGAGGAACTATTTAAGGCTCGTTCATCTCGGAAGCGCATCCTTCTCATCGCGACGTACCTCATAGCAGCACCTCCTCCCCAGAAGCACGAAGCCGGCCCGTCCCCAGCGGGCCGGCTTCTTTGTTGGGCCGGCCGCTAAATGATGGAAGCCGGCCCAATTGCAGGGCCGGCTTCATCTCTCCTCTCAACCACCGGAGGTGCTTGACGCTTGCGCTGTGCGACTCACCGGCTGTTGCCGAGTTGTAAATGTAACGCTTGTTGCGAGACATCGCGAACTTTTGGGTAGCCATGCTTCATGGGATCGCCAGTTGTAGAGCTCGACGGGCGTCGCGAGACGGAGATCGAGCGCCTGGACCGCAACCTCGTTGAGCTGCTCCAGGAAGTGCGCGTGGCGCAGACGGGCGTGCAGGTGCTGTTCGGGTTCCTGCTCGCGATCGTGTTCTCCAATCGCTTTCACACGATGACGAGCTTCCAGCGCGCGGACTACTTCGTGACGCTGCTGGCTGCGGGCGGCGCGGCGGTCATGTTGATCGCGCCGACCTCGTATCACCGCATCCTGTTCCGCCTCGGGGACAAGAAGCACCTGGTGATGGTCGCCAACCGCCTGACGTTGATCGGGCTCGCCGGCGTGGCGGTGGCGATGGTCGGCGTGGTGATGCTCGTGACCGATGTGATGTTCCCGACCTGGGCGGTGGTCGTGGTCACAGCCGCCGCGGTCGTGGTCTGTGCGACGACCTGGTACGTGTTGCCGTTCGAGCGCCGGCGCTCGCTCAGCCGCCAGACGTAGCTGCCTTGCGCTGGCGGATCCGCACCGCCTCGATCCTGTTCTGGCGCACCGACTCGACGCGGATCGAATAGCCGTTGGCCGTAATCGTGTCGCCGCGCTTCGGCAGGCGACCGAGCTCGGCGAAGACGAAGCCGCCGACCGAGTTGTAGGCATCGGTGTCGACCGGCAGCTCGAGGCCGTAGTCCTCGAGATCCGACACGGCGACGTGACCGCGCACGAACCAGTCGCCGTTGGCGAGTCGGCGCACGGCGCCACCGGCCGGGTCGGTCTCGTCGGAGATCTCGCCGACGACCTCCTCGATGATGTCCTCGATCGTGACGATGCCCGCGGTGCGGCCGTACTCGTCGATCACGATCCCGAGCTCCGTGCGCTCCCGCTGTAGGTCGGCCAGCAGGTCGTCGAGCGGTTTGGTCTCCGGGACGAGCGGCGGCATGCGGACGAGCGCGTCGAAGTGCGCGTCGTCGCCCTGGTTCATCATCAGCTTGACCAGCTGGTTGACGTGGACGATCCCCTTTACGCGGTCGGGGTTCTCGTCCTCGGTCACGACCAGCCGTGAGTGGCCGCTTGACACGCAACGGCGCAGCGCGTCGATCACTGTCTCGCTGAGGTCGACGGTCACCACCGCAGGGATCGGCGTCATCACCTGGCGGGCCTCCTGCTCGTGCAGGTGAAAGACCCCAGTGAGCATGCTGGCCTCCCCCACGTCGAGCTTTCCGCCGGTCTGGGAGGCGACGATCATACGTTTGAGCTCGTCCGCGGTTCCGCCCTCCGGCTCGGCGTCGGGGTCGGTGCCGAGCATCCGGAGGATCGACCTCGACGATGCGTTCAGCACCACGATGAAGGGGTGGAACATGACGCGGAAGAAACGCAGCGGCCGCGCGACCCGACGCGCCAAGCCCTCGGCGTGCTGGATCGTGTACAGCTTGGGGACGATCTCGCCGATCACGCTCTGCGTGACCGTGATGATCAGGTAGGCGATGACAACCGAGATCGCGACCGAGGCGGCATGCCCGAACAGCGGGCCGAGCAGCGGTTCCAGAACGTGGGCGAATGCCGGCTCGCCCAGTGCACCAATGCCGATCGAGGCCATCGTGATCCCGACCTGGCACGCCGCGATGTAGTCGCCGATCTCATCGGCCTCCTGCAGCGCGAGGCGCGCACCTCGAGCGCCTTCGTCGGCTAGCGCTTCGAGCCGCTCACGCCGCGAGCGGACAAGCGCGTACTCGGCGATCACGAAGAACGCGTTGACGAGCACGAGCAGCCCGGCGAGGATGATGAACAGCGCGTTCACTTACGAGCGCGCTGGACGCGCCGAAGCGCTCGTCGGGAGCGACTTGCTGACCGGAGGGCGCGGATCGGCCATCCGCGCGCGGCTACTTCGGGATGGATCGTCGTCGTTCATGTACAGCGACGGAGCGAACGGTAGCAGCCGCTCATGCGGATCCGAGGCGGCTGGGTTCGGCACCGTCGTCACAGGTCGCGAGGCGTGACCACCCCGCTCTTCAACGCGAGCTCGACCAGCCGTACGCGCTTCTGGTTCTGCGGAAGGTCTTCGATCCCGAACTTCGAGAACAGCGCGCGCAGGTGGGTCTTGACGGCATCGACGCTCAGAAACAGCTCACCGGCGATCTCCTGATTGGTTGCCGGCGTCACGTATCCCGTCGAATCCTTGAACGGCCGGCACAGTGCGACCAGCACCCGGCGCTGCGCCTCCGAGAGGCTCGCGCGATCGAGCACCTCCGAGGCGATCTCGGTCTCGGTGACGTCCGCCTGCAGTGGCTGCCTGAACACGGTCGCCGTGCGGCCGAAGCGCAGCACGTCGCCGTCGCGCAGCCGCCTCCTGCCGACTACGCGCTCGCTGTTGATGTGGGTCCCGTTTCGCGACAGCCCGTCGTCGGACACCGTCCAGTCGGAGCCGATGCGCTCGAGCTCGGCGTGCAGCCGCGAGACCTCCGTGTCCCAGTCGACCCAGATGTCGTTGGATGAGGCCCGTCCGACCGTGACCCGCTCGAGGTCCTCTCCCAGTGTGAAGATCTGCTGTTCGCCGGCGCCGTCGCGAAACACCAGAAAGGGACTGCCATTGCGCTCGGCCTCGATCTGCGCCTTCAACTCCACCGCACTCTGGACCGGAGCGTTCGGGATGTTCTCGGCCATCGCGCTTGCGATCGTACACGCGAACCGCGCTATAAACAGGGCGCTATGACTGAGGCCGCCCGTCCGCTCGGTCCGGGGTCGACGTTCGCCGGTTGCCGGATCGACTGCGTCGCCGGACGCGGCGGGATGGGCGTCGTGTTCAAGGCGACGCAGACCGCGCTTCAACGGACGGTCGCGCTGAAGGCGGTCGCCCCGGAACTCGCCGAGGACATCTCCTTCCGCCAGCGTTTTCAGCGGGAGTCGCACATCGCGGCCTCGATCGAGCACCCGAACGTGATCCCGGTCTACGAGGCCGGAGAGTTCCAGGACACGCTGTACCTGATCATGCGGTGGGTCGACGGCACCGACCTGCGTGCGCTCCTCGCTTCCGAGGGCCGCCTCGCGCCCGAACGTGCGGTCCTGCTTCTGCGGCCGGTTGCGTCGGCGCTTGCCGCCGCGCATCGCCGCGGCCTCGTCCATCGCGACATCAAGCCGGCAAACGTACTGATCGCGCGCGGCGACGGTGCACAGGAGGAGCACGTCTACCTGACCGACTTCGGGATCGCCAGGCGCGGCAAGGGCGACTCGCTCACGCGGACCGGCGTCCTGGTGGGGACGATTGACTACCTCGCGCCCGAGCGGATCGAGGGTGGCAGGGGCGACGCTTCTTCGGACATCTACTCGTTCGGCTGCATGCTCTTCGAGGCGCTCGCCGGCCACGTGCCGTTCGATCGCGCGACCGATCTGACGAAGATGTACGCGCACATGAGCGACCCGGTGCCGCGGGCCGGCGATGAGGTCCCCGGTATCCCCGAGCAGCTCGACGCGATCATCGCCAAAGCGATGGCGAAGGAGCCTTCAGAGCGCTTCGCCTCGGCGGGCGAGCTGACAAGCGCCTTGGACGGCGCGCTCGCGGACATTGAGGCCGGCGGGGCGGAGACCCGCGAGCGCTCCGAGCCTCCCGCGCGACAAAGCGAGACGGTCGTAGTGCCTCAGGCCAATCCCGAAACCGTGACTGCCACGCTGATGCGCGCGCCCGCGACGTCAGGCGTGAACGATCCAGCGGCGGCCACCGTGGCGCCGTCGCGACACCGCCGGCCGCGGCTCGTGATCGCAGCCGCCCTGACGGCACTCATCGTCGTCGCGATCGTCGTCGTGATCGCATCGAGCGGGAGTGGCGGTGCTCCGGCGGCGCGGACCACCAGCACCCCGCTCGCGAGCAAGCTCAGCGGCAACCCCTTGGTCACCGTCGGCTCGCCGGTCACGCTGCCGTTCGCTCCTACCGCGATGGCGTCGCAGGGCGACGGCGTATGGGTCGCGGGCGCATCCACGGTTGCGCTCATCGGGGCCGGCGGCGTGCAGAGAACGCTGCCGGTCGCAGGGACGCCGAAGGGAATCGCGCTGGACCCGCGCGGTCAGATCTGGGTGAGCGGCGCGAAGCCCAACACCGTGACCGTGCTCGAGCAACACAAGGACATCCCTACCGGCCCTGACCCCGGCGCGATCACGATCACCAACCATGCAGCCTGGGTGCTGACGGCCGGTGCGAATGCGGCGACGCGGATTCCCCTGACCACCGAGACACCGCAGAGCATTCCCCTGCCGGCGCCCGGAGTCGCGGTCGGCCAGGCATATGGCCGCGTGTGGATCGCGTGCGCGGACGGCTCGGTGCGAGCTTTCGGCACTGGCGGCAAGCCGGATCCCGTCGCTGCCCCGTCGATCCCGGGTGTTGTCGGGATCGCCCCAGCATTCGGGGTCTGGTTCCTGAGCTCGGACGGAGGCTTGACCCGCGTGAACCCACAGAAGAGCGCTGAGGTGAACGTGGGCGGCCACGCGCAGTACCGCGAATACCAGCATCAGGGGCAGGCCGGCTCCGACGCCGTCGGCCTGGGTTCAGCCGGCGAGAACGGCGACGTCATCTGGGCGCTCTCCCGCGGCGACCGGAATTTGACTGCGATCGGCAGTCACGACCCCAACACGGCCAAGACGGTTGCGAAGATCCATTTCGGCGCCGAACCTGGGCAGCTCGCCGTCGGCGCAGGCGTCGTGTGGGTGTCGGTACCGAGCGCGAAGCTGCTCTACCCGATCAGCACCGGGTAGATCTACGCCAGACCGTCGACCGTCTTCGCGAGCTCGAAGTCGGCCTCGGTCAGACCGCCGGCGGAATGGTTGGTCACAGACAGGCGGACCTTGTTCCAACCGTGGACGATGATGTCCGGATGATGGTTGGCCGCCTCGGCCGCCTCGGCGACCTTGTTTACGAACGCGATCGCTTCCTTGAAGTCGCCCCACTCCCAATCGCGAACGATCTGCTCACCTTCGCGTTTCCATTCGCTCCCGTCCAGCCGCGCGGCGATCTGCTCGTCAGTCAGTAGCTCTGCCATATCGTTCTCCTTCCCGCCATCCGGGGAACTACAACACTAGTCATGCGCATCGTCAGTCTTGTCCCTTCCGCCACCGAGATGCTGTTCGCGCTCGGCGTCGGCGCCGACGTTATCGCCGTCACGCACGAATGTGACTATCCGCCCGCCGCACGTGAGCTGCCGAAGATCACGCGCGACGTCCTCCCCGAGGGCCTGAACGCGGCCCAGATCGACGCCGCGGTCAAGGAGCGCACGCTGCGCGGCGAGTCGATCTACGAGCTCGACACCAAGGCGCTGCACGACCTGCGGCCCGATCTGATCGTCACGCAGGCGCTGTGCTCGGTGTGCGCGGTGTCATATGACGACGTCCGCGCGATCGCTGTGGAGCTCGAGACGCACCCGCGGGTGATCTCGCTCGATCCGCACACGATCGGCGAGGTGCTCGGCGACGCGAGGACGCTTGCCCAGGCGATCGATCGCAAGGACGCCGCGGTCGAGCTGATTCGGGAAGCGGCCGGTCGGATCGACCGGATCCGGCTCGCGGTCCGGGGCGCGCGCCGGCCACGGGTCGCTGCCCTCGAATGGCTGGACCCGCCGTTTGCCGCCGGTCACTGGACCCCACAGCTGATCGAGTACGCCGGCGGTGAGGACGTGCTCGGATTCCCTGGGGAGAACTCCGAAGAGCGCACGTGGGATGAGGTGGCGGCGGTCCAGCCCGACGTCGTGATCGTGATGCCGTGCGGATACGACGCCGAGATCGCCCACCGCGAGGCCGAGATGCACCGCGACGAGCTGGCCGCGCTCGGTGCCGGGGAGGTGGTGGCGGTCGACGCCGCGTCGTACTTCTCGCGGCCCGGCCCGCGACTCGTTGACGGACTCGAGATGCTCGCCCACATCCTCCATCCCGAGCTTGTGACGCAGGCGCCGGCCCAAGCGCTGATGGTCGAGCTCTGAGCGCGCGGCCTGTCCTCCTCGTTCACTCCTCGAGCGGACGCTACGGAGCCGATCGACAGCTGCGGCTGGTCGCGAGCGGCCTCGACCGCGACCGCTACGAGCCAATCGTGGTGCTGGCCGACGAGGGGCCGCTTGCGAGGGAGTTGCGCGACGACGGCGTCGAGGTGCTGACGCGGGAGCTGAGCGTGATCCGTCGCGAGCTCGCCAGCGCCCGCGGTCTGGCCGGCATCACCGACGCGGCGCTTCGCGACGGCCTCGGGCTCGGCCGCCTCGTGCGGCGTCGCGGCATTGCGCTGGTTCATTCCAACACGTCGGTGATCCTGGGTGGCGCCGCGGCTGCGGCGTTCGCACGTGTCCCCCACATCTGGCATGTGCGCGAGATCTACTCCCGCTTCGGCCGCGCGTGGCCTCCCTACCGGAGACTGCTTGCGACCGCACGGGCGCTTCCGTGCGTCTCCAGCGCCGCGGCGGCGCAATTCCGCCCGGGTCCCCGCGTGCACGTGATCTACGACGGCCTGGCCGTCGACCCGCGTCGGGCGCGGCGTGCGGCGGCCAGGACCGAGCTCGAGCTCCCCGACGATGCTCCGGTCATCGCGGTGCTCGGGCGTGTCTCCGACTGGAAGGGGCAGGACGTGCTGGTGCGTGCGCTCGCCGATCCCGCGCTCCGCGAGCGGGGCGCGATCGGGCTGATCGCCGGCGAGGCATGGCCGGGGGCGGAGCGCAGGCTGCACGCCGTAACCGGGCTCGCGGCGCGCCTGCAGGTCGACGACCGCCTGCGGTTGCTCGGGTTCCGCGACGACCTGGAGACGATCTACGGCGCCGCCGACCTGATCGCCGTCCCCTCGACCGCACCGGATCCGCTTCCGGGGGCGGCAATCGAGGCCGCCGCAGCCGGGTGCGCCGTTGTCGCAAGCGCGACCGGGGGTCTGCCGGAGATCATCAGAGACGGCGAGACCGGCCGGCTCGTCCCGGCCGGTGACGTCGCAGCCCTCGCCGGCTGTTGTGCGGAGCTGTTGGACGACCCCGGGGAGCGCGAGCGGCTCGGTTCCGCCGCAGCGCCCGACGCGCGTGCGCGTTTCGCCCCGGCTCGGTTGCTCGAGGCGGTCCACGAGCTTTACGACGCGGTCCTCAGCCGGTGAAGCCGATCCCGTTCGGCGCGAGGCCGTGACTGCCCGCCACGGCGATTGCCCCGAGCACGCTTACCACCGAGATCGCGACGCAGCCGATGACCGCGGCCGACGGCATCCGCCGCCGCTCGCCGAACTCGACGACGAGCCAGCCCCCGATCAACCCGGCTATCAGGCCTCCGAGATGGCCGCCGATCGAAATGCCCTTGAAGCTCACCGAGAACAGCACGTTGATCACCAGCACGAACCCGAGCCCGCTTTGCCAGATCGGAATCCCGCGCGCGCGGGCGACCACGATCAACGCACCGAAGATCCCGAAGATCGCGCCGGACGCTCCGACCGTCGGAGCATGTGGCTGGAACAGCAGCGCGCCGAACGCACCCGCCAGCAGCGAGGCGATGTAGATCGCGGCGAAGTTCAGGCGCCCGATCGCCGGCTCGAGCACGATGCCGACGAAGTACAGCGAAAGCATGTTCACGAGGATGTGGAAGAGCCCGTCGTGCAGGAATCCAGACGTCAGCACGCGCCAGTACTCGTGCACGCCGGCATACGGAAACGGCGCGGGCAGGTTGTGCGCGGTGATCGCCGGTCCGTACAGCACGCCGTGGTTCCAGATCGTCCCGCCGCCCCCGCCGCCGAGCGGCGCCCCGGCCGCCGTCTCGATAATGAACACCACAACGTTGATCGCGATCAGCGTCTGTGTGACGACCGGCGCGGACGGCCCGCTGCGGATCGTCTTGACCTTGGTCCGCTCGCGCGCGCACTCCGGGCAGCGCATCCCGACCGGCGTCGGCGTCATGCAGTCGGGACAGATCGGGCGCCCGCAGGAGGAGCACGAGACTCCGGTCTCCCGGTTCGGGTGGCGGTAGCAGTAGGCCATCTATCCGGAAGCTATCAGTGGGCGGGCCCGTTCCCGCGGGGGCGAACGAGGCCCGTCAGCGGTTGGGGAGGATGCGGCGCGCCTCCTCGGCGACGTCGCGCATCGTGCGCTCGGCGAGCTCGAGCACATTTCGCGACTGCTGCTTGCGGGCACGGTGACGCGCCCGCACGCGCAACGCGACAAGGGCCGAACCGGCGGTCACGCCGACGACGGCAGCCGCCGCCGGGCGCACCCAATTCCGCGGGTCGCGCATCGCGGAGAGCTCCCACGCCTCGAGCTCTTCCTGGGCGAGCTCGGTGAGCCCGACGAGCGTCGCCTCCATCCGCTCGGCAAGATCGGCCGGCGGGTCGACGGGGCTCAGAGCCTCGCGCAGCAGCGCCTCGAAATCAGTTGCGCCGGAGCTCATGGAGTCGCCTCGCTCCCGGCGGGGGCGCCCTTGCCGGCGCCGTCTGCCTGCGCCCGATCAGCGACGATCCCCTCGAGTTGGCGGATCGCACGGTGAAGCAGCACCTTGGTGGCGCCGTCTGTGCGACCGAGCGCCCGTGCTATCTCGCGGTTGTCCATGTCTAGGGCGAAGCGCATGATCAGCGCCTCGCGCCGATCCTCGGGGAGCTGTTGGACGCCGTCGAGGATCGACTTGAGCTCGTCACGTCCTTCGACAAGCGACTCTGTCGTGTGCGGCGCTGAGATCATGCCCGCGTCCTCGATCGCCGATTCAGGCTTGCGTGAGCGGTCGCGATAGAAGTTCGCCGCGAGGTTGTGGGCGATCCGGATGAGCCACGGCCGCAGCGGACGTCCGTGGGACTCGCGCAGCGCGCGCTCGAAGTGCCGGTAGGCCTGCAGGAACGTCTGCTCGGTGAGGTCCTCCGCGTCGTGGTGGTTACCGACGCGGTAGTAGCTGTAGGAGTAGACATCGCGCAGATGCGCGCGGTACAGCTCCGTGAAGCGTGCGTCGAGCTCCGCCTTCGATCTCGGTGTTTCGTCGGCCACCTCATGGGAGCGTAGCTGCGCCTAGGCGGCGCGCACAGCGCGCGCGCTTGCGCGGCGTGCCGGTTCGGTCACAGTTTCGGTCCAGTGCTCCGGGTCGATCCTGCCCTCGACCAGCGCAGCGAGACCCTCTAATGCGGGTGCCTCGAGCTTGGCACCCCGTGCGACGCTGGCCAGCAGCGGGACGGAGTCGACCGCCTCAACCGCCTGGCCGAGAACCGGCCCGATTTCAGCGGCGGGGACCCCCTGCGCCAGCAGCTCGCCGGCGCGGCGGTTGCGGGACCCCTCGGACACCACCGTTGCGACCAGGTCGCCCGCTCCAGCCAGTCCCGCGAACGTTTCCGGCCGCCCGCCGCGCAGCCGGGCGAGCGCGTCGATCTCGGCGAACACCTTGCCTGCGGCAGCACCCGCGACGTTCGGGCCTGCGGTAGACGCAGCGGCTGCCGCGAGCACCGCGGCGTTCTTCGCGCAGCCAGCCAGCTCGACTCCAGTCACGTCGTTCGTGATCGACACGTCGAGACCCGAGGAGCCGAGCGTGTCGGCGACCTGACGCGCGAAGCCCTTGTCGACCGAACCGAGCACCACCGAGGCACCGTGTTCGAGCACCTCGGCGGCGTGGGCCGGACCTCCCAGGACGGCGACCGCACGGGCGGCGCACCGCTCGGCGACGAATGCCGATGGGAGCGTGCCCAGCGGTGGCACAAGGCCCTTGGAGAGCACCAGCAGGCCGGCGCGGCGGGGGATCCGCTCACCGTGGGCCGCCAGCACGGCGGGCAGCGATCGCGCTGGGACCGCGAAGCAGACGAGATCGTGACCGCCCAGCTCGAGCTCGCTCGCCCGCGCCACTCGAACCGTGTCGGGCAGTGAGACACCTGGGAGGTAAACGACGTTCTCCCGGTGCCTGGCGAGCGCCTCAGCCTGTTCACGGGTGCGGCACCCGAGCTCAACCTCGTAACCGGCGCGGGAGAGTGAGACGGCGAGGCTCGTGCCCCACGTGCCGGCGCCGACGATCGCTGCGCGGCGGATCGGCGGCAGGCCGCCCAGCCACTCCCACTGGAGCATCACGCACGGCCAGATTCGCCCGGCGACCGCCGTGGCAAGCGCGGGCGAGGGCTCCTCCACGTGCGGGAAGCGCAACGCGCGGCCGGCGCGGATCCGGACCTTGTGCGGTCGGATCCGCCAGCCGCGCCGGACCGCCTCGGTGCCGATCACCGCCACCGGCACGACTGGCGCGGCGGTCTCAAGCGCGAGCCTGCCGACGCCGCGCCGCGGCTTGCCGAGCGACCCGGGGCGGATGCGCGTGCCCTCGGGAAAGATCAGAACGATGTCGCCCCTGGCCAGGATCGTCTTGGCGGTGTCGATCATGTCGGCGTCACCCGCACCCCGGTCGACCGGGAAGGCGCCGAGCGCGTTGAGGACCCACGCCTGCCACCGGCGTGCGAACAGCTCTTTCTTTGCCACGTAGTACATCGGCCGGCGGGCCATCGTCGCGATCACGAAGGGGTCGAGGAAGCTCCGGTGGTTCGCGGCGACGATCACCGGACCCTCCGAGGGGATGTGCTCGCGCCCGATGCGGCTCAGCCGGAAGTACAGGTGAAAGAACGGCTGAAGCACCGCGCGCAGAAGCCAGTAGAGCACCAGATTGGCCCCTTTTTCGCGCGCGCGCCGGTGTAGAAGTTCGTGATCCATCGCACATTGCGTTACCCGTTCGGGCGGCGCCCGTTACAGTTGCGGGCCTTGACTGGAGGAATCGACCGCACCCGTACCCTCCGAGGAGCCGTCTGTGGAGCGGCCGCGGCCGCCGTCTGGGCACTCGAGCAGCCGCTCGACAAGCTGCTGCTGAAGAGCGGCTACGACGACGTCGAACTGCTCGGAAAGGCCGTCACGCGTGGCGAAGGGTGGTATCCCGCCGGCTTGGCCTGGCACCTGAGCAACGGCGCCCTCTTCGGCGCGGCGTACGCGAATATCGCGCCTTTCATCCCCCTGCCACCACCGCTCCGCGGACCTGCGGTGGCGCTCGTCGAAAACCTCGTCTCATGGCCGCTGGGCTCGCTATCGGACCGCTTCCATCCGGCGCGCAAGGAGCTGCCGAAGCTCGCCGGCAATCGCCGCACATTCGCCCAGGCGACGGTGCGCCACGCAATCTTCGGGGTCGTGCTTGGCGAACTCGAGCGCCGCCTGAACGCTGCGCCCGAGCCCGCGCCACCCCAGCCGCAGGCGGACTTCTCGAGCAACGGTCACGGCTCGCTCGAGCACGCGGTCTCGGTGGAGCAGGCGCCCTAAAGCTTTGCGCGTCTTGGTCACCGGCGCGTCCGGTTTTGCAGGTGGTCACCTGGTTCGCGCGTGCGCGGCCGCCGGCGACACCGTCGTCGGCGCGGCGCGGACGAACGTGGGGTCGGAAGGGGCCGGTCTCGCCCTCGACCTCCGCGATGCGGACGCTGTGCGCGCGGCGATCCGCGATCTGCAACCGGAGGTCGTCTACCACCTCGCGGCGCTGAGCTCGGTGGGCCGGTCCTGGGAGGACCCGGCGCAGACGATGGAAGAGAACGTCACGACGGCCGTCAACGTGCTCGAGGCGGTCCGCGAGGAGGCGCCCGCCGCGAGGCTGGTGTGGGTCAGCACGTGCGAGTTCTACGGGGCCGCTGACGTCCTGCCGATCCCCGAGGACGCACCCGCCCGGCCCGGGAACCCGTACGCGGTCTCGAAGACCGCCGGCGACCTGCTGGCCGGCGTATACGCAGATGCACACGATTTGCACGTGATCCGCGCGCGCCCCTTCAACCACGCGGGACCCGGTCAGCGTTCGATCTTCATCGCCTCCTCACTCGCGCGCCAGGCAGCCGAGGCGCGGCTCTCGGAGGCGCAGTCGCTGCGCATCGTCACGGGCAATCCCGACACCCGGCGCGACTTCACCGACGTGCGCGACATCGTCCGCGCGTACCGGCTGCTCGCCACGGACGCCGAGCCCGGCGTGTACAACGTCAGCTCCGCCGCCTCGATCTCCGCCGCCGAGCAGGTACGCCTCGTCGCCGACCTGATCGCCCCGATCGAGGTCCAGCACGTGGTCGATCCGGCGCGCGTCCGTGCCCACGAGGTGATGGACCTTCGCGGCTCCCACGATCGGCTCACCGCGGCCACGGGGTGGCAGCCCGAGATCCCGTTTCGGCAGACGATGTCGGACATGATCGATTGGTGGCAGTCGGAGCTGGCAACCCCATGAGGGCGTGCCACACTGATCCCGCCACGCCCGCCTAGCTCAACTGGTAGAGCACTTGATTTGTAATCAAGCGGTTGGGGGTTCGAGTCCCCCGGCGGGCTTGGAGATTCGGATGATTTGGTCCCCAATTGGTCCCGAGATTTGCGTAGAATCGCGAGCGCAAAGCTCATGCCGACGGGCCACGTGTTCCGGCGCGAAGGCGCTCGCGGGCCAGTGTGGTACGCGAAGTACCGCCTGCCCGATGGCCGGCAAGTGAAGAAGCGGATCGGACCGGCGTGGACCGAACGCGGACGACCGCGCGCCGGCTACGTGACGAAGCGCACGGCGGAGGCGTGGCTACGCGACGTGCTCGACCGAGCACGGCGGGGGGCGCTCCCCGGCCAGGTCCGGACTGGCGTGACGTTCGCCGATGCCGCAGCCGAGTGGCTGTGGTTCGTCGAGCACGACCGCGGGCGCAAGCCGTCGACCCTCGAGGGTTACCGGGCGATCGTCCGGGCGCATCTGCTGCCGGCGTTCGGCGAGCTGCCCGTCGAGTCGATCAGCACTCGCGCGATCGAGCAGTGGCTGGAGCGGCTCGACCGCTCGCCGAATACGCGCCGGCTCGCGCTCGTGCTCCTGCACGGGATCTTCAACCGCGCAATGAAAGTCTGGGACCTGCCGGCGAACCCGGCGACGATGGTGGAGAAGCCTCCGGTCGCCCGCACCGGCGACCTCGAGGTCTTCTCACCCGAGGAGATATGGGCACTCGTCCGGGCTGCCGACGGAGAGCAGGACGCAGCTGTCTTCCTCACGGCCGTTCACCGGCCTACGCCGCGGCGAGCTCCTCGCGCTGCGCTGGCGCGACGTCGACTTCGCCGGCTCCCTGATCCGTGTGCGCGCCAGCTACGCGGCCGGCGCGCTGACGCCGCCAAAATCCGGAAAGGTCCGCTCGGTACCGCTGGCGCCCGACGTCGCGGCCGCGCTGGCGCGGCTGAGCGGCCGGGAGCACTTCATCTCCGATGACGACCTCGTGTTCGTCGGCGCCACCGGCTCGTTCCTCGACGGGTCGGCGCTACGCCGGCGCTACAGCGCCTCGCTGCAGCGCGCCGGTTTGCGGCCGCTTCGCTTCCACGATCTCCGGCACACGTTCGGAACGCGGATGATCGCCAAGGCCGACATCCGGCGAGTGCAGGAGTGGATGGGTCACGCGGACATCCAAACGACGCTGCGCTACCTGCACTATGCGCCGCGGGAGCAGGACGCGGAGCTCGTGGCCGAAGCGTTCCGGATCGACGAAGCAGCTGCCCTCGGTTCGTCCGAGGTTGCGTGAGTTGAGGAACGTCACCCGAGCGTCACCCGAACGTCACCAAACGTCACCCGGAGGGGTCCATGAAGTACGCAACGGTTCCGGCTGATGCCCGTTCAGCGACTAGCAGCGTGGCGCCGAGCGCGACCGCCAGGCCGCCGGTTCTGGGGTGTTTGGACGCCTCTCCCGCAGGACGCTTGGGACGTTCGGGACGTTCGACCGCCCGCCATGCGGAAACTGACCTTCGGCATGAACCTGAGCCTGGACGGCTACATCGCCGCGCCCGGCGACGACCTCGGCTGGAGCGTGCCGAGCGACGAACTGTTCCAGTGGTGGTCCGACCGGGTGGGGGCGACGGGCCTGGCGCTGTACGGGCGCAAGCTGTGGGAGACGATGAGCTCCCACTGGCCGACCGCCGACCAGCAGCCGGGCGCCACACCGGCGGAGATCGAGTTCGCCAGCCGCTGGCGGGACATGCCGAAGGTGGTGTTCTCCTCGACGACCGGCACGGTCGACTGGAACACCCGTCTGGTCACCGGCGACGCGGTCACCGAGATCACCAGGCTCAAGGCCGGCGACGGCGGCCCCATGGACATCGGCGGTGCCACACTCGCCGCGGCGGCCATGCGGGCCGGGCTGATCGACGAGTACGTGCTGGCCACCGCACCGGTCTTGGTGGGCGGCGGCACGCCGTTCTTCACGGCCCTGGACAACTGGGTGAACCTGAGCCTGGTGGAGACCCGGACGTTTCCCGACGGCGTGGTGCTGACCAGGTACGAGACCAGGCGCTGAGTGCCCGACGTCGGATCAGCGCGGGCTTCGGGCCGCCCAAGGATCTCGTGGCGCTGTGTTCCGAGGCGATCGCGACGTCCCTGCCGGATCCCGTTCTTCACCGCAGACGATCCGTCCGGATAGGGATCCGCTTACGGCATTCCGCGCCGCGCTCTCTCATGAAGCCGGCGTCCTAAGGCGGTGCCGACGAGGTGCTCGCTCGGCGACGACCCACGGAAGCGCCACTTGGCCGGACGCGTTGCGTCCCGTGCGTACGCACAATGAGGGCGCGCGTGAGCTGCCGATCGGATGGAGGTCGAGGACCATCGCCGTCGCCTTGAGGCACGAGCAGTAGCGACGGCAGAGTCTCGCGCGACTGCTCCTATGGACGATTAGACCAGCTGACGCCGGCTCTGGGCGAAGGCGATCGTCCGACCCGTTCGCGCTGACGAGTGCGTTCGTGGCATTCCAATAGCGCGGTCACCCCCCCGGCCGATCGCTTGGCCGACGCGAATGCGATCACGCGCCGCGCGCCCGGACGCGACGCGCGGCGTGATCCAGAAGTCGCCGATGCGATCGTCGGATCCGCGGCGTGCCGGCAACCGAAGCGATCGTCAGCCGCAGGCGGGTCCTCCGCGCACGGCAAGTACGCCGGCGAGAGCCGGGAGCAGCAAGACTGGCTCTCCGGGGTGGCTTGCTCGGTCAGGCGAGCAGCGACCGGGTCAGGGCATCGGTGAGCCGCGCCTCGGCTGTGTCCCATGCGAGGCGATGTCCCTTGGTCAGCTCGCGCCAGGCTTCGTGGTTGGTGCTGAGCGCGAAAAGGGCCTGGGCGTGCTTCGGCGGCAGGCCTTCTCTGAGCCCGCCGAGCTCTTGGATGCGGCCGATGGTGAAGCGCGCTCCTTCTCGGTGGCGACGGTGGCCTTCGGCGACGGCCTCGGCGAGTTCCGGTTCGGCGCCGGCGGCGGTGAACAGCGCTTCGATGAGGTCGCCAGAGCACTGGTGGACCGCTCTCGAAATATGGATTCCGGCCCGTAGCGCTTGGTGAGGAGTGCCAGCGTCCCTGATGCCGCGGACGAGTTGGTTTACGCCTGCTTCTTCGTCGATGAGGTCGATCAGCGCGAGCAGCATGCCGCGTTTGGACCCCAGCCGGGCGTAGATCGTCTGGACAGCGACGCCGGCCTCGGCGGCGATGTCGTTGATCGAGGTGGCCGCGTAGCCGCGTTCGGCGAATAGGCGCCGGGCGGCGGCCAGGATGTCGCGGCGGGTTTGGTATGCCATCTGCTCGCGGCGATCAACGCGCGTCCCAGACATGCTTGACAGAGTAGCGCTCCTGTGAATAGAGTCGCGTTCTGCTCATTGCAATCAGGCTCTACCTGATGGAAACGACCGGGATGACCCTCGCCCCAACAAGCGCCAAGCGTGACCGAATCAGTCCCGTCGTGACGATCGCTGTCGCCTGCGTGGCGACTGTGATGCTGATGCTGGACATCAGCGTCATCAACACTGCGCTGTCCAAGATCGCGCACGGCCTCGGCACGGGTCTGAGCGGCCTGCAGTGGGTCGTGGACGCCTATACGATCCCACTCGCGGCGACGGTTCTGACCGCTGGAGCAATCGCCGACCGATTCGGACGCCGGAAGCTCTTTCTCCTCGGTCTGGCGATCTTCACAGCAAGCTCGGCGCTGTGCGGAGCGGCCAGCGGAATCGAGATGCTGGTCGCCGCCCGAGCGGTCCAGGGTCTTGGCGCTTCGATGATGTTCGCGACGGCGCTGGCTCTCATTTCGCAGGTCACGCCGGACGTCACGTCTCGCACTAAGGCGCTGGCCGCGTATGGTGCTGCGATCGCGCCCCACGAGCTGGCCGACTCGTCACGGAATGACAACGTTCGGGCCAAGTTGAACTAGTCCGTGAGCGTCCCGAACGTCGAGAATACGACCTCGCAGTTCCTGACTTCTACCTGGACCTCAAATGCTTGCGCTGCGGCCTCGGTCAGGCACTGGACGTCCGCTTTGCTAGCGGCCAAGTCCTCCTCGCTCTTCCACAAGGTGATGGCGAAGGCGACTCCCTCGACACGGTCGATCATCAGCATCACTCCCTCGAAGCCATGATGGTGCTCGAACCTCGGGACTATCCGTTCACGTGCCACGACGACGCCCTGATCGAGGTCCTGCACGCCACCCCTAAACGTGCTGATGTTGGCGAACATCTGCGATCACCTTCTTTCGAGTTTGTTCCAGCGCTCGGCGGAGGCGGTCACTTCTGCGGATGCCACCGATTCGGCGCCGGGTGGGCGGGACAAAGACATTTTGAGACTTCGGGGCCAACTCAGGGACGAAACGGATCGACGGCGACGGGTCGGGTCGACGTCTCACGGTCCCCGACCCGCCCGACACCGGGTCCTCAGGTTCGAAACGGCAGGGCGCCCGCCTCCTTCTTCCCCCGGATCACGCACGCCGCGGGCGGCCGCTGCAAGGAGCCAGTGGCGCGGCGTTAGACACGAGCGGGCCAGCGCCGGTGCCCGGACGGCGCCCGCGTCGATGCTGCATCCGAGGAGATGCGATAGCGCGCGCGTTGCTACCGCCTTCATGCAACGGTCGAGTCGCCCACGGCTCCTCAAACACTGATGCTTCGATCGAGATGCAGCGCTTCGCACCGACGCGGCCGGCGGTGCTGCTCTCGGGCGAAGCGGAAGTGTGGGCCGAGACCCGGCCCTGCTGACCGCGCTGAGCGGGAGCGTTGGCGAGAGCGAGAAGGCATCCGTGCGGCCACGGGTATGCACGGCTGGCGTTCGCGGCGCCGATTGGTCACGTGCTGCTGCTCAACGCCTCGGTGAAAGCCGCACGGCTGTCGTCGCTCGTTCTCGAAGTATGAAGCTGCGGGTGTGAGGCTCTGTCCGGTGCTCGGCGTCAGTCGGCTCAGCTGCCGCGGAACGGGGGGAGGTGGCAGGTGATGTCAGACACTCTGCCGTTGGGCAGGGTCGTATTGCAGATCCTGCCGTAGCTCAGAATGACGTTGTATGCGATCGCGTGCGCCAGGTTGGCGTGCGATAGGTCCGCGTCCCACACGTAGGCGTCGGTGAACGTCGCATAGGTTAGGTTGACGTGCGACAGACCGGCGAGGGCGAGGTTGGCGTACGGCAGGTCGGCGTGGGACAGATTGGAGCTGGACAGGTCGGCCCTGAATAGGGAGGCGTGGGACGCCTGGGCGCGGGACAGATTGGCCTTGGACAGTTTGGCTCGGGACAGGTCAGAGGCGGTTAGCTTGGCGCCGGACAGATCGGCACCGGACAGGTCCGTGTAGGACAGGTCGGCGCCGGCCAGGTTGTGACCGGAACAGGCGGTGTGATGCTCGGGCGTAGGGTTAACCACGATCGGCTCGACGCTCCTGGCATGCGCGGGTTTCGCAGTAAGAAGGTGGTCGCGCTCCGAGCATCGGGCGGGACGCGTGAAGTGGTTCCGAGCGAGTGAGCGTCCGGTATCAGGCGGACACCAAGATGCGGAACAGTTCGGCTGCCTCTTCCGGCGGGATTTCGAGCGCCGGCTCTCCGATGTTGAACTCAATCTTGGTCACACCAGGAACGACGCTCGGCTCGAGGTGCTGAAACAGCCACACGCGTCGCTGTCGCGCAATTTCATGCGCGCGCTCCTGGAGCATCTGCGAATCGCCACGGAGGTGGACGTGAAAGAGCGGTGTTTGCGGCGGGTCGGGGACAACGACGACCTCCGGTAGCTGGCTCAATGCGGCCGCGAGCGCGCGTGCGTGTTCGAGAAACCGCGGCATCATCGGTATCAGCTCGTCGACTCCGCGCTGAGCTGAGGCTGCGAACGGGAACAAGCTCGAAAGCGTCCCTCCGTGACGACGACGCCACACGCGGGCCTCAGCAACGACGTCGTCTGGCCCGGCCAGCAGGCTGCCGGCAAACCCACCGAGCCCCTTGTACAACGAGACATAGACGGTGTCGAACAGCGCTGCGATCTCCGAATACGGGCGGCCGTAATAGGGCCCGGACTCCCAGATCCGGGCGCCGTCGAGGTGGGTCGCGATTCCTCTATTGTGCGCCCACCGGATTTGCCCGACGAGATCGTTCCACTCTGGAAGCCGGCCGCCGATCTCGCGCTGCGGCAGCTCGATCACCACCGCCCCAATTGGCGCCCGCAGCGCTTCGAGGTCCTCTAGGGTGATCAGCCGATCACGACCACCGACGAGTTCGGCCTTCAGACCGTGGAGCTGCGCGTAGGCGCCATGCTCATGCAGCTCGAGATGACACGTCGGGTGAAACGCTACGGTTCTGCGCCCGCGCCGATCGCAGTGAATCCGCAATGCGATCTGTTGCGCCATCGTTCCACTCGGCAGCAAGGCCGCAGACTGCATGCCCAGAAGCTCGGCGATACGGCGCTCAAACGACTCAACGAACTCACCCTCGCCGTAGCGGTCAGGTCTAACGTCCGGCGCAAGCGCCTCCGCGGCCGCCTCCAGCACACCCCTGGCCGCAACCGGGCGCCGCTGACCAAGCCACCGCTCGCACTCAAACATGAGCTCCCGCCAATCGGGGTCTGGCACCCTTCGAGCCTACCGGAGCGCATTCGCTCGCCGCCGGACGCTCCACACCTTCCGGCACTCGCGTTCGCGGCCAGCGCCGCCGGACGACCCGGCTGCAACCGTCTCGCTGAATCTCGGCATCCGGCTCCCCGCATAAGCGGACACTTGCACCTGCTGCGTCGCCGACGCGCTCGCCCGTCACGTGCTGACCAGAACACTAATGCGATTACTGGCCCAATGGGGCCTCAGCTTGGGCGATGCTGCCAGGTGGTTCTTGTGATCTCGTACTCGACTTCGCCTTCCACAGCGCCTGGGACCAGATCGCCGTATGGCTCCCCGGAGAGGAACGCCCGGGTGAAGGTCATGCCGAGGGCCACCATGGTGGCCCGTGACGCGCCGTTGACCGCCATGGTCTGAGCGAAGATCCGGTTGAGGCCGACGTCCTTGAAGCCGTAGCGGATCAACTCTCGCGCGCCCTCGGTGGCGTATCCACGGCGCCAATTCCGACGCAGCAGCCGGTAGCCGAGGTCGGCTCCGCCCGCGACTCTTGGCTGATCAGGTCCGTTCGGCGGCTGCAGGATCCACCAACCGACGAACTCGTCGCCCGCGAAGCCCACCCAGAATCCAAGGCCCGGCACGTCATCGGCTGCGGCAAGCCGGCGCCGGTGGGCGCGCTTGACCTCCTCAGGTGAGCTGGCCCGACCGGTGATGTATCTCATGACTTCGGGATCGGCGTCCAACTCGATCTCGAACGGGAGGTGCTCATCGGCCAGCGGCATGAGAGTTAGCCGCTCGGTGTGCAGCGTCAGCTGTGCCAAGGCCCGAGTCTGGCAGGCGATGTCACGCTATCGAGTGGTCGCCGAAGCACAAGTCGCCGACTAGCCGTCGCCACCACGCAAGCAGGCGTGAGGATGGTGGTTCGAGCGGCCGATCGCGATCAGCCCAACCCAGCAGCAGTGCGCGACCGGACGCCATCGGGCGGATGCTTGACGCGAGTGAACCCCGGTCCGTACCCAAAAAGCCCGTGCGTTAGCGCGCCGGAGTGGTTGACGCCCTTCCTCCGATGGGAGCACTCTCGAGAGCCCAGTCCGAGCGTGCGGAAACTGCTCATCAGGAACGGCACGTCAGCAACCCGTAGGTGCTGGCAACCCGTCGGCCGACCGCGACTTTCGCGGCTCAGGCTTTCGAGGTGCTCGGCTGGCGCGCCCCGGCCGTCGGCCGCGGCGCGCTCGGCGAGCTCCGCGGAGCTAGGCAGTGGCGGCGGCAGCGGTGGGCAGCACGCCTGCTTCGCGTAGGAACAACGCGGCGTCCCAATAGCCGTTCTCAGAGACGATCTTGCCGTCCTCGTCAAACTGCTGGACGGTCGCGCCCACGTTGACGATCCTTCGGCCGGTGGCGGGCACGTCGAGAAACACGCCGTCGTGAGTGCCGCTGAACCGCCATTCCGTGCAGGCCCGGTTGCCGTCAACGGCGATGGAGACGACCTCGAGCTCCGCATCGGAGAAACCGTCAAGGATCATCCGAGCGCGCGCGACGATGGCGTCCTGCCCCTTCGCCGCATTGTCGGGATCGACCGAGTCGCGGACAGTGGCCGCACTCGTATAGAACTGCGCCTGTGCCTGGGCATCGTGTGTGTTCCAGACCTCGAATGTCTGGCGAACCTTCGTTGCTACCTCGTCCTTCGTCATCATGACCTCTCGGTAGAACAGGTGGGCAGCATCGGCTTTGCTCCTCCCCCGGATGACCGTAGCCGCCTTTTTACACAGTGTCAATAGCCATCGGTCTTTCCCCGCCGCGCAATTCACGATCGCCTCCAGCACAGCAGCGCCGCCTAGGAGCGCACAGACGTCCGCGCCCCAACAGCAGCCACCGCGTCAGGCCCAAGAGAACGTATCGCCGACACGGCCACGTGGGCGCTCACCCAGCACCGTCCTGAAGGTTCGGCAGAGACCTGCGCTGCCTATACGCCATGGGCATCCGACAGCTACTGCGGGCGGTCCCTCCTCTGCCCGGACACCGGGACGATCGCTTTCACACGAACGACCCCCGTGACGCGCGCCAGCGCAATGGCGACGAAACACGTATGTTGACCGCACGCACCCTTCTGATACCGCCATGCGCGGCGTGGCGGACGCTACTCAGTCTCTCGAAGGTGTTCGATCAGCGCTCGACCGGCCGACTCTGGGAGTGCCACCATGGTCTGGCGGAACGAGATTCCACTGCCGGCGACTGACTTGATCTCCGTGGCAGGAACTGGTTCGCTGAGCTGGCGAAAGCCGGTGAGTCGCATTTCAGGTCGCCAAGGGCAAGAACTCGCGGCGCCTGTGGGTGCTCGACGCGTACCCGGCCGGGGCGTTTGACCGGATCGGCCACAACCACATCCTGACCATGATCGGCTCGTTCCCCGCCAGGGGGATGATCCGCCAATGGTTGAGGGCGGGAGTGGTTGAGAACGGTCGACTATCCCGCACCGAGGAGGGAACTCCTCAGGGCGGGGTGATCAGCCCCCTGCTGTTGAACATCGCCCTGCACGGGATGGAGACGGCCGCCGGAGCCCGATATGGCGCCGACCAACACGCCATAAAGGGCTCCCCGGTGCTGATCAGATACGCCGACGACTTCGTCGTGCACTGCCACACCAAGCAGGAAGCGCCCGAGGTCAAAGCCCGGCTCGCCGCGTGGTTGGCGCCCCGAGGTCTGGCCTTCAACGACGACAAGACGCACGTCGTGTTGCTCGCAGACGGCTATGACTTCCTCGGGTTCAACGTCCGCCGATATCACGGCAAGCTGCTGATCGAACCCAGCCAAGCGGCCGTCAGACGGATCCGGGAAAGGCTCCGCACCGAGCTGCGCTCCCTGCGCGGGAGCAACGCCCGGGCGGTCCTCAAACGGCTCAACCCGATCATACGGGGCTGCGCCGCCTACTACCGGACACAGGTATCCGCCGAGACGTTCGGCAAGCTCGACCATTACCTGTGGCGGCTCACATGGAAGTGGGCCAAGGTCAGCCACTCGACCAAGCCGGCGTACTGGGTATTCGCCCGGTACTTCGGCAAGTTCAACAAGGCCAGGCAGGACCGGTGGGTGTTCGGCGACCGCGACAGCGGCGCCTACTTGCACCGCTTCGCCTGGACCAACATTGTTCGACACCAGATCGTCAAACACCGGGCATCACCCGACGACCCGGCGCTCAGCGACTACTGGGCCTGGCGACGGCGCAAAGCGCCCCTGCCGATCAACCGCAGGGCCTTCCGGCTCCACCAAGAGCAGGACGGGCGCTGCGCGATCTGCGAGAGCACCCTGGTTGCCGTCGAGGACCGGCCACAAACCCCCCAAACATGGCTGGCGACCACCCGCAAGACGATCGACATCGTCTGGGACCCAGGCACGCCGGACAAGGCCCGACCACCCCGTCTCATCCACCTCCACTGCAACCCACCCGCCCAGCCAACAGGACTCGCTTGAGCCGGATGCACGGAAACGGGCACGTCCGGTTCTGAGAGGGGCCCGGCGTCGCAAGGCGCCGGGCCTACCCGACGGAGGAGCGGTTCAGGGCGGCGCTAGCCGACGCCGGGTTTGCAACCCGGGAATCGCCCGCTCCACCGTAGGCGACACCGTCCCCATCGCGAGGCCTGAGCACAGTCGCTGGCGCTTTGCGATCGCTGCGGGTGCGGCGTGTCGCTCTCATGGGGAGACACCGCGGTGGCCGTGCGGTCCGACGGCGATCAGGCGGTGGCCGCTGCGGACGGCGTGCTCGTCAGCTCGAACTCGGCCGGGTCGAAGCGCGCGAGCCGCCGCTTGTACTCGTTCGCGAATCCGGGCCATATGGTGAAGTTCCGCCCGTCGGCGCCGACGTACCACGAGTGACAGCCGCCGCTGTTCCAGACGGTCGCGGCGAGCCGGCGCTGGATTTCCTCGTCGAAGCGGTCCATGACGTCCCGGCGCACGTCGACCGCTGTCGCGCCACGCGCGTCCATCGTGCGCAGCGCGTCGATCGCGAAACCGATCTGCGCCTCGATCGGCTGCAGCGCGGAGTTGTTGCCGCTGGCGGTGTTCGGGCCCAGCAGGGCGAAGTGGTTGGGGAACCCAGGGATCACGGTCCCGAGGTACGCGCGGACGCCGTTCTCGTCCCAGACCTCGCGAATGCTGCGCCCGTCGCGGCCGACGACGTGGCGGAAGTGCGGCGGGTTCATCACGTCGAACCCGGTGGCGAAGACGATCGTGTCCAGCTCGATCTTGCGGCCGTCCTGGGTGACGATGCCATCCGGCACGATCTCCCGGATCCCGTCGGTCACGAGCTCCACGTTGGGCTTCATAAACGTCCCGAGGAAGTCGCTGCTGATGATGATCCGCTTGCAGCCGATCCGGTAGTCCGGGGTCAGCTTCGCGCGGATCTCCGCGTCCGGGACCTGCCGCTTCAGGTAGCCGCGCGCCAGGCGCTCGAGTCCGGCCAGCAGCCGCGGACGCCGGACGAGGCCGAGGATGAGGAGCTCGTTGTTGTAGTAGATGGCTGACCGGATCGCGCGCTGAAGCACCGGGAACCGGCGCAGCAAGCGTTTCTGGGAGTCGCTGTGTGGATGATCCACGCGGGGCAGGACCCATCCGGGGCTGCGCTGGAAGACAGTCAGTCGCGCCACGTGCGGTTGAACCTCGGGGACGATCTGCGACGCCGTCGACCCGGTCCCGATCACCCCCACGCGCTCGCCGCTCAGGTCGTGCCCGTGGTCCCACCGCGCCGAGTGGAACATCGTCCCGGCGAAGCTCTCGAGACCGGGGACGGCGGGCAGCTTCGGTTCCGTGAGGCCACCGGCGGCGGACACCAGCACCTGCGCCGAGAACGCCCCATGATCGGTGTCCACGCGCCAGCGGCTCGCATCCTCGTCCCACCTCGCCCCAGTCACCTCAGTCCCGAACCTAATCAGCGGCTCGATGCCACGGTCACGCGCGACCAGCCGGAGGTACCCAAGGATCTCGGCCTGCGGCGCGAAAAAGCGGCTCCAGTCCGGGTTCAGCGCGAACGAGAACGAGTACAGGTGCGCCGCAACGTCGCACGCACAGCCCGGGTAGGTGTTCGCCCACCATGTCCCGCCGAGCCCCTTGTCACGCTCGAGGATCAATAGGTCCTCGTATCCGGCCTCACGCAGCCTGATCGCCGTGCCGATGCCGCCGAATCCCGCCCCGACGATCGCGACACGAACGTCCCGGAGCCCGTTCTCGACATACGGCTCGTGCACCACGCTGATGATCGTAATCCAGTCGGCGCCATTGGACGACCCTGCGGCGCTCGCTTCTCCTTTCGCGCGGATCCGGCACGGAGTCCGCGATCGCTTTTGTCCACCTGTGCCCCTCTGGCGTCGGCGAGCGCTGTGCCAACGCGAGCGGTCGCGCCGCGCGCGCACAGACTCGCGGTCCCAGTTGCCCGATGACAGCCGCGCTTGGAGGCGGGTCCGCCGGCGTCATCATGGCTCGTTCGTGCCGAGAGCGGCAGTGTCGACGTGCTCGTTCACGGTGCCCATGGCTTCCGGGTCTGGGTGAAAGCGGCCACGCACTGCCGGCAGCGGCGCCGCCCCGAAAGACCGAGTCAGCGGAGGTCGCGACTGCCCGATCGAGCGCATCGCTAGCACCGAACCGACGCCGACCAGCAAGCACCCGATGCGCGGAATTGGCGAAACGCAGGACGGTGCACCGCGGCGGCGAGTGCCCTGCTCTTCGGTTGACGCGCTACTTCTGCAATCGCGGATCGGAGTAGCCACGGTCTGCTGTGCGCCAGCTCCTGCTGCTCGTCCTTCTCGACACTGATGTCTAGGTCGCGCCGCGCTACCGCAACCCCTGGGGGAGCAGCACTCTCAGCGCTGCAGCCGCCGACGTTGTCGAGATTGCTCAAAGGCAGCAGCGTGACCAAGACTGATGCAACTCGAGGCATGAAACTGCTCCCTTGAGGCTCCGTCCGGCGCCGGCCGTAGGTTCCGACGATCCGGGACAGGGGCTTCTTGGGAGAACGCAGACGGGTAGGCCGTTTTGATCGATGGGCTTCGAGCCCGGGCTTTTCGTTCGGCCGCCCCTGCGACTTGCCTGGATTGAGCTTTGAGCTCGTATCGGTCTTTGTCGTTGTCCCGCTGGTTCTCCCGCATCACAACCGAGTGGAGGTGAGAGTTGGGATTGCTTAGATGGGTCGGTCGTGCGATCGGCTTGGATGTTCATCGTGATTTCTGTGTGGTCGCGATCTGCGAGGACGGGGTGGTCCGTTCCGCGGGGCGGGTCCCGAGCACGCCCGAGGGTCTGCGAACACTGGCTGAGAGCCTGCTGCCAACGGACCGTGTGGCGCTTGAAGTGACGGGCAGCTGCTGGGAGGTCGCGAGGATCCTCGAGCCGCACGTCGACCGTGTGATCGTGGTCAGCCCCGACGACACCGGTATCACGCAGGCCAGGGCGAAGACCGACAGGCTCGACGCACGCGCGTTGGCGAGGCTGCTGTGGCTAGGGGAACTCGAGTCGGTGTGGATGCCCGACGAGCGCTGTCGGGTGCTGCGCCGACGGCTCGCTCGCCGCGAGCAGCTGGTGCGCGCCCGCACGCGAGCGAAGAACGAGATCCACGCGGTGCTGCAGCGCCGCCTGCAGGGCAAGCCGCCGTGCTCGGACCTGTTCCGGGGTCAGGGGTCGAAAGTGGCTCGCCGGTCTGGAGCTCCCGCCCGAGGAGCGCGAGTCGGTTGACGCCGGCGCTCCGAAGTACGCCAAGGGCGCGAGCGGAATCTGGTCAAGCAACGTGGCGATCCGCCACGCCGAGCGCGAACTGGCAGAGCAGGCCGAGGCCTCCTACAAGCGCACGGTCCAAGACCAGCTGGCCGGAGCTCCGGCCAAGAAAGTGGGCGCGAGCGCGACACCGGAGCGCGCATAAATTAGGCCCTCGAAGGGCATAGCCGCGCGGCAGACTCAAAGCTCCTGACGTCTGCGCTTTGCTTCGTCAGTCACCCGCGCCCGACGAACAAACTACCGCCACACCGCGACGCCGACAACCGCGGCGGGAGTCACCGCTGCGCAAATACCGATCAAAACAGCGCGATCGACTGACGACCCGGCCAAATCGACCTCACAGGAAGCGATCTGAGGCCCTGCGCGACCCCTCCCCGACAGATCCTATGTCCCGAGAAGGCTCTGCGTGGCCCTTGACTCTCATCGGTCGATCAAAGCACCATTCTGCTCGGCTGCGTTGAGAGTGCCGCAGGCGTAGCCAGCTCGACGAGGTCCGCGCGGACTGCTGCTTCGACGGGATCGCTAGCCAGGACGCTGCAAGCACGCCATCGCGGAAGACTGTCGCTCGCGGCGCAAAGAGGCGGTCTCGTACCCCGCGCATGCCGGCGCTGTCGAGATTCCTCACAAGCAGGCGACATGTCCGCGATGTGCTGGCTCGGCTCCCGGTGTTCGTCGCAAGCGGGCGTCTGTCGCACCAGTCCAGAGACGCTCGCTCGTCGTCTCGGCGCGGTAGTAGCCATCAAGCGCCAGGAGCTGCCGCGGGTCCGCGTCTTCAGCGTCAAGGTGCCCCCACATGGCTCTCCATCAATCGGGTAGGCTCGCGCCGGAAGACTCGGAGGACGACAACAATGACCGAGAACGCGACGGCGGTTCGCACTGCGGATAGGCGAACGCTGGCCTACGCGGAGACCGGCGACCCTAACGGCGCGCCGTTGTTCTACTTCCACGGCATCCCGGGATCGCGTTCGGACTTTGACCATCCGCTCGGTCAGGAGGCGCTCGCGGGCTCGGGCGTGCGACTGATCGGACTGGATAGGCCCGGGTTCGGCGCTTCGGACTTCCAGCCGGGTCGACGCTACGACGACTGGCCCGCCGACGTTGCGACACTCGCGGACGAGCTCGGGATTGGCCGGTTCGGTGTCCTGGGCTACTCGACCGGCGGGCCGTATGTCGTCGCGTGTGCCCGGGCATTGGCAGACCGGCTGACGTTCGCCGGGATCGTCAGCGGCGTCGGCCCGGCCGAGACCCCGCGCTTTCGCCATCGGATGGCCAAGACGGATGCCATCATGACCCGGCTGGCCCGGGTCGCACCGCCGCTGGCGCGCCTTGCGATCAAGCAGGCGACCAGGACAGCCGAGCGGTCGCCCGAGAAGTTCTCGCGCCTGTACGCCAAGGACCTGTCGGCGCCGGATCTGGAGGTTCACCGCGATCCGGCGTTTCGCCAGGCTGTCCGCGAGATCTTCCTGGAGTCCACCCGTCACGGTCCGGCTGGCGTCGTCGACGAGTACAGACTCTGGGGAACGCGCTGGGGATTTCGCTTCGAAGACGTCGACTTCCCCATCCAGCTTTCGCACGGCGAAGCGGACCCGATCGCCCCGCTGCACCACGCCGAGTACGTCGCTGGACGCCTGGCGAACGCCAAGCTGACCGTCCTGCCCGGTGTCGGCGTTCTGCACACGCCGGCTCGCTGGCACAACTTCTTCGCGGCGGCCTCGGCCGCGCACACGACGGCACCGGGATCCAATCGGGACGCTCGCTGATCTCCCATCGCGGCCGCGAGCGACAGTCGCCTGGCGCGGCCTCCTCGCAGCCTCACGGCTAGCAATCGCGTCCAAGCAGAGGTCAACGTCAACCTCGAGCTGGCAGTCCTGCGTTTGAGGAGCAGGAGCACTCCGATCCGCGAATAGCGAGAGTGCTGGTTCGGGCTTACTGGTCAAGCGTCCGTGGTCGGCGGATGTCGGGAAGAGCGCCGCTTTGGGCTTGCCCGTGCAGGGGGCCGCTTTTAGACCAGCGCTACGTGTCTCCTTTATCGCCGCGTGGGAAGCCCGGACCAGGCTGCTGCCGTGGGTCTCGGGCGAGCCGAAGGAGAAGTCTGCGCCGGCCGTGATCCCAGCGCCCACACGGCTGGGCGTGGATGGATGCAGTCACGCGGAACCCGCTCATCGCGCAGCGGTTCGAACAAGTTGCGCGCCGTTTGCCCGAGCCAGGCGTTAGCAGCGGGCTGGCCCCGGCCAGCAAGCACGAGATGCGCCCTTCTGGCGACGAGCACGTCGCTGGTCAAGGCCCCGGCCGACACCTGCCTTCGTGCTCGCGCGGGTATTCGCCGCTGACGGCGCCGGCGTGGCCGCCTGTATCCGCAAGGAGCAGTCGCGCGAGACTCTGCCGTCGCTACTGCTCGTGCCTCAAGGCGACGGCGATGGTCCTCGACCTCCATCCGATCGGCAGCTCACGCGCGCCCTCATTGTGCGTACGCACGGGACGCAACGCGTCCGGCCAAGTGGCGCTTCCGTGGGTCGTCGCCGAGCGAGCACCTCGTCGGCACCGCCTTAGGACGCCGGCTTCATGAGAGAGCGCGGCGCGGAATGCCGTAAGCGGATCCCTATCCGGACGGATCGTCTGCGGTGAAGAACGGGATCCGGCAGGGACGTCGCGATCGCCTCGGAACACAGCGCCACGAGATCCTTGGGCGGCCCGAAGCCCGCGCTGATCCGACGTCGGGCACTCAGCGCCTGGTCTCGTACCTGGTCAGCACCACGCCGTCGGGAAACGTCCGGGTCTCCACCAGGCTCAGGTTCACCCAGTTGTCCAGGGCCGTGAAGAACGGCGTGCCGCCGCCCACCAAGACCGGTGCGGTGGCCAGCACGTACTCGTCGATCAGCCCGGCCCGCATGGCCGCCGCGGCGAGTGTGGCACCGCCGATGTCCATGGGGCCGCCGTCGCCGGCCTTGAGCCTGGTGATCTCGGTGACCGCGTCGCCGGTGACCAGACGGGTGTTCCAGTCGACCGTGCCGGTCGTCGAGGAGAACACCACCTTCGGCATGTCCCGCCAGCGGCTGGCGAACTCGATCTCCGCCGGTGTGGCGCCCGGCTGCTGGTCGGCGGTCGGCCAGTGGGAGCTCATCGTCTCCCACAGCTTGCGCCCGTACAGCGCCAGGCCCGTCGCCCCCACCCGGTCGGACCACCACTGGAACAGTTCGTCGCTCGGCACGCTCCAGCCGAGGTCGTCGCCGGGCGCGGCGATGTAGCCGTCCAGGCTCAGGTTCATGCCGAAGGTCAGTTTCCGCATGGCGTCAGCCTCCCGTGAGTCGGCATTTCGGCGTACAGACAAGCACGGCGCGCAAGAATCATCGGTCAGGCCCACCGAGGGCCAGTTGACCACGACGCCAAGCAGATGCTCCGTACGGAAAAGGGACCGGTGCCGGCACACCGTCGCGTGGAGCCCGTCCCGAGAGCACTGGCCGAGGGCGGTGTGCCGTAACACTGGTTCGGTGATGTGTGCCGGTGAGCGGACGACAACCGGGACCGCGCCACGCCCATGTGCAGGCTTAGGCGAGGGCCTCCCGGCCGGACTCAGGCGCTCCTGCCCGGGACCGATTGCCCAGCGCCACGCAATCCACCGGACCACCACGTGGTGCATAGGCATGACCTAATGCAGAGCAGGGGCGCCGACGGGACGGAGGCCCAAGTCAACTCGCTTGCGCAATCGCCTGAAAGGAGAAGTCCACTCCGGCGTCTGCACTTGTTGAGCGGTGAGACGAGCGCAATCGGCACACCTTGACTGGCGCGCACGGCGGTGGTTATGCTCAATCGGACGGGTCCGCTGTCTTGGGATCGGGGAGAGCGCCGTGGGCACTAACAGGAGGCGGGATGTCCCGATACGAGTTGGGAGACATTGTTCGCGAGAGCGAGAGGTTTCGCCGCGCGAGGATTCTGGCCGCGGCCGCGGTGGCTCCGGTAGCCGCGGGCCTAGCGCTGCCGCCGACCGCCGTCGGAAGTGGGAATGTGATCTTCGGCTGCGTTCGCAAGTCCCACGGCGGCGAGGACAATGGCGGGCAGCTGCGGATCGTCAGCGACCCGTTAAGGTGCCGCCACAACGAGAGGCTCATCTCCTGGGGCGTCCAAGGGGAGACCGGCCCGCGAGGGCCCACGGGGCCGACTGGTCCGGCGGGGGCCACCGGGCCGACTGGTCCACAGGGTCAGCAGGGGCCGACGGGTCCGCAGGGCGTTCAGGGCGACTTGGGGCCGCAGGGGCCGACCGGTGCGGAGGGCCCCACGGGTCCGACTGGGGCCGCGGGCGCGCAGGGTCCGCAGGGCGTCCAGGGCAGCACTGGACCGCAGGGCCCAAGCGGCGCGCAGGGACCAACGGGGTCGACCGGCGGCCAGGGTCCGACGGGTGCCACCGGCGGCCAGGGTCCGACGGGTGCCACCGGCGGCCAGGGACCGACGGGTGCCACCGGCAGCCAGGGACCGACGGGTGCCACCGGCAGCCAGGGACCGACGGGTGCCACCGGCAGCCAGGGACCGACGGGTGCCACCGGCAGCCAGGGACCGACGGGTGCCACCGGCGGCCAGGGACCGACGGGTCCCACCGGACCGGCGGGGCCCGGGGCTATCTCCCAGGAAGCGACGGTCGCGCAGCCATCCCCAGGGCACGAAAACCAGATCTTTTCGTTTGCGCCGGCGGCCACGTCCGGGGTGAATGTCGTCGCCAACTGCTTTGCCACGGGAGCTAGTCCTCAAATACAGATCGAGTTGGCTGGTTATTTGGGCGCTCAGCTGGAGATATCGGGAATCGCCACCACGGACTCATCCGTTATCGCCTATTACGTCAACGGCAACTCCAACGATGTGACCATCTCCGGAACGGATAACGTCAACTTCGACGGGACGGCTCGAGGCGTTGGGTACAACTTCGCTCACTTTGACGTGCACGTGACGCACGGCCCGGGTAGCTCTTGCACGTACTGGGCCATGGTCACGCCGTCGAGCACGAGCTGATTGGCCGGTCCGCTCATCTTTAGGCGCGCCTGTGCTGGTCGGTTCGCGCTCTCGGCGGGTGCGATCGTCGGCGCGTTGAGCGCGGTCGGCTGCGGCGGCGGATCGGCGACGGTCGATCAGGTGAATCTGCAGACGGCGATCGCAGTGAGCATCGCGCAGCAGAAGCACGTGCTGGCGATCGTTCAGTGCCCGAAGGGCGTGCAGGCGAAGAAAGGGGTGACGTTCACGTGTACGGCGACGCTCGCGGATGGTCACCAGTACCCGTTCACGGTGACGGTCACGGACGACAAGGGCAACGTGCACTACGGCGGTTTCCCGGTCGGGCTGGCCCCGCCGAAGTAGTCGGCGCAGAGACGGGAGGCGTTAGGTGATCACCATTTGTCTGTGCATGATCGTCAAGGACGAGGCTCGGGTAATCGAACGCTGCCTGGAGTCGGTTAAGGGTCTGATCTCCAACTGGGTGATCTGTGACACGGGTTCCACCGACGGCACCCAGGAGCTGATCGGGCGGGCGCTGGCGGGCGTTCCGGGCGAGCTGCACGAGTGCTCGTGGGTTGACTTCGCTCACAACCGCACGGAGCTGATGGGGCTCGCGCGTGGAAAGGCCGATTACCTGCTGCTGCTCGACGCCGATATGACGGTCACCGTAGATCGCTCCCGCCTCGAGGGGTTGGGCGCGGACTCATACATGCTCCGCCACGCCGAGCCACTCGAGTACCGCATCAAACGGCTCGTGCGCGGCGACCGAACGTGGCACTACGTCGGCGCAACTCACGAGTACATCGAAGCCGAGGGCCCCGAGACGGTCGCCACGCTCGATGCGATCGTCGTGCACCACCACGCCGACGGGGGCACGCGCAAAGACAAGTTCACTCGCGACCTGCGGCTGCTCGAGGCAGAGCTCGCAAAGGACGACGGCAACACGCGCGCGCTGTTCTACCTCGCGCAGACCCACCGAGATCTTGGCCATCTCGAGGACGCGATCGAGCTGTACTCGCGGCGGGCGCGAATGGGCGGCTGGGAGGAGGAGGTCTTCTACTCGCTCTATCAGGTGGGCGTGCTCAAAGCGCAGGCCGGTGACTGGAGCGCGGCCGTGCCTTGGCTGCTTGACGCCTGGAACTACCGTCCCTCCCGGGTCGAGCCGCTGTATCACCTCGCGCTTGGCTACCGCAACCGGTTCGCCTATCAGGCCGCCTACCTGTTCGCGCTGCGCGGAATCGACCGTCCCATGCCGAAGGACGTCCTGTTCGTGGAGGCGTGGATCTACCGCTGGGCGAGCCTGTTCGAGCTCTCGATCAGCGCCTACTACGTGGGCGCGGTCAAAGAGGCGATCGACGCCGGACAGCGGCTGCTGCGGATCGAGGAGCTCCCGCCCGAGTACCGCTCCCAGGCGCAGCGCAACCTGCGAATCTGCCGGGACACCCTCAAACCACTCGAACCAGCCGCCCGCGAGCGACGCTACGCGGTCTTCACGCGCCGCAGGCCACACACCGAAGCACAGGATTGAATTGGGTCGTCGCAGCCGCACGCCACACGAAAGCTCGGCCACCCTTGCGCTTTCGCCGACCGAAGCGAAGCGCACTCACCCGCTTGCGCTAAGGACAAATCGCATATGCCCGGTGCTGTGGTCGGCGCTGCTCTCCTCGGCCACCAAGGCGGCCAAGTCGTAACCGCCTCAGGCGTGGAGGAACCACGCTCGCCTCGGCACGCGACGGCCGACGCAGACCTGCCTTCGTTCTCGTACGGGCATCTCGTCGGCGAATCCACGGGCCCTGCTCTTCCGCGGAGGCTGTCGCGCAAAGGGAGTCCGTCTGGCGGGTTTAAGAGACTTTCGGCATGGCGCAGAACTTCATTGAGAGCTGTCGTGAGCAGGGATTCTTGTTGCCGCCGGACGTGAGGGAGTGGCTGCCGTCGGATCATCTTGCGTGGTTCATGATCGACGCTGTGGGGCGGATGGACCTTCAGGCGTTCTATGCCGGGTATCGGGCTGACGGTCACGGTCGGGCGGCGTATGAGCCGTCGATGATGGTGACACTCGTCTTGTTCGCGGACGCGACGAAGGTGCGTTCGTCGCGGGCGATCGAGGGTCACTGTCGTCAGGACGTGGCGTTTCGGGTGATCACGGGGAACTTGGTGCCGGATCACGCGACGATCGCCAGGTTCGTGGTCCGCCATGAGCGGGCGCTTGCTGAGTTGTTCAGTCAGGTGCTCGAGCTGTGCGATCAGGCGGGGCTGGTGAAGCCGGGGTTGGTCGCGATCGATGGGACGCGGCTGGCGGGAAACGCGAATTCTGACCGGACGCGCGACTTCGAGCAGATCGCGCGGGGATCCTGGGCGAGCACAAGGCGACCGATGAGGCTGAGGATCAGCAGTTCGGTCAGGAGCGTGGTGATGAGCTGCCCGAGCAGTTGCGCACGGCGGAGGGTCGGCGTGAGTTCTTTCGCGATGCCAAGCAGAAGCTGTGCCGGGATCGAGAAGGCGGTCAGCGGCAGACGGGTGAGAGCAACGTGGTTGACGGTCAACAGCCTTCCAGCGAGGTGCCTCGTGAGCAGCCGGAGTCGCGCCCGCAGCCGGAGTTTGAGTTCGACGAGCAGCGGATCGTGGCGCGCACGCAGGGCAGGGAGGGCTGGCGGCGCGAAGCCCGCCGGCAGCTTGAGCAGCATCGCTGGGATCACCCGGACCCGGTTCCGCGCTCGCGGTCAGAGCGGTTGTTGCTGGCAGCCGCGCGGCTCGAGGAGGAGCTTGAGACGGAGCGCTTTGCCAACGAGCAGTACGAGCAGGCCCGCGAGCGGCGCCGCCAGACCCGCGGTGCGCACCGGGTCGGCGGCCCGCCGAAGCCATACCAGCCGCCCGAGGTGCCGGACGGGAAGGTGAACCTGAGCGACCCGGACAGCAAGCGGTTAAAAGCCCGCGAGGGGTATGTGCAGGGCTTCAACGCGCAAGCGGTGGTCGACGAGGGGCAGATCGCGCTCGCCGCCGAGATCACCAACAGCAACACCGACTGGTCACAGCTTGCCCCGATGATCACCGCCACCATCGCCGAGCTCGAGCAGGCGGGCATCACCAGCCGGATCGAGACCGCGCTCGCCGACGCCCAGTACTGGAACGAGGAGCACATGGACGAGGTGATCGCCAACAAGCACATCCAGGTGCTGATCCCGCCCGACGGGTCAGGCAGCGGCAAACAACGAGCCGGCTGGACCGGCGGCCGCTACACCTGGATGCGATACGTCCTCGCGAGCGAACTCGGCCACGAGCTCTATCGAAAACGCAAACAGATGATCGAACCCGTCTTCGGTCACACCCGCCACAACCGAGGTGTCACACGATTTCTCCGAAGAGGCAGGAGCGCCGTGCGCACCGAATGGCGATTACTGATGGCCACCATCGCGGTAGGGACGGGCCTTTGCTCTTGAGGGCTCGGCCCGACCCCCGCACAGATCCCAGCGGGCGCTGCTAACGCACTGGGCTCCTGCCTTGGGTTCTGGCGTCGAAGCGATCGTTGGGCCATGGGTGCAGGATCCGGACTCGTGGTAGCCATCGCTCTGCGAGGCGGTACATCCGCTTCCAGGTCAGTCGGGTGCGCTGGCTTCGGCGCCGCAGCGCGCTCAGCCAGTGGCCGATGATCCGGTGGCGGAAGGCGTTGATCGCCTTGCTGTTTTCGGGCACCGCGTAGTAATTGCAGTGCCCGCGCAGGACGCTGGCCAGCCAGCGCCCTTGGTCGGGAATGGGCAGATGCCGTCGTCTGATCAGCTCGGCCTTGACCGCGCCGAGTTTCGCGCGCATCCGTTTCTTGTCGGTAATCCGCTTGAGCTTGAAGCGCCCCGTCTTCGTCTTCCCGCAGACGTGCGTGAAGCCGAGGAACTGGAACGTCTCAGGCTTGCCGAGACCCCGTTCCTTCCGCTGTTGGGCGGCGAACCGCCCGAACCGGATCAGCCGGGTCTTCTCAGCGTTCAGCTCGAGATTGAACTTCGCGAGCCTTTCACGAAGATCCATCCAGAACCGCTCAGCGTCCTCCCGATGCTCGAATCCCACCACGGGGAGAGTCGCCGGAGGGAATCTCACCCTCCGGCGCTCGCAGAACCCGGCGTGAACGTCTCCGCTCACCGGGCTCCCATCGTCCAGCCGTCAGGGCGCACGCCAAGGCGCCAGTGCGCGAACAGGCCGGGCTGGCGTCTGGCGACGTCAGCGATGAACCTGCGCGCCCTGGTGCGGTGGCGGCGCAGTCGTTTGTATTTCCGCATGGCCCACCTCACGAGCGTGTCGTTGAAGTGGCGGAAACCGGATACAACATGGACTTGTAGAAGCGCCCGAGTAGTTAATCCAGCCCTGGAGCTGGCGGTTGAACATCAGCGCCAGATCCGTGAGGGTCTTGTCCGAGCGAAGGTGCACGCGCCAGCTGCGCATCTCGCGCCGCATCCGCGTCTTCGCCTCGCCCGAGACCGCCGGAGCGAAGTTCAGAAAGTGCTTCCCGAACCGGTTCTTCGACAGCCGAGGGCGGAACGTGTACGAGAGGAAATCGAACGGCGTGTGCTCGTGCGAGCCGCGCCGGTCGTCATCCTGGCAGTACACGACGCGGGTCTTCTGCTCGTTGAGCTGAAGGCCGCACTCCGCCAGCCGCGAAGCGACCTGGGCCCGCAGCTGCAGGGCCTGCCGCTCGCTTCGAGCGTGGACGATGATGTCATCGCAATAGCGCTCGAGCTGGACGGTCGGGTACTCCCGGGCCATCCACCTATCGAACGCGTAGTGCAACATCATGTTGGCGAGCAGGGGTGAAATCGCAGACCCTTGAGGGGTTCCGCGATCCCGCTCGACCAGGCTGCCATCCTCTCTGGAGCGGCGCTTTGAGCCACCGCTCCACATACAAAAGGATCCAGCGCTGGTCGGTGTGGTGGGCGACCGCCTTCAGCGTGAGGTCCCACGAGACGGTGTCGAAGAACGACTTGATGTCCATGTCTAGAACCCAGTCGTTGCGCCAGCACCGCTCGCGACAGACGCCGATCGCGTCGTGAGCGGAGCGCCCCGGCCGATACCCATAGGAGTCATCATGGAACACCGGCTCCACCGACGGCTCCAGATACGAGCGCACGACCACCTGGGCGATCCGATCCGCCACGGTCGGCACCCCGAGCACCCTCGAGGAGCCGTCTCGCTTCGGTATCTCCACCGCACGCACCGGCGGCGGGAAATAACTCCCCGACGAGAGCCGATTCCAGAGCTTGTACAGGTTCCCGTGAAGGTCCTGCTCGAACTCCGCGATCGACTGCTCGTCCACACCGGCGCCGCCTTTGTTCGCCTTGACCTTCCGATAGGCCTCCCAAACGGCCCACTTGGAGATCTCAAACGGCTTTGGCTTCGGCTCGCTCACGCGACTCCTCCCGCGTCACCGCGGTTGATCTGAAAGCCAGCCAGGACAACCCGTCCCCTTCGCTCCAGCCCGATTACCGGGCCTTCACCGCTACTACGAGACGGTCCGCCCCTGTGCCCCGCATCACTACTCTCCCCCTCGCAGATCAGCTGCTTGGGGTTCTCGCTGGCACCCACAGCCGCAGGCCCGTCCTGGCGCCACTGGCTGCCAGCGACCGCGGGGCGACAGGTTCCCGCGTTCCGCACAAGAGCCCGGATCACGCTCGCGCCACCATCCATGCCGGACACCCACCTGGCCAATCAACAGGCTCCCGCCAGACTGATCCCGGGGCAACGACTCGACCCCGGTTTTGGATATCGCCGATACGCTTTCGACACTTCATCGGTGGTTCGCTTTCGCTCGCCTTCGTGATCCTCACCTGACGCGCTGATGGCGCGCCGTCTCCGCGACGCTCAGCACCCCGGCTCTTGACCGGCGCACCTCGCGGTGGTTTGCGACCTCCGCCTGCACAGCGGTCGCGAAGGGCCACCAGCCGACCAGGCCTGGCTCCTTCATCTCTCGTGCAGCACCGCATCCGTCGGTATCGCCTTCTACATCGATCCTCCTTCAGCGTTCTCGG
>CAWCMD010000012.1:0-920117 GCA_963796525.1 uncultured Solirubrobacterales bacterium
GTCGTGTTTGCTCATCGCTCACGCATCCGATCGCCGCGGGGAGCGGTTGGCCGCGTATCCCCGGCCGGCCGCGGATTGGACCACAAGGCCACGCTCCGGACGACGGTTCCCGCGCTTAGCGGTGTTCGGTGCTGCGCCCGGCGTGCCGCCTCTGAGGCTTGCGGAGAAGTGTGCGATCGGCCCACGAGACCTCCTGACTGGTCGACAACTTGCCAGCCGACCAGTCTTCCCGGCACACCTGGGCAATACGGTACTCCTCCAAGTCCGAACATGCACGCGGAATTGGCGCCCGGACATGCCATGCGCAGGCTTCGAAGGCGATCAGTCAGCCCGTTCGGCTTCGATCAGCACGCTGGCGATCCCGCGCGGGCGACCCGCTCGCGACCACAGTCGATGCAGTCGCATTGCGCGGCCAGCACTACGCGCGGCTCGGCGCCGGCAGAAACGCGCATTCAGGACTTTGCATGGCGCTCGCCGCGCCTCGGCCCTGCCCCGCTCCGCGCTTTGCACGTGTCTGAAGCTGGGCCTCGAGAGACGCGCTCCTCGCCGTGGCTGTCGGGCAAAGTTGGGCTCAGACCGATGTGGCCGAGGTACAGTCGCGCGTGTGAATGGCCGCGCGTCGTCGTCTCTTGTCGCCCGCTTGGAGTTAGATGCTGCCGTTGCTGCTCCTGGGGGGATCGTGGGGTACACGGTGATCAACGCGGGTGACCTTCCGATCATGTTTGGTGAGGCGTACGAGCTTGAGCTGCTTTCGGACGATGGGTGGGGGCTGGTTGCGCTTCCATACGCGTTTCGGTTGTGGGGGCGGCGCCTGGAATCCGGGGGTCGATACGAGCTTTCCGCTCGCGTTCCGGACCTTGCCCAACCAGGCCGGTACCGCCTGCGCAAGCGCCTGGATGTGGATCGCGATCCACACCCCGGATACGAGTGGTTGGGGGGCGAGAAGATCGAACCGATCGAGGTGACTGCCGAATTCGACGTGGGACTTTGAATGAGGTTGGCAGGCTCCGTCCGAGGCGGTTTAATAGTGCTTTGTTAGGTTCGGGGTAGGAATTCTCGTTGTTTGCGGCGAATCCTCTTCGCGGTTGCTGCTGAGCGCGAGGGGGTCATGATGGTGGTTGTGACTGTTGCGGGTTCGCAGGTCGAGCAGGACGACGTTGATCGACCGTCGGTCGTGCGTGAGCGGCTGGAGGCGTTCGCGGGCGAGGTGTTGGCGGAGGCGATGAACCGGCCGGTGCAGGTCTGCAATGGTGGTTTGTATCTGCGGGGGTTGCTCGAGGATGGGGCGCGCAAGTCGCTTGAGCCGCTGGTCGCTCGGTTGGGTGGGGATGCTGACTACCAGTCGATGCAGCAGTTCCTGGCTGATAGCCCGTGGGATCCGGCGTCGGTGGTCAAGGCTGTCGCCGAGCGGGTCGCGCCGGTGATCGGGGTTGAGGCGTGGGTGTTGGATGACACTGGGTTTCCGAAGGACGGGAAGGACTCGCCGGGGGTCAAGCGTCAGTACTCGGGGACGTTGGGCAAGACGGGTAACTGTCAGATCGGTGTGTCGGTGCACGCGGTCGGCGCGCGGGGGACGGTGCCGTTGGGGTGGGCGCTGTATCTGCCGGGGGAGTGGTGTGAGGACGTGGAGCGTCGGCGCAAGGCGAAGATCCCGTCGGAGGTTGAGTTCAAGACCAAGCCGGAGCTCGGGGTCGAGCTGGTCGAGCGCGCCGCACGCTGGGATGTTCCGAGCGCACCGGTGCTGGGTGACCACGCCTACGGTGAGAACACCTGGCTGCGTGATCGGCTCGACGAGGCCGGCTGCGAGTACGTGCTGGCGGTCGGGCCCAAGGCGAAGGTGTTCGAGCAGGGCACCACGTTCGCGGTGCCCGCCAAGAAGCCCGGCGCGAGCCGTGCGCCACGTCGACCGCGGCCCGACCGCCAGCCCGTGTCGATCGGCGAGCTGGTCGCGAGACTCGGAGCCGAAAGCGCGCAGACCGTCACGTTCCGCGACGGACCCGACGGCGAGCCGGTCACCTCCAGGTTCATCATCGCCCGCGTTCATGCCGGCCACGCCTGGCGCGAGAGCGAGGGATGGATCGGGTGGCGCGAGGGCTCCGAGGTCCCGCCGCGCGAGGAATGGCTGATAGCCGAATGGCCCGACGATCACGAACAGCCGATCGACTACTGGATCTCAAACCTGCCCGCCGACACCGAGCCCGAGCGGCTCGCCAGGCTCGCGCGCATGCGCTGGAAGATGGAGCTCGACTACAAGCAGCTCAAGGGCGAGCTCGGCCTGGACCACTACGAAGGCCGCTGCTGGCTTGGCTGGTATCACCACACCGCGCTGGTGACCGCCGCCCACGGGTTCCTCACCCTCGAACGGCTCAACCCTTTTCGCCCGCGGCCGGCCTGACACTCCCGAAGGCCGTGCTGCTACTGCAGCCGCTCTTCAAGTGCTGGGACGGCCGCTGCCGAACCTGCCGGCGACGCATCAACGTCGACCGACTGACACTCACCCTCGACCGTCACGACGAGTGACACCTAACAAAGCACTATTAAACCCGCCGGACGACACACCTTTGCCCGACAGCGTGCCGGGCCGGCCTGCCGGCCACCTGTCAGGAGTGAAAATCACGTTGAGGCAGGGGCAACCACGCCCTGGGCCCGGGGTCCGCGAGGCAGATCGGGCGACATCTGCCGGGCCGCGACAGCGAAGTGGGACCGTTACAGCACATTCTCGCACCGCCCGACACGGCGAGCACGGATTTACAGGACAGCCACGGCGACGAGCAGGTGCTTCGACGCTCACGGTTCGAGACCCGCATTCGTGGGCGGTCTCAGGCTGCCGCCGCACCACCCGAGAGAGTCAGCGACTTCGCTGACGAACGAGGTGAGGTGTGGAGATGCCGAGGGGTCACTATCTGACCAAGGGTGTGAAGGACGCGATCTGGGAGCTGCGGGCGGAGGGCGGGAGCGAGGCCGAGATCGGCCGCCGGCTGGGGTGCCGAAGCGGACGGTGAGTAAGTATCTGCAGAGGATGGGAGGGATCCGGCCGCGGTCCCGTCGTCGACCGGAGCGGTGCCTGACGCTGGCGGAGCGCGAGGAGATCTCGCGCGGGATAGCTCGGGGGGAGTCGTCCCGCGCGATCGGTCGCACGCTTGGCCGTTCGCACACCACAGTCTCCCGCGAGATCAACCGTTGCGGCGGTCGTGGGCGCTATCGCGCGCATGCGGCTGAGCGGCGGTCGTGGTCGCGGGCCAGGCGTCCGCGAGCGACGAAGCTCGAGCTGTGCGGCGAGTTGCGTGAGCTTGTGATCGAGCGGCTCGGGCAAGATCACTCCCCGCAGCAGATCTCGGGTTGGCTGCGGCTCTTATACCCCGACAATGAGCAGATGCAGGTCTCGCACGAGACGATCTATCGCGCGCTCTACGTCCAGGCGCGCGGGTCGCTGCGAGGCGAGCTCACCCGGCATCTGCGAACCAGGCGTCAGAAGCGCTTCGCTCGGGCGCATTCGAATCGCGGGCAGGGTCCGGGCTGTATCGCGGGGATGGTGATGATCTCCGAGCGACCGCCGGAGGTTGCCGACCGAGCCGTTCCCGGGCACTGGGAGGGCGACCTGCTGATGGGAACGCGTGACACGGCGATCGCGACCCTGGTCGAGCGCCAGACCCGCTATTGCCAGCTCGTCGCGCTGCCCCAGGGAACCAACGCCGAGCCGGTCTGCGAAGCGCTCAAGGCGAGCATCATCACGCTGCCCGTCCAGCTTCGCCGCTCGCTCACGTGGGATCAGGGAAAGGAGATGGCAGCGCACCGGCGGTTCAGCGTCGAGACCGGCGTCGAGGTGTACTTCTGCGATCCCCGCAGCCCGTGGCAGCGAGGGTCCAACGAGAACACGAACGGCCTCCTTCGCCAGTACTTCCCGAAAGGCAAGAGCCTCGCCGGCGTGAGTCAGGCAGAGCTCGACGAGGTCGCTCGCAAGCTCAACGACCGGCCCCGCCAAACGCTCGGATTCCGGACCCCCGCCGAGAAACTCACCGAACTGATCGACGGGCCCCACCACACCGCCACGTCCGAGCGCTGATATCGGCAGTTCGACTACGGAGATCAGCCCGCGCTCGCCTCAAGGACCGCGACCTCCGCCTACGTCCCGGCCGCCACAGCGCCGAAATCGCCTGACCGATCGCCTTCGGCACCCTCGCGGAAGGCCGCAGATCGCCTCACAACGCGCCGACCACCGCCGGGACCCCGCCCTCGAGGCGGTTAAAGCGCCCATCGCCGCTTCAGGCCTCGCCTACGGCTCGGCCTTCGCGACGACGGGCGCTTTGGCACGAAACCCGACAGGGGGTCAGTTCTCAACCGGCGCTATGACACGATGCGGGATGTCAGGGGTGGTGCACCGACCGGTTGAGGTCAAGCATCAAAGCGCGTCTCGGAGCGTGCGTGCCCAAGCACCTGCTCGTCGCCAGTTGCGCAACCCGCGCTTAGCAGGCTCCGCGCTAACCCGGGGGGTGAAGCAGCGCCGCAATGTGAAAGCAGGGCCGGCAACGGAGCCGCCGCGAGCTTCTCTCTCGGAAACGCTCAGCGAAGCGTTCCACGGCCTCTTTGAGCGCGACCCAGAAGAAGCGATGTCGCTACGTGGCTACGCTGCGCGCTTCGACACCGACCATGTCGCGCGCGACCGGTCGCGACGCGCGAGCGCGGGGAACGAGCTCGTTGCTAGTGAATGCGGAAGTGGTCGGTGACGGCGTGCACGCCTACGAGGCTAAGAACAAGCATCGCGATCGCGATCGCGCCGACGAGCGCGAACGCAGCCGGACCGAAGCGCCCGACTCGGTAGAGCATGAACTGCCGCGGGCGACGTGGACGCCGCCCTGGCCTTATGTATCTCGGGAGCGGTGTGGTCGCCGTCGGACGTGATCCTACGCCGTGGGCAGAGCTCGCGATGAGCCGCCCGGGGGTGGCCCTCTTCTAGGCCGATGCCGGGACGGTTTCCACTGGCGCGCACTTGGCGAACGCTTCGATCAGTCGCTTGCGCTGAAGCTCAGCGGTAGTCGGGCCATTGTCCTGCCAGCGCTCGGCGGCAAGGCCGTGCATCAGCGTGTCAAACGCCTTGCGGGCCTCCACGGCTTCAGCGTCGGTCGGGGAGTTGGCGAGCAGGAGGCCTTCGGCTGCCCACAGGATGCTGTCGGCTTCGGCGCCGACCAGCTTCACGTCGCGGAGTTCTTCAACGAGACCGCGAACTGCCTTGTAAGCGTTGTAGCGGGCTGTTCGGGTGCTGTCCAGGACGCTCTCTCTTCGTTCGAAAGATTCGGAGTGTGTCGATCGACTGCAGGGAGTATCGGCACGCCGACCGGAGCCTTTGTGCCGGGATTTCGCTTTGGTGAGGCATCGATGTCGCTCGCTCGACGACGCCGTTAGGACGCGCCGGGTCGAAGACGCTCAACTCAGACACGAGGTCGCTGGCGGCTGGGTCCCAAGCGCCGCGATGAAGTCGCGACCATTCGCGCGAGATGAATCGCGCGGTGATCCCTTGCTGCTCGTGGACGCCGGGCAACGGTCATGGCGAGGGCGTGAGCTCGTGCACTCGCGTGTAACTGTCGTGCAGCAGTACGCGCGCGATGCCTTCGGCGTGCGCGCGGCGCTGCGCGGACCCTTGCGCTTCGCTTGCCGTGAGGTGGTCTGAGAGCGGCTGCTCATGGTGCTCGTAGCGCACGACCCAGCGCCCGCTTTCGGTGGGCTCGACGTGCAGTTCGGGAGCAGGGCGAGTTTTGTTTGCCATCACTCACCTGCCGCGCCCTGGTTCGGCGTCGCGGCGCGCGAACTCGCGCCGGCAGACGGACACCAACCGCCGCCAACCGGCCTCCGCGCGCAGGCGCCGCTCGCGATCTGCTCCAGCGCTTCGCGCGCGCCGCGACGGCTCACGCCGAGGCTCGCGGACCGCGACCCCAGCCAAAGAACTGATCGCCGCAGACCCCGGCGAGGTAGAAGCACGCCTCGGATTCGTCATGAGGTTCGTCCTTCGTGATCCCTCACCGCCTCAACGCATTCGCTGGTTCGGGAAGGCTCACCACTCGGGGAGGATCAGCCTCGGCGCTTCCGGGTCAGACCTGGTCGGGCCGATCAGGCCACGTCCAGACTGAGGCTCCTAAATCGATTAGCCGTCAATGGACGCTAGTGGTCTGTCCCATGTTTAGTTGGTGATTGTGGTGAGGGTGACTCGGCCGCGGCGGACTTTCTCGAGGATCTGGTCGGTTGTCGCTGTCCAGATGAACGGGTTGGGATCGGTGTTGTGCGCGGCTAGGTAGTCCTCGATCGCGCTGATGAGGTCTGGGACGGAGTGGAAGATCCCGCGGCGGATCGCTTTCTCTGTCAGCTGGCTGAAGAAGATCTCGACCATGTTCAGCCAGCTCGAGGAGGTCGGGGTGAAGTGCAGGTGGAAGCGGGGATGGCGTTCGAGCCACGCCTTGACCTTGGGGTGGTTGTGTGTCGCGTAGTTGTCGAGCACGAGGTGTACGGTCAGGCGCCTGGGCACCTCCCGGTCGATCGTCTTGAGGAACGTGAGGAACTCGCTGTGGCGATGCCGGGGCAGGCACTGCCCGATCACTCGGCCGGAGAGCACGTCCAAGGCGGCGAACAGGGTCGTGGTCCCGTTGCGCTTGTAGTCGTGGGTCATCGTCCCCGCCCGCCCCGGTTTCATCGGCAGCGACGGTTGGGTGCGATCCAGTGCTTGGATTTGACTCTTCTCGACTACCCAAACGCAGTAGATAACCGGGCGGCTGGTCGCGTGTGGGGGTCGGGATCGAGTGGCGGATGGTGACGTCGTCCTCGCCGATCAGGATCTCGCGGACGACGAGCCGGATGATCTGTTGGCGCTGCTCGACGGTCAGGTTCTCGCCGTTGTTGGAGAGGCGGGCGCGGAAGCCGTCGAGCGTCTCGGTGAGCTTGAGGTAGGTCTCGGCGTCGTGCAGCTCGGCGTCGAGCGCGTCCAGCTGCGCTTGGAGAATGGCTTCGCGTTGGCGCAGCTCCGGGGTGCGGGCGCGGAGCTCGTCGAGCGTGATCAGCTGTTCCTGGTAGCCGTCGAGCAGGCGTCGCAGCGCATTCTGCGCGCGGGTGAGATCCCGTTGGAGCGCGTCACGGCGCGCGGTGGCTGGGTGCGCGGCGCGGAGTGTCTGGAGCCGGCGGTCGATCTCGGCTTGGATCAGTGCGGGGTCGTCGAGCAGTCCGAGCACACGGGTCCAGACGAGCTCGTCGATCTCGGCCAGGCGGACGGGCCGGTTATCGCAGACGCGGCCTTCGGGGCGGCGGTGGCCGTCGGTGCCTGAGCAGCGGTAGTACTCGCGCAGGAGCCCGTTCTTGTTGCGCGTCGAGCAGCGGTAGTACGCGTAGCCGCACTCTCGGCAGGTGAGGATCCCTTGCAGCAATGACGGGCGGCGCGTGTTGCGGGGCGAGAAGCGGGTGTTGCGTGCAAGCTGCTGTTGGACGAGCGCGAACCGCTCGGCGGTCACGAGCGCGGGCACCGCGATCGGCTTCCACTCTTCGGGGTTCACGTGCTCGCGCGCGACCCGGGCGGACCGTTGCCCGCGCTGGCGTGCATGACGGGTCTCGCGGACCGGCTGGTCGGTAGCGTGCGTCTTGCCGTAGGCGGCCTGACCGGAGTACGCCGGATTGCGGAGAATGCCCCATATCGTTGCGGTGTTCCAGCCCGCCTTGCCGGTCCTGGTCGGCACGCCCTGCTCTGCGAGCCACCGTGCGATCCGGCCGATCGACTCGCCGTCCTCGGCATAGCGGCGGAACATCTCACGCACGACCGGCGCCTCGGCTTCGTCGATCTCGAAGAACGCGTCCGCGTGCTCGGACTTCTTGACATACCGATAGCCATATGGGGCGCGAGCGAGGACGGACACCGCGCCGGCCCGGGCGCGATGCAGCTTCCCGCGGCGACAGCGCTCAGCGATCTGCGCCCGCTCGTACTCGGCGATCATCCCCTGGAACTGGCGCAGCAGCTCATCCTCAGGCGTGCCGGACCGCTCGGGCTCCTTCGCGAAGACGACCTCGATCCCCGCCCGCTGGAACTCCTCGAGCAACAGCACCTGGTATGCGTACCGGCGCGCGAGCCGATCCGGCGCGTGACACAGCAACACCTCGAACCGGCCCTCGACCGCCAGATCACGTAACCGCTCCAGTTCCGGGCGGCGCAATACCGCGCCCGAGACGCCCTCGTCCTCGAACACCAGATCGTCGGTGATCAGCAGCCCGCGGCCGGCGGCGAGCTCACGCAGCGCGGCGGTCTGGCTCTGGATCGTCTGCTCGCGACGCTGACGATCCGAGGACACCCTCGCGTAGATCGCGGCCACCCTGCCCGGCCGCCCGACCATGCTGCTGCTCTCGCTCATCATCCCTCCGCTCGTTGCCGGTCACACGACGCCGCTCGGGCGCCAAGAGCACATACGCCTGCGCCAGCCGCGCATCGGCGAGCCGGTCACCCACGAACTCGATCTCAACGCGCCTGGCCACCGGGCCGCTCGCCGGCCTGATCGAGATACGCACCGACCGCCGCCGCGGTCACCGCGCTCAACGACACGCCACTGACCCGCGCCCGCTCGCGCAAGCCACCGATCAACGACGGCGCCAACCTCACCGTGAACACGGCCGTGCGCTCCGGCACCGAGACTCCATCCGGCCGCTCCAGCGCCTCGTTCACGTACCGGCGGGCCTGACGCTCGGACAAACTGAACTCGGCCTGCAACCCACGGACCGCGTCCGCTGGCGAGCGATCGACCAACAACACGACCGCCCGGTTCACGCGAACCGCGTACTCGTCGGCATAAGCACGACGTGAAGCCATCAGCCCCTTGAGTACTACACATCACGGCAGACTCCTTCCCACCGGACGCCCCACCAGCCACTCAAACTCGAAGTTACCTACTGCGTTGGTGTCTCCTCGTCCATGCAAAGGACCACGGCCTTCTCGGGCGGGTTCATGTAGAGGCCGACGACATCGACGAGCTTCTCCTCGAACTGTGGGTCACTCGAGAGCTTGAATGTCTCCACGCGATGCGGCTGGATCCCGCGCGCAGCCCAGATCCGCTGCACCGTCGAGGACGACACCCCGACCCGCTTGGCCATCGACCGGCAACTCCAGTGTGTCTCCCCGTCGGGCTTCTCATGCAACGTCAAGCGGACGATCTCCTCGACCTTCTCGGCCGGAATTGAGGGCTTTGGGCCGCGACCCGGCCGCACCACCGAGAAGTTCACAAGCCCGTCCTCGGAAAACCGTGTTCGCCATGCCGCGACCGTCGTCGGCGAGACGTGCACGTCGCTCGCGATCCGCGTGGTCGCGAACCCATCAGCAGCCATCAACAACGCCTGCGCCCGCAACACGTCACGGTGCGGCGCAGTACGGGATCGGATCAGCTTCTCGAGCACCGACCGCTGCTCGTCGGTCATCGGAAGCGCAGGGGTAGCAGCGCGCATACCCCATCCTACCATCATTCCTCACTTAAACGTGAGACACACCACTAGCACCATCGCTGCCGAATACTGAACTGTGGGCGTAGCCCGCGGCATCCGATCGTACTCCAGGGTATGACGCCGTCGAGGATCCCGACCACCCCAGTCACTGCCGGCGCGTCGCCAAGGCTCAGGCCGTTCGCGTTGCGCGTGTCGGACGCGGCTCTGTGGCGAGCGCCGTGGCGGGGCGTCGCTGCGCGGGGAAGCTCGCTGTGACGGTGGTTCCGTTGCCCGGGGAGGAGCCGATTTGGATTGTCCCGTGGAGTAGTTGCACGCGCTCGCGCATGCCGAGTAAGCCAAATCCGGCGGTGCTGGTGGCTGTGTCAAAGCCGTCGCCGTCGTCGCGGACGCTGAGCTGGACTGTGGTTGGGTCCTCGCGGGTTTCGATCACCGCTCTCGTGGCGTGGCCGTGCTTGGTGGCGTTGGTCAGCGCCTCCTGGATGATCCGGTAGATCGTGCTCTCAAGCTCGGGGGTGTGCCGGGTCGGTTCGCGGCCCTGTTCGAACGCAAGCTCGATCGAGCTGTCGATCTCTAAACCGTGGTGGCTGGCGCGCTCACACAGCGCCGCGAGCGCCGCGGCGAGCCCCAGTTGGTCCAACGCGGCGGGGCGCAGATCGGTGACGAGCGCGCGGAGGTTCGAGATTCCGTCCTCGAGCTGCTCGATCGCTTCGGTGACGGCTCCCTCGAGCACGGCTTCGCCGCCCGTCCGGCGAGCGATGGAGAGGCTCACCCTCAGTCCGGCCAGGCTCTGCAAGGTCTCGTCGTGCAGCTCTCGCGCCCAGCGCCCCCGCTCATCTTCCGCGGCCGCGAGCCGCTGGCGCCCAAGCTCAGACGCCGCGCTGCGAGCGGTCGCGACGGAGATGGCCGCGCTGGTCGCGAACCCCTCTAGTAGCGCCTGGTCCTGAGCTGTGAACGCCGGCCCATCGTGCAGCCGGTCAAGCGCGACCAGAACGCCGTAGGTCTGGTTGTGAAAGATCAGCGGGACGACGAGGCCGGCCTTGGCGCTGACTCCGAGCTGGCCGAGGCCGTGTTGGTCAAAGCGCGCGCGGTTGAGCTCAACCTCCAAGCGGTGTGTCGTGCGCGTGCGCAGCGCCGCGCTGGCGACCGTGTCGGCCAACGCGATCCGCTTTCCGACCAGATCAGCCGGCCGGTTTCCGGCCACCGCGGCGATCACAAGCTCGCTGCCGTGCACGATCTCGATCAGCAGTGCGTGTGCGGAGACCAGCGCCCGCCCGCGCTTAGCGACCAGCTCTAGGATCACATCCACGTCAGTCGCGCCGCCGACGGCATGAGTGATCTCGGTCGTCGCCTCAAGCGCCGCGACCATCCGCTCCAGCGTGTCGCCGCGCGTCGCCGCGCCCGTGTAGCGACGCGCGTGGTCGATCGCGAGACCCGCGAACCTCGCGAGTGTCGTAACCGACTCCTGATCCTCATCGGTGAACTGGCCGCCGTCTGCTTTCTCGGTCAGATAGATGCTTCCGAACAGCACCCCGCTGACGAGGATCGGAACGCCGAGAAACGAGCGCATCGGGGGATGCCCGAGTGGAAATCCGTAGGAGCGGGGATGATCGCCGACGTTGGCCAGACGCAGCGGCACCGGATCGCGGATCAGCTCGCCGAGCACCCCATGACCTCGCGGCAGCACGCCCATCTCCCGCCGAGCGTCGTCCTCGATTCCCACCGTGATGAACCGCTCAAGCTCAGTCTTCGACGCATCGAGCACACCGACCGCCGCGTACCTCGCGTCGGTCAGCTCGAGCGCGGCCTCAAGCACCCTGTCGACTACGAGATCGACGTCGAGTTCGCCAAGCACGCTGCCGGCGACGTCCAGCAAGCTCCGAGACTGATCGTCCATCAGCCCGCCCCCCGGGCGTATCCCGAGCGCGAGCGAACGGACACCGCGCTTGGTTCGCAGCGATCCGGCTTCATCTCACGAGCCTCCTTCACGACCGTCCCGCAGCCCACCATCCGGCGTTCCACGGGGACGTTCTAGTTCAGAGGATCAGAAGGGCGCAATCCCGGAACGCCCGCCAGGCCGAAAGAAGGGGCGTCCAGCTGAGGCTCTTGGTCAACCGAGCCTACCACCGCGTCACAATGACGGTTCTCTGCGCAGCGAATCCAACGAGCCGGGGGCAGTCAGAGAAGGGGGGAACCCCGGCTCGGCGGTGCTGAACCCAGCGCCCCGTGCGCTACGCGCGGGGGCGTCGAGCTTGCGAGGGTCAATCGGCTGCGCAGCGAGGTGACCGTGGCGCTCCAGCCGCAGACACGCGAGGCCCGGCCCCCGCAGGGCCGGTGCTGCGGCGTGAAGACTCGGCTCAGTGAGTAATGAGCGATAACCACATCGACCCCGACCTCGCGGTCGAAAAGCCGATCACCTTGCGTCCTGTCAGCTCCTCGATCTCGCGGCTGACGTCCTGCTTCATGACCATTTGCCAACGGTGGCGAAGATCGAGCACCGCCTCGCCCTCGCCAGCGTCAGCGAGCGTCTTCTCGCCGCGTGTGAGCGTGTCCTGCAACACCACGAACACGCCGTTGGCCCCGAGCGTGGTCTTCGCCTTCGTCGGGCCGCGACCGGTCGTCCGGGACAGCGCTCGAACCACAGCATTCGAGATCTTGGCGGCGAGTTCCCCGTCTTGAATAGGGCTCCCGGATGTCACCGTGCTGCTCCGATCTGTTGAGCCACCAACCTTGGCCCCGCGGCTCGTTGGCACGAACGCGGGGGCGCGGCGTTGCCGAACCCGTCTCGCCTCCGGCCACCCGAACACGATCCGTCTTGCGACCTCACGGCGCCGGGACCGAGTCTACGCTTGCGTAGCCGCTCGCGGGACGCCCGAATGCGCGACGTTGACGCCATCCTGAGCAAAGACTCGACATGGCTGCAGCGTTCCTCGATCACGGCTGCCCGATCGGCGAGCGCGCTGCCGGCGCGGCTGGAGATCGCGACGATCGCGTCCAGTGTGTGCTCGAGCGTCCGCGCCAGCTGAGCTGCTACTGCGAAATGGCCAGCGCGGATCGTGTCGAGATTCTCAGCATCCAGGTACTCGAACTTTTGCCGCGATCCAGATGTCGATTGTGTTGGCAGTCGTTCTCGCCTGGGCCGCGAGGGCGTCCGCCGCTACGGTGAGGTCTGCGAACACGGAGTCACTGCAGGCGGATTGATCTGAGATCGCGTGAACGCGGTCGGTGATCCTCTAGGCCAGCGCGGATCGCGTCGAGATTCTCCGGCTGTGGCAGTGGCTACCTGATGGATGCGTTTGGCATCGTGATCCACGGTTCACGCGGCCGTTGAGCCGGTGAAGATCGTGCTTGGGGGGTCACGAGCACCACGAGCCGACAACGCGAAGTCCTACCCGACCCGAAGCACAGCACGATCGGAACCAAGGATCAACCGCCGCCAACACCCGCCCAGCCTCCCCTGATCGCCCGCTTGATATTCGCTGATGAGGGCGGGTCGCGCGCGCTAGGATCCGCCGTCAGCGATCCCCGATGCGGTCACCGACTGTGCACGAGGTTTGCGCGTAGGTAAGCGGAACGAGTATGCGGTCACGAACTGGCCGCGGTGGCCCTCGCCCGTGCAGCCGGTTGGGTTCTCGCAGCCGAGGAGTTCGGACCGTGCACGTACCGCAGATCGCTAGCCGTTGCTGGTGGGCCGTTGGTCACGCAGATCGTCGTTCTCTCCCGACGAGTATGAGGTTCCGCAACGGTACCTCCTGGTCGGGACGCCGTGAAGTGACCTGACTTTGAGGAGTTACCGATATGAGTAATTACGCCGGCGTCGATTGGGCGGCGGGCAAGCACGACGTGCGCGTGGCCGACGAGACAGGCGAGGAGCTGCTCGTAGCCACGTTCGCACACGACGAGAAGGGGCTGCGGGCGCTGTGCCGCGCGCTGTTGCAGCTGAAGGTGCAGCTGGCGGTGCCGGCGATCGGCGCGATTGAGTCGTTGCCGAAGCGGTTGTCGGGTCGGCGCAGGGCTGGACTGGGGCTGGTGCTGATCGTGCCTGGCCACCTCGACGAGGTGTCGTACCCGCCCGGACCGTCTCCGCGTGCCGAGCGTTGTTGGCGCCGCGCTACGCGATCGGCTTGTTCGGGGTGTACGGCCGCGCGTGGTTGTCTGCGCTCTCGGCCTTGCCGATGTCGAGGCCACGACCGGTGAGCTCGGCGATCGTCCGGAAGAACGTCGGTGCGCCGGTGGCGACGATCAGACGTTCGGCGACCCGCGGTGCGAGCTCCTGGATCGCGAGCAGCGGCCGCATCGGCCAGCCGGTCATGAGCATGTCCGGCCGGTCGCCGGTGATCGCTCGCACGACCGCGTCTGCGACTCGGTCGGGATCGACCGCGCGCAGCGCGACCGGGGCGTTGAGCCCGAACTCGCGGTGGATGTCCGCGTACATTCCGTCCTTGGCGATGAATCCCGGGCAGATCACGCTCGCGCTCACGGGCGTGCCGTCGAGCTCGGCTCGCAGCGATCGTGCGCAGCCGACCAGTCCGGCCTTGGTCGTGGCGTAGGGGATGTTGAAGGCGTTGGGGGCGCGGCCGGCGAGTGAGGAGATCATCACGACGTGTCCGCGGCCCCGCGCGAGCATTCCCGGCAGCGCGTGCCGGGTGAGCAGCATCGGGGCCAGCAGGTTGACCTCGGCGACCTCGAGCAGCTCTGCGTCGGTGAACGCCGTGTACGCGCCGGGCGGTTCGAGCCCGGCGTTGTTGATCAGCAGGTCAAGCGGTCCGACGATCGCTGATAGGGCAAGCTTGGGTTGCCTCGACCGCCGTCGGGAGAGGGCCTCGATCGCTTGCCCTTGACGGAGGGCCGATGAAAGACCAGCCCGTCCCAACGGTGGTGAGGTGCCGCGAGCGGCGACAGGACGTAGCCCCGGTTGAGGGCCTTGTCTATCAGCATCCGTAACGGTACCTCCGGGTCGGGGCGCTGACGAATGGTCCGATGTTGGGAGGTAAGTGATGGGCAATTGCGCTGGGATCGACTGGGCGTCTGAGAAGCACGATGTGCTGATCGAGGACCCGGCCGGCGAGGAGTTGCTGGCCGCGACGTTCGCGCACGATGGAGGATGGCGTGAGCGCATTGTGCGCGGCGCTTGAGTGCTTTGAGGTTGAGGTGGTGGCGATCGAGCGGCCCGACGGGTTGTTGGTCGACAGGTTGCTGGAGGCGGGGGTGCGGGTGCTGGCGCTGCATCCAAACCAGGTCAAGGCGGCGCGTGATCGGTTCCGTGCATCGGGCGGGAAGTCCGATCAGTTCGACCGGTTCGTGCTGTGCGAGCTGGCGCGCACTGACAGCCACCGTTTCCGGATCCTCGAGCCCGACTGCGATCAGACCAAGGCGCTGCGAGCGCTGGTCAGAGCCCGGGAGGACCTCGTCGGCGCGCGGGTGGCGCTGGCCAACCAGCTGCGGGCGGAGCTCCAGCGGTTCTGGCCCGGCCCGGTCGGACTGTTCTCGGCGATCGACAGTCCGATCTCGCTCGCGTTCCTGGCCCGCTATCCCAGCCCGGTTGACGCGCGCGGACTGGGTGAGAAGCGGATCGCCGCGTTTCTGAAGGCCCACCGGTACAGCAACCGCAAGACGCCGGCGGCCCTGCTGGAGCGCCTGCGCTCAGCACCGGCCGGGCGCGCGGGCGACACCGAAGCCCACGCCCGACGCTCGATCGTGGCGCGCCTGGTCGCGACCCTACAGATCATGGTCAGGCAGATCACCGAGCTCGAGTCAGAGATCTCAGAAGGGCTTGACGCTCACCCCGACGGGGAGATCTTCGCAGTTCTTCCGCAGCCGCGAGTCGGTGATCTGCGCCGCCACGCTGCTCTCGGAGATCGGCGACTGCCGCGCACGGTACCCGCACCGCGACGCGATCGCCGCCGACGGCGGCCAGGCGCCGGTCGCCGACCAATCCGGAAAGCGCAAGCACGCGAAGTTCCGTTGGGCATGCAACAAGCGCCTGCGCAACGCGATCTCCATCCTCGCTCACAGCACTCGCATCTGGAACCCGTGGGCCGCGGACCGCTACGCCCACGCCCGCCAACGCGGACACAACCACCGCCGCGCGCTCCGCACCCTCGGCCGCGCCTGGTGCCGCATCATCTGGCGCTGCTGGCGGGACCGCACTCCGTATGACCCCGCGCGACACACAGGGCTCCAACAACACCTCACCGTCACCATTCCCGACCCGTCGGGCCCCCGTCCCGACCTCACCGCCACCCAGCGGATGGCCGGCGCCACTGCCACCCGAAGGGCGGTCCGCAGGGCCGAGCGCGCAAGCGCTTGACAGCAAGCCGACACCCGCTATCCCGCTCGGAGCTTGACACAGGACGTCTTCCGTGCGCTCCACGAGCCCGGCCGTCTGCTCGCGGTCGGAGAGGTCGGCGATCACCGGCTCGGCAACCGTGCCGTCGCGGCGCAGGTCGCGGCACAGCCGCTCGAGCGGTTCGATCCGGCGGCCGGAGGCGGCGATCCGGACCCCCTTGGTCGCGAGCGCCTGTGCGATGTGCATGCCGAGCCCGCCGGCTGCGCCGGTCAGCAGCGCGTTCGCTCCCCGAAGATCGTCCACAGGTCGACGCTAGTTGAACGCGGGGCCGCACGCGCCCGTACTCGCCGCTGTTGCCGAGCAGTAGTTTGCGCGGAAACTCTGCGGGGTTACGCGTTGGCGGCGGCACGATGGTCGCCGTAGTGTCGGCGCATGCAGCAGACCGACGAACGGTTGAGTTCGCTGGACGCCACATTCCTCGAGCTCGAGCAGCACGAGGACGGCGCAACGATGCACATCGGCGGCGCGCTGATCTTCGAGCCGCTGCCGGAGACCGGTGGCCCCCCTTCGCTCGACGCGCTGCTGGAGCTGCTCGACGAGCGCCTCGACCAGCTTCCCCGCTTCAGCATGCGGCTCTCGGAGGAGCGCGTGCACGGCCTCCAGCGTCCGGCCTGGGTCCTCGACCCGGCCTTCGAGCTGAGAGCCCATGTGCGCCGCGCGGTGCTCCCGGCGCCGGGCGGCGACGTCGAGGTCGACGACTGGCTGGGTGACTTCTGGTCGCACCGCTTGGACCGCTCGCGGCCGCTGTGGGAGATGACGCTCGTCGACGGGCTGCAGGACGGGCGCTGGATGCTCGCGACCAAGACCCATCACGCGATGGTCGACGGCGTGGGCTCGGTCGACATCGGCCACGTCCTGCTTGACGCCGAGCCGCACCCGGCCCCGCGCGAAGCGCCCGGGGATGCGGACTCGGAGGCCGCCGAGGACTCCGGCTCGCGACTACTGGGTTGGTTGCCGTCGGCGCTGTCTGCCGCCCACGGCGTGCTCGACGCGACCGTCGGTACCGCGCTGCACCCACGGCGGCTGCTGAAAGTGGGGCAGGCGACAGCCGCGATGGGCGAGGTGCTGTGGAAGGACGAGGTGCTCGGCGCCCGTGCCTCGACGATGAACGTGCCGATCGGGTCGACCAGGCGGTTCGTGTCGGTGCCGCTCGAGCTGTCCGAGGTCAAGCAGGTCAAGCAGGGTCTTGGCGGGACGGTCAACGACGTCGTGCTCGCGAGTTGCGCTGGGGCGCTGCGAACGCTGCTCGAACACCGTGGCGAGCAGCTCGACCGGCCGTTGCGGGCGATGGTGCCAGTGAACCTCCGCGGCGAGGACCACGAGAGCCTCGGCAACAAGGTGAGCTCGCTGTTCGTCGAGCTGCCGATCGGTGAGTCCGATCGCCGCCGCCGCTACGAGGCGACCCGGGCCGCCGCCGGCGAGCTCAAGTCCGGGAGCGCCGCGCTCGGAGCTTCGACGATGATCGGCGTCAGCGGCGTCCTGCCTCCCGTGGTCCACGGCTCGATCGCCGAGATGCTGTACTCGACGAGGCTCTGCAACCTCACGATCACGAACGTCCCGGGGCCGCAGTTCCGGCTGTATGCGCTCGGCTCGCGGCTGCGCAGGATCGTGCCGCTGGTGCCGCTGTTCAAGGACCACGCGATCGGAATGGCGATCATCTCTTACGACGGCGAACTCGTGTTCGGCGTCAACGTCGACCGGGCCTCCAATCCCGACGTCGACGTGCTCGAGCGCAGTCTGCGCGACGAGTTCGCGGCGCTGCTGGCGCTCGCGCGCGCCTGAGCCGCCGGCTCATCGATCCGGCTCTGCCGTCACGCGCGGCCCGAACCAGTGAACGAGCTGCGAGCACGGCCCGACCTCAAGCGCTCGCTGCTCGACCCGCGCTGGCAGCACCAGCCGCAATCGCTGCAGCCCGTTGAGGATCGCACCGTCGGCCAAGTCCACTCTCTGCGCGCCGATCCCCGCCCGAGCCCCGGGTCGCTGGCAGCGATCCGAGGCTCGGTCGCCGCCCCGGATTAGGCGCTCCTGGCCGGCATCAGGACAGGGCAGCTCTAACGCGGTGCCGGGATTCCTGTTCGACGTAGGCGCGAAGCGCGCTGCGCCCGAGCTCGATGATCGTCTGGTCGGGCTCGTTGCCCTCGCGGGACGCGAGGTCGGGACGCGGTCGCCGAGCTCGACGAGGAGCAGCAGCGCGCGGATGTCCGCATCGGCCGGGATCAGCTCTGAGGCGACGAGCACATCGCGCATCCGACCCGCGAGCACACGCCGCAAGCTCGAAGCCGGCGGTGAGACGCGGCTGATCCACACCCACCGGAACGATCGAAGTCATCGTCACAGGCAACGAAGTGACCGTGAAGGACCACGGTCCCGGCATCCCGATGCCGAGCTCCCGTTCATCTTTGACCGCTTCTACCGCTCACCCGCCGCAAGAGGCACCCCAGGATCCGGACTCGGTCTAGCGATCGTCCGCCAGATCGCCCTACTCCACGGAGGCACCACGACCGCGGAAAACTCGCCGCGAGGCACGACCCTCCGCTTCAAGCTGCCAAGAACCGCATCCGCCGCATTGGGGACGTAATCGAAACTCTCTTGCTTCGTCGGGCGTAAGCACCCGCCCGACCCAGCTGTTCCGCATCGGAACCTGCGCGGGCGTCTCGCCCAAGTGTGGGCATGAGTACCGCGTTGACATCGATGCAGGTGTCTGGTTCGACCGGCGCCGGCACCTCGTATTCGCCAATTCCGACACTCGCAGCGGTAGCCGAAGCTGGCGGTGAGCGGGCCATCCAACTGTCGCCGAAGGGATCACCAGCCGTGTGACCGGAGGGACGACAAGAGCGATCGCGCGAGCGCTCGGAGGCTGGGAAAGAGCGGAGGTTGGGAGATCAGGAGGAGCTCGAAGGCGAGGTTGCCCATGCGGCTTGGGTCCGGTAGAACGTTCGATATGGAGTCCTTTTCACCGCGCCTCCTCCTCGTCTCTGACAACCAACCGACGGCCCTTGAGCCGGTGGCGTTCGCGGGGCGGATCGACGAGCTGACGCTGGAGCGTTGGATCATTGACAACCCGGATTTGATTGGCGAGCCGCTACTCGTTCTTGGCAACCAGCTAGCAGAGTTTGAGGAGGATCGCGACCGCCTCGACATTCTGGCGCTCGACCGATACGGCGAGATTGTGTTGGCGGAGCTCAAGGTCTCTGACGATTTCCGCGTGACGGATCTACAGGCGCTTGCCTATGCCGGGGCGTACGCGCGCCGGAGCCCGAGAGACTTGGCTAGGACCCTTCGTCACCACATGCAGAAAGGCGCTTCCGCCCAATCGGCGTCACCGACTGGCAACGGGACGGGACTCGGAGTCGATGCCGCAGCGGCCTCAGCCGCTGAGCCGAGTGTCACGTACGAAGATGCGCTCGCCACGATCGCCTCGTTCATCGAGATCGATGACATCGCAGACTGGCAGCCGAGTCAGCACGTGAGGATCAAGCTGGTCGCTCCAAGCTTCCCCCGCCGAGTTCTCCAGACCGTGAAGTGGCTTGGCGATGTGTATTCGGTACGGCTCGAGGCCATCACGATGCGCCTGTTCGAGACCGCTCCTAAGCGTGTTCGCCATGCCGCGACCGTCGTCGGCGAGACGTGCACGTCGCTCGCGATCCGCGTGGTCGCGAACCCATCAGCAGCCATCAACAACGCCTGCGCCCGCAACACGTCACGGTGCGGCGCAGTACGGGATCGGATCAGCTTCTCGAGCACCGACCGCTGCTCGTCGGTCATCGGAAGCGCAGGGGTAGCAGCGCGCATACCCCATCCTACCATCATTCCTCACTTAAACGTGAGACACACCACTAGGATTGCGCTGGTGAGAAGAGTCGCCCGAGGCGAGCTCAGAGTCCTCGGGGATCACGCCACCATCCTCAGCCGCTCGCACCCGCTACCCGGGTTTAGGCAAGCCCAGCGGATCGCGGCCGAGCGAAACCCGACCGGACGGATGGGTGACTGACCAGGCCCGCGCTGCTTCAACGCAGCGCCGTTTGTCGTCCGGCTGCTTGCTTACCGTGGCCGGGTGTGAAGACTGCCCTGTACATCCTCGGCGCCTTTTTCGAGTTGATCGGCATTGTCCTGGTCGCGTCGCCGGATCTGTTGCCCTTCGCGGTGCCGCTTGCTCGCGCATGGCGCCGCTTCAGGTACCGCGTGGGTGGCCCGTTCAAGCCACGGCCGATCGTCCACAACGCCGCGGTAGAAATCAACGTCGGAGTCAACATGCGCGTTGACAGCGTCCACCTGAGGGTGCCCGCGAGCACCGGGGGCAAGTTCGCTTACCTGTTCGCTCGCGACGAAGAGATTCAACGTGCCATGAACAAGCTTGGGAACCGCGTAGAGGACCTTGAGACAGATGTCGCGCGGGGCATCGCCGCCCTCCGCGAGGAACTCGTCACCCACGTGTCCGACAAGGTCGCGGCGGCACAGGCCGACTACCGAGTGGTGCGCAGTGCCGGTGCCATCCTGCTGCTGGGCGGACTCGTACTGAGCACGTTGGGCAACCTCACGACGTAGCACCGGCGTGCACTCAGCGAGCGCGTCCCCGGCCATAACCCGAGACCGCATCATTTCTTCTTGCGGTTCCGGCGCTGCCGCGCGGATCTCCGATGCCTGCAGATACGATGGCTGTGTGAGGGGAGCCGTGTTGATAGCCGCGCTTATAGTCGCCGCGCTTCTTGCATCGGTCGCATCGGCCAAGCGGCTAGCAGGCCCCCATGCGCGCGCGGCAGTCATTGCCTCGGCGGTGGCGGCCCACGACATCGCCCGGGCGCAGGGTCCGTGCGTGCGGGTATACATCTCGACGGTCAATCACGACTGGGCATCGCTCAGCTTCCGCTACCCGCCGTCGAGAGCATGCAGGCGGCTCATTGCGAACGGCATCTCGCTGTTCCACCGACGCAACGGCCACTGGCAGTTCGTAACCGCAGGTAGCTCCTTCCGCTGCCCAGTCCCGGGCGTACCGACGCGGGTTTTTCACGACCTGGTCGGCCCGCTCTGCGAGAACCACACGCACTGAGGCCCGTACGCCTCGACGCCTGCGTAGCGACTACGCCGATTCGTCCCCGGCCGAAGTCGTTCGGCTGAGCTGCATCCGAACAAATTACGGTCGCGCCGAGCTCGCGATCAGGCTGATTACCCGCGCCACGGCGCGAGCGGACTGAATCCTGAACCGGTGGTCCTTTTTGGGGGGTCGCGCTAGCCGAAGTCGGGTTCGAGCTCGAATTCGCGCGTCTGGCCGCCGGCTTCGAGGAATTGCTTCATCCGCTGGCGTGTGTCGTCGAGCGTCACCGTCTGGTTGAACCGGTGCGCTTCCTCCAGCAGGCCTGGGAGCGGGTCCGGCTCGGCGGCAGCGACAGCCGCCTTTGCGTGCGCGATCGCTTCGCCCGAAAACGACGCGATCCGACGCGCGAGAGCGTCGACGAACGGGTGCAGCTCGTCAGCTGGGAGAGCGCGATTGACGTAGCCCCACCGTTCGGCAGTCTCCGCGTCGACATCGTCGCATCCGAGGACGATCTCGAGGGCGCGCGCTCGACCGACGAGCTTCGGCAGGCGCTGCGTTCCGCCTCCCCCCGGAATGATTCCGACCGCCACCTCCGGCTGCGAGAGGACCGCGCGTCCCGACGCAGCGAAGCGAAGGTCCATGGCGAGCACCAGCTCGCTGCCCCCACCTCTCGCGCGCCCTTCGATCACGGCGATCGTGACCTTCGGCATCGTGCGAAAGCGGTCAGCCATGGCGGTGAACAGCGGCAGCTCTGTCGGCGCCGGCTGCTCCTCGTGCGGCAGCTGGAGGATGAGGCTCACATCCGCGTGCGCAATGAAGAACTCCGGATCCGCGCTGTCGACGATCACGGCGCGAACGGCCGGATCGGACTCGACCTCGCGACCGAAGCGATCCATCTCGAGAATCAGCGGCAGGTCGAAGAGATTGATCGGCGGGTGGTCAATAGTGGCGCGCGCGATCCCATCGTTTACACGTACGCGGAGCGTCTCATAGCCGTCGGTCTGCATGTCTCGTCCTCCTGAGTAGTTCGATCCAACCGCTCCGCAGCATAGGTCCCGCCGCGTAGCCGCCTCTCGAGGCAGCCGCCGTGGCCGACCACCTGCTCAGGTCCCCAGCGCCGCACACACCCGCGTTCGTGCCAGCCTTGCTCCCACGCGAACGCGATCGGGCACAGGAACCTCAAGCCGAGACACTCCTTTGTCGCCCATATGGAGGGGCTGGTGTCAAGGGGTAGGGGTTGAGGGCCATGGTGTGGTTGGTGTGGCAGGGGCTGTGGTTGCGGTTCGCGAGGCGGCCGAGGCGTTCGCGGGATTCGCGACGTTCGGTCATGCTCATATTCGGGGGCTGTCCCAAGACCTTTGTTCGTCGCACGTCCGCTGTCTAAAGTCGAGTGCGCCCACCCGGGGGTGGGTACTCAGGCGACGAATCGCGGAGTTGTGTGCGCGAGCCGGGATGCCTCGGACCGCCTCGCCAACCGCAACTGGTTGTCAGTCAGTGTCAGTGTTTGTCAGCGCGAGTTTGTGAGTCGTTTGCGGGTGGTTGGCGTCGGTGTCGGCTCTGGTGCAGTCGTCGGGCAAGTGGCGATCTCCCAGCAGTAGTGGGCGAGCTCGCGGGCGATCGCGATCGCGACGATCCCGTTCGGTTTGCGGCGGGCGTCGCGGAGTTGTCGCCAGCGCGCGTTCAGGCGGCGCTGCGCCTTCCAGGAGATGTTGATGATCTCCGGCGCGTGCCCGCGTTGGCGGCGCTCGAGCGCCGCGCCGACGACCGGGCCGCGGCGGTAGTGGTAGGCGGCCTCGACCAGCAGCCGCCGCGCGTGGGTTGAGCCGGCCTTGGTGATCGACCCGAGCCTGCGCTGTCGGCCGGTGGTGTGCTCTGATGGGACGATCCCGAGATAGGCGGAGAGCTGGTCGGGGTGATCGAAGCGCCCCCACTCACCGATCTCCGCGCACAACCCCAGGGCCGAGAGCGTGTCGATCCCGCGCAGGCACCGCAACCGGGCAGCGGTGTGCGCGCACGGAGCCGTGAGCGCGAGCGTGGCGAGGTCGGCCTCGACCTGATCGCGTCGGCTGATCAGTACGTCGTGCGCGTGCAGGTAGTCGGCCAGCGTCGACCTGGACGCGTGGTCGGCGAACTTGATCGAGGTCAGCCACGCGCGGTGCTTGCGTGTCCACGCCTCGCCGGTGCCCTCCCAGTAGATCTCGCGACGCAACAGGAAATTCCCGATCCGGTGCCGCGCACGGACCAGGTCCGCGCGGATGTCCTCGCGGCAGCGGACCAGATCGCGCAGCTGCTCACGCTCGACAGACGGGATCGTGACCAGCGTCAGCTCGCCGGCGGCGAGCAACCGCGCGAGCCGGATCGCGTCGCGCTTGTCGGTCTTGATCCGGTCCGCCGGCGGCCGCTCGGTCTTGCTCGGAGCGCAGACGCCAAGCTCGATCCCTTCCGCCAGCGCCCGGCGCGCGAGCCCGTACCCCGTCGGGCCCGCCTCATAGATCATCCGCGTGGGCCGCTCCACACGACCAAGCCACGGCAACAGCTCGTGCGGACGGCCGACCACTCGCCTGGTGATCACCTCACCAGAGTCCTGATCGAAGATCGCAAACGTCGACTCGCGCGCGTGCACGTCAAGACCGACCCAACGGATACCGTCAGGCATGTCGGTACCTCCTGTGTTGTGGAGCCCGCGTCGAAGTTGCAGCTTCGACCGCGAACATCACCCCCGGCAACGCCGGGGGTACCGACTTACCTTCGACTCCGAGGTAACCGGTCCTCCATATCGTCTAAGGCGATCGTGAGCTCGGCGGCGGCGTGCCGAGCAAAGGTGAGAGTCGTCCGCGACGGCCAACCGGCGTCCGCCTGTTCCGGACGCGCTAATCCGGTCACCGTAGGGCTGCAGGAGACCCGTGTTTGCCAGCCTAGGTCCCTTGGCGATGCGTCAGGTTCGCCCACCCCACGACGATCCGCGGGTTCGGAATGTTGACCTGCAGGCACGGCTGTTCAATCAGAGCGCAGAGTTCGGCTGGGCGTGTGCCTCGCCGACGTGCATGTCCCCGACAACGTACGGGCAGCGGGTGTCAGCGCCAACAGAAGTGCTTAGTGACTCCTAGTGAAGCGGAGTAGCCCTCGTTGACCCACGTGCACCCCCTCGTGGCATCGTAACCAACAGCCGGTGCGCTCAGCCTATTTCCGGTTCCTGGTCCCGACACGACACTGCAGTTCTGGTCACTCTGATCACAGTACACCGCAGCTACCAGCGTTGATCCGTGAGGCGGAGGGGTTGTCGGCGAAAGCGGTGTGGATGTGCAAGCCGGGCTTACGTTAAGCATGAAGCCTTGCTCGCCCGAGATGCCGCTGATGATGACGGCACGGGTGTAGTAGCGGTGAGCTTGACAACCCGACTGAATGCGATCAAGCCGAATCCGAACGGGCCAAGAGGGCACTGCGCCTGGTTGTCCTGGATGGTTGTTTAGTTGAACACCTGTCGCATCTGTCGAGGAGCTTCCCCAGTTCGACCACTGGGCGTCTCGCAGCACGACCATGTGTGCGGTGTCCTCGGGTTCGCCCTGAATGGCACACTCATTCGGATGTTCCTGTGGCTGGAACTGGAACGTCGCCCCCGATAGGCTGCCAGGCAGGCAGTTGATGTAGACCGGTGATGAAGGGGGCGGTGGGGCCGCAACCGGCAGCTGGAGGACCAGTGTCGATGGCGAGGTGTCGGTGAGCGGCAGCGATGTGTTGAGCGTTTGGTAGGTCCATCCGTGGAGGCCTTGGGCCAGAGTCGGCGATATGCCCTCGTCCGTGTTGTCGGCCTCCCCGGCCTCGTCTCCACTCGCCGTCCCTGGGTTATTCGCTGCGAGCTCGGTGCCCGTCGGTTTGACCGCGAAGGAGCCGTCGGCGTTGCGCCAGCGCCCATCGGCATGTAGCCACTTCCCGTTGCTGAGGGTTGCTTTGACCTGGTTTGGATGAATCCAGTTCGCCTCGCCCTGCGCTTTCTGCCCGGCAGGCGGCTGCGCTACCTGATGGCTTTCGGCGTCGTACCAGTGGCCGTCGGTTCCGTTTTGCCAATCGCCGTTGGGCGTGGTCGGGCCGACCTGATCCTCGTGACGCTGAGCTGTGAAGTACTTCCTGTTGGTCTGGCCAAGTTGGCCGGTATGCCCCTCTTGCTCGGCCTTGTTCTTCTTGAGGTTGAAATCAAAGAGAAGCCCGGCTTTCATCGTCGTCGCCTCGCCCGGCGCATAGCTGAACTTGCTGACCGTGAGCGGCCCATTGGACGGATCAGTGGCTTGCTTGACGACGTCCTGGCCCCCGTACCGCAGCGCAATCCCCTGGGGCTGGCCACCAGGGCCCTGAAGCGTTGCTCGGAGGAGTCCTCCGTGAAGCGTCAGCGTCTCGCAGGCGGCGACACCGATCGTCAGCGGGCCGATTTTCCCGCCGGCTGTCGGACAGAGGTCCGGTGGAATCGCCAGGTCTTTCTCACCGGTGAGTGGTACATGGCGGGTAGATTCGTTCTGGCCGGCCCAGCTGATCCCGAGGCGCCCGGTGCCGAACGAGACACTCGGGTTGATAAACGCCACGTGTACCTGACAGAAGACGCCGATGTCCACTCCCGTGGCGAGGCCGTAGCCGGAGTAGACGCTGTAGTTGGCGAAGTCGCGCAACGTCGCGGCGCTGATAGACACAGGCCCTTTGACCACGCTGAAGGCCCCACCGGCACTCGGCTGGCGGTCGAGGCTGGCGACGGTTAATCCATCGCCGCTTTTCTCGAACTGGAACGCCCAGTTGAACTCCGTATGGAGATCAAGGAGGAATTCCGCATCGACCTGGAGCTGGCAAATGCCGCCGGGAGAGGTGACCGCAGCTTTGAAATGCGGGTCGATTCCCGGCCAGCCGACGCTTGCCGACATGAGCACGCTGTTGACTCCGCTTGGGGCGATATCGGTCGTGGCCGGCGGGGCTGCGGTCTGGCTGACGAACGTCGGCCGGGGTATCGACGCTGCGGCATCCTCGCCGTTCTGGCCTACCGCGTAGGTTCCCTGGTTGGGGGATGACGGCGATCGTTGGGCCGTGCGCGTCGCGGGCTGCGAGGCCGGACTGTGCCCGAACATCCGTGCCGGATCTGCCACCAGCTGGGCCATCACCGTGCCTCCGGAGCGCGTTCCCCCTACGAACACCTCCTGGCCGGGTGAGAGTCCGGCGATACCCCGCGGAAGCAGCTGGACATTGGTGGTGCGCTTTGAGAACTGCACATCGATCGGACCAGGCGAGGCACCTACCGCGGAAGTCGCCTGAACAACTTGTCCGCCGGTAGCGCTGACAGCCAGCGGCTGGCTCTGCACTAGTATGCTCGTGCTGGAGACCGACCGAACCGTGCCAAAGAACCCGATCTCAGTCGGCGGCGGCTCGTTGTAGACGTCCAGCAGAGTGGCCAGCCGATGGACGTACGCGTCTCGCGCTGCTCCCCCGGCCAGCAACACCGGCACTCCCGAAGCATCGACCGGCTCAGGCGGAAGCTTCTTCGAGCCCAGCCGAGGACCGCTGTATCGAACAACCGGGGACCGCCCGAGGAGCGAGGACTGCGAGGTCTTGGGGGTCCTCCCACCGCCGCATCCCGAGAGCAGAACCGCGACGAACAGTGCTATGAGGGCCGCCGTGAGCCAGCGGCAATGACAGATGCCGCCCTCGCGGGAAACTCCGCGGACGTAGCCGCCGCCCTTGTAGCTCATCCTCACCCCCGGGTCCCCCAGGTAACGCTGACTCAGCGCGCGCGAAGAGTCTCGCAGCAATCAGACTCAGCTTCAAGGTCCCGCAGCGCGAACGAACCCGGAGGACATCATCCGTCATGACGAGGAGCATCAACCCGACGCTCCACACCCGTCCCGCAGTTTGCATATGCGCAAGCCGCTGTGGTGCGATCTCCACGCTAATGCTCGAGGCGACCCCGCCGCTCGTGAGATCTCGTGTTCCGGCAGCCGTGGTTGGCCTGCTCAAGGTCCTCGGGACGGACGACCAAAACGAGCGACGGCTGCTCGTCGGCGAACGCCTCGATCGCGGGGCAGATGCAGAAGAGCTGCGTCGGGTCGTCGAATGCGGAACCCCTTTCGCGCCGCGACGCCAACCTCGCCCCTACTGAAACTAGTGGCCGCTTCTGCACCGAAGACAGGCGCGGGCGCGCGCTTCGCCTGTGAGGAGTAGCCCCGTCCGTAGCTAATCCCGCGCCCGCTATGGACAACGAGGAGCGGTCCTGGAGTTCACCTTCGGAACGTCGAAATGCGGAAGCGCGCCCGCCTACCTCCGTCCCGTGGCTCTCGGCGACGGACTGGCCGACAACACGGGCCGAGTGGCGCCGGGCGATCGCTCTTGTCCTCCGGCAAACATGCACCCCGGCGATCGCTCAGGCGACCTCTCGATCACGCCGGCCGCCGACGCCTCGCGATTCCTCTGCCACGGTCTCGATCACCACGCGGGAGCGAGCGGCACGACCGCAATCGCCGAGACCGCCGCCGCGCCCGTGGCGGTCGCTACGCGCACGGACGCTATCGCTTTTGTGATCTGAGGCTCGCCGGCACCGCTATGGCGACGATCCGCAAGTCCAGATCCAGGCCCGTCGGTGTCCGGGTCGACGATCGCATCCGCCCGCGAGAGGCCGACAGCTTGCCGGTTCGGCGTGGCCGGCGACCACGACGTTAACTCCGTTGCCGAGATGGTCGGCAATGTCGCGGACGTCTTCGTTGCGGCCTGCCATCTCCTCAGGCTTTGATGGGCCGGTCCGTCGGAAACAGGTCCGCTGCAGCGATACCACGCATCACGCAGCGAAAAACCACGTGAGTCGTGGTATCCAGGGAGAGACGCGTGTCGAGGCTCACCTCAGCCCGGGCAACCGGGCGATCTCACCGCAGGAACCCCGGACGATCGCGCAGACCGGCAGAGGTGCGTAGAACCGAGGCGAGCCGTTCGATCGACACCACCAGCACTCCGGCCTCTACATGCTCGACTCCACGCCGTCGAGCAAGGCACACGACCGGCAGCGCACCGCGTCTGCACCACCGCTGCCGGCGACGCGATAGCCATGCAGCCTGTTCGAGCACACGAGCAACGTGCCGGTCCTCGAGGGTTTTGGTCTTCGTTTCGATTGCGAATGCCACGCCGGTGGGAGCGATCGCGACCGAGTCGATGTCCCCACGCTCGCGCCACGGCAGCGAGTGGCGCAGCCGCCAGCCCTCCGTCTCGAGCTGCGCGAGCGCTCGCTGCACCTCGTCCTCCGAGCGGGCGCCGACCCGGCTCCGGCCGGCGAGACGCAGCCACCGGCGGGCATCGATCAGCAGTGCGACCGTCACCAGCAGGAGCGCTGCTGCCACCCCTGGGGCTGCGGTCCGTGCGGCGACCAACGCCAGCCCTCCGGCCGTGGCGCTCGCCGCCGCGCTGACAACGGCGCGGTGCATCCGCCGATACTGCTGGCGGCGGGGATAGGAGGGGCGTGACATGCTCACACGGTCGCAGCCGTCACGGACAGAGACGGCGCAGCGCCTCTCGCCGCTGAGAGCTCTTGAGCGGCCACTCGTCGAATGCGGGAGTCCGACGTCCGGGGCTGTCAGGTCAGGTCACGCGCCTGTGGTCTGCAAGATCTTGACCCTAGGCTTGACCCGAGCGTCCAGAATTTGGTTCTCGCCAGTTTCCGGGCATAAGAAAACCCGCCTGAGCGGGGTTTTCTTGGAAGCGGCTGAAGGGACTCGAACCCTCGACCTTCTGCATGGCAAGCAGACGCTCTAGCCAACTGAGCTACAGCCGCGAGGTGGACGAGTATAGACCCGGTGCGGCTCCGGAAAGCGCGTCCCGGGCGATGTGCGCAATGCTCCCGCGGGCACGACGTTCGTCATCAGAGAGGAAACGCATGACAAGCAAAGCTGATTTCACGCCCGATGAGTGGAAGGTCGTTCTGGAGGCCCCGTCGAGCGCCGGCATGATCGTCGTGACAGCGGCTCGCGGCGGGACGATGCGGGAGATCTTCGCGATCGGCAAGGCGTATGCGGAGGCTCGCGAGCAGCACGGCGAGAGCGAGCTGCTCGACGAGATCGTGTCTGCCAAGCCCGGGGTCGATCACACGCGCTACGGCTCGTATGAGGAGCTCAAGGAGCACGGTCTGCAGCACCTGCGCGATGCCGTGCAGCTGCTCGGAGCCAAGGCGACACCCGAGGAACTCGACGGATACCGCAAGTTCGTGGTGGCGCTTGCGGAGAAGGTTGCCAACGCGCACCGCGAGGACGGCCAGACCGTGAGCGCATCTGAACAGGCGGCCATCGACGAGATCTCCACGGCGCTCGGGGTGACCGCCGGCGCGTAGCCGCAAGCTGCCGGCAGTCCGATCATGAGTACCGCGGCCGCACCGAGCGCGGAGATGTTTGCGGTGATCCTGCGGGAGATTCGCCGGTTCATACGCAATGAGGTGGTCCCCCTCGAGGCTCAGATCGACGAGAACGACGAGATTCCCGATCGGATCCGGACGCAGGCAGCCGAGCTCGGGCTGTATGGGTTCGCGCTGCCGGCGGAGTACGGCGGGATCGGCCTGACCGCTGAGCAGGAAGTTCAGCTGGTGTTCGAGCTCGGTTGGACGACCCCGGCGCTGCGATCGGTGGTCGGGACCAATAACGGGATCGGCGGCCATGTGTTGATGCTCGGCGGGACGCCGGAGCAGCAACGCGCGCTCCTTCCCCGGCTGGCGTCGGGCGAGGTGACGGCCGCGTTTGCATTGAGCGAGCCGGAGGCCGGCTCGAGTCCCGCCGATCTGACGACTACCGCGCAGCGCGATGGCGACGGATGGGTGCTCAACGGCAGCAAGCGCTTCATCACCAACGCGCCGGTGGCCGGCTTGTTCATGGTGTTCGCGCGCACATCGGGCGAGACCGGATCGCCGGACGGAATCTCAGCGTTCGCGGTCCCCGCCGGAACGCCAGGGCTCACAGTTGGGCCACGCGATCACAAGATGGGACAGGCCGGCGCCTGGACCGCCGACGTGATGCTCGACGGGGTCCTTGTGGGCGACGATGCGCTGATCGGTGGGGTAGAGGGGAGGGGCTACCGCACGGCGCTCGCCTGCCTCGCGCATGGCCGGCTGCACATCGCGGCGCTGTGCGTCGGTCTTGCGGCGAGGCTGGTCGAGGAGTCGGTGGATCGGGCGATCGCACGTCGGCAAGGCGGGAAGGCGATCGCCGAGCACCAGCTCGTCGCCGCGATGCTTGCCGATTCCCAGACTGACCTGATGGCCGGGCGTGCGCTGGTGATCGAGACGGCGCGTGCCTATGACCGCGGTAGCGACACCCGGCTCGGTCCCGCATGCGCGAAGCTGTTCGCGAGCGAGATGGTCGGCCGCGTCGCCGATCGCGCGGTCCAGATCCATGGCGGCGCGGGCTACATGCGCGGCATCCCCGCCGAACGCTTCTATCGCGACGCGCGCCTGTTTCGGATCTACGAAGGCACCAGCCAGATCCAACAGCTCGTGATCGCCGCCGAGCTCATCAGAAGCCGTCGCCGCCACACCCGGTGAGATCCACAAGCGCCGCAACGCCTCAGGCGGATTGCGAGCATCCGCCGCGGCCCGCTGCAAAGACCCGATGATTGTTGCGCCCGGCGCCGGTCTCAACTCGGACCAATGCCCCCGAACCAGAGGAGCCGATATGGACTGGAGTCTTGAAGTTGTCGTTCTCCCCGTCAGCGATATCGACCGCTCGATCGCCTACTACCGCGACCAGGTCGGCTTGCACCTCGACCATGAGACGCGCAACGAGCACATGCACGTGGCCCAGCTCACGCCGTCGGGCTCCGGTTGCTCGATCGTGTTCGGGGACCTGCCGCCTCAGAAAGTGATGGAACCCGGCTCGATGAAGGCGCTCCAGCTCGTCGTCAGCGACGCCGCGAGGGCGCGCCAGGAGCTCTCGGATCGCGGCGTCGAGGTCGGCGAGCTGGTGGTTGTGGCCGACAGCGACGGTGGGACGTTCTTTGGCTTCAGCGATCCGGACGGCAACTCATGGGCGGTGCAGGAAATCAAAGCTCGGGCCGAGAACCCGCTCCTCCCGAAGGGTCACACCGGACTCGGCGAGTGGGCCGGGCGATAGCCCGTGCCACCCGCAGCATGATCCAAGTGGGCCGGGCGATAGACCGCGCCGCGTGCACCATGGTCCGCGACCTCGTGCATCATTTCGTCACGCCGATCCGCTCACCGGGGGGAGGACGTTGAACGGCTGGAGTTCCGCCCCGCCGTCTCCGGCGACTCCGTAGCTGGCCTCAGGCAGCTCGTGCCACGCGCCGGGTAGGTCGCCGATCGGCTCGGAGACCACGAGCCGCGCGTCGTCTGAGAGCTGCTGCAGGATAGGACGATCGGGGTACAGCTCTTTGAGCGTGTGGATGTCGCGCGAGAAGAACAGCGAGCGCGACTTTCCCTCGCTGGAGTAGCGGAAAGCCCAAAGACGCTCGCCGTCGCTTGTGGCGATCGTGCCCTGAAACGGATTGCTGATGCCCCGCCGCCTGCCGATCGCCTCGACCAGACCGATCACACGGCCGACTGCCTCCGGTGGATTCTCCCGAAGCCCGAACGTCAGCGCCAGATAGAAGAGGACCTCGCTGTCGGTCGTCCCCTTGATCTGGGGATACAACGACTCGTCGATGGTGAGCACGAGGTCGCGCTTGATCTCAGCGAAACCATCGACAAAGCCGTTGTGCATGAACAGCGTCTCCTCATGCCTAAATGGATGGCAGTTGGTCTGCTGCACCGCGGAGCCGATCGCGGCGCGGATGTGCGCGAAGAACAGGCGAGAACGCACGTGGCCGGCAACTTCCCGCAGGTTCTGGTCGTTCCAAGCGGGCTCGATGCTGCGGAAGACGCCCGGCGTCGGCTCATCGTCATACCATCCGATACCGAACCCGTCCCCGTTCGTCGTCTCGGCCCCCAGACGCGAGTGCAGGCTCTGATCGATCAGCGAGTGCTTCGGGGTGTAAAGCGCCTCTGCGATCAGGACCGGCGATCCGATGTAGGCAAGCCAGCGACACATTAGGTGCTCTACTTATCAGTCTCGGGCGTTTCGATCAACCGAGCCGGGTCAGTGTGCGTGGCCACGCACGGTTCGCCACGACTGCCAGGTGATACGGAGGATCACGATCGTGATCGCGAGCCCGATCAGCGGGTCGGCGACCTCGAGGCCAAGCGCGACGACGACCGCGGACGCGATCACCGCCAGTGACACGTATGCGTCGGCACGCGCGTGTGCCCCGTCGGCGATCAGCGCCGGGCTGTCCAGCCGACGCCCTGCGCGGGTTCGGATTTGGCCCGCCACCCAGTTGCCAGCGAAGCCGATCGCGCCGGCCAGGGCAAGAGCGATCAGGTGACTTGGTGCGCTGGGATGGACGAGACGCTGCATGGCCTCGACGCCGGCGACACACGCGCTGATGAAGATGGCGGCGACGACGGCCAGACCGGCGAGTCGCTCCGCACGCGCCGAGCGCATCAGGAAAGCGATGCAGAGCGGGACTGCGGTGAGCGCGTCGCCGAAGTTGTGGATCATGTCGGCGAGCAGCGCGACACTCCCGGACAGGACGAACACGAGCGCCTCGATGGCTGCGGTTGCTCCGAGCACCGCGAATGAGAGCAGGACCGCGCGAATGCCCTCGCGCGAGCGCTTGATGCTCTCGTCCACGAGCCCGTGGGAGTGTGCATGGCCGCCGTGAGCGTGACCGTGCGCCCCGTGATCGTGACCGTAATCGCCGTGGTCGTTCCCGTGGTCTGCGTGGTCACGACCACGATCGCCGTGGTCATGACCATCGTCATGTCGGTGCTCCGGCCGATGCGTCTGGTCATGGGTATGAGGCCCGGCGTGGGGATGCGAGTGCTCTACCCCGCCCTTGTGACGATGACGCTGGCCGCTCAGCGCCTCGTAATCAAGCGCGCCGTTCGCTGTCATCAAGGCAAGGTTACCCGCGCCGTCCGCGTATCAGCCCCACCGCGGCCTGGCATCCACAAGCCGGCACGGGCGCCCCCTTGCGGATCCCAAACCCGCCAAGTATCGTGGCCGGCGGGCCGGCAACGTCATGAGCATTACGACTCATGAGCTGGGTGCGGCATCGAGTGGACTCGAGCCGCGAGGACATCAGCAATAGGGGTAAGAACGGCATGCACTTGAGACGGACTCGACGTACCTCGATCCCGGCTTCGGTCGCGGCGGCAGTGGTGTTGTTGGCGACGGTCGTGCCGAGCGCGGGCGCCGGGTCCGGCGCCGTACGCACGCAGCAGGAGCGGACCGACCCGGTGCCGGGGCTGTTCGTGGATACGATGGCGCGGCAAGGCCAGGAGCAGGGGGTCAGGGTCGGCAGTGCGTTCTATCCCGCAACCCCGCAGCGATGGGTGCAGGTGGTAGTCCTCGACCGCAAGACGCTCAAGCCGATCCCCGGACCCTTGGCGAACAAGTCCTACGACTGTCCGTACCCGTATGGCGACTCCAAGCGGCTCGATTGCGTGACGGCACTGCGCAAGGATCTGAACACGCTGACGAGCGAAGATCTGGTGATCGCGTCAAACCAGCCCGGTGGGCAGCCGCCGTTCACGCTGCAATTCGCGCTCGAGGGCATCGGTGTGGGCAGCGACCGTCGGTTCGCGAACAACCCCAGTGTTCGAGCGGGGGACTTTTCAGCGTTCGCCATCCCCGGCAAGAACGCCGCGCGCTGGCATGTTGCTCTGCCCGAGGACCACGGGCCGGTCGGCGCGGGGAGGATGGAGTTCTGGCTCATGCGCGAGCGCCGCGAAAGTGCGACCGAAGATCCCAACTACGTGTACGCGGCTTCCGAGCGAGTTGCGTTTGACACGGCGGCGCACGGGAGCCCCGACGAGAACGTCGTCGAGATCGGCGAGGAACGATTCAAGGCGAACGTCCAAGAGGGCGGGTTCCACGTCGTGGTAGTCAATCCCGTCACCCTGAAGGGACAGTCGTACTTCTTCCGAACCCACAATGGCGGCGAGACCATCTCCGCGCTAGAGGGGATGCACAGCGTTCTCGCGGCCGCCAATCATGAGGGGGCCCTCAGCTCCAACGGTCCGCCACCGTTGGTGTTCGTTGTCAGCTGTGGCGACTCCGTGGTGACCTACTACACCGGCCGCTCGAACCAGCCCGATCAGAAGGTCAACACGCTGATGAGCGAGGTGGTCGACGATCTCGAGACGCTTGGCGCCACGCGCAACGCCGCATACAGGGTGCTCGATGGCGGACTGAACAAGGAGACGCAGTCGTACACGCTGATCGCACCCGCGGACAGCGGGCCGGCCCGGGGCGAGGAGGCGATCGGCAATCGTGTCGGCGGGGCGATCAATTCGCGCCCGATGTCCGGAATGCTCGCGCGCGCCAGCCGGGAATACGGCTTTCAAGTCGAGGACGCGCCAACCGTCGGCGGCGCTGAAGGCGGCGAGGGCGCAGACCCCTCGGCCGGCGCGCGTGAGCTCACGAAGGTCGCATTCCAGTCCGCGAGCGAATGGCCCGAGCACGGAAACGCAGGACGCACGGCGGCGATCGCGTGGATCGGTGAGGAGAAGCTCAACACTCCCGATGTCCGCGGCCAATACTGGTCGCACTCGTTACTCAGTAACGGGGACTTTGACTTCGGGTTCTGGACAGAGAAGGCAAGCCAGATTGAAAAGCTCCAGTACCCCGAGAACGACGCGAAAGACTGTCCCGGCAAGCTCGGCTTCTGTCCTGCCGACCTGACCTGGGCAAAGAGTGAGGTGCAGCAGGAGATCGGGTGGCTCATATCCGTGCACCGCTACACCTCGGCGCTATCGGCAGGGTTCGGCAACCAGCTGGCGAGATGGGCCGACTTGCAGAAGATCGCCAACTCGATCCGCGACAAGGTCGCCGTCAGCGGCGACGCCAAGATCCACGCCACGGGCAGGGCGATCTTCGACGCCTTCCGCTCCGCGCTCGCAGCCATTCCGGTCGCACACATCGGCCACGCGATGCACGCCGTCGACACGGTGTACGAGATGATCATGCAGATCATTGAGGTCAACAACGAGCCGGCGGAGAGCGATTACCAGGCACGCGCCGACGAGGTCGGCGTGAAGCTCGCCGAGCGCATGGTCGCCGCACAGGACACACTCGACCGCCAGCTGCCAAACCTAATCGCAGCCGACTACCTCAAGCTCAAGACTGCCGGCTCGTGCGCCTCCAAGGACCGCCAGGTATGGGCCGGCTGCCCGTTTGACCATTCCGACTGGCAGTTCACCCAGGAGGACCAGCAGGTGGCCGCCGCGGCGGTCCGCTCGGCCTCTCAGATCTGGGCTTACGGCCAGCTGCTTCCGGCACGCTTCAACGCCTACCAGCTCCCACCGTGGTGGCGCGCCAAGGTCAACGACAACCAGGAGTTCTTCGGCTGGACGAGGTTCACCGGGACACACTGGTACCCGTTCAAGGGTGAGCCGGATTCCGCGCAGATGGCCAAGCCGCTCTACCGCAATCTGCCGACGTACTCGCATTCGGCGCGCTGGCAAGGCGGCTCCTGGGACATCGGCGGCGAAAGGTGGCAGATCACAGCACTCGGGTTCCTCAGCGGCCAGGGCATCATCACGGACCCCTGGGTGATGAACTATCCCGACGCCTCGGTCACGAACCGCTTGTTCGACCCGCCACCTGCCGGTCTCGGCGTGGACCAGGAGAAGTTCTTCGACCTCAACTTCCCGCCAAAGCGCCTCGACCATTACCCGGAGCGCGACACGTTGACGGGCTGGTGCGTCACCGGAGTGCAAAGCAGGTCCGGCGGGACCTGCAGCGAGACGTAGTCAGGTCGGCCGGTTTCGGCGACAGGGCATCGCCGCAGCCGACGGCTGCGATCCCGGAAACCTCTGCCCGAGTGGACGCTCCTCTCGGACGCGCGTACGTGTTGCAGTTCGGCTTCGGAGGCAACGTCATCCGCCGAGTCGCCTTAGCGCTTGGCAAAAGGCGGCTCGGCTTGCAGCGCGCGGCCCGACAACCACTTCGCTCAAAAACGCCGTCCCGTCTGGCGTTTTTGCGCAAGGTGGTCGTCATGGCGACCACCTTGCTCACTTTCACCCGCAGGGAGCGGAGCTTTTGAGCGATCTGGTTGTTCAGGCGGCCGCCGATCGCGCGCCGACTCAGGAAACGCGGTTGCCAGATCGCGGCACGAGGATTCGCTACCGCCTGCCGGCTCGTGAGCTCGTTGTCGTGGTCGGTGCCTTCGGGGCCGGCGCCGCCCAAAGAGTCGAGCCGGTCGATCCGGAGAGCATCCAGAGTGTCTTGGCGGAGAGGGTGAGAGTGGAGAACCCGATGTTCTGTGGGAGCGCAGCGACGAAGTGACGAGCACTGGGGAGGAACAGACCGGTTAGCTGGTCGATGAGCGTGAACCCGCCATAGAACGACAGCGATTCAGGCACCGGTTCATAGCCAGGCTGCGACGAATTCGGGACGGTCAACGGCGAGCACAGGTGGCTCGTCAGCGCCGGAGAGTCGAGATCGGGCACGACCGTGCCACCGGCCCGCCATGGAATCCTGACGAGCTGGCCTGTGGCGATGTTCTGAAACCCGAAGGTTTGGGCACAATGAAAAGCGGTTGCCCGATGTGTCCGCAGTCCGGTGGAGTCGGGATCGACACCCGAGCGCCGGGTCGCTCATCGATCAAGACTCAAGCTGCTTTGCTGCGGGCCCGTCTGACAGGAAGGTGAAATCGCCGTTGGTGATCACGGCTTGGGGCGCTTCCCACGCGCCGAAATGTGAGGTTCACCCGCGCTGGTGGCGGCTGCGAGCCGTGGGCCTTGGTCTGGCGGGTGATTCCTGCCGCCGCCGGGCTCGCGGCAATCAGCCCAAGGATGACGACGACAACCACGACGCTTGCTCCTCGGACTACGCGCACCGTTCGTTGTGTCTCCACGTCATCGTGAACGCAAACAGCGTTCCGAAGTTCCGGGAGATCGCTGAGGCGAGCGGCAGGGCGGTACCCACCCGGCATGCCCGAGTCAGAGGCGACGACCGGAATCGAGCAGTCTTGGGGACACCCGCTGCCGCGGTACGTGCGCTCGATCCGCGGCAGCGCGGGAAGGACTGACCGAGATTGATGTCGAACACGATCGATGGGCGCGCCATCCGGCTCCAGGCGAAGCCCGAGAGCAGCTGACCACCGACTCGGCGATCCCACACGAGTTCGCCCAGCACAAGCTCGCGGTCTAATGAGCATCGCCGATGAGTGATCCGCCAATCCAGAGCGCTTCCATCGGACGCCCCGAGCAGTTGGCCAGCTACGTGACAGGAGTGATCGCAACGCTCGTCGCGATCGGCGGGCTCTACCTCGCCAAGAAGCTGGCAGGGACGACGGCGATGGCGATCGTCGTTGCCGGGACCATCGCGATCTGGCTGGGGCGCGCATCGTCCAGGCTGGTGATGCTCCAGGGCAGCGGGCACATGGGTTCGTGCATACCCGCCGGGCTCGCAGAGCTACGACGATCGTGGCCGGTGGTGCTCGCGGCCGCACCGCCGGTGCTGTCCCTCGCCGGCGCCACAGCGAAGCTGTGGTCTGTCACGGTCGGGCTCCACATCGGCCAAGCTGTGGGGGTCTGCGGCCTTGTCGCAGTCGGACTTCTCACGGCCCGCAGCCTTCGGGTGACCGGGTGGGCGATGGCGAGCTACGTAGCATGGCTCACGGTCTCCGGGCTGCTGGTGGTCGGGGTCGAGCTCGTCGCTCGCACCGTGTAGGGCGCGGGGCTCGACGAGGTCGATGAAGCAGCGTTCATCCTCCGATAACTGCGCGACTCCGACCGCCGCAGCGGCACCACTCGATCCCAGTCGAGTCAGAGGCGACGACCGGAATCGAACCGGTGTAGACGGCTTTGCAGGCCGCTGCGTAGCCACTCCGCCACGTCGCCTTGGGGTTGCCAAGGGTAGCGCCGGAGGTCTGCCGGCTACTGCGTGCGCAGCGCGACCGCGATGCCCGAGGGGTCGCGGACGATGACGCCGTCGTCAAGCTCAGCCACGGGCACACCGGCGCTCCGCACGCGACCCACGACGGCATCGAACGCCTCGACGGAGGGGAGCACGACCTCGTAGTGACGCAGGCCGATGGCGCCCGGAGGCGGGGGAGAGGACCCAGCGCTGTGCCAGGTGTTGAGCCCGAGGTGATGGTGATATCCGCCGGCCGACACGAACAATGCGCCCGGATAGCCGCGGACCATCACATCGAAGCCGAGCAGGCCGCTGTAGAAGTCCTCGGCCCGGGCGAGGTCGGAGACCTGCAGGTGGACGTGGCCGATTGTCGTCCCGCTCGGGGCCGACCGCTGGAGCTCTGACACGCCTTCCAGCTCGGCGAGCACGCCGTCCAGATCGAGCGGCAGCGTCGCCATCTCGAGGCGGCCGTCACGCTGTGGCCACTCTTCGCGAGGACGGTCACGGTAGATCTCGATCCCGTTGCCGTCCGGGTCGGACAGGTACAGCGCCTCGCTCACGAGGTGATCTGAGGCGCCGTCGAGCGGCCAGCGCGCCTCCGCCAGCCGCGCGAGCGCGAACGCCAGGTCCCGCCGGCTCGGCACGAGGATCGCGAGGTGGAAGAGCCCCGTGGCGCGCCGGTTCAGCGGCGGCGCGGTCGGGTCGCCGTGCAGCACGACCAGCGGACGTGATCGATCGACGCCGACGCCGATCGAGCCATCCTCGAGCTCCACCGGCGAGAGCCCGAGCGCGCGCTCGTAGAACTCTCGCGAGCGTCCGAGCTGTGAGACCGTCAGGTGGACGCTCCCCAGCGTTGTGCCGGGATGAATCGACGCCGCAGCCGCCGTGCCGGATGTAGTCGCCATGTTCATCGAGAGCTTACGCTGCCCGCGCGAGCTGCCTGCGGGACTGAACCAGGTCGCCCACTATCTGCGTGAGACGGTCGCGCAACTCGAGGTCGACGAGCACGCCGTCCTCGTCAAAGCGCTCCGGCGCCTTGCTCACGGGAAGCTCGACGTCGAGGACACGAGCCCCCGCGATCCCGAGCCCCTTGCGCAGGTGATCCTGCGCCCAGATCGCGCCGTAATCGGTCACGCTGGCGCCGATCACGGCCGCGGGCTTGCCCCACAGCGCGGCGCCCTGCCCGTAGGGTCGTGAGGCCCAGTCGATCGCGTGCTTGAGCTGGCCCGGAAGCGTGCCGTTGAACTCCGGGGTCGCGAACAGGACCGCGTCGGCGGAGGCGATTGCCTCACGCAGCCGCTGTACCTCAAGCGGGACGTCCGCTGTGTCGTGGTCTTCGTTGTAGGGGGGAAGCTGCTCGAGGCGGTCGTACAGCTCGATGCTGACGCCGTCGGGCGCCAGCTCGGCGGCTGCGCGCAGCAGCGCCGTGTTGTGCGACGCCGCGCGCAGGCTGCCCGAGATCGCGAGGATCCGCATACCGGATTACGCCTCCTTCACGGCCGAGACGCTGACGAGCAGCTTGACCTCGTTGGAGACGAGCAGGTTGCCGTTCGGCAGAGTCTGGTTCCACTTCAGCTCGAAGTCGCGGCGATCGATCACGCCCTCGACCTCGAGGCCGATGCGCTCGTTGCCCCACGGATCGGTACCGCCCTCGCCGGCGGTGCCGGTCAGCTCGAGCGGCTTGGTGATGCCCTTCATCGTGATCTCGCCGCCGAGGCGGATCCGACCGTCGTCCGTCGCCTGGATCGCCGTCGTATGGAAGCTGATCTCCGGGTGCTGTTCGACGTCGAAGAAGTCGGGCGCCTTCAGGTGCGCATCACGCTGCTCGTCGCCGGTGTCGATGCTCGCCACCTCGACGGTGCCCTTGAGGACGGGCGCCTCGCCGGTCGCGTCGACGGTGCCCGCAAATCGGCGGAACGCCCCGCGGACGGTCGCGATTCCCATGTGCTTGACCTCGAATCCGACGCTCGAGTGGCTGGGATCGACGTTGTAGGTCCCGGTGGGGACGGAGGTTGCGGTTACTGACATTTCGGCTCCTTGGGTAGGTACTTGAGTCTGCAACCATCTTAGCATTTTTGATTGCGTCTGCAAGTATTGAGCCGTCAAGTGATTTTCGACCGGTGCATGCACCGGTCGCGGGGTGGCGCATGCGCCACCCCGGGATGGGCGCATGCGCCCATCCCGCCGGCCGCGCATGCGCGGCCGGGCCTTGCGCACATGTGCGCAAGGCATCTCTCAGACGCTCACTGACCTACTCGACCGAGCAGGAACCGCTGTGTGTGGCCCCGGGCAGCCTGCCGAGCATCCCCGCCAGCTGCTCGATCTCCTCCTCGGAGAAGTGCTCGAGGAACAGCCGTTGGATGCTCGCGATATGGGTGCAGCCGGCGCTGCGGAGCTTCTCGTAGCCGTCGTCGGTGAGCCGGGCGTAGGAGACGCGGGCGTCGGACTCGCACGAAGTCCGCTCGATCATCCCGCTTGCGACGAGACCGTCGCACAGCCTGGTGATGCCCGAGCGGGTCAGCATCGTGCTCTCGGCGAGCGCCGACATCGGCAGCTTGCGGTCGGGTGCCTGGGAGAGGTACAGCAGCACCTCATAGTCACGCGTAGTCATCCCATGCTCGGCGACCAGCTCGGCGTCGAGCGCACGGAGGATCGAGGCATGGCTCTGCAGGTAGCTGCGCCACGCTTCCAGCGCCGCGCCCTCGAGCCGGGATGTAGTGCGTACTTCCACAAGTTCATTGTAGTTGACGAGTCAATGGAAGCGCCAGGCTAGGGTTCCGAGCCATGCAGGAGATCGCACCGGGTCTGTGGCACTGGACGGCCAGGCACGAGCACATCCGGACCGAGGTCAGCTCGTACTACCTCGAGCGTGAGCGGGTCGCGTTCGATCCGTTGCTGCCCGCCGAGGGTTTGGCGTGGTTCGAGCAGCACGGGCCGCCCGAGCACGTGCTGCTCTCAAACCGCCACCACGATCGCCACGCTTGGCGGCTGCACGAGGCGTTCGGCGCCACCGTGCACTGCATACGAAACGGCGTCCACGAGCTCGACGGCCGCGGGCCGGTCGAGCCGTTCGACTTCGGGGACGAATTGCCGGGCGGGGTCGTCGTGCACGAGGTGGACGCGATCTGCCCGGACGAGACAGCTCTGCACCTGCCTGCTCACCGTGCGATCTTGTGCGCCGATGGCGTGATCCGTACCCGCGACAGCGCCCGGCTCGGGTTCGTTCCGGACTTCCTGATGGACGACCCTGAGGAAACCAAGGCCGGCCTGTGCGAGGCGTACGCACGTCTGCTCGAGCTCGACTTCGACCTGCTGCTGCTCGCCCACGGAGACCCGGTGCTCAGCGGCGGCAAGGACGCGCTGCGAGAGTTCGTCTCTGCGGACGGCTGAGCGGGGCCTGGCCCCGCCGTCTACCGCGAGACCTCCTCGTCGACGAGCACCTCGAACATCTCCACCGAGGTTCGGGGGCCGCGCCCCGCGACCGGCGTCACCGCATTCAACGCAGCGTCGGCGCGCCGCAGGTCGTCCTCGGTCTCGCAGAGGATGACGTTTGCCCCGCGGTTGCTCTCGCGATCGACCAGCAGTAGCACGCGATCGATCGCGTCCATCGCTGACTCAAGCGGTGTGCCCTGACCTCCGTTGCGGATCGCGTCGCGGACTCCGTCCGCGAACTCATTCCAATCCCGGTCGCCCGCCTCGAACCTCGCTATCCGGACATACATGCTGACTCTCCTCTCTGTGCCGACTGGCTTGTGACGGCGCAACTGTATGCGCACGACCAGTGGCGGTTCCACCGCACTGACATTTCGTTACCCTGCCGGCGTGGCGAACCACGGATGAGCAAGCCTGAAAGGGGAACTGATGCGGGTCATCGATCGTGCGAGAAGTCTCGTTTGCAGCGGTCCGGTCAAGGGCGCCACGCTGGTTCTCGTGCTCGGAGCGCTGCCGGCGGGGCTTGCACTGGGCACGGCGGAGGGTCAGGCGCCGCGGCACGCCGCCGCCGCAAGCGCCGAGGCAATGAGCTTGACGGGCACGGTCATGAATGCCGGCAAGCCGCAGCGCCGCATCCGCGTGAGGCTGTACCGCGCCGGAACCGGATCGCGTAGCGCGCCGCTGCTTCTCGGCCGCTCGATGACGCGGTCGGACGGGTCGTTCTCGATCACCTATCCGGCACAGCGCGGCGCGGCCGTGTTGTACGTCCTCGCGGGGCGAGCGCCGGTACGGCTTGCGTCGGCGCTCGGCGCCGCGCCGATCCCGCGCCACGTGATCGTCAACGAGCGGACGACGGTTGCAGCCGGGTTCGCGCTGGCGGAGTTCGTCGGCGCGCGGGGCATCTCGGGGAAGGCGCCGGGCCCTCTGAACGGCGCCGGGATCGCGGCGGATCTTGTCGACCCGCGGACGGGCGGATTGAGCGCGGTTCTGCGAACGCCGCCGAACGGCGCGGAGACCTCGACCCTCGCCGAGTTCAACACGCTGGCGAACCTGCTCGTTCCGTGCACGCGATCGGCGGATCGCTGCAGGACACTCTTCAGGCTCGCCACGCCGGCCGGCGGGGCGCCGCCCGAGGGGGTGCTCGCTGCCGTTGCCGACATCGCCCGGAATCCCGGGCACAACGCCGCGCAACTGTTCGCGTTGGCAAGCTCGGGCCGCGCGCCCTACCAGCCAGCGCTGACGGCGTCACAGCGCCCCGACGCATGGACGCTTGCGCTGCGCTTCGTGGGGAACGGCAGGAGCATGAACGGCCCCGGCAACATGGCGATCGACGCCCGCGGAAACGTGTGGGTGACGGATAACTACACATACAGCCCGAACCCGCTGGCGCCCGTCTGTGGCGGGAAGGTGCTGCTGAAGTTCACTCCGACCGGCCGCTATGTCCAGGGGTCGCCATATGACGGCGGCGGCCTTGACGGGGCGGGCTTCGGGATCACGCTTGACCCCCGTGGCCACGTCTGGGTGGGCAACTTCGGCTTCGCGTCGACGAACTGCCCGAGACAGCCTGCCCACAAGAGCGTCTCGGAGTTCTCCTCGAGCGGCAAGCCGCTATCGCCGTCGCAGACCGGCTCCTCGCCCGGCGGGTTCACGCAGGGTGGGGTGAGCTGGCCCCAGGGGACCGTGTCCGACAAGCGCGGAAGCATCTGGATCGCCAACTGCGGAAACAGCAGTGTCACCCGCTACGCCGGCGGCCAGCCCAGCTCCGCCAGGCAGCTCACCGGCCTCGGGATCCAGAAGCCGTTCGACATCGCGTTCAACGCGCGTGGCCAAGCGTTCGTCACCGGCAACGGCAGCAGCAGCGTCGCGGCGCTCAACCCCGACGGGCGTCCCGCGCTGCCGGCTCCGATCACCGGCGGGGGCCTCAGCAAGCCCCTCGGTATCGCCGCGGATACGCATGGCGACATGTGGGTCTCGAACTCCGCGGCGATCGACCTTCCCTGTCCTGCCAGCAACGACACGCAGCACTCAAACGTGCCGTCGGTGACGCTGATCCGCAGCAATGGCAAGGTGGCGCCGGGGAGCCCGTTCACCGGCGGTGGACTCACGATCCCGTGGGGCATCGCGGTCGACGGAAACAACAACGTGTGGGTGGCCAACTTCGCCGGCCAGCGGCTCTCGGAGTTCTGCGGCACGAACGCCAGCCGGTGTCCGCACGGGACCCGCACGGGTCAGCCCATCTCGCCGCCGAGCGGGTTCGGATTCGACGGCCTCACTCGCAACACCGGCGTGCAGGTCGACCCCTCGGGGAACCTGTGGGTGGCCAACAACTGGAAGAACCAGCCGCTGCCGCAGAAGAATCCCGGCGGCTACGAGATGGTCGTCTACATCGGGCTCGCCGGGCCGCTGCGGACGCCGCTGATCGGGCCGCCGCGGCCGCTCTGAGCGCTGTTGTCCGCGCCTATCTCGGCGCGACGTTGTACTGCTCGTCGGTGACGTGCTCGCCCCACGTGACCGGGCTCCCATCCTCGCCGGCTTCCTGAATCGCGATGTGGGTCATCAGGCGGTTGGGAGCGGCGCCGTGCCAGTGGTTCTCGCCTGGCTCGAAGTACACGCGATCGCCGGGACGGATCTCCTCCACGGGCCCGGATTCGCGCTGGCAGCGCCCGATGCCTTCGGTGACGTAGATCGTCTGGCCGTGAGGATGGGTGTGCCACGCGGTCCGCGCCCCCGGCGTGAAGTGGACGAGCGCGGCGGCCGCCCGGGCGGTGGCCACGGGAGCAGCGATCGGGTCGATGTAGACGGTGCCCGTGAACCAGTCGCCCGGTCCGACGTTGGTTTCGAGGGACTGGCGCGTGATCTGCATGGTGGTCTCCTTGATCGGGTTCTCGGACAGTATTCGCGCAACTTTGCACGTTGCACTCGGGTTGACCGGATTGGACATGCAGATGACCAAGGGCAGGTGGCGCGCTGCGGTCGCCGGGGTGCTTCTGGCCTCGGTCCTCGCGGGTTGTTCGCTCCCGGCACCCGCGGGCACGGCGCCGCTGCGCTATCGCGATCCGATCTTCTCATCGGTCACCGAGCAGGATGGCCTGACCTACGGCAGTGCTCCGGATGCGTCGGGGACAGCGCAGCCGCTCACGTTGAACATGTACACGCCGACCGGCGATACCCGGAGCGGGCGTCCAGGGATCGTGATCGTGCACGGAGGAGGCTTCCGCGGCGGCACCCCAAAGGACCACGGGGTCGTCGTCCTCGCCAACGCGTTCGCACAACGCGGCTACGTTGCGGTGTCGATCAGCTATCCGCTGCTCGCGGCCGGCCGCATCTGCTCTAAGGAGAACCCTCCGTCGAGCACCTGCGTCAACGCTGCGCTGGCCGCTCAGCACGCGGCTCAGGCCGCTGTGCGGTGGCTGCGGGCCAACGCCGGTGCGTATCGCGTGGATCCGAACCGGGTCGCTGTCGAAGGGACGTCGGCTGGCGCGGTCACCGCACTGGCGGTCGCGGTGCACTCCGATGATCCCGGGACGGACGGAAGCCCAGGCTACTCGTCAGCGGTGCAAGCGGCGATCGCGATCTCGGGCGAGCTACCCCACTCGCAGGCAGGTCTATATGACTCCTCCGACTCGCCCATCCTGATGTTCAACGGGACCGCGGATCCAGTCGTTCCGTTCCAGGCCGGGGTCCAGACGGCGGCGGACCTCTACGCAGCGCGGGTCCCGATCGTCTTCGAGGCCCTTCCGGGCGCGGGCCACGTGCCCTTCGGCACCGACAAGGCGCTGCTCGTCGACCAGTCGGTCTACTTCGCCTATTACTTCCTGCACCTCGACGCCGCGGCCGGCCAGCCGAGCTCAGCCGCCCCGGCGGGGCGCCTGCAGCGCGCTCAGCTGGCGCAGCGCTACCCGCGCGCGGCTGCCCGCCTGCGGGCCTCGGGATCGCGCTGACCAGGCGGGCTTAGCGCGCGCGACCGAGCTGGGCGAGCTGCGCGACGACGTCTTCCAGCGGCTGACCGGCATCGATCTCGTGCGTGCACGTGCGACGCAATAGCGGCTCAACCTCCGCCAGATGCTGCAGCACGAGTTCCCGCTGTGCCGCGCTCTTGCCGTAGGGGTTCGTCGTGCGCTTCTCGATGCGGCTGAGGAGAACGTTCGCCGAAGCACTCAGCAGGACAACAGCTTCGAACCGGTCATAGAAGCGTCCCTGGTTGGAGACGGTCCCCGATACGTAGAGGGCAGGGCCGGCGTCGCCGGCTAGCAGTTCGGCTATCCGGTCTTCTCGCCACACGTAACCGCCCTCCGCGTCGGACCACTCCGTCCAGTCGCCTTCGTCGGTGTCGACCGTCTGAAAGCCGAGTAGCCGCAACCTCTCGAGCGCGGTCGACTTCCCAGTTCCCGACATCCCGGTGACGAGGATCCTCCGCACCGCGCGAAGGCTATGGCAAGGATCAGGCGGCGTCTTCGCACTCGGCGGCCGTGTCGTCCACAAGCCGCTGGGCTTCGGCGAGCGGGAGCGGCTTGGCAAACAGGAAGCCTTGGCCGAGACGGCAGCCCAGCCCTCGAAGCGTCGCGAGCTGGTTTTCACCTTCGATCCCTTCCGCGATCACGCGTAGATCGAGTGCCCGGCCGAGATCGACCGCTGCCTGCACAACCGCCGTGCCGCCACCATCTGCAAGCGATGCGATCAGGGTACGGTCGAGCTTGATCAGATCCAACGGGAATCGCTGAAGAGTGCCAAGCGACGAGTAGCCGGTCCCGAAATCATCTAGGGCGAGCTCGACGCCGATCGCCCGCAGCTTCTTGATGATCGGCTTGGTGTGCGGGTCGAGCACGAGACTCTCGGTGATCTCGAGGGTAAGCCGTCCCGGCGAGATTCCATACTCGCTCACGAGCTGCCCGACCTCGTCGATCAGGTCGTGCCTGATCTGAATGGGGGAGAGGTTCGCCGATATGCGGATCGTCTCCGGCCAGCGCGATAGCTGGGCACATGCCTGACGCAGCACCCAGTTGCCGATCGGCACGATCAAGCCGGTCTCCTCGGCGATCCCGATGAAGTCGCAGGGCTGCACGATCCCTCGCTCCGGATGACGCCAGCGGAGAAGCGCCTCGAATCCGACGACCCGCTCGTCGGTGAGGTCGATCAGGGGTTGGTAGTAGAGCTCGAGCTGATCGCGTTCGAGCGCCCGCCGCAGATCACTCTCGAGCGACATCCGCTCGATCAATCGCCGTCGCATCGCGGAGTCGAAGACCTCAAAGCGACCACCGCCGAGCTCCTTGGCCCGGTACATCGCGGCGTCGGCATCGCGGAGCAATTCCTCGCCCGCCCCGCAATCGGGTTCGCTCACCGCAACCCCGATGCTCGCCGCTACGAACACTTCACGATCGTCGATTTCAAAAGGCGCTGCGATGACGTCAACGACTCGTCGTGCTATCTCGAGGACCGCGTGGTCGGTATCGGTCCGGGTGCAGACGATCGCGAACTCGCCGCCTCCGGGCCGCGCGACGAGATCCTCCTCGCGCACGCAATCGCGCAGGCGCGCTGCGACCTTGCGAAGCAACGCATCGCCCACCGTGTGGCCGAGCGTGTCGTTGACAACCTTGAAGCGATCGAGATCGAGCATCAGCACGCTCACGTGGTCTCCGAGCCGGCGGGCGTGGCGGAGCTCGGCATCCAGCTGGGTGTTCAGCAACGCTCGGTTTGCGAGGCCGGTCAGCGGATCCTCGAGCGCACGCCTTCGCAGCTCCTGCTCGGTCGCCACACGGTCCAGCGCCCCGCCGATGACGTGGGCCACCGCTTCCAGGAACCGAGCGTCTTGAACGCTGAAGGGGCGGCTCTCCGCGCGCGCGTGGGCGACGATCACGTAGCGACGGCCGCCGCGTTCTGGAACCGCGACGCTGATCCCACGCGTCAACCCGTTCTCGAGAATCACCGGGGGAATCGAGAACCGAGTCTCGCCCGCCAGATCGTTGCTGAGGATCGGCTCGCTCGCAGACAGGCTGTAGCCGGTCTGCGAGCAGGTGGGTCCCGCCGGGAGTGTCGGGCCGACGGTGTGGCCGTCGGCGGCGATCAGCCTCACAAAACCGCTTGAGAGTCGGCGAGTTATCACACAGTTCGCGGTTCCGAGCGCTTCACGAACCAGTGGCATCGCGTCGGTCGTCAGGGCCATCACGTCGGCGTTCTCGAGAGCTTGGCGCCCGAGGTTCGTGATCACGGTCTTCTGCCGCTCCGCGCGGTGCTCGGCGCTCACGTCCTGCAGCTGCGAGAAGAAGTACGCCTCGCCGTCCTCCGGCTCAACCAATGCGGTCGTGACCACCGCGTCGACCAGCGATCCGTCGGCGCGGATGTATCGCTTGACCAATCGCGCGTGATCCTCGCCGCCCTGCATCGACTCTCGCTTGTCGATGCTGCGCTGGATGTCATCCGGATGCGTGAACTCGAGGATCGAGTGCCCGACCAAGTCGTCGGCAGGACGGCCGAGCAGTTCGCAGAGCGCCTCGTTTACGCGGAGGACCTGGAGGCTCTGCCGGAGCATCATCATCCCGATCGCGGCATCGTCGAAGGCAGGTTCGAAGCGCTCGCCTACGTGGTTTCCGAAGTAACCAGGACGGCGGCCGGTCGCAGCGATCGCTGCGGCACCGGCCAGTGCCCCGGCAATGGAGAGCTCCGCCCAACTGCGAGCAGGGGAAGCGGGCGGGCCCCGCAGCTGTTCTACGGCCCTGTCTTCGCATGCTGTTTTAGTGATCGGCGTGGTCTGACGGGACCTGAGCGGCGGCGCTCAGCCGCCGAGCCGGCTCCATGCCTCGGTGCCTGCGCGCATTCGCGGCGCCCACCCGCCGGCCTCGCGCAGGCGGCGGCTCGAGACGCGTTGCGAGCGCGCGAGCGGTCCATCCCCGGGCGCTCGCGGGCGTAGGGCGTCGACGCCGACGGCGGCGGCCAGCGCCGCATCGATCTCTGCGTTCGTCGGCGGGTCGGTGTCAGCGACGTTGTAGGTCCCGGCCGGTACGCGGACAGCTGCGGCGATCGCGGATGCCGCATCATCGAGCCATAGCGTTGGCCGGTATGCGCCGGGCGGTCCAGGAGCGATCGATGCGCCGCCGCGCGCTGCTTGCAGCGCCGCCCGGGCGGAGCCGCTTTCGGGTCCGATGAACAGCCCGAACCGAAGGACGACCGAGGTGCGGCCGAACAGCTCGCGGGCGTTGTGCTCTGCCGTCAGCGCAGTCGTCGTTACTCCACCGCCCGCCACGGGCGAATCCTCGTCAAGCCACGCGTCGCCTCCGTCCGCGTACACAAACGCGATCGACTCCTGCACGAGTCGATCTACGCCGGCAGCCTGGGCGGCGCGCGCGATCGCCCCCGACGCCTCCGTCCGCACGCGGTCGTTCTCCTTCCAGGCGGAGGGATCGGCGATGCGATCGGCGCTCGGGACGTGCGTCAGCACGTTGACGACGGTCTCAGCTCCATCGAACGCGCGGCGGAGGGCACGCTCGTCGAACACGTCGGCCTCGACGGCGCGCGCCCCGAGGCCCTCGAGCAGCTCGCGGCCGCGGGCGGAGCGCGTCACGCCCGTGACTCGATGGCCGGCGGCCAGCAACTCGCGGGCGGCACGCCGACCGATGACGCCCGTGGATCCGGTGATGATGATCTCGTTCATGCCCTCCTGACGACGTACCTCGCGCGATCGTGACATCCGACCGCCTCACGGTCGGCACGCGCTGATCAGCGCAGCGCCTCGACGTCGTCCGCGGTCAGCTCGAGTTCGGACGCGGCGAGGTTCTCCCGGAGGTGCTCGAGCGAGAGCGTGCCCGGGATCGGCAGGGTTGTGGGCGAGCGGCGCAGCAGCCATGCGAGCGCCACCTGCTCGGGCGTCGCGCGGTGGCGGTCCGCAATCTCTGCGAGCGCCGGCGAGCCGCCGCCACGCAGCGGGAAATAGGGGACGATCGCGATGCCTTCGCTGGCGCAGTAGTCGACGACAGCATCGTGCTTGCGCTCTGTGAGGCTGTAGTGGTTCTGCACCGCCGCGATCGGCACCACCTCGCGAGCCGCGCGGATCTGGTCGACGCTCACCTCGGAGATGCCCACGCTGCGGATCTTGCCCTGGTCGCGATACTCGGCGATCACACCGAGGCTCTCCTGAAGAGGGGTCTGCGGGTCGACACGATGAAGGTAGTACAGAGGTATAACGTCGGTTCGCAGTCGCCGAAGGCTCGCCTCGATCTGCGAGCGAAGCACCTCCGGGCGCCCCTCGCCGGGGTTGTAGCCGCCCTTCGTCGCGACGACCACCCCGTCCGGGATCGGGTTCAGGGCGATACCGATCGTCTCCTCGCTCTTCCCGCGCGTATATAGGTAGGCGGTGTCGATGTGGCTGACGCCCGCCTCGACCGAGTCGCGGATGAACTCGATGTTCTCGGGAGTGTTCTGCAGGCGGTTCGTGCCGAGGCCGATCCTGCCAACCTCGACGTCGCCGAGGCGTAGCGTGTTCTCAGACATGCCCGCGCACCTTACCCGTGGCGAACAGCCCGTCGCCGAGCTCGCGCGCCCCGACGGCACCCTTCGGGCACGATGGCGCCCACGATGATCGGCACCTTGATCGGGCGGAGACCTCAATCGCCACGATTCTGATGTAACCGCTCGCTCGCGCCCGCAAACGGCCGATCGCGAATCCGAGCACGATTCCGATCATCCGACCGCCGCGATGACGGCCCGCAATGCCGTTCAGTAGTTGGACACAACGGAAGTGTGGCGATCCCTGATGGCCGCACCCGACTGACGTGGTGTCCTTACCCGAACAACTGAAGACACCTTCCGTGGAGACGCGCAGTAGGAGGAGATTGAGATGGCCTTCATTTTCCGGTCGAACAACGTCGGCAAGGCCGATCCGGCCGAGCAACCAGGGGGTTGGTATGCGGACCCGTATGGGCTGGCTGCCCGACGCTGGTTTGACAATGTCAACGGCTGGTCGGACCGCGTTCAGGAAGCGGGGAAGGCGCCGGACAAGACCGGGGTGACTCGGGTCGATGAGGCTGCGGTAGCTCGCAACTGGACGCGGCAAGTAGGCGCGGATGGCGAGCTCGTGCCACTGTCAAGGCCCGTTGACCGTCGGTACCTGGCTAGCGTTCGATCCGTTCGGTGAGGGCGGAGGCGGCTGACTCTCACTGCCGGTCAGTCAGGGTTCTGCCGCAGGGGTGAGCGGGGTTACTTACGGCGGGTGCAAGCGCGGGCGGTGGGGTGACCTACTGCACTTGCCTGGGAGAGCTTCAGTGACGATTGCGAGGTGTCGACAAACGCCTTGTACCGGGTTGTTGCTCGGCGCTCCGCGCGTGGATCGGGTTCTTCGTGGTCGTGTTCAGCTCACAAGGTCGCATAGCCGGTCTACCGCGCAAACGGCGCTGTGCGTGGGCGCGGTTCGGTTGGCTGTCGCGTGTCGGGGCGCCGACTGATGAGGTTGGGAGCGAGCGAGCGTTCCGCTGGCAAGCTGCTAGGGCGACTGCTCGCGATCGCGGTTCTCGTTCCGCTTGGGCGGTGGGCTGTTCGACGACACGTCGGCGCATGGCTTCGCAAGCGCGGTACCGCTCAGCTGGGGTTGTTTGAGGCTGCCGCGAGCCCGCGGCGGGCTGTGGCAGCGCTTACGCGGCCTTGGTGTAGTAGTCGGCGTTGAGGCCGACGAACCGCTGCCATTCCTCGGGGATCTGGTCTTCGGCGAAGATCGCGTCGACGGGGCATGCTTCGACGCAAGCGTCGCAGTCGATGCACTCTTCGGGATCGATGAAGAGCTGCTCGGCAGTCTCGTATGCGGGCTCGTCGGGCGTGGGGTGGATGCAGTCGACGGGACAGACCTCGACGCACGAGTTGTCTTTGATGCCGATGCATGGTTCGGCGATCACGTAGGCCAAGAGTGCGGATCCTTTCTCAGCTCGCGGGTTTTACGAGTGTGACTCGCAAAAGGTATCGCACGGTGGGGGCGAGGTCGCGCTGTGCGAGACTTCCGGCGTGTCTGGAGCTGTGCCCGCTGGTGAGGGTGACGTGTTGTCCCAGCCGAGCCGGGCGCGACTGTTCGCACGGCTGGCGAGCTTGGGGCGCCCGGCAGGGACCGACGAGCTGGCGGCGGCGCTCGGGTTGCATCCCAGCGGGGTGCGTGTGCATCTGGACCGGTTGTGTCGTGCCGGGCTGGTGTTGCGCGAACGCGTGCCGCAGAGCACGGGGCGGCCGCGGCACGAGTGGTCGATCGCGCCGGACGCCCTCCCGGGAAGTGATCCGCCCGAGGCCTACCGGCTTCTGGCCGGCTGGCTGGCATGCAGTATCCCGCCGAGCCGCGCGCGGCTGCGCGAGGTGGAGCGTTCGGGGAGGGAGCTCGGACACGAGCTCGGTCCGGGCCGCGGCGGCGGGAGCTCCGAGGAGACGATGGGCCGCGCGCTGACAGCGCTCGGGTTCGCGCCGCGGCGCGATCGAAACGGGCCGGGGCGGACGCTGTTCAGGTTGGGGAACTGTCCGTATCGCCAGGCCGTTGCGGCCAACCAGCCAGTGGTGTGTGCGCTGCATCGCGGGATCACCCAGGGGCTCCTGGACGCGATCGAACCCACGGCGAGGCTGGTGGAGTTCGTTCCGCACGATCCCGACCAGGCGGGATGCCTCGTCGAGGTCGAAGGGCTGACCTTGGGCGTGTAGCCGTGTGCGCCGGCCCGCGAGTTGTTGTGTTGCCGCTGGCGGTGCTGGGTACCCCGGTTCGCATGCGGCCGTCAGCGTCGAGCTACTTTTGCGAGCCGATCTGTGAAAAGCTTGTGGGGATGCGTGGAGGTAGCGGTCGATCGGCCGGTTGCGGATGAGGAGCTGGGACCTGGCCTCACTCGAGCTGGCGGCCCACGCGCCGGAGATCCTCTCCTCCGGCCCGGATGCGCGAGCGATCGTCCTACAGATCCCGGCGGGTGAGAGCCTGCAGGAGCATCAGGTGCATGAGCGCGCCTGGGTGGCCGTGATCGACGGACAGGTCGAGATCACAACGACCGGCGGTGACAGCGTCGCGAGCGGTCCGGGCTTGCTTGTCGAGTTCGATCCTGCGGAGCGCCACGCGGTGCTGGCCCGCTCGCCGGCGCGGCTGCTGTTGCTGCTGACCCCGTGGCCGGGGGACGGACATCCAGGAGCGATGGGGCTGAGCGAGAAGGCGGCGGTCCGCGAGCGCGCCGCACAGCACGGGAGCTGACGGGCAAGCCCGGTGCCGCAGCCCGTGGAGCGAAACCCGCTGCTGGACGCCCACCGGTTCCTGCGACGGGGGCCGGTGAACGCGGAGGGGTGGTCCCAGCTGGTGGGCAAGGATCGCGACTGGGAGCGCTCTTACCGGGGCCGGTGGGCGCACGACAAGGTGGTGCGCTCCACGCACGGCGTCAACTGCACGGGCTCCTGCTCATGGAACGTGTTCGTCAAGGACGGGCTGATCACCTGGGAGTCTCAGGCGGTCGACTACCCGTCGACCGGTCCGGAGATGCCCGATCACGAGCCGCGCGGCTGTCCGCGCGGCGCGTCGTTCTCGTGGTACACGTACTCGCCGCTGCGGCTGAAGTACCCGTACGTGCGCGGGTCGCTGTTGCAGATGTTCCGCGAGGCACGGGCGCGGCTGGGGGATCCGGTCGAGGCGTGGGCGGAGCTGGTCGACGATCCCGACAGGCGTCGGCTCTACCAGCGCCAGCGGGGCAAGGGCGGGTTCGTGCGCGCCTCGTGGGCTGAGGCGGTGGAGCTGATCGCCGCGGCGCACGTGCACACGATCAAGCGTCACGGGCCCGATCGGTGCGTCGGGTTCTCGCCGATCCCCGCGATGTCGATGGCCTCGTACGCGGCTGGTTCGCGGTTCTTCTCGTTGATCGGCGGGGTGATCCTGTCGTTCTACGACTGGTATGCAGATCTGCCGCCGGCCTCGCCGCAGGCGTTCGGCGACCAGACCGACGTGCCCGAATCCGCGGACTGGTGGAACGCCGGCTACCTGATCATCTGGGGGACGAACATCCCGACCACCCGCACGCCGGATGCGCACTTCATGGTCGAGGCGCGCTACCGGGGACAGAAGGTCGTGGTCGTCTCTCCGGACTATGCGGAGCATGTGAAGTTCGCCGACCACTGGCTCGCCGCGGCACCGGGGTCGGACGGTGCGCTGGCGATGGCGATGGGCCACGTGATCCTGAAGGAGTTCTACGTCGACCGGCAGGTGCCGTACTTCCGCGATTACGCGCGGCGGTTCACGGATCTGCCGCTGCTGGTGATGCTCCGTGAGCACGAGGGCGGGTGGGTGCCGGATCGGCTGCTGCGGGCGTCAGATCTTGAAAGCGAGCGGGAGGCGCAGGAGCACGGCGAGTGGAAGACGGTCGTGCTCGATGACCGCACGGGGAAGGCGGCGGTGCCCCAAGGATCGGTGGGGCACCGCTACGGCGAGCCGGGCCGGTGGAACTTGCGCCTGGACGGGATCGAGCCGGTGTTGTCGCTAGTTGACCGGGCCGAAGAGCAGGTGGTGGTGCATCTGCCGCGGTTCGATGTCGGCGAGGGCGAGCACGGCTCGACGCTGCGTCGCGGGGTGCCGGCGATCCGGGTCGCCGGTCGGCTGGTGACGACGGTGCTCGACCTGACGCTCGCCCAGTACGGCGTCGAGCGCGACGGCGTGCGGGGTGACTGGCCGTCCGGCTATGACGATGCTGATCAGCCGTACACGCCGGCGTGGCAGGAGTCGATCACCGGGGTCGATCGTCATCTCGCGGCGCGGGTGGCGCGCGAGTTCGCGCGTAACGCCGAGCTGACGAACGGCAGGTCGATGATCGCGATGGGAGCGGGGACCAATCACTGGTTCCATTCCGATCAGACCTACCGGACGTTCCTGGCGCTGGTGATGCTGTGCGGCTGCCAGGGCGTGAACGGCGGCGGCTGGGCGCACTACGTCGGGCAGGAGAAGGTCCGCCCCTTGGCGGGTTGGCAGACGCTCGCGTTCGCGCTGGACTGGGTGCGCCCGCCAAGGCATCAGTCCGGAACGCCGTTCTTCTACCTGGCGACCGATCAGTGGCGCTATGAGCGCTATCGGCCGGCCGATCTCGCGTCCCCGCTCGGCCGCGGTCTGCTGGACGGGATGCACGTGACCGACATCAACGCGCTGGGCGCGCGACTGGGGTGGCTGCCGTCGTATCCAAGCTTTGACCGCTCGACCCTGGAGCTGGTCGACGAGGCGCAGCGCGCCGGCATGGACCCGGCGGAGTACGTGGTCGAGGAGCTCAGGTCGGGCCGGTTGCGGTTCGCGTGCGAGGACCCGGACGCGCCGGAGAACCAACCGAAGGTAATGACGGTGTGGAGGGCGAACGTGCTGGGCTCCTCGGGCAAGGGGCACGAGTATTTCCTGCGGCATTTGCTCGGCACGACCGAGAGCGCCGTCCGCGCCGAGGAGTCGGAGCCGGAGCTGCGCCCGCGGGACGTGGTGTGGCGCGAACGGGCGCCCGAGGGGAAGCTCGATCTGCTGACGACGATCGACTTCCGGATGACCTCTAACGCGCTGTTCTCCGATGTGGTGCTGCCGGCGGCGACGTGGTATGAGAAGCACGACCTGAGCTCGACGGATCTGCACCCGTTCGTGCACGCATTCAACGAGGCGATCCCGCCGCCTTGGGAGAACAAGTCCGACTGGGAGGCGTTCAGCCGGATCGCCGAGCGGTTCTCCGAGCTGGCCGAGAAGCATCTCGGCATCCGCAAGGACGTGATCGCGCGGCCACTCACGCACGACTCGGCCGACGAGATCGCCCAGCCGCTCGGCGAGGTGCGCGACTGGCGAAGAGGCGAGTGCGAGCCGGTGCCGGGCAAGACGATGCCGCGGCTGATCGTGGTCGAGCGCGACTACCCGAACGTGGCCGCCAAGTGGGCGGCGCTCGGCCCGCTCGTCGAGCAGGAGGGCACGCAGGTGAAGGGCGTGAGCTGGGTCGCCGACGAGGAGGTCCGAGAGCTGCGCGCGAAGAACGGCGCGGTCCGCGGCGGCGTCGCCGACGGGCGCCCGTCGCTGGCGCGGGTCGAGCACGCATGCGAAGCGATCCTCGCTCTGTCGGGCACGACCAACGGGCGGCTGGCGAGCGAGGGCTTCCGCTCACTCGAGCGCACAACCGGCGTCGAGCTCGCGGATCTGTCCGGCACGCGCTCGGGTGACCGCATCACCTTCCAGGACGCGCAGGTGCAGCCGCGGACGGTGATCACCTCGCCGGAGTGGTCGGGGATCGAGGCCCACGGCCGCCGCTACTCGCCGTTCACGATGAACGTCGAGCGCGACAAGCCATGGCACACGCTGTCCGGCCGGATGCACTTCTACGTAGACCACTCGTGGATGCTCGAGCTCGGCGAAGGACTGCCGGTCTTCCGCCCGCCGCTGCATCACCGCGCAGTGTTCGGCGACCAGAGCGACCGCGGCGCAGACGGCTGCCCCGCACCGCCCGAGTTGACTCTGAACTATCTGACGCCGCATTCGAAGTGGTCGATCCATTCCGAGTACCAGGACAACCTGCACATGCTCACCCTGTTTCGCGGGGGCGGAATGCTGTGGGTCAGCCGCGAGGACGCCGAGCAGCTCGAGATCCGCGACAACGACTGGGTCGAGGCGTACAACCGCAACGGGGTGATCGCCTGCCGGGCGGCTGTCTCGCACCGCATCCCGCAGGGCACGTGCCTGATGTACCACGCCAAGGACCGTCATCTGAACGTGCCGCTGACCGAGCTCGAGGGCAAGCGCGGCGGCACGGACAACTCGGTGACGCGGATCGTGATGAAACCGACGCACTTCATCGGCGGCTACGCGCAGCTGTCCTTTGGCTTCAACTACTACGGGCCGACCGGCACCCAGCGCGACGAGGTCGTCGTCCTGAGAAAGCGGACATCTCCGGTGGTGTTCGAGTGAAGGTGCGTGCGCAGGTGGGGATGGTGATGGCGCTGGACAAGTGCATCGGCTGCCACACCTGCTCGGTGACCTGCAAGCAGGTGTGGACCAACCGTCCCGGCGCGGAGTACATGTGGTTCAACGACGTCGAGACCAAGCCCGGCCTCGGCTACCCGCGCCAATGGGAGGACCAGGACCGCTGGAAGGGCGGCTGGGAGCTCGACCGCAAGGGTCGCCTGCGGCTGAAGGCCGGCGGGAGGATGAAGAAGCTCTTGACGATCTTCGCCAACCCCGATCTGCCGCAGATCGACGACTACTACGAACCCTGGACATACGACTACGAGAAGCTGATCACCTCGCCGCTGTCAGAGCGCGACCCGGTCGCCCGCGCACGCTCGCAACTGACCGGCAAGGAGCTTCAGGAGATCCGCTCGGGGCCCAACTGGGACGACAACCTCGCCGGCACCTACGAGCGGATCGAGCAGGACCCGCTCACCCACGGCATTCAGGAGCAGGTCAAGGCGACCTACGAGCAGGCGTTCATGTTCTACCTGCCCAGGATCTGCGAACACTGCCTGAACCCCTCCTGCGTCGCCTCGTGCCCGTCGGGGGCGATGTACAAGCGCGAGGAAGACGGGATCGTGCTGGTTGACCAGGCCAAGTGCCGTGGCTGGCGCTTCTGCGTATCGGGCTGTCCGTACAAGAAGGTGTACTTCAACCACCAGACCGGCAAGGCCGAGAAATGCACGCTCTGCTATCCGCGGATCGAAGCGGGGCTGCCGACGATCTGCTCGGAGACGTGCGTCGGGCGGATCCGCTACCTCGGGCTGGTGCTCTACGACGCAGACCGGGTGCAGGCCGCTGCCTCGGTCCCCGACGAGCGAGACCTGCTCGACGCCCAGCGCGGGGTGTTCCTCGACCCACACGATCCGGCCGTCCAGGAGCAGGCCGCGCGCGACGGGATCCCCGAGGACTGGGTCGAGTATGCGCAGCGCTCGCCGGTCTACACGCTCGCGCACCGCTACCGAGTCGCGCTGCCGCTGCATCCTGAGTACCGCACGTTGCCGATGGTGTGGTACGTGCCGCCGCTGTCCCCGATCGTCAACACGATGGAGACCGACGGGTATGAGGCAAACCCCGATGACGTGTTCGGCGTGATCGAGCAGATGCGGATCCCCGTCGACTACCTCGCCAACCTGCTCACAGCCGGCGACGCAGACGTGATCCGCGACGTGCTGCGACGGCTGGCGGCGATGCGGGCGTACATGCGCAAGCGCGAAATCCTCGGCGAACAGGACACCGCAACGGTTGCGGCGGCGGGAATGAGCGTGGAGGACGTCGAGGACATGTACCGTCTGCTCGCGATCGGCAAGTACGACGAGCGTTACGTGATCCCCAAGGCCCACGCCGAGCTCGGCGAGCGCCTGATGCAGCAGCAGGGCACCTGCGGCCTGGATTTCGAGGGGGGGCCCGGGAACTGCGGGATGGTGGTTCCGGAATCGCAGGCCGACCTGGAGAGTTTCATGCTGACCGAAGGGCCGGTCGAGCTCGACATCGTCAAGCTGGCCGGCGGCGAGCCGCCGAGCGCGGAGACGGACGCGTGATCGGATCCCGCCGCCGCGCCGCAGCCGCCACGACCTACAAGCTGTGCTCGTTGCTGCTGCAATACCCCGACCGCGAGCTGCGTGACGCCCGCGAGCAGCTGCGAGCAGCGATCGACGACCTCCCGCGGCCAGGCGCGAAGTCGGCACTGAGCGAGTTCCACGAGTGGTGGGCCGGCCAGGACCCGCTGGCGCTGGAGCAGCACTACGTGCACACCTTCGATCTCGACAAGCGCTGCGGGCTGTACCTCACCTTCTACGCTGAGGGCGACCGTCGCGACCGCGGGATGGCGCTGCTGCGGCTCAAGCGGCTCTACCGGGCGGCTGGGCTCCCGCTCGAGACGGGCGAGCTGCCCGACTTCCTGCCGGTGATGCTCGAGTTCGCCGCGGCAGCCCCGAGCGGGCAGGGAACGATCGTGCTCCGTGAGCACCGCGCCGCGCTCGAGCTCCTGCGCCACAGCCTCCACGACCACGACACCCCGTACGCCAAGCTGCTCGATGCGGTCTGCATGACGGTCGGTGACCCGACCGCCGGGGACCGCGCGCGCGCGGCCCGGATCGCGGCGAGCGGCCCGCCGCAGGAGCTCGTCGGCCTCGAACCATTCGCGCCATCCGATCTCGCGCGGGACACGGAGCCGACGCGGTGAGCGCCGGGAAGATCCTCTTGTGGATCATCTTGCCGTACGTCGCGATCACGGCGTTCGTGCTCGGCCACTGGTGGCGCTACCGCGCCGACCAGTTCAATTGGACGAGCCGCTCGACCCAGCTGCTCGACCGTCGCGTGCTCGGGTGGGCCAGCCCGATGTTCCACTACGGCGCGCTCGCGGCAGTCGGCGGGCACTTCATCGGCCTGTGCATCCCACATGCGTGGACCGACACGATCGGCATCCACGAGCACACCTACCGGTGGATCTCGGCGATCGCCGGCGGGATCGCCGGCGCCGTCTCGCTGATCGGGTTCCTCGGGCTCGTCTACCGGCGTGCGCGCTCAGACCGGGTTCGCCGCTCCACGACCCGAATCGACATCTTCACCTACGGGATGCTGACCGTGCTGATCGTGCTCGGCTGCTACATGACCTTCGTTCACAATCTCGCCAGCCACGCTCCCTACAACTACCGCGACTCCGTCGGCGTCTGGTGGCGCTCGATCTTCTACCTGGACCCGAAGGTCGCCGCGATCGCGCACGCCCCAATCGTCTACCAATTGCACGCGATCATCGCCTGGGGATTCTGGGCCGCGTTCCCGTTCACGCGACTCGTGCACGCATGGAGCATCCCGCTGCAGTACATCGGCCGCCCATACATCCTCTACCGCCGCCGGTACCAGGCCGCCCGCTGACACACCGCCGCGGGGGTGGCGGGGTTCAAAGGTGCCCGACCTCCGCGAGGACGGCTGCGTCTGAGACTAGCCGCGCACCGCTCACCCGGCTTGCGCGAGCCGCGAGCCGATCTCCTCGAGGCTCGCCGGGTCAAGCGACTCCTCCAGGTACGGGAACAGCTCGCGCTCCTCCATCTGCACATGTGCGCGCAGGCGAGCTCCGAGCTGCTGGAGATACTCGGCGCCGACGGGCTGGAGGGGATCGCTTAGGCGTGCAGCCGCGAAGCGCAGATAAGCGTGATCCTCCTGCATGCGCTCGCCGAGCGCCCGCCCTCGCACGTCGGCACCGAGCGCCGGCAGCAGCACGGCCTCCTCGAGCGCGAAATGCGCCGGCTCGTGCACGGCCAGGAACTGCACGAACCGGGCCGCCGCCGCCTCGACCTCGGCAGCGTCGGGACTGACGCTCCCAAGCACGCGTGCGACCACGAGCGCGTGGTGATGGTCGCGCGACAGCGAGGCGAGAGCGGGGCTGCGTTTCATCTGCGGAAAAACACGGAACCGGTCCGCGGGGCTCTCCCGTTTTAGCTCACGGGCGGCCGCGGCATCATCTTCCGCGGCGGCGTGTCTCGGCATGCCGCTCCTTTCGCAGATTACCCACCGACCCGGATCCAGATTGCCTGACGAGCGTCGCTCCAATCCCCTCGCCCTTGGCCTCGCGCTGGCCGCGTTCACGGTCTGCTTCTTCGCGTGGAGCATGTTCGGGCCCCTCGGGCCGACGCTGCAGAAGCAGCTGCACCTGACCGAGTTCGAGCTCGCGTTCCTGGTCGCGGTCCCGGTCGTGCTCGGGTCGCTGATGCGGATTCCGCTCGGGATCCTCGCCGAGCGCTACGGCGGGCGCCGGGTATTCACCGGCCTGATGGCCTACAGCGTGATCCCGCTCGTGCTGTTGGCCATGTTCCACGACTCGTTCGCCGTGATGGTCGTGCTCGGGTTCCTGCTCGGCGTCACGGGGGCGTCATTCGCGGTCGGCGTGCCGTTTGTGAACCGCTGGTACGGCAAGGAGCGGCAGGGTTTCGCGCTCGGTGTTTACGGCATGGGGATGGGCGGGACGGTGATCGCGGCGCTGACCGCCCCGAAGATGGCCAAGCACTGGAGCCTCGCCACCCCGTTCTGGGTAGCCGCCGCCCTCATGGCCGTGATGACGGTCGTCTTCTGGTTGTCCGCGCGCGACGCCTCGGCACCAACAGCGCCCGGCGGCCGGGTCTCGTTCACCGCGCCGCTGCGCGTCTTCAAGCACAACCGGCGCGCGTGGGCACTGACGCTGTTCTACTTCCTCGCGTTCGGCGGGTTCGTCGCGATGTTCCTCTACCTGCCGAAGCTCCTGACCGGCGTGCACCACCTGACGAAGACCGACGCCGGGTACCGCGCCGCCGGGTTCGCGTTCCTCGCCGTGATCGCCCGTCCGGTCGGGGGGTGGCTGTCTGACCGGATCGGCGCCGAGCGGGTGCTGCGGATGTGCTTCATCGCCACGATCCTCCTCGCCGCCGGCCTCGCGCTCAGCTACAGACACATGGTGCCGCTGACGATCTGCTGCCTGACCGTCGCGATCGCCCTCGGCCTCGGGACTGGCGCCGTGTTCAAGCTCGTCCCGCACTGGTTCCCGGACGACGTCGGCGCCGTCACCGGCGTGGTCGGCGCCGCTGGGGGCCTCGGCGGGTTCTTCCCGCCGCTGGTGATGGCGCTCGTGAAGAGTCTCACCGGCAGCTATACGCTCGGGTTCGTGCTACTCGCGGGGGTCGCCGCGATCTGCCTGATCGTGCTGTTGAGCTTCGACCGACCGCGTGCGCGCCCAGCGCAGCGCCCCCGGCTCCGGCAGTCCAGGCCGGCGATCACGCAGAGGTAGCCCGAGTTCGGCTCAGCCGTCGCCCCAGGGTCGCACTTGGCGCTGTCGCAGACGACTCTTTTCTGATCCGGGCGAGGCCATCATCGAGGCCCGCAAGCGAACCTGATGTACGAATGATGTACGACGCGAGGGGACAGAGATTTCCGGGCGCCCAAAGGAAATGCCTGCTAGTCGGAGTGGGCGATGCTGGGCTCGAACCAGCGACCTCCGCCTTGTCGAGGCGGCGCTCTCCCAGCTGAGCTAATCGCCCTGGGGGGCGTAAATGTAGCGAGTAGACTCGCCGCGATGCGATGGAGGAGCGCGCTGGCCCTGTCGGCCGCAGCGGCCTTGGTGCCCGCGGCGGTTGCAACGGCCGGTGGAACCGGTGCCGGTGTCCGGGTGACGCCGAAGGTCGGCACCCCGAAGACGAAGTTCGTGGTCACATTTCGGGCGCCGTATAGAACAGGCCGCCGGAACGGACTGCAGGCCAACTATGTGCTGAGCGTGTCGGGGCAGGCGAGACACTGCGGGTCCGGCATGTCGGAGACGCTCCCGCCGACGCGTAAGGGCGCGCACGTACGGGTCGTGCTCGATCCGCCGGCCGGCATCTGGTGCGCAACCCGCTATGCGGGTCGGGTGGAGGAGTGGTTGCGGCCGGTCTGCGGCCCCGCGCACCCGGTCTGCGCGCAGTTCATCGCCGTCAAGCCGGTCGGAACGTTCTCGTTTCGGGTGCGCGACGTGACGCCGCCGAGGTTCGCGGGACTGCGGCGGGCCACCGACTGCACTCCTGTGATCCGCCCCCATGAGCGCGTCCGTGTCTATCTCTCGTGGAATGCCGCGGCGGATGATGTGACCCCGAGTTCGCAGATCGTTTACGAGATCTACATGTCGGCCCGGCCCGGCCGGGAGGACTTCTCAAGGCCGAATTGGAGCGTTCGGGGGGCCACGCATTTCGACACGCCGAGCGTCCCGCTGGGCGAGTTCTTCGTCGTGCGAGCCCGGGACCAGGCGGGGAATACGGATCACAACCGCATCGAACGCCAGGCCATGAGCCCCTGCGTGTAGCCTCCGTTCGCCTTGGATTTCAAGCTTCCCGACGAGACGGTTTTGACCCTGCCCGACGGCGCCACCGGCGCCGACGCTGCTGCCGCAATCGGGCCTGGCCTGGCGCGGGCTGCGCTCGCCGTCAAGGTCGACGGAGCCGTCCGCGATCTGGACCGTCCGTTGCCGGCCGCCACGAACGGGGCCGAGCACCTCGAGGTCATCACCGCGCGCAGCGGCAGCGACGCGCTCGACGTGATCCGCCACGATGCGGCTCACGTGCTCGCCACCGCGGTGCTCGAGCTCTATCCCGGCGTGAAGATCTCGATCGGGCCGCCGATCGAGAACGGCTTCTACTACGACTTCGATTTCCCCGAGGGCGTGACGCTGTCTGAGTCGGACTTCCCGCAGATCGAGGCGAAGATGCGAGAGCACATCGACGCCGACGAGCCGTTCGTGCGCGAGGACGTTGCCGTCGGCGACGCACTCACGCGGTTCCTCGAGCAGGGGCAGGACTACAAGGTCGAGCTGATCGAGGATCTCGTCAAGAACGCGGATCCCGGCCACCCTGTGCACACAGTCAGCCTCTACACCAACGGGCCGTTCACCGACCTCTGCCGGGGACCGCACGCCCCGTCCACCAAGCGGATCAAGGCGTTCAAGCTGCAGTCGGTCGCCGGCGCCTATTGGCGGGGCGACTCCACCAAGCAGATGCTCACGCGCGTGTATGGGACGGCGTTCTTCTCTGCGAAGGATCTCGAGGAGTATCTGGAGCGGCTCGAGCGGGCGCGCGCCAACGATCACCGGCGGCTGGGTCCTCAGCTGGGCATGTTCACGTTCTCGGAGGTCTCGCCGGGCGCGGCGTTCTGGCTGCCGGCGGGGACGGCTGTCTACAACGAGCTGATCACGCTGAGTCGCGAGATGGGCCGCGACCGCGGCTACACCGAGGTCAAGACGCCGCTGCTCTACGACCGCTCGCTGTGGGAGACCTCGGGCCACTGGCAGAAGTACGCCGAGAACATGTTCGTGACCGAATACGAGGACCGGGCGATGGCGCTCAAGCCGATGAACTGCCCGGGTCACGCCCAGCTGTACTCCCTGGGTCGCCACTCCTACCGTGACCTGCCGATCCGCTACTCAGAGCCCGGGCTGCTGCATCGCCGCGAGCCGAGCGGCACGCTTCACGGGCTGCTCAGGGTCCGCCACTTCGCGCAGGACGACGCCCATATCTTCTGCACCGAGGATCAGGTGCAGCAAGAGGTCGGAGCCTGCATGGACTTCGCACTCGCGACGTACGAGATCTTTGGGCTCGACGTGCGCCTCGAGCTATCGACCCGGCCGGAGCAGCGGATCGGCTCCGATGAGCTGTGGGATCGCAGCGAGGCGGCGCTCAAGCAGTGGCTGGACGATCGTGGCCTCGCCTACGACCTCAACGCCGGCGACGGCGCGTTCTATGGCGCGAAGATCGACATGCACATCACCGATTCGCTCGGTCGGTCATGGCAGCTGGGCACCGTCCAGGTCGACTACAACATGCCCGACCGCTTCGGTCTCACCTACACGGGCGCAGACAACGCCGAGCACCAGCCGGTGATGATCCACCGGGCGCTGATGGGCTCCTACGAGCGCTTCATCGGCATCCTGCTCGAGCACCTCAGCGGTGAGCTGCCCGTCTGGCTGGCGCCGGTCCAGGCGATCGTGCTGCCGATCGCCGATCGTCACGCCGGCTACGGCGCCGGGGTGGTCCAGAGGCTTCACGCGGCCGGGCTGCGGGCCGAGCTCGACGAGCGACCGGAGTCCGTGGGGCGGAAGATCCGCGACGCTGAGCTCCGCAAGATCCCCTACATGCTGGTGGTCGGCGATCGCGAGCAGGAATCGGGGGCGGTGGGGCTGCGAGAGCACCGTCGAGGGGACATCGGTTCGATCGATGTCGATGCCCTGATCGAGCGTCTCAAGGAAGAGGTTCAAAGTCGCTCCAAGGGGTAGTTGCGCCGCTATACTCGATGACGTTGATCCAACTGCATCACCACACACGGCCCGGGGCCGCTTGACGCTCCGAAGCCACAAGAGTCGCTAGTGCCGGTCCCTCGTAAGTTCGATCGGCGCCCGCCGGAGCGGGACCAGACTCGGATCAACGACCGTATCCGTGTGCCCGAGGTTCGCCTGATTGGGGCCGACGGAAAGCAGGTCGGGATCGTGAAGACCTCTGATGCGCTGGCGTACGCGCAGGAGCGCGACCTCGACCTGGTCGAGGTGGCACCCGATGCGCGCCCGCCGGTATGCCGCGTGCTCGACTACTCGAAGTACAAGTACGAGCAGGCCCAGAAACAGAAGGCGGCCCGCCGTCACCAGCAGCAGATCACGATCCGCGAGATCAAGTTCCGCCCGAAGATCGCCCAGAACGACTACGACACCAAGAAGGGGCATATCACCCGCTTCCTGCTTGGCAAGGACAAGGTCAAGATCACGATCATGTTCCGCGGGCGCGAGGTGACCCACCCCGAGCGCGGCACTGCGCTGCTCGATCGGCTCGCCGAAGAGCTCTCGGAGATCGGCGTCGTCGAGCAGTCGCCGCTCCAGGACGGGCGCAACATGACGATGCTGCTGGCGCCCTCCAAGGCGGTACTCGCCGGCGACCACGACAAGCCCCACACCGATGGCGCTGCCCCCGACGGCCGCGGCAAGTCGGGTCGCGCCAACAGGGCCAACGGCCGCCCGAAGGCCGAGGAGCCCGCGCCTGAGCGTGCCCCGCAGCCGGACGACGCGGCCGCCTAGAACGCTTCCGATCTGCTGCCGTCTGCGCTTCCGATCCGCGGGCGTCTGCTTTACTAGGCAGCCGTCATGCCGAAGATGAAGTCCCACTCCGGCGCGAAGAAGCGCTTCAAGGTGACCGCCACCGGCAAGGTGCGCGGCCGCAGCGCGTTCTCGAGCCACATCCTCGAGAAGAAGTCGCCGAAGCGCAAACGGCGCCTCGGGAGGCCGGCCGTGATCGCCAAGCAGGACGAGATCCGCGTCAAGACGCTGCTCGGCGCACACCACAAGGGCGGGAAATGACACGGGTAAAGCGGTCGACCCACGCCCGCAAGAAGCGCCGCGCGACGCTCGCGATGGCGAAGGGCTACCGGGGCGACGCGAGCCGGCACTACCGGGTCGCGAAGGAGGCCGTCCTCAAGGCCGATCAGTACCGCTACCGCGACCGCCGCAACCGCAAGCGCGATTTCCGCCGCCTGTGGATCACGCGAATCAACGCGGCTGCGCGACAGAACGGACTGTCGTACTCGCAGTTCATGCATGGGGCCCAGCAGGCCGGCATCGAGCTCGACCGCAAGATTCTCGCGGACATCGCCGTTCGCGACGCCGACACTTTCCGACGCTTTGCCGAGCGCGCCCGCGAGGCGCTGGCGGCCGGCTGAGCCAAACACGCCGACCGACAGCATCGCCACCGGGCGCCGCTCCGATTCGGAGGGCGCCTTTTTTGTTTCAGGACCCGCCCACCCGCCACCGCCCCCAGCCACCGCCCACCCGCCCCCAGCCACCACGCAAATGACGATCACAAGCTCGCACAACCAGAGGCTTAAGGAGATCCGCAAGCTCACCCAGCGGCGGCGCTGGCGCGAGCGGGCCGGGCGGTTCGTGGCGGAGGGCGAGGATCTGCTCGCGGCCGCCGACGCTCACGGCTGGACCGCCGTCGAACGCTACTGCGCCGCGGGAAGCGGGCTGCCGGGCGTCGAGGTGGAGCCATCGCTCTTGGCCTCGGCGTCGGGGCTTGGATCTGGGACGCGGACGCTCGCGGTGTACGAGGAGCGGTGGGCGCCAGCGGCCGTCGGCCCGCTGTGCGTCGCGCTGTTCGGGGTCCACGACCCGGGGAATGTCGGGGCCGTGCTGCGCTCGGCGGAGGCGTTCGGGGCTTCGTGCGTGGCGCTCGGGCCCGGCAGCGCAGATCCCTTCGGGCCGAAGGCGGTGCGGGCCTCGATGGGCTCGTTGTTCGCGGTGCGCGTGACCCGCGCGGGCGATCTCGAGGCCCTCCCGGGCGTCAAGATCGCCCTGGTCGCCGGCGCAGGCTTCGCACTCGCCGAACTTTGGCGAATCCGGTCGGAGGGGGCGACCGAATACGGCAAAGTTCGCGCTGAGGCGACCCTGCTGATCGGTTCCGAGCGCGAAGGGCTGCCGGACGCGGTCCTCGAGGAAGCCGATCACGTCGCCCACATCCCGATCCACAGCCATTCCTTGAACGCCGCGATGGCAGCCACCGTTGCGCTGTATGAGCTAACTAGGATGCCCCGGCCATGATCGAGCGGATCGAGCAGATTGCACAAGAGGCCCGCGGCGCGATCGAGGCCGCGCAGACGTCAACCGCGCTCGAGGACACGAGGATCCGCTACCTCGGCCGCAAGGCCGAGCTGCCGAACATGCTGCGCGGCGTCGCCCAGCTGCCTCCCGAAGAGCGCGGCAAGGTCGGCAAGGCCGCCAACGAGGCCCGCCAGGGGCTCGAGCAAGCGATCGAGGCGCGCAGCCAAGCGCTCGCGGCAAGCGAACTGGAGGAGCGGCTGAGGCAAGACCGCGTCGACGTCACGCTCCCGGGCGACCCGCTGCCCGCGATCGGACGCCTTCACCTGATGACGCGGACGCGGCGCGAGATCGAGGATGTGTTCATCGGTCTCGGCTTCAATGTCGCCGAGGGGCCCGAGGTCGAGACCGTCTACTACAACTTCGACGCGCTCAACCACGACATCACGCATCCGGCGCGCGGCCGGACGGATACTTTCTACGTCGAAGACGACGTCGTGCTGCGCACCCACACCTCACCCGTGCAGATCAGGGCGATGGAGGCGCAGCCGCCGCCGATCTACATCATCGTCCCGGGGCGGGTCTACCGGCCCGACTCCGACGCCACCCACACCCCGCAGTTCCACCAGATCGAGGGGCTCGCGGTCGACACCGACATCACGCTGGGCGACCTCCAGGGCACGCTGTTGAGGTTCGCGCGCGCGATCTTCGGCGAGGAGCGGGAAGTGCGCCTGCGGCCGCACTTCTTCCCGTTCACCGAGCCGAGCGTCGAGGTCGACGTGTCCTGCTTCAACTGCATCGACGGGATCACGGCGGACGGCCAGCGATGCCCGCTGTGCAAGGGCACCGCCTGGATCGAGATCCTCGGCTCGGGGATGGTCGATCCGAACGTTTTCGAGTACGTGCGCGAGCACGGTTACGACCCCGAGGAGGTCCAGGGGTTCGCATTCGGGATGGGGATCGAGCGGATCGCGATGCTCAAGCACGGCGTTCCTGACCTACGGCTGTTCTACGACAACGACCTCCGTTTCCTGGAGCAGTTCGGATGAGGCGCGCACCGGAGGCTCATCCATGAGAGTCCCGCTCGAATGGCTGCACGAGTACTGCGCGCCGCCACTCGACGCGCAGAAGCTCGCCGAGCGCCTCGCGATGACCGGCACGGAGGTCGAACGCGTGGAGCGTCACGGCGTCACCGGGCTCGAGCACTTCGTCGTCGGCAAGGTGATCGAGGCCACGCAGCACCCGGGCGCAGACAGGCTCAGCGTGTGCCTGGTCGACGTCGGCGGCGAAGACCCGTCGCAGATCGTGTGCGGCGCGCCCAACGTCCAAGCCGGCCAGACGGTCGCCGTCGCCAAGCCCGGTGCCGTGATGCCCGACGGCACGACACTCGGTAAGGCGAAGCTCCGCGGCGTGGAGTCCAACGGGATGATCCTCGCCGAGGACGAGCTGGCGATCGGGACGGAGCACGCAGGGATCATGGTGCTCGACGCCGACGGCCTGAAGCCGGGTGCTCCGCTCAGGGACGTGCTGCCGATCGCCACCGACGTGCTGGTCCTCGAGGTCACGCCCAACCGGCCCGACTGTCTCGGCATCTATGGTGTCGCGCGCGAGGTCCACGCTGCCACGCAGGCGCCACTCACATCGCCGCCGTGGGCGGACGACCCCGGCACGGAAGGCCCCGTCAGCGGCGTCACGATCAAGGTGGAGGACCAGGATCTCTGTCCTCGATTCACAGCGCGCGTATTCGAGGACGTGAAGATCGGTCCGAGCCCGCCCTGGCTGAAGGCTCGTCTGATGGCCGCCGGGCAGCGGCCGATCTCAAACGTCGTCGACATCACCAACTACGTGATGCTGCTGACCGGGCAGCCGCTGCATGCGTTCGATCTCGATCGCGTCGCGGGCGCGCAGCTGACCGTCCGCCGGGCGCATGACGCAGAGCAGGTCGAGACGCTAGACGGCCAGACCCGGACGCTCGACGGCGAGATGCTGCTGATCGAGGATGCCGACGGACCGACGTCGATCGCCGGCGTGATGGGCGGTGCCCGCTCAGAGGTCTCCGGCGACACCACCCGTGTCCTGATGGAGGCCGCCAACTGGAACGGCGCGAACATCCATCGCACCTCGCTGAAGCTCGGGCTGAGAAGTGAGGCTTCCGGGCGCTTCGAGAAGCACCTCCAGCCCGAGCAGGCGATGGACGCGCAGGCGGTCGCGACCCAGCTGATGCTCGAGCTGACGGGCGCGACGATGAGACCCGGCACGATCGACGTTGGCGGACCCGGTCCCGAGCCGAAGACGATTCGCCTGCGTGAGGAACGCATCACAAGCCTGCTCGGAGCGTCGATCCCGCTCGAGCGCTGCCGAGAGATTCTCGAGGCGCTCGAGTTCACAGTCAGCGATCGCACCGATGGCCTCGAGGTCACCGTGCCCTACTTCCGTCGCCGGGACATCACCCGCGAGGCCGACCTGATCGAGGAGGTGGCGCGCCTCAACGGACTCGAGAACATCCCCGCCACGCTGCCGAGCCGGCACGGGGCATCCGCGCGCCTCACCCGCGAGCAGCAGCTTCGCCGCCGAGCGGCGGACGCGCTGACGGCCGAGGGGCTCCACGAGATCGTCGGCTGGAGCTTTGTCGGGCCGGAGCTTGCGAGCCGCCTGCGCCTCACAGATCAGCCGGCGATCGAGCTTGAGAACCCGATGTCAGGCGATCAGTCGCGGCTGCGCACGACGCTGCTCGGCTCGCTGCTCGACACCGCGCAGCGCAACCGTGCGCGGGGGGCGGGAACGATCAGGCTGTTCGAGACCGGCGCTGTGTATCTCCCAGAGCCGGGGCGCCAGCTTCCGATCGAGCCCTACCGGATCGCTGCGCTGCTCACCGGCGAGGTGCGACCGCGCACATGGCGTGACCCCGAGCCGCGCAAGGCCGACTTCTTCGCCGCCAAGGGAGTGCTGGCGGCGCTGCTCGACGGGCTTCGGGCCCCGTGGAGCGTCGAGCCAACCCAACTGCCGTCCCTTCACCCAGGCCGAGCCGCAACCGTCCTGGTCGCGGATCAGGCGACCGGCTGGCTTGGCGAGATCCACCCGCTCGTCGCGCAGCAGTGGGACCTCGAGGACACGGTCGCGGCGTTCGAGCTCGACTTCGATCCGATCGCCGCGAATGCAGTTGACGCGCCCACGTACGAGGACCTCACGAGCTTTCCCGAGGTGCGCGAGGACCTGGCCGTCGTCGTCGGCGATCAAACGTCAGCCGCGGAGGTGCTCGACACCGTCCGCATTGCCGGCGCGCCGTTGCTCACGAAGGCCGAGGTATTCGACGTCTACCGCGATCCGCAACGGATCGGCGAAGACAAGGTGTCGCTCGCGATCCGTCTCGAGTACCGGGCCAGCGACCGGACGCTGACCGACGAGGACGTGAGAGCCAAGCGGGACGCGATCGTCAAAGCGCTCGAGACCGAGCTGCAGGGGCGGATCCGTGCCTCCTAGCGTCTCAGTCTTCGGCGCCGCCGGCTTCACGGGCGCGCTCACGGCGCGGCTCCTCTACGCCCATCCGACCTTCGAGCTGGCAACGGTCACCGCGCGCTCAGACGTCGGCCGGCGGCTCGATGACCTCTACCCCTACCACCGGGTTCCGCTCACGCTCGAGGAGCTCGATCTCGACCGCCACGCAGATGTCGACGCCGCGGTGGTCGCCTACCCCCACGGAGCAGCGGCGCCGCTCGTCTCGGAGCTGCGTGAGCGGGACATCCGCGTCGTGGATCTGAGCGCCGACTTCAGGCTGCGCGACCCCGGCGTCTACGCGGAGTGGTACCGCGAGCACCTTGCGCCCGAGCTGATCGACGCCGCCGTCTACGGCCTGCCCGAGCTCTACCGCGACGAGATCGCCGCAGCCGACCTCGTCGCGAACCCGGGCTGCTACCCGACGGCCGCGATCATCGGCCTGGCCCCGCTTGCGCGCGCCGGCGCGATCGACGACCTCGTGATCGACGCCAAGTCGGGCGTCTCCGGCGCAGGCCGTGCCGCGAGCGAGAAGACCCACTTCGTCACCGTCGACGAGAACGTCAGCGCATACGGCGTGCCGCGCCACCGCCACACGCCCGAGATCGAGCAGGAGCTCCGAAGACTGAACCCCGCCCACGGGGATCTCACGCTCACGTTCGCGCCGCACCTCCTGCCGCTCGATCAGGGGGAGCTTGTGTCCTGCTACGTGGCTTTTAAGAGTGGGGGCCCCGCGGACGTTAGAGCGCTCTATCAAGACGCCTACAAGAACGAACCGTTCGTCGAGGTCGTGGACAAGCCGCCGGGCGTCCGTGATGTCCGCGAGACGAACTTCTGCCGCGTTTCGGTCCACCGCGACGATCGGACCGGCCGCGCGATCGTGTTCGCGGTGATCGACAACCTGTGGAAAGGCGCCGCCTCTCAAGCCGTGCAGAACCTGAACCTGATGTTCGGGCTGCCGGAAGACCAGGGAATCCGATGAGATGAGCACCGCTCAATCCTTCTTCACCTCCCGCTGGATCGAACGGCCTGAGCACGTCGCCGAGGAGCAGCCCGGCACGCTCCCACAGGGCTTCAAAGCCGCCGGCGTCGCGTGCGGGATCAAGCCGAGCGGCGCGCTCGACCTCGGACTGCTGGTCTCGAGCGCACCCGAGACGACAAGCGCCGCGCGGTTCACCAGGTCGGGTGCGCTCGCGGCCCCGGTGCTGCTGACGATGGAACGCACTCGGCTCGAGCGGATCCGCGCCGTCGTCGTCAACTCCGGCAACGCCAACGCCGCCACCGGGCGCCGAGGGCTCGACGACGCGGCCAAGATGCAGGGCGCCGCGGCGATCGCGGCCGGCGTCTCAGAAGCCGAGGTGGCGGTCGCCTCGACCGGCGTTATCGGGGTGCCGCTGCCGATGCCCGCGATCACATCGGGCATCGCGGCCGCCGCGAGACAGTTGAGAGCAGACGGCGAGCCCGAGTTCGCCGAGGCAATCCGCACGACGGACGCGTTCGCAAAGCACGCAGCCCTCCAGGTGACTCTCCAAAACGGCCCGGTCAGGCTGACCGCGCAGGCGAAGGGCGCCGGCATGATCTCCCCGGGCTTCGCCACGCTGCTCGTGTTCGTTCAGACGGACGCCGCGCTCGAGCTCGAGACGGCAGACCTGCTGCTCGGCGTGACCGTCAAGCGCTCGTTCGAGCGGATCACGGTCGATGGCCAGCTCTCGACCAGCGACACCGTGATCCTGCAATGCAGTGGCACCTCGGGCGTCGAGATCCATCCCGAGACCGATGACGAGCTGCGCTTCGGCGAGGCGCTCGACGCGCTGTTGCGCCAGCTGGCGCTGCTGGTCGTGCGCGACGGCGAGGGCGCGCGCCGCATCGGCCGCGTGATCGTCCGCGGGGGCGACATCGACGCCGTCAACCGCACAGCCCGTGCGATCGCCAACTCTCCGCTGGTCAAGACGGCCCTGTACGGTGGCGACCCAAACTGGGGGCGGATCGCGCAGGCGACGGGGATGGCGATGCCCGGCATGGCGCCGTTGCAGATGGACATCGCGATCGAGGGCGTGCAGGTGTGCGCGCGTGGCGCGTACGTTCCGCATAACGAAGGAGCTCTCAAGGAAGCCGTCCAGCGAGACGAGGTCGAGTACGAGATCGGCCTCCCGGGCGAGGGCGCGGAGATGGAGGTCTTCTTCTCCGATCTCGGCCATGAGTACGTCACGATCAATGCCGACTACACGACCTAGGCCCACTTGACCACGCACGCCCACCCCCAGGCACCGCACGTCCGCACGCTGCTGGAGGCGCTGCCCTACATCCGCCAGTTCCATGGCCGCACCGTGGTGATCAAGTACGGCGGCGCGGCGATGATCGACCCGCAGCTCAAGGAGGAGTTCGCGCGAGACGTGGTGCTGCTGAAGTACGTGGGGATGAATCCTGTCGTCGTGCATGGCGGCGGCCCCGAGATCACGAGCTACATGGAACGGCTCAACCTCCCCGTCGAGTTCGTTGACGGCCTGCGCGTGTCCGACGAGCAGACGGTCGAGGTCGCCAAGATGGTGCTGGTGGGCAAGGTGAACAAGGACATCGTCCTGCGCATCAACCGCCACGGCCAGCCGGCCGTCGGCTTGTGCGGCGACGACGGGTTGCTGTTCAGGGCCAGCAGGCAGGCCGCGCCGAGCGGACAGGACATTGGCTTCGTCGGCCGCATCGACAAGGTCAACGTCGACGTGCTGATGCACATTTCCCAGGACTACATCCCGGTCGTCGCGAGCATCGGCGCCGACCGCGAAGGGAACTCGTACAACATCAACGCCGACGATGCGGCGGGCGCGGTCGCCCGCGCCCTGCGCGCGTACAAGCTGATGTTCCTGACCGACGTCGCGGGATGGCTGCGCGATCCCGGAGACCCGGACAGCCTCGTCTCGGAGACGACCACCGAGGAAGTCGAGGCCGCGCTCGCGCAGATCACCGGCGGGATGCGGCCGAAGCTCGCCGCCTGCCTGGAGGCGATCGACGGCGGCGTCTCCTACGCGCACATCGTCGACGGGCGGGTACCGCACTCACTGCTGCTCGAGCTGTTCACCGATGCGGGTCAGGGAACGAAGATCGGAGCGCCCGGATGACGGGAACGTCGCTCGCCCAGCTTCAGGAGCTCGAGCGCCGCTACGCGGTCGCCACCTACATCCGCAATCCCGTGCAGTTCGTACGCGGCTCGGGCTGCCGGCTGTGGGACTCGGAGGGCAACGAGTACCTCGACTTCCTCGCCGGGATCTCCGTCAACAACGTCGGGCACTGCAACCCGCAGGTCGTCGAGGCGGTCCGCGAGCAGGCCGGCAGGCTGATGCACGCGACCAACCTCTACTACACCGAGCCGGCAATGCGGCTCTCGGCGCTGCTCTCTGAACGGTCGCTGAAAGGCAAGGTGTTCCTGACCAACTCGGGCGCCGAGGCGATCGAGGCCGCAATCAAACTCGCGCGCCGGGCCAAACCGATGGGCGAGATCATCGTCGTCGAGGGCGCCTTCCACGGCCGGACGTACGGCGCGCTGTCGGCGACGCCGCAGGAATCCAAGCAGGCGCCGTTCGCGCCGCTCGTCCCCGGCTTCAAGGTGATAGACAAGGATCCGGCCGCGCTCGAGAAGGCGGTTGACGACAGGACGGCCGCGGTGCTCCTCGAGCCGATCCAGGGCGAGACCGGCATCAACGTGCTGAGCGACGAGTTCCTCCAGGCCACCCGCGAGGCATGCGATCGCACCGGTGCCGCGTTGATCTTCGACGAGATCCAGTCCGGGATGGGACGCACCGGGACGCTATGGGCCTACGAGCAGACGGGCGTCGAACCCGATGCGCTGACAAGCGCCAAGGCGCTCGGCGGCGGGCTGCCGATCGGTGCCCTCGTCACGGCACCCCGCCTTGCCGATGTGTTCCAGGCGGGGGACCATGGCTCGACCTTCGCCGGCGGCCCCGTGATCGCGTCTGCAGCACTCGTAGCGCTCGACCTGTGCTCCGACCCAGACCTGCTTGCGAACGTCCGCGCGCGCGGCGAGCAATTTGCGGCTGGACTCGCCACGCTCCCATACACTGCGGCCGTGCGCGGACGGGGGCTAATGCTCGCGATCGATCTCAGCGACGGCACGCCGGCACCGGACCTGGCGCGACGCGCGCTGCTCGAGCAGCGTCTGGTGGTCAACGCCACCGGTCCGGCAACGATCCGGTTCGAGCCGCCCCTGATCGTGACCGCGCACGAGGTAGACGACGCAATCCGTCGCCTGGGGGCGCTGGCGGCGTGAGCGACTACCTCCCGCCCGACGAGTTGACACTTGAGGGGGCGGCGGAGGCGCTTCTCAGCAACCTGCCAATCCGCGAGGGCGGCGCGCACCAGGTCGATCGGACGTTCTTCGACACGTTCGACGGGCTTCTGCACGCCGCCGGCGTCTCCGCCGTCCACGAGAACGGACACCTTGCGCTCGTCGAGCGCGAAAGCGGAGCGGAGCGCGCTCGCCTGCAGATCGCACAACCGGTGGCACCGCTGCTGGCGCAAGATCTCGCGCCTGGGCCGCTTCGCGACGCGCTGGCGCCGATCATCGATGTGCGCGCGCTGCTGCCGCTCGTCCACGTTCACAGCCGCCTGCTGGCGCTCAGCGTGATCGACGACGAACGCAAGACCATTGCGCGGGTGACGCTCGAGGAGCCTGCGCTGATCTCGGCGAGCGGCCGAGAGACGATGCTGCGCCCGCGTGTGCGGGTGGCCGGCGTGCGCGGCTATGACAAAGAGCTGGCCGGCGTCCAAGGGCGGCTCGAGCAAGACCTCCGCTACGTCGCCGCAGACCAGCCGCTGGTCGACGAAGCGGTCAGAGCGTCCGGGGGCGCGCCCGGCGGAACCTCATCCAAGATCAACGTCCCGCTGCGGGGAGAGGAGCGCGCCGATGCCGCGGCGACGGCGGTTCTGTGGCGGCTGCTCGAGGTGATCGACGCCAACTTCGAGGGGACGATCGCCGACGTCGACAGCGAGTTTCTGCACGACTTCCGGGTCGCGATACGCCGCTCGCGCTCGGTTCAGCGCGAGCTGCGGAACGTCTTCCCGCCTGAGGAGCTAGCGCATTTCCGTGCGGAGTTTCGTTGGCTGCAGCAGGTCACCGGAGACTCGCGGGACCTCGACGTCTACGTGCTCGAGTTCGACGACTACCGCGCGATGGTGCCCGAGCTGATGCGCTCCGATCTCGACCCGATGCTTGCGGTGCTCCGTGGCCGGCGCCTCGGCGCCCGCCGCGAGATGGTGCGCGCCCTGCGCTCCGAGCGAACCACGCGGGTGCTGCACGAGTGGGCGGCCTTCCTCAAGGAGTTCGTCTCCCGCCCGGTCGAGGATCGCCCTGACGCTGCGAGACCAATCGCTCAGGTGGCCGGCGAGCGGATCACCAAGGTGTTCAAGCGGATCGTCCGGATGGGCGGCGCGATCGACTCGAGCAGCCCGTCGGAGGACTACCACGAGCTGCGCAAGAAGGGCAAGGAGCTCCGGTACCTGCTCGAGCTGTTCGGCGCACCGCTGTATCCGGCGGTTGTCGTCAAGCCGATGATCAAGTCGCTGAAGGCACTGCAGGATGTGCTCGGTCGCCACCAGGACCGGGAGATCCAGAGCGCGATGGTCCGTGCCCTCGCGGGCGAGGTCTCAGCACTTCCCGGCGGCGCCGAGGCCCTGATGGCGATGGGCGTGCTCGTCGAGCGGCTCGCCCAGGACCAGCAGGCGGCCCGCAACGAGTTCGCCGACACGTTCGGCGAGTTCGCCTCGGGTTCCCAGCGAAAGCTCGTCAAGGACACGTTCGGTTGAGCGAGACCACAAAAGTCCTGGCGACGTACAACATCAAAGGCGGCGTCGGCAAGACTTCGGCGGCGGTCAATCTGTCCTACCTCGCCTCGCGCGACGGGCACCGCGTCCTGCTCTGGGACCTTGATCCGCAGGGAGCCTCGACCTACCTGTTCCGGGTGCGACCAAAGGTGGAAGGCGGCGGGCGCAGGCTGCTGCGCCGCACCGCGAGTGCGTCACACCTGATCAAGGGAACCGACCACCCGGGTCTGGACCTGCTGCCGGCCGATTTCTCCTACCGCCACATGGACCTGGCTCTGCAGGGCTTCAAGCGGCCGACCAAGCGCCTCGCGCGCGTGCTCGGACCGTTGCGAGCCGAATACGACTTCATCTTTCTCGACTGCCCACCGAGCATCTCGCTGGTGTCCGAGAGTGTGTTCGAGGCAGCCGACGCGCTGCTGGTACCGATCATCCCGGCGACGCTGTCCTCGCGGACGTTCGAGCAGCTGGAGGAGCTGATCAAGAGAGCGCCCGGCCCCGCGACTCAGATCCTCGGCTTCTTCTCGATGCTGGAGGTCCGCAAGTCCCACCACCGCGAGGTGATGGCACAGGTCCGCTCCCGCTACGGGCTCGCGATGCTCGGCGCGGCGATCCCGACGGCCGACGAGGTAGAGCGGATGGGCGTCGAGCGAGATGTCGTCGAGGCGTTCGCGCCCGGGTCGCGAGCGGCGCTTGCCTACCAGGCGCTGTGGTGGGACGTGCGCCGGCGCCTGGCACCGGCGCCGCCATCCGCATCCCGCCCTACAGCACCCTGAATTCGCTCAGTCCAACCAGCTTCGAGTGCTTGAAGTTGCGGTCCGCGTAGCTGTCGATCTGCGCCTCGGCCGCCATCTTGCCGCTGCACCACCTGCTTGGCCTGTTGCGCAGGACGTCCATGTTCGGCGCGAACGTCGCGCGCAGCGTGTGCCCGACCGTCCCGCGCGTCTTGAAGATCTTGAACGCAAAGGTCGCGCAGTTGCGCTGCGACTTGTTGAGCGACAGCACGCTGAACCACCAGTACCAGCCCGCCGGTGCGCGCTTGTTGACCTTGAAGCTGACCGTGATCTTCTGGCCCGGGTGCGGGATGCCGGGGCTGACGCTGACCGGTGGCACGTGCCGGACTGCGGCGACGTGCGCTGCGGTCACGCGGGACGCCGCCGCGGGTGCGGCGGTGACCGCGAGCGCCGCGGCCAGCAGCGCCAGGGGCAACTTCAGATGGCTCACGATTCCTACCTCCGTTGATTTGCCGTCAATGGTCCCACACGTACGAGGAGGCGAGGATCAATACCCTTCCCGATCCATGACTCACTCCGACCACCCATTCTTCGAGGCCGACCCCGAGGACGTCCACCGCGTGCTGTTGCTCTACAGCGGCGGGCTGGACACGAGCGTGATGCTGAAATGGATCCAGGAGGAGTACAAGGCCGAGGTCGTGGCGCTCACGGTCAACCTGGGGCAGCCCGGCGAGGACTACGACGTGATCCGCGGCAAGGCGCTGAGAATCGGCGCGGTCGAGTGCCACGTCGTCGACGCGCGCGAGCAGTTCGCGCAGGAATATGTCTTGCCGGCGATCAAGGCCAACGCGATCTATGGGCTCGGTTACCCGTTGTTCACGGCGCTCGGCCGGCCGCTGATCGCCAAGCTCGCGGTCGAGTACGCGCACCGGAACGGGTGCGACACGATCGCCCACGGCTGCACCGGAAAGGGCAACGACCAGGTGCGGATCGAGGCGACGGTCGCGACGCTCGCGCCGGATCTCAAGGTGATCGCGCCTGTGCGCGGCTGGCGGATGGGCCGCCAGCAGGAGATCGAGTACGCGCGCGAGCACGGCATTCCGGTCAAGGGCGGGACCGAGGTCGCCCCGTACTCGATCGACGACAACCTGTGGGGGCGCTCGAGCGAGGGCCGGTGGATCGAGGACCTCGACCATGCGCCCGAGGACGACGTGTTCCAGCTTGTGACCCGCCCGGAGGAGGCGCCCGATCAGGGCGAGGTCGTGACGGTCGAGTTCGAGCGCGGCGTGCCCGTGGCGTTCAAGGGGGAGCGCTTGGGGCTCGTCGAGCTGCTGGAGCGCGCCGGTGAGGCCGGGGCGCGGCACGGCGTCGGGATCGTCGACCACATCGAAGACCGGATCGTCGGCCTGAAGGTGCGCGACATCTACGAGGTTCCCGCCGCGGCGATCGTGCTGACCGCGCACGCCGAGCTAGAGAAGCTCGTCGGCACGATCCACCAGAACCAGCTCAAGCCGCTGCTCGACCAGAAGTGGGCTTACCTGATCTACGCCGGCCTCTGGTACGAGCCGCTGCGCTTGGAGCTCGACGCGTTCATGAACGCCGCCAATGAAATGGTCACCGGAACGATCGGGCTGAAGCTCTACAAAGGCTCGGTGCGGGTCGTCACCCGCTCATCGCCGAACGCCGTCTACGACTCCGAGCTGGCGACCTTCCACCAGTCGGGCGGGTTGTTCTCCCAGGAGTCGGCGCCCGGCTTCATCGAGCTGTGGTCGCTGCAGTCCCGCATGGCGTGGCGTGTGAGGCACGGCGACGATGGGTAGCCGAGTCGTATGGGTTACAAAGTTCTCGGCTTCGCCGTCTGGCAGGGCGGCAAGTGGTACGTGCGCCGGCGGTTCTCGGGCACGACTCCGAAGGTCGCCGTCATCGGTGCCTCGGTGCTAGCGCTCGGCAGTGCGGCCGCCGTGACGGCGGTGGCGGCGCAGCGCCGGTCGCACACGCAAGAGCATTGAATAGGGGCCGCTGACGCGGCATCCATGGGGCCGGGCGGGCCCGTCCGGACCTCGGTCTGAGATCGGGTCCGTCCGCGTCTCCCCGTAACTTCGGTCGCTCGGATGAGCGAGCTGCCGTCTGCCCTGGGAATCGAGGCGGTCGAATGGCTGCCGCAGGCGGGTGGCTCGCTGACCGTCAGCGTGATCGGACGCTGGCGACGCCGGCGGCCCTCATGGGGCGGGCAGCCTCAGCTCGTGATCGAGGCGGAGGGCACCCGCCACCGCTTCCCTGCGATGCCGGAGCCGCCGAGCCTGATCGGGGCGGCGCCCGGCACGTGGCGGCTCAGCTTCGCGATCCCGGCCTCGCTGGCGCCGCACCTCGGCGGACGAGTCTGGCTGCAGTTCGGCGCGGTCGTCGTGCCGCTCCCCGCTGCCGCCGGACGACCGGGTGGGCCGGAGGGTGGGCGGGAATCTCAATCTCCCACCAAGGCCCCGGAGCGCGATCTACAGGCCGAGGTGCAGCGTCTCGAGCGTGTAAGGCGAATCGCGGAGCAGCGTGCACATGCCGAACGCGCGCTGCGCATCGACCTCGAGGAGGAACTCGCCCGGGTTGGCTCGGCGGCGCAGGCGGCGCGCCAGCTGACGGAAGCCGAGGAACGAATCGCGCAGCTCGAGGACGAGGTCGGCTTCCTGCGCCGCCGCCTGGCCCGTCGCACCGTCGACCACCAACGCGCAGCGGCAACGCGCGCGGAGTTGGCCGCTGCTCGCAGACGCGTGCCGGTCGCACCTGTCGCGCCCCGGGCGCCTGCGGCGCTGCGACACGACCTGCTCGACGCCGAGCGGCGGATCATCGAGCAACGGCGCTCAGACCCACGCAAGGCGCTCCTCGCGCCTCTCCAGCGTCTCCGCACCCACGTCCAGACTCTCCGCGGCCAGGTCGAGCGCGAGGGTGCGCGCCGAGCGGATGCCGAGCGACGCGTGACACAGGCCTATGACGCGATCGCGGAGCTGCGCGAACAGCTCGGTCACACGCTGGCTCCGGCGATCGACCCGGCAACACCGGAACGCGGTCCCGAACTCGATCCTGGCCTCGACCGGCCCCTCGACGCCGAACGCTTCGAGGTGGCGCTCGCTCGCCTGCGTCAGGCCACGCCACCGATTGAAGCGGAGACCGCAGAGACCGCACCCGAGCCGAAGGCGCAGGCCGCACCCGAGCCGGACGCCGAGGCCGCGCCCGAGCCGGACGCCGAGGCCGCGCCCGAGCCGGACGCCGAGCCACGCACGTGGCTCGGACGCCTGCTCCGACGTCTTCTGGGCGGCGCACAGAGCGGCTGAAACGTAGGATCGGCGCGGAAATCGTCCGCGGCGATGCCTATGCTCGGAGATGCCAGAGATGAGCTCCGCCTGCGCCCACCTTCACGTCCATTCCGAGTACTCGCTGCTCGATGGAGCCTGCAAGATCGACCAGCTCGCGGCGCGGGCGGCGTCGTTCGACCAGCCGGCGCTGGCGCTGACCGACCACGGCGTGATGAACGGCTCCGTCGAGCTGTTCACGGCCTGCCGCAAGTACGGGATCAAGCCGATCCTCGGCTGCGAGGCATACGTGGTCGAGGACCACGCGCCGAAGGTTAAGTCCCGCCCACCCCGGCTCGATCGGTATCACATGACGCTGATCGCGGCGACCCCGACTGGCTACCGCAACCTCGTAAAGCTCTCCTCGGCAGGGTTCCTCGAGGGCTATCAGCGGGGCAAGCCGTCGGTCGACTTCGAGCAGATCGCGTCGCACGCGGAGGGTGTGATCGCGCTCACCGGGTGCCTCCAGTCACGCTTCTGCAAGTACCTCCTCGACGGTCGCCCCAGGGAAGCCCGAGCCCACGCTGACGAGCTGCTGAACGCGTTCGGCCCGGAGAACGTGTACTTCGAGGTGCAGAAGAACGGGCTGGCAGAGCAGGAACGCGCCAACGAGGGAATCGTCCGCATCGCCCACGAGGTCGGCCGGCCGCTGGTCGGCACCGGCGATGTCCACTACCTGCGCCGCGAGGACTACCGCCACCATGCCGCGCTGCTGTGCGTGCAGACCAAGTCGACACTCAGCCAGCCGAAGATCAGCTTTGACACCAACGAGTTCTACCTGCGCTCGGGCGAGGAGATGGCGCAGGCGTTCAAGGAGTTCCCGGAGGCGATCACGACGACGCTCGAGATCGCTGAGCGCTGCGATGTCGAGCTCGAGCTCGGCCGGCAGCTGATCCCGCGCTATCCCACCCCCGGCGGGGAGAGCGAGGCTGAGTATCTGCGCTCGCTGGTCCTCCAGGGCCTAGCCCACCGCTACGGCGACCCGCCACCCGCCGAGGCGATCGAGCGCGCCAACTACGAGCTCGACGTGATCGAGCGGATGGGCTTCAGCGGCTACTTCCTGATCGTGTGGGACTTCGTCAAGTACGCGAAGGACTCCGGGATCGCTGTCGGGCCCGGCCGGGGTTCCGCCGCGGGCTCAATCGTCGCCTTCTGCCTGCAGATCACCGACCTCGACCCGCTGCGCTACGAGTTGCTGTTCGAGCGCTTCCTGAACCCCGAGCGCGTCTCGATGCCGGACATCGACATCGACTTCTCGGTGCGCGGCCGTGAGCGCGTGATCCGCTACGTCACCGAGAAGTACGGTCGCGAATCCGTCGCCCAGATCGTGACTTTCGGCAAGATGTTCCCGCGCGCGGCAACGCGCGACGCGGCCCGCGTGCTCGGCCACGACTACGGCGCAGGCGACCGGCTCGCGAAGCTGATCCCCGATCCGATCATGGGCCGTCCCCCGAGCTTCGAGGACTGCCTGAAGCCGGGTCAGCCGCTACGGGCCGAGGTCGACCGCGACGGCACCGCCAAGCAGATCGTGGACGTCGCGCAGGGGCTCGAGGGGATCGTTCGCAACTCCTCGATCCACGCGGCCGCCGTCGTGATCGCCGACCGGCCGCTGACCGATATCGTGCCGCTGCAGATCGCGGAGGCGGGGGTCGACGAGAGCGGCGAGAAGGTGTTCCGGGTCGTCACCCAGTTCTCGATGAAGCCGGTCGAGCAGCTCGGGCTGCTGAAGATGGACTTCCTCGGGCTGCGCAACCTCGACGTGATCGAGGACGCGCTCGACATCATCGAGCGCTCCACCGGCGAGCGCCCCGACATGGCCGCGCTCCCACTCGACGACGCCAAGACCTACGAGATGATGGCCCGCGGCGACTCCGTGGGCGTGTTCCAGTTCGAGTCCGAGGGCATGCGCGAGACGCTCAAGAAGGTGCGCCCGAGCGAGCTCGAGCACCTGATCGCGCTCAATGCGCTGTACCGCCCCGGTCCGATGGAGAACATCCCCACGTACACACGCGGTAAGCACAACCCCGACACGGTGACCTACGCCGACGACCGGCTGCGGCCGATCCTCGAGTCGACGAACGGGGTGATCGTCTATCAGGAGCAGGCGATGCAGATCGCCAAGGAGATCGCGGGCTTCAGCGGCGCCAAGGCGGACGACCTGCGCAAGGCGATCGGCAAGAAGAACCGCGAGGCGATGGCCAAGCTCAAGCCGGAGTTCATCGCGGGCTGCCGTGCGTCCGGCACCAGCGAGGACGTGATCGAGCAGCTGTGGATGACCAACGAGCGCTCAGCCGACTACTCGTTCAACAAGAGCCACTCCGCCTGCTACGCCCTGATCGCCTACCGCACCGCGTGGCTGAAGGCGAACTACCCGGCCGAGTTCATGGCGGCGCTGATCTCCTCGGTGATGGACACCAAGGACAAGGTCCCGTTCTTCGCCGCGCAGGCCGAGCAGATGGGCATCCAGATCCTGCCGCCGGACGTGAACCTCTCAGACCACGAGTTCGTCGTGGTCGACGGCAACATCCGCTTCGGCCTCGACGCGGTCAAGGGCGTGGGGTACGCGGCCGTCGAGGCGATCAAGCGGGCTCGCGGAGACTACGAACCCGCCCAACCCGGCCCCACCCGCCGCGCCCCCAGCCGACCCTTCCGGGATCTGTGGGACTTCTGCGCCCGCATCGACGGTCGCGCGGTCAACAAAAAGGCCATCGAGGCGCTGATCAAGTGCGGCGCCTTCGGATCGACCGGCGACTCGCGCAAGGGCATGCTGCTGGTGCTCGAGCAGGCTCAGGCCGCCGGCCAGAAGGCCCAGCAGGACGCGCTGATCGGCCAGGGCTCGATCTTCGATCTCGTTATGGAACCCGCCCACCCACCCCCAAACCACCGGATGGATGACGGCGGCTCTCAAGGGGGCTCGACGGGTGCGGTCGCGACGCCCAGCCACGCGCCGATCCCTGCCGGCGAGTTCGACCGTGCCGAGATGCTTGCCGCCGAAAAGGATGCGATCGGCCTGTTCATCTCCGCCCACCCCCTCAAAGAGGTGCGTGCGGCGATGCAGGCGAAGGTCGACTGCCCGCTAGCCGAGCTCTCGGGTCGTCGCGACGGCGACTGGGTGACGGTCGGCGGCATGATCGCCGCCGCCAAGCGGATCCGCACGAAGAAGGGCGACCCGATGATGTTCGCCACGCTGGACGATCTTGACTGCTCCGTCGAGGTCCTGATCTTCGGCAACGCCCTGGCCAGTGCCGGCGACGCGGTCAACACCGACTCGATCGTGCTCGTCCGCGGCCGCGTCGATCACAAGGACCGTGACAAGACGTGCATCGTCGCTCAGCAGATCGATCGCTTCGAGCCGACCGAGGACGAGGTCCGGAATGCGGCCGAGGCGGCCGCCCGACAGCCCGTCGGGCCTAGCGCACTCCACCTCCGCCTCGATGCCAGCGCGCTGCCGGCAAGCGTGGTCGGCGAGCTCAAGGAGCTGCTTGCCGGCTTCCCCGGCGAATCCGACGTGGTGATCGAGCTGAGCACCACCGGCGGGGCGCGGCGCCTGCGCCTCGGGCGCGACTTCCGTGTGCAGCGCAGCGCCGGCCTGCACGCCGAGCTTGACGCGCTGCTCGGCGCGGCGATCCTCGCCGGCTCGCCGTTGCCGGCAGCCGCGGCGGAGCCGGCGCCGGCGGTCGGCTAGCTCACAAGCCCGGAACGCCCTAGCCGCGCGCGACCGCATCCGCGAACGCCGAGGCGTTCAGCGAGCCCAGCCCGGTCGCTAGGTCGTACCCATGCTGCGCCGCACCCCCTGCGGGCGCCTTTCCGATCGCTGAGGAGGGACGGCGCGAACTCGTTCCCCTCGTGATGTCGTAGAAGACCGATCGGTAGCCGGGGCCGCGGGCGAGGCTGTAGAGAAGTGGGGAGAGCGAGCCGAGGCGCGGGCGAGAAGCCTGTCGCTCCTGCTGGAGAACCAGTGCCACGATCGCGGCCTCCAGGGGCGTCGCGGCGCTTGTCCCGCCGCCGAGCCCCCAGCCGCCGCCGTCCTTGTCGTAGACAGCGAGGCCCGGCTTGAACGAGGCCATCGCTGCGATGTCGGGCGCGAGCCGCGTGGGCCGGCCCCGCTGAAGCGCCGGGCCGATGCCCGGTGCTCGCTGGAAGCCGGGGCGCGACCAGACCTTGCTCGGGCCGCCGCCGCTCCCGACACCCTGGTTGGGCTGGGTGGCGTACGTCGACCACACCACCTGATTGGCGATCCGGTTGTTTTGGGTCAGCGTCAGATCGGTGCCGCCGACGCTAGTTGCAAACGGCGAGCTGCTCGGGAAGAGCGCTCCCGGCCTGCTCGTGAAGCAGCCTTGAAAGCCCAGATCGCCGGATGCGGCCAGCGTGGTGATCCCCAGTGCCGCAGCCTGGATCAGCAGCCGCTCACCGAGCTGAAGCTGATCTCGGGTGAAGCGGTCCTCGCAGACACCATCGCTGATCGAAAGGATGTCCGGCAGCCTGCCTCCCTGGCGCGACGGATCGAGTGCGCCGAACATGAACAGCACGAACGAGTTCGGAAAGCTCTGGTCGAGCGGCACGAAGATCGGCGTGATCCGGCGGAGGTGAGGGGCAAGCGAGGCCAGCGCCTCGACGTCGAGCACCGTCTCTTCTGGAGCGGTTCCGGTGTCGCGCGTCGCTCCCGGCATCGCCACCTGCCGTACCGAGGGAGCTGGCAGCCCGAAGCAGCGGGCCCACGTCTTGAATCCCGCGGCGTCGACCTCCTGGGAGCTCAGCGTCGCGACGCGAACGCCGGAACCGTCGAGCCCGCGCGAGCGCAGCGGGTCGACCATGTAGGCGCTCGCAAGCTGATGAGGGGTGAACGCGTGAGTTTTGATCGCGCCCGGACACGTCTGAGAGGCGCGGCTCGCCGCGCCGGCCGGCGCCGAGCTCGCGCTGGGGTCGTAGAGCTCGCTGGCCGAGATCTGGCGCACCGAGAGGCGCAGCGCGGGCGGCTTGCAGAGCCCGCCGGTCGGCGGCGCGGGACCCGTCGCGCAGAACAGTCGCCGCCCGGCCTCAGCGGTGAGCACCGCCAGGACCACCGACTTGTCGGAGCTCAGCTCGACCCGGAGGACGCCGCGCTGACTCTTGAGGTAGTGGAACACGCGGCGGATCCTGACGCCGCTCGGAGCGAACCGGCTCTGATACTGGCGCAGCGAGAGCAACCGGCGGTAGTTCCGCGAACCGGGGTTCGAGACCTGGCTCGCAAATGCCTCCGGGTTTCCGCGCTGGGGCAGCCCGAGCAGGAAGACCCGGCGCTGGGGTGGATGAGAGATGCGAGCGCCGGCGCCGTCCGCGGCCGCGACACCGAGCGCCGCACATGCGGCCACGATCGCCGCTGCCCCTCGCCCGGCGATACACAGCGCCTCGCGCCTGCGGTCCACTCGGCATCCAGCCTCGCTCAATCGGGCCGCGCGCGAGTCATTCGGCTGCGTTCGACCTTGCAGGTAGAGCCCCTGTCTGGCCCTCGTCAGCTTCCGGTCTCGGGCACCCACGGCCCGTGCCAGCCGCCGAATTCGGCGACGAGCCGCTTTCCCTCCGCTGGTCCCCAGGTGCCCTTTGCGTAAGTGTGGACCGGCGTACGAGTGTCCAGCAGCGGCTGCACGATTCGCCACGACTCCTCGATGTTGTCCTGGCGGGTGAAGTGGGTGGCGTCTCCGACGAGCGCGGCGTGCAGCAGCACCTCGTACGGAGTCGCCGCCTCGCCTCCCTCGTGGGAGAACTCCATGTCGAGCGTGATCTCGCGGGGCCCGGGGTGATCGGCGCGGTGTGCGTCGAGGATCATCCGGATCCCAGTCGCGGGATCGATCCTGAACACGATCTGGTTGGGCTGCGGCGGCCGGTGGGCGTAGCTCAGGAAGTGGACCTTGGGCGGTTGCTTGAACAGCAGGCGCAGTTCGGTCTGGCGCTCGGGCAGGTGCTTGCCGGTCCGGATGAAGAACGGCACGCCCGCCCACCGCCAGGTTTCGATGTCGAGTCGCAGCGCCGCGTAGGTCTCGGTCTGCGAGTCGCGCGCGACCCCCTTCGTACTCCGGTAGCCCCGGTATTGACCGCGGACGTAATTGGCGGGGTCGGCGTCGGGGATCGCCTTGAACACCGCGGTCTTCGCGTTGCGCAGCGTGTTCGGGTCGCTGCCGGACGGCGGTTCCATCGCGGCCATCGCCAGCAGCTGCATCAAGTGGTTGACGACCACGTCACGCAGCGCGCCAACCGGGTCGTAGAACTTGCCCCGGTCCTCGACGCCGAACCTCTCCGCCATCGTGATCTGGACGCATGCCAGGAAGTTGCGGTTCCAGACCGGCTCAAGCATCGTGTTCGCGAACCGTAGGTAGAGGATCTCCTCGAGCCCCATCTTCCCAAGGAAGTGGTCGATCCGGTACAGCTGCGACTCGTCGATGAACTGGTGGAGCTCCCGCGCGAGCGCGCGCGCGGACTCCAGATCGTGGCCGAACGGCTTCTCGACCACCACGCGCTCACCGGAATTGACCAGCTTGGCCTTGGCCAGTCCCCCCACGACCATGCCGAACAGCGACGGCGGGATTTCCAGGTAGAAGGTCGGATCCTGCCGTCCATCCAGTGCCTTGGCCACGCGTCCGTACAGCTCGGGGTCGGCGAAATCGCCGCCGACGTAGCTCATGCGCTTGGCGAGGCGTGCGAACACGGTGCGGTCGAGCTTTTCGCCCGTTTCCTCGATCGACTCGCGTGCGCGCTTGCGCAGCTGATCAGCGTTCCAGTCCTCGGCGGCGACGCCGAGGATCGGGCACTTCAGCAATCCGCGCTGCTCGAGGCGGTACAGCGAGCGGAATGTCATCTTGCGCGCGAGATCGCCCGTGATCCCGAACACGACCAGTGCGTCGGCGGCATGCTTGCTCATGGACGAGATCAAATCATCTGCGGCGGGCGGCTGCCGGTTTTCCTGCTCGCGAGGCACGCTTGCGCGCCGCCAGCCCCCGCGTTCGCAGCTTCTTCGCCAGCGCCACGTCCTCGGCGGCCGGCGCGCCGCCGTCGCGGCCGGTTTCGAGCACGCACGGCAGCCGCTCGAACTTCGGCTCGGAGAGCACCGCCGCGATGCCCTTCTCGCCGAACTCACCTTCGCCCAGGATCGCGTGACGGTCCCGATTGGACCCCAGCGGTGTCATCGAGTCGTTGACGTGCAGTGAGTGCAGCCGCTTGACGCCGACGGTTCGATCGAACTGCTTGAGCGTGTCGCGCAGCCCGGCGGGCGTGCGCACGTCGTAGCCGGAGGCGAGGAGATGGCAGGAGTCCAGGCAGATGGCGAGCCGGCCATTGCCGCCGCTCGCGTCGAGCAGGTCCGACAGCTCCTCAAACGAGCGGCCGAGCGTGCCGCCGGCGCCGGCCGTGTCCTCGAGGTGAAGCTCGCATCCGTCGGTACGCTCGAGCGCCTCCTTAATGACCTTGCCGGCGCGCTTGATCGCCTTCGGCACGTCGCCCGTCTTCGCCGAGCCCGGATGAAGCACCACGCCGGCGGCGCCGATGCCCGCGCCGACGGTGAGCGACTGGACCAGCGAGGCGAGCGTCTTGTCGCGCATTTCCTTGTCCTTGGTGGCGCAGTTGAGCAGGTACACCGCGTGGATCAAGACGGCCTTGATCTTGCTCGCCTTCATCGCCTCGCGGAACTCCGCGAAGTTCTCCTCCGTGTACGCGGTCGGCCGCCACATCCGCGGCGACTGGTTGAAGATCTGGATCGCATCGCACCCTTTGTCGGTGCCGCGCTCGATCGCCTTGGCGAGGCCTCCGGACTGAGATACGTGGGCGCCGATTAGCATGGGGGTGTTCGCTATGAGAGTCCGTTTCGCTCCATCCCCGACGGGGCTGCTCCACATCGGGGGCGCCAGAACCGCGCTTTACAACTGGCTGCTCGCACGCGGCCACGATGGAACGCTGGTGCTGCGGATCGAAGATACAGACCGCGAGCGATCGACTCCCGAGAACGTCGAGCAGATCCTCGACGCGCTGCGCTGGCTGCGGCTGGACTGGGACGAGGGCCCGATCTTGCAGTCACAGCGCGCCGAGCGCCACGCCGAGGTGCTCGCCCAGCTGCTCGCCAGTGGTCACGCGTACCACGCCGACGCGACCGCCGACGACGTCAGGGCGTACAAGGAGCGCCACGGCGCCGGTCGGGGCTTCCGTGGGGAAGCGTCCGGGTCCGGTGCCGTCAGGCTGCACGTCCCCGACACCGGTGAGTCGATCGTCGATGACGTGATCCGGGGGCAGACACGGTTCCCGAACGCGAGCATCGACGACCCTGTGATCGCGCGCGCCGACGGGTCTGTCCTCTACAACTTCGCGGTCGCCGTCGACGACCTCGACGCCGGCATCACGCACGTCGTCCGCGGCGAGGACCACCTCTCGAATACACCCAAGCAGTTGCTCGTGTTCGAGGCGCTTGGAGCGACGCCGCCGCGATATGCGCACCTGCCGCTGCTCCACGGCCCCGACGGACGCAAGCTGTCCAAGCGCCACGGCGCTGCGTCGGTCCAGGAGCTGCGCGAGGCGGGGTACCTGCCCGAGGCGGTTGACAACTACGTCGCGCTCCTGGGGGCCGGGTTCGCCGCCGACGCGGAGCACTTCGCTCTCGGCGAGCTGGCCGAGCGCTTCCGGCTCGAGCGCGTCTCCAAGAACCCCGCCGTGTTCGACGAGCAGAAGCTCCGGCACTTCAACGGCCGCTGGATTCGTGAGCTGCCGCTCGACGATCTCGTCGCCCGGCTGGAGGAGTTCACGGGGCGCAGTGGGCTGCGCGGCGCGGTAGAGATCTCCTCCGAGAAGATCCAGACGCTCGCGGACTTCTGGCCTTTGGCCGGATTCGTGTTCGACGGGCCGGCTGATGATCCGGCCGCGTATCAGAAGACGATCTGCGCCGACGGTGGGGTGGAGCGCCTGCAGGCGGCGCGCGAGGCGATCGCCGGGGCGGAGCCGTTCACGGTGGAGTCGCTCGAGGCCGCGCTTCGGGGCGTGGTCGAGCGTCTTGACACAAAGCCTGGGAAGGTCTTTCAGCCGGTACGGGTCGCGCTCGCCGGGACGACGATCTCCCCGGGCATCTTCGAGACGATCGCGCTGCTGGGACGCGAGGAGACGCTCGCCCGGATCGATCGGGCACTGGGAGCGTGTGCCGACGCGCGTCCAAGTTCGGACTAAACCGGCATCGTACATCTGCCGATATTGGGGCAGACCCCCCGAATCCTCTATTTGGCTACGAGTCAATGACCGAACCCGGCGAGGCTCCCGTGGCAACACCACTTACAGCAGCAACTCCCCCCACCGATCCGTACGCCCCACGTGAGCGCCATCACAACGAGGGCCATGGGAGGCGGCTGACTGCGGCATTCGAGGCGCTCGAGGCGTTCCCGGTCCTGGCTGAGTCGCGCAACCGCGTGATGCGACTGTTCGAGGAGGGCGATCCGCCAACCGCCGATGTGGTCGCAGCCGTCGAGGCCGATGTCGCCCTCGCGGTCGCGGTCTTGCGGCTCGCGAACCAGGTGGACGGACGGATGCGGGGGCGCGTGGAGAGCGCCGTCGCCGGCGTCGAGGTGCTCTCGCCACGGACCGTGCACGCGATCGCGAGCCGCGCTCGCACCTTCGATTTCTTCGAGCGCACGACGGTCTGGCAGGGGATTCCCGAACGCTTCCGCCTGCACGCGGTCGCCACTCAGCGTGCCGCCGACCGTCTCGCCCGCGAGCTGGGATACGAGGCTCGCGACCGGCTGATGGTGACATCGCTGCTGCACGACATTGGCAAGCTCGTCCTCGTTCACGCGTATCCCGGCTATCCGCGTCAGGTCCACGGGGATGCCCGCACGCCCGAGGAGCGCATCCAGCGTGAGCGCCGCGAGCTCGGCGTCGACCACGCGCTCGTCGGCGGCGTGCTCGCCCGCCGCTGGGGACTGCCGAAGTCGATCGCCAGCGTGATCGAGCGCCACCACGCGGAGGACTGCACAGACGAGGCCGCGCTCGTGCGGCTCGCGGACATGCTCGCCCACTACGTGCTCGGCGGCTCGATCTCGCCCTCCGAGCTGCTCGCGGTCGGGCGGATCGTCGGCGTCAAGCCGGCCGACCTGCGCGCGGTCATGTACGACCTTCCGCTGCAGACCGCCGGCGGGCGTCCCCGGCAGATCGATCCGTGCCCGATGTCGAGCAGGGAGATCGATGTGTTGCGCCGTCTTGCTCGCGGCATGGTGTACAAGCAGATCGCGAGTGAGCTTGGGCTCTCGACGAGCACGGTGCGCACGCACCTGCACAACGTCTACGGCAAGCTGGGCGCGATGGACCGCGCGCAGGCTGTGCTGATCGCGACCGAGCGCGGCTGGATCTGATTCGGGACACTAGGATCGAGTTCCGCGATGATCTCGATCACGACTAAGTCCCCATATGCGCTGCGCGCGATGATCGAGCTCTACCGTCACGGCGACGGGCCGGTCCCGATCGCCGAGCTCGCGCGCCGCCGGGAGATCCCGGTCCAGTTCCTCGAGCAGCTGTTCGCGACCCTGCGCCGCGCCGGCATCCTCCGCTCCCAGCGCGGCGTCAAGGGCGGCTACTCGTTCGGCCGCGCGCCGGACCAGGTCACCGTGCTCGAAGTCGTCGAGCTGCTCGACGGGCCGCTTGGCAGGGACGCGACGGGCGTGTTCGCCCAGGCCGCCAACGCCGCCCGCGCGGTGCTCGCGGAGTCGACCGTCGCCGACGCGGCCGAGGCTGAGATCCGCGCCGCCGGCGCGCCGATGTACCACATATAGAAAGGGGGCCTCCCGCCCGAAGGCGGAAGGCCCCGCGGCTGCACCGGAGCGGATCGCTCCGGCGGCGATCAGCTGTGGAAGCCGAAGCCCCGCACGCCGGTGTACCCGGCGAAGCAGTCATGCGCCTTCGAGCCGTTGCCGGCCGGCCAGTTGACGCCGTCGTTGTAGAAGACGTCGACTTCCTCGCCGTCGGCGGCGATTTCGGTCGAGGAGCTGGCGCTGCCGACCTGGGTGAAGTCGCCGGCCTTCAGCGGATTGCCCGAGGTGGAGTTCAGCGCGTCGCTGTCGGTGTGGATGTTGATCTTGGTTCCGGCAGGCATTGGTCCGGTGCCGTCGAGGTCGGCGGTCGTGTTGGCGGTCACGTCGAAAGTCACCTGCTGCGCGCCAGGCTTGTGCGAGGGGTTCGAGCAGCTTGCCGTGAACGTGAAGTGGCCGATCGTGCCGAGCATCTGCGTGTGACCGATCCGGAAGAAGTGATCGCCCCCGGACGTGGTGACGCTCTGGCCGATCAACTGCTTGACCTGCTGCTTGCTGCCACTCCAGCCGGCGGCGATCGCCGCGCCGCCGCCGATGGCGACGAACAGGGCGATCGCGCTGAGCACGAGCGCGGGCGAGGGGATGCGTGATCTCATCGGGAACCTCCAGTGGTTGGGCGGGCGACGGGCGTCGTCTGCAGGATCATGCGGCTAAAGCCAATCCCGCACATCGGGCGGCCGTACGGTTTGCTGCGCCCGCAATTCACGGCTAATGAGTGTTTGTTTAGGCCCCGCGCCGGCCTCTTTACCCGGTCCGGCGCATCTTTAGACTTCGATGTCCGTGGCGGCCGAGGGCAGTCGGTGGGGGAGGCCGAGTCGTTCAACCAGGGTGGCTGCTTGAGCTCAGAGTACGAACCGGAACGGATCGAGGAGGGAGAGTTGGGGAACGTGCCGGTGCCGTTGACGCGGCTGATCGGAAGAGAGGAGGCGCTGGCCGAGCTGCGCTCGCTGGTGTGGCGCACGCGCCTGCTGAGCTTGTGTGGGCCGGGCGGAGCGGGGAAGACCCGTCTCGCGATCGCACTGGCCGACGCCGTGCGCGCGGACTTCGTCGGCGGCGCCTGGTGGGTCGACCTGTCAACAACGCTCGAATCGGCGCTCGTGGCGCAGGCGATCGCCGCGACGCTGCTCCCGAGCGAGCCGGCCGGCGACCCGACCGGGGCGATCGCGCGTTGCTTCTCCGAGTCCTCGCTGCTGGTGCTCGACAACTGCGAGCAGGTGGCCGACGGCTGCGCGGCGCTGCTGAGCGAACTCCTCGGCCGCTGCCCGTCGCTGCGCGTGATCGCGACCGCTCGCCAGCCGCTCGGTGTGCCGAGCGAGCAGGTGTGGCGAGTACAAGGGTTGTCGGTTGCGGCGCCGGCGCGGGGGCAGGATTCGCAGCGATCATCCGGCGCGCCCGACGGCGCGATCGAGCTGTTCATCGAGCGGGCGCAGTCGGCGCAGAGCAGCTTTGATCCCGACGCGCCCGGTGCGCGCGAGGCGATCATGCGCATCTGCGGCTGGCTCGACGGCATGCCGCTGGCGATCGAGCTCGCAGCCGCACGCGTGCCCGTTCTGGGAGCCGCGCAGATCGCCCGGCGACTCGAAGCCGAGACCGATTTCCTGACGAGCGCCAGCCGCACGCGTCCCGCTCGCCACCGGACCCTGACCGACGCGCTCGAGTGGAGCCATCGCCTGCTCGAGCCCGACGAGCAGTGCATGTTCCGCCGGCTGGCCGTGTTTCGCGGGAGCTTCTCGCTGGCGGCGGCGGAGGCGGTCTGCGGCGCCGATCCGCTCACCCCGGCGATCGTGCTTGGTCTTTTGAGCGCGCTGATCGACCAGTCGCTCGTGGCGGTCGTCGAGTACGGTGACGAGCGGCGCTACCGGCTGCTATCGACCGTGCGGCAGTACGCCGCGGCGAAGCTGGTGCAGCGCGGCGAGCAGACGATGATCTGCGACCAGCACGCCTCGCACTTCGCAGCGCTCGTCGGGCGGGGCGGCCAGGGCTTGCCACCAGCGGGCGGTGAGGAGGAGATCAGCTGGCTCGATCGGCTCGAGGTCGAGCACGACAACCTCGCTGCCGCGCTCGAATGGCTGCTCGACCGCCCGGAGGATGCCGCGACGCTCGCGTGCGCGCTGTGGCCGTTCTGGTACCAGCGCGGCTACTACGGCGAGGCCAGGCTGTGGTTCGCCGAGCTCCTGGCGAGGGCGGGCGATCTGTCGCCCGCGGCGTGCACGGCCCTGCTGACAAGAGCCGGCGAGGTCGCATTCCTGCAGTGCGAGTACGAGACCGCCGGCGAGCACCTCCGGGATGCCCACCGGCGCGCCCTCGAGCTGGGCGACGATCACGCGGCCGCTGACGCCCTCCAGCGACTGGGCTCGATCGCGCGCGAGCAGGGGCGCTACGACGACGCGCGCTCCCTGCACGAGCAGAGCCTTGCGATCTACCAGCAGCTTGGAGACCTGAACGCAGTGGCCGCCTGCCGTGACTATCTCGGGTTTGTCGCGTGGCTGGCGGGGGATGACGCCGGCGGCGAGTCGCTGTGTGCCCAGGCGCTTGCCCAGTTCCGCCGCGATGACCGCCTCCGCAACGTCGCGGGCGTGCTCGTCAACCTCGGCGCCTGCGCGCTGTACGACGGGGCGCTGCCGCTGGCACGCGAGCGGCTCCAGGAGGCGCTCGAGATCTCGCGCCGGCTCGGCTTCCAGGAGGGGATCGCGTGGTCGCTGCATGAGCTTGCGATTGCCGGGCGCCTTGAGCGGCGTCCGGTGCGGGAGACCGCCGCGATGCTGCGCCGCGCACTGCTGGTCCACCACCAGCTCGGAGACGCGTGGCGGCTGGCGAGCGTGCTCGAGGAGATCGCCGGCGCCGTTGTCGCGCGCCGCGACCCACGCCTGGCCGTGGAGGTGCTCGCGTCGGCCGAGCGGCTACGCGACCGTCTCGGTGCGCCGGTACCGCCTGCGGAGGCGCCCGATCGCGACGGTGCGCTCGAGCGCCTGCGGCGCAAGCTGAGTGCGGCTGCATTCGACGCGGCGTGGGCGCAGGGATCGGGCGGCGATGCCGATCACGCGGTCGAACGGGCGGTGGCGGCGATCGACGCCCTGGAAGGCGCCGAGGCCGCCGTGCGCGAGGCCGAGCCGGTCCTGACGCCGCGCGAACTGGCCGTGCTGGAGCTTGTCAGCGAGGGCGCCACGAATCGCGAGATCGCCTCCTCGCTCTACATCAGCACCAGCACTGCGGGCGTGCACGTGTCGAACATCCTGCGCAAGCTCGGCGCCAAGCGCCGCGTTGACGCGGCGGGCGCAGCCCACCGCCTGGGCCTGCTGTCGGTTCGGTGAAGCCGCGGCGCTCCGCGAGCCGGAGCGCCGCAGATTCCCTCCGCCGCTACGCCTCGAGCGCCATCCAGGTCGCCTGGCCGACGATCCCGTCGGCGTGCAGTCGGTGCTTGCTCTGGAAGCTCTTGACGGCCGCCTCCGTGGCGCGTCCGAAGATGCCGTCGACGCTCACGGACCGGTAGCCGTACTGAAACCGGAGCTGATGCTGGACCGCCCGAACGGCGTCGCCGCGACTCCCTCGCCTGATCGTGACGATCAGCTTCTGCCAGGTCGCCGCCCCGACGATGCCATCGACCCGCAGATGCTTCGCTCGCTGGAAGACCTTGACGCCGGCTGTGGTGGACCTGCCGTAGGCGCCATCGACGCCGACGCGTACGCCATGCTGGTTGAGCAAGTACTGAATCACCCGCACCCGCTCTCCTCGCGCTCCCGGTCGAACGACCGGCCAGCCGGTGGCGCGAACCGCGGCTGTGTGCGCGCGGGCGCCGGCACTCGCTTGGGCGGTCCCAAGCGCAGCCGGAGCGACGAGAAGTACTGCGGTGGCGGTCCCGAGCAACAACCTGCGCATCACTACCGCTCCTTTGTAGATCTAGCCGCTGACGGCTGGTGGATTAAGGCAAACCTAGCTGTCCCCAGTCCGCATCCGGAACTTCTTTTGGTCAGAAGCTCCGGCCCCGTGGTTCCGGTTGCGGCCCTGATCGAGTGCAGGCAATCTCGCGGGGGTCCGCCGGCGACGGGCTACGGGATCTGCCGGAGCACGAATTTGGTCTTGGGGTGCCAGGCTTTGGCTTGAGCGAGGAGTCGCATCCGCTGCGCCACTGGAGCGCCATCACCGCGCCCCTGCACGTGTGGTTCTGATCGCCGATTTCCATGCCGGCGATGACCAGCGGCCAGGTCCGTCGCTGATCGGCGACGAACCGGCATTGCTCGGGAAATCCGCCGTTGCCAGTCCACGTGTCGTCGGCATAGCTGCCGATCCGGTGGCCGCCAAGGTTCACCGTATGGCCGACGACGCAGAACGCTGCCGCGCATACGCATGGGCTGATGGTTCCGATCAGCATCGTCCAGATGCCCCCTTGCCAAGATTTGGGAGAACGACCGACTTCAGTCATAGCGCTCCGCGCGCGCGCGGAGCGGATCGGGGCGTCTCACCCGCCAAGGTCCGGAGTTTCGGCTGAGTGATCATGCGCAGCGGCGCACATCCCGGCCCGCCGCCTGCGGTCGAGACCAGTCTGAGACCGATCCGCCACTGACAACGGTTCGGTCCGCCGGTAGCGTGGCCGTCACGTCAACGAAAGGGGCATCACCAGTGTTCGGTAGGAAGAAGAAGGACATCCTCGCCAACGGCATCCAGGCACGCGCGACGATCACGAACGTCCAGGACACCGGGATGACGATCAACGACAACCCGCGCGTGAAGCTGACGCTGCAGGTCACGCCCGATGGCGAGATGCCGTTCGAGGCGACCAAGAAGCTGACGGTCTCGCGGATCGCGATCCCCAGGATCGGCGACTCGATGTGGGTGCGCTACGACCCGGCCGACCCGGGTGCGATCGAGTTCGACGAGGCCAAGAGCGTGGAGGTGAGCGCGGCGCCCACGCCTGCGATCGCGATCAACCCAGGCGGCGTCACGGCCTCCGGCGGCGCGACCGTGATCGATGCGCGTAACGTCCCCGGTCTTCGCGACGAGCTTCTCAAGGCGGTCGCGGACGCGCAGTCGGGCAATCCGGCCGGACCGGCCGAGATGCAGGCCGCGATCGCGAAGGCGATGAGCGCGGGCAACGCGCTCACGACCGGCCTGCCCGGCGCGGGCGTCCCTGGGGCCGGCCTGCCCGGCGCGGGCGTCCCTGGGGCCGGCATCCCCGGTGCGGGGCTCGCGGGCGGGGCCACGCCGGCGACCGAGGATCCGCTCGACCGGATCAAGAAACTCAACGACCTGCGCCTGTCAGGCGCGCTCACCGACGCCGAGTTCGAGGCGCAGAAGGCGAAGATCCTGGGCAGCAGCTAGGCCCGATCGGGCCTCGACGCCCGATCGCGGGGTGGGTGGGGGTGGGTGGGAAATCCCATTCCCGTAGGGTTCCTCGAGGCAATGGCAGGAATCCCGACCAACATTGCGGCTCATGTCGGGCGCACGCCGGTGGTGCAGCTCACCCGCGTGGTCGAGAACGCCGACGTCGAGCTGTTCGCGAAGCTCGAGGCGTTCAACCCCGGCGCGAGCGTCAAGGACAGGATCGGCGTCGCGATGATCGAGGCCGCGGAGCGCGACGGGCTGATCGAGCCCGGGCGCTCGACGATTGTCGAGGCGACCAGCGGCAACACCGGAATCGCGCTGGCGTTCGTGTGCGCGGCGAAGGGCTACGACCTCGTGCTGACGCTTCCGCAGGGCATGAGCCGCGAGCGCGAGGGGCTCCTCCGTCTCTACGGCGCGCGTGTCGACATCACCGAATCCCTTGGCGGGATGACCGAGGCGGTCCAGGCAGCGCAGGTGCTGGCGCGCAGCGACGACGTGTTTCTCCCGGACCAGTTCTCGAACCCGGCCAACCCCCAGATCCACCGCGAGACCACCGGGCCCGAGATCTGGGAGGCGCTCGACGGGCGCGTCGACGTGCTGGTCGCCGGTGTCGGCACGGGTGGCACGATCACCGGCGCCGGCGAGTTCCTCAAGGACCGCAACCCGAACTGCCGGATCGTCGCGGCCGAGCCGAGCGCCTCGGCTGTGCTCTCCGGAGGTCGGCCGGGGCCGCACAAGATCCAGGGCATCGGCGCCGGCTTCGTCCCGAAGGTGCTCAATCGCGCGCTGCTCGATGAGGTGGTCGCCGTCGATGACGAGGACGCGATCGAGACCGCGCGGCTGCTGGCGCGGCGCGAGGGGGTGCTCGCCGGCATCTCCGGCGGCGCGGCGGTGTGGGCGGCGCTGCAGCTCGCGGCGCGGCCGGAGTTCCGGCGGGCCCGGATCCTGACCGTGCTGCCGGACTCGGGCGAGCGCTATGTCTCAACGCCGTTCTTTGCCCCGTAGGACGTCGGCCACGACGAACTTTGGCGAATTCGGTCGCCCCCTCCGACCGAAAACGCCAAAGTCCGACGCCGGGCCGCGGCGGACCCACCTAGCTACTCTTAGTCAATGTTCGGACTGGGGCTGATCGGCCGCGTCACCGCGGAGGTGCGCGGCGACCTCGAGGCAGTCCGCGCCCGGGACCCGGCCGCGTGCGGCGTCAGCACCCTCGAGATCCTCGGCACCTGGCCGGGTCTGCATGCGCTCCTCGCTCACCGGATCGCCCACGTGCTCTACGAGGTGAACGTCCCGGTGCTGCCGAGGGTCATCGCCGCGGTCGCGCGCTCGCTCACCGGCATCGAGATCCATCCAGCCGCCTCGATCGGGGCCCGGTTCTTCATCGACCACGGGATGGGTGTCGTGGTCGGCGAGACGGCCGAGATCGGCGACGACGTCACCCTGTACCAGGGCGTGACGCTCGGCGGCACCGGGTTCGCGACGGGCAAGCGGCATCCGACGGTGCAGGACAACGTGACGATCGGCTCGGGCGCGAAGCTGCTCGGTCCGATCACCGTCGGCCACGGGTCGAAGATCGGTGCCAACAGCGTCGTGATCCACGATGTTCCCGCGAACTCGACCGTGGTCGGGAACCCCGGCCACCCGGTGCGCGTCGAGGGCCGGCGACCGGAGGGTCCCGACGCCGACTGGGTCCACCTTCCCGATCCGATTGCCGACGCGATCAAGGGCCTGGCCGGCCGGATCTCGGCCGTCGAGCAGGCGCTTGCCGAAACGGAGCCGGGCGCCGAGGTCAGGCCACTGCGGCCCGGCAAGGCGGCGCCCGCGCCCGAGCCGGATGTCCGCACCGGCCGCTCGGTCGGCCCTAATCCCGCGGGCGGCTAGCGACCGCGGTGGCCACGCGCTGCGGCTCGGCCACGGGCGGCAGCGGGGCTGCGGCATCCGCATCCGCCACCGGCACGTTGCGCACGGCCTTCACGAGGTACAGCGGCCGGCCCTTGACCTCATCGTAGATGCGGCCGACGTACTCGCCGATGATCCCGAGCGCGATCAGCTGGATCCCGCCGAGCAGCAGCACGGCGATCGTGAGCGTCCCGAATCCCGGCAGGTAGGAGCCGGCGATTCGCAACGCGACCACAACCGGGATCGCGATGAACGCGAGCGTCGAGATCACGAAGCCGAACAGAGTCGCGAGCTGCAGCGGCCGGTGCGAGAACGAGGACATCGCGTCGAGCGAGAAGCGCAGCATCTTCGACAGCGTGTACTTCGTCTCGCCGGCGTACCGGGGGTCGCGCCGGTAGGGGACGGCCGCCTGGCGGTAGCCCACCCACACGGTCATCCCGCGCAGGAACCGGTTGCGCTCGCGCATCGAGAGCAGCGCATCGAGCGCGCGGCGGTCGAGCAGGCGGAAGTCGCCGGCGTTGTGCTCGAGCTCGACCTGGGCGAGCTTGTCGAAGATCTTGTAGAACCACCGCGCGGTCGTCAGCTTGAAGCGTGACTCACCGTCGCGCTGCTCGCGCACCGCGTACACGACGTCGCAGCCCTCGCGCCAGTGCTGGAGCATCGTCGGGATCAGCTCGGGCGGGTCCTGCAGGTCGGCGTCGAGCATCACGACGGCATCGCCGCGTGCGTGGTCAAGGCCGGCCGTCAGCGCCGTCTGGTGGCCGAAGTTCCGCGAGAGGAACACCACGCTGACCCTGGGATCGCTGTCGGCAAGCCGCTCGAGGATCTCGGCCGAGCGATCGCTGGACCCGTCGTCGACGAGCACGAGCTCGAACCGGTACCCGTCGAGCGCGCTGCAGACGCGCCCGTAGAACTCCTCGATCAACGCCTCCTCGTTGTAGATCGGCGCGACGACGCTCAGCAGCTGCAGTGGCCGCGAGCCGTTGCCCTCGGAGGAACTCATACCACTATGGTAGGGCTCGAACGGGGTCACAGGCCTAGCAGGGAGCTCCCGTGCGGGATATAACCGAGCATCTGAATTCCCTGCACGACGCAGGTAACGATGAGCGCCGTCTTCCACAGCCGACGGTCTGAGGCGAGCGCCGCGAACGGCATCAGCCATGCCACGTACCACGGCAGCAGCGCGCTCGCGGTCACGAGCAGCGCCACCGTGGCCCAGCCGGCGCCGTCGATCCAGTCCATCTGACCGCGCCACACCCGGCGCACGAGCCAGCAGAACGCGCACACGAACACGACGGCCAGGACCAGTCCCGCGATCGCGCCGACCGGCGAGAGCCCGAGCCGGGTTGAGATGAAGCCTGGGATGCTGTGCCAGTCGCCCTCGCTCTGGCTCTTGCGCAGCGTTCCGAGCAGGTGCAGTGGACCGCTGCCGAATACCGAGAACCCGAGCGTGGCGACCAGCGCCGCGCCCGCGAGCGCCCCGACGAGCACGCCCCGTCGCGTGTCGCGCGCCCGGTTGCGCGCCTCGGCGGCGGCCGCGAAAGGCACGTAGATCGCGGCGGTCAGCTTGATCCCCGCGCCCAGCATCATGAGCGCGCCCGCGGACCGCTCGCGGTGGATCAGCATCGCGTACAGGCCGGCGACCACGGCCAGGAGCATCAGCAGGTCGTTGTGGCCGCCGCCGACGCCATATACGACGACAAGTGGATTGAGGCCGACGAGTGCGGCGGCCTTGACCGGGTTCAGCCCGCGCAGCCGCGCCGCGTTCCAGACCAGTGCGACGATCGCGAGGCTCGCGAGCGCCGCGATCGCCTTGTACGCCAGCGCACTGGCCGCGATCGACGCCGGTGCCAGCGCGTAGCTCATCACCGTGAACACCGGCCCATAGGCGCTCGGGATCGAGACCCACTTGGCGCCGATGTACGGATAGACCGGATCGAGCGCGATCGCGTGCGGGCCGTGTATGAACGGGTTGGCGCCATACAGTGCCCCCATACGCGCGTACGCCTGATAGCTGAACACGTCGGTCGACAGCAGCGGCGGCGCGAGCAGCACGAGCGCGTGCAAACCGGCGATCGTCATCAGCACCACCGGCGCCGCGAGCCGTTCGGCGGATTGCACGGCGATCAGGTAGCAGATCAGCATCAGCACGAGCACGGCGCACACGCCGGCAACGTGCAGGTCCGGTCCGCCGGTTCCGAACGGTCCTGCGAGCCAGCTGGGGACCGGCCGGACAGATTCCGGCAGCAGCGAGTCGGTCTGCGCGGCGGAGACGGAGATCAGCAGGCCAGCGAGCAGCAAGCCGCCGAGGGCGAGCAGACCTTTGCGATCTTGGGTCGATGCTCTGGGGGCCTCGAGCGACGGCGCCGCGAGGTCGAGGGCGCCGCTCCGAGGAGTGGCGCCGAGCGGACCGGACACGCTCATCGATTGCAGGATGCCCGCCGGGGGATCGGCTGGGGTTTTGGCAGCATTGGGATTTCGTTAGGGCAGGTGCTCAGAGCGCTTCAACGGCATCGCGGCTGCGCGCCGCGCGCGCAACCGCGGCTCTAGCGCTCTTTCGCAGGCTGGGGACAAGCCACATCGCCTCAAGTGCGATGCGAGTGGACATCTTGCTCGTACCCGCTGTGCGGTCGCTAAACACGATCGGTATCTCCCGCACCCTGAATCCAGCAAGGACGGCGCGGTACGTGACCTCGATCTGGAAAACGTATCCCTCGGCGCGGACGCTCTCGAGGTCGATCGCCTCGAGCACCTCGCGCCGGATGCACTTGAAGCCGCCCGTGAGGTCGTGCACAGGCACGCGCAGGATCAGCCGCGCGTAGATCCCCCCGCCGCGGCTGACGAGCCGCCGGATCAGGCCCCAGTCGCGCACGCCGCCGCCCGACACGTACCGGGACCCGAGCACGAGGTCTGCGTCCTCGGCGGCCTCGATCAGATCGGCGAGGTAGCGAGGGTCATGCGAGAAATCCGCATCCATCTCGATCACGAACCGCGCGCCACCGGCGAGCGCGTGCGAGAAGCCCGCGAGATACGCAAGCCCGAGCCCCGCCTTCGCACGGCGGTGGAGCACTTCGACCGTCTCAGTCTCCCGAGCCAGCGCATCGGCCATCTCGCCGGTTCCGTCCGGCGAGCCGTCGTCGACGACCAGAATCCGGTACTCGCCGGCCGCGACCTGATCGAGCACCGCGCCGGCGGCGCGAACGATACGCTCAACATTCTCGGCCTCGTTATAGGTCGGAATGACCACCCAAATCTGCGCACCCATGGCACCGGGAGCGTAGACGTCCAGCGGTGATTCAGCGCTCACGCGCCCACCTACGAAGCCGTGGACGTCGCAGGGCTCTGGTGCAGACGACCGAATCACAAGGCATCATGAGATCTGAGGCACCCGTTCACTGATGGCAAACGGCACCACCGCAGTCCGCGATCGTCCGTCCTCGCGGCCCCGCTCACAGCGCAGCGGCCACGCGCCGCGGCGGCCTGTGCCGGCCCACCATCGCCGTCGGCGGACGGCGCTGGGGATCCTCGCGTTCGCGGCGCTGATCGCCGGGATGATCGCCGGCGCGGGCAGCGGCGGCGGCAGCGCTCCGCACCTCGCAGCCAAGACGAGCGGCTTCTTCACCCGGATCGCCACATTCGGCGGCACGGGTAAGGGATCCTTTTCCTACGCTGAACAGGCCGCCGAGAACAGGGCGATCAATCGCACACTCGCGTACACGCCCGCCGTGCTCACCGCCGGCGCCCAGCATCGCGAGATCGCGCTCACCTTCGATGACGGCCCCGGTCCCTACACGCCCCAGGTCGTCTCGGTGCTCGCGAAGTACGGGGTGCCGGCGACGTTCTTCGAGATCGGCGAGGAGGAGCATTACTTCCACGATGGGACGACCGAGATCGCCTCGCACGGCTGGGTGATCGGCGATCACACCGAGACGCACCCGCAGATGTCGCAGCTGTCGGAGGCGGCGCAGCGCCAGCAGTTGCTTGACGAGACGGCGAACATCGGCCGCTACGGCGCGCCGTTCCCGCGGCTCTTCCGCCCGCCCTACGGCCTCTGGAACTCGACCACGCTCTCGCTGCTGCGCAAGTTCCGGATGCTGATGGTCTTGTGGAGCGTCGACACCAATGACTACACGATGCCCGGCGTCGACTCGATCGTGCACACCGCCGTCTCCGGCGCCAAGCCGGGCGCGATCATCCTCATGCACGACGGCGGCGGCAACCGCCAGGAGACCGTCGACGCGCTGCCGACGATCATCAAGGACCTCCGCGCTCAGGGCTACAAGCTCGTGACGGTGCCGCGCCTGCTGCTCGACAACCCTGCGCCGTCCAATCAGCAGATCTCGTCGATGTCCGGCGACTAGCTCGCAGCCCGTCTCCCCGGCGATACACAGCGCACCTTGCGCGGGCCCTGCAAGCAGAGCCCCCAAATCCGTGCGTCCGGCGCGCTACCGCCGGTTGTAGGCCACCCGGCCCCAGCTCGGCTCGGGCGCCAGCTCGATCGGCTCGCCGCCGCGGTCGGGCTGGATGTAGACGAACCCGTTCGTGTCCTCGTCGAAGCTCACGTCCAGCTCGCCCTCCTTGACCCGCTGGTCGAGCCAGGCGGTGCGGAAGATCAGCCGTCGCAGCCAGTGGACGAGCGAGCGCTCCGAGGGGCCGACCAGCTCGGGCCAGCAATCGTTGACGTGCTCGCCCAGCGCCGAGGCGGGATCCGTGACCTCGCCGTTGACGACCAGGTTGATCAGGTCCTCGGCCTCATCCTCATCGACGGATGTGCCAAGGAACCCGAGCTTGCGGGCTGCCTGCTCGCAGCGCTCCCGGAAGTCGCGCTCGTTGAAGGTGAAGCGAAGCTCCCCGTATTCGAGCACGAAGTCCTCGCCGGAGCTGTAATTCCCGCGTCGGTACATAGCAGCGTCGGGATCATATGTCGGATTCCTTCCTCGCCGCAGGCATTGGAGGCCCGTTGCAAGAGGTCTTGCAGCAGGGGGGTGAAAACGCCCACCTGAAGGCTCTTTGACGGCATGAAAGTCGCCTCGGCCACGATCCTGCTGATCGAGGACCACAGGGCGACCCGCACGTTCCTCGCGGACAACCTCGCCGCTGACGGCTTCGAGCCGCTCGAGACCGACTGCGCCCGCGATGCGCGGCACCTGATGGAGACGCGGTATCCGGATCTGGCGATCCTCGACCTCGGCCTGCCGGACCTCGACGGCCTCGACCTCCTGCGCGAGGTTCGCCACGCGGACGGGATCGCGGGCCGCCTCGACCCGGATCTCCCGTTCCTGATTCTCACGGGCCGCTCGAGCGAGCTCGAGCGCCTGCGCGGATTCGAGCGCGGTTGCGACGACTATGTGGTCAAGCCCTTCTCGTACGCCGAGTTGCGGGCCCGGATCGTGGCGCTGCTGCGCCGCAACCGCAGGCGCCCGGGCTCCGGGCGGCTCCGTGTCGGCCCGCTCGAGCTCGATCCGCTCGGCCGCCAGGTCTGGCTCCGCGGGGAGCTGCTGCATCTCTCAAAGAAGGAGTTCGCGCTGCTGCGAGCGCTCGCGTCCGAGCCGACGCGGGTGTTCACGCGCGAGGAGCTGCTGAAGGGCGTCTGGGGCTTCAAGCAGCTCGGCACCACGCGCACGCTTGACTCGCATGCCGCACGGCTGCGCCACAAGCTGACCTGCGCCGGCGACAAGTTCGTCGTCAACGTGTGGGGCGTCGGCTACCGGCTCGTCGACGGGAGCATCGATTGAGCGAGGCGATGCTGACCGGCGCGGGGTGGCTCGCGGCGATCGTCGCGCTGCTCGTCGCGGCGGCGGCATGGCGCGCGACGGGAACGCGGCTCGAGGCGATCGCCCGGGCATCGCACGAGCTCCGCGGCCCGATCACGGCCGTTCGCCTCGGCGTCGAACACGGAGTGCGGATCGGGGAGATGTCGGTCCCGCGACTGCGGGCGATCGAGCTCGAGCTCGAGCGCGCCTCCGAGGCGCTCGACGATCTCGGACGCGCGGGTGACGGAGGCCGAGCCTCCGAGCCGGTCGACGTCGAGCAGCTGCTCGAGCAGAGCGCCGATGCGCTGCGCACGCTCGCCGCGGCACGCGGAGCCGAGCTGCACGTCAGCTGGTCTGGGAGGCCGGCATACGTTCGCGGGCGGCGCGTGCGGCTCGGTCAAGCGGTCGGCAACGTGATCGCGAACGCGATCGAGCATGGTGCGGGACCGGTCGAGGTTCGCGGGCGCGCGGACCGGATCGCGGTGCGGGTCGAGGTCAGCGACGCCGGTCCGGGACTCCCGGCGCCGGTGGCGACGCTGGCCGCCGGAGCCCGCCGCGGGCGGGGGAGAAGAGGGCGCGGGCTGGCGATCGCGGCCACGATCGCCAAGGACCACGGCGGCCGGCTGGCCGCGGCGCCGTCCGACCGCGGCGCGCGTCTGGTGCTGGAGCTGCCGCTCGCGCCTGGCGCCGAGCAGTCGCTGGTGCCCGGCAGCTAGGCGCCCCTGCGGCAGCACACGCCGCGGACGGAACCGCCTCCGAGTTGCAACGGCGCTCGCATTTCGCGCGGCTGCATCCGCCGTTGCAGCCGCGCGCGGCGCTCGTGAGGCGGTCCCGGTTGCCCCGGATCCTCCGCGCCCACGGTCGTTTTTGGCCTCAGTTGGGGCGCATGAACAACAGTGTGGGGCATGGTGTGAGAGATGGGTTGCATTGTGGGAGATAGTGGGATACAGTGCCCGCCGCATGCAAGAACCCGGGTGGCAGGGCTCCTCCCACCCAGCCACCCGGGTTCAGACGTTCGGCCGAATGAATGAGAACCCTTGACCCTCTTCCGTGGCACCTTCGAACACGCGCTTGACGTGAAGCACCGGCTGACAGTGCCGGCGAAGTTCCGCGCAGCGCTGTCGGGCGGAGCGGTGCTCGCGGTATCTCCGGAGACCAGTCCCGGCGCCCCGCGATCGATCGCGATCTGGACGGCCGACGGATACGACGCCTACACGAGTGCGGCGCTCGAGGGACTCAACCCGCTCTCACCGGCTGCTCGTGATCTCAAGCGCTTCTTCTTCAACTTCTCCCACGACACCGAGCTCGACTCGGCCAACCGCGTCGGGATCCCGCCGAAGCTCAGGGAATACGCCGGGCTCGACAAGGACGTCGTGGTGGTCGGCTCCGGCGAATGCCTCGAGATCTTCGACCGCGCCAGGTACGACGGCTACAGCGAGGACGTCCTGAGCCGGGCCCCAGACATCGCCGCCAGCCTCGGCGAGCAATCCTCATGAACGCCACACTGATTCTCATGGCCCACACGCACATCCCGGTCCTCGCCGGCGAGCTGATCGACCTGCTCGACCCGCAACCGGGCGAGATCGCGGTGGACTGCACGTTCGGCGGCGGCGGCCACGCCCGGCTGATCGCCGACCGGATCGGCCCCGCCGGGACGCTGATCGCGATCGATCGCGATCCCGCAGCCGAGGAGCGCTTTGCAGAGCTCTCGGCGGAGGTTCCGTGCGCCACGCGCTTCATCCGCGCGGACTTCGTCAGCGGGCTCGAGCAGCTGCTCGAGGAGGATCTCCATCCCGACCTGGTCTATCTCGACCTGGGGATGTCCTCGATGCAGGTCGACACCATGGTCCGGGGCTTTTCCTACGCATACGACGCGCCGCTCGACATGCGGATGGACCCCGATCAGGACCTGACCGCGCGCGAGATCGTCAACGGATGGGACGAGCGGCGCCTCGCGCGGTTGCTTCGCGAATACGGCGAGGAGCGCTACGCATCGCAGATCGCTCGTGCGGTCGTGCGGGCGCGCCGCCGTGAGGAGCTGAGCTCGACCCAGCAGCTCGTCGATGCGATCAAGTCCGCCGTCCCGGTTCCGGCGCAGTTCGCGTCCGGGCATCCGGCGCGCAGGACATTCCAGGCGCTGCGGGTCGCGGTCAACGATGAGCTCACGCAGCTCGACGAGGCGCTTCCGCGCGCCTGGGAGCTGCTCGCACCGGACGGGCGCTTCGCCGCGATCTCTTTTCACTCGCTCGAGGATCGCCGCGTGAAGCGGTTCCTCGTCGAGCGGGCTCGCGGTTGCGTCTGTCCACCTGAGATTCCGGTCTGCGTGTGCGGCCGAGAGCCCGAAGCGGAGCTCTTGACCCGTCGCGCGGTCGCGCCCACGCCAGGCGAGGTCGCGGCCAATCCTCGGTCCAAGTCGGCACATCTTCGCGCCGCGCGAAAGCTGGAGGGAGGCACGTGACACCACCTGCGATGACCGCCGCCGGAAGGGGCGCGAGCACCGGCCGAAAGGTCCGCAAGCCGACCGCTCCTCGTATCCCTCGGCGGGTCTCCGGACCCGTTCAGGGGCGGGCCGGCGGTGCGACGGTCGCTCGCGCGCCGGCCCCGGTCCGGGCTCCGGCGGCGCCGAAGTCGACGCCCGCGATGCCCGCGATGCCCGCGACGCCGGCAACGCCTTCGCGCACTCGCCGGTCCAAGACCGCCGCACCACCGCGCACCCGCCGGTCCAGGACCGCCGCGGCACCGCGTACCGGCGCCGGCGTTGCCGCCCGCGCCGGCGCGTTCATCCGCTCGCTCCCCGATCACAGCCTGCTCGACCGCATCGTCCGCGGCCGCGCGTGGATCCCGCTGCTCGGAGTGCTATTGGCGGGGATCGTCGCGATGCAGGTCGAGGTGCTGAAGCTAGGAGCGAGCATCGGCCGCTCGCTCGAGCGCAGCACCGCGCTCGAGGGTCGCAACGAAATCCTGCGCGCGAATGTCGCCGCGCTCGCCGATGACCAGCGAATCGAGCGTCTGGCGGCGAAGATGGGAATGATCATGCCCGGCCCCGACCAGGTGGCCTTCCTCGCCGGCGCGCCGAACGGGAACCTCGACCGCGCGACGGCGAGCATCCATGCGCCGGATCCGAGCAACTTTGCGTCGAGCGCCGGCGTGGTGACGGCCGCCAGCGCGATGGCCTCCACCGGCACCTCGCCGACCAACACGACTCAGACCTCCTCCAGCAGCACCGTCTCCTCGTCGACCGGCAGCACTGGCTCCTCATCACAGGCTCAGAGCGGCTCGGGCGGGGGCTAAACGTTGGCGACGATCGATCGCCGGATCGGGCTCCTGTTCCTGGCTTTCCTCGCGCTGCTCGTGATCGCGCTGCTGCGAGCGACATATCTCGGATCCATACGAGCCGGATCGCTGCAGCACGTGGCCGCGACGCAGCAGATCACGAATGAGGTCATTCCGGCGCCCCGTGGCTCGATCGAGGATCGCAACGGCATGGAGCTCGCGATCAGCGAATCTGCCGATGACGTGGCGGCCGATCCGTACCTGATCAAGGATCCGCAGTCAGCCGCCGGCCGTCTGGCTCCGTTGCTCGGCCGGCAGGTGGCGACGGTGCTGACCGATTTGACCAAGCCGCACACCGGGTTCGTGTACCTCGCGCATCTGCTTCCGGCGGACAAGGCGGATGAGATCTCGAAGCTGCGGATCGACGGCATCAGCACGATCCCACAGGTGACGCGTGTCTACCCGCGCGACTGGGCCGCCTCGCAGGTGCTGGGCATGGTGGGGTGGGGCGACCGCGGGCTGAGCGGCGTTGAATACCGATACGACAGCGTGCTACGCGGCCACGACGGCGTCCGCCGGATCGTCAACGACGCGATCGGGCAGCCGATCTCGATCGACGACGTCCGGACGACGCAGCCGGGTAAGACGGTTCAGCTGACGATCGACTCGGCGCTCCAGGACGAGGTCGAGCAGGTGCTGGCCGGCGTCGGGGCGCAATATCAGCCGCGCGGGGCGACCGCGATCGTGATGAACCCAAACAACGGGGATATCCTCGCGCTCGCCAACTGGCCACGGGTCGACGCCAACAATCCGTTCGGCGCCCCCGCCTACGCGCGCGAGGACCGTGCGGTCGGCTTCGACTACGAGCCTGGCTCGACCTTCAAGGCTTTCACGGTCGCCGGCGCGCTGCAGGACCAGGTCGTCACGCCCCAGACTCAATTCAACATCCCCTCGCAGCTCCAGGTGGCGGACCGGACGATCCACGACGCCGAGGATCACGGCGACGAGACGCTGTCGGTGGCGGACATCCTGAGGGTTTCCAGCAACATCGGCGCCGATGAGATCGGGATGAAGCTCGGCCCGCGCCGCTTCGACTACTGGGTGCACCGCTTTGGCTTTGGCGCACACACCGGGATCGACTTGCCGGGCGACGAGCAGGGGATCGTCCTCCACTGGCAGCAGTACTCGGGCTCCTCGATGGGCAACCTCCCGATGGGCCAGGGCGAATCCGTCACACCGATGCAGATGGCCACTGCGTACGCCGCAATCGCCAACGGCGGCATCCTGCGGCCGCCGCACATCGTCAAGACGGTCGGCGGCAAGGCGACGCCCGAGCCCGCGGGCCACAGGATCATCTCCCAGGCTGCGGCGCAGCAGCTTCGCTACATGCTGCGCGGCGTGTTCGCCGACGGCGGCACCGCCTCCGGCGCGGCGATCCCGGGCTATGACCTCGCCGGCAAGACCGGTACCGCCAACGAGGTCATCAACGGCAAGTACTCCAACAGCGCGTACGCGGCTTCGTTCATCGGGTTCGTGCCCGCCAGCCACCCGACGCTGCTCGTGACCGTGATGGTCGACCGCCCGCAGGGCGCGATCTTCGGCGGCGCGGTCGCGGCGCCGGCGTTCCAGAAGATCGTCGGCTGGGCCGTGCCCTATCTGGGGATCTCGCCGCGCTGAGCGACCCGGCGGCGCAGCGTCGCCAGTCGCTCGTCCCACTGGCCGCCCACCTCGGCCATCCACGAGACCGCATCCGAGAGCGGCTCGGGCGTGACGCGATAGTGCACCTCGCGTCCGGATCGCTCGCGGTCGAGCAGTCCGGCATCGGCGAGCGCGCTCAGATGCTTGAGCACGGCCTGGCGAGTGATCGGTAGCTCGGCGGCCAGCTCGGTCGCCGTCACGGAGGGCTGATGCGCGATCGTGGCGAGCAAGGATCTGCGGGTCGGGTCGGCGAGCGCGCCAAACACGGCATCCGTTCGGTCATCCGGGCCGGACATCTCAGGCGGCAACGAGGGCCGGCCCGTAGGCGCGCCCACCGATCCCCGGCAGTGGCGTTCCGGTCAGGTCGAGAACGTCAAGTGGCCGGGTCTCGACGACGCGCAGCCGCGTGACGCCGTCAATCTCGGTGATCGTCAGCTCCACCCGCGTCGCCGGCTCGCCGTCGGCGGCCCACCAGAACGCCAGCCGCTCGGGCGCGGAGGCCTCCTCGACCCAGCCGTGCTTCTCCGAGCGCTCGGAGCGGAAGTGCGCGTCGCCACCGGGACTCAGATCGAAGTTCACCTCGTCGGCGAGCCAGTCGTCGCCGGTAACCGCTGTCCAGATCTCCTCGGCTGAGACGTCCAGCAGCAGTTCACGTTCGATTCGCTCGGCCATGAGATCCTCCTCGCTTGATGCGCAACCAATTGGTTGCGTGTCTGCTATGTTTGCTCGCAACCAGAAGGTTGCACGTTACCACACGGAGAGGAGGCTTCATGCCACTCGTGCCAATGGTCGTCGAGCAGACCGCCCGAGGCGAGCGCTCGTTCGACATCTATTCGCGACTGCTCAACGATCGCGTCGTGTTCCTGGGCGGCGTCGTCGACGAGGAGACGGCCAACCTCGTCGTCGCGCAGCTCGTCCACCTCGAGTCCGACGACCCCGACAAGGACATCAGCCTGTACATCAATTCCCCCGGCGGGTCGATCTACGCCGGCCTCGCGATCTACGACGCGATGCAGTTCATCCGACCCGACGTGGCGACGATCTGCTACGGGATCGCGATGTCGATGGGCTCGCTGCTGCTCGCAGGCGGCGCCCCGGGCAAGCGCATGGCGCTGCCGAACAGCCGGATCCTGATCCACCAGCCGTCCGGCGGGTTCGAGGGTCAATCGACCGACATCGAGATCCATGCCCGGGAGGTGCTCGCGCTGCGCGCCCGCGTCGATGAGATCTACGCCAAGCACACCGACCAGTCGATCGAGCGGGTGCACGCCGACATGGAGCGCGACCGTTTCTTCAGCGGCGAGGAGGCGGTCGCCTACGGGCTCGTCGACCGCGTGCTCGAGCAGCGGCAGCCGACGAACGGGCGGCACGGGTTCAGCCGTTGACGCTCAGCTGTCGACATCGTCCGCCGGCTCCTCGGGGCTGTCCACCCATGCCGTGAAGAGCGGCAGGCCGCTCCAGCTACAGGCCCGTTGCGGATCGCCCGCGACCGCGACCACCGCGTAGGGGTGGTCGAAGCGGAGCGTGGCGGTCCGCAGCAGGCCGCTGTGCGGTGGGGGCATGTGGGCGCTGGTGGCGATCGCGAACGCGGTGACCGCCGCGGCTTCGAACCCGAACCGGGTGAACGATGCGACGGCGGCCTGCCTGGCGCCGAACTCGTCGTCAGCCCGCGGGCCGATCTGCCTGCGCATCGTCTCGAGCGCCGGCTGCGATCCGAAGCGGTCCGAGAGCAGCAGGTCCAGCTCGCCCTCGACCCGCCAGGCCGGCAGGCTGGCGCCGTCGATTCGCTCGATCCGCTCGTCCGGCGTGGCGGTCGCGACCTCGTGCTCGGCGATCAGCCACGAGTGCCCGTCACCGAGCGGCAGCTCGAACAGCGATTGGCTACGAGAATGGGCCGGCGGCCGGGCCAGCTCGTGTGCCGCCTCGAGCACAGCCTCGCGGGGAGTGCCCGGGTCCGCTGACACGGAGACGACGGTCAGCTCCTCCTTGGCGGCTGCTGAATGGAACGCCACCACGCCGGCGGCCTGGGTCTTGGCGATGCCGCCGGACGGCTTCGTCTCCCACAGCAGCCGCTCTACCTGTCCGCGCCACGGGCTGCCTTGCGCCAGGTGCTCGGAAGCCGGGACGAGGTCGAACGGCGTCGGCCATGAGACCTTCGTGGCGAGCGCGGACGCGAGCACGATCCGCGTTGTAGCGTCGATCGACAGCGGGAATTCCTTGATCAGCCCGAGCGTGTGCCGCTCGGCCCATTCGTCCGCCTGCAGCTTGGTCGGCATCGCCCCGGTCTCGAGCTGCGGCGGGAGGCGCTTGATCCAATCCGAGACCGCCGGGGTGAAGTCGAGCTTGCGGATCCACATCGCGATCGCGGCCTTCAGCGCGGGCGGCGGATCCGCCATGAACGCCGCGAGGAGCTCTGCCGCCTCGGTGGTGGGGCAGCCGAGCACGAGTTCCAGCTCGTGCCGTTGCTCGCCCGCGGCGATCGAGGCGCACGCGGCAAGCAACAGCCACACTCCGAGCGGCGAGGAGACCGATGCCGAGCCGTGCTGCTCGAGCACCGCCGGGTACACGCGGCGCGCGTAGCCGTCTACGAGCTCGGCCAGCCTCACCGCGAGGGCGTCTGGCTGATCAGCGACCTCCACGCCTCGATCATCCCACGAGGCACGCTCAAACCGGTAATCCTTCCCGCCGGTGACACGCTTCACGATCGTTCCACACACCCACTGGGACAGGGAGTGGTACCGGCCGTTCGACCACTTCCGGCTCGAGCTTGCCCGGGTCGTCGACAAGGTGCTCGACACGCTCGAGTCCGACCCGGACTTCACCTCGTTCACGCTCGACGGCCAGGCGATCGTGCTCGAGGACTACGTCGAGGTCCGGCCGGAGAACGAGACGCGGTTGCGCGCCCTGATCGCCGCAGGCCGGCTCGAAACCGGACCGAGCTACGTGCTCCCCGACGAGTTTCTCGTCGGCGGCGAAGCGCTGGTCCGCAATCTGCTGACCGGCCGCGATGTGTGCGAGCGGTTCGGTGCGACCCCGGCGCAGGTGGGGTACATGCCCGACAGCTTCGGCCACCCGATGCAGTTGCCGCAGGTCCTGGCCGGATTCGGGATCAAGACGTTCATCTTCAGCCGCGGGATGGGCGACCAGCTGGACGACGTCGGTCTGATCTTCCGTTGGCGCGCCCCCGACGGGAGCGAGGTGCTCGCGTTCCACCAGCACGCGGACTACGGCAACTTCGCCGCGGTCGACGGGATCGACGACGCCGACCGGCGCGCCCGGGCGATCGCACAGCGGTTCTGCCCGCTGCTGGCGAAGGCCAGCGTCGACGATGTCCTGCTGTGCAACGGCACCGACCATTTCCCGATCCAGCCGGAGATGCCGGCGCTGTGCAGGGAGCTCGAGCAGCGCAACCCGGGATCCACGTTCAAGATCGGAACCTACGCCGGCTACGTCCAGCAAGCGACGCCGGAATCGCCGCCGCCGACCTGGAGCGGCGAGCTCGTGGACAGCCGGATGCACAACGTGCTGCGCGGGGTGAATTCGGCGCGGCTGTACCTCAAGCGCGCCAACGAGCGGGCCGAGCGGCGGCTGCTGTCGGTCGAGACGCTCGCGGCCCTGAGCGCGCTCCAGACCAAGGCCCCCTTCCCGATCTCCGACTTCCGGCTCGCCTGGCGCGAGCTGCTCAAGTGCCAGCCCCACGACTCGATCTGCGGATGTTCCTGCGACGAGGTCCATCGCGACATGATGGTCCGCTACGAGCAGCTGCACAGGATGCTTGATGTGCTGCAGGCACGGGCGCTGGCGCCCTACGCGCAGCAGGACGAGCAGCACCGCGTCGGCGTTATCAACCCGCTGCCGGTCCGGCGAGCCGCTCTGGTCGAGGCCCTGGGTCACACGCCGGCGCTTGTCGAACTCGACGGCTTTGCCGCGACGACCGTCGAGCTCGAGCCCACAGCGCCGCAGGCACCGGCCGCGGCCACCGCGATCGAGAACGACGAGCTCAGGCTCGAGGCGGCGCGGGACGGCACGCTCACGCTCACGGACAAGCGCGGCGGTCGCCGGTTCCAAGGCCTGCACAGGCTCGAGGACGAGCAGGACCTCGGCGACCTCTACAACTTCTGCCCGGCGGAGGGAGAGCCGGTGTGGCGCAGCGACGTCGCCACGGCCAGGGTGCTCGCGAACGGCCCGACGGTGTGGGAGCTCGAGCTCAGCACCGCCACCGATGGGGTCGCGATCCGCACGGTCGCCCGCCTGACCAGCGGCAGCCGCCGCATCGAGTTCAGAACAACGCTTCAGAACGACAAGCCCGACCACCGACTCCGAGTGATCTTCCCGACCGGCGCCACGGAGCAGATGGTGCGAGCCGAGGGTCAATTCGCCGTCGTCCACCGACCGGTGACGCCGCAAGCCCCGAAGACCGGGTGGGTCGAGCCGCCCGACCCCACCCAGCACACGCTCGGTGCGGTGGCGCTCGGGCCGCTGGCGCTGCTCACCAGGGGCCTGCCCGAATACGAGGCACGCGGCGCCGAGATCTGCTTGACGCTCGTTCGCGGCGTCGGCCTCATATCTCATCCGTCGAACGCCATCAAGACCCGTCCGCTCGGCGCCGGCCCGCAGACGCCGACGCCCGAGGGCCAGTGCCTCGGGCGCCACCACCTCGAGTACGCGCTGCTGCTCGACGCTGACGGGCTCGACGACGCGGCGCTGGTCCGGGCCTCACAGGACTACCGCTACGGATTCGTGACGACCGGGGCGCTCGCGGGCTGGACCGTGCCACTCGCTCTGCAGGGCGATGTGGCGTTCTCCTCTCTGAAAGGCGCCGAGAACGGCGACGGCCTCGTCCTGCGGTGCTTCAACCCCGCGCCGGACGCGGCCACCCTGCTTGTCGGCGGCGATCTCAACGTCTCGCGCACGAGGCTCGACGAGACAGCTGAGGAGGGTGCAACGGGCGCGGTGCGGTTGCGCGCTCGCGAGGTCGTGACGTTGCGGCTCAGGGCTGTTGCGCCGGCCTGACCGGAGGGATCGCTTTTCAACGCAAGCGGCCTGCCTGAGTCAGCTGACCGCCGCCCCCACCACTACACTCGGCGCCCGATGCGGCTGGACGAGGTGATCCCTGACGCTCCGGAAGGCGCGCGGGGTCTCCAGATCACCAACCTCGCGTACGACAACCGGACCGTCAAGCCGGGAACGTTGTTCTTCTGCGTTCCGGGCTTCACGCGCGACGGCCACGAGTTCGCGCCCGATGCGATCGAGCGCGGCGCGGTCGCGCTCGTCGTCGAGCGCCCGCTCGGGCTGAACGTTCCGGAAATCCTTGTGAGGAGCGTCCGCGAGGCGATGGCTCCCGCCGCTGCACACTTCTATGACGATCCAACAGAACAGCTGCAAACCGTCGGCGTCACCGGCACCAACGGCAAGACCACGACCGCGTTCTTGGTGCGCTCGCTGCTCGAGGCCGACGGCCGTCAAACCGGACTCCTCGGCACGGTCAAGAGCGTGATTGGAGGGGTCGAGCATGCGGTGGTGCGCACGACGCCCGAGGCGATCGACCTCCAGCGCACGTTCCGCCACATGCTGGACGGCGGCGATCGGGCCTGCACGCTCGAGGTCTCATCGCACGCGCTGGAGCTGCATCGCGCCGACGCGATCCACTTCGCGGCGGCGATCTTCACGAACCTCACCCAGGATCACCTCGACTTCCACCCGACGATGGAGGACTACTTCGCCGCCAAGCGCAAGCTATTCGCGCCGGGACGAACGCAGCACACGCTGATCAACGTCGATGACGCGTACGGCAGACGGATCGCGAACGACCTGCCGGGCGCGATCACGTTCGCGCTCAACAGCGAAACCGCCACCTACCGGGCCACGAACGTCGAGACCGGACTCGCCGGCTCCCGGTTCACCGTCCTGTCTCCTGACGGCGAAACAGCGCTCACCTCGCCGCTGCGCGGCCGCTTCAACGTCTACAACGTGCTCGGCGCGCTCGCCGCCGCACGCGCACTCGAGGTCCCGCTGGAAACCGCCGTCAGCGCGATCAACGCCGCCGGGCAGGTCCCTGGCCGCTTCGAACCAGTCGACGAGGGGCAGGACTTCGCGGTCCTCGTCGACTACGCCCACACGCCCGACTCGCTCGAGAATGTGCTGAGCGCCGCCAGGCAGCTCGCCGAGGGCCGGTTGCACGTCGTGTTCGGGTGCGGCGGTGATCGCGACCGCGGAAAGCGGCCGCTGATGGGGGAGATCGCACGCCGGCTCGCCGATCGCGTGATCGTGACCTCCGACAATCCGCGCTCCGAGGATCCGGAGGCGATCATCGAAGAGATCCTCGAAGGCTCAGGGGACGACGTCGAGCACACCGCGGACCGTCGCGCGGCGATCGAGGCGGCGATCGCGGGCGCGCGGGCCGGCGACGTCATCGTGATCGCCGGCAAGGGACACGAGCAGGGCCAGGAGTTCGCCGGCGGGCGCAAGATCCCATTCGACGATGTGACGGTTGCGCGAGAGACGCTGCGCAGCGCGTCCCCGGCGAGCGCGCGATGAGGGCCTGGAGCCCGCAGCAGGTCGCCGACGCCGCGGGGGCGCGCATGATCGCACCGCCCTGCACCGCGTCCGGACCCGAGCGCGTCGTGATCGACTCTCGCGAAGCCGGCCCCGGAGCCCTGTTCGTCGGCCTGCCCGGTGCCAACGTCGACGGTGGCAAGTTCGCGCCGCAGGCGCTGGCCGGCGGCGCCTGGGGAGTCATCGCCACGCAGGAGCACGCCGAGGCAGCCAAGTGCGCGGCTCCGGGGGTGCTGCTCGCGGCGTCGGATCCGCTCGCCGCGCTCCAGAGCCTCGCGAGCGCGTGGCGCACGCACCTCGGCGCACAGGTGATCGGCGTCACCGGGTCGACCGGAAAGACCTCGACCAAGGACATCCTGCACGCGCTGCTGAGCCCGCACCGCCGCACGGTCGCCTCGCGCGCCAACTTCAACACGGAGGTCGGCCTGCCGCTAGAGATTCTCGGCGCTCCGGACAACACCGAGGTGCTCGTGCTCGAAATGGCGATGCGCGGACGGGGCCAGATCGCCGAGCTCGCGGCGATCGCGAGTCCCGACGTCGCCGTGATCGTCAACATCGGCCCGGTGCACCTCGAGTTGCTCGGCAGCCTCGAGGCGATCGCGCAGGCGAAGGCCGAGCTGATCGCCGGTCTGAGAAGCGGCGGCACCGCCGTGATCCCGGTGGACGAGGCGCTTCTGGAACCCCACCTCAGAGCCGACGTGCACACGGTCACGTTCGGCGGCCGCAGCGGCGACGTGCGCCTTACGAGCGCCGGCGACGACGAGCTCGAGATCGACGCGCAGGGAGAGCAGATCACGCTCGAGGTCCCGTTCACCCAGGCCCACCTGCGCACCAACCTGCTTGCGGCCGTCGCGGCTGCACGCGCGGTGGGCGTCACGCCCCACGGCCACGTCGAACTCGTGCTCTCGCCGGGCCGCGGCCAGCGCGTGCGGCTTCCCGACGGCGTGACGCTGATCGATGACTGCTACAACGCGAACCCGATGTCGATGCGCGCCGCACTCGACGACCTTGCCGCCACCGCCGCCCGCGAGCATGCCGCGCGGCGCGTCGCGGTGCTTGGCGACATGCTCGAGCTGGGCCCCGAGGAGCGGGTCTACCACGAGCAGATCGGCGAACACGCTTACGAGGCGGGGGTCGACCTGCTGATCACGGTCGGCCCGCTGGCAGCGGCGATGGCTGACCGCTTCAGCTCAGACGTGCAGTGCGTCGCGAACGCCAGCGAGGCGGCGGCGCTGCTGCCCGAGCTGCTCGAGCCGGGCGACGCGGTGCTGGTGAAGGCCTCCCGGGGAGTGGGTCTCGAGCTCGTCTGCCAGGCGGTTCAGGCGGTGCAGGCGTGACCGGTTCGATCTCTGGGCGCGTGCTGATCGCCGGCACCGCGGCGCTGCTGCTGTGCCTGTTCCTCTCGCCGAAATTCATCGAGTTCCTGCGCCGGCGCGAGTTCGGGCAGAACATCCGCGAGGAGGGGCCGGCGGGCCACAAGACCAAGGCCGGGACCCCGACGATGGGCGGGATCATCATCTTCACCGCGTTCGCGATCCCGTTCCTGATCCTGTCCAAGCGCGGCTGGGAAGCCATGGGAGTCTTCGGAGCGGCCGTCGCGTGCGCGCTGCTCGGCTTCGCCGACGATTACACGAAGATCGTCAAACGCCGCTCGCTCGGGCTGCGGGCTCGGACGAAGCTGATCGTCACGATCGCGATCTCGCTGGGCCTGTGGTGGGTCGCAACGCAAAAGGCCCACATCCCTTCGTCTGTGCGCTTTCGGTTCGTCGACGTGACGCTGGATCTGGGTCCGCTCTATCCGATCTTCATCTACCTCGTCGTGGTCGGCTCGACCAGCGCCGTCAACCTGACCGACGGCCTCGACGGCCTGGCGGCGGGCTGCGCGGCGATCGTGCTGCTCGCCTACATCGGGATCACTTTCATCACCTCTGGTCAGACCGATCTGGCGATCCTCGCCGCGTGCCTCGTGGGCGCCTGCATCGGCTTCTTGTGGTTCAACAGCTTCCCCGCGAGCATCTTCATGGGCGACACCGGATCGCTTGGGCTGGGAGGTGCGATCGCCGGGCTGGCGATCATGACCAGGACCGAGCTGCTGCTGATCCTGATGGCGGGCGTATTCGTGATCGAGGCGCTGTCGGTGCTGATCCAGGTCTTCTCGTTCCAGACGTTCCGGAAGCGGGTCTTCCTGATGGCGCCGATCCACCACCACTTCGAGCTCCAGGGGTGGTCGGAGACGAAGATCATCCTGCGCTTCTGGATCGTCGCCTCGGCGTGCGCCGCGATCGCGTTCACGGTGTACCGCCTCAGCATCCGTGGCTGAGCACCGTCCGCGTGCGGAGCCGTGCGCGCCGTGAAGCCCCGGCCGCCGCTGCCGCCCGGTCCGTTCCTGGTCGTCGGCATGGCCCGCTCGGGCATGGCGGCGGCACTCGCGTTGCGCGCCCGCGGAGAGGAGGTGATTGGCATCGATGCGGGCGCGATCGATGAGCGGATCGAGGGAAGGCTTTCGCAGGCCGGCGTCGAAGTGCATCTGGATGCGTCAGGCGACGCCTTTGCCGCCCGCGCCAGGACGCTCATCAAGAGCCCCGGCGTACCCCAACACGCGCCCGCGATCCTCGCGGCGCGCCAGCGCGGTCTGCTCGTGCTCGGCGAGCTCGAGCTCGCCTGGCGACTGCTTCCGAACGAGTTCATCGCGGTGACCGGGACAAACGGCAAGACGACCACGACCGAGTGGATCGGCCACATCCATCGCGAGGCGGGGCGCCCCGTGGCGGTTGCCGGAAATGTGGGCACGGCGGCCTCGTCGCTCGTCGGCGCGATTGCAGGCGACGCCACCGTGGTGTGCGAGGCCTCGTCATTTCAGCTCGAGGACACGCTCAGCTTCGCCCCGGAGGCAGCGGTGCTGCTCAACCTCGCCCCTGACCACCTCGATCGGCACACGAGCTACGACAACTACGTACAGGCCAAGCTGCGGATCTTCATCAACCAGGGGAACGACGACATCGCCGTCGCACCCGAGGACATCGACGTCGAGGATCTCGGCGGCTGTGCCCGGCGCGTGCCGCTCGGCCGCGGTCCCGAGGCCGAGCTCGCCGACCGCGAGGGCTATCTGTGGTGGGATCAGCAGCCGCTGATCGCGCATCAGCAGCTTGCCCTGCCTGGCGAGCACAACCGACAGAATGCGATGGCCGCCGCCGCGGTATGCCTCGCGCGCGGGATCAATCGCGAGGCCGTAACAGCCGGCCTCAAGACGTTCGCCGGTGTTGCGCACCGGCTCGAGCTCGTCGCCACGAAGAACGGTGTCGAATACGTCAACGACTCGAAGGCGACGAACGTGGCCAGCACGCTCGTCGCGCTGAACGCGTATCCGGCCCCACCCGCCCGCGTCCACCTGATCGCCGGCGGCCGCGGCAAGCAACAGGACTTCACGCCGCTCGCCGAGCCGGTGACGGAGCGCTGCAGAGCCGTCTATCTGATCGGTGAGGCGGCCGGCGAGCTCGCGCATGCGCTCGCGGGGACCGGGACGACGCTGATCCACGCCGCTGACCTCGACACCGCAGTCGCGCAGGCCCGTGGCGCCGCCGGGCCCGGTGACGTCGTGCTGCTCTCGCCGGCCTGCGCAAGCTACGACCAGTACCGCGATTTCGAAGCGCGCGGTGACCACTTCCGTGCATTGGTGGAGAAGGGCCACTGATGGCCCTGCGAAAGCGCGGCGGCGCGACCAAGTCACAGGCCTCCGCGAAACGCGTTCCGCCGCCCCTCGAGCACCGGATCTTGATGACGGCTGCGCTATGCCTGCTCGCGTTCGGCGCGGTGATGGTCTACAGCGCCTCGTCTCCGCGCGACCTGCTCGGCGGCCAGGGCAACGGCACGACCGAGTTCGTGCGCTACCTGGTGTTCGCGGCGATCGGGCTCGCCGCGATGCACGTGCTCGAGCGCCGCGGTCTGACGCTGCTCAACCGCCGGCTCGTGAACCTGCTGCTGATGGCGTCCTTCGCGCTGCTGCTGCTCGTGCTCGTCCCGCACTTCGGAGTGCAGGTCAACGGCGCCCGCCGGTGGTTCGCAGCGGGCCCGATCCAGTTCCAGCCCTCCGAGCTGATGAAGCTCGCGCTCGTGCTGTACGTCGCTGGCTACCTCGCCGACCATCCCAAGCGCATGCGCGGCTTCCGCCAGGCGATCGCGCCGATTGCAGTCGTTGCCGGACCCGCCTGCCTGCTGATCGTGATCGAGCCGGACCTCGGCACGACGCTCGTCGTCGCGTTCACGATCACGGCGCTGTTGGTCGCCGCCGGCCTGCCGATGCGCTACCTCGCCGCGCTCGCCGGCATCGTCGCGGTGCTTGGGGTGCTGCTGGTGCTCGCGCAGCCCTACCAGCAGGCGCGGCTGATGTCGTTCCTTCACCCATGGTCCTCGAAGTCGACAGCAGGCTTCCAGGCGGTGCAGGGTCAGATCGCGCTCGGCTCCGGCGGCCTGCTCGGGGTCGGACTCGGCCGCTCGGTCCAGAAGGTCTTCTACCTACCCGAAGCTCAGACGGACTTCATCCTCGCGGTGATCGGCGAGGAGCTCGGCGTCGTCGGGATCTTCGGCGTGGTCTTCCTCTACGGGATGATCGCCTACGCCGGTCTGCGAACGGCGCGCCGGGCCGCAGGCCGTTATGCGAAGCTGCTGGCGACGGGGCTCACGTCACTAATTCTTTGCCAAGGGATCCTCAACATCTTCGTCGTGCTCGGGCTGGCGCCGTTGACCGGCGTCCCGCTCCCGTTCATCTCCTACGCCCCGACCAACCTGTGCATCATGCTCGCGGCCGTCGGGATGCTGCTCAACATCTCTCGCCCCGGCGCGCGACGTCTGAAGGTCGTAGAGGCGCCGCCGCGTGAGCGCGCCGAGGATCGTGATCGGCGCCGGCGGGACCGCCGGGCACGTCGTGCCAGCGCTGGCGGTCGCAGACGCGCTGCGGGCTGACGGCGCCGAGGTCACGTTCATCGGTGGGCAGCGAGCGGAGCTCGAGCTCGTGCCGGCCGCCGGCTATGAGCTGCGGACGCTGAGAGTCATGCCTCTGCACCGCGCGAACCCGCTGAAGGCCGCGCGTGCGGCGCTCATCGACGCCCGCGCACTGCCGATTGCCCGACGGATGTTGGGCGATCTAAACCCCCACGCGGTGATCGGCGCGGGTGGCTACGTGGCAGGGCCCGTCGGGCTCGCGGCCATCACGAGGCGCCTGCCGTTGGTGCTGATGGAGGCCGACAGCCACCTCGGGCTGACCAACCGGCTGCTCACGCCGTTCGCAAAGCGGGTATGCCTGGCGTTCCCGATCGAGAGACGCGACAGCCGCAAGTACCGCGTCACCGGACGTCCGGTCCCGGCACCGGCAACGGATCTCAAGACCGCCCGCGAGCGCTTCGGAATCGGCGCGAGTGAGACCTGCGTGCTCGTGTTCGGCGGCTCGCAGGGGGCGCGCACGATCAACCGCGCGGCGATCGAGGCGTTCGCAGGCGCACGCTTCCACGTCCTGCACGCCGCGGGGGAGCGAGACCTCCCGGACCTCCGTGAGCTGGCCCCACCCGCCCCGCATTACGACATCCGCGGCTATATCTCGAACTTCCGTGAGGCACTCCTGGCCTCGGACCTCGTCGTCGCGCGCTCGGGCGGCTCAATCTTCGAGATCGCCGCTCATGGCCGCCCGGCGGTCCTCGTTCCCTACCCATATGCGACCGCCGACCACCAGACCGCAAACGCCGAGTACATGGAAAAGGCCGGTGCCGCAATCGTCATTCCCGACGCCGAGCTCACCGCTCCCCGCCTCGCCCAGGAGGTCGGGCGGCTGCTGGCGGATCCCGGACGGCTGGCGGCGATGGCGCGGGCCTCGGCAGCGCTCGCCAAGCCGCACGCCGCACAGGAGATCGCGCAGGAGGTATTGCAGCACGCGCGCTAGGCTCTGGGCATGCTGTTTGGTGCCGAGCACGTCGAGCGCTACCTGGAGACAGACGGAGCCGACGGCCACGACTGGCAGGGGACGCGCGTTCTGATCCTGACGACCACCGGGCGGAAGTCAGGGCAGGAGCGTCCCACTCCTTTGATCTACGATCGGCACGGCGATGACTACCTGGTCGTCGCGTCAAAGGGTGGAGCGCCAAAGCCCCCGGCGTGGTACCTCAATCTCGTCGAACACCCCGAGGTGACCGTGCAGGTTCGCGGCGACCGGTTCGAGGCGCGGGCGCGGGACGCTACGCCCGAGGAGAAGCCGGAGCTGTGGAAGATCATGACCGCCACCTGGCCGGCCTACGACGACTACCAGCGCAAGACCGACCGGGAAATCCCGGTCGTCGTGCTCGAGCGCCTCTAGCTCCACCACTTGCCAAGCGACGACTGGTCCTCCCGCCGGCTGCACTTCGTCGGCATCGGCGGCGCCGGGATGAGCGGGCTCGCGCTCGTCGCCCGCGAGCTCGGCGCGCAGGTCACGGGCTCTGACCGCGCCGAGTCCTCGTACACCGAGCGGCTGCGCGAGCACGGGATCGAGCCGGTGCTCGGCCACGCCGCGTCGAACGTCCCGCCAGGCGCCGAGGTCGTGTACTCGACAGCGGTGCCGCCGTCCAACCCCGAGCGGCAGGCCGCTGCCGGGCGCGAGCTGCATCGCGCCGACCTGCTGGCGCAGCTCGCGACGCTGCGCCGCTGCCTGGCGGTGACCGGGACCCACGGAAAGACCACGACCGCGGCGATGGTCGTGCACGCGCTGCGCGGATGCGGCCTCGACCCGGCCTACGTGGTCGGCGGCGAGCTCCGGGCGACGGGATCGAATGCCGCCTGGGGGAAGGGGGAGTGGATCGTGATCGAGGCCGACGAGTCAGACCGCTCGCTGCTCAAGCTGAGTCCCGAGATCGCGATCCTGACCAACGCCGAGCTCGACCACCATTCCACCTACAGCTCGCGACTGGAGCTCGAGGACACGTTCCGCACCTTCATGGCGCGAGCCGGGGAGAACGCGGTCGTGTGGGACCGGCCGGAACTGATCGCGCTGTGCCCGCCGGGGGCTCGCGCCTACGACGCACCGAGCCCGGAGCTGAGCCCGAGCGGCTCGCGCTTTCGCTGGCACGGCCTCCGGGTGGGGCTGACCGTGCCCGGGGCACACAACTCGATCAACGCAGCCGGCGCGCTGACCGCCGCCGCGCTCGCCGGAGCCGACCCCGAGCGTGCCGCCGCCGCGCTGCTCGACTTCCGCGGCGCCCGGCGGCGACTCGAGCGCCTCGGCGAGACCGCCCACGGCGTTCCCGTGTACGACGACTATGCCCACCATCCGACCGAGGTCGCCGCCGCCCTCGCCGCCGCCCGCACGCTCGCGCCGAAGCGGCTGATCGCCATTTTTCAGCCCCACCTGTACTCGCGGACCAAGGCACTCGCGACCGGATTCGGGAACGCGCTGGCAAGTGCCGACGTTGTGGCGGTGCTCGACGTGTACCCGGCGCGGGAGCGGGCGCAGGATTTCCCGGGCGTCGACGGCAGGCTGATCGCGCAGGCGGCCGCCGACGCCGGCGGTGGCCGCCCGGTGGCGTGGCTGCCCGGCTTCGAGGACGTCCGCGCGTTTCTCGCGGTGACGCTGCGGCCGGGCGATCTCGTGCTGATGATGGGCGCGGGCGACATCGATTCGCTCGGCCGTTCGCTGATCGATTAAGGAGCCGATCTCGAAGTAGGGGACGCGGCGGTGAGGTCGAATCAGAACCGAGGATGGAAGCCGCCGCCTTTCGGATCCGCAGCCGCCGCTTTCGCCTGTGGCGCCCGCGGCTGCTGCTGGCGCTGATCGTGCTGCTTGCCGCGCTGGCGGGCGCCTGGCTCTGGCTGCGCGACTCCTCACTGGTCGCCGTGCAACGCGTGAGCGTCACCGGACAGAGCGGGCCGGACGCGGCGAAGATCCGCTCGGCCCTGATCGCGGCAGCGAAGACGATGACGACGCTCGACGTCCAGGTCGGCCGGCTGCGGACGGCGGTGGCGCCCTATCCCGCCGTCAAGGACCTGCAGGTCTCCACGCAGTTCCCCCACGGAATGCGGATCAGGGTGATCGAGCAGAACCCGGTCGGGGCTGTGACCGTGGGCGGCCACACGACGGCGGTGGCTGCAGACGGCACGCTGCTGCACGATGTCGTTGCAGCCAAGGCGCTGCCGGCGATCCCGCTGCGGGTCCCGCCCGGCGGCGCCAGGCTGACCGATCCGAGCGCCCTCGGCGCGGTGGCGGTGCTGGCCGCCGCGCCCTACCAGATGCTCGCGCATGTCAGCCAGGTCACCACGAGCTCGGCCCACGGGGAGGTCGCCCAGCTGCGCGACGGGCCAGCGATCTACTTCGGCGATACGAGCCGCCTGCGGGCGAAGTGGGCGTCGGTCACCGAGGTCCTCGCGGACCCCGGTTCGGCCGGTGCGGCCTATATCGACGTCAGCGATCCGGCACGGCCGGCGGCCGGTGCCAGCACCGCCGCGAACCCGTCAACAGGGTCCCCGCCCGGAGGATAAACCTCAAGTTAAGGTTTAGCCATCAAAATTGCGAACTCTCGCGCGATCATCGAGAATTCCGCGATCTGCAACGAACGTTGCGGGAGGCCCGCTGCGTTGACTTCCCGCATCTTCAAGCCCTAACGTGCAAAACTCCCGCTATCAGCGAAAGAGCGACAAACGCTCAATGCTACATCGAGGGTCGGACGGTCACCTATGGAAAGCGGCAGTTACCTAGCAGTCATCAAAGTCGTCGGCGTCGGAGGCGGAGGCACTAACGCCGTCAACCGCATGGTTGACGCAGGCCTGCGCGGCGTCGAGTTCATCGCGACGAACACCGACGCGCAGGCGCTGGCGATGTGCGACGCGGACATCAAGCTGAACATCGGCCACGAGCTGACCAAGGGCCTCGGCGCCGGCGCGAATCCTGAGATCGGTCAGGGTGCAGCAGCCGAGTCTCGCGACGACATCAAGGAGGCGCTGAAGGGCGCCGACATGGTGTTCGTCACCGCGGGCGAGGGCGGCGGCACCGGCACCGGCGCCGCCCCGGTGATCGCGGACATCGCCAAGAACGAGATCGGGGCGCTGACCGTCGGCGTGGTCACCCGCCCGTTCATGTTCGAGGGCAACCAGCGTGGCCGCCAGGCGCAGGAGGGAATCCAGAGGCTGCGCGAGTACGTCGACACGCTGATCATCATCCCAAACGAGAAGCTGCTGACGATCGTCGAGCGCCGCACCTCGATCCTGGATGCTTTCCGCGAGGCCGACAACGTGCTGCGTCAGGGCGTCCAGGGGATCACCGACCTGATCACGATCCCCGGCCTGATCAACCTCGATTTCGCCGATGTGCGCACGATCATGCACGACGCCGGCAGCGCGCTGATGGGAATCGGCTCGGCCGGTGGTGAGAACCGCGCCGCCGAGGCGGCAAAGGTCGCGATCTCTTCGCCACTGCTCGAAGAGTCGGTCGAGGGCGCGACCGGGATCCTGCTGAACATCACCGGGGGTCACGACCTCGGCCTGTTCGAGGTCAACGAGGCGGCCGAGATCGTGCAGAGCGCCGCGGACGCGAACTCGAACATCATCTTCGGCGCGGTGATCGACGACTCGCTCGGCGAGGAGGTCCGGGTGACGGTGATCGCCACCGGCTTCGACCACGGCAGCGCCCGACCGAGCACCGCCCGCGAGACGACTCGCCGGGCGCGCCGGGACCGCGACGTGACGATGGACGACCGCCAGCGCTCGTCGCTCGAGATCCGTGACGACGAGATCGACATCCCGTCGTTCCTCAAAGACCGCTAGCCCTCACCGCTCCCATCAGCATCGATAGGCTGGCCCCATGGATTGGGACCAGCTCAAGCCGATTCTGGATCAGCTCGGCAAGCGGCTCGATCACATCGAGAACTACCTCGAGAGGGCCGGCAGCTCGGGCTATACCTACACTCGCTACACGACCGCCCAGGGCCCGGTGCCCGCGGAGGTGGTCGAGCTCGCGCGACAGGGGAAGACGATCCAGGCGATCAAGGCATATCGCGAAGCGACGGGGTCGGATCTCGAGTCGGCGCGGGCGGTCGTCCTGGCGCTGTGAGGCCTCGCTAGCCTCCTCTCAGAGTGTCCACGCCCGCCGAGACATCCCTTCGCCGAACCGCGCTGCACAACCGCCACGTCGCTGCCGGGGCCAAGCTCGTGCCGTTTGCGGGCTGGGAGATGCCGGTCGAGTACAGCGGGATCCGCGCCGAGCATCTGGCCGTCCGCACCGGCGTCGGGGTGTTCGACGTCTCGCACATGGGACAGGTTGAGACGCGCGGGCCGCAGGCGCTCGAGTTCCTCCAGCGCGTGCTCTCAAACGACCTGCGCCGCCTTCCCGAGGGGGGTGCCCAGTACAGCGTTCTGTGTCGCGAGGACGGCGGCGTGCTCGACGACCTCTTCACCTACCGGCTGGCGGAGTGCGCGTTCCTCACTGTTACGAACGCCGCCAACCACGAGAAGGACCTCGCTTGGATGCAGTCCCACAGCGACGGGTTCGACGTCGACGTGCTCGACAAGGCGTCCGACTTCGCGATGCTCGCCGTCCAGGGTCCGGACGCGCGCGCGCTCGTGCGGCGCCTCGCGGACGGATCACTGCCGTCCCGCATGCACTGCTGCGAGCGCGTCGTCGCCGGCGCCGCGATGCTCGTGTGCGGCACCGGCTACACGGGCGAGGATGGCGTCGAGTTGCTGTTGGATCCCGGCGATGCGCCCGCCGTCTGGGACGCGCTGCTCGAGCATGGCGCCGCTCCCGTCGGCCTCGGCGCGCGCGACACGCTGCGGCTCGAGGTCTGCTTTCACCTCTACGGCAACGACCTGAGCGAAGACCGCGGCCCGATCGAAGCCGGTCTCGGCTGGTGCTGCAAGGAGCAGACCGGATTCATCGGGTCCGAGGCGATCGCCGCTGCGCGCCGTGATGGCCCGCGCGAGAAGCTCGTGCCGTTCGCGATCGAGGGCCGCGGGATCGCCCGCCAGGGCAACCCCGTGATCGGCGGCGGCATCGTCACGAGCGGGAGCTTCTCGCCGTGCATGGAGCGCGGCATCGGGATGGCGTACGTTTCTCCCGAGCGTGCTGAGCCGGGCACGCCGATCGAGATTGACGTGCGGGGGACGACGCGCCCCGCGGTCGTTGAGCGCAAGCCTCTCTACCGAAAGGGATCCTGACATGGCGGACGCGAGCTATCCCGAAGACTTGCTCTACCACTCCGAGCACGACTGGGCGCGTATTGAAGGCGACGAAGCGACCTTTGGCATCACCTGGTACGCCCAGGATGCGCTCGGCGAGGTCGTCTTCTACGACCCGCCCGAGGTCGGCGCGCAGCTCTCCCAGAACGACTCCTATGCGGAGGTCGAGTCGGTCAAGGCAGTCTCGGATGTGATCGCGCCGCTGTCCGGCGAGGTCGTGGCGGTCAACGAGACGCTGTCTGACAAGCCCGAGACGATCAACGACGATCCGTACGGGGAGGGCTGGCTGGTCAGGGTCAAGCTGTCGGACCCGACGCAGACCGAATCGCTGATGGACGCGGCCAGCTACGAGGCAAGCCTCTCGTGACGACGTACGTCTCGGCCACCGATGCCGATCGGCAGGAGATGCTGGCGACGATCGGCGTGAGCTCGATCGAGCAGCTGTTCGCCGATATCCCCGAGCAGCTGCGCCTCGACAGGGAGCTCGCGCTCGACGCTGGGCTCTCCGAGCAGGAGGTATACGAGGAGCTCCGCGCGCTGGCCGCCAAGAACGTCTCGACCGAGGACGAGCTGTCGTTCCTCGGCGCCGGCATGTACGACCACTACATCCCGTCGCTGATCGACTCGATCATTCTGCGCTCGGAGTTCCTGACGCCGTACACGCCCTATCAGCCCGAGATCTCGCAGGGCGGACTGCAGGCGATGTTCGAGTACCAGACCGCGATCTCCGAGCTGACCGGCCTGCCGGTCTCCAACGCATCCGTGTACGAGGGTCCGAGCGCCGTCGGGGCGGCCGGCTACGTCGCCAAGCTGGCCAGCCGTGGCGGCCGGTTCGTCGTTTCCCGCGGAGTGCATCCGCACTCGCGCGAGACGCTCGCCACGATGGCGCGCGGCTGGGACGTCGAGATCGTCGAGGCGGCCCTGCGCGACGGCGTCACCGAGCTGCCGCCGCTCGACTCCGTCAGCGCGGTGTTCGTCCAGCAGCCGAACTTCCTCGGTGCCGTCGAGGATCTCGGGAGCCTGGCCGGGGCGGCGCGCGACGCAGGCGCGCTGACGATCTGCGCCTGTGACCCGCTGCCGCTGGCGCTGCTGAAGACCCCCGCCGAGTGCGGTGTTGACATCGCGGTCGGGGAGGGTCAGACGCTCGGTAACCGGCTGGACTTCGGCGGCCCCTCGTTCGGCTTCTTTGCGGTCACCGAGGCGCTTATGCGGCGGATGCCCGGGCGGATCGCCGGCGAAACCACCGACGTCGACGGCAAGCGCGGGTTCGTGCTCACGTTGCAGACGCGCGAGCAGCACATCCGCCGCGAGAAGGCGACCTCGAACATCTGCACGGCACAGGCGCTGAACGCGCTGGCCGGCGTGATCTACCTGAGCTGGCTCGGGCGTCAGGGAATCGTCGAGCTGGCGCAACTGATGCTCCAGCGCACCGCCTACGCGCGGGAGCGCTTGACCGCGATCGACGGTGTCGAGCTCCTGCACGACCAGCCGGTCGTTCGCGAGTTCGCGGTCAAGCTCGACGCCCCGATCGAGAAGGTGATCGCGCGCTGCCGCGAGCAGGGGGTGAACCCGGGGTATGCGCTCGGCCGCGACTATCCCGAGCTCGCGGACGGCTTGCTCGTCGCGATCACCGAGCGGCGCACACGCGCAGACATCGACCGGCTGGCCGAGGTGCTCGAGGGAGCGCTGTCCGAGGGTCAAGAGGCGTACACGGAGGTCCAGGCGTGATCCGTGCGGCGGATTCAGCGTCATCCGCCCCGTCTGCGGAGGCGAGAACATGATCCGTGCGGCGGATTCAGCGTCATCCGCCATGTCTGCGGAGGCGAGAACATGATCCGTGCGGCGGATGACGCGCTCACGATCTACGAGCGCTCGAAGCCCGGACGGCGCGCGTTCGTCGCGCCCGAACTCGACGTGCCCGAGCAGCCGCTGGACGCGCTGCTCCCGGCCGCCCTGCGCCGCACCGAGCCGGCACGGCTTCCCGAGGTCTCCGAACCCGAGATCGTGCGGCACTACAACCGCCTCTCGAAGCGCAACTTCGACCTCGACACCGGTTTCTATCCGCTCGGCTCCTGCACGATGAAGCACAACCCCAAGCTGCACGAGCGGGTCGCGGCGCTTCCCGGTCACGCGAAGCTGCACCCCCTCCAGGATCCGCGCCGCGCGCAGGGCGCGCTCGAGCTGATGTGGAGCCTGCAGGAGGCGCTGGCGGAGATCGCCGGCCTGCCGCACGTATCGCTGCAGCCGTCGGCCGGATCGCACGGCGAGCTCGCCGGCGTCCTGCTGACGCGGGCAGTCCACGAGGATCGCGGCGAGCAGCGCACGAAGGTCCTGACGCCCGAGTCCGCGCACGGCACCAACCCCGCGACCGTGACGATGGCCGGCTACGAGGTCGTCAAGGTGGCCACCGACTTAAACGGCAACGTCGACCTCGACGATCTTCGCGCGAAGGCCAACGAGGAGGTCGCCTGCCTGATGCTCACCAACCCCTCGACGCTCGGGTTGTTCGAGTCGGGGATCGAGGAGATCGAGCGGATCGTGCACGGGGTGGGCGCGACGCTGTATTACGACGGCGCCAACCTCAACGCGATCATGGGGCTCTCACGTCCTGGCGACATGGGGTTCGACATCGTGCATTTCAACCTGCACAAGACGTTCACCCAGCCGCACGGCGGCGGCGGCCCCGGTGCCGGACCGATCGCGGTCTCCGAACGGATCGAGCCGTTTCTGCCGCGGCCGCAGGTTGTGCGCCGTGGCCACGGGGACAACGGGTCCAGCGCTTTCTACGACCTCGACTACGACCGCCCCAAGTCGATCGGCCGGCTGCGCGGCTTCCAGGGCAACTACGGCGTGTTCGTGCGCTCCTACGCGTACATCCGCTCGCTCGGCGCGGCGGGCCTGCGCGAGGTTTCCGAGGTGTCGGTGCTGAATGCCAACTATCTGCTCGCGCGGCTGCGCCGCGAGGGCGTGCTCGAGTACCTGCCGTCCGCCTACGAGCGGCTGTGCATGCACGAGTTCGTGCTCTCCGGGGCCCCGATGAAGCGCGAGCTGCAGATCAAGACGCTCGACCTCGCCAAGCGCCTGCTCGACTTCGGCGTCCATCCGCCCACGGTGTACTTCCCGCTGATCGTCGACGAGGCGCTGCTCGTCGAGCCGACTGAGACCGAGACGAAGGAGACGCTCGACCGTTTCGCCGAGGTGCTGGCCGAGATCCTCAAGGAGGCTCGGGCGGATCCGGAGGTGGCGCGCGGGGCCCCGTATTCGACCCCGGTGCGGCGGCTCGACGAGGCGGCAGCGGCGCGGCATCCGGTCGTGCGCCAGGCGATGTAAGCGGCGGCGGCGCCCCCCGCCACCTCGGATGGGGGTCGACCAGACGTCCAATCGCCTTAATGGTGCTTTGTTAGGTTCGGGGTAGGAATTCTCGTTGTTTGCGGCGAATCCTCTTCGCGGTTGCTGCTGAGCGCGAGGGGGTCATGATGGTGGTTGTGACTGTTGCGGGTTCGCAGGTCGAGCAGGACGACGTTGATCGACCGTCGGTCGTGCGTGAGCGGTTGGAGGCGTTCGCGGGCGAGGTGTTGGCGGAGGCGATGAACCGGCCGGTGCAGGTCTGCAATGGTGGTTTGTATCTGCGGGGGTTGCTCGAGGATGGGGCGCGCAAGTCGCTTGAGCCGCTGGTCGCTCGGTTGGGTGGGGATGCTGACTACCAGTCGATGCAGCAGTTCCTGGCTGATAGCCCGTGGGATCCGGCGTCGGTGGTCAAGGCTGTCGCCGAGCGGGTCGCGCCGGTGATCGGGGTTGAGGCGTGGGTGTTGGATGACACTGGGTTTCCGAAGGACGGGAAGGACTCGCCGGGGGTCAAGCGTCAGTACTCGGGGACGTTGGGCAAGACGGGTAACTGTCAGATCGGTGTGTCGGTGCACGCGGTCGGCGCGCGGGGGACGGTGCCGTTGGGGTGGGCGCTGTATCTGCCGGGGGAGTGGTGTGAGGACGTGGAGCGTCGGCGCAAGGCGAAGATCCCGTCGGAGGTTGAGTTCAAGACCAAGCCGGAGCTCGGGGTCGAGCTGGTCGAGCGCGCCGCACGCTGGGATGTTCCGAGCGCACCGGTGCTGGGTGACCACGCCTACGGTGAGAACACCTGGCTGCGTGATCGGCTCGACGAGGCCGGCTGCGAGTACGTGCTGGCGGTCGGGCCCAAGGCGAAGGTGTTCGAGCAGGGCACCACGTTCGCGGTGCCCGCCAAGAAGCCCGGCGCGAGCCGTGCGCCACGTCGACCGCGGCCCGACCGCCAGCCCGTGTCGATCGGCGAGCTGGTCGCGAGACTCGGAGCCGAAAGCGCGCAGACCGTCACGTTCCGCGACGGACCCGACGGCGAGCCGGTCACCTCCAGGTTCATCATCGCCCGCGTTCATGCCGGCCACGCCTGGCGCGAGAGCGAGGGATGGATCGGGTGGCGCGAGGGCTCCGAGGTCCCGCCGCGCGAGGAATGGCTGATAGCCGAATGGCCCGACGATCACGAACAGCCGATCGACTACTGGATCTCAAACCTGCCCGCCGACACCGAGCCCGAGCGGCTCGCCAGGCTCGCGCGCATGCGCTGGAAGATGGAGCTCGACTACAAGCAGCTCAAGGGCGAGCTCGGCCTGGACCACTACGAAGGCCGCTGCTGGCTTGGCTGGTATCACCACACCGCGCTGGTGACCGCCGCCCACGGGTTCCTCACCCTCGAACGGCTCAACCCTTTTCGCCCGCGGCCGGCCTGACACTCCCGAAGGCCGTGCTGCTACTGCAGCCGCTCTTCAAGTGCTGGGACGGCCGCTGCCGAACCTGCCGGCGACGCATCAACGTCGACCGACTGACACTCACCCTCGACCGTCACGACGAGTGACACCTAACAAAGCACTATTAAGCCGGGGCGCAAGATACGTCGATAAACGTCCTGAGACCCGGACCTCGAGGTGACGCAATCAGGACGCCCATACCGACTCTCGGTGTAGACCCAGCGCTCCATCCGGAGGAGCTCACGCTCGCCGGCGTGGTCGCCGGCGTGCTGTTCTGCTTCGGTGGCGTGACGCTGGCGCTGCTGATGCTGCTGCCCGGCGTCTCGCACGCGCACGAGTACGTCGTGTTCGGGATTGCGGCGGCCGGGCTGGCGCTCGGCCTGGTGGCGCTGCTGGCGATCGATTGGAGCCGGGCTCCGAGATGGCTGCTGCATCTCTCGATTGGGCTCGGAATCCTGCTGGTCGGCGTCGCCACCGCATCCTCGGGCGGCTCGCGCTCGCCGACGTGGGTCTACATGTTCCTGGCGGCGGTGTTCGCCTCCTACTTCTTCGCACCACGGATCGCGTTCCTGTATCTGGCCGCGTGCGTGATCACGCAGGCGGTCGTCCTCCTGTATGACCCGCGGGCGCTGCACAACGGGTTTGTCGCCGAGCTGCTGATCGCCTCGACCGGTTACCTGGTGCTCGGCGGCTCGATCATCAGCGGACGGCGTCAAATGCTGCGGCTGCGTACTCGGGCCGAAGAGCTCGCGGCCGAGCAGAGCGCCCTGCGCAGGGTCGCGACCGCCGTGGTGGGCGGGGAATCACCCGAGCGGATCTACGCACTCGTGGCCTTCGAGGTCGCCGAACTGCTGCACGGCGCCGCGGCGGGGATCCTGCGCTTCGACTCCCGGCATACCGCCAAGGTGATGGGATCGTGGGCCGACCACGCCGGCGGGCGCTACGAGCCCGGCAGCACAGTGGACGTGCGGCCCGGCGCGGACGTCGACGTGGCCCGCGAGACCGGCCGGCCGGTGCGCATCAACGAGCACAGCCCCGACAGCCCGGTCGCCAAGCTCGGTCATCGCGCGAGTCTGGTCGCGCCGATCAGCGTCGGCGGCCGGATCTGGGGCGTGCTCGCGGCAGGCGCCCCGAAGCCGTTCAGCGCCCAGGACGAGGCGCGGCTGATGGCCGTCGGCGATCTGCTCGCAACGGCGATCGCGAGCATCGAGGACCGCGCGAAGCTCGCGACCGAGGCATCCAGCGACCCGCTGACCGGGCTCGCGAACCACCGCACGGTGCAACAGACCATCGCCTCCGAGGTGGCTCGCTCGATCCGCCATGACCGGCCGCTCTCGGTTGCGGTGATCGATATCGATCACTTCAAGCAGATCAACGACAACGCCGGGCATGAGGTTGGGGACAAGACGCTGATCACGGTGGCCGGCGCGCTGCGCAGGCTCGCGCGCACCGAGGACACACTCGGGCGCACCGGCGGCGACGAGTTCGCGTGGGTGCTGCCCGAGACCGCTCGTGAGCAGGCGCTGGTCGCCGTCGAGCGAGCCAGGCGAGCGATCGCGGAGCTGCTCGCCGAGCCGTACGGGATCACGGTTTCCGCCGGCATCTGCGACACGAGTGCCAGTGCCGATCCGGCGCAGCTGCTGAGGCTTGCCGACGCGGCGCTGTACTGGAGCAAGACCAACGGCCGCGACCAGTGCTGGATCTACGACCGGGAGACCGTGGGCGAGCTATCTGCGCAGGAGCGGGCACAGCGAATGCAGCGGTCGAACGCGATGGCGGGCCTGCGTGCCTTGGCGCGCGCCACCGACGCAAAGGATCCGGTCACCAGCAAGCACTCCGAGCGGGTGGCGGAGCTCGTCGGCAAGCTCGCGCAGAAGGCCGGCTGGTCGCCGGAGCGCGCTCGCCTGCTCGCCGAGGCCGCGCTCGTGCACGACGTCGGCAAGGTCGGGATCCCTGACAGCCTGTTGCGCAAGCTCGAGCCGCTCACCGAGGCCGAGTGGGATCAGGTGCGCCTTCACGCAGAGCTCTCGGCTCGGATCGTGGCGGATGTGGTGAGCGCCGAGCAGGTCGAATGGATCCGCAGCCATCACGAGCGACCCGACGGTCTCGGCTATCCGCAGGGGATGCGCGCGGACGAGCTCTCGGAAGGCGCGGCCTTGCTCGCGATCGCGGACGCCTGGGACGCGATGACGATCAGCCGCCCCTACGGGCCGTCCAAGACGGTCGACGAGGCGCTCTCGGAATGCTCGAGGCTTGTCGGGCGCCAGTTCACGTCTGCAGCGGCCGAAGCGCTGATGGCCCTGCACCGCGACGGTGAGCTAAGCGCCGGCGGCAGCGAGCCGCTCACCGCGCGTTCGGCCTGAGGACCGGTAGGCGCGCCGAGGCGGCGGCCGTCGGGCTGATTGCATACCGGTATGCGATTCGTGATCTTCGGCGCGGGCGCGATCGGCGGCGTCGTCGGCGCGCGGCTCAATCAAGCCGGCTACGACGTGTGTCTGATCGCGCGCGGGGAGCACTATCGCGTGATCGCCGAGCACGGGCTCCGACTCGAGGAACCCGACCGCGAGTCGGTGCAGAGGGTCGAGGTCGTCGACGGGCCCGCGGGGGTCGCCTGGACCGCACGAGACATCGTGCTGCTCGCGACCAAGAGCCAGGACTCGCTCGAGGCGCTGATCGCGTTGCGGGCGGCCGCCGGCCCGGTGGCTGCTGTCTGCTGCCTGCAGAACGGGGTCGAGAACGAGCGCATCGCGGCGCGGCTGTTCACGGACGTTTACGCAGCCGTCGTGATGGCGCCGACGGCCCACCTCGAGCCCGGGATCGTGCAGGCCTACGGGACGAACCTCACCGGCATGATCGACATCGGTCGCTACCCGAACCGCGTCGATGGTCGAGTCGAGGAGCTGTGCGAGGCGCTGCGCGCGGCCAACTTCGGCTCCGAGGCGCGACCCGACGTGATGCGCTTGAAGTACGCCAAGCTGATCGCGAACCTGGCCAATGCGGTACGGGCGATCACCGATGATGACGCCCCGGAAGCGGAGGAGTTGATCGACCGAGCTCGCTCGGAGGGCCGGGCGGTGCTGGAGGCAGCGGGCATCGCCTTCTCGGCACCGGAGGTGGATGACGTCCGCGGGCGGTGGAAGCGGTTCGGTGTGCGCGAGATCGGCGGGCGGCCCCGGGCCGGGTCCTCGACCTGGCAGAGCCTCGCGCGCGGCACCCACAGCGTCGAGACCGACTACTTGAACGGAGAGATCGTGATGCTCGGCCGGCTGCACGGCGTGCCGACTCCCGTCAACCAGCTCCTCCAGAATCTGGCCTGGGAAGGCGCGCGAGCGGGGCGCGCCCCGGGCTGGCTGCCGGTGCAGAAGCTGCTCGAACGGCTGGCATCCGAGGAGATGGCATGGACGCGCTGATCGCCGCGGGCGCTGCCGATATCGCAGCACACGCCGAACGCGAGCTCGACGCGCTGGTCGGGATCTCATCGCCCTCGGGTGATCTGGACGGCGCAGAGGAAGCGATCGCGCTGTGCGCGGCGCTGGCGCCTGCCGAGGCTCAAGTCGAGCGCGTGCCGTGCTCCACGGCTGGGAGCGCGCCCGATCTGATCCTGCGCCTGCCCGGCCGGGGGTCGCGTCGGATGCTGCTGCTCGGGCACCTCGACACGGTTCATGGGCACGACGCGCACGTCCCGTTGCGACGGGAGGGGCCGCGGTTGTACGGGCCGGGCACCGCCGACATGAAGGGGGGCGTGGTGCTCTCGCTCGGCGTCATGCGCGTGCTGGCGCGCAGGCCCGAAGCGTTCGGCGAGCTGACGCTGCTGCTGGTCACTGACGAGGAGTGGCGCACACAGGAGTTCGTGCACGGCCCGGCTTTCGCCGGCTATGACGCGTGCCTGTGCTTCGAGGCCGGAGAGCGCACCGCCGCGGGCGAGGAGGGCGTCGTCGTTCGCCGCAAGGCCGCGGGCACGCTCCAGGTGAGCGCCACCGGCCGCGCGTCGCATTCAGGCAGCGCCCCGGACAAAGGCCGCAACGCGCTGCTCGCGCTTGCCGCCGTGGCGCGCCAGATCGCCGGTCACCACGATCCCGCCGGAGCCCACCGGTTGAGCGTGGTTCCCACGATCCTGCGCAGTGGCGAGGCGTTCAATGTCGTCCCCGCAGCGGGGGACTTGATCTTCGACCTGCGCGCCGCTCGGCTGGATGCGTTCGAGCCCGTCCTCGCTGCCGTTCCGGGCGAGCTCGAAGGCGTCGGCCTTTACGCGCGCATGGAGCGCCGGTGGCCGGGGATGGACTGTGCCGCTCCGACATCCTCTTTGCTGGCCGGCGCGAGCGAGCGGCTGGGCCGCGGGATCGTCGGTGTCTCGCGCGGGGGCGCGAGCGACGCGAGCCACTTCGCCGCGGCCGGCATCGCCCTGACCGTGGACGGGCTCGGGCCACGTGGCGGCGGTGCGCACACGCCCGAGGAGTTCGTGCTGGCCGAGTCCTTGCGCCAACGAGCGGAGGTCGCCCTGGCCGTCGCGTTCGAAGTTCTGGGGGACGCGGGCGGGCTCTGAGCCGCCGCCACGCCGGACCCGCTCGGGCGCTCTCTATATTTGCCTCAATGGAGCAGGCCACCGTCCCCGCCAAGCGCTCGCCCGGCAGTGTCGCCAAGCGCGATCCCCGCCGGCAGGGCATCGAGCTGCTGCTGGCGATCGTCGCGGTGATGTGGATCGTCGAGGTGATCAACGCGCTCGACCACTACGCGCTCGACAAAGACGCGAGCCTGATCCCGCGTGATTTCCCCCGCATCTGGGCGATCTTCACCTCCCCGTTCCTACATGTCAGCTGGCAGCACCTGATCGACAACACGATCCCGCTGCTGTTCATGGGGCTGATCATCGCGCTGGCGGGGGCGTCCCGGGTCGTGCTGGTGACGCTGATCGTGATCGTGGTCGGCGGCCTCGGCACCTGGCTGATCGCTCCCGGGGATACGCAGACGGTCGGCGCGAGCGGCCTGGTGTTCGGCTACGCCGCCTACCTGCTGACGCGAGGCGTCTTCGATCGCAACCCGCTCGAGATCGTGGTCGGCGTGATCGTCGCCGTGATCTGGGGAGGCGCGCTGCTCTCGAGCCTCGTTCCGCACACGGGGGTCTCGTGGCAGGGACACCTGTGCGGCGCGATCGGCGGGGTCGTCGCGGCGTGGGTGCTCGCCGACCGGGCACCTGGGAAGAAGAAGGCCTCTCCGCCGGCCGATCCGGCAACGCAGGCACTGCTCAACTCTAAGTAGCCTCCAGCGGGCACTCCATGCGAATCTTCTCCGGCATCCAGCCGACCGGTCGCAAGCACCTCGGCAACTACATCGGCGCGATCACTCAGTACGTCTCGGGACAGGAGCGTGGCGACGCGATCTACTGCGTCGTCGACCTGCATGCGATCACGGTGGCCTACGAGACGGACGCACTGCGTGAATCGGTGTACGACACGGCGGCAATCCTGCTCGCGGCGGGCATCGATCCCGATCGCAGCATCTTCTTCCGTCAGAGCGACGTGCACGAGCACACCGAGCTGTCCTGGCTGCTCTCGAGCGTCTGCTCGTTCGGTGAGCTGAACCGCATGCACCAGTTCAAGGACAAGTCGGCGGCCCAGCGCGAGCAGGTCACCGCCGGCCTGTTCACCTACCCCGTCCTGATGGCCGCCGACGTGCTCGCCTACCGTGCCCACGACGTGCCGGTCGGTGACGATCAGCGCCAGCACGTGGAACTGATGCGTGACGTCGCACAGCGCTTCAACGCCCGCTTCGGAGAGGTTCTGGTGGTGCCCGAGCACCGCATCCCGGAGGTCGGCGCGCGGATCATGGACCTCCAGTTCCCGGACCGCAAGATGTCGACCACGGGCGGCAGCCCACAGGGCACCGTGTACGTCCTCGACGAGCCGGCCGCGATCCTCAAGAAGTTCCGCTCGGCGGTCACGGACTCCGGCAGCGAGGTCGTGCGGGCGCCCGACAAGGCCGGTGTCTCCAATCTGATCGAGATCCTGTCGGTCGTTCGTGGCGCGGCGCCCGACGAGATCGAGCGCGAGTTCGACGGGTCCGGTTACGGGGCGTTCAAGCAGGCCGTCGCGGAGGGGGTCGTCGAGTACCTCGCGCCGGTCCGGGAGCGCTACGAGGCCCTGCGGGCCGACGAGGAGCAGCTCGAGCAGATCCTCGCCGCGGGGGCCGAGAAGGCCCGTGCGATCGCCTCCGAGACGCTCCTCGACGTGCGCCGCGCGATGGGTGTCGGACCGGTCCGGTCCGGGCAGTAGCCTGACGTCGTGCGCCTCGTAGACCTCGAGCTCGACCTCGACGTGTTCGCGGGTCCATTCGACCTGCTCCTGACGCTGATCCTCAAGGAGGAGATAGATCTGCTGGAGGTCGACCTGGCCGAGATCGTGATCTCCTACATCGACCACCTCGAGCGCCGCGGTGAGCTCGAGCTCGAAGCAGCGACCGAGTTCCTCGTGCTGATCGCCGCGCTGCTGGAGCTCAAATCGCGGCTGATGCTGCCCGGCGAGGAGCAGGAGCTGATCGAGTTGGATCCCGGCGAGGCCGCCGAGGAGCTCCTCGCCCGGCTGCTCGATGCCCATCGCTATCGTGCCGCGGCCGCGCATCTGCGCGAGCGGCTGGAAGCCGAGACCGGGCATCGCTTCCGCTCCGCGCCGCTGCCACCGTCGCTGCGACGGGCTTCGCTTCAGGATGCGACCGCCGTGTACCAGCCGGCGCTGCTCGGGCAGGCGATCGGGAACCTCCTGCACGAACCCGAGCCGGTCAACATCCAGCACATCACGAACCCGAAGGTGACCGTCGCCGAGCGGCTCGCGCACCTGCGCCGGCTGCTCACGCGCGGGAGCTTCTCGTTCGACGAGGCCGTGGCGCGGGCGGATCGCGTGACGGTCGCGGTGACGCTCTACGCGCTGCTCGAGCTCTACAAGCAGGGCGAGCTCACCTGGGAGCAGCCCGAGCCGTTCGGCGAGATCACGATCGCTTCGCAGTCGATGACGAGGGCGACGGCATGACCCTGGAGCTGGAAGCGAAGCTCGAGGCGCTGTTGTTCCTGAGCGCCGAGCCGGTGAGCGCCGACGCGCTGGCGGACGCGACGGGAGCCGAGCTGCACGAGGTGGTGACGGCGCTCGAGCGCCTGCGCGAGCACTACGAGTTCGAACGCCGCGGTCTCGTCCTGCGCGAGCTCGCCGGCGGCTGGTCGCTGTCTTCGCATCCGGATGCCGAGGACGCTGCCCGGCGATTGCTCGCCAAACCGCGGACGCCGCCATTGACGCCGGCGCAGGCGGAGACGCTGGCGATCATCGCCTACCTCCAGCCGGTCTCGCGCCCCGAGATCGCGCGGATCCGCGGCGTCAACGCCGAGTCCGCCACCGCGACGCTCCTCGAGCGAGGGCTGATCGAGGAGGACGGTCGCTCCCAGTTCGGAGCGGTCCTGTACCGGACCACCGCCCTGTTCCTGCGCCTGTTCGGGCTGCGCTCGCTCGAGGAACTGGCCCCGGTGTCCGAGTTCGACCCCTCGCCGGAGCTCGAGGAGGAGCTTCGGGAGCGGTTGCTGCGCGCCGGCGAGGCGCGGGCCGGCGTCTAGTCAGGGGCCTCGCTTCGCTCGGCGTCCATGGGGCCGCGAGGGCCCGTCCGTCGCGACGGGCACTCGCACCGGCCGGGCGCACCGGCGCGCACGTGGTCTGCCCGGTCGCTCGCCGCGCCTTGAGCGCGAGGTGCGCCGGGGATTGGTGTCCCGCCCACCCAGGCCCGCGCTTTAGCCACGTAGCGCCCATGCTGGCCACGCCCATTTGGTCACAATTCAACTCGGCGGGCGGCAACGGTGTACCAAATGGACGCCGACAGGGCTCCATCCCGCAGAAACGCGGGTGAGAACCCCGATTTCGTTACATCACGACCGCCACAGTGAGCAACGTGTAACGAAATCGGTGCTCCAGCGCGCATTTCGTTACGCGTTGCCTTCCCGAGCGGTCGCTCTGTAACGAAATCGGGGCTCCCAGGCACCCCACCCCTCTTCGAAAGCCCAATCCCGGGCAGAACACACTCCCAAGGCCCGCCCGAAGGGGCGGAGGCGCCGGCCGTCAGCGGTACCCGGGCCGACGAGAGCCACCGGGCCCATCGACACGGTCCGGACGGGCCCGCATAGCCCCACGGAAGCCGCCGAAGGCGGCCCAAAAACCCTCAGCCCGGCTCGCCCACGCCGGCCGGCGCCCGCGCCGCCAACTGCCCGCACGCCGCGTCGATCTCGCGCCCCCGCGTGAGCCGCACGGTGGCGCCGACCCCGCGGCGCTCGAGCTCGGCCCTGAACGCTTCGATCGCCTTCGGGCTCGAACCCTCGAACTCCGAACCGGTCGGGTTGTAGGGGATCAGGTTGACCTTGAACACGCGCCTGTCGAGCACCTCGGCGAGCTGCACGGCCTGCACATGAGAGTCGTTGACGCCGGCGAGCATCACGTACTCGACGAACACCATCCGGCGCTTGGACGCGTAGTACTGACGGCAGGCTGCGAGGACGTCCGCCAGCGGGTAGCGATCGTTGACCGGCATCAGCTCGGATCGCAGCGCCTCGTCGGCCGCGTGGAGCGACAGCGCCAGGCGAATCGGCCGCGGGTCCGCCGTCAGCCGTTCGATGCCGGGGATCCAGCCGACGGTCGAGATCGCGGTCCGCCGGTGGGTGATCCCGATATCGGGCAGGCGCTCGCACGCCAAGAGCACGTTGTCGAGGTTCATCATCGGCTCGCCCATGCCCATGAACACGGCGTGGTCGACCTCGCAGATACGCCGGAAGTGGAGCGCCTGATCGACGATCTCCCACGTGCTCAGGTTCCGGCCGAAGCGCATCTGGCCGGTGGCGCAGAAGCGGCAAGTCAGCGGGCAGCCGGATTGCGAGGACAGACACAGCGATCGGCGCCCGTCTCGATACCGCATCAGAACCGCCTCGACCGGTCGGCCGTCGTGCGTCGAGAACAGCACCTTGAGGGTCCCGTCACGTGCGTGTGCCTCCTCCTCGACGGTCAGCGTCGAGAACGGCACGCTGTCCTCCAGCAGCGAACGCACCCGGAGCGAGACGTCGCTCATCGCGGCGTACTCGGGCGCGCCCTGCGCGGCCCACCGCCACACCTGACGGGCACGGAACGCCGGCTCGCCGAGCTCACCGAGCTTCTCGTTGAGAAGGTCGAGGTCCACGAAACCAGACGGTAGCGTGAGGCACGAGATGCGACTGGCCAAGTACCTAGCGACCGCCGGGGTCGCCTCGCGGCGGGCGGCGGAGACGCTCGTTCGCGATGGCCGCGTGACGGTTGACGGCGTGACCGTCACCGACCCGGCGCGCGACGTCGAGCCGGAGAACGCCGTCCAGCTGGATGGCGCCTCCGTCAGCGCCGACAGCGCGCGCGTCGTCTACGCGCTCAACAAGCCAGCGGGTGTCGTCTCGACGGCTCGAGATCCGCAGGGCCGCCCGACGGTCGTCTCGCTGCTGCCAAGCGACGTGCGCCTGTACCCGGTCGGTCGTCTCGATATCGACACGACCGGCCTGCTCCTGCTGACCAACGACGGCGAGCTTGCGCACCGTCTCACCCATCCGCGCTTCGAGGTCGAGAAGACCTACCGGGCGGTGGTCGCGAACGCACCGGTCCGGGACTCGGCGCTCAAAGCGCTCGAGAGCGGCGTGCAACTCGACGAGGGCCGCACGGCGCCCGCGAAGGTGCGGCGGCTTGCCCCCGATCGGCTCGAGCTGACGATCCACGAAGGCCGCAAGCGGCAGGTCAAGCGCATGTGCGAGCTCGTGGGGCATCCGGTCAAACGCCTCGAGCGGATCGCGTTCGGCCCGCTGCAGCTCGGCGCGCTCAAGCCGGGCTCCTACCGCCTGCTCAGCGACCCCGAGATCCAGGCGCTCAACGCGGCTGGAACAGGAACTCGTCGTTCCGGTACCGCGTAGTCGTCAGCGCCCGCGCGACGCTCGCCGGTGTGAGCCTGACCGGCCGCGCGGCGAGCAGCCGCACGACCGTGAACTGGTAGATGCGCCGGCGCGACACTTCGCGGAAGCCGGGGATCACGTACTCGCGCTGCGCTCGAGAGGGCCACAGGTTGCAGGCCGACCCCCACCAGCAAAAGCCCGCGGACTGCGGAGACGTGAACGTCACGACATCGAGCTCGCGCACGCGCGCGGACCGGCCGGGCAATACGAACCTCAACCGCGGCAGGTAGAGCGACAGAGGCAGCAGATCTCGGTAGTGCTGGACGACGATCGCCCGCCCGTCGGCGAGCGCCGGCCCGGCATGCAGCACCGCGGCGACGCCCCGCCAGTCCGGACGCTGCAGGTTGCGGTCGGCGGCCACCGAGATTGCCGCGACGACGCCGATCACGCACAGCGCGCCGGCCACCGCGACGCCCGCCCACGTGCGGCGCGCCAGCGCCAGACCGCCGGCGACGACGAGCGCCGCCGGCAGCCACAGGGCGAGCGTGTTGCGGGTGAGCAGGTTGTCGACGCCGACCGCGACGAGCGCGAGATTGATCAGCATGCCGACGATCACGAGCGCGCCCAGCGTCAGCGCCCGGCTGCGCACCTCCCCGCCGGGCGCTGTCACGAGCATCGCGAGCGCCACCACGCACAGCGCGACCGAGATCCAGATCAGCGGGTTGTACGCGACCGACCCGAACCCGACCAGGAACTGGGGAACGATCTGCGCGACCCGGCGCCCGAGCGGGGCGCTCGCGATCCAGCTCGCGTGGCCGGTGCTGTTCTGGCTGATCGCGAGCGCGAGCAGCGCGCCGCCCCAGACGGCCAGCACGGCAAAGGCGCCCCATAGAGCTCGCCGGTGGCGGTGCTCCCAAAGCAGCCACAGCGCCTCGGGCACCACGACAAGCAGCGCGTAGTAGTGGGTGCTGAGCGCCAGCCCCGATGCGACCGTCCAGGCCGCCAGCATCCGGGGTGAGGGGTTCTCGCGCGCGTAGGCGAAGCTCAGCAGCGAGAGCGCGCTCATCAGGACTGCAAGCGAATACGAACGCGCCTCCTGCGAGTACCAGATCAGCAGCGGGTTGCAGGCCGCGAGCGCCGCGACGATCACGCCGGCCCGGCGCGACACGAGCTTGGCGCCGGCGCCGTAGGCGATCGGGATCAGCAGCACGCCGGCAACCGCCGACAGCGAGCGCAGGGCCGTCTCGCCGTAGCCGAAGAGGCGCGCCCAGATCCAGGCCACGCAGTAGTACAGCGGCGGCGTCGACTCCGTCTGCGGGATCAGCCCGAGCATCTTGCCCGGTGAGAAATGCACCAGCAGAGCGGTGTTGGCCTCGTCGAACCAGAATCCTTGATGCCCGATCCTCGTGAAGCGCAGCACTGCGGCGAGCGCGGTCAGCGCAGCAACCGCCACCGCGGCCGGGCTGCGCAGAGCGGCGCGCGCGCGCTCGAGATCGACGCCAGCCGCGCCGCGGCGGGCGTCACGGGTAAGCGTGCCGACGCTCACGACGCGGCATGTTAGGACTTCGATCCCCCTTCAACCGCCCGGATGCAGCGGTCGCCTTAACACGATTCCAACGAACGCCCCCGGCACGGCCAATCGCGCGCGGGGCACTATTTCGTCAATGCGACAGGACTCAAGCCACGGTGAGGCGCCTGTCGTGCTCGCTTCCACGCCGGGATTGGGTCCCACCCACCCCACCCACCCCACCCACCCCGCCGGGGCCACCGCCGGTGCCAGCCAGGCGGACACGACAGTCACCTTGGGCCAGCTCGCGCCGCTCGGCGAACGGCTGCGGCTGCCGCGTGCGCGGATCGCCATGGGACCGCTCGCGGGCAACGTCGCGCTCGCCGTCCTCGTGCTCGGCGTGTTCACGGTCGTGGTCTTCTCCAGTGCGACCGGAACCGTCCTGGTGCCACGCTCGTACATGGGCTTCCCGCACTGGGAGGCCGGGCCGCTTCATCACATCTTCGGCGCGCTCACGAGGGACCTGAACGCGCTCAACTGGGGCTTCAGCGCGGTCGTCGTGGCGATGCTGATCCCGTACGGCGTCGTGCTCGCGGCGGCCCGCCAGCTGTCGATGCGAACGATCGCGATCGCGATCGTGCTGATGCAGGCGATCCTGTTGCTCGGCCCGCCGCTGCAGCTCAGCGACCTGTTCAACTATCTGGGCTACGCGCGGCTCGGCGGGCTGCACCACCTCAACCCGTACACGCACGTGATCGCCAACGCGATCCACGATCCCGTCTACCGGTTCACTTCTTGGCACCACCTGCGCAGTCCGTACGGCCCGCTGTTCACGGCGCTCACCTATCCGCTCGCGTTCCTGTCGGTCCCGGCCGCGTACTGGATCCTGAAGGTCGTCACCGTGATGCTGAGCCTCACGTTCATCGCACTGGTGGGGCTGTGCGCACGCAAGCTGGGACGCGACCCGCGCTTCCCGGTGCTGTTCGTGGCGGCGAACCCGATCTTCCTGCTGTACGCGGTCGGCGGCTTCCACAACGACTTCTTCATGCTGGTGCCCTCGATCGGCGCGATCGCCTTGGTGCTCGAGCGCAGGGATCGCGCGGCCGGCGCCGTGCTGATGCTGGCAGTCGCGGTCAAGTTCACCGCGGTGCTGCTGCTCCCGTTCCTGCTGATCGCAGTGGTGCCGACCTCACGCCGGATCCGGATCCTCACGGGTGCGGCGCTCGCGGCAATCCCGCTGGCGGCGATGAGCCTGGCGTTGTTCGGCACGTCTCTGCCGAACCTGGTCGATCAGAGCACGCTGCTGACCAACTTCAGCGTCCCGAACTTCGTCGGTGACCTGATCGGTATCGGCGGCGGGACGCCAGCCCTGCTGCGTATCGCCAACGTCGCGCTTGCGCTCGTCGTCCTGTGGGAGCTACGCCGGCGCAAGAACTGGATCGCAGGAGCCGGCTGGGCGACGATCGCGCTGATCGCAAGCCTCGCCTGGCTGATGCCGTGGTACATCATCTGGGCGCTGCCGCTGGCGGCGCTCGGCAGCAGCGTCAACCTGCGCCGCGTGTGTCTCGTGTTCACGGTCTATCTGGTGCTGACGTTCATCCCTGCGACCGGGATCTTCCTCTACGAGCACGGGTTCAACCCGATGGGCGGGTCGGCAGGGCAGGCCTCGACTGCCAAGCAGAACAAGCTCCAATGACCCTGCATTCGCGCACAATCCCGGCCGATTCTTGACGCGAACTTGATATCCGCCTGTTAGCGTCGGATATCGGTGCGCGTTGAATTCGCCTCATCGACGGCCGGCCTCGGTGCCGGCCGCCCGTCGGTCGCGGCAGTTATGCCGCGACGTCGTCGCATCGATCCGTTCGAACTCGGGCTGCTGGCCGTGTTCGCAATCGTCTCGGTCTGGGTGCTCGGGCTCGACCTGTGGCAGGTGATCGTCAACGGCCGCGACTGGACCGGCACCGACGGCGTCTACCTCGTCGACCAGATGCAGTACCTGGCGTGGATCCGCGACGCCTCGCACCACCTGCTCGCGTCAAACCTCTTCGTGCTGCGAAACACGCCGGCCGACTACTTCCAGCCGGCGATCGTTGTCTCCGGCGGCCTGTCGGCGATCGGCGTGCCGACATGGCTCTCGTTGCTGCTGTGGAAGCCGGTTGCCGTGCTCGGCTTCTTCTTCGTCGTGCGCGAGTACGTGCACCGCAGCCTGACCGGACTGTGGCAGCGCCGCGCGGCCCTGACGCTGGCGCTGTTCTTCGGGTCGTTCACGGTCATCTACGGGTCCGTCAGCGTGATCGGCGACATGTTCCCCGGCTTCCTTTCCTGGGGCTATGTGTTCGGCCTGATCGCGCTCGCCGCGATGGCCGGCGCGCTGGTGTTCTACGAGCGGGCGCAGGCAGTCGCGCGCGTGGCGTGGGTGCCGGGACTGCTCGGCGCGTTCGCGAGCTCGCTTCATCCGTGGAACGGCGAGCTGCTGATCGTGATCATCATCGGCGCGGAGTTGCTGCTGGGCACCAGGCGCGAGATAACCCGCCAGCGGGTCAAGCTGCTGGTGCTGACTATCGGCCTGACCGCGGCGCCGCTGCTCTATTACGTGCTGCTCGGACGCACCGACCAGTCGTGGGCGCTCGCGCGCGACGCCAGCAAGCACGCGTTCTCGTTCTGGTCGATCGCGCTGGCGATCGCGCCGCTCGCGCTGCCGTCGATCGCGGCCTACTTCCGGCGGCCAAAGAACTTCCTTGAGGCGGCCACACGGTCATGGCCGATTGCGGCGCTGATCGTATTCATCCTGTCCGCCACCGCGGTCGGCGCGACGCCGCTGCACGCATTTCAGGGCATCACGATTCCGCTGTCGGTGCTGGCCGTCGAAGGGCTGCTGATGATCGGTTGGCGCCGCCTTCCGGGACGCGTGGTGATCGGCGCGGCCGCCGTCGCGGCGTTCACGATTCCCGCGACCGTCCAAGAGCTCAAGTTCGCGCGCCAGCTCGCGGCGCCCACGCCCGAGAACCCCAACTTCATCACCAAGGACGAGCACCACGCGCTGAATTACCTTGCCAAGACGCCCGACCGCGGCGGCGTGCTGACGCGCAGCTACCTCGGTGCGCTGATCCCGGCCAAGACCGGCCGTCGCACGTTCGTCGGCGACTGCCTGTGGTCCCAGCCTGGTTGCTACGACCGGGTCGGGATCGCCCAGCAACTGTTCGCAGGGACGCTTCCGACGGGGCAGGCGCGGACCTTCGTGCAACAAAGCGGCGCGCGGTTCGTGCTGGCTGACTGCGAAACGACCGCGGACCTCGGGCACGTGCTCGCGCCGTTCAATCCCACGATCCATCGGTTCGGCTGCGCGAGCGTGTACGAGCTGAATGCGCCGAGCTCGCCAGACGGTCCTCTGGCAGAATCCGCGCCCAATGCGGCTGTTCGCGCTAAGAGGGGCTAATAGTGTCGAGCGCAACGAGGCGGACGCGATCCTCACCGCGACCGACCTCTTGATGCGCGAGCTGATCGAGCACAACTCGCTCGAGCCCGAGTCGTTCGTCAGCTGCATCTTCACGCTCACCGACGACCTCAACGCCGAGTTTCCGGCGGTCGCGGCCCGCCGGCTGGGATTCAACCGCGTGCCGCTCCTGTGCGCGAGGGAGATTCCGGTACCTGGCTCGTTGCCCCGTGTGGTGCGGGTGCTGGGCCATTACTACGCCGACGAGGATCACGTGCCACAGCACGTCTACCTCGGCGAGGCGCGTGCGCTACGGGCCGATCTCGACTCGGCACAATAGGCCGATGCCGATCGAGTTCGCGGAGCGCATCCGCCGAATCCCCGTTTACCCCGTGGCGTCCGGGTACGACCTGGGCACCGACATCGCGATGCTCGCGTCCAACGAGTCCTGTTTCCCGCCGCTGCCGGCGGTCGTCGAGGCCGCGCATCGCGTGATTTCCGGCGCCCATCGCTACCCGGACCCGTCGTATATGCCGCTGCGCCGCGCGCTGGCCGACCGCTACGGGATCCCGCCGGAGCGGATCGCGCTCGGCAACGGCTCCTGCGACATCCTGCTGGCGGCCGGCGAGGCGCTGCTCGAGCCGGGCGCCGAGGTCGTCTACGCATGGCCGGCGTTCAGCGTCTACCCACACCTCGGCGCGGCCTCTGGCGCGCGATCGATCCAGGTGCCGCTCGACTCCGATGACCGGCACGACCTCGACGCGATCGCGACCGAGATCACTGCCGCGACGCGCCTCGTGCTGGTCAACAACCCCAACAATCCGACCTCCACAGCGGTGGACCTTGACGCGATCGGCTCGTTCCTCGAGCGCGTGCCCAGACACGTGTGCGTGATCCTGGACGAGGCATATTGCGAGTTCTCGCTGGCGATCGGGGACACCTATGCGTCCGTCGAGCTGCTCCGCAGCTACCCCAACCTCGTCATCTTGCGGACCTTCTCGAAGGTCTACGGCCTCGCCGGACTGCGCGTCGGCTACGGGCTGTGCGGATCGCCGGAGTTCAAGACTGCCGTCGACCAGGTGCGCCAGCCGTTCTACCTGCAGATCGCCGCCCAGGCCGCCGCGATCGAGGCGCTCAAGCATCAGGACGCGGTCGAGCAGCGGGTGGTGCAGACGCTCGCGCTGCGCTCCACGCTCGAGGAGGGCGTCCGCGACCTGGGCCTGTGGGTCGCCGAGTCCGACGCCAACTTCATCTGGCTGCATCTGCCCGACGCCGAGCGCGAGGGCGAGGTGGTCGGTGGCCTGCGCGAGCGGGGCGTGCTGGTCCGCGCCGGCGGGTCGCTCGGGCGGGCCGGCGCGCTGCGCGTCACGGTCGGCACCGAGAGCGAGAACGCCCGCTTCCTGCGGGCGCTCGGCGAAGTTCTATAGGGGCCGCCTGCGGCGGCATCCATGGGGCCGGGAGGGCCCCTCCGGTCGCGCCGGGCACTCGCACGGCCGGCCCGGTTCAGCCGCCTCGCCGCATGGCCACCAACCCCGATTTCGTTACATCTCGACCGCCACGGCGGGCAACGTGCAACGAAATCGGTGCCAGGGCGCGCATTTCGTTACACGTTGCCTCCACGAGCGGTCGCTCTGTAACGAAATCGGGGCTGCCAGGCGCTCCATCCCCTCTTCGAAAGCCCAATCCCGGGCAGACCACACTCTCAAGGCCCGCCCGAAGGGGTGGAGGCGCCAGCCAACAGCACCAACGGACCCGCGATCAGCCCCGCCCCGCACCCCGAACCTCCAAGGCAGGTCCGGACGGGGCCGTCCGGCCTCGTGGCTGGGCCCGCTCGGCATCCAGCCTCGCTTTTGGGGTCCCGTCCACCCCGCCACGAGTCATCCGGCTGGACGCCGGCGCGCCAGCGCCGGCCCCTTGGCAGCGCCCCAACCATCTGGTACAACCACCTGGACGCGTATGACCGGTCGAACCGACACCCACCCCCTCGGCTGGTCCTTCTTTACGCGCTTCTACGCCTGGCGATTTAGCTAGGCGCTCGGCCTGCACACCCCTCGCCCGCACGCTGTCGCGGGCCAGCCCCCAGGCCGGGCGCCGGAAACCGTCCAGTCCGTACTCTTTCCAGGCGTAGAAAGGAACCCAGCACACGATGAGTGTTTTAGCCGCGCCAGCCACCGAAGACGAGCTTCACCCATACGCACTCGCCGCTGCCGATTCGCGGCACGGTGAACGATCGGTCCTCGAGATCGACGGCCGCAGGATCGGCGGCGGCAGCTTCGCGATCATCGCCGGTCCCTGCACAGTCGAGTCGCGCGAGCAGACGCTCGCGACCGCGCATGCCGTGCGAGACGCGGGCGCGACGCTGTTCCGGGGCGGCGCGTACAAGCCGCGGACCTCGCCGTACTCCTTCCAGGGGCTCGGGCAGGAGGGCCTGTGGCTGCTGGCCGAGGCGAAGGCGCAGACCGGCTTGCCGATCGTGACCGAGGTGATGGACGCACGCGATCTCGAGCACGTGCTCGAGGTGGCCGACGTGCTCCAGATCGGCGCGCGCAACATGCAGAACTACCCGCTGCTCACCGAGGCCGGCCGCTCCGGACGTCCCGTTCTGCTCAAGCGCGGGCCGTCGAGCACGATCGAGGAGCTGCTGATGGCCAGCGAGTACGTGCTCAAGGAGGGAAATGACGACGTGATGCTCTGCGAACGTGGGATCCGCACGTTCGAGACCGCCTACCGCTACACGCTCGATCTGCTGGCGGTGCCGGTGCTCAAGGAGCGCACTCACCTGCCGGTGATCGTCGATCCGAGCCACGCCGCAGGTCGACGCGACCTGGTCCTGCCGCTGTCGCTCGCCGCCGCGGCGGCCGGGGCCGACGGGATCATCGTCGAGGTTCATCCCAGCCCGGATGAAGCGATCTGTGACGGTCCGCAATCACTCGCGACCGCCGACGTCGCAGACTACGTTGCACGTGTCAGCATCGCCGCGCAAATCGCGGGAAACAGGCTGGTGAAGGCCGCCTGATGCGCCCGCTCGGATCGACCACCCCGAAGCCGGCCGACTTCGTTCGTGACCGGCGGATCGAGCGTGTGGAGCCGCTGGTCTCGCCCGCCGAGCTGCTCGACGAGCTGCCCCTCGCCGACGAGCAGGCGCACGTGGTGGTCGCCGGACGCTCCCAGGTGCATGCGATCCTGAGCGGCGCCGACGATCGCTTGCTGGTGGTGGTTGGGCCGTGCAGCGTGCACGACGTCGACGCCACGGTCGAGTACGCCGAGCGACTGCGCGCCGAGGCGCAAGCGCTCAAGTCCGAGCTGTGCGTGGCGATGAGGGTGTACTTCGAGAAGCCACGTACGACGACCGGCTGGAAGGGGCTGATCAACGACCCGCACCTGAACGGCTCCTTCGACGTCAACGCCGGCCTGCGGACCGCCAGGCGCCTGCTGCTCGACATCCTCTCGCTGGGCCTGCCGGTCGGCTGCGAGTTCCTCGACCCGATCACCCCGCAGTACATCGCCGACACCGTCTCGTGGGGCGCGATCGGGGCGCGGACGACCGAAAGCCAGATCCACCGGCAGCTCGGCTCGGGCCTGTCGATGCCGGTCGGCTTCAAGAACCGGACCGATGGCAACGTCCAGGTCGCGGTCGATGCCGTCCGCGCCGCCGCCGTCTCGCACGCGTTCGCGGGGATCGACGAGCGCGGCGCCTCGGCGATCCTCCACACGTCCGGAAACGAGGACTGCCACATCATCCTGCGCGGCGGCAAGGGCGCTCCGAACTACGGCCCCGAGCAGGTCGCGCGGGCCGTCGAGCTGATGCGCGGGGCCGGTCTGGCGGAGCACGTGATGATCGACGTCAGCCACGACAACAGCGGCAAGGACCCCGAGCGCCAGCCCGCCGTCGCCGCCGAGGTGGCGAGCCAGATCGCCGGCGGCAACCGCGCGATCGCGGGGGTGATGATCGAGTCGTTCCTGCTCGCGGGCCGGCAGGAGCTCGTAAACCCCAGCGAGCTGACCTACGGGCAGTCGATCACCGATGGCTGTATCGACTGGAACACCACGGTAGAGGTGCTGGAGAACCTCTCTCGCGCGGTGCGGGAACGCCGCGCCGCGGCGTCGGGCTAGCCAGTTTCGCGGATGCGCGTCGCTGTCATCGGCGTCGGCCTGATCGGCGGCTCGATCGCGCTGGCCGCACGCGACCGGCTAGGTGCGACCGTCTCGGGGATGGACCGCTCGGCGGACGCGATGCGGCTAGCGCGCGAGCGCGGCGCCATCGACCGCAGCTGCGCGAGCGTCGCCGATGCGGTGCACGATGCCGACGCAGCGTTCGTGGCGGTCACCGTGGGGGCGCTGCGCGAGGCGGTCGAAGAGGTGCTGGCGGCGGCGCCGGCCGACTGCGTGGTCAGCGACGTCGGCTCGACCAAGCGGGCGATCGCTGCGGAGTTCTCCGACCCGCGGTTCGTCGGCGGCCACCCACTGGCGGGCGCCGAGACCTCCGGGGTGCAGCACGCCCGCGGCGACCTGTTCGACGGCGCGACCTGGTATCTGACGCCGAGCTCGAGCACGTCTGGGCTCCTCTACGACCGCCTGTACCGCCTGCTGCGCGGCATCGGCGCCAGGCCGGCGGCGATCGAGCCCGACACGCACGACAAGGTGCTCGCCGCGGTCTCCCACCTGCCGCATGTACTTGCGAACGTGCTGGTCGCGCAAGCGGCAGGAACACTTGCGGCCGGCGACGAGCGGCTGCCAGCGACCGGACCCAGCTTCCGCGACGCGACCCGTGTCGCCGGCGCGCCGACCAAGCTGTGGACCGACATCTACCTGTCGAACCGTGACGCGCTCGCGGCGCAGCTCGATGACACGATCGAGGCCCTGACGGACTTTCGCCGGATGCTGACCGCGGCCGATGCCGAGCGGATCGCGGCCTGGAACGACGCAGCGGCCAGTGACCGGCGGCGGCTGCTCGAGGCGCACCTGGCGGGGGGAACCCTCCACGAGTTGCGGGCTTCGGTACCCAATCGGCCTGGCGTGATCGCGGAGCTGGCGCTCGCGCTCGGCCGCGCGGGCGTCAACATCACGGACATGGCGCTCTACCCGGCCGCCGACATGAGCGAGGGCGTGGTCGCTCTGTGGATCGCGGGAGAGGCGGCGGCCAGCCGCGCGGAGGAACTCGTCGGCGGTCTCGGATTTCCGGTGGTGCGGGCATGAACGTGCGGTTCGAGCCATCCGGGCCGCTGCGGGGTCGCCTGCGCGTGCCCGCCGACAAATCGATCTCCCACCGGGCCGCGATCATCGGCGCGATGGCCTCGGAGCCGGTCCGCGTCCGCGACTACCTGGAGGCCGCGGACACGCTCTCGACGCTGTCGGCGGTAGCCGAGCTCGGGGCGATCGTCGAGCGGCGTGAGGAGGACGTCCTGATCCGCGGTTGCGGCCTTCGCAACGCCCAGGTCCCGTCCGGCCCGATCGACGTCGGCAACGCCGGGACGCTGATGCGACTGCTGCCGGGATGGCTCGCTTTCCAGGACGGAGCCAGCTTCACGCTCGATGGAGACGCATCGATCAGACAGCGACCCGTCGACCGCATCGCCGCGCCGCTGCGGCTGATGGGCGCGGAGGTGCAGGCGCGGGAGGGGCGCTTCCCGCCGTTCACGGTCACCGGCGCGGCGCTCTCCGGGATCGAATACGAGCTGCCGGTGGCGAGTGCCCAGGTCAAGTCTTGCGTGCTGCTGGCGGGCGTCGTGACCGACGGAACGAGCGTGGTCGAGCCTGTGCCGAGCCGCGACCACACCGAGCGGCTGCTTCGCCGTGCAGGCACCCCGGTCGCGCGCACGGTCGATCGCCTCGGCGCCGTGAAGACCACCGTCGGCAACGCAGACGAGCTCGAGCTCGAGCAGATCGATGTCCCCGGAGATCCCTCCTCGGCGGCGTTCCTGATCGCTGCCGGCGTCCTGGTGCCCGGCTCGCGGCTGTTGCTCGAGCGCGTCGGCGTGAACTGGACCCGTACCGGGTTCTTGCGGATCCTGGAGCGGATGGGGGCGATCGTCCTCGGCGACCTCGAGCCGGTCGGCTCGTTCGGCGAGCACGAGCCGGTCGCTGACCTGGACGTCTCGAGCGGGCCGATCGAAGGCACGACCGTCGAGCCGGAGGAGGTGCCGCTGGCGATCGACGAGCTCCCGCTGATCGGGCTGCTGGGATGCTTCGCCGACGGCGAGACCGTCGTCAGAGGAGCGGGCGAGCTGCGCGTCAAGGAATCCGATCGCATCACGACCGTCGTCGACGGGCTGCGCGGTCTCGGTGCGGAGATCGAGGCACTCCCGGACGGATTTGCGGTGCAGGGCACCGGCGGTCTGCGTGGCGGTGTCCTCGATGCGGCCGGCGACCATCGGCTTGCGCTGCTGGGCGCGGTCGCTGGGCTTGCCTCGCAGCAGGCCGTCGAGGTGGTTGGGATGGAGGCCGCGGGAGTCTCCTATCCGGGGTTCACGTCCGACATCCAAGCGCTCACGGGGGCCTGACGCGATGGTCGTAGCGATCGACGGGCCGGCGGGTGCGGGTAAATCGAGCGTCGCCCGCGCGGTCGCCGAGCGGCTCGGATTCACCTACCTGGACTCGGGCGCGATGTATCGCGCGGTCGCGCTGGCCGCGCTGAACCGGGGAGCGCCCGCTGGGGAAATCGCCTCCCGGATCCGGATCGAGCTGGGGGAGCGCGTCCTGCTCGACGGGCATGACGTGACCGATGCGATCCGCTCGCCGGAGGTCTCGGAGGCCGCGTCGCGTGTGGCGGCCGACCCGGACGTGCGCACGGCGATGGTCGCCGAGCAGCGCCGGCTGATGCGCGACCGCGACTGGGTGGCCGAGGGCCGCGACATCGGCACCGTCGTCGCCCCAGACGCCGAGGTCAAGGTGTTCCTCACAGCAGATCCGCGCGAGCGCGCGCGCCGGCGAGCGGCCCAGCTCGGCGCGGACCTCGAGCAGGTGCTCGCCGAGCAGTCGATCCGCGACCAGCGCGATCGCGAGCGTGCCCACTCGCCGCTCGAGCCGGCGCACGGCGCGACGATCCTCGACACGACCGGGCTCACGCTCGATCAGGTCGTCGACCGGGTCGAGCGGTTGGTCAGCGCTGACGGCTCAAATTTGACTGGGGAATAGCCTCCTCCTTACCATTTTCGGGTGCGGGTGGGAGGAGTCGCCCGCGGGGCCCTCTCAAGGGGCCGTTCGTCAACCGATCGAGATCCCTGGCAGGGGGACACACAAATGACCAAACGCTGGTTGCATGCCGCGTGCACGACGGTTGCATGCGGTGCTCTGTTCGGCGTCGGGGCGGCTGGTGCATCAGCCAAGCCGATCTTCATGCCGAACCTCAAGAGGGAGATTCAGCAGGAGAAAGCGCTGCTCAGCAGCCACCTGCTAGCGCCGCTCGGGCCGATCACGCCGCCGGCGCCGCCGTGCCCAGAGAACGGCCTGTTGCCCTCGCCGTTGTCGAACTGCGGCCTGCCGGAGCTCCCGGCGACGACGCTTCCGTTCCCGGGCAACATGGCTTACTGGGGCGGCCACGTGCAGACGGCGCCCAAGGTGTACATCGTCTACTGGGGCTGGGGTGACGCGGGTGCGTTCCCCGGCGCGAGCTGCAGCCCGGAGGCGATCACCGAGGGCTCGATCAGCGCGACGCTGCAGTGCGACCCAGACGGGGCCGGCAAGTACATGGCCGACTTCGTCAGCCAGATGGGCGGCACGCACTGGGCGGGCGTCCAGACGCAGTACTACCAGACCGATTCCTCGGGCAACAAGCAGTTCATCGCCAACCCGGCCAATCAGCTCGGCGGGATTTGGGTCGACGACAACGATGGCGCGAGCGCGCTTCAGAACACCTCGTCGAGCAACCCGCCCGGCCCGACCAACACATACACCGATCTGGCCGCTGAGGCCGCGAAGGCCGTGCAGCACTTCGGGATCACCGATCTCGCCAACGCGAACATCGTGATCGCGCAGCCGCCGAAGTTCAGCGACCCGAATGCGCTCTCCTCCGGGTACTGCGCGTTCCACGACTACACCGAGCCCGGATTCGAGGGCGGGATCTACAACGGGATCCAGACGGGCATCTCCTACACGAACATGCCCTACGCGCTTGCGATCAACTCGGGCGGATCGAACGTGTGCGGCGAGAACGCCGTCAACACCGGCGCGGCCGGCAAGGTCGACGGCTTCTCGATCGTGCTCGGGCACGAGATCGAGGAGACGGTCACCGATCCTGGCGCCGAGGACATCCAGGGCGGCAGCGGTCTGGGCAACCAGACCAACCTCGGTGGCTGGTACGACGCGGCCGACGCCAACGAGAACGGCGACAAGTGCGCATGGGTCGGCGAGCCGCTGATCGGCGGCCTCCCCGGCGCCTCGCCGGTCGTTCCGATTCCGGGCGCGATGGGCGACATCAAGGGCAACGCGGGCTCGACGTTCGCGGTGCAGTCGCTGTGGAGCAACCAGTCCGCCGCAGGGGCCGGCTACTGCGCCGGCGCCGGGACTGATCTCCCGACCGGTTAGAGCAGTTCAGATGACGGGCCCGGGGCGCACGCTAGCCTCGGGCCCGTCATGAAGGTTGCAATCGTCGGGTATCCGAACGTCGGCAAGTCCTCGCTCGTCAACCGGCTCACCGAGTCGCGCGAGGCGGTCGTCCACGAGCGACCAGGGGTCACGCGCGACCGCAAGGAGCTGCACACCGACTGGAACGGCCGTTCGCTGACGCTGATCGACACGGGCGGCGTCGATCTCGAGGACCGAGACGAGCTGGCCCGGCAGATCCAGGAGCAGGCACGCGCGGCGCTCGCCGATGCCGACGCGGCCGTGCTCGTGGTCGACGCCAAGGCAGGCCTCCGTCCGGGCGACCTGGACATGGCGGAGCTGCTGCGTCGGTCCACGGTGCCGGTGCTCGTCGCCGCAAACAAGGTGGATACGGTCAAAGATGTTCCGCTCGCCGCCGAGTTCCACGCGCTCGGCCTGGGCGAGCCGATCGCGGTGTCCGCCGCCCAGGGCCTGGGCACCGGTGACCTCCTCGACCGCATCGTCGAGGTCGGTGGGGTGGGCGGTGGGGTGGGCGGTGGGGTGGGCGGGACCGAATCTCAGGAGCAAGACACCGATCAGGACGTCGTGCGGCTGGCGGTGATCGGCCGCCCGAACGTCGGCAAGTCCTCGCTCGTCAATCGCTTCCTCGGCGCCGACCGCGTGATCGTCTCACCGCTCGCCGGTACCACCCGAGATGCGATCGATCTGCCGATGAGCTTCGAGGGCCGCGATATCGTCCTGATCGACACGGCGGGCCTCAGAAGGCAGGCCAAGGTGGGGGAGTCAATCGAGTACTACACGGCGCTTCGCTCGCGGCGCGCTGCCGAGCGTGCCGACGTCGCGCTCGTCGTCTGTGACGCCACTGAGGGCGTCACCGCGCAGGATCTGCGCGTCGCCGACCTCGCGATGAAGAGCGGCTGCGCGACCGCTCTGGTCCTCAACAAGTGGGACATCACCGAGGGTCTCGACCTCGACCACGAGCGCGCGCGCGTTGCGCAGAAGCTGCGCCTGCGGCCGCGTGTGCTGACCGCCAGCGCGAAGACCGGACGCAACATCGAGCGGCTGCTGGTGGAGGCGGTCGCGCTGGCCGATCGCGTACGCACCCGAATCCCCACCTCGCAGCTGAACCGGTTCCTGTCGGACATCGTCGCCGCAAGGCAGCCGCCTTCGGGCCCCGGGCCCCCTGGGCATCGGCTGAAGCTCTTGTTCATGAGCCAGACAGGCGAGCGGCCGCCGCGCTTCTCGGTGCAGGTCAACTCGCGCGCCCGGGTGACCCGTGATTACGCCTACTACCTGGAGAACCGGCTACGGGATCGCTACCGCCTCGAGGGCGTCCCGCTGATCATCGATTTCGTCGAGCGCAGTGAACGGAGAGGACCGGCGCAAGCGCTCTCGCGGCGTGCTTGACTTTCTCGCGCAATGGCAACGGTGTCGCCGGAGCGGGAGCAGGCATCCAGGACCGTCGCCGGGCGCGCGAAGCAACCTCTGTGCGGAAACCGCCGCTTGCTGAACGCGCTGCTGGCGCTGGTCGTGATCGTCGCCGGGATCGTCGCAGTGCTGCTGCGATCCGGTGCGTCCAGCACGCCTCCTCCGGCCACCGGCGCTGCGGCGGTGGTCCCGGCGGATGCACTCGCTTACGTCCACGTATCGACAGATCCGGGCCGGCCCGCGGTCCAGAACGGGCTGAAGCTCGCGGCCCGGTTCCGGGAGTATCCCCTGATCGGGGCCATCGTGCTGGGGCGCCTGTCCTCGATCGTGGGAGGCGGAAGCCCGGCCAACTTCGCCACCGACATCCGGCCGTGGCTGGGCAGAGAGGCGGCGTTCGCGCTGATGAACACCACCTCGTCGAGCGCCGGGTCGCTGATCGTGCTCGACGTCCGCAACGGTGCTCTGGCCCGGGCATTCGTCAGCCGCGCCGGGGCGCGTCCGCTCGGTCGCTACGACGGCGTCCAGATGCTGAGCTACGGCTCAGGCACCGAGCTCGCGTTCCTCACCCACTACCTGGTGCTGGGTCAGGACGCGAGCGTGCGAGCCGCGATCGAGGTCGCCGATGGCCGGCGGCCGTCGCTGCAGGCGAACCAGGGTTACCGCCGCGCCGCCGCCGGTGAGCCCGCCGACCGGGTGATCGACGCCTACGCCTCGGCCGCCGGCGTCAGGCGGCTGCTCGCCGCCCAGCACGGTGTCATCGGGGCGCTCGGCGCGCTGCTCGACGCACCGGGGCTGACGGGCACGACGATCTCCCTCTCGGCGACCAGCGCCGGCGCCCGCGTGCGCGTGCATACCGCGCTCGATCCCTCCAGCAAGCTCTCCGGCGCCGACAGCGACATCTCGCCAACGTTGCTGAAGGCGATTCCCTCCGGCACACCGTTCGTGCTCGATACCACGGGACTCGACCAGCTCGCCCCGCGGATCCTCGGCGCCGGCGCCGCGGCCGGGGTCGCGGGTCGCCTGCAGCCGCTGCTAGAACAGCTCGGTGCGGCGCTCAAGGCCGAAGGCGTGAGCGTCCCGGGCATCCTGTCGCTGTTCGACGCGGAATCCGCCGTGGCTGTCGTCCCGACCCGTGGCGCGGGTCAGCCCGCGCTGGCGATCGTCGCCCGCACCAGCAACGAGGCGCACGCGCGGCAGGCGCTCGCGGAACTCGAGCTGCCGTTCGAGCAGCTGTTTCCCACGCCCGTGTCGGGTCCTGGTCAGTCCCCCCTGTGGGCCGATCATGCGATCGACGGAATCACCGTGCACCAGTTCGCGCTTGCGCCCGGTCTGCAGGTCGACTACGGCGTCTTCGACGGGATGATCGTCGTGAGCACGAGCCTCGATGCGATTGGGGCGATCGCGACCCACAAACGCTCGGTCGCCGACGATCCCGCCTTCCATGCAGGGGTCGCCGGAAGCTGGGGTGGGGCGGGTCCTCATCACACGAGGTCGCTACTCTTTCTCAACTTCAGCCAGCTCCTCAGCCTTGGCGAGCAGACGGGCCTGTTGCAGAGCTCGCGGTTTCAGACTCTCAGTGCAGATCTCTCGAGGATCCGCGCGGTCGGCCTGGACTCGACAACTGGGGAGGCAGACACTACCGCGGAGCTGTTCCTCCAGATCCCATGACCACGATTTCCGACAACGAGTTCCTGTTCACGTCCGAGTCCGTTACAGAGGGCCATCCGGACAAGATCGCCGATCAGATCTCAGACGGCGTGCTCGACGCCGTGATGAGCGATGACCCGACTGGCCGCGTCGCCTGCGAGACGCTCGTGAACACGGGGCTGGTGGTGGTCTCGGGCGAGATCACCACGACCACCTACGTGGATATCCAGGACATCGCGCGCTCGACGATCAAGCGCATCGGGTACGTCGACGCCGAGTACGGCTTCGACTACAACACGTGCGCGGTGATCAACGCGATCGACAAGCAGTCGCCGGACATCGCGCAGGGCGTGGACCAGGCGTGGGAGGCCCGCATGGATCCAGGCGACGACGATGAGCTTGACGTCGCGGGCGCCGGCGACCAGGGGATGATGTTCGGCTACGCGAGCAACGAGACCGAGGAGCTGATGCCGCTGCCGATCTCGCTCGCTCACAAGCTCGCCAAGCGCCTCTCGGACGTGCGCAAGGCCGAGATCGTCCCGTACCTGCGCCCGGACGGGAAGACGCAGGTCACGGTCCGCTACGTCAACGGACGCCCGGTGGAGGTCGTCAAGGTTCTGATCTCCTCTCAGCACCGAGACGGCGCCGAGTCGCTGATCAAGGAGGACCTGTGGGAGCACGTGGTCGTACCCGTGCTGCCGGAAGAGCTATACGAGCCGCAGCGGCTGCGCAAGAACCTGCTCGTGAACCCCACTGGCCGGTTCGTGATCGGCGGTCCGATGGGTGACTGCGGACTGACGGGCCGGAAGATCATCGTCGACACCTACGGCGGCATGGCCCGCCACGGCGGCGGTGCGTTCAGCGGGAAGGATCCGTCGAAGGTCGATCGCAGCGCGGCGTACGCCGCGCGGTACGTCGCCAAGAACGTCGTCGCGGCCGGGCTGGCCGAGCGCGCGGAGGTGCAGGTCGCCTACGCGATCGGCGTCGCCCATCCCGTCTCCGTGATGGTCGAGACGTTCGGGACGGAGAAGATCGGCCGCGCCGAGATCCTGCGACTGGTCCGCGACCATTTCGATCTGCGCCCCGGCGCGTTCCGCCAGTACCTCCGCCTGCACCGGCCGATCTACCAGAAGACAGCGGCCTACGGCCACTTCGGGCGCGAGGACCACGACTTCACGTGGGAGCGCACGGACAAGGCGGCCGAGCTGAGCGCGGCTGCCGGGCTTGACTCGACCGCGGTCGCGGCGCGTTCGCAGGGCTAGACACGCCGGGGCCTCATAACCCAGGGTGGGGATGCGCCTCCTGCATCTCGCGGATCGCGCGGTCGACCGTTTGCACGATCCGCTGCGGGTGCGCCACGCCTTCGAACGCGAAATTGAATTCAGCGCTGCCGGCGGTGTCGAAGTTCACATCTCCGATGCCGAGCATTCGCTCGAGCAACGACTGGTTCGCATTGACGTTCTGCACCCGCTCGAGCCGCGCCTGGTGCATGTCGCGGGACAGCAGGCCGATGTTGATCGTCAGCCGCTGGTTGCTGATTGTGTAGGTCGTGCGGATCCGCTTCAGGAAACCCCAGATCAGCACGACGATGAAGACCACGACAACCGCCGGGATCACCCAGGCGAGGTCGATGCTCTTGCCGCTGAGCCGGGTGACGAGCCCGGCGATCGCCCCAGCGAGGACCGCGACGACGAGGCCCTTGATGTAGAAGTCGATAATCGATCTCCACGACGGATGGCCCTGAAAGAAGAACTCCTCGCCAGGTTCTGGATCCATGGCCGTGCAGCGTACCGGTCGCTCAGTAGGGCAGAGCGGGTCTCAGAGCACGAGCCCGAGGGCGATCACCGCCAGCGCGACCAGTCCGAACAGCCCCGCCAGGGGCGCGGGGGCGCGCAGCACCGGGCCCGAGCGCTGGAAGAACGCGAACCACACCACCAGCGGGCTTCCGCCGAGCAGGCATGCCCAGCCCCAGCCTCGGCTTCCGACGCGACCCGCCGCGATCGTTCCCAGGAGCCGGCCGCAGGCGTCGAGCAGGATCCCTAGACAGAGCACCGCCCGGCCGGCGTGGAGCCAGGCGAGCGCCACGGCGAGGTAGATCTCGGCACACAGGACCGCGAACAGCACCGAACCCATCAGCAGTCCGAGCGCGTCCAGCCGGGCGATCGCGGACCGGCTATCCCGGCTGCCCAGCCGCGGAGTCGCGGAGGTCTGCATGGTCGGGCGCCACGCCCCGCGTGTGACCGGTTGCGGGCGGGCCGGTGGTGGCGGGCGCGAGGGAGCATCCGGGCGCGACGGAACATGCGACCGCAATGCCTCGATCGAGCGCTGCGCCCGAGCGAGATCGTCCTTGTGCGCGTCCGCGAACCGCAAACCACGCTGTGCGGCAGCCGCCTGCGATGGCGGCGGCGAGCGGCGCGGCGCCGGCTGCACCGCGGGCGGCGCCACCAGCGCCTGAAGCGCCTTTCCGACGGGATTCTCACGGGGAGTGTCATCCGCCTCGCTGACGTGGCGCTCGGGGAGCTCCAGCGACGCGATCATCCGCTCGAGCGCTTCCCTGGCCGCCACGGGGTCGCCCCCGATCTCGGCAGCTTCGAGCGTGAGCAGCTTGAGTCCATGAGCTGGGATCAGCTCGTCGTAGAGGTGCTCGTGGCCGGCGGTGGTCTCGGTCGAGACGAGGACGACGCGGTTGCCGGGGTAGTAAGAATCCACCGGTAGCCACTGCTCGGCGCCGGCGTCCGGGTCTCGCAGCCATGAAAACAGGTGCCGGCGGCGGCCGATCTCGTCCAGCACCCGGTCGCAGATCGCGAGCAGCGAGGCGAGCGGCAATGCCGTCGGCGCGTTGGGGTCCACATCCGGCACGAGTCGTTCCCCGGTGGACATCGTGGACGCACTCTACCCTCCGCCCGGGGTATGGCCTCTTCGAATGACGCAAACCAACAACCGTGATCGCCCGCGTTGAGCCGCTGACGCTGACGCGCGCGGTGCGCGGTCCGTTTGACTACCGCCTGGGCCGCGACTGCGAGGGTGTGCGCGTAGGCTCGCTGCTGCGCGTGCCGTTCGGCGCGCAGCGACCGCTGGGTGTGGTCGTGGCGCTGGCGGAGCGCTCGGACGTTGCATCTGAACGGCTGCTGGAGCCGCTTGCGGTACTGCCTTCCGCGCTGCCGGAGGATCTCGTCGCGCTTGCCACGTGGATGGCGCGCGAGTACTGCTCGACGGTGTCCCGGGCACTCGGCCTCCTGCTGCCCCCGGGTGCCGCGAACGGCGTGACCACGAAGCGCGTGGTCGTTGCCGAACTGAGCCCCGCCGGCCGCGACGCGCTCGGTGACGGTACGCGCCTGACGCCCGGTCAGCGTGCAGCGCTCGAGCGGCTGCAGCGCGAGGGCCGGGTACGTGCCCCAGATCTCGGAAGAGACATGGCGCGCAGGCTCGAGCGCCGCGGGCTCGTCTCGCTCGGCTCGCAGACGGTGCTCCGCCGCCCCGCCCGGCATGACATCGGTGCCGCCAGCGCGCTGCACCGGCCCGTGCTCACCGCCGACCAGCAGCGGGCTCTGACCCCGATCCTCGACGCGCTGAAGTCCGGCAAGGGTCGATTTCTGCTCCAGGGCGTCACCGGCTCGGGCAAGACCGAGGTGTACCTGCAGGCCGTGGAGGCGACGCTCGCGGCGGGTCGGACCGCGATCGTGCTCGTGCCCGAGATCGCGCTCACCCCGCAGGCGCTGAACCGCTTCGAGGCAAGGTTCGGAGAGGTCGTGGCCGTGCTCCACTCCGGCCTCAGCGCGGGCGCTCGCGTCGACGAGTGGCGGCGGCTGACGGATGGAGAGGCGCGTGTCTGCGTCGGCCCGCGTTCCGCAGTGTTCGCGCCGCTGTCGAACATCGGGCTGATCGTCGTCGACGAGGAGCACGAGGGCTCGTACAAGAACGAGGGCGATCCGCGCTACGACGCGCGGCTGGTGGCGCAGCGGCGCGCCGCTGAACATCGAGCGGTGCTCGTTGCGGGGAGCGCCACGCCGCGGCCGGAAAGCGTGCACTCGCTGCCGCGGTTGCGTCTCAGCACGCGGGTCGATGGTCGCCCACTGCCGCCGGTCGAGGTGCTCGACATGCGGGGACATCACCACCCGCTGCATCCCGAGAGCCGGCTCGCGCTCGCCGACGTCCGCCATCACGGCCGCAAGGCGATCATCCTGCTCAACCGCCGCGGCTGGTCGAACTTCCTCTCCTGCCGAGCCTGCGGGCGGGTTTGGATGTGTCCCAATTGCGAGGTGGCGCTCGTCCTGCACCGCAGCGCAAGGCTCGTCGCCTGCCATCACTGCGGCCATCGCGAGCGCGTCCCGCACCGCTGCCCGGCGTGTGCCTCGGTTGCAGTCGCGCGGCACGGCGCGGGAACCGAGCGGATCGAGCACGAACTGCGAGAGTCGCTCGGTGACGCGGCGTTCCCGGTGTTCCGGCTCGACGCCGACTCGAGCGGCCTCGGCCGGCGCGCGGAGATTCTCGAGCGCTTCCAGGCAGCACCCGCGGGATTGCTCGTCGGCACGCAGATGGTGGCGAAGGGGCACGACTTCCCCGACGTTTCGCTGGGCGTGGTGCTCGACGCGGACCAGACGCTCCGGTTCCCGGATTTCCGTGCTGAGGAGCGGACGTTCGCGCTTGTCACGCAGCTCGCGGGGCGCGCGGGAAGAGGGACCCACCCACCCGCGACCCACCCACCCGCGACCCACCCACCCGCGACCCACCCACCCGCGACCCACCCACCCGCGACCCACCCACCCGCGACCCACCCACCCGCGACCCACCCACCCGCGACCCACCCACCCGCGACCCACCCACCCGGGACCGACTCTCCGGGCCGCGTTTTGGTCCAGACCCTCGCTCCTGATGCCCGCGCGATCCTGCTCGCCGCGAGGCACGACACCGACGGCTTTCTCGAGGGCGAGTTGGCCCGCCGCCAGGCGCTGGGGTATCCGCCGTTCACATCGCTGATCCGGGTCGTTTGCTCGGCCGTGCAGGCCGGCGACGCGGTCCGTGCCGCGACGGCGCTGCGGGAGTGCATCGATCCTCCGGATGCGATCGTCCTCGGTCCCGCCGCCCTCTTTGCGCTGCGCGGCCGGGCGCGCAGCCAGCTCGTGATCAAGGCGCGCGACCGTGCCGCGGCGATCGCCGCGGTCGGCAACGCCGTAGATCAGCTGGCGCGCTCACGCGCCTCGAAGGACGTGAACATCAGCGTCGACGTCGACCCGCAGTGAACGCCGCTTCTAAACTCATCCGCGTGGCCGAAGAATCAGCACAGCTCGATACCACCGACGCCGTCGAGATCGAGCCCGAAGACGACCTGGAGCAGGTCGAGCCCGAAGAGGACCAGGAGCAGGACGAGCCCGAGCTCGATCCCGAGGTCGCGGCGCGCCGAGCGGCGGCACTTGCGCACGTGCGGAAGTTCGGCGATCCGGTGCTGAAGACCAAGGCACGGCCGGTCGACCGCTTCGACGAGGCGCTGCGCTCGGAGATCGTGCGAATGGGAGAGCTGATGAACGATGCGCTCGGCGTCGGTCTGGCCGCAACGCAGGTCGGCGTTCTGCACCGCGTCCTGGTCTACCGCGTCCAGCAGCAGGCGCCGGTGTCGGCGCTGATCAATCCGGAGATCGAATGGTCGGGCAAGGAGCAGGAGACAGCCGAGGAGGGATGTCTCAGCCTCCCGGCGGTGCTCGTCGACGTCGAGCGACCGGTGCACGTCCGGGTACGCGCGGTCAACGAGCATGGCGACCCGATCCTCGTTGAGGCGTCGGGGCTCGAGGCGCGCGTGATCCAGCATGAGATTGACCACCTCGACGGTGTGCTGATCCTCGACCGCACCTCGCGCGATCAGCGCAAAGAGGCGATGCGGGCGCTGCGCGAAGCTCAGCAAGCTGCCTAGCGCCTGCCTGTGCGGACCGTCTTCCTCGGCACCACGGAGTTCGCCGCGGCCATCCTCGAGCGCCTTGCGCGCTCACACCACCGGCCGTCGCTTGTCGTCACGCGCCCGGACCGGCGCCGTGGACGTGGACGCCAGCTCGCCTCGCCGCCGGTCGCGCTGAAGGCGCGCGAGCTGGGGATCGAGGTCGACCAGCCGGTGTCGGTCAACGACGAGCAGGCGCGGGCGACGATCGCTGCCGCACGGCCGGAGGCGGTCTGCGTGTGTGCATTCGGCGCACTGATCAAAGAGCCGCTGCTCTCAGAGCACCGGATGCTCAACGTGCACCCCTCGCTACTTCCGCGCTGGCGTGGCGCGGCCCCGATCGAGCGCGCGATCATGGCCGGCGACGCGCACACCGGCGTCTCGATCATGGAGATGACGGCCGGCCTGGACAGCGGGCCGGTCTGCCTGCAGGCGTCCGAGCCGATCGAAGCCGCCGACACGTACGGAATGCTTGCGGCGCGCCTCGCGGGGCTCGGCGGTGAGCTGCTGGTACGCGTGCTCGACGAGTCGCCGGCCTGCGCGCCCCAGGCCGACGAGCATGCGACCTACGCCGAGAAGCTGACCGCGGAGGATCGCGTGCTCGATCCAGGCCTGCCTGCCGCCGAGCTCGAGCGGAGAGTCCGTGCATTGACGCCGCACGTCGGAGCTCATATCGAGCTTCCGGACGGGAGCTGGCTGGGCGTCCGCGAAGCGCGCGTGCTCACCGACAGCGCCGCGTCGCCGGGGAAGCTGTCGCTTGCCGGGCCGCGGCCCGTGCTCGGGTGCTCTGACGGCGCGCTCGAGCTCGTCGTCGTCCAGCCCGCCGGCCGGCGCGCGATGCCGGCCGAGGACTTCCTGCGCGGCTACCGGAGGTGACCCGCCCGGGGGCGGTCAGCGTCTCTCCGGCCCGCTCGGTCGCCTTCGTCGTCGTGCGCCGCGTGTTCGAGCAAGGGGCGTATGCCGACCGCGCGTTGCGCTCGGAGGCAGCCGGGCTCGAGGCCCGCGATCGCGCGCTCGCCACGGCGCTGGCATACGGCGTGGTGCAGCGTCGCGCGACGCTCGACCACGTGCTGGAGCGACTCGCCGGGCGCCCTCCGTCGAAGCTCGACGCTCCAATCCTCGCGGCCGCGCGGCTGGGCCTGCTCCAGCTGCTGTTCATGGGCGGAATCGCAGAGCACGCCGCCGTGAATGACAGCGTCGAGCTGGCGAAGCGTTCGAGCCGCGGCGGCGCCGGCCTCGTGAACGCGGTGCTGCGGCGCGCCGCGCGAGAGGGGCGCAAGATCCTCGGCGAACTCGATGACGACACGCCCCGCGGCGCCGCGATCCTGCATTCGGTTCCGGAGTGGCTGGCCGAGTTGTGGTTCTCCGAGCTCGGCGCCGAGGACGCTCGGGCGCTGCTCAGCGTCCTGGGCGATCCCGCCGAGGCCGCGATCAGGGTCAACGCGCTGACGGCACGCCGGGCCGAGGTGCTGGAGGCCCTGCCGGTCGCCGCGCACCCCGCGCCCCAGCTTCCGGAGGGCATCGTCCTCGACGGGCCGTTCGACGCGCACGGCTCACAGCTCTTCCAGTCCGGGGCGATCATGCCGCAGTCGCGCGGCTCGATGCTCGTCTCGCGAATGCTCGAGCCGCAGGCCAGTGAGCGCATCCTCGACCTGTGTGCGGCCCCGGGTGGCAAGACGACGCACATCGCGGCGTTGATGAACGGCGTGGGGGAGGTGGTGGCGGTCGAGCGCCACGCCGGCCGTGCGGCGGCCCTGTCCAGGACCTGCCGGCGGATGGGAGCCGAGATCGTCCGCGTTGAGGTCGGCGACGCCAGCGAGTTCGCGTCCGCTTCGCCGTTCGACCGCGTCCTCGTCGACCCGCCGTGCAGCGGGCTGGGAACGCTCCAGTCGCGGCCGGACCTGCGCTGGCGCGTCGAGGCGGAGTCGATCGCAGAGCTGGCGGTGCTGCAGGCCCGGATCATGCGGGCCGGCGCGGCGGCGCTGCGGCCGGGCGGCGTGCTCGTCTACTCGGTTTGCACAATCTCGCGGGCCGAGTCTGAGGAGGTCATCGACCAGTTCCTCGCCGAGCATCCGGACTTCACGACCTCGGGGCCGGTCGTCCAGCTGCGGCCGGACGTCGACCGAACCGATGGGTTCTTCATCGCCCGGCTCCGCCGCGGCCGGTGACTCGTTCACCTCCGGCGGCTCCTCGATGGACTGCCGCCGGGGCTGGTAGCAAAACAGACGCGTGGCGCACGATCCGTGCGGCCCCAGGCATTACGCGCACGTCACAACCGACGGCCTGCATTGCGGGGCAGTGTTCGAGATTCCCGGCCACCGCACGTGGCAGCTGCCGCACGGTGACGCGGCTCCGAGCATGCAATCACTCGAGCGAAGAGGTCGCCGGCATCGGACCTAATTGGCGGGGCAGCGGCCTCGCCGGCGACTGGGACTACTGGACCAGGAACGGTGAGTGGATCGTCTGGAACCTATCGGGCCACATGCCGACCGGCGCTCGGGGTCAGCCGATCAACGTAGTCCCTTGGTTCCACAACTGGGGCGGCTCCCCGTGGCAGATTCGCGTCTTCTTCAGGTGCGGGCAATATCACGGTCGCGGGCCGGTTTAGCGGATATTCCGGGCAGGGCCGGGCGCGTCGGCGCTCGGCCCGGCCCTCCACCGCCGCGTCACCCGGGAATCGCTGCTGCGCCCGTTACCCTTCTAACTGACCGTGACCGACGTTCAGACCAAGCTCGGTCCGGAGTGCCCGGGGTGCGGCGAACCGTGGCTGCGCCCGACTGCGGTTCCCGGACGCTATCGCTGCGTGTTCTGCCTGCAGCGCTACGAGTTGGTCTCGGTGTGCCCGAATTGCGGCGAGCATTCGACGATCGTGCGGATGTCGAGCACCGCGATCGTCGAATGCAACCATTGCCACGGCAGCATGCTGAAAGCCGTCTAGGACAGGGATGGCCGTCGAGCTTCTGCGCGATCGCCGCGTAGCGCCGTCGATCCTCTCGGCGGACTTCGCGAAACTCGGCTCGCAAGTGGGCGAGGTGCTTGCGGCGGGCGCGCGAGTGATCCACTGCGACGTGATGGACGGCCACTTCGTGCCGCCGATCACGTTCGGGGCGCTGATCGTAGGATCGCTCGCCGACCGGGTGCATGAGGCCGGTGCGGTCATCGACGTGCATCTGATGATCGACCGCCCCGAGCAGCACGTGGCCGAGTTCGCGAAGGCGGGCGCGGACAGCATCACCGTGCACGTCGAGGCGACATCGCACCTGCACTACACGCTGTCCGCGATCCGCGACGCGGGCTGTTCGGCCAGCGCGGCGATCTGCCCGGCGACGCCCTCCGAGGCGCTTGCCGAGGTCGCTCAGGACTCGCTCGACATGGCGCTCTGCATGAGCGTCAACCCGGGCTGGGGCGGCCAGGAGTTCATCCCAAACTCGCTCCAAAAGCTCGCGCGGATGCGCCGCGCGCTGCCCGATCACGTGGCCCTCGAGGTCGACGGCGGGGTGCACGAGCGGACGGCCCCGCAGGTCGTCAGCGCCGGCGCGAACGTGCTCGTAACCGGCTCTGCCGTGTTCACAGCCGACGACCCGGCCGCCGCCTACACGGCGCTCGTCGAAGCGGCCGGCGCGGTCTGAGGACGCGGCCGGGGCGGCCGTTTGAGGACGCGGCCGGGGCGGCCGTCTGAGGACGCGCGCCCGGGGTCAGGCGGGCGCCGGCACGGGATGGCGGCTCGGGCCTTCCCGGTACACCAGCCACAGCAGCGTGCTGAGCAGCAACGCGGCGCCGAAGTAGCCGACCTCGACCCGCGTCACCTCGTTGCTGATCGTCGGAAACGCCACGAACAGGACGAACAGCCCCGCTGAGACCAGCCACGCGATCGACGCGATCCGAGCCCGGCCGCGCGCCAGCGCCGCCTGATTCAGCGTGCCGGCGATCAGGTGCAGGCCCATCCCGAGCCCGACCAGAGCAAGCCCCCAGCGCCCGTAGGAGAAGCCCTTGTCTCCCAGCAGCGTCTTCATCACGAACGGTCCGATGATCAGCAGCCCGAGCGCCACGGCCCCGGCGAAAGCCGCGATCACGCGGATCGTGATGAGGATCGCGCGATGGAACTCTTCCTTGCTCTCGCGCGCCTCCAGCCCCGCGAGGTGCGGCAGGATCGAGGTCTGGATCGCTTGGAAGAGCTGCAGCGGCGCGCGCACGATCAGCATTACGTTGAACACGAAGCCCGTCAACCCCAGCGTCAGCGCCGCACCGTGCGAGTTCGCCGCGACGATCAGCACGCCGCCGTTCATCAGCGTCTGCTCGGCGAGCATGATGCCCACGACCGCGACCGCAAAGCCCGCGCCGGTGCTGAGGGTGAGGTCGGTGGCCGCCTCCTCGAGCTGGCCGTGCGCGGGCCCCTCGCGCGCGGCGTCGGCGGCAGGCAGGCCGCGTGGGCCGCGCAGGCGCAGATGCGAGAACGCGAACGGGAGCACGCACAGCGACGCAAATGGCGCGACCGCCATCCCCAAGGCGACGAAGCCCTGCCCCGATGCGATACCGACCGCAGCCGCCAGCGCGAACAGGAACCGCGAGGTCGATTCCAGGAACACGAGCCCGCCGTACAGCGCGAACCGCTCGTGGCCCGCAAGCCACCCGCGCGCGAAATAGCTCGCCGCGTACGCCAGCACTCCGATCACCAAGATCCAGTAAAGGGCGGCCGAGCCGTCGAACATCCCCTGCTCGATCTGGTCGCGGAACGCCAGCGCGCCAATCAGCCACAGCAGCGCAAAGCCGGTCTGAATCAGCGCCGGGATCCGCAGCGGGTGGCCGTGCAGGCCGCGTGCCCGCCGGTCGGCGATCATCCGCGAGAGCAGCTGCTCGATCGGCCGGTAGATCACCGACAGGACGACGAACATGATCGCCCAGCAAAGCGACACGCGGCTGTATGAGGCGGGGTCGAGCACGTGGCTCGCGGTCGCCAGGTAGGCGAACGTGAACAGGCCCGTGGATGCGATCCCGATCGACAGCACGCGCGCGCCCGACGCGTACGACGCCTTACCGCTATCGGCGGGCTTGCCGGCGCCGTTCGCTCCGAACTGGCGCGGCGGCTGCTCAGGCGCAGGCGGCGCGGTCACCTGTTCGGGGGGCATCACTTCACCCTAACGAGCAACATCGTCCAAGGAAACGGAGATCGGGCTTCGACAACATCGCCCACCTCTGAAAGCATCGCCACGAATCCGCGCTTGGACCAGTGATTGACATGCCCCGGAGTGTTCCCCAATTCCCGGAGGTACGCACCCCGCGCGACGTTCAGCATCCGCCACAACGGCTCGCGGGGCACGGACACGAGCAGATGCCGGCCGGCGACGCGAGCCATCTCCCGCACGACCCGCTGCGGATCTGGAATGTGCTCGAGCGCCTCGATCGCCGCGACGAGCTCGAACTCACCGTCGGCGAACGGCAGCGCGTCAGCCGAACCCGCGAGGAACTCGAGGTTCTCACGCGACCGCGTCGCCCACTCCGCCCGTAGCTTCGGGTCCTCCAGGTCAATGCCCATGACCCGCCCGCTCCGCAGCTGCGTCGCCCAGCGCTCGGTAAGCACCCCTTCGCCGCAGCCAACGTCGAGTACCGACTCTGGTGCCGCGCGCTTGAACATCTCGGCAAGCGCGCCCTCGAAACCGGCCATCAACCGCCTCACAACCGGGTTGGTAGAGCCGTATTTGTCGTAGGTGTTGCCGGTCGGGACCGCGGTCGGGCTGGTGCTCATACGCCGAGAGCTTCCCGGTCAGGCTGATCCTGATCGGGGTCCTGTGACGAGCCGACCGACCCTGAGCCGTCGGCGCCCGAGCCCACCGGGGCGGCCCCAGGCTCGTAGTGCGAGGGCTCGACGCCGAGCTGCAGCTCGATCCGCCGGACCCGCTCAAAGGTACGCTGAGACAGCGTGCGCTGGGCGTCGAGCAGGTCTCCAATCACCCCGAGCGAACCCAGCAGCATGGCCGCGTTGAACAGGACGGCACCGGCGATCAGCGACTGGACGTGGCCCTTCGCGGCGTGGGGGTTCTCGATGAAGAACACCAGGAAGCGGACGAACAGCGCGAACGCGGCGACGCCCATCACCACGGCGCCTGTCCAGAACACCTTCAGGGGCTGATATTGCGAATAGATCCTGAAGATCGACAGGGCGTTGCGGCGCACATAGGCAGCCGTCGAGGGGAACAGCCGCGACTCGCGCGTCTTCGCATTCGTGCGGATCGGGACGTGATCGACGGCAACCGTCAGCTTCCCCGCTTGGATGATCGTCTCGAGCGTGTAGGTGAACTTCGACACGGCCTGCATCTGCAGCGCTGCCTCGCGGTTGTAAGCTCGGAAGCCGGACGTGGTGTCCGGCAGCTCCGTCGAGGACGCATGGCGCACGACCCAGGAGCCGAGCCGCTGGAGCAGCTTCTTGGGAGCCGAGAAATGCTCGATCGTCCCGATCTGGCGGTCGCCGACCACCATGTCCGCCTCGCCCCGCAGAATCGGGGCCACCAGCTTCGGCACATCCTCGCCTTCGTATTGATTGTCCGCATCCGTGTTCACGATCACGTCCGCCCCCAGCTTCAGCCCCGCGTCCAGGCCCGCTTGGAACGCCGCCGCAAGCCCCTTGTGATTGGTCAGGCGGACAATGTGATCGACCCCGTGGGCGCGTGCGACCTCGATCGTCCGGTCGCTCGACCCGTCATCGATCACGAGCCACTCGACGACGTCGACACCGGGGACCTCTCGCGGCAGATGGCCGAGGGTCACCGGGAGTTGCGCCTCCTCGTTGAAACACGGAATCTGAATGATGAGCTTCATGAAGTCGAGCCCGGGGAGGTGGGATTGATCGACATCCCATTCTTACGCGAACACCGGCGAGTCCCTGATGCGCGATACAGCCAGTAGCGCCGTTAACAACACGGTAGCGGGATACTCCCCGGACGACATGGCCAGGGGAACCGACACAGCCGCCCCCACCGCGACCGACACGGCCACCCTCCCAGCCGCGCGCTCACCAGCGGTCAGCCGGGCGCGCCAGGCCGCTGCCCTGAGGGGGCATCCGCCGCAGGGCCCGGCGACCCGCCGCCGGCGCCCCCAAGCCCGGCGCGCACCCCGACGCCGCAACTGGCATCGGCCCGCACTCGGCGCGCTGCTCGTAGGCACGTTCGTGCTTCGTTTGTGGGGGATCAAGCAGGGGTTGCCGTACAGCTACAACGTCGACGAGGCGACCCATTTCGTCCCGCGCGCGGTCGACTTCTTCTCGCACGACCTCAATCCGCGCTACTTCCTGAACCCGCCCGCGTACTCGTACCTGCTGCACATCGTGTTCGAGCTGTGGTTCGGCTCCGCCGACGCCGTCAGGCGGGCGTACACCACAAACCCGACCGAGGTGTTCGTCGTCGCGCGCGTCGTCGCGGCGGTGCTGGGGACGATCTCCGTATGGCTCACCTACCTTGCCGGCGCGCGGTTCTTCAACCGCAACGTCGGGCTGGTGGCGGCCGCGATGCTCAGCGTCGCGTTCCTGCCGATCTTCTACAGCCATCTCGCGCTGAACGACGTGCCGACGATGGCGCCGGTGGCGCTGGCGCTCTACGGGATCGCCGGCGTGATGCGGCGCGGGCGCTGGCGCGACTACCTCGTCGCGGGGGTCGGGATCGGCCTCGCGGGCGCCACCAAGTACACCGGCCTGATCACGCTGATGTGCCTGTTCGGCGCGGTCCTCACCGACATCGCGGGCTCGTCGCTGCGCGTGGCCGTGAAACGGTGCCTGGTCGCGCTCGGTGTCGCGGCGATCGCGTTCGTAGTCGCCAATCCGTTCTCGGTGCTCGACCCCAGGTCGTTCATCGACGGCGTCAACTCGCAGGCCTCGCTGGCCGCCGGCCAGGACCCCGTCAAGCTCGGGACCACCGCCGGCAGCGGCATCCTCTACTACCTGTGGACGTTCACCTGGGGCCTGGGCTGGGGCCCGACGCTGGCGGCGATCGGCGGCAGCGTGCTGCTGATCCTGCGGCGGCGGCTCGCGATGGCGCTCGTCCTGCTGCCGGCGCCGATCGTGTTCATCGTGTTCATGGGCCAGCAGCAGCGCTTCTTCGGGCGCTGGCTGATGCCGATCTTCCCGATCGTCGTGATCATCGGCGCGTACGGCGTGGTCGAGTCTGTCCGCTGGCTGGTCCGCACGCGCCGGCTGCCGCCGCTGCTCGCCGGCGCCGTCGCGATGGTCCTGGTGCTCACGCAAAGCCTGGTCGCGGTGATCCACAACGATGTCGTGCTCTCGCGGCCCGACACGCGCAACGTGATCCGGTCCTGGATGGTCGCTCACGTCCCCGCCGGGGCAAACGTAGTGGTCGAGCCGGTCGTCCCCGACAACTGGACCACCGATGTCGGCAGGTCGCTGGCCTGGACGCCGAGCGGCGAGCGCTGGTGGCGCTATCCGACCTGGATGACCGACGTCGACACCAACGGCAACCCGCTGCCTGCCGGCCAGCGCCGCTACGTGCTGATCGACCAGTACGAGCGCACGCTCAGGCCCGCGCTGCTCGACGAGTACGCCAATGGCGGCTACTGCTGGCTGGTTGTCGGCTCACTCCAGGCCGGCCGCGCGTTCGCCGCGCCGCAGGCGGAGCCGGCGTCGGTGGCCTACTACGGCGCGCTCGCCCAGCGCTCGAAGCTGATGTACCACATCAGCCCGTTCACAAAGGGCGTCCATCCCGTGCCGTTCAGCTTCGACTGGTCGATCGACTACTACCCCTCGCAGTACCATCGCCCCGGGCCCGAGATGAGCGTGTACCGGCTGACCGGCGGCAAGTGCGGTAAGGGGTAGGGGCCGCCTTTGGCGGCGTCCGTGGGGCCGGGCGGCCCCGTCCGGACAGCTTCGATGGGCCCGGCGGCTCTCATCGGCCCGGTACTGCGGTCCGCTTGCGCCTCCGCCCCTTCGGGCGGGCCTTGAGAGGTTGATTCGCCCGGGATTGGCTTTCGAGGAGGGGTGGGGTGCGTGGCAGCCCCGATTTGGTTACAGAGCGCGCGCTCGTGTAGGCAACGTGTAACGAAATGGGGGTCAGAGCACCGATTTGGTTACACGTTGCTCACCCGGGTGGTCGAGATGTAACGAAATCGGGGTTGTGCCCCTCTCGTGCTTGTGGCGGAGGCTGGTGTCTGCGTGAGGGGTCGCCCGCCGGCCATCGGATGGCCGGCGGAATGGGCATGGACGGGGGTGACACTGCGAAAGCGATCGCCCAAGAACCCGAACCGCCACACCGGTTCGGACGGGGCCGCACGGCTGGGTGGGCGGGATCCCCAATCTCCGAGCGAAGCGAGGCCCCGCACTATGCTGCAGGCAGACTCATGCCTCTCAAGACCGACACCGATGCGCGGCATCTCGCCCGGGCGATCGAGCTTGCACGTCGGGGTAGCGGCCTGGTCTCGCCGAACCCGCTCGTCGGCGCCGTGATCGCGCGCGACGAAGACGTGCTCGGCGAGGGGTTTCACGGCGCGTTCGGGGGCCCGCATGCCGAGGTTGAGGCGATCGCGGCGGCCGGGGATCATGACCTGACCGACGCGACCATCTATGTCTCGCTCGAGCCCTGCTGCCACCACGGTAAGACGCCGCCGTGCACCGAGGCGATTCGCGAGGCTGGGATCGGCCGGGTGGTCGTCGCCTCCGACGATCCCTCCGAGCATGCCAGCGGGCGTGGCCTCGGGATCCTCCGTGACGAGGGCATCGACGTGGTCGTCGCGGATGGCGAGCTCGCGGCCAAGGCGCGGCTGTTGAACCAGCCGTTTCGAAAGCACGCGCGGACCGGCCGCCCCTGGGTGCTGTTCAAGTCCGCGATGACGCTCGACGGCAAGGTCGCGACGTCGGGCGGGGACTCGAAGTGGATCTCCGGGGAGACGAGCCGCTTCCGGGCGCATCACTGGCGCGCCGAATGCGACGCGGTGGTCGTGGGGATCGGGACCGCGCTCGCCGACGACCCGCAGCTGACCGCTCGCATCTGGGATCCCCCCCATCCAATGGAACGGCAGCCGAGGCGGGTCGTGTTCGACTCCGAGGCGCGGTTGCCGCTGACCTCCAAGCTCGTGCGCGACGCGCCGCGGATTGCGCTCACCGTCGTCGTCTCGCGAGCGGCACCGCGGTCCGCCACCGACGCGCTCGCGACGCATGGTGCCGACGTGATCGTCGCCACCGGCGAGAACGAGCCGGCGCGCGTGCGCTCGGCGCTCGATCAGCTCGGCGCGAACGGCATCTCATCGATCCTGCTCGAGGGCGGGCCTCATCTCGCCGGTGCGTTCCTGGACGCGAACGAGATCGACGAGATGCGGCTGTTCCTCGCGCCGATCGTGCTGGGTGGCCGGACCGCGCGCGACCCGCTCGAGGGCGAGGGCGTCGACGCGATCGCCGACGCGATCCGAGCGCTGACGCTCGACTGCGAACGCGTCGGAGACGACCTGCTCGTCTCCGCGCGGATGAAGGAGTGGTAGGTGAATGGTGAATCCGGCCGTGAGCGCGATCGCCAGTCAGACGTTTCGGGGCCGTATTCACTTGGGCGAATCCGCCTCGATGAGGCGGTCCGATCTCGAGAGGCTTGGGGGCTGATTCGCCGTGTTCACCGGGTTGGTTCAGGACCTCGGGACGATCCACGACATCGAGCTGACCGAGGGCGGGGTGCGGATCGTGATCGCCAGCGGGCTCGGCGGCGAGTTGCAAACCGGCGACTCGGTCGCCGTCAGTGGCGTCTGCCTGACGGCCACACGGTCCGGGGACGGCTTCTTCGAGGCGGAGGTGATGAACGAGACGCTCGTGCGCACATCGCTGGCCGGACTCGAGCCCGCGGACGCGGTCAACCTCGAGCTCCCGCTGCGCGCATCGGACCGGCTTGGCGGCCACATCGTGCAGGGTCACGTGGACGGGATGGGCAATGTCTCCGACGTGGAGCAGGACGGGTTCGCCCGGCGGCTTCGGATCGAGCCTCCGCGCGAGTTGCTGCGCTACGTGGTCGAGAAGGGGTCAGTCACTGTCGATGGGGTCTCGCTCACGGTCGCGGAGCTGGATAACGATTCCTTTACCGTGTCTCTGATACCAGAGACCTTGCAGCGCACAACTCTCGGCATCGCCGAGCCCGGAACGACAGTGAACTTGGAGGTCGACGTGTTGGCCAAGTACGTGGAGCGGCTTTTGGGAGCCCGGACATGACTTCTTTGAAGACGCCGTTCGCGACGATCGAGGAGGCGATCGAGGACATCCGCCAGGGCAAGATGGTTGTCGTCGTCGACGACGAGAACCGCGAGAACGAGGGCGACCTGACGATGGCCGCCCAGTTCGTGACGCCCGAGGCGATCAACTTCATGGCGAAGGAGGGTCGCGGGCTGATCTGCCTCGCGCTCACCCCGGAGCGCTGCGACGAGCTCGGCCTCGACCTGATGGCCGCCAAGAACGAGTCCGCGTTCGAGACGGCCTTCACGGTCTCGATCGAGGCCCGCTCGGGCGTCAGCACCGGGATCTCGGCCGCTGACCGCGCGCGCACGGTGCAGGTCGCGATCGACCCCAAGACGAGCGCTCGCGAGCTCGTCCAGCCCGGTCATGTGTTCCCGCTCAAGGCTCGTGCCGGCGGGGTTCTCGAGCGCGTCGGCCAGACGGAGGCGGCCGTCGACCTCACGCGCCTCGCTGGGCTGATCCCGGCCGGCGTGATCTGCGAGATCATGAACGACGACGGGACGATGGCGCGGGTCAGGGACCTGACCGCGTACTGCGAACGGCACGGGCTGAAGATGGTCACGGTCGCCGATCTCGTCGCCTACCGCCGCCAGCACGAGAAGCTCGTCGAGCGGGTCGTGTCGACGAGGCTGCCGACCGCGTTCGGGGAGTTCGTCGCGGTCGGCTACCGCTCGCTGGTCGACAACAAGCACCATGTCGCGCTCGTGAAGGGCGATGTCGCCGGCGCCGAGGACGTGCTCGTGCGGGTGCACTCCGAGTGTCTCACCGGTGACGTGTTCCACTCGCTGCGCTGCGACTGCGGCGAGCAGCTCGAATCGGCGCTGTCGATGATCGAGCGCGAGGGCAGCGGCGTGCTGCTGTACCTCTCCCAGGAGGGCCGCGGGATCGGCCTGCTCAACAAGCTGCGCGCCTACAAGCTCCAGGAGGAAGGGCTCGACACCGTTGACGCGAACCTCCGCCTCGGCCTGCCGGCGGACCTGCGCGATTATGGGATCGGCGCCCAGATCCTGGTCGACCTCGGTCTGACCAGCATCCGGATCCTCACCAACAACCCCAAGAAGATCTCCGGCATGGCCGGCTACGGGTTGTCAGTCGCCGATCAGATCCCGATTCAGCACGTCCCCAACCCCCACAACGAGGCCTACCTGCGCGCCAAGCGCGAGAAGATGGGGCACACCCTTCATCACCAGGGACTTGCGCTCGACGAGGAGATGATCCACGAGGAGCACGAGCTCGACCGCCGGCGTGACGCCCCGTAGATAGGTGAACCACCCACCCACCCCTTCCGCCGTCGCGCTGTGCGTCGCGACGTTCTACACGGAGCTGGCTGAGAGGCTCGAGGCAGGCGCCCGCGAGGAGCTGACGCGGGCCGGAGTCACCGACGTCGACCGGTTCGAGGTGCCGGGCGCGTTCGAGCTTCCTGTGGTGGCCTCGTACGCGGCGCGCTCGGGTCGCTATGCCGCGGTCGTGTGCCTCGGTGCGGTGATCCGCGGCGAGACCGACCATTACGACTACGTGTGCGGCGAGTCGGCCCACGGGATCCAGCAGGTCCAGCTCGAGACCGGCGTCCCGTGCGGTTTCGGGGTGCTGACGGTCGACACGATGGAGCAGGCGCTCGACCGGGTCGCCGGCGGCTCCAAGCGCGACACCGGCGCGCACGCGGTGCAGGCGGTGCTCGCTTCGCTGGCTGTCAAGGAGCAGCTGGCGGGGCGGTTGGGGGTGGGCGGGCGGGATCCCTAGTCGCCGCCGTGGCCGGGCGGTCCGCTGCCGTCAGGACCCTTGCCGTGCTTGTCCTTTCCCGGTGGCGGAGCTACGGGCGAGGCGCCGCCGGACTGTGGCTGAGGCGGTGCCGCCTCGCGCAGCGCGAGCATCAGCTCGCGCGCGGCCTCCAGATAGGTCGGGCCTCCCGGAGCGGCGGACGCCATCACCTCGCGCAAGACAGGAATCGCCGCCGCAGGGTTGCCGGCGAGCATCAGCTGGTGGGCGCTCGCGAGGAGCGCGTCCGCGGTCTGGGCGGTGCTGGTCGCGGCCTGCGTGGTGGATGTCGCTGCGGCGGGCGTCCCGGTGGCGGTGGCGCTCGTCGTGGATCGCACGTGAGGCTTGTGGTGGCGGGCCTGACGATGGTGAGCGGGGGCCGTCACGAGTGCGGTCGGCCGCGCGCTGGGCGCCCCGGGATCGCTCGCCGCGCCGGCCGCGACGCCGACCACCAACGCGGCCGCAGCGAGCGATGCCAGCACGGCGCCGCGCCGCTGGTTGCGGCCGACGACCATCAGCGCAGGCCGGTTGGCGCTAGCCCGTTCGAGGGCGGCGACGAACGCGGCGGCGGTCTCGAAGCGATCCTCCGGCTGCTTCGCCATTCCCTTCCCGAGCACAGCGTCGACGGCCCGGGGCAGGAGCGGATTGCGTCGACTGGCTCGTGGCGGAGCGTCTTCGATGTGCTGGCGGGCCTGGGCCATGACGGGCTCCGCGGTGAAGGGGCGCTCGCCGACGAGCAGCTCATAGGCGACGACCGCCAACGAGTACCGGTCGCTGGCGTCCGATGCGGGCCCACCCAGCACCTGCTCGGGCGAGATGTAGGCCGCGGTGCCGAGCACCTGGTCGGCCTGAGTGATGGTGTCCTCGCTGGCGAGCCGTGCGATCCCGAAATCCCCGACGTACAGCAGCTGCTCGCGGTCGAGCAGCAGGTTGCCCGGTTTGATGTCGCGGTGAACGACGCCCTTGGCGTGCGCAAAGTCCAGCGCGGATGCGGCCTCGCCGAGCCAGCGGAGCGCCAGCGCGCGGTTGACCTGCTTGTGTCGAAGCGCATCGGCCGCGGTGCCGCCGGCGAGATACTCCATCACGATGAACGGCCGGCGGTGGGGGGCGGGTGGGTCGGTGGGCGGGCGGGTGGGCGGGCGGGTGGGCGGGCGGGTCCCCAATCCGTCGGGTGGGCGGGTTCCCAATCCTTCGGCCTGGCCGACGTCGTGGATCGAGACGACATGGGGATGGCCGGACAGCCGCGCGGCAGTCCGCGCCTCGCGCATGAAGCGGCGGATTGCCGCGTCGTTGTGTGCGAAGCGCTCCGCCAGCAGCTTGATCGCCACGCGCCGGCCGAGCACGCGGTCGTGTACGCACCAGACCGACGCCATCCCGCCGTCGGCGACCCATCGCACCGCTTCGTAGCGCTCCGGCAGCTCGACGTTGCAGGGGAAATTGGCGCGCGAGGTGCGCATCGAAAGTGGTGGTTACCCACCCAGCGCGATCCGTACCCATCGTCAGACTGCGCCCCCCTCTATACTCGCCCGCCATGCCGAAGGTGTGTCACGTATGCGCGAAAGGTCCAGCGTTCGGCCACAGCCGAAGCCACTCGATGGTGGCGACCAAGCGGCGCTTCGAACCGAATCTCCAGCGCGTCAGGATTGACGACGGCGGCACGCCCCGTCGCGTCTACGTCTGCACGCGTTGCCTGAAGGCCGGCAAAGTCACCAAAGCTCGCTAGCCAGTGCCTCGCAAAGGCATTGGACCGGTAATCGGGGTGTCGGACCCGAGTCTCGTTCGCTTCCGCGGAGTCATCGAAGCCGGCCTTGCGGCGCTCGAGGCTCGCCGCGATGAGGTCAACGACCTCAACGTGTTCCCGGTCGCCGACGGCGACACGGGAGACAACATGGTGCTGACGCTGCGCGCCGTGCTGCAGGAGCTGGACCGCCTGGCGAGCGCCACCGAGGACCGGACGATCGACGACATCGGACGCGACGAGATCGTTTCCTCCGTCGCACGCGCGGCACTGCTCGGAGCGCGCGGCAACTCAGGGGTGATCCTCTCCCAGCTGATCCGCGGGGCAGCCGAGGAGCTTGCGAGCCGCCCCGGCGAGTTGGTCGATCCGGTGCTGATCAGCGCCGCGATGGCCCGCGCGGCCGACCAGGCCTACGGGTCGGTCCGCGAGCCCGCGGAGGGCACGATCCTCACGGTCGTCCGCGAGATGGCGGTCCGCGTTGCCTCTGACCTGGCTCACATGAACGTCGCGAGGCTCGGTCCCGATTCGACCGCCGAGGAACAGAATGTGGTCATCGCGGATGCGATCGAGCGAGCGCTCGAGGCCGGGCAGGAGTCGGTCAAGCGCGGTCCCGACCTGCTTCCGGTGCTGCGCGAAGCGGGCGTCGTCGACGCCGGGGGCTACGCGCTGACCGTGCTGCTCGCAGGGATCATCGGAGCGCTGCGGGGCAGCGACCCGCCGCAGCTCGAGCATCAGGCCGCAGCCCGCGTCACGCACCCCCAGCACTCTTCCAGCACGTACCGCTATTGCACGAACTTCGCTGTCACCGGCAACCTGCTGGAGCCACGGCGCTACATCTCCTCCCTTGAGCAGATCGGGGACTCCGTGCTGGTCGTTGGCGACCAGACGACGCTCAAGGTCCATCTGCACACCGACGATCCGATCGCGGCCACCACGCTGTTCGCCGACTCCGGCTCGGTCTCCCATCTCGACGTCGCCGACATGCACGAGCAGGTCGAGCGCCGCGTCGAGCGCCTGAGCGCTCGGACCGCTGCCTGCGGTGCGCTTGCCGTCGTCAGCGGCGACGGCATGGTCTCGCTGTTCGAGAGCCTGGGCGTCCGCGTGCTCGACGGCGGCCCGACGCTCAATCCTTCCACCTACGATCTGCTCGCCGCGATCCACGCCGTGCCCGCGGAGGAGGTCGTGGTCCTGCCCAACAGCCCGAACGTCGTGATGGCCGCCGAGCGCGCGGCCGAGCTCTCCGAGAAGCAAGTGCTGGTGGTTCCATCCCGCTCGCAGCAGGCCGGGCTCGCCGCAGCCGTCAGCCTTGATCCGAATGCCTCGGGGGAGCGCAACGCGAAGGCGATGAGTCAGGCACTCGAGCGCATCCGCACCGGCGCGGTCGCGCCCGCGGCGCGCGACGATGCGCAGGGCCGGTTCCGCGAGGGCGACGCGGTCGGGTTCGTCGAGGAGAAGATCGTCGCCTGGGGCAGGCCCCGCGACACGCTGCGCGGCGTGCTCGAACAGCTCGCCGAGGACGCCGAGCTGATCACCTGTCTGCGCGGCGTCGAGGCGCCGCTCGACGACGAGACGGTGCAGGCGCTGGCCGCCGGCGAGGTCGAGTTCGAGCTCTCAGACGGCGGGCAGTCGAGCTACTGGTGGCTGCTGTCGGCTGAGTAGCTCCGGTGCGCCGGTCATCATCGTCAGTGATGACCACCACCGCATTTGCCAGCTCGGAGCCGTTGGACCCGCTGGCGCTCGAGGGCGCGGGCGGGCGGGGCGGGGGGGATCCGAATTCCTATCCGAGGCCGTCGGCCTTGCAGAAGCCGCTGAAGCTCGACGGTCAGAAGGCGCAGGCCGCGGCTCACGCGCTCGGGCTCGACACGGTCGGAGACCTGCTCGAGCACCTGCCGCGGGACCGGCGCGAGGCACGGGCCGTGGCCGAGCTGGCCGCGGGGGAGGCCGCCACCGTCGTTGTCCAGGTTCGCAGCATCTCATCGCGTCCGGTGCGCCGGCGGGGTATGCGGCCGCTCGTCGAGGCGACCGTCGCCGACGACACCGGAGCGATGAAGGCGACGTTCTTCAACCAGCCGTGGCTGGTGCAGAAGTACGCGCCCGGCACACGCCTGGTCCTCCACGGCAAGTACGAGGCGCGCAATCGCTTTCGCGTGCAGGGGCACGCGATCACGACCGAGGCGCGAACGGGAGCCGACGCGGTCGCGCACTACCCAGCGACCGAGGGGCTTTCGTCGACCCAGATCCTGGCGCTGGTGCGGCGATATGAGCGCGCTTTCGCAGATGTGCTCGAACCGCTGCCGGGGCCGTTGCGGGCGCGTGAGCGTCTCCCGGACCGTGCGGGCGCGCTCGCCGGTGCGCACTTTCCTTGGGTCGAAGGCGAGCAGGAGAGCGCGCGGCGGCGGCTGGCGTTCGACGAGCTGCTGCTTGTCCAGCTGGCGCTGCTGCGCCGGCGGCGGATGCGTGGGGACTCGAGCACCGCCGTCGTGCTCGACGGAGAGCGTGATCTCACCGCGCGCTGGCTCTCGGACCTGCTGCCATTTCCGCTGACCGGCGATCAGCTCGGTGCGCTGGACGCGGTTGACTCGGATCTGGCGCGCGCTCGCCCGATGCAGCGATTGCTGATGGGCGAGGTCGGCTCCGGCAAGACCGTGGTCGCGCTGTACGCGCTGCTGCGAGCGGTTGAGCACGGCTACCAGGCGGCGCTGATGGCGCCGACCGAGACGCTCGCCGAGCAGCACTTCCAGACGGTTCAGGCGCTGCTCCCGGGGGAGCTCGTGACCGTGGGCCTGCTGACCGGCTCCACTCCGGCGCGCCGCCGGGCCGACCTGCTTTCGAAGCTGGCGACCGGTGAGCTGTCGATGATCGTCGGCACCCATGCGCTGATCGAGGATGCGGTGCAGTTCGCGCGGCTCGCGGTCGCGGTCGTCGACGAGCAGCACCGCTTCGGGGTGCGCCAGCGCGCCGCGCTCGACGCAAAGGCGGCGGACGAGCTCAGTCCTCACGTATTGCACATGACGGCGACGCCGATCCCGCGGACGCTCGCGCTGGCGGGCTACGGTGATCTCGACTTCACCGTGCTGCGCGAGCTGCCGCGAGGACGCCGGCCGATTCGGACGTTCGTGTGCTCCACCGATCGCGAGCGCGCGCGGGCCTACGACCGCATCCGCGAGGAGCTGCGCTCCGGCCGGCAGGCGTTCGTGGTCTGTCCGCTCGTGGAGGAGTCCGAGCTACTCCAGGCGCGCGCCGCGACGGCCGAGTTCGAGCGGCTGCGCTCCAGTGAGCTGCGGGACTGGCGCGTTGTGCTGATGCATGGTCAGCTTCGGTCGTCGGAGAAGCAGGCGGCGATGGCTTCGTTCGCGGCAGGGGAGGCCGACGTTCTGGTGGCAACTTCGGTGATCGAGGTCGGGATCGACGTGCCGAATGCGACCGTGATGCTGGTCGAGGACGCGGACCGCTATGGCATCTCGCAGCTGCACCAGCTTCGTGGGCGGATCGGGCGCGGCGCACACGATTCCCTTTGCCTGCTGTTTGGGCCCAAGGAATCTCCCCGGTTGAGGGCGCTGGCGTCTCATGCGGACGGTTTCGAGCTGGCTGAGATCGACCTCGAGCTGCGCGGCGAGGGCGAGCTGATCGGCACCCGCCAGCATGGGCTGGCGCAGTTCCGCGTCGCCGAGCTGCCACGCGATGCCGAGCTGCTCGAGCGGGCCCGGGGACACGCCGAGCGGATCTGCGGGGAGGACCCGTCGCTCGAGTCGCCCGAGCATGCGCTGCTTGCGGTGGCTCTGCGGCAGGCGTACGGGGCGGAGGCGGCGGCTCCGATTCGGGCTTGAGGGTCGTCGCCGGTTTGTTTGGCGGCCGCTCGCTGGTCGCCCCGCGGGGTGCGGCCACTCGCCCCACGTCCGACCGTGTGCGCGAGGCGCTGTTCTCGATTCTCGGCACGGCGTCGGTCGAGGGCGCGGCGGTTCTCGACCTGTTCGCGGGGTCGGGCGCGCTGGGCATCGAGGCGCTTTCCCGGGGCGCGTCCGCCGCGGTGTTCGTGGACTCCTCGCCGGCGGCTGTGGCTGCCGTTCGCCGCAACCTCCAGGCGCTCGGAATCGACGCCGAAGTGCGCCGTCAGCGGGCGCTTTCGTACCTCGAGACGGCACGAAACAGCGGACGTCAATACGATCTCGTGTTCCTCGATCCCCCATATCGCCATGCGGAGGCACTTGGAGGGAAGCTCGGGACCGCGCTGGCGCCGGTGCTCACGCCGGCCGCACGCGTGGTTGCCGAGAGCGACCGCCGGGTGCCGCTCGAGCTCGATGCGCAACTGCTCGACGAGCGCCGCTACGGCGACACATTGATCCGTATTTATGGCCCCTGACAACCGCATCGCAATCTGCCCCGGGACGTTCGATCCCATCACCTACGGTCACCTCGACGTGATCGGCCGGGCGTCGGCGATGTTCGATCAGGTGATCGTCGCGGTCGTGAACTTGCCGTGGCGCAAGGGCGGCACGCTGTTCGGCGCGGAGGAGCGCGTGCAGTTCATCGAGAATGCGACCAGTGAGCTCCCTAACATCGTCGTAGAGCCGTTCAGCACGCTGCTGGTCGAGTTCGCGCACGAGCGCGGTGCGATGGCGATCGTCAAGGGTCTGCGCGCAATCTCGGACTTCGAGTACGAACTCGAGATGAATCAGCTCAACCACCGGCAGGCCCCGGACATCGAGTCCGTTTACCTGATGGCCTCCGCCAAGTACAGTTTCTTACGATCGAGCGGTGTCAAAGAGCTCGCCACTTTCGGAGGAAACATCGACGATCTCGTGCCCAGCGAGGTCGCCAAGGCCTTGAAGGAACGGCTCGCCCGCTGACGAAACAGAGGTTCAAAGATGGATGTCCTGGTACTGATCGACAAGCTAGATGATCTCGTCCACAACGCGAAGCCGGTCCCGCTGACCGACCAGGTCCGCGTGGACAAGGAAGAGATCTACGACATCCTCGACCAGATGCGCGCGACGATCCCGGAAGAGATCAAGCAGGCGCGCTGGATCGTCAAGGAGCGCCAGGAGATGCTCGCCGAGGCCAAGCGCGAGGCCGAGCGCATCGTCAAGGAGGCGCGCGAGCGCCAGGAGCGGCTGATCTCCGATGAGGAGGTCACCAAGCAGGCGGAGCGCGCGGCCGAGGACATCATCGAGGATGCCCGGGCCCGCGAGCGCGAGATCCGGCTCGGCGCCGAGGACTACGCCGACGAGATCCTCAACACACTCGAGGTCAACCTCTCGAAGTTCATCGCTGCGGTGCAGCGAGGCCGCGATCGCCTGGCGGGCAAGGAAGAGCCCGCCGAAGTTGGCTAATCGCTGACGCGATTAGCTTGCGAGTTTGGGTAACCGCTGCGCGGTTACCTTGCGAGTTTCGCCGAAGGCGAAACTCGGGGCATTGATTTCTATGGCGTCGATCGAGGTTCTGGACACTGACATCACCGCGCTGGAGGTCGATGCGATCGCCAACGCGGCCAACACGCAGCTGATGCACGGCGGCGGGGTGGCCGCGGCGATCGCACGGGCCGGCGGTGCGGCGGTCGTCGAGGAGAGCCGCGCGGTGGCGCCGATCGGGCTGGGGGAGGCTGTGGAGACGACCGGCGGCGAGATGCCGTGCCGGTGGGTCATCCACGCGGCGACGATGGATTTGGATCCCGCCCACCCGAGCCCCACGTCCGCTTCTGTGATCCGTGCGGCGACGGTTTCGACGCTTCGGCGGGCGGATGAGCTGGGGGCGGGGTCGCTGGCGCTGGTCGCGTTTGGCACCGGGGTCGGTGGCTTCCCGGTCTCGGAGGCCGCCGCGATCGAGGTCGAGGAGGTGCGGCGGTTCCTGCCGGGCGCGGCGTCGCTTCAGCGGGTGGTGTTTGCGGTGCGGGGCCCGGCCGCGCGGGAGGCGTTCGAGCGCGCGCTATCCGGCTGACACGGGTCAGTGGATCTCGAAGCCGGCGAGCCCCTGCGGGTCTTCCTCGAAGATCTCGACCTCGTGCACGCGCGCCCGGGGCGGGCCGCTCTCCGCGAACCGGATCAGCTGCTCGACTGCGTCCGGCGAGCCCTCGAGGACCGCTTCGAGGCCCCCGTCGGAGCGGTTGCACACCCAGCCGCTGACGCCCTGAGCGCGAGCCCGCTCGCGCATCGAGTCGCGGAAGAAGACTCCCTGCACGCGCCCGTACAAGATCACCCGGCTACGAACCACATCCCGCTCCACCGCAAGAAGTCTTGCAGCCCGGCCGTTCCGTCCGCCCCCGGCGCCATTCTCGGACAGATGAGTGCAATCTGGCTGCTTGCGGGAATTCTCTTGGGTGCCGGGCTGACGGCCGTCGTGATGCGGTCGCGGTTGGCGCACGAGCGCCAGTTGGCCGCCGAGCGTCTGGCGACCGTCACCGACGCTCAGGAGCGGCTGTCGGCGTCGTTCAAGGCGCTCAGCGCCGAGGCGCTGCAGGCCAGCATGACTCAGCTGACACAGCTCGCGCGCTCGGAGCTGCAGGTGGCGCAGGCGCACGCAAAGGGGGATCTCGAGAAGCGCCAGCAGGCTGTCGAGCAGCTGGTGGGACCGCTGAAAGAGCAGCTCGGCCGCGTCGACAGCCAGTTGCAGCGGCTCGACCAGGACCGGCGCGAGTCGCGCGGCCGGCTCGAGTCCCAGCTGCGTTCGCTCGCGGAGGCGGGGGAGAAGCTCCGCACCGAGACGGGCGCGCTGGTGACCGCGTTGCGCAAGCCCAACGCACGCGGCCAGTGGGGCCAGATGCAGCTGCGCAACGTCGTCGAGCTCGCGGGCATGGTGCGCCATTGCGACTTCGTCGAGCAGGCATCGTTCACGCGCGACGACTCCTCAATGCGGCCCGACCTCGTCGTCAACCTCCCCGGCGGCAAGCATGTGGTCGTGGACGCCAAGGCACCGCTGCAGGGTGTGCTCGACGCCTACGAGGCACGCGACGAGGAGGAACGGGAGCGCCACCTGCGCGATCACGCGCGGCTGCTGCGAAAGCACGTCAAGTCGCTTTGCGACAAGGCCTATTGGGAGGGTTTCGACTCCGCGCCTGATCTCGTCGTGATGTTCCTGCCCGGCGAGCACCTGTACGGCGCTGCGCTCGAGGCCGACCCGACGCTGATCGAGGACGCGATGGCGCGCCGCGTGCTGATCGCGACGCCGACGACGCTGCTGGCGATGCTGAGGGCCGTTGCCTATGGGTGGCAGCAGGAGCGAGTGGCGGAGTCCGCCCAGGCGATCTCGGAGCTGGGCCGCGAGCTGTACGGACGCCTCGTCAAGCTCTCGGGGATGCTCGCGACCGTCGGCACGAGGCTGAACAGCACCGTCCGCGCCTACAACGAGACGGTCGGCTCATACGAGGCGCGCGTGATGCCGAGCGCGAGGCGGTTCGCCGACCACGGCGCGGTCGCTGAGGAGCGCGAGGTGCCGCCGGTCGAGCAGGTGACGCAGGTCGCGCGCGGCGTCCAGGTGGTCGAGTCCCAGTCCGCCCGCGACGCGGGCATCCGAGATCCGGAACAGCTCCAGATGGGCGAGGAGCTGGTGCACGCGAGGCGGCTGCGGGCCGCCGAGTAGCGTCAGGTTGCGCGCGCGGCGAACCACCGGCGCACGTCCTCGACCTGGTGGGGTAGAGGGTCGGCCGATGCCTTGCGCTCCCTGAGGAGCCTGAGCGCCTGATCGATCCCGATGCCCTCGCGGACGGCCACAACCGCCGCGGCGACCGCGGCCGAGCGCTGCCATCCGGCCCGGCAGTGGACATAGCAGCGGTGGCCCTCCTCGAGCGATGAGCTGACGAGCTGGACGGCGCGATCGAGCGCCCCGGGTGGCAGGCCGCCGTAGTCGACGAGTCCGAGACGCTGCTCGCCGATCCCCGCGCTGTCGAGCGCCTGCTCGACAGCTGCCCGATCGCCGGCTCTGTACTCACGCTCCTCCACGAGGTTGAGGATCCGCGTGATTCGCGCGGCCTGGAGCATCGCGACATCCTCCCGATCGAGGGGATATGCGCCGATCAGGAGGTCGTCTAGGACCTCGGCGAAGCCGTACACCCGAAACCAATCCGACACGTCCACAATCATGGCGGGGCGCGATCAGGCAAGAGCTAAGCTCGGCTCATGGCGCTGCGCACTGATACTTTCGACCTTGCAGGTCTGCGGCTCAGCGCGGGCGAGGGCCGCCGACTCGAGTTGCAGGTCGCGATCGATCCGTTCACGCTCGGCGGCGAGGACTACCCGGTAGAGCCGGCACTGGTCCCGGTGGTGCTCGACATCTCACGGACGACCGGCTCGGGCTACGCCCTGCGGCTGCGCTTCGAGGCCACGCTGACAGGGCCGTGCATGCGCTGCCTCGAGCCCGCCGCGCCCACGTTCGAGGTCGACGCCCGGGAGGTCTCGCAACCCGGAGAGGGCGACGAGCTCGATTCGCCGTACGTCGAACACGGCGTCGTCGAGCTGCGCCAGTGGGCACGCGAGGCGCTGGCCCTGGCGCTCCCGGCCAAGCTCCTTTGCCGGCCGGAATGTGCCGGCCTGTGCCCGGTCTGCGGAGCCAACCTCAACGCGGCCGGTCCAGACCACGGCCACGAGCGCGAGCCCGACCCGCGCTGGGCCAAGCTCTCCGAGCTGCGGTTCGAGTGAGGTTCCGCCGCGCCGGCCGTGATCGACCCTGATAGCCTCGTATTGCTATGGCGGTCCCCAAGCAGAAGCAATCGCACGCCCGCACCACGCAGCGGCGCGCTCAGCACAAGATCAGCGCGCCCACGGTCAATGCATGCCCAACGTGCCACAGCCCCCGGCTTCCGCACCGCGTCTGTCCCGTTTGCGGGAGCTACAAAGGGCGTGAGGTGATCGCCGCCGAGAGCGGCGGCCAGGGCGCCTGACCCGCGCGACAATGGTTGTCGTCGCGGTTGACGCCGGCGGGGCCGATCTCGGCCCTCAGGAAGTTGCTGCGGGTGCGGCACGGGCGGCGTCCCAGGGAATCGGCGTTCTGCTGTTCGGACCTGCGAACGAGATCGGCACGGTTGCGGAGGGTGTCGAGGTCATCGATGCTCCAGTGTCGATCGCGAAGGCGGCCGATCCCGCCTTCGCCGTGCGCTCCACCCCCGACGCGTCGATCGTGCAGGCCGCTCGCGCCGTCGCCGACGGACGTGCACAGGCGCTCGTCTCCGGCGGCTCCACAGGATCTGCGCTCGCCGCCGGCCTGTTCAACATGCGCCGCGACCGGGGCATCTACCGCCCCGCGCTGGCACTCCCGATCCCGGTGCCCGGCGCCTCGCCGGTGCTGCTGCTCGACGTCGGCGCCAACGTCACATGCAGGCCCGAGCACCTGGTCCAGTTTGCGCACATGGGCTCCGCATTCGCGCAGGCGGTGCTTGGCATCGCCTCGCCGCGGGTGGCGCTGCTCTCAAACGGCGAGGAGCCGGCAAAGGGAACGCCCGAGCTCGTCAGCGTCCACGAGCAGCTCTCCGGGCCCGGAGGCAAAGGCCTCAACTTCATCGGCAACATCGAGGGAATCCAGGTCATGGGCGGCGTCACCGACGTGGTCGTGATGGACGGATTCACCGGCAACATCACCCTGAAGCTGATCGAGGGAGTCTCCGGGCGAACGCTGCGCGCGATCCGCGACGCGGCGATGAGCTCCTGGCGTGCGAAGCTCGGTGGCTGGCTGCTGCAGCCGGCCGTCCGCAAGCTGCGCGACGAGATCGACCCGGAGGGTCCAGGCGGCGCCTACATGCTGGGCCTGCGCCAGCTTGGTGTCGTCGCGCACGGGCGCTTCACGCGCAAGGGCTTCGCGCGCGCGATCGAGGTTGCCGCGCATGGCGCGCAAGAGGATGTCATCGGGCGCACCCGCTCCGCGCTCGAGGCGGCGGGCGCGTTGCGCTCGGCGCCCGCGGAGTCCGAGGGTGAAACCCCGTCCGAGCCTCCGGCTACGGTGACGGGCCGATGACCCGCGAGCAGATCTTCTCGCTGATCCGCGCCCATCTTGCCGATGAGCTCGAGATTGATCCCGGCCGAATCGAGGAATCGACACGCTTCAAGGAGGACCTCGAAGCCGATTCGCTCGACCTGTACACGCTCGTCCAGGAGCTCGAGGACAGCTACGGAGTGAAGATCTCGGACGAGGAGGCGGCCAAGATCCTGACCGTTGGTCAGGCGGTCGACTTCGTGCTCGCAAGCGGTTCACCGAACGCGCACCCGTCGGCGACTGCGAGCCAGGGCTCTGACGCTGAGTGACCCCGCAAGGCGAGCCGTCGATCGAGGCCGGCAAGCAGGCCGGCGCGCTGCTGGCAGAGTTGCTCGAGCAGCTTCCGGAGGATCTTGCCGTGCCGATGCTCACCCACGCCTCGTGGACGACGCGCCGCTCAGACTCCTACGAACGGCTGGCGTTCCTCGGCGACAGCGTGCTCGCGCTTGCGGTCACGGCGTACTTGTATCCGCGGCTCGAGGCCGAGCGGTTCGGCGCCGGCAGGCTGACCAAGATCCGCGCTCAAGCTGTCTCCGGTCGCGCCTGCCGGGCCGTCGCAGAGCGGCTGGGGCTGCAGGAGCGCCTGCGCGCCGCGGCGCCGCCGACCGCTGCCCCCAGCGTGCCGGCGCTGGTCGCCACCGAACGCGTCCTCGCCTCGGTGATCGAGGCGGTGATCGGTGCGTGCTACCTGGCGTTCGGATACGAGCGGACCGCGGAGGCGGTGGTCAACGCGTTCCTGCCGGAGATCGACGACGCCTTGGAGCATCCGGTCGACTTCAAATCGGCGCTGCAGGAACTGCTGGCGCGCCGCGGCGCGCTCGTCACCTACGACGTGGTCGACGAGCAGGGGCCGCCGCACGAGCGGACGTTCTCGGTCAGCGCGATGATCGGCGGCGCCGAGGTCGGGCGCGGCACGGGACGCAGCAAGAAGGACGCCGAGCAGGAAGCGGCTCAGGCGGCGCTCGAGTGCGCTGGAATCAGAATGAGGCTGGAGGCGCGCCGGTGTATCTGAAATCGATCACGCTGAAGGGCTTCAAGTCCTTCCCCGACCGCACCCGCCTGGAGTTTGGACCCGGCGTCAGCGTGATCGTCGGCCCCAACGGCTCCGGCAAGTCAAACGTCACCGACGCCGTCCTCTGGGCGCTCGGTGAGCAGTCGCCCGTCGCGGTCCGCGGGCAGTCGATGCAGGACGTGATCTTCGGTGGAGCCCCCGGCCGCCAGGCCGGCAGAGCCGCCGAAGTCGAGCTCGTGCTCGACGACAGCGATGGGTCGCTGAACCTCGGAGTCCCGGAGATCTCGATCGTCCGCCGGCTCGACCGCGCCGGGGAGGGCGAGTACCGCATGGCCGGTGCCCGCTGCCGCCTCGTTGACGTGATCGAGCTGCTCTCCGACACGGGACTCGGCAAGGAGATGCACTCCGTCATCTCACAGGGACGGGTCGAGTCAATCGTCACCTCCAAGCCGCGGGACCGGCGTCTGCTGATCGAGGAGGCCGCCGGGCTCGGCAAGCACCGCAAGCGCCGCCGGCGCGCACAGCTGAAGCTCGCTCGCACGCAGGACAACCTCGACCGTGCGCTCGACGTCGAGCGCGAGGCGCGCTCCCGCCTGCGGCCGCTGAAGCGCCAGGCCGAGGCGGCTGAGCTGCATGCCCGCCTCGAGCGCCAGTCGCTCGAGGTGCGGTGGGAGCTCGCTCGCGACGAGCTGCGAACGCGCCTCGAGGCCCAGCAGGAGGCGAGCACTGCCGCCGCCGAATGCCGAGCGCGCCGCGAGGCGGTCGAGCGCGACCTCGACGAGGTGGCGAAGCGGCGCGAGCGGGCAGAGGAGGCACTGGCGCAGCGCAGCGCCCACCGCGAGGAGCTCTCCCGGCGCTGCTATGTCGCGCAGTCAGCCGGGGAGCGGGTCGGCTACCGAAGCGAGGCGGTTCGCGCGGCGGCCGCCGCGATCGAGGCGCGCGTGCGGCGAGGCGGCGAGGGGATCGCGGCGTTGGAGGCGCAGCTGGCCGCCGAGCGTCCCGACGAAGGCGCGGGAGAGAGGATCGCGGCACTCGAGTCCGAGCTAGCCGCGCTCGATCGCGATCGCGAGGCCGAGCTTGCGCGCCAGCTCGCAGAGCTCGAACAGCGGCGTGCGACGCTGGCGGGCGACGTCTCCGAGCGCGAGCGCGGCGTCGCCGCACTGGCCGTCGAGCGCACACGCGCCGAGCAACTGGTCGAGCTCGCGCGGGAAGAGGTCCGCAAGGCGGAGCGCGGCGTCGAGGCCACCAGGCGCGAGTCCGCGCGGGTCGGTGCCGAGCTTGCCGTCGTCAACCAGTTTTTACGCAGCCAGACCGCCTCCCCGCGTGGCGCCCGCGTGCTCGCCGACGAGCTCGAGGTGGACGCCGGCTACGAGCTCGCGCTCGCCGCCGCACTCGACGGTCGCCTGCGAGCGGCGGTCGTGCCCGACCGCACCGCCGGCCAGAAGCTGCTCGATGGCGTCGGCGCTGAGGGCGGCAGGGCGCTCGTCGCCTCGGCCGGGGAGGAGATCCAGCCTCCTGGAGAGCCACCGCTGGCGGGCGCCGAGCGGCTGGCCGACCGGGTGCGGGGCGACGGCGCGGAGGCGGCGCTGGCGCGCGCACTGCTGCGCGACACGTGGCTCGTCGGGTCGCTCGCCGAGGTGCCGGAGAGCTTCGAGGGCATTGCCGTCACGCGGTCCGGGCGCGTGTGGTCCGGGCGTTCGCGTGAGCTGCGCCAGGCGCCGGCGCTCGGCGAGGAGCGGGTGCTGTCGGAGCGCAACCGTCGCGACGAGCTGATCCGGTCCAGCGAAGCGGCGATGCAGGCGGAGCTCGCCGCTGCAGGCGCGCTCGAGCAGGCGCTCGCGCGCGCCGGCGAACTCGAGGTGGCCCGCGACGCCGCGATCGGCGAGCATCGGGGCGCCGTCCGCGCCCGCGACGAGGCGGGCGAGGAGGAGCGGCGTATCTCCTCGCTGATCGAGCGCAGGCGCTCGGCGCCTGACGACGGGCCGAACGCGGGCCGCCGCTCGCAGCTGCAGGCCGAGCTCGCGGCCGAGCGGCAGATGCTCGAGCGCGCCGCCCGCGAGCACGCCGAGCGCCGTTCGCGCATCGAACGCCTTTCGCGTGGGCTGGAGCGAGATCAGGCGCTGATGCCGGCGCTCGCCGGCGTGCTCGAGGCGCTCGCCGCGGCCGCGGACGCAATCGCCGCCGCGCGGGCGTCGTTCGAGGCCGCGCTTACCGCTGACCGGGAGGCAGGCGAGCACGTCGCCGCGGAGCTGCGGTCGTGCGCGCAGCGCGAGGCCGAGCTGCACGCGAGGCTTCACCGCGAGAGCGAGTCGTTGACCGAGACCGAGGTCCGCCTGCAGCGCGTCCGCGACCAGGTGGCGGAGATCGAGGCAGAGCTCCGCGGGCTCGCGGCGCAGCTCGAGCTCGAGGCGACGCCGGCCGAGCAGCCGCTCAGCGAGGAGGAGCGCGAGAGCCTCAGAGCCCGCCGCGAGCGCCTGGCGCGCCGGCGCGAGCAGCTCGGTCCGGTGAACCCGCTCGCGCAGCAGGAGTACGCCGAGGCGCTGGAACACGTCGAGGAGCTCGAGCGGCAGCGCACCGATCTCGAGACGGCGCTGCGCGAGCTCGAGAAGCTGATCGCCGACACCGACCGCCAGATCCGCGAGACCTTCGAGCAGACCTTCGACGCCGCGGCGCGCAATTTCGAGGAGCTTGCGGCCCAGCTGTTCCCCGGCGGCAAGGGCCGTCTGCGGCTCGTGGCCGAGCGCGATGCGCCGGCCCGCGTGCTCGGCGGGCAGAGCGCCGAGGGTGGCGATGACGGGTCCGGAGCCGAGGTCGAGGTCGACGAGGCCGAGGCCGAGCAGACCCTCGAGGAGGACGTGCTCGGCGTCGAGATCGAGATCACGCCCGCCGGGAAGTCGATGAAGCGGTTGTCCCTGCTTTCGGGCGGTGAGAAGTCGATGACCGCGCTGGCGTTCCTGTTCTCGGTGTTCCTCGCGCGGCCGTGTCCCTTCTACATCCTCGACGAGGTCGAGGCCGCCCTCGACGATCTGAACATCGACCGCTTCCTCGAGCTGCTCCGTCAGTACTCCAAGCGCGCCCAGTTCATCGTCGTCACCCACCAGAAGCGCACGATGGAAGCCGCCGACTCCCTGTACGGCGTGTCGATGGGATCCGACGGGATCTCGAAGGTCGTCTCGCGCCGGCTGGCGCAGGCCGAAGCGGCGGCCTAGGTTGACGCCCTCACGACGCTAGCCGTCGCGCACGGCTTCCCCTCAAGTCGTGTTCGGCAGCGACGAGCCCGCAAAGAAGAAGAACCACACCTCGAACCCGAGCGCCGCGACGACGACGCTGGCGACGAGCGTCTTCTCGAGCGCCGACAGCTGCGCGGCCTTCGTCGGGCGGTGAAGCGGCTCGTCACGCATGCTGCGCAGCCACACGGCCCGCTGCCTCGTGGTCGGCTCCTGGCGCCCGGTCAGCGAGTCGTAGGCGCGCCCGAGGCGCGTGAGCGCCCATGCCAGGAACGCGAGCGCGAGCCCGAGCGTGGCGATCACCGAGAACACGATCCCCATCGTCAGATCGCCTTGCCCTTCGATCTTCGCGCCCACCCACAGGGCGAGCAGCGGCGCGCCCGTGAAGATGTTGACGCTCGCGAGCACCATCAGCGAGGCGATCAGGACGCGCAGGGCCCACACGCCTGGGCCACGGCTGGACTGTGTCGAAGCGTCCACGGACGTGAATTGTTCACGACGGTCGCGTTGGTAACGTCGGGGGCATGGCCCGAGACTGGCGTGACCTGTTCATCGTCAACGGTGCGTCCGCCCCGGACGGCGATCAGGGGGCGAGCGAGCCCCAGGAAGAGCAGAAGCGGATCGGCCGCTTCCGGCGCCTGCGCGAGAACCTTCGCCGCACCCGCCAGGCGCTCACCAGCGAGATCCAGGCGACTCTGTTCGAGGATCTCAGCGACGAGACCTGGGAGCGGCTCGAGGAGGCGCTGATCTACGCCGACGTCGGGGCCCGCACCACAGCCCAGGTGGTCGGCCAGCTGGAGCAGGAGGCGACCTCCGGGGATATCACCGGCGGCGAGGCGCTGACGAAGCGACTGGTCGAACTGCTGGCGGAGATCGCCGACACGGGCGAGGACCGGATCAGCCTTGCCGCCACGCCCACCGTGATTCTCGTGGCAGGCGTGAACGGCACCGGCAAGACGACCACGGTCGGCAAGCTGGCCTGGCATCTGAGCAAGGAGCTGGGGCAGGAGGTCGTGCTCGCGGCCGCGGACACGTTTCGCGCGGCGGGGGTCGAGCAGCTCGAGCTTTGGGCCGAGCGCGCCGGCGTGAGCTTCGTCAAGGGTCCCCCTGGCGCCGATCCGGGTGCTGTCGCCTATGACGCGATCGCCACCGCTCGGCGGGACGGCGCGGACGTAGTGATCATCGACACCGCTGGCCGCCTGCACACCCAGGACGACCTGATGGCCGAGCTCGTCAAGGTCCGCCGCGTGATCGGCAAGCAGATCCCCGAGGCGCCGCACGAGACGCTGCTCACAGTCGACGCCACGACCGGGCAGAACGGGCTCCGTCAGGCGCGGCTTTTCTCCGAGGCGATCGACGTCAGCGGCCTCGTGCTGACCAAGCTCGACGGGACCGCGAAAGGTGGGATCGCGCTCGCGATCGCCCACGAGCTGAAGATCCCGGTCAAGCTGATCGGGGTCGGCGAGCAGCTCGAGGATCTGCGGCCGTTCGAGGCCTCCGAGTTTGCTCGCGCGCTCGTCAGCTGAGAGCGCCTACGGGTAGAGGCAGTAGGTGTTCGCCTTCGTTTGCTTGCCGGCTGTCACGGTCGCGGTTCCGTGGCAGCCGCCGCTCGCCAGCGTGTACCTGCCGGCCGGCACGACCAGCGTGTAGCTGTGCAGCGCCGCAACGCGCTGGCTGGCCGCGACGTTGCCGGCGGAATCGGTCGCGGTCACGGTGTACGGGCGGCTCGAGCACGCGTAGATGCCCGGGAACGGACCGCCTTCTCCGTACAGGCCGCCGACGATCCACCCGTCGCCGACCGGGATGTTGACGGCCGGCGGCACCGGTGCCTTGCAGTACACGGCGGCGGGACCGATCGCGACGCTCTTCGGGGGCGTTGCCGCGAGCGGGGTGCCGGGCCCGTTCACGATCACTCGCCAGAGGGCCTCGACATACGCCGGGCCCCGGACCTTCCAGGTGAGCCGGAATCGGCGACTCGCCCCGAGCCTCTGTTCGGCGGCCAGACCCCAGCCGGCGTTTCGCTTGAGCCAGACTGTCACGTGCTCGCCGGGCCGGGTTCCGTGAAGCTGGCCGGCCACGGTCACGAGCTGGCTGACTCTGATAACGGCGGGCAGCGTCTTTGTGAGCCGGATCGAGACGCCGCCCGCGGCGCCCGCGGGCAACGCTGCGATCGCGACCAGCAGGGCGAACGCTCCACATGCCGCAGCGCCACGACTCCGAAAACCCACGAGATCAGTATCACACGCTTCGGGGCGCGATAAGCTCGCGCTGAGATGTCCGGATGGGTGCTGTGGGTAATAGCCGCCGGCGCGTTCGGGATTGGGGAAATGCTCACCACGAGCTTCTTCCTGGCCCCCTTCTCGGTCGGCGCCGCCGCCGCCGCGGTCACGGCTGCAGCCGGGGCCGGCGGGCTGCCCGCCTGGATCGTGTTCGTGGCCGTCTCGTTCGCGATGCTCGCGTTCGTGCGGCCGATCGCGAAGTCGCACCTGAAGATGCCGCCGTCGCTCCGGACCGGGGCGGCCGCCCTGATCGGTAAAGATGCGGTAGTGCTCGAGCGGATCTCCAATCACGACGGCGAAGGCTCCGTGCGCATCGACGGCGAGGTGTGGACCGCGCGTGCGTACGACGACGAGCATGTGATCGAGCAGGGCCAGCGGGTGCAGGTTGTTGAGATAAGGGGCGCCACGGCGCTCGTGAGCGAGTAATCACTAGGAGGTACAGGGGCATGGCTGGAGCAATCGTCGCGGGCGTCGTACTGATATTTCTGATCATCCTGTTCGCGCGGACGATCCGGATCGTCCCGCAGGCGAAGGCCGGGATCGTCGAGCGGCTGGGCCGCTACAACCGGACGCTGACACCCGGGATGACGGTCCTGATGCCGTTCGTCGACCGGCTGAAGCCGCTGATCGACCTGCGCGAGCAGGTCGTCTCGTTCCCGCCCCAGCCGGTGATCACCTCCGACAACCTGGTGGTGCAGATCGACACCGTCCTGTACTTCACGGTGATCGACGCGAAGTCGGCCACCTATGAGGTGGCCAACCCGCTGCAGGCGATCGAGCAGATCACCGTCACCACGCTGCGCAACGTGATCGGCTCGCTGTCGCTCGAGGATGCGCTCACCAGCCGCGACCACATCAACGCGCAGCTGCGCGGCGTGCTCGACGACGCCACCGGCAAGTGGGGAATCCGCGTCAACCGCGTGGAGATCAAGTCGATCGATCCCCCGGGCACGATCCAGGAGGCGATGGAGAAGCAGATGCGCGCCGAGCGCGACCGTCGCGCCGCGATCCTCAACGCGGAGGGCATCAAGCAGTCGCAGATCCTCACAGCCGAGGGCCAGAAGCAGGCCGCCGTGCTGCAGGCCGAGGGCGAGAAGCAGGCTGCGGTGCTGCGCGCGGAGGGGCAGTCGAAGGCGATTGCCACCGTGTTCCAGGCGATCCACGAGGGCCAGCCCGACGAGGCGCTGCTCAGCTACCAGTACCTGCAGATGCTCCCGCAGCTTGCCCAAGGCAACGCCAACAAGGTGTTCGTGATCCCGAGCGAGTTCACCGATGCGTTCGGCGGGATCGCCAAGTCGTTCTCGGCCAACGCCGGCAGCGGCAACGCGGTGCCGCCCGCACGCTAGCCTCGGCGGTGGATCTCACCGCATGTTCGATTCCCTAGCCGAAAAGCTTCAGGCGACCCTCGCCGACGTGCGAGGGCGTGGCACGCTGACCGAAGCTGACGTCAACGCCGCGATGCGCGAGATCCGTCTCGCGCTGCTCGAGGCCGACGTCAACTTCAAGGTCGTCAAGGGCTTCACGAACGCGGTGAAGGAACGCGCGCTCGGCACCGACGTGATCGGCCAGCTGAACCCCGGCCAGCAGGTCGTCAAGATCGTCTCCGACGAGCTCACCGAGCTGATGGGCGGCGCCGCTCGCGACCTGTCGTTCTCGCCTCGGCCGCCGACCGTGATCGTGATGGCGGGGCTGCAGGGCTCGGGCAAGACGACGGCGACGGCAAAGCTGGCCCGCTACCTCCGCACCGAGCACGGCTCCTCGGTGGCGGTCGCCGCCTGCGACGTCTACCGGCCCGCGGCCGTCGAGCAGCTGATCAAGGTCGGAACGCAGGCGGGTGCCGACGTCTACGAGCAGGGCACCGACCGCGACCCGGTCAAGATCGCCGCCTGGGCGCGCGACCGCGCGCAGTCGGAGGGCAAGGACGTGCTGATCATCGACACCAGCGGCCGCCTGCACGTCGACAAGGAGCTGATGGCCGAGCTCGCCAACATCAAGAAGGCCGTCAAGCCACACGACGTGCTGCTCGTCGTCGACGCGATGACCGGCCAGGACGCCGTCAACGTCGCCGAGCAGTTCGCCGAGGTCGTCCAATTCGACGGCGTCGTGATGACCAAGCTCGACGGCGATGCCCGCGGCGGCGCCGCGCTATCGGTCAAGTCGGTCACCGGCAAGCCGATCCTGTTCGCCTCCACCGGCGAGAAGCTCGATCAGTTCGAGCGCTTCCACCCCGACCGGATGTCCCAGCGGATCCTCGGCATGGGCGACGTGATGACGCTGATCGAGAAGGCACAGGGCGCTTACGACGAAGAGCAGGCCGCCGAGCTCGAGCGCAAGATCCGCAAGCAGGAGTTCGGCCTCGACGATTTCCTGGACCAGATGCGCCAGGTCCGGCGGCTCGGACCGCTGCAATCCCTGTTGGGAATGATCCCCGGGATGGGCAAGGAGCTGCGCGGCGTCAAGGTCGACGAGAGGGAGTTCGACCGCCTGCAGGCGATCATCCTCGCGATGACCCCCGCCGAGCGCCGCCACCCCGAGATGATCAATGGCTCGCGGCGACTGCGGATCGCCCGCGGCTCAGGCACCAACGTCCAGGCCGTCAAGCAGCTGATCAAGCAGTTCGATCAGATGCGCAAGGTCATGCGCCAGGTCTCGCAGGGCCGGATGCCTGACCTGGGGGCGCTGATGCGCCAGGCGAGGTAGCGAAATCGGTCACAGATCGCCCGCTCGCGCGAGTTAATTCTGCGAGATGGCGAGCTGGGAGTGGGAGAGCGATGACCGGCTGCTTGTCGCGGCGCCTCAAGAGTCCGCCGCGTTCTCGGCCTTCTACCGTCGTTACGAAGGGGCGATCCTCGCGTTCTTCATGCGGCGCGTCGGCGACCCGGAGCTCGCTGCCGACCTGACCGCCGAGGTGTTCGCGGCGGTGGTCGTGTCGTGCGAACGCGGCCGAGAAGGATCGACTTCCGCGGCGCCGCCGCGGCACTGGCCGGCATCGCTGTCGTCGTCGCGGTCGTTGTGGTCATCGCCGGCGCGGGGCACCGGCGCGCAGCTGTTTCCCTCCCTGCGACGAAAGCCCCGCCCGGCGCTGCGGTGATCGTCCGTCACATCCACGCTCAGGTCCTGTTCGTCGGCGCTGGCTCGCTCTACCTTGGCCAGCACACGACGACGGGGACAGACCTCGTCCACCGGGACTCGGTCTCCGGGCAGTTGATCTGTGTCGTCGGCTTCCCGGGGCAGATCGAGCATGTGCTGCCTGCGTACGGGGCGCTCTGGGTCACGACCGCCGGGAACGGCCTGCCCCAGTTATGGAAGATCGACCCGAACTCCGGCGACGTGCTCGCGCCGACCCTCACGCTGCCCGGCACACACGACTACCAGGGCGACATCGGCTCGCTGGCCGCCACTGGGCGGTCGGTTTGGGTCGGGACGGGCCACGACCTGATTCGCGTGGCGCCGGACACGGCGAGGATCACAGCGGTGACGCGGATTCCAGGTGCGGCCGGAGTCGAGATCACGGCCGACCACTCGCACCTCGTGACCACCGGGAGCTACCGGAAGGCGGTCCAGCTTCGCGACCCGGTCACGGGCGCGTTGCGTGGATCCTCCGGACTGTTTCCAGCCGAGGCCAAGTTCGCGCGCACGCCGGGCCTGGCTGGAGTCGCCGGCGAGGGCGTGTGGATCAGCTTCGCCCAAGGCGGCCCTCGCGGTTTCGTCGAACGCCTCGACCTTCGCACGATGAAGCCGGTGCCCGGAACAATCGTCCACGGCACAGGCGCCATCCAGGCGCAGATCCTCGACGGGATCCTGTGGGTCACGCAGACCGGGGGCGGCGCGGCCCTCAACTACTGCGCCGACCCCGTCACCGGCAGTCCGCGCCTCGCGCTTCCGTTCCTGTCGAACGCCCTGTTCGCCGGCGCCAACTCAAAGTACCTCTACTACGGTTCGCAGAACCTGATCCGCGCCCCGATCGACCCCCGCTGTCGATAACCCGCTACCCTCATCCACCGACATGGCAGTCCGACTGAGACTAACCCGCATCGGCGGGCGCAAGAACCCGATTTGGCGGGTGGTCGTCGCCGACCAGCGCTCCAAGCGTGACGGTCGCGTGATCGAGACCGTCGGCCACTACAACGCCCAGACGAACCCGTCCACGATCGTGCTCGACGAGGAGCGCGTCCGCGACTGGCTCTCGCGCGGCGCCCAGCCGTCCGGGACGGTCAAGAAGCTCCTGCGCATCCAGGGCATCAGCTAACTCCACATGAAAGAGCTGCTCGAGTATCTGGCTCGGGGCTTGGTGAACCGTCCCGAGGCGGTTGAGGTCCGGGAGGTGGAGGAGCGCGACGGCACGATCGTGCTCGAGCTGTCGGTCGATGAGGACGATTACGGCAACGTGATCGGCCGGGGCGGGCGGACCGCGGGCGCGCTGCGCACGGTCGTCAAGACCGCGGCCGTGAAGGACGGACGTCGCGTGTTCGTCGACATCGTCGACGATTGATGCCGACGGCCGACGGCCGATGGCTACGAGCCGGGCGCGTCGGGCGTCCCCATGGACTCGACGGAAGCTTTCACGTGACCCAGCCGAACCCGGCCCTGCTCGCGACCGGGAAGCTGCTGACCGTCGCCGGCCGCGAGCACCGGATCGTCCGCCGCGCCGGCACCAACACGAACGTGATCGTCCGCCTCGAGGGACACGAGGACCGCGAGGCGGCTGAGGCTGTCCGCGGCCAGGACCTGCTCGTGCCGCGCGACGTAGCGCCCGAGCTCGAGCCCGATGAGTGGTGGGCCGAGGACCTCGAGGGCTGCCGCGTCCACGACGGGGCGCGCACGATCGGCACCGTCAAGCGGCTGCGCGCGCTGCCGTCCTGCGAAGTGCTCGAGGTGGAGCGCTCAGACGGCGAGGGCGAGATGCTCGTGCCGCTCGTCAGCGACGCGGTCCGCGAGGTCGACATCGAGCGCAAGCGGATCGAGATCGACCTCAAGTTCCTCGGCGAGGATTAGCGGCGATGGAGATCGACGTCTTCACGCTGTTCCCCGAGGCATTCGCGTGGTTCGAGCGGCAACGCCACGTCGCCAACGCGATCGCTCACGGCAACCGCCTCGGCTACGTCAACTATCGTGACCACACCCCGCTGAACGCCGGCCAGGTTGACGACACCCCGTTCGGTGGCGGCGCCGGGATGGTCCTTCGCGTCGACGTCGTCGAGGCGGCGCTGCGGGCTCGCTACGGTGCAGACGCTGTCGAGCTCCGCACGCAGCGACGGGTGATCGCGCTCGCCCCGACGGGCCGGGTGCTCGACGACACGCTGGTCGACGAGCTCGCCGCCGAGCCCGCGCTGACGCTGCTCTCGGGGCGCTACGAAGGGTTCGACGAGCGCGTGCTCGAGCATTTCGTCTCCGACCAGATCTCGATCGGCCGCTACGTCCTCGCGGGCGGTGAGCTCGCCGCGATGGTCGTCTGCGACGCCGTCCTGCGCAAGCTTCCCGGCTCGCTCGGTCACGAGCGCTCCGCGCTCGAAGAGTCCTTCAGCGCGGCGCTCGAAGGTGGGCCTGAGTATCCGCATTACACGCGTCCCGCGGACTACCGAGGCTGGCGGGTGCCCGAAGTCCTGCTCTCGGGACATCACGCGAGGATCGAGCAGTGGCGCCTCGAGCAGAGCAGGCTGCGGGCGGCATCATCCGCAGCGGCCGTCGACTCCGCCGACCAAGCCGCGCGCCACCCCACCAGCGGTTCGCTACCATAGACCGCCGCCGCGCGAACGTGGGTGTCTGCGTTTGCGCTACAACCCCCAGCGGCCATCGCCGGAAGACTGGTGTCCCGCCCCCCCTCTTGCATTTGCCATGAGCACCGTGATCGACAGTCTGGAGCGCGCACAGCTCCGTCGCGTACCGGCGTTTGACGCCGGAGACCGGCTGCGTGTGCACTTCCAGGTGATCGAGGGGACCCGCAGGCGCACGCAGGTCTTCGAGGGGGTCGTGATCAAACGGCAGGGCCACGGCGCCCGGGAGACGTTCACGGTCCGCAAGCAGTCGTTCGGCGTCGGGGTCGAGCGGACGTTCCCGCTCCACTCGCCGAAGATCGAACGGATCGAGGTTGCGGCTCGCGGTGACGTCCGCCGCGCCAAGCTCTACTACCTGCGGGGGCGCGTCGGCAAGCGCGCCCGTGTCCGTGAGCGGCGCTCTACGGGCCCAGAGCTGCACGTCGAGCGCGAGCTGCTTCACGCGCCCGAACCCTTGGTGCCGGAGACCGAGCCCGATGAGGCGGCGGCGCCCACCGATAACGCGGCGCAGGACGCCGCGGCTACGCAAGCATCTGGCGCCGAGCAGTCCGGCGCGGAGGAGTCGAGAGAGCCTGCCCCTCCGACCGCGGCGGAGGACGCCGGACCGGCGGACGACCAGGCGTCCGACGGCGAAGCGTAGGTGTGACGAAGACCAAGAAGTCCATTACGAGCTCGATCATTGAGCTCGTGGTGATTGTGGCGGTCGCGCTTGGGCTGGCGCTCGCGATCCAGGGCTTCGTGGTCAAGCCGTATCGCATCCCGAGTGGCTCGATGCTGCCGACGTTGCACATCAATCAGCGCGTCCTGGTTGACCGGATCGGCATGCACTTCTCCTCGCCGAGTGTCGGCGACATCATCGTCTTTCATCCGCCGAAGAACTACGACCAGGGCTGCGCGAACGCCAACCAGGGTGAGAACCAGGACGGCCAGAGCGGCGCGCAGCCGTGTGCCGTGGCGCAGAAGCAGGAGTCCTCTGAGACGTTCATCAAGCGCGTCGTTGGGCTTCCAGGGGACCGCATCTCGATCGTCGGCGGCCACGTCGTCCGCAACGGCGTACGCGAGAAGGATTCGTACATCGACCCGTGCGACGGCGGCGGCGCCTGTGATTTCCCCGGGACGATCACGGTGCCGCGCGGCGATTACTACATGATGGGTGACAATCGCGGCGCCTCCGACGACAGCCGATTCTGGGGGCCGGTACCGAAGAAGTGGATCATCGGCAAGGCTTTCTTCACCTATTGGCCGCCCGACCGGATCGGTTTCCTGTAGGACTACGCCGTGGCAGACCAGAAAGCCAGTCAGCAGAAGAAGTCGGGGCTCAAATCCCTGCTGGAGCTGGTCGTCACGGTCGCCGTCGCAGTTGGCCTGGCGTTGCTGATCCAGGCGTTCATCGTCAAGCCGTACCGGATCCCGACGCCGTCGATGGTTCCCACGCTGGCCGTCGGCCAGCGGATCCTCGCCAATCGTCTGATCGACAAGCCCAGCGTCGGTGACATCGTCGTGTTCCACCCGCCCAAGGGTGCCGACCCGCCGACGCCGGTCTGCGGGAACCCGAACCAGGGTGGCGGCCACGACCAGGCCTGCGACACGTCGACGCCCGGCGAGTCGAGCCAGACGTTCATCAAGCGCGTGGTCGGGGGTCCGGGAGACACGATCAAGATCGTCGACGGTCACGTGATCCGCAACGGCGTGCGCGAGAAGGACACCTACATCGCCCCCTGCGGCACAGATAGCTCCTGCAATTTCCGGACGCCGATCGTGATTCCGCCCGGGGATTACTTCATGATGGGCGACAACCGTGGCTCCTCCGACGACAGCCGTTTCTGGGGACCTGTCCCCGACAAATGGGTCATCGGCGTCGCCTTCTTCACGTACTGGCCGCCGGACCGGATCGGCTTCCTCTAAATCCAAGCGGATGGGTCGGAGGCTGTTCGGATTCGACCGCTCGCTCGGCGTGCGCTTCGTCGCGGGCGCCGACGAGGCCGGCCGCGGCTGCCTGGCCGGCCCGCTCGTCGCCGCCGCGGTCCTGTTCGACCTTCAGCGGGTCGGCCCGGCCGAGGTCCGCGCCCTCGGGGGCCTGAACGACTCCAAGCAGCAGACGCCCGAGGCGCGCGCCGAGCTGTTCCCGGTGATCCTCCGCGTGGCCGCGAAGGTCGCGATCGTCTCGCGATGTGCGCCGGGGATCGACGCGCGCGGCCTGCACGTCACGAACCTCGCCGCGCTGCGCGACGCGCTCGCCCGGGTCGCGTGCGAGGGCTGCATCTGCCTGAGCGACGGGTTCCCGGTCGGCTCGACCGGCTTCACCCAGCAGGCCGTGATCGGCGGGGACGCCAAGAGCGCCGCGATCGCCGCCGCGTCGGTTCTCGCGAAGGAGACCCGCGACCGCTACATGCGCCGCGCCGATGGCAAGCATCCCGGCTGGGAGTTCGCCCAGCACGTCGGGTACGCCACACCCGAGCACCGCGAGGCGATCGAGCGTCTCGGGGTCTCGCCGCTTCACCGGCTCTCGTTTCAGTCCGCGGCCTACCAGCAGCTCGCGCTCGGGGGGTAGGGGCCGCGCTGCGCGCGGCGTCCGTGGGGCCGCGAGGGCCCTTCCGGACCTAGAGGTCGCCGTCTGCATCGCGTCTGCCGGCTTGCGCCACGCTTCCCGGCCTTCGGCCGGGGGCCCAGCGAGCTGGTCTGCCCCGCATTTGGCTTTCGAAGCGGGGATGGAGTGCCTCGCAGCCCGATTTCGTTACACAGCGCCCGCTCGCCGAGGCAGCGTGTAACGAAATGTGCGCTATGGCACCGATTTGGTGACTCGTTGCCCGCCGGCCGGGGCGAATTGTCACGAAATGGGGGTTCGGATCGCGACGACCCTCCTGCGCGGGTCCGGACGGGGCTGCGTGGCCCCATGGACGCTGCTGCGAAGCAGCAGCCCACTAGAACGCGCCTTCCAGGTGCTCGAGGGCGATCAGTCGTCCGGCTGCGTCGAGCGTCACGGCGATCGCGTCGAAGCGCAGGACCTTCGCGTAGGGGTGGTCGGCGCGCTCGCGTAGCCATTGCCCCGCCATCCTGCGGACCTGCGAACGCTTTCGCGCTCGGATCGACTCGAACGGGCTGCGGCTCGTCGCCCGGCGCGTCTTGACCTCGCAGAACGCGAGCACCCGCCCGTCGAACGCGACAATGTCCAGCTCGCCCCACCGGGTGCGGAAGTTGCGCTCGAGAATCCTGAACCCGCGGCGGGCGAGATGCTCGGCCGCGAGGTCCTCGCCGTGCCGGCCTAGCTGCTTGCTGGACACGTCCCCGACGCTAGGCACAAAACCGTCACACGTGGGTTGCGGAACGTGACAATTCAGCGCAAGCGGCGCGCCGAGCTTGCGCTGAATCGGCACACCGCGTGACCCACGCGTCACACCTTTCCGCGTAGCTTCGAGGCGTGCTCGCACGAGTCGCGACATTTGCGATCGACGGCGTCGATCCGCGCCACGTCTGGGTCGAGGTCGACATCCGTCCCGGACTTCCGGCGTTCACGATCGTGGGCCTCGGCGACACCGCCGTGCGGGAGTCGCGAGACCGCATCAAGGCCGCGGTTCTCAACTCCGACTTCGAATTTCCCGAGCGGCGCATCACCGCGAACCTGGCGCCGGCGTTCCTGCGCAAGATGGGTCCGGGGTTCGACGCCGCGATCGCGCTGGCGCTGTTGGCGGCGAGCGGTCAGGTACCGCCCGAGCCGCTCGCCTCCTACGCGGTGTTCGGCGAGCTGTCCCTGAGCGGCGAGCTGCGGGACACGCCGGGTGCCCTTGCGGTTGCGGAGGGGTCGCGGCGGGCGGGGCTCGCGCATCTGATCGTGCCGCGCGAGCGAGCGCGTGAGGCCGCGCTCGTCGGCGGGCTCGAGGTTGCGGGCGTGCGCAGCCTCCGCGAGGCGGCGGCGGTCCTCGCCGGCGGCCGAGTACCCGACCTGCCGGCGGCGCGGGCGCAACCGGTGGGCGCGCTGGCCGAGCCGGACCTGGTCGACGTGCGCGGCCACGCAGCGCCGGTGCTGGCGCTGAAGATCGCCGCCGCCGGCGCCCACAACCTGCTGCTCGAGGGGGCGCCGGGCACCGGAAAGACGATGCTCGCCCGGCGGATGCCTTCGATTCTGCCTGCCATGACGCGCTCGGAGGCGGTCGAGGTGACGCGAATCCACAGCGTCGCCGGCCTGCACGCGGACGGGCTCATCACCTCCAGGCCGTTCCGCGCGCCTCATCACTCGATCTCGCCTGCCGGGCTCGTCGGCGGCGGCAGTCCGCCACGCCCCGGCGAGGCGACGCTCGCCACCCACGGCGTGCTGTTCCTCGACGAGCTCTCGGAGTTTCAGCGGCCGACGCTCGAGGCGCTGCGCCAGCCGCTCGAGGACGGAAGCGTGGCGATCGTCCGCGGCCAGCGCGCGCTCGTGTTCCCGACGCGGTTCATGCTGGTCGCCGCCACCAATCCGTGCCCGTGCGGGTACGCGGGTGTCGGCGAGCGCTGCAGCTGCGGCGAGGTCGAGCTGCGGCGCCACCGCCGAAAGCTGAGCGGCCCGCTGCTCGACAGGATGGACCTACTCGTCAACGTCGTCCGGCCCGCCGAGCAGGAGCTGCGCGCGGCCTCCGTGACGAGCTCACAAGCGGCCCGCGCGCGTGTCGCGGAGGCGCGCGAGCGCCAACGCGCCCGTCTGAGAGGGACGCGCGCGCGCTGCAACGGCGAGATGGACGTGCGTCTCGTCCGCCGTCTCGTGCGACTCGAGCAAGACGCCGACCAGGCGCTGGGTCAGGCGTACGCGGCAGGCGTGCTCAGCGCGCGGGGACGCCACCGCGTGCTGCGTGTCGCCAGGACGATCGCCGATCTCGACGGCCGCGATCTCGTGGCGCGTGACGACGTGCTGCTGGCGCTGAGCCTCCGCCAGCGCAGCCCGGCGGAGCTTGTGCTCGCGTCGTGAACGAGAGCAGAGCATGCGATCGATGCCTTAGCCGCGCGTGGCTGATCGGGAGGCTCAGCGGCCACCTCGAGAACATGCGCGGGCGGATCGAGGAGCTGCTGTGTCTCGGGAGCGACGAGTTGATCGCCGCGGTCGGCGGCGGACAGAAGCAGGCGATCAGTCGCGAGCTGCGCCGCTTCGACCCCGGCAGCATGCGCCAGCGATCGCTTGCCGGCGGCCTCGAGCTCATCTGCAGCTGCGACCCGGATTACCCGGCACGGCTGCGGGAGCTGGACGCGCCGCCCGCGGTGCTGCATGTCGCGGGCGGTCTCGAGCGGTTTCTGGCGTGCAGCCGCAGCGAGATGGTGGCGATCGTCGGCGCACGCAAGGCATCGCCTTACGGCATCGAGGTGGCTCGCTCGCTGGCCAGGGAGCTGGCGGTGGCGGGGCTCGCGGTCGTGAGCGGCATGGCGCACGGGATCGACTCCGCCGCCCACGCCGGCGCGCTCGCGGGCGACGGGGCGACGATTGCGGTGCTGCCCGGCGGAGCTGATCGCCCGTATCCGCGCTCGAGGCGCTCGCTCTATCTGGCCCTACTCGCCGTATCCGAGCTGCCGGCGGGCGCGGAGGTCCGTCGCTGGACGTTCCCGGCCCGCAACCGGATCATCGCCGCGCTGGCGGCTATGACAGTGGTCGTCGAGGCCACCGAGCGCTCGGGTTCGCTCGTGACCGCGCGCCTCGCGCGTGTCCTCGGCCGACCGCTCGGCGCCGTTCCCGGCAGGGTCACCTCACCGGCGGCCGCCGGGCCCAACGGCCTGCTCGCCGAAGGCGCCCACGTCGTGCGGGGCGCACAGGACATCCTCGACCGGCTGTTTGGCGGAGGGGTGCGAGCGATTCCGCCCGACGGCCGGGCACGGCTGGCGCCCGAGCTGCGCGAGCTGCTGGCGGCGCTCGGCGACGGAGACGACACCTCGGCGGCGCTCGCGCGTGCGGGAGTCTCGCCCGAGCGCGGCCTGGCGGCACTGGCATCGCTTGAGCTGGCCGGCTACGTACGGCGCGAAACCGGCGGCCGGTTCTCGGTGCGGGCGGGCGGGATCTAATTACCAATACCCTCCTTTCGTGGCCATTCCTCGGGCTCTCTCGATCGCCGGCTCGGACTCCGGCGGCGGCGCCGGCATACAGGCGGATCTGAAGGCGTTCGCGGCCGAGGGCGTGTACGGAATGACCGCGGTCACGGCGATCACCGCTCAGAACACGGTCGGCGTGACGGCCGTTTACAGCATCCCGCCGGAGCTGATCCTCGCGCAGGTCAGGGCGGTAGCCGACGACATCGGCATCGATGCGGTCAAGATCGGGATGCTGGGGACCGTCGAGACGATCGAAGCCGTTGCGCAGGCCCTCGACGAGCTCCCGGACGGTACTCCCGTGGTGCTCGACCCGGTGATGGTCGCCGAGTCGGGCGCAGAGCTGCTCGAGCCATCGGCACAGGCGGCGCTGGTCGAGCTGATGCTCCCGCGCGCCACGGTGGTGACGCCCAACGTCCCGGAGGCCGCGAAGCTGACGGGCCGCGTCGCGAGCGACCCGGGGGCGCTCGCTCGTGCGGTTCACGCCCTCGGTCCTCGGTTTGTCGTGGTGACCGGAGGCCATCGCGAGCAGGCGACGGACTTGTTCTACGACGGGCAGCGGATCGTCGAGCTTCCCGGCGAGCGCTACCCCGACGGAGCCGCGCACGGCTCGGGATGTACGCATTCCTCGGTGCTCGCCGCGCGGTTGGCCTGGGGGGATGAACCGCTCGCAGCGGCCGCGCGCGCCAAGGAGATGGCGTCGGAGGCGGTGCGCAACGGCCTGTCCGAGATCGGCGCCGGCGCCGGCCCGGTCGACGTGCTTCGCAACTTGGCGTGGGGCCACCCCCTGCCCGGCGGTCGATCGCTTTGACATAATCGCGCAATGCGCTTTCTGCGGATGAAGCCCGGTCATGGTGAGGTGCTCATCGCGGAAGGCGATGTCGAGCTCGCCGATGACGAGCTGCGGTTGGTCGAGGAGTTCCGCCGCCAGCTGGACGCCGGGCTCTGGGCTGCGGTCCCGCTGGCTGGAGCGGACGGCAAGCGGCAGGCTCGGATGGTGCGCTCATTTGACGAAGTCCCTCGGGACGCCGACCGCGTGATCTTCTTCCCGCGGGCGGCGGGCGGCAGCTAGCCGCCGGCTTGACAGTGCTTCTGGCGCTGGCGGCAACCGCACTGGTGGCACTGGCGCTGCTGTCCGACCTGATCGTGCCGCGGGTCGAGGAGCTTTGGGCGAGATCCCGCGCCCGGCGCCGTCGTGCACCGACGATCGCGTTCGATCCGGGCCGGGAGCTGCGGGCCGAGCAGCGCGCCAGAGAGCTGCTGCGCTCATGCGTGAACGAGGAAGAGTGGGCGATGTACCGCGATCTCGGGTTCATCCGCGTCTGGGGCTCGCAGACCGGCGGCTCCGGCGCGGCGCCGGCGACCGGTGGAGCCGACTACGCGTACCTGATCTACCCGCACCGTCCGATCGTCGCCTACCTCACCCAGACCGGGCAGCTGCTCAGCGAGTACTGCATCCAGTTCCCTGATGACACGCGTCCGTACGGATCGAGCCGGCTGCCCGACTCCGACGACGTGCTCGCGAAGTGGATGGCGCTAACGGGAGACGAGCGGCGGCTGATCTCGATGGCGAATATGCACCTGCCCGGCCGGCAGCTCGACCCCCGGCAGGTGACCCGCGACCTGTGGCGGCTCTCGCAATGGGAGCAGGCGCGGATGCGCCAGGCGGCGACGCGCGCGTCGCAGCGGCTCGACGCGCCTGGCTAGTTTTCAGCGCGGCTGAAGGCCGGCGACAGGCTGACGCGGTGTCGCGGTGCGCTCCTCAAATATGCGAGTCTCGTCTCGAGCGCCGTCAGTGGCCGTACCGATAACACAAGGAGGAGCAATGTCGCTAATTCCCTCGCGGCGGCGAATTGGTGCCGCAGTCCTCTCCGCACTAGTCGTCGCGATTGCCGTCGGCGCCGCGACCGTAGGGGCGAAGGGCACCGCCAAGCGGACAAGCGGCACGATCTGGATATCTCAGGTACCGCGCAAGGTGACCGGCCTGATCCCCGTCGCCGGGCAGGTCAAGGACGAGGTCCTGGGCGAAGGCGCCGTCACCTTCAACGTCAAGGCCGTGCCGCGTAAGACTGGCGGCGTGGACGTAACGGTAGTGGGCGTCACCCTGTGGACGCCGACCGGAACGCTTCGCGGCACCGGCAGCGCCCTGCTCACGATCAAGAGCATCAAGACGACCGCCAGCACGGTATCGAACGGCAAGCTGACGCTGAACAAGGGCACCGGCTCGCTCAAGGGTCATTCGCTCACCGCGAAATTCACCGGCGCCGGATTCGCTTCAGGCGTCTACTTCACCTTCAAGTACTCGGGCACATACAGGTAGCCGGGACACACGGGTGAGGGCCAACGCGGCCCTCACCCGTCCGGACCCTGCAAGAATCGCTCGCTGTGGAAGACCCGGAGCACAGCGGCCCGGATACTGGTCTGACGGTCGAGCTGGCGGTCGGCGAGGCACGCGAGAACGCGCCGACCGCGATCCACGACCTGCGCGAGCAGCTCCCCGGGCTCGAGGCCGAGCGTCACGTCACCGACTGGGGGCGCTCCGAACGGGTCGAAGGCGCGGTTGACCGGACGGTCTACGAGTTTCTCTACAGGTATTGGTTCCGAGTCGAGGTCGAGGGGATCGTCAACGTCCCGCGCGAGGGTGGGGCGCTGCTCGTCGCCAACCACGCCGGCGCAGTGCCGCCAGACGGGGCCATGATCGTCAAGGCGATCCGCGAGGAGCATCAGCTTCCTCGCCCCGTACATGTCGTGACAGGTCAGCGCTACCGGGCTCTGCCAGGCGTCGGCATGCTGCTCTCGAAGCTCGGCGCGGTCTCGGCGCACCCGGCCGATCTGCATCGCCTGCTTTTCGACGAGCGCCAGCTCGTGCTCGCGTTCCCGGAGGGTGCGAGTGGCACCCGCAAGCCGCTCAAGGAGCGCTACCGGCTCAGGCGCTTCGGCACGAGCGAGCTGGTCGAGAGCGCGCTTCGCGCGCGGGTGCCGATCGTCCCCGTCGCAGTTCTCGGCGCCGAGGAAGCGATGCCGGTGCTGGCGCGGATCGGCGCGCCGCTCGGCGGGCGGCTGCGCCTGCCCCGGTTGCCGGTCACGCCGGCGGTGCCGCTGCCGGCGAAGTTCAGGATCCGGTTTCTCGAGCCCGTGTTGTCCGACGAGCTCGGCGAGTCCGTGTGGAGCGATCGCGCATATGTGCACGCGCTCTCGCACGACCTGCGAGCGCTGATCCAGGAGAACCTGCTCGAGCTCGTTGCCGGGCGTAGGAGCGTCTGGCTGGGGTAGCCGCCTGCGCAACGATGGATTCGCGCCGCATCCTGATAACCGGGCTCTCGTCCCAGTGGGGAGGACGCCTCGCGCAGATGCTCGAACGCGAGCCGGGCGTGGAGGCGGTGATCGGCCTGGATACCGACGATCCTCAGCACGAGCTCGACCGCACGGAGTTCGTACGAGCCGAGCTGGAGGAGGGCGTCCTGCGAAGGATCGTGCGCGCCGCCGCGATCGACACCGTGGTCGACACGCGGTTGATCGATGATCCGCTCACCGCCTCCGGCAGGCACGCGCATGAGGTCAACGTGGCGGACACTCGCCGGCTCCTCGCTGTCTGCGCGGGCAGCGGTTCGCCGGTGCGCAAGTTCGTGTTCAAGTCCTCGGTGCACTACTACGGCTGCGGGTCAGGCGACCCCGCGTTCTTCGAGGAGGGGATGAGACGCCCGCGGGCGCCGCGGACCGCCGTCGAGCGCGACGTCGTCGAGGCCGAAGCCGCCGTGTCAGAGCTGGCGGCGCGCGGCAGGCGGATCGTCACGATCCTGAGGTTTGCCGAAGCGATCGGGCCCGACGTGCGCGGCTCGCATCCCGCTCTGCTTGGCCTCCCCGTCGTGCCGTCGATTCTCGGCTTTGACCCGCGCTGCCAGTTCATCCACGAGGACGACGTGATCGGCGTCCTCGTGCATGCGGTGCGCCGCCGGCTGTCCGGAACCTACAACGCGGCCGCCGACGGAGTGCTCGCGCTCTCGGAAGTGGTCTCGCTGCTCGGAAAGCAGTTGCTGCCGGTGCTGCCGCCGTGGGGGACCCTCACCGCCGCCACGCAGCTCCGCCGGCTCGGGGGTGGGCGGGTTCCCATACCGGTGGAGATGCTCCGCCAGCTGCGCTTCGGCCGTGGCGTCGACAACCGGCGGCTGAAGGCGACCGGCTTCGAGTACCGCTACACGACAAGGGAGGCTGTGCTGAAGCTGCGCGCGCACCAGCGCCTGCGTCCGCTCCTGCGCAGCGGCAACGAGGAATATCGCTACGACCGCGAGGTTGAGGAATTTCTTCGCTGGAGTCCGAGCGTGCAGAGCACACCGGAGGGCGAGCCCGCAGCCGCGCACCCTGGCGGCCCGCGCTCTGGGGGAGGCGGTCCCGATGCCGGTGGCGGCCATGCTGACGCCCGTGGCGGCCGGGCTGATGCCGGTGGCGGCCGGGCTGATGCCCGTGGCGGCCGGGCTGATGCCGGTGGCGGCCGTGCTGATGCCGGCGGCGGCCGTGCTGATGCCGGTGGCGGTGCTCCTGACCGCGACAGCCACGATCCCCGTGGGGGCAACGGGCCGCCGCTGCGCGCCTATGACGAGCTCAGCGCCTCAGAGCTGGCCGATGTCATCTCCTCGCTCGAGCCCGGCGCCCTGCAGACGCTGCGCGACTACGAGATCGCCCACCGGGCTCGGACGGCGGTCATCGACCTGCTGGACCGGAGTCTGGAGCTTCGGCGGCGGGCGTGAGCTTTCCATGAAACATAAGTTGCAAAAGCAGAGAATGAGAGCCTCCAGGCTTTTGAGCCGCCTGTAATCACGGTAGGATTGCGGTCGTGGGTGATTCGTAGTGGCGAATGTTTCCTATCTACGCCCTGCGGACGATCGAGAGCGGGCAGCAGCAGCTAGAGCCCATCGGCGATTGACCGCAAAACGACGCGGGCCAGGGCGCGGTCCGTTGATCGTGGGGCTTCTGCTGGCCGCCCTGGTTGCGGTCGTCGGCGTCGCGGTACTGATGCTGAGCTCGTCCAGCGCGAGCCTCAGCGCGGATTCGCAGGCCCTCGCGAAGGTGGACATGCCGCTCGGCGGCGGCAAGATCCAGAGTGTCACGGTCGTGACTGGCCCGCACGCTGCACCCGTGCCCGTCGACGTGCGCGGCAGCCAGATCTGGCCCCAGCATGTGCTCCGCGCTCACCAGCTGGTCACGATCGACGTGATCATCAAGCGCCCCGGATGGAACGGGTGGTTCGCCGGCAAGACACAGCACCTGCACCTGGCGATGTACACGCCGAGCACGCGGTTGCTGGCGCATTATTTGACCGTACCGGCGGGTGCACCGCTGCGGCTGCGCTTCTCTCAGCCCGTGGCCGTCTACTTCACCGGGGCGATCGGACATCTCGAGCGCCACGTGCTGCCGAGCCCGCAGAGCACGATCACGCTCGCGCGTACCGCCGCAGCCGGCTCGTTGGCGATCGCGGCCGTGCCGCGCCCGTGGGAGACCTCGGCGGCGGCGACGATCAGCTGGTTCCCGAACGGCGCCGCGGCTGCGGCGGTCGCAGTGCCGGCCCCCGGCAGCTCGATCCTGCCGGGCACGCCGATCACGCTGACCTTCAACAAGCCCGTGAGCAAGGCGCTCGGCTCCGACCGGCCGCCCGTCTCGCCCGCCACGCCCGGGACCTGGCAGACGGTCAACCCGCACACGATCATCTTCCGCCCCGAGGGCTATGGCTACGGCCTCGGCGCGAAGGTCACGATCCCGCTACCGAGCGGCGTCAGGCTGGTCGGGTCCAGTTCACCCAGCTCGGGCACCTGGACCGTCCCCTCCGGATCGCCGATGCGGGTCCAGCAGTTGCTGGCGATCCTGGGGTACCTGCCGCTGAACTTCCACTACGCCCACGGCGGCGTTGGCCTTGACCCGCAGTCCCAGGAGGCCGCAGCGATCCACCCTCCGGCCGGCAGCTTCGACTGGCGCTACGGCAACGTCCCGTCCGGGCTGCGCAGTGAATGGGCCCCGGGCGCGTCGGGCGCGATGACCAAGGGCGCGATCATGGCGTTCGAGAGCGACCACGGGTTCTCGACGTACGATGGAATTGCGGGCCCGGCTGTGTGGAAGGCCCTGATCAACGCCGCCGTCACACATCACGTTTCGACGTTCGGCTACACCTACGTCAACGTCAACATGGGATCTCCCGAGACGCTCACGCTGTGGCACAGCGGCAAGAACGTTCTCACCGTCGACGTCAACACAGGGATTCCGTCCGCGCCGACTGCGACCGGCACCTATCCGGTGTTCGAGCACACGCCGGTGACGACGATGAGCGGCACCAACCCCGACGGCAGCCACTACAGCGACCCGGGGATCCCGTGGGTCAGCTACTTCAACGGTGGCGACGCGCTCCACGGCTTCCAGCGCGGCTCTTACGGCTCGCCACAGAGCCTCGGCTGCGTCGAGATGACCTACGCGGACGCCGGTCGCGTGTATCCGTACACGCCGATCGGCACGCTCGTCCACGTCGAGTAGCAACGCTCGGGTCGGTAGGCAGGCACTCGCCCGCCAGCGGCGAATAGCCTGGAGGTCCATGTCTGCGCTAGCCGAGCCGCCGAGGAGCGATCAGATCTCCGTACCGTGGCGCTCCGCGCTGGACGCGTTCGCGGCGGACCTCAGGCGCCGCGCAGTGGCCGAGAAGACCCAGCGCGCGTACGCGATCGACGCAGAGCAGTTCGCGCGGTGGGCCAGTGCCCGCGATTTCGCTCCGGGCTCCATCGACGTGCGGCGCCTGCGCCGTTACGCCGCCAGCCTTTCCGAGCACGGACATGCTCCGGCCACAGTGGCGCGCAAGCTCGCCGCGCTGCGCGCCCTGTTCCGCGTGCAGGTCGAGCTGGGGGCACGGTCCGAGAATCCCGCCCAGCTGCTGAGCTCGCCCAAGCGCGCGCAGACCTTGCCGCGGGTGCTCAAGCCGGGCGAGATCTCGGCGCTGCTTGACCGGATCCCGGCCACGACGCCGCTCGAGCTCCGTGACCGGGCGCTGTTCGAGCTGGCGTATGCGTCCGGGCTGCGAGCCGAGGAGCTCGTCTCGCTCGATCTCAGCTCCGTCGACTTCGACTCGGAGTCCGTTCGTGTCGAGGGCAAGGGCGGCAAGACCAGGTTCGTGCCCGCCGGCGAGCACGCGCTCCGCGCGGTCGAGCGCTACCTGGCTCGCGGCCGGCCCGCCCTTGACGGCGGTGATCCGGCGTTGTTCCTGTCGAAGTCCGGGCGGCGCCTGGGGACCTCCGACGTGCGGCGGCGGCTGCGGGTCTGGGCACGCCAGGCATCCGCATACGCCCCCGGCCTGGCGGAGCTTCATCCGCACGCGCTGAGGCACTCCTTCGCCACGCATCTACTCGAAGGAGGCGCCGATCTGCGAGCCATCCAGGAACTGCTGGGACATGCATCGATATCGACGACGCAGGTCTACACTCGGGTAGAGTCGGCACGGCTAAGGTCGGCCTACGCCCGCGCTCATCCCCGCGCGTAGCCACCGGTTCGGGGGAAGAGGAAACTGGAAACAAACGTCAAAGCGATCGAGCTTCAGGACCTCTGGAGGCGCTACAAGACCTCCGCCGACGAGCGGGCACGGGAGCGCTTGGTCGTGGCGTATTCGCCGCTGGTCAAGTACGTCGCCGGACGGATGAGCTCGGGGCTGCCGGCGCACGTCGAGGAGGCCGACCTGATCTCCTATGGCCTCGGAGGTCTGATCTCGGCCATCGAGCGGTTCGATCTCACGAGAGAGATCAAGTTCGAGACGTACGCGATCACCCGCATCCGGGGCGCGATCATCGATGAGTTGCGCACGCTCGACTGGGTGCCGCGATCGGTGCGAGCCCGAGCGCGCGAAATCGAGCGGGTCAACATGAAGCTCGAGGCGCGCTTCCAGCGGGCTCCGACCGACGAGGAGATGTCGGCCGAGCTGGCGATCAGCGTCGAGGACTTCCAGGACGCGCTGCTGCAGATCTCCAATTCGACGATCGTCGCGCTCGACGAGCTGTGGAACGTCTCGGACTCGACTGGCGACCAGGTCTCGCTGCTCGACACGCTGCCGGACCGCGAGGCGCCCGACCCTCAGCAGCTCGTCGACCAGTCGGAGCTCCGCGACCGGATCGCCGATGCGATCGCCGCGTTGCCCGAGCGCGAGAAGCTCGTCGTCGCGCTCTACTACTACGAGAACCTCACGCTTCGGGAGATCGGCGAGGTGCTCGGCGTGACCGAGTCGCGCGTCTCGCAGCTGCACACCAAGGCCGTGCTGCGGCTGCGCTCGAAGCTCGCCGGCGAGGTTGACTAGAGGTAGCGGCGGATGTCGGCCGCGACCGCGGCCGGGTTCTCGATCAGCTGGCGCTCGGTGTATCTGAGGACGACGTGGCCCTTGGCCCGGAGCTCGAGGTCGCGCTGGTGGTCGCGTTCGAGCTGCGCGCGCGTGCGGTGGCCCTTGACGCCGTCGACCTCGACCACGACGCGCTCCTCAGACCAGACGGCGTCGACGAGCCAGCCTTCGCGGTAGACGTTGATCTCGGGAATCGGCAGCCGTTGCGATTCGCAGAAGGTGATCAGCAGGATCTCGAGGTCACTGCGGGTCCGGGCGAGCGCCGGCTGGTGGATGGCGAGCGCATCGCGGAGGACTGAGCCGCCGGCGTTCATCAGCGCCCGGACGTCGAGTGCGTCATGGTAGTCGGCGTTGGCGAGGACGAGGCGCAGAAGATCCGGCCGTCCGGTCGTTGCGAAGTCGATGATCGCCTGCGTCGTCGTTGTCGCCGGTAGTCCGCCGTGCCAGGCGCGCTCGAGGTCGCGACGGCCGTGGATCACGATGTTGTCGCGGCTACGAATGCGCCGCGGAGTGCTGACGTGGATCTGACGCGGCGGGTAGTTGAGGAGCTCAAGCCACCAGATCGCGGTGGCGTGGCTGAGCATCGCGCCCGGGCCGGCGTACAGGACGGCGGCGGCGAGGTCGGATTCAGTGCTCCGGCCCGGGTGGCCGACGGCGTAGACGCGCGGCAGTTCGGGGTGCAGGTAGCCGGCGCGACACCAGCGGACGATGGTCGCCTCGCCGACGCCCAGCGCACGCATCTGGTCGTAGCGGATGCGCCCGCGCTGGCCCGCCGCGCGCGCTGCAACGCGTCGACTGGCATCCGACCTCCGCATGACGGAGGTGAATCGCCATTCACCGTCCGTAGAGGGGCGGCGGCGGTCGCTGAAGGCCATGCCCGGCAGCATCGGGCCGACCGCTGTAACGAAACAAGACGCAGTCGTAACAATTCTGTGCCAATCCGGGCCGCGATCGCCGGCAGCGCCGCGTTAACAACCGATATCGTCGGGTTTTCCGGCACACGAAGGAGAGGAGAAGGCATGCACAAGCCCGCGGATCGCATTCGAAACGTGGCGCTCGTCGGCCACCGCGGCAGTGGCAAGACGTCTCTGCACGAGGCGCTGCTGTTCCAGGCCGGCGCCGTGAACCGGCTCGGCACCGTCCTGGAAGGCACGACCGTGTCCGACAGCGATCCGGACGAGAAGAGCCGCGGGATGTCGATCTCGGCGGCGCTGGCGTCGTTCGAATGGCAGGACCGCAAGGTCAATCTGATCGACACGCCGGGGGACTCGAGCTTCATCGCGGACGCGCTCGGGGCGCTGCGGGTGTGCGAGTCAGCGGTGTTCGTCGTCAACGCGGTGATGGGCGTCGAGGTGCACACCAACCGGCTGTGGCAGCGGGCCGCCGAGCTCGACCTCGCCCGCCTGATCTTCGTCAACATGCTCGACCGCGAGCGGGCCGACTTCTTCCGCACGCTTGACAGCCTCAAGTCCGCGTTCGGACAGCACGTGGTCGCCACCGAGATTCCGATCGGCTCCGAGCACGAGACCAGCGGCGTGATCGACCTCGTCGACATGAAGGCATACGCCTACGACGGGACGAGCCGCGAGAACTGCAAGGAGATCCCGATCCCGGACGACATGCAGGCGCAGGCCGAGGAATACCGCGAGAAGCTGATGGACGAGGTCTCCGAGTCAAGCGACGCGCTGATGGAGCGGTACCTCGAGGGCGAGGAGATCGCCCACGACGAGATCGTCGAGGCACTCAAGGACGGCACCAACCACGGCCACATCTTCCCCGTCACCTGCGGCGTCGCGACCCGCAACCTCGCGACCAACCGGCTGCTCGACGCGATCGTCGACGACCTCCCGAGCCCCGTCAAGCATGGCGGCCTCGACGTCGGCGAGGTAACGCTCGCGCCGACCGAGGACAAGGAGATGTTCGCCTACGTGTTCAAGACCCGAGCCGATCCGTTCGCCGGGCGGATCAACCTGTTCCGCGTCTACCAGGGCACGATGAAGCAGGACTCCCAGGTCCTCAACACCACCACCCATAACAAGGAGCGGATCGGCACGCTGGTCACGTTCGAAGGCACCCAGACCGGCCACGCCACGGAGTTCGGCCCGGGCGACATCGGCGCCGTCGCCAAGCTCAAGGAGACCAGGGCGGGCGATTGGCTCGCCTCCCGCGATGAGCCGATCAGCATGCCTTCGATCAAGCTCCCGGCACCCGTGATGGCGTTCGCGATCGAGCCGAAATCCAAAGGCGACGAGGACAAGGTGTTCACCGCGCTGAGACGGCTCCAGGAGGAGGACCCGACGATCGACCTGCACCGCGACCCGCAGACCGGCGAGCAGATCGTCGCCGGCCTCAGCCAGGTCCACGTCGAGGTCATCGTCGAGCGGCTGAAGTCGCGGTTCGGCGCCGAGGTCAATCTCAAGCCGCCACGCGTGCCCTACCAGGAGACGATCCGCAAGCCCGCCAAGGCGCACGGGCGTCACAAGAAGCAGACGGGCGGCCGCGGCCAGTTCGGCGACTGTCACATCGAGATCGAGCCGCGCGATCCCGGCAGCGGGTTCGAGTTCATCAACGCCATCAAAGGCGGGGTGATCCCGACGGGGTTCATCCCGGCGGTCGAGAAGGGCGTGCACGAGGCGATGCAGGAGGGCGTCGTCGCCGGCTACCCGGTCAAGGACGTGAGCGTGCGGCTGTACGACGGCTCCTACCACACGGTCGACTCGAGCGAAATGGCGTTCAAGGTCGCCGGGAGCCAGGCGATGAAGCAGGCGCTCGAGCAGGCCAACCCGGTGCTGCTCGAGCCGATCATGATCGTCACGGTCAACGCTCCAGAGGACACGGTCGGCGACGTGATCGGCGACCTCAACTCACGGAGGGGCCGGCCGCTCGGCATGGAGCCAGTGGGCGCCGGCATGACCGAGATCAAGGCCGAGGTGCCGATGTCGGAGATGCTCTCCTACGCGCCCGACCTGCGCTCGATCACCGGCGGTCAGGGCGAGTTCACGATGGAGTTCGAGCGCTACGAGGAGGTGCCCGGCCACCTTGCGGCCAAGGTCGTGGAGGAGGCCAGGGCCGAGAAGGAAGCGGTCAAGGCGTAGGGCTACATAACAGCGGGCCGCTCCCAGGGCGCGGCCCGCTTGTTACCCTCGGCTTCCGTGACCACTCGAGACATCAGGACGTCCGGTGCGTACACGACCTGCGACGTGTGCGGGCGGACGCTGCTGCGCGGCGAGCGCGCCGAGACTTATCTCGCCGGCGGCGAGCGCCGCGAGGTGTGCGAACTGTGCAAATCCCGGGCGCTGCACGAGGGCTGGATCCGCGAGGGAACCGTGCCGGCGTACGACGCCGCGGGCGCGAACAGCGACCGCCGCCGCTCGCTCTTCAGCCGCTTCCGCAACCGCGGCGAGCCGCGCGGCGCTACGGGATCGAGGCCGACGCTCGCCGACGACCTCGACGGGCAGGCATGGTCCGACGCGGACTCCGGGGTCCAGCAAGACGCCGACGGCGGGCCCCCGAACCAGGAGCCGCCGCCGTCTCGCAGGCGCCGTGCGGTGCGCGAGCCACGGCGCCAGCGAGAGACCGCGGCGCCACGCGAGCCGCGTTCCTCGCGCGAGCCGCGCCCGGTGCGCGAGCCGCGCCATGTCCGCGCCGTGCCGACAGGCATCGAGCAGAAGCAGGCCTCGGCGGTCGACCTCTTCAACGCCTGCGAGCACCGCCGGACGATCGCCGGTGTCGCCAGGTCGCTCGGCGCCCCGGCGGTGTCGGTGCTGCCGTCCAGTGCCCATCCGAGCGTGGTGAACCTGGTGGTCTCGTGGGAGCTGTGCTGGTACCGCTACGAGCTAGACCTCTCCGAGGACGAGCCTACGGTGCGCGTCGCCAGCCAGGGCTACGAGCTCAGCGAGCTCGCCCCGGAAGAGCAGCAGGCCAACGCGGTAGCGGACGAGACCGGCACGATTGCGCTGCTCTGACCACGTTTAGACCCCCGCTTGTGGACGCTCGTTCGATGGTCTCCGATCCGGCTTGTTCATTAGCATCCCGGCTGTGATCTACTGCGTCGTCCCCGAGCCGCTGGCAGACGAGTTGTTCGAGAAGCTGACCAGCTACTACTCCGACGACCCGAATGTGACGGTGATCGTCGACCGGCGCAAGTCCTCGCGCCGCGAGCAGGGCTCCTCGAGTGGCGGCCAGCGCGAGCTTCGCGACCGCCGCCGCACCCGGGTTCTGGGCGAGCTTCCGGACCTCGCGACCGATTGAGCGCGTCCGCGCAGGCGCCCCGGCTGATCGTCCACGTCGACGGCGGCGCACGGGGGAACCCGGGCCCGGCCGCGATCGGGGTAGTCGTCTCGGATCCCGACGGTGCCGTGATCGACGAGGTCTCGGAGGCGATCGGCGTAGCGACCAACAACGTCGCGGAGTACCGCGCGCTGCTGAAGGGACTCGCCCGGGCGGCGGCGCTGGGCGCGCGCGATGTCGAGGTCGTCAACGACTCGGAGCTTGTCGCCAAACAGCTGACCGGGGCCTACAAGGTCAAGCATCCCTCGATGAGGCCGCTGTACGAAGAGGCGATCGCGGCGCTCAGAACGTTCGATCGCTGGGAGATCCGCAGCGTGCCGCGAGCTGAGAACGCGCGCGCTGACGAGCTGGTCAACGAGGCGCTGGACGCCGCGTAGGTTTCACGATCGAGCGACGTGGGGTAAGAATTCGCCTGTGAGCGTGAGCGATGCTGTCCGGGGGCTGGCCGAGCGCGATGAAGGGGCTCCGATGGTCAGTCTGTATCTGGACCTGGATCCGGAGCGTTTCGCGACCGCGCCGGCGCGCGCGTCTCAGATCAGCTCGCTGATCGATGAGGCTGGGCGCGAGATCGAGGCCGAGACCTCGCTCGGACACGATCAGAAGACCGCGCTTCGCGAGGACGTCAAGCGGATCGACCACTATCTCCGCTCGCCCGACGCGCCCTTCAAGGGCGCGAGATCGCTGGCCGTGTTCAGCTCAACCAGCGAAGGGCTGTTCGAGACCGTGCAGTTGCCGCGGCCGATCGAGGGGCGTGTCGTGATCGACCGCAGGCCGTACATCGACCCGATCGTCGAGGCCACAGACCGGCGCCGTTGGTGCGTCGCGCTGGTCAGCAGACGCGACGGCCGCGTGTTCGCCGGCCCGGCCGACAGCGTCCGGCAGCTGCAGTCGCTGCACGACGATGTTCACGGCCAGCACGACCAGGGGGGCTGGTCGCAGGCCAACTACGAGCGCAGCGTCGAGAAGGACGCCGACGACCACTTGAGGCGTGTCGCGCAAGCGCTCAAGCGCCGGTACGCGCGTGAGCACTTCCATCGCCTGGCGCTCGGAGGTCCACACGAGGTCGTCGCACGCTTCGAGCCGATGCTCAGCGAGGAGCTGCGCCGCCGGCTGGTGCCGGAGCGCGTCGAGGTCGACGTTTCGAGCGCGACCGACGACCAGGTGCGGGAATCTGTCTCAAAGCTTGTCGAGCACGACGAGCAGCGCCGAGAGCGCGAGGCGCTCGACCAGCTCGCCCAAAGCCTCGGCGCCGGCGGACGCGCGGCGGGCGGCCCCGAGGCGACGCTCGAGGCACTGAATGAGCGTCGCGTCGGAATGCTGCTGCTCGATCCAGGCTTCGCGCGCCGCGGCGGCCGGTGCCCGAGCTGCGGCCTGCTGACGCTCGACAACGACCAGTGCCCCGCGGACGGGACGGCCCTCGAGGAGGTCGATCTGCGGGAGGCTGCGGTCGAAGCCGCGCTTGGCCAGGACGCGGAGGTGCTGGTCACGCGCCACTATCCGGACCTCCGGCCGAAGCAGGGGATCGCGGCGCTTTTGCGCTTCTAGTACGGCGAGGGGGCGCCGAACATCTCCGGCAGCCTCGCGGCGAGGGCGAAGTCGCCCTCGAACGATGCCCGGTCCTCCAGCAGTGGCACCGCCGGGTCGATCGTCCCGGCCGCGATCCGGACGAAGTCCGCGAGCGTGAAACGGACGGTCAGCTTGGCGTTCGTGGCGCCACCTGGGCGTGCGGTCGCGTGACCGTCGAGGACCTCGACGGTCCAGGAAATCGCCGGAGCCTGCGTCGCGGGCCGTGAGAGCTCGTAGAGGATCGAACCCTGGAAGCCGCCCGCGGCGTCGGGATCAAAGGACCTCGTCATCCCGGTGAAGATCGCGCGCTGCGCGACCGTCGAGCCGAAGCGGCGCTCGACCTGGGCATCGTCGGCGTCGCTGACGATCCACGCCAGCAGCCGGATCCCCTGTTCGCGGGCGGATTGGCGGGCGCGCTCCGCCGCCAGCAGGGCCAGCTGCCGCGGGGCCGGCGCCGTCGCCGGCGCCTTCGCGCGGCGCGCACTCGCAAGCTCCGCCTGCTCGTCGATCCGGTAGGGAGTCGTGAGCGCGCGTGGCGGCTCGCGCCGGGCCAGCGCCCGCTCGACAGCAGCGGCGAGCCGCTCGGCCTTGGCAGCCTCGCGCTGCTCGCGTCCGTCCGTGAAGCGCGGCATCACGCGTTCCGCAAACAGCTCCAGCGAGTCGCAGATGTGCTCGTGGCGGTTTCGGCCCGACTGCAGAACGAAGATCACCTGGTCGACGCCGGCCTGCTCGTAGCGCTCCACCAGGTCAGCCACCTGCTCCGGGGTCCCGATTGCCCCCCGCAGCGAGCCGAGTCCCTCCTGCAGCAGCCTGACTCCGAGCGGCGCCTGGTCGGGCTGCACGATATGCCTGGCGAAGCCGCTCCGGTCACGGTTGCGCTCGAACTCCTTCCACACGTCGGTGACGCCCGGCTCGTGCGCGCCGATCCCGTAGTAGTGCATCAGCGAGTAGCCGAAGAAGTGCGCTCCGTCGATCCCGCGCTCGATCGCCTGCGCTTCCTGCTCGCCGAGCATCATCGGCAGCACGACGGCGAGATTCGGGTTGACGGCGAACCCCGCCGGCACGCACTCCGAGGATGAGAGCAGGTCGTAGTACTCCGTCACCCACTTGGCCGCGTCCTCGGGCTCGACGAACGAGAACGACAAGGCTCCGATCCCGTTTCGCGCCGCCACATGAATCGTCTCCCGTCGGCTGCACGCCACCCACATCGGCGGGTGGGGCTTCTGCAGCGGCTTCGGAACGACGTTGCGCGGAGGCATCCGCACGAACCCGTCGTCGAGGCCCGCGAACGGTTCCTCGACGAACATCCGCGCGATCGCGTCGAGCTCACGCTCCCACATCGAGCGCTTGGATTCCCGGTCGATCACGAATCCGCCCAGCTCAGCAGCCGAGCTCGACTCCCCGGTGCCGAACTCGACGCGACCGCCGGACACGAGATCCAGCGTGGCTACGCGCTCGGCCACGCGAGCGGGATGGTTGACCGCCGGCATGACGTTGACGATCCCGTGGCCGAGGCGGATCTGCTTGGTGCGCTGCGAGGCTGCTGCCAGGAACACCTCGGGCGCCGAGGAGTGCGAGTACTCCTCGAGGAAGTGGTGCTCGACCTCCCACACGTAGTCGAACCCGAGCCGGTCGGCGAGTTCGACCTGCTCGAGCGCGTCGCGAAGAAGATCCGCCTCGCTGCGGTCCGTCCACGGGCGGGGCAGCTGGTGCTCGTAGAAGATCCCGAAGCGCACGGCGCGATCTTATGGGTGGTGGTTGGGTGGCGCCAGGGCGTGCTGGTGTCGGCCTCCGATTGGTGCGCGGCCTGGCATTTGGCTGGCGATGAGGTGACAGGAACAACCACTTTGCGCAAGAACGGCATCGATGGCCGGCGTTCTCGAGCAAAGTGGTCGCCGCCCCGAAGAGGCGAAGCGAGGCGCCAGCCGACAAGCCGACCTCGACCGGGTAGCGCTTAGAAACAGCCCATCACGGGAATACTTGCCTACGCAACCATCTTTACCCCGACGACATTGGAGGCAGGCCAATGAATCTTGGATTGTTAGTACTGCGTTTGGTCGTCGGCCTGCTGTTCGCAGGCCACGGCGCGCAGAAGTTGTTCGGCTCGTTCGGCGGACACGGGCTGAAGGGCACGGCCGGATTCTTTGAGGGCATCGGTCTGAAGCCCGGACACCTCCACGCGTCCGCCGCGGGGATCCTCGAGTTCGCCGGCGGGATCCTGCTGGCGCTCGGGCTCCTCACCCCGGTCGCATCGGCGATGTTGATCGCCGTGATGACCGCCGCGGTCATCACCGTGCACGGGCCGAAGGGCGTCTGGTCGACCAACGGCGGCTACGAGTACAACCTCGTGCTCGCTGCGATCGCGTTCGCGCTCGCCGCGATCGGCGCCGGGGCCTGGTCGATTGACCACGCGCTCAGCATCTCGATGCACGGCGTCCTGTGGGCGGTCGGCGCGCTCGTCGTCGGCATCGCCGGCGGGATCGCTGCGGTCGCCAGCGGACGGTCGTACACCGCGCGGGAGCAGCGGCAGCAGGCGCACCCGACGCAGCGGCCGACCGCGGCGTAGGGAGTTGACGGTGGGCGGCGCAGAAGCCGCCCACCACCGACCAGGGCCCATCGGCGCTGAAGCCGCCCGCCACCGGCCCCCGGCGGGGGGATCCCATTCCCGGTACCCTGACCGATGTGACCGACACGCTGATCGAGCTCAGCACGAGATTGCAGGACGCCGCCTCGCGCCTGAGGGCTGGAGAGCTCGAGCCCGATGCTGCACTGGCGCTGATCGAGGAGTGTGCGCGGCTGGCTTCCGAGGCGAGCGCTCAGGTGGACGAGCGCGCGCGTGCGGCGGTCGAGCCGCTGCCTGACCTACCGGGGCAGTTGCCGCTGCCGGCGGCGTAGCCCCGGATGACCGAGCGCCCTTCCGCTCTGGCGGCAAACGGGGCGAAAGCCGCAAAAGCGGAGTATCCCGAGCATCTGCGCAGCCAGGTGGAGCGCTACCTGGAATCGCTCCGGTTCTCGGCCGACGCCGCGTCGGCGGGGCTCGACGAGGCGATGCGTTACTCGCTGCTTGCCGGCGGCAAGCGCATCCGCCCCGTTCTCGCGCTGGCCACGGCCGAAGCGATCGGCGTCGACCCACAGACCATGCTCCCGCTCGCTGGTGCGCTTGAGCTGATTCACACGTACTCGCTGATCCACGACGACCTTCCCGCGATGGACGACGACGATCTGCGCCGCGGGCGTCCAACCTGTCACAAGGTGTTCGGGGAGGACGTCGCAATCCTCGCCGGTGATGGGCTCTACGCCGAAGCGTTCGCGCTGCTGCTCTCAGAGCAAGCCGGCGAGCCGGAGGATCTGATCGCCGCAGCTTGCGAGCTTGCCAGGGCCACCGGCGTCCAAGGCATGGTCGGCGGCCAGTACATCGACGTCGCCGCGACGGCCCCCGACGGCCCGCCCGGCCTGCGGCACCTGCATGAGCTGAAAACCGGAAGATTGATCGCCGCGAGCATCGTCTGTGCGCTGACGCTTGGCGGCGCGCACAAACGTGACACAATTCCAATATTCCGTGTCTATGCTGATGAGCTCGGCGTGCTCTTCCAGATCGTCGACGACATCCTCGACGTGATTGGCTCGCAGGAGACCCTGGGTAAGCAGCAGGGCAGCGACGAGCGGCTTGGAAAGCGGACGTACGTCACCGAGTTCGGACTCGACGGAGCACGGCGCCTCGCCGAAGAGTCGCACCAGCGAGCCCGGGCGGCGCTCGCGCAGGCAGCACCTGCCGGCGTCGTACAGCTAGAGCAGATCACAGACTTCATCGCGACCCGAACGTACTGATGACTGAGCCACCCGATTCAAAACCAACCGACCGGGAACTGCTGAATCGAATCGCCCAACCCCAGGACCTCCACGGTCTCAGCGACCAGGAGCTCCAGCTCGTCGCACAGCAGCTGCGCGAGCACATCATCGACACGGTGGGCGAGATCGGTGGCCACTTCGGCGCGAATCTGGGCACCTGCGAGATCGCGGTCGCGCTCCACTCGCTGCTCGACTCCCCGCGCGACAAGATCCTCTGGGACGTCGGCCACCAGGCCTACCCGCACAAGGTCCTGACCGGTCGCCGCGACCAGCTGCACACGATCCGCAAGTACGGCGGCCTCGCACCGTTCTGCGCGATCCACGAGTCGGAGCACGACATCATCGGCGCCGGCCACGCGTCGACCGCGATTGGCTACGCCGTCGGGATCAAGGAGGCGATGCGATGCGGGCTGGCCGAGGACGGCAACGTCGTCGCGGTCGTCGGCGACGGTGCGATGACCGGCGGTGTCGCGTTCGAGGCCGTCCATCAGGCCGGGGGCGAGGGGACCCCGATCGTGGTGCTGCTCAACGACAACGGCATGTCGATCGCCCCGAACGTGGGCGCGCTCTCGCGGTACTTCAACCGCGTGCGACTCAACCCGAAGCTCTGGCATGCCCGCGAGGAGGTCGAGGGCGGGCTGACGAAGCTTCCGGTCGGGATCGGCTCGGCGTTCGAGCGAATCGGCCCGCACTTCAAGGAATCGATCAAGGCCTTCTGGGCGCCGGGCCAGTGGTGGGAGGAGCTCGACTTCGCCTACATGGGCGTGATCGATGGACACGACGTCCGCGCGCTGCGGCGCGCCCTCAGAGAGGCGCTGACCGCCGAGCGTCCGGTCGTCGTCCATTGCGCGACGGTCAAGGGCAAGGGCTTCGCGCCCGCCGAGGAGGGCGGGCTCGAGGGGATGGAGAAGTGGCACGCCGCGAAGCCCAACTCGATCTCGGGCCGCGCTCCCTCGACCGCGCCGCCGAACGGCGCCGCAACATCGTCGAAGCCCGCGCCCCCGCAGTACACCCAGGTGTTCGGCAACGCGCTCGTCGCCGAGTGCCGGCGAGACGCGCGCGTGATCGGCATCACGGCCGCGATGAACTCGGGCACGGGCCTCAACATCCTCCAGCGTGAGCTGCCCGAGCGCTACTACGACGTCGGCATCGCCGAGCAGCAGGCAATCCTGTTCGCGGCCGGCCTCGCGCTCCAGGGCTGCAAGCCGGTCGCGGCGATTTACTCGACCTTCCTGCAGCGCGCATATGACCAGATCGTCCACGACGTCTGCCTGCAGAAGCTGAACGTCGTGTTCGCGATGGATCGCGCCGGACTGGTCGGCGACGACGGCCCCACCCACCACGGCGCATTCGACATCGCGTATCTACGCTGCCTGCCGAACATCTTGCTGATGGCACCGCGCGACGAGGCGATGCTGGTGCACATGCTGCACACGGCGCTCACCTACGACGATGGCCCGATCGCGCTGCGCTACCCGCGGGGGGCAGGCACCGGCGTCGAGCTGCCGGACACGCCGCAGGCGCTCGAGATCGGCACCGGCGAGATCCTCCGCGAAGGAGATCGCGTCGCGCTGCTCGCGTACGGCACCGGCGTCGGCAAGGCGCTCGAGGCCGCCGCAATCCTCAGCGACAAGGGCATCGAGGTCACCGTCGCCGATGCCCGCTTCGCCAAGCCGATCGACGCCGGCCTTGCGGCGCAGCTGGCAGCCGAGCACGAGCTGCTGGTGACCGTCGAGGAGGGCGTCCTCGCCGGCGGGTTCGGCTCAGCCGTCTGGGAGACGCTGTCCGACGCCGGCCTCACCTCGAGGATCCTGCGCGTCGGACTGCCCGACCGCTACGTCACCCACGGCGCCCCGAAGCTGCTGCACGAGGAGGTCGGCTTCACCGGCGAGCGGATCGCCGAGCGGATCGAGGCCGCGGTCGCGCAGTTCAGCGGCGTAGTCGGCTGAACGGGACTGGACTCTCAAGCCGCCAGCGCCACCACGTGCGGCCGTGTCTCGAGCACTCGGCGGCACTCCTCCGCGGGCACCGGCCGGCTGAGGTGGAAGCCCTGGGCGAAGTCGCAGCCAAGCCTGCGCAGCGTCTCGTAGCTGCTCTCGGTCTCGACGCCCTCGGCTGTCACGCGCAGCCCCAGGTTGCGGCCGAGCTCGATGATCGAGCGGACCGGCACGGCATCGTCGCGATTGGTCTCCATCCGCATCACGAAGGACCGGTCGATCTTGATCTCATCGACCGGAAGCTGTTGCAGCTGTGACAGCGAGGAGAACCCGGTCCCGAAGTCGTCGATCGCGATCGTCACGCCCATCGCGCGCAGATCGAGCAGCGCGGTCTGCGCGCGGCGCAGGTCAGCGACACTCCGGCTCTCGGTGATCTCGAGCTGCAGCGAAGCAGCCGGGACCGCGAATCTGCGCAGCAGCCGACCGATGATCGACGGCAGGTCGCGATCGAGCAGCGTGCGGCTCGAGACGGTGACCGAGAAGCGCACGTCCAACCCGCTCTCCCGCCACTCCGCGCACTGGCCGATTGCGAGCTCGAGCACGCGCTCGGTCAGCCCCTTGATCACGCCCGTCTGCTCGGCGAGTGGGATGAACCCGTCGGGCTGGATACACCCGAGCTGCGGATGGTTCCAGCGCACGAGCGCCTCGACGCCGCAACTTTCCTGACCCTGCAGCGGCAGCTTCGGCTGATAGTGGACGACCAGCTCGCCGCGTTCGATTCCCCGGCGCAGCTGCGCTGCGAGCGCTAGCTGGTCGATGCTGTGGTCGTCTTCCTCGTGGGCGTATACCGCACAGGTCGAGCGCTTGGACTTGGCGCAGTACATCGCCACGTCTGCATGACGCAGCAGCTCGTCCACGCTGCGTCCGCGCTGCGGGAAGCAGGCCACCCCGACGCTGCCCCCGACGTTGAGTGTCAGCGAGTCGATCTCGAACGGGCGCTGGAGCGAGCTCAGCAGCCGCTCGGCGCGCCGCAGCGCCTGATCCTCGCTGGTGACGTCGGCGATTACGGCGGCGAACTCATCGCCGCCGAGACGGGCGAGGAGCGCGCCCTCGCCGATCGCCTCCGAGAGGCGCGGAGCGACCTGCCGCAGCAGCCGGTCGCCGAACTCGTGGCCGAGGGTGTCGTTGATCGACTTGAAGTCGTCGAGGTCGATGATCATCACCGCGAGCGTGGCCTGCGAATGCGCGGACGAGTGCAGGGCGCCGCTCAGCGCGTCCACCAGCCGCCGGCGGTTGGGCAGCCCGGTCAGCTGGTCGTGCAGCGCGCGGTGGGCGTTGATTCCCGCCTGGCGGCCCCCGAAGTAGATCGCGAGCATCGGTACGAACGCCAGCGGGATCAGCAGCAGGCTCGCGTCAGCCGAGGCGACGAGTCCCGGCGCGAACGTCAGCAGACATCCCGCCGTCCAGGCCTGGAACGCGATGTCCTTGCGCAGGTACGGCACGACCGGGAGCCGCGAGAGCAGCGACGCCCCGGTACCCGCCAGCACATGGTTGATGACGAAGCAGGTCAGCCCCGCGATCAGGATCGCCGGCACGGCGCCGGCGGGCAGCGAGCCGGTGGAGGAGACGCCGAGTGCCACGAGCACCGCTCCGGCGCCCGCGAGCGAGACGACGTACGTGGCAGCGTTGAAGACGATCTTGACGGCGGCGGTCCCTGCCAGCAGGTCCGCGATCACCGTTGCCGCGGCATACACCAGGCATGCCTCCGGGACGCCGCTCGTGATCAACAGCGCAAACGCAAACGCGGTCGAGATCGTGATCTTGTCGTGGCCGCCCGAACGCGGCACCGGAATCGGCAGCAGCTCTCCGGCCAGGACGAAGACCGAGAGCAGCAGGAAGCGCAGCGGTGTGTGCACGTGCCAGCCCGTGGTCAGAACGAATGGCACTAACGACGCCACCGCCAGCGCGACGGTCAGCGAAGTGAAGACCTTGAAGCGGTTCGGGACGGCGTCCCGATGAACCGAGTTGCGGAAGCGATCATGGCTCATGACAACCCCCCGTGTCCTTGTTTTCGCCGCCTATCCGACCTTGCGGCCGCAGGATTTCTGCGCGCTCGGGTTCTTGGGGTTGACGACGATCGGCACGTATCCCGGCGGGCACTTGCCGTTGACCATAGGGACCGTGGGCGGCGGCGGCGGGGGCGGCGGCGGCGGCTTTGGAGGCTGATGGGTCGGGGGCGGCGGCGGCGGAGTCGGCTTGCCCGCCTGTGCGGGCGTGGAGGCGACCGCGAGTGCGGCTGCGGCAGCGATCGGGACCAGCGCTCCGAACTTCCTGCCGCGGCGCATCCGCCGGGTCAGACCATCAAACATCGTCTTCCTCCTTAGCCCTGCGTACGTCCGACGTCCGTGCCGGCTGCAGCTGGATTCCTTGGGTCTGTGCCGCGCTCGCCCGGAAGTCCTTTGTGTCCTGGCGATGGGACTCGCGGCATCCTTTCCATGGGTTCGGCATCGACCCCTCGCAAGCCGCCACTGACAGCCGAAACCCGTCACTGTCGCTCGTAGCAGTCCGTATCAGTGCTTCAGTAGTGCCCCGCACGCAGCCCAAAAGCTCCCTAAAGCTATTCCAGACGCAGAACGGCCCGCCAACTTTGGCGGGCCGTTCGAGGGAGGAGAGATGTCTCTATTGGTGTGTTGGGAGGAAGTCTGAGACTGATGGTGCCCCCGAATCGGCAGGCGCACTGTGACGTCCATCACGCATCGGATCGACCAGCGTGGGGGCGTTGACGTACCGTTCCGCGTGCCGTGAAGCGCGTCCGCCTCGACAGTCTGCTCTCGCAGCGGGGCATGTTCCCGTCTCGCTCGCGCGCGGCCGCGTCCGTGCTGGCCGGCGATGTGCTGCTGCTGCCCGGCCGCCGGCGGGCCGAGAAGCCCGGACAGATGGTGCGCGAGGACGTGGAGATCGAGTTGCTGGCCGCGCCGCCGTTCGTCTCGCGCGGGGGGATCAAGCTCGCGAACGCCCTGGACCAGCTAGGCCTCGCCGTGCAGGGACGGCAGGCGCTTGACGTGGGTGCCTCTACCGGCGGGTTCACCGACTGCCTGCTGCAGCACGGCGCCGCGCACGTGGTCGCGCTCGACGTCGCCTACGGGGAGCTCGACTGGCGCCTTCGCTCGGACGAGCGCGTGAGCGTGATCGAGCGCCGAAACGCCCGCTCGCTCGCGTCGGCCGACCTCCCGTACGCCCCCGATCTGATCGTGATCGACGTTTCGTTCATATCGTTGACGAAGGTCCTGGAGGCGGTGCTCGGCTGTGCCGCGGAGCGGTTCGACTGCCTGGCGCTGGTCAAGCCGCAGTTCGAGGTGGGGCGCGAGCTGGTCGGCAAGGGCGGGGTCGTGCGGGACGCGGGACTGCGGCGCGGGGTGCTGATCGAGGTCGGCGCGGCGGCGCGGAAGCTGGGCTACGAGGTGCTTGGCTTCACGAGCTCGGGATTGCCCGGACCGAAGGGCAACCAGGAGACGTTCGCGTGGCTGGCGGAGGGCGGCCGCGGCGGCGTGGCGGATCTCGAGGCTGCGGCCCGGGAGGTCGAACCGTGAGCTCCGGGGTTCCTGTCCGCGCGGAGCAGCCGATCCGCACCGCGACCGTCTTCACACACCGGCGTCCGGCCCACACCGGTCCGGCGGTGACGCAGCTGCTCGAGATCGCGCGCGAGTCCGGGGCGGTCCTGCGGCTCGACCACGACGAGACCCGCAAGCACGAGCTCGAGCCGGAGCACGGTCTCGCGCTCGACGCCCGGGTGGTCCCCGAGGTCGACATGTGCTTCGTGCTCGGCGGTGACGGCACGATCCTCACTGCGCTCCGGACGTACGCGGGCACGGGCGTCCCGGTGTTCGCGGTCAACTTCGGCGAGATCGGGTTCCTGGCGACCGTCGATCGCGAAGACGCCGAGGAGGGCTTCAGGCGCGCTTTTCGTGGCGAATTCGAGGTCCTCTCGCTGCCCGCGATCAAGCTGTCCGGCGATCGCGGCGAATGGGTCGCGATCAACGACATGTCGATGCACCGGCAGCCGGGCAAGCGGGTCGCCGACCTCGAATACTCGGTCGACGGCGAGCAGATCGGCCGGGTGCGGTGCGATGGCCTGGTCGTCTCGACGCCCGCGGGCTCGACCGGCTATAACCTGGCCAACGGCGGCCCGGTCATGGCCTGGGGCGTGGAGGGCTTCGTCGTGTCGTTCATCGCGCCGCATTCGCTGACCGCACGGGCGCTGGTCGTCGCGCCGCAGGACGTGCTCGCCGTCGGCAACCGCTCTCGGGAGGAACCGGTCGACGTCACGATCGACGGGCGCCCGGTGTGCGTGCTCGCGCCGGGGGAGCAGATCGAGGTGCGGTTCCTGAGCGACCAGGGGCGTCTGGCCCAGCTGCCGGGGGCGAGCTTCTATCAGCGGTTGCGCGAGAAGTTCGGGCGCCTGGCGAGCGCGCCATAGAGGTTTTTCGCCGGTCGGTCCGTCGGCCCCGGCTGGTACACCGTCGTCGATGCTCTACGAGCTGCGCGTCGAGAATCTGCTGCTGATGGAGCGGGCTGAGCTTCGGCTCGCGCCCGGGCTCAACGTGCTCACCGGCGAGACCGGCGCCGGCAAGACGCTGCTCGCGCACGCGCTCGACCTGCTGCTGGGGGGCCGCGCCCGCCGCGGGATCGTCCGCGAGGGCGCCGCGGAGGCATACGTGGAGGGCGTCTTCTCGCTTCCGGACGCGCTGCGCGACTGCGAGCTGCTGCCCGACGACGCGGCCGAGCTCGTGCTCGCTCGCCGCGTGTGGCCCGACGGCCGGACACGTGCCTACGTGTGCGGGCGGTCGGCGACGCTCGCGGATCTGCGCGAGCTGGGCAGCCGGCTGCTCTCGTTCTACGGGCAGCACGAGCATCGGAAGCTGATGCTCTCGAGCGCCCAGCTCGAGATTCTCGACGCGCACTGCGGCCCGGAGGTGGTCGCGTTACGCGCCGAGGTGGGGCGCGCCTGCGAGCGGGTGCGCTCGCTCGAGCGGCGCGTATCGGAGGTCGCGGCGCTGGCGGGGGCCCGGGACCGCGACCTCGACCTGCTGAAGTTCGAGCTCGACGAGATTGAGGCGGTCGATCCGAGCGAGCAGGATCAGTCGGAGCTGAGCGCCGAGCGCGACCGTCTGCGGCATTTGGAGACGCTGCGCGGTGCGGCGGCGGTCGGTGCGGAGGCGCTGACCCCGGACGACGGCGGCGGCGTCTCCGAGTCGCTTGCCGGCGCGGCCGGGCTGCTCGAGTCCGCAGCGGACATCGACCCGGTCCTGAGGCCGCTGTCCGAGCGCCTGAGCGCGCTTCGATACGAGGCCGAGGACCTCGGCGGCGAGCTACGTCGTTACGCGCTGGGGATCGAAGCCCCACCGGGTCGTCTCGACGAGGTGGAGGACAGGCTCGCGCGCTTTGCGCGGCTCGAGCGCAAGCATGGCGGATCGATCGCCGACGTCCTGTTGCACGCCGCGCAGTGTCGGGCCCGGCGCGCCGAGCTCGAGGACGCCGACGTGGCGCTCTCGGAGGCCGAGGAGGCGCTGGCGCGCGAGCGCGGCGAGCTTTCCGGGCTGGCGGATCAGCTGGGCGAGCGACGACGGGCGGCCGCTCCGGGGCTCGCCGCGGAGGTGAGCGCGCGTCTGGCCGAGCTGGCGATGCCGGACGCGACTTTCGAGGTCGAGGTGCAGCCACGGGCTGATGGCTGCGGCCCGCGCGGCGCCGACACCGTCGAGCTGATGATCGCCCCGAACCCCGGGATGCCCGCCGGGCCGCTGCGGGAGATCGCCTCGGGCGGGGAGCTCTCGCGCGTGATGCTGGCACTGCTGAGCGCGGCCCACGCCGGGGGCGGCGAGGAAGCGCCGCTGCTGGTCTTCGACGAGATCGACGCCGGGATCGGCGGCCACACCGCGCGTGCGGTGGGGGAGCACCTGCGCGAGCTTGCGAGCGACCGGCAGATCCTCTGCATCACCCATCTGCCGCAGGTCGCGGCCCAGGCGGCGCGGCACTTCACGATCGCCAAGGAGACCTCGTCCGGCGTCGCACGGACGACCGTCACCGTCCTCGACGGCGATGACGTGGTCGGGGAGATCGTGCGGATGCTCGGCGCCGGCGAGGGCGACCGGGCGGCGAGCCAGCACGCACGAAAGCTGCTGCGGGCGGCCTGATTCTTTCGGGGCCTCGCTTCGCTCGGCGTCCGTGGGGCCGGGCGGCCCCATCCGTCGCGCCGGGCACTCGCACCGGCCGGGCGCACCGGCGTGCACGCGGTCTGCTCGGTCGTTCGCCGCGCCTTGAGCGCGAGGTGCGCCGGGGATTGGGGTCCCGCCCACCCGGGCCCGCTCTTTAGCCGCACAGCCGCGCTGCCACCAACCCCGATTTCGTTACATCACGACCACCGAGGTGAGCAACGTGTAACGAAATCGGTGCTCTGGCACCCATTTCGTTACACATTGCCGCGACGAGCGGTCGCTTTTAACCAAATCGGGGTTGCGAGGCACCTCACCCCCTCTTCGAAAGCCCAATGCGGGGCAGACCAACCCCCCAGGCCCCCGGCCGAAGGCCGGGAAGCGTGGCGCAAGCCGTCGCGCGCCGGCCATGGATGGCCGGCGGAATGGGCATGGACGGGGGTGGAACCTCGAAGGCGAACGGCCCCGCCGCATCGCACCGCCATTGGCCCCGCCAACCACGAATCGCCAAAGCCGGTCCGGACGGGGCCGCCCGGCCCCATGGACGCCGCGAAGCGGCCCATGAAACCTCGGCTCACGTCCGGGAGCCACGCTACCTTGGGGAGGTCAACTACACTCGAACACCAGGATCGATCTGATGGCCCAAGGCGAAACGCGGTTCATCTTTATCACGGGCGGAGTCGTCTCCTCGCTGGGCAAGGGGATCGCTGCTGCGTCGATCGGGCGGCTGCTGGTCGCGCGCGGGCTCGATGTCCAGCTGCAGAAGTTCGATCCGTACATCAACGTCGACCCGGGCACGATGTCGCCGTATCAGCACGGCGAGGTGTTCGTCACCGAGGACGGCGCGGAGACTGATCTCGACCTCGGGCACTACGAGCGCTTCACCGATGCGAACACGAGCCGCGCCTCGAACGTGACCGCCGGCGGCATCTACAACACGGTGATCCGGCGGGAGCGCCGGGGCGACTACCTCGGCGCCACCGTGCAGGTCGTCCCGCACATCACCGACGAGATCAAGCAGCGGATCAAGCTGATGGCCGAGTCGAGCGACGTGGACTTCGTGATCACCGAGATCGGCGGGACGGTCGGCGACATCGAGTCGCTGCCGTTCCTCGAGGCGATCCGGCAGTTCCCCGTCGACGTCGGCCGACGGCGGTGCATGTTCATCCACCTCACGCTCGTGCCCTATATCGGCCATGCCGGCGAGCTGAAGACCAAGCCCACCCAGCACTCGGTCAACGAGCTGCGGCGAATCGGTATCGCCCCGGACATGGTCGTGTGTCGCTCGGAGTCGGTGCTCTCATCCGACATCAGGCGAAAGATCGCGCTGTTCGCCAGCCTGCCGGTCGAGGCCGTCGTCTCCGCCTACGACGTCCCGGACATCTATCGCGTGCCGCTCGTGTTCAGAGCCGAGGGAGTCGACGACTTCATCCTGCGGGAGCACTTCGGCCTGCAGGCACCCGAGCCCGATCTCAGCAACTGGGAGGCGATCACGCAGCGAGCCGCTGAGGCGACCCGCAGCGTCCGGATCGCGCTTGTCGGCAAGTACGTCCAGCTCGAGGACGCCTACCTGTCCGTCGTCGAGGCCCTCCGGCACGCCGGCATCCATCATGGCTGCAAGGTCGAGGTCGACTGGGTCGACTCCGAGACGGTCGGCGATCCCGAGGTCGCTGCAAGCCTCGAGAGCGCCGGCGGCATCCTGATTCCCGGTGGGTTCGGTGGTCGCGGCTGGGAGGGGAAGATCAGAGCCGCGCAGATCGCCCGCGAGCGGCGCATCCCCTACCTGGGGATCTGCCTCGGCATGCACGTGGCAGTCAGCGAGTTCGCGCGCCATGTAGCCGGCATGGACGGCGCCAATTCGACCGAGATGGACCTCGAGACGCCGTTCCCGGTGATCGATCTGCTCCCCGAGCAGAAGGAGATCGCCGATATGGGCGGCACGATGCGGCTGGGCGCCGACCCGGTGAAGCTGCACGACGGTACCCGCATCCGCGCGCTGTACGACGAGCCGGTCGTGTACGAGCGCCACCGGCATCGCTACGAGGTCAACAACCACCTACGCAAGCGGCTCGAGTCGCAGGGGCTGATCTGCTCCGGCACGTCTCCGGACGAGCGTCTGGTCGAGGCGATCGAGCTCGATGCCGATCAGCACCCGTTCTTCGTCGCCTCCCAGTACCACCCGGAGTTCAAGTCACGTCCCGATCGCCCGGCGCCTCTATTCAGGGAGTTCGTGGGCGCGGCGCTGGCGCAGGTCAAGGGCGCCGCCGGTGCCGAACCCGGAGAGACCGCAGACCACGCCGAGGAAGCTGGTCAGCGCGACGTGACGGTCTCCCGCGCCGCTTCGTGAGGCGGGCCAGCGACGCCGAGCGCGCACGGCTGCACGAGACGTTTGCGGCGTTATGCAGGATCGAGAGCCCATCGGGCACCGAGCGGGCGTGCGCCGACTGGGTCAGCTCGGAGCTGCGTTCCATCGGCATACGGGTGGAGGAGGACGACGCCGGGCCTCGAGCCGGCTCAGACGCGGGCAACCTGATCGCCAGGATCCCGGGTAATGGGCCGCGGTCGATCCTGCTCTGCGCGCACCTCGACACGGTGCCGCTGGCTGCGCCTGTCGACCCGGTGATCGTCAACGGCGGCTGGGAAAACGCCAACGAGGGGATCCTCGGCGCCGACAACAAGTCGTCCGTCGCCGTGCTGCTCACGCTGGCACGGCGGTTCATGGCCGCCGATCCACCTGCGCCCGTGGGAGTCGAGCTCGTTTTCACCGTCTGCGAGGAGGTTTCGCTGCGGGGCTCCCGGGAATTCGATGTGTCGCGCCTGGCGAGCGAGTTCGGATACGTGTTCGACCACGCGACGCCGATTGGCGAGATCGTGCTGGCGTCTCCGACGCATTACCGCCTGATCGCCGAGTTTCGCGGCCGCGCAGCGCACGCCGGCGTCCGCCCGGAGGGGGGTCGCAGCGCGATTGCGGCGGCCGCCGCGGGAATCGCTGCGATGAAGCTGGGCCGCCTCGACTCGGAGACGACCGCGAACGTCGGCACGATCGACGGCGGCAGCGCGATCAACGTGGTGCCCGAGCGCTGTCGCGTCGTCGCGGAGGCCCGGAGCCTGGACGATGCTCGTGCCGAGGCGGTCGTGACCGAGATGGTCGATCATCTCCAGGACGCCGCCGACGCCGCCGAGTGCGACCTCGACGTGACCGTCGAACGGATGTTCAAGGGCTACCGGACGCGCGCGCGAGCGCCCGAGGTGCTGCTCGCCGAGCGCGCATTGCAGACGTGCGGCTACGAGCCGCGGCATATCGTCACCGGCGGAGCCTCGGACGCCAACTCATTTCAGGCGGCTGGACTCGCGTGCGCCAACCTCGCCGACGGCACCGAGCACAACCACGAGCCCGGCGAGCGGATCAGCGTTGACGCGCTCGAGGGGATGCTCGAGGTGGCGATCGCGATCGTCGAGGAGGCCGGCAATGGCGTTTGAACCGCTCGGGTCCGAGATCAAGTGGGAGGGGAAGATCGTTCGCGTCGGGGTCGAGCGCTTTCGCCACGACGACGGAAACGAGGTCAGCCGCGAGAAGGTCTGGCACCCCGGTGCGGTCGGGATCCTCGCGATCGACGACCAGCACGTGTGGCTCACGCGCCAGCCGCGCGAGGCGGTAGGGGAGAGCAGGTCGCTCGAGATCCCCGCCGGCAAGCTGGACGTCCCCGGCGAGCACCCACTGGAGACCGCCAAGCGGGAGCTCGCCGAGGAGATCGGCAAACAGGCCGGCGAGTGGACCGAGCTGATGGCCTTCTACACGAGCCCCGGCTTCAGCGACGAGCGGGTGTGGCTCTACCGGGCCGTCGACCTGTCAGATGCTCCCGATGCCGAGGCCGACGAGCTGGAGCGGATCGAGATCGTGCCGTGGCCGCTCGCGCGTCTCCACGAGGCGATCGAGCAGTGCGAGGACTCCAAGTCGCTGATCGCCTTGCTCTGGCTCGCCACGCAGTAGCAGGACCGCACAGCCGGCTCGCGAATAGGCCGTCATGGCTACAACCGAGGTGTCCTCGGGCGCGCGCCGCCTCAGCGAGCTGACGCTCGACTTCCTGGCATACCTCGAGCTCGAGCGTGGCCTGTCGCGCAACACCCTCGAGGCATACCGCTCCGATCTCCAGCAGTTCGGCCAGTTCCTGGATCGGCATGGTCTCGATCCGCTCGAGGTCGGGCCCCCCGACCTGGCGGCGTTCGTGTCCGAGCTTGCCGAGGGGCGCGAGGGCAAGCGTCCGGTCGCCCCAGCCACGCTGCAGCGCAAGATCGCGTGTCTGCGCTCGTTCTACCGGCACCTGCGGCGCGATCAGATCCTTGACCACGACCCCACGTCCGAGCTGCGCCCGCCGCGCTCGCGCGGCCGGCTGCCGAAGGTGCTCACTCGAGATGAGGTCGCCCGGCTGCTGGCGGCGCCGCGAGGGACCTCCGCGGCGGCGGTGCGCGACCGCGCCCTGCTCGAGACGATGTACGCGTGCGGGCTGCGCGCCTCGGAGGCGATCGCGTTGGAGCTGGGGCACTTGGATCTCGAGGCGGGGATCCTCCGCGCGCACGGCAAGGGCTCGAAGGAGCGCATCGTTCCGATCGGAACGAAGGCCGTCGAGGCGCTGAGCGTCTACATCGAGAAGGCACGGCCGCGATTGGTCGGCCTGCGAGACGAGCCACGGGTGTTCGTGAACCTGCGTGGCGGCCGGCTCTCACGCCAGGGGCTCTACAAGATCGTCCAGCGTCACGCTCGCAGCGTCGGGCTCGAGCAGCGAATGAGCCCGCACACGCTGCGCCACACGTTCGCGACGCACCTGCTGGCGGGAGGCTGCGATCTGCGCTCGCTGCAGGAGATGCTCGGTCACGCCGACATCGGCACGACCCAGATCTACACGCACCTCTCGGCGGAGCGCCTGCGCGACGTGTACTTCGACGCCCACCCGCGGGCGCAGATCTCGCGCGGCGATTAGCATCCCCGGTGTGGGGCTGACGCACTTCGACGAGGCGCCTGCGCAACAGTTCGAGATCGGCCATATCCGCGGCCGCTGGACCGGCCTGGGGGAGGCTGCGGGATGCGTTGGCGTCGGCGTCCGCCGGCTTCAGATCCCGGCCGGCGGCTGGTCGACGCCCGCGCACGAGCATGGCCGAGAGGAGGAGATCTTCTACGTGCTGGCCGGCCGCGGGCTGTCGTGGCAGCGCGGCAAGACCGCGGAGGTCTCCGCTGGGGACTGCATCGTGTACCTCCCGCGGCGCGGCGCACACAGCCTTCACGCGGTCGACGATCTCGACGTGCTCGCGTTTGGGCCCAGGCATTTCGACGAGAGCGTGTGGTTTCCGCGGCTGAATCTTGCGTTCGCCGGGCGTGGCGCGGTCGAGGCGGAGCCACGGAGTGTCAACGGCGCCCCGATCCAGTTCGTGCGCGAAGCCGAGCTCGGCCCGCCGGACCTGCCCGACGAGGGCGTGGCGGGCCCACGTCCACCGACGATCGTGAACGTACAGGACGTGCCGGCAGAGCCGCTCGAGCGCCCGCGCGTGGTCCGCGTGCGTCGCAATTTGGGGCGTGCGGCCGGGTCGATCACGACCGGCCTGCAGCACGCAGAGGTGGCGCCGGGCAAGGAGAACACAGCGCAGCATTGCCACTCGCTCGAGGAGGAGATCTTCGTGATCCTGGACGGCGGCGGCGTGCTGGTGCTCGGCGAGGACGAGATCCCGGTCGGGCCGGGCAACGTCATCTCGCGGCCGGCCGGCACCGGCGTCGCGCACATGCTGCGTGCCGGCGAGCAGGGTCTGAGCTACCTGGCGTATGGGACCCGCGACGCCGGGGACGTCTGCTATTACCCGCGCTCGAACAAAGTGTTCTTCCGGGGCGTCGGCCTGATCGCCCGGCTCGAGCGGCTCGAGTACTGGGATGGGGAGGACTGACGTGTTCGCGATGCGCAGGCGGGTGCTGCTCGCGGCTCCGGCACCGTGAGCAGGGCGTTTGTCGTCGTGCTCGACGCGTGTGGAGTCGGCGCGCTGCCGGACGCGACCGATTACGGCGACCAGGGCATGAACACCCTCGCCCATTTGTCGCAGGTTGTAGGTGGACTGCGACTGCCGACGCTCGAGCGGCTCGGGCTCGGATCGATCCTCCCGCTCGACGGCGTCGCCCCGGCCAGGTCTCCCGTGCTTCACGGCCGGCTCGCGCCGCTGGGACCGGGCAAGGATTCGACTGCCGGCCACTGGGAGCTGATGGGGATCGTGGTCCCGTCTGCGCCGCCCGTATACCCGGACGGGTTTCCACCTGAGGTCGTCGAGATCGTCGTGTCCACGAGCGGGCGGGGCGTCATCTGCAATCGACCCAGCAACGGCATCGAGGCGATCGAGCAGTTCGGCGCGCACCATCTTCAGACGGGCGAGCTGATCGTCTACACGAGCCAGGATTCGGTCCTCCAGATCGCCGCCCACGTGGATGTGCTGGCGCCCGACGCGCTGTATGCGGTCTGCAAGCAGGTTCGTGCGAAGCTGGACGGGGAGCACGCCGTGGGACGGGTGATCGCGCGGCCGTTTCAGGGCGCTGAGGGCGCGTTTGCGCGGACCGAGGGCCGCCGTGATTACGCCGTGCGCCCTACTTCGGCGAGCTATCTCGAGGCAGTGCAAGCGGCCGGCATCGAGGTTCATACAGTCGGCAAGGTGGGACAGCTGTTCTCGGGGATCGGCATCGACATCCAGCACCCGGGCGCGACGAACTCGCAGGCACTCGAGCGGACATCCGATCTGCTGCGGTCCATGGAGCGTGGCTTTGTGTTCACGAACCTGATCGAAACCGACCAGGTGTACGGTCACCGCCACGATGTCGATGGCTTCCACCGAGCGCTGATGGAGATCGACGAGCGCATCGCCGAGTGGCTTGGGCTACTCGGGGAGGGCGACATGTTGATCCTCACCGCCGACCACGGGTGCGACCCGACCTCTTCCCGCACAGACCATACGCGCGAGTACGTACCACTGCTGGCGGTGTTCGCCGGCCATCGCTCGCGCCGCCACGACGGGAGGCTGGCGGACGTCGGAGCGAGCGTGCTGCGCTGGCTCGCCGGGACCGACGCGCCCGAGCTGCCCGGGGCGCCGTTCGTCGCTTAGTGGCGGATGTCAATATCAGTGCGATGCCAGAGCTGCCCGAGGTAGAGACGATCCGCCGCCAGCTTGCGCCCCATTTGGAGGGGCGCAAGATCGAGCGGGTCGAAATCCTGGATTGGCGCTGGACCCGCCCCGACCGCCCGACCCGGGTCGCGGAGCAACTGCGCGGGAGGACTGTCGAGAACGTCGGCCGGGCTGGCAAATACCTCGTCTGGACGCTGTCTGGAGATCGCTTCCTGCTGGTTCACCTGCGGATGACCGGCGCGCTCCTGTTCGACCCACCGACCGAGGCTCTCTACACCCGCGTGCGCTTCGAGCTCGATGCCGGCCACCGGCTTCTCTACATCGACCCGCGCCGGTTCGGCACCGGCCATCTGGTGATCGGCGCGGCCGCCCGGGACGCGTATTTGGCCGCGAGGCTCGGCGTCGAGCCGTTCACCGAGGAGTTCACCGCGGCGCACCTGCGCAAGTCGGCGAGCGGACGGGCGGCGCCGGTCAAGGCATTTCTACTCGACCAGCGACGCGTCGCCGGCGTCGGGAACATCTACGCCGACGAGGCGCTGTTCCGCGCCGGGATCCATCCGCTGCGACCGGCGGGCCGCCTGACCGCCGCGCAGCTTGCGCGCTTGCGCGACGCGATCGAGGAGGCACTGTCGGCGGGGATCGAAGCCAAGGGAGCCTCGATCGATGACTTCCGCCACATCGATGGGGCCAGAGGTTCCTTCCAGGACAAGTTCCTCATCCATCGTCGCGAGGGCGAGCCGTGCGTCAACTGCGGCACGACGATCAGGAAGATCGTCGTCGGCGGCCGGGGGACCTACGTCTGCGAGCACTGCCAGCCGCGCCCGCGTGCGCCGCGCAAGCGGGTCGTGAGGTCGTGAGGTCCTGAGGTCCTGAGGGGAGATCGCTCCGCCGGCTTGGGGCGAGTGCTACGCCGCCAGCAGCCGCTAAGCGGCCAGCAGCGCGCCGAGCCGGCCCTCGCGGTCGGCCGCGAGCAGCTCGTCAAACCCGCCGATCGCCTGATCGTCAACCACGATCTGCGGGAAAGTGATCATCCCGGTACGGCGAACCAGCTCTTCGCGACCGTCCGGGTCCCTTGCCAAATTGATCTCTTCATAACCGATTCCACGGCGGCCAAGGAGCATCTTTGCGCTCACGCACTTGGAGCAGTGGTCGGTGGTGTAGACAGTGACTGTTGCCATTGCTTCAAAAAATATAGCAAGGGATTTCGGAGTTGATCGCCGTTGGCGCCGTATCTCGCTTCGTCCGCAGTGGGGCACACGATGCCGGCCCCGCTGAGGAGTGAGGCGATCGTGCTGCGCTCGATCCGCTACGGCGAGGCCGACCGGATCCTGCACCTCTACACGCCGCACTATGGGCGTCTCAGCGCGATCGCGAAGGGCGTCCGCCGAGCCCGGAGCCGCTTCGGTGCCAGGCTCGAGCCGTTCTCGCAGGTCCGGGTCGTTCTCCAGACCGGTCGCGGCGATCTGTTCACGGTCACGAGCGTCGACACGATCGCGATTCACGGCGGCCTGCGCGAGCACGCGGCGACGCTCGACGCCGCCGCGCGAGCCTGCGATGCCGTCACGCGGCTGTTCGAGACCTCGGACCCGCACCCGGAGGTGTTCACGCTGCTGGCGAACGAGCTTGCCCTGCTCGCCTCCGACGGCAGCCAAGCTCGCCCTTCGAACGGGCTTGCGTTCCGCCTGAAGCTGCTGCTCCCGGCCGGGATCGTGCCGCAACTGGGGGCGTGCGCAGCGTGCGGCGAGCTTGAGCATCTCCGCAGCTTCTCGGCGTCTGCCGGCGGTGTTGTCTGCAGTTCGTGCGAGGCAGCGGCGTTTCCCCTCGACGAGGAGACCTACCGCTTTCTGGTCGGCGCGCTCGGGCAGCCGCTCGCGAGCGCTCCCGAGGCCTCGGAGCGTGCATTGCGCCAGGCCGAGCGTGCGATCTCCGAAACCGCCGAGCACCACGCCCACGTGCAGCTGCGCCCGTTGATGCGGGCCGCTTAGCGCCCGCGAAGTGCGACAACTTTGAAACGGTTTCATTACGTCCGGGAGCGGCGCTGTCAGAATCGATGACGTGAGTGATCAGGCCGTCATGAGTGGCTATCCGCACCCGTCCGGGCCGGTCGCCGCCGAGTTCGCGGAGCGGATCCGGGTCCGCGAGGAGCGCGATCTCTCGGCGGCGGCGACCCGCTCCTACCCAGCGCAGCGCATGCGTCCGGAGCCCGACTGCGGTCTGCGCACTCCGTTCCAGCGCGACCGCGACAGGATCGTCCACTGCAAGGCATTCAGACGGCTGAAGAGCAAGACCCAGGTGTTCGTCGCGCCGACCGGCGACCACTACAGGACCCGGCTCACCCACACGCTCGAGGTGACCCAGGTGTCGCGGACCGTCGCCCGCGCGATGCGGCTGAACGAGGATCTCGTGGAGGCGATCGGGCTCGGGCATGACCTCGGGCATCCTCCGTTCGGGCACGTCGGCGAGGACGCGCTCGATCGCTGCCTGAACGAGCGCTTCGGCCTACGCTTCCTGCACCACGAGCACTCGCTGCGGGTGGTCGACACGCTCGAGCGCGAGGGGCACGGTCTCAATCTGACGATGCCGGTACGCGACGGGATCGTCAGCCATTCCGGTCGCGCTCCGCAGCCGGCGACGCTGGAGGGGAAGATCGTGCGGCTGATGGATCGCGTGGCCTACATAAACCATGACATCGACGATGCGGTACGGGCGGGTGTTATTTCCGCAGAGGACCTCCCGCCCGGACCGATCGAGATCCTCGGCGAGACAGGGCCACGTCGAATCGACACGCTTGTCCACGACCTCGTCGAGCACTCGGAGCGGACCGGGGACATCGTCCAGGGAGAGACGATCGGCGGCGCGATGTCAGAGCTGCGCTCGTTCATGTTCGAGCGCGTGTACCTCGGGCCCGAGGCGACGCGCGAGCATGCCAAGATCCACGGGGTCGTGCGATCGCTGTTCGACCACTACTGCGCCCATCCCGAGGAGATTCCGGACTCGATCCCCGACGGCGAGCTGCCACGGCGAGTGACGGACTACCTGGCGGGGATGACCGACCGGTTCTGCATCGCAACGTTCGAGGCGCTCAGCGTGCCGGCCGCGTTTGCGTCGGGCGGATGAATCAGGCAGCCGGCTTACAGACGCGGCTGCATGCCGAGCGAAGGCCCTTAGCGTGAGCCGTTATACCGACGATTCCCGCGATCGCGTCCGCGACGCAGTCGACATGGTTGCGCTCGTCTCGTCCCGGACCGAGCTTCGGCGCGCCGGCGTCGACAGCTACTTCGGCCTGTGCCCGTTCCACGACGAGCGAACGCCATCCTTCCATGTCAGGCCGGACGAGAAGCACTACCACTGCTTCGGTTGCGCGGTGTCCGGTGACCCGTTCGACTTCGTGATGGAAACCGAGGGGCTGGACTTCAAGGGGGCGCTCGAGTCGCTGGCCGACCGCTTCGGCGTCAAGCTCGACCGCGAAGCGGAGGATCCGGAGGCGGCGTCGCGGCGTCAGCGTCGCGAGCGCCTGTATGCGCTCCTGGGGCGCGCTGCGACCTACTACGCCCGCTACCTGTGGGAGGCCCGTGAGGCGGCGCCGGCGCGTGCCTACCTGCTCGGCCGCGGGCTTGCCGAGCAGACACTGCGCGAGTTCGGCGTCGGCTACGCGCCAAGCGCCTGGGATCGAATGCTGCTGGCCTCACGCATGGCCGGCTTCAGCGACGAGGAACTGCTGGCGGTCGGCCTCGTCCAGCGCTCGAGGAACAAGCCCGGGCAGGTGTACGACCGCTTCCGCGAGCGGATCATGTTCCCCGCCGCCGACGCACGCGGCCGGGTGCACGGATTCGGTGCTCGCGCAATGCGCGAGAACCAGCAGCCGAAGTACCTCAACACCTCCGAGGGCGAGCTCTACTCCAAGCGGACGCAGCTGTTCGGCATCGACCACGCCCGGGGTCCGGCCGCACGCGCCGGCCGGATGATCCTCGTCGAGGGATACACCGACGTTCTCGCTCTTCATCAGGCCGGGATCCGCAACGCGGTCGGGATCATGGGCACCTCGCTGACCGAGGAGCAGGTAGGTGAGCTCGCCAGGATCGTCTCCGTCCTCGACCTGTGTCTGGACGCCGACCGCGCCGGTCAGGAGGCGATGCTCCGCGCGTCGAGGATCGCGTCGGGGCGGCAACCGCCGCTCGAGTTGCGGGTCGTGCCGCTCCCCGACGGGGTCGATCCGGCCGAGCTCGTCGAGCGCGACGGAGCCGACGCGATGCGCCACCGCGTCGAGTCCTCGATGCCGTTCGTCGTTTTTCATGTCGAGCGGATCCTCGATCGCTCCGAGCTCGGCAGCGCCGAGGGTCGAGACCGCGCTGCCGCGGAGCTCGGCCCGGTGCTGTCGGAGCTGCCGCCGAGCTCGCTGCGGGAGGATCTGATGCGGCGCGTGGCAGGCCGACTCGAGCTCTCTGAAGGCCAGCTTGCATCGCTGCTGTCGGGCGCCCCCCGCCGCCAGGAGTCGGGCGACATTCGTGCTCACAGCGCCAGGGCGATCAGCAACCCGGCTGTCCGAGCCGAGCGGACGTTCCTCGCCTACTGCATCGCGTTGCCCGAGGCAGGCGCGCGGGCGCTGGCCGCGCTCGACCCGGACGAGTACCTCACAAGCGTCCCGCTGCGGCGTGCCGCCCGCCACCTCGCGGGCCAGACCTCGATGCCGCTCGGCGGGATGGCCCCCGAGGACGAGGAACTCGCACGCGTGGTCGCCGAGCTCGTCGAGCTCGCCGGCCGCGCCGGCGACGTCACCGAGGAGCACCTGAAACAGCAGCGGCTGCTCCTCGAACTGGCGCGCCTCGACCGCGCGATCCGCCGCGCGCGGGCCGAGGGGGGAGGCGACGTACTGACGTTGGCGCGCGAGCGCGAGGACGTCCAGCGCGCGATCCGCGGCCTCGACGCGCGGCTCGAAGTGCCGGTTTAGCAGCACGCGCGAACTGCCACGCCGAAGTCGGGGCGAGGGAGGCTTTCGTGCCGCTAGAGTTCTGGCCGGCGGGAGAGCCGCCGCCAATGCACCAGAATCAAGCAATCCGGGGTAGCTCAACCGGCAGAGCGAACGGCTGTTAACCGTTAGGTTGTGGGTTCGAGTCCCACCCCCGGAGCTCACTCAGAGGAAGGGCAGGTCATTTGAAGCTCTACGTCTGTTATGGAACGTGGAAGCCGGCGCCGCGGCCCGGCGGTCATCCCTGCGGCACCGCGTACCACGCGCTGACCGACGCCGGGTACCAACCGGAAGTCATCCGCAGCTACGGCCTCGGCATGCTGCCCGACGCGCTGAACCAGACGGCCGGCCGCAAGGAGGTCAAGCGGCTGACCGGCAACAACTGGGTGCCGGTGCTCGTGGCCGACGACGGAACGGTCGTCCAGGGCTCGCATGAGATCGCGGACTGGGCGAAGGCCAATCCCGCGGCGAAGGCGGGCGCCGGCACGGCTAGCGCCGGGGGCTGACCGCAGAGCGGCCGTGAGCCGGGCGACGACGATCAAGGAGCTTCAGGACTGGGAGCTCGGCGGCGCGCAATGGCGCCGGGTGATCGTGACCGACGAGCGGGCGGTCGTCGACCTGTGCACGTGCAGCGGTGAGCTGATGGAACGGGTCCAGAGCGAGGAGCCCGAGGTCATCGAGTTCGTTCGCTCGCACCCCGGCGACTGACGGCGAGCTGCTCCAACAGCTCGGCCGCGCGAGTCGCGCCGTCGTGCTCCGCGGCCCAGGCGCCCAGCTCGCTCGCGCGCTGGCGAAGCGAGCCGTCGCCGAGCGCGCGGCGGACCGCCAGCCGCAGGGTCGCCGGGCTTAGCAAGCGCCACGGGAGCCGCACTCCTACGCCGGCCCAGTCGGCGCGCGCGGCGTTCTCGCCCATATCCCCGGAGTGCGGCACCGCGACGACCGGGCAGCTCGACTCGAGCGCCCTCGCGAGCGTGCCGTGTCCGGCGTGACAGACGACCAGTGACGACCGCGGCATCTCGCGGCTATACGAGACCCAGTCGACGAGGCGCGCATTGGCGGGCACCTCGACCGGTCGCGCGAGCGGCCTGCGGTTTGTAGCCGCGAGCACACGCACCGGCTCGCTCTCAAGCCCGACCACCGCGGCGCGGAGCAGCCGATGATCCGGATCCTGGGCGGTCGAAGGGGCAACGAGGACGAGCGGACCGTCTCCGTCAGGCGGCTCGACGTCACCGAACGGGGGTTCCCATACCAGCGGCCCGACGATCCTGACCTCCTCCGGCCAGATCCGCGGGTACTCGAGCTGCGGGAAGGTACCGACGAGGCAGAGCTGTGGGCTCAATCCGCCGTGGAGCCGCGGGGTAGGTGGCAGCCCGAGCCGCAGCCGCGTCTCGTTGAGCTGATCCCGTCCATGGCGCAGACCGGCCTTGACGGGTCGATCGAACGCTCGCCATGTCGCCCGGCCAAGCACGGTTCGCGGCAGTCTCGCGCCGAGCGCGTATGGCGGGAACCCCGGTGCGCTCGAGGGGTGCAGATGCGGGATCAGCGTCGCGGTCGGGATGTCCTCGAGCTCGGCCGCCATCGCCGGCGCCAGGGTGAGGATGTCGTGAACGACCACATCCGGCGATGACTCGACGACCGCCGGGCGTGTCTCCGCGGTCGCGATGACCACGGCCTCGTAGGGTTTGAGCGGCCGCTCGCGCGTGGGAAACACCGGATACTCGGGCGCGGGGACGAACCGCATGCCATCGGCCTCGACGTGGTCGCGCCACCGTGCCCATGTCTCGAACGTCACCTGATGACCGCGGGCGCGCAGGCGCGACCCGAGCGCGAGCATCGGGAAGGCGTGGCCGGGATCGCCGAACGCCCCGAGGAAGAAGCGCAAGCGCGCGGAACTCAACCAGCCAATTCTGCGATTGCCTGCAACTGCGCCACGCGGTCCTCGACGCTGAACGCCATCGGCGTGATCATCAACGTTCCAATTCCTGCCTCTCGATACGCGCGCAGGCGATCGGCGACCACATCCCTGGGGCCGCACAGCGACACCATGTCGATCAGCTCTGCCGGAATCGCCTCGCCGGCCTCAGTCTTCTTGCCGTCGAGGTAGAGGTCCTGAATCTCCTTGGCGGCGTCCTCGAATCCGTAGCGCTGGACGAGGTTGTTGTAGAAGTTCTGTTGCCGGGATCCCATTCCGCCGATGTACAGCGCCAGCACCGGGCGCATCAGGTTCCGGGCGAGCTCCCGGTCGTCGGAGACGTATGCGTTCACGGTCGGCGCGATATCGAACCCGTTCAGAGAGCGCCCGGCACGCGATGCGCCCTCCTCGAGCAGGCCGCGGAAGTCGCCCACATGCTCCGGCGAGAAGAACGTCGGGATCCAGCCATCGGCGATCTCGCCGGCGAGCGCCGTGTTCTTCGGGCCGATCGCGGCCAAGTAGACGGGGATCTTGTCCTGCACCGGTGCGATCGTCATCTTCAGAGGCTTGCCGGGCCCGTCCGGCAGCGGTAGTTCGATCGTCTCTCCGTGAAACTCGACTCGCTGGCGGGAGAGCGCGAGACGGACGACCTCGACGTATTCGCGCGTCCGCCGAAGCTGCCGCGCGAAGCGCTGGCCGTGCCAGCCCTCTGCCACCTGCGGTCCCGAGGAGCCGATTCCAAGCAGCGCCCGCCCGCCCGAGAGCTCGTCGAGCGTCGCGGCCGTCATCGCGGTCATCGCTGGGCTCCGGGCAGGCATCTGGAAGATCGCCGACCCGAGCTTGATCTTGGTGGTGCCGGCCGCCAGCCAGGCGAGCACGGTCGCGGCGTCCGAACCGTAGGCCTCGGCCGCCCAAACCGAGTCGTAGCCGAGGCGCTCGGCCTCCTGTACGACCTGCAGCTGCTCCTGCGGTCCCATGCCCAAACCCCAGTAGCCGACGTGTACTCCGAGCTTCATTTGCAAGTTTCCTTTCGCGGCAAGGAATTCGTTGATGGGCGTGGTGAGCGCGACTAGAGTGGCCGGCGCCGCCTTCCGGCAGGGCGTGAACCCTATGCGAACACGGCGTAACGCGACGATCAACGACCTGCGAGCCGCGGTCGAATGCCTCCCGCGGGAGACGAAGGTGGCGATGCTGTCCGGGATTCGGGCGAACGACATCATCGTCGGCGCATACACAGGCCGTGAGGGCATTTGCCCGATGCTCGCCGCGCACCGCGCCGGCGGCCGCACCAGTTTCGTCTCGTTCGCGCGCGCGTGGGACCGGTTCGCGTTCCGGGACTCGCGCGATACAAATGCGCGCCGCGCGACCGAGCGCGAGCTTCTGGTCCTGCGGACCCATCTGGAGGCGAGCCTGCTCGCGGACGACGTGCCGACGGCCGAACTCGCCTCAGCGATCGAAGAGCATCGCGGGCTCCTCGCCGCTAAATCGAGCGCTCAGGAGCGCCCAGGCGACCGCGACCGTGACCGTGACCGCGACGGTGGCCGAGAGCTGCGAGAGCGCCCAGGCGACCGTGATCGCGGCCGCGAGCTGCGCAAGCGCCCGGGCTGGGCCTGGATGCGGGTCGTGCGCCGCTACGACGATTACGAGCGCGCGCTCGAGCGACTACGCGCGCAAGCCCAGCACGACGGCGAGCGCCGGGACACCCAGCGCGAGACTTCGCTTCGTTAGATCAGCGTGACGAGCGGCTGCTCGGAGCGCGGCTGCCCATCCGCGGCGACCACCGTCTCGGTGTGCGCTCCGATCTCTAGCAGCTCGTCGATCAGTGCGAGCACCTGGCGATGCGTCTGCTCGGTGTGCCTGCGAATCGCCTGCACCGCGTGCGTACCGACCGCCTCGATCGGAGGCTGGCGCCGCGTCGCGATTGCCAGCAGCGTCGGCGGGATCAGTGCTCGCGTCCAGTGCGTTGACCGGATTTGATCGCACCACTCTGCGAGGCGCTCGGCACGCGCGCGCTGCATCTGGGCCGACGTTCGCGTACCGACGACATTCGCCGCGTACGCGTAGAGGTCCTGGCGCTTCTCGTCATTGACCGAGTCGTTGTACGCGCGCAGGAACGATCCGATGACCGGACATACCGACTGTGGATGATCGGTGAATGGCTCGCCGGCAAGCATCGAGGCGAGCTCCATCACGCAGGCGCCGTTCTCCGGTGAGCTGTGCTTTCCCTTGCTCAGCTTCACCGTCTGATGGGAAGGAGTGGACATGTGTGCCTCTCGTGGGTCTGTGGCCGCCAGATGTCGGCCAGCTGGAGATACCTAGCCAGCAAATATCCGGTCAGGCGACGCCCAAACATCGCGTGTTGGCATCGAACCGTCCAATCGGCGGGCTAGCGATACTTGATCGGTGCGCGACACCGTCCAGGCCCCCGCGAGCGCCGCCGCCGAATTCGGTCCCGATCCGGTGCTAGACGAGCGCCGGACGAGTCCCGTGGAGCTGCTGTGGGACCTCGTGTTCGTGTTTGCCGTGACCCAGGTGAGCTCGCTGCTGTATCGCGACCCCACCTGGCTGCGCTTCGGCCAGTCGATGCTCGTGCTTGCGCTGATCTGGTGGGCGTGGTCGGCGTTCGTATGGGCGGCCAACGCACAGGCCACGGCATCACGGACGCTCCGCGGCGTGCTGTTGCTCTCGACGCTGTTCATTTTCATCACGGGGCTTGCGGTTCCCCGAGCGTTCGGTGGTGAGAGCACGCTGTTCGCCCTCTCCTACGCCGCGGTCCGGTTGCTGCACCTTGCGCTGTACGCCGACGCATCGCGCAAGGGCGACGCCTCGTGGGCGGCGATCGCCGGCTTCTCGGTGACCGTGGTGATCGGGATGGTGCTGCTGATCGCGGGATCGCTGGTGCACGGATGGGCGCGCGGCGTGATGTGGGTGGCGGCGGTCGCGATCGACTACGCGGGGCCGGCATGGCTCACGCGCGAGCGGCTCCGGGGACTGCAGCGCGTCGCGGTGGCGCATTTCGCCGAGCGCTATGGGCTGTTCGTGATCATCTGCCTGGGCGAGTCGATCGTCGCGATCGGCGTCGGCGCCGAGAGCACTCTCCGTCCGCTGGACGCGCCGCTCCTCGTCGCAGTTTCGCTCGGTCTTCTGATCACCTTTGGACTGTGGTGGACGTACTTCGATCGGTTCGCGACCGTGGCCGAGTCGATGCTCCGCCAGCACGACGACCCGGTGCTTGCTGCCGCGGACGCATACAGCTATCTGCACCTGTTGATCGTCGCCGGCATCATCGTGTTCGCGGTCGGGGCAAGGTTCGTCGTGCTCGCGCCGAGCAACACCATGTCCGATGCCGCGCGCCTGGCTCTGTGCGGCGGGGTGGCGCTCTATCTGGTAGGGCATCTGGCGTTCCGTCTGCGGCTGGTCGGAGAGCTGGGGTGGGAGAAGGCCGCGGTCGCGGTCGCTCTGATCGTCCTGTTCGCGGTGGGCGGCGGTCTGCCGGGATGGGCGCTCGCCCTGGTGATCGCGCTGTTGCTCGCCGGCCTGTGCGTCGTGGAGTCCGCCGGTGGGGGATGCCCAATGCGAAGGCGTCCGGCCGGTGGCTGACACGGCGTCCGCCGGTGCGCCACGACCGGGGGTATCGGTCGTCGTCCCGTTCCGCGGGCCGGCGTCCGAGCTCGTCTCGCTGATGATCGAGCTCGAGCGCCTGGAGGTCCGCCCAGGTGACGAGCTGATCATCGCCAACAACGGCGATGCCGAGCCGGACGATGCGCGCGGTACTGGGCAGATCACCGTGTGCCGCGCGCGGGGGCTGCACGCGCCCGGCTTCGCCCGCAATCGCGGCGCCGAGCTGGCGAGCGGCGAATGGCTGCTGTTCATCGATGCGGACACGCTTCCGTCGCCGACGCTGATCGACGACTACTTCCTGCCATCGCCGCATCCTGAAACCGGAGTGCTCGCTGGAGCGGTCGTCGACGCTGCGATCACGGCAACGGCCACCGCACGCCACGGGGTCGTCCGCGAGCGCCTGAGTCAGGCCAGGACGCTCCGGCGCCACGAGCGACCCTACGCGCAGACCGCGAACTGCGCCGTGCTCCGCGCCGCATTCATGGATGTCGGGGGGTTCCGGGACGAGATCCGTGCGGGGGAGGACGCCGACCTTTGCTTTCGGCTGGCGGCTGCGGGCTGGAAGCTCGAGCAGCGGCCGAACGCGGTCGTGCGGCATCGAAGCCGAGACACGATCGGATCGCTGACGAGGCAACTCGCGATTCACGGCAGCGGCGCCGGCTGGCTCAACCGCGAGTACCCGGGGTCGTTTCCCGCGCCCAGCGCTGCGTCGTTCGTCAGGCGGATCGGCCAGGACATGCGGCTCGCCGGCAGTTCGCTGGCGGCACGCGACCGGGACGGCGCGTCGCTGGCACTGCTGGATGTGGCGGGGACCTGCGCGTTCGAGTTCGGGCGGCTCTTGCCAAACCGGGCGCGCGCGCACTAGATCATCCGAGCAGCGGGAAGCCTTGCCGTTGAACTGCGCCGAGGCCGGACTGAGAGGATTCATTCATGACCACACAGACCAATCTGGAGATTCACGGGGCGATCGAACCTGGGTTCGACGAGGTGCTGACCGCCGACGCGCTCGAGTTCGTGGCGGAGTTGCACCGCGAGTTCGCCGGCCGCCGCCAGCAGCTGCTCGAGGCCAGGGCCGAGCGACGCGCGCGGCTGAATGCCGGCGAGCTCCTGGACTTCCTGCCGGAGACCCGCGAGGTGCGTGAGGCCGACTGGCGGGTGGCGCCTGCCCCGAGCGACATGCAGCAGCGGTGGGTTGAGATCACCGGACCGACGGACCGGAAGATGACGATCAACGCGCTGAACTCAGGCGCCGACGGCTTCATGGCGGACTTCGAGGACGCCAATGCGCCGACCTGGCACAACATGGTCGAGGGACACATCAACCTCCGCGATGCGATCGATGGGACGATCACGTACGAGGGCTCCGACCGCAGGCACTATGAACTCGGCGAGAATCCGGCGACGCTGCTCGTCCGCCCGAGGGGTTGGCATCTGCCCGAGCGCCACATCGTGATTGACGGCAAGCCCGCGGTAGGCGCGCTGTTCGATTTCGGCTTGTACTTCTTCCATTGCGCCCCGCGCCTGCTCGCAAACGGCTCCGGCCCGTACTTCTACCTGCCGAAGATGGAGTCGCACCGCGAAGCGCGCCTGTGGAACGAAGTCTTCTGCTTTGCCCAGGACGCGCTCGGGATCCCGCGCGGGACGATCAAGGGGACGGTGCTGATCGAGACGCTGCCGGCAGCGTTCGAGATGGACGAGATCCTCTACGAGCTGCGCGATCACTCGGCCGGTCTCAACGCTGGGCGCTGGGATTACATCTTCTCGGCGATCAAGTGCTTCCCCGAGCGACCCGAGATGGTGCTGCCCGATCGCTCAGACGTGACGATGACGGTCCCGTTCATGCGCGCGTACACCGAGCTGCTCGCGGCCACATGCCACCGCCGGGGCGCCCACGCGATGGGAGGCATGGCGGCGCTGATTCCATCTCGCAAGGACGAGGCTGCCAACGCCAAGGCGCTCGACGGCGTGCGTGCGGACAAGGAGCGCGAGGTCGGACAGGGGTACGACGGAACCTGGGTGGCGCACCCGGACCTCGTGCCGGTGGCCAGGGATGTATTCGAACGCGGTTTGAGCGGCGCAGCCAACCAGCTCGAGCGCCAGCGCGACGACGTCAACGTGACCGCAGGCGACCTGCTCGACCTTCGATCGACCCCGGGTGCGATCACCGAGGCGGGCCTTCGCACCGACATCAACGTCGGCTTCCAATACGTCTCGTTCTGGCTGGGCGGCCGCGGTGCGGCCGCGATCAACTCGTTGATGGAGGACGCCGCCACTGCCGAGATCTCGCGCTCGCAGATCTGGCAGTGGGTGCACCACGAGGCAAAGCTCGACGACGGGCGACCCGTGACTCGGGATCTCGTCCGCCAGACGCTCGAAGAGGAGATGGGCAAGATCCGCGAGAGCGTTGGCGAGGAAGTCTGGCGCGCCGGCCGGCCCGCCGAGACGCGTGAGTTGTTCGAGCGTGTCGCGCTGGCGCCCGAGCTGATCGAGTTCCTCACGATTCCCGCATACGAGTACTTGGATTAGCCATCGGCGGTGCTAGCGTCGCACGCCGACCAGGCCCGGTAGCTCAGTGGTCAGAGCAGCGGACTCATAATCCGTCGCGCGCAGGTTCGAGTCCTGCCCGGGCCACTCGATCCTCTGCGGGAATGGTCCAGCGGGCGTCACGTTCGCTGACGCCGCGGCCGATAGCCTCCCTACGTCCGCGAGGACCGCACCCTCGAGCTGCTTGCCAGCCCCGGAGGCGCTTGCCAGCCCCGATTTCGTGACAAAGCGACCGCTCGTCGAGGCAACGCGTCACGAAATGTGTGCCACAACACCGATTTCGTTGCGCGTTGCTCGCCGTGGCGGTCGTGATGTAACGAAATGCGGGTTTCTCGGCCTCGTGCTTCTGCGGGTGGGGCCGCGCCTCAGAATCGGTCGCGCGCAGGTTCGAGTCATGCCGGGCCATCGCGATTCGCGCAGCGACGACGCCTTGCGGAACGCGCAAACGCACCGCGGGAGTGCCGCCACGCTTGATCGGGCCGGGTTGACCTTTGGCGCAGCGCGATTTACGATGCACCAGATCGCGGTGGGGCCGGACGCGCGCCGAGGAGTCCGCGTCGGCCGCGGAATGGAGGGCGAATCGATGACGCAGAGTGGCCTTGCACGAAGGTTTGCGTTGCTCGCAGCGGTGACGAGCGGGTTTGCCCTCGCCGCTGCAGGCCAAGCGGGCGCTAGACCCGTGAGCCCTCCCGTAGAGCCCGACGACTTCACCGCCCACTTCCATATCACCGGCTTTCCCCATCAGCCGGTGAGATTGGGCGACCTGCAGGAGGATTACACCAATCGGCGGTCACGGTTCGACGTTTCGGATCGCAGCGGCCTGATCTCTGCGGTCTTCGTGTTCTACGACAAGTTCCGTAGCTACACGTACGTCCCGGCGTCAAACGGTTGCACCGAACAGAGCGTGAGCGCGACGATGCAGCCGGCGTTTGGCTGGCTCGCGAGCGCCACCGGCGCCGGTCCAAACCACTGGCAGGCGACTCCGGCATCCTCGTTCTTCACGCCCGGGAATGACCTGGCAAACATCTTCGGGCTGCTCGGTGACGCCTCTACGGCCGGACCGGTCGACCTGACGCTCGACAACTCGGGAAGTCAAGCGCCGAAAGCTCTGGCCGTGCAGAGCGCCTACCGCCTAAAAGTCACCGACTTCGTTCCCGGAGCTCCCTCCGCGAACGAGTTCAATTTGCCGGCGATATGTGTTACCTGAGCGCGAATCGCGTACGCCTGACCGCCCGTCGTGGACACTAGCTCGGGCCCGTCGCTAGCGGTGCCCGACCGAGACCTTCCGGCGGCTCTGCCTGCTCAGCGCTTCGCCACGCGAGTCGAGGGGTTCCACGGAGGTGAACCCCGCCGCCGATAGGGGACGTTGGTGAGCGCGGCGCGGCTGGCCGCTGGAAGGGTTCATTGCGCGGCGCGTGCGGTCATCCGCAAACGCCCGGTATCGTTCCACACCGTGAAACGAGTCTCACCTGAAGAGACAGCCGCCCACACGACGAGAACCGTCGAGCGAGCGTGCGCACTGCTGTCCGCGTTCTCTGTCGCCAATCCACGCCTCAGCCTCAGGGAGCTCGCGGCGCGGGTTGGGTTGCCGAAGGCGACCGTCCACCGGCTGGCGAGCTCGCTGGTTGCGATGGGATTCATGGAGCATCGCGAGGACGGCCAATACTCGCTTGGGTTGAAGCTCGGCGAGCTGGGTGCCGTTGCGCGTGCCGACCTCGATGTCGTGAGTGCCTGCGGCCCGGCCATGGACGCTCTGTCCGGCGCGACGCGGGAGACGGTGCTGCTGGTCGCGGCGGACTGGGATGCGCTCGAGATGATCGTCGTGGCGACGCGCGTGAGTCCGCAGACGTTGTCGGTTGTCCCGTCGAACGGCGAGCGGATGACGATCGCGCCCGGTGCGCCGGGGAAGGCGCTGCTCCTCGGGCTGCCGGCCGCCGAGGCGGACGAAGTCCTGGCGAGGCTGCCACTGCCGGCGCGGACATCGAAGACGCATACCGATCGCGCGCAGCTGGCCAGTGAGCTGGCTCTGGCACGTACGGCCGGTTTCGCCGTTGGTGACGAGGAGTACGTCGAGGGCGTCGCCGGCGTCGCGGTGCCGGTCCTGTTCGAGGGTGGCCGGCCGCGCGCCGCGATCGCCGTGGTCGGGCCGTCGGTCCGCGTCGCCGGACAATTCGAGCGCATCGGACGTCTCGCGCTCGACCACACGTCGGCACTGCGGCCGGCGCCGATTGCGAACCCGACAGCGGCGGCCGCTTAGATGGTCGAGTTGATCGGAGCCGGCCTGCCTCGTACCGGCACGCTGACCCAGAAGGAGGCGCTCGAGCGGCTGGGCTTGGGGCCCTGCTATCACTGGATCGACGTCCTCGCCGACCTCGATGGCCAGGTTCCCAAGTGGGACGGCGCGCTCGATGGTGAGGTGCCGGCGGCCGACATCCTCGAGGGCTTTCGCTCGACCGTCGACTGGCCGGGTGGCTACTTCTACAAGCAATTGGCCGATTCGTTCCCCGACGCGAAGGTGCTGCTGAGCGTTCGCGATCCCGAGCGCTGGGAGCCGAGCTTTCGGGAGACGATCGTCGACATGTGCCATGGCGAAGCGCTGATCCGTCTGCTCTCGAGCGCCCGCGCACAGGTCGACCCACGCTGGCGCCGCTACTTGGAGTTCGTCGGCCGGATGTTCTGGAGCGAGCAGGGCACGTTTCCGGCCGGTCACTCGCCCTCCCAGCTGATCGACGCGTTCGTCGCGCACAACGAGGAGGTCAAGCGGGTCATCCCGTCCGACCGCCTGCTCGTGTGGGAGGTCACCGAGGGCTGGGAGCCGCTGTGCGAGTTCCTGGATGTTCCGGTTCCCGACGAGCCGCTCCCGCATGCAAATGACCGCGCGACCTTCCTGGACCGGGTGATGGGCGGTGCGATCGCGACTCTCTCGGCATGGCACGCCCAGCAGGGTGCGGTCTCTTGACGGTCCAGACGAGAATCAGCCGGCTGGCGGTCACGGATCTTGGTGAGCCGCTTTCGCAGCGGGACGTGCTCGGGCTGCTCGGGCTCCAGGGGGACGCGTTCGCCGAAGGGGTGTTCGACCGCTGTGCTGTCAGCACCAGGAGCCTTCGCGTGCTGCCAAACGGGGTCGGAGCCACGCTTCAGGGCCGGACCGCGCGGGCGGAGGATCAACTGTTCGAGTACGCGGTCGCGGCGGTCGACCGGCTCGGCGTCGATCCCAGCCAGATCGGCACCGTGGTGACCGCGAGCCTGTATTCGCTCGGCGGGCCGACCCTCGCCCACCGGCTCGTTGAGCGCTTCAAGATGGACCCGGCGACCGACAAGTACCACGTCGTCGGCGTCGGTTGCGCAAGTGCGGTCCCGCTCGTCCGTCTGATCAGCCAATCGCTGGAAGCGCATCCGGGCAAGCAGGGCCTGATCATCGCGGCGGACACGATGAGCGGCCTGCTGAGCCGCGCCGCGCCGGGCGACCACCGTGCCAAGACCGTCGGCTCGGCGATCTTCGGCGACGGCTGTGCTGCCGCACTGGTCGAGAAGGGGACCGCGGGCCCCGCGGTCGCTGCCTCGAAGGTCCACCAGTTCGAGGGAACTCTCGGCGCCGTGCGCATGGAGCTTTCAGACGACGACAGCTACCTGCATCTGGATCGCGACCTCCCGGACCTGGCAGCCGCTGGTGTTCCAGCCCTCGTCGACGAGTTCCTTGAGGGCCTCTCGCTTACCCGCACCGACGTAGATCACTGGATCATCCATCCCGGCGGCCGACGGATTCTCGATTGCGTGCGAGTCGCGCTGGCGCTCACGCCGGAGCAGGTGGAGATCAGCTATGACGTCCTGGCGACACGGGGCAACGTCGGCACCCCCTCGATCTTCTACGTGCTCAACGAGACGATCAACCGCAGGCGTCCGGACCACGGGGAGCGCGCGCTGATGATCACGGTCGGCCCCGGGGTGACCCTCGGGCTGATGCTCTTGCAGTTCTGACCGCTGCCCGGCATCGCCAGCAGATCCGCTGCCGCCAACAGGAGGGCTTGACCGGCGTGTTCGGTCGTGTTTACGGTTGGCATCGAAGAGGGCCTCGTCGACTCAACGGAGGTAGTGATGAAGTTTCTTTCGAAGTGGGTGCTCGTCCTGTCGGCATTCGGCGCGCTGGCAGCGGCTCTCATGGCCGCCGCTCCCGCGGGGGCGGCAGGCGCTCAGACGGTCCGGTGTAAGGGCACCGGTGATTTCTGCGGTGCAACGGTGAGCCTCGCGGGCGGCGCCAGCAATCGCCGTGTAACCGTGAACCTCACCGACACCGACTTCAGGCTCGTCGGGGTCAGGGTCATCCCAGCAACCTCACGCGGCGCATTCAGCATCTCGCACGGGTCGTTCCGCCTCGGCGGATCGCAGTACCGGTTCACCCTCAACGCGGTCCGGTCGAATCCCAGGGGGGCTCGGATCGTCCTGCTGTTTGCCGCAGGCGTACCCGCGAGACGCTAAGGACGTTGCCGCGCGCCTGGGTTTTGGCCCGCGAGGGCCAGAGCCCACGCGCCAGGTCCGCGCGGCTGGCTTTTTGCACCCGCCCGGCTGTAGGGTCCGCACATGCCCGAGTCAAATCGCCGTTTCATCTTGCGCAGCCGTCCTCAGGAGCGAATCACCGACGAAACGTTTGAGCTCGTCGAGGAGGCGGTCCCGGAGATCCAGGACGGCGAGGCGCTCATCCGAACCCGCTGGATCTCGCTGGACCCGACGAATCGCGCGTGGATCGGCGAGACGCCCACCTATCTTCCGCCGGTCGGGATCGGGGAGGTGATGCGAGCGCTGGGCCTCGGCGAGGTGATCGCGTCGAAGCACGATGCCTACAAGGAGGGCCAGCTCGTACAGGGACTGATCGGCTGGCAGGAGTGGGCGGTCGCATCCGACGCCGCTCCGCTGCTGCCCGTCACCGAGGTCGACGGCGTCTCCCAGAGCGCGTTCCTGGGGGCGCTCGGCATGACCGGGCTCACGGCATGGGTCGGTCTGACGGACATCGGTCGTCCGCAGCCGGGGGAGACGCTGGTCGTCTCGGCGGCAGCCGGCGCGGTGGGATCGGTCGTCGGCCAGATCGCGAAGATCAAGGGCGCACGTGTCGTCGGGATCGCGGGCGGCCCCGAGAAGTGCGCGCTGCTGACCGACAAACTCGGCTTCGACGTCGCCGTCGATCACCGGGCGCCGGACTGGCATGCGCAGCTCGTGAGCGCGACGCCGGATGGGATCGACGTCGACTTCGAGAATGTCGGCGGCGAGATCATGGACGCGATCATCGCCCGGCTGAACCTGCGTGCCCGCGTCGCTCTGTGCGGCCTGATCTCCGGCTACAACTCGACTGATCCACCGCCCGGCCCGCGCAGCTTCGGAAACCTGCTCGTGAACCGCGTGCTGCTGCAAGGGTTCATCATCCTCGACCATCTCCACCGCGCTCCTGAGGCCGGGGCCGAGATCTCAGGATGGATTCGTGAAGGCCGCCTGCAGCCACTCGAGACGGTGGTCGAAGGATTCGAGCAGCTACCGACTGCGATCAACATGCTGTTCGATGGAGCCAACGTGGGCAAGCTCGTGGTGCGCGTCGCCTAAAGGGGGCGACGGGCCGCGGAGCGCGTCGCCTGACCGGGCGCCGGGCCGCGGTGGGCGTCGCCTGACTGGGGCGCCGGGCCGTGGAGCGCTGGGCTGCGGAGCGCCGGGCCCCGCCGGCCGTGAACTGCGACATCCAACTTCACGACCCGGCAACATCTCCCGCGTGTTGTCGGGAGGCCCCATTCGCGCGCGGGCGGCGCTGGTCGTCGTCATGCTTGCCGCCGGGTTGACGTTGGCGACCACGCCCGCGAGCGCCGCCCCAACGCTCGCCGCACACGGAAGCGTCGAACAGGTCTACGTCACGGGCCTGGCACCCGGCGCGCACGCATCGCTGCTTGACCGCCGAGGCCACGTGGTGGCCGCCACGTCGGCTGACTCATTGGGCGGCCTGCTGTTCCGCAACGTTCGGCCGGGAGCCGGCTACCGCGTCCGCGCCGCCAACGGCGAGTCGGCGGCGCTGACTGTGCGGTCGATGCGATCGCAGCCCCCGAGCACCCGCATTTACGATCAGCACATCCCGTCCAGCGGCTATGGCTATCTCACCACCCGCGACGGCACCAAGCTCGCGATCGACGTGCATCCGCCGACGGACGTCGCGAGCGCCCTGCCGCTGCCGAGCGGAGCGCTCCCCAAGGTCCCGGCCGGAGGCCCGTATCCGACGCTGATCGAGTACTCCGGCTACGGATACGCCGATCCCGCCGGGCCCCAGAACGGGATCGCGGTCGTGGCGAACCTGATGGGCTTCACGGTCGTCGACGTCAACATGCGTGGCACTGGGTGCTCTGGTGGTGCTTACGACTTCTTCGAGCCGCTGCAGAACCTCGACGGCTATGACGTGATCGAGACGATCGCGCGACAGCCGTGGGTGCTTCACCACAAGGTCGGGATGATGGGCATCTCCTACGGAGGGATCAGCCAGCTGTTCACTGCTCAGACCGACCCGCCCGACCTCGCCGCGATCTCACCGCTGTCAGTGATCGACCAGACCGCGACGACGCTCTATCCCGGAGGGATCCTGAACACCGGGTTTGCGGTGGCGTGGGCAAAGGAGCGGGTCCACGACGCGCTCCCGGCGTCGCCGACCGGTGGCCAGCAATGGGCATACAAGCGGATCCAGCAAGGCGACGAAACGTACAAGGCCAACCAGGTGCTGCACGGCGAGGCCGTGAACCTGATGGCGAAGATCCGCGCCAACAATCACTACGTGCCGGCCGTCGCCGATCCCCTGTCACCGATCACGTTCGTCCACAAGATCAAGGTTCCCGTCTACATGGCCTGCCAGTGGACCGACGAGCAGACCGGGGGCCATTGCGCCGACCTCGCCGAGCACTTCACGGGCACCCGCCGCCGGTGGTTCACGTTCACCAACGGCACCCACGTCGACTCGCTGGACCCTGCCACGTTCGATCGCTGGTACGACTTCCTCGAGCTTTACGTGGCACGCCAGGCGCCGATCGTCAACTCCGCGGCGATCCATGCGGGTTCTCCGGTGATCTACCAGGTCGCGATGGAATCAACGGGGTGACGATGCCGCCTGATCCGATTCAGGAACAACCGACTTACTCCGGGGCGCTGGCTGCCTTCCAGCGCCTACAGCCGGTTCGTGTGCTGTTCGACAACGGCGCCGGCGGCTCGAACCCGGGGGATCCGGATCCAGGCTTCGAGCAGTCCTTCTCCCGCTTTCCGATCCCAGGCACGACCGCCCGCTCGTGGTACCTGGCTCGCGGTGGCGCGCTGCAGAGCCGCCCACCGGCACACCCCGGCAAGAGCAAGTTCACCTGGAACAGCCAGGCCCGTCCATTGACCGACTTCAACGGCCCGACCGACGGGAGCTCGGGCGGCATCTGGACGGCGACGCCGCACTACAACTGGGTCAAGCCGCCCGTCGGCAGCGCCGTGTCGTACATGACCGGCCCGCTCGCCGCGAACACGACCGTGATCGGCGCGGGCGCGGTCCACGTCTGGGTCCGCTCCTCGACGCCGAACGTCGATCTGCAAACGACGATCACCGAGGTCCGGCCGGACGGCAATGAGACGTTCGTACAGAACGGCTGGGTGCGCACCGACGAGCGCAGGCTCGATCCGCACAAGAGCTCGCTGCTCGAGCCGGTCCTCAGTCTCCGCAAGGCGGACGTCTCGCCAATGCCTTCGAATCGGTTCGTAGAGGTGACGATTCCGCTGTACTACGAGGGGCACGCGTACCGCGCGGGTTCGCGGATCCGCGTGACGATCACCGCTCCAAACGGTGACCAGCCGATCTGGTCGTTCAGCGAGACGAGCCCAAGGCGGCCGGCGACGGTGACGATCGCCTACTCAAAGGCGATGCCATCACGGCTGATCCTCCCGGTCGTGGCCGGAGTGAACGTCCCGACTGGACTTCCGCCGTGCCCCGGGCTGCGGGGCGAGCCTTGCCGGCCGTTTCAGCGCTAGATCTACGAACGTTGCCGGGCGTTTCAGCGCTGGAGCTAGGTACCGATCGTGCGCGAGCTCGCGAGCACGTGACCCTTGCCGTCGAGCGCCCGTACACACACGTAGCGGTTACGCGCAATGCGGATCGCGGTCTCGAACCCGCTCGGCTTGACCGTACGCACCGCTCGTAGCGACGCCGCGGTCGGACCGGCCTCGACCTGCCACGAGCCGACGTCGGTTGCGCCGTTCCAGCTGGCGTAGACGTTCGTGCTGCTGCCACTCGAGCTGGCGGCGATCGCCGGCCGGGTGTGAGGGGTGGCATGCCATTGGAAGCGGTACGCGCGGTAGGTGTTGGTGACGGCGATGAAGCGGCCGTCGAACACCTCGTGCCCACGGGCGTCGAACTCGGTGAAGTACGGCTGGTCGCCCCAACCGAGGAAGCTGTGACCGCGACCCAGCTGCTGGTAGTTGCCTTCGTAGTCCGAGGCCAGCGCCGGCACGTGCTCTACCTGTGCGGCAACCTTGGCGACCCTGTGTTTCAGGTCCAGGGATAGCTTCAGTCCGCGGGACTGGCTGCGGACGCGCGTGGGTCCGCCGCTGTCGTCGAACAGCGTCACGAGCGAGTCGTCGGCTGACCGGACACGCACATCGTGCTGGTAGGCGAACGATGCGCCGCCTTGCATGCGGAAGCTCGAATGCTTACCGCCCAACGTCCAGATGACGCGCCCGCTGCTGTGATCGAGCTTGTAGCTCGCCCAGGTGTTGCGGCCCGAGATCAGCAGACTGCCGTTGTGGTCGACATCGACGGAGTTGACGTGGAAGTAGTCGAACAGGTCGCGGGAACCCGTGGGCAGGCGGGCGTAGCTAGCGGTGACAGGCACCTGGTCGAGGCTGTCCCATTCGAACAGCACAAGCCCCGTCGGGATGTCGATCTCCTGCACGACGGCGTCGAGCACCACCTGGTGCTTGGGTCCGCGGATCGAGGAGGTGTTCCAGATCACCGGGTGCGAGATCGTGAGCAGCGCCGTGTTCCACGGCGTGATCTGGAACTCGTGCAAGTCCGCCTGAAGCCCGTTCCCGGCATGGACATCGGCAATCTCTTGGTAGGAGCTGTTCAGGATCAGGTCTGAGCCCATGCCCACGCCGGCGTCGACATAGCCCTGCCACCAGGTGAGCACCCGCTGCCCCTTGTAGCTCTGGACCCTGAAGTCAGTGGCGGAGTCGTCGCCGTAGACGCGCTTGAACCACACGACGTTCCCGCGGGGATCGATGATCTCGGGGCCGTCCTGCACGGGTCCAAACTGAGAGGCGAGGAAGACATCGCCACCCACTCCGCCGCCGCGCGGGTCGATGCTGACTGCCGCGGGCCGGATGTCGGGACGTGAATGGAAGTGCCACACGTCGTTGGCGACCCGCCCCGGGCGCGGCCAATGAAACGGCGGAAGCGCGTAGGCCGGCCTCGCCACCCTGAAGTGGAAGGTGCCGCCGGGAGCGCCGACGATGTCGAGGTCCGTGCGCACCGTGACCAGTTCCCCCGGAGCGAACCGCTTGGACGGCAAGAAGCTCCCGCCGTCCCCGTCGGAATCAGCCGCGAGCCGTCCCGCGTGTGCACCGCTGCGCGACCCGGTCACGGCAATCGTGCCGAGTTGGGCGACCGGGAGGCCGCGGAACGTGATCTGCGCGCCTTCCGGCGCCACCTGGCTGCCCGGAACAGGGAACACGCTGACGGCCGGCGCCGCGCTCGCGCCGCCGGCCGCCCACAGAAATGCGACCAAGACCAGCCCCGATATCCGGATCGGCAGCCTGCCACACGCCCTCATCACGCACATCGTGCCATGTGGTGGGGCGGGGAGGCACGCGGCCGGCCGTTAGGCGGTCAGGCCGCCGGCCGTTACGCGGTCAGCGGACCGCCCTCGCGGCGCTGCGCGCGACGGCGCTCGGCGTGAGCCGGAAGCGGGCGGTCGACCCGGCGCCGGTCGCTGCCACGCCGGCGTTCGACGGAGCGCGAGTGCATCATGTGGCGTGTCTGGTGGCGGATGCCCCACCCGAGGACCGAGAGGATCGCGATCACGATCCCCGCGTCGAGAATGATGTTGATTGCAACGGTCAATGACGTGCTCATGGCTCATTGCTTCCCGTCCGAGTTGCATCGCAACGCTCTATAAGACCACCCTCACGCTCCAAGCCACGGCTCAGACTCGGCAACCAAGGACACGAATCCACGTGGAAAACGCCCAGATCGCAGACCGCCTCGAGGCATTCGCGGCGCTGCTGGAGCTCGCGGAGGCGAATCCGTACACAACGCGTGCCTATCGCCGAGCAGCCGAGACGATCCGCGGCGCGCCACTCCCCGTCGCGGGCCTCGTGCGCTCTGGACGGGTTCGAGAGCTGCGCGGGATCGGTCCCGGGATCGAGGCGCGCCTGCGCGAACTGGTCGAGACCGGTCAGATCACCGAGCTCGCCGAGCTCGAGCGCGAGCTTGCGCCAGACCTGGTCGGGCTGGGGCGTTACCTTGGCCTCGGCGCGAGGCGCTCAATTGAGCTTGCGCGCGCGCTCGACATCCATACCGCGCAACAGCTGCGCGCGGCCGCGGCCGAGGGACGGCTGCGAGGCGTGCCCGGGATCGGGCCCAAAACCGAGGCGCGACTGCTCGAGGCGCTGGCGCGGGAATCAGAGCCCCGCGCCACCCAGGGCCTGCTCATCAACCGTGCCCGGGAACTCGTCGGCGCGATCGCGGAGGCCCTCGGCGGCGAGCCAGCGGGCGACGCCCGCCGTTGGCGCGATTCGTGCGAGCACCTTGCCGTCGTGTGCGCTACCCGCGACGCCCCGACCGTCATCGATCGCTTCACCCAGCTGCCGCAGATCGTCGCGATGCTCGAGTCGTCTCCCCGGCGGGCGGTGGGGGTGACGGTCGAGGGTGTCCCCGTCGAGCTTTACGCCGCCGAACCGGAGCGCTTCGGAACCGAGCTGGTGCGGGCGACAGGCTCGTCACGCTACGTCGCGGCACTGGAGCCGCTTCCGGACGCGCCCGATGAGCGGACGCTCTACAGGCGGCTCGGGCTCGCCTGGTGCCCGCCCGAGCTGCGGGAGAGCCCGTTCGACGGGGATCCGCCGGCGCTCCTCGAACAGCCGCAGATCCGCGGCGATCTGCACTCCCACTCCACCTGGTCAGATGGTCGCGCGAGCGTCGCCGAGATGGGCCGTGCCGCGCAGGAGCTCGGCTATGAGTACCTCGCGATCTGCGACCACACGCCCGCTGTCGGCGCCGTGCACGGGCTGACTCCCGACGAGGTCCGCGCACAGGCCGAGGAGATAGCCGCCGCCAACGAGCTGCTGGCTCCGTTCCGCGTGCTGCGCGGGATCGAGTGCGACATCCTGCCGGACGGCCGCCTCGACCTGCCCGATGATGTCCTCGCGGAGCTGGACTGGGTCCAGGCGAGTGTCCACGGCGGGCAGCGGATGCCGGCCGCCGAGATGACCAAGCGCGTGGAGCAGGCACTGCGCAACCCTTACGTGCGCTGCCTCAGCCACCCTAAGGGGCGCTACATCAATCGCCGTCCCGAGAACGCGTTGGACCTCGGCCGCGTTTTCGAGATCGCTCGGGAGGAGGGTGTGGCGCTGGAGGTCAACGGCCTCCCCGATCGCCTCGATCTGAGCGGCGAGCACGTCCGCGACGCGCTCAAAGCCGGAGTCCGAATCGTATGCTCCACCGATGCGCATTCGGTCCGGGGATTGACGAACATGGTGCTGTCGGTGGCGACCGCACGGCGCGGATGGGCGACCGCGGAGCACGTTCTCAATACCAGGCCCCTGTCAGAGCTGCTGCACCGCTGACGGAGATCCTACGAACGGCTGTGTTACGTTGCCAACGCGCGTGACCGAACGGACGATCTCAGCGCCGACACGCCTGCATCATGTCCGGGGCTTGCGGATGAAACGCCCCCGACTGCCGGCTGCATCGGTGATCCGCAATCCCTGGGCGATCGTTGCCGTGTCGGTCGTGGTGCTCGCGACACTGTTCGTGGCGACGACCGGAATGCGGCCCGAGTACGACGCCTACGGATGGCTCGTTTGGGGCAAGCAACTGCTCCGTTGGAACCTCAACACGAACTCCGCGCCGTCGTGGAAGCCGTTGACGTTCCTGTTCACGTTCCCGTATGCATTCTTCGGCCGCGGGCAGATATGGCTCTGGATGGTGACCGCGACCGCGGTGTCGTTCTCGGGGCCGATATTCGCCGGGCGGATCGCCTACCGGCTGTCTGGGCCGGCGCGCGGTCACGTTCTTGCCCGTTCTGTCGGCGCGGTGTTTGCCGCCCTCGGGATCCTCGGCCTCGTCGGCTACGGGCACCTGATCCTGATCGCCGGCGACGATCCGATGGTCGTCGCGCTGTGCCTGGCCGCGATCGACTTCCACCTCTCACGCCGCTACCGCGTGACGTTCCTGCTGCTCGTGCTCGCCTCACTTGGGCGACCGGAGGCGGCGCCGCTGACGCTGCTCTATGCGCGGTTTGTATGGCACAGGGTTCCGACGGCGCGAGCGGAGCTCCTGGTTGGTCTGGCCGCGATCCCCGTGTTGTGGTTCGGTGTGCCGGCGATCACCTCGCATGACTGGTTCAGCGCCGGTAACGTCGACATCGACTCGACGAAGATCGTCACCGGCAACCGGCTCGCGCGGGTCCCGAGCGGATTCTGGGGGCTGTACGAGCTGCCGATGAAGCTGGCGGTGCTGTTCGCGCTCGTCTGGGCGGTGGTGCGCCGTGAACGCGCCTGGGTGGTGCTCTCCGCCGCCTCACTCGTGTGGCTCCTGACCGAGACGCTGTTGGCGGTGCGTGGATTGAACCCCTCGCCGCGCTTCATGTTCGAGCCGGCGGCGGCGCTGATCGTGCTCGCCGGCGCCGCGATCGGCAAGGCGCTGGCGATCGCGCCGCGTCGGGTTGTCGTGCGTTGGGCCGCGATCGCCGGTGTGATCGCGCTCGTCGTGACGCTCTTCCCGCACATGCGCACGCGCCTGAAGCTCGTGGGCAACGGCATCGCCTACAGTCACAGCTGGGCGCGTGAGCTCGATCACCTGCACAAGGTGATCGCCAAGGTCGGAGCCAGGCGCATCCTCGCATGCGGTCAGCCGGTGAGCTACTTGGGCTTCCAGCCCGTCCTCGCCTGGGAGCTCGGAAAGAACGTCAAGGACGTCGGCTATGACCCGGTCGCCTGGACCAAGCAAGGTAATCCGATCGTGCTCATCCTGCCGTACGGACCCGCATGGCGGGTCCTCGCGGTCCATTTCAACCGCCCGGAATGCAAGCGTCTGTCGATGATCATCGGCTGAGCGCCGGCGGGCCGGCGCGTTGGCGCCGCTGGCTTCTACCCTTATACGCCGTGGCGGCGATCACGATCAGATACGACGTTCCCAAGCAATTTCTGGACCTTCAGGGGCAGCGGGCGGGCTTCATCGTGCTGCTCGCGTTCCTGCTTACGTTCGCGTTCATCCGCACGAGCGCCCGGCTGATGCGCAGTCCGAAGGTGCCGTGGTGGCCCGGGAGCGTGACGACCGACAGCGGCCTTCACCTCCACCACCTCGTGTGGGGGATTTGCCTGCTGCTCATCTCGGGCTTCCTCGGTTACGCCGTAAACCCGCTCAGCCCCTGGAACGACGTGCTCGCCGCGCTGTTTGGGATCGGTGCCGGGCTGACCCTCGACGAGTTTGCCCTGTGGGTCTATCTGCGCGACGTGTACTGGGCCGAAGAAGGTCGTACGTCGTTCGACGCGATTGTGGTGGCGACCGTGATCGGTGGACTGATCGTGCTCGGCTTATCGCCGTTCGATCTGCCGAACGAGTCCGGGCCGATCGAGGGCCTCATCTTGATCGTCGCTCTGGACGTGCTGCTCGCCGCGGCCACGATCTTCAAGGGCAAGCCGCTGCTCGGGATGACCGGCTTGTTCATACCGTTTCTCTCGATCTTCGGTACGGTCCGGCTCGCTTCACCGCGCTCTCCATGGGCTCGCCGGTTCTATGCCGCCGACGGCAAGAAGATGGAGCGCTCCAAGGCGCGCTGGCGCCGCATCGAGGCACGGCGGCGAAAGGTCGGTGACGTTCTCGCCGGCGCCCCCGAGGACGAGCTCGAGGCCAGGGCCGCCGCCGCCCACGCGAGCGGAGAAGCTGCCGGCGCGAGCGCAGAAGCTGCTCACGTGAGCGCGGAAGCTGCCCAGGCGAGCGACGCCGGCAGCCCCTAACGCCTCTCCGCGCGTAGACATACCCCCGAAATTCCCGCAGCAATTGCCCGCGCCGATCCGTAGTTTGTTGGGACGCCCATCTACGCGTCGCAAACGATGATTGGAGCATGTCCTACGCCATCATGAATAAAGACACGAGCAGTTCCGAGCATCAGCAGCCGAAGTGGGTTTACGACTTTTCCGAGGGATCTCGCGAGATGCGCGATCTGCTCGGCGGTAAGGGCGCGAACGTCGCCGAGATGACACGCGTCCTCGGCGCCGACCGCGTGCCGCAGGGATTCACGATCACGACCGAGGCCTGCGTCGCCTATATGCGTGAGGGGCAGGATCCCGAGGGACTCGATCCGCAGGTGTCGGACGCGCTCGAGCGCCTCGAGGCACTCTCAGACAAGCGCTTCGGCGACGAGCGCGATCCGCTGCTCGTGTCGGTGCGAAGCGGGGCGCGCAAGTCGATGCCGGGGATGATGGACACGATCCTCAACCTCGGGCTGAACGACCGCGCGGTCGAGGGGCTGGCGCAGGTGAGCGGTAACGAGTGGTTTGCGTGGGACTCCTACCGCCGGCTCGTGCAGATGTTCGGCAACGTGGCGCTCGGCGTGTCGGGACAGCGCTTCGAGGACGCGATCGCGGACATCAAGCGCTCCGAAGGCGTGACGATGGACACCGAGATCTCGGTCGACGGGCTGAAGGAACTGGTGGCGCGGTTCAAGAGCTTCTATGAGTTTCCGCAGGATCCTCGCGAGCAGCTGACCGAGGCGATTGATGCGGTGTTCAGGTCCTGGAGTGGCAACCGCGCCGTGGACTATCGGCGGATCAACCACATCCCGGATGACTGGGGGACCGCCGTCAACGTGCAGCGGATGGTGTTCGGCAATCAGGGTGATGACTGTGCGACCGGCGTCGCGTTCAGCCGCGACGAGGTGACCGGAGCGCCGGAGCCCTCGGGCGACTTCCTGATCAATGCGCAGGGCGAGGATGTCGTGTCCGGCGTGCGCACCCCCCGCGACCTCTCCGAGCTCGGCGAAGTGATGCCCGAGTCGCATGAGCAGCTGCTCGAGATCATGCGCACGCTCGAGGCGCACTACAAGGACATGCAGGACACCGAGTTCACGATCGAGCACGGCCACTTGTGGATGCTTCAGACCCGCGGCGCCAAGCGTCCCGCGCAGGCCGCGATCCGCTTCGCCGTTGACTCGGTAACCGAGGGGCTGCTGACGCGGCAGGAGGCGCTGATGACCTTCGAGGCATCGGCGCTCGACGCGCTCCTTCACCCGAGCTTCGACCGCGGCGACGGCTACAACGTGCTCGCGCGCGGTGTCGCCGCCTCGCCCGGCGCCGCCTCCGGCGAGGTCGTGTTCAGCGCACACGACGCCGTCGACGCCGCCGCCGAAGGCCGCGAGGTGATCCTCTGCCGGCCGTTCACCGAGGCTGACGACGTCGCCGGCTTCCACGCCGCCAAGGGCATCCTCACCTCCGAAGGCGGCAAGGCCTCGCACGCAGCGCTGGTCGCCCGCGGGATGGGTGTTCCGGCCGTCACCGGAGCCGCCGTCACGATCGACGTCGAGGCGGGCGAGCTTCGCGTCAACGGGCACGTGTTCCACGCCGGCGATCTGATCGGGATCGACGGCAGCGACGGCGCAGTCGTCGAGCACGGCGCGAAGCTGATCGAGGGCCGGATCGACGAACGGTTCGACACCGTGCTCTCGTGGGCGGACGAGTTCCGCCGGCTGGGCGTCCGCGCGAACGCCGACACGCCAGAGGACGCCGAGCACGCGCACGAGCTGGGCGCGAAGGGCATCGGCCTGTGCCGGACGGAGCACATGTTCATGGCCGAGGACCGCCAGCCGAAGATGCGCGCGATGATCATGGCCGACTGTCTCGAGGGCCGCAAGGCCGCGCTGGCAGAGCTGCTGCCACTTCAGCAGCAGGACTTCGAGGGCATGTTCCGGGAGATGCGCGGCCTGCCGGTCACGATCAGGCTGCTTGACCCGCCGTTGCACGAGTTCCTCCCGAACCTGCCCGACCTCCGAGCGCACGTCGAGCGTGCACGAATCCAGCACGACGACGAGCTCCCGGAGCTCGAGCGAGTGCTCGCCCGCGTCGAGGAGACACATGAGGGCAACCCGATGCTCGGCACGCGCGGTTGCCGGTTGGGCATCCTGTATCCCGAGATCTACGAGATGCAGGTCAACGCGATCATGCGCGCCGCGAAAGCGGTCGAGGAGCCGCCGGAGCTCGAGATCATGATCCCGCTCGTTGCCTATGAGCATGAGCTCGACATCGTCCGTGACCTCGTGGTCCGCGTGGGCGACGAGTACGGCATGGTCTACGGCCGTGACTACCTCGTCGGCTCGATGATCGAGATCCCCCGTGCCTGCTTCATCGCCGACCGGCTCGCGCAGCGCGCCGACTTCTTCTCGTTCGGAACCAACGACCTGACGCAGACCGGCGTCGGGCTGTCCCGCGACGACGCCGAGGGCAGGTTCGTCCCGGCCTACATCGAGAAGAAGATCATGGATCGCTCGCCGTTCGAGACGATCGACCGGCCTGGCGTGGGTTGGCTCGTGCGGCTCGCCGCATGGGTCGGGCGTGAGGCGAACCCGGGAATCTCGCTGGGCATCTGCGGTGAGCACGGAGGCGATCCGGACTCAATCGAGTTCTTCCACCAGGCCGGGCTCGATTACGTGTCCTGCTCGCCGTACCGAGTGCCAATCGCACGAGTCGCTGCCGCACAGGCCGCGATCGCCGAGACGAACAGCTAGTGGAGCTCCCGGAAACGTCTCACCCGTAATGCGGGTCCGGATGACCGCCAGGCTGCGTCCTCGGTTCCTCGCGTAGCGCTGCTACGCGTCGGATCCTGCGTCCTTGCCTGACGGCCCCCGGACCTCGCCTTCCGGGCAAAACGTTTTCCGGTCGCCCCACTAGGGCCGTTCGGTAAGCCACCCCTCGGTTAACGTCAGCCAGAACGCCAGCCCGGCGAACTGCCCGTAGCGGCGGAACGCGCGCTCGATCCCCTTGTCGGTGATCCGCGCGCGGCCGCTGAGGCGCCGATAGGTCGGCCGCGTCCAGGAGTCGAGAATCAACCGCTGGTAGCGACCGAGCAGCATCATCATGTGCGCCATCGCGTACGGGCCCACGCCGGCGATCGCCAGCAGCTGCTCGGCGACGTCGGCGTCAGGCAGTGCCGGGTCGTTCAATGCCTCGAGATCGAGCCGCCCCGCCGCAACGTCGGACGCCAGCGATCGCAGGTATGGCCCGCGATAACCGGCCCGCGCGACATCGATGTAGAAGCGCTCGTCGGCCTGCGCCATCGCCGCCGCAGTCGGGAACGAGTGCCGCTGCGGTTCGCCCGATGCGGGGACGCCGAGCGTGCCCACGATCGCCCGGACCATCCGCACAGTCGCCGACCAGGCACAGTTGGTCGTGCAGATCGTCTTGACAACGTCCTCGAAGACAGTCGGGGATCGCATCATCCGGCCAGCGCCGCCTGCGACCCACGCCAGCGCGGGATCGGCGGCGGCGACCGAGTAGAACGCGCTCAGATCCTCGTCGAGACGCAGCATGTGGCGGATCGTTGCGAGCAGCTCGGGCCGTTGCTGGGCCGGAACGTCGGCGGGGCCCCGCACCCGCGCCTCGCCGGCTCCGCGCCGCTCCAGCGTCACCGGCCACGCCCGGCCTCCGACGAGCAGCACCGTGTCAAGGCGTGAGCCGTCGCTGGCGATCGTGTTCGGAGGCAGATCGGCGACGCCGTGGGAGAGCAGCGTGCGCTCGAAGGAGACCGGCTCCCCGCCTGCGCCGAGCAGTTTGATCGACGTCGACCAGCTCACGGCTGGGCCACGGCCCGCTCGGGCATTCCCGCCTCGTGCATGACCAGGATCGCTCCCTCGCCGGAGGTGTAGGCCTCCTCGCCGTGCTGGACGACGTCCATCCCGAGCGCCTCCTCGCCCTCCGTGACGCGCAGCGGCATGAACAGCCCGAGCAACTTCAGGAGCACGAACGTGCCGACGAACGCGTAGGCGGGAGCGACGACGGCTGCGATCGCCTGCCAGGCGAGCTGTTTGGCATTCCCATACGCGAGCCCGTTCGAGATGCCGTTCCACGAGAGCTTCGCGAAAAAGCCGATGAACAGGATCCCGGTGACCCCGGCCATGCCGTGAGCAGCGAGCACGTCGAGCGTCTCGTCGAGCTTGGTCCGCGGGCGCAACATGATCAGGGCATAGCTCGGCAGCGCGGCCAGTGCACCGAGCAGCATCGCCGAGGGCGGGCTGACGAAGCCGGCGGCCGGCGTGATTCCCACGCAGCCGACGATGATCGCCGTCGCCGCGCCGATCGCGGTGACGCGCCTGTCGCGCAGCAGATCGAGCAGGAACCACACCACGAGCGTGCATGCCGGTGCCAGCAACGTGTTGGTGAACGCGAGCACGCCGGGATGGCCGGTCGAATAGCCGCTGCCGCCGTTGAAGCCGAACCAGCCGAACCACAGCAGGCCGGCGCCGAGCAATGCGTAGACGGCGTTGTGCGGGAGCAGCGCCTGCCGGCCGTAGTCCTTGCGAGCGCCAACGACGATCGCGGCCGCGAACGCCGAGAAACCGGAGGCCATCTCGACCGGGACACCGCCGGCGAAGTCGAGCGTGCCGTGCTGCTGGAGCCACCCGCCGCCCCAGACCCAGTGCGCGAGCACCGAGTACACGCATACCGACCAGAGCACCATGAACAGCAGAAACGGCCCGAACTTCATCCGCTCGACGACCGCGCCCGAGACGAGCGCCGCCGTGATGATGCAAAAGGTCGCCTCGAAGGCCATGAACAGAAGCTGGGGGATCGCGGTCCCCTGCCGTGGCAGGAACGTGACGTCGTGCAGGAAGACGTACTTGAGGCCGCCGATGAAGGCGCCCCCGTGGTCGAAGGCGAGCGAATAGCCGATCAGCGCCCACGTCACGGTGACGACACCTAGCGCGCCGACGCTCATCATGAACGTGTTGAGCGTGTTCTTGGAGCGGACCAGCCCCGAGTAGAAGAGCCCGAGCGCCGGCGTCATCATCAGCACGAGCGCCGTCGCGACGAGCATCCAGGCGGTGTCGCCGGCGCTGATCCCGGGAAGGTGCTGGACGGCGCTCATGCGCCCACCGGCGTGACCGCGGCCGCGTCGGTCTCACCGGTCCGGATCCGGACCGCTTGTTCCAGCGGCACGACGAAGATCTTGCCGTCGCCGACGTCGCCGGTTTGTGCGCCCTCCCGCAGCGCATCGATCGTCCGCTCCACAAACGCATTCGACACCGCGATCTCGAACCGGACCTTCTCCGCGAGCTCCATCTTGACCCTCGTTCCGCGATACGTCTCGACGCGGTCGAGCTCGCCGCCGTGGCCCTGCACGCGACTCATCGAGAGCCCTCTTACTTCGGCGCGGTACAGCGCCTCCAGCACGTCATTGGCCTTCTCCGGCCGCACGATGGCGATCACGAGCTTCAACGTTCCAGCCTCCTGGTCGGATTGGACGGCGTAATTCTGTACGCTCCGCGCTGATGGTGATCGCGATGTCTCAGGCAACCGGGCAGACGATCGCGCTGCTGATCACGTTCGGCGGGATCGGGGTGATCGCGACGCTGATCGTCGCGTACGCGGTCGGGCAGGCGATGGCCGAACGCAAGGAGAACCAGGAGCGCCAGCAGCGACTGTAGGGCTGCTTTAGGGACCGGTGAAGGAAGGTTGGCAGGCGGTGTCGAATCAGACGCCTGCCAATGAAGCCAGCAGTCAGTCCCACCGCACCAGCCGAGTCAGTCCCTGGTCATCAGGCGCTGTCGGCCTACATCCGCGCTCGCTTCGACGAGTTCTCACGCTCGCAGAAGGACGTTGCGCAGTACATCGTCGATCATCTCGACGAAGCCGCCTTCCAGACCGCCGAGGAGCTCGCCCGGCGGGCGAACACGTCTTCGAGCACGGTCGTGCGCTTCTCACAGGCGCTCGGCTTCGAAGGCTTCCCGGAGCTCCAGCAAGCTGCACGCGACGAATACCGTCGTCGCGGACCCGGCGTCAGTGAAACCGTCGCCGCGACCGCGCCGCTGTTCTCGCTCGATCACACCGAGTTCGAGGCGGCGCTGGCGGCCGACCACGTCAATGTCGAGGACACCGCTCACAAGCTGTCGCGCTCCGACGTGGAGGCCGCGATCGACGCGATCGTGCTGGCCGAGAAGGTGCTGATCGCCGGCACCGACCAGATGGCGTTCTTCGCCAGCTACCTGCGCCACCTGCTGATGCTGCTCGACCTCCGCGCCGAGATCGTGGCCAGCCCCTCGCAGGAGGCCCTCGGCCGTCTCAGCCGGATCGACGAGGAGACGCTCGTGATCGGTCTCTCGGCGGGCAGGCCGCATCCGCTGATCACGCGCACGATGAAGCTCGCGCGGCACCGCAAAGCGCCGACGCTTGCGATCACCGACGCGACGCTGTCCGAGGTCGCGCGGCTCGCGCGGATCCGCCTCTACTACTCCTCCAACACGCCGGCTTTCGTTCGCTCTCACACCGCCCTGCTGTCGCTGATTCAGGCGCTCGCCTACGGCGTGTACGCCCGGGACGCCCAGCAGTACGACGTCCGGATCAAGGCATTCCGACTGAAGTAGTCCAGCACCACGATCTCTGCTTCGGCTGCGGGCGGCTGAATCTCTTCGGGCTGCTGGCCGAGCTCGAGCGGACCGGCCCGGGCGAGGTCGCCGGGCGCTGCTTCATCAAGCAGGACCATCAAGGGGCGGACGCCGGTTTCGCCCACGACGGCGTCGTGGCGACGGCGCTCATCGAGGCGATGGCTCTCGCGGTCGGGCAGAACGTCTCGCCGAGGCGACTCGAGCTGGCGATCGAGGGCCGCGTGCCTGTCGGAGTGTTCCTTGAGCTGCGGGCCGCGGCCGACGGCAGCGGCGCCTGGGCGACGGCGGCGGTTGACGGAGAGCGGGTCGGAGTCGCCCGAGGGTCGGGTTGGCAGCAGTAGGGGCGCGTGATAACTGCCAAATTGCCGGCAGCCGAAGCGCGTTAGCCGCGGGCGCTCCCCGGGTACGCCACACGATGCGGTGCCCGAAAGCCTCACGCACCAGATCCTCCGAGAGCACCTGGCAGACGGAGAACTGAAGCCAGGACGCCCGATCGCGCTCAAGATGGACCAGGCGCTGCTCCAGGACGCGACTGGAACCATGGCCCTGATGCAGTTCGAGGAGTTGGGTGAGCCGCGCATCAAGATCGACCGCGCGGTCCAGTACGTCGACCACAACGTGGTCCAGCTCGACAACAAGAACCCTGACGATCACCGGATGCTGCAGGCCCTGGCGCGCAAGCATGGGCTGCACTTCTCGCGGCCTGGCAACGGGATCAGCCACTACATCCACATGGAGCGCTTCGGGAAGCCCGGGCAGACGATGCTCGGGGCCGACTCGCACACGACGCAGGCCGGCTGCATGGGCATGGTCGCGATCGGCGCCGGCGGGCTCGACGTCGCGGTCGTGCTCGGCGGGCACCCGTACGAGATCGCGTGCCCCGAGGTGGTCGAGGTCTACCTGGAGAACACGCTGAACCGGCCCTGGGTGCAGGCCAAGGACATCATCCTCGAGCTGCTGCGCCGGCTGACAGCCAGCGGCGGCAAGAACAAGGTGCTCGAGTTCACCGGCCCGGGCACGGCCGACCTGAGCATCCCCGAGCGCGCCACGATCGCGAACATGGTCGCCGACCTCGGTGGGACGGCCGGCGTGTTCGGACCCGACGAGCGCACCAAGGACTGGCTCGAGCGCCAGGGCCGCGGCGAGGACTACACGCAGCTGAAACCCGACCCCGACGCGTCTTATGACGATCGTGTCGAGATCGACCTCAGCAAGCTCGGGCCATTGGTCGCCAAGCCGCATAACCCGGACAACGTCGCCCCCGTCGAGGAGGTCGCCGGCACGCCGGTCGCCCAGGTCTGCATCGGGTCGTCGGTCAACTCGGGTTACAACGACCTGGCGCTCCCGGGCGCGGTGCTCGCGGACAACGGCGGTCAGATCGTCCATCCCGACGTGGCTGCGACCGCGACGCCCGGATCGCGACAGATCCTCGCCGCGATCTCCGAGTCCGGCGTCTACCGGCAGCTATCGGACGGCGGCGTCCGGATGCTCGAGCCGGTGTGCGGTCCGTGCGTGGGGATGGGCCAGGCTCCTCCCAGCAGCGCGAACTCGCTGCGCACCTTCAACCGCAATTTCCCCGGGCGGTCGGGGACGGCCGAGGACTCGGTCTATCTGTGCTCGCCGGCGGTCGCCGCCATCTCGCTGCTGACCGGCAAGATCACCGATCCGCGGGAGTACGGCGAGGCACCCGAGCTGCTTGACATGCCGGAGCTGCGGCCATACGTCGACGACGTGCACATCTTCGCTCCCGCCGAGCCAGACGAGGCCGAGAACATCAAGATTCCGCGGGGACCGAACATCAAGCGCCCACCTGAGCACAGGCCGCTGCCCGACGAGCTCGAGGCGCGCGTGGCCACGGTCCAGCCGGATGACATCTCGACCGGCGATCTCGCCCCGGACGGGATCGAGGTGATGGCCTACCGCTCGAACGTCCCTGCGATCGCCGAGTTCACGTTTCGTCACCGCGACCCCGAGTTCCGCAAGCGCCTGAAGGAGTGGGGGAGTGGGCTGATCGTCGCGGGCCACAATTACGGCCAGGGCTCGTCGCGCGAGCATGCCGCGCTCGCGCCGCTGCAACTCGGTGTCCAGGCGGTGATCGCGAAGTCATTCGCGCGGATCCATCGCCGTAATCTGATCGCCCAGGGGATCGTCGCCTTGACATTCGCCGACGAGGGCGACTACGACAGGGCCGAGGTGGGGCAGACGTGGACCTTCCCGCAGATCCGCCGGGAGCTACAGGACGGCGCCGAGCGGATCACGGTCGAGATCGACGGCGAGCAGCTCCAGCTCAGCCACGACTTCTCAGAGCACGAGCGCGAGATCCTCGTCGCCGGTGGGCTCCTCTCGTATCTAAGGGATTAAGGACCGGCCGCATGCGGCCAGTCCCGGACCGGCGCATGCGCCGGTCCGCGGGCGGTGCATGCACCGCCCGAACGACATCAACGGCGCGCCACCAATAACGACTGGGTCGCCCGGCCGACGCGGCCGCGTTCGTCGTAGAGGATGCTCTCGGCCGTGCCGACGCCATGCTCGGCGATGATCGTCCGGGCGTCGAGGCAGATCCACTCGCCGACAGGCGGGCGGTCGATGTACAGCGTCAGGTCGGGGTTGATGAACAGCCAGTCGTCCCATGCAAGCGTCGAGCTGATGCCGTTGCCGAAGTCGCCGGCCGCGGCCAGGCGCTGAAGCGGTGAGATCTCCTCGCCGGCGACGAGCGGGACGCGCATCCGGAACCAGGCCGTGGACGGGCCGTTGCCCCCGAACGTGCCGGCGACGAACCGCAGCTCGATTGCGTCAGGGGCGAACATCGGGCGGTGTGGCGGGCTGAAGGCCGCGCTGGGGTGGCCGTTGTCCGGTCCGGGCGGGGGCGGCGAGATGGGCGTCGGAGCGGCCTGCGTGTCGGCCGCTTGGACCTGCAGCCCCCGGGCACGCACGACCTCGACGCCGTCCGCGCTCAGGATCGAGCCCTCCAGCAACTGTACGCGGCGCCCCGGACGGGCGACCTCGGCACGGACCTCGAGCTCGCCGAGGGGAACCGGGCGCAGGAACTCGTACGTCGCACGACTCAGGATCAGCCCGTCCGCCGCGGGCAGCCGCTCGAACGCCCGCATCAGCAGCGCCGCGGGCGCTCCGCCGTGCTGGGCGCCCGGATCCCACGGGCCCCGAGCGAACTCGGTCGCGACGATGCGCCCGTTCTGCGCGAGGAATACGGAGTTCTCGGACACCGGGGCACAACTTACAGCCCGGCTAGACTTCGTCGGGTGAGCGAGGACACATCACGGGACGAAGCGACCTTCACAGTCAAGGCCGGTCTCGCAGAGATGCTCAAGGGCGGCGTGATCATGGACGTGGTGACGCCCGAGCAGGCGAAGATCGCCGAGGATGCCGGCGCCGCCGCGGTGATGGCGCTCGAGCGCGTACCCGCCGACATCCGCCGAGACGGCGGCGTCGCGCGGATGAGCGATCCGCTGATGATCAAGGGCATCCAGGAGGCCGTCACGATCCCGGTGATGGCGAAGGCCCGGATCGGTCACTTCGCCGAGGCGCAGGTGCTCGAGGCGCTCGAGGTCGACTACATCGACGAGTCGGAGGTGCTGACGCCCGCCGACGAGGCCAACCACATCGACAAGTGGGCGTTCAAGGTGCCGTTCGTATGCGGCGCGACCAACCTCGGCGAGGCGCTGCGAAGGGTCGGTGAGGGTGCCGCGATGATCCGCTCGAAAGGCGAGGCGGGCACCGGCGACATCGTCGAGGCGGTGCGGCACCTGCGGATGATCCGCCGCGAGATCCGCCGGCTGACGATGCTCGACGAGGAGGAGCTTCCGACCGCCGCCAAGGAACTCGGCGCCCCGCTGCACCTCGTCAGGGCGCTGGCGGTCGACGGCAGGCTTCCCGTGGTCCTGTTCTGCGCCGGCGGCATTGCGACGCCCGCCGACGCGTCGCTGGTGATGCAGCTCGGCGCCGAGGGCGTGTTCGTCGGCTCGGGCATCTTCAAGTCCGAGGATCCCGAGCGCCGCGGCCGCGCAATCGTCGAGGCCACGACCCACTACGCCGACCCGGCCCGGGTCGCCGCCGCGTCGGCCGGCCTCGGGCAGCCGATGGCGAGCCTCGAGACCTCGAAGCTCGAGACCGAGCAGCTGCTGGCGCCGCGCGGCTGGTAGTGGTGGAATCCGCGTCGCGGATTCCATTGCGAGTTTCGCCTGGCGGCGAAACGTCGCGTCCTGCGCGAGTCGGGGTCCTCGCGATTCAGGGCGGCTTCGAGGCACACGCGAAGATCCTCAGATCACTCGGCGCGGAACCGGTGGAGGTGCGCGTGCCGGCCGACCTCGACGGCCTCGATGCGCTCATCATCCCCGGCGGCGAGTCGACCGTGATGACGCTCGGGATCGAGCGCGAGGGGCTCGCCGAGCCGCTCCGCGAACTGATCGGCTCGGGGCGGCCGGTGCTCGGCACGTGCGCGGGGATGATCATGCTCGACCGTGACCACCTCGGGGTGCTCGACATCAGCGCGCAGCGCAACGCCTTTGGCCGGCAGCTGCGCTCGTTCGAAGCGGAAGTGGATTTCGACGGCGTTGGCGCGATCCGCGCCGTGTTCATCCGCGCCCCGTGGGTCGCCGAGCTCGGCGACCAGGTCGAGGTGCTCGCGGAGGTCGACGGCCATCCCGTGGCGGTCAGGCAGGGCAACGTGATCGCGGTCGCGTTCCACCCTGAGCTGGCGGGGGAGACACGCCTGCACGAGCTGCTGCTCGGGATCGACGGCCGTTAGTCGACGCCGGCGCGCTGGCGCTGGGAGTAGGCCCGGAACTCGCGTTCGAACGCCGCCCAGTCGAACCGCGGGATCCCGTCCGGCCCGGGCGGGGGCTGCTCGTCCTGCGGCTCCTCGCCGCCGCCGGGCGGGTCCTCGGAGTCCGATCCGCGCGACAGCCACACCGCGAATGCGCAGATCCCGATGCCGGTCGCGTACAGAAGCCCCGCCAGCACGTTGTGGTGGGTGATCGAGGCGTAGGCGCCGACCGCATACAGGGCCAGCGAGGAGAGCACCAGCCGCCGCAGATCGGAGCTGGGGACGCTACGCCGCGGGGCGTGCGCACAGGCGCTCAGGAAGATCGCCGCCCCAAGCAGCACCGCTAGTACGAGCTTCCACGCGTCATCAGGTGGCACGAGCATCGCCTACCCCGATGATCGGCTCCTCCACGACGGAAATCAAGGCCAAATTCACAATCAGACCACCAGCCCGTGTCGCATCGTGTTCTCCGTGACAGCCCGAGGCTCGACGAAATGCAGCAGATAGTCGGGTCCGCCGGCCTTCGTCCCTGTCCCTGAGAGGCGGTTGCCCCCGAACGGCTGGCGGCCGACCATCGCCCCGGTGATCCCGCGGTTGACGTACAGGTTCCCGACCGGTGTGCGCGATCGCACATAGCGCACCGTGGTCGGATCGCGGGCGAACAGGCCGCCGGTCAGCGCGAATGGAAGGCCGTCGACGATGTCACAGGCTTCCTCGATGCTCGCGACGCGCGAGATCGCAAGCAACGGCCCGAAGATCTCCTGCTCGTGGACCGCTGAGCCATGCGGAAGGTCCGCGACCACAGTCGGCGGGCAGAACCAGCCGCGCTCCGGAACCCGTTCGATGCGTGCGGCGATCGTTCCCTCGGCAGCGGCCTGCTCGGCGAACCGTGCCACGCGCTCCTGGGCGTCACGCTCGATCACCGGTGGCACATCGATGCCCAGCTGCTCCGCCTGGCCCACGACCAGCACGCGGGTGGCTCCCGCTACACGCTCAATCAGGTGATCGGCGATCGCCTCGTGGACGAGTACGCGTGCCGCCGCCGAGCACTTCTGACCGGCATACACGAATGCTGAAGAGACGATCGCCGGCACCGCCTCGTCGAGGTCCGCATCCGCGTCGACCAGGACGCAGTTCTTGCCGCCGAGCTCAGCGATCACCCGCTTCAGGTGCTTCTGGCCGTCGGCGAGCTCGGCGGCCGCGCGCACGATCTCCAGACCCACCGGCATCGAGCCGGTGAAGGCGATCGCGTGCACGTCAGGGTGGCGCACGAGCGCGGCGCCCGCCGGTCCCTCGCCGCACACAAGCGAGATCGCCGACGGCGGGACGCCGCCTGCTCGCAGTGCCTGCACGAGCCGGAACGCGCAGCCCGGGGCCTGCTCGGCAGGCTTGAGCACGACCGCGTTGCCGGTGGCCAGGGCGGCCGCCGTCATCCCGCAGGGGATCGCGAGCGGGAAGTTCCACGGGGAGATCACGGCAACCACCCCGCGGGGGACGTAGTGCAGCTCATTGTGCTCGCCTGGGACCTGGAGCAGCTCACGGCCGCGCTCGAGCTCGATCGCGCCACGGGCGTAGTACTCCAGGAAGTCGATCGCCTCGCACACGTCGGCGTCGGCCTCGGGCCACGGCTTCGCGCATTCGCGGACCTCCAGCGCTGCAAGCTCGAGCCGCCGTTCGCGCAGCCAGGCCGCCGCGCGAACGAGAGCGCGGGCGCGTTCGGCTGCGGGCCGCTGCCGCCACTCGGGGTAGCCCGCTGTCGCAGCCGCAACCGCCGCGTGCACTTCGCTCTCGGTCAGGGTCTGCGCGTGGGCGACGAGCCGCTCCGGATCACCCGGGTCCGTCGAGTGCAAGCTGGGGCCCGAACCTCCCTCATGGATCTCGAGCGGCAATTCGGCGTCCACACGGGCCAGCGCCTCGCTCAAGCCGGCGCGAACCGAGGAGCGGCGCAGCTCGAGCACCGGCTCGTTGGTGAAGGGACCGGGGTTCGACAACTCGCCCCCGACCCTAACATTGCGCGCTTGGAGGCCATCGCTAAATGCTCTGCCTGCGGCTCGCCGTCGCTCCAGGCGCACCTCAGGGTGGCCGGCGAGATGGGATCCGATGGACTGATCCCGACGACCGACAGCTTCGGCACGGCGCTCGGCGACATCGTCCGCTGCGGGGCGTGCGGGCATATGCAGCTCGAGCCGATGCCCGACGAGGAGTTGCTCTCACACGCGTATGCGGCGGCTGCCTCGGAGGACTACATCGACGAGGAGGCGGGCCAACGCGAGACCGCTCGCCGCGCGCTGGAGCGGATCGAGCGTTACGCGCCGCGGCGCGGGAAGCTGCTCGACCTCGGTTGCTGGGTCGGCTTCCTGCTGGCCGAGGCGCGCGAGCGCGGCTGGACCGCGGTCGGGGTCGAGCCCAGCGAGTTCGGCTCGGACTACGCCCGGGAGCACCTGGGCCTCGACGTGATCACATCGGACCTGTTCGAGGCGGCGCTGCCGAGCGGCGCGTTCGACGCGGTCACGATGGGCGACGTGATCGAGCACCTGATCGATCCGTCGGCCGCGCTTCAGCGGATCCGGGAGCTGACCGCACCAGCCGGGGTGCTGTGGCTGGCGCTTCCCGATGCCGGCAGCCGGCTGGCACGCGCGATGGGGCGGCGGTGGTGGTCGGTCCTGCCGACGCATGTCCAGTATTTCACGCGGTACTCGATCGCCAAGCTCCTCGAGCGAAACGGCTACGAGGTGCTGGAGATCCGTACCTCCCCGAAGGCGTTCACCGTCGGCTACTACCTGGAGCGGATCGGTGGCTACTCGCCCGCCGCCGCACGCGGGCTGGTCGGCGCTGCGAGCGCGGCGGGCGTCGCGGAGCGGATGTGGGCGCCCGACTTTCGCGACCGCATGGCGGTAATCGCTCGGGCGCTATAGCCCCCGCTGTCCCGTCACGTGCGTGACGGTGCGCAGCAGGATCTTCAGGTCGCCCCACAGCGACCAATTCGCCGCATACAGGTAGTCGGTCTTGACCATCTCAGATAGAGGCGGCCGCGTCGGGCCCAAAACCTGCCACGGACCTGTCATGCCCGGGGCGAGGTGCAGCCGTTCGCGATGACGGCCCTCGACCAACCGGTCCTCGTCGCTGATCAGGGGTCGCGGGCCGACCAGGCTCATTTCGCTGATCAGCACGTTGATCAGCTGCGGCAGCTCGTCGACCGAGCTGCGCCGCAGCAGCCGTCCGACCCTCGTCACCCGCGGGTCGTCGGAGAGTTTGAAGATCCCCTCGGTCTCGTTCATCGACTCGAGCGCCGCCCGCTGCGCCTCGGCACCGTCGATCATGCTGCGGAATTTGATCATCTGGAAGATCCGGCCGTCACGGCCGACACGCGGCTGGCGAAAGAACACAGGTCCGGGCGAATCGAGCTTGATCGCGATCGCGATCAGGGCGCCGAACGGCGCCAGGACGAGCAGCCCGATGCCCGACCCGACCAGATCGAGGCCGCGCTTGATCGCGCGCGAGGAGCGCGAGAGACCAGCCTTGCGAACGCCCAGCACGGTCACCCCGCCGACGGAGTCGAACTCGACAGCCGAGCCGACCACTTCGAACAGGCGCGGGACGATCGACACCTTGACGCCGAGCGCCGTGGTGGCGCTGATCGCGTCGAGCATCGTCTCGTTGCCTGCGCTCGTCGGAATCAACAGCACGCGGTCGACGTCGCGTTCGCCGACGATCTTGCCGAGATCGTCGAAGCGAAGCTCGCGCCGGCGCCGCGAGCGAGGACCCCAGTCGCTGTGTGTGCGGCGCTCGTCCTCCAACGGCAGAAAGCCGGCAAGCTCGATCCGCGCGCCGGGATCGGAATGCAGCGACTGCGCGAGCCGCTTGCGAGCCCCCGCGCTGCCGACGATCAGAACACGCTCGGGAGGAGCGGACAGCTGTCCGAGGATCCGTGCACCCGACCGGCAGAAGATCAGGAACGCCGCGGTCGCGCCCCACAGCACCGCCACGCCGGCACCATCGAGGTGCAGCCGCACCCCAACGAGATATGCCGCCAGAGACCAGATCAGCGAGAAGCACGCCGCCAGCGCCAGCAGCTGCGGAATCTCATCGAGCGTCGATTTGCGCAGCACGACCTCGTCGTGGTCGTAGCGGCCGCTGAGCTTGGCGACCAGGATGATCAGCGGCAGCGTCAGCAGTGTCACCGGCTCGATCGGCCTGCCGCTCACCCAGGCAAGGGCGCCGAGGCCACCGGCGGCTGCCACGAGGTCTGCGACGGCCAGCAGCCTGCGGAACATCGCGTCCCTGCGGATCGGCTTGCGGGCCGCGGGCGCGGTTGCGGACAGCCTGCGCTCGACGACAACGGCGGCAGCGACCCGCGAAGTCTCGGTCAGCTGCTCTTCGAGCTCTGACGCCTGCTTATAAGCGTATGCGTCGCTCACCCCTGTCTCTCCTGGAGTTGTCTGTCCGGAGGAGACTGGACATGGCACTACGGATCTGCCGGACAGCCGCCTCGAAGCCGCCTGGCAGTACAAATCCTCCGGTCGAATCGAAAATACAGACGACCGGCATCTTGCGCAACTTTGAACCGGTTTCGGGTTGAGAACCCACACCGGAACTCTGCGCGTCGTCTGACCGGAGTCTGGGGCTACGGCGCCGCGAGCAGCGTCTCGAGTGGTGTGCCTTGCGCCTGCTCGTGCAGGAACGACTCGTTCGAGGTGTTCTCGAGCAGCCGGCGGATCAGGTAGGCCATGCCGGCGACGAGGTCTCCCACCGGACAGTAGGTGCGCACGCGGAACCCTCGGGCCGCCAGCGCGTCCTGTAGCTCGTCGCCGAGGCCGCGCAGCACCTGCAGCTCGAGCTCGTGATCCTCGACACCTGCTTCTCGGTTGACCGCGATCGCGTGTGCGATCGAGCGTAGGTTGTGCGATGCGACTGCGGTCCGCACGAGCGGCCTGGCCTGCACCAGCCGCGCCGTCAGCGCCTCGAAGTTGCGGTCACAGTCGGCCTTGACGTCATACACGGGCGTCGGCCATCCGTGCTGGCGGGCCTGCACCAGCTCGTGGTCCCAGTACGCGCCCTTCACGAGCCGCACCTGCAGCGGCGGCGTGCGCCGCGATCGCTGCGCCCACTCGAGGATCCGGTCGAGCTGCTCGCCGGAGTCGCGCAGGTACGCCTGGAGCACGAGCCCCGCCGACGGGCCCTCCCGGAACTCGTCTTCGGAGAGCAACCCGAGCACGAGGTCGAGCACGGCCTCGCGGGAGTCGAGCGACTCCATGTCGATGTGGATGTGCGCCGGCAGCCGCTGAGCGACCCGCAGCAGTGGCCGCAGCCGGCGGCGTGCATCCTGCACGCTCAGCTCCGGAGCATCCGGGTGCAGGACCGGCGTGAGCGCTGAGACCTTGACCGAGACGTTGGCGCGCGGAATGGCCTCCCCGCCCACCCCGGTCGAGTCCTGTTCGAGGATCGGCCGGGGTGGCCAGCGCACCGCCGCATTCGCGAGCTCACTGAGCGCGGCGCTGCAGCGACTCGCGTAGCGGTCGGCCTCCGCTTCGGTCACTGTCGCCTCTCCGAGCAGGTCGACGGTGCTGGCGATGCCGCGATCCCACAGGCCGCGCAGCACCCCGAGCGCGGAGTGCGGGCTCTCGCCGACGATGAACCGGTGCGCCATGTGCTTAACCCCCGCGGCCGACGCAGCGCCGAGCGCGGCCCGGCCTCCCTTCGTGTTGGCGATCCGCATCGCGGCGGCGATCGTCGGCGGCGCGTCGGAGACCGCTTCGAGAAACCCCGTCAGGTGCCGGGCGAGGTCGTCGAGCGACCGGCAGGCCGGCACCACGTCGACAAACCTGAACAGGGCCGCCCGGAGCTCGGCGTCGCTCGACGCGAACTCCATCGCCCGGGCGTCGAGCGCGCGGATCGGATGGCGGGTGCCGGAGGGGAAGGCGGCCGCAAGCTCTGCTCCGATCCGGCGGATGTCAGCCTCGAGTGCGTCCCGGTCGGTGGCGCTCAAGCCAGGCTCGCGTCGTCGCTCACCGGTGCCAGCCTGGGAGGAGTCGCCCGCTCGAGCGCCGGCCAGCCCATGTCCCGTTCGCGCAGTTCCTCGTCGGCTCGCCCGCCCCCACGCAGCCCGAAGAGCCGCTTCGCGTACAAGAGGTAGATCACGACTGCGAGATTGACTAGAAAGCCCACGATCTTCAGCCCGGACCGCCGGTGGATGATCTCGTAGATCTCCAGTGGCAGGAAGATCGCCGTCGCGATGAACGTCAGATACTCGGCCCAGCGCTTGATCAGCCACAGGCCGACCGCCTCGATCAACTCGAGCAGACCGAGGGCGAGCACCGCGATTCCGAATGATGTCAGTTTCCCGTGACTGAGCGAGAACAGCCTGTCGAACTCGTGCAGGATCCCGACGTGGCCGGTCGTCTGAACCGGGCCCCCGGCGGTCCCGCCCTGAAGATCCGTGAGCACCTTGTAGTAGGTGTCACGCAGGCTCTTCTCGTTCGCCGCGAACAGCAGCACGGCGATTCCGAGCAGGGTGAGGATCAGGAAATGAAAGGCGCGGTCGATCGCGATCACCCGCAGCACGATCTTGTCGCGCAGCGCCTTGCCGCGGATCGGGACCACGATCTCCTCTCGGTCGGGCAGATGCACGCGAGCCGGCCGGGCGGGCGGATCGAGCGCGAGCCAGCTGTCGCAGCGAACGCAGCGGTGCCAGCGAATCCCGTTTTCCTCACGGGCGATGACCGAGTCTTGCGCGCGCAGCTCGGCCGCGTCGGTGCCGATCAGCTCATGGCCCTTGAAGCCGCAGGTGATCAGCTCCCAGTCGAGCTTCCTGCGTTTGCGTGGCCGTTGCGTTCCGGGGGCGGGCTGCACACCGCAACCGTAGCGGGTGGTTGGGCGTGGGCGGGCGAGATCGAATCCCCTCAGCTGAGGATGTTCACGGCGCGCGCGAGCACGAGCCCGATCGTCAGCAGTGCGGTCAGCGACTGGATCGACATCAGCCACTTGGCGTTCTTGGTCAGCGGCATCGTGTCGGTGGGGCTGAACGCCGTCGCGTTGGTCAGTGAGACGTAGAGATAGTCGACCAGCCCGGGCATCCAGTCGGGCGGCGCAAAGTGCTTCTCCTGCATCTGCGGAAAGAGAAAGTCGGGGAACAGGCCGGTTGACAGCGCCCGCTCGATCGGGCCGCCGCGGTCCAGCTGCCAATACCACAGGCCGAACAGCAGGACGTTGGTCACCCACAGCACGATCCCTCCGAGAATCAGCGGATGGCCGTTCGCCTTGCCACCCCTGAGCAGGTAATGGCAGAGCAGCACAAGCGAGACGATGTTGGTGAAGCTGACGAGGGCGATCAGCGCGATCGACACCCGGCGCCGCAGCGGTGCATGGCGGACGCCCGCGCGCGGCGCCCACAGAAGGAGACCGATTAGCAGCAGCGCCTCGAACGCGGGCAGCAGCCAGATCGGCCCGATCGTGATCCTGTCCGGCAGCGCGAGATCGAGCACGATCGCCCCGGCGACGACGATCTGCGGCCCCCAGAACGGGTTGTGCTTATCGAGCAACTGCTCAATCTCATGAGGATTGAGCACGCTGCGCCGGGTTCTGCTCGGTTGTGTGCCCTGCGATGTCATGTCCGCCCGATGGGATACTCGCACGCCCTCTGAAGAAGGATCTGGACGCGTTTTGCCCGAAAAGAAGGCTATGAGACTCCTCGCCGCCGCGGCGGCCGTGCTCTGCCTGGCCGCTGCGGGCTGTGGCGGGTCGAGCTCGAGCAGCTCGAGCACCGCGGCTTCGGTCACGACCACCCCCGCGACCACGTCGACGCCGGCGAGCACTTCCTCGACCACGAGCGCGAGCTCGAGCACAACGACATCGACTACGGCGTCGCCGACCTCCGGACCCTGCCGGGCCGCCGACCTGTCGCTCTCGTTCCTTGGGCAGCAGGGGGCGACGGGCAAGGGCGAGCTCGGATTCGCGCTCAAGAACACCAGCTCTCACAGCTGCAACACGATCGGGTTTCCCGGTGTCCTGTTCCTCAACAAACAGGGCGCGGGCCTGACCACGATCCCGACGCACGTCACCCACGACTTCGCCGGCCCCGTGCCGGTTCACGCGCTCGCTGTCGCGGCCGGCTCGACCGTCTCCTTCAGGCTGTTCGTGACGCACTTCACCTCGTCGGGCGCGACCACCGGGTGCACGACCGCATACGCGCTCCAGGTGATCCCGCCGAACGACACGGCGACGCTCAAGACCGCGATCCCACAGGGCGGCGCCTACTTCTGCCAGACCGTGACGGTCTCGCCGCTGCAGCCGGGGACGTCCGCCTACCCCTAGGTGGTCGGGTGGGCGGGCGGGGAATTAATGCTCGTGCGCTGAGCGCGAGATGCCGTCGCTCAGCAGACGAGTGATCGCCGCGGGCGAGAGCGGTCCCGCGAACAGGAACCCCTGCGCGAGACGGCAGCCGAGGCGCTCGAGCTCCGCCGCCTGGACGGGGCTCTCGACCCCCTCCGCGATCACCTCGAGCGAGAGCGCCCCCGACATCGCGATGATCGCCTCCGTGATGGCCGTGTCGCGGGACTCGACGCCGAGCCCGTCGACGAACGAGCGGTCGATTTTGATCGCATCCAGCGGCAGGCGGGTCAGGTATCCGAGCGATGAATAGCCGGTGCCGAAGTCGTCGAGCACGAGCTGCACGCCGATCGCCTTGAGCGCGTCGAGCACCTCGCCCAGACCGTCGGCGTCCCTGAGCATCACCCGCTCGGTGATCTCGAGGCTCAGAAGCTCGGGCAGCAAGCGGGTGCCCTGCAGGATCTCACGCACCGCCTGCGGCGTTCCGCGGCGCGTCACCTCGATCGCCGAAAGGTTGACCGAAACGCCGACCGGCGCCGCGTCGGGGCGGCGGCGATACCAGATCGCCGCCTGGCGGCAGGCCCGCTCGAGCACCCAGCGCCCGATCGGCTCGATCAGCCCGTTCTCCTCCGCGATCGGGATGAACTCGCTGGGAGCGATCAGTCCTCGTTTCGGATGGTCCCAGCGCAGCAGCGCCTCGAGCGAGACGATCGCTCCGTCGCTCAGCGACACGACCGGCTGGTAATCGAGCCGCAGCTCGTCGCGCTCGAGCGCGCGCCGAAGGTCATTTTCGACCCTTAGCCGTGCGATCACCCGGCCCCGCATCAGCTCGTCGAACACCTCATAGCGGGCGCGGCCGCGCTCCTTGGCGCGGTACATCGCGGCGTCCGCATCGCGGATCAGCTCTCCGGGCAGCTCGCCGCCGCGGGCGAGCGAGATCCCAATGCTGGTCGTGATGAAGTGCTCGGTGCCGGCGAGAACGAACGGCCGTGCGAACACGCCGGCGATCCGGCTCGCCATCTCGATCGCGTCATGCTCGCCGGAGATGTCCTCGAGCAGGATGCCGAACTCGTCGCCTCCGAACCGGGCCACGGTGTCGCTCGAGCGCAGGGCCTGGGTGAGCCGCGGCGCCACCGCCGCGAGCAGCTCGTCGCCGATCTGATGCCCGAGGCTGTCGTTGATCAGCTTGAAGCGATCGAGGTCGAGGAACAGGATCGCCGCGAGTGAGCCCCGCCGCGGGAGCCGCGTGAGGGCCTGTCCCAGCCGATCCAGGAACAGGACTCGGTTGGGTAGGCCGGTGAGCGAGTCGTGCAGCGCACGATGGCGGATGTCGTCCTCGGTGGCCTGCCGCTGGAGCCCGTCCGCGAGCACGTTCGCCAGCGACTGCAGGAATGCCACATCGCCGGGCCCGAATTCCCGCAAGTGCACCGAGTGGGCGGCCAGCACGCCGAACGGGCCGTCGGCACCCTCGATCACGACGGATATCCCGCTGCGCGCGCCGATCTCTTCCAACGCGCGGCTTCTGTGAAAGCGCTGCTCCCGCTCCCAATCGATGACGATCACGGGGGCGGCCGTGAGGATCGTGTATCCCGATTGCGTGTCGTGGGTCGACGCGACGCGCATGTCGCGGGTCACCCAATCGGGCCAGCCGACGTGGCTGCGTGGCATGAACGCGTCCTCCTCCGGCAGCAACTCGAGCACGGCCCCCACCTCGAGCCCCAGGATCTCTGTCGCCTCCCGAACTGCCTCGTTCATCAGGTCCGAGATCCGAGCGCCCTCCAGCGCGTGCTCCCCGAGCCGCGCCACGGCTGCCTGCTGGGCCGCGCGGTGCTCGAGCTCCGCCTCCACCTGCTTGCGCTCCGTCACGTCGGACAGCACGCCGTGCCAGCGCCGTACGCCATCGTCGTCCTCCGAAAGCGCGGCATCGTCGCGGATCCAGACCGCGTGCCCGTCGCGGTGCAGCATGCGGTACTCGACCGGGCCCTCCTCGGCCGAGCCGAAGTCCGAGCCTTCCTCCCGTCGCAGGATCAGCTCGCGATCCTTGGGGTGCAGCTGCCGCGCCCACAGCGTCGGATCGGCCCGCCACTCCTCTGCAGAGAAGCCGAGGATCGACTCGATCTGAGGGCTGACGTAGTTCCACAGGCCGCTGGTACCGGCTTCGGCCACGTAGATGACGGCCGGGATCCTGTCCAGCAGCTGCGGGTAGCGCTCGATTGCCTCCGCGGCCGGGAGCGGGTTCGCATGTTCGCTGCTGCGACGGTGAGTCCGCCGGCTCCTCATCGCTATTTGATCGGCCGCGGCGGCAGCTGCATGCTCCGTAGAATCCCGCACGATCGGTGAGCGTTACTACTCATAGCTCCTGATTGCTACCGATCACTATCAATCGCGGCGAAGCGCGCGACGCCGTTGTCGTCGAGCTCCTCGACGCGGCCCTCGAGCGCGAGCAGATCAAGGTGGCCGAGGACCTCGGACAGCGTGAGATACGCCTGCGTCACCGCCACGTTGCCCCACATCCGCACCGCGATCTCGTAGGCGGTGCAGGGCCCGCCGGCGAGCATTCCGAAGATCTTACGGGCGCGTCGCTGGTGCATCCTGAACCGCTCGTCGATCAGCGCAGCATGGTCTGTGATCGGGTCGCCGTGGCCGGCGAGGACGAGCTGCGCCGGCAGCTCGTGCGTGGCGCGCATCGAGTTCATGTAGTCGATCAGGGCGTGCGGACGATCGCTCTCGCCGGCATCGGTCAGCGGGCGCGAGACCAGCGGGTTCGACGAGATGTGCGCGAGCAGGTGATCACCGGCGATCAGCATGCTGCGCTCCTCGTCCCAGAAGATCGTGTCCGAGGGGCTGTGTCCAGGGCGATGCAGCACCTCGAAGCGGCGATCGCGCAGCTCGAGCGTGTCGCCGTCGTGCAGCTCGCGCGTGACGTGGCCGCTCGAGCCGAACGCCCTGAACGCGGCTCCAACCGACCCAAGGACCAGCGCCATGTCGCTCGGCACGCCGTGGCGACGCATCAGCCCCTGCGAGAACTCGTCGTCAGCGGTCGCGCTCTCGCTGAAGTTGCGCAGGTAGCCGGTTAACGCGTGGAAGGCGGCGACCTCGGCGTTGGAGCGGCGGCCGAGGATCTCGAGCAGCCCCAGGTGATCCATGTGCTGGTGCGTGATCACGATCAGTTCCAGGTCCTCGATCGAATAACCGTGCTCGGCGAGCGCGCGCTGCAGCTCGTCCAGCGATTTCCCCGAGTTGGGTCCCGTGTCGACGAGCGTCAACGGGTCGTCTTCGATCAGGTAGCAGTTGACGCGCCCCACCAGGAATGGGGTGGGCAGCGCCAGCCGGTGGATCCCCGCGCGAGCCGCGACGGCCAGCGATTCCTCGGCTGACGGAGCCTCCGGGTTCGGCGCAGCCGAACTCGTGGGCGAATCGCCTTTAGGCGATTTGCCACTCAAGATCTGATCACGGCAAGCACCTCATCTCTGCGGCGCTCCATGTCTTCGCGTGAAACGAGCGATTCCAGACACAACCGCAGCAGCGGCTCAGTGTTCGACGGGCGGACGTTGAAGTGCCAGTCGTCGTAGTCGATCGAGATGCCATCGAGGTGCGATTGGCGCGCATCGGCGTACCGCTCGGAGATCTCCCGCATCTTGGCGTCCTGGTCCGAGACCTCGGAATTGATCTCTCCGGAGATGAAGTACTTGGATCGGTAGGGCTCGAGCAGGTCCGACATCCTCGCCTCCTGGAGCGAGAGCAACTCGAGGATCAAGAGCGCCGGGATCGTCCCTGAATCCGCGCAGTAGAAGTCGTGGAAGTAGTAGTGGCCCGATACCTCACCACCGAACAGCGCGTGCTCGTCGCGCATGCGGGTCTTGAAGAACGCATGGCCGACCCGGTTCATCAACGCGCGCCCGCCCTGGCTCTCGACGGTGTCGGCGACCGCGCGGCTCGCTCGCACGTCGTAGAGGATCGTCGCGCGGGGCTGCTTGCGCAGAATCGAGTCCGCCAGCAGGGCGGTCAGGAAGTCACCGTCCACGAACTGACCGTGGTTGTCGATGAAGAAGCAGCGGTCGGCATCGCCGTCCCACGCGATCCCGAGGTCCGCCTGCTGCTTGACGACCTCGCTCATGATGAACTCGCGGTTCTCGGGCAGCAGCGGGTTGGGTTCGTGATCGGGGAAATGACCGTCCGGCTTCCAGTAAGCCTCGACCAGGTCGAGGCCCAGCTTCTCGAGCAGCGGGCCCACCATCGGCCCGGCCATGCCGTTGCCGCCGTCGACCACGACCTTCATCGGCCTGACCGCGTCCGGGTCGATGAACCTCAGCGCGGCATGGTGGAACTCGTCGTAGACGTCAACGTCCTCGCTGTGGCCGCCTCCTGGGGCGGGGCCGAGGCCCTGCTCGATCTTCGCCTTCACGTCCCCGATTCCGGCGTCCCCGGAGAGCGCGATCGCGCCGCGCTTGACCAGCTTCGCGCCGGTGTACTGCTTCGGGTTGTGGGAGGCAGTGCACATCAGCCCCCCGTCGAGCTCGCGCGACCCGACCAGGTAATAGAGCATCTCGGTTCCGAGCAGCCCGCCATCGAGCACGGTCGCCCCCTCGGCGGTCATTCCGGTCTTGTATCTCGCCGCGAGCTCGGGCGCCGTGAGACGCATGTCGTGGCCGAGGCCCAGGCGCAGCTCAGACACCGCCTTGCCCTCGAGTTCGGCGATCACGTGCCCGAAAGCTCGTCCGATCAGTTCCGCGACGTCGCCGTCGATGTCGCTGCCGAAAACACCCCGGATGTCATAGGCCTTGAAGATGCCTGGGTTCGCGATCGCGGTCATTCACGGAGCCTACCCGCACTAGACTGGGTGCATATGTCAGGTCACTCGAAATGGCACTCGATCAAGCACAAGAAGGCTGTCGTCGACGCCCGGCGAGGCCAGCACTTCACGAAGCTCGCGCGGGCGATCACGGTCGCCGCGCGCGAGGGCGGCGGCGATCCCGACGGCAACCCGGGGCTCGCGTTGGCGATCCAGAAGGCCCGCGACGCGTCGATGCCCAAGGACAACATCGAGCGCGCGGTCGCCAAGGGGACCGGGGAGGGCGTGGACGCCGACCAGATCGAGTCCGTGCTGTACGAAGGCTACGGCCCGGGCGGAGTCGCGCTATTGATCGAGGCTCTGACCGACAATCGCAACAGGACCGGCGCCGACGTCCGCCATCTGCTCTCAAAGCACGGCGGCAATCTGGGTGAGCCGGGGAGCGTGTCCTACCTGTTCGACAAGCGGGGAGTGATCGTCGTGGACGCCTCTCGCTACGACGAGGACGATCTGATGCCGGCGATCGATGCCGGCGCCGAGGACATCGCGCTCGACGACGACGTGTTCGAGATCATCGCCGAACCGGGCGCGCTGGGCGGCGTCCGTGAGGCGCTCCGGCAGGCCGGTGTGGAGATCGAGAGCGCCGACGTGACGCAGCGGCCGAAGTCGCGGGTGCCCGTCGAGGAGGGCGACGCCGCCAAGCTGATGAAGCTGATCGACGCGCTCGAGGAGTCGGATGACGTCGGTGCGGTGCACGCCAACTTCGACGTCGACGCTGCAGTGCTCGAGCGGATCGCCTCTTAAGCGTTTCTTAGACGCGCCGGCGCTGCTTCGCGGGCGCTCCCGCTACGCTCCTCGACTTCATGCGCAACCGACTGTCGATTTCAATAGCTGCTGTGGGGCTCGCTGCAGGCCTCGCAGCGTGTGGAAGCTCCAAGGCCCCCGGAGTCCAACTCGCCCCCTCGGGTGGGGCGACCGCGCCGGCGACCGTGGCGAGCGCGTCGACAACGAGCACCAGCACCACCTCGTCCGCGACTGCCACGACCCCAAAGACCGGACCGCTCTCGAAGAAGCCGGTGGTGGTGATCCCCAAGGGCCCAGCCCCGAAGAACCTCGTCACCAAGGACATCATCACGGGGACCGGCGCAACCGCCACCTCGTCAAGCACCGTCACCGTCAACTACGTCGGAGAGCTGTACAGCAACGGCAAGGAGTTCGACTCCTCCTGGAAGCGAAATCAGCCGTTCACTACTCCGCTGGCCGGCGTGATCCCGGGCTGGCAGAAGGGCATCCCGGGGATGCGGGTAGGCGGCCGTCGCGAGCTGATCATCCCGCCGAACCTGGCCTACGGGAAGAGCGGTGGGGCGGGGATCCCTCCTAACTCTCCGCTCGTCTTCGTCGTCGATCTGCTGAGCGTTTCTTAGCGGCCTTCGTCTCGGGCAGTCGCTGGTCCCGGGGCTCCGGGCCGGCGGCGTGCTCGTGCTCTGAAGCGTCATGCTGGCGGGCGCGGTACAAGGGCACGGCGTCCGCCAAGCCCTTGAGTCGGTAGCGCCCCGCGAACGACCAGTCGAACTGCTCGCGCGAGCCGTCTCTGATGTCCTTGGTGCAGAGCACGCTGTCGGGGCGCGCGATTCCGGTCACGCGGCTCGCCAGGTTGACCGCGTGCCCGTAGAAGTCGCCGGCCCGGATCAGCGTCGGGCCTTTCGCGATCCCGGCGCGCAGGCTCGGTAGCTCGGCGTCCTGCGCCGCGTCGAGCAATGAGAGGGCAGCCTCCACAAGTGGCGCGGGCTCGGTGCTGACGAACATCGCGGCATCGCCGATCGTCTTGGCCAGACGCACCGGTCCTGATGCGACGCCGTTTGCCAGATGGGCGAGGGTGCCTGCGACCGCGCCAAGCTGCTGGACCTCGATCTCGCCGCCCAGCCGCGTGAATCCGACCAGGTCGGCGAAGCAGACCGTCATCTCCGCCGCGTCCTCGATGTGGCCCTGGTCGAGCCATCCCTGCTCGAGCCGGGCCCGCTGGACGCTCTCGCGCAGGTGGGCCCGGAAACTGGCCGCGAGCACGGGCGTGAACGCGGGCAACAGCGTTTCGGCCAACGCCGCGAACCGCAGCGCCGCCTCCCGCTCGGAGTCCCCAGGCCTGATGAACGAATCCCCGAACGCATAGGTGATCGTCGCCGCCGCGCGGGACATGCCCTCGCCGAGCACGCGCGAGATCTCGAATACGCGCTCCTCATCCATCCCCGCGTCGAGGAACAGCTTGATCGATTCGGCGAGCCCGATGTCCTGCTCCGAGAACACGCGGTCGTCCGACGCAGCCTCCGACAGACCGCTCACTTGGCGGATGCGAAGCACCAGATCCGCCGCCAGGCCCGTGCGCGCCTCGATCTCGCGAGCCGTGAAGCGTCCCTCGAGGAGCCGCTCCACCGGCAGCAGAGAAAGGCGGTCCTCGGCGACCGCGGCCTTGAGCTCCTCGACTCCGACACCGTCCTCGATGAGCTGCGCAAGCAGCCGCTCGCGAGCTTCGCGTGCCTCACCCTCGAGCCCGTCGAGCAGTCCGGCCGCCGCGAAGTCCATACGGCAATCCTGCCGTACTGAATCGGCGTTCGCTAGCATCGCGTGCCCTCGCCGGGATTCGGCAGTCGGACCCGGCCCAGCCGACCCTCGATTCAAGCCACGGTCACATGCTCTCGATCCTGATGCCGGTCTACAACGAGCGCGAACGCGTCGAGCGCGCGATCGCCGAGGTGCTCGAGACCGAACTGCCGAGCGACTTCGAGCTGATCATCGTCGATGACGGCTCGACGGACGGAACCCGCGACATTCTCCGCGAAAACTGGGGCCCGCCCACCCCGGCCAGCCCGCCCGGCGGCCAGTCTGCCGGCGCGCCCGCCGGCCAATCCGCCCGGGACCAGCGCGTGCGGTTGTTCGAGCATCCGGAGAACCGTGGCAAGGGCGCCGCCGTGCAGACCGCCCTGAGCCAAGCACGCGGGGAGTTCGCCGCGATCTTCGACGCGGACCTCGAATACGACCCCTCAGACCTCGGGCTGCTGATGCCGCCGCTGCTGGACGGCCGTGCCAACGCGTGCTTCGGCGTCCGCGCGTTCGATGGCTACACCAGCCACTCGTTCCTGTTCGTGCTCGGGAACAAGGGCGTCACGCTGGCCTGCAACATCCTCTTCAACGTGTATCTGCACGACATCATGACCTGCCACAAGATGATCCGGACCGACCTGTTCAGGAGCCTGCCGCTGCAGTCGCCGGGCTTCGCGATCGAGCCCGAGATCACCGCACGGCTGGTCCAGCGGGGCGAGCGGATCTTCGAGGTGCCGGTTCACTACCGGGCACGTTCCAACGAAGAAGGCAAGAAGCTCACCGCCGTCGATGGTTTCCGGGTAATCGCGACGCTCATGCGCTGCCGGTTTTCGCCGCAGCCCCGCGACGGCAGTCGCTGAATACTTCCGAAAAGGGCCGCTAAGGCTGCGTTCATGACCGCCGCTAGAATCGCCGACCCATGCCCGCCGCCGATGATGCAGCGGGCCAGGTAACCGTCGAGACGCCGCCTTCGCGGTCGCCAGAGCCTGAGCCCTCCAACGCCGCTTCCACGCCATCGGCTCGGTGGCGCGCGCTGCTGCACTCCCCGGTGTTCCTGGCGGTCGTCGCGTGCTTCGCGCTTGCTGCGCTGTCCGCAGCGATTCTGCCGACGGTGCCCAGCTATGACCCCTGGGCGTGGATCGTGTGGGGCAAGGAGGTGTTCGATCCGCACCTCAGCTTCGCGACCGGCGGCGGTCCGTCGTGGAAGCCGCTGCCCGTGGTGTTCACCAGCGTGTTCGGGCTGTTCGGTGGCGCCGCGCCAACGTTTTGGGTGATCACCGCGCGCGCCGGCGGACTGCTCGCGCTGGTGGCGGCGTATCGCCTTGGGTCACGGCTCGTCCGCGACGTCGACTCACCGTTGGCCGGCCCGATCGCCGGCGTCGTCGCGGTGCTTGGCGTCCTGCTTACCCAGGACTTCTTCTATTACATGTTCCGCGGCACGTCAGAGCCGACTTTGATCGCCTGTTCGCTGTGGGCGATCGATCGCGCGCTGGAGCGCAAGCACGCGCAGGCGTACGTGATCGTCGTGGCCGCCGCGCTGATCCGGCCCGAGGCGTGGCCGTTTCTCGGGATCTACGCGGTGTGGCTGTGGATCAAGGAGCCACGGTTGCGGTGGCTGCTCGTGGCAGGTGTCCTGGCAGTTCCGTTGGGGTGGTTCGTGCCGCCTTGGATCGGGTCGGGCCAGCCGTTCCTCGCCGCCTCCCACGCCAAGGACTACAACGGCCACCTCGGCAACCATCCCGAGCTCGAGGCGTTGCGCCGGGCCGCCGATCTGCAGACCGTGCCCATCCTGATCCTGAGTGTGCTCGGCGTCGCGCTGGCGTGGTGGCGGGATCGCGACCGGCTGACCCTGGCGCTCTTTGGCGGTGCCCTGGCCTGGATCGTTCTGGTCGTGGCGATGGTCGCCGACGGCTACCCCGGGCTCGAGCGCTTCTTCCTGCCGGCGGCGGCCGTTTTCTGCGTGCTTGCCGGCGTGGGGGTGGCCCGCGGGGCGGTTCTTGTCGGCGGCTTGTTCTCGTCGCCCAGAGCGGGGCGAGTGGCGGCGCTGGGTGTGGCGGCCGTCGTGGTGGTTATCTGCGTTCCGCTCTCCAGCGGGCGGATCTCCTCGGCCCGCGCCCAGGAGTCCACGGCGCGGCGTGCCGTCAGGGAGCTCGACCAGCTGTCCGCCGCGGTCGGCGCGGTCGGCGGCCACCACGGCGTCTATCCATGTCATTCGAGCTTCGCGGCCGTCAATCACAGCGCCCAGACGGCACTCGCGTGGAAGTTGCAGGTCACGCTCGGGCGCGTCGGGACCACGATGCGACACCAGGGCGTGCTGTTCGTCGGGCCCCATGACTCGATCGCCGGCGGCCGGGCTCGGATCAGCTCGCGGCTGACGAGCATCGTGCCGATCGCGCACGTGGGCGTGTGGCGCGTGTACCGGGTGACCCAGCCCGGACACGCGAATCGGTGCGTCGGCGGGCTGGCGCGGCCGTAGGCCGCTCGCATTCATTCGCTCACCCCGCTGAGCGTCGCTGCGCCTGGTGGGCTTGGTGGGCTCACCCGCTGAGCGCGGCCTCCCCCTGATGCGCGCACCAGCCGGGGAAGGGTGGCGAGAACGACCACTTCGCTCAAAAGCGGCACGAGTTTCAATCGTTTTCGCGCAGTGTGGTTGCAGTTGCCATGGCGACTGCGACCACGCTGCTCAAAAGCGCGCCGGCGTCGGAGCGCTTTTGCGCAATGTGGTTGTTCTGGCGTCGGCGCACCCCACGAATGCTCAAAAGCGTCGACCCACGCGGGCGAATGTGAGCGTTACCGGGCTTTGACCCCGCGAACGCTAGAAAGCCCTGCTCACCTGGGGTCGCTTCCTAAGCGGCGTTAGAGGGCAGCACCCCTAGTCCGCCGCCAGCCCAATCTCCTGAGGTTTGTTTCCGGAAGGCGTCCGGACCCAACCGCAGAATCTCTTAGCGATGATTGTCCTCGGGATCGACCCAGGCACCGCGAGCACCGGCTACGGCGTGGTCCAGAGCGCCGGCTCCAAGCTGCGTGCGCTCACGTGCGGGGTGATCCACACAGCGGCGGGCGTTCCGCTGGAGCGCCGGCTCGCCGACATCCACGCCGGGGTGGGCGAGCTGCTCGATGCCCACCAGCCGGACTCGGTAGCGATTGAGGAGCTGTACTTCGGCGCGAACGCGAGGACCGCGTTCGCGGTCGGTCAGGCCCGCGGAGTCGTGCTGCTGGCGGCCGGCCAGCGAGCCGTCCCGACCCGCTCCTACACGCCCCAGCAGGTCAAAGGGGCGGTATGCGGCCACGGCCACGCGTCCAAGGACCAGGTCGCTCGGATGGTCGCGCGCCTGATGGGCCTTGCCAACCCGCCGTCTCCGGACCATGCCGCCGACGCCCTGGCCGTCGCGATCTGCGAGATCAACCGCGCGCCCCTCGCAAACGCGGTGTCAAGGGCATGATCGCGCTCGTGTCGGGATCTGTGGCCGTGCGGCGCCCCGACCATGTGGTCGTCGACTGCGGCGGCGTCGGCTACAAGCTCGCGGTCTCGAGCGAGACGCTGCGCCACGTGCCGGCGGTCGGCCGCGCCGTGATGCTGCACACCCATCTGGTGGTCCGCGACGACGCCCTGGCGCTGTACGGGTTCGCGACCGAGGATGAGCGGGAGCTGTTCCTGATGCTGCTCGGCGTCCAATCCGTCGGTCCGAAGGTGGCGCTGGCGGTTCTGTCTGCGGCCCCTCCGGGCGAGCTGCTCTCCGCGCTCGCCTCCGGCGACACGGCACGATTCCAGGCGGTGCCGGGCATTGGCAAGCGCACGGCCGAGCGGATCATCGTCGAGCTGCGAGAGAAGGTCGGCGCGTCGACGTCCGTCTCGCCGATCACCGTCACGCGCGCCGATGACCCCCGGGCGGTGGCGCGCGAGGGCCTCCTCGGGCTGGGCTACAGCGCTGTTGAGGTCGATCACCTGCTCGACGACGTCGCCGGCGAAAGCCCCGAGGAGCTGATCGCCCAGGCATTGAGGATGGCGCGCAGATGACGCCGCTGGAGGCCCGTGACCGCGTCCGCATCCAGGCGCCCGAGGAGCTCCCCGACGAAGATCCGGATCGCTCGCTGCGGCCGCGGCGCCTGGAGGACTTCATCGGCCAGGAGGCGATCAAGGAGCAGCTGTCCGTATCGGTTGCGGCGGCCGCGAGCCGCGGCGAGGCGCTCGACCATGTGCTGCTCGCCGGCCCGCCCGGCCTCGGCAAGACGTCGCTGGCCCAGATCATCGCCGCCGAACTCGACGTGCCGTTCGTGCAGACGGCCGGTCCCGCGCTCGAACGCAAGGGCGACGTCGCCGCCTTCCTGACCGCGCTCGAGCCGCGCGCCGTGTTCTTCGTCGATGAGATCCACCGTCTGCCGCGCGCGCTCGAAGAGACGTTCTATCCGGCGATGGAGGACGGGACGCTTCCGATCACGGTCGGCCAGGGCGCGGGCGCACGCGTCGTGACGCTCGACCTACCGCAGTTCACGCTGATCGGAGCCACGACCAGGACGGGCCTCCTGACCACCCCGCTGCGTGACCGCTTCGGCATTCAGCACCGCCTCGAGCACTATGGCGCCGGGGACCTCGCGCAGATCGTGCGACGATCCGCCCGCCTCCTGGACGTGGCGATCGAGGACGACGGCGCGCGCGCAATCGCTGAGCGCAGCCGCGGAACACCGCGGGTCGCAAACCGGCTGCTGAAGCGGGCTCGGGACTATGCCGAGGTCCGTCACGAGGGCGTGATCACGGGCGAGATCGCGGGCGCTGCGCTCGATCTGCTCGAGGTCGACCACGAAGGCCTCGACCGCCTCGATCGCGAGATCCTGCGGGCGATCTGCGAGAAGTTCTCCGGCGGGCCCGTCGGGCTCTCGACGCTCGCTGTGGCGGTCGGTGAGGAGCAGGACACGATCGAGGACGTGTATGAGCCGTACCTGCTGCAGCGCGGGTTGATCGAGCGTACGCCCCGGGGGCGGGCCGCCACCAAACGCGCCTTCCGGCACCTGGGACTCGAGCCGCCAGGCCCCTTGGCGCTGTTATAACGAAGAGTTAGCAAAGGGGATCACGTCCCAGCGGCCATGCCGTCTATCCTCAGGCGGCAATGGCTCGAGAGCGCTATTTCATCTGCCCGCACTGCGGTCAGAGGTCGATGGGGACCGACCGCAACGTGGGTTTCCGTCGCGAGGCCCGGGGCTGCGAGAAATGCGGATTTGCCTACCTGTTCGAACTGCTCGACGATTACTACCCTGCGCCGAACGCGGCGTTCTTCGCCTGCGACTCCGATGGCAGAATCGTCGACTGCGGCAGGGGCTCGTTCGAGCTCACCGGGCTCAAGACCGAGCATGCGATCGGGCGACCGGTAGGCGAGGTGCTCGGGTTGCAGTTTGATGACGGAGCCGACCACGTCAGCACCGCGCTGGAGTGGGAGGTTCGCGTGCAGGGCAAGCCCGTTGAGGTGAATGCCGAGCACGATCTGCCGGCGAAGGCCGTCGCGGACATCTTTCCCGCGTACGACGACGACGAGGGCGGGCTGCTGCTCGTGCTCACACCGACGAACCACCACTGATCTAGCATCCACGTCAAGCGATGATCGATCGAAAGCGCAACGGGCTAGTCCTGCTCCTGGTCTTCGGGCTGATCCTCGCCTCGGCGTTCGTGATCGCCACCAAGCCGACCGTGCTGGGGCTGGATCTGAAGGGCGGGGTGCAGCTCACCTACCAAGGGCAGCCAACCGCCCAGACGCCCCATGTAACCCAGGACGCCCTGTCGCGCGCGGTCGACATCATGCGCCAGCGCGTCGACGTGCTCGGCGTCTCGGAGCCAGAGATCCAGACAGTCGGCGGGAACCTGATCTCGGTCGGTCTCCCGAACGTGAAGGACACCTCCCGCGCCGAGAAGATCGTCGGCGCAACCGCGCGTCTGGAGTTCTACGACTGGGAGAAGAACGCGCTGGCCCCGAACGGGAAGCCCGTCGCCGCCCAGCTGCAGACCCAGGACCCGAGTGCGCTCGCGATCAGCCAAGGCTCCGCAGGGTCAGCGCCCGGCGATCCGGGCGCGGGCAGCATGTCGCTGTACCAGGCCGTCACGCTCGCCGCCAAGCAGCCGGCGCTGGTCAGCCCGGACAACGCGCGTCTCGGTAACGAGTACTACTTGTTCGGCGCGCCGGGGAGCGCTGCGTGCACGACCGCCGCCAAGGCCAACGGCCAGCAACCGGTCGTCGGGCAGCACTGCCTGCTCTCCGGTCCGGACTCGAGCTACCAGGACCTCCTCTCCGGCCTGCCCTCGGGCGTCAGCGCGTCCGAAGGTCAGCTGGTCGTGGTGAAGCCCGGGACCGTCGTGGTCCAGGCCTCGGACCCGAACGCGGCGCACAAGACGCAGTTCAACAGCCCCACCGCGCAGTTCTTCGTGCTCAAGGACCACGTCTCGCTGTTCGGCAACGAGATCACCAACCCGCAGCAGAGCACCGACCAGGCCGGGAACCCCGACGTAACCTTCGGCTTCACCAGCAGGGGCCAGAAGGCCTTCCAGAACGTCACCTCGCAGATCGCCCACCGCGGCGATCTCGTCAGCGGGCTTGGCCAGACGCTCAACCAGCATTTCGCCGTCGCGCTCGACAACAAGCTGGTCACGGTCCCCTCGATCGACTTCAAGCAGTACCCCGACGGGATCGACGGCAGCAACGGCGCCGACATCACCGGCGGCTTCACGATCCAGTCCGCCCAGGACCTTGCCACCCAGCTGCGACTGGGCGCGCTGCCGATCAACCTGAAGCTGATCTCGGAATCGCAGGTGTCGGCGACGCTCGGAAAGCAGGCGCTCCACGACGGCCTGCTCGCCGGCGCGATCGGGCTCCTGATCGTCGCGATCTTCCTGCTCGCCTACTACCGCGTGCTCGGTCTGATCGCCGTCGCCGGACTGTTCGTCTACGGCCTCTACTTCTACGCGCTGATCAAGCTGATCCCGATCACGCTGACGCTGCCGGGAATCGCGGGACTGATCCTCACGATCGGCGTCGCCGCGGACGCGAACATCGTGATCTTCGAACGCGTCAAAGAGGAGATCCGTGGCGGGCGGTCGGTCCGGCAGGGGATCATCACCGGCTACAAGAAGGGCCTGACGGCGATCATCGACGCGAACGTGGTCACGATCATCACTGCGTTCATCCTGTTCGTGCTTGCCACAGCCCAGGTCCAGGGCTTCGCGCTGGTTCTGGGGGTCGGCACGTTCGTGTCGCTGTTCACCGCCGTGATGGCGACCCAGGCGATCCTGATGACGATGGGCAACTCGCGCGTGCTGCGGAGCCCCTCAGCGCTTGGCGCAGGCGGCAAGAAGCGCGTTTGGCGGTTCGACTTCATGGGCGCCTCGAAGTATTTCTTCTCGATGTCTGGCGTGATCCTGCTGATCGGCGCGCTTGCGATCGGCGGGAAGGGCCTGAACCTCGGGATCGACTTCACCTCCGGCACGCGGATCACCGCCGCCACCAACCAGCCGGCGAGCGCGCAGCAGGTGAGCGCCGTGATCTCGAACGCCGGCGCGTCAGAGCCGACGGTCCAGAAGGTCTCCAATCCCGGACTCGGCAAGAACGTCTTCCAGATCTCGGCCAAGCAGCTGCAGCCCAACCAGCTCTCGAAGGTCCGCGGCGCGCTGCAAAGCAAGTACGGGCTGAAATCGTTCGACTCGAGCTCGGTGGGACCGACCTTCGGCCAGACAGTCGCGCACAGCGCGATCGTCGCGATCATCGCCTCGCTGCTCGTGATCTCGGTGTATGTCGCGCTGCGCTTCGAGTGGAAGTTCGCCGTCCCGACGCTGATCGCGTTGATGCACGACCTGTTGATCACGAGCGGCGTGTACGCGCTGACCGGCCGGGAGGTGACGACAGCGACCGTGGCCGCGCTGCTGACGATCTTGGGCTACTCGCTCTACGACACGATCATCGTGTTCGACCGCGTCCGAGAGAACGTGCCGCGGATGCCACGAGCTGCGTTCTCGCAGATCGTCAACCGCTCGATGTCCGAGGTGCTGACGCGATCGCTCGCCACGACCTTCTGCACGCTGCTGCCGGTGGTTGCGCTGCTGCTGTTCGGGAACGCCCCGGTCCTGCAGGACTTCGCGTTCGCGCTGCTGATCGGCGTCGCCTCCGGTGCCTACTCGTCGATCTTCATCGCATCGCCGGTGCTGACTCATTGGAAGGAGCGCGAGACGGTCTATCGCACGCGCCGTGAGCGGATTGAAACCGACCTCGGCTTCGTCCCGGCTTACGCCGAGTCGGGCACGGATGTCGAGCCGGTCACCAAGAAGCCACGCCGCACCGGCCGCCTGACCACGCCGAACCCCGACACTGTTTCAGCGTCCGAGTTCGAGGAGATGAAGCGCGATCTCGAAATCGAGCGCGCCGCACCAGGCCGACAGACCTCGACGCTGACCAAGCGACTGGCGCACAGCGCCGAGCCGACGGCTCCGGCCGCGCCGAAGACCGGCGAGCGGACGCGTCCCGCCCAGCCGGCTGCGCGTCCGTCGAAGCCCGCCACGCGTCCCGCACAACCCCGCCCCGGCGACGGTCAGAGCACACCCGCAGCCGACGCTGAGTCCGGCGGCGGCGACGGTGCGGCCCACGTCCCAGCACCGGACATTGCCGAGAACGAAGGGGTGGCGCGGCCCGAGAAGCCAAAGAGCGGATCGAAGTCGCGCTCGCGAAACCGCCGTCACGGGAGACGACGCTGATGCCCCTCGCCGGACGTCATACGACCGATCGGGGTGATCGCTGATGGGCATGCACGCTGGCAAGCATCCGCGAAACGAGCAGGAGGGCTGCTGAGATGGGGATGCTTGCTTGGGTGATGATGGGCCTGGCCCTGTGGCACTTCACGATCTGGCTGCCTGACCACTACTGGGGCGGGATCCTCGGAGCGTTCGTCGGAGCGCTCGTGGGCGCCGTCCTGTTCGGCCTGATCGTCAACGGCTTCACGATCCCGGGGCGTCACGACACCCACATCTCGACCGTGCTGGAAGCGATTCCGGGCGCCCTGATCGGGATGGGGATCGTGTACCTGATCGGCTTGCGCCAGCAGCGCACGCGCGAGGCCGCCAGCGTCGGCCTGACTTAGCCCGTCGTCACAGACGCCTCGGAGCCCAGTTCGCTCCGGTCCGTCGGGGGCGCCACTTACGCTGCCCGGATGACCGAGGCTGCGCTCGCCGCCACAAATCCAGCACCAGGTCCCGCGCCCGCCTTGCGGGCGGTTCCGGACACCTCCGAGTCGCTCCCGGGCCGCGCCGCCACGCTGACCCGGCGGCTCGCGATCCCGACCTACGATCTGGACGCCGTGCTGAGGCTCGAGCGCGAGCTGGGCCTCAGCCACGTGCTCGGCCAGGTGCTCGTCCGCCGCGGGCTCAGCGAGCTAAAGGAAGCACGTGACTTTCTGACTCCCACCGAGACCCATTCGCCAGATGCTTTCGAGCGGATCGGGCAAGCCGTCGAGGTGATCCTCAGGCACATCCGGAGCGGAAGCAGGATCACTGTTCACGGTGACTACGACGTCGACGGCGTGTGCGCGACGGCGCTCATGCTGCGGGCGCTGCGTTCGCTGGGCGCCGAGGCTGACTGGTTCCTGCCCAGCCGGCTCGTCGACGGCTACGGCCTCTCGATCGCGACCGTCCAACGGCTGGCCGCCCGCGGCACAAGCCTGCTGATCACCGTCGACTGCGGGATCACGGCCGTGGACGAGATCGCGGCAGCACGCGCTGCGGGGATCGAGGTCGTGCTCACCGACCACCACGCGCCGCGGGCTGACGGGAAGCTGCCGGACTGCCCGATCGTGCATCCCGGCGTGTGCGACTACCCATGCCGCGATCTGTGCGGGACAGGGGTCGCCTACAAGCTCTCGCAGGCGCTCGGCGCGCTCAGCGCCGATGAGGACCTCGAGCTCGTGGCGCTCGCGACGGTTGCCGATCTGATGCCGCTGCAGGGCGAGAACCGGCGTCTGGTCCGCGACGGCCTTGCGGCAATGGCCAATACCACCAAGCCGGGGCTGCGGGCGCTGATGGCTGTCGCGCAGGCTGATCCCAGCGCGCTCGACTCGCACACGCTCGCCTTCAGGCTGGCTCCCCGGATCAATGCTGCCGGCCGGCTGCGGCGGCCCGACGCCGGCCTCGAGCTGCTGCTGACCGGCGATCCGCAGCGGGCCGCGGAGGTCGCCGCTGAGCTCGACGCGGTCAACGCAGAGCGACGGGCCGTCGAGCAGCGGATCGACTGGGAAGCCGAGCGCCAGGTCGCGGAACTCGGGGATCGCAGCGCGTATGTGCTCGCGAGCGAGGGATGGCATCCTGGTGTGGTCGGCATCGTCGCGTCCCGGGTCGTCGAGCGACACCATCGACCCGCGATCCTGATCGCTCTCGACGGCGAGCTGGGGACCGGATCTGGACGCAGCATTCCCGGCTTCGATCTGCTCGGCGCGCTGCACAGCGCGGCGCCGTTGATGAACGGCTACGGGGGCCATCGCGCGGCCGCCGGCCTGACGATCGATCGCGCGCGGGTGGAAGATCTGCGCGAGGCGATCGAGCGCCACGCCGAAGCCGTCCTCACCGCCGATCTGCTGCAGCCTCTCGAGCATGTAGACGCGATCGCTTCCGGCGCGGACCTTGGTCTGCCGCTCGCGGAGGAGCTCGCGCGCTTGGAACCGTGCGGGATCGGCAACCCGCATGTCCGTTTGCTCGTGCCGGGTGCCCGCTTCGGTGAGCTGCGCACGATGGGTGAGGGGCGCCACGCTCGGTTCTCGGTGCTCTCGGGAGGTGTCCGGGCACGCGCGGTCGCGTTCGGCTGCGGGGGAAAGGTCGAGGCGAGCCCGGGAGAGCCGTGCGACGCGACGTTTCGCCTGCAGCGCAACGTGTGGAACGGCGCAGTCGAGCCGCGGCTGGTGCTGCGACACGTCCAGCCTTGTGCCCCGGGGAAGATCGAGGTGCTTGGCGAGCCGGCAAATTATCTGGACGCGGTGATCGCCGAGCTGGATGCGCCGCTCGGGCCGCAGGTCACCGCGGCGTTGGCCGGCACGCGCACCGTGCTCGATCGCCGAGGCGAGAGCCCTCTGTCGGTGCTGGCTGATGCCCGCTGCGCCGGAGGATGCGTGCTGGCGGTGTGCGCCGACGTCCAGCGCCGGCTCGCGGGACTGCGCGCACGTGCGGGCGGCTTCGCGCTGATCTCCCACCACGGGCTCGCGCTCGAGCCCGGCGCGGCGCATCGCTACAGCCAGATCGTTGTGCTCGATCCCCCGACGTCGGCAGCGATGGACGCCGCCGTGCGCGCAGGTAGCGGATATACGCACCTGGGATGGGGGGTACCTGAGCTACGCTTTACGGAGCAGATGCATGAGCTCGAGTACGGTCTCCGTGCTTCGCTCACCAGCCTCTACCGGGACCTGCGGTCACGAGAGAGGGTGGCCGGTGAGGAGCTCGAGCGACTGCTTCGCGGCGGTGGTCCGCACGGTCGTCCGGCCCGTCTGGCGGGGAGGCTGATCCGGATTCTCGCGGAGCTGGAGCTCGTCAGCCTCGACCGGGATCTGCCGGCCCTCGCGATCGCGGGCCGGGCGCACACGTCGCTCGATCGCTCGCCGGCCTACAGGGCGTACATGGACAGATACGAGGACGGACGACGATTCCTGAAGAGCGCAAACCCACTGCCAAGCGCCTGAGCCGCGCAAGTGGCCGAGGCAAGCCCGGCCGCGACCAGGACGGCGGGTCCGGCAACGGGCAGCGCGCCGGTCAGGACGGCGGCAAATCCTCGACCTTGATCAGGGCCAGGCCCCCCGTCGACCGCGTCGAGCACCCCGAGACTTGGAAATCGGTTGAACGCGCCGACCTGACCGCGACCGAACAACGGCTGCTCGGCGACCTGTTCGCGATCATCGAGGAGCACGCCGATCACGCCGCGGCGCATATCGATCGTGATCGTGTCGAGGAGGCGTTCGGCTACGCCTGCGTGCACCACGCAGATCAGCGACGCAAGTCTGGCGAGGAATTCATCATCCACCCGGTCGGCGTCGCCAAGATCTGCGCCGGGATGCGCCTCGACACCGAGACGCTGTGCGCCGCGCTGCTGCATGACACCGTCGAGGACACCTCGGCGTCCCTGGAGGAGGTGCAGGCCGCGTTCGGCGAGGAGATCGCAGGCTTGGTGGACGGCGTCACCAAGCTCACCGGACTGACGTTCCAGTCCCGCGACGAGGCTCAGGCCGAGAACTACCGCAAGATGATGGTCGCGATGGCTTCGGACATCCGGGTCATCCTGATCAAGCTCGCCGACCGGCTGCACAACATGCGCACGATCGGCGCGCTCCCCAAGCAGAAGCAGATCGAGAAGGCGCGCGAGACCCTCGACATCTACGCGCCGATCGCCCATCGCCTCGGCATCCACGCGATCAAGTGGGAGCTCGAGGATCTTGCGTTCCAGACGCTCCACCCGCGCAAGTACAACGAGATCAAGGGGCTCGTCGCGCAGCAGCGGGCGGAGCGCGAGCGTTACGTCAACCAGGCCGGCGACTACCTCGCCAAGGAGCTCGTCGAGCTGGGCATCAAGGCGGAGATCTCGGGACGCGCCAAGCACTTCTACTCGATCTATTCGAAGATGACCAAGAAGGGGCGCGAGTTCAACGAGATCTACGACCTCACGGCGATGCGGGTGATCGTCGACTCGGTGAAGGACTGCTACGGCGCCGTCGGCGTCATCCACTCGCTGTGGAAGCCGCTGCCGGGACGGTTCAAGGACTTCATCGCGATGCCCAAGTTCAACATGTATTCGTCACTGCACACGACGGTGATCGGTCCGGAGGGCAGGCCGCTCGAAATTCAGATCCGCACCCGCGAGATGCACGATCTCGCCGAGTTCGGAATCGCGGCGCACTGGATGTACAAGGAGGACCCGAACGTCAAGGACGGTTCGCCCGGACCGGCCGATTCCCGCGCGAAGCTGAAGTGGCTGCGCTCGCTGCTCGATTGGCAGCAGGACATGTCCGATCCCAAGGAGTTCATGGAGACGCTGAGGGTCGACCTGTTCGAGGACGAGGTGTTCGTGTTCACGCCGAAGGGCGAGGTCAAGTCGCTCGCCGCCGGCGCAACGCCGCTGGACTTCGCCTACGAGATCCACACCGACGTCGGTCACCGCTGCGTGGGCGCGAAGGTCAACGGCAAGATCGTGCCGCTCTCCTACGTGCTGCGCTCGGGCGACATCGTCGAGGTGCTGACCTCCAAGCGCGAGCGCGGACCTTCGCGCGACTGGCTGGCGCTGGTGCGCACGACCCGCGCGCGCAACAAGATCAAGGCCTGGTTCAAGGCCGAGTCACGCAAGGACACCGAGCACTCCGGCCGCGAGCTGCTCCAAGACCATCTCAAGAAGGCTGGGCTGCCCGCCCAGAAGCTGGTCGGATCGCCGCTGCTCGCCGATGTGATCCGCGAGATGGGCTTCCGCAAGGGAGAGGACTTCTACATCGCCCTCGGCGGCGCGAAGATCTCGCCGAAGGTCGTCGTCAACAAGGTGATGCAGCGCCTCAAGCAGGGGGAGGCGGCCGAATCCGAGCCGACCGCGACCGACGACCTGCTCAACCGCAATCGCCGGCGTCCCCGCGCGACCACATCGTCATCGCGCTACGGGATCTCGGTCGAAGGCATCGACGAGGTCATGCTGAGGATGGCCAAGTGCTGCCGACCAGTGCCCGGCGACCCGATCGTGGGCTACATCTCGCTCGGGCGCGGGATCACGATCCACCGTCAGGACTGCCCGAACGTCGGCGTGCTCAAGAAGGACCCCGACCGATTCACGCCGGTCTCCTGGGACGGCGATCCGGAGACGTCCTTCAGGGTCGAGATCGAGGTCGATGGCTGGGATCGCCACCGGCTGCTCGAGGACATGTCGCGGACGTTCGCGGAGGCCGGCATCAACATCCTCGAGGCGCGCTGCACCGTCACCCACCCGATGGTCAAGAACCGGTTCGTGGTCGAGGTGGGGGACACGCGTACGCTCGACCAGGCGATCAACCGGCTGCGCAACATCGACGCGGTGTTCGACGCATACCGCGTGACGCCGGGCGCCGTCTAGCGCGCGGGCGGGCGCCGGCTAGCGCGCCGGGCTCACCCGAGCTCCGAGCCGTCGCGGCCGTGCGGCGGCCGTGTGATCCGCACCGCGCGCGCGTCGGCTCGGGGGTTCTTGGTGCTCACGACGGCCTCGCCGGTTCGCAACGACTTGATCTGGTTCGGGTCGAAGATGTGCTGATCCACCAGCCGCCGGCTGCCGCGACTGCCCCGCGACCCGAACAGGCCCGGGATCTGCCTGGTCTCCTCCCACACCTTGCGGGTGCCGATCAGCTCCGCCAGCACGCGCGCGGACCACGGCACGTCCTGTCGATGGATGATCTTGAGCGCGGTGTTGCCGAGGACCTGGTCCCGGAAGCCCGGTGCGGCTCGCTCCAGGTCGGCCAGCTCCTGGGTCGCGAGCAGCACCGTCACCCCTGCCTCGCGCGCCCGCGCGAGCAGCGAGACGACGTGGTCGGAGCCGAGCGCCGAGAACTCGTCGATCGCAACGAACGCCCGCTCGTCGGGCGCGCGGCACTGCTCGCGCTGCGAGAGCCGGTGCCCGACGGCCGCCACGAGGTCCTGGATCACGAGCGTGCCGAGCTGCGCGGACAGCTTCCCGTACGTGCTCGAGTTGAGGCTGAACACAACCACCTCGTCTCCGCTGAGCGCCCGGCGCAGATCGATCGGCTGCTCGCCGGCCCCCGGGCTCAGGAACCGGCCGGTGTGCGACTCGCTGATGATTGCCAGCCGGGTGCCGAGCCCGCGCACCGCGCTCAGCTGGTCCGGCGTAAGGCTCGCGACGTAATCCTGCACGCGCTCTGCGAATGGTCGTGGCAGGCCGCGGACGGCGGTGGCGAGACGGACGGGCTCCATCAGCTCGACCACCTGGTCGAGCGTGGGCGGACGACCGTCGCCGCGCTCCTCGAGCACCCGTAGCACGGTCTGCACGTATCGCTCCGCCGCGCGTTGGTAGTGGGGCTCGGTGAAGCGCTCCGTCGAGATCAGCTTGTCCTTGAGCTCGGTTGCGTTCCCGTGCTGGAGCGGGTTCCACTGGCTCGGCCCATCGGGCGTCCAGACGCGAAACGGGCGTCCGGCGGCCGCGGCCGCGCGCTTCAGTTGCTGGGCGAACTCAGGCGAGCCCTTCAGGTCGATCGCCACGACCGGTCGGCCGCGTCGGATCCGGTCGGTGAGGATCGTCAGCAGGGTGGTCGACTTCCCGGCGCCGCTGGCGCCGACGATCAGCCCGTGTGTGGACAGCTGCTGGTCTGTCAGCGCCACGTCTCGCCCGCGCGCATCGGAGCCGAGCACCATCGCCCCGTCCGGGCTCGAGTTGCGAGTCGCGCGCCGGGCAACAATCCCGCGCAGCACGACGCCGGCGGTCGCGGCGACGAGCGCCCCGGCCGCGATCGCCGGAGGCGCGACGAGGATCGCCGCCAGCACGAGCAGCAGCCAGTAAGGGCGAGGGCGGGGCGGAGGGGGCGAGCTCACATCACCGCCTCGGCCGCACGAGCGCGCCCGGCTTTCACCCGCCCACCCGCTTGCACCCGCTCACCCGCTTGCACCCGCGCGCCGGGCTGCACTCGTCCGTCGGCTTGTACCCGCCCGCCCGCTTGCACCCGCGCGCCGGGTTGCACTCGTCCGTCGGCTTGCACCCGCCCGCTCGCCAGCGATTGCCGGCAGTCGGTCACCTGCACGCGCCGGACGGCGACCAGCCCCGAGATCCCGAGCTTGCGTACCGTCGCGCCAACTGCTCGGCCGATCGCATCGCTCTCGACGAGATACAGGACGCGTTCGATGCGGTTGTCGATCGCGTAGCCAGTGAGGATCGTCTCCCGCCTGGTCCTGCTCTTCGCGGTCAGCTCGAGCTCGAGCGCCGTCCGCCGTCCGTCGCGACCGACCAGCAGCAGGTCCGGATAATGGAGCCGGTCCCGGCCGCCCGGACCCTGGCCGCCGAGCCGCACCGCCAGCGGTTCCTCCCCGGCAACACGACGGGCGTCGCGCGAGCGCAATGCCCGCTCCGCGATGACCTGTTCCACCTCGCCGAACGCCTCCCCGCGCGCCGCCAGCCACAGCCACGCCACCCCGACGTCGTGCTTGAACTCGCGCGCGTCGGTGCGCGCTGGCGGCAGCTTGCTGTCGATCAGGCCAAGGCCTGCCCGAGTTGCCTGGTAATGGCGTGGATACTCGTGCAGGAGCCGGTCATGCAGGAGCAGCCCGTGGCGTTCGAGCGCCCTGAGCCTTGCGAACGTCACCGATGCAGACGCGTCGAGAAAGACCTTCGCGTGCGCCGCAAACACGAAGCGGTGTGCCGCGACGAACTCGAGCAGCGCGCGGTCTCGCGCGGTGATGCGCGAGCGCGGATCTCGGATGCGGTTCGCCACACGTAGCCAAAGCCGCGCGCGAGTGGTTTTCACCCCCCCGATCTAGTGCGGGTGAGGCAGCGAGGAGGTGTCGACCACCTCGAAGTCGCGCCCAGTCAGCCGGTCGAGCTGATGGAGCTGATCATCACTCCAGCGCGAATTGGGCGCGCCCGAGACGTACCACGGCGACCCGTTATCCGCGAGGATCAACCCGTAGCGCTTCAGCGCCTCGGCGACAACCCTCGCTTGGTACGGGAGACCGGAGATGTTGACGCTGGCCTTGAGGCGGACGCGCAAGCCCATCGGCGGATAGAAGCCTGAGCACGTCGATGCCTGGTGGCGCGCCGGGTACACATATCTGGGTGCGGTGCAGGGGGCGGTGAAGCGAAGGGCGTGGTCGATCACGCCGCGCGCAACCTCGTCAAAGCGAGCCAGGCCAGGGAAGATCGGGAGGCCCGCCGCGTCAGCCGATGTCCAGCCGGCTGGGCGCAGGTGGTTGGAGCGCAGGTTGAAGATCGCGCCCGACCCGGCCTTCCAGTAGCGACCGTCTCCGTACGGGTGGGCATCGAACAGTTCGTAGTCGACGCACGTGTCGCTGTTGATCACGATCACATGCCGGTCGCCGCTGCTGTGAGGGCCGCCTTCGATCGGGACGTTGGGCGGCAGCGGATAGGGGCCCTTGTCCGACTCCGAGGCGTACTGGAAGCGCACCGGGACCCGGCGAGTCTTATTCGAGACGACCGCGTACGGGATCCCGTTCGGCGCGCCGTTGTACACCGTCCCGAAGTCAGGATGCACCGGGTCCGAGAGGCCGATCGACGCGATCAGCCGCGCCGAGTTCTTCGCGACTGGCAGCCGGTCGACCCGTTGGTTCCACGGGTTGCTCGAAGGGAAGATCGGGCAGTTCGGAGCTTGCGGCAGCGGATGGGCGCCGACGAAGGCGGGGACCGACGCGAGCGCCAAGAGAGCGATTACGAACGCGAACCGTCGCAAGCGCTCGATCATAGGTCGCCGGGGCGGCGGATGCGAGTCGTCTGAGCCGCCGGCGATCGGCCCCCCATGCCGTTTTCGTGACATTCGCTCAGCGAGGCGTGATGAGTGTCACGTTGACGGCCACGTCCGGCGCACCGGGCGCCCGAGGCCTACGCGACGACGGTGATCCCGCCCCGCCGTAGTGAGAAGTGCGCCTCTGCAGCGGCCCCGATGTAGTCCCCGTCGACCTGCAAGGGCAGCGTGCGCTCGTCCAGGGACCGAATCACAAGCGACTCGACGCCCGTGAAGGGATGCACCTGCCGGTGGCGCCCCAGCCGCGGCTTCTTCGAGAGCGCCCGCCAGATGATCGTCGGCACGTCGACCGGCCGGGCGCGCCTCAGGACGACGCCCGCGAGATCGCCGCTGTCGAGCGTCGCGCCCTCGCCCATGTGGACAGGACGATTGCCGAAGTACGTGTAGGGCGCGGCGTTCTGAATGATCGCCGACACGCCTGTGACGAGCTCCGCGTCACCAAGCGAGACCTCGAGCTGGGGCGGCTTGATCAGATAGTGGCGGTTGAAGGTCTGGATCCCGGTCCACGTGTAATACCACTCGCCCAGTCGCGCCTTGAGGCGGGGGTGCGCGTCGACGCGCTCGACCACGCTCGCGTCGAGGCCGACGCCCGCCGAGAACAGGAAGTGGCGCTCGTTGACCTTCCCGAGGTCGAGCGCCTGCGGACGCCAGTCGTCCGCGAGCTGCAGCAGATGCTCGGTCGCGTCAACCACATCGGTTGGGATCCCAAGCATCCGGCAGTAGACGTTGGTCCGGCCACCGGGCAGGCAGCTCAGCGGCGTGCTCGTGCCGGCCAGGCCGTTCGCGGCCTCGTTGACCGTCCCGTCGCCACCGAATGCGACCACCAGGTCGTAGCCCTCGCGCGCTGCCTCGCGGCACAGCTCGGTGGCGTGGTCGCGCGCTTGCGTGTCGATCGCGTCGACGTGGTAGCTGCCGCGCAGCGCGTACACGACGAGGTTCTTGAGCCGATCGGAGACCGTCGTCGCGTACGGGTTGACGATGATCAGCATCCGCTTGCTCGGTGCCTTCCGGCCCACGCCAAGCGTCGCCTCAAGACGGGCGAGCGGGTCGGTGGTGGTGGCGGCCATGCCGGGTCGGTCTCAGAAGTTATGGATGGAGGCGGCAGCGTCGCACCCTACCGTGCAGTGAAACACCGCTCTGCGCCCGTCGTTACTACCCGCTACAGGTTCGGCTCGATCTGCCGACAAGCATGTTTATAATTCGGGCCACATAGCAGTACGCATCAAGAGGGGTGGAGGGACTGGCCCTATGAAACCCCGGCAACCTCCCGCAAGGGAACGGTGCCAATTCCATCAGGCTCCAACTACAAGGCCTGGGAGATGTGGAAAGGGCGGTTTCATTGACCTCCGACCACAGACCCCGGCGGAGGTTTTTTCACACATATGCCGCCAGAGTCTCTTCGCTGCAAGGAATGCCATACGTCGTACCCGCTGGACGCACGGTTCGTGTGCGAGCAGTGCTTCGGTCCGCTCGAGGTGCGCTACGCACCGCGCACGGGCGGAGATCCGGACGAGTTGAAGCGCCGGATCCAGGCAGGGCCCCACTCGCTGTGGCGATACAGCGACTTCCTTCCGGTGCAGACCCCTCCTAAGGGAACGCTGCTCGCCGGGTTCACGCCGCTTCTGAAGGCCGATCGGCTCGCGGAGCATCTCGGCCTCGAGGAGGTCTGGATCAAGAACGATGCGGCCAATCCAACGCACTCGTTCAAGGACCGCGTCGTGTCGGTCGCGCTCGCCCGCGCCCGGGAGCTCGGCTTCCAGACGATCGCGTGCGCGTCGACCGGGAACCTCGCCAACGCAGTCGCCGCACACGCGGCGGCCGCCGGCCTCGAGTCCTACGTGTTCATCCCCGCCGACCTCGAGGAGCAGAAGGTGCTCGCGACGGGCGTGTACGGCACGAACCTGGTCGCCGTCCGCGGCAACTACGACGACGTCAACCGCTTGTGCACCGAGCTGTCCGCCGAGCACGACTGGGCGTTCGTGAACATCAATATGAGGCCGTATTACGCCGAGGGCTCGAAGACGCTCGCGTTCGAGATCGCCGAGCAACTCGGGTTCGAGCTCCCCGACCGGGTCGTGTGCCCGATCGCGTCCGGATCGCTGTTCACAAAGATCGCACGTGGGTTCGAGGAGTGGCTCGACCTCGGCCTGATCGACGGCGCTCTCCCGGCCTTCAACGGGGCGCAGGCCGACGGCTGCTCGCCCGTGGCGACCGCCTTCAGCGACGGGCGCGACTTCTGTAAGCCGGTCAAGCCGGACACGATCGCGAAGTCGCTGGCGATCGGCAACCCGGCCGACGGGCCGTACGCGCTCGATCTCGCGCGCCGCACCGGCGGTTCGGTCGATTCGGTCAGCGATGAGGAGATCCGAGAGGGAATCCGGCTGCTGGCGCGGACGACCGGGATCTTCACGGAGACCGCGGGCGGCGTGACCGTCGCGGTGCTCGAGAAGCTCGCGCGCCGTGGGGACATCGACCCCTCCGAGCGGGTCGTCGCGGTCATCACGGGCGAAGGCCTCAAGACGCTCGATTGCGCCCGCGGCACATTCGAGACTTGGGAGATCGAGCCAAACGTGGCGTCGTTCGACGCCGCGAGCGAGCGCGTCAACACCCCGGCCTGAAAAGATGCGGGGGCCATGTCGGTAACGGTCAAGATCCCAACTCAGCTCCGTGCGGCGACGGACGGAGAATCCAGCGCAGACGTCGAAGGCGCGACCGTCGGCGAAGTGCTCGACGCCCTTTACGACCGGTACGGCGAATTGCGCAGCCGGATCGCCGAGGACGGCGGGCTGCGCCGGTTCGTGAACGTGTACGTCGGCGGCGAGGACATCCGCTTCCTCGACGGCCTCGAGACACCGGTCGAGGACGGCGACGAGGTCACGATCCTGCCGGCGGTCGCAGGCGGCTGATCGAGATGATGTTCGGGGCTGGCCGCATGCGGCCAGCCCTGTCGCCTACTGCTGTTGAGCCGGGAGGGCGGGACCCAATCCCACGGGACAACTGACGCCGGTCCCGCCCAGCCCGCAGTAGCCGCTCGGGTTCTTGTGCAGGTACTGCTGGTGGTAGTCCTCGGCGTAGTAGAACGGTCCGGCCTGCGCGATCTCGGTCGTGATCGCGCCGTACCCGGATGCGCGAAGACGCTCCGCATACATGTCGCGTGAGGACTCCGCAGCGGCACGCTGCTCGTCGCTCATGAAGTAGATCGCCGAGCGGTACTGGGTGCCGACGTCGTTGCCCTGGCGCATGCCCTGCGTGGGGTCGTGGTTCTCCCAGAACAGCCGCAGGATCTCGGTCAACGGAATCTGGGCCGGGTCGAAGACCGCCAGCACTACCTCGGTGTGGCCGGTGCTGCCGCTGCAGACCTCTTCGTAGGTCGGGTTGGGCGTGTACCCGCCGGCGTAGCCGACCGCGGTCGTGTACATCCCCGGCGCCTGCCAGAACACGCGCTCCGCGCCCCAGAAGCAGCCCATCCCGACGACCAACTGCTCGTATTGATTGGGATCCCGCCCACCCCAAGGCGGCTTCAGCGGCGTGCCGAGGACTGCGTGGCGGTTGGTGATGGGCATTTCCTGTGCGCGACCGGGCAACGCGCTGGCCTGGTCGATCATCTTGGTCTTGATGCGGAGTCCGAGCATGTACTGAAGGTTACGCGGTGGTGATTACGGCCTGGGAAACAGTAGGGTGGGATTGAGGTGGCCAGCTTCGGGCAGCTGACGTTGATCGTGCTCGCCGGTCTGTGCGGACCGCTGCTGTCCGCGTCGCGCAAGCTCGTGATCCCGGTCGTCGTCGGCGAGCTGCTGGCCGGCGTGGCGCTCGGCAAGACGGGCGCCGGCCTGATCAAAGCCGATGATCCGACGATCGCGTTCCTGGGAAACATCGGGTTCGCGATGCTGATGATGGTCGCGGGGATGCACGTGCCGCTGAGCAACCGGGCCCTGCTTGGGTCACTGCGCAGAGGCGCGATGGCGGCCGCGGCCTGCGCTGGGTTCGGGGTCGTTGGCGGGCTGCTGATCGCGAACGGGCTCGACATCCACCACCCCGGTGTATGGGCGATCCTGCTCGCGACGGGCTCTGCGGCGATCGTGCTGCCGGCGCTGGAGGAGGCCGGCATCAACCCCAACCGGGCGCTCCTTGCGATGGCCTGGGCGACGGTCGCCGACGTCGCGACGATCGTTGCGGTCCCGCTGGTGCTGAACCCGTCAAGGGCGGTTCGAGCCGGCCTCGGGGTGCTCGCGGTCGCCGCCGGGGCGATCGCGGTGCTGGTGATCGCGCGCTGGCTGGAGCGCGAGCGGCCGATTCGCCAACTGCGGGGTGAATCGGCGATCAAAGCTTGGGCGCTCGATCTGCGGGTCGCGCTGTTGGCCCTGTTCGCGTTGTGCGCGCTCGCCGAATGGGTCGGGACGAGCATCATGATCGCCGGCTTCGCCGCCGGCCTGATCGTCGCGGTCGAGGGCGGTCCGCACCGGCTCTCAGATCAGGTATCGGGCGTCGCCAACGGATTCCTGGTCCCCGTGTTCTTCGTCGTTCTCGGCGCGAGCGTCAACGTCCGGGCGCTGGTGAGCAGCGCGACCGAACTCGAGCTGGCGGCGGCGTTGATCGTGGGGATGATCGCGGTCCACGTACTGGGCGGGCTCGTGATCCGAGCGCCACTCTGGACATCGCTGGTAGTGACGGCCCAGCTCGGAGTACCTGCTGCGGTCGTCAAGCTGGGTCTCTCCGAGGGCGTGCTGAAACCCGGAGACGGCGCGGCGGTGATCTTCGCGGCGCTTGTCAGCCTCGGCGTGTGCGCGGCCGGGACTGCGATGTCCAGCCGCGCGAGTCCCGACACCTCCGCGCCGGCATCCGCAGCGGCGCCAGCGCGATGAGGACCACTCGCGTGTGGCTCGGCCTGGCGGTGATCGCCGTGGTCAGCGTGGCGCTGACTGTCGTTGTCGACAGATCCGATCCGGTCGCGCCACGTGTCCTGCGCTGGAGCTACCGGCCGGCGAGAGCGCCGGTCCGCGCGGCGCCAAGAGCCCGCGAACTGCCTCCCGGCAACAACCCGCTGGTGGCGGTTGTGGAAAACCGCACGACCTTGCGCGCGGCTCCGGACGGGCGGTCGCTCGCGCGGCTTGGCACCCGCACGGAGTTCGGGTCGCCCGAGGTGCTTTGGGTCATCCGCCACACGGCAGGCTGGCTCGGAGTGGTCAGCCCGCTCGCGGGGAACGGCAGGCTCGGTTGGATTCCGCGCTCGAGCACGTCGCTCGCGCGCGTCCCCTGGGAGCTCAAGGCGTCGCTCTCGGCACGAGCGCTCGTCGTGATGCACGACGACCGCCTCGTCAAGCGCTACACGGTGGCGATCGGGCAACCCGGCGCACCGACCCCGATCGGACGATTCGCCGTGACCGACCGGTTGGTCACCAACGATCCGTCCGGTCCGTACGGGTGCTGCATCCTCGCGCTCTCCGCGCATGCGCCGCATGCGATCCAGGGGTGGAGCGGCGGCGACCGGATCGCGATCCACGCCACGCCGGAGAACACCAGCATCGGCGAGGCGGTCAGCCACGGATGCCTCCGCGTGCTCGACGCCGAAGCGCGGTGGCTGCTGGGCCACATCCCGCTGGGGACGCCGGTCGTAATCAGCGCTTGAGCGGCAGCGGCTAGTTTGCCTCCTTATTGCCTGGGTAGCTCGAAAACGTAAGCGCAACCAGACTACGGAGAGTGTTACTCATGGCAAACGAACTGGAGGGCAGGCGCATCGCATTCCTGTTCACCGAGGGCGTGGAGCAGGTCGAACTGACCGAGCCGCTCGACGCCGTCCGCAAGGCGGGCGCAGACGTCGACCTGATCTCGCTCGAGCAGGGCGATGTCCAGATGTTCAACCACCTCGACAAGGGCGACACGATCGAGGCGGAGCACGCCGTCTCGGACCGCGACGCATCCGACTACGACGGGCTTGTGATTCCGGGCGGCGTCGCGAACCCCGACCAGCTGCGCGCGGATGAGGACGCCGTGCGTTTCGTGCGCGCGTTCTTCGAGCAGGACAAGCCTGTCGGCATCATCTGCCACGGTCCGTGGGTGCTCGTCGAGGCCGACGTCGCCCGCGGTCGTACCGTCACGTCGTGGCCGAGCCTGCAGACCGATCTGCGCAACGCCGGCGCGACCTGGGTCGACGAGGAAGTCGTTGTCGATAACGGCCTCGTCACGAGCCGGAAGCCAGACGATCTGAAGGCATTCTGCGCCAAGATCGTCGAGGAGTTCGCAGAGGGCAAGCACGAGCAGAAGGTCGGGGCCGGAAGCACCGCGCAGGCATAAGTCAGCGCTGGCTGCGGCGCGCAGGCGTGAGCCTGCGCTAGCCGCAGCGCGCAGGGGGAGGCCGCTGGCTGCTGGCCGGAACGGGCGCCACTGACCGGTGGCGCCCTCCCGGTTCCGCGCGCGGACAGTTGCGTGATCACGACCTCTCCCGCCGGGCCGCCGCCCAGGACGATCGCATCAGATCGTCGGCTTTCGGCAGTCGTGTTCACCGTGGGCCGACGCTCTCCGCGCAACGGGACCCGCAAACGGTGGTTTGCGCGCGGCGGCTGACCGGGTATGCGGGTAGCAGGGAGACGGCGGATCGGCGGTGGACGCGACGAGCGAAGCGAACGACGAGGACGAACGTCACGAGTCGCCACTCGAGCGGCTCGATCGGAACACGATCGAGCTGTTGAACGAGCTGCGCGTTGCCGGCACCGGGATCCAGGTGCTGTTCGCTTTTCTGCTGATCGTGCCGTTCAACGCCGGCTGGAAGCGCGTCAGCTCGTTCGAGCGATACGACTATTTCGTGACGCTCGTGTGCGTCGCGATCGCGGCGGCGCTGCTGATCGCGCCGTCGGTCCATCATCGCCTGCTGTTCCGCCGCGGGGAGAAGGCCTACCTGGTGAGCCTGGGTAACACGATCGCGATCGTGGCGAGCGTGTTCCTGTCCTTCGGTCTGACGGGCATCCTGATCCTGATCTCGGATTTCCTGTTCGGCGGCGCCGCAGCCGCCGTGGTCGGGTCGCTGACCGCGATGTTCCTGGCGATCGTCTGGTTCGCGCTGCCGTTGCAGCGCCGGCGGGCCGAGGAGTTTCGTCGCGCCCCGCAGGGGTAGCTCGAAAACGATGAGAAACGAACGAAAGGAGAGACGATGCCCTGGGATGAGCTGAAGCCTCGGAACTTCCCCGCGTTCGAGAAGGACCTCGACGGGATCTCTCGCCAGACCATGGAGGACCACTACAAGCTGTACGAGGGATACGTCAAGAAGGCGAACGAATGCCGGAAGATCCTGAACGAGTTCGACTACTCAGAGATCGAGGGCAACCAGGTCTACTCGCCGCTACGCGCGGTGTCGGTGGACTACACGTTCGCGCTGCTCGGGTTCAAGAACCACGACCTGTACTTCGGTCATCTCGGCGGTGACGGCGGCGAACCGACCGGCCGTTTCGCCGAGCTCGTCGACGCGGAGTTTCATGGCGGCGTGTCCGAGTGGGAGACGGCGATCCGCAAGGCGGCGACCGCCGCGCGCGGTTGGGTGATGGTCGGCTACGACCTCAACGACGGTTCGCTTTTCAACTACATCATGGACACCCAGAACCTGTGGGCGGTCTACAACATGGTTCCGGTGCTCGCGCTCGACGTCTACGAGCACGCCTACGTGCGCGACTACGGCGCCTCGCCGGACGGCCGCAAGCAGTACGTCGATGCGTTCTTCCGCAACATCGACTGGAATCACGTCAACCGTCAGCTGACGCAGGCCGAGGCCGCCAAGCAGGGCGCCGACTCGGTCCGTGCCGACGAGCAGATCGCGGTCGCGCGCTGACGGCCACGGAGTTCGTGTAGGGCTGGGGAGCTAGGCCGGCGCCTTTGCGGAGAGGCGCCGGCCGTTCTTTTTGGGGGCCGCCTTCGGCGGCATCCGTGGGGCCAGGCGGCCCCGTCCGGACGGGTGTGGCGGTCCGGTTGTGGCGGGGCCGTTCGCTTTCGCAGGGCACCCCCGTCCGTGCCCCTTACGCCGGCCATCCATGGCCGGCGGGATTGGGGTCCCGCCCACGCGGGACCCCATACAGACACGCTCCTCCCGCAGAAGCACGAGCGGGTGAGAACCCCGATTTCGTTACATCTCGACCGCCACGGTGAGCAACGTGTAACCAAATCGGTGCTCTGACCCCCATTTCGTTACAGGTTGTCGCCACGGACGGGCGCTTTGTAACTTGACCTCAACCGGTCGGTGCACCACCCCTGACATCCCGCATCGTGTCATAGCGCCGGTTGAGAACTGACCCCCTGTCGGGTTTCGTGCCAAAGCGCCCGTCGTCGCGAAGGCCGAGCCGTAGGCGAGGCCTGAAGCGGCGATGGGCGCTTTAACCGCCTCGAGGGCGGGGTCCCGGCGGTGGTCGGCGCGTTGTGAGGCGATCTGCGGCCTTCCGCGAGGGTGCCGAAGGCGATCGGTCAGGCGATTTCGGCGCTGTGGCGGCCGGGACGTAGGCGGAGGTCGCGGTCCTTGAGGCGAGCGCGGGCTGATCTCCGTAGTCGAACTGCCGATATCAGCGCTCGGACGTGGCGGTGTGGTGGGGCCCGTCGATCAGTTCGGTGAGTTTCTCGGCGGGGGTCCGGAATCCGAGCGTTTGGCGGGGCCGGTCGTTGAGCTTGCGAGCGACCTCGTCGAGCTCTGCCTGACTCACGCCGGCGAGGCTCTTGCCTTTCGGGAAGTACTGGCGAAGGAGGCCGTTCGTGTTCTCGTTGGACCCTCGCTGCCACGGGCTGCGGGGATCGCAGAAGTACACCTCGACGCCGGTCTCGACGCTGAACCGCCGGTGCGCTGCCATCTCCTTTCCCTGATCCCACGTGAGCGAGCGGCGAAGCTGGACGGGCAGCGTGATGATGCTCGCCTTGAGCGCTTCGCAGACCGGCTCGGCGTTGGTTCCCTGGGGCAGCGCGACGAGCTGGCAATAGCGGGTCTGGCGCTCGACCAGGGTCGCGATCGCCGTGTCACGCGTTCCCATCAGCAGGTCGCCCTCCCAGTGCCCGGGAACGGCTCGGTCGGCAACCTCCGGCGGTCGCTCGGAGATCATCACCATCCCCGCGATACAGCCCGGACCCTGCCCGCGATTCGAATGCGCCCGAGCGAAGCGCTTCTGACGCCTGGTTCGCAGATGCCGGGTGAGCTCGCCTCGCAGCGACCCGCGCGCCTGGACGTAGAGCGCGCGATAGATCGTCTCGTGCGAGACCTGCATCTGCTCATTGTCGGGGTATAAGAGCCGCAGCCAACCCGAGATCTGCTGCGGGGAGTGATCTTGCCCGAGCCGCTCGATCACAAGCTCACGCAACTCGCCGCACAGCTCGAGCTTCGTCGCTCGCGGACGCCTGGCCCGCGACCACGACCGCCGCTCAGCCGCATGCGCGCGATAGCGCCCACGACCGCCGCAACGGTTGATCTCGCGGGAGACTGTGGTGTGCGAACGGCCAAGCGTGCGACCGATCGCGCGGGACGACTCCCCCCGAGCTATCCCGCGCGAGATCTCCTCGCGCTCCGCCAGCGTCAGGCACCGCTCCGGTCGACGACGGGACCGCGGCCGGATCCCTCCCATCCTCTGCAGATACTTACTCACCGTCCGCTTCGGCACCCCAGCCGGCGGCCGATCTCGGCCTCGCTCCCGCCCTCCGCCCGCAGCTCCCAGATCGCGTCCTTCACACCCTTGGTCAGATAGTGACCCCTCGGCATCTCCACACCTCACCTCGTTCGTCAGCGAAGTCGCTGACTCTCTCGGGTGGTGCGGCGGCAGCCTGAGACCGCCAACGAAATCGGGGCTGCCAGGCACCTCACCCCTCTTCGAAAGCCAAATTCCGGGCAGAACACAGTCTCACGGCCCGCCCGAAGGGGCGGAGGCGCCAGCCGCCAGCACCGGAAGCGCGAAGGACCCGCCCGCACCCGCCAATCCAGGCTGTCCGGACGGGGCCGCCCGGCCCCACGGACGCCGCGGAACGCGGCCCCTTATCAGCAGCTAGCCGAACAGCGGCAGCCGCCGGCGCCGCGCCAGCGCGTTCATGCCGGTCTGGATGCTCGCGCAGACCTCGTCGTACTTGGCGCGCACGTAATCGTCGTCGCCGGCCCGCTCGGGATCGCGATCAAGGCTCACCGGATCTCGGAAGGCGGTTCGGATCTTCGTCGGGAGTGGAATCTCGGGGAGCAGGGCAGGCGAGATTCCCCACGGCGCCTGCAGCGCGATCGGGAACATCTTGAGCCTGAACATCTTGTCCAGTCGCAGCGCACGTGCTGCCTGACGGCCGGTTGCGAGCACCGGCATCGAATCGGGGCCACCGACGGTCGCGACGGGAACGATCGGGACGCCGCTGCGGATCGCAAGGCGGATGAAGCCCATCCGGCCCGCGAGAACCGCCTCGTCGCGCTGTGACCAGGGCCGCAGCGAGTCGCGCTCGCCGCCCGGCCACAGGGCGACATCGTGTCCGGCTGCGAGCGCGCCGGTGATGCTGTCCGGTGCGGCCGGCAGCACGCCCATGCGGCGGAAGTACCAGCCGAATCCGGGAAGCGCCATCAGCGCGTCATGGGCGGTGCCGTGCAGCGTGCGCGAACGCCCGAAGTGACGCCACCACTGCACGCCGACGGTCCAGGCGTCCCACACGAACGGGGCGCCGGAGTGGATGCCGACGACCAGGACGGGCGGGTCTGGGATGCGCTCCCAGCCCTCCACCTCCATCCGGAACCAGTAGTCCATCAACGGGTTCCAGAAGTACTTCTGGGCCTCCATGAACTGCCAGTCGGGGCCGTCGAGCGTCCATTTCGAGGCACGATCCGCGACCCATCCGGCGGCTCCGGACTGGCCGGCACGCTTGCATGCGACGCGCTGTCTCGCTTCCTCCGCGTGGCGCTCCGCCTGCGACTGCCGGGAATCCTCCGATCCACGCTCGCGCGCACCGGTCCGCCTCACCCGTTGTAACTGCAGCTCGTCCATCTCGCTCTCCTTGGCCGCTCCTCTTCGCTCTACCCACGCGACTCGATTACAACCCTCCTGGAGCGGCAGGTCGACATCGCAACCGGCGATATCTCGACCACCTGCGGGCTGCGCTACCAGCTGACGGCGTTCCCGGGTCCGAGCGGTCGCGAAGATCGTCAGCGACAGTCTCACGATGCTCGACCAATGCGGCCTGTCGCATGCAGCCGCCGCCCTGCGCCACAGCACGCGGGCGAGCTGAAGGTTAGGATCGCGCTCCGGTGACGCCTGAGACGACGGTCAGGACACTGCTCGACGCATTCAACGCCGCCGACTTCGAGCGGATGCGATCGCTGCTCGGCGACGACCTGCACGCCTACGTCACGAACAGCGCCGGCGGCGTCGACGAGGTACGCGGTGCCTCGGAGTACCTCGACCGCATCGCGGCGATGGACCTTCCGAGCGCTCAGTTCGCCGTCTCGACGACGCAACTCGTGAGCGTCCGGCCGGATCTCGTGATGGTGATGGTCGAGGTCCACGCCGCGCGCGGCGGGCGCACGCTGCACAATCACGCCGCGCACCTGATGTTCGTGCGCGACGAGAAGGTGGCGGAGTGGTGGATGGTGGAGGCGCTACCGGCCGAGAGCGACGCGTTCTGGGCGACGTGAGAGGCGGCTCGCCGGCGGCTAGCCGAGCGGCGTTTCGCCGAGCCGCTCGCACAGCTCGGTAACCGACTCGAACACGTCGACCGCACCCGCCTCGCGCAGCTCCTGCGGCGCGAAGCCGCCGGTCATGACGGCCAGCGTCTGCACGCCGGCGCCCTCAGCGGCCTTCACATCCCAGGTCGTGTCGCCGACCATCACGGCGCCTGAGCTCGTTCCAGCGCGGTCGAGCGCGGCATGGACGAGATCGGGTTCGGGCTTGGTGGACTCCACGTCAGCCGAGGTCGTCCAGCTGTCGGCGAGGTCGCGAGCGTCGAGCAGGTCGAGGTAATGGTCCACTTCATCCTCCTTGGCCGAGCTAGCCAGGACCACGCTGTGACCGCGCTCCTTGAGCTCCTCGATCAGCCTGCGCGCTCCCTCCATCGGCTGCACCTCGTCGATCAGCTCGAAGTAGAGCTGCTTCTCGGCGTCCCGGATCTGATCGCCCGATTCCCGCTCGACCCGCTCGCCCGCGACCGCGGCGACGAGCTGATCGCCGCCCATGCCGAGGTGGCGGTGGATCCGCCAGATCGGCAGCACGAGCTGATGCCGCCGGAACGCCCGGAACCACGCGATCGCGTGCTGATAGTTCGTGTCGACGAGCGTTCCGTCGATGTCGAGGATCGCGGCTGCCATGTGGCTGTTCTCGCGCCGGCTCGGACCCGGTCCCCTTGGGAACGACGCGCCCCGCGCCAGATCAGCGCGGGGCGCACCTCCGGATGGCTCAGCTACGACGTCTTGCGCTCCAGGTTCGCGACCTCATCTGCCTTGCGATCGGCGCGCTCCTCGGTGCGCGCGAGATCCTCCTTGGCCTCGCCCTTGCGCTCCTCCTGGCGTCCCTCGCGCCGCATCGACGCGTCGTTGGTGATATCCCCGGCCGCTTGCTTCAGACGCCCAGTTACCTTGTCAACCAAGCTCACGGCTGCTCCTCTCAATCGTTTTCAGTGGTCGTCGGGTCCCAACGCAACGCTTACCCGAGGGTGTGGTCAGCAAACTTGGCCGGGGCAGGCATCTAACAACCAGCTTTGAAACGACGGCGCACCGGGTACTGGTAAGTCAGTGATGCTGATGCCACTCTTGATGCTCGTCGCACTCGGCGTTGCAACCGCATTGCGCTTCGGCCTGCCGGCGGTGCGCCGCTGGCGGATGGGAGCGCTACTGCGGGGCGACTGGTGGTCGCGGTTCGAGCGCGAATTCAGGTCGTATACAGCGGGCGGGTCGCAGCCGCCGCCCGAGCGCCAGCGACGGGCCTAAGCCTGTCGGGGCCGTATACGGGCCTCGCTGCGCTCGCCGGGGATTAGGGTCCCGCCTACCCGCGAGGGCCCGTCCGGACCTGCTTTGGGAACAACTCGACTCGGCGGTCGGGCAATCGTGTCCAAATGGACGCTGGCGGCGCCATCCCGCAGCAGCACGCGGGTGAGAACCCCCGAAACGTGACAATTCGCCGTCGCCGGCGGGCAACGAGTCACTTATTCGGTGCTATGGCACCCATTTCGTTACACGTGCCCCTGCAAAGCGGCCGTTTTGTAACGAAATCGGGCGCTCCTGCTGTTTCCGTGGGTGAATCACCGGGTGGATTGCAGGTAGCGCGGCCGTCGTCGTCGGTCAACCAGCGCTGGGGCTGGGTCGTTTTTCGCGGGATGCCGTGTGGTTTGCGGCGCGTTCGCGCTGGTTGACCGCCGCCGCTGTGCCGCGCTTTCTGGCAAGGAGGTCGGGGCGCTGGGAGCGCCCGACCTCCGGGCAGGAGGGGCGCACGCCGCGTGCCGCCTAGGGTTTCCGGCTTCTTCACGGCTGGAATCTCTTGGAGGCGATGCGACGTGCGCGGTATCAGGGTATGGGCGCGGCTGCTCGGGCTGCGCGGAGCGGTGGTCCAGGACGTCACGCTCGGAAGCGAAGGGGAGGCGGTAGTGAGCGTGCGGCCGAGCTGGCGAGAGCGGGGCCGCTGCGGGGTATGCCGGCGCCGCAGCCCGGGCTATGACTCTGGTGAAGGGCGGCGGCGGTGGCGGGCGCTGGACCTCGGGACAACATTCGTGTTCGTGGAGGCGGACGCACCCAGGGTCCACTGCGCCAAGCACGGTGTGGTCGTCGCCGCGGTCCCGTGGGCGCGGCACGGCGCGAGATTCACCCGGAGCTTCGAGGATCAGGTCGCGTGGCTGGCCGTGCACTGCTCAAAGACTGCGGTCTCCGAAGTGATGCGGATCGCGTGGCGCTCAGTCGGGGGAATTCTCGAGCGGGTCTGCGAGGACGCCCGCGCGGGGACCGATCCACTGAACGGGCTGCGGCGGATCGGGATCGACGAGATCAGCCACCGCAAAGGGCAGCGATACCTGACGATCGTGGTCGACCATCAAACCGGCCGGCTGATCTGGGCCTCCGCTACCCGCGGCCGCGAGATCGTCCTTGAGTTTCTGGAGCGGCTCGGCGCCGAGCGCTGCCAGCAGATCGAGCTGGTGTCCTGCGACATGGCGCAGTGGATCGCCGGCCCGATCGCTGAGCGCTGCCCGAACGCGACCCGCTGCGTGGACCCGTTCCACGTCGTGCAGCTCGCCACGCTCGCGCTCGATGACATCCGCCGCGAGGTCTGGCGAGAAGCCCGCAGGCAGGGAAACATGACACTCGCGCGCGATCTGAAAGGCGCCCGGTTCGCGGTCTGGAAGAACCCAGAGAACCTCACCGACCGCCAACAAGCCAAGCTCGCCCGAATCCAGCAGACCAACGCCCGCCTATACCGCGCCTACCTCCTCAAAGAACAACTCCGCCAGATCTACCAGGTCCCGCCACAGACCGCCGAGCGGTTGCTCGACAGCTGGCTGAACTGGGCCAGACGCTCTCGCCTAAAAGCGTTCATCACGCTCGCGAAAACGATCGCCAAACAAAAACCCGGGATCCTCGCCGCGATCACCCACGGACTCTCCAACGCCCGCGTCGAGCAGATCAACACCCAGATCCGACTGATCGCCCGACGCGCCTACGGATTCCACACCCCCCAAGCACTCATCGCACTCGCGACGCTCACCCTCTCCGGCCTCTGCCCACCCCTCCCAGGCAGATGACCCACGGAAACGACAGGAGAGCGCGAAATCGGGGCTGCCAGGCCCCCCCAGCCTCTTCGAAAGCCCAATCGCGAAGCAGACCAACGAACAAGGCCCCCGGCCGAAGGCCGGAAGCTGAGGCGCCAGCCGACGCGCCCACCCGGGCCACCAAGGCGCCAGCCGACGCGCCCATCCGGGCCACCAAGGCGCCAGCCGGCGACGCCGGCCCGGGCCGGCGTGGCGTCAGCCGGCGCCGTCGCCCGCTCACGCCAAGAAGTGGCGCAAGTCAGCCAATCCACACCCCAGCCTGGTCCGGACGGGGCCGCAAGGCCCCACGGACGCCGCGCGCAGCGCGGCCCCTCCAACTCCCAAAGCCGTCAGCGCTCGGGGCCCGCCGGCCGTCGCCACGCGTAGGCACATGCGACCGCGACGATCGTAAGCGTGATCGCGATCGATCCTGCGCCCCACCACTTCACGGTCAGTCCGCCGGCAATCGCGCCGATCGCATAGGTCGCCCAGACCTCTCCGGGTAACCGCGCGTCGCCGGCCGGAGACACGCGGCGCAGGCGGTTGGTGAACCTCGCGATCCCGGTCGTGAGCGTCCCGGTCACGTACGTGGTCGCGACGCCGCCCGTGTGTGCGGCCAGCACCGCCGCCGATTGAATCCCCATCGCCAGCCCGGCGACGGCGATCAGCCCGTCGCGAGCGCTGGCGACTCCGATCGTGGCCCAGCAGACGAGCAGCACCACCAGCGCCGTGGTTTCGAGCAGAAACGCGTTGCGGGCCAGCCGTGGGAACTGCGACTCGCCGCGGGTGATCAGCAGCGTCCCGACGGACACGCCGATGCTGAACCCTACGAGCGCGGACGCCGAGCGCAGAAAGTCGCCTCCGCTCCCGCGGGCGATCGCCACCCCGAGTAGGACCGTGTTGCCCGTCATGTTCGCGACGAACACCCGCCCGATTCCCAGGAATGCGGCAGCGTCGGCTGCGCCCGCTCCGAGCGCGAGCGCCAGCAACCACGTGTTGCGTGAACGCAGCACGGGGCGACATCGTAAGAGGAGACGGGCCGGGGCGCGCCGAGAAACGGATAAACGCTCACGTTTATTGCGCGTTCCGTCGGGTACGAGGCATGTCAGTGCGGTCGCGTGAGCCGGGCAGGGATTGTCCGGCCGCCGCACTGTCTCTCCTCCCGCGCCTGGCGGTGGCCGATTCAGCTGGTGGCCGCCGCCAGGCCCCTGCGGAGAGCCAGGCCCGCTCAGCGGCGCCATCGTTTGACCGCGCTTCAGCCGGGGCAGGCATCGGGCATGACTCCCGATCGTGCACAGCACAAACCGCCCACTGGCTTTCCAGAGCCACCGGGCAAGGACCCCGGCGATCGCTCAGAAGATCCGAACCCGCACCACGCGCTGAGCAGCCCGGCAGACAATCCGGACCCCACGGAGTGGCCGGACCCCTACGACCGCCGCGACGACCCGCGGGATCCGGATGATCCGGACGGCGCTCCGTTCGGCGAGCAGCCGCACGTGCAACCGGGTGCCACGAGCACCAGTGAGCCACATCCCGCCCAGGATCCACCGGCCGAGCCGTGGGAGGGACCCAAGCGCGACAAGGTCGACCAGTGACGAGTCCATCCGCGGACGATCCGCATCGCCTGGCCGACGAGCTCGAGCACGAGGTGGAGCGCCTCGAGCAGCACACGGCAGAGGTGGGCGAGCGGACGCGAGCCGTACGCGATGACTGGGAGCGCAAGCGGCGCGACCCGTCGGTGCCCGGCGCGCAGGCTCCGGAGAGCGCCGCACGCGACGAGGACGAGTCCGATGCGCAGCCACAGTCGCCGGCGCGAGAAGCGCCGCCTGAGAGCGAAGGCCCATCCGCCTAGGGGATGCCCCACGAGGGTGCCGCAGGCCCACCGGCCGACCAGATCGACGACGGCTAGCCGAACACCTTGAGCTTGGTGAGCAGCTTTCGCAGCTCGCCCTGAGGCGGCGGCGACGGTCGCCGCCACCCCGGTCGAGCATGCGGCCCCGGCGCGGCGGCGGGCGCCCGCGCCGGGTGGCGGTGGCCGCCGGCGAGCCACTGTTCGCGCGCTGACGGAATCGTCGGTGCCGTCCCGCTAGCGCCTGGTCGCGCTGCTTAGCAGCGAGGGCCGAGGGTAGATCCTGCTGCCGTGGACCTCACGTCTGCTGATCTGACGCTGCCAGCTGCGCTCGTCAGCACGCGCCACGAGTACTACCGCGTCTACGACGTGTACATCCCGATCGCGATCGGCGTCTTCGCGTTGATCGCCCTGGTGATGGTGGTTGCGCTCTTGCGCTACCGGCGACGCCCCGCGTCGGCCGCCGCACGCTGGCACGAGAACAACCGGTTGGAGGGGAGCTACGCGCTGCTGCTCGCGTGCGTGGTCGCCTTCTTGCTGTACCTGACCTTCTCCGCCGAACATCGCACCGACACCGTCGCCAACCGGCAGCGGCCGGCGCTGACGATCGACGTCACCGGCGCGAAGTGGGAGTGGACCTTCCACTACCGCGGCTACGGGATCACGCGACGCAGCGGAACCGTGGGCCGCCAGACCCTGGTCGTGCCGACGAACGAGGCGATCCGCTTCAACCTGAACTCGCTCGACGTGATCCACGCGTTCTGGGTCCCGGAGCTCCGCTACAAGCACGACCTGATACCGGGATCGACGCAGGTCGCGACGCTGACGTTCACGAACGGGGGCCGCTTCCCGTCGGCGTGCGCCGAGTTCTGCGGGCTGCGCCACAGCGACATGGTGTTCACCGTCGAGGCGGTCAGCTCGAGTCGCTTCAGGGCGTGGGCCGCCGCGGGCGGCAGGGGGGCGCCATGACCGCCACCGCACATCCGGTTCCGACGGTGCGGCGCGTCACGGGGTGGTTCGGGGCGCTGACCAGCACCGACCACAAGCGCATCGGGCTGAATCTCGGGAGCTGCTCGCTGGCGTTCTTCTTGCTCGCCGGCGTGTTCGCGCTGCTGATGCGTACGCAGCTCGCGCAGCCAAACATGCAGTTCGTGTCTGACAGCTCCTACAACGAGCTGTTCACGATGCACGGCTCGACGATGATCTACCTGTTCGTGACGCCGATGGCGATCGCGCTCGCGCTGTATCTGGTGCCGCTACAGGTCGGCGCGATCTCGTTGAGCGCACCGCGGGTAGCGCTGAGCGGCTTCTGGATCTGGCTGTGCGGCGGACTGATCATGGAATCGGGATGGTTCACCGCGGACGGCGCGGGACGGGCCGGCTGGTTCTCCTACATCCCGCTGTCAAACGGCACCAACACCCCCGGTGTGGGGATGGACATGTGGGTCATCGGCGTGATCCTCGCAGCGACGGGGACGATCCTGATGGCGGCCTGCGTGCTGGCGACGATCGGCCGGCGGCGCGCACCAGGGATGTCGCTGCTGCGGATGCCGGTGTTCACCTGGACCGAGCTCGTCAGCATGCTGATGATCGTCGGCGCATTCCCGGTGCTGGTCCTGGCGATGGTGCTGCTGTTCATCGACCGCCACGGCGGTCACATCTACGCCGGCTTCAGCGGGGCGATCGACTACCAGGACCTGTTCTGGTTCTTCGGGCATCCCGTCGTGTACGTGATGTTCTTCCCGTACCTCGGCGCGGCCGCCGAGGCGATCGCCGTCAACTCGCACAAGCGGTGGTTCGGTTACATCGCGTTCGTCGGCTCGATCATGGTGTTCGCCGCGCTGTCGATGGCGGTCTGGTCGCACCACATGTTCACCACCGGTGGCGTGACCAATCAGTACTTCGCGTTCACGTCCACGGCACTCGCGGTGCCCGCCGGCATCGAGTACTTCGACATGCTCGGCACGCTGATCGGCGGTTCGCTGGTGATGCGCACGTCGATGCTGTTCGCGCTGTTCTTCTTCATCCAGTTCCTGATCGGCGGGCTGAGCGGGATCTTCATCGCGTCGCCGGTCCTCGATTACCACGTCGAGGACTCCTATGTGATCGTCGCGCACTTCCACTACACGCTGTTCGCCGGGAGCATCTTCGGCTTCTTTGCCGGCGTGTACCACTGGTTCCCGAAGGTGACCGGCGCGCTGCTGCGGGAGTCGCTGGGCAAGTTGCAGCTGACGCTGATGGCGGTCGGGACCAACATGACGTTCTTCCCGATGTTCTTCCTCGGCAACGACGGGATGTCGCGCCGGATCTCCCGCTACCCCACCCATCCCGGGTGGGGGACGCTCAACCTGATCGAGACGATCGGCGCCGGGATCATCGCGCTCGGAGTGCTGACGTTCCTGTGGAACGTGGTCGTCTCGCTGCGACGGCGTGCGCCAGCCGGCGACGATCCATGGCTCGGACACACACTCGAGTGGGCCACGTCATCGCCGCCGCCGCCGCTGAATTTCGAGCGGCCGCTGCCGCCGATCACCTCATACGCGCCGCTGCTCGACCTCCGCCACGAGGCGGAGGACCGTGAGCGGGAGGGGGTCACGACATGAGAGGCGGGTCGATCCCGATGCTCGCGTGGGGCACGCTGCTGGTGCTCCTGCTGATCATGAACTGGATCTGGACCGGCGACGCGATCCAGGTCGGGCAGTTCGCCTTTGCCGTATTCGTCGTCTACGCGTTTGCGGTCGCGTTCTTCGTGCTGCACCGCGACTCCGTCAAACGTGGAGCCCCCGAGCCGACGAGCGATCCGCTCTCGGTGCCGGAGCTGAGCCTCGGAGCGGTCGGGTTCGGCGTCGCGATCGCGACGATCCTGTTCGGCTTCGTGTGGGCGCATTTCCTCGTCTACTTCGGCGCCGGCTTGGCGGTGCTCTCGCTGGGTCGCGTCGCGGTCGAGTGGCGCTCCGAGCGGCGGAGCCTGCTGGCGGCACGCCAGGGAGCGCTCATGCGAGTCGAACCCACGCCCGAGGCAGGCGGGATCGCGACGCCCGGCGGTCGTGGCGCAGACGGCGCGATCTCCGACACGACCGGGCAGCCCGGCTACGTGGCACGGCGGGAGCAAACGCGCGACACCGCACGGCAACAGCAAGCGCGCGACAGCGTATGAGCGCACCGTCTCCGACAAGCCTGCTGTTCACGCACTGGCGGGTCGACGTCGCGCTGGACCTCGTCGCCGCAGTCGTGCTGGCGCTGTACCTGTGGGGCACGTTGCGCGCGCGGGGCCGCTGGCCCGCGCCGCGCACGCTCGCCTTCGTGGCGGGCGTCGGGTGCGTGCTGGTCGCCCTTCAGTCCGGCGTGGCGAGCTTCGACGACCGCATGCTGTCCGCCCACATGGTCCAGCACATGCTGCTGCTGATGCTCGCACCGCCACTGCTGATCGCGGCCCGCCCCGTGATCCTGGCGCTGCGCGCGATCTCGCCTTCACGGCGGCCGGCGGTAGCGCGTGCGCTCGCCTTCACCCGGCCCTGCACGGCGCCGTGGGTCTGCCTGGCGGTGTTCTTCTCCGCGATCCTGCTCACGCACCTCACAGCCTTCTATGACGCGACGCTGCGGCACCCCGAGCTGCACGAGGCGGAGCATGTGCTCTACCTGGCTGCCGGCGTGCTCTTGTTCTGGCCGATCCTCGACGGTGATCCGGCCCCGGCCCACCGGCTCGGCGGCCTCGGCCGCCTTCTATACATGCTCGCGGCGATGGTGCCGATGGCCCTGGTCGGCGCGTACCTCAACCGGCACGCGTCGCTCGTGTACACGCCATACGGGCCGCCGTCGAAGGCCCTGGGTCTGTCGGCGCTGAGCGATCAGGCCCAGGCCGGGGCGATCATGTGGGTCCTCGGCAACACGATCATGATCGCGATCGGCCTGTCGTCGGTGATCGTCGCGCTGGTTACAGATGAGCATCGCCAGCAAGCTCGGGAGGCACGGGCCGCGACGGCGAGCACGCCCGATGGGAGCGCGCCGCCGTGAAGCGCTTGCTGCTGCGCTGGCTAACCCACCGCTCGCGCGTGCCCAGGACGCTGCGCGCCGCGGTGGCGATCGCACTTGGCGGCCTCTGGCTGCTCGCGCTCGCGGCGCCCCCGTCGTCCGGCCAGCAGGGGCCGCTCGCGACGCAGGGCGGGCCGCCCACGACGGACGCCGCGACACCGAACAAGTCGCCGGAGCCGCCCGGACCCGGTGACCCCGTCAAGACATTCCCGGATTCGCCGGCGCTGCGGGTGGAGGGCTACAACCTCTATCAGAGCTCCTGCTCCTCCTGTCATGGGATTGCGCTCCAGGGAACGCCCGGCGTTGCGCCGTCGTTGCGCGGGGTCGGGGCCGGCCCCGTCGATTTCTACCTCTCGACGGGTCGGATGCCGCTCGAGAACCCGCGCGATGAGCCGGCACGCGCGCCGGTGAAGTTCAACCCCAACCAGATCAACGCCCTGATCGCGTACGTGAGCTCCTACGGCGGCCCGCCAGCACCTACGACGAACCCCTCGAACGGAGACCTCGCACTGGGCCTGCACGAGTTCACGCTCAACTGCGCGGGCTGCCACCAGGAGGTGGCGCGCGGCGGCCTGACCGTCAACGTGGTCACGCCGAGCCTGCAACAGGCGACCCCGCAGCAGATCGCAGAGGCGGTGCGGTTCGGCCCGTACGTGATGCCGCATTTCGACTCAAAGCAGATCAACCAACACCAGCTCGACTCGATCGTCCGCTACATCCTGTGGACGCGGCACCCCGACAACGCGGGCGGCTGGGGGATCTACAACATCGGCCCGATCCCGGAGGGAATGGTCGCGTGGTTCATGGGGATCGCGGCGCTCGTGATCGTGGCCAGGCTGATCGGGGAGCGGACGGCGTGAGAGCTCGGACACCGGAGGCGCAGAGATGACACCAGAAGGCCCCAAGCCGCTGAGCGCGCTGGCAAGGCTAGCGGCAGTTGCGCTGGCAGTCAGAACCGCCCTGCGCGGCCGCAAGCGTGGAGCCGGCGAGCCGCCACCGACGGGGTGGGCGGGGCGGGCGGGCGCTGAATCTGACGCCGATCCCTCCGAGCGCATCGTCCCGTCCAATCGCCGGGCGGAGGGGATCGTCGCGGCGCTGCTGGTGCTCGCCGGGCTATTCGGGTTCGGCTTCACCGTCGTCTACATCGTGGCCTCGGACAACACTCAGCTGCTCGGGCTGGCGATCGGCGGCGCGCTGGCGCTGCTGGCCGCGGCGTGCATCGTCGCCGGCAAGTTCGTCGTGCCGCAGGAGACGCATGTGGAAGAGCGAGATGTGCTGCTCGACGAGCAGCAGACAGAAGCGGTCGTCGAGATGATCGAGGAGGGGGGAGAGGGCATCTCCCGCCGGGCGCTGTTGGCCGGCGCGGGCGGGCTCGCCGGCGCCGGCATCGTCACCGCGCTGGCGACGCCGGCGGCATCGCTGGGTCCGACGCTCAACGGGATCCACGTCACGCAATGGCATCGCGGGCTCAGGCTCGTCGACGACGAGGGACGACCGTACCTGGCGTCGGACATCCAGATCGGCACGTTCTACACGGCGCTGCCGGAGCACGGCGAGCCCGAGCACCTGGACGCGGGCCTGCTCGTCGTCAAGCTGCCGCCGGCCTACCTGCACCTGCCCCCGGCGCGCCAGGACTGGGCCCCGCAGGGGATCGTCGCCTACTCCAAGATCTGCCCGCACGCCGGCTGCGCGATCTCGCTCTACCGCTACCCGACCTACCAGCCGACGAGCGCCGGCCCCGCGTTCACCTGTCCCTGCCACTACTCGACGTTCCTGCCGGGCGAGGGTGGGCGGCTGGTGTTTGGTCCCGCTGGACGCGCGCTGCCTCAGCTGCCTCTGATGATCGACTCGCAGGGGTATCTCGCCGCGGGTGGAGACTTCCACGAGGGCATCGGGCCATCTTGGTGGAACATCCACCGGGGCGAGTCGTGAACTTCGTGCAGCGCTACCTGCACCGCCGCTTCGTGCGCTTCTCGCGCTGGAACGAGCAGCGGGTTGGCGCGGCCAAGGGCATCAAGTGGATGCTCCGTTACGTGTTCCCCGACCACTGGTCGTTCCTACTCGGGGAGATCGCCCTGTACTCGTTCATCGTGCTGGTCGGGACCGGTGTCTTCCTCGCGCTCTACTACACGCCGAGCGACGCGCAGGTGATCTACCACGGGTCCTACTCGCTGCTTCGGGGCGAGCAGATGTCCGAGGCGTACCGGTCGGTACTCGACCTGTCGACCAGCGTCCCGGCAGGCCTGCTGTTCCGCCAGGTCCACCACTGGGCCGCCGACGTGTTCATCGCCGCGATCGTGCTGCACCTGATGCGGATCTTCTTCACCGGCGCGTACCGCAAGCCGCGCGACCTGAACTACTTCATCGGGCTGACGATGCTGATGCTGGCGATCCTCGAGGGGTTCGCCGGATACTCGCTGGTCGACGATCTACTGTCCGGCATGGGCCTCGCGATCGCCTACTCGGTGGCCCTGTCGATCCCGGGGATCGGGGCGCAGCTCGGCTACCTGATCTGGGGCGGTCCGTTCCCGGGCTCGAGCAGCTTCTGGCCGCGGCTCGAGATCGTCCATGTGTTCGTGATCCCGATGCTGCTCGCGACGCTGATCACGATCCATCTGGTGATGATCATGCGCCAGCACCATTCCCAGTTCCCCGGCCCAGGACGACGCGAGCGAAACGTCGTCGGGACGCCGATGTGGCCGGCCTACGCGCTGCGCTCGATTGGCCTGTTGCTGGCGGTCGCGGCGGTTCTGTTCCTGCTCGGCGGGCTGGTCCAGATCAACCCGATCTGGCAGTGGGGCCCCTTCCATCCCTACCTCTCCGAGAACGGCGCACAGCCGGACTGGTACATCGGGTGGCTGATCGGCGCGCTGCGGCTGATGCCCAACTGGGAGCCCGCGATCGGCAACTACACGCTGATCCCGAACCCGTTCTGGGGTGGGGCGCTCTTCCCGCTGTTCGTGTTCGCGGTGATGTACGCCTGGCCCGCGATCGAACGCCGCGTGACCGGCGACCACCGCCGTCACGATCTGCTCGACCGCCCGCGCGACCGTCCGGTGCGGACCGCGATCGGGGCCGCGTTCTTCACCTGGGTCGTGATCATCTTCGCGGTCGGCTCCACCGACCGCCTCTTCTTCCGCCTGCACATCTCCTACACAGCCCAGATCCACTTCTGGCGGGTCGGCGTCTGGGTGCTGCCGATCATCGTGTTCTTCGCCACCCGTGCCGTCTGCCGCTCGCTGCAGCGGAGTCACTCGCACCCGCTGCGCGCCTGGCAGGGCGAGGTCGTCAGCCGGCGCCCGGACGGCTCGGTGCAGGTGCTCGCGGAGAGCCCCGACGAGCTCGAGGCGGTGCCGACCGAGCAGCCGGTGGGACATGATTGAGTCCCGCCCACCCATAAGTAGGGGCCGCCTGCGGCGGCGTCCGTGGGGCCGGGCGGCCCCGTCCGGACCGATTTGATGGGGCCGGCGGCTCTCGTCGGCCGGGTCCCGCTGTCTGCTTGCGCCTCCGCCCCTACGGGCGGGCCTTGGGAGTGTGTTCTGCCCGGTTTTGGCTTTCGAAGAGGGGGTTGGTGGCAGGCCGGGGCGCGGCCGGTGCGAGTGCCCGTCGCGACGGACGGGGCCGCGCGGGGTGGGCGGGGTGGGCGGGACACTAATCCCCGGCGCCGCAGGCGGCCCCTACCGCATGATCCCGGTGTGCCCGAGCGAGTAGCGCCCCGGCTGCGGCCAGACGCACAGCCCGTGCGGTCCGTCGCCGACGGGGATCGTCGCCCGCAGACGGCCGGTGCGGGTGTTGATCGCGTACACGACCGCGTCGTAGCGGCCGCTCAGCCAGAGCGTCGATCCGTCGGCCGAGACGCCGCCCATGTCGGGGCTGGCGGGCGTGGGCAGCTGCCAGGTCGCGATCACGCGCCGGGTTCTGAAGCTGACGACGGAGATCGAGCCGGCGGTGCGGTTGGAGACATACATGTCCCGGGCGTCGCGGCTCGGATAGAGGCCGTGCGCGCCGGCGCCGGTGTGCAGGAAGCCGATCACCTTCAAGCGCCTGGGGTTGATCTCCCACAGGCCGCCGGACTGCTGGTCGGCGGTGTAGAGGGTTTGGCCGTCGGACGAGAGCTTGACGTCCTGCGGGCTGGTCAGACCATGCCCGAGGGTCAGCGTGCGCACGACGCGCTTGGTTCGCAGGTCGACCTTGATCATGCGGCCGCCGAACTCGCAGCTGGCGAACGCGTAGCGGCCGCTGGCGGAGAAGTCCATGTGGTCGACGCCCGGGCACATCGGCACGTTCAGCGTGTACTCGAGCCGCATCGTGTGCGGGTCGCGGAAATCCAGCTTCTGGAGGCGCTCGGCGACGACGATCGCGTAACGCCCGCTGGGAGTGAAGTACAGGTTGTAGGGATCCTCCACCGGAATCGGCTGCCCGGGGTTGCCGGTGCGGGGGTCGATCGGCGTGAGGCTGTTGCCGAGGTCGTTGTCGACGTAGAGCCTGGTGAGGTCGTAGGACGGCGTGACGTGCTGCGGAAGCGACCCGGTGGGGAACTGCCGGATGACCTTCAGCGTCCGCTGGCTGATCACGGTGACCGTGTCGCTGGCGCTGTTTGGCACGTAGACGAGCGCCGGATCGCCCTTGGCGGCCGGCGCAATATCGCCGGCGCCGTCAGCGGCGTAGACGTTGATCGGCGAGTTGCGGCTGAGCCCCGCCGGCGGGAGCTTCGCAAGCGACCGGGTCACTGTCTTGTGCGCCTGCCCGGAGCCGCACGCGGACACGATCAGCGCAAGCGCAACGAGGGCTGAGAGAGACAGGAATCGCAAAACGGGGCAGGCGGGCTGGCGGGGCCGGCACGGGGGAAGCCTTCGTTCCCGGCGTGAGGTGGCCCTAAACCCATCATGAGAATACGCTCAGGCAAGCGCCGTGTGAGCGAACTTGGCTACGCTCGCGCGATCGTCCGTCCCGTCCTCAGCGCAATCCTCTGCATCTGCGCGCTGGCCGCCGTGCTCGCGGGTTGCGGTGGCTCCAGCACCACAATGCGCTCAACGCAGACCTCGGCTGCCCACGTGAAGGTCGCTCCCAAGCCTCGCCCGGTCGGTGTTCGCTACCGCGCGATGTACTCGTTGCCGGCACCGCTCCAGGACCCGGCCTACGCTGCGATCGGCGCGGGACGGTTCGCGCTGCTCGGCGGGATCGACTCCTCGGACAGCTCGACTGACAGCGTGCTGCTGGGAGATGCCAGCGCCGCGCGGCAGACCGCGAGCCTGCCCGGCGCGCAGCACGATGCCCAGGCGGCGGTGCTCGCGGGCAGCGTCTACGTGTTCGGGGGTGGGAACGGCCCCCAGTACGACCACATCCTGCGCTTCACGCCCGGCAGCGGCGCCGTCGCCGCGGCGGGCACGCTGCCGCGTCCAGCCTCCGACGTCGCCGTCACCGAGCTCGCGGGCACTGCGTACATCGTCGGCGGCTTCGATGGCGCGAACTGGCTTGACACGATCGTCGCCTGGCGGCCGGGTGAGCAGGCGCGCGTGGTCGGGCATCTGCCGGTCGCCGTGAGATACGCGGCGACTGCCGCGGTCGGCGACAAGGTGCTGATCATCGGCGGTTCGACCCCGAACGGCGTCACCCACGCGATCTACAGCTTCGACCCGGCGAGCGGCACGGTGCAGAAGATCGGGCACCTGCGCCACGCGATCACACATGCCGGTGCTGCCGCGCTCGGCGGCACCGTGTACCTCGTCGGCGGTCGCGGCGACAGCCTCGACTCGCAGACCTCCGCGATCTGGGCGATCAACCCTGTGAGCGGCGCGGTCCACCGCGCCGGGCAGCTGCCGCGGCCGCTGTCCGACGCCGGCGTGGTGGCGGTCGGCAACGCGATCGTCGTCGCCGGCGGGCGATCTTCATCCGGGACGCAGGCCGAGGTCGGGGAACTACTTCCCGCCGCCTGACGCCTGCACCAGTCGGATGTAGTCGACGATCTGCGCGAGTTGCCGTTCGCTCAATGGCCGGCGCACGGGCATCTCCCGCGTGAACTGCAGCAGGGTCGGGCGGCTCAGCCGTGCATGGAGCAGATCGCCCCCCTGGCGCCGCAGCGACTCGTTGCCGATCAGCGAATGGCACAAGCTGCAGTTTCCCGCGAACAGCGCGGCGCCAGGCTGGGCGTGCTTCGCGCCGCAGCCCGCGAGCATCAAGCAGCTCGCCGCCGCTGCGCATGCTTTTCGGATGCGCATCCGTGCGCTATTGCAGCACGCGCTCAACGGTGAGGCTTGCGCGCCTCACCGCGTCTGCCCACAAGCGGCGGGCGCCCGCGAGCCGCAGCGGACGCCGGTCTGTCGAGAGCGATCGAGCCCGGGTGCGTCCCCGACCCATCGCCGCGACGTCCTCGTGGTCGGCCGCCGACGCCTTGCCGGCCGTCACCCAGGCGATCCGGAAAGCGAGGCCACTGACCAGGTACAGGCCGCTCGCGAGGTTGTGGACCGCGCGCCGCTCTCCTCCCCGCCCCAGCAGCCGGCTCCCGAGACCCAGGACGACACCCGCGCGCGCCAGCCGGTAGACCCGACCCGCACGCCCCTTGAGCAGCGATTTCGCAGTCCCGCCGAGCCGCAGCTGGTTGCTCACCGACAGCGTGAGTTCGCAGAGGATCGAGGCGGTTTCGACCGTCCCGAGCGCGTCGCTCGTGGGATGCCGCTCGGGCAATCCGCTGGCGACCAGGACCAGCCTGGTCGCGGCTGCGCCGGTCGCAGTCGCGGTCGAAACGAAGACCGGGCCCAGCACGAGCCGGCTGCGCGACCACAGCGGCACCGCCGTGCAGGCCAGCAGCGCGCCGGTGTACGAGCCGAGGTAGCCGCCCAGCACGGAGGTCAGCGCCCCCAGGGTTTTCGCCGTCCTCGGCCTGCCGAGCATGTCGGCGCCGACCGCACCCGTCAGCGTGCCGCTGAACGCGACGAGGCACCAGGCGCCGGTGTTCATCGGCGAGCGCGGCTTCACGATCCGAAGCATGTTCAGAAAGCGGCCGGGCCGCCCGAGGTCGGCGATCAGCAGCAGCGGCGCGGGGAGCACCGCCCCTAGCGCGACCCTTCGTGCGATCACGGCGGAGCGGTGGTCGCCCGCGAGGTCACATGCGAGCGCGACGAAACTGGATCCTGCCGCGATCCCGCCGGCCCACATGTAGACGGGGATCTCCCAGGTCCACACCGGACCCTTGATCATCGGACCCTGAACGCCGGCGGGCGCAGCGGCGCGCATCGTGCGGTTCGCGGCAGCCACCCGCTCGGGATCGGCGTGCGGCGCGGCGTAGGCGGTGTCGCCCTCCTTGAACAGGAACGACCAGCGCGCATCGCCAAAGTCCGGCTGCGCGAGCGACACGGGTGGGTGGGAATCGGGTTCCCGTTCGCGTTGCCAGGACCCCGGCTCGCCGGGGACTCCGACCGCCGGAGAGATGTCGCGCTCGGCGTCGCTCACCAGCGGCTCCTCTCGCGTAACCGTTTGCGCCCGCGCCGCGTCGCCCGCGCGAACGCGAGTGCCACGCCGGCGGCCGCGAGCATTCCCGCGCCCGTCGCGGCGATCGTCGCGGGCACCACGTTCTCCTGGATCGGCGAATCGGCCTGGGCCGGCAGCCCGTATCGCTCGGGGGGCTCGGTCAGCAGGAAGAACGCGCCGAGGCCGCCCGCCAGCTGGTCGTCGGGCTCGTCGCCGGCGCCGTAGAGGTATGCGCCCTCGATTCCCCGGTCGTGGAGTTGAGCGACGCGGCGCGAGGCGAGCTCGACAAGCTCCTCGTAGGGGCCGAACTGGATCGAGTCGGTGGGGCAGGACTTAGCGCAGGCCGGCTCGAGCCCGTCCTGCAGGCGGTCGTAGCAGAGCGTGCATTTGCCGGCCCGGCCATCGATCCGGTCGCGGTCGACGACCCCGAACGGGCACGCGGGAACGCAATAGCCGCAGCCGTTGCAGACGTCCGGCTGGAGCACGACCGTGTCGAATTCGGTCCGGATCAGCGCCCCGGTCGGGCACGCGTCGAGGCAACCGGCGTTCGTGCAGTGCTTGCAGACGTCGGACATGAACACCCAATCGCCCATCCTCTGGACCGCCTCCGCGACGTCGACCGTCTGCGGTTCGCCCCCGTTCGTCGCGTGAATCGAGGGCACGTTTCCGCCCCTGCCGTCGCGCAGCGCCCGCTCCGCCTCGGCCCTCAGTTCGGGCGCGGGTTCGGCCAGCTCGACAAAGCGGACGTGGCGCCAGGTCGACGCCGACAGCTCGACCGTGTGGTCGTATGAGCCGCCGCGACGGAACTCCGATCCGTCGGCGGGCAGGTCGTTCCACTGCTTGCACGCGACCTCGCAGGCCTTGCAGCCGATGCAGGTCGTCGTATCGGTGAAGAACCCCATGCGCGGCGCGCCGTCACGGGCGATCGCGACTTCGGTCGCCGGCGCGGAAGTGCTCATCGCGGGACCTCCGAGCCGCGAGTTCTGCGCAGCAGAACTCGCAACGACATGGTGCGGCTCTGCCGCATCATGTCGCCACCTCCTTCGGGTTCTCGGCGACCGGATCGTCCTGCGCCGGCGAGACGGCCGCCTCCGACGACCGCGCCCTCGCCAGCCGCTCCGTGCTCGGGCCCGCGCGCCGTCCAGCACGGACGTTGCACGTGAACGCCTTCGATTCCTGGATCGAGACGTTCGGGTCGCCGGAGATCACGCCGAGGTCGTTGGTGCTGTCGCCGCGTAGGCCGCCGGCATACCCCCAGTGCCACGGGAGCGCGACCTGATGGATGACGCGGCCGTCGATGCGCAGCGGGCGAATCCGCTCCGTGACCCGAGCGCGCGCCTCGATTTCAGCACGCTCGCTGATGATCGTCATCCATCCGCCGTCCTCGATCCCGCGGTCGGCCGCGAGCTGCGGATCGATCTCGGCAAACATCTCGGGCTGCAACTCCGCGAGCCACGGCAGGTTGCGGCTCATCCCGCCGCCTGTGTGATGCTCGGTCAGGCGGAAAGTTGTGGCGACGAGCGGATAGCGGGGATCGCCTACCGGGTTTAGCGGATTCTCCGCCCGCCTCCAGCGTATCCCCGAGGGGCTCGCGCCGACCTTCGGATAGAGGAGGTTGGGCACCGGCGACTCGATCGGCTCGTAGTGGGTGGGGAGCGGGCCGTCGAGCAGGCCGCTCGGCGAGTACAGCCAGGCGCGACCGTCCGCCATCATGATGAACGGGTCAGATCCGGCGATCGCGTCCATTCCGCGCGCCCCTTCCGGCGGCTTGAAGTCGGGCCGCTTGTCAGGCGGGAAGTCGGGCACGTCGTAGCCCGTCCACTTGCCATCGGACTCATCCCACCACACGTATTTCTTGCGCTCGGACCACGGCTTGCCCGCCGGATCGGCGCTTGCGCGGTTGTAGAGGATCCGCCGGTTGGCGGGCCACGACCACGCCCACTCGGGCGAGACGACGCCGCCCGGGGCGCTGATGTCGCCGGGGTCGCGGCGGCGCGCCTGGTTGACGCCATCCTTGAAGACGCCGCAGTAGATCCAGCAACCCGAGGCGGTCGAACCGTCGTTCTGAAGTTCGTTGAAGGAGCCCAGCGCGCGGCCGGAGGCGATCTCGTAGCCGCTGATCTCCTTTAGCACCGCCTCGACGTCGGGGTCCCCGTGCTCGTCGAGCTCGGGGTAATCCCACTTGAGGTTGACGATCGGCCAGTCGCGGTGGCGCTCGGAGTCTGCGTAGTGCGCCTTCACACGCTTGGCGAGGTGGTGCATGAACCACAGCTCCGAGCGCGCGTCGCCGGGCGGGTCAAGCGCCTTGTCGCGGAACTGAACAAGCCGCTGCGTGTTTGTGAAGCACCCCGCTTTCTCGACGTGCGCCGCGGCCGGCATCAGGAACACCTCGGTCTGGATGTCCTCTGTGCGCAGTTCGCCGGATTGCACCTCCGGCGAGTCGCGCCAGAACGTGGCCGTCTCGGTCTCGGCCATGTCGCGCACGACCAGCCATTTCAGCTTCGAGAGAGCGCGCCGCTGCAGCCCCGCGTGCTGGGAGCCGACGGCTGGGTTCTGGCCCATCACGAATAGCCCGTCGAGGCCGCCGTCGAGCGCGCGCATCATCGTCGCGAAGTGGGAGTGGTTGCCGGACAGCCTCGGCAGCCATCCGAACCCGTATCCGTTGTCCTCGGTCGCGGCGTCCCCGAACCAGGCCTTCAGCAGCGAGACAACATAGCGGTCGAAGAACGACCACCAGCCGCGCTCCGCTCCGTCCCGCGCGACGTAGCTCTCGAGCGTCGACTCACCCTCGTGCGCGCGCGGCATCGGCAGATATCCGGGGAGTAGGTCGTAGAGCGTCGGGATGTCAGTCGACCCCTGGATCGAGGCGTGGCCGCGCAATGCCAGGATCCCGCCGCCGGGACGGCCGATGTTGCCGAGCAGCAACTGCAAGATCGACGCGGTGCGGATCATCTGCACGCCGGCCGTGTGCTGGGTCCAGCCGACCGCATAGCAGAACGCGCTCGTCCGTTCCGGGCCCGAGTTCTGTGTCAGCGCGTCGGCGACCGCGAGGAAGTCTTGGCGCGGGATCCCGCAGATCCGCTCCACCATCTCGGGCGTGTAGCGGCTGAAATGCCGGCGCAGGATCTGGAACACGCAGCGCGGGTGCTGGAGGGTCTCGTCGCGCTTGACGTCGTCGATCAACATCCCCGCCCCGGTCTTCTCGTTGAACGCCTGGCTCGCGTGCTCGCGGACCCCCGCCGCGGACGCAACCTCGCCGCCCTCGTACATCCAGCTCATTCGGTCATACAGTCCGGTCTCCGGATCAAAGCCAGAGAACACGCCCTCCAAGTCCTCGGTGTCGCGAAACCGCTCGTCGATCAGCGTCGAGGCGTTGGTGTAGTGCAGGACGTATTCGCGGAAGTACGACTCGGTCTCGATCACATGCCGGATCAGGCCGCCGAGGAACGCGATGTCGGTGCCGGCCCGGATCGGGACGTACTGATCGGCAATCTGGCTGGTGCGGCCGAAGCGGGGGTCGACGTGGATGATCCGGGCTCCTCGCTCCTTGGCCTTCATCACCCAGCGGAAGCCGACCGGGTGCGCCTCGGCCATCGAGGACCCCTCGATCAGGATGCAGTCGGCGTTCTGGAGATCCTGCTGGAAGGTGGTCGCGCCACCACGCCCGAACGAGGTCCCCAGACCGGGGACCGTCGAGCTGTGTCATATCCGCGCCTGGTTCTCGATCTGGATCGCCCCGAGCGCGGTGAACAGCTTCTTGATCAGATAGTTCTCCTCGTTGTCGAGCGTGGCGCCACCCAGGTGCGCGAACGCAAGCGTGCGGTCCACCCGCCACCCGTGACGGTCGGTCTCCTGCCAGCCGTTCTCGCGAGCGGCGATCACCCGCTGCGCGATCATGTCCATCGCCTGCTCGAGCTCGAGTTCCTCCCACTCGGTCCCGCCGGGACGCCGGTAGCGGACCTTGGTCAGCCGCCCGGGCTGCTGCACGAGCTGGCGCGAGGCCGAGCCCTTCGGACACAGCGTGCCCTGGTTGATCGGCGAGCGCGGATTGCCTTCGATGTCCACCAGCTCACCGCCGCGCGTGTACACGAGCTGCCCGCAGCCGACCGCGCAGTATGGACACACGGACTCGGTGACCTTCATCCCGGCGATCCGCGCACCGGCGGAGCGCGTCCTCGGGGACGCCGCCGCGTCGCCCATGCCGACGTCGAGCGCTCTGCCGACGAGCGGCAGGCGTCGGAGCAGCTCGAACGAGCGAGGGCGCGCACTCGGAGCCGGCATTCGAGTTGTCGTTACCCGCGTGGCTACCTGTAAAACCTGGACCGCATGGACCTCATTCACCCTACTCCCTGCGCGCAGCAGTGGTGGCAGCGAGCGCTCATCTACCAGATCTACCCCAGAAGCTTTGCGGACTGCGACGGGGATGGGGTCGGCGACCTGCCCGGAGTCCTCAGCCGCCTCGATTACCTCGCCTCGCTCGGGGCTCAGGCGATCTGGCTTTCGCCGTTCTATCCCTCGCCGATGGTCGACTTCGGCTACGACGTGGCGGATTACGTCGACGTCGATCCGCTGTTCGGCACGCTGGACGACTTCGACAGGCTGGTGGCGGAGGCTCACGCCCGCGGGATCAGGGTGGTCGTGGACTGGGTGGCAAACCACACCTCCGACCAGCACCCGTGGTTCTTGGAGTCGCGAGCGTCGCGCGAGAGCCCGAAGCGCGACTGGTATGTGTGGGGCGACCCAGCGGAGAATGAGGACCCGCCCACCCCGCCGAACGGGTGGCCCGCGTGCTTTGCCGCCAGCGGCGCGGCCTGGCGGCTTGACGAGCTGACCGGCCAGTACTACCTGCACTCGTTCACGCCCGAGCAGCCAGACCTCAACTGGGAAAACCCCGAGGTCGAGGCTGCGATGCACGACGTGCTGCGCTTCTGGCTCGACCGCGGGGTCGACGGCTTTCGCCTGGACGCGATCTTCAGGATCGCCAAGGATCCGCTGCTGGGGGAGAACGAGCCGCAGCTACGCCACGACGAGGACTGGCCCACGATCCACGATCGGCTCAGACGGCTGCGCCGAGTCGTGGACGAGTACCCGGATCGCGTGCTCATCGGCGAGGTGTACCTCCGGGACCTGCGCAAGCTTGTGCCGTACGTGGCGACGGGAGATGAGCTGCACCTGGCGCACAACTTCGTGTTCGTGCACCTGCCGTGGGAGGCCGGGGCGGTGCGCGACTCCGTCGCCGAGTTCGAACGGCTGGCGGCGGAGGCGTGGCCCGCGTGGTTTCTGGAGAACCACGATCACTCGCGGGTTGCGACGCGGTACTCCGGGGGTGATCCGTCCGCGGGGGCGCGCCGCGCCCGCCTCGCGATGATGCTCGTCTGCACCCTGCGCGGAACTCCGTTCGTCTACCAGGGACAGGAGCTGGGACTCCCCGACGCCGACGTGCCGCCCGATCGTGTCGTGGACGTCGACGGACGCGACCCAGAGCGCGCACCAATCCCGTGGCGGCGTCCGTCGGAGTGCGGCGGGGGCGCCGGCTTCAGCACCGGCGAGCCGTGGCTGCCGGTCGTCGCTGACGCCGAGCATCTGTGTGTCGAAGCGCAGGCCGAGGATCCGGCGTCGACGCTCACGTTCTCGCGCCGGCTGCTTGCGCTGCGCGCCGGGTTGGCGGCGCTGCACGGCGGGAGCCAGCGGACGCTCGAATGCGGCCCCGACGTCTACTGCTACGTGCGGGAAGCCGGGCAGCGGCTGCTCGTCGCTCTGAACTTCAGCTCCTCGCGCCGGATGCTGGCGCTTGGCGAGCCGCTCACATCCGAGGCCGTGTTGGAGCTGTCCACCGATCCCGCGCGCGACACGGGGATGGGGGTCGACACTACGACGCTCGAGCTCGGCCCTGACGAAGGCGTGATTCTCCGGCTTGCCGACTGATCACTGCTGGACGCGGCGGGCGTCGGCGAGCGCCTCGGGAGAGGACGGCGCCGGGTCGGCCGCTCGCGTGCGGTGGTGCGGAAGGGGCCGCCCCGTCGTGTGCGTGGCGTTCGTCTCCTGGCCCTCAGCGCCCTGCTGGGCGCGGCCGAGCATGCCGAAGGCAACGCCGGCGACGAGGATGATGAATGCGAGCGGCAGCAGGACGATCGTGAAGATGCCGCCGCCGGTGAAGCCGACGACGATCCCGATGACCGCGATCGCCCCGGCAATCATGTAGAGCCACATCGCTTGCTCGTCTACCCGGATGATGCGCCAGCAAACGGTTGCGGGTAGACCCAGGGTATGAAGAACGAGGAGCACTTTCCGCCGATCGCCGACTACGCCCTGATCGGCGACTGTCACGCGGCCGCGCTGGTCTCCAGGAGCGGTTCGATCGACTGGTGCTGCCTGCCGCGCTTCGACGCCGGCAGCGCTTTTGCGGCGCTGCTGGATCGCGACCGCGGCGGGTCCTGCACGATCGTGCCGCTGGATGAAGGGGAGTGGGAGTCAAGCCGCGCGTACGTCGAGGACACGCTTGTCCTGGAGACGATCCTGCAGGGACCGTCGGGAGCCTTCGCGGTGCTCGACTGCATGACGGCGGGCGAGGGTGAGCAGGTCGGCGGAGACCGGGAGCTGCTGCGTGTGATCGAAGGCCGGCGTGGATCGGTCGAGCTCGAGCTGCGGATCGCGCCGCGCTTCGACTACGGGCAGGTGACGCCGTGGATCCGCCGCCGCGGCCAGCGGCTTTACACTGTCGTGGGCGGCAATGATGCGCTGGTCGTGTGGTGCGAGCAGGAGCTGCGAGAGGATCCCCGGCACGAGCTGATCGCGCGCTTCAGCCTCGGCGCCGGGGAGCGCGTGCGGCTGTCGCTGTCCTACGCTCGCCCCGAGCTCGTCGACACCGAGGCGCCGGACGAGCCCGACGCCGAGCTGCTCGACAACCGGCTGCAGCAGACGGCGGAGTGGTGGCGGGGTTGGGCCGGTGGGCTGCGACTCGGCACTCGCGACCAGCCGGCGGCGAGGCGCTCAGGGATCGTTCTGAAGGCGCTGACCTACGAGCCCACCGGCGCGATCGTCGCCGCGGCGACGACCTCGCTGCCGGAGGCGGTCGGCAGGGAGCGCAACTGGGACTACCGCTACGCATGGGTGCGCGACGCGAGCTTCAGCGCACGTGCGTTCGCGGAGCTCGGGGCCGAGCGCGAGGCTGACGCGTTCCGCGCGTTCATGATGCGCTCCGCGGCCGGCCACGCGGAGGAGCTCCAGGTGCTCTACGGCGTCGGCGGCGAGCGCCGGCTGCAGGGCCAGGAGGCGGAGGGGCTCGAGGGGTATCGAGAATCGTCGCCCGTCCGTGTCGGCAACGACGCGAGCGGCCAGCGCCAGCTCGACGCCTACGGGGAGATCGTGAACCTCACATGGCGCTGGCACCGCCGCGGCCACTCCCCTGACGACGACGACTGGCGATTCCTGATGTCTCTGATCGAGCTCGCCGCCGAGCAGTGGCAGCAGCCCGACCACGGGATCTGGGAGTGGCCGGGCGAGCCCGACCACTTCGTGCACTCCAAGGTGCTGTGCTGGTCGGCGCTGGACCGCGGCCTGCGGCTCGCCGACGAGTGCATGCGCCGCGCGCCCGTCCGGCGCTGGAAGCGGGCGCGCGACGAGATTCGCGAGGCGGTCGAGAGCCGCGGGTACGACCGCGAGCGCGGCGTGTTCGTCCAGGCGTTCGATCGCCCCGAGCTCGACGCTGCCTTGCTGCTGCTCCCGACGGTCGAGTTCGTCGCGTGGGACGACGAGCGGATGGTGCGGACGGTCGCGGCGATCAGGGAGGAGCTCGGCGCCGGCGACGGCCTGCTGTACCGCTACCGCCGGCGCGACGGGCTCGCCGGGCGGGAGGGCGCGTTCCTGTGCTGCTCGTTCTGGCTGGCGGAATGCCTGGCTCGCCAGGGCGACCTGTCCGGCGCGCGGTCGGTGTTCGACTCGACGCTCGCCCGCGCAAACGACGTGATGCTGTTCTCCGAGGAGGTGGATCCGCGCGGCGGCGGGCTGCTCGGGAACTTCCCGCAGGCGCTGACGCATCTGGCGCATATCGATGCGGCGGTGGCGCTGGCGGGGGCGGGGGCGGCTTAGGCGGGTCGAGGTTGTGCTCGGTGGCGCTCGCGGGGCGGGGGGCGCTTGGGCGGGCCGAGCTTGTCCTCGGTGGCGCTCGCAGTATTGGCTCCGTCCATGCCCATTCCGCCGGCCATTCATGGCCGGCGGGCGACGGGTGGGCGGGACGCCATGCGGACACCAACCTCCGCCATAAGCACGAGGAGGGACAGCCGAACGTCCATTTCGGAGCGATTCGACTCCGTCGCCGGGCAACGGCGTGCCAAATAGACGCTCGCAGGGGTCCATCCCGAAGAAGCACGCGGGCGAGAACCCCCAAAACGTGACAATTCGCCCCGGCCGGCAGGCAACGAGTAACCAAATCGGCGCAATAGCACCCATTTCGTTACACGTTGCCCCGACGAGCGGGCGCTTGGTAACGAAATCGGGGCTGCCAGGCACCCCGATGGTGGGCGGGGCGGGCGGGATCCCAATCCCAAGCCCAATCCCGGGCAGATCAACTTGCGAGGCCCCCGGCCGAAGGCCGGGAAGCTGAGGCGCCAGCCGACAGCACCACCGGGACCACCGAGCCACACCGCCACCGAGCCACACCGCCACCGAGCCACACCGCCACCGAGCCACACCGCCACCGAGCCACGCCGCCACCGAGCGACACCGCCACCGAGCGACACCGCCACCGAAACAACTGTTCGCCGGCTGACGAGAACCCCGTTCAACCACGAACCACCTCGGGTAGCCATCCACTCAAGTGACGCTGAGAAAGGACCGTGATGAGCTCGACCGTTGGTGACTATCTGCTCGACCGACTTGCGACCTGGGGAGTGAGCCGCATCTACGGCTACCCCGGGGACGGCATCAACGGGATCATGGGCGCGTTCACCCATTCGAGCAACGGAACCAAGCGCCCGGAGTTCATCCAGGTCCGCCACGAGGAGATGGCGGCGTTCATGGCGTGCGCGCACGCGAAGTTCACCGGCGAGGTCGGGGTATGCATGGCGACGTCCGGACCCGGCGCTGTCCACCTGCTCAACGGCCTCTATGACGCCAAGCTCGACCATCAGCCGGTCGTGGCGATCGTCGGTCAGCAGGCGCGGGCGGGGCTCGGCGGCAACTACCAGCAGGAGATCGACCTCACCACGCTTTTCAAGGACGTGGCTCACGAGTTCGTGCAGATCGCGATGGAGCCCGCCCAGGTCCGCCACCTGATCGACCGGGCTTTCCGGATCGCGCTCGCCGAGCGCGACGTCACCGCGATCATCGTGCCCAACGACGTGCAGGAGTCCGAGGCGGTCGAGCAGCCGCCGCACAAGCACGGCACCGTCCATTCCGGACCCGGTTACCGCCCGCCGCGGGTGATACCCGACGAGCAGGACCTCGACAGGGCCGCCGAGGTGCTCAACGCCGGCGAGCGCGTGGCGATGCTGATCGGGCAGGGCGCGCTGCACGCCGGCGACGAGGTCGCCGCGACGGCCGAGCTGCTCGGAGCTGGTGTCGCCAAGGCCTTGCTCGGCAAGGCGGCATTGCCGGACGACCTCCCGTACGTCACCGGCTCGATCGGCCTGCTCGGGACCAAGCCGAGCTGGACGCTGATGCAGGACTGCGACACGCTGCTGATGGTCGGCTCGAGCTTCCCCTACTCGGAGTTCCTGCCGGATGAGACGGCCCAACCCACCCCGGCGCGGGGGGTCCAGATCGACATCAACGGCCGGATGCTTTCGATCCGCTACCCGATGGAGGTCGCCCTCGTCGGCGACAGCGCGGAGACGCTCCGCGCGCTGATCCCGCGGCTGGAGCACAAGCAGGACCGCTCCTGGCGCGAGCAGATCGAGCGCGAGATCGTCGAATGGTGGCGGCTGATGGAGGAGCGCGCGCAGCTCGCCGCGGACCCGGTCAACCCGCAGCTCGTCTTCCACGAGTTGTCAAAGCGACTTCCCGACAACGCGATCCTGACCTCCGACTCGGGCTCGGCGGCCAACTGGTTCGCGCGTGACATCAAGCTCCGCAAGGGGATGATGGCGTCGCTGTCCGGGACGCTCGCGACGATGGGCCCGGGGGTCCCGTACGCGATCGGGGCGAAGTTCGCCCACCCGACCCGGCCCGTGTTCGCGCTCGTGGGAGACGGCGCGATGCAGATGAACGGCATCAACGAGCTGATCACGATCGCGAAGTACCGCTCGCACTGGGCCGACCAGCGGCTGTTCGTGCTGGTGCTCAACAACCGCGATCTCAACCAGGTGACGTGGGAGCAACGCGCGATGTCCGGCGACGCGAAATTCGAGGGCTCGCAGGACCTCCCTGACTTCCCCTACGCGCGCTACGCCGAGATGCTCGGGTTGAAGGGGATCCGGGTCGACAGCCCCGAGCAGGTGGGACCGGCGTGGGACGAGGCGCTCAGCAGCGACCGCCCGGTCGTGTTCGAGGCGGTGACCGACCCGGAGGTTCCGCCGCTGCCGCCGCACATCACGCTCGAGCAGGCCAAGGCGCTCGCCTCGGCGCTGCGCAGCGGAGATCCGAACGCCGGCCAGATCGTCAAGCAGTCGTTCAAGCAGAAGGCGCAGGAGTTCCTGCCGGGACGATGACCGCGATCGCCACCGCCGTCGAAGCCCCCGTCAAGCAACTCGACGTCGCAGCCTTCACGATTCCCACGGATGGTCCGGAGGCGGACGGGACCCTCTCCTGGGACGCCACGACGATCGTCGTCGTCCAGGTGCAAGCCGATGAGCGGACAGGCCTCGGCTACACCTACGCCGACCTTGCGACCGCGAAGCTGATCGAGTCGAAGCTAAAGGCGATCGTGCAGGGCCGCGATGCGATGGCGCCCCAGGACGCGTGGGCGGCGATGGTCAAGCAGACCCGCAATCTGGGGCGTCCCGGCATCACCTCAATGGCGATCGCCGCGGTCGACAACGCGCTCTGGGACCTAAAGGCACGGCTGCTCGGCCTGCCGCTCTGCACACTGCTCGGGATGGCGCACGATTGCGTGCCGGTGTACGGGTCGGGCGGCTTCACGACGTATTCCAGCCAGCGCCTGGCGGAGCAACTCGGCGGCTGGGTCGAGCAGGGCATCCCCCGCGTGAAGATGAAAGTGGGTTCCTCGCCGGGGGATGACCCCTCGCGCGTGCGCACCGCGCGCGACGCGATCGGGCCGAACGCCGCGCTGTTCGTCGATGCCAACGGCGCGTACACGGTCAAGGAGGCGCTCGCGCTGGGGCAGCGGTTCCACGAGGAGGCGCGGGTCGAGTGGTTCGAGGAGCCGGTCTCTTCGGATGACCTGGAGGGCCTTCGGATCCTGCGAGACCGCTGCCCGGCGGGAATGGCGATCGCAGCGGGAGAGTACGGCTACGACGCAGGCTACTTCGAGCGCATGTTGGCGGCGGGCGCCGTCGATGTGCTGCAGGCTGACGTGACCCGCTGCGGTGGGATCACCGAGCTGCTGCGAGTTGGAGCGCTCTGCCGCGCACGGTCGATGCCGATTTCGCTGCACTGCGGGCCGGCGATCCATCTGCATCCGGCGCTTGCCCTCGAACAGCTGCGCCACGTCGAGTACTTCCATGACCACGTGCGCATCGAGCACATGCTGTTCGACGGGGTCGTGCGACCGGTCAGAGGCGCGCTTCATCCCCACCTCGACCGGCCCGGAAACGGACTCGAGCTCAAGCGCCAGGAGGCGAATCGCTATGCGGCTTAGGCGCAAGCGCCCCGAGCGAGCCGCGACGCGCTGGCTGACCAACGTCCGCAGTGGTCGCATGCAGCGCACGCTCGCCGCGGCGACGGCGGCGAGCGCGTTGCCATTGGGCATCGAGATCTATTTCGAGCACTTCCGCGGATCGTTCGGCGACAAGTGGATGTGGACCCCGATCGTGCTCTCGCCGGCGCTCAGCGCCGCTGGGCTGGCGGGCGTGCGCTCGGAAAGGGCGGCCAGGACGTGGCTGCCGGCGATCTCGGCGCTGTACTGCGCCGACGGCATGATCGGCGTGATCACACACGTGCGCGGGGTGGCGCGCAAGCCGGGAGGCTTCCGCGAGCCGCTGTTCAACGTCGTGATGGGTCCGCCGCTGCTCGCTCCCGGATCGCTGGCGCTGGTCGGCGGCATGGGCGTGGCGGCAGCGATGTTCGGACGCGAGCGCTGATGGCCCGAATCAACTTTCGGCTGGCGGGCCACCTGCCGAACATGCGCAAGGGCCGTGAGCTGGCCGACCCCTACGAGCTGCCGCGCCAGCGCAACGGCGTCACGCCGCAGATGCACGGCCGCTACCCGGACTTCAACGTGCTCGACGAGGTCGACCACTGGGACCAGGCAACCAGGCGGGTCGTCCTCGAGCGCGTCAACGACGTGCCCCCGATCCGCTTCTTCACCGAACCGGAGGCACACACGCTCGGCAAGTTCGCAGACGTTGTCCTTGCGCAGGACCGCGAGCCAAGGATCCCCGTCATACCGATGGTGGACGCGAAGCTCTACTCCGGCAAGCGCGAGGGCTACCGATACGCCGAGATGCCCGACGACGGCGAGACGTTCAGGCAAGTCGCAACCGGCCTGGACGTCGCCGCGCGTCAGCACGGGTCATCGGATTTCGTCTCCGCCTCCCACGACACGCAACGCACGATCGTCCAAGCATTCGCTGACGGAGAGCTTCACGGCCAGGTCTGGGACGAGCTTTCGTGCGAGAAGGCCTGGCAGGTCATCATGCGCGAGCTGCTCAGCGCCTTCTACTCGCATCCATGGGCGTGGAACGAGATCGGGTTCGGGGGACCGGCATACCCACGCGGGTACGCACGTTTCGGCATCGGGCAGCGCGAGAGCTGGGAGGGAGCCCCGGCGTTCGAGCGCGATCCCGTGACCGACACGCACGAGCGAAGCGTGGAGGGGACGTGAAGACGGCTCTCCACGGCCTCCGCACGCTGGCCCGCGGCGCGCTGCGTCCGCCCGAGAACGACTCCGCTTTCCTGCTCGACGTCCACCGCCGGGCTGTGCCGCGAGAGCGGATGGCGCACTACGACGACTCCTATCCGGTCGATCTCGTGATCGTTGGCGCCGGCGCGGGGGGCGGCACGCTCGCCCAGCGGCTCGCGCGCCGCGGCTGGAAAGTGGTGGTGCTCGAGGCGGGGCCGTTCTGGGACCCCGACGAGGACTGGGTCTCCGACGAAGCCGGCTCACACAAGCTCTACTGGACGCAGGAGCGCGTGATCGGCGGCACGGACCCAGTCGAGCTCGGCAAAAACAACTCCGGGCACGGCGTCGGTGGCTCGATGGTCCACTACGCCGGTTACTGCCCGCGCTTTCACCCCTCCGACTTCGAGGTGTGCACCAGGGACGGCGTCGCCGAGGACTGGCCGATCTCATACGCGGAGCTCAAGGCACATTACGAGCGGCTCGAGCTGGAGCTGCCGGTATCCGGCGAGTACTGGCCCTGGGGTGACCCCCACGGCTATCCGCATACCGCCCATCCGATCGCCGGCGGTGCCGAGCTCGCATGGGCCGGCGCTCGCAAGCTCGGGATCGAGATTCGCGTGGGCCCGGTCGGGATCACCAACGGGAGCTTCGGCAACCGCCCGCACTGCATCTACCGCGGGTTCTGCCTGCAGGCCTGCAAGGTGAACGCCAAGGCCTCCCCGCTCGTCACGCACATCCCTGATGCGATCGAGCACGGCGCCGAGATCCGCGCCGACTCGATGGTCACGAGAATCGACACGGATGACGGCAGCGGACGCGTCACCGGCGTGCACTACGTCGACAACGACGGCTCCGAACACTTCCAGCGTGCCGACGCGGTGGCAGTGGCGGGCTATTCGATCGAGACGCCGCGGCTGCTCCTGAACTCCACCAGCAAGCGCTTCCCGCATGGCCTCGCCAACAACAACGATCAGGTCGGCCGCTGCGTGATGGTGCAGGGCGCGCCGCAGATCGCAGGGCGCTTCCCCGAGGAGCTGCGGATGTACAAGGCGCCGCCGCCGGAGATCTCATCGGAGCAGTTCTACGAGACTGACGAGACCCGCGGCTTCGCGCGCGGGTTCTCGATCCAGACGGTCGGGCCGCTGCCGATCGACTGGGCGCGGCACGTGCTCGCGGACGGCCACTGGGGCCCTGCGCTGCGCGAGTACATGCGCGACTACAACCACTGGTACACGCTCGGCGCGCTCTCAGAACTGCTGCCGCTGCCGGAGAACCGCGTCATGCTCGCGCACGACACGGCCGACGCAAACGGCATGCCGGTCGCGCGGATGGACTACTCACAGTGCGAGAACGACCGGAAGAACATCGCCACCGCAAAACGCACGCTGCACGAGATCTTCGAGGCGGCGGGCGCGCAGGACATCCTCGAGATCAACCGCTACGCCCATCTGGTCGGCGGCTGCCGGATGGGCTCAGATCCAGAGAGAAGCGTGGTCGATTCAGATCACCGCGCCTGGGAGGTTCCGAACCTGTTCATCGCTGACGGCAGCGTGATGCCGACGCAGGGCTCCGCCAACCCGGCGCTGACGATCATGGCACTCGCCTCGCGCCTCGCGGAACGGATGGCGCTCAAGCGAGCCGACGCGCAACGGTCGCGGCGGCAGCCGCACCCAGCAGCCCGGCGCCAAGCCCTGTCGCGGTCCGGTGCCGGGTGAGCCAAGCCTGCCCGCTGCTGGAATGCGCCTGCTCGTCGAATACGCCGTGCGCGCCCTCGTCGTGGTCGGAGTCGACCGGCTCGAACAGGTTCGCGGCCCGCTCGCCGTCGAACGGATCCGGCGTCTGCTGGCCATCGACGGCCGTGCGAGCCAGGTAACGCTCGGCAAGCCACGGGGCGAACTTGCTGCCGAGGATCGTGTAGACGGTCGGGAGGCCCACGTAGACCTCGCGCCGGCGGTGGTGCGCGGCCCAATGAACCGCTCGCGCCGCGACCTCCGGCTGGAAGATCGGCGGCACCGGCATCGGATGGCGCGGCATCCGGCTCAGGCAGTGGTCGAACTGCGGCGTGTTCAGTCCCGGCAGCTGCACCATCGTCGCGTGGATCTTGCTGCCACGGGCGCGCAGCTCGCAGCGCAGCGACTCCTGAAAGCCCCTGATCGCGTGCTTGGCCCCGCAATACGGCGCCTGCAGTGGGATTCCCTGGTACGCCAGCGCGGAGCCGACCTGCACGATCGTGCCCCGGTTGCGCGGCAGCATTCGCTCGAGCGCCACCTTCGTGCCCCAGACGGTGCCGAGGTAGGTGACCCGGGTGGCGCGCTCGTACTCGCTCGGGGCGATGTCATCGAAGAACGCGAACACCGTCGTCATCGCGTTGTTGATCCACACGTCGATCGGTCCAAGCCGCTCCTCGATCACGGCGAGAGCAGCGCGCAGCGACCCGAAGTCGGCAACGTCGGCGGGAGCGATGCACACGGTGCCGCCGAGCTCCTTGATCTCGCGTTCGGCCGCCGACAGCCCCGCCCGGCCCCGCGCGACCAGCCCGACGGCCGCCCCATGACGAGCGAACTCGCGCGCGATAGCGCGCCCCACGCCGCCCGACGCTCCAGTGATCGCGACTACCTCTTGCTCAGCCACGCGGCAACTCCTCGTAGGTCGGTAACGAACTCATCCATCGCGTCATGACGCTCCTCATCGCTCCGCGCGCGCAGGATCGACGACGGGTGGGCGGTGATCGCCACGAGCTCGGCGAGCTCGGACTCGATCGGCGTTCCACGGTCGCGTCCGATCCGGATCTGGGAGCCGAGCAGCGCCTGGGCGGCCGTCGCCCCCAGGCACACAAGCGCCTCGGGGCGGACGATGCGAAGCTCGGCGTGCAGCCACGGCAGGCACGCGGAGACCTGCCAGCGGTCGGGCTTCTGATGGATGCGGCGCTTGCCGCGCGCCTTGTAGACGAGCACCACGCTCGCGTTGCGCGCTCCCTCTCCCATCACCGCCTGCGTGGCGTCTTCCCAAAGGTCGCACCCGCGGCATTCCTGGATCGCGCCGCGCATGTTCGAGAGCGATGGCCTGGTCGGAATGGGCACGCGCCCACCCAGCTCACCCGAAGGACGGTCCTGACGAACAGCGGACATACGCCAGCATTGCTACCCGGGCCATGAAACAGGTACGCATCGGGTGCTCGGGCTGGATGTACGACGACTGGCGCGGCCGCCTCTACCCGGAGCGCGAGCCCAAACGCCGGTGGCTCGAGCTGTACGCCGAACATTTCGACACGGTCGAGGTCAACTCGACCTTCTACCGCCTCGCCCGCAGAGACACCGTCGCGGCCTGGGTCGAGCACACGCCAGATGAGTTCCTGTTCACCGTGAAAGCCAGCCGCTACCTCACGCATATCCGCCGGCTTGCCAACATCGAAGACGGCGTCAGCCGCTTCTACGAGCCGCTGCAGCCTCTGATCGACGCCGGCCGGCTGGGGCCGGTCCTCTGGCAGCTGCCCGAGAACTTCCATCGCGACGACGAGCGGCTCGAGAGCTGGCTGGCAACGATCGCGACAGCTCCATCAGACCAGCACACGATCGAGTTCCGTCACGACAGCTGGTTCGTGCCGGACATCCTCGAAAAGCTGCGAGCGCACGGCGTCGCGCTGACGATCGGCGATCACCCGAAGCGTCCCTTCCAGACCTATGACGACACGGCCGGATGGTGGTTCGTCCGCTTCCACTACGGCCACCGGGGTCGGGGCGGCAACTACTCGGAGACCGAACTCGAGCAGTGGGCGCAGCGACTGCGGCGGTGGGCGCGCGACGACGACCTGTACGCGTACTTCAACAATGACTGGCGCGGATTCGCGCCGGCCAACGCCAAAACACTCAGGCGTCTTATGCGCTGACGGTCGCTGGGCGACCGGCCAGCGCCAGGACATTCAGACGTCTTATGCGTTAACGGTCGCCGCGTCAACCGGCACGCCGAACCGCTCGCGCACCTCTTCGAGGTCGACGTCCTCCCGATAGCGACTGCGCTCGCGAGGGTGCGTGAACATGACGATCCGATCCGCGGGGAACGTCGCCATCGCGTCCTGGATCGCGTCCAGCGGGTCGCTCTCACCGGTGTCGGCGCTGGCGGAGATTCCCTCCTCGCCGAGCTGGTCGACCGTCTCGCGCCGCACCTGCTCCGCCCGAGCGATCGCATCGTCAGCATCGGCCATCCAGAACTTCAATGGGTTCTCCTGCAGAGCCGGAGCGACCACCATCACCTCCGCGTTGCCCGGATCGACGTTCCCGCCGAGCGCCGCGCGCAGCTGTTCGGCCGTGACAGGCTCGCTGGTGAGCACTAAGAGCTTCATGTGTGAGCCACTACCCGGGATCACCGGAGACGACGCGAACGCGGGCGCCTCCACGCGAGCGCCCCGCCAGCCCATCCCGCGGCGCGATCTCGAGCTCCTCGACGAGCGTGAAGAAGGCGGCCGCATAGGGCAGTTCGGCGGTCCGGCGCCGTAGCTTCGCCCAGTCGATCTGCTCGCGCAACGAGCGCGAGATCGCAAGCAGCTGGGTGTAATCGAGCGAATGCTCGTCGAGCGCGTTGAGCTTGGTCGTCAGCACGTCCTCGAGCGCCATCACCGGCGTCGCGACGGCGAGCACCGGAATCGTCTCGGCACGATCGAACACCTCATCGGTCATCACGAGCCCGGACGGCTGGAAGATCAGATCGACCATCACATCGCCATGCCATGCCTTGAACAGCCATTCCTCCGGTGGGCGTTCGGTACGCATCCCCGCGGCGTCAAGCGTCGCCAACGCCGCCTTGGCATCGGCAGGCTTGACCATCAGGTCGAGGTCGTTCTGCGGTTCGGGCCCGCCCCTCGCCCAGGCTGCGAGGCTTCCGCCGAGCACGAACGGCACCTCGGCGTCGCGCAATGCGGCGACGGAAACCCGCAGCGTTTCGGCGATCGCTTCGAATGACTCGCTGTGACGCATCGGGTCAATGGCTACCCGCGGAGCGTCCTGGGTAGCCCAAGCCGGGGATGGACAACGGAGCCAAGCCCAACACGCGCTGCCTGCGGATCGCCGCCGCGGGGGACATGCACTGCAACGAGCAGCGCGAGGACGAGATCCGGCGCGCGGTCGAGGAGCTGCCCGAGCGCACCGACCTGCTGCTGCTGGCGGGCGACCTCACCACCCACGGCGAGCCACAGCAGGCGCGGGCGCTCGCGCAGGCATGTGGCTCGCTGCGGATACCGGTGTTCGCGGTGCTGGGCAACCACGACTGGCACGCCAATCGCCGCGATGAGCTCGTAAAGGTGCTCGAGGACGGGGGCGTTCGCGTGCTCGAGCGCGAGGCGGTCGTGTGCGACGCGGGCGGGCTCGAGGTCGGTGTCGTCGGCATCAAGGGCTTCGTCGGCGGCTTCGCCGGCTCTCACCTGCCCGACTTCGGCGAGCCGCTGCTGCGGAGCGTCTACCACGAGACCTCGCTGGACGTCGTGGCGCTCGACCGCGGGTTGCGCGAGATCGCGCTGTGCCCGGCCAGGATCGCGCTGCTGCACTACGCCCCGACCGACGCGACGATCGTCGGTGAGCCACCCGGGATCTGGGCGTTCCTCGGCACCGATCGGCTGGCCGCCCCGATCGCCGAGCACGAACCCGACCTCGTCCTGCACGGGCACGCGCACGCCGGGACGTTCGAGGGCGCGATCGGCACGGTCCCGGTGTACAACGTGTCCGTGCCGGTGATCGGGCGCGACTTCTGGTGCTTCGAGCTCGACGTGACGGCGCCCGCGCACGCGCCGATCCACTGAGCGCTACTTGCGATACATCGACTCGAACACGTCGCCGTAGCGGTCGTAGACCACGTTGCGCTTGACCTTCAGCGTCGGCGTCAGCTCGCCGGAGTCGATCGACAGGTCGCGGTCGAGGATCTCGAACTTCTTGACCTGCTCGACCTGAGCGTAGTGCGCGTTGGCGCGATCGAGCTCTTCCTGGACGAGCGACCGCACCTCCTCGCGGTGCGCCAGCTCGCCGATCTCCTCCGGCAGCCCGTGCTCCTTGGCCCACGGTGCGATCTCCTCGGGGTCGAGCGTGATCAGCGCGACCGGGTAGGGCTTACGGTCGCCGTACATCACGGCCTGCGAGATGAACCGGCACTGCTTGAGGTCGTTCTCGATGTTCGCCGGCGTGAGGTTCTTGCCGCCCGCGGTGATGATGATGTCCTTCTTGCGGCCGGTGATCTTCACGTAGCCCTCGTCGTCGATCTCGCCCAGGTCGCCGGTCTTCAGCCATCCGTCGTCGGTGAACGTCTCGCGCGTGGCATCGGGGTTCCTCCAGTACTCGCGGAACACGTTCGGGCCCTTCATCTGGATCTCGCCGTCCTCGTCGGAGGTCCGCAGCTCGACCCCGGGGACCGCCCTGCCGACGGTCCCGAACTTGAAGTGGTCGAGCGTTGCGACGGTGCCGACGCCGTTGGTCTCGGTCATGCCCCAGCCCTCCAGCACCGGCACGCCGGCGGCGTAGAAGAACTCGAGGATGTCGGCCGCGATCGGCGCCGCGCCGCTGACGGCCTGACGCACCCGGCCTCCGAACAGCTGGCGGACGTTCGCGAAGATCTGTTGGTCGGCCAGCTCGAACTGCTTCTCCATCTCCTCGGGCACCGGCTCGCCGTGCTGACGGCGGCGCCGCACCTCGACGCCAAGCTTGACCGCCTGGCGGAAACGCTCGCGGTCCGCCTCGCTGGCGTGCTCCTGCATCCCCATCGCGGCGGCGTAGATCTTCTCGAAGATCCGCGGTACCGACGGGAGGTAGGTCGGCTTGGTCTCGATCAGCTCCGCGAGGATCTTCTTCGTGTCGCCGCTGAAATACACCATCGACGTCCCCAGGTCGAATGAGGCGAGCTGCGTGATCAGCGCGAACACGTGCGCCAGCGGCAGGTAGAGATAGGTCGTCTCATCGGCTTGGACGAAGGCAAGCTCCTCGACCATCTCGCACACTGCCATCGCGTTGGCGTGGGTGAGCACGACGCCCTTCGGCGGACCGGTCGTCCCCGACGTGTAGATGATCGTCCACGCGTCCTCGGGCTCGACCCGGTCCTGGCGGGCGGCGAGCTCGCCGTGGTCCCGCGCGCGCCCCCGTTCACGGAGTGCAGAGAGGTCGAGGTCCGCAACATTCGCTTCGATCCCGATTACGTGCTCGAGCGCGTCGAGCTCGCCGCGGACCTCGTCGATCTTCGCGCGCTGCCCCGCGTCCTCGCAGACCACGGCGACCGCGCCGGAGTTGCCGAGCACCCACGCGCACTCCCGCGGGGAGTTGGTCTGGTACACCGGGACCACGACGCCGCCGGCCGCCGAGATCGCGAAGCTGGCGAGCGTCCACTCGAGCCTCGTCCCCGCAAGGATCCCGACCCGGTCGCCCGACTGGACTCCGAGATCGATCAGCCCGAGCGCGATCTCGTCAATCGCCTCGCCCACTTGCGCATACGTCAGCTCACGCCATTCGCCGTCGACCCGGTGGCGCGCCGCAAGCTGCGAGCCGAAGCGCTGGGCGGCGGTGCCGGACAGCGCCGCAACGGTGGGAGCAATCGCCTTCTCGGTCATTTTCTCTCCTCCTTGGTCCTAACACTTTCTCATGTTTGCGGCTCGCTCCGCCAGTGCGGTGATTGATCGCGTCGCCGCGGGGTAAGCGAGACGTTGTGAGATCAAGCTTTCTCGCGAACCTCTGGCGCCGCTGGCACGCTGACGAGGACCGGGATAATCGGACCGCAAGACATGCAACTCGGCAAGTTCGGCATCTGGACGTCCTACCGCTCGATCGGAGAGGAAAACGCGAGCGCGGCAGCCAAGCTGATCGAGGATCTCGGCTTCGGGGTGCTGTGGCTCGGTGGCTCGCCTCAGCTCCCGGCGCTGCGGCCGCTGCTGCAGGCAACGGAGCGGGTCGTCGTGGCAACCGGCATCCTCAACGTTTGGCGCAGCGAGCCGCAGCAGGTTGCGAGCGACTTCGCAGCGCTCAGCGCCGAGTTCCCGGACCGCGTGCTGGTCGGGATCGGCATCGGCCACCCGGAGGCGACCGACCGCTACGCCAAGCCGCTGTCCACGATGCGCGCGTTCCTCGATGGGCTCGACAGCGCTGAGAGCCCCTTGCCGCGAGAGCACCGCTGCCTCGCCGCCCTGCGGCCGAAGATGCTCCGGCTGAGCGCGGAGCGCTCCCTTGGCGCGCACTCGTACTTCGTCCCGGTCGAGCACACCCGCGGGGCGAGGGAGGAGCTGGGGGACGGTCCGCTGCTGGCTCCCGAGCTCGCCTGCGTGCTGGACGACGATGACGTCTCGGGCCGCGCCCAGGCGCGTGCCTACGCGAAGCTCTACCTCGGGCTCGGCAACTACACCGGCAACCTGTTGCGTGTCGGCTTCAGCGAGGATGACATCGGCGACGGCGGCTCCGATCGCCTGATCGACGCTGTCGTCCCGCACGGGACGCCGGAGAAGATCGCGCAGGTCGCCGCTGCGCACCTTGACGCCGGTGCAGACCACCTCTGCCTGCAGACGCCGGGCATCAGCGGCATCCCTCGCACGGAGTGGGCGGCGCTGGCGTCGGCCCTTGGCCTCGCTCGCTAGCGGGCACGGTGCTGGTCGTCGAGCCGCGCGGCGATCAGCAGGGCCGCGCGCTCGTGTGCCGCGTACGTCGCGCGCAACGCATCGACGACCTCGTTGCCGTCGGCATTGACCGGCGGCGGGTACGAGACGAGCAGCCTGCGCACCTCTTCGCCGAGCTGCTCGCCGCCGATCGTGTCGGCCAGCGCGCTCAGCGCATCCGCACGCACCCGCGCGCCCTCGACAAACGAGGCCACCACGGTCTCGCGGGCCAGCGGCGCGGGACCGAACACGCGTGCGTGGAGCACGGCCGGGTTGACGCGATGTGGCCTGATCAGCGCCCGCCGCTCGTCGGCGGACAGGCCGGCCGCGGCCGCGAGATGATCGATCGCCTCCGTGACGCCCTGCGCGTCGACCGGCAATGACGCCTGGAGGTCTGGTTCCAGGCGCGACAGCAGGCGAACGTGGTCGGCAGCGGCGTCGCGCAGCAGCTTCTGCACCTGGCTGCGGTGGGTGTTCTGCATCGAGTTCAAGGTAGTGCAGCGGCGTCTAAGGCATGATCCATCTCATGACCGATACACGAGAGATGCTGGATGCGTCGCCGGCCACTTTTGCGCTGGACGCCGCCGACGTCGCGGCCGCGATCGACGCGTGCCTGACGTGCACGCAGACGTGCACCGCATGCGCCGATTCGGACCTCGCCGAAGAGCACGTCGATGCGATGCGGACCTGTATCGCGCTCGACCAGACGTGCGCCGATGTCTGCGCGACCGTCGCGCGCGTTCTGTCGCGCCCCGCGCACTGGGACCACATCGTCGTTCACCGCCTGCTTGAAGCCTGCGTGCGGGCGTGCACGAGCTGCGCCGAGGAATGCGCCCGCCACGCCGATCACCATCGGCACTGCGCGATCTGTGCCAAGGCCTGCCGGGCGTGCGCGCAAGCGTGCAACGCGGTGCTGGAGGACGAGGCGTTCGAGGAGCTCCAGAAGCTGGCCGGGGCATGAGTAGCATCGGTACGCGTGACCGACACTGAACACGCCGACGCCGACGGCGACGGCGCGCGGCGCCGGCCGGCGATCGTGGCCGTCGACGACGAGCCGGCGGTGCTTGCCGCCGTCTCGCGCGATCTGCGGCGTGGCTTCGGCGAGCGCTACCGCGTGATGCGCGCCGGCTCGGGTGCCGAGGCCCTCGAGCTGCTCAAACAGGTGCGTGCCAGAGGAGAGCAGGTCGCGCTGCTGGTCGCCGACCAGCGGATGCCGGGACTGTCCGGAACCGACTACCTCGTGCGCGCACGCGAGCTGGTTCCGGAGGCCAAGCGGGTGCTGTTGACGGCGTACGCCGACACCGAGGCTGCGATCCAGGCGATCAACGAGGTCGCGCTCGACTACTACCTGCTGAAGCCCTGGGACCCGCCCGAGGAGCAGCTGTTCCCGATCGTCGAGGACCTGCTTACGACATGGGAGGCCGGCGCCGCGCTCGAGGAGGGCGGCGTGCGGGTGATCGGCCACCGCTTCTCCAAGGAGTCACACGACATCCGCGACTTCCTGGCCCGCAACCGCGTCCCGGCGCGCTGGTTCGACGTCGAGCGCGACGGCGAGGCGCGCGAGCTGCTGAAGCTGGCGGACGTCGATGCCGAGCGTCTGCCGGTCGCGTTGCTCGAGGACGGATCGGTGCTCGAGCGCCCCACGACCCAAGAGCTCGCCGAGCGGCTCGGGATCGCGGCCGAGCCGAGCGGCGCGCACTACGACCTGGTGATCGTCGGCGGCGGGCCCGCCGGATTGGCGGCCGCCGTGTACGGCGCCTCCGAAGGACTTCGCACGGTGATGGTCGAGCGCGAGGCTCCCGGCGGCCAGGCAGGCCAGTCGAGCCGGATCGAGAATTACCTCGGCTTCCCCGCCGGGCTGAGCGGCTCAGACCTGGCGCGCCGGGCGACAGACCAGGCGCGCCGGCTCGGGGCGGAGCTGGTCACCGTACGCGAGGCGGTCAGGCTCGAGGTCGGGGGCGCGGGGCGGATGGTGCACCTGACCGGCGAAGGCGTGCTCAGCGCGAACACGGTGCTCGTCGCCTCGGGAGTCTCCTACCGCCAGCTCGACGCGCCGGGATTCGCCGAGCTCACCGGCGCCGGGATCTACTACGGCGCCGCGCTGACCGAGGCGCGCTCGTGCGCCGATCAGCATGTGGTCGTGATCGGCGGCGCGAACTCGGCCGGGCAGGCGGCGGTCTACTTCAGCGGCTACGCGGAGACCGTGACGATGCTGGTGCGCGCGGACTCGCTGGCGAAGTCCATGTCCCACTATCTGATCGAGCAGATCCAATCGCTCCCCAACGTTCAGGTCCGCACCGGGGCCCAGGCCGTCGCCGCCGAGGGCGAGAACGGCCATCTGCGCGCGCTGCGCATCCGAGCCTCCGACGGCAGCGAGTCGGTCGAGGACGTCGACGCATGCTTCGTGTTCATCGGCGCGGCGCCGCGAACCGACTGGCTCGACGGAGTCGTGGCGCGCGATGACCGCGGCTTCATCCTCGCCGGTCCCGAGGTGCGCGAGCACGGCTGGCCGCTGGCGCGCGAGCCCTACGCGCTGGAGACGAGCGTCCCGGGGGTGTTCGTCGCCGGCGACGTGCGCACGCGCTCGATCAAGCGCGTGGCGAGCGCCGTGGGGGAGGGGTCGATGGCGGTCTCGCTGATCCACGAGTACCTGGCGAGCGCATGAGCGAGCTCGAGCGCCCGTCGCTCGAGGAGCTGCGCACGATCGACCTGTTCGACGACGTCGACGACGAGCAGCTCGAGCGCTGGCGCGAGGTGGCGGTGATCCGCGAGGTTCCTGCCGGCGAGGTGATGGCGAGACCGAGCGACGCTCCCGAGTTCTTCCTGTTGCTGCAGGGCACGGTCCAGGGCCTGGTGGTGGAGGCAGGACATATGGAGCCCTTCACGCGGCAGTTCGCGCCGACCTGGATCGGGGCGATCCCGGTCCTGACGGAGAGTGGTCTGGCGGGGCAGTTCGTCGCGGACACCGACCTGCGGATTGCCGTCGTGAGCGCCGATGACTTCATCCAGCTGGTGCTCAGCCAGCGTCCCGTCCACCGGCGCGTGATGCGCGCGGTGCGGCCGGTCGCGACCCGGATAGCCTCGCGCGAACAGACCCGTGAGCGGCTCGCGTCGCTCGGCACGATGGCCGCCGGCCTGGCGCATGAGCTCAACAACCCTGCGGCGGCTGCTCGCCGCGCCTCCGCCGATCTCGCGGAGGCGCTCGACGTGCTCGCCTCGACTGTCGGCGTGTTCGTGGAGTCAGGGATCGAGCGCGAGCAGGCCGCGGAGCTCGTGGCAATGCAGCGCGAGGCGATCGAGCGCGCGCAATCGCGCGACTCGTTGAGCGCGCTGGAGGCGGCCGACGCCGAAGATGAGCTGCTCGACAAGCTGGAGGGCATCGGCGTCGCCGAGCCGTGGCGTCTCACCGAGCCGCTCGCCGCCGCCGGCATCGACGGCGCGTGGCTCGAGCGCCTCGCCGCCGCCGCCGGTCCGGCCACGAACGCGGCGGTCACGTGGATCGCCGCCTCGCTGACCGCGCGCGGGCTGGCGGCTGAGATCGCCGAGTCGACCGACCGGATGGGCAAGCTCGTCAAGGCGATCAAGGCGTACGCGTTCATGGATCGCGGCGACCTGGTGGAGACCGACGTCCACGAGGGACTCGAGACGACGCTCGTCGTCCTCGGCCACAAGCTCAAGCACACCTCGATCGAGGTCAAGCGCGACTACGACCGAACGCTGCCGAAGATCACCCTGCGGGGGTCGGAGCTCAACCAGGTATGGACCAACCTGCTGGCCAACGCGATCGAGGCGCTCGGCGATTCCGGCACGATCGAGATCGTCACCGCACGTGATGGCCCCTGCGTCCGGGTCGACGTGGTCGACAACGGTCCCGGCATCCCCGCGGCGATCCACGACCGGATCTTCGACCCGTTCTTCACGACCAAGGACGTGGGGGAGGGCACCGGACTCGGCCTCGACACCGCACGCCGGATCGTCACCGAGCGGCTGAACGGCTCGATCGACTTCGAATCAGAGCCCGGCCGCACCGCTTTTCACATCTGGCTGCCGCTCAGCTGAGCACGAACGCGACCTCGTCGATCGCGCACCAGCTCCACTCCTCGCCCGGCTCCGCCGAACGAAAGATGGGGTGCCCGTCCTCCGTCGCGTGGCGGCTCGCGTGGCGGTTCGGCGAGCTGTCGCAGCAGCCGATCTTCCCGCAGCTCTGGCACATCCGCAGGTGCACCCACTCCTCGCCGGTCTTCAGGCATTCCTCGCAGCCGGCGATCTTCTCCGGCAGCTCAACAAACTGGATCGTCTCGAGGTGCGAGCAGACCGCCATGGGCGCTTAACCCTACCTGGGCCGGATAGGGGGCCTCGCTCCGCTCGGCATCCATGGGGCCACGCAGCCCCGTCCGTCGCGACGGGCACTCGCACCGGCCGGGCGCACCGGCGTGCACGCGGCCTGCCCGGCCGCTCGCCGCGCCTAGAGCGCGAGGTGCGCCGGGGATTGGGGTCCCGCCCACCCGGGCCCGCTCTTTAGCCCCGTTCGCGTTGCGAGAACCCCGATTTCGTTACATCTCGACCGCCACGGCGACCAACGTGCGACGAAATCGGCGCCATAGCACCCATTTCGTTACCCGTTGCCTTCCCGACTGGCCGCTGTGTAACGAAATCGGGGCTGCCAGGCACCCCACCCACCCCCTCCCCAGCCAAATCCCGGCAAACCAGCCCCGAGGCCCCCGGCCGGAGGCCGGGAAGCGTGGCGCCAGCCGATCAACGCAGTGCAGACGGCGACATCCAGGTCCGGACGGGCCCTCGCGGGTGGGCGGGGCCCAAATCCCCGGCGCCGCAGGCGGCCCCTCCAACTCGTTAACAATTGGGCACGGCCGCACCCGTAGACTTGCCCGATGGCTGGGGACGGAGCTCGAGCGACACCCGAACATTCGCGACTGGAAGACGCGAGGATCGGCAAGGCGCCGTGGAAGGCCTGGGGCCCCTATCTGAGCGAACGCCAGTGGGGGACCGTGCGCGAGGACTACAGCGTCAGCGGCGACGCATGGAACTACTTCACCCACGACCAGGCGCGCTCTCGTGCCTATCGCTGGGGCGAGGACGGGATCGCCGGGATCTCTGACGAGCGCCAGCGGCTGTGCCTGGCGCTGGCACTGTGGAACGGGGTCGACCCGATCCTCAAGGAGCGGATGTTCGGCCTCTCCAACGGCGAGGGCAACCATGGCGAGGACGTCAAGGAGTACTGGTTCTACCTCGACTCGACGCCCACGCATTCCTACCTGAAGTGCCAGTACAAGTATCCGCAGCGCGAGTTCCCCTACCTGGACCTCCTCCAGACCAACGCCAGCCGCGGCAAGCTGGACATGGAGTACGAGCTCCTCGACACCGGGATCTTCGACGACGACCGGTATTTCGACGTGGTCGTCGAGTACGCCAAGGCCGCGCCCGACGACATCCTGATGCGCGTCACCGCCTTCAACCGCGGGCCGGAGACGGCCACGCTGCACCTGCTGCCGACGGTGTGGTTCCGCAACACCTGGTCGTGGGGCGACGATGTGCCGAGACCCTCGCTGACCGCGGTCGACGATCAGCTCGTGCGCGGAGAGCACCACGAGCTGGGCGAGTGGCAGATGCTCGCGGACGCCGGCGCACAGCTTCTGTTCTGCGAGAACGAGACCAACAACCGCAGGCTGTTCGGCACGCCAAGCGCAACGCCCTATGTGAAGGACGGCATCAACGATTACCTCGTCGCCGGCGCGACCGACGCCGTGAACCCGGAGCGGACGGGGACGAAGGTCGCCGCCCATCACGAACTCGAGATCGCAGCGGGGGAGAGCGCCACGGTCAAGCTGCGCCTCGTGGGCCCACAGACCCACGCGAAGAGTGCGTTCAAGCGCGCCAAGCCGCTCGGGCCGGGGTTCGATCGCGTGTTCAGCGCGCGTCGCGAGGAGGCCGACGAGTTCTACGCGACGCTGATCCCGCCACGGCTGAAGCCAGACGCCGCGATGGTCATGCGGCAGGCCCTGGCCGGCCTGCTCTGGGGCAAGCAGTACTACGAGTACAACGTGCACCGGTGGCTGCGCGAGCACGGTGTCGATCCGTGGGATCCGAACGCGATGGGCTCCTCGGTCCGGAACGTCGGCTGGTTCCACATGATGGTCGGAGACATCATCTCGATGCCCGACAAGTGGGAATACCCGTGGTTTGCGGCGTGGGATCTTGCCTTCCACTGCGCGCCGCTTGCGCTCGTCGACGTCGACTTCGCCAAGCAGCAGGTCGAGCTGCTCGTGACGACCGAGTACCAGCACCCGAACGGCCAGATTCCGGCGTACGAGTGGAGCTTCTCGGACGTCAACCCGCCGGTCACGGCGTGGGCGGCTCTGTTCGTATACGAACGCGAGGCCGCGATTCGCGGTGAGGGCGACCGCGAGTTCCTGGCGCGCATGTTCGAGCGCCTGCTGACGAACTTCGCTTGGTGGGTGAATCGCAAGGACGTCGATGACCGCAACCTGTTCCAGGGAGGGTTCCTCGGCCTCGACAACATCGGCGTGTTCGACCGCTCAGCACCGTTGCCCGGCGGCGGCACGCTCGAGCAGGCGGACGGCACGGCCTGGATGGCCCTGTACTGCCAGTGGATGCTGCAGATCGCCGTCGAGCTGACCAAGCACGATCGCGCGTACGCCGACATGGCCCGGAAGTTCCTCACCCACTTCCTGTGGATCTCGCTCGCGCTGAATCCCCCGGACGGAGACAGCACGCTGTGGGACGACGAGGACGGCTTCTACTACGACGTGATGCGAATGCCGGACGGCCAGACGATCCCGCTGAAGGTCCGCTCGCTCGTCGGCTTGCTGCCGATGTGCGCCGCGACGGTGTTCGACCCTGGGATCGTCGATCGCCATCCGCAGTTCATGCAGCGGTTGGGCGCGTTCATCGAATACTTCTCGGACGCGGTGCCCTCGCTCCGCAATGCGCCCGGCCCAAGTCCCGAGGGTCACCGGATCGCGACGCTCGTCGACGAGGAGCGCCTGCGCCGGATCCTCGCGGTGATGCTCGACGAGAACGAGTTCCTCGGCGCGCACGGAATCCGTGCGATCTCCCGACGCCACCTTGACCAGCCATTCGTGTTCGACTGGGGTGGCCAGGAGTACGTGGTCAAGTACCTCCCGGCCGAGTCGGACACGGGAATGTTCGGCGGCAACTCCAACTGGCGCGGGCCGGTGTGGTTCCCGATGAACGTGGTGATCCTTCGCGGCCTTCTGCACCAGCACGGCTACTACGGCGATCGGCTCAAGGTCGAGTGTCCGACCGGTTCGGGAAACGAGATGAACCTGCTCGAGATCGCCAATGAGATCGGGACGCGCCTCGCGACGACATTCATGAACGATGAGAACGGGCGCCGGCCCGTGTTCGGCGGGATCGAGAAGTTCCAGACCGATCCCCACTGGCACGACCTGATCCCGTTCCACGAGTACTTCCACGGCGACAACGGCGCCGGCATCGGCGCCAGCCACCAGACCGGCTGGACCGGCCTCGTGGCACTGCTGTTCGTCCTCAGCGGCGGCACCGGCGCAGCGGCGATCCTCGCGGACTGAGCGCCCACGGTGCGCTGGACAGCCCGCCCGACCGTCTACGAGATCAACACGGCGGTGTGGCTCGAGCGGCTCCGTCGCGGAGGCGAGTCGCCGGTCACGCTGGCCACAGTCCCGGCCGGGGTGTGGGACGCGCTCGCGGCACTGCCGGTAGACGCCGTCTGGCTGATGGGCGTCTGGCAGCGGAGCCCCGCGGGATTGCAGATTGCGATGAACAATCCGGACGTCGTCGCCGGAAACAGGGCGGCGCTCCCCGACCTGCGCGAGGGCGACGTGCTCGGCTCTCCTTACTGCGTGCGCGACTACGTGGTCGACGATCGCTTCGGCGGCCGCGACGCGTTGGCGCATGCCCGGGCGCAGCTCGCCGAGCGCGGCCTCGCGCTGATCCTCGACTACGTGCCGAACCACGTAGCTCCCGACCACCCGTGGCTCAGCTCGAGGCCTGATTGCTTTGTCCACGGCAGCGAGGAGGATCTCGCGGCGCACCCCGAGGCCTTCCTGCGCACCCCCGGCGGCATCGTCGCCAACGGCCGGGACCCGTACTTCCCGCCATGGCCCGACGTGGTCCAGCTGAACGCGTACTCACCGGCGCTGCGGGAGGCCGTCGCCGGGACGCTGATCTCGATCGGCGAACAGTGCGACGGGGTGCGCTGCGACATGGCGATGCTGATGACCAACGAGGTCTTCGGGAGGACATGGAACCCGCCCGCCCGCCCGTCCGCCGGCCCGGCGCCGGACGACGACTACTGGCCGGCGCTGATCGGACGCGTGAAGGCGAGGCATCCTGATCTGCTGTTCATCGCCGAGGCGTACTGGGACATGGAGTGGACGCTTCAGCAGCAGGGTTTCGACCTGTGTTACGACAAGCGCCTCTACGACCGTCTGGCGCACGAACGAGCCGAGGCGGTACGAGGTCATCTGCAAGCTGACCCGGCGTATCAGGAAGGGCTGATCCGCTTCATCGAGAACCACGACGAGCCACGAGCCGCCGCAACCTTCGGCGCTCCCCAAGCGCGTGCCGCCGCCGTCGTGATGTCGACGCTACGGGGCGCCCGGCTCTACCACGACGGGCAGCTCGACGGCCATCGCATCCACATCCCGGTGTTCCTCGGGCGCGGACCCGACGAGCCACCTGACGAGGGCCTGCGCGCGTTTTACGGCCAACTGATGCGCGCGGTCGCCGATTCCGGTCTTCGCGACGGCGACTGGCGGCTGTGCGAGTGCACCGGCTGGCCCGACAACGACTCCCACCTGCACTTCGTGGCGTGGTGCTGGTCCAGTGATGGACGTTTGCACCTGGTTGTCGTCAACCTCTCGGACGAGCCGGCGGAGGCTCGTGTGCACCTTCCATTGGATCGGCTGGGACGGCGCAGCTGGGAGCTCTCGGATCGTCTCAGCGCGGAGACGTTCGAACGCTCCGGCGATGAGCTCGCCGGCGAGGGGCTGTACGTGGCGCTCGAGGCGTGGGGCTTCCACTTCTTGGCATTCGAGTAGGGATGCCTTGTCGTCTGGTCTGCCCGGAGTGGGGCCGGCAAGGATGGGGTTTGTTAGCGGGGTCCGGTCCTCACGGAACAGCCACAGTGCGCGAAAGCCACCAGAGCCCGCAGCGCTTATCGACAATGTGGTTGCTCTGGCAACCGCAACCATATTGCGCAACAACGCCGCCGGCACGCGCCGCTATTGAGCGATGTGGTTGTTCTCGCCACCGCCTCCTCAGCAGACCCAGGGCGCCCACCGATCAGGGCCGCGGCCGCGACGCGGGTGGGCGGCGGGAGCCCCAAGCCGAGTCACCCAAGCCAAAGTGCCGACCCAAGAACGATCACTCAGCCTCCCGCCCCGCGGCCGCCCGAAGCTCCGCGTCAAGCTCGCCGAGCGAGCCGGCCTCGACCTGCTCGCGCACAATCGACCGCCCTCCGACGCGCTCAGCGGCCTCGTCAAGCACGGTCGCGTCGCCACCGCCCGTGTACACGATCGCGAGGATTGCGGCGCCCGGCTCGAGCGTCTCGCCGATCGCCTCGATCAACGCGGGGGGCACGCCCTCGGGATCCGAGAGCGTGCGCTCGGTTGTCGACCGCCGCCTGCGCTCGTCGAGCCGGAAATCCAGCATCACCGAGAACGAGGTGTCCGCGCGGCCGGAGCGTCGGTCGATCGCCTCGAGCGCGCCGCTTTCGGCATCGCGCCTGACATAGAGTGCGTCGAGCAGCTTCCCTTGGCCCTCGACCTGCAGTCGCTCGAGGGCGGCGACCAGATCGCCCCCGTAAGACGTCCCCGATCCAAACCGGTAGACGCGCAGCTGATTCATCGCTGATCCTCTCCTCGATGCCGGTCCTGTTGCAGTTTCGCTCAGCCCGCCTTTGACGTGGTAGTCGCTTCGGCGTCTGAGATCGCTCGTGCCGCGACGATCAAGGTGAGATGGCTGAATGCCTGCGGAAAGTTGCCGACCTGCCGCTTGCGCTTGACGTCGTATTCCTCGGAGAGCAGGCCGAGGTCGTTGCTCAGGCCCACGAGGCGCTCGAACAGGTTGCGCGCCTCGTCCAAGCGGCCGTTCATCGCCAGCGCGCTGACCAGCCAGAAGGAGCATGCCAGGAACTGGCCCTCGTCGCCCGCGAGGCCGTCATCGGTATCGGCCGTCGAGTAACGGGACACGAACCCGTCGCGTCCGAGTTCGCGCCAGACCGCGTCGATTGTTCCGCTCACGCGCTCATCGTCCGCAGGGAGGAATCCCACGAGCGGGATGTTGAGCACGCTCGCGTCGAGCTCCTTGGATCCGTAGTACTGAGTGAACGTCCCCCGCTCCTGGTCATACCCCTTCTCGCACACCTCGCGGTGGATCTCGTCGCGGATCGCTTTCCAGCGCTCGAGCGGCGCATCGAGATCGAAGCGCTCGACGAGCTTCACGGCCCGGTCGAACACGACCCAGGCCATCACCTTCGAGTAGGTGTAGTGCTGGCGCGGACCCCGCGACTCCCAGATCCCGTCGTCCGGCTCGCGCCAGATCGTCTCCAGATACTCGATCACGCGTCGCCACCGCGGCCACAGGTGCCGCTCGATCCTCCCGACCAGTTCGGAGCCGATGTAGCCGACGCCGATCACCTCGCCATAGACGTCGAGCTGGAACTGCTCCGAGGCCGCGTTTCCGATTCGCACCGGCTTCGAGCCCTCGTACCCCGGGAGCCTTGCGACCTCGAACTCCGTCAGGCGGCGTTCGCCTCGGACGCCGTACATGATCTGGATCTTCGACGGGTCACCCGTGCCGACGCGGAGCAGGAAGTCGCGGAATTGGATTGCCTCCTCCACATAGCCGGCAGCCAGCAGCGCCTGCAAGGCCAGCACGGAGTCGCGCAGCCAGCAGTAGCGGTAGTCCCAGTTCCGCTCGCCACCGAGGTCCTCAGGCAGCGAGGTGGTCGGCGCCGCGACGAGCGCGCCGGTGGTCTCGGAGGTCATCGCCTTCAAGGCGATGAGCGATGTGAGCACGTGATCTCGGTACGCGCCCTCGTAGGTGCACCGGTCGCTCCAGTCGCGCCACCAGTGCTCGGTCCGCGCGAGCGCCGAGTCGGCGTCCTCCACGATCGGCGCCGGCTCGAACGAGTAATGCCAGGTCAGCGTCAGGCGCCGGCGCACGCCCTCGGTGACGACGAACTCGCTACGCGCGACCGAGTCGTGGATCTCCAGCGGCACCGGCGTGCTCAGACGGAAGGAGTCCGGGCCGGCGGTCGCCACCGCCCCGTCCGAGGCCAGCTCCAGCCATGGCTGGATCGTGGCGTAGTCCGGGCGCAGGCACAGCTCCATCCGCATCGGCACCCGGCCTCGAAGTCCCTCGACGATCCGCATCAATCGCGGCGGCCCGTCGCCGCGCTTCGGCATGAAGTCGATCACCCGGACGGCACCGTCGGCGGTCTCGAAATCGGTCTCGAGCACGAGCGTTCCCGGGCGATACCGCCGGTTGCTCGTGACCGTCTCGTCCGCCGGCGCGAGCAGCCACCTGCCATGGCGCTCGTCGCCGAGCAGCGCTGCGAAGCACGACGCGGAGTCGAACCGCGGCAGGCAGAGCCAGTCCACCGATCCGTTACGGCCCACCAGCGCCGCGGTCTGCATGTCTCCGATCAGCCCGTAGTCCTCGATCAGCAAGCAGTGACCTCCCTTCGTGAATTCGTAGCGGCCAACCTACGAGCGGGCTCGTGGTCGCGCGTCACCCAAACGGGATGAAGCCCACAATGATGTGCGCATGGACGCCCACGAGACGATGGCGCAGCCAACTGAGCCGGTGCCCAAGCGAGTGCTGCGCGTCGCCGCCTGGATCGGCGGGATCGCAGTCGTGTTGGTCTTGCTGAACCTGCTCGGGATCCCGGTCCGCCACTGGGTCAACAGGCTTCTGAACAACGTCCGCTCCGTTCCGGCCGGCGCGATCGTCGCGGGGGTGGCGCTGGAAACGGTGCAGACGGTGTTTGCGGCGCTGTCGTGGGTGACGATTCTGCGCGCGGCGTTTCCAGACACGCAGATCGGCATCCGACCGGTCGTGGCGGCGTACGCGGTTGCCGTCGGGCTCAACAGCTTCCTGCCCGGCAACATCGGCACGATCGTGATGATGGTGATGTTTGTGACGCTGATCGCGAGCGCCACGTTCGCATCGATCCTGTCGGGCTTCGTCGTGCAGAAGATCCCGTTCACGATCTTCAGCCTCGCGACCTATCTCTACCTGTTCGCGACAGTCGGCGGGTCGCTGTCATTCGAGTTCGGTTTCCTCGCCAAGCATCCGGTTCTGAGCGCGCTGATCGCGGTGGGCGCGGTTGTGCTGCTGGTGCTGGTCTGCCGGATCATCTGGCGCCATGCGACGAAGCTCCGCGAGCAGATCAAGAACGGGGGGGCCGTCCTCGGAGAGCCGCGGCGGTTCATGGTTGGTGTCTTCGCGCCGCAGTTGGTGAGCTACGCGGCGCGCATCGCGATCGTGGCCGTGTTCCTAGCGGCCTACTCGATCCCGGTGACATTCCACACGACGATGGCGGTCACCGCGGCGAACTCGATTTCGAAGAGCGTGTCGGTGACGCCGGGCGGGGCAGGCGTGACTCAGGCGCTGAATGTCGTGGTGCTGCAGAGCGTCACGAGCACCGACAACGCGACGGCGTACTCAGTGGCGCAGCAGCTGATCATCTCGGCGTGGGACATTCTGTTTGCGATCGTGATGGTGGCTTGGGTGTTCGGGTGGTCCGGTGGCAAGACGCTGGTCAAGGAGTCATACGCCCAGGCATCGGTCAAGCGTCAGGAGCTCAAGCAGCAGCGGGCGGCGCGTCGCGGACCGCGCACGCACCGGTGGCGCCGGCACCGCGCCGGCCCCTGAGGCGCTCGGCGATGCTCAGCGCTTGAGCGTGAGCTTCCGCTGGTCGGTAATCAGCAACTGCCCGTTGGGCTGACGGGTGGTGATCGTCAGGACCAGGGCGCCGCTGGTCAGGGTCGCACCCGGGAGGAGCTTTAGCGTGCCGTGGCCGCCGGCGCGAACGCGGTAGCTCGCACGAGCGAGTATCCGGCCGTGCGAACCGGCGCGGAGCGTGACCATGCCCTGGCAGCGCGCGCGATTGGATGCGGCGCAACGAAGCTTGGCGCTGAGATCGCGCCGGCCGGGTGTGGTTTGAGTGGGCGATGCGAGCGTGGCGGCGTTCGCGGCCGTGGTCACGCTATCGACCTTGATCGTGGCGTTGGCGGCGGCGCTGCAGTCGCTCTGGCTCGAACCCGCCAGGCACGTCAGCAGCAGCTGCGCGTTCTTGTCGAACGATGTCGTTGCGCTCTGTCCGGGCCCGATCGTCAGCAGCCCGCCGCCACCGTTGTCGTTGCCGACGAGCGCGGTGTTGCCGGCGCCGGTGTTGGTGAACGTGACGGTCACGTTGCCGGAGCTGGAGCCCTGCCCGATCTGGCCCGAGGGCGCACAAGCGACCGGGTTCACGACGTAGCTCGCGGTCGTGCACGTTTGTCCGCTCGCGAGGGAGAAGCCGCTCATGTTCTCTGCAACGAGGCTGTGGATCGTGACCTGACCGGGAGGATTCGGCGGCACCGGCGGCGTGTCCCCCGAGTCGGAGGTTGGTTGCCCGAGCTCGAGCTGCGAGCCGCCGGTGGAGTGTCCCGCGCCGATCCCGACGTAGGCGAGCTGCCCGGGCTGCAGCTTCTGGGTGTCGCGTGAGCCGTGCAGGCCGTCGAAGACCATCGTCACCGTGAGCGGACCGGTATTCGAGAACGTCACCCACGAGTTCTGGGTGACCGCCCCGAACTGGTTGGTCCAGATGCACTGCACGTTCGTCGGGACGAAGTTCCCGCCGCTGCACACCTGACCCACCGCCAGTGCGGGGGGACTGGACTGCGGATAGACGCCCGTGATCTGCGCGGCAACGCTCCCGGCGCCCGGGTCTCCAGGCTTGACGTAGACGGTCTTGAGCCCGAGCGTCTCCCCAGCCGGCAGCGGCAGGAAGCTCGAGGTTCCAGGCGCGGCCTCGTCGGTTCCGACGCTTCCCTGGCCTGGACTGGTACAGCTGCTGGTTCCGCAGGACACCATTTCGAACGGCACCGATCCCACATTGGAGACCGTCACCCACACGTCTTGCGAGGGAGTGCCCTGCCCGGTGCACTTCACGGTGCTCGTGTTTACGCCGTTGAAGTTCCCCGTACACGCCTGCCCGACCGAGAACGCCGCCGCTGGTGACGCACCGGCGCCCAACGCCACGAGTGTTGCAGCCAACGCGATAACCGGCCCCAGCATCCGTGCAGCCATTATGAAAACCATAACAACGGACGAGACGGAGAGTTGCGGGCAGCGCCTACTTGGCACGGCCGGACGGCTCGCTCGACGCCGGTCTGAGCGCGACAGCCCGTGCCGCCACCGGGCATCTTCCGTCGGCGCGGCCGCAGGCCTGCATGTCACACAGGCGGCACAGCCATCCTCCGTCGGGCGTCTCGCCGCGCGCCCGTTGCTCGAGTCGCAACTCGGTCAGGTTCGCAGCAAGGCGTTCGGCTACGGCCGTGACGGCGCGCCGTTCGGACTCGCAAAGCCCCGCCAGCGTCGCCGCGACGGTCTCGCGCCGGGCGCGAGCGATCTTGCGCGCTGCGGCACGACCGCGCGGCGTCAGGTTCAGCCTCACGGACCGGCGATCGCCGGCACCATGGTCGCGGACCACGTGACCGTCGCCTACAAGTCCGTCGACGAGCCGAACCGCCGCGGAATGCGTCAGCCCGAGGACGCCGCGCAGGTGCTCGATCGTGCAGCCGTCGGCGAATTGATGCAGGGCCACGATCGCGGCCGGCGCCTGGCCGCCGCGCCCGGCCGCCGACACGGTCGAGGCGGTGACGCGGTCGGTGACCGCCAGCGCCCACGCGCCCACCAGGTTGGACAGGCGGTCGGCCTCCTGGTCAGTGGCTGGGGAGCTGGAGCTCGAGCTCATAGGACGCCTCGGAGCCATGCGGGGCCTCGAACTTTCCCTGCCCGGTCAGCTCCTTCAGCTCGCCGCTCTGGGAGCCGGCGACGATGCTGGCCTGCCACCGAGCGACCCGCCCGTCGAACTCCCCGGTGGTCTCCAGCACGAACGACCCGCGCCGCCCGTCGACCTCCCCGTCGATGACCTGAAAGCCGACGAAGCGCGCGGTGCCGTTCGGGCGATAGGCCATCAGCCATTCCGCGGAGCCGTCGCCGGCGATCCCACCCTCAAAACGCTGGCTGACCGAGGCCCGTGTGAGGCGCGAGCCATCACGGTCCGCGTACGGATTCTCGTCCCACGACGCGACCTGAAAGATGCCGTTGACCGCAGTCATCTGATTCTCCCTTCCTCGAACATATGTATGCATGGCACATATATTCTCCGCGCTGGCACGAACGTAAACCGACACCTTTCCCGTCGGCATGTGGTCAACTCGGCGTCGCGGCAGGCCTCCGCGAAACTTCTACACTGCAGTCGCACCCGGGGCGTTAGCGTGCGCGGGGGAGCCAGGCGGGAAGGACGCCCGGTGGCTTGGCATCTTGCAGTAGACATCGCACCATTCCAAAGGAGATGCAGATGAGACGCGTTCTGATTCCCGGCCTGCTCCTTGCGCTGACCGCGCTCGCTGGGTGCGGCGGGTCCTCCAGCGCAAGCAGCGCCATATCGTCCGCGGCCTCGTCCGCGAGCTCCTCGATTTCGTCGCAGGCCTCGTCTGCGGTCTCGTCCGCGAGCTCGTCCGCGAGCTCTGTCGTCAGCAGCGCCGCAAGCTCGGTGTCCTCGTCGGTGGGCGGGGCGGTCACGCTTTCCGCCGATCCGAGCGGCGCGCTCAAATACAACACCACGTCGCTCTCGGCATCGTCGGGCAACGTGACGATCGCCTTCACCAACGTCTCGCCGGTTGGGCACAACGTCACGGTCGCCTCGAGCAACGGCTCGGTCATCGGCGCGACGCCGACGTTCCACGGTGGAGTCAAAACGCTGAAGCTCAACCTCAAGCCGGGGACCTACACGTTCTACTGCTCCGTGCCGGGCCACCGCCAGGCAGGAATGCAGGGCACGCTCACCGTCAAGTAGTGATCATCTAGAGCTTCCGGATGTGGTCAGCCTCACGCGCGCCCGCCGAACGGCCGCGTGAGGCAGAACCGCTCGAGCGTCGCTCCGGCCACCCTCGGCGCCCGGCGCGATGACAGCACCGCTCGAGCGTCGCTCCGGCCACCCTCGGCGCGCCCGGCGCGATCTCAGCTGAAGGAGCCGCCCGCCGGGCGGCGAAACCAACAGCCAGATCTCGCTACCGGCGAAGCCTCGCTTGCAGGGCGAGCTGTTGGACGCTGCCCGAACCCCGCCGTCCGGCCGCGAGATCATGTACAGTGCGCGTCGCCTAATCCGTGGAGCACGAAATCCGCGGAGCGGGGGACCCAAGTCCCTGGGGCGAATCCCGCGGTGAATCCGCAGGAGGCGCAGGCTCTTTCAGCGCCAGCCCGTCAGCTAACCCCGCAGGCCCACGGAAGAGAAGAACTTGCGGGTAGCCAAATACATACTCCCTTTGACTGCGGCGTTGCTGCTGCTCGGCACCGGCGTGGCGTGGTCCAAGGCGCCTCGCTCGGGCGGCGCCGGGATCGGAACGACGCCCGGTCAGTACAGCACCGCCCAGCATCCGCTGGTCGGCGGCTGGAAGGCAAAGATCATCCGCGGTGTGGCGTACGCACCTGCGAACGCGCCGCTTGCCGTGAAGAAGGCGATCTGGGCCGGCGACCAGATCCACACGAAGCCGTATATCGCGGTTCATTACGACTCGATGGCCCGCTTGTGGCCTGGCTACGACTGCTCCGGTTCGGTCTCGTACGTTCTCTACGAGGCCGGCCTGATGGGCAGCGCGCCCGATGTTTCGGGCGACTTCGAGACCTACGGCCGAGGCGGGGCAGGTCGCTGGATCACCGTATGGGGATCCGCCGGCCATGCGTTCATCGAGGTCGCCGGGATCGTGTTCGACACGGCTCAGTACGCGCCCGTGACTCCGAGCGGGAGCGGCCCGCGCTGGCAGCCGGCGTCGATCATCGGTTCGCAGTTGAACGACGGCAACGCTTGGTCCGAGCGTCATCCCGCGGGCTTCTAGCGCGAATTAGGTACTTAACCCGGACCAGCTTTGTAGTCGAGCGCGGGTGCCATCGAGGGGCTCGCCGACGATCATCCTCGTAGAGACCTGGCGATCAGTCCGTCCGGTGACGGCGCAGTGGATGCCATCCCTAGCTCACGCATCCAGCTGACCTCGGGTGACCGAGGACAAGAGTTCGACTCTCTGGATCGCCTCTTATGGCTTTGTGCTTCGCTGCGGCGCTGTCAGCTCCGCAGCGTCACCGTGATCGAGCGCCTTACATCGGTGATGCCCGCCGCGGGATGAGCTGACCAGAGGATCGCGTCGAAGATCCGGATCAGCGGTCGCTCGATCTCGTCTTTCGCCAGCTGCGTCCGAATGCTGTTCAGCGTCCGGACGTTGCGCCGGCCCTCGCGGCGCAGCGCCGTTGCCAGGCGCCGGGCGACCGACAGCCGCTGCTCGACGGTGGGGCCATCTGGGAGGCGCACGCCCATCATCTCGGCGACGAGCTGGTCGAGGATCGGAACGAACCTCCGCCGCTTGAGATGCAGCATCTTGGTCGCGCCGGCGAGGCCGATGCCAGGGTGCAGACAGGCCTGGATCGCAGCCGCCAGTAGCGCATCACCGCCGATCACCTGCCAGTCGCCGTCGCCGGTCTCGAGCATGTCGAGCCCCAGCGGGGGTATATCGCGCAGCCACCGCTGGCGGCTTCCCAGCACCGGATCCCAGAGACGGTGTGCGCTTCGAGAGCGCATCGTCGTGTTCATCACGATCACGTCTTCGATCGTGATCCGGTTCGGCTTGCCGAGACCGCGGAGTGGGTCAAAACCGCCGATCTGCTCGCTCGTATCGGATGCGAAGAACGCCTGCGCCAGGGACAGGCCGTCCAGCACCAGCAGCTCGCCGTCCTCGCGTTCGACGCGGAGGGTGTGCCGGTCAGCCGGCAGGGTCACCGCTCTCGCCGGCGGTCTCGACCTCGTGCGGCCATTGGTTGAGGCTAAACCAGTTACCGGAGCGCGCCGCTCGAGAATCGTAGACCTGGCACGAGTCGCATCGCTTTGAGCACGAATGTCCAAGACGTGGAGCGCCGGCTCACCGATGCTGTGATCGGACACGTGAACGATTCATCCGAGGTGAGCCATGGCTTCGATCCGCAAGGAAACGATCATTAACGCGCCGCCGGAGCGCGTCTGGGATGCGCTCCGTGACTGGGGGGCGCCCCATCAGCGACTCGTTCCCGGCTTCGTCGTCGATACCCGCCTCGATGGGACCGATCGGATCGTCAGGTTCTTCACGGGGACGGTCGTCCGCGAGGTGCTGGTCGACCTCGACGATGCGTCGCGTCGCCTTGCCTGGTCGATCGTCGCCGGGGAGGGTGGTTCCGTCTATCGGCACCACAACGGATCGGCGCAAGTGTTTGCGGACGGCGAGGGGCGGACGAGGTTCGTCTGGATCACCGACCTGCTTCCGGACGAGCAGGCGCAGCGCACGAGCGAGATGATGGAGCGCGGGACGCAGACGATCAAGCGGACGCTGGAGGCGGGCGCCTGAGCTCGGCGCCGCGGGCGCGTGGTCTGTCACAGAGCGTGCGGGCGACCGTGCCTATAGTGCTCTCCGATGTCCTCGCTGACGACCGCCTCTGACCGGATCGAGCACCTGGCCCAGGAACTACGGCACCACAAGCGCCTCTATTACGAGGGCGAGCCGGCGATCAGCGATGCCGAGTACGACGCGCTCGAGGATGAGCTACGGGCGCTGATCGCCGAGCACCCGGAGCTGACGCCGGCCGATAACCCGCTCGAGCGGGTCGGCGCCCATCTCGCCGGTGAGCTGTACGCCGACGCCCGCCACGAGGTCCCGATGCTGTCGCTCGAGAAGGCGACAACGGACGAGGAGCTTGCGACTTTCCTTGCGCGCTTTCCGGGGCAGGTGGTCGCCCTGTGGCCAAAGTTCGACGGGCTATCGCTTTCCGTTCTCTACCGCCGCGGACGCCTGGCGCGAGCGGCGACGCGGGGCAACGGCGAGGTCGGGCAGGACGTAACCGTCAATGTGCGCGGCGGCGATGTCCATGGCATGCCGGAGGTGCTGCCGCAGCCGCTCGACTGCGAGGTCCGGGGCGAGGTCGTCATGCTGCGCTCCGACTGGCGCGCCTATAACGAGGCTCACCCGGACAAGCCGCTTGCGAATGCGCGCAACGCGGCCGCCGGCACGTTGCTGGCGAAGGACCGGGCCAAGGTCGCCGACCGGCCCGTGACGTTCTACGCGTTCGATCTGATTCGCCTGGACAATGGGCACGCGGACCGCAAACTCGCCGATGAGCTGAGCGAGCTTGGCTTCACCGTTGAGGGATATGCCGAGTCGGCGGACCCAGAGGAGATCAGCGCCTACATTCACCGCATCCTCGAGCAGCGGGCGGAGGTCGACTACGAGCTGGACGGCGTCGTGATCAAGCTCGTCGACCGCGCCGCATACGACGCGGCGGGGCAGACAGGCCATCACCCCAAGGGCGCGATCGCATTCAAGCCGCCGCCCGAGGTCGCGGTCACCCGCCTGCTCGCCGTGGACTGGACGCCCGGCAAGACCGGCCAGCTCACGCCGCGCGGCCACGTCGAGCGCGTGTTCGTCTCAGGGACGCATATCGAGCACGTCAGCCTCCACAACCTCGCTGTGATCGCCGCACGCGACATACGCGTGGGCGACCGCGTCTACATCCTCAGACGCGGCGACGTGATCCCATTCGTCTCGGGCGTCGTCGACCCCCGCGAGCGCGACGGCAGCGAACAGGTGATCGAACCGCCCAGCGCCTGCCCGTCCTGTGGAGGGGCGCTTGCGATCGTCGGCGAATCGCGTGTGGTGATCTGCGAGAACACGCAGGGATGTCCCGCCCAGCGGCTGCGCCGGATGATCCAATGGTGCTCCCGGGCCGGGGCCGACGTGGAGGGTCTGTCGGTGGCGCGGCTCCAGCAGCTGATCGACGCCGGGCTCGTCTCCGCCCCGTCGGACATCTATCGCTTAGACCACGAGAAATTGATGCCGGCCGGAAAGGCGCGATTCGAGGGTTGGGGTGAGCGCTCGGTGCAGAACCTGCTGGCGGCGATCGAAAAGAGCAAGGGTGTGGGACTGCGGCGGGCGCTCGTCGGCTGGTCGATCCCGCTGACCTCGGAAGGGACGGCGAAGCGAATCTGCCGGTATGGGTACGACTCGGTCGAGCAGCTGCAGTCGGCGAGCCTGGAGGAGCTGTGCGAGGTCGAGGACATCGGCCCGGTCGTCGCCCACGCCCTGCGCGACTTCCTCGACCAGCCCGCCACTCGGGACGAGATCCTGGCGCTGCGCGAGCTCGGCGTCAGCCTCGACGTCCGCGACGAGGACCGGCCGGTGGCCGTGCGCTCTGACTCACCGTTTGCCGGCAGGACCGTCGTCGTCACCGGGACGCTGTCCGTCGATCGCAAGGAGTTCCAAGCGCTGCTCGAGGCTGCGGGCGCGAAGCCGTCGGGCTCCGTGTCGGGCAAGACCGATTACCTCGTCGCCGGCGAGTCCGCCGGCTCGAAGCTTCAGAAGGCCGAATCGCTCGGCGTCACGGTCCTCAGCGAGGACGAGGCCCGGGCGATGCTCGACGGGTAGGGCCCTCCGGCGCTCCGGGTTTCGCGCTCGTTGCGACGAAGTCACGATGCCCGCGCAACTTGAAGGGGCGTCGAGTGTTCTTTGGGCAACAGCAGCGTGCCTTGGGCACTGGCACTGACCGTACGAGCGAAAGGATGAGCCGAGACATGGTCACTGCTGATCGATTCCCAATCGTGCTCACGCGTGAGGGTGGGCGCGAACGTCCGGTGCGGGTGGGCCAACTTCCGGACGGGACCTGGCGGGTGGACTGGATCGGGGGCCTCGTGTCGCATTACGACCGTGACCCGCGCGATCACCTCCGGCTCGGCTACGAGCCGAAGCACCTGCGAGGACCCGAGGGGGTGTGAGAGATGCGCATCATCAGATCCGAGTCGGACACTCAGCGGACCGCCGATGACGCGATGTTGGCTTACGTCGACTGGCGCGCGGCCTCCGCGGCCGTCACGACGGCCTACAGAACCTGGGCTGCTGCGCCGAGAAAGGATGCGGCGCTCGCGCACGGGGCCTACGAGGCAGCGCTTGACCGCGAGGCGGCCGCCGCGCACCTCTACGCCCAGCGTGTGTCATCCCAGTGCGAGCAAGCCGCAAGCCAGGCGCCGGCCGCGTGAGAGATAGGCGCTAAGGCACCGTCCAGGACACATTCACCGTCGGTCCGCCCGTCCACACGCCGGCGTTGCGCCAGCGCGATGCCTGCTCTCGCCGTGGCTCCTCGGCGGCCCGCTCCAGCGCAAGCTGCTCGGTCCGGTACTCCTCCCGCTCGCGACGGAGCGCGCGGACGCGCTCGGCGATGCTGTCTCGCACCTCCCTGAGCTCGGCCGCCGAGAGTAGGCGCGGCGCCGCCTGAGTCGGGCGGGCGTCGAGCGAGCCGAGCGGATCGAGCTTCGCCAGTTCATGCTCGAGGTCGGCGATCTCCGCGCGCAGGACGCGACGGTCTGCGCGCTCTGAACGCTCCGGAACTGAAGGTGCGGATTGCGGGAGTGCGTCGCTGATGAACAGCGCGGCGGCGAGCAGCTGGGGGTCGAGTCCGGCCACGCGCGCCTGTTCGATCGCCGCATCGCGCGCGGCGAGCAAGGTCTCGTCCGGACGCACGGAACTCGAGACGAACGTGCCGCGGCCGTGCTCGGAGACCAACAGACCTTGGTGTGACCTGCGCGAGCTCGTGCCACTCGTGTTCGGCTACATGATGGCTGCGAAGGTCGGTACGGGGATCGTCGCTGAGCTCGGTTCGATGCGCATCTCTGACGAGATTGACGCGCTCGAAGCGATGGGCATCAGCGGTGTCACGTTCCTCGCAGCCACGCGGTTGCTCGCGGCGTGGATCGTGCTGCCGTTCATCTACCTCTGCTCGATCGGAGCCGGCTTCCTTGCCAGCTATCTCGCCGTCGTGCAACAGGTGGGAGACGTCTCGAGCGGCGGCTACGCCCTGGTCTTCTGGCTGTTTCAGAATCCGCCCGACGTGGCATTCAGCGTCATCAAGGCGATGACGATGGCGACGATGATCGTGCTCGTCGGCTGCTACTACGGCTACAACGCCAGCGGCGGCCCGGTCGGGGTGGGCACGGCCACCGCACGATCGATGGTCCTCAACATCGTCGGGGTGCATATCATCGGCATGCTCGGAACGCAGCTGTTCTGGGGCGCCAATCCAAGGGCTCCGATCGGAGGCTGATCTGCCCCCGCCACGCCACTACTACTATCGCCGTCCGCGCCGGCGGCCCACTCGAAACCAACGCCTGGAAGCGGTGGTAACTGTGGCAGTGATCGTCATCGTCGTCGCGATCCTGATCCTTTTCCTGTTCGTCTATCACGACCTCCCGTTGCGCGTCACCGGCCAGTGAGCGACGTGTTCGGGACGCCGCCGCGCTTTCGACGCAGCGGCGTTCCCAATCTCGTCCAGCTCCTGCGAGTGATCAGTCTGATCGCTCCAGCACGCCCTTGAGCGCGTCGAACCGCTCTCGCCAGAAGACCTTCATACGCTGTGCCTCCTCGGCGTCGGGGAGGCGCCTGTGCTCGAGCGCGACCGTGCTCTTGAATTCACCCTTCGCGAGGAAAGTGAGCTTGACCCGCGATTGACCATCGCTCCCGTCGAAACGAGCCGCCCGAGGCCGAGCGGCGGTGCGCTCGGAGAGAGCACCGCCTGGCAGCCATCGGTGACGCTGTGACTCGTCCATCGCAGCGTCATACAGACGCTCGACGGGCGCCGCGACCGTCCTAGACACGGTGATCGCGAATCCATCGTCCTTCTCGCCCTCGGCCCGTAACCCACGGGCCCGCTCGTAGCTCGACACGACCGCCTGGACGTTCCACGCGAGCGGGTGCAGGTGCTGCTGCTCGGCCACCCAGCGAGCCGTCTCGCGACGTGGGCGGTCCGCCGCACCCCACTCGTCGAGTAGTCCGAACCACTCCTCCCAGCCGCGCCCCGTCCGGTCACGGATCTTCTCTTCCGAGGTAGCCAGCCGCACCTCACCCGGACGCGTGGGATCCGCATCCCCAGCCGTGAGCAGCATCGCCCGTGCCGCGGTGTAGCTCTCGCCCGTCTTCGCCATCCTCGCGCGAACCAGGCGCTTGAACGACTTGTGCTCGGTCATCGTTTCTGCTCCTCTCAGGCGGCGTGGCCTGCGACCCACGCTCGCAGCGCCCCGCCGGAAGGGCAGTACAACCCGGCGTCCCGAGGGCACGAGCCCCCTTTGCCCCCGCTGCGCCGGCGGCGTGAGCACCGGAATCGAGGGTTGGGCGCGGGACCGCGCCGAAAGATCCTATTGCCAACCGCTCAGACGGCGGCAGGCGCCGAAAGTCATCGGTCGCCGCCGCCGCAACTTCGCCGTATGGCCGCGGAGATCAACCGGGGCTCGCTGCGTGGTCGTTTCGCTATACCCGGTTAGGACAGGGTCGTGCCATTCTCGAGCGGACGGGAGCGTCGATGACCAAGACGCACAGCGGGAGAAGAAATCTGACGCTGCTGGCAGCTTTGGCAGCGTCGTGGCTGACGGCGCCGGCGATCGCGTCTGCCTCGCCGTTCAACCCGACCGGCGTGCTGAAGCTGGTCAAACACGCCCACGCCCAGCTGAACACCAACCAAAGCAGCAACTGGTTCGGCTACAACCAGGGGACGCTCGAGCGCGGGGGAACGCTGTTTCACTCGGTGACGGCTGACTGGAAGGTGCCGACCGCGTCCGAGCACGTTCAGCATCAGGCCGAGAGCTCGGCGACCTGGATCGGCATCGGCGGCGGATGCCTGGACGCAGGCTGCGCCGTGTCGGATGTGAGCTTGATTCAGACCGGAACCGAGCAGGACGTCGACGCTGCGTCTCATGCCAGCTACTCCGCTTGGTGGGAGCTCGTTCCCGCGCCTGCGGTCACGATCAGTGGGATGCGCATCTCGCCTGGCGACCGCATGCACGCCTCGGTGGCGGAAGCGGTGCCGCTGTGGGAGTTGTGGACGATCACGCTCCAGGATCTCACCAAGCACGAGACCTTCACGACGACGGTTCCGTACCTCTCCACGCATTCCACTGCGGAATGGATCGAGGAGACGCCGCTGGCGATCGGGTTGGGCGGAACAGGCGAGACGTCGCTGCCGAACCTGAGCAGGGCGCAGTTCGAGCACGCGACGGTGAACGGGCAAGCGGCACACCTGACGACGGCCGAAAGGGTTCAGCTGGTGAACAGCGCCGGTACGGCGATCGGGACCCCCTCGGCGCCGAACACGGGTGCGGACGGCTTCGCTGATTGCGCGTGGGGGCCTACCTGCTCGGTTCAGGCGGCAGGCTCCCCCCGTGCCGCGCCGCGCACCAGGCACCCCGCGCACCGCCGTCATCGGCATAAGCGCCGGCACAGCCGCCGCTGATAGCGGCCGCGCAGGCGCGCGGGGCGTGATTCCCCGCTCCTCTCCTTCGCGACGTTTACCTCTCAGGCTGGCGGGAAGCCCTGGCGCAAGAACGAAGGAGGGACGAGGATGGCCAGTGCATCCGAGCCGGGTAACGGCGGAGCGACGAACGCTTCCGTCAGCGAGCTCGTCAAGCAACTGAGTGAGCAGAGCAGCCGCTTGGCGCGCCAAGAGCTTGAGCTCGCGAAGGCGGAGCTTGCGGCAAAGGGAAAACAGGCTGGTCTCGGCGCCGGGATGCTCGGCGGGGCGAGCGTGTTCGGCCTGTACGCGCTCGGCGCGCTGACCGCGGCCGCCGTGCTCGCACTGTCGACCGCGGTCGCCGGATGGCTGGCCGCCCTGATCGTCGCTGTGGCGCTCGGCGCGGTGGCCGGCGCATTGGCGCTGCAGGGCAAGAACAAGGTGCAGCGGGCGACCCCGCCGGTACCTGAACAGGCCAGCGAGAGCGTAAAGGAGGACGTGCAATGGGCCAAGAGCCGGGCACAGGCAGCTCGCAGATGACGGAGTCGAGCGATCCGGAACAGATCAGGTGCGACATCGAACAGACTCGCGAGGAGCTGGGCGACACCGTCGAGGCGCTGTCAGCGAAGACGGACGTCAAAGCACAGGCAAAGAAGAAACTTCACCTCACCAAGGAATCGGTGTCCGGGCGCGCCGAGCACCTCGCCGGCCAGGCAAGGGAGGTCTCGCCCGACGTGGCGGCCAACGCGGCCGCGGAGGCCTCGCGCAAGGCGCGCGAGAACCCGCTGCCGGTCGCGGCGATCGGCGCATTCGCGTTCGGGTTCCTGGCGGGCCGGCTCACGAAACGCTGATCGGAGGGTGGAGATGGCGACGCAGGTCCCACAGCAGGGGCGCAGCACGCGCGTGCGAGGCACGCGGGCGCCCGAACGTGTGTCGCGGCTGCCGAGAGGATCCTGGCCCGGCACGCTGAAGCGGACGTTCCGCGAGTTCCGCGAGGACAACGTGACCGATTGGGCAGCCGCGCTCACTTACTACGGGGTGCTCGCGATCTTCCCGGCGATCATCGCACTCGTATCGGTGCTCGGGTTGATCGGCCAGTCGGCGACACAACCTCTGATCACCAACCTCGCCAAGATCGCCCCGGGGCCCGCGCAGCAGATCTTCACCAGCGCGATCCGCAACCTTCAGCACAGCCGCAGCGCCGCCGGCGTCCTGTTCATCGTCGGGATCGCGGGTGCGATCTGGTCGGCGTCCGGATACATCGCCGCGTTCATGCGCGCGTCCAACGCCATCTATGAGACCGAGGAGGGCAGGCCGATCTGGATGACCCTCCCAATCAGGGTCGGACTCACGGTCCTGCTGCTCGCGCTGTTGGCGATCAGCGCCGTCGCGGTCGTGGTGACCGGCGGCCTCGCCCGTCAGGTTGGCAACCTGCTCGGCATCGGCAGCACGGCGGTGATGGTTTGGGACATCGCCAAATGGCCCGTGCTGCTGCTGGTGGTCAGCTTCATGTTCTCGATCCTGTATTGGGCGTCGCCGAACCAGCGCCATCCCGGGTTCAGGTGGCTCAGTCCGGGCGGCCTGTTCGCGGTCACCGTGTGGGTGATCGCGTCCGCGGCGTTCGCGCTGTACGTGGCGAACTTCTCCTCCTACAACAAGACCTATGGAGCGCTCGCCGCCGTCGTCGTGTTCCTCGTATGGCTGTGGATCTCGAACATCGCGCTCCTGCTCGGTGCGGAGCTCAACGCCGAGGTCGCGAGAGCGCGGCAGATCACGGCGGGTCAGCCGGAGCAGCAGGAGCCGATCCTCGAGCCGCGCCGGGCGGCCAAGGGCGAACGCCCCGCGTCTGCCTGATCGCCGCGCGTCGGGTCTCGTAAGCTCGGCGGCCGATGAACCGGCCGATGCAGGTGCTGCTGATCTCCGGGAGCCTCCGCGCCGGCTCGACCAACACCGCAGTGCTCAGGACTGCGAGTGAGGTAGCCGCGCCGGGCGTCAAGACCTCCCTGTACGGAGGGATGGCGAACCTGCCCCACTTCAACCCCGACGACGATCGCGAGGGGGAACCCGTGCACGCCGCTGTGGCGGATCTCCGCGCCGAGATCGCTGCTGCCGACGCGCTGCTGCTGTGCACCCCGGAATACGCCGGCGCGCTGCCGGGGGCACTGAAGAACCTGCTCGAGTGGACGGTGGGCGATGGCTGCACTTATCAGAAGCCGATCGCGTGGATCAACGCCTCGGGACCAGCGGCGCCGACCGGCGGGGCAGACGCGCACGACTCGCTGCGCAAGGTGCTCAGCTACGTCCACGCCGACGTCGTCGAGCAGGCATGCACGCGCATCGCTCTGACCAGGGAGGCCGTCGGCCCGGACGGGTCGATCATCGATCCCGCGGCACGAGAGAAGATCGCCGAGGCGGTGGCGACGCTGGCCCGCGCCGTTGCCGATCGGGATCCGAACTGACAGCACGCCGCCGTGGGCCTCTTCTCTTTGTGGGCATCGCGTGGAAGACTCCTCGGGCAAGTGGGCAATGGCAGACCGGGTGGCCTCAGATCGTGTGGAAGGACTGTTGGCGGCGGCCGGGCAGGGACTCGCGCGTGGTGCATGGGCCGAGGCACGCGAGCACTATCAGCAGGCGCTCCGCCTCGAGGAGAGTGCCGAGGCGCTTGAAGGGCTCGCTGTGGCGGCGTGGTGGCTCGACGAGGGGGCGGCGGCCGCCACCGCGGGAGAGCTGCATGATCCGATCGCGATCGGTTCGTGCTGCTGCAACATGATCATCGCGTGCGAACGCTCGCGCGACTTCGCGCGGGCGGGCCAGTGGTGCGAGCAGCTGGTCGCGTTCGCCGGGCGCACGGGACAGCGCCCGCTGCTGGCGCTGTGCCGCGCGCACCACGGCACGGTTCTGGCAGCGCGCGGGCAGTGGGACGAAGCTTCCGATGAGCTCGCCTGGGCGGCCGGCGAGCTGGGACGGTTGCGTCCACCGCTGGCGGGATTCGCGCGGGCTCGACTGGCGCTGCTGCGACATCGCCAGGGTCGAGATCGTGAGGCGCAGGAGCTGCTGGATGCCGCCGGCGACTCCGTGCTCGTATGGCTCGTCCGGGCTGAGCTCGCACTCGACACAGGGGACTTCGCGGCTGCTCTGGGGCACGCCGAGCGTTACGTGCGCAGCCTCGGGCCGCAGCGGACAATCGAGGCCGCCGCAGCGTATGAGCTGCTGGTGAGGGTCGGCATCGGCTTGGGCGAACTCGACCGCGCCCGTGGGGCGCATCGGGCCCTTCAGGAGATCGCGATCGCCGTCGGGAATGATTGCCTGCACGCCGCAGAGCGGCGCGCGGCCGGGGAGATCGCGATGGCGGAGGGTGACGCCGCGCGGGCAGCGCGCCTGTTCGAAGACGCTGTCGGTCTGAATCGCCGCGCCACTGCGGCATTTGACCTGGCCCAAGCGCGCGTTGCGCTGGCAGCGGCGCTCGCCGCCAGCGATCGCCGTGCTGCAGCCATCGACGAGGCCGGCAAGGCGGCGGCCGCGCTGGTGCAACTCGGTGCCGGGGGCGCGGCAAGAGACGCCGCCTCGCTTCTGGCTCGCCTTGGCGGGCCGGAGCCGACCGCCGCCAATCGCTGGCGACTGACCGGGCGTGAGCTCGAGGTTCTCGGGCTCGTCGCCGATGGCCTCTCCAACGCGATGATCGCCGAGCGGCTCGTGATCAGCGAACACACCGTTCACCGGCACATCGCGAACATCTTCGCCAAGCTCCGCGTGTCGACGCGCGCTGCGGCGGTCGCGGTCGCCGCGGAGCACGAGTTGCTCGGCTGAACCGGCGGGCCACGCGAGCTTGACCTCGAAGATGGCCCGTTCGGGCGATGACACCCGCCTGCGCCCGGCCCACACTGTCCCGCGCGACCACACATCCCGATCGAAAGGACAACTCATGTCGCAGGCCAAGACGCTCGAACAGCCCGAAGAAACGCGTTCGTTCGAGAACGGACGTGTCGACCTCGTCGAGATCGCCGGCAACAAGGTCGGCCGTGCGAACCTCGAACCGGGCTGGCGCTGGTCCACATCGGTCAAGCCGCTCGTCGGGACCGACAGCTGCCAGGTCGCACACGTGGGATACGCGGTCTCGGGGCGGCTCCATGTGGTGATGGATGACGGAACGGAGATCGACATTCGCGCAGGGGACGTCTACGAGCTCGCCCCGGGTCACGACGCGTGGGTCGAGGGAGACGAGGCGTTTACGGGCGTCGAGTTCGAGAGCCTCGCGCATTACGCCACCGCGCACTGACCCGCAGCACGCCGCCGTCCTCACTGGGGCTATGTCGCCAAGGGCAGGCTGACTTACGCGTTCGCCGATCATGAGGAGAAGGTCGAGGCCGGCGACGCGTTTTACGGCCCGCCCGGACACATCCCCGTATTCAATGAGCCCGGCAGCGAGATCGTTCAGTTCAGCCCGACGCCGGAGCTGCTTGAGACCCAGGCGGTGATCCACGGCGCAACGTCCGGGCGATGATGCCGTCGGGCTGACCCCGGCTACAAGAACCAGCAGACGCGTGTTGGTTCGCCGGGCCGTCGGGGCCGGGCCGGCGGGGGGCCGACCCGTCGAAGCTGTCCCGCCTGCCCGGATCGGCTGCCACCAACCCCCGCATCGCTCCAAAGCCTCCGGCTGCCGCGGCGCTTTGGTGCGTCGTGGGGGCAGGGGCTATGGCACACACATCGCTCCAGTTCGGCCGGAGGCCTGCGTGAATTGTCACGTTATCGGGTTCGCCCCCCTCGGTTCTCGTGTCAGGTGAAGTCCTCACCGTGCACGTGCCGAACATGGCCTACGACCTTGGCCTCGCCCAGCGCCCGAAGCCCAAGCGGACCGCGCCGCGGGTCGCCGCCGGGGTCGTGATCGGTGCAGGCGCGAGTTCGGAGATGGCTCGACGGGCCGTCCGATCGGGGTCGAGCATCTCCAAGAGCGCTCGAGGCCCGCGCGCCACCGCGGAGCTGAGGCAACGCGGCGGCCGTTATTCGATGGTTCACTACCTCTCACATGCCGGGCGCAAGCGAGCACTTCTACGAGTCATTTCACTCCCGGCTGCGCGCTGAACTTCCGGTCGGCCGCCTAACGGGTTTCGGAGGGAGAGCGCTCGAGTGAGCGTGCTGCTGCGGGCCCTGCCGACCGTCTCGCACGTCCTGCAACGAGATCCTGAGCTGCTCGAAGCGGTTCCCGCCGCCGACCGGCAGCGGGCGATCGACGAATGCATCGCGCCCGTCGCGAAGCTTGCCCGGGGCCGCTGGACGGGCGAATGGCCGGAGCGCATCGATGAGGCGATCGGCTTGCTTGTGCTGCAGGGACTGCTGGTACGGCGGGTCGGGATCGACGGTCGGTACGGCGCCGAGCTGCTGGGGCAGGGAGACATTCTGCGGCCATGGCAGCGGGAGGACGCCGGTCTCACGATCCGGCACACCACCGGATGGCGCGTGCTTGAACCAACCCAGGTCGCGTTACTCGACGGGCGGGTGGCGCACCGGTTCGCGCGGTATCCCGAGCTGACCGGGCGGCTCGTCGGCAGAGCGCTCGAGCGTTCCCGCACGCTGGCTGTGAACATGGCGATCGTCCATCAGCCGCGGGTCGAGGTGCGCCTGCACATGCTGTTCTGGCATCTGGCTGACCGCTGGGGCCGCGTGGGTCCGGAGGGCATCGTTGTGCCCCTTCGGCTCACCCATTCGGTGCTCGCGGATCTGGTCGCGGCACGCCGCCCGACGGTCAGCACGTCGCTCTCAGAGCTGGCCCAGCGAAAGGCCGTTCAACCACTCGGCGACGAATGGCTGCTGGCCGGCGAGCCTCCGGTCGAGCTGCTCGAGCTGCAGGAGGTCGCGGTTGGAGCGGCTCCCACGCATCGAGTCCCGGAACTCCGGGCTCCGCGGGTCAAGCGGTCCGCGTGAGGTCAGCTCTGGTGGAGGGGGCAGGCACATCGCTGCACGAGCACGGCGTGGCAGGCCGTGTCCGTGACGCTCGCTCATCGGGGCGAGTTGAGTGTCACGAAAACGGCCGCGCTGCGCAGAAGCGGTCAGTCAGGGACGACCACGACCGGGCAGGGCGAGATCTCGATCATCTTGTGAGCGAGGCTTCCTGACAGCAGCGAGCGCACCGAACCGTGCCGGCGTGAAGCGAGAACGAGCAGGTCCGCGTTCTCGTCTGCAAGCACGCGCATCAGCACATCGGGCGGCGGCCCAAACTCGACGCGCGATGCGACCTCCGCGGCCTTGCAGCCGGCGGCCACATCGCTCAGCACGTTCTCGGCTTCCTTGATCCTCTCCTGCTCGTGCTCGCTTGGGTCGACCGGAACCCCGTACATGATGCTGCGGGGGGCAGGCGCGCTGTGGACGAGCACCAGCCGCCCACCGAGCCCTCTTGCGAGGCCATCGGCGACCCGTGCCGCCGTCTTGCTCTGCTCGGAGTCGTCGATGCTGCAGACGACGCAGACCGAGGTCGGTGCGTCGGTCGAAACGGGGCGCTCACGCTGCGCCAGCTGCTCGGACATCGGGATCGAGCGTACGACCTACGGTCGGCGGCGAAAACGGCGTCAACAGTGCTGCTGCGGGTATCCGTCAGCGAGCTGACCGGTTTGTTTGACGAGTTTGAGGGGCCGCCTTCGGCGGCGTCCGTGGGGCCTCGCAGCCCCGTCCGGACCTGCTTTGGAGGGTCGTGTGGCGGGCGGGGTCTGTCGCGCTTCTCGTGCTGTCGGCTTGCGCCACGCTTCCCGGCCTTCGGCCGGGGGCCTCGGGGGTTGGTCTGCCCCGCATTTGGCTTTCGAAGAGGGGATGGGGTGCCTAGCGACCCCGATTTCGTTACAGAGCGACCGCTCGCCGAGGCAACGTGTAACGAAATGGGGGCTATAGCGCCGATTTGGTTACACGTTGCTGACCGTGGCGGTCGCGATGTAACGAAATCGGGGTTCTCACCCGGCTCGTGCTTCTGCGGGACGAGCGTGTCTGTATGGGGTCCCGCCCACCCGTCGCCCGCCAGGGATGGCCGGCGGAATGGGCATCGACGGGGGTGGCCCTGCGAAAGCCAGCTAGGACGACAGCGACCCGCCAAATTAACCTCCGCTGAAATCGATCGAGCGACGTCGGGCAGGCACCGAGGGCGGGGTACTGTGGGGTGGTGCCGGTCTTGCGCGCCGAGGGGCTGACGAAGACGGTCGGGGTCGGCCGTGGTGCCCGGCGTGTGTTGGACCAGGTGAGCCTTGCCGTTGACCCCGGCGAGGTGGTCGCGGTGCTGGGCCGATCGGGAAGCGGGAAGTCGACGCTGCTTCATCTGCTCGGCGGACTCGATTCGCCCGATCGTGGGGAGATTCACCTCGCCGGCGAGCGGTTGACGGGGCGCAGCGCGCGAGCGCTGGCGCGGATTCGGCTCCGGCACGTCGGCTTTGTGTTTCAGCAGTTCCAGCTGATCGAGGAGCTGAGCGGCGCCGAGAACGTGCTGCTTGCGACGCGTCTGCCGGGCGCGCCGCGGAGCGGCGCGCGACGCGCTGCCGAGCTGATCGACCAGCTGGGTCTGGCGGCTGTGGCGGACCATCTGCCGCACGAGCTCTCGGGCGGCGAGCAACAGCGCTTCGCGCTGGCCCGGGCGCTGGTCAATGACCCCGAGGTGGTGCTTGCCGACGAGCCGACGGGCAGCCTCGATGCGACGAGTGGAGCCGCGGTGCTGGCGCTGCTGCAGCGGCTCGAGGGGCGGGCGGTCGTGATCGTCACGCATGAGCCCGCCGCGGCGGCGATCGCGGACCGCGTGCTCGAGCTCTCGGATGGACGGTTGAGCGCCGGCGCCGGGCTGGCCGAGAGCGCTCACTCATGAGCTCGGCACTCCGGCAGGCGTGGAGCGGGGTCAGGCTCCGCCGGCGCCGGGCCGTCCTGACCGCGCTGGGGATCGCGCTCGCGGGGGCGATGCTGGGGGCGGCGCTGGTCGTCGGGGTCGGCCTCGGGCGGGGGTTCGACCGAGCAGCGCGGGCATCGGACCTGCCGGACATCATCGTTCGCTTCGATCCGCAGCCCGCCAGCAGGGTCACGGGCCGGATCGCAGCGTTGCCCGACCTCGCGTCATACGCAACGCGCTTCGAGGTGACCAACGCCGGGGTCGCCGCGCGAGGGAAGGAGCGGGACGACGCTGTCGCGGAGGTTGTCAGCTCGGGACGCCGGGGCTACGCGGTCGTGGCCGGGCGCGACCTGCGCCCGCGCGGGAACGAGGTGCTCGTCGAACAGGCTTTTGCTGACGCATGGGGGCTGCACCCCGGAAGCAGGTTGTTCGTGGACGGGCTCGGTCCGCAGACCGTCGTCGGTCTGGTGGAGGCGCCAGACAACGTCGGTTTCCCGCTCGCGAAGCCGCGCTTCTACGTCTCCCGCACGGCGATCGCTGCCCGCTTTGGCGCCGAGCGCGATCCGCGGGTGAACGTCGCGGAGATCTGGCTGCGCGACCCGGCGTACTTGAACGAGGTGCTCGTGCAGGCACGCGGCGAGAGCTTCGGTCTGCACGACGTCAGGTTCGCGACGCGCTCCGGGGTGCGCGTCTTGCTCGACCAGGCGGCCGGGATCGTGATCGACCTGCTGGTCGCGCTGTCGGTGATCGCGTTGCTGACCGCGGGCGTGATGCTCGGCGCGTCGGCGCGGGCGGAGGTGCAGCGCCGGCTGGGGGCGATCGGCGTGCGGCGGGCTGTGGGAGCAACGCGTGAGCACGAAGTGCTGGCGCAGGCCCTCGAGGCCCTGCTGATAGCCGCACCGGCCGCGACGCTCGGGATCGCCGCGGGCGTGATCGCGATCTACGGTCCGGCGAACCGTCTGCTGACGCTGCTGAACGAGCCGCCGCCCGGATGGACGCTGGCCGTGCCCCTGCTCGCCGGATGGTTGGCGTGCGTCCTGATTCCCGTCGCCGCCACCGCGTGGCCGGCGTGGCGCGCAGGCGGCCGGCCGGTCGTGGCGCTGCTGCGGGGCGCCGATCTCTCCGCCGCCGCTCGCCGCGCCGCCGGCGGCGGCTCCAGCCTCACGCTGCTTGGCGCGCGGCTCGTCGGCGCGCGGCGCACGCGCACCGCCGCGACCGTGGTCACGCTTGGTCTCTCGACGGCATTCGCATTGCTGTTGCTGGCGCTTGCCTCGGCGCTTGGCACGCTTGAGACCGACCCGAGCGCGCTCGGCAAGCGCTATCAGCTGGTCGCGTCACTGCCTCCGTCGGCCACGCCGCGCGTCCGCGCGCTGGCCGGCGTGCAGGCGGCCGCGCCACGCTACGAGCTGCAGGCCGCCGACTCGTTCTCGCTCGGCGAGACGATCGACGTGATCGCCTATCCGGGCGATCACACGACGTTCGAGGCGCCGGCGCTGGTCTCCGGGAGGCGGTTGCGGGGCGCAGGCGAGGCGGAGGTCGGCGCCGGACTGGCGCAGGCGCTCGGCCTCGCGGCCGGCTCGACGCTCGCGCTCGCGACGCCGTCGGGCAACGAGCTGCGTTTGCGGGTCTCGGGAGTCGTCAGCTCACTCGAGCATGACGGGCGCGTTGCCTATGTCCCAGCTCGGGCGCTGCTCGCAGCGGAGCCGTCGGCGCCGTCTGAGATCGCGGTGCGCCTCACGTCCGTGGCGAGCCAGGCCGCCGTCACATCGGAGCTGAACGCGATCGGAGCGACACCCGCACCGGCCGCGACGGCGACGGCACGCGGGGCGCCGCTGGTCGATGTGCTGCGCACGATCCTGATCGCGGTGGCCGTGGTGGACGGGCTCGTCTGCCTGTACGCGCTGATCCAGGCGGCTGCGCTCACGGTGCAGGAGCGCCGGCGGACGATCGCGATCATCCGTGCCTGCGGAGCCACCTCCGCGGCCGTCCGGCGGCTGCTTGCGGGGGCTGTCCTGGCGCTGGTGGTTCCGGCGGCGATCGTCGGGATCGCCCTCGAGCGGCTGCTGTTCGGGCCGGCGCTTGGCCGGCTGGCGGCCGGCTACGCGACTCTGCCACTCGACCCGTCGCTCGTGGCGGTGCTCGCGACAATCGCCGGGCTGGCGCTGGCCGCGGTGGTCGCGGTGGGTTGGGTGTCGCGCCAGGCCGTGAGGGAGTCGGTCGTGTCGGGGCTGGCGCGGTGAGACACCTCACCCGTCGCGAGGCCCTGCTCGGCGCCCTCGGCACCGCAGGCGCGATCGCGCTCGTGGGCTGCTCGAGCACGGCTCCGCCGCCGACGGGGTCCACCCTGCGCTCCACCTGGGTAGACGCTCTCGGCGACGGGCAGTTGCGGCTCGGTCCAGGTGAGCCGCTGCTCGACCGCGTCGAGCTCGGTCCTCGCGCGGCCCCTGGTGCTGTGCTCGCGACGCTCGCGCACATCACCGACGCGCACGTGCTCGATGCCTCCTCGCCGGCGAGAGTGTCTTTCCTGGACCGGCTCGGAGCGCCGTTCCAGTCGACGTTCCGACCCAACGAAGTTCTCACAGCCCAGGTCCTGGCGGGCGCCGTGAACGCGGTCCGCCACCTGCGCCCTCAGCTCGTGATCCAGGGTGGTGACGTGATCGACAATGACCAGAGCAACGAGCTCGCGACGGCGATCGCCGTGCTCAAGGGCGGCAGGGTCGATCCGCCCGCCGGCCCGCTGGGCTACTTCGGTGTGCAGAAGGCCTCGGACCCCGACCCGTTCTATTACCGGCCGGCCATCGATGCTCCACGCCACGCCGAGCTGCTGAGCGCCGCTGGCGATGCGTTCGCCAGTGCGGGCCTCGGCGCCGAGTGCGCTCCGGTGCTCGGCGACCACGACGCGCTGGTCGCCGGGGAGATCGTGCCAACGCCGCTCACGCGGCAGCTGGCCGTCGGTGACCGCGCCCTCTGGGACCTGCCTCGCGGTGTCACGCTCCCCGCCGGGGCGCGCCGCGCCGCTGCAGCCTCGCCAGACGGCCCCCCGGCCCCCGGGCTCGTCGATACGTTCCTGCGCGAGGCGCTCGCAGGCCCGACCGTACGCGTGCCCGCGGACCCGCAGCGCCGCGAGCTGTCCGCGAACGAGGTCATCGATCGGCTCCGTTCGGCCGCCGCGGGCCGGATCGCGACCACCAACGGGCGCCTTGACTACACGATTGACGTCGGACCGTCGGTGCGGCTGATCGTGCTCGACCTCGTGCGTCGGGCTGGTGGCTCGGGCGGGCTGGTGAGCGCCGGCCAGGGCGACTGGCTCGCGCGCGAGCTGGAACACGCCGGTGAGCGGTGGGTGATGATCGTCTCGCACCAACCGCTCGAGAGCTCGGTCGGCGGCGATCGGCTGCTCGCGCGGTTGGACCAGGCCCCGCGCGTCGTCGCCGCGCTCTCGGGTCACACGCACCGAAACCGGATCGTCGCTCGCCCGAGCCCGGCCGGCGGCTACTGGCTGATCAGCACCGCGTCGTTGATCGACTACCCGCAGCAGGCCCGCGCGATCGAGCTGGTGGCGACCAGCGGCGATGCGGTCGCGCTGCGCACCTGGATGCTCGACCACGTGTTTGCAGGCGAGCTCGGGACGATCGCGCGCCAGCTCTCGTACCTCGACGCGCAAGGTGGCCGCCCCAACGGGTTTGCCGGCACGCGGCTCGATCGCAACGTCACGCTCTACCGCCGCGCGCCGGCGTGAGCGTGCCGAGCTGATCGGCGAGCTCGGCCATGCCGCGCGCGAAGTCCTCCTGCGCGCTGAAGCCGAGAAGCTCCCGCGCGCGCTGCGGGGAGGCGACGACATGGCGTACATCTGCGGCGCGCCACTCGCCGGTCACGGCCGGCTGCGGCCCCTCTGCTCCAGCCAGCGCAGCGGCCATCTCCAAGACGGTTCGCGGGGTACCGCTCGCGATGTTGAACGCACCCGACACGGGCTCGGCGCACATCAGCGCGAGCACGTTCGCGCGCGCCACGTCGCGGACGTGGACGAAGTCGCGCATCTGCTTGCCGTCCTCGAACACGCGTGGCGCCCGACCTTGTGCGAGCGCGCTTGCGAAGATCGCCGCAACGCCGGCGTACGGCGTATCGCGAGGCATCCGCGGGCCGTAGACGTTGTGGTACCGGAGCGCGGTCACGGGCACACCGGTTACGCGGGTAAACGCAGCGCACAGATGCTCCTGATGGACCTTCGTGGCGGCGTACACGCTGGCCGGCTCGAGCGGCGAGGACTCGTCTACGTGCAGCGGCGAGAGCCGCTTCTCACACCGGCTGCAGCGCGGATCGAACATCCCTGCACGCAGGTCTCCCGGCTCGCGGGGGGCTGGGCGTACCGGCCCGTGGAGCGGACACCGATAGCGACCCTCGCCGTACACCACCATGCTGCTCGCGAGCACCACCCGCCCAGCGAACCGGCGTTCCGCGAGCGCCTGCAGAAGCGCCGCCGTTCCCAGATCGTTGTGCGACGCAAACTCAGTCAGGTCGGACATGTTGACGCCGAGACCGACCATCGCTGCCTGGTGACAGACGTCGCTTACGTCGCGGAGACAGCGATCGAGCACCCCGCGCTCGCGCACGTCGCCGATCACTAGCTCGGCGTCATCCGACCAAGCGCTCGCATGTCCCTCACGCGCGTCGAGGACGCGCACGCGGCGGCCCATGTCCAGGAGCTCCTGCACGATGTGCGACCCGATGAATCCGGTGCCACCGGTGACGAGGATCACGCCGCCACTGTGTCAGCCACAAGCGACTGCACAGCGTCTGTTCCGCGAATGTTTCGAATGTCGTAAGCGATTCGTAGCCGGGCTGCCGTACCACTGATGAGGTGGTTCAGGCGATCCTCCCGGTGCTCGACGAGGTGGCGGCGCTGCCATGGGTGCTGGGCCGGATGCCGACCGGATTCGAGCCGCTCGTCGTCGACAACGGATCGCGCGACGGCTCCGCCCAGCTGGCGGCTCGGCTCGGCGCGGAGGTCGTACACGAGCCATGCCTCGGCTTCGGCGCCGCCTGCTCGACCGGCTTGCTGGCGAGCCGCAGCGACGTGGTCTGCTTCATGGATTGCGACGGCTCGCTTGATCCCGGCCACCTGCCGTTGGTCGCCGCACCGGTGCTTGGCGGGAGCGTCGATCTGTGCATCGGCGCGCGTGACCCCGCGCGCGGCGCCTGGCCGTTGCACGCACGTCTGGCGAATGCCGCGTTAGCGGCCGAGCTGCGCCGTCGCACCGGGCTGGCGCTCAGCGATCTCGGCCCGATGCGTGCCGCGCGACGCGGTCAATTGCTCGGGCTCGGGATTCAGGACAGGCGCTTCGGTTGGCCGCTCGAGATGGTGGTCCGCGCGGCCGCCGCGGGTTGGCGAATCGCCGAGCTGCCCGTCCCTTACCACCGACGTGCAGGCCGCTCCAAGGTCACCGGGACGCTCCGGGGAACGGTGCGGGCAGTCCGCGACATGTCCGGGGTGCTGCGGTGAGCGGAAAGCTGATCGTGATCGCCAAGTCTCCACGGCCGGGTCACTGCAAGACCCGGCTCGCACCGCCGCTGACGCTCGCCGGCGCCGCACGGGTGGCGCAGGCGGCGCTGTCCGACACGTTGCTGGCCGTTGGAGCGGTTCCGGCCGACGAGCACGTGCTGGCGCTCTCAGGCGAGCCGGGCGCCTGGATCCCGGCGGGATTTCGAACGATCGCGCAGCGTGGCGATGGTCTCGATGAGCGCCTCGGCGCGGCGTTCGCGGATGTCGGCGGGCCGGCGCTGCTGGTCGGGATGGACACCCCCCAGGTCACACCCTCGCTGCTCAGGCACGGGCTGCGGGAGCTGCTCTCCCCCGGAACGGATGCGGTCATCGGCCCGGCATTCGACGGGGGGTACTGGGCGCTCGGCCTGCGCAAGCCGGCGAGCAAACTGCTGCGCGGTGTGCCGATGAGCCGATCGGACACGTTCGTCGAGCAGCTTGCCCGGCTGCGCTCCCACGGGCTCGCTGTGACCCTCCTGCCGGCGTTGCGCGACGTCGACCGGATCGATGACGCCCGCGCGGTTGCGCGGCTCGCGCCTCGAACCCGCTTCGCGGCGGAGCTCGCGGCGGTGGCGGCGTGATCGGGGCGCTGGACCTCTACGCCCGCGCGCTCGAGGATCCGCGACTCCCGCTGCTTGCGTGCGGATCGGGCGGGGCCGGCCAGCCACTCGGCGTCTCGCGCTGGCTCGGACCGGTCACGGCCGTCGACCGGCGCGCGCTCGGCCGCGTGCTGGGCCCGGTGCTGGATGTCGGGTGCGGTCCCGGCCGCCACGTGCGTGCGCTCGCACACCGCGGCGTGCTCGCCGTCGGCGTCGATATCTCTGCCGCCGCCGTGTCGCTGGCTCGGAGCCGGGGAACGCTCGCTCTGCGCGCCTCCGTGTTCGACCACATCCCCGGCGCCGGCAGTTGGCGCAGCGCGCTGCTGCTCGACGGGAACATCGGCATCGGCGGATGCCCGACGCTGCTCCTGCGGCGAATCGGCTCGCTGCTGGCGCCGGCGGGCGAGGTGCTGATCGAGCTCGCGGACCCGGGCACGGGCGTTGCATTGCAGAAGCTCCGCCTCGAGCACGGAGCCATACGGAGCAACTGGTTCAGCTGGGCATCGGTCGGCATCGAGGCGATCCAGGGACCCGCCGCGCAGGCCGGGTTCGACGTCGCCGACCGGTGGTCCGACGACGACCGGCACTTTGGCCTGCTGCGACGGCGATGAGCGTTCAGCTGCGCCGCCCGATCCGACCCGACCCGGCGCGCGGGCGCCCACCGGGGCCGTTCCGTCCCGAGTTCTGGCGCAGCCCCCTGCGCGGGCCGTGGCTGACGTCGATGCTGGGATCGGTGCTGCTCGGGCTGATTCTGATCGTGGCGGGCACCGGTTTCATCTCCCACAACGCTTACCAGCCGCAGTTGCCGCACAACTCCGTGGTCCAGCCCTCCGGTGACATCGTCCCGTTCGCCGGCCTGTGGCCGACCGGACCGAGCTGGCTCTACGCACTGACGCAGGGTCTGCACGTCACGGTCGGCCTCGTCGCGATCCCGGTCCTGCTCGCCAAGCTGTGGTCTGTGATCCCGCGGCTGTTCGCCTGGCCGCCGGCCCGCAACGCGGCAGTCGCGATCGAGCGTGCGTCACTGCTGCTGCTCGTCGGCGGAGGGCTGTTCGAGTTCACCACCGGCGTGCTGAACATCCAGAACTACTACCCGTGGCGATTCAACTTCGTCAGGGCGCACTACTACGGCGCATGGGTCTTCTGCGCGGCCCTGACGCTGCACGTCATCGTCAAGCTGCCGGTCCTCAGGCGCGCGTTCCGCGAGCGCGGCGTGATCGCGCCGCTGCGAGCCGATCTGCGCGCGACGCGCCCCGAGCCACCGGAGCCCGACGGGCTCGCGCCGGTCGCGCCCGCGGAGCCGACACTCAGCCGCCGCGGGCTGCTGGCGCTGGTCGGCGGAGCGTCGCTGACGCTGCTGCTGGTCAACGTGGGGGAGACGGTCGGCGGGCCGTTTCGCCGGCTGGCGTTGCTCGCGCCGCGCGGGCGCGTGTTCGGAACCGGGCCGCTCGACTTCCAGGTCAACAAGACGGCGCTCGCGGCGGGCGTCCGCGCGCTGGCGACCGATCCCGCCTGGCGGCTCACAATGCATGGGGCCCGCGACAGGTCATTGTCGAGGCCACAGCTGCTGGCGTTGCCGCAGCACTCCTACGATCTGCCGATCGCATGCGTCGAGGGGTGGTCGACCACCCAGCGCTGGAGCGGAGTGCGGCTCGCCGACCTCGCTGAGCTTGTCGGCGCGGCGCCGGGCGCCGCGCTGCTCGTCGAGTCACTGGAGGCCCGCAGCCCTTACCGTGAGGTGACGCTCAGCGATGCGCAGGCAAGCGACCCCCGCGCGCTGCTGGCGCTGCGGGTCAACGGCGCCGACCTGTCCCTCGACCACGGGTTCCCGGCCCGCATCATCGTTCCCGCGACACCCGGCGTGCACTGCACCAAGTGGGTCAAGAACCTGACTTTCGAGCGCGTGTGAGCGCGCTGCTGAAGCGACGGTACGGCGCCGGCGGGCTGCATCTGATTGCCCATCTCGCGGCGTTCGCGATCGCCGGCTATGCGCTTGCGCAGATCATCCGCGGCGGCAGGGCGGTGAACTTCGTGGTCTGGTTCGCCGGCGCCGCGCTGCTGCACGACATCATCTTCCTGCCGCTCTACTCGCTGCTCGATCGCCTCGCCGGCCACGGCGTTCACGGACCTCACCTGCGGACCCGCCTCCGAGTACCGGTGATCAATTACGTGCGCGCCCCGGCCCTGATCTCCGGGCTCCTGCTGCTCGTCTACTTCCCGGTCATCCTCGGTTCGTCAGAGAACACCTATTTCGGCGCAACCGGACATCATCTGCACGGATACGCGCGCAACTGGCTGCTCGTGACGGCAACGCTGTTCGCCGGCTCGGCGGTCCTGTACGCGTTGCGCCTTCGCCGGGCACGCGCGCGATGAGCCTGACAACGGCTCGCGGCCGTCCGCTGGCACGAAGCGACACCGTCGCCTACGGCGCCGCCGCACTCGCCGCGATAACGGTCGCCGCCGGGCTGCTCATCAAGGCGACCAGCGGCGCGCTCGGCACTCCGCTCCCGCCGTTCCTGTTCGCATGGGGACCCGCCGCCGAGCCGCTCGCGATCGTCTCCGCCGTCGCGTTCGCTGCGGCCGTGCTGTTCGCGCCACGGCTGCTCACGAGCGTCCGCTCGCCACTCGCGTTCGCCGCCTGCGTCTACGTCCTCGCCGTGGCGCTCGGGCTCTCACTCAACCTCGCACACGACGGCGCTCGCGGCTGGTGGTCGGTGTTCGCGGGCGGACCGCAGGGCTCACACGAGTCCGCCTACGAATACCTGCCGGGACTGCCCGCGCTGGCTCACGGCACCCGTTACTACTTCGGGCACTTCGCCCAGCTTTTCCCGTACCTGCCGCTGCACGCACAGGGGAACCCACCCGGGCCACTCGTCGCGCTCCATCTCCTCGGGATCAGCACCCCCGGGGCGCTTGCCGCGCTGTGCGTCGCGACCGGCGCACTGACGGCACCGCTCGCCTACGACCTTGGACGCACGCTCAGCGGCGAGCAGCGGGGCCGGACCGCTGCGGTCCTCACGTCGTTCACCCCGTCGTTGCTGCTGTTCGGCGTGACCTCGGCGGACTACGCGTTTGCCGCGATCGGGATGGCTGTGGCCTGCCTGCTTGCGCGGCGCTCGACGGCCGCGATCGCGGCGGGCTGTGCGCTCGCGGCGATCGGCTCGTTGTTCTCTTGGCTGCTGCTGGCGATCCCGGCTTGGGCGGCACTGCTGATGCTCGCCCGAGACGGATGGCGCCCCGCGATCGTTCGCGCCGCTGGGTGCCTGGTCGCGATCAGCGCCGTCAACACGGCGCTTGCGTTGGCCTTCGGCTATGACCCATTCGCGGCATTGCGCGCGACGAGCGCGGTCTACCGTCACGTGTCCGTCGCCCGGCCGTACGCGTATTGGGCCGTCGGCTCCCCGGTTGCATGGGCCCTGATGCTCGGAATACCTACCGCGTGGTTTGCGTTGCGCGCGACGGTGGAGCGCGATCCTGCCGCCGTCGCCCTCGCCGCCGTCATCGCAATCAGCGCAATCCTCGGTTTCACGAAGGCCGAGACCGAACGGATCTGGCTGCCGTTCGCTCCGCTCGCGTGCGTTGCTGCGGCCGCCGTCCTCCCGATCCGCAGCGTGAGGAGTGTGCTGCCGGTCCTGGCGCTCCAGGCGCTCGCGGTCGAGCTGCTGTTCATCACCATTTGGTGAGCGCGGCACCGGCTGATCAGTGCACGACCGCATGGACGCGTCGGTGATGTACGGATGCGCTGTGCCGCGGCGAGGGGCACAGTTGGCGGATCATGAGTTCGGCCGCTACGCCGCGCACGCTTAGCGAAACGACGTCGCGGCAACGCGTCGAGGCGGCGCTCGCGCACCGCGAGGCAGATCGCGTCCCGCTCGACCTTGGCGGCAGCCTCGTGACCGGGATGCACTGCTCGACGGTTTACAAGCTCCGCCAGGCACTGCAACTCGACCCTCCAGGCTCACCGGTCAAGGTCATCGAGCCCTACCAGATGCTCGGCGAGATCGGACCCGACCTGATGGATGTGCTGGGCGTCGACGTTGTCGGGGTCGGGCGGATCAACGGCGCCTACGGCTTCCCGAACCGCGACTGGAAGGAGTGGAGCGCGTTCGACGTGCCGCTGCTCGTACCGGGGCAGTTCCCGACAGAGCCTGAGGCGAACGGGGACCTGCTCATGTACCCGTGCGCAGACCGCAGCGCGCCACCGTGCGCGCGGATGCCAAAAGCGGGCTTCTACTTCGACGCGATCGTTCGTCAGGAGCCGATCGACGAGGCGAAGCTCGATCCGGCCGACAACGCCGTTGACTTCACGGTGATCAGCGACGCTGACCTTGCCCACATCACGGCCGCGATCGAGCGCGTTGCACCGAGTGGCAGAGCGATCATCGGCGACTTCGGCGGGATGAGCTTCGGCGACATCGCGTTCGTGCCCGGTCCGACGAACCGGCACCCAAAGGGCATCCGCGACCTCGAGGAGTGGTACATGAGCCTCGTCGCGCGACCGCACTACGTCTACGAGGTGTTCGAGCGGCAATGCGAGATTGCGCTCGAGACGCTCGAGCGAGCACACGCCGCAGTCGGCGAGGCCGTCACAATCGCGTACGTCACCGGCGCCGACTTCGGGACTCAACAGGGCCCGCTGATCTCGCCCAAGACGTACCGGGATCTGTTCAAGCCATTTCACGTGCGGATCAACGACTGGATCCATTCGCACACGAACTGGAAGACGTTCATCCACTCATGCGGCTCGATCTGGCGGCTGCTCGACGACATCGTCGACGCTGGCTTCGATTGCCTGAATCCCGTGCAGACGTCGGCGACAAACATGGCGCCTGAGGCGCTCAAGGCGCGGTACGGCGACAGGATCACCTTCTGGGGCGGCGGGATCGACACCCAGCATGTGCTCCCGTTCGGGACCCCCGATGAGATCAGAGCGATGGTGCGCGAGCGGATGCACGTGCTCGGCGCCGGCGGCGGGTTCATCTTCAACCCGATCCACAACGTCCAGGCGAACATCCCGGTCGAGAACGTGCTCGCCCTGTACGACGCCGTCAACGAGTTCCGAACTTATCCGCACGGAGGTGTAACCAGGTGAGCACGATCGACGCATTGAAGAACGCGGTCATCGAGGGCCAAGCGGCCGAGGCGACAGCGCAGGCGGAAGCCGGGCTCGCGGAGGGCGTATCCGCCGAGACGCTGCTGCAGGACGGACTGATGGCGGCGATGCGGGAAGTCGGTCGGCTGTTCGAGGAAGGTGAAATCTTCGTCCCCGAAATGCTCGTCTCCGCTCAGGCGATGCGCGGAAGCTTGGCGGTGCTGCGCCCGCAGCTCCTTGACACCGATGTGAAGTCGAGCGGCAAGATCGCGATTGGGACCGTCGAGGGAGACCTGCACGACATCGGAAAGAACCTCGTCGCGATGATGCTCGAGGGGGCCGGGTTCGAGATCGAGGATCTCGGCACAGACGTCTATCCGGAACGCTTTGTCGAGGCCGCGCGTGCCGGCGCCGATGTGATCGCGATGTCGGCACTGCTGACGACGACGATGACCAACATGGATCGCGTCATCCGCGCCGTCAAGGACGCGGGACTGCGCGACCAGGTGCGGATCGTCGTCGGCGGCGCGCCGATCACCCAGGCCTACTGCGACGAGATCGGCGCCGACGGGTACGCCAAGACTGCATCGAGCGCCGTCCGGATGGTCCACGGCGTCCTCGGCCTACCGGCGTCCGATGGCCGGCCCGCGACCGTCAGCTAGCGTCACGCTCGAGCCGGTCGGCCGGCGGGCGCGCGTGCCGCTCGGTACGACGGTGATGGCGGCAGCTCTCTCCGTCGGCGTCCATCTCGTGTCGGCATGCGGGGGGCACGGCAGTTGCGGACGTTGCCGAATTCGTGTCGCATCCGGCCCCGTCGGCCCGCCGACAGCAGCCGAGCGCGAGCAGCTCGACCGCGGCGAGCTGGCCGGTGGTGTCCGTCTGGCCTGCCAAACCCTTGTCCGCAATGACGTCCGGATCGACATCCCCGCCAGTTCGCTGACCGCGAGTCAGCGACTCCAGCTCGAGGCGCAGGAGCGGGTGCTGACGCCCGATCCGGCAGTGGTCGGCCGCGAGGTGGTCGCCGAGCCGCCAACGCTGCATGACCTGCGGTCCGACGCCGACCGCGTGCTGGACGCGCTCGACGGCGAGGCGACCAGCATCGGGCTGCCGGCTCTCAGGCAACTCCCGGAACGGCTCCGCGAGCGCGGCGACTGGTCGGTACGGGTGGCCGTACAACGGGAGACTGGCGAGGTAATCGCGGTGCTGCCCTCGGGTCGCCCGCTGCTCGGGCTGGCTGTCGACCTGGGGACGACGAAACTGGCGGCGTACCTGGTTGAGCTCTCATCCGGTCGGACGCTGGCGCGCCGCGGGACGATGAACCCACAGATCCCTCACGGCGAGGACGTCCTGGGCCGAATTGCCTACGCAAACCGCGGGGCGGTCGAGCGGCGGATGCTGCAGACCGAAGCGGTGGGAGCGATCAGCAAGCTCGTCGACGAGCTCTGCGCGGAGGCGGACGCATCGCGCGAGCACGTCGTCGACTGCGTGATCGTCGGCAACACCGCGATGCATCATCTTCTCTGCGGCCTGCCCGTCCGGCAGCTCGGCTCGGCGCCCTACGTGCCGGCGAGCACCGAGGCCGTCGTGGGGCGCGCAGCCGACATCGGTCTGGCGCTGGCGCCCGGAGCCTCGCTTTACCTGCCGCCGTGCATCGCCGGATATGTCGGCGCCGATCACGTCGCCGTGCTTGTCGAAACCGAGCTGGGGGAGACGGGGGCCACGAGTCTCGTGTTGGACATCGGCACCAACACCGAGGTGAGCCTCGCCGGCGCCGGACAGATACGCAGCTGTTCCACAGCGTCGGGTCCGGCGTTCGAGGGCGCGCACATCTCGGCGGGCATGCGGGCGGCCCCGGGAGCGATCGAGCACGCGCACTACGCGGACGGGAGCTTTCATGTGCAGACCGTCGATGACCGGCCGGCGGTCGGGCTGTGTGGCTCGGGCATCCTCGACGTGGTGGCCGAGGGTGTACGTGTCGGGATCATCGGTCGCCGAGGCGGCCTGGACCGATCGCACCCGCTGGTCCGTGGCGAGAATGGGTCCCTCGCCTGCGTCGTGGTAGGAGCGGATGAGGTCGTCATGCCCGACGAGATCACCGTGACTCGTGCCGATGTCGGCGAGATCCAGCTGGCAAAGGCGGCGATCCGCGCCGGCACGCAGCTGCTCCTCGAAGCGGCACGGATCGAAGTGCAGGATGTCGACGAGGTGATCGTCGCCGGTGCGTTCGGCTCCTACCTCGACGTTCGCAGCGCAATCCGTGTGGGTCTGCTGCCGGAGGTTGAACCGGAGCGGGTACGCCAGATCGGCAACGCCGCCGGCGCTGGGGCGCGACGGCTGCTGATGAGCCGCCCAGCACGCGTTCGTGCACGTCACACGGCTCTCCGGACGCAGTACATCGAACTGACCACCCACCCGGCGTTCGCGGATCGCTTCGCCGAGGCAACGAGGTTCTGAAGAAATGAGCACGACAACGACCAGCTACAACGCGCTCGCGATCGGTGATCTCGACTCGTTGGTGTTCGGACGCTGTCCGGCGCCGGTACGCGCCGGGGAGCTGACGATCGGCGCGGGGACCGTTTACCCCGAGCTGAACTTCACTCTGCCGCCGATGTCGATCAACGGCCAGACGATGCCGGCCGTGTGCCACGAATACGCCTCGATGGTGGACGAGGCGCTGTCGCGCGCTGTGGCGCTGCAGGTGCCGGGCGTAGTAGTCGAGTTCGAGCTGCTGCCCGAGTTGACCGAGGTGCCCGAGTGGGGCGCCGAGGTGACCGCCGTACTACGCGAGGCGCTCGACCGCCACCACGACCGGGACGGGCTGGCCTGCGCGCTGCGAGTAACCCCCAACGACATCCGGGAGTTCATCCGCCCGCCCCTGATGCAGCGGGGAGAGAAGTGGGAGCGCATGCTGCGCAGCTTCGACCTGTGCGCAGACGCCGGCGCCGACATGCTGGCGATCGAGTCGACCGGCGGCAAGGAGGTGCACGATCATGCGCTGATCGCCGGCGATCTGCCGCTGGCGCTGCTTGCTCTCGGGGTGCTGGCTCCGCGCGACATGACGTTCCTTTGGGACGCGATCGTGGAGGTCGCCGGCAGGCATGGCTGCGTGCCCTCTGGCGACAGCGCCTGCGGCTTTGCCAACACGGCGATGGTGCTCGCCGACCTGCGCCACATTCCCCGGGTGTGGGCGGCGGTGATCCGCGTGATGTCGGTGGCGCGGTCGGTGGTTGCGTTCGAGCGCGGGGCAATCGGGCCGAGCAAGGACTGCGCCTACGAGGGGCCGTATCTGAAAGCGATCACCGGCTGCCCGATTTCGCTCGAGGGCTCCGAGGCGGCCGTGGCGCACCTGTCTCCGATCGGGAACATCGCAAAGGCGACCGCGGATCTGTGGAGCAACGAGTCGGTGGCAAACGTCAAGCTGCTCGGCGGGATGGCGCCGACGGTGTCGATGGAGCAGTTGGCGTATGCGACCCGCCTGATGAACGCCGCGACGGCTGCCGGCCGGGCACGCGAGCTGCGAGATCTGTTTGTCAGCTCAGATGCGGCGCTCGACCCGCAGGCGCATGTTCTGCGCCCGGACGTCGTGCTCGCGATCAGCGCGGAGATCGTCGCCGAGCCGACGCCGTACCGGCGGGCGCGGCGGGCCGCGCTCGCGACGCTCGGTTCCCTGCGCTCCGTCGTGGACAGCGGTGAAATCGCGGCTGGCCGAGGTGAGCTGCGCTGGCTGGAGCGGCTCTCTGCCGCGGCAGATGAGCTCCCCGAGGACGAGCAGGTGTTCCTGGGCGAGGTACTCCCGCGGGTCGACCGGACGAAGGTCCGCCTCGAGGAGTACGACCTGGAGTCTGCGCCGTGAGTGTTCGACCGCGGGACCGCGTCAGCGCGGCACTGGCGCACGTCGAGCCGGATCGCTGCCCATTCCAGTCGACATTCACGCCGGAATTCGCGGCGCGCCTGCGCGCCGACCTTGGCGTTCGCGACGAGCGCGAACACAACCCCCACGGCGGCGGAAACACCTATGAGGTCGAGATCGCGCTGGGCGAGGACCTGCTTCTCACCTCGGTCGGATGGGCGAACTCGTACTACATGGACGACGAGCACGACTATGTTGACGAGTGGGGAGTGGGCTGGCGCGTCGTTCCTTACCAGACGCCCTACGGGGTCGGTCACTACACGGAGCCGCGCGGGCATCCGCTGGCGAGCGCCGGCGCATTTTCGACGTATCGGCCGCCTGACCCAGGGCGCGACGAGCTCTACGCCGACAGCGAGCACGCGCTGCGAGAGTTCGGCGATGAGTTCTGGATAGCCGGGGTCGTGGTGACGACGATCTTCGAGACCGCTTGGGCGCTGCGGGGTCTCGAACGCCTGCTGATGGATTTCGTCGAGGCACCAGACCTGGCCGACGAAGTGCTGGAGATCCCGTTCCGCTACCACCTGACCGCTGCGGAGCGACTGACCCGCATGGGCGTCGACATGATCTGGCTTGGCGACGACATCGGCCAGCAAGCCGGGCTGCTGATGTCGCCGCGTCACTGGCGGAGGTTCCTGAAGCCCAGGATGGCGGAGCTGATCTCACGGATCAAGGCGATCAACCCGGACTTGAAGGTCGCCTACCACACCGACGGCCGTGTCTACGACCTGATTCCCGAGTTGATCGAGATCGGCGTCGACGTGCTCAACCCGGTCCAGCCCGCCGCGATGGACTGCGCTCGGCTGAAGCGCGAATGGGGCCGTGAACTTTGCTTCTGGGGGTCGATGGACGAGCAGCACACGCTTCCGTTCGGCACGCCTGACGACGTCCGTGCCGAAGTGCGCGAGCGGATCGCGGTGCTCGGCGCCGCCGGCGGTCTGATCCTCGGGCCCACGCACCACGTTCAACTCGACACCCCGCTCGAGAACTTCTGGTCGATGGTCGAGGCCTGCACCGGGGTGACGCGCCCAGCCGTGACTCGCTGACGTCTTACGCGACCGGGTGCGGGCTGTACCGCTTCGCCGACTCGACGAGCGCGTGGATGTTCTCGGCCGGCGTATTCGGGGGCAGCGCACAGCCGGGGCCGAGGATCAGCCCGCCGCCTGAGCCGCAGCGTTCGATCAGTTCGCGGCATGCACCGTCGACCTCGTCCGGCGTTCCCCGCGCCAGGAGATTGGTGTCGATGTTGCCGAGCAGGCAGGTGCGGTCATCCGCGGCCTGCTTGAGGGCGACGGCGTCGGTCTTGTGGTCGATCTCGAGCACCGGCGCGCCGGTGGCGATGAAGTCCTCGGTGATCTTCGACGTGTCCCCGCAGATGTGCAGGTGCAGCGGGATGCCGCGCGCGTTCAGCTCCTCAACCATCCGCCGCTCGTGGATCCACGGGAGCCGCTTGTAGTGGCGGGGCGAGATCATCGCGGGACCCGCGATCGGCTCGCCGATCGAGGTCGAGCGCCCGCCGCAGTCGATCAGCGCCAGTGCGTAGCGAGTAGCGACGCGTCGTGCATAGTCGAGCAGCGCATGGATCTGCTCGTCGCGGTCGCCGGCGGCAATGTCCATCATCAGCTCGGTCATGCCCCGCAGTTGCGCGGCAAGGTCCATCGGACCCTGGTCGGCGCGCGCGCAGATCCACACGCGATCGCCGATTTCGCGGCTGAGGATCCGCGTAGCTTCGAGGATCTCCGACATCGGGAAGGTCGTATATGGGTCGGGAACCGTGAGGCCGGCGACGTCCTCGAGCCGCTTGAGGATCGGGCGCCCTGCGACCGGTGCCGTGTCCTGCCGGTAGCGGGCCTCGACGCCGCACGCCTCCGCATTACAGGCAGTCCCGTTCTCCAGCAGGATCATGTCGTGACCGAATTCCCGCCATGCTGCGAGCATCGCGTCGGCGAGTAGCTCGCCGCTGCGAAACACCTCCGCCATGTCGTGCCCCGTCGCGAGCGCGGCCGGCATGAAGTTGTGCAGATCGACCGGCACCCGATCGGACTCGCGGTGCTCGATCGCGGCACTGACGCGCTCGATCGAATTCATCTCGCGCGATCGTCCCCGATCGGCAGCCGCGCCTCATCCGGTGGGACGCGCAAACACGCTCCGTAGTTGCCCGACCGGCTGGCTGCGCCGAGTTACGGCCGGCGCCGCTCGACGGCTCGGTACAGCTTTCTGGCCGCGCTGCCCAACAGCGGACCGGCGATCACCGTGCGCCCGCTGTCGTGCCCGAGCACGCTTGTGTCCCCGATCAGCGTGCCGATCCCGTGGAGGTTGATACGCGCCAGCCATGGTCCGCCACTCGCCCCGGGGGTCATGTCGCAGAGCATCGCCCCGGGGACGGGCCCGGGTCCGCGGATGAACGAGAGGCGGCCGAGTGTGTGTGGTCCGCAGGCCCAGAGGCGCTCTCCGTTGAACGGTCTTGCTGCCGGGAACCCGAGCGCCCACACCGGATGGCTCGGGGGACGTCCGAACGCGATGTGCTGGGCCGCGCCCACGACCTGCCGAAGCGTTCGGCCGGATCGATCCCGGGCCACGACGATCGCGCCGAAGTCCTGACGGAAATGCGCAACCTGGCCGTGGAGCCCCCAATCCGGCGAAGTGCCCTCAGCGGTTGCGGGCCACACGCCAAGCGGAGCCCGTCCGCCCGGTTGGTAGTCGGGCACGAACACGACCTTCGAGTCCCAGTGGCCGGCCTCGTGCAGGCAGTGGCCTGCCGTCCAGACCGTGCTCCCATTGGCGCTGTCAACGAGGGTCGCGGTGCACGCCAACAGCGATCCGCGCCGGAGGGCGAACAGCCTTCCCACGGCCCGAGCGCCTGTGACATTTCCGGTTAGCAACCTTGCTCTGGAAGATCCGCGCAGCCATCGAGGCGGGCGGGCGCTTGCCGGTGTTGCGGTCGCCGCTTGAAACCTGTCCTCGCCGGCGACTCGGGTCGCGCGATCCGCCGCAAGCATCCGCGCCGGGGTCCAGAACGCGCGCGCTGCGCTGATCGATGATCTCGCCGGGAACGACAGCACGTGGATTGGAGACCCACCTGCGCCACCGGCCGCACCCGCGCCACCGGCCGCACCCGCGAAGGCACCCGGGGCGGACGCGAGGAAGCCGCAGAGCACGATGCCTATGAGCAACCTCCGGTATCTCATCGCTCGGCCACCAGCCTACCCATCCGCGCGGGCAGATCCGATCCAGTTGAACCGACCGTCTGCAGATGCTCGGGCGGGTTATGAGGCCGCGTCGTCGAGCCGGCGCTCGAGCCCGGGCCAGAGCACGCTCATGACGCCGTCCACGAGGGTTTCGATCGGCATCTCGGGGTTGCGGTGCCACCAGCGGGCAAGCTGCTCCGCGGCCCCGGAGATGATGTGTGCGGCCGCGGCGGCCTCGTCTTTGGGAATCAGTGGGGCGGCGGCAATGAACAGCGCCGCGATCCGCTCGGCCGTGGTGAAGCGCAACTCCGCGCTCTGCTCGGCGAGCACACCTCCGGCGCCGCCTGGCCCGTAGAGCAGCTCAAATCGCTGCGGCCGCTCATCGACGTAGCGGAAGTAGGCGAACAGACCGGCTCGCAGTTGGTCCTGGAGGTTAGTGCCGGCCGTGGCGGCCGCCTCGAGCACGCGCTGCTGCATCTCCTCGCGCGCGGCGCGGTGGCATTCGAGGTAGATCTCGTCGATCGACGTGAAGTGCTCGTAGAGCAGGGAGCGGGTGACGCCGTCATGAGCAGCGACGAGCTGCATCGTCGCGCCGCTGTATCCGACGTCGGCAAACACTCCTTCGGCTGCGGCGAGCAGCTTCGCGCGCCGTGCCTCCTTGGACAGGCGGCGACGCGGCTGGGTGGGGGTTGTGGACATCGGTCGATGATCTTATCGGCTCAACTGACGTCATCGTCAGTATAACTGACGTTAGCGTCAGTTATGTGCTATCGTCCGCGCCGCAATCGGTTCTGTTCGAGGGAGGACGGACGGCGATGAGAACACGGACGATGGGTTGTCGGTTCGCGATCGGGCGCGTGCGGAGCCGCGTGTGCCTGTTGATCTTGCTTGGGAGCGGTTGGCTCTTGGCAGGATCGAGCGTGGCCACGGCGGCGACGGCTCAGGAGCAGGGTTACATCCCGATGGCCGATGGCACGAAGCTGGCGTATTCGCTTGCCCTCCCCTCGAGTACGGGCCGGTTTCCGGTGGCGTTGGCGTACGCCGGTTATTGCGAAGGCAGCTCGGTGACCTGCAATGACGCCACGAACGCGAACGCGCTGCTGAACGCCGGCTACGCGGTGCTGGGCGTCAACATCCGCGGCACCGGCTGCTCGACGGGAACGTTCGACGCCTTCACCACCCAGGAATGGCGCGACGGCGCCGCAGCCATCGAGTGGGCCGCACGGCAATCGTGGTCGATTGGGCGCGTGGGCATGTTCGGCGATTCGTTTCCGGGCATCACGCAGCTTGGCGTGGCGGGGATGCGTCCACCGCATCTGGACGCGATCGCGCCGTTTCAGGTGACGTCGGACCCGTACCGCGACGTGGCCTACCCCGGGGGCATCGCGAACACCGGTTTCGGCGCTTTCTGGGGCGGGGTGGATCAACCCGTGGCCTCGTACGAGGGCGGCGTCGAGCGGGCGCAGGAGAACGCCGACGTCGGTTGCGCCGCGTCGCTCGCGACCGATCTGACCGACGAGGCGTTTCACAACATCGCGTTGGAGGGCCTGCAGCACCCGTTCGACGACGCGTTCTGGCAGGCGCGCCGGCCCGGCGCCAACGCCGCCAGGATCGACGTCCCGGTGTTTGGCTGCTTGACCTGGCAGGACGATGAGGTCTCGAGCCGCTCATCCGCGTACCTGAGCCAACTCGATCCGGCGCGTACGTGGGTGGTTGCGGCCAACGGCTATCACGGGATGTGCGAGATCTCAGCGCGGCGGATAACCGACGAGCTTGTCGCGTTCTTCAACCACTTCCTCAGGGGCGAGCCCAACGGCTTCGAGCGCACTCCCCACGTCCAGAGCTGGCACGAGACAACGTCCGACAGCGCCGGCGACGACGGCCCGGGCTGGATCACCGACTTCAACTCATGGCGATCGATCCCGATCCGGCCGCTTGCGCTCTACTTCAACCCCGGCGGCAAGCTCTCCCTCGGCCCGCCGAAGCGCGAGGCGCAGCCGCAGCGCTACGCCTACCCCGGCCCGTCGCTCGGCAACGAGAACGGCATCGTGTTCGGTCAGCACAACCTCCTGTGGAAGGGTCAGCAGACACCGGGCGCATCGGTCGCCTACACGACCCCGGCGCTGGCCCGCGACGCGGAGTTCTTCGGCTCGGGATCGGCGAACGTCTGGGTCAGCTCGACCGCGCCCGACACCGACCTTCAGATCACGCTCACGGAGGTCCGCCCCGACGGACAGGAGCTGTATGTCGGCCGCGGCTGGCTGCGCGCCTCACACCGAGCCCTCGATTCGGCGCGCTCGAGCACCCTTGCGCCGTACCACCCCGACCAGCAGTCGGATGCGCGCCCGGTCACACCGGGGCGACCAACGTATATGCGCATCCAGTTGTGGCCGTTCGACTATGTGTTTCGCAAAGGCTCGAGCATCCGCCTGTGGATCGACGCGCCCACCGGCGAGACGGGCGGCTGGTCGTTCAACTTCATCAAGACACCGGCGCTCAACAGCATCTACGCAGACAGCCAGCATCCATCGGCCATCGTTCTGGGCTACCTACCGGGCGGACGCGCCGAAGCGCCGCTGCCAACCTGCGACACGCTGCTGAACCAACCCTGCCGTCGGAACGTGGTCGCCGTCCCATCCGGGACGATGACGATCCGATAGCCGTGCCGGCCGGCTAACGGCCGGGTCGAGCATCAACCGTTCGGGGCGGCGACCGCGACCAGATATTCGAGCTGTAGACGGAGCTGGCCGTCGTGGTGGTCGCCGTGGGCGTCGGCGAATCTCGCGAGGTCGTCGTTGAGCGCCTGCCACCGGCCTGAGGAGACGAGCGTGGCGCGGTGGCTGACGACGTGACCGGCCGTGCGGATGAGGAAGTCGGCTGCTTCGCGAGGGTCGGCGAAGGCGAGAACGACCTGATCAGCTTCGGTCCTCATCAGCGTCGCGCCGGCGGCGGCCAGCAGGCCGCGCACAACGCTCGGGTCGCCCCAGCGACTTGGTGGCCCGCTCGCCGCCGGTGGCGGGGGCAGGTAGCTGCTCAGGACGGCGCCCATGCGTGACATTAGGCTCTGGGGGGTCCAGGCCGACAAGACGATGCGGCCGCGGGAAGCAGCCACGCGGACAAGCTCACGGGCGGTGGCCAAATGGTCCGGGGCGTACATGGCGCCAAACACCGACAGCACTGCGTCCGCCCACCGAGCGTCTACGGGGAGCGCCTGTGCGTCTCCCTCGACCCAGCTCAGCTCGGCGTCGAGCGCCTGCGCTCGTTGCTCGGCCAGCCGCAGCAGCGCCGGCTCGAGGTCGATCGCGATCACCTCAGCTCCACGCGCTGCCGCCAGCAGCGCGGCGTTGCCCGTCCCGGTGGCCACATCCACGACCCGCTCGCCCGTTGAGATCTCAGCGATCTCCACCACCGACCGCGCTGCCGGGTCGAGCGCCTCAGCCATCAGCGGGTACTCGCCCACACCCCAGGTCGTCTTTGCGTCAGCCACAGCCGTCATTAAAGAAGGCAGCACGGCCGCCGGCGACGACGCCACAGCCGCGAGTCAGTCCGACGCCGAGAGAACGTCACGCAGCGCCGGCTCGAGCTCCGGGTATCGGAACTCGAACTCCGCTGCGGAAAGCCGACTCGGAATCACCCGCTGGCCAGTGGTGACGATCTGGGCCATCTCGCCATAGAGCATGCGCAGCGCCATTGCCGGGACCGGCAGGACCGTCGGGCGGTGGAGGACCCGGCCCAGCGCGTGCGAGAGCTCGGCATTGGTGACGGGAGCCGGTGCGGTCAAATTGACCGGTCCGCTCAGGTCTGGGCGGTCGGCGCAGAACAGCAAGCCAGCCACCACGTCGTCGAGGTGGACCCAGGGAACGTACTGGCGGCCGCCGGCGACTGGGCCTCCGACTCCGAGGCGGAAGAATGGGAGCATCTTCTGCAGCGCGCCACCAGAGGAGGAGAGGACGACCCCGGTACGCGTCCAGACCACGCGCGCGAGCCCGTCCGCGGCCGCCGCCTCGGCCTCCCACTCGCGCACCACACCGGCCAAGAAGTCGGTGCCCGCCGGCGCGCGCTCGTCCAACTCGCGATCGTCGCTGGGGCCGTAGAAGCCGGTCGCCGACTGGGAGATGAGCGCCGCCGGCCTGTCCGGCTGGGCAAGGTCCTTGATCGCGGCGGCGAGCCTGCGCGTCGCGAGGACGCGCGACTCGCGAATCCGCGCCTTGGCCTCCGCTGTCCAGCGCTGGGCTACAGGCTCCCCCAACAGGTGGATGATCGCGTCGGCTCCCCGCAGCGCCTCGAGCGGCGGCAGCTGTTCAAGGGGATCAGACCAGGTGTGGATTTCCGCCCGATCGCCCAGCGCGGAGCGAGCTCGCTCGGGATCGCGCGATAGCGCGACCACCTGGTCTCCGCGCGCGCTCAGACCCTCGCAGACGGCGCGTCCGATGGTTCCGGTCGCGCCGGTGACAACTATGCGGCTCATGTTGGGTGGCTCCTATGGGTGATCGACACGGAATTCAACAGTGTTGTCCAGATAAATCTATACAATCTGTTCACGATGAAGGTAGCGCTCGCCGGAAGCAGAATCTCGGGTCTCACTGTCGCCCCGGATGGTCAGGCCAACGTCGGGACTCATGCGTCGTCGCCGAACGACTACCTCGGCGACCCGAGGAGTAAGCTCGATCATGCCGTGCGCGACCTCGTGGAGCGGCACACCGGACGCAGACCGCCTCGAGCCGTGAGGGTGCTCACGCCCCTGCGTTCCTTCGGACACTACTTCAACCTGGCGAGGAGGGCGAGCCGATGAATCCGCGGCTGGCCCGTACCGTGATCTGTCTGGTTCTGCGCCGGATCCGCGCCGGCCGGCTCGTCATCGTCGAGCGCGAGCGCCGCCGCAGCTACGGCTCGGGCACGCCGATCGCCACCGTCGTCGTGCGTTCCCCGCGCGTCTGGCCAATGCTGCTTCAGGGCAGCGTGGGTCTGGCAGACGCCTATACGCAGGGGCTCTGGGACACGCCAGACCTCGCCGCGCTGATTCGGCTGGCCGCGCGCAACGGGGCCGCGATGGACGGCGTGCGGCAGCGGCTGGCGCCGCTGGCCCGTCCGGTCCAACTCGCGCGCGCGATGCGGCGGCCGAGCGGCCGCCTCCGCCGGCAGCGCGACATCGCGGCACACTACGACCTCGGGAACGAGCTCTTCAGCCGCATGCTCGACCCGAGCATGACGTATTCCTGTGCCGTGTTCGAGGATCCGGACGCCTCGCTCGAGCAGGCGCAGCGCAGGAAGCTCGAGCTCGTCTGCCAGAAGCTCGAGCTCGGATCCGGCGACCGTGTGCTCGAGATCGGCACCGGATGGGGCTCGTTCGCGCTGCACGCGGCGAGCGAATGTGGCTGCCACGTCACTACGACGACGATTTCGAGCGAGCAGCACCGCCACGTGAGCGAGCTCGTGCGCGAAGCGGGTCTGAACGACCGCGTCGCGGTGCTCTCGAGCGACTACCGCGACCTGCGGGGCCGCTTCGACAAGCTGGTCAGCATCGAGATGATCGAGGCGGTGGGCTGGCGCCACACCGGAGGCTTTCTGCGCGCGTGCTCGCGCCTGTTGGAGCCCGATGGCGCGATGCTGCTGCAGGCGATCACGATCGACGACCGCGCCTACGAGGTGGAGAAGGCCTCGCGATCGTTCATGAAAGAGCGGATCTTCCCCGGTGGATCGCTCCCTTCGCTTGACGTGATCACCCGCGAGCTCGCGCGACATACTGACCTTCAGCTCGTTGACCTCGACGACCTGACGCCGAACTACGTGCCGACGCTGCGGCGCTGGCGCGAGCGCTTCCTAGCTCATGCCGGAGAGCTGGCGGCCCTTGGCTACGACGAATCCTTCCAGCGGCTCTGGACCCTCTACCTCGCGTACTGCGAAGCCGGATTCGCCGAGCGGCGCATCTGTGACGTTCAGCTCGTCCTGGCCAAGCCGGCGTCCCGTCTCTCCTGGCTCGCGGATCCGTCGCCGCGCGTGGCCGCCGCGTACCTGGCCAGCGCCTCGCGCCGGGCGACCGCGCGCTCGACGATCGGCGCCGGATAGTCCCTGCCGATCACGCAGCCGGCCGCGCGCTGCACCTCGCCCGGCATCGTCCACGGCTGCGCCAGGTACTGCTCGCGTACGTGCCGTAGCTCGGGGATGTAGCGGCGGACATAGGCGCCGTCGGGATCAAAGCGGGCCTGCTGGCGTGCTGGGTTATAGATGCGGCGAAATAGCGGTTGCGGGTCGACCCCGACCGATGCGATCCACTGCCAGTTGCCGTTGTTGCTCGCCTCATCGCCGTCGATCAGCAGGCGCATGAACCAGCGCTCGCCCCACCGCCAGTCGAGACCCAGATCCTTGGTCAGGAACGAGCCCGCCACGAGCCGCGCCCTGTTGTGAACCCATCCCTCACGGCGCAACTGGCGCATCGCCGCATCGACCAACGGATAGCCGGTGCGGCCCTCGCACCACGCCTGAAACCGCTTCTCGCTGCGGCTCCAGCGGATCGAACCGCGGTAGCGCTCCTGAAACTCATGACGGGCGTTGCCGGGGAAGTGAGCAAGGACATGGGCATAGAAGTCGCGCCAGCAAAGCTGCCGGCGAAACTCCTCGGCACCGGCGCCGCCGGGTAGCCGCGCCTCCAGCTCGCGTGGCGATATGCAACCGAAATGCAGATAGGGCGATAGTCGCGAAGAGGCGTCGGCACCGAGCTCGTCCCGCGCGCTTGCGTACCCTCGCACGCCCTCGGAAAGGAACCGCTGCATCCTGCGCCGGCCGGCGTGCTCTCCTCCTCGAGACGGGTGCTCGACCAGCTGCTCGAGCCCGAGGTCCCGCAGCGCGGGAAGTGTTTCGAGCTCGATGGTCCGCGGTGCAGCAGGAAGCGAGGACGGCGCCGGGATCACGTCCCTGCGGCCGTGCTTCAGCCACCCGCGATAGAACGGCGTGAATACCCGGTAGGGGTCGCCTGCCAAGGTGAGCAGCGCCCCCGGATGATCGAGCGCGAACAGCCCCGGAAGCACCCGGACCTCGGCGCCGAGCGCCTCCAGCTCCCGCCGTACAGTCTGGTCACGCGCGGTGGCGAGCGGGCTCACGTCGGCGGTCCAATAGACGTGTCGCGCATCGAGCTTGCCCGCCAGTTCCGGGAGAACATGCTCGGGCAGCCCATGGCGAACGACGAGCGCGCTTCCGCGCCGACGCAGCGATTCGCCGAGGTCGGCCAGGCACTCGAGCAGGAATTGAGTGCGTGGGCCCGAGGCATGCCGCCCACCCAGCAGACGCGGATCGAGGCAGAAGACGGGCACGACCGCGTGCCCGTCATCCAGGGCCGCCCTGAGAGCAGGATGATCGTGCAGTCGAAGATCGCGCCGGAGCCAGAGGAGGGCCGTCATCCGAGCGGCTACTTGGCCGGGCGCACTTGTATGAATGAGACCATACCCGTACAGGTATATCGAAAAATCTTTACACTGTGTTCATGCAAGCGTCTGGGACGGGAATTGGCATCGGGGAGGTGGTTGAGCGAACCGGCGTCGCGGAGGCAACGCTCCGCATGTGGGAGCGCCGTTACGGATTCCCGACGCCGGAGCGACTCGCGAGCGGCCATCGCCGCTACAGCGAGAACGAGATCGCACTGATCAGGGCTGTGGCCGCCAAGCGGGGGGCCGGCCTGTCGCTCCCGGTCGCGATCCAGCAGGCTCGAACCGAGGGCTCGGCGCCGGTTACGTCCGTGTACGCCGCGCTGCGTCGCCGGCACCCTGATCTCGAGCCGCGCGTGCTGCTCAAGCCAATGATGCTGGCGCTGAGCCACGCGATCGAGGACGAGGCCCTCGCCCGTGCCGAGCGGCTGATGGTGTTCGGCTCATTCCAACGCGAGCGCTTCTACCGCCAGGCGCAGCTTCGCTGGCGGGAGCTCGCCCGCACCGCCGACGTGGCTGTCGTGTTCGCCGACTTTGCTCGCCTACGCGCGGCTCGTCACGCGCCGGTCGAGGTGCCGGTGCCGCGCGAACACCCGCTGAACCGCGAATGGGCGCTGGTCTGTGAGGGGCAGGACTTCGCGCTGTGCCTCAGCGGGTGGGAGCCGCCCGAGAGCGGGCGCGACGCCGACGGGATGCGACGCTTCGAGGCGATCTGGAGCGTCGAGCCCGAAGTTGTCCGTGAGGCTTCGCGGATCTGCTGCGCAATCGCCGGCGCCCGGCATCCGGACGTGACAGAGACCGCTCGGGCCCGGCTAGAGGCGCCGCTCTCGGCCGCGCCGGAAACGCAGCTGCGGCTTGCGAGCGCCGTGACGGCGCGAATGCTCTCCCACGCCTCACGCTGGATCGAGCGCCAGGCCTGACGGGGTCGCGGGCTCAGCGACCTCGGCGGCGGGTCGCTCGGCGGTGTCGCCGCGGCCGATCTGCGACCGTCTTCGTGGAGGACTGGTTGTTGCCCGACAGCCGCTCAGGTTCGTAGTTGATGAACGCCGACCCGCCGAGCTCAAGCGCCTGCGCGCCCGCGTTCAGCCGGTCCGCGTCCGCAGCATCGCCCCAGTGGCCGGTGCCGACGCGATGCTGGACCGCGAGCACGCCGGCGATCAGCTCGGCTGGGGTGAAGTTGCAGTGGCTCTGGCGCTCGACATACGCCTGACGCAGAAGCCCGTTTGCGCGGGCTCTGTCGACCGTGTGCCGGTAGTAGTTCTCCTGCTGGACGGGAACGAGCTGGTCGGCGATCGTGTGCATGTCGAGCTCGGGAATCTGTAGGCGTCCGGTCGGCACCGAGGTCCGCTGTAGCCAGTGAATCGCGTTCTCATCGGCGTGGATGTTCGCGTGCGAGGTCAGCGTGGCAAGGTCGTCACGGACGTTCAGATGGGCTTGCCGGTAGAGGGCGCTCACCTCCGGGGCGTAGGGCGAGTCCTCGAACAGGCGCTCGAAGTTCACGCCCGCGGTCCACGAGCCGTTGCCGCCGGAAGCCTGCTCGAGGTAGTAGCGCGCGAACTCGACGAAGTCCATCGCGCTCAACGGCGGTCCCGACGTGGGCACCGAGAACTGGACTGCATACTGCTGCTGCTCCTGCGCGCCGTAGTCGCGCCGGCCGGGCATCGTCTGGCCCGGCGCCCACGTGGCGACGTTCATGAATGCCATCGCCAGCGCCAGGCGCGCGCGGCCGGCCGCGCTCTGTTGGGCGTTGTGAGCGAGCGTGTCGAGGGCCGTCCCGGTGGCCGTGCCGTCCGCCGGGCTGATGAAGTGCACGAGCTTGATGGGCGCTCCGGCGCCGAGCAGCTGGACCATCGCGTACTCGCCGTCGAGCTGGTAGTTGTTGAGCTGGATGCCGCCGGCGACGATCCCGCAGGTGCTGAGCGCGCCGCCGATACGGCCGTTTGCGTTCTCGGCTTCGAGCGCGCTGACCAGCCCGCCCATCGAGGTGCCGAAGGCGAGTACCTGCCGAGGGGCGCTCGGTAGGTCGGCGCGGGCAGCGCGGAGCGTCTCGAACTGTTCCTGGAGCGCGCTTCCAAGTGTCCACCAACTCGCTGTCGCCGGCGCCTCCGAGGACCCCGCGAGCGCGTAGCCCATGTTGAGCAGCGCCTGCTTCGTCGTCGGGTCGGGCGCGTCCGCCGCCTGAACCGGGCCGAAGCCGTGGCTGTAGAGGATCAGGGTTCCGTTCCAGGCGGCCGGCACATCAGCCATCCAGCTCCCGCCATCCGAGGTGCTGCCGGAGTAGCTCGTTGAACCACTCGCGTGAGCCGCCGGAACCACGGCCAACGCCAGCACCGCCGCGATCGCCGCGATCGCGGTCAGCGTACGAGAAACCACCCGCCCAGACGCAGACATAAGCTCTCCTCCTGCACGTCGAACCCGGACTCGGATTCAACGTAGCGCAGGGTCAAGCATGTTGTCAAGGGACTTGCGATTCGAATCTCCGACGGCCGGTCGCCTACGCTGTGCCCCGATCCGTCGACGATGCTCCGAGACAGATGAAGCCAGCTGCAACACCCGCGCCGATCGGCGTCGAACCCAGCAGCCGTGCGCGCGTGAGCTACCTGGTCTACCGGGTCGAGCGCCGGTTGCGGGCAAGGCTCGACGAGGCCGTCCGCGCACACGGCGTTACGACAACCGAATACGTCACGCTCAGCGTGCTGCGCGAGCGCGACGGCATGTCGTCCGCCGAGCTTGCGCGGTGGGCGTTCGTCACCCCACAGGCGATGAACCTGGTCGTGTCAGCGCTCGAGAGGCGGGGACTCGTGCGGCGCCGACCTGATCCCGCCCACGGCCGCGTGCTCCGCACGAGCGTGACGACCCGGGGCCTCACCACGCTCGAGCACTGCGACCGCTCGATGGACGAGATCGAAGCCGACATGCTGCAAGGCCTCAAGAACGACGAGCTCCAGCTGCTGCGCGCGACGCTTGCCTCCTGCGCGCACTCACTGGAGGCGACCAGACCGCGCTTACCACCCCCCCGCTAGTTGTGTCGACCGACGCGACGACGTCCGTCGCATCGACGCAGCCGCCGTATGATCGAAAAGTGGAGCTGATCGAGTTCGGAACGCTCAGCGAGGAGCGCTACCGGGAACTCGTCGGCAACGAGCGGGACCCTTGGGACGGCGGCGATCTGAGCTTGCAATGGCGGCCCAAGGAGCGGCACGTCGGCGTGCTTGACGAGGACGGAAGGCTGGTCGCGGCGGCCGGCCTGGTCGTGGCCACCGCGCGGTTCGGTGATCGGCAGCCGCTCGAGATCGCCGGCCTCGGCGGCGTGATCGTGGCTGCGCGTCATCGCGGCGAGGGGCTGGGGGCGATGGTCATCGCGGAAGCCGTACGCCGCGCCGGCGACCTGGGTCCGTCGATCGCAATCCTGTTCTGCTGGCCCGACCGGGCCGACCTCTACCGTCGCCACGGCTTTACCGAAGTCCGGAGTCCAGTACTCGTGGAGCAACCCGAGGGCGAGCTGGAGATTCCGATGGTGACGATGTGGCGCCCGCTCGAGCACGGCGCAACGCTGCCGGCCGGACGAGTCAAGCTCGACGGGCTTCCATTCTGACGCGGCCACGCCTCGTACGCGCATCGCGCACCCGGTCACCGCCGGAGAACGTCTACGTCGTAGTCGTTGTCGAGGTCACCGTCGTCGTGTTCGTGGTCGTCGTCGTGCTGGTGGTCGTCGACGTGACGGTGCTCGCCGGTGCTGTGGTGGTTGTGGTGGTCGTGGTCGTCGAGGTCGATGCGGAAGGGCCTTTTTGCTTCACGGTCTTCTCGACCGTCGTCGTCTTCGCGCTGGTGCTGCTCCCGCTTCCGATGAGCAGTCCGATCCCGCCGCCGACGATCAGCGCAAGCACGACGGCCACCGCCAGCCAGGCGTTGCTCACGCCACGCGTGGGCCGCAGGTCATACCCGCAGTTCGGGCAGAAGCCGGCCTCGCCGGCCACCGGAGTCTGACATCGGGGGCAGCGGTAGTCGTAGGGCGGGGGACTTGAGCGCGGAGGACCGGACGTCATGTCCACATAGCTATCACGTATTCAGGACACGCGAAGCACGATGTCCGCGGCCGAGGTGCTGAGCTGTGGGCGGCCGGTCAGTCCGAGCAGCCAGATGTATGTGAGGGCCTCGCGGGAGTCTGCTGTCGTGTCGGCCGGCGTTCTGACCGCTTGGGACGTGAGCTCCCAGGATGCTGCGACGATGGCGCGTCCGACCAGACGTGGGGGTGTCGGGAGAGTGGCATCGACAGTGCGTACCCATGCGGCTACCTGCTCGAAGCGCTCCACGGCGAGGTTCATGATCCGGTCACGGTGCTCGAGACCTTCTTCGCCGACGGCGTGGATCTCGAGTAGGAATGCCCGGCAGGCGAGGGGTCGCTTCCGTCCCCAGTCGACGAGTCGTTCGCCGGCGGCGGTGAGGGTGTCGACTGGTGCCGTCGCGGGTGTCTCGGCGATGTCGGCGAGGAAGGCCTCGCCGAACTGGTCGTAGGCGGTCAGGAATGCGTCGAGCTTGTTGCGGAACTGCTCGTAGAAGGTCGTTCTCGACACGCCCGCTGCGGTCGTGATGTCCGCCACGGTCGCGGCGGCGTAGCCGTGCTCCCCAACGACGTCGAGCACGGCGTCGAGCAGACGCTGGCGTTGTGAGGCCTGTACCTGCTCGCGCGTGAGGCCGTGTGGTCCCCTCGGAAGACGTTCGGCCGTCTCAGGCTGCAAGGTCATGTACGGCGATGGTACAGTACGTGATGTACAGCAGCGATACATCACCTAGGGAGGAGGAAGCTGCATGTCCACCGAGACGATTCGAGCCTCCGCGGCTTGCGTGCGAGAGCTGCGCGTCGGCGCGGCGGCATTGGCCGCGGTGTCGCGCTGTCTTCGTGGCTGGGCGCGCCCCCGGCGGGGGCGGCGAATCTGCCGCAGTTCCAGAACGGGGACGGGATTTCCGTCCTCGGCCAGTCGCAGACCGGGCGCGAGATCGACCTGACGGTCAACACGACGGATGTGCAGGGCCAGCACAAGATCATCGTGCTGCTGCCCGAGGGGTACTCGGCCGGCTCGTCGACGCGCTATCCAGTGCTCTACCTGCTGAACGGGGCGCTTGCGGACCCGACCCAGTGGGTCAGCAACGGCGGTGCGGCGGGCCAGATCACCGACCCGTACTCGGCGGTCATCGTGATGGAGGACGGTGGCGCGAAGGGCTGGTACTACAACTGGAAGAGCTGCGCCAGCATCTGCCCGGAGAACTGGGAGTCGTTCCACAACCAGCAGGTGGTGCCGTGGATCGATGCGAACCTCAACACGATCGCTAACCGCTCGGGTCGCGGTATCGCGGGCCTCTCGATGGGCGGATGGGGCGCGATCCACTACGCGGAGGCCGATTCGCAGCTGTATTCGTACGCGGCCTCGTTCTCCGGCGCGGTTGACACGGGCAACTTCACCACAGATGTCGCGATCGGCGCTGAGGAGGCCGGGGTCGTTCCGGGCGCCGGCACGCCAGTTCCGGTCGGGTCGATCTTCGGATGGGAGTTCTGGCCCGTCAACCAGAACCTCGTCAACATCTCAGGCGTGAACCCAACAAACGTCGCGAACCTGAAGAGCACGACGGTCGACCTGTACGTCGGCACGGGCAACTCATCGTCGGGCGACGGCATCGTCGAATCAGCGGTCTACCCCCAGAACCAGCTGATCGCCTACAACCTGTCGTCCGGCGGCATCAACTACTGGTACAGCCAGGATCACACCTCCTCGCCGGCGCTGGGTTGGGGCTGCGATAACAACCACGACATCATGTGCTGGAACGCGTATCTGAACGACGCGTTGCCGAGGTTCATGGCCGCGATGAACCACACGAGTCCACCGTCTGATTCGTCGTCTCCGCTGCCTGCGCCCCCCGGCAACGTGGTGGCCGACGGCGACTTCATGAACTCCGGGAACGGCCCGTGGAACTGCATCGGCTATTGCGGGGTCGACCAGAACATGGGCAACGGCTATGCCAGCCCGAACAACGGCTGGGTGCGCAACACGAGCGGATGGAACGACATCGACCAGACCGTCTCTGTTCTTCCCAACACGAACTACACCCTCACGGGCTGGGTGAGGACGTCTCCGAACAACAACGCGGGCTACTTCGGTGTGCGCGACTCGAGCGGAAACGTCATCGGTGAACGCGAGTTCAACAGCCTCGCCGGATACACCGAGTTGACGGTGAACATCAACACCGGCAACAACACGAGTGTCGTGGTTTACGGCGGCTTGTGGCCGCCTAATTTCCAGGACACCTGGATGCAGATCGACGACGTCTCGCTGATACCCACCGACGGGTGATCGGGCTCCAGGCTCGCCGCGGCGGGTCGCCGGCCGCGCCGGCGACCCGCCGCAGACGTGTGCGCGGGGACATCGCCCTTCCCGGTCGGGGCGCCGTGAGAATCCGATACGGCGATCCGCGCATGCGCCGGCCACCGCACTCCAGCGTTCCGCGCCTCCCTGTGATTCGGTGCTTCAAGGGAACGCTCTTGAGGCCCGATAAGGGCGGCTATGACGAACGACGGCGGCTCTTCAATTCGGCCATTGCCGCGCACAGGCATCATCGGCCTCAAGCCGCTAGAAGCGAACGCGATCGTCGGTCAGTTGCGCAGTTTCGCCACGAGCGCGCGCGGATATGTCGGCTAGTTGACAGGGCATCCGAGTTTCTCGAACTCGTGCTTGTTCTCGTAATAGGTGCCCGTCGGTAGGTAGCTGCCCAGCACTCGGTGCTCGTCCCCCGGCGCCACGGTGTTCTGGATTGCGTGGCGGAACGACGGTGAGGGGAGCATGTTGCGAAGTTGCATCCATCCGAAGTCGCGGTCCTTGCCACCGTCGCCTGCGGGGGACCAGGCCAGCCAGGCCACCCCACATTTGGCGGTTGCATTGCTCGGCCTATCCTGCGGCCGGCTCGTCACCACGACGTACTGGCGGTGGCGATGGAGGGGGATCTGCTCGTCGTAGGTGCAGTCCATCACCTTGGTGGTCAGCACGGACTCATTCATGCAGAAGGACAGGTACCGCAATTGCGTGCCCTGCTTCAGGTACGTCTCGCCGCCGAAGGTGGCCGGGAAGGTGGGCATCGTGCCGCGGAACGCGACCACGTTGCCGAGCTTGCGGTTGATCGCAGCGCGCGCGTATTGATTGTCGATATTGGGAAAGAAGCCGGACTGGCCCGACTTGGTCGGCGTCCCGATATCCGGGTGATAGTTCGGCCCGTCGTACAGCGCGAGCAGGTACGCGCGGTTGTACTGCACCCGCCACACAGGAGTCTTCTTCGCAGGGAACCAGGACGGGACGCCTGGCTGGTAGCGCAGCATGTCGTATTGCGACTTGGGTACCAGCAGCGCCGAGAGATCGACTGCGTTCAGCCGCTTCTCCTGCGAAGTAATCGTGTCACATGCCCGCTTGCCGGTTTGCACGGTGCCGTTGGCAAGCCGCAGCACCGGGTGAGGCAGCGGGACCCCGCCGCGCAGACCCGTCCCGTTGTCGGGAACGTAGACGCGCCACAGAAGAATATGAAGCCCCGTCGTATCGCCCACGGGCTTCGTGTAGAGGTAGTTGCGGGCGGCCTCGCCGCTGCGTTGATCGGGGCTGAGAGGGCTCGCGGGCGAGGAGTCGCGCAATGTGATCGTGAACGAGCGCGGCTTGACGTCGCGCTGAACTCCGGCCCGGAACGGATTGCGCGAACCGGAGTCCGGGTTGATCTGGTAATCGACCAGCGCGTCGGTGACGACACCGAGCGCGTTGTAGGACTCGACCGACGCGTACCGAGCGCGCGGGTATTCGCCTTTCAGCTCCAGCGTCGCACCAGCGGGCACCGTATAGACCGCCGCCCAGTAGTTGGCCCCGGCATCCGGGTAGGCGATGTTGAGCGTTCCGCCGTTGATCGCCCCCACGGCCCAGAAGCAGGTGGAGTCCTTGCCGCCATACAGGTTTGGGATTGCGTACGCAGCGGCGCCGGCCGCCGACGCGACAAGCACCACTACTCCCGCTAGCACGACCCGTGAGCGCATGACGATCCGCACGCTTCCGCGCTCACTTGGACGACGCGGACCTGTGGCAACCGAGCTTCTCGAATGCCTTGGTCGTCGTGTAAGTGGACTGCGGCAGGTACGGTCCCATCACTTTCGCCTCGGTGCCCGGTGTCTTCATTTTCTGCGGCGCCTGGGCCCAGCTCGGGTTGGCGGCCATGAACCTCATGTACACGATGTCGATCCAGTTGCGTGCTGCGAGGTCGGGATAGTCCTCCCCGTTCCCGAAGGTGAGCCACTGGTAGCCGCAGGCCGGCGTTGCGTTGCGCGGCCGGTCGGCGGGCCTGCTGATGACGACCGTGTACCGGCGGTCGGCTCGCAGCGGTACCTCCTGGTCATACACGCACCCATACCCGAAGCCGGACACCGGCGAGGAGCCGGTGCACAGCGACCAGTACCGGAGCTGGTACGGCCGCGTCGGCCAGGACAGGCTCGCCGGCAGGGTCGTGGGAAACGTCGGCATCTTCCCGGTGACGGTGACGACCGGGCTGTACTTCAGGCTGATGAACGCCGCCAGATAACGGGTGTCCGGGTTGGACTGGAACCCACCCGTATCGGTCGGGGGATACAGTTTCGCTCGCTCGACTGGGTTTGAGACGAATTGGCCCGCGACGCTGTACGCGGCGTTCCAGAAGCGCTCCCAGTGCACGGGGTTCCTCGCGGGGGCATTGACAGGATCCGACGACGATGCGACGAGCTGCTTCCAGACCGCTGCGGGGAAGGTGCTCTTGGTCGGGGTCTTGATGGGGTGAAGCGCAGCGCAGGCGGCCGCCCCATGGAGTTTCTGTCCGTCGGCCAGATTGAGCGTCAGCTTCGGCAGGCCCACTCCGCCGGTGCCGTCCTTGCCCTTGTCGGCAAGGTAGTTCCGCATGGCCATGCCGATCCGGATCGACGGATCTGTGTACCCGGTGTAGATCGTGTTTCGCGCCCGCAGTCGCGGCACGGGGCCGGAGACGACATGAAGCGTGTAGTTGCGCGGCCTCCCTGCGTAACGCTTGGCGCCCGGGAGGAACGGATTGACCGACCCCGCATCGGGCTTGATGTTGACATCCCGCAGATGGTCGCCTGGTCCGATCGCATTGAGCGCGATCGAGTTGTTCGACAGAGCCTTCCAGATGGTGTAGGAGAAGTAGCGCTCGCTCGGGTACTTGCCCTCCAGGGCGAGGCTCGCGCCGGCCGGCAGCAGAAACTGCGCATTGAAGTATGTGGAGCCGACGTCCGGGTACTGGTTGGGAATCTGGATTGGCTGAACATTGGGCATGTTCTCGTAGTCCACGCCCTTCGGGCCGCCCCAGAAGCAATCGTGGTTGTAGCGGTCGTTGGTCAGCACCGCGAGCCGGTGGGGGAGATAAGTCGTGCCCGGCAGAGATGTCGTACCAGCCAGTGTCGGACCCGCGACGAGCGCGATGACTGCGCCAGCCGCGATCGAGCCCGCCGCCACTCGGTAGCCGATCGATCGGACAGGAGTGTTCATACGGTGCGCCCCCTTCTCGTCGCGTGGCTCGGTCCAGGTCCTGCGCCGTTGGACGCTCCCACGCTTCAGCTCCGTCAGCGTTGGTGGGGACACTAATCACTTATTGCCAGGAAGTCAAGTTGACCAGGCGGCAATAGTGATATTCTCTCCTGCCCATGTCCGCGGCTCGCGCACCGAAGCGCAAGGAGGCACACGTCCCCCGGCGGATGCAATGGCAAGCACGCCACGAGCAGCTGACCGCGGTGGCGACGCCCCTCGTCGCGGACGAGGGATTCGCCGATTTCTCGTTGGAGGAAGTGACCTCGCGCGCCGGCGTCACTCGCAAGCTGCTCTACCACTACTTCCCGCGCGGGCGCCCGGATGTCGTGCTCGCAGTCGTCAAGCGATCTGGCCACCAGCTCACCGACGGTTGGAACGTTGACGAAACGCTCCCACTACCAGAACGCCAAGCGGCCAACATGGCGCACCTCGCCTCGCACGCGATGCGCCAAACGGACGCTTGGCGGATCTACCGCCTCGCGCGCACATCGAACGATCCCGAGATACACACGATCGTCGACGACTTCGTCGAAATCGTGATAACGAGCACGGCGCTCAACCACCTCGGCACACCTGAACCCCCTCCACTGCCGCGCCTCGCGATACGCGCCTTCTTCGCGTTCTTCGAAAGCGCGCTCGACGACAGCCGTGCCACCGACGTCCCGCTCGGACAAGTCACCCAGCTCCTCAGCGACACCCTTCGCGCCACAATTCACGCCGGGGTCGCCGCCTCACGCCAAGAGCCATCCAACGGCACCAGCGAACCTGAACCCTCGGCTTCCCGCAGAAATAGCCGCCGCGGTGCCGGTCGGCACCAATAGCAGAGCTCCGTCCCCCGGGACAACGACAGGCGGAAACGACTCCACTCCGTTTGGCGCGGTGCAACCGGTCTTTGCGTCGGCGATCAGTCCCCGCAACGCGGGAACCTCCGACTCGTCAGCAATCGCTTTGGTACCGACAGGGTGCCGAATGCCGGCGCGCAACTCCGCTCGTTGCACGTCCGGCCCGGCCGCGACTGGGTAGAGAGCTAGCCGCCGGCGGGCGTATCGAGCACTTGGTTCACGAGGTCGGTGTCGAGGTACTCGGTGAGCTCCCGCACCTCTCCGCCTGCGAGCTGGAAGACGTAGCAGTAGGTCTGGTTGTACGGCTTCCCTGACCTGGTAGTCACTTCGCCGCGTGCCTCGACGACCACGACGTCGTCCTCGGCGATGATGCGGATGGCGTGGGCCTTGTACTGGTCGGCGAACTGGCGGAACAGCGGGCGCATCAGCTCGTCGGTGATCGCCCGTTTGCCCTCGTAGGTTCGCGACCAGGCAGAGGTGCCGATCACAGTCCAGTGGGCGTCATTGGCCAGGGCGTCCATGAACGGTTGGCCGTTGCCGTTTGCGAGCTCTGCGAACACGCGTTGCACGAGCTGCTTGTTCTCGGCTGTGCCCACGCATGAGAGGGTATGCGACCGGCGAGAACATCGGCCGCGCGATCGGCGGGATGGGACCTAACACGGTGGTCTATCGACTCGCTCGCCTGTCTCATGACGGGTGACCGGCACCGCTGATGAGCTCCCCACGGCGGCGAGCAGCCGTGATCCTGATCCTGAATTGGCAGCGGTCCGCGATGCGGCAAATCCGGATTCCGGATTTGATGATCTGGACTTCCGGGTTCTGCCGAATCGTGTTTCCGGAGCCTGCTGGCTCAGGGAGTGAGAGGCGCGCGGGTTCGGATAATCGGAGTTACACGCGGGCCGGAAGCGAAAGCGGCCGCCTCGCGGCGGCCGCTCCGTTCGGGCGCCTAAAAGGGTGGCTAGGATCGCCAGCCGTCCACGGCGATGTAGAGGTTTGCGTTTGGGGGAATCATGGACCCGTGGGGTTGGACCACGATCACCGGGGCGAGGCAGCTCGAGGGCACGCTGAACGACGTGTCGTGGATGCGGGCGTCGCCCTTCATCGAAAGCGGCACCTGCGTCGTCGTATCGGCCGCCATCATGTTTGTATCGGCCCCGCAGTACAGTGCCGCGCTGATCGCGGTCACGGGCCCCGGCGTCCCGAGCGAGGGGATGAGGAGTCCCTGCACTCGGAGGTCGAGATGACCGTCGCTCTTCAGCTGTACATCGCCGAACTTCAACACCCACGGCAACGTCCCTGGTTTGACGCCATGAAACGCCGGGTCCGTCGGCTGCGAGGGCGCTAGCGACTGTTCAATCAGCGGAACGCCGTGTCGTTTGCCGCCATGTGGCGAGTTTCCATGATGCTCCTTGCCCTCCGCGCCGAACGCGCCGGCGGCCAGCCCCGTCAACAGCGCTGTGGTCGCGGCCACCAAGACCACCATCAGGGCCCGCTTGGACGTGCGCATGACATCCACTCCCTTCGTACTTGGATCGTTGCATCAGGAAGCGCCGTGATCATCCGGAGTCAGACCCGCGAGAAAGTCGTGAGTTGGAGAGGCCCCAATGTCCGCGCTCATACCACGCGCTTGGCTTGACTGCTCAAGCCGATCTGCGATCAGGCGGATCGCTGCGAGCGCATTGCCGAGGAATTCCTGATCATCCATGGATCCCTCGACCATCCGGGCAAGTCCCTCCGCCTCCTGATCGGAGACCGGCAGCGCTTTCTGCTCCCGGACGACCCGGCCGAACGTCTCCAAGTCGATCGAGAGCACGCGCGCCTCGGATCCGGCGCCAGCTCCGCCTCCGGTGTTCACGCTCAAGAAGACGCCTTCCAAGCATGAATCGTTCCCGCCCGATCACCCGGCCCACGGCCAACAGGAACGGCCGTGGGTACCGGTGGCGGATCGAGCGGTTGGTGTCGCGCTCATGACTGGCCATGATTGTTCAGATCCCAGGAGGCGACTTTGTTTATCGGACCTGCTTGCCCGGACCCTAGGCGTTGGTCGTGTCACAAATTGCCGCTCCAGCTGGTCTCACGAGGTAAATAGACGAAGGGAGCGACCATGAAGGTCTTTGTAGCGGGAGCCACGGGCGTTCTCGGCACAGCGCTCGTTCCGCAGCTCGTGGCGCGAGATCACGAGGTGGTTGGGATGACGAGCAGCGCATCGAAGCAGGACCGGGTTCGCCGTCTGGGAGCTCGTCCTGTCGTTGCCGACGCGCTCGACGCCGACGCCGTCGCCCAGGCGGTGGCTGCCGCCGAGCCCGACGTCATCGTCCATCAGCTCACGGCGCTATCGGGGAAGCTGTCAGCCAAGGACTTGCGCCATCCCGAGCGCTCCGTGCTGGCGACCACGACCAACCGGTTGCGTACCGAGGCGACGGACCATCTCCTGGCCGCCGGGCGCGCCGTCGGGGCACGACGGTTCGTGGCGCAGAGCTTCGGGGCGTTTCGATGGGCCCGCACAGGCGGTCCGGTGCTGACCGAGGCCGATCCGATCGACCCCAACCCCCCTGGGGCGATGCGGCCCGCACTGGTAGGGATCCTTCACGTCGAGCGGGCGGTGCCGGCGATCGAGTGGGGCGAGGGTCTCGTCTTGCGCTACGGCGGCTTCTACGGTCCGGGAACGGCGATCAGCAAGGCTCCGGATGCGCAGATGGCCGCGCCGATCCGCAAGCGCCTGTTCCCCATCATCGGCGACGGTGGCGGCGTCTGGTCACACGTCCACATCGAAGACGCCGCCGCCGCGACCGCGATTGCCGTCGAGCGCGGCGACCCGGGGATCTACAACATTGCAGATGACGAGCCCGCGCCGGTACGAGAGTGGCTGCCGGTGCTGGCGAGCGCGCTCGGTGCCAAGTCACCGAGGCGTATCCCCCGCTGGCTGGGGCGGTTAGCAGCAGGTGAGATGGCAACGCTCATGATGACCGAGGCGCGCGGGGCCGCAAACGAGAAGGCCAAGCGCGAGCTCGGCTGGCAGCTCCATTACCCGAGCTGGCGGCAGGGCTTCGCACACGGACTCGGTTAAGCGCTCCCCGATGCCCAGAAAGCAACCCGGCTCAGGATGCCCTAGGGGACGAGCGGACACCATGGCAGGCGCGTGGGTCACCGATTCTCAGATGACGACTACAACGCGCACGCACGCGAGGACACCCACTGTGGGAGGCGACACTCCACCCGCTCGATCAGCCCGGCGCCTTCGGCGAAGACCTCACCGTCCACGGCATCCCGGTCTCCGAGCTTGAAGCAGGCAGGCGCGATTGCTGGATCTCAGGCTCTGCGTGGTCAGTGATGACGGAGGGCAGTAGCGGGCGCACGGCTGCGCCGGGAATCACGGCGTGAGCTGGACCGGAAGCGTCTTCAGTTGGTTGACGAACAGCGCCTCCGCGGCAACCGGGGTGCCGTCAAGCTCGATCTCGGGGTAGCGCTCGAGCGTCTCTTCGATCATGATCCGCAACTCCAGGCGCGCGAGCGCGGTGCCGAGACAGAAGTGGCGGCCGCCGGCTCCAAACGCTTGGTGCTCTGGGTTGCGGTGAATGTCGAAGCGGTCTGGGTCCTGGTAGCGCGACTCGTCGCGGTTTGAGGACACGTACCACATCACCACCTTGTCGCCCTTCTTGATGTGCTGGCCGTGGAGCTCGGTGTCAGTGGTCGCCGTGCGGCGGAAGTGGCTGAAGGCAGGAAACATCCGCAGCGCCTCCTCCACCGCCCCCGGGATCAGGTTGGGGTCCTCCACGAGCTCGCGCTTCTGCTCAGGATTCTCCATCAGCGCACGCATCCCCGAGCAGTAGGTCGCCTTCGTCGAGTCGTTTCCTGCAAGGATCAGCAGGAAGAAGCCCATCACGATCTCGAGCTCCGAGAGCTTCTCCCCATCCACTTCCGCGTGAACCAGCACGCTCGTAAGGTCGTCGGTCGGATTCTCCGTGCGCTCGGCGATCATCTTGCGCACGCGCGCAAATACCTCGGGGATGTCCTTCTCGAGAACGCCATCGATGCCCTCCGGCGCCATGTCGGGGTCGTCGGGCGCGAGCGCCGCGTTCGAGATCCGCGCCCACAGCGCGTCGTCCTCGGGAGGCGTGCCCATGAAGCTGTGGATGACGCGCGAGACCACCGGCTGAGCGACATCGGCGACCAGGTCGCATGTCTCGCGACCCTCCAGGCGGTCGAGCACATCGACCACGATCCCCCGAATGCGATCCTCGTGATCCGCGATTCGCTTCGGCGTGAAGCCCCGCTGGAAAAGCGCCTTGACCTTGTCGTGCCTGGGGGGATCCATGCCGATGAACATCCCCTGCACGAGCTCGAGCGGGAAGATCTCGGCGAACACGGTCACCCCGCCGATCGCCGAGGAATAGGTCCGCCAGTCGCGGCTCACCTGGTGCACGTCATCTGCGGTCGTCACGGACCAGAACCCGGCCTCTGACGGGTACTGCTCGATCCGCTCGCTCCAGTGCACCGGGCACTTGGAGCGCAGCTCCCTGAAGGCCTCGTACGGCGGCCCTTCCTGCCACAGCTCGCCCTCGGCGAGTCCCAGACTCTTCACGTCATCGCGCCCGACCGTTGCCACGAAGCATCACCTCCTCCGCCGCCCCTCACGCGAGCGGCATTCGCGTCCGGCGACCGTACCACGCCTCTGTCGAACGAACGTGGAAATGAGACCCCGCGACGAATTAAGGTCCAGACGGTCAAACGACCCGAGACAACCGGACGGTCGCGAGGCTGTCGCTTAACGATCGCGGTGCCTGGCGAGGGTGCTGCGTGATGGGTGGGTCATTAGCAGCGGGCCCGGCAGATTTCGTGGTGTGGCTGCGTAAAGGCGGTTTTAGGCCGCCACGGTGGCGATTTGGTGGCGGTGGAGCTTGGTGAGATTGTGGGTCGCCATCAGTAATCGCCACTCAGTGCGCACCGCGGATCTGCCCCTGCGCTGAAACCGGGTGATCGAGCGGTTGTGCTTGGTGTGAGCGAACACCGGCTCGATCATCTGGATCCGTCTTCGATACAGCAGCTTGCCGTGGGATCCCAGCACGGTTCGCATCCACGCGTACCGCCCGCCGGTCCACCCCGGCCGAGGCTCGGCTCGGCCGGCTGAGTCTGGAGGGATCAGCACCTGGATGTGCTTGTTCGCGATCACCTCATCCATGTGCTGCTCATTCCAATACCCCGCATCCGCAAGCGCGAGCTCAGGCCGGCCGGCGACGCCCGCCTGCTCGAGCTCGCCGATCGCCGCCTCGAGCATCGGGTTCAGGTTGGAGAAATCGGCCGGGGTGTTAGTGACCTCTGCCGCGATCACGATCTGCCCCTCGTCGACGACCGCCTGCGCGTTGTACCCCTGGACGTATCCGCGATTGGCCTTCATCCGCTGGGTGTCGGGGTCGCTGACGCTCACCACCCCGTCAGGCACCTCCGGCGCGACCCACGGCTTTGGTCGGCGGCCGAGCTTGCGGCCTGTCGTGTCGCGACCGTGCTCCCGGTAATCCTCATACGCCCGCTTGGCCGCGACCTGCGCGTCGCGCTCGGCCTCCAGCCGCTCACCCGCGAGCAGCAGCCGCTCCTGGCGCGCGCGCGGGACCGGGATCGGGGTTCTCCCAACGCCGCTGCTCGAGCTGACGGTGCGCTTCCCGCGTCCAACCCTCGCGTCCTTGGCCGCGCGCCACGATCCGCTCAGTGTCGAACTCGAACCCATCCTGCTCAGCCGAGATCGGCTCCGGTTCGGACACCACAGGCTGCTCCGGACTGCTGCTGACCTCAGCCGCGCGCTGCTCACGCGCCTGACGGAAGAACTCCGCCCGCCCCTCCCGCGTGCGCAACTGCTCAGGCAGCTCATCCCCGCGCTCATCGCCATACAACTCATCCTCCGCCTCATCCGTCGCCTTCGCCTCAGCCACGATCTCCCGCGCGATCTCCTCAAAGCGCAGCGTGGACTCGCGACTCGCGTTCCCCGCCATCCGCGTCCCATCGATCGCGACCACACCCGGCCTCACCAACCCCGCCTCACCACACAGCGCCAGCACCTGACCGAACAACCCAGCAAGCGCCACCTCGTGCCGCGCCACGAACCTCGCGATCGTCGCGTGATCGGGCGTCTCCAACATCGCGATCGTCTTGCACGCCACGTCCTCCACGCACGCCCGCTCGAGCTTCCGCGCCGACCGCACCCCACGCGCATACCCGTACAACAACAAAGCCACCAGCATCGCCGGATCATACGCCCGCCGGCCGACCCCGTCGACCCGATACGCCGCATAGAACTCACCCAAGTCCATCCCCGCGACCGCGTCCAACACGAACCAAGCGAGGTGACCCTCAGGCAGCCAATCCCGCACATCCGGCGGCATCAAGAACGACTGATCACGATCACAACCAATGAAATTCTGAGCCATCCCGGAATGGTCTTAAACCCGCCGGACGACACGGTAATTACGCGACATCCTCTCGCCGTTGGGATCGTTCGGTCCGACAGGCGCTTCATGACGAAAGCGCTCGCCGCGGGACGCACCCTCATTTGCGGACGGTCCGCGATGCCGATCCGTCGCGCGACGTGATGTTGGCAGCTCGCGAAGAACATCCGCCCTCGCATAGCCTGCCAGCTCATCCGAGTAACCGAGCTGTGAGAGCAATCGACTGACAGGCGGGGCGTCGTCAGCGTGCCGGTCTAAGGACCAGCCTTTCCGTCAGCCCTGATCGCCACATACTGAAACGAAACGTGCGCTCAGCTAGCGCCGACGTGCTCCCGGAGCGAGAGGCCGTGGTCCGCGGCGATCAGTTCGGCGGCCTTCTCGCCGATCATGATCACCGGGGCGTTGGTGTTTCCGCTGGTGACATCGGGCATCACCGAGGCGTCGGCGACCCGCAGGCCGGCCACGCCATTGACCCGTAGCCGGGGGTCGACGACATCGCCGATCCGGCACGTGCTGGTCAGGTGATAGACGGTTGTCGAGTAGTGGCGGGCCATGTCTCTGATCAGCTCGTCGCTCGGCGTGTCGCCAGGCTGGTGGTCGTGGGCCTTGGCCAGCGCCGTAGGCACGTACATCGGGCCGAGAGCGTCGGCGCCCGGCCAGTTGTCGGCCACCTCCAGGGCCTTTCGCACGACGGCCACCATGACGTCGAGGTCGTGCGGGTCGCTGTAGTAGTTCATGCGGATGTCGGGCGCCTCGGCCGGATCGGCGCTGGCGAGCACGATCTCGCCGCGGCTATGCGGCTTCACGGGGTTGGCCAGCACGATCACGTTCTCGGCGTCGGGACCGAGCGCGACGTCCGGGTCGTCGAAGAACTCGGTCGGGTCCATTCGCAGGCAGTCTCGCCAGAGGTCGGGGTTGTACCCGCAGATGAAGAACCCGATCTGGGCGTCATGGGTGTGCGCGTCGCCAAGGCCGGTCGAGTACCACGCGCACGCCTCATACAGCGATGAGGACACCAGACCGTGGCCGGTCCTCGCCCACTCGGCGACACGGCGCTCGGCTTCGGCCCGGATCGCCTCCAGCTCGGGAGTCAGCGAGGCGTCCTCGGCAGGATCGGCCGGCAGCGGTCCCGCGGGCGCGCGCAGGGCGTCCGGTCCCATCGAGATCCCGACCTCCGTCATCGACACGCCGATGCCCGGAGCCGGGAACACGAGCCCGAGCTGGAGGTGGTCCTGCAGGTGTTTGCCGACGTCGGGTACGTCGTAGCGGCAGGTGATGCCGAGTGGCTCGAGTTCGTCCCTCGGGCCGATCCCCGAGAGCAGCAGGAGTTGCGGCGAACCAACCGCCCCCGCGCTCACCACGATCTCCTTTGCGGCATGGACGACCGCCGTCTCGCCCGCCGCGGTCCGATACTCAACGCCCGTCGCCCGGAGCCCGTCGGGACCGTCCTCGAGTACGAGCCCGGTCGCCTGTGCATGGCAGATGACGTCGAGGTTCTCGCGTCCCTCCGCTTCGCCCTCCAGAAACGCGCGGTACGTGCTCGCGCGCCTGCCGTCCCTGGTCGTGGTCTGCAGCAGGGAGACGACGCCATGCTCACCCTCGCGGTCGCGGCCGTTGTAGTCGCCCATCGGGATGCCGGCGGCAACCGCGGCATCGACGAACTGACGTGCGCCCGGCAGCACCGGACCGCGCACCGACACGCCCAGCGGGCCTTCGGTGTTGTGCGCCTCGAAGTCGACGACGATGTCGCCACTCGGTGCCAGACCCTCGCTCTTGCGGAAATACGGCAGCAGCTCGTCGTAGCCCCAGCCGGTCGCTCCACCGTCAGACCACGCATCGAAGTCACCCGGATGACCGCGCACGTAGGCCATGTAGTTGATGCCCGACGACCCACCCAGCATCTTGCCGCGCGGGACCATCATCCGGCCGTCCCGCAAGCCCAGCCCCGCCCGTCCGGCGTCAGCCGTGTACATCCAATCGGTTTCCGGATTCACTTGAAGCGACGCGCACGCCGCCGGCATCGCCTCGGCCTCCGGCGGCCGACCGCCCGCCTCAAGCAGCGCCACTCGGCAACCCGGATCCTCCGACAACCGCGCCGCGATCACCGCACCCGCTGAACCCCCGCCAACCACCACAAAGTCGTATCTGCCGTCCATGTGCTGACCCTATCCGGCTTGTCGCGTCATCGGTGACAAGTGTCTGCGCACAGTGTGAGACGGGCGGCTCGCCCCATCTGCCGCGGGGCTCGTTTCACGCGAACTCGAGCATGACCATCGCGGCACAGTCAACCGGCGCGACCCGCACGCGCAAGCTCCTGCCTCGGTCGCTTGAGACCGCTTCTCGGCGCCGGTCAAGCCAGGGTGCGCTTAGCTCTGAAGTCGCCTCAGGAGCGCGTGCTGAGCGCTCCCCGTGGCAAGCTCAGGTCTGGGCAGTAGTTCGAGTTCGCAGCGTTACACGGAACAGCTCTCGGGGGAGCGGTCCTTCTTGGAAGCGGGTCAGCTCGACGATCTCGTAACCGTCGGCGAGTCGCTTGACCGTCTCGGCGCTGAGGAAGTGGACGATGAAGCCGCCTGACTCGTATAGGCCCTCGCCGTGGTGGGTTCCCTTGCCGAAGTCGGGATCGTCGGTGGTGCGGACGGTGTAGACGCAGAGGCCGCCAGGGCGCAGCACGCGCAGGATCTCCTGCGAGAGTGAGCGGAGCTCTGCCTCGGTCAGGGCCATGCAGAAGAGCATGTGCGAGTAGCACGCGTCGAAGCTCGCGTCGGCGTACGGCAGCGGGTCGCGCACGTCGTGTCGGGCGAGGGTGATGTTCGCGGACAGTTCCGCCTGCCGTGCTTTGTGTTTGATCGTCTTGATCGCGCTGGCCGCGTAGTCCAGCGCGTGCACCTCGAACCTCTGTGCGGCGAAGAACAGCGTGTCCCGTCCCTGGCCGGCGCCCAGCTCGACCAGCTTCACCGGCGCCTCCCGCCGCAGCCGCTGAGCGGTCGCTCGCGCCGGATCGCTCGCCTCCGCGCCGAAACGGTCGCCGCGCTCGGACAGCGCCCGCTCCCATTGCTCGCGCTGGGCGTCGAGCGAGCGCTTTCGCTTCGGCGTCGCCGCGTTCACGCCGGGATCGGCGTCTCCTGGCGCGGCTGGGGGACGATCCGGATGTACGGCTTGGGCTCCTCCCAGTCGCCGAACAGCTCCCTGGCCTCGTCGTTGGAGACCGAGCCGGCGATGATCACGTCCTCGCCCTGCGTCCAGTTCGCCGGCGTTGAGACCTTGTGCTTGGCGGTCAGCTGTATCGAGTCGATCACCCGCAGGACCTCGTCGAAGTTGCGTCCGGTTGTCATCGGGTAGACGAGGATCAGCTTGATCTTCTTGTCCGGCCCGATCACGAACACGTTGCGCACGGTCTGGTTGTCGGCCGGCGTGCGCGCGGTCGGGTCGCCCGAGGTGTCTGCGGGCAGCATCCCGTACAGCTTCGACACGTTGAAGTCGGCGTCGCCGATCATCGGGTAGTTGGGCGCGTAGCCCTGCGTCTCCTCGATGTCACTGGCCCACCGGGCGTGGTTGGCGACCGGGTCCACGGACAGCCCGATGATCTTCACGTTGCGGCGCTCGAACTCGGGCTTGATCTTGGCCATGTAGCCGAGCTCGGTAGTGCACACCGGGGTGAAGTCGCGCGGGTGCGAGAACAGCACTGCCCACGACGCGCCGACCCAGTCATGGAAGTGGATCCTGCCCTCGGTCGTATCCGCCTCGAAGTCCGGGGCGGTGTCGCCGATCTTGAGGGTCATCGTCTTCCTCCCTTCGGGAAGTTGTTGGTTTGTCTGTAGAGGACGACCCGGCGGGGCCGGGTATTGCACTTCGCGGCAAATGCAATAACTTCGCTTCCACGAGCGTCCTCTGGAGGGATGGGCTTGGTTGCGCGCGGAGGTCGCCACAGAGCCGTGAGGAGGTCGCCACGCAGGCGTCCGCAGAGCAGGAGAGGTTTCGCAGGCTGGTAACGACGCAGCTGCCGCGCCTGTATGCACTGGCCAGGCGCCTGGTCGGCGACGACGCTGAGGACGCCGTGCAGGACTGCCTGTTGAAGGCATATCGAGGTTTTCGGCGGCTCGAGGACGAGGTGGCTGCCCCGGCCTGGCTGACGAGCATTCTGGTCAACTGCTGCCGTGACCGCGGCCGCTCGCGCGCGCGGCATCCGATCGAGGTCGAGCTCGACGAGCTCGACGAGTTCTCGCTCTACCGCAAGATCGCGGACGAGGATCCGTTTCCGTACTCCGACTCGCTGCACCTCGACTTTCTGCAGGGGTTCGGGGCCGAGGACGTGCGCGCCGTGCTGGCGACGTTGCCCGAGCACTACCGGATCCCGCTCGTGCTCACCTACATGGAGGAGTTCGCTACCAAGGAGGTGGCGCGGATGCTGGACCTGCCGTTGGGGACGGTGCTGGCGCGGTTGCACCGGGGCCGCAAGCTGTTCGAGAAGTGCCTTTGGGAGTACGCCGAGATCAATGGCCTACTTAGGGAGCGGGTCGCATGATCAGCTGCACCGAGGCAGTCCGCCAACTGTGGAAGTACCTCGACGGCAACGTCGACGAGGCCCAGCGCGAGGCGATCGAGGAGCACCTCGGGTTCTGCCGGCGGTGCTGTGGCGAACTCGAATTCGCCGAGGAGCTGCGACGCTTTCTCGCCGCCCACTCCGAGGAGGAGATCCCGGCTGAGGTCCACGCGCGGTTGACAGCGGCGCTCGACGAGGTCATCCGGCGGCCATGAGCCAGACGGGGCCGCGCGACTTTCTCCACTCGCAAGAGATCAAGGCGCTCGTTCGCGGCGCATACAGCACGGCCGTCGACCCCGCCGGCAAGGTCGCGCGGAAGCTCTACAGCGCCCAGGAGCTCGCGCGCGTGCCGCAGCTCGCGGCCGACGGGGCGCTGGGCGTCGCCAACCCCCTCCGCTGCGCCGACATCCAGCCGGGCGAGACGATCCTCGACCTCGGCTGCGGCACCGGCACTGACACGATCCTCGCCGCGCGCCGCACCGGCCCAACTGGCCGCGTCATCGCACTTGACTTCCTGCCCCCGATGCTCGAGCGCACCGCAGCCGCCGCCAGGGAGGCAGGCCTCGAGAACGTCGACACGCTCCACGGCGAGATGGAGGCGATCCCACTCCCGGACCGCAGCGTCGACCAGATCATCTCTAACGCGGTGATCAGCCTCTCGCCGCGCAAGGCGCGGGCGCTCGCCGAATGCGCCCGCGTGCTGCGCCCCGGTGGGAAACTATGCCTCGCTGATCTCACCGTGGACGAGGAGGAACTCCCGCCCGAGGTCCTGACCCATCCGGCCGCGTGGGCCGGGTGAACTGCCGGCGCCCTGACGGAGCGTGCCTTCGTCCGCAACCTCGATAGAGCCGGCTTCGGCAAGGTAGCGATCCTCGACCGCCAGCCGCTCAACATCGACGGCTGCGCCCTCTACCCGCTCTTCACCGACGAGCTGCTCGCGCTCATGCGCACCCTTATCCCACCCGAAAAGCAAACACGCATCGCCACCGCGATCATCGTCAAAGCACGGCGACTCGCATGACTGGCCGATCCTCGTGACGGCCAGTGGCACACTCACCCGAGCAAGAGCTCACGCAGCGTCGACGGCTGCGCCCATGATCGGCAGGCGACGTGCTCCATACCGCACGAACGCAGGGAGGAGCACGACTGGTCGTCCCGCTTCGCTTATGCCGCGGTATTCGGCCCACTGCGATTGTGTGCTCCTGGCTTGCTGGTTGGCTGTAGCGTGCCGGCGCAGCGGACGATGACCGGTTCGGAGGGCTATCCGTTTCCACATTCCCACGCCGACGAGCGTCGTCGTTTGAAGCTGCTGGCGGAACGACTTGACCCGATCACGATCCGGAGGGTCGAGGGTCTCGCGCTCGCTCGCAACTCTCGCTGCCTGGAGGTCGGTGGCGGTCAGGGTTCGATCACGCGCTGGCTGTGCGGGTATGTCGGGCAGGAGGGTCACGTCACAGCGACCGACTTGGAGACAGACTTTCTGGAGGAGCTCTCGCTGCCGAATCTCGAGGTGCTTCGCCACGACGTCACAACGGACAAGCTCCCCGAGGGCTCATTTGACTTCATCCACGCCCGCGCTGTGCTCATGCACATCGGCCAGCGGATGGCCACGCTCAGACGGATGGTCTCATGGTTGGCGCCCGGCGGTTGGCTGTTGGTGGAAGATGCCGACTTCGGGATGTGGCTGGGCGACTACGACCCGATCTGGTCTGCGCATCCGCGCGCGGTGCACCAGGCCTTCCCCAACGGCTCGCTGTCCCAGGGCCGCGCGCTGCTCCGACAGGTGCACCAGCTGGATCTCACGGACGTCGGCGCAGACGCCGAGGTCGACATCGTGCAGCCCGGGACTCCGCAGGCCGAGTTCTACCGGTTGAGCATGGCCGCGACCGCGGAACCCGTCGTCGCAGCCGGCGTCCTCAGCGCGGAGGAAGCGGCCAAGCTGGTGACACGACTCGACGAGCCTGATTTCCTCGCGTGCGGATTCGTGTTCATCGGGGCTTGGGGACGGCGAAGCACTGGTCCCGCCTCCTAGCGATGCGACCGCACCTCCCAAACAAGCGACAGTGCGACCCACCGTTGCGCATCTGAGCAGCGGGAGTGCGTGTAGCCACGCGTCGTCAGCCGCCGTTCCCTGGCCAAGAAAGGAGTGGCGGGCGGCGATGGCGCCGGCAGCGCCGCCAACGGCGAGCAACCCGGTTTCGGGCTTGCACGAGCATCTCCCCCTCGCAGGCGAGAAACGTGAGTTGCGCGGATCTCGCGCACGGCCTTCGCCGGGAATCAGCAAGGTCCTAGCTAACGATCGCCTGGGCCGGTAGCAGGCGCAAACCCGAGTACCACACATCAGGCCTGCCGGCGTCCGACTCGCCGTTCGGGCTGGCCGTGTTCTGCTGAGCCCATGAGGCCACGCGACAGCGGTAAGCTGGCTAACCCAATGGACGATGGGGCGAGATGATCGTACGCGGCGACGGTTACACGATCGCGCACCGCGACGAGCTCGAGCGGACCGGCAACTGGAGGCTGGTTCGCCGCTCCCTCGGATGCCGGGCGCTCGGCGTGAACCTCGTCGAGATCGCGCCTGGCGAGTCGATCCCCGAGCACGACGAGACCACACGCGATCAGGAGGAGCTGTTCTTCGTCGTCTCGGGCTCACCGGTGCTGGTGATCGAGGGCGAGGAGCATCCGGCGCCGGCGGGGACGTTTGCGCGCCTGGACCCGTCCCGCCGGCGGACTGTCCGCAACGCGGGCCTCGATGCGTGCTCGGTGCTGATCGTGTCCGCGCCCACCACCAGTGGCTATCACCCGATGGAGTGGGCATGACCAGCTTTCCGACCGTGCGGGTCGCGGCGATCCAGGCGACGTCAGTGATCCTCGACGCCGAGCGCGTCGAGTTCGCGGAGCCATGAGCTCGCCGTATCAGGCCGGCTCGCGCGAGCTTCAGGATCGCTTCGACACGCGCCGGCTCGCAGACCGGCTCGACGAGAAGTTCCTGTCGCGGCCGATCATCGACCCCGACAGTCGCGCGTTCATCGAGCGGATGGACATGTTCTTCCTGGCCACCGCAGACGCCGATGGCCATCCCCAGTGCTCGTACAAGGGCGGTGCCCCCGGGTTTGTGCGCGTGCTCGACGACCGCACCGTCGCGTTTCCGAACTACGACGGCAACGGGATGTACCTGTCAATGGGCAACCTGCTTGTGAATCCACGCGTAGGAATGCTGTTCATCGACTTCGTGTCCGCGCGTCCGTCCCGGCTGCGGCTCAACGGAGTCGCGAGCATCGACGAACGCGACGAGCTGCTGGACCGTTATCCCGGGGCGCAGCTCATCGTCCGTGTCAACGCGACCGAGGTGTTCCCCAATTGCCCGCGATATATCCATCGGATGGCGCTCGTCGAGCGATCACGGTTCGTGCCGCGTGCGGATCAAGAGACGCCGATCCCCGACTGGAAGCGATCCGAGTGGGCGTGTGATGTGCTGCCAAAGGGCGACCCGGCACGCAGGCGATGACCGACGACGCCCCAGCTACGGTTGACCAGCTGCTCGCCGAGGCTCGCTCCCGGCTGCAGCGTCTGTCCCCCGGGGAGGCGCGCGCCGCGGCTCAGGACGGCGCGCTGTTGATCGACATTCGCTCCGAGGTCCAGCGCGAACGCGACGGAGTCATCCCCGATTCGCGCTTCATCCCGCGCAACGTGTTCGAGTGGCGTTGCGATCCTACCTCCGATTACTGCGACGCGGAGGTGGTGGGCCAGCCCGACCGGCAGCTGATCGTGGTCTGCAACGAGGGTTACCAATCGAGCCTCGCCGCGGCGACCCTCCAGCGCTTGGGTTTCGAGGACGCAACGGACATGATCGGCGGGTTCCAGGCCTGGCGGAACGCCGGGCTCGAGGTGCGAGGTCCAGATTGAGCAGCTCCCTCCTGGACGCGAGGCCGTAGCGATCTCTCTGCGCGTGGCGGCCGCTCAGGACCGCCGGGTTGCTCGATCGCGCGGCCTGCTGGGCCGGCGTGACAAAGCTGATGCCAACAGGGCGATCACCACGCTTCGGGTCCGGCGGGACGTGAATACGGCGCGGTGCCGCTACTGGTGCAGGACGTTCTGGAAACGCGCCCGGCAGGATTTGAACCTGCGACCTTTCGCTCCGGAGGCGAACGCTCTATCCCCTGAGCTACGGGCGCTCTGAAACGGGAATGACTGGACGAGCTTATCGTGGAAATCGCGATCCTCTCTGATACGCACATGCCGCGGGGCTGGCGGCGGCTCCCGGCCCGCTGTGTCGAGCTGCTCCGCGCAGCCGACCTGATCGTCCACGCCGGCGACTTCGTCTCGTTGTCCGTCGTGGAGGAACTGCGGGGCTACGGGGAGCTGGTGGGCGTCCATGGCAACGTCGACGACGCTGACGTGCGCGCGGCGTTCCCGGCGAGCCAGATCATCGATGCCGGCGGTGCGACGCTCGCGGTGATCCACGACGCCGGCCCGTCGCGCGGCCGCATCGGCCGGCTGCGCAAGCTCGTTCCCGATGCCGACGCCGTCGTCTTTGGTCATTCGCACATCCCTCTGCACGAACGGACACCTGACGGATTTCAGATCTTCAACCCGGGCAGTCCGACCGAGCGGCGCCGAGCAGCGCATCACACGATGGGGATCGCACGCACCGGACCGCGGGGGTTGACGTTCGAGCTCGTGACCTTGAGCGCCTAGCGACGCCGCCGGGCTGACACACTGGCCACGCGATGGACCTGTCGATCTTCTTCGCCGGCACCGGCGGCTCGATCCCGACCGCGCGTCGGGGGCTCCCCGCGATCCTGATCCGCCGCGGCGGGGACCGGCTGCTGTTCGATTGCGGCGAGGGCACCCAGCGCCAGTTGCTGCAGTCGATCGGACTGCTCGAGCTCGACGACGTGTTTCTCACCCACTACCACGCCGACCACTGGCTCGGCCTCCCCGGCATGCTCAAGACGTTCGATCTGCGGGGACGCGAGCGCGCGCTGCGAATCCACGGGCCGCGCGGCCTGCGGGAACTGCTGGCGCTCGCTTTGCGGGCAGCGGGCCGGGTCTCCTACGAGCTCGACCTGGTCGAGCTCGAGACCGGTGACGTGATCGAGCGCGACGGATACAAGATCGCGCCGGTCCCCGTGGCGCACCGCATCCCGGCTTTCGGCTATGTGCTGTTCGAGGACGAACGACCCGGTGAGTTCGATCCCGAGACGGCCGTGCGGCTCGGGCTCACGCCCGGGCCGGATTTCGGACGCCTGCAGCGCGGCGAGACGATCAACGGAGTGCGACCCGACCAGGTGCTTGGCCCGCCGCGGCCCGGCCGCAAGGTCGTCATCTCCGGCGACACGGCCCCGTGCGACGCGCTGCGGGTTGCGGCCCACGGCGCAGACGTGCTGGTGCACGAGGCCACGTTCGCCGAAGACGAGCTGGAGCGGGCGGCCGAGACCAGTCACTCGACGGCAGCCCAGGCGGCAGCCCTCGCGCGGGACGCGGAAGTCTCGATGCTGGCCCTCACCCACCTCTCGACGCGGTACCCCGTCTCCGTGCTTCGCGATGAGGCCCGCGCGACATTCGCGCGGACGGTGTTTCCTCGTGACTTCGACACGATCGAGGTCCCGCTGCCGGAGCGTGGTGATCCCGAGCTCGTGCGCGGCGATCGGATGCACCTGCACGAACACGCAGCCGAGCGGCCCCCCGAGGAGGCCACGATCGCTGACGGCTCGAAATGACGACCGCCAGCATCGAGCGGTTTGCGACCGAGCGGATCATCTGCGAGCGCCTGCAGCCGGAGCACGGGGAGGAACTGAAGGCCCTGCTGCTCGATGAGCGGGTGTTCACGACCCTGTGGCCGCGATCGTCGCCGCCGACCGAGAGCGACGTCCTGATGAGCCTCCAGACGAAGGTGCAGCACTGGGAGCGGCATGGGTTCGGCATGTGGCTGCTGCGCGACCGCGGCACGGGGGAGATGCTCGGCCGGGGCGGCCTGCAGTACACGTATGTGGCCGGGCTCGACGACGTGGAAGCCGGTTGGGCGATCGTCCCGGAGAGATGGGGCGAGGGCCTCGCCACCGAGTTCGCGAAAGCGTGCACGACCGTCGCGCTTGACCGCATCTCGCTGCTCTCGATCGTGGCGTTCACGCAGCCAGACAACCTCGCCTCGCGACGGGTGATGGATAAGGCCGGCTTTCGCTACGAGGGAGAGCTGATCCACGTCGGCCTCCCACACGTGCTCTACCGCCGCGACGGCCTCCACCGCTGAGCCGGCGCGACGGCCTCCACCGCCGAAGCCACCCTGCACGGACGGCATTCGCCGCCGACCCCGGTGCTACGCTGCAGTCGTCCGCCCCTTAACCCGGTCCAGCGAGGCCAGGAAGGAGCACATTGCCAGCCGCCACGGTCATCCTCGACCGGGATGACATACGCCGCACGCTCGTGCGGATCGCACACGAGATCGTCGAGAAGAACCCCGACGGATCGATCGCGTTGGTTGGAATTCACCGGCGCGGCGCGGTGCTCGCACAACGACTTCACGCGCTCACGAGCGAACTGCTCGAGCCGGGCGTCCCGCTGGGTTTCGCGGACATCTCCTTCTACCGCGACGATCTCACGATCCGCCCCAGCCATCCGGTGGTCCACGCGACGACGCTGGACTTCACCGTCGAAGACCGGACGATCGTGATCGTCGACGACGTTCTCTATACCGGCCGGACCGTTCGCGCCGCGATCGATGAGGTGTTCGACTACGGCCGCCCGGATCGCGTCCAGCTTGCGGTGATGATCGACCGCGGCCATCGCGAACTGCCGATCCGGCCGGATTACGTCGGCAAGAACATCCCAACCTCCAAGGACGAGCGTGTGAACGTCCGCGTCGACGAGATCGACGGCGTGGACGAGGTCACGATCGGCCCGACAACCGAACCGCAGAGGGAGGCGGCTTGAGCAAGATCCCGCAGCACCTCATTTCGATCGACGACCTCGACCGCGGCGGGATCGAACGGATCCTCGACCGCGCCGAATCCTTCGCGGAGGTCTCCGGTAGGGAGATCAAGAAGGTGCCGGCACTCAGAGGCCGCACGGTCGTCAACCTCTTCTACGAGGCGAGCACGCGCACGAGCTCGAGCTTCGAGCTCGCCGCCAAACGGCTCAGCGCCGACGTCGTCAGCGTGCGCAGCGCCGGCTCGAGCGTCGACAAGGGCGAATCGCTGAAGGACACCGTCCAGACGCTGTCGGCCTACGAGCCCGCCGCGATCGTGATCCGATCGCCGCACGCCGGCGCTGCACAGCTCGTGGCCGGCTGGACGCCCGCCGCCGTGATCAACGCCGGCGATGGCAAGCACGAGCATCCGACTCAGGCGCTGCTCGACGTGTTCACACTGCGCCGGCGGCTCGGCGCGCTCGACGGAACCAACATCTGGATCGTCGGCGACGTCCTGCACTCCCGCGTGGCCCGCTCGAACATCCTCGCGCTGCAGCGAATGGGCGCACGTGTGACGGTGTGCGGCCCGCCGACGCTGATTCCCAGGGAAATCGAGGCGCTCGGATGCAGCGCGACGCCATCGCTGCAGAACGTCCACGAAGCCGACGTCATCTACGTGCTGCGAATGCAGCAGGAGCGCATGCGCGACTCGTTCGTGCCATCGCTGCGCGAGTACGCCACCCGCTATCAGATCAGCGCCCGCGGTCTGCGGCCGGGACAGCTGCTCATGCATCCGGGCCCGGTGAACCGCGGTATCGAGCTGTCAGCCGATGCGATCGACTCGCCCCAAGCGCTGATCGGCGAACAGGTCAAGGCCGGGGTGGTCGTGCGGATGGCCGTCCTTTACGAACTGCTGGTCTCCTCGCCGGTCCTGCAGGCGGTGGCGTGATGAGCACCGAACGACTGTTTTGCGAGGAGCGCCCGCGCGCTGAACTGCTGATCCGAGGCGCCCACGTACTCGACCCGCGCACCGAACTGGACGAGCCTCACGACGTCCTGGTCCGCAAGGGTCAGATCGCCGAGTTGGGCGCTCCGGGCTCGCTCACGGCACCCGATGAGGCGGAGGTCGTCGAGGCGTCCGGCAGGTACCTGTTCCCGGGGTTCGTTGACCCGCATGTCCACCTGCGGACGCCGGGCCAGGAGTACAAGGAGAACATCGAAACCGGGACTGCAGCCGCGGCGGCGGGCGGCTTCTGCGCGGTGATCGCGATGCCCAACACCGCGCCGGTGATCGATGACGCTGCGATCCTCGGCTCGCTGGTCGGGACCGCCCGCCGAGAGGCGCGGGTGCCGGTCGGCTTTCTCGCCTCGATCACCCGCGGCCTTCACGGTGACGAGCTCACCGAGATGGCCGCGCTGCGCGACGCGGGGGCGCTCGGGTTCACAGACGACGGCAAGCCGGTGACCTCGGCGGGCATGCTCCGAAAGGCTCTCCAGTACCAGCGGCTGAGCGGCGGCGTGATCGCCCTCCACGAGGAGGATCCGGAGCTCTCCCGAGACGGTGTGATGCATGAGGGAGCCGTTTCGACGAGGCTCGGTCTCGCCGGGATCCCGTCCGTGTCGGAGTCGACGATGGTCGCTCGAGACGCCGCGCTCGCAGCCTTCGAGGACGCACGGGTCCATTTCCAGCACCTCTCCTGCCTGGAATCGGTCGAGGCTCTCGAGCGCGCCAAGGAGGCCGGCGTGCGCGTCAGCGGCGAGGCATGCCCCCACCACCTGACGCTCACCGACGACATCGTCCGCACGCTCGACAGCCGCTTCAAGATGAACCCGCCGCTGCGCGGCGAGCGCGACCGCAGGGCGCTGGTTCAGGCGCTCAAGAGCGGCGTCATCGATTGCGTAGCGACCGACCACGCGCCGCACGCGCGCCACGAGAAGGAGGTCCCGTTCGAGCAGGCGCCGATGGGTACCACGGGCCTGGAGACAGCGTTCGCGGCGCTGTTCACCGAGCTGGTGCTGCCGGGCGAGCTGGAGCTGGACATGGTCGTGCTGCGGATGACTGCCGGCGCTGCGCTCTACGGGCTGCCAACGCCCACGATCGCCGTCGAGCAACCCGCGAATCTGTGCCTCGTCGATCTCGATGCCAAGTTCGAGGTCGGAGCCGCCGGGTACGCCAGCCGGTCGGAGAACTGCTGCTTTCACGGGCGCACCCTCCAGGGACGAGTGATGCTGACGCTCGCCGCGGGCGCGGTCGCGTTCGCAGCACGGGTACCGGCCCAGACGCCGGCGATCAGATGAGGGCCTACGTGCTGCTGGAAGACGGCGCACGCTTTGACGGCGTCGCGTGTGGGGCCGATGCCGTGGCGGTTGGCGAGATTGTCTTCACGACCTCGATGTCGGGCTACCAGGAGACGATGACCGACCCCAGCTACGCCGGCCAGCTGATCACGTTCACGTTTCCGCAGATCGGCAATTACGGCGTCTCCGAGCCGGCGATGGAGTCAGACCGCGCGCACGCGCGCGCGGCGATCATGCGCGCTGCGGTCGACCGGGAGGACAATGCCGGCGCCGAGGGCGGATGGCTCAGCTGGCTGGCGGACTGCGGGATCCCGGCGATCACCGAGCTCGACACCCGCGCCCTGGTCCGTCACATCCGTGATGCGGGGGCGATGCGCGGCGGCGTATTCCCGGAAAGCACCCCCGAGTCCCAGGCGCGCAAGCTGATCGAGGATGAGCCATCGATGAGCGGGCGCGACCTCGCCCGCACGGTGACCCCCGACAAGATGGTTGCGTTGCCCCCGAGCTCACCGCCAGGCGAACTCGCAAGCGATTCGGATCCCGCGCGCCCTGGCGCAGCCGGTCTACGAATCGCCATGATCGATACGGGCGTGAAGCTCTCGATCGTGCGCAACCTCCGCGCCCGTGGCGCGACCGTCGAGCTTCACCCCTGCACCGCCACCTCCAGCCAGCTGCTCGAAAACGAGCCGGACGCGATCTTCCTCGCCAACGGGCCTGGCGATCCGGCCGCGCTCGACTACATCGTCGACACGGTTCGAGAGCTCGTCGGCAAGCTGCCGGTCTACGGGATCTGCCTCGGCCACCAGCTCCTGTGCCGGGCCGTCGGGCTCCAGACCTACAAGCTCCCGTTCGGGCACCACGGCGCCAACCACCCGGTCAAAGACCTCACGACCGGTCGGGTGGAGATCACCAGCCAGAACCACGGCTTCGCGGTGCTCGGACCGGACGGTTCGAAGACGATCGACGACGACGAGGCGGTCCGCTGGGAGACCGACTTCGGCGCCGCCGAGCTCACCCACATCAACCTCTACGACCGGACCGTCGAAGGCCTCGCGCTCAAGGATGTGCAGGGCGCGACCGTCCAGTACCACCCCGAGGCCGGTCCCGGACCGAACGACGCGCTGTACCTGTTCGACCGCTTCGTGGGGGAAATCAGGAGCGCACCCTCTGAACGCCCGCCCCGTGGGGCCGGCTCCGATCGGCAGGAGGCTTCCGGCTGATGCCCCGCCGCGACGACATCCACAAGATCCTGCTGATCGGCTCGGGCCCGATCGTGATCGGGCAGGCCGCAGAGTTCGACTACTCGGGCACCCAGGCCTGCCGAGTGCTGATGGACGAGGGCTACGAGGTCGTGCTCGTGAACTCCAACCCCGCGACGATCATGACCGACCCGGAGGTCGCGACCACGACATATGTCGAGCCGCTGCTGCCGGAGCCCGTCGCCCAGGTGATCGAGCGCGAGCAGCCAGACGCACTGCTGGCGACGCTCGGCGGGCAAACGGCGCTGAACCTCGCCAAGGCACTGCACGAGGACGGGACGCTCGAGCGCCACGGCGTCGAGCTGATCGGCGCCAACTACGACGCGATCAACCGGGCGGAGGACCGCGAGCTGTTCCGCCAGACGATGACCGACACCGGCCTGCGCGTGCCGCGCAGCGCAATCGCCAACACGATCCATGACGCCAGGGCCGCGGTGGAGCGGATCGGGCTGCCGTTCATCGTGAGGCCGGCGTTCACGCTGGGCGGCACAGGAGGCGGCGTCGTACGCACGTTGGACGACCTCGAGAAGATCGTCGGTCGCGGACTCCAGGCCTCGCCGATCACTCAGGTGCTGCTCGAGGAGTCGGTCCTGGGTTGGGGGGAGTTCGAGCTCGAGGTGATGCGCGACCGCGCAGACAACGTGGTGATCGTCTGCTCGATCGAGAACCTCGACCCGATGGGCGTGCACACCGGCGATAGCGTCTGCGTCGCGCCCCAGCAGACGCTGACCGACAAGCTCTACCAGCAGCTGCGTGACCAGGCGATCGCCGCAATCCGGGCGGTGGGGGTCGAGACCGGGGGGTCGAATGTTCAGTTCGCGGTCAACCCCGCGACCGACGAGATCGTCGTGATCGAGATGAACCCACGGGTGTCGCGCTCGAGCGCGTTGGCGAGTAAGGCCACTGGCTTTCCGATCGCCAAGATCGCGGCGCGGCTCGCCGTCGGCTACACGCTGCAGGAGATCCCCAACGACGTCACGAGGGCGACGCCCGCGAGCTTCGAGCCGGCGATCGACTACTGCGTCGTGAAGTGGCCGAGATTCGCGTTCGAGAAGTTCCCAGGAGCAGATGCAGCGCTGACCACGCACATGAAGTCGGTCGGCGAGGCAATGGCGATCGGGCGCACGTTCAAGCAAGCGTTCGCAAAGGCGCTTCGATCCCGCGAGCTCGACCTCCAGCCTCGGCACCCAGCAGCTGACGACGAGCTCTTGGCGCTCGTCGAAGCGCCCGGCGCCGAGCGCTTTGACCATCTACTCGAGGCGCTGCGCCGTGGCGCCTCGATCGACGAGTTGCACCGTCGCACCAGCATCGACCCGTGGTTCCTTCGCGAGCTCGCCGAGCTGGTGACGGATTTCGAGGACGGGGGCGGGATCTCATTCCCGGGGGAGCGCACGTTCAAGTCCGTCGACACCTGCGCCGCCGAATTCGCCGCGCGGACGCCGTACTACTACTCGGGCTGGGAGCGGCGCGCCGCCCACGAGGTGCAGCGCGGCGAGCGCGCCAGCGTCGTGATTCTCGGCTCAGGTCCGAACAGGATCGGCCAGGGAATCGAGTTCGACTACTGCTGCGTGCACGCCGCCCAGACGGTCAGGGAGACGGGACGCGACGCGGTGATGATCAATTGCAACCCCGAGACCGTGTCCACCGACTACGACACCTCGGACCGGCTCTACTTCGAGCCACTGACGCTCGACCACGTGCTCGGCGTCTGCGAGATCGAGCGACCGGAAGGCGTGATCGTGCAATTCGGCGGGCAAACACCGCTGAAGCTCGCGGCCGGCCTGCACGAGGCCGGCGTCCGGATCCTCGGCACGAGCATCGACGCGATCGACCTCGCGGAGGATCGGGCCCGGTTCGGAGGCCTGCTCGACCGGCTCGGGTACAACGCACCGCCCTACGCGACGGCCACCTCGGCAGAGGAGGCGCTCGAGCGCGCCCCGGATGTCGGCTTTCCGCTGCTCGTACGACCCAGCTACGTGCTCGGCGGACGGGCGATGGAGATCGTCTACAGCGTCAGCGGCCTGCGTGACTACCTCACACGCGTACACCTCGACAACAACCGTTCGAGTCCCGCGATCTTCCTCGACCGCTTCCTGGAGGACTCGATCGAGGTCGACGTCGATGCGATCTGCGACGGCGAGGACGTGTGGATTGCGGGCGTGATGCAGCACGTAGAGGAAGCGGGGATCCACTCCGGGGACTCCGCCTGCGTGCTGCCCCCGCACACGCTCGGCGAGGAGATGCTCGCGCAGCTCGAGGAACACACCGCCGGGATCGCGCGCGCACTCGGGGTGGTCGGCCTGATCAACGTGCAGTTCGGGATCCGCGACGACGGGCTGTTCGTGATCGAGGCCAATCCGCGCGCCTCGCGGACCGTGCCGTTCGTCTCCAAGGCGATCGGCCTCCCCGTCGCCAAGCTCGCGTGTCGCGTGATGCTCGGCGAACGGATCGCCGACCTCGACCTTCCGCACGACACGCGGAACGGACACGTTTGCGTGAAGGAGGTCGTGCTCCCGTTTGATCGGTTCGCCGGAGCCGATGCGCTGCTCGGACCGGAGATGCGCTCCACGGGCGAGGTGATGGGCATCGCGCGGGACTTCCCCCAGGCGTTCGCCAAGGCGCAGGCAGCCGCGGGCGCCAAGCTTCCCGGGTCTGGAACCGCGTTCATCACGGTAGCCGACGGAGACAAGGCGGCCGCGACCGGGATCGCGACCGTCCTGCACGACCTCGGCTTCAGGATCGTCGCCACGCGCGGCACCGCGCAGGCAATCCGCAAGATGGGGATCCCGGCCGAGGCGATCAACAAGATCGGCGAAGGTTCGCCGCACGTCGTCGATTGGATCGAGCGCGACGAGGTCGACATCGTGATCAACACGCCGGTCGGGACCGGCGCCCGTACCGACGGCTACGAGATCCGCAACGCCGCAGTCGCGCGCGGGATCCCCTGCATCACCACGATGACCGGCGGCATGGCCGCGGCCCGGGCGATCTCGGCTGCACGTCGCGGGGCGCCGGAGGTCCTCTCGCTGCAGGAGATCCACGCGGCGGCGCGACTCGCGTCACGCCCGTGAACGCAGCGGATCGCGTGCTGGCACCCTTCGGCCGCCGTACGGCGATCGTCGCCGCACACGAGCAGCATGGCCCTTATGTTGTCCTGCGGTGCGCCGATCCCGACGGTCCGCGGCCCGAGGCAGGGCAGTTCTACATGCTCACGGCGGCCGAGCGATGGGGAGGAGGGGAGAGCGAACGGCCGTTTCTTCCGCGCGCATTCAGCGTCATGCGCGCCCCACGTCATACGACCGAGCTGGAGTTCCTGCTCGAGGACGTCGGGCCGGGCACCAACCGCTTGTGCGAGCTCGGATCCGGTGACGAGCTGCTGCTCCTGGGCCCCCTGGGTGTCGGTTTCAGGCCACCGCGCGACCGACGGGCCGCGCTGCTCGTTGGCGGCGGCGTCGGGATCGCACCGCTGGCGATCTTGCAGGACGCGGAATCCGCAAGCGCGGATTCCGTTGGAAGGACCGCCCCGGGGGCGGTTCTTCCGGCCAAGCCGAAAGTGCTGCTCGGGTTCCGCGACGCGCACCACGCGCGCGGCGCGGCCCTGCTGCGAGCGCCGGCGATCGCGACCGACGATGGCAGCGTCGGCCATCACGGGCTGGTGACCGAGTTGATGGAATCGGAACTCGACAGTGGCGAGCGGTTCGAGGTCTACGCGTGCGGCCCGGAGCCGATGCTCGACGCCGTCCACGCGATCTGCACCGCGCGGTCGGTCCCAGTGCAGCTCGCGCTCGAGTCCGGGATGGCCTGCGGGTACGGCGCCTGCTTCGGCTGCGTCGTGCCGACCCGGGACGGATTCCTGCGGGTGTGTGTCGACGGACCGGTCCTGGACGGAGCACTGCTGTGAGCGTCACGTTCTGTGGAATCGAGCTGGAGCACCCGATCATCAACGCATCGGGCACGTTCGACGCGATCGCCGCCCACCGCGCGTTCGGCGATGCGCTGCTCGAGCGCTTCCCATTCGCCGCATTCGTCTCGAAGACGGTGACGCTCGCCCTGCGCCAGGGGAATCCGCCCCCGCGACTGTGGGAGATCGCCGGCGGCATGATCAACTCGATCGGCCTCCCGAACAAGGGACTGGCCGGATACCTTGAGCACGACCTGCCGCAGCTCGCCGCGCTCCCCGTGCCACTGATTGTCAACGTCATGGGCTTCAGCCGCCAGGAGGTAGGCGAGCTCGTGAGGGCGTTCGCCGACCGCGAACAAGTGGCGGCGCTCGAGCTCAACGTCTCCTGCCCGAATGTCGAGACGGGACTTGTGATGGGCGCCGACCCGGTCGAGGTCGCTGCGCTGCTCGAGCATGTCCGCCCACTGACGAGCAAGCCGCTGATCGTCAAGCTGACGCCGAACGCATCCGACGTGCCTGCCGTCGCCCGCGCAGCCGAGGGGTCCGGGGCGGATGCGCTGTCGCTGATCAACACGGTTCGCGGCATGGCGCTGCACCCACGCACGGGCCAGCCGTGGCTGGGCGGCACCACCGGCGGCGTCTCCGGCCCCGCGGTGCGGGCGGTGGCGCTCGCACAGGTGTACTCGGTGGCGCAGGCGGTCACGATCCCGGTGATCGGGATGGGCGGCGTTCAGTGTGGCCAGGACGCGGTGGATCTGCTGCGGGCAGGCGCAGAACTCGTCGCGGTCGGCACTGAGAATTTTCGAGACCCGGCAGCGGCGTTGAGAATCAACAAAGAGGTCCATCGAATCCTCGCAAATAGCGGGCTTTTCAGAGGCGCCTCCGCCCACTCATAACTCCACTCAGATTTCCAGGGAAACAAGTTGCTAACAGCACATAAAAGACCCTGCAAAAGCGGACCTATTCTCAGAGCAACGCTCGACATGACTGAAGCTCAACATGAGGTCGAGTCGAATTGGGCGGATTAGTCTTGATCGGGCGTGCAGGAGATGTATAGTCGCCGCCCATGCCGCCGGTCAGCGAATCGCTCTCCAAGCCAATCGCTGCGCCGGAACGCTCCCTCGTGCAACGAATGGAAGCGCTCCAGCGCGCGAACGACATCCGCAGCCGCCGGGCGCAGCTGAAGCGCGACCTGAAGGCCGGGCGTCAGCCGATCGACGAGCTGCTGCTCAGCCCACCCGAGTACCTCGAGACGGCGAAGGTCTTCGACCTGCTGCTGGCCGTGCCGAAGTACGGCCGTGTGAAGGTGAACAAGATCCTGTCCCAGTGCAGGATCTCGCCGAGCAAGACGATCGGCGGACTATCACAGCGCCAGCGCGATGAGCTGGTCGCGATGATGCGCCGCCGCTAGCGCTGGCAAGCTTCGCCCAGTGGCGAAGGTATTCGTGATCACCGGGCCCTCCGGGGTCGGAAAGGGAACGGTGATCCGCGGGCTGCGCGAACGCATCCCCGACCTGGAGCTGTCGGTGTCGGCGACCACGCGCAAGCCGCGCCTGGGTGAGACCAACGGCGTCGACTATCACTTCCTGATGCCCGATGAGTTCGAGCGGCGCGTCCGCGGCGATGAGTTCGTCGAACACGCGGAGTACTCCGGCAACCGTTACGGCACGCTGCGCTCCGAGCTTGAGCGCCGACTCGAGGCGGGTGTGCCCGTCGTACTCGAGATCGAGGTTCAGGGCGCCCGGCAGGTGCGCACCGCGATGCCCGACGCGATCGCCGTGTTCATCGCGCCACCCTCGCTGGACGCGCTGCGCGCGCGCTTGATCGGCCGCGGCACCGACAGCCGTGAGCAGGTCGAGCAGCGACTGCAAACCGCCGAGCGGGAACTCCAGGCGCAGCCCGAGTTCGCCCATGTCGTGGTCAATGATCGCCTCGAGCAGGCGATCGACGAGCTCGTGGGGATCGTGCAGGTTGCGTCCGCCACATGCCACGCTCGCTAACCTGTGGGGTGGGTGGGCACCCAATTCGAAAGGAAGCACTGACTTGATCTCCCCCCGCATCGACAAACTGCTCGACCACGTCGATTCCGACTACGCCAGCGTGATCGTCGCGGCCAAGCGCGCCCGGCAGATCAACTCGTACTACCACAACCTCGGCGAGGGCACGTTCGACGAGTTCCCGCCGCCGATGGTCGACACCCGCTCGAAGAACTACCTGACGATCGCGCTCGAAGAGGTCGCTCAGGGCAAGCTCAAGTACCACTACCGGTAAGGGTACGTAGGAGGCCCCTCCCACCTACGCGCTCAAGTGGCCCGGTTGCTCATCGGCGTGAGCGGTGGGATCGCGGCCTACAAGGCGCTGGAGACGGTACGCCTCGCCGTAAAGGCGGGGCACTCGGTCCGAGTGATTCAGACAGAGGCGAGCCTGCGGTTCGTCGGCAAGACCTCGTTCGAGGCGCTCACCGGTGCGCCTGTCCTGACGAGTGAGTTCGAGGCCGACCCGGCACGCGGCAGCTATCCGGGCGAGCCGCCCGCCGAGCGAACGCCGATCAGCCATCTCGCGCTGGTCGAGCGGGCCGATCTGTACCTGATCGCGCCGGCGAGCGCCAACACGATCGCGAAGCTGGCCCACGGACACGCCGACAACCTGCTGTGCACAGCGGCGCTCGCCGCCTTCTGCCCGGTCGCGGTGGCGCCGGCGATGAACAACCGCATGTTCCTGAACGCGGCCACGCAGGCCAATCTCGAATTGCTCCGCGCGCGGGGGGTGACCGTGATCGGACCGGGCGAAGGCGATCTCGGCTCCTACGGTGAGCACGGCGTAGGCCGCCTGGCCGAGCCGCCGGCGTTGCTCGAGGCATGTGAGGCGCTGCTGACGCCAGCGTCGCTCAGCGGCCTGCGGCTTCTCATCAGCGCCGGCGGGACGCGCGAGCCGATCGACAGCGTCCGCTATATCGGCAATCGCTCGTCGGGGCGGATGGGTCTCGCGCTCGCCCGCCAGGGGGCCCGGCGGGGCGCGAGCGTCACGATCGTCGCGGCGAACGTCGCGCTGCCCGCGCCGAGCGAGGCGCGCGTGATCAAGGCAGACACCGCGGCGGAGCTGGCCCGCGCTTGCGCGGACGAGTTCGACAGCTGCGACGTGCTGCTGATGACCGCCGCGGTCGCCGACTTACGGCCGACGAGCCCGGCTGCACAGAAACTCAAGAAGACCGAGATGCCCAGCCACCCCACGCTCGAGCTCGAGCCGACCGATGACGTGCTCAGCGCACTCGCCAGCCGGCGGCGTCCCAGTCAGGTCATCGTGGGCTTCGCCGCCGAGCACGGGGAAGGGGCCGTCGACTACGGGCGCGGGAAGCTCGCGCGCAAGCAGCTCGACGCGATTGTCGTCAACGACATCTCGCAGCCCGGGATCGGCTTCGATGCCGCCGATAATGAGGTGACGATCATCACCGCTGACGGACACGAACGAAAGATCGCCAAGGCCAGCAAGGATTCGGTAGCCGGCGCGGTCCTTGATGAGGTAGAACGAATTCGGAGAGCCCGGGAGGGAGCGGATGGAGCCGTCGGAGCAGGCACCCGTAGCACCGCAGGAGTCTGAGGCCTTCGCGGCACTGGCCAGGCGGCTGGCCGAGAACATTTCGCGCGCCGTGCAGATCCGTCCGGAGACGCTCGAGCACGTGATCGTCGCGCTGCTCGCCGAGGGCCACCTGTTGGTCGAGGATTACCCCGGAGTCGGGAAGACGGCGCTTGCTCGGGCGATCGCCCGCTCGATCGACTGTCAGTTCGCCCGGGTGCAGTGCACCTCCGACCTGCTGCCGGCCGACGTCGTCGGCACGAATGTCTACGACCAGCGCGAACAGCGCTTCGAATTCCGCCCGGGACCAGTGTTCGCGAACGTCGTGCTTGTCGACGAGATCAACCGCGCCTCGCCGAAGACCCAATCCGGGTTGCTCGAGTGCATGCAGGAGCGACGGGTGACGGTCGACGTGCAGACGCACGAGCTGGCTCGGCCGTTCTTGGTGCTCGCCACCCAGAACCCGATCGAGTACGAGGGTACGTATCCGCTGCCCGAGGCTCAGGTGGACCGCTTCATGGTGCGGGTCTCGCTGGGCTACCCGTCCCGCAGCGCCGAGGCCGGGATGCTCGCCGACCACGAGGCAGGCGACCGGGTCCTCAGCCTCACGCCCGTCACGACCGCCGCGGACGTGCTCGCCGCCCAGGACGCCGCCACACGGATACGGGCCGCTGGACCGCTGCGGGACTACATCGTGCAGATCCTGTGGCGGACCCGCGAGGACCCCAGGGTGGAGCTTGGAGCAAGCCCCCGGGCGGGCTTGATGCTGCTGCGGGCGGCCAAGGCACACGCGATGATGCGCGGGCGCGATCACGCGCTCCCCGACGATGTGCAGGCACTCGCTCGGCCGGTTCTCTCCCACCGCCTCGTGCTCGTGCCGGAGCTCCCGCGGGACGCCGCGCCCGATGTCGTGGCTGACGCGGTGTCGTCGGTCAGGGCTCTCTGATGAGCCGGGCGGTCGGTGTCGCCGCGGCGGGTGTGCTGCTGCTGCTGCTGGCGCTCACCTTCGACGCCGCGCCTCTGTTCGTCCCGGCAGTCGGCTTTCTCGCGCTCGCCGCGATCCTGCCGGCGTGGGTTGCGCTGAGCGCCAGCGGATCGAGCGTGGACCGCCGGTTCGAAGCCGACCGCGTGGTCGAGGGTGAGCCGCTGGAGGCAACGCTCGAGGTGCGCGCGAGCAAGTTAGGACTCCCGGGTGGCGCCGTCGACGACCCACTGGTGCCGGCTCCGGTACAGCTGGAGGGCGCGCTGTCACCGTGGCGCGGGGCACGGACCGCGCACGTTCGGCTGGTGACGCGCTTTCCGCGTCGCGGCCTCCATCACCTTGAACCGCCGTGCTTGATCGTCACCGACACGCTGGAGCTCGCGCGCAGCGTCAGGATGTCTCGTTCCCCTGCCAAGGACGTGCTCGTGCTGCCGCGCACCGAGGCAGTGCAGTGGGCGGCAGGCGAACGGGCGGGTCGCTCGGACGCGAGCGCGGGCGCCGCGCATGCCGAGCCATTCGCGGCGGTGGATATCGACGGCCTTCGCCCATACCGGACGGGGACTCCAGCCTCCAGGATCCATTGGGCCGCGCTCGCACGCGGAGCCGGCCTGCTTGAACGACGGCTTCAGGCGGACGGAGAAACGCGGCCGCTCGTGATCGTCGATGCGCGGGGGGACGGCCCGGAGGAGAATCTCGATGCCGCCGTCCGCGCCGCCGCTTCGCTCGTCCTCGAGTTGGCCCGCGGCGGAGGATGCGGCCTGCTGCTACCGGGAGAGCGGCGCCCGCTGAACGTTGAAGGTGATCTCGCCGCCTGGCCGAGTGCCCACGCAAAGCTCGCGCTCGTGCAACCCAGCACGCGGGCGCCTGTGCTGGCGGGCGCGACCAGACCGGGACCGGTCATCTACGTTGCCGCGCAGCCACTCGACCGGCTGCCGGCAGGGCTGGCAGGCGCCGGGAGCGGCGCTCGCATCCTCGTGCTGCCGACGCAGTGCAGCAGCCGCCCGGCGGCGGCGCCCAGCTTCTCGGTCGCAGGATGCCAGGGCTTCGTGCTGCGCGCGGCCGGGCGCTGGAAGCGAGACCCGCGCCGAGCAAGGGTTCTCGCGTGAGCACGGGGACTCAGGTCGCGGTGATGCCTGCCGCGGGTCGTCAGCGCGCAACCGTCAGAATCGACGGTCGCAGCGAGGCGCAACGCCCATTGATCAGGCTGGTCGCGTTCACTGCGCTGGCCCTGTACGGCGTCCTGCGCTGGTCGACCTTGATGCAGCCCGCCCCCGGCGGGCGGCTCGCAGGGCTGGTGATACTCACGGTTGCGGTCGCGGCCGCAGGGATGCTGTTGCGTGACCGGACGGCAGTGCTCGTCGCGGTCAGCTCGGTCCTCGCCGTGCTCGCGATGTTCGCGCTCTCGGGCATTCCGCTCTCATGGGTGACGCATCTTCGGATAACCGTGACTGCGAACGCGATCAGCGACGGCCTGTCCTCACTGCCCGGCGCGCTTGTTCCCTACCTGGGGATCAACCAGGAGGTGCGAATGGTGATCGTGCTCGGGGCGGGCATCTTGCTGCTGGACGCAGCGCTGCTGCTCGCGTTCTCGCCACGTGCGATGAGCGACGTTCGCCGCGCGGCGGTGGCGGTGCCGCTGGTCGCCCTGGCCGTGGTGCCCTCGACGCTCGTGCGACCGCATCTTCCGTACCTGCAGGGCCTCGTGTTATTCGCGCTGCTCGCCACGTTCATGTGGGGCGAGCGGATCCGCGGCCACGACGCGGCGACCGCAATCGCGCTTGCGGCGCTGTCCGGGCTCGCGGCGGTGATCGCGGCACCGGCTCTCGACCAGCACAGGCCATGGCTCAATTACGAGGCGCTCGCGAACAAGCTCGCAGCCCATCACGTCGACACATTCGACTGGTCGCAGCGCTACGGACCGCTCAACTGGCCGCGCAACGGCTCACAGGTGCTCGCGATCAAAGCGGCGCGGCCGGACTACTGGAAAGCTGAGGATCTCGCCGTGTTCGATGGCCGAGGCTTCACGCAGGGGACGCTGGCCAGCAACCAGGAGGACCCGGAGCCCGACGCCAGCGCACTGGCGCGCTGGACCCAGCAGATCCAGGTCACGCTCAAAGGCATGCGAACGAGCGATGTGATCGCGGCCGGCCAGGCTTACACGGAGCCGGTCAACCTCTCAGAGGTCGTGCTCCGCGGAACCAACCCGGGAACATGGTCCACGGGCGCTGACCTGATACCGGGCGACAGCTACCAGGTGACGACCTACTCCCCGCAGCCGAGCCCCGCCCAACTATCGGCGGCGGGAACCGACTACTCCGATCCGCAGCTCGAGGGCTACCGCCTGATGCTGCTGCCGCAGAACGGCGCGACGACGGTACAGCCGGAGGTTCTGTTTGCGCCGTTTCATTCAAAGCTCCCGGTGCGCGGCGAGGTCCCGGTCTTCAACGAGCACGGAGCAGCGGTCGTGCGCTCCTCGCCTTACGCGCGCGCGTTCGCACTCGCGCAGCGGCTCGCGCGGCGGGCGCGCACGCCGTACGCGTTCGTCATCAGCGTCGAGCAGTACCTCGCTCGCGGCTTCACGTACTCGGAGAACCCGCCGCCGAGCCGCTATCCGCTGGAGAGCTTCCTGTTCCGCGACCATCTCGGCTACTGCCAGCAGTTCGCCGGCTCGATGGCGCTGCTGCTGCGGATGGGCGGCATTCCCGCACGGGTCGCCACCGGGTTTACGACCGGCACCTACGACACCGCGACCCACAGCTACGTCGTGACAGATCAGGACGCCCACGCGTGGGTCGAGGCGTGGTTCCCGCATTACGGCTGGGTGCGCTTCGACCCAACCCCGGCCGCCGCACCGGCGCGCGGCGGCCGCGCGCCGATCACGGGCGGCGGATCCACCGGCGGGACCTCAAGCACGCCGAACGGGCTCGTAAGGCACGAGGTGCCCGCGGTCTCGTCGACGAGCCCGACGGCCGGCGGCCAAGGCGTCTCGGCGCTCCCGGTTGTGCTGACAGCGCTGATCCTCGCGGCGGCAGTGATCGCCGGCGCCCTGCTGTGGGCGCGCCACCGGCGCGCCGAGGCAAGCAGCGACCAGCTTCTGTCCGAGCTCGAGCGAGCCCTGGCCCGCAGCGGCCGTCCGATCGGAGCCGGCGTGACGCTTGCAGCGCTCGAGCATCGCTTCCGCTCCTCATCGGGGGCAGCCGGCTACGTCCGAGCGCTCAGACTCGCCCGCTACGGCGGCGCTGCGGCGGCCCCGACCGCAGGACAGCGGCGCGCTCTGCGGACCCAGCTCAGGGCGGGTCTCGGGATCGGCGGCATGCTGCGCGCGTGGTGGGCGCTGCCGCCACGGCTGCGGCGCGCCGGCGGCAACTGACGCCCTGGCCGCACGTCCGTGCGGGGCTTACACTGAACTCAATGGATGACCTGTACGACCTATTCCGGCGGGGGACCGAGCTGCTGGAGGCGGGCCACAACCACCAGGCGACGATTCCGCTGAGCCGAGCTCGCGATCTCGCCCCGGACAAGACCTCGATCCGCGAGGCTCTGGGGCGCGCGTTCTTCGGCGCGCAGCGCTACGCCGAAGCGGCACGCGAATTCGAGGCGGTGATCGAACGCGCCCCGACCAACGACTACGCGCTGTTCTGCTTCGGCCGATCGCTGCAGATGCTCGGGCGTCACGCCGAGGCGCGCAAACCGCTGGCGCTCGCCGCATGTCTGCAGCCCGGCCGCCGCGATTACAAGCTGTACCGCGACCGCGCCCGAGCCGCAGCCGCCCGCTCGTAGCACCCGCGCCAGCCACCCTGCAATTTCGCATGAGGCCGTAGCGCAAGGGGCCCGATTGGGGAGCGAATGCGCGGCGGTGGCACTCGCGCGAAGCGCACGTGCCGCCGCCGCGCGTCCGCTTTCCCCAATCACAATCGCGGTGCTACCCTCCAAGAACAGCTTTCGCGCCGGGCGCTTTCCCGGTGAAGTACAGGAAGTGGGCGCACGCCCGCTTTTTTTGTGAGTTTTATGACGGAGGAGACCGTGAGTGAACTCCATGAGGAGATCGAAAACAGGCTCTCGCAAAGCGAGCCGGAGGTGGAGGTGTTGCTCGCCGAAATATCCGGCAGCACGCTCCGCCTGTTCATCGATCATCCCGACGGGGTGACACTCGCCCTCTGCGAGCGCGTGTCCGGGCACCTGACCGACTACCGCGAGCACTACTCGCTCGAGGTCTCGTCGCCCGGTCAGGATCGCCCGCTCACCAAGCCGCAGCACTACGCCCGCTTCCTCGGCCGTCACGCGCGCCTGCGACTGCGCGACGCAAGGGATGGCCACAAGAGCCTTACCGGCGAGCTGGTTGGCGCCTCCGAGCAGGATGTGACGATCGCCGCCGACGGCGGGATCGTGACGATCCCGTACGACCAAATCGCCCGATCCAACCTCGTCCCCGGAGACTGAGCCATGTCGAGAGAGATCGTTGAAGCCGTACGCGGCCTCGCCGCCGAGAAGAACATCTCCCACGAGAAGCTGATGGAAGCCCTCGAGGATGCTCTGCTCTCGGCGTACAAGAAGACGCCCGGCGCCGCGCGCTACGCCAAGGTGGAGATGGACCGCGACAGCGCCGACTTCAAGGTCTGGGAGCTCAAGATCCCGCCCGAGCTCGAGGAACAGCTGCTAGTCGACGCGACGGTCGACCAGCAGCCGACCGTCGACCCGGAGACGGGCGAGATGCGCGAGCCACCGGAGCCGGAGATCGACCTCGAGAAGCTCAAAGAGTTCGAGGACCAGATCGAGACCGAGGATGTCACGCCGCACGACTTCGGACGGATCGCAGCTCAGACCGCCAAGCAGGTGATCCTGCAGCGGATCCGCGAAGCCGAGCGCGACATGATGTTCGAGGAGTACCGCGACCGCGTCGGCGAGCTGATTACCGGCATCGTGCAGCAGTCGGATTCCCGCTACACGCTGGTGCAGCTGCGCGAGCGCGTCGAGGCGCTGTTGCCGAAGTCCGAGCAGGTCGAGGGCGAGCGCTACGACCACTCGCAGCGGATCAAGGCCGTGATCAAGGACGTCTCGAACTCGACGAAGGGTCCGTCGATCATCGTCTCCCGGCGTGACCCGGAGCTGATCAAGTCGCTGTTCGAGCTCGAGGTGCCCGAGATCGCCGACGGGCTGGTGGAGATCACCGGCGTCGCCCGCGAGCCGGGCTATCGCTCCAAGATCGCGGTCGTCTCGCACGTCGACGGCGTCGATCCGGTCGGCGCGTGCGTCGGCCCGCGTGGCTCGCGCGTGCGGATGGTCGTCTCCGAGCTGCGCGGCGAGAAGATCGACATCATCCCTTACAACGATGAGCCCGCGCGGTTCGTCGCCAAGGCTCTCTCGCCCGCGCGCGTGCGAGAGGTTCTCGTCGACGACGACGCCAAGCAGGCGACCGTGATCGTGCCCGACGACCAGCTCTCGCTGGCGATCGGCCGCGAGGGTCAGAACGCGCGTCTCGCCGCGCGACTGACGGGATGGCGGATCGACATCCGCTCGGAGACCGAGTTCGCGGCCGAAGAGGCCGAGCATGGCTACGAGCAGGAAGAGGCACAGGGCCGCTGCGCGGCGATCCTCTCAAACGGCCGCCGCTGCCCAAACGCGGCGCTGCCGGGATCTCGCTACTGCGGCATCGAGGCCCACCAGGCCCTCGCGAACAAGGACACCGACCAGGTCGAGGCCGCCCAGCCCGAGGAGCCCGAGGCCGGCGGAGCGCACGCCGATGCCGGTGGCGCTGGGCCGGCGGGGGACGAATCAGTGGGGGCCACCTCATAGGCCTTCTAGACTGGGGCGGACATGAATAAGCGCGTGCACGAGATCGCCAAGGAACGGGGACTGCCGGCCAAGCAGGTGCTTGAGGCACTGAGGTCTGCCGGCGTCAACGTCAAGGCGGCATCCTCGTCGGTCGATGAGGCGGTTGCCCAGCGGGTGCTCGGCAACGGCGACAGCAGTGCCGCAGCGCCGACGCTGGCGCCGCAGCGCCAGAAGGACGATCGCGCGGCGCCCGCATCCAAACAAGAGACGCGCTCAGCCGCGACCGAGACCCGACCGGCCGCCGGCGGTCCGCGTGCGCAGGCATCGCAATCACAGAAGCCTTCTGCCGAAGCCGCACCCGCAGCTGAACGCCAGCAGCGCTCCGAGGCCAGCGGGAACGGCGAGCCCGCGCACAAGCGCCCCACGCGCGACTCGCTACAGGGCGAGCGCGCACCAGGAGCGGCGGGTGGACGCCGCCGCGTGGTGATCGATTCGCAGGCGTCTCGCCGCGCACCGACCGGCGGTCCCGGCGCGCAGTCAAACCAGCCGCCGCGCCGCCAGCGGCGCGGCCGCCGGCGCCGCGCGGTGTACGACGAGGAAGCCGCGGCGCGCCCGGCGCGGAGCGCTGTCGCTGACCCAGGAGTGACCCAGATCAACTCGGGGTCGACGGTCAAGGACGTCGCGGAGTATCTCGACGTGCCGGTGCCGGAGGTGATGAAGAAGCTGATGGCGCTCGGTGAGATGAAGACGCTGACGACCACACTGTCGGACGAGTCGATCGCCGTGCTGGCGGCCGAGCTCGGCAAGGACGTCGAGATCATCCATTCCGAGGACGAGACGATCGCCGAGCCGGTGTTCCAGGATTCCGAAGAAGAGCTCGTCGAGCGCGCCCCGGTCGTGACGATCATGGGACACGTCGACCACGGCAAGACCTCGCTCCTGGACGCGATCCGCGAGACCGAGGTCGCCGCTGGAGAGGCCGGCGGGATCACTCAGCACATCGGCGCCTACCAAGTGCACCACGGCGACCGGACCGTGACCTTCCTCGACACCCCCGGTCACGAGGCGTTCACGGCGATGCGCGCGCGCGGCGCGAAGGTCACGGATATCGCGGTGATCGTGGTCGCGGCCGATGACGGCGTGAAACCGCAGACCCAAGAGGCGATCGACCACGCCAAGGAGGCGGGCGTGCCGATCCTCGTGGCCGTCAACAAGATCGACAAGCAGGGTGCAGACCCCACGCGCGTGCGCACCGAGATGAGCAATCTTGGGCTGCAGCCGGTCGAATGGGGAGGGGACACGGAATTCGTCGATGTCTCCGCAAAGACCAAGGAGGGGCTCGATGACCTGCTGGAGACGATCGTCACGATGGCCGAGCTCGAGGAGCTGCGCGCCAACCCCGAGGCACCAGCCTCAGGAACAGTGATCGAGTCGAAGCTCGACCCGGGTCGCGGACCGGTGGTCACGATCCTCGTCATCCGCGGGACGCTCGAGGTCGGCGACGCGCTCGTCGCCGGCGCCCACTGGGGACGCGTCCGCGCGATGCAGGACTTCCTCGGCAAGAGGGTCGCCCAGGCGCTGCCCGGCGAACCGGTCGAGGTGCTCGGCTTCGATGGCGTACCCGAGGCCGGGGAGCACGTCCGCGCCGTCGAGCACGAGCGTCGCGCACGCCATTTGGCCGCCGAGCGCGCCACCCGTCTGAAGGCCGAGTCACTTGCGCGTCGTGCCGGCAAGCGGATCTCGCTCGAGGACATCTTCAAGAGCGGCGTGCAGGAGCTCAACCTGCTGCTGAAGTCCGACGTCGCCGGATCGCTCGAGGCGATCGTGGACGAGATCGCGAAGCTGCCGCAGGAGGAGGTCGCGGTCAACGTCATCCGTGGTGCCGTCGGCGCCGTCACAGAATCCGACGTGATGCTGGCCGCCGCCTCCGACGCGGTGATCATGGCGTTCAACGTCCGGCCCGTCGGCGACGCCCGTGCGGTCGCGGAGCGGGAGGGCGTCGATATCCGCTACTACTCGGTGATCTACCGCGCGATCGAGGACCTGCGCAACGCGATGCAGGGCATGCTCGCTCCCGAGGAGGTGGAGGAGACGCTCGGCAGCGTCGAGGTCCGTCAGATCTTCCGCGCCTCGCGGGTCGGCACGATCGCCGGCTCGCACGTCACCGACGGAAGGGTCACGCGCGGCTCCAAGGTCAGGCTGGTGCGCGACGGCACGGTCGTCTACGACGGCGAGATCGCGAGCCTGCGTCGCTTCAACGAGGACGTTCGCGAGGTCGCCGCCGGATTCGACTGCGGCATCGTGCTCAGGGACTTCGCCGACATCAAGGAAGGCGACGTGCTCGAGGCGTACGCAACTCGTCAGGTCGAGCGCTCGCTGGCCTAGTGGCCTCCGGCGGCTATGTCGCCGTACTCGTGATCGACCTCCACTTCCCCGAGGCCGGCAGCCTCAAGAGCAAGCGCAAGGAGCTGTCCTCGATCAAGGCGCAGCTTCACGGGCGGCTCGGCGCCGCGGTGTCAGAGACGGCCCACGCCGACCTCTGGCAGCGGGCCACGCTCACCGCCGCGCTGACGGGAGGCTCACTCGCAGCACTGTCTGCCCAAGTGGACAAACTCGAACGATGGCTTGAGTGGCGCTGTCCCGATGGCGTGCGCGTCCAGCGAGTAGTGGCGTCCATTGAGGAGCTTCAGGACGTTATCCCAACGTTTAGTGTGGAGGGATAGGATGGCCGACGGACGCATGCGGCGCGTCGACGGAGCAGTGAAAGCTGTCCTCAGCGAGGCGATCGCCAAAGATCTCCAGGATCCCCGGGTGGGATTTGTAACAGTGACCGGAGTCAAGACCAGCCCAGACCTGCGCCACGCTCGCGTCTATGTGAGCGTTCTCGGCGACGAACGGCAGCGGGCTGAGAGCCTCGAGGGGCTGCGCTCCGCGCACGGCTTCCTGCAGCGACGGGTCGCCGATGAGCTGACGCTGAAGCACACCCCGACGCTGACGTTCGAGTACGACGAGTCGGTCGACCGCGGAATGCGGATCACCGAGTTGCTCGATGAAAACCTCCACCCACCCACGCGCCAGTGACCGAGAACGGCAAGCGCTCGAGTCGCAACGAGGTGCTGGAAGAGCTTCGTGCCGCGCGAAAGCTCGTGGTCGTCACCCATGAGAATCCGGACGGCGACGCACTGGGCTCCGTGATCGCGATGCAGCAGGTCCTGACGGCGCTCGGCAAAGACGCGGCGATGTTCATCGACGACTCGGATCTGCCGCTCCCGCCCGAGTACCGGTTCCTGCCGCTCGAGGGGCTCGTCAGCTCGCCTCCGCAGGATCTGGAATCGCGCACGATCGTGTTCCTCGACTGCGGCAACCTCGAGCGCAACCCGGCCGGAGAGGCGTTCGAACAGCCCGGAGCGAAGATTCTCAATCTCGACCATCACCATGACAACACGCGCTTCGGGACCGTCAACCTCGTGGATCCCGACGCATCGTGCACGGCTGAGATCGTCTGGGATTTGATGCACGGGCTCGGCGTCGAGCCGAGCATCACGATCGCCGAGGCGCTGTATGTGGGCCTGATCACCGATACGGGCCGGTTCATGTATGAGAACACCGGCGCCCGCGCGCATCTGATGGCTGCCGAGCTGATCGACGCCGGGGTCGACGTGCACGAGATCTATCGCCGCGTGTACGAGGGCGTGCCATACGGGAAGCTCGCGCTGCTCGCGCGCGGCCTGGCGAACGTCGAACGCTACGACGAGGGCCGCCTCACAGTTACTGCACTCAGCGCCGAGGACTTCAGCGCGGCCGGCGCTCAAGAGAGCTACTCCGAGGGCGTGATCGACCACCTTCGAGCCGTGCAGGGGACGGCCGTCGCCGCCCTGGTGCGAGACCGGATCGGCGACAACGACGGTGGGCAGACCCGCAAGGTTTCGCTGCGCGCGAGCGACGAACGCGTCGATGTCTCCGCGATCGCACGGATCAAAGGCGGGGGCGGTCACCGCCAGGCCGCCGGCTTCACCACGACGATGGAGTGGGACGAACTCGTCGAGTTCCTGCGCGACGAGGTTGCGCAGCAGCTGACGCCGGCGTGAGCGATTCGCCCGGCGTAATCCTCGTAGACAAGCCCGCGGGCGTGACATCACATGATGTCGTCGCTCAGATCCGTCGGCGGGTCGGACGCGGTATCAAGGTTGGCCACGCCGGCACGCTCGACCCCTTTGCCACAGGCCTGCTGCTGATCCTTGTTGGCCGCGCCACACGGGTTCAGCGCTTCCTGATGGCCCTGCCCAAGACCTACCTCGCGACGGCCCGCTTCGGCGCTGTGTCGAGCACCGGTGACCCAGAGGGAGAGATCGTGGAAACCGGCGTGATCCCCGACGGAGACCTGGCGCTGCCGACCGGAGTCGTGAACCAGCGACCGCCCGCCTACTCGGCGATCAAGGTCGCCGGCCGCCGCGCCTACGCGCTCGCGCGGGCAGGGGAGACCGTGGAGCTTGCAGAGCGCCCGGTGCACGTGTACCGCTTTGTCGAGCTGTGGCGGCGCCAGGCCGACCGCGGCTTCGAGATCGAGTGTTCGTCCGGTACCTACGTCCGCAGCCTGATCGCCGACCTCGGGGATGCGTACTGCACGGCGCTGCGTCGCACGCGGATCGGCGAGTTCGAAATCGCCGACGCCGACCCCGAGCGGATCGTCGGCCTGAACGAAGCGCTGAGATTCCTGCCGGAGATACGGCTCGAGGGCGACGACGCCCGACACGCGTCACACGGGCGAGCGGTACCGGGCGCCGGCGGCGAAGCAATCGTCAGGCTGACCGACGATCACGGCCTGATAGCGCTGGCCGAGGCTCAACCGGACGACCGCCTGAAGCCGATCGTCGGGTTTCGCGGCTGAGGACGCTGCTGCGAAGCAGCAGCCCCTACTTGGTGATCAGCACAAACCGGCCCCGGCGGACCTGCTGCACGATCGGCGCATACCGCGCCTCGTGCGCCACAAACCGCACGCGGCCGAGGACAGTCGTCTCGGCGGGCAGGCGTCGCAGCCCGCGCAGCACGCCGGCCCGGCTCGTGCCGCCGATCGAGGCGGCGTCGCGCAGCAGCTCGATCGTCGCGAACCCAAGCGCGGCCTGCGCATCCGGGACCTGACCGTGGTACGCGCGACGAAATGCGGCCACGAACGCCCGGGAAGCCGCACCGCGGATCATCGGGTTCCAGGGTGCGGCCGTGATCAGGCCGTTGGCCGCGGACCCGGCCGCACTGATCACGGTGGAGACGTTGAAGCCGTTTCCGCCGGCCAGCGACGCCCGGGTCCCGGCCCTTCTGGCGGCGATCAGCGACTCGGACGCCTCCGTGCTGCGCAGCGCGAGCAGCACCGCCTGCGGGTTCACGGAGTTGGCTTGCCCCAGCGCCGCGTCGAGATCGGCTTGGGTGCCGTGGGCGGCGAGGTCGATGCTCGTCTTGATCGTGATCTTGAGAGCGCGCGCCGCGTTGCGGAACGCGTCGGCGGCGCCGGCCGAATAGCCGTCGGTCGAATCGAACAGGAGCGCTGCGGTATGGACGCCGCGGCGGCGCAGCAGCGAGAGCGTCGCCGGCACCAGCCTGTTCTCGGTCAGCGCGATCCGGTACGCAACGGGCCCGACGGCCTTCAGATCGAGGGTCGTCGTGGTCACCCCCATGAAGCCGATCCGGGCCTGCTGAGCGATCGGTCCGACCGCCGCGGCGACAGGGGAGAGGGTCGGCGCTAGCAGCACGTTGACGCCGGCATTGATCAGGCGCCGTGCCCCGGCCTCGGCGGTCGTCGGATCGGATCCGTCATCGAGTGCCCGGAGTAACAGCCGCGGCATGGCGCGCGAGCGCTCGCCGTTCAGAACGCGCACGGCCAGCCGCAGACCATTCAGCTCGCTCTGACCGTAGGCCGCCGCCGACCCGGTTTCCGACACGAGCCCGCCGATACGCAGCGTCGAGGCCTCGCTCACCGCCGGAATCGCGGTCACAAGCATGACAACGAGCATGAGAGCGGCTGTCCTTAGCGCGTCACGCACATCCGTCATCGTATTGAGTCAGCTAGTTTTTGGCCGCGTGGGACGGGTGCTCCTCTCAGCGATCCTCAGTGCTCTCGTGATCGGCGTGTCGCCGCCGGGCGCAGTCGGCGCCCCTCGATTGGCGGGCATGCGCCCCTGCCAGCGCCAGCCGGGCTTCACCTGCGGGACCCTCATGGTTCCGCTCGATCATGCGCACCAGGCACCCGGCGTCCTTCGTCTGAAGGTCGGCGTCGCGAACACAAAGCGCGCTCCGCGCGGGGTGCTCGTGTTCCTAACCGGAGGACCCGGCCAACCGGGCGTTCCGTTCCTGTCGCGGATTCGCGAGCGCCTGGGCCCGGCGTTTGCCGGCTTCCGACTGGTGATGCTCGATCAGCGCGGCACCGGTCTCCGGGCGCTCGACTGTCCGGCCCTTCAGAAAGCGGTCGGGTCCTCGGATCTGGCCGTGGCACCGCCGGGAAGCGTCGCTGCCTGCGCCCGCAAGATCGGCCCCAAGCGCCGCTTCTTCACGAACCCCGAGACGATCGCCGATCTCGAGTCGCTGCGGGTCGCGCTCGGGGCCAGGCGCCTGACGCTCGACGGCGTCTCGTACGGCACGTTCGTGGCCGAGCGCTATGCGCTGGTCTATCCCACCCGGGTCGCGCGTCTGGTGCTCGATTCCGTTGTCCCTCAGCAGGGGATCGACCTGCTGCCGCTGGCGACGTTCAAGGCGACGGTTCGAGTGCTGCGAATGGTCTGCGCAGCCGAGCATTGCCGCAGCGATCCGGTACGCGACCTGCAGGCGGTCGTGCACAGACGGCACGACGGGCCGCGGCTTCTCGACACGATCACTTCTCTGAGCATCGGCACGGCGTCATTCCACGGGCTGCTGCCTGCACTTCATCTCGCGCGGAGGGGCAACGATCGCCCGCTTGACGCGATCGTCCGGGCCGAGCAAAAGGCGTCAGCCGCGACCGCCGAGCAGCTCAGTCAGGGGCTGCACGAGAGCACGCTGTGTCTGGATCTCCCGCGACCGTACGAGCCGACGGCGCCACGCGCACGGCGCGCAGCGGTGCTCAGGCGCCTGCTCTCGGGGGTGCCGACCACGGCGCTGTTCCCATTCGACCGCGCGACCGCGGCCGGCCTCGGGGATACCGAGAACTGCCTGGAATGGCCGCGGACGACTCCGCCGGCGGTGCCCGCCGGAGATCCAAACGCAAACCTCCCGCACGTCCCCGTCCTGCTGCTGGCCGGCGATCGCGACCTATCCACACCCCTCCGCTGGGCGCGGAGCGAGGCGGCCAAGGCTCCCGACGGCCGGGTGGTGGTGGTTTCGGGCGTGGGCCACTCGGTCCAGACCACCAAGGGTCCCGCGATCGTCCCGCTGCTGCGACGCTTCCTTCACAGCGTCTAGGCTTCCGCGCGCATGCGCCTGACCTATCTTCCGGACACCGAGCCGCGGCCGAGGACGGTCGCCGTCGGCGAGTTCGACGGAGTGCACCTCGGGCACCGGGAGGTGATCCGCGGCAACGACACCGTGCTGACGTTCGAGCCGCATCCATTGCGCGTCGTGCGACCCGAGGCCGCGCCACGACTGCTCACGAGCCTCGAGGCGAAGGCGGAGCTGATCGAGCAGCTCGGCGTCCAGGAGCTTGTCGTGATCCCGTTCGATCGCGGTTTCGCGCAGCAGAGCCCGGAGGAATTCATCGATCACATCCTCGCCGAGCGGCTGAACGCCACGCACGTCTCGGTCGGCGAGAACTTCCGCTTCGGCCATCGCGCGGCGGGCGACCCGGACATGCTCGCGGCCGACGGGCGCTTCAAGACGCGCGTCGTGCCACTGGTCGAGGTCGACGGCGAGGTCGTCTCCTCGAGCCACATCCGCGGGCTCGTGCTGGCCGGCGAGGTGGAACTCGCGGCGCGCTTTCTGGGCGCTCCGTTCCAGTTCCGCGGCGAGGTTGTGGAGGGCGATCGCAGGGGCCGCGATCTCGGCTTTCCGACCGCCAATCTCGTACCGGACGAGGCGCTGGTGTGTCCAGGTCACGGCGTGTACGTGGCGCGCGCGGACGGCGCATGCGCCGCGGTCAACGTGGGGGTGAGGCCAACGTTCGGCACCGGCCGGGCGGTGCTCGTCGAGGCCTACCTGCTCGACCAGGACGTCGACCTCTACGGCAAGACGCTCAAGCTTGACTTCCTCAAGCGTCTGCGAGGCGAGCGGCGGTTCGAGTCCGTCGATGCGCTGGTCGCGCAGATGCGCAGGGACGTCGAGCAGACGCGGGCGTACTGCAGCTGATCGCGGGTGATCGCGGGTGATCGGGGGCGGGGTGGGTGGGGGCGGGCGGTGGTGGGTGGGCTCCGTATCTCCCCGGTCCTGCTAGCCTCAACCACCGCATGACGCTGACCCAGGAACGCAAACGCGAGCTGATCGAGAAGTTTGGCGACAGCGCCACCGACACCGGGAAGGCCGAGGTCCAGATCGCGCTGATGACGGACCGCATCAACCAGCTGACCGATCACCTTCGCACGCACCGCAAGGACCATCATTCGCGTCGCGGGCTGCTGATGCTGGTCGGCCGCCGACGTCGATTCCTGAACTACCTGCAGCGGACGGATCTCGAGCGCTACCGCGCCCTCGTGCGCGAGCTCGGCTTGCGCAAGTGAGCGCGGACGGACCGATTCAACCGGGCACGCCGGCGCCGGAGTTCACGCTGCGGCGCGGTGATGGCGAGGCGTTCACGCGCGCCGACCTGCAGGGCAAGACCACGGTGCTCGTCTTCTACCCGTTCGCATTCAGCCCCGTGTGCACCGACCAGCTCAACCTCTATGAGGAGGTCCTCAGCGAGTTCAAGGCGCGCGGCGCGACGCTGTACGGCGTTTCCTGTGACGCGACCTACTCACAGACCGCCTTCAAGGACAAGCTTGGCGTCACGATCGAGCAGCTGTCGGACTTCGAGCCGAAGGGAGAGGCGTGCCGCGCTTTCGGCGTCTACCACCCACTCGGCTTTCCGCAGCGGGCGCTGGTGATCGTCGGCCCGGACGGGGTCGTGAGCTGGAGCTATCAGGCGGACTCCCCGGGTGAGCTCCCCGGCGCCAACCTGATCTTCGACGGGCTGGCGGCGACCGCGGGCTCGACCTCGGCTTGAGCGATCTCGGCTCGGCGCCGCTACCCGGGCCCGTCGAGGACGATCACGTACGCGGGCCGGCGAGCGCGCCGCTTGTGATCGAGTACGCGGACTTCGAGTGTCCATACTGCGCGGCACTGACCGCCAGACTCGCGGGCGCGCGGCTGCGACGGGTCTTCAGGCACTTTCCCGTGCGATCGAGCCATCCACGCGCCTGGGCGGCCGCATGCGCTGCGGAGGCCGCCGGCATGCAGGGTCGCTTCTGGGAGATGCACGAAATGCTGTTCGCCGATCAGGGCCGGCTCGAGGATCCCCACCTCTGGGACCGGGCGACGAAGCTCGGCCTCGACCTCAAGCGCTTCGACGCCGACCGCCGCGGCGATGAGGTGAGCGCGCGCGTGCGTCGCGACTTCGAGTCTGGGATCCGGGCCGGCGTCGCCACGACCCCGACGCTGTTCGCCGGCGGCAGCAAGTACGCGGGTCAGATCGCGCCCCAGGAGCTGACTCAGCTGGAGGGCTCGAGCACCCTATCCGCCTGAGGCGCGGGCGTGAAAGCCGGCAGGTGCAGGGCGAAGATCGAGCCGTGCCCGTTGCTGTTGACCATGCAGCGCCCGCCGTGGCCCTTGGCGATCGCATCGACGATCGCCAGTCCGAGGCCGACACCGCCCTCCGAGCGGGTCCGCGCCGCGTCGGCTCGGCCGAAGCGGTCGAAGATCCGCGCGAGCGCCTCGGCGGGGACACCGGAGCCCTCGTCCTCGACCTCGATCAGCAGACCGGCAGGGCTCTCCGTTCGGGCCCGCAACTCGATCGCGTCGCGCTCACGGGTGTACTTGACCGCGTTCTCGAGCAGCGCGTCCAGCGCGGTTCGCAACCGCTCCGGATCGACGAGCACGTTGCCTGCGGCGAGCGGGCCAAGCCGCCACGCACGAGGTGCGACCTCCGACCAGCGCATGAACACGTCCTCCAGGAACGGCTCGACGTCAAGCTCAACCGCCTGGACGAAGTCGGGCTGGTCGGCGGTGGCGAGCAGCAGCAGCCGCTCGATGATCGCGTCGATCCGCCCAAGCTCGTCGAGCGCGATGTCCAGCTCGCCGGCTCGCTCGAGCTCCGGGCGCAGCAGCTCAAGGTGCCCGCGCGCAATCGTCACCGGGGTGCGCAGCTCGTGCGAGGCATCGTGGATGAAGCGCTCCTGGCGCTCAAGCAGCGAGCGGCGCTCCTCCGCGCGCTCCTCCGCGATCCGCTGAGCGTCCACGCGACGGCGCGCGTGCCACACCATCGCCAGGAACATCGCGGCCATCAACGGCACCTCGAACAGCTCTCCCCACAGCTGCGAGCCGGCGAATGCGTCGGCCAGGATCGACGCGCCCGTCGCGAGCATCACGAAGATCAGGACGAGCAGCGTGGCCCGCATCGGCCACACCCGGAAGCCGTACACCAACGTCAGGCTGATCCAGACGAAGTGAAACGGAATCGTCTCCCAGCCCGGCCACGCGATCATCGCCGCGTAGTTGGCGATCGCGAACGTCAGCCACAGCGCCTCGACCTCGTAGCGCCCAGCCAGGGCCGCCGTCTTACGCAGCGGCTCGGTAACCCGCATTCCGGATCGTCTCGATCGGCGCGTCCGGCCCGAGCCGGCGCCGCAGCCGCCGCACACAGACATCGACCACGTTCGAGCGGGGATCGAAGTCATAGCCCCAGACCTCGGACAGCAGCCGCTCGCGACTGATCACCTGCCCGACGTGCTGCATCAGGAAGTGCAGCAGACGAAATTCCCTGTCGGACAGGTCGGCCGTCGTATCGCCGACGCGGGCTTGACGGCTGGCGAGGTTCAACTCGAGCCGCCCGACGCGGAGCACCGGCGCGTCGTCGGCGGTGCGCGCGCGGCGGAGGTGGACCCGAGCCCGCGCCAGCAGCTCGTCCAGCGAGAATGGCTTCGGAACGTAGTCGACGGCTCCGAGCTCGAATCCCCGCAACTTCGTGGGGAGGTCGCTGCGCGCAGACAGGATCAGAACCGGAAGCTCCGCATACTCGCGGTGGATTTCGCGCAGCACGTCGAGCCCGCTACAGCCCGGCAGCATCAGGTCGAGGATCACCAAGTCGTAGTTGCCGCTTAGCGCGCGCACAAGCCCTTGCTGGCTGTCGCCGACGACGTCGACCCCGAGGCCCTCCGCCTCGAACGCGCGCGCCAAGAACGCACGAATCCCCGCTTCATCCTCGACGATCAGTATGCGCATTTGCTCTCTCGAGCCTCCACGCCTCGAAGAACATACCTGTCACTAGACGGCATGTAAACGACGGCTCGATGGCGAAACTGTCATTGTCCTGACGCCCAGGAAAGCTATAGCACCAGCGGGACGCCTCCGCAATGGGGCCTTCCGGCCGGACGCCTTGACGGTCCGGGGATGGCTTGGCTATAAGTCGTCGCCCTGATCGTGAGCACCAGCACGCCGACCACACACGTAGCTTCGGACACCCCGCCCTGGACCGTGCGGCGCTTGATCGCTTCGCACAAGTTGGCTTCCCTGGCGATAGCGGCCCTGTGCGCGATGAGCGTGGCGATTCTCGTGCTGACCGCTCTCGGCGCGAAAGCCGGTGCCGTAACGGACCGCAGCACGTGTGCGCAGTGGAGCTCGGCAAACGTGAACCAGCAGGACGCTTACGCGAGGCTCTATGTCAGCGAGCACGGACCGGTTTCCTCACGCTGGGGGCCGGTCCCGGTCGGCGTGATCAACGCGATCAACGCCGGGTGCTACCAGGCCTTCGGCGAGCAGGTCTCCGACACGGCGACCGTCGTTCAGGCGATCTCGCGCAGCTTCTGAGAACCCGCCCTGCCGGCGAGGCGGGCGATGCGACCAAAGATGACGTGGACATGACAGCCCGATGACATTGCTGTCATCTGGCTTGGATGGGGTCCGGCCGCGGCTATATAACAACGGCCCGAGGGAGAGGGAGACATGAGGTCTTACAAGCAACTTGCCCGGCGGGCAATGCGATGAGCGCCAGCGCAAAGCGCGCGCTCTATTCGGTGATCGCGTTTGTCGCGGTCTGTGTGGTCATCGGCCTGTACATCGGCCTGTACCTGGTCAACGTCCCCGGCTCCTCAGCGGCCGTGCAATCGTCCTCGGGGCTGAATCTGTATTTGGCGACCGTGCCTGCCTCAAAAGGAAACGATCCGCACAGCAGCTGGGTCTCGTATTACGCGGTCGACGCCAACGATGGCAACTGGCAGCACACGACGACGTACACGCTGCCGGCGAACACGCTCGTGCATGTCACGATCTACAACTTCGACAGCGGCTCGGGGCTGCGCAATCCGTTCATCAGCCAGGCCACCGGAACGGTTGGCGGCATGACGGTCGACGGCAAGCCGACGGTGACGATCGACCCCGACAGTGCCTCGCACGTGTTCGCGATCTCGCAGATCGGCCTGTCGATCCCGCTCCTGGGCGTGCCGGACAACGCAAAGAACCCGTGCAGCAATGCTCCATGCCCCTTGAGCAACGACCACACCACGACCTCGTTCACGTTCCGCACGCCGGGCAAGGGGCTGTACCGGTGGCAGTGCTTCGTGCCGTGCGCGGCTGGATACATCGATGGGTTCGGCGGCCCGATGCAGACCGTCGGCTACATGGACGGCTACCTCAAGGTCGTATGAGCGAGCCGGAAGAGCGCTGAACGTGGAGCAAACCCACCACTTCCGCAACGTCGCGCTGCTGTGGGTGCTGGCGAACGTGATCATGCTGCCGATCGTCATCTGGGTGATCGGTCCGGGGCTTCCGCCCGGTAACGGCAGCGACCAGGCGGCCGGGCAGGTCGTCGACAACACCGTGCTGCTGGCCACCGCCACGCCGGTCGCGCTCGCGGTGCTGGTCTACATGGGGTATGCGATCTGGGCGTTTCGCGAGCGCAGCCCGGATGTCGTGGTCGACGGTCCGCCGATACGCGGCAACTCGAGCGTCCAGTTCTGGTGGCTGATCATCACCACGACGATGGTGCTGTTCCTGGCCGGCTACGGAACGGTCAGGCTGCTGGACGACGGATCCGGCGGCGGACAGGGTCCCAACCCGATCGCCACACCCGCTGCGGAAAAGAGCGGAAAGACGCTGGTGGTGCAGGTCATCGGTCAACAGTGGCACTTCACGTTCCGCTGGCCCGGCTACGGCGGAGTCGAGACGCCCGGCATCGAGCTGCCCGAGAACGCCCTCGTGCAGTTCAACGTGACCTCGCTCGACGTGATCCACTCGTTCTGGGCTTATGAGCTCGGCGTAAAGGCAGACGCGAACCCGGGGGTGAACAACGTCGCCTACGTCGAGACCAAGGGACCGCTCATCTTCCACATGCGCTGCGCCGAGCTGTGCGGCGTCTGGCACGGCTACATGTTCGACCAGGGCCAGGTCGTTCCCAAGGCGCAGTTCGCCACGTGGATCGCTCAGCAGCAGCAGCAGTACGCGCCGGCGACCAAGGCGCTGCCGCCGTACTCCAAGACCTACTTCCCGGAGCCGTTGAGGAGGGCCGGATGAGCGCGATTGCAGTTTCAGCGACGGCCCCGCACCGCACCGGCTGGCGGAGGCTGATCGGCTTCAACATGCTGACCGGGATCGTGCTCGGGATCGGGGGCTGGTACCTCGGTCACTTCATCGGCACCAAGATCACGGGCGCCGGACTCGCCTACTACGCGGACGCGGGCCAGAACGACGTCGCGATCTTCCTCGGCTACTTGCTCGGCGTGGTCGGCTTCCTCGTCGGCTTGGGCTTTGCCAACTATCCGCTCAAGCGGCTGCTCGGACATCCGCCGTCGCTGTCCGAAAACGAGTCCGAGGAGGCGGGAGCCTTCCGGTACTTCACCCTGTCCACCGACCACAAGGTCGTCGCCAAGCAGTACATGGTGGGGATCGGGCTGTTCTTCTTCGTCGCCGGGCTGAACGCGATGCTGATCCGGACCGAGCTGCTGCAGCCCAACGTGCACGTGTTCGGAGCCAACCAGTACCTGACGCTGGTCGGCATGCACGGGTCGATGATGATGGGGACGATGACCTCGGGCCTGCTGGGGCCGTTTGCCACATGGCTGGTGCCGATCATGATCGGCTCGCGGCGGATGGCGTTCTCGCGCGTCTCGGCCTTCGCGTTCTGGCTCCTGATGGCGGGCGAGGTGCTCCTGCTCACGACGATCTTCTGGGGCGGCTTTCAGACCGGCTGGACGGGCTACCAGCCGCTGGGGGCACAGGGGACCGCCGGCTATGACGCCTACATCGCGTTCTTTGCTCTGGTCGGGCTGTCGATGACGCTGTTCGGGTTCAACCTGATCGCGACGATCATCACGATGCGCGCGCCGGGGATGACCTGGTCGCGGCTGCCGATCTTCGTGTGGGGGGCGTTTGCGACCGCGTGGCTGATGATGCTGGCGGCGCCGATGCTGATCGCCGCGCTGCTGATGGGGGCGATGGACCGGACCGTGCAGACCGCGTTCTACATCCCCGGGCAGGGCGGCAGCGCCTACCTGTTCCAGAACCTGTTCTGGGTGTTCGGGCACCCGGAGGTGTACATCCTGGCGCTGCCCGGCATGGGGATCGTGCTCGAGATCATGGTGGTGTTCGCCCGCAAGCCGCTGTGGGGCTACCGGCTGGCCGTCGCGGGAATGCTCGGCATCTCGTTCCTCAGCTGGTTCGTGTGGCAGCACCACCTGTTCGTATCGGGCATCAACGCCGACCTGCGGCCGTTCTACATGCTCTCCACCGAGCTGATCTCGCTGCCGACCGGATTCATCTTCGTGTGCGCGATGGGGACGCTGTGGCGGGGCCGAATACGACTGAGCGTGCCGATGCTGTTCTGCCTGGCCTGGATGTTCAACTTCCTCTGGGGCGGGATCTCGGGCGTGTTCAACTCCGACACCCCGAGCGACATCACCACGCACGGCAGCTTCTTCGTGATGGCGCACTTCCACTACACGATCATGGGCGGTCTGATCTTCGCGTTCTTCGCCGGGATCTACTACTGGGTGCCGAAGATGTACGGCCTCAAGCTCAACGAGCGCCTGGCAAAGATCCATTTCTGGGTGCTGTTCATCGCCTTCAACTCGACGTTCGCGCCGCTGTTCGGGCTCGGCTTCATGGGAATGCCACGCCGGGTGGTGACCTATAACCCCTCATGGCAGGGACTGAATGTGTGGGTGTCGATCTCGGCCTATGTGATCGGGCTCTCGATGCTGGTGTTCCTCTTCAACGTCGTGTGGTCGTTGTTGATCAAGCGCGAGCCGGCTGAGCCCAACCCGTGGCACGCCAAGTCGATCGAATGGGAGCTGCCCACGCCGGTGCCCGTGCACGACTTCGATCGGATCCCCGTGTTCGACGCTGACCCGTACCCCTACGGGGTCGAGCCGGCCCCGGCCGGGACGCCGGCGTACGCACCCGCCGGGGGAGGTGCATAGCTCATGGAAGCCTCTGCTCCATCTGCCCCTCACATCGAACCCGAGCCCCCTGAGTGGCAGCCCCGTGCGATCTGGGTCGGCGGCCGGCTCCTGTGCGGCACGATCTCCTTCTTCTTCGCCTCGTTCCTGTTCGCCTTCTTCTACCTGAAGGCGCTCGACGTTAACCACAACTGGAAGATCGGCAACGTCGTCCCGGACGGCGGCATCGGCGTCGCGATCATGGCCCTGTTCCTGTTCGGTGCGGTGATCTACCGCCTGACCGCGAAACGTCCGTCCGGCGATGCGATGGCGGGCGGGATGCTTGCGGTAGGGATGGGGCTCGTTGCGGTGGGGCTTCAGTTCTTCCAGTACACGATCCTCGACTTCGGCGCCGCCAGCGGCGGCTATGCCGCGGTGTTCATCGGGTGGACGGCGACATACGCGATCGTGGCGCTGATGGGCCTCTACTGGATCGAGGTGCAGGTGGTAAGCCTGTGGCGGGTGCGGCGAGAGGGCAAGCTGCGCGAAACCGAAGTGCCCACGAGTGAGGCCGCGCTGCTCGAGGTCGGGATCGAGGCCTCCTCGTTCTATTGGGCGTTCTTCGTCGCGATCGGAGTGCTCGCCTACATCGTCCTGTACCTCGTCGGCTGACCATGCCCCTGACGCCCTGGTCGCTGGACCCGTCGCTGGTATACGTCGTCCCCGCGGGCTTTCTGTACTTGCTCGGCAGCCGCGGTCCGAGACGGCCGACGGCGCTTCAAGCGTGCGCCTTCTTCGCCGGCCTGCTGGCGATCGTGATCGCGCTCGACTCCCCGATCGATGCGTATGCCGATCAGTTGTTCTGGGTCCACATGCTTCAGCACATCCTGCTGCTGACGGTCGCGCCTCCGCTGATCCTGCTCGGACGGCCCTGGCCGACGATGTGGCGGGCGCTGCCGCTCGAGACGCGAACGAGCGTCGGGCGTGCGGTCGCTCGCGGGCGCTGGGGCGCGCCGGTGCGAGCGCTGGCGCGACCGCTGCCGGCGTGGATCCTGTTCACCTCGGCGCTTGTCGCCTGGCACATCCCCGGCGCTTACAACGCGACGCTCACCGACGGCCCGGTGCACGTGATCGAGCATGCGATGTTCTTCTTCTTCGGCCTGCTGTTCTGGGCGAGGGTTATCGATCCCGGCCCGCTCCGCCCGCGGCTCATCTGGCCGGTGCGGATCGCATATGTGGCCGGCGCGATGGTGGTCAGCTGGGTCCTGGCGATCACACTCGTGATCGTGCCGCACCCTCTCTACGGTCATTACACGATGCTGGCGAGCAGGCCGGGAGGCATCAGCGCGCTCACCGACCAGCAGCTCGCCGCCGGCATGATGTGGGTCCCCGGATCGATCGCGTTCGTGATCACCTTCATCATGGGCTTCTATCGATGGCTGGAGCCGGACCGCTCGCCCGGCCAGGCCCCAGCGGCCTTCACGACCTGAGGAGACAGACTTGCCAGTGATTCCAGTTGCAGCTTTCCTCGCCGGTGCGCTGCTCACGCTGCTGCTCCCGGTATTACTCCTGATCGCGCTCGTGGTGTGGTACTGGAAGTTCTCCGTGAACGTGCCCGAGACGGCCGATCAGGCCGGGCCTGAAACGGCGACGGTTGCGGCCAATCCGCTGCCGAACCCTGGGTCCGAGACGACGCCGCCGGCGCACGGGGTGTGATGAAATCAGGCGCGGGTACACCGTGGCCTTCGCGGCCCGCGATGCTGCGCCCCGCTCGGAGCGCCGCGCACCGGCCGGTCGCCGCGATCCTGAGCGTTGGCGTGGGATTCGTGCTGCTGGGCCTTGCCGTCGGCGTTGGGCTGCACATCCTGCGCGCACGGCCGGCCCCGACCCCCGCTGCTGCTGGTGCGGCAGCCGCCGGCGGCAGGGCGAGCGCCTCCGGCCTCGATGGGGAGGCGACCTGGGCCGCAGGCGTGCGGCCGGCGCCGGCGATCGGCACCCTGCGCGACCAGAGCGGCCGGCTCTTCTCGCTCGCTTCGCTGCGCGGCCAGACGGTTGTGATCGCGTTCCTCGATTCCCACTGCACGCAGGCCTGCCCGCTCGAGGGTCGCGCACTGGCGGCAGCCGAGGCCGCGGTGCCGCAGGCGCAGCGACCGACGCTCGTGGCGATCAGCGTCAACCCGCTCGACACGCCGGCCAGCGCGCGCGCGGCCTTGCATAAATGGGGTCTGGCGCAGATCGCGGGCTGGCACTGGCTGATGGGCGCGCGGACCCGGCTTGCGCCGGTGTGGCGGGCCTATCACGAGTTCGTGTACGCGCCGCCTCACGGTGACATCGTCCACACGGAATCGCTGCTGCTGCTCGACCGGCGCGGCGACGAGCGCTCGGGCTACCTCTATCCGTTCGTCCCAGGCTCAGTCGCTCACGATCTCAGGATCCTTGCGAAGGAGCGCCCGGCGTAGCGATGGTCGTCGTCACCGATACCGTCGAAGCCGTCGCAGTCGGGGTCGGCGCTCGGAGCCGTGGAACGCGGCCGGCGGCGATTCGCGACTACATCACGCTGACCAAGCCGCGGATCATGTCGCTGCTCGTGCTGACCGCGGTGTGCGCGATGGTCGCGGGCGCCGGCGGGGCGCCCGCGCTGGTTCCGCTGATGGCCTTGCTCGTGGGCGGAGCGCTGGCATGCGGGGGCGCGAGCGCGCTCAATCACGTGCTCGATCGCGACATCGACCGCTTGATGGGGCCTCGTACGGCTTCGCGGCCCGTCGCTGCGGGCCGAATCTCTCCGCGCCGCGCGGTCGCTTTTGCGGCCGTGCTCTCCGTGCTTTCGTTTGCGGTGCTGGCCGTGTTTGCGAATCCGCTCGCGGCGGTGCTGGCGCTCAGCGGCGGCGCCTTCTACGTGGTCGTGTACACCCTCCTGTTGAAGCGAACGACCGCCCAGAACATCGTGATCGGCGGCGCCGCCGGCGCGTTCCCTCCGCTCGCCGGATGGGCGGCGGCGCACGGGCGGCTCGCGCTCGGCGCGGCGTTTCTGTTCGTGATCGTGCTGCTGTGGACGCCGCCGCACTTCTGGGCGCTCGCCGTGCTGCTGGCGCCGGGATACAAGGCCGCCGGCGTGCCGATGATGCCGGTTGTGCGCGGCGCCGGCCCGACCGCGCTGCGTGTACTCGTGTACACGCTCGTGCTCGTGGCGATGACGCTGCTTCCGGTAGCGACCGGGACGTTCGGGGTCGTCTACCTGTTCGCGGCGGTGCCGCTCGGGGCGGTCTTCTGCTGGCTGGCGTGGCGGCTGTGGCGCGACAGCACGCCCGCCCGGGCGGCGGTCACGTTCCACTACTCGCTGCTGTACCTGGCGCTGCTGTTTGTGGCCGTGGCGCTGGACGCTGTGGTGGGCTGAGGGGCCGGCTGGCGCCAGGTTGGCCGGAGTGGGCGCGCGGCCGGCGCCAGGTTGGCCGGAGTAGGTGCGCCGGCTGGCGCCTCAGCTTCCGGCCTTCGGCCGGAGGCCTTGGGAGCTGATCTGCTTCGCGAGGGGCTGGGGAAGGGGGTTCCGCCCACCCTCGGGGTGCCTGGCAGCCCCGATTTCGTTACAGAGCGCCCGCTCGCCTGGGCAACGTGTAACGAAATGCGTGCTCATAGCACCGATTTGGTGACTCGTTGCTCACCGTGGCGGTCGTGATGTAACGAAATGGGGGTTGGTGGCAGGGCGGGGCCGGGCTAAAGAGCGGGCCCGGGTGGGCGGGACCCCAATCCCCGGCGCACCTCGCGCTCAAGGCGCGGCGAGCGACCGGGCAGACCGCGTGCGCGCCGGTGCGCCCGGCCGGTGCGAGTGCCCGTCGCGACGGACGGGGCCGCACGGCCCCACGGATGCCGAGCGGAGCGAGGCCCGTCACGTTGCGCCCGTCCCGCTCCGCAACCGGCGCACTCCAGAAAAGGGATTCATAGACTGCCGCCGTGCCTGTGGGAGGCCGTCTGCGAACCCTTGCTTTGTCGCTTGCAGCGATTGCTGCAAGCTGCGCGCTTGCGGCCCCCACGGGCGCAGATCAGCCGCGCTCGACCGTGACCGGCGGCGGGCTTCAGGCCGGCGCAGCCAAGGTAGACATCACGCCGCCCACCGGCTTTCGCACCGACGGCTGGGCGACGAACGACCGGGCGGTCGGAACGCTCACCCGCCTGTACGCACGGGCGCTGGTGCTCCAGAGCGGCGGGCGCAAGATCGCGCTCGTAACGCTTGATCTGGTGGGCGCGACCGGCGGTCTCGTCAAAGAGGCGGCGCTGCTCGACAAGGACCTCGGCTTCTCGGAGAGCAACGTGCTCGTGTCGGGCACCCACACGCACTCGGGGGCCGGTCAGTTCTCGAACTTCGGCGAGCTGAACGCCGGCTTCCCCGCTGAGAAGCAGTTGATCAACGACCCCAAGAAGTTCTTTGACTTCGCGCTGGGGGGCGGACCGGACGTCCAGGAGTACACGTTCATGGTCCACCGCCTCGCGCTCGCGATCCGGCTTGCGGACCAGAACCTCGGGCCGGCGCTCGCGGGCTGGTCTGACCAGCGGCTGCTCGGCGTGACCCAGAACCGCAGTCTCGAGGCCCATCTCGCGAACTTCGGCCTCAACATCCCCAACCACGAGGGCAAGGTGTCGCAGGACCCCGGCGGATACGCCGACACGATCGATCCGGCGCTCCCTGTCCTGCGCGTCGACAAGCTGGTCACCCGCGCCGGCCACCCGTGCGTGAGCCGATCGGGGCGTGGACCGACTTCGCCAACCACGGCACGGTCGTCGAGCACACCTTCGCCGCCTACGGCGGTGACCATCAGGCGATCGCCGAGCGGATGTTCGAGGCGGCGGTGCGGCGGGCCGGTCACGTCCCGCCTGGCCAGGCCGTGGTCAATGCCTTCGCGGACGGGGCGGAGGGCGACATGTCCTCCGGGTTGACCCACAACGGACCCGTGTGGGCGGTCCACGTCGGGACGCTCGAGGCGCGGGCGATGCTGCGCGGCTGGCGTGACGCGGGCGCCCACATGAGCCGCCACTTGACGATCGACTATCGCTGGACCCGGTCCTGCTTCTGCGGCCACACAGTGAAGGGCGGCGGCGCGGTCGACACGAAGGCGGTGATCGGGCTTCCCGTCTTCACCGGCTCGGAGGAGGGTCGCGGGCCTCTGTATGACGCGACCGGGGTCTCTTTCGAGGGCCGTCACCTGCCCGTCTCGGTCGGTCCGCAGGGGGACAAGATCCCGGTCATCGTCGACTCGAGCCATCAGGACGACCCACCGGCGGTGCCGATCCAGGTGGTCCGGATCGGCGATCACCTGCTGTCCGCCGTCCCGGGCGAGCCGACCGTCGAGATGGGCCGCCGGATGCGCGCCGCGATCCGCGCCGCGGTGGGCGGGGTCGGTTCCACGGGGGCCGGTCCGTTCGGCATCCGCACGATCGCCATCATCGGGCTCGCCAACGAATACGTCGACTACTACACGACGCCCGCGGAGTTCGAGTACCAGGACTACGAAGGCGGCCACACCGTGTACGGCGAGTGGTCGGGTTACTTCATCCGCGACCAGCTGGCGGATCTGGCGGGACGCCTGGTGCGCGGCCAGCCCGCGCCGGCGCCCTACCCGTTCGACCCGACAAACGGGATCAAGGACGACGGCGCGCCATTCAGTCAGGGCGCGTCGAGCGCATCGCCGGTCTCGCAGCCGGCGGCGCTGAGCCGGTTCGAGGACTCGACCTCCTGGTTCACGACTGCCCGCGGCGCCACCGGCGGCCTCAAGTACGCCGCGGCCCGCTACATCTGCCTGCACTACGACCTCGCGGCCCGGTCGGTGGGGGCGAGCGCCACCGCCGCCGGCGCGCCGACCGCGCCATCGCGACTGCAGCGCATCTCGTTCAGCTGGCAGGGAGGGTTGAAGGGCTACGACCGGCCGCTGGACCGAGCGTTCGTGACGATCCAGCGGCTGGGCCCGGGCGGACGGTGGCAGGCCGTGGCCGACGACCTCGGCTACCAGATCCTCTGGACGGTCGACTCGAACGGCGTCTACCGCGCGGTCTGGCAGGCACCGGTGAACGCCCCGCTCGGGCGCTATCGCTTCCTGATCACCGCGAACCTCTACACGCTTGCTTCTGATGCGTTCGCACTCTCGCCCTCCCGGGCGCTGACCGTGCGCCGGGTCGCTGCCGGCGGCGGTCCGGGCCGGATCGCGGTGCAGATCGGCTACCCGCCAGTGCTGATGGCCTCGGAGCTCGACACCGACCTGATCGAGTGGCCGAGCGTTGTCAACGGCGGCACCGTGGAGTTCCGCGTCGGTCATAGGACGGTCGTCGTGCGCCGCTCATCCGGTGCCGTGTTCTCCGTGGGTGTCCCGGCCGGCGCGGCCGTCAAGGTGCTCAGCGCCAGCGACCGCTACGGCAACTCAGCGTCCGTCTGAGACCGCATTTCATGGGTGGCGGACCGGTTGATGTCGATTGTCAGCGAAATAGGCGGACAATCGACATCGGTCCCTGATCAGCAGGCCGAACCGCACCCTTCCGCGGCCAAAGAAAGCATCCCTGCGCCAGCGCACCAGCGACGACGATTGCCCCCAGCCGACAACCCGCCCGCTACCATCACCGATGTTCGGAATAAAAGAAGAGAAACGAAGAGACTCCGCCGACCGAAGGGCGGAGTAAGAAGGGAAATTGAATATGTCTGACGCCGTTACGCGCGTGTCTGTCGAGGTCGAGGGCAAGGAGATCTCGTTCGAGACCGGCAAGCTGGCCAAGCAGGCCTCCGGCGCCGTCGTCGTCCGATGCGGCGACACCATGGTTCTTTGTACCGCCACGGCCGGGAACCTCCGGGACGTGGACTTCCTGCCCCTCACGGTCGATATCGAGGAGCGGATGTACGCGGCCGGGAAGATCCCCGGCTCGTTCTTCAAGCGCGAGGGTCGCGCTGGGGAGAAGGCAACACTGGGTGCGCGGCTGATCGACCGCCCGATCCGCCCGCTGTTCCCGAAGGGCTGGCGCTATGAGACCCAGCTCGTGGCGATTCCGATGTCGGTCGACCACGTCAACCCGTACGACATCCTTGCGATGAACGGCGCCTCGGCGGCGCTGATGATCTCGAACGTCCCGTTCCCGACGCCGGTCGGCGCGGTGCGGATCGGCAAGGTCGACGGCAACTTCGTCGTCAACCCAAACGAGGAGGACCTCGTCGAGGACACCGATCTCGACCTGATCGTCGCGGGCACCGAGGACGCGATCCTGATGGTCGAGGCCGGCGCGAACGAGATCCCCGAGGCGGAGATCCTCGACGCGCTCGACATCGCCCATGAGGAGATCAAGAAGCTCTGCGCGATCCAGCGCGAGCTCGCCGAGAAGGCTGGTAAGGAGAAGCTCGCGGTCGAGGTCCCGCAGGTGGACCCGGAGCTCTACGAGCAGATCAAGGCGTCGCACGGCGCCGCGCTCGACCACGCGACGCAGATCGAGGACAAGCTCGAGCGCCAGGACGCCTCCAAGGCAGTCGAGGAGGAGGTCCTGACGCAGTACTCCGGCGATCCCGACGCTGACACCTACGCCGAGTACCGGTCGAGGGCTCAGCTCGCGTTCGACAGGCTCGAGAAGACGATCATCCGCGAGCGGATCGCGGTGCACAAGCGCCGCCCCGACGGCCGCAGCGCCGAGGAGATCCGGCCGATTTCGATCGAGGTCAGCGTCGCTCCGCGCACACACGGCTCGGCGCTGTTCACCCGCGGCCAGACGCAGGCGTTCAGCGTCGTCGCGCTCGGCACGACGCGCGAGGAGATGCGCCTGGACACGCTCGGGCTGGAGACCGCCAAGCGCTACTTCCACCACTACAACTTCCCGCCGTTCTCGGTCGGGGAGGCAGGGTTCATGCGCGGTCCCAAGCGCCGCGACATCGGTCACGGCGCCCTCGCTGAGCGCGCACTCGTGCCGATGATCCCGAGCCAGGAGGAGTTCCCGTACACGATCCGTGTCGTGTCGGACATCTTCGAGTCAAACGGCTCGAGCTCGATGGCCTCCGTGTGCGGCTCGACGCTCAGCCTGATGGACGCTGGCGTGCCGATCAAGGCGCCGGTCGCGGGGATCGCGATGGGCCTGATCAAGGAGGGCGATGAATACATCATCCTCACCGACATCGCCGGCGTCGAGGACCACCTCGGCGACATGGACTTCAAGGTCGCCGGCACCGAGCGCGGGATCACAGCGCTGCAGATGGACATCAAGATCACCGGCGTGACGTTCGAGATCATGCGCGACGCGCTCGCGCAGGCGAAGACCGCCCGGAACTTCATCCTCGGCGAGATGGCGAAGGTGATCGAGCATCCGCGGACCGAGCTCTCCAAGCACGCGCCGCGGATCTCCACGATCCAGATCGACCCCGAGAAGATCGGCCTGCTGATCGGCAAGGGCGGCGAGACGATCCGTTCGCTCCAGGAGGAGTACGAGTCACAGATCGACGTCAACGACGAGGGCCAGGTGCTGGTCTACGCAGCGGACGGCGAGCGCGGCGACGCGCTGGTCGACCGGATCCGGGCGATGACCAAGGAGGTCGAGGTCGGCGACGAGTTCACCGGCAAGGTCGTCAAGACGACCACGTTCGGCGCGTTCGTCGAGCTCTCGAAGGGCACCGACGGCCTGCTGCACATCTCGAACATCGCGCCCGGCCGCCGGATCGCGTCGGTCGAGGAGGTCCTCAACAAGGGCGATGAGCTCAACGTCCGCGTCGTCGAGGTCGACCGCGAGCGTGGCCGGATCGGCCTGCGCCTCGCCGACGATCCCGAGATCGCCGGCAAGAGCGTCGAGGAGCTTGCCGCCGTCGGCAGCGGCGACAGCGGCCCGCCGAGGCGTGAGCGGAGCGACCGGGGCGACCGGGGCGGCCGCGGCGGCGACCGCGGTGGCCGCCCGCGCGATCGCGATCGCGACCGGCCGCGTGACGGCGGCCGTGACGGGGACCGGGGTCGCGTCCGCGACCGGGATCCCGACCGCCCGCGCTACTAGCCCGTGGCGCGAAGTGACAAGGCCGGAGGAGATCGCCCCCAGGGCGATCTCCAAACGGAATCGCCGACAGGCGATTCCGCATCGCCTTGGCGATTGACCACGCTTGACTCGGGCGTCCGGATCGTGACGGAGGCGATGCCCTCCGTCCGGTCCGTGTCGCTCGGGTTCTGGATCGGGACGGGTTCGCGCGCCGAGAGCGACGAGCGGGCGGGCCTGTCCCACCTGCTCGAGCACCTTCTGTTCAAAGGCTCCTCGAAGTACAGCTCGCTCGAGATCGACCAGATCTTCGACGGCATGGGCGCCGAGCTGAACGCCGGCACTGGCAAGGAGAGCACCTCGGTCTACGCGCGGGTGATCGACCAGCATCTGCCCGACGCGTTCGACGTAATGGCCGACATGGTCTTCCGACCCCGGCTCGACGACGTCGACTCCGAGCGGGCGGTGATCCTCGAGGAGATCGCGATGTACGAGGACGATCCGCAGGAGAAGGTGTTCGACGTCCTCGGCGAGGCGGTGTTCGGCGATCATCCGCTGGGAAGGGCGATCATCGGTCGCGCGCCCGTGATCGAGAACACCCCGGTCAGCGAGATCGCCGGGTTCCATACGGCCCGGTACGTCCCGGGCAACATCGTGATTGCGGCCGCCGGCGCGGTCGACCACGAAGCCCTGGTGGAGCTGGCGAGCACGCGCGTGCCGGCCGAGGCGCCCGCCAGCGCGCCCGTGGCGCAGCCCGCCCCACCCGGGACGATCGCCCGCCGGCGCTTCGAGCGCAAGGACACCGAGCAGTATCACCTGTGCCTGGGCGGGCCTGGTCTCTCGCGCCATGACGAGCGCCGGTTCGCGTTGCGAGTGCTCGACACGATCTTCGGCGGCACCTCGTCGTCGCGCCTGTTCCAGGAGATTCGAGAGCGGCGTGGGCTCGCATATGCGGTGTACTCGTTCAGCGGCGCGTACCAGGACAGTGGCCAGGTCGGCCTCTACCTAGGGACGCGCGCGGAGAACCTGGTCGATGCGTTCGCCGTGGTCGGCACCGAGCTCGCGCGCATGCGGGTGGAGCCCGCGACCGCCGAGGAGCTCGAGCGGGCCAAGGAGAACCTCAAGGGTCGCGTGGTGCTGGCGCTCGAGTCGACCGGGGCGCGAATGAATCGCCTCGGCTCGGAGATCCTCGCCGGGGCGCCGTTGCTCTCGCTCGACGATGTCGTCGAGCGGATCGACGCAGTCTCGCTCGAGGACCTCGGGGCATTGGTCGATGAGCTGTGGACGCCGGGACGGCTGTCGGCCGCGGGCATCGGACCCGAGGAGGGTCGCTTCAACGAAGCGGTCGCGGCCGTCGAAGCGGCGGTCGCGTGATCAAGGTGGCGGTGGCCGGCGCCGCCGGGCGGATGGGGGCGACCGTGTGTGAGGCCGTAGCGGGCGCTGAGGACATGGAGCTCGTCGCGCGCGCCGACCCGGCGCTCGGAGCCTCGGTATCGGAGGCGCTTGCCGCGCGACCCGACGTGCTCGTCGACTTCACGATCCCCGACACGGCGGTCGCGAACGCGCGCGAGGCGGTGGCCGCGGGCGTCCATGTCGTGATCGGGACAACCGGCTTCGACGTTGACGAGCTCCGCGGCCTGAGCGGCGCCAACATCTTCATCGCGCCCAACTTCGCGATCGGCGCGGTGCTGATGATGCAGTTCGCGGTTCAGGCCGCCAAGCACATGGCGAAGGTCGAGATCATCGAGCTGCATCATGACCGCAAGCTCGACGCCCCGAGCGGCACGGCAAAGCTCACCGCCCAAATGCTCGGCGGTGACGTGCCCGTCCATTCGGTCCGTCTCCCCGGGCTGGTCGCCCACCAGGAGGTGATCTTCGGCGACGTCGGGCAGACGCTGACGATCCGCCACGACTCGATCGACCGGTACTCGTTCATGCCCGGTGTGCTGCTCGCGATTCGTCGCGTTGGGTCGCTGAGCAGCTCGCCCACGGTCGGGCTCGAGCAGCTGCTGTAGGACGGCGCGCATGCGCGCCGGGGATCTGATCCCGCCCACCCCGCATGCGGCCGGGATCTGGTCCCGCCCACCCGGCGCATGCGCCGGGTGGGCGGGACTTAAACCACCAGATTTGCGGCGCAATCCCATCGCGACCGCGGAAAAACCGCAATAGCTCTACGGGGGCGAGCGGATACGAGCGCCCTCGTTGATGCCGACACTCATCTACGTGATGGGACCCCAACAAAGACGCCGCAGAAACTGACTCAGCGGCTCTCCCAGGAGGCATGATGAGTACTCGCAAGGCATTCGAGATCGGTGGCCTCGTTACCGCCGTCGTCCTCGTTGCGTTCGGTGTCGCCGCGATCGTGATGGGCTTGAACGGCCGCAGCACCGTGTCGGACAACCTGAAGGCCCAGCAGATCACCGGTACCCCGGACATGACGCCTGCGGCGATCACGGCCGCGGCGAAGAAGGCCGGTCTTGACACCTCGAAGATCGCGATCCCGACCTGCTCGGTCGCGAACAAGGCGATCAACAACGGCGGCGACGCCCGTTGCTTCGCGCAGTACATGAACATTCACGCGCTCGAGGCGACCGGCGGGGTCGTGTACTCGCAGATGCCGCACTACGCGACGGCTGACGGCAAGGGCACCAACAACGCGGCCCAGGCGCTGACCGTCAAGGGCAGGCCGGTCGACAACCCGGCTCGCAATGTGTGGATCAACGAGACCGCGCTGACGACCGCTCTGAACACCAGCTACATGGCTGACCAGATCTCGCTGTTCGGGGTCGTGGTCGGAGTGGCGCTGCTGCTCTCCGGCTTTGGCTTCGCGATCCTTTCGATCGGTGGCGCGCTGCGCAACCCCGACGGCGTGTTCGCGCGCGACAAGAAGACCGAGACGGGCACCGCGCCCAGCGTCGGCGAGCCCGCTCCCGCCGCGTAAAGAGCCCGCTTCATCCAACCACCGTCACGAGGGGCCGTCGGCCGCAGCCGGCGGTCCTTCGTCGTTAACGACAACCTCGCGCAGCTGGTGCGTGTCGACGTCGTAGACGAAGCCGCGGATCGCGACGCGATGCTCGAGGAACGGCGAGCGCCGCAACCGGCGAACGGACTGGGCGACGTTGGCATCGAGATCGGTGAACGACTCGATCGCAAATGCGGGAGCGACGCCGGTCGCCCGCTGCAGCTCGGCCCGGAAGCCGTCGTCCGTGATCGACAGCATCCCGCAGTCGGTGTGCTGGATCAGCATCACCTCGGTGGTTCCCAGCTTTCGCTGCGAGATCGCCAGCGAGCGGATCATGTCGTCGGTGATCGCGCCGCCTGCGTTTCGCAGGACATGCGCTTCGCCCACGCGTAGCCCGAGCGCGGCGAACACGTCGAGCCGCGAATCCATGCAAGTGACGATCGCCAGCCGCCGGCTCGGGCGGACGTTGAAGTGCTCGACGGGTAGGGAGCCGGCGAACGCCCGGTTGTTGGCGAGCAGCTCGTCGGCGACATCGATTCCCAATGAACTCTTATCCATCCGGCCATTGTCTACGACCGGGACGCGCGCTACGTTGTTAGCGCTAACGGAACCTGGAGGTGGCCATGACATGGAAGCGGAACGTGCTGGTGCTGGCGAACGTCACGGCGACCTCTGAAGAGCTTGTGTCCGCCCTGCGCACCCGCGCCGCGCGGGAGCCGACGATGTTCACGCTGGTGGTGCCGGCGACGCCGTTCAGGGGCGGTCGCGAGGCAGCGCTCACGCAGCTCGATGACGCCACCCAGCAGCTGCGCAGCGAGGGGCTCGACGTCAGCGGGAGCGTCGGCGACGGCGATCCGATAATCGCCGTGACCGACGTCTGGAACCCCAAGCTCTACGACGAGATCATCGTCTCGACGCTCCCGATGCGGTTCTCGAAGTGGCTCCATGCGGGCCTTCCTCAGCGAATCGCGCGGATCACCGGTGCACCCGTTTCGCACGTCGTCTCACAGCCGCCCAAGCCGGAGGTGCCAACCAGCCCGGCGCCGGTGCGCGTCGCCGCGAACACCGCACTGGGCCCGCTGTCGGTGCTCGGCTGGGGCGGCCAGAAGCACTGAGCTTCGGGCCGCTTCCCGCCCTGCGATAATCCGGTCGATGTCGCTGAGCCTTGGCTCGATCCTGACCGCGATGGTCACCCCATTCGACGATGCCGGCCGCATCGACGAGGAGGCGGCCGTGCGGCTGATGAACCACCTCGTCGAGCACGGCTCAGACGGTCTGGTGATCTGCGGCACGACCGGCGAGGCGTCGACGCTCTCAGACGAGGAGCACCTCGGCATCATCCGCCTCGCGGTGGAGGAGATGAAAGGCCGGTGTTCGATCGTCGCCGGCGTCGGATCGAACGACACCCGCCACGCCGCCTTCCTGACCGAGCGGGCGACGCAGATCGGCCCCGACGCGCTGTTGTCGGTCAATCCGTACTACAACCGTCCGAGCCGCCGGGGGATCATTCGCCACTACGAGGAGGTCTCGCGGGCCACCGACCTGCCAATCCTGGTCTACAACATCCCGCAGCGAACGGCTTCCGACATGCCAAACGACCTGCTGGCCGAGCTCGCGCAGCTCGACAACATCGCCGGAGTCAAACAGGCCAATCACGGGAACCTCGCGAAGATCGACGGCATGCAGATCTACGCCGGCAACGACGACATGCTCGCCGACGTGCTGGACCTTGGCGAGCCCGGCGGAATCTGCGTCGCCAGCCACCTGTTCGGCGAGGAGATGCATCGCATGGTCGACGAGCCCGAGCGCCGTCGCGAGATCGATGCGAGCCTCGCAGATGTCTACCGTGACCTGGCCGTCGCGCCGGCCGCCTGCTCGACCAAGGCCGCGCTGAACCTGCTTGGGATGGGCGTCGGCGGACCGCGGCTGCCGTATGTCGAGCTCGATGAGCGCGAGACGGGGACGGTTCGGGCGATGCTCGAGCGGCACGGTCTGCTGCAAACCGCCGGAGCGTGAGCGGCCAGCTGCGCGTCCTGCCGCTCGGCGGCCTGGGCGAAATCGGCAAGAACATGACGGTCGTCGAGTACGACGGCCGGATCGTGGTGGTCGACACCGGCCTGCGCTTCCCGACCAGCGAGATGCTCGGGATCGACCTCGTCCTGCCGGACTTCAACTTCCTGCGCGAGCGGGCGGATGACATCGAGGCGATCGTGATCACGCACGGCCACGAGGATCATGTCGGCGCCCTGCCGTGGGTGCTCCGTGGACTGGGTGCCGTCCGCTCAGACCTTCCCGTCGTGTACGGTGGCCGCCTGACGGTCGCGATGGCGCGTTCCAAGCTTGACGAGCACAACCTGCGCGACGCGCCACTCGAGGACGTCGAACCGGGTGACGAGATCCCCGCCGGGCCGTTCGAGCTCGAGCTGATTCACATGACGCACTCGATCCCCGACTCGTGCGCGGTCGCGCTACGAACCGAGTTGGGGACCGTGCTCGTGACTGGCGACTACAAGTTCGACCAGACCCCCGTTGACGGCCCGCCGGCCGATGTGTCGCGGCTCGCAGAGCTGGGGCGCGAAGGGCTGCTGCTGCTCTGCGGCGACTCGACCAACGCCGACCGCGCCGGCTTCTCGCCTTCTGAGCGCGTCGTCGGCCCGCACCTCGAGGAGGTGTTCGCGCGCGCCGAGGGCCGGATCGTCGTGACGAGCTTCGCGTCGAACATCCATCGCGTGCAGCAGGTGATCGACGCCGCGGCGGCGCTCGGGCGCAAGGTCTCGCTGGTCGGACGATCGATGCGCAAGAACGTCAATATCGGACGCTCGCTCGGACACATCGAGATCCCGGAGGGCTTGATGATCCAGCCCCAGGAGGTCGAGGACTGGCCCGACCACAAGGTCGTCGTGATCTCGACCGGCTCTCAGGGCGAGCCGCTGTCGGCGCTGCGGCGGATGGCCCACAACGACCACCGGCTGATCAAGCTGCGCGGCGGCGACACGGTCGTGTTCTCGGCCACGCCGATCCCCGGCAACGAGCGGACCGTCAACGAGACCGTCGACCGCCTGTACCACATCGGCTGCGACGTGATCACCGCGCGGGACGCGCCGATTCACGCGACGGGACACGGCTACCAGGAGGAGCTAAAGCTGATGCTCAACCTGGTGAAGCCCCGCTACGTGATGCCGATCCACGGCGACCACAAGCGGCTGTACCTGCATTCGCAGCTGGCGGACTCGGTGGGCATCGACCCCGAAGACGTGTTCCGGCTTGAGAACGGGCTGCCGCTCGTGATCGATTCCGCAGGCGCGCGCATCGGCGAGCCGGAGCAGTCGGGCATGATCTTCGTCGACGGGGTCGATATCGGCGATCCCGCGGACGCCGCGATGCGCGATCGGCGGATGCTGTCGGCCGACGGCATCTTCATCGTCGTCGCGACCGTCTCCGAGCAGACCGGCGAGTCGGTCGCGCCGACCGAGGTGATCTTCCGCGGCGTTCCGTTCGTCGAGCAGGCCGACGGGCTCGTGCTCGACATCCGCGAGGCGGTGGAGCGCTCCCTGGCTCGCTCAGCGGCCGACGGGGTGCGCGAGATCGACCTGCTTCAGCAGGAGCTCCACGACGACCTCGCGGCATTCGTCTACGACCGGCTGCGCCGTCGGCCGATGGTCCTGCCGGTCGTCGTCGAGGTCTGAGCGACCGGCTCGGCGCCGTTGCCGTTCGCGGGCGCCGCCCCCCGCGTCGGGATGCGGATCACGAACCTCGTGCCCCGGCCGGTGGCTGGATGCTCGAGCGCGACGGTGCCTCCGTGGGATTCCGCCACGGCCCGCACGATCGCCAGTCCCAGCCCTGAACCGCGGTTGGTGGGTGGGCCACCATCACTGCCGCCGCGCACGAACCGCTCGAAGACGCGCCGTTCGATCTCGGGAGGGATTCCTTGTCCGTCGTCCTCGACCACCACCAGCGCGTCGCCGTTCTCGGTCGTGGTCAGCGCCCGCACGTGGGTTCCAGGCGGCGTGTGCCGAAGCGCGTTCTCGATCAGGTTCAGCACCAGCCGATGCAGGTCATCCCTGACCCCCGGGACAACCGCGTGATGCGGCTCGATCACGAGCTCGTGACCTTCGGCCACCGGCTCGAGCTCGGACGCGGCCTCGGTCAGCACCTCGGCGAGGTCGGTTGGCCGGTGCGGTGCCTCGCGCTTGGCGTCGGCGCGGGCAAGCAGCAGCAGGTCCCCGACCAGGCGACGCATTCGCCGGGTCGAGCGCAGGGCGGCCTGCGCTGATTCGGCCTGCTCGCCACCGAGCTCCTCGGCCAGCAGCTCGAGGTTCGCGAGCACGCTCGTCAGCGGCGTGCGGAGCTCGTGCGAGGCATCGGCCACGAACTCGCGCTGACGCTCGAGCATCGTCTCGGTCTCACCACGCGCGGCGTCGAGCGCTTTGAGCATCGCGTCGAGCGTGCTCGCCAGCTCCGCGACCTCGTCGTCGGCCTCGGGATGGGGTAGACGGCCACTCGGGTCTCGCGTGCGCTCGATCTCGCGCGCCGCGACCGTCAGCTGCGCGATCGGTCGGATCGCACGCTGTGCTGTCGCAAGGCCGGCGAGCAGCGCGAGCACGGTGCCGCCGAGCACGCCGAGGAGCAGGAACACCCGTACTCGGGCCAGCGTGTGGTCGACGTCTGAAAGCGGGCGGGCGTATAGAAGCGTGACCTCACCGGCCGGCTGAACGCCGATCTCCGAGACGACGGCCCGGTAGCCGGACTCCTCGAAGGTGCCGAGGCGCTGCGGCGCGGTTGGGAACACGGATGCCTCGAGCGGCGATTTGGCGCCCTTGATCTTCACGTTGTCCTGCGTACACAGCAGCGTGCCGGTGTCGTCGTAGATCCGGATCTGGGCGTGCTCGGCGCTCGCGTAGTCGCTCAGGCTGACCGTCTTGTTGCAGTCCGGGGTGTCTAGTGCGAGCCAGTGCAGTCTCAGGTTGCCGTGAAGCTGGTCGGCCGCACGGGAGACCTCGTCGTTGAACTGGCCGCGCACCTGCCGCGTGGTGAGGACGCCCACGATCGCCGCGAACCCAGCGAGGATCACGAAGGTCAGCGCCGCGGATCCGCCGGCCAGCCGCCAGCGGATCGGGACCGACCTATACGCGGAGAACGTAGCCCGCGCCGCGGATCGTATGTAGGAGCCGAGGCTCGCCACCGGCTTCGAGCTTCCTCCGGAGGTTGGAGACGAACACCTCGATCGTGTTCGTCATTGAGAACGGGTCGTAGCCCCACACCTCGTCGAGCAGGCGCTGGCGCGAGATCACGATCCGCTCGTTGCGCATCAGATATTCGAGCAGCTCGAACTCGCGCTGGGTCAACTCGACGATCCGGTCATTGCGAGTGACCTCGTGGGTATCGGGATTGAGCTTGAGGTCGCCGACCGTAAGCGTCGCCTGGCCGCGCGGGGGGCGTCGCCGCAGCAGCGCGCGCAGACGCGCAAGCAGCTCCTGGCGCTCGAACGGCTTGACCAGGTAGTCGTCCGCGCCGGAGTCGAGGCCCTCGACGCGAGCCTCAACCGCGTCACGCGCGGTCAGCATCAGGATCGGTACATCGTCGCTCTTGCGCAGCGTCCTTGCGACCTCGATGCCATCGAGTCGGGGGAGACCGAGATCGAGGATCACCAGGTCTGGCAGAAACCCGTGCGCGAGGTCGAGCGCGCTGATCCCGTCGCCGGCGATCTTGACGTCGTATCCCTCCATCCGCAACGAGCGCTGCAGCACCTGCGCAATCGCATCGTCGTCCTCGACGACGAGGACGCGGGGGGGACGTTCGTAATCAACCATTTTGTGTCATGTGATGGTAGGGGGACAGTAATAAGCGCGACTGAAGATTTAGTGGCGCTTGATACCAGGCTCCGGCGTCGAGAGACCCCGGGGCAGGAGGCGGGGGCGCGCTGTCGAAGCCACTTCTTCGGACATGCCGAGTCGCCGTCAGACGGGCAAGCGCAAATCGCCCCCGAAGCGTGCCAAGCGCTCGCTGCTCGCGAGCCGTCCGTCGCTGCCCAGGCCGCATCTCGAGCTGGAGGCACACCACGTCGACATTCTCGGCCTCGCGCTGATCGCGCTGGGGATCTTCCTGGCGGGCGTCGCGTACACGGGCCTCTCGGGCGGAACGCTGGGCAACGGCGCCGTCACCGCGATGCGGTTCGTGCTGGGCGCGCTCGGATACGCGATCCCGGCCGCCCTCGTCGCCGGCGGCGCATTGGTCCTGCTGCGCGACGTGCGCCCGTCCGGCCGGCCACTGCGGACCGGCGCGGTGTGCCTGGTCGCGGCGATCACGCTGGCGCTCGCGGCGGGAACGTTCGGCATTGGGCCGGGTCGCGTGCCCCCGGCGGCGTTTTGGCACCCGGCCGCGTTCGAGGCTCGCGGAGGGATCGTTGGTCAGGCCGAGTTGTGGGTCAGCTCGCACCTGGTCTCGGTGGCGGGTGCGCACATCCTCGCCGTGTTCCTGCTGATCGCAGGCGTGATCCTCGTCACCGGCGCGACGCTCGCGTCGGTGATCCGGATGACCGGCGCCGGTATGGCTGGGACCAGCCGCGCGCTCAAGCGCTCGACCGGGGATCTGCGGGCCGCTGCCGGACGGCGGCCGTTGACGGCTGCCGGTCGGTCGTTCTCCGGCGAGCTCGACGATGGATTCGGCGGCGAGCCCGAGCCGCTGCTGCCACCGGAGGTGGACACGTCCGAGCTGGTCGTGCGCGCGACGCACGTCGAGGCGCCCGCGAACATGGGAGATCCCGCCGAGGACTTGGAGGATGCGGAGGATGCCGAGGACGACGCTCCCGACGAGACCTCCGGCCAGATTGTCGACAATATTGTGGACAATCAGCCCGAGGAGCCGGGCCGGCCGGAGGTCGCTCCCGAGGACCTGACGCCCCAGGGCCGCTACCGCGAGTCGATCACCGACGATCCGGACTTCGTGTGGCGTGTTCCTCCGCCGCGCTTCCTGACCCGCTCGACCGGCGAGGCGGCCAAGCCGGACACCGCCGGCCAGGAACAGGTCGCGAGGACGCTGATCGAGACGCTCGGCCATTTCGGGATCGAGGCCAAGGTGATCGGCCGGGTCACCGGACCGCACATCACGCGCTACGAGCTCCGCCTCGCCCCGGGCATCAAGGTCGGGAAGGTCTCCTCGCTGAAGGACGATCTCGCGTACGCGCTTGCAGCGACCGACATCCGGATCCTCGCGCCGATCCCGGGCAAGCACGCGGTCGGAGTCGAGGTCCCGAACGCGCGGCGCAGAATCGTGCACCTCGGCGATGTCTTCCAGGACCCGCCGGCCGACTGGTCACCGCTCACGGTTTGGCTGGGCAAGGACATCGCCGGCCGCGCGATCGGCGCCGACCTTGCGAAGATGCCGCACCTGCTCGTCGCAGGGACGACCGGGGCCGGCAAGTCGGCGTGCGTCAACGCGATGCTCTCCTCAATTCTGCTGCGGGCCACTCCGCATGAGGTGCGAGTCGTGCTCGTCGATCCCAAGCAGGTCGAGCTCAACCATTACGAGGGTATCCCGCACCTGCTGACGCCCGTGATCACCTCCCCTCGGATGGCCGCGAACGCGCTGCAGAACCTGGTCAAGGAGATGGAGCAGCGCTACGGGATCATGTCGCTGGCACGGACCCGCTCGCTACCCGAGCTCAACCGGACGCGCGTGAATGGGAACCCGCCCGCCCCGCCGCTTCCGTACATCCTGTGCGTGATCGACGAGCTCGCTGACCTGATGATGGTCGCGCCCGCGGACGTCGAGGACTCGATCATCCGGCTCGCGCAGAAGGCGCGCGCGGTTGGCATCCACCTCGTGCTGGCGACCCAGTCACCGCGGGTCGACGTGATCACCGGGATGATCAAGGCGAACGTCCCTTCACGGATCGCGTTCGCGGTCTCTTCGCAGACCGATTCGCGTGTGATCCTCGACCAGAATGGAGCGGAGTCGCTGCTGGGGCAGGGGGACATGCTGTTCTCGCCGGTCGGTTCCTCGAAGGTCCAGCGGATCCAGGGCGCCTACATCGACGAGGAGCAGGTCGCGCACCTGACCGATGCGTGGCGCCGCCAGGGCGAGCCCGAGTTCCATGCAGAGCTGCTCGAGGAGGTCGAGTCGGCCGACGACAGCGCCTCGGAGGATGCCGAGTTCCACCCGGACGAGGATCCGCTGCTCGAGGAGGCGATCGCGCTGGTCGCGCAGATGGGAACGGCGTCGACGTCGATGCTGCAACGGCGGTTGCGCCTCGGATATACCCGGGCAGGTCGCTTGATCGACATGCTCGAGCGGCGCGGGATCATCTCCGGGTACGAGGGCTCAAAACCCCGTCAGGTACTGATCACCGAAGCCGACGTGCCCCGGATCCTCTCGCACCTGGCTGAGGCCGGCGGAGGCTCCAGCCAGCCGGTTCACGTGCCCGACGACGAGCCCCCCGAGCGCTAGCGCGGGCAGCCGCGCGCGGGCCCCGACGTCGATTCCCCGAGCCCTAATGCGCACAGCCGCGCAGGGCCGGGCGTGCGCCGAAGGCCGCCGAAGCGGCTCTGGATAGCAACCCGTTTCCGGGATGTTTTGCTCCGGCTTGCGGTTGTAGCCTTGTGGCGATGGCCGATATCGGCTCGACATTGCGAGAGGCGCGGATGCGTGCGCGGATCGATATCACCGAGGTTGAGACCCGGACGAAGATCCGTGCCAAGTACCTGCGGGCGATCGAGAACGAGGAATGGGACCTGCTGCCGGGACCCGTGTACGTCAAGAGCTTCCTGCGTACCTACGGCGACTACCTCGGGCTTGACAGCCGGATGCTGATCGACGAGTACAGGCGTAGGTACGAGCGGCCGTCCGATAACGACCTGCGGCCGATGTCTTCGCTTCACCGCGAACGCGAGCGCGCCGCCAAAGGACCGTTGCTGCCGTCGTGGGCGATCGTGGGGCTGGTACTGGTGGCGGTCGTGGTCGCGCTGTACTTCGTCGGGAACTCTGGGAACAGCAGCAAGTCCGGCACCACGGCGGGGGTCAATACGAGAATCGTGCATCGTCACGCCCGCCGCGCGCGGCACCGAGCGGCGGCGCCCGCCGCGCCCAAGCCGACCACGGTCAAGCTCGAGCTGGTGCCGACGGGGAGCGTGTATGTATGCCTGGTGGACGGCACCGGCAAGCAGCTGATCCCCGGCAGGATCTTCGCGGTGGGTGAGACGATCCCGACTCAGACCGCGCCGAAGATGATGCTGACGCTCGGCAACGCGTCGGTCCAGATGAAGGTAAACGGCAAGCCGGTGCATGTCAGTCCGTCCGCGGCCTCGATCGGCTTCCTGCTTCAGCCGAGCGGGCAGAGCTCGCTGGCTCCGGCGCAGCAGCCGCGCTGCGCATGAGCCCGGGGGCTGATAGCGCGCCTGGGCTGGACGGCGCGAGAGATCAGGTCCGCGCGGGGATCCTGATCACCGGCACGGAGGTCCTGACCGGGATCATCAGCGACCGCAACGGCCCCTGGCTATCAGAGCGTCTGGCTGAGATCGGCGTCGATGCCGCGACGATCCAGATCGTCGGCGACCGGCCCGATGACCTGCTCGCCGCGTTGCGGTTCATGGCTGAGGAAGGGATGGCGCTGATCGTCACGAGCGGCGGACTCGGCCCGACCGCCGACGATCTCACGGCGGAAATCGTCGGTGAGTTCAGCGGGCGTGAGATGGTGCTCGACCCGCGACTCGAGGAGCGGATCGCCGAGATCCTGCGGCCGATGTTGAAACGCTGGCCTGGACTCGACGCGGACGCGATCCGCGCTTCGAACCGCAAGCAGGCCGTGATCCCGCGAGGGGCGACCGTGCTCGATCCAGTTGGCACAGCGCCCGGTCTGATCGTGCCACCGGCCGACGGATCAGGGCCGACGGTGGTCGTCCTGCCGGGACCGCCTCGCGAGCTCCAGCCGATGTGGCGCATGGCTCGCGCAACCGATGCGTTTGCCGCCGCCATCGCCGGCGCCACCGTGTACGAGAACGGGATCCTGCGCCTGTTTGGAATCCCCGAATCCGAGATCGCCAACACGCTGCGCGCGGGAGAGGCCGCCGGACTCGCGCTCGATCAGCTCGAGATCACGACGTGCCTGCGCCGCGGCGAGATCGAGGTGGCGACTCGTTACGAGCCGCCGGCTGCGGACGTCTACCGCGACTTTGCGGCCTTCATCCGCGAGCGCCATGCCGACACGCTGTTCTCCGAGGACGGCTCGACGATCGACGAGCAGGTTGCCTCACTGCTCGACGGTCGCACCCTCGCCGTCGCGGAATCGTGCACCGGCGGCCTGCTGGCGGCGCGCTTGACCGATCGCGCCGGCTCCTCGGCGTACTTCCTGGGCGGTGTGGTGGCGTACTCGAACATGGCGAAGTCTGAGTTCGTCGGAGTCGATCCGGCGCTGATCGACCGAGTCGGCGCGGTCTCCACCGAGGTTGCCGAAGCGCTCGCGGATGGCGCGGCGGCGCGATTCGGGGCGGAGATCGGAATCGGGATCACGGGCGTCGCGGGACCGGATGGTGGAACGCCCGAGAAGCCCGTGGGGTTCGTCTGCTTCTCGGTGAGCACGCGCAACGGCGAGCGAATCACGCGCAGTGCCCGGCTACCTGGTGGGCGGGCCGACATTCGCGATCGTGCGAGCACCGTGGCGATGCATTTGCTCCGCCGGCTGCTGCGCGGTGAAATGGACGTTCACCTGCCGGGCTCGGAGACTGCCGCCGCGCGTGGCTCGTGACAGCGCGGCTGTTTGTCGCGCTCGAGCTGCCCGCCGATGTTCGTGAGGGCTTCGCGCGGTGGTGCGCCACCGCGCTTTCTGATGAGCGCGGACTGCGAGTGCTCGGCCCTGAATCGCTGCACGTGACGCTCTGCTTCCTCGGGTCGCGGCGAGTCGAGGAGATCGACGCGATCAGCGGCGCGCTGGCCGCAGTCGCCGGCGAGCCCGTCGTGCCGCTGAGTGTCGGCGACCCGGTCTGGCTACCGGCGCGGCGGCCGCGGGTGCTGGCGGTCGAGCTAGTTGACGAGCAAGGAATGCTCGCCGCAGTGCAGGACAAGCTCGCCGGGGTGCTGTCGGCCGGCGGCTGGTACGCCCGCGAGGCGCGGCCGTTTCTTGCGCATGTGACGGTCGCGCGGGTGGCGCGCGACGCGCGCGTGCGTAGTTTCGAGCTGCCTTCGCCGCCGGCGAAGCGGTTCCGCGGCTCCGTGGTCACGCTGTTCCGGTCGCGGCTCGGCCCGGGCGGCGCTCAGTATGAGGCGCTATCGCGGATCGAGCTGGGATCCGGGGCTACGCCGGCCGATCCGATGTCGGTCGTGCGCCGCTTCCACGCCGAGCAGGCTTCGGCATATGCCGGGGAAGGCACCGATGGGGTGCGGTCGCTGTTGGCCGAAGATGTCGTCTGGCACGTCCCGGGCACGAGCTCGATCGCCGGCGAGCACCGTGGCGTCGAGGCGGTGCTCGCATATCTTGAGAAGCGCCGTGCGATGACCGACTCGACCTTCCGCGTCACGGTTCACGGGGCCGAGCTGATCGCAGGCCGGGTGGTGCAGCTCGCCGGCGGCCGAGCGGTGCGCGACGGCCGTGAGCTCACCTGGGAGACCGTCGGCGTGTTCCGCGTCGTCGACGGGCGGATCGCCGAGTGCTGGCTGGTGCCGTTCGACGCGGCCGCGTTCGATGAGATCTGGCGGTGACGGTCCGCAGGGTCACGGGCACGCGTGCCGAATCTCGGCCCGCGGCCTGCGCCAATCAGGTTGACTAGCTGCCATGACTCGCGTCGCGGTCGTCGGACACGTCGAATGGGTGGACTTCGTGCCGGTGGATCGTTTCCCGGCTCCGGGTGACGTCGTGCACGCGCATGGTGCTTTTTCTCGCGCCGCCGGTGGCGGGGGAGTGGTCGCCTCGATCCTCGCCGAGCTCGAGGTCGAGGTCGAGTTCTTCTGCGCTCTCGGACGCGACGCCCACGGACGCGCAGCCGCCGGCGAGCTGGCTCGCCGCGGCGTGCAGCTCCAGGTCGCGTGGCGCGACCGGCCCACCCGCCGCGCCGTGACGCTTCTCGACTCGGGCGGCGAGCGCACGATCGTGACGATCGGGGAGCGTCTGGAGCCGCTCGGCTCCGACCCGCTGGACTGGGACCGGCTGGGGGATACCGATGGCGTCTACTTCACCGCGGGCGATCCGGCTGCGCTCGAGCGCGCACGAGCAGCCCGCGTGGTCGTCGCCTCCCCGCGTGGACGCCACGCCCTCGAAGCAGACGGACCGCCGATCGACGCGCTCGTGTTCAGCGCGAACGACCGCAGCGAACTCCAGTGGGCCGAGCGAACCGCACGCCGCACGCGGCTGCTCGTGGAGACCAATGGCGCCCACGGAGGGCGCTGGTGGGGGGAGTCCGAGGGTAGGTGGCTGCCCGTCGAGCCGCCGGGAGAGCCGCACGACGCCTACGGGTGCGGCGACTCGTTCGCCGGCGGATTCATGCTCGGGCTGGCGCGCGGCGAGTCGGTGGCCCAGGCCGCCGCCCTGGGCGCGCGGCTCGGCGCGGAGGTGCTGACGCGGGTCGGGGCGCCGTAGCTCGCCGGCAGGCTGTTGGACGACTTGCCGAGCGGCACCAATCCGGCGCTGCGAACGTGCCTCCGTACGCTATGTCCGTGGATCCCCTACCGATGGCGCCGGAATCCTGCTCGCTCGACGAGTCGGGGCTGGCGGCGCAGCGCGAGCGTTATCTGCGGATGGGAGCGAAGGCGACCGTCATCGAGCGCAACCCGGGACGGATGGTGCTTCAGATCGATCCAGGCGTGGCGGACGATCTGGTGCACGAGCTGATCTCGGTCGAGCGTGAATGCTGCCCGTTCTTCGAGCTGGGCTGGGATCCGGCGGGACGATCGTTTTCGGTGTCGGTGCCGGAGCCGCGATACGAGCCGGCGCTTGACGCGATCGCGTACGCGCTCGGTCTCGGTGCGTAGGGCTCAGCGGCCGGCCTCACCAGGCTTGTCTGATGCGGCCGTCACCGTTGTGCGCGCCTCTTCGGCTGGCGGCACGCTTCCTGGGGGTGGCGCCACGCTTCCCGGCCTTCGGCCGGGCGCCTTGCTGGTTGGCCTGCTTCGCTAGAGGGCTGGGGATTGGTGTCCCGCCCACCCTCGGGCTGCCAACCGCCACATTGCTCAAGAACGATGGGAGCTGGCGGCGTTTTATAGCGATGTGGTTGCAGTTGCTATGACAACAACAACCACTTTGCTCGAAAGCGATTAGGGCGCTGGGCGCTTTCGAGCGTTGTGGTTCGCCCCTCCCGTTCGTGCCTCAGCGGAAGCGGGGCGTCTGTTTGAAGTTCCGCCGACCCGTCGCCCGTCGACCAGGGCACCGCCGCGCCGGCCGCGCCCGCCGCCGCCCCTGACCACCCATCCCGTCCGCCGCGCCGTTCACTATTGGCACAGATCGTTTGCGCTTTTGTGACGACTGCGTCTTGTTCCGTTACAGGCCTTCGATCTAGCGTGGGTTCCGTCCGCCACCCGTCCTACCGTGGTGAGTTCAAAGTGTGAGAGAAGGAGCCGAACGAGATGAGCGAGAACAACAAGGCTGCCCCGGCTGACGCCAAGCGCCAGGCCGCCCTGCAGGGAGCGCTGACCCAGATCGAGCGTCAGTTCGGCAAGGGAACGGTCATGCGGATGGGTGATCCAGGCGCGCGCGTGGCTGTGGATGCGGTGCCGACCGGTGCCCTGGCGCTTGACATCGCGCTCGGGATTGGAGGCGTCCCGCGCGGGCGGATCATCGAGATCTTCGGCCCGGAGTCTTCGGGAAAGACCACACTCGTCTACCACATCCTGGCTGAGGCGCAGAAGCTCGGCGGCGTGTGCGCGTTCGTCGATGCCGAGCACGCGATGGATCCTCTCTATGCCCAGGAGATTGGCGTGGACATCGACGAGCTGCTCGTGTCCCAGCCTGACTACGGCGAGCAGGCGCTCGAGATCGTCGACATGCTGATCCGCTCGGGAGCGGTGGACGTGATCGCCGTGGACTCCGTGGCCGCACTGACGCCACGCGCGGAGCTCGAGGGGCAGATGGGCGACCAGACCGTCGGCGTCCAGGCGCGGATGATGTCCCAAGCGATGCGCAAGCTCACCGGCAACCTCAACCGCACGCAGACACTGTGCGTGTTCACCAACCAGATCCGCGAGAAGGTTGGCGTGATGTTCGGATCTCCCGAAACGCAGCCCGGCGGACGTGCGCTGAAGTTCTATGCCTCTCAGCGCCTCGACATTCGACGGATCGAGACGCTCAAGGACGGTGCTGAGGCGGTCGGTAACCGCGTGCGGGTCAAGGTGGTCAAGAACAAGGTCGCCGCGCCCTTCAAGCAGGCCGAATTCGACATCGAGTTCGGCAAGGGGATCTCCACATCCGGCTGCCTGATCGACTACGGGATCGAGCACGACATCATCACCAAGTCCGGCTCGTTCTTCTCATACGGCGAGGAGCGGCTCGGCCAGGGACGAGGGAATGCAAAGGCGTTCTTGGACGAGCATCCGGAGATGGCTAAGGAGATCGAGGACAAGATCTACGCGGCACTCGGTATGGACCGCGACCTGGTCAAGCCAATCGAGTCACAGGCAGGACCGCCGCTCGAGGCCGTCGAGACGGTCGGCGGTCGCGCCGCATAAGCACTGGTGCTCGATTCCACAGCGGGGCCGCCCGCGCATCTCGCCACCGACCACCAAGCCGGCGACCCAGAGCACCTGCATCTCGCCACCGACCACCAAGCCGGCGACCCCCAGTCGCCGCATGCCGCCACCGACCACGAAGCCGGTGACGCTGAACAGCGGCTCGAGCATGCACTCGCGCTCGCGTACCGCCACCTGAACCGCCGCGAGCGGACGGTCGCCGAGATGCGCCGGCATCTAATCGGTCGCGGCATTGCGGCCGAGGAGGCCGAGCGTGCGATCGAGGTGCTCCGAGATCAGGGCTACCTCGATGACGCTCGGTACGCGCGCCAGTTCGCCACCGACAAGCGCGAGCTCGACGAGTGGGGAGCCGAGCGCATCAGGCGAGCGCTGCTGGAGCGGGGCCTCGAGCGAGATCTCGTGGAGGATGCGCTCGCTTCCCAATCGGCCGACGGAGAGCTCGAGCGTGCGGTCGCGCTGCTGCGCAGACGGTTTCCGAATCCCGTACACGAGCGGCGAGAGCGTGATCGCGCGCTGGGCGTGTTGCTGCGAAAGGGCTACGACAGCGACCTGGCACTCGAGGCGCTGCACGTGCACGGAAGCGCGCAGGCGTCCTAGCCGTCCCGCCAGCGCCCTGAGCGCCCGCGCCGCCGCCCTAGCGCCCCGCCGACGTCCTAGCGTCCCGCCCCGCCCTGAGCGCCCCCGAGGCGGCCTAGCGCCGCACAGGCGTCCTGAGCGCCGGCGATCCAACCAAGACCCTCTTGTACGGTTCAGGGATCAAACCGTCCTTTTCCAGGCGAGTGCGCCGGCGCTCGAGGGGCATTCTGATCGCGGCGCTTGTGGTGGTCTCGATGCTGGCCGTGGCCTCGGTCGCCGTGGGCATCCCGGTGGTCGATGGCAACTACTCGGGCTCGACGACCCAGCGCAATCCGGCCGACCATCACCACTGGGTCGTGACGTTCAGCATCAGTCACCACTTCGTCCGGAACCTCGACTTCAACATCAACGACAAGTGTGCGGATGGGACGCGGCTGATCGTCCACTCGTTCGGATATCCGCCCATGAAGATCCACCCGAAGGGCAAGTTCGGCGGCCGGTTCGGGGTTCGGAACGGTGTGCCGGGGGAGGGATCGCTGATACGGGGCCAGGTCTCGGGGAACACCGTCACCGCGGATGTCGACGACTTCGGACTCAATAAGGGCGAGAACGTCCTGTGCCACGGTGTCGCGAGCTTCACCGCCACACCCGTGGTGGCGACCACGAGTCGGAGCGGAGATCCGCGCTACTCGGGAAAGACAGCACAGGGGCGCACGATCTCGTTCAGCGTCTCGCGCGGCCACGTGAGGAACCTGAGCTATCACATCTACGACCGCTGTCCCGGCGGCCACGCGATCATCGACTGGGACCGCGGCTTCACTCCGATTCGCATCAAGGCGGACGGAACCTTCGGCGGGAGATTCGTCGATCCCGGCAAGGCGACGGCGATCGTTGCCGGCAAGGTTTCAGGCAAACGCGTGACGGGTGCGCTGACAGACACGGCCAAGCATCCCCGCTACCACACGACCTGCCGCGGGCACACGAGCTTCAAGCTGGCGCCCAGCTGACCGCGGTTTGCGCCGTTCGGCGCCCAGTAATACGATGCCGTTAGCGAACGAATGGCCCGCGAGGCCACAAAACACCAGCTAATCATTCATATTCACGACGCAGCCCACGTGCAGGAATCACGGCGGTGTGTCGGTCAAGAAATGATCTTGTACATCTTGGATTCCGGAATCAGAGTTGACGGCTAACCATTCAGACTCAACGGCATTGCAGCCGTGCAGGAACGTTCCAGCGGCCCGCCCGACCGACCGGCTCGGGTGTCCGACTGATCCGACCAGACCAATCAACCGCCAGCTAGCCGCCGCCTGAGAGGGCGCATTGACGTCACCGGCATCCGTTCGTGCGCCTCGCACGGGCCGCTCGGTCGCTCCCGAAAACTAAAGCAGTGAGGTTTGCCCGAGAGCCCGCTCTCGGGCTGCCAGGAGAGGATCGACCATGGAAATCATCGGTGCCGCAGCGCTGATCGCGGTGGGAATCGTGCTCGCCGCGATCGTCTACGGTCGGATGCATGCGGCGCGTCCCGCGGTCGTGACGACGGATCCCCGTCCGGCGCCCGCAACTGATACCGAATCGAAAAAGCAAACCGAGGAGCTGGCAAAGCGCGAGCAGTCTCTCACTCGCCGCGAGGCCGAGCTCGATCAGCAGCAGGTACAGCTGGTCGGGCAACGCCAGCATCTCGAGAAGGAGCTCGAGAGGATCTCCGGGATTTCAGCGGCCCGTGCAAAGCAATTGCTGCTCAAGGAGATCGAGGATCAGGCCAAGCACGACGCCGCGCGCAGGATCCGGCAGATTGAGGAGGAGACCAAGCGGGAGGCCGAAAGGCGAGTTCGCAACATCCTCTCGGTGTGCATGCAGCGGCTCGCCGCCGGGCACGCGGCGGAGACGACGGTATCGGTCGTTCAGCTGTCCGCCGACGACATGAAGGGCCGCATCATCGGCCGGGAAGGTCGCAACATTCGGGCGCTCGAGAACCTCACCGGCGTCGACTTCATCATCGACGACACGCCCGGCGCGGTCGTTCTCTCAGGCTTCGACGGGGTCCGGCGCGAGATCGCGAGGCTGACGCTCGAGAAGCTCCTTCAGGACGGCCGCATCCATCCCGCCCGCATCGAGGAGATGTACTACCAGGCCAAGTCCGAGCTCGAGAGCCACATCGTCGAGATCGGGGAGGAGGGCGTGTTCGAGGCGGGCGTCCAGGGGCTGAATCCCGAGCTGATCAAACTGCTCGGCCGGCTGAAGTTCCGCACCAGCTACGGCCAGAACGTGCTCGCGCACTCGATCGAGGTTTCCCGGCTGGCCACGATGATGGCCGAGGAGCTCGGCGCCGGCGCGAAGACGGCAAAACGGGCAGCGCTCCTCCACGACATCGGCAAGGCCGTCACGCACGAGATCGAGGGCCCGCATGCGCTGGTCGGCGGTGACCTCGCCCGAAAGTACGGCGAGTCCGAGGCCGTCGCGCACGCGATGGAGGCCCACCACAACGAGGTTGAGCCGCAGACGATCGAGGCGGTGATTGTGCAGGCAGCCGATGCGCTGTCGGGAGCAAGGCCCGGTGCGCGCGGCGAATCACTTGAGCTGTACGTCAAGCGCCTGCGCGATCTCGAGCAGATCGCGACGCGGCACAAGGGGGTCGACAAGGTCTACGCGATGCAGGCCGGTCGCGAGATCCGGGTGATGGTCGCCCCGAGTTCGATCGACGACGATGCCGCCACGATGCTCTCCTACGAGATCGCGAGGGAGATCGAGAAGGAGCTCGAGTATCCGGGCCAGATCAAAGTGACGGTGATCAGGGAGTCTCGAGCGGTCGAATACGCCCGCTGATCCGGTAACCGGCTCATTGAAAGCCGTGCTTTCTGCATAATGCGGCGCTCGCGGGTCCACCGGGAGGACTGCGGCGGCCTTGGCCCGCGGGTCGTCGAGAAACGAGCCATACATGCATTCACATCTCGTAGGCAGGGGGCGAGCGGTTGCACGGCTGGCGGGAACGGTCGTCGCGTCGCTCGCGCTCAGCGCTGCCACCGCCGCGAGCGCCTCCGCGCTCAGCGCTCACGGGCAGCTGCTGCACCTCGTTGGGAACACCAACCAGAGCAGCAACTGGTTCGGCTACAACCAGGGCACGCTCGAGCAGGGAACCAAGCTGTTCCACTCGATCGCCGGCGACTGGACGGTGCCGACCGCCACGCAGCACACGGCGGGGCAGGCCGAGGCATCGTCGGACTGGATCGGGATCGGCGGCGGGTGCGTCGATACGGGCTGCACCGTCACGGATAACACCCTGATCCAAACGGGCACCGAGCAGGACGTGTCCGCCACGGGCACACCGTCATATTCCGCGTGGTACGAGCTGGTGCCGGCCCCGTCGCTGACGATCTCGAACATGACCGTCGCCCCAGGCGATCACATGCACGCCTCAATCTCGGAGGCGACCGCGGGCTCGAACGTATGGAACATCACGATCCAGGATGTGACGCGCAACGAGTCGTTCACAACCACAGTCCCGTACTCCTCGACGCATGCAACCGCCGAGTGGATCGAGGAGACGCCGCTTGAGATCGGCACCAACGCGGGGTTCGCGGCGCTCCCGAACCTCTCGAACCCGAACTTCGATCTGGGGACGACCAATGGGGCTTCCGCTGGGTTGAAGTCGTCGGAGGCGATGGACCTGATCGATTCGAACAGCAACGTGATCGGCGCTCCGTCGGCACCGGATTCGGATGCCGAAGGATTCGGGGCGTGCACCTGGGCGACCAGCTGCACGGCATCCGGAAGCTGATTCGGCGCAGTCCCGGCCTCAGCGCACGTTCGCTCACGTGCGCTGAGCGCCCGGGGCGCCGGGGCTCTAGTCGTCGCCCCGGGGGGGGCGGGGGGGGCGGGGGGGGCGCCCGGCGCTCCTACTCGTGATGGTGGAACGCGCTGCTCGCGGTCCACGAAGCGAAGTCTGGGATCAGCACGATCGCGAGGACCAGCCCACCGACCAGCGCCCCGGCCAGGACGATCCACCGCCCGGCCGCCCCGGACGAGACCCCCGGGATGTTCGTGTTCTGTCTTCCGATGCGAAGCGTTCGCACGATGCTCGGCAGATGGGCCAGTACGTGGAGCGCCGTGAACGCGATCCAGACGATGAAGCTGACCTTGTGCAGCGCGAGCCACGAGTCCTTGCTCGAGGGCCCTCCGAACAGCAGCAGGATTCCGCTGATGAACACGACCACGGTCGTTAGCACGACGACCGGGGCGATCATCCGCAGGAACGGCTCAGGCGGCCCCTTCTTGCGATATGTGGGGTCGCGCGTGTAGTAGCGCAAGAACCGGTAGCCGGTGCTTCCCATCTTCAAAGCCACCGGCCCGAGCAGCACCAGCCCGACGAACAGATGAACCGAGATCAGCTGTCCGATCCGAAGGATCGTGAGCCCGATCACCGCGAGCAGGACGATCAGGACGGCGCCGGTCAAATTCGTGAGCAGCTCGTTGCCGTCGGTGCCGCCGCCGAGCAGCGCCTGCCAGCGGCGGCGCACGCTACGCGTCTCTAGCCGGGCAGTCGGCTCTCCCAATGCGGCGCTGGCCCGCTCGCTTGTCGGCATGTGCGGAGTTTTCCCGGGCGAGCTCAATCGGCCTTCACGGATCAATGAGAAAGCTCTTTGCCGCGGGCTCCGGTGGGCGGGTCGCACATCCGCCAGCCGGAACCGTCTTTATGATCGCCCGATGCCAGCAGGCGGTGATTGACCATGCCGGGAGTGATTCTCGTCATCGAAGACGAGCCGGGGATCGTCGACTTCTTGGAGCGGGGGCTGCGTGCCCACGGCTTTCGCGTGCAGTCCGCCCTCGACGGCGTCAGCGGCACCGAGAAGGCGTTGAACGAGGACGTCGACCTGATCGTGCTCGACATGATGCTTCCGGGGCGGAGCGGCCTCGAGGTGCTGACCGCCGTTCACAGCGCCAAGCCCTCCGTACCGGTGATCATCCTTACCGCCCGCAGCGACATCGAGGATCGCGTCGCGGGACTCGACGCCGGGGCGGTCGACTACCTCACGAAGCCGTTCTCGCTCAGCGAGCTGGCGGCGCGAATCCGGGCGCAGCTGCGGGTCGCCGCCCAGAACCCCGCTACCACGATTACCGGTGGAGACATCGAGGTCAATCTCTTGACGCGCGAGGTGCGGCGGGCCGGCGAGCCCGTGCGGCTATCGACGACCGAGTTCGAGTTGCTCGTCTACCTGATGCGCAACCGCGGCCAGGTCCTCAGTCGCGAGCAGATTCTCCGGGCCGTGTGGGGATACGAGTACGACCCCGGCACGAACGTGGTCGACGTCTATATCGGATACCTGCGGCGCAAGCTCCGGCGGCGTGAGAAGCCCGACGCAACCGCGACGGACGAGCTGTCGGACGGACCGCAGGCGACGGGTCCAGGCGTGACGGGTCGCCGGCACGGCGGCCGGCGCGAGGTGCCGATCGTGACGGTTCGCTCGGTCGGTTACCGCTTTGATGCGAGCGATTAGATCGGCCCTGCCGGCGAGTCTCCGCTCGCGGCTGACGATCTGGGTCGCCGGCGTGCTGCTCGTCTCCTTCGCCGTGATCTTCGTGGTCGTCTACCAGGACACCGGCACTCAGCTGCGCAGCCAGATCGACCGCGACATCGCCGGGGACACCGGCCAGCTGTCGTTGCAACTCAAGTCGCTGCAAGGACAGAGCGCCAAGCAGATCGCGGCCGCGGCAGGCGGGTACGTCCGCGCGCAACCCTTCACCGCCAGCTCGACGCTCCTGTTCGCCCTCGTCCCAGGCCAGCCGCCCGCGAGCAACCATCCCGAGGTCTTCGGCACCTCTGAGCCCGAGAATGGCGAGACGTCCGAGGAGCAGCAGCGAGAGAACGATTCTGGCGCGCTCTTGCGGACACCGCAGCCGGGCTACTCGACCCAGCGCGTCCCGGACGTAGGACGAATGCGCATCCATGAGCGCACGGTTCTCGTCAGCGGCCTACGGGTGATTGCCGGCGCCGGCGAGCCACTGACGACGGTCGAGCGCGCCCAGCACGGCGTGGCGAAGGCGTTCCTGCTCGCGGGCGCGATCGTCGTCGCAATGGCGCTGCTCGCCTCCTATCTCGCCGGCGCCCGTGTGTCGGCGCCGCTGCGACGGATGGCCGCCGTCGCGACTCGCGTCGATGCCGGCGAGCTGGAGCCGCGGATGGACGTGGAACCTTCCGACGGCGACGAGGTCCGCGTACTGGCCGAATCCTTCAACCACATGCTCGACCGGCTCTCCGAGGCATTCGAGAGCCAGCGTGAGTTCGTGGCCGACGCCTCGCACGAGCTGCGCACGCCGTTGACCGTGATCCGCGGTCAGCTCGAGGTGCTGGCAGCCCAGGAGTCGCCGTCCGAGGAGGAGGTCAGGCGTACTGAACGGCTGGTGCAGGCGGAGATCACGCGCATCAGCCGTCTGGTCGACGACCTGCTGACGCTCGCCGCGGCTGAGCAGACCAACTTCGTGCGCGCGCAGCCGATCGAGCTGCAGTCGTTCGTCGCCGACCTGTGGGACGGCGTCAGCCTGACCGCGGATCGGCGCTTCGAGCTCGGGCCCGTGCCTGAGGGGAACCTGGAGGCGGATCCTGACCGGGTCGCGCAGGCGCTGCGCAACCTCGCGCGCAACGCGATCGAGCACACCGATGCGCAGAACGGCCTGGTGCGCCTCGAGGTCGAACGGCTCGCTCCCGACCAGGTGAAGTTCGCGGTGCTCGACGATGGGCCGGGCATCCCGGAGGCCGAGCGCGACCGCGTCTTCGAGCGCTTCTACCGCACCGATCCGGGGCGCGCACGGACCGCGGGCGGCGCCGGGCTGGGGCTGGCGATCGTCAGAGCGATTGCCGAGGCGCACGGCGGCACCGTGCGAGCACGAGATCCGCGAAACGGCCGCGGCGCGCGCATCGAGCTCCTGCTCCCGGGGTTCACGCCGGCATGAGCGTCGAGAGCCGATCGCTACCCTTGCGGTGCCGATGAAGCGCTATCACGTGACGACGTTCGGATGCCAGATGAACGAGCACGACTCCGAGCGCATGAAGGGAATGCTCGAGTCGCTGGGTTACGCCGAGGCGCCCTCCCGCGGCCAGGCCGACCTGATCCTTTTCAACACCTGCTCGATCCGCGAGAAGGCCGATGACCGTTTCGTGGCGCACCTCGGCGAGGCGAAGCGGCTGAAGTCCGAGCGCCCCGAGCGCATCGTGGGCGTGGGCGGCTGCTGGGCGCAATCTGTCAAGGAGGAGGTATTCGCGCGCTTCCCGTTCGTCGACGTCGCGTTCGGGCCTGGACAGGTGCACAAGCTCGCGGAGTTCCTGACCAGCGACTCGCTGACCGCGATGGGCTACTTCGAGTTCGAGGGCTTCACCGGCCACCTGCCCGCCAAGCGCGAACGCGAATATCAGGGCTGGGTGCAGATCAGCGTCGGCTGCAACTGCGCCTGCTCCTACTGCATCGTGCCCTCCACCCGCGGGCGCGAGGTGAGCCGGGCCCCCGCGGAGCTCGTCGCTGAGGTGGAGGCGCTTGCCGGCGACGGAGTGCTCGAGGTGACCCTGCTCGGGCAGAACGTCAACTCCTACGGACGCGACCTTCCCCGTGAGCTGCGCACGTCGTTCGCCGAGCTGCTGGCGATGATCGACCAGGTCGACGGTGTGGAGCGCATCCGCTACACGAGCCCGCACCCCAAGGACATGCGCGAGGACGTGATCCGAGCCCACGCCGAGCTCCCGTCGCTGTGCCAGCACATCCATCTGCCGCTGCAATCGGGGTCGAGCCGGGTGCTGAAGCGGATGCGGCGCACCTACACCCGTGAGCGATACCTCGACCGCGTGGCGATGATCCGCGAATACGTGCCCGATTGCGCACTGACGACCGACATCATCGTCGGATTCCCGGGCGAGACCGAGGAGGACTTCGCGCAGACGCTCGAGGTCGCCGAGCAGGTCGGCTACGACGGCGCTTTCACGTTCATCTACTCACCGCGGCGCGGGACCGAGGCAGCGACGCTCGAAGACCGGACGCCCCACGAGGTCAAGGTGGCGCGGATGGAGCGGCTCGTCGAGGTGATCCAGCGGCGCGCGCTCGAACGTGCGCAGCGGTTCGTGGGGCGCACGCTTGATGTGCTCGTCGAAGGACCGTCACGAACCGACCCGAGCCGGCTGCGCGGTCGCTGCTCGCACAACAAGGTCGTCAACTTCAGCGGCCTGGCGACCGCCGGCGAGATCGTCGCGGTCGAGATCGAGTCCGCCACCAGCCAGACGCTGCTCGGCCACGAGTCGATCCTCAGCCGCGCCGGCGTCTGAGCACCCCGATCACGCGTCCCGCGCCGGAGTCTGAGCACTCCGATCACGCGTCCCGCGTCCGCGTCCGCCACGCTCCAACCGCGAGCGGCACCGCCATCCACGCGACGATCACCGCGATCGCGACGCCCGTAGCCATCGTCACGTCCGGCCGGACGCTGATCGGGATGATCTGCGCGAGCGCGCCTGAGAGCACCCCGTCGCGAGCAGCGCCGAGCGAGGAGATGCTCAGCAGCAGCTGACTGGCGACCAGCTGCCAGCCGATCACCGCTGTGAGCGTCACCGCGCGTGAGCCGGTGAGTGACCCGACGCCTACCGCGAGAATCGCGAGGATCGAGTTCGCCAGGGCAATCCACAGCCCGGATTGGATGATCAGATCGAAGCTCGGCGTGGGCTGGGACCCCGCGAACAGGAACGTCGCGGCGACCCCGACCATGAACGCTGACATCGTGAACGCGAGCGTCACCGCAACGGCCGCCGGCGCCCTCACACTAAACAGGGCCGGGCGAGAGCGCCCCGTCGCGACAAGGTCCCGGAAAACGCCGCTGGCCAGATCAGCCGTTCCTGCCTCGGTGCCGATCAGGATCGCGGTGAGCGCCCCGAAGTACGCACCGAGTGCAAGAACCGCGTGCTTGAACCCGTCCATCCCGCCGGCTGGTGCGTACTTGGTCGGGTCGGAGGCGTGCCTGATCTGAACGTAGCCCATGATCAGCACGACCACGCCGACCGACAGCAAGAGCGCGAAAGCTAGGAGCCCGCGATTGCGCCGAAGTTTCAGCACCTCCGCAGCGAACATCTGGCGAGCAACTGTCAGCGTCATCATGAACCTCCAAGACGGGATGTGATCTCGAGGAATCTGTGCTCCAACGATTCGTGAACGGGCTCGAGCCGGAACACCGCCACGCCCGCACCGACCAGCTTCGCGTTGATCAGCGCGGCACCGTCGCTGCCCGCCAGCGTGACGCGCAATCCGTCCTCGATCTCCTGTGCAGCTGCGACGGCGGGATGGGAATCGAGTGCATCCATTGCGAGCCGAGGGTCGTCGCAGCCGATCTCGAGTTGCTTGTGGCGAGCCGCGAGCAACTCGCTGATCGGGCCCTGTGCGATCAGCTGGCCACGGTCGATCACCGCGGCGGCGTGACAGGTCTTCTCGATCTCGTCGAGCAGATGCGAGGAGAGAAACACCGTGCGCCCCTCCGCGACCAGCTCGCCGATCATCATCCGGAACTCGAGGATGCCGCCTGGATCCAGCCCGTTCATCGGCTCATCGAGGATCAGCAGCTCGGGATCGGTGAGCAGACAGCGAGCGACGCCGAGCCGCTGGCGCATGCCCTGCGAGTACGTCTTCACGCGATCGCGAGCACGTTCGGTCAAGCCGACGCGCGCCAGGGCGGCGTCGACCCGGTCAAACGCTTCTTGGCCGCGGACCGCGGCGAACACCTCGAGGTTCTCCCGTCCGGTCAGGTGCAGATGGAAATGCGGCTCCTCGACGATCGCCCCGACGCGGGCGAGCGCTTCAGCACGCTCCTCGGGCACCGGTCTGCCCCGGACGCGCATCCTCCCGGCGTCCGCTCGGGTGAGGCCGAGCAGCATTCGGATCAGCGTCGTCTTGCCGGCGCCGTTGTGCCCGAGGAAGCCAAATGCACAACCGCGGGGCACGGCCAGGTCGAGGTCGAGCACGGCCGGCCGCTCCCCGAACCGCTTGCTCAGCCCCTCCGTCTCGATGATGTTCACCAGATTCGTCATGCCGCAGACCGTACGTCGGCGCACGCGACGCGTCGTCGGCCGTACGGTCGATCGCGGGCTCCCGCGATGTGCGGACGCTGGAGCAGGTCTCCGACTTCAGGCGGAGGCGCTGCCGGGCCGTACGAGCCCGATCTCGTACGCGAGCACAACGGCCTGGACGCGGTCGCGTAGGCCGAGCTTCATCAACACGTTCGAGACGTGTGTCTTGACGGTCGCATCGCCGACGATCAACGCGGATGCGATCTCCGCGTTCGACATGCCGCGCGCGAGCAGCTCGAGTACCTCCCGCTCGCGTTCGGTCAGCTCTGCGAGCGCCTCGGGCCCCTGACCGACGGGCGCGGGCAGCCGTCGCGCAACCCGGTCGAGCAGCTGACGTGTGACCGCCGGCGTGAGCAGCGCATCGCCGGCAGCGACAACACGCACTGCCCGCACGAGCTCGTCCGCAGGAACTTCCTTGGTGATGAACCCGCTCGCCCCGGCGCGCAGCGCCTCGACGATGTACTCGTCCAGCCCGAACGTGGTCAGCACCAGCACCCGATGATTCGGTAGCTGCTTGATCGCCTCAATCCCGTCGAGGTTCGGCATCCTGACATCCATCAGCACGACGTCGGGCTTGGTCGCGCGGGCCGCAGCGATTGCCTTCAAGCCGTCGTCGGCCTCGGCGACGACCTCCATCTCCCCGGTCGCCTCGAGCACCGCCCGGAACCCCGCTCGCATCAGCGGCTGGTCGTCGGCGATCAGCAGGCGCAACCTCGTCATCGCTCACTGCACCGGGAGCAGCGCATGGACGCAGTACCCCGACCCGTTGGCGGCGCGACCCACGGTCAGCTGCCCGCCGAACAGTGCCACCCGCTCGCGCATCCCGACGAGTCCATGCCCGGAGGAGTGACCGTTCGTCGAAGCGTCCGCGATCGCGGTTCCATCGTCCACGACCGTCACCTCGAGCGTCTGCGGCGCATACGAAAGCGTGACCGTCGCGCGCTTCGCCTGGGCGTGGCGGATCACGTTCGTAAGCGCCTCCTGCACGATCCTGTATGCGGATAGGTCCACGCCCGGCGGCAGCTCGCGCGGCTCACCATTGACCACCAGACTCGCGTCGAGCCCGGCCTCGCACGTGCGAGAGATCAGAGCATCGAGGTCGTGGACTCCGGGCTGTGGCTCGCGTTCGGCGACCCCACCGTCCTGTAGCCGCAGGACCCCGAGCATGCGGTGCATCTCCGACAGCGCCTCCCGGCCGAGATCGGCGACCCGTCCGAGCGCCGCCTTGTCCGTGCCGTTGCCGGCGCCCGTGGCCGCAAGCGCCTGCGCCTGCACGACCATCAACGAGACGTTGTGGGCGACGACGTCGTGCAGCTCACGGGCAATCCGCAGCCGTTCGTCGGCGACCGCCTGCGCCGCGAGCAATTCGCGCTCGCGCTCGAGCCGCGTTGCCCGGTCGTGCAACCCGCTGACGTAATCCGCCCGAGCGCGCAGATAGAGCCCGACGGCGACTGCCAGTCCAATCGCTACCACCCGCGACAGAATCTGGGGCAGGCTCTCCTTGTAGCCGTGAAACAGCGGGGTCGCGATCACGACCGCAACGGCGATCAGCGCCGCGCCGATCACCCTTGTCCTGTCGGTGTACTCCGCGACCGTGAACACTGCCAGCAGCACCGGCAGGAGCACGATCGGGCCGTAGTCCAGTCCCATCGAGAGGCCGAGAACGACCCCGAGGACGAGCAGCGGTGCGCGGTGGCGAAGCAGCAGCGCGGCGGCGCTGACCGCGAGCGCAAGCCCGAGCACGAATGCCGGGACCGCCCCGTACAGGGGCCTCGGACGCAGGGCGATCGCGAGGGCCCCCTCCAGCACGATCAGAGCGACCGGACCGACATCCAGGAGCCAGGAGGGGATGCGCCAGCCGAGCGCGGTGGGCAGCGGTCGGTTCACGACCAGAGGGTAGACCCGCGCGTAGCTGCATGCCTCCGCCGCGACGGCGAATCGCGGCTCATCCTCAAGGCGGAGCTTGTCCGTCTTAGCCGCGTGCGAACATGTGTTCGTGCGCTGGAGCAACCTCACCCTCTCCGCGGAGGAAACCACCCGATTACCCGGCTATCGGGACGAGGCTGTCGTCCGTCATTTCGAGGCCCCGGACGCGGTCCAGACGAGGTTCTACGAGGTGCGGGCCAAGTCGATCCTCAACCGCGTGCCCGACGCGTCGCGGATGCCGTTCCGCTGGACGATCAATCCCTTCCGCGGCTGCAGTCACTCGTGCGTCTACTGCTTTGCGCGCCCGACCCACGCGCACCTCGACTTCAACGCCGGCCGCGACTTCGAGCGCGAGATCGTCGTCAAGGTCAACGCGCCGGAGCTGCTGCGGGCCGAACTCGCGCGCCCGTCGTGGAAGGGGGAACACGTCGCGCTTGGGACGAACACGGATCCGTACCAGTGGGTCGAGGGCCGCTACAAGCTGATGCAGGGCATCTGGGAGGCGATGCGCGACGCCGCCAACCCCTGCTCGGTGCTGACGAAATCGCCGCTGCTGCTTCGCGACCTGCCGCTGATGAAGCAGATCGCGGGCCGGACGGAGTTCGGCGCCGCGCTGTCGGTTCCGACGCTCGACGAGAAAGCGTGGAGGGCGACCGAGCCGCACACGCCGAACCCGCGCGCGCGGCTCGAGGCGGTCGCCGAGCTCACCCGCGCCGGGATCAGGACGGGCGTGCTCGTCGCGCCGCTGATGCCGGGGATCAACGATGCGCCCGAGCAGATCGCCCCGATCCTCGAGATGGCCTCGGAGGCCGGCGCGGCGTACGTGTCGGGCATCGCGCTGCACCTGCGCGGAGACGTGAGGAGCCTGTTCTTCGAGTGGCTCGAGACACACCGCCCGGATCTGATTCCCCGCTACAGGGCGCTGTACCGGCGCGGCGCCTACATGCCGCCCGATGAGCGTGCACGGCTCTCGAAACTCGTGGCTGGCCCGGACCTGGCGCCCGGGCAACGCATGCGCGGCCGGCTTCGCGCAGCCGGCGAATCCGAGCCACCGCCGCCCGAACCGCAAGAAATGCTGCAGACGCGACACGAGCAGTGGGCGCTGTTCCAGCGGCCCTGAGGAGATCTTCATCTGCTGCGAAGAAACTGTGCCCCCGTGATGGGGATAGGTAGAGATATGACCACACTGGGTAAGCACGTAACAACTGTGACTTGGATAACGGCCCCGGGCGGGGGCAGCACATGCTGAGGCGCTTCAAGGAGCAGCGAGACATGCACCTCGAGCGCATGTTCGAGACGCGCAGCGAGGCGTGGGAGAAAGTCGGGCTGGCCGTCAACGTCAGCCAGCGGTCCGTGCGCCGGGCGCAGCGCGAGGCCCTCGTCCTGTTCCCGCTCCTGATCGGCGTTCTGGTCGTCTACGCGTACCGCAAGCAGCTGTTCGGGATCGGGCCCAAGAGCCCCTGGGAGACACCGATCCGGATCGCCACCGTGCTGGCGCTGCTGGCGCTCGGCTGGACGATCGCGCGCGACATCGGGCGCGCGATGGCGCCGACGTTCTTCAGACGGATGGACCCGGGCACGGCTGGAACCGTTGGGTTCCTGATCCGTCTCGTGACGATGGCGATCACGCTGCTGATCGCGTTGAGCGTCGCGTCGGTCAACCCCGCGACGATCATCGCGGGGAGCGCTTTCACAGCCATCGTTCTCGGTCTTGCGGCCCAGCAGACACTCGGGAACCTGTTCGCCGGCCTCGTGCTGCTCACGGCTAGGCCGTTTCGCGTCGGAGAGCGCGTGCGCCTTCAGGCCGGCGCCGTCGGCGGCACAGTCGAGGGCGTCGTGAGCTCACTCGGATTGCTTTACACGACGCTCGCGCGCGGCGAGGACCGGATCATGATCCCCAACAATGTGGTGCTCGCCGCAGCCGTGGTGCCTCTCAGGGAACCCGATTCGGTCGACGTCAAGGTGCGGCTCAGCTCTGGGATCAGGCCCAGCCACGTTCAAGCGATCCTCGATGACAGCATCGACACGGCAACGCGGCGCTCCGCGACAGTGCTGCTCGAGGAGATCGACGGCGACGACGTCGTGGTCAGGGTGCAGGCCACTCCCGAGCGAGCGGTCGACGGCGCCAGGCTCGCGGACGAGATCATCGCGACGCTGGCCGAGGTCACGGGCGAACACGAGCGCGTGGCGAGCAACCCCGCGTGAACCACAGCCTCACGGCGCCTCACCGCGCCGGCAGCGGCCACCGTCCGCAGCTCGACGCACCCCTCGAGACCACCGAGCTCGTCACGGGGTTCTAGAGTCCGCGGCGTGCTCCCGACGCACCACCTGCCCGAGTTTCTGCTGACGGTCTACGTGCTGATCCTGATTCCCGGGCCGAGCGTGCTGTTCGTCGTCAGCAGAGGCGTCGCACTCGGCCGGCGCGCGGCGCTCGTGACGGTGCTCGGGAACGCGACGGGCTTCGCGCTGCAGCTGACGCTGGTGGCGATCGGCATCGGCTCGATCGTGGCCCGCTCCGAAGCCGTGTTCACGATCCTGAAGCTCGCCGGCGCCGCATACCTCATTTATCTGGGCATCCGAAACATCCGCGACCGCAAGGCTCTGGCGAACTTCTTCGGCACGACGGACGTCGCTCCCAAGAGCCTGCGGCGGATCATGCGAGAGGGCTTCCTCGTCGGCGCAACCAACCCCAAGGGCGTGATCATCTTCACGGCGGTGCTGCCGCAGTTCATCGATCGCTCCGCCGGGCACGTCACGCTCCAGCTGCTGACGCTGGGCGCTATCTGCATCGTGATCGCGCTGCTCTCGGACGGCGCCTGGGCGATCGCCTCGGGCACGGCCCGCCAGTGGCTAGGAGGCTCGGAGCGCCGCCTCGAGGTGCTGAGCGCCACCGGCGGCGCGATGCTCGTCGGCCTCGGCGTCGCGCTGGCAGTGACGGGGCGAAAACAGTGAGGGGCCGCTGACGCGGCATCCAGCTGGATGACTCGTGGCGGGCCCGGCCTGGCGAGGCTGGATGCCGAGCGGGCCCAGCCACGAGACCAAGCGGCCCCGTCCGGACCTCAGCGCTTGTCGATCTGGCCCGCGGCGATCTCGTGTGCGATCCGGCCGCCGCCGATCCGCCGGCTGACCGCCGACGCGAGCTGGGGCGCGAGGCCGGCGACGCTGGCCCCGACGCGCAGGCCGATCGGAGCGACGTCGATCTCGGCGCGGTTTCGCTCGATCGCTCGAAGCACGGCTGCCGCGACGTCGTCGGGAGATCGCGTACCCACACCAGGGGGGAGGCCGGCGCCGGAGTCGGCGAACATGCCCGCGTCACTGATGAATCCCGGCAGTACCACTGACACGCCGACGCCGAACTCGTGAAGGTCCTCGCGTAAGCCGAGCGCGAACCCGCGCAGGCCGAACTTGGTCGCCGAGTAGATCGACGAGGCGGGCGCGGCCGCCTTGCCAGACAACGAGGAGATGAACACCATGTGGCCGCGGCGCCGGGCGATCATCTCCGGAGCGAACGTTCGCGCCAGCGCGATCGGTGCCCGCAGGTTGACCTCGATCATCCAGTCGATCTGCTCCTGGGTGAGCTCGGTCAGCGCCCCACTCGCGGGGACTGCGGCATTCGCCACCAGAACGTCGAGCTCACCGGCCTGGCCCGCCAGCCGGGTCACGTCCTCGCGGACCGCGAGGTCGCACGCGACGGCGCGACCGTGCACCTCGCTCGCCAGCGGCTCGAGCACGTCCAAGCGGCGCCCGCTCAGCGTCAGGCTCGCTCCACGGCCGGCGAACGCGCGCGCGATCGCATGTCCGATGCCGCCGGTGGCGCCGGTGATCAGCACGTTCCCGCTTGCCAGGCTCACGGCGCGGCAGTGTAGATGCTCTCAGCCGGGGAAGACCGCGACCGTCGCGGTGAATCCATGCAGAAAGCTGCGGCCGCCGACCGGCCCGATCTCGCCGGCCGCAAAGAAGCCCGCGGTTGGCGCGCCTCCGAACTCACGATCGATCGCTGCGGCGTCGTGATTGGCCCACCCCGCCGCTCCGAACATGGCGCGTCCCCGGCCGTTGCAGGAGAACACCACGGCACCGGCGGGCGGGCGCCCGGCGAGCGCCTCACGCCGCAGTCGTAGCGCGCTGCGGAGATCGTCGTCAGCCGATTGCGCGTCGCGCGCGTGCAGACGGATCACCTGCCCGGGGTGGACGGGCGCGCCCACCGCGATCGCACCTGTATCCGGGTCCGCGCCGAGCACGCCCCGCACCAGGAAGTCGCCCTGCTCGTACTCCGGCTTGCCGCTCTCGATCACGATGCCGATCAGCAAGCCGCCGGCGAGCAGCGCGCGTTCACGCAGCGAGAGCTCGGAGATGATCTGCTGCGCGGTCTCGAGCGCCGGCCGGCCGGCCAGCTCCTCGATCACGTTGTCCTCGGCGGCAGTGATCGTGGCCTCGCGGCCCAGCGGCGCGGCGCCCTGCGAGACACACGGAAGCATCTCGACGCCGAGGAGGCCGACGCCGACGGCGCCCTCGTTGTAGATCTCCTCACCGAGGAACAGCAGGCCGTCGCCCTGGGGAGTGACTCCGCTTGCGATGCCGCCGAGCACGGGAACGCCCGGCGCCTGCGCACTCACCTCCGCCAGCGCCGGGTCGACCGGGAACGAGTAAGGATCCGACACCACAATCGCTCCGCTCATCTCCGCCAATGACGGCAATCCCTCGGGCGAACCATCAGCCGCGACGGTCGCATGGAACGGTGCGAGCACACAGCTGTCCTCGAACGAGGCCGCCCAGACCGCCAGTGCAGTGCCCGATTCAAGCTCCCGGCCGGAGCCGAGCACGCCACCGGCGCCACAGCCGAGCAGCGTGCGAGGCGCAAGCGCTCCGCAGACGGCGTCGAGCGTCGCGCGGGGCTCGACGAGATGCGCGCCGCTGGCGAACACGACCGCGAGATCGGCCATATCGTCCTCCAGGCCCGCGGCGACCGCGCCCGCCGCCTCGAGCCCGGCCTCGAACGGGTCCTCACGCGTCGAGATGCTGGCGGCGATTCGCACTTCTCACAGCCACACTGCGGCAGCCATGGCTGCACGATACTCCGCAGCGTGTCCCGCGCTGATGTGATCGCGCTGTTCGGGCCCACGGGGGTCGGGAAGACCGCCGTGGCGATCGCGCTCGCGCGCCGGCTGCACCCGCTCGGCGAGCGCCCGGTGGCGGTATCTGCGGATGCACTGCAGGTGTACGCCGGGCTCGAGACGCTGACCGGCGCGGCGCGAGGAGCCGAGCGCGCGGAGCTCGAGCATCGTCTGATCTCGTTCCTGCCGCTCGATGCGACCTTCAGCGCCGGCCAGTACGCCGAACTCGCACACGCGGAGATCGACGGTTTGCTCGCCGAAGGCCGGCGCCCGATCGTGGTCGGCGGCACCGGCCTGTATCTGCGGGCCGCGCTGACCGAGCTGAGCCTGCGCCCTCCGCCGGCTGAGGGCACCCGCGAGAAGTGGACTGCCGAGCTCGAGCGCAGCGGTCCCGCCGCGCTTCACCGCGTGCTCGCAGGCAAGGCGCCGTGGGCCGCGGCCGAGATCGACCCGAGCGACCGCCAGCGGATCGTGCGCGCGCTGGAGCTGTTCGACGCCGGCGAGCTCGAGCCGCCCACCGGTGCATCCGAGCTCTGGACCGAGGATGTGCGGGTTCCCACGCTGCTGATCGGCCTCGTGATGGAGCGCCAGGAGCTGTACGCAAGGATCGACGCCCGTGTCGACGAGATGCTCGCCGCGGGCGTCGAAGACGAGGTGCGTCGTGCCAACGCGGCCGGCGCGTCTGTCACCGCCCGTAAGGCCCTCGGATTCGACGAGCTGCTGGCCGGTGACGTCGAGGCGATGAAGCGCAGGACGCGCAACTATGCCCGCCGTCAGCTCACTTGGATGCGCAAGCTTGCTGCGGTGCTCGAGCTCGACACCACGGCGCGCGATCCCGATGATGTCGCCGAGCAGGTGCTCGCGCTGTGGCTCACGGAAGCGGCGTGAACGGGTACAGGATCACTGCTGCTGCGACGACGGCGATCATCCACACGAGTACGAGCTTTCGGCGCGCGCCGATGCGAGCGACCATGTCAGCGATCGCGATGTAGATCCCTGGCATCACGATCACCATGTAGTACAGGTAGCTCGTGCGCTTCCAGAACAGGCTGAGGATCACGAACGGCACGAACGTGCCCAGGAACCACGCCAACGCCAGCATCGGCACGCGCTGCGAGCGCAGTGACATCACGAGCGCGGTTGCCAGTGCCGGCAGCGCGAGCAGCATGATCGCCGGATTGATGAAGCCGAGAAAATGGGCCGCAGGGTGGATGTCGTACAGACCCGCCGTGGGGCGCGCCGGGTTGATGTTCAGGTAGGTGATCGGCTTGTAGTCGACGAGCCACTGCCACGGGTAGGAGGCGATTCCCTTCGGCCCTCCGGGACTGCTCTGCTGCGAGGCGAAGCTCAGCATGTGACCGACATGCGCGAACGGTCCACCGCGCAATGGCTTGGAGTTCGCCGCGTCGTATGGCGGCGCGATGAGGTCGAGAACCCAGAGCAGCGCGACGAACACCACCGCTCCGACGGCCGCGCAGAGACCGAGTGCGCGCAGCCGCCGGCTCCCCTCGCGGCGCGAGCGCAGCCACTCCAGCCCCTCGAACACCGCCAGCACGATCAACGCATACGGCGCGACGAGTTTCATGCACGCGCCGACGCCGATCAGCCCGCCGGCGAGCACCGCCCGCCTTCGTAGATAGGCCGCGACGGCCCAGATCATCGCCGTCGCCACGTAGATGTCGAGCGTCGCGATGCGCGCGTGGACGAGCAGCAGGTTGTCGAGCGCCATCAACGCGGCGGCACCGAGCGCCAGCCACTCGCTGCCGCCGGCCGCTCGGACCAGCACAAACATGCCGACGATCGCGAGGGTGCCGAACACCAGACTGCCGATCCTCCAGGCGAACGGGCCGTCGCCAAACAACTCGATCGATCCGGCGATCGCCAGCTTCACAAGCTGCGGATGCTCGGCGTTCGGATCGTCGCCCGGCGGGGCCGAGGCGTACGTCACGTTCGCGGGCGGGGCGATGCCCGCGATCACTCGCGCCGCGTTCACGTAATAGCTCTCGTCGAACACGAGCACGTGGTCCGACGCCGAGTGGCAGGGCGAACTGCACGGCTCGCCGAGCAGGACGGCGCGCGCCGCCAGCGACACCAGCAGGAGCGTGGCGAGCAGAACGAGCGGTCGAGACCAGGTAGCGAAGGGACCCATAGACTCCGCGCGCGTGGACTTCGAGAAGTGGCACGCGCTCGGGAACGACTACCTGATCGTCGAGGAGCCCGCGCTGCCGTTCCAGCTGACGGCGGCGCGGATCCGTGCGATCTGCGCACCGCACACCGGCGTATTCGCGGATGGCATCCTGCTTCTGTCGGCACCCGACGAGCGCGGTTTCGTCGCGCGGCTGCGGATCTTCAACCCGGACGGGTCGGAGGCCGAGCTGTCGGGAAACGGGGCGCGCGAGGCGGTCCTGTACCTGCGCAGACGCGGCTGGACCGAGTCCGACACGTTCTCGATCCAGACCGCCGCTGGGGAGATCCGCCCGACGATCCTGTCGGCGACCGAATGCCGGGTCGACATGGGCAGGGCCCGCTTGCAGAGCGCCGACTTTCCCTCCGGCGCGCCCGACGGAGCCGGCGAACTCCTTGCAGGCGGGCGCACATGGCGATTTCAGCACGTACAGGTCGGCAACCCGCAGTGCGCGATCGCCGTACACAGCGAGCAGGAGTTGCAGAGGCTCGAGCTGGCGGCGATCGGCCCGGGGATCGAGCACAGCGAGCTGTTCCCGAACCGCACAAATGTTTCGTGGTACACGGTGCTCGCGGCGGGCAGGATCCGCGCCCGGATCTTCGAGCGCGGCGTGGGGGAGACCTCGGCGAGCGGGACCGGTGCGACGGGGGCTGCCGTCGCATACGTGCTGCACGGCGGCGACTCGCCGGTGCGCGTGGTCCTCGACGGCGGGGAGCTCGAGGTCGAGGTGGGGGAGGACTTGCACATCAACCTGAGCGGCTGGGCGCTGCCCGTCTTCCGGGGGACGCTGGCCGACGAATTCGTGAAGGAGCTGCATGAGATCGAGTAGCCGTCTGGAACGGATCCCGCCGTACCTGTTTGCGGAGCTCGAGCGCAAGATCGCTGCCAAGCGCGCCGCGGGCGTGGACGTGATCAGCCTCGGCATCGGCGACCCCGACACGCCGACCTACCCGCCGATCGTCGCCGCCGCCCAGGAGGCGGTGGCCGACCCAAGCACTCATTCCTACCCCTCCAACCGCGGCCGGGCCGAGTTCCGAGAAGCGGTGAGTGCGTTCTACAAGCGGCGCTTCGGCGTCGAGCTCGATCCCGAGACCGAGGTGATGCCAGCGATCGGCGCCAAGGAATGCATCTTCAACCTCAACCTCGCGTTCCTCGACCCGGGGGACGTCGCGCTGGCGTCGGATCCGGGATACCCCGTGTACACGGGCGGACCGCTGCTAACAGGCGGCGAACCGGTGCTGATGCCGCTGCTGGCGGAGCGGGACTTCGCGCCCGACTTCGCGGGGATCCCGGGCTCGGCGCTCGACCGCGCGCGATTGATGTTCTTCAACTATCCGAACAATCCGACCGGGGCGATCCTCCCCGACGGCCTGTTCGAGCAGGTCGTCGAGCTCGCCGACAGTCACGGGTTCCTGGCCGTGCACGACTGCGCCTACAGCGAGACGACCTACGACGGGTACGTCGCGCCGTCGTTCCTCGCCACGCCGGGCGCGAAGGACGTGGGCGTCGAGGTCTTCTCGCTGTCCAAGGGCTACAACATGACGGGGTGGCGATGTGCCGCGATTGTCGGAAACGCCGAGGCGATCTCCCATTACTGGCGACTGAAGTCGAACGTCGACTCGGGTCTGTTCGAGGCGATCCAGCTGGCGGGAGCGGCGGCACTGGCGCCGGAACTCGACGAGCAGGTGCGCGCGATGAACGCGGTCTACCAGCGCCGCCGGGACCTCGTCTGCGACGCGCTCGCCCAGGCCGGGGTCGACGTCACGCGGCCCAAGGGGACGATCTATATCTGGGCGCCGGTGCCCGCTGGCTTTGAGTCGGCGGCCGCGTACTGCGAGCACGTGCTCGAGGAAGCTGCTGTCGTCATCTCCCCAGGAGGAGCGTACGGCCCCAGCGGCGAAGGTTTCTTCCGGATATCGTTGACCACGCCCGACGAGCGGCTGCTGGAGGCCGTCGAGCGAATCAGACAGCTGTGAGCGCGCAACAGGAGGAGGAGTCGATGAACTTGAGAACCCGACGCAGGCTCGGCCTGATGGCGGCCGTGCCGGTGTGCGCGGTCGCGCTCGCGGCTTGCGGGACGGTCACCGTGGATCCCAAGTCCGCGGAGAACGTGATCAGGACGAACATCGGGAAGTTCGGCTCGATCCAAGCAACATCCGTCAGCTGCCCGGGTGGCGTCGAGAAGAAGGACGGCAAGACGCTCAACTGCAAGGTCACGCTGAAGAACACCTCGACGGGCGCAACGGCCTCCGGGACGATCACGCTGCACATCGTCAACGGCGGCAAAGAGGCGACGTTCGGCGCCTCCGACGTGCACGTGAAGTGAGCGCGGGGATTTAATCCCGCCCACCCGTCCCGCCCACCCACCGCGGCTACCATCTCCTCAGTGCAGCGCGACGGTCAAGGACGCTCACGGGCAAGCTCAGCCGCCGACGGCCAGCGCCTGCGCGGGCGTGCTCGTCAACGCGCCTACATGATCGCGGCCGTCCGTGACGGCGATGCCGAACGGCTCGCGGAGCTCGAGGAGCTGCTGCGAACGTCTGGTGTCGCGGCGGTCGGCGAGTTGATCCAGCGACGCGAGCACCCGCACCCGAACACATACCTCGGCGCCGGCAAGCTCGACGAGCTGAAGGCCGAGATCGCCACTGCCGACGCCAACCTCGTCGCCTGCGACGACGAGCTCTCGCCCCGCCAGGAGCGCAATCTCGAGAAGGCTCTGGGCGTCCCGGTGATCGACCGCACGGCGATCATCCTCGACATCTTCGCCTCCCACGCTCACACGGCGGAGGGCAAGCTCCAGGTCGAGTTGGCGCAGCTCGAATACAACCTCGCGCGGATGCGGGGGCTCTGGTCGCACCTCGAGCGCCTCGGCGCCGGCCGGATCGACGGCGGCATCGGAACCCGGGGACCGGGCGAGACCCAGATCGAGACCGACCGCCGTCTCGCACGAGACCGGATCTCTGCGTTGCGTCGCCGGCTAGATCGAGTCCGCTCGAGCCGTTCGGTGATGCGGGCCGAGCGCGAGCGCGCCCATTTGCCGCAGATCGCGCTGGCGGGCTACACCAATGCGGGCAAGTCGACGCTGCTCAATGCGCTGACCGGCGCCAGCGTCAGCGTGCGGGACCGCCTGTTCCATACGCTCGACCCGACGACGCGCGTGCTCCACGCGGGAGGTCGCGACTACCTGCTGACCGACACGGTCGGGTTCATTCGCAAGCTCCCGCACCAGCTGGTCGACGCGTTCGGCGCGACGCTCGAGGAGACGCGTCGCGCGGACCTGATCCTGCATGTGGTCGACGCCTCCGTGGACGAGGACGAGCTCGTCTCGATGGTGGCTGCCGTGGAGGACGTGCTCGTCGAAATCGGTGCCGAGGAGGCGCCTCGGGTGCTGGTTCTCGCCAAGGCCGACCAGATCGGCGAGGAACGGCGAGGCGAACTCGAACGCCGGCACGCTGACGCCGTCCTCGTCTCGGCACTCACCGGAGAGGGAGTTGGGGAGCTGATCGAGCGGATCGAGGAGGAGTTCGCGCGCACGTTGCAGGAGGTCGAGCTGCTGATTCCTTACGAGGACGGCGGCCGGCTGGCGGAGCTGCACGAGATCGCCGGTGATCTCGAGCGAGAGGACACCGCGGAAGGGGTGCGAGTGGTAGTCCGGCTGCCGCCGAGCATCGCCGCGCGCTATCAGCCGTTCGCGCTCTCGCACCGCCCGGCATGACGCTGCGCGTACGGCGGCTGCACGACGGCGCCGTGATTCCGCGGCGAGCGTACCCCGGTGATGCGGGTCTTGACCTGCACGCGGTCGACGATCTCGTTCTCGGCCCTGGAGAGCGAGCTGCCGTCGGTACCGGGATCGCCGTCGAGATCCCGGCGGGCCACGCGGGACTGGTTCTCCCTCGTTCTGGTCTTGCCGCCAGATACGGGATCGCGGTCGTAAACGCGCCGGGGCTGATCGATGCGGGCTACCGGGGGGAGGTGCGCGTGCTCCTGCTGAACACCGATCGCGGCGACGCGTTCACGATCGCAGCGGGCGACCGGATCGCTCAGCTCGTGATCGTTCGGGTTGAGGCCCCCGAGGTGACCGAGGTCGGCGAGCTCGCGGACTCGGAGCGGGGGGCGGGAGGCTTCGGTTCCAGCGGAAGCTAGCGCCCGTCAGCTCTGGGTTGCCGGCACCAGCCCGTGCGCGAGCAAAAACTCCTTAGCGACCGTCGCCGGGCTCTGATGTGCGGTGTCGACCGCGGCGTTGAGCTGTCGGATGACGTCGGTCGTGAGCAGCGCGCTGACCTTGTTGATCGTCGCGGCGAACGCGGGTCCCTCAGCATCGACGACCCGGGCAGCGACCACCGGCACCACATTTCCCCAACCGAAGACGTTCTTGGGGTCCTTCAGGACGGTGTAGTTGCCGCTGATCAGCTCGCCATCGGTCGTGCTGATGTCGGCCGCCTGTACGGCTCCCTGGTCAAGCGCCTGATACTGAGCGCCGACGTCCAGCGGCTTGAAGGTGGCCGGAATGAAGCCGTAGACCTGCTCGATCTCCGGCAGCCCGTGCGGGTCCTGCTGGAACTGAGGCGGAGCCCCGAGCGTCATCGTCCCAGCCACCTTGCGCAGGTCCGCGATCGTGTTGAGCTCGTTGTCGGCCCCGTAGTTGAAGCCCACGGCGATCGCGTTGGTGTCGCTGAATGGCGTCGGGTTGAGCAGCTCCATGCCGTGCCTCAGCGCGTAGCGCTGCGCCGCCTGATAGGCCGCGTACTGGCTCCGAAAGCCATGCTGATAGCCGGCGATCGTCTGGTTCCAGGTGCTCAGGTACTCGGGGTACATATCGAGACGGCCGCTGGCCAGCGCCTGCATAGTCACCTCGATGGGCCCGATGTTCGGGTTGAGGTTGACCGAGAAGCCGTTGGCTTGAAGTGCCTGCTTGTAGAGCTGGCCAAGCAGGAACTGCTCGGTGAAATTCTTGTCGCCGATCGTCACGGTCGGCTTGCCGGTTCCCGGCAGCGCGGTCGTCTTCGCGCTTGCGGTGCCGGACACGGGAGGCTGGGTCTTGCCGGCGCTTCCACACCCGCCGATGCCGAGCCCGAGCGCGGCCACCGCGCCACCGAGGACGATCTTCCTAGACGCCCGCCGCATGCCTCGCCTCCGCGTGGGCGTCGGCCTCGAGCTGGTCGTCGAGCTCCGAGAGCGGCTGCTCGAGCCCCAGCGCACTGGCGATCAGCCAGTCCGCGAACCACGCGTTCTTCGGAAGCAGCGGACCGTGCAGGTAGGTGCCGATCACGTTGCGGTCGCGAACGCCTTCGTATCCGTCGACGCCGTTGTTGCCGTGTCCCTTGAGCACGCGGCCGAGCGGTTGCGCACCCGTCCCCAGATGTGTGCGGCCGCCGTGGTTTTCGAACCCGGCCAGCACTCGTTTGCGGTTCGCGTCAAGCTCGACTTCGATCGCGACGTTCCCGATCAGGCGCGGCCCTTCCGAGCGAACCGTCACCAGATCCACCAGTCCGACCCCCGGAAGCGTCTGCTCGCCCAGCTCATAGGAATGCCCGAGCAACTGGTAGCCGCCGCACACCGCGAGGATCACGGCTCCGCGCGCGGCGACCGCGTGCAGGGAGTCGCGCTTGATCGTCGCGAGGTCTTCGGCGCACAGCATCTGGTCGCGGTCCTGGCCACCGCCGATGTAGAAGAGATCCGCTGCGTCGGGATCGAGCGTCTCGCCGAGGCCGCTTGCGCTGAGCGAGAAGCCGATCCCACGCCAGTTGCAGCGCCGCTCGAGCAGCAACAGGTTGCCGCGGTCGGCGTAGATGTTCATCAGGTCCGGATAGAGGGCGCAGACGCGCAGGCTGCATTCAGGCACCGAGCATCACCACCACGCTGCCGACGTACTCGTGCGTCTGCTCGACGATCGACCGGCCGACCGTGCGCAGTCCGCTCTCGCCTGCCTCCCGTTCCAGTTGCTCTCCAGTGAGCTGGTCGAGGTGTGTGAGGTCTCGCTCGACGGAGTGTTGACCGTCGGCGGTGACGATCTCGCGGCGCCGCTCGAGCACAAAGCCGGTGGGATTTTCCCGTACTGCGATCGGCTGACTCGAGTACACGACTCCGTCTCGCTCGCAGATGTCCGGCAGTGGAACCAGCGCCTCCTCGGTGGCATCGTAGAGCTCGAGCTCGTCGCTGATGGCGATCGCGAGGACCCCATCCGGGAGCAGGTGACGCCTCGCGCAGCCCAGGAAATCGAGGCGCCCGCGACGGCCGCCGAGCAGCTGGACCGTCTGCATCGGGACGATGCAGAGCGGGAACCTGCGCTCGAGCTCGAACCGTCGCGCGTCAGCGACCACCGTGCTCACGTCGAGACCCGCCGCACGGCGCTCGAGCTCGGCCAGCAGCATCGGATGGCTGTCGAGCGCGATCACCTTGTGACCCGCCTGCGCAAGCTCGAGAGCAACACGGCCGGTCCCGGCTCCGATGTCGAGCACCGGGGATCCGTGCTCCTCGGCAAGCGAGCGCCAGAGCGGAAGATCGTGCGCGTAGGCGCCGCACTCGAGGTCGTGCCAGATGCTGTCCAGCTCGACTGAACCTCTCACCGCCGTCCCTCCCAGAACTGTGCGACGTGCCCGCGCGCGGCGAGCAGGTCTCGGAGCTCGAGCAGCGCCGTGTAGGTCGGGAGTACGAACAGAGTGCCGGAGCCGGAGGAGCGCCCGGCGACCGCTCCGTCGAGGGCGGCGCCGAGCTCGTGTACGACCGACAGCCGCTGGACCGGCACGCCCGCGTACTTCATTCGCACGGCCAGCTCCGCGGCGCGGGTACCCGCGCACGTGAGATGCCGCACGTGCGGCGCGAGCACCTCGAAGTCCGCATCCCACACCCACGAGACGTCGCGGCCGTCGGCGGTGCGGTCGTTGAGAATGCTGAGCAGCTCGAGCTCGGAGCCCTCGAGCGCCAGCGTCCGGAGAATCTCGTTCGCGCCGGCGGGATTCTTGACGAGCAGGATGCGCAGCTCCGCGTCGCCGATCCGAACCGTCTCCGCGCGCCCGAATGCGGCGGTGACAGCCTCGAGGCCGGCCGCGATCTGCTCAGGCGAAACGCCCAGGTCAAGGCACAGCGCCGCCGCGCCGAGCGCGTTGTAGACGTTGTAGAGGCCAGGAAGCGGCAGCCGAACGTCAACGGAGCCGCCCGGGGTTCGTAGCCGAAAGCTGGACCCGCGGGTGCCATCGAGCACGATCCGCTCTGCCGCAATCGCCGGACGCGGCCGCTGCGCTCCGCACGAAGGGCATCGATAACGCCCGAGGTGCCCGAGATAGATCGCGTCGTAGATGTATGCGGCGCCGCAGTTGCGACAGTGCTTGGAGTCCGCGGCATGTTGCATCTCGGGCATCGCCACCGACGCGTCTTCCACTCCGAAATACGTGACGCCGTCGATCCCGCGACCGAGGTCGGCGATCAGCGGATCATCGGCGTTCAGCGCGAGGTGCGCGCCGGCCGGCAGCGAGCGCGTCACAGCGGACCACCGGTCGGCGATCGTGTCAAGCTCGCCGTAGCGATCGAGCTGATCCCGGAACAGGTTGCCGAGCAGCATCGCCCGGGGCTCGAGCTCCGGCGTGAGCCGATCGAGCCAGAATTCGTCCACCTCGAACAGCCCGAGCTCGCCTTGGATCTGGCCCCGCGAGCGCGCCGCCGAGAGCAGCGTCGAGGCCACTCCACCGGCCATGTTGGCGCCGGCGCGATTGTGCACCAGCGGGACGCCGGCGCGCTCCAGAATCGAGGCGGCCATCGAGGCGGTCGTCGTCTTGCCGTTGGTCGCGGAGATCACCGCGCAACCGCGGCTCAGCCGCGAGGACAGCTCAGCGATCGCGTGCGGCTCGAGCCGCATCAGCAGCTTGCCCGGAAGGCTCGTGCCTCCGCCACGCCCCGCCCGGCGCGCGAGCTCACCGACCGCGCGGGCGGCCACGATCTTCGCTCCCAGGGCGCTCATTTCGGCTTCGGAACGATCACGCGTACAGCCCGGGGTAGCGCGCGTACGGTCACTGGGAGCTCGCCGATCGGATCACCGTCTGCGTACATCGTGAATGGCCGGTCCGCGCTGATCGATACCTCCCGGGCCCGCTCGATGATCACATTACGCTGCTTGACGTGCTCGCCCTTGAACACCGTCGGCAGCAGCCGCAGGAAGCGAAGCTTCGGGGTGTGCTCGACCATCACCACGTCAAGCATGCCGTCCTCGAGCGAGGCCTCCGGGGCGAGCAGCATGCCGCCACCGTAGGCACCCGAGTTCGCGGCGGCCACCGTGTACCCGGTCACCTCACGCGGGGGGCCACCATCGAGCGTCACCTCGAACCTCGCCGGCTTCCACCCGGCAAGCGCGCGCAGCGCGCCGTAGGCGTAGACGAGGTTCCCGCGCACGAGCCGGGTCTCATTCGCGATCCGGTTTGCGACCGAGTCAAATCCGCAGCTCGCGATTCCGATGAAGATCTTCTCGCCGACTTGGCCGAGATCGAGCTCCTTGACGACCCCGCCGGCGATCACCTCACACGCCTCGACCGGATCCTGCGCGATGCCCAGCACCCTGGCGAAATCGTTGCCGCGGCCGCCCGGCAGGACGCCGAGGACGCCGGTCGAGTGCTTCAGCGCGCTTCCCACCGCGCCGATCAGCCCATCGCCGCCGAACGCTAGGGCTGCTTCGCCGGCCTGGACTGCCGACCGTGCGAGCTCCCGCGCATGATCCAGGCTGCGGGTTCGCTCCACGTGGTGCTCGATGCCGTGGCGCTCGAGCGCCGCCTGCACGTCCGGCAGGAGCCGGCCCGCGCGTCCCCCTCCAGCTGCGGGATTGATGATCAGTGAGGCCTTCATGATCCGAGGAGCAGAGTGTGCAGGTCGTCGGCGACGGCCACCGGCGCCGGATCGCTGGCGGCCTGAGCCTCCGCCTTCGTGGTGACGCCGGTGAGCACGATCGCAGCATCGAGGTCGGCGGCAGCGGCACCGGCGAGGTCGGAGTCCAGCCGGTCGCCCACGACGAGCGTTCGGCCGGGCTCGAGCCGATCGAGTGCGGTGAGGAAGATCTGCGGATCGGGCTTGCCGACACTTCGCGCGGTGCGCCCGGTGGCGTACTCGAGCGCCGCGACGATCGCGCCGGTGCCCGGCCATTCACCGTCCTCGGTCGGAAACGTGCGGTCGCGGCCGGTCGCAATCATCTCCGCTCCGGAAAGTACGGCCTGCGTGGCATCTCGGAGCTCCTCGAAGTCGAACTCGTCATGCCCGGCGATAACCACCACGTCGGCCTCGGTGACGCGAGCAGTCCCGTTGAGGATCGGCTGACCGGAGTCTGCGACGTGCCGGTAGATCGCCGCGGACCCGATCACATACGCCCCCCGGCCCCGGCCGCGCTCGGCGAGCACGTACTGGATCGCGCCGCCGACGGTCACGACTTCCTCGAGCGAGGCCTTCAGACCAAGGGACCAGAGCTTGCGGACATATTCCTCGGGCGAACGGCGTGCATCGTTGGTCACGAACGCGAGCCGCTTGCCTGCCGCGCGCAGCGCCGATACCGCCTCCGCGGCGCCGCGCGTGGGGCGGTTGCCGACCCAGATACAGCCGTCCAGATCCAGCAGTACGTTGTCGTACTTTGAGAGAAGAGGGGAGAGGGCCATAGTGCAGCCTCGCTGATTATGGCTTGGCGATCTGCTTTCCTACCGCGCCGTGCGCAGATCACTGCTGACAGTGGCGCTGGCGCTCGGGCTTGCCGGCTGCGGAAGCTCCTCGAGCCACACCACAACCACCACCACGACCGCGAGCACGGCGAGCGCCACCTCGACCCCCGCCGCCGTTCAATGCCAGAAGGTTCCCGCGCCGACCCCCAAGGGCCCCGGCCATCTCTCAGCGCCGACGCTGAAGCTAGACCCACAACGCATCTACACGGTCACGGTGCGGACCAACTGCGGGACGTTCGCGTTCACGCTCGACGTCAAGGGCTCGCCCAAGACCTCTGCCTCGTTCTACTACCTCGTCAAGCAGGGGTTCTTCAACAACCTGACGTTCCACCGGATCGTTTCAGACTTCGTGATTCAGGGCGGGGATCCGACCGGTACCGGCGGCGGCGGTCCCGGCTACCAGGTGGTCGAGCCACCGCCGCAGAACACCCAGTACGTTCGCGGCGACGTCGCGATGGCCAAGACGAAGACCGACCCGTCCGGCGCCTCCGGCAGCCAGTTCTTCGTCGTGACAACGCAGAACGCCACGCAGTCGGCGGGGCTCACGCCCGACTACGCGCTGGTCGGAAAGGTCGTCTCGGGACTGAATGTGGTCGAGGCGATCGGCCGGCTGCCGACGAATCCGCCCGGGGACGGCGCGCCAACCTCGCCGGTGGTGATGTCGAGCGTGACGGTGGCGTCCAGCTGAGCGCCTTTTGCGCCGTTGGCTGGCGCCACAGCGGCCGAGGTGGGAGCGTCGGCTTGCGCCTCAGCTTCCGGCCTTCGGCCGGGGGCCTTGAGGCTTGATCTGCCCCGCTTTTGGCTTTCGAAGAGGGGCTGGGGCGCCTGGCAGGCCCGATTTGGTTACAGAGCGCCCGCTCGTTAGGGCAACGTGTAACGAAATGCGCGCCATAGCACCGATTTCGTTACGCGTTGCCCATCCGCGGCGGTGAGATGTAACGAAATCGGGGTTCTCTACCCTCGTGCTTCTGCGGGATGGGGGTGTCTGTATGGGGTCCCGCGTGGGCGGGACCCCAATCCCGCCATGGATGGCCGGCGGAATGGGCACGGACGGGGGTGGCACTGCGAAAGCCACCGAGCACACGACAAGGACCCGCCACCGCGGTCCGGACGGGCCCTCACGGCCCCACGGACGCTGCTGCGCAGCAGCAGCCCCTTCCACACGTAGACCGTCGCGCATTCACCCGATGGCAGGTGGCGGATTTTCTACGGATGCGGCAGGCGGTCGCGGTCGTTAAGTTGGCGCGGAACGCGTGATCGAGTCTCTGATCCAGCCTCAATCAAGCGCCCCACTCAACAAGCCACGCCATGTGGTCTGATCCCCGGGCTAGGAGGGTTCCATGGGATTCCACGGCGGGTAATTCCCGGCTATGTGCGGAGGGGTCCGTCCGGGGTGGGACGGGCTTCTCCGCTTCTTTGTTGTCCCAGCCAAGGTTTCGGCAGCTCGCCGCGGAGCTTTAGGACACTGGACATCCGTTGGACGAATTGAAGATCGCTGACGCCCGGGCGATTAGCCGGGATGGTGCGCAAGCGATCTGCACCCACTGATCCGCCGTCGGCCAGGCGAGCGCCCGACCGGACCGTCGACTTGCTGCACCTGCTGCTGCTCCTCGCCGCCGGCCTCACGATTGCGCTGACGGCGAGCTGGGATCGCTGGCCGCTGTGGGAGCTGCTGGTGATCGCCTCATTGACGTTCGTCGGCGGGCTCACGTACGTCGAGACGAGTTCGACGAAGCTCAAGGTCTCCGGCGCGTTCCTCGGCCTGATGCTCGCGGCCGTGTTGCTGGGCGGTGGGCCGGCGGCGTTGATCGGCGCTGGATCGATCGTGGTGACGTGGCTGCGCCGCCGCGAAGCGGGCCACTACTGGCGCAACAACTTCGTGACGTACGTGTGGTTCCCGCTCGCCGGCGCGGTGTTCTTCCACGTCGTCGTGCACGCCGGCCACCTCGACACCAACGATGCCGGCTACTACCTGCTCGTGTTCGCCACGTTCGTGCTGGCGCTGGCGCTGAACTTCGTCGGCATCGCCGGATACCAGTGCTACCTGGACGGCCAGTCGTTCGGCCGAAAGATCCGGGAGGTGTTCGCGCCCGTGCTTCCGGCCGAGCTGTTCTCGGCAGTGCTGACGACAGCGGCGGTGTACCTGGCCGTGAGGCTCGGGACCGTTGGCATCGCCCTGTTTGCCGTTGTGCTGATCGTGTTCCAGTACCTCGTCGGCGAACTGCTGAAGTCAAAGCAGCGAGGCGAGGATCTACAGCGGGTGGCCACGACCGACGAGCTGACCGGACTCGCCAACCGCGAGCATTTCAACGCGCGCCTGCAAGAGCGGATCGATGCCGCGCAACTGACGGGCTCGGGTTTCGGCGTGATGCTGATGGACCTCGACCGCTTCAACGAGATCAACGACACGCTCGGTCATCACTACGGCGACGTGCTGCTGCGCGAGATCGGGCCTCGCCTGGCGTCGCGCCTCGGTAGGGATGGGTTCGTCGCGCGGCTTGGCGGCGACGAGTTCGCCGTCCTTCCGCACGCGATGACCGACGACCCGGCCCTGCTCGACGAGCTCGCCACGCGGCTGCTGCGACTCGTGCAGATGCCGTGCATCGTGGACGATCTATCGATCGAAGTCAGTGCGAGCCTCGGCATCTCGCGCTTCCCGCACGACGGACAGGACGTGCACGCGCTGATCCGAAGCGCCGACGTCGCGATGTACTCCGCCAAGGAGGCGCAGACCGGATTCAAACTCTACGCCGCGGAGCACGACCAGCATTCCGTACGGCGTCTGAGCGTGCTCAGCGACGTGCGGCGCGCGCTTGCCGCCGGCGAGATCGTCGTGCACTACCAGCCGATCGTGCACGTGGCGGATCGTCGCGTGCGCGGCGCCGAGGCGCTCGTGCGCTGGCAGCACCCGGAGCTTGGCTTGCTCGGGCCCGGAGCTTTCATCCCGACCGTCGAGCAGACCGGATTGATCGGGCCGCTCACGGCCACTGTGCTCGAGCAGGCGGTTGCCCAGTGCGCCGAATGGCACAGGTCGGGTCAGAAGCTGACGGTGGCAGTCAACCTGTCGGTCCGGAACCTGCTCGATCGAAACCTTCCCGGGCAGATCGCGGAGACGCTGGCGGTGCACCACGTCGACCCCAGCGCGTTGCAGCTCGAGATCACCGAGAGCATGATCATGTCGGATCCCGATCGCGTGCTGGCGACGGTCTCGCGGCTGAGCGCGCTCGGCTTGCGCATCTCCGTCGATGACTTCGGAACCGGGTACTCCTCGCTGGCGATTCTCCGGCGCCTTCCGATCGACGAGCTCAAGATCGACCGTTCCTTTGTCTCGCCGATGCTCAGCGACGAGAGCGACCTGATCATCGTCCGCTCGACGATCAACCTCGGTCACGACCTGCGGCTGCGGGTGATCGCCGAGGGCGTGGAGGACGAGCGCATGCTCGAGAGCCTCGCCTCGCTCGGATGCGATCTGGCGCAGGGCTTTCACATCGCCAGGCCGCTCGCCCCGGACGCGTTCACCGCATGGGTCGCCGGCAGCGGGGAGATCGCCGAGGCTGCCTGACGGACGAGTAGCATCCGTGGCATGTCAGATCCGTCCGCTGCCACCGCCTCAAGAGAACTCGACCGCCAGCTTGACCAGCATCGCGCTGCGCTCACGGGCTATTGCTACCGGATGCTCGGCTCGCCTTTCGAGGCAGAAGATGCAGTGCAGGAAACGATGATCCGGGCCTGGCGCGGACTTGACCGCTTCGAGGGGCGGGCGGCCCTGCGCTCGTGGCTCTACCGGATTGCCACCAACGTGTGCCTCGACATGCTGAACGGACGCTCGCGCCGGGCCGTGCCGATGGACTTCGGGCCGGCGAGCGCGCCGGTGCCCGAGTGCCTCAACATCCCCGCAGAGGTCACCTGGCTGCAGCCTGTCCCCGACAACATGCTCGCGCCCGAGGGTGACCCCGCCGCGGTCGCGCAGTCGCGCGAGACGATCCGGCTCGCGTTCGTCGCCGCGCTGCAGCACCTGCCCGCCCGCCAGCGAGCAGCACTGATCCTCTGCGAGGTTCTGCGCTGGCAGGCGACCGAGGTAGCGGAACTGCTCGACACTTCGGTCGCGTCCGTCAACAGCGCGCTGCAGCGTGCGCGGGCGACGCTCTCCACGAGCGCGCCGGACGAGGGCGCGTCCTCGGCCCAGTTGAGCAAGGACGACCGCGACCTGCTCGAGCGCTACATGAGCGCGTTCGAACGCTACGACATGGACGCGCTCACGTCGTTGATCCGCGAGGACGCAACGCAATCGATGCCGCCGTACGACATGTGGCTGGCGGGGCGCGAGGACATCTTCACGTGGTGGGTCGGTCCTGGCGCAGCGTGTCGCGGCTCGCGCATGCTGCCGACCCTATCGGCTAACGGCTCGCCCGCCTTTGGTCAGTACAAGCCGAGCCCCGAGGGTGGGTATGAGCCGTGGGCGCTGCAGGTTCTGGAGCTGGCCGATGGCCAGATCGTCGACATCACGTTCTTCCTCGATACCGAGCCGCTGTTCCCGCTGTTCGGGCTCCCGCCGCGCCTTGACGCCGACGGCCAGCCGGCCGCAAGCTAGTGTCGTGAGTCAGAAGAGCGCTGCCTGCGGGCTCGGCAGGGGCGCCGCAAGACATTCCGGCCCGTCGTAGCGGGCGTCGTTGACGCCCGGGCCGACTGGCCGCAGCGCCGTGCGCGCGGAGGGGAGACCCCCGAGGATCTCGGGCAGCCGGTCGGCCGGCGTCTGCGCGTCAAGCCAGATGGCCTCGTGTTCGGAGGAGAGGATGATCGGCATCCGGTCGTGCAACGGCGCGATCGCCTGGTTGGCGGCGGCGGTGAGAATCGTGCAGGTCCGGAGCTTCTCGCCCTCGGCGCCGTACCAGATCGACCACAGCCCGGCGAATGCGAACAATCCCCCGTCGTCTCGGGTGATGTGGAACGCCTGCTTGGGGCCCGTCGGCATCCGGCGCCATTCGTAGAAGCCGTCGGCGATGATCAGACACCGATAGCGCTCGAATGCACGCCGGTACGCGGGCCGCTCGGCGGCCGTCTCGACCCGCGCGTTGATCATCTTCAGGCCGGTGTCGGGCTTCTCAGCCCACGACGGCACGAGCCCCCAGCGCAGCAGCTCACCTCGCGCGTTCCCCTCGCGGTCGGTGGTCACGGCAAGCACCTCGTCGCCTGGCGCGACGTTGAAGCGTTGCCTGATCTCGACAGATTCGCCGAGCACGAACCGTTCTCTGACGACCACAGGGTTGGGCGCGACGAGTGTGTAGCGCCCGCACATCGCGTTGACTCAGCGAGACGGCGTGGACGCCTGCGCTCGCCGTTCGGCCTGCGCGCGTTTCTGACGGCGCCGGCCGAAGAAAGCGAGCGCACCAAGTGCGATCACGACGAGCAGGAAACCGTAGAAGATCGCGATGTCGGTCGAGATACCACCGAACGGCAGCGCGATCAGCTCGACGATCCCGAACCCAAGCGCGAGGACCGCGATGATCAGGACGATCATCAGCAGGATGCCGCGGATCCGCGCCAGGATGCCCGCACTGGCCGGCGGGGCGATCAGCCCCATGAACTGCAGACCGCGCAGCTGACGGCTGGTCGGCGCCTCGACGCCGAGGCGCTCGGTTGCCTTCTTCAGATCGCTCGCACGGCGCTCGGCGAGCGCCAGCGAGGCATCCGCCATCCGACGCAGCTGCAGACGCTCCTGCGGTCGGGCGGCGGCGAGTGCTCGTGTGAAGTGGGCGCGCGCCGCCTTGGCGTCGTAGCGCTCGGCGGCGCGAGCGCCGAGGATCGCCTGCGCCGCAGCCTTGTACTTGGTTTCCGCCGCGAGCTCCTCGTCGGTGCGGCTCTCGAGCTGTTGCATCGCGGCGAGCTGGCTCTTCTGCTCGACGCGCATCGTTCGCTGCTGCTTGGGCATCGCTCCAATGCAGTCTAGTAGGCCGTATCACCCATGGGGAGCCACGACGAACAGCCGCTGCCCGGTCAGGTACTGGCCGCCGTCGTTGGGGCTCGGCGGCGGCGTTCGGTAAACGTCGACGCGCCGTCCGTTGATCGCTCCGCCGGTGTCCTGTGCGGTGAACCAGCCGCCGTGGCCATCGTCGCGGTAGGCCGGAATGTAGACCCGGCTGCCGAGCGGGATCACGCCCGGATCGACCGCGATCGATTGGTAGTAGCTCAGGGGCAGGGATGGTCCGGCTGCGAAGGTGACGCCGGGCAGGGGAACGTATTTGCGGCCGACGCCGGCGTACCAGCCGCCGGCCTGCAGCGGGAACGTGACGGCCCCCGAGTGGTTTCGCCAGTAGCCGCCCGCGCGCCAGAACGGGGAGCCTGCAGCCCAGCCATTGCTCGGCGACGTGGATTTGCCCGACGAGGTGACCCAGCCTCCGTCTCCCAGGTTGTCGATGTGGTAGCGCCGGCCGTCCAACCCGATGCCGTCACCTTCCATCGAGATGCCCATCGCGCTGTAGAGCCAATCGATGCGATGCTTGCCCGGCAGTCCCGGGGCGGTAACCAGATCTCCGACGAACCATCGCTCGGGCGCGGGCCAGTACTCGGTGATCGTCACTCCGGTCACCCATTTCCCATGGGCGTGCTTGCCGGGGGGTGGGGGGATCCTGCCCTGACCGGCGTGATTCGGCGCCAGCCCGCCCACGGGTGCGCCGCCGGTCGGAGATGAGCTGCGCTGAGCGGCAGTCGCGGCGCCCGCCGAGGTCGCGACCAGGACGCCCGTGAGAAGGGCGGCCAGCAGCGGACGATGTACGGCGGGGCGGAGCACGTTGCTCATCGACTGGTGTTCTCTATCGGCGCGAGCGCGCCTGCGGCTGAGCGGCCGCTTGCACATGCAAGGTACCGTGCGCGGCCGTGCGCGTGCCCAAATCGATCGCTTGCGATGCGCGTTGGGCGCTCGTGACGATCGTGCTCGGCGGACTTGCGCTGCGGTTGGTGGACGCAAGTACGCGCCTCAGTCATGACGAGGGCTACTCGTGGCTGGTCGCGAGCGCTCCAAATGCAACCGCGTTCCTCAGCCGGCTTGCGCACTACGAGAACACGCCGCCGCTGTTCTATCTGCTGCTCGCGCCGTTGCCGCTCGAAAGCGAGTTCTGGCTGCGCCTTCCATCGATCGTCGCCGGGACGGCATCGATCGCGGTGTTGTACGGGATCGTGCGGCCGTTGCTGGGGACGCGCGCCGCGCTGCTGGCAGCGCTCGGGCTGGCAGTCGCTCCATTTGCCGTGTCCTACTCGGATTACGCACGCGGTTTCATGGTCGCGGGGGTGGGCGTGCTCGTCGCGCTGATGGGGGCCGCCCGGCTCGCGAGCGGGGGCTCGAGAAGGTGGTGGTGGGCTTACGTGCTCGGCGGAATCTGGGCGATCTACTCGGAGTACTACGCCGGCCTGTACCTTGTCGCGATCGCCGGCGCGCTGCTGTGGCTGGGACAACCGGCTCGCCGACAGACGGTCCTGGCCTCGTCTCTGGTGGCGGTCGGGTTCCTGCCGTGGATCCCGCAGCTCGCGAGGTCGGTGGGCGACGTCGGCAAGACGAAGCTGCCCCTGACGGCGAGCACGCCGTCGCCGGGCCTGGTACGCGACGCATTCGTCCCGCTGTTCTTCGGGGAGCACGGCGCATCCGCGTCGGGGGCGCTGCGTTCTGCTCAGGCGCTGGCGCTGGTGCTCGTACTCGGTTGGGCTTGCGTGCGGTTGCGGCGGGCCGCCTCGCGCGAGGCGTTCTGGCTGCTGGCGGGCGTGCTCGTGGCAGTGCTCGGCCTGTATCTGGTCGTGACCGCGGTCGACACTGACATCTTCCGCGAGCGTTACATGACGACCGTGATCCCGCTCGCATCGGCGGTGCTTGCGGGAGCGATCGCAAGCCTGCGGTGGCGCATGGCCGTCCCGGCCGCGGCCACGGCGCTGGCCGTGTTGGGCGTGGCGATCGTCGCCGTGCGCGCGGGTCGCGAGTACGAGCCGGACTCGCCGGCAGCGGTCGCGATCGCGGCGGAACACGGGGAGCACACGATCCTGACCAACAGTGCCGTTGTCGCCTTCTACGGGCGGCGTCTGAACGTGATCCTCGACCGGCCGTTCGGTCTCGGGCACGGCATCGAGGCTTCGTGCGCGCCGCGCTGCGCGGTGATCGACGACCAGCGATTCGGCGGCGTGCGCGCAGGTCCCGGCGCGCGGATCTCGGTCGGTCCGCTGGTGGTGCGCTTCCCGCCAGCCGAGCGGTAGGGTCCGCGCCGGTGGAGCAAGCGCTTCGCAACCTGTCGCGCCCCGTCCGGCTGCTGGCTGCCGGCGGCACGATCGCGATGCGGGGAGAGCGCGCGGTCCCGGTGCTCGACGCTGCTGCCCTGATCGAGCAGGTTCCGTCGCTCGCGTCGGTGCCGGCACTCGAGGCCGAGACGGTCCTGGCCCTCCCCGGCTCGCAGTTGACGCTCGAGCAGGCCCTGGTCGTCGCGGCGCGCGCCGTCGAGGTTGCGGGAAGTGGGGAGGGGGTGGTGGTCACGACCGGTACCGACACGCTCGAGGAGCTCGCGGTGCTGTGCGCACTGCTGCACGGCGGGCCGACGCCGATCGTGCTCACGGGCGCCAACCGGCCCGGCTCGAGTCCCGGTGCCGACGGCCCCGCGAACCTGATTGACGCGGTCGTGGTGGCCGGCGCGGCGGCCTCGGCGCAGCTCGGGACCGTGGTCGTATTCGGCGGCGAGATCCACGCCGCCACGTCAGCGCGCAAGGTCGATAGCACTGGCCCCGCGGCGTTCGGCTCGCCTAGCGCGGGCCCCGTAGGCCGCGTGGTGGAGGGGAGGATCTGGATTCATGCACACCCCGTGCGGCCGCAGGCGCTCCAGGTGGGGCGCCTCGAGCACCGCGTCGAGATCGTCACGTCGGCGCTCGGTGACGATGGCGCGCCACTCGCGCGTGCGGCCCTCGACGCCGACGGCGTGGTCGCGGTGGCGTTCGGCGCCGGGCATCTGTCGCCCGGGGCGCTCGATGCCCTGCGCGATGCGCTCACGCGCGTGCCGGTCGTTGTCACCTGCCGGCCCGATCGCTCCTCGATGCTGTTCGATACCTACGGATTCGAGGGCGCGGAAAGGGACATCCGCGCCGCCGGCGCGATCTGCGCTCCGTTCCTCTCGCCGGTGGCCGCCAGGATCGCGCTCCTGTGCTGCCTCGGCGCCGGTCTCGACCCGCCGGCAGTGCGGATGACGTTTGCGCCCTGGGACGCGGGACTCTGATCGACCGATGAATCCCGGCCCGCTCTGCGGTCTTACTAATCGAGACACCGAAACGATGAGGGGAGTCGCGATGAGCCCGAAGTCCGCACATGAGATTCGTGAACTTGACCGCCGCCACAACCATGGGATCGACGTGTCGCTGCTGTGGAACTCGATCACCGACCGTCTCTTCGTCAGCGTCCTGGACGAGCGCAATGGTGGTTCCTTCGAGGTCGAGGTCGCTGCCTCGGACGCGCTCGATGCCTTCCGCCATCCGTTCGTCTACGCGTAGTGACCTTTGGGTGCTCGCCCACCCGCCCCAAACCTCCCGTGGGCCTGCCATCTGGCCGGGCCCTGGATTACTGCGGGAGACAACCGGGCGGACTCCGCCCGCCGTCGCCGTCAGCTCACGAATTTGTCGATCGTCCGGCCCACGCTGACCGCATCTTGGAACAGGAATGCGTGGCCGGCGCCTTTGAACACCACGCCGTGCGCATTAGGAATCCTCCGCACCACGATGCGATCGTTCTTCGGCGGCACAGGCAGATCGAGGTTTCCCCACAGCACGATTGTGCGCTGCTTGAGCGCCGGCAGCTCGTTGTAGGACCCGCCGCTGGGGGCCTTCCACGCCGCCGTCGCCAGCTGCTGCTGCTTTTGCGTCTCGGCCGAAATCTTGAAGCTGTCGGGCACGAGATCGGGCTGTGTGGCGATCCTGAGGACGTAGTTGGCCGCGCCCTTAAGGCCCGCCCTGGTCGGCGGGAAGCTGAGCGCGAGTAACTGCGCCGTGGTCACGCCCTTCGGGTTCGTGAGGATCTTCTCCACAAACGGGAGTGGTTGCACGTAGTGCACGCCACCGGGGTCGGTGGCGCAAAGGACGAGCCTGCGGACTCGCTTGGGGGCGTCCAGAGTCGCCTGCTGGGCGATGTAGGTACCCATCGACCATCCCATCAAGTCGAAGCGCTTGATGTGCAGTGCGCTCGCCAGCGCCAGCGTGTCATGAGCCATCTGCTGGATCGTCAGCGTCTTGCTCGACGTGTTGTTCGTCGTGCCGACGCCGCGATTGTCGAACACCAGGACATGGTGGTTGCGGATCAGCTGTGCGACCAGCTGCGGGTCCCACTCGGCCATCGTCGCACCGCGTCCGATGACCATGATCAGCCATGAACCGTGGCCCCCGGTCCGGTAGCCGATGCTGATCCCGTCCGCCGCAATGTGCTTGACAGGGCCCAGCTTCGGAGCCTTCGCGGTCGACGGCCCTGCCGGGGCGGCTGCGGCCGGCACGGCCGCGCTTGCCGCTGCCGTGGCAGCCGCGCACACGGCCGCAAGCAGGCAAAGTATTAGCGGTCCAAGCCGCTTGCCCCCAGTGCTCACGACGCCGAGCATACCTGCGCGAAGGGCGGATTCAAATCCGCGATCGGCTCGCGGTAAGCGTGTAGTCAGACTTCGAGAACCGGGGTTTCTCCGTGCGGGCCTGCGGGCGGATACGGTTGGCGGCTGCGCGCCTGGCCGCCATCGTGTGAGCATGCCGCGCACCCGGGAAACGGCCACGGGTAAGGATTCGCTGCACGGGACGCGGCGTGGCCCGAAACACCGGCCGCGGACGCGCACCGTTCAACGTCCCGGAGCAGCGCCGACGCCGCCGGCGGTGAACCGCTGGCTGACGCTCGCGGTCCTCTGTCTGCCGCTGTTGATCGTCTCGCTGGACAACACCGTGCTGAACGTCGCGCTGCCGACGCTGGTACGCAAGCTCCACGCGAGCGAAAGCGAGCTTCAGTGGATCGTCGACGCTTACGTGCTCGTGCTCGGCGGCATGATGCTCGTATCGGGAAGCCTGGCTGATCGCGTTGGGCGCAAGCGAACGTTCCTCGCCGGGCTCGCGGTGTTCGCCGCATGCTCGATGTGGGCGGCGATGTCGAGCTCGCCCGGGATGCTGATCGCGGCCCGCGCGAGCATGGGACTCGGCGCGACATTGATCATGCCGGCGACGCTCGCGATCATTACCAACACCTTCACGGACCGCGGCGAGCGGCAGCGGGCGCTCGGAATCTGGGCCGCTACGACCGGCGCCGGCGTTGCGCTCGGCCCGATCATCGGCGGGCTGCTGCTGGCGAACTTCGCCTGGGGCTCCGTGTTCCTGATCAACGTCCCGATCGCGCTCCTCGGGATTGCGGTCGCGATCCCGCTCGTCCCGAACTCGCGCAACGAACATGCGCAGCGGCTCGACGCGTTCGGCTCGCTGCTCTCGATCCTCGGCATCGGGCTTGTGCTCTGGGCGGTGATCGAGGCCCCTGTGCACGGCTGGGCCTCCGGAGAGGTGCTTCTCACAGGCGCCGCCGGCATCGCGGCGCTTGCCGGCTTCGTTGGGTGGGAGGCGCACACCACACATCCGATGCTCAATCTCCGCTTCTTCCGCGAGCGCGGGTTCTCGGGAGCAGTCATGAGCGCCGCGACGATGATGTTCGCACTGATGGGGATGCTGTTCGTGCAGACCCAGTTCCTGCAGTTCCAACTCGGCTACAGCGCGCTCCAGGCCGGGCTTCGCATGCTCCCGGCGGCCGGAGCGATCATGCTGATCGCCCCGCTCTCGGCGATCGCGGTGCGCCGGCTCGGCACGAAGCTGACCGTCGCGCTCGGCCTCGCGGCCGTCGCCGGCGGGCTGTGGCAGATGTCGGGCGCGACCGTCGCGACCACATACACCGGAGTGCTGCCGGGAATGATCCTGATCGGAGTCGGCGCGGGGCTGGTGATGCCGACGTCCACCGGCTCGCTGATGGGGACGCTGCCGCGCGAGCACACCGGAGTTGGCTCGGCAACGAACGGCACCTTCCTGAACATCGGCGGCGCGCTCGGCGTTGCAGTCCTCGGCAGCGTTATGTCGACTCAGTACCAACACCGGCTCGACGCGAGCGCCGCCGCGCACGCGCTTCCCGCTGCGATCCACGAGACCGTCGTCGGATCGCTCGGGGCCGCGCTCGGGGTCGCCGAGCGCATCGGCGGCCTGCTGGGCGCCGGACTTGACGCGACGGCCCGAGCAGCCTTCATGAGCGGGATGAGCGTCGCGCTCGAGATCGCCGGCAGCGTCGCAATCGCCGGCGTCCTGGTCGCGCTCATCGTGCTGCCGTCGCGGCCCTCGTCGCAGGCGAGCGAGCCCTCTGACGAGGCTCGTCGAGCGACATCCGCCGGTGCCGGCGCCGGCTGATTCGGCCGACTCGTCAATAGTGGTTTACATAAGCCCGATTATCGAGCGTTGATTGCAGCCGATCACGCCACTGGCCAGCCGGCTGCCCCCAAGCGGGCGAATGGCGCCCCGCACGGATCGCAACCTTGGCTGTCCGCTCCTACTGCTTCCCAAGTGCGTTGAGCGTGCGACGCAACGACTTGCGCGCCTCGACGATCAGGTCTTGGCGCGGCTCACCGGGAGGCAGTGTGAGCAGCGGCGCGGCGAACTCGGCCCAGTCGCGGGCGGTGAACCTTGCGGCGACCTTGGCCGGCTCGTCGCCGAACTCGTTCCCGATCTCGTGTGGGAGATGGCCGTCCACGGACAGTAGGAACGCGATGCACGCCTCGCCTTCGTCTTGACACATGTCCGAGGCCAGGGTCGCTGTGATCTGAGCGCGGGGGATTCGCTGCATGCGAAGGATCGCGTTATGGGGGGTGTCTCCTCGTTCGATCGCCTGCGTCAGCGCGTCGGTGAGCCGTTTGTGAATCCGCTCGCGTGTGTCGTCACCCCAGTGCTGGTAGCCGGTGCAGGCGGTCATCACTTGCCGCAAGCGGCTGACCTCGTTCTCGATTCGGTGGCTTAGGAGCAGGTGGATGGCCCGCTCGCGTGCGCGGTCGTACTCCGACCAGTCGCCCGAGAATCGCGCCAGCTTAGCCAGCGCCATCTGCTGCGCGAGGACGTCCACGGGACGCCGCTCGTTCATGCGGACCTCCTTGTCTGACGTTACCGCCAGACAAGGGATCGGCGCGGCCGAACAACACGATCAGTTCTGGGGCCAAATCCCCGCATCTGTTCTACAGGTGGAAGGCCTCAGGGAGTCACGAGACATCGTGCATTGAACAATGGCGAATTCAGTCGGGGGGTCCGACCGAAAACGGCAGAGTTCATCGCGCGCGCCGGAATTCGGTCTACGCAGTCACCGCCGCCCCCCCATCGCGTGCGTGGTCCGATGGCTCGCACCGCGAGCACGCCACATCCACAGCCACATCCACATCCACAGCCACCACACCCGCACACCTTGCCCCCTGCGCCTGCGTCAGCGAGTGCCGGCGCCCGCCGCCAGCGCCCCCGAATCCAGGCTCGCGAGATACGGGCCGAGCTCCGCGGCGACGGTCTTCTGACCGGCGGGCCATGGCGGCTGATCCAAGATCTGCGAGTGGATCCCCCTTGTGGTGGTCAGTCTGGCCTCGAGATACAGCGGGCGGTCGCCCGTCAGGAGAACGCCACGGATGACAGGCTCGAGCGGCGCCGGCGGACGCGCGGTCGCGCCGGCGAGGTAGGCGATCCCGGCGGCGGCCGTGTCGGCCTGCTGCGCTCCCACCCCACCGTGCTTGACGAGTAGATCGGTGACGTCGCCGGCCGCGAACACATGGCCGCTGACGTCCTGCACGCGGCAATGCGGGTCGATCGGAGCAAACCAGCGCGTTCCGGACGGGATCCCGGGCAGCTCGTGCGGGCTAACCATAGGCAAGGTCACGATCTGATCGACGTTCAGCTGCGCTCCGCGGAGCAGGATCTCGCCAGGGCCCCGCACCTGCGCTCTCACGCCGGCGTGAAGTTCGATGCCCGCTTCGGCGAGCACTCGGAGCATCGTCTCATCAACTTGCGGGCCGAAGGCGTTCAGGGGCGTGACCTCCGGGGTGATGAATGCGAGGGCGACGTCGGCACCGATGACTCGCGCCCGTGAGGCGGTCATCAGCGCAAGCTCGTACAGCGGCAGCGGCCATGTCGGACCGTCGGGCAGGACGAACGCGACCGACTTCACCCGCCCGAGTTCGATGCCATGGACGATCTCGCGGAACCTGCGCCCGCCGTCGCGGCCGCTGAACACCTGCGCGTGCTCAAATGGCGGGGACGTACGAGCCCCGATTGCGAGCAGCAGCGCGTCATATGCCACCGTCGCGCCACGGTCAGTCCAAACCTCGCTCGCCTTCGTGTCGACGCCCGTCACGCGGTCCTTGATCCAGGTGGCTCCGGTATCGGCCGCGATTCGCTCGAGCGGATACCGGCGCACGGCTCCTGCGTCAAACGGCTCGAGAACCGCCAGCGGCCTGTCGCAATACTCGTCCTCAGGACTGACCACCGTCAGCTCGACGCGACCACCCGCGAGTCGACGCAGGCGTAGGAGCGCCTCGAGGCCGGCGACGCCGCCACCGCAGATCACCACGTTCAGCCGCTGCATGTCCCGCCCGATTGTTGAGCGATCTCGTTTGCGCGTCATTGGCCCAGAGGACAACGATCGACCTGCCTACGTCGGACTTGTGCGGGGTACCGACCCTCTCCACGACTGCCGCCTGGCAGTCCGTGCCGCTGCGGGAGCCGGCGGGCGCCGGCGCTTGGCGCAGTACAGCGCGCTGTCTGCCGCGCGGTAGAGGGAGTCGAAGTCGTGACCGTCTTGCGGTGCGCTCGCGATACCCGTGCAGAGCGATACTGCTTCGCTGCAAGCTGCTTCGATGCGCTGCGCGACCTTGGCCGCTGCACCAGCATCGGCATTGGCGACCAGAACCGCGAACTCGTCGCCGCCGATCCGCGCGACGGAATCCATCGGGCGAAGCTCGCTGCGCGCGCGCTCACAGATCCACGTCAGGAGTGCGTCGCCGGCGGCGTGGCCGTGGGCGTCGTTGTAGCTCTTGAAGTCGTCGAGGTCGAGGAGGATCAGCGCCACGGGGGTCGCGCTGCGCTGCAGCGCCGCTAGCGACGCATCGGCGGCGGCGTCGAGTCCCCGACGGTTGAGCGCGCCCGTCAGCGGGTCGGTGATCGATGCGTACGCCAGCTCGAGACGGCGCCGCTCGTGGTTCTGCGCCTGCAGCCAGCTCATGAGCGCGACCGCACCGAGACCACCGAGGACCAGCACGAGGCGACCCAGCGGCTCGCCGAACACGAGCGCGAAGACGGCATAGCCGACGAGGCCGAACGCCCCGACGAGCTTCACCGACGAGGTCGGATACGACGCGCCCACGAACACGATCGGGATGAAGAACAGCCCGGTCACGGGGCTGCTCGGACCGCCGTCCGCAATCGCAGCGACGGCGATCAGCGCGAGGTCCAGCAGCGTCCAGGTCAGGAATGCAACCTCCCGCCACCGCGACGCGATGATTGCCCGCCACGGCAGGATGAACGCTGTCAGCCCACAGATCAGGGCGACCACCCACACCCCAAGGAAAACGACCCGATCAGACTTCCCCCCGAGCGTGAGGGCGTAGACCAGGGCGGGCACGCACACGATCACCGTGACCCAGGCGCCCGCGGAGACGGTGCCGCGCCGGAATTCAGCTTCCGCGGGGTCGATCGGCTCAGCCTTCAGAATCGCATGTAGTGCGTCTACCGCTGAAGTGGGTTGTCTCTGTGAATTGGAACGCGGCTTGAGCAAGGGTCGTCGACCCCGATTCGTGATCGCACAAGGAACATCGTGCATCGAGCCCCGATCCTCATCCGTAGGAAGCCGCTCGCAGGGTCCGTGTTCAGCCGTCCGGCGCTGAGCGACGCATTAGCCCGGGCCGGTCCTTCACCCGATAGACGAGTCGCAACCCGGACCAGACCTCGTCGATCGCGCACACCTTGTTGTCGACGAGTCCCGCACGGAGCCCTGCATCACGGACCACGTTCTCGCTCATATCCGTAGCCACGCCCGACGCACGCTTGGGCCAGGCAATCCAGAGGCCACCGTCCGGGGCGAGCGCGTCACGCAGATCCGGAAGTCGGCGGCCGAACCGCGGTCGCTCGACGAAGAACGCGACGATCACGTCGGGCTGCCCGCGCAGACTACGCCGGACGGTGACGCCATCCGGTAGCTCGCCGAGCGTCTCGTCGAAGCCGTCGGGCGCACCGATCAACGCGACTGCCGCCGATGGCTTGATTCCTAGCTTCCGAACCAGGGGCGTTCCCGAGTATCCGGCAGGCTGTGGGCTCACGCACGAGGAAGCTTCGCAGAAGGCATGGCGATACTTGAACAGATGACTCCCCATCTCAGACGAATGCAGGCGGGCGACCTGCCGGCGGCAGCCACCGTAACGGCGGCTGCTTTCGACATCGACATCAGCCAGGAGGCTGAAAGGCTGCGTTGGCAGGACCGCCTCGCGCATGCCATGAGAACCGATCCGCAAGGGTGCTTCGTGGCCGAAGCGGGCGGTGGGGGTGATCGGGGCGGCGGAGGCGATCCAACGTGAGCGGCTGTGGTGCCTGTCGCTGCTGGCCGTGCAGCCCGGTGGTCAGAGCGCCGGCGCTGGGCGAGCGCTGATGAAGGCCGCCCTCGCCTACGGCGACAGTACGCACGGGCTGATCCCCAGCTCCAACGACCCGCGTGCGCTGCGGCTTTACCGGCTCGCCGGCTTCGCGCTGCTGCCGACGTTCGAGGCGGAAGGCGTCGCCGACCGCCGCGCGATCCCCCGCCCCGACCCGGGAGCCATGGTGACCGCGGCCGACGAGGCCGATCTCGACGCGCTCGCGCCGATCTCCCGCGAGATTCGCGGCGCACCCCACACCGAGGAGCTACGGTTCGCGCTCACCCGCGGCGCGCAACTGTTGCAGGTGCGCGATCGAGGCTTCTCGGCCGTGCTCCCAGGACACGGCGTATGGCTGCTGGTGGCTCGTGGCGAGCAGGCGGCGACGGCCCTGCTGTGGAGCGCGCTCGCGATCACCGGCAAGACGCAGCGCGCCGCCGTTCGCTGGATCACCGGGGATCAGGAATGGGCGATCGACGTCCTGCTCCGCGCCGGCCTGGCCCTCAAGACCTACGGGGCGCTGGCGGTCCGTGGGCGACCCGGGCCGCTGCGCCCGTTCCTCCCCAGCGGCCCGTTCGCATGACGACTCGCGTGTGCCTCAACGCGAGCCGAGCACGCGTCGACGCGCACTGAGCACCGCCGTTGCGTTGCTGGCCTTGGAGGCGGTTCCGTCTGAATTCGCGGCGGTCACCACGACGCGCAACTGCGCCCGCTGATCGGCGCTCGCCACCCTGTAGGTCGATGCCACCGCACCCGCGATTGTCACGAACCCCCCGCCGACGTTGCGCTGCCACAGGTAGGTGTAGGTGTTGCCAACCCCTGACCATGTGCCCGTGCTCGCGCTCAGCACGTTCCCGCTCCTGGGCACTCCGCTGGTCACGAGCGGCGTGAGGTTCAACGGAGGCGCTCCGAGCACCTTCGCGGTCGCCGCGCTCAGCGCGCTGGCGGCGCCCCACTGGTTCGAGGTCGTCACCTGGACCCGCAGCTGCGCCCCCACGTCGGCCGCAACAGGCTTATAAGACGCGGCGCTCGCGCCGGCGATATTCGCCCAACGATTTGCGGCGCCGACCGAGCGCTGCCATTGGTACACGAACGCCGGCCCCGGGTTTGTCCATGTTCCCGTGGTGGCGCTCAGCTGCGAGCCGCGGATCGGCGTGCCGGCCACGACCGGTGGCACTCGGTTGATCGGGGCGCCCGACGCGACCGGTCCGACTGGGGCTGACGCAGCGGTCGCCTGACCGTAGCTGTTGCTCGCGGTCACAAGCACCCGCAGGGTTGCGATGACATCGGCCGTCCCGGGCGTGTAGCCGGCGGTCGTGGCACCCGAGATGTTCGTCCATCCGCTCGCCGCACCGGCAGCCCGCTGCCATTGGTATGCGTACGAGCTGCCCGCTGGGTTCCACGTCCCCGTTGAGACCGCCAGACGCTGCCCCTGAACGGGGATCCCGGTGATCGCCGGTGCCACCGTATTGGCAGGCGCAGCCCCCCCACCCGTGACGGGGCCGACGCCGGCAGAGGACGCGGCCCCCTGCCCTACACCGTTCGCTGCGATGACAAGCACTCGAACGTTGTAGTTGACGTCCGCGGAAACCGGCGTGTAGGTGCCGCCCGTCGCGCCGGCGATCACCGCCCACGCGTTGCTACCCGCCACCGCGCGCTCCCACTGATACGCATACGAGCTCGCTGAGGGGTTCCAGCTCCCCGTGCTCGCGCTCAGCGTCCCGCCGACGCCGGCGGCACCGCTGACGGTCGGCGCCGCGGTGTTGAGAGGCTGCCCCGTCAGCAGCCGCCCGACGGAGGTGGCCTGGAACACGTACTCGTTGACGAACGGCCACGCCAGCGTTGCGTATCCCGCATTGCCCCACGAGGTCCCCCACGAGTTCTCGATCACCAGCCCCTGCGCGTTGTAGCCGAGCGCGACGATCCCGTGGTTGCCCAACAGCGAGTCGTTGCCGATCGGTCCGGCGTAGTAACCACTGTTGGCGCTCGTGACGATCTCGAAGGTCGAGTACACCGGGATTCCGATCACGACCGGATTTCCGGCCGCGAGCGCGCCCTCGATTGACTGCTGCGTGACAGCTGAGCTCGCGCTCTGCTGAACCGGGAGGTCGGCGTACCCGGACAGCTTCCAGTTGACGGCGTTGTATCGCTCGGCGCTCGTCGGCACGTCGCCGTAGTCGAAGTTCCCCTGGAAGTAGTCGGCCTGATTGTCGACGCCCTGCTGCTTGGCCACCTGAAGGTGGTAGTCGATCGTCGACCCCCCATCATGTCCGCCGTCATACGCACTGACATATTGCGAGTACGTGTACATCGGCGCGAGCGCACCGCCACTCAGCTGCTCGGCTCTCTCCCAGTAGCCGAGTGCGCCGTACACCGTCGCCCAGGCGGCGCACGAGCCGACCTGCCCCTGGTTGCCGACGGGCATCGCGTTGGCGGTCAGGTCGACGCTCGCCGGAAGTGACGTAGCCGCCGCCCTGACCCGCGCGATCGCCGCCGCGCTTGGCCGCGCCTGCCGTACCGAGAGCAGGCCGAGCGCGTGAGGGGCGGGGGTGCCGCTGCCAGCAGGAGCCGCCGCGCTGGCGACCCCAGCGAAAGACAACGCGGCTGCCACCGTCGCGACGGCTGCAAACCAGCGCAACCGCAATCCGAGCCCCCGTCTCGATTTCGCGCCGCTCCCCCACGTCTGTGATGAGCCCCACGAGCGTTCCATGCCTCGCCGTCCTTGGTCGAAGTGACGTCAATCCGTGCGACCACGACCCGCGCCCCATCACCACGAGCGGTTGCGCCGTCCTAGCGCAACCCGCACCTTTAGACACAAACGGCTGATCGGCGACCAGCCGTCACCGGCTGAGCCGAATCTGGACCGACGTACGAGAACCAGCTAGGAGCCGGCCCGCGGGAGCCGTTCGCCGACCGCGGGAAGCTGATTGCTGGCGGGTGCGCGTACTCCGTCGAGCACTATCTCGAGCAGGCGGCGCCAGTTGACATACGAGCCCTTGGAAAGCTGCAACGAGCCCAGCGAGCACATGATCGCCGGGATGTCCTCGATCTCGAAGTCTTCGCGGAGCTCGCCCGCCTGTTTGGCCCGCGCGATCAGCGTCTCGACCATCCCGAAGAATCCGAACTCCGCGTCCGCCGCGACAGCCGCGTTTCTCATCATCTCCGGGCGGTCCGCCATCACCTGCGGCAACGCCCTGCTGTCGGCCATCAGTGCGGCACCCCTGCGGACGAATCCGGAGAACGCCTCCCAGTCATCGTCCACGGCAAGCGCGTCGCGCGCGAGCCCGCTCTGACCTTCGAAGTAGTCAGCCGCGAGCGCCTCGATCAGCGCTTCCTTGGTGGCGAAATGGCGGTAGACGGTGCCCACCCCCACGCCGGCGCAGGCGGCGATGTCGTCCATCTGCGCATCGATGCCGTCGCGAGCGAAACACACCTGCGCGGCTTCCAAGACGCGTTTGCGGTTGCGGCGCGCGTCGGCGCGCAGTGGCCTGGCGGCGGTGGATGACATCCGTGGGTCCCTTCAGCTCAGATCACTTGACAACCGGAGTCGCCGTTCCGTATCTTTTCGGAACCGGAACTCCCCCTCCGAATCTTAGCGCCCCATCCTCCCCAGGAGCAAGCAATGACAAAGCAAACCGACCGCCGCTGGCTCGCGCTCGCGCTGCTCGCAACCGCGCAGTTCGTAGTCGTGCTCGATGCCTCGATCGTCAATGTCGCGCTTCCTTCGATCGGCCGCGGTCTTCACTTCAGCCAGGACTCGCTGTCCTGGGTCGTCAACGCCTATGTCCTCACGTTCGGTGGCTTCTTGTTGCTCGGCGGCCGCGCCGCCGATCTGTTCGGCCGCCGCGCGGTGTTCATCACCGGGTTGGTCGTGTTCGCGCTGGCGTCGCTCGCCGGCGGCCTCGCGCAGAGCGCCGGCTGGCTGATCGCGGCTCGCGCAGTCCAAGGGTTCGGGGCGGCGCTGCTCTCTCCTGCCGCGCTGTCGATCGTGACAACGACCTTCTCCGAGGGCGCCGAGCGCAACCGCGCGCTCGGTGTCTGGGGCGCCGTCGCCGGCTCGGGCGGTGCGGCAGGCGTACTCCTCGGCGGGATTCTCACAAGCGGGCTCGGCTGGCAGTGGGTGCTGTTCGTGAACACGCCGATCGGCATTGCCGCCGCACTGCTCGCGCCACGGCTCCTCAGTGAAAGCAAGGCCGAAGGACCCCGCGGCCAGCTCGACATCGCCGGCGCCGTCTCGGTGACGGCGGGGCTCTCGATCCTCGTCTACGCGCTGGTCGATGCCCAGAAGGCGGGCTGGGGTTCATTCGAGACGATCGGGTTGATCACCCTGGCGGCGGTCCTGCTGATTGCGTTCGTGGCGATCGAGCAGCGAGCGGCCCACCCGCTGGTGCCGTTGAAGATCTTCCGCCTGCCGACGATTGCCGGCGCCAACGTCAGCGGGCTGATGATCGGAGCGTCGCTGTTCTCGATGTTCTTCTTCATCTCGCTGTACATGCAGCAGGTGCTCGGGTATGGCGCGCTCAAGGCCGGCATCTCATACCTGCCGCTCGCCGGCACGATCATCATCTCGGCCGGCGTTGCGTCGCAGCTCGTCACCCGCGTGGGCTTCAAGCCGGTGCTGCTCGCAGGCCTGCTGTTGATCGCTGGCGGGCTGGTGTGGTTCGCACAGGTCGCAACGCATGGCTCGTACCTCAGCGACATCCTCGGTCCGTCGCTGGTCGCGGCGGTCGGCCTCGGGCTCTCGTTCGTGCCAGTGACGATCGCCGCGGTGTCCGGCGTCCAGGGTCGCGAAGCGGGTCTCGCGAGCGGCCTGATCAACACCTCACAGCAGGTCGGCGGTGCCCTCGGGCTGGCGGTGCTCGCGACGATTGCCGACTCGCGCACCGCGAGCGCGATGTCGGCGGCGCACGGCGCGCATTCCGCGCTGCCGGGTGCGCTGACGCTTGGCTTCCACAGCGCCTTCCTGACCGGTGCCGGGTTCGCGATCCTCGGCTTCGTATTTGCGCTGGTGATGATCAGGAGCAAGGACTCACGTGAGCACGCGCAGGCGGCCAGGGGCGAGAGCGCGCTCGCCGAGACCGCAGCGGCCTAAAGGCGGCGTCGAGCCGACCAAACAGCACCCGCGGGCGGGGCTACGCGAGCCTCGCCCGCGCCGCCACGTCCGCGATCACTTTCGAGAGCTGGCTGCCCTGCCATGCGATCGGCGAGCGCCCGGGCTCGTCGAGCACCAGCCGCGCACCGGGGATCGCCGCTGCGTAGGCCTCCCCCACGGCCTGCGGGTGCTCGGGGTCAGGACGATCGGAGCTGGCCACGATCGCGACCGGCACCGAAATCTCCGACAGCTGTGCGATCGACTCGAACGGCCGTGAGCGCGGGACCACCTGCAGAGCATCCGCAACAGCGGCGGGATGCTCGTGCTCGGAGAGGCGCTGCCTGATCACCTTGATGACCGTCTCCCTCCACGGCTCGCGTACCGGTGGCTCGCCGTATGCGGCGATGAAGCCCTCGACGCCGCCGGTGCGCAGACCGTCGGCGAGGTCATCCCAGCGAGCCAACCGCGCCTCATCGAGAGCCGCTCCGGGGTCAAACGCCGGTGTGATCGCGACCAACCCGGCCACCCGTGTGGGCGCATGCAGCGCTGCCCACAGCGCCGTGTGTGCACCCATCGAGGCACCCGCAAGCACCGCCCGGGAGACGCCGAGTGCATCCAGCACGGCAAGCAGATCACCACCGAGATCGTTGTACGCGTAAGCGTCGGAGCGAGAGGCCGGCGAGGACTTGCCATGCCCGCGCGCGTCGTAGGCGATCACGCGGTGGCCGGAGCGCTCGAGCGCCTTCGACCCCATCACGACGTAGCGGCGGCTCGCCGTCAGGCCGTGCAGCAGGACGACGGGGACGCCCTCGCCGTCGACCGACAGGCCCAACCGCACGCCGGCACCGTCGACAAATCGCTCGGACACACCTCGAATCGAACCAGAACCGCGTCGCTACCATCGATCGCATGGACGTCACCGACAGCAACTTCCAAGCGGCGGTCATCGAGCGCTCGCACACCGTTCCGGTGGTCGTCGACTTCTGGGCGGAGTGGTGCGGGCCGTGCCGTCAGCTCGGCCCGGTGATCGAGAAGGCGGTCGCCGCCCGTCACGGCAAGGTCGAGCTCGCGAAGCTCGACGTCGACGCGAACCCGACCGCCGCCCGCACTTTCCAGATTCAGAGCATCCCGGCCGTCAAGGCGTTCCGCGACGGCAAGGTCGCCGCCGAGTTCGTCGGCGCGCAGCCTCCCGCCGCCGTCGAGCGCTTCCTCGACCTGCTCGTTCCCTCCGAGGCGGATGAGCTTGTCGCCAAGGGCGACGAGGCATCGCTGCAGAAGGCGCTCGAGCTGGAGCCTTCGCGCGCCGACGCCGCCGTGCCGCTCGCCCGTGCGCTTCACGCCCGCGGCGAGGACGACGAGGCGCTGACATTGCTCGCACGGGTCCCGGGGAGCTTCGCCGCGGACGGCCTGAGGTCTCGGATCGTGCTCGAGCAGTCAGGTCAGCCCGACCTCAGCGAGGCCTTCGACGCGCTCGACAAGGGCGATCACGAGCGCGCGCTCGACCTCCTGCTGGGCTCGCTGGCCACGGCTGACGGCGCCAAGGATGACGTCCGGCGCGTGATCGTCGGCATCCTCGATGAGCTCGGCGTCGACCATCCGCTGGCGCGCGAGTCACGCCGCCGGCTTGCCTCGGCGCTCTACTAAACCGCAAGCGTCAGCTGCTGCCGGTCGGCATCAGCGGCGACCGGCTCGAGCCCCGCGACGCGAACCCCGAGCAGCCGCACGGGTCGCGAGGCCGAGAAACGTCGCAGGAGCTCGCGCGCGACCGGCCCGACGCGGTCGGCGTCGCTGACCGGCCCAGGCAGCGTCCGGGCGCGGGTGTGCGTCGAGAAGTCGTCAAGCCGCACCTTGATGCCGATCGTGCGCCCGCCGCGCCCCTGGTCATTCAGGGCCGCGCACAGTTGGTGCACGAGCGCGTCGAGGATCCGCTCGAGCTCTGCCGGATCGGCGATGTCCTGATCGAAGGTCCGCTCCCGCGACTCGGAGACCACCTTGCGCTCCTCGGTGACCGGAGTGTCGTCCTCAAACTGGGCCCGGCGTTGCAGCTCACCTGCCAGCCGCGCGCCGAATCGTGTCCCGAGCAGTTCGGGGGGCGCCTGCGCGAGCTTGGACAGGGTGTCGATCCCCAGCTCACGCAGCCGCTCGACCGTCTTCGGCCCGATGCCGGGAACCAGACCGCACGGTGCGCTCGCGAAACGGATGCACGCCTGTTCACGCGTCAGCACGACGAACCCTCGCGGCTTCTCCGCGTCCGAGGCGACCTTCGCCACCAGCTTGCTCGGGCCGATGCCAATCGAGCAGTGCAGCGAGGTCGCGCGCTCGATATCGGTCCGAATCCGGCGCATCGAAGCGTGCGGCGCGGGCAAGCCCGTCAGCTCGAGGTATGCCTCATCGAGGCCGATCACCTCCACGCGCTCGACGTGGGAGCGCACGATCGCCATCACCTCGCGCGAGGCCTCACGGTAGTACGCGAAGTCCGGCGCCAAGAACACCCCGTCACGGCATAGGCGCCGGGCGCGAGCCGCCGGCATCGCCGAGCCGACTCCGAACCGGCGCGCCTCGTATGAAGCGGTCGTGACCACCGCGCGGGGTCCGGTGCCGGCGACGATCACCGGCAATCCGCGCAGCTCCGGGCGCCGCCGCAACTCGACCGAGACATAGAACGCGTCCATGTCGAGGTGAGCCACGCAGCGTCCGGACATGAGCCCCAGGCTACGACCGTGGGCGGACACCCCAAGCACGCGGGTTGGGGAGTCGGGCACGGTGAATCGCGTCGGCCACCGCGAGCCTCAGGTGCGCACACAAAAACGGGCGCCGGATGGAATCTGCCCACCCGGCGCCCGTCTCAACAAGCAGTCGGCCAAACGGCTAGCTGGTCGCCCAAACGGTGGCGACGCCGTCGAAGCCCAGCGCGCTGGCGGTGTTCTGGTTCAGATCCCAGGTCCGGCCGCCGACGTACGGCCCACGGTCGTCGACCGTGGCGGTAACGGTGCGGCCGCCGTAGCGGAACGTGACCTTCGTGCCGCAAGGCAGGCTCACGTTCGCGACGCCGTAGAAGGCGTGGTAACCGCATGCGGTTGCGCCGCCGTCGTCGTACCACGAGGCGACTGCCGAGCGGTAGGCGATCACGTTGCCGGCGAACGTCCACGAACCCGTGTTGCGATGGTCGCCGGTGAACCGAACCCGCAGCCACTGCTGCCCGGTGTTGCTGGGCGTGTAATGCAGGTTGAAGCCGCCGCGGCCACCTGTGCGTGCCGTGGCGAGCGTGCGCCAGCCGCGGCCGACACGGCCCCGAAGCTCCACGCGCCGGCCTGAACGGCCGGGAAGCAGCCTGCCCGGGACGTCGATCCGCTGACCGGCGAGGGCATTGAAAGTGGATCGGGATCCCGCCCACCCGTACATCTTCAGGCTCGAGCCGACAAGCACCTTCTGCGGCGCGCTCGGCGCGAGCGTCGGGGTGGAGCCGAGTCCGGTCGGCGGCAGCGTGCGGACCGCCGTCGTTCCACCTGACGGCACCGCTCGGAGCAGACCGGATTGACGCAGTGGCACGTGGAATCGGAAACGGCCGCTGCCGCGAAGGGTGGTCCAGCGGACCGTCTGCCAGTTGCTCGTACCCGTGCGGGCGAACTGCAGGAGCAGCTTTTGACCCTGAGCGCCGCCAGTCGCGGCACCGGTGACGACGACTTCGTCACCGAACTGGATGTGGCGTTTGTTGACGTTGATCTGGACCGCGCTCTGTGCACTTGCCGAACCGGCGGTGAGCGCTGCCGCCGAGGCTGGAATTGCGAGAATCAGCGCGCCGACGGCAACGTGCATCGAGCGCGATTTGCGCAGCCTGCGCATGGGCCTCATTGAGAGGACCTCCTAGGTATCGTCGACCGGTCGCCTACGGGGTTAGCTGTCGGGCTCGCGGCAGGCCAAGCACGCTCTTTTGGCGCGTGTCAGGCCGTCGCTACAACCGCCGCCGGCGAAGCCGGGCGGTCGATTCGCCCCGCCAGGTGGGGGTCTCCCAACTGGAAGTGGGTCCCCCGCTCGCCCTCGCACCGTGCAAGGACGACTCGGCAGGTCGATTTACAAGCAATTCATGATTGCAAATCCTCACCAAAGTTAGTGTGAGTGGCCGCACAGTCGTTGCGACGAGCGGAACGGCGATCCCTGCAAGAATCCAGGTCATGGCCAACCACGATCGGCTGACGGGCCTAGATACGTCGTTTCTTCACCTGGAGCGCGACTCGACGCACATGCACGTCGCCGGATGCGCTGTGTTCCAGGGGAGGGCACCGGCGTACGAGGACCTCGTCGAGGCGATCGTCGGGCGCCTGCACCTGGTCCCGCGCTATCGCCAGCGGCTGGCGTTCGTGCCTCTCGCCCAAGGGCGACCCGTGTGGGTCGACGACCCTCATTTCAAGGTCACCTACCACGTTCGGCACACCGCGCTGCCGCGCCCCGGCGGTGACGACGAACTCAAGCGCCTGGCCGGGCGCGTGTTCTCGCAGGCGCTCGACCGCACGCGACCGCTGTGGGAGCTGTGGCTCGTGGAGGGCCTCGCCGGCGATCGCTTCGCGCTGCTCTCCAAGACTCATCACGCGCTCGTCGACGGCGTCTCCGGGGTCGACATCGCCACCGTTCTGTTCGACGCCTCGGCGGACCCGATGCCGGTCGCGCCGCCCGACCACGAATGGGTTCCGCGCCCGATGCCGACGAGCGCCCAGCTGCTGGCCGATGCGCTGGTCGAGCGCGCAACCGTTCCCGGCGAGATCGTGCGTGGCGTCCGTGCCGCATGGCGGGGGCCGCGCCAGGTGGCGCAGAGGCTCGGCGAAGGCCTCATCGGCGTCGGCGCGCTTGCTTTCGCCGGTCTCCAGGCCGCACCGCCCAGCCCATTCAACATCCGCATCGGCCCGCACCGGCGCTTCACCTGGGTCCGCGGCGAGCTCGACCAGTACAAGGCGATCAAGAACTCGCTTGGCGGGACCGTCAACGATGCTGTGTTGGCGGTGGTGGCTGGCGGGCTCGGCCGCTACATGCGCCTCCACGGCGAGCCGACCGATGGCGTCGTGCTCAAGGCGATGGTGCCGGTGTCCGTGCGAGCCGACGTTGAGCGCGGCGCCCTCGGCAACCGGGTCGCCGCGATGTGGGCGCCGCTGCCGGTCGGAGCGATGGACCCGGTCCAGCGGCTGCTGATGATCAGCCGCTCGATGGACGGCATCAAGGAATCAGGCCAGGCGGTCGGGGCGCAGGTGCTGACGGGGCTATCGGGGTTCGCGCCCGCCACGATCATGGCCCAGGCGGCGCGACTGCAGGCTCGCCAGCGGCTGTTCAACGTCGTCGTCACCAACGTCCCGGGTCCGCAGATCCCGCTGTATGTGCTCGGACGCGAGCTCGAGGCGATCTACCCGATGGTCCCGCTCGCCGAGAACACCGCGCTGGGGATCGCGATCATGAGCTACAACGGCCAGCTGAACTTCGGCCTGACGGCCGACTACGACGCACTCGGCGACATCGACGTGCTCGCGGACGAGCTCCGCAGCTCGGTCGAGGAGATGGCTGCGGCGGCGGGAGCACAGGCGCGAGGAGCCTCCCGCCCAAGCGGCGCCCGGGGCCGGAAAGAGACCCCGTCCAGCCGCCGCCCGGTGAGCACCACCGAGTGAGAATCGCGACCAGCCGGGCGTAGTGAGAATCCCGATCAGCGTCGCGGAGCGGATCGCGATCGTGGTCGCGTCGCTGCTGCTGTCAGTTGGGCTGATCGCGCTCCTCTCAGGCTTCTTCGCCGCGCGCGACCAAGCCGGCGTAGTCGGCGCCAACGGGGTGACCGGGCCCGGTATTCCATATCGCGACCTCGGCCATGCGCACCTGCTCCCCGGCCAGCCACATCCGAGCTACAACTCCGACCCTCCGACGAGTGGCGCTCATGTCCCGCAAGCGGTGACCCGGAACCAGGCCCGGCTCACCGACGATCAGCTACTGACGGCGCTCGAGCTCGGCGACATCGTGATCATCTACGGCACGCCGAAGCCGCCGCCGGGCCTTGAGGCCCTGGCGCGCTCGGTTGCCGGCCCGTTCTCGCCCTCGCTCGCGACCGCCGGGCAGGCCGTGATCCTCGCACGACGGCCAGGGACCGCCGGCCTGATCGGGCTCGCATGGACGCGGATGCTGCGGGTCGCGTCCGCTCAGGACCCGCCGCTCCGCCAGTTCGCACAGGTGTGGCTCGGCCGCGGCGCGGTCTCCTAGAGCGCGGAGTTCCGGCCGCGCCCGCACGGCCACCGTCATCCGCCCGGCCGCGCCCGCACCGCCACCGTCATCCGCGTCAGCACGCAAAGCCGCCCCTCGTCGTCCGTGATGTCAACCTCCCAAACCCACGTCGTTCGCCCGCGGTGACGCCGGCGAGCCTCGGCATGAATCGTCCCGTCGACGATCGGCCGCAGGAAGCTCGTCTGATTCGACAGGCCCGTCGCGATCTGGCCTTCGGGCATCACGGCGAACGCAGTCCCGAGCGACGCGAGCGACTCGGCGATCGACGCGTACACGCCGCCGTGCACGAGACCGGCGGGTTGCTTTAGCTCGTCGCGCACGGCCACCTGCCCGCGACACAGCTCGTCCGACATCTCGGTTATCTCGAGGCCGTACAGCCCGTCGAACCCGTGCTCGGCAACGTATGGCAGCTCCAGTTCCATGGGCGGCGCACGATACATAGCGCGCCATTCCGCTGACCGCTTCTCTAGGCTAAGGCCAGCGATGGCAGCTCTCGACAACTTGCCGCCCGATCAGCGAGCAGTTCTGCAGCTCGTCTTGCAGCGTGGCCGCAGCTATGACGAGATCGCGAAGATGTTGTCGATCGATCGCGCGGGCGTACGTGACCGCGCGCTCCAGGCGTTCAATGCACTGGGCCCATCCACGCGCGTGCCTCCCGAGCGCCGGGCGCTGATCACCGATTACCTGCTCGGGCAGCTGCCGTCGCGCGTCGCCGACGACACCCGCGCGCGCCTCTCGGAGTCCGCCAGTGAACGAGCATGGGCGCGGGTGATCGCGTCCGAGCTCGCGCCGCTGAAGAGTGACGGGTCCCTGCCGGAGATCCCGACCGAGGCGGGTGGCCGCGCACCCGCCGCGCGCGCACCCGCCGCGGCGCCCCGCGCCCGCGCCGCGGCGCCGGAGCCGTTCGAGGACGAGGGCCCCGAGCCCGACGACGGGCCGGCACCCGGCCGCGCCGAGCCCCTGGTCGCTACCCAGAGCGTGCGGCGGCGCCGTCCCCCCGACCGGGCGGGCGGGCCCCAATCCCGCGAGCCGCTGCCGAGCTCCCGTCGCGGCGGTGCCGTCGTGCTCGGCGTGATCGGCGCGCTGGTCATAGCCGTCGTCGTCGTCCTGATCGTCGTGCTTTCGAGTGGCGGCTCGAGCAACAAGCACAACGCGAGTGTTACGACGACCACGACCGCCGGCGCACGGACATCCAGCGCGTCCACATCCACGTCCGCAAGCGGCAGGGCGACCCCGATTGCGCAGATCAAGCTCACCTCGCCGACCGGCGCCCCGACGACCGGCCTGGCGATCTTCGTGCGCCAGGGCAACACCGTCGGGGTCGTGATCCGCGCGGCGCACGTCCCGGCGAACACCAAGCATGACGCGTACGCGGTGTGGCTCAACACTCCGCCGGGCACGAGCCATCTGCTCGGGTTCGTGAACCCCGGCGTCGGCTCGAACGGAACATTGACGACCGCCGGGGCATTGCCCTCGAATGCCGGCAGCTACAAGGAGCTGCTCGTCACGCTCGAGACGCAGTCCAACCCCAAGGCTCCTGGCAAGATCGTCCTCCAGGGCGCCCTCACGGGCGTCTAACCCGCGAGGCCGCGAGCCGGCCTAGCCGCAGATCCGCTCGAGCCCGTCGAGCGCCTCGTTCAGCCGCGTTCGGGTGGCTCGGCGCAGCAGGAACCCGCCGGTGCGCGAGTAGCCGCGCAGCTTCTGGCGATGCACGATCGTGACCTTGGTGCCCTCCCCCGCCGGCTCGAGCTGGAGCTCGATCACCGACTCGTTCAGCACCCGCTCGAACGGCGTGCCGACGAGCTCCTGCGCCCAGGCACGCCGCACCGGCGCCTCGGAGTCAACCAGCTCGAAGTCCATCCGGACAGCCCGGCCCTTCTTCGTCGCGTACACCTGCGTGAAGCGGTTCCCCTCGACGCCCTCCATCCGCTTCACGCCCGGCCACCATCGCGGCATGTGGTGCGGATCCTCGATCACTCGCCAGACCATCTCGGGCTCGGCGGCGATCCTGCGCGATCTGCGGATCGTCGGCACGGCGGCGCGCCTCAGGAGTCGAAATCGATCACGGCGTGCACCTCGTGTGGCGCCAGCCGGGCGCGCCCGCCGAGGAAGCTCAGCTCGATCAGGAACCCGAAGCCGACGATCTCAGCGCCAAGACCGCTCACGATCTCCGCGAGCGCCGCCGCGGTCCCCCCGGTCGCGATCAGGTCATCGTGGATCAGCACGCGCGCCCCGCCGGCGAGCGCGTCCTTGTGCACCTCGATTGCGTCGACCCCGTACTCGAGCGCGTATTCCGCGGCGATCGTCTCGTGCGGCAGCTTGCCCGGCTTGCGCGCCGGCACGAACCCGGCTCCGAGCTCGCGCGCCAGCGCGGCGCCGAGGATGAACCCGCGGGCCTCGGGCGCGATCACGAGCTCCGCCGCCAGCGGCCGCGCCTGCTCCGCGAGCTCGCCGACGGCCGCGTCGAGCGCCCGAGGATCGAGCAGCAGCGGCGTGATGTCCTTGAACACGATCCCCGGACTCGGGAAGTCCGGGATATCGCGGATCTGGGCCCGCAGGTCCACGGTCGGCTGCTGCGCACTCACGGCCCGAGACCGTTACGTCGCGATCTTGCGCAGATCGCGGATCAGCAGCAGGTGCTTGAGATGGGTCGTGACCGACGCGAGATTCTCGAGCGCTTCGATCGCCTCCTTGCGGCGCTCCGGATTGCGGGAGCGCAGCGCCGGCGCGAGGATGCTCTGCAACAGCTGTGCCTCCCGGTCGGCCGAGCTGCGGAACACACGTAGGTTGCGGCCGCCGACGCCGTAGCGGGCGAGCTCCGAGACCGCCCTGATGATCTCCTTCTCGGTCTCGTCGTAGTAGCGCAAGCCGCCACGCGTCTCGCCCTTGATCACGCCGAACTCGACCAGCTCGCTCACCAGCTTCGGATCGGCTCCGGTGTCCTCGACCACGTCCTCGATCGAGTAAAGCGCGCCGGCGTCACGGACCGTCACGGCCGCTCGACGGCGAGCGGGTGCGCGGCCGTCGGCGGGAGCTGCGACCTCGCTCTCCGCGCGACCGCCCGCGAGCTCTTGGCGAATCACCCGCAGCGGCAGGAACTCGTCGCGCTGGAGGCGCAGGATCGTGCGCAGGCGCTGGATGTCGTTCTGCGTGTAGAGCCGGTAGCCGCCCTGCGTCCGCCGGGGCGCGAGCAGCTTCTGGTCCTCGAGGTAACGGATCTTCGAGATCGAGATGTCGGGGAACTCCTGGCCCAGCGCCTTGCACACGGCGCCGATCGTGACCGCTTTCTGCCGCGGGTCCGAAGGCTCGGGCGCCGGCGTCTCGGGCAGCTCCACTTCCGGCTCGTCGATGTCTGAGGTGGCCATCAGCGACTAAGGAACGCGAGTTTGTACTTGCCGACCTGGAGCTCGTCGCCGTCGGCGAGCCGGTGCGACTCGATCCGACGGCGGTTCACGTAGGTCCCGTTGAGCGAGCCGCAGTCATCGAGGTGGTAGTCGCTGCCACGGCGAACGATGACGGCGTGGTCCCGCGAAACGGTCACGTCGTCGAGGAAGATGTCGCTGTCCGGACGCCGTCCCACCGTCAGGCGATCCCCCTTGAGCGTGAACGTCTCACCCGCCCTGCCGCCTCCCGCCCGGATGACGAGCGTCGCCCCGGTCCCGACCACATCATCGAAACCCAGCTCCTCGAGCTCACCGGTCTCACCGACGCGGTAGCTCGCGGTGTCGGCCCCCGGAGGCGGGTCCGATTGGGCAAGGAACGCTCCACAGCGCTGGCAGTAGTTCGCGCCGTCGGTATTGGCAAAACCGCACTCAGGGCAATGCTGAGCCACCGAGACGCGGGCTACTCCGGATCGGCAGCCGGGACGCGCCCGGCGAGGATGTCGGTCAGTTGCTGGACGTCGGCCCCGGAGATCACCAGCTCGCCGCTCTCGTCCTTCTTGCGAAGCCGGTTGACGAGCTCCGCCCGCAGGATGTCGATTTTCCCGTGGAGGATCCGCCGCTTATAAGAGATCTCCATCTCCTCCTCGGTCAGCTGCTTGATCAGGTCCTTGAGCTCCTGATCGGTCAGCGAGCCGAGGTCCGGGAACGTGTCCATGCTGATACGGCCTTTCGTGGGTCCGGATGGATTGCGGAGCTTCCGAGTATACGCCTGCAAATCGGAGGGTCAAGCTGAGCTTGAGACTTTGGAGGATCCACCCCGATCCCGGATCTCCTGCGCCCCACGGCGAACATACAGCACCGTCGCGAGCAGTGCTAGGGCCATGCCGAGATACAGGCAGATCAGCGCGAACCAGTGCACGTCGAGCATTGCAAAGAACGGTGCGCCGAGAACTGGTGCGACGGCCAGCCGTCCCGGCCAATTGATCTTCAGCTCGACGTGCCGTGAGAGCGCGTAGCGGCTCGCGATCAGCATGAACAGCTCGCGCGCGATCATCACCGCGATCGCCCACCGCGGCAGGAGCTCGAAGTGCCAGCAGACGGCCATCCCGGAGAGCACCAGCAGACGGTCGACGACCGGATCGAGCAACGCCCCAAGGCGGCTGTATTGGCCCGTCAACCGTGCGGCGAACCCGTCGAGGTAATCGGCCCATCCGATCACCGCGTAGATGATTGCCGCCGCCGTGTCGTGCCCGTCCTCGCTCGAGAACGCGATGATCAGGAACACCGGGATGCCCGCGAGCCGCAGAAAGCCGATCGCGTTCGGGATCGTCCACGGGTGCAGCGGCTCGGTTGAGAGGGTCGCCTCCGGCGGCGGTCCCGAGCGATCGATCCCGAACAGCCTCCGCTTGGATTGAGTCACCCGCCCACCCCTACGGGAGTTCGCGCCACAAGGACGCGATCGCCTCGGCGGCGCCCTCGAGCGGCACCGTCCGCGACTCGCGCCCCCGTCTCACCTGCACCTCGATCTCCCCCGCCGCCAGCGTCCGCCTGCCAATCGTGATCCGCGCCGGGCATCCGAGCAGCTCGGCGTCTGCGAACTTCTCGCCCGGCCCGGCGTCGCGCTCGTCGTACAGCGTGTCGAGGCCGGCGGCTCGGAGCTCGTCGTACAGGCGATCCGCGAACGCCCGCTCCTCGCTGCCCTCCTTCCCCAGCACGACGAGCTCAACGTCGAACGGGGCGATCGACCGCGGCCAGGAGATGCCCTGCTCATCGGCATACTGCTCGACCGCGGCGGCTGAGGCCCGAGCGGGCCCGAAGCCGTAGGACCCCATCCAGATCAGCTGCTCGGAGCCCTTCTCGTCGAGGTACGTGGCGCCGAGCGGATCGGAGTAGCGCGTCCCCAGCTTGAAGATGTTCCCGACCTCGATCGCCGGCTCGATCCGGATCGTCGCCCCGTCGACCGTGTCGCCGTCCAGGACGCTGCGCACGTCGACCGACTCGTAGTTGAAGTCGCGGCCCGGCTCGACGCCGCGCAGGTGCGCGTCGGGGCGGTTTGCGCCGGTCACGTAGGCCCCCGTGACGACCGCCTGATCGAGCAGGATCCGCAGCTGCGCGCCGACCGGGCCGATGAAGCCGGGCGGTCCGAGCCGCTCGGCGACCTCCTCGGGGTGCGCCGGACGGAAGTCGCCCTTCAGCGCCGTGCGCAGCTTGATGTCGTTGACGCGGTGATCGCCGCGGACCACGACGAGCTTCATCGCGTCGCCGTCGACCACCACCGGGTAGGCCTTGAGCAGCGCGCCCGCGGGCACGCCGAGCGCGCCGGCAACCGCCTCGATCGTCGTCAGCCCAGGGGTTGCCACCTCCTCGGGCGCCGGCAGACCGGCCGGCAGTGCGACCGGCTGCGCGTCCGCGCTCGCGACCTCCACGTTTGCCGCGTAGCCGGCCGCGATCGCGACCTCGTTCTCACCCGCGGCGCAGGGCGCCATGTACTCGTGCGCGCCAACGCCACCCATCATCCCCACGTCGGACTCGACGCGATACCACTCGAGGCCGCAGCGATCCATCATCCGGTCGTACGCGATGACGTGCTTCTCATACTGCTCGTTCAACCCATCGAGATCGCGGTCGAACGTGTAGGCATCCTTCATGATGAACTCGCGCGTGCGCAGCACGCCGGCCCGTGGCCGCGGCTCGTCGCGCTCCTTGACCTGGAAGTGGTAGAGGATCAGCGGCAGGTCGCGGTAGGAGCGCACCGCCCCCGCGACGTGCTGGGTGACGATCTCCTCATGGGTCATCGCCAGCACCATCTCGGCGCCGCGGCGGTCCTGGAGCTTGAACAGCTCATCGATCGCGTAGCGCCCCGTGCGCCGCCACGGCTCGGCGGGATGCAGCACCGGCATCAGCAGTTCCTGCCCGCCGATCGCGTTCATCTCCTCGCGCACGATCTGCACGACGTTCTGGTGCACGCGCCAGCCCGCCGGCAGCCACGACCACAGCCCCGAGCCGACCTGGCGGATCAGTCCCGCCCGCACCATCAGGATGTGGCTGATCGCCTCCGCGTCGGCGGGCGGTTGGCGTTCGGTTGGCAGGAAGTAGCTCGAAAGGCGTGTCAAGACGCCGAAGCGTACCTTCGGACATCTGATAGAAGTCTCCCGCCCAAATTTTCAAAGGAGAGAGCAATGGCTTACGAGGTTCCGCCGCTGCCTTACGACTACAACGCGCTCGAGCCGCACATCGACGAGGCGACGATGCGCGTGCATCACGACAAGCACCACCAGGCCTACGTCACCAACGCCAACGCGGCGCTCGAGGGCACCGAGTGGGCCGAGATGCCCGTCGAGGAGGTGCTTCGCAATCTGAGCTCGCTGCCCGAGGACAAGCGCGGGCCGGTGCGCAACAACGCCGGCGGCCACTACAACCACAGCCTGTTCTGGGAGTGGATGTCACCGAACGGCGGCGGCGAGCCCGACGGCTCGCTGCGCGAGGCGATCGACGCCGCATTCGGCAACTTCGAGGACTTCAAGGCCAAGTTCAAGGACGCGGGCGTCAAGCGCTTCGGCTCGGGCTGGGCGTGGCTCGTGCACGACGGGTCGGGCCTGGCGATCGTCTCGACCGCCAACCAGGACAACCCGGTCAGCGAGAACAAGACGCCCCTGCTCGGCGTCGACGTTTGGGAGCACGCCTACTACCTGAAGTACCAGAACCGCCGCCCCGACTACCTCGACGCGTGGTGGAACGTGGTCAACTGGTCAAAGGTGGCGCAGGGCTTCGCTGAGGTCGGCTGAAGATAGGGCCGCCTTCGGCGGCGTCCGTGGGGCCGCGAGGGCCCGTCCAGACCGCTGTGGCGGTTCGGGTCGGGCTCTCGGCCGGCGCCACGCTTCCGCCCGGGTGTGGCGCCAGCGGCTGGCGCCTCGGATTTTGTCCCCGGGCGGTGCCTCACGGTTTGGTCTGCCTCGCATATGGCTGGGGATGGGGTGGGTAAGGGCGCCGGCAACAGCCATATTGCTCGAATGCGTCCGGCGTCCCCGGCGCTCTTGAGCAATGTGGTCGCCCCAGCGACCACGCCGGTAATAAGCGCCGACAGCGCTGGTCGTTCTTGAGCGATGTGGTTGTCGGCCGTTCCCTTCCCCAGCCAAATACCGGGCAGATCAAGTCACGAGGCACCGCCCGGGAAGCGAGAAGGGGCGACAGCGGACCGTGCAGCACCCGGGCGGAAGCTGAGGCGCCAGCCGACAGCCCACCCCAAACAAGGTCCGGACGGGCCCTCGCGGCCCCATGGACGCCGCCGAAGGCGGCCAATAATTACGCCCTGGTGAAGCGCCGGCCGGCGACCGGTGAGACGTCCTCGTCGAGCCGTGCCGCCGCGGACTCCATCGCCGCGAGCCGCTCGGGGGTCATCGCGGTCGCGTCCTCGTTCTCGGCCAGCCAGTCGCGGGCCTCGGCGGCGCTCGCCTCGTCGCGCACGACCCTCTTGCCGGCGGCGTAGTAGCGGTCGATCTCCTTGAACAGCTCGTCGACCAACTGGTCGGTCGGCACCTTCTTGAGCGGCTCGCCCTTCGAATAGATCATGCCCATGTCCTTGGCGCCGGTGATCCCGAAGTCGGCGTGGCGGGCCTCACCGATGCCGTTGACCGCGCAGCCGAGCACCGACACCTCGATCGGGTCGTCGTAGACCTCGAGCCGGCGCTCGATCTCGGCCACCACGCTGTCCATGTCGAACTGCAGCCGGCCGCAGGTGGGGCAGGCGATCAGCACCGGGCCGCGTTCGCGGAGCTTCAGCGCCTTGAGGATCTCCCACGCGACCTTGACCTCCTCCTCGGCATGGAAGGTCGAGAGCGAGATCCGGATCGTGTCGCCGATCCCGTCCGCCAGCAGCGTGCCGAGCCCGACTGCGGACTTCAGCGACCCCGACCACTTGGTCCCCGCCTCGGTCACGCCCAGATGAAGCGGGTAGGGGATCTTCTCCGCCAGCAGGCGGTTCGAGGCGATCGTGTTCGGAACGGACGTCGACTTCATCGAGACCTTGAAGTTGTCGAACTCGAGGCTCTCCATCAGCTCGACGAACCCGAGCGCAGCGGCGACCAGCGCCTCGACCGGGTTCGTGAACTCGAGCTCGCGCAGGTGGGCGGGCAGCGAGCCGCTGTTGACGCCGATCCGCAGCGGCGTTCCGAGCTCCTTCGCCCGGGCGACGACCTGGGCAACCTTGTCCGGGCCCCCGATGTTGCCGGGGTTCAGGCGCACGCAATCTGCGCCGGCGTCAAGCGCCTTCAGCGCGAGCGTGTAGTTGAAGTGGATGTCCGCGATCACCGGGATCGGCGACTCGCGCACGATCGTCTTGAGCGCCTCCGCGTCCTGCTCGCGCGGGACCGCGACGCGCACGATGTCCGCGCCGGCCTCGGCGACCCGCCTGATCTGGTCCATCGTCGCCCGCAGATCTGCGGTCTCCGTCTTGGTCATCGTTTGCACGGCGACGGGGGCTCCGCCCCCGATCGGCACATTGCCGACGTGGATCTGGCGCTCGGAAGCCATACACGTGAGTGTAGAGCGGGCGGTCTACCTGACTCGCCGCCGCAGGGCGATCGCGCCGAACGTCACCGCGACGAGAACCAGCAGCACGAGCACGACGATCACGGGCGTCGGCAGGAACGAGCCCCCCGAGGTCGCGCTCGCGTTCGTGCCCGTGCCCGGCGCCTTGCCGAGCTGCGCCAGCAGCTGGCGCTGGATCACGTCGTAGCAGTCCGTGTACTCCTTGATCTCCGCGGGCATCGTGTTCAGCGCGCTGCGCAGCTGGCCGACCGTGTAATGGGCCGTGAGCTGCTGGTGCGCGTTGCAGTCGGCGGTCGGGCCGCCCGCGGTGGCAGCCGCCGCCGGCCCGGCGAACGCGAGCGCACAGAGAACCGCAGCGAGGATCGAGAACCGTCTCATCGCCGGACGTAGGTTACGGCTGGACCAGGACCGGCGCCGTGGTGGGCGACCCGGGGAGCAGCGTCCGGCCCACGCGGGCGGCGATCGCAGGCGGCGTTGCTCTCCACGCCGGCGAGAGCGCGAACCGGTCGACGAGGTAGCCATCGACCGTCCGGCTGCCGATCAGTCGCGCGGCACGCGACGGCTGCTGCCACGGGCTCGCGACCACGTCGACCTCGGAGACGGTGATCGCGGTGCGCGGCGTGGACCATGGCACGCGCGGTAGGTATATCGCGAGCGGGTCGGTCCCCAGACCGTCGTACACGACGATCGCCCGCGCCCCGGAGCTCGTGCCGAGCGCGGCCGCGACACCCCGCCAGTCGGGCCGCTGGTATTTCGCGTCGCTCTGGACCTTGATCTGGGCGTACACGAACGCGACGATCACGACCGCGAACAGCACCGCGCCGAACGTCCGCGTGCGTTGTGCGGTGCACGCAGCGCCGACCACCACCGCGAGCGGGATCCAGGCTCCGATCAGGGCGCGCACGATGTAGTAGTCCTTGCCGAGCAGCGCGACCACCAGCGGCGCGAGCAGCGCAAACGCAGCAAGCGCCGCGGCGATCCCGGCCCCGCGAAGCTCCTTGCCGTCGCTTCCGACGACGATCAGCACGATCAGCACGGCCGCGAGGACCGCCGCGATCAGCAGCCCGTAGTTGGTGAGCGAGCCGTGGTACAGCTGGCCGACGGCAAAGCCGACCGGGACCTGGCGGACCCTCAGGCTGAGCGATGTCGCGTCGATGAACCCGAGCAGCGAGTGCGTCGCGTGCGTAAACAGGACCGGCAGCAGCGCGAGCTGCACGACGGCGACCCCAGCCACCGCTGCGAGTGTCGCGCGTCGGCGGAGCTCATAGAGCAGCCACAGCGCCTCCGGCGCGACCAGGAATCCGGCGAACGAATGCGTGAGCACCGCGAGCGCGGAGAACAGCGCCCACCACCACACATCGCGATTGCTGCGGGTGCGCAGCGCGCGGGCGAACCAGTAGAGCGAGGCGCCCGTGAGGGCGGCCAGCAGCATGTACTCGCGTGCCTCCTGCGAGTACCAGATCATGAATGGGCTCAGGCATGCCAGCGCGGCGGCGACAAGACCGGCGCGGCGGGAGACCAGCTCGCGGCCGCACAGGTACGCGATCGGAATCACCGCCGTGCCCGCCACCGCGGAGAGCGAGCGCAGGCCGGCCTGGCCGTCGCCGACCACGTGCGTCCAGACCCACCCGAGCACGAAGAACAGGGGCGGGTTCGTCTCGTGCGCATTCATGAACGAGAGCAGGCCGCCGAACGACAGGTGCATCTCGTGCACCGCCTGGGCCTCGTCGAACCAGAAGCTCTGAGTGGCGATCGTGGAGAAGCGCAGCGCGGCGCCGATCACGGTCAGCGCCACCAGTACCCACGCGTCCGAGGAGATCGCTCTGGCCCTCGGCAGCCGCTCGGTCCGCGCCGTGGGCAGCAGCATGCGACCGGATTGTAGGTCGTTATTGTCAGCCGCTTGCCACGACGGATAACACGACTGCTGCTGCCCGCTGCGCTCGCCGGCGCGCTGATCGCCGGCTGCGGCGGCGGCTCATCGTCGAAAAGCGAGGCGCCGGTTCACCGCAGCAGCGCGATGGAATCGCTGTTCGAGGATCAGGGTCAGCTGCTCAGCGACCCGGTGCGGACGCTGCGGGTGCTGCGGCGTCTCGGAGTCGACCGCGTCCGCGTGTTCGTGCCATGGGCATCGATCGCGCCAGCGACCAGCTCGCGGGTCCGTCCGTCCGGCCTTGACGCCTCCTCCCCAGCGGCCTACCCCGCCCGCGCCTGGGCGCGCTACGACGCGATCGTCCGCGCCGGTGTGGCGACCGGAGTCGGCGTGTTCCTGACGCTCGAGGGACCCGCGCCGCTGTGGGCTGCAGCCGCCGATGTGCCGGCCGGCACGAACCCGGCCCTCGGCGGCTACTGGAAGCCATCGGCATCGGAATACGGCCAGTTCGTGCGCGCCGTCGCCACCCGCTACAGCGGCAGCTTCGCGCCCGCCCCGGGAACGCCGGCGCTCCCGCGCGTCTCCTACTGGTCGATCTGGAACGAGCCCAATTACGGCCAGCAGCTGGCGCCGCAGGCGATCGACCACTCGACGGTCGAGGTCTCCCCCGCGCTGTATCGCGCGCTGCTGGACAGCGCGTGGAGCGCGCTGCACGCCACCGGGCACGGCTCGGACACGATCCTGATCGGCGAGCTCGCTCCCCGCGGGATCACGACGGGCGACAACCCCGGCAACTTCTCGGGGATGGTGCCGCTGCGATTCGTCCGCGCGCTGTACTGCGTTGACGGTTCGCTGCACCAGCTCCGTGGTGCCGCCGCGACCGCGCGCGGGTGCCCCGCGGACGCCGGTGGCTCTCAGTCTTTTGCGCGGGAGAACCCCGCGCTGTTCGCGGCGAGCGGCGTCGCCGTCCACCCCTATCCGCAGGGCGGGGTTCCGCCGAACGTGGCCACCCCGTTGGAGCCGGATTACGCCGATCTCGCCGCGCTCCCGCGACTCGAGAGCACGCTCGACCGGGCGGTGTCGGCCTACGGCTCATCGAAGCGCTTCGCGCTCTACTCGACCGAGTTCGGCTATCAGACGAACCCACCTGAGAAGATTGCGCGCGCGATCAACCCGGTCCTGGCGTCGATCTATCTCAACTGGGCCGAGTACCTGAGCTGGCGCGATCCGCGAATCGCCTCGTGGGACCAGTACCAGCTCCCGGACCCGCGCCGCGGCAACTTCGCCACGGGGCTGCTGTTTGCGGACGGGACCCCGAAGGCTCTGTACTACGCATACCGGCTGCCCGTGTTCATGCCCGTCAAGACGGCATCGCAGGGACATGCGCTCGAGGTTTGGGGCGAGGTCCGCCCGGCGCGGTTCGCGCGGTCCGTGACCGGCCGGGCGCAGTCGGTCGCGATCGAGTTCCATGCCCGCGGGACATCGGGTTTCAAGGTTCTGCGCCGGATCGCGCTGACCGATCCGCACGGCTACTTCGACACGCGGATCGTCGTGCCCACGACCGGCATCTTGAGGCTCGGATGGGCGTATCCCGACGGGACGGCGATTCACAGCCGGATCGTCAAGGTGACCGTTTCTTAGCGATTCGTCTAAGCTGCTCCGTCGTCGCCCGCACGTCGGCGTTCAGGAGTTCATACGTCGCCGACGCGGACCTGGCCTCTCGCCGGGATGTAGCGATCTGTACAAGACAGGGGGCGCCCGCAACTTTGCACCCGACTGAGGAGTTAGCAAACGCATGCCCCGCGCAATTCGAGCCCTCCCTCTGATCGCCGCGGCCCTTGCGATCGGCGCCTTCCAGGCTGCGCCGGCGGCCGCCGCGAGCAGGCAGCTGGCGATGTTCGAAGACGACATCCAGCTGCGAGCCGACCCGGCCGGAACGGTCGCGTCGCTCCGGGAGCTCGGGGTCAGCAACGTCCGCCTGTCGATCAACTGGCAGAACATCGCGCCGAGCCCGCGCTCACGGCATAAGCCGCGGGGCTTCAAGGGCCAGGACCCGGCCGCCTATCCGGCGTCGAACTGGGTTCGCTACGACTCGATCATGTGGCATGCGGCGAAGGCCGGCATCTCCGTCGGGATCATGGTCACCGGCCCGGGGCCCGAGTGGGCGGTCGGTCCGGGCGAGCCACATGGCGCACCGCCCGGGATCTGGAAGCCCTCGCCGGCGTCCTATGGGGCGTTCGTGCAGGCCCTCGCCACGCGCTACAGCGGCCACTACAAGCCGGCCGGCGCCACCGAGGTACTGCCGCGCGTGAGCATCTGGTCGATCTGGAACGAGCCCAACTACGGGGTCGATCTCGCGCCGCAGGCGACGAACAACGACACGATCGAGGTCGGTGCGGCGTGGTACCGAACGCTGGTCGATGCCGGGTGGAGCGCGCTTCACCGCGCCCACCACGGCGGCGACACGATCCTGATCGGCGAGACCGCGCCGCGCGGGCTCGACCATCCGATCGGCAACTTCTCCGGCACCAAGCCGCTGCGCTTCCTCCGCGCCCTGTACTGCGTCGACTCACGCTTCCGCGAGCTTCGCGGCAGCGCCGCGAGCGCCCGCGGCTGCCCGACGACGGCCTCGGGCTCAGCGCACTTCCGCGCGCAGCACCCGGGCCTGTTCAACGCCAGCGGCTTCGCCGACCACCCGTACGCGCAGGGCTTCTCGCCGGTGACGCCGACGTACGCGTGCGGACACGCTGCGTGCGCGGGTCACGGTCGCAGCGATCCGGACTACGCGGACTTCCCGGAGATCCCGCGCCTCGAGCGGACGCTGGACCGGCTGAACAGCGTGTACGGCTCGCACTCGCACTTTCCGATCTACAACACCGAGTACGGCTACTGGACCAAGCCGCCTGACCCGCACGCGACGGTCAGTCCGACGACCGCCGCGTACTGGATCAACTGGGCTGAGTACCTGAGCTGGAAGCAGGGGCGCGTCGCCTCGTACGACCAGTACCTGCTCGTCGATCCACCGGCATCGAACTTCGCCAGCGGCCTCGAGATGTTCCGCACCCACAAGCACAAAGCGACATACGACGCCTACCGTCTGCCGTTGTACCTGCCGCATTCGCGCGGGCACAACCTCGAGGTGTGGGGCTGCGTGCGGCCGGCGCACTTCGCTTTCCTCGACACGCACTCGACGCAGCACGTGAAGATCCAGTTCCGCAGCGGCAAGCGGGGGTCATGGCGGACGGTGAAGACGGTCGCGATCTCGAACGAGCGCGGCTACTTCGACGTTCACGCGTCCTTCCCCGGCAGCGGCTCGGTGCGCCTCGCGTGGTCCTATCCCTCGGGCGGTGGGACGATCCACAGCCGAACCGTCGACGTCACCGGCTAGTGACGCGATGCGACAGAACGGTCCGCTAGCCTGATCGCGCTGCCATGCACCGCAACTTTGCACACGTCCGGGGGGTTTCTCGCACCATGCGCGTCCGTCATCTGGCTGGGACTGGAATGCTGTTCGCGGGGCTGATCGCGGCCGTCGCTCTCGCCGCCGGAGCCGGCCAGGCGGCAGCGGCGTCGAGGCTGATCCCGATCGCCGAGGACACGCCGATACTGCTCGCCAACCCGGCGGGCACGATGGCCAAGTTCCGGCAGATCGGCGTCACGACGATGCGCGTCGACGTCAACTGGGGCAAGTTCGCGCCCAAGCAGAACTCGCGCAAGCGGCCCAAGGGATTCACACTGGCCAAGGAGGCCGACCCCCACTCCTACACGACGTTCGGCCCGCTCGACCGGGTCGTGATGACCGCCAAGCAGTACGGCATGCAGATCGAGATGATCCCGACGGGGTCCGGGCCGCTGTGGGCGGCGGGCCCGACGATGCCGAAGGACCAACCCCACGGGCACCCGCAATGGGACCCCTCCGCCAAGGACTTCGGCGCGTTCGTGAAGGCGCTCGCCAAGCGCTACAGCGGCAACTTCACGCCGAAGGGCTCATCGACCGTGCTGCCGCGCGTCGACTTCTGGTCGATCTGGAGCGAGCCGAACCTCGGCTACGCGCTCGCGCCACAGGGCGTGCCGGGGCATCTCTCGGTCGAGAACAGCGGCCGCATGTACCGCGGGCTGCTAAACGCCGCGTGGTCGGCGCTGCATCAGAGCGGCCACGGCAATGACACGATCCTGTTCGGCGAGATCGCGCCCCGCGGGATCACGGACTTCGGTCTTTACCAGGCGATGAAGCCGCTGCAGTTCGTGCGCGCCCTATACTGCGTTGACACGCACCTCCACCAGCTGCGCGGCAAGGCGGCGTCCGAGCGCGGCTGCCCGACCAACGCAGCCGGATCGCGCAAGTTCCGCTCGCAGAACCCGGCACTGTTCGACTCGAGCGGATTCGCGGACCACATGTGGGACCGCTGGTACCCGCCGAACAAGGAGCTGCAGTTCGACCCCGACTACACCTCGCTCGCCGAGATCGGCCGGCTGATCTCCACGCTCAACTCCGTGACGCGCGTGTATGGGTCCTCCAAGCGCTTCAAGATCTATAACACCGAGTTCGGGTACATCACGAATCCCCCGAACAACAGCGTGATCCACCTGCCGCCGCTGCCGAAGGGCAGCTACCCGTCGCCCAAGACGGCGGCCTACTACCTCAACTGGGCGGAGTACATCTCGTGGCGCAACCCGCAGATCGTCAGCTTCGACCAGTACCTGCTCGCTGATCCACGCGGTGGTTCCGGGCCGTACGTAGGCTGGTCGAGCGGGCTGCTCACCTCCTCCGGCAAGCCGAAGGTCACCTACAACGCCTGGGCGCTGCCGCTGTACATGCCGGTGACTTCGCTGAAGCACGGCCACAAGCTCGAGGTGTGGGGCTGCGGACGGCCCGTGCACTTCGGGATCCTCGACGCCGGCGGCTCTGAGCAGGTCACGGTCGTTTTCAAGCCGTCGGGCGGCGGCGCGACGCAGACGCTCAAGACGATCACCTACAACAGCAGCGACGCCAACTGCTACTTCGATACGCACCTGACGTTCCCGGGCCCCGGAAGCGTGCATCTGACCTACACGTACCCGAGCCCGGCCCCGCTGCTGCCGGCCGGCACGACGATCACCAGCCGGACGATCGACATCACGAAATAGCGGTCCCACCCACCCGCCCCCAACCATCGATCTCGGCGGCGTCTGAGATCAGGCCTTCCCTGCGGGCCCGAACCGCGGGGCGTGCGCGATACTTGAGGTGATGTCCGGCGCCGCCGCGTTGATCGACCGCCTGCGTGGAATCTGCGGGAGCGAGTACGTCCTCACCCATCCGGACGCGCTCGCGACCTACCGGTCAGACGGGCTGGCGCACCTGCGCCAGACGCCGGTCGCCGCCGTCCTGCCCTCGTCGGGTCATCAGGTTCAGCGCGTCGTCCGTGCGTGCTACGAGGCGGGCGTCCCGTGGGTGGCACGCGGCTCTGGCACAGGGCTCTCGGGCGGAGCGCTGCCGGTGGCGGAAGGGGTGCTGATCGTACTCGCGCGGCTGCGGCGCATCCTCGAGATCGCGCTGGAGGACTCCAGGGTAGTCGTCGAGCCCGGAGTCACGAACCTCGGCATCTCACGGGCGGTCGCTCCGACCCACTTCTTCCCGCCCGACCCGTCGAGTCAGATTGTCTGCTCGATCGGCGGCAACGTGGCCGAGAACTCTGGTGGTGCGCACTGCTTCAAGTACGGCTTCACGACCAACTACGTGATCGGACTCGAGGTCGTGCTCGCGGACGGGTCGGTCGTGCAGCTCGACCGCGACGCCCCTGGCTACGACCTGCTCGGAGCGTTCGTCGGCTCCGAGGGGACGCTCGGTGTGGCGACGCGCGTGACGCTGCGGGTCGTACCGGTGCCCGAGACGGTGCGCACGCTGGTGGCGTTCTTCGAGGACACCGGTTCCGCGGGCGAGGCCGTTACCGAGATCGTCTCCGCCGGGATCGTGCCGGGCGCGATCGAGATGATGGATCGGCTTTCGATCAAGGCGGCCGAGGAGGCAACTGGCGCTGGCTACCGCCTCGACGCCGGTGCGGCGCTGCTGGTCGAGCTCGACGGCCCGCACGAGGAGTGCACCTCGCGCTTTGAGCACGTGATGGCGCTCTGCAACCGCGCCGGGGCCCGGGACGTCCGGGTCGCGCTCGACGAGCACGAGCGCACGCTGATCTGGAAGGCCCGCAAGGCCGCGTTCGCCGCGATGGGCCGGCTCTCCCCGGCCTACTACGTGCAGGACGGAGTGATCCCCCGCACCCGCCTGTCGGAGGTGCTGCGGCGCATCGACTCGCTCGCCGCGGAGTACAACCTCCAGGTCGCGAACGTCTTCCACGCGGGCGACGGGAACTTGCACCCGCTGGTCTGCTACGACGCCGCTCGTCCTGGGGAGCCCGAGCGAGCCGAGGAACTCGCCGGTCTCATCATCCGCACGTGTGTCGAAGCGGGCGGCTCGATCACCGGCGAGCACGGAGTCGGGGTCGACAAGAAGGCCTACATGCCCTCGATGTTCTCCGAGGCCGACCTCGAGGCGTTCCACCGGCTGCGCTGTGCATTCGACCCGCGTGGGCTCGCCAATCCCGGCAAGGTGATGCCGACGCCGAGGCTCTGCGGCGAGGTCCCCGGTCCCTACCGTGAGCACCCGCTCGAGCGGGCCGGCGTGGCCACGCGGTTCTGATGGATCTGCTGCCATCGAGCTCCGAGGAGGCCGCGGAGGCGCTGGCGAAGGCCGCCGGTGCTGGGCGGTCGGTGCGGGTCCTGGGAGCAGGCACGAAGCTCGGCTGGGGACTCGTGGTCGACGAGCCGGACCTCGTGATCCGGACCGGTCGGCTTGACGCGATCGTCGAGCACAACGTCGGCGATCTGACCGCCGTGCTGCAGGCCGGCGTTCCTCTGGTCCGAGCGCAGGAGCGGTTCGCGGCGGCCGGTCAGATGCTGGCGCTCGATCCGCCGCTCGGCGACCGTCGGGATGCGACGATCGGCGGCGTGATCGCGACCGGCGACTGCGGACCGCTGCGCCACCGCTATGGCGCCCCTCGCGATCTGGTGCTCGGGATGACGGTCGCGCTCAGCGACGGCACGATCGCGCGCTCCGGCGGCAAGGTGATCAAGAACGTCGCCGGCTACGACATCGGCAAGCTGTTCGCGGGCTCGTTCGGGACGCTCGGGATGATCCTGTCGGTGGCGGTGCGCCTGCACCCACTGCCCGTGCACAGCGTCTCCGCGGTCGGAGCGAGCTCAGATGCCGCCGTGCTGTCGGGTGCCGCGCGGGCTTTGTCCGCAGCTCCGCTGGAGCTGGAGGCGCTGGATGTGGCATGGCGCGCGGGCCGCGGCGGCGTGCTCGCTCGCCTGGGCGGTGCTGAGGCATCGCGGCGAGCGGATCGAGTGGCTTCGTTGATGGCCTCGTCCGGGCTCGAGGACGTTCAGGTGGTCTCTGAGGACGACGGCCTGTGGGCGCGCCAGCGTGCCGGCCAGCGCTCGGCTGACGGTGCGCTGGTTCTCGTCGCTGCGCGACCGAGCTCGCTCGCTCATGTCCTCGCGGCGGCCGACGAATGCGGGGGCACGCTTGTCGGGCGGGCCACGCTGGGAACGAGCTACGTGGCGGTCTCGCCGGACGAGGTCGGCGCGCTGCGCCGGCGCCTGCCGGCGACCGCGATGTGTGTGATGCGTGATGCGCCGGCGTCGCTGCGCGGCGATGTTGCCGGCGTGTGGGGTGCTGCTGCTTCGGAGGGACCGGCGCTCGAGCTGATGCGCCGCGTGAAGGCGCGCTTCGATCCGGCCGGCGCGTGCAATCGAGGTGTCTTCGTGGGAGGGATCTGAGGTTCTTATGCCAGCGTTCGACCAGCACCGTCCGCCCGAGCAGTCCGTGATCGAGGATTGCGTGCACTGCGGGTTCTGCCTCGACACCTGTCCCACGTACGTGCTGTGGGCACAGGAGGCCGATTCGCCGCGAGGGCGGATCGTGCTGATCAACGAGGCGGTCAACGGGTCGGGCTCCTCGCTCTCGGCCGAGACTGTTTCCCATCTCGACAGCTGTCTCGGCTGCATGGCCTGCGTGACCGCGTGCCCCTCGGGCGTCCGCTACGACCGTCTGATCGAGCGGGCGCGTCCTCAGATCGAGCGCCACTTCGATCGTCCGGCGGCCGACCGGGCGCTGAGGATGCTGCTGTTCGAGACGCTCCCCCACCCTCGCCGTCTGCGGGCTCTGGCGCCGATGCTCGCCGCCGCCCGGCGGCTCGGCGCCGAGAAACTGCCCGAGCGTCTGTCGATGCTCGCGAAGGTCGCGCCGCACACGCCGGTGCGCGAGACGCGGCGATCGGCCCTGCGGGTGCCCGCGGTGACCCCCGCGGTCGGCATGAGGCGCGGCCGGGTGGCCTTGCTGCTCGGGTGCGTGCAGCGCGTGTTCTTCCCCCGCGTGCACGAGGCGACGGTGCGCGTGCTGGCGGCCGAAGGCTTCGAGGTGCTGGCGCCGGCAGCGCCGGACTGCTGCGGCGCGCTCGAGCTGCACTCCGGCGAGGAGGAGGCGGCCGTCGCTCGGGCCCGTGCGACCGTCGCGGCGTTCGGCTCGCTCGGCGAGCTCGACCACATCGTCGTCAACGCCGCCGGCTGCGGAGCCGCGATGAAGGAGTACGGAGACCTGGTCGGGACCCCGGCGGCGCACGAGTTCGCAGCCCGGGTGCGCGACGTCTCCGAGCTGCTCGGCTCCGTGGAACCGCGCGCGCCGCGCGGACCGTTGCCGATGCGAGTCGTCTACCACGACGCGTGTCATTTGCAGCATGCTCAGGGCTTGCGCTCCGAGCCGCGCGAGCTGCTGTCGGCGATCCCTTCGCTGGAGCTGCTTGAGGTCCCCGCCGAGAGCGACATCTGCTGCGGCTCGGCGGGCATCTACAACCTCGTGCAGCCGCGCGCGGCGGCCGCGCTCGGAGCGCGCAAGGCGCAGCACCTGCTGGACAGCGGCGCCGAGGCGATCGCCGCCGGCAACCCTGGTTGCGCCGCGCAACTCGACCTCCACCTGCGCGAGCTCGGCCATCCACTGCCGATCCACCATCCGGTCGAGCTCGTGTGGCGATCGATCGTTGCGGGGATGGCCGGGAATGGCGGCCCGCCCACCCCCGCCGGCGCGCCGGCACGGCAAGCCTCCGCCGCGGCCGCGCCGCGTTGAAGACCCGGCTGATCGGCTGCGCGCTCGCGTGCGCGGCGACGGCCGCTGGTTGCGGCGGCTCCTCCCACTCACCCTCGCAGCCGACGACCACGTCAAGCGTCCCCGCCGGCCGCGTCACGACCGCACCACCGGCCACGCCGGCCGGGACGCCGGCCGCGCCGGCCGGGCTGCGACAGACGACCGGCTACGGGATGTACGAAGGCTGCGCCGGCCAGTGCAAGGGGGCCGTGCCGGCGTCGCTGCGCCGGCCGCTGCACTTGCCTGGCTCCTGCGCTGCTTCGGGGGCCGCCGGGTCCTCCTCGGGGGCGGCCGGGTCCTCCGTGCGGCCGAGCCCCGTGGGACTCGCCGTCGAGCCGTTCATCGGCAGCGCCTGGGCCGGCGCGCGCGTGACGTGGCACGCGGCTCCTTCCTATTCCGGGCCGGTCCTGATCCGGGGCAGGCAGGTCGGGGGCGGTGGCGCGGTTGGGTTCGGGGAGGGCCACGTCCCCTACGACGAGCTCCAGCTGCTGCAGTCCGGCCAGGGCGCCCCGAGCGGGCCCGGACGGACGTGGTTCACGTTCACCCGGGTGCGCCGGCCTGGGTGCTACGCCTACCAGGTCGACGGGACGGGGTTCAGCGACGCGATCGTGTTCCGGGTGGCGCGGTAGGCAGCGTCGCTCGCGGGCTTCGTCACGCGCTACGAGGTCACATATACAGGGGTCCGCGGCCGGCAACCGGCCGGCGAGAACACCCACATCGCCCGGCGCGCGTCCGTCCCCTTCCCCGGCGCAGTTTCTGTCCCGTAGCTCGACAGCGCCCGCGGTTTGCGACAGCGTGGGTGAGCGCCAGCGCGCAACCACAACGCTCAAAAACGGCACGCGTTCGAGTCGTTTTCGCGCAATGTGGTCGCTCCACGGGCCGGCGAACCCGTCTAACGCTCAAAAGCGCCGGGGCGCCAGCCCCAACTCGAGCGTCAGCGGGCTCTGACCCCTCCAACGCTCAACGACGTCGGCCAGCGCCGCCGCTTTCGAGCGTTACGTCCCTCATGGCTAACGAAATACCCGGCCTACCGCGCGTACATCGCCTCGATCTCCGCCTGATACTTGGCGGCGATCGGCGTGCGCTTCAGCTTCATCGTCGGCGTCAGCTCGTCGCCTCCGGGCGCCCAGTCACCGCGCACGATCGTGAACTTCTTGATCTGCTCGACCCGGGCGAGGTGCGTGTTGGCGTCGTCGACGCCGGCCTGGACCGCGTCGATCACGGCCTGCTCGGTCGCCAGCTCCTCCAGCGACCGCCCCGCGAGGCCGTTCTGCGCGGCCCACTGTGGCGCGTAGTCGGCGTCGAGGACGATCAGGGCCGTGTTGTACGGGCGGGCGTCGCCGATCGCGGCGGCCTGGCCGATCAGCGGGCTCCCGGTCTTCAGCGCCGCCTCGATGTTTGCCGGCGACATGTTCTTGCCGGCGGCGTTGATGATCAGCTCCTTCTTGCGGTCGACGATCGTCAGGAACCCGTCGTCGTCGATCACGCCGACGTCGCCCGTGTGCAGCCAGCCGTCGGGGTCGACCGCCTCGGCCGTCTTCTCGGGGGCGTTGCGATATCCGAGCATCACGAAGTCGCCGCGCACCAGCACCTCGCCGTCCTCGCCGAGCTTCAGCTCGACGCCCGGCGCCGGCGGCCCGACCGTCCCGATCTTCACCTCTCCCGGCCGGTTGCAGGTCCCGAACCCGCAGGTCTCCGACATACCCCACAGCTCGGCGAGCTCGATCCCCATCGCGTGGAAGAACTCGAGCACGTCGACCGGGGTCGGCGCCGCCCCCACGTTGACGGCGATCGCCTGGTCCAGTCCCAGCATCTCGCGCAACTTCGAGAACATCTGCTCATCCGCGCGCGCGGCCGCGGCCTCCAGCTCCTCGGGTACCGGCTCGCCGGCCTGCCGCAGCCTGACTCGCTGGACCGCCGCCCCCATTGCCTGCTCTACCGACTTCCGCGTCTCCTCCGGCTGCCCGGCCTGCATCGCCTCGAGCCCGGCCTTGAGCTTCTCCCAGATGCGCGGCACCGCGAAGAACCAGGTCGGCCTGACCTGCGGCAGGTAGGAGAGGATCTCTCGGGGGTTCGGACAGGCGGTGATCGAGCCGGCGTAGATGATCGGGACGTAGTGGTGCGCCATCCGCTCGGCGATGTGCGCCGCGGGCAGCCACGAGATCACTCTCGATCCTGGTCCGAACGGGATGATCTCGTCGATCGCCTGGGCCGCGAACATGATGTTGTGGTGCGAGAGCTGCACGCCCTTCGGCGGCCCGGTGGTGCCGGAGGTGTAGATCAGCGTGACGATGTCGTCGGGCGCGATCTCGCGAGCTGCGGCGGCCACGTCGAAGTCCGGATTCGACCCCTCCACCGCGGAGAGCGCAAGCGTCCCGTCGACGGCCGCACCGTCGATCACGATCACGTGCTCGAGCCCCGGTAGCGACTTGCGTGCCTCCAAGACGACCGGCAGGAATTCCTGCTCGACGATCGCCACCTTCGTGGCCGCATCGGTCATCAGGTAGACGAGCTCCTCGGCCGGATAGGTGTTGTAGATCGAAAATGGGGTGGCGCCGAGCATCGCCGCCGCCAGGTCGATGATGTGAAACTCGGGGCGGTTCGCGAGCATGATCGCGACCGTGTCGCCGCGCTCGATACCCAGCTTCGCCAGCCCGCCGGCGATCGCGTCGACGCGCTCGAGCAGCTCCAACCACGTCAGCGAGACGCTGTCGTCCGGCGTCCGGACCGCGACGATCTCGGGGTTGTTTGCCGCGGTGCGCCGAAGCGCCTCGGTCAGCGTTGGCGCGTCTACCGCGCGCCCCGCCGCTTCGGTGATCGTGCTGCTTTGCATCTCTCCTCCACGTCGGTGTCAGGCCTGAATCCGGCCTAAACGTATCGCAGGCTGCCCAAGCCCGCGCCTAGCGCACGTTGAAGCCGGCGCCCGACAGGCGGCCGATGTCGTTGCTCAGGCCGACCACGAACAGCGCGATGATCAAGATGAAGCCGACCACGCTGGCTCGCTCCATCACCTCGAACGGGATCCGCTTGCCGCGCACCTTCTCGGCGAGCGCCCAGAACACATGACCGCCGTCCAGGGGCAGGAACGGGAACAGGTTGATGACCGCAAGCGAGAGCGAGATCAGCGCGAGCACCCACAGCGCCCGGGTGGTGTCGTGCGAGAACGATTGCTGCGTGACCGTGTAGCCGCCGACGATTCCCGAGAGCTGCTTTCGCTCCTTGGGAAGGAAGATGCGCCCCACGGTCGAGACCGTCTGCTTGGTCACGCCCCACAGCTGGCTGATGCTCTCGGTCGCCGCGTGTCCTGGACCCACCGGCTGCATCAGCGTTCCGAACGCGAACCCGACAAGCGGTCGCTTGGCTGCCGCGTTATAGCGCGGCCTGATCGCAAAAGTCATGAGCTGTCCGTTGCGGCGGACCACGAGCACCGCGGGCTTTGCGGCCGGACAGCCGTTGACCTGTTGCCCCGCGCACCGATGGGTCGCCAGCTGATTGCGCAGCGCATCCGCGCTGCCGCGAACTCCGTCCACGGACACAAGCTGATCGCCGAGCTTCAGCGTGCCTGCCGCGGCGCTACCCGCCGAGACCTGCTCGATCTTGGTGGAAGCCACCTGCTGCCCGTGTGAGGTCACCGGGATCCCGTTCGCCAGCAACAGACCCCACACGATCAGGAACGCGATCAGGAAGTTCATCCCCGGCCCGGCGAGGATCACCACGATTCGCTTCCAGACCTTCTGGTTGTAGTAGGCACGCGGGACCACCTCCGGCGGCAGTTCCTCCCGCGGGTTCATGCCGCTGATCTTCACGTAGCCGCCCAGGGGGATCGCGGCGACGCCGTACTCGGTCTCGCCCCGTTGCACCTTCCACAACATCGGCCCGAAGAACAGCGAGAACCGCTCGACGCGCATCCCCACGGCCTTCGCCACGGCGAAGTGGCCGAACTCGTGCAGGATGATCAGGACCGCGAAGCCGAGGGCTGCGAGCACGTAGGACACGGAACCTAGTGTGGCAGCGCCGAATAAGAATTCTTCAAGCGACGGCCCGTGCGGCCGCCAAATCCCCTGCCACACGCCGCGCCTCGGCGTCCGCATCGATCAGGGAATTGAACGAATGCACCTGCTTTGACGGCAGCCGCTCAAGCGTCTCCTCGATCACGGCCGCAATATCCAGGAACCGCAGCCGCCCGGCGAGGAAAGCGTGCACGGCGACCTCATTGGCCGCGTTCAACACGCACGGCGCGGTTCCGCCGGCCAGCGCCGCCTCACGCGCCAGCCGCAGGCAGGCGAATGTCTCCGCGTCGACCGCCTCGAACGTCAACGCTCCAAGCGACACCAGATCCAGCGCCGGCAGCGGAACGTCAACCCGCTCGGGGTAGTGCAGCGCGTAGGAGATGGGCACCCGCATGTCCGGATAGCCGAGGTGCGCGAGCGTCGCGCCGTCGCACAGCTGGATCATGCTGTGGATGATCGACTGCGGGTGCACGACGATGTCGATCTGCTCGTAGGGCGTTCCGAACAGGTGATGTGCCTCGATCAGTTCGAGGCCCTTATTCATCAACGTCGCCGAGTCGATCGTGATCTTGCCGCCCATCGCCCAGGTGGGATGGGCGAGCGCCTGCTCGATCGTCACATCCGAGAGCTCAGACGCCTCACGTCCCCGGAACGGTCCACCCGAGGCCGTCAGGATCAGCCGGTCCACGGTTCCCGGTCGCTCTGAGGCCAGCAGCTGGTGAAGCGCCGAGTGCTCGGAGTCGACGGGGATGATCGTCGCGCCGGTCGCCTCCGCGAGCTGCGTCACAAGCTCTCCCCCGACGACCAGCGACTCCTTGTTGGCGAGCGCGAGGTCGATCCCCTCGCCGAGCGCGGCGACGGTCGGCACGAGCCCGGCCGAGCCGACGATCGCGTTCAGCACCAGATCGGATTCGCTCTCCGTGATCAACTGCACGAGCCCGTCGTGGCCGGACAGAACCTCCCCGTCGGTCCACGCCTCGCTCGCGCGGGCTGCGGCGTCAGGATCGGCCACCGCGATTCGCCCGACGCCGAATTGGCGCGCCTGCTCCACCAGCGGCTCCCAGGCCGTCCCCGCGCTCAGGCCGACGACTCGCAGCTCATCGCCGCTGCGGCTCACGACGTCCAGGGCCTGAACGCCGATCGAGCCGGTCGAACCCAGAAGCACCACTCGCCGCGACACGGCGCTGATTCTAGGTAGGTGGCGCGCCCGCCTCTCAGTGCATCGCCGCGAGCCACACGTAGTAGCCCGCGACGACGGTGAACAGCGCCGCGTCGAGACGGTCGAGCGCGCCGCCGTGCGCGCCGAACAGCGTGCCCGCGTCCTTGGCGCCCGCGTCGCGCTTGATCAGCGACTCGAACAGATCCCCCAACGGGCCGAGCACGGCGACCACGAGTCCCAGCAGCAGCGCGTCTCCCTGGGTCAACCAATCCTGGAACTGGCCTGCCAGGAACACCGCAATGATCGCCGCGAACATGCCGCAGAGGAGGCCCTCAACCGTCTTGTTGGGCGAGATCTCAGGAGCGAGCGGCCGGCGGCCGAACGCGCGGCCGCCGAGGTAGGCGACGGTATCGGCGACGAACGTGCCAACGAGCACGTCGACGATCACGCCGCCGCCATGCGGGAGCCGGCGCAGCAGTTCGGCGTGCGCGAACGCGAAACCGATCCAGTACACGCCGAGCAGCGTCCCGGCGATCGCCACGGTCGCGCCCCGAACATGACCTCGCGCGGCCACGAACACGAACAGCACCGGCACGGTCGCGACCGCGACCTCCATCACGTATCGCAGGTTGCCGAACCGCGCCGCGACCACCATCGCCGCAAGCGACGCGAACGCCACGAACGACACCGGTCTCCAGCGGTCGAGCATCCGGTAGAGCTCATGCAGACACACCAGCCCGACCGCGATCATGAACACCGCGAACGCGATCCCGCCGAGATCGATGAACAGGATCGCGATGAATGCCGCGGGGATCGCGATCAGCACGCGCGAGAACAGGTCAGACCGCTGGCGCCGCTCTCGCGGCTGGGGCGCGCGGCGCCGCTGCTGCCGCGGTTCCCGGTTCGGGGGGCGTGAGGAGCCGCCCTGTTCGCGTGACCTGCTCGAGGACTGGCGTGAGCGTCTTGCGGGAGGCATCGCTATCGACCCCCGAAACGGCGCCTGCGCGCCGAGAACTCCGCCAGGCTCTCCTCGAATGCCTGCCGCGAGAAATCGGGCCACAGCTCGTCGCGGAACACAAGTTCGGAGTAGTAACCCTGCCAGAGCAGGAAGTTCGAGCTGCGCTGCTCGCCACTGGTTCGGATGATCAAGTCTGGGTCGTGCATCTCTGGTGCGTATAGGTGGGCGCGGAAATCTTCCTCGGTCCCTCCGGTAAAGGTTCGCGCTGCATCGAGAATCTCCGCCCTGCCGCCGTAATTGAATGCGACGTACAGCGTGATTCGCCTGTTGTCCCTGGTCAACTCCTCGGCCCACTCCATCCGCTCGGTCAATGCCTTCGGCACCGGCCGCTCCCGCCGTCCGATGAACCGCATCCGCACGCCCTCGGCGTGGAGCTCCGGCGTCTCTCCGTCGATCCGCTGCCGGAACATCTTCATCAGCCCGCGGACCTCGACCGGCGAGCGGCGCCAGTTCTCGGTCGAGAACGAGTACACGGTCAGCTCCTTGATCCCCAGCTCGACCGCGTCGCGCAGCCGCGCCTTGACCACATCGGCTCCAGCCTCGTGACCGGCGATCACGGGAAGCCCGCGCGCCTTCGCCCACCGGCCGTTGCCGTCGGTGATTATCGCGACATAACGGGGGTGGGCGGGACCCGATCTCCGAGCGGGTTCCGAACCGCCGTCGGCCCGAGCCACGACCTCAGACCTCCAGGATCTCTTCTTCCTTGTGCTTGAGGAGCTCGTCGAGGTCGGCGATCCTCGCATCGGTCACCTTTTGCAGTTCGAGCTCTGCACGGTGCTCGTCGTCGGAGCCCGCCTCCCCCGCCTCCTTCAGCTCTCGCAGGTCATGCATGACGTCGCGGCGGATGTTCCGGATCGCGACCCGACCATCCTCGGCGATGTGACGCACAACCTTGACCAGCTGCTTGCGCCGCTCCTCGGTCAGCTCGGGAATCCCGAGCCGGATCAGATTGCCATCGTTGGAGGGCGTCAGGCCGACGTCTGATTCGAGGATCGCACGCTCGATCGCCTTGATCGAGCTCTTGTCATACGGCTGGATCGTCAGCAGCCGCGCCTCCGGAGCGGTGATCGTCGCGAGCTGCTTGAGTGGCGTCGAGGAGCCGTAGTAGTCGACCGAGATGCGGTCGAGCAGCGCCGGGCTGGCGCGGCCGGTGCGGACCGATCCGAACTCGTGCCGCGTCGACTCCACTGACTTCGTCATCCGCTGGCGTGCATCCTCCAGCAGCTCATCGATCATCTCGCTAGGCATCCCTCGCCTCCCTCAGGTCGGCGCTCTTCACGTTGTCTGCGGGCATCCGGGCCCGCATTAGTCCTCCTCCGCCTCTGTCATGACGAGCGTGCCCACTCTCTCGCCGGACACTATCTTGTCGATGTTGCGCCCGTCGGCCATGTTGAAGACGACGATCGGCAGGTTGTTGTCCATGCACAGGGCGAACGCCGTCGAGTCCATCACCTGCAGGCCACGCGTCAACGCGTCCTTGTGGGTGATCTCGGGAATGAACTGCGCCGTCGGGTCCTTGGCCGGGTCCGCGGTGTAGACGCCCTCGACCCCGTTCTTGGCCATCAGCACGATCTCCGCATGGATCTCTGCGGCGCGCAGCGCCGCGGCCGTGTCGGTCGTGAAGAACGGGTTGCCGGTGCCGGCGGCGAAGATCACGACGCGTCCCTTCTCGAGGTGCCGGATCGCCCGCCGCCGGATGTACGGCTCAGCCACCTCGGAGATCGTGATCGCGGACTGCACGCGCGTGGCGACGTCCTCCTTCTCGAGCGCGTCCTGGAGCGCGAGCGCGTTCAGCACCGTCGCCAGCATCCCCATGTAATCGCCGGTCGCGCGGTCCATGCCCTTGGCGGCGGCGGCCAGGCCGCGATAGATGTTCCCGCCGCCGACGACGATCGCCACCTCGACACCCCGGCGGCGGATCGCGGCGACCTCGTTCGCGATCGCCTGGACGCGGGTGGGATCGGTGCCGTATGCCAGATCCCCCATCAGCGCCTCGCCCGAGAGCTTCAGCAGCACCCGGCTGAACACGGGCGCTCCGGACGCTGCCCTCGACTGCTCTGTGGCTACCACGGCACCGGCGACTCTATCGGCCGATCTGAAACCGCGCGAAGCGCCGCACGACCACGTTCTCACCCGTCTCGGCGGCCAGTGCCGTGCGCAGCTCCTCGATCGTCTTGCCGCCGTGCTTCTCCTCGTTTACGTGCTTTTGGCGCAGCAGCACGACCTCGTCGAGCCACTTGTCGAGCTTTCCCGAGACGATCCGCTCGCGGACGTTCTCGGGACGGTCGGCGGCCTGTTCCACCGCGATCCGCTGCTCGCGCTCGCGGTCCTCGGCGGGCACGTCCTCCTCGCTGACCGCCAGCGGATCCGCCGCGGCGATGTGCAGCGCGAGGTCACGCGCGAACTCCACGAACGCCTCATTGCGTGCGACGAAGTCCGTCTGGCAGTTGACCTCGACGAGCACGCCGATCTGGTTGCCGGCGTGGATGTAGCTCTGCACGACGCCCTCGCCGGCCTCAGCACCGGCGCGCTTAGCCGCCTGGGCCTGGCCCTTGGCGCGCAGCAGCTCGACGGCCTTGTCGATATCGCCCTCGGTCTCCTTCAGCGCGTTGCGGCAGTCCATCATGCCGGCGCCCGTCCGGTCCCGCAGGGCCTTCACCTCCTTCGCGCTGACGTCGCTCATGCGGACTCCTCTGGAGTGCTCTTGGCAGCGGGTTCCGCGGCGGGCTCGGGCTCGGCTGCCGGCGCCTCAGGTTCGGCTGCCGGCGCCTCAGGTTCGGCTGCCGGCGCCTCGGGCTCGGCTGCTGGCGCCTCGGGCTCGGCTGCCTCGGCCTCGGCGACCGCTTCTTTGACCTCCTCGAGCTCGGCGGCTGCCTTCGCAGCCTCTAGCACGGCCGCCTGAGCAGCCTCGAGCGCCTCCGCGTCCTCGGCCGCCACCTCGGCCGGCGCCTCGGCTTCTTCGGCGGGAGCGGGTGCATCCTCGGCAACCGGGGCGGCCTCCGCGGCAGGAGCGGCCTCGGCAGCAGGAGCGGCCTCCGCAGCAGGAGCAGCTTCCGCGGCAGGAGCGGCTTCCGCAGCAGCAGCTGCCGCCGCCTCCGCCTCGGCTGCCGCAGCCGCCTCAGCCTCACGACGCGCCTGCTCCTCAGCCTCACGACGCGCCTGCTCCTCAGCCTCACGACGCGCCTGCTCCTCGGCCTCGCGACGCGCGCGCTCCTCGGCCTCCTGACGCTCTCGCTCGAGCCGAGCGCGCTCCTCCTCCTCACGGAAGGTGTTGTGGCCCTGCGCGACGACGTCACCGATCGCGCCGGTGATCGCGGCGCACGAGCGGATCGCGTCGTCGTTGCCGGGGATCACATAGTCGATCCCGTCGGGATCGCAGTTCGTGTCGACCAGACCGATGATCGGAATCCGTAGGCGCTGCGCCTCCCGGACTGCGATCACCTCCGTCTTGAGGTCGATCACGAACACCGCGTCCGGCGTCCGCTGCATGTTCTTGACGCCGCCGAGGTTCGCGCGCAGCTTCTCCAGGTCCGCCTGCGCGGCCATGCGCTCACGGGTCGGCAGCAGCTGCAGCTGCCCCTCCGCCTCATAGCGCTCGAGATCGTGCAGGCGCCTGATCCGCAGCGAGATCGTCTGGAAGTTCGTGAGCAGCCCGCCGAGCCAGCGATGGTTGACGTACGGCATGTCGGCGGACTCGGCGGTGTCCTTGATCGCGTCGCGTGCCTGCTTCTTGGTGCCGACGAACAGCACCACGCCGCCGCGTCGCGAGACGTCGCCCGCGAATTGGCGCGCGCCCTCGAGCAGCTCCTGCGTCTGCAATAGATCGATGATGTAGATGCCGTCCCGCTCACCGAAGATGAAGCGGCGCATCTTGGGGTTCCAACGGCGCGTCTGGTGGCCGAAATGCACGCCGGCCTCCAGCAGCTCCTTGATGCCTACTTGAGCCACTGCTTGCTCCCTTGTTATGTGAGTAATACAGCCCGCCGGCCGGGTTTCGCGAACCTCGGAATCCGAGGCAGGGCGCGATCCGCACCGGCGGGGTCGAAGGAAATTCCTTGAAAAAGTTAGCGCAAGTTCTCAATACGCGGTACGTTTTGTGGTGTAGCGGGTCATCACCCTTCCCCTACCTCCGGTGAATGACTCGCCGCGCGGGCCGAACCTCCCTTCCCCTACCTCCGGTGGCTCGGTTCGCACCCTCGACGGGGCGGCTTTGGACGGGCCGCCCCGTCGTCCTTTAACGCACGAGCCGCTCGCGGGTTGCGGTTTATCAGGGCCGCCTACGGCGGCGTCCGTGGGGCCTCTCAGCCCCATCCGGACCGCTGGCTTGTCGTTGTGGCTGTCGGCTGGCGCCTCGGCTTCCGCCCGGATGGGGCGCCGCCGGCTGGCGCCCCGCGTTTGCTGGCCGGCGCGACCGCATTGCTTAAAAGCGCCATCGACGCCGGGCGCTTTCGAGCAATATGGCTGTTGACGGCGTCCTCACCACCCTATCCCCAGCCCAATGCGAGGCAGACCACCTCCTGAGGCCCCGCCCGGGGATGGAGACCGAGACGCCAGACGCCAGCGGCATACCCGGGCGGAAGCGTGGCGCCAGCCGACAGCCCAAAAACGACCAGCCACAGCAGCCCGCCGGACAACGAAGCGCCATAAAGTCAGGACGGGCCCTCTCGGCCCCATGGACGCTGCTGCGCAGCAGCAGCCCCCAGAGCGCGCTCCAGATCCTCCGGCAGCGGCGAGCTCACGTCCACGGGCGCTCCCGTGACCGGGTGCGCGAACACCAGCCGCGCCGCGTGCAGGAACTGGCGCTCGAGCCCGTAGCGCCCGGCCGCGCCGTACTGCGGATCGCCGCAAACGGGGTGCCCGATCGCGGCCAGGTGGACGCGGATCTGGTGCGTGCGTCCCGTGTCGAGCACGACACGCAACAGCGTCGATTCCGGCAGCAGGCGCTCGACCTCGAAGTGCGTGCGGGCCTCACGCGGCTCGTCGGAGTCGATCGACATCACCACCCGGTCGCGGCGGTCGCGCCCGATCGGCGCGTCGATCGTGCCGGTACGGGCCGACGGATGGCCGTCCACGAGCGCCAGATACTCGCGCCGCAGCTTGCGCGCCGATAGGAGCGCCTTCAGCGCGCGGTGCACGGCGTCGCTCTTGGCCACCACGAGCAGGCCCGAGGTGTCGCGGTCGAGGCGGTGCACGATGCCGGCGCGCCAGGGTTCGTCGCCGCCGGCTCCCGTTCCCTCGAGCGCCTGCGCCAGCGTCCCGGTCCGGTGCCCGCGTGCCGGGTGCACGACGACGCCCGCCGGCTTGTCGACAACCAGCAGATGCTCATCCTCGTAGGCGACCCCGTACGGCGCGCGGACCTTCGCCGGCGCCGGAGCCTGGACCGGCCGTTCGATCTCGATCCGCTCCCCTTTCCGCAGGATATGGCGCTTGCGCCGCGTAAGACCGTCGACGCGCACATGGCCGGCATCGATCAGGCTCTGCGCATGGGCGCGCGAGCCGAGCGGGCCCGCGAGGAATGTGTCGAGCCGCTTGCCCGCCGCCTCGGCGGGCACCTCGACCACGTCAGCGCTCATTCCTAGGGCGCCGGCCCTCCAGGACCCACAGCAATGCGAACACCCCGACCGTGATCGAGATGTCAGCGATGTTGAAGGCCGGCCAGTGCGGCAGCTTGATGAAGTCGGTCACGGCCCCGTCGGCGATCCGGTCGATCAGGTTCCCGAGTGCGCCTCCGAGCAGCAGCCCGGTGGGGAGCCACAGCCATGGCCGGTCGGGCCGCTTCACGAAGTAGCCGACCAGCACAGCCAGCGCGAGGAACGTGACCACCAGAACGATCGCGCCGCCGCCCGAGAACAGGCTGAACGCCACACCGGTGTTGCGGACGTGCACGAGATCCACAAGCGGCAGGAACTTCCGCGTCTCCCCGACCCCGATGTCGGCGGCGAGCGTGTGCTTGGTCAGCTGATCGAGCGCCAGCACGACGACCATCACGATCGCGGCACGAGCGTAGGCGTTCGTGCGCACCTTGGGCGATGTGCGTGCCTCGGTCACCATCGATCAGCTCCCGGGCTCACCCGTGGATCGCGTTCACGATGATCCGGTCGCCGAGGATCAGCAGGAAGATCGCGATCATCGGGCTGAGGTCGATCATCCCGAGCGGCGGGATGAACTTGCGGAAGATCCCCAAATATGGCTCGCACACATCGCGCAGAAACCCGAGGATCGCGTCCGTCCACCGCGCGTACGGCAGCTTCATCCCGAACGAGAACAGGATGTTCAGGATGATGTAGAGCAGGATCAGGATGATGTAGACCTCGAACAGCGCGTTGACGTAGTTCGAGATGTCGACCCGGGTCACCGCGAGCCCGAGCATCAGCGCCCACCCCCGACGACCGCGTCGATCGCGTCCTGGAAGGCGCCCCGCACCCGGTTTCGCTCGAGCGCCGCGAGTCCGCGGGCCGTGGAGCCGCCCGGGGAGGTGACCTCGCGTCGGACCGCGAAGGTGTCGTATTCGCGCGCCGCCAGCAGCGCGGCTGTGCCCGACATCGTCTCCGCGACGAGCTGCCCCGCGAGCTGCGCGTTCAGGCCGTGGCGCACGCCGGCGTCGACCTGCGCCTCGGCGACCAGCGCCTGATAGGCGGGGCCGACTCCCATCACCGCGGTCGCGACCTCGATCAGCCCCTCGTCGATCGTTACGACGCTCCCCAGCCGCTCGAACAGGGCGACGACATCGGCCTCGAGCTTCGGGTCCACACCCGGCGCGGGCGAGTAGCAGACGATCCCCTGGCGAACTTCGACCGGGGTGTTCGGCATCAGCCGGAACACTGGGACGCCCGGGTAGTAGGCCTGCAGCATGCTGATCGACGTCGCACCGAGCACGGACGCGATCGCCTTCGTCTCACCTGCGATCTCGATTGCCACCGGATCGAGCTGCGCCGGCTTGTGGCACAGCACGACCAAGTCGGCTCCGCGGGCCACCTCCAGGTTCGAGGCGACCGCCTGACCGCCAAGCTCTTTCGCCAGCGCTTGGGCGCGGCCGGAGCCGCCGTCGGAACAGAGGACCGGATCGCCCCAGCCGCGAGCGAGTGCTCGCGCCATGTTCCCAGCTCCGATCAGACCCACGCGCATCAGATGAAATCTAGCGGTGGCAGGGCCGGCCGCAGAGACGAGTCGCGCCAATTGGGCGCGTTTGCCTACTAGGACTGGTTGAAGAAGCCCTTGTCGAGCAGCCGTGCCCGCTCCTCAGCGGACACCTCGACGTTGTGAGGCGTGAGCAGGAACACCTTGTCGGCGATCCGCTGCATGCCGCCGTCGAGCGCGTAGGTCAGGCCGCTGGAGAAGTCGATCAGGCGCTTTGAGAGGTCGGTGTCGGTGCCCTGGAGGTTGAGGATCACCGGAATCGAATCCTTGAACTTGTCCGCGACGTCCTGCACGTCGTTGAAGTTCTTGGGCGCAACGAAATGCACCCGCACGTCGCCGACGCTCCGGGAGGGCGGTGACCCATTGCCGCGACCGCCGCCGACAGGTCGCAGCGACGACGGGCGCCGTTCGGGTGCGGCGTCGTCGGCGAAGATGTCGTCGATCTCGTCGCGGCGGCGCCGCGAGGATTGCAGCCGGCGCACGTTCGGGCGCTCACGCTCGCGCTCGCGATAGCCCTCCTGCGGTTCGGGCTCGGGCTCGTGGTAGGGCTCGAGGTCCTCTTCGTAGGCGTCATCCTCGGCCAGGCCGAAGTAGACGAGTGTTCGATGCCAGGTGTCGCGGAAGGCCATGATCGGTGAGAGGTTCGCTTCAGTGCAGGATTTCCCTGCCGTGATTATGACGCGCTGGCGGACCGAACCCGACTATGCATACAAACTTGTGCCGAGACGCACAATCGTCGCACCCTCCTGCACGGCGACCGTGTAGTCCTGGCTGGTTCCCATCGACAGTCGCGGGAGGCCGTGCCGCTCGGCCAGTTCGCGCAGCCGCACGAAGTACGGCCGGCTCTGCTCCGGGTCAGTGGCCAGCGGCGGCATCGTCATCAGGCCCACGACCCGAACCGGGCTGAGCTCGAGGAACCCGGCCAGCTCGTCCGGGGGGATGCCGCTCTTGCCCGGCTCCTCTGACACGTTGACCTCGAGCAGCACCTCGGTCTCCGGGGTCGCATGCATGCCTAGCTGCTTGAACACCGATTCGCTGGCGACGGAATGGATCAGGCGAACGTACGGCAGCAGCTGGCGAACCTTGCGGCTCTGCAGATGGCCGATGAAGTCCCACGTGAACTGTCCCGGATAGGCGTCGGCCTTGGCGGCCAGCTGCTGGGCCCGGTTCTCGCCGAGCAGCTTGATGCCGGCCTCCGCGAGCACGCCCAGCTCCTCGACCGGCACGTACTTGACCGCAGCGAGGATCTCGACCTCGTCGGGATCGCGGCCGGCGGCGGAGATCTGCTCCCGGGCGTGCTCGAGGTTGGCGCGCACCCGGCCGGCGGTCAGTCCGTGGACTAGCTCAACCATGCGATCCCGGCCTGGCGCCCGGTGACCCCCGCGTCACGTCGGTGCGAGAAGAAGTCCGTGCTGCAGATCGTGCATACACCGGCGTCGAACACCTCCTCGACGCCCGCCCGCAGCAGCTGGTCTCGAGCGATCGCCTTGAGGTCGATGTTGCGCCCGTGGTGGACCTCGTAGTCGGCGAACGCCGCGTGAACCTCATCGCCGACCTCGTAGCAGCACGGTCCCGCGCCCGGTCCGATCGCGGCCGCGAGCGGCCCGTCCGCGGACAGCTCGCGGACGGCGGCCGCACCCTCGTCGATGACACCCGAGGCGAGACCGCGCCAGCCGGCGTGCAGCATCGCCACGGCGCCGGTCGCGGCCAGTGCGATCGGGAGGCAGTCTGCGGTCAGCACGAGCGGCGCAAGCCCATGCGTGGCCGTGGCATGCCCATCAGCCTCGACCGGGGCCTCTCCATCGGCGGACGGCTCCCGCGCCCGCCTTACGCGGGCACCATGAACCTGCCTTCCGTACACGAACCGCACGCTCAGGGAGCGCTCCAGCCGCTCGCGGTTCTCGCGCACGGAATCGGGATCGTCGTCGGTGAACCGGCCGAGGTTCAGGCTCGCGTACGGACCGCGTGACACGCCGCCGTGTCGCGTCGTGAAGACCGCGTGGGCCCCCGGCAGATCGACTCCCAAGTGCTCGCCCACGGCATAGAACGCGCTCACCTCGTCAACAGCTCGATTCCGTCAATGGGTGTTCGCTGCGCGTACTCGAAGTGCGTACGGCCGTCTGAGACGAGCGTGCGCATGTGCGCCCAACCTCCGACCTGGCGCGCCTTCTCGTATACGTGCAGGCGCATCGACGCGGTCTCGGCGTTGTAGCAGTAGGCGAGGTCTCCGTCCGGGTCGTGGTAGGTGACGCCGGCCAGCTGGTCGCGGTCGGCATCGATCTCGCCGATCAGCTTGCGCTTTCCCGCGATCACCTCGAACCGCCAGCCGCTCAGCGCGAACGTGCTGACGTTGCGTACGACACGCAACGGCGAGGTCGAGATGAAGTCCTCGCCCTCGACGCGTCCCACGACCGGGGTGTTCGGTCCGACCTCGCGTCCGAACCGCGGCACGAACACGGACACGGCGTCGACGAACGTGTCGCTGACCGACTCCCCCTTAAGCGTCGTGAAGTCGTTGCAGTGCGCCCAGGCCCAGGAACTTGCGTGCTTGGACCCCCAGAGGTGGGCCTGTCCACCGCGCGCGCCGTCGATCTCGAGCCGCTGGCCTGCGAATGAGACCGTGCCGTCGATCGACACGTCGGCGTGCGGGAGCACGAGCACGGTCTTGGCGATCCCGGCGCGGCGCAGCGCCTCGTGCACGTGCTCGTAGCCGCGCGCCGCCGGCGTCCATTTCAGGTCCCACGAGACGTCCTCGAGGGCCCCCTGCATTCCGGCGTCGGTGAGCGTCGCCTCCCCGATCCTCAGCTGGAAGGGCTCGACCTCGGCCCTCAGCTGGTCGATTGGCAGCGTCGCCTTGCGCCCGAAGGTCGGCCGATTCCCGGAACGCGGGTCCATCGCCAGGAACCACAGCGCCGCGGTTGGCTGGCTCGCGCTCTGCGCCACGGGCGCAACCATCGTGTAGCGGATCCACAGGCCAACGCCGGTGGCCGGATCGGTCAGCGTCAGGTAGTAGACCTCGTAGTGGCCGGGACCGCCGTCCCACTGCAACGCGTTCGGTGCGCTGAGCACGTGCCGCAGGCTACCCGTTCGCGCGCGCAGCTCGTAGTGCGTATTCGAGCTCCTGCTCGCGGCCGGAGATCGTCCCGTCCAGCTTGGCCCGCATTGCCTCGCGCAGCGCGCGTCCGATCGCCGGGCCCTCGGGGACCCCCGCGTCGAGCAGGTCTTGCCCGCCGATCTCGAGCCGCACACGACGCAGGCGCGTGAGCCATTCGTGCGCCTGCTCGTACGGGCCGAGCGCACCGGCGATGGCCACGACCTCCGGGGCCTGCTCGTCTACCGCCTCGGCGATCGCCGACGCGGACCGTGCCGCGCCCAGCGCGCGCGCAACCGAGTCGCCCCGGGTGGCCGCCGCGACGATCGCGTCCCGGTCGGCACGCTCGAACGCGAGGCGGTCGAGCAGCGCCTCGAGCTCGCCGGCAGACATTCCACGTCCGCAGACCGCCAGCACGAGCCGGCGTGATCGAGGCAGCAGCGTGACCGCCCGGCGGGCCAACTCTGGCTCACCGAGCCCAAACCGCCGGTGAATCGCGCCATCGAGCCCTAGCTCTCGTACAAAGCTGAACGCCGCCACCGGGTCGGGCTCTGCGGCGGCAAGCCGCAGCTCGTTCCCGATTCTCGGTCCGCTGACTGTCTCGAGTGCGCCGCCGGCAATCGCCGCCTGCGCGAGGGCATGCGTTTGCGGCTCGACCTCGAAGCCCAGTCGACTGGCGTACCGCGCGAGCCGCAGCAAGCGGGTCGGATCGTCGATGAAGCTCAGCTCGTGGAGGACCCGTAATCGGCGGCCTTCGAGGTCCTCGAGCGCGCCGGGCACCGCATGCAGCTCACCCGGCGTTTCACCCCCCAGCGCGATCGCGATCGCGTTGACGGTGAAGTCGCGGCGGATGAGGTCCGCATCGATGTCAGCGGGCTCGACCTCTGGCAGGGCCCCTGGAAACGCGTAGCGCTCGGTCCGCGCCCGGGCGAAGTCGTAGCTGTGGCCGTCCAGCACGACCGTCGAGGTGCCAAAGCGGTCGTGGACGCGCAGTTCGCCACCGAGGCGGGCCGCGACCGCCGCCGCATCTCCCTCGACGACCAGGTCGAGATCGACGGCTGCGTGGCCCATCAGCAGATCGCGAACTGCCCCGCCCACGATGTAGACACCGGGCGGCTCGCCGAGGCGGGCGAGCAGGGGCTCGGCGGCGGGCAATGCCCGTAGGCGGTCCACTAGCTCGGACGGGGTGGGAACGTCCACCGGCGGATCTTCGCGCCAGGCGCAGATAGCATGGGTTGCTTGATGTCGAGTCCCGGTTCGCGGCGCTGGCTGCGGAGAGGGCTCGTCGCCGGTGCCATTCTCCTGCTCGCCGCGGGTGGCGCGGTGGCGTTCGTCCTGCTCCACGCGCCCGGCAACGTGTCGCACCCAAACGTCGAGTTCACCAGCCCGACGACGAGCAGCACCACCACCCAGCCCCCGCCCCCGAAGCGGCGGGTCGTCGTCGACAACTTCGAGTGGCCCCGCTATGGCTACGACGCCGGCAGAACCCGCTTTTTCGCCGGCGCCCCCAATGTCCATCCACCGCTGCACGTGGGCTGGCGCTTTCAGGACTACGCGCTGATCGAGTTCCCGCCGGTGATCTTCGGCAAGACGCTTTACATACTGGACGACGACGGCTCGGCCAAGGCGATCGACAAGCGCAACGGACGCAAGCTGTGGGAGCGCAAGCTCGGCACGCTCGCGGCTGCGTCGCCGGCGATCGGAGTGCAGGAGGGCCTGGTCTTCTTCCCGCTGCTATCGGTCAACCGCAATGCCGGTCAGGTCCCCGGCAACGGCCGCATCGTCGCGCTGTCGATGAAGACCGGGCGCGTCGTCTGGTCGAAGGTGATCCCGTCCGGAACCGAGTCCTCGCCGCTCGACTGGGGCACGACGCTGTATTTCGGCGATCAGAACGGGACGATCTATTCGCTGCGCGCGAAGGATGGGCACCAGAACTGGACCTACAAGGCCAGCGGGGCGGTCAAGGGCGGCCTTGCGTGGGCGGACGGGATCGTGTACTTCGGCGACTACGCCGGCCGTGTCTACGCCCTCAACGCCACGACCGGCCACCAGCAATGGGCGGTCACGACCGAGGGCTCGCAGTTCGGCTTCGGATCGGGCAACTTCTACTCGACGCCGGCCGTAGCCTTCGGCCGCGTGTACATGGGCAACACCGACGGCCGGGTTTACTCGTTTGCGGCGCACACGGGATCGCTGGGATGGGCGACGGGAACCGGAGCGTACGTGTACGCATCGGCCGCGGTCCAGGACGTTCCCGGCCTCGGCCCGACGGTGTACGTCGGTTCCTACGACGGCAACATGTACGCGTTCGACGCGCGCTCCGGCGCGATCCGCTGGACGTACAACGCCGGCGGGAAGATTTCCGGCTCGGCGACGATCGTGGCCGGAGTGCTCTACTTCTCCGATCTGGGATCCAGGACAACGATCGGCCTCGACGTACGCACCGGCAGAAAGGTGTTTTCGTTCCCCGACGGGGCGTTCAATCCGGTGATCGCGGATCCCGGCGCGATCTATCTGAGCGGCTACTCGATGCTCTACCAGATGCTCCCCGGCCCGCCTCACCAGACGGCAGGTGCCGCTGCCGCGGCCGCCCATGTTCGCAGCGTTAAGAAACCGCGTACGTCCGGCAAATCCAGCAAAAACGCCCGCAAATAAGCCTGCAGGGAACAGATGTTCGGTCGACCTTTGCTATCCTTAGGGGTCTATGCGTTGTCGTAGTGGAAGTCATTGTCAGCAGCCGGCTGCGCCCGGCCGTCGATTCTGTGCGGAGCACGCGGCGGAGCTCGATCGCATGCGCGAAGAGCTCAAGGATGCTGCCGCCGCCCGCATCGGTCGAGGCCGGCCCAAGCGGTCATCGACGTGCTGCCGCCCCGGCTGCTATGAGCCCCGTGTCCCGCCGGCCGCGTATTGCGATGCGTGCGCCGCAGCCGGATACGTGGAAGAGGCCGCTTAGCAGCGGCCGACTCTAGTCGGGGAATAAATAGAACTGCATCAGCGTCACGAGACGCCGGGGATCCCTCGGCGCTTCGAGCCGCTGCGCCTGGTCCGGGCGACCCGGACAAGCTGCTGCGCTCAGTCGACCCGGACTGGCACGCCGTCATGCGCGAGGTAATCCTTCACCTCCGCGATCGTGTGGTGCCCGTAATGGAAGATCGAGGCACACAGCACCGCGTCCGCGCCTGTCCGCAGGGCATCGCTGAGGTGCTCGAGCTCGCCGGCGCCGCCTGAGGCGATCACGGGCACACCCACGGCTTCTGCAACGGCGCTCGTCAGCTTGAGGTCGTAGCCGGCGTTGGTGCCGTCACGGTCCATGCTCGTCAGCAGGATCTCGCCGGCGCCACGCTCGACGCCTTCACGCGCCCACTGGACGGCGTCTCTACCGGTCGGCGTGCGTCCGCCCGCGACATACGCCTCCCAGGAGTTTCCGGCGCGCGCCTTTGCGTCGATCGCCAGCACGACGCACTGCGCCCCGAAGGTCGCCGCCAGCTCGCCGATCAGCTCGGGTCTCGCCAGCGCGGCCGAGTTGACAGAGATCTTGTCCGCGCCGGCGTCGAGCACCGCCTGGGCGTCCTCGACCGAGCGGATGCCACCACCGATCGTGAACGGGATGAACACCTCGTCGGCGGCGGCCCGCGCGAGTTTGACGACGGTCTCGCGTTTGTCCGACGTCGCCGTGATGTCGAGCAACACGAGCTCGTCGGCACCGGCGCGGTCATAGCGGCCGGCGAGCTCGACCGGATCACCGGCGTCCCTGAGGTCGACGAACCCGATTCCCTTGACGACCCGCCCGGCGTCGACGTCGAGGCACGGGATCACGCGTTTGTAGTGCATCACCTCTTCTTTGCGAGAGCCCGGCACGCCTCCGCGACCGTGAACCGCTGCTCGTAGAGCGCCTTTCCGACGATCACCCCGGCGAGGTTCACCTGACGGAGTGCCGCGAGGCTGCGCAGGTCCTCGACGGACCCAACCCCGCCCGAGTAGATGAACGTACCGCGAATCACCTGGGCCACCTCGATGACCTTGGCGAGGTCCGGTCCGCTCAGCATCCCGTCACGCTCGATGCTCGAGAACACGAACTTCTTGACGCCGCGGCGCCCCAGCCGCTCGAACACCGGCTCGACCGGGATCTCCGTCTGCTCGGTCCAGCCCTGGGCGGCGAGCCGCCCGTTGCGGGCATCGACGGAAACCACAGCCCGGTCCCCGAACTCCTCGATCACCGTGTCGAGGAAGTCAACGTCGGTGTAGGCGGCCGTCCCCAGGACGACCCGGGTCGCCCCGGCTTTGACCGCGTCCTTGACCGCATCGATCGTGCGTAGCCCACCCCCCACCTGTACCGGCACATCGAGCTCTTGGGTGATCCGCTGGACGTGCTCGAGATTCGCAGGCGCCCCCGATCGTGCTCCGTCGAGGTCGACGATATGCAGCGCGCGTGCACCTTCCGCAACCCAGCGCTTTGCCGCATCGAGCGGATCGGTGTCGTACACGGTCTTGTTGTCGAACGACCCCTGCGCGAGACGGACCGCCTTGCCGCCGAGGATGTCGATCGCCGGGAGGAGGATCATGCCGCCGCCGGTTGCGCCGCCGCGTCCTTACAGACCGCGACGAAGCTCGACAGCATCTGCAGGCCGTGCACCGAGGACTTCTCGGGGTGAAACTGGACGCCGAACACCATGCCGTGCTCGACGACCGTCGCGAAACGCTCGCCGTACTCGGTCGTCCCGACGATGTCGCCTTCTCGACGCGGTCGCACCGCGAGCGAGTGCACGTGGTAGAAGGGGCAGCCTTGCTTCGGCAGGCCGGCGGTGAGCGCGCTCCCGCGCTCGAAGCGCACCTCATTCCAGCCGATGTGGGGGACGCGGAGCCCCCTGGTCCTCAGCTCCGTGACGTCGCCCGGGATCAACCCGAGGCCTGTCGTCGGTTCGAGCTCCTCTGAAGAGTCGAACAGCAACTGCATGCCGAGGCAGATGCCGAGCAGCGGGGTCCCGTGCTCGACGCGCTGATGGATCAGCGGCGGTATGTCCAGGTCGTGGAGGTTGCGCATCGCCTTGGGAAACGCACCGACGCCGGGAACCACGAGGCCGTCGGCGGCGCGAATCTCGTCGTGGTCGCTCGTGATCGACGCGACCGCTCCGACGTGCTCGAGCGCCTTCTGTACCGACCTGCGGTTGCCCATCCCGTAGTCGACGACGGCGATCCGCGTCATACGAGCGTCCCCTTGGTGCTCGGCACGCCGCGCTCGGTCGGATCGAGGGCCACCGCCGCCCGCAGCGCCCGCGCGACGGCCTTGAAAGCGGCCTCGATCTCGTGATGGGCGTTGGTGCCGGTCTCGATCGTGAGGTGCAGCGTCAGCTTCGCGTTTGTCGCCAGCGCGCGAAAGAACTCCTCTGTCAGCTCATGGTCGAAGTTGCCGATCGCGCCTGCCGGCAGGTCGGCTTCGAACGCGCAGAACCCGCGCCCGGAGATGTCGATCGCGCACGACGCGCGCGACTCGTCCATCGGCACGGTCGCCTGCCCGTAGCGGCTGATCCCGGCGCGGTCGCCGAGCGCCTGGTCGAGCGCCTGTCCAATGCAGATGCCGACGTCCTCCACCGTGTGATGCGCACCGGTCTGCAGGTCGCCGGTCGCGTTGACGGTGAGGTCCAGCCGCCCGTGTCGGGCGAGCAGGTCGAGCATGTGGTCGAGGAAGCCGACTCCCGTCTCCCGCTCACCGGCGCCCTCGCCGTCGAGGGCGAGGCTGACGTGAACCTCGGTCTCTCCGGTCGTCCGATCGATCTGTGCCACGCGGCTCATTGCTAGGGCTCATTCTCCCGGATGCGAGCTTCCATCGACTCGGCGTGGCGCTCGAACCCCTCGGCGCGCGCGATCGCGACGCCGTACACCGCGAGCTTGCGGGCGGCCGCATCAGTGATCCTCACCTCGCTATAGCTGCGGCGGAAGTGCGCCGGGGACAGCGCGGAGGCGAATCGGGCAGCGCCGGCCGTCGGAAGGATGTGGTTCGAGCCCGCGATGTAGTCCCCGAAGGCCGTCGCGGAGCCCCGGCCGACGAACACGCAGCCGGCGCGTGTCGCCACCGGCGCCATCGCCTCGATCTCGCGCCCCACGAGCTGCAGATGCTCCGGCGCAATCGCCTGCGCGAGCGCAACCGCTTCAGTGGGGCTCCCGGCTTTGACGCAGATCGTGACCGCGCCGGTATCGGGGGCCTGTTCGATCTGCTTTGCGATTCCTTGCAGCACGGTTTCGTCGTACGAGATCGCGATCGCGATCGTGCCCGATCCATGTTCCGCCTGCGCGAGCAGATCAAGCGCGAGTGGTCCCGGATCCGCGTCCGCCCCCGCGACCACGACCAGGTCGCTGGGCCCGGCGAAACCGTCTATTCCGACCTGCCCGAAGACCTGGCGCTTGGCCTCCTGCACGTACAGGTTTCCCGGCCCGACGATCACATCCACCGCCGGCACCGCCTGCGTTCCATATGCGAGGGCGGCAATCGCCTGTGCCCCGCCCATCCTGTAGACGACCGACGCGCCGGCCAGCCTGCACGCCGCGAGCACGACCGGGTCAACGTCGCCGCCTCGCCGCGGCGGCGCGCACACCGCGACTCGCGGGACGCCCGCCACCCGGGCGCTGACAACGCCCATCACGACGGTGCTCGGGTACGGAGCACGCCCACCCGGGACATAGACCGCGGCCGCTCGCACCGGGGCTTCGCGGATCGTCACGACGTGGCCGTCGGCGAAACGGACAGCACGGTCAGCGTGCAGCGCCGCGCCGGCAACGCGGCCCACGTTCTCGATCGCGTGGTCCAGCGCGACTCGGATGGTTGGCGCAAGCCCGGTCGCCGCCTGATCGAGTAGCTCCTCGCGCACCTCGAGCTCCTCGATCTCCGAGCCGTCGAACTGTCGCGTGTACGCGATCACCGCTTGGTCGCCCCGCGCGCGGACCTCCGCGATGATCTCCTCGACCGCGGGGCGCACCGATTCGGCCGCAGGGATCAGCGAGCGCAGCTTGGCCGCGAGCTGCTCTGGCGCGTCGCCGGCGCCGAGCGCGAACCGCTCACACCGCATTGAGCCGCTCCAGTAGGCCGTCGATCGTATTCGCCCTGAGCCGCAGCGCGACGGGGTTCGCGACCAGCCGGGCCGTGCACAGGGCGATCTCCTCGCGCACGACGAGCCCGTTCTCCTTGAGCGTCGTGCCGGTCGCGGTGAGGTCGACGATCCCCTCGACCAATCCGGTCAGCGGCGCGAGCTCGACCGATCCCTTGACCTCGACTATCTCCGCCTGGCGTCCGGTGTCAAGGAAGTAGCGCGCCGCGATCCGCGGGTACTTGGTCGCGATCCGCATCACTCCGAGTCGCCTGAGCGCCTCGGCGGCGCGGTCCTCGCCGGCGACCGTCGCCAGCACCATGCGGCATTCCCCGAAGCCGAGGTCGAGCAGCTCGTAGACCTCGCGCTCGGACTGTTCCATCAGCACGTCCTTGCCGGTGATCCCGATGTCGGCGGCGCCCGCCTCCACGTATGTCGGCACGTCCGACGGACGCATCGTGATGATCCCCGACTCCTCGAACAGCAGCTTTCGGTCGTTTTCGCGCACCTCTTCGGTGTCGACCCCGAGGCGGTCGAGCAGGTCGAGCGTTCCCTTGAACAGCGCGCCCCGCGGGACGGCGATCCGCAGCTCGCTCATCGTCGCCGCCGGCGTTCCTCATTTGTGGGCGCGATCGGCAGCTCGCTCATCGTCGCCGCCCCCGTTCCTCCCCGGTGAGCGCGATGTGCAGCCGCTCGACGTTCAGCGCGAAGCCGACCGCGGGCAGTGGGTGGCCGAACGTCCCGAGCAGCTCGTCGTAGCGGCCGCCGCTACCAAGCGGCACCCCGTAGGCGGGGTCGTAGACCTGGAAGACGGCGCCCGTGTAGTACCCGAGGCTCCGGACGAGGCCGAGGTCGAAGATGATCCTGCTCGCTGTCTTCTGCTCGAGCAGCGCGAGCACCGCTCTCATTCCCGCGAGCGGTTCGTGCAGTGCCTGATCGAACGCCTCGAGCACCTCGGGACCGCCGCGCGTGCGCGGGACTCTGAGGAGCAGGTCGGCCTGGTCGTTGGGGAGCTGTAGCGCTTCGACCTCTCTTTGGACGCCGACCAGATCGCCGTCGACGAGTTCGTTGAGGATCCGCTCCTGAAGCTGTGCGGGAACGCCCACGGTCTCGAGCAGCGACGGGTACAGCGACGCGTCACCGAGCCCGATTGCGTAGGTGTCGAGACCTGCCGCGTCAAGCGCGGCGCACAGCACGGTCAGGATCTCCGCTGTTCCGTCCGGCGCTGGTGAGCCGATCAGCTCGACGCCCGCCTGGAGGAACTCGCGCGACTGGCCGCGCTGCGGCCGTACTCCCCGGTAGGCGTGCGCGAAGTAGGAGAACCGGAGCGGCGGCTCGACGTTTCGATAGCGGGTCGCGGTGAGGCGGGCGATCGGGACCGTCATGTCCGAGCGCAGCACGAGCACGTTGCCCTGCTCGTCGAACATCCGGTAGGCAGGCTGCGCCCGGGGATTCAAGAACCCGGCCGCCCCATGCGCAAAAGTCGCTTCGTATTCGAGCGCCGGCGTGTACACCTCGCCGTACCCGGCCCTCTCGAACACGCCGCGAATCCGCTCGGTCATCTGCCGGAGCTCGCGCATCTCGTCGGGCAGGAAGTCACGCGTGCCGCTAGGGATGCGGTGAACCATCGGGGCCTCGGATGGGGAGTCGGCTCCCCGCCGCTCCTCGGGCACGTCAGGCGATCGCGGGCACGTCATCGACGCGCGTGATTCGTGCGCCGAGGTCGCGCAGCCGCTCGTCGATCCGTTCGTAGCCACGATCGATCTGGCCGATGTTGCCGATCTCGGTCGTGCCCTGCGCGCACAGAGCGGCGATCAGCATCGCCATCCCCGCGCGAATGTCCGGCGACTCGACCCGCTCCCCGCGCAGCCGCCTCGGGCCCACGACGATCGCGCGGTGGGGGTCGCAGATCGTGATCGCGGCACCCATCATCACCAGCTTGTCGGTGAAGAACAGCCGGTTCTCGAACATCTTCTCGTGGATGATCACCGACCCGTCGGCCTGGGTCGCCAGCGCCAGCGCGATGCTCGTGAGATCGGCCGGGAACGATGGCCACGGCCCGTCCTCGACCTTCGGCATGTGGTCGCCGTGGTCGTTGCGAATCACGAGCTCCTGGTTGCCGGGCACGATCACATCGGCGCCTCGGACTTCGCTGCGCAGCCCCAGCCGTTCGAACACGAGCCGGATCATGCGCAGGTCCTCGGGCACGGTGTCCTTGACGATCAGTTCGCCGCCGGTGACGCCCGCCAGCGCCATGAATGAGCCGATCTCGATGTGGTCCGGCGCGATCGTGTGAGTGCAGCCGCGCAGACTGGTCGTGCCGTGGACGGTCATCACGTTCGAGCCGATCCCGTCGATCGCGGCGCCCATCGCCACCAGCATCCGCGCCAGATCCTGCACGTGCGGCTCCGAGGCGGCGTTGCGGATCACCGTCGGGCCGCGCGTCAGCGCCGCGGCCATCAGGGCGTTCTCGGTGGCCATCACGGACGGCTCGTCCATCAGGAAGTCGCAGGGTCTCAAGCCGAGCGGAGCGTCGAGAACGACGTCGCGGTCGTGCTGGACGCTCGCTCCGAGTGCGCGGAAGGCGTCCAGGTGCGGATCGAGCCGGCGGCGGCCGATCACGTCGCCGCCCGGCGGCGGCATGTGCGCGTGCCCGTACTTGGCCAGCAGTGGGCCGGCCAGCAGGAACGAGGCGCGGATCCGCGTGGACAGCTGGCGGTCGGGCTTCTGACGGTCGATCGTCGAGGAGTCGATCGACACCTCGCCCGGGCTGAGCCACTCCACGCGCGCGCCGAGATCCTCGAGCAGCAGGACCATCGCCTCGACGTCGCTGATCCTCGGCACGTTGCGCAGGATCACCTCGTCGTCGGTGAGCAGGCAGGCGGCCAGGATCGGCAAGGCGCCGTTCTTGTTGCCAGCGGGGACGATCGTGCCCGACAGGGGCACGCCGCCTTCGATCACAAACTTTTCCATCGGAATTGGGGGGACAGCCAGGACTGGCCGTCGGTGGCGCTGAGCTAGGGTAACAGCCATGCCATCGACTCTTTCGCGCCAGGAGGCTTGGACCCTCCTATGTGAATGGACACAGTCCGAGTCCCTGCTGCGCCACATGCTCGCCGTGGAGGCCGCGATGCGCGCCTACGCACCCCGTTTCGACGGCGACGTCGAGCTCTGGGGCCTGACGGGGCTTCTGCACGACCTCGACTACGAGCGCTATCCGGACCTCTCAGACGGACATCCCCGCTACGCGCTGCGCGCGCTCGAGGAGCACGGATACCCGCCCGAGCTGGTCCGCGCCGTCGCCTCCCACGCCGACTTCATGGGCGTGCCCCGCGAGACGCCGATGGAGAAGACCCTCTACGCGGTCGACGAGCTCTGCGGGTTTGTCCTGGCTGTCGCCTACGTGCGCCCCGACGGCCTCGTCGGCCTGACGCCCAAGTCGGTCAAGAAGAAGCTCAAGCAGCCGTCATTCGCAGCCGCCGTGAACCGCGAGGAGCTGGTTCGGGGCGCGGAGGAGCTCGGCGTCGACTTCGACGAGCACCTCGCCCTGGTGATCGGGGCGCTCGAGGAGCGCCGCGAGGAGCTGATGCCGGCGTCGTAGGCCCGGCCCGCCGGCGCACGCCTGCCGGCGTCGTAAGGCCCGGCCCGGCCTCGCCGCCGGCCTCGGCGCCGGCCCGGCCTCGCCGCCGGCCTCGGCGCCGGCCCGGCCTCGCCGCCCGCACCGCCACCCCGCACCGCCACCCCGCGCCGCCATCCGATGTGAATGGCGATTCACTTCCGCCCCTCGGAGGTGAATCGCCATTCACCGGCGTCGCGCCACGGTGCTTGGGTATCGTCCGAGACGATGGCCGATCCGATCCAGATCGTGATCCTCGAGGGCGACCAGACCGGCCAGGAACTGCTCGAGCAGGCGGTGCGCGTCCTGGATCCGAAGCTGCTTGACCTCGAGATCGAGTTCCAGCGCTTCGATCTCTCGTTGCAGAACCGCCGCACGACCTCGAACGAGGTCGTGATCGCGGCCGCGGAGGCGATGCGCGCGGCCGGGCTCGGCCTGAAGGCCGCGACGATCACGCCCGAGGGCGCCGACGACGTCGGCTCGCCGAATCGCCTCCTCCGCGAGCAGGTCGACGGCAAGGTGATCATCAGGACCGGCCGCCGGCTGCCCGGCGTGACCCCGTTCTCCGGCGTGCACTTTCCGATCTCGATCGTCCGGATGGCGGTCGAGGACGCGTATGGCGCCAAGCAGTGGCGCGACGGCGACCCCGGATCGCCCACGGAGGTCGCCTACCGCACGGAGCGGATCACCCGCGGCACGTGCCGGGCGGTCGCCGAATATGCGTTCAGAACCGCCGACTCGATGGGCGCGAAGGTGTACGGGGGCCCGAAGTGGACGGTCTCGCCGGTCTACGAGGGCATGCTCAAGGAGGAGATGGACGCCGCCGCCGCACGCCATCCTCAAGTTCCCTACGAGCCGGTCCTGATCGACGCGACGTACGCGGGCCTGCTCACCGGCGGCCACGACGCGCCCCTTGTGATCCCGGCACTGAACCGCGACGGGGACTGCCTCTCCGACCTCGTGCTGCCGATGTTCGGCTCGATCGCCGGCGCCGAGTCCGTCCTCCTGGCCTTCGACGACGAGTACAACACGATCGTGGCGATGGCCGAGGCGCCCCACGGTACGGCGCCCGCTCTGGAGGGCAAGGATCTGGCGAACCCCCTGGCGATGATCCTGGCGTGCGGAGCCGTTCTGAGGTACGCCGGCGAACCTCACACCGCCGACTGCGCACGCGCGTCCCGGGCGATTTACGAGGCCGCGCTCGAGGCCGTGGCCTCCGGAATCCGGACGCCGGATCTGGGCGGACACTCGGGCACTACCGAGTTCACCGACGCGGTGGTCGAGCGTGTGCGCACGAAAATCGAGGTGTGGTCGACGCTTTAGGCCGGCCGCCCTGCGCGGGCGCCGCCCGGTCGCGCTCACAGCCTGCACGCCCGGTCGCGCTCACAGCCTGCACGCCCGGTCGCGCTCACAGCCCGCACGGTCGCGCTCACAGCCCGCACGGTCGCGCTCACGGCCTGCAAGATCCGTTGCAACACCCCGGTTCCGTCCGACCCCCTTCTTAGTCTGGCGAACATATGTTCCCACTTACACCAGAACGCCTCCAGCGTCTCCTGAGCCTCCTCGACGACGTGCTCGGCGACCCGCCCGCGGAGGCCCCCACATACACGCATCCGCACCGCCGCCCGCTCCGCTGGCAGCCTATGCGCCGCGCTGGCGAAATCGGCGCCCGCCCCGCCCACTGCATCTCGCCCATCCGCCCGAGCAGCCGCCAGCAGATGCGCGACAGCGCCGCGCGGTAAGGACGATCGCGGCGCCAAGCGAGCGCTGCCGACGTCGTCACCCGAAACGGACGACGACGAGCGCCATCGGCGCCCGGATCATCCGCAGCGATGCCGTCGCCGGGAGTCGAGACTGTGGACGTCGCGGTGATCGGAGCCGGACCGGCCGGCGTGGTCGCGGCGCTTCGGGCGGCGCGGCTGGGATCCCGGACCGCGCTGGTCACACGAGATGCACTGGGCGGGATGGCGGCGAACGACGGCCCGGTTCCTGTTCGCACTCTGGCGCATGCAGCGCGATTGATGCGCGAGGCCAGGCAACTCGCGCGGTACGGCATCAGTGCCGGCGAGCCGTCGCTGGAGTACCCGCGGTTGCTCGAGCGCGTCCGCGAGGTCACCGACGATGTGCGGGCGCACTCACTGATGCGCGAGGACCTTCTCCAGTCCGGGGTGAGCGTTTACGAACGCGCGGGCGCCGCGCGGTTTATCGACCCGCATGTGATTGAGAGCGAGCGCGGACCACGGCTCAAGGCGGAGAAGGTCATCATCTGTTCCGGGGGCGTGCCGCGCCGGCTTGAGGTACCCGGCTTCGAGCTGACCACCACTCACAGCGGCGCGTGGTCCCTCACATCCGCCCCGCCGTCGATGCTCGTGATCGGAGCCGGGGCAACGGGCGTCCAGGTCGCCTCGATCTTCAACACGTTCGGGTCGCGGGTGACGCTGTTCGAGGCGGCGCCACGGATCCTGATGGGCGAAGACCACGACGTCGTGACGACCGTCGCCGATGCGCTGGCCGCGTCAGGTATCGAAGTTCTCGAGGGTGCGGGGACGATCGAGCGGTTCGAGCCGGGACCCGCCGGAGTGCGGCTGATCCACTCGAGGAACGGAACTCGAAGCGTGATCGACGCCACGGTCGCGGTCGTCGCCGTCGGATGGGTCGCAGACACGACCGAGCTCCGGCTCGACGCGGCAGGAGTGGCAACAAACGAGCGCGGATACGTTCACGTCGACGCGCAGCTTCGCACGACCGTGCCGCACATCTTCGCGGCCGGCGACGTCACCGGCCACGTGATGGTCGCTCACGAAGCGGTACGCGAGGCATACCTGGCCGCAACCAACGCGGTGCTTGGCAGCACGAGCGCGCTCCCGGCAGAGGTGAGTCCTCTCGGCAGCTTCACCGATCCCGAGTACGCCTCGGTCGGGCTAACCGAGTCGACGGCCCGCGCCGAACACGACGTGGTCGTCGCGGTGCAGAGCTTCGGTTCGGTGGCGCGACCGATCATTGATGGCCGCACCACGGGCTTTTGCAAGCTGATCGCCGACCGCCAGCGTCATATGGTCCTGGGCTGCCACATCGTCGGAGAGCGGGCTGTCGAACTCGCCCAGCTCGCCGCAGTCGCGATGGCAGCCGAGATGCGCGTCGAGCAGCTCGCACTCGTCCCGTTCTCGTTTCCCACCTACGCGAACGCGCTTGGACGCGCCGCGATCACGGCCGCCCGCGAGCTGGGAGTGACGGTTTCCGGAACCGAGTGAGACCGCTAGGCGAACCAGGGTCCCGCAGTCGGCACGATCAGCCCACTCGGCTCACCGTTTGGAGTGCCCCCGCCGGCGCTGATCAGGCCGAAAACGACCGCCAGGAACGTGCCGAGCCCAAGGACAAGGCAGATGATCAGCAGGACGAGAACCTGCGGATTGGCGCGGAGGAACTTCTTCAGGTCACGCATGGCGGTGGCGGCACTAATGGCTAGCACTTCTCCGGGTCACGCATGGCGGTGGCGGCACCAATGGCTAGCACTTCTCCGGGTCACGCACGGCGGTGTCGCGAGCAGCGTCAACCGCCGCCCCGGACTCGAGTTCGGAGCGGCGTGACGCGAATGTAAGAACCGGCGGCGACCTACTCTCCCAGGCCCTTGCGGGCCAAGTACCATCGGCGCTGAGGGGCTTAACGGCTCTGTTCGGAATGGGAAGAGGTGTTTCCCCCTCGCCATAGCCACCGGAAACCGGTAAGAGACCGAGCCTAAACCGCCGGGGCGGTTCAGGCTAGGAGAAATCGAAGACTTCTCCCAAGGACAAAGCCGCCAGGCTTCGTCCCCCCTTCGCGGGCCTTCAAAACTACACAGTGCCAATGCACGGATATAAATATCCGTCAAGCCCTCGACCCATTAGTACCGGTCTCCTACGGACGTCACCGTCCTTCCAGATCCGGCCTATCAACCTGGTGGTCTACCAGGGGTCTTACTCCCTCAAGGGGATGGGAGAGCTCATCTCGAGGTCGGCTTCCCACTTAGATGCTTTCAGCGGTTATCCGATCCGCACGTAGCTAACCTGCGGTGCCCTTGGCAGGACAACAGATACACCAGAGGTGCGTTCATCCCGGTCCTCTCGTACTAGGGACGAATCCTCTCAACTCTCCAACGCCCACGACAGATAGGGACCGAACTGTCTCACGACGTTCTGAACCCAGCTCGCGTACCGCTTTAATGGGCGAACAGCCCAACCCTTGGGACCTACTTCAGCCCCAGGATGCGACGAGCCGACATCGAGGTGCCAAACCGGGCCGTCGATGTGGACTCTTGGGCCCGATAAGCCTGTTATCCCCGGAGTACCTTTTGTCCGTTGAGCGACGGCGCTTCCACTTGCTACCGCCGGATCACTAAGGCCTGCTTTCGCACCTGCTCGACCTGTCGGTCTCGCAGTCAAGCTCCCTTGCTGCCTTTACACTCTACGCACGATTTCCGACCGTGCTGAGGGAACCTTTGCGCGCCTCCGTTACATTTTGGGAGGCGACCGCCCCAGTCAAACTACCCGCCTGTCACTGTCCAGCGCCCGGATTCACGGCGCACTGTTAGAGATCCAATACACCAAGGGTGGTATCTCAAGGTTGGCTCCACGCCAGCCGCAGCCGGCGCTTCCAAGCCTCCCACCTATCCTGAGCGAGATGCATCGAACCCCAATACCAGGTTGTAGTAAAGGTTCACGGGGTCTTTCCGTCTAGCCGCGGGTACTCGGCATCTTCACCGAGACTGCAATTTCACCGAGCCCCTCGTTGAGACAGCGTTCAAGTCGTTACGCCATTCGTGCAGGTCGGAACTTACCCGACAAGGAATTTCGCTACCTTAGGACCGTTATAGTTACGGCCGCCGTTTACCGGGGCTTAGTTTCGGTGCTTCGGGTTACCCCTAACACCTCCACGTAACCTTCCGGCACCGGGCAGGCGTCAGCCCCTATACGTCGTCTTACGACTTAGCAGAGACCTGTGTTTTTGGTAAACAGTCGCTTGAACCTATTCACTGCGGCCCTCTCGGGCTCCCCGCGCGAAGCGGTTCACCCTACTGGGGCGCCCCTTCTCCCGAAGTTACGGGGCGATTTTGCCGAGTTCCTTAACGAGGGTTATCTCGATCACCTTAGTGTGCTCCACTTGCCCACCTGTGTCGGTTTTGGTACAGGCACGCGCTTCCTCCCTAGAGGCTTTTCTCGGAGGCATGGCATCCGGGACTCGCCGGCTTAGAGCCAGCTGGCATCGCACCTCGGGTTAAGCAGCTCCGGATTTACCTAGAGCCGCCCCTACATGCTTACCCCAGGACAACCATCGCCTGGGATCCCATAGCCTTCCTCGTCCCCCCATCGGTCAAACGGAAGCGACGTGGTACGGGAATATCAACCCGTTGGCCATCGACTACGCCTTTCGGCCTCGCCTTAGGTCCTGACTAACCCTGAGCAGACGAACTTTACTCAGGAAACCTTGGGCAATCGGCGGAGGGGATTCTCACCCCTCTTTCGTTACTCATGCCGGCATTCTCACTTCCGCCGCCTCCACGGCTCATTTCCATGGCCGCTTCACTGGCGCCGGAACGCTCTCCTACCGCGCGATCGGTCCGAAGACCTCACGCACCCGCAGCTTCGGTGATTAGCTTGAGCCCCGTTACATTGTCCGCGCTCGAACACTTGACCAGTGAGCTGTTACGCACTCTTTCAAGGGTGGCTGCCTCTAAGCCAACCTCCTGGTTGTCTGTGCATTCGAACATCGTTTCCCACTTAGCTAACACTTAGGGACCTTAGCTGGCGGTCTGGGCTGTTTCCCTTTTGACGCTGAAGTTTATCCCCCAGCAACTGACTCCCGGAGTAACCGTGACGGTCTTCGGAGTTTGCCTGAAGTCGGTAACCTGGTAGGGCCCCTAGTCCAAACAGTGCTCTACGGCCGCCACGGAATTTATCCGAGGCTATACCTAAATATATTTCGGAGAGAACCAGATATCACTGAGCTTGATTAGCCTTTCACTCCGACCCACAGGTCATCCGCCCAGTTTTCAACCTAGGTCGGTTCGGTCCTCCACGAGGTCTTACCCTCGCTTCAACCTGCCCATGGGTAGCTCGCTCAGCTTCGGGTCTACCGCCTACGACTAAATCGCCCTATTCGGACTCGCTTTCGCTTCGGCTCCGCTCATCGCTTAACCTTGCCGCAGACGAGTAACTCGCCGGCTCGTTATGCAAAAAGCACGCGGTCACGGCACGAGGCCGCTCCCACCGCTTGTAGGCACGCGGTTTCAGGTACTATTTCACTCCCCTTCCGGGGTACTTTTCACCTTTCCCTCACGGTACTAGTCCGCTATCGGTCACCAAGGAGTACTTAGCCTTGGAGGGTGGTCCCCCCAGCTTCAGTCCGCGTTTCACGGGAGCGGACTTACTCAGGAACATCTGCGGAAGGCCATGCGATTTCGTCTACGGGACGATTGCCCTCTGTGGTGCGCGGTTCCACACGCTTCGACTATCACACGACTTTGTAACTTCCGCCGGATCGGCCACGATCCGGACCAGACGTCCTACAACCCCCAACACGCAACGCGTGGCCGCTTACACGTGCTGGGTTTGGGCTGTTCCCTTTTCGCTCGCCACTACTCAGGGAGTCTCGGTTGATTTCCTTTCCTCGGGGTACTGAGATGTTTCACTTCCCCCGCTTGTCTTCTCCGCGCCTATGTGTTCAGCGCGGGATAACGCCGCATTACCGACGTTGGGTTTCCCCATTCGGGCATCCGCGGGTCACTGGCCATTCAGCGCCTCACCGCGGCTTATCGCAGCCGTTCACGCCCTTCATCGACTCTTGGTGCCAAGGCATCCACCATGTGCCCTTACTATCTTGACGGTGATCTTGGGAAGAGCCTTGCGGCTCCGCCCGGTGATACCCGTGTCATTGGCTACTGTGCAGTTTTCAAGGTCCGCGAAGAGGCGTAGCACGCCGCCTGGGAGCCCGGGACCTTGGTCCAGCGAGCCGCCGGCAGCGTGCCGGTCTCTCAAAACTCAACAGCATGCGAGTCACTACGACAGCGACCTACGGCCGCGCGTGTGACCTGCCAGATCCGGTCGACATGTCTAGTGCCGATCGCGCGCGAGTCGGGAGCTCGAGAGCTCCAGGGATGACTCGGCGATCGGTGCCCAAAATGGGCTCCCTAGAAAGGAGGTGATCCAGCCGCAGCTTCCGCTACGGCTACCTTGTTACGACTTCACCCCAGTCGCGAGCCCCACCTTCGACGGCACCCTCCTAAAAGGTTAGGCAACCGGCTTCGGGTGTTGCTCACTCCCATGGTGTGACGGGCGGTGTGTACAAGGCCCGGGAACGTATTCACCGCGGCAGTGCTGATCCGCGATTACTAGCAACTCCGCCTTCATGCAGGCGAGTTTCAGCCTGCAATCCGAACCGAGACGCGCTTTAAGGGATTCGCTCCACCTCGCGGTATCGCAACCCTCTGTACGCGCCAATGTAGCACGTGTGTAGCCCTGAACATAAGGGGCATGATGACTTGACGTCATCCCCACCTTCCTCCGGTTTGTCACCGGCAGTCTCGCATGAGTCCCCAACTAAATGCTGGCAACATGCGACGGGGGTTGCGCTCGTTGCGGGACTTAACCCAACATCTCACGACACGAGCTGACGACAGCCATGCACCACCTGTGATCCTGCCCCGAAGGGAGACCGTGTTTCCACGGCTGTCAGGAACATGTCAAGCCCAGGTAAGGTTCTTCGCGTTGCGTCGAATTAAACCACATGCTCCGCTGCTTGTGCGGGCCCCCGTCAATTCCTTTGAGTTTTAGCCTTGCGGCCGTACTCCCCAGGCGGGGCACTTAATGCGTTAGCGTCGGCACGGAGGGAGTCGACACCCCCCACACCTAGTGCCCATCGTTTACGGCGTGGACTACCAGGGTATCTAATCCTGTTTGCTCCCCACGCTTTCGCGTCTCAGCGTCAGTACCGTCCCAGCGAGCTGCCTTCGCCATTGGTGTTCCTCCCGATATCTGCGCATTTCACCGCTACACCGGGAATTCCACTCGCCTCTTCCGGACTCTAGCCCAGCAGTATCCGCCCGCCTCCCGGGGTTGAGCCCCGGGCTTTCAGAGCGGACTTACCGAGCCGCCTACACGCTCTTTACGCCCAATGATTCCGGACAACGCTTGCCCCCTACGTATTACCGCGGCTGCTGGCACGTAGTTAGCCGGGGCTTCTTCTGAAGGTACCGTCACTCCAGTCGGCTGTTCACCGACGGAGCTTCGTCCCAACTGAAAGGGGTTTACAACCCGAAGGCCTTCTTCCCCCACGCGGCGTTGCTGCGTCACGCTTTCGCGCATTGCGCAAGATTCCCCACTGCTGCCTCCCGTAGGAGTCTGGGCCGTGTCTCAGTCCCAGTGTGGCTGATCGTCCTCTCAGACCAGCTACCCATCGTCGCCTTGGTGAGCCGTTACCTCACCAACAAGCTAATGGGCCGCGGGCCCATCCCGATGCGGAGGCCGAAGCTTCCTTTCCCCAGCGGCCTTATGGCCGGAGGGCACATTCGGTATTAGCCCGAGTTTCCTCGGGTTGTCCCAATCATCGGGGCAGGTTACCCACGTGTTACTCACCCGTTCGCGGCTTTGCCCCAGGCCGAAGCCTGGTTCGTCGCTCCACTTGCATGTGTTAGGCACGCCGCCAGCGTTCGTCCTGAGCCAGGATCAAACTCTCCGTGAAGAACTACCCAGCGCGCAATAGTGACACTGCGCGCCGTTCACAAAGAGTCGTCAGGAGTAACCCACAGGTAGCGACTGTGACGTGTCACAGCCGGCTGCGGGCAAACCCTGGGTCTGTCCCTGGTGGGATCAGACCCTTGCGCCTATATCAGGAGCCCCGATGTACACGAAGGGCTCCGAGGCGCAAGACGGGGTCAATCTTGGCACCGCCGACCGAGCGATCCAATGGACCGATCGTTCGACGGCGTCGAACCTGGACACACTCCTCGACCGAGGGTCGGTCGAAGGGTGCGCATGCTGTTGAGTTTTCAAAGACCGTCGCACCTCTTCAAGAAGGGGTTTCCTTCTCAGGGGCGCGCCCGGGTACCCGTCCGGGTCCCGGGGCGGACCACTGAGTATAGCGCCGGGACGCGCCGAGGGAAGAAGCCGATCAAAGAGTCGTGATCGCGACGGGAGCGCCCGGCCACGACGGCCGGAAACCCCAGCAACGGAGGATATCGAGCCATCCGGCGGACCGACCGGACCCGCCGCGACCTCGCCCGCCGACCAGACCAGCGCCGCCCGCCAGCCGACCAGCCCGCCGCCGGACCCGCGCCCGACCCGTCGACGCCAGCACCCGCCAGACCCGCCGTGGCCGTCCGCGACCGACGCCAGGACAGGACCTGCACCGTGACCGTCCGCGACCGCGGCCGGTCATCGAAGTCGATCAGCACGACCTGCTGCCAGGTCCCGAGCGCGAGCCTGCCCTCGACCAGCGGGATCATCTCGGAGGGACCGATCAGCGCCGCGCGCATGTGCGCGTGGGAGTTGGTGTCGTGGTTGAGCCGGTTGTGCTCGTAGTCGCCGCTGGGCCGGGATCAGGCGGTCGAGCAGCGCCTGAAGATCGTGGACGCCGCCGGGCTCGAATTCCATCGTCGTGATCGCGACGGTCGAGCCCGTGGCGAACGCGGTGACGACGCCACGGTCGACGCCCGCGGTCCGCACGACGCTGGCGATCCCGGGGGTGATGTCGACGATGTGCCCGTTGCCGGACGTATCGAGCCGCAGAAGGCCGCCGTGCACCGTCATCGATGATCGCCCTCGAGTACACGCACCCGCGCGAACCGCCGCTTGCCGAGTTGCAGAACCTTGCCGTCGACGTCGGATCTCGGGACGTCGAGTGACCTGTTGGTCAGCGCTTGGCCATCGAGCCTGACCCCGCCCTGCGCAAGCGTCCGCCGGGCCTCCGACGTCGAGATGCCAAACGCCCTCGCGAGCAGCGCCGGCAGGTGCACCGACCCTTCGCGCGCCTCCCACTCGACAACTGGGACGTCCTGCGGGACCTCGTGGCGCACGAACGTGGAATCGAACTCCCGCTCGGCCGCCATCGCCCCGTCCTCCCCGCGGAACCGCGAAACAAGCGCACGCGCCAGCGCCCGCTTGGCGTCCCGCGGGCCGACCCCGTCCGCAACCGCCCTTCCGAGCAGCAGCTCGTACCACGAGCCGAGCGCCGAGTCGGGCACGCTCATCGTCTTGCCGTAGATCTCGAACGGCGGCTCGGTGACGCCGATGTAGTTGCCAAAGGATTTGGACATCTTGCGCTCTCCGTCGGTTCCGACGAGCAGCGGCATCGTCAACACCACCTGCTCCGGCTGACCAAAGTGACGCTGAATGTCCCGGCCGAGCAGCAGGTTGAACTTCTGGTCGGTTCCGCCGAGCTCGACATCGGCGCGGACGGCGACCGAGTCGTACCCCTGGAGCAGCGGGTACAGCAGTTCAAGCACGGAGATCGGCTCGCGCGCCGCGAAGCGCTTGGAGAAGTCGTCGCGCTCGAGAAGCTGCGCGACAGTTGTCGTGCGCGCGAGCCCGAACAGCTGCTCCATCGACATGTCAAGCCACTCGCCGTTGAAGCGGACCTCCAAGGGCTCGGGCAACAGCACCTTCATCGCCTGCTGCTGGAACGTCTGCGCGTTCGCGTCGATCTCGGCGGCATCGAGCACGGGGCGCGTGGCGGAGCGCCCGCTGGGATCACCCACGCGCGCCGTGTAGTCGCCGACGATCAGCACCACGGTGTGGCCGAGCTCCTGGAACTCGCGCAGTTTTTGCAGCACCACCGTGAAGCCCAGATGAATGTCCGGCGCTGTCGGATCGATCCCGAGCTTGACTCGCAGCGGGCGCCCCGCCGCCAGCTTCCGCTCGAGCCCGCCCGCAGGGAGGCAATCCACGGCGTTTCGCGCCAGCCACGCGGCCTGCTCGGCGGGCGTGGATGGGGCGGGATTCATCCGGGCCAATGCTAGACTCTCGCCTCCAGCGGGAGCCTCCGCCGTCGCGCTCCCCGTTCACTTTTGTCGCAGTGTCGGTTGCACGTCTGCAGCCGTTGGCGCCACCCTTCTATCGCATGAGCGATGACGTCGAAAGCCCGATACTGGAGGAGCATCCAGCCGCTGAGTCTCGCCAGCTACGAGCCGGCGCGAACGGCGGCGCCGACGGGCTGAACGGCGCGATCCCGTTCGCGCCCCCGAAGCGGCGGTGGCGCCGGCGCGGCGGCGACGGGCGGCCACCGAAGCCGAAGCTGCGCAAGCTGCGCCTGCTGCTGATCCTCGTCGGGCTCGGCGCGCTCGCGGCGGTCTCGACCGTCTTCGGGATGATGATGGCGGTCGCCTCCGACCTGCCGCTGCTGAACCTCCACGATCTCGCGCAGACCCGCCACAACTCCTATCTCTACGACGACCGCGGCCGTCCGCTGGGGATCCTCGAGCCGCCGAACAACGTCGTCGTCGACACCTTTCAGGAGATGTCGCCGTACATGCGGCGCGCGATCGTCTCGATCGAGGACAAGCGCTTCTGGACCGACCCAGGCGTCGACATCCGCGGCATCGCGCGCGCCTTCATGTCCGACATCACCGGCGGCGCACGTCAGGGCGCCTCCACGATCGCGCAGCAATTCGTCAAGAACTCGCTCCAGGCGGAGAACAACCGCACGATCCTCGAGAAGCTCCGAGAGGCGGCCCTCGCCTATCACCTGACCCGCAAATGGCCACGCCAGAAGATCCTCGAGGAGTACCTGAACTCGATCTACTTCGGCAACGGTGCCTACGGCGTCGAGTCCGCCGCAAGGGTGTATTTCGGTAAGCAGCTTGGGTTCGGGACGGCGGCCTCGTCAACGGGCGCTGGCTCGAGCGGGAGCCAGACTCCCGGGCCGCGCTGCGGCGACTCGATCCCCGGTCGCCCCCTGCCGAAGTGCGCGGAGCTGCTCCAGCCTTACCAGGCGGCGTTGCTCGCGGGGATGGTCGCGAACCCCAGCGCCTTCGATCCCTTCCAGAATCCGCTCTCGGCTCTCGAGCGCCGCAATCTCGTGCTGAAGGACATGCTCGACGAGCAATACATCACTCGGCAGCAGTACGAGTCCGATAAGGAGCAGCCACTTCCGAAGGTCTCCGATCTCGAGCAGCCCGAGGAGCCGACCGCCGCGCCTTACTTCACAAGCTGGGTCCGGCCTCAGATCACCAGCGCGCTGGTTCGCATGGGCGTGCCGAAGGGGATTGCGACATACCGCGCGTTCTACGGAGGGCTGAAGATCAAGACCACGATCGACCTGCCGATGCAGCAGGCCGCCGAGCAGGCGGTGGCGCAGAACCTGCCGTATAGCCCGAATCAACCGACCGCGTCACTGGTGGCGATCGACAACAAGACCGGCGAGGTGCGCGCGATGGTCGGCGGCCCGGTGATCAGCGCCTCGAACGGCAACGTGCACGAGGACTATGCCAATCACCCGTTCAACCTCGCGACCCAGGGCTACCGGCAGGCCGGCTCGTCGTTCAAGCCGTTCACGCTCGCGCAGGCGCTGTGGCATGGCGGCTACAGCCCCGACTCGGTAATCACCTCCGCGCCGCAGGACTTCATCGTCCCCAACAGCGGCGGCAAGGAGCACTTCATCGTCCACAACTTCGGCAACACGTATTCCGGCCCGATCACGCTGACCGAGGCGACGACGATCTCCGACAACTCGGTCTACTCGCAGGTCGGAATCCACACCGGTGTGACGAAGATCGCGCGGCTGGCGCAGGCGATGGGGATCCGGACGCCCGTCTCGCACAACTACGCGATGATCCTCGGCGCGATGAAGCACGGCGTGTCGCCGCTCGACATGGCGCACGCGTACGAGACGTTCGCAGACGGTGGCCGCAAGGTCTACGACCCCGTGCTCGGCGACCACAACCAGGGGCCGACCGGGATCGCCGAGATCCAGTGCCCGAACTCCGCCGACTGCAACGGCCACACGGACGTCAAGGACACGCCGCAGTACAAGCGGATCCTCCCGGCGCCGATCGCGCAAACCGTGCACGACATGCTCCGGACGGTCGTGCAGTCCGGCACCGGTACCGCGGCCCAGATCTCCGGCGTCGACGTGGTCGGCAAGACGGGGACGACCAGCAATTACGGCGACGCGTGGTTCGTCGGCTGGACCCCGCAGATGACGGTCGCCGTGTGGGTCGGCGTGCCGGACAAGCTCGTCTCGATGGCCACCGACTACAACGGCGGCCCGGTCGAGGGCGGCACCTATCCGGCCGTGATCTGGCAGGCGTTCATGAGCCAGGCGCTCCAGATCCTGCAAAGCGAGCAACCGAAAACCACGACGACCTCAACGTCGACAGGCACTCCGGCTCCGACCGGCACCGGCAACACCGGCGCCCCGGCCACCACGACCGGAGCGACCGGCGGGACGCCCAGCGGCAACTCGGGCAGCGGTACCAACGGCGGCGGCACCGGTAACACTGGTGGCGGTGGTGGCGGCACCGCCGGCGGCGGCACGCAGGGCGGTGGAGGCACCACCGGCAACAGCGGCGGCGGCCCGACCGGCAACAGCGGCGGCGGCGGCGCGACCGGCAACACCGGCGGCGGTGGCGGCGGTGGCGGCGGCGGTAACACCGGTGCCGGCGGTGGCGGCGGCGGTGGCGGTAACACCGGTGCCGGCGGTGGTGCCGGTGGCGGTGGTGGCGGCGGCGGCTCGGGTGGTGCCGGCGCCGGCGGCACCAGCGGCGGCCATTAGGGGCCTCGCTTCGCTCGGCGTCCGTGGGGCCGGGAGGGCCCGTCCGGACGGGTGTCGGTTCGTTGTGGCGGAGCCGGACGCGGTTGCAGTCTCCGCCCCGTCCGTGCCGATTCCGCCGGCCATCCCTGGCCGGGCGGGCGATCGGTGGGCGGGACTTGATACGGGCACCCACATCCCGCACAAGCACGAGCAGGGGAGAACCCCCATTTTGTTACATCTCGACGGCCGCGGTGAGCAACGCGTAACGAAATCGGTGCTCCAGCGCGCATTTCGTTACCCGTTGCCTTCGCGAGCGGCCGTGTTGTGACGAAATCGGGGCTGCCAGGCACCCCGAGGGTGGTCGGGGGTGGGCGGGAGCTCAATCCCAAGCCAAATGTGGGGCAGATCGAACCTCGAGACCCCCGGCCGAAGCCCGGGAAGCGTGGCGCCAGCGGACAGCCCGAAAACGACCGGTCGAAGAGGTCTGGATGGGCCCGCGCGGGTGGGCGGGGGTGGGCGGGACTCCAATCCCCGGCCGCGAAGCGGCCCCTTCTCTACGCCGCCACGCGCTTCGACAGGTACCGGCTTCCCGACGCGCAGAACCGCCACGGCAAGTCAGCCGCCTTCGTGATCCCGATCCGCTTGTCGATGTCGACGCCCACCCCGCGCCAGCTCGGCGGCGGGTCCGAGATCACGATCGGGCCCCGGAGCAGGTCAACGCCATTGTCTTCGAGCTCGACCCCTAGCGCCTGGGTCAGCTTTCCCGGGCCGGAGCACAGATTCTCGAGCGCCTCGACGCCGCGGCGCGCCCGCATCGCGTCGATCCCCTCGAGCGGCTCGAGCGCCCTGATCAGCACCGCCGCCCCCACCCCTTCGGGCTCGGACACCGCGTTCAGCAGCGAATGGATCCCGTAGGAGCGGTACACGTACGCCTTCCCCGGCGGCCCGAAAAGCGTCCGGGTCCGCGGCGTCAGCCCGACGAACGCATGACACGCCGGCTCGGAATCGTGGTAGGCCTCGGTCTCGACGATCACTCCCGCACTGCCGTCGTGGGCGACGACGCAACCGATCAACTCCCGCGCCACCTGAAGCACGGGGCGCTCATAGAAGGCGCGGTTCACTGCAGCGCGTTCCGTGCCCGCTCGAGCTGCTCGCGCACGCGTCCAAGGCTGGTGCCGCCCTCGGACACCTTCGACTCGAGCCACGCGCGGTCGGAAAGCAGGGCGTAGAAGTCGCCGTCGAGCTGGGGGGACTGAGCGGTGAGCTCCTCCCGTGTGAGCTCAGAGAGCGTCTTGCCCTGCTCGATCGCGCTGCGCACGAGCCCGGCGACGACGCCATGCGCCTCGCGGAACGGAACCCCGCGCTTGACGAGCAGGTCGGCCACGTCGGTCGCGGCGAGGAACTCGTCAGCGGACGCCGCGGCGAGGCGCTCGCGGCGGAAGCTGATCGAGGACAGCATTCCCTCGGCCGCCGCGAGGCACAGCTCGAGCGTGTCGACCGCGTCGAACAGATGCTCCTTGTCCTCCTGCATGTCCTTGTTGTACGTCAGTGGCAGTCCATGGAGCACGCCGTGCAACGCGACCAGATGTCCGGTGATGCGGGGAGCCTTGGCGCGCAGCAGCTCGGCGGCGTCGGGATTCTTCTTCTGGGGCATGATCGAGGAGCCTGAGGCCCACGCGTCGGCGACCTCGCAGAAGCCGAACTCCTCGCTGCTCCACAGGACGATCTCGCCTCCGAGCCGCGAGAGGTGGGTGGCGCAGGTTGCAGCCGCGGCGAGGTAGTCGAGCACGAAGTCGCGGTTCGAGACGGCATCGATCGAGTTCGCGGCGACGTCCGGGAAGCCGAGCTCGGCGGCGACTGCCCGCCGGTCGGTATCGAAGTTCACCCCGGCCAGCGCGCCCGCCCCGAGCGGCAATGACGCCGTTGCGCCGACCACCGCCCCGAAGCGGTCCCGGTCGCGGGCCAGCATCCACACGTAGGCGAGCAGGTGGTGGCTGAGGTAGACCGGCTGCGCGCGCTGAAGATGGGTGTAGCCGGGCATCGGCCAGTCGAGATGGGCCTCCGCGAGCGTGACGAGCGTGGTCGCGAGCGAGGCACAGGCGGCGGCGGCCTCGTCGGCGTGCGCGCGCACGAACATCGCGACGTCGGTGGCGACCTGGTCGTTGCGCGAGCGGGCGGTGTGCAGCTTGCCCCCGACCGGACCGACGATGTCCGTCAGCCGGCGCTCGATCGCCATATGGATGTCCTCGTCGCCGTCGGCGAACGGGAATGAGCCGTCAGTGAGCTCCCGCTCGATCTGGTCAAGGCCCCGGTGCAGCTGCTCCCGTTCCTCCGAGGAGATGATGCCCTGAGCCGCGAGCATCGAGGAGTGCGCGCGGGACTGCGCCACGTCGTACGGGCCCAGGCGCCAGTCGAACGAGAGTGAGTCGTTCAGGCGGCGGAAGGCATCGTGCTGGGGCTCGGCGAAGCGGGACATCGAGGCAATTATCGTCGGGCGCGCGTGGCGTTGGCTCCCGCGCCCGCGGATCCCCTCAGATCGCGTAGCTGATGATCACGCCGGGACCTTGCCGCGACGTGGCCACCGCGAGCGTCTCGCCGGCCGGGACCAGCGAAGACCCACCACCACCGCCCCCTCCCGACTCGGCGTCGGTAGTGCCTCCGCCGCCGCCGCCACCCCCGCCGCCGAACAGTCCTCCGCCGCCACCGCCGCCAGCACCGCCACAGTCGCTGGAAGTGGAGCAGAATCCGCCCTTGCCGCCGGTACCGAGCGCTCCGGCCCCGCCCCGATCGCCGTTCGCTGCGCCACCGCCGCCGGGCGCCGCCGGCGCCACAGCCGCGACCGCGACCGCGACCGCGACCGCGACCGCGAACGCCGATACCGCAGCGGCGTTCGCGACAGTCCGCTTCACTGCCCGAGCACCGCTCTCAGGGACTCGGCCACCTGCGCCACCTGACCATCGCTCATCTCCGGGAAGAACGGCAGCGCGATCGACCTCGCCGCGACGTCTTCACACACCGGGAACTCGCCTTCGCGGTGGCCGAACGTCTCGCGGTAGTAGGACATCAGGTGGACGGCGGGGAAGTAGGGCTTCGAAGGAACCCCGCGAGAGCCCAGCTCCCGGACGACGCCATCGCGATCGACGCCACGCGGAAGCTGCACGACGTAAACGAACCACCCCCGGCGGGCGCCATCCGCGTCGCGACACGGCAGCGTCAACCCCTCAACGGAGCCCAATGCGTCGCCGTAGAGTGCAGCCACCCGTGCCCGCTCGGCGAGCATCGAATCGAGCCGCTCGAGCTGCGCCAGCCCCAGCGCGCACGCCACATCGCTCAACCGATAGTTGAAGCCGAGGCGATCGTGGTCGAGCCAGTCCATGTTCGGCGCACGCCCCTGGTTGCGCTCGGAATCGATCCGCTCCTTCAGATCCGGGTCGGCCAGGCACACCATCCCCCCCTCCCCGGTCGTCAGCTGCTTGTTGGCGTAGAAGCCGAACACCGCGGGGTGGCCGCGGCCGCCGACCACGCCGCCGTCGGCGTACACAGCTCCGAGCGCCTCGCACGCGTCCTCGACGATCGGCACCCCCAGCCGCTCGAACGCCGCCATATCCGCCGGGTAGCCGAAGATATGCACCGGCAAGAGCGCCGCCGTGCGATCCGAGACGACAGCCTCAGCGGCCGCAGGATCCAGATTCAAAGTCACCGGGTCGATGTCGGCGAACACCGGGCGCGCGCGCTCGTATACGGCGACGTTGGCGCTGGCCACGAACGAGAACGGGCTCGTGATCACCTCGGCGCCGTCCGACACGCCGACCGCGCGCAGCGCCAGGTGCAGCCCGGCCGTCCCGGAGGAGACCGCCGACGCAAACGGCGCGCCCACCCGCACCGCGAACGCGCGCTCAAACTCAGGCAACAACGGCCCAAGCGACAGCCGCCCCGAGCGCAGCACCTCGAGCACGCGCCGCTCCTCGGCCTCGCCGAGGACCGGCTTGGCCAGCGGGATCACGGCGCGGTCGGTGCCGGTCGCGGGCGCCTGACCAGCTGCAGCCCGTACTCGAGCGAATCGACCAGCGCCTCCCAGGAGGCTTCGATGATGTTCTCCGACACGCCGATCGAGCCCCACACGTCCTCGCCGTCGGAGGCGTCGAGCAGTACCCGGGTGACGGACGCACTGCCCGCGTGCTCATCGATCAGGCGGACCTTGAAGTTCTCGAGCTGGATATCCGCCAAGTCGGGATAGATCTCGCCGATCGCTTCGCGGAGCGCCCGGTCCAAAGCGTGGACCGGGCCGTTTCCCTCCGCGGTGCGCACGTAGCGCTCGTCGCCGACCCACAGCTTGATCGTGGCCTCGGTTTCGACGTGGCCGCGATGGCCCATCTCGACGATCACCCGCCAGTGCTCGAGCGTGAACAGCGGCGTGTAGTCACCCGTCTCCTTGCGCAGCAGCAGCTCGAACGAGCCATCCGCCGCCTCGAAGTGGTACCCGCGGTGCTCGAGATCCTTCACGCGGTCGACCACTCGGGCCGCGGCCTCGTCATCGAGCTCGATCCCGGCTTCCCGCGCGCGCGCGTGAACCGTTCCCTTGCCGGACAGCTCGGAGATCAGCACCTCGCGGCGGTTGCCGACGACGCCCGGCTCGATGTGCTCGAACGTCGCCGGGTCGGCGGCCACGCCGGCGACATGCATCCCGCCCTTGTGCGCGAACGCGTTCCGTCCGACATACGGCTGATCGGCGTCGGGCGTGAAGTTCAGCAGCTCGTCAAACCAATGCGCGGCCGGCGTGAGCCCCGCGAGCTGCTCGTCGGTGAGGCACGAATAGCCGAGCTTCAGCTGCAGGTTCGGGATGATCGAGACGAGGTTTGCGTTGCCGCACCGCTCGCCGTAGCCGTTCATCGTGCCCTGGACGTGGGTGGCGCCGGCGAGCACCGCGGCGAGCGAGTTCGCGACGCCGCAGCCGGCGTCGTCGTGGCAGTGGATCCCGACCCGCACCCCGGACGACCGCCCCTCGGAGACCACCGTCGACATCACCGACCCCACGCGGTCGGGCAGCGTCCCGCCGTTCGTGTCGCAGCACACAACTGTCTCGGCGCCGGCCTCCGCCGCCACCCGCAGGCACCGCAGCGCATACGTCGGATCATCCAGATACCCGTCGAAGAAGTGCTCGGCGTCGTAGACGACCCGCTTGCCGGCCTCGACCAGGAAAGACACCGACTCGTCGATCATCCGCAGGTTCTCCTCGCGGTCGACCTTCAGCACCTTGTCGAGGTGCAGCCCCCAGGTCTTGCCGACCAGTGTGCAGACCGGGGCGAAGCAGCCCGCCAGCATTCGTAGTGCAGGGTCATCGCCTGCCAAGGACGCCCGCCGCCGGGTCATTCCGAACGCCGCGATCGAACCGTGCTCAAACGACTCGCGCGCCAGCAGGTCGAACAGCTCGAGCTCCTTGGGGTTTGAGCTCGGGAAGCCGGCCTCGATCAGATCGATCCCGAGCTGATCCAGACGGTGCGCGACGCGCAGCTTCTCTTCCGCCGAGAGCGACATCCCCTCGCCCTGCATGCCGTCGCGCAGGGTGGTGTCGTAAAGCTCAATTGTCGTCATCAAAGTGTCTCCAGTGGGTTGAGCGGGCAAGGCAAAAAACAGGCTGGCCGCGCGTCAGCGCGAGCCAGCCCAATTAATTCGCCTATCCGAAGAACCCACGGCCACCATCATGCCGTCTTCGAGGGCACCTTCACAACGTCGAGCCAGTGCAGGTAGCGCGGGTCCCGCCCGTGCAGGGCGTCGTCGAACACCTGCTGGAGCTGGCGGGTCACCGGCCCGGGCTCGCCGCCGGCGATCAGGTGGTCGTCGATCTCGCGGACCGGCACGAGCTCTGCCGCGGTACCCGAAAGGAACACCTCGTCAGCGAGGATCAGCTCCGCGCGGGCGAGGTTGCGCTCCTCGACCTCGTGGCCGTGGTCGCGCGCGATCTGCAGGATCGCGTTGCGGCTGATGCCGTCGAGAATCCCGGCGGTCTGCGGCGGCGTGATCAGCTTCCCGTGGCGGACCGCATAGATGTTCTCGCCGGAGCCCTCGCACACGAAGCCCTGCGCGTCGAGCAGGATCGCCTCGTCGTAGCCGGCCTTGGTCGCCTCGATCTTCGCCAAGACGCTGTTGAGGTACTGGCCGGAGGCCTTCGCGTGCGGGATCAGCGCGTCGTGCGGGATCCGCCGCCAGCTCGAGACCTTGGCGCGGACGCCGCGGATCTTGCTCTCCTCGCCGAGGTAGGCGCCCCAATGCCACGCCGCGATCGCGACCTCGACCGGCGCATCCAGCGGGTACAGCCCCATCTGGCCGTAGCCACGGAACGCGAGCGGGCGGATGTAGCACTCGCGCAGCTCATTCGCGGTGACCAGCTCGTGTGTGGCGCTGCGCAACTCCTCGAACGTGAACGGGATCGGCATGTAATAGAGCTCCGCCGACTTGAACAGCCGCTCGAGGTGCTCGCGGTTGCGGAAGATCGCGGGGCCGTGCGGCGTCTCGTAGGCGCGAATGCCCTCGAACACCCCGGTGCCGTAGTGAAGCCCGTGCGTCAGTACGTGTACCTTCGCGTCCTCCCAGGCAACGAGCTCTCCGTTATGCCAGATGAGGTCCGCTTGTTCCACGATGTACTGACTCCTTAGAGGTGTTTTAGGACTTCCCGGGTTGCGTCGGCTGTCGTGGCGTTACCCCCCAGGTCCGGGGTGCGCAGCCCCTCGGCCAGCGCCCGGTCGACCGCCGATTCTACCGCCGCCGCCTGCTCTTCCAAAGCTAGCCCGTGGCGAAGCATCATCGCCGCCGAGAGGAACATCGCCATCGGATTGGCGGCGCCGGTGCCGGCGATGTCGGGCGCGGAGCCGTGGACCGGCTCGAACACGCCCGGGCCGTCGAGCCCGAGTGAGGCGCTCGGCAGCAATCCAATCGAGCCGGTGAGCATCGCCGCCTCATCGCTCAGGATGTCGCCGAACATGTTCTCGGTGAGGATCACGTCGAAGTGGCGGGGGGCGCCGATCAGCCGCATCGCGGCGTTGTCCACGAGCAGGTGCTCGAGCTCGATGTTCGGGAACTCGCGGCTGTGCACGTCGCGCACGACCTCACGCCACAGGCGGCTCGTTTCGAGCACGTTCGCCTTGTCGACGCTCGTGACCCGGGAGCGCGCCGCCCGGAACGCGACCCTCGCGATCCGCTCGATCTCCGCGCGCGTGTATACGCACGCGTCTGATGCCTCGTCGTCGGAACGCGTCTTCGAGCCGAAGTAGATCCCGCCGGTCAGCTCGCGGACCACGAGCAGATCGGTCCCCTCGATCACCTCGAGCTTCAGCGGGCTCGCGTCATACAGCGCCGGCAGCGGCCTGACGGGCCGGAGGTTCGCGAACAGACCGAGTCCCTTGCGCAAGCCCAGCAGCCCTTGCTCGGGACGGGGTTTGTCGGGGTCGGTGGTGTCCCATTTCGGACCCCCGACGGCGGCCAGCAGGACGGCGTCGGCGCGGCGGCATGCGTCGAGCGTCTCATCGGTTAGCGCCGTCCCGTGCTTGTCGATCGCCGCCCCGCCAAACAGGTGGGCGTCGTAGTCGAACTTGGCGCCCGCAGCCTCGAGCACCTCGAGCGTGGGCGGGATGATCTCGGGGCCGATGCCGTCGCCGGCCAGCAATACGACTTTCGCGGGCATGGAGCGGGACCGTACCCGGTCGCGGGCGAACGTGAGGCGCCGGGCGGGGCGTCCGATGATGCCCGCCAAAGCTCAGGAGTCGGTCACGCGCGGCTTGTAGCGGTGGTGGAGCATCAGCGAGTTGCCGTCCGGATCCTGGAAGAACGCCATGTGACAGACACCGGTGTCGAAGGTCTCGCCGCCGAACGCGACTCCGCGGCTCTCGAGCGTCGATCGCACCGCCGCCACATCGTCCACATGCAGGGCGAGCGCGTTGCGAAGCGCGTCGTGCTCAAGGCCCATCTTCTCCGCATTCATGATGTTCAGGGTCAGGTTTCCGGTCTCGAATTCGGCGAAATTTCGCTCAGGCATGTAGACGGACCGTGGGAGGCCGAGCGTGTTGCCGTAGAAGTCGACGGCGCGCTCGAGATCCCGCGTCGGGATGCCGACGAAGTCGACGGCGCTGATGAGTTGGTCTTCTGCTGTGGTCATGTCCCCAGGCTATCCATCGGCGCGCGGGCCGATCGCGTGTCGCGGTGCTCTCAGCGCCGGCGCGAGAGCGCGATCACGTCCGCCGCCAGCCGGGCCATGTTCGGCGTGCCGAGGCCGGTCGCGTAGTCCCACCCTGGACCGGCGCGGTAGAAGCGGTTGCCGCCGACCCTGACGTCATAGAACGCCGACGGGTCACGCGCGGCCGCGCGGTAGAGCAACGGCGCGATGAAACCGAGCGGATGGCCGAGCTGTCGCTGCGCCAGCTCGTCAATCAGCGCGAAGGATCCCGTCCAGAACGGCGCCGACGCGCTCGTTCCGCCGACCTGGTCGCGCTGACCCTGGCTGTAGATGCTGTATCCGCTCCCGAACGCGGCGTCCGCGGCGACATCGGGCACCTGACGCGCGGGCGGGTTGGAGCTGAACTGGTTCTGAATCCCGGCGACTCCGGTCTGCCACGCGGGCCGAACGAACGCGGCGCTCACGCCGCCGCCGCCACCGCCGCCGGAAAGGATGTCCTCCCAGCCAAGTTCGTCATAGCGGGTGCCGTCACGGCGCACGTCGACATACGTCCCTCCGACGCTGACGACGTGCGGCGAGGACGCCGGCCACTCGACCGTCAGCCGATGGTCGCCCAGGCTGTATCGCTGGCACGAGTAGGCGCCCGAGTCGCCGGATGACGCGAACGCGGTCACGCCGTGATCCTCGGCGGACAGGAACGAGTTGTCCTGCGCGATCAGGTCCTGTGCACTGGATGCTGCGTCGAATTCGCAGATCCCGTAGGAGAAGTTGGCGAGCTTCGCGCGGCCGTCCTGGACGATCCGGTCGATCGCGTCGGACATGAACGCTGGATTGCAGCAGGGGGTCTCGTAGTTGACGATCTGCGCACGCGGGGCTAGCTCGCGGATCACGTCGAGGTCGAGGTCAACCTCGGCGGCCTCGGCGCTTGCCCGGAACTGCTGGGGCGGACCCCCCTCAACTGCGACCCGCAGCGGCATCGGCGCGCCGACGATGTGCTGGAGCGAGTCGAACGCCCGGATGTCCGAGGGCTGGAAGGTGTCTTGCGAGTAGACGGCGATTGTCTGCCCGCGCCCGTCGAGTCCCTGGCCCGAGATCAACGGTCGCAGGTTGTAGAGCGCGGCCAGGTCGCTCGCCGCCATGCCGCCCTGCGGGACGTCGGCCTGCATCGGCAGCGGCTTGGTGTCGAGATGGGTCGCGGCGAGCACGTACGGCGACAGCGCGCTCGGGATCATGGGTCTTCCGAGCGGCCGCCGGTATCGCGTCCCGTCGGGCTGGGAGAACTCGCCGAGCGATACGTTCAGCAGGCGCTCGACGCGCGCCGCCGGCGCGCTCAGAAGCAGCTGAGTGCGCTGCCTGAACGCCTGCCGTACCTCGATTCCGCCCACGCTCAGCACGCGCTCGACCCGAGCGAGCGCGGCCCCGGAGATCCCGAAGCGATCGCCGATCTGTGCGGCACTGAGCGCCGGCAGTCGTCCGGCGCCGACGCCGGCGCCATACGCCTCCATTGCCGCCGTGCGCATTCGCAACGAGAGCCCGAACATCACTCTGGTGCCGGGATCCACCCGTCCCAGATACCGATCCGACCGCGTCGTCCCGCCACCCCGGCCCCCGGCGGTCACAGCCAACACGCCCACGGCGAGCAGCCCCAGGACCAGAGCACTCACTGTCCACGCGCGCCGGCTCATTGCGGGATGTCCTGCTTGAACCGGAGCGTCGCGAGGATGTGCTCGTCGACCCATTTGAAGTCCTCGACCGTGTCGGCGCGATTGGCGACGATCACCGAGGCCGCGATCGTCTCCTGCCCGTCGGTCGCGGCAAGGATCGCCACGTCGGCCGGGGCCGTCAAGCCCGACGGCGAGTTGAACGTTCCCTGGTAGAAGCCGCCGACGCCGGCCCGCCCGCCGACCGCCGGCGCGAGGATCTGGCGCGAGGGATCGTTGTTGATGTGCAGATCGGGAATTGATTGGTCCAGGCTCGCCAGCCGCTCGGCGAGCAACTGCTTCGGATTTGCCTTGGCGCTGGGCGCTCCCTCGATCCTGATCATCACCGCTGGGTCGGAGATCGGCGGCGTGAGCGTCACGCCGGTTGAGCTGACCTGGCTGGTGGTGAGCTCGCTGGCCGGGTAGGAGACCGCGAACCCGAGCGCGGAGCTCGTGAACACCTGGGCGAGCGCGAGACGCGGCGCCAGCTGGCCGGGCTGCTGGGTCGGCTGCCCGCTCGGCACGCGCGGTGCCGGCGCGCCCGGCAGCCGCTGAGAGGGCGGTGGAGTCGAGCAAACCTGGCCCTTCGTGCACACCGCCTTAGGCGCCGGCGGGGCGGCAAGCGCGCCGATCACGACCACGACGCCCGCCAGCCCGAGGAACGCGAACGCGAAGATGCCGATGATCCGGCGATGGCCGAACTTGTTCGGCTGCTGGCCCGCGCGCCACGTTGCTGCGGCCCCGGTGGCGCTCACGCCACGCCTCCCGCGGGCCTCACGCGACCCCTCCCGCCGGCTGATCCGAGGGCATCGCGCCGGAGCCGTGCGGCCGCGCCTTGGGCAGCGCCTGCAGCGAGATCCCGCAGTTGATGCAGAACGTGTGCCGCGGTGTCTGCGCGCCACAGTTCGCGCATGTGATCGGCGGGCCGATCGGGATCTCGGCCGCTTCCTCGAGCAGGCCGAGGTGGATCACGTTGCGCAGCCACACCATTGCGACCGTGTCGAGCGCGAGCAGACACAGCAGCCACCACCCGGTCGGCATCAGCGGCTGTAGCGAGAACCCCAAGCAGATCAGCACGGCGGCGAAGATCACCGCAATCAGCGGGTTGCCGAGTGGCCCGAGCGCATCGCGATCGCGCACCGGAGCCCGATAGCGCAGCCACAACGCCCCGCTGGCCGCGCCGACGGCCGCCATCTCCAGGACCGGGATCGCGATCGCGATCGTGGCCAGGCGGCCGAGCCATTCGAGTACGTCGCCGGCCGGGCGCAGTCCGCCCGAGAGGATCGAGAAGCTGTAGGTGATCACCTCCGCGCCGGCGAACGCGACGGCGGTCGCTGCGCCGAAGGTCACTCCATCGAGCACGTCGTTGAAGCGCGGGAACCGCAGCAGCAGGAAGATCGGGCCGGCCAGCGACAGCCCCAGCCCGAGCAGCGGCAGCAGGATCCCCTGGACCACGATCGTGGTCGACCTCGGCTGCGACAGGAAGGCCACGCCGGTGTCGGTCACCGAACGGGTCAGCATCCCCACACCGACGCCTGCGACAGCCCCCCACGCCATCGTCGCGAGCACGACCGACAGCGGCTCGTCCTCGTAGACGTCGACGTCGTACAGGTACAGCAGGGTCAGCAGCGGCAGCGAGACGGCCGCCGCGATCAGGGCCACCGGCACGATTCGCAGCGCGCCGAGCACCAGCACGACGACGAGCGCGAACACAAGCGAGATGCGGAAGCTGGCCATCGACCCCCGCGGCAGATGGGGAAACAGCGTCGAGACGAGTCGCGGCACGTGGATGTGCTCGTGCGGGGCGGCGGCGAATTGGCGTCGGTGGCGCGAGCGCCTGGCGCCTTCGGGGTCCTCATGGATCGTGGCGCCGCAACGAACGCAGTAGTGACCCTCAGGGACGTCCAGTCCGCACGATCCACATCGAACATCAGCCACTGTCGGTCTCGCCCCTCAGTCCCTCAACATCCTCGGGAGGGCGACGATATCAGGGCATGATGTCCTCTAAACGTGGGATTCCATACGGAGGGGCGGCATGACCCGCGTGCAGGTGGTGATCGTCGCCTACGAGCACGGACGCGGTCGCTAGGCGGTTAGGATCACACGCCAGTGGTAACCGAGCCGATGCCCGGACCATTCGCCGCGATCGGGCGCGCCGCGGTCCGCTTCAGGTGGTTGGTGGTGATCGTGTGGATCGCCGCCGCAGTCGCCGTGCCGTCGCTGCTGCCGTCGCTGTCCAGCGCGACCAAGAGCCAGAACACCGCGTTCCTGCCATCGAACACGCCCGTGATCAAGGCGCAGGAACTGGCCGCCCCGTTCGAGGCTCAGAACACAGCGGACACGCTGCTGGTGGGTGGCCGCCCGCCTGCGCAGCTGAGCCCGGCCGACCAGCTGGCGTTCGCTCGTGCTGAGCGTGCGGTCGCCCGGGTTCCCGGCGTGCTCGACGTTCGCGACCGCGGGCTCTCGAGCGATGGTCAGGTCCGCATGGCGCTCGTCGAACTGAGCGGCACGGGCGCGCGATCGGGCGGCGGCACCGCCCTGTTCGACCAGATGCGCGCCGCGGTTCGCAGCGCCGGCGCACCCCCCGGAATGGGGATCCACTTCGCCGGCCAGCTGGCGACGATCGTCGACAACAACGCGGCCCAGAAGCACACCCAGCAGCTGACCCAACAGCTCTCGATCCTATTCATCATCGTGCTGCTGCTGATCGTGTTCCGCGCGGCGCTCGCGCCGCTGGTGACGCTGCTGCCGGCGGCGCTGTCGCTGGTGATCGCGAGTCCGGTGATCGCGGAGTCCACCCATGTGGGCGTCGAGGTGTCGACGCTGACGCAGCTGATCCTGATCGTGATCGTGCTCGGCGCCGGAACCGACTACGGACTGTTTCTGATCTTCCGCGTGCGCGAGGCACTCGCGCATGGCGTCGAGCCGCGCGACGCGGTCATCAACGCCGTGAGCCGGGTCGGGGAGACGATCACGTTCTCCGCGTTGACCGTGATCGCCGCGCTGTGCAGCGTCGTGCTGGCGGACTTCGGCTTCTACCGCGGACTCGGCCCGGCGCTGGCGATCGGGATCGCGATCACGCTGATCGGCGGCCTCACGCTGCTGCCGGCGCTGCTCGCGATCTTCGGCCGGGCGGTGATGTGGCCGTCCAAGCCGCGTCCCGGTCACGAGTACCGGGGGGCCTGGGGAGAGATCGCGGCGCGGATCGTCTCGCGACCGAAGCGCACGCTCGCGATCGGCCTGGTCGTGTTCCTCGGGCTGGCGTCGTTCGTGTTCGCATACAAACCCGCGGGCTTCGGCAGCCAGACCCCGCCGTCCGGCAGCGATGCGGCCGCCGGCCAGCAGCTGCTCGACCACTTCCCGGTCAGCGTCCGCAACCCGACCAACGTGATCATCAAGCTGCCCGAGTCGGCGAGGCTGAACCCGGCCAAGATCGCCGTAGCGACCGCGGCGCTGAAGCGCCAGCCGCAGTTCACCGCGGTGACCGGCGCGCTCAACCCAGCCGGAAGCCGCTCGCAATACATCAGCCCCGACGGCAAAACGCTGCAGTTCTACGTCGCGCTGTCCGCGGGCGACCCGGCCAGCACCGCGGCGCTCAACGCCGTACCGTCGATCCGCGCGGCGGTGTCCTCAGTGGCAACGTCGATCGGCGCGGTCGCAAGTGGAGTCACCGGACAGGCACCCGCCTCCTACGACGTCAGCCACATTTCGACCAACGACCTTAAGCGGATCATCCCGATCGTTCTGATCGTGATCGGGATCCTGCTGGTGATCCTGCTTCGCAGCCTGGTCGCGCCCGTCTATCTGATCCTCAGTGTCGTCCTGTCGTACCTGGCGGCGCTCGGGCTGGCGATTCTCGTGTTCGTCGTGATCGGCGGGGCCAGCGGCCTGAACTTCGTGCTGCCGTTCTTCATGTTCATCTTCCTGATGGCGCTCGGGGAGGACTACAACATCCTCGTGATGACGCGAATACGCGAGGAGGCGCGCCACGCCGACCTGCCAACCGCGGTGCACCGCGCGATCGCCGCCAGCGGTGGCACCGTCACGTCGGCCGGCCTGGTGCTCGCCGGCACGTTTGCGGTGCTGACGGTGGCGGGCAACGGCCAGACGCGCCAGATCGGCCTCGGGCTCGCCGCGGGGGTGCTGCTCGACACGTTCCTCGTGCGGACGCTGTTGATCCCGTCAGTTGTCGTGCTGCTCGGCGACCGCAACTGGTGGCCGTGGGGGCTCAAGCGCGACCGCGTGCTTTATTAGGGGCCGCTTCGCGGCGTCCAGCCGAACGACTCGTGGCGGGGTGGGCGGGACCCCAAAAAGCGAGGCTGTATGCCGAGCGGGCCCAGCCACGAGGCCGGGAGGGCCCGTCCGGACCTCAGCCCTTCTCGCACGCGGCCCAGAACTGGATCGTCAAGGTGTGGGCGGTCCAGTTGTGGAAGCGGTAGTGCCAGTACCCGTCGTTCCCGCTGCCAAAGGTGCCCTGCACCTGCGTGAGGTGGCGGTGCGGTTCGGCCTTGAAGCCGGCGCCACCCTGGATGGAGTGCTCGCCGGCGGGGCAGCGGATCGACAGCCAGCCGGGCCCGCCTGGAGCAGTGGGATCCCATGGGCCGGCGGTGTGCCCCCAGATCTCGAGGACCGGCGCGCACACGAACGTGCCGTCCACAACCCGATGGTCGGCGGTCGAGATCACCGCGCGCCGCTTTCCCCCGGGCTCGACGCCGGTGGCTCGGCACAGATTCACCTCATGGTTACCGGCGATATGCCCCGTGCCGCCCTCACTGTGCACGCTGAAGGTAACGACGTCGGAGTTGTCTGCGACGGTGGCCCGCGCCACGTCGCCCGCGCCGTGTCCGACATGCCTGACGGTCCAGGGATAGGTCCTGATGGGACCGAACCGAGCTCCGTTCGGTGCGGCGAACCAGATTCTCTTCGCCCCGACCGCCTCGTGAGCCGATTCGAGTGTCATGGCTTGCGCCCAAGGGTCGTCTTGTTTGGATCGCACTTGGCATGGCCCCCTTGGCCGTGTCGCATTCTCGATCCTGCGGGCGCCGAAAACATCCCACAGGCCATGATCTTGGTTGCACACACAACTAATCGCGCGCCGTCAAAGATCGCGTAGTACGCGATGTCTTTGCCCGATCGCCTCGCCAGACTGGCCCGATGCGACTAGAACTCCAGCTCAACTACAGCGATCCGCCCGCCGGCGAGCTCAGCAATGCGGATGGTACGACGATCCCGTTCATGGGAAGGCTCGAGCTGCTGGCGGCGCTCGAAAGCTTCACGAGCACGAGCGGCACCACGGGCGCCTCGACCGCGTCCGATCCGACCAGCCGCCAGCAGACGACTAGCTAGACAGGATGAAGCGAGCGCGTCGCGTGAGGCGCCGCACGAAAGGAGCTCAAATGATGTTTCGTCGTTTTGTTGTCGCCGCGATCGCCGCAACGGGATTGACCGTGGCGCTCGCCGCAGTGGCAAGCGCAAACACGCCACTGCACTTCACCGACAGCTGGGGCGGTAGCGGACCCACCCCTCACCGCCACCGGAACGACTTCTGCGCCCACCATCAGATCCTGCCAGGGCACAGCCGGAGCGTGTTTGTCGACGGCGGCCCCCTTGGCGATCACTTCACGGGCACCGTCTACTGCTCGCACAAGTACACGGTCGATCCCGGCACGACCGGACCCTGGAACGACGGGCAATGGATCTCGATCCCGTGTCCGGCGAATGAGCGCCCGATGATGGGCGGTGCCGGCTTCGACTCGACGCCCGAGGATGCGCTGACCTACGTCGCGGGCGGGTTTGGCCACAACAAGGACGGTTGGTGGCACTACCGCTTCCACAACTGGAGTCACCGGCACGCGCAGATCGAGTTCTGGGCGGTGTGCCTCCACAAGCACTAGGTCGGCTGGTTCGGAGCTCCCGGGGCGTCGCCACGTGCGGCGCCCCGTCCGGGCCTCACCCGTAGTGCTTGAGCTTGGGCCAGATCACGCGCCAGGACTGCCGTTGCGCGCTGGCGATCCAGATCGGAGCTCCCTGCTCGTCGTCGTCGACCCCCCACGGATTGTGGTAGCGAGTGGCAAGCGCGACTCGCCGCCAGAAGCGGAGCAGGTGGTCGCGGTCAAAGCCCGTTGCGATCGTCACCGATCCGATTGCGGTCGGACGGCTCCACCACCAAAAAGAGTTGTGCCCGCTGAACGCCGCCGGTAGGCCGTTCGCCTTGCCATAGCGGTCGATCGCCCCGGCCTCCCCGTAGTTGGCAGTGAAGATCACCGCGTCGGTCCGTTCGGCCGGCGGCAGCGATCGGTACACGCGGGCGACCGTGCTCACGAACGACTGCCATCCGATCGTCTCCCCGAGGTTGTAGTTGAGCTTCTGGAGCGGCACGCTCGCCAGCGCTGACGGCGGCAGCACCGGCAGCGCGACCGGCAGCATCACGAGCAGCGCGACCATCGCGATGACGAGCGCCGCCGCCGGCGAGCGCCACACCAACCGACGTCCCGCGGGACCGGAGCGAACCAGCCGGCGCCGCCCATGGACGACCTCATCGACGACGATCGCACCGAACGCGAACAGCACCCCGTAGATCGGCCCCAGGTAGTACGGCCTGTCAGGGATCACGACGATCACCGCTACGAACATCACCACGTAGGCATACGCGAACGCGCGATAGCGCCTGAAACGCTGCTCGCGAAACAGCGCCACGAGCCCCGAGATCCACACCGGCGCGAGCACGATGTTCGGCAGCAGCAGCTGGATGCCCGGGAACGCCAACGCCGCGCCGAGCGACGAGTGCTCAGCGCGCAGGTGGCGGTCCATCTCGGCCGTCGGCCACCCGTTGCTCGCGTCCCAGATCAGGTTCGGCGCCCACAGGGCGAGCGCAATCGCCGCGCCAGCCCACACGTACGGGCTCATCAGCACCCGCCACTGCCGGTTGATGATCAAGCCCACCGCGAGGGCGAAGAACAGCAGCAGAACGGTGTTCTTGGCCTCGAGGCCGACGCCGACGACGAACCCGCACAGCAGCCACAACCGCCGGCGATCGGTGCGAAGGATGTGGATCACGATCAGCGAGGCCGCGAGCCACGTCACCAGGTCGTATGCGGTCGGCCCAGCCAGGTGCGCGATCACGAGAAAGCCGCTGACCGCTGCGCACAGCGCGGCGAACAGCTGCGCGAACCGCTCGCCGCCCAGCTCGCGCGCGATCAGGCCGGTGAGCACGATTGCGGCGCCGTCGAGCAGCGCGGGGATCACGCGCAGGCCGAACAGCGACCCCTCGCCGAACGCGTGTCGCGAGAACCACGCCCCAAGCACCGAGACAGGCGGCTGGTCTACGTACCCCAGCGCGAGGTGCTTTGACGCTTCGAGGAAGTAGAGCTCGTCGCGGTGGTAACCGTCGCGGGTCGCCAGCGCCAGCAACACGACGACGGTCGCAGCCGCGATCCCGAGCACCGCGCGTGCTGCGAAAGGCGGCAGGTCCCGTTCGGGAGACCCCACGGTTCCGAGCCTACAACCGCTTCACCCCAGCCGCGCAGACATGTTCAGCCGGACGTACTCGAGGACGGGCGGCTCGCCCATCTCGGAGAGAACCCGGTCGACGAACTGCTCGCGGAGATCACCCGTGAGCAGGTCGAGGTGGCGCACGAGGCACACGGTCGACGCAAACGCCCGGGGGTCGGCGGGGGTCACCGTCTTCGGCTCGAGCCAGCAGGACACCTCGGTGAACCCTGCGCGCTCGAGCCGCGCCGCCGTGTCCGTGTCGCTCGCGTAGTTCCACGGCCCGCGCCAGTCGGCGAAGTGCGGCGCGAACGGCTCCTCGCGGGCGATCTCGTCGGCGAGCCGGCGGAAACGGTCGATGTTGCCAAGGCCCCCGCACTGCGCCAGCAGCCGCCCGCCCGGCTTCAGCGTGCGGTGGATCGCCGCGAACAGCGCGTCGTGATCCTTGACCCAGTGGAAGGTCGCGTTCGAGAACACGACGTCGACATGCTCGGGGAGATCGAGTTCGACGAGGTCCTGGCAGTACACGGTCGCGCGCTCGCCGAGCGCTTCACGGGCGTGCTCGACCATTGACGGCGCGACGTCGACGCCGTACACGCGCCCCCGCGGGACGCGGTCCGCGACCAATGCCGTGACCCGGCCCGAGCCGCAGCCGGCGTCGAGGACCACCTCGTCACCATCGAGCTGCAGACGCGCCAGCTGCTCGAGCGCCCAGTTCAGCTGGATGTCCGAGACGCGGTCGTAGGTCGCGGCGTCCCAGTCCCGGGTACTCATGGCCGCCTCGCGCTCATGGCGAGATCCGGCGCCTCGGCGGGTTGATTCGCCCGACCGCGAGCGCTGTCAGGACGATCGAGGTCGCCGAGACGTTGCCGGCGCGCGTCAGATTGCAGTCCAACAACACCCTGACGCCGTCCTGCGTGTAGGCCTGCAGCGAGATCGTCTGGACCCACCCGGGATCGTGCTGGCGCCGTTACGAAGCCGACGATCACCGTCCACCACCACGACTTGGACACACAGCCGCGTTGTATTCGCGGGCTCCGGCGGCGAATGCTGCAGGGGCACTCACAGCGAGGTTGTATCCAGTACTGCCCGCCCCGCCGAGCGCTCGCGGTCCGTTTCATACGCGTCGATCGCGTTCGCCTGCGCCAACGTCAGCCCGATGTCATCGAGCCCGTTCAGCAGCCGATGCTTGGTCTCCGGGTCGATCTCAAAGCGGGCACTGCCACCAGGCCAGCGGACCTCCTGAGCCGCGAGGTCGACCTGGGCCTCCCCCGCCTCGGCGATCGACTCACAGTCGCTGGCGGACAGCTCCACAGGGAGTAGCCCGATCTTCGTGCAGTTGGAACGGAAGATGTCCGCGAAGCTGGGCGCGATGATCGCCTGGAACCCGTAGTCCTCGAGCGCCCACGGCGCGTGCTCGCGGCTGGAACCGCAGCCGAAGTTGCGGCCGCCGACAAGGATCGGATTGCGGGGCAGATCCCACCCGGGCTCCTTAGCCCAGTCGTAGAAGAGAAACTCCCCGAAGCCGGTCCGCTCAACGCGCTTGAGGAACTGCTTGGGGATGATCTGGTCGGTGTCGATGTCGTCGCGGTGCAGCACACTGCACCGCCCGGTGATCGTCTCGATCGCTTTCACTTTGAATCCCACTCCCTGATGTCGACGAAGTGACCCGTGACGGCGGCTGCGGCAGCCATCTCGGGTGAGACAAGGTGCGAGCGCGCCCCGCGGCCCTGCCGGCCCTCGAAATTGCGGTTCGAGGTCGAGGCGACGCGCTCGCGCGGCGCGGCGATATCGGGGTTCATGCCCAAGCACATCGAGCAGCCGGCGCCGCGCCAGTCGAACCCGGCCCGCCGGAACACCTCGTCGAGGCCTTCCCGCTCGGCCTGCAGCTTCACCTGGTGGGATCCGGGCACGACCATCGCGTACACGCCATCGGCCACCTTGCGCCCATCGATCACGGACGCCGCCGCGCGCAGATCACCGATCCGCGAGTTCGTGCACGAACCGATGAACACACGGTCGAGCTTGACCTCTTGCATCGGCACGCCGGGCTCGAGTCCCATGTATTCGAGCGCCCGCTCGTCTTGCTCGGAGCCGGGCTCCGGGACCGCTTCGGTCACGGGTATGACCATTCCCGGCGTCGTGCCCCACGTCACCATCGGGCTGATCTGGTTGGCGTCGACGACCAGCTCGCGGTCGAACTCGGCGCCGTGATCGCTCTTCAGCGTGAGCCATTCCTCGGGCAGCTCCTTGGGGGCGCCCGGACGGGTCGGCGTGGACCTAAACCAGTCGAGGGTCGTCTCGTCCGGCGCGATCATGCCGGCGCGCCCGCCGCCCTCGATCGTCATGTTGCAGACGGTCATGCGGCCTTCCATCGACAGCGCCTCGATCGCCGGCCCCGCGTACTCGACCACGTGCCCTACCGCGCCGGACACGCCCATCTGGCCGATCGTCGCCAGGATCAGGTCCTTGGCGGTCACGCCGTAGCCGAGGGACCCCTCGTAACGGATCCGCATCGAGCGCGGCTTTGACTGCACCAGACACTGGGTCGCGAGCACGTGCTCCACCTCGCTGGTCCCGATCCCGAACGCCAGCGCGCCGAACGCGCCGTGGGTCGCGGTATGCGAGTCGCCGCACACGATCGTCATCCCTGGTTGGGTGACCCCCAGCTCGGGCCCGATCACGTGCACGATCCCCTGGTGCTCGGATCCGAGCGAATACAGAGGGATCCCGAACTCCTCGCAGTTGCGCTCGAGCGTCTCCACCTGCACCCGGGACAGCTCGTCCTTGATACGAGCAGCGACCGGTGTCCCGTCCGTCGGCACGTTGTGGTCGGCCGTCGCGAGCGTGCGGTCGGGACGGCGGACCTTCCGGCCGTTCATCCGAAGCCCATCGAATGCCTGCGGCGAGGTGACCTCGTGCACCAGATGCAGATCGATGTAGAGGAGATTCGAGCCCGCTCCCCCTACCTCGTGCGCAGCCCAGATCTTGTCGAACAGACTCCTTGACATTTCAGCTCCTTCGCAGACCGGCGCTCACGACCGCGAGCAACACGGCTTCATCGGGTCCAGGGTTCTCGAAGTGATGAGGAAGATCGGCATCGAACGTCACGCAGTCGCCCGACTTCAGCTGGTGGTGCGCCCCGTCGCAGAACAGGGCTACCGTACCCGACTCCACCAGCGCCGTCTCGCGGCTGCCGGGTTCGTGCATCGGGGGGTCGCCCGGACCGCCGGTCACAGCGCCGGCCGCCAGCGTGTGGCGCGACAGTTCGGCGCGCTGGCCGGGCAGCGGGGGCGTCAGGATCTCATAGCTGTGTCCCCCGCGGCGGGGCCCGCGGCGGCGCTCGGACGCCCGCACGATCGTGACGGCTCCGTCCTCGTCCAACCGCAGCAGCTGGCTCAACCGCAGCTCCAAGCCGGCCGCGATCTTGGCGGCAACCTGCAGCGTCGGACTGGTATCGCCGCGTTCGACCTGCGACAGCATCGGCGCGCTCACGCCCGAGCGTTCAGCCAGGTCGCGAAGCGACAGGTCCATCGCCTCCCGCAGGGCCTTGATCCGCTGCCCCACACCATTGATCGCATCCGGAGCCCCGTCCTTACGCGCTCGATCTATCAACATACGCGCGTACGTTATCACGTACGCGGTTCGGGTTACGGGGGCCGCTTCGCGCCGGGGATTGGCGTCCCGCCCACCCGGGCGGCCCCGTCCCGCCCGGTGTCGCGGTTCGTTGTGGCGGGGCCGGACGCGGTCGCAGCGCCACCCCCGTCCATGCCCATTCCGCCGGCCATCGATGGCCGGCGGGGATTGAGGCCCCGCCCACGCGGGACCCCATACAGACACCAGCCTCCCGCAGAAGCACGAGAGGGAGAGAACCGAACCCCCATTTCGTTACATCTCACCGCCGCGGATGGGCAATGCGTAACGAAATCGGTGCTATGGCGCGCATTTCGTTACGCGTTGCCTCGGCAAGCGGTCGCTTTGTAACCAAATGGGTGCTGCCAGGCACCCCGAGGGAGGGCGGGGATCCCAATCCCAGGCCCAATCCCGGGCAAACCACACGACAAGGCCCCCGGCCGAAGGCCGGAAGCTGAGGCGCCAGCCGACACCGCCCACCCACGCCACCGAGGCGCCAGCCGTTAGCCTAATTCGGATGCTCTCCCGCCCCGACGTGCTGGTGCTCGGGGCCGGCGGTGTCCTTGGCGAAGCGTGGATGCTCGGCCTGCTCGCCGGGATCGAGGACGCGACCGGCTTCGACATGCGCGACTGCGAATACTTCGTTGGTACCTCCGCAGGAGCGATCGTGAGCGCCAGCCTTGTCGCAGGACACTCGCCAACGCGTCCGCCCCGCGTCGGCACCGACATCGCGCCGGCCTCGACTGCCGCCTCCGACGGGCTCGCAGCAGCCGCACTCGACGCTGCTCGCCGCGCTGGCGCGTTTGCGCTCGCGGCTAGCGCGACGTTCGCCCCGCTTGCGCTTGGCCTGGCGGCGCCCGGCGGGGCGATGATGCGCGGCGCTCTCTTGCGCAACCTGCCGCGCCCAACGCGCACGCTCGACGAGCTCCGCGCGCGCGTCGACGCGTGGGGCGCGAGCTTCGACGGCCGGCTGCGGATCGCGACCGTGGAGCGACGGTCCGGGCGCCGCGTCGTGTTCGGCAGCCCGGGCGCGCCGGACGCCTCGCCGGCGGCCGCGGTCGAGGCCTCCTGCTCGGTGCCGTGGCTGTTCGCGCCGGTGACGATCGGCGAGCGCGAGTATGTCGATGGCGGCGTCTGGAGCCCGACGAACGCAGACGTCGCCCCGGCCGGCCGCGACACCCACGTCTTGTGCCTGAACCCGACCGCGAGCCTCGCCGGCTCACAGGGGGTGCTCGCGGTGGTCCGCGGCGTCGCCCGCTCGGCAGTGTCGGTCGAGGCGCTGGCCCTGCGCCGGCGCGGTGCATCCGTGCAGATGATCGCGCCGAACCTCGAGAGCGCCGAGGTGATGGGAACCAACTACATGGACCGCGAGCCGCGCGCGAGCGTGCTGGCCGCGGCATACCGGCAGGGATCAGCGCTGGCGCGGGATCCGTAGACGCTGCAACTCCGCCACGTGGAGGCTAGGGGGCTCTGACCGCTTCTCCGGCTGCCGCTTCCTTGGTCGCCGCCTCGGCCTCGTCGGCGATGCTCCGCCGGCGGATCGCGTTCGACATCGCCCGCACGTACGCCCTGGCGGCCGCCTCGAGAATGTCTGTGGAGACGCCCTGGCCGGCGCCGGTCACGCCGCCCAGCTCGAGCACGACCGACGTTTCGCCAAGCGCGTCCTGCCCGCCGGTGACCGCGTCCACGCGGAATTCCCGCAGCCGCGGCTCGTGTCCAACTGCCGCGTTGATTGCGCGGAAGATCGCGTCGACCGGGCCATCGCCGGTGAACGATCCGGTGATCTCGTCACCCTGGGGCGTTAGCACCCCGACAGTCGCGTGCGGCGGCCGGCGCGAGGACGCCTCGACATCAAACCACTCGAGTTGGTAGGCGGCGATCTCCTCTCGAAGCTCGTCGGTGACCAGCGCCTCGAGGTCCATCGCCGTGACCTGCTTCTTCTTGTCCGCGATCTCCTTGAAGCGCTTGAACGCCGTATTCAGCGCCTGGCCGGAGAGCTCGAGGCCCAGCTCGGCGAGCGCCTGCTGCAGCGCGTGGCGACCTGAGTGCTTGCCGAGGACGATCGAGTTGGCATCCAGACCGACGGTCGTCGCGTCCATGATCTCGTAGGTCGTGCGCTCCTTCAGCACGCCGTCCTGGTGGATGCCGGACTCGTGCGCGAACGCGTTACGGCCGACGACCGCCTTGTTGGGCTGCACGACGTATCCGGTGAGCCGCGAGACGAGCCTCGACGTGCGCGCGATCTCCTTTGTGTTGGCCCGGGTGCGCAGTCCGATGTCGGCATTGCGCGTATGCAGCAGCATCACGATTTCCTCGAGCGACGCGTTGCCGGCCCGCTCACCGATTCCGTTGACCGCGCATTCCACCTGTCGCGCGCCGGCGAGCAGTCCGGCGAACGAGTTTGCAACCGCCAGTCCCAGGTCGTCGTGGCAGTGCACCGACAGAACCACGTTGCGCAGGTCAGGCACGAACGAGTAGAGCTTCTCGAGATAGGCCGTGAACTCGTGCGGCATCGTGTAGCCGACGGTGTCCGGGATGTTGATCGTGGTCGCGCCCTCGTCGATCGCGATCTGGCACACCTCGGCCGTGTACTCGACGTCCGCCCGGGTCGCGTCCATCGGCGAGAACTCGACGTCGTCGACGTACTGCTTGGCGTGTGCGACCGCGGCGCGCGCCTGGCCCTTGACGTCTTCCCGCGTGGACTGCAGCTGGTACTTGATGTGGATGTCCGAGGTCGAGATGAATGTGTGAATCCTCGGCCGGGACGCATCCTTGACCGCGTTCCACGCCGCGTCGATGTCGGCGACGTGCGTGCGGGCCAGGCCGGCGATCACGGGTGGGTCGGCGGGACCCCAATCACTGCGGGCAATCGTCTGCACGGCCTCGAAGTCACCTGGCGAGGTGATCGGGAAGCCAGCCTCGATCACATCCACCCCCAGCCGCGCAAGCTGCTGCGCGATTTCCAGCTTCTCCTGCGTGTTCAGCGAGATGCCGGGAGACTGCTCGCCGTCGCGCAGCGTGGTGTCGAAGATCAGTACTCGGTTTGGATCATCACTGCTGGTCATGTCACTCCTTGTGTCTCTCGAACTTGCTTCTTCTCGGTGCTGGTTCGCGGCTACATGCGGCCGCCGGCGCGCTATTCCCCCCGAAGGGGGAGGAGAAGAAGTCGAAGGTCGAGCAGGAATGCCACTGCGGGCGAAGACTAGCAGTGGCCGTGTGCGGCGCAAGTGATCCTCCGATCGGAGGAGGGTCCGTTCATCCGGCTGGTCGTCCGCTCGCCCGATGTTCACGACGGCGCGACGGAGCGATTCTTCTGCCGCAGACGACGAGCACAGACACAAGGAGGAAGCCGATATGTTCGCCGCGACCGCGCGCGATACGCCCGCCAGAACATGCACCTACGAGGTCCACATCTTCAACGCGAAGTGCGGTCCGCTGAAGCTCGAGAGCAGCAGCATCGGCTCCGGCAGCCAGTGGGTCACCGAGCCGGTCCCTTACATCAACCCGGGATTCGAGGCAACCTTTGCGGCCGCGTCGACGTCGGACAGGATGGCTGCGAGCGCTTCCGTGACCTACAAGGACCTTCTGACCAACGCGACGATCACGTTCGCCGGCAAGGCGTCCAGGGTCGCGGGTGCCAGCAAGAGCCAGACGACCGGCAACGGCGTCGCGGTCGCCAGCGGCCACCAGGGGTCGTTTCCCGGAGTGGTGCCCGATGTGCAGGTGACCTACACGATCACGCGGTAGCGCTCAGGCGATCACGTTGAACGTCGCAGTGACGGTGTTCCTGTGTTTGCGCTGCGCAAGCGCCGTGACATTCAGGCGATAGCGCCCGGGGCCGAGGTTGCGGCCGCTCAGCAGGCCACCCCGCCTAGCAACGGCCGCTTCGCCGCGTTCCTACGTGTAGAGAGCCTCGATCTCGGCGGCGTACTTGGCCGCGATTGGCTTTCGCTTGAGCTTCATCGTCGGCGTCAGCTCGTCGCCGGCCGGCACCCAGTCACACGGCAGGACGGTGAACCGCTTGATCTGCTCGACGCGACTGAGGTGGGAGTTCGCCCGCTCGACCCCGGCGGAGACCGCGTCGAGCACGGCCTGTTCCTTCGACATCGCCTCCGGTGAGAAGTCGACCAGCCCCCGCTCGGCGGCGAACGCGGCCGAGGCGTCAGGATCGAGCACGATCAGCGCGACGTTGTACGGCCTACCGTCGCCTACTGCGACCGCCTGCCCAATCAGTGGGCTGCCCTGCTTGAGCTGCGCCTCGATGTTGGCCGGCGACATGTTCTTTCCGGCTGCGTTGATGATCAGCTCTTTCTTGCGGTCGATGATCTTCAAGAACCCGTCCTCGTCGAACGAGCCGATGTCGCCGGTGTGCAGCCACCCGTCCGGGTCGATCGTCTCGGCCGTCTTCTCGGGCTGGTTGCGGTAGCCCTTCATCACGGTCTCGCCCCGCACGAGCACCTCACCGTCGTCGGCGAGTCGGATCTCGACCCCGGGGATCGCCGGGCCGACGGTCCCGAGCTTGAGGTTGTCCTTCGGCACGAGCGTTGCCACCGATGCCAGCTCGGACATCCCCCAGACCTCACAGATCGGGATCCCGATCGCGGCGAAGAACTCGAGCACCTCGAGCGGAGCAGGCGCAGCCCCGATCATGTACCACGCACAACGATCGAGCCCGAGCCTCGCGCGGATCCTCGAGTACACGGCTTCTTCGGCGCGCGCGTAGGCCTGCCCCAGCTCGTCGGGGATCGGCTCGCCGGCCTGCTCGGCGCGCACCTTGCGCAAGCCGAGCTCGATCGCCTGCTGGGTGCCGGTGCGCTTGGCCTCATCGGGCTCCGCAGCGATCCCGGCCTCGAGCGCGGCTTTGAGTTTCTCCCACAGCCTCGGGACGCTCCCGAAGAACGTCGGGTGGGCATCCGCAACATGCGCGAAGACCTGCGTGACCTCTGGACAGCAGGTCACCGTGTTCCCCCACACCATCGGCCCGTAGTGGCTGAGTCCGCGATCGGCAATATGCGCGTGTGGCAGGAACGAGATCACCGAGCCGCCGGGCTCCGGCTCGGCGACGGCGTCGATGCCGCGGTTCTCAGCGAGCTCGTTGGCGTGCGTGAGTTGCACGCCCTTGGGCGGTCCGGTCGTGCCGGAGGTGTAGATCAGCGTCAGCACTTCATCGGGCGTGACCGCTCGCCAGGTCTCCTCGAAGTCGAAGCCGTCGCGCGGGTCGGCGGCCTCAAGTTCCTCGAAGGAGATCGCGTCCTCGGGGCGGGCGTCGAGCACGACCAGATGCTCGACCACCCCGGCCTGCGCCATCCCCGCCCGCGCGCGCTCCAGGAACTGAGCCTCCACCACGAACACGCGGTTCGCGGCGTCGCCCAGCAGGAACGCGATCTGCTCGGGAGAGGAGGTGTTGTAAAGCGAGAACGGCGTGCCGCCGAGGTGCATCACGGCCGCGTCAAGCAGATGGAACTCGGGGCGGTTGGTGAGCATGAACCCGACGGTGTCGCCACGCCTGACTCCGAGACCGTGGAAGCCTCCCGCCAGCCGCCGCACCCGGTCGGCGTACTCGCCGTAGGTGATCGTGACGCCATCGCCGATCGTGCGCAGTGCGACCTGATCGGCCCGCTCGGCGGCCGTTACCTGGAAGGCCTCGCACATCGTGCTGGCCTGCAATGCCCGGGGACGCGTCGCCTGCTCGGGACGCGTAGTGAGCGCACCCTCCATCTGGAGCGGATGTCTATCACGTGTCATCCGCCGAGGGAAGGAATCGTCGCCACCGGCGTCCTCACTTCCGACGGCGCGGCACGTCCAACCATCGCGGCGCCATCACTCGCCATCAGCGAGGTAGAGCCAGCTACAAGATCGGAGTGAAGATGAGTGCGGATGCCCGCGCGTCAGCGGCGTCAACGACGCCTGCTCACACACACAATCGCCTAGCGAGCCGCCGGTCGTTCCTGGCGGGAGCAACTGTGGCGACCCTCGGGTTGGAGCTACTGTCGGGCGTCTCGACCGCCTCCGCAAGGGGCGGTCTAACCGCCGGCGATGTGGCGATCCTCCGCTTCCTTTCGGCGGCGGAGATCATCGAGACCGACCTGTGGCAGCAGTACAACGAGCTGGGCGGGATCCAGGACGGCGAGGTTTCCGGCGGGACAGGCAACCACGCCTACACCGAGGCGCTGAAGATGCTCGACGGCGACATGGATCAGTACATCCACGACAACACCGAGGACGAGCACACCCACTTCGACTTCATCAATGCGTATCTCACTGCCCATGGTGCCCCGCCCGTGAACCTCGATCGGTTCCGCACGCTTCCGAGCAGCAAGGCAACCGGAGCTCAGCAGATCGGCAGGCTCACGAACCTGATGGAGCTGACCGTCGACACGAGCTGGTGGACCCGTTACCGCAGCCGCGCGAAGAATCCCGACCTCGGCGGCAGCTTCCCCCACGCGGTGCCGGGCCTGATGAAGGGCCGCTTTCCTGCCATTCCCCGAACCGACGCGGACCTCTCACCAAAGAAGCACATCCAGGCGATCGCCAACACCGCGGGGTTCCACTTCGCGTTCATCGAGCAGGGCGGCACCAGCCTGTACCCGTCGCTGGCTCAGCGTGTAAGCCACCCGGAGGTCCTCCGGATCCTGCTCAGCATTGGGCCGACGGAGACGATGCATTTCCAGACCTGGCAGGACAAGGCCGGCAACGCCCCTGCGCTCAAGGACCCGACCAACGGCCTCGTTTTCCCGGATCTGAACTCCCCGCCTTTCGGAGGCGAGGACTTCCAGACCAACCTGATCATGCCCGAGCCGACGGTCTTCCTCAGCCGCAAGTTCCCGGTGGTCTCGATCATCCGGCCAACCGAGACGAAGGGCGCGGCGATGGGGGCGGTCAGGGCGCTGACCGCCGACGGTCTGTTCAGGGGACAGTCGCAGGCGTTCTTCGCGACGCTGACGCAGCTCGCGAGGGCCGCGGACGCCGCGCGCCATTGATCGGGTGATGGTCGCGGCGGCCTGGCATCCACGGGGCCCTCACATGACGGCCGCGATTCACCAGCCGAGCACGTGACGCTCTAGCCAGTCGTTGCGAAACGCGCCACGCGGGTCGAGGCGCTCGCACAGAAGCCGGAAGTCGTCTAACCGTTCGTAGCGCGGCGCGATCACGTCCGCCTCCGCGAGGAACAGCTTGCCCCAGTGCGGCCGCGCCCCAAGCGGCAGCAGCGCCGCCTCGATCTCTCGCAACACCCGCTCCACCTCGGCCTGCCGTCGGACCCAGGTGAAGTGAAGACCGACCGTGTCGCGGGCATACGCCGGGCTCATCCAGAGCGAGTCAGCCGCGATCGTGCGGATCTCGGAGATCTGAAGCAGCGGCGCGATCGTAGACGCCAGCCGCCGTAACGCGTCGATGCCCTCGCGCGCGCGGTCGCGCGGCAGCAGGTACTCGGACTGGATCTCCTCGCCACTGCTCGGCGTGAACCCCGAGCGGAAGTGCGGCAAACGCTCAGACCACAGCCCCGGCACGCCCAGCTGCGGCGTGCAGTTGACGGGGTCAAGCCCCGGGATCGGATGAACGTCGACGCTCGCGGGCTCGGCGTCGAACAGCTCCGCCGGCGGCTCGCCGCGGGCCTTGACCCACACCTGGTACACGCACGGGCCCCATAGCGTGAACGCGCTGACGCTGTACCCGCTGCCCATCACCTCGTCGAAGTGCTCGCCAAGGGCATCCCAGCTCAGCCCTTCGAACACCCGCTGGCGTACCTCGTAGACGGGCTCGACGTCGAGCTCCAATCGCGTCGCCACGCCGACCGCGCCGAGGCCCACGACCAATCCGTCGAAGTCCGGATCGCCGCGCCTCACCCAGGACACCTCGCCGTCCGAGGTGACCAGCTCGATCGCCCGCACCGCGCCCGCGAGGTTGCGATTGCGATCGCCCGAGCCGTGTGTTGCGGTCGCCACGGCACCCGCGATCGAGATGTGGGGCAGCGACGCGAGGTTCGCCAGCGCAAATCGCTCACGCTCGAGCGACCGGGCCAGCTGCGCATAGGTCATCGCCGCGCCGACCGTGACCGATCCGGCCCCGCGGTCGATCACCGCCTCGCTCGCCAGCGCCTCCAGCGTCAGCTGCTCATCGGAGTCCGCGACGCCGGAGAACGAATGGCGCGAGCCGAGCACGCGCAAGCGAGGCGTCCGCGCCACGACCTCGCGGAGCTCCTCGACCGTCTCGGGCCGGTGCAGCGCACGCGCGCGATACACGTAGTTGCCGGCCCAGTTCGCGCGCGCCATCGGAGCGGCACGTTACTGCCGCCTGGCCCAGAACGGGGCGCCCGGCCACCGCCGCTCGGCGGCGTGGTAGGCCGCCCGCAGCCGCAGGTGGGTCTCGAGCAGCCGCGCATACTCCGCACCCCACCGGATGAGCGGCTGCCGGTCCGCGTCGATCAGCATCGACGCGATCGCGTGACCCGCGCCGGCGCCCATCACCAGCGCGGTGAGGATTCCCTGCGAGGACAGCGGATCGAACGACACCGCGGAGTCGCCTGCGGCGACCCAGCCAGGTCCCGCCGGCCGGTCGAGATACGCCACACCTGCGTCGAGGATCACGGGGTCGGCGCCCAGGCGACGTCCCTCGCGCGCCAGCGTCTCGCGGACGTGCGGGACAGACGCCACGCGCCGCTGCCAGTCGGTCGCCGAGCGAGCGCCGCGCCGCGGCAGCAGGTCCGAGTCGGTCAGGAACGCGACGACCCGCCGCTGGCCGGGAACCGGAGTCGTGTACCACCAGCCGTCGATCGCCGCCTCGACCAGCGTCGCGCTGTCGCGGCCGAGTTCCTCGCCGGCCCCAAGCAGCCAGTACGCCGCCACCAGCCGGTCGAGTCGGTGGCGGCGGGCGCCGCAGGCGCGCGCGATCCGCGCGGCCCGGCCGGTGGCGTCGACGATCGCATGAGCGCGGACCTGGCCGGGCGATCCGCCGGCGAATCTGAGCTGCCAGTGACCGCCCGCCCACTGCTGCCCCGCCACCCGCGTTTCCGAGCGCACACGAACGCCCAGCGCACCGAGCCTGTCGAGCAGCGACTGCTCTAGCTCGTCGCGGTCGATGTGCCACCCGTGGCCGAACGGATTGTCGATGAACTCGGTCGTCTCGAGCTCCGAGGAGCCCCAGGCGCTCCGGTTGCCGTATGAGAGCCTGTGTCCCCGGGAGTGCAGTGGAGTGGCGCCGAAGATCTCGTCGAGCACCGACTCGGTGCCAGGCGGCAGGCTCTCGCCCGGAGCGGCGCGACCGCCGGCGGCGCCGCACACCAGCTCGACCTCGAGCCCTTCCGCACGGGCCGCCGCGGCGGCCGCGGCACCCGCAGGCCCCCCGCCGGCGACGACCACGTCGACAGCAACCATCCCGTGATCGCCTAGGAACCGGGCGGCGCCGGGTACTGCTTCACCCATAGGTCCGCGCCGTACTCGTGCGCCGGCTCGTGCGAGAACCCGACGTAGGACTCGACCTTGAATGCCCGCGGAAACGCGCCGTCGCCGGGTCCAGGGCGGTTGGCGACCATTCCCAGCTTCGGCCACTCACGCACCATCAGCTCGAGCGTCGGCGGACGCGTCGGCTTCGCGATGAACCGCTCCCAGTCCCGGCGGCGCCGGAACGCCGCCTGGCGCTCGGACATCGGCTTGCCGCGGTCCATCACGATGTTGTAGTCGGCCTCGCTCAGCACCTGGGTCGGGATCCGCGCCGGCCAGAAGGTCGGCAGGATCAGCGAGATACTCCGCTGGTAGCCAGACCGGCAGCTCGCGCCGTCCGCGTGCCATGGATCACCGAGCCAGCGCGTCAGGTCGCCCGGCGAGACCCCGTCGAGCGGACCACCCCGCGAGTACACCTTCGCAGTCGTGAGCTGCTCGCCGTAGTCGCGCAGCTCGAAGCTGTTCGAGCGCACGCGCAGCCGGAAGGGCTTCTCCCACACCTCGCGCGTCCGCAGCGTCCATGGCACCTCGATCGCGGGGTGAAAGGCTCCGCCAAGGACCGACTCGAGCGCCGCCCGATCGAGCGCGGACGGACGCTGCTGCAGAGGCAGGTCGTCGACCGAAGCAGCTATCGGCCGAGCACCGGCGCCGCCGGTGAAGTTGCCATCCGCCCAGGCCCGCAGCTTGCGGTACTGCAGCGGAGTCACGGCCAGCCACTCGCGGTTGTTGTCGAGCGGGAACTGGGTGTGGTCGCCGTACAGCTGTGGCACAGCCTGCGCCTGCGCCTTGACGAACGCCGGGTCGCGGAAGGTGGCGAACACGCGCTTGCGGAATGCCGCGTTGGCGGGAGAGGCGTCGGCGAGCCGCTCCGGCATCCCGTCTGAGAGCCAGTCCGCCGAGCTACCCCACCCGTTCGATTCGAAGAAGCCGGCGCTGACCCATTGCATGTCGACAAGCCGGGCGAAGATCGGCAGGATCTCCTGCGCGAAGTCGACGGAGCCGGGATCGAGCATCCCCGCGTCGACGAGCGTCGAGCGAGCGGCGTCGTATGCGGTGACGAGCCCGGTTGCGATCGCCGGCGCGTAGTTCGGGGGGGTCGAGACCACCCATGCCGGGTCCGCCTCGAACACACGGCTCCCGAGCTTGACGCTTGCCCGCACCACTCCGTCGCACGCGTCGTCGGTCCAGCCGGGATTCGACGAGAAGCTCCCCAGCGGCGTCGAGTGCGGCGAGTAGCCGCGCCCCGGCGCGGGCATGAACACGAGCCGCCCGTCGCCGTCGGTCATCAGCTCACCGAGCGGCACGGGCTCACCCAGGAACGAGCCGCCGTCGAGCGCAACCGGACCCGCTGCGGCTCCGCGCACCGAGCGTGCGGGGGGCGCGACCGCCAGCGTCGCGCGGTCCTTGACATCGGTGTTGCGCAGCGGCACCGCGGGCGCGCCGGGAATGTCGAACGGCGTCCCGATCTCGTACCAGGCAGCCTTGCTGTTGGCCACGTTCACCTGCCAGGTGATCGCTGCGTCGCGCGCGGACAGCTCGCGCACGACGCGTCCGCGAGCATCGAATCCGTACACCCGGAAACGCGCCGCCTGTCGCGCGATCGCGCCGCTCGCGTCTTTGAAGCCCGCGCGCGCGTGTGGCAGCGCTCCCGGCACCTCGGGACCGAAGAAGAAGCTGTCCGCGCTGTTTCCGACCCGGGCGATCCCGATCGCGGGATGGATTGCGACCCGCGTGATCCGGCGCACGTCGCCGGACCCGCCGGACCCGCCGCACCCGACCAGCCCGCCGGTCGCCAGCATCGCGCCGGCAGCCGCGCTCGCCCGCAGAAATTCCGCCCTCGTCGTCAGACGAGGCCGAGTCGTCAAACGCGCCCCGTCGACCACGCGAGAAGACTACGCGGTGACGGCGGCCGATTGTAGGGAACCAGCACGACCTTGCCGACGTTGCGCCGCTCGGCGATGAACCGGTGCGCGTCCGGTGCGCGCTCGAACGGGAACGACTCCGCCACCACGGGCCTGATCGTCCCGTCCGCGAGCAGCTCCGTCAGCGGGCCCTTCCAGCGCTCCGCCGAGCCCAGCTCGTCCCACAGCGTCAGCACGTTCAGCCCGATCACCGTCTTTGAGGCCGACATCTGCTTGAGCAGGTTGAAGCGCGGCATCTGCAGCACGGTCGTGGCGGCATGGAGCATGTTGCGCCGCTCCCCCGAAGCGACGGCCGACGCGCCGAAGCACACCAGCCGGCCGCCCGCGCGCAGCAACCCGTAACTGCGACGGAAGCTGGCGCCGCCGATCGCATCCATCACCAGGTCGAGCTTCGGAAGACCGCGCTCCCACCCCGACCGCGTGTAATCGAGCGGATGGTCGACGCCGAACCCGCGGATCGCCTCGTGCTTGCCGGGCGACGCGGTTCCCCACACCTCGGCGCCGGTCCGCTTCGCGATCTGCGTCGCCGCGATCCCGACGCCACCGGCCGCGGCGTGGATCAGCACCCGCTCGCCCGGCTGCAGGTTGCCCGCGCGCAGCAGCGCCTCCCACGCCGTGGCGTAGTTGATCGGGATCGCCGCCCCCTCCTCGAAGCTCAGAGCCTCGGGCAGCGCGACCACGCCGCTGGCCGAAGCGACCGCGCGCTCCGCGTAGCCGCCGAAGCGCGTGGGTGCAACGACCCGCTCGCCGACGGAAAGCGACACGCCGGAGCCAGACGGCCGCCACCGTCCCCGCGACCTCGTAGCCGACGACGCACGGCGGCTTCGGCGCGTCCGGATAGAGCCCGGTCCGCGCCATCGTGTCGGCGAAGTTGATCCCCGCCGCCTTGACGTCGATCAGCACTTCGCCGGGTCCGGGCAACAGGGTCAGGACGCTGCTGCACCTGCAGCACCTCGGGCGGCCCGTGTGAGGTGATGACAACCGCGCGCACGCCGCAGTAAGCCTACAGCGACACGGTCCGCCCGGCCTCGAATCCCTCGCCGGCGACGATCTCATCTACCACCTCGCGCGGGACGGCCGCGTCCGTCGTGATCGCCATCGCGGCGAGCCGGCCGTCGCCCGCCTCGGAACCATCCGCCTGGCGACCGACGGCGGCGGAGACGATGTTCACGCCGTGCTGCCCAAAGCACGTTCCGACGCGCCCGATCATCCCGGGAACGTCGCTGTAGCGGAACAGCGTGATGTGATCCTCGAGCTGGATATCGAACCGCTGACCCCACGCCTCGAGCAGATGCGCCCGGTGCTGGCGGCCGATCAGCGTCCCGGCGACGCGCACGCTGTCATCGCCGCCCGTCACGGTAACCCTGATCAGGTCGGTGTAGTCGCGCGCGGTGCTGCGCTTGGTCTCCTCGACCTCGATGCCGCGCTCCTCGGCCATCGAAGGCGCGTTCACCTCGTTGACCTCCTCCTCGGTATGCCCGCGCAGCACCCCCAGCAGCACCTCGATCGACAGCAGCCGTGTATCTCGCTCGGCGACACGACCGAGGAACTCGGTCTGGACGCGGTCGATCGACGATCCCCGCGCGAGCTCGATCGCGATCCGTCCGAGCGACCGGCACAGCGGCACGAACGGTCCGAGCACCTCCCAGTCCTCGGCGGGGACGGCGGGGACGTTGACAGCGCTCGTGACGACGCCGCCGGTCAGCGCCGCGACCACCTGCTCGGCCGCCTGGTAGCCGGCGCGGTCGGTCGCCTCGGCGGTCGACGCGCCCAGGTGGGGGGTGACGATCACGTTCGGATAGCCGAACAGCGGATGCTCGGTGACCGGCTCGGAGCGAAACACGTCGAGGGCGGCACCCGCCACCTTCCCCGAGTCGAGTGCCGCCTTCAGGTCCTCATCGACGACGAGCGGCCCCCGCGCGACGTTCAGCACGCGGACCCCGTCCTTGCACTTGGCCAGCGCCTCGGCGTCCAGCCAGCCGGCCGTGTCCGGCGTGTTCGGCAGGTGCAGCGTGAGGAAGTCGGCCGCGGCGTACACGTCGTCGGACGAGGCGGCCTTCTCCACGCCGAGCTCCCGGTAGCGCTCGGCTCCCACGTACGGGTCGTAGGCGATCACACGCATCCCGAACGACCGCGCCCGCTGCGCCACGAGCTGACCGATCCGGCCGAAGCCGACGATCCCGAGCGTCTTCTCGTACAGCTCGACGCCCGAGAACTTCGAGCGCTCCCATTTGCCTGACGTCAGCGAAGCGTGCGCCTGCGGCACGTTGCGCGCGAGCGCCAGCAGCAGCGCCATCGTGTGCTCCGCCGCGGTGATCACGTTCGACTGCGGCGCGTTGGCGACGACGATTCCGCGCTTGGTGGCCGCCGCGACGTCGACGTTGTCGACCCCGACGCCCGCCCGGCCCACCGCGCGCAGCCGCGAGGCCTTGCCGATCAGTTCCGCATCAAGCTTCGTGGCCGACCGGATCAGCATCCCGTCGTATTCGCCGATTCGCTCGGCGAGCTGTTCGCGATCCCAGCCCGCGCCGACGTCTACGTCGAAGTGCTGGCGCAGCAGCTCGATCCCGGAATCTCCGATCTTCTCTGCGACGAGGACCTTCATGACTGCCGCTCCAGCACCCAGTCGATGCACGCGGTGAGCGCCTGCACGTCGGAAGGATCGGTGGCCGGGAACATCGCCACCCGCAGCTGGTTGCGGCCGAGCTTGCGGTACGGCTCGACATCGACGATCCCGTTCGCGCGGAGCGTCGCGGCAACCGCCGCCGCATCGACACCCGAGTCGAAGTCGATCGTGCCGACGACGAGCGAGCGCTTCGCGGGGTCGGCGACAAACGGCGTCGCAACCGCGTGGCCCTCGGCCCACCCGTACAGGTGCCCGCTCGAAGCCCGCGTCCGCGCCTCCATCGCCTCGAGTCCGCCTTGTTCGAGCATCCAGTCGAGCTGGTCGACGAGCAGGAACAGGGTCGCGATCGCAGGCGTGTTGTACGTCTGGTCCTTGACCGAGTTCTCGAGCGCCGTCTTCAGCGAGAGGAACTCTGGAATCCACCGCCCCGCCTGATCGGTGCCTGCGATCTCCTCGATCCGCCGAAGCGCTGCCGGGCTCAGCAGCGCCAGCCACAGCCCTCCGTCTGAGGCGAAACCCTTCTGCGGCGCGAAGTAGTACGCATCGGCCTGCGAGACATCGACCGGCAGGCCAGCCGCGCCGGAGGTCGCGTCGATCAGCACGAGCGCGTCGCCGGCGCCGGGCGGCCGGATCACGGGGACCATCACGCCGGTGGAGGTCTCGTTGTGCGCCCACGCGACGACGTCCGCGTCGCCGGCCTCGATCCCGATCGGATCCGGGGCGTCGCCGGGCTCGGCCGAATCGACGATCGGATCGGCCAGGAACGGCGCGCCACGCGTGCACGCCGCGAACTTCGAGGAGAACTCGCCGTAGGTCAGGTGCAGCGCCCGTTCCTGCACGAGGCAGCAGGTCGCCGCGTCCCAGAACGCCGTGGTCCCGCCGTTGCCGAGCACGATCTCGTAGTCATCGGGGACGCTGAACAGATCACGGAGCCCGGCGCGGACCCGCGCAACGAGCTGCTTGACGGGCTTTTGGCGGTGCGAGGTGCCCATCACCGCCGCGCCGGCGTCCGCCAGATGCTCCAGCTGTTCGGGTCGCAACCGTGACGGGCCCGAACCGAACCGGCCGTCGGCGGGCTTGAGCTCGGCGGGTATCTGCAGCACTGATGAGGTCTGGGTCATGCGCGGCTCCTCGAGGTTCGCGAGTTCAACATGCCCAGGCGCGCGGCGAGGATCGAAGCCGTCGCTTCCCGGTGGTCAGTTCCACCTAGCGGCGCCAGTCACGACGGCAGGCCAGAGTCTACCGAGGAGCTCTACTCGTCGAACTCAGTGTCGATCCAGTCCATCTGCGAGCGCAGCTCGCGACCGACGACCTCGACCTGGTGCCCGGCCTGCTCCTCGCGCATCCGCTTGAAGTTCTCCTGGCCGGCACGATTCTCCGCGATCCACTCGCGCGCGAAGTCTCCCGACTGGATGTCCGCCAGGATCTTCTTCATCGCCTCGCGGGTCGGCTCGCCGATCACGCGCTTGCCACGCGTCAGGTCGCCGTACTCGGCGGTGTTCGAGATCGAGTAGCGCATGCCGGCGATGCCCTTCTCGTACATCAGGTCGACGATCAGCTTGAGCTCGTGGAGGCATTCGAAATATGCAAGCCGCGGGTCATAGCCGGCGTCGACGAGCGTCTCGTACCCGGCCCGAACGAGCTCGGTGACGCCGCCACAGAGGACGGCCTGCTCGCCGAACAGGTCGGTCTCGGTCTCCTCCTTGAACGTCGTCTCGATCACGCCGCCGCGCGTGCAGCCGATCCCCTTCGCGTACGCCAGCGCGAGCTGCAATGCGTTGCCGGTCGCGTCCTGATTGACCGCGACCAATCCGGGCACGCCCGAGCCCTCGAGGAACTGCCGGCGCACCAGATGCCCCGGGCCCTTGGGCGCGACCAGCGTCACATCGACATCGGGCGGCGGCACGACCTCCTGGTAGTGGATCGAGAAGCCGTGTCCGAACATCAGCATGTTCCCGGCAGCGATCCCGTCCTTGACACCGCCTTCCCACACCTGGCGGTGAAGCTCATCGGGGACGAGCATCATCACGACATCCCCGCGGCTGGCGGCGTCCGCCGGCTCGAGCACCTCGAGCCCGTGCGCTCGGGCCTTCTCCACGCTGGATGAAGAGCCGCGCAATCCGACGACTACCGACACGCCGGAGTCTTTGAGGTTCAGCGCGTGGGCATGGCCCTGGGAGCCATAGCCGATGATTGCGACGGTCTTGCCGTCGAGCAGTTTGAGGTCGGCGTCGTCGTCATAGAACATGGCGCGGGAGCGTAGCTAAAAGGCACGCGCGGGCCCGCGTGGCGCCCTCAGGCGGGGCAGGACAGGTCTTTTAGGTGGCGAACTGGCATTCCGGGCTTAAGAGTTCCTTCGAATTTGACGAAAAACTTGATCGGGCAGCTTCTCCTGCCCGCTTCATACTGGGTGGCTTCCGATCTCCAGCCGTTCGAAACAACTTCTCGTGCTCACGCTCGTACTCGCCGTGGGCCTTCTCTCCGCCACCGCGGCAAGCGCCGCGGCCGCGACCTCTCTGGGGCTGCGCGTGTACGGCAACCGATTGCTCGACGGTGCCGGCAATCCCGTGAGCCTCGCGGGCGTGAACCGTTCGGGCGCTGAATACGCTTGTGCCCAAGGGTGGGGAATCTTCGACGGACCGGTCGACGACGCTTCGATTGCTGCGATCGCGTCGTGGCATGTGAACGTGGTTCGAATTCCTCTCAACGAGGACTGCTGGTTGGGGATCAACGGCGTCAACCCGGAATACGGCGGCGCCAATTACCAATCGGCGATCAGGGACTACGTCGACCGTCTGCTTACGCACGGATTGGACGTGATCCTTGACCTTCACTGGGCCGCTCCCGGCACACAGCTCGCGCTGGCTCAGGAGGAGGCACCCGATGCCGACCACGCGCCGGCGTTCTGGTCTTCGGTCGCTGCCCAGTACAAGGGAGTTGCCGGCATCGCCTATGACCTGTTCAACGAACCGCACGACATCACGTGGTCGTGCTGGTTGGATGGCTGCCTCACACCCCAGGGGTATCAAGCGGTCGGCGAACAGCAGCTGATCAACGCGGTGCGCAGCGGTGGAGCCACGCAGCCGGTCATCGTCGAAGGCCTCGACTGGGGATCGGATCTTTCGGGCTGGCTCGCGACGCGGCCGACCGATCCCGCGCAGCAGCTGATCGCCGGCTGGCATAACTACAACTTCGGGTCGTGCATCGACGTGGTCTGCTGGAACTACATGGTCGCGCCGTTCGCCTCGCAGGTCCCTGTCTTGGCCACCGAAGTGGGAGAGAACGACTGCACGGGCAGCTACCTGAGTAGGTTGTTGCCGTGGGCTGATGACCACGACGTCGGATACCTCGCATGGGCCTGGGACGCGGCCAGCTGTGAGGACGGACCATCGCTGATCAGCGACTACGCGGGCACGCCGACAGCCTACGGCGCTTGGTACAACCAGCACCTGGCTTCCCGCCCCGCGCCAGTTCCGCCGCCGCCGCCGACTCCGCCGCCGACGCGGCCGCCGGACCCGCACGCACGATTTGACTTCGAGAACGCCACGACTCAGGGGTGGGCCCTGCGTTGGGGAACCCAGCTTGCCGTCGCCAATGAGAGCCCGATCGCGTGGACCGGGTCGCACGGTCTCTCACTCACGGTTGCCGGCAGCGGTTCTCCGGCGGCTGGCGTGACCACGAACCTGACCGGCATCCGGCCGCGGGTCATCGTGACCTATCACGTGTGGGCGCCTGCCGGCGTATCCGTCGGGGTCTCGTCGATCCTCATCGACTCCGCCCGGCACAAGGTCGTGATCGGGAACCAGACGCTGAAAAGTGGATGGAACACCGTCACCTTCACGGTTCCGAAGACAATCTCACACCTCCACATGCTCGCCGTGCAGATCAACGATCGACATGGCTGGCGAGGGAGGTTGGTGCTCGACACGGTCTCGTCGCGCGCACCGTAAGAAGCTAGGTATCGCGGAGTGGTATCAGTCATGATACCATCGACCCGTGGCGATGACATTGCGCTTGAGCGATGAGGAGGCGGACGCCCTGCGTCGGCGCGCTCGTCGGGAGGGACGCTCGATGCAGGAGGTTGCCCGGACGGCCGTGCGCGAGTACATCGATCGCACGAGCCGCAGCGAGCTGCTGGGTCAGGTGCTGGGCGAGGAGCTTCCCCGCTTCGCCGAAGCCTTGAGACGCCTGGGCGAGTGATCTTCCTCGAACTCGACGAGTTGCTCTACGTCGCGGCGCGAGCGCTCGGCGAGGAGCCTGAGGTTCGCGACATCGGGCTGCTCGAGTCGGCGATCGCGCGGCCGCGATCGTCCGCGTTCGGTGGTGACGCCTATCCGACTATTCATGCTAAGGCGGCGGCTCTGCTCCACTCGCTGGCGCGCAACCACGCGCTGCTCGACGGCAACAAGCGACTCGCACTCGCCGCCACAATCGCCTTCTACGGGATCAATGGCCTGCGCCTGACGCTAACGAACGACGAGGCCTACGACCTCGTCATCGACGTCGCCAGCGGGCGGCTCGATGACGTGCCGGGGATCGCCGCCATCCTCGAGCGCAGCACCGAGGCGCGCTGAACCGCCTCAGGACGACGCGGTCGCCGCCAGCAACCGGCCCGGGAAGACGATCGACCCGTCCTCCTGGAGAAACGGCTCGAGCGACGATTCAGTCCGGGACCGCACCGCGGCGCGCGTAGCTCACGCTTCGCCCCGGCGGTCCGGCGTCACGTGCTGGCCGTGCCGCGCTTGAGCTCGCGCGGTCCCGGAAGCCACCGGACCGACTCGCCGCGCACCAGCGGCGGGAAGGCCTGTGAACAGGTCGCACGCCGCTCGATCCGGCCCTCCACGGCCGCCGGTGACGGTGGCAACCCGTAATGCCGGCACAGCTCGCGCTCGTTCGGTGCGGACACGTATTCGATGTCCAGCTGCGGCGCCGAGCGAATCTGCTCCAGCGTCAGCGACACATCGGCAACCCCGAGCCCGACGCCGGCCAATGCCGAGGCGGGAACGCCGGCGATCCGCTCGCGGCCGTCGCGCTGATGGCTCACCGCGAGCCATCGCGGCACGCCGACCTCCCGATCGACGAACACCGCGTTCAAGAAGCCCACCGATCGGCCCTCGATATCCAGCAGCTCACTGCCACGGGCTCGCAACGCATCGGCCAGCAAGGAACGGTCCGTCGTCGGGAGGCGGCTCAGGATCGAGCGGTAGACCGCCCCATAGCTCGAGCTCGTGACGAGCCGCTCGAGGACGGCCCGGTACACGTCGGCGGCCGCACCGTCGGCGGCCGCACCGTCGGCGACCGCCTTCGAGAGGCGACCGCGGGCCTCTACCGCTCGCTGTTCCCAACCCCATTCGACGTACATGTGCAGCAAAATCATGCCCGCTTGCGCGCCGGAATGGAGCTTGTGAGCGAAATATTGCCGATTTCGAGGGGCTTTCTTACACCGTTTTCTGTGCAATCATCACGCGTCGTGGGTCGATCCAGCCCGTCGCTTGCAGGGGACAAGCTCAACCGACCGCTCGGCTGCCGGCGGCGGAGGCTGCTCACGCTCGCGTCCTGCCTGGCGGTCGTCGGGGGTTCGCTCCTCACCGCCGGCTTGCGTGCGCCGGCAGCCCGCGCCGATGTCGTCTCGGCGATGAACACGTGGCACGTCGATCAGCTGCCGCAAGATCAGCTCGATCCTCAGCTGGCGTCGATGGCATTGAACGGTGTGACGCTGGCGCGCGAGGATGCGCCTTGGGACTGGGTCGAGCCCTATGCGCCGAATGGGCAGGCGCACTCCTATCACTGGGGATCGACCGACCAGTGGATGGCCGAGGCCGCACAGCACCACATCGCGTGGCTGCCGATGCTCGGCTACTCCCCGCTCTGGGCGGGCGCGGACCCCGATCCGGTCTGGCACAGCGGCAGCCCCCCCGCGGATATCAGCCAGTACGCCGCCTTCGTTCGAGGGTTCGCGTCTCGCTACGGCGCCGGCGGGACCTTCTGGAGCCAGAACCCGCAGCTGCCCTACGACCCGGTCCACATCTACGAGATCTGGAACGAGGAGAACAGCTACCGGTACTGGAACACCGGGCCCGATCCGAGTCTGTACGCCAACCTGTACGTGCAGGCGCGCGCGGCGATCCGCTCCGAGGACCCGAACGCAATCGTGATCGTCGGCGGGCTGACCGACGGGAACGGAGAGGCGGACGGCTTCGTGCGACAGATGTTCGCCGACGATCCCGGCCTGCGAGGCAACGTCGATGGATTCGGGCTTCATCCGTACGTGGTCACGCCAAACGATTTCGAGTCCCGGGTCGCCGCGTTCAGGCAGACGCTCGATTCCCTGGGCGCGCAATCGGTGCCAATCGACATCACCGAGCTCGGGTGGGCCTACCAGGGACCGCTCCACGAGCCCGGCCGAGCCTCGATCTTCGCCGATCTCGCGACCGCGCTTGGCAATTCCAACTGCGGGATCCGCGTGCTCGCACCGTATGACTGGATGGACCCGCCGTCGGTCCCGACCGACGCCGACTTCGGATTGGCCGACGCCAACGGACTGAGACCCGCAGGTTCGGCCTGGTTCCTCGGCCTCCACACCGCCCCGACGCTCCCCACGACCGACCTGTGCGTGCCGGCCTCCCCAGCCGGCTCGCCGCCGCCACCGCCGCCACCGCCTCCGCGAAAACCCCCACCGCGTCCCGCCCGACCGGACATCAAGCAGATTCGCGCATCGCTCGCCAGACAGTTGCCACGGACCGGCGTCTCGGCCCATACGCTCCTCGCTCGCGGCAGCTACAGCGTACTCGTTCCGCGCCTCATGGCCGGGGCGCCTGACGATCACCTGGTACTACCGGCGCACGCCGATCGTCCATGGCACCGCCACATTCTCCAAGGCAGGGGCCCGGCCGATCCAACTCAAGCTGACACGGCAGGGACGAGCCGCCCTGAAACAAGAACGCACCTCAAACTCACCGCCCACGGCAGCTTCGCGATCAAGGGCAGTCCGACCGTCACCGCCAGCGCGACGGTCACCCTCAACCGGTAGACGTCTACGCCGACGCCGTCGCCGCCAGCGATCGGCCCGGAAAGACGATCGACCCGTCCTCGCGCGTGAACGGCTCGACGAGCCGTGCCAGCCGCTCCCGCACCGCATGCTGCTGATCCGCCGAGAGCGTCTCGTACACCTCGAAGAACAGACGCGACACGTCCAGTGTCTCACCCAGAAAAGCATCGAGGTCCACCGACGAGCGCCCAACTTCGATCGCCTCGACGACCACCTCGACGAACCCGGCCGACTCGAGCCGCTCCTGCAGCAGACCCGGCCGCGCGAGCGCGAACATCCCGGGTGCGTCCGGATCGGGCGGCTCCGCGAACCCGAGGTCGATCAGCGCGCGGCCCGCGACGGTCGCCCAGGGGTTCGCCTCAGCAACGTCCCAGACCGCCAGCGCGATCCGACCGCCTGGCCGCAACACCCGCCGTGCCTCAGCGAGCGCCGCCGCCGGATCGAGGCAGAGCATGAATCCCCACCGGCACAGCACCGCGTCGACGCTCGCAGTCGGCAGGTCGATCCATTCGAGCTGGAGCTCCTTGAACTCCACGTTGTCGATCCCCAGCTCCGCCGCGCGCCCCCGCGCGACCTCCCCCATCGCGGAGGACGCGTCGCTCGACACCAGCGTGCCGCCAGGCCGCAGCAGCTCCGCAGCCATGAATCCCGTGTCGCCCGGCCCGGCCGCCAACTCGAGCACCCGCTGCCCCGGATGAATCTGCGCATGCTCGATCATCCACGCCGACACGGGCATGCCGATGTCACGGATGCGCGAGGCGCGCCGGCCCCAGCCGGCCGCGGCGCGCTCCCACCGCTCGAGCATCGCAGCCCGCTGCTCGTCCGCATCTGGGGAGGCTGCCATTCCCTACGCCCCTCCCCCGTCGAGCAGCCGCCGTGACGCCTCGTCGATCTGGGCGCTCAGCCGCTGCTGGAAGATCGCGATCAGCGCCTCCGAGGCGATCGGGCGCAGCCGCTCGACCGCCTCCTCGACATCGGGCCACATCTCCTCCGGCATGTCCGCCTGCTGGAACGGCTTCCAAACCTCGGTCAAGAACAGCTTCACGAACGACCTCGAGACCGCGTCGCAGTGGCGCCCGATCTCCTCGAGCAGCGACAGCGCACTGCGCACGGAGACCCCGTGGCGCACCGCATCCTCCGCGAGCGCCAGCAGCGACGGGCTCGGGACCTCATATCGACCACCGGCGACGGGCACCAGCACGCCGAGCCGTTCGGCCTGCGCGAGCACGGCCGGCGCGTCCTCGCTCGAGACGCGAAAGCGTCGGCCCAGTTCGGCGATCGTCAGCGTCTCCGTCGGCTCGGTCGCGGCGGCGGCCTGAAGCGCCTGCCTGAAGCGCAGCATCGGCCCGGCGGTTCCGTCGGCCTCCTCGATCAGCCGCTTGATCCCGCTGAGGTTGAAGCCGTCGTCCTGCAGCCCGCGGATCAGACGCAGCCGCGCGAGGTGCTCGGGACCGTAATACCCCACCCGCATCCGGACCTCGGGCGGCGCCAGCAGCCCGCGCGCCTGGTGGGCGCGAATGTTGCGCACCGACATCCCGGACTCGGCCGCAAGCTGCTCGATCGTCAGCGTGTTCGGACTCTCGTACCCGTTCCTGGCCAAGGACGCCACGCCCTCACGCTAACTCACGCCGCAGCAACTTGCCGAAATCCGTCCGCGGCAGCCGCGGCGCGATCTCCACCGTCTTCGGGATCTTGAAGGCGGCGAGACGGCCCACGCAGAACTCGCGCAGCTCCGCAGCCTCGGCCGATGCTCCCTCGCACAGCACCACTCGCGCGATCACCGCCTCCCCCCACTCGTCATCCGCCCGTCCGAACACTGCCGCGTCCGCGACGTCCGGATGCTCGAGCAGCACTGCCTCGACCTCGGCCGGAGCCACGTTCTCGCCGCCGGTGATGATCGTGTCGGCCTTGCGGCCGGTGATCGTCAGCCGCCCGCGTCCGTCGAGCGCCCCGAGATCGCCCGTGTGCAGCCAGCCGTCGTCTCGCAGTGAGCCGGCTGCGACCATCGGTCCGCGTACCAGCAGCTCCCCGTCGCTGGCGACCTTCACCTCGACCCCCGGAAGCGGCCACCGGTGCGTGGCGATCTGTGAGCACGCCTCGGTCATCCCGTATGTCGGCGCGACCGGGACGCCCGCGTCGACTGCGCGCCACATCAACGGCCGCGGGATCGGGCCACCGCCGAGCAGCGCCCACCGCAGCGTCGGCGGCTCGCGCAGGCCTGCGTCGAGCAATCGCGAGAGCATCGTCGGGACGACCGAGATGAGCGTGATCCGCTCCTCGTGGTCCATCAAGAGCGCGGAGATGGCCTCTGCGTCGAACCGCTCCTGCAGCACCACGGTGGTCCCGTACACCGCGCTGCGGACCAGGATCGACAGCCCGCCGACGTGTACGAGGGGAAGCGGACACAGCCACCGCTCCGCCACGTCCAACCCCAGCGCGACCGCCGAGCCGAGCGCGTTCGCAAGCCAGTTGCCAAAGCTCAGAGCGACCGGCCGCGGCGCCGAGGTCGTCCCGGAGGTGTGCATCAGCGTCGCCACCGAATCGAGCGACAGTGGCGAGCGCAAGAACCGCCCCGCGCGCCCTGCAAGCGGCTCGTGCACCACCACGGCCGCCCCCTGCGCGCGCGCCTGTCGCTCGTCCGCGCTCAGCCGCATGTCGATCGGCACCGCCACGGCGCCACTAAGAAAACAGCCGTGCAGCGTCGCGGCGAACTCGGGTCCTGAGGGCAGCGCGATCGCGACGCGGTCGCCGGGCGAGACGCCGCGCTCGATCAGCGCACCCGCCGCCGCGCGCGCCAGCTCCAGCAGGCGCCCGTAGCCGATCCCCGCGACGGCATCGCGGTCCGGGTGGCGCAAAGCTGCCTGCTCAAGCCAGTGATTCACGACCGAAACGGTAGTCTCAGACGCGCGATGAGCGTTATCTGGGTCCCCGCCCCCCCACCCCCGAACCACACAACCGGCCACGAGTACACCGACATCCGCTACGAGCTCGCCACCGGCGAAGATTGGGATCCCGCCGTCCCCACGATCGCCAAGATCACGATCGACCGCCCCGAGGTCCGCAACGCGTTCCGGCCGGAGACGGTCGTCGAGCTGATCGACGCGTTCACCAGAGCGCGCGAGGATCTGAGCGTCGGCGTCGTGATCCTCACCGGCGAGGGACCCGATGCCTTCTGCTCGGGCGGCGACCAGCGCGTCCGCGGCAGCCGTGGCGGCTACGTCGAGGATGCCGACCCGGCGCAGGCCGGAAAGCACCAAGCGGTCGGCCGCTTCCACGTCACCGACCTGCACGTCCAGATCCGCCGCATGCCCAAGCCGGTCGTGGCGATGGTCGCCGGCTATGCGGTCGGCGGCGGTCACGTCCTGCACGTGATCTGCGACCTGACGATCGCCGCTGAGAACGCCCGCTTCGGTCAGACCGGTCCGAAGGTCGGATCGTTCGACGGCGGCTTCGGCGCAACCGTCCTGTCCCGGCTCGTCGGGCCGAAGAAGGCCAAGGAGATCTGGTTTCTCTGCCGCCAGTACGACGCCCAGCAGGCGCTCGAGATGGGTCTGGTCAACACGGTCGTCCCGCTCGACCAGCTCGAGGCCGAGACCGTCAGATGGTGCCGCGAGATGCTCACCCTCTCCCCCTTCGCCCTGCGCATGCTGAAGGCGAGCTTCAACGCCGACGAGGACGGGCTGGCCGGAATCCAGCAGCTGGCCCACGACGCGAACCTCCTCTTCTACATGAGCGACGAGGCCCAGGAGGGTCGCAACGCGTACATCGAGAAGCGTCGTCCGGACTTCTCGAAGTTCCCCCGGCGGGCGTGATGACGTCCGCCGTCGCGGCCCCGAGCGGCGTCAAGATCTGGTTGATGGCGGCGCGCATCCGCACGCTGCCCGCGTCGATCGCGCCGGTGCTGGTGGGTACGGCGCTGGCCGGCTATGCCCACGTTTTTCACCCGCTTCGCTTCATCGCCGCGCTGATCGTCGCGATTTTCATCCAGGTCGGCACGAACCTGTCGAACGACTACTCCGACGCCCGCCGCGGCGCCGACACCGAGGACCGCCTCGGCCCGGTGCGCGTGACGGCGGGCGGGCTGGTCCCCCCGGACCAGGTGCTGCGCGCGACCTACATCTCGTTCGGGATCGCGGTCCTTGCCGGCATCTACCTGACCGCGGTCGCCGGCTGGGGGCTGCTGCTGGTCGGCGCCGCCTCGATCCTGGCCGGCGTGCTCTACACGGGCGGCCCGCGACCGTATGGCTACGAGGGACTCGGAGAGGTGTTCGTGTTCCTGTTCTTCGGGCTCGTCGCGGTGACCGGCTCGTACTACGTTCAGGTCGAGCACCTCCGCTGGGAAGCGTTCGCGCTCGCGATCCCGGTCGGGCTGCTCGCCTCGGCGATTCTCCTCGTCAACAACATCCGCGACATCGATACGGACCGCCGCGCCGGCAAGCGGACGCTCGCGGTGCGGCTCGGCCGCGAGCCGACACGAAACCTGTTCGCATTGATCGTCTACCTCTCCTACTTCCTGGCAGAGGTCCCGTGGGTCCTCGGGCCGCTGAGCGGCTGGCTGCTGCTCCCGTGGCTGACGCTGCCGCTCGCGGCGCCGGTCGTCCGCGCCGTGCGCAACCGCACCGACGGTCCGGTCCTGAACCAGGCGCTTGCCCAGTGCGGCCAGCTGCAGCTCGCGTTCTGCGTGCTGCTGTCGGCTGGGATTCTGCTGAGCAGGTGAGGCTCGAGATTGCAGTTATAGAGGCGCGCTTGCGCGCGCCTTTTGTTTCGGCATCGCGCACGATCGCCGCTCGCGAGCTGCTGCTGCTCTCGCTACAGGGTGAGGACGGCGTCACCGGCTACGGCGAGGCCGCCCCACTGGGGATTGGCGTCGGCGATGTACGCGCCGCGATCGAGGATTGCCGTCCGGTGCTCGAGTCCTCCGACGGCTCCGAGCGGGCCGAGGTGCTGTCCGAGTGCGCACGCCTCGCCGTACTCCCCCAGGCTGTTGCCGCGATCGACCTCGCGTTGTGGGATCTCGCCGGCAAACGCGCCGGTCGCCCCGTCTGGCAGCTGCTCGGCGCGAGCGATCGCGCTGTGGTCGTCAACGCCACAATCGCCGCAGCGGATCGCGCCGGCGCCGCTGCGCAGGCCGGCGCCGCACGCGCCGCCGGCTTTCGCTGTCTGAAGGTCAAAGTGGGCCTTGGCGACGATGCCGGCCGGCTCGCCGCGGTCCGCGCGGCGGCCGGACCCAAGATCGCGATCCGCCTCGATGCCAACGGCGCGTGGTCTGTTGATGAGGCGCTCGCCTCGCTCCGGGTGCTCGAGCCTGCCGGGCTCGAATGCTGCGAGGAGCCGGTCAGCGGCCTCGACGCGCTCGCGGAGGTGGCCTCGGCCGTATCGGTGCCGATCTCGCTCGACGAGTCCGCGGCACTCCCCGGCGCGCTCGACCGCCGCGTCTGCGAGATCGCCTGCCTGAAGATCGCCAGCTGCGGCGGGATCAGCGCCACGCTCGAGGCCGCGCGCCGCGCTCGGGCAGCCGGCTACGAGATCTACCTCGCCTCGATGCTCGACGGCCCGCTGGGGATTGCGGCCGCGCTGCACGCGGCCGCCGCGATCGCCCCTGAGCGCCCCTGCGGGCTCGCCACGCTGTCGGTGTTCGACCGGCGCGATGACCCGCTGCCGCCGCGCGCCGGCGCGATCGCGCTCCCATCCGGGCCGGGACTCGGTGATGGGCTGCTCGACTGGTACCGCGACTAGCTCAGCAGAGCAGCCCGCCCGGCTCGGGTTTGAGGATGACGCCGGCCGAGGCCGAGGCGTTGAAGAGAGCGTCGAAGCCAACCGAGATCCGGTATCGGGTCTTCTTCTTGATGACCACGCGCTTGATGTTGACTCCGCCGCCCGCCCCGCCCTTTCCCGGGTTCAGCGACGAGTAGCCGTTGACGGTGAGGACGTGCTCGAGCTGCCGTACGGGATCAGATAGGTTCCGGGCTTGCTCGTGCCAGCCACCCGCAGCGTCATCGAGAACCCGTCGCCACTGGCTTTGGCCCGGAAGCCGCCGCCGGTGAAACTGCAGGAACCGGACGTGATGTGTCCGAGCGTGGCCAAGCTGTGGTCGTCGAGGACGGCGATGCCGTGGCCGCTCGGGCCGCCCCCGCCCCCGCCGCCGGGCTCGTCGGGGTGGCAGTACTCGTCGAGTGAGTGGTAGGTGAGGCCAGCCGCACCTACTTCGTTACCGCCCGTCAGCGCGAGGAACAGGGGGTCGGCATTGATGTCCTTGTGCGCGGGGATCTTTCCTGTGGATCCCGGCGGGCAGGTGCAGTCTCCGCCCAGGCAGTAGTACTCAGGATCGGAGAACACGCCGAGGTCGCCGCCCGGCTTCGTTGCGGCGCGCAGCACACCTACCCCGGGGACGATCGAGATCAGTGGCTGGTCGGGATTCGCCTGCACGGCGTAGAGCGACAACGAGTAGGGGGCCGACACGAGGCCGATGGTCGAGCCAACATCCTCCAGCGGGCTCGACACCTTGGTCTGGGAGAGCTTGTATGGAATCGTCTGGTTCCACGGCGGACCCCCGGCGGCGAGGCGTAGCGCGGCCGACGCCCACGTCGAGACAAACGCACTGCTCGTGCCGCCGGCGGTCACGAACGCGGCGGGATCGCTGCCCGCGCGCAGGATCGCCGGGATCCTGGACCACAGGCTGCCTTTGCCGCCGACTTCCTCCGCGTGCCCCCAGAACCCGACGCCGTCGTAGGTCCGGCCCAGCAGTGACGCATTGGTCGTCGCGAGATACGCCACGTAGTTGCTGGCGCCGACCGACGCGGGAACGGGATCCGGGTCGCGCAACCCACAATCTTGCGCATGCGACCCCGAGGTTTCCGCCGAGCCAGTTCTTACTGCAGCTAGAGCTCGAGGAGAAAACGGAGCGCGCGCCCGAGCTCGAACATCGCCGCCTCATTGACCCAACCAAGCCGAGCGACGAGACGTTCGGTTGAGATGGACTTGATGTCTTCGCACTTTGCGTAGCTCACCTCGTCGAGGCCGGTGCCGTCGGGCTCCAGTTCGATGTGTGACGGCAACCTGCGGCGCGTCGTCGTAGCGGGAATCACGATCGCGATGCCTGCAGCACTCTCGTTCAGTTCGTCTGCCGATACGACGACCGCAGGGCGCGTGCCTGTCTGCTCACGTCCGACCGGGTCACCGAAGTCCACCAACCAGACATCACCTCTCCGAAGGTTCAAGATGAGCGATCTCGTAGCGTTCCGCTTTCGGTCGCCCGCTCGGCTTCGATCTCGTGCCAAGCATCGCGGTCAGCACGCAGCTCTTCGTAGCGAGACGAAAGGTTCGCGAAGAACACGCGCCGCTCCAGTGCGTCGGCGGCCTCCTCGACGAGCTGGCTCATCGGGCGCCCGGTTAAGTCAGCTAGTCGCGCAAATCGGTCGCGCGTCCGTTCACTGACGCGGATCGTGGTGCTCATGCCGATCAGTCTACTATCCAAGCGCTTTATCTGTCTACAGCTTCCTGCAACTCTCCGCTGCTGCGCTCAATGTTCCGCTCCCGTGCAGCGTCACACGCAAGATCCCCACGTGCTCGCTGAATCCGACAGCATGACCGCGCCACCGCAGCCGGCTCGCGCACCACGGCAGCGCGGCCTCGAGGTCGAGCGTCTTGGGCTTGCCGCTGACCGTCAGGGTCCAGGCGCCGCGGGCCAGCCGTGAGCTGAGCCGGGTGCCGAGCGCCGTCGCCGAGGAGGCGCCGCTCGGCCAGGCGAGCAGGTGAAGCCGGCGCGCGCGGTCGGAGAGGTGAACGATGCCTCTGCCGTACGGCGCAAGTGTGGCGACGTCGTCGGGCAGCAGCGGGAGCAGCGCCCCCGCGCGCACGAACAGCGGGATCTGCTCGAGCGGCGCCGCAACCTTCGCGCTGGTACCGCCGTTCAGCGTCCGCGCCGGACGCAGGTGGAAACTCCCGTCGCGGCTTTGGTAGGAGACGGCGTTCCAGAAGTCCAGCCAGCGGCCCGGCGGCAGCGGCACCTGCTGCGCGCGCTGCCCTGGGCTCGTGACCGGAGCGGCGAGCAGGTCGGGACCGAACAGGTACCGCGGGGTGCCGCGCCAGCTCGCCGGGTCGTTGGGGTACGCGAGCCCGAGCGCCTCCATCACCGGAACGCCCCGCGCGATGTAGTTGCCGGTGGCGGCCGCGATGTACGGGTAGAGCTGGGTGCGCAGCTTCGCGTAGCGGCGCCAGATCGGCTCGATCCCCGGATCCCAGATCTGGGCCCGGGAGCTCTTCCACGTCGGCAGCGTGAAGCCCTCGGACTCGGTCCGCATCACGCCCGAGAAGGCACCGAGCTCGAGCCACCGTGCCAGCAGCTCGGGCGTGGTTGGCGGCGCGGTGAGCGAGAAGAACCCGCCGATGTCTGAGCCGTAGATCCCGACGCCGGAATAGCCGTAGTTGAGCCCCTGGGTCACCATCGCCGGCAACCCGTCGACCGAGTCCCAATCCGTGGTCGGGTCGCCGCTCCACACGACCGGAGAGCAGGCGGCCGACCCGGTCCATCCGGAGCGGTCGAACTCGATCACCGGCCGCGGCTCGTGCGAGGTCAGCGAATACGCCGCGCAGTGGTAGAGCCGGGGGTACAGGTTGTGGAGCGCCGTCCCCGGGGTTCCGTCGCGGGCCAGCGCGTCAGGCGGCGTGTACTCGCCGAAGTCCTCCATCCATCCGTCGTAGCCGTTGCCCACCGCCTCCTTGAGCAGCCGGTGGTAGAACGGCGTGCCCGAAGGAGCGGTGAAGTCGAACTCCGCCACCATGTACTGGTTGTAATGCAGCGGGTACGGCTGTCCGGCGCGGTTCTCGAGCAGCGCCCCCGCCTTTTGCGCTTGACCGTACACCGGCGTGTACTTGATCGAGATCATCGGGTTGAAGTAGGTCGTCACCGCGTAGCCCGCGCCGTGCAGCCGGTTGACCTGCGCGCGCTCGGTCGCGTCGTTCTGCCCGCCGCCCGGCAGGTAGTGGGTGTATGTCTGGATCAGCGACCCGGGGACGTCCTGCCGGCGAAAGCGCGCTGGCAGCGTCGCGTCGTCGGGTCCCGTGGGCTGCCACCAGGGACCCAGGACCCACGGCGCCGCCGGCGACGGCTGGCGCCCAACGGTCGCCGAGAACCTGCGCACCACGTCGAGCGGACGCGGTCCCGCGAACACCCGGTAGTCGAGGTGCGCGGCATCAAGCTCTACATCCCACGCGTCGGAGCGATCTGACCGCAGCCGGAACAGGCTGCGCTCGCTGTCGTCGAGCAGGAAGCCGTAACCGCGGCTCGACACCAGCCACGGCATCGGGAAGTAAGCGCCGTCGTCGCGGACCGAGTACGTCCACGGCTCGATGAACGCCGGCACCAGGGGCCTGTCGCCCGGCCGCCAGGTGCCCTCCTCGGCCCAGTTCTCGACCGTGTGGCCGGACTGATCGAGCAGGTTCTCACGCCCGCCGAAGCCCGAGAGGTGCTCTCCGGTCCGGCTGACGAAACCGTCGGACATCTGCGTCACGCCGGCGGCCCCGAGGACGTGGGCGTGCACGGCGATCACGCCGGTGCCGCTTGGGCGCACGACGACCTGCAGGCGCCGACCAAGCGGGTCGTTCGTCGCAACCGTGAACTCGTAGCCAACCGCCATCCGCCGCTGCGCGAGGACCTTGGTGGCGTGCCACCACGTCTTGCCGGCCGGCCCCGACGGCGCACCGCCCCACGGCGGCACCGGGGCCGAGCCGAATCCGAGCGTGCCGTAGGGCGAGGCGGCGTTTCCGCCGGTTTCGCTCAGCGTCGGCCCGCCGGACTGCACGAATCGCAGCCCCCAAGGTGATGTTGAGATCACCGCGCTAAGCGGCCCTGCGCCGATCGACACCGTGCTCGCGTGCGCGGGCGCCGCGCATGCCAACCACACCGACCAGCAGAGCGCCAGCGTCCAGCGTCTTGTACTCAGTGAATTCAAGTACCCTCCGTAGCGGGGCCTGGCTCATCCTGACATGAGCGTCAACACTACGATCGCGGCCGGTTCGATCCCGCTCCTCGAGCGGGAAACGGAGCTTGCCGCGCTGCAGTCTGCGCTGGCGCGCGCCGCTGCGGGCGCTGGCGGTGTCGTGCTGATCGACGGCGTTCCGGGCGTCGGCAAGAGCAGGTTGCTGGCAAGCGCTCGCTCCCAGGCACGCGATCTCGGGTTGCGAGTGCTGGAGGCGCGGGGCGCAGCGATCGAGCGGCGGTTCGCGTTCGGCGTCGTGCGCCAGCTGTTTGAGCCGGTGGTGCTCGCGCTGAAGGCGGAGGATCGAGCCCCGCTGTTCTCAGGGGCCGCTGCGCTGGCGGGCAGCGTTCTCAGTGAGACAGCCGCGGCACCTCCGGCGGCCGGCGACGCTGAGTTCGGGATCCTCAATGGGCTCTACTGGCTGACCGTCAACCTCAGCGACGGCGGCCCGCTGCTGCTTGCGGTCGACGACGCGCATTGGGCAGACGCTCCGTCACTGCGCTTTCTCGGCTACCTCTCGCGCCGGCTCGAGGGACTGCCGGTGCTGGTTGCCGCCACTGGCCGGTCCGCGGATCCGGAGGGCGATGAGCTGTGGAGCGCACTCGCTGGAGACCGCGTCGCCGAGGTCCTGCGCCCAAATCCGCTCTCGGATTCCGCGAGCGCGGAGCTTGTCCGCAGCCGCCTGCGAGCCGATGCCGACCCGCGCTTCTGCGCGGCGTGTCATCGCGCGACCGCCGGCAATCCCCTGTTCCTCGGCGAGCTGCTCGCGGCTCTTTCATCCGCCGGCGTGGAGCCTTCGGCAGACGCGGCGGCGGCGGTCACCGACCTAGGACCAGGGGCCGTGGCGCGCTTCGTCCTGCACCGTCTCGAGCGCCTCGGCCCCGCGGCCACCGCACTCGCGCAGGCACTCGCGGTCTTCGGCGACGAGGTGGACGTGCCGCTGGCCGCGCAGGCGGCGGGGTTGGAACTCGATGCCGCTCGCGTCGCGGCCGACTTGATGGTCCAGGCCGACGTGCTGGCGCCGGATCAGCTCCTGCGGTTCGTGCATCCGGTCGTCCAGACCGCGGTGTACGAGAATCTGCTGCCCGGCGACCGGGCGGCGCGCCATGGCGCCGTGGCGAGATTGCTCGAGCAGGCGCAGGCGCGGCCTGAGCAAATCGCCGCCCACGTGCTGAGGGCACGGCCCGAAGGCGACGCGGGCTGGGTGGACGACCTGCGCGCAGCTGCCGCGAAGGCGAGCGAGCGGGGCGACCCCCTCGGTGCGACAACCTGGCTGCGCCGAGCGCTGGAGGAGCCGCCGGGCGACGATGCCGCCGCCGAGATCCTGTGCGAGCTCGGCAATCTCGAGGTCGGGATCCGCGAGCACGAGCAGGCTCGGGACCATCTGCTCGCCGTGCTCGAGTCCTCGCCGCGGCCGGACCTCCGCACCCGAGCGGGTGTGTGGCTGGCACGCTCGGCGCTCATATGGGGCAAGGCCCAGGCGGCATCGGAGGCGCTCGAGGTGCTGCTGGCGGAGCTCGAGCGAACGCAGGGCGAGGACCGCCTCGAGCTCGAGGCAGAGATCCTGATCCTCACGAGAATTGAGCTGTCGTTGCGCCACCTCGTGCCGGAGTGGCTTGAGCGGTTCGCGATCGACGCCGCCGGCAACGACGGGTTCGAGGCGATCGCGCGGATCCATCAGGCCTCCGAGGAGATCGTCAGCGGTGGGGCGGCGGCGCCGGCGGCCGACGTCCTGGAAGCGTCGCTGCTGGCCGTTCCGGCGAACAACCCATTCGCGTTCGGTATTGCCCTCGAAGGTCTGATCTTGACTGAGCGTTACACGACCGCGACCCGATGGACCGAGCTCGCCTTGGATGCGGCACGGGCGACAGGCTTCGGCACGCGGATCGCAAACCTCCACTCACAGCGCGCATGGCTGGCTTTTGTCCAGGGGGCTGTCGGTGAAGCGCAGCTCGATGCGCAGACCGCGCTCGAGCTGGCCGGTACCGACTACTTCTACGCCCGGCGCGTCGTCGCGGTCGCGATCCAGACGGCGATCGAGCGGGACGAGCTGGACGCCGCGCAGGAGCTCGCCGACGCAAGCACAGGGGAGCTCGACCGCGAGCGAATCTTGGTCGACGAGTACCTCACGAGCCGCGGGAACCTGCGGATCGCGCGGGGGGACCTGCGTGGCGGCCTCGCGGACCTCCTGCGGGCGGGAGAGCTTCAGGCCAGCTATGGCTTGACGCGGCCGGCCGACTGGCGCTCAGAGGCCGCGCGCGTCCTCGCGCTGCTCGGCGAGCGCGAGCGGGCGGAGCAGATCTCCGCGGAGGCGCTCGACAGTGCGCGTCGCTTCGGTGCGCACCGCCCGCTGACGCGCGCGCTGCGCTACGCAGGTCGGCTCACGGGAGGCGAGGAGGGCTTGGCGCTGCTCGAGGAGGCGGTGGCCGTCGGCAAGAGCTCGGAGGCACGGCTCGAGCTCGCCTACGCGTACGCCGACCTGGGAGCAGAACTCGTCCAGCGACGGCGGCGTCGTGAGGGCCGGGACGTGCTCCGCCTCGCGCTCGAGGAGGCTCTGGCGTGCGGCGCGACCGCCCTCAGCCAGCGAATCCGCGGTGACTTCGCGGCCGGAGCAGGGCGTCCTCCGCGCACGAGGCTCACGGGGCTCGACGCACTCACGCCGGCCGAGCGACGGACCTGCGATCTCGCCGTGCGTGACCTCAGCAATCGCGAGATCGCGCAGAAGCTGTTCGTTACCGAGAAGACGGTTGAGCTGCACCTCACCAATGCGTACCGCAAGCTCGGAATCCGTTCGCGGTTCCAGCTGGCGACGGTCATCCCGGACTCGGCCGGTCCGGGCGTGAGCGCCACCGGCTAGCGGGAGCTCCACTAGACCAAAACCCTGGGGTAAACCCTGGGGGCACTCCCCTTGTCCCGGCCCCCGCCGGGGTCGATGCTGATGGCAAGCGATAAGGGCGACTGATAGCTGGGCTGCTGGGCAGGGATGCCCGGCGATGCGGCGGGGTGAGTCCGGGTCGAGGAACACGACGAAGGACCGAAATGAGAACCGAAGCCGTGCCTGCCATGCGCGACAGCGCGAACGATTACCCGCCGAAGATGCCGCCGCTGCCGAATGCGCCGCGGCCCCGGCTATCCCCGACCAGGGTGCTGGTCGCCCTGGTCGTGCTGGTGGCGATCGGCGCCGGCGTCGCGCTCGCCGTCTCCGACCGGATCGCAGCCGCGCCGGCCGCCGCCGGAGCGCCGGTGTTCGCTCCTTACGTCGACGTCACGCTGACGCCCACCTACGAATTTCAGAATCCGGCCGCGAACCCGGTCGGGGATGTGTACCTCGGGTTCCTGGTCGCCGACCACGCCTCTCCATGCACGCCCAGCTGGGGCGGCTACTACCGCCTCGCCGCTGCGCAAAGCGCGCTCAACCTCGACGAGCGCATCTCGCAGGTTCGCGCGCAAGGGGGCACCCCGATCGCATCGTTCGGCGGTCGCGACAACTCGGAGCTTGCGATGTCGTGCAACAGCGTCCCGGCGCTCACCAGCGCCTACCTCGCCCCGATCCAGCGCTACCAGCTCAGCGCGATCGACCTCGACATCGAGGGCGCCGCGGTCAGCGACGCGGCCGCGGGCAGGCGCCGCGCGCTCGCGATCGCCGCCGCCCAGCGGACGCGGGCCGCACAGGGACGGCCGCTCGCCGTGTGGCTCTCGCTGCCGGTCGCCACCACCGGCCTGACGCCCGCCGGGCTGTCGGTCTTGAAATCGATGCTCGCCGCGCACGTGACGCTCGCCGGCGTGAACGTCCTGGCGATGGACTTCGGCCCACGCGAGAAGAACATGATCGGTCCGGTCGAGCAGGCGATCAACGCCACCTCCGGCCAGCTCGTGGCAACGTACTCAGCAGCGCACGTGGCGCTGCGGCCGAGCTCGCCCTGGCGCCATCTCGGCGCGACCGTGATGATCGGCCAGAACGACGTCGCCGGCGAGGTGTTCACGCTGCCGGACGCACGCGCACTGGTTCGATTCGCCAACTCGCATCACCTCGCGCGGGTCTCGATGTGGTCGCTGAACCGCGATTTCAATTGCGGCTCGGTGTTCGCGCAGACCGGCGTGCTGTCGAACACCTGCAGCGGCGTGACGCAGACGCCACTGCAGTTCACGCGCATTCTCGGATCGCTGAGCGGAACGAGCCTCGCTTCGCCCGCCGCCGGCGCGGCCAGTCAGGTTCCCCAGGTGCCGCTGGTCAAGCCGGATGACCCGGCGAGAAGCCCGTATCCGATCTGGCAGTCGGCCGCCACCTACGTCACCGGCTACACCGTCGTCTGGCACCGCAACGTCTACCAGGCCAAGTGGTCCAGCACCGGCTTTGCGCCGGATACGCCGGCCTCAAGCGCCGCCCAGACGCCGTGGCTGTTGATCGGGCCGGTGCTGGCCGGGGCACGCGCCCCGCAACCGAAGCTGCTCGACACCGGACGCCATCCAGCTTGGTCGCCGGCGGCCGTCTACCACGAGGGCGACATCGTCCAGTTCAACGGGCTTCCGTTCAAGGCGAAGTGGTACACGCGCGGCGACCAGCCGAGCACGACGCTGCCGGCCATTCCAGGCTCACCCTGGCAGCCTCGATTCACAATCCCCGGTGAGCCGACCCAGGGGGTAAGTCAATGAGCGCGTCGAACGGCAACCGCACCGTCAACGGCACCATGCCTGCCAACGGCAGCCAGAACGGCAGCGGCTCGCGCCGGCGCCAATGGGGCTCCGACCCGCACGTCAACCCGATGCCGGCAGTGCCGCGGACCACCGGCGAGCTCACGCTCGCGATCGGCCGGGCGGCCGTGATCGTCACTGCAGGCGCCTGGCTCGCGCTGGTGGTCATGGTCGTGGCGCGCCAGCTGCTCGGTCACGGACCGGGTCGCGCCGGCGTCGCGCAGACGATCGCGTTCCTGGTCGTCGTCACCCTGTTGGCGACCTCGGCGCTGGCCTACCTGGTTGCCCGGCTCGGCTTCTACTACCGAGCCCGCCATCACCGGCGCGTTCCGCGGGCACAGCTCGACGAGTTCTTCGCCGCGCGCCGACCGTCGCTGACCACGCTCGTGCCCTCCTACCAGGAGGAGGCGGGTGTGATCAAGATGACGCTCCTGTCGGCAGCGCTGCAGGAGTATCCGGACATCAACGTCGTGCTGCTGATCGACAACCCGCCCAACCCCCGTTACGCCGAGCCATACCGGCTACTGCTCCAGGCACGCGAAACGCCGGGCGAGGTGCAGAAGCTGCTGTCGGGGCCGCGGGCTCGCTTCGACACGGCGCTGGCGCTGTGGGAGCCGGTGCTCAACACCGACCGCGGCGCCTATCCAGCCGAGCTGGCGACGCTCGCCGACCACTACGAGTGGGCGGCTGCGTGGGTGAACGAGCTCGGCTCCGGCTACGAGGCCACCGACCACAACGAGCGCTTCTTCGCCACGCACGTGCTCGGGCAGCTTGCCTGCGACCTCGGCGTGACCGCGGCCGCACTGCGCAGCGCCTGGGCTGATGACCCGGCAAGGGTGCCCGCTAGGCGCGTCGCGCATCTCTACCGCCGGCTCGCGTGGACGTTCCGCGCAGAGCTCACCTCGTTTGAGCGCAAGGACTACGCCTCGCTGTCGAGCGAGCCGAACAAGGCGATGAACCTCAACAGCTACATCGGTCTGATGGGTGGCAGCTACTGCGACGTGACGAACCCCGGTGGCCGGTTCTTGGTGCCGGCGGACGGCCGCGCCGCCGATCTCGTCGTGCCCGACAGCGACTACGTGATGACGCTCGACGCAGACAGCGTGATCATGCCCGAGTACTGCCTGCGGCTCGTGCACCTGCTCGAACAGCGCGGCAACGAGGGCATCGCCGTCGCGCAGGCGCCGTACAGCGCATATCCGGGCAGCGCGAGCCGGCTCGAGCGGATCGCAGGCGCAACGACCGACCTGCAGCACATCATTCACCAGGGCATGGAGTTCCACGGCGCCTCGTTCTGGGTCGGCGCCAACGCGGTGATTCGAAAGCAGGCGCTCGACGACGTCGGCACGACCGAGTACGTCGGCGGCTCGCCGATCCGCATCTACATCCAGGACCGCACGCTGATCGAGGACACCGAGTCGACGATCAACCTCGCCGCGCGCGGATGGAAGGTCTACAACTACCCCGAGCGGCTCAGCTACAGCGAGACGCCGCCCGACTTCGGCGCGCTGTGCATCCAGCGCCACCGCTGGGCGAACGGAGGACTGTTGATCCTGCCGAAGCTGTGGTCGTGCATGCGCCAGCGGCGAAAGCGCGGCGAGCGCACGACCGCGGGCGAGCTGCTGCTGCGGCTCAACTACATGGCATCGATCTTCTGGAGCTCGGTCTCGGTCCTGTTCCTGCTGACCTTCCCGTTCAACGAGCACATGCTCACCCCGCTGACGTTCCTCGTGGCGGCACCGTACTTCCTCGCGATGGCGCTTGACCTCAGCTACTGCGGGTACAAGCCGCTCGACGTCCTGCGCGTGTATGGATTCAACCTGCTGCTACTCCCGATCAACCTGGCCGGAAGCCTCAGCTCGATCGCGCAGGGCCTGACCGGCGCCAAGGGCCGCTTCCAGCGCACGCCGAAGGTGAGCAACCGCACCATTCCCCCACTCCTCTACGTGGTGCTGCCGTATGTACTCCTGGCGGTCTGCGTGTACACGTTCAAGCGCGCCTACGACCACAAGCTGTGGGGCGACGCCGCCTTCGCGGCCGTCAACGCGCTGCTCGCCACTTACGCGATCGTCGCATTCATCGGCATCTGGAATTCGATCGTCGATCTCGCCGCGAACTTCGCGTCATTTCTGCACAAGTCCCAGGGCTCCAAGTCCGCTCCCTCGCGGCGCCCGGCGCCGGTTGAGGTTTCACAGACGGCGGACGTGCACGACTGGGAGCGCGTGCTCTACCACGGCGTCGCGGACCCCCGACCGGAGCCGCCGCCACGCAAGCCGCACGCCGAGCCCGCGCACCCGCGCGCCGAGCGCGCCGGAGCTGCGACGGACCCCCGTCCCGCGGCCGAGCTGGTGGCGTAGCATCGCCGCGAACAAGCTTGGTAGCAGTTCTGCTACCGTGACCTGCGCGTGACCACGATCCCCCAGAAAGAGCTCAGGAACAACGTCAGCGACGTGCTCCGCCGCGCTGAGGCCGGCGAGCATTTCACGATCACCGTGGCTGGACGGGAAGTTGCCCGGCTCGGGCCCGCCAGTCGACGTCTTTGGGTCGGCGGCGACGCGCTCCACGCCATCTGGCGAACGCCGGCGCCCCGCACGCTCGCCGCCGAGCTCGAACGCTTTCCTGCCACGATCGCGGACCCGTTCAACTAGCCTTGCGCGCGCTGCTCGACACCTCGGTCCTGATCGGCGATACGGCACCCGAGCAAGTCGAGGCGGCGATCAGCGTCGCGTCGCTCGCCGAGCTTCACTTCGGCGTCTTGGTCGCGGCCGACAACGATGAGCGAGCGCTGCGCACGCAGCGGCTTGGCACAATCGAATCGATCTTTGATCCGCTCGAGATCACTGCAGAGGTCGCACGCGAGTGGGGCCGTCTCGCAGCGGCGGTGAGCGCGCGAGGCGGACAACCCCGCAGGCGGGCCGTGGACCTGGCGATCGCCGCCACCGCGAACGTCCACGCGGTCCCACTGCTGACCGACAACACAGCTGACTTCGAGATCATCAGCGACCTCGTGGACGTGCGCTCGCCGCACTCGACCCGCGGCGGCGGAACGACTCGCTGACCGGCCGGACTACATGCCGCGGACCAATGCCGCGACCCGCTCAGGACGCTCAAGGTGCACGGCATGCCCAGCGTCACTAACAACCTCGAGTGTGGCATGCGGAATTGCCTCCGCCATCTCCTCGGCCAAGCTCCGGAACTTCGCATCGCGTTCGCCGACGATCAGCGTGACCGGCATCCGAAGCTCGCCCAGCCGGTCCCAAAGTGGCGGCAGAGCCCCCGTGCCGAGCCCGCGCAGGGCGGCCGCCAGGCCCCACGGCGAGCTGCGCAGACGATCGGCATTGATCGCGCTCCGAACGTCGGCCGGCTGGCCCGCGAGCACCGGGGTCGTCGCCCAGTGCCTCGCGAACTCCTCGATCGTGGAGTGCTCGATCTCGACCGCCAGCCGCTCGTCTGCCGCGCGCCGCGCCCTGCGCTCCTCATCATCCGCCAGTCCCGGGCTGGCTCCGATCAGCACCAGGCCCTTGACGCGCGCGTTGAGCGCGAGCGCGGCGTGCAGCGCGATCCGGCCCCCCATCGAGTAGCCGGCGAGCGTGAAGGCGTCGGCGCTGAGGCCGTCGACGTCGTCGATCACCGCCTCGAGCGTCGCCGGCCGGCGATCGCTGGCGCTGCCGTGGCCACGGATGTCGGGTGCGATCGCACAGTAGTTTTCGGGGAGCGCGCCGATCACGGCGTCCCAGCTCTTACCCGTGTGAGTAAAGCCGTGTAGCAGGATGACCGTCACTGACACATATCTTCTCTTGCGAGCGTTCTGCGACGAGCTCGCGCGCTGCGGGATGCAGCACGCGTGCACATCGCCTGGTTCGCGCTCGACGCCGATCGTCCTCTCGCTCGTGCGCGAGCAGCGGATCCGATCGTGGTCGCACATCGACGAGCGATGCTCGAGCTTCTTCGCGCTGGGCGCCGCCAAGCGCTCCGGCCGGCCAGTCGCGATCACCTGCACCTCCGGGACGGCAGCGGCGAACTTCGCGCCGGCGGTGATCGAGGCCCACGAGGCGCGAGTGCCGCTGATCGTGCTGACCTCAGACCGGCCGCCCGAGCTGCGCGACGTCGGCGCCGGCCAGACGATCGATCAGCTCAAGCTGTACGGCAACGCGGTCAAATCGTTCGTCGAGGTCGGCGTCCACGACGCAACACCGGAGCGGCTGCGCTGGATCCGGGCGCTCGCCTGCCGCGCCTACTGGACGGCGCTCGAAGGGCCGGCCGGTCCGGTCCACCTGAACTTCCCGCTGCGCGAGCCGCTCGTACTCGACGAGCCGCTTCCGGACGACGGCAGCGGACGGCCCGGACGTGAGCCGTGGGTCATGCGGCCTCACCAGGCGCTCGCCTCGTCGGCCGCCGCGGCAAGCTACCCGCCGCGTGGCGTGGTCGTCGCGGGGCGTTGGGAGCGCGACCGAGTGCTCGGGGACGTTGTCGCTCGCTTCGCCGAGCGGGCCGGCTACCCGCTGCTGGCCGATCCGCTCTCGGGCGCGCGCCACGGCCCTGCGGCGATCGCACGCTACGACCTGCTCCTGCGCGATCCGGCGTTCACCGATCGCGTGCGTCCGGAGTTCGTGCTCCGCGTCGGCGATCTGCCGACCTCGAAGCCGCTGCGTACGTGGCTGGCCTCGCTCGATGATGTCCTCCAGGTGGCACTCGACCCCGAGGGCGCCTGGCAGGACCCGGCCACGGTGCTCGCCGCCGACTTCGGCGCCGACCCCGAGACGACGCTCGCCTCCTTCACGCCTGAGCGACCGGCGGATCGCGACTGGCTGGCCGCGTGGCGCATGGCCGATGACCGCGCGGGCGACACGATCGCGTCAGAGCTCGGCGAGGAGCTATCAGAGCCGCTGGTGGCGGCCCGGCTCGGCGAGTGGCTTCCATCCGACGCGACCCTGTTCGTCGCGTCCTCGATGCCGATCCGCGACGTGGAGCTGTTCTTCCCGGCGCGGGAGTCCGCGCCACGCGTGCTCAGCAATCGCGGCGCCAACGGAATCGACGGGACCGTCTCCTCGGCTTTCGGGGCCGCCGCCTGCGCGGACGGTCCGGTCGTGCTGCTGGTCGGCGACGTGGCGCTCGCGCACGACATTGGCGGCCTGCTCGCGGCGCGGCGGCTGGGCCTGAACCTCGCGATCGTGCTGCTCAACAACGACGGCGGTGGGATCTTTCATTTCCTGCCGGTCGCGGGCCAGAGGGACGCATTCGAGGAGCACGTCGCAACCCCACACGGACTCGATTTCGAGGCCGCGGCTGCCCTGTACGGATGCCGGTACGAGCTGCCGGCCAGTGTCGGCGAGCTCCGGCTGGCGATCGACGCGTCGCTCGGCGCCGGCCACACGACGATCATCGAGGTGCGGACCGACCGCGAGCAGAACCTCGCGCTCCACCGCCGAGTCGCGGCGGCGGTGCTGGGTCAGTGACCCACGCATATGCCCGGACCGACAGCGGTCCTATCCTTGCCCCGGTGAACCAGCTACCGACATCGAGTGTGCTTCCCGGCGCGGAACTCGTCGAACCGGGGCTCGCCGATCTCGCCGCCGGTCGTGTCACCGTTCCGTCGCTGCTGGTGTCGCGGTTCGCCACCCGGCTTAGGGAGGCCGGGATCGAGGTCAACGGCAACCCCCTGCCTGACGCCGAACGTCGGCTCTACGCACTGCTCTCCGAACGAGAAGGCGACCGCGCACACAGCGTCTACAACGCGCTGACGCGGCGTGTCGTTTCGTACTTACGGACGGTGGAGCACGCGCAAGGACGCTGACCGCCAGCGCATCGAGCGGCTGCTGCACGAGCTCGGCCGGCGTGTGCGCGACCCCCACACCGTTTACCTCGTAGGCGGCGCGAGCGCAGTCATTGAAGGGTTCCGCGAGACCACGCTTGACGTCGACATCCGTCCCGAGCCGGACTCTGACGAGCTGCTCCGCGCCGTGACCGAGTTGAAGGACAGGCTCGACGTGAACGTGGAACTTGCCTCCCCGCTCGACTTCCTGCCGGAGCTCGAGGGTTGGCGGGAGCGGAGCCCGTACCTTTTCCGCCATGGCGTCGTCGATGTGCGCCACATGGACTTCCGCCTCCAGGCGCTTGCGAAGCTCGAGCGAGGGACCGACCGAGACCTCGGCGACGTCAGCGCGATGCTCGACCATGGGCTGGTCACTCGCCCCGAATTGGCCGAAGCATTCGCGCGGATGCGCGAACGACTGTTCCGCTTCCCAGCGATCGACGAGCCGGCGTTCGCCCGGCGTGTCGAGCAGTTCACCCGCGAAGATTGAACGCTCTGCAGCGAGCACTGGGACCGAGCGGTCCTCGAAGCCGCTGCGCACGTCCGCACCGATCGCGAGCAGAACCTCTCGCTCCACCGCCGCGTCGCGGCGGCAGTGCTGGCGGACTCACCTATCCCTCCCCGTTTGTGTTTCTCGGCCCCGCCGTTCAAAGACTCCACGGCGGGACGCGGGCCTGGATGCCCGCGGCCCGGCGTGGAGTACACGCGACGTCAGCCGTCACGGCGACGCGGGGGCGCTCGCCGCGCCGCGACCGGCCCGCAGGGCCGGAAAACCAGCCGGACGAGCCCACGGGTGATCACGAGTCCGCAACGGCCTTGGATACCGTAACCGGTTGCATGGCGAACCTGGCCGCGACCTCTCTGAGCCCCGACGAGCGTGCGCTCCTCGAGCGTTTCGCCGAACTGCTGCGCGAGCGGCTCGGACCAGCGCTTCACGCCATATGGCTGTTCGGCTCCCGTGCCCGTGGGGAGACGCCGTCGCACCCGGACTCGGACGTCGACGTCTTGGTGCTGGTCGAGCGCGACTCGTGGGACGACAAGCGACGTGTCCACCGCGCGTTCGACGACGCCGCCGAGCAACTCGGACTTGTGCGGACCGGCATCTGGTTCTCCGTCCACATCCACACGCCGCAATGGCTCGCGGGCCGACGTTCAATTCGATCGTTCTTCATCGCCGAAGTCGACCGCGACAAGGTCGTGATCGAGGGATGAGCCCACGATCGGTGGAGTTCCTCGCCGCGGCTCGACGCCGCCTCGATACCGCAAGGGATGCTCGCAAGACCGATGCAGGCTCGGCGCTGAGTCTCGCCTACTACGCGATGCTCTACGCCGCCCGAGCCGCCCTCAGTGAGCGCGACACTTATGCGAAGACGCACTCAGGCACGTGGGACAGGTTCCATCGCGAATTCGTCGACGGGGGCGAGTTCGACGCCGAGCTGGCGTCGGAGGCACGCAAGATCCAACCCGAGCGAGAGGATGCCGACTACGAGGCCTGGGCGGTGCCAGCGGAAGAGGCAGAGCGGGTGTTCGAGCTTGCGGGCAGGTACATCTCAGCCGTCGAGGCGATGCTGACGAAATGAGCTAGCCCGCTAGCAAGGGCAGCAGCGCCTGGAGCTTGATCTCGGTCTCCGCGAGCTCCGAGCTTGGGTCGGAGTCCCGGACGATCCCGCAGCCGGCGTAGCAGCGGGCCAGCGGCCCGCGCAGCAGCGCGCTGCGAAGCGCCACGCAGAATTCCCCATCGCCGATCGAGTCGGTCCAGCCGACCGGCCCGGCGTACCAGCCGCGGTCGAGTCCCTCGAGCGCCGGGATCAGGCGGCTGGCCTGCTCGCTCGGCTCGCCGCCGACGGCAGGCGTCGGGTGCAGCAGCTCCGCCAGTCCGATCGCGCCGACCGGCGAGGCCAGCTGCGCGCGGATCGGCACGCCGAGGTGCTGGATGTTGGCGACCTTCACGAGCGCCGGCTCGGGCGCGGCCGTGACCCACACCGACAGCGGTCCAAGGACTCGCGCGATCCGCCGGGCGACGATTGCGTTCTCCTCGCGGTCCTTCGGGCTCTGGAGCAGCTGCTCGCCGAGGTGGTCGTCGACCGCGGGATCGGCACTGCGGCGGATCGAGCCGGCCAGCGCGACCGTGCTGGCGCGCTGCCCCTCGCGGCGGATCAAGAGCTCGGGACTCGCGGCGAGGAACGTCGCATCTCCCCGTCCGACGGCGAACACGTAGCACGATGCGAATGCCTCGCGGAGCACAGCGAGGATTGCCGCGGGATCATGGTCGACGGGGGCGTGCACCTCGACCTCTCTCGCCAGCACGACCTTCTCGAGCTCACCGCCGCGGATCCGCTGCACCGCACGCGCCACCGCCTCCTCGTAGTGCGAGGGGGGCATTGGGCTCGACACGCGGTACTCGCCGGTCGGCGCGGGATCGAGCAGCGGCAAGGACGGCTCGCGTAGATCCTCGAGCCGGCGCAGGATGCGGGAGAGCGCCTCATCGGCGGTGTCGTCGGGTGCGAGCTCGGCATTGACCGTCAGCCATACGTCGCCGCCCTTGCGGGCAAACGACAGCTCCGGGACGACCAGCGACGCCGGCGCGAATCCGGCCCAGGCCCGGCTGGCGCCGCCATCGGGCGCGAACGCGAACCCTCCGACCGCCACGAGTCCGGACCCAGGCGGGCCGGCGGGCTCGTCCGCTAGCGCCGCCCCGATCAGCTCTCGCCAAGCACGGTCGACCTCCCTGAACCGACCTTCACCGTTCGCGGTCAGCTCGCGCGCGCACCCGAGCGCAGCGACCGCGTAGCCATCACGATTTGGCTGCTCGAAGCAGAACCAGTGCTGCGCTTGGCGTCGCGAGCCCGCCACGACGGCGACCGGGTCTGCGGCTGCCGGACAGCGCGCGGTCAGGCTGACCAACACCGGCACGCCGCTCACACGCGAGCGGCGCAGACCGGCAGTCAGCTTGGATTCGAGGCGCTGAAGATCTGCCTGTGGAAGCCAGTTTGCGGCAGCGCCGGTAGCGCGGGCGAGGCTGGGATCGCGGGTCGCCATAGACTGATCATCCCATGAGCAAGGTCCTGGTCTCATTCGACGACGCCTTGCTGCGGCGCATTGACCGTGCCGCTCGCTCGCGCGGGCTGACCCGCAGCGCGTACCTGGCCCAGCTGGCCGAGCGCGATGCCGCGCGAGAAGTCGGCCCCGGCACGGATCCGGCTGTACGGGCGGCGCTGGCGAACCTGGACCGGCTGTTCGCGGACGCCCCAGCCGGTGATTCGACCTCGGCAGTTCGCGCGGCAGCGACGCGCGGTGATCGACGCCGTACCTCGAGGTGCTGAACGTGGCCGCGCGCCGATTGGATGGTCAAGAGCCCAGCTCGAGCGGCTCGCCGCAAGGCTTCAAGATGTCGGTTTTGGCTGGTCGAGCCGTAGCTCCCAGCATCACGATGAGGCTCGCCGACGCGGGAGGATCTGGCTAGGTTTCTCCCCGTCCACGGGAGATCGCGATCTCGCCCGTGCGCGCCATCTCGATCAGCCCGAAGGGCCGCACGAGCGCCTCGAACGCATCGACCTTCTCGCATGTGCCCGTGACCTCGATCACCAGCGAGCGCTTGGTCACGTCGACGACCTTGGCGCGGAAGATCTCGCAGATCTGCATTACCTCGGCCCGGCTGGCGCCGTCGGCGGAAACCTTGAACAGCGCGAGCTCGCGCGCGAGCGTCTCCTCCGGCTCGAGGTCGCGGATCTTGATCACGTTGACGAGCTTGTGGAGCTGCTTGGTGACCTGGTCGATCGGATGGACCGCGCCGTCCAGCGTCAGCGTGATCCTCGAGATCGTCTCGTCGTCGGTCGGTCCGACCGCGAGCGTGTCGATGTTGAACCCGCGCCGCGCGAACAACCCGGCGATCCTGGTCAGGACACCCGGCTTGTTCTCGACGAGGATCGAGAGGATGTGCTTGCGCCCTGTGCGCTGGCCGGCGACCGCCTCGAGTTCGTCGAGGCTGAGGACTTCCTTGGTTCCTGGCTCTCCCATGACGCTCACCCGACCATGTTCCTTGCCGGCTGACCCGCAGGGATCATCGGGTAGGTGTTCTCCTCGCGTGTGACGCGGACGTCGACCAGGACCGGTCCGTCAGTTGCGAGCGCCTCCTTCATGTCGTCGACCAGCGTGGTCTTGTCCTCGAACCGCATGCCGGTCGCGCCATAAGCCTCGGCGAGCTTCACGAAATCGGGCCACTGACCCATCTCGACGTGGCTGTAGCGCTTGTCCCAGAACAATTCCTGCCACTGGCGAACCATGCCGAGGTAGCCGTTGTTCATGATGAACACCTTGATCGCGATGTCATCCTGGGCGCAGGTCGCAAGCTCCTGCATGTTCATCTGGATCGACCCGTCGCCGGCAATGCAGACCACGGTCTGATCGGGACACCCGACCTTCGCGCCCATCGCTGCGGGCATCCCGAAGCCCATCGTCCCCAGCCCGCCCGAGTTGATCCACCGGCGCGGCTGGTTGAAGTGGAAGTACTGCGCGGTCCACATCTGGTGCTGGCCGACATCGCTCGTGACGATCGCGTCGCCGCCGGTCGCCTCATACAGCGCCTGCACCATGTACTGGGGTTTGATCTCGGCGTCCTTGGAGTCCTCGTAGCCGAGCGGGTAGCGCTGCTGCCAGGAGTGGATCCGTGACCACCACGCCTCGAGCCGCGCCGGATCGGCCTCGAGCGACCGGTACTCGGCGGTCAGCCGCGGCACGATGTTCTTGGCATCGCCGACGATCGGGATGTGCGCCGGCACGTTCTTTGAGATCTCAGCGGGGTCGACGTCGATGTGGATGAACTTCGCCCGCGGCGCGAACTCCGAGAGCTTGCCGGTGATCCGATCGTCGAACCGGGCCCCGATCGCAATGATCAGGTCCGCCTCGTCCATCGCGTAGTTGGCGCTGCGCGTGCCGTGCATCCCGAGCATCCCGAGCCACTGCTCGTGCGGCGCCGGGAACGCCCCGAGCCCCATCACGGTGCAGGTCACGGGGAAGCGATCGCTGGTCGCCAGCTCGGTGAGCTCCGGACCAGCATTCGCGCTGACGACGCCGCCGCCCGCATAGATCACCGGCCGGCGTGAGTTGGCGAGCGCCTTGGCCGCCAGGCGGATCTGCTTCTGGTTTCCCTCCGTCGTCGGCTGGTAGCCGGGCAGGTGCACGTCGCTGACCGGCTCGTACGGGATGTCCGCGCGGCTCAGGTCCTGCGGGATGTCGACGACGACCGGTCCGGGCCGCCCTGTGCGGGCGATGTGGAACGCCTCGTGGATCGAGCGCGGCAACTCGAGCGGGTGTTGGATCAGGAAGCTGTGCTTGACGATCGGCATCGTGATCCCGATCGTGTCCGCCTCCTGGAACCCGTCGGTCCCCAGCAGCTCGGTACGCACCTGGCCCGTCAGGAACACGACCGGCACCGAGTCCATCATCGCGTCGCAGATCGGCGTCACGAGGTTGGTGGCCCCGGGTCCGCTGGTTCCGAGCGACACGCCAACCTTGCCGGTTGCCTTCGCGTATCCCTCGGCCGCGTGCCCTCCGCCGGCCTCGTGGCGGACCAGGATGTGCCGGATTCCGGCGTCGTAGAAGGCATCGTAGGTCGGGAGGTTCGCGCCGCCGGGCAATCCGAATACGACGTCGACACCCTCCGCCTTCAGGCATTCCATCAGTGCATCGACTGCACGCATAGCGCTCGCCTCCTTTCCTTCTGTGATCGGGTATACGGACGCGCGCAACGGACCCGCGCGCGACGAGAAGGGCGAGTCTACCAGGGGGATTTTGGCCGTTCGCCCGGATGGTAGACTAAGTTCATGACTAAGTCCGTTGGTGTCCACGAAGCCAAGACGAACCTGTCGAAGCTGCTGGAGCGCGTGTCGGCCGGCGAGGAGATCGCGATCACGCGTCGCGGCGAGGAGATCGCCCGTCTCGTACCGGTGCGTCGACGAGGGGCGCGGCGGCTGGGGATCGATCGTGGGCGCTGGATCGTGCCCGACGACTTCGATGCGCCTCTGGCGGACGACCTGCTCGCGACATTCGAGCAGTGAATCTGCTCCTCGACACGCACGTATTCCTGTGGCTCCAGACCGAGCCCGAACGGCTTGGCGACCACCTCCCGATCGTGGAGGACGTGCGTACCGAGCTGCTGCTGTCTGCGGTCAGCTCCTGGGAGATCGCGATCAAGTACCAGCTCGGCAAGCTGCCGCTGCCTGAGTCACCCGAGCGTTACGTGCCGGATCGCATGCGTGCAGTTGGCGCGCAGGCTCTGGCGATCGAGCACCCACACGCTCTCGCTGTCGCGACGCTCCCGCCACTTCACCGAGACCCGTTCGATCGACTCCTCGTTGCGCAGGCAACCCTGCTCGGCCTGACGATCGCGACCGCGGACCCCGCGGTGGCCCAGTATCCGATCGCGACGTTGCTGGTCTGATGCGGGCCGGGCTGAGCGCGCGAGGAGGCAGCGACGTAGGTAAAGGATCACGGCCTGGATTAGCAAGCGGTTGAAGTGGGTAACCGGCCTTTCTCTTCTATGGAAGCGTCCGACCGCCGAACAGACCTACGAGGTCTCATTGAGGGCGACGAGGTCGCAATCGACCTCGACCCTGAGCCAGCTCACAAGGCGAGCTCATTCGCGGCCCGGGTCCAGTGGATCGAGGGTTCGACGGCGAGGCTGGTTCCGGTTGGCCATCTCGCGGCGGAGTTGGTCGCGAGGCTGCGACCAGGGGCTCTCGCTCACCTGAGCTTCGAGCGCGACTCTCTCCCCATCGAGATGCGAGGCATCGCCTTCTCGCAAAGGTTCGGACGCGGGATCGAGTTCGTCCACACCGAGGGATTCCGGCTGACGGACCGCCGGAGAGCCGATCGGCTACCGGTCGCGGCCCACGTTCGTGCGTCCTTGATGGCCGATGACGGTCGCGTCGTCGGCACGACCAGCGAGACTGCAATCAAGAACCTCAGCCTCGACGGAGTGCTCGTTGCCCGTCAGCCGACGCTCGGTAATGGGCCACGGTGGACGATCGAGCTGACGCTTCCGACGGCCTCTGCCCCGGTGCAGTGCCAGGCGGTCCTCGCCCGCGAGACCAGCAGCCACCTCGGTCTGAGGTTCGTCAACCTCGATGATGCTGACCGGCTGCGCCTCGCCACCGCGCTGGTCGGCCAAGCCTGATTCGCAGCGTTCCCGCGCTACGCCACGCGCGAGCGCACCGAAGCCTCGGGCGCGATCGCGACGTCAGGGAACTCGAGCTCGGTGCCGCAGCGCGTGCAGAGCGCATCGTGGAGCTTGACGACCTTGCCGCAACCGGGGCATTGGCGACGCAGCTCCTGGTTGTCGTAGCGGTAGCAGACGGCTGCCAGCAGGCCGAAGAACGGAACCAGCCCCGAGATCAGGAACCACAGGAAGAACGAGCTGCCTTTGATCCGGCCGACGATGCCCCCGGCCAGGCCAAAGAAGAACATGATCACGACTAGGCCCATGCTCTCCATGGGACGGCGTGCTTACCAGATGAGCGTCTTCAGCGCCCAGAGAATCGCGATCACGACGGCTACGGCGACGATCGTCCAGAAGATCGCCATCACGAAGCCAAGTGCGAGCTTGATTACAAGGGCTACTGCGACGACCAGAACCACACCCGCCATCGCTTTGCGCAGGATCGGCGTGTGGTGCTTCGGAGTTTGTTCCAGCTCGGTCGTTTGCATACGCACAGCGTAGCGCGGCGGCAGGCCGCTCAGTTGGGGCCGCCGCCGCGAGGCGGATCAGTCGTAGACGCGCTTGAGATGATCGAAGCGGGACGCGTACTCGGCCGACCGGCCATCGAACCGCAGTCGAGCGAGTCGGTAGCGCCGCACGGCGCCCTTCTCGCGGGCTGCGGTTGCCTGACGCGGATCGGCAACCAGCAGGAGTCTGGATGCTGTGAGAGGGCTGTTCATGACGAGCATGATCCGCTCGCAGCCTCAAACCCGCATTGGCCCTGGGTACAAAGTTCCTAAAGACCAGTGCGCCCTGCGGGCGCTGCCCGGCCGCGCTGCACGGCGACTGCCAGCGCCTCACGCGCCGGTCCTCGCAACCGGCGGCGAAGCCGCCAAGTGGCGCCGGAGAAGGCCAGGTTGGCAACCGTCGCGAACCCGACCTCGTCGGCCCTGAGTGCCAGTAGCAGGTGCGCGGTCCGATCACTTGGTGGCAGCTGCTCGCCCGTCGCCTTGACGCAATAGCAGTGAACGCGGCGCCCGCCGGACCGCACGAGCACCGCACCGGCGACGCCGACGATCCACGTCCCGAACTCGCCCTGCTCGACGACCATCCCCGTGCGCGCGTGAACCGCTCGCGGGGTAGCGTCGAGCAGGTCACCGAGCAACCCCAGCGCTGTCCGCTCCGATTCGTGGTCGTGCTCGCGCGGTGGGCGCAACACGTTTGCGCCCCTGGCCGCGTACAGCTCGGGGATCGCCCACGCGTGGGCGAGCAGAATCAGCGCGACCGGCAGGGTGATCGGGTTCAGCGCGACGAGGACGATCGCGGTGGCAACCAACGGGACGGTGTGAGCGATCGTGCACAGCGTCCATCGCCGCCCGAGTTTCCTCAGCGAGCCGTCGCTCGCGCGCTCGCGCCAGTAGACGCTCGCAAGCTCCGGGAGGGCGGCGTCCGCCGCCCTGACGCCGGCCGTCATCGCCGTCGCTAGCCGCCGGCGATCGGCCTGCGGAGGATCACCAGCTGCGCATTCACAGGTAACTCGGTGACCTGCTCGGCGCGGCCCTCGCCGTGTGAGACCACGGCGAAATACCCCTGCTCCAGCTCTGCGCGAAATGCGGCGACCGCTGCCTCGATCGCCTCAGGTTCCTCCGTGGTCCACTCCGCGAGCGTCGTGTGCCCGGTTTGGTCCATCCGCACCAGTCTTGACATCGATTAGCCTCCTAACGGCGGTCGGCCTTCCATCCTACGCCCGGATCAGGGAAGGTACTGCCATATTCAGTCGTCATTAGCGTCAAGGATGATCTTCTCACCCCGCTCAAAGCCCGCGATCGCCGCCGTGGCCGCGATCGCCGCTCCACTCCCGCTGCACCTGGTCGGCCGCCATCACCACGGCGTCGCCGCAAAGCCCCAGCCGCACACGACGGCCAGCGCCCCAAGCCCGCACACGGCCGCTTCGACGCCCGCGAACACCCCCGCGCCTCCCCCGGCGGCCGCTCGTGCCGCGGCCAGACGGGCCGTGCACCACACATTCGTCGTTCCGCTGGCCCGCGCCGCCGGCGCCGCCGGCGACACGATCTCCGACTTCAAATTCACGCCGGCGACGATCACGGTCCACGTCGGCGACACGATCACTTGGACGAACGATGGCCCGACGGCGCACACCGCGACCGCCAGCGACGGCAGCTTCAACACGGGCGTGCTGTCGAAGGGCGCCAGCGCTTCGCACACCTTTAGCCAGGCCGGCACGATCGCCTATATCTGCTCGCTGCACCCGTTTATGAAAGGAACGGTCGTCGTGGTCGCAAACGCCGCCTCCTCGTCGTCTGGGTCATCAGGGTCCAGCGGCAGCGGCTCGGGCAGCAGCGGATCGAGCGGCAGCTCCGGCACCAGCGGGTCGACCGGCAGCGGCTCATCGACCTCCTCGACTCCGACCAGCACCAGCGGGACGCTTCCGAACACGGGCCTCGACCTGCTGGGCACGTTGATCACCGCACTCGGGCTGCTCGGCGCCGGTCTGCTGCTCCGGCGCCGGACGCGTGCCGAGGAAGGGATCGCCGCCGACGGCTCATCCGCCCAGGCTGCACCGATCCGCGGCATCAGCCATCTCGTGGATCGCGCGCGGGAGTCCGCCACCGAGTTGGTCGTGCTGGCAAAGGTCCTCGCCCGGCGCACTCGCGCCAGACGGACCCGCCGCTGAGCTGTCAGCGCTTGCGCAGCCGCTTGCGCCTGGGCGACGAATCGCGGGCGCGCGGCTTGACTCCTTTCGCGTGAACCGACCGTGCGAGCCGCGCTGCCGATGCTCCTCTTCGGTGGCCGCGGCGCCGCCGGCGCCGGGCATCCGGTGGTCGTCAGCTGCTTGACGGCGGCGAGATATGCGGTTCCCAGGGGCGTCGGACTTAGCTTGCTTGAGTACATCCCGAACCAGACGTCGGCATCCGCCCCGGGTGTGCCGCCCCACCAGTCCGGCTGCACGTTCTCGACGTGCAGCGACGGCGTGCATAGCGCCCACTGCGTGAACTTCGCGACTTCTCTCCCCCACGCCGAGATGCTGGGCAGCGTCCCACTCGGGTCCAGAAGCGAACCGAACCCGTTGATGTCGAGCGGAACGTTGGCCTTGCGATTGGCATCCAGCCATTGCCTCAGCAGAAGTGTGTCCTGCTGCATCGCGGACAGGTCGTACAGGTACGGGTGGTATCCGATCGCGTCCGCCGCTCCGATTGCACGCAGATAGCCCTCTGCGTCGGCTTGGGCTGGATCGGCCGAGTCGAGGACGCCGCCGACCACTGCCTTGGCAGTGGGATCGACGGGATGCAGCGCCGTCCGAGCGGGCCCGTAAACGAGCGCAAAGAAACGCGGGTCGGCGTAATGCAGCGACGTCTGATCGACCGCTATGCTGGGGGCGCAGTGGGCGTTCTTTTGTACGCAATGGGGGCGCGGCCGAACTTCGTCAAGATGGCGCCCGTCATCGCGGAACTGCGCAAGCGCTGCCTGACGGTCGCCACGTACTCGTTCACACCGGCCAGCACTACGACCGGATGATGTCGACGTCTTCCTCGAGGAGCTCGGCGTCCCTGCGCCCGACCACGTGCTCGGCGTGGGGTCGGCGAGCCACGCCGTGCAGACCGCGCGTGTGATGGAGCGAATCGAGCCGGTGATGGAGAGCGAGCGTCCCGAACTCGTGATCGTTCCGGGCGACGTCAACTCCACGCTCGCCGCGACGCTCGTCGCGGTCAAGCTCGGCATCCCGGTCGCGCACGTCGAGGCCGGCCTGCGGAGCTTCGACCGCACGATGCCCGAGGAGATCAACCGGATCGTCGCCGACGAGTTCAGCGATTACCTGTTCATCCACTCCGATGAGGCGCGCGAGAACCTGCCGGCCGAGGGGATCGCCTCAGAGCGCATCCACTTCGTCGGCAACACGATGATCGACACGCTCGTCGCGATGGAGGATCGGTTCCGCGAGCTCGAGGCTGCCGCGCCGGCTTGGTCTGCGCCCCGGCGATTACCTGCTGGTCACGCTGCATCGTCCCGCGCTCGTGGACGGCCCGATGCTGTGCGAGGTGCTCGCTCAGCTGAGCGCCATCGCGCGCGAGCTGCCGGTCGTGTTCCCCGCGCACCCCCGGACCCGCAAGAGGATGGAGCGGAATGGCGGTCGGGCCCGGCGGTGCGACGTGCTCGATCCCGTCGGCTATCTCGAGTTCCTGTCGCTCGAGGCCGACGCCGCGGCCGTGCTGACCGACTCCGGCGGCGTGCAGGAGGAGACCACCTACTTGGGCGTTCCGTGCTTCACGCTGCGCGACAACACCGAGCGTCCGGTCACGATCCGGGCGGGCACCAACACGCTGCTCGGGCTCGATCCGGCGCGAATCGCGCGACATCCTTCCGCGGCTCGCGGCGGCACGAACGGCGCCGTCCACAGCCGCCGCCGGGATGGGACGGCCATGCCGCGGAGCGCGTAGCAGCGGTCATCTGCGCCGCGCCTCGCGCTCACGACCGGCCGATGACATTGCGTCCGCCGTCGCTGACGTCGGAGAAGGCGCCGCGTGAAGATCTGGATCGATCTCTCGAACTCGCCCCATCCGCTGCTGTTCGCGCCAGTCGCCCGACGGCTGGAGGAGGAAGGGCACGAGGTGCTCGTCACCGCGCGCGACAACGCGCAGACGCTCGCAGCTGGCGCGGGAGCGGTGGCCGCAGGTCGAGGTGATCGGCGGGGAGAGCCCGCGGCAGAAGATTGTCGAAGGCGGCGACGATCGCGACGCCGGGTTGCCGATCTGCGCCGCTGGGCGGCGCGTACCCGCCCGACGTCGCGCTTTCGCACAACTCCTACGCGCAGATCGTCGGCGGCGCGCAGCCTGCGCATTCCGGCGGTCACGGCGATGGACTTCGAGCACCAGCCGGCGAACCACCTGGCCTTCCGCCTGGCCAGGACCGATCCTCGTACCCGAAGTATGCTCCGCTGGAAGCGACTCCGGCGCCAGGGCGCAACGCCGCGCAAGGTCGTGCGTTACCCGGGGCTCAAGGAGGAGCTGTACATCGGCGATTTCGAGCCGGATCGCGAGATCCTGAGCAAGGTGGGCTCGTCACCGCGGCCGCGAGATCGTGGTCGTGCTGCGCACCCCTCCGACCCGCGCCGTCTATCACCCGTCGTCGAACCCGCTGTTCGAAGCGACGCGCTCCGGACGGTCTGCGTCGCAGCCGGCGTGGTATGTGTGGTCCTCACCCGCCACCCGGAGCAGATCGCCGCGATCGAGGGTCTCGGGCTCGGGAACTGCGTGGTCCCGCGGGCCGCGATCGACTCCCGCTCGCTGATGTACGCGGCCGACGTGATGATCGGGGCCGGCGGCACGATGACCCGCGAGGCCGCGCGTGATGGGGATCCCGACGTGGACGATGTTCGCCGGCGAAGACGCCCGCGGTGGACGGTGGCTGGAGGCGCGAGGGGATGCTGCGGCGCCTCGACAGCGCCGCGCAACTGGCCGGCGTCGCCCCGCGGCGGCGCGAGCCGAAGACTCCGGACGAACTGCGCGAAGGCGATCCTCGGGTGTGGAGCAGGCGATGGTCCACGCAACGCTCGCAGCGGCCCGAAACGTGGCGGTCGCGCACCCCGTTGCCGCGTGCAACGAGCGTGCCGCGCAGGAAGATCAAAGGTCACTCGACGGTGGCCCTGTTCGCCCTCCGCTGCGCAGCCGATAGCAACTGTTCACGCTATCCTTGCACGCGTTGTGGGGGTCCTTTGCATCCGCAATGCGCGTTGGTCGTCGTGGGCGGCTTCGGGCTCGTGCGCTAGACCATAGGAATCAGAACTGTCGCGTCCTGACGAGCGAACGGGCTGATTCGGCCGCGACGCATTTCCGACGACGGGCCACGACATCGGGCCGCTAGGTGGTCTGGTCGATCAGGCGGTACGCACCGCCCGCGAGTCGAGAGATGGTGCGACCACCGCCATGGCGCGGGGCGGACCCGTACGATGGCTTGAACGCGATATGGCTGGCGCGGCGTCTGGGCCAATCTCCTCTTTCGCTGCGCGTCCTGACTCAGGGGGTCAAGCGGTCCCCACTGGATTTCCGGCCCTCGCTGAGGATTCCCGGGGCTCAGCCCCGCGACGCTCGCCCACGTCCTCGGCCTACGCCCGAAACGGATTCTCCAAGAGGACGAAGCGCCTGAAGGCTGAGGGAACTGTGTGATCGTGCATGAGCAGCTCCGCTGCGCTACCTTCCGCGAGCCGTGCTGGGGATATCACTTCGACGTTCAGACCCGGGTGTTCTTCTATCCGCGGTCAGCTCCAAACACGATCGCGACCGCTTTCGCCGGGCTGGGTCTCCTGGACGCATGGGAGCTTCGGCTGGCGACGAGCAGTTCGTTGAAGCTCGCGGCCGGCGTCGGCGACTTCTTCATCGGTGTATTCTGCAGACGGTCGGCCCGCAAGGCGCCTTTTTCGGATACCTCCCCGGTGACCTGTTCGCCAATACATAACGCGAACATGGTCGTTTCGGCTTTTGCTTGCTCGCCTGTCTGTGAGTCAGGCGACGAGCGTTTCGTAGCTCCAGCGGCGCGGCGCTCCGCGCATCCCCTCGATCAGCGCCCAGATGGTTCCTCGGCTATACGGCGAGTCACCCGGTCTAGCGCGGGTCGACGGCCTTCAGACGGGCTATGTGTTGGACTCGCTTCTTACGTATTCGAAACCGGCGTGGGCGGCGAGAATGCGAAGAAGGCGTGGCGGCGCGGGCTCGAGTTCTATGCCGGAGCGTTGATTTGAGCCGGATGGCATAATGCCGCGCGACACGCCGCACAAGCGCTATCCGATCGATGGCCAGTGCGTCGCTCAAGCAATCGAAACTCTGTCCCGTGCGGTCCAGCTCGAGCCTGACCTCGGCCGCGCGCTGGTCAGTTTTCAGCTTTGCTGATCTGCCATTTCCGCCGGGCTGACGGCGCGTTCATATTTCAGCGGGACACGCTTCTGGACGAACCGAACGCCTCATCCCCGGTGGTTCATAAGGCACCGATGCTCTCTTCTCTGTCGTGGCGATCCGGTCCGCCGCGTGACTTCGAATCCGAGCACGCAAGCCCCAGATGGTGCATTAATGCGCGATAGGCAGAACCTCCTCGGCCTGGAACCTCTCGTTTTGCGGTCGTGTCATGGGATGGCGGTTCGTCTCACCGCGTGGTCAGCGAACTCATAACAGCACGTCCTGGCTGCCCTTGGGCGCCGTGAAACGCGGAATGGATAGGGCCGGGGGACGCGCGCTCAGCTCCGCCACCTCGATCTAGCAAGGGCTGCGACTCGCTTCGGCACCGCGCCGGTCAGCTTAGTAGTGCGCCACGTCGTACTCGAAGTTCGAACCGTCTGCCGCCGCGCGACTTGGGCGATGGAAGCCAGATTGTGATGCTGCAGTCCTGATCGGTTTCCCATTTGCACCGCTGGCGTACGCAGCGCCTGTGCTTTCAAGGCGGGGTATTCCATACGTGGTCGACATCGAGATCCGTGGGCCCTGACCGCCAAAGCGCGCATCGGCGGCCCGCTGAAGGAACGGCGGTCGTCCAGAGAGCGGAGCGTCGCATGTGGGAGGGGTCGTCAGGAGCAATCGTCACCACAGACGGCCAAGCGGAGGCTCTCCTTAGCCTGTTCCTCATCTCGAAGTCCTTGTTCGGCCGAACGGCTTCGAGACCGTTGTGCCGTCCTCATCAGCGGCCGAGCCTGTGCCGCCCGCTACCGGTGGTGAACTCCGGCTCGTCCACTATGGCAACCTCTATGCTCCACGCTTCGAGCGGGACATCTGAAAACTCGCGTCGAGCGGCGGGTGGCAGCGGGCCGTCTTGTACCAATATGGCGATCAGTTCTGGGACGGTGTGCTGTCGCGAATCAGCGATGAGATCGAAGATCGAGCGTCGGCAGGTCCTGCCGTGGTCCCAAATCCTCGCGGAGGCACCAGCGTTCCACGCCGCGCTCGCAATTGGCAATCGCAACCCTGCGCAATTACCGAGCAAAGCGGTCCAGTACCTGACTCTGCCGATCCCACGCGTCGCGCTCGTGGGAACGGAAACAGATGCCCTGGCCACCTATGCCCGCGGTATGCCAGGGTGGGTATCAATCGCTCCGACTACTTCTCATCCCGACAGGGAGCTCGCCTCGCTGCTCGGTCGGCATTGGAATCCGAGCGAGCTAGCCCCGCCCGTAACCGAAAGCTGGGAGCATGTGGAGCGCGCGCTGCTCGATTTCATCGTCACCGCAACGGGTATCAAGCCATCGATCGGGACGTCTCCCGAGCCGCTAACCTGCACTGCCGAGGGCTAGTTGAATGCGACTTAGCAGCCCGATCTCGCGACGTTCGCGCGCGATACCCCAACTGACCAGCACTTCCGCTGTAATTGCGCTGATCGTGTCATGTGCTGCGCTCGGTTACGGCATCTCGCACGATCAGCTTGCAGTGGGCGCCGCGCTCGGACTGTTTCTCTCCGCCGTGTTCCTGATGATCGTCGGTTGGGAGACGTTTGCGATAGGCGTGCTCGCGACACTGCCGTGGCTCGTCCTCCTGATCGATGTCACTCCCACATTAACGCTCACGCTGACGGCTGCGTTTGGGGCGCTGCTGCTGTTCCTTTTGACTCCGGCGTGGTCCGAGATTCACGGACTGCCCTGGGTGGCTGCGGGCTTGTTCGTGATTGTGCTCATCGGGCAGTCGCTGGTCGCCGGCAGCAGCAATCAGCTGATCGAGTCAGCGAAGCTCTCGCTTTTCCCGGCGATGATGCTGGTCGTCTCCGCTCCGACCAACCGCGCGCGCCTAAGCGCAGTCCGCCCACTGCTGCTTGGCAGTGGGATTGCCGCGATGGTTGTCAATGGCGCCGCCATCCTGTTGCACGTGGGCAGCGTCGGCTCGTATTACGGCGTGGGCGAGCAACTCGGACTAGCTGGGCACAGCCCTCACGAGATCGCGCTCATCGGCGTGATGGTGGCGATCGCATGTCTCGTCAGCGTACGTGACATCCGCTGGCGGCTTCTCGGCGCAGCCGCCGCGGACGCCTGCCCTGGCAACCGGCGTCCGTTCGCCTCTCATCGCCCTGGCTGTCTCGCTCATCTTTCTCGCAATCCAGGCTCGTCTGCGTCCGGGCGTCGTGCTCAGCATCGCGGTGATCTCCGCCGCGGTCATCTTCAGCGGAGTGGGCTCGATTGTCGCCGCGCGCTTCCAGCGTTCGCAGAACATAGGTGAGTTTTCGAGCTTCTCTACCGCCGGTTCTGGCAGAGGAGCCGTTTGGGGAGCGGCGCTCGGCTATTGGGTCAACGGTAGTCCGCGCACGGTCGCGCTGGGTGCCGGCCTGCGCTCCGTCGAGCGTATCGAGCAACAGAGTCTCAACGTCGGTGAGCCCGTCACTGCGCAGAGCGACTTCGTCGCCGTGCTCGTCGAGTTCGGCCTCGTCGGCCTCATTGCGTGGCTCCTCGTATGGCTCGCTCTGATCCGGGCACGCGTCAATTGGCTGGTTCTCTTGCCACTTGCGACGTATGCATTGACCAATGGCGCACTCGAATATGTTGGCGCAGTCGTTTTCGGCATCGCGCTCGCAGCAGCATGCGGCCCGGTTACGAGCTCCTGGCCCTCCCTGAGGAGGGTTCGGACGCACTGGTCCGCGACACAGCATCCGGCTGACGGCGTGGCCTAATTAGGCTGCACGCGCGCCTCGACTTCAGCCGTTATGCGTGGCCGCGATCTCGGTATAGATGAGACTCGTCGATGTTGTACTTATTCACGCTGGCTTGCTCAGGACGAAGTAATCCGATGAAGCGCAATCTCCCTCAGCCCCGGCACCCGGGTTAACGGGGCGGCCACGCGAGCGCGATAACTGCCTCTTCCTTCGGTGATTCGTCGTCTGCCGAATGCGCCTCTAGGCAGCAACGGGTTGAGGTCGATCCGCCACGCCTTGCTAGCGACGATCACGAGCTACACCACAAGATCCGACTTTCCTTCCCGCGGATCAGCAGCCATTACCTCGCGCAGCCGCATCGCACGCTTGGCGACCGCCACCGTGCCGCTAGCCAAGTGAGTACGCGTTGCCGATCCGGAAAGCGTATCCGGACATAACGTTCTGCGTCGCCTCCCTCCAGTCCCCGCGTGAGACGAAAGAGCACCCCGGGATCTGAGGGCTAACGTTAAGCGACCTGGCCCGACCTGACCGCCTCGACGCGACCGGCAGACGAGCTCAGCGCCGCACCGGCCAGCGCGCGAATCCAGGTGGATTCGGATGAACGACACGGAGCAAGCGCCTCAGCAGGCGCACCTGACTCGAGTCTCTCGCGCGGCCTGACTTCGTCACCCGCCACGAGCCCTTCACCGTGTCCAGCCAATACACCTCTAGGCCGTCGTGATCCTCCTCCCAACGGAACACGGTGCGGCGCTCGTCCCTACGGCGGCCGTCATCAAGTAGCACCGTGGCACCGGGCATGAGCCTCGGCAAGAGTACTCGAGCGCCGGCCAGCGGGCCCATGGGATGACCGACGGCGGGCCGTCGACGACCAGCAGGTCAATGGAATCTGCGGCAATCTCAGGGAAAGACCTGGCGTCGTACCACGGCATTAGTTCATTGCCCCACGTCTGCTCCACGAGGGGCGCGACCACCATGTCGACCCACTCGGACAGCCCGGCCAGCTCAAGATGACGTTGCGTCGTAGCCGCGAAGCCAGCATCGTGCTCGATCGAAACCAACCTGCCCGAACCGCGGGCCTTCAGACAGGCCGCGATCACAACCGTGGTCGCCCCCGAGCCGCATTCGACGATCTGCTCACGCCCGCGTCTCACTTCCGAGGCTACGAGCTGCGCAAAATCGGCTTCCACTGCCCAGGTGCCGAAAGCAGGCGAATCCCGGCCGACGAGTGCGGTGACCGCCGCGCTGTCCGCACTGTTGCGAACCTCGCGCTCCAGCCGGTACCCGGCTGCTAGGACGGACGCGACCGTCAGTCCGACGGAAAGGCCGAGCACGTTCCCTAAGCGCCGTCCGGCGCCGTGGCTTCGAGCCGCGAGTGCGACAGGACCGGCCGCCAGGACGGCTCTACCCGTAGGGCTTCGGTAGAATTCGTCAACGAGTTGGCGCGCGCGCTCCGCGGCCGGCCGATTCGTAGGTGCCGGATCGACCGCCAGGAGAGCGAGGCCGTGCGGCATCGTTCTCACGCTCGCAGCCTACTTTCTGCGCTCGTCTGACGACACGTCAAGCGCTTCGCGGTACAAGCGAATCAGGGGGACGGAGAACACTGCTGAATCCTCTGCGGTCTCTCTGGTCCCCGGCATCTCGGCGATCTCGCCGGCGCCACTCAGCACCGTCCGCAGCGCGCCCACGAGCGCGTGCGTATCGCCTGTGGCGAATGAGACGACACCACTGGGCCTCCTGACGACGTTACTGGCCACAACCCGCAGTCCCGCGCCCCGCGCCTCGCGGACGCTAACCGCGTCTCCCTCCGCACGGGTCGGACGCACGAAGACCGCGTTCCCGCGCAGCGCCGGGGCGAGCGGCTGGCCGAACAAGATGATGGCTCGGTGGCGGACCTCGACCTCCTCGAGTCGCCGTTCGAGCTTCCGAAGATGACGGCGAGCGCGCAGGTCGAAACGCCCTGGTCTGCGTGCGATAAACAGCGCCAGGCGCAAGTCGTCTCGGGTCGGAGCAAGCTCGGCGAACGCCTCAACGGCCGTATCAAGCCCGTAAAGTTCACCGCCGTCGGGCCGGAACTGGACGCTGTACGCCGCGACGGCGAGCGTCCGTCCCGAATTGAGGAATTCTTCGACGGAGGCGTCGTACTGAAAGCTCCGGTCGGCGAGGTCCAGGAATGCAGGGACAACCTCGATCCGCTCCCGGTCGACATACGTTCCGATTGCCGCAGCAATATCGGGGTTAACAAGAACGATCTTGTCAAAGCGTCGTAACGCCCACACGGTTATGCGAGAGACCAACGGAACCTTCGAAGTCAGCTGCGGGAAATGGCGCCCAATGTCACCGGCGTGCAGCGTCACGATGTAGTGACCTGATGAGTTTCCCTTGCCCAGCGCCACCGCAAGCAGATGGGGCCAGCGGGCATGGTGGTAGTGGACGATCCCTGCCGAATGCCTCTTGGGAAGGAAGTAGTACCTGATCGGATTCCGCTTTAGCGTCCCAACGACAAACGGCATGTCCGCCGAGTCGAAGTGATTGAGGACCCCGACACGAAATCCGGCATCGGCAAGGAGAGGCACCAACCGACTCACATGCACCGAGATACCGCCAAAGGGCGGCGGGACTGGGCCGAGCATCAGAATATCGAGCTCGCCTGCAGATTCCCTACTTCCCGATGGGTTAGGTGACGTTCTTGGTCGCCGGCCCGCACTGAGACGACCGCTGCTGCCGTTCAGATTGCCGCGCATTCTCATTCGGTACGCTGTCGCTGTGTCGTCTGATGCCCGACCCTCCCCTCGCATCACGCTGTCCTTCTATCCGTTCCGCGCAAGCGCACAACCGGATTCAGCCCCCGTCCAACCTGCGCGTTACAAATGTGTGGAATCGTTGGCATTGTAGCGAGCCCGTCGCTCGACCCGGCGGCCACGAGGGCGGTCATCCGGCGCATGGGTTGGTGGCAATACCACCGGGGCCCAGATGGATGGGGTGAGTGGTTAGGCGACGGGGTAGCGCTCGGCCACAACCGACTCGCAATCCTAGATCTGGCTCACGGCAGTCAGCCGATGGCGTCTCCAGATGGACGAGCCCAGGTGGTTTTCAACGGCGAGATCTACAACTTCCGCAGCCTCTGGAGTGAGTCGTCGCTAAGGGCCACTCGTTTCGGACCGACCACTCTGACACTGAGGTCATCGTTCATGGTTATCGCGAATGGGGCGGGGACGTGTTCTCGCGACTCGAAGGAATGTTTGCAATCGGCATTTGGGATCAGGACCGAAAGCAGCTTCTTCTCGGCCGAGACCGTCTCGGGATCAAGCCTCTTTACTACTCCTTGACACGTGCAGGCCTCGTGTTTGCCAGCGAGCCGAAAGCCATCCTCGCCAGCGGCATGGCAACACGCGAACTAAATCCGCAGGCATTGCCTGACTTCTTCATGTTCAGAGCCCCCCTGGCGCCCGCAACGTTGTTGCGCAGCGTCAGCAAGCTTCCCGCCGGCTCCTGGTGCGAGTACTCAGTCGCCGCGGGCTTGCGGCCAGCACGCCGGTACTGGCAGCCTCGTGGAACGCTGGCCAACGTCGACGACTCCCGTTCACCGCATGACTCAGTCGAGCAAACCATTGAGGAAGCACTCGTCTCCCATCTAGTGGCGGACGTTCCGGTTGGCCTGTTTCTTTCCGGCGGCGTCGATTCGAGCCTGCTGGGCGCGTTTGCAGCGCAGCACACGTCGATCGACGGCTTCACGGTCGGGACCCGTAGCCCCCTCGACGAGAGTGAGTTCGCGTCACGGGTGGCATCGCACCTTGGTATCCCCGTGCATATCCGGTGGGTGACCGGCAACGACTTTCGCGATCGGTTCGACGACTGGTGCTTCTTCAACGACGATCCGATCGCCGATCCGTCCGCGCTCGCTCTCATGCTTCTCAGCGAGTACGCGCAGGGTCTCGGCATGAAGGTGATGATCGCCGGCGAGGGCGCGGACGAGCTCTTCGGCGGATACGCGTCCTATCTACGCTACAAGCTCTATGCATCTGCGGGACACGTCCCGCTCATGGGCTATGTGGGCTCGCTTCTCGGAAGGTTCGGCTCGACACGCGATCGCGATCGAGACTACCTGACATCCCTTCGGGATGTTCGCTTTCGAGGCTCTGCGCACGTGCTGTACGACGCAGATCGGGATGCGCTCTTTAGCAACGAGCTCGGCGCCACCATGCGCAACTGGGCAGCCACCGCATTCCCTGAGCAGCCTGCTGACCTCGGCGCCGCTCGCGCGGCGATGATCTTCGACCAGAACGTACGGCTTCCGAACGATGTGCTTGCGCGGACCGATCGAGCGACCATGGCGTACTCCATCGAGGCCCGTGTCCCTTTCCTCGATCGACGCGTTGTGGAGCTCGCCAACGGGCTGAGCGAACGGGAGTGCGTGCGAATTCTTCGGCCCGAGCGAAAGGCTCTCCTCAAGCGCATCGCGGCCAGCAAGGTTCCACGCTCCACCGTTTATCGCAAGAAGCGAGGGTTCAACCTACCCGTCGAGTCGTGGCTTCGTGACGACTTCGCCGAACGAGTCAACGCGTTTCTCGTGGAGCAGTCGATCGACGAACTCGACTACGGTTTCCTCCGGTCGGTCTACCGCGACCACACCGCGGGTCATCATAGAGCGGATCTCCTCTGGGCCTGGCTGGTCCTTGAGGAGTGGTACCGGCTATGGATCAAAGGTCAGGCCACCCGGATTGCGCCGCCGGTGATCTCTGACCGGAACGCCTACCATCTCCTCAGCGACAGCGGCTTCCACGCGGCATAAGCGACCGCGGCCTCATCGTTCACGCGCCGATTCTCGTCAGCAGAGCGCGTCACCTCGCCATACCAGTGTGTCGGAGCTTCGTCAGAACGCATTACCCCGGTTGGCACCGCGTGTCGCCGGAGGTGCGCGCCCAGCCTTTCGAACCTTTGGCGGTCGCGTCGATGTCGATAAGCGCGATGGTCGTATTCGCGTCTGTTGCGTCGGCAGGTGGCGGTCAGCTCGCGATGCTCGTCTTCGCCGTGAGCGGGGAGAACATCGACGGGCGCGGTGGGGAACGTGCCGCCAACGAGCTTGCAGAGCACACCAGTCGGGCGCTTGCTTTGCTTCCTGGCGGTCAAGAGGTACAACCAGATGGACAGGAACCGCTCCGCGCGGTCGCTTCTGCGCCAGCAGCCGGAGATACCATGCTGCACCTGGACCATCCGCAGATCGCATTCGGGGACGTTGTTGTCGAACGGCGCCCGGAAGTCGTGGACGAACCGGCCGCACCTCGTCCTCGCGATCGTCGAGGCGTAGCAGCAGACTCTGCGTCTTGGCTCGCTTTGGTCGCCGACCGGTCTGCTCACCGGTCGGGCTCGGAATCTTCTCGTAGCCGAGGCCCGATCAGCTCGCGAGAGCTTGCGTGCAGTTCCGCCACCGTTCGCCGTTCACGCACGGCGAGCGCGGGGCGCGCATGTCCTCAGGAGCATGACGAACACCCCTTGGTAGGTATTAGCCCAACTCGAAATCTAGTCCGACTGGACGTCACTTATGACAAAGCGCGTCTTCCCGGCTCCAGTGACGGCGAGGCTGTCGACGCGGCGCACGTTCAGCTCGAGCCTCCAAAGATCAGCTCGCGCAGCCGTGGTGCAACCAACGCGCTTATTACCTCGAAATCGCTCTCATCGGCTTCGAGGAGCACGTCGACAGACCCCCGTTCGCGCTGGACAATCTGGCTTTGCCTCAACCCCCGCAGGTCTTTGAAGGCCCAGGTCAGGATGCTTGACGAGATGACCCGCCCAGTGGGCGTGGTGACCGAATCCTCACGCTTTGTGATCACAGGTGACATGGTTGGCAACGTCCGTCCGCACGCGCATATTTCACCGTGGGACAACGCAATCGTGTCGCCCAGCTCATAACGGATCAGCGGCATCGCGAGGTTGAGAAGCCCAGTGACACACGTCGAGCTCGGCGACGCGGAGCGGGTGGCTGGCGGTCCTCGACATAGCCGTCGACCAGATTGAGGTGATAAGTGCCGGCTGGGCACTGAGCTGCTGACACGACTCTTTCGGCACAGCCGTACAGGCCGACCACGGGCGCGTCGATGCAGCTGGCAATCGCCTCACGCTGATGTGCATAGAGCGGCTCGCTCGAAAAGAGGATCGCCTTCGGCCTCCACGAGGAGAAATCAGCAAACTCGCCGCTGAGGCGAAAGAGGCTATAGAGGGCCGATGGGTATCCCATCAGGAACTCGGGCTGTTTTTCGACTAAGCACTCCGCAATTCGTGGCGCAGTATCAGCACTCAGGTGGTACGCAGAGAAGTAGAGACGGCGATCGCTGGCCGATACCCGGTGAACTGGATGCGGACTAGACTCTGACAGTGGTATCACAGGGTCACCCACGAGGCGCGCAATCCAATCACCCGGCCGATAGCCGGCCCAGACCGTCCGGCGCCACCACAGAGCATCGCTGACGGTGAGCGCATATGGCTCGATCCACGTCGTAAATGGCGTCCCAGTTGTGCCCGAGGTCATAGTTCTTCGAAGCTTTTTGCGATCGAACGCGGTAGACACAAAGTCCTCTGGCGCAGCCAGAACCTCGCCCTTTGTGAGCGGCGGGAACTCCTTGAGCACCTCGAAGACGTCTGTACGAGGGTCACCTAAAACGTCACTGATGTGTCGTAGATATCGATATCTTGGGACGTGCTGCACGGCATAGCCATGACCCGTCGCAGGGCAACGTCAAGGTGTGCCCGTTGCTCCTCGGGGCTCCAGTGCTCGCTAGGGCCCAAGGACGCGAGAATCCTCGTCCAGTCTGACAAACGCCTCCGATTACGTACACCGTACGCCGTCAGCGCACCATTCTGCAGTGTCGCTGGAAGTCGGTTGTACGCGTTCTGTAGCAGCGAATGCGACATAGGGCAACCCGTCAATGGAGCTTAGCGCTGTGCTGGCCTCGTTTGTCGTCGCCGGGTGAATGCTGGAGCACCTACGCCGGGTTGCATACTGACCGAATCCGCGAGAGTCTGAGCGAATCGGGGGCGAGCTCGCAATGCATGCTCAACGAACGCGCCACAAGCGTCGATCTCTGACCAGATCGCTGTCATCCCCTGGCATGTACGAACGCGTTTCGCCCCTGACCGGACCCTGCTAATCGGTCCACCCTGAGTGAGAGCGTGGGGCGGTTGGTAGTGGGTGAGGCTATCGTTGAGTTCTCGACGGTTGCTCACCTGGGCGTGACCTCCACCGAGATCCTGTGTCAACCCCTGAGTGGGGTAGCGGATGTCGGCTTGCCGTCAAGCGCTGCGCGCTCGGCCTGATCGGCCGCCGTGCCGGTGAAGCGTCGCCGAGCATCCGCTTGATGGCGGGGAGGTCGGGACGGGACCCGACGAGGTCGGGATGGTAACCGCGCAATTGGCCTGCAGGGAGCGGTGGCGGGGGGTCATGGGGTGCGGTCTTGCCAGCAGCGCGAGACGATGCGGCACCAGGCGCGGCCGAGGGTGCGGATCGGCGGGGGTAGTCGTACCGTCGGCGCGGGCGCGAGCGTAGAGGTCAGCGGCCCAGGGGTTGTGGTGGCGACTTGAGTCCGCCAGCGTGCAGAACGCGCCGCGTAGGCGTTTGTTGCATGCCCAGCGGATGTGCGCGACTTTGCGTTTGCCTGATTCGCGGGCGACCGCGGCCTGGCCGGCGTCGCCGGCGATCACGTCGCGTTGGGCGTAGCGCTCGCGGCAGTCCCCGATCTCGGCGAGCATCGTGGCGGCGGTCAGGACGCTGTTGCGGTCGCGGAACAGCGAGCGGTAGATCACCCGTCGGGATGCTCGCTGAGCGCTTTGGCGATCTCAGTCTCGAGCGTCTTGATCTGTGCGAGGATCGGTCTCAGTGCGGCGATCAGCGCGAGCATGGTCGCTCGCCTAGTTCGACTTGGGGGTCGAAAGTTGTGACGTTGTCACGAGTTCTATTTGGCCGGTGCGAGTCGGGCGGTTTGGATGTAATCGGCGACGGCGTTCTCGAGGGTTTTGAGTGCTTGGCGGATTTCGGCTTTGGCGGGTGGTTTGTCGGCGTCGAGGAGGGGTCTGAGGAGCCGGTTGCGGAGCTTGGTGTAGAAGACGGCGACGCGGATCCCGTCGGGGGTGAGGGTGTAGGTGTTTTTGCGGGGGATGCGTTGGATGAGTCCGTGGAGCCGTAGTCGGCGGAGGTCGTAGCTCATCTTGCTTTGGCTGTAGGTCTGTTCGAGCTGTCCGGCGACGAGTGGGCGAAGGCTCTTGTTCGTGAAGCCGGTGACGGCACCGAGGACGGTGCAGAGTGCGCCGGCCAGGGCTGTTGCTCGTGTGTCGCCGAAGCGCAGCGCTCCGGTTCTTTGACCCTCCCGGTGATAGGGCTGGTGGATGCGCTCAAAGAGCGCAGAGCCGATGGCACAGCTCTGACCGGCCTGCTCGATCATAAGCAGCCGTCGGTTGATCTGGCGGGCTTTGTCGATCAGTTCGGGGAGATGCTGCAGGCGGCGTTTGACGTCGAGGTCGTCGGGGCGGTTGATGACAGTCTCGATCCTGAGCGCGCGGCCGTCTTTGAGGTATTGCTTGACGCGGGACTGCTTGTAGCGGAAGTCGATTCGGATCTCGGTGCCCGACGTGAAGATCCGGGTTTGGTAGCGATGCTGCGTCGGTCGGCGTAACTGGCGGGCGAACACGAGCGAGACTTCTTCGGGGCGGCCGATCCCGATGTTGTCCTGAACCAAGGCTTCGAAGAACGATCGGGCGCGGCGCGGGTCGTCGAACACCAGCGTGCGGGAGGTCTCGACCTGGCGCATCGAGAGCTTCACCAGTACCCGGCAGCACGATCCTCGAGCGTGAGCGGCGTGGGGATCTGGGTGATCCAGCGGTCGAAGAACGCCTGTACGTGCTCGGGGGCGAAGCTGTCGCAGATCGCTTGCAACCGTTCGGGCTGATCGCAGGACCCGAACCCGTTCGACAGCGCGCCGAACCGGATGCCGGCTTTGACGGCTTGGCGTTTGGCCCATTCGTGCCCGTTGACCCAGACTCTCGCGAACCACGGGCCGTAGGTGCAGATCTTGATGAACGCGGGCCCGAACTCCTGATCGTGAATGTAGAAGTAGTACGCGCCGACCCGCCGCTTCTCCCAGAAGAAATCCAGCGACGCGACCCCCGGCTTCTCCGATCGGTTCCGCGCGCTCCAGACCCGCTGGAACTCCTCCGCGACGACGATCGCGACAACCCCGAAACGACCCTCACGCTCCGCCTGCTCCATGTGCGGGCGCACATGATCGAGCTTGCGGTCATCCCACCGCGAACGGTCCGGCGAGCCGAGCCGCAGCATCGGGATCTGATGATCACGCGCGAACCGGCGCGTCTCGGCACGGAACCGATCACCGATCCGGCCCAACAGCGCCGGCGACGGGATCGGATGCCCGAGATGGCCACACAAGAACCGCACGACCTGACCGGGCACCTGCAAGCCCGGGACGTACGCGTTCAACAGGAGTCGATCGACACACTCGATCTCGAGCGCCACATGGCCCTCGAGCACGTCGTTGATGTTCGCCACGCTCGCCATCCACGCAGCATGAACGCGAAGGGCGGGCTTTGCCCGCCCGGCCGTCCGGCCCTCGACGGGGGGAGGCCGGGAGGGGGGCCTGACCCCCTCCCGCTAATAGAGGCGTCCGGAAGTTTGGGTCGTTAGGCCACGAGTCGGAGGTGCGGCTCGCGGTCGGCGATCTTGGCCAGGACGTTGTGGAGGTCATGGCGGGTGAAGGTCCATTCGAACGGCTGGGCGATCTGCCGGTAATGCTCGGCGAACGCGAGGAGTCGTTCGGTGAGCGCTTGGAGGTTGGGGAAGTCGTTCGGGGTAAGCGCTTTGCGTTGCACGATCGAGAAGTACAGCTCGATCTGGTTCAGCCAGGAGGCGTGCACGGGCAGGTGGATCAGACGGGCGGTCGGGTGCGTCTCGGCCATCCGCGCGACGGACGCTTTGCCGCAGTGACTGGAGCCGTTGTTGACGATCCAGAACACCCGGCGCGCTGAGCGGTAGGGCTCGGTGTTCATGACCTCGTCAACGAGCTGGCCGAACGGGACCATCCCGGTCTTCTTCTCGACGCGGTCGAACAGGTTGGCGTGGTGCACATCCCACGCCGCCATGTACGCGAGCGTGCCACCGCGGCGGTACTCGAACTCGACCAGCCCCGCTCGTCCCGGCCCAGCCGGCACAGTCCGGTGGCGGCGGCCGAGCGCTTGGAGCTGACTCTTCTCATCCGCGCAGATCACATACTCATCCGGGCGCAAGCGCTTGCCGTCGAAGACGCGGGCGTAGAGATCGAGCACCCGCCCGGCTTTCTCAGCGAACGGGGGTCGCGCGGAAAGATCCACGAGCGGGTCTGCCACGGCTTGATCGCGTCCTCGTGCAGCCAGCGCCAGATCGTCGACGCCGAGGCGTCCGTCACACCGCGCTCGATCACCAGCCGGTGCAACTCAAGCCGCGAGAACTTCGACAGCGGCAGCCCGCGGGTGGCCGGCAGCTCGCACGCGATCGCCTTGACCTCGGCGACCTGCTGCGGGGGGAAAACGGCGCGGGCGACCCGCGCGCGGCTTGTCCTTGAGCCCATCCAGCCGATCGTGGAAGAACCGTCTTCGCCACTTCCCCACAATTCGCGCGGTCGTGTCCAACCGCGCAGCGATCTCGGTGTCCGCCATCCCGTTCGACGCGTAGAGCACGATCCGCGCGCGCTGCACGTCCTGAAACGGCAGCTTCTCCGCCCGAGCACGACGGACAAGCTCAGCGCGTTCCTGCTCTGTGAGCTCGATCCGGTGCTGGGCCGGGCGTGCCATCGCGATACATAACTTCGCCGCGGCCCGCCCGACTCCTTCAACCGAGTTCTAACCCGTACTTCCGGACGCCTCTATTAGCGGGAGGGGGTCAGGCCCCCCTCCCGGCCTCCCCCGGTTGAGGGGCGGACGGCCGGGCGGGCAAAGCCCGCCCTTCGCGTTCACCATGCGGCTATGGCGAGCGTGGCGAACATCAACGACGTGCTCGAGGGTCATGTGGCGCTCGAGATCGAATGTGTCGATCGGCTGCTGTTGAACGCGTACGTGCCGGGGTTGCAGGTTCCCGGTCAGCTGGTGCGGTTCCTGTGCGGCCACTTAGGTCATCCGATCCCGTCGCCGGCCCTGTTGGGCCGGATCGGTGACCGCTTCCGAGCTCGACGCGCAGGTTCGTTCGTGAGCGTGGGATCCCGGTGCTGCGGCTGGGCTCGCCGGATCGCTCGCGCTGGGACGATCGCAAGCTCGATCACGTCCGCCAGTACCTGGAGCAGGCCGAGCGCGAGGGCCGCTTCGGGGTCGTCGCGGTGGTTGTGGCCGAGGAGTTCCAGCGGGTGTGGAGCGCCCGTAATCGCTCTGGCAAACCGGGGGTCGCAGCACTTGAGTTCTTCTGGGAGAAGCGCCGCGTCGGCGCGTACTACTTCTACATCCTCGATCCAGAGTTCGGGCCGGCATTCATCAAGATCTGCACCTACGGTCCGTGGTCGGCGAAGGTCTGGGTCAACGGCCATGAGTGGGTCAAGCGCCAAGCGGCCAAGGCCGGGATCGCATTCACTGCTCTCTCCAACGGATTCGCGGCCTGTGATCAGCCCGAGCGACTGCAGGCCATCTGCGACAGCTTCAGCCCGGAGCACGTGCAGGCATTCTTCGACCGCTGGATCTGCCAGATCCCGACGCCGCTGAGCGCCGAGGATCGCGCCGCCGGGTACTGGTGGGACTCTCGATGCGCCAGGTCGAGGTTTCTCGCACACTCGTGCTCGACAACCCCGCCGCGCCCGCTCGTTCTTCGAGGCGCTGGTCGCCGACAACATCGGAATCGGCCGCCCCGAGCAGGTCTCGATGGTATTCGCTCGCCAGCTGACAGACCGACCCGCCACCCCTACCAGACGCGCATATTCTCCAGCGGCACCGAGGTGCGGATCGACTTCCGCTACAAGCATTTCCGCGTCAAGCAATACCTCAAAGACGGCCGCGCGCTGCGGATCGAGACCGTCATCAACCGACCCGACGACCTCGACGTCAAACGCCGCCTGCACCACCTCCCCGAACTGATCGACAAAGCCCGCGCCGTCAACCAACGACTGCTTATCATCGAACGGGCCGGCCAGAGCTGTGCGATCGGCTCTGCGCTCTATGAGCGCATCCACCAGCCCTACAACCGAGAGGGCCAAGAACCGGAGCGCTGCGCTTCGGGGACATTCGAGCAATAGCCCTGGCCGGCGCCCTGTGCACCATCCTCGGCGCCGTCACCGGCTTCACCAACAAGACCCTCCGCGGGCTCGTCGCCGGACTCCTCGCCCAGGACTACAGCGCCAGCAAAATGAGCTACGACCTCCGCCGCCTGCGGCTCCACGGCCTCATCCAACGCCTCCCCCGCAGCAACACCTATGTCCTCACCGACGAGGGCATCTCTTGAGCGCCGTTTGAATCCGGCACGGGAGTTGGTGCTCGCGCTGTCGATTGCCGGGATGACGTTCGTGGGCTTGGCAGGCTTCGTGCGTTCCTGAACGCGCGAGAGCCCTCCCGCCAGCTTGATCGGTCGTCGGGAGGGCTCTCCTGGATGCCGGAGGTGGCACCCGATGTTGATGGTATGCGTCGAGCAGGCGTGGGTCGAGGCTGAGCTGGTCGGGGGGCGTCTGGGGTGTCCGTCGTGTCGTGGGGTGTTGGGGCCGTGGGGGCATGCTCGGGAGCGGGTGCTGCGCTGCTCGGTGGGGGATCGGTGGTTGCGGCCGCGTCGAGCGCGCTGCCGGGAGTGCGCTGGGACGCATGTGCTGCTGGCGGATGTCGCGCTGGTGCGGCGGCGGGACGAGGTGTCGGTGATCGGCGGTGCGATCGAGGCGAGCGTCGCGGGTGAGGGGTATCGGCCGATCGCTGAGCGGTTGGGGGTGCCGAAGGACACGGTGCGCGGCTGGCTGCGGCGGTTCGCCCGGCGCGCTGATCAGGTTCGTGCGCATTTCACGCGGTGGGCGGGTGTGCTGGATCCGGAGCTGGGGCCGGTGTTGCCGGCCGGGGGCGGCGTCGCGGACGCGTTGGAAGCGATCGCGGTCGCCGCCCGGGCGTGGGTGTTGCGGTTCGGGCCCGGCGAGGTGTGGTGCATCTCTGGGTCGCTGTCGGGCGGGCGGCTGTTGTGCAACACGAGTTGCCCCTTCCCGCCGGTGCGGTGAGCTGAGACCGTGCCGCGCTCGTGACTTCGAGCGCTGGGAGAACTGATGGATGAGAACGGCCGCCGCGAGATCGGCCTCTTCAGGTACGCATTGATCCGCGATGTTGCCGATCCGGCGTTGTCGAAGGCTGAGCGCGGCCGGCTCGTTCGGGCACTTGCTGATCGTGAGCATGTCGGGCCGGACGGGCGGCCGGTCCGGGTCGCGCGCGGCACGCTGGATGAGTGGATCCGCGCGTACCGTCGGGGCGGGTTCGAGGCGCTCGTCCCTCAGCCTCGCGTGGTGGCGCCGCGCACACCGGCCGAGGTGCTCGAGCTGGCGTTCGCGCTCAAGCGGGAGCGGCCGGAGCGGACCGCGGCGCAGGTCAGGGAGATCATGCTCGCCGCCGGCGGCGATGACGGGCCGGTGCCGGGGCTGCGGACGTTGCAGACGCACCTCGCCCGGCAGGGGCTCAACGTCCGCGCGGACGGCCGTTCGCCCGGGAAGGTCTATGGCCGTTTCGAAGCCGGTGTGCGCAATGAGCTGTGGACGGGGGACGGGTTGCACGGCCCCACGCTGGCCGGCGACGTCGCGCGGCGAGCGGTGCTGTTGGCGTTCATCGATGATCACTCCCGCCTGCTGGTTGGGTGGCGGTGGGGCACCGGCGAGGATGTATTCCGCCTGGAGGCCGCGCTGCGCTCAGGGCTGATGTCCCGTGGCGTCCCGGAGGGAATTCTGGTTGACCGCGGCTCCGCGTTTGTGTCCTCCCAACTGCTCCGCGCGTGCGCCGTTCTCGGCGTGAAGCTGGTTCACGCGAGCCCCCGCGCGGCCACGACGAAAGGGAAGATTGAGCGATTTTTTCGGACGGTGCGCGATCAGTTCTTGGTCGAGATCGATGACGGTGTGGAGCTCGCTGAGCTAAACCGCTTGTTCTCCGCCTGGCTTGAGGTCGTCTACCACCGGCGCGTGCATTCGGAGACCGGGCAGACGCCGCTCGCCCGGTTCGACGCCGCCGGCGCACCGCCACTGCCAACCCCGGCCTTGTTGCGCGAGGCGTTCTTGTGGTCGGTGCAGCGGACAGTCACCAAGACCGCGGCGGTGTCGCTGCACTCAAACCAATACGAGGTCGACGCCGCGCTGGTCGGGCGCAAGGTCGAGCTGATCTTCGACCCGTTCGATCTGACCCGGATCGAGGTTCGCTACCAGCACCGCCCGATGGGTCTCGCGGTCCCATTGGTGATCGGCCGGCACACCCATCCGCAAGCGAAGCGCGAGCTCCCGCCGCCGCCCACGAGCACCGGGATCGACTACCTCAAGCTGCTCGCCGAGCAGCGCGACGCCGAGCTGGGCGGGCACCGGATCGACTACGCCAGCCTCGCCAACGACGGCGACGGCGACGGCGACGGCGACGGCGACGGCGACGGCGACGGCGAGGATCGTGACATCAACCAGCAAGGAGACAGGCTGTGAGTATTGACAGGTTGCGGGCGCATTACGGATTCTCGAGGATGCCGTTCGGGAAGGATCTCGCGCCGGGGATGCTGCACGCGCATGGCGCGCACGGCGAGGCGGTAGCCCGGATCTCTTGGTGCATCAGCGAGCAGGCGATCGGGGTGATCTCGGGCGAGTGCGGCGCGGGGAAGACGGTCGCTGCCCGCGCCGCAGTCTCAGGCCTGGACGCCTCGCGGCATACCGTGCTCTATCTCGGCACCCCGGGCGTGGGGTTGCGCGGGATCTACGGGCTGATCATCACCGAGCTGGGCGGCACCCCCAGGTTCCATCACGCCGCGCTGATCCCCCAAGCCCAAGAGCTGTTGGCGGCCGAGTCGGCGGAGCGTGGCAAGCAGGTCGTGTTGATCATTGATGAGGCGCACCTGTTGGATGCCGAGAGCCTGGAAGGCATCCGCTGTCTGTCGAATATGGGGATGGATCAGGTCGCGCCGTTCTGCCTGCTGTTGCTCGGGCAGCCCACGTTGCGCCATCGGCTGCGGCGCGGCGCGTTCACCGCGCTGGATCAACGTGTCGCGGTCCGTTACGCGATCACCGGCCTGGACGCGAAGGAGACAACCAGCTATGTGCAGCATCACTTGGCGATCGCGGGCCGCTCCGACACCTTGTTCTCCGATGACGCGATCGGACTGATTCACGAGGCCTCCCGCGGTCTGCCCCGGCTGATCAACAACCTCGCCGTCGGCTCGCTGATCGCCGCGTTCGCTCAGAAGAAGGCGATCGTCGACGAGTCCGCGGTGCGCGTCGCCGTGATCGAGGCAGCGAACGAATGACACTCGCCGCCGAGCGCATGCTCGAGCAGGATCCGCCACCGTGCACGGTGCTGTTGGCCGCACCGCCAGGCTGGCCAGCCCCACCAGGCCCGGCCGCCTACCACGGGCTGATCGGCGAGATCGTCAGAGTTCTCGAGCCGGAGACCGAGGCTGACCCGGTCGCGATCCTCACCCAGCTCCTGGTCGCGTTCGGGACCGCGATCGGCCGCGGCGCGTACTACGAGATCGAAGCGACCCGCCACCACCCACACGAGTTCCTGCTGCTCGTGGGGGAATCATCGCGCTCACGGAAGGGCAGCAGCTGGGATCACGTGCGCCGATTGATCTGCGACGCCGACCCGACACTCCACGCACGGATCCTGACCGGGCTGAGCTCAGGCGAGGGACTTGTGTGGGCGGTCCGCGACCCCACCTCCCAGGACCCCGGTATCACCGATCGAAGGTTGCTGGCGCTCGAGCCGGAGTTCGTCAGCGTCCTTCGGTCCGCCGGCCGTGAGATCTCGACACTCTCGCCAACACTCCGCTCCGCCTGGGATGGCCGGCCCTTGCAACTGCTCACCCGGACCGCGCCCGCTCGCTCAAGCGAAGCGCACATCTCGCTGATCGGGCACATCACCCAGCACGAGCTGCGCCACCACCTCACCCAGGTCGAGCTCGCCAACGGGCTGGCGAACCGGTTCGTGTTCTGCGCCTGCAGACGCACCCGCCTGCTCCCCGAAGGCGGCGACACCAACCCGCTTCACGGCACCGGCCTGACCGCCGTGCTCGGCGCCGCGATCAAGCATGCCCGCTCCGCCAGTCGCCTACGCCTAGACGAGCAAGCACGCGAGCTATGGCGCCACGCCTACCAGCAGCTCGCGACCGCCCAGCCTGACGGGATCGCTGGCGCGCTCTGCGCCCGCTCCGAGGCGCACACGATCCGGCTCGCGCTTCTCTACGCGCTCGCCGACGGCCAGCGCACGATCAAAGCTGAGCACCTCCAAGCGGCACTCGCCCTGTGGGACTACACCGCCCGCTCCGCCAGCTGGGCGTTGCAAGGCGCGACCGGCGATCCGCTCGCCGAACAGATCCACGCTCAGCTCATCAACCATCCCGGCGGTCTGACCCGCAGCCAGATCTCAAACGCCCTGCAGCACAACCGGCCGGCCGACCAAATCCAACAAGCGCTCCAAGCGCTCCAGCTCGCCGGCCGCGCCAGCCGCTCCCAGATCCCCACCGCCGGCCGCCCCGCCGAGCTGTGGACCGCCACCACACCGGCGGCCTGACCACGCCAACCCCCTCCCCGGACTTCGTTGCCAACCCGCGCCGGACGACGGGGCTGTCACCGAGCGCAGCGAGGGGAAGGGAGCGAAGCGACCTTGACAGCCACGTCGCCGGCGCTACCACCCTCCAAGTCCGCGGAGGGGAACGCCCACCGCCACGACAGGACTACCGGCGACTTCTTTCGTTCTTTCGTTCCCCTCACCGGTCCCGGCCCAACCCATCACCCGAATCCCGAAACGAAGCGGCGCTCAACAGGGCATCCGCGTCGCCGTCTTCTACACCAAGCTGCAGAACCGGCTATTGCGACCCTTGCTCGAAGCCGACAAGCCACCCGCCAAAATCGAAATCCGCCGCGCCCTCGCGACGCTCGGATCAGCCGTCAACGAACACGTACAGAACGCCCGGATCGCCCCCGCCACATAAAACTCGTCACAACCTCACGACTTCCGGCCACCAAGTCGAACTAGCGGCCGTCTCGGCCTCACCGGCACGGCCTTCTGGGGCGGCCTTGAGGTTTGCGATTAGCCGCGCGGGCGTCTGCCGGCGGCCATAGCGCTGCCGATCCAAAACCAGCGCATCCGCTGCTCACCAAGCCCGCGGGCGTCGATGGGGCTGGGGTAGCGCTCAAGGAACGCCAGCGCGATCTCTCTGTCCAGCTCGCTGAACAGGCCGATCGGCCCCGGCGAGAAGCGCGCAAGCTCTGAGCGTAGCTGGTTGCCCAGCGCCACCTTCGCCTGCACAAGATCCTCTCGCGCCCGGATCAGCGCCCGCAGCGCCTTGGTCTGATCGCAATCGGGCTCAAGCACCCGGAAGCGATGATGGTCGGTCCGCGCCAGCTCGCACAGCACGAACGCGTCAAAGTGATCAGACTTCCCGCCCGCCGCCCGAACCCGCGCACGAGTCGCCGTGACCTGGTTGGGATGCAACGCCAACACCCGCAACCCCGCGTCCAGCAGCCGCTCGACCAACAAGCCGTCCGGCCGCTCGATCGCGACCAAACCAACCCCGAGCCTCACGAGCGTCCGGCACAGCGATCGCAACCCCTCCTCGTCGTGCGAAAACGACGTCGCCAACAACTGCGCGGCCGCCGCCAGTACGACACTGAAACTCTTGACGTCTCGGGTTACCTCAATGTGAAACCATTGGCGCTGCAACCTGCATGCTGCAGCCACACCGAGAGCCGGACGTACGGTTCCCTCGAGATCGCTGAGCGCTGGCTCCTATCGCGCGACCTCGGCTTCCCTCATATGCGGACCTTCCATTGCCCCGCGTAACGCGAGCCAGACGGTGCTCGTCAGGAAGCCGAGATATGTGAAGCTGGCGATCGCCGCGATTCCGATGATCCCGGCATCGAAGAGCCGGACCGCCATCACGTCTCCTAGGCAGTTGATCGCTAGCGACACGATGACCGTCATGGCTAGCGCACGGTACCGCTTCTGGGACATCAATAGGCTCGCCCCGGGCATCATCACGTAGTAGGCGGCGACGCCAATCAGGAGCAACTGGAACACCGGGATCGACGTCGGATAGCGTCCTCCATCCACCACAGGAATCACGATCTCTGCCGCGGTGCCGAGGACCACGACGGCGACCACCGCGGGAAGCCAACTCCGCCGTATCCATCCGCGGAGCATTTCGCGCTGGACTCTTGGGGAATCAACCACGTCCTTTTGTGCGGTTCGCACGCGAATAACGGCGGTGAGTGCAGGTCCGGCACCGAGCGCGAACGCGTAATACCGCTGAGCGGCGCCGAACGCAGCAACGTCGTGATGGCTAAGCAGTGCCGCAACGATAAATACGTCTACTGTGGCGTAACCGGCCGAAGCGATGTAGAAGATCGTCAGCCACAGCGATTCCGCGTTCGCCTTGAAGCGGCGATGTGGCGGCCATCGCAGATCTTCTGGACGTACCAAACGCCAAGACACCACGCCGGCAAGTACCAGCGTCCCGATTGTGACGCACGCCGACGCCGTCACACCTGATCGAATCAAGGCGAACGCCACGGCGGCGGCAACTCCGGCGAGAATCGCGCTGCGGACGATGTTAATCGCCCCGGCTCGGACGAACCCCAGGTGCGCTTGGTGATGATAGATCGCCAGTTCGGTAGCACCTTGAGCCACCGCGAAGGCAGCCGCCAGCAACAGGAATGTCCCCATAGACGTCGATCCGACATGCATCCCGACCGCGGCTGCAAACAGCCCTAGCACCACGGCGACGGCGGCAATGACCACAGTCCCACTGAATAGGGCCGAAAAGAACGACAGCTCCTCGTCTGCTCCCCGGGAGACGCGCTCCGCTTCGGTACGCAAGTACCGCATTCGAATACCGCCGGTCGCTGAGGTGCCGACGAACTGGCCAGCAGCGAGAAACACGACGATGAACGCGTATGAGTTGACACTCATCCCGCGTATGAACAAGATCGTGGCAAGTAGCCCGAGCGCACGCGCGATCGTGTCAGTCCCGAGTGTCGTGACCGCGCCAAGCTTGAACCGACCCGCTCGCAGTGCTGCGAGCGCACTGGCCGATCTGTTAGGTCTCCGAGGCGCTATCGTCTCGGGCGCCGGATTCCTCTGCGGGTCAGTCGGCGGCTCGGCAATTTTGGGCATCACCTGTTGCTCGCTGGACACAGACGCACAACGCCTCTCACCGCGGACGCTCTCCATTAGATCCCGACTGCTGCACGGAGACATTCGTCTGCGCAGAACGCAGCGCCGCGAGGGTTGCACTCATCGAATCCAAGGGATCAAAGTGGTCCGGTGGTATGGCCCCGGTCGTCAGGAGGTCCCGCATTCCCACGGCCTGGGCAGCATGTCCCTTGTCCTGGCCGCGCGCACGCAGACGCGTCGGACGGCGCCCATTCCCATACAGGGTCAGCGACCTGAAGTCATCGAGGATCGCGGAGCGACCCCCAGCGTGCGCCTCGACATACTCCTTGCCGACCTGGCTCGAACTCTCGGCACCGTACACGATGGTGGCGATCGAGCCGTTACTGAACGTCAGCGAGCAAGAGAAGCGCTGGCCGACGGCTAGCGGCAGGTCGCGTTCCAGCGGAATCCGGCAGATGACGTCGTCGGGCATCAGACCCACGACCCAGCAGGCGAAATCGATGAAGTGGCACCCTTCGCCGAGAAGGCGGCCACCGCCGTCGTCTAAATCGTTCAGCCAATGTCCATGCTCTAGACGGCCGGCGTTCACGCGGAGCAGAAGCTCGACAGGTGCACTTCGCCCCGACACGTGTTCCCTCAGACGCTGCGCAAGAGGGGCGTGCCGGCGGTTGAAACCGACGACCAGCGGACGCCCGGTTTCGTCACGCGCCGCCCGTAGAGTCCGGAGTTCGGTCTCCGTCAAACACGGAGGCTTCTCTACGAACACCGCGTGGCCTGTCTCGAGAGCGAGGCACGCGACTTGGGCGTGCGTAGCGTGGCGCGTCGCAACCGCAACGGTTGCAACGTCCTGATCAGCCAGGAGGTCGGCGGGAGACACCGCACGTTGAAACCCGAACCGTTCCGCAGCGGAGCTCGCCGACAGTCCATTCTGGCTGGCCACGGCTACGAGGGCGAAGCCGACGTCCTTGAATCTGGGTATGAGGATCCGCTGCGCGAAGCTACCGGCCCCGATGACCCCGAGGTTCGTCGGCGGGACGTCACGGCGAGTTACAGCCGCCTGCGGACGGGCTGCTTTGTTCCCGACGACGCCTTCTCCGTATTCCAGCACGATCCCGAGGGGAGACTGTGCTCTGGAAGTAAGCTCATCGTAAGCCCGAGTCGCCTCCTCGAAAGGGATCCGCTCGTTGATCAGACTTGAGACGTCAAGCTTCCCCTCCGCGAGCAGGTCCAAGAACGCCCGCATGTTGCGCCGTTCGGTCCACCGGACGTATCCGATGGGGTAATCCAGCCCGCGCTGCTCGTACTCGTCGTCGTACCGTCCGGGGCCATATGACCTGGACAGCCGCAGGTCGAGCTCCTTGTCATAGAAGGGTGCGCGAGGCACCGTCATCCCGACCGCGCCAATCACCACAACCCGACCACGGTCGCGGCAGAGTCCCGCCGCAAGCTCAACGGGATCGCTGGACAGGGTCGAAGCCGCGATAATAACGGCGTCGCACTCGCCCGCTGCCGCCGGCAGTGAAGGATCGTCGAGCGCCGCACGCGGAAATCCGTGAGTGACTGATCCGTCGCGCACCGCCTGATCAACGAGTTCAGCGGAAATATCCACGCCCACCACTGTGCAGCCAGCAGCACGTAGCAACTGACAGCAGAGCCTTCCCACAAGTCCAAGCCCGATAACAGCGACCCGTTCGCCAAGGCGCACGTCCCCTTGTCGCACGCCCTGAAGCGCGATGCTGCCAACGGTGGTGAACGCTCCGTGAGCCCACTCCACTTCGGCAGGCATTCGAACGCACAAGTTGCCTGAAACCCGGATGAGCTGGGCGTGTGCTGCGCCTTCACCGCCACACGCCACGCGGTCGCCCGGGGCGATATCGCGGACACGGTCACCGACCGCCAGCACGATACCCGCAGCGGAATAACCCAACGGACTCGGCTGCTCCAGACGTGTCCGCACAGCCTCGACGGTCTGGCGAATGCCGTCCCGCTTTGCCTTCTCGAGCACCTGCCGCGCCTGATCCGGCCGGGCGCGAGCCTTGCCAAGCAAGCTCTCGCGAGCGGTCTCAACCTTCGTGCGCTCCGTGCCGGCGCTCAGCAGGCTCGCCCGCACCTGTACCAGAACGCTGTTTGCGTCGATCGTCGGCGTCGGCACCTCACGCAGTCCCATCCGCCCATCCTTGAGACGCTGTGTGACTTGCTTCATCCGGTTCCGGCCCTTACCGTGGCGTTACATTCGATCTGTCCCATAGCTCTAGGCCCCACTGCAGGCTTGTTTGAACGGCGCTTCAAAGGGCTTCGCGAGTTCGGTCGCATACGCGTCCACCTCCGTTGCCAGCCGGCGAAACTGTCCAGTGCGGCGCCCAAGTAGTCCGCCGGCCTGCCCCCGACGCTGCGTATCCGCGCGCGCGACCATTGTCGGCGATTCTCTTGCCCTCGGGTTGGAGCCGCAGGTGTTGCTTCAACTTATTCTCCTCAGTTGAGGGGCCACGGACCGGCCGCAGTCCCCATGCGCCAGCCTCAGACCTGCTCGCTGGTACTCGGCTTCTCCGCCTCAGCCGTGGCTTGGTCGGCCGACGTGTATCCGTTGGCGTAGTAGCCGTAGCCGTAGCCGTAGTAGCCGCGGCCCTTCACGGGCATCGCGTTGGCGATTACTCCCAGGATCGGTGCCTTCAGCTTTAGCAACTGCTCCCGGAGGTGACGGGTCGCATCTCGGGTCGTTACCTCGATCCGGCTGACAATCACAGCACCGCTTACGAGCCGCATCAGCGGAATCGCATCCGAGACGACTGATGTCGGCGGGGTGTCGATGATGACAAGGTCGAACTGCTCTGTCAGGCTGCTGAGCAAATCGATCATCGCACGGCTTTCGACCAGTTCTGCAGGATTCGGCGGGATCGCACCAGCTGTCAAGACATGGAACGTGGTGTCGGGACCGCTCCCGTTACCACGCCCGGGCACGTGTACGGTGCACACCGCCTCCTCAAGAATCGCGTTGCGGCTCAGGATCTCCGCAAGCCCGGGCTGCGACCCGATTCCGAGCCGGCGCGCAAGTGCTGGTCGTCGCATATCGGCCTCAACCAGAACGACGCTCGTGTTGCCCGCCATGGCCTCAGCCAGTGCCAGGTTGAGAGCGACCGTCGTCTTCCCTTCGCCGGGAACGGCAGATGTGATGAGCAGCGACTGGACCTCACGGTCGACGTTGAAATACCGCAGCCGGGCGCGAAGAAGCGAGAATGCCTCGGCTTCGATTGGCGGGAGGGGCTGAGTTCCGGCCAACGAATAGGAGGGGCTGTCAGGCACGGCACCCAGAACCGGCACGCCATACGCCTCCTCCAGCTCCGAAGCGTTCCGTACGCGTCGATCCAAGCGCTCGACGAGGAACACGAGTCCGATCCCCAGGAGCAGCCCGAATAGCGCGCCCAGGATCCCATTGCGCTTCGTTTTCGGAGACGATGGTCCAGTGGGGACGCTCGCCGGCTGGACCAGCTCTGCGTTACCAGTCTGCAGCGCCGCCAGGATCCCAAGCTGATTCGCGCGATTCTGAAGCGTCTGGCCGACCGACCCGTAACGCTGCGAAGGCGACAAGCCCGCAAGTTCCTTCTGCACCAGCGTCTGGGCCGCGGCGATCTTCGAGCGATCCGCGTCCTGGCGAAACAGGACGTACTGCTGAGCGTAGGTGTTGGCGATCTGCGCGGCCCTGACCGGACTCGGGTCCGTCGCGCTTACCTGCACTACGTTGGCCTGCCCGACGCCGGCTACGGCGACCTCAGACCGGACTAAATGCTGTCGCAGACCTAGCTGTGCAGCACTCCGAGCCGCCACCGTCGGCAAGGAGACAAGGTCGATGTTTGTTGCTGCGTCCCGCGTAGGATCAACAGCGGTGCCGGTCGCAAAGTTCGAGCCGAAGAGTTCCTGGTCGAACTGCGTGTTGCGAAACAGTAACGACGCCGAGGCGGTGTATTCGCTGCGCTGAAGCAGCGAGAATCCGACCGACCCGGCCGCCACGAGAAGCACACAGGCGACGATGATCTTCCACCGCCGGCGGAGGATCACAATCACTTGTTCGAAACTCGTGCTGTCCCCTTTAGACACGCGGGTCTCCACCGGCCCCTCCACCGGACTCGTGAGCGTAGCAGGGCGTGGGTTGCTTCCATTCGTGGTTCGTTCTTCAGCGAGCATCAGTTCGACCCCTGCCCACCGATGACGACCGGCAACGTCTTCAACATCAAGCGCACGTCCTCCCACAGCGACCAGTTCATTACGTATAAGTAGTCAAGCTTCACCATCTCGTCGAACGGGATCCTCGTCCGTCCGAGCACCTGCCAATAGCCAGTGATCCCCGGAGTGAGGTCCAGTCGGCCGCGTGCCCAGGCCTGCACGCGCTCGTCCTCCGCGGGAATCAGGGGCCGCGGCCCGACCATGCTCATCTCACCGCGCACGACGTTCCAGAGCTGAGGCAGTTCGTCCAGGCTGAGACGGCGCAGCATCCGTCCGACGCGCGTGATTCGCGGATCATGGTCCAACTTCAGCCAGTGTGGATCGGAGCTCTGGGAAAGCAGCGTGGCTCGAAGGTCCTCAGCGTTCACAACCATCGTGCGGAACTTGAGCAGACGGAAGCGATGGTCGCCTTTCCCGACCCGTTCTTGTGCGAAGAAGACCGGACCCGGCGAACCGAGCTTCACGGCAATTGCCACGATGATAAGAATGGGCAAGGCAACGACGAGCAAGAGCGCTGCAACTACGAAGATCCATCGCCCGTTTGATGGCGCGCGATGACCGCGGAAGCCATGGCGGGTTGACGCCGAGCACCGTAACGCCCTCAACATCGTCCACCTCGACTCCCGGCCCAAGGACATCCGATAGCCGCGGCAGGACCGACACCTTTAGCGAAAGCGCGCGACAACGCCGGAGGAGCTCCGCGAGCTCGCTCTCGTCGAGATCGCGACCCGAGAAGACAACCCGGTTGATGTCATGCTTTATCGCAACCTCGGCGAGCTCGTCGACGGTTCCCAACACGCTGAGCTTGTCGCCGCTAAGCGCGCGCCAACCACTGCTGGGAACGAGCGAACCCACTACGTCCGTCCGGTACTCAGGATGCACGGCCAGCTTGCCAACGAGCGCCCGCGCCATCGGTCCGCCGCCTACGAGCAGCGCGCGGTCACGGCCGATTAATCTGCCCGGCGGCACCGCGCACGATCGAAGCGGGCAATGGCGGGCAGTACCACCACACCTACTCCAAACAGCAGGATCTCGGCGAAGTCGAGCCTATGCAGCGCCGAGTAGCGAGCGTAGACCCACAGGAGCAGACCACCCATCACAGCTGCTTGGAGTAACCATGGAAGATCATCGACAGTTGAATGACTGATTCGCTTGACGTCCCTGTCATAAAGTCCATAAAGCTTGAAGAGGACGAATCATCAGTGGCACGGCGAACAAGCCCCAAACAAAGTCATGGCCACGGGCCGGCGCAGTCGGGATGACCAGCGCGAGCGTAAACGCGATGAGCACCGCAAACGCATCCCCCGCACCGAGCAAGCGACGAAGCGCGTAGTCGCGGCCAGCAGATGCGACGCGGTGCCGCCGATACGGCCGTTTCCGGACATTCAGCAGCTGTAGTTGTGACTTGTGCTGCCTCCATCACATCCGTCCGAAGACCAGTTCGTCCTGACCGAGCGCGACGTGATCGCCACCGTTCTGTAGCGACAGTTGAGCCGCTTCTGCCAAACGCACCACCTCGCGTGCTAGCTCGAGCCGCTCGGGCGATAGCTCCCCGTCCCGCATCCCGCGCACGAAGTCACTGAGTTGCAGGGACAGAGGCTCGTCGCCCGAGAGGTGCGGCGACGAGAATGCTCGCCGCTGCGGTAGGAGAGCTGGTACTCGCCGAACGTCTCCGGATCCTTGTACTCGACGCCACGGTCGTAGATCTTGACCGCCTCCGCGGCCCCGTCCTCGTAGACGACCATCTTCTTCGAGCCCACAACCACCGTCCGACGGAGCTTGCTCGGCGACAACCAACTCAGCTCAACGTTTGCAATCAGGCCGGAGTCGAACTCCATCGTCACAAAGGCCACATCAGCGATACCGGGCACGATCGAGTCGCGGCCCGTGGCGCGGATCCGCTCCGGAGAAGCTCCAAGCCAGTAGCGGAGGATCGAGAAGTCATGCGGGCCCAAGATCCCAGACGACGCTGATGTCACGCTGGTGCAGTCCGAGATTCACGCGGCTCGAGGAGACGAAGTACAAATCACCGAGCTCGCCGGAGTCGATCAGTTCCTGGACCATCCGTACCGGGCGGGCTGTAGAGAAACGTGTGCCCGCACATGAGCGTTAGATCGCGCTCGTTCGAGAGCTCGATCAGGTCATTCGGCCTGCGCGGTGCGTCGGAGCGAGCGGTTTCTCGACGAATGTGTGCTTGCCGGCTTCGAGGCAGCGACGAGCCAGCTCGTAATGAGTAAAGACCGGCGTAGCAAGTAGCACGCCGTCGAGCTCCGAATCTTGAAGAAGGTCGTCGAGTTCCACTGTTACCCGCACGCTTGGATAGCGCCTCGCAAAGTGCGCGAGTCGCGATTCGTCGGTGTCGCAGATCCACCGGACCTCTACGTCGCTGCGTTCAATCAGGACTCGAAGCAGGTTGGGGCCCCAGTAGCCCAATCCCACAACAGCAACTCGCGGCTTGGACAGCAGCGCGTCGTGCTCGCACCCCATTGCCCCCACCAATGATCATTGTTTCACCCAACCTCTCAAGCCGTGACGGCTCCCAGCGCCGTTCCCCAGGACGCGCCCTCGATCCATATCTAGCACATCTGTCCTCGTGCTCGAAGGCTGCTGAGAGGCAATGCACAAGTTCACGGCAACCGCCACATGCTCGAGCTCCTGATGACTCATGCCCGGAAAGATGGGAAGCGAGAGTTCGCGTGCCGCCCAGTCTCGGGCGACGGGCACCGGGTCGGGCGCCAGACTTCGTCCCATGAGGGATTGATGGTCCGGCACAGAAGTTGGGTAATGCACTCCGGTCGCCACGCCACGATCGGCTAGCTCATTTCCCAGCGCTTCCCGATCTGAAACCTTAACAGGAAAAAGGTGGTATGTACACGGGGAGCTCGACGACTCCGAGAGCAACTCGACCCGGTCGTCCAGATATGAGCGATAGTCTGCCGCGAGCGCACGTCGCGCAGCGATCCAGTCGTCGAGGTATTGCAGCTTCGTGCGCAAGATTGCCGCCTGGAGTCCATCGAGGCGCTCGTTACGGCCAAGCACAGTGTGCGCGCCAGTCTGATCGCGGCCGAGGTCGCGGAGCTGTCGCGCGCCGACTCGCAAGTTCAACGTCATTCGTGCAGATTGCGCCGCCGTCTCCCATCGCGCCGAGGTTCTTGCTCGGATAGAAGCTGAACGCCGCGGCGCGTCCCAGACCGCCGGCTCGTCGTCCGCGGTACGAAGCGCCGTGGGCTTGAGCGGCATCTTCAAAGAGCGCCAAGCTGTGCTGATCCGCGAGCTCCTGCAGCTCGTCCATCGCGCAAACCTGGCCGTAGAGATGAACCGCGAGGATCGCGGCGGTGGAGGGCCCGATGGCCGCCCGCACGGCTGCAGGATCAAGCAGGCCGCTCCCGCGCTCTACCTCGACGCACACCGGCGTGGCGCCGCGTGCAGCACAGCCAGGGCGCTGGCGATGAAGGTATGCGCTGGCACGATCACCTCGTCGCCACGACCGATCCCGGCCGCTTGCAGCATGATCGTCAGTGCAGCAGTGCCTGACGCAACGCCGACGCAGTCGCTGACCCCGCAATAGTCGGCGAAGTCGGACTCGAACAACGCGACCTCGTCGCCAAGGATGAATGCCCCCGCGTCCAGAACTCGCTGAAATGCCGCCCGCAGCTCGCCCGCAATCGATTCGTGTTGACGCGCAAGATCGACAAAGGGCACCGACAGTTCGGCACATCTAGACGACAAATTGACCTCCAAGCCCACCTGTTCACGCTTTCCTGCGGCGCGCGCGCCCCCTTGCCTCCGCGCGTCGACCGGCAGGGTATACGGTTCGGTGGACGTTTGGCGAGTCTGGTGGCTTGGTCGCCACAATTCGTATCACTGCCGCGCTTGAACCAATACACCAACGATCAATCCGAGCAAGTTGTTCGCGCGGCTGTAGCCTTCGAGCACGCGGCTTAACTGTGGGCGCAACCTGAACAAATGCACGCCGGACGATCAGACTTTGCGCGGTTTTATGAGAGCCACGTCTGGCGCGTATACGGTTTTCTCGCCTACCGGCTGCGCGACCACGACGTTGCTGAGGACCTGACGCAGGCAACATTCGAGCGGGCGTTGCGCGCGTGGGCCCGGTTTGATCCCAGCCGCGCTTCTGAGAGCACCTGGCTGTTTTCGATCGCGCGCAATCTGCTCATCGACCACCATCGCCGAGATCGCGGGGCACTTATGGTCCCGATCGACGAGCGCATGGCCCCGACAACAGAAGGTCCTGAGGCGCGTTACGCGGTGTCGGATGAGCTGACAACCGCACTGGCGGAGCTTGCGCCTCGTGATCGCGAGGTTGTGGCACTCAGATTCGGCGGCGATCTCACAGGGCCCGAGATTGCAGAGATGCTGGGATTAACCCTCGCGAACGTTCAGCAAATCATCTCACGGTCGCTACGTAAGATGCGGATTGTGTTGGAAACCAACATGGCGACACATTCGGGTGTCACTGACTCGGCGAACTAAGTGCCCTGCGTCCAAGTCAGACTGGTCTGCTGATCCAACTTCGCCCGGAACACTGCCTTCCCAATCGATTGAAGTGTGGTTGTGAAGACCTGCCGTGACGCGACGGATAGTCGCCGTGCCACAACCCAGCGGGGACCGTGCCGGATCTCGATCAAAACGGTGCCGCGGGCCGGCGCCCTTCCCCACGCCTGCACTCTTTCGCGATCCAGCCGGCGGGTGATGAACGGGAACCGGAATGCCTGTGCCGCCGGCTTGGCCGCTCCACCTCGAAAATAGAGACCTGCCTGGTAGCTGGAGGCAAAGTTAGGGACGGGCGGGGCGTCGACCAGTTGGAGCCATAAGACCGTGTCCACTCCCTGGCTCCAGAGCACGTACAGGGCCTGTTCGAGCCATCTGGCGTGCGTTGCGATCGGAACGCCATGCGGGTCCGGGGGCGAGCTATCCCAGGAGATCTCGGTCACCCACAGGCGCTTTGGGCCTCGCGGCAGAGCGTGACCGACTCGCTCGGCGGCACGTAGAACGCGCGCGAGCTTGTAGATGTCGGGCACCGCAACGTCGTCGGCGTCCAGCGCGTGCCACAACGGTCCGCCGACTCCGTAAGGGTGATGTGAGAGCGCGTCGAGATGCGGCGGGTCGGCGCAGTGAAAAGCCATCAGCTTCGCGCCGCCCCGCAGGCAGAATAGGTTGCGGTCGAACGTGACCGGCTGCATCCGCTGGCCGCCCGGCGGGTCGCCATATGGCGCCGTCCCTGCCGTCACGACAAAGTTGCTCGATGAGACGCTCTTGACGGCGCGATAGAAGGCGTTCAGCAAACGACGAAAGATCACAGGGCTCGCCGCCGACCAGCTGTGGCCGCTGCGGGTCCACTGCGGCGAGAGGTAATAGGCGAGATTGGGCTCGTTCCACGCCTGCCAGTAGCGGACCCGTGGTAGCGCCTGACCCGGCCTCACCGGATCCGGAAAACTGCCGCTGTACCGGCGCGCGGCGGCGGTCGCGAACGCCCCGAACTGGTCCGCGTCCGGTCGCCAGGTGCCAGCTTGCGCGCCGCGTGGTTTGCCCGGTCCTTCCGCCCATGTCGGAGCGAAGGTCACGTTCAGCAGCGCCGCTAGACCGCGATTCTCGAGATCGCGGACCGCCGCATCGACGGGTGCCCAGTCGTAGCCGGGACTAGACGGATCGGATGCTCGAAAGTTCGCCGGTCGCCTCCGCGGCGCTACGTCCGACCAGTAGACGTTCACGCGAACGACGCCAGCTCCGTCCGATGCCGCTCGCGGGATCCACTTGTCCCGAGCGGTCGCGCTGTCATTCGTGAGCGCTGGATCCGCGCTGAAACCAGTGGTAAGGCTGAGTGCCCGCGCCGGGGGTGCAGCGATCCAGGCGCACGAAACTACCGAGAGCGCTGCAAAGTTCCATATTCTGGTCCAACGCGGGTGCGGCCTTACGGAAGCCGGAAACATCAAGAGAAGTACGTTCCACTCGCCGCCTGGCTGACAGCGCTAGCCCTGCGGCAGTTAGGTCAGCGGTCTTGCAGGATTGCGTCCGCCGCTTTGCCAGTGCCGCCGCTATGGTGTCGCGGCCATGTCTGTGGGTGTGATCGGTATCGGGTATGTCGGAATGCCGCTGGTGGTCGGTTTCGCGGAGGCCGGCGAGCACGTGGTCGCGGTCGATGTCGACCCGCGGAAGGTCGCGGCTTTGAAGGCTGGGGAGTCCTATGTGGAGGACATCTCCTCCGAGCGGCTGCGGGCGGTGCTCGATCGGGTCGATGCGACCTCGCACTACGCGCCGCTGGCGCGGGCCGATGCGGTCCTGATCTGCGTGCCGACGCCTTTGACAGCGAACCGCGAGCCCGACCTGTCCGCTTTGTTGGGGGCGGGGCGGGCGCTGGGGCAGGTTCTGCAACGCGGACAGCTAGTAGTTCTTGAGTCGACGACGTACCCCGGGACGACCCGCGAGCAGCTGGTGCCGATCCTCGAGCAGGAGTCAGAGATGCGCGTCGGCGAGGGGTTCAACGTCGCCTTCAGCCCCGAGCGAGTCGACCCCGGCCGCACCGACTACACGCTGCGCAACACTCCGAAGGTGATCGGCGGGATGACCCCAGCGTGTCTCGAGCGCGCCACAGAGCTCTACAGCCGCGTCTGCGAGAACCTCGTCCCCGTCTCGACCCCCGAGGCGGCCGAGATGACAAAGCTCTTGGAGAACATCTTCCGCTCGGTCAACATCGCGCTCGTCAACGAACTCGCGATCCTCTCAGAACGCATGGGAATCGACATCTGGGAAGTCGTCGACGCCGCCTCCACCAAACCCTACGGGTTCATGCGCTTCGAACCCGGACCCGGGATGGGCGGCCACTGCCTGCCCGTCGACCCCTTCTATCTGACCTGGCGCGCCCGCGAGTTCCACATGTCAACCGAATTCATCGAACTCGCCGGCAAAATCAACCAACAGATGCCCATCCACTGCGTGGAGCGGATCGAACGCGCGCTGAACGACCAAGTCAAGCCGATCCGCGGCTCCAAGGTCACGATCCTCGGCGTCAGCTACAAAGGCGGCGTCGGCGACCTACGCGAATCACCCGCCCTACGAATCATGGAAGTCCTCGCCGAACGCGGCGCCACACTCAGCTACCACGACCCCTACGTCCCCGCCCTCCCCGACCTCGGCGTCCAAACACGCCGCTCGAGCACGCCACCGCCGATGCCGACGCAGTCGTGCTCGTCACCGCCCACCCCGGCATCGACCACACCGCGATCGCCCAGCAAGCAGCACTGTTCATCGACCTCCGCGGCGTCACCCGCGGCATCGACATCGAGAACCTCGTACGCCTCTGACACCAGGCGTCGTCGTCCAGATCCTCTCACGGGCGGCGCATCTGAAAGTGCTGGCGCCCGGGACAGCACGCCGGCCGTCGAAACTCGCAAAGTAGCTAGCGTGTCGGCGATGGAGCTGGCCTGGGAAGAACTCGAGATGACCATGCTCGGTTGGGTGCTGCGCCATGGCATGGATGGATCGGTCCAGCTCCATCGTGACCGCAACGAACCATTCCCGGACATGCCGCATCTGCCCGAGCCACGTGTTGCGGAGGTGATCCGGCTCCTTGAGGAGCATGGTCTCCTAGGGCGACTCTACTCTGGCGCCGGGCTATGAGTTATGGACTCATCTCCGTCCGAGGGCGGAGGGCCTGCGCGTACTCGGCGAGTGGCCTCCAGCGCGTGGCGCCTCAGCGAACGTTGTTCTCGCCCTCAGCCTCCGCGCGCTTGCCGCGAGCCGTCAGCTTGCGGTGCACGACGAATTGGCCACCCGGCGCTCAGCAGGAACGCTCGCGAGCATGGCAGGAGAGGTCGTGTTCGACGTCATCAGAACCGAGATGAGTCGGCTGCCAGCGGGGCCCCATCTCACCGTCTGGAGCCAGCGTGACGAACCGGTCCTTCGATGGCTTGTGGAGAACCCGAGACGCAGCAGCATCCTTCGGGGAGCCTCGATCGGTACCGTGCAGGACGATCTAGGACTGACGCGCACGAAGATTGATCTCGCGATTGAGACGCTGCACGATGCAGGGCTCATCTTCTCTGATGTCGCTCACAGGGGAGTCCCAGGCGTGACCTTGAGCGACTTTCAGGCCACCGGCAAAGGACATGGAGGAGCTTGAGCGCTGGCCAGCGTTTGACGCATTGTCATCGCCGCCTGGACTCGCCCACATCCTCGATGCTCTGGCCGAGGGTGCGCCGACGGAGGAGCAGGCGGGCTATTAAGTGCTGCCCGCCGTAATTTCGGTTCGGGTTGAAGGAGTTATGACTACCGGAGCGAATCTGACTGGTGATGGCGGGCCGCAGCCGGTATCAGATCGATCTGAGCGACGAGGAGCGGCGCGAGTTGGAGCATCGCGCGGCGTGCTACTCGCGGCCTCACCGTGAGGTGCAGCGAGCCAAGCTCGTGCTGTATGCGGCTGAGGGGCTGAGCAATGTTGAGATCGGCGCCCGGTTGGGGATGATGCCCGAGCTTGTCGGCCGGTGGCGAAGACGCTTTTACGACGAGCGCCTGGATGGATTGGATGACAGGGAACGCGCGGGCCGCCCGCGCCGCTTCCCCCCGGAGCAGGTCGCCGAGGTCAAGGCGATCGCGTGCGAGCTGCCCAAGAAGCAAGGCGTCCCGCTCTCGCGCTTCAGTCGCTCTGAGCTGCACCGGTTCGTCGTGGAGCGTGGCGTGAGCGACGCGTCGGCGTCGACGATCGGCCGCTGGTTGGCAGAGGACGCGATCAAGCCGTGGCAGTACCGCTCGTGGATCTTCCCGCGCGACCCTGACTTCCTTGAGAAGGCCGGGCGGGTGCTCGACCTGTATGCGGGCCGCTGGGAGGGCAAGCTGTTGGAGCCCGGCGATTGTGTGATCTGCGCGGACGCGAAACCGTCGATCCAAGCCCGCCGGCGGATCCATCCCAGCGCCCCGCCCGCTCCGGGCGGTGGTCAACTGGTCGAGCACGAGTACGAGCGGCTCGGCGCCGTCACCTACTTCGACGCCTGGGACGTGCGCCGCGGCCGAGTGATGGGACGCACCGAACGCACGGGCGGGATCGCTGCATTCGACCGGCTGGTGTGGCAGGTGATGACCAAAGAGCCCTACCGCTCCGCCCGCCGCGTGTTCTGGATCGTCGACAACGGCTCCGATCACCGCGGCAAGGCATCGATCAAGCGACTGCAGAAGCGCTGGCGGAACGTGATCCTCGTCCACACCCCGGTCCACGCCAGCTGGCTCAACCAGGTCGAGATCTACCACTCGATCATCCAACGCAAAGTGCTCGCCCCGAACGACTTCGAGAACACCGCCGAGGTCGCCCGCACCCTGAACGAGTTCGAGCACCACTACAACCAGTCCCGACCCCTCCCCTCCCCCCCCCCCACTGAGGCGGACCGCCGTGGCAGTACGGCACACAGCATCGGATGCGGTCCGCAGAGTTGCCGTCGCAGGCTTGAGTGCGGCCGCGCGCAGCACGCTGGGAATCTGAGAGCTGGGGAACCTCGTCACGCGCTGACCCGCGCCGTCTGTCAGCCACTGGCGCCGAATCGCGTATTAGATCCAAATGGAGTCGGTAGCAGCCCGCCGGGTCGCTTGGTGGCCTGGCTCGCTTCGTCGCCCGGATTGGGGAGCGGTTTCGACCTGGGCGCTTGCTGGATCGCTGGTGCTCTATCTGGGTTTCGACGGTGGCGGCTACGACATCGTCGTACGCAACCAGGTCGGTCTGGTGGTGTGGTGGATCGTGCTGATTGGGGCTGCCGCGGGCGTGCTGCCGGTGAGCCGCTTCGCGCGGGTGGCATGGGCAGGCTTGGCGCTGTTCGGCGTGTTCGTCGTGTGGACAGCGATCGCATCCACCTGGTCGCTCAGCTCCGAGCGCAGCCTCGAGGAGCTCTCGAGGGTCGCGGCATACCTTGGCCTGCTGCTGCTCGGGATCAGCATCCACCGGGACAGAGCCGTCGCTTTGCACCACACCGTTCATGCCGTGGGCGCTGCGATCGTGGTGATCGCCAGCTTTGCGGTGATTTCGAGGCTGTTCCCCAATTCGTTTCCGGCGGCGCACGTCACGAACGCCTTTCTCGCTGGCACCCAGGGCCGGCTATCTTGGCCGCTGAATTACTGGAACGGGCTCGCAGCCTTGGTTGCGTTCGGTGCGCCACTGGTGTTCGCCTGTGCGACGTCGGCCCGGACGCTACTAATGCAGGGCCTTGCGGCCGCCGCGCTCCCCTTACTGGCGCTGTGCGGCTACCTGACGTTCTCGCGCGGCGGCGTGCTCGCGTCGGGTGTGGCGATCATCGCGTTCATCGCGCTCGCACCAGACCGGATTCCCAAGCTGGTGACCGGCGTGGTCGCGGCTGGAGGGGGCGCGATCCTGATCGCCGGAGCGCATCACCGGCACGCGCTCGAGAATGGCCTGACCAATCATGTAGCGGCCGTCCAGGGACGCCAGCTCGCGGTCGCGGTCGTGATCGTGTGCGTGGGCGTCGGGCTCGCCCAGGTCGGCATCGGACTTGCAGCGCGTCATGGGACGCTGCCGCGGCTACTGAGGGTCTCGCGCCAGCGCGCACGAGGTATTGCTAGCAGCGGGGGTCGTAGTTGCGCTCGTCGCGGCGCTTGCTGCTGAGCGCGCCGTCTCGGCTCTCGCACGCCTGGACTGACTTCAAGAGCACGAAAGGCACATCACTGACCAACCTGCCAAGCCGCTTCGGCAGCGTCAGCGGCAACGGCCGGTACCAGTACTGGCGGGTCGGCGTGAAGGCGGTTTCCGGCCATGAGCTCGATGGGTGGGGACCCGGCACCTATCAGCTGGTGTGGCTCCCGCATGCGACTCCGGTCGGTGGCTACGTCGTCAACGCCCACTCCCTCTACGTCGAGACGCTCTCGGACCTGGGCATCGTCGGACTTGCGCTGCTCATCGGGTTCTTAGCCCTCGCCGTCAGCGCCGCCATATGGGCCGTCGTGCGGTCCAGTGACGAGACTCGGACCCGCGCCGCGGGCGCGGCCGCCGCCCTGCTCGCGTTCACGGTGTCCGCGGCCTTCGACTGGGTCTGGCAGTTGCCCGTCCTGCCGGCCGCGTTCATGCTGATCGCCGCGGCGGTTCTCGCGCCCGTCTCGATGCCGATTTCAATCCGTGCGATCAGTGGCGAGACGCGGGCAGAGCCGACTAGCGGAGGACCCCGGCGTTGGGTCGTGCGCGGCGGCCTGGTCCTGGCAGCGATCGCGTGCCTCGTGGCGATCAGCGTTCCGCTGGCCACGACGTCGGACGTGCGCAAGAGCCAGACGGCCGTCGCGGCCGGCGATAACGCCGTTGCGCTCAAGGACGCGAATTCCGCAGCGAAAATCGAGCCAGGGGCCGCCTCGCCTCAGACTCCAGGCGGCACTCGTGCTCGAGCTCCAGCACGACATCCCCGGCGCCCTGGCGGCGGCACGCAAGGCGACCCGTGATGAACCGCAGAACTGGACTGGTTGGCTGATCCTTTCGCGCCTCGAAGCCGAGGCAGGCCATGCCCGGGCGTCCGTGGCGGCCTACAAGCGCGCCAAGTCCTTGAACCCCTACTCACCGGTATTCCGATGACAGAGCAATCAAACGGAGAGAACGTCGATCAGGCCGCTGCGGATCAGGTGTTCGCCGATCAGCTGGACGCCGCAAGGCCGGTGCCGGCACCGGCATTCCGTGGCGCGCTGGGCAGGTACCTGGCGGCGAGCGACCCCGGCTACGGGCCGCGGCCCCAGAACCTCTGGCTGATCGTTGCCTGCTGTCTGGTGGCGGGCGCGGTGCTGCTGCTGATCGCAGCGGCGCAGGCCGGGGTCCTCTGAGGAACCCAGGCGGCCGGCGGACCGATAACTGCGCGTCGTTACAACGCAGCGCGACGGCGCTGCGCGGGTCGAGCCCAACGGCCGCTGCGCTGCCGTTCGCGTGCCCACACGCCGTATAGGTCTCTCTGGGCGTCGTCGCCTTGAGCCGCCATCTTGCACAGCGCGAGGACGAACACGAGTAAACCGAGGTAAAGCGCTACTGCGATGAGAATCATGACGAGAGGATCCATACCCAGTTTCATCGGTTCTCCCACATAGCTCTGAAGCGCAATCACGGCCGCGCGTAAGAGGCTGCTAAGCAACATTGACGCCGATTGACGTCCGGACCTTCCCGACCGTGCTGTGAGCGGTCCGGACGGGGCCGCACGGCCCCACGGACGCCGCCGCAGGCGGCCCCTATCCCGCCGCCGAGCCGCTCCAGAATCAACCGCCTGACCTCTCCCCCGTCCGCTCGGCCCTTCGCCTCGCGCATCACGGAGCCGACGAGCGGGCCGATCGCCTTCTGGTTGCCGGCGCGGACCTTCTCGGCCGCCTCGGGATCGGCCGCGATCGCGCGGTCGACGATCTCGGCCAGCCCATCGCTGATCGCGCCGAGGTTCTCGCGCTCGACGATCGCGCGCGGGTCGCCGCCGTCGTCGACGAATCGCGTCAGCAGCTCGCGCCCGGTGTCGCGGCTGATCTGCTTGGCTCTTGACCATTGCCGCGAGCGCGGCCAGGCTCTCGGGTGGGACCTTCGAGTCGGCGGGGTCCGCGTCCGAGCCGATCCGCTCGACCAGCGGCGGGATCCAGTTGGCGATCGTCGCCGGATCGGCACCGTCGCCGTCGCTGGCCACAGCCCGCTCGAAGTAGTCGCCGAGCTCCGCCCGGAACGCGAACATCCGCGAGAACTCCTCGTTCAGGCCAAGCTCCCGCTCGAACCGAGCCGCACGGTCCGCCGGCAGCTCCGGAATCTGGGCACGCGCCGTCTCGAGCATCCGCTCGGCCACCTCGAGCGGCACCAGGTCGGGCTCGGGGAAGTACCGGTAGTCGTGCGCCTCCTCCTTGGGCCAAGAACCGGATGAAGTGGTGGAACCGGCCCTCCCTCCCCGCCGAGCCGCTCGGCCCCTTATCGCTCTTCCGGGCCTGCCCGTACCGCCGAGCTTGGACTCATGAGAAGCCCGTGACGTCTCGCCGAGAGCCTATCGGCCGGTTGGTTCATCATCGCTGATCAGGAGCGGTGAGCTGGACCTCGGGAAAGTAGGTTCTAACGCGCTGCGGATCCCTCGTGAGGAGCGGCAACCCTGCCGCCGCGGCGTGCGCGCCGATGAAGAAGTCCGGCAACGGTGTGGTGCGCGACCCGCCGCGTTTGCGGTAGTCGAGGAACGCACGCGCCACAAGCCATGCAGCGGCCCAAGGCAGTCCGATGCGGGTCAGGCCGGCCCCCTGCAGCGCACGCTCAAGCCGCTCGCGGCTGCTGAAGCCGACGGCGATCTCGGCGTAGATGATCTGGTTGATCGCCACGTCTCCCTGCTCGACGGCGATGGAGAGTTGCTGCTCTGACCACGCTCGCCATTGCGAGGGCGCCAGCACGTCGAGCAATACGCTCGAGTCGACGAGCGTGGTCAATCCTCGCCTCGCGTCATGTACAACACCTGGTCGGCTGTCAATCCGCCGTCCGCCCGGTCGCGCAAAGCCGAGATCAGCGCCTGCCCGCGAGTTCGGTGCTTCACCGGCCTGATGAGTGCGCCGTCATCGGCAGCGACGACCTCGACCTCAGTGCCGGCGCCGAGCCCGAATCGCTCGCGTAGTTCCTGAGGGATCGTGACCTGGCCCTTCGATGTGATGCGCATGTAAGAAGGGTACCAGTCTTACCTTGTGGATCTGCTCGGTCCGACTCCTCATCGGAGATAGCGGTCCGGACGGGCCCTCGCGGCCCACGGACGCCGCGAAGCGGCCCCCCTCATATGGAGGGTGGGTTGTCAAGCGGGTGCGTTGATCGGTAGCGGTGAGCATGGGTTAGATGGGCGGCGGTGGTGGCGGTTGGCGGGGCGGTCCGGGCGTCCGCGGGGTTCGCGACGGCGGTCCGCTTGATGCGATGCCGCCGGCTCATCTCGCGCAACAAACGGGCTGCCATCGGCGCGAACGTGACGCGGAAATCGGGCTGCGAGCCGACCTCCTGCACATCGGTCGTTGCCCAGCCGGCTTCGCTCGCAAGCACGTCGAGTTCCATCAGCAGCACGGTCTTGCCGACCCCGCGCAGGCCCGCGTAGATCAGGCTGCGCTCGTAACCGCCGGTGAGCAGCCGCTCGATCAGCGACTGGAATCTCAAGCTCGTGATCACGGCCCAGCATCGGGGGCTTGCGACCTGCACCAGGCGTGCACGGGTTATCCCACTCCTGCACGACCGCTTTCTATCGTTTTCTAAAGGACGTTGTTTAGTCGATAGAAAAGGATAGAAAACGCTAGGCGGGCGTTACAGGTCAAGGCGCTGGCGCAAGCCTCCGGAGACTCCAGCGGCCACTACTACGACCAGGTCCGCCTTACGAACTCGACCTGGCGGATCGCGCTCTCGGCGCCAGACGGGCCGCTGTTCGCGAGCGTCTCGGGTCTGCGCAAGTGGGTCCCGTGGGCGATCTTCCTGGCGTTCGCGCTCGTTGCGCTGGCTGCGCTCATGCTCTACCGCAGGCTCTGGACGCATCTTGATGCAGAGATATTGATGATATGATGCCGTATATTATGCGTACCACCGTGACGCTGGATGACGACCTCTTCGACGCTTTGAAGCGGCAAGCCCAAGAGCGCGACGTGGCGCTCAAGGAGGTGCTCAACGACGCGATTCGCGCCGGTCTGGCGGCGGGGACACCTGTCGCGAAGAAATACCGGATGAGGCCCCGGAACCTGGGCGTCCGCCCCGGTGTCAATCTGGTCAAGGCACTGGAGTTGAGTGCCGAGCTCGAGGACAGCGAGATCGTCCGCAAGCTCGAGCAGGGCCGTTGAAGATCCCAGACGCGAACATCCTGCTGTACGCGAGCGATCGCTCGTCGCGTCACCATTCCATCGCGCGAGCATGGGTGGAACGCGCACTCTCGGCCACCGAAACGGTCGGCTTTGCGATCGTTGTGCTGCTCGGGTTCGTTCGCATCTCAACCAACCCGCGGGTCATGACATCGCCGCTTGGTCCTTCCGAGGCCTTCGATCAGATCGACGAGTGGCTGGCGCAACCACCAGCAACGGTGATTCATCCTGGCCGCAGGCACCTGGCGATCTGTCGTGAGCTGCTCGAGGCGTCAGGGACGGCTGCGAACCTGACGACCGACGCACACCTCGCGGCCCTAGCGGTCGAGCATGGCGCGATGCTGGCGAGCTTCGACGGCGACTTCCACCGCTTCGCGGGAATGACGCTCGAGTACCTTCGCTGATCGTGCCACGCGGCGTTACGGTGCCAGGTATAGCGGTCCGGACGGGCCCTCGCGGCCCCACGGACACCGTCGCAGGCGGCCCTATCCCGCGCCGAGCCGCTCCAGAATCAACCGCCTGACCTCTCCCCCGTCCGCTCGGCCCTTCGCCTCGCGCATCACCGAGCCCACGAGCGGGCCGATCGCCTTCTGGTTGCCGGCACGGACCTTCTCCGCCGCCTCGGGATCGGCCGCGATCGCGCGGTCGACGATCTCGGCCAGCCCATCGCTGATCGCGCCGAGGCTCTCGCGCTCGACGATCGCACGCGGGTCGCCGCCGTCGTCCACCAATCGGGTTAGCAACTCGCGACCGGTGTCGCGGCTGATCTGCTTGCTCTTGACCATCGCCGCGAGCGCAGCCAGGCTCTCGGGTGGAACCTTCGAGTCGGCGGGATCCGCGTCCGAGCCGATCCGCTCGACCAGCGGCGGGATCCAGTTGGCGATCGTCGCCGGATCGGCACCGTCGCCGTCGCTGGCCACAGCCCGCTCGAAGTAGTCGCCGAGCTCCGCCCGGAACGCGAACATCCGCGAGAACTCCTCGTTCAGGCCAAGCTCCCGCTCGAACCGAGCCGCACGGTCCGCCGGCAGCTCCGGAATCTGGGCACGCGCCGTCTCGAGCATCTGCTCACCCACCTCGAGCGGCACCAGGTCGGGCTCGGGGAAGTACCGGTAGTCGTGCGCCTCCTCCTTGGAGCGAAGCGGCGTCAGCCGGCCGGTCGTCGGATCGAAGTGAAGCGTCTCCTGCACGACCGGCTCGCCGGACTCGAGCAGCCGGATCTGGCGCTCGATCTCGGCCTTCACGCCGCGCTCGAGGAACGCGAACGAGTTCATGTTCTTCAGCTCGGTCTTGGTGCCGAGCCCGGTCGAGCCCTTCGGGCGTACCGAGACGTTCGCGTCGCAGCGCAGCGACCCCTGTGACATATCGACGTCCGAGACGCCGAGCTGCTTGAGCGTCGTGCGCAGCAGCACCAACCACTCGCGCGCCTGCTCGGGCGTGCGGATATCGGGCTCGGTTACGATCTCGACCAGCGGCGTACCGCCCCGGTTGAAGTCGACCCAGCTGCGGTCGGCGCCGTGGATGCGTCCGCTGGCGCCGAGGTGGTTGAGCTTGGCGGCATCCTCCTCGAGGTGCACGCGGTGGATGCGCACATCGCCGAGCTTCCCGCCGCTGCACAGGGGCACGTCGTACTGGGAGATCTGGTAGCCCTTGGGGAGATCGGGATAGAAGTAATTCTTGCGGTGAAACAAGCGAGCGCTCGGCGATCTCGCAGCCGAGTGCGAGGCCGATCATCACGCCGAATTGCACGGCTCGTTCGTTGATCACCGGCAGCGTGCCCGGCAGCCCCAGACAGACGGGGCAGGTGTGGGTGTTCGGCGGATCCGCGAACGACAGCTCGCACCCGCAGAACATCTTCGTCCGCGTCATCAGCTGGACGTGGATCTCGAGTCCGATGACGGGTTCCCACTCAGGCACGGGCCGGGCTCCCGTCAAATCCGATCACCTGCTCGAGGGCGAATGCCGCGTCGAGCAGCCGGTTTTCGCTGAACGCCGGCCCGGCGAGCTGGAAGCCGACCGGGAGGCCGCCGCTGAGGCCGGACGGGATCGAGATCGCCGGGATTCCGGCGAGCGGCATCGGCACCGTGCAGAAGTCGTTGAGATACATCGCGAGCGGATCGTCGGTCTTTGAACCCAGCTCGAAGGCCGTCCACGGGCTGGTCGGCGTGACGACGAAGTCGAAGCGCTCGAACGCCGCCCGGAAGTCCTGCGCGATCTTCGTACGGACCTTCTGCGCCGTGCCGTAGTAAGCGTCGTAGTAGCCGCTCGAGAGCGCATACGTGCCGAGCATGATCCGCCGCTTGACCTCGGGTCCAAAGCCCTTGTCGCGGGTCCGGCTGTACATCGCCACGAGGTCGGAGTCGCCATCGACGCGCAAGCCGTAGCGAACGCCGTCAAAACGCGCCAGGTTGGCCGAGGCCTCTGCGGGTGCGATCAGGTAGTAGGCCGAGAGCGCATGCGGCGCATGCGGCAGCTGGGTCGGCTCAACCACGGCGCCGAGACTCTCGGCGAGCCTCAGCGTCGCCTCGAAGCTCTCGCGGACGCCCGGCTCCACACCACCTTCGGAGCCGGTCAGCTCCTCCGGGACGCCGAGCCGGATGCCCTTCAGGTCCTGCGCGGTCGGAGTCGTGATCTCCTCGGGGAAGCTGAGCGAGGTCGAGTCGCGGGGGTCATGCCCGACCATGTGCCGCAGCAGCAGCGCCGCGTCGGTCACGTCCCGCGTGAGCGGTCCGGCCTGATCGAGCGAGGACGCGAACGCGATCATGCCGAAGCGCGAGCAGGCGCCGTAGGTCGGCTTCAGCCCGACGATCCCGCAGAGCGCGGCCGGCTGGCGGATCGAGCCGCCGGTGTCGGTGCCGATCGCCCACGGCGCCAGGCCGGCGGCGACCGCCGCTGCGCTGCCGCCGCTGGACCCGCCGGGTACTCGGCTGCGGTCCCATGGATTGAGCACCGGGCCGAAGCCGGAGTTCTCGTTCGAGGAGCCCATCGCGAACTCGTCCTGGTTGGTCTTGCCGAGCAGCGGCGCGCCGGCGGTTTGCAACTTCTCGACGACGGTCGCCGTGTAGGGCGGGCGATAGCCATCGAGGATCCGCGAGCCGGCCTGGCTCGGCACGCCCTTCGTGCAGAACAGGTCCTTGACGGCGAGGGGAACGCCGGCGAGGGGTGCGCCGTCCTCCGGCGCCTTGTCAGGCGGGTCGTCCGCTACCCAGGTGAAGGCGTTCAGCTCATCTGCGGCCGCGCGCTCGCGGTAGGCCTCGAACAGCTCTCGCGGATCGAGCTCGCCCGCGCGGACGCGGTCCGCCGCCTGGGCGGCGGTCAGGTCGAGGATCTCGGTCATTCGGCGGCCGGTCCCGGGCTGGGGACGCCGAATCCGCCCTGCAGCGGCTCGGGCGCGCTCGCGAGCGCCTCCTCGGGCGTCAGCGAGGGCTGCGGCTCGTCGGGCCTGAGCGCGTTGACGACGTCGACCACGTGCGAGGTGGGCGGCACGTCATCGAGATCGAGCTCGCGGATCTTCTCGATGTGGTCGAGGACGTGCGAGAGCTCCGAGGCCATTCGATCGACCTCTTCGTCAGTCAACTCAAGCCGGGCGAGCGCCGCCACGTGAAGGACCTGGGCGCGATCGAGCATCGCGTTTGATTCTAGGAGTGCGCGGGCGCAGGACGCAGGACGGTCATCGACGGGACGCCACGCTAAGCAGAATCAGCAGCGGCTACCGGCAGCCCCTCCGCCATGGCCGCGCGCGTCACCTTGCGGTCGAACGACGCTACCGTGCTGCCAGTCTGCCTCGCGGTGGCAAGCAGATACGAGTCAGGCAGGCTGATCGGATGCCGGCCGCGCAACCTGGCGGCGTCGACCCCAACTGCCTCATTTGGCGAGTGGATGGTCACGCCCAGCGCAGTGATCGCCTCCCGCGCCTCCCGCAGCCGCCGCCGGTCTGCCGCTGGAGCAACGAGCACCTCCGAGAGGTTGACCACGCTGACCAGCACGCTGTCATTCTGCGCGTGCCACGTCGTGAAGAGGTTTCGCGCCCGCCGATGGTGTGGGTCCGAGCCATCAAGCGCGCCGATCAGTACGTCGGCATCCAGTGCGTACCTCAACGCTTCTCGTCTTCGGCATCGAGCCGCTCGAGATAGCCCGACGGGTAGACGCCAGTAAGCGCGCCAAACGCGGCGTCGAATTCAGGTTCGCCCCGCCGGATCCGCAGCTCGCCGTCCTCAAGCGCTTCGATCAGCACCTGATCGCCCGGATGCAGCCCCGCCTCCTGGAGCGCGGCCACCGGGATTGTCACCTGGTTCTTTGCAGAGATTCTCGACATGCCTTTACTTTAACAGTAAAGGCATGCCCTCGGGCGCTAGTTGTCTTCGAAGGTTGCGAGCGGTTGGTTGTCGCGGATGTACTCCGCGAACAGAGGCACCGTGAAGTCGACGAAGCCGCGGCGCGGTGACCAGATCAGCCCCTTCTGGATCAGGGCGTCACGATGGATCGAGACGCCACGCTGGTCCTTCGCGCCGTAGCGCCGGGCGATCTCGGCTGAGCGATAGGGAGCGGACTCGAGCGACGCCATCGCCGCCAGGTAGCGCTGCTCGGATTCGGTCGCGAGCTGAAACCGCGTGCCGAAGAAGTTGCGCGCGAGCGAGTCGCTGACGATCTCGCGGACCGCGTGGACGTCGCGCATCGTGATCGGCGAGCTGTCGGCGTAGTTCCACAGCTCGAGCCCGTACTCCTGGAGGAAGTACGGATATCCGGCGGCCTCGCGGACGACGCGCCGGGCCGCGCGCTCCTCGTACTCGACGCCGCGGGTGCCGGCCGGCGCGACGAGCGCGGTCCGAGCGGCGGCGTCTGAGAGCCGGCCGAGCTCGTGGTATTGAAACAGCCGGTCCGCGTAGGGCTTGGCGGTGAACAAGCGGACCTGGAGCTCCGGCAGTCCCGCCCCCACGACCGCGACCGGGAGGCTGTGGCGGCTGATCGCCTGAAGCGCGATACAGATCGCCGCCAGCGAGGAGCCGTCGAGGTTGTGCATCTCGTCGATCAGGAACAGGGCGCCGGCGCCGGTGGCCTTCGCGACCTCGCCGATCTCCATCAGCAGGTCGACCAGATCCTGCTCGGCGTCGCCGGAGTCCGCGACGCCAGTCGCGGTCTCGACATCGAGCTTCAGCTGGACGGCGCCGGGAACCGCGAGGCTGAACGCCTTCACCACTCCGAGCGCGCGGTCCACGCGGCGCTTGATCCGGTGCCGGCGGCTCATCTCACGCAACAAGCGCGCTGCCATCCGCGCGAACGTGACGCGGAAATCGGGCTGCGAGCCCACCTCCTGCACGTCGGTCGTGGCCCAGCCCGCCTCGCTGGCGAGCACATCGAGCTCCATCAGCAGCACGGTCTTGCCGACCCCGCGCAAGCCCGCGTAGATCAGGCTGCGCTCGTAGCCGCCGGCGGTTAGCCGCTCGATCATGGATTGGAAGTTCTCAAGCTCCTGATCGCGCCCGGCCAGCATCGGTGGCTTGCGCCCCGCGCCAGGCGTGTACGGGTTATCCCGCTTCTGCACGAACGTTTTCTATCGTTTTCTAGGGAACATTGTTTCGTCGATAGAAAAGGATAGAAAACGGGGTGCCAGCAGCTCGCGCTTGGGCGTATGATTCCATCGCTCGGTTTTTCTGGTTATCGATGTCTGCTGCGGGAGGACGGCGGTGTTACGAATCGGGATGTGGGGCGGGCTCGCGGCCACGCTGCTCGGAATGTCGTTGGCTCCGTCCGCTGAGGCGGCGACTGTCAGCAGTCATCAGAACGGATTGATCGCATTCTCCACCTCGTGCAGCTCGCGCTATGGGTGCGGCGCGATCGACGTGACCGATGCCAACGGAACGACCGCACACCAGGTGTGGGGTCCCGATCAATGGGGTGCCGACAATCCGACGTTCTCGCCCGACGGCTTCCACATCGCCTTTAACGACGGCATCGGGATCAACGTCGTCGACCTAACCGGGGCCGATGAGCAGACATTGGTGCCCGGGGTGCAGAGCGCACCGTCGTGGACTCCTGATGGGCAGCACCTGGTCTTCGCGAATGGCACTGCCGTGGATGAGGTCGACATGGCGGGCAACGTCCGGACGCTGTTCAATCCCCCACAGCAGCCAGGCACCTCAGTGGGCGTGCCAGACGTCTCCGTCTCACCCGATGGGAAACGGATAGCGCTGCCGTTGAACACCGTCTCAACGACGCCCCCGCATCTGGAGATCTTCGTGGCGAACATCGACGGCACGAACCTTCATCAGATCACGCAAACGGCCGGGAGCGGCGCATGGGGAGCCCGCTGGGCGCCCGACGGGCAGCGGCTGGTCTACTGGACGATCGACCCGCCGCACAACATCCTCACCGTCGGCGCCAATGGCGGCACCCCGACGTTGCTCAAGGCCGGAACCGACCTCAGCCATCAATATGCGTCCCCATCGTTCTCGCCCGACGGGTCCCAAATCGTCTACTGGGGTCCGGACGGGATCTCTCGGATGAACGGCGACGGGTCAAACGTGCAGCCAGTTCCTGCCGCAGATCAGCTCAACGGCACCATGCCCAGCTGGGGAGCAGCCCCAACGTGTCCGACTCTCGCGAAGTACCTCGGCGCATATGCCGGATTCGACCTTGGTGCCTGTGTAGGCGCGAGTGTCGGATAGACACCGCAGTGCTTTCTATGGGCCTTATTTCACTTCATAGAAAGCCATAGAATGCGCATCGTGGCCCCAGTCTGGCGCTGATCCTCTAACGGCCCGACGTGCTGCCGCTTTTCGCGGGGCGGCCGGCGCTTTCGCTCGTCGACCGGCTGCTGCCCGAGCCGGCCGCCGCATCGCTTGACCGGCGCAGCCATCGGGTGTGGCGGCCCCGTCCTGACGGCCTTCCGGCCCCTTTCGGGGCCGGTCGCAGCGCGGCGTGCGCGGTCGCGTTTGCGTGGCGGCCGTCCTCGCGCGTACTCCCCGCCGGACCGCGGGCATCCGAGCCCGCGTCCCGCCGGGGAGTGTGTGATGGGCGGGTCGAGAGGACTCACTGAAACAGCGATTAGGTTCTACGGGTGATGCCGCGGCTGCTCTGCTTCGGCATGTGCGCCGAGCACCCGCTGGATCGCGAGGGCAAACGCGCGCAGGGCGTCGAGGTGATCGAGGCTGTTGCACACCTTGACCGGATCAAGCTCGAGATATCCGTGCACGAGCAGGTTGCGCTGCCGCGCTGCCCCCATCATCTCGTGGCCAGGTCGCGGTCCAGAATCCCTCGAGCCCCCGCGCTCGCATCCGCTCGAGCAACTCCGCCAAGCGGCCCAGCCGAGCCACAACGCTCTCAGGGTCGACCAAAGCGATCCTCGGTGACGCGGTTGCGGACTCCGGCGGCCAGCGCGGCACGCAGCGGAGCCGTGTCGAGATAGTCGAGCACGGCGTCTCTTTCCAGCCTGATCCGTCCGCGTGGGTCTCTGGCGAGCAGCAGTACGCCGTCTCGCATCAAGCAGCCTCGGCATGCGCGCGTTCTCGCATCGCGGCTCGGAGGGACTCAGCGGCTGCTGGCCGAGTACCGCTCGACGATTGTCGCGGATTTGTCGAGGTCCTCGCCGACAGCCATGCAGCTGTAGGTCCCGATGCACGAGACACTCGTGAGCTGCTGCCGCGAGGTCGCGAGCTGCTTGGGGGAAGGAACCGGCTCCACGGTCCAGTGGAGCCCGTTCCAGCGCTCCGCGAGCAGGCGGCGGATGCCGCCGGGCCAAGTCGAATACCCGACCGCCACGCACACCGCTCGGCCCGTACACGACACGCTGGGCAGCACAGCCCGGGTGGCGCCCTTGGGGATGGCCACCCGCGTGTACTGCCAGTCCTGGCCGTTCCAGCGCTCCGCGAGCGGACGCCACGACGCGCCGCCGCCACTGTCGTCGATCAGCATGCAGGCGTCGGCGGCCGGGCACGAGATGGCGTCCGGCGGATTCGCCTGAAACTGGGTGTTTGTGTAGCTCGGGATCGTCATCGCGCCCCACCGCCCGCCCGCCAGGCGCTCGGTGAACAGTCCGCTCTCCTTTGCCGGCTTGGACTGCGTGTACGAGCCCGCCGCAACGCATGCGGTCGGCGCGCCGCACGACACCGCTCCCAGCGACGCTTGCAGTCCGTAATAGGGATCTGTTCCCGGCCAGCTCACGATCGCGAGTGGCGGCAGCGGCGTGCTCTGCAGCGTCCAGCGGCGCCCGTCCCACCGGTATGCCCACGGCAGCCACCGCGAACACAGCTGGTCGCTGCCGCCCGTCCCGCAAGTATTGGTCGGACGTGTTGACCATCGAGCCGCCAACCGCGACGCAATCGCTGCTCGACGCGCACGACACCGCGTTGACCAGGTTGGCGTATAGCCCGATGCCCAGCGGCGTCTGCGAGCTCCAGCGAGTCCCGTTCCAGCGCTCGACCAGGTTCAAGTCGCCGCCACGACGCACCACGTCCGCCCGCACGACACGCCGCGGAGCCTTTGGTCAGTGCGCGTGGCGGTCCAGCGCCGGCCATCCCACCGCCGCAGGACGCCCCGCGCGATGCCGGGAGCGGACCACCCGCCCCCAACCGCCGCGCATGCCCCATTGAATGCGCATGACACTTGCACGAGCGGGCTGCGATCCCCTGGCCCAAATACCTTCTGGACCTGCCAGTGACCAGCCCGGGCGGCCGCATTTCCGCCCAGAGCTACCACAAGCAGCAGCGGCACCGCAAACCCGATCCTCCCGAGCGAACCGATCACAGAACCCCTCCTCACCATGACCCCTCTGAGCCCACGATACCGGCCACAGCGTCGGCTGCCGGCAAGACATCACGGAACTTGCATGATCCGGCGATTACGCCCGCTCGCGCTCGGCCCACCGCTCGGCCCAGGCATCCAGCGGCCGATAGAGATCGAGGAGCCGTCGGCCCTCGTCGGTAAGCCGGTAGCCGTTATCGCCGGACTCGACGATCCCGGCGGCCCGCAGCTCGGCCAGGCGGTCGTTGAGCACCGAGGAGCTGATCGAGCCGCAGCGCGACTGCAGCTCGCGGAAGGTCAGCTGGTCGGCGCGCAGCTCCCAGATCACGCGCAGCGCCCAGCGGCGGCCGAGCAGGTCGAGCAGCGCCATGATCGGCCGCCCGGTGTCCGAGCCGCGGACAGGGCTGCCTGGTGAGGGGATGTCGGGCATATGGCCTTGTGCTTCCGTTTTCGAAGCGATACGCTTGGGTGCTCCTATTTCCGAAGCAGGAGTGTACTCATAATGAGTGATGACAGGAGCCCTCGGATCGCGCCGCTCGAGCCGCCCTACGAGCCCGATATCGAGACGATGCTGCAGAAGTGGATGCCGCCGAACAGCGGGATGGAGCCGCTGCGGCTGTTTCGGACGCTCGGGGTGCATGCGGAGCTGGCGGCGCGAATGCGGCCGCTCGGTGCCGGGATCCTCGGTCACGGTCTGGTCGACCCGCGCCTGCGCGAGGTGATGATCGACCGCACCTGCGCGCGCTGCGGCGCCGAGTACGAATGGGGCGTGCACGTGGTCGCGTTCGGGTCGGCGGTGGGGCTGAGCGACGAGCAGCTCGCCGCGACCGCGCACCGCGATCCCGATGATCCGATCTGGTCAGCGGCCGAGCGGGCCGTGTTGAGGCTCGCCGACGAGCTGCACGACACCGCTGATGTGAGCGCCGCCACATTTGCGGCGTTGGCGGAGCACTTCAGCCCCGAGCAGATCCTCGAACTCGTGGTGATGAGTGGCTGGTATCACACGATCTCGTTTGTGATCAACGCGGCACGGGTGGAGCCGGAGAACTGGGGGGCGACGTTCGCGGCGGTCGTCGGATCGAAAGCGTGATGTCTCCGGCCAGAACGTCGCTGCGCCGTCCGCGGGATGTTCGGCTTTGCCGGTCCTTGCGGCCTATCTGGACCCGGGCCTTCGATGGGTACGGCCACCACCAAGTGGAAGTAGCCGTGCCGTGCGATTGGCGCTGGGCCGTGCCTGAGGAGCACTCCCGGGGCCCACGGTCACCGTGCCGGACGTCGCCAACAGCGTAAAGCTGTCGTTAGAGAACAACCGCAACTGATACGTGCCCGCGATGTTCGACAGATTCGGCACCGTGAACGGACACGACCCAGAAGCAAGCGCCGTCGTTCCGGCAGTCGGGCCGCAACTGTCGTCGTAGAACCGACCAAGCGGCGTGCTATTGGGGTCTCCCGGGTGATACACGCCCACCCAATCATGCGAGGTCGGCGCACTCACAGCACTCCAGGACACCGTGACAGGGCTGCCGGCGTGCAGACTCAACGGATTCACGGTCACCGTCGCGCCCTGGTTGACGGTCACCAGATTGGACGTCGCCAACAGCGTGAAGCTGTCGTTAGAGAACAACCGCAACTCATACGTACCCGCGATGTTGCCCAAGCCAGGCACCGTGAACATGCACGAGCCCGAAGCAAGCGCCGTCGTTCCGGCAGTCGGGGTGCAGCTGTCGTCATAGATCTTCGCCAACGGCGCGTTATTCGCATCCCCCGGGTGATACACCCCGATCCAATCATGCGAGGTCGGAGCATTCACACCACTCCACGACACCGTAACCGAGTCCGGCGCCGCCAAAGTCGACGGACTGACGGCCAGACTCGCCGTGGTGATCGTTACCGCCTGTGCCGCGGACGGGATTCCGTTAGCGACCACCTGGAGCGTGCTCGCACCGGTCGGCGTCGACGCCGGAACGGTGAAGTTCGTCGCCGATTGCGCGCCGCTCGCGATCGCGTATGAGAAACCGGTGGTGCGCGCGTAGGTGACCACATGGCTTGCGTTGTTGGTGATCCGAACCAGCGGGTAGTTCGTCGCGCTCTGGTTGTCATCGCCGTAGGCGGCGCCCTCGCTGCGACCGGAGAGCTGAGTGCCCGACAGCCCATACGTCGACCCGGGTTTCAGCGCGGTCGACTGAATCGATGCGATCGTCGGCTCCCAGGACGTGTTGAACGTCAGATCCGAGTTATAGATCTCGATGTCGCCGGTGCCGTCGGTGAACATCACCTGGCCGGTCGGCAGCACGACGAACCGGGTCACGTACGACGAGTCAGATGGCGCGTTCGCCGTGTCGGCCACCTGCGTGATCGTTGAGCCGTTCCACACGAAGAAGTGCGTCGGCGCACTGAACACTCCGGGGCTCGCGTCGAACAGAACGTTTCCGTCGGGAAGGATCGACCCCGCGCCGTCGGCGCTGTCCTGGTTGTTCGCCAGTGTCGGGCCGGCCGTCCAGGTGCCGGTGGCCGAATCGTAGCTTGCCGTCGCGTCGTTCCCACCGACCGCGAACGCAGTCCCGTCCGGCCGCGCGACAACCGGGCCCATCTCCTCCGAGGGCCCGGACGGGCCGACGTAGCTGGGCAGATCGACCGGGACGTTGCCGGTGGCCGACCAGGTGTTGGTCAGCGGGTTGAACAACTCGCTCGTGCACGGGCTGCACGTGTGACCCGGGGTCCCATCCCAGTTGTGCTCGATATCGACGGTCAGCACCCTGTCGTTCGGCAGTAGCGTCCACCCCTCCTCGTCGTTGCGGTCGAGCTTGCCGGTACCCGCGATCGTCGTCCACGTGCCGTTGCTGTTGTACAGCGCGCTGTCCCTGCCGGTGTTGCCGCTGCCGTCTGCGAACGGGTGCGCCATCATGAAGGTGCCGCCGGTCCACGTGCTCCCCGTAGCCGTCGGCAACATCACGCTCTGCGCGTCGCCAATGTTGTTCCAGGGCGACGGCGGGCTGACGGACGTCCAGCTGTTGCTGGCCGGGCTGTAGATCGCGCCCTGGTTCGTCCAAACCTCGGTGCCACTCCCGTTGTACTCGCCGCCCTCGACGAGCAGCTGCCCGGTGGGCAGGATCTGCGACGAATAGTAGAGCGGCGAGTAGCCGGACGGCATCGACGGAACCGTGCTCCACGTGCCGTTCACATAGCTGCCCGACGAGTCCGGGGTCAGCCTCTCCCAGGTGCCGGTGTTGTCCTCGTGGATCAGCACCGTGCCGTCGGTCATGACCATCATCGAGCCCGGAATGAAGCCCGAAGGGGGTGCATGCGTCAGCGTCAACCATGGGCTGGGCGTGCCCGCCTTGCCCGGATAGCGCGGCTGGTTCGACGGTTTTGGCCGAGTCGCCGGCGTGAACGGTCGGTACGTCAAGCCCGACTGAGGCGACGCCAGCGCGATCTGGGTGCAGACCAGCAGCGCTGCCACCACCGCGCCAGCCGACAACAACCGAATGGCGCCCCGGCGCCCACTATTTGCCCACATTACGAGTGCCCCCTGTGATTTGAATCAGTGTCCGGAGAACCTACCACGATGGGTCGCAGCGCGGGACCCCGGCCGCTGGCCACCACCAAGTGGAAGTAGCCGTGCCGTGCGATTGGCGCTGGGCCGTGCCTGAGGAGCACTCCCGGGGCCCACGGTCACCGTGCCGGACGTCGCCAACAGCGTAAAGCTGTCGTTAGAGAACAACCGCAACTGATACGTGCCCGCGATGTTCGACAGATTCGGCACCGTGAACGGACACGACCCAGAAGCAAGCGCCGTCGTTCCGGCAGTCGGGCCGCAACTGTCGTCGTAGAACCGACCAAGCGGCGTGCTATTGGGGTCTCCCGGGTGATACACGCCCACCCAATCATGCGAGGTCGGCGCACTCACAGCACTCCAGGACACCGTGACAGGGCTGCCGGCGTGCAGACTCAACGGATTCACGGTCAGCGTCGCGCCCTGGTTGACGGTCACCAGATTGGACGTCGCCAACAGCGTGAAGCTGTCGTTAGAGAACAACCGCAACTCATACGTACCCGCGATGTTGCCCAAGCCAGGCACCGTGAACATGCACGAGCCCGAAGCAAGCGCCGTCGTTCCGGCAGTCGGGGTGCAGCTGTCGTCATAGATCTTCGCCAACGGCGCGTTATTCGCATCCCCCGGGTGATACACCCCGATCCAATCATGCGAGGTCGGAGCATTCACACCACTCCACGACACCGTAACCGAGTCCGGCGCCGCCAAAGTCGACGGACTGACGGCCAGACTCGCCCCTAGCGGCAGTCGCCACGCGCCGCGGCCGTGTGTGATGGCGTACAGCCCCGTGCTGCCGAGGTACAGATCCTGCACCTGGACGTTGGGCAGGCCGCTTCCGACTGCGCTCCACGCGGTCGAGTTGCCGGCAACTGACCCAGTCGCGTACACGCCTGCGTCAGTTGCGGCGACGAGCGCTCCGTTATCGTAGATCACCTTGCTGACCGCAGCAGGTAGTCCGCTGCCCGTGATCTCGGTCCACGTCCCCGAACCCGGCGTGCTCGTCCAGAGGTACTGCTGCACGTGGGGGAAGCCGGGCCGGTAGCGAGTGTCGTTGTAGCTGAAGCTTGCGCTGATTGCGTGCGCGTTGCTCGGGTCAACGGAGATCCCGGTGACGAACGTTTCGGGCGAGCTCACCGTCGCAAGTGCCGTGAACGTACTGCCGCCGTCGGTTGACACCTCGATCGTACCGTTCTGGAAGCCGACGTAGATCACTTGGGAATCCGAGGGCGCGGCGGCGATCGCGGTGACGTACTGGCCGACGGATGTCACCCTGCTCCAGCTCGGGGACGTCGGGTTGGTGGTCCTGTACAGGTCCGGGCCCCCGTAGAACACCGTCGGGCTGCCCGGCGTGGAGCTATTCGGGACCACGATCTCCGGCGGGGTGAACAGGCCGACGCTCGGCGGGGTTATGTTGCTGAGCGTCGAGACGAAGTTGTCGGTGGTCACGTACAGCCCCCGGTTGGCCTCGATGAACCGGAGGTTGGTGCTGTTGGGCGTGATCGCGCTGGGCCCACCGTCGCCGCCAAAGATCCCCGTCCACGCGGCAAGCGAAGAGCTGCTTGTCTGCGCCGATGCGTTGTCCTGGGTGCCCGCGAGCAGGTCGGTGCCCGCCACGTTGAAGCCGTAATAGAACTGGGTGATGTCGAGGTTCCCGTTCGCGTTTGCGACCGCGCCTGAAGAGGGCGTGTAGTGGTAGACGCCGCCGTCGCAGCCGATCCACGCGGTGCCGTCACCGGGGAAGAGCAACGCATGCACATCTGGGTGAATCTTGTTAGTTCCCCCGCAGAAGAAGCACTGGCCGTTGACGTTGCCCCAGGTCGTGCCACCGTCGCTTGATTCCACCACTGTCTCGCCGCCGGCAAGCACGTGGTTGGCATTGCTCGGGTCGACCGCGACGACGTTGTCGTACCAGCCCTGCTCGCCGGCGCCACTGCCGTAGGCGTACGCGTTACCCGTGTAGTCGGGGGCGGAAGTCAGCTTCGTCCAGCTGCTCGCGCTGCTCGTGCTCTTGTACAGCGCGACTGCGGAGGTGCTCCCGATCGAGACGTACAGCGTCGTGTGTACCGACCGGGCGATCGCCAACGCGACAAGCGGAGCTGAGCCAGGCGCCGAGATGCCGCTGTTTGCGGCCGCCCACGTGCTGCCGCCGTCTGTGGACTTAGCGACCGTCGCCGCGCCGCCACCAATGTAGATGGTGGTCGTCGAGCTCGGATCGACCCCGACAGCCGTGATGTTGCCATCGACGGACGTGTAGCTGGAGTCGGTGGGCTTTGCCCACGTGGTGCCGCTATCGGTTGTCACGTATAGCCCGCCGCTGGTCGCGGCGAACTGGTGGCTGGAGTTGGATGGGTCGATCGCGACCTGAGCGACTGAGAGACCGCTGAACACGCCGCTCGGGTTCTGGAGGCTCCACGTCGTGCCGCCGTCGGTCGAGACCAAGATCCCAGCGCCCGCGAAGCAGTCGCCGCACTGATTCGCCTCGCCGGTCCCTGCGATCAGATGGTTGGCGTTTGAGGGGTCTACAGTGACCGAGCCGATCGCGAGGTTCGCAGCCGAGTCGCTGCGAGCCGTCCAGGTGGTGCCGCCGTCGTCAGACGTCCAGATTCCTCCGCCGGCGGTTCCGGCCACGATCCTGCCGGCGTGGGTTCCTGACGGGATCGTGGCAAGGCCGGTGATGCGACCCGCGTTAGGTCCGGCGTAGAGGCCTCCGCCCTGTCGGTACGGAGGACCGATCGTCGCCGGCCCCAGTGCCTGCCAGGTGCCCGCGGGGACGGCAGCCGAAGCCGCGCCGGACGAGGGTGGTGCAGAGACATCCGGCCGATCCGCCAACGCGCCGGCGAGGCCTTGGATTGGCGCAGCGATGATTGGCGGCGCCGCCGTTGGCTTCGCCTGCGCGTCGGAGCTCGCTGCCGCCAACGCCACCCCAAACAGCGCGATGAATGCGACTGTCGCCAGCCTGAGCCGCCGTGCGACGGTCGTCAGATCACATCTCATGCCCCAGCACCCCCTATCAGATCAAGCCGCAGCGGCCGAGCTGACCATGCTGCCGCAGCAGCCTAGCCGCCTGTCAAGAGACTCGCAAGCGCGCGTTCTCGTTGCTGTCAGCGTGCGGACAGCGGCGCCAGTCGGCGGTCGGGGGGCATGTCGGGGCTGAGGTCGACACGATCACAGGCGTCCGATGTCGGCGTACGGCGCCTGGCGACTTGCCAACCACTGATTGCGCCGGTGCTCGCGGTCTACGAGACCGGTACCCTGATGCGACATCATAGCATCACATGCTATGATGCTATGATGCGGACGGTGCGGACGACCGTCACTCTTGATCCCGATACTCGTCTGCTCGTCGAACGGCTGATGCGGGAGCGCGGGCTCTCGTTCAAGGAAGCGATCAATCAGGCAATCCGGATGGGTCTCGGAGACACAGCAGACGATGGTCGCGAATACACGACGCCGCGTACGCTCGGACCAGCGCGCGTGGACGTGACGAAGGCGCTCAGCATCGCCGGCGAGCTTGAAGATGACGCGCTCGCTCGCCGGCTGACCGAGGGGCGCTAAGAGGTGGTGATCGTCGACGCGAACGTTCTCCTGTGCGCCGTTGACAGCGCGAGCAGCCACCACCGACGATCGCGCTCATGGCTTGACGGCGCGCTGGGGGGCACCGAGGCTGTCGGGTTCGCGTGGCTCGCGCTGCTCGCGTTCGCCCGCCTCGGTACGAACGCCTCCGTCTTTCCCAAACCGATGTCCCCCGATGAGGCGACGGCCCAACTCGAGGCCTGGCTCGCCGCCCCCGCCGCCGTGGTCGCCCAGCCGACGCCGCGCCATGCCAGCCTGCTGCGCGGTCTGCTGCGCGAATCGGGTACCGCCGGGAACCTCGTGAACGACGCCCATCTCGCAGCGCTCGCGCTCGAACACGGTGCCGACATCGTCTCGTACGACCGCGACTTCGCGCGCTTCAGCGGCGTGCAACATCGCCTCCCCGGCTGAAGCTCCTATCTGACCTTCGAGCCGAGGTCGCCGCTGCTGACCGTGAGCTCCTCCACGGGCACGGTGTCCTTCGGTGCGATGCCCTCGGTCCGCAGCGACTTATACCCGCCGTAGGTCAGCACCGCCGCGGCGATCAGACCGAGGTACGCCCCGAGCTTGGTGGAGACCAGGTCTCCCGGGCCGGGTTGGTTGATCAGCACTCGGTAGATCAGCAGCAGTAGCGTGAGGCCCCCGAGCAACATCGTGAACAGACTGAACGTGACCGGGATCGCCGGCGCTCTGCGGGTGCCCTGGAAGTAGACGAGCGCCAGCGCAACCAGGATCGTGGCCAGCATCAGCCAGCGCAGGGTGGTGAGCCCGTCCCAGGCGTTGACCGAGGTTGAGACTCCGAGCGTCGACGCGGTGGGCGCGACGCTGCCCTTGAGCCCGTACCAGTTGAGCACGAACATGAACACGAGCAGCAGCACTGCGCCGGCGCCCGCGATCCACTCGCCCGGCCGAAGCCGCGAGGAATCAAAGTTCATCGGGCGGTCCGTCTCGTCGTGAGCGGCTGCGCGTCCGGAGGGTCGCGATGACGGTTGCAGCCCTCAAGCGGTGCCGGTCGGCGTTCGCGGGCGCGAGGGGCCCATCGGTGCCTCGTTGCGAGCCTGGATCGCGAAATACAGGAGCGCCGCGGCGCAGATCACGGTCACGTAGAAGCCCCAGCCGAACAGGTCGAAGTGAATGTGCAGGAGGAACTTCAGCGCGATGAACCCCACCGCGATGCCCGCCAGCACAAGCCTCGTGGCCTCCCGGGAGCCGCCGATCTGAGGCAGCTGCGTGTCGGGCGACAGCCGCTCAACGGCGAGATCCGCCAGCACCGCGAGCGCGGCAAGTGCCCCAAGCACGCCAGTCCAGCCGTCCGGCCCGTCGGTCGCGGTCAGCGTGCCGCTGACGGTCCCGAAACCGGCAAAGCTGACGCTGATGTCGAACCAGGGCAGCGCGAACAGGAAGATCGCGAGCAGCACGGCTAGTACGCCGACTATCCAGTCGTCGCGAGTGACGTTATCCATGGTCCCTGGCCCTCCTCAGATAATGCGTGCGGTGGTGACGGTTACCCTCGCCGGCCCTGTTCGGGCCCGGGCTCGGGAACCCTACCGGGCGGGACCGTCGGAAGCGAGACGTCTTCTGGACCTCGGTACGAGGCGGCCGGCACGAATCCGCTCCTCTCGCATCGACTCGAGTCCACCGATCGCGATGCCAAGCGCGCAGAGCAGGCCGAGCATCGCGCCGAGCTTCTGATCGACGACCTTGTACGGGGTCGGCAGCGCGATCAAGACCCGGTAGACGAGCAGCGCGAACGTGACCGTGCCGAGCGCTGCGATCAGCGCACCGGTCTCGGTCTGGCTGCCGTGTGAGCGCTGGGTCAGATGCAGGATCACCGACCCGAGCGCGACGAGGATCGTCAGCAACATCACCCACCGGACGATCGTCAGACCCTGCCACGCGGTCTCCGAGGTCGCCCGGCCCGCGCCCGCGAGGACGCGGCTGGGAAGCTGGTCGTCGCCGTACCAGGCGGTCAGGAACATGAGCAACAGCAGCGCGAGCGCGCTGAGCCCGCTCATCAGCTCTCCGCGCCCGAGAAGTGGCGTTCGGGACTGCTCGTTCACCGTTCCGAGTGTTGCATCTCGGCGGCCAGCAGTGTGTTGCGCAGCAACATCGCGATCGTCATCGGTCCGACGCCACCCGGAACCGGTGTGATCAGCCCGGCGCGATCGGCGACCGCCCCGAAGTCGACGTCCCCGGCCAGGCCGTCGGCGAGCCGGTTCATGCCAACGTCGATGACCGCCGCGCCGGGCTTGACGTGGTCCGCGGTGATCAGCCGCGGCACGCCGACAGCGCCGATCAGCACGTCGGCACGCGAGCACACCTTGTCGAGGTCTCGCGTGCGCGAGTGGCAGAGCGTCACGGTCGCGTTGCGCTCGAGCAGCAGCGCGGCGACCGGCTTGCCGACCAGGTTCGAGCGGCCCACGATCACCGCCTCCGCGCCCTCCAAGGGCACCTCGTAGCTGTCGAGCAGCTCGATCACGCCCTGCGGCGTGCACGGCCGCAGACCGGGCGACCCCTGCACCAGGCGGCCGGCGCTGATCGGAGTCAGCCCGTCGACGTCCTTGTTCGGATCGATCAGCGCGGTCAGCGCGTTTCCGTCGAGTCCCCGCGGCACCGGCAGCTGGAGCAGGATCCCGCTCACCTCGGGATCCTCGTTGCAACGCGCGATCATCCCGGCGACCTCGGCCTGAGTGGCGGTCGCGGCCAGGTGCTGGTGGTGGTCGGCGATCCCCACCTCGGCGCACGCCTTGCGCTTGTTCCTCACATAGATCTCCGACGCCGGGTCGTCGCCGACGAGGATCGTTGCCAGGCCGGGGGGCCGCCCTGTGCGCTCGACGAAGCGCGCGACCTCCTGCGTCACCTCGTCGCGCACGCGCGCGGCCACCGTCTTTCCGTCGATGATCGTTGCAGTCATCGACTTGGAAGCTAGACGATCAGGCGGCGCTCAGTTGACCTTGAACGTCGTGCGGACACCGACGGAGGTGTTGCTCGGATTCGCATACGCGATCCCGAGCGGCCCACCTACGGCCCGCTTCAAAGTGTGAGCCCGCCCCTTGGGCCTGATCGTCAGCTGCATACCGACGCCTCGGCGCCGGCAAGTGATGGCCAGGACCGACTTCTTCGGGGTGCTCGTCGTGCCCTTCAAATGTGCTGTATACGCGCCGCCTTTGCGCGTGACTGACACGATCGCGATCGACTTGACAATCGAAGGGCATCTCGCCGATGCGCCGCTCGCGGGTTCCAGCGCATTCAGCGCGCCCGCGAGCTGCAGGCAGGTGTCGAGCACGAGAAGCGGAGGGGTCGGCCCGTCGGCGGTCGTGTCGACCGGCTCGTTCGTTGCCGTGAGCGCGGAGGCAAGAAGGAAGCACGACACGATCCGGCGCGAGTGCTCGGTGAGGTGCGCGAGGTGCAGCCGCGTCCAGGAGGTGTCCGCAACAACGGAGAGCAGGCCGTCAAACGCGGCCAGATCGGCGTTGTCGCACGCAGTGTGCGCCCGAGGCTCCGAGGCGGGGCCGGCGCAGGTTGGCTGAAGACCGATGGATGCCTGGGTCGCCATCGGCGGCAGCACGTCCATCTCGGTCTCCCCCTCGCCGCCCGCGGGGACGGCAAGCGTGCTCTGCTCGGTGCAGCCGGTAGACGCGCACGCCAGGTGCGCGATCGGGTCACTGTGTGCGGGCCGACGCGACTTCGAGCCCCCGGCCGCGGGTGCGGCAAGCACTGCCATCACAACAAGCGTGGCGAGCGCAGCCCCGGTGCGCCGCGTGACCGGTCCCATCGCGAGTCACCATAACCCGGTGGATCGCGGAAGGCAACTGTCCGCGAGGGCTACCGCTTGGAGATCGGGGCGAGGTCGGCGACCAGCTTGCGCTCGGAGCGATCCTTGCTGAAGCGGATGACGACGATCCCCCCGGGCTCGAGTCCTGTGACGACGCCGTCGCCGAACGTCGGATGGATAACGTCGTCGCCAAGCCGGTAGGCGATCGGCGCGGGGGTCGTGTCGGGCGCTCCGTCGCCCGACCCCCACGACATCATCCGCGCGCGGGTCGCCGCAAGTCCGGGACGCGGCTGTTCGTCGCGATCGGTCAGCTCGGCGGGGATCTCGCTCACGAACCGGCTCGGGGCGCCGAAGGAGCGCTGGCCGAAGACGGTCCGCGTCCGCGCGTAGGTCACGTACAGGTCGCGCTCGGCACGGGTGATCCCGACGTAGCAGAGGCGGCGCTCCTCCTCGAGCCCGCCCTCGTCGAGCGCCCGCGAGTGCGGGAAGACGCCCTCCTCGCACCCGATCATGACCACGATCGGATACTCGAGCCCCTTCGCGTTGTGGAGCGTCATCAGCGTCACGAGGCCCTCGTCGTCGGCGCGGGTGTCGGCGTCCGCGATCAGCGCGATCTGCTGGAGGAACTCCGGCAGCCCGCTTTGGCCGGGAGAATCGGCGCCAGCTGATTCTCCACTGGAATTCGCTTCAGCGAATTCCACAGCGACGTTGACGAGCTCCTCGAGGTTCTCGATCCGGCCCTGCGCCTCGATCGTGCGCTCGGCCTCGAGCGCCTCCAGATAGCCGGTCTCGCTCAGGATCTCCTTGAGCAGCGCCGCGATCGGAGCCTGGCTGTCGGCGCGCTCCTTGAGGACATGCATGGTCCCCATGAAGCGCCTCAGCGCCTTGATCGCGGCAGCGCCGAGGCCGGGGACCTGCTCGGGCTCCGAGGCCGCGTCCCAGATCGACATCCCCATCGTGTTCGCGAAGGCGAGCACGCGCGACATCGACGTTGCGCCGATGCCGCGGCGGGGGGAGTTGACGATCCGCGTGTACGCGCCGACGTCCTGCGGGTTGACGAGCGTCGTCAGGTACGCGATCGCGTCCTTGATCTCCATCCGCTCGTAGAACTTGGTGCCACCGATCACCTGGTAGCCGATCTCCGCTCGCACCAGCGTGTCCTCGAGCACTCGCGACTGCGCGTTGGTGCGGTAGAAGACCGCGATCTCCGAGCGCGACACGCCCTCGTCGACGATGCGCTGGATCTCGCCGGTCACGAAGCGCGCCTCGGCGTGCTCATCGTCGAGCTCGCGGATCTTGATCGGGTCCCCCTGACCCAGCTCGGTCCACAGCGACTTCGGCTTCTGGCCGCGGTTGTTGCGGATCACCGCGTTGGCGGCATCGAGGATCGTCTGCGTGGAGCGGTAGTTCTGCTCGAGACGGACAACGTGGGCGTCGGGGAACGTGTCCTCGAACTCGAGGATGTTCGTGATGTCGGCGCCGCGGAAGCCGTAGATCGACTGCGCGTCGTCACCGACGACCATCAGGTTGCGATGCTCGCCGGCCAGCAACTGCAACCACCGGTACTGGACGTGGTTGGTGTCCTGGTACTCGTCGACGAGCACGTGGCGAAAGCCTGTGGCGTAGCGCTCGCGGATCTCGGGGAACAGCTCGAGCACGTTGACCGAGCGGACGAGCAGATCGTCGAAGTCCATCGCGTTCATCCGATGCAGCTCGCGCTCGTACTCGCGGTACACGTCGGCGACCGTCTGCTCGAAGAACGAGCCGACCATCTGCGCGTAGGCGTCGGCGTCGCGCAGCTTGTTCTTGGCGTCGGAGATCTGGGCTTTGATCGCGCCCGGCGTGAAGCGCTTGGGATCTACGCCCTGTTCCTCGAGGCAGCGTTTGATCAGCCGCCGCGAGTCGGCCTCGTCGTAGATCGTGAACTGGCGCGTGTAGCCGAGGCGGTCAGCGTGGGCGCGGAGCATTCGGGCGCACGCTGCGTGGAACGTCATCACCCACATCGCGCGCACGCGGCGGCCGACGAGCAGCTCGGCGCGGTCGCGCATCTCCCCCGCCGCCTTGTTGGTGAACGTGATCGCGAGGATCTCGTTCGGCTTGGCGGCGTCCGTGGCAACCAGGTATGCGATGCGATGGGTCAGCACTCGGGTCTTGCCCGAGCCGGCGCCCGCGAGGATCAGCAGCGGCCCCTCGCCGTATGTGACCGCCTCCCGCTGGGGCGGGTTCAGGCCGGCGAGCAGGCCTTCGAGCTCGGCCCGGGTGTCGGTATCCGGGGGTGCGTCCGTGTCGGGCATCTCAGGCGATCTACGGTAGCGAGCGGGGTGGCTGTCATCCTGCGGCCGATCAGCGATGTCGTCACACAGCTGCGTACTGCTTGCGCGCGGGTCTCGGAGCTCGCCGAGCACGTCTCGATCGTCCACGAGGAGATCCCCGCTTATGCCGGCGCGTTGCCGGCGGCCCCCGGGAGCGAAACGCGGCCGCGACCCCGCCGATCGCGAGCCGATTGCAGCCCACTGGCTGACGCTCGATGCCGTCAACTTCGGCTCGGGCTGGTTTCCGACGCTGCGTAAGCGCGCGGGCCGCTCCGGCTATCGCACGATCGCGGCCGGGATCACCGAACACGGGCCGTGGACGGCGCAGCAACTGACCAAGATCGGGCCGCCAGAGCTCGCGCGCGTCCTCGGCCAGGACGCCGGCCACGAGCTGATGGCGCTGTTCGCCCGCTCGCTGCGCGACCTGGGGACGCACGTCGAGCAGCGAGTACGACGGGAGCTTTGCGGCCGTCGTCGACGCGGCCGTCGTCGACGCGGCCGCGGAATCGGCGGTGGCAATGGCGGAGCAGCCTCGGCAGCTGGGACTCGTTCGCCGACAGCTCAACCTACAAGGGCATCGAGGTCCCGTTCCTCAAGCGCGCGCAGATCGCGGCAGCCGACCTGCACCGCTGCCGGCGTCGCGCACTTCGGCGACCTCAGACCGGCTGACGATGTTCGCGGACAACCTCGTCCCGCACGTGCTGCGCCTCGACGGCGTGCTGCGAGTTCGATCCGGCGCTCGTCGACCGGATCGAGGCCGAGGAACTGATCGAGCACGGCTCGCCCGAGGAGGTCGAGATCCGCGCCTGCGCGCTGCATGCTGTGGAGCTGATCGCCGCCGACTCGGGGCGCTTCCCCGCGGAGATCGACGAAGCGCTCTGGAACCGCGGCCAGGAGCCGCACTACAAGGCATCGCCGCGGCACCGCTCGCGGTGCACCGCTTACTGACGGCTCAGGCGGCGTCGGCCGCGAGCAGCTCATCGGTGCGACGAATCGCGCTGCAGATGAGCTCGCTCGCCAGCGCGATGTCCTCGGCGCTGGCCTGCTCGCGCGGCGAATGGCTGACACCGTCCACGCAGGGGATGAACACCATCGCCGAGGGAGCACGGCGCGCGACCACGGCTGCGTCGTGGCCGGCGCCGCTCGAGAGCACGCGGAAGGCGAGGCCGCGGGCGCGGCACTCGTCGTAGAGGATCGCCCGCGGCCATGCGGGCAGCACGATCGGCGGCTGTTCTGAGAGCAGCTCTGACTCGATCCGCACGCCGCGGCGCTCGGCGATCTCGGACGCGCGCTCGAGCACGAGCCGTCCCGCGCGTCGCTGCAGGTCCGGGTCGACATCGCGCAGGTCGACCACCAGGGTCACGTGTCCCGGGATCGTGGTGACGCTGTTCGGGGTGACGTCGAGGCGGCCGACCGTGGCGACTGTGGTGCGGTTTCGCCGGGCCGCATCCTCCACGGCGAGCACGAGCTCGCTGGCGGCGGCGAGCGCGTCGGCGCGCATCCGCATCGGTGTCGCCCCCGAGTGATCGGCTCGCCCGGTGATCTGGAAGCGGATCCGCACGCTCCCCGCGATCGCGTCGACCAAGCCGATCCGCGCCGCACCGACCTCGAGCTGGCGGCCCTGCTCGATGTGCAGCTCGAAGAAGCAGGCCACGTCGTCGCCGATCCAGGCGGGGGTCCGCCCGGGATCCAGATCGACCTCGGCGGCGGCCGCAAGTGCCGTGTTTCCGTCGATGTCGCGGAGCTTGCCCATAGCGCCGCCGTCGAGCAGGCCCGTGGCGAGCGAGCTGCCGAGCGTCGGGCGGCCAAAGCGGGCGCCCTCCTCCGCGGCGAATGCCACCACGCGCAGGCCGAGGTTCAGAGCACCGACTGCCTCCGCGACCTCGAGCGCGGCGACCACTCCGGCCGCACCGTCGTAGCGCCCACCGTGCAGCACGGTGTCGAGATGCGAGCCGACCAGCACGTATGGCGTGCCCTCGCGAAAGATCGCGATGCTGTTCCCCGCCGGGTCGACGTGGCAGCTGCCGCCGGCCTCCTGCGCCCAGCCACAGAAGCGCTGATGGGCCTCGCGCTCGCCCGCCGTGTAGGCCAGGCGGGTGACGCCGCCATCCGGCTCCGCGCCCAGCCGCGCAAGCTCCGCCAGACGCTCCCGCACGCGCGCCGCAGCCCCGCCGCGTGCGGCCGGGGCGCTCATTGCGGTGGCTGTCCGGGCTGCTCGAGGAGCTCGGCCTCGGTGAACAGCGCCCGCAGCGGCACTCCCGCGCGGGCCAGCAACTGGGGCCCGCCGGCCTGGCGATCGAGCAGGCAGAGGACCCCCAGCGGCTCCGCCCCCGCGGCGCGCAGGGCGCGCGTTCCCTCGAGCGCCGTCTCGCCCGTGAACACGACGTCCTCGACGAGCGTGACGCGTGTGCCCGCGGACAGGTCGCCGCCGAAGCCGCCGGCGCGGGCGTCGTTCGCCAGCAGCAGCGCGAGTCCGGTCTCCTGCGCAAGCGCGGTCGCCAGCGCGGTCGAGGGGATGCTGGTCACGGCCAGGCGCTCGCAGTCGTCGGAGACCATGCCGGCGAGCAGGCGGGCCGCGCGGGACAGGAGCCCCGGCCGGCACAGCACGAGGAACTTCTCGAAGTAGCGGCGGTCGACGGTGCGGTCCTCGCCCGGACGCAGGATGTAGCCGCCGCGGCTGAGATCCCCCGCGAGCTCCGCCCGCAGCAGATCGCGGGTTACCGTGAACGGTCCTGCGCTCAGCGTTCTGCGCCCTGGTGTGGCGGGGCGGCCGGGGGGCGCCAGGGTTCCCGGAACTGCCGGGCGTCCTCGCGCCAGCCCTGCGCGGTCATCTTCAGGGTCCGCATCGCCTGTTGCTTGAACGACCACGGAACGCGGCGGAACAGCGGCACGAACAGGTAGCGCCAGAAGATGCCGACCTGTGGCAGCGCGGACTTCGTGGTGGCGCCCGGGTAGCGGCGCGCGACGTCGTCCATCGCGGCGAGGCGCAGGGCGTACTCCGAGCGCGCACGCAGCCGGTGCTTGAGCTCGGAGAAGGTCATGCCGGAACCTTCACCTGCGCGGGCGTGTGGACCTTCTGCTCGGCGAGGCCATTCTGGGCCGCGATCTGGATCGGCTCGTACAGCGCGCCGATCGGCGGTGAGTAGATGTTCTCCATCCAGGCCAGATCCTCGAGCGTCGCGCCGCGCTTGGCGGCGAACGCGAGGAAGTCGCAGCGCTCCTTGATGCCCTCACCGCCGTGCAGCTGGCCGCCGATCAACCGCAGCGTGCCGGGCTCCGCGAGCAGCTTCACGTGGGTCCGCGCCGCGCCGGGGAAGTAGCGGGCTCGGGACACGCCGACGCCCTTCGCGACGACGTACGGGATGCCCATCGCCTCCGCGAGCGTTTCGCCGATCGAGAATCCGCCGATCGTGTAATCGCCGGACATGAACCCCCAGGGGATCCAGACCGGGTCATAGGTGCGGTCCTCGCCGGCGGCGTTCGCGCCCGCCACGCGCCCTTCGGAGTAGGCATGCGAGCCGGTCAGTCCGGTGATCGGCAGCATCGAGAGCCCGTGCGGGACTTCGATCACGTCGCCGGCAGCCCACACTCCGGGCGCGGAGGTGCGCATATGGTCATCGACCACGACCCCGCCGAGCGTCCCGAGCTCGAGGCCCATCGTCTTTGCGAGCGCCGTGTTCGGGAGCTTGTGCAGGCAGACCACGGCGACGTCGCATTCGAACTCGCCGGCCGAGGTCGAGACCGCTCCCATGCGGCCGTCGGCGCCGGCCTCGAATCCGAGCAGCTTGGTGCCCGGCCGGACATTGACGCCGAGCTTCTCGAGCGCCTCCTGCGCGGGTTCGGCGACGTCGGGATCGACCAGCTCCGACAGCAGCCACGGTCCCTCGTCGATGAACTCCACCTCGAGCCCGCGCCGGGCCAGCGCGCCCGACATCTCTACCCCGAGCCACATGCCGCCGATCACGACCGCGCGCTTCATCGAGTCGAGCTCCTTGTCGAACTCCATCGCCCGGCGGATGTCCTTGACGTAGTGAAGACCTTCGAGGTTGGCGCCCGGGACGTTCGGCTGCTCCCAGATGAAGCCCGTGCAGAGGATCAGCTTGTCGAAGCCCTCGTGCTTGTTGCGCGCGGTGACGGTGCGGCGCCCCAGGTCGATGTCCGTGACGGTGGTCTCCATGCGCATGTCGAGGCCGTCGTCGATGTAGCGCTGCACGGTCGAGAGGAACAGATCCTTGAACTCCGGGATCTCGCGGCCGTGGGCGTAAGGGATCCCGCACGGCGAGTAGGCAATGTCCGGGAACTCGCTGAAGAGGGTGACGTGCAGGTCGGGGTTGCAGCGCTTGGCGATCGTGGACGCCGCCGTCCCCGAGCCGCCGCCGCCAATCACGATCAAACGCTCACTCATGGGGCTCCTCTCCTCGAATACATGAAATCTGGCTTTGCGGGCGCTCCGGCGAACAGGTCGAGGCCTTCGGCCGGCGTGTGCAGCCGCCATCGGCCGTCCTCGCGGGCCGCCACCGCCGGACGCGGCCCGCCGAATTGCGTGGATGCAACCTGCTGATAGGCGCCGACCTCGTGCGCCACAAGCAGGTCGCCGGGCTCTAGTGGCGGCAGCGAGGCCTGCGGGTGCAGCACGTCGACGTTCAGGCACAGCGGCCCGGACACCAGCGCCGGCGAGCGCGGGCCCTGGCGCTCCGGCGCCTCGATCCGGGGCGGGGCGCTCGGCGCTCCCGGCAGCAGGTTCGTGCCGGCGTCGCAGACCACGCAGCGCGCGCCGCCGGAGAGCGTCTTGACGGCCACGACGGTGAACGCGAGCTGCACGGCGTCGGCGACCAGTGCCCGACCGGGCTCGAGCAGCAGCGTCCCGGCGAAGCCGTGGTCGCGGAGCGCGGCGGCGACCCCGCGCGCGTGCGCGGAGACCTCAGGTGCCGGCGGAAACCCGCCACCCAGGTCGATCGTCTTCACCGCGTGCCCGGCCGCGTTCAGCTGGCCGGCGAGGCCGGCGAGCAGCGCCGCGGCGTGCACGTGCTCGGCGGGCGGGCGCGGCCAGCTGACGACGACCTGTCCGCTGTCCGGGTCGAAGTCGGTCGAGACGAGATGGCTCGAGAGGGCATCTACGGTCAGCCCAAGTGCGGCAGCGTGCCGGGCGGCGGGGGCGACCTGATCCGGGGCGATGCCGAACCGGGTCCGCGCGCCTGTGAAGCTCTCGAGCGCGACCCGCAGGCCGATCCGCGCGACGCCGTGCCGGGCAGCGCGCTCGAGCTCGGCGCTCGAGTCCGCGAAAACCAGCGCTCCGGCGGCGCCGGCGCGCCTGAGCAGCGAGTCGGGCTTCGCCGGGCCGTCGACCACGATCCGCGCCGGGTCCGCTTCGATGATCGCCGCCGCGAGCGTGTATTCGGCCTCGCACACCACCTCGGCGCCGGCGCCGGCGAGCTCGGCGGCCTCCAGGAACGCGAGCAGGCGGTTGGTCTTGTACGAATAGGCGAGCTGCAGGTCCGGCCATGCCTGGCGCCACGCGGCGTCGAAGCGCTCGAGGTTCGAGCGAAAGCGATCGACGTCGGTCAGCCACAGTGGCGAGCCGTAATCCGAGAGCAGCTCGGTGATCGATGCGTTCATCCGAGCCTCTGAATCTGCGCGGCGAGCCGGCCGGCGCGCTCGGTGCCCTTGCGCTCGAGCAGCGACAGGACCTGCTGGCGCCAGCGCCCGGCGGCGGCCTCGGCGACCGCGTCGGGGAGCACCTCGCGCAGGTGCTCCATCGCCCAGCTGTCCGGGCGCGAGAGGTTGAGCCGGACCATCGTGGCCGCGCCGGTCTCCCCCAGGCCGTCACCGGGATAGATCGCGACATGGCGGGCAAACAGGGCGACCATCAGCTCCTGGGCGCTGGCGCGGGTTTCGCTGAGGTCGAGCGCGCACGCCAGGCCGCGCTGCGGGCGCACCGCGAGCCTCACGCCGTCGACTTGCTCGAGCGTCTGCTCGAGGTGGGCCAGGTTGGCGATGATCGTCTGCTGCGCGCGCTCCAGGTAGCCGTTGTCGTTGAGCGCGGCGAGCGCTCCGCGCTGGGAGATCAGGTTTGTGTTCAGCCGCGTGAGCGCCGCCTTCAGCTGCAGGCAGCTGCGTACGAACGCGGGCGGTCCGCCGAGGAAGCCGATTCGCGCGCCTGCCATCCCGTAGCAGTGCGAGACCGACATCGCCGCCACCGCGCTGTCGGTCAGCTCGAGCGCGGGGAGGCTGGCGAACGGCACCGCGGGATCGAGTGCGAGCGGCGCGTGGGTGACGTCGTGGATCAGGAGCAGGCGGTGGCGCTCTGCGAGCTCGGCCAGCGCCGCCAGCTCATCGCGGGTCTGGACGGTCCCATACGGATTGACCGGATCGACGATGCAGATCGCGCGCGTGCGCGCGGTGATCGCGCGGCGGACGGCGTCGGGGTCGAGCCGGAAGGCGGTCGAGGGGCCGATCGGCACGGGGACCGGCACCCCGCCGGCGGCGAGGATCGCCGACGGGATGTGAAAGTACCCGGGATCCGAGACGATCACCTCGTCGCCGGGATCGACGGAGGCCATCAGCGCCAGCGCGATCGCAGCCTGCGCTCCCTCCGCGCCCACCACCTCGAAGCGCTCGCTGCGCGCGCGCCCGAAGGCGCCCGCGGCGGCGTCGCGCAGCGGCTCGATCAGGTCCGGCGTGTACTGGTTCAGCGACTCCGCGGTGACCGCTTCGCGCATCGCCTCCACGGCCGACTTCGGCGGCCCGCAGAAGCAGGTCAGCCAGCCGAGGTCGGCCCAATCCGCGGGATCGAGGCGGGTGCTGCCCTCCGGGTAGATCTCCGCGGCGTCGAGGCCGAGCAGCCCGATCGCGTCGCGGTAGGTGACGTAATTCCACATCCCGTGGTGACTGGCGCGGATCCTGCGCAGGCGCTCGCTCGCCGGCACTGCATCGGCGGCCGTCTGCGCGCTCCAGGTAAGGACGCTCACTCCTTTACGAGCCTCCCCACCCGGTAGATGCCGTGGCTGTCGCTGCGGACCGAGGCCGGCTCGTATCCCGCGGCGGCGGCCCAGCCGAGGATCGCCTCCGCCGGACGCAGCCGCCACACGCAGCGCTCGCCTCGATGATCGCGCCACACCCTGGCGATGTGCTCGATTTCCGGGTTGTAGGTCTGGACGTTGAACACGACCTGGCCGGGCGAGATCGTGTCCGCGAGGTCGCGGAAGTGGCGCTCGATCAGCGCGTCTTCGTGGTAGATCCCGTACAGCCCGAGCTCGACGACGACGTCCGGCGCCGGCTCGAGCTGCGCGAGCGCGCCGCGGTCGAATGCGCTGGCCTGCACGAACCGGGTGCGGTCGGCCAGGCCGAGGTGCTCGGCGGCGGCCCGGGCCTGGGCCAGCGCCGCCGGATCGATGTCGCCGACGATCGCGCTCGCAGCCGGGTGAGCGGCCAAGACCTCGAATAGGTAGGGCGCCGGCCCGGCCGCGAGGTCGGCGATCACAGGGGCATCGGCGGCGGATGCAGCCACCGCCTCGTCGAGGGCATCGCGTGCCAGCCCCCGGATCTCGCGGAACGCCTGGCAGGTGCGCCGCGCCAGCAGCCGGCGGTCGATCTCCCGGCCGAGCTCCGTCCGGCCGCTGGGCCGGTTGCCGTACACGTGGGCCATGAACGGCCCGGAGTCAAAGCCGTGCTGGTAGCCGACGCGCAGCCCGTCGCTCAAGAGGGCGCCGGCGCGCGAAGCTGCGGCCAGCGCGCGGAAGCGCCACGCGCGGGCTGACACGAATGGCAGGTCTCGCTGAAGCTCGGCGAACGACGGGATCGCGGCGCTGTCAGCGCCCTGCGGCATACAGCGGCGCCTCGGCGAGCTCGCGCACCCGGTAGAGCTCGTGCGCGGTCGCCGCGGCGGGCGGTCCAGCGTCGCGCACCAGCTCGCGAAGCTGCGCGATCGCGCGATCGTTATCGGCGCGCACCGTGGCGAGCACCTCGGCATCGGCTTCGATCTCGGCGACCTCGGCGTACACGGCGAGCAGATCCGCGAAGTGCTCGAGCGACCCGAGCGCGTACGCCAGCGTGTCCTCGGTGTCAAGCGGCGCCATCTGCTCGTAGATCGCGTGGCCTTCGGGCGGGCACACGTACAGATCCGGGTTCACGCCGTGCGCCTCGGCACGCTCGCGGAACATGACCATGTGGCGCGCGTTCTGGTGAACGATGCCGGCGACGAGCTCGGTCAGATAGGCGTCTTTGACGTCGGGGATCCGCGCGGCAAACAGGTCGACCCAGCGGCGCATTCCGTACGCGTGCCGGGCGAATGCGGCGCCGAGCCGTCCCCGAAGGACCTGCTCGAGCTGAGAGCGGTTCTGAATCATCTGTCTACTTTCGTGTACGGCCGTCTACAGCGGTGTAACGATAGCTGAGCTCCACCCCGTGGGCAAGCGTGTTTGAGACCCAGCACAGGCGCCGCGCGGGCTCGATCAGCGCTGCCAGTTGGTCATCGGGAACCTCCGCCTGCGCCTCGATGTCGAAGCTGCCGTAGCGGAGCTCGCGGCCCGCGCGCCGGGTCCGCACGATCACACGCAGGCCGGGCAATTCCTGGCCTCGCTTGCGCGCCGCGAACGCCAGCGCCAGGCAGTAACAGCTCGCGATCGATGCGCAGAGGAGCTCGGTGGGCATCGCGCCGGCGTCGCCGCCGCCCGCCCAGTCGGGCTCATCGACGCTGATCTCGTGGCCGCGCGCGTCGAGGACCGCGTGATAACCGCCCCGCCAGGTGGCGGTGACCTCGAGCCCCTCAGCCATGGCTCAGACCGGCGGGCTGGGGCGCGTGCAGCACATCGCGGTACACGCGCTCGTGCGCGACCGCGGCCTCATCCCACGTGTAGGCGCCGGCGACCTCGAGGCCGCCGGCGCGCAGTTGCTCGCGCAGCGCGTCGTCGCTCGCGACGCGCGCGAGCGCCGCGCCCAACGCGGGACCGTTGCCGACCGGCACGAGCAAGGCGTTGCGGCCGTCCTGCATGAACGTCCTCAGCGCGTCGAGGTCGGAGGCGACGACGGGCAGCCCGCACGCGAGGGCCTCGAGCGCGGCGAGGCCGAAACCCTCCTTGGTCGAGGGGAAGGCGAACACGTCTGCGGCACGGAACAGCCGCTCGTGCTCGGCGTCGGGAAGGCTCCCCATCACGCGCACGTGCTGCTCGAGTCCAAGCTCCGCGACACGCGCGCGGAAGCGCTCCACCTCGTGGCGGTAATCGAACAGCGTCGCGCCGCCGGCCACGATCAGCAGCGGTTCTCGGTCAGGCGTGAGCGCACGCAGCTGCGCAAAACCCTCGAGCAGCGTCAGCGATCCCTTGCGCGGCTCGATCCCGCCGACGGTCAGCACGGCGAACCGCTCGCCGAGCCCAAGAGCATTGCGATCTCGCCGCCGTTCGGCGCGATCACGCGCGGGGCGGTGCCGGCGCGTGTCGACGCCGTTGCGCACGAGCATCGCCCGCACGCCGTACTCGCGCTGCAGCCGCGCCACCCACGGCTCTGAGACGCACAGCAGCGCGTCGGGCGCGCGGATCGAACGGTCCTGGCACTCGACCAGCGACGGCGAGATGAAGTCGTCGATGTGGTGGACGGTGCGGATCACGTGCGCGATCTCGCCGGCGTCACGCAACTCAAGCGCCGCGTTGGCCGACAGGCAATCCTGCGAGTGGATCACGTCGAAGCCGCCCTCCGCGAGCGGCTCAGCGAGCCCGTCGCGATACGCGGCCAGCATTGCCTCGATCCGTTCGTCGAACGGCAGCTCGAGCGGCTCGTAGCGGACGATCCGCGAAGGAACCGATGGGCGGCGGAAGAATTCCTCGCCCGGCCGCCCCAGCGAGATCAACTCAACGTCGTGACCGCGCCGGGCGAGCGCCTCGGAGATCTCGAGGGCATGCACGACGCCGCCGCGCGGGCGCAGCGAGTAGGTCAGCATCGCGATCCGCAGGCCGCTCATCGCAGCACCCTCAACGCAAGGCGCGCGGCAGCGGCATTGGAGGGAGCGACGATCGCCCCCGCACCGGCCAGCGTCTGTTCCTGCTGGCGCGAGTCCTGCGGATCGTCCGGCGTGCCGCACACGTGCGCGATCACGACCCCCTTCTGCGCTACGCGGCGGATCGAGTCCGCCAGGGCGCCGGCGGGGTCAGGGTGACTTGCGTACCCCAGGACCACATCGAGCAACACGCAGCCCACCCGCTCGTCCTCGGCCGCCTGGCCGAGCATCTCGTTGCGCACGCCGAGGTCGACCATCGGGTGCGGGCGCCCCTGCGTGTACTCGGACTCGCCGAGGTCGAACAGCGCGTGCCGGTCGCCAACCTGGTTGCCAGGGCCGTGCGCCACGTTGCCCGCCAGCGGACCGAGCTCAGGCTCGAGCAGCGTCGCGGCCTCGTGCGCAAGCGAGCCGCCGGAATACAGACCGAGCAGGTGCCGGCTTCCGGCGGCCGGCCTGCGCGCGTCGACCTCGCGCTCGAGCGCCGAGCAGTCCGGCGGGTCTGTCCCGGCGGCGGCCGCGGCTCCCGCCTCGAGCGTCGGGTGGACCTCGAACGGCGCGGCGGCGCCGTCCCAGCCCACGAACGACGCCACGATGCGGATCCCGGAGGGCACCGCCTCGCTTAGCGCGCGGACGCCTGCGGAGGTCGGCGACTTGGAGACGAGCAGCAGCGTCTCGGTCTGCTCGTCCCGCGCCAGCATCTGCATCGCCTGGCGGAACATCAGCGCACCAACGGCCTCCCCCAGGTCGCGGCCGCCGACCCCGATGATCTGTGACACGCCGACGCCGGCAGCGTCGAGCAGGCAAGCGCTCTCCTGTGCTCCGGTCCCTGCGGCGGCGACGATCCCGACTGGCCCGTCGCGGACGACGTTGGCGAACCCCAGCCCGACGCCGCCGAGCATTGCGGTGCCACACTCCGGTCCCATCAGCAGCAGCCCGCGCTCGGCCGCGCGGCGCTTTAGCTCGATCTCGGTGTCGAGCGGCACGTGGTCTGAGAACAGAAACACGTGCATCCCCGCCGACAGCGCGCGCTGGGCTTCGAGCGCCGCGTACTCGCCGGGGACCGAGATCAGCGCGAGGTTGGCGCCGACCACGTCCGCGAGCGCCGCGGGGAGCGAGCGAGCTCGCTGCTTGGCGGTGGCCGTGCCGTCGTCTCGCCCCTGGGTGGAAAGCTCGCGCTCGGCGAACTCGAGTGCGGCCGCGGCGAGGCCGTCTCTCGCGTCGACGGCGATCACCAGGTCCCCGGGGGTGGCGTCCGCGCTGGCGCCGAACTTCGCCAGGTACTCGAGGTTTGCCGGCGTTCCCATCCCGAGCTCGCAGCGGCTGACGCCGTCGCGCTCCCTGACCGCGCGCGAGATGCTCATCAGGCGCACGCTGTCGGCGTAGCGGTTGGGGATCACGCGGACGTGCCAGCTCACTTGTTATGCCGCGACCGGCGCGGGCCGGCTCCACGCCGTCGCCGAGGGGCCTTCGACATCCGGCACGATCCAGGTGCCCCCGACGCCATTGACCGCATCGGTCAGGCGCTCGGCGCAGGTGACGATCGCGGCACGGCCGCCCGCCCGCACGAAGCGTGCGGCCGACTCCACCTTCGGTCCCATGCTGCCCGGGGGGAACTCGCCCTGCTCGAGCAACTGCTCGGCGTCCGACAGGGTCAGCCTGGCCATGTCACGCTGCCAGCGGGTGCCGTAGTCCAGCGCCACCCGGTCTACGCCGGTCAGCATCACCAGGAGCTCGGCGCCGACCGCGGACGCGAGGACGGCCGATGCGCGGTCCTTGTCGATCACCGCCTGCGCGCCCTCGAAGCGGCCGTCGATGCGCGTCACCGGGATTCCGCCGCCGCCCGCCGCGATCACGAGTACCCCGCGCTCGACCAGCGCCCGGATCTCCTCGAACTCGACGATCTCGTGCGGGCGCGGGCTCGGCACGACCGTGCGCCAGCCACGTCCGGCGTCCGCTGCCACCTCGAGGCCCCTGTGGGTGGCGCTCCGCGCGGCCTGCTCGTCCTTGAAGAAGCGGCCGATCGGCTTCGTCGGGTTTTCGAACGAAGGGTCGTCGCGATCGACGGTCGCCCGCGTGAGGACGGTCGCCGTCCGCACGCGCCTGTCCGCCTCCTCGATCGCGTTCTGCAGCAGGTAGCCGAGCTGCCCCTGCGTCATCGCCACCAGAACGTCGAACGGAAGCTGCGGCGCGGCGTTGGCCGCCTCACTCTGCTGGACGTGGAGCGCTCCGACTTGCGGCCCGTTTCCGTGCGTGAGCACGAGTTCGTGCGCCGCCGCCCACAGCTGCGCAAGCTCGCGCGCGACGGTGGTGGCGTTCGCGCGCTGCTCCTCCCAGGTTCCGCGCTCGTGCTCGGCGGTGATCGCGTTGCCTCCGATTGCGACGACGATCCGCACCGTGCCGTCCGGTTAGGAGCCGCGGATCGAGAGCCAGATTGCGCGGGCCGGCAGATCGTCGGGATTGGCCCACGAGTGCGGGCGGACCGTCCGAAAATGGATCGAATCGCCCGGGTCAAGCTCGTATGACTCGGCGTCGATCGTGAACGTCATCCGCCCCTCGAGCACCAGCACGAGCTCCTCGCCCGGATGGCTCATCGGCTGGGGCCCGCTGTCGGCGAGCGGCTCCAGGTGCGCCTCGGCGCCCGCCACCCAGAAAGGGCCGTAACGGCCTGAGATGTTCTGGAGCTCGAGCCCCTTCTTTGAGGTGTAGAGCCGGGAGCGCTCATCTCCGCGGACGACCGTCACCGGACGGGTCGCCTCCACCTCATCGACGAAGTAGCCGACGCTCTTGCCGAGGGCCGCCGCGACCTTCATCAGGCTCGCGATCGTCGGCGTCATGCCGCTCTTCTCAATCTTGTGCACGGCGGCGGTCGACAGCCCGGAGCGTTCGGCGAGTTGCGCCAGCGACCAGCCGCGCTCGGCCCGCGCCTTGGCTACCTTTGCGCCGATCTCCGAGACGGTCCGCTCGATCTCACGAAGCGGCCTTGCATCGTCTGCGATCTCGGGAGTTTTCTGAGCAGTCGCCACCCGGTGGCTCACGGCGGCTTTCCTCACCGTCAGTTTGGCAGGAGCGTACACCATAGTTGACGGCCCGCGCAAACGGCGAAACGCTCCGGATACCCGCAGTTTGAGCAGATTTGCGGTGCGCTTGACCGCGATGGGTGGCCGCGCTATGAATACCCGTCTACGATCCGATACGCGGTTCACCGCGCGTAGCGGGGGCCGTTCACGTCTTCCCCAAGGAGGAAGAAGGTGGCTGTAAACAGCAATCTGGCGGAGGCCAGGCAGACGGGAACCGAGCTCTTCGACACGCAGGAGAAGGTGTTCGAGGACGTCAAGGCCAAGCCCGGCGAGAAGGCCATCACGTTCATGCACACAGTCCCGTACGAGGGGTCGGTCGGGCTCGTCAACCTGTTGACGACCACGCGCGTGCGGCGCAAGGGCTTCGACACGACCCTGGTCCTCTATGGACCCGGTGTGCTGATGGCATCCGGCACCCGCGGATTCCCGAAGGTGGGTGACGAGGCGTTCCCCGGCCACATGGCGATCAACAACCAGATCCGGACGTTCCTCGACGAGGGCGGCACCGTCCACGCGTGCCGGTTCGCGTGCGGCGCGCTGTACGGCTTCGCCGAGGACATGCTGATGGAAGGCGTCAAGCCGTTTCACCCGCTTGACGTGCTCGATGCTGCGCTGACCGCGTGGCGCGAGGGCGCCTTCCAGCTCAACACCTGGACCGTGTGACCGACGCCGGACTTCAGGATCGCGATACGGCCGTCGCCGCGTGGCGCCGGGCCGAGTCCGTCATCTACCCGTCGGCGATGATCAACGCGGTCCTGTACGAGCAGTACCTGGGCGTGGTCCGGGCGATCGTCGAGCAGCTCAGGGACGTGCACACCGAGCGAGAGCTGGTGCAGACCTGGCACGAGCAGCGCGGTCTGGGTACGGACACAGTCAGGCGACTGTCGCCGTCGATGGCGGCGATGATGGATCCCGAGGCGGTGCGCGACGCCGCCTTCTGCCAGCGTCATCGCGAGACGATGCGCGAGCACGCCAAGGAGATCGCCCGCGAGCGCCTCGAGAACGCCCGCCGGACCGGAGCACCATGGGTGGTGCTGTTCGAGGACGTCACACCGTTTGGATCGCACCGGCTCGAGATGCACGTGCGCTCGGGCCGGGCGATCCACGCCTCCGCCAAGACCGAACCCACCGGTCCCGCAACCTACGAGCTCGAGGTCGTGCAGCTCGACCCGCGCGACGGCGCCTGGCTGCTCGACAAGCCGCCGCTGATGCCCGCCAGGACGTTCTACCGGCCCGACGAGTGGCAGGCGCGCATCGACAGGGCGCGCGAGGACTTCGGAAAGGACTGACCATGACTACCCATCCAAAGAAGATCATCGATGCGCACTGTCACATCGGCGAGATCCCGCCCTGGAAGTTCTACGACCTCGAGCACCCGGTGAAGCCGACGGTGTACGACTACCGGAACACCGGCGAGTTCATCAAGAACCACATGGATCAGTTCAAGATCGAGCGCGCGCTGACGATGTCGAACTACGGCGTCCCGGTGCACGAGATCTCCTTCGATCTCAATGACGTGGTGATGGACGCGGCGACCGCCAACGACAGGGTGCTGGCGGCGATCTGGGTGTCATTTTTGCCGCGCAACGCCGAGATGACGCGCAAGGCGCTGAAACTGGCCACGGAATCCAGGGTCGTGGCGCTGAAGACGACGTTCCTGCTCGGCGGCAACCCGGATCCCGGGACGTGGGACGAGGAGACGCTCGCGCTCGCCGATGAGTGCTTCGACGCGTGCGAGCAGCATGACCTGATCTTCCACTTCCACACCAGCCCCGGAGGCAGCTCCGACATCAACAACTTCATCCCGCTCGTGGAGAAGTACGGGAAGCGGTGCAAGATTTACCTCGTGCACTTCGGCGGCGGTGTGTCAGGTCACATCAAGCTCGTGCCCAAGTTCCTGCAGTGGGTGCAGGACGGTTACAAGGTCTACACCGACACTTCGTGGGCGATCGGGTTCGGGGCCCGCTGGCTGCTGACCGAGATCGAGAAGACCGGCGTCGGCGGTGACCGGGTGTTCTTCGGCTCCGACGAGCCGTGGTCGGACTTCGACAGCGAATACTGGAAGATCAACGGGATCCGCGGCATCTCGCAGGAGCTCAAGGACCGGGTCTTCTGGCAGAACTACGAGGAGCTGTACGCCGGCCGTGGCTGACACCGCCCTCAGGCTCCCGGATCTCGACGAGCGCCAGCTGCTCGTCGAGCTGCAGTCGCTGGGCGTGCACGTCCAGGACGACACGGATGGGGAATCCCACCCGCCCTCCGCCCGTCCCCGCGCGGGCGGCCGGCGGGGCGGCGCCGGGCCGTCTGATGCGCTGTTCATGTGGGTGCGCGGGCTGCCGCTTACGGTGCCGTGGCAGGCGTCGTTCGTCGCGCGCTCCCCGTACACCGTCCACATCACCGATGATGGGGCCGCGTTATACCGCGAGGACTCACTCGTCGGCCCGGTGAAGCTGCAGCGCCGGCCGCGGATCTACGACATGCAGACCGCCGACGGGATCCCCTACTGGAAGATCGCGCTCCTGCACCTCGACTCGATCGCCTCGACGGTCGTGCAGAAATGCATCTACTGGGGGACCGACGAGCAGTGCGGTTTCTGCGGGATCGAGCTCACCCGTGGCGAGCAGACGATTCCGGTCAAGACGCCGGCGCAGCTGGCGGAGGTGTGCACCGCGGCGCGCGACTACGACCACGCCGTCGACGTGACGCTCACCACCGGCTCGATCAACCGCCGTGACCGCGGCGCGCTGTACATCAGCAAGTGCGCGGCGGAGATCAAGGACGCTTCCGGGCTGCCGATCCAGGTCCAGTTCGAGCCGCCGGACGATCTGACGGTCCTCGACCACGTGCACGACGCCGGCGTCGACGCCGTCGGGATCCACGTCGAGACGTTCGACCCCGACGTGCTCCAGCGCGTCGCCGCCGGCAAGGCTCAGTGCGGGATCGAGGGCTACTTCCGCTGCTGGGAGCGGGCGGTGGAGGTGTTCGGCCGCGGCCGGGTGACGACCTACGTGATCCTTGGCATGGGTGAGCGGAGGGAGCTGATCGAGGAGGGCTGCGCGCGGGCGATCGAGCTTGGGCGTGTACCCGTTCGTGGTGCCGCTGCGACCCGTGCCGGGCACGCTGATGGCCGATCAGCCCGCGCCCGACGTCGAGTACGTGGCATCCGTGTATCGCTCGGTGTCCACGATGCTCGCGGAGTCCGGGCTCGACCACGTCGAGGCGAAGGCCGGCTGCGCGCGCTGTCAGGCGTGCTCAGGCCTGTCGGCCTGGGAGCGGTTGTTCAAGCGGGAGGAGGCTCGCACCGATGGCGAGCTCGCTAGCTCCTGAGCACGCCGGGGATCGTGTGCCGCGTTGCGGTCTGACGAGGATGAGCTCGAGGCGCACTTCGAGCTGCGCCGCGCGGTGTTCGTGCGCGAGCAGCGACTGTTCGAGCTCGACGACCACGACGAGCGCGACGCGCTGCCGCAGACCCTGCACGCGCTCGGCCTGATCGACGACGAGCCGTGCGGCGCGGTGCGGCTGTATCCGCTGGACGCCGCCGGCTCCGAGTGGAAGGGCGACCGGCTCGCCGTGCGGCCCGAGCTACGGACCAATCATCTGGGGGCCGAGCTGGTGCGCTTTGCGGTCGCCAGCGCCGGCTGGCTCGGGGGCCGGCGGATGATCGCGCACGTGCAGCTCGCGAACGTGCGGTTCTTCGAGCACCTCGGCTGGCGCTGCAGCGGGGCACCCGCACCGTTCCACGGCGTCGATCACCAACTCATGTCGATCCGCCTGCGCCGCGAGCCGGTGAGCGGGGCGGGCGGGATTGCTGATTCCCGCGCAGATGCGTGAACGGTTCGCTGCCGAGATCCCAGAGCTCCGCGGTCTCCCCTGCGGCCGCCAGCCGTAGCACCCCGGTGTCATCGAGCCGCCCACATTGCGCGCACGCCAGCCCGCGCCGCAGGAACGGCTCCGCGGCACGCTCGGCGCCGCCCTCGGGCGCGGCGAGCAGGAAGCCGAAGCTCGGGAACGTGACCATCCAGTGCCCGAGCTCGGCACGTCAGCTGGACGCGGGATGCGGTCGACCTCGAGCGTGGCCCCACAACCGGCCGTCTCAAGCAGCTGCAGCAGCGATCCGGCGATCCCCGGCATCGAGACGTCGCGCGCGGCGTGGGCGGCGCCCGACTCCGCAACCTCGACGAGCGCCTCGCCGTCGTCGCGTAGCGACCGCGGTTCCCGGTCGCGCAGCGAGCTGAAGAACGGCGTCCCCTTCGTATACCGGCCCTCGAGGCTGAACGCCGCCAGCAGCTCGTCGCCGGGGCGGGCATTGCGCGCCAGCAGCGGCCGGCGGGCGATTCCGGTGCAGGATGCCGACAGCGCCGGCTCGGGGCCGAGTGTCAGATGCCCGCCGACCACGTCCACGCCGAGCAGTCCGGCCGCCCACGCGATCCCGTCGAGCACCTTCTCGGCATGCTTCGCGGTCGGGGCTGACCAGCATGTCGATCAGCCCGACGGGCCGGCCGCCCATCGCGCGGACGTCTGAGACGTTCGTGATCACCGCGGCGGCGCCTGCGGCGTGCGGGTCGCTGCGCACGAACGCGGGCAGGATCGCCTCGCCGCACACGATCAGGTACTCGTCGCCGTGGGGGATCGCGGCGGCGTCGTCGCCGTCGGGCGGCGTCCTCAGCCGGCGCAGAAGGGCGAGCTCCCGCTTGGCCTGCATCGCAGGTCCTGCGCGGAGCGCCGCCGCGAGTTGCTCGAGGTCGGTCATTGGCGGGCGAGTGGAATAGCAGACACAGCGACGGCGTGCAGGCCGGGGTGCTCTCACGGGTGGCGGCCGTCAACGTCGGCCTGCCGCGTTTTTGCCGAGGCGCGTGCAGGCACAGGGCGTGGCAGTCGCCGACGTCGACTGGCGGCCGCCGGCCGGCGGGGACCGCGACAGCCGTGCGCGCGCTCGAGCGGCTGTGGGGGACGCACGCCGACCTCATCGCGCAGGCCAACCGGAGGCGGTCCAGCGAATCGAATCGGCCACGCAGCCGTTTGCGGTGGGGGTCGCGCCGGCGCTGCGAGGTGCTGCCCGGGCTCGCCGGCTGAGCGTGCGCTGCTGCATTCGGGGACCGCGATCGAGTGGGACCGGGTCTGCGACCCCCAGCGACGGGCGCTCGTGGCGGCGTGCCTGTTCGAGGGATGGGCGCGCGACCGCGCTCGCGCAGCGGAGCTGCTCGCCGCCGGCGACGTCGCGCTGCGTGCCGGGCAACGACCACGGCCACGTCGGCCCCATGACCGGCGTCTGCTCGCCGTCGATGCCCGTGTGGGTCGTTGAGGACACCGGCTGCGGGACCCGCGGCGTTCTCGACGTTCAACGAGGGACCCGGCCGGACGCTGTGGTTCGGGGTCGGCGACGACGAGTCGATCGAGCGGCTTCGCTTCTTCCGCGACGAACTCGGCCCGCTGATGGCGAAGGCTGCTCGAGCGCGAGGGTCCGGTCGACATCTTCTGCGCTGGCCGCCCAGGGGCTGCAGATGGGAGACGAGCTGCACATGCGAAGCCAGGCGACCGGCAACCTGCTGATCCGCAACCTCGTGGCCGGCTTCGCGGCGCTCGGAGGCGAGCGCGCGGCACGCTTCCTCGCCGGCAACCACCACTTCTTCCTGACCTGACGATGGCGGCCGCCAAGTGCGCGTCGCTCGCCGCCGCGGGATTCGGGGGTCGAGCGTCGTCAACGTGATCACGCGCAACGGGACGGACATGGCGCTGCAGATCGCGGGGCTGCCCGGCCGCTGGTTCTCGGCACCGGCGGCGCCCGTCGCCGACGCGCTGCTGCGCGAGGGCTACAGCGAGCCGGACGCCGCGCCCGACATCGGCGATTCGGCGGTGATCGAATGCATCGGTCTTGGCGGGATGGGGCTGGCCGCCGCGCCGGCGGTCGCTGCGTTCTTCGGCGGTGGCGCCTCTGACGCGATCGCGCGCACCGAGCTGATGTCGCAGATCACGGTTGCCCGCTCGCGGCGCTTCACGGTGCCGGCACTCGACTTCGCAGGCACGCCGGTCGGGATCGACGCGCGGCTGGCGGCCGAGCTCGGGATCACGCCGCAGATCACCACCGGCGTCCTGCACGGCTCAAACGGCGCCGGCCAGATCGGAGCCGGGGTCGCGCACCAGCCGGTCGAGCCGTTCAGGGCCGCGGTCGTGGCGCTCGCGCACGAGCTTGACGGCGCATGATCGCGGTGCGGGCTCTGTTCGGCGGCCCCGGGGCTCTGCGAGCGCTCGCTCCGGGTCGCCGTGGGGTCGTGCAGTTTGCGCTGCGGCGCGGGGCGTATCTGCAGCTCGGATCGGAGTGGCTGTTGGCGGCGGCGCCGGATGCGCCGTTCGGCCCGCTGTCGCTGGCGGTCGCCTCGCCGTTGGAGCTTGCCCCCGGCATGGCGGTGGCGGTTTGTGACGGCAGGCTGCTGGTCGGCAGCTACGTCGTGTCGCTCGAGCGGATGCGGGTTCGGCCGGCGGCGGCGACGGCGCCCGGAGGCGCTGATCGGGCCGCCGACGTAAGAAAGTGGCTGCCGGAGCCGCCAACCCGGTTGATGCCCGGTCTCGCTGCGCTCGCCCGCGGGCGCTTCTCTGAGGCAGTCGCGTCGCTCGCCGGCCTCGGCGAGGGCCTCACGCCGGCCGGCGACGACGTGCTCGCGGGCTACGCCGCAGCCCGGCTCGCGCTGGGCCTCGACGGTCCTTCGTTGGCGACGCTTGCCGCCGACCGTGCGTCACCGCTTGGCCTCGCCTATCTGCGATGCGCAGAGCGGGGCGAGCTCCCCGATGCCGGCGCGCGGTTCCTGCGCGCCGCCTGCAGCGGCTCGGCCGCGGCGGCCGCTGATGCCGTCGCAGGCCTCGATGACTGGGGCGCATCGTCCGGGCTCGCGCTCGGCTGGGGTATCGCTGCTGCATTCACCCACGCACAGGAGGTAACTGATGGGCCGTCCAGGGTTCAGGCTGAACCGTCCGGGGTTCAGGCTGGGGATCTACGTGTTCAAGGATGCCGAGATCGTCGACTTCGCCGCGCCACACGGCGTGTTCTCGGTCGCCCGCAGATATGACCCGGAGCTCGATGCGTTTCTGATCGCCGACGCGATGCGCCCGGTGCAGGCGCAAGCCGGTTTCACGGTGCTGCCGAACTACAGCTTCGGCGATGCGCCGGCGATGGACGCGTTCCTGATCCCCGGTGGGTTCGGCACCCGTCAGGAGATGTACAACCGGCGGCTGCACGAGTTCGTCGCCTCGCTGCCGGATGAGTGCCTGCTCGTGAGCGTCTGCACCGGTTCGTGGGTCTACGGCCGGATGGGGCTGCTCGACGGTCTCGCCGCCACCAATCGCAAAGAGCCCGACAAGGTGGAGTCAGCGCCTTCGGGCAAGGTGCCGATCGACCGGCTCGCCGAGATCGCCCCGGCCTGCCGCATCAGCCGTGCGCGGGTCGTGGACGCCGGCCGGATCGTCACGGCCGGCGGGATCACCTCGGGCATGGAGATGGGCTTCCATCTGCTCCGGCGCGCCGGCTACGACGAGGACTTCGTGGCCGAAGTCGCCCGAGTCATGGAGTACTCCGACGCGTACCGCCTCTATCGCGACGACCTCGAGACGGTCGGCGCATGAAGCGCAGGTCGAGAGCGCCGAGCTAGCCGCGAGGCGCTGCCGGTTTCGGTCCGCCCGCGCCCGCGCCGCCCGGGAAGCTGCATTCACTTGCCGCGGTCTTGAACTCCGGCGACTGGATCATCGACTGTGGCACGGAGAGGAACGCTCCCCGGGCGCCGAACGCGATGCCGCCGCCGCGGGGCGGCGCGGATGGCGGCGAGGCGCTCGGGTCAGGGAAACCGGTGATCCCATGCGCGCGCATGCAGGCGGCGAACTTGATTCCCTGCGACGGGTTCCCGCCCGCGGTGATGCCCGGCGGCGTTCCCGAGGACCCTCCTCAGGCGACGAGCAGCGCCGCACAGACCGGCAGCGCGACAGCGAGGTAAACCGACTTCATCCAGCTGAAACGTGTAACCGACCGCCGGTAACAGCGAGGTAACGCCGCTCCGGCGCCCCGGCCGCCGGCCTACGAACCGTCGAGCACCTCGGCGCGAGCCCGCTCGATCGCCTCCGCGCCGGCCTCGCCAACAAGCAGCTCTGGCTTGATCGTGCCGCTGGCGGCGAGATCGAGCGCCGGGAAACGGCCCGTGCTCGTCAGCGCGACGTCGAGCGCGATCACGGTCGTCTCGCCGCCGAGCGGGTCGGAGGCGGTGGCGATCACCGTCAACGACCCCCCGTCGGCGATGTTGCGGGCCGACGCGAGGAGCCTGCGGGCGACGTGAGGAGGCATGCCGTCCAGCGAATCGATCAGAACGACCGCGTGGGCACCGCGGGCGGTGAGCCGCCGGGCCTGATCGACGATCCGCTCGGCCGTCTGCCCCTGCGTGTCGGCCGACGCGCCGAGGCTCACCGTGGCGGCCGGCTCGGCGGCGTTGCGGCTCCACTCGGAAATCTCCTCGGGCCTGACGCCGGCGAGCACGACGAACAGTTGCAGGCCGTCCTGCTCTGACAGCGGGCCGGCGAGCCGGCGCAGCGCCTCAGTCTTTCCGGCGCGCGGGGCGCCGACGATCGTTACCCGGGAGCCTCGGCCAAACGGCGTCAGCCACTCGATCGCCTTGACGGTCGGGTCCTCGGACCCCAAGCGGAAGCGATCGTCTGGGAACACTGCCGGCAGATCCTCGAACCGGACGCTGTCGGCGACCTCCTCGGCCGGCCGGCCGTTGATCGTGTCGATCCGGACCATCGACGCGAACCGCTCCGAGCGGCGGGGCGGACGCCGTGGCCCGGTCACGCGATCGCCGGAGACAAGCTCGCAACGCTTGACCTGCGCGGCGGAGATGTAGACGTCCTCATCGGAGGGCTCCGGCGGGTCGACCCGTACGAACCCCGACCCGTTGGGCAGCAGTTCGATCGTCCCCTCCACAATCTGCTCTTCGGCAGCGGACTCCTCGGCCTCGCGCGGCTCGCCGTCGTCTGCATCTCCCTCCGTGTCCGCCGGCTCCTCCGCCGCCTCCTGCTCCTCGCGACCCTCAGGCGCTTCCTCGGCGGCCTCCTCGCGAGCCTCGCCCCGGCCGCGGCCGCCACGGCGTCCTCGGCGACGCTTCGCGGGCTGCTCGGCTTCGTCAGCGGTCTCGGCTTCAGGCTCGGGCTGGCCCGCCTGGCGCGCGAGGATCGCGTCGATCAGCTGTGGCTTGCGCAGCCGGCGGTAGCCGTCGATCGACAGCTCCGACGCGATTGCATGTAGGTCGGCGAGCGGGCTCTCTTGAAGCGCGTCGCGATCGAGTACGGACATCGGATCCTCCTTGAGTGCGTATATCGGTGGGCTCCGGCCGCGTTGAGGCAGCGGCCGGCGATCTTCCTTTTTTCTACCCTATCGCCTCCGGCGGCGCCTGCGAGCGGCACACGGGATGCTCTCGCCGAAGCCGGTCGCCACCGCCCTGCTGCCAGCGCAGCTCATCGGGCAGCCTCGCCGCGGGATCGAGCTCGACCTCCCCGCGCAGGACCGCACGCACAGCCAGGTAGTCGGCCGTCTGCTCGACGTCGTGCACGCGCAGGATGTGCACACCGGCATCGACGCCGTACCCGATCGCCGCCAGCGTGCCGGCAAGCCGTTCCCGCGGGTGGCGGGCGGTGATCACGCCGACGAAATCCTTGCGCGAGGCGGCGAGCAGCAGCGGCCGCCCGAACTGATGGAGCTCGCCGAGCGCACGCAGTACCTCGACCGTCTGCGCCGGAGTCTTCGAGAAGTCGGGTCCGGGGTCGAGCACCAGTTGCTCGAGCTGCATTCCGCATTCGAGCGCGAGCTCGATCCGCTCGCTCAGGAATGCCTTCACGTCAGCCACGATCCGCCCGTCGTAGGAGCGGTCGAGGAGCTTTTGCTTTGGGGCGGCGCGCGTGTGCATCAGCACCAGCGCCGCACCGCTCTGCGCGCACACCTCGGCGAGCTCCGGATCGCGCAGACCACTGACGTCGTTGACGATCGCGGCACCCGCGGCGATCGCGGCCCGCGCCACCGCCGGCTTATAGGTATCGACCGAGACGAGCACGGGTGGGTGGGATTCCGTTCCCGCCACGATCCGCTCGATCAGCGGGACGACCCGTGCGATCTCCTCGTCGGGCTCGACCGCGGGCCGGTTGGTGACGCCCGACTCGCCTCCGACGTCGATGATCGCCGCCCCGGCCGACACGAGCTCGCGAGCAAGCTGCACTCGCTCCTCGAGCGTCTGGCGCAGACCGGCGTCCGAGAACGAGTCGGGGGTCGCGTTGACGATCCCCATTAATAGGGGCCCGCCCACCCCGCCCACCCCGCCCACCCCGCCCACCCCGCCCGCCAGCTCGAGCGTTTGCGAGGTCGTGCGGAGCGCGCGGGAGGGCGCGCTCATCCTCTCGCGCGCGCCGTCACCGCGTCAGGCGTCCGCCGGGCAGAGCGCTCGACCGGCCAGGCGCGGTAACAGGCCGACGCCTCGACCATCGCGGCGTGGGCTCGCGCACACTCCGCGCAAGCAGAGATGTGATCGATCACCCATGTGTCGTCGGCGGCGCTCAGCGGCTCGGAATCCTGGCGGCGGACGAGCACGCGCAGCGCACGATCGCGATCGGGACAGCTCGGCTGCTCGGCTGCCAGTCCCCGCCGCTCCGAGCGGAGCCGCAGCCGCGCCCGTGCGATCAGCGGCGCGACGGCAGCCGGGTCGATCCGCATCACTCTCGCGATCTGCGCGTGCGAGAGCCGCAGCAGCTCGCGGAGAGCCAGTGCCTCGCGCTGCCGTTCGGGCAGCTCGCCGAGCGCGGCCCGTAGCTCCCGCGCGACGTTCGCGGCGAGGCCGTCGGGGTCGCCGGCGTCGACGTACATCGGCGGCTTGGGGACGTCCGCGTGAAGCCGGCACGCCTCAGCCGCCGCCGCGAGCATCTCGATCCGGCCGCTGGGTACAGCTGCCAGTGCCTGCTCGCACGCCTGCTCGGCGGCCGGACCTGTCCCCAGCACCCGGTTGCAGAACTCGCGCACCTCGTCCATCGAGGTCGCGAGCTTAGTAGAGGCGCCGGTCCAGAAGCTAGGCTGATGTCTGCAATGAGCGAAGAACAAGAGCAAAATGCGCCGGTTGAACAGTTGATCAGGATCGTGATCGCCGACGACCACCAGGTCGTGCGACGGGGTCTGCAGCTGCTGCTCGACGGCGAATCGGATTTCGAAGTCGTCGCGGAGGCCGGGGACGTCGACGCGGCCCGGCGCTACGTGCGTGGCCACCACCCGGATGTCGTCGTGCTCGATCTGAACATGCCGGGCGGCGCCGTCCTCGAGGCGATTCCGGAGATGCGCAAGGAGGAGCCGAACTGCCAGATCGTCGTGCTGACGATGCAGGAGGATCCGGCGTTCGCGCGCGAGGCGCTCCGCGCCGGGGCACTCGCGTACGTGCTCAAGGAGGCGGCCGACACCGAGCTGGTCGAGGCTGTTCGCCGGGCCGCCGTCGGTGAGATCTATCTCAACCCGCAGCTTGGCGCGCGGATCGCGGCTGAGCCTCCTCCCGGGCCGCCCGACCACCTCACCGAGCGCGAGGTCGAGGTGCTGCGGCGGATCGCGCTTGGGCACACCAACCGCGAGATCGCAGATCAGCTGTACCTGTCGGTACGGACGGTCGAGACGCACCGCCAGCACATCCAGCAGAAGCTCCGACTCAACAGCCGTGCCGAGCTCGTTCGCTACGCGCTGGAGCGCGGGCTGTTCGAAGCTGGGTAGCCTCCCCGGCGTGTTCCGGAACATTCTCGTCGCCGTCGACGGGTCGCCACACTCCGCGCGGGCGTTGGAGGAGGCGATCGATCTCGCCCGGGAGGGCAACGCCAGGCTCACCGTGATGACCTGCGTCCCGGACCCGACAACGTGGTTGCTTGGCGGCGCCGGCTATGCCGGCGGGGTCGATTTCGCGGAGCTGGCCAAGGAGAGCGAGAAGGAATACCGGGAGCTGCTCGAAGACGCGGTGGCCAAGGTCGGTGAAATGCCGGTCACGAAGGTGCTTGCGCAGGGCCATGCAGGGGAGCGAATCCTGGAAAAGCTCCACCAGGACAGCTACGACCTGGTTGTGATGGGCTCGCGCGGCCGCGGCCAGGTCCGCTCGCTGCTGCTGGGAAGCGTCAGCCATCAGGTGCTGAACGCCAGCCCGGCGGCCGTGCTGATCGTGCACGCCGATGAGCCCGTGCCCACCCGTCCCGAGCAGTAGCGCTCAGCGCGGTTCGAATCCGATCCCCTCGAGCTCGGCCTCCTCGCGGAAGCTCTCAACCTCCTGGCGGACGCGGCTCTCGTCCCACCCCAGCTCTCCGGCGATCGCGCGCGCGACGCGCAGCGGAGCCTGACTATCCGGTGAGCTCAGCTCGCGCCCGGCGAGCAGCCCGAGCCGAGTGCGCCTGAGCAGCACGTCGCCGACCGTTCTGGCCTGCTCGTTGCGCGTCGAGAACGTCGCCTCCGCGAGCAGGTCCGGGAGCCCGTCGAGGATCGGCTGCGCGAGCTCGGCGCGCTCACGGGCGGTGTCGAGCACGTTCTGGGCGGCGTAGCCGTAGCGGCTCGCCAGCGCCTCGTACGACGGCTCCGGCACGCCCTCGACCCGCGGTAGGCCCGAGGCCTGCACGGGCAGTCCGAGCGGGATCTCGTGCGTGCGGCACGGAGCCTGGCGCCCGTCGCGCTCGACGACGCGGTCGACCGCCATCTTCGCCATCCGCCTGAACGTGGTCAGCTTGCCGCCGGTGATCGTGATCAGCCCGCTGGAGGTCTCGTACAGCTCCGCGCGCCGCGAGATGTCAACCGATTTGCGGCTGTCGCCGGTCGAGATCAGAGGCCTCACACCGGCGAACGCACCCGCGAGGTCATCAGGAGTCAACGAGCTGCCGAAGAACGCGTTGGTCGCGCCCAGCAGGTAGTCGACGTCGGCCGCAGACGGCTTGACGTGGTCGATCCCGTCCTCATAGGTCACGTCGGTCGTGCCGATCAGGCTGCGGCCGAGCCACGGCAACGCGAAGATGAAGCGACCCTCGCCGGCGGGCACAATCGCGCCGGCGCTCAGCGGCAGGTCCTCGCGCGCGAGGATCACGTGGGTGCCGCGGCTTGGGACGATCGTCGGGACCTCTGCCTCTCCATGGAGTTCCTCGGGGCGGATCCGGTCGGCCCACACTCCCGTCGCGTTAATCACGTTGTCGGCGCGGACGATCAGCTCTCCCCCGCTCTCGCCGTCGCGGACCTTGACGCCCGCGGCCTGCCCATTGTCGTGGACGAGCTCCCGCACCTCGAGGCGGTTCGCGCAGATCGCGCCGAAACGCTCCGCCTCGCCGAGCACGGTCAGCACCAGCCGCGAGTCGTCGGTCTGGCAGTCGTAGAACAGGTAGCCGCCCGAGGGGTCGCGAGCCGCGAGCGCCGGCAGCAGTTCCGTTACCTCCTCGCCGGAGATCACGCGATGGCGGGCGGGGCTCCAGTCGCTGTCGGAGTCCTCACGCCGACCGCGCGCGGCGCGAGGGGCGCGCATCGCCATCACGTCGTACATGTTCAGGCCGAGCCCCATCAGCCGGTCAGGCCGGGCGCCGTCGAACGCGGGCACGACCAGCTGCAGCGGACGGACCAGGTGCGGCGCGAGCCTGACAAGCAGCTGGCGCTCGAGCAGCGCCTCGCGCACCAGCCCCAGGTCGAACTTCTGCAGGTAGCGCAGACCGCCGTGGACGAGCTTCGATGAGCGGCTGCTGGTGCCGGCGGCGTAGTCGCCTTTCTCGACGAGCGCGACGCTGAACCCGCGCGAGGCGGCGTCCAGCGCCACGCCTGCGCCGGTGATCCCGCCGCCGATGACGACGATGTCGAAGTGTTCGTCGGCGAGCGTCTCGAGTGCGCGGTCGCGGTGCAGCATGAAGCGCAGCGTATCTGGACGGACCGCGGCGTCAGATCTCGGGCAGGACCTGCTCGCCGACGATCCGCACCTGCTCCGCCAGATCCGGCAGGCCCTCGACCTCGATCCCGGCCCAGGCCTTCAACGTGAATGGGTCCGTAAACGAGACGAGCGCATGATTGAGACCTGCCGCCGCGTACGTCTCTGTCAGCCACCGGACCCAATCCTCGGGCGTGCCGGCGACCATGATCTTGTCGGCGACTTCGTCCGGGGTGGCTTTGAGCGCGCGCTGAACGTCACCGGCAGCGAATGCCTCGATGACGGCCGCAACCGTTTCGGGCTCGATCCCATGCCGCTCCAGCAGCGCCGGAGGCATCGACGGGAGGTAGAACGCGGCGAGGATCCGCCCGGCGCGACGCGCGACGTCGCCGTCGGGCGCAACTGCGCCAAGCAGCGAGTCACCGAGATCAAGACCGTGGGGGTCTCGGCCGGCGCGCTCGGCCCCCGCCCGGAAGTGCTCCACGGTGTAGCTCAGCGCCTCAGGTGAATACGCACAGCCCGTATGCAGTCCGTCGGCGATCTCCCCGGCGAGCTCCATCGACCTCGGACCTGCCATCGCGCCGATCTTCAGCGGCAGGTGCTCCTGAACCGGACGGGACGCGGTCGTGACCCCGCTGTAGCGGTAGAACTCGCCCTCGAAGTCGATCGCGCCCTCGTCGAGCATGGTCCGCATCACGTGGTACGCCTCACGTAGGCGGGCGATCGGGCGCGTCCCACTCCATTTGACGCCGTACTGCTCGAGCATCGCGATGTTGCCGATCCCGAACACGACCTCGGCGCGGCCGCCGCTGAGCTCGTCCAGCGTGGCCGCGAGCTGCGCGATGTAGGTCGGCTCGCGCATGTAGATCGGGGCCAGACACGGACCTAGCCTGATCCGCTCGGTGCGCTGCGTGGCCGCGGCGAGCAGCAGCCAGGCATCCTTGTGGTAGATCTCGTCGGCGCTGTAGCAGGCGTAGAAGCCGAGACTGTCGGCGACCGCGATCGCATCCAGCAACTCGGAGACCGGCTGCCCGGGAAGCATCTGGAAGCTGACCCGCACGCGGCCAGCCTATAGCGGGGCCCACCTCGCAGCGTGAATTGGTCCGGACGGGCCCTCCGCGGCCCCATGGACGCTGCCGCGAAGCGGCAGCCCCTATCCGTGCCCGCCGGCCTTGTGGTAGAGGTCGAGCACGATCCCCTCGAACCAGGGCGAGGTCTCCTGGTCGCTCGGGCAGCAGGGCGGCCCGCCGGGGGCGCTGATCCCGATCTCGATGTGTGGCCCGCTCGAGATCCCAACCGACCCGCAGCCGACCTCGGCGATCGGCTCGCCGGTCGTCACGTGCGCGCCCACGGGGACAAGGGCGGGGAGCGCGTGGCCGTAGTAGATGTAGCGGCCGGCGTACTTTCCGCTCGCGACCTTCAGCACCGGCGCGGCGGGTCCGAAGCCGTCGATGCCCTCCTGGACGATCGTGCCCGAGGTCATCGCGACTTCCTTGACCTGGCTGCCGCAGGCGCTGTTCTCGGTCGGGATGTCGATCCCCTGGTCCAGCGACCAGGTGCTTGGCCCGAGCACGCGCGAGAGGGGCTGCATCGGGAAGACCCACCCCGATGAGGACGGCGGCGGGGGCCCAGTGGGCGAACTGCCGCCGCTCGAGGTCTTGGTGCGCGAGTACTTCTTGACGGCGCCGTAGAGCGTCGCCGCCGTGCGCGAGCCGACGGTGCCGCTCGGCGGGCTCAGGTGATGCTGAATCTGGAAGTGCCTGACCGCGGCCTTGGTCATCGACCCGAAATATCCCGTCACCGGAAGACTCGCCCCGAGATCGTTGAGCCACGTCTGGAGCGTCTTGACGTCATTGCCGGTATCGCCCTGGCGCAGAACGCGGCTGAACACCGCCTGTGCGGCGTGGGCCTGGACCAGGCCGTGCGGGGACTGCGGTCCGATCAGGGCCGCGCCACCACTGGCTCCGCCGCTTGACGCGGCCATCGCCGGGCTCGCCGCCGCGGTCGCGAAGACCGCGGGGGCGAGCGCGACCACTGCGCCAATCATCAGCCGAAGCAAGCGTTGCATCTCACGCCCACGTTCGGCGCGCGTCCGTGCTGCATCAGCACGGTCGCCCGGGTTGCGCATGTTCAGTTTGCGAAAGCTGCAAAAAGCGAGCACCGTCGACCCTCCGCCGGATGCGGTGTTGCAATTCGTGCACCTGAGGCCTGCGGGGTTAGCTGACGGGCTAGCGCTGTTCGATCAGCGCATCTCGCGGATCACCGCGAGACTCGCCCCAACGAATTGGGTTCCCCGCTCCCCGGGGCGGCTGTCCGGGGATTCGGCGGGCGGCAAACTATCAGAAAGAATCGACGGACGCGGCGCTCAGCTCGAGGGACGGCGAAGCGCCTTGAAGTCGATTGTGCGGATTTGCAGGAGATTGGAGGTGTCTTCGCGGTCTGACGCCACTTCCGACGCCCGGCCGCCACAATCGGACACGTGAGTGGCCGGGTCGACCTGCATTCGCACGTCCTGCCGGGTATAGACGACGGACCTGAGGACCTCGCCGGCTCGTTGGCGATGCTCGCTGCCGCAGAGGCGTGCGGGACCGCGGTGATCGCGGCGACGCCGCATCTGCGCTCCGACTTTCCGGATGTGCACATTGAGCAGCTCGCGCGCCGCTGCAACGAACTTCGGGCCGCGGCGAGCCAGGCCGGCATCGAGGTGGAGATCGTCCAGGCCGGCGAGGTTTCGCTGATCTGGGCGCTCGAGGCGACCGACCATGAGCTCACGCTCGCCAGCTACGGCCAGCGCGGGACCGACCTGCTCGTCGAGACGCCGACGCTCGGCGCGGTGGGGCTCGAGATGCCGATCTGGCACCTACGCCAGCGGGGCTACCGCGTCACCCTCGCTCATCCGGAGCGCAACTCCGTCTTCCAGCAGTCGCCCCAGCCTGTAGCGACACTTGTCGAGCAGGGGGTATTGCTGGCGGTCAACGCCGACTCGCTGCTCTCCCCGCGCTCACCGTGGGGGCGGCTCGCACGCCGGCTGTGCGTCGAGGGGTTGGCTCACGCGCTCGCCTCCGACGGGCACCGAGCCGAGTCGTGGCGGCCAGTGACAGCTCTGGCGAAGGCCGCAGACGCAGCGGCCGACCTCGTGGGGCCCGAACGCGCCCGATGGATGACCGAGGCCGTGCCGGCAGCGATTCTGGCGGGCGAGGCTTTGCCGGTCGCGCCGCTTGCGATCAGGCCACGCCGGAAGGGGTTGCGGGGCTTGCTGGGCGGGGGTTAGCCCGGCGGCATCAGGTTGCGGGGCTTGCGGGCGGGGGTTAGCCCGGCGGGACTCAGGTCGCCCGGCGCCGGCGCAGCAGCGCGATCCCGGTCACCCCGATCAGTGTGGCGACCAGGAGGATCGGGAGGAACGTACCGAGTCCGCCGCCGCTCGAGGAGCCGGTCAGGGCCTTGACCAGGCTCGTGATCGGCGAGCTTCCAGAGCCGCCCGCGGTGGCGCCCGACACGGATCCGTGGTTACCGTTCTGTCCGCCACTACCCTTGCCGCGGCTGGGCGCGGTCGCCTGCGCGAACGCGGCCGCCGCCTTGCCCGCTGCTCCGAGCTTCGCGAGCTGGCTGGCTGTCTGGCCCGAGATCCCGCTGCCTGAGCCCGGCCCGCCGGGCCCCCCTGGTCCGCCGGCGCCACCTCCGACGCCGCCGCCCTGGGTTCCGCTGGTCGGTTTATCGCCGCAGGCGGTCGGAACATGCTCCACGTACTGGTTGACGCCCGAGTTTCCGGGCGGCGCCACCGTGTGGCTGCCGCAGTTCTTGGCCTGCGCAGGCGCGACGGCGAGTGCCGCAACGAGCGCGACCCCAGCCAGGAGTCCAAGCAGAGAGAGTCTCACCAGCCCTTATTACGGACGAGGCCGACGAGGGCTGACAGGCACGTACCGATCAGTGCGCTGGATCGGCGACGCCGGCCTGCCGGCGCTCCTCGATGATCTGCTGGATCCGGTCGACCGTGTCCTGGGACATGCGCCGGATCTCCCAGTGGGTCAGCTTCAGCACGCGCATCGGCGACGTGGCGATCACATCGGCGTTGCGGGGCTCGCGGGAGAGCAGACCCATCTCGCCGATCAGGTCGCCCTCCTTCAGCGACGCGATCTTCTTGCCGTCGCGGAGCACGTCGGCGGTGCCCTCCTCGATCGCGATCAGCTCGGTCGAGTAGTCGCCCTGCTTCATCAGAATCTGGCCGTCGGCGACGCTCGTCTCGGTCGCGAACGCGGCCAGACGCTTGGCCTCGTCCGGGCTCAGATGCGAGAAGATCGGGATTGCGGTGAGGCGCGCTGGATCCATGCGGGCGGCACTCTAACCGAAGTGCCACCAGCCATGCGACGGCGCCGTCGGTTTCGGGGCTGGTCCGTGGTTTGTCGGGATTCGGACCCGTTTAGGTTCCCGGCTAAAGGCTCGATCCACCGAGGCCGATGTTCGTATCGGCAGGGTGAGGCGCATCGTTGGCTGGGACCGCTTTCGGGGGCGGCCGCTGCTTCTCCGCCCTTGCGCAGGGCCTAACTAACTTCGTTCGATCCTCAAGTGGGAGAGTTCCATATGTCTATAACGACCCGCCGGCAGGGGCTGGTCGCGGTGCTTGCTGTGCTCGCGGCCTGCGCGGTGTCGGTCATTGCCGCGCCCGTAGCGTCCGCTACCGCCAGGCTCGGCATCAATGTAAACCGCGTCTTCAACGGCATCGGGTACAACCAGTCCTTCGTCGACATGCAGCTTTCGGCCGCAAGCCGTGAGGGCGTCACGCTCGTCCGCGAGGACGCGCTGTGGGCTGTGGCTGAGCCGAACGCGCCGGTGAACGGCGTCCATTCCTACAACTGGGCGCCGCTGGACTTCATCGAGAAGAACCTCGCGAAGTACCACATGCAGTGGCAGCCGATCATCGACTACTCGGCTCCGTGGGATCAGACGGTCCAGAACGGGCCGCCGACCTCCAACGCCGACTACGCCGCCTACGCCCAGGCTTTCGCGCAGCGCTACGGCCCCGGCGGTGATTTCTGGAGGGCGAATCCGTCGCTGCCGTACCTGCCGGTCTCGACCTTCGAGATCTGGAACGAGGAGGACGGCAACTACTTCTGGGGCGGCGCCTCCGACCCTGTTGCGTACGCGAACCTCTATGCCGCCGCATACAAGGCGCTCAAGCAGGTCAATCCGGCGGCGACGGTGGTGATCGGCGGGCTCACGGGCAACTGGCGCTACATCCAGAACATGTACTGGCAGTTCGCCCAGCTCGGCGTTCACCCGGACGCGATCGCGCTGCACCCGTACGGGAACACGCCGAGTGACTCCTACAACATGGTCAAACTGCTCAAGCAGGACCTCGACTGGATCGGCCAGATGCTCAATTGGCCAGATCCGCACAACACCCCGATCTACCTCACCGAGTTCGGCTGGCCGACCGCCGGGTACTACTCATCGGTCGTCTCGGACGCGACGAGGGCGTCGTATCTCCCGAGCACGGCGGACACCCTGGCGCGATCCGATTGCGGTGTCGCCGCCGTGTTCCCCTATGCCTGGACCACACCGATGCAGAACACCCAGATCTCCGAGGACTGGTATGGCATCTACAAGTGGACCGGCGGCGATACGCAGACGAGCATCGCGTACTCGAAGCTGCTGCAGCAGTACAACGCCGGCAGGCAGTCAAAGACCACAACAAAGGTCTGCTACTAGCACCGCCTGCACGTCTATGGCCAGGGGCGTCTCGAGCGTCCCTGGCCGTACCGCATCTGGGCCGTTGCTAAAGAGCCTTGACCTCGGAGGTGATGTCGCTGACGGACTGCTTGGCGTCGCCGAACAGCATCTGCGTCTTCTCCTCGTAGAAGAGAGGGTTGTCGATGCCGGCGAATCCGGAGGCCATCGAGCGCTTCATCACGATCACCGAGTGCGATTCGTCCACCTCGAGGATCGGCATCCCGTAGATCGGCGAGCTCGGCTCGTTCTTGGCGGCCGGGTTCGTCACGTCGTTGGCGCCGATCACGAGCGTCACGTCGGTCCGCGGGAACTCAGGGTTGATCTCGTCCATTTCCTTGAGCAGGTCGTACGGGACGTCGGCCTCGGCGAGCAGGACGTTCATGTGACCGGGCATTCGGCCGGCGACGGGATGGATCGCGTACTTGACGGTCACGCCCTTTGCCTCGAGCGCCTTCTCGAGCTCGCGCACCGCGTGCTGGGCCTGGGCGACGGCCATCCCGTACCCGGGCGCGATCACGACCTGGCGCGCGTAGGAGAGCTGGATCGCGACGTCCTGGGCGGAGGTCGACTTGACCGGGCCGCGGTCGATCGCACCGGCGGCCGGCGCCGCGACCTCGCCGCCGAAACCGCCCGCGACGATCGCGGGCACCGAGCGGTTCATCGCCTTGGCCATCAGGTTGGTGAGGATCGTTCCGGAGGCGCCGACGATCATGCCCGCGACGATCATCGCGGTGTTGTTCAAAGCGATACCTGTCGCGGCAGCCGACAATCCCGTGAACGCGTTCAGCAGCGAGATCACCACCGGCATGTCGGCGCCCCCGATCGGGAGCACCATCATGTTCCCGAGGACCGCCGCGACGACCAGGATCCCGACGATGAACAGGCCCTGGGAGTGGGTGCCGGAAGCGAGGATGATCGCGACCGCGACCGCGATGATCAGCAGGCTCGTGTTGAGCACCGCCTGCCAGATGCCGGGAAGCTTCAACGGCCGCCCCGGGATGACCTCCTGGAGCTTGCCGAAGGCGATGTTCGACCCCCAGAACGAGATCGAACCGACGATCGCCGCGAACAGGGTCGGGATCTCGCGCTTCAGCGCCCAGGCGCCGACGCCCGGTCCGACGGTGAAGTGGTGGCGGTACTCGACCCACGCGATCAGCGCGACCGCGCCACCGCCGACGCCGTTGAACAGCGCCACCATCTGCGGCATCGCGGTCATCCGCACTTTGAGCGCGGCCGGGATCCCGACCGCGGTGCCGAGCACGAGCCCGAGCGCGATCAGCCACGGCGTCGAGGACCCGGACAGGATGTGCGGCTGGATCAGCGTCGCGACGACCGCGATCACCATGCCGGCGGCCGCGATCTGGTTGCCGCGGACCGCGGTGCGCGGTCCGGTCAGCCCGCTCATCCCGTAGATGAACAGGCTGAACGCGAGGATGTAGAGCGCGTCGGTGAAGTTCGAGCTCTGGTAGAAGGACGCGGCGAGGCTCACTTCTGCTTGCCTCCGCCCGGAGAATCCGCTTTAGCGGATTCTCCAACGGAATCCGCGTCAGCGGATTTCGCCGGGTCCTTCTTCTTGAACATCCCGAGCATCCGGTCGGTGACGAAGAAACCGCCGATCACGTTGATCGTGCCGAAGATGATCGCGATCACGAGCAGGAAGTGCTCGAGGAAGCCCGTGGCCTCGTGCATCAACAGCAGACCCCCGAGCAGTACGATCCCGTGGATCGCGTTGGTGCCGGACATCAGCGGCGTGTGCAGCGTGTTCGGGACCTTCGAGATCACCTCGAAGCCGACGAACGCGGCGAGTACGAGGATCGCGATCTCTGTGACAGTGCTCATGCGTTGGCTCCCGCCGCTTGCTTCGCGGCTTCGTTGACGATCTCCCCGTCCTTGGTGATGCACGCGCCGGCGATCACCTCATCCTCGAAGTCGAGCGCCAGCGTCCCCTCGTCGGAGATCATCAGCCCGAGCAGCGATTCGATGTTCCTTGCGTACAGCTGCGATGCGTGCTCGGCCAGTGTGCTCGGCACGTTCAGCGGCGCCACAATCTTGACGTCGTGCTTGATCACGTTCTTGCCCGGCTCTGAGAGCTCGCAGTTACCGCCGGTCTCAGCCGCCAGGTCGACGATCACCGAGCCGGGCTTCATCAGCTCGACGGCCTTCTCGGTGACCAGGATCGGGGCGCGCCGGCCGGGGACCGCGGCGGTCGTGATCACGACATCGACCTTGCCGATCGCCTCGGCCATCAGCTCCTGCTGGCGCGCCTGCTGCTCCGGTGTGAGCTCCTTCGCGTAGCCGCCCGCGCCCTCCAGGTCGCCGCCGAGGTCGAACTCGAGGAACGTCGCCCCGAGCGACTCGACCTGCTCCTTGACGGCGGCGCGCACGTCAAAACCCTGCACGACGGCGCCGAGCCGGCGCGCGGTGGCGATCGCCTGCAGTCCCGCGACGCCGGCACCGAGCACCAGCACGGTCGCCGGGCGGATCGTGCCGGCCGCTGTCATCAGCATCGGGAAGAACCGGCCCAGCTCTTGGGCGGCGATCAGGACCGCGCGATAGCCGCCGATATTCGCCTGGCTCGAGAGCGCGTCCATCGACTGCGCGCGGCTGATGCGCGGCACCGACTCGAGCGCGAAGCTGGTCGCGCCGGTCTGCGAGATCGCCTTGATCCCAGCGCCGTTGGTCAGCGGCTGCAGAAAGCCGATCAGGACGGTGCCGGATTTCAACCGGCTGATTTCGGCCTCGGTCGGGGGAGCCACCTTGACGATCACGTCGGCGCCCCACACGTCGTCGACGAGCTTGCCGCCCGCCTCCTCGTATTCCGCGTCGGGGATCAGCGCGCCGGATCCGGCGCCCTTTTGCACGAGGACCTCCAGTCCCTTGCCGGTGAGCTTGCGGACGACCTCAGGTACGAGCGCGACGCGGCGCTCGCCTTCCAAGGTTTCCTGGGGGACTCCGATTTGCATGGGCGCGAGAGGCTATCGATTTGGCGGTTTTACTGACCGATGGGAGCGAGCACCAGCGCGGCGGCGATGCCAGCGTCGATTGCGAGCTGCCCGAGGCTGTCGCTCGCACTCCCGCTGCCTGGATGGGCGTGATGATGCACTACTTTTGCCGCGTGTGCGCTCGTGGCGCTCGGGGTCGTGTGGTGGGTCTGTCCCGGCACGGAGGCCGAGCGGCCTGCGGCGCCGGCGCCGGAGGCGGCCCCGCCGGTTGCGGCGGGTGGCGGCGGGAATGGCAGCGGTTTGCCGGCGAGCGCCATCGCGGCCTGCGCGGTGACCCAGACCGGCGTCTGGTCGGCCGAGCGCGAGTAGCGCACGTGGCCGTCGGCGGCGATCAGCGACCGCAGGTACGCGCTCGCGGAGCCGTGCGGAAGCGCGTCCGGGCTGGCACCGGCGGCGATCAGGCCCTGGATCGCCCACGCGCTCGACTGGGCGTTTGAGTCCTCGCCCGGGTCGGAGGGGAAACCGCCGTCCGGGTTCTGCTGGTGGCGCAGAAATGCGACAGCGCGCGAGATCGTTGAGCCCGATCCCGCGCGGGACAGCGCCTCGAGCGCGGCGCCGGTGTCATCGACGTCGCTCGTGCCACCGGCGGTGGCGAAGTTGAAGCCGCCGTCCGAGTCCTGCTGCCTGCTCAGCCAGGCGGTCATCGATGACGGCGGTGCGACCCCGGCGGCCCGCAGCGCCAGCATCGCAAACGAGGTCAGGTTGACCTGGTCGCTCACCGAGCCGTCGGCGCGGACGTCACGCTGCAGCGCGGCCACCTGCGCGGTGGCCGGCAGTCCCGCCGCACGCAGGACGAGAATCGTGCGCTCCAGCGATCCGACGTCGGTCGGGGAGCCGGCACTGATGTAGGCGATCAGGCTGGGACCACCATGGCTGACGCTCCGAAGGTTGAGGCCTTCGGCCGCCAGCCCGAGAGCCGCCCACCCGGAGAACAGCTGCGAGGAGGATGCGCCGGGGCTCGCCCCGAACCCGCCGTCGCCGTTCTGCGCCGAGAGCAGGTAGGTCGTTGGGTTGCCGGCCGCGCGCGCGGCCGGTGCGCCGGCAGCCGTCGCGAACCCGGCGCCAAGCAGCAGCGCGGCGATCACCGTCGCGGTCGCGCTGCCTGCCGGCCGCCACGTGACCTTCAGCCGGGCGGCAAAGCGCCCGATCGAGCGCGCCAGCGCCGGGCCGAACGCCAGCGCAAACAGCACGCACCCGATCGCGTGCACGAGGTCGAAGCCGATCCCCTTGGCGACGTACACGCGCAACTGGCCCACGCTGTGGTCGCTGTAGGTCACCCAGTCGCCGAAATCCTGCACGGCGGTGAATGCGAAGCCGACGACACCGCAGATCAGCGCCATCGACCAGCGCCCGAGGGTGCGCTTTGTCAGCACCGCGAGCCCCGCTCCGATCAAGCCTGTCGCGCCCCAGGCCGCCATCTGCCAGGGCGTCCACGGGCCCTGACCGAAGAAGAAGTTCGAGGTCAGTCCGGCGAGCGCGCCAACGACGAATCCCGGGCCGCCGCCGAGCGCGTAGCCGGCGATCAGCACGATGTCGGTTGTCGGCTTGACATTCGGCACAGCCGCGAACGCGACCCGGCCGAGCGCCGCGAATGCCGCGAGCGTCGCGACGAGCGCCACGATCCGCGCGTCGGGACGGGTGCGCTCGTACCACGCAAACCCACCGGCGAGTGCCAGGATCAGGATCGAGAAGGACGCGAGCTGCCAGGTCATGCGTGGGTGGTGGTGTGTTGCCTGAGGATCTCGATGCCCTGCTCGGGACGGAGCGCGCCACCGGCGCCGCCGAGGATGCGAGCGGTCTCGGTCGCAAAGTAAGTACCACCGGCTAGCACTTCTGCCGCGGGACCATCCGCGACCGGCGCACCGTCGGCGAGCAGGATCACGCGGTCGGCGAACGCGGCGACGAACTCGGGGTCGTGCGTGGCGACGAGCACGGCGCTGTCGAGCGATCTGAGCGTTGTCGCAAGCTCGTCTTTGAGGCCGCGGTCCATCCCCCGCGTCGGTTCGTCCAGGCACGTCACGGCCGGCCGGTCCTTGTGTGGGTCGCCGAGCACGATCGCGAGCGCGAGCCGCTGCCGCTCGCCGCCGGAGAGGTCACGAGGATGGCGATCTGCGAGGCCTTCCAGCCCGACCATCGCAAGTGCCGCAGCCGGCGCTTCCTGCGCGACCGTTTCATGCACGAGGTAGTCATTGGGGTTCTGCAGCAGCAGTGCAACCCGTCCGGCGCTCGTGATCTTTCCGCGCGTCGGCTTGAGCAGGCCGGCTGCGTGGCGCAGCAGGGTCGACTTGCCGGCGCCGTTGCGGCCCATCAGCGCGACCCGTTCGCCGGGGCTGACCGACAGGCTGACGCTCTTGAGGATTACGGGTCCATCGCGGAGCTCGTGCCAGACGCGGTCGAAGGCGAGCGCCGACGCGCGTCCTGCCGCGCGGGACCGCCTGCGGGATGGGGCTCGGGACGGTGCGGGCGGAGCCGGGATGAGCTGCTCGGCGGGCTCGAGGCCGGCGCTCCGGATCTCGGCCCGGGCGGCCTTGACCCCCGGCACCGGGGGCAGGCCCAGGCCACGGAGCATGTGCGCTCCCGGCGTGCTCAGCGACGCTGCGGAATCAGCGGCCCACGCCAGGAACCGCGACGGGCTCGAGTCGCAGACGATCCGCCCCGCGGCCATCGCGATCACGCGATCGGCGGCGGTGAGGCAGCGCTCGAGGCGGTGCTCGGCGAGCAGGATCGTGACGTCGAAGTCCTCGTTGCACCTGCGCAGCAGGCCCATCAGCTCGTCGCCGGCGACAGGGTCGAGCTGCGAGGTCGGCTCGTCGAGCACGAGCAGCGCCGGCCGTCCCGCGAGCGCGGCGCCCAGCGCGACCCGCTGAAGCTCCCCTCCCGACAGCGTCGAGGTCGGGCGGTCGAGCAGGTGCGCGATCCCCAGCGCGAGCGCCGCCTCCTCGACGCCGCGGGCGACGGCACCGCCGGACTCCCCGCGATTCTCGAGCGGGAACGCCAGCTCGGATCGCACCGTTCCCATCACAACCTGGGTTTCAGGGTCCTGGAACAGCGTCCCGACCTTTGCAGCCAGCTCGCCGGGACCATGCTGTCTCGTGTCGAGTCCCGCGACGTTCACCGTGCCCGCGAGCGTGCCGCCGTGAAAGTGCGGGACGAGCCCGCTGGCGGCACGCAGCATCGTCGACTTGCCCGACCCTGAGGCGCCGGCAACGACGACGAGCTCGCCCGGATCAAGCCGGAGCGAGACCTCGTTCAGCGCGGGTCGCGCAGCGCCGGGATACGTGTAAGTGACCCTTTCGAGCTGGAGCACGCTCACCGCTCCACCCCTCTTCGGTCGGCGAACGGGAGCAGCGCGCTGGCGAGGATCGCTGCGGCCAGGACAAGCTCGGTCATGGTTAGGGGCGCACGGAGCGACGGATATGCGGTGAACGGGGCGAGGCCGGCGGCCTTGGCGCCGATCGCGAGCGCGAGGATCGCGATCGCCGAAGCGGTGAACGCAAGGTCGTGACGCGAATAGGGCTGCCTCGTCTTCGGCGGCCGGCGCGCCGCGCCATAGCCCCGGACCTCGAGCGCGGCGGCGACGTCGAGCGCGCGGTCGAGCAGCCCCGAGCTCGCGGCCCGCATCAGCGCGATCCTCGAGGGTGGCGGCCCGGGACGGCATCGCTGCGCGTCGGCCAGCCTCTTTGCGTCACGCGCGAGCACCGGAACCATGCGCGTGGCGAGCGTCGCCGTGAGCGCCGAGCGGAACGACACGCGCCGAAACAGCCTCAGCACCTGATCGGGGTCGACGGCCGCCGTGTACAGCGCGCCGCAGATGATCAGCGCGACAGCCCGCAGTCCGAGGATCGCGCCGTAGGCGGTCGCCTCGAGCGTGATGTCGGTGTGGCCCAGCACCGGTAGCTGGCCGAAACGGACGATCACGGTCAGCCCGTCGCGCGTGACGAGCGCGTTGATCAGCATGACCGCCAGCCCGAGCGGGATCGCGAAGAGCGCAGCGCGTTTGATCTGGCCGCCCACGCCGGCGAGGCAGCCGGCGGCAACGACCGCGGCGACCACGGATCCGAGCGCGACCGGGCTCGAGAGCAGCAGCGCGGCGCAGCCGAGCGCCAGGCAGTACAGGCATCCGGCGCCCGCGCGAGCTGCGTGCAGCGGGCTCGGGCGCTTGCGGTAGGTCACTGCGATCCGTCTTGCGGCACAGGGAGGTCAGTACCGCCCGGTGCGATCGCGAGTGCGAAGTGATCTTTCAGGCGCTGCTCTGTAAACGCCTGTGCCGCAGCACGAACCCCGGCTGGGTCGGTGCCGGTGATCATCCAGGTCGGCTGCGAGTTGTGATCCGCGGTGGCCGCGATCAGACCGGCGCCGGCGCCGAGCGTGCGGACGACGGCGCCGCGCGGGTTGAGCAGTTGCAGGGTCTGGCCGTCCTTGCCGGCGAACCGCGCGTACACGCCGCTCGCGTCGGGCCCCTTCTCGATCAGGGTCGCCGCGAGCGAGCGCTGCAGATCGGCCCAGGTGCCGACGACCACCGCCAGCGAGTCCTGGCCCGAGCCGGTCCCGAGCAGCTGACTGGGGGCGGGTACGCCGATCGACTTGAGCTCGCCGGTCACCTTCTGGCATGCGTCATTCGTGTCGGTGGCGCACTCGAGCGCGGTCGGCAGGCGCTTGCCGTCGACCCCGTGCACGAACGGTTCCGGAAACGACCCGACGACGGCCGGGATCGTGTTCGTGGCGCTCCAGTCATGCAGGTCCCACCAGATCCGGTCGCCCTGATTGACGGCTGTCGACGCGGCGCCGACCGGGGCCTCGACCCCGTTGACGTAGTAGAACCAGTCGACCCGGCCCGACGTGCCCGAGCGGCCGTCGATCGACTCCACAAACCCCCCGCCGTACTTCGTCTGCACGCGGAACGAGCGCTCGAGCATCCGCATCACGGTCTCCGAGCCCGGGACCTTCGACACGACGATGCCCCCGAGCTCGGAGCCGCCGAAGCCGCGGGTCACGGTGAGACTGACATCCGAGGTTCCACCCCCCGGACCGAGCCCGCAGCCCGCCGCGGTGAGCGCGATCAGCATCGTCGCGCCCACCGCGAGGGTGGCGATCAATCGTGAGTTTGCGCGGCCGGGGCCCATCCGTCCTACTGGCCCACGTCCTTGGGGACGTCTGCAGACCTGATGAAGTGGGCCTTCGTCGCCTGCAGGGCGATCAGCCCTGTGCGGGTGACCGTGAGCGTGGCGATTCCGTGAGAGTTGGACATCGCCGTGACGGTGCTGTTCGGGATCGGCTCAGCGCTCGTGGCGAAGGCGCTGACCTTCGCCCCGGCGGATGGACGTGCCTTGCCTTTGTAGTACTCGAGCACCTGCACCTTGAACGGCTTGCCGGCGACCGGCTTGGTCAGAACCTTCAACGCCAGCGGATATTCGGTCCCCTTCGCGGCGACCGCCGCGAACAGCACCTGGTCTCCGCGATGCAGCTTGATCGAGCACATCCCTGCGGACGCCGGCTGGTTGTTGACGAACAGCTCCCACCAGCTGTGGGTTTTCGCGTAGATGTCGGTCTCGCTGAAGATCCTGAAGACCTCAAAGCCGAGCCCTGAGTACCACTTTCCAGACCACCTGTCCCGTGTCGAGACGTTGAGCGCGCCGGCCGCGGTCGTATCAGAGCAGCTGTGGCCGCCCTTCTTGACCAGGCCTGGGTGCACGGTCACCTTCGTCGTCGGCAGCAGCGTCTTGGTGTCGCCTTCGATCCGGACCGTGACTGGGATGCCGGCGGCTGCGGCTTTGGCTGCCGGCTTGCCGGCGGCGGTCGAGCCGAGCGCTGCGAGCGCCACCGCGACTCCACCGGTAGCTCCGAGGAGCGCGAGCGATTTCCTGCGATGCATGAGGGCCACCCCTTTCCACGAGGGCGTATTGGCTTTGCGGCCGGAGCTGGTCTCCTGACTTACGGGCCTACCAGCCGCGCCTTCCCGGGTCACTACGCGTCACCTAGTGGCTGTTGAGTGCGGCTGGCGTCCCCGATCACAGTGGCGGGTCCGCGCCGGATTCACACCGGCTTCCCATCACTTCCGACCTTGAACGGCGCTGATCGTACCGCGTTCATGGTTTTCGATCGCTCCGGTCGCGAGCCCCGCGAACTTTGGCGATTTGGTTCCGGATGCCGGAACTAAAACGCCAAAGTCCGCCTCTGCCCCGCCGGCCGCGGGGTAGATTCCCGTTCGATGACAGTCAACCTGACCCGCATCTACACCCGCCTCGGTGACGGCGGCGAGACCCACCTCGGCGACATGAGCAGGGTCCCGAAAACTCACCCGCGGATCGAGGCCTACGGCACGATCGACGAGCTGAACGCCCAGATCGGCGTCGCGCTGACGATCAAGGAATTGCCGTCCGACTACCGCGACTGGCTCCAGCGAATCCAGAATGACCTGTTCGACGTCGGCGCCGACGTGTCCGCGCCCTTCGACCCCGAGCGCGAGCGGCTTCGCGTCCTGCCCGAGCAGACGAAGTGGCTCGAGCAGCGCTGCGACGAGGTCAACGCCACGCTCAAGCCGCTGAAGTCCTTCGTGCTCCCGGGCGGCACGCCGGCTGCCGCGTTCCTACACGTCTGCCGCACGGTGTGCCGGCGGGCCGAACGGCACGCGGTCGCCTGCGGCGAGGACATCAACGCCGAGGTCGTCCGTTATCTGAACCGCCTCTCTGACCTGCTGTTCATCCTCAGCCGCGGCGCGAATGCCGGCGAGGACGAGCTGTGGGAGCCGGGCCGCTACCGCTAGCACTCGCAGTCATCCTCCCCGGATCTGGCTGGGGCGGGGTCGCCAGAACAACCACAACGCTCAATAACAGCACACGCTGCCATCGTTTTCGCGCAGGGTGGTCGCCATACGCAACCACACTGCTGAAAAGCGCCCCGGCGTCGGATCGCTCTTGCGCAATGTGGTCGTTCCAGGGGCCGGCGGCGAACCCCTCAATGCTCAATGGCTTCCGGGCGCCGGCCCGAACTTGAGCGTCAGCGGGCACAAACCCCTCCCCCGGGACGATACCGAACGACGGTCGGTATGCAGAGGCAAAGTTGCCGCTAGCGCCGCAGGACCAGCAACAATCCGGTCGCCAGCGACAACCCGACGACCGCGATCGCGGCCGCGCCGGCGATGAACGCCTCGTGCCCGCTGGCGTACTGGACCACCCCGTGCGGGCGCGCGACGGCAACCAGGACAATCAGCGCGACCGCGCTGAGGAGCGCTAGCGCAGCGGGCGTCAGCGCGCGAGAGATCGGCGGGCCACGGACGCCGGAGTCCGGCTGGACGAGGCGACCTTGATCTGTCGCGAACACGGCCGCGACTCCGAGTGAGGTCCAGATCCCCGCGACCAGGAAGCCACCGAACACATCGCTTGGGTAGTGCCAGCCGAGGGCCAGGAACGAGTAGCTGACCGCGACCGCGAACACAGCTCCGAGCGCGGCCGCCAATGGCTTGAACCTCGCCGGCACCGCGAGCACCAGGCACAGGGCAACCGACATCGCGGCGGTCGCATGACCGCTCGGCCAGGAGGCCGGGCTGATCCGCAGTGCTCCGGGCACCAGCCAAGCGGGGCGTGGCTCGGCCAGCAGCGGCTTGAGCAGCTGCGTGGTCACGTTGGCTCCGATCAGGATCGCGGTGACCGCGAGCGCCACCCTCCAGCGCCCTCGGGCGAGCGCGATCAAGATCGGCACGGAGGCGAAGTACAGGTACGGATTGGGGTCGCACAGGTGAGCGACGAACTTCGCGAGCGCGCCGACGTGCGGATGGTGCTGGAGCCCCGCGAAACCGTCGAAGATCGACTGGTCAGCGTGCTCGAACAACCGGACGTGGAACGCGAGAAACCACGTGAGGAACAGGAGCGCAATGCCGGCCAGCGCTCCGAGCAGCGCAAACGTCGCACGCCTGGGCATCCGCCCAGCGTAGTCGACCGCCATCAGGCGGAATTAAGGACGAGTGCAGCTCGGTTTAAGCGTCCGCCGTGCCGTGCGGAACGCTCTCGGACCGACTGATCTTGATCTCGGGCGCCGTTCCCGTGCGGCGCAGATGCGCGTAGTGCTCGATGTCCTCCGGCGAGGCCACCTCGACGCTCAGGTCGTCGGCGACCTGGTAGCGGCCCGCCTCGTAGAGCAACTCCTGGTAGCGCGGGGCCTGCTTCGGACGGCCCTCGATGTCGACGTCGTACTCGCCGCAGCGGAAGGTCCAGCGCTGCCCCCGGGCAAGCTTGTCGGCCGTCACCTTGATCGGCATCGTGTCCTCGCCGGCGCGAGTCGCGTCGATCCGCAGCCGGGCGTGCGCCGAGCTCAGCGCTCGCGCCAGACGGTCGAAGTTGCGCCCGTAGGGAGCGGGCACGACCGCCACCGGCCCGCGCGCGCTCGAGGTGCCGCGGATCGCCTCGGCGACGATCCCGACGAGCACGAACTCGACGCGGTTCGCGCGCAGCCACCGCAGCACGGCGAGGCTCTTCTCATCGAGATGCTCGAACCCCTTTGCGGCGGGGGTCGGCCTTTTGTCGATTCGTGGCGGGCGGTGTCTGAGGAGCATGTGGCTGCGTTTCGCTCCCGGCCGCCAGACTCCTTCCTGATTTCTTGCGCCGTGTGTGGTCGTCCCGGTCATTTGCGGCGTGATGTACCATCTGGTACATCATGTTCGATCTACATCCCGTACGAGTCCACATCGAAGTCCCACAGAGCCGCGAGGACGTGTATGACTTCCTCGATGTGATGGCCAATCACGAGCCATTCACCAATCACATGCTGGTCAACTGGAAGTTCGCCGGCCCGCCGCGCGGCGTCGGCTCCAAGGCACACGTCGACGCGAAGCTCGGCGGCCGCACCGACCACGTCGAGATCGAGGTCGTCTCGGCGCAGGCGCCAGAGCGCATCGTCGAGCAAAACATTGGCGCCGGCGGCAAGCGGGTGGCTAACGGCACCTACATCCTCGAGGAGCTGCCCGCCGGCGGCACACGGATCACCTTCGAGTACTCGTGGCAGCGCGCTCCCGCGAGCGAACGGGTCGCGGCGCCGATCGTCCGGTCGGTGCTGCGCCGCGCCAACCAGCGATCGATGGAGCGTCTGGCGGAGCGGCTTGCGCGCCTCACATCCGTGCGATGATGAGGCCGTGGTTGCGCGACTAGCCTTCGGGCACATGGCCGCCGACAGGATCGAGCAGGTGGCTGAGGAGATCGCTTCCGGGACTGGGTAGCGAGCTGACGATGCCGCCGTCCGGATCTGCGGAGCCTCCCGTCCCGCCTGCGATCGGCTCGCTCCTCGACCTATCTGGCCTGGTGGCGGTCGTCACCGGTGCCAGCGGCGGAATCGGGTTGGTCCTGGCGCGAAGGTTCGCGCAGGCGGGCGCGACCGTGGTCGCGCACTACCACTCAAACGAGTCCGCCGTGAGCCGGATGCTCGCCGAGGTCGAAGAGGGCGGCATGCGCGCGACCGCGGCCGCCGGCGACCTCACAAGCCGCGAGGGCGCCCAGGGCCTGATCGAGCGAGCGATGCAGGCGCACGGCCGGCTGGACGTCCTCGTCAACAACGCCGGGGTGTACCCGGCGTCGAGCCTGCGAGAGATGGATCCGGAGGAGTGGGATGACGTGATCGCGGCGAATCTCGACAGCGTCGCCTGGTGCACTCAGGCCGCGGCCGCCGAGATGTCGCACGGCGGATCGATCGTGAACGTCGCGTCGATCGAGTCCACCTCCGCGCTTCCGGGACACGCCCACTACAGCGCCGCCAAGGCGGGGGTGATCGCGCTGACCCGTGCGGCGGCCAACGAGCTCGGCCCCGACCAGATCCGCGTCAACGCCGTCTCCCCTGGGCTGATCTGGCATGAGGGAATCGAGGCCGCCTGGCCCGACGGTGTCAAGCGATGGCTGGACGCCGCCCCGCTTGGCCGGCTCGGTCGCGGAGAGGATGTCGCCGATGCGTGCATCTTTCTCGCCTCGCACGCGGCGCGCTGGATCACCGGCACCGTGCTCACCGTCGACGGCGGCCTCAGCACCCGCCCGCCGTTCTGAACCAGCGCGTCAGCTCGTCATCGGCGCCACGCCGGTGACGGCCGCGCCGCCGGCGCCGCGGCCTGTCAGGCGCAGCTGCACGAGACTCCCGCCGGGCACCGTCGCCCGTCCGCGCCTGAGCGGGACCCGGACCCAGGTACCCCGCCGCAGGACCTGCAGCACAAGGCCGCTGACCTTCCGGCCACGAACTGTGACCGTCAGCGCGCTGCCCTTGAGCGTGAGCACCGCCGAGGAGGGCGTGTTGTGCAACAGCAGCGCCAGGCCGCTCGCGCGCAGCGCGGAGCAGCCACCGGTGACGTACGTCTTCAGGAGCGGGATCGGCAGCAGCGGCGAGGCGACCAGTGGTTTACCGCCGCAGGCGACGCTCACGCGCCCGACGGCGAGGACGACGTCCCCCCTCGCAGTGCTGCCGAGGCTCCCACCGTGCGCCCCAGCTTGCCGCGCGCTGACCAGGCGCACGACGAGCTTGCTCGGCCGGTGGATGCGTGTGCTGAGGCACCGCGCAACGGGCGCTCGCAGCGCCCTGACGAGCGCGGCGTTGACCGCCGCATCGTTGAGCTCGGATGGGTTTCCGATCCCCGGGGTGTGGTACACGGGAAACGCACCGCCATTGACGAGCCGGGAGATCGCGGCGGCTGGGATCCTCGCGCCATCGAGCGCCTGGGCCGCGCGGTCCGCGGCGCTGCTGAAGCCGACGAGCCCATCGGTGGGCAGGTAGTAACGGGACGGCGTCGGCTGCGGTGGCCGCAACGGCGGCGGGTGAATCGCGGTGCCTTCGATCGTCGTGACGCGGCAGCCCGCGAGCTTGGACTGAGGATTCCAGGTCGAGAGGAATGGGCTCGAGAGTTCGGCCACCGCCGTCGGCCCCAACTGCGTGACGAGCAAGCTCGCGAGCTTCTGAACTGTCGCGCACGCCGAGCCGCCGGCGCCACACTCGATGCCCGTTGTCGTGACCCCAACATCCGCCACCGGCGATCCGAGGTGCGGTGTACCAAGCGTCACGAGACCCTCGACGGTGGGCGCGGATCGGTGTCCCGCGATCGCCGAGCGCGACCACAGGCCGCCGTCGGAATGCCCCAATAGCGTGACCGTGCCGACGTGGTATGTGCGATGGAGGAACGCGAGGAACCGGTTGAGCGCGCGACCGTTGGCGTCGATCTCTCCGGTCGAGGTCACCCACGTCGACGGCCCCGGCACCGAGCGCGCACACGATGCGGGCGGCGGTGCGGTGCCCTTGCGTACCGGCGCGGTATAGACATCGAAGCCCGCGCGCCGCAGCGCGGCCGCGACGCCTCCCTTCAGCCCCCAGCTCGACCCCTCCTTGCCCGCGCAGGCGCGCGCCGGCGTGCTGAACGGCGTCGTGCTGTCAAGTCCCGACACGAGCACGACGACGCGCGTCGGGGAGCGCCGCTGTCCACTCGCCGTCGCGGCGCTCGCCCCGACCGAGGCGGCCACGAGGATCAGCGCTCCGAACGCTGCCGCGAGCAACCGGATCCGCGAGTTCGCGAACATCACGGTGCACCCTACCGCGCGGTCCCCTCGACGCGCCGGCGACCATCGGCCGGCGGGGTCTCGATCACGACGCGACACGGCCGGTGTGCGAGCAGGTAGGTCGCGGTGGGGCCGAGCGCGCGCTCTGATGGAGGCGCGTGTTCGGTCCCGAGGTAGATGATCTCGGCCTTCTGCCGCTCGGCCTCCTCGACGATCGCCGCGCCCGGGTTGCGCGTGCGGATCAGCCGCGTCTGCACCTTGACCCCGGCCTGCCGCCCGCGCACCTTGGCGCTCTCGAGCACGCTCATCCCAATCCGCTCCTCTTCCTCGAGCCCGGCGTCGAGCGACAGCTGGTTGGGGACGCGCAGCACATACAGGGCCTCGACCATCGCCCCCTCCCCCACCAGCTTCGCCGCCGTGCGCAGCGCCCCCGCGTCGAGGTCGGTGCCGAAGATCGGGACGATCGCCGAGCGGTACTCGAGCTCGACGAAGAACGCCGGCCGCTCGCGCCGCTCGATCTTGTGGTGGCTGGTCAGGTCGAGGCCGGAGCGGCGCCGGTACACCACGTAGCCCGTGATCCCGACGATCATCCAGCCCGTCCCGACGTAGCGCGCGTCGACGTGCAGCGCCATCACCGACAGCCAGGCGGCGAACGTCCCGATCCCGCCGAGCACCGCGGTCATTGGCAGGTCGTGGCCCCGGAAGCGGACGTTCCACGGCATTCGGTACGGACGCTCGCGATCGGGCTGCTTGTAGCGCAACACGATGACCGCGGCGTGCGCCGTCGTGAACGAGAGCATCGCGCCGAACGAGTAGAGGTTGCCGAGAAAGTCTGTCCGCCCCGGGATCAGCAGGACGCCTGCGAAAACCGAGAACACCACGATCGTGAACCATGGAGTCCGGTGGCGCTTGTGCAGCCGGGCGAACACGTCTGGAAGCTGGCGGTGCTCGGCCAGCGACCAGGACAGCCTCGAGATCCCGATCAGCCCCGCGTTGGTGGCGATGAACAGGATCGTCGCCGCGAGGATCCCGACGTAGTAGCGCATCAGGTGCTGGAGCGCGTGAGGTAGACCGAGGTGCTCGATGATCCCCAGCACGGGGTCGTTCTGGAAGCCGTGCGGCGGGGGCTGGCCGAGCAGCGTGAACGCGTGCGGACCGGTTCCGTGCACCGGGAGTGCCGACAGCGCGACGACGGTCATCCCGGCGTACACGCCGAGCACGGCGATCAGGATCAGGTTGACCGCCCGAGGTACGTCGCGCCCGGGGTCCCGCGCCTCCTCGGCCATGTTCGAGACGGTCTCGATCCCGGTGTAGGCGAGCATCGCCAGCGACAGCGCGAAGATCGTGTTCGACCACGTGGGCGTGCTGCCGAGGTGCACCTGATGCACGAGCAGCGACGGGTCGAGGACGAAGAACGCCCCGATCACGATGATCACGACCTGCGTGCTCAGGTCGGCGATCGCGAGCACGAAGTTCAGCTTCGCCGACTCGCCGATCCCCCGGATGTTCAGCCACGCCAGCAGGAAGATCACGATCAGCCCGCCGATCACGTCGCCCGGCGGGTGCGTCAGCGCCGGCCAGAACGCCCCCAGGTAGTGCGGGACGAAGAACGCCGAGATCGCGATCGTCAGGATGTAGTCGAGGCTCAGCGCCCAGCCGGCGAAGAACGAGACGAACTCGTTGAAGGCGTGGCGCGCGAACGACGAGGAGCCGCCGGCCTCCGGGAACATCGAGGCGCCCTCCGCGTACGTCTTGCAGGTGAGCGCGAAGAGCCCCCCGGCCAGCATGAAGATGACCGGCGTCAGCCCGAGCGCATAGAACGCGACCAGCCCGAGCGCGTAGTAGATCGAGGACCCGACGTTGCCGTACGCGGTCGAGAACAGACCGCCAAGCCCGACTGTTCTCCTCAGGCCGTGGGTCTCGACTCTCGCCACGGGCGCGAATCTACGCCACCCGAGTGTTCCTCATCGCGATCCGCCGGCGGTGCGGTCAAGATCACGCGGCACGGCGCCTTGCCGATCACGTACTTGGTGATCTCGCCGACCTTGTCCGGGGCGCCCGACCCTCCGAACAGCGCGCCGCCCCGTACGCGCGGGGAGTCCTCCGCACCCAGCACGATCGCCTCCACGCCGCGCCGCCGCGCTTCGCGGACGATCGCCTCGCCCGCTCTGCGCCCGCGCACGATCGCGGTCGCGACCTGCACGCCCTCGTATTCCTCGCCCACTGCCTTGGCCCGGGCCAGCGCTTCTCGCGCCCGCCGGATCTGCGCGTCCGGAAGCGGCGCGTTCACCGGCAGCGCGATCGGCATCTCGAACACCCAGATCGCCTCGATCATCGCGCCCTGCTCCTCGAGGTCGTCGCGCGTCTCGCCGGCCAGCCGGCCCGCGGTTTGGACGATGTCGTCGTCGAGCGGGCGACCGAAGATCGGCACCAGGATCGACCCGAACTCCGGCTCGAGCGCCTCGTGGCGCAGCGCGCGCTCGGGAATCGTGACGCGTTTGAGCAGCGGCTTGTGCTCGACCGTGCGATAGGTGACGTAGAGCACGAGCCCACCGGCCAGCCACCCGAGCCCGACCCAGCGCGCGCCCGAGTGGTACACGAGCACCGCGATGAAGCCGAGGGCACCGAGCAGCGCCCCGAGGACCGCCGGCAGGGGAACCTTGGTCCCCCGCAGAGTCACCGACAGCGGCACCGCATAACCCCGGTGGCGCTCCGGTTCGCGGAAGCGCAGCGCGATCACGGACAGGTGGGCGATCGTCAAGGCGATCAGCGCGCCGAATGCGTAGATGCTCACCAGCAGCTCGAGGTCGGTCGGGATCACCAGCGCGATCGCCGCGAGGGCAGCGGCGCCGATCACCACGTACGGCGTACCGAAGCTTTGATGCAGCCGCCCGATCGCGCTCGGGATCTGGCGGTTGGTCGCCAGCGAGTAGCCGGTTCGCGAGACGCCGAGCATCGCGGCGCCGGCCGCCGCTGTGAGCCCGAACGCGCCGGTGATCGCGAGCGCGTACTTCAGGATGTCCGACACCCACACCGGGCGGTAGACCTCGACGATGCCGACGAGCGGCTGGCGCAGGTGCGTCTGGCCGAGGTCGGTGAGACCGTTGTGGACCGGAAGCACGCCGATGCCGACCACCGCGATCCCGACGTACACGAGGATGATCACGAACGAGCCTGGCCCGATCAGCCGCCCGACCTCGCGCACCGGCGTGCTCACCTCGCCCGCGAGACCCGCCGCCGCCTCGAGCCCGGTGAACGCGATCAGCGCGATCGGCAGTGCGAACGCGAGTTGCGAGAAGGTGGGGGCCGTGCCGATATTGACGCTCTGGGTGAGGTGCTCGGGATGGAACACGAGTGCCAGACCGAGCACGATCACCGCCGCCTGCACGGCGAGGTCCGAGACGCTGACGAGGATCCGCCGGCGTAATCGCCGCGCATGCACGCCGGTCACGTTGTCCCACACGACGAACAGGATCACGGCGACGGCGACCGCGATCTCCACAACGCCGTGCCCGAGCGTGCCCCAGAACACCGACAGGTAGGCCGGCACCGTCAGCGCGGTGACCGCGAGCAGGATCGTGTAGTCGAGCACGATCGACCAGCCCGCGATGAAGCTCACGAGCTCGTTGAACGCGTAGCGCGCGAACACCGCCGAGCCGCCGCGCTCCTGGTGCAGCGCCGCCGCCTCCATGTAGGTCATCGCCGAGAGCTGGAAGAAGATCCCGGCGGCCAGGAATACGGCGGGCGTCAGCCCGTTGGCGTAGTGAGCGACGACGCCGAGCGCGAAGTACACCGCGCTGATCGAGGCCGTGTAGACGACCGCGAACAGCGCGCGGTAGCCGATCGGCCGCTCGTTCACCGCGCCTCGAAATACAGCCGGGCGGCGCCCGCCACGATGAACAGCACCCCGAGCACCACCCCGGTGGCGATCGCGCCGCCGCCGGCCGCGATCGTCCGCGCGACCAACGCGACGCCGATCACCACCATCGCGATTGAGAATGCCCGCGTCGCAGACCGGTGGATCCGCCGCGGCTCAGGCATGTTGAAAGACTACGTCGCCGTCGCGGCTGCGTCCGCAAAGCGCTGCAGGTTCCAGCCGCCGGGCGAGCCGACTGCGTCGCGCATCTTCTCCCAGCCGTCGCCGTGACGGTCGAGGTTGCGGTGCTCGAGCGTCACGTGAGTGCGGTCCGGCCCGTCCGCGTCGAAGCGGACCTCGACCTCGCTGGTCTTCTCGTGGTCGGTCTCGATCCCCCAGCTCAGGCTGATGTCCCAGCTGAAGACGACGCGGTGCGGCGGCTCGTACGCGAGCACGCGCGCCCACCGGCTTTCGCTGCCGTCGACGCCGCGATCGATGATGTTGCCTCCGACCCGCGGCTCGAACACCATCTCCGCCAGTTCGGCCTCGAGGATGTGATGGTCGGGCGGCCACCACGTGGCGATGCCGTCAGTGAAGACCGAGAACGCGCGCGCGATCGGCGCCTCGACCACGATTTCCGTCGCACTGAAGTCCCAGCTACCTGCACGCTCATCCGTCCTCCTCGACGGCGGCCTTGAACGCCGTCATTGATCGTTTCCAGAACTGGTCGAGATAGGCGCGCAAGGCCTCCACGCCATCGGGGTCGAGCTTGTAGATCCGGCGGTTGCCCTCGGGCCGGTCGGTGACGAGCCCCGCCTCCTTGAGCACCTTCAGATGTTGCGACACCGCGGGGCGGCTGACCGGCAGCTCACTCGCGAGCTCGCCAACGGCGCTCGGCCGCGCCGCGACCATCTCGAAGATCGCGCGGCGCGTCGGGTCCGACAGCGCGGTGAATCCTTCGTAAGCTCTCACTTACGGTAAGCATAGGCTTACGCAGATGCTGATGTCAAGTGGGCCTCGCTTCGCTCGGCGTCCATGGGGCCGTGCGGCCCCGTCCGGACCCGGGGTTTCTCCGAGTCGCTTTCGGAGTGCCGCCCCCGTCCATGCCCTTTCCGCCGGCCATCCATGGCCTCAGTGAGATAGTCGTGGGCGCGGTCGGTGTTTCTGTCCGGTCGGCGGTGGAGGCTCCTCGGCCGGCGGCGAGCTGACTCGCATCCGTGGTGTCGGCCGTTTGGGTCTGGCCTTCCGCCGTTGTGTCGCTCGTCGCCGTCCGAGGGTCACCGGCGTGACTTGATAGATGGCATGAGCATGCGGGCCGTCCGGGTCCGCGTGTAGGGACCTCCTCAGCTCAGGCGCGGCGTTGGGCCGCGCAGGCCGTTGAAACCGTGGAGCTTGAGGAGGCCCCAGATGGCGATCGTAATGGGACTTGATCAGCATCGTGCGCAGGTCACTGCGGATTGGTTGGACACAGAGACGGGTGAGGTATCGCGTCGGCGGGTCTCGCCTGCGCACCGCGCTGGGGTGCGTGCGTTCTGCGAGCAGTTCCGCGGTCAGCAGCTTGAGGTGGCGTTGGAGGCGACGACGGGGTGGCGGTTCGTGGCTGAGGAGTTCAGGCGGGTCGGGGCGGTGGTGCACTTGGCGGAGCCGGCGGAGACGGCGGCCCGGCGCGGCAACAAGAAGCGCGCTAAGAGCGACCGCGCGGACGCTCGGCATGTGCGGGATTTGTTGATGATCGGCCGGTTGCCGGAGTCGTGGATCCCGGCCGATCACATCCTCGATCTCCGCGCGCGTGTCCGGCTGCGGCACACGCTCTCGCACCAGCGGGGCGAGTGGCAGCAGCGCATCCAGGCCGTGCTCTATCACCACGGCTGCCCGCAGCGGAGCAATCTGATGACGGGCGAGGGCCGCAGCTGGTTGGCGGCACAGCCACTCCCGGCCGCGGCGCGCGAGCAGATCACGATCGCGCTGGGCATGATCGATGCGGTCGACCGGCAGCTGGGGCCGCTGGATAAGGAGCTGCGCGGCTATGCGCGACGACAGCCGGGGTGCAAGGCGCTGATGGGTCAGTTCGGTGTCGGCGAATTGACCGCCGTGACGATCCTCGCCGAGCTCGGCGACGCCAGACGCTTCTCCTCCTCCCGGGACGCTGTCCGGTATGCCGGTTTGGACATCACCGTTCACCAGTCCGACCAGCGACGAGCGGCCGGGCATCTCAGCCGCCAGGGCCCACCGGCGCTGCGCTGGGCGCTGTTCGAAGCGACGATGTGCGCCGCGCGCGCTTGCAGCCCCGACTACGAGTATTACTCGCAGGCGGCCGCGCGGCTCGGGTCCAACCGCGCACGCCTGTCCGTCGCGCGCAAGCTGCTCAAGCGCAGCTATCACCTGTTGCGCGAGCTCGGCGAGGAGGCGCTCGCTCCCGCATGACCCCGTCGGTGCGCGCCAAGCTCTTCGTCACCCAGATGCGCCGCGGCCGGCTCCACGCCCGCTCCTGCCGCCACGACCGCGAGGTCGTGGACGGCCCTTATAGACCGAGCGGCCGCAACGCTTCCCCCAGCGGGATCATCCCACCAACCATCATGTCGCCGGCCCGGAACCAACCCGGGCCGTGGACCGAGATAAGGCCGAGCGCCCGCGCGCACACGATCCGCATCCCCGACCGCGCGCATGCGCCGCCCAGCCGGCCGGTCGTTGATCACATCAAACGCCCAGGCCGTGCTGGTTGCGGCGGGATCTCTGCACAGATAAGGAGCGTGGCATCCGCCCCGACTGAGGTGTGTCCGCCGGCGGTCCGCTCCATTGAACTCGGTGAAGGGACGGGTGTAGATGATTGTGATCGGTGCGGACACACACAAGGCCTCGCACACAGCCGCGGCGGTCCAGCAGGCCACAGGCCGGGTGCTCGACGATCTGACGGTTCGCGCGAAGCGGCGGTCATTCGATGACCTGCTGCGATGGGGACGATCGCTGTCGCCTGACAGGATCTGGGCGATCGAGGACTGCCGGCATGTGTCAGGGGCGCTGGAGCGGTTCTTGCTCGCGCGTGGTGAGCGGGTCCTGAGGGTCACACCGCGGCTGATGGCGGGCGCGCGCCACCAGGCGCGTGAGCGCGGGAAGTCCGACCCGATCGACGCCGTCGCGATCGCACGCGCCGCGATCCGCGAGGGGATCGAGACGCTCCCAGTCGCCGAGCTCGCCGGCCCCGAGCTCGACGTGCGGCTGCTCGTGGATCATCGCGAACGGCTCGTCTCGCAGCGGACCGCGCTGATCAACGACCTACGCTGGAACCTGCACGACCCCTGTGGCCCGAGCTCGAGATCCCGCTGCGGGCGCTGCGCGGCGCGGGCTGGCAGCAGAAAATCGCAGGCCGGCTCCAGCGCGCCGAACAGTCCACCCGGATCCGGATCGCGCGCGACGAGCTGCGCCGCATCCGCGAGCTGACCCGCACGATCGACGAGCTCGAGCGCGAACTCGCCACGGTCGTGGCCCAGCTCGCGCCGCGACTACTCGCCGAACGCGGCTGCGGCGCGTTGACGGCCGCCAAGCTGATCGGCGAGATCGCCGGGATCGGCCGGTTCGCCACAGACGCGAAACTCGCGCGCTGCTCCGGGTCGGCCCCGATCCCCGCCTCCTCCGGGCGAACCGCCCGCCACCGCCTCGATCGCGGCGGCAACCGACAACTCAACTGCGCGCTTCACCGACTCGCCGTCAGCAACGGCCGCCTCGACCCCGAAACAGCCGCCTACCTCGCCCGCAAACAGGCCGAAGGCAAAACCCGCCGCGAAGCGCTACGCAGCCTCAAACGCCACCTCGCCCGCCGCATCTGGCAGCTGATGCAACCCGAGCCACACCCCACCCAGAACCCCCCACCCACGCCCCCACCCCCGGCCGTCAAACCCCGACGACGCGCCCGCACAATCCACTGCAACACCCCACTCTGAACCCCACCCCTTGACATAGGAGCAACGGCGGGCGACGGTGGGCGGGCCTCATACAGACAGCCTCCATCCCGCAGAAGCACGAGGGAGAGAGAACCCCGATTTCGTTACATCTCACCGCCGCGGACGGGCAACGCGTGACGAAATCGGTGCTATGGCGCGCATTTCGTTACACGTTGCCCTGCCGAGCGGGCGCTCTGTAACGAAATCGGGGCTGCCAGGCACCCCGAGGTGCGCCCCCAATCCCAAGCCCAATCGCGAGGCAGACCAACCCCCAAGGCCCCGGCCGAAGGCCGGAAGCTGAGGCGCCAGCCGACGCGCCGGTCCGGGGCAACGCGGCGCCAGCCAACGCACACCCAGCGTGGTCCGGACGGGGCCGCCCGGGGTAGGCGGGACCCGAATCCCCGGCGCGAAGCGGCCCCCCTCAATCGTGAATATGGAACGGCAGCGTCGCCACCACCACGTTCGTGCGCGACTTCAACACCGCCGCGAGGATCCGCCCGCGCTGGTTGTGGAGGATCTCGTGCCGGCGCTTGCGCGGGATGATCTCCGGGATCAGGACGGTGATGATCACGCCCTCGGCTTCGATCGAGCGGATGTAGTGAAGGACGGTGCGGATCAGAGAACGGTGGCCGTCAAGCAGCACTTCGATCGACACGCCCGAGGGCCAGTCATCCCAGGCGTCCTTGATCCTCTTTGCCTCCTGCTCGTCGCCGGCGACCGCGACTGCGACGACGGTCTCCCCCAGCGAGAGGCCGGCGCTGACCGCCTGCTCGGTGAGCGCGCTGACGGTGGAGATCGGGATCACGACGACGCTCTCGCGCCTGTGCGGTCGCGGCGGTGTGCGGCCGAACTTCAGCTCCTTGGCCACGCGGCCGTAGTAGCTCTCCGTGTGGGCGAACAGGTACATCAGCAGTGGCACGACGATCGTCACAATCCAGGCGCCCGCCAGGAACTTGGTCGAGATGAACACCACGACCGCGACTGCGGTCATCACGGCGCCGGTGCCGTTGAGGATCACCCGGGCGCGCCAGTGCGCCGGCCGCTCCCTGCGCCAGTGACGCACGAGACCGATCTGGCTGATCGTGAAGCCGACGAACACGCCGATCGTGAACAGGGGGATCAGGCGGTTGGTGTCGGCGTCGACCGCCACCAACAGCAGCAACGCGGCCAGCGCCAGGGCCAGAATCCCGAGCCGGTAGACGGGACGCTCGGCGCGCAGGTAGAACAGGTGCGGGAGCCGGTTGTCCTTCGCCAGCAGGCTCATCAGCACCGGCAACCCGCCGAAGCTCGTGTTCGCCGCTAGTCCCAGCACGAGCGTCACCGACACGTTCGAGATGTAGAAGGCGGCGCCCTTGCCGAACGCGGCGGCCGTGAGCTGCGCGAGGATCGTGACCCCGCCCCGCGGCTCGATGTGATGGGCGCGGGTGAGGATCGCAAGGCCGAGCAGCATCACGCCGAGCAGCACGCCGAGCGAAATCTCCGTGGTCTGCGCGGTGCGGATCCGCGGGCTGCGAAACGCGGGCACGCCATTGGCGATCGCCTCGACGCCGGTGACCGCCGAGCATCCGGCCGCGAATGCCTTCAGGAGCAGCAGGATCCCGAGCGTCTCGGTCGCGTGGATCGGGATCGGCGTGCCGATCGTCGCGACGGCATGGGGACGCAGCGCCCCGACCACGATCACCGCGAGCACGCTGACGATGAACACCGCAGTGGGCGGCATCAGCAGCTTCGCCGACTCGGTGATCCCGAACATGTTGATCGCGGTCAGCAGCAGCAAGCCGACCAGCGCGACCGCGAGCAGGTGGTGCGAGAGCCCGGGGAACACGCTCGCCAGGCTCGCCGCCCCCGCCGCCAGGCTGACCGCGACCGTCAGCACGTAGTCCACGACCAGCGATCCCGCGGCGAGCAGTGCGGGCCAGCGACCGAGGTTCGCCTTGGCGACCGCATATGACCCGCCGCCATCGGGGTGCGCCTTGATCACCTGCGTGTAGGAGACGATCAGGATCGCCAGCATCGCGACGATCACGATCGTCAGCGGCACCGTGTACTTGAGCGCCCCCGCCCCGGCCGCGACGAGGACGAGGATCATCGCCTCGGGCCCGTATGCGACGCTCGAGAGCGCGTCGAGGCTCAGCGCCGCGAGGCCGCTGAGCACCCCGAGCTCGTGCCCGCCCTCGGAGTGCTTTCCCACCCGCGGCTTGTGCGTCGGCAACCCGACCGCACGGGCCGGTGCCGGGCTTACCTGAACACCGGCGTCAGCGTCCATCTGACCCGTGGCCTCCTGACCCCCAGCGGTTTCACCCCGGGCGGCATCGTAACGTCGGGAACCTGGCTGCGCAATGCCTGCCTGCCACTCGCGGGCGGCGCGAGACTGTGTCAGGCTCCGCGGTCACGATGTCCGTTCCGCCGAAGGAGTCACCCGAGCAGCTGCGCCAGCTTGCGGACCACCTACGCGAGTTCGGCGCATCCGAGAAGACCGTCGAGCGGGCGATCGAAAGCGGGGAGCTTCAGCACGCAATCTTCGAGGCGCTCACGGCGCGTAGCGCGCAGGCCAGGACTGTCACGCCGGGCCATCTCGAATCACAGGGCGGGCCGCCGCTCGAGCACCTCGAGAAGCTGATGACCGGGTTCGGTTTCCCGCTTCCGCCGGCCGGCGAGCCGACGTTCACCCCCGCCGAGGCAGCAGCGCTGCTCGAGCTTTGGCGCCGGCGCGACGTATGGCCGTTCGACCTCGCGATACGGATCAGCCGGGTGTACGGGCGGCTGCTGGCGCGGATCGCGCACGCCGAGGTGGAGATGTGGGTCAGCGTGGTCGAGCCGAGCCTGCGCGAGCATCCCAACGAGCGCACGCGGGTGCTGTCAGGAGCGGACAGCTACGAGGCGCTGATGCCACTCGCCGGCGAGATCCTCATCGCCGTGCATCAGCGCTGGGTGGAGCGCGAGATGGCACAGATGGCGTTTCGTGACCAGGCCCTGTCCACCGACGTCCCGGGGACGGTCGAGGTCTCGCTGCTGTTCTGCGATCTGAAGGACTTCACGGCGTTCGCCGACCGTGAGGGCGACGCCGCCGCCGTCTCGCTGATTGATCGTTTCACCGAGATCGTGGCCCGCGAGCAGGGTCCCGAGGTTCGGCTTACGAAGCTGATCGGCGACGGCTTCATGTGCGCGTATCCCGAGCCACGGCTGGCTGTGCAGGCAGGGGCGCGGATCATCGACGCGATGCGCGGGCGTGGCCAGCCCGGAGTGCACGCCAGCGTCCATCATGGGGTCGCGATCCCGCACGAAACCGACTACTTCGGCGCCACCGTCAACCTCGCCGCGCGGCTGCTCGCCTGCGCCGAGGGCGGCGAGCTCGTTTGTACCGGAACGGTGGTCGAGCGCTGCCAGGACATGAGCTGGGTGCGTGGAGGCACGCTCCAGATCCGCGGGCTGTCCCAGCCGGTCGAGGTGTTCAAGCTCAAGCGAAGGCATGCTCGGCCCCGGCGCTGAGTGAGCCGAGGCCGAGCGACCGTCGCCTACGCGAGACCGTTCGCCGCGAGGAACTGGTGGGCGACCGAGGCGGGCGCCTGATGGTCGATCGCGACCGCCGCGTTCATCTTCTGGATCGCCGGCAGCGTCAGCAGCGCGCTGACCTTGTTGACCGTGTCCGCGAACGCGGGCCCCTCGGTCGTGACCAGGCTCTTCTTGACGACCGGAGCCACGTTCTGGAAGCCGAACACGCGCTTGGGGTCGCTGAGCAGCACGTACTTGCCGCTGGTCAGCTGCGCATCGGTGGTGAACGCGTCGAACACGTCGACCTTGCCGGTGTCGATCGCCTGATAGGTGATCCCGATCGCCAGCGGCACGAACGTCGGGTCAATGCCGTAGGCCTGCTTGAGCCCGACCAGGCCCGCGTAGCGCGTCGCGAACTCGGGCGCGCCTCCCAGCTTCAGCGAGTGCCCGAGCTTCTTGAGGTCGGCGATCGTGGTCAGGCCATGCTCGCTGGCGAACTTCTTCGTCGCCGCGAGCGCGTCCGAGTCGTAGAACGGCGTCTGGTTGAGCAGCACGAACCCGTGCTTGGCGACGTACGCCTGGGCCAGGTTGTAGGTCTCCTGGGCGCTCGTCGGCGGCTTGTTGTCGCCGGCGATCGCCGTCAGCAGCGTTCCCGTGTATTCGGGATACATGCCGATCTGGCCAGAGGTCAGCGCCTTCCAGGTGATCTCGGAGGAGCCGATGTTCTCCTTCAGCGTGACGTTGTAGCCCTGCGCTTTGAGCGCCTGCGCGTACAGGTCACCGAGGATGTACTCCTCGGTGAAGTTCTTGTCGCCGATCACGATCGCCGGCTTGCCTGCGCCAGGCTTGGCACTCGCGGATGAGCTCGTGGCGCTGCCTGACGCGCTTGATGTGCTCGACGAGCTCGACGAGCTCGACGAGCTGCCGCACGCCGCAAGCGCTAAGGCGAGCGACGCGAACGCAGCGGTGATAGTCAACTTCCTCATACAGTCCTCCTGTTGTTTCCGGGCTTAGGTGGTCCCCTCGGTGACGACCGGCGCAATTGCCAGCGCGAGATCGTCCCTCTCCTTCGAAAGCTTCAGTCCCTTGGGCGTCAGCGCGCGCTGGACAAGCGACAGCACGAGCTCGACCAGCAGCGCCAGCACAGCTATCAGGATCGCCGCGCCGAGCACCCCCGAGAGGTGGTAGCTGGTCTCGTTGTTGATGATGTCCCCGAGGCTGCCGCTGTAGCCGGTGAGCGCCGCGATCGTCGTCGTCGAGACTACGAACAGCGCGGCTGTGCGGATGCCGGCGAAGATCAGCGGGATACCCATCGGCAGCTCGACGTCGCGCAGGATCTCCCAGCCCGTCATGCCCATGCCCCGCGCGGCATCGACGATGTCGCGGTCAACGCCGTCGATCGCGACGTACGCATTGGTGATGACCGGAGGCACTGCGAGCACCACAAGCGCGAGTTCGACGTTGCGCAGCCCGATGCCCAGGAATGCGACGCCGATCGCGAGCACTGCGAGGCTCGGCAGCGCCCGCCAGATGTTGCCGAGGTTGATCGCCGCGAACGAGCCGCGATGGATGTGCCCGAGCCACACGCCGAGCGGGACCGCGATCACGACGGCGATCAGGATCCCGATGCCGGCGATCTTGAGCGTCTCGAGCGTCAGATGGACGAGCGTCGGCAGGTGCGGCTCCCCCGGGATCTGCCCGTTGCGGCCGATGAACTTGATCGCCTCGACGAAGTTGTTCATCAGCCCGGCCTCACTCGCGTCCACGGTGTCAGCGCGCGCTGCACGATCACGAGCAGCCCGTCCGCGGCGATCGCAAGCACGATCGCCATCCCGCCCGCGACGATCAACTCCGTCTTGAAGACCTCGTTGGAGATCGCGTCCAGGATCGGCGCGCCGAGTCCCTCGTTGTCGATCAGCGCCGCGACGGTCGCCAGCGAGATCACCGTCACGGTCGCGATCCTCAGGCCCGCGATGATCGCGGGCAGCGCCAGCGGCAACTCGACGCGCAGCAGCGCCTGAGTCGGTCCCATCCCCATCCCGGCGGCGGCGTCACGGACCTCGGGCGGCACCTCCCGCAGTCCGGTGAGCGTGTTGCGGAACATGATCAGCAGCGTGTAGGAGACCAGCGCAACCTCGGCGGTCGTGCGGCTCAGACCGAAACCGGGGATCGGCTCGAGCAGCTCGAACAGCGCCAGCGACGGGATCGTGTAGAGGATCGACGTGACGATCAGCACCGGCCGCTCGAACCACCGCCGCCGGTAGGCGAAGAGCGCGAGTGCGGTCGAGATCACGAACCCGAACGCGATCGCTATCAGTGTCAGCTCGATGTGCTGGCGCAGCGCCGGCCACAACACGTTGTCCCAGTTGCGCGACACCCAGTCAGGACAGAAAAGCTTGTTCGAGCGCTCGCAGGCGAACGTCGACGCGCCCCCGCCGAAGTTGGGGATCACGGGACCCCCGGAGGCGATCGCAATCATCTCGGCGACTCCTCCTCCGCGCGGTCGTGATCCGGAAGCGCCCCGTTGCCGAGCAGACCGCCGAGCAGCTCCAGCGTGACGATGCCGACTACATGGCCACCGCCGTCGAGCACCGCCAGCGGGCGCCCACCCCCGGCCAGCACCTGGGACAGCGCATCCCGCACGGTCGTCGTCAGCGGGACCCGATCCGGTCCCGGCCGCACCCCGTTGGGCGACAGCAGCTCCACATCCGCGAGCGTCGCGAGCCCGAGGCGCTTCAGCGCCCGATCCGCGCCGACGAACTGCTCCACGAACTCGTCAGCCGGATTGGTGAGGATCTCGGCCGGCGTGTCGTACTGCGCGAGATGACCGCCCTGGCGGAGGATCGCGATCTTGTCCCCCATCTTGATCGCCTCATCGATGTCGTGGGTCACGAACACGACCGTCTTGCGGACCCGAGCCTGCAGGCGCAGGAACTCGTCCTGCAGCCGCGCCCGGTTGATCGGGTCGATCGCGCCGAACGGCTCGTCCATCAGCATCAGCGGCGGATCGGCGGCCAGGGCCCGCGCCACGCCGACCCGCTGTCGCTGGCCGCCGGACAGCTGCGCGGGGTAGCGGCGCCCCATGTCCTCGGGATCCATCCCCGTCAGCTCGAGCAGTTCGTCGACGCGCGCCTTGGTACGCGCCTTGTCCCAGCCGAGCAGCCTTGGGACCGTCGCGATGTTGTCGGCCACCGTGTGGTGCGGGAACAAGCCGATCTGCTGGATCACGTAGCCGATCTCCCTGCGCAGCTCGTTCGGCTCCCGATGCAGGACGCTCTTGCCGCCGAGCAGGATGTCCCCGCCGGTCAGCGGGATCATGCGATTGATCAGGCGCATCGCGGTCGTCTTGCCCGATCCCGACGGACCGACAAGGACGCACACCTCCCCCGCTCCGACGCTGAAGCTGAGGTCCGCGATCGCGGGCTCGCGCTGGCCGGGATACTGCTTGCTTACGTTCCGCAGCTCCAGGGTCGCAGCCTGGGGGTAGGCCGACGGCCCCTCTGGTTGGGCGCTGTTCTGTGTCGACAAGAGGAGAAACCGGGCCGGGTTCGGGTCTCAGGCTATCGGGTTGGTTGGCGGCTTCGATCGGCAACCCCTTCGGGTCGACCATTAGCCGCTGGGTAGCATCGAATGCATGGCCGCCTCAGAAGAGCGCTGCGAGGAACCGCTGAGTCGGCGCCGGCGGCTGCTGGTGCTCGGGATCTGCAGCATGAGCCTGCTGATCGTGGGGCTCGACACGACGATCGTCAACGTCGCGCTGCCCTCGATCCACCACTCGCTGCACGCTTCGCTGTCGGGCCTTCAGTGGACGATCGACGCCTACACGCTGGTCCTGGCGAGCCTGCTGATGCTCGCCGGCTCGACGGCTGATCGCGTCGGCCGCCGGCGCACGTTCCAGACCGGATTGGTGGTGTTCTCGCTCGGGTCGCTGCTGTGCGCACTGGCCCCGAGTGACGGCGCGCTGGTGGGCGCACGGGTCATCCAGGCGGTCGGCGGCGCGATGCTCAACCCGGTCGCGATGTCGATCGTGCGCAACACGTTCGAGGACCCGCGCGAGCGCGCGCATGCGATCGGCATCTGGGGCGCGGTGTTCGGCATCAGCATGGCGCTCGGCCCGATCGTCGGCGGGATCTTGGTCGACGCATTCAGCTGGCGCGCCGTGTTCCTGGTCAACGTTCCGATCGGGCTGCTCGCGATCGCCCTGACGGCGGCATATGTTCCCGAGTCGCGAGCGCCGCATCCACGGCGCATCGACCCAGTCGGCCAGCTGCTCGTGATCGTCGCGCTGGCGTCGCTGACCTACGGGATCATCGAGGGGAACAAGGCGGGCTGGACGTCCGTGGAGATCCTGTCGATGTTCGCGCTCTCGGCCGTCTCGTTCGTCGCCCTGGTGCGCTACGAGCTTCGCCGGCGGGAGCCGCTGCTCGAGGTCCGCTTCTTCCGCAGCGCGCCGTTCTCCGGGGCGAGCGCGATCGCGGTGTGCGTGTTCGCGGCAATCGGCGGCTTTCTGTTCCTGAACACGCTGTATCTGCAGAACGTGCGCGGCCTCTCGCCATTCCACGCCGGGCTGTACACGCTGCCGATGGCGGGGATGATGATGATCTGCTCGCCGCTTTCCGGACGGCTGGTGGCCCACCGCGGATCGCGGCTGCCGCTCGTCGTGGGCGGTTTCGCGGTGATGGTCGGAGCGCTGATGCTCACCGGCTTGACGGGCTCGACCGCCGTTGCCGTGCTGTTCGGCTCCTACGTGATCTTCGGCATCGGCACCGGTCTCGTGAACCCGCCGATCACCAACACGGCGGTGTCCGGCATGCCGCCCGCCCAAGCGGGCGTCGCCTCGGCCGTCGCGTCGACCAGCCGGCAGGTCGGAGCGACCCTGGGCGTGGCGATCGCCGGAGCCGTCGTCGGCAGTGGTGTGTCGAGGGGTCTCGGCAACGGGTTCGCGGAGGCGACGCATCCCGCGTGGTGGATCATCGCCGCGCTCGGGCTCGCCGTGGGCGTGCTCGGCCTCCTGACGACGACCGAGTGGGCGCATCAAACGGCGGCACGGACCGCCCGGCTGTTCCAGCGCGAGCCGCGCTCCGCTCAGCCCCGGCCGAGCTTCGCGATCAATCCGCGGTAGGCCGCGAACGACCGCTTGCGCGAGTAGTCGGCGCGCAGCAACCCGTCGGAGGAGAACGTCGGTCCGACCAGCTTCGCCGGCGTGGACGCCGTCGAGTCGCGCAGGTTGAACCACCGGTAGTCGGTGATGTTGAACGCACGGGCGAAATCGCTGGTGGCGCGCACGAGCTGGGAGAGCGCGGCCGCCTGCTGGGCGTCACTCAAGGTACCCGTCGGAACGCCGTTCTCGGTGATCCAGATCGGGGTTCTGGATCCGATTCCCGCCTTCGGCGCCAGGCAGCGACGCACCACTCCGGCGGCTTGCGCCAGCTCGTTGCGGTAGGTGTCGCCCGGCGCCATCACCGGCGGGTAGATCGTGCCCGGGTAGAAGTCGAGGCCGACGAAGCCGAGCGCGCGGCGGAATTTCGGGCCCCCGTGCGCTCCGAGGTAGGAGAAGAACGCGGCATCCTGAGGCGGCGAGAACCGGTATGCGTAAGTGAAGCCGAAGCTCACGTGCCTGTAGCCGCGCTTGAGCGCCTCTGCGTGCGCGGCCTCGATCCCCTCGATCAGGGCGTCCTGGGATCTTGCGTAGTAGCCGTCCGAGGTGTTCGGCGAGAAGGAGACATTGACCTCGTTGGTGATCGTCATCGCGACCACGTGCGAGTTGGCACCGAGCACGTCGACGACGTGGCGCACATACGCCGTCCATGCTTTGAGGTCGCCGGCCTCCCCGCTCGCGGGGTGGTAGCGGACCTGGATCTCGACGTCAAAGCCGGCCTTGCCGTACCCGGCCGCGGCCCGGCGGAACTTCGCAATGCCCGCGTCGCCGTCGGACCAGAACAGGCGGTTCAGCCGCAGCACGAGCGCGCGCCTTGGCGGCTTCAGCGCCTTCAGCGCCTTGAGGTCCTGGGCCCGGTTGTCGGGGACGGACGGCAACTGCACGGAGCCGACGTTGCCGGCGATGCCTGGGTCGACGCCGAAGCGGATGCGAGTTCCCGAATGGGCTTGTGCGGCGCTGTAGGACGTGGTGCAATAGGGGTCGGACGGGGTGGCGGCGGACGCGACGGTCGGGCTGGCCGTGGCAATGATCGCGGCGAGGCTCGCGAGGGTCAGAATGCGGTTCACAGGGCGATGGTATGGGCTGTCGGCTGGCGCCTCCGCCCCTTCGGCCGTGCCTCGAGAGTGTGGTCTGCCCCGGATTTGGCTTTCAGAGGGGGTGGAGTGCCTCGCAGCCCCGATTTGGTTACAAAGCCCGCGTTCGTGTCGGCAACGTGTGACGAAATGGGGGTCAGAGCACCGATTTCGTTGCACGTTGCCCGCCCGGATGGTCGAAATGTAACGAAATGGGGGTTCGCCCTCTCGTGCTTATGGCGGAGGCTGGTCGCTGCGTGAGGGGGTCGCCCGCCGGCCATGGATGGCCGGCGGAATGGGCACGGACGGGGGCAGCACTGCGAGAGCCACCGAGGACGACGACGACCCGCCAAGGAGGGTCCGGACGGGGCCGCACGGCCCCACGGATGCTGCGAAGCAGCCCCTCCCTACGCTGCCGGCCGCAGCGCCTCGAGCTCGCGGCTCTCGGCGAGCTCCGACAGCGCCTTGCGCTCCAGGCGCCGCACGGCGTCCGGGGAGATCCCGAGCCGCCGGCCGGTCTCGCTCAGCGGCGTGGGGTCGTCGCCGCCGACTCCGTAGCGGAGTTGCACCACGGCGCGCTCGCGCGGCGGCAGCCGGTCCAGGGCGCGGCGGATCGCGTCCTCGCGCAAAGTGATGTCGACCTCTTCCTCCGGGCCCCGTTCCGAACTGGGCAGCAGCGCCCCGAACGAGGTGTCCTCCTCCTCGCCGATCGGGCGGTCGAGGCTGGTCACGACGCGCGCGGCCTCGCGGGCCTCGATCACGTCGGCGAGCCGCAGCTCGGCGGCCTCGGCGATCTCGCGGTCATTTGGCTCGCGGCCGAGCCGCGCCGCGAGTTCCCGCTCGGCGCGGGCGATCTTGCGCTCGCGCTGGCCGAGGTGGACCGGGATCCGGATCGTGCGCGCACGGTTGTCCAGCGCGCGCTGGATCGCCTGGCGAATCCAGAAGGTCGCGTAGGTCGAGAACTTGTAGCCCTTGCGCCAGTCGAACTTCTCGGCGGCGCGGATCAGCCCGAGGATCCCCTCCTGGATCAGGTCCAGGAGCGGAAGCTCGTGACCCTGGTACTTGCGGGCGTTGGAGATCACCAGCCGCAGGTTCGAGTTGACCATCCGCTCCTTCGCGCCGAGGTCGCCGCGCTCGATCCGCTGCGCGAGCTCGACCTCCTCCTCGCGCGTCAGCAGCGGGTAGCGCCGGACCTCCTGCAGGAACAGGGACATCGCGTCGGTCGTCCGCATCGCAAGGTCGTCGGGGACGTACACGACCTCCTCGGGGGCCTCCCGGCCACAGTCGTCGTGGACGTCGAATCCTTGATCTTGCAGGAGATCCTGCAGCGTCTGGGCGTCGTCATCGCCCAGGTCCGCCTCCTGCACGACCTCGCTCAGCTCGGAGAGCTCGATGCAGCGCTCGGGGCGGGCTTCACCCCGCGCGACGAGGTGTTCTGCGAGCTCCAGCACAGAGCGCGAAATGTCCGTATCGGCAACCATGATTCTTTCTTTACCCGCCTTCCAACGTATCGGCACACGTATGAGCCTCCTAAACGAAACCGAACAAGAACCTTTCAGTTCGCTTTATAGCCACGGTTTCGCGCGCGTCGCCGCGGCGGTGCCCCATACCCGTGTGGGTGACCCGGCCGCCAACGCCGATCGCACGATCGAGCTTGCTAAACGGGCTTCCGAGGCCCATGCGAGCCTCGTGATCTTCCCGGAGCTGGGTCTTTCGGCGTACGCGATCGATGACCTGCTCCACCAGCAGGCGCTGCTCGACGCCGTGCTGCAGGCGCTCCGGCGGATCGTGGCCGAGAGCTCATCCCTATGGCCGCTGATCGTCGTCGGCGCTCCGCTGCAGGCCGAGCATGGCCTGTTCAACACCGCGGTCGTCATCCACCGCGGGCGGGTGCTCGGGGTCGTGCCCAAGAGCTACCTGCCGGAGTACCGCGAGTACTACGAGAAGCGCCAGTTCCGCGCGGCCCGTGACGCGATCGGCACGCACATCGCGCTGCTCGATGAGGAGCTTCCCTTCGGCAACGACCTGCTGTTCGCCAGTACCGACCTCGAGGCGTTCACGTTGCACGTCGAGATCTGCGAGGACCTGTGGTCGGCGATCCCGCCGAGTACGTACGGGGCGCTGGCCGGCGCGACGGTGCTCGCCAACCTGTCCGCGAGCAATATCACGATCGGGAAGGCTGACTACCGGCACCAGCTGTGCGCGTCGCAGTCGGGCCGCACGATCTCGGGATACCTCTACACCGCGGCCGGTGTCGGCGAGTCGACGACCGACCTCGCCTGGGACGGCCAGGCGATGATCTATGAGAACGGTGATCGGCTCGCGGAGGCAACGCGGTTTGCCGAGGACGAGCAGCTGATCTTCGCCGACATCGATCTCGACCGGATCCTCTCCGACCGTGCGAGCACCTCAAGCTACGGCGACTCGATCCATGACCACCGCGCGCGGCTGACAGGGATGCGGCGGATCGGCTTCGAGCTGGGCCTGCGCAAGGCGAGCGTCCCGCTCGAGCGACGGGTCGAGCGCTTCCCGTACGTGCCTGCCGACCCCGTCCGCCGCAACGAACGTTGCGAGGAGGTCTACAACATCCAGGTCCGTGGCCTGGAGACGCGGCTGCGCGCGACCGGGATCGAGAAGGTCGTGATCGGCGTGTCGGGCGGCCTCGACTCGACCCACGCCCTGATCGTCTGCGCCCATGCGATCGATCTCCTCGGGCTCCCGCGCGAGAACGTGCTCGCGTACACGATGCCGGGATTCGCCACGAGCTCGCTGACGCTCGCCAACGCCCACAAGCTGATGAAGGCGCTCGGTGTGAGCGCCAAGGAGATCGACATCCGCCCGGCTGCCACACAGATGCTGCGCGACCTCGGCCACCCGGCGGCCGAGGGTGAGCCGGTCTACGACGTCACGTTCGAGAACGTGCAGGCCGGCGAGCGCACGTCGCATCTGTTCCGCCTTGCCAACTACAACCAGGCACTGGTCGTCGGAACCGGCGACCTGTCCGAGCTGGCGCTCGGCTGGAGCACCTACGGCGTCGGCGATCAGATGTCGCATTACAACGTCAACGCGTCGGTCCCCAAGACGCTGATCCAGTTCCTGCTGCGCTGGGCGATCGAGACCGAGCAGTTCGGCCACGACGCGAGCGCCGTACTGCAGTCGGTGCTCGACACCGCGATCTCGCCCGAGCTGATCCCCACTCAGGAGGCAGACTCTGACAAGCCGGGCGCCGATAGCGAGAGCGTCGTCGGGCCCTACGAGCTACAAGACTTCTTCCTGTACTACATCCTGCGGTTCGGCTATCGGCCGAGCAAGGTCGCGTTCCTCGCGCACTACGCGTGGCAGAACCGGGCGCTCGGCAACTGGCCCGAGCTGATTCCCGAAGAGAGTCGCAACGAGTACTCGCTCGGCACGATCAAGCACTGGCTCGAGGTATTCCTCGACCGCTTCTTCCGCACGAGCCAGTTCAAGCGCTCGGCGATCCCGAATTCCCCCAAGGTCGGGTCCGGCGGATCGCTATCGCCGCGCGGCGACTGGCGCGCCCCCAGTGACAGCGTCGCGACCGCCTGGCTCGAGCAGCTACGGACCGACGTGCCGGACTAGCGTATCCGCAATAACTCTGGGGTAATACTGATCCCACCCACCCGGAGACGACATGACTGTGCAACAGAACGAGATGGTGGCGGTGCTCGGCGCCGGCGGGACGATGGGACTGCCGATGACGCGCAACATCAAGCAGGCCGGGATCGAGGTCCGCGCCTGGAACCGCTCCAGAGCCAAAGCTGAGCCGCTCGCCGGCGATGGCGTCGAGATCTTCGACACGCCGGGCGACGCGGCGGCCGGGGCGACGATCGTGATCACGATCCTGTCCGATGCGGACGCCGTGATCGAGACGGCGAAGGCGGCGATCAAGCCCGCCGGCGACGACGTCGTCTGGCTGCAGATGAGCACGATCGGCGAGGAAGGCACCGAGCGTTGCCTGGAGCTCGCCGGTGAGCTCGGCGTCGCGCTCGTCGATGCTCCGGTGCTCGGCACCAAGCAGCCGGCCGAGCAGGGCAAGCTGGTGGTGCTCGCCTCCGGCGCCGAGGAGGTGCGAGCCAGAATCCAGCCCATCTTCGACGCGGTCTCCCAGAAGACGATCTGGGTCGGCGAAGCCGGGTCCAGCACCAGGCTGAAGCTCGTGGTCAACAGCTGGGTACTGCTGGTCACCGAGGGGGGCGCCGAGACGATCGCGCTGGCGGAGGGACTCGGTCTCGATCCGGCACTGCTGTTCGAGGCGCTGGATGGCGGAACGCTCGATCTCCCCTACCTGCGGATCAAGGGCAAGGCGATCGTCGAGCGCAATTTCGAACCGGCTTTCAAGCTCGCGCTGGCGGCCAAGGACGCGGGGCTCGTTCAGGATGCGGCCAACCGTCGTGGCCTCGACTTGCCGGTGCTCGAGGCGGTCCGCGCTCGGATGGCGGAGGGCGCCAAGGAGCACGGCGAAGAGGACATGGCCGCGACCTACCTCACCAGCGCGCCCAAGCAAAGTGTCACCTAAAGCCCTGCGCGCTGTATTACACGGCGATGGAACGCCGCGAGCTCGCGCCGATGAAGGAGCAGGTCTATCTGGACCCGCGCCCGGCCGAGTACTTCGACCGCTTCCATGAGCGCGCGCGCACGCACGAGCCCGACTGGTTCTACACGTTCGCCCGGATCGTCTCCTACCCGTACTGCAAGCTCGCGTTCCGGCTACGCACGCAGCACCGTGAACGGGTGCCGGCGACCGGCGGGGTGATCCTCGCGCCGAATCACTTCTCCGCGATGGATCACTGGTTCATCGGGATCGAGCTGCGCCGGCGGGTCCGCTTCATGGCGAAGTCCCAGCTGTTCAAGGGACGTGCGCTCGAGTTCGTCATGTCGCACGCCGCCGCGTTCCCGGTCCGGCGCGGCCAGCGCGATGAGCAGGCAATCGAGACCGCGCTGACGATCCTGCGGCGCGGTGGCCTGCTCGTGATCTACCCGGAGGGCGGCCGCTCGCGCACCGCGACGCTCGGTGAGAGCGCGCGGCCGGGGATCGGCAGGCTCGCGCTGCAATCGGGTGCGCCGGTGGTGCCGGTCGCGGTCAACGGCTCCGAGCAGGCGCGCAACTGGCGCCGGCTGCAGTTCCCGTCGGTGACGGTTCGCTACGGCGAGCCGCTGCGCTTCCCGACCGAGCCCGACCCGCCCCGCGAGCGCCAGCAGCAGGTCGCCGACGAAGCATTTGCCGCGCTGCGCAGCCTGCACGCGCAGCTGGCGCGCGAGGAAAAGGCTCGCCACGGGCAGCCGGGATGAGCTGTCGGATTCGTCGACCCGGCCGGATCGCTGGACGCTTGAGACCGTTCCCGATCGCGTCGCGCAGAACGGGGACCCCTGGCGGGAGATCGCCAAGTCGGCGCGGCCTCAGCGCCACGCGGAAGCGCCTGGACGCGCGCTAGAGTACGGCGCGCGCGGCCAGGGCTGGCTGCGGTCCGAAACTTGGATTTGGGGGTACCCATGCTTCACCGACTGATGCCGCGTCCGGCGGCGGCCTTGCTCGTCCTCATCGCCGCCACGCTTCTCGCCTGGGGCGCCAAGGCGCCCGCCGCCAGCGCCAACTGCCGAAGCGGCACCGAATGGCGTGCGGCCCCGGATTGCCCCGGGAGGGTCGGAGGCACGTCGGCCGACCCGGTCAGCGTGCCGGGGAATCCCGCCCACCCGCAGACCGCCGGCTTCGAAACGCATCGTGATGACTGCGACGCGGTCCCGCATTGGTCGGTCCAATACAGGCAAGAGGACTTCGGGATCTGGTTTCGGTACTACTTCGTGTGGGCAAGGATCGTGTCCGGCTCGGGCTGGCGTACGAGCCCCGCGGTGCTCGTGTGCGGCAACGAAACGCACCCGGTGTGGGGCATCACCGCGGGACCGGGAGCGGATGGCGTGAGCGTTCCGTGCCCGGAGCTGCGGAACAATCCTCGTCCCTATCCGCGCACGCATCCGAATCACGTCGGGTGGTGGGTGAGCGAATCACGCCACTTCACGCAGAACCGCGGCTCCTTCGGCCACAACTCGGACGGGTTCTGGCACTACAAGCTGTACAACCCGTGGGCCGGCACGATTCACGCCGAGCTCGAGGGGATCTGCACTAGCTTTTCGTGACCTCGAGCAGGTAGGCGACCATCACGTCGCTCGACCCCAACGCGAGGTGGTATGCGTCCGAGTGCTCCTCGACGCGCTCGATCTGTTCGCTCTTCTCTGCGAATAGACCGCTCAGCTCGAAGAACCCGAAGTCGGCCACACGCGCGGAATAGCCCTGCCGCTCGAGCAGCTGCACGGTGCGGCGCTCGCCGATGATCGACAGCTGCATGATGTACGCGACCCCGTCGTCGGCGAGCGCCTCCGGTAGCAGCCGGATCAGATGGTCGAGCAGGTTGCGCCCCCAGTAGTCGAGTGGACGGTGCGTCGTCACCTGCTCGAACGGGTCGACCGGCAGCTGATACAGGCTCGCGACGATCACGTCGTAGCGCTCCTCGGGCACCCACGGATAGAGGTCCTGGGCGGCGGCACTCACCCTGTCCGCGACCCCATTGCGGAACGCGTTCGTCAGCGTGTTCTTGACGGCCGGCTCGTCGATGTCGATCGCGTGGACGTGGGCGGCGCCGTTGCGCGCCAGCTGTACGGCGAGCAGCCCCGATCCGCAGCCGAGATCGAGGCACCGCTGATGCGCGCCGATGCCCTCCCGGTACAGGTATTTCCACATCAGGAAGCTGCCCTGGGTAGGCACGAACACCCCCGGCTCACATATGATCTCGGGGAAGTCGAGCGGGAACAGAGGCCGGCCGCGGGGATCCGCCCAGCGCTCGGCGGCACGCGATGGACGGCTCTTTCCTCCCCGCGCTTCATCGAGCGGCTCGGCCAGCGGCTCGGGACGTTTATGCCCTGGCTTGGTTTCCGCGAGCCCGGCACGCGCAGCGGCGAGGTGCTCGGGGCCGACACCGCAGCATCCGCCGATGATCTGCGCGCCCTCTTCGCGCCAGTTGAGCGCGAGCTCGGCGTACTGGGGACCGCCGATGCTGAGCTCGTGGCGCCAGCCGGCGGCCGACAGGTACCCGAGGTTCGGGTACACGCCGAGCGGCAGGTCGGTGAAGTCCCGCAGCCAAGACAGCATCCCGGTGACGTGATCGGGTGGCACGCAGTTGATCGCCAGCGCGGCGACGCCCATCTCTTCGAAGCGGCGCGCCGCGCGGCCGAACGCGTCGCCCTCGGGACCGCCCCAGTGCTCGCCGTACACGCCGCACACGCCGTGCCGGCAGCGCCTGAAGCTGAGCCACACCGGAAGCCCCGATTCGAGCAGGCTCTCGACGGTGGCGTACGTGGAGCTGCGTACGAGCGAGAGCGTCTCGAGCAGGACGAGGTCGGGCGGATCTTCCTCGAACGCGCGCGCGAGAAGCCGGATCGTTTCGCGCCCATCCGGGGTGTCGACGTCGCCGTTGATGCTGAAGGCGACCGCCACCTCGTCGGCGCGACCGGCTTCGTGGGCGGCCTCGCGCGCAAGCCGCACGGCCTTGCGCGCAACGTCCATCCAGTGAACCGGGCCGAGCGAGGCCCACAGCTTCTCGCCGCCCGCTCGCAGCGCGGTCGGAAGACCCCAGGTGTTCGTGGAGATCACGTCGCAGCCGACCTCCGCGTAGCGCCGATGCACGCCGCGGACGTCGTCGGGCGACTCGAGGATCGCGGTCAGACCCCAGAGGTGCTCCTCGACCTCGGGCCGCTGACCTCCGACCTGGATCAGCTCGGTGCCGTTGGCGCCGTCGAGCACCACGCACCGATCGGTGGCGATCAGGCGCGCAACCCGCGCGTAGCCGCCGGCGGTGGCGCCTTCAACCTCGACAGAGCTGAGCCTTGCGTTCACCTCTCGTCTCCTCACGCGGTAGCTTGTCGCGCCCGCCGCCGGCGCACCACTCTCGGTCTGCCAGTATGGCCTTAACTTTCGAGCAGGTGCATGGCGCCAGTCAACGCTGCATACGAGCTACCTGCTCTATCGGCCAGGATAAACCTAGATAACGGGCAGGGTGGTGGACGGACTGCGGCGGTAACTTGCGGTCGTGGTCGTCCCCACGCTCTCAGAGGATGCGGCGCAACCGCTGGCCGCCGTCCTGCGACAGGCTGGTGCCGTGTTCGCCCGCCGCGGCGGCACCGAGGTAGCGGTCGACTACGGTTCGGCCGCCGGCGAGCTGGCCGTATGCATCAGCGCGGTCGGGCTGGTCAATCGCGCCCGTCTCACGGAACCCGAGCTCGAGCTCCTGCGCCGTTCGCTTCCCGAGCTCGACTATCGCCCCGGGGATTGGACGGCAATCGAGCTGCTCGGCCCGAACACCACGGACGTCCTGCGCGCGCTGGGCGTGCTCGGCGAGCACGATCACCCGATCTCACTCGTCCCGTTCGCACGCGCCCCGATCGGCCCGGTGCCGGCGTACTGGCTCCTGAAGTGCGATCACCGCGCGCTCGCGCTCGTGCCGGCCAGTGACGCCGCGGCAGCGTGGTCCCTGATCGAGCGGAGCGGCGTTCCGTTTGGAATCAGCTGCGTCGGCTCCGACGCGGCGAGCCGCTACGAGCTGATCGAGCGGACCCGGCGCTCCTGACACGCTCGGCACGGCCACGGGCACATATATTTGGCGCGCCGTGGAGAACGTGCTGGTCGAGCTGCTGGCCCTCGAGAGGGAGATCGTCGAGGCTGCTTACGTTCGCCGCGCGGACGCCCTCGAACGGGTTCGTGAGTCCGTTCGCCGGCTCGGCGATGTTGGGTCGCCCAAGGCGATCCTCGACCGCGCCGCGGAGGAGCTCGGCACGAGCTCGCAGTTCGACCGCGTCCTGATCAGCGACGTCGTCGCCGGCTCGCTTGCCCCCCGCGCGCTGTGGGTGGCGGATCCGTCGAGCCACGCCGACGAAGCGCTGCGGCGCCTGCAGGCGAGCAGCCTCGCGCTCAAGTACCCGCTGATCGAGGAGGAGGTGGCACGCCTTCAGCGTCCCGAGCTCGTGACGGTGTCCACCGCTCGCTCGCGTGCGCCGGCGCAGTTGACCGACATCCTCCGTTGGGATGCGTATGTGGTCGCCGCGCTCACGGTCCAGGGCAACACTGTCGGGCTGCTGCATGCGGATGCGTGCGCGAGCGGGCGGCCGCTCGACGCTCTCGACGTGGAGGTCGCCGAGCAGTTCACGGAGGGGCTGACGGGCGTGTTCGAGCGCGCCGTGCTGCGCGCCACCTTGCGGCGTCACCGTGAGGAGCTGCAATCGGCGATCCGCTGGATGAGCGCGCGGCTGGGCGGACTTGCCGGCGAAGGCGGCGAGCTCCCCGTCGCGTCGCCCAGCCACCTCGACGACGGCGGGATCGACACGCTCACCCCACGCGAGCTCGAAGTGCTGCGTCTGCTCGCCCGTGGTCATACGAACCTGGCGATCGCAGATGCGCTCGTCGTCAGGGAGGGCACCGTCAAGTACCACGTCAAGAACATCCTGCGCAAGCTCGGCGCAACCAGCCGCACGGATGCGGTGTCGCGCTACGTCCGCGCGACCGCAGCCAGGGAGCAGCGATGAGCGCGACCGTCGATCCGGTGCTTGCCCGCCGCCTGCACGACGCCATCGAGCAGGCGCGCAAGCTGCTCGGCACTGCCAGCGACGATCTGCACTCGTTGATCGAGGCGCTTTCAGAGCGGCTCGCGCAGGAGCGTCCGGCGGAGACCGAGCGAGCGCTTGCCGAGCACGAGGCGGCGCTCGGGCGGCTCCGCCAGCGCTTCGACGCTCGCTTCGACGCGCTCGCGCGCGTACAGGCGAGCGTCTCAGAGCTGCGGGAGATCACTTCGCCGGCGGCGATGCTCCAGCGCGCGCCTGCGGCACTGTGCGGCGGTTCGCAGCTTTCCCGTGCAGTCCTCAGCCTCGTGCGCGGCGGCGAGATGATCGCCGAATCAGTCCATTTCGACGGCGACCCGGACGGTGCCAGACGCGTCCTCGTGCAGCTCCGCGGAGCACCGCTGCGCCTCGAGCATCCACTGATCGAGACTGAGCTGCTGCGGCGCCGCCGCGCGACGATCGTGCTCGACGCCCACGTTCACCCGAGGGTCGACCGCCGCCTGAGCGAGCTGATGGGCTGGCGGACATACGTCGCGGCGCCGATCGTCGCCGGGTCTCAGGTGACGGGCGTCATCCACGCCGACCGCGGCGCCGAGCAGCAGCTCGACGTCCTCGACCGTGACGTGCTGTGGGAATTCACCAGCGGCCTCGCCCAGGCGTACGAAAGCGCGAGCCTGCGGCGCACGCTTCGCCACGAGCGGGACCAGATGCGCGAGTTCCTGCAGTGGCTAGGAGCCCGCTCGAGCGAACTAACCGACGCGCCGGTCACGCTGGCGGGCGCTGGTGACTCAATCGACGCCGCGCTCGCGCCGGCACACCTGGCCGAGGATGTCGCGCTCGGCGAGGGCCGCGACGATCGCGTGGTGTTCGAGGGACTGCTCACGCGCCGCGAGCTCGACGTTCTGCGGCTGCTGGCGGACGGCAAGTCGAACCGGGCGATCGCGGACGAGCTGGTCGTCTCCACAGGCACCGTCAAATTCCACGTCAACAGCCTGCTGCGCAAGCTGCACGCGGCCAACCGCGCCGAGGCCGTCTCCCGTTACCTGAGGCTATTGGGGATGCGAACGCCGTAGCTCACTTGGAGGCGTTGGCGACATACGCCGCCACGGCCTTGATCTGTGCGTCGCTCAGCTGACTGGTGAACGACGGCATCCCGCCTCCCCCAGTCCTGACCCAGTGCTCGACGGTCGCCTCGTCGAAATGCGCACCGTCGAGCTTCGGCCCGACCGTCCCGCTCGCGCCGGCGGCCGCGAGCGTGTGGCAGCTACCGCAGCTCGCCTGGTCAAACGCCTTCAGCCCCGGGCTCGCGTTGGCCGGCGCGCTGGTAGACCCACCGCCGCAGCCGGTCAGCGCCACGACCGACGCCGCCGCCCCCGCGAGCGCCGGGATCGAGCGCCGCATCACCGCAGCCGCTCGTTGCGCCGCGACCACGTCATCGCCAGCAGCACCAGGATCGCCGCGAACGCCGTGGCCGACAGGACGGGGATCGTGATGTAGCCGAACTTATCGATCCACTTCGTCGCGCACGAGGTGCCGCCGACCTTGCACGTGGCGGGCTCAGCGCTCGGATTGATCTCGATGTAGATCTGGTATGCCGCGACGCAGATGCCGATTATCGGAAGCGCGAAGGCGTACTGGGCGGCGGCCCGCACATCGCGCCGCAGCGCCCCCACCAGCAGGATCGCGACCAGCGGGTACATCATGATCCGCTGAAACCAGCACAGCTCGCACGGGATGAAGTCCGCGATCTGCGAGAAGTACAGGCTGCCGAGGGTCGCGACCAGCGCGAACACCCATGCCGCCCAGAGTTCCCCGCCCAGCAGCGTGTCGCGGATCTCGGTGAGCAACCGCCGCGCGGGCTCGAACACGAACGAGAAGAGCGCGATCAGCGCGACGATCGCCAGCAGCGCCTGCACCAGCACTGCCAGCGACGCGAGTCCCGTGCTGACCGCATTAGTCATGCCCTGGAGGCTCGCATACCCGTAGACGTGGGCGTAGAAAGGCCCGATGCCGAGTGAGGGTTTGCGCCCGATGTGGCATCGGCCCTGCCGTGCAACGCTCGTTTTGCTCTCTGGCTCCAGAAGGGCCGCGGCTCTCCAACGAGGAGGAGATATGCCCAATCGTCTCATCACACCCATGGCGGTCACGAGGACCGCCCCGCCCACGACCCGGCCGGGAGCACCGCCACCTGCCACCGAGCGCACCGCGCGAGAGCTTTCGACCGGCGCGCGAACTCTCGGCGAGATGATCCTGCGGGCGCGCGAGCATGAAGGTGTCGCCCTGCGCTACCGGGAAGGCGGTGGATGGCGGGAGCTCACCTACGTGGAGCTCGTCAGCAAGGCCAGGGCGATCGCCAAGGGCCTGATCGCGCTCGGGATCCAGCCCGGCGAACGGATTTCGATCCTGTCCGACACGCGTCCGGAGTGGACGCTGGCGGACGCCGGCGCGTTCTGCGCGGCGGCGACGGTATCGCCGATCTACCAGACGAACTCGCCCGAGGAGTGCGAGTACATCCTGCGCCACTCAGAGGCCCGTGCGGTGTTCTGCGAGGACGCCTCGCAGCTGGCGAAGATCGCCGAGATCCGCGAGCACTGCCCGGCGCTCGAGCACGTGATCGCGTTCTACGATGCCGGCGAGGGGTCGATCAGCCTCGATCAGCTGATCGGGCTCGGCACCTCGGTCAAGGACGCGGAAGTCGACTCGAGGGTCGCCGCGGTCACGCCGGACAGCATCGCGACGCTCGTCTACACGTCCGGCACAACTGGCCCGCCGAAGGGCTGCATCCTCACGCATGACAACTTCATCGAGGCGACCCACACGCTCGAGGAGCGGCTCGACCTGACGCGCACGCAAGCGCCGATCGAGTTCTTCCTGTTCCTGCCGTTGGCGCACGTGTTCGGGCGGATCGTCCAGGTGTTCACGCTCGATCTCGGCGGCACGATCATCTACTGGCAGCGTGACCCGCTGAAGCTCCTCGACGACCTGCGCGAGGCCCGGCCAACGTACTTCCCGTCGGTTCCGCGCGTGTGGGAGAAGATCTACACGGCGGCCACGACCGGGATCGCCGAGCAGCCCAAGCTCAAGCAGGCGATCTTCCACTGGGCACTGCGCGTCGGCCACGAGGCGTTCGAGCTCGATCGCCAGCGCAAGCCGATCCCGGCTTGGCTGAAGCTTCGCTACGGCCTTGCCGATCGCCTTGTGCTCCACAAGGTCAAGGACCTGCTCGGCGGCCGGCTCGAGCTCGCGTTCACCGCGGCCGCGCCGATCGCACCCGAGGTGCTCGACTTCTTCCACTCGGCCGGCATCCTGCTGTTCGAGGCCTGGGGAATGACCGAGACGTGCGCGGCGGGCACGATCAACACCGACCGCGAGATGAAGGTCGGCACCGTCGGACGGGCAGTTCCGACGCTCGAGATGAAGATCGCGCCGGACGGCGAGTTGCTCGCCCGCGGGCCGAACATCTTCGAGGGCTACTTCAAGAACCAGGAGGCGACCGACGAGGCGCTGGTCGACGGCTGGCTCGCCACCGGCGATCTGGCCTCGATCGATGAGGATGGCTACGTGCGGATCACGGGCCGCAAGAAGGACATCATCATCACCTCGAGCGGCAAGAACATCACCCCCGCGAACCTCGAGAACGCGCTGCGCCAGACACGGTGGATCGCGGATGCCGTCGCGTTCGGCGACCGGCGACCGTACCTCGTCGCGCTGCTGACGCTCGACCCCGACGAGGCGCCGAAGCTCGCTGCGCAGCTGGGCATCCCGGCCGATGTCGCGGCGATGTCCAAGGACCGCCAGGTGCTCGAGGAGATCCAGAAGGCGGTCGACGAGGTCAACCAGCGGTTCGCGCGGATCGAGCAGATCAAGCGGTTCACAATCCTCGAGCGGGAGCTGAGTCAGGAGAACGGCGAGCTGACGCCGACCCTCAAGGTCAAGCGCAACATCGTCTACGAGAAGTACGCCGAGGTGTTCGACGCTCTCTACGAGGGGTGACGCGGTAAGGGCGACGGGCCGCAAGTTGCCGGCGCGAGGCGCGCAGCGCCTCGCGCCGGCGGAGTCGCGGGCGCCGACGCTCGACGCGGCCGGTGGCCGCTCCGGGCGCCGGCGGACCGCCCGCGTGACGAGCTAGGCAGCAGTCATTGACCCCGTCGCAACGGCAGCCGGCTTGCTTCCACGGATCAGGTCGGCTGCCCGCTCCGCGATCATGATCGTCGGGGCGTTGGTGTTGCCGCGCACGAGCGTCGGCATCACCGAGGCGTCCACGACCCGCAGCGATTCCATCCCGAGCACGCGCAGCTCGGAGTCGACCACCCCTCCCATCGCGCACGAATTGACCGGGTGATACAGGGTGGTCGAGTTCCGGGCGATGTAGTCGAGCATGCTGCGGTCGTCGTCGCCTGCGGGCGTGTCGAGATTACCCGTGCTCACGGCCTTCAGCGCCGGCTGCTCGGTGATCTCAAAGCAACGGCGCACGCCGGCGATCATCGTCCGCTGATCCTCCTCGCTGACCAGGTAGTTGTGGAGGATCCGCGGCTTGCCGGTGGGCAGGCGCGAGCGCAACTTCACGAAGCCCGAGCTCGTCGGCCGCAGCAGGCACGCCGAGATTGCCCAGCCGTCGACGACGATCTCACCGGCGCCGGCCTCCGGGAACAGGATCGGGATCGCGTGGATCTGGATGTCCGGCGCCTCGAGGTCGTCACGGGTGCGGATGAAGGCGCCCGACTCGGCGAAGTTGGAGGTCAGCGGACCGCGCCCCTCGGTCTGGATCAGACCCAGGTTCTCCTCGGTCTCGGCGGTCAGCAGCGAGGGCTCGTTCGTGGTGTGCGTGATCCAGCAGGCGAGGTGATCCTGCAGCCCCTGCCCAACGGGCAACTCGTGCACGGTCGGGATGTGGGCCAGCTCGAGGTCGGCCGCCGGGCCGATCCCGCTGAGCAGCATCACCTGCGGGCTCTGGTAGGAACCGGCGCTCAGGATCACCTCGCGCTCGGCGCGGACCTCGCGCAGCTCGTCGCGCTGGTCGATCTCGACGCCGACGGCCCGCAGCCCGTCGAGCAGCAGCCTGGTGACGTGCGCGTTCGTCTCGAGGGTGAGGTTCGGACGCTCGAGCACCGGGTGCAGGTACGCGACCGCCGCCGAGCAGCGCAGTCCGTCGCGCTGGGTGACCTGATACCAGCCAACCCCGTCCTGCTGCGGTCCGTTGAAGTCGTCGGTTGGCTCGATCCCGGCCTGCAGCGCCGCCTCGATGAACGCCTCGCACGTCCGGTACCGCGAGCGGTTCTCGCTGACTCGCAGCGGCCCGCCGGCGCCGTGCAGCTCGCTGGCGCCGCGCTCGTTGTCCTCGGCCTTGATGAAGTACGGAAGCACGTCATCCCAGCCCCAGCCCTCGAATCCCATCGCCGCCCAGCCGTCGTAGTCGGCACGGTTGCCCCGGATGTAGACCATCGCGTTGGTGGACGAGGAGCCGCCGAGCGTGCGCCCGCGGGGTAGCACGCGCTGGTGTCCTGCGATCCCGGGCTCCGGGTCGGACACGAACGCCCAGTCGTACTTGCTCTGGCCGACGGCAAGCACGCCGGCGGGCAGATGAATCTCATCGGCCGTGTCGGGTGGCCCCGCCTCCAGCAGGCAGACTGTCACGTCCGGATCCTCGGTCAGGCGCGCGGCAAGCACGCACCCAGCCGACCCGGCGCCCACGATTACGTAGTCGTATGAACTCATCCTCGCCCTCCTGGAGCTTCCTCGGTCTCCGCGGGACTCTCCCAGGGGCGAGGGGTCAGGTCAAGGACGGCGGCGGCGGATGACCCGCGACGGCAGCCGCTTGACGCGCGAGAGCTGAGTGCGCACTTGCCCGGGCCGTTCTGGAAGCCGCGCGCTCAGCTCGGCTAGCTCGGCTCGCGTGAGCCGCAGATTCGTCTCCAGGGCCGCGAGCTCGCGATGCTCCTCGCGATCGATGCGCTCCAGCTCGTTCCGGGTGATCTCGACCTCCCGCCTGCGGAGCACGACGTAGCTGTGTGTGATCTGGGCACTGCCGCCGGGCTCACGTGGGGGGCGGCGTACGTTAAGCACGTCGAACGCGCGACCCCAGTGCTCACGCAGCCACCACTCGCTGTGGAACACCCACGCGTCGGGCCCGTCCGCGTGGTGCAGGACCGTCATGCCTGCCTCGTCCTCACGGTAGGGCTCGCGGACGAGCGCCTCCCACATCCCCTCTCCGAGGAAGCTCGCGATCAGGACGCCTGACGGTGCGAGCAACCGGTGCATCTCTAACAGCCAGTCGCCCCACAGATCGGTGATGTGGGTGAACACGGACATCGCATAGATCAGGTCCAGCGAGCCGCCCGGGAGCTTCAGCGGCGGGGCGATCTCGTTGCGAAAGAAGTGCAGTGGCGGGCTGAGATTCGCCTGGTCCCACGCGATACTTGCGCGGTCGATATCGCAGCCCGAGAACGATCCGCGCCGCGCCTCACCGGCGAAGTGCCGCAGGACGCGCGCCGAGCCGCAGCCGAAGTCGAGGACCCGCTTGCCGTCCCAGTCCCAGCCGTCCGGGAGCAGCTGCTCGATCAGGCTCCGCAGCCGCGCCCCCTCCTCGAGGTAGAACTCCATCGGGTCGGCTCCGTCGACCGTCCCCACCCTGGCGGCGAGGTGCGGCGGGGGGAGCGGGAGTCCGGTTTCGGTCACCTCGCCAGCGTATCGACCGCCCACTGACCGGGGACTGACGCCCGCCCCCTGCCTACCGAGCAGTGATGCCGCCGGCCGCAATTGGCTTGCCGCGCTCGCCAGGGTGGGGCGCGCCTGCTGAAATCCGGACGGGGCCGCCCGGCCCCACGGGCGTTGGGAGCTGTTTTGCCCCTGATTGGGCTTTGGATCGAGTTCCCGCCCACCCCCGCGCACTCTCGGCGTGCCTCGCAGCCCCGATTTCGTTACAAGGCGACCGCTCCCGATTTCGTTACAAGGCGACCGCTCGTGGAGGCAACGCGTGACGAAATGGGCGTCATAGCACCCATTTGGTGACTCGTCGCCCGCCAGCGGGGGCGAATTGTCACGTTTTGGGGGTTCGGAGCTCCGTTCTCGTGCTTCTGCGAGATGGAGGCTGTCTGTATGAAGTCCCGGCCACCCGCCGGCCGCCGGCCATGGATGGCGGCCGGCGGCCGGCGGCCTCCGGCCATGGATGGCAGGGGCCCGCCCGGTCCGGACGGGGCTGCCCGGTCCGGACGGGGCCGCCCGGCCCCAAGGACGCCGCGCGCAGCGCAGCCCACAACTGTTCTTGAACGCGCCGCTACTAGCCGAACACGAAGGGCGGATAGCCCTCGGTGACCAGGAACAGGTACGCGTTGACGCGCGTCTGGTAGCGCAGCGTCATCGCCGCGATCCCGAACAGCCCCGGCAGATATCGGCCAGTGATCAGCCCCGCGACCCACGCGATCAGGGTCGTCACTGACCAGAGGATGCCCAACCCGTAGAGGATCAGGATGTGCGGGATGGCAAGGATGTAGCTGAAGATCCGCCAACGGTGGACCTTCTGCGGGTGGTCGATTCGCACCTGCACCGGGTAGTCGGGGCACTCCCCGAGCGAGAACGGCGGGTACTTGTCAGTCATGAAGTAGGTGTAGGCCGTCAAGCGCGTCCCGTACCGCACGGTGCCGGCCAAGAAGCCGAAGAACGCGCAGCGCCCCGTGATCAGCACGACGATGTAGTTGATCAGCACCAGCACGGCGGCCACGATGTAGACGCCCAACGCAAAGATGTATTGCGGGATCAGCAGGAACCAGCGGAACAGCAGCAGCAGCCGGCTCGTCTTCGGCGGCCGCGAGACGTCGACATCGACGCCGTAGCCCGACTGTGGAAGCGCGGCTTCTGCCGCAGAACTCGTCATAGCGAAACCCCCATTGGTTGTTGTCGCGCCTTTGCCCCGTCGCCGCGCGACCTCTCAGTTGAAGTCTATCTGGACGCCGCGGGTTGAGCGAGGTTGCTGAGCGGGTCGATCAGGACTTTGGCTTGAGCTTCCGGGTCCGCCAGTGCGTTGAACGCGGCATCCACGCCGTCGAGACCGACGACACCGGTGAGCAACGGCCGGGGATCGACCTTGCCCTCGGCGAGCATCTGCAGCGTGTCGCGGAACTCGAGCGGCGTGTAGCCGATCACGAACCGCAGGTCGATCTCCTTGTTGATCGCCATCGCGGGGGTGATCTGGTCGGCGCCCACGCAGACCCCGACGACCACCACGCGGGAGAACAGCGGCGCGCCGTCGATGATGCTGTCGATCACGCCGGGTACGCCGACGCACTCGAAGATCACCGGATGCTTCGGCGCCGCGCCGAGCGCCTCACCGAGGCGCCACACGTGCCACCAGCCGACCGGCAGTCGCTCCAGTTTCTCGCGCGTCGAGACCGCTAGCTCGAGCGCCGCGGGCATGTCGTTGAGATGCCCGCGCCCCGGCGCCGCCGTGAACGGCGAGCCCTGGGCGGGGTCGATCACGATGTCGGCACCGCAGGCGCCGGCCAGCGCGCGGCGGCCGGGCGAGTAGTCGCTGGCGACGACCGTGCGGACCCCCTTCGCCTTCAGCATCAGGATCACACCGAGGCCGATCGGTCCGCAGCCGATCACGATCGCCACCGTGCGCTTGCCCACCTCGCCTCGCCGCACCGCGTGCCAGGCGACGGCCATCGGCTCGGTCAGCGCCGCGACATCGGCGGCGAGTCCGTTCGGGACCGCCATCATCATCGACTCCTCGACCAGCAGCTGCTCCGCGTACGCGCCGGGAGCGTGCACCGACAGCCCAACCGCGTCGACGCCCTGCGGCCCGCGCAGCAGCGGGAGCGCGACCACCGGCGTTCCCTCCGGGACGCCGCGACGGCACTTGACGCCATATTCGGCGACCTCGCCACTGAACTCGTGGCCGAAGACGATCTGCTGCGTCGAGCGGGCGAAGCGGTCGTAGCCCATGCGCTCTGCGAGCGCCGCCCACTGGTCGACACCGTGACGGGCATGGAGATCTGAGCCGCAGATCCCGCAGCGCAGCACCCGTAGCCGGACCTGGCCGCGACCAGGAGTCGGCTCGGGCCGCTCAGCGACCTCGAACTCGCCGTTCTTGCACAGGACCGCCCTCATTCGATTGCTGTCACCCGCCGCGACCCTAGCGCGCGCCGGCGCTCCGAAGCAAACATCCTCCCCGGCGGGCATGCGATCATGTCGACGTGAGTGACGCACCCCCTCCCGCGAGCAAGGAGCGGGAGATCGCACGTAACGAGGCGACCTTCCGCAACGTCAACGAGGCGCTCAAGGGCGGGCACTGGCCGGGCGAGGAGGACGCGCCGATCGCATTCCGATGCGAGTGCGGCCGGCTCGGTTGCAGCGTGCTGATCGAGCTCAAGGGCACGGAGTACGAGCGCGTCCGGGCTAACCCCCGGTGGTTCATCCTTGTTCCGGGGCACGAGAAGCCTGAGGTGGAGGTTGTGGTCGACCGCTTCCCAAACTACGTGGTCGTCGAGAAGCAGGATCGCGCCGGGCGCATCGCGGAGGCGACCGATCCGCGCTCTTGAACAAGCGGCGAAGCTGAGCCCGCTCGGCCGCTAGAGCACGAAGCGGAGTAGAAGCCTACTCGGCCGGCCGCTGTAGCACGAAGCGAAGCTGGATCTCGGTGCCGCCGGTCGAGCGCTCGACGATCGACAGGCCGTCGGTGCTGTGCGAGATAAGTGCGAGCCCGAGCCCGAGGCCCTCGCTTTCGCGCCCGGCATGGATTCCGCAGCCGTTGTCGGCGACCAGGATCCACAGCTCGCCACCGGCCACCCGCGCCGTGAGATGGACATATCCAGGCCGCGCGGGATACGCGTATTGCACCGCGTTGGTCATCGCTTCGGAGACCGATAGACGGATCGCATCGAGCTGCTCATCCGAGGCGCCCGCCGCCTTCGCGAACTCCGTGACGGCGTGGCGAGCGTCGGACACCGAGCTCGGCACCGCCGGGTAGACATCCCGTACGAACGACCGGTCCCGCGCCGGGCGCATAAGCGGGCGCCGCAATCGATCTGACTGGATGATGCTCATATCCGCATGTCAATACCCGGACCGGCGGTTTGGAAACCGATTTAGCTGTTCCCGGCCCCTGCACCGAGCGCGTTGAGCCACGCGCGGATCGATGCCCCGGCCGGCGTCACCTGACCTTCCTCATATCCGGTCGTCGCGCGCGCGAGCGTCACGCCGTTGATCGTCGACCACCCGAACTCGATGTCGGTGCCCGACTTGGCAAAACGAGCGATCGCCTGGCCCTGCTGCAGGATGCTGCCGGGTGGTGCGATCGCGGTGATCTGCTCCGCGACGTATTGGACCTTGCCGGCATCCGGCCCCTCGAGCAACTCCCAGTAGACCAGCGGCTGACCGGCATACCAGTCGGGGATGATCGCGAGGATCTTGACCTTGCAGGGGGCGAGGATCGGCGATCCGACCGGCATCCCGGCATCGACGCCCTGGTCGGTGCGTCCCCACACCGTTACATAGCGCAGCGGGTTGATGTACCTGGCGTTCGAGACGCGCACCGCGATCAGCTCCAGACGGAGCTCACGCTTGACCTCGTCAAGCGACGGCGCGCGCGCGTTCGGGTCGCCGACCGGGTCGCTCGGCGTCACCGCAGCGGCCTGCTTTCCGGCTACGGGCTCAACCGCCTGCGGTCGCCCCTGGGGAATCGCGCTCGTCGTCGTGTCCGCGCCGCCGCTCCTCGTGCCGGCGCCCGAGCCACCAGAGCCGCCCGAGGAACCGCCGGAGCCGCCCGAGGAACCGCCGCTCCCGCCGCACCCGGCGAGGCCGAGCACCACGACCACGAGCGCTGCGCGGCTCATGAACTGCATGCGCATCGACCATCAAGCTAACAGCCGAAGCCCGGCGTAGCGCCGGACCGCGTCCATGCGGTCCGGCGCACGCCGGCGCAGTTGTTCAGCCGTGGATCAGCCCGAAATCCAGATCGCGTAGAAGTAGCCGCGCTGGCCCTGCAGCGTGATCGCGCCTTCGGTCTCGAAGTCGCCGAGGAAGTCGCCCTCGACGTCGTGGCCGTTCTCGCTGGCCCGGTAATGCGTCCCGAAGCCGATGTCAGCGGATCCAATCCACTTCTCACGGCCGACGAACATCTCCTTGAGGAACTTGCGCTGGTGAATCTGGAACGTCACGACCTTGGCCGAGCGTGACCTGTACCGGTCGAACACATGGGTGAATGCACCACTGCAGGTCCCGTGGTGATACCCGCTGCTCTCATTGTGCAAGAGGTAGTCGTGTAGTTGCGGGAGCTTCTGCGGCGCGTCGATCCCGCACCAGTGACCGTCCTCGGCGATGATGATCGCCGACGCGCTACCGGCCATGATTCCAAACGCCCCACACACTGCGATGACCGCAGCCAGCAGCGCCATTCGCTTCCTTCTCATGCCCCGACTCCTTCCGTTGGATTGTGTTCCGACTTGAAAAGCCCCACCGGAACTCAACCAAAACCTGCTCATCCTTGTCTCCTTCCGTGGCGGCCTGCCCCTCTGCCTCACGTCTCCCCTGGAACTGCGACAACGTGCGCGATCAATTGCCCCCGATCGCGCGATTCGCTCCGGCCGGTCGCTCCCTCCGGCCCTAACCGTACAGCGTGCGGTACATTAGTGGGGAACGTTCAAGTTTGTCAAGTATGGGACCGGTATTAGATGGCTAGGCTGGCCGCAGAACGCGATACGAGCCTCACGCGCGAGGAGATCGCGGCGGAGGCGCTCAGACAGTTCGACGTGAACAAGGCGGAGCCGAGCATCCGCGGGCTCGCTGCCGCGCTGCGGGTCGCCCCGACCACGATCTACTACCACTTCCCGTCGCGCGCGGCGATCCTCCATGCAGCGGTCGAGCTGGTCTGGAATGAGGCGATGGCGGAGGTCTTGCGCCTGGAGCCAAAGCCGCTCGAGGCGAACCCGGCCGAGCTGCTCGTGGTGTGCGGAATCGCGACGCGGCGAGCTTGGCTTGCCCACCATCGCCTCGCCCCCTACATGGCTGCGACGCCCGAGGCCAATACGGTGATCCTGGCCTCGATGCGGTTGATGGCGAGCATCTTCTCCCGCCTCGGCCTCGAGGGCGAGCGGGCGGCGATCGCGTTTCACGGGTACGCGTCGTTCATGATCGGAGCCGTCCTGTTCGCGGCTGAACGGCTGGGCGCCAACGAGCAACTGACCCGCAGGCAAAGAACCATCGGTTCCTCGGGCCGCTTCCCGCGCCAGGCATCGTCGCCCTCGAGCGACAAGCAGACCGCCACGCTCTCGATCGACGACGTGATGGAGGTCTCGATCGTCGACCCGGAGCGCGACGAGGAGCTCTTTGCGCTGGGGCTGCGGCGGCTAATCCGCAGCCTCGTGGCTGAGTGAGGCTAATCCGCAGCCTCGCGGCTGAGTGTGCTCCCTACGCGGCGGCCGGACGCCGGCCGACGCGGAAGTAGGCGATCGCACCGAGCGCGTTCAGGCAAAGCACTCGCCAGAGGAGCTTGTTGCCGCGCAGCTCTGACTGCTTGCGATGCGAGAGGTCGCGCTCGGCGGCGACCACCAGGCTGATGCTCACGAGCATCACGCCGGAAGCGATCATCCGCTGACGCGGCGGGAGGTCGCTGAACTTCTTCCTCGGTTTTGCCACTCACGAGAGGATACGGCCAGCTACCGAGGGAGCGGCCGCCCGCTCGTCTAGCGATCGTCTCGCAGCAGCTTGGCCCGCGTCGCCGCGGCTCTACTCGCCTGCGCTGCCGCGGTGCCGGTGAGCCGGGCGACGGTCTTCGCGCTGCTCACCGCGCCGCTGAAGATCCCGCGGGCGACGTGCGTCGCCTGGTCGGCGGCCTGCTCGGCGCTTCTTGCCTGCCGCGTCGACGCGGCCTTTGTACCGGATGTCCGCGAGCGCTCCCGCTGCTGGTTGCGCTGTCGGCTGGCGGCTGCCTTCTTGGCCGCGGCCGAACGATCTGCCTTGGTCTGTGTCATGTCTGTCCCCTTGTGTCGAAGCTACTTCAGCGTAGGATGAAGCCCTACCCGCTCTGCGGAGCCATCAATCCGACCCGTCCTCGGATAAACCCGAGCCCGCGCCGCGCGCGGCGCGATCTGCGCCAGACTTAGCGACGTGGGGTCGCATGAGCTACAGCACCTCCTCCACCAGTACGGATGCGCGCTGGTGTTCGCGGTGGTCGCCCTTCAGGCGGCCGGCATACCCCTTCCCGGGACGACGGCCTTGATCGCGGCGGCGCTGTACGCGGCCACGGCGCATGGGCTGCCGATTGGCGGCGTGATCGCGGCAGGGGCGCTCGGGGCCCTTGTCGGGACGACCGCCGGCTACGCCCTCGGCCGCTGGCGCGGCGAGCAGGTCCTGTTCGGCGTTGCCCGGCGTCTGCGCCAGCCTCCCGAGCGCGTGCAGGCGCTCCGCAGCGAGTTCGCTCAGCGCGGAGCGGTTTGGCTGTTCGTCGGCCGGTTCGTGACGGGCCTACGGAATCTCACCGGCCTGCTGGCGGGCGCGAGTGGCATGGCCATCACCCGCTTCCTGCCGCTGTCTGCGGCCGCGGCCACCCTGTGGGCGTTCGTCTGCTCGCTCGGGTACTACTGGTTCGGGCACGCGCTCGCCGGCGCAGACACCTGGCTCCAGATCGTCTTGATCTGTGCAGGCATCGCCTGGCTAGTCGTGTCGTTCGACGTGCTTCGCCGGCGAGCGCTCCGCAGGCTCCAAGTGCCCGCGGACTGATTGCCCATCGCCGGTTCTGATCGCCGCGGTCGAATCGGGCGCGTACCACGGCCTATCCGGTTCACCCTCGAACCAGTAGGTGCCGGCCCGCAGGCGCTCGAGCAGGTCACGTGCCCAGCGGCCCTCGCCCTCGAGCCGTGACTCGACGATCCCGTAGTGCTCGACGACGGTGATCGGCGTAGTTGTCGCATTGCGGATGTCCTCAATTGAGAACTCGGTGGCACGCACGAATGCGGAGATCTGCTCGACGCGATGCTCGAGCGCCGCGATCACCTCTTCGCGCCGCAGCGCCCACGCGAATCCCCAGGCGGCCATCAAGTCCGCGGGATCGTGCGGGGAGACATTCCACAGGGCCGCCCGCAGCTCGTTCAGGAACTCACTCTCCCCGTCGCCGGTCAGCCGATAGCTGGTCCGCGCCGGCCGTCCGCCGCGCGCCTCGGTCCCAACCTGCTCGAGGAACCCTTCTCGTTCGAGCGTGCGCAGACCGTTGTACACCGAGCCCGGATTGAGGTGGGCCCACGCATCGGCATGCCAGCTCAGCAGCTCCCGGCGGACGAAATAGCCGTGAACCGGCTGAAAGCTGCGGACCGTGCCCAGCAGCAGTAGGCGAGTTGCGGACATACGGGAAGCATAGTTGACAACTGTGATTATTCATGTTTGACTACATCGCCATGATCAAACTTGACTATATGGTTCAAGCGCGCGGGCTCGCAAAGACCTTCAAGGCGAGACGGAGCGCGATCGAGGCCGTCCGGAGCGTCGACATCGACGTCGCCACGCGGGAGATCGTCGGCTTCCTCGGCCCCAATGGCGCGGGAAAGACCACCACGCTGCGGATGCTCACGACGCTGCTCTCGCCGAGTGCCGGCGAGGCGGTCGTCGCCGGTCACGACCTCCGACGTGAACCCGTGGCCGTGAGGCGCCACATCGGATATGTCCCGCAGCGCGGCAGCACCACGCCGCAGGCACAAGTCGGCGAGGAGCTGGTCGATCACGGCCGGCTGCACGGTCTCGCGCGCGGCACGGCCGAGCAGCGGGGCCGGACGCTGATCTCCCGGCTCGATCTCGACGGCACCTGGGAGCGGCCGACGGGGACGCTTTCCGGGGGCCAGCGGCGCCGGCTTGACATCGCGCTCGGGCTGATCAACGAGCCACCGCTGCTGTTCATGGACGAGCCGACCACAGGTCTCGACCCGCAGTCGCGGGCGAATCTGTGGCAGCACGTCCGCGAGCTGCGCGACTCCCATGGCGTGACCGTGTTCCTCTCGACCCACTACCTCGAGGAGGCGGACGCCCTGTGCGACCGCATCCTCGTGATCGACCACGGTGTGATCGTGGCCCAGGGCACGCCGGCCGAACTCAAGCGCGAGGTCTCTGGGGACCGCGTCGCGCTGCAGCTGAGCGATCCCGAGCGGCTGGCCGGCGCCCGCGCGCTGCTCGAGCGCGACGCAAACGTCAAGGTGTTGCGCTCGGAGGGGGATCTGCTCGACCTGGGCGTGGCAGAGGCGAGCGTTGCGCTGCCCGGCCAGCTCGCTGCGCTGTCCGCGGCCGGGATCGACCTCGCTGGCATCGAGGTCCGCCGGCCCACGCTTGACGACGTGTTTCTGTCCTTGACCGGCCGGGAGCTCCGCGACGACCCGGTCGCTGCGTGAGGAGGCTCGCGATGCGATTTGTCAACGAGACCTGGCTCGTGTTCGTGCGAGCGATGCGGCTGTCACTGCGAAACAAGGTGTGGCTGATCATCGGACTGATGCAACCGCTCCTGTATCTGGCTCTGTTCGGCCCGCTGCTCAAGCGGATCGCGGGCATGCCGGGTTTTCCCCGCGGCAACTCCTGGCAGGTGTTCACGCCCGGGCTCCTCGTGCAGCTTGGCATCTTCGGCGCGCTGTTCGTCGGGTTCGGGCTGATCAGCGAAGTCCGCGAGGGCGTGATCGAGCGGATGCGGGTGACGCCTGCGTCGCGGCTTGCACTGCTCTCGGGTCGCGTGCTCAGGGATGCGATCGTGCTCCTGGTCCAGTCCGTCGCGCTGCTCGCCGCCGCGTACGCCTTCGGACTTCGCGCCCCGATCGGCGGCGTGGCACTGGCGGTGCTGCTGGTGATGGCGGTCGGGTGCGCGTTCGCGTCGGCTTCTTATGCCGTCGCACTGCTCACCGGCACGGAGGAGGGAATGGCCTCGATCACGAACAGCCTCGCCGTGCCGCTGCTGCTTCTGTCGGGCATCCTGCTGCCGATGACGCTCGCACCCGGCTGGCTGCGGACCGTCTCGAATGTCAACCCGGTCAAGCACATCGTCGACGCGCTTCGCACGCTGTTCCACGGTCACGTGATTACCGGCTCGGTCGCGATCGGGGCGCTCGTCGGCATCGCGTTGATCATCTTCGGGATGGCGTTCGGGACGCGCACCTTCCAGCGCGACTCGGCGAGCTAGTCGGACGCAAGCACGTTACGCTCCGTGGCTCCGATGGGGCTGCCGTTCGCGACGAGGACCGACTTCACGCTGCATGCACTGCAACAGGTGCGCGACCCGCATCTGTTCAAGTGGTACGCGGTCGCGCTGCTGGCGTTCGTCATCTACGCGTATGCGAACGAGGTGGAGCGCGGCCGGTGGGATGTGATCGCGGCCGGCCTCGCGGTGTGGCTCGCGGACTGGTTCAACGAGATCGTCAACGCGCTCGTGCTGCAGGCGTCTGACCGGGCACCGCTGTGGGCGACAACGGGGCCCACCGCGTACCAGTTCCTGGTCGGCCTGAACGTCGAGATCATGTTCATGTTCGCGCTGGCGGGGATCGTCTACGCGAAGCTGCTGCCGGCCGACCGGCACGTCCGGATCCTAGGGATCCCCAACCGGCTGGCGGTCGCGCTCGGCCTCTCGATCGTCAGCGTCGCGGTCGAGCTCTTCCTGCACGCGACGGGCACGTTCCACTGGGAGTACTGGTGGTGGAACACCCCGTTCGTGCTCCTGATCATCGTCTTCGGCTACCTCTGGTTCTACCTGTTCGCCGCCTGGGTCTACGACGCGCCTACGCCCCGTAAGCGGTGGACGCGGGTCGGCGGCCTGGCCTGCATCGACCTGGCGATGGGCCTCGTGTTCGGGGTGGGCTTCGGCTGGCTGTAGCCGGCGGTCCCCACAAGTCTTTGACGTTCTCGCCGGCCGCGGTCCGCACGCGCACGTGCACGCGCCGGCCGCGGCCTACGACGTGAATCCGAGGATCAGCTCCGCGGCCTCGAGTGGGACGTCGAGCTGCGGGCAGTGGCCGACCCCGTCGAGCACGATCCAGTCGGCGTGCGGCAACCACTCCGTGCGGTAGCGGGCGGCGGCGGCCGGCCACGGCAACAGCTTGTCGTCGGCGCCCCACACGATCCGCACCGGACAGCCGATCCGCTCCGGATCGACCCGCCAGCCCTCGCGCAGGCCGTTGTCGATCAGCTGGTCCGCCGCGCCGCAGGTGGCGATCGCCATCGTCTGGTGAGCGAGCAGTTCCGCCGGGATGTGCTCGAAGTTGGTCGTCAGCAGCTGCGTAGCGCGCCGGCGTCCGGCCGGCGTGGCGACGAGGGCGTCGGCGATCGGTGCCGAGTTGCGGACCTGCTCGCGCAGCGAGCGCTGAAACCGAAGCAGGTCGACGTACGAGTCGTCGTCTCGCGCCCATCCGCCGGCAGGCGCGAACGCCACGACCGTCAACGCCCGTCCGCGCGCGGCGAGTGCAAGCGCGAGGTAGCCGCCGAGCGAGTTTCCGGCGATGTGCAAGTGACCGAACGCGGGCCCGAACCCAGCGCGATCAATCGCATCCTCGGTGGCGTCCAGAAACGCCTCGGTGTCCGCGTCCGGTTCGATCGCCGGCCCGCCGGCGTGGCCCGGCAGCGTCAGCGCAAGGACCTCATGCCGGCGCTCGAGCGCCGGGAGCACAAGCTCCCAGGAGCGCCACGTCTCCATGAAGCCGTGCAACAGCAGGAGCGGGGGCCCCGAGCCGCCTCGGTGCGAGGGCGTGAACGGCGAGACCACGGACACGACCGTAACGCAACCGATTGGTGTGACGGATCGCCGCCCGCCGGCGTAGTGTCGGGTGATGGTCGGTCGCGTCCTGGCCCTGATCGCGGTGAGCGTCATTACAGCCGGCTGCGGCAGCAGCTCGCAATCGACTGGCGGCGAGGTGCGTGCAAACCTCACCCGCGCGCCGGCAGCGGCCTCCCCCACCGCCGCCGCCACCCTCGCCGCCGGCGACGCAACGTTTGCCGGCCGCATGCTCGAGCTGCTCTCGCACGGCCAGCCGACCTTTGCCTTCTCGCCGTTCAGCATCTCCTCGGCCTTGGCCATGACGTACGCCGGCGCCCGCGGCCAGACAGCGACGCAAACGTCGAGCGCGCTCAATTTCCGGCTCCCACCGAGCAGCCTGGAGCAGGCATTCAACGCGCTGGGGCTGTCGCTCGCCGCCGTCGATCGTCCGGGCGCGACGCTCGCGATCGCCAACGCCCTCTATGGACAGCGCAACCTCGCCTTCCGGCCCGCTTTCCTTGCCGCGCTGGCGCGCAGCTTCGGCGCCGGCATCAGAACCGTCGACTTCGAAAACGCCGCGGACACCGCGCGCCGCGAGATCAACACCTGGGTCTCCCAGCAGACGCACGGGAAGATCCCCAACCTGCTCACGCCCGGCCAGGTCAACGCCCTCACCCGGCTGGTGCTGGTAAACGCGGTGTATCTCAACGCGAAGTGGGAGTCACCGTTTCTGCGCAGCGCCACCGCACCCGCGCCGTTCCACGCACCGGGCGGCACGGTGAGCGTGCCGACGATGAACCAGACCGGCTTCTTTGCATATCGCCGCGCCAACGGCTACAGCGTGCTCGAGCTTCCCTACCGGGGCGGACGGCTGGCGTTCGACATTCTGCTCCCGGCCTCCGGCAAGCTCGGCGCGCTGCTGCGGACGCTGCAGGCGGGCGGGCTGCCGGCCGCGGTCGACGGCCTGCAATCCCGCCACGTGGAGCTCTCGCTGCCCAAGCTCCAGCTGCGGACTCAGTTCCAGCTGTCGGCCGCACTCGCGACGCTCGGGATGCCGGTCGCGTTCAGTGACCGGGCCGACTTCTCGGGCATCGCGGGCAGGCCCGGCGAGCTGCGCATCTCGAGCGTCATCCATGAGGCGTACATCCGGGTTGACGAGGCGGGCACCGAAGCCGCGGCGGCGACGGCCGTCGGGATCGCGACGTCGGCCGCCCCGGGGCCCGATCTGATCCATTTCGACGTCGACCGTCCGTTCGTGTTCGCGCTTCGCGACACGAAGACGAACGCGGTGCTGTTCGCCGGCACCGTGAGCAGGCCCTGACTCCTCGCGCCTAGCGCTGGGCGCAGTCGCCCGACTGGGGGTGAGGGTCGATGAGCCTGGTCGCCTCGGCGAGCGAGCGCGCAGCACCGGCTTCCCGCTCGATCCCGGCCAGTCGCAGCGCTTCGTTGACGATCGAGTCCGCGGGGATCACCAGCGCCATCCGCTGGCCACGCGCACGCAGCGTCTCACGCAGCCGGTAGATCAGCTGGATCCCCGCGCTGTCGACGTACTCGACATCGCTCAGGTCCAGCACCACTCCGAGCGCCTCGTTGGGAGTGGCTTCGGCGACGGCATCGCCGAGCTCCGCCGCGTTGGACATGTCGATTTCGCCGATGATCGAGGCGTGCAGGATCCCCGCAACCAGCTCGGATCGGAGATCCCCGGGCTTCAGCGCCGGCCTCCGATCTGACGCCGCATGACCACCTCGGTCCCGGACATGTCGGTCCGCACGTCGACCTCATCCATCGCCGCTCGGATCACATCAAGGCCCCGGCCGCGATGCTCGCCTCGGGCCCGCCGCCACGTCCCGAAGTCGCGCACGGTCAAAACGATCACTTCTTCCTCGACGCGGGCCACCAGCTGGAAGGACCCCCGCCCGGGTCCGTACGCGTGCTCGATCGCGTTCGCGCACGCGTCGCTGACCGCGATCGTGATCTCGTCCTGAGCGCCCCGCTCGACTCCACGCGCGGTCAGCCATCTGCGGACGAGCCTGCGAACCCTCGCCAGCACATACGGCTCGGCCGGCAACCGAATATCCAGCTCCGCTGGAATCACGGTGTTCTGAAGCGCCACGATCGCGACGTCGTCCGGCGATCCCTCAAACGGCACCATCCGATCCATGGCCAGCAGGCACGCTTCTTCCGGGCTGCTCGCCTCGCTCAGGACGCGGCACAGAAGCTCGATTCCGTCCGCGACCGACGTGCCGCGGCGTTCCACCAAGCCGTCGGTGTAGAGCACGACCGTCTCCCCGCTGGCGAGCGTGAATTCGTGCTCGCGATAGGTGCGGTACGGAAACGCCCCGAGCGGGACGGCGGGCGGCACCTCGACCACCCGTGGCTCGCCGCCGAGCACGATCGGAGGCAGGTGCCCGGCGGTGGCGAACCGAACGATCCCCGTCGTGGGGTCGAGCACCGCGTACGCGGCGGTCGCCATCGGCGCGTCATCCATGTCCTGGACGAATCGGTCGACGAGCTCGAGCGTCCGGCCGGGTCCGTGTCCCTCCTGTGCGTATGCGCGCAGCGCCGTCCGGAGCTGACCCATCAGCGCGGCGGCGGGGACCCCGTGCCCGACCACGTCCCCGATCACGATCCCGATCACCCCGCCCGGAAGCTCGATCACGTCGTACCAGTCTCCGCCCACCTCGTCGCGAGCCGGCAGGTAGCGCGCCGCGAGCGTGATGCCCGGCACCTCGATGATCCGCCTGGGGAGCAGGCTGCGCTGGAGCAGCATCGCAACGTGGCGCTCGTGCTCGAGCTCCGTGGTTAGCTGCGCGCGCTCGATCGCTGGGGCGATCCGAGCGGCGGCCAGCTGGAGCACACCGACGTCCTTCTCGTTGAAGTTGCGCGGGTGCAGCGAGCCGACGTGCAGCACGCCGATCAGCTTGCCCTCGACGATCAACGGCACGCCGAGCAGCGAGCAGATCCTCTTCTCGCGCAGAATCGGGTTGAGGATGTCCGCGTGATCCACATCGGCGATGAAGATCGCGACGCGCTCCGCGGCGATCCGGCCGGCGAAGCCGCGGCCGAGCGGAAGCCGGACACCCTGCTCGACCTCCTCCTCGATGCCTTTAGCGGCGCGCGCCACCAGCTCATTGGTCTGCTCGTCGAGCAGCAGGATCGCGACCGTGTCGACGTCAAGTACGTCGCGGACGCGGAGGAGAAGCTCGTCGAGCAGATCGTTGAGCGCCAGCTCCGAGAGGACGGGGTCGCTGAGCGTGTACAGCTTGCGAAGCTGCTCTGACGGGCTGCTGAGCGGCGTCGCGGGTTGCAGCACTACCTGCCCAGCTCCCGGTTCACGCCCTGTCGACCACTCGGGGCCGCTACCGGACACCGCTGTCATTTCGCAGTACGGCCTCGAGACGGGATCGCTTCAGCTCCGTGCGCGGCGGCGATTGCTCTTTCCGGCAGCCGAGCGGTACCCCAGATGACATGACAGCAAACGCTACCCGGACGCTCAGGCAACGAAACTGGACGCCCACTGCGTCGCGAGCCTGCGCCATTGATCCTGCTGCGGCGCGACCCCGAGGCGCTCGATCAAAGCGTCGTCGAGCGCGCCCGTCGGCGGCCGCTCGCAGGCGTCGACCCGCGACTCGTTCGCCAGCGCATCGGCGATGTGCACCGCGACCACCGCGTCGAGCTTGCCGCCTGGTACTGCTTCTGGATCGTGATGATGGGCGACCGCCTCGACCACGCCGTCCGGCAGCCCCCACAGCGACAGCAGATAGGCGCCTGTCGCAGCACGGGTGACGCCGTTCTGTTGCTCCTCGAGCTCGTGGAGCGGAACCTGCAGCCGGAGCGCTCGCTGGTGGAGCTGGGTCCACTGCTCCCGGTCATCGGCGATCAGCACGAGCTTGCCGATGTCGTGCAGCAGCCCCGCCGTCACGGCCTCCTGGTTGGCGCGCCCGGGCGGAAGGATTGCGGCCGCGATCCGCGCGACCAGCATCGCGTGCTGCTGGAACTCGTCAATCGAGAAGCCCTCGGCCCGGGTCGGGGCGAGCTTGCCGAAGGCCTCCACGGTCAGTGTCAGCGATTTGATCGTCTCCACTCCGACGTACACGACGGCATCACGTACGCGCGTGATGTGGTGTGAGACGCCGAAGAACGCGGAATTGCCCAGCTGGAGCACCTTGGCGGTCATCGCGGTGTCTCGCTCGATCACGGCGGCGATCTGGTCCGGGCTCCATGATGGGTTCGAGAGCGTCTGCGTCAGCTCGGTGTACAGGCCCGGACGGGTGGGCAGCGCCGGGACGGCAGCGGTCGCGCGATAGGCCTCCGCCTGCTCGGTCAGCTCGCGCAGCTCCAGCGAGCGCTCGATCAGCAGCGCCAGCTCGGCCACGTCGTATGGCTTCCCCAGGAAGCGGTGGGCGACCGTTGCGGCCTGGGCCAGGACCTGGGGGGTCGAATGGCCAGAGAGGACCATCCTGATAGTCGTCGGATAGAGCTCGCGGACGTGGGTGAGCAGCGTCGCGCCGTCCATCGACGGCATCTGCATGTCAGCGATCACGACCTCGACCGGCTGCTCCGCGAGCAGCTCGAGCGCCGCTTCGCCGCTGGGGGCGAACTCGACCTGCCACCGCCGCCGGTATGCGCGCATCGCATCGCGAAGGGCCTCGAGCAACACCGGCTCGTCGTCTACGAACAGGATGCGGTTTCGGTCAGCCTCCATCCTCCCTGGTAATCGCTCGCGGTGCGCGCTCCTTTAGGGGGCCGCTTCGCGGCGTCCGTGGGGCCATGAAGCCCCGTCCGGACCGCCTCGCGTCAGCTCGTGCTGCTCGGAGCGAGCGCCCAGCGGGCGAGCACGTCCTGGGCATCGGCCCTGACCGACTCCCGCATCTCGGACGGCGTCGCACCGAATCGCGGCGCCGGCGCCGGCACCGTGACGCCGCCGAATTCGACGAAGCCCTGGCGCGCCGCGTTGTGCGGATGCGACGGCGCCTCGAACAAGCCCATCACCGGCGCGACGCACGCGTCCGAGCCGTCGAACACCTGCGTCCATTCGTCACGCGTGCGAGCGCGGAAGACCTCGACCATTCGCTTCTTGAACTCCGGCCAGCGACCGCGATCGAATTGTGGCCAGTCCTCGGCGTTCAGTCCGAGCCGCTCGAGCAGCTCCGCATAGAACTGCGGCTCGATCGCACCGACGGACATGAAGCCGCCGTCGGATGTCTCGTACACCTCATAGAAGTGGGCGCCGCTGTCGAGCAGGTTCGTGCCCGCCTCGTCGGTCCAGATGCCCTGCGCGCGCAGCCCGTGGATCAGCGTCGCGAGCATCGACGATCCATCGACCATCGCCGCATCGACGACCTGGCCTTCACCGGATGCACGCGCATGCAGCACCGCGCACACCACACCGAGCGCGAGCAGCATCCCACCGCCGCCGTAGTCGCCGACGAGGTTCAGCGGGAACATCGGCCGCTCGCCGGTCCGTTTGAACGCCCCCAGCACCCCGGCGATCGAGATGTAGTTGATGTCGTGACCCGCTCGGTTCGCCAGCGGCCCGTCCTGGCCGAAGCCCGTCATCCGCCCGTAGACCAAGCTCGGGTTGCGAGCCAGCAGCTCCTCAGGTCCGAGGCCAAGCCGCTCCATCACGCCCGGACGGAAACCCTCGATCAGCGCGTCGGCCCCGTCCGCGAGCGAGCGCACGAGCTCGCGCCCGTCCTCGGACTTCAGGTCCACCTCGACGTGGATCCGCCCGCGCACCGTGACGTCCGGCCCGCTGCCGAGCAACGCGACGTCGTTGGGCCTGACCACGCGGACCACCTCCGCGCCCATGTCCGCCAAGAGCATTCCGGCAAACGGGCCCGGGCCGATCCCCGCCATCTCGAGTACGCGAAGGTCTGACAGGGGGCCGGGCATCGGTCGCCGGAGTCTACTGGCGCGTAGCGCGGCGACTGCACGACGCGGCCACGTAGCAACGCAGCGGCGGCTCGCTTGAGACCTTGCCGGTCTCGAGCCGCTGCGCGATCGGTCCGGCGACCCCGGCCTCCCCGGCCAGAAACGCCGCCGGGGTCACGCCGGGCATCGTCCCCGGCAGGCACGGCTGCGAGACGTGCACGGCACGCAGGTCTGCCGGGTGACCGGGATGCTCGATCGCGTCGATCGCGATCGCGTAGGCGGTTGGCGAGGCCGGGATTGCCAGATGCTCGGAGAGGTCGGCGCGGCACACGTCCTGGATCGCGACGTTGACGACGTTCGGGCCCGGGGGCAGCTTCGACAGGGCGCCGGTCACGTCCGGGGTGACGACGTCGTCCACGCGCGAGTAGATCGCGGTGTAGGCGATCCCCGCGAACGTCTCCCGGCCGGAGTCCAGCGCGGCCATGAAGTGCGCGCCCACGGCCTGCTGCCAGGCGGCCGGGACGCACGACCCCGGCGCGCACGCGGCGTTTGCGACCAGCGAGCCGATGTTGTTCAGGGGCGCGAGGCCGACCAGGCTCGCGATCAGTGGCCGCACGTCGGGCCACCAGCGGATCGCCCAGCGGGGGAGCGTGCTCGCGCCCTGGCTCCAGCCGAACAGCTCGACCTGGCGATGCGTGGCTCGCGCGATCGTCCGCACCGCGTAGACGACGTATTCGGCCGCGACCTGGATGTCGCCGTCGGTGTGATTCGGCAGCGTGATCGTGCAGTACGGAATGCCGTTCCTGCTCAGCGCCGGCTCCCAGTTCCATCCGAACGCCTGGTCCGGATCGACGACCGTGCCGGGGATCACCAGCACCACGTCCCGGCGCGCCGCGGAGAGCGGCGCAGGACAGCGCAGTGCGCCCTTCAGCGCCGACCGAGGAACGTCGAGCGGCGGTCCCGGCTGGTTGACGGGCGCGTAGGCGCGCGCGGCGCCGGCCGCGAACATGGCGGCTGTCAATGCGGTCGCGAACGCGAGCGCCCTGCTTCTCCCTGCCGGAGCTCTCACCTGGCGCGTGTCATGATGCCATGCCATGAAGATCGACGCAGGTGGTTACAGCAGCACGATCGACCAGGCGGGGAGCGCGGCGCGGGACGCGGAGCTGGCTGGATACGACGGCTGGTGGGCGGCGGAGACGCAGATCGACGCGCTGCTTGCGTGCACGGTGGCGGCGGAGCGCACCGACCGGATTGAGATCGGCACCGCGATCGCAGTCGCGTTCGCACGCAACCCGATGACGGTTGCGACCGCGGCCAACGATCTGCAGGCGCTGTCCAAAGGACGGTTCTTCATCGGGCTGGGGTCGCAGATCAAGCCGCACATCACCCGTCGCTATTCGATGCCCTGGTCAAAACCGGCGGCACGAATGCGCGAGTTCGTGCTCGCGCTGCGCGCGATCTGGGACACGTGGGAGACCGGCGCACGACTCGACTTCCGCGGCGACTTCTACACCCACACGTTGATGACGCCGTTCTTCAACCCCGGTCCGAATCCGTACGGGATCCCAAAGGTGTTCGTCGCCGCGGTGGGTCCGCTGATGACGGAGGCCGCCGGCGAGGTCGCCGACGGGATGCTGTGCCACGGGTTCTCGACCGAGCGGTATATGCGCGAGGTCACGTTGCCGGCGCTCGAACGTGGCCGCGCCAAGGCCGGCAAGTCGATCGAAGGATTCGAGATCAGCGGGCCCGGGTTCATCGTGGCGCGAGACTCCGAGCAGGAGCGCGCCGCCGGTGTCCAGTTCGTCCGCCAGCAGATCGGCTTCTACGGCTCGACGCCGGCCTATCGGCCGGTGCTCGAGCTACACGGCTGGGGCGATCTGGGAGACGAGCTCAACGAGATGACCAAGCGCGGTGATTGGGACAAGCTGGCGGACATGGTCGACGACGATGTCCTCGAGGCGTTCGCGATCGTGGGAACGCCCGAGGAGGCGATCGCCGAGCTGCAGCGCCGCTACGGTGATCTCGCCACCCGGATCACGATCACGCTCTCAGACGACATCGACGCCGAGCGCCGGCAAGCGCTGTTCGACTCGCTGCGCGCGCCGGCCGCCGCCTGACCCGGCTCTAGGACTCGTCCGCGAGCGCGGCGCGGAGCGCCTCGAGGTCGCGGGCGCCGAACACGACGCGGTTGCGGGTGGCGACGTAGACGAGGTCGAGGTTGACGCCGGCCTTCGCGATCTTGCGCGTCAGGTCGGCGAGCACGCCGGGACGGTCCTCGACATCGATGACGACGACCTCCCGCTGCCTGCTGATGCCGAGGTGTGAGATCGCCAGCGAGTGCCTGGCGGCCTCCGGGTGCTTTACGAGAATGTGCAGCTCGGCGCGTTCGCCGGTGCCAATGCAGGTCGCGGCCGCGATGTTCACGCCCGCATCGCTGATCGCGGCCGCCACGTCTGCCAGCGCCCCGGGCGAGTTCTCGATGTCGATGACCAGGTCGAAAGCCATCCCTGTTGCGGTGCCAGCCTATCCGGCTACAATCGCGCCATGCGAATCGCAGCATGGATTGCAGCGATCGGGGCGACGGCGACGCTTGGAATGTTTGCGCCGGCGGCGGCCACGGCAAGTGGTTTCACCACTTGCGGTAACGAGAACACGTTCGTCGTGGCGGTGTTCGTCAAGGGCGTGACGTGCCAGCACGGGTTCAACGTGATCAGCCACTGGAAGGCAAAGGGCTGCGAGCATCACTCGACGTGCACTTGGACCGCCTACTTCCACGATGTCAGGGCCAACCAGACCTACGAGTGCAGCCAGTCGAGGCGGGTCGATCACAAGAACCGTGAGTACTACTCGATCGCCTGTGTCTCCCCGGACCGCACGCGGGACGTCCGCGCCCGCGACTACCCGCGCGGCGACTACAGGCCCGACTGAATGAAGACCTTCCGCCTGGTACGGCTCGCGACCTGGGTCCTCCCGCTGTTCGGGACGCGCACGGTTCGGGTCAGTGTCACCTGGCGGCGAGGGCGGGTCCGGCGGTTCAAGGTCGAGTACGTGCGGCCGAACATGATCCGCCGCTGGATCGAATCGTTCAGGCGCTAGCTCAGCGGCCCGGATTCGGGTTCGGCGTCCCGGGGGGCGCGGAATGGACGTCGAGGTAGACGGCCGGCGAGAACGTGATCGTCGCGGTCCCATTCGTTGACGTGGCCTGGACGCTGCAGTTGGCTTGCGCAACGCGCCCGGTGAGGCCGGTCTGCGGGTCGGCCGGCCCTAACGGGTTTGCGTTCTCGTCGAGTGTCGTCGCGGTGATCGGCCACTTGCCAGGCCGACGATCGCCAGTACCGCCACCACGACCGTCCGCACGAACGAACGTCCCCCGGTCATCTGGCGGCATCGTCTTCGATGTGGGGGGCGCGTTTTCTAGCGCAGCGCGTCAGCCAGCAACTCGACCTGCCGCGGATCGGCGGAGGTCGGGAAGATGATCAGCTCGCCGCAGCCCGCGTTCTCGAATGCGGCGACGTAGCCCTTCACCGTGTCGGCGTCCTTGGCGGCGCCGGCGGCGATCATCCCGCTCAGCTCCTCGCCCAGGAAGCCGTAGTAGTCGAGCAGGTAGTGCTGAGCCTGCCGCTCGGCGTCGTCGCCGAGCGCGAAGTACGCGAGCGACGCCGTGCGCGGCGTGCCGTCGCGGCCTTCGGCTTGCCACGCGGCGTTCAGTTGCTGCAGCGCGCCGCTGAACTGGTCGGGGGTCCCGCCGCCGAGGATCCAACCGTCGCCGAAGCGAGCGGCTCGCTTGAACGATGCCTCGACGTGGCCGCCGACCAGCAGGGTCGGGCCTGCGCTCTCCGGCCGCGGCCCTACCTTCGCCTCGTTATCGCCCTCGCCGTCGAAGATGCGCCGCATCTCGGCGAGCGCCTGGTCCTGCCATGCGCCGCGGCCCGAGAGCGACGCGCCGCTGATCGCATAGTCGTCGTCGCGCTGGCCAAGTCCGATCCCGAGCACCGCTCGTCCGCCGCCGGCGACCGCGTCGAGCGACAGCATCTGCTTGGCGACCAGCGCCGCGTTCATCCGCAGCGGCCCGAGCATCACGGTCGTTGCGAGCCGGATCCGCTCGGTCACCGCCGCGGCCGCAGACAGCGCGATCAACGGCTCGTAGTTCGGATACACGATGCGGTCGATCGTGCCGAGGGTCGAAAAGCCGGCGTCCTCCGCAGCGCGTGCCCAGTCGAGCAACTGCTGCCTGGTCGTCCCGGCGACGGCGTTTGGCAGTCCGATTCCGACGTCCATGGTCTCTCCCGTCTTTTCGTGAGCTCTCGGAACCCAATCTAGCCAAGCGGCTCATCGGGCAAGGATCGCCTCACAGCCTCGGTGTCGGCGCCCAACTCGGGCGCCGGCTGTCCGCCGTCGCGCGGCCCCTGCGCGAGCGAGATCATCGGCAGCGCGGCCGCCCAGCCGGGACCGCTCACCCCGTCCGCGACCACACCGCGGGCAACTAGCCGCTCATCGGACCACGCCTCCGCGATGTCCCGCACGTGCTCGCAGATCGCGCCACGCGAGGAGATCCGCTCCACCCACGCGGCCGCCGTGTCGGTGGCGATGACTTCGTCAAGCCTCGCTCGCATCGCGCGACGGTTCGCCAGCCGCGCGGAGTTGTCGGCGCACAACGGGTCCTCGAGCCACTCGGGGCGATCGAGCGCGGCGCACAGGCCGCGCCAGTGGCGCTCGGTCACGCACACGATCTGCACCTCGAGCCCGTCGCTCGCGACGAACACGCCCGAGGGCACCACGAGCGGGCTCTCCGACCCCAAGCGCCGCGGCGAGAAATAGCCCCCGGCGGCGAGCAGCGCGCTGGTGCTCACGAGCGTGGCGGTGGCGTCAACCATCGCGCAGTCGAGGAAGGCGCCGGCGCCGCCCAGCTTCACCTGCCACAGAGCCACGATGATCGACTGCACGGCATACATGCCGGTCATGAAGTCGACCAGCGGCACAGGAATGCGGACCGGACCGCCGTGCTCCTCGCCGCTGAGCGAGATCAGGCCCATCGCCGCCTGAAGGCTCGGGTCGATCGATCGGCCGGGAGCATCTGCGCCCCAGCCCGTGATCGAGCACCAGATCAGCTCCGGCCGGTGCGCCGACGCCTGCTCGAAGGTCACGCCCAGCGCCGAGCGAGCGTCTCCCATGTTCTCGAGCACCACATCCGCGCTTGCGATCAGCTTGCCGGCAAGCTCACGACCCTCGGTTGTCGCGAGATCGGCCACGACGCTGCGCTTGCCACGGTTGAGCGACCGGAATTGAGCGCCCTGCCCATCCTCGAGGTACGGCGGGAACTGGCGCATCACATCGCCTCCCCGGGGCTCGGCCTTGATCACCTCGGCTCCCAGATCGAGCAGCGTCAGCCCGCAGAACGGCGCCGCGATCAGCTGCCCGAACTCGACCACGCGGATGCCGTTGAGCAGCGGAGCGTTGGCAGCCATTGGCGGACCCTACCTGCGGCTTTGGCTTGCGCCACGCTTCCCGGCATGGGCGCGCCGGCTTGCGCCACGCTTCCCGGCCTTCGGCCGGCGGCCTCGGGGGGCTGGCCTGCCCCGCATTTGGCTTTCGAAGAGGGGGTGAGGTGCCTGGCAGCCCCGATTTCGTTACACAGCGCTGGCTCGGCAGGGCAACGTGTGACGAAATGCGCGCTATAGCACCGATTTCGTTACGCGTTGCCCATCCGCGGCGGTGAGATGTAACGAAATCGGGGTTCTCTCCCTCTCGTGCTTCTGCGGGTGGAGGCTGTCTGCGTGAGGGGGTCGCCCGCCGGCCATGGATGGCTGGCGGAATGGACCGTATGGAGGATGAGCGGTTCGGGTGACGAAGGTAGTCGGCACCCCCGCGTGACGGGGGTTGAGTTCGCGTCGAAGGTTCGAGCTTCGACGCGGGCCACGCATCTACGAGGAGGTGCCGACGATGCCTGACGGTATCCGTTGGGTCGGTCTTGACGTGCACGCGCACGAGTCGACGATCGCGATCTTCGACCAGGCGACCGGTGAGCTGAGCACGAAGCGGGTGGTCGGGCGGCCGCACGAGCTGCTGGCGGTCCTGCGCGTTGTGCCACGGCCGGCGCGGATGGTCTACGAGGCGGGCCCGACCGGTTACGGGCTCGCGCGCCGCGCCCGCGCTGAGGCGATCGAGGTCGTGGTCTGCGCCCCGGGCCGGACGGATCGTGCGCCGAACGATCGGATCAAGACGGATAGGCGTGACGCGATCCGGCTCGCGCGGTTGCTGGCTGCCGGGGAGCTGTCGATCGTGACGGTCCCGTCGGTCGAGCGTGAGCAGCTGCGTGATCTGGTCCGCTGCCGCGAGGATATTCGTGCGGATCTGATGCGCGCCCGCCATCGCCTCGGGAAGTTCTTGTTGCGCCGCGAGATCTACTACGAGGGTCCAGGTGAGCCGTGGTCGCTGAAACACCGTGCATGGCTGTCCAGCCTGAAGTTCGCCGATCGGTCCTCGCAGGTCACGATCGCCGACTACCTGCACGCGCATGACGTGCTGGTCGCTCGGCGTGAGCGGATCGAGGCGGAGCTCGCTGTGCTCGCCGACCTGGCGCCGTGCCGCGAAACGGTCGCCAGGCTACGGTGCCTTCGCGGGATCGACACGCTCTCAGCGCTCGGGTTGTGCGCGGAGATCGGCGAGTGGGAACGATTCGATCACCCCGACCAGCTCGCGTCCTACATCGGGATCGTCCCCTCCGAGCACACCACCGGCCAACAACGCCGCCAAGGCGCGATCACCAAGGCCGGTTCCACCCACGCTCGCCGGCTGCTGATCGAGGCGTCCTACCACTACAAGCGCCACCCCGCTGTCAGCCTCAAGCTCGAGCGCCGACAACGCGGCCAGCTGCCCGAGGTGATCAACATCGCCTGGTCAGCGCAACGCCGCCTAAACGCCCGCTGGCGGCAACTCAGAGACACCCGCCACAAGCCCAACGGGATCGTCGCGGTCGCGATCGCCCGCGAACTGGCCGGCTACTGCTGGGAGATCGCAACATGCACCAGCATTCATCCGGCGCCGGTTCCGCCGACATCCCTGCCGGCGGGCGACACCCCCACGCAAACAACCCCCGTCCCGCAGAAGCCCAGGAGGCTCTCAAGCTCGCTCTAACCACGATCAACCCGCTGCGGCTGGCGAGGCGGCCCGGACGCCTCCCCGGCATCGCGCACAACAGTCCGCGGCGTGCCCAGGAGCAACCGCCGGTCAAACACCCGGCGGCAGCGCTCGAAAATAGACAGCGGACGTGCGACGAAACCAAGGTCTTGGGGTACCCAGCCCCGAATATGAGGCTGACCACCGTCGCGACACCCGCGGACGCCCGGACCGCCCCGCCAGCCGCAACGACATCACCACGCCACCACCATGCTCCCGCTACAAATCCCGCGCGCCCACTTGACAACCAACCCTCCATATGCGGCATGGACGGGGCGGACACTGCGACCGCGTCCGGCCCCGCCACCACGAGCCGCCAAAGCAGGTCCGGACGGGGCCTCGCGGCCCCAAGGACGCCGCGAAGCGGCCCCCCTATCCCGACGCAGACGGCTTGATGTTCTGGTTGAGCCGGAACGCGTTGCTCGGGTCGTAGCGGTCCTTCAGCGCCACCAGCTTCGAGTAGCGCTCCGCCCCGTACATCTCGCGCACCCGCTCGTCGCCGGTGTCGGAGGTGAAGTTGAGGTAGACGCCGCTCGTGGTGTGCGGTGCGAGGTCCTCCGCCAGCGTGCGGGCCCATGTGACGTGCGCGGTGTCGACATCGTCGTCTGCTTCCATCCACATCGATAGTGCGTGGTAGCACCAGGGGATGTCGCGAACGCCGAGCGCCGTCTCATCGGTCGCGACGCGACTGATCGCGCCACCCAACGGCTCGAGCAGCAACTGGACCATCGGCCCCGGCCGCGAGGCACCATGAGCCGCGAGCTTTTGGATCACCTCGTCGCTGAGCTCCGGCAGGAACTCGGCCTTGAAGTACGCGCGGGTCCCGTGCGGCCCCCCGCCGTCGATCATGCTCTGCAGCGCCACGTACGGCATCGGCTGCACCAGATCCATCAGCGGTTGCATGACCTCGCGGATCGGAGCCAGCACCCGCTCGCCCTCCTGCTGCTCTCCGGTCCAGCAGACGATCAGCCCGAAGATCGGGGCGAAGTGCATCTCGCTGGGCACGAACGGCTCGGGTGGCGCGCTGATGAACGCCGCACCCAGGCCCAGGTCATCCGGGGCGTCGACCATGTACTCGCGCAGGAAGGCCAGGATCTCCGGTCCGCGATCCGGCAGGCAGACCATCATGCCGCCGTAGATGATCGGGCCGATCTCGTGGAGCTGATAGGTGAACGACGTGACGATCCCGAAGTTCCCGCCGCCGCCGCGCAGCCCCCAGAACAAATCCGGGTTCTCCTCGGCGCTCGCGGTCAGCACCTCGCCATCGGCGGTCACGACCTGCGCGGAGAGCAGGTTGTCCGCGGTAAGTCCGCAGCGCCGCTCGAGCCAGCCGCTGCCGCTTCCGAGCGTCAATCCGGCGATCCCGGTCGTCGAAAACCGCCCGCCGGTCACGGCGAGGCCGTGCTCCTGCGTGGCCTGGTCGAATTCGCCCCAGGTGAGGCCGGCCTGCGCCCGGACCGTGCGGGTGTCGGGATCGACCTCGATCTCCTTCATCTGCGAGAGATCGATAACGAGCGCGTCATCCCATGTGCCGTGGCCCTGCGCGGAGTGACCACCGCTTCGTACTGCGATCGTCAGGTCGTTCTCCCGTCCGAAACGGACAGCTGCCTGCACGTCCTCGACGCGATGGCAGCGCACGATCAGCGCTGGCCGGCGATCGAAGTAGCCGTTCCAGACGCGACGCGCCTGCTCGTACTGCTCGTCGCCCTCGCGAATGACCGGTCCGGAGCAAGCGGACGCGAGCCGCTCGACGGCAATCGCGGTATCAGCCATAGGAAACCCCCAGGATCTGGAGCCGCCCGCCTACCGGCGACTCATATTGGTTACGGCGATTGTACGTCCGCGGATCAGCCTCGGATTAATTTGGCTGGCCGCGGAGCAGCAGCAGCGACCGCCCCACGAGCGTTGGTGCGGCGACGACGCTCCCCGCGTTCTGTGGCTCACACGTGTCTACCTCGACGACCCAGCTCTTCTCGCGCAGCGGCTGTGGCACGCTGAACTCCAGTGGCTCCCACCACCCGTTGAACATCAGCAGGAACGGATCGTCGGGGCGAGTGTCATCGCCGGTCGCGCCGCTCAGCGCCATCGTGACAGCACGCGCGTAGGACTCGTTCCAGTCCTGGGCGCTCATCAGCTGGCCGTCGGGGGCGTACCAGTCGACGTCGTCGCGGGTGTCGCCGTGGGCGGGCGTGCCGGTTAGGAACTGCCGGCGGCGGAACACGGCGTGCTGCTCGCGCAGCCGGCAGAGCCGGGCAGTGAAGTCGATCAACTTGTCCTGCTTGGCGGCGGCGCTCCAGTCAAACCACGTGAGCTCGTTGTCCTGGCAGTAGGCGTTGTTGTTGCCGCCCTGGGTGCGAGCGAATTCGTCTCCGCCGAGCAGCAGCGGGACGCCTTCGGAGAGAAGCATCGTGGCGAGGAAGTTGCGACGTTGCCGAGCGCGCAGCTCGAGCACGCCCGCGTCGTCGGTGGGACCCTCCGCGCCGCAGTTCCAGCTGCGGTTGTCGTCGCTGCCGTCCCGGTTGTCCTCGCCGTTGGCTTCGTTGTGCTTGGCGTCGTACGAGACGAGATCGTTCAGGGTGAAGCCGTCGTGGACGGTGACGATGTTGACCGAGGACGTCGGTCGACGCCCGCCGTGGCCGAACAGGTCCCGCGAGCCGCTGACGCGCGTCGCGAAGTCGGGCAGCATTCCCTCGGTCGAGCGCCAGAAGTCGCGGACCGTGTCCCGGTAACGCCCATTCCATTCGCTCCAGCCCGCGGGGAACTGACCAAGCTCGTATCCGCCCCAGCCCGTGTCCCAGGGCTCGGCGATCAGCTTCACCTCGGAGAGCACCGGATCCTGCCCGACAGCTTCGAGGAATGAGGAGTGTGGGTCGAAGTCCGAGGCCGCTCGGCCCAGCGCCGCCGCAAGATCGAAGCGAAAGCCGTCCACGTGCATCTCCTGCACCCAGTAGCGCAGCGAGTCCATCACCAGCCGCAGGGCGGCGGGCTGGTGCATGTCCACCGTGTTGCCGCAGCCGGTGTCATCGACGTAGTGAGCCCGGTCATCGGCCAGGCGGTAATAGGCGGCGTTGTCGATCCCGCGGAAGCACAGCGTCGGGCCGTACTCGCTGCCCTCGGCGGTGTGGTTGAACACCACGTCGAGGATCACCTCGAGCCCGGCCTGGTGCAGGTCGCGGACCATCTTTCGGAACTCGTCGAGCTCTCCGCCGCCGGCAGCCGAGGCGTACGCGCTGTGCGGCGCGAAGTAGCCGATCGATTGGTAGCCCCAGTAGTTGCGCATCCCGCGCTGCGCCAGGAACGCGTCGCTGACGAACGTATGCACGGGGAGCAACTCGACCGTCGTCACGCCGAGCCGCTGCAGGTGCGCGACGGCGGCGGGATGAGCCAAGCCGGCAAACGTGCCCCGGAGTGCCTCCGGAACGTCTGGGTGCAGCTTCGTGAATCCCTTGACGTGCACTTCGTAGAAGATCGAGTCGGCCATCGGCCTGCCCGGTCGCCGGTCATCGCCCCAATCGAAGTCACCGCCCGTCAGCACCGAGCGTGGGACGTACGGGGCCGAGTCCTGGCCGTCCGGCTGGTCCGGATCGCCGTCGAGATGACCGTAGACCGCTGGGTGCCACTGAACCTCGCCGGCGATCGCGCGGGCGTACGGGTCGAGCAGCAGCTTCGCCGGGTTGCAGCGAGATCCCGACGCCGGCTCCCAGGGCCCGTGGACCCGGAACCCGTAACGCTGGCCGACCTGAGCGTCCGGGAGGTAGCCCTGCCAGACCGACCCCTCACCCTGCTGCAGCAGCCACCGCGTCTCCGCCCCGGACCCGTCGAACAGACATAGCTCGACCGACTCCGCGACGCTGCTGAACAGCGCGAACGTCGCGCCGCGCCCGTCGTGGTGCGCGCCCGGTCGCACGGCCTCGTTCGGCATCTGGAGCGTGCTCATGCGCCGATCAATCGTGCCCGCTCTCGGCCGCTTGACGTCACCCGATTCGGGCGATGCGACGCGCAAGGTCTCCCCTAGCCTGACCGACCATGGAGGGTTCGGGCCTGGACCTGGCATTGATGGTGTTCGAGCACACCGAGGGCGCCGAACGCGCCTACTCGAACGCGCTCGATCAGCGCAGCGACGTTCCGTGGGCGCAGGAGATCGCGCTGATCGAGCACCACGGCCACGACCGGATCGTCGTGCGCGGAGAGTTCGCCGGCCGGTACGTCGACGCCGATGACGCCCGCGAGTTTCTCGGGCGCCGAACCGTCGAGGGCGCGCTCACCGGCGCGGTTGTCGGCGCGGTGTTCGGGCCGCCCGGGTTCACCGCGGGGTTCGTCGGAGGAGGTCTGGCGGGAAGCGTCTCCGAGGAGCGCTCGGCGCCGAAGCTGCGCAGCGCGTTCTTCGACGAGATGCGAAGCGATGTGCCCGAGGGCTCTTCGGCCGTGTGCCTGCTCGCCGCGCCCGAGCACGTCGACGCGATGGTCGCGGCGCTCGAGGGGCAGCATGGAACGCTCGTACGGCGGAGCCTCACCGCGGAAGCTGCACGAGCGCTCGAGGACGCCGTCGCGGGCAGCCCGGAGGCCGCCCCGCCCCCGCGCCCGGCGGACTGACGCCTCAGAAAACCGCGATCGGATTCACCGGCGACCCGGTACCGCCCGGGATCAGCAGGGGCGCGGTGGCGAACAAGAACTCCCAGCGTCCCAGGCGCTGGCAGGTGGAGCTGAGGTCCTCTAGCTGCAGGTAGTCGAGCAGATGGACGCCCATCGCCGTGATCGCGAGGACGTGGATCGGGAAATCGACGCCCTCCGTGCTGCTCGGTGCTGTGTCGCTGTTCCCGTCGGAGCCGAGCGCCGCCACGCCCCGCTCCGACACGAATGACAGGGCGGTCGGATGCAGGCCGGCCTTTCGCTCCGGCGTGTTCCAGGACCCGTGCTCGGTCAGCCGGAGCGCGTGACCGGTTCGGACCAGCAGGATGTCGCCGGTATCCACGGTTACGCCCTGCTGGCGCTCGGCCGCCTCCAGGTCTGCTCTGTACGCATGCTGTCCCGGCTCGAGCCAGCGCACGCCCCGCGCGCGCGGGATGTCCAGGAGCACGCCGCGACCGACGAGCCCGTCCTTCAGAACCTCGATCGAGTTGGTGCCGGCCCCGTCCTCGTCGACTTCGTCTTCTGTCTTGCCGTTGTAGAGCAGACCGTCGTAGGCAACATGGCAGAGCGCGTCGATGTGCGTGTGCCCGTCGTGGTGATAGTCGGCACCGACGTAGTCCTTGATGAACTCGACGCCTTCTGGCTCTGCGTCGCTCCCGCTCCCGAGCGCCGTCATGTGGTGATCGGCGGGCATCGGGTTGTGCGGGGCTTCCTCCGTGTTGACGGGCAGGCTCATCGACACCGTCACACCGTTTTGCACCAGCCGCGCGGCGGCGACGACGCGATCAGGTGTGAGCAGGTGCAGGGCTCCGCGCTCGTCCTCCTCTCCCCACTTGCCCCACCGCTGCAACGTGCCGAACAGGTCGGCGAACTCCTGGGCGGTGACGTCGACGTTCGGACCGCCGTCGTTCACGACGCCCCTGGCGCGACGGCAACCTCGGGAGGGGCGCCGGGCCGGGGCGCATCAGGGGCGGGCTCCGCCGGCGCGTGAATCAGCGCCGAAACCGCAAGCGTCGCCACATACGCCGTCACAACCCCGACGATGATCAGCGGCTCGTCGCCGGTCCCAGCCGTGGCCGTCATCAGCGTCGCCAGCACAATCGCGGAGATCGGGAGTCTCAGCACTGACGCGACGGCCGCACCCATTCCGACGCCGACCGCCGCGGTCAGCGCGAACCCGGGTAGGTGCGAAGCCATCACGCCCGCGGCCGCGCCGAGGAACACCGCCGGAAACGTCGGTCCTCCGCGGAAGCTGCCGAGCGATAACCCATAGGCGATGCCCTTGAACACGAGCAGCAACGCGAGCGCCGACAGTGACCAGGTCTTGGCGTCATTGATCAGTCCCGGGAGCGCGGCCTGACCGTCGAACAACACGTAGTTGATGCTGTGGCTGGCGCTCTTGTCGAACGCGATCGCAAGCCCGGCGATGATCAGCGCCACGATCGGCAGCAGGATCAGCAGCCGTTTGGAGACCAGCTTGTGCGTGAACAGGCCGGACACCATGATCACCCGGGTGACGACCGCGATCGCGAGCGCGAGCGCAATCGTCCATCCAAATTCGCCCACTGTCAGATGACCGAACGTCGGCAGCTTGAGCGGATCCAGGGCGAACGCGCTCGTGCTCAAACCCGTGAACGATCCAACCCCGAGCGCGACGAGCGAACCGATGCCCGCCGCGAGCAGCCCCGGAACGACCACCAGCGGCAGCCTCGCTCCACCAAGACCGGTCGCCTCGATCAGGATGACCGCGGCGACGAGCGGCGAGACGAAGATGAACGAGATCGCGGCGAAGCTCCCCGCGGCGCCGATGATCATCAGCATCTCAGGCGGAGCCGGCCGGCGAGACGCCCGGATCGTGAGCACGGCGACGCCGGCTCCAAGCGCGATCAGCGGCGCCTCCGGACCGAGCACCAGCCCGAAGCCGATCGTCGCAATGCCGGCGAGCAGCACCCCGGGCAGGTTCAGGAGCTGCGGCGGCCCTCCGCCGGCTGCGAGGCCCTTGGCCGGCAGGTGACCGCCGTCGCCGGGAAGGCGGTCGATCGCCAGCGCGACGATCAGCGCGCCGATCGCGAGCACCGGCAGGTACCACCAGAGCGGTGGACCGTTCGAGTAACCCACGGCGTGCGGCAGGTGGACGAAGAGCTCCTGCTGGATCTGGTAGATGAGCTCGAGGTAACCCCACGAGATGACGGATACGACCACTCCGATGATCGACACCAGGATCAGCAGGACCACGAAGCGCTTGCTGCGCATGATCCCCGCGGCCTGCTCGGCCGTCATCTCCGGGGGTGGCCCAGGGGCAGCGGTCGGTTCGCGAGCGGCCGGGGCGTCAGCCATCCTGGCTGCTCATCCCGCGAGCTCTTCGATCAGCTCCGCTACGACAATTCGCTCGGCCGCCTCGACGAGCGCAAGATGGGAAAACGCCTGCGGGAAGTTGCCGAGGTGGCGACCGGTGGCGACATCGAACTCCTCGGCATAAAGGCCGAGCGGCGAGGCAATCCTCACCAGGCGCTCCATTCGATCGCGCGCCTCTTGCATCTCGCCAATCACCGCAAGTGCCGAGACGAGCCAGAACGAGCAGATCACGAACGTGCCTTCCTTGCCCGATAGGCCGTCGTCGGTCTCGCCGGTCCGGTAGCGCAGCACGAACCCGTCCTCGGTCAGCTCGTCGGCGATCGCGAGCACGGTTGCACGCAGCCGCTCGTCGGTGCCGGGGAGGAAACCGAAGAGTGCCGCGAGCAGCGTTGAGGCATCGAGCGCGTCGGTTGCGTAGTGCTGTCGCAGGACCCCCCGTTTGTCGACTCCGTGCTTCAGGATGTCGGCCTTGATCTCGGCGGCCACGTCGCCCCAACCGCCTGCCAGATTCGCCTCGCCACGCTCGAACGCAAGCTTCGACGCGCGATCCATCGCCACCCAGCACATGAGCTTTGAGGAGACGTAGTGCTGTGGCTTGCCGCGCGCCTCCCAGATCCCCTGGTCGGCGTTGCGCCACACCTCCTTCGCGCACTCGGCCTGCGACTGAACCAGCGGCCACAGGCTCCGCGGCAACCGCTCGCTGCGGCGCGTGTGCAGGAGGATCGAGTCCAGCGCGGCGCCGAACACATCGTTCTGGCGCTGGTCGAAAGCTCCGTTGCCGATCCGCACCGGCCGCGCGCCCGCGTAGCCAGATAGGTCCTCGCGGAACGTCTCGGTCAGATCCCGGCGGCCGTCGATCCCGTACATGATCTGCAGCGCTCCGTCCTCGTTGCACTCCAGATCCGTGATGAACTGGATGAACTCGTCGGCCTCCCAGTCCAGGTTCAGATAGTGGAGCGCTTGCAGCGTGAAGGTCGAGTCGCGGATCCAGGTGTAGCGGTAGTCCCAGTTGCGCTCGCCGCCCGGCGTCTCCGGCAGCGATGTGGTCAGCGCGGCGACGGTCGCCCCGGTCGGCATGTACGTGAGCCCCTTGATCGTGAGCGCCGAGCGCTGGATCAACGGTCCGAGCTGGTGGTCGGGGATCCGTGCGCGCGACAGCCAGGTTCGCCAGAAGTTGGTCGTCGCCGTGAGCCGCTCGTTCGCCTCCTCGGCAGTCATCGGCGGTGGCGTGTCCTCGCCCCATGCCAGCGCGCAGTAAATCTCCTCGCCGGCCTGCATCACGTGACGCGCCCGCGCGCGGCCGGACTCGATCCCGATCAGCATGTCGGTCTGGAGGCTGATCGCCTGGCCGGCTCCGGAGGCATCGGCGCGATGACGATCGTCGGCGAGCGACCAGTCTCCTGGGACGCGGCCGTAGTCGAACGCCGGCTCGCACACCAGCTCGATCTCGACGCTTCCCTCCGTGCAGACCGCGGTGCGGACGAGCATGTGCTCAGCATCCTCGTCAGCCGGCGGCCGGGTGTGCGGGGTGACCGTGTCCTCGCCCCGGCGGGGCCCCATCGTCAGGGCCTCGCGGATCGTCACCCATCCCGTCGGCACCTTCCAGGACGTCTCGAGCGTGTTCGTGCCAGGGATGTACCGGCGGCCACTCGGCACATTGATTCCGAACGGCCCGAAGCGGAAGTAGCCGGCGCCGCGGTCCAGCAGCGTCCCGAACACGCTCGGCGAGTCGAAACGCGGGACGCACAGCCAGCCGACGGCACCGTCCCCAGCGATCAGCGCCCCGGTGTGGCAGTTGGACAGGAAGCCGTAATCGGCGATCGGGGGGAATGGCGAGGGCGCCGCAGCGCTCTGCGGCATCGTGTCGTTCTTGGCGCTCGCGTGCGCACCGCGCTTATCGCCGTCCTCTGAACTGCTTGATGCGCGCTTGGCTGAGGTGCTCATTTGGCCGTCTCGGATGCTGCGAGCGGCGACCGCAGCCAGCATCACCCCGATCGGGTGAAACCCGCTTGCCCATCACCCGATGAAGATGATGCTCACGCCGGCCGCGGTGCAATCCTTACAGGGCCATGGGATGTCTGCTCGCACTATTCGCGCTGGTCTCGCCACGACTGGCGCTGTTCCTGCTGTGGCTCTTCAGCAATGTCCTCAGCCGTGCCTTCGACAGCTGGATCGTCCCGCTGCTCGGCTTCTTCCTGCTTCCGTGGACGACGCTCGCCTACGCGGCGTTCTGGGACTGGGGGCCCGGACACCACGTGACCGGGTTCGAGTGGTTCTTCGTCGCGCTCGCGTTCTTCATCGACATCAGCTCGTACGCTGGAAGCCGGAGAGCGCGCTCCAGCAGGGACGACTAGGAGCCTGCGCTCGATTCCTGCGCGGGGGCCGTCGGCGCTGGGATCTCATCGTCATCGTCCCAGTCGATCTCGGCCGCATCGCCGCGATCGAGGACGTGTGCGCCCCCGGTCTTGCTGAAGCCGTCCCCGGCCCACTCCACGAACGCCTCGACTTTGGATCTGGTTCCGGTCATCAGCGCGGCATGCACCCCAAGCCACGCCATGTGGGCCAGCTCGCCGTGAATCTCGTGGTGGTGCTTGCCGACCTCAGCGATCGCGGCGCCGCGCCCGATCATCGCCATGATCCCCTTGTCTCGGTACTTGAAGGGCTTCCGTGGCTTGCCCTCGAAGTCGGCCAGGATGTTGTCAGCCGCCCAGGTTCCGCTCTGCAGCGCGACAGATCCGAGCTGCGGCAGCGGCTGCCCGTCCGCACCCGGGATGTTGGCGATGTCCCCGATCGCATACACGCCGGGACTGCCATCGACGCTCAGATCGGGCTGAACATCCATCCGGCCGCCTCGGCCCTCTGCCAGGCCGCAGTCCGCCGCGACCGGCGCCGCCTTGATCCCGCCGCCCCAGATGACGCAGCGCGTGGGGACAACTGTGCCGTCCGAGAACACGGCGTGGCCGGGATGGACCTCCTTGACGCCGGTGCCGAGATGGATGTCGACGCCCTTCTCGCCCAGCACCTTGGCGACGTACCCGTGCGCGCTGTCCGAGAACGGCTTGAGCAGCGCATCGCCGAAATCGAGCAGGTAGATATGCGCCTTGGTCGCGTCGACGCCGTGGTATTCGGCCGGCACCGTCACCCGGACCATGTCGGCGATCGCGCCCGCCACCTCGACGCCCGTGGGACCTCCCCCGACGATCACGAAGTTGAGCGCGCCGCGCTCGACGAGCGTTGGGTCGCGATCAACCTGTTCGAGCAGCCCGAGAATCCGTGACCGCAGACGCGTGGCGTCATCAAGCGAGTAGAGAGGAAACGAGTTCTCGGGCGCGCCGGAAGTGCCGAAGAAGTTGGGCTGCGACCCCGCCGCGAGCACGAGCGCATCGCCGGTCCACTCCCCTCCGTCCGCCGACCGCACGGTCTTCTTCTCGGTGTCGACCGATTTGACCTCGGCCAGCACGATGTGCGCGTTGTCGCGTTCGGCGAATACGTCGCGGATCGACTGTGCGACGTCGCTCGCCGCAAGCTGCGAGGTCGCGACCTGGTAGAGCAGCGGCTGGAACTGGTGATAGTTGTTGGCGTCGAGCAGCGTGACGCTGATGTCGTCATGGTCGACCAGCTTTTGCGCGCAACCCAGGCCCGCGAAGCCTCCCCCAACAATCACTACGTGCCGCTCGCTCATCACAGACCTCCTGGTACGGGCCCGGGCCCTGACGCAGTTCAAGTCGCATCCTAACTACGGGAGATGGTGCAACTGGCGAAGCAGGTCCTCCTCACTGAGATACTCGCGGACTTCGTCAATCAGGCCGTCGGCCAATGACAGCAGCGACGCAAACGGGCTGACCGGCGCCTCGTCGGTTGCGAGCTCCCCCAGCAGCGCCCAGCGCTGCCGCTCGAGCTGGCGAATCTCGCGCACGACGACCGAGTAGCCGACGTCGCCGGCCACCACGTCTCGGATCCAGTGGCGAAGGCCCTGGTGCCCCGCGTATCTGCGCCGCACGCCCGGAATGACGAGCGGGAACGCGACGATCTCTGGATCGGTGAGGGTGATCAGCTCGTCGATGTCGCGCCGGTTGAAGGTCGCCACGTATCGGCGGATGAGGTCGTCAACGGTGCTGGCAAGCCCGAGTGCATCCCGAGCGGCGCGCAGATCTGAGTCCACGCGGCCATCGATCACGAGTCCGTCACGGAACCTCCACGTCCATACAGCGGGCCGCCTGATCTCGCCCGCGGCACCACGGGCCCGCACCTCTCCGAGCACCACGATCGCCTCCCCCACCTGCTCGAACTCGAGCGGCAGAAGCTCGAGGTGCTCCCACACGCGGTCGACATCATTGAAGTACTGCCGAATACCGTCGTGCCCAACGTACGGCCGACCGTCGCGTGCGACCGCCGCGGTCACGACCCACAGCCGCGCCTGCGGATGAACGAACGCGAGAGCCTGGTCGAGATCCCGCCGCGCGAACGCTACGAACAGGCGCTTCACGCTCGTGATCTCGTCCTGCGCGTGCGAAACCTTTTCTTGCTGACTGGCCATAGTCGATGAATTGTTCCCCAGCGGTTGTACACCTTCCTGGAATGGGTAGGCCTCGTGACGCGAGGGCAGTTCCGCTACAGCCCCCGGTCCCGTGTAGCGGGCGGCCCTCGCATCTTTCCTTTCTCGTACCGGGCTCAGCGGCGCGTCGCGCTCCAGCGCACGGTTCCCGTGCCGCAGTCCGAGCTCCCGGCGCCGACGTCGCCAAAGCCGTCAGCCGTTCCGGCCGCCCGGCTGCCGGTCACGCTGCCGGTCACGCTGCCGGTCACCGCGACGATCAGAGGGCCCTGCTCCATCTTGAGGCGGAAGCCCCCGCGGGCGCTCAGTGCGATCCCCGAGAGCCTCAGGGTCACCGGCACGCGCTGCTCGCCCTGCGGCCCGCACACGTAGACGACATTGATCTTGAAATGCTCGACCGAGCGTGGAGTGATTACGAACGACACGCCTCGCCCGGCATACGTCCCCGTGCGCACGGCGGCGAGGGCGGGTACGGCCAAGGCGAAGACGAGAACGGCGAGCGCTGCGAGAACTCGAACGACACGCATCATGCGACCTCCGATAGCGGGAATCCAATCCAGCTTTGGAGAGGCTAGTGGACCGACCGGGCGTTTGCGGGTTGAGCTCGAATGTCTGCTCGATGCGTACGCGCGGATCGAGCGTCACGCCGAATGCGCCTGACGTTTAGCGGGCAGCCTTGCCAAGAGGTGTCGGATTCGACGATCACTCCGGGAGTCGTATATCGCGCGGTGCTGCTTGCGTTCGCGTTGATCGTCGCCGGCCTGATCTTCCAGGCGTTGATGACGCTCGTGCTGGCGGTGCTGATCGTGATCGTGCTGGCGCTGCCGCTGTCCGCCTTCGCTTCCCTTCTCGAGCGCTACAAGGTGCCGAGAGCGTTCGGCGCGCTCCTCGGGCTGCTGATCGGGCTCGCCTGCATTGGCGGGCTGATCGCATTGATCGTGCCCGTCTTCAGCAGTGAGATCAACAAGTTCGCCGCCTCACTGCCAAGCATCGTCGATGCCCTGCGCCACCGGGTCGGCAGCCTGACCGGAACGTCGCCGAGCCACGTGGGTCAGCAGCTGCAGCAGTTCGTCAACGGCTACACGCACCACCCGGGCCGGTTGCTCGGACCACTCGAGTCGATCGGCGCGAGCGTCGTGGGAGCCGTGGCGGCGGTGATCGTGGTCTTGCTCACGGCTCTGTACACCGCGATCCACCCGGGCCCCCTGGTCAACGGCCTGCTGAGCTTGATCCCGCCCGCGCACCGCGAGCACGGCTGGGTGATCCTGCGGAGGCTTCGCGCCGCATACCTTGGTTGGCTGCGAGGGCTGGCAGTCGGGATGGTCGTCCTCGGTTTCTTGACGTACATCGGACTGCGGATCGTGGGCCTACCATTTGCCGCGTTCTTCGCGGTGTTCACCGCGATCGCGATGATCATTCCGTTCTTTGGCGCGCTGGCGAGCTCGATCCCGCCAATCATCTTCGCGCTGACGATCTCGCCGGGCAAGGCGATCGCCGTCGCGGCGATCTACGTGATCGCGCACCAAGCCGAGGGCAACGTGATTCAACCACTGGTCGTCGCCCGCACGGTCAAATTGCATCCCGCGGTGATCGCGGTCGGTGTCGTAGCCGTTGACCGGCTGTTCGGGTTCATCGGGCTGATCGTGGCGGTTCCGATCCTGGCGACGATCAAGATCCTGATTCAGGAGCTGTGGGTCCGGCCGATCGAAAGCAACCGACGACGACTCTGGTTCGCCCGATCGAGCGGCACCCCAACCGAGCCGGTCCGGGTCACGGCCGGCCCGGCGCTCGAGGCAACCGAGAACTGACCCTGGCGGATTACTGCTCCGCTTTGAACGTGATCCCGTCCAAGCCGCACAGCGTCGTGTCGCTTGTCGCGGTGATCCACACGTTGCCGTTTGGCGCCACGTCCGTGCGCCCGGTGGAGCCGGGGGGAGCCGTTCCGAGCGACGTCAGGAGCCACTGTGCCGGACGGTAGCCCGCAGGCAGGGTGAACGCGACGGAGGGGCCCGCCAGGCAGTTCATCGTTCCATGAAGATGCACGAAGCCAATCGTGTCCTTCATGTAGCTGACGTTCGCGTACCCGTTTCCGAAGTTGCTGTAGCCCGGCAGGAGGGCCGCCGGAATGAACCCCGGTTGGGTGTTCAGCGCGTACTTGAACGACGCGAGTCCGCCGAGGCGGTTGGCGTTGTCGGCGACAGTCGCGTGGTCGGCGCGGATCGACGATGGGACCTGGCCCAGCGTGGCAAGCCTGATCTTGGCGCCAGTGATCGTGTCGTTCCGGATCTTCGAGCCGGTGACCGCGCCGTCCTTGAGCTGGGGCGTCCCAACGCTGTTGGCGGGAATCGTGATCGCAGCGTAGGCACCGGATCCAAGCGCGACGAACAAGGCGCTCAGCGAAATTGCGATCGGAATCCAACGAGATCTCTGCACGTGTGCGGCCTCCAAAACGGTGAGTGGCTGGCGTGGTCGCGTATCCCCCACGTCAACAACGCACTAGGGCGCTCGAAGTTCCGCCGTCGCGAAGCGCTAGGCCCTCGCGCGGGTGCTCGCCAGCTTGCGCACGGCTGCGACGATCGCCTCCGAGTCGATCCCGGCTGCGTGCATCAACTCAGACTGCGAGCCCGAGACTGGCATGCCCGTGACCGCGAGTTTGACAACCGGCGGCCGATCGCCCTCACCGGAGATCGCGCTCAGAACCGCTTCGCCAAGCCCGCCTTCCGGCCAGTGATCCTCAACCGTGACGATGCCGTTCGTTTCCCTCGCCGCAGCGCGTAGTGCCTCCGCATCGATCGGCTTGATCGAGTAGCAGTCGATCACACGCACCGACGTTCCCTCGGCGTCCAGCGCCTCGGCCGCCTGCTCGGCCTCCTCGACGGTGATCCCGCAGGCGACGATCGTCACATCGTCGCTGTCGCCGGATCGCAAGACCCGGCTGCCGCCGATGCGGACCTCCTCCCCGGGTGCGGTACGCACGCGCGTCTTGGGCCGGAGCGTGCGCATGTACGAGATGCCCCGCCATTCGGCCATCGCCGCCACCAGCGGCGCGACCTGGTTTGCATCGGAGGGGTGGAGCACGGCACTGCAGTGCACCGCCCGGAAAGCCGCGAAGTCCTCGAGCGCCATCTGCGAGGGCCCGTCCTCACCGATTGAGACGCCTGCGTGCGAGCCGCAGAAGCGAACGTTGGCGCGCGAGACCGCCGCCATCCGGATGAAGTCGTACGCGCGCGTGAAGAACGCCGCGAACGACGACGCGAACGGCACCCAGTTGCGGACCTGCATCCCGACGGCGGCAGCGACCATCTGCTGCTCGGCGATGAACATCTCGAAGTAGCGATCAGCAAACCCCTCCGCAAACAGCTCTGAGAAGGTCGAATTCGAAACCTCGCCGTCGAGCGCGACGACGTCGCCACGCATCGAGCCGAGCGCCCGGAGCGCCTCCCCGTATGCCTGCCGTGTGGCGGCTTCCTCGCCGAGCTCCCAGCTCGGAAGCTCGCCGCCCGGCACGTCGAAGCGGTGAGGCTCCGGGGAGCGGTCGGGGACAGCCACCTGTACGTGCAGGGTCCGTTCCCCCCCGAGCTCCTCGATCGCCTCGGTTGGATCGTCGAGCGGCTTGCCGTGCTTGCCCGACAGGTCCTCGACCGCCTTGACACCCCTCCCCTTCTTGGTGCGCGCGAGGATCACGGTCGGTCGATCCGTCGTCCGGATGGCCTCCCGGTACGCGGCGTCGATCTCATCAGGGTCGTGCCCGTCGATCACGATCGGATTGCAGCCGAACGCCTCGACCCGCGCGCGGTACCCCTCCATGTTCCAGCCGAGCATCGTCTCGCGCGTCTGGCCAAGGCGGTTGACGTCGACGAGCACGGTGAGGTTGTCGAGCCCGGCCCAGCCCGCATGCTGAAACGCCTCCCAGATCGACCCCTCGGCCATCTCGGAGTCGCCGCACAGAACCCACACCCGGTAGGGCAGGCGGTCCAGATTCTTGCCTGCGATCGCTACGCCGACTCCGATCGGCAGCCCTTGGCCCAGCGAGCCGCTGGCCACGTCGGTTGGCGGGATCCGTGGCGTCGGATGGCCCTCCAGCCGGCTATCGAACCGGCGGAATGTCAGGAGCTCCTCGTCGCTGATCGCACCCGCCGCCTTCAGCATCGCGTAGTACAACGGCGACGCGTGACCCTTCGAGAAGATCAGATGATCGCGATGCGGATCGTCGGGCTGGGAAAAGTCCAGTTTCAGATGCCCGTCGAGCAAGACTGCCATCAGATCAGCGGCCGACATCGACGACGTCGGGTGCCCCGAGCCGGCCGCGGCGCTGCAGCGCACCGAGTCGACGCGGAGCTGCTGTGCCAGCTCGCGGCGGAAGTTCGTGTCACCCATGGCTTACGCCGCCACCAGCTGGTCGCGCTTTGCCGCCACGCCATCGAGCAGCTCGCGGAACGACTGCGCGAACTTCTCGACGCCCTCGCGCTCCAGCACGCCAACGACGTCGTCGTAGTCCACGCCGGCGCCGGCGAACCGCTCGAGCGTCTCGCGGGCCTCGTCGACGTCACGCTCGAGCGTGTCGGCGGTGCGGCCGTGATCGGCGAAGGCATCGATCGTCTCGCGCGGCATCGTGTTGACGGTGTTCGGCCCGATCAGCTCTTCGACGTATACGACATCCCTGTATGACGGGTTCTTGGTCGATGTCGACGCCCACAGACACCGCTGCGGCGAGGCACCCTCGGCTTCGAGCGCGCGCCACGTCTCGCCGCTGAACAGCTGCTTGTAACTCTCGTAGGCGAGCTTCGCGTTGGCGATCGCGAGCTTGCCCTTCAGCTCGTCGTGCCCGCCGATCTCCTCGAGCCGCCGGTCCGCCTCGGTATCGACGCGCGAGACGAAGAACGACGCGACCGACGCAACCCCGCTCAGGTCGCCGCCTGCGTCGCGCAGCCGAGCCAGCCCGCGGAGGTACGCCTCGGCTGCCTCGCGGTGGCGCTCGAGCGAGAATAGGAGCGTCACGTTGACTGGGATCCCGGCCGCGATCGTCTCCTCGATCGCCGCCAGTCCCGGGCGCGTGCCCGGAATCTTCACGAACAGGTTCGGCCGATCGATCATCTTGGCGAGCCGCTGCGCCTCCGTGACCGTCGCGTCGGTGTCCATCGCGAAGTTCGGATCGACCTCGAGTGACACCCACCCGTCGCGCGTGGCGTCGCCGCGATCGAAGACGCTGCGCAGCTGATCGCAGGCCTCGCGAATGTCTTCGCGCGCCAGCGCCAGGAACACCTCCTTCGGGTCTGCCTCCGTCCGAAGCACCTCGCGGAACTGTTCGTCGTACGCGTTGCCCTCGGAAATTGCCTTCTGGAAGATTGTGGGGTTGGAGGTCAACCCGACGATCCCGCGCTCGATCAGCTGCGCCAACTCCCCACCGCGTACGAAATCGCGCGCGATGTAGTCCAGCCATGGACTCACGCCGTGGTCCTTCAACTCGTGCAACCGTTTGCTCATCAGACTCTCCCTGATTCGGACTCGGGTATCAGAGCTACCCGTCCTCGTGCACGCTACTCCGCGCGGCTGCCCTTCGCCATGAGAGTGCGGATCTGCCCGATGAGGGTTGCGCAGCCGGTCGCTACCATGCCGATTCTCTGAGATGCCCGACGGACCCCCCACGTTCGAGGCGCGTTGCGAAGTTCGCGACGACGCAGCTGTTGTCGTCGCTCGCGGGGAGCTGGATCTGGCCTCGGCAGACCGTCTGAGAGAAACGCTGCAGAAGCCGGAGGCCGCCGCTTCGGCGGTGGTTCTCGACCTGCGCGGGATCACGTTCATGGACTCGAGCGGCCTGAGCATCGTCGTTGCCGAGCACCAGCGCGCGCTTGCTGACGGCTTTCGCTTCGCGGTGGCGGTCGGCGGCGCCGGCGAGGTCCGGCGCCTCTTCGAGCTGGCCGGGCTGGTGGACACGCTTACCCTGATCGACGATCCCGAGGTGTTCCTCGCGCCATGACCGGCGGTTCATCCGGGTCGGGGACGGCTGGCTCTGATCCGGCGCGGCGGCGCGGTACCCAGATCGTGGAGGCGCTGCGCGACGCCGGGGATCTCGGCCGTGACCTGCTCGCGGTTGACTGGGAGGCGACTCCCCTGGGTCCCCCGGAGGCGTGGCCGCACAGCCTGACGACGATCGTCCGAATGCTGCTGACATCACGCTTTTCGATGTGGATGGCGTGGGGCCCATCGCTGACGTTCTTCTGCAACGAGGCGTACCGGCGGGACACGCTGGGCAAGAAGTACCCGTGGGCGTTGGGCCGGCCCGCGAGCGAGGTCTGGGCCGAGATCTGGGAGGACATTGGGCCGCGGATCGAGACGGTGCTGCGGACGGGGAGCGCGACGTGGGACGAGTCGCTGCTGCTGTTCCTGGAGCGCAGCGGCTACGTGGAGGAGACCTATCACACGTTCTCCTACAGCCCGCTGATCGACGACGACGGCACGATCGCGGGGATGCTGTGCGTCGTCAGCGAGGACACCGAGCGTGTGATCGGCGCGCGGCGGCTGGCGACGCTCCGCGATCTCGGCTCCGAGTCGGCGACCGGGCGTGACGAGCGGGATTACCTGCGGTCAGCCGCCGAGCACCTGGAGGAGAACCACTGGTCGCTGCCCTTCACCCTCATATACCTGTTCGATCGCGACGAGCAGGTGGCGGAACTCGTGTGCTCGACCGGCATCGCGACAAACCACGAAGCCGCGCTAGAACGGATCAGGATCGACGCCGAGCCAGTGTGGCCGATTGCAGACCTTCTGACGGGCACCCCACTGATCGTGGAGGAGATCGACCGCCGGTTCGAGCGGCTTCCCACCGGTGCGTGGAAGGAGCCTCCGACCGCAGCGGTGCTGCTGCCGCTGCCTCAGCCGGTTCAGGACGCCTATCCATACGGGTTCCTCGTCGTGGGCGCCAATCGGTATCGCCCGTTGGACGACAACTACCTGTCGTTCCTGGGCTTGCTCGCAGCTCAGCTCGCGTCGGGAATCGCGGGCGCGCGAGCTTACGAGGCCGAGCGGCAACGGGCGGAAGAGCTCGCGGAGCTCGATCGTGCGAAGACCGCGTTCTTTACGAATGTCAGTCATGAGCTCCGCACCCCGCTGACGCTGCTGCTCGGGCCGGCCGAGGACGCGCTGGCCGACCATGAGCATGCGATGCCGGCGCAGCAGCGCCAGCGTATGGAGATCATCGCTCGCAACGGCGCGCGGCTGCTGAAGCTCGTGAACACGCTGCTCGATTTCTCGAGACTCGAGTCCGGTCACGCGGAGCCGGTCTTCGAGCCAGTGGCGCTGGCGCAGTACACCGCCGAGCTGGCGAGCATGTTCGAATCGGCGGTTACGCGCGCCGGTCTCGACTTCGTGATCGACTGCCCGCCGCTGCCAGAGCTCGTCTACGTGGACCGCGAGATGTGGGCAAAGATCGTGCTGAACCTCCTCTCGAACGCGCTCAAATTCACCCTCAGCGGCAGCATCACCGTCCGGATCGAGGAGCACGACGGCAGCGCCAGGCTGGCCGTCGCGGACACGGGAATCGGCATTGATCCGGACGACCAGGCAAGGCTGTTCGAGCGCTTTCACCGAGTTGCTGGAGCGCGTGGGCGAACCTATGAAGGCTCAGGAGTCGGTCTGGCGCTGGTGGCCGAGCTTGCCCGGCTGCACGACGGAGCAGCGGACGTGCACAGCATCCCGGGAGCGGGCAGCACGTTCATCGTGGAGGTGCCGTTCGGACGTGCTCACCTTCCCGGCGAGGAGCTGACGCAGCGGCGCGAGGTGTCGATCGAGCGCGAGGTGGCTGGCTTCCTCGCCGAGGCAAGCCGTTGGCTGCAGGCCGCCCGCGGGGTGCCCGACGGACAGCCGGTGGCGCCGGCAACAGATCACGACCGTCGTCCACGCGTGCTCGTCGTCGACGACAACCCCGACATGCGGGATTACGTCGCAACGCTGCTCGCCGAGGAATACGCCGTCCGGACCGCGGCTGACGGCGTCGCCGCGCTCGAGCTTGCCCGCGCGGATCCACCCGACCTGATCCTCGCGGACGTCATGATGCCCCGCCTGGGTGGCTTCGGACTGCTCGCAGCGCTGCAGGATGACCCCGTCACCCTGCACGTTCCGGTGGTGATGATCTCCGCGCGCGCCGGCGAGGAGGGCGTGATCGAAGGACTCGAGGCAGGCGCCGACGACTACCTGATCAAGCCGTTCAGCGCTCGCGAATTGCGCGCGCGCGTCCACGCCAACCTGGAACTCGATCGCGCCCGCCGCACCCGAGAGCAGCTCGAGCGCTCGAGGACCATGCAGAACCGGGCCGAGCGGCTCGCCGAGGTCGGGAGCTGGGAGGTGGACATCGGGACCGGCGAGCTGACGGGCTCCGAGCAGCTGCTGCAAATGCTCGGACTCAGCGACCAGCCCGCCACGGCGCTGCGTCTCGACCAGGCGCTCGAGCAGCTAGTTCACCCCGGTGACCGCGAATCCGTTCGCGAAACGATCGACGCCGCGATCGAAAGCGGAGAGCCCTTCGAATACGAACGACGCCCCGGCCAGACCACGTCGGACGAGCGTTGGATTCATCTTCGCGGCGAGGTGGTGCGCGATGAACATGGGACTCCCACGCGGCTTACGGGCTTCATCCAGGACATCACGCAGCAGAAGCGCGCCGAGCAGGCGGTCGCCGCCGCCGCCTCGGCTCAAGAGGCAGCCGACCGCGAGCATCGGATCGCCGACGAGCTTCAGCGCAGCCTTCTTCCCGCTAACGGCTTCAGCTCGGATCACCTCGAGGTGGCGACCTTCTACCAAGCCGGCGTCGCAGGGACTCGTGTCGGCGGCGACTGGTATGACGTGATCGATCTCGGCGCCGGTCGCACCGCACTGATGATCGGTGACGTCACGGGGCGCGGCATACCTGCGGCGCGCATCATGGGACAGATGCGGGCGGCGGCCCGCGCGTACGCCCGGTTGGATCTGCCGCCGGCCGAAATACTCGAGATGCTCGACTCGATGGTGCGCGAGCTGTCAGACGGTCAGCTCGTGACCTGCATCTACGCGGTCTACGACCCGGCCACACGCGAGTTGCGTTTCGCGAACGCGGGTCACCTGCCGCCGCTGCTCGCAATACCTGGACGCCCCACCGAACGACTGCCGCAGGCGACCTGTCCCCCACTGGGCACCGGCTCGATCGCTCCCGACGAGCACCGACTGACGCTCGACATCGGCGCCGTAATCGCCCTCTACACGGACGGGCTGGTCGAGCGGCGCGACCGCAGCATCGACTCGGGGATCGACATTCTCGCCGACAGTCTGCGGGCAGACGCACACCGCACCGCGGACCTCCCTGATGCGCTGATCCGCCGGCTGGCGCCGGACGGAGCAGAGGATGACGTGGCGATTCTGATCGCCCGCATCAGCGACCGCGCCGCATACCGCACCGAGGTCCTCGAGATACCGCACGAACCATCAGGCGTGCATGCCGCCAGGCGCTTCACGGCGGCCACCCTGCGGCATTGGTCGCTACCCGAGCCGCTGATCCGGGACGCGACGCTGATCGCGAGCGAGCTTGTCACGAACGCGATCGTCCACGGGGAACCGCCAATCCTGCTGCGCATACGAAGGGCCCGTCACGAACTGACGCTCGAGGTTTCCGATGAGGCGAGCGCGATGCCGCGCAAGCTGAAGGCGACCGCCGAGGACCTGCACGGCCGAGGCCTCGCGATCATTGCCGGCATGAGCAGCCGCTGGGCCGCCCGGCCGGACGGCCACGGCAAGGTTGTGTGGAGCGCACTGTCGATCCCCGCCGGTGTATGAACGCGCTCCTGCCTGAGGCTCGCGTGCTGAGCAACGCGTGACCTTTCAAGACGGGCGCTGACCGCGAACCTTTGGTAGGTATCGGCAGATTTGCCGACGTTGCGGGCCGCGACGCAACCCGAACTTCAGAACTCGGTGGCTGAACGCGCGTTTAGCTCAATGTGCGGGTTGTCAGTTCCGAGGCGTTCTTCGAGGCAGATTCAACCCACCGCGTTGCGCGCGTCGGCGTCGGCCGCAGCTGGTGTGCGTGGGCCGGGTGCGGCGTGTTGCTCCTCGTCGCGTTCGGCTATCTGATGCTGGCGGAGCGCGGAACAAGCTTCTATTTCGACGACTGGTCGTGGATCGACGGTCGCAACAGCGGTCTTACTTCGGTCTTCGCGTCGTATAACCAGCACCTGGTCGTGCTGCCGGTTGCGCTGTATCAGCTCCTTTTCCGCACCGTGGGGCTGACCGACTATTGGGTGTTCCGGACGATGCAGACGCTCGTGCACCTGAGTTGCGTGGCGTTTGTGTTCGAGTTCGTTCGCCGCCGTGTCGGAGCGTTCGCAATGCTCGTCGCGGTCCCGTTCGCGTTCCTCGGCTCGGGCTGGGAGTACGTGACGCTCCCGGTCAATGTGGGGTTCGTCGCGACGATCAGCCTCAGCGTCGGCGCGCTCCTCGCCCTCGAGCGCGACGATCGCCGGGGTGACAACTTGGCCTGCACGCTGCTCGTGGTGGCGCTCGCGTGCTCAGATTTCACGGTGGCGTTCGCAATCGGAGTGGCGGTCGAGACGATGTGGCGGGACGGGGTGCTGCGGCCGCGCCAGGGAGTCTCCCGCGCGCGTGCCCTCCGCCGCCGCGGCTTCGTGTGGGCCACGCCGCTCGCCCTGTACGCAGTCTGGTGGCTGGCGTTCTACAAGCCATCCGCGGCCCATAGCGCGAGCCTCTCTGCCGCGGTCCCGTTCGCCACCCGGCTCGCTGCCGCGGCGGCCGGCAGCGTCTTCGGCCTCGGGCTGCACTGGGGCGCGCTGCTGCTCGGGGTCGCAGGAGGCGCAGTTGCATGGCGCAGTGCACGCGGTCACGTGGTCACCGCCCGTCTGGCGGGGCTGCTCGTAACGGCGTTCTGCTTTTGGCTACTTGTTGGCTACGGCCGGGGCCGGGCAGGCGCTCCCGAGGCCTCCCGCTACGTCTACACCGGGGTGGTGCTGCTGACCCTGATCCTCGCCGAGGCATTCCGCGACATCGCCCCCAGCCGGGCGGCGTTCGTGATCGCCTCCCTGGTCGCGTTGCTCGCTCTCGCGCAAGGTTTCGGGAGCCTTCGCGCCAGCATCAACTCCCTGCACGACGCCGACCGGCGCATCGCCGCGGAGCTCGGGGCGCTGCAGATCGTCCGCGGCTTCGCCGCCTCATCGATGCGGCTGGACGACACGTACGGGCGCCCGATTCTTGTCGGCGCCTACTTCGCGGCCGTCGACGCGATCGGCTCCTCGCCCGCGGACTCGCCCGCCATGATCCTCGCCGAGCCTCGCGACGCTCGCGCGGCCGCCGACCAACTGCTGCTCCGCGCCGGTGACCTGATCGTCGCGCCGGCGGCCAGCTCCGCTGCGATCACCGCCCGGCGCCGCTGCGCGGCACCTCCCGGCGTGCGGCGCGACAGGCGGGCGCTGGTCGTGCTGCTCCCACCAAACGGGATCTCCATCTGGGCTGGTCGAGGTGAGGACACCGTGGTCCGCGCCCGCCGCTTTGCCCGTGCGTTCCCCGCGTTGCCGCTAGTCGCTGTACCGTCCGACCGCCCGATCTCTCTGCGCGCCGCAACCGACGGTTCCCGCATCCCGTGGGAGCTGCAGATCTCCTCAGGTCGGTGGGGCCGGATCTGCGTTGCGTCGTAGACACACAGCAGCTGAGGGCGTTGCCGCCGGGTGCTGAGGGTCGCGATCAGCCGATCGCCATGCCGGCGCCGCGCAGCGCCGGCCGCGCGGACGCGCGCATCCGCGTCAGGACGCGGCTCGAGACCGCAGTGACGTCTGGGTGAACCCCGTCGTTCGCGTCGGCGGCGCCCTGCCATGCCTTCGCACGGCGCTCGGACTCGATCGCGTCGTCGAGCTCGATGCAGTCCATCCGGTCCGCGTTGATATCGACGACGATCGTGTCGCCGTCCTCGATCAGCGCGATCGGGCCGCCGAGAAAGCCCTCCGGCGCAACGTGGCCGATCACCAGCCCGACAGACCCGCCCGAAAAGCGCGCGTCGGTCATCAGCGCGATCGTGATCTTGCGCTGCCGGCACAGCGCGGTGATCCGCGAGGTGGGGTCAAGCAGCTCCGGCATTCCGGGAGCCCCGCGCGGGCCCTCGTAACGGATCACGACCATGTCGTGGTCGGCGAACGAGTCGGGCTCGTGCTCGAGCGCCTCGATCAGCTGCCGCTCGCTGTTGAAGACGCGCGCCCGGCCGCGGAAGACACCGTCCTGGAGCCCGCCCTCGACGCCCGCGATCTTCAGCACCGCTCCGCCGTCAGGCGCCAGGTTTCCGTGCAGCAGCCGTAGCCCGCCGGTGTCCTTGAAGGGCTTGGCGACAGAGTGGATCACGTCCCCGTCGGGCCCCGGTGGACCGAGCCGGCGGATTTGCTCGGCCAGTGTCTCGCCGGTGCAGGTCAGAGCGTCGCCGTCGAGCAGCCCGGCGTCAAGCAGCTCCTTGACGATCACTTGCAGGCCGCCCTTGGCGTCGATGTCGACCATCGAGTAGAACCCGAACGGACGGACGTTGACGAGCACCGGCAGCCTGCGCGAGAGGTCGTTGAACTCAGACTGGCTGAGCACGTCGTCCCAGAGGGCGAAGCCGGCGGCACGCGCGATCTCGACGCTGTGCAGCAACACGTTGGTCGATCCTCCCATCGCGATCGTGACCGTCAGGGCGTTGCGCAGCGATGCCGGCGTGACGATGTCTCGCGGCCTGATCCCGGCCTCGGTCATCGCGACCAGGCAGTCGATCAGCTGGTGCGGGAACTCCTTCAGGCGGCGAGGGTCGTCTGACGGCGGCGCGACCATCTGCAGCGGCTCCATACCAAGCACGGCAATGAAGGTCTGCATCGTGTTGTAGGTGAACATCCCGCCGCAGCTGCCTTGCCCCGGGCACGCGTGCAGCGCGATCCGCGTGCGGGTGCCTGGATCAGGGTCAGAGGCGAACTGAAAGCCGGTGACGATGTCGATCCGCTCTCCGGTCTGCGGGTCGGTGCCGGGTTTGATCGATCCATCGGAGAGCAGCACGGCGGGTGCGTTGTGCTCGAGGATCGCCGCGAGCGTTCCGACCGGCGGCTTGTCGCACGCGACTACGGCGATCAGCCCGGCCATGCTGTTGGCGTTCAGGTGCAGGTCGATGCTCTCGTTGACCAGCTCGCGGCCGATCAACGAGAACCGCATGGACGGCGTCCCGTTGAGCTGCCCGTCAGATACACCGATCGTGTACGCCGGCGCGATCAACCGCACCGCAAGCCCATCGGTGCGCACGCGCTCCGAGAGGGCAGTTTGGATGGCAGCCACCTTGCCCAGCACCCCGAGGTAGCACTGGCTGTCGCCGAGGCTGCCAGTGACTCCCCACACCGGGTCGTGAATCTTCGCCACGTCCTCGCCGAGGAAGCGCGCGGTGCCGACAAGCTGAACGTCGCGGCCGGGATTCGCTGACTGAAAGCCGTTGTTGGTCAAGGCCGAGCCATTCTATGTCGGCCCGCTGGTCGCGGCGCGTTGAAGATGTTGCCCACCTGGGTGGGAAGAATGTTACCATCCGGACATGCCCGCGACCAGCGCCACGGCCAGGCCCCGTCGCAGCCAGCAAGAGCGGCGCGCCGCAACCCGCCAGGCGCTGCTCGACGCGATGCTGGCGTGCCTGCTCGAAGACGGCTACGCCGGCCTCACCACGCGCCGCGTGGCCACTCGCGCCGGCGTCTCGGCAGCAACCCAGCGCTTCTACTTCCCCAGTCGCGCCGCGTTCGTGGCCGCAGCGGTGAAGCAACTCGCGATCGAGCTCCTCGGCCAGCAGGGCAAGCACCCACTGCGCTCGGCGCCTGCACCCGCGCGGTTCAAGGCCTGGCTGGACGAGCTCTGGGAGATTTGCAATGGGCCTGCATTCCACGTCATGGTCGAGCTCGCGGCGAGCGCGCGCACTGATCCAGTGGCGCGCGAAAGCTTCGCCGATGCCGAACGAGCTCTCACCCGGCAGATCGCCTTGTCGGCGGCGGATTTGTTTCCCGATGAGCTGCCAAATCCGCGGTTTCGCTCGCTCGTGGAGCTGGCCACTGCCTCGATGCGCGGCCTTGCCGTGTTCGGACCGGTCACCGAAAGAAACGAGCTCGACCGGCGCTGGGGCGCCGTTCGCGATGTGCTGATTGGCCTTCACCACGACCTGATCGGCCGGACCCCGGTCGCGGAGCGCGCCTGAATGTCGCGGGGCAACGGGACGTGGGCGCGACGCAACGGGACGTGGGCGCGGCGCAACAGGATCTGGACGCGGCGAAACGGCGCGTGGCGGCTGCGCCGGGCCGCGCTGGCGGCAGCGCTCCCGTTCGCGGCAACGGGCGCGCTGATGGCGCCGGCTGCAGGCAGCGCGGCCCCAAGGCCGGGGTCGGTCCAGAGCTTCACATATGGATCAGGCCGCACCGCCCACCCCTATCTCGTGTACACCCCGAGGAGCTACAGACCGGGCCACGCACTTCCGCTGCTCGTGATGGTGCACGGCTGCCAGACGACCGCGTATCAGCAGATGGAGGCGAACCTCTACAACCCCGTCGCCGACCGCAAGGGTTTCGTCGTCGTCTATCCGGACGTCGACTCAATCGAAGCGGCGCAACCCGGTCCCCTGGTGCGCTGCTGGGAGTACTACAACCCGGCCGACTGGCAGCGAGGCCAGGGTGACGATGCAGCGGTTGCCGGGATCACGCGCAACGTGACCCGTGCATGGAACGTCAATCGCCAACGCGTCTATCTGATGGGGATGTCTTCAGGTGCGTTCCTCACCGCCGACATGGCGGCCACCTATCCCGATCTCTATGCGGCGGTCGGCGAGAACGCCGGCGCCGACTACGAGGACTTCGAATGCACGTTCCAGAGCGCGGGGTCGTTGCCGGTGACCAAGACCGCTCAGGACGCGTACAACGAGATGGGAGCACGCGCCCGGATCGTTCCGAAGATCGTCATCGGCGGCGACGCCGACCAGGGAATTCCCCCAGCGTGCGCCGACAAGGCACTCGAGCAGAGCCTTCGAACGAACAACCTGGTGATCAGCGGCGTCCAGACCAGGCCGATCAGTCTCACGCCCGCGACCGTTGTGCACAAGCAGAAGCCCGGCGGCTACGGCTACACGGTCAGCACCTACCTCGATCAGTTCGGCTGCGTGATCGGCCAGCGTTACCTCGTACACGGCATGAATCACTTCTGGTCAGGCGGCTCGAGCAATCCCAAATGGGCCAGCTGGACCAACCCGAAAGGCCCCAGTGCCGCGATTGCATCGTGGAACTTCTTCTCCCGCTTCACGCTCGCCAACACGGCTCACCCCTGCTCGCGAGGCGGACGACGGCGCGCGGAGCTTTACTAGGAATGCGTAGTTCTGCGCGGGCCTTGACGGCCGCTGCCGACCAGGACGCGACGCAAACCTGAGAACTCCGGGGCTCCCGCCCCGTTTAGTAAATGTGCGGGTTGTCAGTTGCGCGGCCGTGATCGTTCCTGGGTCGATTCTGAGGCTCCGGCTCCCGGATCCCGCGCGGATTACACGGCGCGCAGGTGATGTCGATTGTCGGCATATATCGCGGACTATCGACATCGCCCTCGGTGATGACGCTTGGAAAAGGGTCGTGTGAGCAGCCTGCTCGACCAGTCGCCGCCGCGCCCTGCCCAGGCTCGGGGCTCGTCGCGCGTCGCGTCCCGGTCGATTCCGCTGGGCCATCTCGTCTTCGCGCTGATCCTTGCCGTCACCGCTGTCACCTACTTCATTTTGCGCAACAGCGCGTGGGTGTATGACGACAACCTGATCCTCTCGCTTGCGCGCAGTGCAGGCTTTGGCTGGACCTGGATCGACCACCCGATTTTCCAGCACTGGGACCCGGCAATGAATGTGACGTACTCGGTGCTGGTTCACCTGTTCCCGCTCGATTACCGATGGGCGCTGCTGGCGATGCTGTTGCTGCTCGGCACGTCGATGTTCTTCTTCGAGCGCATCATCGGCATGGTGATCGGCCGGGGATGGGTGAGTTTGGCGCTGTGCGCGTGGTTCGGCCTGTCGATCACCTGGACGCGTGAGCTGCAGTGGTGGGCATCCGGTGTCCAGGCCATTCCGAGCCTGCTCTGCGAGCTTCTCTGTCTGTACGGCTTCCTGCGGTATTTCCTGGAGCCGCGAAATCGTTGGCTCATGCTGTCGGCCGGCGCGCTGGCGGTCGGGTTGCTGTTTTTACGAGAAGCCGGCATTGATGCTCGTCTACCTGGTGTTGACGCGCACGCTCCTGATGTCAGAGCACCTTGATCCTCGCCGCCTCGCGAGAACATTCTGGGACGAACGGCGGCTGTGGCTGCCGTACTTCGTAATCGTGTTCTTGTGGGGCATCGGGTATGTCGCGTCGGGGGCCTACTCGACAGCGCACCACGGTTCGGTCAGCTTCAGCGAGTACCTCGATTACTTCCGGATCATGTGGGTAAACGCGCTCGTTCCTGCGGTCGCCGGCATCGTGGTTCCGGCCTCGGGTTTGAGTTCGCTCCAGACTGTTGCGGTAGTGGCTTTGCAGCTCGCGGTCGTCGCGCTACTCGTGATCTCGGTTCGCCGCAAGCCCAGTGCGTGGCGCGCGTGGGCCTTCATCCTGATCGCGTGCGTGCTCGAGGGTGGCGTTGTCGCCCAGGCACGCGTCCCTGTGTTCGGCGTGGGCATCGCCGGGGATATCCGCTACCTGACCGATTTCCCGTGGCTGGTCCCATTCGCGATGTGCTGCGCATTCTCACGAGATCGCGTGCTGCGGCCACGTCCGGTCGCCGACCGAACCACGGTCCGACCATCACGCCGGGCGACCGTGGTCGCACTCGCCGGTGGTGCCCTGCTGGTCGCGTACGGTGGCGCGGCGCTGGCAACCGCGGAGCACCTTCAGGCTCGGTGGGGAAGCGTCGATGCGCGTAAATGGGGGGCAACGCTGCGGCAGAGCTTTGGCGCCCTTGCACGACGACACATCCGGCCGGTGGTTGCGGACGGAGTGCTGCCGTTCCGGATCATTGGCGCCGAGTTTGCCCCGGACAACCGGTTCTCGCGAGTGCTGCCGCTTTACGTTCCGGGAGCCAAGGTGGACGGACCGATCAACGGCCCGCTGGCGACGGTTGACGGCGGCGGCCACGTGCACCTCGCGAGGGTCCGTCAAGCGATCGGTGGCGCTTCGTTGCACGTACTGCAAGCCGGCAGGCCGGTCGTGCCCGACGGCGGTCCTGCGGGTCGAGCGGGCGTGTGCGTGGCGGCAGGCAGCTCCGCCGCAGAGCTTGAACAGACACTTCCGGCGCGTTTGACCGGACCGGGCCCGTTCTATCTCGTTCTCCGGTACAGCGCTAGCCAGCCGCTCCTGCTTGGCGTGCTTGCCGACAGCGGCGCGGGCTACTCGGGCGCCTATCAGGACAAGGCCATCGTCACGCCCGCTGCGCGCACGAGTCTGACACTCATCGCGGGCGGCCCTCCCAAACGCATCACACTCGTCGTCCCCGCACACGCCGCGCTCTGCGTTCAGCGGATCGATGTCGTCGACCTCGCGGCCTCCTAAACGTGCGAGAAGGCAGACGCCGAGCTCTACTCGCAGCGCTCCTGACCCTTGCCACGTTCGGGTTGTACGGCTTGACCGCGGGGGGTCTCGTCGGGTACGAGTCCGAGACAGCCGCTGTCGCCGAGGGCCTCGTCAGGATCGGGCAGCCAAGGCTGATCCGCTCCTCTCCGCTCGCGAGAGGATCGGGTTACCTCGGCCGGGCCGGGATCAGGTACGGCCGCAGCGGTCTGACCCAGCCACTCCTCGAAGCGCCCGTCTACTCGCTGGGGGAGAAACTGGACGACAGTTCATCGGCCGGGCGCACCTATCGGTGGCGAAACTTGCTGCTGGAGCTGTTCAACCCGCTGATGGCAACGCTGACCGTCGCGGCGATCTTTGTGCTGTTGAGCCTGCGCGGGGTCGCTGAGCGCAGAGCGTTGCTCGTCAGCGTGCTGTGCGCCCTCGGCATGCTGATCTGGCCCTACTCGAAGATCGGGATGGACACGACGCTGATGGCGATGTTCGCGCTGACGCTCACCACCGCGGCGTGGGTCGCCCGCCGCCCCACCGCCGGCCGCTGCGCCCTGCTCGGACTGAGCAGTCGCGCTGACGATCAACTCCAAGGCCTACGGAGCCCTGCTCTGCTCGGCGCGCTGCCCTTGATCGGCCCCCCGTTCCTGCAGCGAACGCCGCGATCATCTGGAGGCGCCGCGCGCGGATCAGCGGGCGCGCGCCCGCGGCCTCCGGTGCGCCGGCGGGCGGCCGTCCACGCGGCAGGCTGACCGCGGTCGTGAAGTAGGAAGTAGGATGGGACCGTCGTGCGAGCGACTGTCGGCAGGCGAGGAATTCGATCGGCCCTCCGCGCCCTGATTGCCGGGCGGGATCTTTTCGGTGGGTTGCAGGTCTACGCTGACCAGGGAGCGCAGGCGCAGGCGGCCGAGCTCGGGCGCGACGAGCTCAATCCCCCGGTTGACAGTCTGGACGCGGCGCTGCGGACGGCTTTTGATCGCGACCCGGTGTTCGTCGAGGTCGACGATTGCCCATCGATCGTCACCAGTTGGGTGCGCGTCCCTGCCGAAGTCAGGTATCTGGACGTCACGGTTGTCCTCGACCTGCCGGGTGACGAGCCCCGTAGGTATGAGCACAGCAAGCTCTATTTCTGCGCGGATGCGACGGATGACTTCTCTGAGGAGGACGTGATCTGCTTTCGCTTTCGCTGGTTGCGCAGGATCCAGACGGTGAGACTGCTGCTCCCCGAGAAGGTGCGCTTGGGGTACCGCGCAAGGTTCCGGCTTGATCCGTTCCCCTACTGCCGCGCCGGCCGCGCTGCCGTACATTCGCTTCGTTTCGCCCGAGATGACGCGCAGCACGAGGCCTCACGTGTCGCTCGGCTGTACGCGCTCAAAGAGCACACGCTCCATGAGGCCCAACAGGCCGAGCAGGCGAAGCTCGAGATATGCCCTTACCCCAGTTCGATGAGCGTCGAGCTGACCGCCCGCTGCAACCTCACCTGCTCGCACTGCAGCTCCCATGGCGTTCCGGACCTACATCGGCGCTACAACCGAATGCCGGAGATGTCAGTGGAGCGGTTGCAACGCCTGGCCGACGAGACGTTTCCGTCGCTGACCTCGTTTGGGATCGTCGGGCGCGGGGAGCCGTTCGCCGTATCGGAGCGGCTGTGGTCGACGCTCGTCCCGCGACTCCGTCGCGACCGTGTATTTCTGACGGCGGTGACAAACGGTACGTTCCTCACGCGCCGAGTGACGCCCGAGCTGTTGCCACTGCTGGAGACGCTCACGGTGTCTGTGGATGGCGCGACGCAAGCGACGTTCGGCCGCCACCGCGGCGGCGCACAGCTCGAGAGCCTGCTCGAGCAGGTGGAGGCCTACGACCGGCTCCGCCGCTCGGCCGGACTCACGCGACGACCGCGACTGGGGTTCTCCTGGACGCTGATGCGCGACAACATCCGGGAGCTTCCTCAGTTCCTGGAGCGGGTTGCCCCGATGCAACCCGACCTGTTCTACTCACGACACTTGTTCGTCTTTCACGAGCCGACACGAGACCAGTCAATCCGAGATCGCCCCGACCTCGTAAACGGGCCGCTCGCCGCGGCGCACGATCTGCTCGAGCGCCACGAGATTCGATCCGACTGCCCGCCGCTGGTGCAAACCCCACCGGCCGAGAGCCCCAAGCCGCGACGCATCGCACCGACTGAACCGCGAGACCGGTGCCTGTTCGTGCATCGGACCGCAGTGATCTCGACCGACGGCGAAATGCCGACCTGCTCAGCGCCGTTCGTGAAGATCGCGGGGAATCTCGACGAGTCACCCTCCTTCGCCGCGGTCTGGAACGGCGAAGTGATGCGCGGGGTCCGAGCCGCGCTCGACACGGACGCCGAATGGGACCAGTGCCGCAGCTGCTGGTTTCGCGAGGGGCGCTACCGCTCGCAACGCGACCGAGCCGATCGCCGGGAGCCCCGGTACGACCTCTCACGCGGGCAGCAGTTCAGCTCGGAAGCATGGGACTACACCCGCTACGAACAGTGACCAGCGGTCGCTGACCCGCCGTGGGTCCTGCCGGCGCGCGGTTCGGCGCTATACCCGCCGCTCCGTGCGCAACCCGCGGCAGCGACGAACCCGGGTGAGGTACCTCAATATGGCCGAGGCGCGGCCATGCAGCTCCGGGTCGACCTCCCACAGCTGCGAGACCTGCCCAAGCCGCGCCTCGCGCTGATCTGACTGCTCGTCCACATCAGTGAACCGCCCCAGGAGCTCAGCCACGTCAGGCCAATGGCCTGCGCGACCAAGCCGCGACCCGCCGAGGATCTCTCGCAGCTCGGCCACCCACGGACGGGAGGTGTCGAACCCGTTGCCAAGCAGTCCAAGGATTCCCGGAGGCCGCAGGATCCGCTCGATCTCCGGGAACACTCGCGATCGGTCAAACCAGTGAAACGCGGACCCGGCGACAACGGCATCCACGCACTGTCCGGGCAGCCCGGTTTGCTCAGCTGTCCCGTCGATCAGCTGCGCCTCCGGGGCCCGATCCGCCAACACCACCCGCATCTCGGAGAGCGGTTCAACCGCCGGCACTCGATGACCCTGCGCCACCAGCGCCGCGGTCAGCTTCCCCGTCCCAGCTCCGAGATCTGCGACCACGAGCGGGTCGGTACCCAACAGCCACCGCACGGCCGCGGCGGGGTACCCCGGCCGCCCGCGCTCGTACTCGGTGGCATAGAGGCCAAAAGCCTCGGCGCGCTCCATCAGATCAGCATGACAGCTGAGCTGATGGCCCAGATTGGGGTACTCATGCGACCGCTTTGTCCACTCGCAATCGCAGGTTCACCAGCTGACCGGTTGCCGACACGTCGAGCGTCTCCAGAGAGCCGCGGACCTCGGGAGTACCGAACAACCGGACCCCATCCCCGACGAGCTCGGGCACGACGTGCATGAGGATCTCATCGACGAGTCCAGCCTCGAGGCACTGATCAACAACGTTGGCCCCGAGGAGGAGCACGTCGCGGCCGTCGGCAGCCTTCAGCGCAGTCGCCACGGCGTCGCTGACATCACCGGAAAGGAAGATGTAGGAGGGGTGGGTTTCGTCGATCGGCGGCGTGTGAGTGAGGATGAAATGCGGCCCGCTCCAGCGCCCTTCGAACAGCCCGCGCGCCTCGGGTCGCTGGATCCGCCTGCCAACGTCGTAGACCCGGCGGCCTGCCAGCACCGCCCCAGTTCTGGCGATGACCTCGTCCTGACCGCGCTTGGCATATCGCCGGCGTGTCGCAGGACCCAGCTCATGTCGTCGTTTGGGCCCGCGATGAACCCGTCCAGCGACATCATCGTATGGACGAACACATTGCCCATCAGCACCTCCGCAGTAGTTGTCGGCAATCGGACCGCGGTAAAAGGCGAAAATGGCGAGGATCAGGGACACGACTCACGGGACGTGCCGGCCCGTTTTCAGCTGTGTCCCGCCAACGCCGCGAGAAATCCGGCGACGTCGGTCAGCATGACATCGCCGAGAAACCGCAAGGTCTCGATCGTCCGGGCGCCAGCTTCGGCATTCCCCGCAGCGCACGCGTCCGTCACGACCACCGGGACGAAGCCCAGGTCCCCGGCGTGACGCACTGTCGGCTCGATGCCGATCTCGGTCGCAACGCCCACGATCGCGATAGCTCCAACACCCGCTCCTCGCAACGCCAGCTCAAGCGGAGTACCCGCGAAGGCCGACAACGTCAGCTTGTCGACCACCGCCTCTTTTGCGGTCGGCGTGAGCTCCGGCAGGATCTGGGTTTGCGGAGCGTTTGGCAGGAATGGAGAGCGCACGTCCTCGAGGCGATCCACCCGCTGCCAGGCGCGCCACATTCGTAACTGAGCCGCTCCCATCAGCTCGACTGGCAAGGTCACGTGGCGCGTGAAGTACGTCCTGACCCCGGCCGCCCTTGCCCCTTTAAGAACCTCCTGGACATTTTGGATCACCTTCTCCCGGTCGCCGACCTGTTTCAGGATTCCGACCTGCATGTCGTAGACGATCAGGCCGAGGGTCTCCGGGCGGCACACGTCACTGAGCGACCGCGGGACGCTTATCCCATTGAGCTGATCCATGCACGCCACCCTACAAGGGCAACCCCGGGTCGGTGAGACGCTATTCGCGAGTGGCGACGGTGGGCTCTTGGTTCCTACCCGACGACGGGCAGCGTCCGTTCTTCTTGGAGCGCGGACAGTCTGTCCTGCATCTCGCTGGTGATCTCCTCGTAGACCTTTTCGGGTTCCGGTTCTGGTCCGAAGCGCTCTACGAGGTCGATCGGCGGCCGCACATCGATTGTGATCTTCGCCGGCAGCGGAAGACGCCCGGGAAGGTCGAGGAGGGTCACGCCGAACGGCGGCCCGAACGCGACCGGCAATACCTTGATCCGAGTCAGCCTGGCCCATCCGCTGGCCTCGGCCAGGCGCTCGCCACGAGTCGCGAACAACGCCGTCTCCTGGCCGCCGATCGCCACGATTGGCACGATCGGCACCCCGCGCTCGAGCGCGAGCCTGACGAAGCCTTTGCGCCCGCCGAACTCGACTCGATCCGAGTGCCATGAGGGCCGGAACGTCTCCCAATCGCCGCCCGGATAGACGAGCACAGGAGCGCCTTCGTCAAACGCCCTGTGGGCGTTCTCGTGTGAGGCAGCCACGGTGCCCCAGCGACCGAGCCCCGTCGCCGGCAGGCGGGCAGCGACGTCGTGAGCGAGCTGGTGAAAGCGCCGTTCGGGACCGAAATGCGCGTAAAACTCGGCCGCGAAGATGAACGTGTCGGCGATGTAGGTGCCGCCAGAATGGTTTCCGACGAGCAGCGAAGGGCCGTTTACGGGAATGTTGTCCAACCCGCGAACCTCGGCGCGGAAGTAGTTACAGAAGACGGCGCGCCAGAGCGGGAGCACACGGCGGATGTAGTCGGGGTCCCAAGCGTCGATGTCGTTTCCGTCCAACGCCCGCCGCGGGTTCGTGAGGTCGCCGACCGCCATCTCGCCCCAGGCGGCCGCTCCAACGACCGCACTGCGCGCCATTCCAACTGCGGATCTCAGCGGTTTCATCATCCCTCCCAGTTGCTCGCTACCCCGGGAGTCGCTCTGGGGAAACGTGGGAACGGATCAGGCACGCGCGCCTTACACGGATGGACGCGTCTCGCACGGATGGAGCTTTGCTGAGCGACGCCGCACCGCTCAGAGCTGTGCGCGAACCGCCCCTTGCGGGTACTGCTTGCTGGGAATGCTCACGTAGTAGCCGCTCGGGTCGCTCCAGATCTTCTTACTCAGGGTCGGGTTGACTCGGACGCATCCGTGATGGCGCAGGCGGGGGCCGGTTGAGAGGGCGAGGGCGACGTTGCCGAGACGCCCACCGGTACCGACGTGGACGCGTGCGGACGTAGCGTCCGTGAATCCGTGCAGGTGGCTGAATCGCCAGCAGACGCGCGTGTCTCCGTGAAACGCGATGATCGCTGCACCGATGCCCTGCGGGGCGCCGTGCGGCGTCGCGGCCGCTCCTGTCAGTCTCACGCGATACACCTGGGTGGGACGCGAGCCCGAGGCCCCACCGGCCCGGTGTCCAGTGGCACTTCTGCCGGAGCTGGTGCTTCCGCACCCGGCCAGAGCGGCGGCGAGCGCGATGGATGTTGCTAGTAAGCCATATCGGTTCATCGAGCGACCGAGTGTCGGCGACGTCTCTCAAGCTCGCATTAGCCTCCGATGAGACCGCGTTCACGCGGGGACAACCCGACCGGGTAGCTACTCGCTGCCAGCAGGTGGTACCGCCTACGCCGGACTGGCCTCAGCCGCGTCCTCCCAGCCGACCACGTATCCATGGAGGTGATCAGACAGCTTCTCGAGGCGACGGCCGGGAGGCTCATCACGCTCGATCAGACGCGCGGCACCAAAGAGCAGCGCCTCGATCGACGGATACGCCGCTGAATTGGCCGATAGCTCATCCAGCCCGCGAACCACTGTCGCCACGTCACGGTCAGCCTCCCAGCCTTCGCGCAACTCGTCGATACGACGTCGAATCCCAGCGAGCTGGTCGAGGATTTCCTGTGTCTGCTCTGGCCTCATCAGGTTCCGCCCTCATCCGGCAGATGTTCGGTCTGTCGCCGTCCTCATGCGCAGCATGAGCGGTCCGGCGCGCTCATATGGTGCACGATCCGGAACTAGAGAGCGAGTTGCTTGGGCGGCGATCGGTTGCGCCTCGTGCGTGACGTTTCGGTAGTTCCCCGGTCGCGAGCAACGGATCGCCACCGATTCGAGTCCGACGCCGATCACGTAGCGTCGATGCCATGCCGAGCGCGCTCGCTGACGAGTTACTCCCGACGTTCGACGTGTCAGACGAGCTGGCAATCGTCGTCGACGCCAGCGCGCCCGAGGTGTGGACGGCGCTGATGCAGGTCGATCTGATCGAGGTCGGGCGCCGCCGGCCGCTCGTCGGAGCGTTGGGCGCGCTGCGTGCCCTGCCCGAGCTCGCGAGCCAACTCCTCCACGGCGAGCGCCCAGCAGCGCCGCCGGAGCGGCTGACGCTGAGGGGCACCACTGAGCTGCCCTTCGACGGCGGTGGCTGGGTGCTGCTCGGCGAGCGCGAGGGACAGGAGATCGCGCTGGGACTCGTCGGCAAGTTCTGGCGGCCCGTGATCCAGTATGCGCAGGTGGACGCACCGAACTTCCCGGGTTTCTCAGAGCCGGGCTACGCGAAGACGGTGTACGCGCTCGGCGTCCGCCCGCTCGGCGAGCGGTCGACGCTGCTGTGGGCTGTCATGCGGACGGCGACCACCGACGAGAGCGCCCGGCGCTGGTTTCGCCGCTACTGGACGTTCGGCGTCGGGCCCGGGGCTCACGTTCTGGTCAACGGTCTGCTCGACGTCGTCCGAGAGTCCGCCGAGGACAGCGAGCTCGCCCCGCCCTCTGCCGTCTGAGCACTGCCGAGGCTCGGTTTGACAGCTGCCGCCGTGATCGCGGCCGGCGCAAATCAGAAGATGGTCCGCAACCAGTGGATCGCGGCGGCGCCGAGCGCGATCTCGAGCACGATCCCCGCAGTTCCGACCAGCATTCCGGCTGCCACCACGGCAAAGTCCTCGAGCAAGAACCCGAGCGAGAGAAGCACGACGCCGAGCGCCGGCAGCGTGTCGAGGCCCGTGAACGGTGGTGCAAAGAAAGCCCCGGCGGAGCCGGCCACGACCAGCAAGCCGAACACGCGATCGCTGAACCGGCCCCGCAGCAATGAACGAAGGCGAGGCCTCGAGAGCCGCTCGAGCCGGCGGATCAGCTTCGCCAGGGCAGTGACGAACTTCTGCTGCTTCTCGCCGGTGAACCCCAGCTTCAGCCAGCGGTCCGGAAGCCAGACCTGACGGCGGCCGGCGATCAACTGGAGGGCGATCAGCGCTGCGATGATCTCGAAGACGTGCGTGGCGCCGCCCGTCGGCAGCGGTAGCGCCGGTACCCCGAGCAGCACGACGAAGAGCACAGCGAAGCTCTTGTCGCCGAACGTCTCGATCAGGCTGCCGAGCGTCTTCTCTCCGGCGCCGTTGAGCCAGCACTCGAGTTCATCGCTGAGCTTGCCCGAATTCAGGGTGGTCGCCATGATGGTTCGCGGGTTTCCGGGGCCCACCGGACTTAGCGCCCGCGCAGCGCAGCCGCCAGGAACGCTTGCACGCGCCCGGCGTACTCGACCGGGTGGACTCGCAGGCCGTCGGTGTGGCCGGCGTCCGATGGGTACCACAGGCTCGCTTTGGTGCCGATGCGAGCGCGATATGCCTGATCGATCGCGCGCTCGCCGCTCTGGTTGGAGGCGATCAGGAGCACGGGGACGTGGATGCGGTCCACGATCTGCTTCAGCGGTGCTGGCTCAGGTTCGCCGGAAACCAACTCGATGCCGCGCATCGTCAACCACGTAACCGACGTGAACACCGGTGCGAGGCCGTGGGAGACAAGCTGGCTGTCACCGAGCGTGGACGCGCCGGCCCCGTCGGCGATGATCGCGCCGAGCGGGACGCCGGTCGCAGCCGCACGGAGCGCGTCCTCGGCGCCCATCGAGAGGCCGAGCGCGGCGATCCGGCGCCGATCGACACCGGGTTGGCGATCAAGGAAGCTGGCCGCGCCGGCAAGATCTTCCGCGCCCCGCCAGCCGAGCGCGTTCGTCTGGCCGGCGCTCTGCCCGTGCCCACGGGCGTCGTAGGCGAGCACGCCGTAGCCCTCAGCAACCAGCATTCTGAGGTGCGCCGACGTGTCGGCTCGGGTGCCGTGCGAACCATGGAGCAGGATCACCGTCGCGCCATTGCGAGCGGGCACGTACCAGCCCACGAGCCGCACGCCGTCGCCGGCTCGGAAGCTCACGTCGCGTGCACCGGGAAGGCCGAGGGTCTTGGCGCTCGGGACCGCGGGTCGCGGCGCGTTGGTGACAGTCCCGACGTTGACCGCCGGCGCGACCAGCCACTGGGCGATCGCGAGGCAGGCAACGGCTCCCAGCGCAAGCTTGACTGGCAGGCGACGGCCGCCCAGCATGATCCGGAACGCGAGCGCCAGAAGTGCGATCCCCGCGGCGGTCGCGAGGATGCCGGTCAGATCGCCGCCGCCGATGCTCGTCAGCGCGGCATGAGGAACGCTCGTGGCCAGCCCCAGCCCGGTTGCCGCGAGACCGACCACCGCCGCGAGCAGCAGCCGAATGCGGCGACCATTGCGGATGACCAGCCGCACGAGTACCGGGAGTGCGACGACCGTGCATAGCAGCAGCGCGAACCTCGCGACGGTGCCCAGGCGTCCCGGGAACAGCAGCGCGACAGCGGCGAGGTGAACGGCGATCACGATCAGGCAGGCGCCGAAGATCCGCTCCTCGGCACCCACGTGCAAGACGCGCGGATCCGACCGCGCGGCGCCCGCTTCCGTTGGGCTTCTTGAGACCGCGGACACTGGCTTTCTCCGCTATTCGAGCCTGATCGCGAGCGCGGCGCCCTCGGCGACGCTCTGCTTGCCGCGAAGACGGCGTCCCAGCCGATAGAACAGCATCACGACTCGGTAGGACATTTTGTATCGCGTGACGAGAAGCTTCTGGACGCGCTCCAGTTCCGCGGTCGCAGTCAGCACTTCAGCGCGCGCCGGGACCGGCTCGCGGCGTAGCTTGCCGTCGACGCGGCACGACGCGATGAGGACGCGCGGGTTGCGCCGTATGCGCCGGATCTTCGCCGAGTGCAGGTCAGTGAACGCAAACAGCCGGCTGCCGTCTGAGACGAACCACAGCGGAGTCGCGACGCCCGTGCCGTCACGTTTGAAGCTTGTGACGCTGAGGTACCGGCCGGAGAAGAGTGCCTCCAACGAGGCCGTCCGTTGGATCCGGGCCTCCTGTTCGCGCGCGTGGTCGCCGATGTGGGTTCGTGCCTCTGCACGCATCCGGTCGCTGCGGCGCGGATCCCTGGGGCTGAACTCGGTCACGGCGTTGGCTCGTCTTCGCCGATGTCGATTCGCAGCGGCGGGTACTCCGGGGTCATGACTGCCGCGTACGCGGCGACTCGCAGCACCCAACGGTTCAATCCGAGAATGAAGTCGAAGAACGACCGCGGATATTCGCCGCGGAATAGCAGCACCAGCACCGAGGCGAGCACGAGCACGCCGATCACGCCGCCCCAGGAAGCGCTGACGAACACACCCGATACGAGATACACCGGGATTCCGGCCAGCCACCAGCCGATCAGCGGCAGGCCCGAGCGTTGACGCTGGGGGTAGCCGATCTCGAGCCGCGCGGGATAGTCCGGGACGTCGGCGAGCGTGAACGGTGGGTAACGGTCGGTTCCATTGGCGCCGAACGCGTAGAACGCGACCCGCCACGCCCACCGCATGACGCCGACGTTGAACTCGAACAGCTGGCGCGGGTAACGACCCGTGAACAGCACCGCGAAGAACGAGATCACCGCGCTGACGAAGAACGCCAGCCACAGGAAGATCAGCACCAGATAGTGGGGGATCACGAGCAGCCACTTGATCAGCCATAGCCCGCGGGAGGGATGCTCGAGGTGACCTTCGACGCGTACCGGATACGGAACGCTTGTGGGAACGACCGACGCTTCCATCTGAATCACCTTCTTGACAGTGGACGTAAACGCCGTTGGGGCGTGCCACTAGTGAGGTTGCGCGCCCGGTTGCACACGCGCAACCGCACTCCCCCGAGAATCGGGTTCCCGTAACTACGGATGCGTTCGTAACCGTTGCCGGTCCGGCTCCTTCGCCGACCTCGCGAGCCGACGCGCTGGCCGATCAGCAAAGAGCTGACGACGTGGCATCGAGTGCGCAGAACGTTCGGCTATACAGAACGAACTGCGCACGTGACAACGCGTGCTCGGGCACGCGGCAGCCGCCACGCGATCTACCGGCGCTGTTCCTATGTGCGCCGTGCCCGATGGCGCGCGGCAGCGGCGGAGGTCACACCGCTGCCGGCATGCGGCGCAGCGCGCGCGACCAAGTCATACACGACCTCGGTCCCGGTCAGCTTGTCGTGCCACGCGTGCCGAGACGGATCGCGCAACATCGCCAGGTAACCGAGGCCGAGCGGTAACAGCGCCAGGATCAGGGCGAGCACCCGGTGAACCGCTCGGCTAAACGAGATCTCCCGGTCGCCTGCGTGTATCACCCGGATCGACAGGAACCGCATGCCCGGTGTCTGTCCAGCGAGAGCCCAGAACACGGCGAAGTACCCCCCTGCCGCCACGACGCCGAGCAGGCAAAGGATGATGACGCCGGCGAGCGAGGGCGGGCGCCCGAATACCGACGCGGTGAGTGAGGCGAGCACGCTCGAGATCAGCGCGTAGCAGCCGAACAGCAGTCCGAGGTCGATGCCGGCGGCTACCAGCCTCGTGGCCAGGCCCGCCTGGTCTGTCTCTGAATCGGGATCGCGCGGACGGACGATTCGCTCCAGAGCATCATCGAATTCCTCGGTGATGATCGTCAGGCGCACTCCGATGTCGGTGATCAGTCCGGCGCTCTGAGATGCGATCGCGGCTCGGATCTCCGGCGCGCCCGCGATCCGCTCGACCAGCATCTGGGCCTGGTCGCTCTTGAGGAATTCCCCCCAAGCCTGCCCGGCAGCGTCCGAGGCCAGCAGTCGCCTCGCGAGTTGCGCAACCTCCTCGCTGTCCCACTTGTCGGCGATATCGTGGCTCTCGATCGCGCGCTCGAGCGCGCGGATCACCGTCGGGCTGCTGAGAGCCCGGACGATCGCTTCCTCGGTGGCCTCATTCAGCGCTCGATCGACGCCGGTGACATGGGCGACGCGCTCCGCGCCTCGCGCACTTGCGCGCAGCAGCCGGCTGACCGCGGGCTTCTCGCCGCCCGCGCCTGTGGGCGCCCCGCCGTTCACGAGCTCAGCCATGCACGAAGTGTGCGCCGAACCGACCGGCGAAACATCGGGATGCACTACCGATCTGTGGTCAGCGTAGAAACCCCCTACTGCGCAAAGGGATGACCCCCGATGGACGAGCCGCCGACCAGGCGTACGGTGAAGGCATCACCTTCCAGGCAAGGAGGGATCAGAATGTTCAAGCAGATCGCCGTCGGGGTGGACGAGCAGCAGGGCGGTCGCGACGCAATTGCCTTAGCCACGAATCTGCTGGCCCGGGATGGCGAACTCACCTTCGCGCACGTGTACACGGGCGATCCGTTCTTCTACCGTGGTGCCAGCGCCGTCGTGTTGGACCTGGAGCGTGAGCGTGCTCTCGAGATGCTCGGTCAGGCCTGCCTGGAAACAGGCGTCGAGGCGCAAGTGCGCTGGCGGGCCGCCCCCTCGGTGGGCCAAGGGCTGCACGAATGCTGTCAAGAGATCAACGCCGACCTGCTGGTTGTCGGCTCGTCGCGACGCGGCCTATTGGGGCGCGTGTTGATCGGAGATGACACCCGGGCCTCGCTGCATGACACGCCGTGCGCGATCGCCATCGCCCCGGCCGCATACTCGCGCGCGCCGGCAGCCATCAGGAAGATTGGGGTTGGCTACGACGGCTCCCCCGAGAGCGAACGCGCGCTCGAACTGGCAAGACTACTCGCGGCCGACACAGGCGCCGAACTTTCAGCATTCGAGGCGATCCTCCTTCTTCCGGCCAGATACTTCACCGCCGGTCCGAGGCCACTGACTGAGGCTGTGAACTCTGTAGTCGCCGACGCTCGCTCGGGGATCCTCGCGCTCGGGGGAATCGAGGCCCATGCCGCCTACGGCCACCCCGCCGAGGAGCTAGCCGTTTACAGCGCAGCGCTCGACCTGCTGGTCATCGGCTCGCGCCGTTACAGGCCGATCGGCAGGCTGTTGCATCGCAGCACGTCGCAACAGCTGACTCGAACAGCCCACTGTCCGCTGCTCGTGTTGCCAAGCTCGGCCCGGATGATCGAGGCGGGCGAGCCACTGGCTCGTGAATACGCGACCACGGTGACCGAGTAGATATGGCGAGCGTTATCTCACGTCAGCAAGACGTCGCTCCCGCCGGCAAGACTTCTACGTCGGCGCTGGTGGAGTTGACCGGTGTGGGCCGCCGTTACGGCGCCGGGGCAGGCGAGGTGGTCGCACTCGCGGATGTGTCACTGCGCGTCGAGGCCGAGGACCTTATCGTTGTGCTGGGCCCTTCGGGGAGCGGCAAGACGACGCTGCTGAACATTGTCGGCGCGCTCGACTCGCCCACGGACGGGCGGGTCGTGGTCGCCGGACAGGACATCACCGAGGCCTCGCGCAGGCAGCTGTTCGAGTTCCGTCGCCACGGTGTCAGCTTCGTGTTTCAGACCTTCAACCTGTTCCCCGCGCTGACGGCGCTCGAGAACGTCGAGTTCGGCGCCGACGTCGCCGGCCGTCAGCACGCGCGCGAGCTCGCCCTGGAGATGCTCGAGCGCGTCGGCCTAGGGCAGCGCTCTGCGCATTTCCCGCACGAGTTATCGGGGGGCGAGCAGCAACGCGTCTCGATCGCGCGAGCGCTCGCGAGCGGGAACCCGATCCTGCTCGCCGACGAGCCGACCGGCGAGCTCGACTTCCACACCGGGATCCAGATCCTCGAGCTGCTCCACGCGCAAGCGCACACCGGCCGGGCCGTGCTGGTCGTTACGCATAACCGTGAGATCGCACGGGTCGCCGACCGGGTGATCGAGCTTTCGAGCGGTCACGTGGTCAGCGACGCGCCGCCGGAGGGCGGGCAGGTGGAGATCGCCGACCTGAGGTGGTGAGGAATGACCCGCTCGCAACGCGCGCGACTGTGGGTCCGCTGGGCGTTGCGCGACGCGCGGCGCCGCTGGCTACAGGTCGGATCGATCAGCCTGCTGCTCGCCCTCGGCGTCGGCATGTACTCCGCGATGTCGAGCATGTCGGGCTGGCGGACCGCGTCGGCCGACGCGAGCTTTGCTGCGCTGCGAATGCACGATCTGCGCGTTTCGCTTGCGTCCGGCAGCTACGTGAGCGAGGGCAAGCTGTCGGCCGCCCTGGCGCAGATTCGAGATCGCTCGCTGGTCACCGGGGCCGAGGAGCGGCTCGTGATCTCGACTCAGGTGGACGCGTCGCGAGGCAACAAGAGCATCATCGTGCCCGGCCGGATCGTGGGCGAGCAGATCAACGCGTCGGTCGACAGAACCGACGCGGTGCGCGGTCGAGCGTTGGGGTTCTCGGACTCCGGGCAACCGGTCGTCGAACTTGAGCACAACTTCGCCAAGCACTACAAGCTGCCGGCGTCGGGAAGCTTGAAGTTGAGCGGCGGGACCGTCGTGCACTACGCCGGCCAAGCGCTGGCGCCCGAGTACTTCGTGGTCACCGCTCCGGGCGTCGACTTCGGGGCCGAGGCGAGCTTCGCGGTGCTGTTCACCTCCTTGCGCACAGCGCAGACGCTCAGCGGGCACGCGGGCGGCGTCAACGAGCTCGTCCTGCGGGTCGCGCGACCAGCCGACCTGGCAAAGGTGCAGGGCGAGCTCGAGCGCTCACTGCAGCTGGTACTACCCGGCACGGGCTTTACCTTCACCACCGGCAGCGAGGAGCCCGCGCGGCGAATGATGTACGAGGACGCCAAGGGCGATCAGCAGATGATGGACATCTTCGCCTACCTGCTGCTCGGCGCTGCCGCGTTCGCGGCGTTTAACCTCGTCAGCCGGGCGGTCGAGGCACAGCGGCGCGAGATCGGGATCGGGATGGCGCTCGGCGTTCGGAGCGGTGCGCTGGCGATCCGTCCGCTGCTGCTCGGGGGGCAGGTAGCGCTGCTCGGTGTGCTGCTGGGGATCCCCGCGGGCCTGGCCGCCAACTCGTGGCTGCGCGGTGTGATGGAGTCATTCTTCCCGCTGCCGGTATGGACCACGCCGATGGACGCGGGCGTGTTCGCCCAGGCGGCCGCCCTGGGCCTGATCGTGTCGTTGCTCGCGACGATGATTCCGCTGCGTCGTGCGTTGCGGGTCACGCCCGTGGAGGCGATCAGAGTCGGCGCGCGCTCCGCGCGCGGCAGCGGCATCGCATGGCTGACACGCGGTCTGCGACTGCCCGGTGGGAGCCTCGGCAACATGCCCCTCCGCAACGTGCTGCGGGCTCCGCGCCGGACGGCGATGACAGTGCTTGGCATCGGCGCGGTGGTCGCTATCACGTTCGCGCTCGCGGGCGTCCTGAGCTCATTCAGCACGACCGTCGACGCCAGCCGAGCCGAGGCGCTGAGCGGCGCCAAGCAGCGGCTGACCGTCGACCTCGCGGCACCGCAGCCCGCCGGCAGCGCTGCCCTGCGCACTATCGCTGCGACGCCGGAGGTGGGCGCGAGCCAACAGTCGCTGCGGCTGCCGGCGACGCTCGCCGTGGACGGCCGGCACATCGACGCGTTCGTGGAGTTCGTCCAGCCCGGAGCACCGCTGTGGGATCCGGCGCTTCGCAGCGGGGCGTTCCCCGGCGAGCGCCCCTCGATCGTGCTCGCGACTCAGGCGATGAAGGACCTGCGCCTGCGCACCGGCCAGTCGGTGGAAGTGCGCTATCCGGTACCAACCGGGGCGACCAGCTACCAGCTCGCCACGAAGGCACTGCCCGTCACCGGCGTGAACACGACGCCGCTGCGCTACATCGCCTACGCAAGCCCGCAGGCCGCGCGCTCGATGGGGCTGGATAAGCTCGTCAACCGGGTGTCGGTCGTACCGGCGGCGGGACGCAGCGCCGCCGATGTGAAGCGCGCCCTGCTCGCGATTCCCGCGGTCACCGCCGTGCAGGGCGCCGCCGCCGGCAGCGACGCGATCTCGCAATCGCTCTCGCAGTTCACGCAAGTACTCGTGATCACCGTGGTCATCGCGATGACGATGGCACTCCTGATCGCCTACAACTCGGCGGCGATCAACGCCGAGGAACGCACCCGAGAACACGCGACGATGTTCGCCTACGGCGTCGGCGCTGCGCGCGTGATCCGTGGCAATGTGATCGAGGCAGTGATCACCGGCGCGCTTGCGACGATCATCGGGATCGCCATCGGATACGCCATCCTGCGATGGGTCATCGTCGTCTCGATGGGCGACACGATGCCCGATCTCGGCATGCTGATCTCGATCTCGCTCCTCACTTACGGGCTCGCGGTGCTCGCCGGTCTTGTCAGCGTCGCGCTCGCGCCATTGCTGACTCTCAAGCGGCTGCGCCGCACGGACATCCCCTCCGCACTGCGAGTCGTCGAATGATCCACGGCCGCTGTCTCGAGTTGCGCGGGCTTCGACGATCCTTCGGCGAGCTCGTGGCGCTCGATGATCTGAGCTACTCGGTCCCGGCGGGCAGCATGTTCGGCTTCGTCGGCCGCAACGGCGCCGGCAAGACAACCACGATGCGGATCATCTGCGGCCTGCTTGCGCCCGAGAGGGGGACCGTGTCCTGGGGCGGCGCTCCGATCGACGCCTCCGTCCGTGAGCGGATCGGCTACATGCCCGAGGAGCGCGGCCTGTATCCGAAGATGCGCATTGGCGATCAGCTCGAGTATTTCGCGGTCCTGCACGGCGCGTCGCACGAGCAGGGTCGGGCCGGCGCCCGCTCGTGGCTGGAGCGCCTGGACTTGGGCGACCGCCTCGGTGCGCGGGTGGAGGAGCTCTCACATGGCAACCAGCAGCGCGTCCAGCTCGCGGCCGCGCTGGTCCACGATCCCGACCTGCTGATTCTCGATGAGCCGTTCGCGGGGCTTGACCCGATCGCGGCCGACGTGATGGCCGACGTGCTGCGCGGCGAGGCGGCACGCGGTGTTCCGGTGCTGTTCTCCTCGCACCAGCTCGAGCTCGTGGAGCAGCTGTGCGAGTCCGTGGCGATCATCGATCGCGGTCGGCTGGTGGCCTGCGGCCCGGTGGATGAGCTGCGAGCCGGCGGGCCTCGTCTGATCCGGGTCGAGGTCCGGGATGCAAGCCCTGACTGGAGCGACACGCTGGTCGGTGTCGAGCTGCTGGAGTGCACCGATGGACGCGCAACCTTCAAGCTAGCGCCTGCGGGCGATCCCCAGCAGATCCTCGACGCGGCTCGCCGCTCGGGGTCGGTAACCCATTTCGCCGAACTGCAGCCGACACTCGCTGAGCTGTTCCGCGAAGCGGTGTCGGCATGAGCGCGCCGCGCGCCGTGTGGGAAGTGGCCCGGCGCGAGCTGCTCGAACGCTCACGCTCGCGCGTGCTTCGGATCTCACTGGTGCTGCTGCTTGTCATGGCGGTCGGCGGGGCAATCGCCGCTGCCCGCCTCAGTGGGAGCACCCCAAGCGACGACATCGGGCTCGTCGGACCGCGGTCGGCCGCGCTGGAACCGGCGATCCGATTGCAGGCGCAGGCGGCCGGCCGGCGCGTGCACCTGCACGGGCTTCTGAACGCCGCGGCCGCGTCGCGCGCGGTTCGAGCCGATAGGGTCGACGTCGCGCTGCTCGACGGAGCCCGACTGTTGGTCAAAACCTCGCGCTCGCAACCGGCGGTCCGCGTCGTGCAGGACGCGATCGTCGCTCAGGGCGTGTTCGACCAGCTGCGCAGCTCAGGGCTGAGTCAGGCGCGAGCGCTCAGCGTGCTGGCGCCCCCGCCCCGGCCGGTGGACGCGCTTGAGCCCAACCCGGCGAACAGCGACAAGAACCGGGCGGTCGTCACCATCGGGTTGCTCGCGCTCTTCACGCTGCTGGCCTTCTTCGGCCAGGCTGTGGCCCAAGGCGTGACCGAGGAGAAGTCCTCCCGCGTCGTCGAGCTGCTACTCACGACGATCTCGCCCAGGCGCCTACTCGCCGGCAAGGTCCTGGGCATCGGCATGCTCGGCCTTGCGCTGCTGCTCCTTCCAGGGGCGGCGGCACTCGCGGCCGGTCGGCTCGCAGGGGGCGCGGGGCTGCCGGCCGCGGCACCAGAGGCGGTCGGGCTCATCTTGCTGTGGTTCATCCTCGGCTACGTCTTTTACAGCGTGGCGTTCGCGGCGGTGGGCGCGCTCGTCTCACGCCAAGAGGACCTCAACACGGCGATTCTCCCGGTCACCGCTGTCCTCATGGTCGGCTTCTGGCTCGCATTCCTCACGTCCGGGGACCCAAACGGGACGCTCGCTCGCGTCGCGGCATTCGTGCCGCCGTTCGCCCCAATGGTCGTCCCCATTCGCATGGTGCTCGGCGACATGGACGCAATCGGGCTGATCGCCGCAGTTGCGATTGATCTGCTCGCGACCGCCGGGCTGATCATGCTGGCCGCGCGGACGTACGAGCGATCGATCCTCCAGATCGGCGCGCCCATCAAGCTGCGCAGCCTATTCGCGACCCGCGGGCAGCTCTCCCCCAAGGCGGACCTCGCGCTGCGCATCGTGGCGGTCGCGTTACTCCTCGGCGGGGCTCTGATCGGGTTCGGGCACCCGGCCTCGATCGTGCTCGTCGCCCTCGGACTGCTGGTCCTCATCGCGGACCAGGCTCTCAAGCGCCGGCCACACAAACCGGCCCACTGATCGCGGAACCGACCGCACGGCAACGCACCAGCATCGCGATTACGAGTTGGGCCCGTCATCCGTGGAATTCCGAAGCCAATATCCGGCGTTCCTCGGATGTGGATCAGGCCCGCGCCGGTCATCCTCGAGGATGTGCGCGCACTCACCCGCGACAGAACATCCCGCCTGCTCGGAGCGGAGCTGAACTGGAAGCGCGTCCTGCGCACGGACAAGCTCACGTGGATCTCGCGAGGGCTCAGCCTCACTGGATTCCTGATCGCCGCATATCTCACGACGGTCTACCTCAAGAACGTCCCGCCGGTATGCGGGTCCTCGGGCGGATGCGCGACTGTTCAGCACTCCGCCTACGCGAACCTCGCCGGTATCCCGTTGCCGACACTCGGGCTGTTCGGGTACGCAATGCTGTTCATCACCGCCTGTCTGCCCGGCCAGCGCGCACGAACTGCAGGGATGGCGTTCACGGTGCTGGCGATCTCCGCGTCGTTGGTCCTGACCTACATCGAGTTGAACGTGATCCACGCAGTCTGCGTCTGGTGCGTTGCCTCGGCCACCTGCGCGTTCTTCCACGTGATCGTCAATTCCGCTCGGTACGTCCGTGGCGAGCCGCGCCTGACACCGTCCCATGGCTGAGCTCGTGCTCGATCGAGGTGGCGGCCGGTGAGGGGTCCAATTCTCCGGCGCCTCGCCTACACGATGACTACCGCTCTCACGCTGTTGTTGGTCGTCGAACTGGCGGGGTCTCTTCGAGCGCCGGCATCCGCGGTCACGGCGCAGCGGCAGCTCAGCGGCCGAATATCGTCTTCGTACTGACCGACGATCTGGCGTGGAATCTGGTGACGCCTCGCTTCATGCCGCACGTGATCGGACTCGAGCGCAACGGCGAGACGTTCACGCGTTACATCGTCTCGGATTCGCTGTGCTGCCCGTCGCGCTCGACGATCTTCACGGGGTTGTTCCCGCACGACACCGGCGTATTCACAAACGTCGGGCATGACGGAGGCTATTACGCGTTCACGCATCACAAGCCGAACCTCGAGACCAAGACATTTGCGGTCGCCACTCGGCGCTCTGGCTATCTGAACTCGATGATGGGCAAATACCTGAACCGGTACGGCGAGCCGGCGATGACGACGTACGTACCGCCGGGCTGGGGCGACTGGCACGTCGCCGGGAACGCATATTCGGAGTTCAACTACGCGCTCAACGAGAACGCAACCGTCGTGCGCTACGGCGGGCCGCCGCCGGCCGGAAGCGCCGCCAACTACCTGACCGATGTGCTCGCCGCCCGTGCGAAGACATTCATCGATCGGGCGGCCACCGCCAACAAGCCGTTTCTGCTCGAGGTCGCGACGTTCGCGCCGCACTACCCCTACACGCCAGCGCCGCGGAATGCGAGCGACTTCCCCGGTCAAAAGGCGCCGCGCGACACCTCGTTCAACGCGATCAATGTCAACCCGCCGGACTGGCTTGGTCACCCCAGGAAGCTGACCGTCGGCGAGGTGGCGCAGATCGATGCCGAGTTCCGGATGCGCGCACAGGCGGTCGAGGCCGTCGACCAGTTGCTCGCGGGTATCGAAGCGGAGTTGGCTAGCCGCGGACTCGCCCGCAACACCTACATCGTGTTCAGCTCGGACAACGGCTACCACATGGGCCAGCACCGGCTGCTGCCAGGCAAACAGACGGCGTTCGACACGGACATTCGCGTACCGCTGATCATCGCCGGTCCCGGAGTGCCCGCCGGACGGACAATCACCGAAGTCACGCAGAACGTCGACCTCTACCCCACGTTCGCGCAACTCGCCGGAACGGCACCGGCCCAGAGCGACGGACACAGCCTCCTGCCGCTGCTTCACCCCAGCGTCTCGGGCGCGCCGACCAGGTGGCGCACGATCGCGCTGATCGAGCATCACGGACCAACCGAAGCCGGCGACCCGGACTCCGAGAACGGGGAGCGGGGCGGCAACCCCTCTCCCTACGAAGCGATCCGCGTCTTCAACAAGCAATACGGCAACGCCGTGTACGTCGAATACAAGCGGTCCGGCACGCG
>CAWCMD010000013.1:0-661350 GCA_963796525.1 uncultured Solirubrobacterales bacterium
AAGGGTCCAGAGCCTCGGGCCGTTCTTGAAGGCACCGAGGATGTTGTACTGCTCCTTCAGGGCGTCCACATCAACCTGGTCGAGCACCGCCTGGGGGCAGGTATCCCCGGTTCCGTCCGGATCGTTCAGCCCGATCGTGTTGTAGATCCCGGCATTCAGGTCGTGGATGATCGCGTGGCCGCCGATCAGGAAGATCTCCGTGTATCGCTGGCCGCAGACGTTCTCGAAGCGCATCAGCTTGGCGCCGGTGTCATCCTGCGGAAGCTTGGCGGAGAACAGTTTTTCTACTGATTGAACGACGTTCATTCTTTTCACCTTGTCCTTTGGTTAGAGCCGGCTCAATCGACCGATTGGATCGGCGGGCATTTCCAGGTCGCGTCGATGACCTCGGGCCGGGGCCGGTACAGGCGCAGGATCACGAACCACTCACCGTCGGTTGGTGAGGGCAGCCAATTCGGCTCCTCGTCGCCGCCGGGGGACTCGGATTGCAGGTAGATCGTCAGCCCGCCGTCGGCGTCCTTGTTCAGGCCGGCGGTGCGGTCGCCGATCGAGTAGCGCTCGATCGGGTTGGCGACGAGGTTGAGGTCGGTGCCGTACATCCCCAGCGACCAGAACGAATCGACCGGCGGCATATCGTCGGCGTCGAAGTGGATCCGGTAGCGGTGATCAGCGTCGAGCTTGTCGCCTTCGGCGTCGTCGAAGTTGACCAGGTAGACGCCCTCTTCGGGGTCGTTGCACATGATCCCGGCCAGTGATTGGTCGGCCGCGCGGAGCAGGTAGTCGTCGCCGTAGCGCCCGATCTCCGGCGGTGGATAGCGCCAGCCATTGACGATGTTCGCCCAGTCGCCGCTCATGAACTGCTGCTTGAGCAGCCCCATCCCGAGCAACTCGGCCCGCATCAGACCCTGCTTGACAGCGTCCGGCTGCTCCTCGATATCGAGTCCGGGCCCGATCCCGATCCGCGCGAACTGGTTGAGCAGCAGCGCATGCTCAGCCGGCGGCGGGTTCTCCTCGAGCATCGCGTTCAGCGTCTTGAACGGCCCGAGCGGATCCTGTTCGGGCTCGATCGGCACGAGCACGTCACGTCGCTCAGCCCGGACGACATCCGCCTTTCCCCACTGACTGAGCGGCGTGAGCAGATACTGCTTCTGCAGCTCCTTGACCGTCGCGACGTCAGCATCGCCATTGACCAGCGTCCGTCCCATCACCAGCACCGTGGGGCTGGGCGAGTGTGCCCGGGACGAGTCGACACCGTCGGGCAGCTCGCCCTCCCAGTCGGGTCCGACGATCGCGAAGCTGCCCGCCTTGGAGCCGGTCGCTCGCTGGCCGATGTAGTCGAAGTTGTCCGATCCGACGCCCATCAGCTCAAAGGTGAAGTAGCGCTCGCCCATATCGGGGTGCGAGAGGATGATCGGCTCCTCACCGACATCCAGCCACGCGATCGAATAGAGCGTGTCGTTGTTCGGGCAACCCCCATCGCGATACGTCGCGTCCATCAACTGCGCGGCGTGCCAGAACTCGTTCAGCGCCGCATAGGGGACGAAGGCCGGGTTGCGCGGCTGGGTCACCCACTTGTACCGCGTCTGCGCGTTATAGATGTAGGGAAACCCGTAGATGAACGCCTGCAAACCGAGGCTGTAGGCGTACTCGCCATGCCAGTCCTCGACCTTCCCGCTCACCAGCGGTTTGACCGCCGACTTCAGTATCGGCGCCGCCTTAGCGAGCTTATGAACGCGTGTAAAGGCCATTACTGTCACTCCATTTCTTCGGGTTTCGTCGGGCGCAAGGTCTCACGATGTTTCCTGCTCGACCGCGCGCCTAGGCCGCGCCGGCAGCGCGTGCAGCGGCGTGGTCGGTGGGCGCGATCAGCGCGCCGATGATCCACAGGAACGGGAGAAAGAACCCGATCCAGAACATCCAGTAGTGGCCTTTGCGGAACGTCGCCAGGCCGAAGTAGACCCAGCACGCGACGTACACGATCGCCAGCAGAATCCAGAGAAAGGTCATCAGTTCACAGTCCCTTCGCGATAGCGCCGGTCCGGCGATCCGTTCGAGCGGCCCCCGGAGATGCGAGGGGATCGATGATCGGCGCGGTGATCTCCTTCACGCCGTGATGGGCGCGGAGGGTCATGCCGTCGAACGCGGACGCGCAGCGTGGTCTGAGTTCTCCTTTGATCGCGATGCGGTAGCGATGCGGCGACATGCGAACTACGATGACGCACGGTGGCCGCGGTTTGGGCCGTGTGGGCCGAGGATCACCCGGGTGATTCGGTCCGCTCGAGCAGGCCGAGCGCCTCGGCGCGCGCAACTGCGCCCGCCCGCGAGGTAGCGTCGAGCTTGCGGTACAGCTCGCGCGTGTGGGTCTTGACCGTGTTCAGCGAGATGTAGAGCCGCGCGGCAACGTCGCGTCGGGAGACACCGGTCGCGAGGTACCGCAGCACCGCGAGCTCGGCCGGGCTTGGCTCCTCGACGAGGTGGCCGTTTCCGGCATTCGCTCCTGCGACGGTGAGGTCACGCTCGATCGAGGCGGCGATTGCGGGTAGCCGTCCGGGGTCGGGAAATCCCGCGATTGCCCGTTGCGCGCGCTCGAGGACGCGGGCGGCGCTTGTCAGCCGCGATCGAGCGATGCGGACCTGCGCGAGCACGAGCAGGGCGTGCGTATGGCCGACGGTGGGCTGAGGCGAGCGTCGCAGACGCTCGCCTCGTAGCGCCTCGCGCTCGGCCTCGTCGAGACGTCCCGGTGTGATCAACGCTAGAGCAAGCCCGAGGTGCGCGAGCGACGCGATCCAGGAATCCGCCAGGGATCGCATGCGCGCGAAGCCGATCGCCTGAGACGCCCACGCTTCCGCGCTCTCGGTTCGCCCCTGCTCGGCATCGACCAGGGCGAGCAACCCGAGGCTTGCGACATAGCCGTCGGGGACGTCTGGGGCATCGGGGCGTTCGGCGGCCTGAAGCGCGACCCCGCGCGCTTCATCGAGATCGCCGGCGAAGAACAGCGCCTGCGACAAGGCCGCGAGGACGCCGACGCTCAGGACGTCCGCGCCCGCCCGGGCGGCCGCGACCGCGCGGCGAGCGTGGCCGACCGCGGCACCCACGTCGGCGTGCTGGATCCCGTTCGCACGGGTGACCTCCACGATCGTCTCGGCGTAGGGCGACCACAGTTCAGGCCGCTCCCGGCGCGCCCGCTCCGCCACCGCAAGCAGGCGCTGAACCTCGAACTCCGGGCGCCCGAGCAGCGACGCGGCGACCGCCCCGCCGGCCGCCAGCGAGGGGTATTCGAGCAGCAGCTCGGAGGAAAGCCACCGCACCCAGCCAAGAAACTGCGTCAGCCGCCCGCCCCACACGAACGCGCGGTCGTTCTCGACCAGCAGCCCGGCGACCGTTTCAGCGTCCATCGCGGCGGCGGCGTACTCGATCGCGTCCTCGACGAGACCCTGCTTACGGCACCAAGCCGCCGCGCGGCGGCGCAGCGCAGCCGCGTCCTCGCGTCCGAGCTCAAGCTGCAGAAGCTCGCCAAACAGATGGTGATAGCGATACCACTTTTCGCCGGCGTCCAGGGCGACCAGGAACATGTTCGAGCGCGCGAAGTCCGCGAGCACCGCAGCCGAGTCCTCGCGACCGAGGACCGCGTCGCACAGCTCGGGGGTGAACCGTCCCAGCACCGAGGTGCGCTGCAGAAAGTCCCGGGCGTCGGGCGCGAGTGCCGTCAAGACCTCATCGGTCAAATAATCGGCGACGGGTCGAGCACTCCCGGCGAACGCTTTCACACCCTCATCGGGATCCTCGAGGTCGCGAAGCCATAGCGCGGCCAGGTACAACCCGGCCGGCCAGCCCTCCGCACGCTCGACCAGCAACTCGACGCTCTCGCCGGACAACACGATCCCCTCACGCACGAGCAGCTCACGCGCTTCGTCGACTGTGAACGCGAGCTCGCGCGCGCGGATCTCTCTCAGCGCCCCTCCCGCTCGCGGGCGCGCCAAGCGGATCGCCGGGTCCGACCGCGACGACAGGAACAGACGCGCGTTGGCAGGCAGCCGCTCGATCGCGTGCTCGATCGTGCGAAGCGAACGCTCGCTCCCGACCGTGTGGAGGTCATCGAGCACGATCGCGACCGGACGGCCGTACGCGACCAGGCCGTTCATCAGCTCATCGACGGCCGTCTCGACTGCCGCACTCCGCACGCCGAGGCCGAGGCCGATTAGCGCCGTACGCCCGAGGCCGTGACCGAGTCGCTCGACGGCCGTAGCCAGGTGCGTCCACAACCGCACCGGACCGTCGTCGGCCGCATCGAGCGTCAGCCAAATGACGGGCTCCGGTCGCTCGGCGCACCACGAGCGCAGCAGCGTCGTCTTGCCGTAGCCGACCGGCGCGTCGATCATAGTCAACGCGGCCCCCTCGTCGCCGTCGAGCAGCTCAAGCAGGCGTGCTCTGCGCAGCGCCCGGGGCTGGACCCGGGGCAGCATCAGCTTCGGCTCGACCACTCGCAGCGCTGGCAGAACCGTCTCAGCCGCCTGAACACTCACACCGAGACCCCAATCCCTTGGCGTGGTGCGGTCTGGCGCTGAGCAGTCCGCTGCAGTCGATCAGCGAGGATCGATGGGTAATCGCTTCCACAGCGCGGCGAGCCAGGCACGAGTCAACTCCGGTCCGAGGGTCAAATCCTTTTCCACGGACCCAGCTTGGCGACCAAGCGTCTTAGTCGTGAACTCGCTCCGCTAGATACGGCAACTCGATGCCGCCGGTCGAATGACCGTACGGATCAACTCGCATTCATGACGCTAACGCCAGCCTCCCCCGCGGGTCATCCGTGAAAAACCGTACGGTTTCGTCGGGAAACTCGGTGACCGCAACACGGGCTCGGACGAACGCCTGGTCGAACAGGTCTTCGCACAGATCAACAGAATGAGGCTGCAGCCGAGTTCGGCTCCGGCTCCTCGTTGAGGCTGTCCGGTGAATCCCGCGACTTGGTGACTCCTGTCGGGTAGCAGTCGCTGCGCGGCGAATACCTCGACGTCGAGCGGCGCGGATGTCGGCGGGTTCAGTCAGCTAGGTCTGAAACGCACGAAGCGTCGGCCCCGCGAGACTCTCGGCCAAGTCCACCCGATGGCCGAGCGCGCCTTCCGGCAGCTCGTCGACGCCGGAATCGCCACCTGCGGGTGCGTCTGAATCACCCGGGTGATTGTTTCTCCACGACGATGACAGACAGGACGTCTGCGGTGATGATGCGGACGTCGAACTGTCGTGGAATCCCGTGAATCACATGGGTCATCAATTGAAAGCGCATCAGTTATCTCGAGGAACCTCGCCGGTGGCGACACCGACGTGCGATCGGGCCACGCTGCCGTCAGCGCCGCCGTCGAGCCCGGGCGCGTCAAAGCGCGGACAGGGCTGTAGGTCGCGGTCGGCGGAGCATCGTCCGCTTCCAGCTCACACGCCATGCCAATTCAGGAATCCCCAAACGTCGTAATCCACGACCCGCAGCGTGCCCATCACCTGCTGATGCTCGAGTTCGGGGATCGGAAGGACTTTGACGATCCCAGGCTCGAGTACCGACGGTTGTTCTCGGAGCTGCTGGGCACGTTCATGCTCGTGCTCGTCGCGGCTGGTGGCGGGATCCTTCACGCCAAGGGCCAGATCAGCCTCGCCGCGGCGGTCGTCGCGCCGGGGCTGATGGTGCTGGCGATCATCCTGTTCATGGGCGCCGTGTCAGGCGCGCATCTGAATCCCGCTGTGTCGTTGGCGTTCGCGGTCCGAGGCGACTTCCCGTGGAAGCGGGTGCCCGGCTACATCATCGTGCAACTGCTGGGCGCGACCCTGGCGTGTCTGTTCCTGCTGGCGGTGTTCGGCAACGTCGAGCATCTCGGCGCGACGCTGCCCGGACCCGGCTACAAGGACTGGCAGGCGTTCCTGATGGAGATCGTGCTGACCGCGGTGCTGCTCAGCGTGATCCTCGGCACCGCCTCGGCAGCGCAGAACGTGGGTGCGCTCGGCGCGCTCGCGGTCGGCGGCTACATCGCGCTTGCCGGGCTCTGGTCGGCGCCGGTGAGCGGCACCTCGATGAACCCTGCCCGTTCGTTCGGCCCGGCGCTGGTGAGCGGCGACTGGACAGCGTATTGGGTGTACGTGGTCGGCCCGCTCGCTGGCGCCGCGATCGCGGTCGGCTGCGCGATGATCCTCCGCGGCCGCGGTGGTGACCCGATCTCCCACGCGGCCGGCGCCGGCGTGCTCACGCCGGGACGAGCGGAGGAGAAGGCGAAGCTCGCCAAGGACATCGACGCCGGGAAGGTGGTGGCCCCCGGACTCGATCCCACGAGCACCGCCGAGGACTCCAAACCGTAACGAATGTCGACTTCAGGAGGTGATCGCAGAGTGACCGAGGGCACCCACACCGACAAGGCCCGCGGCCCCGCCCGCGCCCGGCCCCGGCACGCCGCGGGACAGTTCGCGGGGTTGCCGATGGCACAGGCGGCGCTGAGGCTCGCCCAAGCTCGCCACGCCGGGCAGCGTCGCGAGATCGACCACGAGCCGTTCATCGCCCACCCAATCGAGGTCGGATGCCTGCTGCGCAGCGACGGTCAGCCAGACGAAATCATCGCCGCCGGGCTCCTCCACGACATCCTCGAAAAGACCGCGACTACTAGCGCCGAGCTCCACAGCCGGTTCGGAGCCCACGTCGCGCGGCTTGTCGCGTCGGTCTCAGACGACCCATCGCTCGGCGCTTACACATCCCGCAAACGCGAGCTGCGCGGCCGCATCGCACACGCACACCCGGCCGCGCGCGCGGTCTTCGCGGCCGACAAGATCGCCAAAGTCCGCGAACTGACGCTGCTGCCAGCCTGGCAGCTAAACGAGCACGAGAACCGCGCCAAGCTCGCCCATTACCGCGCCAGCCTCGAGATGCTCCGGCGAGTTGACGGGCACGCCCCCCTCGTACACCGGCTCGACGACGTGCTCGAGCGACTCGCCGCCCGCGACGCTAGCGGGACTCGCGGAGCCGGCCCGGTCACGAGCGCCGCACGCTCGAAACACAGCGCGCATCGAGCTCTCGCAATCTGAACGATGTCGGTCCGGGCTCACAGGGGATCGGGAGAAACGTGGCCAGACCTCCCCGTCGACTGCCATCGGTCAGACAGGCGCGGGTTGCAGCTGGACCGGGACCAATCACAAGCTTGCCGGGGACCAGGATCCTGCACGCGACGGACGGCCCTGCGGTGTAGCGACTTCCGCGCGGCGGACAAGCTGATCGCGGTTACGTGATGGCCGACGGCACCGAGGCAACGTACGCCGAGCCTGTGAGATGGGAGGCGGCCCGACCGCGCTTCAGTCCGCTGCGTCTGGTGCTGGCGTTGTTCGTCGGCGCTGTCGCGGTCGGGGTGTCCGGGCTGATCCTCCCGGGGGTCCACGTCAAGACGTTCCTCGGGGCGCTGGAGGCGGCGGCGTTGATCGCCGTGTTGAACGCGGTGTTGCCGCCGCTCGTTGCGGCGCTGCGGCTGCCGTTGATGTTGATCATCGGGTTCTTCGCGGTGTTGATCGTCGATGCGCTGATCTTGCTGCTTGTCTCGCAGGTGGCGCCGAATGACTTCAAGGTGGATTCGTTCGGGTGGGCGTTGCTGGCGGCGCTGGTGATGGCGGCCGCGAGCATGGTGCTGCAGGTGTTCCTAGGCGTCGATGACGATGACATCTACTCGCTGCGGGTGATCCAGCGGGTCGCCAAACGACAGGGAGCCGGCGAGCGCACCGACGCGCCGGGCGTCATCTTCCTTGAGATCGACGGGCTCGCTGGCCCGGTGTTGCGCCGTGCGATGCGCGATGGAAACACGCCGGTGCTGGCTCGGTGGCTCGCCGGCGGCAGCCACGAGTTGATCGAGTGGGAGCCCGACCTGTCCTCGCAGACGGGGGCCAGCCAGGCCGGGATCCTGCTCGGCTCAAACGAGGACATCCCCGCGTTTCGGTGGGTGGAGAAGGAGACGGGCAGGTTGATGACGTGCTCGGCGCCGGATGACTGTGCCGAGATCGAGCGCCGTCATGCAAGTGGCGTCGGCTTGCTGGTCGACGGCGGCTCGAGCCGCGGCAATCTGCTCTCCGGGGAGGCCGACGAGGTGATCCTGACCGTCAGCCGGATGGAGGCCGAGAAGCAGGCGAACCCCGGCTACCGCGCGTTCCTGGCCAACGGGTTCAATGTCACCCGCGAGCTGGTCCTGTTCTGCTGGGAGCTGGGACTCGAGTGGTCCGCCGCGGCTCGGCAGCGGCGCCGTGACGTGATCCCGCGCGGGCACCGGGGCGGTCGCTACCCGTTCCTGCGGGCTGTGTTGTGCGTCGTGGTCCGCGACCTGATCGCGTTCGGCGTCGTGACCGACATGATGCGCGGCCGCCCGGCGGTGTACGCGACCTTCTCCAGCTACGACGAGGTCGCCCACCACTCAGGGCTCGAGCGGGCCGACACGCTCGAGGCGCTGCGCAAGCTCGACAAGCAGTTCGGACGAATCGAGAAGGCAGCCCGCTACGCCCCGAGACCGTACAAGCTCGTGGTGCTCTCCGATCACGGTCAAACGCAGGGACAGACGTTCAAGCAGCGCAACGGCTACGCGCTCGACGAGCTCGTCCAGCGCTCACTCTCGCGGGGTGACGTCAGGGGAATGAGCGGCGGCGACGAGCACGACACCGCGGTCGGACAGGCGTTCAACGAAGCGACCGGCCGCAGCAGCGAGCATAAGAAGGAGGGGATGAGCGACGAGCACGCAATTGTGCTCGGCTCCGGCAACCTCGCCCTCATCTACCTGATGGAGGACAAGCGCAGGCTGAGCGCCGAGGAGATCCAGGAGCGCCACCCCAACCTGATCCCAGCACTCACCGCGCACCCCCACATCGGATTCCTGCTGATGCACTCAACCGAGCACGGCCCGATCGCCGTCGGCGCCGGCGGCACCCACTACCTAGCGACCGGCCGGATCGACGGACAGGACCCGCTCGAGCCCTTCTCCCCCAACGCCGCCGCGCACCTACGACGCACCGACGGATTCGAGCACGTCGCCGACATCATGGTCAACAGCTTCTACGACCCCGACCTCGAACAGGGCTGCGCATTCGAAGAGCTGATCTCCTTCCACGGCGGGCTCGGCGGCCCGCAGACCAGGCCGTTCATCCTCTACCCGGCCGAGCTGCCCGCGCCCGATCAACCGATCGTCGGCGCAGCCGGCGTGCACGCGCTCCTCACGGGCTGGCGCAGCCTGCTCAAAGGAGCACCACAAACCGTCGGGGAAACCATCGATGACGGGAGCTAGCCAGCATCGACCTTCCCTTCGATGCGGCGCATCTGTTAGTTCGCTCTGACCGTGAACGGTCGCGTCGCGCAGCTCGCAGTCGGCTTGGGCTGGCCTGCATGACGGCTAAGTCCCGGCAGCTGCTCAGTCGTCGATCTCGTCCCAGATCGACTGCTCGTCGTGCTCCTCCCAGTCGCCGTCTGGCATCGCGACGGCCCAGCTTGTCCATGTCCCGATCGGTCGAGCCGGGGCGGTCCTGACTCGGGCGCGGACGACCATGCCGGGGGTGAGCTCCACGGGCGAGCGCAGCGGCGCCGTCGTCATCCCCCAGTGCGTCGGTCGGTCGCCGGGTCCCACGGAGAGCGAGATGCCCGGCGCCAGCTCGGCGCTGAACCAGAGGGCGAGCGCGTTGGCGGTTCCGTAGTCGTGGACGGGCAACAGCGTCTCGGCTTGATGGGGCGCTTGGGCCTGCTCGAGCGGGATCCGGTCCGCGTTCGTCGTCCACAATCGACTCGGCTCGGAGCGTCGGTCATCCGCCGCGAGGTGACGGAAGGTGCCGGAATAGATGATCTCGTTGACCGTTTTTTCCACCAGGACATCGAGCGTGAGGCCGAACGGGTTGTCCCCCAGGAACTCCACCATCTCCGCGACATAGCGGTCGTGTACCAGTGCAGTCCACGCCGTCACAGTGTGGGGGATCATGACCCCGCCCGGCTTGAGCCAGCGGTCGCGGGCGGCGATGACCGGAGCGAGCATCCCTTCGTCGATCCCGAACCCTCCGAGCCACTCCGAGACGATCACGTCAACGCGTCCGGGGAGCTCGACGTCCATGACGTCACCGTGGATCACATGGACGGTCTCCGCGACCTCGTTCGCGGCGGCCAGCTCTTGCGCCAGGACGGCGATCGAGGTCCGCTCGACCGCGTAGACAGCCGCGGCGCCGGCGCGCGCCGCGAACACGCTCAGGATGCCACTTCCCGCGCCGACATCGAGAACGGTGTCACCAGGGTGCACCACCGAGTTGATCGCGCGCCGGAAAGCGTCCGTGCGGACGCGGTCGCCGATCATCGTACGATGTACCTCGAGCTCCGCGTACATCGGATCCGGCGGATTCCTGATCGGCGTCCGCACACGTGGATTGTAAGTTGCTTCGGTTGGTGTCCTAGCTCGAACTCTCCGAATCACCCGGGTGATCGTCGGCCCGCACCACCCAAACCGCGACCTTGATCAGCCATCCTGAGAGTCGCATCTCAGCGCCAACGCAAGGAAAGGGGTTCTGTATGGGATTCAGGCGACGGACAAGGCGACGGGCGCTCTTGGTAGGCGCGGCGGCCGGAGGCGCGGTCGCTCACCACGAGAGAAAGCAGGCCGCGGAGGAACAGCAGGCTTACGACCAAGCGCCGGCCGAGGAGCAGGCGCCTGCTGATCAGGAGCCGGCGGCGTCCGTGCCGCCTCCCGCGGACCCGGCTGACGAGCTCGAGCACCTCGGGCAGTTGCACGAGTCGGGCGTGCTGACCGACGAAGAGTTCGCGGCCGCCAAGGCGAAAGCCCTTGGGACCTGAACCCAGCACGGATTGCCAGAAGGGCCTTCAGCAAATCGACAACGGGTGGATAGGGAGTTGCAATGAGTGAATCGCGTAAGGATGTGCTGTTGAAGGCGCTCGAGGCCGAGGTCGGTGGCGCATCGGTTGATCTGGGTACCCTGTTCACCGACGACGTCGTCGGGTGGTCGCCGTACGCGACCGTATCGGGGCTGACAGCGCTCGCCGAGCTCGCCGGCCTCCGTGAGGAGGCATTCTCCAACGTCGTCATCGGCTTGCGGGGACTCGACGAAGTGGGCAACAAGGCGTTCGCCGAATGGCTCATCGAAGCCGACCACACCGGGCCGCTCGATCTCGGCAACGATGCGGTCGTGGAAGCAACGGGACGGCACGTTCAGCTGCCGGGCGTAACAGTGGCCGACTTCCGCGAGGGGAAGATCCGGTCCTACCGGACCTACTTCGACGACATCTCGCTGATCGAGCAGATCGTCGGCGCCTGACGGGTCGATCGCGGTGGAGTGTGAGGTCGAGGACGATCCGGATCCGCTCGACATCGAATTCCTGGAGACGCAGATCCGTCGTGAGGCGTCCGCTGCGATGGGACTCGGTGACGAAGTCGAGTTGGCGATCTTTGTGCGGGACGCTGACGCGATCGTAGCCGGCATTAGTGGATGGACCTGGGGCGACTGCTGCGAGCTGCAGAGCCTCTGGGTGCAGCCGAGCCTCCGAGGTCGCGGGCTCGCGACGCGGCTAATCGCGGCCGCCGAAACCGAGGCGGCAGCACGCGGGTGCTCACAGACCGTCCACTTCACCTACGGCTTTCAGGCTCGCGGCCTCTACGAGCGCAACGGCTACGAACTGGTGGGTCGAGTCGAGAACTTCCCCGCGGGAACCGACGTCCTCTGGTACCGCAAGCTCCTGAGCCCGTGAGGTTCCCCACGGAGCCGGCTCGCGACTGGTCGTAATTCGTGAATCCGAGCAACACCATTTAGCCCGAGCCGCTCCAGATCCGGTCCGCCCAGGCTCGGAGTCCCGGCGTCGGCACCGCTGGGACATTGACGTCAGCGAGCTCCTCGGGTGTGCATCGCGACGACGCTCAGGCTCGCCCGGGGCCGAAACCAACAAGCGCCGGTGTTCGGGTCGCCGGTCGGGCGACGGCACGGCGGGCACTCTCGTGGATGAGAACCGCCGAGCAGGTCGCGACGGTGAATACTGCTCGCACTTGATTTCACTGCTCGCTTGGGCTTCGGCGGGCAGACCTCGCCTCAGAGTGGGGGGGCTCATACGCCGACGCACTCGGCGTCCTTGAGCGTGGACCGAATCACCCGGGTGATCCTCCGCCCACACGACCCAAATCGCGGCCACCGTCAGGCATGCTGGGGCCGGAACGTCACCGCCTCGTCATCGAGACGCAGACGCGACCAGCCGGAGCCGACGACGACGATCTGGCACTAATCGAACGGAACCGTGAAGGCATGACCTTCCACTGGATTCTCATGGCCATCTTGTACGCAGCGTGCTGGGTCTACTTCGGCCTCGCGACGCTCCGCAGAGGGCATTACTGGCTGTTATGGATCGGATTCATCTTCCCGTTCCTGTGGACCATCGGGGGCTTTGATAGCCCCGACCGAACGCGCGGCCGCCGCGGCATAGGGCGCGAGATCGCGCAAGCACATCGCAAACGGACCACGCCGAAAGGGACGTCGGCGATCAACCCTGGGTGGTGACATGAGTACTACGGTCAGAAACAAGCGCACGGCGAGCAGGACAACCAACGGTCGTGAGGCGGCCGCAAAACCAAGCGCGAAGCCGAACGGGAAGACCGCGGCGATGCCGCAGAGCGCAGCGGCGCCCTCACCGTTCACGCCGATCGCCGAATACGGTTTCCTGTCGGATTGCCATACCGGTGCGCTGATCGCGCCGGACGGGACGATCGATTGGCTGTGCGTCCCGCGGTTCGACTCGCCGAGCGTGTTCGGGGCGCTGCTTGACCGCGGCGCGGGCGCCTTTCGGCTCGGCCCGTTCGGGATCAACGTGCCGAGCGGTCGGGTCTACGAGCCCGGAACGAACACGCTGGTCACGTCCTGGAAGGCGTCGAGCGGCTGGGCGACAGTGCGCGAAGCGCTCACGATGGGACCGCGCCGCGGCGAGGATACCGTCACGCCCCACACCCGGCCGCCGGCCGACGAGGACGCCGAGCACACGCTCATCCGCACGATCTCCTGCGTCGAGGGCAGCGTCGAGATCGAGCTCGTGTGCGAGCCCGGCTTCGACTACGGCCGCGTGCTAGGTGAGTGGTCGCTCTCGAGCGATCGCCACCGCGCCGAGGTGACGGGCGCCGGGCAGAAGATGACGCTCCAGACCGACATGCTGCTCGGGATCGAGGCCAGTCACGTGCGGGCTCGGCACGTGCTGCGCGAGGGCGAGGAGCTTTATTGCGCCTTGTCCTGGGACGAGGCGATTACTCTGCCGGCCAACGTGGAGGAAGCCAACGCCCGGCTCAACGCCACCAGCAAGTTCTGGCGCCACTGGCTGGCTCGGGCCAGGATCCCCGACCACGAGCTGCGTCCATTGATCCAGCGCTCCGCGCTGGCGATCAAGGGTCTCACCTATATGCCGACCGGAGCGACCGTGGCGGCGCTGACGACCTCGCTGCCCGAGACGCCGGGCGGCGAGCGCAACTGGGATTACCGCTACACCTGGATCCGAGACTCGACGTTCACGCTCCAGGCGCTGCATTTCCTCGACCTCGACTGGGAGGCGAACGAGTTCATGCAGTTCATCGCCGACCTAGAGCTTGGCAAGGACGGCGCGCTGCAGATCATGTACGGGATCGACGGCCGCCGAGATCTCACCGAGATCCTCTTGGATGAGCTGTCAGGCTACGCCGGCGCGCGCCCGGTCCGAACCGGCAACGGCGCCTTTGACCAGCGCCAGAACGACGTGTTCGGCGCCGCGCTCGATTCGGTTCTTCTGCATACGCGGCGCAGCCAGCGGCTACCGCGGCGCCTGTGGCCGCTGATCGAATCGCAGGCGGAGTGCGCCAAAGCCGTCTGGCGCAATCCCGACCAGGGCATCTGGGAGGCCCGTGGGAAGCCGCAGCACTACGTCTCCTCGAAGCTGATGTGCTGGGTGGCGATGGACCGGGCGGCAAAGCTCGCCGAGATCCGAGGTGACCGCGACGTTGCCATCGGCTGGGCGGAGACGGCCGCCGAGATCAAGACCGACATCCTCGCCCGCGGCGTCGACAAGCGCGGAGTGCTGCGCCAGCACTACGACACCGAATCGCTCGACGCCTCGACCCTGCTGGCAGCGATCTTCGGCTTTCTCCAGGCCGACGATCCCCGGCTCAAGGCGAGCGTGCTGGCGATCGCCGATGAGCTGACCGAAAACGGATTCGTCTTGCGCTACCGCACCGACCAGACCGACGACGGCCTCTCAGGCAAGGAGGGGACGTTCCTGATCTGCTCGTTCTGGCTGGTCTCGGCGCTGGCCATCGTCGGCGAGATGCAGCGGGCACGGGATCTGATGGAACGCCTGGTGAAGGTCGCCTCGCCGCTTGGTCTATACGCCGAGGAGTTCGACGTCGAGACCGGCAGGCACCTCGGCAACTTCCCCCAAGCGTTCTCCCACCTGGCCGCGGTCGAGGCGGCGGCGCGGATCATTGTTGCCGACCGACTAGGCGAGCTAACCGGTTGAGCGACGCACATGACGTAATCGTGATCCGGAGCGCTGCCGGCCGCGGCACGCCGGTGCCCAACCTGGAGGAAACATGACGCACCTGACGATTCCCTGGCCGATCCGCGGCGTCCTCGGAGGAGCTGCCGGAACCGCCACGATGACGCTCGCCTACGAGACCGAGCGACGGCTCCGCCACAACCATCACGGCCAGCTTGACTACGACGACTCGCTGGTCCCCGGCAAGATCGTGGCGTCGATCATGCACCTAGGTCGCGTGACCGACCGCGAGGACAAAGACCTCGGCCTCGCTCTGCGCTGGGGCTACGGATCAGTCTTCGGCATCTGGCACGGACTGCTGCACCGCCGGCTGCGCGAGCCATGGGCCAGCGCCATCTTCGGAGGCACCCTGATGAGCGCCACGCTGTCGCTGTTCCCGCTGCTGGGACGAACACCGCCGCCCTGGCGTTGGCCGGCCGACGTAATGGCCACGGCGATCGGCACCCATATCGCGTACGTCGTCGCCGCCGCGACGGTGGATGACGTGCTCGGCCGATAGGACACGAGCGCCGTGTTGCCGATACCGATGCTGAATGGAGTGGGATAGTGCTCGACTTCCCATTCCGGCCGCTTCGCTCCGCCCTGGATGTCGGGGAGCGCGTGATCTCGAAGCCGTTGGAGGAACCGGAACACGAGCTGACGGTGATCGTCGACGCGATCCACCGCACGGCCGACTCGATCGAGCACCACGTCGAGGTGATAGAGGGCCTGGCCACGTCTGTCGAGCCGCTGAAGGATTCCGTCAACAACCTGAATGCGACGATGATCGAGCTCGTGGCACTGCTGGCGCCGATGGCCTCGGCCGGACGCGGCATGCAGGACGTCGAGCATGGCGCTCGGGGGAACGCGATCCAGGTTTGTAGTGCCCCGCCGGTGGTGAACAGGATCGACCCGACGAAGAACGTCATCGCGTCGGCGCTGGCCCCGACGAGCTGCGCGTAGCCGGGAAACGGGCCGATCAAGAAGCACGCCGAGCCGAGCGCGAAGAACAGCGCCATCCAGCGCTCGCGACTCACGGCCCACCCCTCCGCGGGTCCACGCGGCCCAGACAGGGCTGGGGCAGCATCACGTGCTCGGTACGGCCCCGAGTCATGCTGGTTGCGTTTGCGGGCTGTTTGCGCACTTCTGGAGTTGGTTGACGAGCAGCATCAACGACCAGGCCCAGCCCAATGTGTAGAGCACCTGCTGCCCCTCGGCGCCGAGGTTTGGACGGGTGATCAGGACGCATCCGGCGATCGCTGAGCACCAGCTCATAGAAGCGGTCGGAGACGTCGCAGTGGTGGGGAATCGGCGCCGCGTGCGTCGCCTTGTGTGTCGCCGAGACCGCGCCGCCAACGCGGGATGGCCTCCTCAACCGGCACCGGGGGTCGACGCATAGCCGTGGAGCGACGGCGCTCCCGTCGTAACCTCGGAATGACGCCGCGGCCTCGTCGTCGACGAGCGTGGTGAAGGTCTCTTTCAGTCCGGCTCGCACTGTCGCCACGCTCAGTCGTCTCGGTCAGTCCTGAGGTTCCGGGATCTCATGGTTCTTCCGCAATCTTGCGCCCATCTTGGCTCTGTGGCGACCAGGGCACCGAACGATCGCCCGGGTGATTTCGGCGGGCGGCGCTGGCAGCTCTACGTCTCGCTGAACACGATCAAGACACACGCGTGAGCTGTACCGCGAGCTCGGCGTCCACTCCCGTTCGGAGGCCGTCGTGCACGCAGCGACGCTCGGGCGGCTCGACCCAAGCGACTGAATCACCCGGGTGATTAGCCGCCGGGCGGTAGCGTCCGGCGCGCGCCAGTGGCACCGTGAAGGCGATGGACCGCCTCCACTACCGGATCACCGGCGAGGAAGAGATCAGCCCGCGATGCGCCACGGCATACGACGGCATGGAGATCCGCGCCGCTGACGGCCAGACCGAGAACACCGGGCCGGTCATCGACCAAGCACAGCCACACGGGCTGCTCACCCGGATCGCCGATCCCGGACTCACGCTCCGCAGCGTCACCACGCTGAACACCGACACCCAGCCGTTCTCTTGACCGTCGCCAGCCCCGCAATCAACCGCCGCCAATCCGAGGCCGACCGTCCCGCGCAATTCCGCTACGGGATCGTCTTCCTCCTCATGCTGGCGTTGGTCGTATTCGTGATCGCCGCACCGTCCGCGAACTGGTCTCTCGCGACGGCGCTCGCGATCGACGGCACCACGCTTGTCTTCGCGATCGGCACCACCCGCGAGCGCCGGCAAGTTCGCCGCCGCAACGCGGCGGGCGTTGGCTTGGCGATGATCGTCCTCATCATCCTCGTCGCCACCGGCGCCGCCCCCCGGCAACTCACCGACGCCGCGAACGTGATCGTCACCTCAGCCATCCCCGTGGTGATCGTCGGCGGCGTCCTGAGGCTGCTACGCGACCGTGGTGTCACCATCCAAGCGGTCGCAGGTGCCCTTGCCATATACCTCTCTGCCGGCCTAGTTTTTGCGTTCATCATCTCCTTCATCACCCACGTCAGCTCCACGCTGTATTTCGCACAGCACACCAACGGCACGGAAGGAGACCGGCTCTACTTCAGCTTCACAACCCTCACGACCACCGGCTTCGGCGACTTCTCTCCCGCGATGCCCGCCGGCCACGCCCTCGCGGTGATCGAGATGCTCACCGGACAGCTCTACCTCGTCACAGTGATAGGTCTACTGATCGGCAACTTCGTCGGCCGACAAAAGGCCACGTCTGGCCCCACGCCCTAAGCCCGCACCGGGGACGGACATCACCATCCACCGAGACGTCGCGCAGGGCGCGCGTCCTCGCCGAAGCGGTGCTCGCCGATCCGCACGCGTCCGACCCCTGTCGTCGCCAGACGGGGCTGGCGTGGCCGGGCTCCGCGCCGAGCGCCAGCCCGACGAGCGGCATCGCCCGCTTCGAGCGCGGGGAACAGGACCGAGATGCGCCGCCATGTGGCGGCGGTTGTACCAAGCATCCCCAGCGTCGCAGCGACGGCGAATATGTCCAGACCGAGGGGGATCACAAGCGCGACCAGCTTGGCTGCGATCGTTGGAGCCTAAGCCGGTCGAGGCGTGGTCCAGCCGCAGGGTTACCCGGGCGACGTCGACAAGAGGGACCTGGACGATGGCCCTGCCGGATCGTGTGGTCAGAGTCCAAGCTTTGGAGGCGGGGCCCGAGGAGGATAAGCAGGCGTTGGTGCCCCTGTGGCACAGCCAGCGGTATCGCGCGAGGGATTCCGGCGCGGGGGAGAGGATCCGGGCGCGCGCTTGGAAGCCCCGGCAGCTCGGAGCTTGCGAAGTTCCGGCAGCGCCTCAAGGTCTTTGGGCCGGTTCGCTCGCTCCTTGGCGGCGATGATGTCGTCCAGCCCGGCTACGACGACACTTAGACCGCTGACGTGGATTGTCACGGCGCGGGGCTCCAACTCGCGGAACCCAATCGGTTTCCCCTCACGACTTCCGATCGCCACGAGGACATCGACGTCACCCGCCCGGCTCCGCCAATGTGTCACGGCGGTCTCTCGAAGCAACCGTGCGTTCGGAGGCACAAAGACCTCACCAAGTTCAGGTGGTAGCCGAAGCCTCGCACCGAGCTCCGCGAGCGCAGCAGCCAAGCGCTCAAGATTGTCGGCGCCCCACTCCGGGCACAGGTCCACGTCCTTGGTCTGACGAGTCGCCCCGTACAACTGCGCGGCGAATCCTCCGACGATCAAATACTGAACCTCGTGTCGCCCGAGGGCGCCAAGCAGCTCAGCCGAACGAAGCTCAGGCGGCTCGTCCGGGCCGTTCATCGTGCCGGAAGATCATCTGCTCACCAGTCTCACCTTCCAGCTCCCGGATGTGCTCGAGCAGCTGCTCCGGCGTGATCGGATTCAGGTCGGCGTCCAAGTACGGCTCGTCGTAAGGGTCGGCGCAGTGTGCGTTCGTCCAATCATCGAGTTCCTCAAGCGTCCGGTCCAAGTAGACGTCCTCGCGCGGCACACCAGAAAGGCTATCGGCCCAACGTGAGCCCGCCACGGCTGACTCTCGACCCGCTTGATCTCGCTGGCCCTGAGCTCGTCTAACCGGGAAGCGCATCGCGCCCCTGACCGTTCCGAGCAGACGGGGCGGCCGGCCCGAGATAGCAGCCATCGATGAAGTGATCGAAATCCGAGCGTTTGACCCGCAGGCGACGCCCGACGCGGAACGCGGGTACGTCGCTGCAGCTCAAGCCAGCGATTTCGTTCCGGCATACCGCTGCGTCGGGCGCCGCGCCGACGGGATGACCACACGATCCGGCATGGCGACAAGTCACATCGGTCCGAGTCACCTACAACTGCCACCTCGCCGCATCAAGATCATCTCGCGCGGGACGGCGATCATCTATGGCCGCTCGGACTCGACGACCAACCGCGGCGGCGTGCGGCTGGCCGACCTGCGGGCGGACGGCAGCACCGCTGCGCCCCGCTCCGACCGGCAGGTCTCCAGCGTCACCCGCAGGAGATCGATCATCCGAATGCCCGCGTGCGCGACCAAACCGCCTGCAAATCAAGCGTCTTTGGCGGCATCCGCAAGGCTGCCTTCAGAGGTGTCGGCCAGGCGCGGCCTTTTCCGGCCTTTATCTACGAGCGTTTACGCCTGCCCGCCCAGGCCAAAAGTTGCCGATTAGCAGGCAGTTCGTAGTACCCCCAGCCGGATTCGAACCGGCGATCTCCTGCGTGAAAGGAGCGAGCGCTGGTCTGATGAAACTGTGAGTTTTGCAGGGCTTTTATGCCGCCTCGCGGCGGCCTTGGGCGGCGCTGGATTATCGTTGTTTGCGGGCGTTTACCAGGGGTTTCGGCCGCGAAATGGCCTCGCGGCCTTTTCGTGTTGGGGGCTCTGGCGGTGTTGACGGTCGGCAAGCTTGGTGCCTCGCGCGCGCAGCTTGAGTACTACGACGCGCAGGTCGCGGCGGGGGTCGAGGATTACTACGCGGGCAGGGGCGAGTCGCCGGGGCGGTGGCGCGGCACCGGCGCTCGCGCACTCGGCATTCGTCGCGACGAGCGGGTCTCGCGCAGTGGGTTCTTGGGTTTGATGCAGGGCCGGCATCCGGCGGATGGTTCGGTGCTGCGGCCGATGGGCGCGCGGTCGACGGTCGCGGGTTTCGATCTGACGTTCTCGGCGCCGAAGAGCGTGAGCGTGTTGTTCGCGGTCGCCGACGATGATGTATCTTCAGGGCTGCTGGCGGCGCACGAGCACGCCGTCGACGCGGCGCTGTCCTATCTGGAGCGGGAGGCGTGCTGGACGCGGCGCGGCCGTGACGGTGTTGAGCGGTTGCGTGGCGAGGGGTTCATCGGCGCCTCGTATCGCCATCGGATGTCGCGGGCGGGCGACCCGCAGCTGCACACGCATGTGGTCGTGGCGAACATGACACGTGCCGAGGGTCGGTACACGGCGCTGGAGGCGCACTCGATTTATGAGCACAAGTCCGCAGCGGGCGCTCTCTACCGAGCGGTGCTGCGCGCCAAGGTTCGCGAGCGGCTGGCGTGGGTGCGGTGGCGGTCGGTGGATCGTGGCCTGTTCGAGATCGACGGAGTGCCCGCGCCGGTGCTGAAGCATTTCTCGCAACGGCCCGCAGAGATCGAGGACCGGGCGCTCGAACTCGTCGGCGCCGAGACGGGCGGGCTCTCGCGGGAGCGGATGCAGGGGATCGCGCTGGCGACCAGACGCGCGAAGCACTACGGGATCGACGGGTCGACGTGGCGCGAGCAGGCGCGTGCACGCGCCTCCGAGCACGGGTTCGGCGAATGCGAGCTAGCCCGCCTCCGAACGTCCCGGCCCAACACCGCCGAGGTTCTCGATCACGCCGGGGTCGCGGTTCGCCTCTCAGGAGTGAAGGGACTCACCGAGCGACACAACACGTTCGCTCGCCGGCACGCTCTGGCCGAGATCGCAGGCGAATTCACGCAAGGCGCCACCGCCGAGTTGCTCGAGGCTACGACCTCGAGGTACCTCCAGCGCTCCAGCGTCGCTCCGATCGAGGCGGCTTCCCGCGGCGAGGCCCGGTACACGACCGTGGCCCTGCTCAAGTGCGAGCGGCAGATCATCGAAGGAGCTCGCCGCCGAAGCGATGCCGCCTGCGCCATCCTGCCGGCGCAGGTCGCCGAGCGTGCGCTTATGGAACGCCAGCCCAGTCTCAACACTGGCCAGGCAGCCGCGGTTCGGACGGTGACATCGAGCGGCCGAGGGATCGACACGATCGAGGCTCTCGCCGGTACCGGCAAGACAACCCTCCTCGCCGCGATCGCCGCTTGCTACCAGGCGGCCGGGTACACGGTGATCGGCACTGCCCCGACCGCACGCGCTGCACGCGAGCTACGCACCACCGCCGGGATCCCGGCGAGCACCATCCACTCACTGCTGCTCGAGCTCAACAACGCTCGCGGCTTCCGATCGGGCACGGTGCTGCTTATCGACGAGGCCGGCATGGCGCCAACACGTCACACCGCCCTGTTGCTCAGCATCGCCGAAGACTCCGCCTCGAAAGTGATAGCGGTCGGCGACTCCGGGCAGCTCGGAGCAGTCGAGGCCGGCGGCTGGCTCCGCGCACTCACCAGCCACCAATCCAGCCCGGCCGTGCGGGAGGTCGTCCGACAACGAAACCCCGAAGAACGGGAAGCACTCGCCGCGTTACACGCCCGCGACGCCGACACCTACCTCAGCCACAAGGCAGGCGAGACCACCATCCACGACACCGAGCTCGAAGCGCTCCGCCAGCTCGCCGGCGAATGGCACACCGCCCAACAGCAACACGGACCACGAAACGCCGTGATGATCGCCCGCGACAACCTCACCCGAGAGCAACTGAACCGCGCCGCACGCGCCAAGCTCAAACATGACGGCCTGCTCCTCGAACACGGGCTCTTCATCGGCGGCCGTGAATACTCGCCCGGCGACCGCGTCATCGCTCGCCTCAACCACCGCCACCACGACGTCGACAACGGCACCACCGCCACCGTCGTATCGATCAACGGCCGCGACAACACGCTCACAGTCAGGACCGACACCGGCCAAGCCCGCACCCTTCCGCACGAATACGTCGCCCAGCACCTCCAGCACGCCTACGCGCTCACCGCGCATGGCGCCCAAGCCGGAACATCCACATGGGTCGGCGTGATGGGCCGAGCCCAGGAGTTCAGCAACGAGTGGGCGTACACCGCCCTCTCGCGCGCGCGTGAACACACACGCATCCACCTGATCGCGGAGCCGGCAGCGTGCGAGCGCGAACGCAACGAATACGCACCCGCACCACCAACGCCAGACACCCAACAAGCGCTCAGTCAGCTACGCCGCGCCATGAACCACACCGAGACCGACCTGCTCGCCATCGAGCAGATGCGCCGGCACCAATCACCTGCCCTCCTTCAGGCCATAGGAGAGCCGAGCGGCGTCGAGCTCCTACGCACGAGACAGCGGACGAGCGGCGTTGTCACGCGCCGCTGAACCGCCACCGTCAGCGCCCCACCGCTGGAGGTGGTGCGATGCAGATCGAGCTCCCGTGGCGAGGTCGATCCGGCGATCGCGCGCCTCTGTCCATTCGTGGCTGCGCCGGCGGGCGGGGCAGGCGCGGATGCTTCGTCGTGGCGCCGGTCGTCAGATGGTGAGGAGGCTGGATGTGGGTCATGCGATCAGCGGTTGGGTCTCGCGTGCCGATTCACCGCTGCTCAGTCAGCTGAGCGCGCCTATACCGTCAGCGATGGCGTAGACGCCAGCGATGAGCGCGACTGCGCTTGCGAGCGTCCATCCGTTCCGGACGAGCCAACCGTGAAGACTGTTGATGCGGGCGGTGACCGTCCCCGGCCGCACGAACATGCCCAGGACCGTGACCTCGACGAACAGCAGAACCGCGACCGCGCAGATCAGTGTCGCGGTGATCTTCGAGCTCGAGCTGTCGTTGGTTGCCGCGATGTCAGAGATGCCTAACAGGTACATGGGCGATGGGAGAAACATCGCGAGGCCGAGCGTGAACGCCCATTTTTGGCTGGTGGTCGCGCGACGCGACCAGACAGCGAGCCGTCCTTCGCCTGTGCCGGTGGGCCTGGCGGTTGGTCTGGGCTCGCGCGCGCGGCGTTTCCACGCCCATGCGGCGAGGGCGAGCAGCGCGACCCCGATGGCGATGTCGACCCAGCCGCTGGCCGTGTTGCTGCTCTGGTTAGTCGATGATGTGCTCTGGAGCGCGCCGAGGGCGATCAGCCCGGCGGCGATCGTCAGCAGCGCGGCACCGGCGAAGTACGCGAGCACCAGGCCGCGCGGGTGTTTCGCTGACAGCAGCAGGATTAGCGTCAGCAGCGCTGGTGGATACAGCGACGCGCTCAGTGCAAGCGGAAGGGCCGTCGGCAGCGCGCTCATAGCTTCAACCTAGTTGCGGGAGCGGCGAAGGAGCTCATGTGGCACGAATGATGGGCCGAGCAACGCCTGGGCGAGGTCAGCCGGTCGCGAGAGTGAGCGCGGGCCCGCGCACACGCTGCGGCTCGGCCCGAACACGTCCCGGCAATCGTGCTTCGCCCAGCCTGCGCTGACGGCGAGTGCCGCGTCGTCGAGGACGAACTCGCTCATGCCCCGTTTCAGACCCGAAGGCGTCCATGGCCACTGTCGCGCGTTCATCGCGCGCGCTATGCAGATGTCAGCAGACTCATATTCACGGTGTCCGAGCGTCTGCTAGGTGGTTTTCTAGTTCGGCCAACGTCATCATCCCGCTGGCTGTTGCGCGCGTGATCATTTTGGGGCGATGTTCACCCGGGTGATTGATTCTCACCCGCCGGTGCTAATGCCGGTGCGGCGAGCTGCCAGAAGGCCTGCGCGCTCTGTCGGGCCCAGTCTGTCGGGCGCGGAGACGACAGCGGCGTCAGAGCTCGAGCGCTGACCCGTTGACGGCCCGGTGCCCGGCCCCCGTGCGGATTCCCGAGCATGGCCTGACATCCTGCCTCCCGCCGGGAGCAGGACGATTCATCTCTTGAAGCTTGGTACACGCGGACGCCGGCGCTAAGCTCGTTGTAGGGATCGGCCGCGCTGTCAACGGACGGCGGGACTGGTTGCTTTTGGTGAGCGGAGCGAGCTCGCGGCTAATCCGATTGGCCGCCACATCCCGGTCCGTGACAGTGGCTTGGTTTCGGATCTCGGAGTCCTTATGTTCGGCTCGCCACCAGCGGCCGCGGTTGGCACCTCACGCACCGCCCCTGATCAACCAACGCGGCGGCCGAGGGGGCGAGCAGAACCGGATCGTGCTGTGGCGACTGTGACTACCGAAAGCCTTGCGGAGATCGGTTCAGCGAGCACGAGGAGGGGGCCGTCCAGTTGCTGGCGCGGGTTGGGGGGATGACCTTGGGGTCGCTGGCCAAGCGGGGGCGGACCGTCGCGTCCGCCCGCACGCCGACCATCGAGCGCGATCACGGCCGGACCGGGATCCCGGGATGAGTACTCGTCAGTCAGAGACCGTCTCCCCCGCGCTACGTGTGATCGAGCCGAAGCTGATGCTCCCACGGGTTCACCCTGGGATGCTGCGCAGGGCACGCCTGCATGAGATGCTCGATCGCGAGCCCGCCGCCGCGCTGACGATGATCGGTGCGGCGGTCGGGTACGGTAAGACCACGCTTCTGCGATCGTGGTGTATCGAGCGCCCGGAGGCGGTTATTTGGATGACGCTCGATGCGGCTGACGATGATCCGGTGCGGTTGTGGACGCACCTGGCGACGGCCGTCGAGCGGCTCGGCGAGGGCCTCGGAGGTAGCGCGCTGATGTGCCTGGGGGTGAGGGGTGCCACGATCGAGACGGCCGTCGATGAGCTGATGAACGGGCTGGTCGCCTACGGACAGCCGGTCACGATCGTGCTCGATGACCTGCATGCTGTCAGGAGCGAGCGTTCGCTTGGATCGATCGCGCACGCGATCGAGCGGCTGCCTGCCAACGCGCGCGTGCTTGCGTCAACGCGCTCGGACCCGGCGATCAGCCTGGCCCGTCTGCGAGCCCGCGGGGCGCTGGTGGAAATTCGCTCTCGCGAGCTGGCTTTCACGGTCGACGAGGCGCGCGGCCTGATCCGGCGCGAGGGGATCGAGCTGTCTGACGAGGGCGTGGAGTTGCTCATCGAGCGTACGGAGGGATGGCCTGCGGGGCTGTACCTGGCAGCGCTGTGGCTTCGTGACATTGAGGACCCCGCTCACGGGGTGAGGTCGTTCGCCGGCAGCGCTCGGCACGTCGCGGATTACGTGACGGACGAGGTTCTGACTGCGCTCCCTCGCCACACCAGAGATTTCTTGCTAGGGACGTCGGTGCTGGGGCGGTTCACGCCCGATCTCTGCGACGCGGTCCTGGAACGCAAGGACTCGGACGTGGTGCTCGCTGAGCTCGCGCGGTCGAACATGTTCCTGGTCGCGCTGGACGCAGGCGGGGAGTGGTATCGGTATCACCATCTGTTCGGCGAGCTCTTGCGGCTAGAGCTCGGGAGTGAGCAGGCGCCGGCATTGCGTCGCCGTGCGGCGGCTTGGTGCCGCGCCCATGGGCTTATCGAGGACGCGATCGAGTACGCCGCTGCCGCTGGAGACGCCGAGACAGTGGCCGAGCTGCTAGCTGAGCACCACCTCGAGTTCATCTGGGGCGGGCGCCTCGGACAGTTTCTCGGCTGGGTGCGCTGGCTCTCCTCCGAGCTGCTCGTTGAGCACCCGGCCTTGCCAGTACTAGGAGCGTTCGCCGCTGCAATGCTGGCGCACCCGGAGGTCGAGACTCAGCAGCTCCTTTCCGTCGCCGAGCGGGCGCGGCAACAGCGACCGAAGCTGTGGTCGCCGTACGTTGAGGCAGTCGCCGAGGTCACCCGTGCCGCGTCGATCGAACGGGGCAACGTCGACGCCGCGGTCGTCCACGGTCGCCGCGCGGTCGCGGCCACTCGCGCTGGCGCAGACGTCCTAAGCGTCGGAGTTCTCGCAAGCCTGTCGCAAGCGCTGTTCTTCGCAGGCGGGCTCGACGAGGCCCGGCGGATCGCGTTGCAGGCCGCCGAGCGGCCCGACGCCCCGGATGTGCCCGACGGATATGTCGCCAGCCTCGGGTTGCTCGCCTTGATCGACGCCGAGCAGGGGCGATCGGACAGCGCGGAGGCATGGGCAGGTGAGGCGATCGGCTTCGCGCGCCGGCGATTCCAAGCGGACTCCTGGGTTGCATCACCGGCGCACCTCGGGCTCGCGCTGGCGTGTACCACAAACGGACGCCTCGACGAGGCCGAGCGCGAGGCGCTGCGCGGCGAGCGTCTGCGACGCATGCCGCAGCCCACCGTTGGTCACGCTCACGCCCTGCTCGTGCTCGCGCAGGTCCACGTCGCGCGATCCCGGCTGGAGCGCGCCACCACCGTCTTCGAGCGGGCAGATCGGGAGATCGCGGGATTTCCCGATCCGGGGCGGCTACCCGCGATCGCGGCTGCGGTCGAACAGGACCTCATCGCCGCCCGAGCGAATGCCGGAAATGGTCACGTCGTTGAGCAACCAAGCACGGCCGAGCTGGCCGTGCTGCGCTGCCTCGCGGCCGGTCTCTCGCGCCGCGAGAGCGCCGCACAGCTCTACATCTCCCTGAACACAATCAAAACCCACACCCGGGAGCTGTACCGCAAACTCGGGGCAACATCGAGAGCGGACGCGATCGCACGCGCAGAGGCTCTGAGCCTGCTCGATCGCAGATCAATCACCCGGGTGATCCGCAGCCCCGGCGGCCCAAATCCCGGCGATCCTCAGGCAAGGTAGAGGTCAGCGCGGGCTTCTACCGCGCACTTCCCGAGCCCCAAACTGAAGGAGGGCAACGATGCGTCGACGCGCTGAAGCGGGTGCGGCCGCTCGCGGCGACGAACGGGGCCGCCCGTCAACGCGAGTTAGTCGCCCTCAACGGGGGTTTCGACGAGCTGGCGGCAACCCTCGCTGACCGTTTCCTCGCGCCAATCCCGGCCTGTCTCAGTCACCCGCGACGACCCTCGACACACATCAGATTCGACAGAAAGGAACGGCACATGTGCCGCTGGCTCGCATACTCCGGCTCCCCCATCCTCATGAAGGACGTGCTCTACCGGGGGACAAACTCATTGGTCGATCAGAGCCTGCACTCGAGGCTCGGCGCCGAGCCCACGAATGGCGATGGGTTCGGCGTCGGCTGGTACGGCGCCCCCGACACCCCCGGGGTGTTCCACAGCGTCGAGCCGGCCTGGAACGACCAGAACCTGCGCGAGCTCGCCGGCCACATCAGCTCGCCGCTGTTCTTCACCCACATCCGCGCGGCGATCGGAAGCGCCGTGCAACAAACCAACTGTCACCCGTTCCGCCACGAGAACTGGCTCTTCATGCACAACGGCTACATCAACGAGTTCGCCGCGATCAAGCGCGACCTCATCCTCGCCGTCGACCCCTCGCTGTATCCGGAGATCAAAGGCCAGGCCGATACCGAGGTCCTGTTCTATCTCGCCCTCACCCTCGGCCTGCAAGATGACCCTCCGACAGCCGTCGAGCAGGCGATCGGGTTCGTGGAAGCCGTGGCGAGCCGCCACGACGTGCCGCATCCGTTCCAGGGCACGATCGCGACGACCGACGGCGAGAGCATTTGGGCGTTCCGATACTCCAGCGAGAGGAAATCGCGCTCGCTGTTCTACACCACCGACGTCCCCGCCCTGCGGAAGCGGTATCCCGACCGGGAAGAGCTCCGAGAATTCTCAGACGACGCGCGGCTGATCGCCTCCGAACCCCTCGGCGATGTCGCCGGGGTCTGGAACGAGGTCCCCGAATCCACCCAGGCCGTCGTCGGCCCAGGCCGCGAAGAGATGAAGCCATTCCAACCCAAAGCGCCGTCGGCCTCAGCACCGGTGGCGTGAGCTCCGGCCCGCTTGATCTCACCCAATCACCCGGGTGATCCTCCACCCAGAGCGCACAAACCACGGCGATCGTCAGGCATGCTGGCGCGTATGTCGCCGTCTCGCTACCGGATCGTGGTCGAAGGAGAACTGGGACCACGCTACGCCTCCGCGTTCGAGGGAATGACGCTCCGCGCCCACGACGGCGAGACGGACATCACTGGGCCGATCCTCGACCAAGCGCAACTCCAGGGACTGCTTGAAAGGGTCGCCAGCCTCGGACTCACACTGCGCAGCCTCACCCCACTCGAGACCAAGAACGCCCCGGCCGACCCGCAACCGCACACACAACTAGCCGGGGTCGCCGACCAAAGCCCCCGCACTAATTCGAAGGGACCTTGAAGTCATGACCTTTCTCTGGATTCTGCTGAGCATCGTTTACATCGCGTGCTGGATCTACTTCGGCTTGGCGACGTTCCGCAAAGGCCACTACTGGATGTTCTGGATCGGGTTCTTCCTCCCGATCCTTTGGATCATCGGTGCGTTGATCGGACCCACCGAGGCCGCGACCGCACGCGCACCCGGCGCGGCTTAGGCACGAAATCGCTCACTCCCAAAGATCGCAGGCCAACCACAAAGCCAAACGGGAAGCCCGCGACCATGCCGCGGAGCGCGGCGGCGCCGTCGCCGTTCAGGCCGATCGCCGAACGACGTGCTGGGCCGATAGGAAGCGCGTGGTGTGTTGCGGCTGCGTCTCTACGGAACCTCGGCGCGATGTGGCCGAGATCGCCTCGCGGATCCGGAGACACCCAGCTCGCGACGCGTGATCCGGAGCGGAGATGGAGCCGCCGGACCGGCCGACGGGTCGACATCAACAGCCGCCGTGATGTGTGCGCAGTCGAGAACGCGGCGACGGCCCTAGCTCTACGAAGACGCCGGCCCGATAAGCCAGCGAAGGCGCTGGCGACAAGTGCCATGGCACCGCCTCGCACTCATCTCGACCAGGGCGCGACCAACCCCCGACGCCGGGACAGCAGGGCCCTGGGGACGAAGTGGCTGTTGCGATCCGGGGGGCTGCCGGGCCGGAGGATCATCTCATCGAATCACCCGGGTGATCCTCGACCACGGCGCCCCAAATCGCGGCCATCGTCAGGCATGCTTGGGCTCAAATGTCACCGCTTCGCCAGCGCGGGCAACCGCCTGCCTTACGAGATCCGACTGGGCAGGAGTCGCGTTTTCGGGCACCCGGGGCTGGTCGCGCCTCACAGCCCCTGAGACACCCTGAATCGGGCGGTGGCTCTTCCTGGTACGGGCCAAGGATCTGTTGCGGACCAACAGCGTGGCGCGGGTGCTTGTGCGCTGATCGACGATAGGAGTGGACTAATGCCGGACACAGGAATTGACCGCAGCAGCCTTCCGATCCGGCGGCCGCCGTTCGAGGGCGCGACGATGAGGACGCTCGAGGGCTCGGCGCCTGACTGGAACCAGGCGAGCCACGTTCAGCCTCCTGAGGGTGCGCCGAATGTGCTCCTGGTGCTGATTGATGACGCCGGCTTTGGTAACCCGAGTACGTTCGGTGGTCCGATCCGGACCCCGAACTACACGCGGCTCGCCGAGAACGGGCTGTCTTATAACCGTTTCCATGTCACGGCGCTGTGCTCGCCGACCAGGGCGGCGTTGCTGACGGGCCGCAATCACCATCGGGTCGGCTTTGGCATGGTGGGCGAGTTCTCCGGTCCGTTCCCTGGGTACAACGCGACCATTCCCCGCGATTGCGCGCCGTTTCCGCGCATCCTCCAGGAGAACGGGTACCTGACGGGAGGGTTCGGGAAGTGGCATCTGACCCCTGATAACCAGCAGGGCTTCTCGGGGCCGTTTGACCGGTGGCCGACCCGGCTTGGGTTCGATTATTTCTGGGGGTTCCTGGGTGGCGAGGCGGGGCAGTACGACCCCTTGATCGCCGAGAACCAGAAGATCATCGGCGTCCCCGAGGCCAAGGAGGGCGAGCAGTACTACTTCCAGGACGATCTCGCTGAGAAGACGATCGACTGGCTTCACCGGGTCCGCTCCGAGAAGCAGAAGACGCCGTGGTTCGCCTACGTCGCAACTGGCTGCAGCCACGCGCCTCACCACGTACCGCGTGAGTGGTCTGACAAGTACCACGGCTCGTTCGACGAGGGTTGGGACGTGATGCGCGAGGAGACGTTCGCGCGGCAGAAGGAGCTCGGCGTCGTTCCTGCCGACGCGCAGCTGCCGCCGCGCAACGACGCGTTCCCGACCTGGGACTCGCTCGACGAGACGCACAAGCGCCTTTACGCCCGTCAGATGGAGGTCTACGCGGGGTACTCCGAGAACGCTGATTGGAACATCGGCCGGATCGTCGACGCCATCGACGAGATGGGCGAGCTCGATAACACGGTCGTGATCTGGATCTGGGGCGATAACGGCGCGAGCATGGAGGGCACGCTGACTGGCACGTTCAATGAGCTGACGACGCTTAACGGGGTTCCGCTCACGCCCGAGCAGCAGATGGGGCTCCTGTTCAAGCACGGCGGCCTGGAGGCCTGGGGCGGCGAGCAGCTCGCTCCGCATTACTCGGCCGGGTGGGCGTGGGCCGGCAACGCCCCGTTTGACTGGGGCAAGCAGGTCGCCTCGCACCTCGGCGGCACGCGGAACCCGCTCGTCGTGCACTGGCCGAGCGGTATCGCCGACTCGGGCGCGATCCGCGGCCACTACACGCACGTGACCGATGTCGGTGCGACGGTCCTCGATCTCGCCGGGATCCCGATGCCCGAGTCGATCGACGGGGTCGACCAGCAGCCGTTCGACGGCGTCACGTTCGCTGACTCGTTCTCGGATGCGGCCGCCCCGGAGCGGCACACGCAGCAGTACTACGAGATCCTCGGCAACCGGGGGATGTACAAGGACGGCTGGCTGCTCGCACAGCGGCTGCGGCGAATCCCCTGGGACCTCGATCCCGAGAAGCTGCGCGCCTTCGGCCCCGGTTGGAATCCGGATGACGAGCCGGTCGAGCTCTATTACCTGCCGGACGACTTCACGCAGTCGAAGAACGTGGCGGCTGATCATCCGGAGAAGGTGCGGGAGCTCAGCGAGCTGTTCTGGGCGGAGGCCGAGCGCAACCATGTCCTCCCGCTGCTCGGCGGGCTGACGTCCTTCTTTGGCATGGTGCCGCCGATTCCGGAGGAGTCGAAGTTCGTCTTCCGCGGCGATATCCAGAACGTCCCGAGCGGGATGATCCCGCGGATCTACAACCACTCGTACACGATCAGCGCCGATCTGGTCGTCCCCGAGGGCGGCGCCGAGGGAGTGATCGTCGCCGAGGCCGATCATCTCGGCGGGTTCTCGTTGTTCGTGCAGGACGGGAAGCTCAAGCACACCTACTCGATGCTTGGCGTGCTCGAATACACCCAGGCGGCCCAGCAGCCGCTGCCGACCGGCGAGGTCAACGTCGAGCTCGTATTCACAGCCGACGCGCCGAAGCCGGCGACGGGCGGCGAGGTGACGCTGCTGGTCAACGGCGAGCCGGCCGCCAGCGGACGGATGGAGCACACGGTGCCGGGGCGCTTCTCGGGCTACTCCGGCATGGACATCGGTCGCGACAACGGCCTCGTTGTCGACCAAAGCTACGCCGACAAGGCACCGTTCGCGTTCACGGGCGAGATCAAGCAGGTCGTGTTCGATGTCGCCCCGCACATGAGCGCCGAGGACGCCAAGGCGCTGAACGAGCACGCGGCCCAGGCCCTCGCGGCACACGCAGCGAGCGCCTGAGTGACGGCAAGAGAGGAGCACCATGAGTGATAACCAGCAGCTGGACGTCCTGATCGCGGTCTACCTGATCCCCGATCTTGCGCAAGAGGACTTCGACGCCTACGTCAAGCTCGCAAGCGACGACAAGATCGAAACCGACGGCGTGGCCCTCGTACTCAAGGACGCCGAAGGTGAGGTGCACGTTCAGGAGACGGGCGACCATCTCGGCCACAAGGGCGCCAAGCTCGGCGGCGGCGCCGGTCTCGTCGTCGGGCTGTTCGCCCCGCCGCTCCTGGCGGCGACCGCCGTTGGTGCGGCCGCCGGCGCGCTCGCGGGGAAGTTCGCGCGCCACCGCGTGCAAGCGGGCATCGGCGAGAAGATGGATGACGCGCTGCCACCCGGATCGGCCGGCATCATCGCGATCTACGAGCACGACGGCGCCGACGCTGTCGCCGGCGCGCTCCGTAACGCGATCCGCACCTCGACCGCCCAGATCGACAAGGCGTCTCGCGACGAGCTGAAGGCCGGCTTGGAGGAGGCATCCGCAGGACTCGCGGGCTGACGGAATACGCGTGATCAAGCTGATCGACGGCCTTCCCGACGCTGTCGTCGGGCTCGAAGCGATCGGCGAGGTCGACTCCGCCGACTACAAAATGACCGCGACGCCAGAGGTGAAGCAGGCGCTGGAGCGCCACCGGAGGATCCGTCTCATCCACGTGCTCGACGACCGCTTCACCGGCTACACGGCCGGCGGCGCATGGCAGGACGCCCTGCTGGGACTCGCCCATCCGCGGTCCTTCGAGCGCATCGCCGTCGTCACCGACTCTGAGAGCATCCGCCGACTCGTGAAGCTTGCCGGCTGGTCGATACCCGGCGAACTGAGGCTGTTCCCCAACGTCGAGCGCGGCGACGCCGAAGCATGGGCAAGCGAAGGGCTCGACGAGGCCTGACGGACCGTCGCGCAGCCGAGGCGTTCGGTCTGCTCGAACTCATCGAATCACCCGGGTGATCCTCGGCCCACACGAGCCAGATCGGGAGCACGGTCAGGCATGCTGAGGCTCGGACGTCACGACAACGACCCAGGCGCTCGTTCGAGAGTCGCAGCGAGCACTTGTCGTCAAAGGAGCCATAGATATGACCGCCACGAGTTCCAAATCGGTTGGTGCTACCGACACGGACCCCGCAACACGCCCACCGTCGCACCGCTCCGACGGCAACGGCAAGGTTGCGCATCTCTCGGTCGCGGAGCGGGCCGCGCGTGGGAAAGCATCACGCGCGGATGTGCCACGGGCTTTGCTTGGCGAGTGGTTGGCGCCGTCGGGTCGCCGCGACCCGGTCGAGATGCTGGAGGAACAGGCCGCTTCTCGTGTCCCTGAGCTGGTGCCGATCCGCTATGGCCGGATGCTTGTCTCGCCGTTCACCTTCTATCGCGGCGCGGCGTATCTGATGGCGGCGGATCTCGAACGGTCGCCGAGATCCGGTCTGGGCGTGCAGCTGTGCGGGGATGCGCATCTGTCGAACTTCGGTGCGTTCGCCGCGCCGGATCGGCGGCTGGTGTTCGACGTCAATGACTTCGATGAGACGCTGCCGGGCCCGTTTGAGTGGGATCTCAAGCGGCTGGTCGCGAGCTTCGCGGTCGCCGGCCGCGACCTCGGGTTTCACGCCGACCAGCGACGCACGGTGAACCTGCAGGTCACGCGCGCGTATCGTGAGGCGATCCGAGCCCTGGCGTCGATGAAGACGCTCGATCTGTGGTACTCGCGGGTCGATGCCGAGACGCTGATCGCCCAGTTTCAGAGCGCGGCGAGCGCCAAGCGGCGGAAGCTGATCGAGAAGAACCTCGCCAAGACGCGGGCGAAGGACAGCCTGCGGGCGTTCGGCAAGCTGACGACGATCGTCGATGGTGAGCCGCGGATCATCAGCGACCCGCCGCTGATCGTACCGATCGAGGATCTCGCCGACGGCCGCGATATCGAAGCGTTCGCCCGCGGTGTGATCCGTGGTTATCGCCGCACGCTGCAGGGTGATCGCAAGCATCTGTTGGAGCGCTTCCGCTACGTGGACGCGGCGCGCAAGGTTGTCGGTGTCGGCAGCGTCGGCACCCGCGCCTGGATCATCCTGATGCTTGGCCGCGACAACGAGGATCCGTTGTTTCTCCAGCTCAAGCAGGCCGAGGCGTCGGTGCTCGAGCCGTTCGTGGGTAAGAGCCAGTACGCCAACCACGGCCAGCGAGTGGTCGAAGGCCAGCGGCTAATGCAGGCCGCCAGCGACATCATGCTCGGCTGGGACCGCATCACCGGCCCGGACGGCGCCAAGTGGGACTTCTACATGCGCCAGCTCTGGGACAACAAGGGCTCGGTGATCATCGAGGGCATGAAACCCAGGGAACTGGGCGCCTACGCTGAGATCTGCGGCCGGACGCTGGCGCGCGCGCACGCACGCTCCGGCGATGCGCTCAAGCTCGGCGCATACCTCGGATCAGGCGACGCTCTCGACAAGGCGCTGGCCGACTTCGCGGAGCTCTACGCCGACCAGAACGAGCTCGACTACGCCGCGCTGGAGGCCGCCGTCAAGAGCGGACGCGTCCGAGCGCAGGCCGGGCTATAGGACTGCGGACCAAGGTCATGCCGATTCAGGAATCACCAAATGCCGTTGTCCATGACCCGCAGCGGGCCCAACGTCTACTGATGCTCGAGTTTGGGGACCGCGACGACTTCGACGATCCGCGGCTCGAGTACCGCCGGCTGTTCTCAGAGCTGCTGGGCACGTTTATGCTCGTGCTCGTCGCCGCCGGCGGCGGGATCCTGCACGCGAAGGGTCAGATCAGCCTGGCGGCGGCGGTCGTCGCGCCCGGGCTGATGGTGCTGGCGATCATCCTGTTCATGGGCGCCGTCTCTGGCGCGCACCTAAACCCCGGCGTGTCGCTGGCCTTCGCAGTACGCGGCGACTTCCCGTGGAAGCGCGTGCCGGGCTACATCATTGTGCAACTGCTCGGCGCGACCCTGGCGTGCCTGTTCCTGCTGGCGGTGTTCGGCAACGTCGAGCACCTCGGCGCAACCCTGCCCGGACCCGGCTACAAAGACTGGCAGGCGTTCCTGATGGAGATCGTGCTGACCGCGGTGTTGCTCAGCGTGATCCTCGGCACCGCCTCCGCCGCCCAAAATGTCGGCACGCTCGGCGCGCTCGGGGTCGGCGGGTACATCGCCCTGGCAGGTCTCTGGTCGGCGCCGGTGAGCGGCACCTCCATGAACCCGGCGCGCTCGTTCGGGCCGGCGCTGGTGAGCGGCGACTGGACCGCCTACTGGGTGTACGTCGCCGGCCCGCTGATCGGCGCCGCGATCGCAGTCGTGTGCGCGGTCATCCTGCGCGGCCGTGGGGGTGACCCGATCTCGCACGCGGCCGGAGCTGGCGTGCTCACCCCGGGACGCGCGGCGGAGAAGGCGAAGCTTGCCCAGGACATCGACGCGGGGAAGGTGGTTGCCCCCGGACTCGAGCCGACCCCTGGCGAGGACTCCAGACCGTAGGAAGCGGCGATTTAGGGCGTGGCTGCAAAGTGACCGAGGCCATCCACACCGACGAGGCCGCTGGCACCGCCACTTCCCTCCCCCCGCGCGGCGCTGGTCAGTTCGCACGGCTGCCGATCGCAGAGGCCGCGGTGAGGTTCGCCTCTGCCCGCCACGCCGATCAGTGCCGGGAGATCGACGGCGCGCCGTTCATCGCCCATCCGATCGAGGTGGGCTCGCTGCTGCGCAGCGACGGCCAGCCGGACGAAATCATCGCGGCGGGGCTGCTACACGACGTGCTCGAAAAGACCCGGACCACAAGCGGTCAGCTCCACCGCCGTTTTGGTGTGCGAATTGCGCGGATCGTCGAATCGGTTTCAGATGATCCGTCGCTCGTCGATTACGGGCTCCGCAAACGGGAGCTGCGCAATCGCATCGCGCACGCTGATCCAGGTACGCGCGCGGTCTTCGTTGCGGACAAGATCGCCAAGGTCCGCGAACTGTCGCTGCTGCCAGCGTCGCAGCTGAACGAGCGCGAGAACCGTGCCAGGCTCGCCCATTACCGCGCCAGCCTCGACATGCTCCGGCGCGTTGAGGGGCACATGCCCCTCGTCGATCGGCTCGATGCCGAACTGAACCGGCTCGACGCACCTGCGATAGCGGAGACCCGTCAACGTCGCGGTCGTGGCATGGAGCCGAGAAGCTCCGGCCCAAGCGGGAGCCCGGTGTGAGCAGCGATCTGGTCGACATCTTCCTGCTGTCTCTGTTGGCGATGTTCAACCCGACGCTGCTCGCGGCGGCGACGATCATGATGCTGATGCCAAACCCGAAGCGGCTGATGCTCGGCTACCTGCTCGGTGCCTACACGACCAGCATCGCGTGCGGGTGTGTGATCGTGTTCGTGCTGGGCGGCTCGAGCAGCGAGACGAGCAGCGCCAAGCACACGATCAGCCCAGCAGAGGACATCGTCGTCGGCTTGCTTTGCCTAGGGCTCGCGTGGGTGCTCCGCGCCCGGCGTGACGAGCCGTTTCAGGCCCGCCGACGGGCCAAGAAGGAGGCCAAGCTGGCCGCCAAGCGCGACGCCGGCAAACCCACGGAGTCGCTGCCGCTGCGAATGCTGGGCAAGGGCGATCCGAAGGTGACGTTCCTCGTCGGAGCGGTGCTGAGCTTTCCTGGCGCTTCATTCCTCGCCGCGATGGATCACATCCACAAGCTGGGCGCGGGAACCGCCGCGAGCGTGGCGCTGATCCTCTACTTCTGCCTGATGCAGCAGATCATTCTCGAGCTGCCCCTGATCGGCTACGTCTTTGCACCCGACAAAACGAAGGACAGAGTCGATCGCTTCAAGGCCTGGATGGGACGCCGAGGCCGCAGCGCCGCCGTGATCGGCGCGGCCGTGATCGGCCTCTGGCTGGTCATCAGCGGCGTCGTCGCGCTGGTGTAACGAAGTTGGCTGCCAGCACCGTGGTACGCCGCACTCGACACGTCATCGAATGCAGGCGTGGCCATTTGGCGGCGACTTGATCGAGACAGGCCTGAGACCACCGTTCGCCCCCACGCGCGAGGGATGCGCCGTCATTTCCGTATGGCCGCGCCCCGCTCACCCCCCGTGATCGTCAATCACCCGGGTGAACAACCGTCAACGCGGTTCCCATTAGGGAGGACCAGTGTGATGATCGGACGGGCGGTTGCGGGTTAGGACCCCGGCACTCCAAGCGGAAAGGTTCAGATGGCGGACACACAAATGATTGAGCAGCTTGAGGCCGAGCAGTCGATGTTCGTGCAGACCGCGCACGGGATAACGAGCGACGGGAAGACTCTTGTCCTCGAGGGCGTCACTCCGTCGACGCTGTACTTCTCTGACCGTCCGCAGCGGGTCGTCGGTCACATGGCGACGACTGACTTCGTCGACCTTTGGGGCGAGGGAGACAACAGCTTCGAGGAGGATCCGCCGAACGCCGTGCTGGCGTTCCTCGCACCCGGCGATGACGCGCCAGAGGACGCGGTCATCGTGATCCAAGCACCGCGTCTGGACAATGGTCAGCTCTCCTACTCGATCCAGACCCTCGAGGGAACGCTTCCCGCACACGCAGGGCCGGTCACGCTGTTCATCGACCCCTTCGGGCGGCCGCTGTCACCGGTCTCGGTGTGTGGCGTGCGCCGGCGCGAGCGCCGACGCGACCGCAGACGGTTCTGATCGCCACCCTCACCGGCTGCCGGCTTATCGCCATGGGCGATCCACCGCTTTCACCTCACACGCTTTTGCGGCTCGCTCCGGGCGTCCGCACTCGGTTCGATGCGGTGGGGCATGTGCTCGTGGACGCGCCCGACGGCACGATCGTCGATGTGGGGCCTCGTGGCTTCGCGGCACTCGCGATGTTCGCGCGGCCGCTGGCGCTCCGGGATGCGATCAGCCGGCTCGAGAGCGGTGAATGCACCGCGACGGATTTCCTGCCGATGGTGAGCGTCATCAACATGCTGATCGACGAGGGCGCGCTGGTGGCGGCGGATGCGGATCGAGGTCTCGCGCGCGGGTGGGCCGACCCGGTGGAGCATGCTCGCATGCTCCACGACGACCGGCGGACGTGTGATTACCTGGAGGCGCTGGCGGCAGCGGTGCGGCCCGGGGACGTGGTGCTTGACATCGGCACCGGCAGCGGCGTGCTGGCCGTCGCCGCGGCGCGGGCTGGTGCACGGCGGGTGTATGCGGTTGAGGCCAGCGACATCGCCGAGGTCGCCGAGCGGGTGTTCGCCACTAACGGCGTGCAGGACAAAGTCACGCTGATCCCGGGCTGGTCGAGGCAGATCGAGCTGCCCGAGCCGGCCGACCTGTTGGTCTCAGAGCTGATCGGCAACGAGCCGTTCGAGGAGGAGATTCTCGAGACGACGCTGGATGCGCGACGGCGTCTGCTCAAGCCCGGAGCCCGGCTCATCCCAAACGCGCTGACCCTGCTCGCGCGGCCACTCCTGATTCCCGATGAGGAGGCCAGGCAGCGAACGATCGGGCACGAAGCGGTCAAGCGCTGGCGTCGGCTTTACGACATAGAATTTCACCCCCTGCTCGACGCCGCCGTCGCCGGCCCCGTCAACATGCCGGCCGAGGCCGAGGTGGTCGCCCGCTGGCCGCCCGTCGGTCCACCAGTCGTTCTGACGACGGTGGATCTCACTGCGTTCGAGACCGCCTCGGTGCGAGGCTCCGGCGACCTCACCGTCGATCAGGGCGGGGCCGTGAATGCCGTCGCCGTCACCTTCCGAGCTGCCCTGCACGGACCGATCGCCCACACGCTCGATCCGTGGACGTGGCCGACGTCGAGTTGGGCGACGTCGGTGTGGACGCTGCCCGACGTGGTGCAGCTCGCGGCCGGAGATGCGCTCCGCGTGCAATATCGGCACCGGGTCGACGGAGCGCCCGACGGCCTCACCTGCGAGATCGTCGCAATCGACGCCGATCGCGACCGTCAGGCGATGCGAACCCTCAGCGCCCACCCCGTGTGATGAGACCTGAATCGAAGTGTTCACAGACCAACGAGGCGGCGCTCAAGCGTCGCCTAAGACGATAGGAGTCAGTGATGGGATTTGTGCGTAGACGAGCCCGGCGACGGACCGCGTTGCTGGTGGGCGGAGCGGCCTTCGCCGCGGGCAGGGCAGGCAGGCGAGGGGGCGAAGAGGACCAGGACGAGTCCGAGCCGCAGCAGCAGGAAGTCCCCCCCGCGCCGCCGGCGCCCGCCGCGAGCGGCGAAGGGTCGGACATCGACGAGCTTCAGCGCCTGGGAGACCTTCATTCTTCGGGCGTCTTGACCGACGAGGAGTTCGCGGCTGAGAAGGCCAAAGTCCTCGGAACTGCGCCCAGCGAGGTGCAGTCATGACCGAGAGCGATCGTCGTCGCGTGCTGCGGCGTGCCGTTGAGGCGTGCATCCTCGGCCAGGTTGAGGCGCTGCCGGAACTGTTCACCGAGGGCGTGAGTGGCTGGTCACCGAACATGCTGGTCACCTCGCGGAACGAGCTGACCGAGACTGTCGCCGACCGGGAGGAGTCGCTCTCGGACGTGAGCGTCCAGGTCGACGCGCTCGACGTCTTCGGGAACAAGGGATTCGTCGAGTACCGGGTGAGCGCCGTGTTCTCCGGCCCGTTCGCCATCAGCGACGATCTCGTGATCGAGCCCAACGGCCGCGAGCTACTGCTCGGGGCTGCATTGGTGGCCGACTTCACCGGTAGCAAGATCTCCGCGTTCCGGAACTATTTCGACGACGCCGCGTTGATGGAGCAGATGCTCGTCGCCTAGGCATCCGCTCGCACGCACTCAGCCGGTGGACAGTTCGCACCGCCTGCTCGTCGAGGACTCGCCGGATCCGGCGGACTTGGCGCTGCTCGAGGAACAGGTCGCCGCTGCCGCCACAGCGGCAGCAGGCGTCGGCCAGGAGCAGGAGTTCGGACTCTTCGTCCGCGATGACGCGGGTCGGGTCCTCGCCGGCATCTCCGGCATCGTCTGGGGCGGGTGCTGTGAGCTCCACGCCATGTGGGTCGACAAGTCGCTGCGGGGTCGCGGGCTGGCGCGCGCGCTCGTCGCCGGCGCAGAATCCGAGGCACGGCGGCGAGGCTGCGCACTCGTCCTATTCCACGCCTACGACCTCCTGGCGCCCGGCCTCTACGAGCGGCTCGGCTACGAGACCGTCGGCGTCATCGAGGGCTATCCGGCAGGCAGCGCAGCCCGCTGGTACCGCAAGCACGTGTGACCTCGAGTGCCCGCACGCTCGCAACCTCGACCACGAACCCCGCCCGGGTCACCTCGGATGATCATCAATCACCCGGGTGAACATTCCTCCGAGGTGATCACACGACGGAGAACTCGGATGATGATGTCAGAACAACTCTTGTGGCCACCGCGCGCCGGCACCTGGTCGGCGCGGATGCTCAGGGCTGCAGATCGGAGGCAAGACATGGCCGATATCAACGTCGACGAGCTCGGGCCGGTCGACTACCTCGTGGTCCGATTCCCCGCGGACAAGGCGGACTTCTCGGGCGAGATGGCGTCCGAGCTGAAGGCACTGGTCGACAGCAACACGATCCGCGTGCTCGATCTCGTGATGATCATGAAGGGCGAAGACGGCTCGATTGAGGCCTCTGAGTTGCGCGACGCCGACGACAGCGAGGTTGGTGAGTTGCGCGGGCTGGAGCGCGACCTCGCCGTCCTGCTCGCAGAGGAGGACGTCGAGGAGATCGGCGCCTCGCTCGAGCCTGGTAGTGCGGCTGCGGTGCTGGTCTGGGAGAACTCCTGGGCCGCGCCGTTCGGCTCGGCCGTGCGCCGATCGGGCGGGGAGCTGCTGGCCAATGGCCGGATTCCGACCCAGGCGCTCATCGCCGCGGTCGAAGCAGACCGCCAAGCCGGAATGAAAGGAGCATGAACATGGGACTGTTAAGAGACAGAGGAGATCGACCCGCCCTACTTGGCCCCGTGCGGCGTCATGACCGGCGCGAAGATCGCCGCGACGACCGCGGCGACCGCCGGGATGACCGGGGTGACCGCCGGGACGACCGCCGCGATCGCCGTCCCGGGCCAGGGCTGTTGCGCCGATAGTTCCATGCGTGGTCTCGCCCCGAGAGCGCCGTCGCCGCTGTCGCGCGCGACACGACTTCCGGATCGGTGACGCCGTGGACCGGCGGTTAGCCGCGATCACGTCACTTGTTCTGTTGGCGGCGTCTGTTGTCCTGGCGGTGGTCGTCGGCGTGCAGCGCTTCCCGCAAGGGCTGTCCGTGCTCGCGTGTGTGGTGGTTGGGTTGGTGGCGGCGTGGTGGGCGTTGGTGCATCGAGGCGCTGCCCGCTTCGCTGCCGCCGCCGCTGCTGGCGTGTTGCTGATCGGCGCGGTCGTGCTGGTCGTGCTCGAGGGCCGCGTGCTCGAGGACGCGCTGATCCTGGCGGGGCTGGTGCTCTCACTCGCGGCAGCTCGCATGGTGTTCAACGTCCATGTCCGTCTGCCGGTCGCAGCGGCGCCGAAGCGGGCCGTGTTGTTCTATAACCCGAAGTCGGGTGGCGGCAAGGCGGAGCGCTTCGAGGTCGCGCGCGAGGCTCGAGCGCGCGGCGTGGAGCCGGTCGAGCTGCACCTCGGTGATGACCTCGCGACGCTTGTGCGCGACGCGATCGCCAATGGCGCCGACGCCGTCGGCGTGGCGGGCGGTGACGGCACGCAGGCGATCGTCGCCGCGATCGCCTCCGAACGCGGACTTCCGTACGTGTGCGTACCGGCCGGGACGCGCAACCATTTCGCGCTCGATCTCGGCGTCGACCGCGACGACGTCGTCGGCGCTCTCGACGCGTTCACGAACGGGCGAGAGCGGCTGGTAGACCTCGCCGAGGTCAACGGCCGCGTGTTCGTCAACAACGTCTCGCTCGGTGTCTACGCCGAAGCGGTCCAGCGCGAGGGGTATCGCGATGCAAAGCTCCGGACGATCGCCGAGACGATGCCGACGGTGCTCGGCCGCAACGGCGACGCGCTCGACCTGCGCTTTGACGCCGCCGACGGCCGCGAGCACAAGACCGGGGCGGTGGTGCTCGTCTCAAACGACCCGTACCGACTCGGCCGCGCGATCGCCTCCGGCACCCGCCCGCGCCTTGACCTTGGCGTGCTCGGCATCACGGTCATCGAAGCCGGCGCTGCCCGGAATGGAGACAAGCGGGTGCAGCAGTGGTCCGCGCCATCGTTCGAGGTCAACTCCGACGGGCCGATCGCGGCCGGCATCGACGGCGAAGCGCTCAAGCTCGCCCCGCCGCTGCGCTTTGCGACCAGGCCACAGGCCCTCCGCGTCCGGATCGCCCCCCAGCATCCGGGCGCCTCACCATCAGCCAACATGCCCGAGAGCCCCTGGGACGCGATCCGCGCCGTCACCCACATCGCCATACACGGTTCGTCCTGACGACACCGAGCAACTTGACGGGCTTGAGGACGTCGACGCCCGAGCAGGAACATCGGTCCGCTGAGCCGAGCTCGTCGCCGTTGGTTTGGGCGGGACAGCCCGGGCTCCTCGAATCACCCGGGTGATCATCCGCGCCCGCGGCCCAACCCGCGGCCGCGTGCGTCATGGTTTGAAACTCGAGCAATCGCCGCCACCAGACTGTCTCGTCATCGCAGACCTGGGACCACGTTCGCCCACGTTCCGACGCGCACGAAAGGAAGACCCGCATGAGCTCTACGACTGAGACCGGCCAACCCGAGGTCGGCGACCGCGCGAGCGCTCCCGCGATCGTTCAGGAGGAGGAGCTTGCCGGGCTGCCTCGCGATGCGGTTCCCGAGGAGGGCACCGGGACCAAGGTGGCTTATGACCTGATGACGAACGAGCTGTTGCTGGACGGGAGCGCCCGCTTGAACCTCGCCACGTTCGTCACGACCTGGATGCCTCCGGACGCCGCCCGGTTGATGGCCGAGACAGCCGACAAGAACGTGATCGACAAGGACGAGTATCCGCAGACGGCGGAGTTCGAGCGCCGCTGCGTGAACATGATCGGCCGCCTCTGGCACGCCCCCGGCGAGGGTGACGTGACGGGCTGCTCGACCACCGGGTCCAGTGAGGCCGCGATGCTGGGTGGCCTGGCTCTGAAGTGGCTGTGGCGGGAGCGGATGCGGGCGGCCGGCAAGCCGACCGACCGACCGAACCTGGTCCTCGGCATCAATGTGCAAGTGTGTTGGGATAAGTTCTGCCGCTATTGGGACGTCGAGCCGCGGCTGGTGCCGATGGAAGGCGATCGTTTCCATCTCACTGCCGAGGCGGCGCTCCCCCACTGCGACGAGAACACGATCGGCGTCGTGGCGGTCCTGGGCTCGACGTTCGACGGCAGCTACGAGCCCGTGGGCGAGATCTGCGCCGCCCTCGACGAGCTAGCAGCGAGCGGAGGACCGGACATTCCGGTGCACGTGGACGCGGCATCGGGCGGGTTCGTCGCGCCGTTCTCCCAGCCCGACCTAGTCTGGGACTTCGCGCTCCCGCGCGTACATTCGATCAACGCGTCCGGCCACAAGTACGGCCTGGTCTACCCGGGCGTCGGCTGGGCGATCTGGCGTGATGAGGCGGCGCTGCCGCGCGATCTCGTGTTCGACGTCAACTACCTCGGCGGATCGATGCCGACCTTCGCGCTGAACTTCTCACGCCCCGGCAGCGAGGTGCTGGCCCAGTACTTCATGCTCCTGGCCCTGGGGAGAAAGGGGTACGCCGAGATACAGCGTTCCTCGAACCGGATCGCCCGCCACATCGCAAATGGAATCGCCGCGATTGGGCCTTACCGGCTGATCACTGACGGGAGCGAGCTGCCGGTCGTTGCGTTCACGCTCGCACCCGAGGTGACCAACTACACCGTCTTCGACGTCTCTGCGCGGCTGCGCGAGTTCGGCTGGCTCGTGCCGGCGTACACGTTCCCCGCGAACCGCCAGGACCTATCCGTCCTACGCGTCGTCGTCCGCGCAGGACTCACCAACGACATGGCCGACCTGTTCCTCACGAACATGCGCAAACAGACCGAATACCTCGAGTCACTCGAGGGGCCGATGCCCAAGCGCCGCGCCGGGGAACGCGAAAGCTTCCGGCACTAACCGACTAGCGTTGGCGCTTGACGAGCTCCCGGAACCCCGCCACGGCCTCGACCCCACGACCGGCTGACCCTGCGACCGCGCCGCGGGCGTTTCACCTGCTCGCCAAGCCGACGGGCGCGGTCTGCAACCTCGACTGCTCCTACTGCTTCTTTCTCTCCAAGGAGATGCTGTATCCGGGTAGCCGTTTCCGGATGGCCGACGACCTGCTCGAGACCTACATCCGTCAGCTGATCGAGGCCCACGCGCGCGCTCCGGTCGTGGAAGTCGCCTGGCAGGGTGGCGAGCCGACATTGATGGGGGTCGAGTTCTTCCGGCGCTCGGTGGAGCTCGTCGACCGCTACCTGCACCCTGGGCAGCGCGCGGCATACACGATCCAGACAAACGGAACGAAGCTCGACGCGGCGTGGGCGCAGTTCTTCAACGAACAGGACTTTCTCGTTGGGATCTCGATCGATGGCCCCCGCGAGATCCACGATACCTTCCGGGTGACGAAGGGTGGCCGAGGCAGCTTCGACCAGGTCATGCGTGGACTCGGTCATCTGCGGGCCGCGGGCGCGGGATACAACGTGCTCACGACCGTGCACGCGGCCAACGAATCGCGCGGACGCGAGGTGTACCGCTTCCTGCGCGACGACTGCGGCGCGCGGTTCATGCAGTTCATTCCGATCATCGAGCGAGTCGCCGAAGCCACAGACGACGGCACCGTGCCCTGGTCGTCGTGGCGCGACCGGCCGCTCTACGTCCAAGACGGCGATGTGACCACCGGGCGGTCGGTCTCGCCCGGGGGCTACGGAACGTTCCTGATCGACGTCTTCGAAGAGTGGGTCCGTAACGACGTAGCGGAGGTCTACGTCCAGATGTTCGACACCGCACTCGCGAACTGGGTCGGCGAGCCCCCTGGCCTGTGCGTCCACTGCGAGACGTGCGGACTCGCGCTCGCGCTCGAGCACACCGGCGACGTCTACTCCTGCGATCACTTCGTCGAGCCGCATTACCTGCTTGGCAACATCACCGACCGTCACCTCGCCGACCTGGTCGCCTCCGAGCAGCAGCGACAGTTCGGCCAGGACAAGCGCGACACGCTTCCGCGCTACTGCCGCGAATGCGACGTCCGCTTCGCGTGCCACGGCGGCTGCCCCAAAGACCGCTTCACCAGCACCCCCGACGGCGAACCCGGCCTCAACTACCTCTGCCTCTCTTTCAAGCGCTTCTTGCATCACGTCGACCAGCCGATGCGAACGATGGCCTCGCTCCTCTCCGAGGACCGGGCCCCCGCCGAGATCATGAATACCTATTACGCCCGCGATACTCGGCGCGGCCGCAACGACCCCTGCCCGTGCGGGAGTGGCCGCAAATGGAAGCGCTGCCACGGGGTGGGAAGTCGGTGAGCGGCGATCTCGCTCTGCAGTGCGACAAGGGCAGGATCGACGACGGCAGGCTCTCTGCCGACCGAGGCCTCGTGCTGTTCTTCTCCTGAACTCATAGGCCTTGTGACTGACGATCGCCGCGGCGTGGGGCGACAAGGCTGCGGTCGCGGAGCGCGCTGACGAGGGCGCGCCGGTTGCGATCACGGGCCTCCGAAAGACCAGGGAGGACGTCCAGCACGACCTTGGTGCCTTTTGTCTCGGACCCACCAGCACCACGCTCGCGGAAATAGCTCGCGCCGAATCCGACGACTGCACCAATCAGCGCCACGGCCGCGCTCAGAACGGCGAGCGACAAGACCGACGAGCCCGCGAACGCAAATGCGATACCGGCAACGGCGGACGTGAGAGCAGCTGCGACGCCGACCCAACTCGAGAGCCGCTCGAGCCGCTGCTCACTTTCGCGACTGTGTCGTGCCGCGTCCTCAGCCAGTTCTCTGAGCCCGCGGTCGATGTCGTCGCCACTGTCCGTGTTGCTCGCCATCCAACCGGCCGTCAGCATAACGACGATCCATTACCGCTGGGCGGACGGCCTGCCGTTCGGACGAACGGCAACTCGGGCCGGCGAGCGCCTCGGCGCCAAGGCGATCGCCAGGTCCACGCCGGCGAGACCATGAATGCGATCAGCCGCGCCGACCTACTCCTCCTCTTCCTCCTCCTCTGCAACGCCTCCCGGCGTAGCAGGACGGGACTTCAGCGAGTCGAGGTGGGGCTTCAGCGCCGCGACGAGACGCTCCATGGTCTGGGCGAGATTGGGCTGGAGGGTGGCCCGTTGGCTACGCTCGAGATAGCCGCCCGGAAGTGTCGTCCGGATTCGGCACCGCGCTCCGTCCACCCACTCCAGCGGGGAGCCGAACGACGCTTCTATCTCCTCCCTGTGTGATCTCAGCTCGTCGAGCACAGCATTTGGGTCGCCATGCTTTCCGCCTAGGATTGTCAGGCCGCACTCCGAGTCGACCTGCCGGGTCGCGAATTGGAAACGAATGCCCTTGCGGCCTGCAGTTGCACCCAGGCGTCGAACCCCCCGCGGCTTCTTCCCGGCGAACGCGGGCACGCTTGGCTGAACAAGCGGCAGGAGCTCCGTCCAGAACTCCGTGATGAGCTTCTTGTTGCCAGCCAGCTCCTCCAACACCGCCCCCGCCGTCTTGATCGCCGGCGAAGGTCCTGCGACTAGGCTGAAGAGCGGTGCCTTCACGCCGTCTTCGCCGATAGAGATCACTTCGAGACGGACCATGAAGAAGTCAACTTCATGGAACCGCGTGTTGAGCATCGTGATCGCTTGGATGTGTTCCGGACGCGGCTCGCCGACGATCCATATCGCTGCGTCGGCCTCGTAGGCAGCGATGTAGGTGAGCAGCTTGCCGAGGTGGTCATGGTTGCTTTTGGAGAACTGCGCCTCGATGCATGCGCGGCCGCCGTTGCTCATCGCGGCGACGATGTCGACCCACATTTCGCCCGCCTCCTGCTGGACCTTTCCCTCAGTCAGAGTCCAACCTGCATTTAGGGCCTCGTCAAGAGCCTCCAGATGATCGGCGAGCCAGGGGTTGAAGCTCAGCGCCTCATGTGGCCACAGTGCCGTGGGCGGCCACTTCTTGAGAGTTGCGATCTGTGCCATGCCGTCTCCGTTAGTCAATCGTGGCTGATGCACGCTGGTTGAGCCGACTCGTATCTTGCCGCGACACGGATGAGCTCGTCGGCGTCCGACTGCATAGCGCGCTTCCAGCCAGAGCGCAACACCGGCTGGAATAGAGAATCCCAGGCCGCCTCAGCCCAGACCCAGCCATCAGCTCGACGCAGGTCGGCTCGGTTCCGCCCATCCGGCACTTCGGCGACCAGCTCGCGCGGGATTGCTTTTCACCCTTTCGGGGGTACACGTGGGGCTAGCGCAATGGCGACGAAGGAGTGTCTCGGCTTGAGGTCCCTGTGCCCGATCGCGTTCGCGTGGGAGCACGGGTGGCACGAACGCGGGTGTGTGCGGCGGTGGGGACCTGAGTCGGTGGTCGGCCATGGCAGCTGCCTCGAGAGGCGGCTGCGCGGCGGGACCTATGCTGCGGAGCGGTTGGATCGAACTACTCAGGAGGACGAGACATGCAGGTCGACGGCTACGAGACGCTCCGCATACGTGTAAACGATGGGATTGCGCGCGCCACCATCGACCACCCGCCGATCAATCTCTTCGACCTGCCGCTGATCTTGGAGATGGATCGCTTCGGCCGCGAGGTCGAGTCCGATCCGGACGTTCGCGTCGTGATCATCGACAGCGCCGATCCGGAGTTCTTCATTGCGCACGCGGATGTGAGCCTCATCCTCCAGCTGCCGCACGAGGCGCAGCCCGCGCCGACAGAGCTGCCGCTGTTCACCGCCATGGCTGACCGCTTTCGCACGATGCCGAAGGTCACGATCGCCGTGATCGAAGGGCGCGCGCGAGGTGGGGGCAGCGAGCTGGTGCTCGCCATGGACCTTCGCTTCGCTGCGTCGGGACGCGCGGTCCTCTCGCAGCCGGAGGTAGCGGTCGGAATCATTCCGGGGGGAGGCGGAACGCAGCGCCTGCCGAAGCTCGTCGGTCGAGCGCGCGCCCTAGAGATCGTGCTCGGCTGCGACGATGTCGACGCGGAGACTGCCGAACGGTGGGGTTACGTCAATCGCGCTCTCCCCGCGGACGAGCTGCACCCGTTCGTCGATGCTCTCGCGCGTCGGATCGCGTCGTTTTCGGGCGAAGCCATCGCGCACGCAAAGGCGGCTGTCGCTGCCGCCGAGCCGGACCCGCTCCCGGGCCTGCTGGAGGAAGCGCACCGGTTCAACCAGACGGTGACGCTCGACGACACACGCCAGCGCATGAAGCGATTCCTCGAAGCCGGCGGCCAGACGCGCGAGTTCGAGCTCGAACCCGACTTCGGCTAGCGCGACTCCCCGCAAGGACCATCGGTTCAGGATTCAGTCCGCTCGCGCCGTGGCGGGGGTAGTCAGCCTGATCGCGAGCTCGAACAGGGCTCCGCCGAGCGGGCCAGGCCGTCAGTGCAGGGTCGGTATCTCGCGTGCGATCCGTCGGCTGATGACAGCGCATACCGCGGTGCGCTGCTAGCTCCTCCTTCGCCCTCCGCGCTGGGTTCCTCCTTGGACGCATTCACGGGACCCTTCCACCACCAGCTTCTCAACCACGGGTGCGGTCCCGCGCTCCGGGTTGTCGCGGCTGACGATCGCATTCGCCGCGGAGCCGTGTTCGAGCCAGCGAGCGCTTCGGCGACAACGGCCTCGTGCGCCGGGTGGCCGAGCCGATGATCGCGTTCGCGGCAAGACGATCGCCGGTTGTCGGGGATCGTCGTGATCGGGACGTCGCCGAAGTGCTCGCCGTCTCCGCGCCGACAAAATGCGAATGCGACACCCGGACCAGCGACCATCGCTGCGCTATCCGGCGTAGTCGAAGCCTGAGCCGTATCCGCAGACGCCCCGATAGCTGAACGCCAGCGCACTGTCCTCGACGAGCAGCTCGTCGGCCACGAGCTCCTCGCCCGCGCGCTCGTGGCCGGGAATCACACAGGTGACCCTCTCGCCTCCGTAGTAGCGGTCACGGATGCGGACGCTGACGTGGTCGCGGATCCGCAGGCGTTGGCGACGCTGGGTGTGGTCGACGTCGATCTCGACTTCTCGCACGGCCAGGAGCTCACTCGCTTTCCACGCCCAGGGAAAGTGGCGCTCGGCGTCCCCACCGAGCCTGCCGCTGAAGATCGCCTCGAGCGCAGCGCGTTGTTGATCGGATCCGCGACTGTCCAGGTAGAGCACCCAGCTCCACGGCGATCCCGGCTCATCATCGCTATATCGCGACACGATCGTCACGGGTTGACCGGAGAGATCAACGCCCTCGCTCGTGCCGTCCCGGATCACCCACGAGAGAACCCCCAGACACACGCCGTGCGTGGAGCGCCCGCCCGGCACACCGTCGATGCGCCGGCACGGACAGATCGCCTCGCAGTTGCACGACTCAAAGTAGCTGCCGCGGATCCGCCACACGACGGCGTGCCTACATGCCCATCTGCCCGGTCATCGACGGCGTGCCGTGGGAAGGCACCGTCAGCGCCGGGACCAAGTCTGGGGCGATCAGGAGCGCGAGCCCGAGCACGAACAGGATCAGCGCCGTGCCGTAGGTCGCCATCCGGCGCCACGGGAGGATCTTCTCAGCCGCTATCAGTCCGGCCACAAACGCCATCCAGGCCACGCTCATGATCCCGAGCGCAAACAGAGACGCCATCAACGCCCAGCAGCATCCGACGCACCACGCGCCGTTCTGCGCGCCCATCCGCAGCGCGCCCCCGGGGCCGTCGCGCCATGCGCCGAGCAGGAAGCCGAGCGGGCTGCGGCACTTGCCGAGGCACACGTCTTTCAGCGGCGTGAGCTCGTATGCGGCGGCCAGAATCAACGTTCCGCCGGCCATCCAGCGTCCTGCGCGATCCCACGCCAGAACGTCGCCGGCAATCTGACTGCCGGCTGCGGCGAGCGCGAACGCAGCCAGCCCGGCGCCGGCCCACGTGACGAGGTAGCCGGCTACGAAGAAGAGCGGTGCCAGCGGCGCCGTGTCGCGGCTCATTCGCGCGTACAGAGCCACCGTCGGCGAGACCGACGGCAGCATCATCGCGGCCATCATCACCACCCAGACGCCGATGAACCATCCGAAGCTCCCGAGCTCGCTCCACGGACCTGCGTCCATGCCGCGCATCTGGTCGGCCGTCCACAACCAGCCCGCCGCGGCCGCCGCGAACAGCAGCGCGGTCAACCCGACCTGCGCGCGGACGGCCGAGAACGCCGGCGCCAGTCCGCCGGCACGCGGCACGGAAGCGCTCATCGCCTCACGCCGCCCAGGAGAACTCAGAGGTTGAGAGCCCGGTCTTGCCCTCGTACTGGATACCGAAAGCGTTGATTTGCGAGCGCTTCGCCTCAGCCATCGTCAGATCCGAAGCGACCGGATGGAACATCCCTGCGAACCGCACCGGCTCGCCGGTCTCAACACCGAACGGCACGATGTCCTCGACCTCGAAATCGATCGCGTCGCCGATGCGCACCGAATGGCGCACACCATTATCTTCGACCTCGATCGGGACGCGTTCAACGCCGAGCATCTCACCCACCAACGGCGCGAGACCGGCCATCGGCCCACCGAGCTGCCCACTGAACACCTGAACGAGCTTCTCAGTCTGCTCGTCCGTGGCCTGGTCGTCTACGAACAGGCCGAGCCGCCAGTTCCCGTCCGTCATGACCTTCGGGGTGTCGATGATTGTCGCGACCTTCCGTCCGGCAATGTCCGTTCCCTCGACCTCTCCCTCGTGAATCTGGAACACGAGCGTCGCGCGACAGAAGTCGTACGTCGCCCCGTGGTCAAACGACAGGTTGCATGGGCACATCAGCTCGCACGAGCACGTCTCGACGTAGCTGCCCTTGAGGTTCCACGACATCGAGCACCACCTCCAGACAAAAGAAAAGCGATTGTCTTGCGTGGCGCTTGGTCAGTCAACCCCGGTTGCGCGGAAAGCGTGCATGTCGTGCACGATCGCATTTGTCCGCCAGCCGGCGCCACTATTCGCCACTGCATTGGCGACTTCAGAATCGCCCGGGATCGAGACTGTCCCTTTGGCGAATGCGAGGCTGACACGTCGTCCCCGCCTGAGACCTGCTCCGCTGTCAGCGCGCTAATCCGGGCACGGCCGGCCCCTCCGCAGTTGTGCGCTTCGCTGCCGCTTCGTCGGGCGATTGCGAGAGCCTCAGCAACCTCGCTCGGCCGGTCTCAGACAGTCCCGTCTCGTCCGTAGCGGGCGTGGCTCATCGGCCGCCGTACAGCCGCTTGCTGCCCTCTACCGAGGCCGTCGCTTTGGACGCAGCCTCGCGATGGTGCTGTATGTGGTCGAAGATCTTGTGCACGTCGCTCGCGATTCGAGTCATCTATGCGCGAACGCAGCCGGGCCGGCGTCGCTGGCGACATAGGGGTTGCGCCCGTCGGCGTTGAGGCGCAGCGCGGTGAGGTCGCCCATCCCTCGGGTCCAGGCACATCCCTCGGCTCCCGAGAGGGTGCGCGTGGTACGGGCGTCACGCGCAAACGTGGCGAGCTGTCCATCGCCCCAGATCCCCGTGTAACCGTTCTTGCCGTCAGGGGTTATCGCGAGTGTCCAGACCGCGCCCAGTGCCCAGACGGAGGTCATGGCCGCCACGTCCCCCCTCGGTGTCGATGCAAACACCGGGTGCCGGCAGTTGAGCGAGGAGCCGGTTCGCCGGTCACGAGCGAAGGCGGCGATGCCGCCGGGGTAGCTGCCGGCATATACCTGCCGGCCGTCAGGAGATACGGCAAGCCCGGCGTAGCTGTCGACAACGCCGGCCATTGCGCGAACTCCGGCACATCGGTGTTCATGCTGATCCAGCCGCCTGGTCCGGGGAGCGAACGTAGGCGGCCGGTGCAGAGAGTCTGCGCAGCCCAAGCAGCAGGCTCGAGCCACTGCTGTCCAGGTCGGCGGGCACCTGACGCTCCCGACGACAGCACGCGGACTGGTCGCGTTCGCCCACGGCAGCGGTTCTAGCCACGTGGCGCCGGCCTCTTGCGCGCGTCCCGCTGAGGGCGCGCTCGAGAGGTCACCGCTGACGCAGGCACCAGCGGTGACAAAGCCCTCCGAGCCCTACATCTGTCCCGCTTGCTTCGCTTCCTTCACATCCTGTCCGAAGACGATCAGACCGTAGAGGACGTACACACACAGAGCGAAAGCGCCGAGACGCCACCACGGATTAGCGCCGCCGATTGACGTCAGGTTGGAGAGCGCGCCCAAGCCCGCGGCGATGATTCCGATGACTCGCCCGTAGGTGTTCCCCGCCAACAGCGAGACGCCGGCGGTCAGCTGGATCACGCCGAGGATGATCAGCACCCAGCCGTATGTGTGCAGGTTGTTGAAGACCAGCCGCGTTTCCCCGACGAAGACATGCGCGTTGCCGAGCGCACCGATTCCATAGAAGATGTTCAGCGTCCCTACGAACAGCAGTAACGTCGCTGCAAAGACGGCCCGACCGGTACCTCGCATGTTGTCTCCTTGTTTTCGTGGACGGCGGTGTGTTGATTGGACGGGAGAGGGGTCGACCTGCGGTCCTGGCGATTACTCTCCGTCACGACCAAGCGGTAGCGAGGCCGGTGACGTTCGAGCCTCAGCATGCCCGACGACCGCGGCGATTTGGGCCGTGTGGACAGAGGATCACCCGGGTGATTCGGTGAGGTCGAGCGCGCCGGCAGCGTCCACACGGCGGCGCACGGCGTCGAGGCGCGGCGCAAACGACTCGGCTTCGCCCGGGCCGACCGTCGGCGCGCGGTAGGCGACCGGCTGCCAGCAAAGCTCGATCGGATCGCTCAGCACGGCCGCGGCCATCGCGGCGGCCCCCAGGCGCAGCGCCTCGACCACGCGCCCGCTGACGGGCTCGAAGCGGCGGATCAGGCGCGTGCCCTCCGGCACCGCCACCTGGGAGATGTGCGGGTTGCCGGCCTGTAGTTCGCCCGCCTGCCGGTTGTACCTCCCCGCCTGCTCGCGTAGCAGCGTGCGGACCGGCTCGGCAGTGCGCATCACGAGCCGCTCGGCGACCTCGCCAGGCGCCCGCTTCCGGTCTCCGGCGGTTCGAGGGCGCAGGACGAGCACATCGGTAGCGCCCACGCGCAACGCGGTCTCGTATGGGATCGGCTCGATCAGGACCGTCGGCCAGCAGCTCACCGCGGAAGGCCAGCGGTGACCGCACATGAATGGCACAGACGCGCTGGCACGCACCGCGAGCATCAGCTCGTCGAGGTCGGTGACGGCGGCTCCTATGGTCCGACGAGCGTGACGCGCAGCCCGTGCTGCGCGTCAGTGTCGATGCCAAGTCCGTCGAAAATGGGCCTCGATCGAGCCGAACCTCTGGTTCATTTCGTCCAGGGCGGTGCGCAGGTAGTCCGGATTCACGCCGAGCACTGGCTCCAGTAGGCGCGGATTGCCGCCTGCGGCGCGGAAGTGCTCGAACATGGGCTTTAGGGCGGACAGCAGGTCGCGGTTGGTCAGCTCGTAGTCGTACAGCACGTCCTGTTCGGAGACCCCGAACAACAGCAGCGTCGCCGCGGCAGCCCAACCGGTGCGGTCCTTGCCCGTCCTGCAGTGAGAGAGCGCCGGGCGGTGGGCGCCTTCGGCGATCGCGGTGAGAACTCCCGATAGGCACTCAGCGCGCTCGGCAGGCTCACGATCTCCCGATAGCCTCGCTCGAACAGCTGCAGCGCCTTGCCCCCGCCGAGCATCTGCTCGGCGAACGCCGGATCGGAGAGCACCTCGAGAAGGTGAGCGGGTGCCGCGCGCTGCGAGTCCTTCAGCACGTCGCAGACAACTTGCTTGGTGCCCTCTGGCACAACATCGGGTTCCGCCTGACGCTCCGCCGCCGTGCGCAGGTCGAAGACGGTGCTGATCCCCAGCTTGGCGAACCCCTCGACATCCTCGCCATGCAGATGATTTAGCTCGGTCGATCGGTACAGCTGTCCGGTGCGGACCCGGCCCCTCGTTGCGGTTGCATATCCCCCGATGTCGCGCAGATTTGGGACTGACGGAATGTCAATCCGCCGCCCCGGCTTGAACGCCTTCTCGATCGCTGTCATGGTCAGTTCTCCTTGTGGCTGAGCCTGTCCCGCAGACAAGCTCGCGTCGGGGAGCCCTCAGGGCTTGAAGTTGCTGTAAGCCCCGCCGACGCGGTCGTAGGTGTTACCGAGCTCGTCCTGGGTGATCGTGACCGCGCCGTTGTCCGCCATGAGGACCACGTCTCTTTTCGAGCACCAGGGTCCGGAACCTCCAGCCGGGCGCGGGCTTCAGGCGGCTGCCGAGGTCCTTGAGGCTGTCGTAGGTCTGGTTCGGGTCGACGATCAGGCTGGCGGCCTTCATGCAGTAGGTGTCGCCGTCCGGGTCGTCGAGGAGGAACACGGGGGATCCTGGGTTGATCCCGAGCTGGGTGTCGCGCTTGCCGTGGATCTGCTTGTAGGCGGTTCTCTCGCTGAGCCGCTCCATCCGACGCGCTTCGCGGCATCCTCCTCGCTCGGGTAGAGGAAGATCGATGCGTCAGTGATGCCGCGCGGTAGATGCGGCATCGGGCGCAATATTAAGAGACCGGCCCCGGCCGCCCCGGCAGCCGCAACAGACGTGATGCGTCGCGTCGCTCACGACTCCTTTCATCATCCCGCGTCCGCCTGGGCTGGTGATCCCTCATAGGCGACGACGCGATCGTCCGGGTGGGGCCGCTGCACACGCGGGTCAGTGAGTTAGCTGCGGACCGAGGCGCCTCGAGAGGCTGGGCACGGATGGCCGATCGCATCGATGATGCACGTGGTGTGTCTGCCTTCTGGCGGGAGGACTTTGAAGACGCGGCATGCGCTGTTCCCGCGTGGATCAGCGACTGACGTGTGGTCCGCGCCGAGGGCTTCGATGCGAAGTCGGCTGTGATGGGCTCGGGGGGAGTAGCCGCTCGCGATCGGCCTCGAGTTCGATGATGCGGCGAAGCTCCGGCAAGCGTTGCACGTCCTCGTCGCGATGGAGCGCGGCGGCCAGCCGCGCGAGGTCGCCGGTTGATGCGACGAGTGGCTGAAGACCTGGGCCAAGATGTTCCTTCGTTGCAGCACGACGCAGGTCAACAAACCCCCGAGGCGCGCCGGCCGGCGATGCCACGATCTGCAGTTGCCCGGCGACGGTGGAGACGCCTACCGCGGCGTCTGCATCGATGGTGGCTTCGTCGACGACGAAACGCCTCCGGCCCGGCCCATGACCTTCCAGCTCGTCAATCGCCCGCCCGAGTCGCGCCAGGTTATCCCGAGCGAACGACGGGCACATGTCGACACCGGTGGTCACCTCATCGGTGCCCCGCAGCACGCGGGCGAGGCCGCCAATTAGAACGTAGTCGACGTAGTTGCGCTCGAGCGCGGCCAGTATGGCGCGCGGGTCGAACGTGGGCTCGCGCTTCGGCATCAGCTGAGGTCGTCGTCGGCGATTCGCTCCAGCATGCGATCGAGCCGGGCGTCGGGTGGAAGCTGGCGAAGCTCCGCGAGGTGATCGTCGGCGACCGGTCGCAGCGGGACGAGCTCGAGCGGCAGATCGAACCCACATGCCTGGACGAGCTCGATCAGTGTGTCGAGACTCGGCGCGACGGCGCCCGCTTCGTAGCGTCCGATCTGGACGCGGTCCTTCCCGCTTCGTTCGGCCAGGGCGACCTGGCTGAGGCCTGCTCGCAGCCGAGCCTCGCGGAGGAGAACGGCACTCTTGACCGCGTCCGGTCGCACGCCGAACAGTCTATCGCTCAGAGTGGCTGATCGTTGTCATGCAACAGATATGCTACATTGACTGCGCGATGGTTACGGGAGCCACGCAGGTGATGTTGGATCAGCAGACGATGGACATCCTCGTCGAGCGTGTCGCGGCGGAGCTTCGCGAGCATCTTGATTCGCTCGTCTCCGAGCTCCTGGTGCCGACGAGCACCGGCGATCATCTGACCGTCGCTCAGGTTGCCGAACGGCTCGGTGTTGCGCGGTCGACGGTCTACGCCCATTGGCGTGAGTGGGGCGGGTTCAAGCTGAGTGACGGTGACAAGGCTCCCATCCGGTTCCCGAACGGCGAGCTTCTTACGGGAAAGGCGGATCGCCGCCAGCCGCGGCAGTCGAACGAACGGCGCTCCACAATCCCCACCCGGAGGCGCCGGCGGCGAGCGGCGCTCATCAGCGACGCACCAAGGATGGGGGCCACAGGAGTCGATCCGACGTAGGCCATGGCTCGACCACCGCGGGTACAAATCACACGCGACTCCCGTACGGACGGGACCGTCACGTTTGGACTGCGCGTGCGCGTCGGAGGCGGGGATGAGCGCGTCCCGCTCGGCAACGAGAGCGACGGCTGGGATGAAGCTCGGGCTGACCGCGCTCGCAAACAACTGCTCGCGAAGATCGAGCTCGGTCTGTGGAGTCCACGACCCACCGGCAGTGGGACTTACACCGAAGAGCCGACCTTCCGTGAGCTTGCCACCGACTGGCTTGAGGAGCGACGTCAAAACCCTGGCATCCGCCCGCGCACTGTCGAGCTCAACGAGTGGCAGCTCAGGCGGTACCTAGCGCCCTTCTTCGGCGAGCTACTCCCGTCACAGATCACCCGGAGCAAGATCAAGGAATTCAGACAGCACCTTCACCTCGAGAACGCTCAGATCCGCGACGCGGAAGCCGCCGGTACACCGTTACGTGACGAGAGGAACGCCCAGCGTCTCCGCACTCTGTCGAACGAATCCATCAACAAAGCGCTGCGCACGCTTGCAGCAATCCTCGACGAAGCCGAAGACGCCGGTTGGATAGCCCAAAACGTTGCGCGCGCCCGGCGCATGCGGGAGCCACTCGAGCGCAGACGCAGCGCAGGAGCGCTGGACGTTGATGAGTTCCTGGACCTTCTGGCAGCAGCTGGCCAGCTCGATGGGACACGCCGCAGGCAGACCACGATCCAGCGAGCCGCTGCGGTGCGAGAGCTTCGCGACGGACAGAGCTTGCAGTGGGATGACATCGCGAGGCGTCTCGACATGGCGGCGGCGACAGCGGTCTACCTGTACCGCTGCGCGCACGAGGACGCATCACCCACCTACGGCGTCCGGCGGGCGATCATCGCGACGCTCGCCCTCGGCGGGCCGCGAGTCACAGAACTGTGCCTCTTGGACAACCTTGACGTTGATCTCGCCAAGGCGAAGTTCCATGTGCGTGATTCGAAGACCGAAGCAGGAGTCAGGTCCGTCGATATTCACCCACGTCTGCTCGATGAGCTCATGAGCTACCGCGCGTACCGCGGGCCGGCTGCGATCGATGCTCCAGCGTTCCCGACCCGCAGCGGCACGCGCCGCAACAAGGACAATGTGCGCCAGAGGGTCATTCAGCCGGTCGTCGCCTTAGCCAACACGCTACGTGCGCAGCGCGAAGATCCGCCGATCCGCACGCACGTAACGCCGCACACGTTCCGGCGGACCTACATCACATACGCGATCGCGGCCGGTTTCGACATCCCCTACGTCCAAGCGCAAGTCGGCCACAGCGACCCGAAGGTGACCCTCGCCGTCTACGCGCAGGTCATGCGCCATCCCGACCGAGACCAGCTCCGCGCCGAGATCGGAGCCCTCCTTGGCATCGATCAGGAAGCAACTCACGCGCAGCCGGCGCACGCCGATCGAACACAACGAGTGGAACCCAGAGCGCGTCTGCATGCCATCCAAAAGGCCGCAAAAGGCCGCAGCATCAGCCTATGAGCCGCGACGTCGCAAGCGCTCGGATGCAGAACCTGCCGATTTCCAGGACGAAAGCCAGTAAGTACCCCCAGCCGGATTCGAACCGGCGATCTCCTGCGTGAAAGGCAGGCGTCCTAGGCCACTAGACCATGGGGGCGTGAGGTGAATGATTGTAGGTGTAGGGCGATCCGTGTTTGAGCATGCGGAAAGGGGGTCGCGGCCAGGTCGCCACTGCGCGATGATCCGCGCAATGGACGACGCAGTCGAGCCTGGTTATGAGGTTCCGCGCATCCCCGCTTCGGCCGGCGGGCTGATCTTCGACCGGGAGGGACGGCTGCTGATTCTGAAGCCGAACTACAAGAAGGGCTGGACGATCCCTGGTGGGCAGGTGGACGCGAACGGCGAGTCTCCCTGGGAGGCTTGCCGGCGGGAGATCCGCGAGGAGTGCGGGCTAGAGGTTCGCGAGGCCCGGCTGGTGTGCGTCGACTTCCTGCACCCGAAGCCGAGCCGACCCGGAGGGATCCGGTTCTTGTTCGATTGCGGGGCGCTGAGTGATAGGCAGCTGTCCGGGATCACACTTCAGATCGAGGAGCTCGACGAGTTTCGCCTGCTGCCGCCGGCCGAAGCCAAGCCGCTGCTGAGCGGCCCGGTCCGGCGTCGGGTGACGGCCGGCATCGGCGCGAAGGCGTGCATGTATCTCGAGGGTGGTCACCCAGTCTCCGGCGTCAGTTGATGGATCGAGCGCCGCTGCCGGGGAAGCGGACGCCAGTGACGACCATGCCGGGCCAGGCACACGGGGCAGGGGTTCGCGGCCTTGAGTACGAAGCCGCTGCTGACGCCGTCGCAGCAGGAAGGGCAGGGTGGACTGTCGGCGAGCCGTCCTAACAGGTGATCGTGGCTGAAGGCGACGTACCGCTCTTCCCAGGCCGCTACCTCGCCAAGGTCTCCAAACTCGCGCACGGCCCAACGCTCAACGTCGCTCAAGACTCTTTCACGCGTCGCCGCGCTGAGCTGCTTGCCGCCGATCGCGCCCACCACTCTCCAGGCGTCCAGGATCTCGCCAACCGACGCATTCGCCGTCCACGTGGCGACAACTCGAGGTTCCATGCGCACGGCACCGTGCACGGCAAGCTCGCGAGAAGCCCGTTTGGTCGTCTCCTCCGCGTCCCTGGGCGCCACGCCCTCCTGACGGAGCAGCACGCGCCGGTGCCGGCGAAGCCTGCTCTTCACACCGTCAGGATCTCGAACCACCCGCCCAACAAGAAAATGGCACCCCGGTCGGCCGACCCGTTGCAGCTCCGCCATCATGTGCTCGGCGTCGAGCAGATGCGCGACCCGGGAGGCGAACACCACCGCGGCCGACGCGTCATCGACGGGCCACGGGCAGTTGGCGTCGGTCCGCGACAACTGCACGCGGCCACCTTCTCCGCCCGCGAGCCTCTCGCGGAACAGCTCGAGCATCACCTTCGAGCGATCGATCCCCACATAGCGGATCGACTCGATCAAGTGCCGGCCAACCTCACCAGTCCCCGCCCCCAGCTCGACCAGCAGGTCATCAGGACCCACCCCGGCGGTCTCGAGCACCGCCCGCGCGACAGCCCTCGCGCGCCGTCAGGCAGCCCAGCTCGCAGGTCGAAACCGCGCGCCTGAGCATCGAAGCGCTCCGGCTCGCGAGTGGTGCTGCCCGCCCCCTTGCTCGTGTGGATGCTCTCCACGTCATGCGGCACTGCACTTAGTATCGCGTAGGCACCGCGCCGGCGCTAGCTTCCTGAGGCGCAAGACCAAAACGCCATGAACCGCAGCTGGCTCCATCGAGGCGTGTTACTTGTCGGGGCCCGCGTTCGGTCCCGGCGGTGGGGGCGTGCTGTTGGCCCCGTAGACCGATCTCCAGATGATGCCGTCCAGCTCCCCCTGCGGGAGCTCGTCGGGGGCCCCGAGAGGTAGCCGGCTCGACTCCGCTGCGTACGGCGCCGCCGGTGTGTTGCGTTTGAGCAGGTCGAGCGTGGTGGGAATATTGTTCACGGGGGCGCGATTGACCGGCGTGGAGGAGAACACGTCGTACATCGGGCTAGCGAGGCTGTCAGTGAGGCCCAGCGGCTTCATCCCCATGATCAGCTCCATCGAGCGGACCACCGAGAGCAGGTCGTAGCGCGTGTGGATCACGGCGCCGCGACGGGCGTAGGGGCTGATGACCAGTGCGGGCTCCCGGTGGGCGTCGAGGTGGTCGGCGCCATCCTGGGAGTCGTCCTCGACCACGAAGATCGCCGAGGAGGACCAGATCTTCGAGTGCGAGATCAAGGCCACAACCTGCCCCAAGCCCTGATCGGACGCCGCGACCATCGCCGTCGGGGTCGGGTAGTTGGGCTGCGTGCCGCGTGTGTGATCGTTGGTGAACGTCAGGTAGTTGAAGGTCGGGACATCGTTGTCGGCCAGCTGTCGCTCGAACCGATTGCGGAAGCAGGTGAAGTGAGAGAAGCTGTCCTTCGGGGCGCCGGCCGGGAGTGCGGAGTCCAAGATCTCTCCCTGTGTCGCCTGTTGGCCCATCGAGCCGATGTGGATATCGGATGCATAGCAGCCGCCGCGCGTCCCATCCGGTCCGAAGTCCGAATGCTTCGCGATCAGCTTCTCCTCTTTGAGCAGCGCAGGTGTGCGGTCGCGGTCCGGCATCGTGCTGAGGCCAGCCCACATCTCGCCGTAGTTGAAGTAGGAGATGTGCTGTTGCTCGGCCTGATCGAACAAGAAGCCGCTGGCCGGCCGGGCCACCGCGTAGGTGCCGAAATCGAAGGGACGGAATCGCCCGGCGTACTGCGCGACCCAGTTGCGGCTCACGTATTCGGGGACGTTCGCCGCGCTGGTCCAGTAGTGCCCCTGGATCGAGGCGTCGGAGTCCGCCAGCACGTTGTCCAGCAGTGGGAAACGGTTGACGAGCGAATGCAGGTTCGGGGTCACGCTCTTGTTGAACACCAGCAGCTTGGGATCCCCGTCGCCGCGCTTGACGTCGCCGAGCATCTGATCGTAGGAGCGGTTCTCACGAACTAGGAAGAAGACGTGCTTGATCGGTCCGCCGGCGCGCAGTGGCGTCCTCACCGGGATCAGCGGGGCGCCGACCGGATGCAGCTCACCGTCGGCCACGGGTGTGAGCTTGGCGATCAGCGCGTCGGAGGGGAGCGCCATCAGGCCTGCCTCGCCTCTGAGCACAACCGCGCCGTACCTGGTGCCCTGGTTGAAGATGTCGACCTTCGGTGGCGGGATCGGATGAAACGCCCAGAAGATCGGGTCGTTGGGATCCGCCGGATTGGGTCCTGCGGGAAGCGGGCCCGTGTCGACACCCCGGGCAGCGATCCACATCAATCGGGCGGGCCGAGCGCCGCGCGCCGAACTGGTGAGCACCGCTTCGGGTTGCTCGGCTGTCGGCACGCGACCGACGATCGTGAAGTTGAGTTTCGCCGGCGTTCCGTTGCCCGGCAGGCGGATTACCGACAGCGCGTCGGCGCCCGCCTCGGCCACAAACAGCCGTGTATCCGACGGGGCCAGCGCGAGCGCAACCGGCATAGTGCCCGATCCGAAGTGGCTCCGCACCGAGATCGTCCGCGTCACCCGTCGTGTGCTCAGATCCACGACGGCGACTTGATCGGCGTTTGTCAGCGCGACATACGCCCGCGTCCCGGCGGCGTCGACAACGACCCCTTCGGGATGGCACAACGCAGGGCCAACCTGAATGGTGGCGATCTTCGCCGCGGCGCGCGTGTCGATCACCGACATCGTCCCGTTTGCCTCGTTCGTCACCAAGCCGGTGCGCCCGTCGGGCAGAATCGCGGCGCCGAACGGATAGGCCCCGTTCCCGAGGGCCACGAAATGAAGCTGATCGCGCTGGTTGAGATCAATCACGGCGGCGCGATCGGCCAGATTCAGCGCCACGAGAAGCCGTGAGCCGTCGTGCGAGACCGCAAGCTTCTCCGGCCAGGAGAGCCGCGTCCCGTTCGGACTGGGCGGGAACGCCTGAGGGGCCAGCGTCCCGGGCGGCGGCTTGAGCGCGATCAACCGCACGAACCGCGCCTGCCCGCACGAACCCGTCCAGCTGAAGACTCGAACATCATTTTCGAATGCACCCGGGAGCGCCCCGGGCCCGCTGAACTGAGTCGGCAGCCAGAGAGACGCGCTCAACCCCGACACGTATGCCAACCGGTGCACCGAATCGAGCGCGATCCCGCCCGATGCGCCCGGGACCGGCAGGATCTGGCACACCCGGTGCCGGGCGGTGTCGACGATCCGCACGTCGTTGTTCCCGACACCGGCGGACACCGTCCACAGGAACCGTCCGTCCGCCGTCACCGCTGCGCCGGTCGGGAGGTTCCCGAGCGTAACCCGCGTACCCGCCGGAGCCAGCTGACGACCATTCGGCATCAAACCCGTCGCCGGGCTCGGCCTCCGCGTCGAGCCGCCGGACACGCTCAACGCCACCGCCGATGACACGACGAGCACGAAACAGAATCCGAGCGCGACACCCAGTGCAGATAGCCGACGAGACGCGCGGCGACGAGACGGCGGAGAAGGATTGGCTTCCCGTGCGCCCACTTGCTGGTTGTGACGACGAGCGACGTGGAACATCACTGAACTCCTTCTCGCGACTGCGTCCCAGAACATCTGTGATCGCAAGGGAACGGAGCGTTTTGCATCGGCACTTGCGAGGTCCGAGCAAGACCGTGGCAATGGCTTGGCCCGGTGCGTAATTCGCCGCACTCCGCGATGCCTCCCGTGATGCATCACCCGTTGTGGATGACGTCGGGTTGGTCCGCGGCGTCGATGATCGCGCGATGTAGGATCGCTCCGAGAACGCTCGAGGAGGATGTGATGGCGATCGATACGTTGATGGTGTACGTGGGGGTGTATGACAGCGTCGGCGACGCCGACGCTGACTACGAGCTGGTGAAGGATCTGCACACCGAGGCGGGGCTGATCGACGCCGCCTACGACGCCGCGGTGATCGAGCGCCGTCAAGATGGCAAGACGAAGATCGTCAAGAAGCATGAGACGCCGACGCGAGTTGGCGGCGTGCTGGGCGGGGGCGTTGGCTTGGCGACAGGTCTCGTGGTTGCCCTGTTTCCGTTTGCGGCGATCGGCGGCGGGCTGCTCGCGGCGACGACCGGAGCAGGTGCGATCTTGGGCGGCTTGGTCGTTGTCGCTGTCTCGGACATGGGCGCGAAGGTCGAGCCTGCGATGAAGCGGGCCGCGAAGCTGCAACACAAGCAGCTCAGGGCTGACACCGCCGCGATCGAGCGTGACGCGGCGTCGGCGGGCAGGAGCTAGAAGGTCGCCGGCGGGGCGCGTGAGACGGCCGACCTGATGCCGTTCGCGGTCAAGCCCCCGGCGAGCGGGTCGGCGTGAGCGGGTGATGCGGGAGGCGGTCGGCCGGCGGACGACCTGGTCGCGGTCGCTTCCGGGCTTGCGGGCACTCGCTGAGTACCGACGATCGTGGCTGCGCCGAGACGTCGTCGCCGGTGTGGTGCTGTGCACGCTGCTGGTGCCGCAGGGGATGGCGTACGCGGAGCTGGCAGGGCTCCCACCGATCACTGGTCTGTACACGACGATCCTCTGCCTGGTCGGCTACGCCGTGTTCGGTCCCTCGCGGATCCTGGTGCTCGGCCCGGATTCGTCGCTCGGGCCGATGATCGCCGCGACGATCATTCCGATCCTCGGCTCGGGCGGGAGTCCGGAGCGGGCGATCGCGCTCGCCTCGATGCTCGCGCTGCTGGTCGGCGCGGTGATGATCGCGGCCGGTGCCCTGAAGCTGGGGTTCGTCGCCGACCTGCTCTCGAAGCCCACGCGGATCGGCTACATGAACGGTCTTGCGCTAACAATTCTGATCGGGCAGCTGCCGAAGCTGTTCGGGTTCTCCACCGACGCCAGCGGTCTGATCGACGAGGCTCGCGCGTTCGTCAACGGGCTCGCAAACGGGGAGGCGATCGGTGCGGCCGTGGCGGTCGGGCTGGTCAGCCTGGTGTTGATCCTGGCGCTCGGGCGCTGGCTGCCGCGTGTACCGGGGGTGCTTGTCGCGGTCGTGGTTGGGATCGCCGCCGTGTCGATCTTCAACCTGGCCGACCACGGGGTGTCGCTGGTCGGGACGCTGCCGCAGGGCTTCCCTCCGCTGACGGTGCCGCGTCACATCTCGAACTGGCCGCTGCTCGTGGCGGGAGCGCTCGGGATTGCGCTGGTGGCGCTGACCGACACGATCTCGACAGCCTCGGCGTTCGCGGCCCGCACCGGGCAGGAAGTCGACGGCAACGGCGAAATGATCGGGATCGGCGCCGCTAACGTCGCCGCGGGATTCTTCCAAGGCTTTCCGGTGAGCACCAGCGGCTCGCGCACGGCCGTCTCCGAGCAGGCCGGGGCCAAGACGCAGCTCACGGGCGTGGTCGGAGCCGCGCTGATCGTGCTGATGCTGGTGCTCGTCCCCGGACTTCTGAAGAACCTCCCGAACCCGACGCTCGCGGCGGTCGTGATCGCGGCGTCGCTGTCGCTCGCGGACGTCCCCGGCACCGCGCGGCTGTGGCGCCAGCGCCGCGTCGAGTTCGCGCTCTCGATCGTCGCGTTTCTCGGTGTAGCGCTGCTCGGTGTGCTCCAGGGGATCGCGGTCGCGGTCGCGCTTTCGATCCTGAACATCTTTCGCCGGGCCTGGTGGCCCTACCAGACGACCCTCGGGCTCGTGCCAGGGCTGCGGGGATACCACGACCGCGAGACGCACGCCGACGCGCAAGAGCTGCCCGGCCTGATGATCTTCCGGTTCGACGCGCCGCTGTTCTTCGCCAACGCCCGAACGTTCAAGGAGCAGATCCGCCGGCTCGCTGCCGTGCAGCCAAGGCCGCAATGGATTGTGATCGCAGCCGAGCCGATCACCGACATTGACACCACCGCAGCCGACATGCTGGCCGAGCTCGACGAGGAGCTCAACGCGGCCGGCACCTCACTCGTGTTCGCGGAGCTCAAGGATCCGGTCCGAGCGAAGCTCGAGCGCTACGAGCTGGTCGGCCCGCTGGATCCGGAGCACTTCTTCCCCACGCTCGGCGCGGCGATCGACAGCTTCCGGGGGCAGACCGGCGCTGACTGGAAAGCACCGGCGTCCAGCCAAGACAATCCGACCTAGTCCCCGGTGTCAACCGATTACGGTCGGAGTTGGCGCGCCGAGTCTCTTGTGCTTTCGGCGGGCTGCTCCTGCCGGCTAGGTTGCAGCTCGCCAGGTGTGATCGTGCGCTGCTTCCAGCGCGCTACGCGAGCGCCTTGGCCTTGATCGCGTCGAACTCGGCCTGGGTGATCGTGCCCTTGTCGAGAAGCTCCTTGGCCTGCGCGATCTCGTTCGCCGCGCCGCCACTCCCAGCCGTCTTGCGCACGTACTCGTCGAATTGCGCCTGACTGGTCTGGACCTCCTTGATCCGCCGCTCGGCCATCCCGTCGTGATTGGCGATCAGGTAGACCAACACGCCAATCCACGGAATGATCACGACGAAGACCGTCCACGCGGCTTTGCTCCAACCCGAGATGTCCTGACGCCGGAAGACATCGATCAGCACGGTGATCGCGATCCAGATGAAGATCACCCAGGCGAAGAAGATGAGCATGTCCCAAAGGATGTTCAGGAAGGGGTACGACGAAGCAATAACCACTGTGATCCGTCTCCGATCTCGTTTGGTAGGACCCGTGTCTCCCCTGCGGCCTGCGCTCGGAAAGCTACAGCCGACCAACAGCGAAAGCCAGCGCAGCGCCTAATCGTCGCTCCAAGTGCCGGCGCGGCGTTGCTCAGCAGAGGTCTTCGCCAGGGTGGCGGTGGGATGAGGTTTAGCTCACCGTGCGCGTTCGAGCACCATCGTGCGCTTTGTATCGCGTAGCACGCTGGTCATGCAGAACCGATCGGGAACCCAACGTTTTTGGCTGAACAGCTTCGTTTGATCGTCGAAGTGTGGTGACAGCGGGTTCTCCGACTGTGAGTAGGTGAGGATCGTGCCGCCAGTCGGGCAGCGTCCGTTGTTCCAGCTGACGACCTGGACGAACGAGGATCCTCCCAAGATCGGGCCGAACCCGGTGCCGGGCGTGAACCCGGCGCCGATCGCGTTGAACTCCCCGTTGGGGTCGCCGGGGCCACCGTGGATCGGGATTCGGACCCCACCGTGGACGACAGCTTGCACGTCGCCCGGGGTGGCGTCGAGCGGGATGTGCGCCCCATCGAGGTCCTGGATGGCGTCCCCGAGCGCGATCGACACGTCGGGATCGGCGGTGTTCAGGCCGCTCGGCGTGTGCACCGGGTCGTGCACGTCGAACGGCTGGGAGAAGGGCGACTGTTTGTCGCCCATCACGTGGTCGACGAACCGCCGGAACAGCACCGCTCCGTGCGAGTGGAGGTTCTCGTGCAGGTCCCAGCTCGCGAGCACGTTGCAGGCGGCCCCGACCGCCACCGGTGTCCCGGAACTCGTCGGCGCGAGCCCACCGCGAAGCCTGCGGCACAGCGCCACCAGCGGCTCGCGCCACAGCTCGCCGGCGTACTGGCGGTCGGAGAACACCATGTTCTCCATGCCGTTGACAGTGAAGCCGGCCTGCCCGAGCCCGTCGGCCCCGGACACCCTGGACTGAGTCATGATCAGCCCGATCCGGGTGCGCAGGGAGCGCGGAGTGCCAACCTCGCCGATCACCCGGGCGTATCCGGTCAGCGGCTGGTGGGGGTTCGACAGCCAGTAGCTGTCGTTGGAGTTGGTCACGTAGTCCGAGCGGAACAGGTGGGGCAGGTGGCTCGGACCGAACAGGCCCGGCTCGACGGCGTCCTTGTCCGTCCCCCAGTTGCACGCCGAACGCGAGCCGTCGAGTATCGGCAGACCCACCTGGCTGAACGTGTAGGCACCCAGCGGTGTGTTGCAGCGGGACGCGAGCGCGTTGGAGACGTTGGGGACCGCGCCGACATCGGCGAACAGCGCGTGGCCGGCCTTGTCGGCGACGAGCGTGTTGAACCACGGGTCTCCCTCGGTCTGCTCGAGGACGTGCAGCACCTGCGGCGCCGAGCCTGCGCGGTTGATGCCGAAAAACGTGTTCAACACGCGAAAGTTGTCGGCGTTGGCGTCGCCGAGCGCGAACGCCGTCGCCGGCGTCCACTGGAGCGCGACGCCTTGGAGTGAGTTGAGCACCGAGCCGAAACGGGTCGAGTAGAGCGTTCGCGTGACCGGCGCCAACGAGCCGTGTGGCTGGAGGACCTCGACGGTCACCTTGCGGCTGGTCATCCGCTCGCGATGGCCATCGTAAAGGTAGGTGGTCGGCGAGCCCGGCGCGAGCTTGAGCTGGAAAAGCGTGAAGCGGAAGGCCCTCGACGCCGTAGCGCTCCAAGCCATCGTCGCGTTGTGCCCGAAGTTGATGCTCGGCAGCCCGTACAGCGAGGCGCCTTCCACGTTCAATTGGCCGGGCACCGTGATTTGCGCCTGATAGACGCGTTCGTCCCCGACCCAGGAAAGGTGAGGGTTGCCGAGCAGCAGCCCATGGCGATGGTCGCGGGTGCCGGCACTACCGACTGCGACGGCGTTCGAGCCGATCCCGCCTGCGCCGATACCGCCCTCGGGCAGACTGCGCGCGAGCAGCTCCGCCGTCCGCCGAGGATCGAGCGAAGCCTCACCTGCGCCGAGTAGCGCGCGGCCACTCCGAGCCAGCGCCGGCGGCGCCGCCCCGGCTATCCCCTGCATCGCGATGTCGCCGCTGGCGAGCTCGACGACCTGGTAGAAGCGGCGATACACCTCGGCAGTGGTGATCAGGCGCACCCAGCTCTTGCCGCGGCAGCGGGGATCGGAGACCCCGCGCGAGCCCCCGACGCTGCGCAGATAGCGGTTGTAGCCCTTTACGTATCCGGCAACGATCTGCTTGACCTGCGCCACCGGCCCGAACGGCGGGCGCCGCGCCAGCAGCTTGTTGATGATCCCCGAGTCGTTGATCTGCTGGAAGAAGAAGTCCGAGTCAATGTTGCTGACGGTGGTCCCGTTGAGCGGCATCTGGTACGTCGCGAGCGGCCCGAAGAACCGAGAGCGCTGCGCGTCGACCGTGACGTAGTCGCTCGCAATCGTGCAGATGTTGTCGTGGGCGAACGCGTAGCCGTAGCCCTCGCCGGCGCCGAAGTAAGTGGTCGCCCAGATGTGAGGGACGCCGTACGACGTCCAGCGAACGACCACGGTCGGTCGTCCTGGGACGGCTTGACGCGACGATCCGAGCGCGCCGGTGGTACCCGCCCAGAGCGCCGCCGATAGCAGAAACGCAGCCAGCACCGGCCACCTGGCGGGCGGCCTCCTCGTCGCCCGGGGGTGTCCTCCTGCAGCGGCATCATCCAACCTCATCGGACGTGCGCCTCTATGCCTCATCCGCATCCGACCTCTTCGGACATGCCCTCCATCCCTCATTTCCGAGAAGAACATCAGTGTTCATGGAAGCCCTTAAGCAGAACTGCTAAATACGGTACCGTTTTTAGCGATGGCTAGCAACCCCAAAACCCAGACCCCGAACCGTCCGGCGCTAGGGCCGCGCCGCCGGCTACCGATCGAGCAACGCCGCACCCAGGTCCTAGACGCCGCTCTGACGCTGATCAGCGACCACGGCCATACCGCGCTCAGCGTCGAAGCGATCGCTCGCCAAGCACGCGTCTCGAAAACAGTCGTATATGACGCTTACGGCGGCCTCGACTCGCTCCTGCGCGCGCTGCTTGACCGCGAGGAGGCAGCTGCACTCGCGTCGCTCGCACACGCAGCACCGGCAAGCTCCAACCTCGACGACGCCCCTGCCGCCCTCATCGACTGGCTCCGGGCGCTGTTCGGCGCGGTCAGCGAGAACCCCGTCAGGTGGCGGCTGATGCTGCTCCCAGCCGACAGCACCCCACCCGTCGTGCGCAAACGCGTCCAACGCGGACGCGAGATCGCACTCGCTCAAGCCCGGCGCCTAGCAGCCGCCCTGCTCGCCAACGACCCGTACACCGATCTCGACCTCGCCGCCCGCGCGATCCTCGCGATCGGCGAAGAAGGCGGCCGCCTCCTGCTCAACGACCCCGACCAATACCCTCCAGATCGGCTCGTCGAGTTCGCCGCCACGCTCGCAGCCAAGCTGCACAGCCGACCTGCCCCTCCACACAGCATCACCTGAGCGGGCTCGCGTCGCGCCGGGCGAGGAACGATGGTATGTCCCTAGGACATCCGCCCGGTCACCCGTCGCTGTGCCTGAGCGCCGCGAGCGCGACCTCACGATCACGCTCGGCGGCGCCGTCGCCGCGCTGGCGCTTTTCTCCATGTCCGCGACCGCCGAGCCGTTCTTCGTCACCAGCGTGCTCGGCGGCGGCAGCCTCGCCTACGGAGTGCTGCTGAGCTCCTGGACGCCGGGATGGCCGCGGGCGCGGCCGGGCTCGCTCACCGGGTCGGGCGCTGGCATCTGGCGGCCGGCGGGCTCTTTGCGGCGGTCCTCCAAGGGCTCGGCATTGCCGGCGGAGCGCTCGCAACCGTCGTATGGACCGCGCTGATCGGCTTCTCGCTCGGCGGCGTCGCGCACGGCGTCAAGAACGTGCTGCTGCGCACGCTGATCCACGAGCGCGCCCCCGAGCCGCTTTGCGGCCGCGCATTTGCCGCCTACAACGGCGCGCGCAACGGCGCCGAACTCGCCGCACTCGTGCTCGGCGGGGTCGCCGTCAGCGCGTTCGGCGCCCGTTCCGCGCTGCTCGCCGCGGGACTCGGACCCGCCGCGATCGGCCTCACCTGCCTGCTGCTTCTGGACGGTGGAGGTTGGGACGAGGGCATGAGTTGGCTCACCAGCGGCGGCGCTCTAGCCCAGCGGGCCGCGTTCAGGAGCGCAGGGACTGCCAGGACAGGCCGGCGGTCACGTTGCGCGGATCTCCGCTATCGAAGATCAGCCGCGGCTTGCCGCCGGTGGCATTGATGATGTAAAGCGCCGGACCCGTCGATGCCAGCGCCGTGAACGCGATGAGCTTGCCGTCCGGAGAGAAGCGGACCGCACTGGTGGGGAGGTCTCCGGTCGCCTTGCGAGCGATTCGCCGGGCGTGACTTCCGTCGGCGCGGGCGACGAACACGCCCCCGCCCACGGTGATGTAGGCGATCGACTTGCCGCTGGGCGAGATATCGAACACCGACAGGTGGGTAATCAGCCGATGCAGGCCGCTACCGTCGGGACGGATCGACCACAGGCCGGCCGGATATCCGTATTTGTCGGGACGGATGAACAGGATGGTTTTGCCGGACGGCGAGAACAGCGGCTCCGCGCCCTGGATCGAGGGTGTGACCACTCGGCTGTTTGCGTTGCTCAGCTTCCTGATCACGAGGGTCCCGAACTGGCCGCCGGCACCCTTCGTCTGACGCACATAGACGATTTTCTGTCCGTTACGGGAGAAGCTGGCCTGGGAGTCGTCGAAGCTGTCGCTTACCGTGGTTTGCGGGTTGGTGCCGTCGGAGTTGGCCAGCGTGATCACCAGCGTGCCGGAAGCGCCGGTCTGATCCCACAGGAGATGCTTGCCGTCGGGGGAGTAGGTGACGTTTCCCCAGTTGCTGCACACGTTGCCTTCGTTGTCCTCGGCGCAGTAGCCGATTTGCTTCCCGTGGCTGGGATGGGCTGGGTAAGCGGTCAGCGATGCGAATCCGCCGCCTCCTCCGCCACCGGCGTTGAACAGTGCCCAGGCGATCCGCCCGTTGCGGCCACTGAACGTTGCCGACGCAGGGCCGGCCAGCACCAGGAATCCGGAAAGGAATACCAGCGCCAGCGACGCCAGGGCGTATCGGAGCCGGTTCATGCTCACGGAGGTTAACGCGGTACATGGCCGAATGTTGCGGGTTCCGATGCGTTCAAGAATCGCGCAGGCGAGCCGACGTGGCCAGCACGCATCCGCTCACGCACAGAACCTGCCACCGCTCCACACCAGGTGGTGCTCGGTTGGCTCTCGACACATCAAAGCGGGACCCGATTGCCTGCTGATGAGAAGCCGCGACCGCTGGTCTCGAGGGCATGGCAGCCGTAACCAGAGACTGCCGCATCGCCGGATTTCGACAGCGGCAGTTGCCATCGCTCCTTGTTGCCCGGACCGGCACTGAGATCCGTGGCCGCGCGGGATATCGCTCGCGCAACGGAAGCAGAGTTTTCGCCAAAAGATCAGCGTTTTCGCCAAAGCCTTCTCGTGCGCGCGTCCCCGCCGTGTTATGTTCCAACATGTAGGGTGCATGGGTGCGCTGACCGGGGTTGGGTGGCGCTTTTCCGATCGGTTCCATCTCTGTGAGGTTTCCGGTAATTCCGCCGGGCGCGCGAGGAACTGAGGATGGCCATGGGTGGACACAGAAGGGCGTCGGCGGGCGTCGCCGTGGCGGTCGTCGTGGGCGCGCTGATTACCATCGTGCCGGGCGCACCTGTTCCTCGAGCAGGCCGCCGGCGCGCAGTTCGTCGGACGGTTCCCGGCAACGCAGTGGAATCCGCTCATCGCCGTGGCGAGGGCGCAAGCGGAGGGCAGCAGCCGCGCCGCGACCCGCATCGTCGGCGTCCCCGCCAAGATCACCGACGAGCTGTTCAAGTCGCCGGCCGACCACGGGCTGGGGCTCAACAAGCTCGAGTTCTACTCGCCGCGCAACGGGTTCCGGTGGTTCCCCTCGGATCCCACCCGGTCAACCAACGGCGCCACGCTGCACTGGAACCCATACCCCGATCCGAGTCGCGTGATCTCGTGCCCGGAGGTGCCTGACCCGCCCGGCCACTTGGGCTAGGCGTACCAGCGGCGGGGCCGTCCTGCCGGCCCAAGGTCGCGACTGGCGAACGTACGCCTCAGCTACCGCGCAGATCACCGTCGACTCGCCACTGCTTGGTCGCCCATATGGAGGGGCTGGTGTCAAGGGGTAGGGGTTGAGGGCCATGGTGTGGTTGGTGTGGCAGGGGCTGTGGTTGCGGTTCGCGAGGCGGCCGAGGCGTTCGCGGGATTCGCGACGTTCGGTCATGCTCATATTCGGGGGCTGTCCCAAGACCTTTGTTCGTCGCACGTCCGCTGTCTAAAGTCGAGTGCGCCCACCCGGGGGTGGGTACTCAGGCGACGAATCGCGGAGTTGTGTGCGCGAGCCGGGATGCCTCGGACCGCCTCGCCAACCGCAACTGGTTGTCAGTCAGTGTCAGTGTTTGTCAGCGCGAGTTTGTGAGTCGTTTGCGGGTGGTTGGCGTCGGTGTCGGCTCTGGTGCAGTCGTCGGGCAAGTGGCGATCTCCCAGCAGTAGTGGGCGAGCTCGCGGGCGATCGCGATCGCGACGATCCCGTTCGGTTTGCGGCGGGCGTCGCGGAGTTGTCGCCAGCGCGCGTTCAGGCGGCGCTGCGCCTTCCAGGAGATGTTGATGATCTCCGGCGCGTGCCCGCGTTGGCGGCGCTCGAGCGCCGCGCCGACGACCGGGCCGCGGCGGTAGTGGTAGGCGGCCTCGACCAGCAGCCGCCGCGCGTGGGTTGAGCCGGCCTTGGTGATCGACCCGAGCCTGCGCTGTCGGCCGGTGGTGTGCTCTGATGGGACGATCCCGAGATAGGCGGAGAGCTGGTCGGGGTGATCGAAGCGCCCCCACTCACCGATCTCCGCGCACAACCCCAGGGCCGAGAGCGTGTCGATCCCGCGCAGGCACCGCAACCGGGCAGCGGTGTGCGCGCACGGAGCCGTGAGCGCGAGCGTGGCGAGGTCGGCCTCGACCTGATCGCGTCGGCTGATCAGTACGTCGTGCGCGTGCAGGTAGTCGGCCAGCGTCGACCTGGACGCGTGGTCGGCGAACTTGATCGAGGTCAGCCACGCGCGGTGCTTGCGTGTCCACGCCTCGCCGGTGCCCTCCCAGTAGATCTCGCGACGCAACAGGAAATTCCCGATCCGGTGCCGCGCACGGACCAGGTCCGCGCGGATGTCCTCGCGGCAGCGGACCAGATCGCGCAGCTGCTCACGCTCGACAGACGGGATCGTGACCAGCGTCAGCTCGCCGGCGGCGAGCAACCGCGCGAGCCGGATCGCGTCGCGCTTGTCGGTCTTGATCCGGTCCGCCGGCGGCCGCTCGGTCTTGCTCGGAGCGCAGACGCCAAGCTCGATCCCTTCCGCCAGCGCCCGGCGCGCGAGCCCGTACCCCGTCGGGCCCGCCTCATAGATCATCCGCGTGGGCCGCTCCACACGACCAAGCCACGGCAACAGCTCGTGCGGACGGCCGACCACTCGCCTGGTGATCACCTCACCAGAGTCCTGATCGAAGATCGCAAACGTCGACTCGCGCGCGTGCACGTCAAGACCGACCCAACGGATACCGTCAGGCATGTCGGTACCTCCTGTGTTGTGGGGCCCGCGTCGAAGTTGCAGCTTCGACCGCGAACATCACCCCCGGCAACGCCGGGGGTACCGACTTACCTTCGACTCCGAGGTAACCGGTCCTCCATATCGTCTGGAGCGATGGCCAGCCGGACGGCGGCGTGACCTCGGAAGCGATGCTCTGACGACCGCTGGCGCTAGAAGCACAAGCTCCGGCCGGTTGAAGCTGGAGGTGGTGATTCGGCCAACTCGCTCAACCACCGTACCTGGCTTGACAGGCCTGGATCTTGGCCACGTCAGCCCCGGCGGCCTGAACGCAGCCTGCGAGCTTCAGTGCCCTGCTGAGCTGCTGCCCTCCGGAACCGGCCTGCCGGGGCACGGCCGACGTCGGCGTGCTCGGCGCAGGCGATCCGGTGGCGCCACGCTTGCCGTTCGCGATCGACGCCGTGTAAAGGAACGGCTGACTATTGCCAAACGTGAAGGTCAACCAGCGCAGGCCCTTGGAGCCCGGATCGCGCTGCGCGACCATGTAGCGCAGCTCCGATGCGGGGACGTGGTTGTATCGCGCGAGCTGCGTCGCGATGGCCGTCGGCTCGGTCGGTCTGACCTGGCTCAGAGGGAACGTCCCAAACTGGGGCGTCGCGTCTCCGCCGTCGTCCTCGCGCCATCGGCCACCCACGTACAAGACCGCGAACACCGCGCTGTTCCCCCGCTCCGCCTGCACGTTGACGTAGCCGGGGTAGATCACCACCTGCTCGGTGGTGATATTGGCGCCAAGGTGGTTCTTAATCGTCGCCAGCGCCTCGGCGAAGTTGTTGGCTTGGAACATCGAGTCGGGTTGTGCGGCGGTGATCGAGGTCGGGTCGACCGACGGATGAATGCTGCTCGAGACCGCCGCCGAGACGCCCACGGCGGCCGCGATTGCGGCCAGCCACACGACGATGGCGACGAGCAGCCGCACCGCTACGCCACCGCGGCGATGCGCAGATTCGTGATCCCAGACACCGGAGGAAAAGGTAGGCGGTTCAGGGTGGCAGCGCAATGCCACGAGGTCTCACATGAGTCTCGTTTGGTGGCGCCCTGGGGCTCGGGCCGACCCGCCTGGGCCCACCTGCCCTACCGAGCAGACGCCTCCATTTAGACGCGAACAGCCGCAATCCCGGCCGTCGCGCGACACGACCCACGACTGCTCAGCTGGCGCAGAGCATCTCCAGGGTTGATCGCCGCCATCGGCTCCTCCACGGCGAACCTCGACGTGATCGCCTGGAGCGGAAGCGACGGCACGCTGTCGCGCTTCGATCTGGGTGGTTTCCGCGGCGCGAGCGCGTGCAACGTCTGGGGGCTGATAACCCCCGGCTCCTAGCCGGCGCCACACGCCGCGTACTGCCGTGCCGAGCGGCCCTCTCCGCCCGGTGCGAAGCGATAGGAGGCCGCAGAAGGCCCAGGGGATACTTGGGCGTCAGGCAAGGATCCACGGGGGAGCGGCCGACTTCGGATTCGCCTTGACGGCGTCTGGAACGTCCCCGCGCCAGGCGCGAGCCCAGGGTGCGCCTGGACGGATAGGAACGGGACGGCGCCTGAAAGGATCATCGCCGCCCCGCTCAAGCCGCCTGGGCGTTACGTTGTGGGGAGCCCTTCTACAGAGGGGACGGGCTCTGAGACTTGCTGCGTCTGCCTTGTTTCCCAGACCTTATTCAGCTCCGCCTGGAGGTACACGGGCGCGAACAGCGAGGCGATCGGAATGATGCTGAGCACGAAGAACAGCACCCCGCTGCCCGTCTGCGCGTTGGCGACGCTCTGTGAGAGCTCCATCCGCTTGCCGGTGTGCCACAACGACACGAACGGCGGCACGATGATCAGTCCTCCGATCGTGATCGCCACGACGCTCATGCCGGGCGATTGCCCGATGTCGGTCTTGTTCTCCTCTCCCCAGTCCGCCATCTCGCGGTTCACGAAGTAGTACCAGAACAGGTAATAGATCCCGATCGTGATCACGACGAACAGCAACACCAGGAACGGGTTGCGGATCTTCGCCTCCTTGCCGCTCGACGTAATTCGCACGGTCTCGGCCACTGGTTGCTCCTTCCTTCTCGTTTGCCCCCAAGAACTGCAATGCGACCTTACCTGACCCTGGCTTGAAGGTCAGAGTCCAGGAGCTCCCCTCGGTATCGACGTTGACATCGTGAGAGACGCCACCGCCGCCTTCTCCCGGCGTCGACCACGCGTTCTCGCGCCATGGCAAAAGGCGGCCACACCCAAGGCCCGCGGAAGGACTCGCCCGCCAAGAGGCGTTGTGTGGCTTCCCGTCTGCGAGCTGAACGGCGGAGTTTCAGCCCCCGGCAGCGAACCAAGCGGCGCGCTGGATCGGGGAATGTGGATCGCCCTGAGGCGCGACTGGCGGTGGCTTCGTCGCCGTCCCCGTCACCTTCGTCGGCGCCACACCGATTCGCACAACAATCCAATCCCCGTCACGTTCGTTGGCGATCCAGCCAGCACCAGGATCTGTGGCTCGCCTCCGTTCAACCTCGGCGATCGCCTGATCGTGCGTCATGAGCTCACGATAGTCCATCGGGCGCCGCCCTACCAGCCCCCCCGGCAGCTCTCGGTGCCGGCGAGCGGCGTGACCTCGTTGAGCGGCGCCAACCCGGTGCCTCCTGTGGTTGAGCGTGTCTACTTCTGGACGATTAGTAGCTGACGCATCGCATCGATCCCGAAGCTCGACAGACAATTGTTGGTCGCCTCCGAACGTGTGGGAACCGGGCCGTACGTCTGGCCGTCGAAGTGGTAGATGACGACGATCTGGAGCTGTTGCGCATCGAGCAGGCGGCCCGCGACGCGGGCGTCGAACTGCGCGGCGCCCGAGCTGTCGGCAACGAACGAGTCCGCATCGGGCTGCTGGCGGTCGGGATGCCGCGCAGTCAGGGCAACCAACGGATCATGATCTCCGGTGGCGCCGCAGATCGGGTTCGCCGAGTCGGGGGTGAACGTTCGGTAGAAGAGCGAGTAGACGCCATTCGGCGTCAGCCCGCTCAGAGTGATCTTGAAGGCCGTGTAGTCTCCCTGCGCCTTCGCCAGGGACGTCGCGCTCGCGGATGAGAACTGGCCCCACGTTAGGTTAAGCGGCCCCCCGGCAAGGTTGAACAGCGGCGCCGAGAGCGGGGTCGCACTCGGGTCAACTGCGATCAGGCTGTCGTTTGAGCCGACTGTGAAGACGTCCCCGGCGAACGGGAGGACCCCAACGTTGGGCGCGTCCGCGGCCGCGGCGACTGGCGCCTGGACGACGAACGCGCCGGTCGCCAGGAAGGCCACGATCAGCTTCGCGACGATCCGGTGAGGTGGACGGCGCTCGCGCTTGCGAGGACCCTCGGTGGCATACATGGAGTGACCTCCTTGGTGGTGGGTGTTGGTGTCGAAACCGAAGCTGTTGAGCGACGGCTCATCAGGTGAAACAAGTGCCGATCTCGCGAAACCAATCCGCGTCGATGAACGTGTTCTCTCTACGGCACAATCGCCGTGAACTCGATCGAGTCCGAATGGTTGCCTGCCGTGTCGAAAGTCTCGACGAAGTACTGCGAGCTCGAGCAGAGGCCCACGAAGCTCACATAGCCGATCGCCGTTCCGCCCCCTCCTCCGAGGGAAACGACCAGGGGCGGAAGACCGTTGCTGACGGTGGCAGCGTCGGGCGTCAGGCAATATCCGCCGGTCGATACGTGACTGACGGCCTGCCAACCCGTGAACGGGAGCAGGAAGTGAGGGCTCGCACCCGCGAAAACGGATCCGTCGTCTCGAGCTGTTCCCGCCGGACCAGGTGGCCCGGTTGCTCCGGTGTCGCCTTTGGGTCCCGGAAGGCCGGTTGGGCCAGTGTTGCCGGTCGGTCCCGAAGGACCGGCCTGGCCGGTGTCGCCCTTCGGGCCCTGAGGGCCGACGGGCCCGGCGAGGCCCTGCAGTCCCGCCACGCCGGGCTCGCCCTTCGGGCCCCGGGGGCCGACGGGGCCGACGGGACCCCGCGGCCCCGTTTGGCCGGTTGGCCCTGCGGGGCCGGCGGGTCCCGTCGCATCATGCTGGTTCCAGCTCAGCGGTCTCTCGTGCTGCCGGCAGTGCTCGCCCTTGCCCGTGTCGATCACGCGAAGCGTTGACTGTCCGACGTTTCGGTAGCAGGCGTGAATCACGCCGCCGCGGTCGGGGATCGCTCCGGTCGCGATCCCGACGCCGGCGCCGAGCGTCAGCGCGGCGGCCGTTGGGATGAGCGTGCGCTTGACCGTAAGCATGGTCGCGATCGTGCTCATGTCGTCCTCCTTTTCCGCGGATGCGGTTGCACTACGTAGAGGAGGCTCGCGGCCGGTCGTCTGACGGTCGTCAAATGAGCGTCAAACCCGGAGCGGCAGGCCTCGACGACCGAATTGCGGGCGCCCGGACGGGGTCTCGCGCCGAGCTCGCCCCCGGCCTGACCGAGGCACCCGGTCAGCCGGCGCTCATCGACGGCGCTCGTGATGATTCTGGACATCACAGCTCCGCGACTCGATGAGGATTGACGCTAGGTCGCCTGGAGCGCGGCGGTGGTGTCGACCGGGAGGTGTGGGGTGTTGCCCCACTCCGCCCACGAGCCGTCGTAGACGCGAACGTTCAGGTAGCCGGCGCGGGAGAGCGCGAACGCCGAGTGCGCGGCGCGATCGCCGCCTTGGCAGTAGGTCACGACCTCGTGCTCTGGGAAGATCCCGAGTGCCTCGGCCCGGGCGCGGGTCTCGACCGGCGGGCGCAGCGTACCGTCCGAGCAAAGGTCCTCCTGCCACGGCAGCAACAGCGCGCCGGGGATATGGCCGCCGCGGGCCGCGCGGCGGTCGTTGCCCTCGTACTCGGCCAGCGAGCGTGCGTCGACGATCCTGAGCGCCGGATCGCCAAACCGACGCTGGAGCTCGCCGGCGGTTATCGATCCGTTCGCGATCGAAGGGCGGAATGCCGCAGCTCGGGGCGACACGCGTTCCCGTCGCACCGGTCGGCGCTCCGCGAGCCATTTGTCGATGCCGCCGTCCAGCAGCGCTACTCGCTCGTGGCCGAAGTGGCTGAGGACATGCCACAGCCGCGAGGCGTACGGGCTGCCCGCCTCCGCGTAACCGACCACGTAGGTCCCATCGGCGATCCCGACCGCGCCGAGTGAGCGCTGCGCCTCCGTCGCGGTCGGGAGGAACGTGGTGACGGTCGTGTCCGCGGTGCACAGGGCATCGAGCCAGTAGAGGTGGATCGCACCGGGGATGTGGCCGGCGAGATAAGTGGCCTCGGAGGCCTCCCTGGTGCCGGCGAAGCGGCAGTCGCAGACGAGCAGCTCAGGGTCTTCGAGGTGCTTGTCCAGCCAGCCGGTATCGACCAGCCGGGTGCTGGGGGTCATGTTGGCTCCTTGTCGGTCGGGCCGGGCGACGACCCGCGAGTGGCGCTACTCGACGATCTCGACCCAGCCCGCGATGTCCTCGCGGGTGAGCTGGACGAGCAGCTGCGGGTGATCTGCGCGCAGGTGCTCCTGGATGAGGTCTACGACCTCATCCTCGGTGTCTCCCCGCGCGATATACCCGCACTCGCATGTGATCTGCCTGGCCATCTTGCTTACCGAGTCGGATTGTTGGAGCCGACCCTTTCACGTATCTTGACGGAAACCTTGGAGAAAGGTTGGAGTCCCAAGCGAGCACGCAGATCCAGCTTTGTGGCCAGTTTGCGGCCGAGCTGCACGGCCGGCGGGTAGAGCAGCGCCTACCCAGCCGACAGGGACGGCTGCTGTTCGCATACCTCGCGCTGCACCGCGCGCGGGCAGTCCCGCGCGACGAGCTGATCGACGCCCTCTGGCCACAGGCGACTCCCGCCAACGCCGCCGATGCCCTCACCGTGCTGCTCTCCAAGCTCCGAGCCGTCCTCGGCGCCAACGCCATTATCGGTCGCGCAAGCCTCAAGCTCGCGCTCCCTGCCGACGCCAAGATCGACGTGGAGGAGGCCTTGGCCGCCGTTCATCGCGCCGAGTCCGCCGCAGCGCTAGGAGACTGGGCGCGCGCCTGGAGTGCCGCCCTGTGCGCGCAACTAATCGCGCAACGACCGCTTCTGCCCGAGCACGACCTCCCCTGGCTAGAGGATTGGCGGCGCCGGCTCGACGACGTTCTCCAGCGCTCGTTGGAGGCCTACGGCGAAGCATGCCTCGGGATCGGAGGCTGCGAGGTCGCCGGCGCCGAGCGTACCGGCAGACGTCTGATCGCTCTCAACCCGGTCCGCGAGAGCGGATACCGCCTCGTCATGCAGTCACTCGCCCAACGAGGCAACCTCGCCGAAGCCCTCCGCGTCTACGAACAAGCCCGCGCAGTCCTGCGCGAAGAACTCGGGATCGCGCCCGGACCCGCAATCCGCGAGCTCCACGCCCAACTGCTGCAAACCTCCACGCCCACCTGACTTCTGGCGACGACCCCGGCCCAGCCCCGCACGCCACCATTCTTGCGGAGACGACCCGATCCCAATCCCTTGAAAGCCGCGATTTCCAGCGTCTTATGAGGTGCCGCCGCTGGGACTCGAACCCAGGACCCACGGATTAAAAGTCCGCGGCTCTATCCAACTGAGCTACGGCGGCCGAGGCGTTCATCATGGCGCACGGGCGACACGGAGGGCGCGCCGAGCCGCCGACCGTCAAGCGTCGCAGCGGCGCGGCCCTAACCGACGTAGGCGACGGCCTCGATCTCGACCAGCATCCGCGGGTCGATCAGGCCGCTCACCTCAAGCATCGTCATCAGTGGCCGGACGTCGCCGAAGAACTCGCCGTGCGCCAGCCCTACCTCCTCGCCGCGCGAGATGTCGGTCACGTACGCCCGGGTCTGGATCACGTCGCTCAAGCGGGCGCCGGCCCGCTCCAGCTCGTGTTCGATCTTGCGGAGGATCTCGAGCGTCTGGTCGCGCGGCGAGGTGCCGAGGACAACGCCGGTCGGGTCGATCGAGGTGGTGCCGCCGACGAGCACGAACGCGCCGGCACGAGCGACACGGCTGAACGAGAAACGCTGCTCGAAGGGCGACGGAGGATCGCCTGCCAGGCGCGTGACCGCGTCGCTCAATGCCTGAAGTGCCGGCGGCTCGTGAACGCCATCGCCGCGCCGGCCTTGTCGACCGCGTCGACGACGTCCGCGTCGCGCACCGACCCCCCGGGCTGGATGATCGCGGTGACACCTGCCTCGAGTCCGAGTTCGGGCCCATCGGCAAACGGGAAGAACGCATCCGAGGCCATCGCCGCACCCTTCAGATCGGACCGGGCCTTCTCGATAGCCAGCCTCACGGAGTCGACCCGGCTCATCTGGCCGGCGCCGATTCCGAGTGTTCCAAGATCCCGCGTCAGGACGATCGCGTTCGATTTGACGTGCTTGCAGACTCGCCATGCGAATGACAGCTCCCCCCACTCGGACTCTGTCGGGTGGCGCTTTGAGACGACCTGCATCTCGGTCCGCTCCTCGAGGTCGAAGTCGCGATCCTGCACGAGCATTCCGCCGACGACCTGGCGCAGGTGCGGCTCGATCATGTTGGCGGCCCGCCGCTCGCGGTCGTCGAGGATCCGCATGTTCGGCTTGGTCGCAAGGACCTCGAGCGCGTCATCGTCATAACCGCGCGCGAACAGCACCTCGATGAACTGCCCCACGAGTGCCTCGGCGAGTGGTCGATCCACCCGACGGTTGAAGCAGATGACGCCGCCGTACGCCGACATCGGGTCGCACGCGAACGCGCGCTCATAGGCCTCGAGCGCGGTCGTCGCGACAGCTACCCCGCACGGGTTGTTGTGCTTGATGATCACGCACCCGGGGATCTGGAACTCCGTGAGCAGCAGGCGCCCAGCATCGAGGTCCAGCAGGTTGTTGAACGACAGCTGCTTGCCCCCGAGCTGGGAAACCATCGAAAGCACGTGGGTGCGTGTGCCGACCTGAGCGTAGTACGCGGCGCGCTGGTGCGGGTTCTCGCCGTAAGGAAGCTCGAGCGTCTTCTCGAAGGCGCGCACCATCAGCGAGGGGAAGTCCTCGCGCTTCTCCTGGAACCAGCGGGCGATCGCCGTGTCGTACCGGGCCGTGTAGGCGAATGCCTCCGCCGCCAGGCTCTCGCGTGTCTGGGGCGAGAGGCGCCGGTCGGACTCGCGCAGCTCGTCGAGGACGGCGTCGTAGCTCTCGGGGCTGACGACCGGTGCCACGTACGACGAGTTCTTGGCGGCCGCCCGGATCATCGTCGGGCCTCCGATGTCGATGTTCTCGATCACCTCCTCGTCGGACACCCCCCGCCGCGCCGCCGTCCGCTCGAACGGATAGAGGTTCACGCACACGAGGTCGACGAACTCGACGTCGTGCTGCTCGGCGGCCCGCAGGTGGGTGCGCTCGTCACGCAACGCGAGAATGCCGGCGTAGAGCTTCGGGTGCAGGGTTTTGACGCGGCCGTCCATGATCTCTGGGAAACCGGTCAGGTCGGAGATCGAGCGGACGGGCAGGTCGGCCTCGGCGAGCGCCTGGGCGGTCCCGCCGGTGGAGATCAGCTCGATCCCGAGTTCGACCAGCCCGCGGGCGAACTCGACGATCCCCGTCTTGTCCGACACCGACAGCAGGGCCCGCGCCACCTGCACCTGGTTCTCGGCAACCGGAGAATAGCTCGTTACAGGCTTGGTGCCCTGCTCCATGCACCCGCGACTTTACCGGTCCACCACCACACGGCGTCGGTCGCCCGGGTCGATCTTCACCGCGCCGCGCGCGATCAGCGCGACGGCCTGAGGAAGCAGCTCGTGCTCGATCGGACGTAGGCGCTCGAAGACCTCCGCTGTGGAGCGGGCGTTCGGGAACTCGACTGCGCGCTGCAGAATCACCGCGCCGGTGTCGACCCCGTCGTCGACGAAGTGCACGGTCACGCCAAACACCTTGACCCCGTAGCGCAGCGCCTGATCGACCGCGTTCAGCCCCGGAAAAGCGGGCAGCAGCGCTGGATGGACGTTGATCACGCGGTCGGGGAACCGGCCGAGGAACGAGGTGCTCAACAGCTGCATGTACCCGGCGAGGACGACGAGCTCGACGCCATGGTCCTCGAGCCAGTCCGCGATCGCGCGGTCCCGGGCCTCGCGATCTGCGTGCAGCTCGAGCGGGAAGGAGGCGGCGTCGACCCCGGCCGCCCGGGCGCGCTCGAGCGCGCGGGCGTGCTGCTTGTCAGAACCGACGGCCACGATCTGAACGTGGTCGTCGTCGCCGGCGCTATCGAGCAGCGCCTGGAGATTCGTGCCGTCGCCCGAGGCCAGTACGGCGACCTTCATCACTCACGCCGCCCGCAGTTTCGGAAAGCGGCCGCCCGTGGAGCGAAGCTGCCCGGCGCGGACCAGCGCATCGACGCGACCAAGTACATCCCCCGAGCGCATGTGTGCGAATGTGCCATACCCGGGCAGGCCGTCGTAGGAATACTGGGCGATCACCTTCGAGCGGCCGCCACGCAGGATCTCGACGGCGCGGGTACGACCGACCGGCGGTTGGGCCGAGGTGACGACCTCGAGGATCGCGCGATCGAGGTCCACGCCGCCCGCTGCCGGAGCCACCCGGAGAGCTGCCGTGGCTCGACCACCAGCGCTGACAGGCGCGGCGGGAGCGACCGACGGCTCGCAGACATCGCAGCATGCCACCGCCGGCGCCGCCTGGGACCGATCGCCAAAGTACGAGAGCAGCGCGGCACGCCGGCAGTCCGAGCCTTCCACGTACGCCCACACCGCGCGGTATTGGCGCCAGCGCGCACGCTCCGCGTCACGCGCCGAGGTCAGGCAGAGCGCGAGCGTCCGCCGATCCCAGTCATGAGCCAGCCGGCCGGCGGCGCGATCAGGTGGCGAAGGATCTGGCGACACCACGCCCGCGCGGGCAAGGTGACCGATGATCGCGCGGACCTGCTCTTCGTCTCCGCGCGGACCGGCGGCCCCGGCGAGTTCGCGAAGCTCGACGTCGTAGCGGCCGTCGAGCCCTGCCCAGCGCAGGCGCTCGCACACCCTGTCGAACGCCTCCTCGGAAACGCGTGAGCGCTCGATGAAGAACACGTGCAGCCCTTTGTCCCGTTGCTCGGCGAACAGCAGGCAGCGGGCCGGCCGCCCGTCACGCCCTGCGCGGCCGGCCTCCTGGTAATAACCCTCGAGCGAGCCCGGAACCGAGGCGTGGCAGACAGTCCGGACATTCGCCTTGTCGATGCCCATGCCGAACGCATTAGTCGCCACGATCACCCGCGCATCCCCGGACATGAATCGTTCCTGCGTCCGCGCGCGCGTCGCGCGATCGAGTCCGGCGTGATACGCGAGCACCTCCTCGTCGAGCGCCCGAGCCAGAAGCCCGGCCAACTCCTCGACTGCACTGCGGGTCCCCGCATACACGATCGCCGGCAGAGCCTCCGGCTCGCTCAGCGCCGCCGCGATTCGCCGGCGCTTGTCGACCCCGGTTGCGCAGCGTAGAACCGCGAAGCTCAGGTTCGGCCGATCGAAGCCGGTCGTGACGCGCACCGGATCGCGCAGCGCCAGGCGACGAGCGATGTCGTCGGCGACGCGCGGGGTGGCGGTCGCGGTCAGCGCGATCGTCGCCCGAGCGCCGAGGCTCCGCGCCGCGTCGGCTAGTGAGAAGTAGTCGGGGCGGAAGTCGTGCCCCCACTGCGAGACGCAATGCGCCTCGTCTACGACGAACAGCCCGACGCGGACCTGCTTGATCGCCTCGGCAAACCGCGGCGAGCCGAACCGCTCGGGCGCGACGTAGAGCAACCGAACCTCTCCCCGTGCCGCTCGCTGCAGCGCCGCGGCATTCTCATACCCGCCTCGCTGCGCATTGACGAGCTCGACCTGCCCCGGGGCGACGGCCTGCAGTGCCTGCACCTGGTCGTGCATCAGCGACACCAGGGGCGAGACCACCAGTGTCACGTCGTCGCGCATCAGCGCCGGCAACTGGTAGCACAGCGACTTCCCAGATCCGGTTGGCATCACCACCAGCGCATCCCGGCCGGCCAGCGCCGCCCGGACGGCCAGCTCCTGGCCGGGGCGGAACTGCTCGAAGCCGAAGATGCGCCGCAGCGCCTGATGTGAATCCATGAGCGGGCGAACATAGCGGCGCGACCGGCGGCGCCGTGGGCCGACCTACGGCTACGCCTTCACCAGCGGGAGCTCGGATTCCAGTGCGTACTTGCCCTTCGCTTCCTCGGTCCCGGCCAGCGGATAGTCCCCCGTGAAGCACGCATCGCAATGAGTTGCACGAGAGACGCCGACCGCCTCGTACACACCTTGCATCGAGAGGTAGTGCAGGGAGTCCGCTCCGAGCTCGTCGGCGACCTCCTCGACAGTCCGGCCGTGGGCGATCATCTCCTCGCACGTGGACATGTCGATCCCGTAGTGGCACGGATGCTTGATCGGTGGCGCCGAGATCCGCAGGTGAACCTCGGCGGCGCCCGCCTCGCGGAGCATCTGCACGATCTGCCGGGTCGTGTTGCCGCGCACGATCGAGTCATCGACGACGATCAGCCGCTTGCCGCCGACGACCTCGGGCAGCGGGTTGAACTTCAGCCTCAACCCATGCTTGCGCAGCTCCTGTCCGGGCTGGATGAACGTCCGCGCGACGTAGCGGTTCTTGATGAACCCATCGTCCTGCGGCAATCCGGCGGCGCGCGCCAGACCGCGGGCGGCGGGGTTGCCGGAGTCGGGGACCGGGATCACCAGATCGGCGGCGACCGGCGCCTCACGCCACAGGATCTCGCCCATCTTCCCCCGGGCGACCTGCAGCACCGTTCCGGCCATCCGCGAGTCGGGGCGTGCGAAGTAGATGTACTCGAATACGCAGAACGCCTTGCGTTCGGATTCGGAGACCATGCGCGTCTGGATGCCCCGCTCGGTGAGCGTCACGACCTCGCCCGGGAGCACCTCGCGGAGATAGCGCGCGCCGATCAGGTCAAAAGCGCACGACTCGCTGGCGACGCAGTACGCGACATCGCCGTCTTCATCCTCGATCATCCCGAGCGCAAGCGGGCGCAGCCCGTGCGGATCGCGGAACCCGACGACGGCGTCTTCGGTCATCACGACGGTCGAGAAGGCGCCCTTCAGCCGCGGCAGCACGTCGGCGACGGCCTCGTCGATGCGCTGAGCCGGATGCGTAGCGAGCAGGGCCGCGATGATCTCGGAGTCGGAGGTCGAGCGGAACGGCACCTCGCGACCACGCAGCTCGGAGTGGAGCTCGACGGCGTTGATCAGGTTGCCGTTGTGAGCGAGCGCGAGCGTGCGGTGGTCGTCACGGACGATCGGCTGAGCGTTCTCCCACTCGGAAGAGCCGGTGGTCGAGTAGCGCACGTGGCCGATCGCCATGTCGCCCACCAGCGATCGCAGCGTGTGCTCGTCGAACACCTGCGCCACGAGGCCCTGGTCGCGGATCGCCATGATGCTTCCGCCTTGCGGAGCGGTCGCGATCCCGGCCGATTCCTGGCCGCGGTGCTGCAGCGCGAACAGCGCAAAGTATGCGAGCCGGGCGACATCACGCCTCGGGGCGTAGATCCCGAAGACGCCGCACTCGTCGCGAGGTCCGTCGCGATGATCGGTCAGGAGAGGCATGCCGAAGCCTCTGATCAAGGCTAGCAGCGCCCCTAGACCAATTCCCCTAGTCCCCGGTCCCGCGCCTCGGTCATCCCGGAAACTGGAACGTTCAGGACGCCCGCGATCTCGAGTGCGTCCCCGCCGACCCGTCCAATGATCCGCATCCCCGAAAGCGCATCAGAAGGACCCGAAACGACGAATGCTCGGCCGGGCGCCTCGCCGAACGGGTCGAGCCCAGTCGGTAGAGCGATCACGGCGCCGATGCCACCGACGACGCAGCACTCGGCCAGCGCCACGGCGATCCCGCCCTCGGCGATGTCGTGCGCGCTTCGCAGCGCACCGGAGCGGATCCCGTCGCGCACGGCGGCGAGGGCCTGACGAACGTCCTGCACGTCCACGTCCGGGAGCGGCCCGCTGACGGGCTCCCCGCGCAGCTTCGAGAGCTCCGAACCCGCCGGCGAGGGCTTGAACTCCCCGACGAGCGCGATCAGATCGCCCCCGGCTTGGAAGCCCAGACGCCCGGCTCTCGCGGCGTCCGGCAGCAGGCCGACGATTCCGACCACGGGCGTCGGGAAGATCGGCCCGGTCGGGGCCTCGTTGTAAAGCGAGACGTTGCCGCCGACGACCGGAACGCCCAGCGACTCGCAGGCGTGAGCGAGTCCCTCGACCGCCTCGCTGAGCTGCCACGCGACGTGCGGCTTCTCCGGGTTTCCGAAGTTCAGGCAGTTCGTGAGACCGAGCGGCTCAGCTCCGACACACGCGAGATTCGCGGCGCACTCGTATACCGCCTCCGCCGCGCCCGCGCGGGGATCGCACGCCACGCGCCTGCCGTTGCCGTCGATCGAGACTGCGATCGCCGGGGAACCAGCATGCCCGCCCAGCGCCAGCACCGCCGCGTCCGCCGTGTCCGGGCGGCGGACGGTGCGCGACTGCACGATCGGGTCGTACTGCTCGAACACCGGCCGGCGCGAAGCGAGGTTCGCCGAGCGCAGCAGCGCCAGCAGCACCACGTCAGGCGGCTCGTCGCCGGACAGCACCGGGCGCGGCGCCTGATACAGCGCCTCCGAAGGCGCGGCCGGCGCCAGGTCGTAAAGAGGGCACTCGTCGACCAGGATCGGGACGGGCAGGTCGCCGACGACGGCACCGTGGGCGAGCACGCGCAAGCGTCCCGAGTCCGTCACCGTGCCGATCGGCGTGGCGAGCGTCTCCCAGCGCTCGCATACCTCGAGCACGGCCGCCACCCGATCTGGCTCGACGACGCAGAGCATCCGCTCCTGCGACTCCGAGACCATGATCTCGAACGGCTCCATCCCCGGCTCGCGGAGCGGCACCCGCGAGACATCGATGTCCAGGCCAACGCCGCCCTTGCTCGCCATCTCCGACGAGGACGAGGTCAGCCCCGCGGCGCCCAGGTCCTGGAGGGAGACGAGCAGCTCGCGGTCGAGCAGCTCCAGGCAGCACTCGAGCAGCTTCTTCTCCGCAAACGGGTCGCCGATCTGAACCGAAGGGCGCTTGGCCTCATCCCCTTCCCCGAGCTCCGCACTCGCGAGCACCGACGCCCCGCCGATCCCGTCGCGTCCCGTGAGCGCGCCCAGCAGTACGAGCACGTTGCCGGGCCCGGCGGCGGCGCTGCGAATCAGCCGCTCGCGTGGGGCGAGCCCGAGGCACATCGCGTTGACCAGACAGTTCTGCTCGTAGCTGGATTCGAAGTAGATCTCGCCGCCGACGGTCGGCACGCCGATCGAGTTGCCGTAGTGCCCGATCCCGGCGACCGCGTGCTCGAGTAGGTAGCGGGAGCGCTCGGAGGTCTCCGGCTCTCCGAACCGCAGTGAGTCGAGCACCGCGATCGGGCGGGCCCCCACCGCGAACACATCTCGGAGGATCCCGCCGACGCCGGTTGCCGCGCCTTGGAACGGCTCGACGGCGCTCGGGTGGTTATGAGACTCGACCTTGAACGCGACCGCCAGCCCGTCGCCGACATCCACGGCGCCCGCGTTTTCTCCAGGCCCGAGCAGCACCGCCGGGCCTTCGGTCGGCAGCCGCCGCAGCAGCTTGCGCGAATGCTTGTACGCGCAATGCTCGGACCACATCAGCGACAGCATCGCGAGCTCGACGTCGTTCGGCTCACGCCCGAGGCCCTCGAGGATCAGCTCGTACTCGGAGTCGGTGAGCCCTAATTCGCGATGCCTAGACAAATGCCCGGTCGCCGACATGCGCTCGCATCGATTCGAAGATCGTCAGGCCATCCACCGACGCGGTCAGCGGGTCGACCGCGTGCTCGGGATGTGGCATCAGGCCGAACACGTTGCCCGCCTCGTTGCAGACGCCGGCGATGTCGTCCTGCGACCCGTTCGGGTTCTCCCCGGGCGCGTAGCGCAGCAGTACGCGGACCGGGTCCGGCGAGTAGTAGCGACCGGTCGTGTGCTTGACCGGGATCGACAGGCGCGTCGGGCATGCGTTCGTGAACGGCGTATCGCCGTCGACGACGTCGAGCCAGACCTGCCGGCAGATGAACTTCAGCGAGGTGTTCGGCAGCAGCGCGCCAGGCAGCAACCCCGCCTCGCAGAGCACCTGGAACCCGTTGCAGATTCCCAGGACCAGTCCGCCCGCGCGGGCAAACTCGATGACCGATTCCATCACCGGCGCGAAGCGCGCGATCGCGCCCGCCCGCAGGTAGTCGCCGTAGGAGAACCCGCCGGGAATCACGACCGCGTCGACACCCCGCAAGCCCGGGTCCGCATGCCACAACATCACCGCCTCGCCGACGCGCTGACACGCGCCGAGCGCATCCACGTCGTCGCACGAGCCCGGGAAGCGGACGACGCCGAACTTCATTCCTGGATCTCGTAGTCCTCGATCAGGGGGTTCGTCAACAGCCGCTCGCACATCTCCGGCAGCCGCGCCGGATCCTCGACATCGAGCTCGATCAGGCGGCCGACATGCACGTTTCTGACACCGGCAAAACCAAGCGCCGGCAGCGCCCGCTCGACCGCCTGCCCCTGCGGATCGAGGATCCCGGCTTTCGGCCGCACGAGTACGCGGGCGCGCATCAGGCCCCCGAGCGCTTCAGCCATTCCGAGAACGGCTCTCCCGCGATCCGCTCGTACGCTTCGACGTACTTCTCGCGCGTGCGCGCGACCACCTCGTCGGGGATCGCCGGCGCCGGCGGGTTGCGGTCCCAGCCGGTCGAGGATGCCCAGTCGCGGACGAACTGCTTGTCGTAGCTTGCCTGGGCGCGGCCTGGCTCGTAGTCGTCGGCGGGCCAGAATCGCGACGAGTCGGGCGTGCAGACCTCGTCGGCGAGCCGCACCTCACCGTGCTCGTCGAGGCCGAACTCGAACTTCGTGTCGGCGAGGATGATCCCGTTGGCGGCCGCGTGCTCCGCGGCGGCCTGGTACACCGCGATTGACACATCACGTAGCCATTCGGCCAGTGCTCGGTCGCCGACCAGTGAGACGGCGCCTTCGAAGTCGATCGTCTCATCGTGGCCCTCCGTCGCCTTTGTCGACGGCGTGAAGATCGGCTCGGGCAGCTTGTCCGACTCGCGCAGTCCGGCCGGCAACTCGATCCCGGACACGCCGCCGGTGCGCTGGTAGTCCTTCCACCCCGAGCCGCTCAGGTAGCCGCGCACGACGCACTCGACCGAAAGCATCTCAAGCTTGCGGACGATCATCCCGCGGCCGCGCGCCTCCTCGGGCAACCCGTCCGTCGCCGTGATCAGATGGTTCTTGACGATCCCGCCGATCACCTTCTCAAACCAGAACACCGACAGACCGGTCAGCACCTTTCCCTTATCCGGGATCGGCGTCGGATGAACGACGTCGTAGGTCGAGATGCGGTCCGAGGCGACCAGCAGCAGCCGGGACGGGTCGGAATCCAATTCATAGATCTCACGGACCTTGCCCGAGGCGAGAAGGGGCAGGTCGGCGAGGGCGGTCACCGGATCGATCCTAGCAACGGCTTCGGCGTCCTCGAGGGCCGGCGCCGGGGCGCCAACTCGCGCGTCTCACGCCTCACGCCACGAGCGAACCGCGGCGATGATCTCGTCCGGCGAGTCCTCCTGGATGTAATGCCCTGCACCCTCGAGCATGACCGTCCGATGGTCGGCGAAGACGCGTTCCCAGCGCAGCCGTTCGGGCTCGCGGAAGGCGACATCCTTAGTCGGCCACACGAGCAGCGCCGGCCGATCGGCGACCGTCGCAAGCCGCTCCTCGATCGAAGCGAGCAACGGGCGCGCGGCCAGGATCTCGCGCGGGAAGACGTGCATCGGCATGCGCGAGGCGGGCCCCGGAAACGGGCCCCTGTAGGCAGCCATCACGGCCTCCGGCAGCTTCCGGCGCCTGACGCCGCCAGGGATGATCCGCTCGACAAAGAAGTTCCGCTGGAGGATCAGGTAGCCGCCGATCGGACCGCCCAGCAGCCGCGAGAACACCTGCGTGCCCGGGTCCGACTTCGGCCACGCCCAGGTGTTGCCGATGACGAACGCGGCGAAGCGCTCCGGATTGCGGGTGGCGGTCGCGAAGCCGATCGGGCCACCCCAGTCCTGCACCATCATCGTCACCCCGGTCAGGTCCAGCTCTGACACGAACCGCTCGATCACGGCCGCGTGCTCGGCGGCCGTGAAGCCATACCCGACGGGAGGCACAGAGAGGCCAAAGCCAGGGTAGTCGGGCGCGATGCAACGGAACCTGTCCCGTAATCCCCTGATGATCTCGCGGTAAAGGAACGACCACGTCGGGTTGCCATGCAGCAACAGGAGCGGCGGGCCGTTTCCCTCGTCGACATAGTGGAGGCGCGCGCCGCCTACCTCAATGAACCGGCTCTCGAACGGGTACAGCTCGCGCGGCACCCAGGGCGGCAGCTCAGGCGATGGCATCGAGCCTCCCAACGATCTCGTCGGCGTAACGAACGAATGGCGCGGAGTCGAAGATCGCGGTCAAATCGAGCCGCGCGCCCTCAGGGTCTGCGGCGAGCAGCTCCCGCAGCGGCGCCCGCTCGTCGACCGCGCGCTGGGCGAGGCGCTGCACGACCCGATAGGCATCGTCGCGAGTCATCCCCTTCTCGACGAGCGCCAGCAGCACGCGCTGCGAGAACAGCGCGCCGTAGGTCAGCTCGAGGTTCTCCTGCATGCGAGCGACGTTTACGACCATCCCGTTCACCAGCGCGATCACGCGCCGCTGGAGATGGTCGAGCAGGATCGTCGAATCAGGCAGGATCACGCGCTCGACCGACGAGTGCGAGATGTCCCGCTCGTGCCACAGGGCAACGTCCTCGAGCCCGGCGACAGCGTTCCCGCGCAGCACCCGAGCGAGCCCGACAACCTGTTCGGATTTGATCGGGTTGCGTTTGTGCGGCATCGCACTCGAGCCCTTCTGTCCGGCGCCGAACGGCTCGTTGACCTCGCCGACCTCGGTGCGAGCCAGGTGACGGAGCTCCGTGGCAAAGCGCTCCATGCCCGCGCCGGCGAGCGCGATCGCTTCCAGCAGCTCCGCGTGGCGGTCGCGAGCGACGACCTGAGTGGAGACAGGCTCGCGCTCGAGCCGGAGCCGCCGCAGCACCCGCTCCTCAAACTCCGGCGAGGTCGCCGAGTAGGTCCCGACGGCGCCGGACAGTGCCCCCACGATCGCCTGCTCGAACGCCCGCTCCAGCCGCTCCCGGTTGCGGTCCGCCTCGAACGCGAAGCCCGCCAGCTTGATCCCGAACGTCGTGGGCTCGGCGTGGATCCCGTGCGTTCGCCCGACGCACAACGTGTGCACGTGCTCGCGGGCCTTGGCGGCCAAAGCCCCCACCAGCCGGCGGCTGTCCGGGAGCACGAGCTCGGCGACCCGGCGAAGCTGGAGCGCGAGGCCGGTGTCGAGCACGTCGCTCGAGGTGAGGCCGTAATGAATCCAGCGTCCGGCCGGTCCCGCCGAGGCGGCGAGCACGTCGACGAAGGCGGCGGTGTCGTGGTCGGTGACCTTTTCTCGCTCGGCTATCTCCTCCACCGTGAACGTCGCGGCACGGATCGCATCGAGCTCCTCGGGCGTCGGGCCCTCCATCTCCTCGCAGGCGGCAACCTCGACCTCTCGCATCGCCTCGAAATGCGCATGGTCAGACCAGATCGCGGCCAGCTCGGGTCGCGTATAGCGCGGGATCACCTGGCGATTATCGGCCAGGCGGGGTGCGGCGCGCGTTCACGAAGCCGCTTGCAGCTCGCGGCTCGCGCTGCCCGAGACCGATCCGCCCGAACTCGTATCGAACTGGATCGTGACGTTCACCTTCACCGGAGCCGCGCGCCGGAGCATGCGCCCGACGTCGGAGGGAACAGCTCGCGCGACCGTCTGCGTGGCCTCGCCGGGGATGCTCACACAGGCGAACATCACGCGAACGGGGCCCGACGGGCCGCCCGGCGAGGGCCGGAAGCTCTTGGCCGTGAGGATCTCGACAGTCCCGGTGCATGTCTGGGCCGCCGGCGCGGTGCACGTGATCGGAACGGACACCATGTTCTCGCGGCTCAGCTGCACCGAGGAGCCGATCGCGCTCGTCGACCCCACCACCAGGAAGCTGTGTGGCTTGGTGAAAGCTGTGTGGCCGGCGTCGTCGCTCTGCTTGGCGCGGACGGTGTAGATGCCGGGCGCGAGCGCACGAGACCAGCGGACCGACCACTGGCCTCCGCGGGCGCTCACGGTCACCACGCCGAGGCGCCGGGCCGACGTCGAGGAGCCGTCGTACAGCATCACCGTGACTCTCGGCGAGTCGCCGAACGCATCACCTGCCGCACCCGAGATCACGGGCTGCGCATCGGATGTTCTCGAGCCGGCCGCTGGAGAGAGAAGCGTGAGCGCCGGCGGGTGGACCTTGACCGAGAACGTCTGCGGGGCGCTGCGCCCAGTCGCTCCGCCGAGGCCCTGCTGCACCGCCACCGCGGTGTACTCGCCATCGGGCAGGGCGGGCTTGACCTGGATCGCGAACGCCCCGCTCGAGGATCGCGTGCCTGAAACCTGGCGCACGGCGGTGCCGCTCACGCTGCTGCCACCGTAGATCAGCAGCGAGACGGTGCTTGAAGCGCCGTTGCCCGTGGCAGCCTTGCCTTGCAGCGTCGGCGTCGCGGTCAACAATGGCTTGGCCGAGGGCGGGTCCAGCGTGACCGCCGGGGCGGTCGTGCTGACCGTGAATGTGTTCGGAGCGCTGACGCCGTGCCCGCCACCGAGATCGTCCTGCGCGGCGACCGCCGTGTACTGGCCGTCGGCGAGCGCAGACGGCGGCGCGACCGAATAGCTGCCATCCGAGCCGACCGGAGCGGTGAGCGTCTGCACGGGCGATCCGCCGGCGGAAGCACCCGAATACAGGTTGACGGTCACATGATCGTCGGCACCGAATCCTGTGGCCGCGGTGCCCGAGAAGGTTGGCTGCCCGCCGACCGTCGCGCCGTCTGCCGGCGTGGTGAGCGTCGGCTTCGGCGCGGGGACCGACGCGGTGAACTGAAGGTTGACCTGGACGACGTCGCAGGTCCCGTGGCCGAGACCGAGCGGACCGCTGCCGTCCTGGACGACGACGTCGATCGTGTCACCCGAGCCAACCGAGATGGTTGCCGGCAGGCCTCCGGAGATCGCCGAGCCCGACTTCTTGATGCTGACGCTGACGCACGGCAGCGCCGGCTGCGCGATCGTCCCGCTGACCGTCACGTTCGTGCTGCTCGTGAACGGCGACGTCCAGCGCAGGGTCACGGTTCCGCCCTGCGGCGGCAGCATCTGCAACTGGCTCCCTGATGGGCCGACCGACGCACCACCGCCGCTCCAAGATCCACCGGAGAAAGTCAGCGCGCCGCCAGAGCTCAGATAGCTCCACGACGCCTTGCCGTATTTGTGTTCCGGGTTGGCGCCGGACCCGGTCTTCGTGAAGTCAGTCGGCTGGGCCCAGGCGTACGTGCCCGCCAGCGCGCTCGCCGGCAGCGAAAGCAGCACGAGCACAACGGCCCCAACCAGCGAAACCTTGAGACGCATCCCCTGCACGGCCAGATCAGAGTAACGACGGCCGTTCCGGCGTGACGCAGTTACCCGGCTGACGCAGTCAGCCGCGGAGGCGCAGTCAGCCGCGGAGGCGCAGTCACCCGCCCGGCCCCTACCCGCCGGCCAGCTGGACCGCCTTGACGATCAGCATCACCAGCGCGACGACCATGTACCCGCCGAGCGCGAACATCCCGACGCGCCAGCCCGTCGAGAGCTGCGGTCGTGTCAAGCAGGGCCGCGGGTGGCATCGTCCAGTGCTCCTTGGCGACCGGCGGGCCGGACTCGATCACGGTGACCTCCTCGCCGCCGCGCGCCGATCGGAGCGCCGCAAGGCCCAACCCGAGCAGCGCGACGACCAACACCGCGCCGCCGACACCGGCCAGCGCGGCCACGTCGACCCCGGGGAAGATCGTCGTGAGCGTCAGCATCAGCGACAGCAGGATCAGCGCGCCGACGATCACGCTCGCCAGCGCTTTCAACCAGGGCGGGTTCGTCCACGGCCCGAGCACCTGCCGGTCGTTGCAGAGCATCAGCAGGAACAGAGTCGTCATCGGCAGCAGGATCCCGCACAGCGCCTGGACCGTCTCGGTGATGACGCCCAGCGGCGCGCCTGGGACCAGCACGATCGCGGCAGCCGCCAGGATCAGCACGATGAACACCGAGTAGAAGCCCTTCGCCTCGAGAAAGTTGCGGTGCAGCGACCCGCGCGTCCCGAACACGTCTCCGACGACGTAGCTCGTCGCAAGCGTGACGGCGCCGGCGCCGATCAGCGACGCGTTCAGCAGGACGATCGCGAAGAAGGCCCCGGCGGTCGAGCCGATCGTGTGCTGAAACGCGGTGGCGACCCCACCTGCATCGGTGAACCGGCCGAAGTACGAGGTCCCCGCAAGCGCGAATGCCGTCGAGCAGATCAGCGCGCCTGCCCCGAGCACCACCACGACCGCGCCGACGAACGTGTCGACCCGCTCGTAGTTCACCCAGCGCGGGGTGATCCGCTTGTCGACGATGTTCGACTGCTGGAAGAACAGCTGCCACGGAGCAAGCGTGGTGCCGACCATGGCGATGATCAGCAGCACCGCCGTCGAGCTGGCGCCACCTTGGATACCGGGGATGAAGAGATGGTGAGAAATCTGGCCCCAGTGCGGGTGGGACATGAAGAACAGCGGGATCACGAGCACGTTGGCGAAGATGAACAGGAACATCGAACGCTCCCAGAAGCGGAAGCTGCCGCTCGCCGTGACGCCGATCAGGCCGACGCACGCGATCGGAACCGAGATGTACTGCGAGACGCCGAAGTAACCGAGCGCGAGGCTTACGCCGATGAACTCGGTGACGATGATCATGAAGTTCATCAGCAGCAGGTACCCGCCCTCGAACCAGCCCCAGGCGCGGCCGAAGCGCTCGATGATCAGCCGCGCGTGCCCGACCCCCGTCACGGCGCCGAGACGAACGACCATCTCCTGGTTGACGACCAGGACCGGGACCAGCAGCAGCAGGACCCACAACAGGCTCGTGCCGTAGTTCTGGCCGGCCTGCGCGTAGGTCGAGACACCGCCGGCGTCGTTGTCGCCGATCATCACGATCAGCCCGGGTCCGATGATCGCCAGCAGCGCGAGCGCCCGGGAGCGCAGACCGCGGTGCGCCTCGTCGTGCTGCCTGATCGTGCCGAACGCGCCTTGGATGTCGCCGTGCGAAGCCTCGTGTCGCTGGCGCTCGCGCGGAGCGACATGAGTCCCGGGAGCGGGGCCGGAAACGGTGCTGGAGGCAGGGGAAGTCCCCGGGGCGGAGCCCGTGGTCGGGTTGCTCGCCATCTCTCGACCTCCTTTCTAACCCGCGTCCCTACCCGCGGCGGGCTCGGAGGTCTCGCTCAGCTCCTGGAGCTCACGCTCCAGACAGTGCAGTGACCCCGCGACGCCAGCCGCGTGCAGATACTTCGCGGCAGCTCGCTGTCCTGATATTCGCCTCGGTCACTCACCATGTGAAATCCTCGTGAAACAGCCACTTTGTGACTGCAATGAGGGTATCAGCGAAGCTCAGCTCCGCGCCATCCCGGCGCGCCGGCGCCACTCCTCCGGCACCAGCTGCTCGAGCACGTCGTCGACGGCGATGATCCCGACCGGCCGCCCGGCGCCATCGAGCACCGGCATCGCGATCAGGTTGTAGTCGCTCATCAGCCGCGCCACGTCGGGCAGATCGGCGTCGACAGGCACGCTCGGCGTCGGCGACTCGATCAGCCCGCCGAGCCGCTGCTCGCCCACGGCACGTACCAGCTGGTCGAGCGTCACGGTCCCCACGAACACCCCGTGCTCGTCGGTCATGAACACCACCGACACCTGCTGGGACCCCAACTCGCTGCTGCGCACACGCGCCAGCGCGTCGTCGACCGTCGCCTCCGCCGAGATCGAGACGAAGTCGGGATTCATCATGCCGCCGGCCGTCGAGGGGTTGTAGCCGAGCAAATTGCGAATCTTGCGCTGTTTGGCTGGGGGCAGCAGATTGAGAATCGGGATCCGCCGCTCCTGCTCGATCTCGAGCAGCAGGTCTGCGGCATCGTCCGAGGCCATCCGCGCGAGCACGGCGGCGGCCTCCTCGTCGGAGCGTTCGCGCAGGAACTCGACCTGATGCTCGTCGTCGAGCTCCTCGAAGACGTCCGCCTCGAGTTCCTTGTCCTGCCCGACCGCCTCGAGGATCTCCTCGCCCTCCTCGTGCGACGCCGCCTCGACGAGGTCGGCGATCTGGGCCGGATGCAGCCTCCGCAGGCGTCGCGAGGCCAGCTTCAGGCGCGACGTGGGCACGTGACCGACGAACGGCTCGAGATGGCTCCAGGCCACGAACTGGCGGTGCTCGGTGTCGTGGCCGCGGAAGTGGCGTGGCAAGAACCGCCACAGGCGCGGACGCAGGCCGGGATCGATGCCGGCTACGCGCCAGGTCCCGTCGTCGCAGACGAGCTCCACCTCGCGCGCGCTCACGAGCCGGGCGGTGTCGACGTTGATCAGGCTGTGGTCGAGCACGTCGGCGCGCAGCAGCACCTCGCCGGCGCGTCGCTCGAACTGCGCGAGGTTCAATTTGGTCGTCGCGGTCCGGGCATCCTCGGGGCCGAGCTGTGCGATCCGGTCAATCGGCACGAACAGCTCGCGCCCGCCGATCCGCGCCGTGAGTCCGATCACGGGCGGCAGCTCTTCGCCGAGGTCGAGACGCGCCACTACATCTTCGACGCGCCCGAGACGCTCCCCCGCCGAGTCGAGCAGCGCGCTGCCGGCCAGCGAGGACAGATGAACGATGGCATCGGGCATCAGTCGCTCGGCGTGAAGGCTAGCGCGCGCCGCGTCACGCGGCGAGGATCCGCGCCGCCAGAACCGCGGCATTGCGGGCGTTGTCGACGCCGACACACGCGACAGGCACGCCGGGCGGCATCTGCGCAATCGACAGCAGCGCGTCGAGGCCGCCCGCAACCGACATCCTGCTGGTCAGCGGCACGCCGATCACCGGTAGGTCGGAGTGTGCTGCGACGACTCCAGGTAGCGCCGCCGACAGGCCGGCGCCCGCGATGATCACGCGCAGGCCGCGGATCCGCGCGTTGCGCGCGTATTCAGCAACCTTGTCCGGCTCGCGATGCGCGGACATCACCCTGACCTCGGAGCGGATCCCGCGCTCGGTCAGCTCCTTCTCGGCGGCTTCCATCGCGGGCATATCGCTCTTTGAGCCCATCACGATCCCCACCAGTGGAGCATCGACTTCGACCTCCTCGAACTCCACCGCCGGCTCCGCGTACGGCTTCGATGTCTGCTCGGTCATGCCCCCACCGCCCGCAGCGCGATGTCGCGCCGCACCTGTTTGCCTTCGAATTCGATCATGTCCGCGGCAGCATATGCGGCGGCCCGGGCGGCAGCCACGTCGTCGCCGAGCGCGGTCAGGCTGAGTACACGACCACCCGCCGTGACCACCTCACCGCCAGGACCCGTGGCAGTCCCCGCGTGCGTCACGTACACGTCGGCCGGCACGGAGTCGAGGCCGTGGATCACGTCCCCCGCGGACGAGCTTGCCGGATACCCGCCACTCGCCAGCACCACCGTGACCGCGGTCCGCGAGTCCCAGTCGAGTCGTACGCCGCGCAGGCCACCGAGGTCGCCCGCGTCGTCGAGCAGCCCGAGCAGATCGGAACGCAGCCGGGGCAGGATCGCCTGCGTCTCGGGATCGCCGAAGCGGACGTTGAACTCGAGCACTTTCGCGCCGTCGGGTGTCAGCATCAGGCCGGCGTAGAGCACGCCGTGAAACGGAAGCCCGCGCCGCATCAGCTCATCGAGCACCGGCTGGTGCACGGCCGCGCAGATCTCGGCGGCGCGCTCCGTGCCGATCGCCGGGACCGGGCTGTAGGAGCCCATTCCGCCGGTGTTCGGGCCGCGGTCGCCGTCGAAGATCCGCTTGTAGTCCTGCGCGGAGGCGAGCGGCAGCGCGGTGTAGCCGTCGCAGATCGCGAGCAGCGAGAGCTCCTCGCCTTCGAGGTGCTCCTCGACGACGACGCGCTCGGTGCCGAAGCGCCTCTCGACGAGCAGCTGCTCGAGCGCTCCGCGCGCGACCCGCTCGTCCGGCGCGATCACAACGCCCTTGCCGGCCGCCAAGCCGTCCGCCTTGATCACGACCGGATAGCGCTCGATCGCGGCCATCCCGGCCTCGGGGTCTGTGACGACCGTGTACCTGGCCGTCGGCACCCCCGCCGCCGCCATCACCTCTTTGCAGAACGCCTTCGAGCCCTCGAGCTCGGCAGCCGCTCTGCTGGGGCCGAAGCACCGGACCCCGGCCGCGCGCAGCACATCGGCGAGACCGGCCACGAGCGGCGCCTCGGGGCCGACCACCACCAGGTCGACCGCCTCCGACCGCGCGGCCCCGACCAGCCCGTCGAGATCGTCGGCCGACACCTCGAGCACGCGCGCGTCCGCGGCGATCCCCGCGTTGCCAGGTGCGCACAGCAGCTGCGGGCGCGACGGCGAGCGCGCGAGCGCCTGGACGAGCGCGTGCTCGCGCGCCCCGGAGCCAACGACGAGGACCTTGGGCAACGGCTTAGATCGCCCCGATGAAATCGTCGATCGGGATCGCGCTCAGCGTCTCGTACTTACCGGTTCCGCGCGAGCCGAGCTCGAGCGAGACCCGCGCGATCGTCTTCTCGTCGGGAGCCTCGACGACGTTGACGAAGTCGAACTGACCCAGCGTCGCCCACTGCGCCTTGACGGTCGCCCCGAGCTGCTCGATCTCGCGGTTGACCTCGCGGATCCGTCCTGGGTTGTTCTTGATCGTCTGCACGCCTTCCGGGGTGAGCGTCGTCAGCATGATGTAGGTCGGCACGGTTCTCCTCCTAAGTGGCGCGTGGTGAATGGGGCGACTTGTACCATGGCGCGCCTTGTCGTTCCTACGTGGTTCATCGCGGCAGGTGGCCGGGGCGATTTCAGCGGGTCTTCTCACGAGCGTGATCGTCTCAGGCATCTCCCTGGCCGCAAGCGGACGCGCAACCGTGCGGACGGGTCGCGGTTGCTACGTCGTCGGCCAGAGCGTGACCGTGATCGGCTCGGGGTTCGCGCCCAACCGGGCCTTCGAGGTCGCGATCGACGGCGTCGACTTCGGCGAGCAGAAGACGGACGCCGCGGGCGCCTTCAGGCAGTCGCTTACTCCCGGCGGCCTTCGCGCCAACGTCGTGCAGCACATCGAGAACCTGAACGCGACCGACGGCACCCGGAGCGCCGACACGAGCTTCACGGTCACGCGCGCCGCGGGCGCCCGGTTCCTTGCCTTGCGCGGCAATCCCAACACGCTGCGGGCGCCGTTCCAGGTGTGGGGGTTCGCGCTCGACGGCCACCCGCGGACCGTGTATGTCCATTACGTATCGCCCTCCGGCTCGATGCGCCAGACCGTCACGCTCGGCAAGGCCGGCGGGCAGTGCGGCTACCTGCGAACCGGTCGCGTGCGCGTGTTCCCGTTCGCGCCCTCGCGTGGCAGGTGGACCTTGCAGGTCGACACCCGCGCCGCTTACACCCGCCGCCCGCACGGCCCGGTGTCGCGGATCGACGTACAGATCTCATGAGGCGGGCGCGCATGCGCGGGGGGTGGGCCCGGGGTGCATGCACCGCCGGTGGGGGTGGCGCATGCGCCACCCCCTGAACATCGCTACTACTTAGGCCGCGGCTGCCGCCGCCTCCGCGCGCCCGAGCACGAGCTCGCCTTCGTGGGCGCTGACCCGGACCGTGTCGCCCGGGACGAACCGCCCCTCGAGGATCGCCATCGCGAGCGGGTCGACCAGCCGCTTCTGGATCACCCGCTTGAGCGGCCGCGCCCCGTAGGTCGGGTCGTAGCCGAGGTTTGCCAGAAGCGTTCTGGCCTCGTCGGTCAGCTCGATCTCGATGTCGCGCTCGCGCACTCGCTTGATCAGCGTCGCGACCTGCAGGTCGACGATCTCCGCGATCTGCTCGCGTGTCAGCGGATGGAACTCGACGATGTCATCGAGGCGATTGATGAACTCCGGCTTGAAGTGCGCCTCCACGCCGGCCCGTAGATTGGGATACCCACCCACCCTTATGTTCGAGGTCATGATCAGCACCACGTTCTTGAACGACACCGTGCGGCCCTGGCCGTCGGTCAGCCGCCCATCGTCCATCACCTGGAGCAGCGTGTTGAACACGTCCGGGTGTGCCTTCTCGATCTCGTCGAGCAACACGACGGAATACGGCCTTCTGCGGACCGCCTCGGTCAGCTGCCCGCCCTCCTCGTATCCGACGTAGCCGGGCGGGGCGCCAACCAGCCGCGAGACCGCGTGCTTCTCCATGTACTCGGACATGTCGATCCGGACCATTGCGTCCTGGCTGTCGAACATGAACTCGGCCAGGGCCCGCGCCAGCTCGGTCTTGCCGACTCCGGTCGGGCCGAGGAACAGGAATGTGCCGATCGGCCGGTTCGGGTCCTGGAGTCCCGCGCGTGAGCGTCGCAGTGCCGCCGACACCGCCTCGACAGCCTCGTCCTGGCCGATGACGCGCTGGTGCAGGCGGTCCTCCATGTGCACGAGTTTCTCGATCTCGCCTTCCATCAGGCGAGAGACGGGGATGCCCGTCCACTTGGCGACGACCTCGGCGACGTCCTCAGCGTCGACCACGTCCTTGAGGTACCGAACCCCGCCCGCCCCAGCCGCGCCGACCTCGTGCTCGGCCTCCGCGGCCTGCGCGAGCTGCTTCTCGAGCTCGGGGATCGTGCCGTACTGAAGTTCGGCGGCGCGGCCGAGGTCGGCCTCGCGCTGCGCTCGCTCGAGCTCGAGCTTGGCCTGCTCGAGGCGCTCCTGGAGTTCGGCGACCGCGCCGACGGTGTCCTTCTCACGCTGCCACTCCGCGTGCATCGCGGCCGAGGTCTCCTTCTCCTCGGCGAGCCCGCGCTCGAGCTGTTCGCGCCGGGCGATCGTGCCCGGGTCGTCGTCGTCGCCCAGCGACTGCAGCTCGATCTCGAGCTGCATGATGTGCCGGTCGACCTCGTCGATCTCGGTCGGCTTTGAGTCGATCTCCATCCGGATCCGCGAGGCCGCCTCGTCGACCAGGTCGATCGCCTTGTCGGGCAGGAAGCGGTCGGCGATGTAGCGGTGGCTGAGCGTCGCGGCCGCAACCAGCGCCGAGTCCTGGATGCGCACCTTGTGGTGCACCTGGTAGCGCTCCTTGAGCCCGCGCAGGATCGCGATCGTGTCCTCGACGCTCGGCTCGCCGACGTACACCGGCTGGAAGCGGCGCTCGAGCGCCGGATCCTTCTCGACGTGCTTGCGGTACTCGTCGAGCGTGGTCGCGCCGATGCACCGGAGCTCGCCGCGGGCGAGCATCGGCTTGAGCATGTTGCCGGCATCGACGGAGCCCTCAGCCGCGCCGGCGCCGACGATCGTGTGCAGCTCGTCGATGAACACGACGATCTGCCCGCGGGCGTCGGTGATTTCCTTGAGCACGGCCTTCAGGCGATCCTCGAATTCCCCTCTGTACTTGGAGCCGGCCACCATCGCAGCGATGTCGAGCGACACCAGCCGGCGATCCCTGAGGCCCTCAGGAACATCGCCGTCGACGATTCGCTGCGCGAGCCCCTCGACGATCGCGGTCTTGCCGACGCCGGGTTCGCCGATCAGCACGGGGTTGTTCTTGGTGCGGCGGCTAAGCACCTGGATCACGCGGCGGATCTCGTCGTCGCGCCCGATCACGGGATCGAGCTTGCCCTGCTGCGCGGCGTCGGTGAGGTCGCGGCCGTACTTCTCGAGCGCTTGGATCTTGTCCTCGGGGCTCTGGTCGGTGACGCGGTGTCCGCCGCGGACCTCCGCGAGCGCCTTGAGCAACTCCTCGTGCGTGGCGCCGTTGTTGCGCAGTGCCTCGCCGGCCTTGCCGGGATGGGCTGAGAGCGCCAGCAGCAGATGCTCGGTCGAGACGTACTCGTCCTTGAGCTCCCGCATCTCGGTCTCGGCGGAGCGCAGGATCTGGACGAGCTCACCTGAGCCACCTGCGGGCTCGGCGTTGGTGGCGCCGGTCAGGGTTGGAAGGGCATCGAGCGCCTGATTGAGCGTCCGGCGGACGGCTGCGGGCTGCACGCCGAGCTTGCGGAGCACCGGCGCAACCACGCCGCCATCCTGCTCGAGCAACACCGCAAGCAGGTGCTCAGGCGTCGTCTGCGGATTACGGCGCTCGTCAGCCAGCCGCTGGGCGGCCTGAAAGGCCTCCTGAGATTTGATGGTAAAACGGTCTGGTTGCATGTCGCTTTCGTCTGAAATCTAAGTCTGATGGACTTAGATTATGGCAGGCGTGTGACGCATTCACAAGGGGTATTTGCGGTTCGCCATGGTGAGCCGGGCGGGTGCGCGGCCGGAAGCGCCGTCAGCGTGACAGCCAACGGCTTGGGATCGGCGAATGCCACGTTGACGGCTTGGGACGCCGTGTTCGTGACCCTTGCTCACTGGAGCGCGTTGAGTGTCACGAAGACGGCGCGCTCAGTAGAGGTTGGCCGAACCAGTCGAGCCGTCGGTGTAGTGCCAGCCGATCGCGTGTCCGGCGAGCGACTGCAGCGTCCCCGGCTTCACGTCCTTGGTGTCGTCGGAGAACTGGTCGGGCGAGTGGTTGCTGCGATCGGTGCCCTGGACGTAGCGCAGCGTGTTCGGGTAGTCGCTCGGCGTCGCTGCCCACGCCGCCGCACCATCGCTCTTCACAACGACCTTGCCGACGTTGTCGTTCGTGTCGAAGGGGTATTGGGACGAGATCGCGCCATTGGGAATGTGCATGACCGTGACCTGAGAATGCGGCGCAGAGCCGTTCGAGGTCCATGCGACCCACTTGTCGGCGAGCGCGACGTGGTCACCGGGGAACACCGCGCCCTTCAGCCGCCGCGTCAGCCCCGAGGACTTGACGCACACGGATGCGTGTCCGTGCGAGGCGTAAACACGTGCGTAGCTATCGGCGGCGAGCGTCGTGCCGTTCGTGCAGTGTGGACTCGACGCCTGCGCGCTCCCCAGCGCTCCCGCAGTGATCGCCACGACGCCGACTGCGAACCCGAAGATACCCCGCTTGCCCCGCATGTGTCGCTCCCAAGGTCTTGGTTGTCCCGCAGTGTTACAGGGTGGCTCATCGACAACAAGGGACTCCCGGAATAGCGTGGCGCCGATGGGTACTGGGCGCACTTTCGTGGGCGACACCGCTCACGGGCTTGTCGCTTGCCCCCGCCGCGCTCGCTGCCCCTGGCGATCCCGACCCGACCTTCGGAATGAAGTCGATCGGTCCCCGGGATCGCGGTCGTCGATCAATGACGGCAAGGTTCTTCGTCAAGCGGTTCCTCGTGCGCTGAACCGGCGCATTCGCCTGAACGGCTCCGTACACTCGACGGGGCATGGCGGGAGGCAGGAGTAACAGACGGCGATGGATGCCGCTCATGCTGGCGCTCACGGCTCTCACTTGGGCCGCGCCGGCGAACGCGTCGGCGCCGCCGAGCCCCTGGGACGGCGTCAACCCGTTCCACTGCACGATCCAGAACGCGGGCTTCGGCACCAAGGTCCCGGACCCGGGCGCGGACCCGTACTGCGTCTCGTTCAACAAGACCCGCCAGAACATCAGCCAGCTGGGGCTGCTCGACTTTCTGCTCAAGGAGCCGGCGCGCGTTGCGGCGGCGACGCCCAAGTGCTTCTACTTCCAGGAGGACCACTGGCGCGGCTCGGTCGTGCAGTCAGACACCGGCACGGTGCTCTACGAGTTCGTCGGCCACTACTTCTTCGACAAGGCCACGGGCGACGGCGGCGCCTGGGTCGAGGGGTTCAGTGTGCACGGGCAGACGTTCGACCCGACGACGCTCCCCGGCTTTCCCCCGGCCTACGGGCGCTACTTCGGGCCCGGCACCGGTGGCGTGATCACGCACGACCAGATTCCAGCCGACCCGAGCTGTGTCGCGCGCGCGAAGCGCAACCCCGCGGCGATCTACGCGGCATCCGCGAACACGCGGCGATGCGTCCCGGGCGCCGGCCCCGTCGACACGCATGGAGTCGGGCCGCTCACGCTGGGCATGACCGAGTCGCAGATCCGCTTGCAAACCGGGCCCCCGGCGTCTGTAAAGCGTGGCTTCCTGCACTTCTGCGTGGTCGGTGGTGGCGCGCTTCTCGCCGGGGAGCCCGGCGACCGGAGCGGGACGCTCGGGTCGAGCGGCGCGGCGAAGACTGTGCTACTGCTCACGACCAGCCGCGCGTTCGTAATGCGTGACCCGCGGGGGCGGTTGGTGAGAGTGGGAAGCAGGGCGCGCTCGCTGCCGCGCAGCCGGCAGCTCGGACACCTCGCCGGCGTCGCGTTCTCGCGGCGCGGGAACCTCATCTTCGGCGTGCGTCGCGGACTGGTCGTCTACCTGGGTGCTTACGCGCCACGGGTGATCACCGGCAAGCGCGCGTTGCTCGGGTATCTGCGCCGCGCAACATGACCGATCCGGGCCATCAGGCACTGCACGGCCTGCTCAGCCGTCGCGCACTGCTGACGCGGGCATCGACGCTGGGATTGAGCGCACTCGTCGCTACGGCGATCCCATTCGCCCGCGGCGTGCCGGCCGCGCGCGCCGCCACCGAGCCCGGCCTCACCGACGCGATGCTGCAGGCGTTCGCCGACACGATCATCCCCGGGCGCAAGGCGACGCAGACGGATCTCGGCAACGAGATCGCGCCGCTGGCGATCGCCGGTGTCGACCCACTGCCGGGTGCGGTCGAGGCCGATGCACTCGCGCTCTATCACCACCCCGAGGTGGGGTTCGACGCGCTCGCGCCGGCATTCCTGTCCGAGCTTGAAGCGCGGGCCGTCCTGCACGGCGGGGACTTCCTGCACCTGCCGTTCGCGGGCCGCGTGCAGACATGTCTCGCCGGGCTGGACTTCGGCAATCCGACCCGGCTGGTCTGGGAGGCCGCCGCCGCGGTCCCGTTCACAGCCTTCTGTGCTGCCGCGCTGATCCGGGACGCAACCGCTGCGAAAGCGTCCGGTTACCGCGTGATGGGCCTACCGGGGATCGCACCCAATGGCTACCGCGGCTACTCGTGGGGGCGCAGGCTCAGCCACGAGCGGACCAGCACGGGGTCGCTGCCGTGAGCACCGAGCGTGCGGACGTCGTGATCGTCGGCTCCGGTTTCGGCGGGTCGATCACCGCATGGCGCCTGGCCGAGCTATATCGCGCCGCCGGCGCTGACCCGAAGTCGATCGTCGTTCTCGAGCGCGGCCGCCGCTACCGGCACGTCGACTTCCGCCAGTCGATGGACATCGACCATCTCTCTGACGTGTACATGCTGATCCAGGGGCAGGGTGCCCAGGTCGTCACCGCGAACGCCGTCGGCGGCGGCTCGAACCTGTATCTCGCCGCCTCGATCCGAGCGCCGCAGGAGACCTTCGAGCGGCGCGACCGGCGACCGGGTGACGGGCCGGCGAGAAGAATGTGGCCGCGCGCGATCTCGCGCAGGAACCTGAACCGTTACTACGCGCGCGCGGAACACGGGCTGCGCGTCCAGCGCCCGAGCTGGGAGCAGGTGTCGAAGTCCGGCGGCCTGTGGGCCGCGGCGCTGGACAACGCCGGGCACACGTGCGACCGAGTGCCGCTGGCGATCTCCGAGCAGCGTTGCGTGAACGCCAAGTGGTGCCACACGGGCTGCATCTTCGGCGCCAAGAACTCGCTGATCACCAACTACCTGTGGGCAGCTGAGAACGCAGGCGTGCAGGTGCGCCCCAACGTTCAGGTCGAGGAGATCACGCAGTCGAGCTCGCGCCCGTACCGGTATGTCGTGCAGGCGGACACGATGGACAACCTCGGACCGAAACCTTCGCGCGCCCCGAACGGGCAACGGATGCAGATCGAGTGCAAGGTTCTCGTGCTCGCCGCCGGCGCGATGGGGACGCCGCCGCTCCTGCTGCGCTCGCGGCTCGGACTCCCGGCGCTGTCGAGCCAGGTCGGGCACAACCTCGGTGTCAACGGTGACCACGTCGCGGCGATCGAGTTCGATCCGGCGAGGGTACGCGAGGTGCTCGGCCTGCCTGGTTATCACGAGTTCTACAAGGGCAAGCCGATCACGACGATGTCCTACGACTGGTGGGTCGGGCGGCGCGGCCGCGCATTCGACGGCACGCGTTTCACGCTCCAGGAGATATTCCTCTCGAGCCTCACGAACTTCCTCTACGACAGCGGCCGCAAGATTGGAACCGACCCACCCCAGCCATCCTGGTGGGGACTCGAGAAGAAGCAGGCAATCGCTCACTGGGCCAACCGGATCGAGCTGCTCGCGATGGTCGAGGACACGAATGATGGAACGTTCTACGCGCCGCCGCCGTCGGGCGCCGCGGTGCGCGCCGGCTCGGGCCCGATCGCGATCGGCACGTTCAACTACGCCATGTCTGAGCAATCGCTGGCGATCCGTGCAGCCGCCAACGAGGCGATCGACGGAATCGCGGCCCGCCACGCCCTTGGCAGGTTCATGCCGTTGACTGAGACCCAGGGCGTGTACTGCGCCCATCCGCTCGGCGGCTGCAGGATGGCCGAATCGGCGGACCTGGGCGTGGTCGACGATTCGGGTGCGGTATTCGGTTACGAAGGCCTGTACTGCATCGACAGCTCGATCATCCCGACCTCGCTCGGCGTCAATCCATCGCTCACGATCTCGGCAGTGTCCGAGCGCTGCGCGGAGCGGCTCGTGGACCGTGGCGCTGACTTCGGGCTGCCGGCGCGCCCGGACTCACTCACGCTGCGCGTGCCGCCCGAACATGTGGGCGAGCGCGTGATCCCGGCTTAGCGCAGCGATTTGCTCGCAGCGGCCGTCTGGACGGCGTACGCTTTGCCGCGAGGAATTCGAGAGAGGAGCCAAAGGTGCCATCGCCAGTCCTGTTCCGCGACCGCTCGCGCCCCGTGCAGATCATTCTCGGCGGCGTGATCCCCGCGGCGATCGGCGCACTCGCCGGGGTCATGGTCGGCGCATCAGCGACCGGCTACTGGATCGTCGGCGGGGTCGCGGCCGTCGGCGGCTTCATCTCCGGCTTTGAGCACCGCGATGGTTGGGGAGGCGCCGACCGCGGCTTCTTCGCGGGCTTGATCTACGGCATCGCGCTGCTGGTGACGCACAAGCTGATCGGCAACAGCGCCAAGGTCTCGCTCGGCAGCGCGCCCGTACTGCTGCCGGTGGTCACGGCGATCATCGGCATGCTGATCTCGGCCGCCGGCGGACGGCTCGCCCGCTTCCAGCGCGAGCGCCAGGGCGTCTTCATCACCGACGAGTACGAGAGCGGCGAGCGAACCCCGTACGAGACGGGCGTCCGCTAGCCGCCTATCTTCAGCCGCTTGCTGGGGCTCGCACCCAGCGCGACGCGGCCCGTCGGATCGAGGCCGCTGACCTCGACGTCCGCGACCACGTTCTTGTGAGCGTGCAGAGCGGTGCGCACGCGGCCAAGCTGCCTCGAGTTGAGGTGCAGTGCGATCGTCCTTGCGCCCGCGGCGTGCATCGTCAACCTCGTGGCGAGATCGAAGGCAAACGAACGCCCGATCGAGACCTGAACCACAACGCCGACGCGGCACGCGGCGCCGCACCTGACAGTCGCCAGGATCGCCTGGCGCTTGAGCGGCCGCTGGTGCGTGGGAAGCGAGAGCCCGACCGCCGGCGGCTGCATCGCCAGCGCGACCTGCGCGAGGCCGCCGAGGTTGACGCTTCCCCAACCGGTTGCCTCGTCAAAGCCCGAGTGCGCGCTACAGCAGCCGAGTGGCGCATGGCTGCCGAAGTACGGGCCCACGTCGTTGCTGAATTGCAGGACGTCCGAGAAGACGTTGCCCCGCAGGCTCGAGCGACCGATCTGGTAGAGCAACGGATTGGCCATGCCGAGATCCTGGCGCCGGTGCGCGCGCAGGTCCTGGTCGACGAGCGCGAAGCCCGCCCCGAGGAGCGGCGTCGCGGCGCTGGTGCCGCCGACCGCCTGCCACGGGCTCGAGCCGCCTGCGAGGCAGTCCTGCGAGGTACAGAAGATGGCGTATCCAGGCGCGATGTCGGAGAGCATCGAAACGTCCGGCACCGCGCGCGACCTGGCGCTGATGACCCCGTTCTGGAAGCCGGGCCGGCCGAAGGCGGCGCTGACGCCGCCGCCGCCGGCCGCGGCCGGTGCGACGTTCGTGTCGTTCCAGACGATCTCGTGGCTGAGCGCGTTGCTGGGGGTGAGGAAGAACTGCGTGCCGCCGACACTGACCGCGTAGGCCGATGATGCCGGGTAGTTGACGCCGAGCCGGTGCAGTGGGAGCCGTCCGGGCCCGGGGCAATCCGCGGATCCCGAATCGCCGCTCGCCGCTAGGAACGAGACGCCGCTCGCCGCGGCCATCGCCAGCGAGTTCTGGATCACGTTGATCCCGCTCATCCCAATGTCGGAGATGACGTTGCGCTCGCACTGCCCGAGCGACGCCGAGATCACCTGCGGCTTGTGCCCGGGATTGTGCAGCGGCTCGGTCATCGCCTCGAGTGAGCGGGCGACGGACGGAGGCGACTCATACACGTCGATCGCCTTGAGGCCTGACGCCGCCGCATCCATCACCTCGACGTCGAGCGTCGCCTCACCGCCCGGTGGAAGCGCGCGCTTGATGCCAACCCCGAAGGTGTTAATCTGCGGCACGCCGAGCCCGAAGCACTGGGCGAACGTGTCGATGTCCGAATTGCGGAAGCCGTCGATCTCGATCAACGCGACCCGTTCCCCCTGCCCGTGCATCCCGGCGGCGTAGAGCGAGTTGAAGTTGTACGCGGTCAGGTACTGGTTGGGAGTGAATCCGTCGGTGTTGATCGCTCCCGAGCAACCGGATTGCGTGCCCGTCGGGTGCAGGTAGGCCGAGCTCGGCTGCGCGGCGGCGCGCGCGGTGCGGCGGGCGCCGCGAGGCAGTCTTGCCAGCGCGGGCGCCTTGAACACCGGTTTGGTACTCAGCCCGATCACGTCGGTGACCGATCCCTTCAGCGGGCGCGGCAAGCTGATCCTCTGCGTCGGTGCGACGTAGCGGCCCTGGTTCGCGGTGGCGAACTGAGCGAGCGGAGTCGCGAACAGCTGCTCGGCCCGGGCCGCGCTCATCTGAGCGGCGACGAACAGACCGGTCGCGTCCACCCGGACGTGCTTGGCGCCGGCCGCGCGCAGGTAGTCGACGACTCGCTTCTGAGCTGCGGGCGATGCCCCGAAGCGCCGCGCCAGCCGCGCGATCGACTCGTAGTACCCGAAGTTCGGCGAGCCGGGGGTGTTGACGGACGTGGCCCATTGCTGCAGCCCGCTCCCGTCGACCCGCAGCGGGAAGACGAGCTCGAGCGGCTGCCCGTTTGGAGCGGCGCCAACTCGTGCCGCGCCGGCCTGCGGGCCGGCAGCGACAGCGGTCCCGCAGAGCGCCATCGCGCCCAGCAGCACGAGAACAACGGCGCAACGTCTCACGTCCCTACTCCTATCTGCTCAGGATTCCGCGCACCCGGCCTTGCCTTGCGTATGCATCGTCGCACACCGGTGATGACGCCGGTGAAATGCCGCTCCTTCCAGATACATCTCGGACATCCGCGACGTCGCGTGTCGGAGGCGGCTAGCTCTGGTCGCGGCGCAGGCTAGCTCTGGTCGCGGCGCATGTGCTCGATCCTGATGCGGAAGCCCTTGTCGAGATCGGCCTTGCGCACGATGTCGCCACCGCGCTCGTACGGAACGATCTCGGCGCGAAGCTCACGCCGCAGCGCCTCGAGCCGCTCGACCTCTGCCTTCAGCTCGGCGGCGCGCTTCTCGAGCGCTGCCACCTTCCGCGACATCGATGCGAGCTGCTCCTCCAGCTCGAACACACGCTCAACGCCCGCCAGGTTCATGCCCAGCTCGGCGGTCATCTCCTGGATGCGCCGCAGCCGCTCGACATCCTCGTGCGAGTACAGGCGAGTCCCCTTCGGCGAGCGCTTGGGTTCGATCAGGCCGCGCGCCTCGTACATCCGCAGCGTCTGGGGATGCATATCCGCGAGCTCGGCCGCCACCGAGATCATGAACACGCCGCGATCGGAGGAGACCTCGATGCGCGTCTGGCTGCGGATGCGGCGGCTGGCCATCAGCTCTTCTCCTGGCCGGCGAAGAGCTTCGCGCGCGGGTCGCCGTTCATCACATCGGAGAGCTTGTCGATCGCGTCGGACTGCTCGGGCGAGAGCGACGAGGGAACGTCGATCACGAACCGGTAATGAATGTCTCCGCGTCCCTTTCCGCCGAGCCGCTGCGGGCCTTCGCCGCGGAGCCGCTGCACGGTCCCGTGCTTTGTTCCGCGCGGCACGCGCAACCGCTTTGAGCCAGTCAGCGTCGGCACCTCGATCACCGCACCGCGGACCGCCTCGGGAATCGTCAGCGGCACCTCGACCTCGAGGTTGTCGCCGACCCGCTTGAACACAGACGACTCGTTGACCCGGGTGATCACGTAAAGGTCTCCGGGCTCCGCGCCGCGCTGGGTGGGCGGGCCCGGTTCCCCCTTTCCCGCGAGCCGGATCCGGCTGCCGTCGCGTACGCCGGCCGGGATGTTGACGCGCAGCCGCTTGACACTGCGTTGCGCGCCGTTGCCGCCGCACGTCGGGCACGGATCCTCGATCACCGTCCCCGAGCCGTTGCAGTTCGAGCACGGTTGCGAGATCGAAAAGATTCCCTGGCTCTGAGCCTCGACGCCGCGGCCGCCGCACACCGGGCAGACCTTCGGGGTCGTCCCTGGCTTCGCACCGGTGCCCTGGCACGTGGGGCACGGCTGCGAGGTTGGAACGGCGAGCGGTATCTGAGCGCCGCCCACCGCCTGATCGAACGTCAGCGTGACCTCTGTCTCGAGGTCACGTCCGCGCTGCTGCGGACGCCCGCCGCGGACGCCGCTGGTGCCGCCGCGACCGCCGCTGGGCTGACCACCGCCGCCGCCAAACAGATTGGAGAGGATGTCGCCGAAGTTGCCACCGAACGAGCTCGGATCGAACCCGCCCGGCATGCCGAAGCCGCCAAGCGGGCCGCTGCCGCGGTCATACGCCTTGCGCTTCTCGGGATCCGACAGCGTGTCGTAGGCCTGGGAGATCTCCTTGAAGCGCTCCTCGGCCTCCTTGTTGCCGTTGTTGCGATCCGGGTGATGCTGGCGCGCCAGCTTCCGGTAGGCCTTCTTGATCTCCTCGTCGGAGGCGTTCTTGCCGACTCCGAGGATCTTGTAGTAGTCGGGTCGCGCAGCCATCGTCTGTCGTCTTTCCTATCCGGCTACGACCACGCGCGCCGGTCTCAGGACGCTGTCCCCGAGCCGGTAGCCCCGCTGGTACACCTCGATGACCGTACCCGGCTCCGCTCCTTCGAGCGGCTGCTGGGCGATCGCCTCGTGGAAGGTAGGGTCGAACCGTTCACCGTCTGGCGAATACGGCTCGATTCCGACCCGCGCGAGCGCCGCGATGACATCGGCGTGAACCAGCTTGATCCCCGACACGAGGTCGTCGCCGTTGCTGTGCTGCAGAGCGGCGGCCAACGCGCGGTCGAGGTTGTCGACCGCCGGCAGCAGCTCCTTCGCGAGCTTGGCCACGCCGCGATCCTGCGCGGCGGCGGCCTCGCGCGAGGCGCGCTTACGGTAGTTCTCGAAATCGGCCTTGGTCCGCTGCGCGAGCTCGAGGTACTCGTCGGCCTTCTGGGCCTTCACCGCAAGCTTGTCGAGGTCGTCGCCCAGCGTGCGGGGCTGCTCCTCGTCCGCCGGCTGGTCGGGCATCGGCTCTTCGGTCGCCGGCTGGTCGGCCGCCGGCTCTTCGGTCGCCGGCTTTTCGGTCGCCGTTGCGGGCGCGCTCGCCGTCGGACCAGCCGGGGCCTCGGGCTCCCCTGCGGGAAGCCGGGGCTCAGGCTCCGCCGACGGCTCGGTGGTTGGCGCGGCGGTCTGGGCCGGCTCCTCGCGGCCCAGACTGCCATCCATACGCCGTTCCATTACTTGCCCTCGTCAACGACTTCGGCGTCGACCACGTCCTCGGCGCCCGCGCCGTTCGTGGACTCGCCTGCACCGTCGGTCGAGGAACCGGCCGCGGCCTGCTCCTGAGCGCGCTGGTACATCGCCTCGGAGACCTTGTGGAACGCCTCGTTGAGCGCGTTCGTCTTGGCCGTGATCTCGGCTGCGTCCTCGCTCGCGAGCGACTCCCGCACGGCCTTGATCGCCGCCTCGATCTGCTCCTTGGAGGACGAGTCAACCGTTTCTCCGAGCTCCTTGAGCTGGCGCTCGGCCTGATACGCGGCGTTCTCGCCGTTGTTGCGCGCCTCCGCGAGCTCGCGCAGGCGGCGGTCCTCCTCGGCGTGCGACTCGGCGTCCGTGACCATCCGCTTGATCTCGTCGTCGGAGAGGCCCGAGCCGGCCCTGATCTCGATCTTCTGCTCCTTCTGGGTGCCGAGATCCTTCGCCGACACGTTGAGGATGCCGTTGGCGTCGATGTCGAAGGCGACCTCGATCTGCGGGATGCCGCGCGGCGCCGGCGGGATGCCGGTCAGCTGGAACTTGCCCAGCGACTTGTTGTAGGTGGCCATCTCGCGCTCGCCCTGCAGCACGTGGATCTCGACCGACGGCTGGTTGTCCTCGGCCGTCGAGAAGATCTCCGACTTGCGCGTGGGGATCGTGGTGTTGCGCTCGATCAGCTTGGTCATCACGCCGCCCTTGGTCTCGATCCCGAGCGTCAGCGGGGTCACGTCCAGCAGCAGCACGTCCTTGACGTCGCCGGCCAGGACGCCCGCCTGGATCGCGGCGCCGACGGCCACGACCTCGTCGGGGTTGACGCCGCGGTGCGGCTCCTTGCCCGTGAGCTCCTTGACCTTCTCCTGGACCGCGGGCATGCGGGTCATACCGCCGACCAGCACGACGTGGTCGATCGTCGCGGCGCCCTTGTCCTTGGCGTCCTCGAGCGCCTGGCGCACCGGCGCGATCGTGCGGTCGAGCAGCGTGCTCGTCAGCTCGTTGAGCTTGGCGCGCGTGAGCCGCGTGTCGAGGTGCTTGGGGCCGCTCGAATCGGCGGTGATGAACGGTAGGTTGATCTGCGTCTCCTGGGTGGTCGAGAGCTCGATCTTGGCCTTCTCGGCCGCCTCGTAGAGCCGCTGCAGCGCCATCGGATCGGCGCTCAGGTCAATGCCCTGAGACTTCTTGAACTCCGCGACGAGCCAGTCGACAAGGGCCTTGTCGAAGTTGTCGCCACCGAGATGGTTGTCGCCGGCGGTCGCCTTGACCTCGAACACGCCATCGCCGATCTCCAGCACCGACACGTCGAACGTGCCGCCGCCGAGGTCGAAGATCAGGATCGTCTGGTCTGATTCCTTGTCGAGCCCGTAGGCCAGCGAGGCCGCGGTCGGCTCGTTGATGATCCGCTTGACGTCGAGGCCGGCGACCTTGCCGGCGTCCTTGGTCGCCTGCCGCTGGTCGTCGTTGAAGTACGCGGGGACGGTGATCACCGCGCTGTCGACGGGCTCGCCGAGATACGCCTCGGCGTCGGCCTTCAGCTTGCCGAGGATCATCGCGCTGATCTCAGGCGGGCTGTACTGCTTGCCGCCTGCCTCGACCCGCGCGTCGCCGTTCGGCCCGGAGACGACCTTGTACGGCACGATTGACTCCTCCTCGCGCACCTCGGCCTCCTTGCGGCCCATGAAGCGCTTGATCGAGAAGATCGTGTTCTGCGGGTTGGTTACGGCCTGGCGCTTGGCGACCGTGCCGACGAGACGCTCGCCGGAGCTCGTGAACGCAACGACCGACGGCGTCGTGCGCCCACCCTCCGCGTTCTCGATCACGGTCGGCTCGCCGCCCTCGAGCACGGCCATACAGCTGTTGGTCGTCCCGAGGTCGATTCCGATCGTTTTTCCCATATCTGTCTTGCTCCTATACGTTCACGTTCCTGAAAATCTGAGTGCGATCGTAGCAGATCTGTGGTCCGGTGGCGCGGGATTTGGGCCGCTTCGCGCCGGGGATCGGGGTCCCGCCACCCGCGCGGCCCCGTCCGGACCCAAGGGGTTCTCCGAGATCGCTTTCGAAGTGCCACCCCCGTCCATGCCCATTCCGCCGGCCACCCATGGCCGGCGGGCGACGGGTGGGCGGGACCCCATACAAACACGCTCCAGCCCCGGAAGCACGAGAACCGCGGGGCGAACGCCCATATGGACGCTGACACGGCAGAGCACGCGGGCACGAACCCCCATTTCGTTACACATCACGACCGCCACGATGGGCAACGAGTCACCAAATCGGCGCTATAGCACCCATTTCGTTACACGTTGCCTTGGCGAGCGGGCGTTTTGTAACGAAATCGGGGCTGCCAGGCACCCCGAGGGTGGGGGGACTCCAATGTCAAGCCAAATCCCGGGCAAACCACACAACAAGGCCCCCGGCCGAAGGCCGGAAGCTGAGGCGCCAGCCAGTCAATCAAGCCCCACAAAGGTCCGGACGGGGCCGCACGGGTGGGCGGGACCCCAATCCCCGGCGCCGCAGGCGGCCCCCACCAAGACCTCACACCTTGAACGCGCTCGGGCACATCCGCTGCAGCGCGCACCCCGCGCAGTCGGGCCGGCGCGCGTAACACGTCCGCCTCCCGTGCCGCAGCAGATTCAGGTGCAGCTCGAGCTCCTCGCCGGCCGGCGTGATCTCGAGCATCGTGTCGTGAAGCTCCTCGAACGGCGCGCCGGCGCGGAACAGGCCCAGCCGCGTTCCCACGCGGGACACGTGCGTGTCGACCGGGACGTCGCGCATCCCGAGCGCGAACAGCAGCACGCATGCCGCCGTCTTCCGTCCGACGCCGGGCAGTGCGCACAACCACCGCTGCGCCTCGGGGACGCTGAGCTCCACGAGCCAGTCGAGCGAGAGCACGCCCGGCACCTCCCCCGTGTCGGGCCGAGGCGCCTCCGGGATCGCCAGCAGGATCGACTTGATCCGGCCCGACTTGACCTTTGAGATCCCGCCGGGGCGGATCGCCTCCTCGATCGCGTCGACCGGCGCATCGGCCACGTCCTCCCAGCTCGGGAATCGCTCGCGCAGCGCCAGGTAGGCCACGTCCCGGTTGCGGTCGTTGGTCGACTGCGAGAGGACGGTCAGGATCAGCTCCGCGATCGGATGACCGTGCGGCTGCGCGAGCGGGATCCCGTACACGAGGCGGAGGCGGTCGCGAATCGCCCGGACCCGGCGAGGAGGTGGCTTTCGCCAGGAAGCGCTACTCAAGCGCGCCCCACCGCTCGCACACCCGCGCCGACGCCGCGACCGCCTCCGGGAGCGCCGCCGCGACGGCCGCGGGGTAGAACCCGGTCGCGGCGAGCCTCGCGAGCAGGACGCCCGTCAGCGCGTCGCCGGCGCCGATCGTGCTCAGTACGCGCACGGGCACGCCCGGGACATCCGCTCGCAGTGCGCCCCGGAGGATGGCGCCGTCGGGCCCGAGCGTGATCACGACCAGCCGCGCGCCGGCCTTGACCAGCGCCAGCGCCGCTGCCTCCGGATCGCTCTCGCCTGTCATCAGCTCCGCCTCGGCGTGGTTTGCGCGCACCAGCAGCGCCCCCGGGACGCAGGCGTTTGCGCTGGCCGCCGCATTCGCGCGCGAGGACCAGCGGTGCAGGCGCAGGTTCGGGTCGAACACGATCGGGCGGTCGAGCTCGAGTGCGAGCTCTCGCGCACGCATCGTCACCTCGCGCTCGGGCTGCCCGACGAGCGTATTGCTGCTGATGAACAGCGCCGCAGCGTCGCTGACCGCCTGCTCGAGACGATCCCGCAGGGCGTACACGACCGTCGCGATCGATTCGCCGTAGATGTCGTAGTGCGCCTCCCCGGCGTCGCTGACGGTGACGATCGCGAGCGGCGTCTGCGACCCCCCGATCAACTCGAACAGCGAGGTGTCCACGCCCTCCCGCACCAGACGGTCGCGGAGCCAAGCGCCCCACGAGTCGTCGCCGGCGCCGCCCGCAAGCGCGACCCGCGCGCCCGACCGCGCGGCGAACACGGCCACATTCGCCACGGCGCCGCCGAAGTGAGGAACAAATGAATCCGCGTCGGCGATATCGCTCGCCGGTCGTTCGCAGATCAGGTCGACCAGCGCCTCGCCCAGGCAGAGAGTGGTCGCGCTCATGGCTCAGGACGTTATCCTCGCCGACGCGTGCGCGTCGACGAGCAGACGATTGAACTCGCGGGGGTGCCGGTGTTCTATCGACGCGCCGAACCAGACGCTGACGCTGCCGGCGCGACCCCTCTCTACATCCACGGAGTCCCCACGAGCTCGGATGACTGGATCCCGTTTCTCGAGCGCACCGGCGGGGTTGCTCCGGACCTGATCGGGTTCGGACGATCGGGGAAGGGCGGACACCTGGAGTACTCGCTCGAGTCACTCACCAACTTTGTCGACAATTTTGTCGACAATCTGGGGATCGGGCGCGTTGAGCTGGTCCTCCACGATTGGGGAGGAGCGGTCGGGTTGCGGTTCGCGATGCGGCGCCCCGACCGCGTCGAGCGCATCGCGCTGTTCAACTCGGTTCCGCTCGTGCCGGGATTTCGCTGGCACCGCTACGCGCGGCTGTGGCGCCGGCCGATCTTCGGCGAGCTGTCGATGGGCGTCACGACCAAGAGATTCCTCGCCAGGTCGCTCCGGGAGGGAGCCAGCCGCCCCGAGGCATTTCCAGACGGTCGCATCGACACGATCTGGCACCAGTTCGACCAGGGCACCCAGCGCGCCATCCTGCGCCTGTATCGGTCCGCGGACGAGGAGAAGCTGGTGGCCGCCGGCCAAGACCTGGACACACTCGAGCAGCCCGTCCTCGTGATCTGGGGCACGCAAGACCCATGGATCGCGACCGGCCTCGGTGAGGCAACGGCGGAGCGCCTCCCACACGCGACGCTCGAGACCGTCGACGCGGGCCATTGGCCCTGGCTCGACCAGCCGGCCATGATCGACCGCGTGGCCGCCTTCCTCGGCCGATGATCGAGTCGCCGAGAGCTCCGAGGCGCTTCCTCGGCTCCGATGAGCTGACCGGCGAGATCAAGCGTGCCGGCCCGACGCTGGTCGCCGGACTGCTCGCTGCGGTGTACGTGATCGTCTCGCCCCCGAGCCTCGACCTCGCCGCGCACCTGTTCCGCGCAAAGCTCTTCTCCGCGGAGGGCTTCGGGCTGTGGAACAACTGGTGGTACGCCGGCCACCACACGCCCGGCTACAGCGTGCTGTTCCCGCCGGTGTCGGCGGCGCTGACGCCGCAATTGGCGGCCGGCCTCGCCGCGACCGCCACCGCCGCCCTGTTCGAGCCACTCGCCCGCCGTCATTTCGGCCCCGACGCGTGGCTTGGCGCGCTGTGGTTCGGCGCCGCCACCGCAACCAACCTGTTCACCGGACGGCTCGCGTTCGCGTTCGGGCTGCTCCCGGCGGTGGCGACCGGGCTCGCGCTGCAGCGCGGCCGGTCGAAGCTCGCCTGCACGCTGGGGTTCATCACCGCTCTCTGCAGCCCGGTCGCGGCGCTGTTCGCGGCGCTGGCCGGCGCCGCATACGCGGTCGGCTCGTACGTTGAGACCCGCCGCGGTACGCCGAGGAAATCCAGGCAGGTGTGGGTCGGACTGCTGGTCGCGATCTCCTCGCTGCTGCCGGTGGCGGTACTGACGATCGCATTTCCCGAGGGCGGTTCCGAGCCGTTCCTGTTCATGACCTTGTGGCCGGTTCCACTGATCGGCGCGCTGATGTTGGTGACGATGCCGAAGCGCGAATACACGCTGCGAGCCGGGATCGTCCTCTACGTCGCCGGCTGCATCCTCGCGTACGCGGTGCCGACCGCAGTCGGCAGCAACGCGGTCCGCTTGGGCACGCTCGTCGCCGGACCGCTCGCGGCGCTTCTCTGGTGGCGGCGCCGGCCCGGCCTGCTGGCGATCGTCGTGCTGCCGCTGCTCTACATCCAGTGGCAGGCGCCGATTCGCGACGTCAGCACCGCCGCCGGCGACCCCGCCGGCTCTTCCAGCTACTGGCGCCCGCTGCTCGGCTTTCTGAACAGCCAGCAGGGCCCACCGTTCCGGGTCGAGATCCCGTTTACGCAGTTCCATTGGGAGGCGTTCGAGATCGCACCGCGCTTCCCACTCGCTCGCGGCTGGGAGCGCCAGCTCGACATCAAGTACAACGGCCTCTTCTATGGCCATCCGCCGCTGACCGGCGCGACTTACGAGGCCTGGCTGCACAAGCTCGCGATCCGGTTCGTCGCGGTCGCCGACGCGGCGCTCGACTACTCGGCCGTCAAGGAGCGTGCGCTGATCAACCGCGGACTGCCTTACCTGCGCCTGGTGATGCGCTCGCGTCACTGGCGGGTCTACGAGGTCGCAAATGCCACACCGATCGCGCAGGGCGCCGCGAGCCTGACCGCAATCGGGCCGAACTCCGTCACGCTGTTCGCACGACGCCCGGGCAGCACGCTCGTCCGCGTCCGCTTCACGCCCTACTGGCAGGTGGCGGGGGTGCCCGGATGCGTCGCCCCCGACGGAGACTTCACGAGGGTCACCGCCCGCCAAGCAGGCCAGATCAAGCTCGTGATCAGCTTCTCGCTCGGCCGGATCGGGTCCCGTACGCCACGCTGCACCTGATTACTGAGGCCGGCGACGCCTGGCCACGGATGGAACCGCCACAGTCGCTCGGTAGGATGATCGTTGCGATGCGGCACCGACTTCGCACGTTAGATGCGCGGATCTTGCCGCGCGGATGGCTGGATCTGCTCCGGCAGATCGGTCTGTTCGTGGGCGCGTTCTTGCTCTACGACCTCGTCCGGGGGCTGTTCGGCAACCCCGGCACGTACAAGCCGTTCGGCGACGCGATGAAGATCATCAACTTCGAGCGCACGCTGCATGTCTTCGTCGAACCCAGCATCAACGCGTGGATGCAGAACAAGCATGTGCTGATGGATATCGCGGACTGGACCTACCTGAACGGCCATTTCTTCGTCACGATCGCAGCGCTCGTATTCATCTACCTGCGCCGCAACGACTCGTTCTACTTCGTGCGCAACATGCTCATGATCGCGATGGGGCTCGCGCTGATCGGCTACGCGCTCTACCCGACTGCGCCGCCGCGGCTGATGCCCGAGTGGGGTTTCACCGATTCCGTATCGCACTTCCTGTTCGGTGGCACCGGCTGGATCGATTACAGCCCGTCGGCTAAGGCGTTCACGAACTTCTACGCGGCCGTTCCATCGATGCACGTCTGCTTCGCGATCATGATCGGCATCCCGATGTCGCTCCTTGTGCGCAGGCGCGCAGCGAAGATCCTGTGGCGTCTATACCCGGTGTTCGTCACGTTCGTCGTCGTGGCCACGGCCAACCACTACCTCACCGACGTGTTCCTCGGCGCGGTGACCGCCGGCATGTCCTTCGTGCTGGCCAAGCGGTTGCTGGCGCGGGCCAGGCCGGACGCGTGGGCGTTCGGCCACGCGCCCGCATAAGACATGGCCGAGCAAGTCAAGCCCCGGCGCGAGCGCAGCGACGGGACGCGTAACCGCCAGCGGCGCAATGGGGTCACAACCCAGGAGCTGATGCGCGAGCGGCTGATCGAGTCGCGGCTGACACCCAACGCGATCTCGCTGACCGGGTTTGCCCTGAACCTGGCCGCCGCCGCGCTGATCGTGGGGCGTCTTTTCTTCCTCGCCGGAATCGCCTTCATCATCGGCTCGATCATGGACACGCTCGACGGCCGCTACTCGCGAATGTCCGGCAAGGGCACGCCGTTTGGGGCGTTCCTGGATTCGACCCTCGATCGCCTGGAGGAGGGCATCGTGCTGATCGCGGTCGGCGCCTATTTCGCCTCGCGCCACAACCAGGCGGCGGTCGCCGCGGTGGTCGCCGCTGTGCTCTTCTCCCTGATGGTGTCCTACACCCGCGCGCGGGCCGAGGCCCTCGGTGTGGCCTGCAAGGTCGGGCTCGCAACGCGCCCGGTACGTGTCGTGATTCTGAGCATCGGACTCGTGTTCGCGAAGGGGGCGTCGCTTGGCAACTTCGAGCTGCTGGCGCCAGCGGTCTATGTGCTCGCCGCGCTCACGATCGTCACGACCGTGCAGCGGATCGTCTACGTGCGAGGCCAGCTCAAGGCGGAGGCCGCTTCCGGCACGTAGGTCGCGTTCAGCGTCCGATGATCACGTTGCCGGAGTCGTCTCCGACGATGCACGGCCCGCGCGGCGCGCACGCAACGGTGCCGAGGGCGTCCGGCGGGCTCAGCGCGCCCAGCGGCCGATCGATCACGCTCGTTTTCCAGCGCGGGCGCGGGGAAGACGGATCCGTCGAGACCGCGACCACGTCTCCCCTCCCGATCGCCACGCAGAGCGTTCTCGATGCGCACGACACCGCCGTGAGCCGCTGGCCTGCAAGCCGACTCCGTCGCCACCCTTGCGCGCGGCCCGCAGGATTGGTGGTGCTGAAGATGTCACCCGCGTAGTCGACGACTACGCAGAGTCTCGAGCTTGGACAAGCGACGCCGGTGAGGTCGACACGCTCGCCCGCGAGCTTCCGGAACCCCCACGCCCGCGCGGACAGCGGATTCGTTGCAACGGCGATCCGGCCCGTCTGAAGATCCGTCGCGACGCACAACTGATTGCCGGCGCACGCGATCGACGTGTACTCGTCGACGTCGGGCTCCCCGAGGCGGATGCGCCGCCAGGCGCTCGCGCCGCCCCCGGGATTGCTCGACACGCGGAACCCAACATCGCCCGCGGCCACGCATAACGTCCGCGAGCCGCATGCAGGCGGACCGATGCCCACCGGATCGCCCCTGAAGTCGAACTGCTGGTGCAGCGACTTGATGCTCCACGTCGGGCTGCCCGCGCCTGGGTTCGAGCTCGTCGCGGCGCTGTGCCCTCCGACGGCGACGCAGAACGAGACGGACGGGCACGACACAAAGTCGAGCAGCTGCTTGCCGGCGGACAACGTGGAGGCCGTCCAGTCACCGGCGTTCGTGCTCGGATGACGAGCGCTCAGCACGTGGGCGTTGTTGTCGGCAATCACGCACAGAGCCGCGGAGGGGCACGCGCTCGAGACCAACGAGTTTGTCCCTGCGAGCTCTCCGGTGAGGTTCCAGACCGGCGATGCGGCGCCGGGATTGGTCGAGCTGGCGATCGTGCTGTTGCCCGCCTCCGCGACGCACAGCGAAGACGACTGACACGCGACCGCGGCCATCGGATTTGGTGAGAGGTGCGTGTGGGTCCAGGCAGCCGGACCGCCCGATGGGTTTGTCGCCACCAGTACGTCACCGGCACTGTCGACCGCGGCGCAGAACGCGGCGGATGGACAGGAGATATCCGAGACCTCCGCCGGACGTGCGGTGTCGACCGGTGAGGAGCTCCACGCGGCGGTGCCACCAGTGGGGTTCGTCGACGCGATCAGGTTGCCGTTGTTGTCCGCCGCGACGCACAGGGTCGGCGACCCGCATGCCAGGGCCTGCATGAACGGCCTCCCGGTCACCGGGACGATCGTCCATACCGGCGTGGCCGCGCCCGGGTTGGTCGAGGTCGCGACGTGCCCGTCGCCGTCGACCGCAACGCACAGCGAAGTTGACGGACAGGAGACGCTGATGCCCGAGTCAAGCGTGCCCGTCAGATTCGTCCTCTTCCAGGCCGAGGCACCCCCGGCTGGGTTGGTGGAGACCACGGTCAGCGGCGTACCGGCCTCGGTATAGCCGACGGCGACACACAAGGTGCTCGATGGACACGAGATCGACCCGAGCGACAGCGCATCGCCGACATGCACGTTCGTCGTGGTCCAGGCGCCGACGCCGCCGGCCGGATTGGTGGAGCTCACGATCAAGCCCTGCGAGTCGAGTGCGACGCACAGCGAAATCGACGGGCAGGAAACGTGCGTCAGCGTCCGTCCCTGATCGACCCCAAGGGTCACATGCCAGGCGGACCCGCCCCCAGCCGGGTTGCTCGACGTCTTGACCGAGCCGTCGTTGCCGACGCTGACGCAGAAGCTCGAACTTGGACACGACATGCTGGTGCCGACCGCGGGCGTGGCGTACGGAGCGACAGTGTCGATCGGTCCCGGTGCCGAGAACGTCAAGGCACTGGCGCTGGTGGCGAGCATCGACAGCCAGCATCCGGCCATGACGGCCCCGATCACGATCCCGGAAAAAGCACGCTGCGCCCGCACGCTGCGGGTAGCCTACGGGCGCACCCCATAGCGGTGTAACAAACCCGCTTCCGAGGGATAACTAAGGGTGGTCTGCGCGCCGCGCGGGACCACACATTCCAGAAGGGAAATCTTTCAAGTGAGCACCACCAACGCGTCCACGAACGGCGCCGGCCGCTACCAGGCCGACAAGGTGCGCGTCGCGATCATCGGCGTCGGCAACTGCGCAAGCTCGTTCGTACAGGGCGTCCAGTACTACCACGACGCCGACCCACGCGAGTCCGTGCCCGGGCTCATGCACGTCGACGTCGGCGGCTACCACGTACGCGACATCGAGTTCTCGGCGGCCTTCGACATCGACAAGGACAAGGTCGGAAAGGACCTGTCGAAGGCGATCTACGCCGGGCAGAACAACACGATCAAGCTCGGCGCGGACGTGCCCAAGATCGGCGTCGAAGTGCAACGTGGGATGACCCACGACGGGCTTGGCAAGTACCTGAAGCAGAAGATCACCAAGGCGCCGGGTCCGACCGCGGACATCGTCGAGATCCTCAAGGAGACCAGAACCGACGTCGTCGTCTCGTATCTGCCGGTCGGCTCTGAGCAGGCGACGAAGTGGTACGTCGAGCAGGTGCTCGAGGCCGGCTGCGCGTTCGTCAACTGCATTCCCGTGTTCATCGCCCGCGAGGACTACTGGAACAAGCGCTTCAAGAAGGCCGGACTGCCGATCGTCGGCGATGACATCAAGTCGCAGGTCGGCGCGACGATCGTGCACCGTTCGCTCGCGCGGCTGTTCCACGACCGCGGCGTGAGGCTCACGCGGACGTCGCAGCTGAACGTCGGCGGCAACATGGACTTCTACAACATGCTCGAGCGCGAGCGCCTGGAGTCGAAGAAGATCTCCAAGACCAACGCGGTCACCTCGATCATGGGCCACACGCTTCCGGCCGACGACGTGCACGTGGGGCCGTCGGACTACGTGCCGTGGCTGACCGACCGCAAGTGGGCGCACATCCGGCTCGAGGGCGAGGCGTTCGGTGACGTGCCGCTGAACGTCGAGCTCAAGCTCGAGGTGTGGGACTCGCCCAACTCGGCCGGCGTCGTGATCGACGCGGTCCGCTGCTGCAAGCTCGCGCTCAACAACGGCATCTCAGGCCAGCTCGACGGCCCGAGCTCCTACCTGATGAAGTCGCCGATGCACCAGCGTCCCGACTCTGAGGCGCGCGAGATGACCGAGCAGTTCATCGCCAAGTACAGCCGCAAGGCCACTTCGAAGAAGCCTTCGAAGGCCGCGGACAAAGCCAAGGCGTAGAGCGCGCCTGCCCACCCCAGCCGCGAACGCGGCGGGTGGGCGGGTCCCACTAACATCCAACGCCGTGAGCCTCGCGATCGCGCAGGTGACCCCCTTTGCCTGGGAGGTCGCCAACGAGGTCAACCATTACGTCACGCAAGTCTCCGAGGAGCTCGCACGGCGCGGTCATCGCGTGGTGATCATCGCGCCGTCGGAGTCGAGCGCACTCGTGCGCGAGAGCCGTCGCGCGATCCGCAACCTCAAGGACGAGCTGCTCGCCCGCGCCGATGGGCAGCCGCTGGTGCTCGGCGTCGGCGAGGTGCTCCCTTTCTCGCCCACGCGCCGGCGGGCCGCCTCGCTGCCGGTCGACGTGGCGCGGACGATCGAGGATGCCCTGACTACGTTCACGCTCGACGTGGTCCATGTGCACGAGCCGTTCGCGCCGAGCGCCTCGAGCGTGGCGCTGCGCCACTCGCGCGCGCTCAACGTCGGCAGCTTCCACGCGCCGACCGAGCGGACCCTCTCGACGCAGCTGACGCGTCCGCTGACCCGTCTGCTGTTCAGCCGTCTCGATGCGCGGACCGCGAGCTACAGGGCCACGCGTGATCTGATCCAGGGCTTCTTCCCGGGCGAGTACCACGTAATCGTGCCCGGAGCCGAGCCCGGCGAGGCTCGCGAGCGACCCGACCCCGTCGACGTGCTGATGGTCACCGGCGAGGAGCGCTCCGCGCTGCGGGTGTTCCTCCGCGCGCTCCGGCATCTCCCCAGAGATCTGCGCTGGCGCGCGCGGGTGTGGTCAAATCGGCCGCTCGCGGCGCCGGCGAGCCTCAGCCGTGAGTTGCGCGAGCGTGTCGAGTTCGCCGACGAGCAGTCGATGACGCAGGCACAGGCGCTCGCGGAGACCAACCTCGTCGTGCTCGCGTCCGAGGGGATCCGCCCGACGCCGGGGATCCTGTTGCGCGCGCTCGCCGGCGGTGTCGTTCCGATCACGTCGCGCCTGCCGGCCTACGAGGATCTGCTCTCGGAGGGCGACTACGGCTACGCGTTCGAGCCTGGGGACGTCGAGACGCTCGCCAGCCATCTGACGCGCCTGATCTCCGATCCGCAGGAGCGCGAGCGCACCCGCTCCCGGTCCTCGGCGCTGCGCGAGCGGCTGACATGGGCGCGGGTCACCGACGAGCTCGATCGGATCTACGCCGAGCTCACGGCGCGCCGGCACGACGGCCGCAGCAACCCGAAGCTGCGGGCGAAGCTCTCCTCCCGGGCGCTGATCGACGTCGACCTGCACATGCACACCGACCATTCATTTGACTGCGCAACCCCCGTCGAGGTGCTGCTCGCGGAGGCCCGCCAACGCGGTCTGGGCGCGATCGCGGTGACCGACCACAACGAGATCTCCGGGGCACTCGAGGCGGCGGCCAAGGCCTCAGGCGCCCCCAAGGTGATCGTCGGCGAGGAAGTCAAGACCGCCGATCAGGGCGAGGTGATTGGCCTATTCATCAAGGAGAAGATCCCTCGTGGGATGACGCTCCAGGAGACGATCGCGGAGATCCGCCGCCAAGGTGGGCTGGTGTATGTGCCCCATCCGTTCGACCGCCTGCACTCGGTGCCCGATTACGAGCACCTCGTCGACGTGCTCGACGAGGTTGACGCGATCGAGGTGTTCAACCCGAGGGTGGCGATCGCCGAGTTCAACGACGAGGCGGTCCGCTTCGCGGCCAAATACCGCGTTCCGGCGGGCGCCGGTTCGGACGCGCACGTTCCGCAGGGCCTCGGATCGGTACGCATAAGGATGCGCGACTTCAACGGACCCGAGGAGTTTCTGGAGTCGCTCAGAGACGCCGACATCGTGCGCAACCCTGCCAGCCTTTTGTACGTCCAAGCGCTGAAGTTCCTGCAAACGAAGGCCTTGCCCGGGGCCGCCAGGCGGGCCTCGCGCGACCGCCGGGTGCGCCGCGTGGCACGCAAGTCCTGATGCACGCGCAAGGACAAGCCCCCGAGCCGTCCAATCGGAGGGGGATGCCGGCGACTGACGACGAGATCCGTGAGAAGTACCTCGAGCGGGCGATCCGCGAGTTGAACGCGTTCGCGCGCGAGCTCCAGACGTGTCCGCACTGCCCCCGTGGCCAGCTGATGCCCGTGCTCGGCTCGGGGCATCCGCAGGCGGACATCTTCCTCGTGAAGTACGCCGCGCGGCCTTCCGAGGTCGAGGAAGGCGTCGCGTTCTACGGCCGAACGGGCAACGCGCTGATGAAGTCTCTGAAACGCCTGTCGATCGACCCGCTGGCCGTGTACGGGACGCTGTGCGTGAAGTGCCCGGTCGCCGACCCCTCGATGGCCGACCCCTCGTGCGTGGCGCGCCTGGCGGAAGAGCTCGCGATCGTGCAGCCGAAGATCATCGTCGTGATGGGGCCCGAGGCGCTGGCCGTGGTCAACGACCTCGGCGTACCGCTGTCCCGCGAGCTCAGCTCTGACCACGGCGAGCTCCAGCGCTTCACGCCTTCGATCGAGGCGCTGTACGTGCCGAACATCGACGAGTCGCTCGACGAGGAAAGCGCCAAGCGCGAGTTCTGGTCCGCGTTCCGCGTGCTCGGGCAGTGGTGGGCGGACCTGCCGCCTTACTGATTCTGCGCGTACCGGTGGTGGATGTCGAGGACGTTGCCGGCGGGGTCGAGGAACATCGCCTGGTGACAGACGCCGCTGTCGATCATGTCGGTCACGAACTGAACGCCCTTCGCCTCGAGTTCGGTGCGAGCAGCCGCCACATCGTCGACCTGCAGCGCGATCGGCATCGAGTGCGGCTTGAACTCCTGGCCGAACGCGGTCGGCTCCATGATCGCGATCGTCAGGTTGCCGGCCTGGAACTCGGCGCCGGGCATCTCGCCCCAGCGCTTGACGAACGGCAGGCCCAGGACGTTTGCGTAGAAGTCGTAGGAGGCGTCGAAATCTTTGGCGGGGACGGCCACGAAGTCGACCCCGGTCACGAGGGTTTCGGTCATCGGCGGATCATACGGGGCCGCTGGCGCGGCATCCTTGGATTGGAAACCCGCCCACCCGCCCCGTCCGGACCTAGGTGGCTAGACTCGGACTCATGGATCTGGAAGAGAAGACGCTTGACGAGGTCGGCGATCGCTGCGAGGTTTGCGGCGCGAAGCTGACGCCGCAAGAGATTCAGGCTGTGATGGAGTCCGGCGGACCTGCGCTCTGCTCGATCCATGCTGACGAGCTCGTGCCGCTCGGCGACGATGAGGCCGAGTTCGGGGAATAGGGGGGATAGCCCTGGCGGGCTATTCCCTTAAGAGAATCGCCTAGCGGCGATTCTCTGGGGCTCTGGTCCCCGGGGGCGATTCTCCGGGGCGCTGTTCTCCGGGGCTGTGGTTAGCCCATCGTGAGCACGATCTTGCCGAGCTTCCCGCCGGCCGCGAAGCGGTCGTAGGCCTGCTCGGCCTGCTCGAGCGGGTACGTCTCCGCCACCGGAACGCGGACGATCCCATTTGCCAGTAGCGGCAGCACCGAGCGCTCCATCGCTCGCGCCGTCAACGCCTTCTCCTCGAGCGGACGCGAGCGCAGAGTGGACGCGCAGATCCGACCGCGCTTGGCCATCAGCAGCCCCAGGTTGAGCTCCCCCTTGGCACCGGCGCCGATCCCGATCACGGCGATCCTGCCGCCGGTATTCAGAGCCATCAGGTTGTCCGGAAGATTGGGCGCGCCGACGAGCTCGAGGATCACATCGAACGGCCCGTGCTCGGCGAACCCCTCCGGCGCGATCACCTCTGCACCGAACTGCGCGACCTGGTCGCGGAGCTCGGGGTTGCGGACGGTGGCCGTGACACGGGCTCCGGCGCCGCGACCCAGCTGGATCGCGGCGGTGCCGACCCCGCCGGCGCCACCGTGCACGAGCAGCCGCTCGCCCGGCTCGAGCCCGGCCTGCGTGAAGATCGCGTCGTGGGCGGTAGTGAACACCTCGGAGGCGCCGCCGGCCTCAGGCCAGCCGAGGTTGTGCGGGACCGGCATCAGCATCCGCTCGTGAACGACGGCCAGTTCGGCCTGTCCGCCGCCCCCGACGATCGACATCACCCGGTCGCCGGGGTTGAAGCGCGTGGCCGCCGGACCGTTCTGCACGACCTCACCGGCCAGCTCGAGCCCCGGGATGTCCTGAGGATCCCCGGGCGGCGCCGGATAGCGACCGCGACGCTGGTGCATGTCGGCGCCATTGATCCCGGCCGCCCTGACGCGGACCAGAACCTGGTTGGCGCCGGGCTCGGGGTCGGGATGCTCCTCGACGCTCAGCTCGTTGTCACGGACAGTTACGGCACGCACCGGCCGGGAACCGTGGTTGGGGGTGGGTGGGCGGGAAACCTATACACGGATGAACTGAGCCACGCACTCGATGTGCGGGGTCTGCGGGAACATGTCGACCGGCCGCACCCGCCGCAACTCATAGCCGGCCTCGACGAGCTGTGCCGCGTTCGGCGCGAGCGTGGTCGGGTTGCAGGAGACATAGACGATCCGCTTCGGCGCGGCCTCGATGATCCGCCGGACGACCTTCTGCGAGACACCGGCGCGCGGCGGGTCGACGACCACCACGTCGGGGCGGCCGGCGGTGGCGACGAGCTCACGCATCGCGAGGCGCACGTCGCCGGCGAAGAAGCGCGCATTGTCGATCTCGTTCAGCTGTGCGTTGGCGATTGCGTCTGCGATCGCCTCGGGGATCAGCTCGAGCCCCCAAAGCTCTGCCACGCGCGGTGCGAACAGCAGCCCGATCGTCCCGATCCCGCAGTACAGGTCGAACACCCGCTCGAAGCCTCCGAGCTCCGCATACTCGATCGCGAGCCCGTACAGCCGCTCAGCCATTTCCGTGTTGGTCTGAAAGAACGCCTGCGGGGAGATTCGCAGCCGCATCCCGGAGAGCTCCTCTTCGAGCTTGTCGGACCCGGAAAGCAACTCCGTCTCGCCGGCGTGCGTGATCTCGGCCAGCCCGCTGTGGCGCGTCCAGAGGAGCCCGTCGAGGGGCGCCGCCGCGCCCGTCAGCGAGTCACGGTCCAGCGCCTCGTCGTTCGTGACGAGGCGGGCCTGGAGCTGACCGGTGCGCCGGCCCTCGCGGATCACCAGGTTGCGCAGCAAACCCTCGCCGGAGCGCCGGTCGTAGACGGTGAGCGATTGTTGCCGGCACCATTGAACGATCCGCTCCCGCGCCTCGTTGGCGGCTGCGGAGGCCAACTTGCAGTCGGTCGTCTCGACGATCTCGTCCCAGCGCCCCGGCGCATGGAAGCCGCACACGAGATGTCCGCGCGCGTCGTTCCCGAATGAGTACTCGAGTTTGTTGCGGTAGCGCCATTGCTCGACCGCGGGAACGATCGGCTCGAGCTCGTAGCCCTCGAGGTGGCCGATTCGCTTGAGAGCGTCCCTGACCTGCGAGGCCTTCGCCTCGAGTTGGAGCTCGTAGGGCAACACCTGCCACGGAGCGCCGGGATGGTCGGCGACTCGGGGCAGGCGGTCCTCACTCGGTACGAGGATCTCGATCGTGCGCGCCTCGGCGTAAGCCCGCTTGCTCTTGCCGACCACCGCCCGGACTCGGTCGCCAGGAATCCCATCCTGCACGAACACGACGTAGCCGTCCAGCCGAGCCACGCCGGCACCACCGAACGCGAGCGACTCGATCGTCAGCTCGAGCTCGTCGCCGCGGCGCGGCCGGGTCGCGGTGTGTGCCTGCGCGTCCATGCTGACTAGCATGGCACGCCCATGGATCTAGGCTCGTACCGGCAGTCGGCCGAGGCATTCGTCTCCGAGCTGACGGCTGAGTACTACCGGCATTACGCCGGGCTCAGCGACGACTACGAGATCGAGCCGATCTACGCGCGCCACGCGGATTTGTTCGAGCGTGGCGCGATCGAGGAACTGCGTGCGCGTACCGACGCGGCTGCTCCCGGCAGCGACGAGCGTCGTCGGCTGACGATGCTGCTCGACTTCGCCGTCGAGGGACTCAGCGGCCAGCGGACCAAGGAGCTCGAGGCCGAGCTGGCACATCGCGAGGCAGCGCTCACGATCACCGTCGGCGGCGAGCGGATCGGCTTTCGCGAATCGGCGGTCGTGCAGGCCAACGAGGCGGACGCATCGCGGCGCGCCGAGATCGAGGAGCAGCGCCTATCGGCGACCGACTCCGAGCTGAACCCGCTGTATCGCGAGCTGATCGACCGCCAGCACGATGTGGCACGCGACTTGGGGTTTGGCAGCTACCGCGAGATGTGCGCGACGCTCAAGCAGGTCGACCTCGACCGACTACATGTCCAGACTGAGCGCTTTCGTGTACTCACCACGGCTCGATATCCGGCGATGCTCGAGCCCGAGCTCAGGAGGACACTCGGTTTCGGGCTGTCGGAGCTGAGGCGCTCCGACCTCCAGCGCTTCTTCAGGGCGCCCGAGCAGGACGCCGACTTCCCAGCAGAGCAGCTCGTCCAGAGCTTCGTGTCCACGGCCGTCGGTCTAGAGGTCGATCTCGGAGAAGGTTCTGGAGTCGTGCTCGATGTGGATCGCCGGCCCAACAAATCTCCCCGCGCGTTTTGCGCGCCCGTGCGCGTGCCGGCGGAGGTGTATCTGGTGATCTCGCCCGTCGGCGGGCGCGATGACTATTCGGCGCTGTTTCACGAGGGCGGGCACACGGCGCACTACTCGGCGGTCGATCCCGAGCTTCCGTTCGAGTACCGATATCTCGGCGACAACGCGATCACCGAGGCCTACGCATTCCTGCTCCAGCACCTCGTCGAGGATCCGGAGTGGCTGTCACATCGACTCGGCATCACCGACCCCGATCTGCTCGTCTCGCATGGGCGGGCGCAGCGCCTCGTGTATCTACGGCGCTATTGCGGCAAGCTGGCCTATGAGCTCGAGCTGCACGGACCCGAGGGGGCATCCGCCGCGCGCTATTCGGACCTGCTCGGGGGCGCGCTTGAGATCGAGTGGCCGGGCCAGACATACCTGGCGGACGTCGATCCCGGCTTCTACTGCGCGTCCTACCTGCGTGCCTGGGCACTCGAGGCGCACCTGCGGCGCTACCTTGTCGGCCGGTTCGGACCCACCTGGTTCGAGCTGCCGGCCGCTGGAGCCCTGCTCAGGAATCTATGGCGGCGCGGTCAGGCGATGGCGCCCGACGAGCTGCTGTGCGAGCTAGCCGGCGAGGAGCTCGACTTCGCCTCGCTGGCGGACGAGTTCTGAGGCCTACGCCAGTCCGCGCTCGATCGCGGCCAGCACGGACTTGCGGTTGGCGTGACGGCGCTCGTAGTTGCGGATTGCACGCAACTCGGGGGCCGTCAAGCCCTCGAGGTTGCTCTCAACCTGCGCCGCGGTCATCTCGTCGTAATCGAGAATCGGAAACGGCGGTGCCGATCTCTCGTCCGAGCTATCGCGCTCGCGGCCTCCGACGAGCCGCGCGACCGGATTGTCGCGGGCGCGCCGAGTCGCGGATTCGAGTTGCTGGCGGCCCCGGCCGAGCAGCTGCTCGAGGTTCGAGAGCAGGTCGTCGGTCTCCTGCCGGCCGCGCCGCCACAGCTCAGCGGCGAGCTCGTTCGCGTCCGACCGGGTCACCTTGCCGCGCTCTGCAGCCTCATCGAGCGTCTCCTGGATCCGCTCGCGAGTCATGAGCACGAGACCCAACGGCTTGATCACACGATTGATGAGCTGTTCGGTGACGGTAGGAGGAGCAGCGCTCTTGCTTGCCTTTGCCCCGCTTCTGGCGGCCGACGCCGACTTGCCCCTGCCGGTGCTGGAGGACTTGGATTTCGATCCGTTCGAATCCCTGGAACCGGTGGACGACGATTTCCGTTCGGGCATTGTCTTCTCCCTCCTGATACTGCCTGCCACGAGCCTAGCCCATGCGGCAGCCGGTTAAGCTCGCGGCGCTCCGCTCAGCTGCTCGTGAGGAACTCCATCAGCGCCTTCTGGGCGTGCCGGCGGTTCTCGGCCTGATCCCAGATGCGCTGGCGCTTGCCGTAGAGCACCTCGGCCGTGATCTCCTCGTCCGGATGGGCGGGAAGACAATGCAGCGCGATCGCGTTCGGGCCTGCCAGGCCCATGAGCGCATCATCGACGCGGTATGGCGTGAGCGCCGAGCGCCGGGCCTGCGCCGAGTCGGGATCGTCGTTCATGCTGACCCAGACGTCGGCGTACACGGCGTCGGCGCCGGCCACGGCTTCGCGCGGGTCCACGAGCAGGACCGCATCCCCGGTGGGCGGCTGGAGCGCGTACTCGGGAGGAGAGGCGACGCGAACGGTGAGGCCGGCCAGCCCACCGAGCAGCGCCAGTGAGCGCGCCACGTTGTTGCCGTCCCCGACGTAGGCGAGCGCGAGGCCCGCGAGGCGGCCGAACTCTTCCTTCAGGGTCATCAGGTCGGCGACCGCCTGGCACGGATGATGGCCGGCGGTCAGCATGTTGATCACCGGCACAGTGGCGTGCTCGGCCAGCTCCGCGACAAGCTCGTCCGGTCCGGTGCGGATGCCGACGGCGGCGACGTGGCGGGAGAGGACATAGGCCGTGTCGCGGATCGATTCCCCTCGCGTCAGCTGCAGGTCCTCGGTCCGCAGCACCATCGGGTGGCCACCGAGTTCCGCGATGCCCGCCTCGAACGAGACGCGAGTGCGGGTGGAGGGCTTCTGGAAGATCAGCGCGACGCTCCTGCGCGCGAGCGCATCTGAGCTGTACGGCGCAGCCTTCAACTCGAGCGCGCGGTCGATCACCGCGTTCAGCTCGTCCGCGCTCAGCTCGAGTCCGGTGAGTAGATGGCGAGGCAAGCCGGGCAGTGTACGTTGGCCGTGATGCCGCTGTGTGTCCTTACGTGGAACTTGATGCACGGGCGGTCGATCCCGCCCGCCGGAAGAGACCTGCGCCAGCAGTTCTGCGAGGCGCTGGCGGGCTGGCGTTGGGACGTGGCGCTGCTGCAGGAGGTGCCGCCTTGGTGGCCGGCGCTGCTCGGCGAGCGCCTGCGGGCATCGGCGCGCTCCGTACTCACCTCGCGCAACTCGCTGCTGCCCGTCAGGCGCTTCGTGGCAACTCGCTGGCCAGATCTCATCAAGTCCAACGGCGGTGGGTGCAACGCGATCCTTGCGCGGGGCTGTTCGGTGGCCGAGCATCGCGTCGCGCGGCTGACGTGGATGCCCGAGCGCCGTTGGGTGCATGCCGTCCGTCTCGACTCTGGGATCTGGGTCGGCAATCTTCACGGCGGCGGGACGCTGCGCGAGTGCACGCGCGCCGGCGCGTTCGTCCGTCGCTGGGCCGGCGATGCGCCGGCGATCCTCGGCGGCGACTTCAACATCCGCTTTCCCGTCGCGCCACGGTTCGAGTGGGCCGGCGGATCGGGTCCCGACCACGTGCTCGCACGCGGGCTGTCCTCGGCGGCGTACGGCTATCGGGTTCTCGAGCACGGGCGGCTGTCTGACCACTTGCCGGTGCTTGTCGGGCTCGGTCGCTAGCCGAGCTGCGACGCCCGCGCGCGGACCAGTTCCACGATCTCCGGTCGCGCCTTGGTGGTGGAGCCGCTCTCGAACGGGGGCTCGGGGTCGTACTCGATGCCTAGTTGGATCGCGTGCGCCAGGTCCTCCCCCGCGATTCGCGCGGCGAGGGTCAGCGCCATGTCGATCCCGGAGGAGACACCGGCAGCGGTGATCACCTTGCCTTGCTCGACGACTCGGCGGTTCACCGGCGTCGCTCCGTACTCCGCCAGCAACTCGAGCGCCATCCAGTGTGTCGTCGCCTCGAGTCCCTCCAGAATGCCCGCGGCAGCGAGCAGCAGCGACCCGGTGCACACCGAGGTCGTCCACTGCGAGTCTTCATGCGCCGTGCGCAGCCAATCGAGGAGCCGCTCGTCTTCCATCAGCTCGCGCGTGCCGAAGCCGCCCGGCACGACGATCACCTCAGGGTGGGTCAGCTCATCGAGCGTGGCGTCGGCAACCAATCCCAACATCCCGGTCTCAGTGCGCTTTGGACCCGGCTCCGCGGCAATGAACTTCACGGTCGCGCCGGGGATGCGGGACAGCACTTCGTAGGGCCCCACGGCGTCCAGCGCAGTGAAACGGTCGAAGATCGGAATCGCGATGTTCATTGCACAGCTCTCCTTGTCGAGATCGGAATCACGTTTGTGGAAGCGAACCGCGCGCGGTACTCGCCGGGGCTGACGCGGAGGCGGCGCGCGAATGCGCGGCGCAGCGTCTCGAGCGTTCCGAACCCGCAGCGCTGCGCGATCTCCTGGAACGTGGACTCGGTCGTCTCGAGCAGCGTGCGTGCGCGTTCCAGCCGGACAGCCTCGACGTATGCCGCCGGGGTGAGGCCGACCTCTCGCTTGAACACCCTGGCGAAATTGCGCTGGCTCATGAACGAGCGCTCGGCCAGCGCCGGGACGCTGAGGTCTTGATCGAGGTTGTCGGCGATCCAGCCCTGGAGGTCGCGCATGCCGGGCCGCGATGCGGTCTGGCCGGCGAGGCCCGCGCTGAACTGCGACTGCCCGCCTGGCCGGCGGATGAAGAGGACGAGGTCACGCGCGATCCGGACCGCAAGCTCGTGGTCGGCATCCTCCTCGACGAGCGCAAGCGCCAGGTCGATGCCCGCCGTCACACCGGCCGACGTGTAGACGTTCCCATCGCGGACGAAGATCGGGTCGGGGTCCACCTCGACCGTCGGATAGTTGCGTTCGAGCGCACCGCACGCCGCCCAGTGCGTGGTCGCGCGCCGGCCGTCCAGCAGTCCCGCCCGCGCCAGCAAGAACGCACCGGTGCAGACCGACGCGACTCGCCGGGATCTGCGCGCCGCGAGCCGCAACCAGGAGACCAGACGCTCGTCGCGCCCCGCCTCGCGGACGCCTTGCCCGCCGGCGACGACCAGCGTGTCGATCGAGCCACGGCAGCCGTACAGTGAGCCGTGCGGAACGAGCTCGAGCCCGCTCGAGGTCCTCAGCGAGGCGCCGTCGCCGGCGACCAGCTCAATCGCGTACCGCTCAGCCCCTGACTCGCGGTTTGCGAGCGAGAACACTTCGCTGGGACCTGTGACGTCGAGCACCTGCACGTCCGCAAACGCAACGATCACCACACGACGAGGTCTCGGCATGCGCCGATGATCGCGTGCGGTGTCGTTGTCCGCAATGACGGGTTGCGGACGATTTCTGCCACGCCGGTCGAGCCGGCCTACCCCTTGCCGGCGCGCAGCCCGAAGCCCCGCAGCACCATCAGCGCCTTCTCGCCGAGCGTGCCGCGGGCTGGAAGCACGCCGAGCTGCGTGGCGGCGTCGTAGACGTCGTAGAACGCGCGCACGCGCAGCAGCAGGTCGTGGCGCAGCTCGCAGTAGAAGATGCAGTGGACGACGATGAACTTGTTCGTCGGGGGCAGGCCCTCGAGCGTCCCCTTGTGGGTGGCGAGCAGCTTGCACGGCGCCGCGGCAAAGCTGCCCTTGGTCAGCCGCTCGCCCGTCTTCTCGAGCCGAGCGTCCGGAAACCCCACCCACAGTCGCCCAGCGTGCCGGGCGAGCTCGTCCGCGCCCACGAGCGGCTCGGATGTAAACGGGTCCTCGTAGTGGATGTCCGGCGTGCAGAGCTCGGCGAACGCGGCCGGGTCCTTGCCGGACCAAGCCGCCTGCCAGCCGTCGAACAGCGTGTCGACGGAGGTCATCCGGCGCCACCCGGGAGATCAAACGCGGGCACACCCTGATCCGGAGTTGAGGCCTGTGCGTACCGTCGCCGAGGAATCCTGCCCGCCGCGCGGGCCAGCACACCGGACTCGACCGCCAGCCGGATCGCTCGCGCCATCGCCGCGGGATCGTGGGCGCGCGAGATCGCGCTCGCGCACAGCACCGCATCGCAGCCGAGCTCGATCGCAAGCGTGGCGTCGGAAGCGGTCCCGACGCCGGCGTCGAGGATCACGGGGACGCCGGCGCGCTCGATGATGATCGAGAGGTTGTAGGGGTTGCAGATTCCCATGCCGCTGCCGATCGGCGAGCCGAGCGGCATCACTGCAGCGCAGCCGACGTCCTGGAGCCTGCGGGCGAGGATCGGATCGTCTGTCGTGTACGGGAGCACGACGAACCCGTCGTCGACGAGCGCCTCGGCCGCCGAAACCAGCTCGACCGCATCGGGGAGCAGGGTCCGGTCGTCGCCGATCACCTCGAGCTTGATCCAGTCGGTCTCGAATGCCTCGCGGGCGAGTTGCGCGGTGATGATCGCGTCGCGCGCCGTGTAGCACCCTGCGGTGTTGGGCAGCACCTCGACGCCGGCGGCGTCGAGGACCTCGAGGATCGAGCCCCGAGCGGCTGGATCGAGACGCCGCAGCGCAACAGTGCACAGACCGGTTCCCGACGCCTCGAGCGCCTGCGCGAGGATCTCGTGGTTGTCAAAGCCGCCGGTGCCGAGGATCAGCCGGGACGAGAGCTCGCGCCCGGCAATGACAAATGGCTCGCTCATCCCCTTCATCCTCCCTGAACCGCGGCCACGACCTCGATCCGAGCGCCCTCGGTCAGCTCGGTGATCGCCCAGGCGCCGCGCGGGACGACCTCGCCCGACACCGCCACCGCGACACCTCGCCCGCCCGGCGCGCCGCCGAACAGCTCGACGACACTCTCCACGGTTGCGCCCGCCGGCAGCTCACGGCGTTCGCCGTTGACCGTAACCACCATCTCAGGCTCCCACCGCAACGTGGCCGAACCGGCGCGGAGAGAAGGGCGAGGCGACCGCCGGGATCGGGCTTCCGCTGAGCTCAGCGACCACCGCCTCGGCGGTGATCGGCGCCAGCAGGATCCCGTGGCGATGGTGGCCAGTCGCCCAGTGCAACCCGGCAACCGCCGAGGACCCGATCGCCGGGCAGTTATCGGGCGTGCCCGGCCGGATCCCGGCTGACAGCTCGTCGATCACCAGCTCCTCGAGTCCGGGAAGAACCTCGATCGCGTCCCGCAGCAGCTCGAACACCGCTCCGGCTGTCACCGTCGTGTCAAAGCCGCGCTCCTCCATCGTCGCGCCGAGCACGTACCGGCCGTCGCCGCGAGGGACGACGTAACCGCCGACGGTCCGGAGCGCTCGCGTCAGCAGCCCCGGGCCGGCTGGATCGTGCAGACGAAGGATCTGCCCCTTGACCGGGCGCAGGGGGACACGCTCCTGCTCGGGAATGCCCGAGATCTCGCCTGACCATATGCCGGCAGCGATTACCACGTGCTCGGCGGGTACCTGCTCGCCGCCGGCGAGGCGGACGCCGCGCACTCGGTCGGCGGCGATGTCCACGGAAGCGACCTCGGTCCCCGTGCGAAGCTCACCGCCCGCCCTCGTGACCGCGTTCGCGAGCACCGCCGTCAGCCTGCGCGGGTCAATCGCGTGATCGTCAGGGATCTCGAGCGCCAGTCGCAGCGTGGGGGCGAGCGCGGACTCGAGCCGCCTGGCCTCACTCGCCCGCAGACGGCGAACCGGAAGCTGGAGACGCTGGCGCAAGATGAGCTCTCGCTCGAGTGCCGCCGCGTCGTCGTCGTCACGGGCCGCCGCGAGCGTCCCGCACGCGAGGTACCCCGGGTCCTCCCCGGTGGCCTCGACCAGCTCGGCGACGAACTGCGGATAGGCGGCGGCGCTGGCCAAGCCGAGCCGCAGAAGCTCCTGCTCGGTGCGTCGCGCCTCGCTGACCGGCGCGATCATCCCGGCCGCGACGTGCGAGGTGCCGTGGCCGGGTTCGCCGCGCTCGAGCACGACGACCTGCAGGCCCTGCTTCGCCGCGCGCCACGCGATGGCGAGGCCGATCACGCCACCGCCGACGACGGCCAGGTCAGATGATCTTTTCGAACTCTGCATAACTTCCTACGCCGGCATTACCCGGGTCAGGTTCTGACGGTCGGCGGATCTACGTACCGCCCTCTCAGCCCAACGGTGGGCTCCCGTTCTGGCAATGCTAGCGCCGCGCTCCTGCGAGACTTCTGGCGTGTCCGATCTCGCTTCGGCCAGGCTCTACATGGTGTGCGACGAGCGCCCCGACGCATTCGTGCGCGCGGCGGTCCGCGGTGGCGTCGACATCGTGCAGCTGCGGATCAAGGATCGTCCGGATCGCGCGATCGTCGAAGCCGGACGGAGATTTGCGGCGCTGTGCGCCGAGAATGGCGCGCTTTTCATCCTCAACGACCGGCCGGATCTCGTCGAGAGCTGCGGTGCCGATGGCGTGCATGTCGGTCAGGACGACGCCTCGGTCGCCGAGGCCAGAGCGCTCGTCGGTCCCGATCGGATCGTCGGGCTCTCCACGCACAGCCCTGATCAGGTCGAGGCCGCGAGCGGGCTGGACGTCGACTACATCGGCGTCGGACCGGTCCACGCGACGCCGACCAAGCCGGGCCGGCCGGCGGTCGGCTTGGAGCTCGTGCGCTACGCCGCCGAGCACACGAGCATCCCGTTCTTCGCGATCGGCGGGATCAACGCTGAGAACGTCGTGACCGTGCGCGGGGCAGGTGCGCGACGGATCGCCGTCGTACGCGCACTCACCGACGCTCCCGACCCCGAGCAGACCGCGCGGTGTCTGCGTGCGGCGCTCACAAGCGAGGCTCGAGTTGGGTCAGCGTAGCCGCAAGCGGGGCCGCCGGGACCGCCCGTCAGGCGCGGCGGTTGCGACACCTGCAAAGCCCGCCGCCACTCCCCAGGAGCGACCGGTCAGCCGCTCCGAACAACGCAACGCGGAGGTCCGGGCGAAGCTCGAGCCCTTGGCTCCCGGCGAGCGCCCGTGGGCGGTGACGGTGAGCGCCGTGCTCGCGCTGGCTGCCGGGGCCGGCAACCTGATCGCCTATGCCGCCGGGGCCAAGATCGCCGGCAAGCACCCTGCGCCGAGCGGGATCATCGCGTTCGCGCTTGTGATGATCATTTGCGCGGTCGGCCTGTGGCGGCTGAAGTACTGGGCGCTCTTGGGGTTCATGGCTTTGCTGGCGATCATCGCGACCTTGTTCGCTCTGCTGCTCACCGAGGCGAGCAACGCGCTGGGGTTCATCGTGCCCCCCGTGATCATCGCCGGCGCCGGATTCCTGTTTTGGAAGCTTGTGCGGGTGCTCAGCCGGGTACAGATGCCGCGCTATCACGGTCCCCCCAGCCGCTAGAAATCACCGTCGTATAGGCTCGATGTATGGCTGACGCGTACGACTGCATCGTGATCGGCTCCGGGCCTGGTGGGTACGTGGCCGCGATCCGCGCTGCGCAGCTTGGGATGAAGACCGTGGTCATCGAAAAGGACCGCGTCGGAGGGCGCTGCCTGAACTACGCGTGCATCCCCGCCAAGGCCGTCCTGCGGACGGCCGACGTGCTCTCGGAGGTTCGCGAGGCAGACGATTTCGGAATCGAGGTCGGTGAGCCCAAAGTCGACTACGCGGCGGTCAGTGCACGGCGTGAGAAGGTGATCTCGACGCTGACCGGAGGCGTCTCGGGGCTGTTCAAGAAGAACGGGATCGAGGTGATCGAAGGCGAGGGCTCGCTCGTCCAGGGCGGCGGCGTGTCCGTCGGCGGCCGCCAGCTCGACGCCAAGACGATCGTGCTCGCGACCGGCTCGGTGAAGAAGCCGATTCCCGGCACCGAGTTCGCCGGCCGGGTGATCGGGACCGAGGAGGCGTGGGCGCTGCCCGAGCTGCCCGCTTCAATGGCGGTCGTCGGTGCCGGCGCGTCCGGTGCCGAGATCGCTTCGGCCTACGCCCGGCTCGGCGTCCAGGTGTTCCTGCTCGAGGCGCTCGAGCGCGTGCTGCCAACCGAGGACGCGGACATCTCCAAGCTCGCCGAGCGCGGGTTCAAGCGCCAGCAGATCGCGGTGCACACCAACACGCTCGTTCAGAACGTGGAGTCCGGCGCAAGCAGCGTCACCTTCACCTACGGCGATCAGAGCGCGGAAGTCGAGTGGCTTGTGATCGCGGCGGGCCGAGGCCCGGACGTGGCGGCCCTCGGCCTCGATGCAGCCGGGGTGAAGCTCGAGGAGAGCGGACTGGTCCAGGTCGACGGCGCGATGCGGACGTCGGCGACGGGCGTATATGCGATCGGAGATCTCGTCCACGGTCCGGCGCTCGCTCACAAGGCCTCCGACGAGGGGATCATCGCCGTCGAGGCCGCCGCCGGCCTCGAAACCCACCCCATCGAGTACCTGGACATTCCGCGCGTCACCTTCTGCGCGCCGAACGTCGCGAGCTTCGGGCTGACCGAGGCGCAGGCGCGCGAGCAGGGACACGACGTTGTCGTCGGCAAGGTTCAGTACGGAGCCGTCGGCGCCGGCACCGTCCTCGGCGACCGGACGGGTCTGATCAAGATCGTCGGCGACAAGAAGTACGGCGAGCTGATCGGTGGCCATGTCGTCGGCTCCAAGGCGACCGAGCTGATCCAAGAGCTCGTGAACACGCGTGCGCTCGAGGGCGGCTATCCCGAGCTGGCACGGATCGTCCACGGCCATCCAACCCTGGCCGAGGGGGTCATGGAGGCGGCCCGGGCTGCCGACGGCTGGTTGATTCACGGCTGAGCCGTGTCGTCGGCTCAGGCGGTCTTCTATTACGACCTCGGTAGCCCGACGTGCTATCTGGTCGCCGAGCGAGTCTCCTCGTCGCTCCCGACAGTCCCCGAGTGGGAGCCGGTCCACGGTGCGGGCTTCGAGGCCACAGCATCGGATTCGGACCGCGAGCTGATCGAGCGACTGTCCGCCGAACGCGGCTTGCAGCCGGTCCGATGGCCGTCGCAATGGCCCCCGGATTCGCGTACGGCGATGCTCGCCGCCACGTATGCGAAGCACATCGGGCGGGCGGTGTCGTTCTCGCTGGCCGCGTTTCGCCAAGCGTTCGCTGGAGGGCGCGACCTGGGGGACCAGGACACGGTCCTGCTGGCGGCGGCTGCATGTGAGATGCATCCGGCCGCGGTCCTCAAGGGAATCGGCATGCGCTCGACGCAGCAGCGGCTCGAGCAGGCCGTGGTTCGCGCCCGCAGCGCCGGCGTACGGTCACTGCCTGCGATAGCTGTCGCCGGCCAAGTGTTCGAGGGAGACGAGGCGGTGGAGCAGGCCGCGGCGGAGATCGGAGCACGGCGTTGATTCGCGCCGCGGTGGAGATCGGAGCGTGGCGTTGAGAGCGAATCGCGCATTCGAGCTGATCGTCTCGCGCGAGGGGCTGCAGCCGTCGTTCCTCGCCGGACCGGACCGTCTCGACCGGATCGAGGTCGTCTCGATCGACGATGGCGAGGTGGTTCTGTTCTGGGATCTCCCGGCAAAGGACGCGTCCAAGCTGCTGCGCCGTCTGCGCACTGACCTGGCGGCGCTCGAAGCCGACGAGTTCCTCGAAAAGTGGGACGATGCCGACTGAGGCGCTCGGTCGCTCGGGCCCAGCCGGAAACGCTATGTTGCCGAGATGGCGGAACGGGTCACGGGTGCAAAGGGGGAGGCTCGGCTAGAGGAACCGACCAGGACGCAACGGACGGTCGGGCGCCGCAGCGCCGAGGCGCGCGCGACGGTCCCGGACCTCGATCTGACGGTTGACGCGGAGATGTCGCGGTGCCTGCGAGAGGTCGAGCAGCGCGGATGGTCGGTCGACGCGATCCTCACGCGAGCGTGTGCGCTCGCCCTCGTTGAGGTGCCGAAGGCGAATGGTTCCTACCGCGACGGCCGCTTCGAGTTGCACTCACGCGTGAATGTCGGTGTCACGATGGAAACCGAGGACGCGGAGGTTCTCGCCACCGTGTTCGACGCGGACCGCAAGTCAGTGTCGGAGCTGACGGACGAGCTCGAACGGCTGGCACGGCGCGGCCATGCCGGTGAGCTGGCACCCCCGGAGCTATCGGGCGCCACCTTCGCCCTATCCAATGTGGGCCGCTATGGCGTGACCAGCTCGACACCGATCGTGGCCCCCGGGCACGCAGCGGCGCTCGCCGCCGGCGAGGTCCGTCAGGTCGCTGTCGTCCGAGCCGGGGATATCGTGCCAGGCCACCTCATGACTCTGACACTCGCATGCGACCACCGGATCCTGTTCGGTGCCCAGGCAGCGCGCTTCCTCGCGCACATCAAATCTCTGATCGAGGACGGGGGCCTATGAACGACACGACCGAGCAGGCCGCCGAGCGGATCGCCGCCCGCGGCCGCGGGGAGCTGTTAGCACGGCTGCGGCCGGCGTTCGAGGAGGCGGCAGCCGCACACGCCGACGTGCTTGAGCTCAACCCCGACCAGCTCGAGGAGATGGTCCAGCGCGCCGCCGATCGGGCCGACGGTTTGCAGTGGCGCCGCGCGCTCGCCGCGGTGGCGACCGAGGAGCTTGGGATCAGTCTCGGCGAAGCACTGGGTCATCCGGCGGTTGAGCGCGCCCAGGTGATGGTCGGCGCTCCGTCATACGAGGAGAGCCTCGCTCGGCTTGGCCCACGGCCCGAGCCGGGCCGGGACGAAGAGGACGGCGAGACCGAGCCGGAGGAGGAGGCCCCCCAGGCCGCACAGGAGCCGGAGCCGATCGAGGCGCCGCAGGAGACCCCCGCGGCCGCGCTGGCGCGCGAGGAGGCGCACGAGCCACAGGAGGCCCCCGAAGCCGCCCACGAACCGGAGGAGCCCCCCCAGCCAGCCCACGATCCGGAGGAGCCCCACCAGCCAGCCCAGGAGCGCGCCGAGGAAGCGCACGCGCAAAACCCGGTCGAAGTGCTCTACGAAGACGAAGACGAGGACGAAGACGAAGCCCCCACCACCGCGGAGCATGGCTCGATCGCTCACGACAACGGCGCCGCGCCTCCCTCAGAGGAGTCCGGGCCGCTGCGGCTCGCGGCGGTCCATCTCGGCGGGATCGCGAATCTGGCGCCGGCCGAGTCCGACATCCAGCTCGAGTTCTCAGAGCACGGCCTCGACGTGATCCGAGGCTCGGACACGATCCTCGGACGGCTCGGCTGGGAGGACATCCGAGCGCTCGAGGTCCCAGACGCTCGTGGCTGGCGACGGCGACGCCGTGAGCAGGCCGGCCACCTCGTGGTGCGCACTGACCACGGCGATGCGAGCTTCGAGATTCCGGGGCTCACCAGCGACGACCTGCGCGACCATCTCGAGCCGGTGCGCAAGTACATGCCGGCCTGACGGAGGTCGGGCTTCGGCAAGCAGGCGGCTTGGCCGAGGGCGTGGAGGCTAGGCAGGCTGGCGCTCGAGCACGCCGATGTCGTGCACCAAGCCTTCCGGCGTCAGCTCGGACGCCGGGAAACCCACCCGCTCGATCCCGCGCTTGTCGATCAACATCACGAACGTCGAGTGATCTATCTTGGGCGTGACCGGCTGGATCGCGTATGCGTGCCAGATCCGCTCGAGGACGGGGAGCGGACCGTTCAGGTACGCCAGTCTTCCCGTCATCTCGTGCTGTGCAAGAAACCGCCGGCGGTGGGCGACGGTGTCCTCGGCCGGGGCGGCGGTGATGCCGATCACCGCGATCGACCGGGCACCGCCCGGCAGGTCGTTCAGCGCGCCCTTGATCTGCTCGACCATGAACGGGCACGCGTCATGGCAGAGCGAATGGATGAACGTGAGCACCACGACCTTGCCCCGGTAGTTCGAGAGCGTCACCCGCTTGCCGTTCTGATCCAGCAGCGAGAAGTTCGCTGCGCGGAGGTGCGGTGGCATCGTCGGCCCGTCGAAGCTGGAGCTCTGCGTGCCGGCGCTCTTCGCCGTCTTCGATTCCTGGCCGGTGAGCAGTACCACGCCGATCGCAGCCACCAGGCAAAGCAGCACCAGCCACAGGACGAGCTGGGTGGGCCTGGTCTGCGTCACGGTCACCGATTCTCTCACGCCCCTGACGCGAGTGCGGTGAGAGACAATGGCAAGCGCAGATGAGCGAATCCGCAGCTCTCGCGCGGCGCCTACGGCCGACCGTCCACGACGAGCGCGTGCTCGCGGCGATCGGCTCGGTGCCTCGCGAGCGTTTCGTGCCCCCGTCGCAGCGCCACCGCGCCTACGAGAATGTCGCACTGCCGATCGGCTGCGACCAGACGATCTCGCAGCCGCTGGTGGTGGCGCGGATGCTCGAGCTGCTCGGCCTGCGGGACACCGATCGGGTGCTCGACATCGGGACCGGTTCGGGTTATCACGCGGCGTTGCTGGCGGTGCTCTGCGACCACGTATGGACGATCGAGCGGCACGCGGAGCTAACCGAGGAGGCACGAGCAGTCATCGATGAGCTGGGTCTGGACAACGTGACCTTCCTGGTCGGCGACGGCTGGCGGGGCCTCCCGGAGAATGCTCCGTTCGACGCGATCAACGTCGCCGCCGCCACCGACTCGGTCCCGGCGACCCTGGAGGCTCAGCTGGCCGACGGCGGGCGCATGGTTGCGCCGGTCGGGGGCCGGAACCAGCGCCTCGTTCTGACGGTGCGCCAGGGCGATGAGCTCGTACGCTCGGAGCTCGAGCCGGTGCGCTTCGTCCCGCTGGTGCACGAGGAGTAGGCGCTCAGGAGGCGACTGCCCGCGCGGGCTCCGCTCTCAAGCGCCGCGTCATCACGTCTGCCGCCACGGGGTTGTCATCGATCAGCACGAACCGCCTGCCGAGCTGGCGGCACACGGCGCCGAGGGTGCCGGACCCGGCGAACGGATCGAGGCACCAGCCACCGGGCCGAGAAGACGCGGACACAATCCGCCGCAGGACTCCCTCTGGCTTCTGGGTCGGATAACCGGTCTTCTCCCGGCCGTTGGTCGGGACGATCGTGTGGAACCACACATCGGTGGGACGCTTGCCGCGCGCCGCCTTCTCCGGGCCGACCAGTCCGGGTGCCATATACGGCTCCCGTTCGACCGCATCCGCATCAAACCAGTGGGCCCCCGGCGTCCGCACGTACACGAGGATCGTGTCGTGCTTGGCAGGCCAGCGCCGCCGTGGCTTGGCGCCGTAGTCGTAGGTCCAAATCAGCTCGTTCAGGAACGCCTCTCGGCCAAACAGCTCGTCGAGCAGCAGCTTGCAGTAGTGGGCCTCGCGGTAGTCGATGTGGAAGTAGAGCGTTCCGTGATCCGCCAAAAGCCCGTGAGCGGCCCGTAGCCGCGGTTCCAGGAACGCCAGGTAATCCGCGAACGCATCGTCGTAGCTCAGCGTCTGGAGCAACCTCGAGCGGTACCGTCGCCCCCCGAATCCGACCCGCTCGCCCTCGCCGTCGGCAACCACCGACAGGGTCCGCCGCGCCTGGGCCCGGCCGGTGTTGAAAGGAGGGTCCATGTACACCAGATCAAACCCGCCGGCGGGTAACCGCGGCATCACTCCGGCGTTGTCGCCGACGATCAGGAGGTCGTCGTCGAGCAGGATCTCCTCGCCGGCAGATTGAGCGCGCATTTGCGGAGAACGTACTGCCAATGTCGGAAGGTAACCCCAGACGCTAGGATGGAAGTCCCCAGTGGTCCTTGATCGCATCCACAATCTGCGTCGTTCGCTGCTGCAACGGCGCGTTACCAAGTTCGCAATCGCCTCGATGATCGCGGCGACGACGAGTGCCGTCGTGTTCTCGCTGCTGTATGTGCTCGGGGCTTCGACGACCGTCTGCTCGATCACCGCGTTCATCGCCGGTGCGATCCCGAACTGGACGATCAACCGCAAGTGGACCTGGAAGGTGCAGGGCGGCGTGTCGTTCGGCCGAGAGATTCTCGCCTACGTGGTGATCTCGGCCTCCACGCTCGTGCTGCTCTCGCTTGCGACCGCGTGGACCGACAAGCAGGTCCAAGGCATACCCGAGGGCCATGGCCTCAGGGTGGTTATCGTGACCGGGTCGTACTTCGCAGTGCTCGCGCTGCTCTACGCGGTCAGGTTCTTCCTGTACGAGAAGTGGATCTTCTCGGGTCAGAGCCGGGTGCGCGCCGCCTTGCGGTCACGCCGCCAGGTGTGGATGGCGGCGCGGGCGAACCGCACGCCGTAGCGGAAGTTCCCGTCCTTCTTGGTGTGGCCGGCGTGGCTGGCGCGGTCCCGCATCGTGGTCGGCACCTCGGCGAGCCGGAAGCCGTGTAGTGCGGCGCTGATCATCAGCTCCGACGCCTGATACTGCGGCTGTTCGAGCACGACCGCGGCGGTCAGCTCGGGGCGCATCGCCCGCAGCCCACAGGCCGGATCCGTGACGCGGCTGCGCACCATCAGGCTGAACAGGAAACCGAACACAAGCACGCCGAGGTGACGCACGGGGTCCGTCGTCAGCTCCGCGCCGAGGCGGCGTGAGCCGGACACGAAGTCGGCCCTGCCGTCGAGGATCGGCTGGACCACGCGTGCGATCTCCTCGGCGTCGTACTGACCGTCGGCGTCGATCGTGCAGATCACCTGCGCGCGGCGAGCGCGCGCCAGCCAGTAGCCGAGCTTCAGGGCGGCGCCCTGACCGCGGTTGACCGGCACATCGCAGACGAGCGCGCCGGCCGAGGCCGCACGCGCGGCCGTCGCGTCCTTGGCGCCATCGACGACGACGATCACCTCGGTCGCCAGTCCCGCCGCCTCGGATGGGATCTCGGCCACGACCTCCGCCACCGTGGGCTCCTCGTTGTAGGCCGGGATCACGATCGCCAGCGGCGCCCCGACCCCGGGTGGGTGGGCCGCGAGGAACGCCTGCGCAGGGCCGCGATCCACCGGATCGAGCTTTGCGAGCTCGGCGTCCACCGAGAACTCCTTGGAGGGGGCCACCGTCACTGCACCGCTCCAACGGCGCCGACGCCGGCGGCGACCGCGTCAAGATCGATTGCGGACCACTCCTCCCACACGCCCGCCAGCCCTCGCTCGAAGTCGTACTGCGGCGACCAGCCGAGCGATCGCGCCCTGCTCGAGTCGACGATCACAGCGGGCATCTCGCCGGGCCGCGCTGGGCCGTGCGTGACCGACAGCTCGGCGCCGGTGACGCGACGGACCGCGTCGACGACCTCGAGCACCGACAGCGAGGTGCCGGTCCCGATCACCACCGGTCCGCTCCACTGCTCTTGCCCGAGACCAAGGCGGACCGCTTGTACGACGTCGTGGGCGTGGACATAGTCGCGGACCTGGGTTCCGTCGCCGTACACCTCGAACGTGCTCCCGAGCCGGATCGCACGCATCAGCCGCGCGACGATGCTGTCCTTCGCCTGCATCCCTGGGCCGTAGACATTCGTCAGGCGCAGGTAGGCGCAGCGCAGCCCGTACGAGGCCGTGTACGCCGACATCAGCATCTCGGCCGCGGCCTTGGTCGAGCCGTAAGGAGTCAGTGGACCGAGGCGGTCCGCCTCCGTGATCGCCGGACCCTGCATCGGGCCAACAACGGCGTTCGTCGAGGCGAACACCAGCGAGGTGACGCCCGCCTCACGCGCGGCCTCGAGCAGGACGAGCGTGCCGTCGATGTTGGTGTGGTAGGTCTGCTTCGGCTGCTCGACCGAGCGCAGCACGGAGGTCACCGCGGCCAGGTGCACGACCGCGTCGATGCCTCCGGAAAGCGCCCGCGTAACCGCGCCGCCGTCCGCGATATCACCGACCACGATGTCCACCGTGGCGTCGGGATGGGGCTGCAGATCGATCACGCGGACGGTCGCGCCCGCTTCGGACAGAGCGGAGACGACGTGGCGGCCGATGAAACCCGACCCGCCCGTGACCAGCACTCGACGCCCGCTTAGCCCCCCGGCGCCGGAGGTGCTCACGTCTGCGCGAGCGCGCTCGCGGTCCGGGGCAGTTCGCTCGTGGTCTCGCGCCACTTCACCGTCGGCATGATCGCGGCGAGATCGACGCGGTCCTTGTAGCGCTCGACGACGTCGAACACGTGGTCGATCAGCGTCGTCGACAGCAGCGTCGGCTTGAGCCCGAGCTCCTCGAGCCGCGAGTGCTTGACGTTGTAGTAGTGGCCCTCCAGCTCGACGCGCGGGTTCTCGACGTGCTCGATCGTGCACTCACCGCTGGAGCCAGACCACTTCGGGTACTCGCCGGCGACCGTCTCGGCGATCTGCCTGATCGACATCGACTCGGTCATCTGGTTAAAGACGCGGAACTCGCCCCGGTCGGCCGGGTTCTCAGACGCCAGCCGGATGCACTCGACCGTGTCGACGATGTTGATCATGCCGCGTGTCTGCGAGCCATCCCCGTACACCGTCAGCGGGTGGCCGAGCACCGCCTGGATCACCATCCGGTTCAGGACCGTGCCGAACACGCCGTCGTAGTCGAAGCGTGTAGCCAGCCGGGAATCGAGCTTCGTCTGCTCGGTGTCGATGCCGTACACAACGCCCTGGTTGAGATCGGTTGCTCGCAGACCCCAGATCCGACACCCGAACTCGATGTTGTGGCTGTCGTGGACCTTCGAGAGGTGGTAGAAGGAACCGGGCCGCTTCGGGAACAGGACGCGGTCTTTACGGCCGTTGTGCACGACCTCGAACCAGCCCTCCTCGATGTCGATGTTCGGCGTGCCGTACTCGCCCATCGTCCCGAGCTTGACGAGGTGGATGTCGCGGTCGATGTCGGCGATCGCGTACATCACGTTGAGATTGCCGACGACGTTGTTGGTCTGCGTGTAGACGGCGTGCCTCTGGCTGATCATCGAATACGGAGCCGCCCGCTGCTCGCCGAAGTGGACGATCGTGTCGGGCCTGAACTCCCCGACCATCGCGTGCACGAAGTCCGGATCGCAGAGATCGCCGACGTATGGCTTGATCGCCTTGCCCGAGATCTCGAGCCACGTCGCGAGCCGCTCCTCGAGCGTGCAGATCGGGACGAGACTGTCGACGCCCATCTCCTCGTCGTAGCCCCGGCGCGCGAAGTTGTCGCATACCGCGACCTCGTGACCGAGGGCAGAGAGATGGAGCGCCGTCGGCCACCCGAGATACCCGTCTCCGCCTAGAACCAAGATTTGCATAGCGATGCTCCAGTACCTTCCACTCGACTTTAGGTCTTCAGCACTCTCGGCCTACGAGGTGGGTGGGGCGGGTACCCCATATGCGGCCTCAGCTGAATGATCGCTGGCCTGCAAGCGCACGAGAATAGCCGACGAGCTACTCGATAGTAGGCCACCCGCGGCGTAAAGTTACGATCAGCTGGGCGTTTACCGGGAACCTTAGGGCTTCCTTAGGGTGAGTCAATCACCTCGCCGCGGCTGCTACCGTCCGGCGCGATCGTCGCGGCCGGCGCCGGCCCGCACGCTGCAAACCCCCTCACCCGCTTTCGTGCAACAGCAAACGATCGCACCACCGACCGTCGAGGTCCCGGATGCTCCGCCGCGCGCGTCGGAGCGCCGCCCGCTGCCCGGAATCGATCTGATCAAGCGCTTCCCGTGGGTGGCCGGCGCGGTCGGCTTGGTGATCGTGTCGCTACTGCTCGTGCTGTGGGCGGGAACGCGTCCCGGATATGACCCGTACGGCTGGCTGGTATGGGGCAAGCTGACGATTCACTTCAAGCTCGACACGAACGGCGCGCCGTCCTGGAAGCCGATGACGTTCCTGTTCACCGTGCCGTATTCGCTGACCGGTCACTACGCGCTGTGGCTGTGGATGATCACCTCGGTGGCGGTGTCGCTGAGCGGCTTCGTGTTCGCGTATCGGATCGCGTTCCAGCTCGTCGACGCACGGCCCGAGCGCCGGTACGCGGCGTACATCGCCGGCCTCGCCGCGGCGCTCGCACTGCTCACGATCCGCGACTACACGCACTTCATCTTCAGCTCTCAGTCCGACACGATGATCGTCTCGCTGTGCCTGGCGGCGATCGACTGCAATCTCAACCGCCGTTATCGCTGGGCGTACTGGATGTGGATGCTCGGATCGCTGGGCCGGCCTGAGGTGTGGCCATTCCTCGGCCTCCAGACCGTCTGGATGTGGTGGAAGGTGCCAGAGAGCCGCAAGATGGTCGGGTTCGGGCTGGTGCTGCTGCCGCTGTTCTGGTTCGGGATCCCCGCGCTCACCTCGAAGAGCGCCTTCACCGCCGGCAACCTCGCGCAGAACTCACCGCGCGCGCTCAAGAACGACAAGTTCTTCGGGACGCTGCACCGGTTCACGAAGCTGCAGGAGGAGGCGGTGTGGCTCGCTGCGGTGCTCGGCGTCGCGATCGCGTTCGTGCGCCGTGACAGAGCCACGCTGATGCTCGCCGGCGGCGCCGTCCTGTGGGTCCTGATCGAGTGCGCGTTCGCGCTGCACGGATGGCCGTCGGTACCGCGCTACCTGTTCGAGCCGGTGGCGGTGGCGTGTGTGATCGCCGGCGTGTTCGCAGGCCGCGTTGTTCACGACCTGCCGCCGCTGCTGAGCCGCTGGCTCTCGCGGCTCTCCGCTATGGCCAGCCGGCCGCGACTGACGACGCAATTGGGTGCCTGGGGTGCGGTCATCGTGCTGGCGGCCTTCACCGCCGCGATGCTCCCCGGAGTCGCCCAGCGCGTCCGGACGGAGCGCAGGGACCTCACGCACGAGCGGGCACGGGCGCTCGAGTTCGGGCGCCTGTCGGTCGTGGTCGACAAGCTCGGTGCCTCCCACATCCTCGCCTGCGGTCAGCCCAACATCCCGATCGGCTATCAGAGCGTGTTCGCCTGGTACATGGGCACGAAGACCGGCATCTACTACGTCAATCCCGGCTACTTCAAGACGCATCCCCACCCGCTCGTGAACTTCTACCCGCTGAGCAACGGGTGGAAGGTGTTCCCGAGCCACGTAACGGCGGCCACGGCCGCGCGCTGCCACGGACTGCGGCTGACATACCGCTCTTGAGCGGCGTATCGTCCTGGCCGTGAAGGTGTTCGTGGCAGGCGCGAGCGGCGTCATCGGCCGCACGCTCGTGGGCATGCTCGTTCGCGATGGCCACGAGGTCGTAGGGACGACCCGCAAGCCTGACCGTACCGAGAGCCTGCGGCAGCTGGGCGCGACGCCCGTGATCTGCGACGTGCTTGACCGCGACGCCGTCACCGCAGCGGTGGCCGACGCCGCGCCCGAGGCGGTCATCCACGAACTGACGGACCTGCCACCGAGACTCGAGCCGCGTAAGTACAAGCATCAGCTGGCCGGGACCAACCGCGTACGCCGTGACGGCACGCCCAATTTGATCGCCGCGGCTCAGGCGGCCGGGGTGCAGCGGCTGCTCGCGCAGAGCATCGCGTTCGCGTACGCGCCTACCGGCGACTGGATCAAGGACGAGAGCGCGCCGCTGGCGCTCGAGGCCGCCGCGCCAATGGACGCCGCGATCACGGCGATCGCCGACCTCGAGCGCCACGTGCTCGATGCCGGTGGAATCGTCCTGCGCTATGGCTTCTTCTACGGCCCCGGGACACAGTTCGCGTCAGATGGCTTCTACGCCGAGCTGGCGCGCAAGCGTCGGTTCCCGGTGATCGGCAACGGCGAGGGCCGCTGGTCATTCATCCACGTGCAGGACGCGGCCAGTGCCACCGTCGCCGGGCTGAAGAACGGATCGCCGGGCGTTTACAACATCGTCGACGATGAGCCAGCCGCCGCTCGCGAATGGATGCCCGCCTACGCGACCGCGATGGGTGGGAAGCGGCCGTTCCGGGTTCCAGCCTGGATCGGTCGGCTCGGCGGCGGGCCCGCGGCGGTCGCCGGCATGACGACGCAGCGCGGCGCCAGCAACGCCAAGGCGAAGCGTGAGCTGGGATGGGCGCCTGAGCACACGACCTGGCGCGATGGGTTCAGGACCGCAGCTGGGTAGCCCGCGCGACGGCTTGCGCCGGCCGCGCCGCGGCCTGCGCCAGCCGCGCCGCCGCCTTGGCAATCCCGTGCTCGTGCTGGGCCTGTCCGCGTTCATATTGCTCGTTGCAATGCTGATCGCGCAGTCCGGGGGTGGAGGATCGGCCCCAGCGCCGTTGCCGGCGCCGGGCGTCGAGCGTCCGCTCGGTGGCGGCGATCCGTTCGCCTACTCACAGTCACGAGCGAGCGACCTGATCGCACGCGCCACCGCGGGCAACGCTCACGCACTGTTCGAGAAGAGCCCGGACGGCGCGCTTGCGACGGCAGCGCGCGTGGCCCGCTACCGGCCGCTGATCGACTCCGTCGCGGCCGGGACCGGGATCGACCCGAACATCCTCGAGGGGATCGTGTTCCTGGAGAGCGCCGGCCGGCCGAATGCGATCGCAGGCGCCGACCCCGCCGGCGCGTCTGGCCTCACGCAGATCCTGGCCGACACGGGCCAGTCGCTGCTCAGCATGCACATCGACCTCGCCGCCAGCCGTCGCCTGACCGCTGAGATCGATCGCGCCTACGCGACCGACCAGATCGGCAAGGTCCCGCGTTTGCAGGCCGCGCGTGCACGAGTCGACGACCGCTTCGACCCGCGCAAGGCACTGGCCGCGACCGTCCGCTATCTGCAGCTCGCCCAGCAGCGTTTCGGTCGCGGCGACCTCGCGATCGAGTCCTACCACATGGGCATCGGCAACCTGCAGCAGGTCCTCGACAGCTACGACGGTGGCAGCTCGGTGCCGTATGTGCAGCTTTACTTCGACACCGCGCCTGATCATCACGCGGCCGCATACCACCTGTTGTCGGGGTTCGGCGACGATTCCTGGCGCTACTACTGGCGTGTGCTGGGCGCTGCCCAGGTCATGAGTCTGTACCGCAGCGATCGCACCGCGCTCGCCCGTCTCGCCTCGCTGCAGACCGCGAGCGATTCGGCCGCCGAGGTCCTGCACCCTCCGGATCAGACCCGGATCTTCACAAGCCCTGGCGCGCTGCGCGCCGCGTACGCCAACCACACGCTGGTGCCGCTGCCTTCCAACGCGCGCGCCCTCGGCCTTGCATATGACCCCGCCATGGGGTCGATCGCATCGCAGCTGCACGCGCCGCGGGCGCTGTATCGCGGGCTGCGACCGCCGGCGTTGGAACTGCTGGTCGAGCTTGCGGCCCGGGTCCGCGCGATATCCGGCGGCCTCAGCCCGCTGCACGTCGCCAGCACGGTCACCGACGACCGCTACCAGCAGGTTCTCGGGGTCACCGACCCGCCCGCCGAGGCCGGTTACTCGTTCACGATCGACCGGCGCTACGTGAGGCCGGCGCAGGCCGTGGCATTCCAAGCGATCCTCGACCAGCTCGAGTCGCTCAATCTGATCGCGTGGCAGCGCTTCTCGTCGGCGATCGAGGTGACGGTCGCCTCAGACGCCGCGACCGCGATCAACGGCCGGCTCTGACGCGCCCCTCCGGTTCGGTTCGGATCGAATAGGTTTCGGGCATGACCGACTCGATCAGAACTCCGGATGAGCTTCTCGAGGGCCTTCCCGACTTCCCATTCCAGCCCCGTTACCACGACTTCGACGGGCTCCGGCTCGCCCACTTGGACGAGGGCGACGGGCCACCCGTCGTGTTTTTCCACGGCGAGCCAACGTGGTCGTTTCTCTGGCGCAAGGTGATCCCGCCGGTCCGAGACGCGGGGTTCCGCTGCATCGCGCCGGACCTGCCCGGGTTCGGGCGCTCGGACAAGCCGACCGATCTGAGCTGGTACAGCTACGACTGTCACACAGCCGCGGCCGCGTCGCTGCTTGAATCGCTCGACCTGAGCGATGCGACGGTCGTCGTGCACGACTGGGGCGGGCCGGTCGGGTTGCGCCTCGCGGTCGAGCATCCAGATCGGATCGCGCGGATGGTGATCCTCGACACGGGCCTGTTCACCGGCCATCAGAAGATGACCGACGCCTGGATCGCGTTCCGCGACTTCGTCGAGCGCACAGAGGATCTGCCGGTCGGTTTCCTGGTCAAGGGCGCCTGCAAGCGCGACCCTGGTGTCGAGGTGATCGCCGCCTACGACGCGCCGTATCCAAACCCGGCATCGAAAGCCGGTGCGCGGGCGTTCCCGCTGATGCTCCCGACCTCGGCGGAGATGCCCGGTGCTCTCGCCGGACAGCGGGTGCTCGACGCCCTGCGAGCCGATCAGCGGGCGAAGCTGGTCCTGTGGGCCGACTCAGACCCCGTGCTGCCGCTGCAGACCGGCGAGCGCTTCGCAGCCGCGCTCGGCACCGAGCTCAGCGGCGTTATCGCCGACGCCAGCCACTTCCTCCAGGAGGACGCCGGACCCGAGATCGGGGACCGGATCGCGCAGTGGCTGGCGTCGGGGCCGTGAGCTAGTGGGCCTCCCGCTAGACGGTTTCCTTAGAGCGCTTCTTTGAGACCTCGCCGTTGGTCTTGGCCGCCGCGGGCTCGAGCGGGGCGGGCGCGTCCACGGCGGGCGCCGGCGTTGACGCCGGCTCCTCGGCGACGGCGATCGTCTTCGCCATCCGCTCCTCGTATGCCGCCCGGGCAGCGTGGTCGGGATGGGCGAGCACCTGATCGCCCTTCAGCGTGCGAGCGAGCCACTCCTTCGCGCGCCGCGGGGTGAGCGCCTGCACACGGAATAGGACGCCGATCGACTTCGGCACGAATACGTCGAACCGCCCCGTCTGCAGCGCCTCGACGATCGAGTTCGCGACGTCCTCGGGCTCGACCGGCTTGAAGCCGCGCGTCTCGGGCAGACCCGATCCGAGCTCGGTGTTCACGACGACCGGCATCACGACGCTGACCTCGATCGCGGTGTCGCGCACCTCGGCCTGGATCGCCTCGCTGAGCCCAATCACAGCGTGCTTGGTCGCGCAGTAAGTCGCGCCGCCCGGGAAGCCGGCCTTGCCGGCGGAGGAGGCGATGTTCACCAGGTGGCCGCGCCCGCGCGGAAGGAAGCGCTCGAGTGCGAGCTTGGATCCGAAGATGACGCCGTGGAGGTTGATGTCGATCATCCGCGTGGCGGTTGCATCGGACTCCTCGACAAACGGACCGATCGGCATGATCCCGGCGTTGTTGATGAGGACGTCGAGCGGTCCGAGTCGCGACTCGACCTCGTCGAGGAACGCCTTGAAGCTCGCCCGATCGGTGACGTCGAGCGGCAGCCCGATCGTCCCGCCGCCGAGCTCCTGCGCCGTGCGCTCGGCAAGTTCGGCCTCGATGTCGCCGATCGCGACTCGCGCGCCCTGAGTGATGAGTGCGGCTGCCGTGGCCCGGCCGATTCCCCGGGCGCCCCCGGTGATAGCGACTACCTGGCCAGCGAGCGAACGAAAGGCCTTCGCCATGTATTCCTCCTCGTAAATTGCAACTTTGGACAAGACGGTATCGCGCGGAGGCCCTTCTGCGACGTTTGACTGGCCAGTCGGCCAGGATCAGCGCCCACCTGGGTATGCTCAGGCCATGGCCTACTTCGTGTTCGACGGTCACAGGCTGGCCTACACGGTCCACGGCGAAGGCCTGCGGACGACAGTCCTGACGCCGGGGCTGCTGCTCTCGCAGAAGATGCAGACCCCATTGGCGAAAGAGCTCGCCGCCCGTGGCAATCGAGTCGTGACGTTCGACCCGCTCGGTCACGGCGCCTCCGATCGCCCGGCCGAGATGTGGCGCTACTCGATGCCGGCCTTCGCGCGCCAGCTCGTGGCCCTACTCGACCATCTCGAGGTTGACCAGGCGATCGTCGGGGGCACTTCGCTCGGCGCCAACATCACGCTCGAGGTGGCGTCGCTGGCGCCAAATCGGCTGCGCGGGATGCTGCTCGAGATGCCCGTGCTGGACCACGCGATCCCAGCGTGTGGAGCTGCATTCACCCCGATGCTGTTCGCGCTGACATTCGGCGAGCGGCTGATGAATGCGCTCGCGCGCGGCGCTCGCGCGGTCCCGCGCCAGCCGGTCCCGTTTCTGCTGCAGCTCGGGCTCGACTGGGTCGCGCAGGACCCGCGCGCCAGTGCCGCGGTCCTGCAGGGAATCCTGTTCGGGCGCACTGCCCCGGACCGCAACGAGCGCGTCAAGTTCACTGCGCCGGCGCTCGTGATCGGCCACCCACGCGACCCGGTGCATCCGTTCTCGGACGCCGACATGCTCGCGGCGGAGCTGCCAAACGCGCGCCTGGTCGACGCCAACTCAATCGTCGAGCTGCGGCTCAAACCCGCGCGGCTGACCGCCAAGATCGCGGAGTTCGTCGACGAGTGCTGGCGCGGCGCCGGCGCGATCGGCCCGGACGTTCCGCGCCAGGCCGCCAGCGCCTAGTGCGCGTGCGGGCTGAGTAGCGCCAGCGATTTAGGAGTCCACGAACTGGGGTCCGGATCGTCGAGTGCCTGCTTGGCGCTCTCGTAGCCCCGCTGGATCAACTCGGCGGCGTGATCAAAGTCCGAGGGCGTCACGCCGACCGGGCACGGCGGCGGGAGCACGATCAGCTTGGCCTGGTGCGAGAAGCGCTCGATGTCGGACGCCAGCCGCTGGTTGATGAGTAGCGATACGGCATGGACGATCATCGGGATCGCGCCGCGCGGCGAGGACTTCAGCGCGCAGGCGTGCCCGGCGGGCAGCACATAGATCACGGTTGCTCCGAGCTCGGCCGCCGCGGAGATCGGCGTGTTGTCGCAGACGCCGCCGTCGATCAGGTACTCGCCCTCGAACTCGATCGCGGGATACACGCCGGGGATCGCGGCGCTCGCAAGCACGGCCGCCTTGGCGTCGCCGCTGGAGATGCGGCGCTCGGCGCCCGTGAGCACGTCCGTCGCGATCACGTGCAGCGAGATCGGCGCGTCCTCGATCAGCTTGAACTGCTCGTACTTCGAGAGCTGCTTCCTGACCCCGTCGTTTGAGACGAAGTGGTCGCGCTGGTCGAGCAGCGCCAGCACTGCGGTCAGCGGGTTTGGGGGAAAGACCTTCAGCGTCCGCAGCGATTCCCAGACCTGGGCCAGCTCCTCGGCGGTCGCCGGCACCGGCGGGCGCGAGGCGATGAACGCACCGTTGACCGCCCCGGCGGACGTCCCGACGATCAGCTCTGGAGCGATGTTGCGCTCGTACAGGGCTCGCAGCATCCCGACCTGGATTGCGCCGAGGCTCGCGCCGCCGGAAAGCACGAACGCGATCATCGCGGTGCCGGCGGTCCAGCCGGCTGGACGATGTCGCGGCGGGTCGGATGCAGCTGCTGGTCCAGCTCCAGCTGCCAGAAATAGCGGCTGAAGGTGATTCCGGGCCTGAACTCGCCAACGTGAGGATCGATCGTCTCGCCGGCGGCGATCCGGACGATCAGCTCTGGGTAGGTCCGCCCTTCGAGCGCCGCGTACATCGGGGCGGGGAACGCGCCGCCGAAGCGCGTGTTGACATCGGTGATGCCGAGGCCGATGTTTTTGTCGCGGAACACCTGGACGGTCGCGGGTCCGCGAACTCCGAGCTGCTCGACGACCCTCCGACCGAGATCGATCAACTCCCGATCGGCGATCACGGTGCCCTTGATCGATTCTCCCCCACGGGATTCGATCATCGTCCGCGGGATCGCATTCAGGCACCGGCCTCGCAGATCCGAGAGGCAGTCGATCGAGAACTCCGGCCCGTCCATCAGATATTGGATCATCGTCGGCTCGTGCACGTAGTCGACGAAGAACGCGGCGGCGGCCGGATCGTCGGCGCGGTGGATCGAGCGGGCGCCCGAACCCTGGCGCGGCTTGATCATCACCGGGTAGCTCTCGACCGGCTCGCCTGGGAGGACGGTCGGCGGGGACGGGAGTCCGCGGTCTGAGAGCAGCAGGTGCGCCTCGTACTTGTCGAACGTGGCGCGAGCGATTTCGGGGTCCGGGACGAAGGCGGGCAGCTCGCCCGCGGCGCGTGCCTGCGCGAGCACCTCGATGTCGAGATCGGTCAGCGGGATCACGGCACCGACACCGTGGCGCTCGCACAGGTCGCGCAGCGCCGGGACGTACTCGGGGTCGTCGATCCGCGGCACGGCCGTGCGGTGGTGGGCGGCGTACTGCGCCGGCGCCAGCCGATTGGGGTCGGCTGCGACGACCGTCGTGTGCTGGGCGAACGCCGACACGATGTCGTAGCGCTTGCCGACGCCGGTCAGCAGGACGGCGGGGCGGTCGCTCATGCTGGAGGTTGCCATCCGCCGGTCTCCCCTTTGTAGAGGCCCTCGCCGCTGAACACCATCTTCACCGTCCGCGCGAGGATCTTCACATCGAGCGCCAGCGACCGATGCTCGACGTACCACAGGTCGAGCTCGATCCGCTCCGACCACGGCAGCGACGCGCGGCCGTTGACCTGCGCCCAGCCGGTGATGCCCGGCTTGACCTGAAGGCGACCGCGCTGGCGCTCGGTGTATTGCTCCACCTGGACCGGAATCGTCGGCCGCGGGCCGACGATCGACATCTCGCCCCGAAGCACGTTCCAAAGGTTCGGCAGTTCGTCCAGCGAGTAGCGGCGCAGGAACTCTCCGACCCTGGTGATCCTGTCGTCGCCTTCTTGGATCGCGAGACCGGCGCCGGTGAACTCGGCGCCGCGGACCATCGTGCGCAGCTTGTAGATCGAGAAGGCTTCGCCATCCTTGCCGACGCGCGTCTGGCGGTAGATCGGATGTCCCGGCGTCTCGACCCGGACGGCGAGTGCGAGCAGCCCGACGATCGGCGCGGTGATGATCGAGCCCGCGAGCGAGAGCACGATGTCCATGGCTCGGGTGATCATCGTGTGCCCTCGGCGGGCTCCCAGCCGGCGGACGTCCCTCGCGCCAGCCAATCCCACAGGCCGGCAGCCAGCGAGGCAGTGGTGAGCACGTAGTAGCGCGCGATCAGGAGCGGCCGCAAGGGCAGAACGCGAGCTGCGAGCGCGGCGAGAATCACGGCCAGCTGCAGCGCGACGGCCACTACATAGACCCAGCCTTGGCCGATCAGCGCGATGCTCGTCCCGAGCGCAATCAGATGAAGGAAGGGTGAGACATAGCGGAGCACCCGGTGCGAGACGATCATCATCGCGTAGAGCGGGTCATACCCACGCGGGGAGAGCATTCCGCCTCGCAGGACAATCGGCCACATGTGGCTCATCATCCGGCGCTTGCGAGCGAACTCGCCCTCGATCGTCGGCACCATCTTCTCGCTCGCGTGCGCATCAGAGGCGTACAGGGCCAGCCAACCGCGCTTGACCATGTTGAACGGGAACGACAGGTCGTGGCCCATGATCGGGTCGACGACGAGGTAGGACTCGCGGCGGGTCGCGTAGATCGCGCCGTTGCCCCCGGTGACCGAGCGCAGCCTGGACTCGAGCGAGCGCACGGCCATCTCGTAGCGCCAGTACACGCCCTCCTGGTTGGTGCCGCGGTCGTTGAGGAACGTGACATCGCCGCACACGTATCCGACCCTGGGATCGGCGAACGGTGCCGTGAGACGGGCAAGCGCGCTCGGCTCCCAGACGGCATTGGCATCCGAGAATGCCACGATCTGACCACTGGCCTTTTCGACCGCCGCGTCCTGGGCGCGGATCTTCCCGCCTCGCGGCAGCTCGAGCACCAGGTCCGCGCCGGACGCCCGCGCCCGCTCGGCGGTCGCGTCGGGGGAGCCATCGCATGCGACGATCAGCTCGACACGGTCCGGTGGGTAATCGAGCGCGCGCAGGTTTGCGATCCGCTGCGCGATCACGTCCTGCTCGGCATAGGCAGCCACGACGATCGATACCGTCGGCTGCTCGCTGGGGGCTGCGGTTCGCGCCCTGGTTTGCCGGCGGCCCGTGAGCGCGACGAGCAGTTCGAGCAGCAGGCCATACCCGAGGTGCGCGTACAGCACGAGGCCCGCGGATACCCAGAAGATCACCTCGAGCGCAGTCATGGCGGCGCCGATTGTGGCGCAGGCCGAGGTTGCCCGTCCGTCAGCAACCGGTACAGCTCGATCGTCGCCTTAGCCGCCTGCTCCCAGGAATAGGGTCCGGCGGCGGCGGCGCGAGCGGCCCGGGCCAACTCCTCCCGCCGCTCCCGATCTGCGAGCAGCTCGCCGATCGCCGCCCCAAGCGCCTCGGCATCGCCCGGCGGCACGAGGGTGGCAGCGCCGGTCGCCGCGACCTCTGGGAAACCACCCACGTCGCTGACGACGGACGGCTTGCCGAAGGCGAGCGCGGTCGCCAGCACACCCGACTGGTCGAGCCGCTCGGTGCGCGTGTAGGGCAGCACGATCACGTCCGCGCGACGGAAGTACGACGCGAGCTCGGCGTCGGAGACGTACCGGGTCACGAACCGCACCGAGCTCGGAGCGCTCGCCCGCAGCGGCTCGAGTGACATCCGCGAGTGGCCGACGATCCACAGTTCGGCGTCGGACACGCGGCGCCACGCGCGCAGCAGTACGTCGATCCCCTTGTATGGCCGCAGCAAGCCGAAGAACAGCACGACGGGCACCTCCACCGAGCGCAGCTCAGCGGTCAAAGGCGCCTCGGTCCCGTCGGCAACGAGGTGATCGAATGCGCCGTGGTGGATCACATTGACCTTTTCCGCGGGCACGTCCAACCGCTCGACCAGCATCCGCCGGCCGTAGTCGGAGTGCACGACGATCGCGTCGACGGCGTCGTACAGCCGGCGCTGGGCTCGTGCCTGCCCGAGGCGCGGCTCACGCGGCAGCAGATCGTGCGCGGTCAGCACGAGCGGCCGGCGCGGCAGCAGGTACGAATCGAGCCACTGCACGTCGAGCCACTGAAAGTGTGCGACGTCAGCGGACTGCGCGAGCCTGCGGTAGCGGAGCATGTCGGGGACGTGCTCGAGCAGCTTCTCCGCAGCTCGCCGCCGCGACCCGGCAGGGCCACGGGCTCGGCGGTAGAAGACCTCGCGCACGTGGTAACCGTCGGCCGAAGGGACGAGGCCGTACGGAAAGCGGCTGGTGATCAGCTCCACCTCGATTCCCGCCCGTGCAAGCGAGGCGCACAACGCCCGGTCATACGGTGGCGTGAACGCCGACGGATCGATGACGTGGACGCGCATCAGCCGGTCAGTGAGCGCCCCGCCAGTGCGGCGATCCGAGTGGCTGTCCGTCGCGCCGAGTCCGCGCCGAGCGGTTGCACGCGGGCGCCCGCGTCCTGCTCGAGCCGCAGGACTGCCGGCGCCAGGGCGCTGAGCGGCGGCGCCGGCCGCGGCCGGCGGATCAGGTCCAGCGCGGACCGGACCGGATGGCGCACGACGAGCCGGGCAACAGCGAGTGCTCGCGCCCCCACGCCATCGTCCTCGCGGTAGGAGACGTAGATTCGCCGCGCGGCTTCGAGGTCGACGGCATCCGGCCTCGCGGTCGCTTCGACGCGGGCCCCGTCGAGCGCGACCGCAAAGTCGACGAGCGGGTCGCCGCGAACGGGGAACCGCTCGGTGACCAGCACGACCTGCGCATGCTCGGCGGTGGACGGGGGCGATCCGCCAGGACGGTTCGACAGTGCGAAGCCCGCGAGCTCCTCGGCGGCGAGGATCGCATCGAGTGCCGCGAACCGGGTGCGTTCGACGCGCCCGAGCCCGTCGGCGCTCGAGGGACGCCGCGGTTGCGGACGCCGCCCGCCGGCGCCCCGGTGTCGCACCCGGCGCCAGATCCTCGATACCCCGCGCCCAACCGCCGGCTCCGGCTCGAACTGCTGGTAGCGGCGCGCCAGCCACGCGCGGCCGGCGGCATATCCGCGCCACTGTCGCCGGAGCTCGCCGAGCGACGCGCGATAGTGATGCTCGACCCTTGCACCGCGGCGAAGCTCGAGCCGCCACCCCGCCTGCTGGACGCGCCAGCTGAAGTCGGTGTCCTCGGCCGCCCGCACGCCCTCGTAGAAGCCGCCGACCTGCTCGAACGCTTCGCGCCGGACGAGCAGGTTGGCCGCCGCCGCCCGCGGTCGGTAGGGATGCGCGAGGTGGGCCTCCTGGCTGAGGAAGCTCTTGTGCGCGCCGTAGCGGGCGGCCAGCGTGTCGTGGGCGTCCGCCGCCGGCACGACCTCGCCCGCCAGCGCGCCGACATCGTCGCCCACCGGCTCGGCGAAGTAGGCGTCTAGCAGCGCGCTCGGGGCCCGGCAGTCCGAATCGAGGAACAGGATCCAATCCGCCGTCGCGTGCGCGGCGCCGGCGTTGCGTGCGTGCGCCGGCGACCGCTCGCCGTCGGCCCGGATCACCGTCACCCCGGCGGCCTCCGGGACCACGCCGGAGTTGTCGGCGATGATCAGCTCATCGCCGGGCTGCGCGGCGAGCGCGCCGAGCGACTCGAGCGCGACACGCGCGTCGGCTTGGTCGCCGGCGAACGGCATCACGACGCTGATCGCGGGGCGCGTCACGTGCCGCTCCCGGCGGGCGACGGGACCGATCGCCTGGCGCGGTCGATCGCTGCGCGCAAGCCGCTCAGCTCTTGGCGGTGCGCAAAGCCGGTCGCCATCAACACGAGCGGCATCAGCGCGAACACCGCCGCACGGCTCAGCAGGCCGAGAACGCCGCGCGTGGGAAGCAGCAGATCACCGCCGACGGACAGCAGGCCGAACACTGCCGTCAGCTGCGCGAGCCGGCGCCATTCGAACTCGACTCGGAACGCGCCGCGCGTCAGCAGGTACATGACCACAAGCATCACCAGGTAAGCGCCGCACAGCGCAACCCCGGCGCCGGCGATGCCCAGCGGCGGCACCAGCGCGACCAGCAGCGCGACGTTCACCACGAGCCCCGCGAGCGCGGCCGGGAAGTTGCGAGTCGTGACCTTCGCGCGTCCGGCAACCACCAGGAACACGACCCACAACCCGTACAGCGCCCAGCCGAGCGCCACCCACGGCAAGGCGCGGTAGGCGCCGTAGTACGCCGGCGCAGCGAGCAGGCGCAGCACCCACCGGCCCAGCAGGGCGAGGCCGGCGACGACCCAGCCGCTGATCGCGACGTAGTAGGTCGTCACGAGCCCGTAGAGCCGCGCGGCTTCGGCGTCGTCGGTGACCGAGTACGCGAGCGGCGGCCAGGCGTACTGGAACGCGCGCACGATGAACGCAACCGCGCCGGCGAGCTTGACCGCGATCGAGTAGAGGCCGGCGAGCCTTGGGCTGCGGGTGTGGAAGATGTAGTAGCGGTCGATGATGCTGAGCGCGTAGACGGAGGCTTCGGCCGGAACGGTGGGTAGGCCGAAGCGCAACAGCACGCTGAGCCGCTCGGCGCCGGCGCGGTTTCCCGAGCGCGAGGTGCCCCATCCGAGCAGCCGCCGGCGCATCGTCCACCAGAGCCCGAGGAGCACCAGCGTCGAAGTCGCGTAGTTGGCGAGCAGCAGGCCTTTTGCACCCTGACCGAGCACGACGACCAGCACGACCGATGAGGCGACGGTGACGAGCACGTTGATCAAGGAAGCCGTCGCGTAGGTGCGCAGGCGCTCGTCGACGCGCAGCAGCCCGTAAGCGAGCTCGAGGTTCGTGAAGCTCCACAGGCCGAGCACTGCGATCCGCAAGATCGTCGGGTCTGAGTAGCCGAGCACGAGCTTCGAGAGCGGCTCCGCGGCGAGCGCCAGCGGGATCGACACTGCGGTCGTGACGATCAGCAGGAAGCCGACCGCCCGCCGCGCCAGCTCGTCTCTGCGCTCCTGATCCTGGTCTGAGAAGTGGTAGCGCAGGAACGACTCGATCATCCCGAAGCGGACGATGATGCTGATGAAGATCACGCCGTTGGCGAGCAATTCGACGACGCCGTAACCGGACGGGTGGATGTACCGCGTGTAGACCGGCAGCAGCAGGACCGCGATGAACTTGGAAACGACGTCGGCGACTTGGTAGGCCGCCAGCGAGGACGCGAGGCGCTTCAGGTACGACGTCACGGCGCCAAACGGTAGGGGTCCGGCGGTAGCGCTGGGGCTCCTGTCCCCTCCAACCCGCTAGGCAGGCGTCTGCTCACACGATGTAGTCCGTGCCCGCGGCAGCGTGGCGATCACCGGCGCCTCATGGCACCAATCTGAGCAACGCGGTCCGGATCGCCAGGTGGCCGGTCACGCAGGCGACGCGTCTGCGGAGGCCTGACCTTTTGCGAACTCACGCGCCTCGTGTCTCGTGAGCGACTTATCTCGCGCAGCTTCGTGCGCGGCCTGCACGTAATCGGCGGTCAGCGAGTCGCTCTCGTGCGCCGGATGGTGGCGCTTGCATACGTAGTGCCCTGCGTCGGTCGGATGCGTGAGGTGAATCCGCCAGCAGCCCTTCACCTGGCAGTTGCGATGCTTCCACCAGGCGAGGATGGCGATGATGATCGTCGCCTCCCCGAAGTCACTGCCAGGTCCAGACCAGAAGTTGTAGCCATCGCCGTGGAGCGGATCGAACGGCGTCTGCATGTGGAAGATGTTCGCGAAATGAGAGAGGTGGGCGATCAAAGCGGCTCCTGCGCGGTCGGACCGAAATTCTTTGCGACGACTAAGTTCTGAATTATGGGGGCGGCGCGGACGGCCGCGGTGCATCAGTCCCCGACCCATTCCGGCCCCCGCCGGCAACGCCAAGCCCCGGCCTACCCCCCGATCACCTTCCACACCTGGTTCACGAACTCCTGGGCATCCACGTTCTTGCCCAGCTGCGTCGTGAACCCGGGCAGGCCGAGTTCGATCACCACGCCCTTCCCAAGCCCGAACCCGATGATGCTTGGCGATGTCGAGGTGGCGCCCGCGGAGGACAGCACCTTGCCCGGTGCCGCCACCGACAGCGGCTGGTAGACCCGGAAGCCGGGGAGCGCCCCCGAGGTGCCGGAGAAGAGGCCTAGCTGGTCGGTGATGACCGTGATCAGGTCCGAGGCGCTCTGCGTCACGAAAGCGCCGGTACGGACGCCGAACAGGTCGGCCGCGGTCGGACCGGCGGGGTCCAGCGCGGTCGACTTCTCCACCGTCACGAAGCGACGGAAGGAGTCGATGCCAAACGACAGCACATGGCCCCCGCCTTGGACGTATGAAGTCAACGCGGACCCCAGCGACTTCGGGATCCAGCGCTCGCTACCGGCGAACACCACCGCGGCGTGCCCCGCCAGCTGCGGTCCGACGTGGTCGATCAGGCCGAGGTCGGTCGTGAGGTCGTACGGCAGGTGCGCCTTGTCGAGATACGCCAGCAGCGCCTGCTCGTCCGCGAAGCCGGCCGGCAGGCCGTGCGCGAGCGGACGGGCGAGGCTCACGGGCAGACCGGCGTCGAGCGTGTCGGGCATCCCGTCGCCGTCCTCGTCGCCCGGGTTCTGGCCCTGCCAGCTCAAGGCCGGCATCACGACCAGGACCTTCGGAAGGTGACTGCCGCCGGGGGCGCTCGCCAGCAGCGGCACTGCGGTCGTATGCGACCCGGACCGGAGGTCCAGCTGGAAGAGCCCTGCCCCGCTATCCGGCAAGCGCACGCGCAGGGCATACCCGCGCGCCGACCCGCTCGAGACCGGCTTCTTCACGCCGATTCGCAACAGCGTCCACCGGTACGGTCGCTGGCGCGCGTCGACGTAGAGGAGCGTCCGCGACCCGGCGGGCGCCGGGTACCGAGGCGGCTGAGCCGCGAGGTAGCGCACCGTGACGCCCGCGTGCGGGGTGCTGCCGGGCGCCGGCGGGATCGTGGCCGGGAAGCGGCCGACGTTGCACGCCGCGTCCTGAACGCTCAGCCCCGCGAGGTAGATGCCGGCTGCGGCCGGCAGCCCAAGGATCCGCCCGTCCCAGGTCGCGACCGGCGCCTTGTTGGCGGGGTTGAAGAAGTGCTTGACAAGCTGTGGCTTACCCGGGACGTCGGTGCGGTACAGCTGCACGGTCGCTCCCTGGTTCTCGTTGCCGCGGTAGCGGATCGACACCAAGCTCCGGCCCTGCGGCGGCGGCGTCAGCTTCGGAGTGACGGCGGTCACGACAGGGTGGGGCGGCACGGTCTTGACCGTGACGGGCTCGGCCTGCCCCGACGTGTTCGAGATCTCGTAGCTGCGGCCCTGATTGATCAGTGAGACCTTGATGTAGTACTGCCCGTCGGGCGCGAACGAGCCGTCGTCCTCGCGCCCGTCCCAGACGAAGTCCCCGTCGGGGTTGCGCACGCCGCGACGCATGTGCCGCCCCGACGCGATCGTGCGAACGATCTGGCCGGTGGAATCGACGATGTACACGTCGACGTCGTCGGAGCGGTGCTGCAGATAGAACGAGACCCTCATCACCCTGTGGTCGACACCCTTGCAGGACGTGCCGTTGACCGGGTTGATCACCGGCGGATACGGCGCGGGAAAGCCCGCGATCAGTGGCGTCGAGACCTTGAGGTGCTGAACGACGAAAAAGGCGGCAACGGTCGCCAGCACGAGCGCCGCAAACGCGACGACCGGCAGCCTCCTCACAACTCTACGACCGTGACGTTGGGGACATCGAACGTATGGAACGCGTCGAGGCCGCGCGGATCGCGCTTGCAGAGCATCACGCGGATGCTTCCGCCGTGGCTGACGACCAGCGCGGGGAGCTCACCCGTCTTGCCGATGTCCTCCAGAGCCGCACTCACGCGCTCCTGCTGGTCGAGCAGCGACTCGCCGCCCGGAAAGCGAAATCCAGCTCCCGCTCGCATCCAGGCTTCGTGGAGGTCGGGCTCCTCCCGGGCGATGTCGATGAACAAGTGACCCTCCCAGCGGCCGCGGTTGGCCTCCCGCAGCCGAGGATCCAACCGTGGCGCCAGACCGATCCGCCTGCCGGCGAGCTCGGCCGTCTCCCGCGCCCGAGACAAATCGGAGCTCCACAGCGATACAACACCCGCGTCAGCCATCCGCTCGCCGAGGTCCACCGCCTGCGCCCGCCCGGTGTCGTTCAGCGGCGTGTCCCTGAAGCCCTGGACGCGGATCGGCTCAAGGTTGTCGTTGGTCTCGCCGTGACGGGCGAGAAGAATGCCGTCGAGCCCAGCCCCGGATGGGCTCTCACTCATCAAACTCGGCGACCGCCGTGTCCGAGCGCAGGCCGAGCCTGATCGTCTCCAGCGACAGCACGTCCTCGGGCGAGATGTTGCCGAGGTTCACCTCGGGCCCGAAGCGGCGCACGAACCACACCTGCTGTTCCTTGCGTGGCGCCTCGAACAGGAGCTTGTTCGGTTCGACGGCGTGCGCGATTTCGTCGATCAGACCCATGCGCACCTCTCCGTCGTGGCGGAAGATCCCGACATTGCCGCTCTCGCGAGCCTCCGCGATCACCTTCCAGGCACCGGCCTCGAGCTCCTTCTGGATCAGCTCGACCCAGCGGTATGGGGCCATGATGTGAGTGTTGTCCTTGGATCCAACCTCGGAGAGCACCACGAACTCCTTCGCGTAGCGCTCGATCAGGGCCAGCTTGTCCTCGTGGTGCATCGTGATCGTCCCGTCTGAGATCTCGAGATGGCCCACGCCAAGCTCGTGCAGCCATGCGATCAGCTCATCGAGCCGGTCCTGCGCGATCGCCAGCTCGGTCAGCGTGCCACCCATGACCACGGGAATCTCATGCGCGCGATAGGCCGCGAGCTTTTGCTCGAGGTTGCCCGTCGCCAGCGCCGTCCCCCAGCCGAGCTTGACCAGATCGACCGCATCGCCCGCAACCTCGATCAGGCCCTCGACCTCGGCGACCGAGAGGCCACGGTCGAGCACGTGCGTGAGCCCCTGCTCTCGGGGCTTTGCGCTCCTCGTCGGGAGTGTCAGCACTTCCGTCTTGTCCATCTTCGCTACGTCGTGCTCGCCAGGTTCGAGCCGACGGTCACCACGACGGCCGACGTACAGTTCCCGGGCGGCGGGCACGCAACCGCCTGCGTGCTCGAGTCGATCGCCTGCACCGAGGAGGCCGATAGCTTGAGCGACGCCGCGACGTGAAGCGCGTCGTTGCGGTGCCCGGGCAGGTACGCGACCACGGTGGAGGTCATGGTCTGATCTGCCGCGTTGGTGACCGTCCCCTGCTTGTAGCCGGCGCCGGTCAGCTTCAGAGCGATGCGGTTTGCCAGACCCGCGGTCGACGTCCCGTTCAGCACTGAGATCGTGACCGTCGCGGGGTTAAACGCGGCCGCATGGGAGACGCGGCGCGCGCCCGTCGGCGAGTTGGTCGTCCGCCCTGCGTTCGAAGCTGGCGAATTGTTGCCACCGGAGGTCACGATCAACAGCACGGCGACGACGGCGACGATCGCGAGGCCTGCGAGCAGGAAGATGAAGCCGCGCGGTATTCCGCCGCCTCCCGCCGAGGACTGTGCGCGTGGTGGGGGCGCCGCCGGCCGCCGGCCACTCGGAGCGGGCGCGGGCGGTCGGAGCTGGACCCGAGGCGGCGGCTGCATCGTGGCCGCGGCTGATGCCGGCGGCGGGATCCGCTCGTGGTTCGCGCCGTTGGTGCCGACCGCCGCGACCGGCACCGGTTCCCGCACAGCCGGCGCGCCGATCCGCGTGTAGTCGTCCGGCTCCTCTTCGGGCTCCGGCTCCGGGGCGCTCGGCACGTCCGTGGGGATCAACTTCGTCGCCGCGGTCAGTGCCGGCGCGCCGACGCCGGCGGGCGCGCCGACGGCTACCGGCGCGGCGACCGCTGCCGGACGGGAAACCGATACCCGCCCACCCGCTGGCGCCGGCGTCCGCTGCGCCGCGTCGGCCTGGGGAACGGGCTCCCGCACAGCCGCAGGCTGCCGGATCAGCTGCGCGATCCGCGCCTCGAGCTGCTGGATCCGCTGAGAGGCTTCATAGGCGTGCTCGCGCAGCGTTGCCGTTTCACGCGCCTGCGCGAAATACAGCAGCACCAGGATCGCCAACCCGAGGAACGCGGCAAAGCCGCAGTATGCGCCCACCGAATTGATGAAGTGGTGGACTGAGAATGCAAACGGAACGGACCCCATCGCGCGCAGTCTACGTTGGCACCCGGGCGGCTGGGTTCTCAGTCGTGGCGGCGCGCGCCGCGCCGAGCCGCGAGACCTGTTCCGCCAGGCCTGCGGCATCGCCCTCGAGCACCAGCAGGTTGATCTCCGCGAAGGTGCGCTCGACCCACGCGGGGTCGAGCGGCTCGCGCTCCGCCCGCACGATCTTCTGCGCCGGCGTGGGTTGCGGATGCTCGTACGGGTTGAATAGATCCTCGTGGAACTTCTCGCCGGGACGTGCGCCGACGATCTGGACCGCGATGTCGCGCTCGGGCTCCAAGCCCGACAATCTGATCATCTGCTCGGCGAGGTCACGGATCCGCACCGGGTCCCCCATGTCGAGCACGAACAGCTCGCCCGTCGCTTCGCTCAGCGAGCCGGCGCGAATGATCAGTTGCACGGCCTCGGGAATCGTCATGAAGTAGCGGGTCATGCGATCGTCGGTCACGGTGACCGGACCGCCGGCGGCGATCTGGCTCCGGAAGATCGAGACCACCGAACCGGATGAGGCGAGCACGTTGCCGAACCGCACGGTCGAGTAGCGGGTCGCCGGGTGGCGCGTGGCGGCAGCCTCGACCGCCCATTCCGCGAGCGCCTTCGAGGCACCCATCACGTTGGCCGGCTTGACCGCCTTGTCGGTCGAGACGAGCACGAACGTCCCGACCCCCGCCTCGCCCGCGATCCGTGCCACCAGGCGAGTGGCCAGCGCGTTGTTGCGGACCGCCTCGACGGGGTTGGCCTCCATCATCGAGACGTGCTTGTAGGCCGCCGCGTGGAACACGATCGTCGGCCGGTGCTCGGCGAGCACCTCGCGCATCCGCTCCTCTTCCTTGCAGTCCGCGAGCACCGGGATCGCGGTGCGGACGTGGCGATCCTCCTCGAGCTCGCGCAGGATCTCGAACAGGTTGTCCTCGGCGTGGTCCACCAGCACCAGCCGTCGCGGACCGACCCGCGCGATCTGGCGGCACAGCTCCGAACCGATCGAGCCGCCGGCGCCGGTCACCATCACGACCTGTCCCGCGAGGTAGGCGCCGACCCGCTGGAGCTCCATCCGGACCGGCTCGCGACCGAGCATGTCCTCGACGCGGACCTCGCGCAGCTGGCGCGTGACGCGCATGTGACCCGACCCCTCGCGCAGCAGCTCGAACACCGTCGGCGTGGTGCGCACAGGGATCCCGCGCTCGCGGCACGCGACCACGACACGGGCGCGCAGCGTGCCCGGCGCGGAGGGCATCGCAATCACGACCTCGTCGGGCTCGGTGTCGTCGAGGATCCGGTTCAGATCCTCGGTCGAGGTCGTGCCGAGCACCCTCAGCCCGTACTCGTCCTTGACTCCCTGCTTGCGCGGGTCGTCGTCGAGGAACCCGACGGGCCGCAGCCGCAAGTCCGGATTGCGCACCAGCTCGCGGGCTACGAGCCGTCCGCCCTCGCCGCCGCCGATGATCAGGACGTCGCGCGCGCCCTTGGCGACGCGAAAGCTGCGAACGCGACCCTCGACCACCAGGTGGACGGCGAACCGCGCGCCGACCAGCAGCGCGACGGTCAGCAGCAGGAACAGCGCGATCACGCTCGCCGGGAGGGTCACCGGCGTGGACTGCAGACCGGTCGTCTGAACCGGGTGGATCAGGGCGATCGCACCGACGGTCACCACGGTCGCGGCGATCACGCCCTTGACGACCGCCTCGTACTCACGCTGGCCGACAAACGTCCAGACGCGCTGGTACACACCAAACAGGCCGAGCGCGACAAGCGTGCCGGCGATCACCCACGGGATCGTCGTCTCGAGCAGATCCTCGTACCGGGTTGGGACCCGATCCTCGAATCGCAGCCGAAAAGCTAGGTAGTAAGCGAGCGCGACCAGTACGCCGTCCACCAGCAGCTGGGGCAAGGAGTGGCGGTGAACGGGGAAGGCCGCGGATCTGAGCCGCCGGCGCATGCGCGGACGATTTTAGTGCCGGAGCAGGAGATTCAGCCTTAGCGGGAGGTTAGGGGCCTAGCTCCGCTCGGGGATTAGGAGCCCGCCCACCCGCCCACCCGGCCACCCGGCCCCGTCCGGCCCCGGGCGCGGAGGCGGCGGCTTTCGAGGTGCCACCCCGTCCATGCCCATTCCGCCGGCCATCCATGGCCTCAGTGACCCCCTCACGCAGACAGCCTCCACCCGCAGAAGCACGAGAAGGGGAGGGCCGGGCCCCCATTTCGTGACAATTCACCGCGGCTGGTGGGCAACGAGTCACCTAATGGGTGCTATAGCGCGCATTTCGTTACACGTTGCCCAGGCGAGCCCGGCGCTCTGTAACGAAATCGGGGCTGCCAGGCACCCCAAGGGTGGGCGGGGGTGGGCGGGCTCCAATCCCAAGCCAAATGCGGGGCAGACCAACCCCCGAGGCCCCCGGCCGAAGGCCGGAAAGCTGAGGCGCAAGCCGATAGACGCGGTGCGGTCGGCGACGCCAGAAGGCCCGGACGGGCCCGCCCGGCCCCACGGACGCCGCCGCAGGCGGCCCCTACCCGACCTTGACCGTCTTGGACGTCGAGAGCACGTGGCCGCCGCTGTCCAGCGCCTGCACCCGGACGTAGGTCTGCCGGCCGAACGTGATCGCGGTCTCGAAGCCGCGCTTGGGCGAGGAGGCCACCGTATGCAGGGAGTTCGAGCTGCCGCCGCCCTCGACGCGCCACGACGAGACGTTGGTCGCGCCGTTCCAGGAGACGTAGATGCCGGTGCTGTTCCCGCGGCTCGCGCCGATCACCGCAGGCGTCGTCTGGGGATTCCCAGTCCATTGGAAGCGGTAGGCGCGGTAGGTCGGCGTGGCGGCCTTGAAATGCGCGTCGAAGACCTCCTGGCCGCGGGAGTTGTACTCGCTGAAGAACGGCGCCTGGCCCCAGCCGATGAAGTCGTCACCGCCGGCCAGCTGCTGGTAGTTGCCCTCGAAGTTGGTGTCGATCGAAGGCGAGTGCGCGTCGACCCCGACCGCCTTAGCGACCATGTTCTTGGTGTCCAGGAACAGCTTCAGGCCGCGGGCAGGATGCACGCTCGGGGGCCCGCCGCCGTCGTCGAACAGCGTCACGAACCAGTCGTGGCCCGATCGCACGCGCACATCGTGCTGATAGGCGAACGACGCGCCCGACTCCATCCTGAAGCTCGAGTGCTTGCCGCCCAAGGTCCAGATGACGCGGCCGGTGCCGTGATCGACCTTGTACGAGGCCCAGGTGTTGCGGCTCGAGATGAGCAGGTTGCCGTCGTGGTCGACGTCGATCGAATTTACGTGGAAGTAGTCGAATGGAAGCCCGCCGCTCGAGGGCAGGTGGGAATAGCTGTCGCCGATCGGGACGTGGTCGAGGCTGTCCCACTGGAACAGCACCAGGCCCGTCGGGATGTCGATCTCCTGCACCTCCGCGTCGAGCGTGATCTGATGCGACGGGCCGTGCAGGGAGGTGGTGTCCCAACGCACGGGCTGGAAGGCGGTGATCAGGGCGGTGTTCTGCGGCGTGATCTGGAACTCGTGCAGATCGGACGCCAGCCCGTTCGCGGCGCGCACGACGTTCGTGACCTGGTAGGCGGTGTTGTTGATCACGTCCTCGCCAAAGCCGACGCCGGCGGTGACGTAGCCCTGCCACCAGGTGAGCACGTTGCGGCCTCGATACTGCTGGACCCTGAAGTCCGAGGCCGAGTCGTTGCCCGGAAGCGCCTTGAACCACAGGACGTTGCCCTGCGAGTCGAGGATCTCGGGGCCGTCCTGCACCGGGCCGTACTGCGAGTCGACGAAGATGTCGCCGGGGGCAGTAGCTCCGCTGTGGTCGATCTTGATCGCCGGCGGGAAGATGTCCTTGCGCGAGTGGAAGTGCCAGACATCGCCCGGGCTGCGGCTGGCGGCCGGCCAATGTGAGGTCGGGAACAGGCCGACGGCATTCGCGATGTGGAACTTGTAGGTCCCGCCCGACGCGCCCGCGATGTTGAGCGCGGTCCTGACCGTCACCGTCTCGCCGGGCTTGAACGGCGTCGTCGGGATGAAGCTCCCACCATGACCGTCGGAGTCGCTCTGGACCGTGCCGTTGTGGGGGCCGCTCTTCGACCCCGATACGAGGATCGTGCCGAGTTGGCTTGCGGGCACCCCGCGGAACGCGATCTGCGAGTGCGGCGGCGCCACCTGGCTGCCGGGGATCGGGAACACATCGACGGTCGCCGAGGCGGCGGCACGGTCGGGGGCCCGCACCAACGCAAACAGGCAGACTCCGGTGATGGCCAGGAGCAGCGCCGCACCTAGTGCGACTGGTCTTCTGAGCATCAAGATCTTCTCCAACAGGTTACGACGATTGCCCCGGGCCTGGGCCGCTTACGACACGGTTTTCGAGGTGCCGAGCACCTTTCCCTGCGAGTCAAGGGCCTCGACCTCGTAGGCCTTGGCCGCGTGCTTCACGCCGAACGTGGTCTCGAAGCCGCTCCTGGACTTGCTCGCGACCTGCTTGAGGCTGCTCGCGCTGTTTCCGGCGAGCAGGCGCCAGCGGACCATCTCTGTCGCGCCGTTCCAGCTCGCGTACACAGTGCCCTTGCGAACGGCGATGCTCGGCTTCGTCGTCGGCTCGCCGACCCACTGCTCGGTGTACGCACGGTAGCTCTGGTCAGGTGACGGCCAGGCCGCGTCGAGCAGCAGCCTGCCGGAGCGCGAGAACTCCGAGAAGAACGGGTTCGAGCCCCAACCGATCGTGACATTGCCGTTCGGCAGCAGATCGGTGTTGCCGAGGAACGCGACGTAGAACTTCTTCCCCTTCTTGTACTGGCTGACCATCGAGGCGGTGTGGCTGCCCATGTTGAGCTTGAGCACGAGCCCGCGTGCGGGGCCGTTCGGATTGAGGAAGTCGCCGGAGGGCGTCATCCCACAGCAGTTGTCATCAAAGATGCTGACGATGTTCCCGGACTGGATCTGGATGTCGTGCTGCCAGTGGAATTGGGCAGCCTTCGAGATCCGGAACGTGGAGTGCTTGCCGCCGAGCGTCCACACGGTCTTGCCGCTCGCGACATCGATCAGATATCCGGCCCAGGTGTTGCGCATCGACACCAGCAGCTGGCTGCCATCTGAGACGGGGAAGATCGAATTGAGGTGGTAGGCGTCCCACGGCTGGCTGGCCTTGCTCGGGGGTCGCTGCTGTGACTGGCTGAGCGGAATGTGATCGGCCGCGTCCCAGCTCGAGACCAGTGCTCCGGTCTTGAGGTTGTACGTCTGCACCGCGCAGTCCAGCAGTCGCCCGTTGCGGGCGCCATGGAACTTGGAGAGATTCTTGTTCTCGACCTCGTATGCCGTCACAACGATGTTGTCGCCGATCACCACGGCGTCGTGGAGGCTGATGATCCAGCCGCGCTTGCCGGTGATGCTCGCGACCTTGTGGTAGTGCTGATCGACGACGACGACCTTGCCGGTCTCGGGCTGGCCGGTCTTCGTGATCCTGCCCTCCCACCAGCTGAGGCCCGGCTGGCCATCGCTGAGGGTTTGGGTACGCAGGTTGGCCGCCAGCGCGTTCACGCCGATCGGCTGGAACCACACCGGTTGAAGGTTGTGATCGAGGATCAGTGGCCCCGGCTGGCCGACCATCGGCACGTTCTGGCCCACGTTCTTGAAGTTCGCGACCAGGAAGAACCCCGGCGCCAGCTGGCTGGTCTTCGTCCTCATGGTGGTCTTCAACTTCGGCGGATGAAGCCGCGGAGCGGAGACGAAGCTGAAGGCCCCTCTCGTCGTGAAGGCGCCGATCGGTGCTGCTTGCGCTGCGGTCGCTGCGGTTGCGCAGACGAGCAGCGCGAGGGCGCTCAGGGCGCCGAGGAGTGTGGGGTTCTTCTTCTGTGGCGTACGCATGGTCTAATTGGGACCTAACAAGCGGGTCGTGCGAGAGTTGCGGCTACCCGAGCAGGAGATTGGAGAGAAGCCCGGGATCGCGCCGAACACGGTGGAAAGCTGTCCCACGGTCAGAACGCTTGGCCAAGCGTACTTGATCTGGATCCTCGAGCCGCTTCAGGCGGCCCTCTGCAATCAGGCGTTCATCGACGGCGCCGAGGCGGCCCTCGAACACGGTGAACACCGGCGTGCCGAGCGCCACCGCCTCGCGGTTCATGGTCCCGCCGGCTGAGACGACGAGGTCGGCGTAGGCGATCAGCGACTGTGCATCGACCGCGTGGTCGGGGACGATGAAGCCGCCCGCGTTTACGAGTTCCGCGCGCTGCGTGTCGGTCCTCGGGAGCACCACGGTCTGCGCGCCCCGGAGCCGGTCGAGCACGCGGGCGAACAGGTCGTTCTCGAACCGGTGATAGAGGGACACCTCGGGAGGCGTTCTGACGATCGCGATCGGCTGCGTCGCGTCGAGGTGCAAATCGGCGAGCGCCACCGGGTCGGGCTCGAAGTCGGCCAGGTAGTACTCCTCCTTGAGGCCTTCGTACGCACGGATCTTGCCCTTCGCGCCGTAGCGATACAGGCGCTCGGGCGGGATCGCGTCGGGCACGACCACGGTGCGCGCGAGGCGGCAGTTGACGTTGTGCTGGACCGTTGCCCACTCGTAGTCGAACATCGTCGCGCTGGGGATCCTGAGCACCCTTGCGGCAACCGTGATGTCGTTGGATCCGTGCCCCAGGGCGAGGTCGAAGCGCTGCGGGCGCGCCCAGTGGGTGAGCGCTCGAGAGCGGGCTGCAAGTCCGCGCGCCTTGGCCAACAGGCCGCTCCCTTGGTGGCGGCCGATCGCGGTGTGCTCGATCCCGAACCGCCGGCAGAGGCCAAGCGTCTGGGCGAAGTCGCGCGCGGTGACGCGCACCTCGTGGCCTCGCTTCTGCAGGTCGGCGATCACCGGCCGCATCACGAGCACGTGCGGTGAGTTCGTGAGGTCGACCCAGATCTTCACTGCGCGAGTGCGTCCACGACCGCTTGCGCCTGGGTCGCGTCGAGCACCGGGCTGATCGGCAGGGCGAGGTTCGTTCTCGACAGCTCATCCGTGGCGGGGAGGTTCAAATCGCCGCGGTAGCGCGCCATCGACGGCTGGTCGTGAATCGGGGTGCGGTAGTACCCGCGCGATTGGATGCCGCGTTCGGAGAGCCGCTTCTGTAGCTCGTCGGCGCGGGGGTGCGTGACGACATACAGGTGCCACGCGGGGTCAGCGCCAGGCGGAATCGACGGCGGCTGGACGTGGTCGCTGATACCGGCCTCGTCGTACGCCTTGGCGGCTCGCCTCCGTCCCTCGCACCAGCCGTCAAGGTGGGGCAGCAGCGTGCGCAGGATCGCCGCCTGAAGCTCGTCGAGGCGCGAGTTGTAGCCGACATAGTCGAATGCCCGCTTGTCGCGCGACCCGTGGAATCTGAGTGCGCGCGCCAGCTCGGCGATCTGATCGTCGTCGGTGACGATCGCGCCGCCGTCGCCGAAGCAGCCGAGGTTCTTCGACGGATAGAAGGAGAACGTGCCCACGTCTCCCAGCGCTCCGGCGCGGCGCCCGTCGAGGCTCGCGCCGGCGGCCTGGGCGGCATCCTCGAGAACGGGCAGCCCGAGCGATCTCAGATCTGCGATCGGGGCCGGGAGCCCGAACAGATCGACCGCCACAATCGCCGTCGTGCGGGGCGTGAGCGCCTCGCGGACGATGTCGGCCGTGACGTTCCTCGTCCGATGGTCGACGTCGCAGAAGACCGGGCGCGCGCCCGCGTTGACGATCGCCTCCGCGGAGGCGTAGAACGTGAACGACGGCACCACGACGTCATCGCCCGGCTGCACGCCAAGCGCGCGCAGGCCGATCGTGATCGCGTCGGTGCCATTCGCGACGCCGATCGCGTGGCGGACCCCGAGATAGTCCGCGAACTCGCGCTCGAAGGCCTGCACCTCCGGGCCGAGGATGTACGTACCGCGCTGCACGACCTCGGACATCCGTGCAAGGACGGCGTCGCGCAGCGGCGCAAGCGGGGTGTCTGTGTCGAACAACGGGACGGCCATGACTTCCACTGTGAGAAAACCCTAAACGTGTTGAGGTCGCTCCGGCCGCTACGCTAGGCCTGCCGTGCTCCTCGCACTCGCCTCCGTTACGGACTCGTTTGTCCATCTCGCGACGCACGTGATCAGCGACCTCGGCTACGCCGGCGTCTTCGTGATGACGATGACCTCTGGCGTGATCGGCGTCCCCGGCTCCGAGCCGACGATGCTGTTCGCGGGCTTCGATGTCTATCAGGGCAACCTGACGCTGCTCGGAATCATCATCGCCGGCGTGCTCGGCGACGTGGCCGGCGGATCGATCGCCTACGGGATCGGACGCTTCGGCCGTCGCGAGCTGCTCGAGCGCCAGGGCTCGAAGCTCCACATGAGCAGCAAGCGCCTGGACCGCGCGCACTCCTGGTTCGAGCGCCACGGGTCTCCGGTGATCTTCTTCTCCCGGCTGATCCCGTTGGGGCGCGCCGCGTTCCCGTATGCGGCCGGTATCGCGGAGATGAGCTACGCGAAGTTCCTCGCGTTCGCCACCGCGGGCTCGATCGTCTGGATCAGCGGACTCGCGCTGCTCGGCCGCGAGGTCGGATCCAGTTGGCCGAGCTGGCGGAAGAATCTCGAGTACGTCGACTACGCGGTCCTGGTGCTGCTGGTCGCGGCGATTGCCTATTTCGTCTTCCGCCGCGTGCGGCGGCGACCGGCGCCGAACGTCGCGTCGTAGCGCGGTGAAAGGGCGCCGGCGCCCGCGCCGCTCCCGGCCGGCGCTTGGACAGGCTGTGGTGCTGGGCGCGCTACATGGCCCCGCCGAGCTGCTGCCGATCTCGTCCTCGGGACACATCGCGCTCGTGCCGTGGCTGCTGTCGTGGGACTACGTCGAGCTCGACGACGAGCTGCGCAAGTCGTTCGAGGTCGTGCTGCACGCCGGCACAGCCGCGGCGTTGCTGATCACGCTGCGCGATGAAGTCGCAGAAGCGGTGCGCGGGCTCGACCGGCGGCGGCTGGCGATGATCGCGCTGTCGTTCGTCCCGCCGGCGATCGTCGGCTACACGCTCGAGCGGCCGATCGAGCGCCACTTCGGCACGCCGGGGACGATCGCGTGCGGACTGCTCGCCGGGTCTGCGGTGATGGCGTGGGCGGACCGGGCCGCGCAGGACCGCCGCCACGACGACGCCGACGCCGTCGATGCGCTGTGGCTCGGCGTGGCGCAGGCGTGCGCGCTGATCCCGGGCGTGTCGCGCAACGGCGCGACGCTTGCGGCGGCGCGGCTGAGGGGGTTCGGGCGCGAGGACGCGAACCGGCTCTCGCGTCACGTCGCGCTGCCGGTGATCGCCGGCGCGACGCTGTTGAAGGGCGTGCGGCTGCGCCGGCGCGGTCTGCCTGCGGGGACGGCCGTGCCGTTCGCGGCGGGAGCGGCAGCGGCGTTCGCTTCGACCTTGGGCTCGACGTGGTTGATCCGGCAGGTCGAGCGCGACCGCTCGCTGTTGCCGTACGCGGCCTATCGAGCGGCGCTGGCGGTCGTGGTGCTGGCGCGGTTGAGTTCGCGGCGGCGCGTGCGCAGTTCGTTCTGAATAGGAGAACTTTCTGCGCACTCGTCAGGCCAGCGACCACAGCTCGCCGCTGCCGACACGCTCGGCCTTCGCCCGCCACTCGGTCGCGAGGCGCCACAGTTCGGCCGGCGCGCGCGGGCCCGGCAGGTCGCACAGCGCTTCGATCTCGGGCGTGGCGAGCGGGCCGTGCAGGCGGAGGGCGTCGATCGGCGAGAGCGTCCCGGCGGGCCCGTCTGGCCAGCTGGGCCTCGATCTCGGCAAACCCCGACACCACGCGCCCATCCTCGAATTCGAGCGCCGGACTTGCCACCCCCGCCTCGCGCGTGCGCTCCAGGTCGGCCCCGAACGCCTCGAGGATCGCGTGCGAGCCGAGGTCGATCCGGAAGCGCGCAAGATCGAGGCCGCTGATCGCCCTGGCCTCCTCGACCAAAGCTTCCGCCGTGTCTAGCTTGCGCCGGCGGCACATGAAGCCTTGGCGCAGCCGCCGCAGGAACGGGCCCGGGTCTCCCTGCTCGGCAGCGGCTTTCACGGCGATGCAGGCCGGGTAGGAGCTACTGGGTGGTCCCTCCAGCCATAAGCGTGGATCGACCGGCATCCCGGAGGCCTCCGATGCGTTCAGCTGAGCCGAGATCTGCTCGAGCGGATTGCCGAATTCGCGGGCAAGCCCGGTCATCACGTAGCGGACGCTGCGACCGCGGCCCTCGAGCCGCCGGATGGCGGGCTCGAGCGCCCAGGACCAAGGGCACGCGGGGTCGGTGTAGTAAAAGACCTGCACGTAGGTCACGACATTCCCTCACTCATCCGCGCGTAGCTCAAAATAAAGGGACCCGATGAGCACTCTGCTCGGAACCACGCTGAACGGCCGCTATCGGTTGGAGGCCCGGATCGGCGCGGGCGGGATGTCGACGGTGTACCGGGCGATCGACGAGACGCTACAGCGCCCGGTCGCGATCAAGCTGATGAATCGCGAGGTGAGCACCGATTCCGATCAGCTCGAGCGCTTCCGCCGAGAAGCGCGCGCGGTCGCCCAGCTTTCGCACCCGCACATCGTCGGCGTGATCGATGCCGGTGAGGATGGGGATCCCGCCCACTCCCGGCCCTACATCGTGTTCGAGTGTGTCGACGGCGAGACGCTCAAGGAGCGGATCAGGCGGATGGGGAGGCTGCCAATCCCCGAGGCCGTCGCCTACGCGATCGAGATCGCGCGCGCGCTCGGCGCCGCGCACGCGCGCCACATCGTGCATCGCGACGTCAAGCCGCAGAACGTGCTGATCGACGAGGAGGGCTCGGCCAAGGTCACCGACTTCGGGATCGCGCGGACGCTCGACGAGGAGGGGCTGACCGCCGACGGCCGCGTGCTTGGCACGACCGACTACGTATCGCCCGAGCAGGCGCTCGGACAGCCGGTGACCGGGCAGTCGGATCTCTACTCGCTCGGCATCGTGCTCTACGAGATGCTGACCGGCGAGGTTCCGTTCAAGGGAGACAACCAGGTCGCGGTCGCGATGAAGCACGTTCGCGAGGAGGTGCCCGACGTCCAGACCAAGCGGCCCGAGGTGTCGGCGGCGCTCGCGGCAATCGTCGAGACCGCGACCGCGAAGCGGCCGGAGGACCGCTACGCCGACGATGCGGAGCTGATCGCGGACCTCGAGGACGTGCTGGCGATCGAGACCGCTCGCGCCGGCACCGCCTCCGGCGAGGCCACCAGCGTCCTGCGGACGCTGCCGTCGCGCACCCAGCGCCGAGTGCCGTTCGAGGTGCGGCACAGGCTCCTCGCGCTGGCGTTGCTGCTCGTCGCGCTCGTGCTCGTCGGCGGTGGCGCGGTGTATCTCGCGACCCGCGCGCACCACGGCACCGGCGCGCTCAACTCGGTCAAGCCCCCCGCCGCGCCCAAATCGCTCACCCAGGTTCAGCTGTGCCAATCGTGCGCGCAGGGCTTCAACCCACTCGGCAGCCCGACCGACGAGCACCCGAACGCGAGTCTGGCGGTCGACAACCAGCTGGGCACGTACTGGAACACGCAGATCTACTACGACCACAAGCTGGACAAGGCCGGCACCGGGATCTACGTCGACGCGAATCCGGAGACGACCGCGCGCGTGCTGAAGCTGCTCACGAACACTCCGGGGTTCACGGTCACGATCTATGCCCGTCACAATGCGCCGCCGGTCAGGTGGCCTGACTCGGGTTGGACGCAGGTATCCGCGTCGACGAAGGTCGCGCCGACGCAGAACATCCAGCTGAGCAGCGGCAGCACGTCCTACCGCTACTGGCTGGCGTGGATCACCGACCTCGGCGGACGCTCGAGCCTGGCGATCGACGAGGTCGTGCTTTACAAGTAGCCGGTCGTCTAGGGTTCGCCGGCGACCGCAAATACGAGCTCGGAGGGGCGACTAAAACACATGCTCGGCTTACCCGATGGGATCACGACGTGCCTGTTTGACCTCGACGGCGTGCTCACCCAGACGGCCAAGGTCCACGCCGCCGCGTGGAAGCAGATGTTCGACGAGTATCTGCGCGACCGAGCCGAGCACGGCGGTGACGCATTCCGCGAGTTCACGATCGAGGACTACGAGCGCTACGTGGACGGAAAGCCGCGATATGACGGCGTACGGTCGTTCTTGACCTCGCGCGGTATCGAGCTGAAGCAGGGAACGCCGGACGACCCGCTCCGGCGCCGAGACCGTCGACGGCCTCGGCAACCGCAAGAACGTGCTCGTGCTCGAGATGATCCGCGAGCACGGCGTCGATCCGTACGAGGGATCCGTGCGCTTCGTCCACGCAGCACGGGACGCCGGCCTGCATTCCGCGGTCGTGTCCTCCAGCACCAACTGCCGTGACGTCCTTCGCGCCGCCGGGATCCTCGACCTGTTCCACACGATCGTCGACGGCGTTGTCGCCGACGCAAAGCACCTCAAGGGGAAGCCGGCCCCGGACACATACTTGGAGGGAGCCCGGGAGGTCGGAGTCCAGGCGGCCCAAGCGGCGGTATTCGAGGATGCGCTGGCAGGCGTCGAGGCCGGAAGGGCCGGCAGCTTCGGCTTCGTCGTCGGCGTCGACCGCGTCGGCCAGGCGCGGGAGCTCAGCGAGCACGGCGCCGATGTGGTGGTCAAGGATCTCGCCGAGCTGCTGGAGCGTTGATGATCCTGCAGCCGGCATTCCCCGTCGAGCCGTGGGCGGTCCGCGAAATCGCGCTCGACAGCGATCGCCTCGCCCAGACTGAGTCCGTATTCGCGCTGTCCAACGGCCACCTGGGCATGCGCGGGAACCTCGACGAGGGTGAGCCCTTCGGCGTGCCGGGCACCTACCTGCAGGGCTTCTACGAAGTGCGGCCGCTGCCGTACGCCGAGGCCGGCTACGGCTACCCGGAGGCGGGGCAGACCGTCGTCAACGTCACCAACGGGAAACTCATCCGGCTGCTCGTCGACGACGAGCCCCTCGACATCCGCTACGGGCAGCTGCATCGGCACGAGCGCGTCCTCGACCTGCGCGCCGGCACGCTCAGCCGGGTCGCGGAATGGGAGTCGCCGACCGAGCGCTCGGTGCGAATCCGCTCGACCCGGCTTGTGTCATTCACCCACCGCTCGGTGGCCGCGATCTCCTACGAGGTCGAGCCGCTCGACGATGCGCTGCGGGTGGTCGTGCAATCCGAGCTTGTCGCCAACGAGTCGCTCCCCACCGGAGATATGGACCCGCGCGCCGCCGCGGCGCTCGCGTCGCCGCTCGTCTCCGAGTTCAATGAGTCCTCAGATACTCGGGCCCTGCTCGTCCACCGCACGCGGGGGAGCGGGCTGGTGGTCGGCGCCGCCATGGACCACCTGATCGACGGGCCGCCGAGAACCGAGTGGACTGGCGAATGCTTCGAGGATGTTGGGCGGCTGACGATCACGGCCAACGTCGCCCCTGGGGCTCCGCTGCGCTTCGTCAAGTTCATCTCCTACGGATGGTCGGGCGAGCGCTCGGTGCCGGCGGTCCACGACCAGGTCGCGGCGGCGCTCGCGGGAGGCCGGCACACCGGCTGGGATGGGCTGGTCGCGCAGCAGCGCGAGTACCTCGATGATTTCTGGGACCGCGCCGATGTCGAGCTCGAGGGCGACGCGGAGCTTCAGCAGGCGATCCGGTTTGGGCTGTTCCACGTGTTGCAGGCCGGCGCGCGGGGCGAGCAGCGCGCGATCCCCGCCAAGGGCCTGACCGGCCCCGGCTATGACGGCCACACGTTCTGGGACACCGAGAGCTTCGTCCTCCCGGTGCTCACCTACACGGCTCCGCACGCCGCCGGCGACGCGCTGCGCTGGCGCCATGCCACCCTCGAACGGGCGCGCGAGCGCGCTCAGCAGCTCGATCTGGAGGGCGCAACGTTCCCGTGGCGAACGATCGACGGGCACGAGTGCTCCGGCTACTGGCCGGCGGGGACCGCGGCCTTCCACATCAACGCCGATATCGCGGATGCGGTCGTGCGCTACCGCGCGGCGAGCGACGACGAGGACTTCGAGCGCGAAGTCGGCCTCGAGTTGCTCGTCGAGACGGCGCGGCTGTGGCGCTCGCTTGGCCACCACGACTCCGTGGGCCGGTTCCGGATCGATGGCGTGACGGGCCCGGACGAGTACAGCGCGGTCGCAGACAACAACCTCTACACGAACCTGATGGCGCAGCGGAACCTGCTCGCTGCCGCGGACGTGGCCGAGCGCCACCCGCGCCAGGCCACGGCGTTCGGAATCGATCAGGAGGAGGCGGCGAGCTGGCGGGACGCGGCCAATGCGATGACGATCCCGTTCGACGAGAATCTCGGCGTCCACGCCCAGGCCGAGGGTTTCACCGAGCATCAGCCGTGGGATTGGGCGCAGACGACTCCCGACAAGTACCCCCTGCTTCTGCATTTCCCGTACTTCGACCTGTACCGCAAGCAGGTCGTCAAGCAGGCGGACCTGGTGCTGGCCATGCACCTGCGCGGCCACGCGTTCACGGCGGAGCAGAAAGCCCGCAACTTCGCCTATTACGAGGCGCTGACGGTCCGCGACTCATCGCTCTCGGCGTGCACCCAGGCGGTGGTCGCCGCCGAGGTTGGGCACCTCGATCTCGCCTATGACTACTTCGCCGAGGCCGCGCTGATGGATCTGGACGACCTCGAGCACAACACGCGCGACGGGGTTCACATCGCCTCGCTCGCGGGCACGTGGATTGCCGCGGTCGCCGGGTTCGGCGGGATGCGCGACCACGACGGCTCGCTCAGCTTCGCGCCGAGACTTCCGGAGATGCTCTCGCGGATGGCGTTCAGGCTCAGCTTCCGAGGGCGACGGCTGACCGTCGAGGTGCAGGACGCCAAGGCCACGTACGCGATCGTTGACGGCCAGCCGCTGGAGATCGTCCATCACGGCGAGAGCGCGACGCTGAGCCCGGACGAGCCCCTGTCGCTGCCGATCCCGCCGGCGCCAAAGCTCGATCGCCCGCGTCAGCCTCCGGGGCGCGCGCCCTCGCGCCGCCGTCCCGAGCGGTAGCGCGCGCCGTCCTCAGTGACGGTGCCGTCGCTCGGCCTCGTGGCGCTCGAGCGCGAGTTCCACGAGCCGGGCCAGCAGGTCCGGATACGGGATCCCGCTTGCCGCGAACAGCGACCCGAACACGCTCGTCTGGGTGAATCCAGGAATCGTGTTCAGCTCGTTGACGAGCACCGTCTCGCCTTCGACGAAGAAGTCCACGCGAGCGAGCCCGCAGCAGCCGGTCATCAGGAACGTCGCGATCGCCAGCTCGCGGACTCGCTCGCGGACGGGGTCGGGGATCCGCGCGGGGATGATCAGCTTCATCCCGCCCGCCGTGTACTTCGCCTCGTAGTCGTACCAGCCGCTCTCGCCTGCCGCGAGCAGGATCTCGCCGGGCTGCGACGCGATCGGCTGGCCGTTGCCGATCACCGAGCACTCGACCTCAAGGCCCGAGGACGCGGCCTCGACGATCGCCAGCGCGTCGTGCTCGAACGCCGTCTGTAGAGCATCCGGCAGCTCGCGCGCGTCAGCGACACGGACGATGCCAACCGAGGAGCCGAGCCGGGCGGGCTTGACGAACACCGGTAAGCCGAGGCTCCCCAGATCGATCAGCACGGCTGCCGGACTCGCCGCGTAGCGCGCCTCGGTGACTGCACGGTAGGCGACCTGCGGGATCCCCGCATTGGCCATCAGATCCTTGAACATCACCTTGTCCATGCACAGCGCGGAGGCGAGCACGCCGGCGCCGACATAGGCGACGTCCAGGCATTCGAGCAGCCCCTGCACGGTGCCGTCCTCGCCGAAGGGGCCGTGCAGCACTGGGAACACGACGTCGGCGCCGGCCAGCCCCCGCCCGGGTGTCAGCGTGAGCTCTTCGCCTTCGCGCCGCCACACGCCTTCGCGGTCGATCTCGATCTCGATCGGCTCGTGGCCTGCGGTCGCAAGCCCCTCTCGGACCGAGGCCGCGGACGCGATCGACACCTCATGCTCGGAGGAGCGCCCTCCCCCGAGCACCGCTACGCGCCGCGCGGTCACGTGGTCTTGCTGCTCGTCGTCGTGGAGGTCGACGTGGTCGGTGTGGTCGACGTGGTCGTCGTCGTCGTGCTCGTGAGCTTGCCGACGACGATCGTCACCGTGCTGCCCTTGTTGACGGTCGTTCCCGCCCCTGGGTTCTCGGACAGCACGATTCCGTCCTTCGCCGGGTCGGACACCGACTTCGTCGTCTCGACGACGTTCAGCCCCGCGCCGCTCAGCGCCGACGTGGCCTGGCTGGCCGTCTTGCCCGTCACGTCGGGCACGGTGACCGTCGGCGGCGCCTTGGCCACGACGATCGACACGGTCGATCCCTGCGCGGCCTGCGAGTTGCCCGCAGGGTTCTGGCTGATCACGGTCCCGGGCGAGTCGCTGCTCGACTCCTGGGTCGAGCTCGTGACCTGGAAGCCGGCGTTCTGGAGCGTCGCCCTCGCCGCCGACTCAGACTGGCCGGTGACATCGGGCACGGTGGCGACGGGCTTGCCCGAGGACACGAAGATCGTCACCTTCGTGCCGACCGCGGGTTGCGACCCCGCCGCCGGATCGGTGTTGATCACGAGATCCTTCTCGACGGTCGTGCTCGATTGGTGCACGACGCGTCCGACCTTCAGATTCGCGGCCTTGATCTCCTGCTTGGCGGTGGCTAACGGCAGACCCTCGACGGAGGGCACCGTCGCGTTTCCTGGTCCTGAGGAGACCGTCAGATTGACCGTCGAGCCGTCGTCGGCTTTCGCCTGCGCCTGCGGATCCTGGCTGATCACGGTGCCCGCGGGCTTGCTGTTGGAGACGTCGATGACCTGAACCCCGAACCCGTCGTTCTGGAGGATCGTGCGGGCGTCGTTGAGGTTCTGGCCGACGACGTTCGGGACGATCTTCTGTGCCGGGCGGGTCAGCAGGTAGGCCGCCGCCCCGCCGGCCGCGAGCAGCAGCGCAATCAGGACCGCGATCCACACCCACCGTCGGTCGGGGTGCTCGTCCGCTGGCGGCTCTTCGGGCGGCACGCCGGTCATCGTTCCGTCGCCGTCGACGCCGGGCGCGAGCAAGGTGGGGGGAGTCGTGGTGCCGGCGGCGGCATCGGCCGCCGCCACGCCGGCCAAACCGCCCACCGCGCCGCCGACCCCGGCCAGCGCCGGCATGCTCATCGTCCGCTGCCCGCGCGTGCCCGCCAGGATCGCCTCCTTGGCCTGCTCGAGCGCTGTCAGGAACTGGTCCGCGTCGGTCGGGCGATCGGCGGGGTTCTTGTTCAACGACCACATCACCACCTGCTCGAGCTCAGGCGGGATGCGGGGGTTGATCGCGGTTGGTGCCGTCGGCGACTCCGACACGTGCTTGAGCGCGATCGTGACCGCCGCCTCGGCATCGAACGGCACGCGGCCGGTCAGCAGCTCGTAGAGCACGACGCCGATCGAGTACAGGTCCGAGCTCGCGCTGACGGCGTGCCCCTGCGCCTGCTCGGGCGAGAGGTACTGCGCGGTGCCCATGATCGAGCCGGTCTCGGTCATGTCGGAGGCACCCGCACGTGCGATCCCGAAGTCCGTGACCTTGGCGTGGTCGGCATCGTCGATGATCACGTTGTGGGGCTTGAGGTCGCGGTGGATCACCCCGTGGCGATGGGCGAACCGGGCGGCCTTGAGGATCTGGATCGTGATGTCGATCGCACGGATCGGATCGATCGGCGCCTCCTGCCGGATCAGCTGCTTGAGCGAACGACCCGGCAGGTACTCCATCGCGATGTAGTAGGTGTCGTCGTAGGACCCCCTGTCGTAGACGCTGACGACGTTGGGGTGCTGGAGCCCGGCGGCTGCCTGTGCCTCGCGACGGAAGCGCTCGACGAAACCCGGGTCCTCCGAGAATCGCCGGTGCAGCAGCTTTAGCGCGACCTTGCGGCCGAGCTGCTGGTCCTCGGCCAGGAACACGTCCGCCATCCCCCCGGCGCCGAGTCGGGAGATGACCTTGTAGCGCCCGTCGATGATCGTTCCGGCGGTCAGCTCAGCCACGGGTCACTGTCCCTCCGATAGCAGCGTCTGGATGATGGCTTTGGCGATCGGGGCAGCAACCGTTCCGCCGAACCCGCCCTGCGACCGCTCGATGGTGACGGCGACGGCGATCTTCGGATTCTCGGCGGGCGCGAAACCGATGAACCACGGCTGCGTGAGGTTGGAGCCGGGCGAGCCGATTTCCGCGGTACCGGTCTTCCCGGCGACGTCGATGCCGCCCAGCTGGGCGGGCGTCCCGGTCCCCTCCTCGACCACCTTGCGCATCATCTGCGTCAGCTGCGCTGCGGTCGAGGGCTTCATCACCTGGTTGTAGCCGCTCGGGGCGATCGTCTTGACCGTGCGGCCGTCCTGGTCGACGACCTTGGTCGTCATGTGGGGCGCCATCAGCTTGCCGCCATTAGCCACCGCGGCGGCGACCATCGCCATCTGCAACGGCGTCACCTCGAGGCCACCCTCGCCGATTCCGATCCGCCCGATGTCCTCGCGCGGGCTGCCGGGAGGATACGGGTGGCGGCTGCCTGGCGGGTACGGCTGACTGGCGTTGAGCTGAAACGGCGGGTAGTCGAGTGGCGGCTTCGCATAGAAGCCGAAGCGCTTCATGTACTCGGTCATCAGCGGCCGGCCGAGCTGCTCGGCAACCTGCGCCCACACGGTGTTGACAGAGTACGTCAGCGCGGTCGTCAAATCGATGTTGCCCCATGACTGATTGCCGTCGTTCTGCAGCGGAACACCCGAGATGATCTTCGGTGAGTCGCCGTTCACCTGTGAACTCGGCGTGTAGTGGCCGCTGTCGATCGCGGCCGCCGCGGTGACGACCTTGAACGTCGAGCCCGGTGGGTAGCCGGCCTGCGTGGAGCGGTTGAACGTGCCCTGCGGATTCGTGCCGTTGTCGTTGTACGTCGGGTTGGCATACATCACCTTGACGGCGCCGTTGCGCGGGTTGATCGCGACGACCGAGCCCGCCTGGCCGGCGAGCTGCTGAACGGCCACCTGCTGGGCCTTCGGATCGAGCGAGGTGTAGACGTCGTCGCCGACGCGCAGCGACCCGCCGAACTGGCCGAACACCGAGCTGAGGCCGGTCTGCAGTCCACGTAGCTCTGCCGCGCGCGAGAGCTCCAGACCCTCGGCGCGGGCCTGCGCGGGGAGCGAAAAGCCGACCGCCTGTGAGAACAGGCCCGAGGTCGGATACGAGCGCTTCCAGGTCTTGCCAGGCGCCGGCACCGACTTCGCCAGCACCGTGCCGTCGTCGGCCAAGATCTCGCCGCGCTTGATCCGCAACTCGTCGATCAGAGTGCGGGCGTTGAGCGCGTTGTTGTTGAGCTTGCTGGCCTCGAACACCGTCCAGCGCGAGGTCCAGACGAGCAACAGCGTGAACAGCACGATGACAAGACCGAACAGGCGGACGATCGACTGGTTCACGAACGGCCTCCAGGGCGTCGCTGCCAAGGACGCAAGGAGCGACGCGTGCTTCGCACGCGAGCGACTGAGGACGCCGGCAGCGATGTTCTGGGGCCGTTCACGTCGCCTCTCTGCGGGCCCGGTCCGAGATCAGGAGCAGCAGCGCGAGCAGCACGAAGTTCGCGACGATCGACGACCCGCCGTAGGAGATGAACGGCAGCGTTACGCCGGTGAGCGGGATGACCCGCGTCACGCCGCCCACGATCACGAACACCTGGAGCGCGAACATCGCGGTCAAGCCGGTCGCAAGCAGCGTCGAGAAGGAATCCTGGGCGAGCACCGCCGTCTTGAACCCGCGGGCAACGAAGAGCAGATAGGTGACCAGCACCGCGGCCGCGCCGAAGAGGCCGAGCTCATCCGTGATCACCGCGTAGATCATGTCCGTCTGTGGCGCGGGAAGCAGCGGCCCGCCGTTCGGAATCGTCAGCACGGCCTGCCCGAAGCCCTGGCCGAACAGCCCACCGGCGGCCTGGGCGAAGACCGAGTTTGCGATCTGGTAGCTGCCGAGCGTCGCGTGGTAGAGCCTTGGATTGAACGGATGCAGCCAGTCCTCGACGCGCGCGTGGACGTGGGGAATATGGGTCCCCAGGTACCAGGCTCCGATTGCGAACGCGAGCAGGCCGATGACCACGAACGACAGCCTGTTGGTGGCCACGTACAGCACCGCGAGCAGGCCGCCGTAGAACATCAGCGAGGAGCCCATGTCGCTGAGCAGCACGAGGATTCCCATCGCGACCCCCCAGATCACGATCACCGGCCCGAAGTGCTTCAGTGGCGGGATCGTCACCCCAAGCACTCGCCTTGCGCCCTGCACCATCACCTGCCGGTAGTCGCGCAGGTAGCTCGCGAGGAAGATGACGAGCCCGATCTTCGCGAACTCCGCCGGCTGGAACACGAACAGTCCCGGAATCCGCACGCCGAGGTACGCGCCGTTGGCGGCGTACCCGATCCCCGGGAGGCGCGGGATGATCAGCAATCCGAGCGACGCGGCGACGATCGTGTAGCGGTAGCGCTCGAGCTTGCGGTAATCGCGGAACAGCACGATCGTGACCGCGAACAGGATCAGCCCGAGCACGAACCACTGGGCCTGCTGGCGAGCGAGCGTGGGATCGATTCTGTAGACCATCACGATCCCGAAGCTGGCGAGCAGCGCGACCAGCGGGAACATGTACGGGTCGGCGTCGGGCAGGGTCATGCGGATGAAGATGTGGCCGGCCAGGCACAACCCCAGGAAGATCGCGCCGTACGTGAGCGAGACGTTCGACAGCGCGTTCGAGCGCTGGATGAAAACGCCCGCGAAGCCCGCGGTAACGAGCAGCGACGCTGGAATCAGGCCGAGGAGTTCGCGGTTGCGTGCTGTCATTCGAGGTGTTCCCCCGCCAGGCCTCCAGCCCGGCGCTGTGATCGTAGCCCTGCCCTCACCGCGAGATCCTCCCGAGCTCGAGATCGTGCACGAGATTCTCCGCGTCCGTCTCCGATCGGAGGTGATGATTGAAGAGGGCCCCGCGCCGGTCGGCCGGGACGAGCGACGCGGGCACGCCGGAGACGTAGAAGGTCTCGTACAGGTGGATCCCGCCGGGGAGGTCGTACGGGAAGCCGCGGTAGATCGTCACGACGCCCTGTGAGTTCGTGCCGATGAAGTACAGCTGCCGGCTCGCCAGGAAGCCGCCGCCGATGATCAGACCGAGCACGATCACCACGGCAAGCAGAGCTGCCAGCGGCTTGATGTAGCGGCGCTCCTTGTGCGGCGGAGGTTCCTCCGGTTTGCCTTGAGTGCGGGCCAGCGGCGGCGGCACGATGCGCGACTGGGAGATCGACGGCTGTGGCGCGACGGCGCTGGCGGCCGGCGCCGCGTGAGCGGAGTGCGCCGGCGCTTCGGCGGAGCCGGCCTCCTGATCGGAGCCGGCCGGCGCTTCGGCGGAGCCGGCCTCATGATCGGAGCCGGCCGGCGCTTCGGCGGAGCCGGCCTCCTGATCGGAGCCGGCCGGCGCTTCGCCTGCCACGACGGACTCGCTCGTGTCCGCGTCAGTCGTCTCCGTCGCGGCTCTCGCGGCTGGCGTGACCACCATCGTCCGCTCATCCGCCGCCAGTCCGTCGGCGCCGACGTCCTCGAGCCGGAACAGCACGACCGTGATGTTGTCCCGGCCGCCCGCCTTGTTCGCTGCGGCAATCAGCCGCTCCGCAGCCTGCCCCAGATCATCGGTCTCGGCGAGCACAGCCGCGACCTCGGCCTCTGAAATCATCGAGGTCAGGCCGTCGCTGCACAGCAGCAGGACGTCGCCGGCGCGCACCGGGTAGGTCCACGTGTCGACGTTGACGGTCGGCTCTGGTCCGAGTGCGCGGGTGATGATCGAGCGCTGTGGATGCTCAGCCGCCTGCTCGGGGGTGAGCTTGCCCTGTCGCACGAGCTCCTCGACCAGCGAGTGATCCTGCGTCAACCGCGTGAGCTCACCGTCGCGGAACAGGTAGGCGCGGCTGTCGCCGACATGGGCGATCGCCAGGTCAGAGTCGTCCAGGTAAGCCGCGGTGAGCGTCGTACCCATCCCGGCCCGTTCGCGCTCGGCGGCGGCAAGCTCGTGGATCCGCTGATTTGCCGCCTGCACCGCCTGCGCGAGCCGCTCCTCGGGGCTCCCGTTCTCCGGAAGCCCCTGCTCGAAGGTCTCGACCGCGATCCGCGACGCGACCTCCCCGGCCTGCGCCCCGCCCATCCCGTCGGCGACGACGAACACCGGGGCCCGGGCATACATCGAGTCCTCGTTGTCCCGGCGCTGGAGCCCGGGGTCCGTCTTCTTTGTCGTGTCGGCGGCGCGGAGCATGGTTATTGCAGGTAGGAAAACTCGCAGTCTCCAATCCTGATGCGATCGCCGGGGTGAAGTGGTTGTGGCCCGCTTAGCGGCTCGTCATTCAGGTATGTGCCGTTCGTCGACCCGAGATCCTCGATCACCACCACGTGGCCCTCCGGCGTGATGCGGGCGTGGCGAGAGGATGCGAACGGGTCCTCGAGCTTGATCTCGACATCCCCGCGGCCAAGCGTGGCGCCGTGCACGGGGATCTCGTACGCGGTGCCCGACTCGTGGCCGGCGGCGTGCTCGACAAGCAGCCTCGGCTCGAAATCCTCGTCGAAATCATCCATCCCGGCGGGTGCGTACATGCTGGTGCCGTCGTCCTGTGGTCGGCTGGGAGCAGCCGCGCTTGCACGGCCGCGACGCAGGTCGCGCAGCGCGCTCCACGCTACCCACAACAGGAACAGGTAGAGCACGATCAGGAAGCCGAACTTGAGACCGACTGAGACAGGCTGAAGCATCTGCTGTTACTCCAGCTCGAATGTGATCACGGACGTGCCGAGCTCGATCTGGTCGCCCGGTCTGATCACCTCCGCACCTTCGATCCGCTTGCCGTTCAGCAGCGAGCCGTTGGTGGACCCGAGGTCGATCAGGACCCAGGAGCCGCCGCGCGGGCGGATCTCAGCGTGCTCGCGCGAGACGTTGGGATCGGGTAGCACGATGTCGCATTGCCGGCTGCGTCCGAGCGTCGCTCCAGCGGGCCCGACGACTAGGCGCTTGCCGTCGAACAGCAGCAGCGCCGTTTGCACGGTCGTGCGGGCCCGCTCCTCGAGCGGCTCGGCGAGCCGCCCCGCCGTGCTGTAGATCATGGTCCGGCCCGCCTCCTCGTGCTCCGGAGCCGGCTCGGACTCCTGCGGCGGATGTACGACGCCGGTCTGGATCCCGAATTCACCGAGTCCTAACCGATCGTCAGTCTCAAAATCGATCACGGGCCGTGATACGAGCGCAAACCGCTCCCTGCGCGCATGCTCGAGCAGGTACCCGGCGAGCTCAGCCGCGAGCGCATCCTCGTAGTCCGCGAAGCGCGCACGATCGCGCGGTGAGAGGAACACGCGGTACTGGTTCGGAACATATGTGCGTGAGACCGAGAGATGCTTGTGTTCCTCCATTTCGCGGGCCAATCGGCGGGCGATCTCGACTGGGCGCACCTCGGAGCGGAAGGCACGGCTGAACGTGCCTTCGACGAGGCCGGCGATCTTGCTCTCGATGCTTCTGAGCACGCTCATGGCTTTACCCTGACGGCACAGCTGCGGACCGGATACGGCGCGTGGCTCAGGGCGATTCCATGCTACGGAAGTCCGGTCCGAGAGTCGGCGTACCGTCGCCTCCACCAAGCGGCGAGGATCGTCGGTACGAGGGCCACCAGCGCGCTTGCAATCGCGCCTAGAACGGCAGCCCTTGAATCGATCAGACTAGCGGGCTTTATCAAGGTTACGGTGGCTGAGGCGACGGTAGCCGCCCAGATCGTGACGCGGATCAGATCAAGCGCCGGTGATCGGGCCCGCACGATCCAGGGCAAGACGATCGCCGCGGCCGCCCAGACGAGGGCCGGCGCCAGCAGGCCAGCGTGAATCAGCGGCTTGAACACGTGATCGACGGTGGCGCTGAGCGAACTCATCCAGTGGCTGGGCGCGGGGGTGCCGCGAGGGGTGTGAACGTACATCGTCGCGCCGGCGAGCTCAGCCGCGAACACGAGCCAAAGCCACCCGATCGCGCCGAGCGCGCCCCGCCTGAGTGGTGTCGCCGCCCGTCCCGCGAGCGCCGGCCAGACGCCGGCGAGCGACACCGCCGCCAGTGCGGGGGCACCCGCCGGCAACGGCCACAGCGTGCCTCGACGCGGAAGCAGCGCGGCCGGCGCGACGCCACCGACGACGATCAACAGCGCGGCACCAGGGTGATGCTGGGCGACGGTGGCGATCGTCAGCGAGAGGACCGAGAGCGCCCATCCGATGCGCGGCAGCGCGAGCGTGAGGGCCGCTGCAAGCACCGCGGCCGCCGCCGGGGCGACCGGCGAGGGCATCAGCACATGGGCTGCGAGCCAGCCGGTGACGAGCGCCGCGCCGGCTGCGGCGCCGGCGCGTGCGGGCCACGGGTCGCGCGGCCGCGGCTCTTGCCCTTCGGCGCCGTCGGCTGCGCGATCGTCCTGTCCGGCGAGCGGCGCGTCGCTGAACTCCGCGGGCGGGACCTCCGCGGGCGGGACCTCCGCGGGCGGGACCTCGTGCTCATGAGTGCCCGTCGGGCCCCTCTTCGCAGGCCACGGGCTGGCGACGACCCCCGTAACGTCATCGACGCGCGCCAGCGATGCTTGGAGCGCCCTGCGCAACTCCTGGACGGTGCCGCGCTCCCTTGGCCGCGGGCGCAGCGCGAGGTCGATTCCCTGTCCGAGCTCCCGCGGCAGCTCGCGGCGCTGGCGACGCAGCGGCGGTAGGTGCGCGCCCAGGCGCCGGGTCCGCGGCGCGGCGGTGCCGAGGCGGATGGGATTGACGCCGGTGAGCGCTTCGTAGATCACGAGCGCCAGCGAGTAGAGATCCGCAGGCGCTCCGGCCTCGAGCCCTTCGGCCTGCTCGGGCGCCATGTACCCGGCGGTGCCGATCACGTCGCCGGTGCGCGTCAGCGAGTCCCCACCGACCACGCGGGCCACGCCGAAGTCCGTCAGCTTCGCGCGTGGCGTATTGACCGTCTGCGGCTCGGGAACGAGGACGTTGGCGGGCTTGACGTCGCGGTGAACTATCCCTCGCGCATGCGCGTGTTCGAGCGCGTCGCACACGGTGATCCCGATCTCGAGGACGTCCCGGTCCGATAGCTGTCCGTCGGCGAGCAACCTGTCCAGCGTCGCGCCGCGCACCAGCTCGGAGACGAGATACGCGCCGTCGTCATCGACGACCGCCTCGAACAACGTCACGATGCTGGGATGCGATAGCCGGGCGGCCGCGCGTGCCTCGCGCTCGAAGCGGCCGCCCACGATCCGCTCACGTTGCAGGATCTTGATCGCGACGTCGCGCTCGAGCCGCTCGTCGCGCGCGTGCCAGACCGTGCCAAAGCCGCCCGCGCCGAGCCGCCGCTGAAGCCGATAGCGGCCGAGAATCACCTGCGGTTCTACTGCGGTGGCGCCCCGTCCGCGCGCCGCCGTCGTCCTTGTCGAGGCGACACGCTGAGTCGGCAGCTCGCTGCGCTGCATGACGCGCTTTTCCACGTGGCGCGCCGAGTCCCTGCGCGCGTCGGGATGCATATCTAGCCGTCTTGATGGTCATACTGAGGCTTTCCAGAAATCCGTAAGGAGCGAGAAAGGCTTGTCTTTCTTCGACGAGGCGGACGAACCTCGGACCGAACCTCGGAGACCGCCTCGCACCGCGCCGCGCACGGCGCCACCGCGTAGACGCAGGCCTTCGGGGACAGGTTCCCGCCCACCCGGTCGGCCACCGACTGATCGTCAGGCGATCCAGACGCGACGTGCGATTGCGGCGGTCGCGATCGTGGTCGTGCTGATCCTGATCGTGCTGGGCGTCCACAGCTGTCAGATAAGCCAGCGCAACAGCGCGCTCAAGGACTACAACAACAGCGTCTCGTCGATCATGCAGCAGTCGGTGAACACCGGCAAGACGCTGTTCGGGCAGCTGACCAGCGGCAGCAGCAATGCCACTGCGCTCCAGAACCAGATCAACGAGGACCGCGTGCAAGCCGATGCGCAGCTCCAGAAGGCGCAGGGATTGAGCGCGCCAGACGAGATGAAGGCCGCCCAGCAGGACGTGGTGCTGTCGCTCCAGCAACGGCGCGACGGAATCGCCGACACCGCCAAGCAGATCCAGCCGGCGCTGGGCCAGTCGACCCGCCAGGACGCGATCAACGCGATCGCCGTGGATATGGCAAGGTTCTACAGCTCGGACATCGTCTACAAGCTGTACGCAGCGCCACTGATCGCAGGCGCGTTCAATGCTGCTGGAATCGCGGTCGGCGGCGCCAACGGACAGGTCATCTACGGCGGGCAGTTCCTGCCGGACGTGCAGTGGGTGCTGCCGTCGTTCATCGCCAGCCAGCTCCACGTCTCGCTGCCGAGCAGCGGCTCGTCGACGGGCGGCAAGCCGGCCCCCGGCACGCACGGCCACTCACTTGATTCGGTGAGCGTCGGCGGCAACACGCTGCAGGCCAGCGGCAACACGCTGCAATCCAACCCCACTCCCACGTTCACCCTGAACTTCACGAATGGCGGTACGAACACCGAGCACAACGTGCTCTGCAAGGTGTCGCTCAGCAACACGAGCGTGACCGGCCAGACGACCGTCCCGCAGACGACCCCCGGCCAGAGCGCGAGCTGCAACGTGCAGCTGGGCTCCGCCCCCTCACCGGGGTCCTACACGCTTACGGCGACGATCGGCACGGTGCCGGGCGAGAAGAACGCGTCCAACAACACGCTTTCGTTCCCGGTGACCTTCCAGTAGGCGGGCTACAGCCGCTCTACAGAAGGGATATAACCGCCCAACGACGCGCCAGAGCCGCCCTCCGGGGGAGGGATGGGCTGCCCGGAGCCGGCCACCGGACGCGCCAGAGCCGCCCTCCCGGGGGAGGGATGGGCTGCCCGGAGCCCGCCACCCACCCGACTCCCGGCTGGGAGCCTCTGTCGAGAGCGGTCCTTATGCTTCACAGCCGTGCATGACCTCACCAGCACGGCGGGGATCGTGGCGATCGCAGCTGGTGCGGTCGCCGTCATCTCGCTCATCTTCTCGATCGTCCTGGCAGTACGGCTGCGCCGGGTGCGCGCTGACCAGCGGGCGGTCCTCGGAGACGGCAAGCAGGATCTGGTCTCGCACGCCGCCGAGCTGCACGCCCAGTTCGAGGCGCTCAGCCAGTACGTCGAAGATGCCGCGCACGGCCTGAACCACCGGGTCGACACGGCCGAGCAGCGCCTCGACGGCGCGCTCGCGTACAGGTCGCTGGTCCGCTACGACGCCTACGGCGAGATGTCAGGCCGCCAGTCGACCTCGATCGCCCTGCTCGACGCGCCGCCGCTCCGGCGTCGTCCTCTCCTCGATCCACCATCGCGACACGGCGCGCCTGTACGCCAAGCAGGTGCACGAGGGTCACGGCGAGCTCGAGCTCTCGCCCGAGGAGGATGAGGCGATCCGAATCGCGCTCGAAGGCGATCGCCAGCAGCAGTCGTGAAGGTCGGCTACCTCGGTCCCGAAGGCACGTTCACGTACGAGGCGCTGATCGACTCGCTGGGTGACCGGCTTGCGGAGTCCGAGCTGGTGCCGCTGGCGACGATCTACGACACGGTGATGGCCGTCCATGACGGCTCGGTGCAGCGCGCACTCGTGCCGATCGAGAACTCGCTCGAGGGCTCGGTCAACGCAACCCTCGATGCGCTCGCGATGGAGACCGAGGACGTCGCGATCGTCGGCGAGGTGGTTCATCCGATTCGCCACTGCCTGATCGCCCGGAACGCACTCGAGCTTGACCAGATCGAGACCGTCGTCTCGCACCCGCAGCCCAACGCCCAGTGCGCTCGGTTCCTACGCTCGCGACTGCCGCAGGCGCGAGTCCTCGCCAGCAGCTCGACCGCGGAGGCCGTGAAGATGGTCGCGGAGCATGACGGGCCGTGGGCCGCGCTGGGTAACCGGCTCGCGGCGCAGCGGTACGGCTGCCAGGTGCTGCGAGACGGGGTTGAGGATGTCGCCGACAACGAGACGCGATTCGTGTGGCTGGGTCCGGTTGGCGCCGCAGCCGGGCGGCCGGGCGAGGCCGGCGCGCCGCTCGGACCATGGAAGACCGCGATCGTGTTCTGGGGGGTCGGCTCCGAGGCGCCGGGGTGGCTGGTGCGCTGCCTCACCGAGTTCTCCTCGCGAGCGGTGAACCTGACCCGCATCGAGTCCCGCCCGCGAAAGCAGGGTCTCGGCCGTTACATGTTCTTCGCGGACCTCGAGGGTCGTGACACCGAGCCGCACGTGGCCGATGCATTACGCGGTCTGCGCACGCACGTCGAGGCGCTGCGCGTGCTGGGTTCGTTCCCGGCGGCGTAAGTAAGTCGAGTCCGGCGTGATCGCGGTTCCTGGGGGCCCCGTCCGACGCGGCGCACTCGCCTTAGACAACCAACACCCCCGCTACACTGGCGGCAGCTATGGCCACGTCAGTACCTGCGCCAGCATGGTCCGCGCCGCTACCAGAGCACCAGCGGCGCGGGCGTGAGGTTGGCCGGGTGCTCGTCTTGAACGCGACGTACGAGCCGATTAACGTCTGCACGGTCCGGCGCGCGGTCGTGCTCCTGCTCAAGGAGAAGGCCGAGGTCATCGAGCACGGTCAGTGGGAGCTTCACTCCGCCACGAGGACGCTGCCGCGGCCGATGGTGATCCGCTTGGTCACCTACGTTCGCATCCCGCGCGACACCCACCGCCGCAAGATCACGCGGCGCGCGGTGTTCGCGCGCGACAACTGGACCTGCCAGTACTGCGGCGCACGGTCCAACCTCACCGTCGACCACGTGGTGCCACGCTCCAAGGGCGGCTCTTCGAACTGGGAGAACATCGTCGCCTCGTGCGCGCCGTGCAACCGCCGAAAGGGCAACTCGCTCCCGCGCCAGGCCGGCATGCGCCTCCTCAACCAGCCGCGCACGCCGAGCCCAACCGTGTTCATTCACGTCGCCAGCCCGACGATCCCGGCAGCCTGGCAGGCGTATCTGGTGGCGTAGCCGCGGGCGGCGGGGGCGGGTGCGGGGCGCACGCCCGAGCGAGGCGCCGGTGCGGGGCGCACGCCCGAGCGAGGCGCCGGTGCGGGGCGCACGCCCGAGCGAGGCGCCGGTGCGGGGCGCACGCCCGAGCGAGGCGCCGGTGCGGGGCGCACTTCCGAAGGGCGCGCCCCGATAACGTGACAATTCACCCCGGCCGGCGGGCAACGAGTCACCAAATGGGTGCTATGACACACATTTCGTCACACGTCGCCTCCACCAGCGGTCGTTTTGTGACCAAATCGGGGCTGCCAGGCCCGCACCCGCCTCTCCTCAGTCAAATACCGGGCAGGCCAGGCCGGCGCGCTTCGCCGGGGGGCCGTCCCCTGGCATCGTCAGGGCGCGCGTCCGGGCGCGCATCCAAGGCGCGCATCCGAGGCGCACGTCCGGGCTACGCAGCGAACCGCTGGGCGGCCCGAGCCCGAGCCTTGGCGGCCTCGACCTCGCGGTTGCGCGGCGGGGCAGTCGTGCTGAGCTCGGTCAGCAGCTCTGACGAGGCCGCCGCGACTGCGTCGATCGCGCGCGCGAATGCCTCCTCATTGGCCCGCGAGGGCTTGCTGAAGCCGCTGATCTTGCGGACGTACTGCACGGCGGCGGCGTGGATCTCTTCCTCGGTGGCCGGCGGATCGAAGTTGTGGAGGGTTCGGATGTTTCGGCACATGGACTAAAAGGCTAGAGGGCCGCGGGTTCGAACGGCGACGCCCGGGTTCGACCACGACGCCGGCGCTCGCCCAGGCGTTCGAGCGGCGCCGGCGCGGGGTCGCCGGGCCGGCGTGGCCGGCGCTCGCCGCGGGGTCTCCGCGCCGGGGCGGCAAGCGTCGCCGGGGCTGCAAGCGTCGCCGGGGCGGTCGCCGCGCGGGCGTGGGAGATCTTCCGCCATATACGCGGCTTATCTCCCACGACGCACGAAGGGCGCCGTCGACACGGCGCCCTTCGCGAACTTCATTGGCTGCTCTAGCCGAAGTGGGCTTGCTCGAGGCCGGAGGGACTAATCCCGGCACCCACCCCGACGGTGTCTCGGGGGGACTCCGCTAAGCGGGGCCAACCTCCGACCTAGCGGCCGGACACCTCCAGGGTCCCGCAATGACTGTCAGACAGGCGGACCACCTCCTTTCTCTGGTAGCCGGGAGAATAGCGAAGCTCGGGGACACTTCCCAAGCCCGTCAGCTAGGCAGCCAGTTCGCGCCGTATCGCCGCCGGCGTCGCTCCTGTCTCTGAGCGCAGCACCCGCGAGAGGTGGCTCTGATCCGCGAAGCCCACCTCGGCAGCCAGCCGCGCCAAGTCGCGCTCGCCACCAGCCAGCCGCTCGAGCGCCGTGCGCGTGCGCAGGCGCATCCGGTGGCGGGCGATCGTGTGCCCGGTCTCGGCGCGAAAGGTCCGGCTGAGGTGATGCGGTGACACTGCGAGCTCGCGCGCGAGCTGGGGCAGGTCCAGGTCGGGGTCGACGGCCAGCCGTTCACGCACGCCGGCGACAACCGCCGCGCGCCGGCGCGTGGTAGCGGGACGGCCGGCTTCCACGCGGCGCCGATCGACCCGCTCGAGCAGCCGCGCGGCGAGCACGATCGCCCGTTCTGCCAGCTGATCCGGCTGCGCACCGCGGCGGGCGCCCGCGAGCAGCCGTCGGTGCTCGATGTCAAGGTCCGCAGAGCTCCGCAGCGGTTCGGGCGGCAGCGCTGGATCGCCCCCCCAGATCTGCGCCAGCAGCCCGGGCTCGAACACCAACGCGGTGCACTCGTCGCCGCCATCGCCGGGATGATCGATTCGCTGTTCCTCCCCGGGATTCACGCAGTAGCCGAGCGTTGCGTCAAGCGTCGCCTCGGCCACATCGGAGTTGCGCACGAAGGACCCCCGGCGGACGAGGATCAGCATGTGGGCCTCGATCCGCTCGTGGTCCTTCCCAGGGCCCTGCCCATGCCGACAAGTGACGTCCCACAACGCCACCCCGTCGCGGTCGAGCAGGCTGGTGCGCGTCAGCATCCCGCTCCCCGGCCGTCGGCGAGACGGCTTAGACCGCGATTCTCACGGAAGATCGGGTGGGCTGTCGAGGTCGTCGGGCGGATTAGGTTCGTCTTCGTCGAGCGCCGGCGGGATGGCCTCGTCGTCGAGCGCGGGCGGAGTCGGTTCCTCGCCGCCCTCGAGCACCGGCGGGGTGGCCTCGTCGTCGAGCACCGGCGCCGCCGTCGACGCCTCGGACTCGACCACCAGCGCCACAGCGCTCACCTGGTCGTCGTCACGGATGTTCATCACCTTGACGCCCTGCGAGGCGCGGCCATAGCGGTTGATGCCGCGCACCGACGTACGTTGGACCATCCCACCCTGAGAGATGAACACGAGCTCCTGGTGCTCGCGGACGACAAGCGCGCCGGCAAGTTGACCCTTGTTCTCCGTCAGCGTGATCGTCTTGACGCCCATCGTGCCGCGACCCTTGACGGGGTACTCCGGGATCGGCGTCCGCTTGCCGTAGCCGTTCTCGGTGACCACGAGCAGCTCTTGGTCATCGCGCGCAACGTCCATCGCGAGCACGGCGTTGCCACGCTGCGAGACGTTCATGCCACGCACGCCTGTGGTGTCCCGGCCCATCGAGCGCACCTTGTTCTCGTGGAAGCGGGCCGCCTGACCCGAACGCGAGACCATGATGATGTCGTCGTTGCCGCTGGTGCGCCGCACGGCAATCAGCTCGTCATCCTCGAGGATCTTGATCGCGATGATGCCGTCCGCCTTGATCGGCGTGTTGTAGGCACCGAACTCGGTCTTCTTGACGGTGCCGTTGCGAGTCGCGAACACGAGGTACTTGCCCTCGCTGAAGTCGCGCGTCGAGAGCACGGACTGGACGCGCTCGCCCTCGCGCAGTGGCAGCAGGTTGACGAGCGCACGCCCGCGGGCCGTCCGCGAGGCCTCCGGCAGCTCGTAGACCTTGAGCCGGTACACCTTGCCGCGGTTCGTGAAGAACAGGAGGTAGTCGTGCGTCGAGGACACAAACAGGTGCTCGATGTAGTCGTCCTCCTTCATGTCCATCCCGGTCACGCCGACGCCACCGCGGCGTTGCTGGCGGTAGGTGGAGAGGGGCAGCGACTTGATGTAGCCGGAGTGGGTTATCGAGATCACCATCTGCTGGTCGGCGATCAGATCCTCGACGTCGATCTCCCCTTCGGCGTGGACGATCTCGGTCCGGCGATCATCGCCGTAGGACTCGGCGATCTCGCCCAGCTCCTCTTTGATCAGCGCGTAGATCTTGTCCTCGTCGCCGAGGATCTCGCGCAGTTCCTTGATTCGCTCGAGCAGGTCGGCGTGCTCCTGCTTGATCTTGTCCGCCTCGAGCGCGGTCAGCCGGCTGAGGGTCAGCTGGAGGATCGCCTGGGCCTGGACGACGGTCAGCTCGAATCGCTCGACCAGCCCGTTACGCGCGGTCTCGGGGTCGCGCGAGCTTCGGATCAGCGCAATCACTTCGTCGAGGTTTGCCAGCGCGACCAACAGGCCCTCGAGCACGTGGGCCCGCTCTTCGGCGCGGCGCAGCTCGTACTGGGTCCGCCTCACGATGACCTCGCGCTGATGGTCGACGTAGTGGGCGATCACCTCGCGCAGCGACAGCGTGCGCGGGACGTTGTCCACGAGCGCGACCATGTTCACGCCGAACGTCGTCTGCATCGGCGTGTGCTTGAAGAGCTTGTTGAGAACGACCTTCGGAATCGCGTCGCGCTTTAGCTCGATCACGATCCGCATGCCGTGGCGGTCGGACTCGTCCCGGATGTCGGTGATCTCCGAGACCTTCTTGTCGTGTACGAGTCCGGCGATCTTCTCGATCAGGCCGCCATCGCCGCCTTTGCGAACCTGGAACGGCAGCTCGGTGACGATGATCGCCTCCTTGCCCTGCTGGATCGGCTCGATGTGCGCCTTTGCCTGAACCCGGATCCGGCCGCGTCCCGTGCGGTAGGCCTCCCGAATCCCCTCCCGCCCGAGGATCGTCCCCGAGGTCGGGAAGTCCGGTCCCTTGATGTGCTTCATCAGGCCTTCGGCATCGATGCTTGGATCATCGATGTAGGCGATCACCCCCTTGACGACCTCGCGCAGATTGTGCGGCGGAATGTTCGTCGCCATCCCCACCGCGATCCCGGAGCCGCCGTTGACCAGCAGGTTGGGGAAACGCGAGGGAAGAACCAGCGGCTCATTCTTCGTGCCGTCGTAGTTGGGCGCGAAGTCGACCGTCTCCTGGTCGATGTCGCGCAGCATCTCGGTCGCGAGCGCGTCGAGACGTGCCTCCGTATAGCGCATCGCCGCCGCGCCCCAACCATCGATGTTCCCGAAGTTCCCATGTCCGTCGACGAGCGGGTAGCGCATCGAGAAGTCCTGCGCCATCCGCGCGAGCGTGTCGTAGATGGCCGAGTCCCCGTGAGGGTGGTACTTGCCCATCACCTCGCCGACGATCGTCGCGCACTTGACGTGTTTGCGTGGAGGCCGCAGGCCGAGCTCGTTCATCGCGAACAGGATTCGCCGGTGCACGGGCTTGAGCCCGTCTCGAACGTCGGGCAGCGCGCGCCCGACGATCACCGACATCGCGTAGTCGAGATACGCCGAGCGCATCTCCTCCTCGAGCCCGCGCGGCTCGATGTTGCCGCCGCCGATGGTGTCGATCGATGCCATCGCCAGCCTCCTAGATGTCGAGATTCGACACGAGTCGGGCGTTCTCTTCGATGAACGCCCGACGTGGCTCGACCTGGTCGCCCATCAGCATCGAGAACACCAGATCGGCAGACGCCGCGTCCTCCATCGTGACCTGAACAAGCGTCCGGGTTGACGGGTCCATGGTGGTCTCGCGCAGCTCGTGGGCATCCATCTCGCCGAGCCCCTTGAAGCGGTAGTACTCGATTCCGCGCTGGGCGATCGCGAGCACGACCTCGCGCAGCTCCTCGAACGTCGGCGCGTCCTTTGCGTTCTCGCCGAGCTGAACGTGGAACGGCGGGGTGCCGACGAGCTCCACGAGCTCCCGGTGAACCTCGGCAAGGCGGTGATACTCCTCTGCCTCGAGTGTGGCGCGGGGCACGTGGTGGGTGGTGGCGAGACCGGTCTTGGCCTCGATCGTGCGGATCACGACCTCGCTCTCGTTCTCGGCAAGCAGCTCCGTGCGGTAGGACTCGCCGTTCTGACCGTCCTTCGCGATGTGTCGCAGCAGCGCGTCCGTGTCGGTGATCTGCTCCTCGAGCAATCGCGCCTGCTGCAGGAAGTTGATCACCCCGTGCCCGTGCGCAGCGCGGAGCGCCGATGCCCACCCGTCGTACTGCTTGAGCAGACGCTTGAACCGCTTCCAGCGGGTATCGGTCAGCCTGAGCGGCTTGTTGTACCGGTCGAAGATCTCGATCTTCTCGAACTTGTCGCCCAGGAGGATGTCCTCGAGCTCCGACTCGCGCTCGATGTATCGATGCTTCTGCCCGCGCGTCAGGCGGTAGAGCGGTGGTTTGGCGATGTACACATAGCCGGCCTCGATCAGCGGCTGCATCTCCCGGAACAGGAGCGTCAGCGCGAGCGTGCGGATGTGTGCTCCGTCGACGTCAGCGTCCGTCAGCAGCACGACCTTGTGGTAACGCGCCTTCCCGATGTCGAATTCGTCGCGGACGCCGGTGCCGATTGCCGTGATCAGGGCCTGGACCTCTTGGTTCTGGAGCACCTTGTCGATCCGGCTCTTCTCGACATTCAGGATCTTCCCGCGCAGCGGCAGGATCGCCTGCGTGCTGCGGTCACGGGCGCTGACCGCCGAGCCGCCCGCGGAATCACCCTCGACGATGAACAGCTCAGCCAGCGCCGGATCCTTGACCGAGCAGTCGGCGAGCTTGCCCGGCAGCGCTGAGTTCTCGAGCGCCGACTTGCGACGCGTCAGGTCTCGGGCCTTGCGGGCGGCGGCGCGGGCGCGAGCCGCGTCCACGCTCTTGCGGATCACCCTCCGAGCGTCCTGCGGATTCTCCTCGAGGAACTCCGAAAGCCGGGCGTAGACCACCGACTGCACGAAGCTCTGCATGCCCGGGTTTCCGAGCTTCGTCTTCGTCTGGCCCTCGAACTGAGGATCGGTGAGCTTCGCCGAGATGACCGCGGTCAGGCCTTCGCGGACGTCCTCCCCGGTCAGGTTCTCGTCCTTCTCCTTGAGCTCGCCCTTGTCTCGCGCATACTTGTTCAGCGCGCTGGTCAGTGCCGAGCGGAAGCCGGAAAGGTGGGAGCCGCCCTCGATCGTGTTGATGTTGTTGGCGAACGAGAACACCGACTCCTGGTAGGAGGAGTTCCACTGCATCGCGACCTCGACCGCACCCTCTTCGCTCTCGCCGTCGAACGAGATGATCTTGTTGGTGAGCGGTTCCTTGTTCCGGTTGAGATACGCGACGAAGTCGACGATCCCGCCCTCGTAATGGAACTCGGCCAAGTGGCCCTCGCCGCGCTTGTCGACGATCTTGATCCGCAGTCCGCGCGTCAGGAACGCGGTGTCACGCATGCGCTCCTCGAGCGTCGTGAAATCGAGGTCGAGAGTCTCGAAGACATCGGCGTCGGGCAGGAACCTGATCGTCGTTCCGGTCTCCTTCGTCGCCTCGCCTTTCTTCAGATCGCCCAGTGGGTGGCCGCGTTCGTAGGACTGCGTCCACTTGAAGCCGTCGCGCCGGACCTCGATGTCGAGTCGCTCAGATAGCGCGTTGACGACCGACACGCCGACGCCGTGCAGGCCGCCGGAGACCTTGTAGCCGCCGCCTTCGCCGAACTTGCCGCCGGCGTGCAGCACGGTGAGCACGACCTCAACAGCCGGCCGTCCCTCCTTTTCCATGACCGCGACCGGGATCCCGCGGCCGTCGTCGACGACGGTCACCGAGTTGTCTGGGTGGATCGTGACCTCGACGTTGTCGCAGTGGCCGGCCAGCGCCTCGTCAACAGAGTTGTCAACAACCTCGTAGACAAGATGATGCAGTCCCCGCGGTCCGGTCGAGCCGATGTACATGCCCGGACGCCTGCGGACTGCCTCCAACCCCTCCAGGACCGTGATGTCCTGCGCGTCGTACGTGCCTTCAGTGTTGCGGCGCCCTGCGGCGCCATCGTCATTCGCCAACGATCCTCCGATTACATCGAAGACGCCCCGGACATCGCGCACGATACGGCGCGCCGGGGCGTCGAAATCTGGTGTACAGAAGAATAGCACAAGACGGGTCGGAAACGGCCCTCAAGCGTGCGTATTTTGCCTGCAAATTGACTTAAATCAGTAACAAAATCGGGCTCGCGCGGAAGGGTCCCCACGTCACCCCGGCATAGCCGCTGCCGGGGGTGTCGGTGGGCGGCTCGCCGACCCCGGCTCGCGGGCCCATATCCGGGCCCGCACGCGCTCCCGCTAGCGCCGGTCGGACGCCGGCACGGCGACGCACCTCAAGCGTTCGACCCGTCCTCGCCGCAGGCAGGCGTTGAGCCGCTCGACGATCGTGGTCCCCATCAGGTCGAGCTCCTGCGCCCAGACCGATGCGCTGCAGGAAACGGTGACGACCCCGCCGCGCTCGGCCGTGGGGGACGCCTCCGCCGCGATCGCCTCGCCGACTGCGTCCGGCCACGCGCGTTGCACCTCGGCGAGCACGCTGTCCGGAGCCAGCTGATCGCGCAGCGAATCGAATGCCGAGCTCATCGGGCGCGGGCCGCTGCGGAATTTGGTCACACCGCCCGCCCCGCCGGCGCGCAGGCCTCCTGCGTGATGCGCCCACCCTCGACCGCCAGCCGCATCACGTCCGCCTCCCGCGCACCCGGCACATGCTCCAGATCAGTCGTTGTGATCACCGACTGGCCGCCGCCGCGCAACAACTCGACCAGAGCCGCACGCCGACTGCCGTCGAGCTCGCTCATCACGTCGTCGAGCAGCATCAACGGGGTGCTGTCCCGTACGCCGGCGAGCGCCTCCCGTTCTGCCAGGAGCAGCGCCAGGAGCGCCAGCCGCTGCTGACCCTGCGATCCGTACGCCCGCAGCTCGCGTCCCTCGCGCAGGGTCGCGAGATCGTCGCGGTGAGGCCCGTGGCCGGTGAAGCCGCGCTCGAGGTCGGCCTCCACGCGGTCCGCCAGCTCGGCCACAAGCTGATCGGCGTCCGCGGCGCGCGAACGAGGCCGATAGACGACCGTCGGCTCCCCGTCCAGTCCAAGCTCCTCACCCAGCCGACGGAAGTGAGGAGCGATCGCATCGGCCGCACTGGCTCGGTCGCCCATCAGCGCCAGGCCGTGACGAGCCAGCTGAGCATCCCAAGGCGCGAGTGACTCCCGGCCGCCCCGCCCGGAGCGGATCCGCACCAGCAGCGCGTTGCGCTGCGCCAGCGCCTGCGCATAGGCGCGCCGCGTCGCCACCCGGGCGGGCCACATCGCCGCGACGAACTGATCGAGGTGGGCGCGGCGAACCGCCGGCGCACCCTTGATCAGCTCGAGCCGGTCGGGCAGGAAGACGCTCACGAGCGGGCGCCCTGGCACGTCGAGCAGCCGCTCGACGGTTGCTCCGTCTGCGCGCATGCGCTTCGGCTGCCCCGGCTCGAATCCGACCGCAAGCTGATGAGCGCCGTCGAGCGCCTCGGTGTCGACGACCACGCGAGTCCCGGACGCCCCGAAGCGCACCACCTCGCGCTCGTTGGTCGTCCGGCAGGACCGGCCGGTGCAGCCGAAGTAGAGCGCCTCCAACAGATTGGTCTTGCCCGCACCGTTGGGACCCGAGATGACCGTCAGCCGCTCGCCCAGCCCGACCCGCGCCTCTTCGTAACCGCGGAAGTTGCGGACGCTGAGCCCGACGACTCTCACGAAAGCAAACCGGGGAGCCGGGGCCGGTTAGACGTTCAAGCGGATCGGCATGATCAGGTACTTGAAGCGGCTCTCGTCGGCGGACTCGATCAAGCCGGGACGCAAAGGGCTGATCAGCTTCAGCAGCACATCGCCCTCCGCGATCGCCTCGAGGCCGTCGCGCAGGAACTCCGGGTTGAAGCCGATCTCGAGCGGCTCTCCCTGGAAGGCGACCGGCAGCGACTCCTGTGCCTCGCCCACGTCGGGCGTCTGCGCGGAGACCGTCAGCTCGCCCTGCTGGAAGGCGAGTCGCAGTGGCGCATTCTTCTGCGCCAGCAGACTGATCCGGCGCACGACGTCGGTGAGCTCGCCTCCGGCCACGCGAAGCTCGTGCTCAAAGCTCTCGGGCAGCAGCTGCCGGTAGTTCGGAAATTGCCCGTCGATCAGCCGCGAGGAGAGGATCACGCGGCCGAGCACAAACAGCACCTGGTTCTGGCGAACGCTCACCTGGAGCTCGTCGTCCGCGGCCGCATGGCCGGCCACTCGCGCCAGCTCCTGCAGCGCCCGGGCCGGCACGTTGACCTCGAACCCGGCTGAGAGCGGGGCTTCAAGCGCAGTCTCCTTGACGCTCAGCCGGTACGAGTCGGTCGCCACCATTCGCAATTCGCGATCGGACGCCGACACAAGGATCCCGGTCAGCACCGGCCGGGTTTCATCACGCGACGCCGACCCGGCGACCTTGAGCGCCGTCGAGACGAACGCCTCGGTTGGGACAGAGATCGAGCTCTCGGGATCGGGCTCCGGGAAGGGCGGGAAGTCCTCGGCTCGCAGCGTGCGGATATGGAAGGTCGCGTTGCCGGACACGAGCTCGACGTCCTGCTCGGCGGACCGCAGCTCGAGCGATACGTTCGGCGCGGGAAGCGACCGAACGACATCGAGGATCAATCGCGCCGGCAGGACGACGACGCCGTCGCGGGCGATGTCCGCCTCCAGCGGAACCCGGAGTCCGACGTCCATGTCTGTGGCTCGCAACTCGCACGCATTCGACGCCGCCGAGATCTGTACGCCTGATAGCGCCTGGATCGCGCTTCGTGTCGAGGCGACACGGCCGACAGTCTGGAGCTGGCCGAGCAGGACATCCCGCTCGAGGGAAATCTTCACGATGAATACCTCAGAAGGAAGGAAGCAGTCATAGGGCGAATAGAAGGTGTGGATAAGTCTGCAATCGTCCGCTCCTGGCGGGAAAAGTGTGTGTTCGCAAAGGCAGGGAAGTCTGTCAGCAGGAGCGGTCGTCGTGTTCACGCTTCAGGATCTGCGCAAGGGCGTCGAGCTCTGCAGCTACTTGAGGATCAGTTGTTAGACGGTCCGAGACGCGTTTGCAGGCGTGCACGACCGTGGCGTGGTTGCGTTTCCCGAACGCGTCGCCGATGTCGTGCAGGGAGGTGTTGGTGAGCTCGCGCGAGAAGTAGATCGCGAGCTGGCGGGGCCACGCGATGCGCGCCTGACGACCGGGAGAGATCAGCTCGGGCACGGAGAGCTCATAGTGGGAGGCGACTGCCGCTTGGATGTCCGCCACGGACAGCGAATCGCGTCCGACGGACGGGTACATGGTGTCGAGAACCGTGCGCGCGAGTTCGCTGTCGATCGGCTGCCGCGTCAGCGAGTGGTAGGCGACGATCCTGATCAGAGCCCCTTCCAGTGCGCGGACGTTGTCGACGACGCGCTCGGCGATGAGCTCGAGGACCTGCGGGTCGGCGAGCGCGATGCGATCGAGGGCTGCCCGCTTGCGGAGGATTGCGACCCGAGTGGCGAAGTCTGGCGGCCGGATGTCGGCCACGAGGCCGGACTCGAAGCGTTCGCGCAGTCGCTCCTCCACGGCCACGAGTTGGCGCGGGAGGCGATCGCAGGTCAGTACGAGCTGACGACCGGTCTCGTACAAGGCGTTGAACGTGTGGAAGAACTCCTCTTCGGTCTTTGCCTTGCTCGCGAGGAACTGCACGTCGTCGATCAGCAGCACGTCGGCGTCACGGTAGGCCTGCTTGAAACGGTCCAGTGAGCGCGTGCTCAGCGCGGAGATGAAGTGGTTGGTGAATGACTCGACGGTCGTGTAGCGGACGGTGGCGCCGCCCCCGAACGCGATCACATAGTTGCCGATCGCGTGAAGGAGATGGGTCTTCCCGAGGCCGGGCGGCGCGTGTAGGAACAGGGGGTTGTACGCCTGGCCGGGGAGCTCCGCGACGGCGAGCGATGCAGCGTGTGCAAGGCGATTGCCGTCGCCGATGATGAACTGCTCAAAGCTGTAGCGCGGGTTGAACTGCGTGACCGACTGGAAGTGAGGTCCCCAGCCACCTCCTGAAGGCGTCACGCCTGCGGGTCCGTCCAGCGCGTCCTTTGCTTGTGCGCCGGCGAACGCGACCTCGATGGCGGTGCCGGCCACGGTCCGCGCGCACGTTTCCAGCGCGCGGCCGAAGCGCTCGGCTACCCAGGCACGCGTCGCAGGCGGAGCCTCGAGGAGAAGGACGGTGCCGTTCCACGCCTTGACCTCGAGCGGGGCGAGCCAGATCTCGTAGGTGGACTCGCCCACCATGCGACGCAGCTCGGCGCGGATCTCGCGCCAGGCAGAGGTCGGCTCGAGATGCGCAGGCAGCTCCAAGCGACTCCTTCCAAGGAGCGTCGTGGGAAACGATCAAGAGGGCCGGACGCGGGCGTCCGGGGTGGGCGAATATACCAGCGGCCTCTGGGCGGGATGGACGCCTGGCCGGGGTGTTGGCGCAAAGCGCGGGAAAAGGTTGTCAATCGCGGTTTGGGGTGGGCCGGCTCGTCGTTTGCAAAGCTCGGTTGCACCTTCGCCGGAGTGGCGTCCGGCGTGCGTATACTGAACCGCGACCCGCTTCGGGCCAGTGAGTTATGAAACGCACGTATCAGCCAAAGAAGCGCAAACGCGCGCGGACGCACGGATTCCGCGCCCGCATGCGCACGCGCGCTGGCCGGCTCACCTTGAAGCGGCGTCGCGCGAAGGGCCGCAAAAGACTGACGGTGTGATGCTCCGGTCGGGCGGGCGGGCTGAAGGAAGGCCGCGGCCCGGGCGATCGAGGCTGTCTCGAAGCGCGGATTTCGACCGCGTTTTCCGCAATGGCCGCTCGCACGCCGGGCGCGAGTTGGTGCTCTACGTGTTCCCGCGCGAGCACGAGAACCCCCCGCGCCTGGGGCTGTCCGTGTCCCGCAAGGTCGGCGGTGCGGTCGAGCGCAACCGCGTCAAGCGGCTGCTTCGCGAGGCGTTCGCCGTGGAGGCGTCGCGGTTGCCTCCCGGAAGCGATGTGGTGGTCGTCGCGCGCACGGAGGCGAGGGCTCTCGCGGAGCGCGAGGGTTTGGAGGGGATGCGCCGCGCCCTCGCGGAGCTGATTGACCGGGTCGCGGAGGTCAGGTCGTGAGGGCGATCCGCACGGTGGTCGTGCTGCCGATTCGGCTCTACCAGAGGTTGATATCGCCGGCGCTCGGCCAGCGCTGCAAGTACTACCCCTCATGCTCAGAATACACCGCGCAGGCGATAGTGGAATACGGCATACTGCGCGGGCTGGTCCTCGGCGGCTGGCGGTTGCTGCGCTGCAACCCCTGGAGCCATGGGGGAATTGATCCCGTTGAGGAGCAGCGGCTCTTCAAGCCGCATATGCCGGCACAGAGCGTCTGATCATGCTTCTCGCCGCGAACATCTTCCAGCCGCTGATCGACGTCTTCGAGTCGGTCCTCACCTTCTTCCACAACAGCCTTGGGATCCAGTGGGGCTGGTCGATCGTGCTGCTGACGATCTGCGTCCGCGCGATCCTGATGCCGCTGACCGTCAAGCAGTTCCACTCGATGCAGAAGATGCAGCGGATCGCGCCGCAGATGAAGGAGCTGCAGCGCAAGTACAAGGACGACAAGCAGCGCCAGCAGCAGGAGCTGATGAAGCTCTACCAGGAGCACGGCGTCAACCCGTTCGCATCCTGCCTGCCGCTTGTTCTTCAGCTGCCGGTGTTCATCTCGCTGTACTACATGCTGCGCACGAGCCTGCGGATCGATATCTGCCCGCAGAGCCAGCCCGGCGCGCACATGGTCAACGGCCAGTGGATCGTGCCGTCGCACGCGCATACCGTGGCGTGCGGGCCCCACAACGGCGCGAGCTTCCTGTTCATCCCGGACCTGACCAACCACGCCACGGGTGCCGTGCTGGTGACGCTGATCGTGCTCTACGTCGGCACGCAGCTGATCTCGAGCCTGATGATGTCGACGCCTCAGCAGGACCGCAACCAGCGCCTGCTGCTGATCTTCATGCCGCTCGTCTTCGTGTTCATCATGATCGGGATGCCGACCGGTGTGATGGTCTACTGGATCACCACGAACACCTGGACGATCGGCCAGCAATACGTCGTGCGCAAGCGTCTCGGCCCAATGACCCCGATCACCTCGACGAGCGACGGTGACGGCGGCAGCCCCGGAAAGGGCGACGGCCCCGGTCGCGGAGGGCCTGACGGCGGCCCCAACGGCTCCAACGGTGGTGGTCGCGGGCTCAGCTCGATGATCCGCGACCGCCTGAGGCCGGCCGAGGAGCGCGAAAAGGCGGAGCGCGAGAAGGTGGCGGCCGCCACGCGCACGGCCGCACCGCCACCGCCGCCGCGCAAGAAGAAGAAACGTTCCGGACGCCGGAGGTAGCGTGTCTGAGCAGCTGAGCGAAGCGGGCGATCGCGTCCGCGAACTGTTGGAGCGCCTCGCGCAGGAGGCCGGGGTGGACGCGACCGTACGAGTGCGCGAGGACGACGAGGGGATTCACGCCGACTACGACGGCGACGACGTCGGACTCCTGATCGGCCACCACGGCCAGACGATCGACGCGATCCAGCACCTCGCCTACCGGATCGCCTACCGAGGCGTCCAGGACCGAAAGCGCGTCGCGGTCGACGCCGGCGGCTACCGCGAACGGCGAGCCGTTGCGCTGCGCGCGACCGCCGACCAGGCGGCGGAGACGGCCGTTCACGACGACCGCCCGGTCGCACTCGAGGCGATGAGCGCGATCGAGCGCAAGGTCGTCCACGAGCACCTGAAGACCAGGCGCGACGTCGAGACCTACAGCGAGGGCGAGGAACCAGACCGCCGGCTCGTGGTCGCCCCCCTCGTGGGCTGACCGCCGGCGTTCGGGAGAGGGGCCGCCTTCGGCGGCGTCCATGGGGCCATGCGGCCCCGTCCGGACCAGCTTTGGCAGGTCGTGCTGTGTGCTCGGTGGCTTTCGCAGGGCCGCCCCCGTCCATGCCCATTCCGCCGGCCATCCATGGCCGGCGGGCGACCCCCTCACGCAGACACCAGCCTCCACCATAAGCACGAGGGGGGAGAACCCCGATTTCGTTACATCTCGACCGCCGCGGTGGGCAACGCGTAACGAAATCGGTGCCACAGCGCGCATTTCGTTACACGTTGCCGGGGCGAGCGGTCGCTCTGTAACGAAATCGGGGCTGCCGGACGTCCCATCCCCTCCTCGAAAGCCAAATACGAGGCAGACCAGCCCCAAGGCCCCCGGCCGAAGGCCGGGAAGCTGAGGCGCCAGCCGACGCGCCCATCCTGGCCAAGCATGCGCCAGCCAATACACGCCCCTCCAAAGCAGGCCCGGACGGGGCCGCCCGGCCCCACGGACGCCGCCACAGGCGGCCCCCACCGTTTCACGTTTTTCTTGACGGTGAAACAGCCGCGCCATGCGCTACAACCTCGGCCATGAGCACCCTCTCGCCGTTTGAGCGCGGCGTCGTCGTGGGTCTCCTGATCGGGGAGGGATCGTTCGGCGGCGACGGAAAGCAGCCCCAGGTCACGCTGCGGATGCACACACGCCACGAGGCCCTGTTCCGATGGCTAGTGGAGCGGTTCCCCTCGACCCGCCTGTACGGGCCCTATCACCACGGGGGGCGCTCGTACTACCAGTGGATGGCGCGCGGGCCGGCGCTCGTAAACGAGGTTCTCCCTGTGCTCGAGGAGGAGTTGAAGGATGAGCTTGACGGTTATGCCGCGGAGCGTTTGCGCACTATGCAGGAGCGATACGCGGCCTACATCTCCCGTGAGCGCGCGAGGAACTCGTGACCGTCAAGTCTCTGAGTGAGCGTTATGGCGTGGACGAGGGCCAGCTGCGTGCCCTCATGAACCTGCTTGTCTCCGACCCGCACGCGCCGACGACGATCAAGGGCGAACGCGCCGTCCTTGAGAACCATCTGGCCGACGCGCTGGTCGCGCTCGAGCTCCAGGAGGTCCGATCCGCCCGATCGATCGCCGATCTCGGATCCGGTCCCGGTGTTCCCGGCTTGCCGCTCGCGATTGCGCGGCCGGACGAGGAGGTCTTTCTCGTCGAGAGCTCGGCACGGAAGTGCGCGTTTCTTGAGCGAGCGGCGCTGGCATGCGGGCTCACGAACACCCGGGTTGTGCACTCGCGGGTCGAGGCGTGGTCCGAGGGGCTCGGTCGCATGGACCTGGTCACTGCCCGGGCATTGGCCGCACTGCCGGTCGTCGCTGAATACGCCGCGCCGTTGCTGCGCGTGGGCGGCGCACTCGTGGTCTGGCGGGGCCAGCGGAATCCTGGTGAGGAGGAGGCGGGCGCGACAGCGGCGGCCGAGCTCGGGCTGAGCCCTCGGGATCCGATCGCGGTACGGCCCTATCCGTCGGCGGCGAACCGGCACCTGCACCTCATGTTGAAGGTCACTGAGACTCCCGCGCGGTTCCCTCGCCGGCCCGGAATGGCGATCAAGCGGCCACTGGCTCGCTACGCGGACACAGAACTGTCCAACATCTGACCGCGCGTGGCGCTAGCTTGGTGAGCCCGATGGCGACGGTGTATGCGATCGCGAATCAAAAGGGCGGGGTCGGTAAGACGACGACCGCCGTGAACCTGGCTGCCTGCGTAGCGGAGGCGGGGTATGACGCGCTGCTCGTCGACGTCGATCCGCAGTCGAACGCGACCGTTGGGCTCGGTGTCGGCAAGGACTGCGCCCAGACGGTCTACGACGTGCTGATGGAGTCGGCAACGTTCGAGGACGTGATCGTGCCCACGAACATCGAGCATCTCTGGCTGGCGCCGGCCGGGCCCGATCTCGCCGGCGCGACGGTCGAGCTTCCGCGGATCGCCGGCTCGGAGGTGCGCCTCCGCGATGCAATCGAGTCCGTGCGCGAGCGGTATGCGTTCACGCTGCTGGACTGCCCGCCTTCGCTCGGCCCGCTGACGGTGAACGCGCTGGTCGCCGCCGACCGCGTGATCGTGCCGGTGCAGTCCGAGTACTTCGCGCTCGAGGGGCTTGCGGGCCTGCTCGACACGCTGTCCCTGATTCAGCGCGAGCTGAACCCTCGCCTCACCGTCGCCGGGATGGTGCTGACGATGCACGATGGCCGCACGCGGCTCTCCCAGGATGTCGAGCGTGAGATTCGCGAGCATTTTCCCGAACTGGTGTTCGATACGGTGATCCCTCGGAACGTGCGTGTCGGCGAAGCGCCGAGCTTTGGCAAGCCCGTGATCCACCACGATCCGCACTGTGCGGGTGCCGACGCATACTTCGAGCTTGCAAAGGAGGTAGCCGCACGTGGCTGAACGGCAAAAGGGCATGGGGCGTGGACTGGCAGCGATCCTGTCGGTGGCGCCGAAGGACGAGCACGAGGAGCTCCGCCAGCTTCCGACCGAGCTGATCGAGCCGAATCCTCGCCAGCCGCGGCGCGCGTTCGACGAGGAGACCCTGGTCGGGCTCGCCGATTCGATCCGCGTCCGGGGGGTGCTTCAGCCGGTGCTCGTCCGCCCGGTTCCGGGCGGAAGGTACGAGCTGATCGCCGGCGAGCGCCGGTGGCGGGCCGCGCAGCTTGCCGAGCTCGACACGATCCCGGCACTCGTGCGCCGGCACGACGATGCGGCCTCGCTCGAGGTGGCGCTGATCGAGAACATGGCGCGCGAGGATCTGAACCCCGTGGACGAGGCCCGCGCGTGCGCGGCGCTCGTCGAGGAGCTCGGTCTGACCCGCGAGGAGGTTGGGCTGCGCGTCGGGCGCAGCCGAGTCGCGGTCTCAAATCTGATCCGGCTGCTCGAGTTGCCGGACGAGGTGCTCGAGCTGATCGAGCGCGGCGATCTGAGCGAAGGTCATGGGCGCGCACTGCTCCTGACAGACGATCACGCACAGAGGCGCACTCTGGCGCGTAGCGCCGTCGAGGGCCGCTGGTCGGTCCGGGAGCTCGAAAATCGCGCTCGGGCGACTCCTGCCGAGGCCGGTCGGCCCGCGCGCACGCGCGCTCGCAAGACCCGCACGCTGCACCCCGACCAGGAGGCCGCGATCGAGCAGATCGCCGACGCGCTCCAGGAGGCGCTGGGGGCCAACGTCGAAGTGACTCCCAGGCCCGGCCGCGGCTACCGCGCGCAGCTGAGCTTCGCATCGCTTGACGAGGCGCTCGACCTGGCACGTCGGCTCCGGGTCCGCGCCGCGGCGTAGGCTGCACCGTCTCGATCCTCGTATCAGATGACACAAGGAGGGCGTCAAGTCGTTCCGCGAGCCCCGGCAATCGGGGGCTGCAGGGGATCGCGCCGTGGGGGATAAGATGAGATGTCGAGCGGCCGACCACGGCCGCATCGATACATCAGGGCGATTAGCTCAGTCGGTTAGAGCGCTTCTCTGATAAGGAAGAGGTCCCAGGTTCGAGTCCTGGATCGCCCACTCTCGGAAGTTCCTGGAAACGGCAGGGTTTCTATGGAGCAGAGCCCAGGAGCGTCGTGGCTGGTGGGGGCGTTTTGGGTGCATTTGGGGTGCATCAGGTTTTGGCGGTCCCTCTGATGTCACGCCCGCGCGGATCTCGATCACCCGCCGTCGAGGCCGGTTGGGTCGATCAGCCGGATCTCGGGCCGGGCGTGCGGGACGCCTGTGCTCGCGCATAGCCTGTGTGGCGCTGAGGACCTTCTTGACGTCCGCGCCGTTCCGCCGGTAGCGGTAGTGGTCCTCGGGCGGGTGATCCTCTGCATGCGGAAGCCTTTCGTGACCGGCCGGTGGTGGGGCCGGGCGCAGTCGTTGGTGTGAGATAGTGGGCCAATGACCACCTCCGAGCGGTCCACCGTCCGGCTCGTGGCCGTCGCGGACATCGGTGCTTCACAGGTCGTCGTCGTGGAGAAGACGCCGCACGGCGCTCTAGCGGTGGGCATCAGTGTGGGCAAGCCGTTCGCGGTCTCTAACCGCTGTCGGCATCTGTTCGCCCCGCTGGGCAAGGGGCGGGTGACCGACGATGGATGTCTGCAGTGCCCGTGGCACGCGGCGCTGTACGACGTCGGTACCGGCGCGATGGTGCGGGGTCCTCAGGGCGCGTTTAAGCCGTTGGCGGGCGCCGTGAAGGCGACGACCGGCGCCCGGTCGCTACAGACATACCCGGTCGAGGTGCGCGACGGCGCGATCTGGCTGGTCGGTTGAGAGACGGTCTCACTTCGTCGCGCCCAGCCCGAGATCCACGATCGCCTCCGCGGGCGTCTAGGTTCGGTGCCCGAGGCCGCGCAGCGCAAGGCCTGAAACGATCTCGACTTCGTCGCGCAGCGGCTGGGCTTTGCTGAGATTCTGGAGCTGCTTGAGCGACTGTTTTTCGATTGTGGTTGTGCGCTGTGCGGGGGCGGCGCAGCGTGGGCCACCAATGGCAGAGCCACGAACGTGTGAGTCAGGTCGTGCGCCTCTTGCTGGCGCTTCGCCATGGCCATCGGTGGCGCGTGTGTGCGGGCGATGTGTCGGGGGGTTGGGATTCGAGCAGGCGGACGCCTATCAGCCGGCCGTGGTCATGGACGCGCTCGATCGTGTATCCGTTCAGCTCAAGTTCGCTCAGGACGGCGGCGGGGAAGTCGATCCCGGGCGCGCGTAGGTCGGTAAGAGCGACCGGCTGGTCGCCGGCGCTGCGCAGTCGCTCAAGCATCCGCTGTTGCTGGCTGTCAGCGAGCGTCATCGACGGCCTGTCGCCGGTGCCGTCTCAGGCTTCGACGCGTTCTCCGTGGGAGCGCAGGAGCTCAGTCCAGCGCTCGGGGGAGTACGTCGAGGGGTCGGTCGTCGCGATGAAGTCCTCCACGATGTCGACGAACCGTCGGGGGTCGTCAAGCTGGGGGAGGTGGCCAGTGTCCTCGAAGATTTCGAGCCGACTGCCGGGCATGGCTTGCTGGGCGGCGTGCCCGTGGTCGACGGGCAGTACCGCGTCGCGCTCGCCCCAGACGATCAGCGTCGGCATGTGCTGGGCGAGGTAGAGGCGGTCGCGTGCGTCTACGAGCTGCCCGCGCGTCCCAACTACCCCGCGCAGGGTGCCGAGGAACGCCGCGCGCGTGTCTGGCTCGGCGAGCGCCGCGAACGCGCGCGCGTAGTGCTCGGCGTCCGCGGTCGCACGGATGCGCAGCGCGCGTCCGGTGCTCGCCGCGAGATTGATAAGCGAGCGAGCGGCCGGGGCGGTGAGCGAGAGGAACAGCTCGCTGCCGGGAAGGGTGGCGAGGCGAAGGACGAGGCCGACGTCGGGGCCGAGGCCGCCGCTTGAGACCAGCACGAGGCGCTCGCAGCGCTCGGGGAACTGGTAGGCGAACTGCATCGCGATGCCGCCGCCCAGCGAGTGGCCGATCACGGTCGCGCGCTCGAGCCCCAGTACCCCACCGACGTCGCGCAGGGCGCAGGCGAGCGCGCCGAGCGAGTAGTCGCCGGCGCCCTTGGCCGAGCCGCCGTGGCCGGGCAGGTCGACCGCCACGACGTGGTGCTGCCGGGCGAGCCCGTCAAGCACCGGCTCCCAGGTGCGCCAGTCGCCACCGATGCCGTGAATCAGCAACAAGGTCGGTCCCTCGCCACCGACTACAAGGGCGACCTCGCGGCCGTGGAGACGAACAGAGCGGTGAGTGAGAGTCGTGGGCATGTAAATAGAGGTTAGACGCCGAGTTACAGTTTCCCGGTGCCCTCGCCCAAGCAGCCCCGCGCCACGGTCCGCCGCGCCCGCGAGCGCGAGATCGTCGATGCGACCCGTGCGCTGTTCGACGAGCGCGGAACCCAAGACGCCCGCATCGACCACATCGCCCGCCGCGTGGGCATCAACAAAGCGCTCATCTACCGCCACTTCGCCTCCAAGGAGGAACTGTTCGCGCTTACCACCACGCGCTACATAACCGAGATCAGCGCCCTGCTCGACGCCGTCGACGAGCAAGCGAGCGACGCCGCTCTGCGGCTGCGCCTCGGCTTCGAGGCCTTCGCCGACTACGGCATAGAGCATCCGGCGTTCCTCGACTGCGCACTCGCGCTGCTGCGCCAGCCAGCCGAAGACCTGCGAGCCCAGGTCTCAGACGCCGTTTGGTTGCGGCTGGGCCGGACGATCGGGGCGTGCACAGGATGGCTCGCCGACGTCCTAGCTGACCTCGGCGTCGTCGACCCCGACAGGCGCGCGAACCAGCTCTACCTCCAGGCGATCGGGGTCCTGCATCTCGCCCGCTCAGGCGTGGTGTTGCGCGCGATCGGGCCGGGCGTGGTGGAGGCTTTGCCGGTCAGCCTCGAGCAGGTGCGAGCCGCATGCGTGCAGCTTGCCCTCGCGGTGGCCCCGCCGGACTGATCCGGTCGACCTCCAGCCTGGGCTGACGTGTCATGGACCACGCTCGCCGAGGTCGGTCGTGCGCGACGGGAGGGCTGACTCGAAGGCAGCCGCTCCCGTCGGCGTCCTACTTTCCGTCGTCGGATCTCCCCAGCGACTTGCCTGCGTTCGCGACGACCTTGCGAAGGAAGTCGTATTGAACGTGGACCAGCCGCTCGGCCATCTCCATGGCGCCGTCAATGACGTCCTGTCGCCTGGACGGGGTCTCGCCGCGCGGTGGCAGCGCTTGGTCGACGGTGTCGACGAACTTGCGTACCGCCTCGATCGCAGCTCGTTGCCCCGACTCGAGCGACTTGAGAACCTCGTCGGAGAGCTCGGCAGTCCGGTCGACTGCGCTCGCCTGCTCGTGCTCCTTCCTCTCGGCGGCGTGGCGCTTGCGAGTGGCTGCCGCCTTGCGTCCCGCAGCGCTGCGCTGGGCCTTGGTCTCTGGCATTGAGGATTACCCTCCTTCCCGCGACGTGCGTCGCATTGCTAGAGCATGGACAGAAGCCGGTCGGCTGCACGCGACTTACGGGCTCCGCTTCGCGGCCACCTCTCTCGGCTAGGACCATAAGCCAGCCTGCCGTCGCTGCCATCCGTAGAGAATTCGGACGTCGCGTGCTCAAGCTACGGCGCCCTGGTCACCGGCGCCAGCTCGGGCTCTGACGAGCGACACCGCGGAGACATGCGCACTCAGCTCACCCCGGGGAATCCCACGATCGAAGAGCGAGGCAGTTCCGCGATCACGCCCGAAGACCCGGGTGCACGCGCGATCTCCGGTCGGCCCGTCGGCCGGCTCGACCAGATGCTCTACGAGCGTCCCGAACGGCGCTTGAGAGCTTGATCGTCGACAAACTCAGCCGCTCGGCGGTCGTCCTCGTTCACTGCCGCTCCGCGGCAAAGGCGGCAGCCAGGGATAGCCCAGACCCAGCACGCCCTTTGGTCGCCGAGCGTCGACGGCATCGAGGCCTGATCGAGCGCCTCCTGCACTGCGCGCCGGTTCCAGGCCAGCGCGCAGACGGCAGTTGAGGACTACTGAGCAGTTGATCGAGGCTTGATCCGTGAGGCGTCCGCGAACAGCACGACGGCGAGCGTCGCCTCGGCGAGCGTCCTGACACCCGCGCCGGTCGGGGCCGAGGTGACCTCGTCGATTACCAGCGGGCCCACGAGCACCCCGACTAGTACGAACACCATCGCCGGCGTGACCGGCGTACCCGTCAGCCGTCGCGAGACGGCAGCCACCGCGAGCACCGTCGCGGCGATGAGGGCCAGTTCCCATTTCATGGCATTCGCTTGGCTTTCAGGTCAGCGGCGGCAGGCCGTCAGCGATCAGCTTGGCGCCGAAGACGAGGAACAGCACGGCCATGACGGCGTTGTTGTGCAGGGCGAGCCAGTTCTTCATCTCGTCCAGGCGGGCTTTGGCGTCATCACCGCCGAGCAGGAAATAGACGACGGGCCCGGCGAGCGTGAGACTGGCGACGACGACGAACACGACCAGCGAGCCAACCGCGTTGGCGCTCGAGCGTCCGAGTGCGGCCAGCGCCGCGCCAGCCGCGGCCGCGAGCATCAGGTTCTTCGGATTCACGCCGACGAGCAGACAACCGAGTCCAAGCGCCTTGGCCGGTTTCAGGGCATCGATGCCTGCCATCCATTTCGGCATCTCGGGCTCGGTGCCAGCCCAGCCGAGCAGGAACATCAGCCCGTTCACACGTGCTCGCTGTGAGAACAGCATCAGGGTGACCGCGATGATCGGCACGGGGCTGATCGCCACGCCGACCGCGAACGTCAAGATCGCGCTGATTCCGTGGCCCATGGTGATCAACTCTCGGTCGGCACGGCGTTGAGCGTTCGACCGGGGCGGAATCGGTCTCCGCCTGCTATCGGGCGGAGCGCGTCATCCCAATCAGCGAGCGATCGTTGCTGGCGGGCGACCATCCGTCAGTACCTTGCGAAGATCTGCAGGCTCGAGTGGTCGGGCTCGCGGTAGCCGCGGGGCTTCTCACGCGCGGGAAGGGCCACGGGCTCTCGCTTCGGGGAGTCGTAGGGGATCTGCTCGAGCAGGTGGCTGATGATGTTCAGCCGGGCTCGCTTCTTGTCGTTGGAGTCGGCGATGTGCCAGCGGGCGAAGTCAGTGCTGGTCGCGGCGAGCATCTCGTCCCGGGCGCGCGAGTAGTCGTACCAGCGGCTGTAGCTCTTGAGGTCCATCGGCGACAGCTTCCAGACCTTGCGCGGGTCGTCGATCCGCGACTCGATCCTCCGTGTCTGCTCTTCTTGGCCGACCTCGAGCCAGTACTTCAGCAGGATGATCCCGGAGTCGACCATCGCCTGCTCGACAAGCGGCACAAGTCGCAGGAACCGAAATGCCTCGTCCTCGGAGCAGAACCCCATCACCCGCTCGACGCCCGCGCGGTTGTACCAGCTGCGGTCGAAGATCACGACCTCGCCGGCCGCCGGGAAATGCGGGAGATAACGCTGGACGTACATCTGGGACTTCTCGCGGTCGGTCGGTGCTGGGAGCGCGACGACCCGGAACACGCGCGGGCTCACCCGCTCAGTGATCCGTTTGATCACCCCGCCCTTCCCAGCGGTGTCGCGCCCCTCGAACACGACGCAGACCTTCGCCCCCTCACGCACGACCCACTCCTGGAGCCGGACGAGCTCGCCCTGGAGGCGAGCGAGCTCCTGCTCGTAGTGCTTACGGCCGAGCTTCTCGGCCGGCTGCCGATCCTGCTTGGTCTGTTTCGTGTGGCTCATCGCTCGCCCTCCACTGTGGCGCGGGCACTCTGTGGCGGAGGTCGGAGACCTCGGCTCCTAGATGTCGGAGTGGTGCTCGTCGGTTGGTAGGCCGGCTTCTTTCCAGGCGGTGAACCCGCCGTCGAGGTTGGCGGCGTGCTCGTAACCCAGTGTCTTCAGGGTGAGCGTTGCGAGGGCTGCGCGTGTGCCCGACCTGCAGTACACGATCACCCGGCCGTTCGGGTCGAGCTCGGCTTTGTGTTTGGGGCTTCCGGGGTCGGCGACGAACTCGAGCAGGCCCCTGGGCACCTGTACGGCGCCCTTGATGTGCTCCTCCCACTCCACGGGCTCTCGGACGTCGAGAAGTACCGCCTTGCCGGCGGCGACCTCGTCAGCGGCATCCTGTGGGGACACGTGCTCGATCTGGGCGTTTGCCTGGCCCACCATCTCTTTGGCTGTTGTCGCCATGGCTATCTCTCTTTGAGGTCGGGTGGCCCATCACCGGACCGGCGGTGATGGGTGCACGTTGCGGATCTGGCCCGGTCGCCTGGCTGGACCTGCTCGGCTACCCGAGTCGGGTGCCTTCGACCTCGAGGCCGCCGCCCTCGGGGAGCTTGGTCCAGCTGCGTCGCTGCCACTCCTCCTTGAGCACCTCGGTCGCCGCTTGCTCGAGGAACTCCGGGCGCGCCCACTCGTCCACATCGAAGTCGTGCTTGATGTAGCCGTGGCTGAACATGAAGTCCTTGCCGATCTTCACGCACTGCATGTTCTGCGCGCTCAGGCTCGGCACCATGTCGACGTGCTTGATGCCCCGGTAGGTGTCCTCGGCGTCCTGGTAGAACGTCTGGCGGTTGAGGATCGCCCCCGCAGCACGCTTGTGCTCGTTGGCCCAGCGCCCGACCTTGATCATCGCCTTCATGTAGGCAAGGACGAGCTCGGAGTGCTCGTCGGCCATCTCGGCGGTGCAGGTGATGACCGCCGGTGTGTTGGCGACCTGCACCGTCCAGTCCGGGTAGCGCGTGAGGTCCTCGATCATCTTGAGCTCGCCGGTGGCCTCCTGCAGATGCTGGAAGACCTTGCTCTGGGTGTAGATCGCGTCGACCTTGCCGGCCAGCAACGCGGTCTCGAGCGGGCGGAAGGCGAGGTCGTGCTTGTGGTCACGGCGCATCCATAGCTCGGAGGGGTTGTTCATCGGCGGGACCAGCATCTCGGGCTTGTCGTACCAGTCGTCCGGATACGGGAAGTCGACCAGCTCGACGTCGTCGATGGTCATGTCGTTGAGCTTGAGCATGTTCAGGATGCCCATGTGCTCCTGGATGCGCCACCAGTCGTTCTTGATCGTGTTCAGGCTCTTGGAGATCCCGATCTTCTTGCCCTTGAGGTCCTTCATCCGGAAGATCTCGTCGCGGGCGCGCACCACCATGCAACCACCCTCGTACACCCACGTCGCGCCGAGCAGCACCGTGCGGCGCAGGTCAGCGTTGACGTGGATCGGCGGGTAGAGACCGCCGAAGCGGATCAGGTTGTCGAGGTTGTGGATGTAGTGCGGGTACCAGTTGTTCTCCGGTGCGTGGCGGAAGTAGGCGTACTCGACGCCGATCTTCTTGAACTCCTCGCGGCACCAGCCCAACTCCTGGTCGACGTTGTTCGCCGACACCATCGGACAGTTGGTAAACCACACCTCCTGCCAGTTCAACGGCACCGTGGTTGAAACCCTGGGAGGCTCAGTCGTGGTAGCCATGATCAACGCTCCTTTGTATGTTGTGTTAGCGGCGGGGTGGCCGTGTTCGGGGCGTCGTTCGCCTTCACCTCGAGCAACGTCAGCCCGAAGTCCGACACGCGCCGGAGCAGTCCCTGCAGCTCAGCTTGGTCGCGGACGTTGCCTGTCAGGGCTGTGTTTCCCGCGGCTCGCGTGAGCGTCATGCCGCCAAAGGCGGACTCGAGCGCGTCGCTGAGCTCTCCCTCGACGATCAGCCGATAGTTCCGGTCAGCCATATCTCGAGGGTCCCACTCCGCCCCGCCCGCGTGGGCGAGACGCGGGTCTTTCACCTAGGTGATTGCGCTTGGTCCATTAGCCCGAGCGTGGTGGCCCGCGCGATCGCCTCCGTGCGCGAGTGCACGCCGAGCTTGTGGTACAGCGCGCGGATGTGCGACCGGATCGTGTTCGCGGACAGGAACAGGCACTCACCGATTTCCCGGGTTGACAGGTCAGTGGTCAGGAGGCTCAGCACCGCGAGCTCGGCTTCGCTCGGCGGCTCGAGCACCTCGCCGCTGGACGCGCGGGCTCTGCTTGCTCCGAGTTCTCGCTCTACATCGTCGGCGAGCGCGGGAACGGGACCGCTGTCGTTGAGCTCGCCGAGCGCCTCCTTCGCGGAGCCCAGCGTCGCCTCGGCCTCGGCGAGACGACCGCGCCGCAGACGGACACGGGCCAGCACGACGAGCAGCCACGTGTGGTGCAGGCTCGCCACCTCATCACAAAAGAAGCGCTCAGCGGAGGCGAGCTCGTGCTCGGCCTCGACCAGGTGTCCCTCCGCGGCCAGCACGGAGCCGAGGGCGACGGATGCGTTGGCCCCGAGCCAGCTCCGACTCGTTCCGATCCGGCCCACGGCCGCCTTCGCCTTCTCTGCGTGGTCCCGCGCGGAGGCCAGCCATCCTTGTTCGATCGCGACGAGAGCGAGCGTCGAGCAGGCGACCACCAGGCTCGGGACGGCCCGCTCGATCGCGGGGTGCGCGAGCGCGCGCATCGCCACCGCGGACGCCTCGTCCAGCTCACCGGCGAAGAACAGAGCGCGAGCGTAGGAGCTCAGAGCCGCAGTGAGGATTTCATTCGCGTCAGCCTCAGCCAGCGCGACCGCACGCCGCCCGTCGAGCACCGCCTGCCGCACGCCGCGGTCGATCGTGACCGCCCATACCAGCCGCGCCGCCGCCTCGACGTACGCGTCGCGCTGGTCGGGTCGCTCCCCGCCCGCCCGGTCAGCGAGCGCCAGCAACCTGCGTTGCGTCAATGTGCGCCCGCCGAGGAGCATCGCGGCCGTCGCGGCCCCCACCGCAAGCTCCGGATGCTCGACGATCCGCTCGTCCGGGAGCGTGACAACCCAGCGCAGAAGCGTCCGGCCGGCCCCGCCCCTGATCAGGTGCAGGTGATACTCGACCAGGAGGGCGGCGAGCAGCTCATCGTCGCCGGCCGCAGCCGCGTGCTCAACCGCTTGGACCGCCAACCCTTGCGCTCGCAGCCACTCGGCGGCACGTCGGTGAATCGCTCTCGGCGCGTCCGGGTCAATCGGGGCAAGCTGAGCCTGCGCATACTCGGCGAACAGCGAGTGGACACGAAACCAGCCGCCTCGCTCCGACCTCGAGATGAACTGGTACGAGAGCCCGCGCTCGGAGAGCCGAGCCGCCGAGTCCGCACGATCAAGCGCCCTGTCGCAGAGTTCCGCGGTGAACTCGCCGAGCACCGCGGCGCCGTGGAGAAACGCACGGTCGTTCTCGTCAAGCGTCGCCAGAACCTCACTGCTCAGATAGTCGGCAACGAACCGGTGGCCTCCGCCGAAGACCCGCACAGCCCCACCGGGATCCTCGACGGTCCGCAGCCACAACCAGGCGAGAACGAGCGCCGCAGGCCAGCCCTCGGTGTGCTCGACGAGCACGTCGATCTCCTCCGAGCCGAGCTGGAGCTGACCGAAACCCACGAGCAACTCGTGCGCCTCAGCGGCCGTGAACGCGAGCTCCGCTGCACGTATCTCGATAAGCGCCCCGGCCGCGCGCAGCCTCGCTAACCTCAGCGCCGGATCGACCCGCGTGATCAGCACCACGTGCGCGTTCGCGGGAAGGTGCCCGAGCGCATAGTCGATCGACGACAAGCACTCCTCGCTGCTCACCGCGTGCACATCGTCGAGCACAATGACCAGCTCACCCTCCAGCGTCGCCGCCTCATTCATCAGCTCATCGACCGCGACCTCGATCGGGCTGCCCGCCACGCTCAGCCGCCGCAACGCGCCTCGCCCCAACCCCGACCGCACCCGATCGACCGCCGTCGCCACGTACCTCCACAGCAGGACCGGATCGTTCTCGCCCGCGTCGAGCGACACCCAGGCCAACGCCGCATCGAGATCTGCGCACCAGGCCCGGACCTCAGTCGTCTTGCCGTAACCGGCCGGGGCAACGACGACGGTCAGCTGCGCGTCGCCGTCGGCATCGAGCGCCCGGCGAACCCGCGGCCGATCGACCAAGCCATGGCGCACACTCGGCACCGCGAGCTTGGCCTCCACCAGCAGCGAAAGCGGGGCCGCACCCGCAGAACCGCGCCGGCGCACTGCGGCGTGTGCCTGCGGCTCAAGCTCGTCCACATCGATTTCCGGCATTCGCTTCCCCCATCAGCGGTCGCGAACATCCCTCCGTTGGGAGCGGTTTGAGGTTCACATGAAGCGCAATCCGCGCCATCACCCGGATTGGATGAGAGCCCGGGGATTGGCTCCCATCGGGTCGTCCATCACGTCTGGCAAACCGCGCGACCTGGACTGATCTGGACCTCGCTGGAAGTATCTATACCGACCGCACAGACATGAAGGCCATGTCGCGCAATAGCGATAGAGGGGGTCGCCGGGCTTTCTGTGCCGACTCGCGGCCCGCTCTCCTCTCGCTTGTCCTGCCAGCGATTCAACGACGATGCGCCAAAGCGCCACTCCGACACTCGATGCGCGCCCGAAGTTGACGCGCGACGAGCAGTGGCCAGGCCCGATCCTTGCCCACGGCGGTGATCTACGTGATCCTTCGACCCGGCGGCGCTAAAGGCGAGGAGCGCAGAACAGCAACAGTCGCGCGCCCGAGCCGCAGTGATGCCCGACCGGCACAGCTCAATACGTCATGACGGATAGCGCCATACCCGTCTCCGGTGGAATGCAGGGCTCTGCTCCCGATGGAGGGTCGGTCGCCAATACCGGGTTCCACCGGTGCCTGTGACGGTCGCCGGACGCTTTGTTGTTGGTCCGGGCTAGGTACCCGCCGGACCGGGCTAGGTCCGACCATGATGTCGCCGCCGAATATGCCAACGAACAAAACCGCGAGCCACATCGTAATTTGATAATCGCGAGACCAGCCCAGCGGTGTAGGCGTCGCTGCTCGTCGGCGATATAGCAGTCACGTGCCGCGAGTCCGCGAACGCGCTTGTCAGCGTGAGCCGACAAGTCGGTGGACAGCCACGCCGTCCGGGACCGCTTGCTGAGGTCCCGCGCTGAGTGGCAAAGGGATCGCCGAACGTCGACGATCGCCGTGATCGAGACGTCGCCGACGGAGTGGTCCGCTGCGCCTGGCGCCGGACTGGAAGCGATCGTGCGGTGACGCCGAGCGGTCGCTCGAGACTGAGCGAATGCGAAGCGCGGAGCTGACCACTCCCTCGACACATGGCCGGTGGGAAGCGGGTAACCGCGCGCGGTGCAGACGGAAACCAGAAGTCAGCTGCCGCCCATATGAGGACCAGCGCGGGCCGACGCTGGTCACGCGGCCGGCGCGTTGGATCGCGCTGTAGTCAGGATGGCCTGATGTCTAGCTTTACTTCGCAGGTGTCGACCGAGGCGCGCGTGCCGGGTGTCTCGGAGGCATCCATCGCCTCGAAGATCCGTGCCGCCGCCGCCATGTCTTCCGCCGTATCGAAATGCTGCAGAACAACAGCAGTTCGTTCCTCCGAGTCGTAAAGCATCTGGAGACGGGTGCTCGAAACGCCGGGCGGCGGGCCGTCGGATTCCTTAATCCGTGCCAGAGTCGCGTCGATCCGGTCAGGGCTTACATCGGTGAACCTGACGACCCGTACGTACACGTCGAGACCTCCTCACTCGGTTTGGCTAGGACCATAACGATCGGCGCGCTGTGCTGGGATCCGGTGATCTCGAGCATCGAGGACGGCCGCGATCCTGGAGAATGCGATGGCACCCCTTGGCGCACTCGCTGCTGAACACGTGTGCTTCGTGGTGCCCGGCCCTGAGGCCGGGCACCAGCTAATCGCTGCGAGCCTGGTGGCTTAGAACGCGCCGGGTCCGGAGGGGCCGCCCATCGTCACCGGAGTTGAGAGCACGCACTGGCCGCTGCGCTTGCCGAGCACCGTGTTGGGCTGGGGCGTACGCGGGAAGAGGCTGTTTTGGCTGGTCTCGGCGCTGTCCCAGACGGCGCTGTTGTTGTGACAGGACAGGTTCTTGTCGATGTGGTTGAGCACGATCTCGATCGCGTCAGGGTCCGCCAGCTTGTTGTTGATGAAGCTCGCGTTGCCGCCCACATGGACGCGTGCCATGCCCAACCAGCACGACCCGAGGCCGCTGAACGTGGCGTCGCCCTTCACCGCGCTGTCCTCAAGCGCGCTGTAGACAGGAGACTTGAACTGCGCGAATGGTCCCGATTTCGGGGCGTTGCAGTTAAGGCCGCCGCCGCCGCCGGTCTCGGTGAAATCATGGCCGATCGTGGCGTTGTGGATCAGCACCCCCAGCGGCGCACTCTCGATCACGTCGCCCGAGATGCGATCGGCGCTGGTCAGCTTGGGCTTGTGCTGGTTGTCGTCGATGCACGGGAATGACTTTGGGTTACAGCCCATCGCCACGGACGCGTTCTTTGCGACCACGAGATCGCCCTTGACCGTGAGGCTCGAACCGCCCTTGTGCGTGCGGTGATTGAGGCCAAAAGCCGCGATCAGCGCCCCGCCCTTGCTCACCGTCAGGTCGCCGGCGACACGGACCGGCCCGCTGTTGACCGCGCAGACACCCTTGACGACCACATCGCCTCGGTAGGTGCCGACAAGCACCCCGGGCGATTTGAGTGTCCCCGTGCAGGTATGGGTCTGGGCCGCCGAGGCAAAAACCGGGCTGATCACCAGAGCACCGGCGGTTGCGCACAACCCGGCAGACAACAACACGCTACGTCTAATCGCCATCAAGCACCTCTCAAACCTCGATTGACATCCCTGACAAATCCCGCTCCAGCGCCACCGAACCTCAAACACCGTCGCGGCACGGAAGTTTCGCTGCGGGGAAAGGTCGCGATCTCGACCCGAAGATCCTCGCAAACGAGGCGGTCTCGTGGCAGCCGAGCTCGCACGCATCCGAGAGCGTGCAGACCCCGCACACCCTCCCCTGTCCGGCGGACAAGCCCGCGTCATCAGCAGCGCGCGCGGACCTGCTGCCACCGAATACCGCGCCGCTACGGAAGCAGAAGTCGACCGCAGCTCGCTCGTCGTCCTGGAGGTTGCCGATCCCAGGACCGGCGGGAGTCGATGAAGACGATCGTGCGGACGGTTTCGGCTGGAGGCGGTTCGAGGGCCGCCGGGTCCTGGCAACGTCGCTCGAGCAGCGACACCGCGCAGGTAAGGCCGGTCTATCGGGCCTCTTACCGGCGTCTCGATCGAGGGGTTCAAGCTGCCAGTCATGTACTCAACCTCGTGCGGCGCTGTGCGCTGAAGATGCTCGTCGTGGGGGCAGAGCAGGGATTGGCGCAGACTCGGGAGCGCTGTGCCTTCACGTCTGGCGAGGCAGTGAACTGCCGCGTTCAGTTGGTGGCTGTCGAGTGCGGCTGAAACACCGAGGGTAGCTTCTACCCGATTGTCGGCAAGCGGGCGGCTAGGATGGCCGCGTGTCGCGCGCGGGCATGGACGTCAGATGGTGTGGTCTTGCGTTCGGGGTTGTCGCGGCGCGGTGTCAGCCAATGGTGAAGGTCTTGCTCGCCGGCTGTCCGACCCCGGCTGCGCTCAGCGCGCGGACCTGGAACATGTACTTTCCCGGCTTCAGGTGCCTGTAGGTTTTTGGCGAGGTGCAGCGCGCGAAATGCGGGTTAGCTTTCGTCTGTCCCTTCTTGACCAACGTGCACTGGAAACCGCTCGCGCTCGTCGCCTTGAACGTAAATGTCGCTGTGTGGCGCTTCTGGTCGATCTTCGCCCTACTTATCAGGGCCTTCGGCTTTCCGGAGCCGCCCGGCGAGCTGACCTTGGTGGCGGCGGACCGCGGCTTGTTGAACGGCGGGTCGTCGTTGGTGAGCGTTGTCACGGTGCCCTCGCTTAGAGCGTGACCGTAGTACGCCACCTCGTCGAGGTAACCGTTGAACCAGCTGCCCTGGGTCCCGTAGCCGAGGTAGATCGTGCTCGCGCCGCTCACCGGCTCCTGTGAGCAGCCCTCGGCGATCAGCCCGCTGCCGTCCAACGAGTTCCCTGGAGCCGGCACCGCACCGGTCCCGGGCACGTAGTCCTGCGCGTAGAGGAACGTGTTATAGGTGTGCCCGGACGCGCTGCACGGCTGGCCCGTCCAAACGGCCACAATGTGGTGGAACATGCCCACCGCGTACCCGTTCTTGACCTGACCCGTGCCGCTGGCGCCAGTCCACCAGTTCGCGGACGGGTTGAACGTAGACGACGTGGATGCGATTTCCGAGTCGGGGAAGTTCACCGATTGGCGGAAGTGGATCTGGCTGTCGCCGCCGATCCACAACGAACCTGCTCCGCCCTGCTCAAAGAGCATCTGCGGGCCACTCGGCGGCCCGGCCGCCTGGAACCACAGGTCGATTGTGTAGGCCTGCTGTGGAGCATGCAGGTTGTTGACATATGCGTACGTGCCATTTCCGGTGAAGATGGCAGTGGTGCTGCCGTCGCCGGCCACACCGTAGACCGGTTCGCAGAACGGGCTTGGGCAGTTGGTGCCGTGAGCCCCGTTCTTGTACTCGCCGTTGTATCCGTTGCCCGAGGAGTCGGTCACCGCCGAGGTATCGAATGCATCGCTCATCCGCCAGTAGGCGATCGGAGCGTGATTGCAAACCTCGGTCACGTAGGAAGCCGTTGGGTTCGCGCAGTTTCCACCGGAACCCGACCCTCCGCCGGAGCCCGAACCTCCAGCCACGGGTCCGACCGGCGAGGAGAACCGAGGCGCGCTCGCTGCGCCAGTGGAGTCGACACCAGTCACCGACACCTTGACGTCGTGGCCGATGTCACTCGACTGGATCGTGTACTGCCCGGAACCGGCGTTCGAGATCGGCGAGCAGTTGTTGCCGGCGTTGTCGCAGTCATACCACTGGTAGGTGTACGTCGTGCCAGATGGGTCGCTCCCGTTGGGGTAGGCGGTGAGCGTGGTGCCGACCGCGTACGCGGACTGGCCGCCGATCGACGGAGCCCCGACCGTGGGTAGCGACGCCCACAAGCCGCTGGTGTACTGGCCCGAGTCGCTGACGACCACCGTGGCGCCCACGCCACTGAGGGGCGATCGCGCGATGCTGCCGCCGGAGTAGCTGAAGAACGCGTAGTACACGTAGCTGCCGTCGACTGCCACCCCCCTGATGGCGCCCGCGCCTGGGCTGAGGAAGATGCTCGGCCCGCTGCCGTCGATCGCGGCCTTGCCGACCTGGCCGTCGCTCACTTGGTTCGACCAGTAGATGTGGGCATCGCTGGGATCGACCGTAACGCCGAAGGGCGCGCTCACCGTGGAACCGCTGATGAAGTTGGCGACCACGTTGGCGCCCGATGGGTTGCTCAGCGTCGCCCGCCCGATCTCGTTGTTGGCCTGATCGGCCCAGTAGATGTACCTGCCATCGACCGCCAAGCCGTGCAGGCTGCCCACGGGGCTGTCCGGCACAGCGAGGAGCTGCGCCGCCGGACCGGGTGTAGCCAATCCAGCGTGGGGGAGCTCCCAGATCGTCCCATCGTCCGAGTTCGCCCAATAGAGGGTGCCGCTGGAATCGATGGCGAGGCCCGTGGGATGCAGGACCGTCCCGTTCACGCCGTTCGTGACCAGCGCCGTCAGACCGGAACCGTCGATGCCCCCAATGAAGATCTTATTGCCGTTGTAGTCGCCGAAGTAAACATGGGTGCCGTCACTGACGATGCCCCTGGGGGCCGACGTGGAGCCCGGGCTCAACGGGAACGGGCTCGGGTCCGCGCTCGTCCCATTGCTGCTGGCTGTGTGCGCGAAACCGGGGCTGTCCCCGTTTGTCCAGAAGATCGTTGCGGTGGCCGTGGATGCCCACGCGCCCACCGCCACCATCGTCCCGAGAATCACGGCCAATGGCCGAATGCGCCTGCATGGAAAGCGTCTCATATGCCCAACCTTTCGTCCGCGAGCACCGAACGCCCCCACTGCCGACACGCGGCAAAGACCTGCGTTTCGCACGTCCCCCGCTCAGGTTGGTCTGGGAGCATGATCTGCCAGCCATTTCCGTTGAGGTTCACACATGCCATCGGTAGATCCGACGCCTAATCCCTTCATGGGACACGCGAAGTGGAGGACATAGCCCGCTCGGCCTATGTCGCTGTTCTCGTCGCCCTATCGCTCGGCGGCAAAGAAGCCCACCCACGAATGTAGGCTCGGCGCCGTCTTGGTAAAAGCGCCATAACTACCTAAAGCTCGTGCGGGTTCCCCCCCGTCGTTGGCCCGTGGCCGGCCTTCGGCTCATGCCGCCGTGTCGGCCCGAGTCGGCCAAAGTCTGCGGTTAACCACGGCATTTTTCATGCGCGGGTATGGCGTATGCTCACGAGGAGACCAGCTCGGCGGATGGCCAGGGACCGGCAACGTAAGGAGGCGATGATGCTGAGGCGGCTTCTCATCTTTCTTGGGGTGTTGTTTGTGCTTGGGTCTCTCGCGGATGCGGCGTCGGCGGCCCCCGTATTGCTGGGGTCGGTGCCGATCGGGTCTAACCAGGCTGTCCAGGTTGCGGTCAATTCGGGTCTTAATCGGGTGTATGTGGCCGGGCCGATGGGGGTCACGGGGCTTGAGGTGGTCAACGTCGCGTCGTTGTCCTCGCCGACCTTGGTCACGACGCTTCCTTACGGCGGCGGCGTCACGGTTGATCCCGCGACCAACCATTTCTTCAGCAGCGACGCGTACGGCGGTCACATCGTCACGTTCAACGGCTCGACGAACGCCGCGATCGCGACGACGGCCGAGTCGGGCTGTGGGGGGCTGTTCGACTTCGACCCGGTTCGCAATGTCGTCGACCAGGTGACCCAGTGCATCGACGCGCTCAACGTGATGAATGCGAGCACGTTCGCGTTGACGGGTTCGCGCTCCCTAGGCGGCGTGGGTGGATGGGTGGCCGTGAACTCGGCGACTGGTGACGCCTACGCGGTCGTGAACTACAACCAGACGCGGGTGTACGGACCGCCCCCTGGACTCGGCCTGATCACGACGCTGCCGGGCGAGGTCGTCGCCGTCAACCCGCTCACCAATCGTGTCTATCTGTGGCCCGGCTCAGGCAACAACCTGACCGTCTATGACGGAGCGACCAACACACCCGTCGGCACCGTTCCCGGCGGCGCCGGCAACATCGGCGTCAGCTGCGGTGGCATCCCGAACTACAACGACGGAGTCGACACGGGGCTGAACCGGCTGTACGTCCGCAATTCTGACTGCTCGAACCTGCTGCTCGTTGACGGCGCCAGCAACACCGTCACGGGAACGCTCATCCTCCCGGGTGGCAATGAAGTGCGGGCGGTGACCGTGGACTCGGCGCGGCATCTCGTGTACGTCGTCGTCGGCTCGTTCTCAGGGGCGAAGACGCTGTACATCTACTCCGATCAAGCACCAGTTCCCAATCCGAATGATCAGTTGACGGTGCAGCGGGCCGAGCAGTTCATCGGGCTCGGGTCAGGGGAGACGAAGTCGGTGACGGTATCGTGCCCGTCGGGGTATGAGGTCCTGGACGGCAGTCCGCTGGTCCAGCAGATCGATCACGGGTTGCCGTCGTTCGTGCAAATCATGCAGTCGCAGAGCACCAGCCCAGGTGCCTACACGTTTACGCTGGTCAATCCGACGTCGGGCAATGCGCAGGCGAAGGGGTTTGTGACCTGTGTGCTGCGGACTACGACCGACGGCGGTGTGATCACGGTCAGCGATCCGCCGCTTACGCAGGCGGTCGTGTTCGGTGCCGGCACGACGACACGCACGTTGAGCTCTCCGACCGGGGCGACGGCCGTCGACCCGGGCTACAACTTCACGAGCGGCAGCGGGCTTGTCTCGGTCTCGCAGCCGACCGGGGATTTGAGCAGGTGGACGTTTGCGATCTCCGGCGGCTCTGGCAATGTCACGCTCTCGATCCGATGCCTGTCACAGACAACCTCGGACGGCGACCTGTTGCAGACCCAGGAGCTGACAAAGACCGTCAGCGCGCCTCCGGGCGACTCCACTTGGCAGCTGACCTGCCCGGTCGGCTTCAAGGGAATCGTCGCCTCAGACCAGCTTCCATCGGGCGTGTTCCTGCTCGGCCACGAGCCACAGCCCATCACCAGGGTATTCACGCTGGAGAACACGACCGGCACCAACCAGACCGTCACACTCGACCTCCTCTGCCTGTCCAACACCACCTGGCATACCCCAGCACCGTCTCCCGTACCAGCCGCCGTCCGACTCGGCAGCTCGCTCCAGGTGAGCCACGGAGTGGCACTCGTGACCGTGCGGTGCGTCACGACGGGCCGCTGCCATGGTGTGCTATCGCTCTCCACGGTCGCGGGCACGCGGGTTGCGTCCCGGTCTATCTCGATTCGGGGCCGGCACACCACGCACGTACAGCTCGGCCTCGACAGCGCCGGACGCAAGGCAATCGCTCAACGGCACGCCCACTGGCTAAAGATCGCATTCCAAGGTGAAAACGGAGTCCGGATCAGCGGCGTACTGCACATTCAGCGATCACCGTAGCTCCCCGGTAACCCAACCCGCGGAGTCGAGCCCCTCAAACCCCCTGCGTATCTCGTCCCCGTAACTTGACGCATCGCTGGCCGTGCGCATCGAGCGCACTCAGATCACGCGCTCTCCGTCATACCTAGGCTCGAGTCGACGCCCGAAACCGACCGACGCCAGCCACGATCTTCCCGAGTTGCTAGCGCCCGGACCACGCTGATCGACACCCGCTGACCAGGCCGTCCCTGGCGCAACGCGGCCAGGACGTTGACTGCCACAGGCTCCAGTGTGGTGCCGGCAGTCGGACACAGGCAGTCACGAAGCCGTGGCAGCTCCCGTGGTCGCGCGAGCACAAATGCGCGTCTCGTCCCGCATGTCGAAAAGCACCCGCTCGCCGCCAAAGGTGGAGCTCTCGGAGACGCATCGGGCGCGAAGGCGTACGTGCTGGTCGGCGCGCTGTCGCACTCCAGCCGGCTGCGCGGCTGCTTCTCCGACGGCGAGAGCTTCCCGCACCTGGCCGAGGCGCTGGACGGCGTGCTGCGCCGCCTCGGCGGCACGGCTCGTTCGTGGCGGACGGACCGGATGGGGACTTTCGTCTATCCCGGCACGGACCGGCTGCGACCGGGGGCGGCGGCGCTGGCCAAGCACTACGGCGTCACGGTTGCGGTGTGTCCGGCGCTGCGGCCGCAGCGCAAGGGTGTCGTCGAGAAGGCGATCCAGTACGTGACGCAGTCGTGGTGGCGCTCGGCGCCGGTCGCGTCGCCGGCGCAGGCGCAGGCCGATCTGGATCGCTGGTGTGTGGCGGTGTCCGATCGCCGCCGCCGCGGCCGCAGCACCGTCAGTGAACTCGCGGCCGGCGAGCAGCTGCTCGGCTTGCCGGAGCTGCCGTTCCCGGCCGAGTACCGCGAGCAACGGGTCGTCTCGCGTGAGGCGCTGGTCGAGTTCGAGACCAACCGCTACAGCGTTGCGCCCGGCCACGCCGGCCAGTCGGTCGAGGTCCGCGCCCGGCTCGGCGAGCTGCACCTGGAGATCTACACGTCTGCCGGGCGACGGATCGCGAGGCATCGTCGCGCGCTCGCGGGTGTCGGGCAGACGATCCGCACGCCCGAGCACACGAGCATGCTCGAGCAGGCGGTGCTCGCCCAGTTCACCACACGCAGGGCGTGCCCGCGCAAACCGAACCGGCCGCCCGGCGAGCAGGCACTGGCCGAGGCGGCCAGGCTCCGTGGCGAGCAGCCCGGCGGTGTCGTCGTCGATCTGGAGAGCTACGCGCGGATCGCGAGGGTGACCGGGCGATGACCGAGTACCTGCACACCTACAACCTGGTGATCGACCCCGAGCAGGGCACCCAGCTCCCGGACGGCTCCTGGTCCCAGGACGTGACTCTCGTGCTCATCGACGGTCCTGGACCTGACAGTCGCCGGCCGGTCGCGATCACGCTCACGCCAGAGCAAGCACGCGAGCTCGGCTTCCAGCTGCTCGCCGCCGCCGAGCACGCCGACCGAACCACCACACCGCACCCCGAAGGAGACGACGCACGATGACCGACCACGTCTACCAGCAGCTGCGCGAGCACCTCGCCTACCTCAAACTCGGCGCGGTCGCCGAGCAACTCGCGCGAGCGCTCGAGCAGGCCGAGCAACACAAGCCCAGCTACACACGGTTCCTCGCCGACCTGCTCTCAGTCGAGATCACAGCGACCGAGCAACGCAGACTCGACGGACGACTGCGGTTCGCGAGCTTCCCCGCCCACAAGACACTCGAACAGTTCGACTTCGACGCCCAACCGTCACTCGACCGGCGCCTCGTCGAAGAGCTCGCCACCCTGCGGTTCATCGAGGAGAAGGCCAACGTGCTGCTGATCGGCCCGCCCGGCGTCGGCAAAACGATGCTCGCCACCGCCCTCGGGCTCAAGGCCGTGCACGCTGGCTACCGCGTCTACTACACAACCGCCGCCGACCTCGTCGCGCGAACCACCCGCGCCGCACTCGAAGGCCGCTGGCAGACCACGATGCGCTTCTGGAACGGCCCAGCCGTTCTTGTGATTGACGAGCTCGGCTATCTCCCGATGCCCGGGGAAGCCGCCTCCCACCTCTTCCAAGTGATCACCCGCCGCTACGAACACGGCAGCGTGATCCTCACCACCAACCGCGGGATCGCGCAATGGGGCGAAATCTTCGAAGACACCACCGTCGCCGCAGCGATCCTCGACCGCCTACTCCACCACGCCACCGTCCTACAGATCGACGGGGACAGCTACCGCATGAGAGGCCACCGCGCGCGCCTCGCGCAACTCCGCGCCGGCCTCAACCAGGGTGGGGAATTCTCATGATCGCAACTGAGGAATTCCAATGAACGTTGACACGCTCGATCGAACGATCGCGACCCTCGAGCAATGGGTCCCTCGGGGCAACTCTAGCCTGCAGCCTCGCCGCCGCCACCGATCGTGATCTCGCCGGTTCTAGTTCGCCTTGAACGTCGTACGGATCCCGACCGGCTTGGTGGTCCGGTTGCTGTAGGCGATCGCAAGCGTCGGGCTGCCGGCCTGCCGCAGCGTCTGGCCGCGCTTCTTCGGCCGGACGCTCAGCAGGAATCCCTTCCCGGAGCGCCGGCATGAGACGGCCAGGCCGGGGCGCGACGCCGGCCGAAGCTTGCCGTTCACAACGGCTGTGTAACCCGAGCGCGTGCGCGTGATCAGGATCGGAACCGCTTTTGCCAGCCTGCCGCATGCTCCCGCCGCTGCATGCGCGCGATCGCGCGCCGCCGTGCCGGGGGTGTTCGGGATCGAGAGCGCCATCCGCAGGCAGACGTTGAGAAACACGAGCTGAAGGTTGACGTTCGAGTACGTGATCGGCTCGTCCCGCGGTCCGCTCGTGTACGGCAGGTAGGAAAGGAGAACGCAGGCCAGCACCGCCTGCGAGTGCTTGGAGTTCTTGGCCAGGTTCGGGAACGTCTGGACGAGCGCCGCGGTCACGTCGTCGAAGGCGGTTGGGTCGGTGCCAGGTAGCGGCTGGGCGTCGAGTGAGCCCTGGGTGGCGTTGGCCGGTATGTCATCCGTGTGGGTGACGAGCGCGCCCTCGGCCGGCGCGGTCCCGGTACTGGTCTCCGTCCCGCCGTTCTTGGGGAATGAAGATGCGGGCGACGGGAGCGCCGCCAACACCACCACGGCACCCACAGTGGCCAGGCATCCAGCCCACGACCGTCGCGCCCTCAACATCCTGGCGCGATCGTACTCCGGTCGAGGAGGCTCGGCAAGCCCCTGGGTCTGACGGGCCGTGGCAAGCGACGATCTCAGTCACTCTGCTCGAGGCCGAGGTGGACCCACACACCCCGGCGCCGGACGCTCAGGGGTCCGGCCAGACGGTTTGACGCCTCATCAGGGCGTTGAGCTGCCCGGGCGCCACGATGCCGAGGATCTGGGTGGTCAAAGCCTTCCGGGGCGCGATCCGGACGGGCCTGCTGCGCGCCGCGGTGAGCATCCAGTCTGCCGCTTCGCTGGAGCTGAGCGAGAGCACTCCGTCGTAGGCGCGCGTGGGCGCAATCATCGGGGTGGCCACCAAGGGGTAGTAGAGCGTCGTCGAGTGCACACCGAGCTCGCCCCACTCGGTTTCGATGGCGCGGCTCATGGCACTCAGGGCGGCCTTCGACGCGTTGTAGACGCTGAACAGCGGCGCGGACTCCGGCAGAACGCGCCAGCTCGCAACGTTGATGATGTGCCCGTCCCCGCGTTTGATCATTCCGGGCGCCACCCCCCGGATCAACCGCAGCGGCGCGTAGTAGTTGAGCGCCATCGTGCGCTCGGCGTCGTGCCAACGCTCGAGCGACTCGGCCAGCGGCCGGCGGATCGACCGCCCCGCGTTGTTGATCAGGATGTCCACCTCGCCGACGGCCTCGACGAGCTCGTCGATGGCGTCCAGGTCGGCGAGGTTCGTCGGCATCGCGATCGCGTTGCCACCCCCTGCGGCGATCCGTTCGACGAGCGAGGCCAGCAGGTCCTCCCGGCGTGCGACCACGAGCACCGTCGCACCTTCGGCGGCGAACTTCTCGGCGGCCGCCTCGCCGATCCCCGATGAGGCGCCGGTCAACAGGATCCGCTTCCCGCGCAGGTCGATCGACGCCTGTGCGGGCAGATGCAATTCCGGACGCATTCCGGCCAGTGTCAGCTCTGCTTTCAGCCTCGAAATCAGGTCGGGGTTCGCGGGCGCTGCAGCTTCGTCCTCGACGGGCGCTGGTGGCGGCGTTCCGGGCTCCGGCTCGGTCCGCTGAGGTCTCCCGGACGCGCCGGGTGGTGTATCCGTACTCATCACAAACGCTCCTTTGCGTCCACCAGCTTTCAGTAGATGATGACGCTGTCGGGGTCCGGACCACACCCGACGTAGGCGGCGAGACGACGGATGCGGCGCCGTCGGAGCCCCGGCCGCGCGCGGATTAGGCGAGCGTCATCGGCCCAACCCATACCAAAAAATGGTTGAAAGCCAACACGGACGGGTAGCGGAGGCCGGCAGGGCGGGCAGCGCCCCCGGTCCCAGTTGTCCGTCCTGCCTTTACTCCGCTGCCGTCGCGGCGTGCACGGCTGCCGCAGCTGACGGCGGATGTCACGCGCCGGACTGTTGAGGAGAACCGGGGCTCTTCTCGCGGCTCTGCAGACGCTCGATCGTCGCGTTCAGGAACAGCGCCGAGATGATCAGCCGCGCGATCAGGTACAGGATCAGCAGCACGACGACCGCCGCGCCGAGCGTGCCGTACAGCGCCGGCGTGCGCTCGAGCCTGCCGGCCAGGTAGTAGGCGAGGAAGATCTGTACTCCCGTGATGCCGGCGCCCACGAGTGCCGCTCCCGGTAACTGCCGACGCCAGCCGACTTCCCTTGGGTGTGGAAGGTAGTGAAAGGCGAACAGCGCCAGCAGCGCGAACACGATCATGTCCGCCAGCGTTATCACGAGCCCGAGCACGTCGAGGTTGTGCCGCGCCCAGGACGCAGCCATGCTGGCCGCGAGTCCGGATACGGCGCCGAGCGTGAAGAGGAGGCTCGAGGTGAGCGGGTGGCGCAGCCGAGCCGGGTCGAGTCCCCATGCAAGCCGCGCGGCAACCCGCAGCGCGCGGACGGCGCCGAGGCCGGCCCACAGGATCAGCACGATGCCCGAGGCGAGCAGGAACCAGCGCGCCCGGGATCCATCCTCGACCGCCGTGGTTGCCGAGTGCGCGGCCACGCCACCGAGACCGAAGTCCCTGGCCACGTCTTGAAGGCCCCTCGGGCTCAGCCGAACCCAGAAGCTCGCGATCGCGGCGATGACCAGCCCGAACGGGACGAGCCATAGGAAGAACCGGTATCCGAGCCCACCCGCCAGCAGCCCGGCACCTGATCGCTGCTCCCATTCGAACGACTCGAGAGCCTCGCGAAAGCCGGGCTTCTCGTGCGCGCGCTCCAGCGTTCGGGCGGCCGTCTCCCGTGCGGCCTGAGCGGTGCGCCGGAACGCGGCCGGTCGTTGTGATGGCTCGGTCAAACGCCCTGCAGGGCTGGTACCTCGCCGGCGGCGACCGCGTCCGCCAGGCGCCGGTAATCAGCCTCGTTGTTGTCTGCATAGGCCGCAGCGAAGGTGGCGATCGCCTCGTCGAACTTCGGTCCGGTACCGAGATATGCGGCGATCGCGAGCCGATCGCCCGATCTCGCGTGAGCGCGCGCCAGCGACCAGCCGCACGCGCGTGTGTAGGCGTGAAGGCCAGAGTAGGTCATCCTCGAGAGGTCGATCGAAGCCTTCCAGTCCCAAAGCTGGCGAACGTAGAAGTCGTGTTCCTGTCCGTCGAGTCCCTGGCTTCGTTGCCAGCTGAGGAACACGTCACTCGCCGCCTGGTCCATCCGCTGGCCGCGGACCACGCGCTCGCCATGGTTGCCGAATGCGCTCGCGCCCAGATAGGGCTCGAGCACCGATGCCTGCGCCTCCTTGGCTTGCAGCATGAGCGGATCCTTGCCGTCGCGGCCGACGAGGAGGAACACCCACGCGCGCGTGCCGACGCTCCCGACGCCGACGACCTTGCGGGCCATGTCGACGAAGCGATAGTTCTCGAACAGGTAGCGTCGGTCCGGTTCGAGCCCTGCAGCGTATTCATCGAGCAGCTCACGAACGTACTCGCCCTCGTCGCGCACGCCAGCCGATCTGAACAATTCCCGAAACGGCACAAGCAGCGGCGGGACGCTACGGAACCGCAGTTCGCCATCCGAGATCTCTGTGAGCTTCGTCACCGCCCGCAGGCTCGTCTTGCGGCGCGCCTTGACAAATGGCTTGGCGAACAGAATCCGTCCCCGCTTCCCAAGTCTCCCGCCGAACCGATTCACGAGCTCGCTCGCGTTGATCCGCTCGTACCACACGTCGAGGTGGCTCATCGTGGCGAACCCACGCATTGCCTCTCGGTACTCGCGCACGCACTCCGTCACCAGTCGGCTGCATCGGTCAGGCGCCAGTCTCACGTCGCGGCCGGCGATCTCGACGCTTGCGGCCATCCGCTTTACGTCCCATTCCCAGGGGCCGGGGAGCGTCTCATCGAAATCATTCGGCCCGAATATCAGCCGCCGGTCGGAGGCAGCAAAGCCGCCGAAGTTGGAGATGTGCGCATCCCCGCAGGCCTGCACGATGATGCGCGAGACCGGAGTCCGCGCAAGGTCTGCCGCCATCACGGCTGCGGCGCCGCGGTAAAACGTGAACGGTGACACGAGCATCCGGCCGTAGCGAATCGGCACGAGCTCCTGCACCCGCGTCGCGGCCTGCGCCTGGAGGACCGCGATCGGATCGGGTCGATCCGGCGCCGGCGCCCATTCTGCGTGGGCCGAGCGCGGTGCGTCTTTACGAGCCGCGCGTCCGCGCTCGGCGGACTCGCCGGGCTCCAGTTGCGCCCGCTCCATCAGCGCTCAGGCAAATTTGAAGCGACCAGCAGCGGCATGTTTGCTCCCTTCGATTATCTGCCCCGGAGACTCGGTGGCCGAAGCATGTCACCTCTCGCGGCCCTGGTGGGCGCGCTCAGCCGAGCCGCGCGACGCCGCGGGCGATCAGCAGCACGCCGATGACGGCCACGACGGCCGCGATGATCTTCACCCGGTTCTCGCTCATCCACGACGAGAACCGCTCGACCCGCGAGGCGGTGCCGCCGGGGTCGATCACGTAGCTGAGGATCGGAACCTCGATCAGCAGAAACTTGATGAGGTTGAAGGCGACGAGAGCCAGGATCGAGGCAATCGTCGAATAACCACCGCGCGCCAGCCGCCCCACGGCGACGAGGTCGAACGGTCCAGGGATGCCGAGGATCAGACCGACCCCCGCGGCGACCAGCACCGATCCGCGATGCAGCGCCTGCTCGGCTGCAGCCTTCACTCGCTGGGACACCGATCTATGCGCCGGACCGTCGCCGTCGCGGTCGCCGTCGCGTGAGCGGATCCGTGGCAGCCTGGCGCCGAGCGTCACGCGGCTGCGTTCGCTCGCCACTACCGCCGCCACGAGCACCGCGAGCGCGCCGATCACCAGATAGACCGACGCTCCCAGCCTGTGCGAGGTCGTCCCGGCAATGCTGCTGCGGTCGCGGAATACGAGCAACACGACCACCGCACACGCGAGGCTGACGCTGACAGCCGCGAGGTAGCACGCCCATAGAAGGCGCCTGGGCTCCGGCCGGGTGAGGATCACGACGACCACCGCCAGCAGCTGCGGATAGACCGCAGCGGCCAGCGCGAGCGCGAGGATCGTCGCCACGCGCTGAGTATCGCTGCTGGTTATCTATGCAGCGACTTCAGGCGCTCGTCCCAACCGACGTCCCACTGGGGGCTGCAAGGTCCTGGATCGACGTCGCGCCGAGCGCGATCACGTCCGACGCCGCCGGGATGCGTTCCCGCGAGCAATCGACCAGCAGCGGAGCGCCAGGACCGTCCGCGATCACGCCGGGCGCCTGGCTGGCGTCCGCCGCAAACGCGTCGAGCACCGCGTCGGTGAGCGCATCCGGCCGGTCGTTCTGGAGGTAGTGATTCGCGTCCGGGATGAAGTACAGGCGGTTGCCGCCAGGCTTGAACATGAGGTAGTTGTTCCACACGAAGCTCGCCACGCGCGGTGGTGAGACGGTGTCGTTCAAACCCCAGATCACGGTGGTGAGGGTGTCGGTGGCGGCCAGCGATCTCAGCCATGAGTCCTCGCCGGCGGAGCGCTCGACGAGATACTGGATCGTCTCGTGCAGCACAGCGATCCCGTCGCCGTGCTCGAAGGTCGCTGTGAGTGCCTCGATCTCCGGGTCGTCCGCAGTGCGAGGCGGGGTGAACGTGGTTACACCAAGCCCCTGGGCGAGCATCGCGGGGGTGAGCGCAGCGAGCACGTCGGCCGACGTATCGCTGTCGAGGACGAGCCGCTGGAACGTTGTGAGATTCGACAGCGGGAGAAACATGTTGCCGTTGGTGAGCACCAGATGCTCGAGCCGCGCTCGTGACCGTCCCTCAGCACACCGGGCAGCGTGCAGCAGCGCCACGCTGTCGCCCCGATCGTGGGACATCACCGTGAGCGCCTCGGCGCCGATCAGTTCCGCGATGTAGAACTCGACGAGCTCCGCATCGCGCTCGAGGCTGTAGCCCCACCCGCGGGGCTTCTCCGAGAACCCATAGCCCGGGAAGTCCAGCGTGCAGACGCGGAAGCGCTCGCTGAGCCGTTCGCCCACCTCGAACCAGTCGATGCTGCTCGTCGGGAACCCGTGGATCAGCAGCAGCACCGGAGCGGCCGGGTCGCCGAGCTCGACGTGGAACACGTCGACCGGGGCGACGCCCGCCTGCGTTGGGTGCCACGTGAAATGGGCGCCACGCTGCCGCCATGCATCCGCTCTTGTCTGGCTCATCCTTGTCTGTTCCTTTCAATCCGTTGACATCAAATCTACGACCAAACGATCAGCCCGGGTCCTCCTCGGGGCTTTGAGTCCTCCAAGGAGGCCCGGGAAGATCTGCCTCGGTCACTTCACGTGCCCGGTTCTCATCGCACTGCGCCTCCCGCGAGAGCCGGCTGGCGCTCGCCCTCGCCCTCGGCCCCGGCCCGCTGCTCCCGGCGCTCGAAGAACTCCGCTCCCTCGATGCTGATGCGTGGCAGGGCTCGCTCGAGCCAGCGCGGGATGTACCAGTTCGCCCGCCCCATCTCGATCATCAGCGCAGGCACCAGCAGGCAACGGACGATCGTCGCATCGAGGATCACGGCGACCGCGAGGCCGATCCCGAACTGCTTGACGGTCGGGTCGCCGTTGAGCACGAAGCTCCCGAACACGAACACCATGATCGTCGCGGCTGCGGTGATCACCCGTGCGCTCGTGACCAGTCCCCCGACGACCGAATGCTTGTTGTCCTCGCCGGCGTGGACGTGCTCCTCGATCTGGCTCACGAGGAACACCTCGTAGTCCATCGACAACCCGAACAGGATCGCGAACATGAACAGCGGCACGTAGGAGACGATCGGCACCGCGCCCTCGAGGCCGATCACGGAGTGCAGCCAGCCGAACTGGAAGATCGCGGTGAGCACGCCGTACGCGGCGGCAATCGACAGCACGTTCATGACCGCGGCCTGGACCGGAACCACGACCGTCCGGAACGCGAGCAGCAGCAGCAGGAAGCTGAGCACGATCACGACAGCGATCTGCAGCGGCAATTTGCTCGAGATGTTGGATGCCAGGTCGACGTAGCCGGCAGTACTACCGCCCACGTAGGCCTTCATGTTGGTTCCCTTCTCGGCGTTCGGGATGACCGTCGATCGCAGCTGGCCGACGAGGTTCGCCGTCGCCTGATCAGACGGTCCCGCCTTCGCGATCACGTTGAAGTATGCGGTCGTTCCCGACTTGTCGATCTGGACGGGCGTGACCGCAGCGACGCCGGCGGTGCTCGAGATGTCCTTCTGGAGCGTCGTCAGCCGCGAGTCGCTCGAGCCGGTCGCCGGCGATCCCAGCGACACCGCGACGATCAGCGGACCGTTCACGCCCGGGCCAAAGTTCTGTGACACCAGGTCGTACGCCCGCCGCGCGGTGGTCTTCGTGGACAATGCCGCGACGTCCTTCTGGCCAAGGTTCAGCGACAGCAGCGGAACCGCCAGCGGGATCAGGATCAGCAGCGCCGCCAGTCCGGCGATCACCGGTCGGCGAGCGATGCGGTTGGCCCACTTCGCCCATGCTCCCTGCTTCGGGTGCGCGGGGTCGGGGCGCCGGCGCACGCGCAGCGAGTTGATGTGCGGCCCGACGACCGCGAGCGTCGCCGGCAGCAGCGTCACCGCCGCCAACACCGCCACCACGACCGCGATCGCCGCCATCAAGCCCATCGTGGTCACCAGCGGGATGTTGGCCACGGCCAGCGACACGAGCGCGATCGTGACCGTCCCGCCGGCGAACACCACGGCACCGCCCGAGGTCGCGGTCGCACGCGCGATCGATTCACGAAGCTCCAGGCCATCGTCCAGTCCGCGGAAATGCCGCGTGACGATGAACAACGCGTAATCGATCCCGACCCCCAGACCGATCATCGTCGCGAGCGTCGGCGCGACGGTCGGCACGGTCGTCGCATGACTCAGAAGGCGAACGATCGCGAGCGTCGTTGCAAGCGCGACGATCGCGTTGAAGATCGGCAACAGCATCGAGACGACTGTCCCGAACGTGAACGCGAGGATCACCATCGCCGCGATGATTCCGATCAGCTCGCTGGATTCGGTCGAGGGCTTGGACACCTTTTGCCCGAGCTGCCCGCCGGTCTCTACCTGGATGCCGGCCGCCTGCGCCGGCTTTGCCGCGGCGTCGATAATCGTCTGCGCGTCGTTGACTGACAGCGCGCCCGGACTGACCGAGAGCGTCACCGAGAGGTACCCCGTCGCTTGATCCTTGCTCAGCGTCGAAGCGCCCTGCGGCGTCAGCGGGTTGACTACCGACGCGACGTACTTCGCCTTGGCGACATCTGCCGCAGCGCTGTTGACGGCGCTCGCGTACTTCGAGTCGGTCAGCTTTCCGTTGTGCACGTGCAGGACGATCGGGCTCGATCCGTTGGCCTGATCTGGGAACGATTTGCCGAGGGCGTCCGTCGCACGCTGGCTGTCGGTCCCGGGCAGCTTCAGGTTGTCGTTGGTCTTGTCGCCCGCCCGGCCGGCTACCACGGCCAGAGCGATCGCCACGACCAGCCACACCGCGAGCACCGCGAAGCGCCACTTCGCGCAGAACCGCGCAATCGCATAGAGCACACCTGTCATAACGGGCCCTTCCTCTCCCTCGGCGAAGCGCGCCGAGCGTGTTGATCAGTGGGCCAGATCCTGTGCGCAGCGCCCCGCGCCAACAAGAGGGGAACCCCTCCTGTTTCCCCTACGCTTTTTGAGGGGCGTGGGTTCAGCCGGTCTTAGTCGCCGATCGCCCCGGCCAGCTGAAAGCGTGAACGGATCCCCAGCTTCTGGTACGCGCTGCTGAGGTGACGCTCGACCGTCTTCTCGGTGACGAACAACGTCGCCGCGATCTCGCGGTTCGTACTTCCGTCGGCGGCTTGACGGCACACGCGCCACTCCGCGGCAGTCAGCGCGTTGCGTCCGGTGAGCTCGACCCGAGCCCGCCGGCCGGGGCCTGCCTGCAGTTCGGAGCGCGCACGCTGCGCCAGCGCGACCGCGCCGCAGTCCTCCGCGAGTGTGATCGCCGTGCGCTCGTGGTCGCGGGCTTCTCTCCGGCGACCACGCCGGTTCAGCTCGGCGCCGAGATCGACAAGCGCGTACGCGTGCTCCAGGCGCGAAGCGCTGCCCTGCAGGACCGCAACCGCCTCCTCGAGCAATGCAAGCCCGTCCTCGCCGCCGATCACAAGCCCCGCCGAGCGCAGGGACAACCCGAGCGCTCTTGGTGCACCAACGCGTCGCGCCGTCTCCAGCTGCCCGCGCGCGAGCTGCTGCGCTTCGCACCCCTCGCCCAGCGTCGCGAGCGCCTGCGCGGCGTAGGCCTTCGGCTCGTTTGGCCAGACGACTCCCATCGACTCGAGGAGGTCTGTGCACCAGGTGAAGTCTGTGATCGCCTCGCGCAGCCGGCCCTGCGCAATCCGCAGGCGGCCGCGAGCGTGGAGGAACTCGGTGACATGGCTACCGCCCTCCGCGAGCCCATGCGCTTCGCCCCGGCGGGCGAACTCGTCCGCCTCCGCGAGCGCTCCCCGCTCGGTGAGCACCACGATCATCACCGCGACCAGTTGCAAGACCGCGAAGTGCGGCTCGTCTACCAGCAGTAGTCCCGTCTCGGCTTCGACCTCCGCCTCGTGCAGCGCGCCCTGCGCGAGCGCGATCGCGGAACGCTGGCCGTGGATGATCCCCTGCCGTGTGGCGTGCCCCTCGCGCCGCGCTCGCTCAAGCGCCGCGTCGAGCAATCGCAGCGCCAGGTCGAATCGCTCGCCCCAGCGCAGCAGCAGCAATGCCAGGAACGCGGTGGTCGTCTGCGAGCCGGGCGGGAGCCCGACAGCGAGCGCGCCCTCAACCTCGTCCATCGCGGCTGCCGCCGACGCTCCAGCGAACACTTCGGCCGCTGCAATGTGGATCCGCGCGACCGCTTCGTAGGCGGGGTGTCCGCGCGCCCGGTCGCGGAAGCGGGGCAACAGGCCTGAGAGGCGGCCGCGCAGTCGCAGCACCGCCGTGGCAACCATCAGCAACTCACCACCGAGCTCGAGCGATCGCACCTCGTCGAGCGGCGCGGTTTCCTCGGCGAGGGACGCCAGCGCATCGAGCGCAGCCTCGGCGGAGTGGCCGCCTGAGACGATTGCGTACCGCCCAAGCGTCGACGCCGCATCACCCCGCGTCTCCAGGCTACCGCCGGAGTTCAGGCAGGCGTGCAGGTGCTCCTCGGCTGCCTCGAACTGCATCGCCGCCACCTCGTAGGAGCCAAGCTCGGCCAGGATCTCCGCTCGTTCCTGCTCACCGGGCAGCTCGATCAGCGCTCGACGCAGACGCGCGGCGGCTGCGGCGGGTGCGCCGCGGCGTCCCGCGATCCCGGCGGCCAACCGCAGCGTCCGGACCCACTGTGGATCTCCGGTCGGTGTCGTCAGCATCAGATGCGCGCTGATGCGCTCCGGCGAAGCGCCAGTGCGTGCGAGTGCCTGCGCCGCGGCAGCGTGATGTGACTGACGCTCGCCCGGTGCGAGCTCCTCGTACAACGCCGCTCGCACGATCGGATGGATGAATCCAAGCTGCTCGCCACGCACGAAGATGTCGGCGCGGGCGAGCTCATCCGCCGCGCCGCGCGCTTCGTCCAGGGTCAGTCCGGACACTAGAGCGGCGAGCTGCAGCTCGCTGTCGTCCCCCAGAATGGCCACTGAGCGTGCCAGCTCGGCAGCCGACGGGGCCAGCGTCGCGAGGCGGTGCAGGACGAACCGTCGCACCGCGGCGGGTCCGACCGCCTGGACCTCGGTGGCCGCGGTCGCCGATGGCTCAACGCCTGCGGAGGCGAGACCTTGGAGGAGCTCGCGCACGAACAGTGGATTACCGCCGGTGGCTGTGTGGCACGCCAAGCAGAATGCCTCGTTGGCTTCGGGACCGAGGCGCTCGTGGGCGAGCGCGCGGACTGCGCCCGGCGTCAGCGGCCGCGGGTACAGGACCACCGCCTCGGGGCGCGACGCAACCTGTGACCACACTGAGGCGGCCTCCGTGTCGGTGGATTCCGGCGGGCGCCCCGCGAGCACGATCGTGAGCGCAAGGCCCTCAGTTCGCTGCGCCAGATACGCGAGGAACCTCAACGATTCCCGATCACCCCATTGGCAGTCGTCGATTAAGAGCAGCACTGGCTCGCGATCGGCGAGGTTCACGATCAGCCAGTAGAGGCTGTGCAGGGCCTCGAACCCGATTTCGTCCGCGGCCGCCGGCCGCTCGTCGAGCTCGAACAGGCGGATCGCGGGCGCGGCTGCGCCCGCGAACAAGTCGGAGCCCGGTAGCCGCTCGCTGATGACCGGCTCGAGCAGCTGACGGACTACGCCGAACGCGAACGGCTGCTCGAGTTCAGAGCCACGGGCCGCCAGAATCGTCATGCCTGCTCGCTCGGCCGCCGCGCGGGCCTCGCGCTGCAGTTCGGTCTTGCCGGCTCCGGGCGGACCCTCGATCAGGACCAGCGTCCCCTCTCCGCCGACCGCGCGATCAAGCGCCCTGTGCAGGACGCCAAGCTCTCGCTCACGCTCCAGGAGACCCCCGGTGGTGGACGGCACGGCACGACCTTACACCCGTGCAGGCGGGCGGGCGGCGGATCCGTGGCGGCTCCCATTAGTATCGGTCCCTCAAGGGGCGTGGGGTCCACCGGACCCGCGGGGAGAGTCATTAGCTCGAGCCACGACAGAGGGGATCTTCATGCAACGAATCATTGGTGTGCGCGGTTTGACCGCCGTTGGGTTGTCGGTTGCGGCCACGGCCGCGCTGGCGGTGCCGAGCGCGAGCCTGGCGGGCTCGCGGAACAACGCCAGGGTGGCGAATCCCGCCGCCGCACAACGCATCGCCGCGGCCGCTGCGGCCGCTGCCTACAGGGCGCGCCCGGCCGCATCTCCGAATGCGGTGACGAAGGCGTTCTCGTTCATCGCCAAGCCGAACAGCAGGACATCGACGCTGTTCACCATCAACGGCTTCCTGATGAACGCGCGTTGCGACTCGCACGGGCTGCCGATCGTGTTCGCGTTCGGCGCCGGTGACCTGTTCGGCCATTTCTTCGACGGCGCCGGCCGGGCGCACCTGGTCCACAACACCGTGTTCTCGACAGGGACGAAGGGCGTGCTGGTGTCCTCGACGTCGTCCGATTTCGACGGGAGCGGCGTGCTGCTGTTCGAGACCTCGAACGGGAAGGTCGTGACCGTCAACTACGCGTTCGACAACTCAACGACGCTGAACAAGCAGAACCTCTGCACTGTGTTCGGCTCCTACGTCGCGAGCTGACGGGAGTCCGGTCGTGCGTCCGATCAGCTTGAAGCTGTACGCCGTTGGTGCTGGCGCCGTGTCGCTCGCCGTCCTGCTCTCGACGGCGCTCGCCGCCGGTCGCGGTGGAGCGACGACGAGGCTCACGGGGCGGCTGATGAGCGGCCTCAAGCCGATCGGGCTCACGCCGGTCACGCTGTACGTCTCCGGGCGCAGATACGGCGCCCGGGCAACCGCGCTCGGCAGCTCGCACTCGAGGCCGGACGGCTCGTTCTCGATCGCCTATCGCGCGCCCCGCGGCCGCGACTCGGTGCTCTACGTGATCGCGGGCCAGGGATCGGCCGTGCGTCTGGCGTCGGTCCTCGGAGCCGGGCGAATTCCTTCAAGCGTCGTCGTCAACGAGCGCACGACGGTGGCCGCCGGATTCGCTTTCGCGCAGTTCATCGACGGGCACAACATCGCCGGTCCAGCACCCGGTCCGCGTAACGCCGCGGCGATGGCGGCCAACTTTGGGTTCGCGGCGCGCAAGTGCGCCGACCCGCCACCGCACAACAGCCTGTCGGAGCTCACTCCCTCGGGCAAGCCGCTCTCGCCGAGCGCGACCTCGACCTCCGGCGGCGGCTTCACGGCCGGGAGCGTCAGCTGGCAGCCCGTCGCAATCGCGTTCAACAGGCAGGGACAGGCGTTCGTCACCGGCAACGGCAACAACGCGGTCGCGATCGTGAACCCGAACGGCACGCTCGCGAGACCGCTGATCACGCAGGGTGGCCTGAACAAGCCGCTCGGGATCGCCGCCGACAGCCAGGGGAACGTGTGGATCGGCAACTCCACGATCCTCAACGTCCCATGCCCGAAGGGCGGCGTTCATTTCCACGCCCATGGGTCGGTGACGTTCATCTCGAGCGACGGCAAGACTGTCAAGAACTTCACCGGCGGCGGCATCATCGCGCCGTGGGGGGTCGCCGTCGACGGCAACGACAACGTCTGGGTCGCGAACTTCTCGCACAAGCGCGTCTCGGAGCTGTGCGGTACGAAGCCGAGCAACTGCCCGCCCGGGGTTCACACCGGGCAGCCGATCTCGCCGACGAACGGCTACGGCTTCGCCGGCCTGACTCGCAACACCGCCGTCCAGATCGATCCCTCGGGAAACGTGTGGATCACGAACAACTGGAAGATCAAGGCGCGTCCGTTGCGCAACCCCGGCGGCTACGAGATGGTCGTGTATGTCGGCGCGGCAAAGCCATTGCGCACACCGCTGATCGGTCCGCCGCGGCCGCTCTAGCGCGTCGGCCTTGGTGGGGCTGTCGGCTGGCGATGGCGGGCGGGCCCGCCGGCCACCGCGGACGAACCAGAACCACCAGAGCCGAAAGGACGGGCCCTCCCGGCCCCACGGACGCCGAGCGGAGCGAGGCCCCTATCCCACCGGTGGCTCGTCGTGCCGCCACTCCTCGCCGTCGACTGACGAGTACCACCTGTCGCTGTCGGACTTCAGTAGCCACTGACGCCCACCGGCGGCGAAGATCATCCCGCGCAGCGCCTGGTCGATCTGGCTGTCGGTCATCAGGCCGGCCTGGCGCATCGAAAGGAACTGCGTGCGCTGTGTCGCGACCTCTCCGAATCGGGCCTCGCCGCCGGCGACACCGACCGGCGCCGGCGGCGCATCCACCGCCGCCCCCGTGATCACCTGGCCGCGCTGCACGTCCTCGCGCTCCAGTGACTTGAACAGAATCCCGATGTTCTCCCCGGGCCCCGCCTCATCGAGCAGCTTGCGAAACGCCTCGATCCCGTCGACCCGCAGCGAGCGCTCGCCGATACGCACCTGGTCCCCAACGCGCACCGTCCCCGCCTCGACCCGGCCCGTCAGCACGGTTCCGCGACCGCGGATGAAGAACACGTCCGAGATGGGCATGCGAAACATGCGCTGAGAGCATATGCGCGCGCCTCAAGTCGGTCCAGACGCGGCTACTGGCAGACTCGGGCTCCGTGAAGACGACCTCCGAGCAACTCGAGTCGCCGCGGCAAGCCGTGCCGGCGACGACCACGGACCCCGATGGTCCGGCGATCACGACCCCGCCCGCGGCAAGCCGGCGGACGACGCTGCTCACGCGAATGGCGCTCGCGACAGGGCCGTTCAAGCAGACGATCATCATCTATTTCGCGACGCGCGTGCTGCTGCTCATGGTCGCGATCCTCGACGACACGCTGCGCCATCACTCGCTGACAAGCGAGCTCGCCAACTGGGACGGGCTGTGGTACCGCCAGCTCGCCAATCACGGCTATCCGGGGCATGTCAGCCATGCCCAGACGACGCTCGGCTTCTTTCCGCTTTACCCGATCGTGATCTATGCCTTCGCGCAGCCGCTGCAGTTGCTGACCGCGCACTCGGCAATCTGGTCGATCACCATCGCCGGGGTCATCGTCTCAACGATCGGCGGGTTGATCGCGGCAGTGCTGATGCAGGAGCTCGCCACCGGCTGGTGGGGCGAACAGGCCGGCCGCCGGGCCGCGGCTCTGTTCTGTCTCTTTCCCGGCTCGGTTGTGTTCTCGATGGTGTACGCAGAGGGGATCCTGATCCCGCTCGCCGCGGGCTGCATCCTCGCCCTGGAGCGGCGCCGCTGGCTGCTGGCCGGGATCCTGGCTGGGCTCGCCACGGCGTCAGAGCCCGAGGCGCTCATTCTGGTCCTCGTCTGTGCCGTATCGGCCGGTCGCGAGCTTCATCGTCGCGGCTGGCGTGACCGGGACGCTCGGCGCAGCATGCTCGCGCCGCTGCTGTCGCTCAGCGGCGTCGCATCCTTCGCCATCTACCTGTGGGGGCACACCGGCACACCGCTCGCCACCTTCCACGCCCAGCACTACGGGTGGAAGGAGAAGACCGACCCGCTGGCGCTCGTGCACTTGGTCCGCAGCCTCGCCCATGAGATCTCGTTCGCCCACTTCAACCATCCGACGATCAACCTCAACCTGCCCGTCGGCCTGATCGGCGCGGTGGTTCTCGTCGTGTTGCTCGTGCTGCTCGCGAAGGCTCGTCGCGGCGTTTCGCCCGAGGCGATCGTATGGACGCTTGGTATCAGTTTCCTGGCTCTCACCTCCGAATACACGCCCCCGAATCCGCGGCTGCTGATCACCGCATTTCCAGCGATCCTGGTGATGGGCTACTACGCGCGCGGATGGCGCTACGGCGCGCTCGCCTTCGTCAATGCGGCGCTGCTTGCCGGTATGAGCGCGCTGACGTTCATCGCCTTCACGCTGCGCCCGTAGGGCGTGTCATCAGCTCAACCCGGATCACGGCCGCGCGTCCCAGCGAGGTCACGGCGTGGTTCGTGTAGGCGCGCTCGAGCGCGCTTCGCAACTCGAGATATCGCGCATGGTTCGCTTGCGATCCCGCGGGCCCGGAGCGATCGCCCTCGTGCGAGGTCACGAGCCACAGGCGTGGGCATCCGCTGGCGACCGTCGTGAGCGTCGGCTGCGTAAGCGGGGCGTAGTCCTCTACATACGGCCGCAGAGCTCCCCATGGAGCGACCGGGAGCACCGACCGCAGCGCCGGGGCGCCGCCGGCGTAGTAGCGGAACGCCATCCGCCCGTCCGATGGATAGAAGGCGATGCAGTCCCCGGCCTGCGCACGCGCCAGCACGAGCGAGGTCGCTCCCTTCCAGTCCTCCGGGGAGACTCCGTACGTCGGGACGAGCGCCGCTGCCCGCAGCCCCAGCACGCCCGCCAGCGCCACCCATCCCACGATCCGCGGTACCCGCCGGTGACACAGCGCCATCGCTACGAGCACCGCCACCGCCGGCTCCGCGATCAGCAGGTTGCGCGAGATGAAGATCGGCTGCGCCAACAACGACTCGAGCCACGCCAGCAGCACCGGCACGACCAGCCACGCCAGCATCAGCGCGCCGCGCCAGTCGCGTCGCCCGCGCACCAGCCCGCGCACGACGACGGCGGCAGCGACCAGCACGAGCACCGAGGTCACCGCGAGCAGGACCCACTTGACGCCACTTGACGCGAAGCTCGGCCGCAGCGCCGCCGAGCTCAGCGACTCCCACACCTGCTGCGCATTGCGCGAGGGGCCGGGCACCCAGAACAGCTGCCCTGATCCCCGGTCGAGCGCGAGCACGACCAGCGGGGCCCAACAGATCGCGACCGAAGCGATCGCAAGCAACACCGGCCGACGCGCTCGCGGGACGAACGCAAGCACAACGATCTGCGCCGGAATGATCAGCGCTGCCGCAAAGCTCGTGTAGCCGGCGAGCGCGGTGAACACCACGTAGGCGACCCACGCCCAGCGCAGCGGACGCCCGTCGTGCAGCCGCTGCACAAGCACCACGAGCGCGAGGAAGGACAGCGTCACCAGCGCGACCATCGGCGCGTAGCCGCGGGCGGCCTGCGCCCAGAAGATCAGCGGCAGGCTGACGGCGCAGATCAGCCCTGACATCAGCGCCACCCGTCTCCCAAATAGACGCAGCGCCAGCCCTGCGAGCGCGCCGACAGCCACCGCTGCCGCCAGCGCCGACGGAAAGCGGACCGCGAACACGCCGTTGGCGAACACCGCGATCACGCCGTGCAGCAACAGGTAGTAGCCCGACATGTTGCCGCCGTCGTGTGCGATCGCCGAGCCCAGTGAAGACCCGTGCTGGGCGGCGATCGTGACGCTCGCGCCCTCGTCGAAGCCGAGACTCCGGGCGGTGATATCGAGCAGCGACAGGATCAGTGCCACCGCGGCGGGGGTCGCGACCGAGGCGAGATCGAGGAGCCGCGCGCGATCCGCGTCACCTCGCTCGCCGGGGGCGCTGGGCGCCGGCGCGATCGGATCGGCAACGCCCGTGCTCATCCGAGCACCCGTTGCTCTGCGAGCGGGCCGGGCGCGGTTGGCAGCCGCACGACGCCCCCGCGGCGGCGCCGCCACACCCACACGAGAGCCACGCCGATCAGCACGTACGCGAGCAGCATCAGCGGCGAGGTCTTCAGTGGCAGCGCCAGCATCCCGTCTGGCTTCACCACGAACACGGACACCGCGATCGCGACCGCCGCCAACCTCGAGAACTGGATGCTGGGGCACGCAGCGAGCAGCGTGATGCCCCACGCGAAATACCACGGCCACGCCGCGGGTCCGCAGAACGCAAACACGACAAAGAGGATTCCCAGATAGCGGACGAAGTTCGCAAACCGCGCGCGGTACAGCAGCCAACCCCCGAGCGCGAGCGTGCATACAAATGCGATCTCGATCAGCGTTGACTCGAGATGCTTTGAGGAGATCGAGAGGCCGACGTCACGCAACGCGTGTGCCACCGTCCACCCGAGTGCGGTGAACGGTGTGATCGCAAGCTGGACCCGCTGAGGCGTCGAGAACACGGAGCTCGAGATCCAGCCGAGCCCGAGTCCGGTCACGACGCTGACGAGCGCGAGTACCGCCACGGTTATGCCCAGCATCTGCAGCGCTGCCCGGAAGAGGCCCTGCCGCGTGTCGATCGTCCTCAGCCATGCGGCCGCGATGAACAGCGCCGCGACGCCTGCGGGAACCTTGATCGTCGCCGCGACGAGGCACAGGCCGATCCCCACCAGCGGTCTGCCCTCGACGGCGAACGTCACTCCCGCAACCATCAGGCCGACCATCAGCAGGTCGTTGTGTCCTGCGGCGATCAGCTCGAAGAGGACCAGCGGGCTGAGCAGCGCCAGCCAGACGGCGCGCGACGGATCCGCCCCCAGGCTCCGCGCCAGGCGCGGGACGAACACCGCCACAAGCGCGAAGCCGATCAGCTCGAGCCCGCGCACCGCAAGCACTCCCGCCACCACGTGCGAGCCCGTGAGGGACACGATCCCACTGACGAGCCCGAGAAACAGCGGGCCGTACGGAGCAGTCGTCTTGCGCCAGAACGGCGAGACCGCGTCAAGCACGTGTCGATGGCCCAGCTGGGCGAGGATCGTCGGCGGATCGTGGTACGGGTTACGTCCGAGGTGCGCGATCGTCCCCTGGGCGAGGTAGCTGTAGACGTCGTGGCTGAACAGCGGCGGGCCCACAGCAAGCGGCAGCGCCCACACGGCTGCGATCAGCCACAGCGCTCGCGGTGCCAGCACGCCCTCGCGCGCGCACGTCCCGAGCGCCAGCCACGCGCCTGCGAGCAGCAGCATCCCCGCGTAGAACGCGAAGTGTGCCGACGGGAAGCTCGGCGAGAACCACCAGGTGACCTGGTCGCCGCCACCGAATAGCCGAGGCCCGGAGAGGGTCATGAGCAGCGACCCGGTCAGCCCGAGGCAGGCCAGCACGACTGCTCGCTTCATGGCATGAGCGTAGGGCAGCCGGCGTACCGGCTGCCCTACGAAAACCCATTAAGAGTCTGTTGGGACGGACTCTTAGGCTGCCTGGCGGAGCTGCTCGAGCTCGGGCCGGCGAGCCAGACGCCGCAGGCCTTGCTCCTCGAGCTGACGTGCCCGCTCGGTCGAGATGCCCAGCTCCGAGCCGGTCTGACGGAGCGTCAGCGGCTCGTCGCCGGCCAGGCCGAAGCGAAGCCGGATCACATTGCGCTCGGACTCGGGAAGCTCCTCCACGACCTCGCTCAGCCGGCGGTCGCGGTCGGCATCCGCGACTTCCTCGACGGGCCCTGGGCGATCGCTCGCCAGAAGCTCGCCGAACGCGGTCTCGCCGTCATCGCCGACCGGCTGGTCGAGGCTCGCCAACCCGCGATCGAGCTCGCGGAGCTCGATGACCTCATCGACGGTCATCTTCACTACCTCGGCGAGCTCCTCGTCAGTCGGCTCGCGCCCGAGCTTGGTGCTGAGCTCGCTCTCGGTCTTGCGGACCTTGACCTGAGCCTGAGCAACGTGGACAGGGACGCGAATCGTCCGGCCGTGGTTCTGCAGCCCGCGCTGGATCGCCTGGCGGATCCACAGCGTGCCGTAGGTCGAGAACTTGAATCCGCGACGCCAGTCGAACTTCTCGACGGCGCGGATCAGCCCAAGCATCCCTTCCTGCACGAGGTCCTCCATCGGCAGGCCATGGCCCTGGTAGCGGCGCGCCTGGGAGACGACCAGCCGCAGGTTGGAGTTGATCATCTGCTCCTTCGCCGCGAGGTCGCCGCGCTCGATGCGCTTTGCCAGCTCAATCTCGTCCGCGGCGGTCAGCAGCGGATGGACACGCGCACGCTGGAGGAACAGGTCAAGAGACTCCGGCGTTCCGGCGCGAGTCTCGATTTCCTCGCGCACATGCGCAGCCTGACGCCTGCTCTGGCGCTTGTTGCCGCCGGCTGTCGTCGCGCGTTTACGTGCATGTCGGTCGCCGTTGCGACCGTGTACTTCAGAGGTGTTCAGCGGAATCTCCGTTCAAATTTCATGGTTCGATAGGTCTCGAATTATAGCGACTTGTACGACGGTTGTCGAACTAGTCATTTGGGGCCGCTTCGCGGCGTCCGTGGGGCCATGAGGGCCCGTCCGGACGGTCCGGAAGACCCATGCAACCGCCCCCGATTGCATGTGGCCCGCGCTATCACTACTACCCCGAATCAGCCGGAAAATTACGCGCGCCCGGGGCCGAACGTAGGCTATGCGACCGTGCCTGACGATCAGCTCCTCAGCGGCCTGTTCGGCGGCGGTGGCGCCGCCGGCGAACTCGGAGACCGGGCGCTGCTGCAGGCGATGCTCGACTTCGAGCTGGCGCTGACACGGGCGCTCGTCAAAGCGCACCTGGCTCCGGCCGCCGCGGCCGAGGAGCTCGCGAGTGCCTGCGACGCGAGCCTCTTCGATCTCGGGGAGATCGGGCGCTCCTCGGGCGAGAAGGGGACACCGGTCCCAGGGATGCTGAGCGCGCTGCGCGCTCGGGTCGGCGACGAAGCGGCCGCCAGCGTCCATCTCGGCGCGACCAGCCAGGACGTGGTCGACACCGCGACGATGCTCGTCGCGCACCGGGCACTCGGGCCCGTGGTCGACGATCTGCGCGCGGCCGCGGATGCGTGCTCGATGCTCGCCGACCGCCACCGCGCAACGATCGAGGCCGGGCGCACGCTGCTCCAGCAGGCGCTCCCGATCACATTCGGGCTCAAGGCAGCGCTCTGGCTCTCCGCGCTCGACAGCGTGCTTGCCGAGTTGGGTCGTGTGCGTGAGGAGGTCTTGGCGGTGCAGCTCGGCGGCGCGGTCGGGACGCTGTCCGCCCTCGGCGACTCCGGTCTTGAGGTAGTCGCCGACGTCGCGCGCCAACTCGGTTTGGCCGAGCCCGAGCTTCCCTGGCATACGGTTCGGCTGCGCCCGGCGCGGCTCGCGTGCGCGCTGGCGGCAGCGCTCGGCGCGATGGGGAAGATCGCGCGAGACGTCGTCCTGCTGGCGCAGACGGAGGTCGCCGAGGTGATGGAGGCCCACCCCATCGGCCGTGGCGGTTCCTCGACGATGCCGCACAAGCGAAACCCCGTCGGAGCCGTGGCGGTGGTCGCGTGCGCGCAGCGCGCGCCCGGCCTCGCCGCGACGGTCCTCTCCGCGATGGCGCAGGAGCACGAGCGTGCGGCCGGGTCCTGGCAGGCCGAATGGGAGACCCAGACCGAGCTGTTGCGCCTCGCCGGCTCGGCCGCAGCCGCGCTCAAGGAGGTTCTCGACGGCCTGGTGGTCGACGCCGGGCAGATGCGCGCGAACCTCGAGCGCACGGGTCAGCTCCTGATGAGCGAGAGCGTGGCCGTTGCGCTCTCCGGCTCGCTCGGCCGTCCGGCGGCGCAGAAGCTCGTGGAGAAGGCGGCCGCGCGCGCCGCCGGGGATCGAAGGTCGCTGCGGGAGGTGCTGCTCGAGCTCCCGGAGGTGGCCGACGGGCTCGGCCCCGAGCGCCTTGATCAGGCACTGGACCCGGTGCGCTACCTGGGCGTCACCAACGCGTTCATCGACCGGGCGCTCGCGAATCACGCATGACGATCGCGCTCAACCACGAGTTCACGGGTCCCGATGGCGGCCCGGTCGTCGTCTTGTCGAACTCGATCGGCACCTCGCTGTCGATGTGGGACGCGCAGGCTGCGGCGCTGGCGCGGCGGCTGCGCGTATTGCGCTACGACACGCGCGGCCATGGGGCCTCGCCGGTCCCTGCGGGTCCTTACTCGATCGAGGATCTAGCCGGTGATCTGCTGGCGATGCTCGACGCCAATCGGATCGAGCGGGCGTCGTTGTGCGGGCTGTCGATCGGCGCGATGACGTGTATCGCTGCCGCGGCGCGCGCGCCCGAGCGGGTGGACCGGCTGATCCTCTGCTGCACGAGCTCGTGGCTTGGTCCCGAGCGCTCCGCCGCGTACCGGGAGCGGGCGGCTGCCGTGCGCGAGGGCGGGCTCGAGCCGATCGCGGACGCTGTCGTCGACCGATGGCTCACGCCAGCGTTTAGGCGGGCCCATCCGGACGTCACGCAAAGGATGCGCGACGGCTTTGTGGCGACCCCGGTGGAGGGGTACGCGAGCTGCTGCGAGGCGCTCTCGCGGATGGATCTGCGCGCTGCGCTTGGCAGGGTCGACGCTCTGACACTGGTGATCGCCGGCGCCGAGGATCCCGCCACGCCACCCGGCGACGGCCGCCAGATTGCCGACGGGATCCGGGGCGCGCGGTTTGAGGTGGTGCCGAACGCCGCCCATCTGGCGAACATCGAACAGCCCGAGCTGGTGACGCGACTGATTGAGGGGTTTCTGGAATGAGCGATTACGAGACCGGAATGAAGACTCGCCGCGAGGTGCTCGGCGACGAGCATGTCGATCGAGCTACGGCAGCGGCGGAGGGCTTCGGCGAACCGTTCCAGGAGTTCATCACCCGCTATGCGTGGGGTGGGCCCTGGTCCCGGCCGGGCCTCGATCGCCGCTTTCGCAGCGCGATCACGCTCACCGCGCTGGTCACCCTGCGAGCCGAGAACGAGCTCGGCATGCACATACGCGCCGCGCTGCGCAACGGGCTGACGGCCGAGGAGATCCGCGAGGTGCTTTTGCACACGGCCGTGTACGCGGGGGTCCCCGCCGCCAATGCGGCCTTCGCCGTCGCGCGCCGGGTGCTGGACGAGGAAGGCGCGATCTAGAGCGCCACGACCTCGTCCGCGTGACGGATCACCTCTGGGTCGTGAGTCGCGCAGATCACCGTCTGTCCGTCCTGCGCTGCCGCCGCCGCCAGCATCTCCGCGACGGCGCCGGCGTTGCCTTCGTCGAGCCGGGAGGTCGGCTCGTCGACGATCACCAAGCCGCGTGCGCTGGCGAGCGCTCGAGCGAGTGCGACGCGCTGGCCCTCGCCGGCGGACAGACGCTCGACGCGCTGGCGCGCGCGATCCGCGAGCCCGACGTGCGCGAGCACGATCGCGGCGCGCTCCGCTGCTTCATCGATGTCCCATCCTCGCAGCCTCAGGGACAGCACCACGTTCTCGTGTGCGCTCAGGAAACCGACCGGGGAGGGTTGCTGGGGTAGGTAGCCGATCCGCTCCCGGCGCAGGGCCGCGCGCTCCTCGGCGTCGCACTGCTCGAGCCGTCGCCCGTCGATCACCACCTCGCCGCTGTCGGGAACGTCGAGCCCGCCCAGCAACCGCAGGAGCGTCGTCTTGCCGGTGCCCGATCGTCCGGTCACGACCGTCATCCGACCCTGCGCGACGGTCATCGACAGCTCGTCGAGCACTTGCCTCCGTGCCGCCCCCCGTCCGCGGCTGCGGGTGACCCCGTGCAGCTCGACGGAGGCCGGATCCCACCGGCCGCGGCCCAGCGGTACCGGCAGCGGCGTTGTGGACGGGGAAGCTGAGGTCACGGGCTGACCCTCGGCCGGCGTCACGATCAGGCCGCCTTCCACAACCCGCGCACGCACCCGCTCGCCGATCCCGGCCTCGGCGAGCATCGTCGGCGGCAGCTGTAGCCAACCCCCGGGTGCGACGAGAAAAGCGTGGCTACCGTTGCGGCGGTCCTCGACGATCCGGCCGTCGCGGATGTGCACCGATCGGTCGGCGATCTCCGCGGTGTCCGGATCGTGGGAGACCACGATCACGGTCGCGCCGTCGGCCCGCGCGAGCTCCGCGATCAGCCTGCGCACCGCGTCGGCCGCCGCGGCGTCGAGCTCGCCGGTCGGCTCGTCGGCGAGCAGCAGCTTCGGACGGTGCGCGAGCGCCGCGCACAGCGCAACGCGCTGTCGCTCGCCTCCGGAGAGCTCCGCGGGGAGCGCATCGAGCCGGTCGCCGAGACCGGCCGCCTGAAGTAGCGTGACCGCGCGCGTCCGCTGCTCGTCGCGCGATGCGCCTCGGAGCGCGAGCGGCAGCGGAACAGCATGAGCGATCCGGAGATCCGGGGGCAGCACCGATTCGGGGTGCTGCCCGAGAAAGCCGATCTGGGTATGGCGCAACCGCGCGCGCATGCGATCGGACAGCCTGCCGATGTCCTGCCCGGTCACGTTGACGACGCCGGCCGAGGGTGTCTCGAGCCCGGCGATCACGCGCAGCATCGTGCTCTTGCCCGCCCCGCTCGGCCCGAGCACGCACACGATCTCGCTCTCCTGCACGGCGAACGTCGTCCCCTGGAGCGCCGCTGCGTCGCCGTCGTCGGTGCGGTGCACGCAGAACACATCGCGTAGCTCGACCAACGGCGCGCTCACCTCGCGACCGCCGTGCGAGTTGCGAGCCAGCTCGCCGCCGCGATCGCGGCGATCGCCGCCGCCGCCCACAGCGCCAGCAGTCCCCACGGAGCGACGGTGACGAGCGGCGGCTCGGGCAGCGAGACGGTTCCCGCCGCGCGCACCGTCACGACCGCGAGTGTCGTGAGCGCGAGCCCGATCACGAGTCCCAGGCACACCCCGATCGTGCCTGCCAGCAGCATCCGCATCCGCAGCTCGCGGCGCAGGCCGCGCGGTCCGATGCCCTGCGTGACGAGGTCGCGCTCGACGCGCGCGTCCCGGGCCGGCCCGAGGAGCGCGACCAGCAGCCCGATCACGGCGAGCGCCCCCGCCAGGGCGGTTGCGGCGATCAGGGTTCCGAGCACGCCGCGCGCGACCGGCGCGGACCGGAGCTGATCCTCGATGTCGGCGCGGAACGTCGCCGTCAGCTGCGCCAGCGGCTCATCACCCAGCGCGGCACGCAACCGCGGTGGGTGCCGCGAGGTCAGCCACAGCTCGTCCCCCCGGCCCTGACCCGGCAGCTGCGCATCGAGCGCGCCCGCAAGCGCGGCCTCGTCGGCGACCACGAAGCCTGCCGTTCCCGATGAGATCGTCGGAAAGCGCTTCGCCACTCCGACCACGCGCGCATTGACCGGGACGCCATCGATCGTCAGCGCCAGGTGGCCAGCCGGCGCGGCCGCGGCGGCGGTCTGCGGGTCTACGAGCACCGGCAGCGGGCGCGAGTCGCTCGGCTGCGCCGGCCGCAGCACCCCCGACTGCCCGCTCGTCTGGAAGCGCACCGAGATTGTCGACAAAATTGTCGACAATCCGGCCGGGGTGGACGCGGCCCCCACTCCGCGCCACTCGCCGACGGGGAGCGTGCGGGTGGCGGCCTCGCTCACCGCCCGCACAGGGCCGACACGGACGGTCGCCGTGAACTGGGTCGCAGCCGCCGGGTTCTCGCCGTTCTGATGACCGTTGGTGGCCGCGAGCCCGGACGGCTCCTGGAGCTCGAGCGCCTCGAGCTCCCAGCTGCCCCTGGGTATCGGAGCGCGCAGCGTGGCCGCCCGCGCCCCCGCCGCGCCCAGCGCGACCTGACGGACCGTGCCCGCCGGGTCTCGGAGGTCCGCGGTCACGCTCACGGCGAGCGAGGGCGAGGAGATCCGCACCGCAAGTGAGCGTGTTCCCGCCGGCAGCGCTGGGCCCGCGGTCCGCGTCGGCCCGGGCGGGATCAGGCGTCGCGCGAGCGCCCCCAGCGGCGCCGACGCGTCGGACGCCCGCCAGCCGTGCATCAGCGTCAATCCGGAGGCCGAGACCCCGAGCGCCGGCACCGTCACGCTGCCGCCGCCGTTCAGGTACGTGGCGTCGGTGCGCCGGACCGGCAACGCGGCTCCCCCGGCCAGCGCCCGCCACCGAGTGATCGACGCGAGCTCGGTCGGCGGCGTGAAGCTCGGGCCGGGCGCGACGATCGCATCGAGCGGGACGCGCGCTGCGGCCTGATCGGCTGTACCGCGCAGGAGCGTCGCCCGGTAGGCGAGCGCGAACCCGCCCAGCCCGATGCTGACCGCGATGAACGCGATCGCCAGCGACGGCGCGGCTGGAGCACGCGCCAGCCCGACGAGCGCGAGCCGCGTAAGGACAGGCCCGCGCCGCGCGACACGCTCACCGCCCCTCAGCGCCGCGGCCGCGCCGCGATACACCAGCACTCCCGCGGCTAGGCAGCACAGCGGCGCCAGCAGGACGGTCAGTGGGTCGTTCCCACTCCCGCTGCGGCTGAGCGCGAGCGCCAGCGCCGCGATTGCCGCGACCGCAAGCACGTCGGCGGCGCGGCGCCAGGAGGCGAGCAACAGCAGCGCCAGCAGCGCCGTGGTGCAGACCAGTCCGCCGGCCAAGGCGAGCAACCCGCCCGCAGTCACCAGGCTGTGCATGAGGACTCCGCCCGCGGGCAGCCCGGCGGCGGCCGCCAGCACGGCAGCCACCGCGACCGCGAGGCATGCGCCGAGCAGCAGCCCGAGCGCGCACAGCCACGCGCACTCACCGACCACGAACATCACGATCTGTCCGTTGCGGGCGCCGGCGGCGCGCAGCCGAGCGACGTCGGCACCCTGGTCGCGCTTGAGTCCCCCGGCCGCCAGCACGAGGAACAGCGTCAACGCCGCCAGCGCGCCACCGCCCACCAACAGCAGCCGCTTCGGGGCCGCCGACGCCTGTGCCCGCGCGGCATCGAGCGCGTTGAACGGGCCGCTGAGGCTGAACAGGCTGCCGCTCGTCAGCAGCTGCGTCTGCGCCCGCTGCAGCCGAGCCTCGAACGAGGCCAGCTGCCAGCTGTGAAGCGTGCCAAGGGCCGGGACTGACAGCCAGCTGTGGGTCCGGTACACACCGCTGAGCCCCGCCAGCGACTCGAGTCCTGCGACATCGCCGGTCACGAGCAGCGGCGGCTCACCACTCGAGCTGTCGGGCGTGAAGCCGAGCGGAGCGGTCGAGCTGAGACGCCCACGGCCGGCGACCGTGATCCGCACTCGGTAGGCCGTCAGCGAGTCGTGCGCTCGCGGCAACGAACCCCCCACCAGCAGCATCGGACATGCCGAGGCGCGGCACGGGGCCAGGTGGGGCTGGATCCCTGCGGCTGAGACCCAGCTCGGCAGCGGTGCGATCGCGGCGGGACGCACGACGACTCCCCCGAGCCGCACCGGCCACAGCAGCAGCACTTCGGTCTGCGCGTCGAGCCCGAGCTGGCGGAGCGTCGCCCGAGCCCGGGCCGCGACTCCGGGCGTGACCACTCCCTGCCACGTGATCCTGACGCTCCGCCCGAGCGCGGGCACCGAGTTCAGCGAGGAGCGCGCCGCCTGGTCGCCGACGATCGTGCTCTCCGCCGCGACCGCGCCGGCGAACGCGGTGGCCAGCACGATGCCGAGCAGCGGCAGCAGCCAGTGAATCAACCCCCGCCCGCCCCGGCGCCGGGCGCGAGCCACGATCAGTGTCAGAACCCCGCGCATCTCAAGCACCTCGCCGCCGGCGGTAGTGCGCCTTCGCCTTCGCCCGGCCGCCGCACACCGACATCGAGCACCAGCGGCCGGCCTGGTTGCGCGAGTGGTCGTAGAACGCCCAGCCGCAGTCCTCGCCGGGACAGATCTTCAGCTGCTTCCAGGTGCCGTCGATCATTGCCGCGGCGGTCGTGGCCAGCAGCACACCGATTGCCGCCGCGATCCCGCTCTCCCGTCCCGCGACGAACTCCGGCCGGCCGGCCGTGAGGCGGATTTCGACGGTCGCTCCCTTGGCGGCGGCGTTCAGCAGCGCCAGCGCCCCCGTGTCAGCCGCATCGCCGGAGTTGGCCCGGGCGACGGCACGAAGGCCCTCGCGCAGGGCGAGCAGCCGGCCGACGTCCACCGTGCGCAGCCGCGGCCGAGCGGACACGACGCCGCGGGTCACAAGCCACTCGGCGGCGGCCGCCGGGCCGCTCAGCACTTCGGCGCCGTGCACGATCTCGAGGTCGTAGTGCGTGTTGATGAACGCCTGGACCAGGGCCAGCCGCCCGGGCGCAGGCAGCCGGCGACCGGGCTGTCCGGCCGGGGTCCAGCGAGACTCCACCTCACCAGCGACCATCAGTTGAGTGGTTAGGTTACGCCTCGCGGCACCCGCCGGCACGCTGGATCAGCGCCGCGGGACGGCCCGGTCTGCGCCTTATACTTGCTCGGGTCCACGTATGAGGAGCCCGGCGTGCAGGAGATGGTGATCTATGGCGTGAGCTTCGACATGGTCGGCAAGCAGCCGATCGTGTTGCTGAAGACCGTCGAGAGCAACAAGTTCCTGCCGATCTGGATCGGGCATCCCGAGGCCGCCGCGATCCTGATGAAGCTCCAGGGCGCTTCGACGCCGCGCCCGATGACACACGACCTGCTGTCCGACGTGCTCGGCGAGCTCGAGGTCGAGTGCACCCGTGTGGCGGTCACGGAGTTGCGCGAGAACACCTTCTACGCCTCGATCAGCCTGCGCGTCAACGGGCGCGAGCTGGAGATCGACTCCCGACCCAGCGACGCCCTCGCGCTCGCGGTCCGCGCCGGCGCCCCGATCTTCGCCGCCGATGACGTGATCGCCGAATCCGCGATCGAGTTCGAGCACGAGGTCGAGGACACCGAGGAAGTGGTCGAGAAGTTCAAGGACTTCCTCGACCAGGTCACGCCCGAGGACTTCGCCGCCGGCGACTCCTAGCCGGCGCCGCAACCGCCTCCATCCTCAGGCGCCGGCACCGCGTCCGCCCTCGGGCGCCGGCGACTCAACTCACGCGCCGGCAGCGTCGGCACTCCGACCGAATTCGCCCCGGCGTCACCGGCGAGCGGCGCGGAAGCACCGGCTCGCGCCTAGAATCCCTCCCCGGGAAGGCGCCGATGAGAATTCCGGTTGCAGCTAAAGCCGTGCTCGCACCGCGCACGGCACCACCCAGAGCCGCGGGAGGCTGCCCCGTCTGTGGTGCGAGCACCGAGGGCGGCGTGTACTGCTCGGAGTGCTGGGAGCGCCACGCCGACACGGACGTCCTCGTCGCCCGGCACCGCCGCCACTGGGCCGAGGTCAAGCGCCGCCGCGAGCGCTACGGCTACGGCCCGCTGGGGCGTGTCCGTGCGTGGTGGGCCGGGCGCAAGCGCCCGCCGGCCACCAAGCGCTAGCAGGCCGCGCTGGCGTTGCAGCGGGGTCGCGACCACGCCGGAGGCCAAAGAGGCAACGTCGGCCACTGCGGCTCGCTTTGCGCTGTCGGCTCGCGCCTGCGCCCCTTCGGGCGGGCCTTGGGAGTGTGCTCTGCGCGGGATTGGGCTGGGGATTGGATCCCGCCCACCCTCAGGGTGCCTGGCAACCCCGATTTCGTTACAAAACCTCCGCTCGCCAAGGCAACGTGTAACGAAATGGGTGCCATAGCGCCCATTTGGTGACTCGTTGCCCACTCGCGGGGTCGAGATGTAACGAAATGGGGGTTCTCACGGCCGTGCTTCTGCGGGATGGGTCCCTGCCGGCGTCCGTTGGGACCCGGTTGCCCGCCGCCCGGGGCGAATTGTCACGAAATGGGGGTTCGGGGCTCCGTTCTAGTGCTTCGGCGGGATGGAGCGTGCCGGCGCCGCCGAAAGCTAGACCGGCTCCGCCTCCCGGGGCCACCGCGCCCAGCTAGACCAGCTCCGCCTCCCGGGGCCCCCGCCCAGCTAGACCAGCTCCGCCTCCCGGGGCCCCCGCCCAGCTAGACCGGCTCCGACTCCCGCGCACCCGCGAGCGCCAGCTCGATCTGCTCGTGGTGATGGATCAGCGCGGGCTCGTTGCGGCCGTAGACGACCTCCGGCATCAGACCGGTGCGCAGCGAGCGGTGAATGTCCTGCTGCTGGCCGAAGTCCTCTTCGAACACGACCCGGCTCGTGAAGCGGACGTTCGCGTCCCAGAAGGCGCGGCGCTCCTCGACCTGATCGGAGGGGACGTAGTAGCGGACCGTGACCCGGGTTCGGTGCGGGTCGTCTGGCTCGGGGTACATCTCCCAGAGCTCCACGTGGCCGCTCATCGGCACGTTGAGCAGCGCGCTCGGGAACAGGAGGTAGACGATTGACGCGAACGGTCGCAGCTCCCACTCGGACTCCGGCCGCTCCAGCAGCGAGACGACCTCCTTGCGCATCACCACGCCGCGCGTGTGCGGACCGAAGTTCTCGCCCACGAACGGAGTCGAGAGCAGGTCGCCGGCAATCGAGTCGCGGTGTAGCGAAAAGATGTGGTAGCTCTCGGTGAACGTGTCGTGGATCAGCTTCCAGTTGGCGTCGAACACGCCCGCGCGCTCCTCGTAGAAGCTCAAGCCCTCGAATCCATACGACGCCAGCTCCGGCCCGAGCCCGGCAAGCTCGGTTTCCACGTCGATCGGCTCGTCGCCGCCGAGCCGCGCGAGGATCACCCCGAACCGCTCCGCCACCGGCACCGGCACCAAACCGAACTGCGAGCGCTCGAGCCCTTCGAACGCGTCCCGCGCCAGCGGCTGCCCGAGCAGCGCCCCATCGAGGTCGTAGGCCCACGAGTGATACGGACACTTGAAAGCGCGTCCCGGCCGCCCCCGCCCCGTGAACACCCGCCCCCCGCGGTGGCGGCAGATGTTCAGAAAGCCGCGCACCGCCGCATCCTCGCCGCGCACCAGGAGCAGCGGCACGCCGGCGACCTCCGTCGAAAGACAGTCGCCCGTCGCAGGCAGATCCGCTGAGAGTCCGACCGCCAGCGGCCGCCCCCGGAACAGCGCCCGAACCTCCGCTGCCATGCGCTCCGGATCCGTGTACACATCCGCCCGCTGGCGAACCGGCTGCGGCGCGAGCGTCGTCGTGTGCGCATCCCTGAGCGCGAAGAAGGTCCTCAGGACGTCCCGTTGGGTCTCGATGTTCACCGCTTGCTCACCGCTTCGAGGATCCGGCCGATCAGCTCGTCGAAGCCTATTCCAGCGGCATCGGCGGCTTGTGGCAAGAGGCTCGTCTCGGTCAGGCCGGGGATCGCGTTCAACTCGAGCACGTAAAGCTCCTGGTTCTCATCGGAAAGCATCAGGTCGACCCGGCCGAACCCCGAGCAACCAAGCAGCGCATAGGTCTCGAGCGCGATCTGGCTGGCGCGTTCGCCGACCCCATCCTCGAGCGCCGCCGGGCACTCGAACCGGGTGCGTCCGATCTCGTAGCGCGCCTCGAAGTCGTAGAAGTCCTCCTGCTCGGGCACCGCCTCGACGATCGGCAATGCACGCGCCTTGCCGCCCTCCTCGATGATCGACACGGCCAGGTCGCGGCCCGTCACGTGGCGCTCGAGCAGCACCTTGCGGTCATACGAGAATGCGGCGACCAGCGCCGCCGGCACATCCGCCGGCGTGCGCGCAAACTTGATCCCGAGCGCCGATCCCTGCCCCGCGGGCTTGACCACGATCGGAAACTGCAGCCGCTCCTCGATCGCTGGGAGTGCCTGGGCGGCGCCGAGCTCCTTGAACGCGGTCTCGTTGAACGAGTAGAAATCGGGAGTCGGAAGACCGTGGTCGAGCATCGCGTGCTTGGCGAGCACCTTGTCGGCGCAGCGAATGCAGGCCGACACGCCCGAGCCGGTGTAGGGGATCCCCATCACCTCGAGCAGCTCCTGGACCGTCCCGTCCTCTCCGTCGCGCCCGTGCAGCGCCACGAACGCGACGTCCGGCTTGGCCGCTGTCAGCCGATCGACAAGGTCCCCCCCGACATCGATCGCGACCACGCTGTGTCCGAGCCGCTCGAGCGCGTCCTGCACCCGTGCCCCGGACTTCAGCGATACCTGCCGCTCGAGGGAACGGCCCCCCTTCAGGACCGCCACGCGACTCATAGCCGGCCCTCGGCGCCTGTCATCCAGCGCGTTTGCGCAGGTGCAGGACCTTCGCGAGCTCTGGATTGAGCTCGCGCCCGGGGTGGGCTGGCTCGGATTCAGAGCGCGGATCGCGTGGACCCGAGTCCCGCCCGCCCGGCTCCCGCCCAGCCGGGTCCCGCCCAGCCGGGTCCCGCCCAGCCGGGTCCCGAACGCTTGACGCGGGTTCTCGTGCCTGCGACTGCTCCGCCGGAGCTCGCACACCGGTCAAGGTTCCGTACAGCGCGACCTGCTCGCGCACGACCTCGCCGATTCGGCGGATCCCCTCGCGGATGTCGTCTTCGCTGACGCCGGAGAAGTTCAGCCGCATCGACGAGCCGCCACGCCCGTCGATGAACGCCGCGCGACCCGGAACGAAGGCGACATGGTCCTCGAGCGCCCGTGCCAGCAGGTCGGTCGTGTCGATGTAGTCGGGCAGCGATGCCCAGATGAACAGGCCGCCGCGAGGATGGGTCCACTGCGCCTCACGGGGGAAATGCTCGGCGAGCGAGTCGAGCATCACGTCGCGCCGGCGGCGGTAGATCTCGATCAGCGACCGGACGTAGTCCTCCCACGGTCCAGAGTCGAAGTACGCGGCGACGAAGTACTGCGAGATCGACGAGGAGCAGAGGTCGGAGCCCTGCTTGCCGATGTTCATCTTCTGCAGCACAGGCGCCGGTGCCACCGCCCATCCGAGCCGCACGCCGGGGGAGAGGATCTTCGAAAAGGTGCTCGCGTAGATCACGAACTCCTCGTCGAGCGAGCGCAACGTCGGCAGCGGGGTGCCCTCGTAGCGGAGCAGGCCGTAGGGGTTGTCCTCCAGCACGAGCAGCTCGCGCTCGCCGGCGATCCGGACGAGCTCGTGGCGGCGCTCGAGCGACATCGTCACGCCGGCCGGATTGTGAAAGTTGGGGACGGTGTAGATGAACTTGGGGCGTTGGCCGGACTGCTCGAGCCGGTCGAGCGTCTCCTCGAGCTCGTCGATCCGCATCCCGTCGCGATCCATCGTGATCTGGACGACCTCCGCCTGGTAGGCCGAGAAAGTCGGCACGGCGCCTGGGTACGTCGGCGCCTCGCATACCACCACGTCGCCGGGATCGAGCAGCGTCTTGCACACGAGGTCGATGACCTGCTGGCCGCCCGTGGTCACGAGCACCTCGTCGTGGTCTACCTCCATCGCCTCGGCGCGCATCACCTCGGCGATGCAGCTCTTCACCAGCCCCAGCCCCTCCGTCGGTCCGTACTGAAGCGCCCGTGCGCATGATTCGGCCGCCACCGTCCGCATCAGCGACGCGTAGGAGTCGGGCGGGAAGGTCGAGGTGTCGGGCAGGCCGCCCGCAAGCGAGATCACGTCGTCCCGCTCGGTGAGGGCCATCAGATCCCGCATCGCCGAGGACTTCATGACCTTCGTGCGCTCCGCAAACAGCGATGCGTACCGTTCGATATCTCGCGCGGTGGACCTAGTACGCCTCGGCCCACCGGTGCCAGCAGGGCTCGTTGGGTGGGCGGGATCCGATCCCCTACCGGAGCCGGTCGTGATCGTCATGCCCTTTTGTCTATCGTCACGCTCAGTCACGGTACAGCACGGTGCATCTGGTCTTCGACATATTCCAGGGCGTGGGCGTCGCGGCGGCCGTCGGGATCCGTCCGTTCCTGCCCGGCCTGGCGGTCGGCGCGCTTGCCGCGGGCAATGTGGAGATCCATTTCAAGGGCACCGACTATTCGTTTCTTCAGAGCGGCTGGTTCCTCCTGCTTCTGGTAGTCGGTGTGATCGTCCTCGCACTGCTCGAGCGCCGTTACGGCGACCGGTTTGAATGGGATCCCGCCCACCCGCGACCCGGGCTGGTCGTGCTCGCGGTCGTGAGCCTCGCGCTCGGCGCGCTGCTGTTCGCTGGGTCGCTCGCCCGTGGTCACTACGCAGCCTGGCCCGGCCTGATCGGCGGAGTGCTGTGCGCCGCCGTCGGCCTGGCGGCGACGCTGCCGCTGTTCGCGCGGGTACGGGCCCGGCTCGATCAGGGCGCCGCCGCCGCGATCCCGCTCTACGCCGAGGGCATCGCGGTCGTGTTTGCCGCGCTGTCGGTGGTCGCGCCGCCGGTCGGTCCGATCGGGCTCGCGCTACTGCTCTGGCTGCTGATCGCCGGTCGGGCGCGCGGCGAGCAGAAGTACGCGGGCCTGCGGATCCTGAGGTGAGCGGCACCAACAGCCCACGCGGGGCCTCGCGATGAGCGCCAAGAAGCTCGTCCTGGTCGTGATCGACGCGCTCAAGCCGTCGATGCTCGAGCGCGCGATCGCCACCGGCCGGGCGCCGGCGCTTCAGCGGATCCGCGACGAGGGCGTGTACGTAGACGACTGCGTGGCCGCGTTTCCCTCGGTGACTCCGGTGTGCGCGGCGACGATCACCACGGGCGTCGGCCCTGACCAGCATCTGATCCCGAGCATGAACTGGTACCACCGAGACGAGGCGCGGTATGTCGAATACGGCTCGAGCTTCTCGGCGTCTCGTCAGTTCGGCGTTCTGCGGTCGCTGACCGACACGGTCTACCGAATGAACGCCGAGCATCTGTCGAGCGAAGTCGAGACGGTGTTCGAGTCGCTCGACGACCACGACCTCCGCACCGCCGGCACCACCTATCTGATCTACCGCGGCCGCCACCAACACGAAGTCTCGAATGAGACAGCGCTCGCCACGATCGTCACCTCGACCCTCTTCCGCCGGACGATCGACGGTCCGCGAGAGCTGTTCTACGCCGATCTCTACGCCAGCCGCAAGACCGGCTGCCGCGGGCAGCTGGGGATGCCCGGGATCCGTGACCAGCACACCGGCTGCGTCGGCGCCTACCTGGTCGAGAACGATCTGTTCGACTTCCTGCTGTTCTCGCTTCCCGACAACGACGCCTGGTCGCACAAGAACGGCCCGCACGCCCAGGTCACCTCGATCGCGGCCGCCGATCGCCAGCTTGAGCGCCTGATGCACTCGGCCGGCGGGCCCGAGGCCTTCTTCGACCAGTACGCCGTGATCGTCACCTCCGACCATTCGCAGGCGTCCGTCGAAGAGCGGATCCGCCTCGACCACGCGTTCTCGGAGTTCGAGGTCGCCACGCCGCGTCCGTCCCGCTCGGCCGGGGCCAAGCTCGCGCTCAGCCCCGCGCAGCGCTCGGCGATGGTCTACGTCCTCGACCAGGACGACCGCGAGGAGTTGTGCACGAGATCCATAGAGGTGGCAAGCGAGCTCGACGGGGTCGACCTCGTCATGTGGATGGCCGGCGACTCCGAGCGCGAGGCGGTCGTGCGCAGCCGGCGCGGCGAGCTGCACTTCGCGCCCGGTGACGATCTGGAGGATTCCCGTGGCGGCCGCTGGTCTGTCGAGGGCGATCTGACGACGCTGCGCGGCGAGGTCCAGGACGGGCGGTTTCTATGCACCGAGTATCCGGATGCGCTCGCGCGCACGTGGTCAGCGCTCACCTGCCCGACCGCGGGAGACGTCCTACTGTCGGCGGCGCCAGGCTATGAGTTCGTCGATTGGGGTGGCGCGGATCACGTGGGCGGCGGCAGCCATGGATCGCTGCACCGCTCGGATTCGCTGGGTGCGCTCCTGTGGAGCGGCACGGGACCGGGCTCGAGGTCGGTGCGCACGCAATGGTCGCTGCGCGACGTCGCCCCGATGGTCCGCGAGCACTTCGGCGTCGAGGAGGAACGCTCAGAAGATCGGGGAACTGATCGAGACGATTAGGGGCGTGTTAGCGCCTGGAATGTCCTACGGTGGTGGAATACAGCATGGATACGCTTTCCTGATGCCCGAAGAGCTGACCTCAACCGTCGAGTTGCCTGCCGTCGAGCTTCCCGCCATGGAGTTGCCGAGTGCCGGCGAACTGCGGATGCCACTGCACTTGCGTGTGCGCCACGGCGTCCGCAAGACGCACAACTGGAAGCAGCTCGTTCGGTTCGTCACGGTCGGCGCGAGCGGTTACATCGTCAACCTCGCCGTGTTCACGGCGTGTGTCTCGGCGCTCGGGATCGATTACCGGATCGGCTCGGTGATCGCCTTCGTCGTGTCGGTGATCAACAACTTCTGGCTGAACCGGCACTGGACGTTCGACGCCCGCGGCGGCCATCCGATGTTCCAGGGCGTCCGCTTCTTCGCCGTCTCGCTGCTCGCGTACGGGGTGCAGCTGCTCGTGCTGATCGGGCTCGTTGAGGTGGCGGGCCTGAGCAAGGTGATCTCGCAGGCGATAGCGATCGTCATGGCGACACCGCTCTCGTTCCTCGGGCAGAAGCTTTGGAGCTTCAAGGCGTAGCCTCGATTGCCTTAGCCCGGCCGCGGACCTTAGCTCGCGTTGCGCTACTGCTGGCGCTGATTCTTGGGGCTACGACGGCCCGTCCCGCGCTCGCGCACGCCGCGGCGGCCACCACCACAGCCACCGATCCGAACACTCCGGTCCTCGTCACGTCACTCGACAAGGCGCCTGCCGGGTACAAGCTGACGGCCGGGAGGGTGCTCGCGATCGCCTCACGCGATCCGCGGGTGATCGCCGAGCTGCACCGCCATCCGAAGCTCGTCCCCTACGAGTACACGAAGGGGCCAGGGCGCTGGCAGGTGAGCTGGTTTACGAGGGGCCCGAACGGCAGCGAGCTGATGCAGGCCTACGTCGACGACGCCACCGCCAAGGTGACCGACGTGTGGACGGGCTTCCAGGTCGCGTGGACGATGGCACGTGGCTATCCGGGCGCGTTCGGCCGGCGAGTCAACGCGTGGTACGTATGGATCCCGCTGTGCGTCGTGTTCTTCGTCCCGTTCATACCGCGACGCAAGCGCGGTCGCAGCTCCGGTTGGTCGTTGCTGCACCTCGACCTGCTGATGCTGCTCGGGTTCTCGATCTCGCTGGCGTTCTTCAACCACGCCCGGATTGGGCTCTCCGTGCCGCTCGCCTACCCGTTCCTGCTCTACCTGCTGGTGCGGATGCTGTTGCTCGCCTTCGGTCGTGGCCGCCCGCGCGGGCCGCTGCCGCTGCTGGTGCCGGCCTCCTGGCTCGCGATCGCGATCGTGTTCCTGGTCGGATTTCGGATCGGGCTGAACGTCACCGATTCCAACGTGATCGACGTCGGCTATGCCGGTGTTATCGGCGCCGACAAGCTGCTCCACGACAAGCCGCTGTACGGCGGCTGGCCCCACGACAACGCCAGTGGCGACACCTATGGCCCGGTCAACTATTACGCCTACGTCCCGTTCCGTGCCGTGTTCGGCTGGAGCGGCACATGGGACGACCTGCCGGCCGGCCATGCGGCCGCCTTGGCGTTCGACCTGCTGACGCTGCTCGGCCTGTGGCTTCTGGGGCGCCAGATCCGCGGGCCGACCACCGGAACCGTGTTCGCGTTCCTGTGGGCCGCCTATCCGTTCACGCTGTACTCGCTCAGCTCCAACAGCAACGATTCGCTGGTCGCGATGCTGATCGTGCTCGCGATGCTTCTGATCACCTCGGCGCCGGCGAGAGGCGTGGCCACCGCCCTAGCGGGCCTGACGAAGTTCGCGCCGCTGGCGCTCGCGCCGCTGTTCATGCGCGGCGTCGGCGACCGCTGGCCCCGACGGCGTTCGGTGGTTGCGTACGTGCTCGCATACGGGTTGACGGTGCTGGTGGTGATGCTGCCGGTGCTCCTGAACAAGGACCTGCACGCCTTCTGGCGCGACACGATCTCCTACCAGTCTGGCCGCGGTTCGCCCTTCTCGATCTGGGGCCTGTGGGGAGGCCTCGGCTTCCTGCAGCATGTCGTCCAGGGAGCGGCGGCCGCGCTCGCGGTGCTCGTGGCGTTCGTCCCGCGCCGGCGCACGATCGTGGAGGTCGCGGCGCTGGGCGTCGCGGTCATCATCGCGCTCCAGCTGGGCATCACCCACTGGTTCTACCTGTACATCCCGTGGTTTTTCCCGATGGTGATCGTCGCGCTTGTGGCGAGTCATCCGTCGCGGGAGGCGGCGGCGCTGGCGGCGGCCGACGACTGGGCCGAGCCGCCGGTGGTCGTTGCCGCGGGGTAGGTAGGGGCTGCCGCTGCGCGGCAGCGTCCGTGGGGCCGGGCGGGCCCGTCCGGACCAGGCTGGGTGTGCGCTGGCTGGCGCCGCGTTGCCCGGGCCGGCGCGCCGGCTGGCGCCTCAGCTTCCGGCCTTCGGCCGGGTGCCACTTGGGTTGGTCTGCCCGGGATTTGGCTGCGGACGGGGTGGGTGAGGTGCCCGGCAACCCCGATTTCGTTACAGAGCGCCGGCCCGCTGAGGCAACGTGTAACGAAATGGGGGCTATAGCGCGCATTCCGTCACACGTTGCCGACCGTGGCGGTCGTGATGTAACGAAATCGGGGTTCTCTCCCCTTCGTGCTTGTGGCGGAGGTTGGTGTCTGCATGGGGTCCCGCCCACCCGTCGCCATGGATGGCCGGCGGAATGGGCATGGACGGGGGTGGCACCGCAAAAGCGATCTCGGAGACACCCCGGGTCCGGACGGGGCCGCATGGCCCCATGGATGCCGCCGAAGGCGGCCCCTAAACGACGCCGGGCGCCGGCATCAGCACCTGCTCGATCGCCTCCGCCTTCATCGGCTCGGAGGAGCACCTGATGAGAACCCCGTTGAGCCATGGATCCTCGCGCGAGGTCTCGAATTTGATCGGCATCCGGGTGACCATCGCCTCGACCGCCTGCTCGCGCTTGACGCCGATCACCCCGCCCCGGGGGCCGGTCATGCCCACGTCGGTGATGTAGGCGGTGCCGCCTGGAAGCACGCGCGCATCGGCGGTCGGGACGTGCGTGTGGGTGCCGACCACGGCCGTCACTCGTCCGTCGAGGAACCAGCCCATTCCGACCTTCTCGCTCGTCGCCTCGGCGTGCATGTCGACCAGCACGTGGTCAACCGAGCCGCGCAGCGCGTACAGCGCGGCGTCCGCCTCGGGAAAGGCGGCACGCCCGGCGTTCATGTAGAGGTTGCCCGACAGCGACACCACGCCCAGCCGCACGCCATCGTGCGAAGCCACGCACCACCCGTGGCCCGGCTGGCTCTTCAGGTAGTTGGCGGGTCGGAGGATGCGGTCCTCCCGGTCGAGGTAGGGATAGATCTCGCGATGCCGATAGGTGTGGTTGCCGAGCGTGATCACGTCGACCCCGGCGGCGAACAGCTCGTCCGCGATCTTCGGCGTGATTCCCAGCCCGCCGGCCGCGTTCTCGGCGTTGACGACCACGAACGTCGGCGCCAGCCGCTCGCGCAACGAAGGCAGCAGGGACAGCAGCGCGCGCCGGCCGATTCCGCCGACGACGTCGCCCAGAAACAGGATGCTCACGGGTTTATTCATGTATCGGGGCCGTCCATACTTCCACGTGCATGGCTTTCGAGCACGAAAGCGTCACCGCGGGCCACGACCCTCCCACCCAGGAGCAGGCCGCGCACAAGGCGCCAGAGGACGTCGGTGATCTGAGCCCGCCCACCCCGCCGGTACCTCCCGTCGTCGTCCCGCGCTGGGTCCAGCTGGTGCTGCTGCCGCTCGCGCTTCTGGGCCTCTGGGCGCTCGCTCGCGCGGCCGGACCCGTGCTCCTGATCCTGCTCGCCGCGAGCACCGGCGCCCTGATCCTCAACCCGTTGGTCAAGGTGCTCGAGCGCCGGCGCGTCCCGCGCGGACTCGCGATCCTGGCCGTGTATCTGGCCGGCTTCGCGATCCTGGCCGGCGTCGGCATTCTCCTGGCGAACGTCGTCAGCACGCAGGTCAGCAAGTTCGCCGGCGACGTGCCGGGCCTCGTGCGCCACGCCAACCACGACCTCACGAACGTTCAGAACTGGCTCAATAAGCATGGGATCCACGTCCAGATCCAGCACCAGGGTCAGACCGCGTTGCAGACGCTCGAGAACAAGGTGCTCAAGAGCTCGGGGAGCATCGTCTCGTTCTCGCGCGACCTGCTCGGCAAGCTGCTCACGATCGGGTTCGACCTCGTCCTGATCCTCGTCCTCTCGATCTACCTGCTGGTGTACGGCAAACAGATCGGCGAGCTGGTCCGCAGGATCATGCCTCGGGGCGACGGGACTCCCGAGGACGACTATCCGCTGCTCGTCCAGCGCGCGGTGTTCGGGTACGTTCGCGGGCAGATCCTGTTCAGCTTGATCATGGGCTCGAGCGCGGCGCTCTGCCTGTGGATCTTCGGGCTCGTCGGGATCTTCCCGGCCGGCGAGCAGTACGCGGTGTTCTTCGGCGCGTTCTACGGGCTGATGGAGTTCATCCCGTACATCGGTCCGATCATCGGTCCCGCGCCGGCCGTCGCGGTCGCGCTGTTCAACGACCCGATCAGCGCCGTGTGGGTGGTGCTGCTGTTCGTCGCGCTGCAGCAGCTCGAGGGTCATTTCGTGGCGCCTCAGGTGTTCCGGATCTCGCTGCGGATCAACCCGATCATCATCATCCTCGCGCTGCTGATCGGCTACCAGCTGTACGGCATCGTCGGCTCGCTACTGGCGTTGCCGATCGCCGCCACGGTCCGCCAGACCGTGGTCTATCTGCGCCGTCACCTGGTGCTCGAGCCGTGGGTCGTGACCTCCCCGGTTCCCGGGGCGATGCCGCTCGGCCCCGACCGATGTCCCGACTGCAATACGCCGGCGGGGCCCGACGACGCCTTCTGCCATAAGTGCGGCGCGTCGCTCGAGCCGCAGGTACGAACCCCCGGTTAACGCAACACTGTCTAACCTCCCCCGCCTTGCCCGGGAGCATCGCAACAGGGGAAGGGACGATCACGCTCGCAGCCGACTCGCTGACCAAGCGGTTCGGCGCTCGGACGGCGCTTCAGGACGTCAGCTTCGCGCTGAAGCCGGGCGAACTGGTCGCGATCATCGGGCCCAACGGCGCGGGCAAGACGACACTGCTCTCGATCCTCGCGGGAGCGCTGGAGCCGACCTCCGGCGGCGTGCGCCAGTCGACCGAGCAGCCTCCCGGTTGGGTCCCGCAGCAGCCCGCGCTGTACTCCAAGCTGTCGGTCGCGGAGAACCTGCGCCTGTTCGCCCGCCTCGAGAAGCTCGACGATCCCGACGCCGCCGTGGAGCGCATGCTTGACCAGACCGACCTGCATGACCGCGCCGGCGAGGAGGTTGGGCGGCTCTCGGGCGGCAACCAGCAGCGCGTCAACATCGCGATCGGTCTGCTGTGCGAGCCGGCCGTGCTGCTGCTCGACGAGCCCTCGGCGTCGCTTGATCCGCGCCAGCGCGAGCGGTTGTGGGGGTTCATCGGCGGGCTCGCCGGCCGCGGCACAACCGTCGTCTACTCGACTCACAACGTCGCCGAGGCCGAACGCTATGGCGACCGCGTGCTGGTGCTCGTCGACGGTGAGCTGCTGTTCACCGGCACGCCGGGCGAGCTCGAGCGGACCGTCGGCGGGGACCCGCGCGACTTCGAGGCGGCGTTCGTGCGTTTCCTGCACGAGCATGGCCACTAGCAGCTCGCGATGCGCTGGCTACTGATCAAGGACCTCCAGATCCTCAGGCGCTCGCCGTTGCTCGTCGGGCTGCTGATCGTCTATCCGATCCTGATCGCGCTGATGATCGGGTTCGCGCTCTCGAGTCCGCCGGGCAAGCCGAAGGTGGCGTTCTACAGCGAGGTCCAGCCGGGCAAGGGCAAGCTCGAGTTCGGCCAGCAGAAGGTCAACATCTCGGACCTCCAGGGCCCGTTGTTCCAATCGATCGACCGCGTCAAGGTCAATTCGACGCAGGAAGCGATCGACGCGGTCAAGAGCGGCGCGGCCGTGGCCGCGGTGATCGTTCCCTCGGACATCATCACCGAGATGCGCAACCTCGTGACCACGGGCGTTGGCTCTCCGACCGTCGAGGTGTACCTCAACAGCAAGGACCCGCTGGAGCGCCAGTTCGTCAACGATCAGATCACCGCGCGCGTCAACCAGTTCCAGCAGGCCGTCTCCAAGCTGGTCCTGCAAGCCGCCGTCAGCGATCTCCAGCAGGTTCTCAACGGCGGCCAGCTCAACTTCGCCGGCGACAACGTGAACCTGCTCGGCCTCCGCAACTCGAAGGCGATCATCGAGGGAGCTGTCGCCTCACTGCCGGCCAACTCGCCGCTGCGGCCGGCGCTCCGTCAGGTGGTGGCATTCGCGGATCTGGCGATTCAGGGTCTCAGCTTCGCGAACCCCGTCCTTGGCTCGATCGGGTCGCCGTTGACCGTGGACGTCACGCAGCTGGCCGGCTCAACGACGCCGACCGACTCGTACGCGGTTGCGATCGCCGTGATCGTCTCGCTGATGTTCGTGACGCTCCTTCTGTCCGCCGCGATGCTCGCGCTCGAGCGCACCGAGCACGCGTACTCGCGGCTGGTTCGCGGTCTCGTCTCACCAAACGGCCTCTTGTCAGAGAAGATCCTGCTGGCGGCCGCGTGCGCGGCGACGGTCACGCTAGTGATGTCGGCCCTGATCTCGCCGTTCGTGCACCTCGAGTGGGCGCGGTTCGGACTGTGGGTCGCGGCGCTGGCGTTCGGTGGGCTGGCGTTCGGGGCGCTCGGGGTCGCGATCGGGGCGCTCGGACGCGAGGTCAGCACGGCATCGCTGATGGCGTTCCTGCTGTCGCTGCCGATCGCGTTCGTGGCGCTCGTGCCGGCCAACGCGGTGTCAGGCGCGCTGAAGACCGTGCTCGACTCGATCTCCTTCGTGTTCCCGTTCAAAGCCGCGCTCCAAGCCGCCAGCAACGCGTTCAGCGGAGCCTCACCCGGAATCGGATGGCCGCTTGTGCACCTCTTGGTGCTGACGCTCGTGTTCGCTGGGCTGGCGCGCCTCGCGCTGCGCCGCTTCGCCGCTTAGTTCGGCCCGACCATCCGCCGGAACAGGACCGCGCAGATCACCGCGATGATCAGCGCGATGATCGGCCAGCCAGCGCCGACCACGCCGGCGATCGCGAGCACGATGCCGACGACGCCCACCAACCCGAACGCGCTGCCGGCGACGACGAGCTGGTAGGCCCGCCGCTCGCGACGGCGCCGGGGCGTGTAGCTACCACGTTTCTGAATATCGGCCACGTCTGGCAGGGTACAGCGTCATGACCCACCACATCCTCTTTTACGAGTACGTCGAGGACGTGCTCGAGCGGCGCGCGCCTTACCGCGAGGCGCATCTGGAGCGGATCCGGGCGCGCGACGACATCGTGATGGCGGGGGCGCTCGGAGACCCGCCGCACGCTGCGGCGATCATCTTCAAGGGCACCGACCCCGAGCAGATCGAGGAGTTCGCGCGCAGCGACCCGTATGTCAAGGGCGGGCTCGTTGTCGAGTCGAGGGTCGAGGCCTACAAGGTGGTTTGAAAGATCCGCCGACCCCTACACTGAGACCCAATGCCGTTCCCGCAGACTCGCTTGCGCAGGCTGCGCGCCACGCACGCGTTGCGCGGCCTCGTCCGGGAGACCCGGCTCTCGTCGGCGGACTTCGTCTACCCGATGTTCGTCGCTCACGGGATCGATCGCCGCGAGCCGATCGCCGAGATGCCTGGCGTCGACCACCTCTCGATTGCGCACGCCGTCGAGGAGGCCGGCGAAGCGGCGGCGCTGGGGATCCCGGCGGTGCTGCTGTTCGGGCTGCCGGCCGCAAAGGACGAGGAAGGCTCCGGAGCCTGGGACGACGAGGGGGTCGTGCAGCTCGCCACGCGCGCGATCAAGGAGGCATTCCCCGAGCTGGTCGTGATCACCGACCTGTGCCTGTGCGAGTACACGAGCCACGGCCACTGCGGAATCGTCCGAGCGGACGGCTCGGTCGACAACGATCAGACGCTCGAGTTGCTCGCCCGCAGCGCGGTCTCGCAGGCTCGTGCGGGCGCGGACATCGTCGCCCCGAGCGACATGATGGACGGACGGGTCGGCATGATCCGCAGCGCGCTCGACGAGGAGGGGTTCAGCGAGACTCCGATCCTCGCCTACTCCGCCAAGTTCGCCTCCGCCTTCTACGGCCCGTTCCGCGTCGCCGCCGATTCCGCGCCCGCGTTCGGCGACCGCCGCGGCTATCAGATGGACCCCGCCAACGGCGACGAGGCGGTCCGCGAGGCGCGGCTCGACGTCGAAGAGGGCGCGGACATCGTGATGGTCAAGCCCGCGCTTCCGTATCTCGACCTGATCAGGCGGATCAAGGACGACACGGCGATGCCGCTCGCGGCGTACAACGTCAGCGGCGAGTACTCGATGGTCAAGGCGGCAGCCGCCGCAGGCTTTCTTGACGAGCGGACGGCCGTGCTCGAGGTGCTCACCGGGATCCGTCGCGCCGGGGCCGACATCATCATCACCTACCACGCAAAGGATGCCGCCCTATGGCTCAAATGAGGTCCTCCGCGGGGCATCCAGCCCCGCGTTCTGATGAGGCTGCTCAGCCTCCCGCCTCGCTTAAAGGCTTCGGCCCCAAGCTCAGGTCCCGCAAGCACGGCGCCGCGATCCCCCTCGACGAGCTAGACAAGCGCCTGCTGAACCTGATGCAGGGCCGCTTCCCGCTCGCGCCGAGGCCCTACCAGGCCGTCGCCGCCGAGGCCGGGCTTACCGAGGAGGAGGCGATCGCGCGCGTGCAGCGGCTGCTCGACGAGCGAATCATCCGCCAGGTGACGCCGATCTTCGACACGCGTGCGCTCGGCTACTCCTCGATGCTGGTCGCCGCGAAGGTCGATCCCGATAACCCGTGGCGCGCCGCAAACGTGATCAACGAGCACCCCGGTGTCTCGCACAACTACCTGCGCAACCACGAGTTCAACATCTGGTTCACGATCGCCACCGAGCCCGATTCGCCGCTCGGGCTCGAGGGCACGCTCGAGGTTCTGGGACGGATTGCCGGCGCGGAGTCGATCCGCCAGCTGCCGACGCTCAAGCTGTTCAAGATCAGGATGGACCTGGAGATGGAGGGCGACACCGCGGATCTCGCCAAGGCGGTCGAGGTCGCGCCGCCGGCTGAGACCGAGCGCCAGCCATACGACGAGTTCGATATCGCGGTCATTCGAGCGCTTCAGGGCGACATGCCGACCGTCGCCGAGCCCTACGCCTCGGCCGCGCAGGCGCTCGAGATTCCGGTGGAGCGCCTGCTCGAGCACCTGCGGGGCATGCAGGAGCGCAGGCTGCTGCGCCGGGTTGCGGCAATCCTCTTCCACCGCCGGGCCGGCTTCAGTGCCAACGGGATGGGTGTCTGGAAGGTCGCCGACGAGCGGATCATGGAGCTTGGGCCGCGGATGGCCGCCTACCGCGGCATCTCCCATTGCTATCAGCGCCCCACCTACAAGGACTGGCCCTACTCGATCTTCACGATGGCGCACGGCCGCTCCAAGGAGGAGTGCGACGCGATCCTCGACACGATCGCGTCCGAGACCGGGATCACCGAGCGCGCGACGCTCTACTCCTCGACGGAGTTCAAGAAGATCCGGCTGCTCTACTTCACCGAGGACTACCGCGCCTGGGAACGCGAGCACGCCGGCGTTTGACCCTCGCAGACCACACAACGACCCGCTCGACCGAGCTCTACCACCGTGCACAGGAGCTGCTCCCGGGTGGCGTCAACTCGCCGGTCCGGGCGATGCGCTCGATCGGGCGGGATCCGATCTTCATCGTCAGCGGCAACGGCTCCACGCTCACCGACGTCGACGGCAACGAGTACATCGACTGGGTCTCCTCCTGGGGCCCCCTGATCCTCGGCCACGCCCACCCTGCGGTGATCGACGCGGTCGTCGAGGCGGCATGGGACGGGACCACGTTCGGGGCGCCGACGAGGCGCGAGATCGATCTCGCCGCCGAGGTTGCGCGGCGGATTCCCTCGGTCCAGATGCTGCGGATGACCTCATCGGGAACGGAGGCGACGATGAGTGTGGTCCGCCTCGCACGAGCCGTCACGGAGCGCGAGCACATCCTGAAGTTCGCCGGCGCGTACCACGGACACGTAGACGGCCTGTTGGCAGAGGCCGGATCAGGCCTCGCGACGCAGGGGATCCCGGCGAGTCCCGGCGTCCCAGCGGCCGCCGCCGCCGCGACCGTGATCGTGCCGTGGAACGATGCCGACGCTGTGCGCGAGGCGACCGAGCGGTACGCCTTCGCCGCAATCCTTGCCGAGCCGGTGCCCGCCAACATGGGCGTCGTTCCGCCCGCACCGGGATTTCTCGAGCTGTTGCGCGAACGCGCCGACCACACCGGCGCGCTGCTGATCTTCGACGAGGCGATCAGCGGTTTCCGCGTGGCGCGAGGCGGAGCCCAGGAGCACTTCTCGGTGATGCCAGACCTGACGATCCTCGGCAAGATCATCGGCGGCGGCCTCCCGGCCGCGGCGTACGGCGGCCCCCCGGTACTGATGGAGCGGATCGCTCCCGCGGGCGACGTCTATCAGGCCGGGACGCTCTCCGGTAACCCGCTCGCGATGACCGCGGCGCTCGCCACCTTCGAGCAACTCGACGAGGCCGCCTACAAGCGGCTGAGCGTGGTCACCGCGAGGCTCGCGGCGGGGCTCGAGCGGGCCGCGAGGTCGGCTGGTGTGCCGGTGCAGGTGCAGAGCGCTCCCGGCCTCGTGACGCCGTTCTTCGCTTCGGAGCCGGTGCGCGATTACGCGGCCGCGGCGGCCTGCGACCTCGACGCCTACGGCGCGTGGTGCCGGGCGCTGCTGGCGCGCGGGATCTATCCGCCGGCATCGCAGTTCGAGGCCTGGTTCCCGTCGCTCGCGCACTCGGATGAGGACATCGAGCGCACCGTCGAGGCCGCGGGTGCGGCATTCGCGGAGCTCCCATGAGCGTCCCGCTCGCGCAGGCGCTGGTCGAGGTGGGCGGCCCGCTTGGGGAGCTGGCGCAATCGCCTACGGCGATTGCGTTGGCGGAATCGGCAAAGCCGATTCCGCAGGGCCCCGCGCAGCTGGCCGCGCGGGGTCCTCGAGCCGCCGGGCGCGAAGCCGCCTACGAACTCTTGCTCGAGATGATCGTGGAGGGGTGGAGGCTGCACTACGGCTCGCCCGTCGTGGTGCGGCCCGAGGACCCAGATCTCGCGCTGCTGCTCGGCGATCAGCTCTACGCGCTGGGCCTCGCCCGCCTGGCCGCGCTCGGCGATCTGGATGCGGTCTCAGAGCTCGCGGACGTGATCTCACTCGTCGCGCAGGCCCACGCGGACTCCCAGCCGGACCTCGCCGAGGCCGTCTGGGAGGCCGGCGCGGCGGCGATCGGCTGGGGCTCCAGTGATGAGCATGAGCAGGCGAAATCGCTCGCGCGGGCCGGCGATCCGGGTGCGGAGCGTGCGCTTCGCTCGGCAGCCCGGGCGGCCCTGGCGAATCCGCCTCAGGCGGATTGCGAGTCCGACTGCGAATCCGCCCCTGGCGGATTCGCTTAAGGGAATCCGCGGAGCGGATTCCCCAACCTCGTGACGCTCGTCTCGATGTTGACGATACGCTTCATGGCCCGTTCAATTCAGGTTCCCTTTACTAAGAAGTCCCGTGCCCGACAGACGTAAACCAGCCAAGTCCAAATACACCGCCGAGCGGGGCATCCCCGGTGCCTTCGAGGGCGAGACCGTCACCCGGCGACGGTTGATGAACCTCGGCGCCAACGGCTTCGGGATGGTCGCGGCAGCCGCATTCACGCTTCCGGCTCTCGGGTTCGCGCTGGCTCCGGTCTTTCACCAGACCAACTTCCAGTGGCAGACCGTCGGCGTGCCCTCCGACTTCACCAACGACAACTACACCACGAAGGTGATCACGCTGATCCCGGGCATCGGCGAGGCCGGCAAGTCGATCGCCTACATGCGCGCCCGCAACCCGTCGATCGACACCGAGCCCGCCGACCAGTACAACCAGTACATCGCGCTCTCCTCGCGCTGCATGCATCTCGGCTGCCCCGTCCGGTACGTCTCCGCTGCGGAGCGCTTCATCTGCCCGTGTCATGGTGGCGTGTACGACTTCCGGGGCCTGGTTGCGGGCGGCCCTCCGGTGCGCCCGCTGGATCGCTTCTACACCCGCTTGTCGGGCGGCTACATCCAGGTCGGTCCGCGCTACTCGGTCAACACCGAGCTGCAGCGCTTTGACCCGCGCGATCCGGGCGAGCCGCTTGACGGCATCGGCCAGTACCTCTATCCGCCGCGTTTCTCGGTCCCGTCTGCGCCGCCGGGGGCGCACCAGTCGGCCTGGTAGCTGAGATGCCGTCGCTTCCTCTGCCCAAGACCCTGAAGCCGCGGCCGGCGCGACCCGGACAGGAGAACGGCAATGGCGCCCTCTCTCCGGTCGAGGCCGGGATCAGCGTCGTTGACTGGGTCGACGAGCGCACCTCGCTGTCGCCCGGCCTGCGCTGGCTGCTGTGGCGCAAGGTCCCGCGCGGCATCAACTGGGCGTACACGCTGGGGTCGGCGACGCTGTTCGCGTTCCTGAACCAGGCGGTGACCGGCGTCTTCCTCGCGATGTACTACCGCCCGGACGCCTCCGGCGGCGCATACGAGTCGGTGCGCAACATCAACGACAACGTGTTCGCCGGCCAGCTCGTGCACGCGATGCACAAGTGGGGCGCGTCGGTGATGATCATCCTGATCTTCCTGCACATGGGCAGGGTGTTCTTCTACGGCGCCTACAAGTATCCGCGCGAGCTGACCTGGGTGATCGGCGTCGTGCTGCTGATCCTGACGATGGCGATGGGCTTCACCGGATACCTGCTCCCGTTCGACCAGCGCTCCTATTGGGCCACGATCGTCGGCGTGAACATCAACGGCACCGGCCCGTTCATCGGGCCATACCTCTCGGACTTCCTCCGCGGCGGCCCTGAGTTCATGCAGACGACGCTCTCGCGCTTCTATTCGATCCACATGCTGCTGATCCCGGGCGCGATGGCGGCGCTGATCGGCGCGCACCTGTACCTCGTGACGAAGCTCGGGATCAGCGCGCCACCTTGGGCCCGCGCTGAGTCCGAGAAGCACGACGCCGCGGTTGAGGCGGAGACGCCGAAGACACAGGTCTAAGGTGGTGAGCTCGTGAACCAGGCCGAGAAAGAGGCATACCTCCGCGAATACTCGATCCTGAAGAATCAGGGCAAGCCGTTCTTCCCGTACGCGGTCACCAAGGACGCGGTGATGGCGTGCGTCGTGATGGCCGTGATCATCTTTCTCGCGCTGCTGTTCGGCGCCGAGCTCGGCCCCAAGGCCGACCCGACGACCACCACCTACGTTCCGCGGCCTGACTGGTACTTCTTCTTCCTCTTCGAAGTCCTGCGCGTGATGAAGAACGTGCCGAAGTTCACGCCGATGGCGACGATCGGCGTCCCGACGATCTGCATGATCCTGCTGTTCCTGTTGCCGTTCTACGACCGCAGCTCGGAGCGCCGGATCGAGCGCCGGCCGGTGGCGCTGGCCGCCGGCGTCGTGACGATCGTGGCGATCGCGTATCTGACCTATTCGGGAGCCGACACCGGGTCGCCGAACTCCGTCGACATGAAGCCGCCCGCCACGCTCAGCTCCGAGCAGAAGGCGACATTCAGGGCTGGAGAGCTGGTCGTCGGCCAGTCCGGCTGCCTCGCCTGTCACGTGATCGGGTCAAACGGCAACAACGGGCCGGGGCCGCCGCTCACCCACATCGGCTCGAAGCTGCCCGCGGCCGCGATCGCTTCGACGCTTCGCAACCCGACCTCGCCGATGCCGTCCTTCCAGAGCCTGGCGCAGCAGTCGCCGCAGAAGTTCAACAACCTCGTCGGGTTCCTCTCAGAACTGCAGTAGCCTCGGTCCCGGGACTTATGACGTCTGCCGCGGGCTCCTCACCGTCCGTGCCGGGCACCCTCCAAGAGGCCCAGGTGCGCGCGATGTTCGATCGCATCGCCGGCGTGTACGACCGCATGAATACGGTCATGACCGCCGGGCTTCACCACGCCTGGCGGCGGCGGGCCGCCGACCTCGCGGATGTGGGCCCCGGCGACCGGGTGCTCGACGTGGCAACCGGCACCGGGGATCTGGCGATCGAGCTTGCACGGCGAGTGGCGCCGGGTGGGGACGTGGTCGCGAGCGACTTCTCCGAGCGAATGCTCGAGCTCGCTCGGCGGAAGGCCGACGGGCTCGCCGGCGTCCGGTTCGTCGTGGGCAACGCGCTCGCATTGCCGTTCGAGGATGATCGCTTCCAAGCTGCGACTGTCGGATTCGGCGCGCGCAATTTCTCTGATCTGGGGGCTGGTTTGCGCGAGATGACGCGTGTCGTAGCACCCGGAGGCCGGGTGGTCGTGCTCGAGATCACGACGCCGCGCCGGCCGCCGTTGTCGACGTTCTTCGAGCTGTGGTTCGATCGAGCGGTGCCCGCGCTCGGTCGCTTGGCCGGCGATTCACAGGCCTACAGCTATCTGCCAAGCTCGGTCAAGCGGTTCCCGCAGCCGGAGGAACTATCGGCAGTGATGTGGAGTTGCGGTCTTCGCGAGATTCGCTATGTGCTGACGGCCGGCGGGATCATCGCGCTGCACGCCGGGAGGGTCGCATGAGTACCGCGCCGGTACAGGCGGTTGTCGAGGCGGGCGGTCCAGAGGCCGCGCGCGTCATGGAGCGAGTCGAGTCGCGGTTGGCCGAGCTCTCGGGGGGGCACGGCCCGCTTCTGGCGCAGCATGCCGGCGACACGATCACAGCGGGCGGCAAGCGACTGCGGCCCCTGCTGGTGTGTCTGGCTGCCGGTGTGCCGGTCCCCGAGTCCGATCAGCTCGTCAGGGCTGCGGCCGCGGTCGAGCTCGTGCACAGCGCCACGCTCGTGCACGACGACGTGATCGACGGCTCGTCGCTGCGCCGTGGCCGACCGACCGTGGTGGCACGCGGGGGCCGGAAGGTGGCCACGGCAACCGGCGACCTGCTCTTCTCGCGGGCGTTCTCAGAGCTGGCAGCCGGCGGCTCGATCGATGCGGTCCGGGTTCTCTCGCGAGCCTCCTCGGAGCTGCCGCAGGGGGAGCTCGTGCAGCGCGCCGACGCGTGGAACGCCGGGGTGACGGTCGAGCGTTACCTCGCGCGCTGCCGGCTCAAGACCGGCGTGCTGTTCAGAGCGTCGTGCGAATTGGGGGCCCTGGCCGGGGCGGGGTCCGTTGAGTCGCTCGCGGCCTTCGGAGAGCGGATCGGCGTTGCGTTCCAGGTGCTGGACGACGTGCTCGACGTCGCGGGGCCGCCCGAGCGCACCGGCAAGCCGCAGGGAACCGACCTCCTTGACGGGACCGTCACCCTGCCGCTGATCCTCGCGCGCGACCGCGACCGCGAGCTGGCACGGCTCGATCTCCGCGAGGTACGTTCGACGGCGGACGCGGTGGCGGTGTGCGCGCGGATCTCCGACACCGGCGCACTGACTTCGGCGCGCGAGCGGGCGCTGCGGATGGTGGCGCGGGCCAAGCAGACGCTGCCCTCGCTGCCCGAGCGTCAGCGGGTGGCTCTGGAGCTCGTGGCCGACGGGGTCGTCGAGCGGTATTCGTGAGCTTGGGCGATTGAAGGCGAGCTCGGGATCGCCCTGAGCGGTGGAATCCCGCGCGCCCGCCGGAGCGGGCGGCGCTTCAGAAGTCCTCGGGCAGGATCAGGTCGGCGTGCAGGGCGGCCACGAAGCGGTCGATCTGCTCCGCCATGTTGGCCTGTGTCAGGCGCTGCAGGTCGCGCAGCATGTCGGCGAGACCGTCGTCGAGTCTCTCCTCGAGTCGGTCGACGTCCTCGCGCTCGTAGACGCCGTCAGTGAGCCAGCCGCAGTTCGGGCACTCGAGCGTCAACTCCCAGCGCTCATCGGGAGCCTCGGCCCAGGCGACCGGCTGCACGAGGTCGGAGCAGCATGCGGGGCAGACGTGCAGCCCCTTGGTGCTGTCCTCGGTCTCGTGAAAACGAACTACTTCGATTGTCCTGCCACTCGGCAGAACGATTCGGCGAACGGAATGTTGGTGTTTGTTGGGGTTCATCGGAGCCTCCTGGATGACCCCTTAATCGGCCATTCGCGAAAAAGCCTTGAGGGGTTGTGCGGGTTCGACTCCAAGTTCGATCCACGCAAGGCCAACAGGGACCGCTACCCTTCGGGCTACCCGATCCGGAGGACTGACGCATGTTCCGCAATCCGACCACAGACCTCATCGTTGTCCTCGTGATCGTGCTGCTGATCTTCGGACCGAAGCGACTGCCTGGGCTCGGCAAGCAACTCGGACAGGGCATGCGCGAGTTCAAGGATTCGATCACGGGCGACTCCAAGCACGAGGAGAGCTCCTCCGAGCGCCCCGAACTCACGCAGGCGACCAGTTCGGCGCCCGTCGCCGGATCGACGCCGCCGCAAAAGGTCGAGAGCGCCTCGGCTCCCGGATCGACCGAGCGGCCGTCGGCCGAGGTCGGTTCGGAGCAGAGCTCATAGCCCGGTAGGCGGGGCGCCCTGGCATGGCGAAGGTCCTGCGGCCCATCGCGCACGAAGAGCGCCTCAGCATCGTCGACCACCTCGACGAGCTCCGCTCCCGGCTGTTCATCTGCCTCGCGGCGCTGATCGTCGCCTTTGGATTCTGCTTCTGGCAGAACAATCACCTGCTGGATGTGCTCAACCGGGCATTGCCGCTGCCCTCGGGGAGCAACAACCACATCAACAAGCTGACGGGGGACTCAGTCCAGGAGGCCAAGGACCTGTCGGCGTTGGGCAGCTACCTGCACCAGCTGTCGACGTCCGCGACGCAGTCGAGTGCCGACCGGCAGGCGTTCGCCGGCGCTGCTGCCAGCGCGCAGGCGGCGGCGGGCGCGCTCCCGCAGACGGTGCCGAAGAAGCTGCCGATCACGATCGGCGTCGGCGAGCCCTTCACGACGACGCTGACCGTGTCGCTGTATTTCGCGCTGCTATTCGCGCTGCCGGTGATCATCTATGAGGCGTACGCGTTCGTGATCCCGGCGCTGAACCGGCAGGAGCGAAAGATCGCGGTGCCGGTGATGATCGCCGCGCCGGTGCTGTTCATGATGGGTGTCGCGTTCGCCTTCTTCGTCGTGTTGCCCCCGGCTGTGCACTTCCTGCAGGGCTACAACAGCGACAAATTCGACATCTTCGTCCAGGCGAAGACGTACTACACGTTCGAGATCTTCACGATGCTGGGCATCGGACTGGCCTTCCAGCTGCCGCTCGGATTGCTGGCGCTACAGCGGCTCGGAGCGATCAATGCGCGCACACTTACGGCAAACTGGCGCTACGCTACGGTCATCATCGCCGTGATTGCCGCGGCAATGCCAGGGGCTGATCCGGTCACCACCGGCCTGGAGATGCTCCCTCTAGTCGTGTTGTACCTGGCCAGTATCGTCATGCTCAAGATCGCCGACCGACGTACCGCAGCCCGTGCCGAAGCGGAGGCGAACGAGCCATTGGGCGGCGGCCTCGAACCTTCCTGATCAGAACATGCTCTTTGACCTTCGCAGTCGTGGCCGCAGGCGCACCGTGCAGGCCGTCTACCTCGGCCTGGCCCTCCTGATGGGCCTCGGGCTCGTCCTGTTTGGCGTCGGCGCCGGCAACGGCCTCGGCGGCCTGCTCAACGCGTTCACCGGCAACGGATCGAGCAGCGCTCAGACACAGGTCGTCAGCGCGCAGGAGAAAGCGGCCCTGCGTCAGACGAAGCTGAACCCGAGCGACCCCGCGGCCTGGGCCGCGCTCGTGCAGGCGCGCTGGACCTCCGCCGGCCAGGGCAACAACTTCAACACCACGACCGGTCAGTTCACGGCCAACGGTCGCAAGGAGCTGACGGCCACGACCCAGGCGTGGCAGAAGTACGCGGCGCTCACGAAGAACCCCGACCCGAGCATTGCCATCCTCGCAGCCCGCGCCTACGGCAATCTCGGCAACTACGCCCAGGAGGCAGCCGCCTGGGAGACGATGACGATCGCGCAACCCACCGAGCCAAAGGGTTACGAGTGTCTCGCCGCCTCCGCCTACGCGGCCAAGCAGAACCGCAAGGGCGACCTCGCGCTGCAGAAGGTCCTCACGCTGGTGCCGAAGGCCCAGCAGGCCACGCTGAAGGCCCAGATCACCGCCGCCAAGACCAGCCCGCAGATCGCCCAGGCCTGCTGAGGGCGCGGTTCGTGAGGCGCCGGCGGGGCATGATCGCTCCGTCGCTCGCGGCACTTCTGCCTCGCGCCGCTCCGGGTAACATCGCCGTCAAGGGCCGTTAGCTCAACTGGTAGAGCAGGGGACTCTTAATCCCAAGGTTGGAGGTTCGAGTCCTCCACGGCCCACTTCTGTTATGTCTCGGGACATGTGTCTCACGCGTCTCGGGACACAGGCGGGGAGGGTCACCGGCGATTTTGAGTGAAGGGGCAAGGGCAGCCACTTCGCGCAAGAACGACGACGGCCGGCGACGCTTTTGAGCAATGCGGGCTTGGTCGGAGCTCGGGGCCGTGCGGCGGCCCGTTTTCAGCATTGCGAGTGCCTACAGTGTGTGCCTGTCGGCGGGACGTTTGGGGACGCATGGGAGCGTCCCATCGGCGGGCCGGGTTGTCGGAAGAAGCCTCTCGCCAGCGAAGCGAGAGCGCGGGTAGGTCGAGCCCGGTAGCGTTGTTAGGCCCTTCGCTCTCGCAACCGTAGGTTTGGCGACGGGCGCCTTGGGGGTTCGGCTTCTGCCGGTCGCGCCCATCTATCAGCTAGTGAGGAGGGCGAAAGTGTCGGGGACCGTTGATTGGGGGCGCGTGCGGCGCTTGTTGGTGCTCGTGGCGATGGCGTTTGTGGTGCTGCCCGCTGGGTCGGCGTTGGCGGACGTCACGATTGGTCAGACCGGAAGCGACGGCGGTGGGTGCAGTCCGAATTCCCCTGGGGGCGTGCTTGCCGATACGAACTACGTGGTGCCGGCGGGCGGGGGGGCGATCACGAGCTTCTCGTTTCAATCTAGTTCGACTTGGTGGCCGGAAGTCGTGAGGTTGTGACGAATTTATGTTGCAGGCGCGAGGCGGGCTTGTTGGATGTAGTTCTTGACTGCGTTGTCGAGGGTTTGGAGGGCGCGCCGGATTTCGATCTCGGCGGGTGGCTTGTCGGCTTCTAGCAAGGGCCGCAGGAGTCGGTTCTGGAGCTTGGTGTAGAAGACCGCGACGCGGATGCCGTCGCTGGTGAGGATGTAGGTGTTGCTGCGGGGTAGGCGTCTGATGAGTCCGTGGAGCCGGAGGCGGCGGAGGTCGTAGCTCATCTTGCTGGAGCTGTAGTCCTGGCCGAGGTGTCCGGCGACGAGCCCGCGAAGGCTTTTGTTGGTGAAGCCGGTGACGGCACCGAGGACGTGGCAGAGGGCGCCGGCCAGAGCCATGGCGCGTATATCCCCGAAGCGCAGGGCTCCGGATCTTTGGCCCTCGTGGTGGGGCTGGTGGATGCGCTCGAAGAGCGCAGAGCCGATGGCACAGCTCTGACCGGCACGTTCGATGATAAGCAGCCGCTGGTTGACCTGGCGGGCTCTGTCGATCAGCTCGGGGAGGTTGTGCAGGCGGGCGGGGACGTCGAGATCGGCTGGCTTGTTGATCACGGTCTCGATCCGCAGTGCGCGCCCGTCCTTGAGGTACTGCTTGACGCGCGAGTGCTTGTAGCGGAAGTCGATCCGGACGTCGGTGCCCGCGCTGAAGATCCGCGTCTGGTAGGGGTGGTGGGTCGGTCGGCGCAGGTGGCGGGCGAACACGAGCGAGACCTCCTCGGGCCGTCCGATCCCGATGTTGTCTTGGACGAGCGCCTCGAAGAACCCCCGGGCACGGCGCGGGTTGTCGAGCACGAGCGTGCGCGAAATCTCAACCTGGCGCATCGACAGCTCCCACCAGTAGCCGGCGGCGCGATCCTCGGCGGTGAGCGGGGTCGGGATCTGCGTGATCCAGCGGTCGAAGAACGCCTGGACGTGATGCGGGCCGAAGGTGTCGCAGATCGCTTGGAGCCGCTCGGGCTGATCGCAGGCCGCGAATCCGTTAGACAGGGCAGCGAACTCGATCCCGACGCGGGCGGCCTGGCGTTTGGCCCACTCGTGTCCGTTGAGCCACACCTTCGCCGAGTACGGGGCGTAGGTGCCGATCTTGATGAACCCCGGCCCGAACTCGCGGTCGAGGATGTAGAAGTAGTAGATCCCGACGCGCCGCTCCTCGCGGAAGTACTCGAAGCTGACGACCTTCCCCGGGGCGGCGCGGTTGCGGGCAGAGAACACCCACTGAAACTCCTGGCAGGCGACGATCGCGACCACGCCGAACCGGTGCTCGCGCTCGGCGGCCTCCAGGTACGGGCGGACGTGATCGAGTTTGCGGTCATCCCACCGTGAGCGGTCCGGCTTCTTGAGCTGGAGGATCGGGATGCGGTGCTCGGCCGCGAACGCCTTGACCTCCCGACGGAACCGGTTGCCAATCGGCCCCAGCAGGGCCGGCGAAGGGATCGGGTGCCCAAGATGGTCACGCAGGAAGCGGACCACCTGACCGCCGACCTGCAGGTTCGGCACGTACGCGTTCAGATACAGCCGATCTACACACTCGATCTCGAGCGCCACATGACCCTCGAGCACGTCGTTGATGTTCGCCACGGTCGCCATCGCCCCATGGTGAACACCGAGGGCGGGCTCTGCCCGCCCGGCCGTCCGACCCGCGACGGGGGGAGGCCGGGAGGGGGGCCTGACCCCCTCCCGCTAATGTCGTGATGGTTTAATTTCGCGGCAGTTCGGGCAGGTGTCTGGGCATGCCTATCCCTACTGCTGTCGAGATTGTGCTGTCTGAGGAGGAGCGCGCTCAGCTGGAGAGTTGGGCGCGTCGGCGGACGAGCGCTCAGGGTCTTGCTGATCGCTCCCGGATCGTGCTTGCCGCGGCTGACGGGCTGAGGAATACCGAGATCGCGGAGCGTCTCGGTGTTCACCGGTCGATGGTCACCCGGTGGCGTAACCGGTTCGCTGAGCATCGCCTTGACGGGCTTGTTGACGAGCCGCGGCCGGGACGGCCGAGAACGATCACTGACGAGCAGGTCGAGGAGGTGATCATCAAGACGCTTGAGAGCACTCCGAAGAATGCGACTCATTGGTCGACCCGGTCGATGGCCGCCGAGGTCGGGTTGACCCAGAACGCGGTGCTGCGGATCTGGCAGGCGTTCGGGCTGCAGCCACACCGCCAAGAGACGTGGAAGCTCTCGAGGGACCCGCAGTTCGTGGAGAAGCTCGTCGACGTCGTCGGGTTGTACCTAAACCCGCCTGAGCGGGCAGTCGTTCTGTGCGTGGACGAGGAGACACCAACGCAGTAGGTAACTTCGAGTTTGAGTGGCTGGTGGGGCGTCCGGTGGGAAGGAGTCTGCCGTGATGTGTAGTACTCAAGGGGCTGATGGCTTCACGTCGTGCTTATGCCGACGAGTACGCGGTTCGCGTGAACCGGGCGGTCGTGTTGTTGGTCGATCGCTCGCCAGCGGACGCGGTCCGTGGGTTGCAGGCCGAGTTCAGTTTGTCCGAGCGTCAGGCCCGCCGGTACGTGAACGAGGCGCTGGAGCGGCCGGATGGAGTCTCGGTGCCGGAGCGCACGGCCGTGTTCACGGTGAGGTTGGCGCCGTCGTTGATCGGTGGCTTGCGCGAGCGGGCGCGGGTCAGTGGCGTGTCGTTGAGCGCGGTGACCGCGGCGGCGGTCGGTGCGTATCTCGATCAGGCCGGCGAGCGGCCCGGTGGCCAGGCGCGTTGAGATCGAGTTCGTGGGTGACCGGCTCGCCGATGCGCGGCTGGCGCAGGCGTATGTGCTCTTGGCGCCCGAGCGGCGTCGTGTGACCGGCAACGAGCGGAGGGATGATGAGCGAGAGCAGCAGCATGGTCGGGCGGCCGGGCAGGGTGGCCGCGATCTACGCGAGGGTGTCCTCGGATCGTCAGCGTCGCGAGCAGACGATCCAGAGCCAGACCGCCGCGCTGCGTGAGCTCGCCGCCGGCCGCGGGCTGCTGATCACCGACGATCTGGTGTTCGAGGACGAGGGCGTCTCGGGCGCGGTATTGCGCCGCCCGGAACTGGAGCGGTTACGTGATCTGGCGGTCGAGGGCCGGTTCGAGGTGTTGCTGTGTCACGCGCCGGATCGGCTCGCGCGCCGGTACGCATACCAGGTGCTGTTGCTCGAGGAGTTCCAGCGGGCGGGGATCGAGGTCGTCTTCGCGAAGGAGCCCGAGCGGTCCGGCACGCCTGAGGATGAGCTGCTGCGCCAGTTCCAGGGGATGATCGCCGAGTACGAGCGGGCGCAGATCGCTGAGCGCTGTCGCCGCGGGAAGCTGCATCGCGCCCGGGCCGGCGCGGTGTCCGTCCTCGCTCGCGCCCCATATGGCTATCGGTATGTCAAGAAGTCCGAGCACGCGGACGCGTTCTTCGAGATCGACGAAGCCGAGGCGCCGGTCGTGCGTGAGATGTTCCGCCGCTATGCCGAGGACGGCGAGTCGATCGGCCGGATCGCACGGTGGCTCGCAGAGCAGGGCGTGCCGACCAGGACCGGCAAGGCGGGCTGGAACACCGCAACGATATGGGGCATTCTCCGCAATCCGGCGTACTCCGGTCAGGCCGCCTACGGCAAGACGCACGCTACCGACCAGCCGGTCCGCGAGACCCGTCATGCACGCCAGCGCGGGCAACGGTCCGCCCGGGTCGCGCGCGAGCACGTGAACCCCGAAGAGTGGAAGCCGATCGCGGTGCCCGCGCTCGTGACCGCCGAGCGGTTCGCGCTCGTCCAACAGCAGCTTGCACGCAACACCCGCTTCTCGCCCCGCAACACGCGCCGCCCGTCATTGCTGCAAGGGATCCTCACCTGCCGAGAGTGCGGCTACGCGTACTACCGCTGCTCGACGCGCAACAAGAACGGGCTCCTGCGCGAGTACTACCGCTGCTCAGGCACCGACGGCCACCGCCGCCCCGAAGGCCGCGTCTGCGATAACCGGCCCGTCCGCCTGGCCGAGATCGACGAGCTCGTCTGGACCCGTGTGCTCGGACTGCTCGACGACCCCGCACTGATCCAAGCCGAGATCGACCGCCGGCTCCAGACACTCCGCGCCGCGCACCCAGCCACCGCGCGCCGTGACGCGCTCCAACGGGATCTCACCCGCGCGCAGAATGCGCTGCGACGCCTGCTCGACGGCTACCAGGAACAGCTGATCACGCTCGACGAGCTCCGCGCCCGCACCCCGGAGCTGCGCCAACGCGAAGCCATTCTCCAAGCGCAGCTGGACGCGCTCGACGCCGAGCTGCACGACGCCGAGACCTACCTCAAGCTCACCGAGACGCTCGACGGCTTCCGCGCCCGCCTCTCCAACAACGGCGAGAACCTGACCGTCGAGCAGCGCCAACAGATCATCCGGCTCGTCGTCCGCGAGATCCTGATCGGCGAGGACGACGTCACCATCCGCCACTCGATCCCGACCCCCACACGCGACCAGCCGCCCGGTTATCTACTGCGTTTGGGTAGTCGAGAAGACCCAGATCCAAGCGCTCGATCGGACGCAGCCGTCGTTGCCGATGAAGCCCGGGCGGACCGCAGCGCGACGACCCACGACTACAAGCGGTGGGGCACCTCCACGCTCTATGCCGCGCTGGACATCAGCAGCGGCCAGGTGTTCGGCTCGCTGCACAGCCGCCACCGGGCCGTTGAGTTCAAGAAGTTCCTGCAGAGAATCGATCAGAACGTCCCGGCTGAGCTCGACGTGCACGTCGTGCTCGACAACAGCTCGACACACAAGACGCCCGCGATCCAGAAGTGGCTGGCAGCCCACCCCCGGTTCGTCCTGCACTTCACGCCGACCTCGAGCAGCTGGCTGAACCTGGTCGAGCGATGGTTCTCTGAGCTGACCACCAAACTCCTACGCCGCGGAGCGCACCGCTCCGTCCAAGCACTCAACAACGACATACGAGCCTGGATCGAAACCTGGAACGACGACCCCCGACCCTACGTCTGGACAAAAACCGCCGACCAAATCCTCGAATCCATCGCCGGCTACTGCCGCCGAATCAACCAATCACGACACTAGTTCGAACAACGACGGCGCTCAGCTCGCGTTCCTGGCCCTGCGGCCCGTCTCGGGTACGACGTACAGGGTCGTCGGTAACACGGGGTTGAAGACGCTCGCGGGGACCGCGCTCGAGACGTTCTCGGCGAGCATTCCCGTTCAAGCCGGCGACATCATCGGATTCTTCTACCCCGCGTTGCTTTGGAACTGTCTGCACGACGCCGCGAGTGTCGCCGGCGATATTGGCCGCGGCGGCGTGGCCGATCCGGCCGTCAACAGCACCGTCGACCTCCCTCCCTCGTTCGCGGGCAAGGACGTGAACGAGTCCGCGAACGTGGTCGCTGCTCCGTCGATTTCCAAGGCGTTCGGGGCGGCCACGGTGCCGGTGAACGGTTCGACTTCGTTGACGTTGACGATCACCAACCCGTCCGCGAACACGTCGGCGCTGTCTGGCGTGGCTTTCACCGACACGCTCCCCAGCGGGTTGGTGGTCTCGACCCCGAATGGGCTGAGCAATAGCTGCGGCGGGACTGCAACGGCGACGGCGGGGAGTGGCTCGATCTCGCTCACCGGAGGGTCGATCGCGGCTAATGCGAGCTGCACGGTCGTTGTCGATGTCACCGGCACCGCCGCGGGCGACAAGGTCAACAGCACCACCGTGAGTTCGACCAATGGCGGGACGGGCAACACTGCTAACGCGACCTTGACCGTCGTCGCTCCGCCGTCGATCGCCAAGGCGTTCAGCCCGAACCAGGTGCAGGTGGGTGGGGCGAGCACACTGACGTTCACGCTCACGAACCCGTCCGCGAACACGGTGGCGGCGTCTGGCGTGGGGTTCACCGACACGCTCCCCAGCGACGTGGTGGTCTCGACCCCGAACGGGCTGAGCAATAGCTGCGGCGGGACTGCCACGGCGACGGCGGGGACCGGCTCGATCTCGCTGACCGGAGGGTCGATCGCGGTGGTTTCGAGCTGCACGGTCGTCGTCAACGTCACCGCCTCCACCGTCGGCGCCAAGGTCAATGTCAGCGGCGCGGTGAGTTCGACCAACGGCGGGACAGGCAATACGGCCACCGCGACCTTGACCGTCGTGGATTCGGACCTCGCCCTGACCGGCGTTCCGGCGAACATCACAACCAACGCGACCGGCGCGACCGGGGTGGTCGTTCACTACACGCCGCCGACCGCGACCGACGAGGGCGGCGAGACACCGACCGTGGGTTGCCTGCCCGCGTCGGGGTCGACGTTCGCGATAGGGACGACGACGGTGACCTGCACGGCGACCGACGTCGACGACTCCAACAGTCCGGTGCACGCGACGTTCACGGTCACGGTCAAGGGCGCGGCGGGGCAGTTGCAGGACCTGCTCGCCTCGGTGGGAGCACTACCTTCCTCAACCGCCAAGACTGTGTTGAGCGTTCAGGTCGGCGATGCGCTCGCGGCAGCGCAGGCTGGCAACACCGGTCGTGCGTGCATGGACCTGTTCGGCGTAATCCGGACCGCTCAAACGGAGCAGTCCTACGGCCAGCTCACCGCCGCCCAGGCCACGAGCATCATCAACGCGGCGAACCAGATCGCGGCGGTCGCCGGCTGCGGCGCGGCCACCCCGGCCCCAGTACTCCTGCGGCCAGCTGTCAGCCCAGCTCTCAGACATTCAGGCCATAGACGTCGTCACGCCGGCAAGATCCGATCGGCGCGGTGATCGGCCGCAACCGCACGTAGCTCGCTACCAGGGGTACCGGTTCGACGGGCGCGCAACCGCTCGCGTCCGCCGAACTCGGGACCGGCAGCGAACTGGCGCCTCGATCGAAACCGAGCAGCGAGGCCCGATGACGTGGGCCTCCACCTATGGTCTGGTGCGTGGTTCCGTCCGCAGGGCGATGTTGCGGCTGGCGCGACGCGCTACGTTCCGGGGGTGGCTGGCGAGTCAGGCCGGGCGTGGGCCCAAGCAGATGAGCTCCGCCTCCTAATTCCGATCTTCGCGCTTGCTGTCGCGGTCGTGGGTGCGCTGGCTGCCACTTCGTCTGTCGTTGATCTGATCTTGATGGCGATCCCGGTCGCGGCGTTCGCGGTGTGGGCGTACCTCGGAAGCGTGCCCCTCTGGGTCCTCTCGCTCGGGGTGGTCGTGCCAGTCGTCGTGGTCGAGCGCTCCGGAAGCCATCAGCCGCTGTTGTTCGAGGTTTCGGTGCTCGCATTCGTGGTGGGGCGCTGGTCTGGGTCGCTCATCGGGGCGGTCGCGCTTGCTCTGCTGGCTGTCGCCGCGCCGGTGGCGGTAGGCCTGATCGAATCCCCGCACAAGATCTCCGTCGGCATCTGGATCCTGGGGATCGCGTTCCCGTTGCTGATTGGTCGCGCTCTCTTCCGACAGGCGCAACTCGCGTCCGCGCTCGAGGCGACGCGCCACGAGCTGGCCGAGCGGGCGATGCTCGAGGAGCGCCGTCGGATCGCTCGTGACGTGCACGACTTCGTGGGTCACGGGTTGGCGGCGGTCATTGCTCCAGGTCACGGGCGCTCGGCACGTGCTGCGCCGCGACCCTGCGGCGGCCGAGGAGGCGCTGCGGTCGGCCGAGGACGTGGGCCGTCGCAGCATGCAGGAGCTGCGGCGGACGGTAGAGGTGTTGCGCAGCGATGACGAGGCCGGGGTGCTTTCTCCGGTTCCGTCGGCGATGGAGATCCCCGCGCTCGTCGACCACGCTCGGGCTGGGGGCCTGACGGTCGAGTCGCGGATCTGCGGCGACCTGTCCGCGATCCCGCCGAGCGTCGGCGTGGCGGTGTATCGGATCGCCCAGGAGTCGTTGGCGAACGCAGCCCGTCACGCGCCGTTGGCGCGGACTGCGCTCTCGCTGGAGTTGGCCGACGGGCATGTTTCGCTTGTCGCCCAGACCACCGGCCCGGTGCTCGCCCCGCCGGCGAACGAGCCCCCGCGACACCGGTACGGGCTGATCGGGATGCGGGAGCGCGCGACCGCGCTTGGTGGCGAGTTCGCCGCAGGGCCGACCTCTGCGGGGTGGCGGGTGAGCTGCCGGCTGCCGTTCGAGACAGCGGCCGGTGGTGCGATGAGCGGAGGACCTGGCAACCGATGATCCGAGTCGCCCTCGTTGACGATCAAGCCATGGTTCGCACCGGACTGGCGCGGATCCTCTCGCCGGCGGACGGATTCGAGGTCATCGCCGAATGCGCCGACGGACGCCAGGCGGTGGCGCAGCTGCCGGCGCTGCGACCTGATGTGGTCCTGATGGATGTCCGGATGCCGGTGCTGGACGGGATCGCGGCGACAGTACAGCTGCGCCGGGCGGTGGACACAATCGCTGTGCTGGTGCTGACGACGTTCGGCGAAGATGAGGTGCTGTGGGGCGCGTTGGAGGCAGGCGCTGCGGGGTTTGTTCTCAAGGACTCCTCGGCGGAGGAGCTGATTGCGGCGGTGCGCGCAGTCGCCGCCGGGGCGGCGTGGTTCGATCAGGGGGTCGCACCGAGGATCCTCGAGCACTACCGCCGGCGGGTCGCGCCTGTCCACCGGGAAGCGGCGCGGCTCGAGCTGCTCACCGAGCGCGAGCGTGAGGTTCTCCGCCTGATGGCTCGGGGCGCGACTAACGGCGAGATCGCCGCCTCTTTGTATGTCGCCGAGGCGACGGTCAAGACCCACGTCGGGAGCATCTTCGGCAAGCTCGGCGTCCGCGACCGCGCGGCCGCCATCGTGTTCGCCTACGACCATGGGGTGGTCTCGCCCGGGCCGGGGCACCCGTAGCGGTCGGCGTTTCCGACTGCGGTCGGACCCCAACTGAGGCCCGTGGGGCGATGTGCGATCGCCGGCCTGCGCTTAGCGTTGGCGTATGCAAAACACGACGCTCAAGACAACGACGGAGCGCAAACGGATCGGTCGCCTCCTTGGCATCGGACCGCAAACCTCGTCGGTTGCCGATCGGTCCGCGGGCGGCTGGTGACGTCGCTCGCGCGCCTTGCAGACTGGTCGTGTTCGCGACCGCGTCTGGTGGCCCTCGTCGGCGGGCTGCTATTCGTGTTCGTTGGTGTGATTGGAGGTCCGGCGCCGGGCAGCTTCAACGCTTCGAACGCGTTCGACGATCCGGCCTCCCAGGCCACTCGCACGCAGCAGCGAATCGAGCGCGCGACGGGGGAGGCGCCGAGCGCCGCGATGATCGCGCTCGTGCGCGCGCCGCGTTCAAGCGCCGAGGTATCGCGGGTCGCTCGGACGATCGGAGCCGAACCGGGGATCGCGCATGTGTCCATTCCGCCGCCCTCGGGTCGATCTGCAGCCGTGTCGCGCGACGGTCGGCAGGCGCTAGTCGCCGCGACGCTGCGCGCCGGGGCGAGCGAGAGCCGTGTCGTCAAGCACCTCCGGCACGCGTTCGCCGGGGACAAGGCGGTTGTGCTTGGCGGCACAGCGGTCGCGGGCCAGCAGACGAGTTCCCTGGCGACGAGCTCCCTCGCGGTCGCGGAGCTGATCGCGTTCCCGCTGCTCGTGCTGCTGTCGGTGGTCTTCTTCCGTGGCGTGGCGGCGTTGTTGCCGGTTGCGATCGGAGGCTTCAGCGTTCTCGGCGCGTTCGCTGTGCTGCGCGCGATCAACTCGGTGCTGTCGCTCTCGCCGTTCGCCCTGAACCTGGTGATCGGTCTCGGTCTCGGGCTGGCGATCGACTACAGCCTGTTCTGCGTCTCACGTTTCCGCGAGGAGCTCGGCCGCGGCGCCGACGTCCCCTCAGCCGTGCGTAGAACGATGCAGACCGCCGGGCGGACGGTGGTGTTCAGCGGGGTGACGGTGGCGGCCGCGATGGCGTGCCTGACAGTGTTCCCGCAGCGGTTCCTGATCTCGATGGGGCTCGGTGGACTGGTGGTCGCGCTCGTCGCGGCTGCCGCCACCGTCGTATTCCTGCCGGCGCTGCTAGTGCTGATGGGACGGCGGCTCGGGAAGGTGACGCCCGGGCCCGAGGGCAGCGGTCGCTGGTATCGCCTCGCGCGGGCCGTCATGCGGCGCCCCGGCGTGGTCGCAGGGCTCACCGCGGCCGCGCTCCTAGTCGTCGCCACCCCCGCGCTCGGAATCCGCTGGAGCGGCATCGACGCGTCCGTGCTGCCGACCGGACAGAGCGCGCGCACGGTCTCAGACGCGATCGCCCGGGACTTCTCGGGCGCGGACTCCACGCCCGCGATAATCGCGGTCAGCGCCCCCACCGACGCCGGCCCGGCGATCCAAAGCTACGCCGCCGGCTTGCAGCGGATGTCGGGCGTCTACCACGTCTCGGCGCCGCGCGACCTGGGCCACCACACCTGGGAGATCGACATCGATGCTCGTGGTACGCCGATCACACAACGGTCGCAAGGGATAGTGACCGCGATCCGCGCGCAGCCGGCGCCGTATCCCGTGGCAGTCGGTGGTGCGACGGCCGACCTGATCGACCAGCACACAGCGACTTCGCGAACGCTGCCGATCGCGATAGCGCTCGTGATCGCGCTCACGGTCAGCGTGCTGTGGCTGATGACCGGCTCCGTGGTGCTCCCGGTCAAGGCGCTGCTGATGAACCTGCTCACCACCGCGGCGACCGCCGGCATCCTCGTGCTCATCTTCCAAGACGGCAACCTCACAGGACCGCTCGGGTTCGCCAAGCCCGAAGGGATCGAGCAAACCGACTTCCTCGTTCTTGTCGCGATCGTGTTCGGCCTCTCGACCGACTACGGCGTGTTTCTGCTCGCCCGGATCAAGGAGGCCCACGACCACGGTCTCGCCAACGCGGACGCAGTCGCCGTCGGCCTGCAACGAACCGGCGCGCTCGTGACCGCCGCGGCGATCCTTCTCGCCGTCGCGCTCGGAGCGTTTGTGACCAGCCAACTTGTGTTCCTCAAGGAACTCGGCGTCGGCGCGGCCATCGCAGTCCTGATTGACGCGTTCGCCGTCCGCGCGCTCCTCGTACCCGCGCTGATGGGGCTGCTCGGCAGCGCGAACTGGTGGTCACCCCTCCCACTGCGCCGCCTGCATGACCGGTTGGGGGGTAACCGAATCGAGCCCTAGATTCGCGCCTGATCTGACAGCGCGCGCGATCGCTTCCATCATCTGGCCGGCCTCGCAATGCGGGTAATTCACCCCGAGGAGCACCTGTCTCAGGCGGCGCGCGCGAGCGCCTCTCGGTCGACCGCGGGGTTGGCTGCATCGAGGGGCTGGCCCGCGAACTGACCGCCGGCGCAGTCTTCGCACCGTACGAGCCGTCGCGGGTTGCGGATCCCGGCGAGGCCGAGTAGCCCGCCGAACGCCACCAGCGAGGCTGAGATTCCCATCGCGATGTGGAAGGCGTGGACGGACGCCGAACTGACCGCGCCGGCCACAGCCCCGCCGGCGCTCGCCGGGTCCACCCGAGCCAGGGTCTGACCACGCGCCTGTGTGAGCGCCGCACGCGCGCGCGAGGACAGCGTCTCGCCGGCGAGGCGTTGGTTGAGGGTGGAGTTGACCGAGGCGGAGATGACGGCGCCCACGGCCGCGATCGCGATCAGCCCGGCGATCCTGGCGATCGCGTTGTTGACCCCTGACGCGATCCCGGCGTTCGATTCATCAGCGTCGGACAGGACGGCCGCGGTGAGCGGTGCGACCGTGCACGAGAGCCCGAGCGAGAACACCAGCAGCGCGGGAAGCAGGTCGGTGACGTAGTTGACATGCGCGCCGAGCCGGAGCAACAGCGCGAGGCCCGCGGCGGCGATCAATGGTCCGAGGCCCATGAAGAGCCGCGGTCCGTGGCGGTCGGCGAGCCGTCCCATCCGCTTGGCGAGCAGGAAGCTCACGATCGTCACGGGCGTCAGCGCGAGCCCGGCTGTCAGGGGGCGGTAGCCGGCGACCTCCTGAAGGAACAGAGTGAGCAGGAAGAAGGTGATGCCGACTCCGCCGTACATGGCGAATGTCTCCAGGTTGCCGAGCGCGAAGTTGCGCCGCTTGAACAGCGCCAGCGGCAGCATCGGTGACCGGGTGCTTCGCTCGTGCACGACGAACAGCGCCAGCAATGCGAGACCGGCGAGCGCCGGTGCCCACACCTGTGGGCTGCCCCAGCCGACCATCGGCTGGCGGATCAGCGCCAGCACCGGACCGGCGAGGCCGAGGAACGTGAGCGCGGCGCCGAGCCAGTCGATCGGCGCATGCACGACGCCGGGCGCGCGGCCGGGGATGGCGAGCGAAACGAGCATCAGCGTGATCAGGACGAACGGGACGTTGATGGCGAAGATCAGCCGCCAGGAGACGGCTTCGATCAGAAAGCCGCCCACGAGCGGGCCGATCACGGTCGCGATCCCTGACCACGCCGTCCACGAGCCGATCGCGCCGCCGCGCTCCTCGCGCGAAAACGCGTGGACGATCACCGCCAGCGCGCTCGGGGTCAGCAGCGCGCCGAACGCGCCCTGCAGTGCGCGACAGACGATCAGGAACTCGATCGTGGGCGCGATTGCGCACAACAGTGACATCGCGCCGAAGCCGGCGACCCCGAGCGAGAACACGCGGCGCTCGCCGAGCACGTCTCCGAGCGAGCCGCCGACCAGGATCAGCGAACCGAGCGCCAGCAGGTAGGCGTTCGAGACCCACTGCTGGCCCGCCAGCCCACCCCCAAGATCGGCGCGGACCGCGGGCAGCGCGACGTTGACCGCGGTCGCGTCCAGCCCCGCGACGAACGAGCCCATGATCGCCGCGAGGAGGGAAAGCTGCTTGCGGCGATCGGGCACTTCCCTCCTCAGGTCGTCTTGATCAAGCCACCGTCGATCACATAGTTAACGCCGGTCACGTTCGCCGTGCGATCGGACGCGAGCATCGTGACCAGCGTCGCGACCTCCTGCGGCGTGGTGAACCGGCCCGTCGCGATCGCTGCGGCCGCAGACTCACGGATGGTGTCGGCGTCGGTTCCAGTGGCCTTCGCGACCGTTTCGGCGACGCCGCGCTCTCCGAGCCAAAGATCAGTGCTGACCTGTCCCGGCGAGACGCAATTCACGCGGATGCCTTTCGGGCCGAACTCCTGCGAGAGCGACTTGCTGAGGTTCACGACCGCCGCCTTGGCGACGCCGTAGTCAACCGTTGCGCCATCAGGCTGAAAGAACGAGTTGACGGAGGCGATGTTCACGATCGACCCGGACCGCTGTGCGAGCATCGGCTCCAACGCGGCCCGGATCGCTCGCAACCCGGTAAAGAAGTTCATCTTCAGCGCCCACTCGAACTCCTCGTCGCTGGTCGCGAGGAATCCGTCCACCCGGATCCGGACCGCCCCGACGTTGTTGATCAGCACGTCGAGCCGGCCGTACTCGTCGATCGCCTTGTGCACGAGTAGCGCCGGTCCGTCGTCGGACAGCAGGTTCACCGGAACTGCCGTCACCCGAGCGAGGGCGTCGAGGTTCTCGGTGGAGAGTGATCCGGCGATGACATAGGCCCCTTCGGCCAGCAGCGCATTGGTGATCGCGAGGCCGATGCCCTTGTTGGCTCCGGTGACGACGGCGACCTTGTCGGTCAGCTCGAGGTCCATCGTCTCGCCTCTACGAGCCCTGCTGCATCGCCGGCTCCGGCGCATCGAGCACGCCGTCGAGCCAACTGTCGATCGCGGCGGCGACCTCCTGCCAGTCGTCGGCGACCATGTGCAGGTGAGGCCGGCCCTCGAACTCGAGGTAGTCGGTCTTCGCCGGCGAGCGCTCGTAACGCTTGTACTGCGCCTTAGCCAGCGACGCCGGGACGGTGTGATCGTCGGTCGCCCCCACAATCAGCAGCGGCGCGCGATCCTCATTCTTGAAGTGAACCTCGGTCGGCGGGTGCAGGTGGAAGTTGGCGAACCCCGCCTCGTAAAAGATCTGCCCCGTCTCGGGAACCGCATATCGCGAGTACGCCGCCGCGGCGTCCTCCTCGGAGAACGTGTTCACGAACGCGTAGGTGAACTCCTCCGGCGTCAGCGTCACGACCCCGTGCCAGTTCGACGGATGCGCGAGTGCCGGCGCCCCTGCCTTCAGCGTCGAGAACGGGAGCGCCAGGATTCCCTTCGGCGGCGCCGGGCTCATCGCCACGCCCGCGCGTCCGAGTCCCCGGTCGAGCAGCAGCTCCACGAACAGCCCGCCATACGAATGCCCAACCAACACGGGCGGCTGATCGAGGCCCCGAATCAGGCCTTCGTAGTGCTCGACGATCTCCTCCACGCCAAGCCCGGCTGATGCATCGGCCGTCTCGCGCAGCTCCTCGACATCACCCTGCTTGCGCGACCATTCCGGAGCCGACACCGCGAAGCCGCGCTTGCCGAAGTAGTCGGAGTAGTTCTCCCAGCTGCGGGCCGACAGCCACGCTCCGTGGATCAGGATCAGCGGGATCTGGCCGTTGCCCAGCTGGCTTGCTTCCATCGGAACCTCCTGCTCGAGTTGACGACCGCCACCCTACGGCGCCCTGCCGCCGCAACAAAGTCCGATCAGCGCAGGATCCAGACCGTCTGCGACTCAATCTGGAGGGAGCTCCACGCGAGGCGCGCGCACGGTCAACCAGCCGTCTGAATCGCGGATCCGGAGAGCCGCGCGAACAAGCGACTCCACACCCTCGCCTGGCGGCCAGCGCGAGACGAGATCCGTCGGGAAGCTAAGCGGCGGGTCGAGCGGCACCGCAACGAGCCCGCTGCCCGGCTGGCGCGCCCACTCGGCAACCATCACCGCCACGGCCTCCCCGTTCGCCACCGGAGGAAGGCGTTGATCCCACGGCGCACTGGCGATCGCCACCGTCTGCTCGAGCTCGAACCCATGAGCACGAATCACGCTGCGCAGCCACGTATTGAACATCTGCCCCAGCGGCTCACGTGGTAGCAGCACCGGCTCGGCCACGAACTCGCCGATCGGGATCGCCGCCTCCGATGCATATCGATGCGACTGCGGCAAGGCGGCAACGAGGGGCTCGTCCCTCAGCGTGTCCACACGGACGCCATGACGCCGCGCGGCCGCCGGGGACGCCATCACCACCGCCGCGGCCAGCTCGCCGGCGGCGACCCGCCTGAGCGAGTCCGACGTCACCTCCTGCTCGAGGCGCACGCTCACTTCGGGAAGCTCGTCCCCGACGACCTCCGCGATGCGCGAAGCCACCTCCCCGCTGAACGGGCCGTGGCCGAGCCTGAGCGCCGCCGCGTCTGAACGAACCGACTGCCGCGCCTTGGCAATCGCGCCGTCGATCTCGGCCAACGCGCGACGGGCCCCTTCGAGCAGAAACAACCCCGCTGCGGTCAACTCGACCCGACGCGTCGTGCGCACGAACAGCACCACCCCCAGATCGCGCTCAAGCTCACGAATCGCCCGCGACAGCGGCGACTGCGACATATGCAGACGATCCGCCGCCCGTCCGAAATGCAACTCCTCCGCCACCGCGACGAAATACCGCAACTGCCTCAGCTCAACCGGAGCATCCACAGCAGCGGAGACTGCCATCCACGACGCGCGAGCGCCAGCACGGGTTCATCCGCAGCCTCGCCAGCAGGACGTATTCTTCAGGAAAGTCGAGATCAAACCGGGGACGCGGCGCGCGCACGACGGGTTTGACGGACAAGGAGGGCGAGGGTGAGCATTTTCTCGAAGCGTGCTGGCAGGGTCGGGGCCATGGCCTTGGGCGCGGGGTTGGTCAGCTTGATGGTGTTGGTTCTTCCTGCGGCGGGGCGGGCTGTCCATAACCCGAGGAATGGGGCGATCGCCTTCCAGAGCAACCGCACTGGGCACTGGGAGATCGTCTCCACCAGCGGGTCCCAGACGCGTCAGCTGACCCGGACGGCTGCGGGGGTGTCAAACATCACCCCCGTGTTCTCTCCGTCCGGGAAGCAGATGGCCTTCGTCAGCAACCGCACCGGCAATAACGAGATCTACCTCGCCCGGCCCGACGGTTCCGCCGTGCACCAACTTACGCGCACCGGCCCGGTGGCCGCGAGCTTTACTCCGCACTTCTTCGCCAGCGGAAAGCAGATCCTGTTCCTGAGCGATCGCACCGGCCACAACGAGGTGTTCGTGATGAACGCCGATGGCACGGGTCAGCGCCAGCTAACCCACACGGCAAGCACGGTCGACAATTTCAACGCCAACGTCTCGCCCACCGGCAGGGCGGTCGCGTTCTCCACCACTCTGATGACAGGTCACCTCGAGATCTTCGAGATGAACAGCAGCGGCGGGAACGTCCGCCGGCTGACGCACACGCCGTCGACGGTGGCAAACGTCGCGCCGGCCTTCTCGCCCGACGGCCGGACGATCGTTTTCGCCAGCACGGTCACGGGCCACGCTGAGCTGTTCACGATCAGCAGCAACGGCGGGGCCCCGCATCAGCTCACCCATACGAGCACGACGGTCTCAAACCTCGACGCGTCGTACTCGCCGGACGGCCGCCAGATCGTTTTCTACGCCAACGACAGTGGCCACTTCGAGATCTACACGATCAGTACGTCAGGCGCCGGACGACGACAGGTCACCCATACACCCTCAGCCACGCAGAACGAGGACCCCGGCTGGCAGCCGCTCCCCTAACCGAGTCAGTCACGGCGAAGGGCCAGCATTGATGTGGTTGGCGCGGGCTCTTCGTGCCGGTTGATGACAGGAGTCGGAATCGGGTGGCAACGCCGCCGCACGAAGAACAGGAGAGCGGTATGTCGACCGAAGATTTGAGCGCTCTGCCCGTGCCCGAGTTCGCGGGGGGGAGGGGGAGCGATCACGACGACGCCGGTCGTCGGCGAACCAGGGCGGGAGTATGCGGAGGCGTTCGTGCCGGGCGCGGAGGAGCTCGAGGACGGCGAGCTGCGCGTCAAATTGCTCGGAAGTGGCAACCATGGGTCACCCGGGCGCGGGCGTCGGGGAGTCCCGGCGCGTCGACCGCGGGGTGCGTGTGTGGGGTCCGAGCGGCTCGGAGCCGCGGTTCGGCACCGAGCACTTCGTCAACGCGATTCGCGAAGCCTGCAACTGGGACTCGGAATCGACGCGGTCGATCCATGCCGAGGAGAGCTCCGAGCTCGAGGTCAGCGAGTTCGACTTCTCGAAGACGCAGGTCGTGTACGAGTCGGGCGGTGTCACGATCACGTCGTTTCCGGTCATCCACGCGCTCTCGGGCGCGGTCGGCTACCGAATCGAATTCGCCGGCCTGACGTTCGTGCATTCGGGCGATACGCGCCCCGGCTGGCCGCTAGTGCACGCCTGCGAGGGCCACAGGATCGATCTACTCATCCACAAGTGCTTCCGGCCCGCGGGGGTGATCGCGGCGGGGATGAACATGCCGATCGAGCGCGCGACCGTGATTCTCAACCAGGCGCACACCTCGCCGCGTGGAGCCGGCAAGGTCTTCAGTCTGGTCACGCCGCGGATGGCCGGGCTCTGGCATACGCAGCTCGCTGCTGCGAGCACGCCGCTGATCTTCGCGGACCTGCGCGAGGTGTACGACGGCCCCGTCGTACAGCTCCAGGATCTGACCGTGTTCAACGTCACCGAGGAGGCGGTCGTCGCCAGACAGGCGCACGTCGAGCCCCAACCGCAACCCATTCCGGGGACGCCGAGCACGGAACCGACGGCCCGCCCGCCGGCACAGCCCGAATGGTGGGCGGAGGCGCTCATCCCCCTCGACGATGTCCTGGCGTTGCCCTAGATCCGCCGCCACACTTGCTCACGCTGGCTCGCGGGCGCGCTAGTGCAGGTCCCGGTGACGTAGCCTCCGTGATGATGCGGAGGTAGCCGCGCGGTGCGGTCAGTGGAAGGACGGATAAGTGACACGGATCTTCAAGAACGAGGACTTCGAGTTCGGACTCTCGATTTCGCTCGGGTCCACGTACTCGGGCCAGGCCGACGTTGGAGAGTGCATGGCGGTCGCGAGCGCGATCAAGGACGGCGATGCCGACTCCTGGGTCAATGAGTGGCTCGCGGCGGCTAGCCGGGTGCGCGAGATCGCCGACCGGGCGGAAGCCTCGGGGCACGGGGTGAGCGCACGCGGGGCGTGGCTGCGCGCTGCAACGTATTTCTCGACGGCGACCTATCAGGTGGCGGGCTCGAAGCGCCGAGACGAGTTCGAGCAGTTGTGGGCGGACCATCGCGAATGTTGGGACCGCGCCGTCGCCCTGTTCGATCCGCCGGTCGAGCGCCTGGAAATCCCGTACGACGGTACGACGCTCCCGGGTTATCTGTTCAAGGTGGACGGCCCGCCACGTAGGCGGCCCTTGCTGATTTACAACAACGGCAGCGACGGGCCAGTTTCGGCCGCGTGGGGCGGCGGCGGAATGGGCGCGATCGCCCGGGGCTACAACTGCCTGACGTTTGATGGCCCCGGCCAGAACGCGGCACTGCTGCGCCAGCGCCTGTACTTCAGGCCCGACTGGGAGGCGGTCGTCACGCCGGTCGTCGACTACGCATGCTCGCGGCCTGAGGTCGATCCTGAGCGGATCGCGCTGTACGGGGTCAGCCAGGCCGGCTACTGGGTTCCACGGGCACTGGCGTTTGAGCACCGGATCGCCGCGGCGGTCCTCGACCCAGGAGTGATGGACGTCGGCACGACCTGGCGTGACAAGCTGCCCAAGTCGATGCTGCGCCAACTCGAGCGTGGCGAGCAGGAGAAGTTCGACCGCAGCATCTCGATGGCGGAGCATTTCGTGAAGGGGATGCGAGCGCAGCTTGAGTTCCGAATGCGCCCGTTCGGGATGAGCTCGGCGTACGACGTCTACAAAGCCCTTGAGGAGTACAAGCTCGATGGCCTGGTCGATCAGATCCGCTGTCCGGTCCTCATCTGTGACCCCGACAACGAGCAGTTCTGGCCGGGCCAGTCGCGTCGCCTGTACGACGCGCTCCCAGGTCCGAAGGAGATCGTGCGGTTTCCGGCAGAGGAGGGCTCGGATTGGCATTGTGAGCCGCGGTCGCCGGGGATCCGTGATCAGCGCGTGTTCGATTGGCTCGATGAGAGGCTAGGCGTAAGCCGCCGGGCGGGTTGATCGGCGTGGGCCGGTCGCGGACGGCCAGTGCGCTACGACGCTTCCGCGATCATCTGGCTGACGCGCTCGGCGACTCGGCGTGCGATGCGAGCGCACTCGGTCGTGCCGTCGTGCTCGACATACGCATGCACGCCTTCGGCGGTGGCGAAGTCACAGCCGGTCAGCGCCCGGCACTGGGTGCTGCCGAATTGTTTCTCGAACCAGGCGGCTAGATCGTGGCCGAGGTTCATCGCGCGGTTGAACCTGTTGACGTCGTCCGCAAGTGCGTTGCGCCGGAGCGCCATCATCGCGAGCATCCGCGCCACCCTCGGGCGGCTGTCTTCGATCTCGCCGAACGCCACCCCTAGTGCCATCACCCCGGCCGTCAGCGCGCTGCAGGTCATGCCCTCGAGCACCGTCCCGCCCATGAACGCGGTGGCGGCGCCGTCGAGCTCGTCGGGCGTCTCGAGCTCGGCGAGCACGGCGCTGGCGCAGTGAAATCCGCGCTGCTGCCAGTGTGCGCACAGCTCGCGGTAGGCCTCGCGGCGCTCCGGTGCGATGACGTGCCGGCCACCTGATCCCGCGAGGCACTGCGCGCACATCCCCGGCGCCTCGCGCACGACGCCGACGCAGCGCACCGGGACGCGGGCGTTGGCCAGGATCTGTCGGCAGTCGGTGGTTCCGTGCCGGTCACGGAAACGCTGCAGCAGGTCGTGGCCCTCGTCAACGACGACGGGCAGCCCGTCGGCCGTCTCGGCGCGGGCGTGACGCAGCCCCATCAGGACCAGCGGCGCGGTCAGCCCGCCGCACTCGCCGCCCGTGTTGCCGATCCCGCCCGGCAGCCCCGCCGTCAGCAGGACCAGCCAGTTGGCCTCGGTGTCGGAGGCGTCGAGCATCGTCTGCATCACTGTCGGGGCGCAGTGCCCCATCCGCAGCAGGTTGCTCACGCTGCGCTTGCGCAACTCCTCGGCAGGGATCGTTGGGAACGCCTCGACCGGCATGGTTATCCAGCGCGAATGCTCGCGCAGGCGGAGCGCCGCCACATCGGTAATCCATCCCACAACGGGGTGGGGACAATCCCGCAGCCGGCACCCCACTGTCGCTCACCGCTCGGAGGACAACGCGCAGTTCATTGGCGCAGCGGCCATTCGCTCGAGTGCGGTACTTGGGCCTACGACGGCAGTCGGTAAGCTCCTCGATCCTTTCCCTCCGCATGGGGTACGCCGCGAACGATGCCGTCGCAGAACTCGGGCCCGCCGTGAATATGGCCAATCTTCCCGGTGACCGCGAGCCGGTGGGCAAGCTGGTGTCCGTCAACGTCGGCATGCCGAAGAACGTGGCCTGGAATGGGCAGACTGTCTTCACCGGCGTCTTCAAGGACCCGGTCACGGGACCACGCACAGTCGGCAAGCTCAACGTCGAGGGCGACGGGCAAGGTGACCTGGCGGGGCACGGCGGCGAGCAGCGTGCCGTGTTCGTCTACCAGCTCGACTCCTATCGATACTGGGAACGCGAGCTCGGGCGAAACGACTTCGTCTACGGGCAGTTCGGCGAGAACTTCACCGTTGAGGGCCTGGGCGACGACGAGGTCTGCATCGGCGACCGCTACCAGATCGGCGCCGCGATCTTCGAGGTGTCGCAGCCCCGAGTGACCTGCTACCGCGTCGGCATCCGCATGAACGACCCGCAGATCCCGGCGTTGCTGGTCTCACACCACCGACCAGGCTTCTACTTCCGCGTGCTCGAAGAGGGCGAGGTCCAAGCAGGAGACGAAATCATCAAGCTCGCCTCCGGGCCCGAACAGATGCCGGTGGCCGAGGCAGACGCGCTGCTCTACCTCCCCGGGCACACGCGCCAGCAACTGCTCCGAGCGCTGCGGATCCCGGCGCTCAGCCCCGGCTGGCAGGGCTCGTTCAGGGCTCTGCTCGAGGGAGACTCCGGCACCGGCAACGCTGGGCTCGCGGTCACGAGCCCGCCCGCCGCCTGGCGCGGGTTCCGTCAGCTGGTCGTGACCGCCATCACCCCCGAAGCCGACGCGGTCATCTCCATACGCCTGGAAGACCCCGCAGGGGAGTCACTGCCAGCTCCACGCCCGGGTCAGTACCTCACGCTGCGGATCCCGCCCGAGACAGAGCAGAGATCGCTCCTGCGGAACTACTCTCTCTCCGGACCGCCCGACGCGGGCTACTACCGGATCGCGGTCAAGCACGAACCCAACGGTGCCGCCAGCGGCTATCTGCATACCCGGCTCGCTGTCGGCGATCAGCTTGAAATCGCGGCGCCGCGTGGGACCTTCATCCTCGACCGAACCGATGCACCCGTGCTGTTGATCAGTGCCGGGATCGGTGCCACTCCAGTACTCGGGATGCTTCAGGCTCTCGCCGAAGAGCGTTCAGCCCGGGAGATCTGGTGGCTGCACAGCGCCCGCAACCGCCGAGAGCACGCATTTGCCGCGGAGACCGGGGCTCTCCTTGCCTCGCTCCCGAACGTTCACGCCCACGTCTATTACAGCCGTCCGGATCCGACCGACGTCGCAGGCCGCGACTTCGACAGCGCGGGCCGTCTCACGGGCGCGCTGCTAGCTGGGCTCGACCTACCCCGCAGCGCACAGGCATACCTCTGCGGTCCTCCGGCTTTCATGGACGCAATCAGCGCCGGTCTCGCAGCGCTCGGCATCAACGCCTCGGCTATACACACCGAACCGTTCGGACCCGCGCCGGGTGTGACCCCGGGCATCGCGGCAAGGCCGGCGCGGTCCCCCCACCCACCGACCGGTCAACCAGGGACCGGGCCAACGATCGAATTTGCTCGCAGCAACCTCTCGGTCCCCTGGAGCGGCGCCTACAGCAGCCTGCTCGAGCTCGCCGAGGCTTGCGACGTACCGGTCCGCTGGTCCTGCCGCACCGGCGTTTGCCACACGTGCGAGACGACTCTCATCGCCGGCGATCTCGAATACAACCCCGATCCCGTCGAGGCCCCCGCCGACGGAAGCGCGTTCATCTGCTGCTCGCGGCCACGTGACGATGTAGTGCTCGATCTGTGACGAGGCGGCGGGCGGTCTCGGGAGGCGAGCGGGGAGCGTGCGTGACGTGCGACGCTCACCTATCGGAGGATACGCGGCAGTCCGAAGTACGCGAAGACGCTGTTGCCGCCGAACCAGGTGATCGCTGAGATCTGTTGACCATCCAGGGTCAGGACGAGAATTGCGTACGGCCGGGCGATCTCGGTGTGCGGGGTCGGGAAATAGACGCCGAACGCCGGTTGCGTGTTCGCGCGGGTGGGCACGAGTAGCGGCGTGCCACGCCGGAGCGTGCGGTCGCGCAGAAACGCGCCGATCGCGTCGCGCCCCTGATACTCGTAGGGCTCGGGCGGCATCGTGAGCCACGCGTCATGGGTGAGCAGGGCGACAACGTCCTCGATATCGCCTGCCTCGATCGCGTCAGCGAATCGGCCGATGGTCTCGCGCTCGCGTCTGGAGCTGGGGAGCGGCGCGCCCTCGCGTCGAGTGGCAGGCAGACGGGATTCAAACGCGCCACGCGCCCGTCGCAGCAAGCTGTTGATCGATGCCTCGGTCGTGTCGAGCATCGTTGCGACCTCGCCGGCGCGGAAGCCGAGCACGTCGCGCAGTACCAGCACTGCGCGCTGCTGGGGCGGCAGATGCTGGAGGCCGACGATGAACGCCAGCGCGATCGCCTCTTTGGTCTCGTAGCGAGCCTCCGGTCCGGGTGCTTGGTCGGGAACGCCCTCGAGAAGCATGTCCGGGAAGGGCTCGAGCCAGATCGCCTCGCGGTAACGTGTCGGCTCGGGCATGTCGCTCATTTGCTGAAGAGCATTCGGACGACGCCGGCTCGCACGCAGGGCATCCAGTGCGCGGTTTGTGGCAATCCGGTAAAGCCAGGCCCGTAGCGACGCTCGCCCCTCGAATTGCTCAAGACCATGCCATGCGGCGAGCAGCGTCTCCTGAAGCAGATCCTCGGCGTCCTGCACCGAGCCGACGATCCGGTACATGCGCAACTGCAGCTCACGTCGGTATGGGTCGGTCAGCTCGCGGAACGCATCCTGGTCGCCGCCGCGCGCGTGCGCGAGGGTCCGCTCGGTCACGCCCCGCATCCTCGCACCAACCGTTCCTTTCATCCCCATCGCGAGTAATGACGCCGGCGGGGCTCGAAACTAGCCGCTCAATTTCTCCCGCCGCGGACGCCTCAACTGAAAACGGCGACAACAGGAGGACCAAGATGGGAAGGATCGTGATCGGCGGCCCGCAGAATGTCTCGCTCGATGGCGTGGTGCAGGACCCGGATGGTGAGGAGGGCTTCGAGTTCGGCGGCTGGTTCATCCAGTTCGGGGGCAAGGACCTCGCAGAGTGGAACCGGGTCGCGCTCGACGAGGCGCTACGTGCCGAGGCCTGGCTGCTCGGTCGGCGAAGTTATGAGTTCTTCGGCGTCCGGTGGCGCCCGCGGAGCGGCGAGCTGGCGGACCGGTTGAACAGCATGCCCAAGTACGTCGTGTCCGCGACCCTCACAGAGCCCGAGTGGAGCAACACGACAGTGCTCAACGGTGACGCGGTGAGCGAGGTGTCACAGCTGAAGCAGGAACTGGACGGAGAGATCGTCGTCCCCGCCAGCTATCAGCTCGGGCGCACGCTCATCGAGCACGACTTGGTCGACGAGCTGCGACTGGTTGTGTTCCCGGTCGTGCTCGGGGCCGGCGAGCGCCTTTTCGGTGAGATTCGCGGCAGGAAGCCGATGCGCCTCGTCGAGACGAAGACACTCGGTGACGGCCTCGTCTTCCTCAGGTACGAGCTAGTCCGGGCGACTTAATCCGTTAGGTGGGGCGCTGGCCGGCGGACCGGGCGAGCCGTGCACGACTGTGGGTTTTGCCCAACGCGAGTTGCCGGATTGATCCTTCTGACCTGTCCGGAGCTGACTTGGCCGTGGATCATTCAGCTGGAGCCAAGCCAGCAGTCAACGACGGCGGTCGGCGCCCGCTGGCGCAACCGATCGAGACCGGAGTGAAGAGATGACCGAGATCACAGGAGGCGAGCTGTTCGCTCGCGCCCTTCAGGCAGAGGGGATTGAGTTCGTATTTGGCTTGCCATCCCCGGAGGTCGATCCGCTGTTGGCGGCCCTGCCTGAGTACGGCATCCGGCTGGTGCCGGTGCGCCACGAAGCGGCGGGCGTGCATATGGCCGAAGGCCTCTACAAGACCACGGGCAGGGTCGCCGCTGTGCTCGGCAATCCAGGGCCCGGCTCTGCAAACCTTGTGCCGGGGGTGGTTACGGCTCTGCACGAGGGTGTGCCCGTGCTTGTGATCACCTCCCAGCATCGGCTCGGGATCGTCTATCCCTCGCCGCCGTCCACGTTCCAGGGGCAGGATCAGCTCGATCTGTTCCGACCGGCCGTCAAGTGGGGTGCACCTGTGTTCGAGTGGTCGCGGATTCCCGAGGTGCTCCGCCTGGCATTTCGTGAGATGTGGAACGGTCGTCCCGGGCCGGTTCACATCGAGCTGCCGGCGCCGATCCTGTATGAGACCGGGGAGGAAGGCTCTGCTCTCCTCAGGCCGCCGTCGTCCTACCGGGCCGGCACGCCACAGCCATCGGACGCTCAGCTTGACGAGGCCGCAGCGCTTCTGGCTGGAGCGCAGCGGCCCGTGGTGATCGCCGGCACGGGGGTCGACCGCGCGAACGCACGCGCAGCGGCGCTGCAGATCGCCGAGTCGCTCGGGTGTCCTGCGATCAGCTCGATGGCGGGTCGTGCGTGCGTGCCGGCCGACCACCCAAATTACGTGTTTGGGTTCGGGCCGGCCGGCGACATGGCCCGCAGCGAGGCCGACGTGCTGCTGGTCGCCGGGTCCCGGATGGGAAACCTGGACGTCCCGTATGACAAGTACTGGGGCGATCCCGAAGGCAAGCGGTTGATCCAGATCGATGTCGACCCGCGGAACTTCGGCGTCACGCGGCCCGTGCACCTCGGAATCCTCGCTGACGCTGGGCCCGCGCTCTGGGGCATCGCCGATCGACTGCTGGCGATGGATCTCGGCGAGCGCGATCGCTCCGGCCTCGAGCGGTATCGCGAGCTCGATCAGCGGCTCCGGGCCCAGCAGGCCGCGCCGATTCTGGAGTGGGAAGGCCCTGGGATCCATCCCGCGCACGCGATCGGCGCGATCGGTGCGTTCTTCGGTCCGAGCGCCGTGTACACGGTCGATGGCGGTAATACCTCGCTCTGGGCATACAACGTGTTGCCGCCGACGAAGCCGCGCTCATACCACTCGATCCTCGAGCTGGGGATGCTCGGGACCGGGATTCCATCGGCGATCGGAGCAAAGCTCGGCGCGCCCGACCGCGAGGTCGTCTGCATCACCGGAGACGGTGCTGCCGGCTTCAACATCATGGAGATGCAGAGCGCAGCGCGCGAACGACTGGCGATCACCGTGGTTGTCTTCGCCGAAGGCTCGTGGACGATGGAGGAGCTCAACGAGCTGCAGCTCTACGGGACGACTTTCGGTACCGCGCAGGGCGAGATCCGATGGGACCTGGTCGCCCAAGGTCTTGGCTGTCACGGCGCATACGTCGAGCGCATCGAGGATCTCGAACCGGCGCTGCGCCGATCGCGTGAACACGACGGCCCGCGACTGATCTGCGTGCGCAGCGATCACGAGGCGAATCGCAACATTCCCGCGGACATGACGGCGCGATTCTTCGAGGTCTACTCCGGGCCGACCGCCGATCAGCCTGCCGCACCCGGGAGGTGAGTCATGGGTCATGAGATCAACCTCACAGGCCGGGTCGCTGTCGTCACGGGCGGCGGGTCGGGCATCGGCCGGGCGACGGCGCGGTTGTTCGCGCGGCGCGGTGCCAAAGTTCACGTCGCCGATGTCAACGCCGACACGGCCGCCGCCGTCGCGCGCGAGATCAGCGACAGCGGCGGGCTGGCCACGGCGCACACGCTGGACGTATCCGATCCGGCTGCAGTAGAGGCGCTGGCGGCCGCTGTGTTCGACACAGACGGCGGCGTCGACATCCTCCACAACAACGCCGGTATCGGACATGCCGGCAACATCGAAGCGACCACGGTCGAGGACTGGCAGCGCGTGATCGGGGTGAACCTGCTCGGGGTTGCCTACGGCGTCCAGGCGTTCGTCCCTCGGATGCTCGCGCGCGGACGACCGGCGACGGTCGTGAACACCGCATCGGAGGTCGGCCTGATTCCGGCCGCCAAGATGGCGCCGTACGTGGCTTCCAAGTTCGGGATTGTCGGGCTCAGCGAGTCACTCAATGCGGAGGTGTCGAAGCGGGGCATCCGCGTGATCGCCGTTTGTCCGGGAGTGATCGACACGCAGGTCGTGAACTCGGGGATCATGCGCGGCGAGATCGCCGACGTCGCGAGCAAGGCGTCGGCCTTTTACGCCAAGTACGGAGCATCACCCGAAACTGTTGCCGAAGCGGTGCTCAAGGCAATCGAGAAGCCGAAGCTGATCGTCGCGGTGCCGAGGAGCCACGTCCTCGTGCCATACCTCGCGCACCGCGTCTCGCCGCGATTGCTGCAGCCGCTGGCCCGCAACTTCACCCGCCTCATGAGTCTTGGCTAGATCGAACGAGCCCTGCTAGCCGGAGCGCCAGCAGAAGCTCGGCAACGCGAACGCTGACCGGGTGACCGACGCGCTCCTCCGCGGAACGGATCCGGTTCTTGACGGTGTTCTCGTGGACGCCGAGGCGCTTGGCTGCGCTCCGGGCGCTCGATCCCTCCTCGAGGTATACGCGCAGTGTTGCCGCCAACCGCAAGGACTCGTCGCTTTCGTCGGTTAGCGAACCGAGCTCCCGGACCGTGAAATCTCGCGCCTGTTCGACGTCAACGGTGGCGAGGGCCGTCAATGCGACGTCCTTGTAGTCGACGACGGCTCCGGCTCGCAGTCCGGTCAGGCGGGCAACGCGATACGCGTGCATCGCCTGCCCGTGGCTCTTGCGAAACCCAGCGAGTCCGCTTGCGGGCAGACCGCAGGCAGCGCCCGGCCTCGGGCCTGACGGCGGGCCGAAGGGGATGCGGGCGATGTGCGGTGCAGCTGCCGGCTCGACGCCTGCGAGCCACGCCGCGACGAGACCATCGGGAAAGCCGACGATCAACGTCATGGTCGCTCCGAGCGAGGCGGCCAGCTCAGCCGCGCTGCGTTCGAGCATGGCCTGCACCGGCTCGCCACCGGTCGGCGGCGGCGCGTCCATCCACAACACGAGCGCCAAGTGGCGTCGATCGAGCGGGTAGCGAATCCTCGCGCTCACCGCATGCGCGTCCGTGGCTTCGCCTGCGAGCACGGCGCGGACCTCGCGCTGACGCAAAGCATCCGCGCTGCGCACCCAGCGTTCGTGCTCCTCGGCATACCGCTCGACGATCCCTCGCGTCAAGGCGCCGACGAACGCGAACAGCCACTGAGCCCCGGCCTCGACCACCTGCCCGGCGTCGGCCTCCAGGCTCGGTCTCGCTCGTACACGCTCGACGAACAGGGAGAAGAACGCGGCCTCGGTCGCGTGGTAGCCGCGCAGAAGCAGATCGATTCCGACGCCGCGCCGCGCGAGCTCGTGCGCGTACGCGACGGCCGCCGCCGGCGGCTCGGCCTCCTCCGGTGGAACAGAGCGCCGCAGCATGTCGATGAACAGGCGCAGGGATTCGGCATTGCTCGCGACGATCGCGTCCCGCAGGCGGCCGTCGGTGGCGAGCTCGGGCATCTCCTTGATGACCGCGCTGCTGACGCCATCGACGACGGTCGCTACCCACGCCGGATCTTCAGCGAGGGCGAGGACAACGTCGCGCAGCGCGCCCGCACCAGGCCCGGACTCGCTCATCGCTGCCGAGCCTACCGCCTGGCGGTTTCCCGCAGCTGCGTTCAGTAGCTGAAGATCATCGCGTGCTCCTCGCCGATCCATTCCAGCATCGGCGTCGCGCCCGCGAGGGTCGCGTTCGACGCGAGCGCAGACTCGTCGAGCTTGCGAGCGCTAAAGCAGATCGGGCACACGAGCATCTCCCCGCCGCCCTCGACGAACTGCTCGAACAGGCGCGGTAGCGGCGGACACCCGTCACACGCGACGCCCTGGGCATGGCCGGGGAGCGCGAGGCGCACGGCTTCCTTGGTCAGCCAGACAGCGACTCTTTCGCCCCGCTGCAGGGCGGCGCCGGCCACCAGAAAGGCCACCGTCACTCGCTCTGGGTCCTCGAGGCCTGTCCCGAGGTTGATCAGAACCTTGTTGGGCATTCGCCGCTCCTTCGTTGAGCCTCTGTTTCCGGCTCTGCAAGCTACGCCCCGGACGAACGTGTGTCATGAGGCGTTCGCCTCATTTCGTGCGGGGCGGTCCGGCTGCCGGCCGCCGCGCCTGACGGCATTCTCGACGTACCTCAAGGCAGCGCCGGCCCCGCCGAGTATCGGGAATAGGACTATGGCAACGGACACAGACCAAATCGCACCGTTTCACCTGCAGGCCCAGGACATCGGCGACTTCCTGACTCACGAGCGTGCTCGCGAAGCGACATCCGGCAAGCACTCAGCCGATCGGCCGCTGCCGAGCGAGCCGCTACATAGCGACTGATCAAGCGCCGAGGCGGTCCGGTCACGCCTCGTCGTAGAACTCGAGCCGCAGCGAGCCGACATCTACGCCGGCGTCCTGCATCGCTTGACGGAGGTCGTCGCGTCCGAAGAACGAGTGCGCCTCCTGCGAGCTCGCAAACTCGTGCAGCACGAGAACGTTGTTGGGGTCACCCTCGGCCCGGTAGACGGCTTGCCTGGTGACGCCGCCTTCGCGTTGTAGCTCTGCGACGCCGTCGTAGACGCGGCGCCACGCGTCGTAGTCCGTCACTCGATGCAGCACGAAGCTGATGGTCATGTCGTCTCCTCGGATCGTCGGTGGCGGCGTCCCCTCCGCCTTGGTCGGCGACGGTACCCGATGGCAGCCGCGAAATGGAAGTGCCCGCTCGCCGGCCGCTATGGCCGGCGTTCGGGTCGCGAGCGGTCGCTGGCGGCGTACAGATGCCAGGCGCCTTCGACTCCACGGAGGCGCTTGCTTCCGCGGTCCTCGAACTGAAGGTCGGAGCCGGCGACCAGATCCTTGACCGTGCTGGAGACGAGCACTTCTCCGGGACCAGCCATCGCGCCGATCCGAGCCGCGATGTGCACGGCGATGCCGCCGACGTCATCGCCGATCAGCTCGATCTCTCCACAGTGGATGCCAACCCGCACCTCGAGCCCGTCCACGCCGGCGGCGCCGATGATGGCGCGTCCGCAGTTGACCGCCCGAGCGGGGCCGTCGAAGGTGACGAGGAATCCGTCGCCCAGTGTCTTGACCTCGCGACCTCGGAAGCGCCCGAGCTCGCGACGGACCGCTCGGTGGTGCGCTCCAAGCGTCTCGCGCCAGCGGGCGTCTCCGAACTCGGCGGCTCGTTCGGTCGAGCAGACGACGTCCGTGAACATCACGGTCGCCAGCACGCGATCCGGCTCTGGAGTCGATCGGTTTCCGGTGAGGAACTCCTCGAGCTCGCCCAGCACCGGCTCAGGGTCACCGGCCCAAGGAAGGTGATCGATGCCGGGCAGCTCGACGTACCTGGCGCCCGGAATCTGCGCGGCGAGCTCGCGGCCGGCGCGCCGATTCACGACTCGGTCAAGTCTCCGGTGCAGGACCAGTGTCGGTACGCGAATTGTCGGCAGAACGGCCCGCACGTCGATCTCGAGAAACATCTCGAAGATCTTCTGCACCATGCCTGGGCTCGCTGCCGAGCGCTCGAGCCTTCCGGCGAGCTCGATTGCGCGTGGGTCGTCAGCGACGCTCGGAGCGAACAGCTCGAGCGTTCCTCGAGCGTCCTGCCCCCAGTAGGGCGCGATGAACACGGCCGCGGACTCGCGCAACGCGTCGGCGGGTGCTGCCCACGGGTAGTCGGGCGCTTCGGTCGTGCGTCCCATCGCGCCGTACAGCACGAGCGCTTCGACGCGCTCTGGATGCGTCGCCGCGACGAGCACACTGGTCGGTGCACCCTCCGAGATCCCCATCAGCGTTGCGCGCGCCGATGCCGCCGCGTCCATCACGGCGCGGATGTCGTCCACTCGCTGCTCCAGCGTCGGCACTTCTGACACCGGGTCCGAGAGGCCCGTTCCCCGCTTGTCGAAGATGATCAGTCGCGCGAACGACGCGATCCGCTCGCAGAACCGGGCGAAAGCGGGCAGTTCCCACTGCAGGTCGAGGTGTGTCGCGAAGCCAAGCACCAGGATCACATCGCGCGGACCATCGCCGACGACCTGATAGGCGATCGAGACACCACCGGAATTGGCGTAATGGGTCGTCGGCATCGTCGGAGTAAGCTTGCCGCATGCCCACGGAGATCGTGTTCTCAAGCGGTGCGTCGGTGAAGGTCATGGCGACCGTGCAGGAGGTCTCGGATGCGCTCCGGGGTGACGGTGAGGTCTTGGATACCGCCCGCTTCGCGGGCTTCCGCGGCGATGATGCCGTCGGTGGGGAGCGTGTGCTCGTGAGCGTCGGCGCGGTCGCCTACGCCAAAGCGCTCACGGGACCGTAGGCGGCGGGCTGGTGGAGGCTCAGGCGTGAACCCACCGGAACTCGCAGGCCCGTACGCGGCGGCCTATGTCCACAGTCCGCCCTCGGCCAGCGCACCACCGTCGGTACAGCGAAAGCCGCTCCCGTTGATCGCCCCGCCTGCCAAGGACGGCGGACTTGTCGCGGCGTGCGCTTAGCTACCTCGCTTGCGCGGTCATCGCGGGGTCGTTGATCTGCGGCGTCGCGCCTGTCGCATCGGCCGCGGTGGTTCAGGGGGCGCCGCCCATGCTGGCGTTTGACAATGCGTTTGTCCGAGGACATACGGAGGCCCAGCTTGTCTCGTCGTATCGCCGGCTGCGAGCGATCGGCGTGCGCGTCATCCGCCTCGACTTCCGATGGATCTCACTCGAGCAGGTCGGACTACCGCTTCACAGGTACACCTGGGGTCAGCAGGATCGCGCCGTGCGCGCGATTCGCGCGGCGGGACTGAAGGTGCTCGGGATTCTCGACTATGGAAACCCGAACTACTCGCGCGCCGGCTGGGCTGCCTGGTTGCGGGGCCAGAAACCCAGTGGCCCATTCGGAGTGGGCGATCCTCAGTACTTCCCGCCGGACGATCCCCGCAGCTTCGCCAGGTTCGCCGCGGATGTCGCGCGGCGCTACCGTTCGGACGTCCTCGGATGGGAGATCTGGAACGAGGAGAACGAAGGCTGGCGGTTTTGGGAGCCGAGGGAGGATCCGGCGGCGTATGCCCGGCTACTGTGCGCGGCCGACACCGCGCTCGAGCGGGTCGATCCCCATGCGCCGGTTGTGCTCGGCGGGCTGTTCTTCCCGCCGCTCGGCGGCGTGGTCGGCACCGGCGGCGCGAAGTTCCTGTCCGCGGTGCTTGCTGTCGGTGGTCCTGCCGTCCGCCGGTGCTTCGATGCAGTCGCGTACCACCCATATCCATATCCGTTCACCTCCCCCGAGGCGGAAGTCAGCGACCGGGGCTCGGTTATCGGAGCCGTCGATCAACTGCGGACGGTGCTCGGCCACTTCGGTCTCGCCCGGATGCCACTGTGGAACACCGAGGTTGGCTGGCCGACCTCGCCCGCAGGCAACGGCGTCACGGAGGCACGGCAAGCCCGCTACGAAGCGCGACTCGAACTGCTCTCCTGGGCGCGGAACGTTCCCCTACTGACCTGGTACACATGGGGCGACGCGCCGGATCCCGGCGGCACCGACCAAGAGGCACACTTCGGGTTCTTCCGGACCGACGGCACCGCGAAGCCGGTCTACAGCGCGCTGGTAACCCTCCACCGAGAGCTGGGTGAAGGCTGGCGATTTGTCGCCGATCGCTCGCGCGCGCTCGGTCTGCCCCGCGGTCACGGCGGCGTGGATCAGGGCTTCGCTCTCCAATTTCGTGGGCCGGGCGGACGGCGCATGCTCGCGCTCTGGTTCGCCAACGAGCGACCGCCGAACAGCAGCAACCCGTTCGCACCGGTCGAGCCGGGCACGCCGCCGGAGTCGATCACGCTACGCCTGGCGGTGAACGGCCCGGTGACGATCACCGACCTCTTCGGCCATCGCCGCACGGTCCGGCCAGCCCGCGATCGCAAGGTTCGGTTGCGAGTGGGCCAGAGCCCGATGTATCTGGAATGGCGCGGGTAGGACCGCTCAGCCGACGACCTCGCCGGCGACGATCTGTGGCTGCCCGCCGATCTCCCGCCAATGGGACTGGATCGTCACATCGCCGCTGTCACCGGAGTAGCGGATCTCGGCGACGCTCTCCTCATCGCCGACGTTGACGCTCAGAACCTCGGCGGCCGTGACCGGCTGGGGCAGCGACTGGGCGAGCTGCGGCGCCTGTGGGCGTAGCTCTTCGGAGAAGTCCCCGATCACCGCGCCCATGTCACCCCGTACGACCGCGTCGGCGTGTGCCTGAATGTGCTCGCGCGCCTTGGCCTCGTCCATGCTCGCTCCTCTCGTTTTCGTTGGCTAGGCGATCCTCGCAGATCGCCGCACACCGCGGCCGGACCGATGAGTTCCGCAGCCAACGCCAGTCGAAGTTTTCGTGGCCATCGGTACAGAGGAGGTCCGACCATGACGCAGAAGCCGACGCTGTTCGTCTGCCACGGCGACGACGGCGGGCCCAAGGTGCACCCGTGCCGGCGGGTACAGGAGGCGCTGCGCGAGCGCGGGGTTGAGTACGACAAGGTCGTTGCCGCTCACGGCAGTCCGATTCCGTTCCTGCGCAGGGGCTCGCGCGAGGAGCTCCGCGAGCAGACCGGCGACACCAAACTCCCGGCGCTCAAGCTGCCGGACGGAACGGTGCTGTTCCACTCCCGCGCGATCCTTGCCTGGATCTCGCGCCAGCCTTCGCCACAGCCGAGCGGGGCGTAAGCTCAAGGGGTGCTCGCCTGCGACTCGTTCGTGATCGCCGATTGGACGGATCCCGGAGCCCACCCGGGCCGTCCGATCGCCGGGCTGCATCTGCACCGCTCCGATGATGAGGCATGGTTCGTGCTCGAGGGGCGCCTGGGCTTTCGTGTCGGCGATGAGGAGCGCGAGGTGGACGCGGGCGAATCGATCCTCGTGACGCGTGGCACGCCACACTCGTATTGGAACGCGATCGGCGAGCCGACGCGTTACCTGCTGGTGATGACACCACGCATTCATCGGCTGATCGAGGCGCTGCATCGCGGCGACCGCAGCGACTTCGCGCAGATCTTCGAGGAACACGACTCCGAGCTGCTCGGCTAGATTCGTAGCCGAGCGGCGCGTCTACACCGGGGCTTCGGTGAGACCGTCGAGCGCCGGAACCGCGCCCGCCGCGGCCGCGAGGAAGCGCTCGACTTGCTCACGCTCGAAGGGCACGAAACCTGCGAACAGAGTGTCGGGTGTGCGGCGCGGACGATGAGCCAGCAGGACATCATTCAGATCGGACCTGAGCGCGGCATCGATTCGGGAGTCGACGATCACGACCGGAGTTGGCATGTCGGCCTCGCGTGCGATCACGCGCGTGGTGCGCGCATATTCAGGATGCTTGCGCAACACGTCCTCCTGAACCATCGTCGCGTCGACCACTCCGGCCACGACGGCGTCCACCTGACCCTCATAGGGCGCAACCATTTCCAGCTGACCGAAGAACTCGGTGAGCGAGCCTCCGTGCTCGTGCACGAGAATCGCCGGCGCGAAATAGCTGGTCGTACAAAAGCGGTGTGCATAGCCGAGGCTGGCGCCACGGAGCTGATCGAGCTCGGTTACGCCGCTCTCTGAGCGCACGACGAGCACGCTGCTGAGCTTGGTGCTGTTCTCAGCCGCGTAAATCGCGCTCGCAACCGGCTGGTAGCCGGGGTTATCGCGCACGTAGAAATAGTTGGCAGCCGGGAGGTAGGAGATCGTCTGCACGCTGCAGGTCAGCGCCTCCGTGAGCTTTGCCATGTCGTCGTAGCGGACCGGCGCGATCCCGTGCGTGTCAAACAACCGCGCCCACGCCGGGTCCTCTATATCGAGGCGGAAGTTGCCGTCGTAGGCGAAGCTTGGAGCCGCCGTCATCGCGTCGACGCCCTAGCGGCTGACGCCGAACTGGGCGGACTCTCCGATCACACGGCCGCTGCGATCGAGCGCCTGGACCTTGAAGGTCGTCGCCCCCTGCATGACAGGGATCGAAGTCTCAAAGCCGGATTTCGCCGCGGCGCCGACCACCGTCAACTTGCCGGTGCCCGATCGGCCCAGCACCCTCCACGATGCCAGCTCCGTCGCCCCGTTCCAGCTGACGAACACGGTGGTCCGTCCCCCTTGCTGCCGGGCCGCGGCATGCGGCGGGGTCAGCGGTACGCCGATCCACGGTTCGCGCATCGCGCGGTAGCTCAGATCGGGGTGCGGCAGGACCACGTCCATCAGCATCTGGCCCCCGACATTGAACTCGCTCATGTAGGGCGCTGAGCCCCAGCCGACGAACTCGTTGCCGTTCGGCAGCGGTTGGATGTTGCCCATGTACTCGGCATCGAACTGCGAGCCGTGGGTGTACTGGTCGGCGAGCGAGGCCGTGTGAGTGCTCGGATTGAGCCTCAGCACCAATCCGCGCGATGGGCCGTCCGCCGGCACGTAGGTGCCGCCACCGGTGATCTGGCAGCAGTGATCATCGAACACCGTGACGAGCGTCGACCCCGGGTAGACCGACACGTGGTGCTGCCACTGGAACTGGGCGCCCTTGCCGAACTTGAACGTCGAGTGCCGGCCGCCAAGTACCCACTCCGGCTTTCCGCTCGCGATATTGACCTTGTAGGCAGCCCATGTGTTGCGCATCGACGTCACGAACGTGCCGTCGCCGGGCACGTTGATCGAGTTGACGTGGTACGCATCCCATGGGAATCCATTCGTGGGCAGCGACGCCTGAGAGTCGTCCAGCGGGATGTGATCGAGGGCATCCCAGTTGTAGACGAGCTTGCCCGTCTTCAGGTTGTATTCCTGCACCGCGGAGTCGATCAACGCTCCGTTGTAAGCGCCGCCGTACTTTGAGAGATCCCTCGGGATGTTCTTGTTGGCGGTCACCCACGCGTTGTCGCCACGGATCACGATCTCGTGGAGAGTGGGCACCCAGCCGTCGGTGGCGTGCAGAGTCGCGATCGTCCGGTAGTGCTGGTCGGAGATCACGTACTCGCCCTTTTCGGTTGCGCCCGTGTTCGTGATGACCCCCTGCCACCAAGCGAGCACGGGCTTACCGTGGTAGCTCTGGAGACTGAGGTTGCCCGCGACGACCGAGGTCGGCAGTGGCTTGAACCACACGGGCTGGAGGTTGTTGTCGAGAATCAGCGGCCCGCTCTGCCCGACCATCGGCGGGTAGTTGAGGTCGTAGAAGTTGGCCATGAAGATGTACCCGGGGGCCAGCTTGTTCGCGGCGGTCGCGATGTCCGTCCTGAGCTTGGGTGGATGAAGCCCGGGCTCCGAGACGTAGCTGTACGTCCCGTTCGTGGTGTACGCGCCGATCGGAGCGCCGCGCGAGCCACCGAACGCAAAGTCGACGGCGATGAAGCCGGCAATCACGACCGCCACCGCGACCGCGATCGGGGCGCGTTTCAGCAGCGACCCGTGCGTAGTCTCGGCCTTCGGAACGAGCGCGAAAGTGAGCAGCGCCGCGACCGCGCACAGACCGGCGCAGATGAAGTAACCGAGCCGGAAGCCTTCGGTCAACGCCTTCGAGACGGTGCGACCGTCGCCGATGAGGTGGCTCGTGTAGGTCGTCGCGAGCGTGATCAGGACGGCCAACCCGAGCCCGCCGCCGACCTGCCGCGAGGTGTTGACAAGGCCCGACGCGAGGCCCGCCTGACCCTGCTTGGCCCCCTGCGTGGCGGCGATCGTCGAGGGGACGATCGATAGCGCGATCCCCGCTGCGGTCAGGATGCCCGGAATCATGATGTAGACGACACCGCTGCCGCTGGCCGCGATCTTGGTGAACAGCAGCATGCCGGCGGTCATCATCAGCAACCCCCCGCCAAGCACCGCGCGGACCCCGTAACGGCTCACGAGCTTGCCGGCGAAGCGGGCGACGATCCCGATCGTCGCCGCCATCGGCAGGAAGATGAGTCCCGCATGCAGCGGTGAAAGGCCGAGCACCTGCTGCAGATAGAGCGAGCTCAGGTACCACATCGGGAAAAGCGAGGCGCTGAACAACAGGACGATCGTGTTGGCGTTCTTCAGCGGTTTGGTCAGTTCCTTGAACGGGATCAGCGGGGCCTCGGCGAACCGCGTCTCGATCAGCCCGAACAGGCCGAGCAGAACGAAGCCGATGATGATCGGGCCGAGGGCCAGTGGCGCGTGCCATCCGCGCAGACCGGCCTGCACGACGCCGTAGACGAGGATCATCTGGCCGATCGTCAGCGTCAGCGCGCCGGCCAAGTCGAACGGCGGGGCATCCTCCCGTCGCACATCCCTGACCACGCGGAAGGCGACGACCGCAGCCGCGATCCCGATTGGAGGGTTGATCAGCAGCACCCAGCGCCAGCTCAGCGCCTCGGTGATGATGCCGCCGAACAGAACACCGGCCGCACCTCCCAACCCATTCATAGCCGCCCAGATCCCGATCGCACGATGAAGCTGGGGGCCCGGCGCGAAGGAGGACGTGATGATCGCCAGCGACGACGCGGCCATCAGGGCGCCCGCAATGCCTTGGCCGATTCGTGCCCCGACGAGCACTTCCTGTGAGGGCGCGAGTCCGCCGACGAGCGATGCGAGCGCGAACAGCAGCAGCGCGATCACGAATGTACGCCGCTGGCCGAAGTGATCCGCGGCCCGCCCGCCGAGCATCAGGAACCCGGCGAACGCGATCGCGTAACCGTCGACCACCCACTGCAGGTCGGCGGAGGAGAAGCCGAGGCTCGACTGGATCGACGGCAGCGCGACGTTGACGATGCTCAGGTCGAGAATGACCATGAACTGGGCCACGCAGCAGACGATCAGGATCCACGTCTGGCGCGAGCGCGGCTCGCGCTCGCCGGTCCGCCGGCCGATCAGCCTGCGGGCCCGCGGCGGCTCAGCGGTCGCGACCGCGCCGTCCCGCCCACGCACGGCATCATCCTGCGTTCCTTCGTCCTGCAACGTCATCGCGCTGCCCTAATCAGCAGTGATCCCTTTCACGTGTCCGAAAAGCCGCCACCGGCTCTGGTAATCGCCCGGACCAGAGGGAATACGAGGTACCAGATTCCTCGATCGAACCGAATACCTTACAGAACTCTCATTCGGCATCTGCCGCCGCAGGCCGCTGTCAGAGAACTTGCACGCCGTCGGAGCACCTGCGCGGAAATGCCGGGAAGGTCTTGTACCCTGGGACGGAAGTTCTCGAGCGACCGACAGGAGTCCGTCCTAATGAAACGAGCCTTGCTGATGACGATCGCGGCCGCCGTCGTGGTGGCTGGTTGTGGCAGTAGTTCCTCCAAGACAGCGAGCTCGACACAGTCGACGACGACTTCTTCGGCCACGGTGGCCTCGGCTACGAAGAAGGCCACGCACAAGAAGAAGGTCACCCACAAGAAGAAGCAGACGCACACGACGACGTCAGCCTCGGCGACGGCGACCGCCGCTGCCGACACGACGACGGCGGCGGCTGCGCCGGTTACGACCGCGGCAGCCGCGCCACAGGCCGCTCCACAGACGACCGCAGCGCCGCAGACGAGCCCGCAGGGTGGTGGCGGCGGCAGTGGCGGTGGCGGCGGTAACGGCGGCGGCGGCAGCGGTGGTGGCGGCGGCGGTAACGGCGGCGGCGGCAGCGGTGGTGGCGGCGGCGGTAACGGCGGTGGTGGTGGCGGCGGCGCCGGCGGCCAGGGCTACTAGCAGGGCCTTCGCTACCAGCAGGGCCTTCGCTACCAGCAGGGCCTTCGCTCCTTAGCGCCCGTCCGGTTCGGCTCGAGGCCCGGATAGGGGCTGCTTCGCAGCGTCCCCTCCGGCTTGCGGCCCGGATAGGGGATGGTTCGCGCCAGGATTGGGTCCCGCCCACCCGCCCGCCCGGGCGGCCCCGTCCGGACCGTCTTGGTGGGCGGTGCGGGGCGGGCGGCCGTGGCTTGTCGTTTAGGCTGTTGGCTGGCGCCACGCTTCCCGGCCTTCGGCCGGGTGCCCTGTTGGTTGGTCTGCCTCGCGAGGGGGCTGGGGATTGGTGTCCCGCCCCGCTCTCGCGCTGCCACCAACCGCCACATTGCTCAAGAACGACGCGAGCCGGCGGCGCCTTCTAGCGGTGTGGTGGCCTGGACTTTCGCCGTTATGCGGCGGCTAGTTCCCAGGCTTCTGCGAGCTGGTCGGTTTTTGGTGGGTGTGGGTGTTGGGCGGTAGCGACCGTAATTCTGGTTTTGATGATGGTGCGTCTGAGTTTGGTGAGGATGTCTTGGACTGAGGGGTCGCGTTTGGTTCGGTAGCAGGGGTGGCGGGCTCGGCGCTCGGCGATGTCGTTGGTGGTGTGGCCGGCGAGCGCGTACCAGACGATCGCGATCGTGAGGCAGAGGAACGCGAAGGGGACGGTTCGTTGGACGGCGAGTGGGGTGCGGTTCTGTGCCTCGCCGACGCCGACGAGTTGTTTGGCGTCGCGGAAGGTGACCTCGATCGACCAGCGCATCGCGTATAGCTCGAGGATCCGGGCGGGTGCGAGCCGCGGGTCGCTGGTGATCAGTAGCGCCTCGACCTGGTCGGCGGTTTTAGGGTTGCGGATGCACAGCGTCTTGGCTGGCAGACACCCCCAGCTGCGATACCAGAACCCGTCCTGGGAGATCACCTCCGCGGTCGCGGTTTGACCGTTGCGGCGCATCGTGACCTTCTGCCAGCGGGTCTCGGGGTCGCCCGCGAGCGTTGATAGAGCCGGCTGCAGCTCGCCCTTTTGCCGGCGCCGGCCGCGGGTGCCCGGGATCCGCGCCGGCGGCGGCCGGTAGAGGCGGATGTCGCGCCTGGCGCGCAGTACCAGCGATACGTTGGGCGGCAGCTGGCTGGGGGACATCTTGCGAGCGGCATAGGCGCCATCGCCGAGCACGATCACTCGCCGGTCCGGATAACGGCCCGCGATCAGCACCGAGAGCTCCCGCGCGAGCTGCACCTGGGTGGGGCCCTGGCCAGGGCGCCAGAGCCTGAAGAGCACCGGCAGGCACACCGGCCGCGCCAAGAACGAGAGCTTCACGACCACGCCAGCGACGACCCACGGGTTACCGACCCCGGTGATCTGCCCCGCACTGACCGACCCGCCGTCATACATCCGGCAGCACCCGAACACCTTCGGGCCATAGCGGCGCATCAGCGTGTCGTCGACCGCGACCACGATCGGCTCCCCGCCAGCCACAAGCCGCTCGACGATCAGATCCAAAGCGATCATTCCTAGCCGGTCAGGGCACCACCGAGCACGGGAGAAGAACCGGTGCGCCCGGCAGTGATGCCACTCCCCCGCCAGACCAGCCGCGGACAGCATCCCGGTCACCGTCCGCTCCCGCACCCGCGTGAGCAGACCCACCGCAAGCCCGCAAAACGTCTCAAACGTCGGCGCCGTGAAACACGACCCAAACAGGGAAAGCAACCCCGCAAGCGAACTGGGAACATCGCAAGGCATCGGCGGCGACCTCCACCGTTAGGACTTGACACCCAACGATTCGGAGCAACCGCCGGTGCTCCTTTCTTATGTCCACCTCACCGCCCTAAAAAGGCGAAAGTCCAGGTGGCTATGGCGACCACTTTGCGCGAAAGCGTTTGAGGCGCTGGGCGGTTTTGAGCGTTGTGGGCTATGGCAACCACGTTGCTCATTGTCGCCCGCGGGTCTGGGCGAATTGCCGCGTTATGGGCTTCGGGCCGGGCCTCAAGCGGGACGGAGTCCACCCCGCGGGCGCAGCGGAAGCGGCGCGGCTAACATCGCATCTTGCGATCATATGTTCGGGTGTCCGCTAAAGGATCTGTCCGAAACACCGATCAGGATCAATAGAAGATGATGGGAGTACGAATCCGAATTCGACGCAGAAACGCTCAGTCGCAGCGCGGCGAACTGGCACAGCGGGGGATCGTGGAGCCCCGCGCGTCAGCGACCTGCCGGTCGCCGCTGGTGCACGGGCGATTCTGTGACTGCGCCACCCGCCCGCGCTCGCGGAGCTAAGCGCGCAGCCAGGCGGCGCGCCGGCAGCCGCGACGTAGCCGGCGTGTCGTACCCGCCATCGATTACCCTGAGCACCCATGGGTGACGACTGGCGGTTGCGCATCGACCTGCACGAGAGCGGAATCGCGCACTCGTTGACCGAGCGGCTCGAGGCCTCGAAGCTCGAGCACCAGCTCGAGACGTCGTTCCAGGATCGCGTTGCCGTGTCCGTCGACGGATCCGAGGTCTTCTGTTACACAGGCACGCGCGAGCAGGCGGAAAGCGCTGAGCAGCTGATCCGCTCGCTGGCCGCCGAGCACGAGTGGCACCTCACGACCGAGCTCAAGCACTGGCATCCGGTCGCCGAGGAGTGGGAGGCTCCCGACGCCCCGCTACCGGCCACCGAGGCCGAGATCGAGGCCGAGCACGAGGAACTGATCGAGCAGGAGCGCGAGGACGCAAAGAGCCAGGGGTACCCCGACTTCGAGGTCCGCGTCGAGTCCCCGTCCCCCGCCGAGGCCGAGAAGCTCGAGGCGGTGTTCACCGCCGAGGGACTCACGTCCGTACGTCGCTCGAACTATCTGTTTCTCGGCACAGGCGATGAAGACAGCGCGAACGCCCTCGCCGATCGGATCCGGCGCGAGGCTCCAGACGGCACGACGGTCGTCGTCGAGGCAAGCGCGGAGGCCGTCTACGAGGATCGGCCGCCGAACCCGTTCGGGTTCTTCGGCGGCATGGCGGGATAGCCGCGGCCTGCCGAGGCGCTCAAGCCGCTCAACCGTAAGCGCACAGCTCGATCCGGTTCCCCCACGGGTCCTCGGAGAAGAACCGGCGCACACCCGGCAGCTCGTCGTCCCACAGCACGCGCTCACCCGCCCGCGAGAGCCGGCCGGCCAGCACGTCGAGCTGGTCGGAAGCGACGCGCAGCGCTGGATGTGCCTTGCGCGCAGGCCTGAACTCCGCTTCAACCCCAACGTGCAACTGCTGCTCGCCGAGTGCGAACCAGACGCCGCCTCGGGCGCGCAAGGCCTCCGGCTTGCGGACCTCCGGCAGGCCAATCAACTCGCCGTAGAAGCGCCGTGCCGCTTCCTCGCATTTCGGAGGAGCTGCAACTTGGACGTGATCGAGGGCGATCAGGGCCACCGCGCAAAACGTAGCGGAGCACCCCTCTCTCCACCGCGCAAAACGTAGCGGAGCACCCCTCCCTCAGCCGCGGACGGGGACCTGCTGCACCGACCAGCGGTTTCCGTCGGGATCGCTGAAGAACACAAATGAGCCCCAGTCGAACTTCTGGACCTCGGATGCGTCGACGCCGTTCTGTACGAGCTCCGCGCGCGCCGCCTCAATGTCGGCGACCACCAGCTGAAGTCCCGCGACGGAACCGGGCTCGGAGTCCACGATGCCGCGCCCGATCGCGATCGAGCATGCCGATCCTGGAGGGGTGAGCTGCACAAACCGAAGCTCGGGGCTGATGGTGTAATCGTGGTCGGCGTTGAAGCCGGCCTGCTCGGTGTAGAACGACTTCGCTCGGTCCACGTCGGTGACCGGGACCGCAACCAGCTCGAGCTTCCAATCCATCTCTGCCTTCCTCTCGTCGCTTGCCGTGGAAACCCAGCGTAAGGGGCATTGAGGACTGGATCGGTCCTCAATTGCTGAGATAGTGCGCTCATGCTGGAGACCTCCGCGCGACTGCTCGAGCTTCTTTCGCTGCTGCAGTCGAGGCCGGAGTGGTCGGGTGCCGAGCTCGCGGAGCGGCTCGGTGTTGGCCCCCGGACGGTCCGGCGCGACGTCGAGCGCCTGCGGGCGCTGGGCTATCCGGTCAACGCCACGCGGGGTGTGGCCGGTGGCTACCGCCTTGGCGCGGGCGCTTCATTGCCGCCGCTACTGCTCGACGACGAGGAGGCAGTGGCGGTCGCCGCCGGCCTGCGCGCAGCGACGAGCGTCGGAATCGCCGGGATTGAGGAGATCTCCCTGCGCGCGCTGTCGAAGCTCGAGCAGGTCCTGCCGGGCCGCCTGCGGCGGCGAGTCAACGCGCTCGGCGCGGCGACGGTTCCCTACCCCGGCACCGGCCCGACGGTCGATCCCGAGTCGCTGGCCGTGATTGCCGGCGCCTGCCGGGATCACCAGCGGCTTCGGTTTGCCTACCACGGGCGCGACCGGCCGGCCAGCCGCAGGCTCGTGGAGCCTCACCGGCTGGTTCACAACGGGCGTCGCTGGTACCTGGTTGCGTGGGATGTGAACCGTGGCGACTGGCGGACCTTCCGCGTCGACAGGATCGAACGATCGCCGAGCGTCGATCGGCGCTTTCATCCGCGCGAGCCGCCCGCCGAGGACATCGCCGCGTACGTCGCGCGCGGTGTCGCCACGACGCGCGACCGCTACCAGGCGACGGTGGTCCTGGAAGTGGCGGCCGCGAGCTTGGCCGGAAGGATCCCGCACTCGGTGGCGAGCGTCGAGCCGCTCAATGAGAGCAGATGCATCCTGCGCACGAGCTCCGATTGGCTCGGCGGGCTCGCCGTGTACATCGCAAACCTCGGCGTCGATTTCGAGGTGCTCGAGCCGCCCGAGCTGATCGACGAGGTCGCCCGGCTGGCCGGGCGGTTCGCGACGGCCGCGGCGAGGTCGAAGCGCTAGCGCGAGGCGGTGCCGTCCGGACGGGGCCGCACGGCCTCGTGGCTGGGCCCGCTCGGCATCCAGCCTCGCCACGACCGCGCCCGCCACGAGTCGTCCAGCTGGATGCTGCGGAGCAGCCCCATTCGAGGCCATCGTTTGCCTGCGTCCCGCCCGGGTAGCACTGACTCGCGGAAGAAGTCCAAGGGGTTCGAGGAGGATGAGAGATGGCTTTTGCGACCAGAGATCCGTATGACGCGGCGCCGACTCGTGCGCAGGCCGCACCGGCTCGCGGACGGTGGGCGGCCGGCTCGCTGTTGCTGGCCCTCTCGCGCCTGGTCAGGCTCGTCACGGGCCTGGTCGTGGCCGTGATCGTGGTGGCGATCGTGCTGCGGCTGCTCTCGGCAAATCCGGGTAACGCGATCGTGCGTGATATCCACGACGCGGGCAGCACGCTGGTCGGGCCGTTCAGGAACATCTTCTCTCTGCACGACCCGAAGGCCGCCCTGGGCGTCAATTGGGGAGTCGCGGCAGTCGTCTATCTGATCGTCGGGTCGTTCATCGCCCGCCTCATCGTGCGCATGGCGCACCCCAGCTATCGAGCGGCCGATTCCACCGTATAGCACCGATTTCCAGGGTTGTTGTCCGTCCGCTGACCCATACCGGGGGGCGGATGATTGAGCATCGGGAGAGTCGGGTAACGCATCTATATGCCAACGTCGACCAAGTCACAAACCGACTCACGCGAACTCTTCGCTCGCTGGCAGGAGCATGGAGACCACCGTGCGCGCGCTGAACTCGTGGAGCGTTTTCTGCCGCTCGCGAGAAAGCTGGCGCGCCGCTACACCGGTGCGCGCGAGCCGTTCGATGACCTGCTGCAGGTCGCGAGCCTCGGCCTCGTAAAGGCGGTCGATCGCTTCGATCCAGATCGCGGTACCGCGTTCTCGTCTTTTGCCGTGCCGACAATCCTCGGCGAGTTGAAGCGCTATTTCCGCGACCTTGGATGGTCCGTCCACGTGCCGCGAGGCGCGCAGGAACAGGCGCTCGAGGTTGAGGAGGCCCAGCAGAAGCTCGCTGCTCGCACCGGCCGGTCGCCGAGCGTCCAGGAGATCGCGGAGTTCCTCGAGATGAGCATTGAGGATGTCGTCGAGGGGCTGGAGACGGCCGCGGCGCACCACTCAACCTCGCTCGACGTCCCTCGCGACGACCAGGACGGAGAATCCGGGACGCTCGCGGACACGTTCGGCAAGGAAGACGAGCGCTTCGAGCGCGTGGAGGCCATGGCGACGATCGCCGAGGCGGCACGCGAACTCTCTCCGCGCGAACGTCGCGTCCTTGCACTGCGTTTCGTACAGGACATGACGCAGACCCAGATCGCCGACGTGATCGGTGTGTCGCAGATGCAGGTGTCGCGCATACTTCGCCGGGCGCTCACGCAGTTGAGCGAAAGCTGCGATCAGAACCTCGAGCAGCTCACGGACGCCCCCCGAGACTGAAGGAAAGCCAACCCCGCGGCACGGAAGCGTGCAGTGCTGCCGCGGGGTTTGGCATGCGCCCGGTCGCGGGTAAACCGGCGGTCGTCCCCGTCGCCGCCATTACGCATTCACCAAGCTTCCTCAGCGAGCGCAGACTTTCCTGACCTCACGCCTTCCGCGAGTGTGGTGGCCCCTGGGGAGGGCCGCCAGCGGGGGAGATCATTTCTTTGTCGCGGATCTGGCGGCGGCCGATGACTGGGGTCAGAACGCGCGATTTACCAGGGTGTGGTTCCTTTTCGCATGGGCAGGCTTGTATGTGATGACTGACTCCGACGAACGACCGATGGTGAGCCTCGAGCTTGACAGCAGGCCCGAGACACTGACGCTCGTTCGGGGCGCCCTCGGTGGGGTCGGCGAATTGCTCTCGTTCGACCTCGAATTGCTCGACGATCTCAAGACTGCTGTCAGCGAGGCATGCAACAACGTGGTGATGCATGCCTACGAAGATGATCCGGGCCCGATGACCGTTTGCCTGTACGCCGAGCCGGACGCGATCACAGTCGTAGTCGCCGATCGGGGAGCCGGACTTGGCTTGATGAGCAGCTCCGACGACCAGCTGCAAGGCGTCGGGATGCCCGTCATCCGGGCGCTCGCGCAAACGGCGGAATTTCAGACCCGTTTCGGCGGAGGAACGGAGGTTCGAATGGAGTTCGCAGGCCGGCGCAATGGCAGGGCCTTGTTCGACGCGCCGGGGCAGGCCGCGCCCGTGGATGGATGGGCCGCCGACCTGACCGGGGACGCGGTCGTGTCGGTCTCGCCCGTCAGGCTGCTGAGCGGTGTGCTCGGCCGCATCGCCCGCGCGCTTGCCGCCCAGGCGCGGTTCTCGCTCGATCGCTTCTCGGACGTCTACCTGGTCACCGACGGGCTCGCGGCGCACGCCGCGAGCGCGGCGGCCGGATCGAGGGTTAGCTTCGGCATCTCGACGCACGAACGGCGCCTGGAGCTGACGATCGGCCCGTTCTTGCCCGGGGCCACGGCGCAGCTTTGCGAGCAGCCTGCGCGCGGGCACATCGGCTCAGCTCTGCCGATGCTGAGCGACGAGCTTCAGATCAGCCCAATCGGTGACTACGAGCTGCTGCGGGTAGTGATGGTCGACCGCCGGCAGGCGATACCGCGAGCCCCGCACTAGCTCTCGCCCAGCAGTTCCTCCGGCCTGTCGAGCAGCCGCACCCGATCGGCCACGCCAGTCAGGCTGAGCAGCCGCTCGACCTGCTGAGGCCCACGGACGAGCGCGAAGCTCTGCCCCACTTCCTCGGCCTTCTGATGTGCTTTTACGAGGACGCTCAGGCCCGTCGAGTCCATGAACTCGAGCTGCCTGAGGTCCACGATCACGACCGTTGCCTCCGATGAGGACGCACGCTCCAGCTCCTGCTCGAGCGCAGGGCTGGTCGCGAGATCGAGCTCACCGCTGACGCTGATCACGACCGCGTGGTCCTCGCTGTTCACTTCAACGCGGAACTGGCTCTGCACGGTGGCGCGAGGGTACTGATCTTGCCGGGAGCTTGCTCAGCCGGGCGATTACCGCGAAGCAGGCCCGGTAGCCGATTGTCGATGCCGGGTCCAGACCGAGCACACGAGGAAGCCGAGGCGGCCGCAGCGGAGGCGGCGAAGCCGAGGGCTTCGAGGATGCCGAGCGCGAGCTTGTGGAGCACGCGAGCCACGGCGATGAACATGCCGCTCGCCGCGCGATCGAGGACGCCTCCGGCTTGGACCCCTCAGGCTGGGATCAGGACGCGCGCGCGGCCGAGGGCGGTGAGGCGGACCTCGAGCGCTCGAGCGAGCGCGACGAAGACACGCCCTGATCTCTTCGGCTCCGCACGCGTGGTCCGCGTCGATCGCGGGTAGCCGTCGCGTACGGCGCTGGGAGGCGTCATAAGGAAAGGAGTCGACGTGGTTGCTTTAGTCATCCTGTTGCTGATCCTCGCCGTATTCGGCGGGCTTGGCTTTGCTGCGCACTTCCTGTGGTTCGTGCTGATCGCAGCGCTTGTACTGTGGGCGCTGGGGTTCCTTGTCGGAGGAGTGGAGTCCGGTATGGGCCGTCGCAGGTGGTACGGCCGCTGGTGACGCTGCGCTCGCCAACTCGCGGTGACGCAGCGCGCTCGGCGCCTGCGGCCGGAGGACCGGGGTGGCTGGAGCCGTGCAAGCGGCTCCAGCGCCTCTCACAACTGACGATCGCCGGTCAGATCGCGCAGCCGCTGGAGCGACCGCCGCAGCAGGCGCGAGACCTGCATCTGGGAGACACCGACACGCTCGGCGATCTCGGTCTGGGTCAGATCCTCGCCAAATCGCAGGTACAGGATCTGCCGCTCGCGTCTGGGCAGATGCCGGGCGGCGGCGAAGATCGTCGCCTGTTCGTCGACCAACTCCAATCGCTGGTCCGCGTCGCCGATCGCGTCCAATCTGGTTGACGTGCCCTCTTCATCGCCGGCCAGCGGGGCGTCCAGCGAGATCGCGTCGTACGCCTCTGCCGTTTGCAGCCCGTCGAGCACCTCTTCGACGCTCATCTCCAGGAATTGCGCGAGCTCGTCGACCGTCGGTGGCCTGCCGGTGCGGGCGCTGATCTGCTGCTGGGCGTCGGTGATCTTCCGTGCGCGCTCCTGCGCCCCGCGGTCGACGTGCAGGGTCCACCCGGCGTCGCGGAAGTACCGCTTCAACTCTCCGACGATCGTCGGCACCGCGAACGAGGTGAACGCGAAGCCACGATCGGGGTCGAACCGCTCGACCGCCTTGACAAGGCCGAGGCTCGCGACCTGCACGAGATCCTCGTACGGCTCACTTGATGGAACGTATCTACGCGCAAGCTTGCGCGCGAGCGGTAGAAACCGCTCGACCAACTCATCCCGTGCCCGGCGATCGTTATGCCGACGCCACCGCTCGAACAGCTCGGGCGAACTTGACGCGGTAGTCGCGGCACGAAGCATCGGGGTCACCGTCATTCGCTGACCTCCTCTTTCGCAGACGCCCTTGTTTTACCACAGTCGGATGACTCAGTCAGCAGTAATACGTTAATCGTGTTGGAAACCTGCATCGGCCACAAGCGAATCGAGGCCGGCGTTTCCCCGAATTTGCGCGCCGATCGAGCGGGGTGCCAGGCTGGATCTGCGCAAAACCTCATAAATGAGCCCAAATCCATCGGGACTGGGCTGCTGGCTCAGCGGCGCGTGAGGCGCGGTCCCTGCGGGAAGGCTCGACGTGAGTCGACTGAGAAAGGAAGACACATGTCTGTCAGAACCAGCGCGCGCGGGATCCTCGCGTCCGACAACGCGCAGCAGCGCGAAGAGATCCTGCGGCTGCTCGTCAGGTCCTACTGGATGGAGCTCGAGACGGTGATGAGCTACCTCGCGAACTCGATCAATCCCGACGGAGTCCGCGCCCAGGAGATCATCGAATCGCTCAGGGAGGACATCGATGAGGAGCTCGGACACGCACGTCGCTTCGGCGAGCGGATCAAGGAGCTCTACGGCGTCGTCCCGGGATCGATGGACTTCCGCGCCGAGCAGTCCTACCTGCAGCCGCCCGAGCACCAGACCGACGTCGTGCACGTCATCAAGGGCGTGATCGAGGCCGAGACCGGCGCGATCGAGCATTACAACACGATCATCGAGGCCACCGATGAGGTCGATCCGGTGACGCAGGACATGGTGATCGAGATCCTGCACGACGAGGAACGGCACCGCCGGTTGTTCGAGGGTTACCTGCGCGAGTACCAGGCCGAGGGGCTGGTCTAGCCGGAGGGTCACGCGGCGCCTGGGGAGGAGCCGCTGCGGCTGGTCACGCGGCGCCTGGGGAGGAGCCGCTGCGATACTGGATTGCCGTGCCCGGCGCCCTTTACACATCTGAGCTCGCCGAGTCCCTCGCGCCCGGGCTGCTCGAGCGCTTCTTGCGCTACGTGCGCGTCGACACCCAGTCCCGGCGCGACCGGGAGGGCTCGCCTAGCACCCCCGGACAGCTGACCCTTGCCCGGCTGCTCGTCGATGAGCTGCGCGTCGCCGGACTCGAGGACGCGGAGCTCGACGCAAACGGATATGTGATGGCAACGGTCCCGGCCTCCCCGCAGGGTGATGCCGGGCCGGTGGTCGGTCTGATCTCGCACGTCGACACCAGCCCCGAGGCGCCCGGGGCCGGCGTCGAGCCGCTCGTCCACCGCGATTACGACGGCGGCGTGATCGCGCTCCCGCGCGCTGGAACAACCCTCGACCCGGCCGCGATGCCCGAGCTGGCGGCGAAGGTCGGCCACGACCTCGTGACCACGAGCGGCGACACGCTGCTCGGCGCCGACGACAAGGCGGGCGTCGCCGAGATCATGACCGCGGTCGCGCATCTCGCCGCGCACCCCGAGCTGCCGAGGCCCACGTTGCGCGTCTGCTTCACGCCCGACGAGGAGATCGGCGCGGGCGCCTCGCTGTTCGACCTCGAGCGCTTTGGCGCGCTCTGTGCCTATACGGTCGACGGCTCCGAGATCGGCGAGGTGCAGGACGAGTCCTTCTCCGCGCGCGAAGCGCTCGTCACGGTCACCGGCGTTGACGTTCATCCTGGCCAGGCGACCGGCAAGCTCGTCAACGCGCTGCGCCTCGCGGCCCAGATCGTCGCGGCGCTTCCCTCCGACCGCTTGACGCCGGAGACCACTGCCGATCGGGAGGGCTTCATCCATCCGTACGAGTTCGCCGGCTCGGCGGCGCGGGCTCAGTTCCGGGCGATTCTCCGCGATCACGACGAGGACAAGCTCGATCAGCACACCGAGCTGCTCGAGCGCACCGCTCGCGAAATCGTGGCCGCCGAGCCCAGGGCCAAGCTCGAGATCGAGGTCAAGCCGCAATACCGAAACATGCGGCGCTTCCTCGAGGACGTCCCGTACGTGATGGCCGCGGCCGAGGCCGCGATCCGCGCCGAGGGAATCGAGCCGATCCACAAGCCGATCCGCGGCGGCACCGACGGCTCGATCCTAAGTGAGATGGGCCTCCCGACGCCGAACATCTTCACGGGCGGCCACGAGTACCACTCCGTCCGTGAGTGGGCCTCGCTCAACGACATGGCGGCGGCGGCCGCGACGCTCGTGCGCCTGGCGGAGATCTGGACCAGGCCGGAGGCGATCGGCGCGCCCTCCGCTCGCGAAGTAGGCTCCGGCAGGTGACGCCCTCCGACGCTTCGCTTGCCTCGCTCGACGGCGAGATCATGCCCGCCGCGCAGGCCACGATTCCGGCCACGGACGAGGGCTTGCTGCGCGGCGACGGAATCTTCGAGGTGATCCGGCTGTATCAGGGGCAACCGTTTGCGCTCGATGACCATCTCGTGCGGCTCGAGCGCTCTGCCCTCAACCTGAGGTTGGCGATTGATCTCGAGGCCGTCCGCGCGGATGCGTATCGATTGCTCGCGGAGGCCGAGACGGGCACGAGCCACGAGCTGCTACGGATCGTGCTGACACGCGGCGGACGGCGCCTGCTGCTGACCGAGCCGCTGCCGCCGACCCCGGAGCGGATCCGACTCGGCTCGATCACGTACTCCCCGACGCGCATCCTCGACGGCGTCAAGTCGCTTTCATACGCCGCGAACATGCTCGCGAGCCGGCTCGCCCGCGAGCGCGGCTTCGACGAGGCGCTGCTCGTAACCCCGCACGGCCGTGTCCTCGAAGCGCCGACGAGCTCGATCTTCTGGGTCACCGGTGGCGCGATCTTCACCCCGCCGCTCGAAGATCACATCCTCGCCTCGATCACCCGCGCTGTCGTGATCGAGGTCGGGAACGCGTCTGAGAGCGCTTGCACGCTCGACGACCTGCTGGCGGCCGACGAGGCATTCGTCGCCTCCACAACCCGCGAGGTGCAACCGGTGGTCGCCGTCGATGACCACAGCTTCGCGGGCGCCGGCGAGGTGGCCGAGAGGATCGCGGCGGCCGTCAGCGATCGCATCCGTTCGGAGCTCCAAGCCTGAGGGTCCTCACGGTCATCGGGAACCGCCCGCAGTTCATCAAGGCGGCTGCGGTCTCGCCTAAGCTCCGAGAAGCTGACGAGGAGGTGATGATCCACACGGGTCAGCACTTCGACGATCAGCTCTCGTCGGTGTTCTTCACCGAGCTGGGGCTGCCGACGCCCGATCTGGAGCTGGGCGTCTCGCGCGACTCGAACACCTCCCAGACCTCGCGCATGCTCGCCGCGCTCGAGCCGGCGATCGCGGATGTCCGACCAGACACCGTGCTCGTCTACGGCGATACCAACTCGACGCTCGCGGGCGCACTTGCCGGCGCTCAAGCAGGAGTGGCGGTAGCCCACGTCGAGGCCGGGATGCGGTCGTTCGACCGCTCGATGCCAGAGGAGCTCAACCGTGTGCTCGCCGACCATATGAGCTCGTTGTTGCTCTGCTCGTCGGAGGCCGCGGTCGCGAACCTGGCGCGCGAGTCGGTGGCAGGGAAGGTCGAGATGGTTGGCGATGTGATGGTTGATGTTGCGCTGGCCATCCAGCCGCGGGCTCGGGAGCGCCTCGACCTCGTGACCGCGCACGGAGTTGAGCCTGGTGGGTACGTCCTCGCAACCGCCCACCGTGCCGGGAACGTCGATGCCCCGGAGCGCCTGCGCAGGCTGGTGGAGGTGTTGCTCGCCGTGCCGATGCCGGTCGTATTCCCGCTTCACCCGCGCACGCGAGCGCGGCTCGTCGATGGCGGATTGCTCGAGCGGCTCGCAGACGGGGTGATCTTGACTGCGCCGCTGGGCTACCTCGAGTTCACCGCGCTGATCTGCAACGCAGCCGCGATCCTGACGGACTCCGGTGGTCTGCAGAAGGAGGCCTACCTGGCGGGTGTGCCATGCGTGACGCTGCGCTCCACCACGGAATGGACGGAAACCGTGGACCGCGGTTGGAACGTGCTCGTCGATCTCGACATCAGCGCGGCGCTGGCGGCGCTCGAGCGGACGCCCCCTTCCGAGCGACCGGCACTGTACGGCGACGGGCACGCGGGCGATCGCGTCGTCGCGGCTCTTAGACTGCTGTCTCGATCATGACCCGTTCGCCGATCCGTCTGGGCGTGGCTGGTCTCGGCTACTGGGGCCCGAACCTCGCCCGCAACTTTGCGGAGCTGCCGGGCTGCGAGCTGATCTGGTGCTGCGAGCCCTCTTCGGCGGCGCGCGAGCGTGCGTGCGTGCGTTTCCCGGGCGTCCAGGTCGTCGCCGATCTCGACGAGATGCTGTCCGACCCGGCGCTCGATGCGGTCGCGGTCGCGACGCCGGTCCCCACCCACGCCGACGTCGCGGTGCGCGTCCTCGACGCGGGCAAGCACTGCCTCGTCGAGAAGCCCCTGGCCCAGTCTGTGGCTGGCGCCGAGCGGGTGCTGGCGGCCGCGGCGGCCGCCGATCGCGTGCTGATGGTCGGGCACCTGCTCGAGTACCACCCGGGCGTGCTGAAGCTCAAGGAGCTGACGGATTCGGGCGAGCTCGGCGACGAGATCTACTACATCTACGGCAACCGCCTGAACCTCGGCAAGCTGCGTGCCGACGAGAACGCGCTGTGGAGCCTTGGCGCCCACGACGTCTCTGTGCTGCTGCACCTCGCCGGCGAGGAGCCGTGGGAGGTGGTCGCGCATGGGGCGTCATACGTACGGCCAGGAGTCGAGGACGTGGTCTTCTGCTTTCTGCGCTTCCCCTCCGGCCTCACCGCCCACCTGCATCTGTCGTGGCTCGATCCGCACAAGGAGCGCCGGTTCACCGTTGTCGGCTCGCGCCGGATGGCGACGTTCGACGACATGGCGCTGGAGGGCAAGGTCACGATCTACGACAAGGGCTTCGACGAGGACTCGCGGACCTACGGCGAATACATCACGCGCAGCGGCGGCATCGTGAGCCCGCCGATCGCGAATGTCGAACCGCTCCGGGTCGAGTGCGAGCATTTCGTCGAGTGCGTGCGCAACGGACGCCGCCCCCGCTCCGACGGCCTCAGCGGGCTGCGCGTTGTGCGCGTGCTCGAGGAGCTCCAGCGCTCGCTTGACACCGCCACGCGAGAGGCCCCTGTCGGTGGCGGCTGAAGCTGAGGTGGCACAGACCGCGGTGGTTCACCCGGGCACCTCGCTCGGCGAGCGGGTGGTGGTCGAGGATGGCGCGGTGCTCGGCAAGCGCCCTCGCCTTCGCCCGGGCTCGAGTGCCGCCGGCGATGTCGGCACGCTTGTCATCGAGGACAATGTGACGATCTGCTGCGGCGCGATCGTCTACGCCGGCGCCCGGATCGGCGCCGGCACGATCATCGGTGACCAGGTGCAGGTACGCGAGCGAGCCGTGATCGGCGCCCGCTCGGTGATCGGCCGCGGGTCGGTCGTCGACTTCGACGTGCGGATCGGCGACCGCGTCCTGATCCAGACGAACGTCTACGTCACGGGCGGCTCGGTGGTCGAGGACGACGTGTTCCTCGGTCCCGGTGTGCTCACCACCAACGACGACACGATGGGCCGGCATGAGCGCGGCGATCCGCTGCAAGGGCCGGTGTTCCGGCGGGCCTGCCGGGTCGGTGGCGGCGTCGTGATCGTCCCGGGGGTCGTGATCGGCGAGGAGGCCTTCGTCGCCGCCGGCGCCGTGGTCACGAGCGATGTGGATGAGCGGTCGGTCGTCATGGGCGTGCCGGCGCGGGTCGTACGGCGGGTGGGCGAGGAAGATCTGCTGGAGCGCTGGCGATAGGCTTCCGGACTGAGCATGGAGACCTGGGACATCCGCTCACTGACGATCGAGCCGCACCAGCCACAGGTGCTGCGCTCCGACGCTGAGACTCGCGCGATCGCGATCCTGCTGCCGGCCGGCGAGGAGCTCCAGGAGCACCAGGTGCACGAGCGGACCTACCTCGTCGTCGCCGAAGGCGAGGTCGAGATCACGCAGGACGGGCGCTCTGCCCGCGGAGGGCCCGGCTTCCTGTCGCACTTCGAGCCAAACGAGCGGCGCACGGTTCGGGCCGTGAGCGATGCGCGGCTCGTGCTGGTGCTGGCGCCCTGGCCCGGGGAGGGCCACCCGTCGCTCCGGGTGGCGTAGGGCCCGCTTAGGGGCTGCTGCTCCGCAGCAGCGTCCGTGGGGCCGTGCGGCCCCGTCCGTCGCGCTGGGCACTCGCACCGGCCGGGCGCACCGGCGCGCACGCGGTCTGCCCGGTTGCTCGCCGCGCCTTGAGCGCGAGGTGCGCCCGTCCGGCGGCGAGGCCCGCTCTCTTGGCAGCGTCGCCGCGCTGCCAGCAGCAGCGATCTCGTTACAGAGCGACGGCTCGTGGAGGCAACGTGTAACGAAATGGGTGCCATAGAACCGGTTTGGTTACTCGTTGCCCGCCGGCCGGGGCGAATTGTCACGTTATGGGGGTTCGGAGCTCCGTTTTCGGGCGCCTCTATGCGCCGGCGGCCCCTATGCGCCGGCGGCCCCTATGCGCCGGCGGCCTCTAACGGCGCCGGGCCGCCGGCCATGCCGGCGCCGGCCTCGGTCCAGATCACCTGGTCGCGACCCGGCCCGACCCCGATCAACGCGACCGGCACCCGCACGACCTCGGCGATCAGCTGCAGGTACTCCCGCGCGCCGGCCGGGAGGTCCGACTCGCTTCGGCACTCGGTGATGTCCTCCGACCAGCCCGGCAGCTCGGTGTACTCGCCCGAGGCGTGGTGGAGAACCGTCTGGTGGTAGGGGAAGTAGTCGAGCTCGGCGCCTTCGGCGCTGCGGTAGCGCGTGCAGACCTGCAGGCGGTCGAGTCCTGAGAGGACGTCGAGCTTGGTGATCGCCAGCGCCGTCAGCGAGTTGATCCGCGCCGCGTAGCGAAGCGCGACCAGATCGAGCCACCCGACCCGCCGCGCGCGTCCGGTCGTCGTGCCGTATTCGCCGCCCCGCTCGCGGATCTCGTCCGCGAGGTGGCCGTCGAGCTCGGTCGGGAACGGGCCGGCGCCGACGCGGGTGCTGTAGGCCTTGGCCACACCCCAGATCTCATCGATGTCCTTGGGCCCGACGCCCGCACCGATGCACGCGGCGCCGGCGACCGGGTTCGAAGAGGTCACGAACGGATAGGTGCCGTGATCGATGTCCAGGAGCGCGCCCTGGGCACCCTCGAACAGCACGAGCTGCCCCTGGTCCAGCCGCTCGAGCACGAGCCGGCTCGTGTCCGCGACGAACCGCTCGAGGCGGTGGCCGTAGGTCAGGTACTCCTCGGTCATCGCCTGCAGGTCGAGCCGCGGATCCTTGGCGAACGGACGCAGTGACAGCCGCTTAGGCTCGAGCGCCGCGATGATCTTCTTCTTGAGGATCTTCTCGTCGAGCAGGTCCTGGACCCGGATTCCGAGCCGCGCGGCCTTGTCCGCGTAGCAGGGGCCGATCCCGCGCCGCGTCGTGCCGATCTGCAGCTTGCCGAGCTTCGCCTCGCCGGCGTGATCGAGCAGCAGGTGATAGGGCATGATCAAGTGCGCGTTGGCCGAGATGCGCAGCGACGTCGTGTTCACGCGGCGCCGGCGTAGCTCGTCGAGCTCGTCGGTCAGCACCTTGGGGTCGATCACGACGCCGTTGCCGATCACGCAAAGCTTGCCGGGGTGCAGGATCCCCGACGGCATTAGGTGCAGCTTGTACGTCTGCCCGTCGCGCACGATCGTGTGACCGGCGTTGTTACCGCCCTGGAAGCGTACGATCGCGTCCGCTCGCTCGGCGAGCAGATCGGTGACCTTCCCCTTTCCTTCGTCGCCCCACTGGGCGCCGACGATCACGATTCCTGGCATGCGAAGTCCAGTGTACGTGGAGCGCGGGCGTCCTCCACTACCGAACGCGGACGATGTGGCATTGACACCTAGCAATGCTAGGTATACGATCAGCGCCCGATGCGCCCAGAGGCCCTGAAAGGACATCTTGACGCGCTGATCCTCGCCGTTCTGGAATCCGAGCCATTGCACGGCTACGCGGTGATCGAGGAGCTCAAGCGGCGCAGCGGAGGTGCGCTCGCACTGCCCGAGGGCACCGTCTACCCAGCGCTCCACCGGCTCGAGCAGGCCGGCCTGCTCTCGAGCGCATGGTCGGGTGCGGGCCGCAGGCGGCGCGTCTACCGGCTGACGCGCAACGGGCGCCGGGAGCTGAGCTCGCGGCGTGGCGAGTGGAAGGCTTTCGCGACGACGATCGAGGCGGTGCTGGCATGAGCTACGCCGATCAGCTGTCGCGGGAGCTTGCGGCGGCGGGCGTCTCGGGGCGTCTGAGCCGCCGCATCGTGCTCGAGATCGAGGACCACCTCGACTGCGACCCGAACGCCGACCTGGGGCAGCCGCGTGACCTCGCTCGGCAGTTCGCCGATGAGCTCGGCACCGCCCGCGCCCGGCGAGCCGCGGTAGCTTCGTTCGCGGCGCTGGCGCTCGCCGGAAGCGTGTTCGGGGTCGCGTTCCTGGCCGCGCGAACGAGCAGCGAGGGACTGCCAACACTCCATCCCGAGTCTTCGGCGCTCGCCGTGCTCGGCGCGCTGCTTGCCGTGCTGGGCTGTCAGGTTGCGTTCGTGACCGGAGTCGCCGCCGCCGTCCGCGCCTGGCGGCTTCGGAGCGAGAAGGTCGTGCCTCGGGCCGAGGCGACCGTGATCGGACGCCGCGCGGCGGTGGCCGTGATCAGCGGCTTCACGGCGATGGCGGGCATGGCGCTCCTGGCGGTCGAGTTCAGCCAAGTGCTCGGGGACTGGATCGTGACCTTCGCCGTGGCCGGCGCGGCCGTGGGCGCGTGCGCGCTGGCAGCCGCCACCCCTGCGGTGGTGCGCGCGTCGCAACTGCGACCGGTCGCCGCGGGCGGTGCCGGTGACCTGTTCGAGGACATCGGACCGCTCGTCCCCCCGGTCCTCAGCGGGCACCCGTGGCGCTTCGCGATCGCACTCTCGGCGGCCGTTGGGCTGGCGATCGCGGTCGTCGGCATCGCGGCCGGAGATCCGTACGATGCGATCGCGCGGGGCCTCACGGACGGGCTCGCCTGCCTCGCGGGGTTCTGGCTGCTCGGCCGCTATCTCAGCCTGCGATAGGCCCCCGCCGCCACGTCACGCCCCCGCCGAGCGAGCGCCCGCCGCCACGTCACGCCCCCGCCGAGCGAGCGCCCGGCGCCACGTCACGCCCCCGCCGAAGGAGCGCCCGGCGCCACGTCACGCTCCCGCCGAGCGAAAGTCCATCCGCCGATCGTGGCCGAGCAGCGGCAGCTCCTCGCACATCTCGGTCAGGCGCGACACAGTGCGCTCGCCGATCTGCTCGCACAGTGCCTCGCGATTGTCGATGTTGGTGGTGATCACCATCGAGCGCTGGTCCTCGTAGCGGGCGTTGACGATCGAATACAGCTCCTCCAGCACCCAGTCGGTCGTGCGCTCCGCTCCGACATCGTCGATGTGAAGCAGGTCGACGGCAGCAAGGCGGTCGAGCAGGTTGACGTGCGACTGCAGCGTGTCGCGGATCTCGTTGAGCAGCCGAGGCAGCGAGTAGATCGCGACCGATCGGCCCGCGGCCAGCGCCGCGTTGGACACAAGCATCGCGAGGGTCGTCTTGCCGGTCCCAACGGGACCCATGAACCACAATCCCCGTCCTGCGTCTAGGTGCTCGTCGATCCGATCGACGAACCTGCGGACCTCGCCGACCACTGCGCGCGGCTCGATCTCGGTCACGGGCGGGCGATCGAACGCGACATCCCGGTAGCGGCGCGGGATCAACGCGCTGAGGTTCCGGGCCTTCGCCCGCGCGATTCGCTGCGGGCGGCACCTGCAATCGAACGCGGTGTTCGTCTCCTCGTCGAACAGAAACCCGGACCCGTCGCAGAGGTCGAAGGGGCATCGCTGACCGGAAGCGACGCTGGCGCGCGCCGGCGGCACGGCCGCGCCCGACCGCCCCGACTCCGGCGGCGACCAGTTGCTCACGAGGCGAACCGCTCCCCGGCGTAGTTCATGAACTTCGGATACTCCTTCTGGAAGGTCAGGACCACGTCCCCGACGGGACCGTTGCGGTGCTTGGCGATGATGATGTCCGCCTCGCCCGGCCGCTCGGACTCCTTCTCGTAGTACTCCTCGCGATAAATGAACATCACGAGGTCGGAGTCCTGCTCGATCTGACCAGAGTTGTGCGTGATCACGCCGTCCGCGAGCCAGCTCGCGGGACCCGGGACGGTGAGGTCGTACACCTGCTCCTCGCCTTCCTCCTCGATTGCGGCCACCAGGTCCCAGAAGACGTCGCTCTGAGCGCCACTCAACAGCACCGGGTGGGGCGCGCTCGCCGGCGCGATTGCCGTCGCCACCCGAGGAGGCGACACGTCGACGGCAGGGGCGTCGACGGCAGACGGATGGACCGCAGGCGCGTCCACGGCCGCCATCTCGCGCAGGCTGGCCATTGCCCGCAAGGTCGAGTCGGACGCGCTGCGAGACATCCCGGCGCGCGGCGACCGCTCCACCAGCACGTCGGCGTGATCGGTGGCCGCCGCCGAGGATGCTTGTTCCTGTGCGGCCCACGTGCTCGCCGTCACGCGGATCGGGAGCGCATCCTCGACGCGCTTCACGAGCACCTCTCGCCAGTGCTGCAATGGCAGCGCCGCCAGGTTGCTCTCGGCGGCAGGTAGCGCGGCGTTGAGCGCGGCCGCCTGCGGCCGGCGCGGACCGAAAGCACCGACGGCAGCCAGGAATCGCCGCTGTGCTGCGGATCCCGCTATCACCACGTTCGACACGGTTTGCGTGCCGGTCGCAAACGACGTGATCCGGGCGACGATCCCAAGCCTGAGGAGTAGTGCAGCCACGTCCTCGGCGAGCCCTGAGCTCGGGGTCGTGTAGTGGACGTGCCCCGCGAGCTGACCACCTGCCTGGTAGCCGGCCGAGATGAGGCCATCGGTCGCCCACAGGTGCCGGAGCAGCAACGCGATCTGCTCGTTTGTGAGTCTGAAGGCCGCCGAGGGGATGCGCTTCTCGTTCGGTCGCTGGTTGTAGATGCCAAGTTCGCGGAGCCAGTCGGCGATGTCCTCCGCCGGGTTCCAAGCGTCGCCTCCGGCCGAGATCTGGAGCTGGTGCCACCCGCTGCCCCCGCCAAGGCGCGTGATCTCCGCTCGGAACTCACGCTGCGCCGCCCGGGTCACGGCGACGCTGTTCTCTTCGGAGGCCGTCGAATATCTCAGCGGCGAGTCCTTCAAGTAGCTGCCGTCACCGATCAGGTGCGCGAGCAACACGACGCGGTCGGCGGGCCAGCGATCGGGGCTGACCGCCTCAGGCACCTGTCGTGCGATGCCGACGTGGTCTCCGATCGACAGCTCCGACAATCGCGTCCAACCCGAGCGCGCCAGAACGCGATGGTCGGCGGTTGCGCGCAGCGAGCGGCCTGAGGCCAGGCGGAGTCTGAACACCTTTCTGCAGCCGACGGCCCAGATTGCGTCGCTGCGAGCGCGGACGATCCGATGCCGCTCGTCCAGTGCGAGCACTTCCGGTGTCGTGGCGACGAGCTCGCGGATCGGGAGACGCCGCCCGTCGGCAAGCATGACCCTGGTCTCGCCGGTGACGCATTCCCGGAGGTCCGAGAGGATCGGCTTCTTCTCCCCGCCGCGCTGCTCGACTGCGCGGCTCAGCTGTGACAGCGCGATCACCGGTACGCCCAGCTCGCGCGCCAGCCCTTTGAGTCCACGCGAGATCTGGCCGACCTGCTCGACCCGGCTCTCGACGCGGCCCTCGTGCCGCATCAGTTGCAGGTAGTCGATGATGATCAAGCCGAGGCCGCCCTCGATCTGGTGATGCAGGCGCCGGGCCTTGGCGCGGACCTCCAGCACGCCTGTATCACTCGAATCGTCGACGAACAGCGGTGCCTGCGAGAGGCGCTGGCAGGCCTCGAGGATCTTCGGCCAGCGGTTCTCAGGCACCCGTCCACGCCGCAGGTCCTCTCCCTTGATGCGCGCCTGCGAGGCGACAAACCGCTGCGCGAGCTCGGACTCGGACATCTCGAGCGAGAACAGCGCAACCGCGTGGCCTGAGAGCACCGCGTTCTCGGCGATGTTGGCGACCAGCGCCGACTTGCCCATCGAGGGTCGGGCAGCGATCACGATCAGGTTGCCCGGCTGAAAGCCACCGGTCTTCTCGTCGAGATCCTTGAAGCCGGACGGCGTGCCAGTCAGGGCCGTCTTCGCGACAGACAGCCGGTGCAGCTTGTCGGTCTCCTCGTGCAGGATGTCCGCGATCGTGCGGATCTTCTTCTGCCGGTCGTCATGCGCGACCTCGAGCATCGATCGCTCCGCACGCTCGACCAGTTCCCGCGCCGGAGCCTCGCGTGAAAGCACGCTCGCCTGGATGTCGTACGAGGCGGTCAGCAGCGCACGCATCTGCGCGTGGTCGCGCACGATCCTTCCGTAGTCGCGCGCGTGGCCGGCCGACGGCACCCATCCCGCCAGCTCCTCGATCGCCTCAGCGCCTCCTGCGTCCTCCAGCTTGCCGTGCTGGCGCAAGGTCTCGGCGACCGTCAGGTGGTCGATCTTCCGGTCGCTCTCGTAGAGCTGGAGCATTGCGGCGAACACCAGCCCATGCGCCTCGCGATAGAAGTGCTCCGCCCGCAGTTGCTCCTCGACGAGCAGCGGATACAGATGCCTGTCGTCGAGCAGCACCGCCCCCAGGACCGACTTCTCGGCCTCGAGGTTGTGTGGCGGAACGGCGATGTTCTGAACAGCGCTCATGGGCGTCTCGAGTCTAGGTTTTCGCGCGGCGGCTGGGGCCCCCGGTTCTCGCAAAATGGCCCCTCGACATTGTGGTCTAATCCTCGTCGCGATGACGACGGCCCGTCCGCGTCCCGGTGCGCGTTCGTCTGCCCGGGTCAGCATCGACCGTGAGCGCGAGGTGACGCGGCCGGGGCGCAGGGAGCCATCTGACGCGGTGGCGCGCTAGCCAGATGGAAGCGATGAGCCGAGACAACGCCAAAGGGAGCGGCTGACTTGTCCGGGCGAACGTGCTCGCGTACGTCGGCCTGCTCAAGAGTTGGACCCGCGAGCGGTACGTTCGCCCGCGGCAGTCAGCCGCTAACCCGCCGCTACCACCATCGTCTTGACGGTCGCCGTCACCTCGTCGGCAACCTCGACGACGACCATGTACGTCCCGGTGTGGCGGATCGGCTCCTCAAGGTGGATCTTGCGCCGGTCGACCCGGATCCCGCGGGCATCGCGAATCGCGTCCGCGATGTCCTGCGTGGTGACCGACCCGAACAGCCGCCCGTCGTCTCCGGCCTGCTGCGGGATCGTGAGCACCGTGCGGCTCAGCAGCGTGGCATTGTCCTGGGCGCGTGACTCAGCCTCCTGCTTCGCGCGCTCAGCCTGCTCTTGGCGTCGGGCCGCGGCCTTGATCGAAGCCTCGGTCGCCGGCGCCGCGAGCTTGCGCGGGAGCAGGTAGTTGCGCAGATAGCCGGACGACACGTCGACGACCGTGCCACGCTCGCCCAACGACTCAACGTCCTGAAGCAGGATGGCCTGCGGCATCGCCTACACCCCGTCGCTAACGATCGCGGTCGCGGTCGCGGTCGCCGCGGTCACCACGACCGCCTCGCTCGCTCCCGCCCTCGGCCACGTACGGCAGCAGCGCCAGCTCACGCGCGCGCTTGACGGCACGCGCCACCTGACTCTGGTGCCGGCGGCACGCGCCGGTGATCCGCCGTGAGCGGATCTTGCCGCGCTCGGAGATGAACCGGCGGAGCATCGAGATGTCCTTGTAGTCGACCTGGTCGATCTTTTCCCGGCAGTACGGACACGGCTTACGGCGCCCTGAAGTCGGGCCGCCTTTGCGGTCGCGTCGCCGGGTCGGTCGTCTACGTTGCTTTGCCACGATGGATCACTCTAGCTTGCTTTGCTGTTTAGGTCTCCGCCTAGAACGGAATGTCGTCGTCGGCGGCCGTCGCAGCCACGGGCGCAGTCTCGAAATCGCTGGTGTCGGTCGGGATGTCGCTCTCGGCGGCGCGGACGCTGCTCGAGTACCCGTTCCCATTGCTGCCAGCGTCGTCGCGACCGCCGAGGAACTGCACGGAATCAGCGATGATATCGATCGATTCGCGAGTCTGTCCGTCGCGCTCGTATTGGCTCCACTCCAGACGGCCGTCAATCGCCACCGGGCGTCCCTTCTTGAGGTACGTCCCGCAGTTCTCGGCCTGCGCTCCAAAGACCGTCACGCGGAAGTAATTCGGCTTCTCCTCCCACTGCCCGGTCGCGCCGTTCTTCTTGCGCGTGTTGCAGGCTACGCCCAGCTTGCAGACCGTCAGCCCGTTCCCCGTGCTCCGCATCTCGGGGTCCCTCGTCAGGTTCCCGGTCAAAACGACTCGGTTGATGTTCATGTTCGCTCCTTTCCAGGACGCATTGAAAACCTGTCGTCGAGTCTATGCCGGGCGCAGACGGCAACTCCGCTTGTCCCCGGAAAATGGACGGAAACGTTGCAGGTCCGGCACGGACTCGGTTCACGTCGTTGGAAAGCTGTGACACCTTCGGGGCCCGGGCGCGACGTGGCCGCCGCCCTGGCGCTACCGCCGGAAGTACTCCGTCAGCGCCTGGTCGATGTCGGCCGGTCCCTGATTGACGTACATGATCTCGCCGACCGAGCGGGGCTCGAGCAGCAGCGTGTCGAGCATCGCAGCGACGTCGTCGCGCGGGATCTGACCCGAGAAGGGGCTGGACTGGACGCGGACGCGGCTGGTACCCGGATCGTTGGTGAGCGCGCCTGGCCTGAGAATCGTCCAGTCGCGGTCGCTTGTCTGGACGGCGGCGTCCGCTTCGGCCTTGGCTCGCAGATAGACGCTGAACACGTCGTCGCCTTCGGGAGGCTGTTCGGCCCCGACTGCGCTGACCATCAGATAGCGGGGTACGTCGGCGAGCTGCGCTGCCTCGAGGAGCTTGATCGCGCCGTCGCGATCCATCGAAAGCTTGCGCTCCGCCCCGCTCCCCGGTCCCGCGCCGGCCGCGAACACGACGGCGTTGCATCCCGAGATCGCCGCGGCGATCTGGCGCACGCTCGAGTGCTCGAGGTCGCAGATCACGGGGTGACCACCGTGGGCGCGGACATCGACCGCGTGAGCAAGGTTGCGGATCATGCCGAGGACCCGCTCGTTGCGGGCAGACAGCAGTCGCGTAAGTCGCAACGCGACCTTCCCATGCCCGCCCGCCACGGCCACCTGCATGGACGCGGATTATCGCTCAAAGCGTTGCCGTTCGCAACGCCCCGGAAATTGGTCCAAAACGCTAAAACAGCCGACAGGGGAACGTGGAGGTGGCGCGCCGGCGACCGGGCCGGGCGGCCGAGGCCGCCCGGCCACACGATCACGCCTCTTCCAGCGCGGGCGTGGCATGAGCCGGCGCCGGCACCTCAACCGAGACCCGCGGCAGCCGACGGCCGAGCCAGCGGGGGAGCAGCCACGTCGTCCGCCCGAGCAGCTCGAGCACGGCGGGTAGCAGCAGGCTTCGGATCACGAACGCGTCGAGGAACACGGCGCTCGCGAGGCTCAGCCCGAACAGCTTGATATCCCGGTTGTCGCCGAACACGAACGACAGGAACACGCAGATCATGATCGTCGCGGCAGCGGTGATCACCCGGCCGGTCGATGCGACACCCTCGACGACCGCCTGTGACGCATCTCGCCTGCGGTTCCATTCCTCGTGGATGCGTGAGACGAGGAACACCTCGTAGTCCATCGAGAGGCCGAACACGATCGCGAACAGCATCACCGGCAGCCACGGCTCGATCGGTCCCGGCTGAACGCCGAACAAACCTCCGAGCCAGCCGTGCTGGAAGATCAGGACCGTCACGCCCAGCGCGGCGCCGATCGAAAGCAGGTTCATCACCGCAGCCTGGACCGGGATCACGAGCGACCGGAAGACAACGAGCAGCAGCACGGCCGCCAGCAGCACCACGATCGCGATGAACAGCCCGAGCTTGCTCGCCAGTACGTGGGTGAAGTCGATCCCGCCTGCGGTCGGGCCTCCCACAAGTAGCGTCGCTCCGCTTGCGCGGGCGAGCGGCGGCAGGATGTTGTGGCGCAGGTTGTTGACAAGTGTCGTTGTTGCCGGCGCCTGCGGCGCCGAGCTCGGGAACACCTGCATGACTGCCGTCCGTCCGGCGTTGCTGAGCCTGGGCGGCGAGACCGATGCCACGTCGGACGTCCTGACCAGCGTGCTGCGAAGCTGACGCAGCGGCGCGGCATCGCCGGCGCGCGGAAGCTGGGTGACGACCAGCAGCGGGCCGTTGAAGCCCTTGCCGAAGCCGGTCGCCAGCAGGTCATAGGCTTGGCGCGTCGTGGTGCTGGTCGGATCGTTGCCGGCGTCGCTCAGGCCGAGTCGCATCCCCAGTGCGGGCGACGCGATCAGGAGCATGATCGCCGCGCCGACGATCGCGGCGGGCCATGGACGGCGACGGATGAACTCCGCCCAGCGCCTCCAGAACGTGCCCTCCGAGGCGTCGGCAGCAGCGGTGTCGTGCCGCGTTCGCGCGCCCCACCACCGTCGGCGCCGATCCCTCACGATGCGCTCGCCGAACTTCGACATCAGCGCCGGCAGCAGCGTCAGGGCCGCCAGCATCGTCAGCAGCACGGCGATCGCCGAGGACACGGCGAGTCCCGTCAGGAACCCGACGCCGAGCACGAGCATTCCGAGCAGCGCGACGATCACGGTGACGCCGGCAAAGAAAACGGCGCGGCCCGACGTCGACATCGCCCCCATGATCGCGCTCTGGACGTCGCCGCCGTTTCGGTGGTTCTCCCTGAAGCGGGTGACGATGAACAGGGAGTAGTCGATCCCGACGCCGAGGCCGATCATTGCGGCGAGCTGACCTGAGACGTTGGGCATCGTCACCGCATTCGACAGGACCCCGATCACCCCGAAAGCCGTGCCGAGTCCGAGCAGCGCGGTCACGATCGGCAGGCCGGCGGCAATCATCGAGCCGAACGTGATCAGCAGCACGATGATCGCGGCGAGGAGGCCCACCGCTGTTGTGGCACCGAGCGAAAGGCCCTGGGCCTGCTGGATTGCCTGACCGCCGAGCTCGACCTGGAGCTGCGGTGAGCCCGCGTTCTGCGCGGTCGAGATCACCTTCTTGATCGCGGGAACAGGCAGGGCATTCGCGCGCTGATCGAACAGCACGGTCGCGAACGCAATCCGGCCGTCACGTGAGATGGCCTGCGCGTCCCCGGGTCCGTACGGGCTGATCACGCCGGTGACGTGCGGCAGCCGGGCAACCCGCGCGAGCATCGGCGCCACACGCGCCCGCACCGCGGCGTCGGTCACGGTCCCGCTCCTCGCGTGGAGCACGATCTGGTCGGTATCGCCCGCCTGGGCGGGGAAGTCCTTCTTCAGCAGGTCTGCCGCCCGCTGGGACTCGGTCCCGGGGAGCGTGTTGTTGTTGGAGTAGTGGGAGCCGACGGCTCCCGAGATTCCAAGTGCTGCGATCAGCAGCACGAGCCAGATGACAACGGCGCTGCGGCTGTGCGAAGCGCTCCATCGAGCCAGTCGGGCGATGCTCAATGTCGGCCTCCGTTTCCCGATAGACTTTAAAAGTGCAAGCGGTTTGAAACTAAAATGATTTGAAAACCGTAGCACGGAGGAGATGTCTGTCAAGCCCACATCCACGTCTGCGCCCGTGCGCGAGCGCGAACAGGTGACCGTCGACGATGTCGAGGACGATCTCCGCACGCTCGTGCGGCACATGCGCCCGGTGTTCGGCGCGCTCAAGCGCGGCGGACCTCCCCCGGCGGCTTTCAAGGAGGCGTTCGAGTCGGCGTCGCTGGGGCCGCGACATGGGCCGGTCCTGCTGACGTGCACGCTCGAAGGAGAGCTGAGCGTCAGTGACATCGCCGACCGGCTCGAGCTGAGCCTCTCGACGACCAGCCTGATGGTCGGCGAGCTCAGCCGCGCAGGACTGCTCGAACGCACGGAGGACGAGCACGACCGTCGGCGCACGATCGTGCGGCTGAACGAGACCTACCGCAAAGAGGTCGACGACTGGCTACAGGAGCGACTCGACCCGCTGCGCCGCACGCTCCAGCGGCTCAGCCCGCGCGCTCGCGCGAACTTCCTCGAGGGATGGCGGATCCTCGAGGAGGAGACCGCAAAGCTCGGGTCCTAGGGCTGAAGCCGGTCCGGGGTCCGGACGGGCCCTCGCGGCCGCGCCGGTCCGGGGTCCGGACGGGGTACGCAGGGCATGACGTATGAGATCGGAGGTGGAAGTCCTGACCTGGGGCCCTGACAGGGGGAACCCAACACTGAAGAGGCAAGGGCGCGGCTCGGAGTTCACCGGGCGGTCCCAGTGCGGCCTGGATTGGCGCTGCGGGGCTTCCGTGAGGGCGTGTCTGGAGGAAGCCATAGGTGCGTCGTGGTTGCGAACGAGAGTGAAGCGCCGTAAGGCGTTCCGTGGGTGGGTGAGCTGGCCTTCGGCAGCGATGCCCGGTTCCTGTCGGTCCCGCGGGCGTAGTGGCGACGTGATCGCGACGAAATCTCTGCGTCTTATCCCTGGAGATCTGCTGGGTTCCAGCCTGCCGTGGGTGGCGGGTTGGTAGGCCTGAGGACGAAGAGGACGAGGGCTCGATGACCCAGCAGAAGTCAGAGGATCGCGTAGTACCGGACGACGGGGTAATGCCCGTCCAGCCCGTGGATGATGGGCAAGGGAAGGCGATCCCGGTTGATCAACAGGCGGGGCAGCTACGCCTGCCGATCGCGACAGCAGAAGACCGCGAAGGGGTCCCGGACCTGTCCGGGACGGATCGGGCCGCGGTGCAGCCGAAGGCGATCGTCAACGTGGAGCAGGTCGCGCCGGTGACGATGGAGGAGGTTGCGTCTCGATTGACGGACGCGTTGGTAAAGGTGGTCCTGAACAAGGGAGCGCCCGGCCCGGATGGGCAGACGGTCGAGGTGCTGCGCGAGCAGTGGTCGATCGCTGGCCCCACGCTGGCTCGCTGCCTGTTGGATGGGAGCTATCGCCCGGGCGTGATTCGCCGGGCGATGATCCCGAAGGCGGGGGGTGGGCAGCGCGGGTTGGGAATCCCGAACGTGATCGATCGTGTGGTGTGCGAGGCGGTCAGGCAGACGCTCGAGCCTGTCTGGGAGCCGACCTTCCACACCTCGAGTCACGGGTTCAGGCCGGGACGGAGCTGCCACACGGCGATCGCCGAGGCAAAGCAGCATGTCCGAGATGGTTACGGCTGGGTGGTCGACATCGATCTGGAGAAGTTCTTTGATCGGGTCTGCCACCAGCGGTTGATGGCCAAGCTCGCAGGGCGAATCCATGACCGCCGGTTGCTCGTGCTGATCGGCAGGCTGATCAAGGCCAAGGTGGTCTTGCCGGATGGTGTCGTGACCGCGAACGAGCAGGGCGTGCCGCAGGGCTCGCCGCTCTCGCCGCTGCTCTCGAACATCGTGCTGGACGAGCTCGACCGAGAGCTCGCCCGGCGTGGCCACCGGTTCGTTCGCTATGCCGATGACGGCAACGTCTATGTGCGAAGCGAACGGGCCGGGCAGCGGGTGATGGCCAGTCTCGCCGGGTTCATCGAAGGACGGTTGCGTCTGAGGATCAACCAGGAGAAGTCGGCTGTCGCCCGCCCTGAGGATCGCCATTTCCTCGGGTTCCGGTTGCGGGTAGATCCGCGGACCGGGACCGTGGAGGTCCTGCTGTCGGTGCGCACGATGCGCAACGCGATGGACAGGATCCGTCAGCTCACATCGCGCAACTGGGGCGACAGCGTGGATCGCTGCATCGCCTCGATCAACGCGTGGCTGCGTGGCTGGCACGGCTTCTTCGGGATCGTCTCCGTCTCGGAGATGCAGATGATGCGCAAGATCGACGGCCATATTCGGCGTCGATTGCGGGCGATCATTCTGCGCCACTGGAAACGCCGACGCACGATCGCGCGCAAACTCATCGCGCTCGGTGTCCAGCGCGACAGCGCGTGGCGGCAGATCTACCAAGGCCGGAAGTCTTGGTGGGCGCTCAGCCACACGCACGCTGTCGATAACGGTCTGCGCCGGGCGTTCTTCGCCAAGCGCGGTCTGATCTCCGTGGTCGACATGCATCGCGCCAAACGCCAGCCACGTCGTCGCCCCCGAATCGCCGTGACCGGCGCCGTGGGATAGATCGAGGTCGAGAACCGGCCGGCGGCGGGGTTCATAACCCGCCGTCCCGAAGAGCCGTGTGCGACGACCGCACGCACGGTTCTGTGGGAGCCGGGGCGGGCAACCGCCCCGGCTACCCGAGTGCGCCCAGCATGACCAGCAGCTCGGGGGTGCGAGTCCCCTGTGGAGGTTGATGGCACCAACCACAAGTCGATGGCAACTGCGTCGTCGTGAGGCGGGGTGGGAAGGAAGCCGGAGGCGAAGTCGCGACCCTAGGAACACATGGCCTGTCGCCGCGGTGGCGGTGGGCTGCGCGTATGAGGCGTGGCGGTCCGGGCGAGCTGGCTCGGCATGGCGAAGCCCGATGTCCATCAAGGGGCCGTTACGTAGACGCGGTGGGTGCGCGATGAAGGTTGCTGGTCTTACCTGGGGAGATCTCCACGGGTGTCCCAGGATGCCCATCCACGCCTGCGGGCGTGCTCGTTGGGTGGCGCGGGACGGCGGTGCTCGTGAGGGCGCCGCTCGCCGTGGAGAAGTCAGCAGACGCCGTAGTACCAGCGGGATCGATGGTCGCTGGGAAGGGCTGAACGCGAAGCCGAGCGTCAGGACGCCCGTGCTCGTGGTCGTTGCGTTGACCGCGGCCAACCCCTTCGGGGGCCTGGCCGGGAGGGTCCGGAGGTGAAGCCCGAGGATCTCCGGTCAGGGCGCAGCAGCGATCCGGCGCCGGGCGGCACCGTCGCTCACCCCGCCGACGCGGGCGACCTGTGGGAGCTGTTCTTGGCCCGCGGGAATCTCGCCGAGGCGCTCAGACGCGTCGAGCAGAACGCCGGTGCCCCGGGCATCGACGGGATGAGCACCAAGGAGCTGCGGCCGTGGTTGAGAGACCACTGGCCGCGGGTTCGCTCGCAGCTCGAGGCGGGCACCTACCGGCCGCAGCCCGTCAGGAGGGTGATGATCCCCAAGCCCTCGGGCGGCCAGCGGAAGCTGGGGGTGCCGGCTGCGGTGGATCGGATGATCTGCCAGGCCATTGCGCAGGTGCTCACGCCCATCTTCGATCCGCAGTTTCATCCCCACAGCTTCGGCTTTCGGCCGGGGCGCTCGCAGCATCAGGCTGTCGAGCGGGCACGCCAGTTCGTCGCTGACGGCGCGGTGTGGTGCGTTGATTTTGATCTCGAATCGTTCTTCGATCGCGTTCAGCACGACGCACTGATGGCCAGGGTCGCAAGACGGGTGCATGACAAGCGGCTGCTCAGGCTGATCCGACGCTACCTACAAGCGGGTGTCATGGAGGGCGGGCTGCTGCATGCGACGGTCGAGGGAACCCCGCAGGGGTCTCCGCTTTCGCCGCTGCTCAGCAACGTCATGCTCGATGACCTCGACTGGGAGTTGGAGCGGCGCGGGCACCGGTTCGTTCGTTACGCCGACGATGGGCGCGTCTACGTCCACAGCCGACGTGCGGGCGAGCGGGTCATGGCGAGCATCACGCGCTACGTCGAGGAACGGCTCAAGCTCCGGGTCAACCGCGAGAAATCGGTGGTGGCCCGGTCGCTGCGGCGACCCTTTCTAGGGTTCTGCCTCCGGCCCCGCATGGGGGAGGTCAGGGTGCTGGTGGACCCCAAAGCCCTCAGAAGGGCCAAGGACCGCCTGCGCGCGCTCACCTCGCGGCGCTGGAGCGTCTCGATGGAGCGGCGGATCAATGAGATCAACCGCTTCACGGTCGGATGGACGGCCTACTTCAGGTTGGCCGACACCCCGACCCCGTTCGAGGACCTCGACGAATGGCTCAGACGCCGCCTGCGGCAAGTGCGATGGAAGGAATGGAAGCGTCCCCGCACGCGGAGGCGCAACCTGCGAGCGCTCGGTATCTCCGAAACGAACGCGCGCCAATGGGCGAGTTCGCGCAAGGGGTACTGGCGGATCGCCGGCTCCAAACCCCTCGCCGTCGCGATGCCCAACGGCTACTGGACCGCACTCGGCCTGCAGGGATTCTCCGACCCCTACCGCCGCTTCCGGGACGCTAAGCGAACCGCCGGATGCGGACCCGCACGTCCGGTGGTGTGGGGGGCGCCAGGGTGAGCCCGGCGCCTACCCGATTCCCTCGCGGGTGGGCGGGACACCAATCCCCGCCGCGAAGCGGCCCCTACTCAGACTCTTCGGGCTCTGCAGGCGCTGAGGCCTGAACGGCCGCCACCGTGGGCGGCGCGGACTCGGGCGCCGGCGGCGTGCCCGGGAGCACCTTGATGATCCGGTGGCGCACGACGCCGTCCGTGATCCGCAGGTTGTGCGAGAGGTTCTCGAGCAGCGAGGGCGGCGCCTCGAACTGCAACAGGTGGTACTCGGCGTCCGCCTGATGGTTGATCTGGTAGGCCAGCGGTCGCTTGCCCCAGTCGGCGTTCTTCTCGATCGAGCCGCCGGCAGCGTCGATGTCGCGCTCGACATCAGCGAGGATCTTCGCGCGCTGCTCCTCGGGAGCGGTTGTGGACAGCAGCAACATCAGGTCGTACATAGCGGCGGCCGACTATAGCAACGGCCCTCTATCGCGAGAGACGCGTCGTGGCCGCCTTGCGGCGGATGTCCTCGAGCTGCTCGTCGATCCAGTCGCCGGGATCGCGGGAGGTGACGATCGACTTCAGGCCCTCGAGGCGGTGGCGCCGCTCCTCGACCGACATCGTCAGCGCCGCGTGGATCGAGTCGGCGAGCTCCTGGATGTCGAACGGGTTGACCGACAGGGCGTAGTCGCCGAGCTCCTCGTGGGCGCCCGTGTTCTCCGACAGGATCGAGACGCCGGCGCGCTCGTTGACCATTGGGCCCTCCTTCGCGACCAGGTTCATCCCGTCGAACATCGCATTGACCATCAGCACGTCGTAGTTCTTGTAGGCGGCGACCGCCTCCTCGAGGTCGTCGCGGAGCTTGAGCTGGATCGGCATCCAGTCCGGCGAGCCGTGGCGGTGGTTGACCACGGCGACCACTGCTTCGATCCGCTCTAGGTACTCGGCGTACTCGGGCACGTCGGTTCGCGATGGCATCAGCTGGGCGATGAACGTGACCCGCTCACGGAATTCGGGGTGCTGCTCAAGGAAGACATCGAACGCGCTGAACCCGCGCAGCACGTTCTTCGACAGGTCCGCGCGGTCCACGCGCAGGATCAGGTGGTCGCGACGGCGGCGCAGCAACTCGTCCTCGAACTCGTGGACGCGCTGGCGCCGCGCCACCGCCTGGATCGCGCCGGAGTCGATCGGTAGCGGGTAGTCGCGGACCCACACCTCGCGCGCCTCGCAGTGCACGACGCCGTCGGCGTAGTCGACCTCCAGCCCCATCAGGTCCTCGCAGCACTGTAGGAAGTTGCGCCGGTAGGAGGAGGTGTGAAAGCCGATGATGTCGTTGGACAGGATCCCGGCGTAGAGATCCTCGCGGATCATCGAGGGCAGTACGCGCCAGGAGTCCGACTGGCTCCAGGGGATGTGGACGAAGTGGTGCAGGAACGCGTCGGGCCGCGCCCGGCGGATCAGGCCGGGGAGCGTGTAGAGGTGGTAGTCGTGGACCATCACGACCGGGTTCTCGATGCCCTCGATCTCCTCGAGCACCGCCCGCGCAAGGTCCTCGTTGACCGCGTTGTAGCCGAACTCGTAGGCCTCGGTCTCGTTGCGGCGGATGTCCGGCGCGTTCGAGAGGTCCCAGAGGTAGTGCTGGATGAACCACAGCAACGGGTTGGCGATGATGTTGTAGAAGCGGTCGTACGCGTCGGCGTCCGAGGCGACGAGCTTCACTCGGAACTCGCTGCCGTCCGGAGTTGAGACCGGGAACGGCCGGCCGTCGTGGCGCTCGGCGGCGGCGACATCCTCGTCGGTCATCGCCGAGGCGACCCACGTGACGTCGCGGTGGGAGGCAAGGCCGATCAGCGCCGTCACCAGGCCGCCCGTGCCACGCCGGATATCGCCGCCGGGCTCAAACGTCACGGGACCGCGGTTGGAGACCAGGACCAGGGGCCTGTCAGGCAATCGCTATACCTCGAGTTGCTCGAACAACTCGAGCCAGTCTCGCAGCAATCGAGGCATTAGGAAACGCCGGCGGGCTGCTTCTTTGCCGGCGCGGCCCAGGCGCTTGCCCAGTCCCGGGTCCTGGAGGATCTCCAGACAGCGCTGGGCGCACTGCTCGACCGTCTCGACCAGGAAGCCCGATTCGCCGTCGGTCACCTGCGCCGGGATGCCGCCGACATTGCCGCCGACGAACGGGCGCGCCTTCCAGATCGCCTCGGTCACGGTCAGTCCGAATCCCTCGCGAGTGGACTTCTGGATCACTACGTCGCAGTGTGACTGGAACGCGTTGACCTCGATCGCGCCGACGTTGTTGAGGTTGTTGAGGATGTGGATATCCGGGTCGCCGTCGGCATGCGCGACGGTCGCGTTGAAGAAGTCCCATCCCTCGGGATCGTCGGTGGCCATCGAGCCGACCAATGCGAGCTGGATGTCCGGGATCTCCTCCTTGACGATTCGGTAGGCGTCGATCACGCCGAGCGGGTCCTTCCAGGGGTCGAATCGTGAGACCTGGCAGAGCAGCGGCCGGTCGACGTCGATCCCGAACTGATCGCAGATGTACACCGCGTCCTCCGGCGAGAAGGCCATGTTCTTCGGGGCCAGCGGGTCGATCGCCGGCGGGAAGATGCGGGCGGCGCCGTCCATCCCGGATGGGACGTACTCGCGCATGTGGAAAACGCCGGCTTCGTACGGCTTCAGATATGGCTGCAGCGCACCGAGCGTGCTGGGGTTCGGCGTCGAGAGGTCGATGTGGCAGCGCCAGATCCAGTGCTTGGCCTTGTCGGGGACAAGCGTCGCGAGCGCCGCCGGCTGCGGGTCGTGGACGATGCACACGTCCCAGTCCTCCGACAGCTGCTGCGCGTTGATCTCGTTGTAGTGGCGCCACGTCTCCCATTGGTCATCCTCGAGATCTTGGGGACTACCCTGCAGCGCGTTGTGCATCACCTTGGTGGCGTTGAAGAACTCCTCGCGTCCGTAGATCACGTGCCATTCGGTGCGAAGGCCCACGTCGATCATCAGCGGGACGAGCGTGTAGAGGATCTCTGAGACGCCCCCACCGAACGCGGTTGCCGACACGTGCAGGACGCGCTTGTCCTTCAGGCGCTCGGCACGCTCGCGAATCTCGTCGGTCAGCGTGCGGCCGACGAGGCTCGCATAGTCGGATAGATGCTTGTGGGCGACGGCGACGGGCTGGAGCATGGGAGGGGTGGTAGGGGGCGGCGGCTGCGCACGATATCTCCTGCGGAGCCGCAGGATCCCGTCGTCTATCGCTGCGAGGAGCTTTTTGTGGAGTGTCTCATGGCCGCCGAGATCGAGGACATCTGGAACTCGTGGCCTGAGCCGAGCAGGCGGCGGTCGTCGAGCGGGTTGCCCCAGCCGTCCGTGACGACGCCCCCGGCCTCCGTCAGGCAGAGCCAGGGAGCGGCGAGGTCGTAGGGCGAGTTGTTCAGGACCTCGCCGTGGCCCAGGGCCTCGAACTCCGTTCGGATGGCGGGGATCTCGTCGATCAGCCGCGACCCCACCTCGACGACGGCGTCGAGCTGCCCCGTGATCAGTCGAGTCATCGCGAACGCCTGCGAGCCGAGCTCGAACGTGCCGCCACCGACCGAGGAGGCGTCGATCAGGGAGCCGAGGACCTCGACCGTGGCGCGTGCGGGACGGCCGCGGAACCCGTAGGCCCAGAACATCCGGGTGACGTCGGGGTTGGTCGAGAGGCCTCTCGCGCGGTTCGACTGGACGCCCTCGCCCTTGCGTGCGACGAACCAGTCGCCGGTCTTGATCTCGACGACCGCCGCGGTCTCCACGTCGGCCATGCGTGGGTCGCCGTCGTCCTTGAGCGGGGCCAGGGCGACCGCGACGCACGCTGACTCGAGGCCGGCCATCGCGGGGCGGGTGCCGTCGATCGGGTCGACGACGAGGACGTGGGTGGCGTTGTCGGCGGCGACCAGCCCCCGGTCCTCGGAGTAGAACGCCATGTGGGGCGCGTGCTCGTCGATGAACCGCTGGAGCTCCTCCTCGGCGATTTCGTCGACGGCGAAGGTGACGTCGCCGCCGGCGCCCTGCGCCTGCTGTGCCCGGCCGGCGTGCGAGCCGAGCTGCGGAAGCACGACGGCCCGGAGGGTCTGTGCGAGCTGCAGGACGAGGGAGTCGATTCGTGAATTCTCTGCAACTTCTCGGCGTTATGGCGTCTGGGGCGTGCTTCGGCGTGCAACCCTGGGACGCCGTGGGAGATAAGCGCCAACTATTAACCAATATCTCCCACGCCGCTTCGGTGGATTGGGCGATCGGCGTGTTGTCGGCCGGGCAGCAAACGAATGTCACGCGCCAGCAGCTCCTCGAGGCCGGGCTTTCGTCAGGCGCGATCCGCAACCGGATCAACGCCGGTCGCCTCTACCCCTCCTACCCCGGCGTCTACGGCGTCGGCAAGCCCTCGACCACGCCGCTCGAGCGCGCCGCCGCCGCCGTGCTCGCCTGCGGCCCGGCCGCAGCCCTCAGCCACGCCTCCGCAATGACCCTCTGAGGCTTCTGGAGGCGCTGGGACGAGCCGTTCGAGGTCACCGTCATCAAAGGCGACCGCCGCCCCAATGGCATCACCACGCACCGCTCCAAGACCCTGACACCCAGAGACATCACGACCCAGCTCGACATCCGCGTCACCTCCCCGGCGCGGACCCTCTACGACATGGCGAGCCGGCTCACCCACAAGGCCCGGACCCGCGCCGTCAACGACGCCCTGCACACGCCGTATGTCCACCAGTCTCATCTTGAAGAGCTGCTCGACCGCCACCCCAACGCCCACCTCATGGAGGAGTACGTCACGACCCGCAATGGCCCGAGCCGCTCGGACTGGGAGGACGCGTTCCCCGTCTTCTGCGACGAACACGGCCTCCCGGAGCCGCTCGTGAACGTCCCGTTCCTCGGCTACATCCTCGACGCCTACTTCCCCGACCACAAGCTGATCGTCGAGCTCGACAGCTGGGACTTCCACAAGGACAAAACCGCTTTCGAGGCCGACCGCGACCGCGACGCCAACACGCTCGCTGCCGATCACACCACCGTCCGGATCACCTGGGAACGCATGCACGACACGCCCAAGAAAGAGGCCGATCGCCTCCACAAGATCCTGGAGAACCTCGAGCGCCGGCGGGCGGCATAAGCAGAACCAACCGCGACGTCAGACACCTTTCAGGTGCAATGATATCTCGATAGTGCGGGAGCCGAACCGAGTGATGCTTGGAAGCGTGTGGCGTGCCGCGCTCGCCTTGACGGCTGCCGCGCTGATCGGTGCGCCACCCGCGGCCGCGCGAGCCGCCTCGCTGTACAGCGGCCCCGGCCCGAGACCCGGCCCCGCGATCCTCTACCGACCGCTCGCGACCGCGCCGCAGCTCACGAACGCAGGCATCTGGCACGCCCCGCCGATCCTCGTCTCCGGCACCACCGCCTACCGGGGCGGCGAGTTCCTCTACCAGGACTTTCTCTACGACGACCATGGCGCCCACGAGCTCCCGGACCCGACCGACCCCCGCGCGGCCAGCGAGGGAGACCTGTTCTCCAAGCCGAACGGCACCTACACCTACCCGACGGGCCCCGGTTACGTGAACGACGCGGCCGACCTGGTGGAGTTCCGCGTCAAGCCGCTGGCAAAAGCGACCGCCTTCCGCGTCACGCTGAACAGCCTGACGAACCCATCGCTGATCGCGTTCTCGATCGCGATCGGGGGGACGCCCGGCCGCACGTTCCCGTTCCCCGACGGCGCCAACGTCAACGCGCCGGCCGATCTGTTCCTGACCGTCCATCCGGATGGCGGGTCGCGCCTCACGGCCGACCTCACCAGCGCCACACGAGGCACGCCCGTGCAAGGCCCAAGCCCCACCGTCCGGCTCGACCGAAAGCGCCGCCAGATCGAAGTCGACATCCCCCACACGGACTGGAACCCTGGCCAAAGAACGGTCCGCCTCTCCGCCGGCGTCGGGCTCTGGGACGCAAAAGCCAGCCGCTACCTCCTCCCGCAGGCCATCGCCGACGCGACCCATCCGGGCGGCGCCGGCGTCGCCACCAACCCGCCGGCCTTCTTCAACGTCGCATTTCGCACGAAGGAGCCATTGCCATCGGTCACGGCAGGGCCGGCCGCGGTCATCGACGCGGCCTGGTGGCGCGACCTCGACCAGGGCAGGGCGCTCGCCGGCAACGACATCTCGAGCCTGTTCGCCGATGTCAACTTCGCGAAGCTGGCCGCCAAGACGACCGATAACCGAACAATTCCCACCGTCGGCTCGATCAACCGGATCCTCGCCAGCCACTTCGAGCCAAACCAAGGTGCCGACTTCTCACACGAATGTGGGATCGGCGGCGGCGGAGGGAGCGCGACGTGCACGCCGGAGTACCAAGGGCAGCTCGAGCCCTACACGATCTACGTACCGCGCAAGAAGCCCTCCAATGCCGGCTACGGCATGACGCTGCTCCTGCACTCGCTGTCGGCCAACTACAACCAGTACAGCGGCTCGAGGAACCAGCACCAGTTCGGGGAGCGACCGGCACCCTCGATCGTGATCACGCCCGAAGCGCGAGGACCCGACCAGGGATACGGCGGTCTCGGCGCCGCCGACGGGTTCGAGCTGTGGGCGGACGTCGCGCACCGGTACCACCTGAACCCCGACTACACGGAGATCACCGGGTACTCGATGGGCGGCGTCGGCACCTTCAAGCTCGGCGAGCAGTTTCCCGATCTGTTCGCCCGCGCACAGCCGACGGTCGGCTTCGAGTCGGACACCAACCTGCTCCCATCACTGAGGAACCTCCCGGTGCTGATGTGGAACAACATGCCCGACGAGCTCGTCAATCCCGCCTTCTACCTGCCCGTCGCTCAGAAACTGGCGAGCCTCGGGTATCGCTACCGGATCCAGGTCTTCCAGCCCTGCGCGAACCCGAAGTGCCTGGCGACGCCGTTCCCCAACCACCTGCAGCTCGCGCTCAACGACCAGTTCGCGCCGGCGGCGGCATTCCTCGGCGCCGCGCAGGTGGATCGCAATCCGCCCCACGTGACGTTTGTCGTCGACCCTGCGCGTGACAAGCCTGACGTCCAGCTCGTTGCTGACCATGCCTACTGGGTCGGCGGCCTCACGGTCCGCAACAAGACCGCCGAAGGCCAGATCGACGCGATCTCGCACGGCCTGGGCACCGCCGACCCCACGCCGTCGGGCGCAAAGCCCGGCCTCGGCACGCTCGCCGGCGGGAACCTCGGGACGCTGGCGTTCACGAGCGTGACGCAGACCTGGGGCGCGGCGCCCGGGACCGCGAGAACCGACACGCTCACGATCACAGCCACCAACATCAATACCGCGTCGATCAACGTAACTCGGGCCCACCTAGACTGCCACGCGCAGCTGCACGTCACGACCGATGGGCCGCTGACGATCAGGCTGGCGCCGTGCGGCCGGGCGCTGCACTACGGCTGACCGCGCGTCAGTCCGTCGACGGGATCTCGAGCGTGAACACCGTGTCGCCCGGTGTCGAGCTGACCGACAGGTGGCCCTCCATCCGCTCCGCCAGCTCGCTCGCGATCGCCAGCCCGAGCCCGGAGCCCTGGGCGTCGTCGGCCGTGTAGAACGGTTCGAAGATCCGTGACATCAGCTGCGGGTCGATCCCCGGCCCATCGTCGCGGACCGCGAGTCGCACGACACCGTTGATCCCGCCGGCGGTGACCACGATCCGGGTCCCGTCGGTCGTGTGCGTCAGCGCGTTGTCGATCAGGATCCGGATGATCTGCGCGACGCGGACCGGGTCGCAGACAGCATCGACGCGCCGGGAGGGCAGTCGCAGCTCCAGATGGGAATCGTGCTGCGCCAGGGTCGGCTCGAATTCGCCGGACACCGACCGCGTGAGCTCGCGGAGGTCGACCTCCTCGGGCCGCAGCTCCAGCGAGCCGGATTCCAGCCGGGACAAATCCAGCAGATCGACCGACAGCTTGCGCAGGCGCTCCACCTGATCTTTGAGCTGCTCGACGAAGCGGGCTCGCGTCTCGGCATCGAGGTCTTCGTCCTCGAGCAGCTCGACGAATCCGCCGAGCGAGAAGATCGGTGTGCGCAGCTCATGCGAGGCGGTGGCGATGAACTTCTTACGCGCGGAATCGAGCTGCGCGAGCTGTCGCTGCATGTCGTTGAACGCGACCGCCAGCTGACCGAGCTCGTCCTTGGAGTTCACGCGGATCGGGTTTGCGAAGTCGCCGGCGGCGACCTTCTCGGCCGCGCGCTCGAGCCGCTTGACGCGGTGCGAGAGCCTCCCGGCGACGAGGTAGCCACCGATCAGGGCAAGCAACAGCGCCACCGCGCCCGCCTCGAGGATCTCCTGGCGGACCGTCGAGACGTTGCGCACGATGTCCGAGATTTGCGAGGAGAACACGATCACGCGCACCACGCGACCCTCGAAGAAGATCGGATACGCCGCCTCCGCGATCGTCCCCAGCCCCGTCGTTTCCGTGCCGGTCGCCAGTCTCCCGGTCTGTACCGCCCGGTACGCGGCCGGGCGCCCGACGGCGCCGCCGGCTCCACTCGAGTCCTCCTGCAGAGACAGCTGTGGCCGCCCCGTGACCTGCGGGACGGAGAACAGCGTCACCCGGTCGCCTGACGCGGTCGCCGCGATGTCGACGCGCGCCTTGACCGAAGGCTCCGCGATCGACACGCCCACGGTCTGCGCGATCGGCCCGGAGTGGGCGCGAGCGGCCTTCGCCAGCTCGGCGAGCTGATCGTTGACCAGACGGCTCTGTAGCCCGGGCGCGACATACAGGTAGAGCCCGCCGATCGCCACGAACGTGATCGCGAAGAAGACCAGCGCGAGCCGGTTTCGTAGCGACAGCATCCACTTCATCGTCTGTGCCCTACGGCTCTGTGTCCCGGAACCTGTACCCGACCCCGCGCACGGTGAAGATGTACTCGGGGTCCTTGGGGTCGCGCTCGAGCTTCTCGCGCAGATGACGGATGTGAACGTCGATCGTCCGCGGATCGCGGTACGCGGAGTCGCCCCACATGCGGGCGAGCAGCATGTCTCGCGTGAACACGCGCCCGGGCGCCCGGGCCACGGTCGAGAGAATCTCGAACTCGACGTAGGTCAGCTCGACCTCCATCCCGCGCATCCGCACCGCGCGCTTTGGGAAGTCGATCCGCAGCTCGTCTATCACCAGCGGCGCCTCGTCGGGCGAGGTCTCCGCAGGGCGGCTCATCTCGGCCCGTCGCAGCGCGGCCTTGATCCTGCTCGAGAACTCTCTCAGCGAGAACGGCTTCGTGATGTAGTCATCGGCCCCCAGTTCGAGCCCCACCACCTTGTCGATCTCCTCGGACTTGGCGGTCAGCATGATGATCGGGACCGAGCTGCGGGTCCGCAGGCGACGGCACACCTCCAGGCCGTCGATCTTGGGGAGCATCAGATCCAGCACCACCAGGTCGAACGCCTGCTCCTCAAAGCAGTCCAGCGCCTCGCGCCCGTCGGTCGCCTGGACGACGTCATAACCCTCCTTGCGCAGCGGATAGGAGAGCAGTGTCTGGATCGACTGCTCGTCGTCCACGAGCAGGATTCGCGCGGCGCGGAAGGTAGTCACCGGTCTGTCCTTGTCCAAAGAGTAGTGCCGATAGTGCTGTATGTAACTCCCTGGGAGCACGATTGGAGCGGCCGCTGCATGCGCGGAGCCGGGGAGAACCCCGTTAACCTCTCGGGCACATGCTGGATCCCCGTATCTACCGGACGGGTCTGGGCGTGGTCGTGCTGGCGGTCATCGTGCTCGCCTTCTCCCTGGACAACCAGCAGGGGGCGCTTAGTACGAACCTCGCTCCGGACGCGTTCAACGGCCAGAACGTCATCTCGTCGATGAGCAGCATGGCGAAGGTGTATCCGCAGCGGCGCCCCGGCTCGTTCGGGGACGACGCGCTTGCGACGGCGATCGCGCAGCAGTTCGGAAAGGACGGGCTGGTCGTCTCAGACACGACGTCCACCGCCCGCACGGTCGACGGCACCAAGACGCTGCGCACGGTCACCGGGACGCTCGCGGGATCCTCGAGTGGCGACATCGTGATCGTCACCCACCGCGACGCGCTGGGTTCCCCGGCCAAGACCGAGCTCTCCGGCACCGCCGTGATGCTCGAGCTCGCGCAGGCCCTGTCTGGCGAAACCCATAATCACTCGATCGTCCTCGCGTCGATCAGCGGGACCGATGGCGGCGCCGGTGCCAGCCAGCTGGCAAGTAGCCTCGGCTCATCGGTCGATGCGGTCGTCGTGCTCGGCGACCTGGCTGGGGGGCACGTGCGCCAGCCGATCATCGTCCCGTGGTCAAACAGCCAGAAGGTTGCCCCGCCGGTGCTGCGAAACACCGTGGCCGCGGCGGTGGGCGCGCAGGCATCGCTGCCCTCCGGTGGCGTGACGATGCCGAGCCAGATCGCCCATCTCGCGTTCCCGCTGTCGGTCTCCGCTCAGGCCCCGTTCGGCGTCTACGGTCAGCCGGCCGTGCTCCTGTCGACCTCGGGTGAGCGCGCGCCAGCGCCCGATGAGCCCGTCGACTCCGGCCGTCTGACCGAACTCGGGCGCTCCGTCCTGCAGACGGTCAACGCCCTCGACGGCGCCCCCTCGATCGCCGGGCCTTCGCCGTACCTGCTGTTCGACAGCAAGGTCGTCCCCGCATGGGCCGTGAGGCTGTTCGTCCTCGCCCTGATCGTGCCGGTGCTGATGGCGACGATCGACGGACTCGCCCGCGTGCGCCGGCGGGGGCATTCGATCGCGCAGTGGCTGGCATGGGTCCTCGCCGGCGCGCTGCCGTTCATGATCGGCGTTGCGGGCGTCGTGGGGGCCAAGGTCGTGGGACTGATCGACATCGCACCGCCGGGCCCGGTCGGCGCGGACGTGGTGCCGATACACGGCTCGGGCGTGGTCGTCCTGGTCGGCCTGGCCTGCCTGATCGCGCTGTGCTTTGCGCTGCTGCGGCCGTTTGTGATCGGCATGATCGGCGGCGAGCCGAGCGCCGAGCGCCGCTCCCGCGGTACCGGTCGCTCCGCGTGGCGCTCGCGTGAACCCTCGAACCCCGGAGCCGGTGCCGCGGTGCTGCTCGTGATGTGCGCGGTCTCGATTCTCGTGTGGCTCGTGAACCCGTTCGCCGCGGCGCTGATGGTGATTGCCCTGCACCTCTGGATGTGGGTGGTGGACCCGGACGTCGGTCTGCCGCGCAGTGCAAAGCTCGCGCTCTGGGTGGTGGGACTCGCGCCGCCGGTGCTGGTGATCCTGTATTACGCGCTGTCGCTCGGTTTGAGTCCGGCCGGAGTCGCGTGGGGGCTTGTCCTGCTGATCGCGGGCGGTCACCTCGGCCTCGTGGCCGCGCTCGTGTGGAGCGTCGCGCTGGGTTGCGTGGCGAGCGTGTTCGCGATCGCGATCCGTCCCGGACTGCGAGTTCGCCAGGAGGCGGTCCCGGTCACGGTCCGCGGCCCGATCACCTACGCCGGCCCCGGATCACTCGGCGGTACCAAGTCGGCTCTGCGGCGATAATTCGTTCTCGATGAGCCCGGTCCCGGTTCAGTTCGTGAGCGTCAGCCGGACCCGCCGGCCACCGGCGACCACCACGAGGCGGCTGATCCGCGACGTCTCCTCCGTGCTGATCATCTCGGGACTGCTGCTGATGATCGATGCCGCCGTGACGCTGGTGTGGCAAGAGCCGGTGACCGCGGTCATCGCGCTGATCAAGCAGGGCGAGGTCAACAAGCACTTGCTGAGCTACCGGACCGCGCCGCTGTCGCGCGCCGACCAGCAGGCGCTGCGCGGACTGCTCACCGAACAGCAGCGCATCTCGTTCCTGGCACGGCGCGAGCTGCGCCAGGTCAAGACCGGCGACGCGGTCGGCAAGATCGACATCTCCAAGATCGGGGCTGACTTCGACGTGGTCCAGGGGACCGACGCCGCGAGTCTGGAAAAGGGCCCTGGGCACTATCCCGGCACGGCCTTTCCGGGACTCGCGCGGACGGTCGCGATCGCCGGCCATCGCACAACGTACCTGGCGCCGTTCAGGCATCTCGATGCGCTGAAGCCAGGCGATCAGGTCGTCCTGACGATGCCCTACGGCCGCTTCACATATGTCGTCGAGTACCACAAGGTCGTGCTGCCGACCGCGCTGTGGGTGACGCGCAACGTGGGCTACGACCGGCTCGTGCTGTCGGCGTGCAACCCGCTCTACAGCGCCGCGCAGCGGATTGTCGTGTTCGCCCGTCTGCAGGACATCCAGCCGGCGGGGGCCGCCACGCAGCACTCATCACACGCGGTGGCCTGAGCCGCTTGTCATCCGGAATTAGTCCGGTCCCCGCTACGGAATAACTGCTCGATTCGGCGATCAAGTGTCCAGAGTTCATCTAGGAGGCTCGCGGGGATGCCGATGCTGACCCCGTATCCCACGGACGAGGATCGCGAGAGTACGTTGGTAGAGATCAAGGACAGGATCGAGCAGGGCAAATATCGGATCGACGCACGCGCGGTCGCTGATGCGATCGTTAGGCAGCTGCGCGAGATAGCGCGGGCGAGCGCTGAGCGGGTCACGCCGTGCGATGGCACGGCCAAGCCCAATCCGCGCTAGAACGAGTGCTCGTAGCCCGCCAGGTCGCCGGCGGCGTCAGCAAAGTGCACACCCGGTGGTCCACCGACCACCCGGCCGATCCACGTCAGCTCCAAGCCGCTCGTCGCGGTGGCGGCCGGCGGCACGCATACGCACAGCTCGAAGTCCTCGCCGGCAGTGGCGGCGAGGAGCCGTGCGTCGGCCCCGAGCGCCGCCGCGACGTCCTCGACCCCGTCCGCGAGCGGCAGCGACGCCAGCGACAGCTCGATCCGGACGCCGCTTCGCCGCGCGAGGTGGCCCGCATCGGTCGCGAGCCCGTCGGAGAGGTCGATCATCGCCCGCGCACCTGCCGCCGCAAGCGCGCGCCCCTCGGTTAGGCGCGGACGGGGCCGCGCGTAACGGCCGCGCAGATCGAACGGGTCGGCCAGGGCGCGGTCGAGCACGGCAAGGCCCGCGCCCGCAGCGCCGAGGCTGCCGGTCACGCCGACGTGGTCGCCGGGCTGAGCCCCGTCGCGCCCCACCAGGTCGCCGGGATCCGCCGCCCATCCGACGACGGTGAACGACAGCGTCAGCGACGGGGCGCTCGTCACGTCACCGCCGGCGATCGTGACGCCGCAGTCGCGTGCGAGCGCCTGGGCGCCGGTGGCGATCGCGACGGCCTGTTCAGCCTCGGTGCCGGATGGCAGCCCGAGCACCAGATAGGCCTCGCCGGGCTCGGCGCCCATCGCCGCCAGATCGGACAGGGCCGCGGCAAGCGCGCGGTGACCGATCTCCTCCGGCGTCAGCTGGCCTGTGCGGAAATGCACCCCGTCGATCATCGCGTCGACCGAGGTGACGCTGTAGCCGCGAGCGCGGACCACCGAGGCATCGTCGCCGAGCGCGCGTACCACCCGCGGCTCGCGGGTCGCGAACACGTTCTCCAGCGCCGCAATCAGCTCGAGCTCACGCACGCCAACGAGTGGAGCCCGTCCACCCCGGTCCACCCACGGCCACCGGCCCCGACCGCCTCAGCGGTGCCGGTAGACGATCCGGGCGCGGTCGAGGTCGTACGGCGAGAGCTCGACGCGGACGCGGTCGCCCGGCAGGATGCGGATCCTGAAGCGGCGCATCTTGCCCGCCACGTGGCCGAGCACGACGCGATCCATGTTGTCGAGCTTGACGCGGAACATCGCGTTCGGCAGAGCCTCGACGACTTCGCCTTCGAGCTCGACTTTCTCTTCCTTTGGCATCCACGGAAACCGTAACAGCAGTGGCTATCCTTCGCGCCTTGCCTGACGTATGACAGAGCCCAGGAGGCCCTTTGCCGACCCTTACCGACGCCCTTAAGAACGAGTACACCAAGCAGATCCTGCGTGCGACCGGGATCAGGAAGGCGTCGCTGCAGCAGCGCAAGACGCCGCACTACCGGATGCCGATGCTCGAGCAGGCCGGCGGGTGGATGAAGCTGAAGAAGTACGACGGCCCGGATATCCCGGCGTCCGAGTGGGAGAACCTGACGTACACGACGTACTCCAGCGACCCGACCACGTTCTTCGCGCCGATCACCTCCGCCACCGGTGAGATCGAGCTCAAGGGCTTCTGGGAGTACGGCAAGGCCGACCTCGACGGCGTCTGGACGGAAAACGCCAAGAAGTGCCCGACGCTCGTGAAGTGGATCGAGGGCATGGGCGTCCGTTTCGGTCGCGTCCAGCTGCTGCGCATGGCGCCGAACACGATGCGCGAATGCCGTTGGGGCCTGCACCTCGACAACAACAACCAGGGCAACCCCGAGTCCAACGGCTGGGTCGTCCGCATCTGGCTCGAGCTCACCGACGATGCCTCCAGCTCGCTGGTCGTCCGTCCGACGGAGTTCGATCGCAAGGGCGAGGTCAAGATCCAGCTGCCGAAGTACCAGCAGGCGGTCGTCGACTCGGAGTTCCTGTGGCACGGCGGCTACCACAACTCCGATCACACCCGCTACGCGGTGATCGTGAGCGCCGAGAGCGGTCCCGATCTCGAGCGCTGGATCCAGAGCCAGCTGCCCGGGTCGAACGGCGGGGCATAGATAGGGGCCGCCTTCGGCGGCATCCATGGGGCCACGCGGCCCCGTCCGGACCGGTGTGGCGGGGCCGGACGCGGTCGCAGTGTCCGCCCCGTCCATGCCCATTCCGCCGGCCATTCATGGCCGGCGGGCGACGAGTGGGCGGGACCCCATTCAGACAGCCTCCATCCCGCAGAAGCACGAAGGGGAGAGAACCCCGATTTCGTTGGCGGATTCTGGGGGTTGTCGCACCACCTGAAATGTCCGGGCGGCGTGGTTGGCTGCGCGGCGAGCGATTTGGTGGTGGCGATGCGGCGGTTTGGGTTGTCAGAGCATGAGCAGGAGCGTGTGTGGGAGACGTGGACGGGTGGGGTGCAGTCGTTGCGGGCGGTCGCGCGCGTGTTGGGGCTTGAGAAGGGGGTGGTGTATCGGTGTGTGGCGTCGACGGGTGGGGTCAGGCCGGCGCGGCGGACGCGTTCTGTGCGGTGTTTGTCGAGGGAGGAGCGGGAGGAGATCTCGCGGGGGCTTGCTCGTGGTGATGGGGTGCGGGAGATCGGGAGGGCGATCGGCCGGTCGCATGGCACTGTGTCGCGGGAGGTGGGGCGTAATGGGGGCCGGGAGCGGTATCGGGCGGGGGCTGCGGATGCTTTGGCTTGGGAGCGGGCGAGGCGTCCGAAGAGCTGCAAGCTGGCGGTGAATGAGCGGTTGCGGGCGGTGGTCGAGGAGAAGCTTGAGCGCAGGTGCTCGCCGGAGCAGATCTGTGGGTGGTTGCGGCGCGCTTATGCTGGTGATCCAGCGATGCAGGTCTCGCATGAGACGATCTATTTGTCGCTGTTCGTGCAGTCCCGCGGTGCGTTGCGGCGCGAGCTGTTAGAGCAGTTGCGTAGCGGCCGGCGGATGCGTCGGCCGCGGCAGACGCGGTTGGCTAAGGGGCACGGCCGCGGGCGGCTGTGTGAGATGGTGATGATCAGCGAGCGGCCGGCGGAGGTCGAGGATCGGGCGGTTCCGGGGCATTGGGAGGGGGATCTGTTGTTGGGCAAGCGCCCGAGCGGGATCGCGACGCTGGTCGAGCGCACCAGTCGTTATGTGCAGTTGGTGGCGTTGCCGGACGGACTGCACGCTGAGCCGGTGCGTCAGGCGCTGGTGGCAAGTATCACCTCGCTGCCCAGCCAGCTGCGGCACACGCTGACCTGGGATCAAGGCAAGGAGATGGCCGAGCACGTCCGGTTCACAGTCGATAGCGGCGTGCAGGTGTACTTCTGTGATCCCCGCAGCCCGTGGCAGCGTGGGAGCAACGAGAACACCAACGGGCTGCTGCGCCAGTACTTCCCTGCGCGCACCGACCTGGCAGCGATCTCACAAGAGCAACTGGACGAGGTCGCGGCGGAGTTGAACGCAAGACCCCGCAAGACGCTCGGGTTCATGACCCCCGCGGAGCGGTTCGCCGAGCTGCAGCAGCAGGCGGCCACAGCGGACTAACCCGACCGGGCGGCTCTCGTCCCGGCCGGTGCATCGACACACGACTCCCGGTTCAAGGGGCACACGACGAGGCGCAGCGACCATCGCCGCTACGCCTCGGCCTACGGCCTCGGCTCCGCGTCGACGGTCGCTATCAGACAGGCCGAGCGCCAGGATCCCTCCCGCAGACAACGCGACCGCATCATCTGAGACCCTCTAGCTAACCGGGGTGGTGCGATGACCGGTTGAGCCCGCCTTACAAAACGACCGCTCGTGGCGGCAACGTGTAACGAAATCGGTGCTATAGCGCGCATTTCGCGCTCTCCTGTCGTTTCCGTGGGTCATCTGCCTGGGAGGGGTGGGCAGAGGCCGGAGAGGGTGAGCGTCGCGAGTGCGATGAGTGCTTGGGGGGTGTGGAATCCGTAGGCGCGTCGGGCGATCAGTCGGATCTGGGTGTTGATCTGCTCGACGCGGGCGTTGGAGGGTCCGTGGGTGATCGCGGCGAGGATCCCGGGTTTTTGTTTGGCGATCGTTTTCGCGAGCGTGATGAACGCTTTTAGGCGAGAGCGTCTGGCCCAGTTCAGCCAGCTGTCGAGCAACCGCTCGGCGGTCTGTGGCGGGACCTGGTAGATCTGGCGGAGTTGTTCTTTGAGGAGGTAGGCGCGGTATAGGCGGGCGTTGGTCTGCTGGATTCGGGCGAGCTTGGCTTGTTGGCGGTCGGTGAGGTTCTCTGGGTTCTTCCAGACCGCGAACCGGGCGCCTTTCAGATCGCGCGCGAGTGTCATGTTTCCCTGCCTGCGGGCTTCTCGCCAGACCTCGCGGCGGATGTCATCGAGCGCGAGCGTGGCGAGCTGCACGACGTGGAACGGGTCCACGCAGCGGGTCGCGTTCGGGCAGCGCTCAGCGATCGGGCCGGCGATCCACTGCGCCATGTCGCAGGACACCAGCTCGATCTGCTGGCAGCGCTCGGCGCCGAGCCGCTCCAGAAACTCAAGGACGATCTCGCGGCCGCGGGTAGCGGAGGCCCAGATCAGCCGGCCGGTTTGATGGTCGACCACGATCGTCAGGTATCGCTGCCCTTTGCGGTGGCTGATCTCGTCGATCCCGATCCGCCGCAGCCCGTTCAGTGGATCGGTCCCCGCGCGGGCGTCCTCGCAGACCCGCTCGAGAATTCCCCCGACTGAGCGCCACGCGATCCGCATCACTTCGGAGACCGCAGTCTTTGAGCAGTGCACGGCCAGCCACGCGACCTGATCCTCGAAGCTCCGGGTGAATCTCGCGCCGTGCCGCGCCCACGGGACCGCGGCGACGACCACACCGTGCTTGGCGCAGTGGACCCTGGGTGCGTCCGCCTCCACGAACACGAATGTTGTCCCGAGGTCCAGCGCCCGCCACCGCCGCCGCCCTTCACCAGAGTCATAGCCCGGGCTGCGGCGCCGGCATACCCCGCAGCGGCCCCGCTCTCGCCAGCTCGGCCGCACGCTCACTACCGCCTCCCCTTCGCTTCCGAGCGTGACGTCCTGGACCACCGCTCCGCGCAGCCCGAGCAGCCGCGCCCATACCCTGATACCGCGCACGTCGCATCGCCTCCAAGAGATTCCAGCCGTGAAGAAGCCGGAAACCCTAGGCGGCACGCGGCGTGCGCCCCTCCTGCCCGGAGGTCGGGCGCTCCCAGCGCCCCGACCTCCTTGCCAGAAAGCGCGGCACAGCGGCGGCGGTCAACCAGCGCGAACGCGCCGCAAACCACACGGCATCCCGCGAAAAACGACCCAGCCCCAGCGCTGGTTGACCGACGACGACGGCCGCGCTACCTGCAATCCACCCGGTGATTCACCCACGGAAACAGCAGGAGCGCCGCATTTCGTTACACGTTGCCTCGGCAAGCGGGCGCTCTGTAACGAAATCGGGGTTGCAGGGCACCTCACCCACCCCTCCCCAGCCAAATCCCGGGCAAACCATCCCCCAAAGGAAGCTGAGGCGCCAGCCGGCGCGCCGGCCCGGGCCAACGCGGCGCCAGCCGGCAGACGCGGCGCGGACGGCGACATCTAGGTCCGGACGGGCCGCCCGGCCCCACGGACGCTGCCGCGCAGCGGCAGCCCTATCTATAGCCCGCTAGTGCGACTTGCCGCCGTTACCGCCGGCGCCGGCCCCACCGGTGCCGCCGGACCCGCCACCGCCGCCACCGCCACCGCCGCCACCACCGCCGCCGGCTCCGCCGCCGCCACCTGGGTTGTGGCCTGAGCCGAAGCCCGGCGGCTGCCCGTTGCCGGCGCCCGGCTTTGAGCCGCGCTGCGGGGGCTGCTGATATAGCGTCGGGTTGTTGTACTGGCCGGAGCCGCCGGTACCCGTGTTGCCGGTGTTACCGGAGTTGCCGCTCGCCGACGAGCCGCCGGTCGACGCGAAGGGCCCGAAGAACGCGGTTCCGTGCCAGGGCGTTGTCGGAGCCGCGAAGTCTCCACAGAACCCGTTTGACGCCGACTGCATGTAGTCGTGCCAGATCGGCGCCGCGAGCGCGCCGCCGAAGCCGTTGGGCATCGGGATGTTGCCCTGCGGGTAGCCGACCCAGACCGCGGTCGAGTACTGCGGGGTGAAGCCGACGAACCAGGCGTTGTCCATGTTGTTCGCGGTGCCGGTCTTGCCGGCGGCGGGGCAGCCGTAGTCGGCCGAGGTGCCGGTTCCCTGGGTGATCACGCCCTTCATCACGTCGATCGCAGCCGCTGTCTCGCCGTCCGAGAACACCCGGTTGCCCGGCGAGTCGCCGAGGTTCACGACGTGCCCGTCGGGGAATACGACCTTGTCGAGGATCGTCGGCGCGTGGTGGACGCCGCCGTCCGCGATCGTCGCGTACGCGTCAGCCATCTCGAGCGTCGTCACGCCGACGCGCAGACCGCCGATCACCTCCGAGGGGAATCCGTCGAGTGGCGACGTGATGCCCATCGCATGCGCGGTTGCGTCGAGCTTTGAGTAGCCGAGGTCGGACGCGAGCTGCGCGAACACGGTGTTGTCGGAGACGACGGTCGCCTTGTTGATGTTGATGTTCCCCTGGTAGGTCTCCTCGGCGGTGTGGACGGACCAGGTCGGATCGGCCGAGTTCCAGCCGGGCGCCAGGAACTTCGAGGTGTAGTAGGTCTGGTTCGGGTCGCCGTCGTAGTCGTGGATCAGCGTCATCAGCGCGAAGATCTTGAACGCCGAACCGGGTTGGCGATGGGCCTGGACGGGATAGTCGAACTTCGTCTGGTCGTAGGTCGCCGAGGACGCCATCGCGAGGATGCGGCCGGTGTGCGCATCGATCGACGTCAGCGCGGCGGCGGGCTGGTTGTCGAGCACCGGACCGCCCTCGTGGCTGTCGATCGCGGCGCGTGCCTGCTGCTGCTTTTGCAGGTCGATCGTGCTGTACACCTTCAAGCCGCCGTTCTCGACCGTCTTCAAGCCGAAGCGCTGGATCAGCTGCTCCTGGATGTAGTCGAACACGTACGGCTCGCGGCGCAGATGGTAGGCGGTGTTGGAGTGGACCTGGAGCGGCTCGCGATCAGCGGCGTTCGCCTGGCTTTGGGTGATGTAGTTGGACTTGACCATCGCGTCGAGCACGTCGTGACGCCGCTGCAGCGCCAGGTGGGGCGCGAGGAACGGGTTGTACTCGGAGGGCGCCTGGGGCAGCCCCGCGAGCAGAGCCATCTGCGCCAGGTCGAGTTGCCAGACCGGCTTGTCGAAGAACGTCTCCGACGCGCCGCCGACACCGACTGCCGTCTGTCCTCCCACCGTCCCGTAGGGGACGTCGTTCAAGTACGTGTCGAGGATCCACGACTTGCCTCGCTTCTTCTCCAGCTGCTCGGCCAGCTTGGCCTGGATGATCTTGTACTTGAGGTTGTGGTGAGCGGCGATGTCGGCCGGCATGTACTTGTTGTCCACCAGCTGCATCGTCAGCGTCGAGGCGCCCTGCAGCGAGGACCTGTTGCCGAAGATGTCCCGGACCCCAGCGCGCAGGATTCCCTGGTAGTCGAGCGCGCCGTGCTGCCAGAAGCGACGGTCCTCGATCGCGACCGTCGCGCGCTTGAGCGTGAGCGGGATCAGGTTGGGTGCGACCTTGACGTAGATCTGATCCGAGTGGATGTAGCCGAGCGGCGTCCCGTCAGACGCGAAGACCTCCGAGAGCGGGTTCGGGTTGCGCGGCTTGAGCTCGCTGAGGTTGGGCGCGGTGTGCGCGACCTCGACGACCCAGCCGACGGCGGCAAGGGCGCCGAGCGCCACCCCGCAGATCGCGAGCACGGCGAACATCACGATCACCTTGCGGACCGGGTGCCCGCGATGGCGGGTTCGGCGCTTGTAGCGTTCGCGTCGGCTCATGAAAAGGGTCCCGGTGGGAGCGCAAGGACGATGCACCCCGAAATGGGCAAAAGATTTTAGCTGGCGCCGTGTTTCGGGCTGGCGGTCCGGGCTCCTCCACGCCTGCGAGACTCGGTCGCAGACATGCAAAAAGCGGTCCTGCTGCTCGACGCGCTCGGCACCTTGCTCGAGCTCCAAGCTCCGGCGCCTGCGCTCCGGGCGCAGCTCGCGGAGCGCTTCGAGATCAGCGTCACCGAGGAGCAGGCGCAGGTCGCGTTGGCCGCTGAGATCGCCTACTACCGGGCGCACCTCGATGAGGGCCGGGACACCGGCAGCCTCGCGGCGCTGAGAACCCGGTGCGCAGCGGTGCTGCGTGAGGCGCTGGCGCCCTCCCGAGAGCTCGCGGCCATCGACGAACGGGACCTGACCGACACGCTGCTCGCGTCGCTGCGCTTCCGTCCGTTCGACGATGTCCGCCCCGCGCTGCAAGCCGCAAAGGCCCGTGGTCGGCGTCTGGTCGTCGTCAGCAATTGGGACGTATCGCTCCACGAGGTGCTCGAACGTCTCGAGCTCACGCCGTTCCTCGACGGCGTCGTCACCTCCGCCCAGGCGGGCGCGCGCAAGCCGGCGCCGGCGATCTTCGAGCAAGCGCTCGCGATAGCCGATGCGGGCGCCGGGGACGCGGTGCACGTCGGCGACAGCCTCGAGGAGGACGTGGCGGGCGCGGGCAACGCCGGAATCGAGCCGATTCTCGTGCGGAGGAACGGACGGCCCGGGCCGCCCGGCGTCCGAACGATCTCGAGCCTGAGCGAGCTCGAACCCTAACCTTGGCCCACAACCAATGACCAGCGTTCCGCCTCCGCAGACCCTCCCCGACGAGCTGCCTCCGGCCACCCCGCCGTCAGCCGCGGACAGCGACATCCCTCCGTGGCCCGTCTGGACTGCGCCGGCCGCGGTCGCACTCGGCTTCTTCCTCGGGCAGATGGCGATCCTGCTCGTCGAGATCGTGGCGAGCGGCGCCGGGTCGAGCCTCGCCCACCCGACGGCGGCCGTCAGCCTGATCGCCGACTTCGTGTTCGACCTCGGGTTCGTCGCGGCGGCGCTGTACTTCGCGGTCGTCCGTGGCCATTGCCGACCTGCGGACTTCGGTTACCGGCGGATCGCCCTGTCGCTCGGGATCAAGGCGTTCGTGCTGGCGGGCGTCGGCTACTACGTGATTTCGGCCGCCTACGCCGCGATCTTCAACCTCCACGGCACCGACAAGCTCCCCAAGGAGCTCGGTGTCGATCGCAGCACCGCGGCTGCGATCGCGGCCGTCGCCTTCGTCACCGTGATCGCGCCGATCGCGGAGGAGTTCTTCTTCCGCGGCTTCTTCTTCGGCGCCCTGCGGCAGTGGAAGATCACCGTGGCGGGCCGCGAGATCGGGACCTGGGTTGCGGCCGCGATCACCGGGCTCGTGTTCGGCCTTGCGCACACGGGGTCCGCCCAGGCGCAGTTCCTCGTGCCGCTGGGCGTCCTCGGGTTCATCTTGTGTCTCGTTCGCTGGCGCACTCGTTCGCTGTACCCGTGCATGGCGCTGCACTCGGTCAACAACGCGCTCGCCGTCGGCGTCAACCAGTTCCATTGGAATGCGGGCGAGATCGCCGCCCTGATCGCGGGTGCGCTGCTCGTGATCGCGGCGGTCACCGCCCCGCTGTCGGCACCGAGGGTCAGAACCGCATAGACGAGGCCGGCCGAAGACGCCGATCGACGCGCGGACCGCGGCCCCGGGCTGCTTTACTTTCGATTAATGAGGCGGAAGCTCATCGGTCGGGCCTGTTCCGCAGCTGGGGCGCTGGCGGCGTCGGCTGCCGTGATTGCGGCGCTCGGCAGTGGCGCGAGCACTGCGTCAACGGTGGCGACGACCAGCACGACGACGAGGTCGTCGACGACCGTCACGACGACGACGACCACCACCACCACGACCAGCACCCCGGCCCCGAAGCCCAAGCCCAAGCCCAAGCCGAGGATGGCCCACCCGCGCCTGTACCTCCCGGACGCATACTTTGTCCACGGCGACGCGGTGACGATCCCGGGGCGCATGGTCCACGTCCACGGCGTTGTGTTCCCGTGGGTCAAGAACCAGCATGTGATCGTGCGGGTGTACGTGAACCATCGCCTGGTCAAGCGCGTCAAGCTGCGGCTGTGGCCCTCAAAGCGCCGTTTGTTCGGCCAGTTCACGTATGGCGTGACGAGCCCGCGGATCGGTGACGTCGGCGTCGTGGTCGAGCATCACACCAGCGCCAAGCTCAAGTACTTCAACGTCTCGCGCAAGTTCCAGGCGCTCGACTCAAACGTCAGCTGGGGCTCCACCGGGCGATTCGTGCAGCTGATTCAGCAGCAGCTCGCCAAGCTCCACTTCTACATCCCGCAGACCGGCGTGTATGACCAGGGCACCGGCCTCGCTGTCGATGCTTATCACCGGCTGCTCACGTGGGGCACCTACCAGACCCTCGACGCCAACACCGTCAGGTACCTGCTAAACGGCTGGGGCGAGTTCAAGGTTCGCTTCCCGAGCCACGGCATCCACGCCGAGGGCAACCTGGGGCTGCAGCTGCTCGCGCTTATCAACGGCCACCAGGTCCGGTACATCTTCCCGATCAGCTCGGGCAAGCCGTCGACGCCGACGATCCTCGGCAGCTTCCGCGTCTACTCGAGGGTGCCGGGCTATCTGCCCGACGGGATGTACTACTCGAGCTTCTTCTACGGCGGCTACGCGATTCACGGCTACGACCCGGCGCCCGATTACCCCGCCAGCCACGGCTGCATGCGACTGCCGATCGTCGACGCGATCTTCGTCTACAACTGGCTGAACTACGGCGACGGCGTCGACACGTATTACTAGCTGACTCCCCGCGAGTACCGGGCGACGAAGCCCAGCCCCATACCGTAGGCGAGCAGTGCGAGGATCGCCGGAAGCCCGTGCACGACCCACTGGCTGTCGGACTGCACAAACGCGACAACGAGCGCGCAGCAGGCCAGCGACGCGAGCACCAGCACGCGATGGATGATGGTCCGGGGTGTCGGCCGCCGGCGCGACTAGCATGAGCCTCCGCCATGTCCCTCGACGCGATGACGACCGCCCGTGAAGGCCTCATCAAGGAGCTGCGCGAGCACGCGCTGATAATCGGTGAGGTCGTACTCACGAGCGGGCGCACAGCGCAGTATCTGATCGACGCAAAGCGCGCGATCCTGCTGCCCGCGGGGTTCTCGGTCCTCTCAGAGCTGGTCGCCGCCCAGGCGCGCGAGTGGCAGGCCACCGCCGTCGGCGGGATGACGATGGGAGCAGATCCGATCGCCTGCGCGGCGCTGGCCGGCGGCGCCGACGTCAAGGCCTTCTTCGTGCGCAAGGAGGTCAAGGGCCACGGGCTCGGGCGCCAGATCGAGGGTCCGCTGCTCTCGCCCGAGGACCGTTGCATGCTCGTCGAGGATGTCGTGACGACCGGCGGCTCGACGATCCGGGCGCTCGAGGTGGTGCGCGCAGCGGGTCACGAGGTCTGTGGTGTGCTCGCGGTCTGCGATCGGCTCGCCGGCGGCGCCGAGGCGATCGAGCAGGCGTCGGGTATCCCATACGTCGCGCTTACGACGATCGACGACGTGTATCCCGAGCGCCCGGATCGCTGAGCCTGCGAGCTCGCCGGCGGCGGCAGGGTTTTAGCGGAGCCTCAGCGCGGCAGCGCGCGACAGGAACGCAGGTGCTGGTGCAGCGCCTGCACCCTCCAGCCGCCGTGGCTCAGCGGCGTGAACAGAACGATCGGCCGGTCGCTGTGGATCGCCGGGCCGTACTTGAAGCCGACGGTCGCGACGTTGACATGCAGCGTCCAGGCGAGAATCGTCTGATACTCGAGCCGCGTCAACGGCTCGCCGCAGGGCTTGAACCGAGAGGCCCCGCCGTAGTGGTTGACGGTGCCGCTCAGCTTGCCGATCTGCGTCGTTCGCTTGCGTTGGACGCGCAGGTCCTTGTGTTCGGTCCGGGCGCGAGAGAGGGCGGGGGGAATCAGGGCCACGACCGCCACCGCCACCAGCGCCACCGCGACCCATCGCGCGGCATTCCCGAACTGGACCGGCTCGCTCAGCAGCCGCCCGATGCCGACCGCGGCGATCACGATCATCACCGCGCCGGCGGGGAACATGTAGCGCTGAAGGCCGGGCCAGCCGTGCAGCGAAAACGCGACCTCCACGATCACCCATGCCAGCGCCCCGGCCGCCAGTAGCAGTATCGCTCGGTCGCGTCGCCACACGGCGATCGCGATCGAGATCAGGGCCAGCAGGTAGAGCGGCGTCTCATGCATGTCGGTGAAGCGGTCGATCGTGCCGTAGACCTTGTTGCCGTGAACCGCGCGACCCGATCCGAGCGCGTTGCTGCCGGCCACGAACGGGCTGCGAGAGGTCAGCGCCGGGATCCCGAACCACAGCGCCGCGATGACGACCAGACCCCCGAGCACCAGCCAGCGCATCGAGGGCACCGCACGCCAGCACCAGATCGCGTAGAGGCCGAGGAACAGCCACACCTCGGGACGACCGAGCGCGGCCAGCGCCCCAAACACGAACGCCCATCGGTAGCGCTTCGCCAGGTGGAAATCGATTGCACCGAGCGTGAGCGAGACGATCATCGGGTCCGATTGGAAGCTCAGGATGTAGTGCCAGTAGTCGCGGATGCCGAGCAGCGCGATCCCGGCGAACACCCCGGCGATGATCGCGGCATAGCGGGCCCGAGCACCTCCGCCGGTCAGCCGGTATGCGATCCGCCCCGCGAAGATCACGCCGCTCAGCGAGACGGCAGTCGAGAAGATCATCCACAGCCACACCTGGTAGTGCCCGACGACCGCGAACGGCACGGTGAACAGGTAGGGCAGCGGCTTCCATGACGGCGCCGCATTGGTGTTCAGGTTGCCGGCGATCGTCTGATGGCCCCATACGAGCCAGCCGTACGGGTCAAACCCGGGCCGGGTCTTGGCCCACACGACGATCAGTGTCGAGAGGATCAGCAGTCCGGCGGCGATCGCGGCGCCCGGCCACCACGATGGCCAGCCCTCGAAGCGCGCCGTAGATCGAGGCGACGTCGGGGCGGACTCAGAGGCGGTCCCCTGCTCGACCGCGATCTCCGTCACGGCTCAGTGCCCGCGCAGCAGGACACCGCCCGGATGGCTCGGGGTCCTGGCGTAGGCGGCCTTCAGGCCGGCGCAGCGGGCCACCTGCGAGGGGCGGGTGTGCCACGGCATCACCCTCCAGCCGCCGGCCGGGATCGGCTTGAACAGAACCTTGGCGAGCTTCGGATTGCGCAACTCGATCTTCTCCACGCCCTGCTGCAGCCCACCGACCGTGCCCACGTTGCGGTGATACAGCCATGCCATTGCACTGACGAAGGTCACGTCGGTCACCGGCTGGCCGCAGTTCTGGATGTGGCGGGCGCCACCGAGGGCGTTGGTCGTGGTCGCCAGCAGCTTGATCTGAGCGGTCCGCCCGCGCTCGTGACGCAGGTCCTTGTGCTCGGTGCGTACCTGGGCCAGGGCGCCCGGCACGAACAGTGCGACGAGTACGGCGACCACGGGCACGCCCGCCCAGCGCGGCAGTCCGACTCGCAGCTTTGGCACCTCGACGAGTAGCCAGCCCGCAGCCACGCCCGCGAACACCGCGCACACGGCGCCCGGCTCGAACATGTAGCGCGGCAGGGCCGGCCAGCCGTGCAGCGCGAACGCTGCCTCGACGATCACCCAGCCCACGCAGCCCGCCGCGAGCACGAGAATCGTCCAGTTGCGCCTGATCGCCGCGACCACGACCGTGAAGATCGCCGCCAGCCACACCGGCCACGCCTGGAGCTCCTTGAAGCGGTCGAACGTTCCGATGATCTTGTTCTGGTGCAGCGCCCGCGGGGACTTGAGCGCGAGCTGCGCGGAGACGAACGGGCGGCCGTTGGTGATCCACGGGATCCCGAACCACATGAACAGGACCACGAACGCGCCGCCGTAGATGTGCCAGCGCATCGACGGTACCTTGAGCCACGCCCAGATCCCATACAGGCCGAGGAACGGCCACACCTCGGGCCGGCCCAGCGCCGCCAGCACTCCGAGCCAGAACGCCCAGCGATGGCGCCCGCCCAGGTGACAGTCGATCGCCGCCAGGCAGAACGTGACCAGCATCGGATCCGACTGCGCGCTGAGGATGTAGTGCATGTAGTCCTCGAGGCCCAGCACCGGGCACCTGCGATAACGGCCGCCACGATCCCCGCGTACGGCCGCTCGGATCGGTCGTCGACGAGCCGGTAGGCGATCCGCCCTCCGAACACGGCGCCCGAAAGCGAGATCGCCGCCGCCGTGATCATCCACAGCCACACCTGGTAGTGCCCGAACAGCGCGAACGGAACCGTGAACAAGAACGGCAGCGGCTTCCACGACGGGGCGCCACCGAGATCGAGCGCGCCATGCAGCGCCTGATAACCCCACACGAGCCAGCCGTAAGCGTCGTATGACGGGCGCGTACGGGCCCAGACCACGAGCGCGTCGACACGGCCAGGACCACCACGGTCGTGCTCCATCCGGGGTGGCGGCGGATGAACGCGCGCAGCGTCCAGGGCACCGGCTCGGGCGCCCTCGCCTGATCTGGGACTGCCGGCGCCTGGACCGGCGGTGCTTCTAGCGTGCTCTCAGACACGAGGAGCGGCGGACGGTAGCAGGCGGGCCGGTAACGGAACGTGATAACCCGCTTACCGCGCGCGCGTAGGCCGTCGGCATGCGCGCGTGTATATGCCCCCGGCAGGAATCGAACCTGCATCCCGCGCTTAGGAGGCGCGTGCTCTATCCATTGAGCTACGAGGGCGCAGCGCAAGAGGGTATACGCGAGGTCGAGGGTATACGCGAGGTCGATCCTGGCAAACCCACGCACTCCGCTCCGGCAGGCATCGTTGGCTGCGGGTTAATGCCGAGTGACAAGCCCCGGCCGGTGTGGTATTCACCCGCAATGTGGAGGAAGGGTTCGATGTGAGGTGCCGAATTCCCGATAGTTCATGAGCGTCGGCTCGCCAGAGCTTCTGATCGAGGCCGAGGCCGTCGCCGAGGCTGGGTTCGACGAGCCCGAGGAGATCGCGGCAAAGTCGCCGATGGCGCTGTTCTGGCGCCGCTTTAAGACCGACCGGGTGGCGTTGATCTCGCTCGGCTTCATCATCCTGCTGATCCTGGCGGCCTTCTTCGCGCCTGTGCTCACCAGCATCGTCGGCGCACCCGGTCCCAACACGCCCGATCAGAACGCGGTCAACGAGTTCGGGCTGCCGAGCGGGCCATCCCATAACGCGTTATGGCCCTTCATCATTTTCGGAGCTTGCATGCTGCTCGCAATGCTCTCGCGCCTCGTGCCGTGGCGCCCGCTCAAGCGCTATGCGTGGATCGTGTTCGTGGTGGCCGGCTTCGCGGGCGGGATCATCCTGGCGCTCGCGTTCTGGGGCAGCGCCAAGCACATCTTCGGGGTCGACCTCGACCATTACGACGTCTTCTCGCGGGTGGTCTACGGCGCTCGGACCTCGCTCGAGGTCGCGCTGATCGCCACCGGCATCTCGATCGTGATCGGCGTCACGCTGGGGATGGTCGCCGGCTACTACCGCGGCTGGGTCGACACCGTGATCTCGCGGATCATCGACGCGCTGCTGGCGTTCCCGATCCTGCTGCTGGCGCTCGGGATTGGCGCGGCGTGCACCGTCGGCGCCAATGGGCAGCCCTCGCAAGGGTGCCTGGGAGGGCTGCTCAAGCCGGGCGTCCCCGTCGTCATCGCCGTGATCGCGTTCGTGAACTGGACCTACATCGGACGGATCATCCGCGGGCAGGTGCTCTCGCTGCGCGAGAAGGAGTTCATCGAGGCGGCGCGCTCGCTCGGCGCCTCCAACCGGCGCATAATCTTCAAGGACATCCTGCCCAACCTCGTCGCGCCGATCATCGTTTACTCGACGCTGATCATCCCCACGAACGTGCTGTTCGAGGCAGCGCTGTCCTATCTGGGCGTCGGCGTCGGTCCCAATACGGCGAGCTGGGGCAAGATGATCTCTGACGCGAGCAGTGGCAACCTCGGGGTCAACACCGTGTGGTGGCTGATGCTGTTCCCGGGCGTCGCGCTGCTGCTCACGGTGCTCGCATTCAACCTGCTGGGCGACGGGCTGCAGGACGCGCTCAATCCGCGCGCCAACCGGAGCTGAGGGAGGAGACTGACGCAGGAGACTGCAAGGAGGAGGAGGAAGTGCACCGACCACACTCAACAAACGAGAGGAAGAGCATGCGCAAATGGCGGGCATTAGCCCCGTTGGCTGTCGCAGTCGCCGCGCTGGGGGTATCCGCGTGCGGCTCGAGCAGCAGCAAGTCGAGCACGAGCACGTCGACCAGCAGCGCGGCGACGACTGGTAAGCAGGGCGGCACGCTGACCGTGCTGGACGTCGCAGGCGGCGTCGACAGCCTCGATCCGGGCTACTGGTACTACCAGACCGACTATTCGGATCTCGGCGACACGACGCAGCGCCAGCTGTATGGCTGGCCCCCGAACGCGGTCAACCCGGTTCCGGACCTGGCGACGGCGCTGCCGACGGTTTCCGACGGCGGCAAGACGCTGACGATCAACATCAAGCCGGGGATCCACTACAGCCCGCCGCTTGCGAACCAGACCGTCAAGAGCGCGGACATCAAGTACGCGATGGAGCGCTGCTTCGATGGCGCCGTCGGCAACGGCTACGTCGGCTCGTACTACGGCAACATCGTCGGCGCGCCCTCGCCGCTGCCTGCCAGCAGCGTTCCCAACGTCTCCGGAATCCAGACGCCGAACGCCACGACGCTCGTGCTCAAGCTGACGCAGCCGGTCGGCGTGCTATCCACCGGACAGGCGCTGACGCTGCCGTGCACGACGCCGGTGCCGGAGTCCTACGCGGCGAAGTACGACAAGGGAGCGACCCCGTCCTACGGGCAGCATCAGGTGTTCGTCGGCCCGTACATGATCAAGGGCGCAGGGACCGGCACGGTGCCCGCTGAGGGCTATACGGCCAACAAGGTCCTCGACCTCGTTCGCAACCCAAGCTGGGCGGCCACGAAGTCGACCGACTTTCGTCCCGCGTACGCCAACGAGATCGTGATCAAGGAGGGCTACCAGCCCGAGGACGCCTCGCAGAAGATCCTCAACGGCTCCGGTCTGCTGAGCGGTGACTACGCGGCGCCGCCGCCTGACATCGCGCAGAAGTACCTCAACAGCAAGCCGAGTCAGTTCCACGTCGCGCCGAGCCAGAGCATCCGGTACATCGCGATGAACCCGAAGATCAAGCCGCTCGACAACAGCAACGTGCGCAAGGCGATCATCGCGGTCACCGACCGCAACGCGCTGATCCTGACGCGCGGCGGAAAGTACATCGGGATCCCCGCGACGCACATGATCCCGCCGGGCATGCAGGGCTTCGATCAATCCGGCGGCAACGCCGGCCCTGGCAACGACTACTACGCCAACCCGAACGGCAACCTCCAACTGGCCGAGTCGTACATGAAGAAGGCCGGCTATGCGAGCGGCAAGTACAGCGGTCCGCAGCTGCTGGCGGTCGGCGATAACTCCTCGCCCGCGAAGGAGACCGCCGAGACGTTCGTCCAGCAGATCAAGCAGCTCGGGTTCAACGTGCAGCTGACCGAGGTGCCGCACGCGACGATGTACTCGAAGTTCTGCCTGGTCCCGAAGAGCCAGCCGGCGTTCTGCCCGAACATGGCCTGGGGCAAGGACTTCTTCGATTCGCAGTCGATGCTCGACCCGCTCCTGAACGGGAAGAACATCGCGGCGGCCGGCAACACCAACACCGGCCAGGTCAACAACCCAGCGATCAACAGCGCGCTCGACTCGGCGTCGCAGCTACTCGATCCGACCGCGCGCGCCAACGCGTACGCCAACATCAACAAGACGGCGACGGCTAACGCGTACTACGACGACTGGATCTGGGACAACGAGGTGAACCTCGCGTCCAGCGACGTAAACGCTGTCTACAACAAGTTCAACACCGACTGGGACCTCGCTTACAGCTCGCTGAAGTAAGGACCCCCTGGCGATCCCGCCGGCTACGGCCGGCGGGATCACCGGCAACCAACTCGCTCGATGACCAAATACATAATCCGCCGCCTGCTGTGGGTGATCGTGCTGCTGATCGTGGTGAGCTTCATCACGTACGTCATCTTCTACCTATTCCCGGCGGCGGACCCGGCGGCGCTGCGGGCGGGAAAGAACCCGACGCTGATCCCGACGATCCGAAAGAACCTCGGGCTCGACAAGCCGTTCTACGTCCAGTATTGGCTGTACATCAAGGGACTGTTCCTGCACTTCGACCTCGGAACGAGCTACACAGCCCAGCAGGTGTCGGTCAAGACCACGATCCTCGACCGGCTGCCGGCGACGGTCTCGTTGGCGGTCGGGGCCGCGATCATCTGGCTGGTCTCGGGGATCGCCGTCGGGATCATCTCCGCGGTCAGGCGCCGCTCGGTGTTCGACCGCGGCGCGATGGGCCTGTCGCTGGTGGCGATCTCCGCGCCCGTGTTCTGGCTGGCCTTGCTCAGCCTGTTCCTGTTCGCCAATGACGTCGGCAAGATCCCGATCTTCCCCGGCGCCGGCAGCTACGTTCCGCTCAGCCAGGATCCGTGGAAGTGGTTCACGTCGCTGATCATGCCGTGGTTCGTGCTTGCGGCCTCGTTCGCGGCGATCTACGCCCGGCTGCTGCGCGCCAACCTGATCGAGGCGCTGTCCGAGGATTACGTGCGGACCGCGCGAGCCAAGGGGCTCTCCGAGCGCCGCGTGATCATGCGCCACGCGGTGCGTGCGGCGATCACGCCGATCGTGACCGCCGCCGGAATCGACATCGGCATCCTCCTCGGAGGGGCGGTGCTCACGGAGACGGCCTTTAACATCCCTGGTATCGGCCGCCTTGCATATGACTCGATCCAGACATCTGACCTGCCGATGATTCAGGGAACGGTGATCTTCGGCGCGTTCTTCATCCTGCTCGGGAACCTGATCGTCGACATCCTGTACGCGTTCATCGATCCGCGCGTGCGGTACTCGTGACGCCCCTGCTCGAGGTCGAAGGCCTCCGGGTCGAGTTCGTCACTGAGGACGGCGTGGTCCACGCCGTCGATGGCGTTTCGTACAGCGTGGAAGCCGGCACGACGCTCGGGATCGTGGGCGAATCAGGATCCGGCAAGACCGTCGTGTCGCTCACGACGATGGGGCTGACGCGCGGGCCGAACACGCGCATCGAGGGCCGCATCTCGTTCGAGGGCCGCAACCTGCTGGAGCTGCCAGTGGAAGAGCTGCGGCGGATTCGCGGCGATGAGATCGCGATGATCTTCCAGGATCCGCTGTCCTCGCTGCATCCGTTCTACAAGGTCGGCTGGCAGCTCGTCGAGGCGATGCGCGCGCACCGCTCGATCTCCAAGTCGGCGGCGCATGACCGCGCGATCGAGTTGCTGGACATGGTCGGAATACCCGACCCCCACCGCCGCGTGGATCAGTACCCGCACGAGTTCTCGGGCGGAATGCGCCAGCGCGCGATGATCGCGATGGCGCTCTCCAACGAGCCCAAGCTGCTGATCGCCGACGAGCCGACGACTGCGCTCGACGTCACCGTGCAGGCTCAGATCCTGGCACTGATCAACGATCTTCAGCAACGACTCGGAATGGCGGTGATCATCATCACCCACGACCTCGGTGTCGTTGCCGAGATCGCCGACAAGATCGTGGTGATGTACGCCGGGCGGATCGTCGAGCGCGCCTCGACCGACGTCGTGTTCGGCTCGCCGCAGCATCCCTACACATGGGGGCTGCTGCGCTCGATTCCACGGCTCGACGCCGGGACAGGGACGGAGCTGATCCCGATCTCCGGCCGGCCGCCGAGCCTGATCAACCGTCCGCACGGCTGCCACTTCCACCCGCGCTGCCCGTACGCGCAGGAGGCGCACCGCACGATCGACCCCCAGCTCGAGCCCGTCGGCGACGAACCCGGCCACGAGGCCGCATGTCTGCTTCCCACGAGCGTGCGCTCCCGGATCTGGCAGGCGCTGCGGGAGGGGAAGGAACCCGACTCACTGCGCCACCTCGCTGAGCCGGTGAAGGCAGGCGAATCAGCGCACGCAGGGCAGGCAAGCGCGGAGAGCGGGGAATGAGCGTCGAACCCCGGGGCGATGGGAGCCCGCCCGCACCGGCGGCGCAGCACGCGCCGCTCGTCGAGGTTCGCAACCTCGTCAAGCACTTCCCGATCACCAGCGGGATCATCTTCCAGAAGCAGATCGGCGCCGTGAAGGCCGTCGATGACGTCTCGTTCGAGGTCAAGAGTGGCGAGACGCTGGGCATCGTCGGCGAGACCGGTTGCGGCAAGAGCACCACGGCGCGGCTGCTGGTGCGACTGCTTGAGGCGACGGCCGGCGAGATCATCTTCGAGGGCGAGAACATCACGCACCTCTCGGGCCCGTCGCTCAAGCGAATGCGCCGCGAGATGCAGATGATCTTCCAAGACCCATATTCCTCGCTGAATCCGCGCAAGACGGTGGGCTCGATCATCGCCGAGCCGTTCGTGATCCATGGGCTGCTGAAGGGCGATGGAGAGCGCAAACGCCGCGTCCAGGACCTGATGGATCGCGTCGGGCTGAACCCGGAGCACTACAACCGCTATCCGCACGAGTTCTCAGGCGGTCAGCGCCAGCGGATAGGCGTCGCTCGGGCGGTCGCGCTCGAGCCGAAGCTGCTCGTCGCCGACGAGCCGGTTTCGGCGCTCGACGTCTCGATCCAGGCGCAGGTTCTGAACCTGCTGCGCACGCTGCAACGCGAGCTCGGAATCACGTTGGTGTTCATCGCGCACGACCTCAGTGTCGTGCGCCACATGTGCGACCGGGTGGCGGTGATGTATCTGGGCAAGATCGCCGAGCTCGCGCCGCGCGACTCGCTGTACGGCTTCCCGCGCCACCCTTACACCGGCGCTTTGCTCTCGGCGGTGCCGGTGCCCGACCCGCTCGGGGGACGGCGCGAGCGCCAGCTGCTGACGGGCGATGTGCCCAGTCCCGCGAACCCGCCCGTCGCTTGCCGCTTCCACACCCGCTGCCCGAAGGCTCAGGCGCTGTGCTCGCAGGAGGACCCGCCGCTCGAGGACAAGGGCAACGCAACGCTCGCCGCCTGCCACTTCCCGCTGACCGACGACGAGGTGCGGCTCCGTCTCCCTGCTGCGCTCACCAGCAACGGCGGTCCTCCGGCGTAGTTACTCCTCGCCGTCCTTGTCTTTGTCCTCGTCGTCGTCGTCGTCGTCGTCCTCGTCGTCGACGTACAGCGACTCGCGCGCCAACTCGTCGCCCCGCTTGCCCCACAGCTTGATCTCGAGGAAGTCCGAGCGGTAGTTGTCGGGTCCGATCAGCGTGAAGCGCTCCTCGAGCAACTCGCACTGATCGACGGCGAGGTCGGCGAGCTCGGCCGTGACGATGTGGCCGCCCGGGATCAGCGCCACCCCCCACACGAGCGTCATATCGGCGGTCTTGCCCTCCTCGCCCCGCCAGGAGCCGATCACGTCGTCGCTGAGGTCAAGCTTCCACTCGGGGTTGTTCTCGGCGAGCTCTGAGGTGAAGTCCGCCTGTGCCTGGAAGTCGCTGGGACCACCGGACACCTCGGTGAACGACACGAAGCCGAACAGCTCATACCCCTCGGCCGTCCGTGCCGTCGCAGGGATGTACGTCCGCCCCGCGTATGTCCGGTCGGGGAACCACCGGATCTCGGTCTCGATCTGGCCGATGTCCTCCCCCTCGGTGTCAAGCTCGCGGCACGCCGCGACGAAGTGGTTTGACAGCGTGTCGGCCCAGCGGCCGTAGGGCAGAGCCTCCTGCGGGGGCTCGGCGGCGAAGCTGATCACGAAGCGGTCGGTGGGCGGCATGATCGGGGAGCATATGGGGCCTCGCTTCGCGAGGCGTCCGTGGGGCCGTGCGGCCCCGTCCGGACCTACACGTCGCCGTCCGCAAAGCGTCTGCCGGCTGGCGCCACGTTGGCCTGGGTGGGCGCGTCGGCTTGCGCCTCAGCTTCCGGCCTTCGGCCGGGGCCTTGGGGGATGGTTTGCCCGGGATTTGGCTGGGGAGGGGGTGGGTGGGGTGCCTGGGAACCCCGATTTGGTTACAAAGCGCTGAGCCGCGCCGGCAACGTGGAACGTTTTCGGTGCCCCAGCACCGATTTCGTTACGCGTTGCCCATCGTGGCGGTCGCGATGTAACGAAATCGGGGTTGGTGGCCACGCGGTACGCGGCGAGAGAGCGGGCTCGCCGCCGGACGGGCCCGCGCGGCCCCACGGATGTCCGCGAAGCGGACCCCAAAAAGCTCCCCGGCCATCCGGGCGAGGCGTATAGTCCTCTCGCGTCTGACCGGTGGCGAGTTTGGAGTCAAGGAGGTGCGGGATGTCGCGGCGGAAATTCCGGATCGGGGCGCTCGCAGCGGTGGCCGCCCTCTCAGTCCTGGCGCTTCCTGGCTCCGCGTCGGCCGGCGGTCCGGGTGTGTGGAGCCAAATTGGTACCACCGACCAGGGGGCTGACACGCTCGGCGCGTTGCGTACGGCCGACAAGAATCTGCACCTGGTATGGCTCGGGAAGCGGGCGAGTAACAACACCCAGTCCTACTACACGGCGACCCTTTCGGTCGCCGGCAGGGTTCTCGTAAGGGGAACGGCGCTATCGGGCTGGCAGTCGCTCGAAGGCGACCCGCAGCTGGTCCCCGACGGTTCTGGGATACGACTGATCTTCGAGGGCAACACCGGCGCCGCGGGCTGCTACCACGACGGCGCGATCTTCACCGAGACGAGTGCAAACGGTGCCACTTGGAACCTCGTCAACGGGTCGCTGTCCGCCCATACGGCGGGAGTCGGAGGAATCGCGGCCACAGCCCAGTTGAACGGAACGCCGGTAGCTGCGTTCGGGGAGTTCGGGCTGTTTCACGTCGGGGTGGATCCCAGCTGTCCGGCCTCGACCCCCGACGGCATGATCCCACTGATTTCGGGAAACACTCCATCCAATCCCGCGATCGTCACGGACACCAGGACTGGCGCGGTCTGGGTGGCGACGTACCAGGCGTTCAGCAAGCAGGGCTACTGGGTGGACCAGCTCCTTCCGAGCCAGGGCCCGGCGATCGAGGCGCCGGGCTCAGCAGCCAGCGCGGCTCACAACAACCAGCCGCTCGAACCGGTAGCGCTCGCCGCCCGGATCGGGGGCGGTGTCTACATGGCCTACTGCATAGCCGACTCGCGCGAGCCGTGCGCACACGTCGACATGTGGAAGGTGGGCACGTCCAGGGTGATGGTCGTGCCGGGCTCTCAGCACGTCAACGGCGCGCGCGTGGCGATCGCCGCCGACACCCTCGGGAACATCTCGGTCGCTTGGTACGACTCGACCAAGAACGTGATCCACTCGGTGCGCACGAACCCGTCCGTGACCCGTTGGGGCGCCGTCAGAACCACCCGCCCACCCGCCCACACCTCCGCGATCAATGACCTCCAGGCTGACGGCAGCTCCGCGCGCCTCGACCTGCTGGCGGTCGTCGTGCCCTCGACAGCGGGCACCCCGCTGGGGCTCTTCCAGACGCAGGTCCTGCCGGGGTTGACGCTGACCGCCACCCCGCTCTCGTTCAGCCACAAGAAGTCGAAGCGTGTCACGTTCACCGTGACCGATGCCGGGCAACCGATCTCGGCGGCGTTCGTCTCGTGCCTCGGCAAGCACGGGACGACCAACCGCGCGGGCAAGATCACGCTCAAGTTCCGAAAGGGGACACCGCCCGGCAAACACCTTTGCACCGCGGCACACGTCGATTACGCGGTAGGTACGGTCGACGTCAAGGTCACGTAACAGCCCGGCGTCCGCGGTCCGGACGGGGCCGCCCGGCCCCACGGATGTCCGCGGAGCGGACCCCTGGTGGTTTGGGGTGGGCGGCGGGAACCTAAAACGCCCCCCGGCGGCTCAGTACCGCGGGGATCGTCTTCAGCAGGATCGAGAGGTCGAGGAAGATCGACCAGCGCTCGAGATACAGGAAGTCGAGCCGGACGAGGTCGTCGAAGTCCAGCTCGGCGCGCCCCGAGACCTGCCAGAGCCCGGTGATGCCGGGCAGCACGAGGTAGCGCTTCTTGTGCCAGTCCTCGAGCCGCTCGAAGTCGCGCATCGGGAGCGGCCGGGGCCCGACGAGCGACATCTCGCCGCGGATCACGTTGACGAGCTGAGGCAGCTCGTCGAAGGAGAAGCGCCGCAGGAAGCGACCGATCTTCGTCAGCCGCGGATCGTCGCGGATCTTGAACAGCGCGCCCGACTTCTCGTTGAGTGGCTCGAGGTCGGCCTGAATCTGGTCGGCGTGCTCGCGCATCGTCCGGAACTTGAAGCATGAGAACGGCTTGCCGGCCATCCCCGGCCGCACTGAGCGATAGATCACCGGCCCGCGCGAGCTGAGCTTGACCGCAACGCCGATCGCGATCAGGACCGGGGTGAGCACGATCAGGCTGAGGGCCGCGACGACCAGGTCGAAGGTCCGCTTGAGCGCGAAGTCGAGCCCGTCGAACACCGGCGGGCGGAGTTTGAACAGCGGCACCGTCTGGCCCGGCACGAACTCGGCCCGGTCGATCAGGATCTCCATCGTGGTCGGCGCCACGTGCACGGTCACGCCGCGGTTGTGGCAAAGGTCGACGAGCTCGACCGCCTCCTCCTGTGGGAAGTCAGGGTCGGCGATGATGACCTCCTCGATCCGCTGCTCGCCGGCCAGCACCGCCGGCAACTGCTCGAGCGTCCCGAGCGAGCGCAGCCCGTTCTGGGGACGGGGCGCGAGCGAGATGTATCCGACGATGTCGACCGCGGTACGAGATTCCTCCGCGAGCGCGTGCGCGACGGCCTCGATGTGCTTGCCGGATCCCACCAGCACCGCCCGGCGCCGGTAGCCGGCCTGCTTGAGCAGCCAGCCGGTCACGCGCAGATGAATCTCGCGCAGCGCGGTGATGTACACGGTCCCGAAGAACAGCGAGCCGTAGAAGATGTAGTAGCTGGAGAAGTGCTCGCCGTTGGCAAGCGCGAACACGAGCGCGATGATCGTCGCCTGGAACAGTGCCGTGGCGATCCGGGCAAGGCCGCCCCGGCGTGGACGATCGGCGTACAGGTCGACGCGCGCGAACATCAGCACCGTGATCAGGTATGCGAAGGCGATCCAATGGCGCGTCTCCTGCCATCCGAGCGTCGTGTTGAAGCTCCCCCGGAATGCCAGCTTCAGCATCAGCGCCGTATAGAGCGCCGCAACCACTCCCACGAAGTCCAGGAGCAGAAGCGACAGGACCCGCGCGACGCGACGCAGCGTCTCCAGCCTGATCAGGAAAGACAGGCCCGGCGGGCGCTTGCGGCGGACGTCGCGCTCGGGAAGCACGACGTGAGCGTCGCTTGGCGCTCCGTTAGCCTGGGTGTTGGTGGCCTCTTTCGTACCGCTCGTCACGTTGCGATCAAGCCCATCTCGTCTCCCTGCCCGTGCTAACGGGTTCTCCCCGCCGAAGTTACGAAGTATTTAAGGAGATGCCGTCCGGGCATGCGCTGGTAGTGCCTGGTTACCTCGCCGAGCCGACCAGTGTTTCCACGCCGGACTGCTGGATCGTCCTACGCAGCCCCTCCCGCAGATCGACGGTCGGCTCCCAACTGAGCACCTCGCGCGCCAGCGAGATGTCGGGCTGGCGTACCTGGGGATCGTCAGTGGGGAGCGCCTCGAAAACGATGTCCGAGCGCGAGCCGGTGATCTCGATCACCGTCTTCGCCAGTTCGAGCAGCGTGAACTCGTTCGGGTTACCGACGTTCACCGGATTATGGTATCCGGACTCTGAGAGGGCGATGATGCCTCGGATCAGGTCGTCGACATAGCAGAACGAACGGGTCTGCGAACCGTCCCCGAACACCGTGATCGGGCGATCCTGCAGGGCTTGGCGCAGGAATGTCGGAATCGCGCGGCCGTCATGGGGCCGCATCCGCGCGCCGTAGGTGTTGAAGATCCGGACGATCGCGGTGTCGACGCCCTGCTGTCGGTGGTAGGCCATCGTCAGCGCCTCCGCGTACCGCTTGGCCTCGTCGTAGACGCCGCGCGGACCGATCGGGTTCACGTGGCCCCAGTAGCTCTCCTTCTGCGGATGCTCCTCGGGATCGCCGTAGACCTCGCTCGTGGAGGCGATCAGGAACCGGGCGCGGTGCTTCTTGGCGAGACCGAGCGTGTGGTGGGTGCCGTAGGAGCCGACCTTCAGCGTGTGCAGCGGCAGGCGGAGGTAGTCGATTGGCGAGGCCGGTGAGGCAAGGTGATAGACGAAGTTGACTTCCTCGTCTACGAAGTACGGCTCGATGATGTCGATGTTGAGGTGGACGAAGTCGTCCGTGCGGATGTGCTCGATATTCGCTAGCGATCCGGTCTCGAGGTTGTCGACACAGATCACGCGATTGCCGCGGCGCAGCAGCTCATCGCACAGGTGAGAGCCCAGAAAGCCGGCCCCACCCGTCACAAGGCATGTAGGCATGGTTCGCAATCTACAGCGGGTGGCGGTCCAAGGTGCCGTCGGGTGGCGCACACGTGCTGCCCCGCGGGCAGGTGAAGCACGTGCACAACGATGGGTACAGTCTGTCACGGCTCGTTTCGCACCGACGAATGTCGTTCAATCCGGATGATTGGCCCGACCCAAGGAGACGCGATGGCCGCAACCCGCTTTGCCCAGCGCCTGAACGATCAGATCGCCAACGAGTTCGCTGCCTCCCAGCAGTACATCGCCAATGCGGTGTACTACGACGCGCAGACGCTGCCGCGGCTGGCGGCGTTCTTCTATGCCCAGGCGGTCGAGGAGCGCAACCACGCGATGATGATGGTGCAGTACCTGCTCGACGCGGACGCCGAGGTTTCGATCCCGGGTGTGGGCGCGCCGGAGACCCAGTTCGCTGACATCGTCGCGCCGGTCGCGCTCGCGCTCGAGCAGGAAAAACGCGTCAGTGACCAAATGTCTGCACTGATGGGGGTCGCTCGGGACGAGGGCGACTATCTCTCAGAACAGTTCGTACAGTGGTTCCTGAAGGAACAAGTCGAAGAGGTCTCGACGATGTCCTCCCTGCTGGCGGTCGTCGAGCGCTCAGGCGAGACGCCGATGTTCATCGAGGACTACCTGGTCCGCGAGCGCGGTGGAGCCGAGCGTTCCGACCCGACCGCGCCGCCGGCGGCTGGCGGAGCATTGTGAGCGGCCGGAGCGGGCGGGATGTCAATCAAAGTCCAAAAGGAGACACGATGAAGAAGTTGATCGCGTTGCCCGCCATGATGGCGCTGCTCGCACCGGCTGTCGCGCTGGGGGCGACTCACTACGTCAAGGTTTCACCGGGTTCGCAGCAGGCGGGCGGCAAGATCCACCTCTACGGCGCGGTCGACGGCGGCTGCGGCACGGGCTCGCAGGTAACGATCTACTCGAAGGCGTTCGCGGGCGCCACGCACCACAGCTTTGCCGGTGTCCCCGCCGTGTACGCCAAGGTCGACAGCCACCACAAGTTTTCGACGAATCTGACCCTCAACGGCGCGCTTGACCAGGGCAAGTACACGATCGGCGCCCGCTGTGGCGGCGGCAACCTCGGCCACGCGACCCTGACGGTGACGCCGGGGTTCTATTAGGCCGGACGGGCTCGTCCGCCACAGGCGGATCCGGGGTTGGGCATGATTTCGCGGGCGGTCCGCTACTCACGGGCCGCCCGCGTGTTGTTGAAAGCGATCCGGATTCAAACGACGCTGCATCCGTGCGGTGAGGAGGCAGGATGAAGAAGCTGATTGTGGTGCCGGTGGCGATGGCGGTGTTCGCGTCATCCGCGCTGGCCGGCGCACCCTCGTTCAAGGTCTCGCCGAGCCACGCGCAGGGCGGGAACAAGGTCACGGCGTCGGGTGTCACCGGCAGCAAGTGCGGCCCTGGCAAGCAGGTGACGATCTTCTCGAAGGCGTTCGCGGGCGCCACGTCGCACAAGTGGCAGAACACGCCCGCCGTGTACGCCAAGGTCCAGAGCAACCACAAGTTCTCGGCCTCGGTCAAGATCAGCACCAACGTGCCAGTCGGCAAGTACACGGTCACCGCTCGGTGCACCAGCGGTACGCTTGGCCACGCCACGCTGAACGTGTCGCAGTTCTACTAGGAAATTCTCGGGCCGGCCCGCGGCGGGTCGGCCCTTTTCGAGCTTGGGGGCGCGAAATGAAGAAAGTGATTGCAGCTCTTGCCGTCGTCGCGCTGCCGGCGGCTGTCGCGATGGGGGCGAGCGGCGGCGTCTTGAAGGCCTCGCCGAGCACGTTTCTCGAATCCGACCTTCCGGCGCCGATCCACCTCTCCGGGGCGATCCCGACGTGTGCCATCGGCTCCGAGGTAACGATCGCATCGAAGGCGCTGAAGAGCTCGCACACGTGGCACGGCACCCCCGCGGTTACCGCGCGGGTCGTGAGCGGTCACAGGTTCGCGGCTAACGCCACCGTGAAGCCAGGCCCGTACGCGACGGTGGACATCGCGGTGGCCGCGTACTGCGGCTCGCGCGCCGTCGCGCACACGAGCATCTCGGTTCAGAACTACTGATCTGCCACGCGCCGCCGCAGGTGGTGCGCATCGCCGCGGCGGATCGTCAGCTTCTCGGAGTCGAAGTGCTCCAGCAGCGCCTGCGCGAACTTGCGCGAGGTGCCCAGCTCGTTGCGCAGCTGTGCGATCGTGACGGTGCCGTCGTTGCGCTGGGCGATTGCGATCACTCGATCGCGGATCTCCCCGAGGACGAAGGCGTCGTAGTGGAGGTTCCTGGCGACCCGCACGGCCCTGCCCGCGTTCCTGAGCGCCTCCAGGTCAGCGGCGTCCAGTTCCGCGTCGAGCGGCGGCTCGGTGCCGGCCTGTCTCAGCCGCTGTTCGGTGGCCAGGGCGCTGGCCGGCAGCGCCGGCGCCGGAGGCGGCGGCGCGACGGGCGGTGAGCTTGGCGGCTCGGGCTCGCTTGCGTCCTCGCCACGCGCCAGCTTTTCGAGCCGCGCCAGCACCGCTCGGCTCGGCCCGTGCTTCTTGGGGTGCGCGTCCAGCACGGTGCCCCCTCCGAGCGTGTCCGGCGGGGCGATCTGGCGGATCACGATCCGGTCGCCGCGCGCCGGCACAAGCTGGTGCTCCAGCCGGATTTGCCAGAAGCGGCCACCGAGCCACGCCACGCGTGCCGGCGACTCGCGGGTGCCGTGGTGCACCTGGACGCGGTCGCCGTGCTCGGGTACTGAGTCCTCGAAGTCGAGCTCGGCGTCGATCAGGTAGGTGGGTTTGAGATCCGCGCCTGTCGCGGTAAGCACGTCGCCACGCTGGATCTCGCTGACCGGCAGCCCGGTGAGGTTGACCGCGACCCGCTGGCCGGCCTGCGCGCGGTCGAGCTGCGCGTCGTGAACCTGGACGCCTCGGACCCGCGCACGTCGCTCCCCCGGCAGCACAACGACCTCGTCGCCGCGCGCGATCTGCCCCGCCCACAGCGTGCCGGTCACAACCGTGCCGGCGCCGCGGATCGTGAACACGCGGTCGATGTGGAGTCTGGTGGGTCCTGGCGCGTCCGCTCGGCCCGGCAGCTTGGCCGCGGCGCGATCGAGCGCGGCGCGGAGCTCGTCGAGCCCGGCCCCGGTCACGGAGGACACCGCGACGGCCTCGGCTCCTGCCAGCAGCTCCGAGGCCTCCAGCAGCGCGATGTCCGGGTCGGCCAGGTCGGATTTGGTGATCGCGACGACGCCGGTTTCGATCGCCAGCGCGCGCAGGACCGCCGCGTGTTCGCGGGTCTGGGGCATCACGCCGTCATCGGCTGCGATCGTCATCAGGTACAGGTCGATCCCGCTCGCGCCGGCCACCATCGTGCGGACGAACCGCTCGTGGCCCGGAGCGTCGATCACCGACACGCGGCGCCCCGATGGAAGCTCGAGGCTCGCGTACCCGAGCTCGATCGAGATCCCGCGCGCGCGCTCCTGCGGCAGTCGATCCGTTTCGGTTCCGGTCAGCGCACGGATCAGGGCAGTCTTGCCGTGGTCGATGTGGCCGGCTGTGCCGAGCGTCAGCGGCGCCGCCGTCATTGCAGCGCGGCACGAACCGCTGCCGCAACCAGTGGCACGTCGTCGTCGCCGAGCGTCCGCGGGTCGAGCAGCAGCCGGCCGTCGTGGATCCTCGCGATCACCGGAGGCTCGGCCGCGCGCAGCGCGGTCATCAGCACGGCGGGGTCGCCTGCGAGCGCGACGACCGGACCCTCGAGCTCGAGCAGTGGCAGCGCGCCGCCGCCGACCTTGGCAACGGCCCGGGCGATCTCCGCCCGCGGGCCGATCGACGTCGCAAGCCGCTCGGCCCTGGCCCGGAGCGTCTCCTCGGACGCCTCGAGCATCGACAGCACCGGGATCTCGCGGCGCGCACGCGACGGGTCGCGGTACAACCGCAACGTCGCCTCGAGCGCCGCCAACGAGAGCTTGTCGATCCGCATCGCCCGCGCCAGCGGGTGCTTGCGGGTCGCGCTGAGCGCCCCGGCACGGCCGGCGAGCAGCCCCGCCTGCGGGCCGCCGAGCAGCTTGTCGCCCGAGCAGCAGACCAGCGCCGCGCCGGCCTGCACCGACCTGGTGATCGGCGGCTCGTCACCGAGGATCGGGGACCGAGCGAGCACGCCAGAGCCGACGTCATCGATAATGGGCACCCCGAGCCCGCACAGGGCCTCGATCGAGACCTCTTCGACGAAGCCGATCGTGCGGAAGTTCGAGGGATGGACGCGGAGGATCGCCCCGACCGGGAGCTCGGTGCCCCTCAGCGCGCGCTCGTAGTCGGCCAGCCGGGTGCGGTTCGTGGTGCCGACCTCGACCAGCGTCGCGCCCGACTGCGCAACCACCTCGGGGATCCGGAACCCTCCTCCGATCTCGACGAGCTGCCCGCGCGAGACCACGACCGCCCGCCCCGGCCCGGCCAGGGCGGCCACCGCCAGCAGCACCGCGGCCGCTCCGTTGTTGACCGCGAACCCGGCCTCGGCTCCGGTCAGCTCGCACAGCAGCCGCTCGACGTGGGCGTGCCGGGAGCCGCGGGCGCCGCTCTCCAGATCCAGCTCGAGGTTGCTGTATCCGTCGGCGATCCGCCTCACGGCATCCTGGGCCGCCTGCGCAAGTGGGGCGCGCCCGAGATTCGTGTGCACGATCACTCCGGTCGCGTTGAGTGCGCGCCGTAGCGACCCGCGCTGTAGCTCGGCGAGCAGCTCGCGCGCGCGATCCTCGAGCGTGGTGCTCGGGTCGGCGCCGGTCACCATCGCCTCGCGACGCTCGTCGATCGCGCGCCGCGCGGCGGCCACCGCCAGCGCGTGGGGGGCATCCAGAATCGCCGCGAGCTCGTGGACGGCCGGCAGCGATCTCAGGCCCGGGGCTCCGGTGTCACTCCGCGAACCCATTCGCCCTCCTCCTTCTTCCAGATCGGCGCCCGAGCCTTGATCTCGTCGATGATCTCGCGCGCGCCGGCGAAGGCGGCGTCGCGATGCGGAGCCGAAGCTGCGACTGCCACCGACGGCTCGGACAGCTTCACGCTCCCGACGCGGTGTTCGGCCGCTGCGGCGCACAGTCCGTGGCGCTCGATCGCGGCCGCCACGATCTCGGCGATCTTGCCCTGGGCCATCTCGGCGTACGCCTCGTACTTCAGCTCCGGGACCTCGCGCGTGACGCCGAGGAACGTGACCACGGCGCCTGCGCGGGGATCGCGGACCAGCTCGATCAAGGGATCGAGCGCGAGCGGCTCATCCGTCACGCGCGCATGCAGCGAGCCGACCGAACCGCCCGACACGGGTGGGATCAGCGCGAGCTCGTCGCCCGCGTGCAACTCGGCCTCGCCGGATGCGTACTCCTGGTTGACCGCCATCACGACGCGGAGGCCGTTGGTCAGCGAGCGCATCTGATCGAGCGCATCGCTGACACGAGCGCCGTCGGGAAGCTCGAGCTCGATCTCGGACGCCCCGGCTCGCTCCCTGAGTCCCGCGAACAGTCGGATGCGCACGTGCATGACGCCAATACTGCCATGTGGCCGGTCGTCCGAAGTGCGTGTTTGCGGGCGGTTAAAGGTTTCCCCGGCCGTCCTTTCTTTGCTTATGCTGCGCCGACTGGGGCTGTCTACCAACAAGGAGTCACATTGCTTAGGAGGAGGAACTGGATCGTCGCGGCGCTCCTGCTGATCAGCGCGGTGGTGATCGTGGGGTGCGGAAGCAGCAGCAGCAGCAGCAGCAGTACGACGGCGACGTCGGCGACTGGGAGCGCGACCACGGGGTCAGGCGGGACCGCTTCGGTCGTTGCGCTGGTGCCCTCGTCGATCAAGAGCAAGGGCACGCTGACCGTCGCCGCCGACGCGACGTACGCGCCGAACGAGTTCATCGGGTCCAACGGGCACACGGTCGTGGGCATGGACGCCGACCTCAGCCAGGCGCTCGCCGCCGTCATGGGACTCAAGGCGAACGTCGTCAACGCGACGTTCGACACGATCATCCCGGGCATCAAGTCCGGCAAGTACGACATGGGCGCCTCATCGTTCACCGACACGCTGGCGCGCCAGAAGGTCGTCGACTTCGTCGATTACTTCATCGCCGGAACGTCGTTCTTCACCAAGGCCTCGGGCGGCGCATCTGTCAGCGGACTTGCCGACCTGTGCGGGAAGACGGTCTCGGTGGAGAGCGGTACTACCCAGGAGACCGACTCCAAGGGCCAGAGCGCGAAGTGCAAGGCGGCCGGCAAGCCGGGCGTCAACGTGCTCGTGTTCCCGACTCAGACAGCGGCGAACCTCGCGCTCTCGAGCGGCCGCGCGCAGGTCTCGATGGCCGACTCGCCGGTCGCCGACTACCAGGTCAAGCAGTCCAATGGACAGTTCAAGATCACCGGCTCGGCATATGGCACCGCGCCATACGGGCTGGCGGTGCCGAAGGGCTCGGGCCTGGACAAGGCGGTGCTGGCCGCGCTGAAGGTGCTGATGAGCAACGGGACGTACACCCAGATCCTCACGAAGTGGGGGGTCCAGGGCGGCGCGATCCCGGCCTCGCAGGTGAAGATCAACGGCGGCACATCGTAAGAAGCGCAACACTATGGCTCTGAGGTGAGTACCTCCGAGCTGAGCGAAGAACAACGGACGGGACGGCCCGAGGAGATCAAGGCCGTCCCGGTCCGCCATTGGGGGCGTTGGATCGCCGCCGTGATCGTGCTCATCTTTGCGGCGGCGATCGTCAGGTCGATCGTCACCGCCAAGGGCTTCGAGTGGCACGTCGTCGGCCAGTACCTGTTCGACTCCCGTGTGCTCCACGGCATGTGGGCGACGATCTACATGACGTTCCTGAGCATGGTGATCGGGATCATCCTGGGGATCTTGGCTGCGGTTATGCGGCTCTCGCCGAACCCGATCGTGTCCGGCGCCAGCTGGCTGTACATCTGGTTCTTCCGGGGCACGCCGCTGCTCGTGCAGATCTTGTTCTGGTACAACGTCGCCGCAGTTTTCCCGACGATCTCGCTCGGGATCCCGTTCACGGGCCCGGTATTCGTGCACGAGTCGGCGAACTCGCTGATCACCCCACTCGTTGCCGGCTTGCTGGCGCTCGGCCTGAACGAGGGTGCGTACATGGCCGAGATCGTGCGTGCCGGGATGATCTCGGTCGACGAGGGGCAGACGCACGCCGCACAGTCGCTGGGGATGAGCCGGCTGCAGACGCTGCGCCTGATCGTGCTCCCGCAGGCCGTGCGGGTGATGATCCCGCCGACCGGCAACGAGACGATCTCGATGCTCAAGAACACCTCGCTCCTGTACGTGACCGGCTTTGTCGAGCTGCTCTATTCAGTCACCCAGATCTACAACGTGAACTACCAGACGATCCCGCTGCTGATCGTCGCGAGCATCTGGTACCTCGTGCTCACCAGCATCCTCTACGTCGGGCAGTACTTCATCGAGCGGCGGTTCGGACGTGGCTTCTCGCGCTCTGAACAGATCCCGATGCGGGAGCGCTGGCTCGGGATGGGGCGGCACTGATGTCCGACGTGATGGTCAGGGCCGAGGGCGTGTGCAAGCGCTTCGGTCGGCTCGAGGTGCTCAAGGGCATCAACCTCGAGGTCAGGAAGGGCGATGTGATGTGCATGCTCGGGCCGTCGGGCTCGGGCAAGTCGACCTTCCTGCGCTGCATCAACCACCTCGAGGAGATCAACGCCGGGCGGCTGTCGGTCGACGGTGAGCTCGTCGGCTACCGCGAGAAGGACGGCAAGCTGTACGAGCTTCACGAGCGCGAGGTCGCCCGCAAGCGCTCGGAGATCGGGATGGTCTTTCAGCACTTCAACCTGTTCCCGCACATGACCGCGATCGAGAACGTGACCCTCGCTCCGCTCCGCGTGGCCAAGGTCGACCGGGGCGAGGCCCGGCAACGGGCGCAGGCGCTGATGGAGCGCGTCGGACTCGGCGACAAGCTCGACACCTACCCGGTCGCGCTCTCAGGCGGCCAGCAGCAACGCGTCGCGATCGCCCGCGCGCTGGCGATGCAGCCGAAGCTGATGCTGTTCGACGAGCCGACCTCGGCGCTCGACCCCGAGCTCGTCGGCGACGTGCTCGACGTGATGCGCCAGCTCGCCAAGGACGGGATGACGATGATCGTCGTCACCCACGAGATGGGCTTCGCTCGTGAAGTCGCCGACACCGCGGTGTTCATGGACGACGGCGTCGTCGTCGAGGCCGGCAAGCCCGCCCAGGTGCTTGGTTCCCCGCAGCACGAACGCACCAGGGCGTTTCTGTCGAAGGTGCTGTAGGCGCGGCCCTAGGAGGGGCCGGCGCGTTTGCCGACCCCCCCAACCCCCGGCCACCAAGTGCGGTGGGATGATCATCCACAGTAGGCGCCGGCCGGTCGCCTGTCAGTGTCGATCGAGTCTCGCTCTGGTCGCGCTCGCGCAGGCCAGACGACGGTAACCTCCACAGCAATGGCCACCACCGATGAGCACCGCACGATTGCCCCGATCGTCGGTCCAGACGATCCGCGCCGGTTCACGGACTCGGGCGTCGAGATCAAATCCCTGTACACCGAGGATGACCTCCCGGCGGACCTTCCTGAGCGCCTGGGCGAGCCGGGCGAATATCCCTACACGCGCGGCGTGCATCGCGAGATGTACCGCAAGCAGGTGTGGACGCACCGGCAGTACGCCGGCTACGCCAGCGCCAAGGAGTCGAACGAGCGTTATCGCTATCTGCTCGAGCACGGCTCGACCGGGCTGAGCATGGCGTTCGACCTTCCGACCCAGCTCGGGCTCGATTCAGACGATCCGCGCTGCCTCGGCGAGGTTGGCCGCACCGGGGTCGCGATCGACACGATCGACGACATGCGCACCGCATTCGACTCGATCCCGCTTGACCAGGTCTCGACCTCGATGACGATCAACGCGCCGGCAAGCGTGTTGCTGCTGCTCTACGAACTCGTCGGCGAGGAGCAGGGCGTGCCATCCGAGCAGCTGCGCGGCACGACGCAGAACGACATCCTCAAGGAGTACATCGCCCGCGGCAACTTCATCTACCCCCCGCAGGGAGCGATTCGCCTGACGACCGACCTGTTCGCGTACTGCAACGAGCGGGTCCCGAAGTGGAACACGATCTCGATCAGCGGCTACCACTTCCGCGAGAAGGGATGCTCGGCGGTCCAGGAGATCGCGTTCACGCTCGCGAACGGGATCGCCTACGTGCAGGCGGCGATCGATGCCGGGCTCGCGGTCGATCAGTTCGCGCCACGGCTGGCGTTCTTCTTCAACGGCCACAACAACGTCTTCCAGGAGGTCGCGAAGTTCAGGGCGGCACGGCGGATGTGGGCGCAGATCATGCGCGCGCGCTTCGGCGCCGAGGACGAGCGGTCCTGGCGCCTTCGCTTCCACACGCAGACCGGAGGCGTCACGCTCACCGCCCAGCAGCCAGAGAACAACATCGTCCGCGTCGCGCTGCAGGGCTTCGCCGCCGTCTGCGGCGGCACACAGTCGCTGCACACCAACGGCTTCGACGAGGCGCTCGCGCTGCCGACGGAGCGCGCTGCAAAGATCGCGCTGCGCACCCAGCAGATCATCGCTTCAGAGTCAGGCGCGCCAGACACCGTCGACCCGTTCGCGGGGTCGTACTACGTCGAGGCGCTGACCGACGAGCTCGAATCCCGCGCGAGCGAGCTGATCGCCAAGATCGACGAGTTGGGCGGCTCCGTGCAGGCGATCGATTTCATGAAGAACGAGATCGAGGAGTCGGCGTTCGGCTACCACGAGCGCTACCGGATCGGGCAGGACATCGTCGTCGGCGTCAACAAGTTCGTCGAGGACTCGCCGGAGGTGCCCGACATCCTGCGCGTGGATCCCGAGTCCGAGCGCGAGCAGGTCGGCCGGCTGAAAGCGTTCAAGGAGAATCGTGACCAGCAGCTCGTGGAGCGGCGGCTCGAGGAGGTCCGGGAAGTCTCTCGGGGCACCGACAACGTGCTCCCCGTGCTGCGTCAGGCGCTGAAGGATCGATGCTCGATGGGCGAGGTCTGCGCCGCGATGCGCGACGTCTTCGGCGAGTATCAGCCGACGTTCTGATGCGGATCTTCCTCGCGGGTGCAAGCGGGGTGATCGGGGTGCGGCTGGTACCGCTGCTCGTGGCCGACGGCCACGAGGTCGCGGGCATGACGCGCTCGGCGGACAAGGCGGAAAACATGCGGGCACTCGGCGCCGACCCGATCGTCTGCGATGTCTACGACCGCGACGCACTGATCGACGCCGTGCGTGCCTACAAGCCGGAGATGGTCATGCACCAGCTGACGGACCTGCCCGACACCGCCGATCAGATCTCCGACTTCCGCGACCGAAACAACCGCATCCGCACCGAGGGAACGCGCAATCTGCTGTCGGCCCGCGAGGCGGCCGGCGCGGAGCGTTTCCTGGCGCAGAGCATCGCCTGGCGGCCGCCGGGCGGCGGCGAGGCGGTCGACGCGCACGAACGGATGGTGCTGGACGCCGGCGGGGTGGTGCTCGAGTACGGCACCTTCTACGGCCCCGGCACCTACGGCGGCGATCGCCGGCCACCCCCACCTCGCATCCATGTCGATCAGGCGGCCCGCCGGACGGTCGAGCTGCTGGAAGCGCCTTCGGGTGTGGTCGTCGTCGCAGAGGAGTCGTGAAGGCGAAGCTCGCCGGGCTCGTCGTGGCGGTGATCGTGGCCGCAATTCCGAGCAGCGCGCTCGCGCTGCGCGCGGGTGGGCGGGCTCCCATCCCCAACACCAGTGGCGCGGTCCACGTCTGGGACGACCAGCTGCCGGACACGATGACCGACGCCCAGGTCCGGTTCCTCGCTCGCCACGTCGACGGCACGCAGAAGGTCTCGCTGCAGACGGCGCGCCGGCTGCGAGCCGTCAACCCCGGCTTCTTGGTCCTGCACTATCGGCTCGGGATCGGCGATGGACCCGTTCCGTTCCGGATCGGCGCGCGCTGGGCGTCGGACTACGGCGCCGTCACCAAGCACGAGCCGTGGTTCTGGCATCAGGGCGGCCGCCGCGTCTACCAGCCGCAGTGGCGCTGGTACCTGATGGACCCCGACAGCGGCTGGCGGTCGTACTGGGCTCGCCGAGTCCTCTATGAGGCGGGGCTGCTCGGCGACGACGGCGTGTTCGCGGACTCGCTGAGCGTGCCTCAGTACCTGGGGGCGGACAGCTTCAGGCCACCGCTTCAGTACTTCGTGGGCGAGGCCGCCTGGACCGCCCGAATCGACCGCTTCATGCGGTATGAGCATCAGCGTCTGCGCGGCCATCTGTGGTTCATTCCAAACGCCGGCTCATGGATCACCACCCGCGACCGCACCGACTACTCGATTCCCGACGGCGTGATGATCGAGGGATTCGCCGAAGGCGGCGCGTCAAGCTACTACGCGCTGTCGGACTGGCGGCTGCAGATGAACCGCGTGCTCGGGCTGGTGCGGCGCGGACGCGTGGTTCTGGCGCAGTCCTACCTGGGCGCAGCGGACATGAACGCGCGCGGCTTCGTACTCGGCTCCTATCTGCTTGTGAAGGGCACGCATACGTTCCTGAACATGGACCTCGGGATCGAGGCGCAGTGGTTTCCTGAGTACAGCGTCCGCCTCGGACCGGCCGCCGGCGGCGTGCCCTCGAGCATCGACGCGCTGCGGCAGGGGCCGCTGTACGTGCGGCGCTTCGCCCACGGCCTGGTCGCCGTCAACCCAGGGGCCTCAACGGCCTCGTACACGCCGGCGCGGACCGGATCGGTTGTGCGCCCGTTCGGCGGCGGCGCGCTCGATGATCGCGCAAGCACCCGGGGCTCGGGGCTGCGGTTCGAGCCGGTGAGCGGATCGGTCGAGGTCCCCGCCCACGGCGGCATCGTGATCCTCTACCGATAGGGTTTCGCGCCGATGCTCGTCCCAGCCGTCGCCTTCTGGCAAGTGATTCTCGCGCTGCACATCGTGGCGGTCGTTGCCGCGTTCGGCGTGACGTTCGCCTATCCGGTGATCTTCGCCGTCGGCTCGCGAATGGATCCGCGGGCGATCCCGTGGTTTCACCGGGTGCAGATCCAGGTCGCTCGCCGGCTGCTGAATCCCGCCCTGCTCGTGGTCGTGCTCGCCGGCGTCTACCTGGCCTCGAAGCTGCACCAGTGGCACGCGTTCTACGTGCAGTGGGGGATCGGCGTTGCGATCGTGATCGGCGGCCTGGAGGGGGCGTTCATGATCCCGCGTGAGCGCAGGCTCGCGGAGCTTGCGGAGGCCGACATCGAGCGCGCCGGCGGCGGTGAGGTCACATGGAGCGCCGAGTACGAAAAGCTCGGGCGCCAGGTGGGTACCGTCGGCGCGCTGATGGGCCTGCTGGTCGTCATCACGATCTACCTGATGACAGTCCAGTCGGGGGCCTAGCCGCGGCCTACGTCGCCTCCGAGTAGGCAGCTTCGTAGTCCGCGCTGGTCTCCATCTCAGGCGCCCGCCGGGACTGGAGCAGGATCGCGGCCAGCACGATCGCGCCGAGCAGCAGTCCGGAGCCGATCACGAGCGTCAGGTGAAAGCCTCGCGTGAGCGCTTCCGCCTGCGAGACACCGGCCGCGACGAGGTCCTTGGTCCGCGTGGTTGAGAGCGTCGCAAGGACGGCCAGGCCCAGCGCGCCGCCGACCTGCAGCGAGGTGTTCACGATCCCCGACGCGAGCCCGGACTCGCTTGGCTCGACGCCGGACATCGCGATCGTCATCAGCGACGGGAACGACAGCCCCGCGCCGATGCCGAGCAGGAACATCGGTCCGAGCAGGTTGGTCAGATAGTCGGCGTGAACGGGCGCGAGCGCGACCAGCGCCAGCCCGGCCGCAATTGCGGTGAGGCCTGGGAGCAGCGTGGCTCGTGCGCCGAAGCGCATGTTCAACCGCGGCGTGATCGACAGCGACAGCACGCCGATCCCGAGCGCGACCGGCAGGAACGCGAGCCCGACGCCGAGCGGCCCGTAGCCGAGCACCTTCTGCATGTACACGGCGCCCAGGAAGAACATTCCGAACAGGCCGGCGACCATCAGCATCTGGACGAGGTTCGCGCCACTGACGTTGCGGGAGCGGAAGATCCCCAGCGGGATCAGTGGCGTCCGCGCGCGTGCCTCGCGGATCACGAAGCCGATCAGCAGCGCGACCGCGATCGCCCCGAGGCCCAGCGTATGCAGCGACCCCCAGCCGTAATCGGTGGCCTTGACGATCGTGTAGACGGCGAGCATCAGCGCGCCGGTTACGAGCGCCGCGCCGGGCACGTCGGCCCCCGCCCGCAACCCGATGCCCTGATCGCTCGGGACCATGCGCACCGCGAACAGCGCGGTCGCGATTCCGATCGGAACGTTGACGAAGAAGATCCAGTGCCAGCTAAGTGCTTGCGTCAGAGCGCCGCCGGCGAGCAGGCCGATCGATGCGCCCGCGGAGGCGACGAAGCTGAAGACGCCGATCGCCTTCGCCTGGTCGCGAGGCGCCGGGAACATCGTCACGATCATCCCGAGGATCACCGCCGAGGTCAGCGCACCGCCGGCGCCCTGGATGAACCTCGCGGCGACCAGCGTCGCCTGGCTCTGCGCGGCGCCGCACAGCATCGACGCGGCGGTGAAGATCGCCAGGCCGGTCAGGAAGATCCGCTTGCGGCCGATCAGGTCACCGAGTCTCCCGGCCAGCAGCAACAGGCCGCCGAACGCGATCAGGTAGGCATTGACGACCCAGGCAAGGCTCGACTGGTTGAAGCCAAGGTCGCGCTGGATCGAGGGCAGCGCCACGTTCACGATCGTCTGGTCCAGCACGATCATCAGCATCCCGGTGCACAGCACGACGAGCGTGATCCAGCGGGCCCGGTCGCTGCTCGCGGCCGAGGGTGTCGTTGCGGTGGCGGGTGCCGTTGCGGTTGCAGGTGCCGTTGCGGTTGCGGTGGACGGTGTGGTTGCAGTCTCAGTCATGCGCTCTCCCGAGTCCTGACAGTTCGATGCGTTCAAGAACAAACAGTATCAGATCGTCTTGTACGAGATCATTGTGAGCGTATACAACTTTTGCCCCCGTCCGGTGGCGGTCGTCGCCGGCGTCTGTCAGCGCGTCAGCTGACGCGCGTCTCGCGCCTGCGAACCGGCGGGTGGCATGCGGGCGCCTCGGAGAGGCGGTCCGCGACGAGCGTCGTGAGCGCGCGCACGAAGGCGTCGCGATCTTCCGGTCCGAGCGAGTCCAACACGTCGGCCTGGACCTCATCGATGATCCGCTGGCCCTCGGCGACCTTGCGCTCGCCTGCCGCGGTGACCTCGATCACGCGGGCGCGGCGATCGACGGTGGAGGGAACCCTCCGCGCCAGGCCGGCACGCTCGAGTTCGTCGACCGTGACGACCATCGTCGTCTTGTCCACCCCGATCAACTTTGCGAGCTCCGTCTGCGTCAATTCACGGCCGGTCGCCGTCGCCAGCACGCAGTATCCGCGTGAGCCAAGCTCGAGCGGCGCGAGCGCTACGGCGATCTCCGTCGAATAGACGTGGTCGGCCTGCGAGAGCAGCCAGCCGAGGTTCGTGGTCAGACATGACGGCGATGCCGTCGTCGGCTCGGCTGCGATTTGTGTGGCCATGATGTGAAGCATAGCGCCGATACGGCGATCCCAAGAAGATCTTGTACGAGAACATCTCCGTCTACCGCTCGCTGTCCAACCGCGCCATCTGGGCCTCGTCGTAGCGGTCGCCGGCTGCGGCGCCGGGCGGGATCGCCTCCTCGATCCGCTCGAGATCGGCCGCCGACAGCTCGAGCTCGAGCGCGCCGAGCGCCTCGTCGAGCTGGGCGCGACGCTTGGCTCCGATCAGCGGGACGATGTCATCGCCGCGGCCGAGCACCCACGCGATCGCGACCTGGGCGACCGACGCTCCGCGGGCCTCCGCGATCCTCCTCAGCTCCTCGACCAGCGCAAGGTTCCGGGCCAGGTTCGCGCCGGCGAACCGCGGAAATCGCCCGCGGATGTCGCGGCCCTCGGGGCTGCGGCCCGCGGAATAGTGCCCGCTGATCAGCCCGCGCGAGAGCACGCCGTACGCCGTGATCGAGATCCCGAGCTCGCGGCAGGCCGGCAGGATCGACTGCTCGATTCCGCGCGAGATCACCGAGTACTCGATCTGCAGGTCGCAGATCGGGTGCACGGCCGCCGCCCGCCGGATCGTCTCCTCGCCGACCTCTGAGAGGCCGATCTGCCTGACGTAGCCCGCCTCGACGAGTTCGGCGATCGCGCCGACCGTCTCCTCGATCGGGACGTTCGGGTCCAGCCGCGCCGGCCGGTAGATGTCTATGTGGTCGACGCGCAGGCGGTTGAGCGTGTAGGCAAGGGCGGTCTTGACGGCGGCCGGGCGGGCGTCATAGCCGAGCCAGCTGCCGTCCGGGCCGCGCTGCGCGCCGAACTTGACGCTCAGCAGAAGCTCGTCGCGGTTGCGCCCCTTCAGCGCCTGGCTGATCAGCAGCTCGTTGTGGCCCATGCCATAGAAGTCGCCGGTGTCGAGGAGCGTGATGCCGGCGTCGATCGCGGCGTAAATCGTGGCGATGCTCTCGCCCTCGTCGGCCGGGCCGTACATGCCCGACATTCCCATGCACCCCAGCCCCAGGGGGAACGTCTCCGGTCCTGATCTTCCGAGTTTTCTTGTCATGCATCTCACTATTGCAAGGGCGCGATCCGTGGAAGGACTCGCCCGTCACCGAGCGAACCCCGAGCCATGACAGAGCACGAGGTAAGCCGGACCCTGGTGAAGTCCCCGCCCGAGCTGTGGGCCGAGTTGAGCGACGCGAGCTCGCTCGCCCGCCACCTGGACCAGTTCGGGGAAATCCGGATCACAAGGCTCGATCCCGAGACCGCCGTTGCCTGGGAGGGCGAGCGTGCGAGCGGCACGGTGCGGATCGAGCCCTCCGGGTGGGGAACCCTGGTGATCCTGAAGGCCACCGCCGGCGGGGTGGTCGAGGAGGCGCCGGCCGTGGAGCCGGCCGCGAAGGAGGTAGCCGCTGAGAAGACGGTGGCGGTCGTGGACCCCGAGCCGGTGGCGGTCGTGGATCGAGGACGGGTGGCGCCGCCCCCAACCGAACCCGCCGTGCCCGAGGCCGCCGTGGCCCTCGAGCCAGAGGCCGTCGCGCCGGAGCCGGTCGCGGGCCCCGTCCCCGAGCGTGTCGGCTTCTTCGCGCGGCTGCGTGGGATGTTCGGCGGCCGCTCCGTCGCGACCGAGCCGGAGCCCACCGCCGACGAGCCCGAGGTCGCCCCGGAGCACGAGCCGGTCCCGGAGCCCGAGGCGGTCGCTGAGCCGGAGGCGCCGGCCGTCGCCGTCGAGCCGGTCGAGGCCCCGGACCCGCCGGTCGCTCAGCACGGACCACCCGTCGACGTCGCGCTGACTGCGGCGCTCGACAGCCTCGGCCAGGCCCACCACCGGCCGTTCTCGCGAGGCTGACCCCTCCCCACCCCTGACAAAACTCAACAATCGCCACCGCCGGCGAGATCGGCGCACGTTTCTCAGCCTCAGCCTGAGTTTCGTGCGTCGATCCGTCGCGACCCGGCGATTCTTGACGTTTTGGGGCCTGCAGGCGACCTGCTGATTGCACCGCCCCGCCTCTGCGTGCAACCCTTCCGTGCTAACGGCGGCCTCAGGGATTTGGGCGCCGAGGAGTCAGGAGGATGGGTTTGCACGGTAGGCGCTTCTTGGGGACTGGGGCGGCGGCCATCGCGATCGCGGTCGGCCTGAGCCCCCAGCCTGCCCTGGCGCTCACCGCGCAGCAGGCCGCCGACCAGGTCCGCCAGTTCATCGCTGCCAACGCTCGCACCTGTCCTCATTTCACGATCGAGAGCGTCGACGCGCAACCGACCACGACCGACGAAGTCACCGACACCCGGCCGGCCGGCTTTGACGTCACCGTGCAGCTGAGCGGGCCCGCCGGCGGGCCGGCCCAGTTCCTGGTGACGAACAGTGACAACGAGGTCGTTCCCGACAATGCAGTCGCGGGCGCGCTCGCGCTCGGCTGCCGGCGTGACCCGCCGGCGCCCAGATCCGCGCTCGACTGGCGTGCCCTTCCGTACGCCGACCTCGACGGCGGGGCGATCGAGGCCGGCTCGGACGGTCCCTGGCGCGGGGAGTACGCCAACCGCCAGCTCCCCGACTTCTCCGCGAGCTTCCCCGAGGGCAATGGCACCCCGGTGTGGGCGAAGACATGCGAGCGCAGATCGCAGGTTGTGAGATTCGATCGCACCCTGTACCTGCTGGGCGCACCCGACTCGCTCAGCTTCCTGCTCACCGCCGCGGTGAAAGGTGATGGCGCCAGACCGCTCAAGTGGGTCGAGCTGACGATCAACGGCCGGACGGTGTATCGCAGCGCCGCGGGCGGCAACTACGCCGCCGGGCAGCTCGATCACGCAGCGCTCTCGACGATCCGCTTCGGCGCGAACAGCTTCGAGGTCGTCGTCGCCAAGCCGGCGACCGCGGCGTGCAACACCAAGAACGCCACAGCTCAATATGGCGTGCACTTCACGATCGCCGGTCACTTCCACGCCGACGCCGCCGGCGCGAGCCTCGCGCCGACCGGAACGATCGGCTGCGGCAAGAGCACCTGCAGCGGTCAGGCCTCGCTTCCGTTCACGCTGACCAATCAGGGTCCCTCGGAGCTGCTCGAACCGCAGCTTGCCGTGACCCTCACGACGGCCAAGCCCAACGAGATCGACTATCCGTCGTTCACCGCGACCGAGAACGGATTCTCGGATGTCCGCTGCCGCTCCAGCCATCCGCTCGCCACCAAGTACCGCCTGTTCTGCGACTGGCACCCGATGCCCGGAGGCGGCACCGGCTCGCTCGCGTTCAAGTTCTCCTTCCGCGTCCCGCGCTCGCAGGCCATCCGTGCAGCCGCACAGACATGGACGCTGAGCTGGAGCTTCCCGGGCGCGTACGGGACCGCATCGCACAACGCCAGCGGAACGCGGTCGATGTTCGTCTGCGGGCCGGTCGGGCCCGGCTGCCAGAGCCCGATCACCTACGAATCCGCGAGCGACAAGTGGGTGAGCGGGTAACGGATACACTCGCCGACCACCCATGCGCGCCAAAGCCCCAGAGACATACGAAGAGAAGCTCGCCCAGCTCAACGAGATCCGCGAAGAGGCGATCCACGCCGGCAGCGAGAGCGCCGTCGCCAAGCAGCACGAGAAGGGCAAGTACACCGCCCGCGAGCGGATCGAGAAGTTGCTCGATCCCGGCTCCTTCCAGGAGCTCGACACATTCGTGCGCCACCGCACCAGCGACTTCGAGATGATGAAGAACCGCCCCTACGGCGACGCCGTCGTGACCGGCCACGGCACGATCGACGGCCGGCGCGTGTGTGTCTTCAGCCAGGACTTCACCGTGTTCGGCGGCTCGCTGGGCGAGGTGATGGGCGAGAAGATGGTCAAGATCATGGACCTGGCGGCCAGGATCGGCTGCCCCGTGATCGGCATCAACGACTCGGGCGGCGCGCGCATCCAGGAGGGTGTCGTCAGCCTCGGCGCCTACGGCGACGTGTTCGTCCGCAACGTGATGTGCAGCGGCGTGATCCCCCAGATCAGCCTGATCATGGGGCCGTGCGCCGGCGGCGCGGTCTACAGCCCGGCGATGACGGACTTCATCTTCATGGTCAAGGAGACCAGCCACATGTTCATCACCGGCCCCGACGTGATCAAGACGGTCACCGGCGAGGAGGTCGGCTTCGAGGATCTCGGTGGCGCGATGAGCCACAACAGCAAGTCGGGGGTCGCGCATTTCGCCTCCGATGACGAGGACGCGTGCCTCGAGGACACGCGCTACCTCCTGAGCTTCCTGCCGCAGAACAACCTCGAGACGGCTCCCCGCGTCCAGCCCACGGACGATCCGCTCCGACAAGACCCCGAGCTCGACACCGTCGTCCCCGACAACCCGAACAAGCCCTACGACATGCGCAACGTCGTGCGCCACATCGTCGACGACGGCGAGTTCTTCGAAGTCCACGAGCACTACGCGCGCAACATCATCTGCGGCTTCGCGAGGCTGAACGGCTACAGCGTCGGGATCGTCGGCAACCAGCCGAGCCAGATGGCCGGCGTGCTCGACATCGACTCGAGCTGCAAGGCGGGCCGCTTCGTGCGCACCTGTGACGCGTTCAACATCCCGTTGATCACCTTCTGCGATGTACCGGGCTTCCTGCCAGGCACGAACCAGGAGTGGGGAGGGATCATCCGCCACGGCGCCAAGCTGCTGTACGCGTACACGGAGGCGACGGTGCCGAAGATCACGATCATCACGCGCAAGGCGTACGGCGGCGCGTATGACGTCATGGCCTCAAAGCACATGCTCGCCGACTTCAACTTCGCGTGGCCGACCGCTGAGGTAGCGGTGATGGGGCCCGAGGGCGCCGTCAACATCATCTACCGCCGCGACATCAACTCCTCGCCGACGCCCGACACACGCCGCCAGAAGCTGATCACCGACTACAAGGCGCACTTCGCCAATCCGTACGCGGCGGCGGAGCGCGGCTACATCGACGACGTGATCGTCCCGCACGAGACGCGCCCGAAGATCATCACCGCGCTCGAGACGCTGCAGACCAAGCGCCAGCCGGGCCCGCGGCGCAAGCACGGCAACATCCCTTTGTAGGGCCGCTTCGCGGCATCCATGGGGCCGCGAGGGCCCGTCCGGACCGCTATAGCGTCACCGTCTGCGCCGCTACCCGCCCCTCCCGGAACGCCGCCAGGGCCGCCCGCGCCACCGCAAGGTCCTGGATCGCGAGCCCCGTCGAGTCGAACAGCGTCACCGCCTGCGGCCCCGGCCGTCCCGGTGCGTCGCCGGCGAGCACCGCGCCCAGCTCGGTTACCTGATCGCGATCCACGAGCCCCGCCTCAACGGCACCGGTCAGCTCACCGCCATGCGACGCCTGCCGCCACTCGTCGCAGAACAGCGCGCAGGAGGCGACCGCGCCGATGCTCGCTTCCGCCTTGCCAGAGCCGTCGGCCCCCAGCATGTTCAGGTGCAGCCCCGGCCGCAGGTCGCCGGCGTCGATCACGACCTCCGCGCCCGGGGTGATGCAGTTGACGATCTCGCAGCGGGTGGCATCGCCGACGCTCCAGCCGAGCTCGTCGGCCAGCGCCTGCGCCGCCTGCTCGCGCGGGTCAGAGCAGACGCCCGGCCCGTACCCGGCGGCGGCCAGGCAGCGCGCGGTCCAGGCGCCGTGCAGCCCGCAGCCGACGATCCCGACGGACCGAGCCCCGGAAGGCGCCAGCGCTCGCGCCGCCACCGCCGCGACCGCGCCGGTGCGAAGCGCGGTCACCGAGCGCGCGTCGAGCAGCATCAGCGGCTCCCCGGTCTCGGCGTCCGAGAGGCAGATCACCCCGGTCACCGTCGGCAGCCCGCGCGCCGGGTTGCCCGGGAACGAGGTCACCCACTTCAGCAGCGCCAGCCCGTCGCCGCGGGCGGGCATCGCGCGGAAGTCCCCAAACGGCGGGCTTTGGAGGTAGACCTTCGGCGGCATCGTCCACTCGCCGGCGTGGAACCGCAGCAATGCGTCGCGCACGTGTTCGATCGCGTCCGCGGGGGAGACGGCCGCCAGCACGGCGTCGTGGTCGAGGACGGGCAGCTCGGGCACGGCGCGCACGATACCCTGGCCCAGGTGAACCGCCGGCCGAAGCTCAGCATCGTCGCGCCGAACGCCTCCCCGGAGGAGGCCGCCGCGGTCGTCGCGGCGCTTGAGCTGTTCATGCGCCAGACCACCCCGCCACCGGCGCCCTCGGCGCCAAAGCGCAACCCGTGGCAGGAAGCGGCTCTCCACGACGGCGTCGCAAGAGCACCTGAGCAGACGCTCCCTTGGGCGTAGACCTCCCCGGCGATACACAGCGCGCCTTGCGTTCGACCCTGCAGGCAGAGCCCGCTAATCCCCTGCTCAGGACCGAAATGGATTTATTCCGATCTCCTTTTGGTAGATTCCCCCGGTATGACCACAGGCTCGCTGGAGAACCCCGAAGTACTCGAGAACGTGCCGGGGCACGTGATCCCGATCCTCGAGCGCGAATTCGACGACTTCGATACCGAGTCCACTCGCTTCCTCAAGGGTGAGCTCGAGCAGGACGACTTCATCAAGTTCCGCCTCAAGCAGGGCGTCTACGGCCAGCGCCAGCCCGACGTGCAGATGATTCGGGTGAAGCTGCCGATGGGCGGCGTCACACCCGACCAGCTCGACGCGTTCGCCGACGTGATCGAGCGTTACGTGCCGCTGCGCAAGGGCCACATCACGACCCGGCAGAACATCCAGATGCACCACGTGCCGCTGCCCGACGCCGCGCAGCTGATCCGCGAGCTCGGGGACGCCGGGCTGTCGAGCCGTGAGGGATGCGGCAACACGATGCGCAACGTCACCGGCGACCCGCGGGCGGGCACGCTCGAGGACGAGCTGTTCGACGTGACGCCGTATGCCGGCGCGTACGTGCGCTACTTCGTGCGCCATCCGACCACGCAGGCGATGCCGCGCAAGGTCAAGACCGCTTTTGCGGCTACCGACGATGACAACGCGATCACGCGGATCCACGACATGGCGTTCCTGCCGCGCGTGCGGGACGGCGTGCGCGGCGTCGAGATCCGGGTCGGTGGCGGTACCTCGATCATGCCCAGGCTGGCGCCGACGCTGTACGAGTTCGTCGAGCTCGACAACGGCGACTACCTGCGGATCACCGAGGCATGCATGCGGATCTTCGACCGGCAGGACTTCCTGCGCGTGAACCGCGCGCGCGCCCGGATCAAGGTGCTGATCGACAAGATTGGAATCGACGAGTTCCGCACGCTGGTCGAGGAGGAGCTCGAGGGCGATTGGGTCACCGAGCGCGATTTCTCGCTCGACGAGATCCTGTTCGAGCACGATGAGGAGGCCAACGCCCCGGCGAAAGCCGAGGTATATGCCTCCGCCAACGGCGACCTGCGCGAGTACGACCGGTTCCTCGAGAGCAACGTCCAGGCCCAGCGCCAGCCGGGGTTCTCGACCGTCGAGGTCAAGGTGCAGCGCGGCGATCTCACCCCCGAGCAGCTGCGCGGCCTCGGTCAGATCATGCGCGAGTACACGGGCGGCTACGCCCGCACGACGGTCCACCAGAACCTCGTCCTGCGCTGGGTCCGCGACGAGGCGGTCTACGAGGTGTGGCGCCGGCTCGGCGACCTGGAGCTCGGCGAGGCCGGCGCCGACGAGATCACCGACGTCGTCTCGTGCCCCGGGACTGACTCGTGCAAGCTCGGGATCACGAGCTCGATGGGCCTCAACCAGGCGATCAAGGACCGGGTCGTGCAGATGGAGATCGACGACGAGCTGACGCGGCGGATCCACATCAAGATGAGCGGCTGCCCGAACGGCTGCGGGCAGCACCACATCGCGAACATCGGGTTCTACGGCGCCTCGATCAAGGTCGGCGAGCACACGGTTCCGGCCTATATCCCGCACATCGGCGGGGCGTACGAGGGCGGCGAGGTCCGCTACGGTCAGCGCTTGAAAGCGCGCCTGCCGGCGAAGCGCGTACCGGAGGCGGTCGAGCGGTGGGTACGCTTCTACGAGTCCGAGCGGACCTCGGGCGAGGAGTTCAACGCGTTCGTCGAGCGCGTCGGAGCTGCCGAGTTCGAGGCCCGGGTCAAGGATCTGACGATGCCGATCGAGTTCAACCTCGACAACATGAACTTCTTCGTCGACTGGACCAAGAACGCTCCGTTCGAGGTCGTAAGGGGCGAGGGCGAATGCGCGGTGTGACGGCTACTTCTCCAGAGCTTGAGACGGCCACGGCCGAGGAGGTGCTCGCGTACGCGGTCGAGCAGTTCCATCCGCGGCTGACGATGGCGTGCTCGTTCCAGAAGGAAGAGTCGGTGCTCGTGCACATGCTCATGCAGATTGAGCCGGCCGCTCGTGTGTTCACGATCGACACCGGCGTGCTGTTCGCAGAGACGCTCGAGACGTGGAAGCGTTTCGAGGACGCGTTCGGCGTCAAGGTCGAGGTGCTCGATGCCCGCAGCCCCGACGAGCCCTGGACCGCGGCGCGGTGCTGCAGTGCAGCGAAGGTCGACGCGCTGGAGCGGGCGCTGTCGGACGTCGACGCGTGGATCACTGGGATTCGCCGCGAGCAGGCCCCCACGCGGGCGGCCTCCCCGAAGCTCGAGCGCGACGAGAAGCGCGGCATCTGGAAGGTCAATCCGCTGGTCGACTGGACCGAGAAGGACCTCTGGACCTACATCTTCAAGCACGATCTGCCCTACCATCCACTGCACGATCGAGGCTACGCTTCGATCGGGTGCGCGCCATGCACCCAGCCGGGCGAGGGGCGAGAGGGACGCTGGGCCGGGCAGGAAAAGACCGAGTGCGGCATCCACGTCGAATGAATCCCTTTCACTACGAACTCTCACACCTAGAAGCGCTCGAGGCCGAGTCGATCTTCATCATGCGCGAGGTCGCGGCGCAGTTCGAGCGGCCCGTGCTGTTGTTCAGCGGCGGCAAGGACTCGCTGGTGCTTCTGCGTCTGGCCGAGAAGGCGTTCCGGCCGGGTCATTTCCCGTTCCCGGTGATGCATGTCGACACCGGGCACAACTTCCCCGAGGTGATCGAGTACCGCGACCGCCTGATCGCTTCGGTCGGCGAGCGCCTGATCGTGGCGAATGTCCAGGATTCGATCGATCGCGGTCGCGTCGTCGAGGAGACCGGCCCTCGCGCCTCGCGTAATCGCCTGCAGACTACGACGCTGCTGGACGCGATCGAGGAGCACGGCTTCGACGCGGCGTTCGGCGGCGCCCGCCGCGACGAGGAGCGCGCTCGCGCCAAGGAGCGCGTGTTCTCGTTCCGCGACGACTTCGGCCAGTGGGATCCCAAGCGCCAGCGTCCCGAGCTGTGGGCGCTCTTCAACGGCCGGATCCGCAAGGGCGAGCACGTGCGCGTGTTCCCGATCTCGAACTGGACCGAGCTCGACGTGTGGCAGTACATCGCCGAGGAGAAGCTCGAGGTCCCGTCGATCTATTACGCCCACACCCGGCAGGTGTTCGAGCGCGACGGGATGCTGTACGCATACAGCGATTACGTCGAGCTGATCGATGGCGAGCAGCCGTTCGAGGAGTCGGTCCGCTACCGCACGGTCGGGGACATGACCTGCACCGGCGCTGTCCGCTCGCGGGCGACCACGCTCGAGCAGGTCGTCTCGGAGATCGCGGCCACCCGGATCACCGAGCGTGGCGAGACGCGGGCGGATGACCGCGTGACCGAGGCCGCGATGGAGGACCGTAAGCGCGAGGGTTATTTCTGATGTCGGCGGCGGCGGCGACCAACGGGCGCCTGGTGCGGCGCCGTACGAGCGAGTTGCTTCGGATCGCCACGGCGGGCTCCGTCGACGACGGCAAGTCGACGCTGATCGGGCGGTTGCTGCACGACTCAAAGGCGATCCTCGAGGACCAGATGGCGCATGTCGTCGAGACCTCGGAGCGCCGCGGCGATGGCTATCTGAACCTGGCGCTGCTGACCGACGGCCTGCGGGCCGAGCGCGAGCAGGGGATCACGATCGATGTCGCATACCGCTATTTCCAGACTGCGCGGCGCAAGTTCATCATCGCCGACACGCCCGGTCACGAGCAGTACACGCGCAACATGGTCACGGGCGCCTCGACGGCCGACCTGTCGATCGTCCTGGTCGACGCTCGCAAGGGTGTCAGCGAACAGACGCGCCGGCACGCCTACATCGCATCGCTGCTGAAGATCCCGCACCTCGTGGTGTGCGTGAACAAGATGGATCTCGTCGGCTACGACGAGGAGGTCTTCTACTCGATCCTCGAGGAGCTGACCGACTGGGCCGCCCGGCTGGCGATCCCCGACATCACGTTCATCCCGATCTCGGCCCTGCACGGCGACAACGTCGTCGAGCGCTCGGACGCGATGCAGTGGTACGGCGCCGCGCCGCTGCTCTACCACCTCGAGAACGTGGTGATCGCGCCGGATCGGAATTTGGCCGACGTCCGGTTCCCCGTGCAGTGGGTGATCCGGGTGGGCGGGACCCAATCAAATGAGTACCACGACTACCGGGGCTATGCCGGTCAGGTCGCAGGCGGCGTGCTGCGACCCGGAAGCGAGGTCGTCGCGCTGCCCGCCAGGCGGACCACTCGTGTCGCGGCGATCGACACGTTCAGCGGCGAGGTGGATGCTGCCTTCCCGACGATGTCGGTGGCGCTGCGGTTCGAGGACGAGATCGACATCTCCCGCGGCGACATGATCGTCGAGGCCGAGGATCAGCCGACGATCGCACGCGAGCTCGACGCGATGGTCTGCTGGATGAGCGAGCAGCCGCTGCGCGCCCGCGGCAAATACGCGATCAAGCACACCACGAGCGCGGTCAAGGCGATCGTCGACGGGCTCGACTACCGCGTGGACGTCAACAGCCTCGGACACGAGCCCGCCGATCAGCTCGCGTTGAACGAGATCGGCCGCGTCAAGCTGCGCCTCAGCGCGCAACTGATGGTCGACCCCTACGCGCGTAACCGCACGACCGGGAGCTTCATCCTGATCGACGAGGCGACCAACGACACGGTCGGCGCGGGCATGGTCCTGGGCGCGCAGTGAGCGCGCGCCAGCGCGTTAGCGCACGCTAAAGTCCGCCGCCTCAATGTTCTCGAAGGTCTTGATTGCCAACCGCGGCGAGATCGCCGTACGGATCATTCGGGCTTGCGAGGAGCTGGGGATCGCCACGGTCGCCGTCTACTCCGAGCTCGACCGTGACGCGCTCCACGTCAAGCGCGCCGATGAGGCGTACCTGCTCGGTCCCGGCCCGGCGGCCGAGAGCTACCTCGTGATCGACAAGCTGCTCGACGTGATCGAGCGCTCCGGCGCGGAGGCGGTGCACCCCGGTTACGGGTTCCTCGCCGAGAACGCCGCGTTCGCAGCCGCTTTGGAGAAGAACGGGATCACGTTCATCGGCCCGCCGTCGAGCGCGATCGAAGCGATGGGATCGAAGACCCGCGCTCGCGAGCTGATGGCAGCGGCCGGGGTTCCGATCGTTCCGGGGACGACCGAGCCGGTGGCGTCTTTGGAGGACGCCGTCAAGGTGATTGGGAAAACGATCGGGTATCCGGTTGCGGTCAAGGCCGCGGGCGGCGGCGGCGGCAAGGGCTTCCGCGTCGCGCTGACCGAGGACAAGCTGAAGGACGCCTTTGAGGGGGCCGCGCGCGAGGGCGAGAAGTTCTTCGGCGACGCGACCGTATATCTGGAGCGCTACCTGCCCGACCCGCGGCACGTCGAGGTGCAGGTGATGGCCGACAAGCACGGCAACGTGATCCACCTCGGCGAGCGCGACTGCTCGCTGCAGCGCCGGCATCAGAAGCTGATCGAGGAGGCGCCGGCGCCTGCCGTCAACGAGGAGCTGCGCGCGCGGATCGGAAAGATCGCCACCGAGGCGGCGGCGGCCGTCGGCTACACGGGCGCCGGCACGATCGAGGGCCTGCTTGTTACGCACTCGGCCGGTGAGCCCGCCGAGTACTTCTTCCTCGAGATGAACACGCGCGTCCAGGTCGAGCACTGCGTGACCGAGATGGTGACCGGGATCGACATCGTCAAGGAGGGGATCCGGGTCGCGGCCGGCGAGCCGCTGTCGGTGAGTCAGGAGGATGTGGTTCTGCGGGGTCACGCGATCGAGTGCCGGATCAACGCCGAGGACGCGTCGAAGAACTTCGCGCCGGCGCCGGGGGTGATCGGGTCTTATCGCGAGCCGACCGGGCCGGGCGTGCGGGTCGACTCCGGCGTCGGACCGGGCTCTGAGATCTCGCCGATGTACGACCCGATGGTCGCCAAGCTGATCGTCTGGGACGTCGATCGCGCTCAGGCGACGGCGCGGATGGTTCGCGCCCTGGGCGAGTACGAGATCGGGGAGCTGAAGACGCTGCTTCCGTTCCATACCGCGATCCTCCAGACCGAGCAATGGGCGAACGCCGAGACCTGCCGTGACCTGATCGAGGACCGCAACTGGCTGAAGACGCTTGCGTTCCCGAAGGTCGAGACCTTGGCTTCTGAACCCGAGGAGGAGGGCGAGAAGGTCGAGCAGGCGTACACCGTCGAGGTGTCCGGGAAGCGCTTCGATGTCAAGGTGATCGGCCCGCCGTTCAGTGGCTCCGGCGGCGCCGGGGCTGCAGTGAACGGAGCCGCGCCGGCGGCCGGGGGCGCGCGGAAGGCGCCGCGCCGGAGCGAACGCGCTGGTGGTGGCGCGAGTGGCGGCGGCGACACGCTGCCCTCGCCGCTTCAGGGGACGGTTCTGAAGGTGGCGGTGGAGAAGGGCGCCTCCGTCGAGGAGGGCGCGCTCGTGTGCGTGATCGAGGCGATGAAGATGGAGAACGAGATCACGGCCCACAAGGCGGGCACCGTCTCGGAGCTGCCGATCGCTGTCGGGGCCTCGGTTGCCTCCGGCGACACGCTGGCAGTGATCAACTCGGGCTAGCTGGCTACATGGCATCCGACCTCCGCATGACGGAGGTGAATCGCCATTCACGTCGCTGGCCTAGGCGATCCGCGCCACGTTCTCCTCGTGGATCTTTCGCTGGGTCTTGCTATGGCGCCCGCGCGGCAGCGGTGCGCCGTCGCCATGCGCGGCCAGGGCATCGAGGTAGGCGAGGTCTTCGCCGAGGATCTGTAGCGCTTCGCCGTTTGTGAGTGGCCGGCCGTGCCCCGGGACCACGGTTTCAGCGCCGGCGACCACCGGCCGGAGCCGCTCGAGCGTCGCCCGGTACGCGCTCAGCGAGCCGCCATCGGAGATCCACGGGATCTCGACCGGCGAGAGGTAGTCGCCGCAGACCAGGACGCCAAGCCACGGCACGTAGAACGCGGTGCCGTCGACCGTGTGGCCGTCGGCGGGATGCAGCTCGAGCTCGTTCGGTCCGAGCGACAGCTTCCCGGGAACCGGCAGCTGCTGGACCTGGCCAAGCGAGAGCGGCGGCCGATCGTCGATGTACTGCTCGTCGTCGAAGTCGCGCAGCTCCCGCTGGGCGGCGCCCGGCTCGGCGCCGAGCCGGCGCGCGGTCGTCTCGCCGCAGCCGAGCGCGGCGCCCGGGAAGGCGATCCGGGCGAGCAGGTGGTCCCAGTCGGCGTGCGTGGCGAGCAGGGCCGACGCGGGGAAGCCGGCCTGATCCAGCACCGCCGGCAGCGCCTGAAGCTCCTCCGGGTAGATCGGGGAGTCGATCACGAAGCCCTCCTCGCCGGCGCGCACGGCCGTGCACGTCGTTTGCCAGAACTGGCTGACGAAGACGATCAGATCCGAATGAACACTGAGCGCGTGCAAGCGGAGCGGGCGGGCCTAATTGACCCCGAGCAACTTCGCCGCCTCGCGCAGGCTGCTGACCTCGGCGTCGGGCTTCTTCTGGCCGGACTCGAGCTGCTGCTTGGAGCGGTTGACCCAGATCACGGGGATCTTCTTCTTCACGCACGGCTCGACGTCGTGGTAGTAGCTCGCGGCGACGTGCACCCAGCCCTTCTTGCCACCGATCCGGCGCTCGCACTCGGTGAAATGCGCAGGGTCGGGCTTGTAGGAGCGGACCTGCTGGGCGGTCACGACGAGGTCGAAGTCCATCGGCATGTGCCGCCGGGTCTGGCCGAGCAGCTTGTCGTCGATGTTCGAGATCAAGCCGATCTTGTACTTCTTCGCGATTTTCGCCAGTACGGGATTGGTCTCCTTGAACGGAGGCCAGCGCTGGACGGAGTCGGGTAGGAAGCCCGAGCGCGAGGGCTCGAGCGGCCAGCCGAGCCGCTTCGCGATCTGCACGGCCGTGCGCCGCAGGACCTCCGCATAGAGCTCGTAGGAGCCCGCCTGGATCTGCTGCTGGATCTCGTGGAAGAGGGGGATCAGCTCGTCGCGGTCGATCGTGAAGCCGTCGCGGTCGGCTTCGCGCTTGAACGCGTCATACGCCCCAGTCTCCCAGTCGATCAAGGTGCCGTACACATCGAATGTGACGAACGAGATTTGCTTTGGGATCGCCATGGATCGCGGGATGATGCCATGGCAGCGCAAAACGGCGCATTCAGGCGTGATCCTCTAGAGTGGCCAGCCGCCGTGGACCTACTCGAGTATCAAGGCAAGCAGCTGTTTGCGCGCCACGATGTGCCCGTCCCGTCGGGCCGCCCGGCGACCACAGTTGAGGAGGCGGTAGCCGCCGCGGATGACATCGGCTACCCCTGCGTGATCAAGGCGCAGGTGCAGATCGGCGGCCGCGGCAAGGCCGGCGGGATCAAGATCGCCAAGGACGGTCACGAGGCCTTTGAGCACGCCGAGGCGATCCTCGGCATGGACATCCGCGGCCTGACGGTGCACGAGGTCTGGGTCGAGGGAGCGTCGGAGATCGCCTCCGAGTACTACGCCTCGGTGATCTTCGATCGTTCTGCCAAGGCGCCGCTGGTCATGCTCTCGACCAAGGGCGGGATGGACATCGAGGAGGTCGCCGAAACCGACCCGGACGCGATCGCCCGCCTGCACGTCGATCCGCTGCTCGGCTTCCAGGACTTTCACGGGCGCCGGCTGGCGTTCGAAGCGGGCGTCGACGCCGACGTCGTGCGGCCGGTCGGCGCGATGCTGACCAAGCTCTACGAGGTGTTCATCGAGGAGGAGGCGACGCTCGTCGAGGTCAACCCGATGATCGTCACGCCCGAGCGCGACGTGAAGGCGCTCGATGCGAAGGTGACGCTCGACGACAACGCCCTGTATCGCCACCCCGACAACGCCGCACTGCGCGACATCTCGGCCGAGGATCCACACGAGCGGATGGCCAAGGAGCGCGGTCTCACCTACGTCAAGCTCAATGGCAATATCGGGATCCTCGCCAACGGCGCCGGGCTCTCGATGTCGACGCTCGATGTCGTTGCCGGCGCGGGCGGCAAGCCCGCGAACTTCCTCGACGCCGGCGGCGGCTCGAAGGCCGACGCGATCACCAGCGCCGTCGAGGTGATCCTCTCCGACGAAGGGGTCAAGGCGGTGCTGTTCAACATCTTCGGCGGTATCACCCGTTGCGACGAGGTCGCCAAGGGCCTGATCGAGGCGTTCCATCAGATCAACCCGACCGTGCCGTTCGTCGTCCGCCTCGACGGCACCAACGGCGAGGAGGGCCGCGCGATGCTCGCCGACGCCAGCCTTCCCAACGTCCATACCGAGTCGACCATGGACGGGGCCGCCGCCAAGGTCGTTGAGCTGGCTTCTTCCCCGGCATGAGCATCCTCGTCGACAAGAACACGCGCCTCTGCACGTCCGGCATCACCGGGCGCGAGGGCACCTTCCACACCCTGCGCAACCGCGACTACGGCACGCAGGTCGTCGGTGGCGTTACGCCCGGCAAGGGCGGCCAGGACGTCGACGGGATCCCCGTGTTCAACACCTTCCACGAGGCGGTCGCGGAAACCGGCGCCAACACCGGGATGATCTTCGTCCCACCCCGGTTCGCGGCCGACTCGATCCTCGAGGCCGAGGACGCGGGGATCGAGCTGATCATCGCGATCACCGAGGGAATTCCGGCCCACGACGAGCTGCGCGTCTTCAACATCATCAAGAAGAACGGCCGGGCGCGGCTGATCGGCCCCAACTGTCCCGGCATCCTGTCGCCGGGCAAGGCGAGCGTCGGCATCATCCCGGCTTCGTTCTTCAAGGAGGGCAACGTCGGTGTCGTCTCGCGCTCAGGCACCCTCACCTACCAGATCGGCAACGAGCTCGCCCGGGGCGGATTCGGCAACTCGACGATCGTCGGCATCGGCGGCGACCCCGTCCCCGGCTCCGACTTCATCGACGTGATCGCGATGTTCGAGGAAGACCCGGAGACCGAGCTGATCGTGATGTGCGGGGAGATCGGGGGCGACGCCGAGGAGCAGGCCGCCGAATACATCGCGGCCAACGTTTCCAAGCCGGTCGTCGCGTACATCGCGGGCTTCACCGCCCCGGAGGGCAAGACGATGGGTCATGCCGGCGCCATCGTCTCGGGCTCGAAGGGGACCGCGGCCGCCAAGGCCGAGGCGCTCGAGGCAAGGGGCGTCCGCGTGGGGCGGACCCCGACCCAGGTCGCGGAGATCGCGGTCTCGTTGCTCGGCGCAGCCGCCTGACGCCGCCGCGCGGATCGCAGCCGCCTGCCGCCGCCTCACGCCGCCGCCCGAGTCGCGGCCGCCTGACGCCGCCGCGCGGGTTAGTCTCGCGGGCGATGCCGGAGCCCAACATGGCCGCGCCCGAAGACGTCGAGGCCTACCTCGTGGAGATAGACCGGCGCCTGCGCGGCGTCCAGCGCGGTTTGGCGCCTGAACGGGAGCCCGCGCCGGTGAGGGAGGCGAGGGTCGCCCCCGAGGCGCCCCGACCTGAGTCGTCAGCGCCGCCCGACGCCAATCCCGTCGTCACCTCGAAGTTGATCTCCTCGATCCGCGAGTTGCTCGACGCGCTCGAGAGCGCCACCGCTGCCGGCGATCGTCCGGCGACGTACTAGTCTTCAAGGCCGTGGCTAAAACGATCTCATTTGCGCGCGGAGCGCCGTCGCTCGACATCGTCGACGTCGAGGGCCTGAAGGCCGCCGCCCAGAACGCATTCACGAACGATCCGGCCGGGGTCACCGCGTACGGCACCTCGGTCGGCTATATGCCGCTGCGGGAGTGGATCGCCGAGCGTCATCAGGTCGAGCCCAACCAGGTGATCGTCACCAACGGCTCGATGCAGGCCGACGCGTTCCTGTTCGACGCGCTGGTGCAGCCCGGTGACTCCGTGATCGTCGAGCGCCCCACATACGATCGCACGCTGCTCGCGCTGCGCAGCCGCGGCGCCGACGTTCGGATGGTCGAGCTCGAGCCCGACGGCATCGATGTCGCGGCGCTGGAACGAGTCCTCGCGACCGGCGCCAAACCGAAGCTCGCCCACATCATCCCGAACTTTCAGAACCCCGCCGGTTACACGCTGTCGGCCGAGAAGCGCACGCGCCTGCTCGAGCTCGCTCGATCCCACGGGTTCACGGTGTTCGAGGACGACCCATATGTCGCGCTGCGGTTCGAAGGCGCGCAGCTGCCGACGATGCTCTCGATGGGGCAGGGCGGGGGTGGGGGGGTGGGATCCCCTACCGTCGTGTACGCGTCCTCTTTCTCGAAGACGGTCTGCCCCGGCATCCGTGTCGGTTACCTGGTCGGGCCGGCCGAGCTGATCGCGCAGATCTCGAAGATCGCAACCAGCACGTACATCTCGCCAAGCATGGTCTCGCAGAGCATCGTCAACGAGTTCTGCCGCTCCGGAGCGATCGAGCGCTCGATCGAGACGGTCAAGGAGGCGCTGCGCGAACGGGCCAAGACGCTATGCGAGGCGCTCTCAGAGCAGCTTCCGGCCGCTCGCTTCGTGCCGCCCCAGGGAGGCTATTTCCTGTGGGTCGAGCTACCCCGCGGAACGGACGTCGCGGCGCTCTTCACCGCCGCCGCGCAGCGCGACCTGCAGTTCGTCAAGGGGACCGACTTCATGCTCGAGGGCGGCGAGTCGTCGCTGCGGCTGGCCTACTCCGGCGTTACGCCTGCCGAGATCGAGGAGGGCGTCGCGCGCCTCGCAGAGGCGTACGACGAAGTCCGCGCCGGCGTGGCGGCGTAGCTCGCTCAGCGCCCGTAGCGCTCACGCCCGAGCACCAGCTGCTCGGGCAGCGCGATCCGCGGCGGCGGCGAAGGGTCCGCAAGCACCGAGACGGTCTCCGCGACGCTGACCGTCACCTCCGAGGTCGTCTCGGGGAATGCGACGGTGACGATCTCGCCGTCGTTGCCCGCGACCTCGCCCTCGAGACCCGGTTCGACTCCGGCGTTCTTGAGGTAATGGAGCAGGTCCTCGGCCTCGTTCTCCAGGCGGAGGATCCTGACCTTGGCGCCGACCGCGCAATCGGCAAGCGGCACGCCGTCGATTCGCTCACCGACCCTGATCGGATGGCCGTGGGGGCACGTCTTGGCGTTCCCGACGCTCGCGCGGACGTAGGCCTCGAAGCGGGGAGTCATCGCATGCTCCAGGTGCTCGGCCTCCTCGTGCACGTCATCCCACGGGACGCCGACCACGTCGGTCAGAAACCGCTCGATCATCCGGTGCCGGCTGACAAGGCGCTCGGCATGCTCCCGGCCGGACTGGGTGAAGCTGATCGTGCGCTCCGCGTCGCGGCTGACGTAGCCGTCGCGCTCGAGCCGCCCGAGCATCTCGTGGACGGTCGGCGCAGAGAGCTGCATCGCTCGAGCAAGGTTCGCCCCGGTCATCGGCAACCGGGCCTCGAACAGCCAGTAGAGCGATTCGAGGTACTCCTCTTCGGCGACCGTGGCGTGATCGGGAGCCATGTCGTGATCCTACAGCGCGTCCTGATCGTCCCCGACGCGCTTCGACGGGCCGGGCGAGCTAGGATCGCCAACCTTGGCGCTACCTCTGAAATCGCCGCTGTGGCCGCAGCTCGCCCGGTCCCGGCCCGAGCTCCCAGTCGGCGAGCAATGGAGCTACGAGCCGAAATACGACGGCTTCCGGGCGATCGCGTTTGTCGACGGCGAGGAGTGCAAGCTCCAGTCCCGTGGCGGTAAGCCGCTCTCGCGCTACTTCCCGGAGCTGTCGTTTCCACCGGGCCGCTACGTACTCGACGGCGAGATCGTGATCGACGATGATTCCGATCCCGCTAACCCCACGCAGGACTTCGACGCGCTGCAGCAGCGTATCCATCCCGCGCAGTCGCGAATCCAGATGCTCGCGGAGAGCACGCCGGCCCGCTATGTCGCCTTCGACCTGCTCGCGCGCGAGGATGAGAGCCTGCTCGAGCTGCCGTTCGCCGAGCGCCGTGCGGCGCTGGAAGAGCTCGCCGGCGAGGAGATCGACCTCACTCCCCTGACGGGCGATCCAGCGGACGCCGAGCCGTGGCTGCACGGTGGCGAGGGGGTCGTGGCCAAGGATTGCCGGGCGCCATACCGGCCCGGGGAGCGGACCGGCATGATCAAGATCAAGCGCCAGCGCACGATCGACGCCGTCGTCGTCGGCTACCGCCCGGGCAAGGAGCCGAACACCGTTGGTTCGCTGATCCTGGGCCTGTACGACGACGCCGGCAAGATGCACGTCGTCGGGCACTCGTCGGGTATCCGGGCCGCGGAAAAGCGGGCGCTCGTCACCAAGCTCGCCGACTACGAGACCGGTAAGCGCGGCCACGGTGACCCCAGCCGCTGGAAGAACGAGAAGGAGCTCGAGTGGATCGAGCTGCGCCAGGAGTTGGTCGTCGAGGTGACGTTCGACCACGTCAGCGGTGGGCGCATCCGGCACGGCACCCGCATCCTGCGCTGGCGCGAGGACAAGGCGCCGCAAGATTGCAAGCTCGAGCAGATGCATCAATGACCGAGCTCCCGCGTGCCGCCGGGCTTGCGTACCGCGACGCTGGCAGCTCCAGCGATCGCGTCGCGCTGTTCGTGCACGGCTATCCGGAGTCCTCGTACATGTGGCGCCACGCGCTCCCCGCGGTGGCGGCGGCGGGCTGGCGAGCGATCGCGCTCGATCTGCCGGGGTACGGCGACTCCGACCCCGATCCACCGGGCACGTGGGAGCGGCACGTCGAGGCGCTCCAGCGGTTCGTCCGCGCGCTGGAGCTGCCACCGGTCGCGCTCGTGACGCACGACTGGGGCGTGATGATCGGTCTGCGCTGGGCGTGTGACCATCCGGGCTCGGCGCGTGCACTCGTCATCTCCGATGGCGGCTTCTTCGCCGACCGGCGCTGGCATGACCTCGCCAACGTGATGCGCACCCCGGGGGACGGCGAGAAGCTGATCGAGTCCTTTACGTTCGAGGGGCTCGGCGGCGCGCTTCGCGGGCTCTCGGGCGGCATGACCGACGACGCGTTGCGTGAGTATTGGAAGGGATTCGCCGATCAGCGGCGGCGAACGGCGCACCTGGAGCTGTACCGCTCAGGTGACTTCGAGAAGCTGGCCCCTTACGAGGGCGCGCTCGCAGGCCTTGGTGTGCCGGCTCTGGTCCTGTGGGGCGGTCAGGATCCCTTCTCCTCACCGGAGCTGGCGCAGCGGTTCCATGACGAGCTCGCCGGCTCGGAGCTCGTCGTACTGGACGGGGCCGGGCACTTCGTGTGGGACGACGAGCCCGAGCGGACGAGCTCCGCGCTCGTCGAGTTCCTCGCAGCACAATCCGCATCCACAGGAGGCTCAACATGAGGCGCATCCAAAGGAGATTCATCATGAGGCGCATCAGCACCAACCACCGTCGCGAGGTGAAGGGGCTCGTAGTCACCGCCGCCGGAATCACCGGCGCGATGGTTGTCGGCCCACGCATCCTCGGACCGTCGGCGATGGCGCCGGTGGCAGTTGCCGCGACCGCAGTCGGCGCAATCGCGATCGGGCGCCTCGCGATCGGCGATGCCGTCATCAAGCGGCTGCGCGCGGAAGAGATCGAGATACGGTCGCTGAAGGTCGGCACGCTTGAGGTGGCCGGCAGGCCGTGGCCCGAGATCGGGCAGCCGTCATGATGTGCCGCGGGAATGCACGAGACCGCGGATGATCTCGATGCGATGCAGGCACTCCTCGACCGCAGCTACGCCGCGGCGGGAGCACACCTGCTGAGCATCCATAACGCGCCTCGGCGCCTCACCGCCCCGCAAATCGCCGAGCGTCTTCAGGGAATGTGCCTGCTCGCGCTCGCGACTGCGACTTCTGACGGCAGGCCGATCGTCGGTCCCGTCGACGGGGTCTTCTATCGCGGCTCGTTCTACTTCGGCTCTGCGCCAGACTCGCTGCGCTTCCGGCACATCCGGGCGCGGCCGCACGTCAGCGCGACGTATCTCCCCAGCGAGGAGCTGGCGGTCACCGTCCATGGCCAGGCGCGCCAGATCGATCTGCGAAGCGAGGAGAGCGAAGGGTTCAGAAGGACCTTGCTCGAGGTGTACGTGCCGCGCTACGGGCCTGAGTGGGAGGAGTTCCTCGACTCGGGCCCGGTGTACGCTCGGATCGACGCCGAGCGCATATTCGGCTTCCACATGCCGCCACAATGACTGAACCAACCGCCCGCACGTTGGCTGACGGCGCTCGCATCCCGGCCCTCGGGCTTGGCGTGTGGCAGGTGCCCGATGGCCCGGTGTGTGAGAACGCTGTCCGCTGGGCACTCGAGCTCGGCTATCGGCACATCGACACCGCTCAGGCCTACGGCAACGAGGAGAGCGTGGGCCGCGCGCTGCAGGAGAGCGGCGTGCCCAGGGACGAGGTGTACATCACGACGAAGTTCTTCCCGCGCCGCTCGGACCCGGCGCGGGAGCTCGAGCACAGCCTGCGACGGCTCGACGTTCAGTACGTCGACCTCTACATCATCCACTGGCCCGGCGGCGGTCCGACTTGGGCCTGGCCGGGCATGGAGCTGGCCCGCGAGCGCGGTCATGCCCGTTCGATCGGCGTGTCGAATTTCAGCGTTGAGGAACTCGACCAGGTGATCGCGGCCGCAAACGTGCCGCCGGTCGTCAACCAGGTGCAGTTCAGTCCGTTCGAGTACCGCAACGCCCTGCTTGAAGCCTGCGCTGAGCGCGACGTGATCCTCGAGGCATACAGCCCGCTCGGGACGGGCCGGCACCTGGGCGATGGAGCTGTCGCGCAGATCGCCGAGCGGCTGGGTCGCACCCCAGCCCAGGTCCTGATCCGCTGGTGCCTGCAGCGCAACACGGTCGCGATCCCGAAGTCGACCCACCGTGAGCGGATCGAAGAAAACGGGGCGGTGTTCGACTTCGAGCTGTCCAAAGACGACCTTGCGGTGCTCGACGCGCTCGACCGGACCGGCGGCACGGAGCGGGCGCGCGAGCAGAAGTGGTGGTGAGCGGCCCGAGCATCGCCGGGCCGTCACCGCAGCAGCAGCCGCAGGATCGGCTCGGCCCGCCGCGCGTCGGGCCGCTCGCCGGTGATCAGCTCCAGATACGTGTACGACTCGATCAGGCGCACGATCACGAACGCGAGCTCGTGCATCTCGACCGGCAGATCGAGTGCGCCGGCCGCCGCCTCGCGCTCGAGGAGCTCCTCGAATGCGGCAACCAGGCGTGGCTGGAAGTCGGTGTCCCTGCGGGTGAGCAGTCTCAGCGCGTGCTCGCCCTCCTCGGCCAGCCATCGCCGGAGGCCGGGGTTCTCGATCACGGCCTCCACGAACTGGCCGACGACGCCGATGATCCGCACCGGCCCCCGTCCGCGGGCGTTCGCGTCGATCCGCGACAGCGTCTCGCTGGCGAGCGACCACACGACCTCCACCAGCAGCCGATCGCGAGAGCCGACCCAGCGATACAGCGTGACGCGGTTGACGCCGAGCTCGTCGGCGAGTGCGCTCATGTCGACGCGCTCGGGGGCAAGGAAGGCGTTGCGCGCAAGCCGCAGCGCGTCCCCCACGTCGGGCCGTCGCGACAGGGACATGGCCGCGAGTATGCAACAGATGGCGGCGGTGTTGCACTTCCTCCACGACGGGTATACGGTGCAGCAAATCGTGGTGCAACAAATCGGCGAAACGTTGCAAGGAGGAATCAGTGCACAAGGCGGATGTAGAGGCGATCGGGGCGCTGGTCGGCGATGGTCTGGCCGCCGGCGGAGGGTTGATCAAGGAGATGCACGAGGGCATCGCGAGCAGGCCGTTCCAGATCCTCGGCCCGTCCGCTGCGCCCGCTCGCATGCTCCACGACGGGATCTCGCGCGCGGTCTACGGCACCCTTCGCGGCGGGCTGCGGGCAGCCTCGAGAGGCGCCGCCACGCTTGTCGCCCTGCGCATCACGGAGACGGAAGCCCCGCTGGACGCGACGCCTGCCGGCTCGGTCGCGCTCGGCGGGGTCAACGGGCTGTACGGCAACCACATATGGGAGCGGGGCAACCGGCTGGCATTCGAGATGCAGCTGCGCCGCGAGGGGGCCACCGTGTCGCCGACCCGCGAGGGGCTGGCCAGCGCCTTTCCCGACGCCACCTCCCGTGTCGCCGTGTTCGTCCACGGCCTGTGCGAGAACGACGAATCCTGGCGGCATTTCCCGTTGCGGGGCGATCGGACCGGACGGCGCACATACGGTGAGCGACTGCAGGACGAGCTGAGCTTCACCCCTATCCACCTTCGCTACAACACCGGTCTGCGCGTGTCCCACAACGGTCGCCGGCTCGCGCGTCTGCTCGAGCAGGTCGTCGCGGCGTGGCCGGTGGCGGTAGAGGAGCTCGTGCTCGTCGGCCACTCCATGGGCGGGCTCGTCGCCCGCAGTGCTTGCCACTACGGCGAGGAGGAGTCGCTGCGCTTCGTCGATGCCGTGCGCCACGTGTTCTGCCTCGGGTCACCGCACCTTGGCGCAGATCTGGAAAAGGGCGCCAACGCGCTCGCGTGGGCGCTCGGTCGCCTCCCTGAGACGCGCGCGCTGGGTTCGTTTCTGAACGCACGCAGCGTCGGGATCAAGGACATGCGCTTCGGCTCGTGCATCGACGAGGACTGGCACGACTGCGATCCCGACGAGTACCTCCGCGATCGCTGCCAGGAGGTCCCGTTCCTGCCCGCCGCCAATTACTACTTCATCGCGGCCACGCTATACGAGGGGCGGCTGGGCGCGTGGCTGGGAGACCTTCTCGTGCGGATGCCGAGCTCCTCGGGTCAGGGCACCGGCAAGGGCCGCCGGATCCCGTTCGAGGTCGACAACGGCCACGAGCTCTCCGGGATCAACCACTTCGACCTGCTCAACCACCCGGCGGTCTACGAGCAGCTGCGGACGTGGATCACGCGGGCGGCGCGCCGGCCGGCGCTCCCCGCCCTGCCGCCGGCTCAGCCGCTGCTCGAGCTGTCCGCGTAGCGTCCCCGGCCGTGCCGGCGCGGCTCAGCCTGTGCTGGGAGTGCCCGCATAGAAGGCGATCGTCCGGCGCGCGGCCTCGCCGGCCCCGGCCCGGTCTGCGCCGGCCGCGACATCGGCCGCGCGCCAGCCCTCGCCGCTGCACGCCATGAACTCGCGCCCCTCTCCCGAGGCCATCCAGTCTGCCGCCGCTTTCGGGTCGGCCGATTCGCCCGTCCCCAGGTGTCGCTCGAGACCCATCAAGCCCAGCTCCCAGCCGATTCCCATGGCTGCCGGTCCGAACTCCGCCCACCGCGGATCATCCGCCGGGACGATGTGCTCCAGCTCGAAGCGCGTCGCAGTATCTGACGCGGCCGACAGTCGCAGCTCGATCCATGTCACCTGATCGCCGTACTCCCAGGTGGCGGAGAAGCCGTGTGGAGGATCGCACCGCTCGATCGTGCCGCCGGCATTGCCCTGGAGCTGGTATCGCCCGCCGACCCGCAGTTCGCCGGTCACCGGCAGGAACCACCGAGGGATCCGCGCGGGGTTCGTGCAGGCGTCCCAGATGTCGGTGATCGAGCAGTCGTAGCTCCGGCTGATCGTGATCGTCCGCGCCTCCCCTTCGCTGAAGGTGCGCCGGCCGACGGTGCGCTCGACGGCGTTGATCTGATGGTTGACGTCGATCACTCTTGGATCCTTTCTCTCGGTGCGCGCTCGCGCTTGCCGCGCGCAAGCTCGGTCTGAAGCGCGTCCAGATGCGGCGCCCAGAATCGCCGGAACTGCTCGAGCCACTCGTCGACCTCGCGCAAGGGGTCGTAGCTGACGGCGTACAGGCGCCGGGCGCCCTCGGCGCGGAAGCTCGCGAACCCGCTCTCCCGCAGCACTCGAAGATGCATCGATACGGCCGGCTGCGAGACCCCGAACTCCTCCTGGATCGTGGTCGTCACCGCACCCGCGGTCAGCTCGCCGGCGGCGAGCAGCTCCAGGACCCGCCGGCGGATCGGATCGCCAAGGACGTCGAAGGTGTGCATCGTGCAAGCCTATCAGCAAGAGCTTATATAAGCAACAGCTGATGATTCCACTGGGAAATGGACGCTGGCAGGCTCGATCGCGCAGAACCACGCCGGTGATAACCCCGATTTCGTTACATCTCGACCACCGCGCCCGGCAACGTGTAACCAAATCGGTGCCAGGGCGCGCATTTCGTTACACGTCGCCTCGACGAGCGGTCGCTCTGTAACGAAATCGGGGCTCCCAGGCACCCCACCCCTCCTCGAAAGCCCAATCCCGGGCAAACCAGCCCCCAAGGCCCCCGGCCGAAGGCCGGGAAGCGTGGCGCGAGCCCTCAGCACAAGAAGCGCGACAGATCCCGCCCGCCACACGACCCTCCACAACAGGTCCGGAGGGGGTTGCACGGCCCCACGGACGCCGAGCGAAGCGAGGCCCACCCAACGTTGCCACGCTGACGGCGGAGCTCCATCTTGAGCGGCTCTTACGAAAAACCGACGCTGACCCGACGCTCTTCTGTTGCGCTCGGCGGACCCTTCATCAGACACCGACTTGAAGGAGAAACCGAAATGACCGCAGTAGTGATTCTCAACGCCGTCCTCGCCGCGTTAGTCGTGACCGCGATTCTGTCCGTCCTCGGGTGGGGAATCGTCAAGGACCGCCAGCAGCGGCGGCCGCGCCATGCCCAGGGAGGGACGTTAGGCTAGCCACGTGCCGTGGCTCAGCGACGACCCTCTGTTCGAGGCGTTTGGATCTCGAGCCCTGTTCCAGAGCAGCTACGGGGGCGCGGACTTCGGAGAATGCCTGCAGGCCGTCAGCCGCGCGGCGAGCGACGGCAGCCTCGACGCATGGCATGCATCGTGGACCTCGACGGCTGACGAGCTTGTGCGAGAAGCGGACGCGAGTCTGGCGGCCGGGCACCGGGTCAGTGCGCGCGAGGCTTACCTGCGCGCGACCACCTATTACCGCACCGCGTACTTTCCGCTGTTCGGGGCCCCGGTCGACGAGCGGCTGCGGGAGAACTTCGAGCGCGAGAGCGACGCGTTTGCAAAGGCCGCGCCTCTGTGGGACACGCCGGTCGAGCTCGTGGAGATCCCGTTCGAAGCTGCGGCGACGCTGCCGGGCGTATTCGTCTGTCGTGACGGCGGTGGCCGGAGCCGGCCGACGATCGTCCACGTCAACGGCTACGACTCGAACATCCACGAGATGTTCGTCGCGCATGTCGGTGCGGCGCTGCGGCGCGGATACAACATCCTCCTGTTCGACGGTCCCGGTCAGGGCCGCAACCTGATTCGCGACGGCCTCACGATGCGGCCCGATTGGGAGAACGTCGTCAAGCCAGTCCTCGACTTCGCGCTGCAGAGACCCGAGGTAGACCCCGAGCGGGTCGTGCTCGCCGGCTGGAGCTGGGGCGGGTTCCTGGCCCCGCGCGCGGCAGCGTTCGAGCAGGAGCGGATCGCGGCGCTGTGGGCCGATCCCGGTCAATGGGATCAGCGCGATCGACTTCCGGTTCCCGCCGAGCAGCGAGCGACCTTCCCCGACGGGGTTGACCGTGCGCCGTTCGACGAGCAGGAGCGCCAGTTGCGCAGCGACGCGGCGGATCCATTCATGCGCTGGCGCATGATCCAGCGGGGCCTCTGGGTCCACGGGGTTCAGACGGTGTACGACTATTTCGTCGACGGAAGCCGCTACGAGCTGTCGCCTGTCGCGGGCCGGATTCGCTGTCCGACGCTGCTGACGATGGTGCAAGGAGATCCGGTGTCGTCGCATGCGCCGCGTCTACACGAAGCGATCAGCGCGGAGCGCAAGGCGCTGATCGAGTTCACCGAGCGACAGGGCACCGGCGGTCACTGCGAGGGCGAGGGACGCCGGCGTTTGCACCGGGTCTGCTACGACTGGCTCGACGAGACGCTCGGGACCGCGTAACCCCGCGATGGCGCGCATCCCCGGCGTCCCTGAATCGATCATCGTCGCGCCCGACTCGTTCAAGGGAACGCTGTCGGCGGCACAGGTGGCCGAGGCGATCGGCGCCGGCCTGCAAGCCGCGGGGCGTGCTGTCGACCTATGTCCCGTCGCCGACGGTGGCGAGGGGACGCTCGAAGCTCTGCTCCATGCCGGCGCGGGCGAGCAGCAAACGGCTCGGGTTCACGATCCGCTCGGCCGCGAGATCGAGGCGCGCTACGGCCTTCTCGACGATGGCAGAGCAGCGGTCGTGGAGTGTGCGGCGGCAAGCGGTCTGAGCCTCGTGCGCGAGGACGAGCGCGACCCGATCGCGGCGAGCACCGCCGGAACCGGCGAGCTGATCCTCGCGGCGCTGGAGGCAGGCGCAAGGACCGTCTACCTCGGGGTCGGGGGCAGCGCGACGACCGACGGCGGCGCAGGCGCTGTGCACGCGATCCGCGACGCCGGCGGTCTGCGCGGGGCAAAGCTTGTCGTGCTCTGCGACGTGCGCACTCCGTTCGAGGACGCCGCGCGAATCTTCGCGCCGCAGAAGGGCGCAAGTCCGGCCGTCGTGAGGCGCCTGACCGCGCGCCTGCATGCGCTGGCCCGCAGCTACGCGCGCGATCCGCGGGGGGTCCCGATGACCGGCGCCGCGGGCGGCCTGGCGGGCGGCCTGTGGGCGGAGCTGCACGCAGATCTCGTCGCCGGCTCGTCGTTCGTGCTCGATGCGGTGGACTTCGACCGGCGCATGCGCGCCGCGCGAGCCGTCGTCACCGGCGAGGGGAGGCTCGACCAGCAGAGCCTCGCCGGCAAAGTGGTTTCCGAGGTCTGCACTCGCGCGCGCCAGTCGGGCGTCCCCTGCTATGCGATCGTCGGCAGCTGCGAGCTCGACTCGTTCGGGCTGCGGATCCTCGATCTACAGGTCGCGCTCCAGGCTGGTACGCCCGCCAAGCTGCGCTCCGCGGGCCGCCGGCTATCCGCGGTCCTCTAGGCCGTCGGCCTCGATCATCGCCGGGAGGTGCGGTGCGCTCGACACCTCCGGCGGAGCCGAATGCTCAGGCAGGTGCGCGGGCGCGCCCGTCTCTGGCGTGAGGCACACCCGGCAGAAATCCTCGCCGAACGGGGTTAGATGGATGCTGCGACGCACGACCTTCGCCTGGCGCACCGAGTTCATCGCCGCGAGCACGTCCGGCTGGGCTTCCAGCACCTGGTAGCGGAGCGGATCGTTCAGCGTCTCGCGTGAGAACCAGATCATCCCGAGCCGGAACAGGTTGTTGAGGTAAGCCGGGACGCGCTCCACGTAGCGGCATCCGGCCCGCGCGCCGATCATCGACAAACCTGGCGCGACCAGTCGCGAACGGACCACTCCCACCGGGCCACCCGTGCGGATGTCGACGGCCGGCTGCGGCCCATCGAACAGCAGCAGTCGCAGGATGCGACCCTCGTCAGGAGCCAGCTCGGAGAGGATTCGCTCGTACGCGGGATGGGCCTCCTCCTCGTAGCGGACGTCGCGCGAGCGCCGCAGCAGCTCCTCGCCTTCTTCGCGCAGCGACGGCGTCATCGGGCGGTGTCCGTTGGAGCTGGAGGCGCCCTCCTCATCTGGGCCGAAGCTCGGGACCGCGTCGACAACCCGGCGTGCGACGTCGACGTCGGCAACGTCGACGAGGTCGCGCAGCACCGAGCGGGCCGCGCGCCGGACATCATCTGCGAGCTGAGCCGCGGAGCCGGGCGAGACCGCCGCCTGCGCGAGCCTGCCGGAGATCGTCAGCGAGGTTCTGAGTGCCCAGCCGCTGGTCCGCCACCACGTCGCGGCCGCGATCCGCGCGAGACCCGCTGCGGTGCCGAGATCGTCAGCGATCACGCGCCGAAGATTCCGAGGTGGATGAACCCGCCGGCCAATCCCATAACTGCCCCGTGAAGGTAAAGCATCCACTCGTCCTCCTTGATCGCCGAGCGCAACATCTCGACGAAGTCGCGGGCCGGCAGCTCTCTGGTGCGGGCGGCGAAGAGCATTCGAATCCGGTCGCTCTGGCGCCTGCTGAACTCGGGATCGCGGAACGGCTTCAGCGTGTAGTCGGCGGCCTCCTGCGCGACCGATTCGCGGATCCGCTCGTACTCGCGGGTGCCGACCGCGACTCGCACCGCCGCGCGCGCGGGACCCGCCGCGCGGTCGATGGCAGGTCCCATCGCCTCCTCCAGCATTTGCCGCGTACGGTCGCCGCGCGGACCGTTGAGCAGGAAGTTGCCGATGTTCTCGAGCGTCACTACGTCGTCGGCGATGATCCCGGCGTACACGTCCGCGACCTCGTCCTGGCGGCGCAGGAACAGGCCTTGCAACTTGATCGGTCCGAGCCTCCGCTCCTCGATCGGCTCGAAGATCACATACATCCCGAGCAGGTTCGTGGTCCAGCCGACGATCACGCCGAGAATCGGCAGCAGCCACCACTCGGGGGCGAAATGGATGATCACCGCGACCGGGATCCCGAACAGGAAGCCGAACAGGAACCCGAAGTTGACCATCAGCCGCAACTCCTTGGTGCCGATCGCCTTGAAGATCCGGTTCACGAGCGCCGGGTTGCGGCTGAAGTGGTCGATCACCATCAGCTTGGGGTCAAGCAGCTGATCGATGTAGAGCCCGATCTCGTCTGTGATCTGGCGAACGATGTCGGGCAGCTGGTCCTGGACCCGCGCGTACACGGCCTGCTTGGCCGCGGGCGGAAGGTCACGCCAGAGCCCGGGATGCTCACGGCGCATCGTACGGTCGACGATCGCCGGTACCTCCGGCGTGAACACCCGCACGATGTGCTCTGCGATCTCGTCGGGCTCGAGCTGCTGGTAGAACTCCGCGGGCGTTCCGAGCTTCGCGATCGCCTTGTCGACCGAGATGCTCCCCATCTTCGCGGCGCGCGCCGGCACGATGCCCTGCCACCCGACGCCACCCTGCATGATCCCGGGGATCTCCTGAAGCTTGCGCGGCAGCAGCGTCGCGAGATCCGACAGCCCGGGGATCCGGAAGCCATGAAAGCGAACGGGGTTGAACAGCATGATCAACCCGGTCCAGTTGATCAGCCAACCGATCGCCCCCGTAAAGAACGGGATGCTGATCAGCCTCACCCAGTCGCTCGTGCTCATTGCCGCGCCTCTCCGAGGCAGAACGTACACGAATGAGGTCCCGCCCAGCCCCGCATGCGGGGCGATCTACACGCTCGTCAGCAGAGCTTGCCCGTCGGGAAGGCAGGGCCCGGTCCCGGGCGATCGCGCACCGTCGCGCCGAGCGACTGCATGAACCGCGCCATCTCGCGGCCGGAGTTGGTCTTCCGCCCCTCCTTGTAGCAGGGCCCCGCCCTCGGCTCGCCGTTCAGATCAGCCCAGCCCCACTCGGTGTAGGGGGATCCCGGGAGTGCGGTCGCGATCCGCTGGCCGGCGCGGACCGTCGTGCCGGCGGGGATCAGGTTCTTGAGGTGCTCGGCGACGTAGATGATGTCGCCGGCGTGGCTGCCGTCCAGCAGCTGGTACCAGATGAAGTGGTGGCCGGGCCAGCCGCGGTCGTGCGACAGCGAGCCGATGATCCGCGCGTCGCCGATCGCGAGCACCGGAAGGCGACGCGTCGGGAGCCAGTCGACACCCATGTCGGTCCTGGCCGGCAGCCACGCCGGGTCGGCGAACGGGTCGACGTAGGGGTTGGCGGCTCGCGCCTGGGCGGGGACGGCCAGCGCGAGGACAGCCGCCAGCGCCCCGAGCAGGCTGCGGCGAAGCTGCATTGCCGGTGCTATCGGCAGCCCTCAGCGGCCCCTTGAGGGGCGGGTCAGAGTTCTCAAATCTCGCTCAGTGCGCGAATGCCTGGCGCTTCTCGGTCGCCGGGCCGGGGAAAGGCGCATCCAGGGACTCGAGGAAACCGGTGTGTTCGCGCAGGTGCTCGAGCAGGAGGTCCGCCATCTCCTCTGTCATCCCGGCCCGCACCACGATCCGCAGGACGCTCAGGTCCTGGCGGTTCTCGGGGAACGTGTACGCGGGGACGAGCCAGCCACTTTCGCGCAGCTTGTCGGAGACGTCGAACACCGTGTAGTTCTCGACCTCCGGCTTCAGCGTGAACGCGAATACCGGCAGCTCGTCGCCTTTCGACAGCAGCTGGTAGGGGCCGATGTCCTCGATGCCGCTTGAGATCTTCAGCGCGACGTCCTGCGCGGTCTGCAGCACCTCCCGGTACCCGTCGCGGCCGAGGCTCGTGAACATGAAGTACTGGGCGATGACCTCGCTGCCGGGCCTCGAGAAGTTGAGCGCGAATGTCGGCATGTGCCCACCCAGATAGTTGACGTCGAAGACCAGCTCTCGGGGGAGCGCTTCGGGGTTGCGCCAGATCGCCCAGCCGACGCCGGGATACACGAGGCCGTACTTGTGACCTGAGGCGTTGATCGACTGCACGCGCGGGATCCGGAAGTCCCACTCGAGCTCAGGCTGCAGGAACGGCGCGACAAACCCGCCGGAGGCTCCGTCGACGTGTACCGGCACATAGCAGCCCGTCTCGTCCTCGAACTTGTCGAGCGCCGCGGCGATCTCCTTGACCGGCTCGTAGCTGCCGTCGAACGTCGATCCGAGGATCGCGACGACGCCGATCGTGTTCTCGTCGCACTGGGCGACCGCCTCCTCGGCGCCAAGGTGGTAGCGCTCGCCCTCCATCGGCACCAGCCGCGGCTCCACCTCCCAGTAGCGGCAGAACTTCTCCCAGCAGACCTGGACGTTGGCGCCCATCACGAGATTCGGCCGATCGGCCGCCTTGCCCGCATCCTGCATCCGCTTGCGCCAGCGCCACTTCAGCGCCATCCCGGCGAGCATCGCGGCCTCGCTCGAGCCGGTCGTCGAGCAACCGGTCGCCTGCTCGTGATCTGGCGAGTTCCACAGCGCGGAGAGGATGTTCACGCAGCGCTCCTCGATCCGCGCGGTCTGCGGGTACTCGTCCTTGTCGATCATGTTCTTGTCGGCCGTCTCGGCCATCAGGATCCCCCCGAGCGACGGCATCCATGTGGTCACGAACGTGGCCAGGTTGAGCCGCGCTTGACCGTCCAGCAGCAGCTCGGAGGAGATCATCTCGTGGGCGGCCTCCACGCCGGCGCCCTTGTCGGGGAGGTGGTGCACGGGCATCGTCAGATCGGCGCCCGGATGGTGGGCCCCGGCGGACGCGTGGTGAGCCCTGTGCGGCTTGGCCTGCTTGGTGAGGGGCATCGGCAAGTCTCCTTGTCCTTGGATGGCGGGCCTCATCATCGCGCACGCGGGGGGGCGGTGCAGAAAGTGTCTTCTCACGTAAGAAATGGGCGTTTGGTGGCGCAAAGAGAGGCGATGCATCGAACCGATCCCACCGAGCGGCAGTTGGACATGATCATCGCGTGGCGAACGCGGCGACTGAGGCGTGCCGGGTTCGAGCGCAAACAGGCCGAAACGCTCGCGAGCGATCACCGGATCGACCTTCACGCCTTGCTACAGCTTGTCGACCGCGACTGTCCGCCGGAGCTCGCGGCGCGGATTCTCGCGCCGCTGGAACAGGACGGTGAACTGTCGTGAGCCACGAGCCACTTGTTAACGTCATCGCGGCTGCCCCTGTGCGGCGACAAGCGATGAGTACCGGGTCTGCGGCTTCACTGGACGGCGAATCCCGCGCGTGGATCGACGCGCTCAGGGGGACGGGTGTCGATCGCGACCAAGCGATCGCCCGTCTGCATTCGCTGCTGTTGCGCGCGGCGCGCTTCGAGGTCTCGCGTCGCGCGGCGTCGCTCGATCGCGCTGAGCGCGATGACCTGGCGTTGCAGAGCGCGGACGACGCGCTGGTAGCGGTGCTCGCGAAACTGGACACGTTCCGCGGTCGCAGTCGCTTCAGCACCTGGGTGTACAAGTTCGCGATCTACGAAGCCGCGGTGAAGGTGCGACGCCGACGCTGGGCGGGCCGCGAGCTCCCGCTCGAGGCGACCGCCTGGGATGCGCTCGTCGATCGAGCGCCTGCGCCGGCACGGGCGCTTGAGATGCAGGAGCTGCTCGACGATCTGAGACAGGCGATCGAGCGCGATCTGACGCCCCATCAGCGAGAGGTGGTCGTTGCGCTGGCTCTCAACGAGGTGCCGATCGACGTGCTCGCGGAACGCCTGAACACCACTCGGGGCGCCCTCTACAAAACTCTGCACGACGGACGGCGCAAGCTTCGGGCCGCGATCGCGGCGCGAGGGCATCAGGAGCAGCTATGAGCGATGCGAAGAAGCTGATCGACACGCTGACGGGGCCCGACGAGCCGGAGCTCGGCTGCGACGAGTGCTTTGACGAACTCGATCGCTACGTCGAGCTCGAGCTGGCCGGGGCGGACGCGGCGCAGGCGGTCCCGGGCATGCACCCCCACCTGCAGGGCTGCCCGGCATGTGCCGAGGAGTACGAAAGCCTGCTCGCGCTGGTCGGCCAGGAAGCACCCCCGCCGGCCGCGTAGGCTCCTGGAAGGCGTGAGGCGGGCGACCGTCATCGGCTGCCCGCGTGCGCCGCTCGGTGGTCTTCGTCGACTTTTGTCCAACTCCCGCGTGACGTTTTCCAGCGGGCTGCGTCCTAGCAGTATCTGTGCAATCTGCAAGGGCGCCGTCGAGCCGGTGCCGCAAGGAGGAAGGCCCATGAGACGATTGATGTTCACCGCCATCGCGAGCGTCGCGGTGGTCGCGTTCGTGCCCGCGAGCGCGCTCGCGCAGCACCACGGCCGTCATCACAAGCGCCACCACCACCACGCCCACATCCGGCGCTTCGGCGACGTGACATCCCCGGGCTCGCCGACGACGACCCCGAGCCCGTCGCAGAGCGCCGGCACGGTCGCTTCGTTCAGCAACGGCGTTCTCACGATCACGCTCACTGACGGCTCGACCGTGAGCGGCGCGGTGACCAACGACACCGAGATCGAGTGCATGGCTCCGGACACAAGCGGCTCGAGCGGCTCGAGCGGCACGATGCAGCGGGCCGACGACAGCCCAGGTGACAACGGCGGAGGCGACCAGGGGTCGGGCGACGACGACAACGGCGGCGCCAGCAGCAGCAGCAGCTGCTCGACCGCTGACCTGACCCAGGGCACGCCCGTCGCGGGCGCCGAGCTCAAGATCACGAGCAGCGGCAACGTTTGGGACAAGATCGAGCTGATGTCGTCGAGCACGAGCAGCAGCGGCCCCTCGGGCGGCGACGGCGGCGGATCGGACTGACCTCATAACCACACAGCGGGAGCCGGGGTGTCATAGGCCGGCGGTCCAACGGGCCGCCGGCCTGCCCCGTGCAAGCAGCCGATTCGATTGCGTTTGCACCCGGACGGGAACATTTCACGCGCCACTGGTGTCTGAGAGATGAGAGCATTGCCTACGGGAGGCCAATCCGATGTTCACTGACGAGCAATGAGCCCACTCGCAACATCGCTCCGATTCCTGCAGACGCAGCCTGACGCGCGGCTTGTCGCGCTGGCGCGCGAAGGCCACGAAGCTGCGTTTGAGGCGCTGATACGCCGCTACCGGCGTCGTCTGCTGTCCTATTGCCGGCGGATCGTCGGTTCGGATGGCGCCGCGGAGGACGTCCTGCAGCAGGCGCTGCTTCAGGCATGGGTCGCGATCGGTCGGGGGACCGAGGTAACGGATCCGCGCGCATGGCTCTATCGGATCGTCCACAACGTGGCGATCAGCAGCGTCCGGCGCGTGAGTCCAGTTCTCGAGCTGGCCGACGCGGACATCATGAGCGAAACGGATCATGAGGCCGAGCAGCGGATCGCCGTCCGAGCTGCGCTCGCGGGGTTGGCGGCACTTCCAGCCCTTCAACGCGAGGTGATGCTCTCGACGGCCGTCGACGGGCGCAGCTACGACGAGATCGCGACAGAGCTCGGCCTCACCAGCGGCGCGGTCCGCGGACTGCTTTACCGGGCGAGGTCAACGCTCCGTGCCGCCGCGGCGGCGCTGATCCCGACGCCGGTCGTCAACTGGGCGGTCCGCCACGGGAGCGGGCGGTCATCGGGGTCATCGGGTCTGTACGAGACGATCGCCGGCACCGGCTCGGCTGGTGTCGCGGGCGTGTTGCTGAAGGGTGGCGCGGTGATCGCGAGTGCCGGCGCACTCGCCACGGCGGTCGGGATCTCGAGCAACCACACGACGCTGCGCCTGAAGCCCGGCTCCGGCGCAACAGCCGTCGCATCCGCCGACGCCGGCGTCCGTCAGGGCGGAGCCGGCCACCAGCAGGCCTCGGCAGGCGCAGGCGGGAGCTTGATCGCTGGGCGGGGCGGCGTAGCGGCTGCCAGCGGGACAGGCGGCCGCGGTGCCGGCAGCTCGGTGGGCGCCGGCGGCGCGCGTCACGCGCCGAGGATCCTGGTGACGCTCGGCCTGATCGGAGGGCACTCCGGCCCGGGGCCCTCCCGGCACGACGGCGGCGGCGGTCCGAACCGCTCAGGCGGGAACGGGCATGGTGACGGCGGGTCGGGCGGCGGATCGTCCGGGAGTACCGGCGGCTCGGGCGGCCCGGGCGGGACGTCCGGCGGCGGGACGGATGGCGGCCACGACGGCGGTGGCACCTCCGGCGCGACGACTCCGACATCCGGTGGTCACGACGGCGGCGGGTCCGGCGGCGGGACGATCAGCAGCGGCGGCTCGGGCGGCGACGGCAGCACGGGCACCCACGACTCCTCGGGGGACGGCTCCGGCAGCGGCTCGGGCGGGGACACGACTACGACCACGACTACCACGACGACGGTCACGACGACCTCGACGGGGTCCAGCGGCGGCGGCGGCGACTGACCGCTAGCCCCAGAGCACGTGAAGCGCCGGCGGCTTGCGGAACACCAGGCCGCTGATCTCGGCCGGCTGATCTGGATCGGGACGGAGGTCCGGAAGGCGGGCCAGCATCGCCGCGAGCGCAGCTCGCGTCTCGAGCCGGGCGAGGTGCACGCCCAGGCAGACATGCGGCCCATGGGCGAACGCGAGGTGGCGACGTGCGTTCGGGCGCCCCAGATCGAACGTGTCTGGATCGCTGAACACGTCGGGGTCGCGGCCGGCGGCCGCGATTGAGATCCGGACCAGATCGCCGCCGGCGATCCGCGAGCCGCAGAGCTCCGTGTCGACTTTCGCGTAACGGTCGATCACGGAGGCCGCGGGCTCGAGCCGCAGGGATTCCTCGATCGCGGCGTCGAGCAGCGCCGGCGCATGCCGCACGGCGCTCAGCGCATCGGGATGTTTGAGCAGGAGCAGCAGCGCGTTGCAGATCATCGCCTCCGTCGTCTCGATCCCTCCGAACAGCAGCACGGCGGCATTGGACACGATCTCGTCGGCCGTCAGGTCACCGGACAGCGCGTGCAGCAGCTCGCCTGTGTCGATCGCGCTCATCAGGCGAATCCGCAGCGCCGCGAAGGCCGACGCGCCCGCCTCGGTCGCTCCCTCGCCGGACGTGATCGACGTGACGGAGGCGACGATCGCCTCGTACCACTCGAGGACCGACGGGACTTCACCGGCCTCGAGGCCGAGCCCACGGGTAATGATCGAGGCTGCCAGAGGTCCCGCGAACGAGCGCCGCAGCTCCGCGCGGCCGCGCGGCTCGAGCGCATCGATCAGGGCTGCGACCTGCTCCTCGACGGAGACCTCGAAGCGCATCCGCGCCGGGCCCGGGCGGAACGGGGGCACGAACGGAGCACGGTGGCGGTCGTGCGGTACGCCGTCGAGGCTGAGCATGCTGGGGCCGATGACCTGGGCCGTCGAGAACCGGGGGTCATCGACCGTGAAGGTCCGGTCGTCGCGCATCACGCTCGTCGCGAGGTCGTGGCGCGTGACAAGCCAGCCGCCGAGCACTGGCAGCCACGACACGGGCTCGGCCGTACGTAGCCGAGCGAGCGCAGCATGGGGATCGCCTTGGAGTTCTTCGAGCGTCAGCGCCGCGCCGAGCGGAAAGTTCGCCTCCTGGGCCACTCCTCCAGGATGTCAGGAGCCGGGAGCCGGCGGTTGGCATCCGAGCTCGATCAGATAGCGGGCGAACGTGATCCGGTCGCGGCTTGGATCGAACGGCTCGACGCCGTCCCGCAGCAGCATCGCGACTCGCTCGAGGTCGCACAGCAGCGAGATCTTTCCTGGCGGATCGTCCCACTCGCCAGAGTCATAGCGCTCGACCCACGCCGCCAGCGCCGCAAGTGCCTCGACCTGGATCTGGTCCTCCCACCATCCGGAGCGCATCGACAACCGGTATCGCTCGCGCAGCATGCAGACGTCACACCACAGTTGCTCGAACCACATCCATCGCTCGCGCGGGTACAGGCCGCGCCAGTCAAGCGGCCACCGGCGCGTCTCGGGCTCGCCCCAGCCGTCCTCGCGGTCTTCGCCGGCTCCGTCGTCACGGTCGGGAAGGCTCAAGCAGCCAGCCTCCGCAAGCGCCGGTCGGCAAACCACATGCGCAGCCGGAGCTGCACCGGCGGCAAGCGCCCGTACAGAAGCAATGCATGGCCGTCGCGCAGCGCACGGAGTGCTTCCGGCGCCACCAGCGGCCGCCGGCGCCGGGCGGTCGAGCGACTGGTGCCGCCGGCACCGGTCGTGCGCGTTAGGTCGCGGGCCTCCTCCTCGCCGACCAAGCCGGCGAAATAGCGCAGCGTCTCGAGGTCCGCGACCGCTGGAAGCAGCATCCGCGCGCGGTGGCTGTTCACCACCGTCTCGGCCTGTCCGCCGTAGCGGCTGCGGGCCTGTGCGAGGTCGTGGAAGATCGAGATGAGCTGGATGTTGTGGCTGGGAGCCGTCGACGCAATCTCCGCCAGGTTGGGCAGCGGCGCGACGTTGCCGGCCTCGTCGAGGCACAGGAGCAGCGGCAGGTTTAGCGCTCCGCCCGCGAGCGTGGCGCGCTCGTACGCCCGGTCGACGATTTCGCCGAGGAGCGCAAGGAACAGCGGCCGAAGCAACTTCGAAGTCTTGGCGTCGCCGATCAGATACAAGGTCGCGGCCTCGTCCAGGAGACGATCAGCCGTGATCTCGCTGTCGCTTGCAGATCGCGCGACGCGGCTGAAGCGATATGCACGCAGCAGCGCTTGGGCGGTTGCCTCGATCGATGATCTCGTCCGGTCAGCCTGCGCCTCGAAGGCGCGAACCGCGTCATAGGCCGAGAGCGCATCGGCGCGCTGCTGTTCGTTGTGTGCGCGGCCCGCCAGCTCGGCAAGCGCCTCGTTGAGCTCACGGGTCCCCTGGCCGTACACCCAGCGGACGACCGCGTCGATCCCAAGACCCGTGCCGGCTGCGGCGTGCAGCAGCGGTGCGAGACGCTGCTCGGCCGCGATCGCCCAGAACTCGCCGCCCTCGACGCCGCGATGGTCAAGTTCGCCGGCCGACGCCAGCCGCCATGCGACCTCGAGCGCTCCATCCCAGGTGGTCGCCCCGTGGAGCGGCGACCAGGTGTGCGATTCGGTGCCGGCAAGACCGAAAGGATCGAATACGAATACGCACCCGAGTCCGCTCCGCCGTGCCCGGGTGGCGCCGAGCAGGTCCGTCTTGATCGAGGATGCGACCGCCGGACCGTCCCACTCGAGCAGGGCGGGCACGGCAAGCCCCGCCGACTTGCCTGACTGCGGGGGTCCGAACGCCACGAGCGCGTGGCGCTGCTCGCCGCGCAGCAGCCGCCCGTGGTGATAACCGAGGGCCAGCCTGGCCGGCTGCCCGGGTTTGTGTGGCCCAGTCCCTCGTCGCAGTGAGCGCAGATCACGGGCGACAGCCCAACGTGCCCCGTCGGTCGACCGCAGGCGGGGCAGCGATGCCCCCAGCCGAGCGCACACGACGACCGCCCCTCCCGCGATCCCGATCAGGGCCAGGAGCGCGGCGTAGAAGCCGACGGGCCCGGGCAGGCGCGCGCGGCACACCGCGGGCCAGGCGCCTGCCGGGTCGCCGAGATGCGCAGGCAACCGAGTCAGCACCCCCGGCAGCTGGCCGAGTCCGACCCTCGGCCATCCCGACCCGAACAGCAGCCCTGCGACTGCGCCCCAGAGCCACAACAGGGCGCCGATCGCGAGCGCGCAACCGACTGCCACCAGCACCGCGAAATCGGAGATCCCCTCGGAGCGCGCGCCGTTCATCCCCGCACCAGCGTTCCACCCGTGACTCGCATCCCGGTATCGGTGTTGGTCATCGCGGTCTCGATGCGAGAGCGGTAATGCTGAACGACGAACGAGCGGGCGCCCACCCGCCACAGCGCCTGGCCGGCGGACAGCATCGAGATCAGCTGAGCCTCGCTCTCCGAGAGGCCCAGCAGTGAGCGCGTCAGCGGCACCTGACTCTCGTCCTGGTGGTAGACGACACGCGTCGACGCGTCCGCGACCAGCCCTTCGGCGATCCGCGCGGCGCGCGAGCCGGCGTCGCCGGCCGCCTGGAGGTCCGCGAGCTTATGAAGCACCACGAGGTTCATCACGCCGAACTGCCGTGCCAGCTTGAAGTTCGACTGAAACCACTCGCCGAGCCCCGTGTGCTGCACGATCTTCCACGATTCGTCGGCCACGTTGATCAACCGCTCGCGGCCGGGCTCGGCGGCCATCCGTGCCAGCAGCGCACTCATCCACGCGGTCGCGCACGCCATCAGGATCCCGACGGCTGGGGAGTCCCTGACCGCGTGAAGGTCGAGCACGAGCAGCTGGGCATCGAGCTCGAGTCCGGGCGTGGTCGGCCCGTCGAACATCCCTCGCAGCGGTCCTTCGCAGAGGTCCTGAATCGCGAGCGCCGCACGCCGCGCGTCGGTGGCGAGCCGCTCCGGCGTCGTCCGCAGGCGGTCGGCCATCTCGGCCGTGGGCGCGAACAGCGTCGCCGCGATCTCGGGCAGGGTCGGCTCGCTGCTCACGGCGGCCCGGACGGTATGCAGTGCTTCGCGCAGCGCCGCCGCCTCGATCTGGGTGAGCGGGCCGCCCAGGGCGGTGACGGTGACCGCGCGCAGAAGCTCCAGCTGGGCATGCTCTTCGGGTCGGGAGGCAAGCGGGTTGAGACGCACGCCGCCGCCCGGAACCAGCGAGATCGGTCTGACGCCGGCGAGCTCGCACAGAGGCCCGTACTCGCGCTTGACGTCCAGCACGAAGGCCCGCCGGCCGAACACCATCATCCGCCAGAGGAGGGTCTTCACGAGCGCGCTCTTGCCCTGCCCGAGCTTGCCGAGCACGATCACGTTCGGGTCGTCGAGCAGGCCCTGGCCGTAGAGGACCCAGGGGTCGTAACAGAACGCGCCGCCGCCTGAATCGCGTCCGATGAACACGCCCTTGCCTCCGAGGCCGCCGGCCGCCATGAACGGATAGATCGCCTGGGCGTGGCGTGTCGTGCAGCGATGGCCCGGCCGCTCGGCTGTGATCACTTGAGCCCCCGGCAGAGCGGGAGCGTGAACGTGAACGCCTCGGCCTGCTCGCCGTACATCCGGTGCAGTTCGAGCCGTGCCCTTGCGGCATGCTCGAGCACCTCGGAGCTCGCCCGCCGCAGCTCATCCGCATCCCGCCCGGAGATCGTCACAAAACCGGCCAGGCGGACCTCGCTGTGGCCGGCGGCGAGCTCGGACTCGCGGCGGATCGTGGCGTCCTGCGCCTGGCGTTGGCGCGCGGTCTCCGACTGCCCGAAGCGCCGGCGCAGCTCGCGGTCCGCGTGGTCGCGGGTGACCGCCGCTTCGACCTCGCGGGTAGAGCGCTCCGGCGGGATCGGCTCGAACGTGACCGCGACCGTGCGGACCGCGCTCGAGTGGCCCAGCAGCGCATCCATGAACATTGGCGAGACGTCGACGCGCGGCCATCCGCCGATCCAGTACGTGGCGTGCAGCGCGCCGTCGCTGCGGTAGTGGTCCCAGGCCTCCGTCGCACCCAGCGGCCAGGCGTTCGCCTCCGACAGGCCGTCGCGCTCCGGGTCGGCGGCATCGAGTGCGGCCAGCTCGCTCCGAGCGTACGGATCGAACGCGGTTCTGAGGACGCGTGAGAGCTGACCGGGGGTGAGGGCACCGAGTACCGTGACCTCCGCCGCGCGCAGCCCCTCGGCGAGACGCTCCGCCTGCTCGATCAGCGCCCGTCCGATGGCGTCGGGACCGCGGTCGCGCACGCGTCGCGCGTCGACCTGCACCGCGAGCAGGATCTCGTGCTCCTGCGTGACCTGCGCAGTGGTGCCGATCAGCTCGAGGTAGGAGTCGATCATCGGCATCCCGCGCAGCGGCAGCTCCGGGTTACGCTCGTCGTGCACCCACCGCGCAAGCTCATCGCCCTGCGCCGGTGCGGTGCGCTCGAGCCACTGGATCCGCCTGATCGGCGTGTTCGCCGCGCCTGAGATGACCAGGCCCCAGCGCGCCAGCCGCCGCTCCTGTGCCTCGACGTCGAGCAGCGAGAACGCGACAACGCGACACCCGAGCACCGCGGTCAGGCGGCGCCCGCCCCCCTCGGACAGTGCTCCAATCACGCGGTCGCGGTAGGCGAGGTTGACGATCCCGACGCCGCGCACGGAGCGCGGCGGGACCGGCCGGGGTATTCCGAGGCGCGTTGTCTTGCCGGAGCCGCGAGCGATCAAGCCTCCGGTCGGCAGCAGCGAGCGGAAGTCCGTGCGCCTAGACGCTCGCCGCAGCATCAGCGCGATCGCAACCGGTGCCCACTGCTCGATCGTGCGCGCTCCGACGGGCGCGACGGCGACGAGCACACAGCCACCGAACAGCAGCGTCGCTGCGATCGCTCCGGTCGCCGTCGGCGCGTGGTCGAGCGCCAGGATCGCCAGCAGCGCACCGAGCCCGAGCACCAGTGCCTGGCCGACGCGCACCGGGCCGAGGATCCCGCGCCGCTCGAGCGGCCCGAACCGGTAGGTGAGCCGGCCGGGAGTCAAAGCGCCCCGTCCTCGGGCGACTGCTCGGGCGGGCGCGGGTCGTGTTGGTCGGTCGTCGCCGGCTCGCGAGCGTCACGGCCCGAGTCCTCACTGCTGGGCGCGGGCTTTGGCGACAAGATCGGGTCCGGATTCGGCCAGTTCTCCTCCAGGCCGAGGCGCAGCGTCCTGGTTCCCGGCTCGTAGATCGAGTCGGCGGGCGGCTCGGGCTCGAGCATCGAGTCCGCGCGCGGCTCGGCCTCGCGCATCGAGTCCGCGCGCGGTTCGGCCTCGCGCGGTGCGCGGCGGGAGGGTTGTTCGCGCCGGGAGGGTTGTTCGCGCGGTGGGGGAGCGGCGGCTGTTTCCTCGGGGGCGAGGGGGGCCGTGGGCCCACCGCCGGCCGGCCCCACAGGCCGCGGATCGGTGTCCTCAGCGCTTTCGCCACCAAGGTCATCGTCGGCGTGGCTCGGGCCCGCCTCGAGCTCATTGAGCCGCCCGGCCTCCGCCGCGGCCGCGCTGTCGCTCCGGCCGGCATCGCCACCGGCGCCGGCGGACTCCTCGGACGGAGTGCGCAACCGCGCCGCGACCAGCCTCGCCCAGTCGTCCGCATAGTCCGCGCGCCCTCCGGCCGCCTCGAGATGACCGCCGATCACCCTTGCCTCGGAGCGAAATGAGCCGACAGCGCCGCTCGCCAGCTCGGCGAGTGGAAGCAGCCGCAACAACGCCCACGGTGCAAAGGCCCCGAGCGTCACCAGCACGAAGCCCGCGAGCATCCCAGCCACGCCCGCGCTCGGCCCATGGCCGAGGGCGGCCCCGCCGAGCGCCAGCACGGCCACGATCGCGAACTTGGAGAGGATCAGTGCGACCAGCAGCTCGACCGAGCGGATCGCCCACTTACGCCGTGCCGGCCAGACCAGCGACGCGAACGCCAGTGGCAGCATCAGCACGACGACATAGATTGCGGCCTCGCGGGCGAGCAGCTCGAGCCAGAGCACGATCGCTCCGGCCACCGTGAAGAGCCCGACCAGGAACGCCAGGAAGGGCGAGCCGTGCAGGAGGCTGAGCAGGCCGGCCGATGCACCCGCCAGGACCAGGAAGTGCGTGCCGCCACCCTCCCCGGCCTTGGCGACGATCGCAGACATCTCGTCGGACGCGGCGAGCAGCAGCATCACCAGCGGCGCCGCGATGCTGACCGCGAGAAACGCGAGCGGCAGATAACCGAACGCCGCGCGCGCGAGCAGTGCGAGGTCTGCGCGAAGCAACGCCTGGATCGCCGCCGCGAACAGGAACGGGAGCGTCAGTACCGCGGCGATTCCGGCGACACGCCAGTAAGCCGAGGAGAACCAGGTGCTCGTCAGCTGCGGGCTCGTCGTTTCGCTCAGCACCTTGGCCGTTTCGTGCAGGGCGAATTTGGCGCCTCCGAACACCCACGCGCCGATCGCAGCCAGGCCGATCGCGGTGGACGCGGTTCCGCCGGACGAGCTGGAGTTGCCGCCGCTCAGGACGGTCTTGACCGCGCCACCAACGTGCCCGGTTGCGAGTTGCTTGCCGGCCCCGATGATCTGCTTGCCGTGCTCGAGCACCGTGCAGGCCTTGCCTGCGATGCCGCTGAACAGTCCGGCGGCCCCGCAGACGACCTTGCCGATGCTGGCCCCGGCGGGTGCCGGAGCTGGGACCATCGCAAACCCGGCGACCAACAGCGTGAGCGCCGTCGTGCGGCGAATGGCTCCGGCGACGCTCATTTCGCCGTGGTCCCGAGGTGCTGGAAGAAGTTCACGAGCCCGGGTGCCGCGCCGACGACCAGCGCGGACGCTCCGGAGATCAGGGCGGCCATCCGTCCCCGCGCCGCGTAGTGGTGGTTGTGGGTGTGGGACGCGACCGCCCACAGGCCCGCACCGATGAACGCGCCGAGAAGCGCGATCGCGAGCGCCCAGGCTTCGGCTCCGTTGACGAGCTGTTGTAGGACGTTGCTTCCGGGGAGGCCGGTCGGGCTCGGGTGCGCGGACACGGCTCCCGGCAACAGATGCGCCGCGGCCGGGAGGAAGGAGACATCAAGCTGCACTTATACCTCCTGAATCCAATTGAGCCAATTCATTGATGGTGAGCCTAGCAAGACTATTTGAGCCTTGCTAGGCTGATATGCATCAAAACAGTCTCAATTTGACTCAGTAGGAGACAAGATGGCGATTCTTTCGGCAGGGGAAGGCGTCGAAGACCTGGCAGCGCTCTACCGCGCGCTGGCGCCGAAGCTCGACCGCATCGTCCGTCGTGACGTGCGGGCGGGCGACAGCGTGATCGAGGACGCGTGTCAATTCGCTTGGAGCAGGTTCGTGTCCCGTGCCGGCAACGTTCCGCGAGAGGCCGCCCTGGCGTGGCTGGCGAAGACGGCGATGCACGAGGCGTTCAAGCTCGCACGCCGCGATCGCCGCGACATCTCGCTGGACGCCGCACTCGAGCAGACAGGCGAGTGGCTGCTGTGCGGGAGGGGATCGGCGACGGATGAGGTGGTCGAGCGGCGCGCGCGACTCGAGGCGATCGCCTCGCTATCGGTCCGCCAGCGCCAACTCGTCTGGATGCAGGGTCTCGGCTTCAGCTATGCGGAGATGGCATCGCGCATGGGCTGCACGTCGCGGACCGTCGAGCGACAGTTGCTGCGCGCCAAGCAGCGATTGCGCGCAACGTGCTCAGAGTAGGATCGCGGTTACGCCTGGTGCCGATGCGGTGCTCCTGGCGACTCGACATGGCCATTGAGGAACGCGTCACCTACTGCCGCATCTGCGAACCGCTATGCGGTCTCATCGCCACGGTTGACGATGGACGCCTGGTGAAGCTCCGGCCCGACCCCGACCATCCGCTCTCGCGGGGGTTCGCGTGTCCCAAAGGCGTGGCGATGGCCGACGTTCAGAACGACCCCGATCGCGTCACGGAGCCACTCCGGCGGCGAGCGGACGGCGGATTTGACCCTGTCAGCTGGGATCAAGCGCTCGATGACATCGCGAGTCGCCTGCGCGAGATCCTGCGGCGCGGCGATCCCCGCGCGGTCGGGTGGTACCTCGGCAATCCGTCGGCGTTCTCCTACTCGCATCCGATCTGGGTCAAGGGATTCATGGACGCGATCGGCTCGCCGAACCTGTACAGCGCCGGCTCGCAGGATGTCCACAACCGGTTCGTCGCCAGTCAATTGCTCTACGGGTCGCCGGTCGTGGTGCCGATTCCCGATCTTGAGCGAACGGATTTCCTGCTGATCGTCGGCGCCAACCCGCTGGTCTCGCACGGGAGCGTGCTCACTGCGCCACGCATCAAGGACAGTCTGCACCAGGTCGTCGCGCGCGGTGGGCGCATCGTGGTGGTCGACCCGCGGCGTTCAGAGACCGCGCGCGCGTTCGAACACGTGCCGATCAAGCCTGACGCCGACGCCTGGCTGCTGCTGTCGATGCTGAACGTGATCTTCGAGGCGGGGCTCGACGACAAGGCCGCGCTCGCCCGGCAGGCGCGGGGCACTGAACGACTGAAAGAGCTCGTCGCGCGCCACCCGCCCGAGGAGACCGCCGGGAGGACCGGGATCGACGCAGAGGCCGTCCGAAGCCTGGCGCTCGACCTGGCGCGGGCCGACACGGCGGCGGTCTACGGCCGCACGGGCTCTTGTCTCGGCCGGCACGGGACGCTCGTGTCATTCCTACTCGACGCCTTGAACGTCGTGACCGGGAACCTGGATCGGGAGGGCGGGGCGATCTTCGGCACCGGCCCGATCGAGATCGAGGCGCTGCTGCACCGCGTCGGGGGCGACTCATACGGGCGCTTCCGCTCGCGCGTCGGCTCATTCCCGGAGGTGCTCGGTCAGCTGCCCGCCTCGCTGATCGCCAAGGAGATTTCGACCCCGGGCGACGGCCAGATCCGCGCACTGTTCGTCTCCTCAGGCAACCCGGTTCTGTCGGTCCCGAACGGCGCCGAGCTCGAGGCCGCGCTCGCGCAGCTCGAGCTGATGGTTGCGATCGACCTGTATGTCACCGACACGTCCCGGCACGCCGACTACGTCCTGCCGGCGACGACCTTCCTCGAGCGCGAGGACTTCCCGTCGGCGTTTCTCACCTTCCAGACCAAGCCATTCGTGCAATGGACAGAGCCCGTGCTCGCGCCCCGCGGACAGGCGCGGCAGGAGTGGCAGATCATCGATGAGATCTCGCGGCGCATCGGGACGACGCCGAGCAGCGCATGGCCACTACGTGCACTCGGCCGCATCGGGATTCGCCTGTCACCCAAGCGCTTGATCGACCTCGTGTTGCGGGTTGGGCCCCAGGGCGATCTGTTCGGGCTTCGCCGTGGGGGGCTGAGCATCGCCAGGTTGCGCAACCAGCGCCATGGGCTCGTGCTGCGCGAGCACCATCCCACCGGCGTGCTCGGACGGAAGGTGTTCCACAAGGACAAGCGCGTCGACCTCGCGCCGGATGAGATCGCGGCCGAGCTGCGCGCGCTCGAGGAGGGCGGAGATGAGCCATCCGAGTTCCCCCTGCGCCTGATCGGCCTGCGCGAGCTCCGCTCCCACAACTCCTGGATGCACAACGTGCCCAAGCTGATGCGAGGCGACCGGATGCACGCAGCGCGCGTTCACCCTGACGACGCGGCGGCGAGCGGGATCGCGGACGGCGCCCGCTGCCGGGTCATCTCGCCGTCCGGAGCGATCGAACTCCCCGCGCGCCTGACCGACGAAGTGACGCGCGGCACGATCGCCATCCCTCACGGGTGGGGGCACAGCGGCGGCTGGCGCGAGGCGGCGCGAGCGGGCGGCGCCAACGTGAACCTTCTGGCGTCCTCTGACCCACGCGATCTCGAGCGGCTCGCCGGCATGGCGCATCTGAACGGGATCCCCGTGAAGCTGGAGGCGGTTGGCTAGTGGCCCGGACTCCGTCCCCCGCTCCCAGCCCCGGACCCGGGCCAGACAACCCCACCTCACCAAGGCATAAAGCCTCGTTAGTCCTTTCTTAGCCTCGCCCACCGGACAATGGGTGTGGCTATCCTCGCCGGCGCCAGCACGGCAGCGAGCGAGGTCTGTGCCGGTCGATCGATGAGCGCCCGAGACATGAACTCAGAATCGCAGGACCTTCGCCCACCCGGGCGCCCACGTTGGCGCCGGCGCCAACGTTGGCGCGGGCGCCGCCCGCGCCGCCCGCGCCCCGTCGCGATCGCTGCGATCGTCGTCGTCCTCGGCATGGGCGTCCTGCCGCTCACGCTGCCCGACAGCGACCTGACCTCGAGGGCAAAGGCAGGCACCCGGACCGATCATGCCGTAGTCACGATCACCGGCAACGCGCGCTCGGTGGCTGTCCCGCGCTCGTTCCTGGGCCTCTCGACGGAGTACTGGACGCTGCCGATCTGGGCGCCGCGGATGCCGTTATTCGACCGCGTGATCGGGCTGTTGCATTCGCCGGGGAGCGGCCCGATGGTGCTGCGGATCGGAGGCGATTCGGCCGATCACAGCTTCTGGGAGCCGTCGGGCAGACGCCTCCCGCCGTGGATCTTTGGGGTCACGCCGGGGTGGATGCGGGATCTTGGTGCCCTCGTCAACAGGACAGGATCGAGGCTGATCATCGATCTGAACTTGGTCACGGGGTCGGCGCGGTCGGCGGCCGTGTGGGCACACGCCGCCGAGCGCGGTCTGCCGAGACACAGCATCGTCGCCTTCGAGGTCGGCAACGAACCCGACATCTATAGCCGGTGGTACTGGACGCACGGCGTGCAGACGCCTCGCATCAATGCGGATCTGCTCCCGCGCTCGCTCACGCTCAGGCGCTACATCGCGGACTTCCTCGCCTACCGCGCGTTGTTGAGGCGAGCCGCGCCCGGCACGCCGCTGATCGGACCGGCGATCGCTCATCCCACCCAGCACGCGACCTGGATCGCCGACCTCATCACGGCGGCCCGGCGATCGCTGGCCGCGGTGAGCGCGCACCGGTACCCATACTCCGCATGCCTGAGGCCCAGGGCGATGAGCTACCCCACGATCTCGCGTCTCCTCAGCGAGCGGGCGACGGCCGTCCTCGCCCAGGGCGTTCGGCGTGCGGTGGCGCTTGCTCACCACTCCGGTCTGCCGTTCCGGCTGACGGAGCTCAATTCCGTTACCTGCGGAGGCCGTCGTGGCGTGAGCAACACGTTCGCGACGGCGCTGTGGGCACCCGACGCGCTGTTCGAACTGATTCACGCCGGTGTCGATGGGGTCAACCTGCACGTTCGCGATGCGATCAATGCTCCATTTGCGCTTCAGCGTGGCGGGCTGTGGCCGCGCCCGCTGCTGTACGGACTGATTGCGTTCACGCGGACGCTCGGCCCTCGCGCTCAGCTCGTGCCCGTGGCGACGCACGTCAGCCCAGAGGCTCGGCTGAAGGCGTGGGCGGTGCGGGTGCTCGGGCACAGGCTCCACGTCGTGCTGATCGACAAGGGCGCGAGCCCGATCACGGTGGAGCTGAAGCTCCCGGCCACCGGCCCGGCGAGCGTTGAGCGCCTGCTGGCGCCGTCTCCGAGGTCGACGTCAGGCGTGACGGTCGCCGGCCAGTACCTCGGCCGCGACGGGCGCTGGGTCGGACGGCTCAGGACCGAGACGGTGACGGCACGCAACCACCGCTACGCGGTGCGGATCGCCCCGTTCAGTGCGGCGATCGTCACGGTGCGAACAGCGCCGGCAACCTCCGCCGCCGGCAACGTGTAGAGCGCCTACCGCGCCCGCCCGCGCTTGCGTCGGCGCCGCTCGGCCGGGCTGGGCTTGCGCGGCTTCGGCTTCGCCTTGGTGGCGGTGCGCGCGCCGACGCCGGCGGTGGCGTGCGCGTGCTGGCGGACCGGGGCGCGACGCCGGGCGTCCCGCCAGATGAACAGCGAGATCCCGCCGAGCACGAGGAGTGCGCCGATCGCGATCGCGATCGCGCCGGTCCCGCTCAGGCCGCTGTCCGACGACGAGCCCGACGAAGATGTCGGCGACGCGTGGACGGTCTGTGTCGCGGTCGTTGGAGCGCTCTGAGGCAGTCCCGGGCTGAGCGGATTGCCGGGCCCCTGAACCGGCGCGATCGGATTAGCCGGACTCGCCGCAAGCGCGGCCGCGGGACCAACCAACGCAGCGGGACCAGTCAATACGACCGCCAACACAACGGCCGCGACACCAGCAGCTGACAGCCGAAATCGCATGACCTCAGCGTTCCGACGCGAGTGGTTGCTCCATGGCCGGCGTTTCGGGCGCCTCGCGGTATGGCTGCTCGTCTTCAACGTCCTCTTCGTGGTAGACGCTCTCGGCGTTCACCGCCCAGATGTCGTGGTGGGCTCCGAGCAGGATGTTGTCGACTGCGCGCATCGCGGTCAACATCGAGTGGTCTGAATTGTTGTAGCGGTGAAGGCCGTTTCGCCCAACCTGCTGCAGGTTGCTGATCCCCTCGAGCCAGACGCGGATCGTCGCCACGCGCTCGGCATATTCGACGTCGTAGATCGGGTAGGCCTTGTGGACCCGGGCCACGAACCCGAACTTGACGTTGTCCGCCCGTGCGAGATGGAGCTTCTCGATCTCTTGGCTCGCCATCGCGACGAGGTCGTCATCGGGCATGTTCCACAGCTCGTCGCCTTCGAAGCAGAAATACTCCATGCCGATCGAGGCGTCCTGTTCGTTGGGGACCATCCACGGGCTCCAGGACTTGAAGTTCTGGATGCGCAGCACGCGAACGCCGGGCTGGTGGATGTAGATCCAGTTGTCGGGGAACAGATCCTGTCCCTCGATCACCAGCAGGACGGTCAGGAACTCGCGGTAGCGCAGGCCACGCGCGGCATCGCGGACGTCGACGGGGGCCTCCGGGTCGGCGATCCCAACGATCGAACGCAGCGGCAGCGAGGAGATCACGTGCGAGGGCGTCAGCGTTTCGCCGCCGGCGATCACTTCCGTGACCTTGCCCTCGGGCGAGATCTTCACCCGCGTGACCGGCGCGTTCAGCCGAACCTCGCCGCCCTTTGCGCGGATGTCGTCGGTCATCTGCTCCCACATCTGGCCGGGCCCGTAGCGGGGGTAGTTGAATTCGGAGATCAGGGACTTGATCTTGTTGTCCTTGTTGCCGAAGAAGGCGGCCTTGGCGGCGCTGAAGAACGACAGGCCCTTGATCCGCTGCGCTGCCCACTCTGCGCGGATCTCGTCCGTCGAGACGCCCCACAGCTTCTCGGTGTAGGTCTTGAAGAAATGGTTGTAGAGCCGCTTGCCGAAGCGGTTCGAGACCCACTGCTCGAAGGTGTCCTCGCGTCCTTTGGGCTTGATCGCCGCCCACAAATACGAGAGCCCGCAGCGCACCAGCTCGACCGGACCGAGCTTCTTGATCACGTCCATCCCCTGCAGCGGATACTCGAGGAACTTGTCGTTCCAGTAGATCCGAGACTGGCGCGGGCGCTTGAGGAACTCCTCCTTCATGATCTCGTGCCAGAGGTCGTCGACCTCTTTGACCTTCGTGAAGAAACGGTGGCCGCCAAGGTCGAAACGGTAACCGTCACGCACTTCCGTGCGCGCGATTCCGCCGACCATGTCGCTGGCCTCGAGCACGATCACCGGCTTGCCCTGCTTGGCCAGCAGATAGCCCGCGGTGAGCCCCGCGGGACCTCCGCCGATCACGACAACGGGATGCTCCGGGGTGATGTCCGCGCCGAGCTTGGCGCCTGAAAGGGAATCGGATGGCGTGACTTCTGTCATTTCTTCAATCTGGTCAGCTGATCTTCTGGTAGAGCACGGCGCTATCGGCCACACAACACGCACCACGGTAGTTGTGCGGGGCCCACCACACCGGCTTGAGGGTCGGATCGCCCGACAACAGGGCTCCCCACTGAGCAGAGCGACGCCGCACAACCTGCGTCCAGGGCGCCTCCCAGCTCTGAGCGCCTTCGGTCAGCGGGCGTACGAACAGGACCTGCTGGCCAGGTTTCAGACTAGCAATCAACGGCGCGACCGTTGCAGCGGGGTTTGCATGCTGCAGCCGCTTCAGGGCGTCGACCCAGTTCATGTAGCGCGGGTCGGACACCGCCCCGATCGTGTTCGCGTAACGCAGCCCGCTCGGCAGGTAGTACCAAGTCAGCGGTACCTGCTCCGGCTGCGCGGAGATCACGAGATCGCCGACGTGCATGCGCGGCCCCATCTCCCCGCCGAGGTCACGAACGTCGCTCTTGTACTGCGGCGTGTAGGAGGCGGGGTTGTAGAGGAACACGACCGAGAGCGCGACGGCGACGATCCCCACGATCCTCGCGCGTGAGCACCCGAACGCCGCCAGCAGCATGATCGCGCCCAGGATCGGCGCGAAATAGCGCGACACCCAGGCGGGAGTGATCTGCGATGCCGCCCAGGCGAACGCGAGCGTCGCGGCCGGAAGCGCGATCAGCGTCCACATCGCGGTCGCCTCGCGCGTGCGGCGCGCAGCCTTGCCGAACAACGGCGCCAGCCCGATGATCGACGCGATCAGCAGCGCGACCGTCACCCGGTCGCCGCCCATCAGGTCGCGCGAGAGCTGCACCGGCGCGCCAAACCGCGGCGATGAGTCCCAGGGAGCCGCGGTGTGCGACGCCTGGTAGAGGGCATTGGGCAACCACGGGAGGAACAGGATCGCGGCGAGCGCGAACGAAAGGATCGCGTCGCGCAACAGCAGGCGGCGGTTGTCGCTGCTCAGGTAGGCGGGGATCAGTGCGATAACCGCGCCGAGCCCGAAGAACACGCCCCACGCGTGGGTGTAGACCATCGCCGCCTGGCAGACCGCGAACAGGATCAGATACTTGCGCCGGCGATAGACGAAGCCGTGGACGAAGCCCGCGGTCGCCAGCAACCCGAGCAGCGCCATCAGCGCGTACATGCGGGTCTCCTGGCTGTAGTCCGTCAGGAACGAGCTGAACGCGAACAGCACCGCCGCCATGTATCCCGCCCGGCGCCCGAAGAGGCTCCAGCCGGCCCACATCCCGACCGGCACCGTGAGCAGCGCGAATAGCAGCGAGAGCCCGTGCGTGGCCGACTCGCTGTTGCCGAACAGCTGCATCCACTCGTGCAGCGCGAGGTAATAGAGCGGCGGCGAGCCGTCGTGACGGAGCACGCCGGGAATCGCGGCCAGCGGATGCGAAGCGATCCCGACCGAGAGCGCCTCGTCCATCCAGAACTGGCCGCCGATGTACCGCGTGCGCAGATATGCGGAGATCGCGAGCAGGACGAGCAGCACCCCGCCGGTGCTGGCCCAGGTCGGAATCCGCTCCCACCACTTCGGCGCGTGCAGGTCGACGTCGGGGATGATCGGCTTTCGGGCAGCCGGGGCGACGGTGGTGGCCATCTAGAGCGTCACCCTACCCGCGCAACTTGAATAGACCCTGAACGTGCGCACGTGCGCGACCAGCCGGTAATGCACGCCCTTCCAGGCGCGGACGACCGGAAGCAGATGGGCGTTTCGCTGCGCGCGGTTCTGGAAGATCACGTTGGGCGGTGGCCCGGGATTGCTCACCGACAGCGGCGAGGCCTCGACCTGCAGCGTGTGCACGCCGAGGTTCCACGCCAGCATCGGCACCTGGAAGCCCTCGGTCATCACCGAGCCGCAGGCGAGGATCCGCGACGCGCCGAGCTTGGCGACCGCTTTGCTCATGTCCTCGCGCAGATGCGCCTGGTAGACGAGCGCCCGGTGCGTGCGCTGCAGATCGATCGTGTTGTTGCCGATCCATGGCGGGAACGCGACGAACAGGGCGGTGGCAATGATCACCGCGCCGGCACTCGCCAGCGCGACGCTCGCCGTTCGACCGCTGGGCCGCCAACGCCTGGCCAAGCCCGCCAGCGCGGCGGCGCCCCAGCCCCAGCCCACGCCGCCGGCGACCGAGACGAGCGCGACACCGAGCACCAGGTAGCGGTCGTTGCCGGAGAACCCGGCCTGTGTCTCGAGCGAGATCCCGATCCACCAGCCGAACCCGATCACGCCGGCGGCCACGAGCGCCGCCCGCGCGCGGGCCGCCGCGCCGGAGAGACCATCGGCTCGCCCACGCCACAGCCCGAGTGCCGCAACCAGCATGGCGATCAAGCCGATCGCCTTGACACGCAGCAACACGGTCGGCCACGCGTGGCTCTTGAACTCCGTGCAGAACGGGCACTTCGCGAACGCCGGGCTGTTCGAGCGCGGATGCTGCGCGCGGCTCACGCCGCGGAACAGATGGCCGGAACCCCACAGCTCCGGGAGGAACCACAGCACCGGGATCAGCGCGAACAGGATTGCCACGAGCTTGCGTGCGCCGGGGTCCTTCCACCACAGGTAAAGGCCGTAGGGGCCCCACAAGACCCACAGCTCGGGACGGTCGAGCGCGGCGAAGAAGCCGACCGCGAAGGCCTGCCGCCGCGCGCCGTCGAGATGTCGATCGAACGCGATCAGCACGAGCGCCGCCATCAGCCCTTCCGAGTAGCCCAGGGCGTTGTCGCTGATGAAACCGCGGGAGTTGATCAGGCTGCCGGCGGCGATCAGCCCTGCCAGCAGCGCCGGCAACATCGCCCAGAGCCGCGCACGCGTGCCCTCGGCGTCGCCGGTGAGGGCGCCGGACAGCGCGCGCGTGAGGCGCCAGGCGAGCTTGAAGCACATCGCCGCGGCCATCACAGCGCTGGCCCGGGCAACCACCAGCCACAGGTCCGGGGCGGCGTGACCGAATGGCGCGAAGATCGTGGTGAAGATCACCGGCAGCGGCTTCCAAGACGGCCCGCCGGTCGTTTGCAGCTTGAAGTGCACGATCTCCCGGCCCCACACGATCCACGCCCACGGGTCATAGCTCGGGGTCGAGGGGATCAGCAGTGATAGCGCGGCGATCAGCAGCGCGCCGGCGGCGAGCACGAGATACAGGCGACCCGGGGTGAGTCGCTCGGCCAAGCGGCCGGCCTGGGAACGATCTCGGGTGGCGAGGGCCGGCGCAGTCAGCTCTGCAGTCGGAACAGACAAGACACAGGGAAGATTGAATCCCGCCCACCACACCGCTCGAGACGATCTGCGGCAGACGCACACGTGCCCGCGCACCGAGCGCGGGCATCGCAGGCGAATTGTAGTGACAGCCGCCCCCGCTCGCCCCCCGGAGTCACGCCGCTCCTAACCGGGAACTAACGCGGCTATCCGCTGAGCTTCTTCTTCAGCGCCACGATCCGCTGATAGGAGGCGTCGGCCGCCTCACGCAAGATCCCTCCGCTCCGCAGGGCGGCCTGCAGCGCGGACAGCTCACCCGGGGCGGAGTCCGTGTACAGCAGGACGTCTGCACCGGCGCTCGCGGCGATCACACCGGCGGTGATCTCGTCGTGTCCGGTCGGCGTTCCCAGTGCGTCGGTGATCGCCACGCCGCCGAACTGCAGCTGGCTGCGGAGCAGACCCCGGATGATCTTCGAGGAGAGCGCGGCCGGGGCGCCACTCGGGTCATACGCCGGGAATCCCGCCGTCGTGACCATGACGGAGTCGAGTCCGCGCGGGATCATCATCCGGTAGGGGAAAAGCGCCTGCCGCCGCTGAAGCGATGTCGGATGCAGCTCATCGAGCTTGTTGTCGGTATCGACGGACGCCGTGCCGTCGCCGGGGAAGTGCTTGGCCGTCGCCGCGACGTGAGCCGACTGGAGGCCCAGTGCGAACTGCGTCGCCATGTTCGCCACGGTGTGGGGGTTGAACGAGAACGCACGGCCCTGCTGCCAGATGAATGCGCCGGGCCACGTCGGTACGTCGGAAACGGGCGCCAGATCCCAGTTGACCCCGCGAGACTTCAGATAAGCGCCGGTGGCGCTGCCTTCGCGGTAGGCCACAGAAGGGTTGTGTGCGTCACCGATCTGCGGCGGCGACAGATCGGGCGGACCATTCGGGAAGCGCTTGACCTGGCCGCCCTCCTGGTCGGTCGCGATCAGCAGCGGCGGGTTGTGACCCTGACGAGCGGCCTGCTGCAGCGAGCTCGTCAGCGCCCGCACCTGCGAGTCGCTGACGATGTTGGCGGCGAACAGGATCACCGACCCCACACGCCCCTCACGCACGCTGCGCAGCAGCCCGGCGTCCGCGCTGGTGCCCGACAACCCGACCATGATCCGCTGGCCGAGCAGCTTGACGGTCGAGCTGGGGACAGGAATCGAGCCGCCTCCGCCGCCCGCAGGCGGCTTCGTGCCGGGCGAGACGCCGCCCGAGCCGCCGCCAGGCGAAGAGGCGGCAGAGGCCACTGACGACGCGGCTTGCACCGTCGCGCCGCTCGTATCCGCGGCCGCGGTCGCCTTGCGGGCGGTGCTCACGGTGTGCTTTGAACCCGAGAGCGCGAGCGCCGTGGCGACCGATACGCCGATCACGGCGACGGCGACCAGGCCTGCCAGCCTCCAAGCCTTCGCGCCCATCCGCAAACGCTTACCCGAGGACACCTTGGGCCAAGCAGGTCTCGATCGTCTTCAGCTGCTTGTCGGATGCCTGGTTGGGATAGAGGAGGGCGCTGCCGATCACCTCGGCGCCCTGCGCGCGGCCCTCGATCTGGTCCCCCTGCGCCTGGCCCGGCGTCGGCTCGAACAGCACGGTCGGGCCGGCCGGGAGCTCGCCGATCTGCAGACCGGGCCGGCCGTAGACGCCCACCTTGCTCACGCTGAAGCGATGCTTCTGCAGGCACTTGACGTGGTTGGACTGAGCGGTGCGCGGGTCGTCGATCTTTCCGCGCCCCTCGGTGGTGGCGGTCGGCGGGATGCTTCCGGCGAGCGGCTGGGTCTTGGTTCCGCACGCCGACAGCGCCATTGCGAGCAACGCCGCGGCCACCGCAGGCTTCGCAAAGGACATTTCGCCACAGCGTAGAGGATCATCTGCGCTGTGATCCCCTTTGCCGCGCTCACCGGAGTACTGCCGAAGACGGGGATCGTCGTTCTGGCGGCGCTCGTCGCGGGTGTGCTGCTGGCGAAGAGCGCGCGCCTGCGCGCGCTGTCGATGCTCGGCGCGCTGGTCGTCGCGCCGGCGCTGCTGCTGGCCGACATCTGGCACTCACCGCAGCTGCATTCGATCCACCGTCACCCTCTGTTCGCGGCGCTGGCCGCTGCGCTTGCGCTGCTGGTCGTCGGTGGTCTTGCGATCCTCTTCGCCCGCCGCCCGACGTGGTTCGCGCTGCTCACCGTCGCCGCGCTCCCGTTCCGGGTCCCGATCCAGGCCGGCGGCACGACCTCGAACCTGCTCGTCCCGCTCTACCTGGTGGTCGCCGCTGGAGCGGTCGCGTTCATCGTGCCGACGTTGCTCGGCCTCGGTCGTGGCCTCGGGCAAGCAGCGCCGGGCGACACCGATGGCGAGCCCCGTGCGCTTCCGATCGCCGCCGGGTGGATCGAGCGGCTGCTGGCGCTGTACGTCTGCCTGTACGCGGTGCAGGCGGTGTACTCCCCGGATTTCGAGAAGGCGCTGCAGCAGATGGTGTTCTTCTACGTGCCGTTCGCGCTGCTGCTCTACCTGCTCAAGTCGGTGAGCTGGACGCCGCGGCTGCTGCGCCTGTGCCTCGAGCTCGTGGTCGCGCTGGCCCTGCTGTTCGCCGCGATCGGCTTTGCGGAGTACGCGACCAAGACGATCATCCTCAACCCCAAGCTCGTCGTCGCAAACGACCTGCACGCCTACTTCACCGTCAACTCGGTGTTCTTCGATCCCGACATCTTCGGCCGCTTTCTGGCGCTCGTGATGATCCTGGTCGCCGCCGTGCTGCTGTATGCGCGCCGCCGGCGCGACCAGCTGATCGCGACCGGCGTGCTCGCGGTCCTGTGGGCGGCGCTCGTGCTGACCCTTTCGCGTTCCAGCCTCGGAGCGTTGCTCGTCGGCCTTGCGGTGCTCGCCGCGCTGCGCTGGAGGCCCTCGCGGACGCTGTGGACCGCCGCCGGCGTGGTCGCCATCGGACTCGCGGCGGTTCTGATCTCACCGAAGACCTTCGGTCTCAACCAGGGGCTGAACGGCGCCTCGAGCGGCCGCTCCGGGCTGGTCAGCGGCGGCGTGTCGATGTTCAAGGACAGGCCGCTCTGGGGTTACGGGTCCGGAGGGTTCGTGCACGAGTACCGCGCCCGTCATCCACGCACGGCGCAGAGCCTCTCGGCATCACACACGATTCCCGTGACGATCGCCGCCGAGCAGGGGCTGATCGGCCTGCTCGCCTATCTTGCGCTCGTGCTCGTCGCCGTCGTCGCCCTGCTGCGGAGGGCACGCTCGGATCCGGCTCGAGCGGCGATTGCCGCGGCCTTCATCGCGCTCGTGTTCCACACGCTCCTGTACGCCGACTTCCTGGAGGATCCGATGACGTGGACGCTGCTCGGAATCGGGGTGGCACTGGCAGCGCGGGCGCGCGCCGTGCCTGCGCCCGACGCCCGCGCACGCAGACGGCGCGGCGACAGCAAGGCCGTCGCCGCGAGCGCCTAAGCCGCCAGCAGCACGGACATGTCGACGCAGTCCTGTGCGGTCCGCGCCTGCGGCACGATCCGCTGTGCCTCCATCTCCAGCTCGGCGACGCTCTGCTCGAACGGCGGCAGATGGATCAGGAGCAGCCGATCGATCCCAGCCTCACGTGCCACCTGTGCCGCCTCCGCGGCTGAGGAGTGGATCTTTGGATTGCGGGGATGCGGGGCGGTGAACCACGCCTCGTGTGCAAGCACCTGGCAGCCTTCGGCAAAGCCGATCGAGCCCGGGTCGAACGCGGTGTCGGTGACCCACGTGAGCTCGTCGCCGAACCGAAGCGCAAGCGAGGGCGCAGAGTGACGGTCCTGGCGCCGCAGCCCGACGCGAACGCCGGCCAGCTCGAGCTCCTCGGGCGGGAGGTCGCGAACGAGGATGTCCTGCGCGTCGAGCGAGACGGGGTGAAACGGCTCGTGCGAGATCCGCGCGAGCAGCGAGTCGGTGGCGGTCTGGTAGAGCAGCGCCCCCGGGCCCCACACGGTTGTCTCGTCGCAGACCCCGAGCGCCGGCAGGTACGCGAGACCTGCGATGTGGTCGAGGTGGAAGTGGGTCAGGAGGATGTCGAGCTTCTCGATGCCGTCCAGGTATTCGGGATGCTCAATCAGCCGGGAGACGCCCGTGCCGGCATCGATCATGACCGCCTCGTGGCCGTTGCGCAGCACCGCGCACGCCGTCTGGCGACCAAACGCGGGGCACCAGCCGCCGGCTCCGAGGATGATCAGCCTGTCTAGCACCAGGTCACACTATGGCGCTTCTTGCGCCGACAGTGCATCATTTGTCACACACTAGCCCTGTTCGCCGGGCGTCTGACCTACCTCACGCGTCGCCTCGGCGAGCCGCAGCAGCATCGAGTGCAACTGCTCGCGCTCCTCGGCGCTCAGCGGCGCCAGCAGCTCCTCCTGGGCGGTGCGCGCCAGCTTGCGACCCTGCGCGAGCGTCTTGCGCCCGAGCTCCGTGATGTAGAGGGCGTGGGCGCGGCGGTCGGTCGGATGCGCACGCCGCTCGACCAGCCCCTTGGCCTCGAGCTCGTCGATCGTCGAGACCATCGAGCTCGGGTCGATGCCCACCAGCTTGCCGAGCGCGTGCTGGGTGATCGCACCTTCGACGTCGAGGACGTTGAGCACTCCCCACATCCTCGGGTTGAGCGCGAGCTTGTCGAGCAGCTCGGCGAATCGCTTCTGCGCGACGAGCCCCAGCCTGCTGATCAGGTAGCCGGTGTGCTTGGCCAGCGCCTGGTGAAAGCCGTGGGGACCGCTGGGCTTGAAGCCCGCGATCTCGGGTTGAACGGTCATTCTGAAAAGAAGTGTAGCTGCGGAAATTGTTTGTAAGCCCAATCGTCGGCTTGACAAAGAATCGAAGCCGCCGGTTCATGCACCGGCGGCCCGGCCGCGCATGCGCGGCCGGGGCCGGTCCGCATGCGGACCGGCCAACAACAGCTATAACGGAGTTGTATAGGCGCCGGAAATGCCGCCGTCGACCAGGAACGTCGTCGCGTTGACGTAGCTCGACTCGTCGCTGGCAAGGAACAGCGCGGCATTGGCGATCTCCTCGGCGCGCGCGAAGCGTCCCATCGGCACGTGCACCAGGCGGCGCGCGGCCTGCTCGGGGTCTTTGGCGTACAGCTCGCGCAGGAGCGGGGTGTCGACGGGCCCCGGGCACAGCGCGTTGACGCGGACGCCGCGCTTGGCGAACTCCACCCCGAGCTCGCGCGAGAGCGCGAGCACGCCGCCCTTCGACGCGGTGTAGGAAATCTGCGAGGTGGCCGATCCGAGCACCGCGACAAACGAGGCGGTGTTGATCACCGACCCCCGGGCGGGTGGGTGGTTCGCCAACAGGTGGGGGATCCCATGCTTGCAGCACAGGAACACGCTGCGCAGGTTGGCGTTCTGCACGCGCTCCCACGCCTCGAGTGATGTCTCGACCACGGAGGCGTCGTCGGTCGGCGAGATGCCCGCATTGTTGAACAGCACGTCGATCCGCCCCAGCTCCTCACGCACGCGCTCGTACAGCGCCTCGACCGCGGCCTCATTGCTCAGATCCGCCTGCATTGAGAGCGTGCCGACCTCGTGCTCGCGCAGGTCGACACCGACGACGCGGGCGCCCTCACGCTCGAACACAGAGGCGGTCGCTGCGCCGATCCCGCCGGCGGCGCCGGTGATCACGCACACCTTGTCCTTCAGACGGCTCATGAGGTCGCGTAGTAGATCGACTTGACCTCGGTGTACGCGTCGAGCGCGTGGGGCCCCAGCTCTCGGCCGTAGCCCGATTGCTTGAAGCCGCCGAACGGCGTTGAGACCCGCACTGAGGTGTTGGAGTTGATCGAGAGCACCCCGGTCTCGAGCGCGCGGGCCACCCGCAGGGCGCGGGCACCGTCGCGAGTCCAGATCGAGCCCGACAGGCCGTACATGGTGTCGTTGGCGAGCTCGATCGCGTGCTGCTCATCGTCGAACGGGATCACCGCCGCGATCGGGCCGAAGATCTCCTCGCGGGCCGGCCTCGCTTCCGGGTCAACGGGACACAGGACTGTCGGCGCGAACCAGAAGCCAGGGCCCTCCGGCGCGCTGCCGCGGATCGCCACGGGCGCGCCGTCGTCCAGGAACGATGACACGGCGCGGCGCTGAGCGTCCGAGATCAGCGGGCCCATCTGGGTCTGCTCATCGAGCGGGTCGCCGACCTTGATCGCGCTGACCGCAGGCTCGAGCTCGGCCATGAACTCGTCGAGGACGGGCCGCTGCACGAGGATCCGCGAGCGCGCGCAGCAGTCCTGGCCGGCGTTGCCGAACACGGCCATCGGCGCCGACCGCGCCGCCGCCGAGAGGTCGGCATCCGCGAACACGATGTTCGGCGACTTGCCGCCGAGCTCGAGCGTCACGCGCTTGATCGTGCTGGCGGCGCCGGCCGCAATCGAGCGGCCGACCTCGGTCGACCCCGTGAACGCGATCTTCGCCACGTCGGGATGCTCGACGAGCCGCTTGCCGCACACGCTCCCGGGGCCGACGACGACGTTGACGACCCCGTCGGGGATGCCAGCCTCGACCGCAAACGATTCGAACCGCATCGCCGTCAGCGGCGTCAGCTCCGCCGGCTTGAGCACGACGGTGTTGCCCGCCGCCAATGCCGGGCCGAGCTTCCAGGCCGCGATCACGAGCGGGAAGTTCCACGGCACGATCAGCCCGACGACGCCGAGCGGCTCTCGGACCGTGAACGCCTGGCCGCCGGCCACCGGGATCGTGTCGCCGAGCAGCCGCTCTGGAGCCCCGGAGTAGTAGTTGAACACCTGCACGACCATTTCCATCTCGCCGCGAGCGTCCGCGATCGGCTTGCCGGCGTTGCGTGCCTCGACCTGCGCCAGGTACTCCTTGTTGGCTTCGAGCGTGCTGGCGAGCCGACGCAGCAGCGCGGCCCGATCGGCTGGCGCCAGCGCGCGCCAGCCCGGGTACGCCGCCTTCGCGCGGGAGACCGCCGCATCGACGTCCTCGACGCCCGCCCGCGGCACCTCCTTCAGCACCGCCTCGGTGGCGGGCTCGATCACGGCCAGGGTCTCGGTCAACGGTGCGTCAGGTGCCGGTTGGCTGGGCCGGCGCCACGCCCGCCGCGGGTGTGGCGCCTACCTCAGGCATGTCGATAGTTCGAACCGGTCCCTTGAACGAATGGCGTGCGGATATCAGGTACCACAGCGTGACCACGATGATCACCCCGATCGTCACCAGCGGCGCGTAGTTGACCGACGACCAGCTGAAGCTCTTGCTGAAGTACACGCCGGCCGGCGTGAACGGCAGGCAGAAGATGATCACGCAGATCGCGACCCACACGAACGCGATCGGGTTCACCCACTTGTACTTCTTACCGAGCGTCCACGAGCCGGTCTGGAACGCGTCGCCCTTTCGCCAACGCAGGAACACGGGGATCGTGTACGCGATATACAGGCCGATCACCGAGATCGACGTCACCGCGAGGAACGCGACTGGGGTGCCCTTGGAGTTCGGGAAGAACGCGGGGACCGTAACGATCGCCGCGCACAGGATCACGAACAGCACCGCCCACGTCGGCGTCCTGTTCTTGCCGAGCTTCCGCCACAGGTTATGGCCCGGAATCGCGCCGTCGCGCGAGAACGCGAATGTCATCCGCGAGGCGCTCGTGACGCACGCCATCCCGCAGAACAGCTGGCCGACGGTCGAGATCAGGATCACCGCCTTGGCCGCCGCCGAGCTGAGCGCGGTCTCGAAGATCGTCGAGCGCCGGATAGCCCGCCTTGAGGATCGTCGCCTCCTGGCTCTTCTGGATCGCGAACGTGATCGCCAGCAGCACGATCCAGCCGATCACGGCCGAGTAGAACACCGAGCGCCAGATCCCTTTCGGCGCCGACTCCTCGGCGCCGTGGGTCTCCTCGGAGACGTGGGCAGAGGCGTCGTAGCCGGTGATCGTGTACATCGTCAGCAGGAACCCGAGCGGCAGCACGTACAGCCAGAAGAACGGAACGCTCGTGGAGCCGCCCTTGAAGCCCGAGTTGTTGATCGTGTGCCCGAACACGTACGAGAGGCTGGCGTGGTGGGTCGGGCCCGCGATCAGGATCACGACGATCACCGCCACGCCGATCACGTGCCACCAGACCGAGACGTTGTTGAACATCGACACGAGGTGGCTCGAGAAGACGTTGATCAGCCCGTGGAAGATCAGGATCACCAGGAACATCGCGAAGATCACGTGCGCGGTGTAGTGGACGTCCGTCCCGGCTGCCGCCTTGCCGAAGTTGAAGACGAAGTCGAGGTTGTAGAGGCCGAGCAGATTGGTCAGGAAGGCTGCGCACACGTAGTCGACCGACGCGACCACGGCGACGAGCCCGATCAGGTTGAACCAGCCCGTGAACCATCCCCAGCCGGCGCCGCCTAACCTCGAGGCCCAGTAGTAGATGCCGCCGGCGGTCGGAAACGCCGAGGCGAGCTCCGACATCGAGAACGCGACGCACAGGATCAGGCAGCTGATCACCGGCCAGGCGATCGAGATCGCGATCGGGCCGCCGTTGTTGAGCGCCTGCCCGTACGTCGTGAAGCAGCCGGCGAGTACCGAAATGATCGAGAACGAGATCGCGAAGTTCGAGAACCGGCTCCAGCCGCGGTTGAGTTCCTGCTTGTACCCGAGTTCAGCTAGCCGTTGCTCGTCTGCGCGTCAGCGTCTCGCTACCCGTTGTCATTCCGGCCCCTCCTCAGGCTAAAGGTCTAATGGTCCGTCCTTAGCGGGCGCAACGATAGTCCGGCCCGGCGACGGAAGTCAAGGGATTTTGTGGAGGTTTGGGATGCCTTCACCCGTTCGGCAGAAGGCCGGCGAGGATGTGCTCCGTTCCGCGCAGGTGCTCGGCCATCTCGCGGGCGGCCGCGGCCTCGTCATGGCGGCGGACGGCGGCGAGCAGCCGCCGGTGCTGGGCGTTGGAGGAGTCGAGCACCTCGGGCGGGTGCGCGATCAGCGAGATCAGGCCGGTCATCGCGCCCTGAACTTCGGTCATCGCGGTCACCAGTCGCGGACTGCGAGTCGATTCGGCCAGTCCGACGTGCAGGCGGATGTCGGCCTGGCGATACGCCGGGAAGTCCTCGAGCATCCCGTCCAGCGCGACCACCAGCTCATCGAGCGCGTCCAGCATCTCCGGCTCGGCGCGCTCGGCCGCGAGTACCGCGACGCCGACCTCGACGGCCATGCGCTCGTCGCAGGTGTCCCGCCACGCGGCGAGCACGGTCGCCGGAGGAGGCCCGAAGGGAGGCTGCGGATCGGCGACAAACGTACCGCCACCGCGACCGCGGGTCGCGCGGAGGTGTCCCGATTGCGCGAGCGCGACCAGCGCCTGGCGCAGCGTGGAGCGGGCGATCCCGAGCTTCGCGCACAGCTCGCGCTCGGCGGGCAGCCGCGTCCCGGGCGGCAGCAGCCCGAGCTTGATCGCGGTGCCGAGCCGCTCGACGGTCTCCTCGAACGCGGTCTGCGATCGGACCGGCGCGAACACGGTCTCGAGCGAAGCGACGGACTCGAGCGAGGCCACCGCCGCCGGCGAGTCGGTCGGCTGGCGCGCGACGGAGCTCACAGCCGCTCGAATCCGCGGACGCGCTCCCAATCGGTGACGGCGGCGTTGAACGCGGCCAGCTCGACGTCGGCCGCGTGGACGTAGTGGTCGACGACCTCGTTGCCGAACGCGGCGCGCGCCACGGCGCTCGAGTCGAACAGCTCGCGCGCGTCGCGCAGCGTGCTCGGCAGTCGGGGCTTGTCGTGCGCGAGGTACGCGTTGCCGGTATAGACAGGCTCCAGCTCGAGCCCCGTATCGACGCCGTGCAGGCCGGCGACGATGATCGCGCTCAGCGCGAGATAGGGGTTCAGGTCAGAACCGCCTGCGCGGTTCTCGAAGCGCAGCGAAGGCCCATGCCCGACGACCCGCAGCGAGCATGTGCGGTTGTCCTCCCCCCAGGCCACCGCGGTCGGCGCGAAGGACCCCTCGGCGTAGCGCTTGTAGGAGTTGATGTTCGGGGCCAGGAACAGCGTCAGCTCGCGCAGGCACGCGAGCTGCCCGGCGAGAAATGACTCGAACGTCGCTCGGTCCCTGTCGAAAAGCGGCCCCTCGCCATCGTTAAGCGAGAAGTGGATGTGGCACGAGCTCCCCTCGCGCTCGTTGAACTTCGCCATGAAGCTGATCGCCATGCCGTGCTCGGCGGCGATCTCCTTGGCGGCGTTCTTGTAGATCGAGTGGTCATCCGCGGTCCGCAGCACGTCGGAGTAGTGGAAGTTGATCTCGTGCTGGCCGAGGTTGCACTCGCCCTTCGAGTTCTCGACCGCGATCTCGGCCCCCATCATCGCGTTGCGGATGTGACGGATCAGCGGCTCGACCTTGGCCGTTCCGAGCAGCGAGTAGTCGACGTTGTAGAGGTTGGCCGGCTCGAGGTCGCGGTAGCCCTTGCGCCACGCATCCTCGTAGGTGTCGCGGAACACCAGGAACTCGAGCTCAGTGCTCGCGTTGGTGCTCCAGCCGCGCTCGGCAAGGCGCTTCAGCTGTGCTCTCAGGATCTGGCGCGGAGACGCCTTGACCTCAGACCCGTCGGCCCACTCCAGATCCGCGAGGCACAGCACCGTGCCCGGCTGCCACGGCACCGGCCGCAGTGTGTCGAGGTCCGGGCGCATCGCGAAGTCGCCGTAACCCCGCTCCCACGATGCCATCTCGTAGCCGTCGACGGGGGTCATGTCGACGTCGACCGCGAGCAGGTAGTTGCACCCCTCGGCGCCGTGCTCGTGCACCTCGTCGAGGAAGTGCCGGGCGGTCAGGCGCTTTCCCTGCAAACGTCCCTGCATGTCGGTCAGCGCCAGCAGGACCGTGTCGATCTCCCCGAGCTCGACCTGCGCCTTGAGCTCGTCGAGCTTCATCTCTCTCCCTCCACGGCCGGTGAAGGTATAGGAAGCGAGCCTTAAACGCTAGGTTTCCCGACCAGTGAGCGAATGGGACCCGCCCCCCGCGCGATCGTGGGTCGTCTCGCCGACCGCCTGGGGCCGGCGGATGGCGAACCCATCCCGCTCGAGGGAGGGATCACAAATCGCAACTTCCGGGTGCGGTTCGGCGGCGACGATTACGTGGTGCGGCTGCCAGGCAAGGACACGGCGCTGCTGGGCATCGACCGCGAGACCGAGCGGCTGGCGAGCAACGCGGCTGCGGCGCTCGGGATCGCGCCCGCGGCCGTCCTCGGCGATGCCGACTACCTGGTCACCCGGTTCGTGGCGGGGATGCCGATCGACCCGGACCTGCTGCGCAGCGATCCGGGCCCGGTGGCGCGCGCGCTGAGGGTCTTCCACGATTCGGGCACGACGCTGCCGGCGCGGTTCTGGGTGCCCGAATTGCTCTCGCGGTATGCGCTGATCGTCGCCGAGCGCGGCGGGTCGCTGCCCGAGGCCTACGGCGTCGCATCCGAAGTTGCCGCCCGGATCGCCCAGGCCATTCCGCTCGTCGAGCCGGTCCCGTGCCACAACGACCTCCTCGGTGCGAACGTCCTGAAGGTTGGCGACGGCGTGATGCTCGTCGACTGGGAGTACGCCGGGATGGGTCACCGGCTGTTCGACCTCGGCAACCTGGCGGTCAACAACGAATTCGATTCGGCCGGAGAGGACCGACTGCTGAGTGCGTACTCCGGTTCGCCGCCAGACGCGCCGGCGCTCGCGGCGCTGCGACTGATGCGAGTGATGTCCGATGCCCGCGAGGGCGCGTGGGGGGTGGTTCAGTCGGTCGTCTCCGAGCTCGAGTTCGACTTCGACGGCTACGCGGCGCGGCACTTCGCCCGGCTCGAGCAGGCGGCTGACGATCGACATTTTGAGGAGTGGTTAGATGCCGCGTCCGCGTAAGCTCCCCGATCGCGCGCGCATCGTGATCATCGGCGGGGGCGTCGGCGGCGCCTCGATCGCCTATCACCTCGCGCAGCTCGGCGAGCGGGATGTGATCCTGGTGGACCGCGCCGAGCTCACCAGCGGCTCGACCTTCCACTCCGCGGGTCTCGTCGGGCAGCTGCGCGGCAGCGTCTCGCTGACGCGGATGATGATGGACTCGGTCGAGCTGTACCGCACGCTCGACTGTGGATGGGTGCAGTGCGGCGGGATCCGCCTGGCGTGCACGCCCGAGCGCGAGCAGGAGGTGATGCGCCAGGTTGCGTGGGCGAAGACGTTCGGCCTGCCGCTCGATCTGCTCTCCGCAGACGAGGCCAGGGAGCTATTCCCGCTGATGGTGACCGACGGCGTGCGGTGCGCCTCGTATCTGCCGACGGATGGTTACCTCGACCCCTCGCTGCTGACGTTCGCGCTGATCGAGGGGGCGCGGGCCGGCGGCTGCCGGGTGTTCACGCACACGCGCGTGACTGCGATCGATGTCATCGACGGCCGCGTGCGCGGGGTTGACACCGAATGGGGCCACGTCGAGGCCGAGATCGTCGTCAACGCCGGCGGCATTTTCGCGGCGGAACTGGGCCGGCTGGCGGGGATGCGCGTGCCGGTCGTGCCGTTCGCGCACGAGTACGTCGTCACCCAGCCGTTCCGTGAGCGGCCGATCGGCGCCGACATCGTCCACCTGCCGACGCTGCGCGACCCCGACCTGCTGGTCTACTTCCGCGAGGAGGGCGCCGGACTTGTGATGGGGGGATACGAGCGCCACAGCGCGCCGTGGGCGCTCGACGAGCACCTGGTCGACCGGATTCCGCCGGACTTCAACGGGCGCCTACTCGAGGAGGATTGGCCGCGCTTCGAGGAGATCGTGGCCGGCGCCGTCAAGCGCGTGCCGCTGATCGAGGACGTCAAGATCACGCGCCTGATCAACGGCCCTGAGGCGTTCACTCCCGACAACGAGTTCTGCCTCGGCGAGTCGTCTGTACGCGGGCTGTTCGTCGCCGCCGGCTTCTGCGCGCACGGGCTCGCGGGCGCCGGCGGGATCGGCAAGGTTATGGCGGACTGGATCCTCACCGGCCAGCCGGCGCTCGACGTATGGGAGATGGACATCCGGCGCTTCGGGGCACAGTACGAATCGCCGGGCTACACGCTCAAGCGCACGCGAGAGGTGTACGAAACCTACTACGACATCCGCTATCCGGGACACGAGCGCCAGGCCGGGCGGCCGCTGCGCGTCTCGAGCGCGTACGCGTGGCACGCCGCGCACGGCGCTGCGTTCGGCGAGAAGTCGGGCTGGGAGCGGGTCAACTGGTACGCCTCGAACGAGGCTGCGGGCGACGGCTCACAGCGGCCCCGAGGGTGGGCCGGGATGCACTGGTCGCCGGCGATCGGTGCCGAGCACCGCGCCACCCGCGAGGCCGCCGGGCTGTTCGACGAGTCCTCGTTCGCGAAGCTCGAGGTGGCAGGCCCGGGGGCAGCGTCGCTCTTGGAGCGGCTCTGCGACAACCGCGTCGTGCGAGACGTCGGCGCGATCACCTACACGCAGATGCTCAACGGCAGGGGCGGGATCGAATGCGACTTCACGGTCACCCGCGTCTCCGAGGACGTCTTCCAGATCGTGACCGGCACTGCGTTTGGCAACCACGACGCGGCCTGGATCCGGCGCCACCTGCCCGAGGACGGCTCAGTGCGGTTGAGCGACGTGACCTCGCGGTGGGCGTGTTTCGCGCTGTGGGGGCCGCGCGCATTTGAGGTGCTATCGCCGCTGACCCCGGACTCGCTCGAGTTCCCGTACATGACGATGCGCGCGATCGCAGTCGGCGATGTCCCGGTCCGCGCGCTGCGCGTGACGTTCGTCGGTGAGGCGGGCTGGGAGATCTACTGCCCGACCGAGTACGGCGCGCGGCTGTGGGAGACGCTCTGGGAAGCGGGACAGCCCTTCGGGCTCGTCGCCGGCGGCTACCGGGCGATCGACTCGATGCGCCTCGAGAAAGGCTACCGGGTGTGGGCCGCGGACATCACCCCCGACGAGACGCCCTACGAGGCGGGGCTCGGGTTCTGCGTACGCGACGACAAGGAGTTCATCGGCTCGCACAGGCTCGCCGGCGGACGCGAGGCCGTCGAGCGGAGCCTGCGCTGCCTGGTGCTCGAGGATCCGCGATCGGTTGTGGTCGGCAACGAGCCCGTCCAGATCGACGGCAAGGTCTGCGGACGCGTGACCAGCGGCGGCTACGGCTACACCGTCGAGCGCTCGATCGCATACGCCTATTTACCGGCCTCGGTACCGCTCGGCGCCGCGGTCGAGGTGGACATCTTCGGCCAGTGGATCGCCGGCGAGGTCGCTCGCGAGCCGCTGTTCGATCCGAAGGGCGAGCGGGTGCGGAAGTCCTTCGACAAGCCCTAGCAACGACTCCCCCCACAATGGTATTGTCGGCCTACCTATTACCTACTGGGGGTAGCGCGACATGTTCAAGAAGATCGTGTGGGCCACCGATGGTTCGGAGGCGGCCGACCGGGCACTGGATCTCGCGAAGACGCTGGCGTCGCAGAACGGGGCATCGCTGCTCGTCCTCCACTCGGTCGAGCACTTCGCCGGCCCGCGCGGCGGCCTCGAGACCGACGCCGACGAGGACGAGCGCCAGACGAAGATCAAGCAGCAGGTCAAGGACATGACCGACAGCGGCGTGAATGCGACGCTGCGGGTCGTGCACGGCGGCGCGACGGGCGCGGCCCACACGCTCTCCGACGTCGCGGCCGAGGAGGGCGCCGACGTGATCGTGATGGGCACCCGCGGCCACACGCCCCTCGGCGGGCTGCTGCTCGGAAGCGTCACCCAGCGGATGCTCCACATCTCGCCCTGCCCCGTGCTGGTGGTGCCGGCGGGTAAGTAGGGGGCCGCCTGCGGCGGCATCCATGGGGCCATGCGGCCCCGACCGTCGCGCCGGGCACTCGCACCGGCCGGGCGCACCGGCGCGCACGCGGTCTGCCCGGCTCGCTCGCCGCGCCTTGAGCGCCAGGTGCGCCGGGATTGGGGTCCCGCCCACCCCCGCCCACCCCCGCCCACCCGGACCCGCTCTTTAGCCGCACAGCCGCACTGCCAGAACCCCCATTTCGTGACAATTCGCCCCGGCCGGCGACCAACGAGTCACCAAATCGGTGCTATGGCACCCATTTCGTTACACGTTGCCTCGACGAGCGGTCGCTCTGTAACGAAATCGGGGTTATCAGGCACCCCACCCCCTCTTCGAAAGCCCAATCCAGGGCAAACCACACAACAAGGCCCCCGGCCGAAGGCATGACCGGGATCCCGCCCACCCACGCCAGCCGACGCGCCCACCCCGGCCAGCGCGGCGCCGGCCCACAGCACCAAACGCCAAGCGCAGGCGACGGCCAAGCTCAGGCCGTCGGGTCGAGCAGCAGCTTGCCCGTCGTCCGCCGCTCCACCATGTCGGCCTGCGCCTGGGCGGCATCCGCGAGCGGGTACGTGGCGCCGACGACGGCTCGCAGCTCGCCACGCGCCGTCCGCGCGAACAGATCGGCGAGCGCCTCGTCGATCATCTCCGGGCGCCCCAGGCAGTGCATCAGCCAGAAGCCGATGACCGACCGCGAGTTGCGCAGCAGGTGACCGGTCGAGACCTGGTTCTTCTCGCCTGAGGAGATTCCGTAGGCAACCAGCCGCCCGAAGGGCGCGAGCGCGCGCAGCGAGCGCTCGAAGATCTCGCCCCCCGACATCTCGAACACGACGTCCACCGGGTTGCCGTCGTTGCACTCGATCAGCCGCTCGGTCATCCCGTCGGCGCCTGCGTCGGTGACCGCATCCGCGCCGAGTTCCAGCGCCAGCGCGCGCTTCTCCTCGGTCGAGGCGGTCGCGATCACCCGGCCGGCGCCGAGCGGCTTGCCCAGCTGGACCGCGAGCGAGCCGGTGCCGCCGGCGGCGGAATGCACCACGACCGACTCGCCGGGTGCCACGCGACCGCAGGTCTTGTACAGGTGCCATGCGGTGAGCCCCTGCATCAGCAGCGCGAGCGCGGTGTCGTCCTCGACGCCGTCGGGGATCGGGAACACCAGTTCCGCCGGCGCGGTCGCGAACTGGGCGTAGCCGCCCTTGCCGCAGAGGCCGACGACCCGCTCGCTGGTGGGGGTGGGTGGGTGGGTACTCGTATCCATCCTGACTCCGGCGACCTCGGAGCCGGGAACAAGCGGGAGCTCGGCCTTGGCGATGTACGAGTTCGTCCGCTGGTGGGTGTCCGCGAAGTTCAGCCCGGCACGCTTCACCTCGATCAGGATCTCGCCGTCAGCGGGCTCGGGCGTAGGGAGGTCGACGAGCTTCAGCACCTCGGGTCCGCCGAACTCGGTGATCTGGATGGCGCGCACGGGGGCTGAGGCTATCGCTACGCTTCCGCGTCCATGCCAACCACAGTGGTCGGTTCAATCGCCTTTGACGCCGTGACGACGCCGTTCGGCTCACGCGAGCGGATGCTCGGCGGCTCGGCGGTGCATTTCGCGCTCGCGGCCTCGTTCTTCGACGAGGTGAGGGTCGTCGGTCCCGTCGGCGAGGACTTCGGCGACGTGGAGCTCGCCGTGCTCCAGAGCCGGGGCGTGTCGACCGACGACATCGAGCGGGTGCCGGGCGGCCGGACGTTCTTCTGGCGAGGGGTCTACGGCTGGGATCTGAACGACCGCGAGACACTGGACACGCAGCTCAACGTGTTCGCGGACTTCGAGCCGAAGCTCTCGCCGGAGTCGCAGACCGCCGACGTCCTGTTCCTGGCCAACATCCAGCCCGATCTGCAGCGGCAGGTGCGCTCGCAGTGCGCGGATGCCCGGTTCGTCGCGCTCGACTCGATGAACCTCTGGATCGAGACCGCGCGGGAGTCGCTGATTCAGGCGATCTCGGAGGTGGACTGCCTGCTCCTCAACGACGCTGAGCTGCGCGAGCTCACGCGCGAACCGAACTTCGTCCGCGCCGCACGACAGATCCGCGAGTGGGGCCCGCGCGTCGTGATCGCCAAGCAGGGCGAGTACGGCGCCGCGATGATCACCGAGGAGGGCTTCTTCGGGCTTCCCGCCTTCCCGCTGGAGACGGTCGTCGACCCGACCGGCGCCGGCGACAGCTTCGCGGGGGGCTTCCTCGGCTACATCGCCGCGCATCCACAGGACGAGCTCGACCACGAGCACCTTTGTCGCGCGATGGCGTATGGCACGGCGCTCGCCTCGTACAACGTCGAGGAGTTCGGAGCCGAGCGGGTCGCGCGGCTGACGACCGACGAGGTCTCAGACCGCGTTTCCGAGCTCCAGCGGATCACGAGCTTCGTCGAGAAGCCGGTGTCGCTGCGCGGCTGATCCCGGTCGCGCCGCAGCGGTCCGGACGGGCCCTCCCGGTCCCACGGACGCTGCGAAGCAGCCCCCATCAATCGGCAGTGACATTCGCCACGAATATGGGTAGGATCGCGGGGTCGTGACCTGGGGATTCTTGTGGTTGATGCTGGCATTGAAGATCCCGTTGATCGGGCTGATCTGGATCGTCTGGTGGGCGATCAAGCAGGAGCCTGACCAGCCGTCGGCGTCCTCCGACGACGATGGCGGTGTGAAGCCGAAGCCGCACCGCCGGCATCCGCCCCGGCCGTTCCCCCGCCGGCCGCGACGAGGCCCGCATGGCGATCCGGCACCGTTGCCGCCCGCCCGGGTTCGCACCGTCAAGGCCCGCGCCCGCACTTTCGGACATTAACCGCTCGCACCGTCTGCCCGGCATGCTTCGATGAGCGACGTGAGTGGCTGGGCGCATCCGATGAGCCAGGAGGAGAGCGCGGGCACCCACGCGGCGCCCCTGCGCGGCGTGCTCCCATCGCAAGGGCTGCGCAAGGCGGTCGCGGAGCGGTGGATCGACTCCGGGCCGTACCGGGATCCGATGCAGGAGGTTCAGCCGGCGAGTCTCGACCTACGGCTCGGGGACTACGCGTGGGCGCTGCGCTGCAGCTTCCTGCCTGACGTGAACTCGACCGTCCGCGAGAAGGTCGAGGGCGTTGCGTTCGATCGGCTGGACCTCCGCGACGGCGCCACGCTCGAGCGCGACCGGCCCTATCTGGTGCCGCTGATCGAGCAACTGCATCTTCCGCCGCACGTGCGAGGCAGGGCCAACCCGAAGAGCTCGACCGGCCGCCTCGACGTGTTCACGCGCGTGATCAGCGACCGCAGCCACCGCTTCGACGAGATCGCGCCCGGCTATAACGGGCAGTTGTATCTGGAGATCGTCCCGCGATCGTTCGCGATCCGCGTGAAGACCGGCCTGTCGCTCAACCAGCTCCGGCTCGTGGTCGGCAACCCGCGCCTCAGCGACGACAAGCTGCTGCTCGTGCACCAGGAGTTCCCGCTGCTGTACCTCGACTCGCACCCGCTCCGCGACTCCGAGGTTGCGCTCGCCGACGGGCTGTTCGTGAGCGTCGACCTGTCCGGCTCCAGGGAGCATCTGGTCGGCTTCCGCGCGAAGAAGAACAGCCTGCCGATCGACCTCGAGCGGCTGCGGTCCTATCGCTGGCAAGACTTCTGGGACCCGGTGTTCCCCGAGACCGGCCAGAAGATCGTGCTCGAGCCAGAGATCTTCTACTTGCTGCTGTCGGCCGAGGGATGCTGCATCCCGCCCGGCTACGCGGCCGAGATGATGGCCTACGACCCGACCGCCGGCGAACTGCGCACCCACTACGCCGGCTTCTTCGACCCCGGCTTCGGCTGGGATCCCAGCGGCCGGCGCCACGGGAGCCGGGCGGCGCTCGAGGTCCGCGCGCGCGACGTGGCGTTCATGGTCGAGCACCGCCAGCCGATCTGCAAGCTCGCATTCGAGCAGATGCTCGAGCCCCCCGACGTCCTCTACGGCTCCGATCTCGGATCCAACTACCAGGGCCAGACGACGATGCTCTCGAAGCACTTCGTCGGGCGCGCGGACGGCCTGACGCCTCCCGATTCGGCCTGGATCGGATAGGCTCGCGCCGTGCTGAACCTGCTGATCGCCGCCGCCGAGGAACCATCGAAGGTCCCGTTCTACTTCGTCGGCGGCGCCCTGGCTGCGTGGGCGGTGATTCTCGCGTTCATCGGGATCTCGCGGCCGAGGTTTCCGGGCAACACCCGCGGCCAGTGGGGCGTGATCGCGATCAGCTTCGTGATGTTCGTGGCCGCCGTCGGGACCGCGATCGCGACCAGCTAGCTCGCCGGCGACTGAGCTCGCGGCTAGTAGAGCCACCTTCACGCGGGTATTAGAGTCTGGGGGGGCCGTCCAACGTGGCCCCTGCTATAGCCAACACGCCATTCGGAATCCGCGCGAGAGGAGTGCCATGACCACCGAGACTGAGCAACAGGACGGCGCCGGTGTAGCGACGGGTTCTGAGACGTTAACGGTCACCGACAATCGCACGGGCAGGCAGTACGAGGTGCCGATCGAGGACGGCACGATCCGGGCCACCGAGCTGCGGAAGATCAAGACGCACGAGGACGACTTCGGGCTCATGACCTACGACCCGGCGTACATGGCGACCGCCTCGTGCCGTTCGGCGGTCACGTTCATCGATGGTGAGAAGGGGATCCTCGAGTACCGCGGCTATCCGATCGAGCAGCTCGCGGAGAAGTCGAACTTCCTCGAGGTCGCGTATCTGCTGATCCATGGCGAGCTGCCGACTCAGCCGCAGCTCGACGAGTGGACCTACGAGATCACGATCCACACGTTCGTGCACGAGAACATCAAGAGCTTCATGCAGGGGTTCCGGTACGACGCGCACCCGATGGGGATGCTGCTCGCATCGGTCGGCGCCCTGTCGACGTTCTATCCGGAGGCCAGCGCGATCCACGACGAGGAGTGCCGCTACATCCAGGTGATCCGGCTGCTGGCAAAGATGCCGACGCTCGCCGCGTTCTCGTTCCGCCACAACCAGGGCAAGCCGTACGTGTATCCCGACAACGACCTCTCCTACCCCGGCAACTTCCTCGGGATGATCTACAAGATGACCGAGCTCAAGTACGAGCCCGACCCGCGGCTCGAGCATGCGCTCGACGTCCTCTTCATCCTGCACGCCGACCACGAGCAGAACTGCTCGACGAGCGCCGTGCGCAGCGTCGGGTCGTCACAGGTCGATCCGTACTCAGCGGTCGCCGCCGGTGTCGCGGCGCTCTACGGTCCGCTGCATGGCGGCGCCAACGAGGCGGTGCTGCGGATGCTCCACCGGATCGAGAACACGGACAACATCCCCGACTTCATCAAGGGAGTGAAGGAAGGCAAGGAGAAGCTGATGGGCTTCGGGCACCGGGTCTACAAGAACTACGACCCGCGCGCGAAGATCATCAAGCAGGCAACCGATGAGGTCTTCGAGGTGACGGGTAAGAACCCGCTGCTCGACATCGCCACCGAGCTCGAGAAGATCGCGCTCGAGGACGAGTACTTTGTCGACCGCAAGCTCTATCCGAACGTCGACTTCTACTCGGGTCTGATCTACGAGGCGCTCGGGATGCCGATGGAGATGTTCCCGGTGCTGTTCGCGATCGGCCGCACCGCCGGCTGGATCGCGCAATGGCTCGAGATGATCGACGACAAGGAGCAGAAGATTGCCCGGCCGCGCCAGATCTACACGGGCGGGCATCAGCTCGACTACGTGCCGATCAGCAGCAGATAGCGACTCCCACCTAGCCACCCCCAGCCGCCATTGCCGTGGACTTTGACGGTCCGCTCGGGACCGAAGGTCGATCGCGAGCGATTCGATGATCTCGACGCGGCGCTCGACGCGCTGGAGTCACGCGGCCGCGCGCTGCAAAAGACCGCGTCGCGCGACGCCGTCGACATCAAGGTCAGGACGTTCGATCCGATTCAGCAGGTCTCAGCGCGGATTGAGCTAGCCGGTCCGGAACGGCTGCTCCCAAAGGTCCGCGCCGGGGTCGATATCCGCGGCGACGGCTCGATCGAGGCGTACCTGGGCCGGGTTCACCGCCAGCTCGTAGATCGGCGAGGGAACGAGAGCGCCTACAAGGCGCTGCGTCGCGCGGTCAAGAAGCGCTGAGCGCGAGGCCCGTGCGCAGTGCGCCTGCGGCCTCGAGTACGGCTTCACGGCCAACATGGCCCGTCCCGACCACGTTGACGAACCCATGGACCAGGCCACGATGGCGGCGGACAGCCGCTCGTACTCCTGCCTGCCGGAGGCGCAGCGCGAACTCCTCACCCTCGTCGCGAAGCGGGTCGAACCCGGCGGCCGCAATGTACGCCGGCGCGGCGCCGGCCCAGTCGTCGGCGAGCAGTGGCGAGCAGCGCGGGTCGTGCGCGTCGGCGTCGGATGGCGCGTAGTGCGCGCCGTACCAGTCGAGCTCGGCCTCGGTGAGGAAGAACCCCTCTCCGAACAGCCGGTAGGACGGTCGCTTCGCCGTCAGGTCGAGCCACGGATAGAACAGCAGCTGAAAGGCCGGGGCGGGCCCCCCGTCCAAAGCCGCCAGCCGCGCGACCCCCGCCGCCAGGTTGCCGCCCGCGCTATCGCCGCCGACCGCGATCCGGTCCGGATCGCAGCCGAGCTCGGCGGCGTGCTCGACGGCGAACCGGAACGCGGCAAAAGCGTCGTCGATCGCCGCCGGGAAGCGATGCTCGGGCGCGAGCCGGTAGTCCACCGAGAGCAGCCGCACGCCGGCGCGCGAGGCCAGCAGCCGGCACGTGTTGTCGTGCGTGTCGAGATCGCAGACGACGAACCCTCCGCCGTGGAAGTAGACGAGCAGCGCGGTCGTCTCCTCGTGGGGCACGTAGAGCCGCGCGCCCAGCTCACCCTCCGCGCCCGCGACCCGCATCTCCTGAACGCGCGCCACGTCGTACGTGCGTCCCCTGAACGTCTGCGCATCGTGCGCGATCTGCGCCCGCGCCGCCGCCGGGGTAAGTTGCTCGAGCGGCGTCTCGCCGCTCAGCGCAAGCAGCCTCAGGGCGAGCTGGACCTCGGTCTCGAGCTGCTGACCGTCGAGCACCACAGGGCGCCGGAGAGCGAGGCGCAGCGCACGGTCAGGGAGCGCCATCATGCCTCGCGCGGCCAGCGCCTGCGCGCGCTCACCGAACGCGGAGGATTGAGTCGAGTCTCTCATCTGGTGCCGTGCGCGCGGCCGGCGCACGTGAGGAAAGCCTATGCGACCGCGCTGGCCTTCGCTGGGCTCACCGCCGCCACCTCCGTCGGCTGCGCCACCTGGCCGATCGCGAACGCGAACACCGAGCCGACCGCGGCTGCGATCACCATGAACAGCCAGCCGTGCCGGAACCGTGCCAGCGGATCGCCCGCCTGAGCCGTCCCCAGCACCGCGATCAGAATCGCGACGCCCAGGACGAAGCCGATCTGGCGTGACATCGTGAACACGGCCGAGCCGGTCGCAAACCGCGCCGGCGGCAGCGAGGACGCCGCGGCGCTGGCGAGCGACGGAAGCGTCAGCCCGACGCCCGCGCCGGTGATCAGCAGGCCCGGCAGAAACTCGCCCGCGTAGTCTGGCGTCGGGTGGGCGGGACCCACCAGGCAGAGCCACCAGGCGCACCCGACCGCGAACAGCGCGATCCCCACCCCCGCGAGCCGCTGCTGACCGAAGCGTCCCGCCATCCGCCCCGCCGGCGGCGCAACCAGCGCCGCCATCATCGGTCCGGGTGCGATCCAGAAGCCGGCCGTGAGGATCGATTCGTGCCACACCCCTGTCAGGAACAGCACGCTGCAGAGCAGCATCGCCGCGAACGAGGCGGAGAACACGATCGCGGCGACGTTCGCCATCGCGAACGAACGCACAGCCAGGAGCGATGGATCGACGATCGGGGAGGGATGGCTCCGGCACCGCGCCCAAAACGCGGCGAGGCCAATCGTCGCCAGCAGGAGCGACCCGAGCGTGCGGCCGTCCGCCCAGCCCCACGCGGGCGCCCTGACCAGCCCCAGCGCGAGGAGACCCACGGACATCGTCAGGAGCACCGCGCCCGGCAGATCGGGCCGCTCCTGACTCGCGTCGCGACTCTCACGCAGCAGGCTCCGAGCGGCTACGAGCGCAGCGATCCCGACCGGCAGGTTCACATAGAACACGAGCCGCCAGCTCGCCTGCACGAGCAGCCCGCCGATCGGCGGCCCGAAGGCCGCCGCGACCCCGCCGACCGCGGCCCAGATGCCGATCGCCGCGGCGCGATCGGCGGGCCGGAACTCGGGCAGCAGCAGCGCCAGCGACGTCGGCAGCAGGCACGCCGCCCCGGTCGCCTGCACCACCCGCGCGGCGATCAGCAAGCCGACCGACCCGGCGGCGCCGCACAGCGCCGAGCCGAGCACGAACAGGACCAGCCCGCCCAGGAACACCCGCCGCCGCCCCGCGCGGTCGGCGAGCCGGCCGGCGGGGACCATCAGTGCCGCGAACACAATCGCGTACGCGTTCAGGACCCACGACAGGGTCGCCACGTCCGCTCCGCCGAGGTCGCGCTCGATCTGTGGGAACGCGATGTTGACGATGAACAGGTCCAGGCTGACCATGAATACGGCCACCGAGACGACCGCCAGCACCTTCCATCGATGTTCCATCAGAACCGGCCTCCAGGGGAAGTTGCAATTTGCAAGCTGCTGCTCTTCGGAACGCTAGCGGAGCAGCTAGCGAATTTGCAACCTCCTCCGCTAGGCTTCGTCCATGCCGTTCCGCGAGTTTCCGGACCAGAACTGCTCGATCGCCGCATCGCTCGCCGTGATCGGCGAGCGTTGGACGCTGCTGGTGATGCGCGAGGTGCTGCTCGGCCGGCGACGCTTCGCCGACATCCGCCAGCAGCTCGGGGTCGCGCCCAACATCCTCAGCGACAGGCTGCAGACGCTCGTCGAGCAGGGGCTGCTCGAGCGCCACCGCTACGGCAAGCATCCCGAGGCGCTCGAGTACCTGCCGACCGCGAAGGGAACAGACATCACGCCGGTGCTCGTCGCGCTGCTGCAGTGGGGCGACAAGTACTCCGCGCCGCAGGGTCCGCCCCGGGTCTACGTGCACACCCGCTGTGGGCATGACGCCGATCCCGAGCTTCACTGCGCCCACTGCGGCGAGCGGCTCACCCCGCGCGAGCTGGGGGTACGGCCGGGCCCGGGCGCCGACGATGCGCAGCGGGCCGAGCCGCTGCTGCCGGTCTCACGCCGTCAGGAAGTGTGAGACCAGCTCGCCGTCGAGCAGCGCGTGGATCGCAAAGCCGGGCGGCTCATCGGAGAAGGCGAGCTCCTGTAGGCCGGGATCGAAGCGCGCCTGCGCATAGGTGCTGGGCGCCGCCAACGCGGGCCGGTCGCCGACCCTCGCAATCGCGCCGCGGTGGATGTGGCCGGCGACGCTGCCGCAGACGTGCGGATGGCACCTGATCAACTCCGAAATCGCGTGCCGGTCCATGACGCCGAGGCTGACCGCATCCATCGGCGGGATCCCGCACAGAAACGGGGGGTGGTGCATCGCGAGCAGCACAGGAAGCTCCGTATGCGACCCGAGCTGGCCGCCCAGCCACGCCAGCCGCTCCCCGTCGAGCTCGCCGAAGTCCTCCGTCGGCACCGTCGTGTCGAGCCCGAGCAGGCGCACGGGTCCGAGCTCGGCGCGGTATTGGATCGGGTCATCGCCGACCCCTGGGAGCGTGAAGTGGCGTCGCAGGGCTGTCCGGTCGTCGTGATTACCGGGCAGCACGTACAGCCGTCCGGCGAGCGGCGAGAGCAGCTCGCGCAGCTGCTCGTACTCTGCGTCCTCTCCGTGATCGGCGAGGTCGCCGGTCACGAGGACGGTGGCCGGATCGAGTGCATGCACCGCCTCGACCGCGGCACGCAGGCCCACGACCGGATCGGTACCGGGCGCCCACGTCGCGCCGATGTGGGGATCGCTCAGCTGCGCGATCAAGAATGGCTCCGTCATCGCTCAAAGGATGAGCGTTGCGCCGTTTCGGCGCAGCCAGCGCGCGTGCTCGCGATAGTCCGGGCAGCGGCGCGCGAGCAGCGACCAGAAGCGCGGCGAGTGGTCCATCACGTCGAGGTGGCAGACCTCGTGCCACACGACGTAGTCGAGCACCGGCTCTGGCGCCAGGAGCAGGCGCCAGTTGAAGCTCATGGCGCCGGTCGGCGAGCAGCTGGCCCAGCGGGTTCGCTGGCCGCGGATCGTCAGCCGCGAGTAGGACGTCCCGGCGCGCGCGCAGGCACGGTCGAGCCGCGGGGCGATCTCTTCGCGCGCGGCTCGCCGGTACCACCGCTCGAGCGCCGGTAGCCGGTCAGGGCCGCCCGGTACGAGCAGCTCCTCGCCGCGCCGGTGGACACGAGTGCGCCCCGGCTCGCGGATCAGCGTCAGGACGCCGCCCAGGTAGGGCACCGTGTCGCCGCGCGCCGCGACCGCCGCGCGTGCGCGCTCGAGCTCGGCGACCCGCCGCTCGATCCACGGCCGCAGCTCGAGCATCGCGGCGGCCGCCTCGCGCTCGCTGGTCCGTCGCGGCAGCACGATCTCCACGCCGCGCGCGGCGTCGACCGTCACGCGTACCCGTCGCGCCCGCTCCGAGCGCCTCACCGTGTAGGGGATCTGCTCCACGGACGGACAGGGTACGGTCCCACGGAGACGTGGCCCCGATACCCGCACTGGAGAGCCCGCTGAGCGACGACCTCGTGGCGATCCGCGACGCGGCCGAGCGCGATATCCCCGAGATCCTGATCGCTTATCAGGACGATCCGAGCATGCATGTGTGGTTCGGCGCCGAGCGGCCGCCGAGTGGCGCCGAGCTCGGGCGCCAGATGGAACGGGAGGCGGAGTTGCGAGCCAGCGGCGTCCGCGCAACGTGGGCGATCCTCGAGCCGGGTTCCGACGTGTACCGCGGGCAGGTCAACCTGCACCACATCGACTCCGAGCATGCTCGCGGCGAGCTCGGCATCTGGCTCGCGCCGCAGGTGCGCGGCCGCGGACTCGCGCGGAATGCGCTGCGGCTGATCAGCGGCTGGCTGTTCGCGGGCGGTCTGAAGCGCGTGCATCTGCTCACCGATCCCGCCAACGAGGCGATGATCCGTTCAGCCGCGGCCGCCGGCTTCGTCCACGAGGGTGTGCTGCGCTCCTACCAGCGCGAGCGGGGCAAGCGGGTCGACGTCGCCGTACTGTCCCTGCTGCCGACCGATCTCCCTTAGATGCCGCAATCGCGCGTAAAGCTTCCCCCCGGAGTCCGCTCCCCGTTTGAGGTGTACGTCAACGGCGTGCCCCAAGAGCTCGGTGTCGACTTCCAGATCTCGCAGGGCGAGCTCGTGTTCGAGCGCGAGCTGGTGCAGCAGAAGCTCGGCCCCTGGGCGTGGTTCATCGGGGTCTGGGGGATCGGAACCTACAAGCGCAACGACGAGATCGACGTGCGCTACGAGGTCGATGGGCGGCCGATGGTCGCCCACGCGCTCAAGGTCACCCCGCCATCCTGACCACGTCGCGCGTGATCCACGGGCGCAGCAGTCTCAGCGCCACGAGGATCGCCCGGGTCGCGGGCGAGCGGTTGAGCGTGTAGAAGTGGATGCCGGGCGCCCCGCGCGCAAGCAGCTCGGCGCACTGCAGCGTCGCGTACGAAACGCCGAGCTGGAGCACGGCATCCCTGTCGTCGCGCAGCTGCTCGAGCTGCCCGAGCAGCGGCGGCGGGATCGACGCCTTGCACATCCCGGTGATTCGCGTGATCTGCGCCACGTCGGTGATCGGCATGATCCCGGGAATGATCGGGACCTCGATCCCCATCGCCCGCGCCTCGTCGACGAACCTGAAGTACAGCTCGTTGTCGAAGAACAGCTGCGTGATCAGGAACCTGACACCGGACTGCACCTTCTGCTTGAGGAAGTGCAGGTCGTGCGCCATGTCGGGCGCATCCGGGTGAACCTCCGGAAAGCACGCCGCGCCGATGCTGAACGGATAGCGCTCCGCGATCAGCGCGGCCAGCTCGGTCGAGTACTGCAGGCCGCCCGGGTGGGGCGTCCACTCGCTCTGGCCCTGCGGCGGGTCGCCGCGCAGCGCCAGCACGTTCTCGATGCCGGCGCCCTCGATCGCGTCGAGCGTGCCGTACAGCTCCTCGCGCGTGGCGCCGACGCAGCTCAGATGCGCCATCGCCTCGATCCCGAGGTCGCGCTTCAGCCACGTCGTCAGTTCGAGCGTCTTGCTCCGCGTCGTCCCGCCCGCGCCGTAGGTGACCGACACGAAGTCCGGTTCGAGCAGCTGCAGCGCCTCGAGCGCGGTGCGCAGGTTCCGCTCCCCATCCTCCGTCCTCGGCGGGAAGAACTCGAACGAGAAGACGGGCTCCTCGGCGGCGGCGTAGATCTCGTCGATGCGCAAGGTCGGGGGAATGTACCGACCTTGACAAGACTGTGTCAAGGTTGGGGCCGCCTGCGGCGGCATCCATGGGGCCACGAGGGCCCGTCCGGACCTTCGGTTGCGCTTCGTGGTTGTCTTCGGTGGCTTTCGCAGGGCCACCCCCTGTCCATGCCCATTCCGCCGGCCATCCATGGTCGGCGGGATTCGGGTCCCGCCCACGCGGGACTTCATTCAGACAGCCTCCACCCGCAGAAGCACGAGAAGGGAGGGCCGAACGTCCATTTGGGACATGGTTGCCGTCCCCGGCGATCGAATTGCGCCCAAATAACGCTGGCAGCGGGTGAGAACCCCCAAAACGTGACAATTCGCCCCGGCCGGCAGGCAACGAGTAACCAAATCGGTGCTATAGCCCCCATTTCGTTACACGTCGCCCCGACGAGCGGTCGCTTCGTAACGAAATCGGGGCTGCCAGGCACCCCGAGCGGTGGTCGGGGGTGGGCGGGCTCCAATCCCAAGCCAAATACCGGGCAGACCAGCCCCCAAGGCCCCGGCCGAAGGCCGGAAGCTGAGGCGCCAGCCGGTAGACGCGGAGCGGTCGGCAACACCAGAAGGTCCGGACGGGGCCGCACGGGTGGGCGGGACCCCAATCCCCGGGCCGCAGGCGGCCCACCCCCGTAAGCCACCCCTCCTTCAACTACCGACCCACTCTCGTAGCGACCCCCGATGGCGACAGCCACCGCCGGCGCGACACTGGACCCAAACCCGCACCAGGGAGGTCCGCAAATGTCGACCCTTCGCCAAGCCGCCGACGAGTTTCTCGCCCAGCATCGGATCGCTGTGGCCGGCGTCTCGCGTGACGGCAAGGCCTCCGCCAACCTGATCTACCACCGTCTCAAGGACACCGGGCACGAGGTGTTCGCGGTCAACCCGAACGCCGACACCGTCGAGGGCGACCGCTGCTACCACTCCGTCGGCGAGATCCCCGGCGGCGTGGAGGGCGTCGTGATCGTGACGCCGGCAGACCAGACTGAAGCCGTGGCCGCCGAGTGCGCGCAGGCCGGGGTGCACAGCGTCTGGATTCACCGCGGCGTCGGGCCGGGAAGCAGCTCGGCCGAGGCGGTCGAGTACTGCCACGAGCACGGCATCACCGCGATCCCCGGCGGCTGCCCGTGCATGTTCGGCGAGACGGCCGACCCGGGTCACAAGTGCCTCAAAGCGATGCTCAAGGTGACCGGGAAGCTGCCGAAAACCGTCTGAGGTCCGGTCACCACCGGGTGGGCGGGGGGTGGGCGGGATTCCAATCCCTGTGCGGAGCGAGGGCCCTAACTCAAGGTCCATCGCTCCGCGTCGCCATCGGGCTGGCGCGCAACCCGCCGCTGCATCTCCAGATGCCGCAGGTAGCAGAGCGTCTCGGACAGCACCCATGACGCGTTCGCGGGCGTGAGCGGCTCGCCGTGGACGGCCGGCGCGACCTCGACCGCGGTCTGTGGCCGACCGTCGAGCGCAGCCAGCACCGCGCCGAGTCGCTGCGCGACCAGCTTGCGGTTCCCCTCGATGTGGCCCGGGACGTCGACGAACGGCTTGCCGTGGCCGGACAGGCAGAGCCGCGCGCCGAGTTCGTCCACGACGTCCAGAGACCCGAGGAACTCGCCCACAGGATCCGGCGTCCACCCGTAGTCGTAGTAGAGCGAGATCCGCCCGAGGACGTGATCGCCCGAGATCAGAATCCTGCGCTCGGGCTGGTAGAGGCACACGTGTGAGGGGGCGTGTCCGGGCGTCTCGTAGACCGTCCAGGTCCCCAGGTCGGTTTCGATCTCGACGCCCGCAACCAGCGCGCGATCTGGCTCGACCACCCGCGCGACCCCCGACGGCATCTCCTTGTAGCGCTCGGCGTAACGGCGCAGCGCGTCAGGGGAGACGCCGCTCTGGCGCCCGACTTCGAGTCGCCGCTCGAGTGCGCCCGCGGGATCCTCGGCGTTGCGCGTCGCGTGGGCATGGTTGGGATGCATCCAGAACTCGCAGCCGGCGCGGTCGCGAATTGGCGCCGTCTGTCCCCAGTGATCGGAGTGAGCGTGCGTGCACGCGATCAGCCGCACGTGCTCGACGCGCAGGTTGACCTGCTCCATCGCCCGCTCGAGTTGTGCCATCGACCCGGGCAGATGCATCCCGGTGTCGACCAGCACCACGCCCGAGCCGGACGCGATCGCCCACGCATTGCAATGAGGCACTCCGGGCCAGGGCAGCGGCAGCCGCAGCCGCCACAGCCCGGGGACCACCCGCTCGCCTCTTCCCAGCTCGCGCCGCTGACTCATGCCGCGCACGATATTCCTCGGCGCGTAGACTGCGCCGCCATGCCCACCTCGGATGTCGCCAAACGCTACTTCGAAGCGCTCGCCGCGCACGACCTCGACGCCGCGCTCGCGTGCTGGGCGCCAGGAGCGATCGACCGCTTCGTCGGGCAGCAGGAGCTCACCGCGCCTGACGGGATCCGCACGTACTTCAACGCTCTGTTCGAAGCCTTCCCGGACTTCGCGTTCGAGATCCTCGATCTGACCACCTATAAGCAACCGCACCGCCGTCCGCTGGCGTGCACGGGCGACGTTCGCCGGCCCCGGCACCTTCCAGGGGTTCGAGCCAAACGGCGCCCGCATCGAGATCGAAGGCTGCGACGTGGTCACCGTCGCCGACGAGCTGATCCAGCACAACGACGCGTATGTCGACTCGGGCGACATCGCGAGCCAGCTCGGCTTCCTGCCGCCCCCCGGGTCGCCGGCCCAGCTGCGGCTCGCCAAGCTCGCCAACGTCCGCACGCGGATGCGCGCCTGGCGGCAGGGAACCCCGCCGCAGCAGATCGCCGAGGGCGTGTGGATCGTGCGCGGCGGCTTCCCGGTGCGGACGATGAACGTCTATCTGATCGCCGACGACGGCGGCGTGACGATGTTCGACGGCGGCATCTCGGACATGGCTCCGGCGGTGGTGGCCGCGGGAGCGCGCCTGGGAGGGATCAAGCGCGTCGTGCTCGGCCACGCCGACGCAGACCACCGCGGTGCCGTCCCCGGGGTGGACGCCCCTGTCTATTGCCACCCGCTCGAGCGCGAGGCGGCCGAATCGGACTCGCCGATGCGTCCCTACTGGCATCTCGAGGAGCTGGCCCCTCACGGGCGCCTCCTGCTCGGACGGCTGCTCCCGATGTGGGATGGAGGCGCTGTCAAGATCGCCGGGACGGTGCAGGAGGGCGACGAGATCGCGGGCTTCCGCGTGATCGAGCTGCCGGGCCACGCACCGGGACTGATCGGGCTGTTTCGCGACTCGGACAAGCTCGCGCTCGTCTCCGACTGCTTCTACACGCTCGATCCGCAGACCGGCATCAAGGGCGCGGCGCGCGTTCCGCACCGTGGATTCAACGCGGATACCGAGCAAGCGCGGGCCTCGATCCGGAAGCTTGCGGCGATGGAGCCGTCGGTGGCATGGGCCGGCCACGCCGACCCGGTCAGCGGCAACGTCCGCGAGCAGCTGGAACAGGCCGCCGCCGGTCCGGCATAAGACGAGCGCGGTGGGCAAGCGCAGCCGCCAGCGCCAGAAGCTCGACGCAGCGAAGGCGCCGATCAGCGAATACCGCGACGCCGATGGGAACATGCTCGCGCTGCGGAACTCTCTGCCCGTTGCCGCGCGACGCGAGTACGCGGACGTGCTCGCCGGGGGGCTCAACCAGGAGGATGCGTGGCAGCGGGCGGTCGAGCTGCTGTTCGAACGGCTGGCGGTCTCCTGGACGATCAGCGGGCTCGAGATCAGCCGGCAGAAGGAGCTGCTGGGTCGCTACCGGATGGCAAGCGCCGACGAGCGCCGCTTCGCGCGCGACTCGCTACGCACGCACGTCATCGAGCACTTCCCCGAAATGCAGGCGCCGTAGCCAGGCGCGATCAGGAGCCGCCGGGATCGGAGGTTCCGGGGGGCTGCGACTCGCTTCGGATCCTCTCCACCTCGCGCGCGATCTCCAGTGCGGCCGCTCCGAGCGATGCGAGTGTCTCGGCAAGCCCCTGTTCGATGATCACGGTCTCCTTCAGGCGGTGGATCAGGTACTCGAGTTGCTCGATGAGACCGTCGGAAAGCGTCGAGATGCGGACGAGCTGCTCTGCGGTGAAGTCATCGATCAGGCTCTTGGTCTCGGCGAGATGCTCGGCGGTCATCGTCGCCGCCTCGTGGCGCAGTCGCCACGCTTCGGCTTCGGCCTCGACGCGCACATCGTCCGCCTGGTCCCTGGCGGTCTGCTCGTCGTGGTGACGCGTTTCTTCAGCCGAGTCCGCGGTCGAGGAGACGATCGCATCGATGTGCGAAGAGTCAGGCGGCGGCTCGTGGTTACTCGACATTTGGCATCAACAAGCAGGATTCCTCGGGCAGGCACCCAAGTCAATCCGTAGATTCCCGTTCAGTGTTCGGCGAACCCAGCCCGAGACCCTGCACCATCGCGGTCGCGCTGATCACCAATTCGCTCGGGCTGGGTGGAACCGACAAGGGGCTTGTCAACCATGCGGTCTCGATCGATCGCGAACAGTTCGATGTGCGCGTCATCGCCGCGATCCGCGACGGCCCCCGGCGCTCCGAGCTCGAGGCGGCGGGCATCCCCGTGCTGGTCGCCGACAACAACCGCCGCCGGCTCGCCGAGCACCTCGAGGGCGTGCAGTTGGCGCATGTCTTCCGCGCCGGGCTGGCCGAGGCGCTCGTTCCGGCTGCCTGCCGAGACGCCGGCGTCCCGCATCTCGTCGAGACGAACATCTTCGGACGCGTCGACGCCTCCGACGACGAGCGTCAGTTCGAGTGCCACCTGTTCGTCGGGAAGATGTGCGCGCTGCGGTACCGCCGGCGTCTGGGGCTTTCCGGACCGGACTTCCACCGTCGCCACCTGGTTCTGCATTGGGCGGTCGACATCGCCCGCCTGCGCGCCCTCGCGCCGGAGCGGGCGCACGCCAAGGAGCGGCTGGGGCTCGACCCGACCCGCCCGGTCGTCGGGCGCGTCGGACGCGACGATGACACCAAGTGGCGCCGGCTGCTGGTCGACATGGTTCCTCACCTGCTGGAGCTGATGCCGGAAGCGCAGGTGATGTTCGTCGGCGCCACGCCCGCGACGGTCGCTCGACTGCGCAGGCTGGGCGTGCTCGGCCGCGTCCAGCTCGTCGACACGACGCTCAACGAAGAGGAAGTCGCGACGCGCTTCGCGGCGTGCGATGTATTCGCGACCGCGGCCGAGATCGGCGAGTCGTACTCGGTCGCGATCGCCGAGGCGATGGCGCTCGGCATTCCGGTCGTGACGTGCTCGACACCGTGGGTCGACAACGGGCAGCTCGAGCAGGTCCAGGAGGGCGTCACCGGACACATCGCAAACCACCCCCGGGTGTTCGGCGAGGCCGTGGCGTCGCTGCTGCGCGACCCGGAGCGCGCCCGTGCGTTCGGGGAGGCGGCGATGCGGCAGGCTGAGATGCTGGTCGACAAGGACCGCCTGACGCGCCAGCTCGAGCGGCTGTACGCCGGCGCCATCTCCGGCAGCGGACCGCCGGCAGACTGGGAGCCCCCGCCCGCGGAGCTCGACGCGTTCGAAGCGGAGTACCGGCGACGGCTGCACGCCGGCTTCCGGCCGCTGAGCCGGCGAGAGCGCGCAGAGGTCGAGCTCGAGCGGCGGCTCGAGCAATTGCGCTGGGGGATACGTGCGGTCAGGAGGCTCGACCGGCACCAACTCGCGTTCGGCTACTGGACGCTGCGCGCGAAGCTTGCCGCCGCGCGCGGCTCAGGCGCCGGGCGGTGATCGGATTTGTGCTGCGCTTCGGCGACCTCGATGTCGCCTTCGCGCACGCCCCTGCCGAGGCCCAGCAGGACCCCGATGCCGTAGCACGCGTTGGTCGCGGCGATCGCCGCGCTGATTCGCCACCACCTTCGAGGGTCGCGGTCGGCACCGCTGGCAAGGCAAGCGGCGCCGTACACGACGACGCCCCGGCGCCACCAGCGCGGGCTGCCGATCCAGCCCAGGGAGAGCAGGATCATCAGCAGCGAAGGAGCGAAGTACCCCGGTTGCGCCGAGTTGCCGCCGATCGTGCGCGCGAACGCGCCGCGCTGGCACCCGAACCGCCACACCTGCAGCAGGTGTCCTCGCCACAGCGGTCGGCGCCGGTGGAAGACATATGCGCCCGGCACGTACCGGATCCGCCGGCCGCGGCGAATCAGGCGGTTGCAGACGATCGTGTCCTCGCCGGGCCAGTACGGCGAGTCAAAGCGAATTGCGAGCGCGTCCTCGCGGCTGAAGACGAGGTTGACGCTTGGCGCGTCGTCCACGTCGCGTGCGTGGGCCAGCCGGTAGCGCCATACCTGCGGTCCCGAGACGAGCCACGACGCGTACACACGGCCGCCGAGCTGCTCCCCCTCAGGCGCGTCGTCCGGGGTGATCGTGGGCCCGCACACCGCGCCGATCCCCGCATCTGCCGCAAAGGCCGCGGCTACCTCGTCCAGCCATCCGGGATGTGGATAGGCATCGTCATCGATCAGCGCGATCAGCGTCCCGCTCGAGCGCTCGAGCGCGAGCTGTCGCTTCTCCCCTGGAAGCACGGGACCCGACACGATGCACTCGACGCCCGCTGGAAGGTCGTCCACCTCGGCGTCGGGGACGAACAGCACCTCGACGTGCTCGCCGAGTTCGGCCAGCCGCTCGAGGCACCGGCGACCGTCGTCGGTCAGCTCGGGCGCCGGCACGATCACGCTGACCCGAGGCAGCTCTGTCATCGCGTCACCCGGCAGTCCGCGGGGACCCGGAAACCCGAGCCGGCCGGCGGGCAGCGATCGATCGCCAGTAACACATAACGGTCGTTCTGATAGGCGACGTGTGCCCACGAGTTACCGTGCAACAAATTGTTGTACCGGAGCTGGATTCTGGTCGTATGGCGCCGCCGGCACGTGATAGTGACCCGGTGCCCACTTCGGCAACAGGAAGTACTTCACGCGCCCGAACGGATTGTTGAGAACGCGCCGCCACGCCATGTCGCCATGGTCGATTCGATCAAGGAACAGGTCGGGTCGGCCGCTGAGCAGCATGACCTCGAGCGTCTGGCTGTCATCCGTGAGGATCGCGTTGGGCTGCTGCACATGGTCGGTGATGTATCGTGCCATCTGCTTCTCGCCGTTGATCTCGATGTAGCAGGAACCGACGATCCGGCCCTCCAGGTCCTGTCCCGTCCTCAGTGCGAGGACGAAGGACCGCTCGTGGTACTGCTAGCGCCACGTGTCCATCATGTGCCAGGTGACGGGGATCGAGACAGCCAATCCGGCGGCTGCCACGACGGTCGCGACGACGCGAGCCGATCGCCTGCCGAGCGAATGGATTATCCACGCGGCGGCGACCAGCGCGATCGGCATCGCGCGCATGTTGTAGCGGAGCTGAAGGAGCGACACCTGCTGCGATTGCAGCACCAGCAGGAACGTGGTTGCCGCGTTCAGCAGCAGCATCGCGGTCAGGCAGGCGGTCATCGCATCTCGCCGGCGCACCCACAACGCAACCATCACCGCAGTCACGATCACCGCAAACGGAAACAGTTCGAAATTGAGTGTCGCCAGCTGCTTAACAGCGCGGCGGGAGACAGCGTCAGGGTCGGTGTCAGCGCGTTGATCCCCGTCACGGTCCCGCCGGCACTCGGGAACTGGTTTTTGAACCAGAACAGGGGATCGTGCATGATCAGCCCGTTGAAGAACATCCACAGCCCGAAGCCGTAGACGATCGGAACGAGGAAGCCGATCATCGAGGACTCGAGCTTGCTGTCCTCGATGTGGCGGCGCATCACGAACGCGATCGTGATCGCGGCAAGCGCCGCGTAGCCGACGAGCTCGTAGCGGGTGAGGGTGGCCTGCGCGAACGGGACGCTGGCGAGGACGAGGAAATGGGAGTCACGGGACAGGTACCACCTGAGCAGGAAGTGGATTCCCGTCATCAGGAAGAACAGGTACGCGATCTCGGTCATGCCGTTGGTCGCGTAGAACGCGATCATCGGGTTCAGCGCGAACAGCGCGAGCAGCGCGATCCGTGCCGGCCAGCGGATGCCGAGCAGCCTCAGGGTCCTGTTGAGGACGACCACGAGCCCGGCGCCGAACAACCGCCGAGGTCAGCGGCAGCGCGAGCAGCGAGGTGGACAGCGGCTTGATCGCCGCGAAGGGAAGAAACACGAGCGTCCCCATCGGCGGCCACACGAAGCCGACCGCCGCGAGCTTCGGCGGAGAGTTGTAGAACGCGAAGAAGGCATGGGCCAGCCGCGACGCAGCATCGAAGATCACGAGGTGCTGATCGCGGACGACGCGGTTCCCCAGCCAGGCGTACGCGGCGAAAGTGACCACGCCGAGCAGCACGGATGAGATCGTCGCCGCGCTGATCCGGCGTCGGCTCTCGGTGTGCTCGGAGGCGCTGGCGCGTGGCAGGCGCGGCGCGATCAGCGGTGGCGCGACTGCGGACACTGCCTAGCCTCCCGCGTCCCGTCGCGCGAGTTCGGCAGGAGCCTGAACACCGGTCAGCCCGTGCGTCGTCTTCTCCCAGAAATGAGGCCTCGTCACGAGCTGGAACACGGCCCGCCACGCCGCGATCGACATCAGTCCCCAGTACAGCGGGGTGAGCAACGCGTACTTGACCAGGCGGTCATTCCCGCGCCACATCGCACCGGCGGCGTTGGCGTAGACGAACACGAAATTGCCGATGAACAGCCCGAACGACGCGACGAAGTACAGGAACGCGGGGTACACGTCGCGGATCAGCTGCGCTTGCGTGAATACCCAGACCGTGGTCAGCGCCCAGTAGAAGGGGTTGAGCAGGAACGTGACGAACGTTCCCGCGACCACAAACTGGAACGACCAGAACCGCCGCCACCCAAGCCCCCTCCCGAGCTGCACCGGGTGACGCATGTGCACGAGCCAGGTCTGGATGTAGCCCTTGACCCATCGTGAGCGCTGGCGGATCCAGTTCGCGACGATTGGGTTCGCCTCCTCGTAGGTGGAGGACTCGATCATGATCGTGCTGTAGCCGGTCCTGGCCAGCCGGATCCCGAGATCCGCATCCTCGGTGACGTTGTACGGGTCCCACCCGCCCAACTCGTGAAGCTGCGCGGTGACGAAGTGGTTGGAGGTGCCGCCGAGGGGGATTGGCGCGTCGAGCGCGTCGAGCCCCGGCAGGAACAGGTCGAACCACATCGAGTACTCGGTGGTGAACCAGCGGGTGAGGAGGTTCTGGTCCTGGTTGTAGTAGCTGAGCTTGCATTGGACGCAGACGACGTGCGGATCGCTCTTCGCGAACGCGGCGACGACGCGCTTGAGCTGGTCCGGCTCGGGCCGGTCCTCGGCGTCGTAGATGACGACGAGCTCGCCCTGCGCCCGCATCAGGCCGTAGTTGCATGCCTTGGGTTTCGTCTTCGGCTGCCCGTCGGGGACCACCAGCAGGTGGAAGTGCGCCGGTGGCTGCTCGCGCTCGATCGCCTCGATCGTCTCGAGGTCGTCGGCCTCGCAGAGCAGCTTGACGTCGAGCTTGGCTCTCGGATAGTCGAGGCGAGCGAGGCTCGCGATGATCTCCGGGACCACGGGAGCCTCCCGGTAAAGCGGGACAAGGAGCGTGAAGACCGGCAGCTTCCGCTCGTTGAGCGCTGCGAGATCCTCGTCGGTGACCGGCACCGCAATGCCCCGTGAGAGGCTGTTGTAAATCAGCTTCAGGCGGTAGGCGCTGAAGCTCAGGTAGAAGCAGACCGTGACGATGTTGAACGCGATCAGCGCGTGGATCGGGCTGATGATCACGGCGGCCACGCAGACGATTCCGATCCCGAGTGCTCCGAGCTTCTGAGCCGCGGTCAGCGTCGAGCGGGCTGATTGCTCGGGGAGTCGCTGGAGCAGCGAATTGACTGCGCGGTCGCTGTCGTGCGCGGCGAACAGCGTCTGGATCGCTTGCTCGTACGCCGTAGCGGTCATGACCACCCGGCGCAGACGCATCGACGTCGCGTCACGCACCGCCGCGAGCGCCGGCTCGTCGAGCGGGTCAACCATCGCGAGCCGCAGCTCCCCTCCAGCGACACTGAGCGGCAGCACGCGATGCCGGCGAATCAGCGACTGGTCGACAAGCCCGATCACCTTTGGGTCGGGCTCGACCGATGACACGAAGTCGATGTCCAGCTGCTCGGCGAGCGCCGACGCGACCGAATCCTCGTCAGCGCCGAGCTCGTGCACGAGCAGCTCTCCGATCCGGTCGCCGTATCGCTGCTGCAGCGCGAGCGCCTCGTCAACCTGGGCGGGAGTGACAACGCCGCGATTCACAAGGCGCGCGCCGATCGGCCGGTGGGGTGCTTCCACCGGCGGGCGCTTTGGACTCGCCGGCGGCCGGGGGCGGGTTGGCGGGCGGGGCCGGGTGTAGGGAGTGACCGCATCCGCGGCCCACAGCTCCTCGAGCGCACCGATCTCGGCTGCCGCGGTTTCCACCGGTGGCGTGGCCGGCTTGTCGGGGAGCTCCGTCTGTTCGGTGCCGGCTGTTGGCTCCGGGGCCGGGCGCTCTGGCGGCGCCTCCGCCGGCGTGTCTGGCGGCGCCTCTGCTGGCACCTCTGGCGGCGTGCCTGCTGGAGTAGCAGCAGCGTCGGGCTCGGCGGCCGGCGGCGCGACCGCGTGCAGGCGGGGCCTGCCGTGAACGAGCTCGATCGCCGCGTTCATGTCAGCTCGGGCGATGACGACGAATTCGAAGCCTCCCGCGTCACGCGTGCCGGGGTGCCGCTCGAGCACCTTGCGCGCGAGCCCGACATCGCGACCCTCCACCGCGACGGTGAGCACGCCGTCGTCATGCCGCCGGATTGGCAGCATCCGCAAGGAGCGACACAGGTCCTGCGGCAGCCGCCAGCCGACGTCGACGTCAACCGCGTGGAGATCGAGGCGTCCCCGGTGGTCGGCGAGCGTCACGGCAGCGGGAGCGACCGAACCCGGCGCAGGGGCCGGCTCGGGCGTGGCCGGTTGGAGCGCCCGCACGCATTCCTCGGCGCTGTCCAGCACCGCGCCGAGCCGCGCGTTCAGCTCTCGGAAGTGCTCGTCGAACTGCTCGTCCGCCGTCGCGCTCATCAGACGCGCTCTCGTGTCACTGGCGGTGTCTCGTCGGCCGATGGCTCAGGTTCTCGGACCACGGTCGTGTCCTTGATCGCCTTCATCGCGTCTGCCCGCGGCGCGCCCGCGGGGTCCGTGGCGTGGCGGTCGTAGTAGTGCAGGACATATGTCCGGTACCAGATCGCGAGCGTGTCCTGCGCGACCTCGCGAACGTCGGTCGGACCGATGCGCGGGTAACCACGTTCGCGGGTGACGACCACCGGGGCCTCTGCGATCCGATATCCCAGCCGATGCGCGTTGACGAGCACCTCCAGGTCGTGCGCGTATCGCTTCACCACGAGCCTCGGCACGACCCGATCGAGGACCTCTCGCTTGTAGAGCTTCAGCCCGGTCTGCGTGTCGCGGACCGGCAGACCGAACAGGAGGCGGACGAGGATGTAGTACCCGATCGAGAGAACCCTCCGGCCGCTGGGGTATTCGATCCTCGCACGGGGGTGAAGCTTTGAGCCGATCACAACATCGGCACGCTCACGTATGAGCGTTTCGTACAGGATCGAGAGCTGGCGCGGATGGACCTCCAGGTCCGCGTCTACGAACAGGACCAGGTCGCCCCGCACGACATTCGCGCCGTGAATCAGCGCGATCCCCTTGCCGCTGTTGCGATCCAGACCGACAACCGTCACATAACGGTTGGCCCCGGCGGCATCGCGCGCGATCGCGCGCGTGTCGTCGTCGGAGCCATCGTCGACGATGATCAATTCGTACCGGCAGCCGATCCGCTCGAGCGCGCTGACCGTCTCGGCCAGGTGCCCTGCGAGCAACCCGGATTCGTTGTATGCGGGCATCACCACCGAGACGAGGCCCCGATAGTCACGAAGCCGCGGCTCGTCACCTCGGCCCAGGCGGCTGCGAGGAACGCGCATGTGGCCGCGCAGCAGGACCGCCCTGAGCATCTCGACCGCGTAGGCGGCGGTCGTGATCGCATAGGCGATCGGATACAGGGCCCATGCGGGATCCGGTTTGGTGCGGAACCCGCGCAGCGCTCGCAGCGATGGGCCGACCAGCAGCCACGACGAGATCGCCAGCCCCATCGCGCGCGGCACCGGGGGTCTGAAGCCCCGCCGCTGCTGTGGCACTCCGACAGCGGTGCGCCGAGCCCGGCGAAAGGCCTTGCGCGTAAAGGCCCGCAGGTCAGGCGCGTAGTGGTGGACGATCGAGTCCCGAACGCGAGCAAAGCGCCACCCGAGTTCGGCGAGGTCGCCCACGACGTCGGAGTGGACGAACGGGCGGTAGACGGTCTTCAGCACGGCGTCGCGCCGGACGAGGAAGCCGTTGGATCCCATCGGCGGTGGACGAGCGGGATCGATCCTGACGAGCAGCGCTTCGCCCCGATCCTCCTCCTCGACGACGGGCATCCCGGTCCAGCGCCCGAGGTGCACTGCCCAGCGGTCCGCGAATCCAAGCTCGACCGCGAGCGGGTCGGTCCCGCCGATCAGACCGCACAACCTGGTGATCGCCGGATCGCCGCGGCGCCAGGCGCCGAACAGGCAGTCGGCCGCGACCACGTCGTCGGCCAGCGAGAGCGACGAGGCGCCCGAGCCAGTGCTCGTGCGGCAGCTCGTTGTCGGCGTCGAGCAGCAGCAGCAGCTCACCGGTTGCCTCCTCGACACCGATCGCACGCGCCTCTTCCTCGTCTCCGGCTTCGTTGTGGATCACCTCGGCGCCGAAGCTCCGAGCGAGCTCGCGCGAGCCGTCGACCGAGCCCCCGTCGATGCACAGGATGTCGATGCGTCCCTCGTATCGCTGCGAGCGCAGCGACTGCAGCGCGCGTCCGAGCGTACGGTCGTTGTCCAGCGTGGGCACGATCGCGGTGATGCTGGGGAGCCCTGGTCGGCCCGGCGCCGGCCTGACACCTACTTCGTCAGCCGAATTCCTTGGCGCGCCCTGGCCTGCATTCCTTGCCGCCATCCGACCAACGTAGACCAGGAGGTTTCAGCCGTCAACGGCAGCAACAATCATGTTTAAACCGTGATTTCCCCGGAAGCATGGTCCGTAGATCGCTCAGCACCGGGCGCAGGTACCTTCCGGTGCCCACGCAGATCGAAGATCTCGCTCGCGACCACGAGCGCCGCGGCGGTCGCGATCTGGACGTAGACGAGGTCGATCGGTCGCGCGTGCGCGAGGGCGTAGGCCACGAGCTGAACGCCCAGGATCCCCGCCAGCGGCGTAGTACCTCGCGCGCCCCTGCGCCAGGAACTGGAACAGGTATATGTTCGCGACCCCGTACAGCGCCATCGCGGCGCAGAGGGGCCCGAACCATGTCTGCGCTGCGTCGTACTTGTGCCCGAAAGCGAGGTGCAGGAGAGGCGCTGGAAACGCGATCGCGATCACCGCGGCGAGGCCTCCGATCGAGCCGACGGCGACGATCCCCCGAGCAGGTAGCGGCGCTCGGCGGCGGCGTTCTGCAGGGACGCGACCCGGGGAAACAGCACCGTGGTGACCGCCAGCGGCACTACCAGGAGCGTCCGGGCGGCGATCGAGGCGGCCGCGTATGCGCCGGCGGTGTTGCCGTTGAACGACACGCGCGAGACGACGACGTCGAGCGTCGTGAGCGCCGTGAACAGCGTCAGCGCCGCGGCTGTTGCGGCCTCGTAAGGTGTGGCCAGCGCGCGCCGCGCCAGGCGGATCCCTCGCGAGGCGGCGAGTATCCCTCGTAGGAACCACAGCGAGGCGACGGCCGCCAGCACGCTCGCCAGCGCGACCCCGAACATGATCGCTGCCGCGCCGTACCCGAGCGCCGCGAGCACGACGCCGGCCACGAACTTGACCCCGGAGTAGGCGACCTGACTCGCGCCGAACGCGGTGAACTGCTCCGTGCCTTGCAGCGCCCCCCAGATCATCGGCGCCGGCAGCGCGACGAGCAGGGCGATCGCCGTCGCGATCGCCGGCAACGGCCTGCTGACGTGCGTCAACAGCGCGGCGGGAATCGCGATCGCCGCGCAGACCAGCAAGATCGCCGGCACCTTGCGAAGCAGCGAGGCAAGCATCTCTCTCAGCACCAGCCCAGCGCCGGCCTCGCCATGGCGCTCGAGCCGGCCGACCACCTCTCTCGCAACCGCAGCCTGCAGCGACAGCATCGGCACCGACCCCACCATCAAGATCACGAACATCGTCGCGAGCAGCGAGTACTCCTCCGGGATCACGAGTCTCGCCACGGCGAAGTGAAAGAGCACGTTCAGCCCGTTGGCGAGCGCGACTGCCACTCCGACGACCACCCCGGCCCGTGCGCGCGCCGCGTCGTCTAGGGGGGCGCCCCCCGGCGCCGGCGACTTCCCTGTCGTCATATTTCGACCGTAGCGCCAAAGCAGTCGGCATAGCCAAATGCTTAACGACAACCGCGAAGTCGTCGTCTAGGTTGCAGTAGGACATGCGCCGCACCAAGATCGTCGCCACCATCGGACCCGCCTCGCGTGACCTCGAGACGCTCACGCGGATCGTCGAGGCTGGGATGGACGTCGCACGCCTGAACTTCTCGCACGGCAATCGCGAGATCCACGCCGAGAACGCGGAGCGGATCCGCGCCGCCGCGTCGGCCGTCGGCCGGCAGGTGGCGATCCTCCAGGACCTTCCCGGGCCCAAGGTCCGGATCGGAGCGGTCGACAACGGCATCGTCGAGCTCAAGCCGGGCGAGAAGCTGGTGCTCGTGTGTGGCTCCACGGACACCGGCAACGACCGGCGGATGACGGTCAGCTGGGCGGGCCTGGCCGACGCCGTCGATCCGGACGACGTGATCTATCTCGCCGACGGGGACATCCGGTTGCGCGTCGACTCGGTGCGCAATGGCGACCACGAGATTGAGACGGTCGTCGAAATCGGCGGTTCGGTCGCGTCGAGGCAGGGGCTCAACATCCCGGGCTCGACCAGAGGCCTGCCCGCGGTCCCCGAGGCCGACCTCGAGATGCTCCGCTTCGGCGAGTCGATCGGCGTCGACCTCGTCGCGCTCTCGTTCGTGCGTACGGCGGAGGACGTGTCGAGCGTCCGCCGGCACACGCGGCTGCCGCTGATCGCGAAGATCGAGAAGCCACAGGCGATGGAAGCCGCCGAGGAGATCATCCGTGCCGCGGACTGCGTGATGGTCGCGCGCGGAGACCTCGGGATCGAGTTGCCGATCGAAGAGGTGCCGATCGCGCAGAAGCAGTTGCTGCGGCACGCGGGGCGCCTCGCGCGGCCGTCGATCACCGCCACCCAGATGCTCGACTCGATGGTCGCCTCGAGCCGCCCCACCCGCGCGGAGGCGACCGACGTCGCCAACGCGATCCTCGACGGCACCGACGCGGTGATGCTCTCCCAGGAGACAGCGATCGGCTCCTACCCGGTCGAGTCGGTCGAGATGATGGCGAAGATCGCCGAGCGCACCGAGCAGACGCTGCCATACAGCACCTGGAACGAGGAGCGCGTACGGCGCGACGCCCGTGACCCCGCCTACACCGTCGCCTACAGCGCCTGCGCGGCCGCGCGCGAGCTGCACCTGGCGGCGCTCGTCGTCCCCACGCTGTCCGGTCGCTCGGCCCGGCTGATCTCAGCCCACCGTCCCCACGTTCCGATCTACGCGCTGTCGCCCGGGCGCGAGACCGTGCGCCGTTGCAGCCTGATGTGGGGCGTTGAGGCAGGCTCGATGCGCCGCCACGAAATCACCGAGGCGCTGATCGCGGATGCCGCACGCCGCGTCGTCGAGCTCGGGTGGGTCAAGCCCGGAGCTCGCGTCGGGATCACCGCCGGCCTGCCGAGCGGCCGGCCGGGGACCACGAGTCTCGTCCAGATCCAGCGAGTCTGAACCCGGACCTTCGGGGCCGCGTCCCTACTGGAAGATCTCGGTCGTGCAGTCGCCGCCCGGCAGATGGATCTCGTGCGGGCGCGCCCCCTCGGCCTGCTCGTGGAAGTCGACGTAGAAGTCGGGGTCGAGCGTGTAGCTGCCGTCGGGCTGGCGGTCGAGCTTCGTCAGCCATCCCTTGATCCCTGGATAGAACTGGTTGTCCCAGCTCGAGAACAGGGAATTGCTCACGTAAACGCGGTCGCCGTCGAGCGAGTTCTGCAGCATCTGAGGCCCGCCGTTCAGCGGCTCGGACGCCTTGGGATGACCGCCGTCACGTCCCAGCAGCCCGCCGAGCCAGACCTGGGAGCGCAGCACCGGGTTCTCCGGGTCTGAGACGTCGTAGTGGCGCAGATCGCCGTGCAGCCAGTTGGACAGGAACAGGTTGCGGTCGTCGAGCGAGAGCACGAGGTCGGTGATCAGGCCGGGGACGCCGCCCTCCAGCGGCCAACCTTGGAGCTCCTCATTCGGGATGTCGATCACCTTCTCCGCCGCCCAGCTCCCGTTCTCGCGATGGAAGCGAATGATGTTGCTCGAGAGGGTCGCGCCGACGAAGCCTTGAGCGGAGTCCGGGTCGTGCTGCCAGCGGATCTCGAGCGGGATCAGACCCTCGTCGCCGAGGTCGATGGTCTGGATCTTCGCGTGCTTCTCCAGGTCCCAGAAGTGCAGCCGGCGGCCGTACTTTCCTGCTGCGACGTCGGCCGGGTTGAAGCCGTCGACGAACGTGTTCGGCGCGCCCCACTCGCTCGAGACGAGCGCGTTCTGGCGCGGCTGGTACCAGAAGTCGTACATGAGCTCCTGACCGTTGCGCTCCCGCTCCCAGCGCTCCGCGACGCTGAAGTCTCTCGCGTCGAGCACGGCGAAGCCGCCGGGGAGGTTGCCGTCGGCGTCGCCGAGCATCGACACCGTGACGATGTCGCCAGGCATGCAGTGCACGGTGTGCGGGAAGCTCAGCCCGAGCTTCTCCTTGATCTCCTCGCCTTCGATCACGTTCCGGATCCGAGGCGCCCGCGGCTCGGAGATGTCGATGATGTGCAGCCGCGAGCTCCGCATGCCCGGCACGATCATCGTGTCCCGCTGCAGCTGCGAATGGCACGCCGAGGAGCAGGCGTTCCAGCCGAAGTGATGCAGCTCGTCGCCGATATTCGGCATCTCCGTGCGGTGCACGATCTCCCCATAGGTGTCCGAGGCCGGATCGGCGTCTACGACCGCGATGAAGTCCGGCCGGTTGATGCCCGTGCCCTCGTAAAGACAGGCGACGTACACGAACTTCTCGGGCGGCTGCTGCTGGGCCGCCTGCGGCGAGGCGTATCCAGGGCCGGCGTGCTCGCTGTGGTCGTGATCCTGGACAGACATCGGCGGACCTCCCAGCCTCGGTTCTTTGCAGACCGAGCATGATACCGAACCAAACTCGACTATTGCAGTCCGGTTTAGGGTGTTTAGCCCCGGGCCACGTCCCGGGCTTGCGCGGCCTCGCTCCCGGCCTCCTGGCGGCCTCGCCGCGGTCCTCGCCTCGCTCCCGGCCCGCCGCTAGGTCAGCGCGCGCGCGTAGAACGCGGCTTCCTCGCGTCCCATCTCCGTCTCCGGAGGGTCTCCGTAGAACCATTCGCGCGCGATCCGGTGAAAGTTCCCGCGCGAGTGCAGCTGCGAGATCACCGCCAGCGTGAGGACCTCCATCCGACGGCCGAACAGGTGGTCAGGCGGCGCCTTCTCGTGGCGGAGCTGGCCGAAATACTCCGACCGAGGGTCGCTCATGTCGATCAGCACCTGCGTGGCGTATTCGGGTGTCACCTCGATGTAGTGATCCTCCGTGTACCAGGAGGTCGCCGCGCGGAAGTGCTCGAGCACACGTTCAGGCTTGAACCGCTCGGGCTCGGGGAAGAAGCCGGTCTCGGTCCCGAGGCGCATGATCGTGTCGGCTTCGCCCTCGATCACCGCCCGCGCGACCTCCATCTCGAGCTCGACCGCGCCCGGCGGCATCCGCTTGAACAGCCCGAAGTCGAGGAACGCCATCCGGGGGTGGGCGGGATCACCATCAAGCAGCATCGAGTTGCCGGGATGCGGATCGCCCGAGAACTGGTGGTGGCGATACATGCAGCCGAAATAGAAGCGGAAGATGATCTCTCCGATCCGGTCGCGCTGATCCTGATCGAGGCCCTTGAGCTCCTCGAACCCTCGGCCGGAGACGTACTCGCTCACCAGCACGCGCTCGCGCGACAGGGACGTCACGACATCAGGAATCACGATGAACGGATGTCCGCGATAGAGCCGGGCGAGCGTGCGCTGGTTCTGCGCCTCGAGCTCGTAGTCGAGCTCCTCCTCGATCCGGTCGCGGATCTCCTTGCCGATCGCCTGCGGATCCATCCCTGGCGCGATCCGCTTGAGCAGCCGCAGGATCAGCCCGAGGTTCTGCATGTCGGCCCGCACCGCCGCGGCCACGCCCGGGTACTGGACCTTGACCGCAACCTCTCTGCCGTCGATCAGTCGCGCTCGGTAGACCTGGCCGATCGACGCAGCGGCGATCGGGTCCTCGTCGAACTCATCGAAAATGTCCTTCACGCGCTCGCCGAGCTCGTCCTCGATCACCTTGCGCATCTCCTTGAACGTGACCGTCGGGGCGGCGTCGCGCAGCGCGCCCAGCTTGCGCTGGAACTCCTCGCGGTAGTCCTCGGGCACGAGCCCGACGTCGAGGAACGACATCACCTGCCCGAGCTTCATCGCGGCGCCCTTCATCGTCCCGAGCGCCGCCACGATCTGCTCGGCGGCCTCGATGTGGCGTCGCTCGAGCGCGGCGTCGCGCCCCTCCTTGGTCGCGGGCGAGGTTGGCTGCGCGGGTGCCCGCCTGCCGGATCGCCTGACCTGCCGCGAGCCCCCCGATCTGGGCGGTACGCCCCACGCGAGAAGTGGGGATCTTGTCCTTCGCCACTGCGCTAAGGGATCTTAATGGGCTCTACTTGCCGGGCTGAGCGCAAGGTGCGCTTTGTATCGCCAGGGAGGCGGGGGTGGGTGGGCGGGATCCCTATCTTCGGCTACCGCTCGACGCGCGAACCCGGGACGATGTCGTCCGAGCCGTCGGGCCAACGCACCCAGGCCTTGTGGCCGCCGTCGTAGTCGAGGCCCCACAGGATCAGCGTCGCGGGCTCGCCGAGGGCGGTGCAGGGCTCATCGCCCTCGGGGTCGAGGCCCCGCCAGATCCGCACGAACGCGTTGTGCTCGAGCTCGTCAGCGACCGTCGTCGGGTCGGTGTGCCCGGGGTGGATGCGGGTCTCCGGCGGCAGCTTCAGCAGCGTGTCCATGATCGAGGACTTCAGGTCGGCGTAGGTGGTATGGCCGGGAGCGCGGACACCGCCGACCGAGCCCTTGAACAGCGTGTCGCCGGTGAACACGTCGGTGGGGTGGGCGGGATCCCCAATCAGCAGCGAGAGCATTCCGGCCGTGTGGCCGGGGGTGTGGAGCGGCTCGATGTGGAGCGCGCCGCTGTCGATCGCCTCGCCCGGCGCCATCGTGCCGGTGGCGCCCTTGACCTGGTCGCGCTCGAGCTCGTGGATCAGCACCGGGGTCCCGGGATGGCGTTCGAGCACCTTCTCGAGCTCGGAGACGTGGTCGAAGTGGTGATGGGTCAGGAGCACGTGCGTTAGCTGGTAGCGCATCCGCTCGATCACCGACAGCAGCGGCTCGACCGGCCCACCCGCGTCGATCAGCACCGCCTGCGTCCCTAGCTCGTCGGCCACCAAGTAGGTGTTCGACAGGAAGTCGTCATTCATCGAACGCTCGATGATCATCTATGGGAGCCTATCCATATGAGCCTGATTCACACCTGCTACCGCATTCTCGATATCGACCGCTCGGTGTCGTTCTACCAGGCGCTCGGCTTCAACGAGATCGGGAGGATCCCGATCCGCGATGAGGCGATCAACGTGTTCATGGGGTTGCCCGATGACGGTGACGTGCCGCGCCTCGAGCTGACCTACAACGTCGGCCGCGAGGAGCCTTATGAGATCGGCACGGGATACGGGCACATCGCGATCACCACGCCCGACCTCGACGGGACGCTCGAGCGACTCGCCGGCCAGGGCATCGAGCCCGAGCGCCCGCCGTACAGCATCCGCGAGGGCGGTAGCCGTCTGTGCTTCGTGCGCGATCCGGACGGGTACCGGATCGAGCTGATCGAACGCGGCTAGGGTCCGGCACGCACTTTTCGTCGCGGACCCTCAGCTCCCCGGGTTGTGATGAGCGTGTAGGTCGACCCAGTCGGCCCGTGACGGCGGGTCGGTGATTCCGCCCTGCTGGAGCGCCGGTCCAAGCCGCTCGTCCATGAAGCGCTGCTGTGCATCGATCGAATCCCACACCTCGTACACGACCCAGCCGCCGTCGCGCGTGGCGCCGGCGGAATGCATCAGCAACCCGTCGGGCCAGTTGCCCGTGCCGGTGTTCATGTCGATTCCGAGCACCTCGTTGACGGCCTCGTACTCCGCGCGCCCCACGCCGTCGAACTCCAGGATCAATGCATCCGGCATCTGAGAACCCCTTTTTGATCGTTGGTTTGCGCAACGCTACCGTTTAACCGGATGGCGGACGCGACCAAAATCGGCAAGCTGCTCGAGCGGCTGGCGCAGGGGGTGGCCGCTCACGATCGCGAGAACCCCGACCATCACAGCTGGGGGATCGGGATGGCTGGGTTCGACATCGAGCGCCTCGGACTCGAGGAGGGCGAGGAGATTCTTCCCGGCATCGTCCTGCAGGCCGACGGCGGCCAGACAGGAGCATTCCGCGTCCTGTGCGACGGACAGCATGACTCCGAGCTCGAGGAGGAAGAGGAGGAGGTCGTCGAGGCCGTCGCCAGCGAGGAGATCGCCCAGCCCGTTCACGCACCGGGGCAGGCACCGCCGATCAAGCCGCCGCTTTAGTTGGTCACCCGCGAGCACGTCCTGAGCTGGCTCGAGCGCTACGAGCGCGCGTGGCGAACGCCGGGTACCGCGCCGCTGAGGGAGATCTTCAGCGAGGACGCCAGCTACCAGCTTGCGCCCTATGAGCAGCCAATCGCCGGCCTCGACGCGATCGCGTCGATGTGGGAACGCGAGCGCGAGAGTCCCGATGAGCAGTTCACGATGGCAAGCGAGATCGTCGCCGTACAGGACGACACGGCAGTTGCCCGGGTTGAGGTGCACTATGGGGGACCGCCACCGCGGGAGTACCGCGACCTGTGGATCGTGCGCTTCGACGAAGGCGGTCGCTGCGTCGTCTTCGAAGAGTGGCCGTTCTGGCCCGATCAGGCGCGGATTGCGCCCGGCGCCCCCGGCTGAATCCCCGCACGCTCGGCGATCTGGGCCGCGAGCCGCGCGATCGTCGGGCACTCGAGTCGATGCCGTCGCGCTGCGCGCAGCACCGAGCCTGGGATCTCGTTGAGCTCCGGCGTACGACCGGCGGCGATATCTCGCTGCATCGATGAGCCGAGCCCGGGGTGCGCGTCGTCGAGCTCGGCGAGCCTGGCCGCTGGGTCGATATCCGCACCGTCCGCGTTCGCAACGGCGGACGCTTCCCAGATGCACTGCTCGAGCGTATGCCGCCACTCCGGATCAGAGCGGATGAACCCGATCTGACGGTCGATCGCGCTGGTAGTGCATGCCAGCGAGTTCAGCCGAACGAGCTTCTCCCACAGGACCTGAGCCTCGCTCGCCCCGATCTGGGCGGGAATCTCGGCTCGGCCAAGCGTGCCCACCAGGCGCTCGAGCGCCGGCCTGTCGGCCGGGTCATCGGACGCCAGATCGATCCGCAGAAACGGGCTGGTCTGGACGATCTGCGCCGGCGCCGGCCGGTCTGCCTCGATCCGGATCGTGCCGGCGACCACGCGGCTGCTTTCGAATCGGCGCCGGAGCAGCGTCATGTGATCGAGCCCGTTGAGCAGCGGCACGACCACGGCGGGTGTGGCCTTGATACGGCTGAGCGCCTCGTCCAGGCCGACCGCCTTGGTCGCAACGATCAGGAACTCGACGTCCTCGTCGAGCTCGGCGGCGGCCGGCGGACGCGCGGTGAAGTCGCCGAGCCGGACGCTCTGCACTTCGATGCCCTTGTCGTTGATGACCTCGGCGGTCGACTCGCGCGCGATCACGACCGTTTCGGTCCCGGCCCGCGCGAGCGCCGCCGCAATGAAGCCGCCGACCCCGCCTGGTCCGAGTACCGCGATCACGCCACGAACTTTGGCATTTCACCTCCGCCCCCCGGAGGTGAATTGCCGTTCACCGGTTTGCGAGGCAGAATTCTGGTCGTGCGACGGCTGGTCGGATTGCTGGGATTGGCGGCGCTTATCGCCACCGCCGTCGCGGTGGCGTCGGCCTCGCCGGCCCCAACGCCGGCGCCGGCCCAGACGCCGAGGCTCTCGCCGATTCCGCAGTTCTTCTCGCTGACCCCCTCGCGGCCGCGGAAACCGAGGCAGGCGCCGACCGTCGTCGTTCCGAACGACCTTGGCTACGGCTGCACCGTCGCGACCGGCTCGCGGTGCGCCGAGGTCCCGTGCCAGGTATTCGTGGCGCCTGGACAGACCGGCGATTTCCACCTGGTCCCGGGGTCGTCCAAGTGCACGGGCGCCGGCAACTCAATCGCCCGCGCGACACCGATCGTCGCACGGTAGGACCGGCGCGGGCATATGCGCGTGCTGGTCGTCGAGGACCATCCGATCATGGGCCGGGTTGTCGAGCGAGTGCTGAGGCAGGCCGGCGTCGAAGGCACCGTGGCCATCGACGGCGAACAGGCCGTGGCGCTCGCGGGCACCACGGTCTTCGACGTGATCTTCATGGACGTGCAACTGCCGGGGATCGACGGGATCGAGGCGACGCGGACGATCATCGCCGCCGGCGAAGCACCACCGATCTGGGGCCTGACCGCGAGCATCGGGTCCGATGAGCATCAGCGCTGCATCGACGCCGGCATGGTCGGGGTGCTCGACAAGCCGCTGACCGTGGAGAAGCTGACCGCCGCGGCCGGCGCGCCCTCAGGCCGGGAGGACGACGGTGAATCGTGAGCCCGAGCCTGCCCGGCTCTGAAGCTCGATATCGCCGCCGAGCGCGCGGGCGAGCCGCCTGACGAGCGGCAACCCGAGACCTGTCCCAGGCGTGCGGCCGGCCTGGACGCCGTCGACCTGCTGGAACTCCTCGAAGATTCTCGGTTGGTCCTCAGCCGCGACGCCAAGCCCGGTGTCGGAGACCGCGACCTCGATCCGCCCATCGCGCGCGTCGGCGCTCAGCTCGACCGTGCCGCGATCGGTGAACTTGAGCGCGTTGCCGACCAGGTTGCGGACGATCTGGGACAGCACGCGTGGGTCGGTGTGCACTGTCAACCCGGCGGGCACGTCGGCGGTCAGCTCGACGCCGCGACGGCACAGCGGGGCGGAGGAATCCCGCAATCCCTCGAGCAGCCGCTTCAACTCGACATCCTCGAGCAGCACGCGCGGCTCGGAGGCGTTCATCTTCGCAACATCAAGCTGCTCGCCGACGATCAGCATCGCTTCGGTCAGCGCGACCGAGGCGAGGTCCAGGTCATCGTTGTCGTCGACTTGGTCGATCAGCGCCTGCGCCGCCAGCAGCGGGTTGCGCACCTCGTGAGCGAGTGTGTTCAGCCGCCGCACCTGGTAGTCGAGCTGCTCGAGCACGCTGACGTTCTCGAGCGCGACGGCGGTCGAGTCGGCGAGCGCACGCAACAGCGTGATGTCCTCGTCGCTGGGGACGTGCGAGTCAGCCAGGGTGGGCAGGCCGGGTGGGTGGGCACCCCAATACGCGCCGATCGCGCCGACCGGCTGAAGCGTGCGGATCGGCATCATCACGAGGCTCTTGACGAACGTCGGCCGGTACGCCTCATGAGGGATGCGGTCGTCCTCGTAGATGTCGGGAATCACGACGTGCCGACGGTTGAGCATCGCCCCGCCGCTGATACATGCCGACAGCGGGAAGCGCTGACCCTTCCAAAGCGGAGCGATCGCGTCCTCGTCGGCGTAGAAGCATTGGTCGCCTTCGCGCAGCACGAACGTCGCGCCGTCAGCGCCGGTGAGCAGGCGCGCGCACACCCGCACGACTTCCTGGATGTCCTGGAGCGATCTTGCAAGCGACAGCCGCTGCACCGCGTCGACCAGCAATGCCGTGCGCTCGTCGATGGACTGGAGAGCCCCTGTTGCCACTTCGTTCAATCCTAGTTGCGTCGACGCCGTTCGCCGCGAAGTTTTCCGCCGAGGTCTTCGAGCAGGTCCGCCAGGCCGTCGCGGGCGTCGGAGACGATCTTCGAGAAGCTGTCGTCGGTCCTGAAATAGCCGAGCTCCTCATCGGTCGGTCGCCGCGGATCGCTGCCGCGCGCCGCCTCGCGTGCCGCCTGCTTGGCCCGCTGGCGCGCATCGTACGCCTCGCGCAGGTCGCGCTGCATTGCCGCCAGCCGGCTCTCGATATCGGGGTCGCTCGGCGCCTGGGATTGGGATCCCGCCCGCCCCGCCCACCCCGGTCGTGGCGGCGCGGTTCCCGCGCTGTTCGACTTGCGCATCTCGACGATCTGCCCGTACGCCTCCTGAACCGCCTCGAAGCGGCGCGCGGACTCGGGCGATCCGTGGTTATGGTCGGGGTGGTGGAGCTGGACGAGGCGCCGGTAGGCGCGGCGCACCTCTTCATCGGAGGCGCTGCGGCTCACGCCGAGCGTTTGGTATGGATCGGTCACGTCAGGACAGAGATTAGATGTCCGCTACGGTTCCGCGCCGATGACGGTGCATCCTTCGGAAGCACTTCAGGTGCAGATAAGTCCCGTGCGGGGCTTCCGCGACCTCCGGGAGTTCGTCGCACTTCCGTTCAGGTTGCACCATGGGACTCCGTGGGTGCCGCCGCTGAAGCTCGAGCGCTACCAGGTCCTCAACCGCAGGCTCAACCCCTATCTGAAGCGGACCGATGCCGAGTACTTCCTGGCGCGACGCGGCGGCAAGGTCGTGGGCCGGATCACGGCCCAGGTCGACCACGCGTTCAACGAGTACCACGAGAGCAGCTGGGGGATGTTCGGGTTCTTGGAGTTCGAGGACGACCCGGAGGTGCTGGACGCGCTCCTGAAGAGCGCCGAGGGCTGGCTTCGAGCCCGCGGCACTGACCGGATGGTCGGCCCGATGGACTTCGCACGCGGCAACGACGAGGCCGGGATCCTGATCGAGGGCTTCGAGTACCAGCCGATGATCCGCCAGCCGTGGCATCCGCCCTACTACAGGCAGCGGTGCGAGGCAGCGGGCCTGACCAAGGCGATGGACCTGTTCCACTGGGACGTGCTCGTCACCGACCGTGACAACCGGATGCTGCCGATCCTGCCGCAGATTGCCGAGCAGGCGAGAACCCAGCACGGGATCAGGATTCGCAAGATGTCCCGTAGACGCCTGCGCCGCGATCTCGACGACTTCGCCAAGGTCTACAACGCCGCGTGGTCGAAGAACTGGGGGTTCGCTCCGTTCTCCAAGGCGGAGCTCGACGGCTACGCGCTCGACCTCCAGCTCGTGTTCGACCGCAACTGGTTCATGGTCGCCGAGAACGACCAAGAAACGGTGGCCATGGCAATCACGATCCCGGACGTCAACCAGGCGCTGAGAAAGATGAACGGGAGGCTGCTGCCGTTCGGATGGTTTCACTACCTCAACCGCAAGCGGTACATCGACGGAACCAGGATCGGCTTTCTCGGAGTGCTGCCCGAGTACCAGCACACCGGCGTCGCCGCCCAGCTGTACCTGGAGCACTTCGAAATGGCGGCGGCGCACGGGATCCGGCACGGCGAAGCGGGCTGGATCCTCGAGACCAACAAGGCGATGAACCGCGGCCTGGAGGCGATGGGGGCGCGGATCATCAAGCGCGCCAGGATCTACGAGCGGACTTTCTAAGCAGGGTCGATCAGCACGCCGGGGTTGAGCGCGCCCGACGGATCGACGGCGGCCTTCGCCCCCCGCAGCGCGGCCGCGAACGGCTCCGGCCGCTGGCGGTCGTACCACGGCCGGTGGTCGCGGCCGACCGCGTGGTGATGGGTGATCGTGCCACCGGCGTCGATCACCGCGTCTGACGCGGCCTGCTTGATCTGCGCCCATTGCTCGAGCTCTTGACCCCGGCGAGCCGGCGCGAGGATCGTGTAGTACGGCGCGGGTCCGTCGGGATAGACATGCGTGAAGCGGCAAGTGACCGTGCCTGCGCCGCACGCATCGCGCACGGCCGCCGTCGCCGCCTCTGTCACTCGCGCATGCAAGTCCGGAAAGCGATCCCAGGTGGTCGCGGTCTCGAATGTCTCCGACAGCACGCCCATCGCGACGAACGTGTCACGCAGGTAGGGCGCACGCAGGAACGCCTCTCGCCAGCTGCCGACGGAATCGCCACCGCCGCGACGTTCGAAATCTCCGCCCAGGTCCGTGCAGATGTCAAGCGCGACCGACATCGAAGGCTCAACATCGCGCTCATCCGCCTCGAAGCCGAGCACGAGCAGCGCGTGCGTGCCGTCGCCGGCGCCCGTCGTCTTCGCCTCCTGCGCGTCGATCAGCCGGCAGTTGGTGGGATATAGCCCCGACTGCGACAGCTCGCGCACGGCCGCGGCCCCATCGGCAAACGAACTGAATTTGACCCCGGCATCGGCTCGCCGCGTCGGTCGCGGCCTCACCCGCACCCAGGCCTCGGTGATCAGCCCGAGCGTTCCCTCCGAGCCGATCAACAAGCGGTCGGGCGACACGCCCGCGCCAGACCCCGGGAGCCGTCTTGACTCCCAAACGCCGGCCGGCGTCACCGCGCGGACGGACTCGACGAGATCGTCGATATGCGTGTAGAGCGTGGCGAAGTGCCCACCGGCCCGCGTCGCAATCCAGCCCCCCAGCGTCGAAAACTGAAATGACTGCGGGAAGTGGCGCAGGGTCAGCCCCTGCTCGGCGAGCTGCTGCTCGAGGCGCGGCCCGGTCGCACCCGCCTGAATCCGCGCGGCGAGCGATACCGCATCGACCTCGAGCACGCGGTCGAGCGCCTTCAGGTCGATCGTCACGACGCCCGCATAGCGCCCGTCGACCCTTGCTTCCACGCCGCCGACCACGCTCGTTCCGCCCCCAAACGGGATCACCGCCGCTCCTGCCGACAGCGCCCAGTCGAGCACGGCCTCGACCTCGGCCTCGTCGCGCGGGCGCGCGACCACGTCCGGCGGATGGTCGAACCGGCCGCGGAATGCCTTCAGGACGTCACCGTACGAGCGTCCATAGGAGTGCAGCGCCCGTTCGTAGTCGTCGCTGAAGCAGATCACCTCGAGCGACGCCGGCGGTTGCAGGCGGGGCGCCGGCAGGGACAAGTCCGCGAGCGGTGCCGGCGTATCGACGTCGGTGGAGCCGAAGCCGAGCTGTTTTGTGACGAACGCGGCCGCGTCGCGAACTTGCTGTGGCGAGAGCTGCTCGTCCTCATATCCCCATCCCCAGTGCTTGAGCCGCCGCTCCACGGCGCGCCAGCCTATACCGTGTAACGCGTGGCCACTGCAACCGGATTGCTAGCCCGCGGACCCTGGGGGCCCGACCAGGTCAAAGTCAGCTGGCGTGAGGACCCATTCGAGCCGGACGCGAGCATGACTGCCGCCGCCGATCTCGAGCTCGATGGGCTGCGCAAGCGAGGCTCACCGAGCCACGACGGCCTTGCCGCCCGGCTCGTCAGCTTCGACGCCGGCGCCGAGGAGCTCTCACTCGAGCTCCAGCCGGTCCGGTGGGCGCTGCGGCTGATCCCCCGCGACGCGGCCCGGAGCCTCTCGGTGTTGTGCATCGTCCGCGCCGCCGACGGCGGCTGGCTCGCCGGGCGCAGGGCGCAGTGGCTCGCCAGCTGGGCCGGCCGCTGGGCGCTCGGCGCCGGCGGGTCGGTCGAGGTCGACGAGAACCCGGCCCACACGATGGGCCGCGAGTTGCTCGAGGAGTGGTCGGTGGAACCCGAGCGGCTTAGCATCGAAGCGCTGGTGCAGCTCCCGAGCGGCGTGGTGCTGCTAATCGGCCAGGCGTGGCTGCGCAGCGGCGCGAGCGTCACTCCCGACGAGGAACATGACGCCTACGCGTGGTGGCCCGCCGAGATCGACCGATGGCCCCAGGAGGCCGACGCGCCGCTGCGCATGATCGGCCAGCTCCTCTCGCCATGAGGTTCGTGACCTTCCGTCGTCTGGAGGCGGTGTCATTCATCCACTCCGGTGTTTACCTCGCGCTGCTGATCTCGGCGTTCGTGCTCGGTAAACCCGAGCCGGCGACGTTCATCCTCGGGCTCACGCACGGGCTGCTGTGGATCGGGATGTCGCTCGTCTGCATCGCCGCCGCGCGCCGGCGGATCATCCCGTTCTGGCTCGCGGTGACGGTCGCGGTCCTCGGTGGGCTGGGGCCATTTTGCGGGTCGATCGGGTTCCTGATCGCCGAGCGCCGTTGGGACACCGGAACTACGCATCCGGCCATGTGAGCACGCGTTACCCTTGAATCCAGATGGCAGTAGGTACAAGCACGGTTCAGGTCGTGATGCCCGCGATGGGCGACTCGGTTGCCGAGGGCACCGTTCTCGAGTGGCACAAACAGGAGGGCGAGACCGTCGAGGCTGACGAGACGCTCGTCGAGATCTCGACCGACAAGGTGGACGCCGAGGTCCCCGCGCCCGTCACCGGGACGATCGTCCGGATCCATGCGGCCGAGGGCGACACGGTTGCCGTCGGCGAGCTGCTCGCTGAGATCTCGACCAACGGCTCGGCGGCGCTCGCCACGCCGGTGTCCGCGGAGTCGCCTCCGGCTACTCCCGAGGAGGCGGTCGCGGGTGCGGTAACCGAGGCCGAGGGCCTCACGGGCGAGGCGACGACGATCGACATCGTCACCCCGGCGGGCGGCGAGTCGGTCACCGAGGGCACGATCCTCGAGTGGTCGGTGAAGGTCGGCGAAACCGTCCACGAGGGCGACACGGTCGTCGAGATCTCGACCGACAAGGTCGATATGGAGCTTCCCGCGCCGGCCTCTGGCACGATCACGGAGATCCTCGCCCAGGATGGCGAGACCGTCACCGTCGGGCAGGTGATCGCGCGGATGACGACGAGCGCGACCGCGACGCCACGGCCGGCCGAACGCCCGGCGGATGGCGACGGCGCCGCGGCGGCGCCACCGGCTACGACGGAAGCAAGCACCGCCAACGCCTCGCCCGTCGCCCGCCGTGTCGCGGCTCAGGAGGGGATCGACCTGGAACTCGTGCGCGGCTCAGCACGGGGCGGTCGCATCACGAAGGCGGACGTACTCGCGGCGGCCAGCAACGGAGCGACAGCCACACCCACAGGCGCGGCTCCGAAGGAGGCTGAGGTTGCGATCTCCTCCCAGCCGCTCCGCGGTGGCGCTGCGGTGCTCGCACGCTACATGGACGAGAGCCGCTCGATCCCGACCGCGACCTCGTTCCGGACGCTCGCCGTCACGACGCTCGAGCAGCGACGCGCTCAGCTCAAGGACGCGGGCCATCGCGTCTCGTTCACGCATCTGATCGCGTATGCGATCGCGCGCGTTGCGACCGAGGACATGCCGGTCATGGCTCATCACTTTGGCGAGGTCGACCGCAAGCCGCACCGGATCGACGACGGCGCCTGCAACCTCGGGCTCGCCGTCGATGTCGAGAAGAAGGATGGGACGCGGACGCTGATGGTGCCGGTGATCCGCAACGCCGGCCGGCTGAACTTCAAGGAGTTCCTCGACGCCTACAACGCGCTCGTCGAGAAGGCGCGGACCAACACGCTCTCCGCGGACGACCTGACCGGCGCGAACCTCAGCCTCACCAACCCCGGGGGGATCGGCACGATCGCGTCGGTCCCGCGGCTGATGGTCGGGCAGGGGACGATCGTCGCGACGGGCGCGATCGGCTATCCGCCGGGGCTTGGACGGATCGGCCAGCAGATCGGCGCCGACAAGGTCATGACGATGACCTCGACCTACGACCACCGGATCATCCAGGGAGCCGAGTCCGGACGCTTCCTGCAGCGAATCGAGGCCTATCTCGACGGGGACTCCGGTTTCTACGAGGCCGTGTTCGGTGATCTCGGCGTGGCGCTGCCCGCACTGGCGCCACCGCCTGCGCCCGCCGCTGCGCCGCCGGCGCAGGTGGGGCAGGTTTCCCCCGCGGCTCCCGGCGCGTTCGACGAGGAGACGATGCAGGCGGTACAGGCTGGCGTCTCGCTGGTCAAGGCACACCGCACGCACGGCCACCTCGCGGCGCTGCTCGATCCGCTCGGGCGCGAGCCCGAGGGCGACCCCGCGCTCGACCCGGCGCCGCTCGGGCTCACCCCCGAGGTGATGGCGAAGATCCCCGCGCGCGTGCTGCGGATGTATGTCGCCGGCCAGACCCTCGCCGACGCGCTGCCGCATCTGCGCGACACCTACTGCGGCCCGATCGCATACGAGATCGAGCACATTTCCTCGCACCGGCAGCGGCTGTGGCTGAGAGAGGCGATCGAATCCGGCTCGTTCCGCACGCCGCTGAAGGCAGCCGAGCAGAAGGCGCTGCTGCGGCGGCTGACCGAGGTCGACGCGCTCGAGCGGTTCATGCACAAGGCGTACCTCGGCCAGAAGCAGTTCTCGATCGAGGGGCTCGACATGACCGTGCCGATGCTCGACGAGATCATCCAGCTCGCGGCGCGCCGCGGCGCCCGCGAGGTCGTGATCGGCACCGCCCACCGAGGCCGGCTGAACATCCTGGCGCACAACCTGGGCCGGCCCTACGACACGATCTTCGCCGAGTTCGAGGGGACCTCGACGCTCGAGCCGATCACGACGATTCCGCAGGGCGGGACCGGCGATGTCAAGTACCACCACGGCGCGCACGGCTCCTACCAGCTGCCGAGCGGCGAGTCGATCATCGTCCGTCTGGAATCGAACCCCTCTCATCTGGAGTACGTCGGGCCGGTGGCCGCGGGCGCATCGCGCGCCGCCCAGACCACCCGCCAGGGACCGCACGCCCACCAGGACACCAACGCTGCGATCCCCGTGATTCTCCACGGCGACGCCGCGTTCCCGGGCCAGGGGATCGTCGCCGAGACGTTCAACCTGCAGGCACTCGACGGCTACACCGTCGGCGGCACGATCCACATCATCCAGAACAACCAGGTCGGATTCACGACCGATCCCGACGATGCGCGGTCGACGACCTGGGCGTCCGACCCGGCCAAGGGCTACGACGTCCCGATCATCCACGTCAACGCCGATGACGTCGACGCATGTGTCTCGGCGATCCGGCTGGCGTTCGCGTTCCGCGAGGAGTTCGGTCACGACGTGCTGATCGACCTGATCGGCTACCGCCGCTTCGGCCACAACGAGGCCGACGAGCCCGCCTACACGCAGCCCGAGATGTACCAGGTCATCAAGAAGCACCCGCCGGTACGCGAGATCTTCGCCAAGCAGCTGATCGAGAACGGCGTCGTGACCGAGCGCGAGTCGACCGAGATGACCGACGAGGTGTGGACCGTTCTCAGCGACGACCACCAGAAGCTCAAGGCTCGGATCGCCGCCGCGCGTGACGTCGAGCAGGCGACCGGTGAGTACCAGCTCGACCGCACGCCATCGCCCGAGGTCAAGACGGCGGTGTCGGCCGACCGGCTGCGCGTCCTCAACGAGGAGCTGCTGTCGGTTCCCGAGAACTTCACCGTCCATCCCAAGCTCGCCAAGCAGTTCGAGCAGCGCCGCGGCGCGCTCGGCCCCGACGGCGGGATCGTGTGGGCGCACGCCGAGGCGCTGGCCTTCGCATCGCTGCTGACCGAGGGCATCCCGATCCGGCTCACGGGGCAGGACACTGAGCGCGGAACGTTCTCGCAGCGTCATATCGTGCTCCACGACCCGAAGACCGGCCAGGAGCACTGCGCGATGCAGCATCTCCCGGGGGCGCTCGCGCCGATGGAGGTCCACAACAGCCCTCTGTCCGAGGTGGCGTGCCTCGGGTTCGAGTACGGCTACTCGCAGGAAGGTCCCGAGACCCTGGTCCTGTGGGAGGCGCAGTTCGGCGACTTCGTCAACGGCGCCCAGGTGATCATCGACCAGTTCATCGTCTCCGGCCAGGCGAAGTGGGGCCAGACCTCGCGGCTGACGATGCTGCTGCCCCACGGCTACGAGGGCTCGGGCCCGGAGCACTCCTCGGCGCGGCTCGAGCGCTTCCTGCAGCTCGCCGCGGAGGGCAACATCCGCGTGGCCAACCTGACCACGCCCGCCCAGTACTTCCACCTGCTGCGCCGTCAGGCGCGGATCGCCAAGCAGCGGCCGCTGGTGATCATGACGCCGAAGTCGCTGCTGCGGCTGCCGCAGGCGACCTCACGCATCGATGAGCTCGCCGGTGGCCGCTTCCAGCCGGTCCTCGCCGAGCCCGACGTTGATCCCGACTCAGTCACCCGCCTGCTCCTCTGCAGCGGCAAGATGTACTACGACCTGGCCGGCCACAAGTCCCGGGTCGACGAGCCACGGATCGCGATCGGCCGGGTCGAGCTGCTCTATCCGTTCCCGCAGGCCGAGATCATGTCGCTGATCGAGTCCTACCCCCGCTTGAATGAGGTCGTGTGGGTGCAGGAGGAGCCGCGCAACATGGGCGCACGCGCTCACATGTCCGCGCGACTGCGCCAGATCCTCCCCGACCCGATCGAGTTCGCCTACATCGGCCGGCCGGAGCGCGCCGCCTCCGGCGAGGGCTATCCGGTCGCGCACGCGATCGAGCAGAACCGGATCGTCGCGACCGCGCTCGACATGAACCGCCCGGTCTCGCAGTTCCCGCGCAAGCTGCCCGGCGAGCGGTAGCTCACCCCACCCAGCGCTCGTTGATCTCCTGCCACGTCGGTGGCGGGGCTGGCAGCTTGGCCGTATTCGTCTTCTTCAGACCGTCGAGGATCACGGCCAGGTAGCGGCGTCGTAGCGCTAGCGTCCGTGCGCGGTCTGCGACCCTGACGGCCGCGACCAGCTCGAACACGAGGCTGAGGTCGTGGACATCGAGGCCGGATCGCAGGCTTGGCTTGACCCGGTTGAACAGGCGGGCGCTCAGCTCGTTGGCGCGGTCGGCGAGCGCGAACATCTCCTCGGTCGGGGTGAACGTGCCGGCGAGCGCGAGCGTCAGCGAGCTCGTGTCCGCGTCGACGAGTCGCCGCATGTAGTCGGCGAACACCACCCACGGCTCGCGGCCGTCGTCGAGCGCCGCCTCGGTCTCGTCGACGAACAGCTGCAGTCCGTCGTGGCAGAGCTTGCGCAGCAGCTCCTCCTTGCTGCCATAGCGCGTGTACAGGGCGCCGATGCCCACGCCGGCGTGTTTGGCGACCGCGCTGATCGGCGCGTTCGGATCGGCGAGAAACACCGCGCGCGCCGACTCGAGGATCCGCCCGTCGTTGACCGCGGCCTGGGCGCGGCGGCCGGAGAGGGGAGCTGGGGTCGGAGCTTGGGGCATCTGCCGAGCTCACTCTAGCACTGGAACAAAGCATTCCGTTCTGCTATTATCGGAACGGAAGATTTCGTTCTGTTTCAATCACTGAGGAGGCAGCGATGCAGGCAAAGCAGGCGGACGGGCAAGCGGGGGCGAATCGCTGGCGATGGCTGGCGCTGGCGGTCGCGGTGGCGGCGGCCGCGATGGACCTGCTTGACTCGACGATCGCCCAGGTGGCGGCGCCGGCGATTCGGCGGGACCTCGGAGGCTCGTACGCGGTGATCGAGTGGATCACCGCCGCGTACTCGCTCGCGATGGCGGTGGGGCTGCTGACCGGCGGCCGCCTCGGCGATCTGTTCGGCCGCAAGCGGGTGCTGCTGATCGGGATGGCCGCATTCGTGGCGGCCTCTGCGGCCGCGGCCGCCAGCGGTTCGGCGGCGGAGCTGATTGCAGCGCGCGTCGCGCAGGGGTTCGCGGGCTCGGTGATGGTCCCCCAGGTATTTGGCCTGATCCGCGAGCTGTTCGCGGAGTCCGAGGTAGGCAAGGCGCTCGGGGTGTTCGGTGCAGTGATGGGTCTCTCGGCGATGCTCGGCCCGATCGTCTCCGGAGGATTGATCAGCGCCGATCTGCTCGGGACCGGGTGGCGAATGATTTTCCTGGTCAACGTTCCGATCGGGGTCCTGGCGCTGCTCGGCGGATATCGGCTGTTGCCGGATGTCGCGCCACAGGCGCGGGGCGAGCGGCTCGACGTCCGCGGGATGCTGCTGGCCGCTGCCGGGATGTTCATGCTCGTCTTCGGACTGGTGCAGGGTCGCCAGCTCGGCTGGCCGGTGTGGGTTGTCGTGCTGCTGGTCGCATCTGTGCCGGTGATCGGCGTCTTCGCCACCTATCAGCTGCGGCGCGAGCGTCGTGGTCAGACGCCACTCGTTGCACCGAGCATCTTCCGCCGGCGCTCATTCAACGCGGGCGTGCTGTTCTCGCTCGTGTTCGTCTCCTCACTTGGGGGAATCGTGCTGATCTTCAACGTCTTCCTGCAGGCGGGGCTCGGATTCACCCCCTGGCACTCGGCGCTGACGACGGCGCCTTGGGCGCTCGGTGGGTTCTTCGGCTCAGGCGCCGGCAGCGCCGTGATGCACAAGCTCGGACGCCGCGTGCTTCAGGCCGGCCTCGTGCTCGAGACGATCGGCCTGCTCGGGTTCGTCGTGGTACTGCGCAGCGCCGGCGCCGGCGTCGGCAGCCTCGACCTGCTGGCGCCGATGCTGATCGGCGGGTTCGGAATGGGAATGGTGTTCGTGCCGCTGTTCGACATCTCGCTGGCGGGCGTCGAGGTTCACGAGATCGGCTCTGCGTCGGGCGTGCTGCAGTCCGTGAACGGCCTCGCTATGTCGCTCGGGATCGCAGGCATCGGCGCGATCTTCTTCGGACTGCTCGGCGCCGGCCACGTGCACGATTTCGTGCACGCGTCCGAATGGGTCGCGCTCGTGACCACCGCTCTGCTGGCGGCCGCGTTCGTGATCGCCTTCTGGTTGCCGCGCAAGGCGCGGGAATTTGCGCCGGCGGCGGACGCGGAGCCCGTGGCGATCGAGGCGGTTACAGCGTGAGCCGGCGGGCGGGGGGTGGCGCAGATCCACCCTCTGCCCGGGCCGGGGGTGAGCGCAGATCCACCCTGCGCCCACAACCCGCCGGGTTTTGGCAACCTGTGCAGCATCCGGTTCCGTAGAGACGGCAGCTCCAGGGACACGTCCCGTCGCCATCTGACGCCGAGCATCGGCGTCCACGACATGGCGATCGATCTCGGCACCGCCAACACGCTGGTCTACGTTGGCGGCCGAGGCATCGTCGTGTCCGAACCTTCGGTGGTCGCCTCTGACGTGGACACCGGTGTCGTGCACGCCGTCGGTTCGGACGCCGAGCGGATGATCGGGCGTACCCCGGCGACGATCGCCGCCACGCGCCCGCTGCGCCACGGCGTGATCGCGGACTTCGAGGTCACCGAGGAAATGCTCCGCTATTTCATCCGCAAGGTGCTCGATCGCAAGATGGCGCACCCCCGGCTGATCGTGTGCGCGCCGTCGGGCGTGACCGAGGTCGAAAAGCGCGCGGTCGAGGAGGCGTCGCTGGCCGCCGGTGCCCGCCGCGTGCACCTGATCGAGGAGCCGATCGCGGCCGCGATCGGGGCCGGGCTCGCGATCGAGGAGCCGGTCGGGCGGATGGTCGTCGACGTCGGCGGTGGCACCAGCGAGATGGCGGTCATCTCGCTCGGCGGGATCGTCGTCTTCAGGTCGGTCCGCGTCGGCGGCTACGAGATGGACGAGGCGATCACCCACCACCTGCGCACGGCGCACCATCTAGCGATCGGCTCGCGCATGGCGGAGACGATCAAGATCTCGGTCGGCTCGGCGGTTCCGCTGCATCCAGAGGAGACGATCGAGGTGCGCGGACGGCATCTGCTCACCGGCCTGCCGACCGCCGTGGAGCTGTACTCCGAGGAGGTCCGCGAGGCGATCAGGATCCCGCTGCAGGAGATCCTCCAGGCGATCCGCGACACGCTCGAGGAGACGCCACCGGAGCTCGCCAGCGACATCGCCCGCGACGGGATCCTGCTGGCCGGCGGTGGCACGCTGATCCGCGGTTTCTCAGATCTGGTGGCGGCGGAGACCGGGATGCCGGTGGTCAGCGCCGAGTCGCCGCTGACCTGCGTCGCGATTGGCTCCGGCCAGGCGCTAGACCACTTCGACCGGCTCAGTGCTGGCAGCCGGCACCGGCGTCTCGCCGTCACGCCCGACTGGCGTACCAGCTGAGTCGCTCCGCCGGCCTCGCAGCCGAGCCACCAGCGTGGCGAGCGCGCACGCCGCCGGCAGGATCAGGAACGCGTCGATCGGTTCCCGGAATCTCGGGGTCTCCATGTTGACGAGCACGACGCTGATCGCCAGCAGGACCGGAACCGACCACACCCAGAGCGGCGCCTTGCGTATGAGCCTGGTCGCGGCGCCCGCGAGCGCCAGCGCACACAGGATCCAGAACCCGATCACGCCGACCTGGGCCGTCGACAACTGGAGGCCCTGCGCCGCCGCGGAGGCGCGCCATGCAAACGAGCCCTCGAGCTCGAACATCCGCAGCGTGTTGTGGAAGGCGACCGACAGCGGCGCGAGCGGATGATCGCCGATGTAGTTCAGCGCCTGTTTGCGCAGCTTCGCGTCCAGCTGTGGCTCGGTGAAGTGCAAGCGCTCGCGCACCAGCACTCGATCCTGCGGCAACTTGGCGTACAGCCGCCACTTGTAGGGGACTTGGTGGTTGTTGGCCGAGAGCTGGTTGTAGGTGCCCACCAGCGTGATGCCGGTCTCGTCCGAGACTGGAATGAAGCTGTGCAGCTCGACGGCGTTGCGGATCGTCCAGGGCAGGATCGTCAGTGCTGTGATCGCCACCAACAGCGCCGGCGCCGCGACTGGCTTCATCGACCACCGGGGACGGACCGTCCACACCGCCAGTCCGAGCGGGATCACGATGATCAGCGCGTTGAAATGGGTCAGCGCCGCGAGCCCGGTCAGGACGCCGGCGCCCACGGTCCAGCGGTAGGGATGTGGCGAGCGCCGCGCGCGCAGCACCGCCCAGACGGCTGCGACGATCAGCGGCGTGACCAGGTTCTCGGCGACCAGCGCCCCGGACAGCTCGATGAAGACCGGGTAAATCGCGGCGAGCGCAAGCGCCGCGATGCCGGCCGTCCATCCGAACAACTCGAACGCGAGCAGCCCGATCAGCGCCACGGTGATCGTGCCGAGCAGCGCCTGCGAGATGCGTGCCGGTTGGACGACGGCGGGGCGCGTCGTGTGGCCCGATACCGTGTCGACCGCAGCCAGGAAATAGGGGAATCCCGGTGGGAAGTACGCGCTTGGACCGCGCGTCCCTCCAGCCCCGAAATCCTTGCTCGAGTAGCTCCCGGAGTTGGCGATCTGGCCGGCGAGCTTCAGGTAGGAGCCGGCGTCGTTCACCGGCTGATACGACGTGCGCTGGATCTCGGCGATCCGCAGGCCGAGCGCCAGGACCAGCAGCAGTCCGACGATCAGCGCTCTGCGGCGATCGACCCGGCGCGGGGGGCTTTCGGACGGGCGCTCAGCCACGGAGGGCGAGATTAGCGAGCGCGCGCGTCAGTGAATGCCGACGATCCCGGCGCACACCCAGTTCGATGCGCCGGCGCCGCCGTTCCAGATCCTCGACGCGACCGCGTCCTGCTCTGATTTGGACGCGAGATATGCGGCCGGTCCCGTGCCCCCGAACGCCGCCCAGGTGCTCGGGATGATCTGGTAGTACCCCGAGGCGCCGGCACTGTTGGGCGGCAGGTTCTGGCCCCCGGATTCACACAGGACGATCGGGTACGGGATCGCCCACCCGCCGTTTGGCCCGAGCGCGGGGCCGACGCCTGGGCCCGACCCGCTGGAGCCACTGCTCGATCCGCTGCCGGCGCCGCTGCTCGAGGAGCTCGGGGCGCTGTTGGCGGCTGCCTGCGCGGCGGCCTGCTGCGCCTGCACCTTCGCGATCTCCGACTGCAGCTGGGCGCCGCGGGCGCGGCTCGCCGCGAGCGCTGCCTGCTGCGCGGCCTTCGCCTTCTGCAGCGCTGCCTGCTTGCCGCTCAGCAGCGAGTCCATGCCGGCCAGCGCGCGGACGCGCACGGCCGTCTCCTCGGCGATCGTGCGATCGGTCGCCTCGAGCCTGGCCAGGCGGTGGGCCGCGTCGTTGGCGCGTGCCTTGGCGGTCCTGGTGATCGTGATGATCGACTGCTGCTGTTGCTCGGCGTCGTGCAGATAGCTCAGCCGGTCGAGCAGATCCGCGAAGCCGTGCGCCTCGAGCACGACGGCGATGATGTCTGGATGGTCGCCCTCGTAGCTCGAGACAACCTGGCGCGCGAGCAACATCTGGGCGCGGGCGAGCCTTGCCCTGAGGAGGGCCAGGAGCTTCTTCTCTTTGACGAGGGCGGCATGGGTCGCGGCGAGCTGCGCCTGGTCGTGCTCGAGCTCGGCCCGGACCTCCGCCTCGCGGCTCTGGACGAGCGCGATCTGCGAGTCCAGCGAGGAGATCAGGTGAGAGAGGCTGCCGATTTGCCCCGACAGGCTCTGCTGGTGGCTCTGCTCCTGGCCGAGCTGCGAGTTCAGCTGACCGAGGCTGGGGTCGGCGCTCGAGCTCACGGGCAGCGCCGCGAGAGCGATTACCGCGATCGCGCAAGTAGCGGCAGCGAGCAGCGATCGGGCTTGAGTTGGGCGGCGGCAGAAGCTCATCGTCGTTGCCTACGGGGTTAGCTGTCGGGCTCGCGCTGATGCGCTACGCGGCCGGCACACCGCGATTCGCCCCGGGAGAGGGATACATAACTGTGGTCGGCGGGCGGGTTCCCACTTCCCACTGTTTTGCAGGGAATTCGGCGCGGCTCACCTTACCAGGATGGCGCCCTGAGTGAGCGTCATATGCTGCCTCTCTTGCCGCCGGATCGCGCCAGGCAAATCCTCGACAGAGTTATGGCAACCCCAGCTGGTTTCGTGCGCACTTACGGCGATGTCTCGCCCGGCGCGCCGCGGGTTGCCGGCGCCGTGCTGCACGCCTGCGAAGACCCCGCCGTGCCGTGGCACCGAATCGTCCGCGCGGACGGCTCGCTGGCGAAGGGCTCCCGTCAGCGCCGGCTGCTCGAGGCGGAGGGGGTGCCGTTCCGGGGTAACCGTGTCGATATGCGAGTTGCGCGGCTGCCGGCCTGATGTGGGTTCAGCGGGAAATCCGCCTGCCGGCCCGCCCGCGCGGCTTTCACCTCGTCACGCGTGAGGTCCTCGAGGCGCTGCCCGAGATGTCCTCGCTGCAGGTGGGCATGCTCCATCTGCTGATCCAGCACACCTCCGCATCGCTGGCCCTGAATGAGAACGCCTCGCCCGACGTGCGCCGCGACTTCGAGGCGTGGTTCAACCAGGCCGTCCCGGAGCGCGCCGAGTACTGGACGCACGTGCTCGAAGGCCCGGACGACATGCCCGCGCATGTCAAGGCGGCGCTGCTCGGTCCGTCGCTGACGCTGCCGATCTCGCGCGGTCGCCTCGCGCTCGGCACATGGCAGGGCGTCTACCTCTGCGAGCACCGCGACCGGGGTGGCGCGCGGTCGGTGGTCGCGACCATGTGGGGCGAGGAATGAGGCTGACCGCGCCCCGGGCGCGCGCAGTTCTCTTTGTATGGCGCGGTTAACTGCGCTTCCGTCGTCTGCGCCGCCCCGCCACCAACCCCGCCAGCCCCACGGCGGCGAGACCCGCCACGACCAACCCCGGGCGGTCACGCAACCGCGTGTACGACGCGGTCACCTCCGGCCACACCTGCTCTTCGATCAAGCGTCCCGCCGTCTCCGGCGTCGCCTCCAAAGCAGCGACCGCGATCGGCTCGCCGAACGCGACCTGCACGCGCTTGGGCTTCGGCACGGGCCCGAGGAATAGGCCCTGCGTGCCCGTGATCGCCGCGGGAATCAGGGGCGCAGGGTGGGTGGGTGCCATTTCCAGCGCGAGGCGTGCGGCGCCGCGCCTCGGCGTCCCGAGCAGGTCGGCGTCACGGACGCGGGTGCCCTCGGGAAGCAGCGCCAGCAGGTGTCCCTGGCGCAGGAGGATCCGGGCGGTCTCGAGCGCATCGGCATCCGACAGTCCCCTGCGAACGGGAAACGCTCCCAGCCGCACGAACGCACCGCCGAACGGACCGTCGAACAGCTCGACCTTGCCCATGAAGTGCACATGGCGACCCGTGGCGGCCGCGACGAAGAACGTGTCCCAGAAGCTCTTGTGGTTCGGCGCGACGATCGCCGGCCCGGACTTCGGGATGTGCTCGGCACCTTCGACCCGCAGCCGGAAGTAGAAGCGCATGAACGGCACCGCGAGCCCGCGCACGACCGCGTAAAGGGGACGCGAAACGGGTGGGCGGGTCCTGACTCACGCGCGAGCTGGTGGGCCGCCTCGTTGTCCACCGCCGGCTCGGCCTTCGCCGTTCAGCGGCCCTTCCAGACGGGGGCGCGTTTCTCGGCGAATGCGATCGATCCCTCGCGCGCATCCTCCGATGTCATCACGGGCCCCGCGATCTCGCCCTGGCGCGCGAAGAACTCCGCATCCGGCCAATCGACCGCTTCGACCAGGATGCGCTTCGTGGCGGCCAGCGCGAGCGGCCCGTTGACCGCGATCTCGCCGGCCAGGCCGAGCGCGACGTCCAAGGCCTGTCCGGGATCGGCGAGACGGTTGACGAGCCCCAGCTCGAGCCCTCGCTCTGCTTCGATCGGGTCGCCGGTCAGCGCCAGCTCCATCGCCACATTCCGCGGCAGCGCGCGGGGCAGGCGTAGCAGCGCGCCGCCGGCGGCGACCAGCGAGCGCTTGACCTCGGGGATTCCGAGGCGGGCTCCGCGTGCGGCCACGATCAGATCGCAGGACAGCGCGACCTCGAGCCCGCCAGCGACAGCGAACCCCTCGACCGCGGCGATCAGCGGCTTGACCGACGCGCGCTGCGTGATCCCCGCGAACCCGCGATCGCCGGCGTACGGGGATTCGCCGGCGACGAACGCCTTCAAGTCCATCCCGGCGCAGAAGCCCTTGCCGGCGCCCGTGAGCACGCCCAGCGAAAGCTCCGGATCGCCGTCCAGTTCGTCCATCGCGGCCGCGATCCCGCTGGCGACGGCGGCGTTGACCGCGTTGCGCTGATCGGGGCGGTTGATCGTGATCACGAGGATGCGCTCGCGGCGCTCGGTGAGAACTGCTTGCTCGTCGTTCATGCCGCAAACAATTTCAGTTCGGGCTCGCGCTCGCCGCGAAGCACCGCCAGGTCGACCTCGACGCAGTCGATCCCGCGCGAGCCCGCCAGCACCCGTGCCTGCGGCTTGATCACCTGCGCGGCCAGCACTCCGCGGCAGCTCGCAAACGCCGGATCGACGCGCAGGCGCTCCAGGTACCGGGTCAGCTGCTCGACTGCGTCGATCCCGGCCACGCGCTTGATCTCGACAGCGACCCACTGCTCATCGGCGTCGCGGCACATCAGGTCGACCGGTCCGATGTCGGTGGGCCATTCGCGCCGGACCAGCCGCAGCCCCTCGCCGCACCAGTAGGGCTGGTCGGCGAGCAGCTCCTGCAGGTGTGCCTCGACCCCGTCCTTGGCGAGCAGCTGATCCTCGTCGGGCGAACCCATCTCGTGGGTGACGTCTGAGAGCACCTCGCTGATCGTGATCTCGAGCCGGTCCTCGCTCGCGCCCGCGCGCTTGCGCACGACGAGCAGTCCGTCGGACTCCTCGATCACGGTCGGGGGCGTCATCCAGTTGAGCGGCTTGACGCTCGGTCCGCCGCCGTCCGCCCAGACCATGAACGTGCCATCGGCCTTGACCATCAGCAGCCGGACGGCGTCGGGAAGGACGGTCGAGAGCCGGCCGGTGTAGCTGACCGCACAGCGGGCGACGAGCAAACGCATCGGGACAGCGTATGGACGCGGCCGGACCGATCGTTGCGCGATCGACAGCCCTCGTAGGCTTTCCGGTGCAGAAGAAGGGCAGGGGAATGAGACGCTGTTTCTGCGCGGCGTTTGCGGCGCTCGCGCTACTCGCGCCGGTCGGCGCTGCGCGGGCCGCCACGCGGGCAAAGATCCGCCAGGAGCTGGCCTCGGTCGTCGCCAAGCTCAGCTCGTTCGGCGTGCCCGGAGGGGTGATCGGCGTGACCGGCGGGCCCGTTGGTCGCTACCGGGCGGTGTTCGGCGTTGCCTCGCCGGGCGTGCCGATGTCGCTGGATGATCGTTTTCGCCTCGGCTGCCGCTGGTCATGTTCAGCAGCATCCGGATCGTGATCCGCCTCGCGTTGTGGTCGTGCTCCTCAACAGCACCACCGCTTGCAGTGCGGGCCTCGAGTCGGATGCGACCGCTGCCTCGCTTGCCGAGTTCGCGTTCGCGCGGTCGCTCAGGATGGCGTCCTCGCCCGGTCTCCTCGGCGTCGGGTGCCCGCCTCTGGCGGGCGGCACGTGAGCGTCAGGCCGGCGACGGGGTGGGGGAGCCCAGCGCGTCGCGGTGCTCGCGCCGGCGCCTGAGCAGCTTCCACAGCTCGCGCGCGGAGAACACGGCCAGCGTGCCGAACAGCAGGCAGCCGAAGATCAGCCCGACCCACTGCGAGGCCTTGGTGTCGGGGGAGCCGGGAAGCTCCGCATAGCCTGGCTGCTTCGGATCGACGAGCACGTGGACCACCTGGCCGGGGTCGAGGTTCGAGAACGCCGGGTAGTGGACGACCGTCGTCGCGTTCCCCTGGAAGGGCTCGGCCAGCTGCACGGTGATCTCTGCCGTATACGAACAGCTGTAGCGGCCGCATGACTTGAGCTCGTCGACGTTCGTCACCGTGCCGGACAAGGGCACGCCGTGCTTCTGGACGTAATTGGAGCGGTTGGCGTCGGCGATCGTGTGGAACATCGCGACCAGGCACGCGATCAACAGCCCGACGAACAGCAGCGTGTAGAACGTCATCGCGCCGGGTCCGTAGCGCTTCCTGCGGCGGCCCACGCGGGTCGGTGTCGCGGGTCGTGCTCGTTCCGCCTGCGCGCCCTGGTCGGCCGCCGGGCTCACATGCACCGTCCCCGCCGGCCGATGTCCAGCTTCGAAGGACAGTGCCAGCGGCTGCCCGCGCGCGCGGCGAATCCGGTGCTCAGCGTGCAGCGCCCACTCGCCACACAGAAAAAGGAGCACCGCGTCGATCGCCGCCGAGACGATGTAGCCCACCCGACTCGACCCGGGATGGGGCGCCACCGCCTGGATCACGAAGCCGATCAAGAGCAGCGTCAGCAACACCGACAGCACGACCGCGACGATCAGCTCGATCCATGCCCGGGTCGCATGTCGCGGTGGCTCGCCGCTCGGGCCGCTCGGGCCGCTCGAGCCGCCCGTCTGCGGCCAGCTCGGAGGCTCCGCGGGGAGCCCGGCGACCCCCGATGAGGTGTCCGAACCGGCCCCCGGCAGGCCGGACGTGTCGAATGGCCCCTTCTCCATCGGCCGCAAGACTAGTGAGCGAGACGTTCCCCCGCGCCCCTAACATCCGAGGCGATGCGAAACCAACTCCGCCCCCTCTTCGACCGCGTCGTGATCAAAGAGCTCGACCCCGACCGCGTGCGGCGCTCGGGCCTGCTCGTCCCTCCGGGCAGCGACGAGGCGCCTCCTCAGCACGGAATCGTCCTCGCCGTCGGGCCCGGGCTCGATTGGTGGGATCACGTCGGCGTCCAGATGCCGGTAAGGCCCGGCGACCACGTCGTGTTCCCCGCGCCGGCCGGCGTCTGGGTAGAGGTCGACGAAGAGCGGCTGCTGGTGTGTCGCGTCGGGGAGCTGCTCGGGGTGCTCGAACGGATCGAGGACTGTCCGGCGTGCGGCGGCCGCGAGCTCGCGCCCGAGGAGGCGTGCCCCGTCTGCGGCCGCGAAGGCTCGATGACCCCCTGAGCAGCGCCAGTACCGCGTAGAGCGTTACTCCGAGCCCTGGTGCGACGCCGCCGCGGTCGCGACGTCACGCGGGTAGGTGTGCCGCGCGCGCAGCAGGATGACGCCGGCCGCGATCAGCGTTCCGAGCAGCAGCAGGAAGCTGATCTCGAGCCCGCGGGCCGCGCCCGGAGAGATGACGCCCGGATGCGTCCCGATCGGCGCCTGCTCCGGAGCGATACCCGCGATCAAGTCGGCGAGCCCGCCGAACACCAGCGGCGCAAGCGCCTGCGCAAGCGAGCGCAACACCGTCCGTGTGCTCTCCGCGCGGCCCCAAAGGCCGGCGGGCATGATGTCGAGGCGAGCCGCGTCCAGCGGCGGATTGGCGGCCGACAGGAGCGCGGCGCCGGCGACGTCGAACCAGATCGCCGGCGTCAGGTGACTGGCGAGGAACCCAGGGATCAGCAGCACCGCCGCGCCGAGGTAGCAGACCGCCGGCCACCAGACCCGCACCGAGAGGTTGCCGCTGCGGAGCATGAGGTCGGTGACGCGCCCGCTGACGAGCGTCCCGACCATCGCGCCGGCGACGAGTAGGCCGAGCACCAGCTCGGCGGTCGCCTGCCCCGCGTGGTAGTGCCCTCGCACGAACAGCAGCGCGAACGTCGAGAGCCCCGAGAAGAAGAAGTACCCCAGCGACGAGCTGATGATCATCAGCATGTTGGTCGGGATCGAGAGGATGTAGCGCACGGCGCGCACGATCCCCATCTGCCGCGGATCCTCTTTGAGCACGAGCTTCGGATCCGGGCTCACCCCGAGCTTGCGCGCCGCCTCGACCGCCAACTCGTCGGGTTCCTCGGCCGGCTGCGCATCCTCCGGGCCCGCGCCCGCCGCCGGCCGGGCCGCCGAGTCCGCCACGGCCTGTCTCAAGTCGACGACTCCTGGTTGGAGCCGGCTCTGCCCACCTCGCAGCGGCTCGGGCACCGTCCGGTACAGCTCCCGCGCAAGGAAGAATCCCGGGAGCGCGAGCAGGAAGAACGCGGCGCGCCAGTCGATCAGGCTGGCGACGCTGCCGCTGATGATGAAGCCGAACGCGGTGCCCGCGATCTCCCCGCCGAGGATGTACGCATACACCCGGCCACGCTCGCGCGCCGGGAAATAATCACCGGTCAAAGACGCGATCGCCGGCCCAGCCGTGGCCGTGACGGCGCCCAGAAAGAGCCGCGAGAGCAGCAGGCTCGAGTAGCTCGAAGCGAACGCGCTGAACAGCGACGCGATGCTCCACAGCAGGATGCTGATCGAGAGCATCGGGATCCGCTTGATCCGGTCGACGAGCAGGCCGACCGGGATCGTGAACACCGCGCCCACGAGCAACGCAACAGAGGTCAGCAGCCCGATCTTCGTGTTGCCGATGTGGAGCGAGTGCTCGAGCTGGACCGCTACCGCGCCGACCGTCGCCGTGTCGGCCCCGTTCAGCGCCAGCACGGCGCCGAACAGCACGACCACACGCGCGCGGGCGGGGCCACCGACGCGCTTGACGACCTCCCCGCGGACCAGCCGCCAGGTCCACGCGCTCCCGCGCGCGATCGCAGACCCAGTCCCTTTCGCGACGTCCGCAGCCGGCATCGCCCGGAAGCCTAGGCTGCGCTGCGCTCTGAAAGCTCCCGCGGGACGGCTTCCTGCACCCGCGCGAGCAGGTCCTCGACCTCCTCGTTCTTACCAAGCGCGAGCGCCCGGCGGCAGGCCTCGATGCATTCGCTCACGCGATCGGTTCGAGCCAGCGCATGCGCGTAGCTCGACCAAGCCTCCTGCGACTCCGGTTCGAGTCTCGTTGCCGCCTCGGCCGTCGAGACCTCGGCGCCCACATCGCCGGCGAGGTGGTACGCGAGTGCCAGATCAAGCAATCCCTCGAGGGTCGGGCCGATCAGCCGCGCCTGCTCGAACGCGGAGATCGCGCCCGATCGATCCATCAGCCGCAGACGCAGCCGACCGAGGCGCTCCCACGCCGAGGCGTCGGCGGGCGCGCGAGCGGCGGCACGCGCCGCCGCCTCGGCGGCAAGGTCGATCGCGCCCATGTCCTCGTAGATGCGCGAGGCGAACCGCTCCGGCGTCGGGCGGTCCGTGTCGACGCGAGCCCAGTCGCGCACCGTTCGCGCTGCCGCGGGCAGGTTGCCCGCCTGCCAGAAGGAGGCGGTCAGCAGGCGCAGGACGACCGGATTGGTTGGGTCGGCGTCGCGTGCATAGATGAGCCGCTGCGCGGCCAGCGCGGCGTCGCCCTCGGCGAGCGCGTGCTGGGCGGCGGTCATGAACCGCTGGACGCGGTCCGCCGCCTGATCGGGCTTCGAGAAGTCGACGAACTGCAGCGATCCGGCGGGCACGGTGCGCACGCCCATCGCGAACGACATCCGCGCCCATTGCTGCACGTCGTCGCCGTCCCCGGAGAAGTAGATCCCGCTCACCGTGCCCACGCCCCATTCCGGATAGGAGAGGCAGCGCGCGTAGCGGTGCACGACCGAGTGGTCGGGCACGCGCGAGCCGAACGGATCGTGACGCGCGCGCTCCTCGGCGCTTTGGCGCTCACGCTGCTCGGCCTCGTAGGCGCGTCGGCCGGCCTCCTCGCGGGCGCGTCGCGTCGCGGCAGCGGAGACCTTCACGGCGTTGCGCGTTACCCGTCCACCTCGCGAGGATTCGGCCAGCTGCTGGAGGCTGTCGGCGGCCTCGTTGATCGCCTGGAGGTGGCGCTGGTGCTCGTGCTGGCGGCCTGCCGGCGCGATATCCGGGTGCCAGCGCTTGGCCATTCGGCGGCGCGCGAGCTGGACCGCGCGTTGGTCGAAGGGAGCTTCGAGCTCCAGCAGGAGCATCGCTTGTTCGACGTCGAGGATCCGCGCCATGTTGACCCTACGTTAGCGGCGCCGACAAGCGAAATGCTCCGCCCCGCGCCGCCCCAGCGGCGAAGTGCAACAACTTTGTAACAATTGCACCAATGTTCCCGAATCGCCCTTATCGTGAACGGTCATGCGACGCGGGCAGACCTCCCGGTTGGGCACGATCGTCACGGCCGCGGCGGTCCTGGGGATCGTCAGCGCCGGCATCGGCGCCGCGCTGCTCGCGCTGCTGCTGAGGTTCGTCGAGCAGGGCAGCGGCTGCGGCGCCACGCCCAGTGGCGCGGCCGGTTCGATCGTGCTCGGCCCGCCCGGCGCCGGCCAGGCCGTCGGCGCCACCGAGTACGGCGGTCCGGGCGATCCGAGCAGTGGCACGACCGGGGCGTCGGGCGCGAACCTGCTCGAGCATCCCGACACCTACGCGGAGCTCGGCGGCCTCACGTTTCCGACGGCCACCGCGATGGGCGGGCTGCCGTACATGACACCGCTGCGCATCACCTGGGCCAGCCATTCCGCGATCGCCTACAAGCGCGACTTCGGCCTCGGCGGCGGCCCGATCGACGGACTGCCGCGGGTGATCGATCTGTGGTGGCAGTTCGCGACCAGGCTCGGGATTCCCTACGAGAACGGCATGTGGTCGGGCCCGGTGCGGGTCGAGCGCCCGCCGGACAGCGGCGCCGGCAACCTGCTCGCGCAATCGCCGGGCCAGGACACGGCGCTCACGCCGCCCGCGCCGGCCGCCGCCGACCCCGCGGCGTGTGCGCCTGGCACCCCGACCGGGGTGCCGCTCACCCCCGGTGAGCGCGCCCGACTGCTCCCCAACGGTCTCGCCGCCGCCCCCGCCGACGCGCCGGCGGCGGTCAAGGGGATGATCGCCGCGGGCAACCAGATCGCCGGCAAGCCGTACGAGGTCGGCGGCGGCCACGGCGTGCCGCTGTCGGAGATCACCGCCACCTACGACTGCTCGGGGAGCGTCGAGCACCTGCTCTACGGCGGCGGCCTCGTTCCGGTGACCTTCGACGAGGCCTCGGGCGGCATGGAATCGTTCGGCCTGCCGGGACCGGGCCGCTGGGTCACGCTGTACGCCAACGCCGATCACGTGTTCATGTACGTGGCGGGCCTGCGCTGGGACACACACAACGCCGCCGGTCCCGGCGACGGGAGCACGGGCATCGGCTGGCATCCGCTCGTGCGCAGCGCCGACGGCTTCATCGCCCGACACCCGGTGGGCCTGTGAGACGCGCGGGAGTGCTCGCGTGCCTCGCCCTCGCCGGCTGCGGCGCGCTCGCGCGGCGAACGGCGACCGTGCAACACGCGGCTGCGTCCAGCGCAACCGCGGTCGTCAGGGCGTTCGCAACCGCGTACATCAACTGGACCGCCGACGACATCACCGCCCGGATGCGCGCCCTCGCCGTCGCCAGCATCGGTCAGGCCCGCGCGGCGACCGAGCTCGCGGCCGCCGGCACCGAGAACGACTACGAGCTGAGGCGCGGCGGCATCTCGAACAGCGGAACGGTCGAGGCGGTCGCGCCACTCGCCCACGACCAGTACGTCGTCGTGACCAGGGAGCTGACGAGCGCCACCAACACGACGGCCTACGAGGGACTGCACGCCACCTGGCACGTCACCGTCGCGACCGTCGCCGAGCAGGCGCCCGGGCAGTGGGTCGTGAGCGGCTGGCAGCCCGAGAACTGAAATGGGGCCGCCTGCGGCGGCATCCATGGGGCCGCGCGGCCCCATCCGGACCGGGGGCGGCAGCTCGTGCGCTCCGAACCCCCATAACGTCACAATTCGCGTCGGCCGGCGGGCAACGAGTCACCAAATCGGTGCTATAGCCCCCATTTCGTCACACGTTGGCGCAACGAACGGGCGCTTTGTAACCAAATGGGGGCTGCCAAGCACCTCGCCCACTCTTCGAAAGCCCAAACCGGGCAGACCGCCACCGAGGCCCCCGGCCGAAGGCCGGAAGCTGAGGCGCCAGCCGGCGCGCCGGTCCGGGCCAACGTGGCGCCGGCCAATCAGCACCCCAAAAAGGCCCGGACGGGGCCGCAAGGCCCCACGGACGCTGCTGCGCAGCAGCAGCCCCTACTCGACCGGCTCGCCGTTCGCGATCAGGGTCACCTCGACGTTGCCGCGCGTCGCGTTCGAGTACGGGCACACCTTGTGCGCGCCGGCGACGATCTGCTTGGCCCGCTCCGCGTCGCCGACCCCAGGGAGCGTGACGTCGAGCTGAACGGCGACGTTGAAGCCGCGCTCCTCGGTCGTGATGAGGCTGACGCTCGACTCGATTGAGACCTCGCCGAGCTCGACCTTCGCGCGCCGGCCGACCACGCCGAGCGCTCCCTCGAAGCACGCCGCGAACCCGACCGCGAACAGCTCCTCGGGGTTCGTGCCGCCGCCCGGGCCGCCCATCTCGGTCGGGGTGCGCAACTGCACATCGAGCGCGTTGTCGCTCGTCACGCCGTGGCCCGCTTCACGGCCGCCGGTGACCGTTGCCTTCGCTGTGTAAAGAGATTTCGCCATAGGCGACAGCCTAGTGAGCCGCCACATTGAGGGCGACGGCACCGGCGAAACACAGGACCGCGAGCAGGCGGATCACCGTGCCGGCGCGGTCGCTGGGACGGCCGGTGACCATCCCCACGATCGCGAGCGTCATGCACACGACGGCGATCAGCGCGAGTACGGCGGCAAGCGCGCGCACACGGCGACTTTACTCAGCAACCCCCAAGCGCCGAGCTTGTGAGCATCACCCGGCCGAGGGCCGCCCACGCGGCGCCGTAGTAAGTCGGGCGCGCCGCGTCGGCCCGGCCGAGCAGCCCGGCGACCACGCCGCGGTCACCGGCGGCCTGCGCAGCCGCCGCAGCGGCGACGAAGCTCGCGCCGTGTGACCACCGGACCTGGGGCGTGCCGTTCAATCGATATGAACCTCGGCCTGGGGCGCGGCGGTACAGCGGCCACAGGTGCTCGGCGAGCCGGCGGTCGGCGGCCACGCAGCTCTCGGCGGAGCGGATCGCGACGCGGAGCGCGTCGAAGCCCGAAGTGCCGGCCGGGCCACCGGACGGGTCGGCCGGATTGCCGATCGGCTGGACCGCGCCGGACCCGGTCGCGAGGGAGGCCCAGTCGGGCGGGAGCGTGCGGCCGCCGGTCGTCAGGTGGGAGATGATCGCGCGGCTCGAGCTGACAAGCGACGCCCAGCGTGCATCGTGGTCGACGCGCTCGAGGTCCGCATACGCGCGTGGAGTGAAGTAGCTCGGGTTGACGACGGCCGGATCGGTCCGCGCCCACGGACCCGCGACGAGCACTGTCTGGCCACCGGCGGTCACAGTCTCGTTCTCGAGCACCGCGCGGGCGATCGCGGCGCCCTCGTCGCGATAGCTCGAGACCCCGAAGCGCTTGCTGGCGAGCACCAGCGCTCGCGCGGCATCGAGGTCGGCGTCCGACGCCGGGCGCGGATCGGCGACGGCGCCGTTCGACCAGCGTCCGGCCAGCAGCTTGTCGGTGCGCTGCAGATGCGAGCGCGTCCAGTTCCAGACGGACTCAAAGCGCGGCCGGTCGTCGAGCGCGACGGCCAGCAGCATCGCGTACGCCTGCCCCTCGCTGACCGTGTCGCCGCCCTGGTCACGGCGGATGACGCGTCCGTCGGCGGCGACGTAGTCATTCATGAACGCCACCGAGGCCGTGCGCGCCTGGACCTGCGGGTCGGGCGGCGCCTTGAGGTGCTGCGCGGCAAGCACCCCGACCACGGCTGGGATCGCCAGGGTCCCTGCCAGCGCGCCCGCAAACACCGGCGCGGGGAGCTTGCGGTGCCGTCTGCGGCGGACCGGCGGCTCGGGCGCCAGCACGGGCGAGCGTCCGACGCGCAGGGCCGGCAGAGCGCCGATCAGCAACACCGATGAGTGCAGCACGGCGAACGCCATGTTGTTGAGCGTCGCGGCGCTGCGGTTGTGCGCCAGCCCGTACAGGCTCGCGAGGATCAGCACCGCGACGGCCAGCAGCGCCGGCGCCACCGCACGCGGCTGCCGGACAGCCGTTCCCCGCTTCGGGGTCACGACGAAGCGCGCCGCGCGGCGGAGGATCGCGTTGATCGTCGCCTGAACGTGGATCCAGAAGCTGCAGGCCGACAGGGCGAAGGCGCCGAACGTGTAGGTGCCCCATCCGGCGAGCGCAACCGCCGCCAGCGCGCTGCAGTAGTAGGGAGCGAAGTGCAAGAGGAACTGGTCGGCGGTGATCTGCGCGAGCGGCTGGATCCCGAACAGCAACCGGATCACGGGCAGCGACATGTACAGCAGCAGCGTCCAGCCCGACAGGAAGTAGCCCGCGGAGAGCAGGTACTGGACTCGAGTACGCCACGGCAGCCGCGCGCGCAGGACGAGCGGGATCGCGGAGAGGCATCCCCGTGCCCAGCGCTGCTGCTGGGAGACGTAGGAGGACATGTCCTCCGGACCGAGCCCGGACGCCACGACCTCCGACAAGTAGATGCTGCGCCAGCCGCGCTCGTGGATCCGCACGGACAGCTCGAAGTCCTCGGTCACCGATCGCTCCGGGAAGCCATGCACCTGCTCGAGCGCCTCGCGCCGGAAGACGACGTTCGTGCCGCAGCAGAACATCGCCTCGACTCCGTCCTTGCCGCGTGCGATCGGCCCGAAGAACAGACGCTGCTGGGCGGCGGCCGCGGCGGTCACCGCGCTGCGGGCGGCGTTGGCGTAGTACTGCGGCGTCTGCACGAACGCGACTTCGGGGTCCTCGAGGTATCCGAGCGTCCGTTCGAGGAAGTCGACGTGCGGGACGTGGTCGCAGTCGAAGACCGCGACATACGGCGCATCGGTGAGGCCCAGCGCATGGTTGAGGTTGCCCGCCTTGGCGCCGCGGCGCTCCGGCCGCGTGACGTAGCGCGCGGCGTAGCGATCAGCGAGCTCGTCCATCTCGGCGCGCCGGCCATCGTCGAGCAGCCACACGGTCACATCCGCGCCGCGCAGCGCGCACGCCGCGGCGATCGTCGGCTCGACGATCGCGACCGGCTCGTTGTAGACCGGCACGAGCACGTCGATGCGAACGTCGCGGTCGGTCGCGGGCCGGCCGCCGCGCAGCCGCTGGCGCGAGCACGTCCACCAGAACCCGATCGCCTGTGCGAGGTTGAACGCCTCGGCCAGCACGAGCAGCCCGAACAGGACCGGCTCGCCGATGCGATTGCTCTGTAGCAGCCACGCGAGGTACCAGAGCGAGAGCGCGAGGCACACCACCGCGACGAGCACCGCGCGGCGCCTCGCCGCCGTCTGTGGCGGGATCCGCCAGCGAACTGGCTCGAGTCGCGGGTCGAGGGCCGGCGCGGTGGTCGACCGCTGACGCGTCGCGACGCTCACCGGTACTCCCAGACATAGATCTTCTCGAGCGTCTGCGTGCGCACGAGCTTCATCCCCGCGTGCTCGATCGTGTACTTCGCGGTGCCGACTTCTCCCGGCACGCCGGGCTGGTCAAGGAAGCTCGCGAGTAGATAGACGGGACGGTGCCGCGGCAAGTTCGGCTTACCGGGCCCGAGCGCAACCGCGTGGATCCCCGGCGTGTAGTACTCGATCACGTCCTGCAGGTAGTTGGGCGCGTACAGCAGCTCATCGCCGGGGCGCGCCTCATGGCGAAACGTCCTCAGCGCGGCCCGGAAGTCGTAGTCGCGCGGGTTGCTCTTTGCGAGCTGCTCGTCGGCGGTGCCGATTGCAAGCGTCGCGACGAGCGCGGCCGTGGCGATCAGCACGGGTAACCTGCGGGCGCTGCTGGTCACCACGCCGCGTGCGCACAGCAGGATCAGCATCGGGACCGCGCCGGAGAAGTAGCGCACCTCGAACAGATCGCGCTTCTTGAAGCCGATCGCCATCAGCGCCAGCGCCGGCAGCACCGCCAGCGCCAGCACGAGCATTCCGTTCGCCGAGCGGTTCCGGCCGAGCAGCGCGAGCGCGAGCAGCATCAGCAGCGGCCACAGCGCCGCGAGCGCGATCATCGTGGAGTCAGCGTGGTAGCCCCAGATCGCCCACACGAAGTTCGCGATCAGCGCGTAGATCGTGGGGTGGCCGCCCTGCGGGACCGATGTCGAGGTGACGCCGGCCGAGGGCGCGCCCGAGAAGCCGGTGCCGGCGACCTGGTCGTGCAGGAACTGCTGGTGTATGAACGGCGCGAGCGGAGCGACCGCGACGGCGATCGCCACCCACGTGATCCAGCACCCGGTCGACAAGCCCTTTACGGGCTCGCCCTTCCTCGCCCTGCTCCATGCGACCGCGCCGAACGCGACCTGTTGGATCGCGATCGGGATCACGGAGAAGTAGTGGGTGTACAGCAGCGCGATCGTCAGCGCGCCGTAGGCGACCCAGTAGCGGGCACGGCCGTCGCGGATCACTCGGACCTGCGCCCACACCGCAAGCGTTGCGAACAGCATGAACATCGCGTACGGACGCGACTCCTGCGAGTACCAGATCAGCAGCGGCGCGACCGTGGCCAGCAGCGCCGCGAGCAATCCGGTGCGACGGTCGAAAAGCTCGCGCCCGGTGACGAACAACGCCGGGATCAGGAGCGTGCCGGCGATCAGCGACGGCAGCCGCACCGCCTGCTCGCTGCTGGAGTGCAGTAGCCGCACCGTAGCCCACAGCGCCATGAAGAACAGCGGTGGGTGATTGTCGGTCTCACGCAGGTTCGCGAGCAGCGCCGACAGCGACATATGCGCCTGGTGGACGCTGATCGCCTCATCCACCCAGATCCCGCGGACCTGCAGGAAGCGCAGCGCGAAGCCGGCGCCGGTCAGCGCGACGACGATCAGCCACGGGTGCGCCTGCAGCCAGCCGCGGGCCTGCGCCCGGGCCTGAGCATGGCCTTCCGCGGTGCGGAAGCCGTGCTCGAGGTAGGCATCAGCAGTCGCAGATGTTGCCGGTAGAGCCATCGGTCTGCCGCGGCTACCGGCCCGGGTAGTAGCCCGGGTTCGAGTTGCCGCCGTGGTGGTGGCCGTTCCCCGGGCCGCCCGGTGGCCCGTCGGGAGTGGTCGTCGTCGGCGTGCCGTCCGGTGTGGTCGTGGTCGGCGTGCCGTCGCCGGCCGTCGTCGTGGTGGTCGGGGTCGAGGTCGTTGTCGTCGTCGTGGTGATCGGTGTCGTGGTGGTGGTCGGGCTCGTCGTGGTCGTCGTGGTCGGCGGCGACGGTGGAGGCGCTGCCGGCGCAGGCGGTGCCGTTGTCGTCGTCGGAGGGTTAGGCTCGGTCGGCGTGGTGCCAACCGGCGGCGTCACGCCGGGCGCTCCCGATCGCGGTTGCTCCGGCTGCCCGCCGGCCTGCGGGCCCGCCGGCCCAGGCGAGCTCTGCCGTGGAGCGGTGCCGCGTGCCGGCGGAGCGCCGCTTGCGGTGATCGGGCCGCCCGCGACCGTCCCTGGGGGCAGCACGAGACCGAGGCCTGTACCGGGTCGCGCCGACCCGCTTCTGGGCGCCGTGAACGCAGCGTTGCTGCCGACCTGCTCCGTCGGCGCGCCACGGACGAGCTTCGGTCCGGCGTGCCTGATGCTGGTGCCCTCGAGTCCCGGGATGCCGGGCAGCGAGCCGAGGCCCGCGCCGACGCCGCCACCGGCGATTCCCACCGCGGCGAGCGCGAGCACGCCGAACAGCGGTGCCCCGAGGACGCCGGATGTCTTCGCCGCGGAGCTCGCCGGAGAGCCGGTGGTTGGCTCGTGAGGTGTGAACTGCATGGGCGGTGGTCCGCCCGCGTCTGTTGTCTGGGCCTGTGGTGGCCTGGTACCCGCCGCCCCGTTGTCTTGAGGTGACTGGGCCGGCCGGCCCTCTGGAAGGGTCGGTTGGTCCGTCATCGCGGCTTGGGGTAACCACACCCTCCCGGCCTCAAACCGGGTTTACGCGATCGTTATCGATTGTGTGCGCGAGGCCACACTGCGCGAGCGCCCTATCCTCAGTCGGGTCATGTCGGCTCAGTACATCTTCACGACCTACAAGCTCTCGCGCCGCTATCCGCCCGACAAGGAGGTGCTGAGCGACATCTCGCTGTCGTTCCTGCCGGGGACGAAGATCGGCGTGCTCGGATACAACGGCGCGGGCAAGTCCACGCTGCTGCGGATCATGGCCGGGCTGGACACCGAGTTCGACGGCCACGCGCAGCTCGCGCCCGGCGCTACGGTCGGGCTGCTCGAGCAGGAACCGGCGCTCGATCCCGCCAAGGACGTGCGCGGGAACGTCGAGGACGGCGTCGCCGAGACGCGCGCGCTGCTCGATCGCTTCAACGAGCTGTCGATGAACTACTCCGATGAGACCGCCGACGAGTTCGCCCGCGTACAGGAGCAGATCGATGCGGTCGACGCCTGGAACTTGGACACGACACTCGAGATCGCGATGGACGCGCTGCGCTGCCCGCCACCGGACGCCGATATCTCGACGTTGTCTGGTGGCGAGCGCCGACGAGTCGCGCTCTGCCGACTGCTGCTCCGCCAGCCCGACCTGCTGCTGCTCGACGAGCCGACGAACCACCTCGACGCGGAGTCGGTCGCCTGGCTCGAGCGCCATCTCCAGGACTACAGGGGGACCGTCGTCGCGATCACGCACGACCGCTACTTCCTCGACAACGTCGCCGGCTGGATCCTCGAGCTCGACCGTGGGCGCGGCATCCCGTACGAGGGCAACTACTCCGGCTGGCTCGAGCAGAAGCGGGCGCGGCTCGAAGCCGAAGCCCGTCAGGAAACCGCCCGCCGGCGCACGATCGAGCAGGAGCTCGAGTGGGTGCGGCTCAACGCGAGCGCCCGCCGGAACAAGCCGAGGGCTCGATTGAACGCCTACGAGGCGCTGCTCGCCCAGGATCGCAACGTCAAGCTCGACCAGGTGCAGATCCACATCCCGGCGGGGCCGCGGCTCGGCGAAGTGGTCGTCGAAGCCGATGGCCTGCGCAAGGCCTACGGCGATCGCGTGCTGATCGACGAGCTGTCGTTCAAGCTTCCGCGCGGCGGGATCGTCGGCGTGATCGGGCCCAACGGCGCCGGCAAGACCACGCTGCTGCGGATGATCACGGCCCAGGAGCAGCCCGACTCGGGGACGTTGCGAGTCGGCGACACCGTGCAACTCGCCTATGTCGACCAGTCCCGCGACGCGCTCGATCCCGAGAAGACCGTGTGGCAGGAGGTGTCAGGCGGCGTCGATCAGATCCCGCTTGGCGACCGGACCGTCAACAGCCGCGCGTATGTCGCAGGCTTCAACTTCAAGGGGACCGACCAGCAGCAGAAGGTCGCGAAGCTCTCCGGCGGCGAGCGCAACCGGCTGCACCTGGCCAAGCTGCTGCGATCCGGAGGCAACCTGCTGCTGCTCGACGAGCCCACCAACGACCTCGACGTCGACACGCTCCGGGCGCTCGAGGAGGCGCTGCTGGCGTTTGCCGGATGCGCCGTCGTCGTCTCCCACGATCGCTGGTTCCTCGATCGGATCGCCACGCACGTGCTGGCGTTCGAGGGCGACTCGCAGGTGCGCTGGTTCGAGGGCAATTTCGAGGCCTACGAGACATTCCGCCACGAGCAGCTCGGCGCGGAGGCGGACCGGCCGCACCGCATCACGTACAAGAAGCTGGTCCGGCGTTGAGCCGGTTCGTGGATCTCTCGGTTCCGATCAAGGCCAGCCCGCGCGCACTGCCCGACCTGCTGCGCACCGATATCGAGTACTCCGATCACGCCGCCGGCGCCGCGACGATCAAGACGATGTTCGGCCTCGGCCCCGAGCTGCTGCGCGACGGGGAGGGCTGGGCGGTCGAGACCTTCACGGCGTTCGGCACGCACAACTCGACGCACGTCGATGCGCCATATCACTACAACTCGACGATCAACGGGCGCCCTGCCGAGACGATCGACGAGCTGCCGCTCGACTGGTTCTTCCGCCCGGGCGTGGTGCTCGACTTCGTCGAGCGTGCGGACGGCGAGGCGGTCGACGTTTCCGATCTGGAGCCCGCCTTGGCGGCCGCGGAGCATGAGTTGCGCGAGCGCGACATCGTCCTGATCCGGACCGGTCGCGACGCGTTCTACGAGGAGCTCGACTACATGGCGCGTGGTCCCGGCGTGACCGCCGCCGCGACAAAGTGGCTCTACGACCGCGGCGCTCGCGTGATGGGGATCGACGCGTGGGGCTGGGATCGCCCGCTGCACGTGCAGGCCGCCGAGGCGATCGAGTCAGGCGAATCGGGCGTTTTCTGGCAGGCCCACCAGTGCGGTCTCGCGTACTCGCAGATCGAGCGGCTTGCGAATCTCGACCAGCTTCCGCCCACGGGATTCACCGTCGCATGCTTCCCGTTGCGGCTCCTCGGCGGCAGTGCGGCGCCCGCCCGCGTGGTGGCGATTCTCGAGTAGGCTGCGCGCGTGGCTTCCAAGGCCGTCCTGATCACTGGGTGCTCTTCGGGCATCGGGCACGCCACCGCCGAGCGGTTGGCGACCGAGGGCTGGAAGGTCTACGCGACTGCGCGGCGCCCCGAGACACTGCACGACCTCAAGGAGCTGGGCTGCGAGACGCTGGCGCTCGACGTCTGCGACGAGGAGTCGATGAGCGCGGCGGTCGACACGGTTGTGAAGGCCGAGGGCGCCGTGGGGATCCTGATCAACAACGCCGGCTACAGCCAGTCCGGCGCGGTCGAATCGGTGCCGCTCGACGAGGTTCGGCGGCAGTTCGAGACCAACGTGTTCGGGCTGATCCGGATGTGCCAACTCGTGCTTCCCGGGATGCGTGAGCAGCACTGGGGCAAGATCGTGAACATCGGCTCGATGGGGGGCCGGCTCACATTCCCGGGCGGAGGCCTTTACCACGCGACCAAGTACGCGGTCGAGGCGATCAGCGATGCGCTTCGCTTCGAAGTCCGCGGGTTCGGCGTCGATGTGATCCTGGTCGAGCCCGGACTGATCGTGACTGGCTTCGGCGAGGTCGCCGCCGCGACCGTTTCGCAGGCGGGGGACGGCGGCGCGTATTCAGATTTCAACCGCAAGGTGGCCGAGGTCACCGAGGGCGCTTACAAGGGGCCGATGGCGAAGCTCGGCGCCGGTCCCGAGGCGGTCGCAAAGACGATCGCGGGAGCGCTCGGCGCGAAGCGGCCCAAAGGCCGCTACCCGGTGACGCTGAGCGCGCACCTGATGATCAACCAGCGGCGCTTCACCCCCGATCGCGTCTGGGACGTGATGATGCGCACGCAGTTCCCGACGCCGAAGCCCTAGCGTCGCGACACTAGTCGGTCAGCAACTTCTCCAGCTCGGCGCGGAGCGCGAGCGCGTCGGGGACGACGACGTCCGCGTCCCGCAGTTCCGTGGCCTTGTACGGGCCGGTGGTGACCGCGATGCAGCGCAGCTCGTCGGCGCGCGCGCAGGCGATGTCCCGCGGCGTGTCTCCGATCACGACCGTGTCCTTGCGCGGATATGGATGTCCGCGGCTGCCCGCTCGCCGGCGCGCGATCGCGGGGAGTGCAGCCCGGTCCTCGTCGTCGGAGCCGAACGCTCCCTGGCCGCTCGTGAAGTACTTGGCGATTCCGGCATGCTTGAGCTTGAGCCTGGCGACCGACTCATAGTTGCCGGTCACGAGCCCGAGCACCACGTCGTCGCGCCGCGCCAGTGACTCGAGCAGTTCGCGCACCCCGGGGAGCACGGTGTGCGAGAGGTCGCCGATGAGGAGTTGCGCGTACGCGCGGCCGCAGGCATCGCGGACATCGGCGGCAAGCTCGTCGATCCGCCGCGCTGAGACTCCTGCCGCGAGCAGAATCGCACGGGAGATTTCGCCGTCGGTGCGGCCCGCCGGCGCGATCGGCCGCCCCGCCTTGCGCGCATCGATGCCGTGGACCTCGAACAGCGCAGCGTGAAGCGCGTCGCGGTGGGCGTCCGTGGCGCCCGCCAGCAGCGTGCCGTCTATGTCGAGCAGCAGCAGCACTACGAGAGTCTCAGCGCTCGAACGACATGCCCGGCGTCAGGCGCTTGGCAAATGCCGCGATCAACCTGGCCGCGGCGTCGATGTCGCCGATGCTGACCATCTCCACGGGTGAATGCATGTAGCGGCAGGGAACCGAGACGAGCCCCGTTGGCACGCCGGAGCGGCTGACGTGGATCGCGTCTGCGTCCGTGCCGGTCGCCTTCCCGAGCGATTCGACCGTGAACGGGATCTCCTCTTCCTCGCCGGCTTCGTACAGCAGCTCGAACACCAGCGGATGCAGCGTCGTGCCGCGTGCAATCACCGGTCCCGAGCCGAACTCGTGCTTTGTCATCTGACCGAGCTCGACTCCCGGCTGGTCGGTCGAGAACGTCAGGTCGACCGCGATTGCGACGTCCGGCTCGTACGCGAACGCGCTCGTGCGCGAGCCGGCGAACGTGGTCTCTTCCTGCACCACCGCGAACGCCAACACGTCGCCCGGGGCGCCACCGTCGGCCGCGACGAGGCGAGCCGCCTCCGCCGCGACGTAGCAGCCAACTCGATTGTCGAGCGCCCGGGACACGACGCGCCCGTTTGGGAACTCGAGCGGGTCTGCGTCGATCACTGCGGCGTCTCCGATCCGCACGCGCTCGCGGGCCTCGTCAGCCGAGTTCACGCCGATATCGATGTGAAGCTGCTTGAGCTCGGGAACCTTCTTGCGCTCCTCCCCCTCGAGCAGGTGGATCGGTTTGCGGCCGATCACGCCGGGGACGGGACCGTCGCGGGTCAGGATCGCGACGCGTTGAGCGACCAGCACCAACGGGTCCCACCCACCGACCTGCCCGAACCGCAGGAAGCCGTTGTCGTCGATGTGCGTGATGTGGAGCCCAATCTCGTCGACGTGGCCGACGACCGCAAGCACGGGGCCGCTCGACGTACCGGGGATCCGAGCGAACGACGACCCCAGGTGATCTGAACCGACCTCGTCGGCGAATTTGGAGCATCCCTCGCGCCACACGCGCGCGGGGTCGGTCTCATGGCCCGATGGTCCACGGGCTTTGAGCAGGCGCTGCAGGAGTTCGGGTGCGGGCAAGGTTGGCGAAGGCTACCGGTCCGGGTAACGTGCACCTATGGCGAGCGACTCCGAGTCCGCCGGAGCCAGCAGATCGCTCAGCGAGGTGGTCGAGCAGCTGGCCGGCCACGCCGAGTTGAACCCCGACCGCTGTGTCGATCTCTCCGAGCTGGGCGAGACCGTCCAGGAACTGGATCTCTCCGAGGACGATGTCCAGTTCATCCAGGACCAGCTCGAGGAGCGCGGTCTCGAGCTCCGCGACGACTGTGCCCGCGACCGCGTCGAGCCGGCCTCCTACCGAAACGACAACCTGGCGGAGCGCACGACCGACGCGATGTCTCTGTTCCTTCAGGAGGTGCGCCGGTACCCGTTGCTCACGCGAGAGCAAGAGGTCGAGCTTGCCCAGCGGATCGAGCGTGGCGACCTCGACGCCAAGGAGAAGCTCGTCAACTCAAACCTCCGCCTCGTGATCTCAAACGCGAGGAAATATCAGGGTCTCGACCTTCCACTGCTCGACCTGATCCAGGAGGGCATCCTCGGGTTGATCAGGGCAGCCGAGAAGTTCGACCATCGCAAGGGCTTCAAGTTCTCGACCTATGCGACGTTCTGGATCCGGGAGTCGATGCAGCGTGCAATCGCGAACCGTGCGCGGACGATCAGGATCCCGGTTCACATCGGGCAGCGCGAGCGCAAGATCGGAATGGCACAGCGCGAGCTGATCGCTTCCTTGGGACGGGAGCCGACGGACGAGGAGATCGCCGAGCTTTCGAAGCTCTCGGTCCGCGAGGTGCGGGAGGCTCGCGAGATGGCTCGGGTCGTGACCAGCCTCGACCGGCCCGTCGGCGAGGAAGACGACACGACGCTCGGCGCGCTGCTCCCAAGCGAGGATGCCGGCCCAGAGGAGGAACTCGAGATCTCGCTGCGCGAGGACGCGCTGCGGCGCGCTTTGGATCAGCTCGCCGAACCCGAGCGGTCAGTCGTCAAGATGCGCTACGGCATCGGCGGGGAGGAGCCGACGCCGCTGCGCGAGGCGGGCCGCCGCCTCGGCATCTCCTCCGACGCGGTCCGAAAGCTCGAGCGCCGAGCGCTCGCCGAACTGGCCGAGAGCCGCGAGCTCGAGGCCCTGCGACCGGCCGCGTAGGCGTCGCCCTACCGTACCCGGAAGACGGCCTGCGTCGGCGTCGCCCTACCGTACCCGGAAGACCGTGATCCGTGCTGCGCGGCGCTCGCGCGGTCGGTCGTCGTCGTCGAGTTGCCACGCCAGCCACCAGAATATGTGTCGGAGTCTGCGCCGCACAGGCCCGGCATACCCGGGCCGTTGCGGGTGAAAAGGTGCTCAGTTGATTCTCAACTCAGCTCGCGAGCAGCTGACGGAGCACGAACTGCAGGATCCCTCCGTGCCGGAAGTAGCGCTGCTCCTTCGGTGTGTCGATACGCGCGATCACGCCGAACTGCACGGGCGCCTGCGCCCCGGAGTCGGCGCGGACCGTCAGTTCGCGAGGGATGCTCTCGGCGCCGGCCAGACCCGCGATCGTGAACTGCTCGTGTCCGGTGAGGCCCAGCGACTTGACCGAGTCGCCGTCCTTGAACTGGAGTGGAAGCACGCCCATCCCGACCAGGTTGGATCGGTGGATGCGCTCGAAGCTCTCGGCGATCACGGCGCGCACGCCCAGTAGCCGGGTGCCCTTGGCAGCCCAGTCGCGGCTCGATCCGGAGCCGTACTCCTTGCCGGCGAGGACTACCAGCGGCACGCCGTCGGCGATGTAGCGCATCGCGGCCTCGTAGATCGACATCTGCTCCTCGTCGGGAAGGTGCAGCGTGACCCCGCCTTCGGGAAGGGCGGGATCCGATTGCAGAAGGTTCCGCAGACGGATGTTGGCGAACGTCCCGCGCATCATCACCTCGTGATTGCCACGCCGCGACCCGTAGGAGTTGAAGTCCTTCGGTGCGACGCCGTGCTCGATCAGGTAGCTGCCCGCGGGGCCGTCGCGCTTGATCGAGCCGGCCGGCGAGATGTGATCGGTCGTGACGCTGTCGCCGAGCACCGCCAGCACCCTCGCGTTCTCGATGTCGGTGACGGGCTCAGGTTCGGGCGGCAGGTCCTCGAAGAATGACGGGCGGCGCACGTACGTCGAGGAGTCCGCCCACGCGAAGCTGTCCCCGGTGGGCACCTCGAGCGAGTTCCATCGCTCGTCGCCGTCGAACACCTCGCCGTAGCTCTTGCGGAACATGTCCGACTGGACGGCCTCTTCGATCGCACGATGGACCTCGGCCTCGCCGGGCCAGATGTCCTTTAGGTAGACGGCTTCGCCGTTCTCGTCCTCGCCGAGCGGCTCGTCGTAGAGATCGATGTCCATCGTCCCGGCGATCGCATATGCGACGCACAGTGGCGGCGACGCCAGGTAGTTCATCTTCACGTCCGGGTTGATTCGCCCCTCGAAGTTGCGATTGCCCGAGAGCACGGAGACGACCGCGAGATCCTCGGCGCTGACGACGTTTGAGATCTCCTCGGGGAGTGGGCCGCTGTTACCGATGCACGTCGTGCAGCCGTAGCCGACCAGGTGGAATCCGAGATCCTCCAGGTACTCGGTCAGCCCAGCTCGATCGAGGTACTCCGTGACGACCTTGGACCCGGGCGCGAGCGAGGTCTTGACCCACGGCTTGACCTTCAGACCCCGCTGGACGGCATTGCGGGCAAGGATCCCGGCGCCGAGCATCACCGAAGGATTCGACGTGTTCGTGCAGCTCGTGATAGCCGCGATCACGACGTGACCGTGGTCGAGCTCGGTTTCGGTGCCGTCGGCGAGCGTGACCGGCGTCTGCGTGCTCAGCCGCTCCGCGACCTGCGCGCCCCCGGTGCCGCCGAGCGGCTCGTGGCCATCGCCGTTCGGCACGTGCGTTGAGACCGGATCGCTCGCGGGGAAGCTCTCCTCGATCGCCTCGTCCTCTTGGTCCTCCGTCGGCAGGTAGCCCTCCAGCGACATCCTGAACGCCCCCTTCGACTCGGTCAGCGAGACGCGGTCCTGGGGCCGCTTCGGACCGGCGATGCTCGGCACGACCGTAGCGAGGTCGAGCTCGAGGTCGTCGGAGAACGTCAGCTCCGGCGAGTTCTCGTCGTGCCACAGCCCCTGCTGCTTGGCGTATGCCTCGACCAGCTCGATCAGCTCCTTCGGACGTCCGGAGAACTCGAGGTAACGGAGCGTCTCGGCGTCGATCGGGAAGATCGCGCATGTCGATCCGAACTCGGGCGACATGTTGCCGATCGTCGCCCGATCTGCGAGCGGCAACCCGGCCAGCCCCGCGCCATGGAACTCGACGAACTTGCCGACGACGCCCTTCTGCCGGAGCATCTCCGTGACGGTCAGGACCAGGTCGGTGGCGGTAGCTCCTTCGCTCAGCTCGCCGGTGAGCCTGAAGCCGAGCACCTGCGGTATCAGCATCGACATCGGCTGGCCAAGCATCGCGGCCTCCGCCTCGATGCCGCCGACCCCCCAACCAAGCACGCCCAGGCCGTTGACCATCGTCGTGTGCGAGTCGGTGCCGACGAGCGTGTCCGGGTAGGCCTGGGGATTGGGGGTCGGGTGGGCGGGATTTGAATCCCTGTCATTGACGAACACGACGCGGGCCAGATACTCGAGATTCACCTGGTGGACGATCCCGGTGTCCGGCGGGACCACCTTGAAGTTCTCAAACGCCCCCTGTCCCCAGCGCAGGAACGCGTAGCGCTCCTTGTTTCGCTCGAACTCGAGCTCCGCGTTCCGCGCGAAGGCGTTGCGGGTGCCGAACACGTCGACCTGGACGGAGTGGTCGATCACCAGCTCTGCGGGGACGAGCGGGTTGATCTTCGCGGGGTCGCCGCCCATCCCGCGCATCGCGTCGCGCATCGCGGCGAGGTCGACCACCGCGGGCACGCCGGTGAAGTCCTGCATCAGCACGCGGGCCGGCGTGAACGCGATCTCACTGCTCGGCTCCGCCTTCGCGTCCCAGCTCGCGAGCGCTTCGATGTCCTGCGCCCGAATCGCCTCGCCGTCCTCGTTGCGCAGGAGGTTCTCGAGCAGCACCTTCAGCGAGAACGGCAGCCGCGCGACGTCGTACTTCGCCTGCAGCGCGTCAAGACGGAAGATCTCATACGAACGCTCCCCGACGGCGAGCGTTGCCTTGGCGTCGAAGCTGTTAGCTGACAAGTCGGTGTCTCCTGGTTCTGGGTGGTAGTTCCTACTCTACGCGGGCCTCATACATTGCTCTTAGCGACGTCTTCGCGGTGGCTTCGACGGAGGGTCGATGCTGCTCGACATGAGACTCCTACGCCGCGCGCTCCTCGGGTTTGCGATCGCTGCCGCTGGCACGGTCGCCGCCGCGGGCGCATACACCGAGCTGACCCGGATCCCGGGCCAGCCGTAATTCAATGAGCTCTGACTCACTGTCCTACACGCTGCCGCGGCGCGTGCGCGTTCGCGAACGTGCGCGCTCCCGGCAGCTGCTGGTCCGTCCCGAGCTGATCGGCCTGCTCGGCCTGACGGCGGTGCTGAACCTGTGGAGTCTGCAGACGAACGGATGGGCGAATACCTACTACTCGGCCGCGGTCCGCTCGATGGCGAGCAGCTGGCACAACTTCCTGTTTGCCTCGATGGACCCGAGCGGCCTGATGACAGTCGACAAGCCGCCGCTGAGCCTGTGGGTGCAGGCGCTGTCGGTCCGCGTGTTCGGCTACCACCCACTGAGCATCTTGATCCCGCAGGCGCTGATGGGCGTGGTTGCCGTGGGACTTCTCTACGACCTTGTCCGCCGCCGCTTTGGCCGCTTTGCGGGGTTCGTCGGCGGCTTTGCGCTCGCCACGACTCCGATTGTGGTCGCGGTCTCGCGTCACAACAATCCGGACGAGCTGCTGCTGATGTGCAGCGTCGCCGCGCTGTGGTTCATGCTCCGAGCATTCGACACCGGCCGCACGCGCTGGCTTGTGCTGAGCGGGATCTCAGTCGGTCTCGGGTTCGAGACCAAGATGGGCGTCGCGCTGATGGTGGTGCCGGCGGTGGCCGCGGCGTGGATGTGGAGCGCGCCAACGCTCGCTTCCCGGGGACGTCTGGTCGCGCTTCGCCAGCTGCTGGCCGGTGGCGCCGCGCTTGCGGCGACCGCGCTCGCCTGGCCGCTGCTCGTGACCCTCACTCCGGCGGCGAACCGGCCATGGATCTCGGGCACGTCGGACAACAGCGTCTGGTCGCTGATCTTCGGCTACAACGGCCTCGGGCGCGTGTCGGGCCAGAACGGCGGGCCTCCCGGCGGTGGTGGCGGCTTTGGCGGCACGATGTTCGGCGGTCCCACGGGCCCGTTCCGGCTGCTGCAGTCCGGCCTCGGCGACCAGGCGGGCTGGCTGCTCGGCTTCGCGGTTGTGATCGCCGTGGCGCTCGTGATCGTGACCCGCCTGCGCCGTCAGGACCCGCGCACCGGGTGGCTGATCATGGTCGGCGGCTCGCTCGCGACGATCGCCGTCGTGTTCAGCTTTGCCAGCGGCATCTTCCATCCCTACTACGTGTCGCTGATCGCGCCATTTGCGGCGGCACTGGTCGGCGCCGGCGCGGGGATGATGATCTCGCGGTCGCAGGACAGGCGCGTGGCGCGTGTGGTGGCGCCCCTGGCGATCGTCGGTGGAACGATCACCGAGCTGGTCGTGCTCGGCGGCCTGAACGGACAGCTCAGCTGGGCCGTCCCGCTCGTGATCGGCGTTGCCGGCACGTGCGCGGTGCTGCTCGCGACGCGAACTTCGGCGCGCGTCCGAGCCGCTGCGGTCGCGGTCGCGTTCGCGGTCCTGTTTGCCGCGCCGACGGTTTGGGCTGCGGAGACGATCGGGCACGCCACCAGCGGAACGTTCCCGATGGGTGGGCCGGCGAGCGCCGGCGCGATGGGCGGCGGCCCTGGTGGTCCGGGAGGCGCTGGTGGTCCGGGAGGCGCTGGTGGTCCGGGAGGCGCTGGTGGTGCGGGCGGCCCTGGTGGCCCCGGCGCGCCTGGCGGCTTCGGCGCGGCTGGCGGCCCCGGCACGGCGGGCGGCTTCGGCGCGGCGGGCGGCCCCGGTGGAGCCCCTGGCGCGCCGCTCGGCTTTGGCGGCAACAGCCCACAGCTGACGGCTGCGATCCATTACGCGGCGGCACACGGCGGCGGCACGATCGGCGCCTCGAGCCAGAGCAGCGCAGCGGCCGCGATCGTCTCCTCGAACGCCAACATTGCCGGTCTCGGCGGCTTCTCGGGCCGCGAAAGCTCGGTCAGCGTGAAATGGCTTGCGGCCGAGGTCGCCGGCGGCCACCTCCGCTGGGTGCTCGCCGACGACTCGCAGGGTCCGCGCCTCCCAGGTGACACTCGGACCGGCAGCCAGACCGCGATCACGGCGGTCCAGAAGGCGTGTCCGGCCGTCACGGTCAGCACGAGCAGCGGCACCAGCGTGACGATGTACGACTGCCAGGGCCACGCGGCTGCGATCCTCCAGGCAGCGAGGGCGTAGTTCCATGACTCGGATTGCCATCTTGATCTCGGGCGCCGCGCTGGCGCTGGCCACGGCGCCGGCCGCGGCCGCGGACGCGACCGCAAGCTCCAACTGGGCCGGCTATGCGATTCACCGCGCCGGCGTGCGCTACACACGCGTCCTGGGTGCCTGGAAGCAGCCCGGCGCCACGTGCGTGCGCGGCCGTCAGACCTTCTCCGCGGCCTGGGTCGGTCTCGGCGGCTACAGCACTACTTCGAACGCGCTTGAGCAGATCGGCACCGAGGTCGATTGCAGCGCCTCCGGCAAGGTCGTCTCGGACGCCTGGTACGAACTGGTCCCGGCCGCTTCGCGCCGGATCGGTCTGTCGGTTCGCCCCGGCGACTCGATGTCGGCCACCGTCTCGGTCGTCGCAAGCGGGTCGTCGTCAGCCTCGACAACCTGACCACAGGCCGCTCTTTCCAGAAGACGCTGCGCGCGAGCGCCGTCGACGTGAGCTCGGCCGAATGGATCGTCGAGGCCCCGTCGGAGTGCAACGGCAACGGCTCATGTCAGACGCTCCCGCTCGCGAACTTCGGCTCGGTCACGTTCTCGTCCGCCCGCGCGCAGGCGCTGAGCGGCCACTCCGGGACGATCGCAGACCCCGACTGGGGCCGGACCAGGATCACGCTCCTCCCGGATGGGCGCCACTTCGTGGTCAACGGCCCGGGGCTCGCCGGCGGCACGGCGACCCCGTCGTCGCTGTCGCTGGGCGGCAGCTCCTTCAAGGTCACCTACCGCGTGATCGCGGTCCCCGCCGCCGCCTCGCAGGCCTCGCCGCCGGCGTCGCTGCGGTCCGGCCACATCGTGCACGCCGGTCTGCGCCGCTGACGGGCGCCCGGCGACTGCCCCGCTTACGAATCTCTTCGACGCTCCCTACGCCTCTCTACCGCGCGGCCGCCACCCTGAAGCCATGCTCACGAATCCGACTACCCACCTGTTCTGGGTCACGAGCCGGGCGGCCGGCTTCGCGGCGCTGATCCTTGCGAGCCTTGCTGTCTCGCTGGGACTGCTGATGAGCACGAAGCTGCTCAAGCGCAGAGGCCCCGACCTGATCGCGGTCCACGAGATCCTTTCGCTCTCCACGATTGTCGCGATCGTGATCCACGGCGTCACGCTGCTCGGCGACCAGTACCTACGCGCATCGCTGCTCGACATCTCGGTCCCGTTCGTCAGCGGCTACAAGACCATCTGGACCTCGCTCGGGATCATCAGCGGCTGGACGCTGGCGCTGCTCGGCCTCTCCTACTACGCCCGTCGCGCGATCGGCGCCAAGCGCTGGCGCATTCTGCACCGCTTCACCGCGGTGGCCTGGATCGCCGGCGTCGCGCACGCACTAGGCGAGGGCACCGACGCCGGACAGGTCTGGTTCCTCGCGATGCTGGCGATCGTCGCGATCCCCGCGCTCGCGTTGCTCGCGATGCGCTGGCTCGACATCGCGCCGGCCTCGAGCCCGCGACCGGGTGGCCCGCGACCGGGTGGCCCGCGACCGGGTGGCCCGCTGCCGGCCGGATACGCCGCCGCCTCGTCCGTGCAGCGTCAGGAGCTGCCGGCGCGAGGTGCGGTCCCGCCCCGCCAGAAGGTCGCCGCCCACCAGGCCTGACGGCAACGCGTGCGCAGTTGTTTTTGCATAGCGCGGTTGACTGCGCACTCGGCCTACAACCCGGGTGGGTGGCGTACGACGAAGCCGCTGAACTCGCCGCCGCCCCGCGCCCAGCGCGTCCCGCCCTCCGCCAGCGCGACCGTGTCGAACCGCCACCCGGCCACGACCATCCAAACGTGGTCCGCGTTGGCGTAGATCGTGATCCACTGGCCCGGGCCCGGATCGCCCCAGGACTCGAAGTCGCCCGAGACCATCGGTGAGCTGACAAGCCCGGCGGCCGCCAGCGCGTAGCTGACCGAGCCCGAGCAGTCATAACCGTCGGCGTGGAAGGAGGCGTGGCCGCCGCCGTAAATGTAGGGGAGGGTGGCGATCGCGTTGCCGGCGGCGATCACCTGGCGGACGGCGTCCGGGGCGCCCGGCGGGGGCTGCACCATGCCGCCGGTGTCGATCGCGATCCCGCCGACCGCGGCGTTTCCGGTCGCGGCGGCCGCCTGCGCCGCCGCGGCCGCCTTGGCTTCGAGTGACTTCAACGAGTCGTTGAGCCGCTGGAGCTGTGCGGTCTGACGCGAGCGGGTACCGAGCTCGGCGATCTGGCGGCTGAGCAGGGCCGCCTTCAGCGCCGCCACCTCGTTGCGCCGCCCGAGCACCTGGTGGGCAAGATCCCGGTCACGCCGCTCGAGCGCTTCGAGCGCCCTGGCCTGGCGGGCGACCTCCGCCCGCGCCGCCCGGGTGAAGGCGATCACCTGCGCGTCCTGGTGGCCGATCCGCTGCAGGAAGCTCATTCGCTCCAGCAGGTCGCTGAAACCGTGCGCCTCGAGAATCACACTGACGAGATCCGGCTGGTTGCCCTCGTAGGCAGCGACCAGGTTCGCCGCCAAGGCCTTCGACGCCGCCTGCAGGCGGTTCTCCAAATCCACGAGATGATTCCGAGCGGCGATCAGCTTCGTCTGCACGGCCTGAAGCTGTCGTTCGCGGACTGCGAGCTCTCCTTGGAGCTGGTCGAGCCTCGACCGCGCCTGCTGCAGGCCGCCGGTGGTTGCGCGGATCTGCGCGGTGTCGGCGACGATCGCGGACTGCAGCGAGGCCGCGGCCGATCGCTTGGCGTCGATCTGGCTCTGGAGATCGCCCGCGCTCGGGGCGGTCAGCTCGCTGCCGAGCAGCGTGATCGTGGCCGCAAACGAGGCGACCAGGACACGCGTTTTCCACATGCAGGGAAGGCTGATTCGGGGCATGGCGAAGCGCCGCATGGCACGCCAGAAAGGCGGCGCGCAGCGGCTCTCAGATCGGGGCGGGCAGCGACCTTAACAGGACCCGTCTCGATCGAGCCTCAACATCCTGTGTCTGCAATAGATCCTGCAAAACCGCGGTTTGCTGGCTCCGCGGCCAAGCGCTCAGCTCGCCCGCGGCCGCGCGCTCAGGCCGCCCGCGCCGCGAGCGATCGCGCTCCGCTCAGACCTCGAAGAACCGCCCGGCCGGGCCGAGGTTGACGGTCGGCGTCGCGCCGATCGTCGCCCCTTGGCCCCAGCACTCGTGGATATGTCCGCAGACCGCGAGAACCGGTCGCCTGCGCTCAATCGTCTGCAGGATCGCCTCGCTGCCGAGGTGGCGGCCACGGGCCTCGTCCATGTAGCCGCGCGGCGGCGAATGGACCACGAGCACGCCGCCCTCAGGGCAGTCCGCCAACTTCGCGGCCGCGTCCTCGTCGCTCAGGTCGTAGCTCCATGGGAAGGGGGTCGGGGGAACGCCCGCGCCGAGCCCGTAGAACTGGACGCCGCCGATCTCCGTTCCCTCGCCGTGCAGAATCACCGCGCTCGGCCAGTCGGCGCATGCTCTCCACAGCGCGGTTTCGGTCTCGTGGTTGCCGGGTACGAGCACCGCCGGCTTGTCGATCGGAGCGAGCGCGTTGATCGTTTGCTCCAGACCAAGATGCATCGTGGCGAAGTCCCCCGCACCAATCACCACGTCGGCGCTCACCGCGAGCTCCACCAGGCGCTCCGCCTGGCGGCGATCCCGGTGCAGGTCGCTGAATGCGAGAAGCCGCATCACTTGCCATACTCGCAGTGTGCGCAGGATGCGTAAACCGCTTGTCAGCCTGCTGGTGCTTGCCGCGCTTGTGAGCGGCCCGGCGATCGCCCTGGCCTCCGGTCCTTCGGCCGGCGACAACCAGTACACCGATCCGCTGAGCGGAACGACTACCGCGACGCACAGCTCACCTGCGCCGTCGTCGAGCCCGGCCTCGTCGTCATCCTCGTCCTCGGGTGGAAGCTCGTCGCCGACCGCGACGGCCGCGTCGAGCACGCCGTCGCAGGCGACGACTCAGCCGACCGCCACCGCCGCGAATGCGAAAAAGACGCTGCCGTACACGGGGCTCAACGTGTGGCTCGGAGCCGCCGTGGGGATCGGCCTCGTGGGGCTCGGCTTGGGGGTGCGTTTCGCGGTGCGCCGCGCCTAGGCGCGAACCGGTCCCTACACTCGCTTGGGCCATGCGTGGGCGAGTTTTTGCATTCCTGATCGCGCTGAGCCTGATCGCCGCGACCACGGCCGCGGCGGCCTCATCGGCCAGCAGGTCGCTTCCGGGCACGCCCGTCCCGCCGAGGTTCGTCGGCATGGACGTGACCGATCCGGTGTTCACCAGCAAGGTCCCCGGCGACGATCAGCTGAGCACGATGGTCGCTAGCGGGGTCGAAACCATCCGTGTCGCGTTCAGCTGGGCGGGCGCACAGCCGTACAAGGACTGGCTCAGCGTCCCCGGCGATCAGGTCGGCAACTTCCAGAGCGGCGTCAAGGGCGTGCCGACCGACTTCTCGCAAACCGATCAGGTCGTCGAGGTGGCCGCGAAGCATGGCGTCACGGTGCTGCCGACGGTGCTCTACGCGCCTCGCTGGGACGCCGCGCCGAACAAACACGGATTCCAGACGCCCAAGCACACGCAGGGGTACGCCAACTACCTGACGACGCTGATCGATCGCTATGGGCCGAACGGCGTCTTCTGGGCACACAATCCGGACCTTCCGAAGCTGCCGATCCGCATGTGGCAGATCTGGAACGAGGAGAACCTGCCGGCGTACTGGCCGCGCCCGTTCGTGAAGAAGTACGTCGAGTTGCTGAAGGCCAGCCACAAGGCGATCAAGGCGGCCGACCCCGGCGCCAAGGTCGTCCTCGGCGCGCTCACCGACTACTCGTGGCTCGACCTCGGCAAGGTCGAAAAGGTCGCCGGAGCCAGGCAGTCATTCGACTACATCGCGATCAACAACTTCACCGCGACCGTCGATCACGCGATGCTGATCATGCGACTGGTACGGCACGCCGCAGACCAGGCCGGCGATTCGAACAAGCCGATGCTCGCGACGGAGCTGAGCTGGCCCTCGGCGAAGGGGAAGAGCGACCAGCACTACGACTGGGACGTGACCGAGGCGGGTCAGGCGAAACAGATCTCTCAGCTGCTGCCGGCGCTCGCTGCCGAGCGCGCGCAGCTCAAGCTCGCCGGGTTCTACTACTACAACTGGATGGGCGTCGAGTACCGCAACGCGCCCGCCTTCAACTTCGCCGGCCTGCTCAAGCTCGTCAGGCAGAGCGGCAAGATCCAGGCCAAGCCGGGCCTCGCCGCGTTCAAGCGCGGTGCGCTCGCACTCGAGCATTGCCGCAAGAAGGGCGCCGTCGCCACCCGCTGCATCCGCTGAGCCGCGGCCGGCGACCGGCGGACCCTACCCGCACGCCTGCGCCGGCCCTGCCGCCGCCGCCCGGCGCAACGCCTCGGTGAAAGCGGCCGTGTCCGGGCTGGTGCCGCCCATCGTCGGATGGATCCCGTACCAGTCCTGACGGTTGGCGGGATTTCGCTGGAGCGTGACCCATGTGTAGATCAGCGCCGCGGCAACGCCACAACCGGTGCGGCCGAGGGCGGTGATTGTCGATGCGATGTATGAGGGCCGCACTCGCTGTGGCGCGAAGTCGTGACCGTGTGACGGGCGCGTGGTCCAGCCGAACTCCGTGATGTAGAGCGGGACGTGCGCGAGTCGCAGCGAGTCGAGGGTCCGGCGCGTCCTGCTGACGGCCTTCATGATGCTGCCGGGATTCCGGCCGTAGGGATGAATGCCGACGCCATCGATCTGAGGACCGATCGCCGGCCGGGCCCTGAGCATCGCGGTCAGGAAGTGAGTTGGGGCTGTCAGGCCGCCGACGATCACGCGGGCGGTCGGCTGTACCGCGGTGATCGCGTCCCGCGCCGAGGTGTACAGCGCGCCGTAGAAGCCGGGATTCGGCCGTGGGTACCAGAACGCCGCCTGGTCTGGCTCGTTCCAGATCTCATACGTCTCGACCGGTCGTGGAACCAGGGTGGGGTGCGAGCGCCAGAACGAACCGCCCGGCCCATAGCGCGCGGCGAATGCCGCGGCAAACTCCGCGTAGTACGTCGGCACTGCCGGCGGCGAGTGCAGCTGGTGGGGGTACGCCCTCGCCCAGCCGGCTGAATAGTCGAGGATCGGGAGCCAGCGCAGGCCGTGCTGGGCGAGCAGCGACGCGACCGTGTCGTCGAAGCCCCAGTTGAAGGAGTGAACGTTGCCCGTCGGCGCGCGGGGCTCGGTGAGCTCCCACAGCGCATCGCTGCGCGCGATCGTCGCTCCGGTCAAGTGAAGCGCCGCCAGCTGGCGGTCGATCAGTCCGAGGCCAAATTTGCGCGAGTTGAACAGGGTCCCGACATTCGCCCCGAACTGCTCGCCGGACGGCGCGACCTTCGCCGTCGGTCCGATCGCCGTGCCGCTCAGATCTCCCGTGCCGGGGACGATCGTGACGGCGTACAGGCCGCCGACGAGGGCGACCACCAGGATCACGACCGCGGTCACGAACGGGCGGCTCATGCGCCGGCGCCCGCGGGGACGGTCAGGGGCTTTCCCCTGCCCGAAAAGACGTACATGTTCATCACCGCGACAGCCATCTCGCAGCCCGGTCCAAAGCCAATGATCTCCCGCACTCGCTAGCCGAGGCGGGAATTGTGCCTTCACACGTGCCGACATGCGCCGGTAGCCGCCGTGGACATTGCTCACCAACCCAACAGCTCCCCCACCACTCCCGCAAACCGCCGTCGCGCCTTGTCCCGGTCGAACAACTCGCAGACGCGCTCCCGCCCCAGAGCTCCCATCTGCGCCGCGCGCGCCGGATCCTCGACCAGGGCCAGCACGCGGTCTGCGGCCGCCGATGCGTTGCCGGGCGCGAACCGCAGGCCGCACGACTCCGAGACGATCTCGGCGGCGCCAGCGGCCGCGGGAACGACCACCGGGCGGCCGCACGCTAGCGCCTCGGCGACGGCCAGGCCGAACGGTTCGCGGTCGGCGCAGTGCAGCAGCACGGTGGCACGCGCGATCGCGGGTCGGGGGTCCTCGACCGCGCCGGCAAACTCGACGCCGCCCGCCAGGTCCGCCATCGACGCCCGCTCGTGCAGCCGCGCCGCGAGCCGCACGCCGTCCTCCGCGACCGGCTCGCCCACGAATCGCAGGCGTAGATCGGGTCGGCGCTGGCGTGCGAACACGTAGGCCTCGAGCGCCAGGTCGGGCCGTTTCATCCGGGACATCGCCCCCAACACGAGCACCTCGGGCGGCGAGGTCGCCGCTCCATCAAGAGCAGCAAAGCGGGACGTGTCCACGCCCGGATGCACGACTACCAGCTTCGCCCCCAGTCGCCCGGACGGATCGACGTCATGAGCGACCGTATGCGACGCCACCACCACCCGATCCGCCCGGAGCGCGGCGCGCCGCACGGGGCGGCCCAGCACCGGTCCCGGCAGCAGATCGTGGTGAGCGAAGATCACCGGACAGGCCAACGAGCCGGCCGAACCGGCCGCGATCGCTGTCCGCATCCCCCAGAGCACGACCAGATCGGGCCGCAGGCGCGCGGCCAGCCTGTGCAGCTCGATTCCGTGCCCCACGAGCCGCGGAAGCGTCATCGCGCGGTCGCGAAACGTCGTCCGCACATCGAGGCTGCGGGACGGGAGCGAGAACACCCGAAAGCCCGCCCGGAGCGCCTCGGAGGCGAGCGGTCCGCGAGGGCAGGCCAGGCAGATCTCCCCGTCGAGCGCCGACGCGAAATCGATCAGCACCTGCTCGGCACCGCCCAGCGCTCCGGAGTAGCTAGCGAACAGTACGAGCGGCATCGAAAGTTGGCCAGATTGTGAAGTCCCGTCCGAGTTGGCAGGATACGGACCCTCGTGGGGAACTCGTCTTACGCTGTCGCGAAGAATCAGCGCGTCGCGCTGGTTCATGACTTCCTGCTCGATATGCGCGGTGGAGAGCGCGTGTTCCTCGAGCTGTGCAGGCTTTGGCCGCAGGCGGACATCTTCACGGCGGTCTACGACGAGCCGGGCACCGAGCACCGCTTCGCGGGCCGCTCGATCCACACCTCCTTCCTGCAGCGCCTGCATCCCTCGGCGTCCTGGTTCAGGACGCTGCTGCCGCTCTACCCCGCCGCGGTCGAGTCGCTCGACGTCTCCGAGTACGACCTGGTCGTCTCGAGCTCGTCGGCGTGGGCGCACGCGGTGCTGTGCGACGAGCAAACGGTGCACGTCAGCTACTGCCATAACCCCTTCCGGTACGCCTGGAACGACCGCGAGCGCACGCTGGCCCGCCAGCGCGACCCGGTCACCCGCGCGTTCCTGCGCAGCGTGTTCCGCCGCTGGCGCCAGTGGGACTGGATCGCGGCACAGCGGACCGACCGCTACATCGCCAACTCGCGCGCCACCCAGGCGCGGATCCGCGCCTATTTCGGACGCGAGGCCGCCGTCGTCTACCCGCCGGTCGACACCTGGCGTTTCTCGCCCGGCCCGGTCGGAGATCACTACGTCGTGGTCTCAGAGCTCCTGCGCCACAAGGAGGTCGACGTCGCGATCGCCGCGTTCAACCGCCTGCGCCGGCCGCTGATCGTGATCGGCGATGGGCCCGACGCGTGGCGGTTGCGCAGAATGGCTGGACCGACGATCTCGTTCGCGGGACGCCTGCCCGACGCCACGGTCGCCGAGATCCTCCAGGGTGCCCGCGCGCTGATCTTGACCTCAGTCGAGGAGTTCGGGATCGCGGCGGTCGAGTCGCAGGCCGCCGGGCGTCCGGTGATCGCGCGCCGCGGCGGCGGTGCGCTCGAGACGATCGAGGATGGCATCACCGGCACGTTCTGGTCCGGAGGCCCCGACGACCTCGTCGCGGCCGTGCTCGAGTTCGATGACGCCGCCGTCGATCCGGACGCATGCATGGGCAACGCGGCGCGTTTCGACGCGGCCAACTTCCGGGCAGGTGTGCTCGCCGAGGTGACGGCGGCCTGCACGACCGACCTGCGTCCGCAGAGCGGCGAGCGCCAGCCGCTGCGCGCGACGCGGTTCGTGCGCCGCGCAGTGCGGGACCAGCACCGCTGACCGCATGCGTCGCGGTGTGCTCACAGCCGCACGGATCGTGCTGCTCGCGGGACCCACGGCGCTCGCTTTCTTCACCGGGGGCTACTTCGCAGGACCGCGGGAGTGGGCGGGCCTGACCGTCTGGGCGCTGGTCGCGGTCGCCCTGCTCGCCGACCCGCAGTCAACGCCCAAGGGTCGCAGCGCCTGGCTCGCGATCGGTGGCCTCGCGGCCTTCGCGGCATGGACGCTGCTGTCGATGACGTGGGCGCCGGTCGTCGGCAACGCGTACCACGCCGGGCAGATCGCGATGCTGTACCTGGGAGCGCTGCTGGCCTCCTCGCTGCTGCTCCGCTCAGAGGGGGCCCGCAGGGCCGTCGAGCCGGCGCTCGCCGCCGGCGCGCTGATCGTGATCGGGTACGGCCTCTCGGAGCGGCTGCTGCCGGGGCTGCTGCATTTCTCGCGCTCCCACGTGGCCCTCGGCCGGCTCGAGCAGCCGCTCACCTACTGGAACGCGATGGGCGTGCTCGCGGCGATCGGGTTCGTGCTCGCGGCTCGGCTGGCCGGAGACGAGCGGCGTCGGAAGCCCGTCCGCGCGCTCGCCGGCGCCGCGGCCGCGCCGCTCGGAGCCGGCGTCTACCTGAGCGTCTCGCGCGGCGCGCTGTTCGCATGTCTCGCGGGCCTCGTGACGTTGATCGTGCTTGCCCCTCGCCGCCAGCAGCTCTACTCGCTCGCCGGCACCGCGCTCGCCGGCGTCCTCGCCGCGGTCGCCACGACTCCCTTCCACGGCGTCACGCGACTGCAAGGCACTCTGTCCACCCGCGAGCGGGAGGGCGCGATCGCGTTCGCGCTGCTCGCCGCGATCGCGCTTGCAAGCGCGCTGACGCAGCTTCGGATCGCCAACCGGGCCGCCAAAGACGACATCCGCCTCCCGAAGCACGCCGGCTGGTTCGCGCTCGGCGCGATCTGCGCCGGACTCGCACTGGCGATCGCGTTCGGCGCCAACGAGAAGTCAAGCCTGCGGCTGACGTCCGGCGCCGCCCGCTACGAGACGCTTCAGAGCAACCGCTACGCGTACTGGCGCGTCGCGCTCAAGGCGTTCGCGGCGCAGCCCCTCCATGGCGTCGGCGCCGGCAATTGGGTGACCTGGTGGCTGCGCGATCGCACGATCCCCGAGTTCGCCTCGGACGCCCACTCGCTCGAGATCCAGACGCTCGCCGAGCTCGGCGTCGTCGGCCTGGCGCTGCTCGCGGTGTTCCTGGCCGGGATCGGACTCTCGGCCCGCGACGCCTACCGTGCCGTGCCCACGTTCGCCGCCGGACCGATCGCCGGCTTCGTGGTGTGGATCGCGCACTCGCCCGTCGACTGGGACTGGCAGATGCCGGCGGTCACGCTGATCGCGATGGGCCTGGCCGGCGCCCTGGTCGGAGCCTCCTACAGCTCCTCGGCGATGCGGGGCGCCTCGCGGTTGAAGACCCAGACCGCGAGCACGCAGATCGAGACCGAGAGCACGAGCGGGATCACGATGGCCAAGGCCCCCGTCTTGATCGGCGCGTTGGGATCGATGATCCATTTGCGTGCGAACTCGAACAGTGGCGTCAGCGGGTTCCACGAGATCACCGTTGCGAGCGTGCCGCTCACCTTGTCGAGCGGATAAAGGACCGGCGTTGCGTAGAACAACGCCGTCACGAACACGCCCCAGATGATCCCCATGTCGCGGAATCGCGGATACAGCGAGGACAGCAGCATCGAGATCGCGGTGGTCAGGGTGAACAGCCACAGCAGCAGCACCGGCAGCAGCAGCCACGTCCACATCGGGCTGACGCCGTAGGCGAGGATGAAGATGAACGCGACAATCAGGTTCAGCCCGAGGTTGAAGCCGGCCGTCAGCACGACCGACAGCGGGATCACGATCCGCGGGAACTGTGTCTTGCGGACGATCGCCTCCTGGGCCACGACCGAGCCGACCGAGGTGCTGGTGGCCTCCTGGAAGAAGCCGAACAGCACGATGTTGAACAGCAGGAGCACCGGGTAATCGGGCACCGCCTTGCCGAGCTTCACGATGTGCGTGAAGACCGTGTACATGACCGCGAACAGCAGCAACGGCCGGCACAGCGACCACAGATACCCGAGCACGGTCCCGAAGTACGTGCGCTTGAACTCGTTCGAGGCGATCAGGTAGAGCAGCTCGAGCGAGCGCCGCCAGCCGCCGCCGAGCGCGGACGGCCCGCGGACCTCGGTCAACTCGAGGCTCGTGTCGTCCACCACGGTCATTGCTCGTCCTCGACCACGGCCTGCACGTCGATATCGACCGACACCGCGCCCGGCCCGGGCTTGGTTCCGTACACGACGAAGTCCAGGAGCCGCAGCACATGCAGCGCCAGGTCGCCCTGGGTGCGGTTGCGCGAGATCAGCGCGCTCACGTAGTAGCGCCCCGGCAGCAGCCGGTTCTCGATCGGCCCCGAGATCCGTACCCGCCGGCCGGCCCGCACCACGTCCGGCTCATCATCGGAGCGCTCGAGCGTGCGATTGAAGCCGAACACCTGCATGCCGTCCGCCGTCAGGAAGTGAAAGCCGAAGATCGGGCTGACCAGATCGCGCCGGGCCTCGATCACCACGTTCAGCGAGATCGGCTGCCCCTGCTCGATGTTCTCGACGCGCGTCCCCGCCGGATCCTCGAGCCACGCGTCGATCAGCCGGACGTTGACGTCGGGAACCGCGCCCTCCGGGGCCGGGCCGCCCGCCCCGCCGAAGTTCAGGCGGTAATAACGAAGCGCGGTCTCCTCCGGATCGCCCATGTATTGCAGCTCGCCGTCGTGGAGCAGCATCGCGCGGTCGCAGAAGCTCTGGACGGTCGCCATGTCGTGGGTCACGAGCACGACGGTCTTGCCGGACTCGCGCCGGGCGCGGAACACGTCCATGCATTTCTGGGCGAACTGCGCGTCGCCGACCGCGAGCACCTCGTCGATCAGCATGATGTCGGCATCCGCCTCGACCATCACCGCGAACGCAAGCCGGACCATCATCCCCGACGAGTAGTTCTTGAGCCTGAGGTCCGCGAACTCTTCGAGCCCAGCGAACTCCATCACCGAGTCGAAGCGCCGCCGGGCCTCCAGGCGCGAGAGCCCCATCAGCACCCCGTTCAGAACGACGTTCTCGCGCGAGGTGAGCTCGGGGTTGAATCCGACCCCCAGCTCGATGAACGGCGCCAGCCGTCCAGCCATCCGGATCCGGCCGCCGTCTGCGCGGTAGATGCTGGCCATGATCTTCAGCAGCGTGCTCTTGCCCGAGCCGTTGCGCCCGACGATCCCGAAGAACTCTCCCTTGTGCACGTCGAACGAGATCCCCTGCAGCGCCTCGAGCTTGCGGAAGCTGTTGCGCCGCAGCGGATGCGTCGCGCGCTCTTTCAAGGAATCGACGCGATGATCCGGAATGTGGAACGTCTTGCGCACATCCCGGGCCTCGACCACTACCGGCCCCTCGAGGATGTGCGTTCTGCTGGCCCGTCCACCCCCGAGCGTCGCCGTCGGAGCCTCGTCATCGACCGTCATGCGCTCGGAGCGTACTGCCACCCTCAGGCGCCCGCGCGCCAGCGCCGCAGCCGCCGCTGCTCGAACCGGGGCGGATCGGGGAAGCTCGCATCGTAGGGCAGCCCCGGGCGCCCGAGCGAGACGAGCCATCTCCAGAGAACGCCGCACGTCAGCGCGACCTCCCCGCTGAGCGTCTCATCGCGCCCGAGGAAACGGCGCAGCGGGCGGAACGCCAGCCACAGAAACGCCACCGGCGAGCGCTCGGCCGCCGCGAACCACGACAGTGCGCGGCGCTTGCGGCTCGGCAATGAGGGCCCGCCACGCGCCAGCAGCGTCTGCGCCTGCACCGCACGCATCACGTAACCGCCGAAATACGCCCCGCGCCAGCGACCCGAGGCGCGCTGGAAGCGCTGCCCTACGACCGCCCCCTGCACCGCCGCCCCGTGCTGGACGTAGTCATACAGCGGCCGATCCACGTATGCCACCGACCCGCTGGCCAGCGCCGCCAGGGCCAACCAGTGATCGTGGTAGGGCGCCCCAGGGGCGTCGGGAAACGGCAGCGCGACGTCGAGCAACTCGCGGCGGAACAGCATCGCGGCGCCGGGCATCGAGTTCGCGACCAGCAGCGAGGCGAGGTTGCGGTAGTCGTTGAGCCGCCCGTGCCACAGCGAGTCGCGCAGCACGCGGCCGTCGTCGGTCACGATCCGCTGATCGGAGTAGACCAGCTGCGCGGGGTGGGCGGGATCATCAATTTCCCCCCGCAGGACCGCGAGCTTCTCCGGATACCAGCGGTCGTCTTGGTCCGCCAGGGCGACGAGCGTGGCGCTGGCCGGCACCATCGACAGCGCCCGCTCGAAGTTCCTGTAGGGCCCCAGCCGCTCCTCGGAGCGCGAGACGACGAACCGCGGATCGTCGCCTACCGCCTCGACCAGCGCCGCGAAGCCCTCCTCCGAGGACCCTCCGTCGCTGATCAGGCACACCCACCGCTCGTCGCGCTGCGCGCGGATCGAGTCGAGCTGGACCGCCAGCAGCGACGGGTCCGGATCGAACGTGGCCATACAGATCGCGATCGCCCCCGCCGGCACCACCGCATCGGAGCGCGCCGGCGGGGTGACCCCGATCCGGCCGAGCGGCACGACCTCCTGAGAGCCGCCCGCCAGGCCCACCTTCGCCACGACCTGGGCACCTCCCGAGACCGGGACCGTCGCCCACCATCCGCTCCGGTAGCTGCGCCCCTCCGGGTCCTCCGGGGAGCCGCCCAGCCAGTCGTACACGTCCCGTCGCGGCATGCCGGTAGCCGTCGGGCGGTACTCGGCGCCGTCGACCAGCAACCGCAGCGAGGCGACCCGCTCAGCCCGGCCGAAACAATGCCCGAAGCAGAACACGGCGGTCCGAGAACCGACCGGCAACGACTCCGGCAGATGGTTCTCGAGCGTCACGCGTACCGAACCCATTCCGCCTATCATCGCCGCTCATGTCGTTTGCCGGTCCCGCATCTGAGCCGCCGAGCGTGGCTGCAGCTCGGCTGCTGCAGATCATCGAGGCGAAGTTCGGGGATGGTCTGAAGGCCGCTCGCGCCCCCGGCGCGGTGCGCCCCCGCCCCGACCCCGAGGCCCTGCGCCTCGCCTATCTCGACGTCCTCAAGCTGTGCCTCGCGGATCTCGGCGGCACCCGCACCACCTCGGTCGCGAGGACCTTCGAGGGCGACGTGATGTCCCGCGAGCTCGAGGGTGAGCTGCTGCGCTTTCGGACCGCCGGCATGGACTGGCCGCTGCATGGACTGACGATGGTCGGGCTCGCGCGGCTCGATGACCTGCAGCGCTGCGTGGAATCGATCGCGCGCGATCAGGTCCCGGGCGACCTGATCGAGGCCGGGACGTGGCGCGGGGGCGCCTCGATCCTGGCTCGGGCGACGCTCGACTCGCTCGGCGAGGACGACCGCACGCTGTGGGTCGCGGACTCCTTCCAGGGCTTCCCGCAGGCCGAGGCCGGGGTGGGTGGGCCCGATTCATACGACCTGAGCGCCGATCTTGCACATGTCGACTTCCTCGCGATCCCGCTCGAGGAGGTCAAGCAGAACTTTGCGCGCTTCGGCCTCGAGCACGGCGTGCACTTCGTCCCGGGCTTCTTCGAGGACACGCTGCCCGGGCTGGCCGGCCGCCGCTGGTCGGTGGCCCGCCTCGACGGGGACACCTACGACGCCACCAAGCTCTCGCTCGAGGTCCTCTACCCGGGTCTCAGCGCCGGCGGCTTCCTGATCGTCGACGACTATCTGCAGATCGACCAGTGCCGCGAGGCGGTCGACGACTTCCGGCGCGAGCACGGGATCGACGAGCCGCTCACCGAGGTCGACTGGAGCTGCGTGCGCTGGCAGCGCGCGAGCGAGCCGACGAACGGCGCCGCCCCCGCGCCACCCGAGCCGGCGGCGACGAAACCCGCGTCGCCGCAGCCCGTCCAGCGCCAGCCACACGCCCGCGTTCCAGCGATCGAAGAGGTCGAGCTCCGCCACCAGCTCACCGAGCTCCAGCAGCGCCTCGCGGCTGCCGATGCGGAGGTGCAGCGACTCTCCGGATCGCCGCTCGCCGGCCCACGGACCTGGGTGCGACGGCGGCTGCCGCGGAGCCGCAGGTGATCGTCTTCGGGTCGGCGATCACCGATCCCGAGGCGTACCGGCGCTACGCGGAGCGGGGGATCAAGCTCGTCAAGGAGCCCACCTCAGAGGTGATCGCGAACGCGCCGGCGGGCACGCTGTTTCGCACGTACAACCTGATCCTCGACATGGTCGCCGACCGCGATGATCTCGAGGCGCTGGTGCTCGTCCACCAGGACGCCGAGCTGACCGACCCCGACTTCTGCCGCAAGCTGCGAGATGCGCTCAGGGACCCGGACGTCGGCGTCGTCGGGTGTGTCGGCGCGATCGGCGTGCGCAGCATCGCCTGGTGGGAGGGCTCGGTGACCTGGGGCTCGTTCATCCACCGCTACCAGGAGATGGGCGGTGGCGATCTGCCCGCGTTCTCCTACAACGGCAACGATCTACCGCCGTACGCGCGCACCGGCGAGGTTGACACCGTCGACGGCTTCGTCCTCGGCCTCTCGCCGTGGGTTGTGAAGAACATCCGCTTCGACGAATCGCTCGGCGCGCTGCACGGCTACGACTTCGATCTGTGCCTGCAGGTCCGCGAGGCCGGCAAGAAGATCGTGACCGCCGACTTCAAGGCGATCCACCACCACTCCCTGGATCTCGTCGGCGACCCCGAGGGCTGGGTCGCGGCGCACATCAAGGTCGCGGAGAAATGGGACGGGCGGATGCCACACGTCGGCGAGGCCGGCGGCGACTGGAAGGCGCGCGCGCGCCAGGCGGAGGCGGACGCCGCGCTCGCGGTCGCCCAGGCCGTGTCCAACCGCCTGAAGGGCGACGCCAAGGCGCTCGAGCTACAGCGCGAGCTCGACGTGATGAAGACGTCGATCGGCTGGCGGATCACCCAGCCGCTGCGCACGCTCAACCACTGGCGCCGGCGCGCGCGGTCGGCGGGGCGCCCCCGCGAGAGCCACACCGCGGACGCAAGCCGCCTGCCTAGGGTTTCAAGTCCCGCCCACCCATGGGCCGCCTTCGGCGGCGTCCGTGGGGCCGGGCGGCCCCGTCCGGACCTGGATGTCGCCGTCCGCACCGCATCTATCGGCTGGCGCCTCAGCTTCCCGGCCTTCGGCCGGGGGCCTTGGGGGTTGGTTTGCCCGGCTCTTGGCTTTCGAGGAGGGGGTGGGGTGCCTGGCAGCCCCGATTTCGTTACACAGCGGCCAGTCGGGAAGGCAACGGGCAACGAAATGCGCGCTACAGCACCGATTTCGTTACGCGTTGCCCATCGTGGCGGTCGAGCTGTAACGAAATCGGGGTTCACGCAACGCGGTACGTGGCAGACCGCGTGCGCGCCGGTGCGCCCGGCCGGTGCGAGTGCCCGTCGCGACGGACGGGGCCGCGTGGCCCCACGGACGCCGAGCGGAGCGAGGCCCCTACTCGTCGAGCAGTCGGCGCACTTCGTCTTTCGTGAACGCAGGCTCGCCCCGCTGGCGCAGCTTCGAGAGCCAGATCGCGACCTCGAACGTCTTTGATTCGAGCAGCTTGCGCAGGAAGGCCGACTGGCGCGCGTTCTTCTCTCGGCACCAGGCTGCGTTGGCCGCCTCGACCTCGCGGCGGGCGAGATGCAGGACGCGGTTGGTCTCGAGGCGTTCGAGGACGGGATTGCCGGCGTAGGGCTCGAGCAGCGCCGTCACAGCGTCCGCGTAAGGCACGCGGCGCGAGTACACCGCCGCCAGGCCGAAGAACGCCGGGACGATCGCCAGCTCGGTGTCCTCGCGGCCCGCGACGAAATCCTCGATCGCGGTCAGGACCCCGTTGCGTGGGCCGCCCTCCTCGACGGCGAGCCACTTGTACGGCAGGCCGCCGCCGTGCAGCCCGGGATCGCCGGGGAACACGTATCCGCCCTCGACCGTCTGCTGACGGCCCTCTGCGGGAATCTGCTCCGGCGCGTAGTAGGCGTCGCGCCGCGCGTGCGGCCAGCAGACGTCGTGGCAGATGATCAGCGGCAGGCTCTCGCCGGCGCGCTCGGCGATCAGCCGCAGCTCCTCTGAGACCGTGTAGTAGTTGTGATCGCCGTCGACGATCACCGCGTCGGCCGCCGGCAGGTCCTTGAGCGCGTCGATGCTGGTCGCACGGACCAGCTCGAGCTTGGCGTTCGCGTCGGAGAGCTGCACGAGCGCTTCCTGGGGGTCCGGGTCGATCGAGACGATGCTCGCGCCGGAGCCCTCGGCCCAGTCGAGCAGCAGCCGGGTCACATCGCCGGCGTACGCGCCGACCTCGGTCACCGACCGGGCGCCCGAGGCGTCGAGCAGCGGCACCAGGATCTCGGCGAGGTTGCTGAGCGAATGACCCCAGCGACCGGGGTCGGTCGCCATCGGGTCCGTTTTGAGGGCGAACGGGCTCACGGAGCGGCGAGTGTACAAGCGGCGACCGTGCTGCCGGGGGAGACCTCGAGCAGCCACGGCTTCGGCGAGCGGTCGGGCGCGATCAGCACGGCTACGGGACGGCCTGGTGTGACCGTCCCGAGCGAGTGGTACGCGTCCGCGAACCTTCTGATCGCCACCGTCGCCGGCGCGCCGTCGGCCTTCAGCAGCAGCCCGCCGGGAGGCACGCTCGCGACGAAGCGGTGTGCGACGTTCAAGCACGACAGGCCCGCGCCGGCCGTTGCGCTGGGGCGGAGCGCCACCCCGTGGGCGCCGATCAGCTCGCTGTCGACCACGGCGCGCACGCTCTCGGGATCGTGGACGATCGTGATCGGGCTCGCGGCAGGCGTCCCGATGTCACGGGCTGTCCTGAAGTACGCGGCGGCCGGGACCGCTACGAACGGGTAGCCGGGCATCCCGTGGGCAACGTAGCCGCGTGGGATCACGGGCCGCGCGATCTCGAGCGCCCCGAGGTCCGCCCTGGTCACCTGGCCTTCGGCGCGGAGCAGCCGGCCGGCGTCCCGGATCGCGCCGATGTTCGAGATGATCGCGCCTGCGACGACCACGGCGATCGCGAGCGTGACCGGCCATCTGGGCGCAAGTCCCCGGGCAAGCTCGACCGCGAGCAGCAGCGTCAGGAACGCGCCGATGTACAGGTAGCGGCTCGCGTACGGCTCGGTCAGGAACGCCCGGCTGACCGCCGTCAGCAGCCAGAACGACAGCAGGATCGCGGCCAGGCACACGGCGCGGGGCGGCAGCGTGCGCAGTACCGCCAGGCGCCACACGATCAGCGCGAGGACCGCGACCAGCAGCGCCGGGCCCCACGTCTCGAGCGTCCCGACGCCGTCGGACCCCGTCGCCCCGCCGAGGCCGAACAGCGCGCTCAGCGTGGTCGCGAGCCCCCTCGCCAGGAAGCTCGGCGCGACCAGGATGTCATGGCGGTGAAAGCTCGATTGCTGGTAGCCGATCCACCAGACGACGTACAGGGCCAGCGGGATCGCGACGATCCAGGCGCAGTCCCAGCGCCGGCGGACCAGCGCGAGCTCGATCGCGATCCCGATCAGGAATGCCACGCCGACCCCCGAGCTGGCGATCGAGATCACGAGCAGCACGCAGGCGGCGATGTCGCCCGCTCGCGACCGGCGATCGAGCGCGATGAGCGCGCCCAGGCCGCCCGCGAGCGAGATCAGCATGCCCATCTGGAACGGCCACAGCACGTTCTCCCAGCCGGGGCCGAACAGCAGCAGCGAGCCCGCCGCGCACAGCGCGAGCACGGCGTTGACGCGAGTCCGCGCGTAGGCGAACACGAGCACCCCGCACGCGAGCTGGAGCAGGGTCACGATCACCCGGTAGGGCGCGTAGTCGCCCAGGCCGGCGGTCGCGAACAGCAGCTTGTAGATCGCGACCGGGATCAGCACGAGGTGCTCGTTGTGCGGATCCAGCAGGCTCGAGAGGCCCCCGCCGCGTCGCTGGAGCGCCCAGCTCCACTCGTCGAGCCAGATCGTCGTGCCACGCGTTTCGTGGTAGAGGAGCAGCCCGGTCAGGACCACGAGGACGGCGAGCGCGAGCCACGGGAGCGGCGGCCAGCGAAGCGCCTCCGCGACGCGCGAGGTGCCGCGAGTCTGCGGCACGTCCGCGTGGGCGTCTGCCTCGAGCGCCGTTGACATCCTCGCCAGCGTATCGATGAGAGAAGCACCCGGACTGCCGTTCCACTAGCTTGATCGCGATGGCTGGGCGCCTCGAAGTGCACCTCGATGTCCCGCTACCCGACCAGGTTCCCGTCGGGCTGGGGACATCTGTGTTCGTCTGCGGCTGGTGCTTCTGCCCGGACGCGGAGGTTCGATCGCTCCGGTTCGTGCTCGACGGAGAGCCGCAACCGGTGATGGCCTTCGGGATGCCGCGCCTGGATCCGTTCGAGGAGCTGCAGGTGCCGCTCAGCTACCGCAGCGGCTTCTGGGGGCTCGTGCGGATCGAACCGCGAGGTCTCGAGACCTGGGAGTCGCGCCTCGAGCTCGAGGCGGAGCTCGCGGGCGGTGCGCTGGTCACCGGCGAGGTCGGCGTGCTCGCGCTGAGCGGAGAAGTCGACGCGCCGGGCCCACCGGCAGTGTCGGCGAGCGTCGCGATCTGCATGGCAACTCACAACGCGCCACCGGCCCTGCTCGCTCGCCAGATCGATTCGATCCGGGCCCAGACACATCAGGACTGGGTGTGTCTGATCAGCGACGACTGCTCGCGCCCCGAGCGGTTCGCGGCGCTGCGCGACACCATCGGCGACGACCCCCGGTTCGTGATCTCCCGCTCGCCGACACGGCTGGGCTTCTACCGCAACTTCGAGCGGTGCCTGGCGATGGTGCCGGGCGAGGTGCAGTTCGTGGCGCTCGCGGACCAGGACGACTTCTGGCACCCGGACAAGCTCGACACGCTCGTTGGCACGATCGGCTCCTCGCAACTGGTGTACAGCGACGCGCGGGTCGTCACCGGTGGCGGCGAGCTGATCTCGGAGACGTACTGGTCAGACCGGCACAACAACCACAGCGACATGCTCTCGCTGCTGGTCGCCAACGCGGTCACCGGGGCGGCATCGCTGCTGCGGCGCGATCTGCTGCGCTACGCGCTGCCGTTCCCGCCCGCGCAGTTCGCCCATTACCACGATCACTGGATCGCGCTGACGGCGCTCGCGGTCGGGGAGATCGGGTTCGTGGACCGGCCGCTATACGACTACGTCCAGCACGGCACCGCGACGCTCGGCCACGCGGCCGCGAACCAGATGCCCTCGCTGCGCGAGCGCGCGCTCGCCTGGCGCGGCGACCGGCGCGAGCGCGTGCGGATGTGGCGCATGCACTACTTCGTCGACATCTGCCGGCTGACGCAGGTGGCGACGATGCTGCAGATGCGCTGCGGCGAGCAGATGAGCGCCGGCAAGCGAAACGCCCTGGCCCGATTTGTGGACACCGACCGCTCGGTCTTCCAGCTGGGAGCGCTGGCCGCACGCGGCGCACGCGAGCTGCTGGGCCGCCGCGAGACGCTCGGCGCCGAGTGGATGCTCGCGCACGGCTTCCTGTGGCGCCGATTGCTGTCCGCGACCGCGCGGGATCGCCCCCAGCGCCACCTGCGCCTCGACGCGGTGCCGCCGCCGGATTTGGCCCCTCGCGCCTCCCCGCCTCGTGCGGGGCGGCGCGAGACCGCGGGCGGCCCGGTCCGTCAGATCGCCGACAAGATCGCGCCGCTCGAGCTGGCGGTGAGCGCGGACGCGCCGATGCGCGTCAATCTGCTGATCCCGACGATCGACCTCGACCACTTCTTCGGCGGCTACATCGCGAAGTTCAACCTCGCGCGCCGGCTCGCCCAGCGCGGGGTCCGCGTGCGAATCGTCACCGTCGACCCGGTGGGCAGACTGCCGCGCGGCTGGCAGCGCACGGTCGAGGCCTACAGCGGGCTCGCCGGGACGTTCGACGACGTCGAGGTCGCGTTCGGCCGTGAGCTGCAGAGCCTCGAGGTCAGCGCTGCCGATCGCTTCATCGCCACGACCTGGTGGACGGCGCGCATCGCGGCCGCGGCGCTCGAGTCGGTGGACGCGGACCGGTTCGTGTACCTGATCCAGGAGTACGAGCCGTTCACGTTCCCGATGGGAACCTACGCCGCGCTCGCCGAGGACTCCTACCGCAGGCCTCACTTCGCGCTGTTCTCGAGCGAGCTGTTACGGGGATACTTCCGGGCGCACCGGATCGGCGTCTACGCGGACGGAATCGAGACCGGCGATCGTGCGTCCGCGTCGTTCGAGAACGCGATCAGCGACGTCCACCCACCGGGCACCGCGGAGCTCTCAGCGCGCGGCACGCGCAGGCTGCTGTTCTACGCCCGGCCCGAGCCGCACGCCGCCCGCAACATGTTCGAGCTCGGGATGCTCGCGCTGGCGCGGGCGCTCGAGGAGGGCACGTTTGACGCGACTTGGCGGCTCGACGGGATCGGGTCGATCGAATCCGGCCGGCGCTATCCGCTCGGCGAGGGGGTCGAGCTGAACGTGCTTGCGCGGGCCGACCAGGGGACGTACGCGAGCATGCTGGGGCAGCACGACGTTGGGCTGGCGCTGATGTACACACCGCACCCGAGCCTGGTGCCGATCGAGATGGCGGCGGCTGGGATGGCGACGGTCACCAACAGCTTCGAGAACAAGACGCCCGAGGCGATGAGCGCGATCTCGACGAACCTGATCACGATCGAGCCGTCGATCGCAGGGATCGCAGCCGGTCTGCGCGCGGCCGTCGCGGCGAGTTCGGCGTTCGAGGACCGCGTGCGCGGCGCCGAGGTGAACTGGAGTCGCGACTGGGATCAGGCGTTCGGTGCCGATCTGCTCGAACGGATCATCGATGAGGCTTTGGCTTGGTCAGCCGCTTCATCAGCCGTCCGATCTCGATGAACGCCAGGAAGTACGTGTGAGAGTCGGTCGCGTTGCGCGCGATCGCCTGCCAGGCGTCGATGTTCTGCGGCTCCTCGTGCACGATCTTAAGCAGCATTGCCACGGCGCGCGCCTTGTCTCCCTCTCGGGCGACGAGCTCGGCCTTGAGCACCGCGACCTCCTGGTCGGGGTTGAGGAACGCGGCGCTGTCCAAAAGCGAGCGCGCGTGAGCCGCCTGCGCCGCGCTGATCGGTGCGGTGCTGGCGATGATCGACGTCGCGTGATCGGTGTCCTGAGCCTGCCGGACGCCGACCGCGAACCAGACGCAGACCACCAGGGCGATCACTACTGCGAGCGCGCGAATCGCTAAAGACACCCCACAATCATCCTCGATCTCGGTCGTGATCCCCAACTGGAACGGCCGCCAGTGGCTGCCGGGATGCCTTCAGGCGCTCGCCCGCCAGGACGCCCCGGCCTCCGAGGTGATCGTCGTCGACAACGGCTCCGATGACGGGTCCGTCGCGTTGTTGCTGGCCTCGTTTCCCGAGGTGCGGGTGATCGAGCTGGGCCGGAACACCGGCTTTGCGCATGCCGCGAACTGCGGCATCAGGGCGGTGACGGGGCAGTACGTCGCCCTGCTGAACACCGATGTCGTGGTAGCCGAGGACTGGCTGGCCCGAATGGCCGCGTGCCTGGATGGCGACGCGACAGCGGCGTCAGTTGCATGCAAGATGCTCGATCTGCGCGATCCGGCACGGGTGTACGACGCCGGCGACGTGCTGCGCCGCGATGGGGCCTGTGAGCAGCGCGGCCGCTTTGGCCCTGACGACGGGCGCTGGGATCAGCCCGGCGAGGTGTTCGGAGCGTGCGCGGGCGCCGCGCTGTATCGCCGGCAGGCGGTGCTAGACGTTGGCGGCTTCGACGAGAGCTACTTCGCCTACCTGGAGGACGTCGACCTGGCGCTCCGGTTGCGCCTCGCTGGGTGGCGCTGCCGTTACGAGCCGGTCGTCGCGCTCCACGCCGGCGAAGGCTCGTCGCATCGCCTGTCGGGCGGTCACCGCTACCTCGTCGAGCGCAACACGCTCGTGCTCGTGGCCAGATGGTTTCCACTGCGATGGCTGCCTTTCGTGCTTTATCGCCAGGCGGGCTGGGCCTGGCATGCGCTGCGCGAGCGGCGGCTGTCGTGGCACCTGCGGGGTGCGGCCGCGGCGCTCGCGATGGTGCCCGGGGCTCTGCGGGCGCGGCGGTCCGTGCTCCGCGACCCGGTCGTCCCGATCGATGTCGCCGTCCCGGCGCGGCCGATCAGGGGTCCGCGCGCCGGTGGGCATCCGGCACAGCTTCGCTAGGCCGCTGTGGCTTCGCGGGCTCGGCGGAGTCTTCGCCAGGGCCGAGCTCGCGTGGCTCTGGAGCGGGCGCTCGCTCGGCGCTTGTGTTCGCCTGGCTCACTGCGTCGATCACGGGCTTCACGAGGTCAATCGGCATCGGGAACACGACCGTCGAGTTCTGGTCGGCGCCGATCTCACGCAGCGTCTGCAGGTAGCGAAGCTGGATCGTGGTCGGATTACGCCCGATCACGTCGGCGGCCTCCGCGAGCTTGTACGCGGCCTGGAATTCACCCTCGGCGTTGGTGATCCGCGCGCGGCGCTCCCGTTCGGCCTCGGCTTGCCGTGCGATCGCGTGCTGCATGCGCTCGGGGATCTCGACGTCCTTGATCTCGACGGTCGTGACCTTGATCCCCCACGGCTCGGTGTGCGCGTCGATCACGTGCTGAAGCGACTCGTTGAGGCGCTCGCGCTCAGACAGCAGCGCGTCGAGCTCGACGCCGCCGAGCACCGAGCGCAGTGTCGTCTGCGCGATCTGGAGTGTCGCGTTGTGGTAATTCTCGACCTGGTTGACCGCGCTGTTGGCGTCGACGACGCGGTAGTAGGCGACCGCCGTCACGCGCGCTGGGACGTTGTCGCGGGTGATGATCTCCTGCGGCGGGACCGTGAGCGTGACCGTCCGGAGGCTGACCCGAACCATCCGGTCGATCGTCGGCACCAGCATCACCAGCCCGGGGCCGCGCTGGTCCATCAGGCGGCCGAGGCGGAACACCACGCCGCGCTCGTATTCCCGCAGCACGCGGATCGAGGCGCCGACTGCCGTCAACGCGATCACCAGCAGCACTCCCACGATGATCACGATCGCGGCGATCACGCCGTCAGCTCCCATTCCTCGGCACGGCGCACGCATAGCGTCAGCCCGTTCAGGCGCTCCACGACAACGCTGTCGCCGGTGTGGAGGTTCGGCTGCGGATCCTCGTCCGCGGGCCACGACAAGCGCGCCTGCCACAGCGCGCCGTCGACCTGCACCTTGCCGGCGGAGTCATCCCAGCTGCGCACCACGCCGAGGTGCCCGATCAAACCCTCGCCGCCGGATCTGACCTTCCGGCGCCTGACGGCCATGCCCTTGCGCACGGACACCAGCACAGCGGCGCCGCCCGCCGCTCCGAGCAGCAGGGCGGTCAGGACCGTCAACGCGATCCCTCCACCGAGGCCGAGGATCGCGAGCACCGATCCGAGCACGAGCAGCACCACCCCTGGGCCGCCGAGCAGACCCATCGACGGGACGTGCGCTTCGAACAGGACGACGAGCGCTCCGATCACAAGCAGTGACACGCCCAGCGCCGTCATGCTGTCAATGGTACGCCCGGGCAGGGCCGTTCCGCGAGCGTGTGTGTCCGCGTCCAGGCGCTCGGGAGCGCGAGCCCGATTTCACTCGGTTATCGGCTGATAGCGTTCCCGGCCGCAATGGTCACGACGATGGCGGAACTACCAAGCCATGCCGGCGAGCACCTCGGGTTCACCGACTGGCAGATGATGACGCAAGAGCTCGTCAACGAGTTCGCGGATGTCACGAACGACCACAACTACATCCATGTCGACGTCGAGCGCGCCAGACAGTCCCCGTTCGGCGGGACGATCGCGCACGGCTACCTGACGTTGTCGCTGCTGGCGCCGGTGACGCAGCAGCTGCTGCAGGTCAGCGACGCGGGCACGGGAATCAATTACGGGCTCGACAAGGTGCGCTTCCCGGCGCCGCTGCCGGTTGGGGCGAAGTGGCGCGGCGGGGCGGAACTCGTGGAGGTGTCGGAGGTTCCCGGAGGTCTGCAGGCGTCGGTGCGGGCGACGGTCGAGGTGGAGGGCGTCCAGAAGCCCGCGGTCGTCGCCGAGTGCCTGATCCGCGTGTACGCGTGAGCATCGATCTCGACCAGATCGTCGCGATCGACGTGCACACGCACGCCGAGCGCAATTCGGGTGCCGAGCAGGATCCGGTGACCACGGAGATCTTGTCGGCCGCAGCGTCCTACTTCGGTGCGGCGCCGGTGCAGCCGACCGCGGCCGAGGTAGCCGAGTACTACCGCTCGCGACGCATGATGGCCGTGGTCTTCAACGTGGACGACGAAGCCGGGATGGGGCGGCGGCGGTTGGGTAACGACGAGGTGCTGGAGGCGGCGCGCGCCAATCCTGACGTGTTGATCCCGTTCGGCAGCGTCGACCCCCACAAGGGCAAGCTCGCCGTGCGGGAGGCGCGGGAGCTGATCGAGGCCGGTGTGCGCGGCTTCAAGTTCCATCCGAACACCCAGGCGTTCTGGCCGAATGAGCGTTCGTGGTACCCGCTCTATGAGGTGATCGCCGGTGCCGGGCTGATCGCGCTGTTCCATTCGGGCACGACCGGCATCGGGGCGGGGATGCCGGGCGGCGGCGGCGTGCGGCTGAAGTACTCGAACCCGATGTGCGTCGACGACGTCGCGGCGGACTTCCCTTCGCTGGACATCATCCTCGCGCATCCGTCGTTTCCCTGGCAGGATGAGGCGCTCGCGATCGCCGTGCACAAGCCGAACGTCTACATCGACCTGTCCGGGTGGTCGCCGAAGTACTTTCCGGAGAACCTGATTCGCTACACGAACGGACCGCTCAAGCAGAAGATGCTGTTCGGCTCCGACTACCCGTTGATCACTCCGGACAGGTGGCTGGTGGACTTTGAGAAGCTGCCGATCAAGGATGAGGTGCGGCCGCTTGTGCTCAAAGAGAACGCGGCGCGGCTGCTGGGTCTCTGATCGCTCGTAGCGGTGCGGGCAGCTCAGCCGGTGCGGGCAGATGGTTCAGCCGGTGCGGGCAGATCGCTCAGCCGGTGCGGACGGTCCGCGAGGTGGACAGCACGTTTCCGCCGGCGTCGAGCGCCTGAACGCTGACATACGGCTCACTGGCGATCGTGATCGCGGTCTCGAAGCCGTCCTTCGCCGCGCTCTTGGCGGGCTGCAGCGAGCCGGCGCTGCGACCGGCCAGCACCTGCCAGGAGGTGACGTTCGTGGCGCCGTTCCAGCTCACGTAGACGGTCGTGGCCTTGCTGCTGCTTGATGCGCTGACGGCGGGCCGCGTCTGGGGCGTGCCGCTCCAGTCGAAGCGGTAGGCGCGATAGCTCGACGTCAGACCGGTGAAGCGGCCGTCGAACACCTGCCGGCCACGGGAGTCGAACTCGGTGAAGTACGGCTGTGACCCCCACCCGATGAAGCTGTGGCCGCGGTCGAGCTGCTGATAGTTGCCCTCGTAGTCCGCCGCCAGCGACGGTTGATGATGTTCTTGGGCGGCGACACTCGCCACTCCCCGGGTGGTGTCGAGAGCCAGCCTCAGCCCCCGCGAGTGCCGGTGCACGCGGTCAGGTCCGCCGCCGTCGTCGAACAGGGTGACGACGGAGTCGTTCGCGGCACGTACGCGCACGTCATGCTGGAACGCGAACGAAGCCCCGTGGCCCATGCGGAAGCTCGAGTGCTTGCCTCCGAGGATCCAGATGACGCGCCCGGTCCGGTGATCGAGCTTGTAGCTCGCCCAGGTGTTGCGGCTCGAGATCACGAGGTTGTTGTCGAGGTCGACGTCAATCGAGTTGACGTGGAAGTAGTCGAACAAGTTGCGAGAGCTCGGAGGCAGCTGCTGATGCGTGTAGCTGACGGGCACGTGGTCGAGGCTGTCCCACTGGAACAGCACAAGCCCGGTCGGGATGTCGATCTCCTGAACGACCGCGTCGAGCACGATCTGCCGCTTGGGCCCATGGATCGAGGAGGTGTTCCAGATCACGGGATGCTCGGAGGTGATCAGCGCGGTGTTCCACGGCGTGATCTGGAACTCGTGTAGATCCGCAAGCATGCCGTTGGCGGCGTGCACGAGGGCAATCTGCTGGTAGGAGCTGTTCAGGATCACGTCGAAGCCGCGACCCTCGCCGCCGACGATCGGGCCCTGCCACCAGGTCAGCACCGGCTTGCCCAGGTAGCTCTGGACCCTGAAGTCCGTGGTGAAATCGTTGCCCCGCATCGCCTTGAACCAGATGACGTTCCCATGAGGGTCGAGGATCTCCGGGCCGTCCTGCACGGGCCCGAACTGCGACGCGACGAAGATGTCGCCGCCGATGCCGCCCCCGCGCTGGTCGATCTTGATCGTGGCGGGCTGGATGTCGCGACGCGAATGGAAGTGCCACACGTCGTTTGGCACCCGCGCGGCCCGTCGCCAGTGCAGGGGCCGGCGGAAGTGCCACGGCATCGCGATCCTGTACTGGAACGAACCGTGGCTCGTGCCGATGATGTTGAGCTGCGTCGTGACCGTGACGAGCTCACCCGGCGTGAATGCCTTCGCCGCTAGAAAGCTCCCGCCCTGACCGTCGGAGTCGGCGGCGATCCGGCCTGCGTGGCGCCCGCTGCGGGACCCGGTCACGAGGATCGTTCCGAGCTGCGCGACCGGAACGCCGCGGAACGTGATCTGCGTCTGCGGGGTGGCGACCTGGCTCCCCGGCATCGGGAACACGGCAACGGCCGGCGAGGCGGTGGGGGCCGGCGAGGCGCCGGCGCCGGCGGGCAGCCACAGCAAGATCCATAGCCCGAAGATCCCGATTAGAGCCCTGGTGCGCACCCTCATCGCTTCAGATCCTGCCATGTGTCGTGGTTGGCGCGTTCGCCGGCGACCCCCAACAACCACTTTGCTCCAAAGCGCCGGCAAGCCCCGGAGCTTTGTAGCGATGTGGTTGCAGTTGCCGTGGCGACGCGACCACCTTGCTCCAAAACGCCGCGCCCGCACGCCGTTTTGGAGCGTTGTGGTGGTTCTCGGCGCCCCTTCCCAGCCAAACTTCAGGGCCGCCCACGAGTCAACGCCGTCGGGGCGGAGCGCCTACCCAGCCGGGTCCGAGCGCGGGGGAACCCCGCCAGGCACTGCCGGCGGCGCGATCCTCACCACTCGATCCGCCGCCGCTCGTAGAAGAACCCGTCCGTCGGCCCGTCATCGGGCAGCGTCGCGAGCCATACCGCAGTGTCGGCCCCGGCCTGCACCGACAGCGGGGCGCTCCGGCCGCCCATCCGGGTCTGGGCCCACCCCGGCGACATCGCGTTGACCTTGACATCCGGCCCGGCCTCGGCGGCGACCATCCTGGTGAGGACGTTGAGCGCCGTCTTCGAGAGGCTGTAGGCCCCTGCGCGCGGCGGGCTCTCGACGAAGTGGGCGTCGCCGGTCGACACGTTCACGACCCGGCCCCAGCCGCGTGCCCGCATACCCGGCACGAACGCCCGGCAGGTTCGCCAGGCTCCGATCAGGTTGACCTCGAGCGCCTCGAGCAGCGCCGGCTCGTCGACCTCCAGCAGCGGCGTCGTCGTGTACAGGCCGGCGTTGTTCACGAGCACGTCGACCTCGACCCCGTCCCGCGCCAGCCGCTCGGCGCACACGACGACGCTGTCGGAATCGCTCACGTCCAGTTGCTCGACCCGCACCTGACCTTCGTATCCGAGCCGGACCGCGGCCTCCTCGCCGAGCTCGGGATCACGTGCCGTGAGGACGATGCGCATCCCGAGCTCCGCGAGCTGACGCGCGACCTCGAAGCCGATGCCTCGGTTTGCCCCCGTTACCAGCGCCGTGTGCTGCCCTCCTGCCATCGCCCCGATCAGGCTATCCGGTTGCGAGGCTGTCGCCGCGCGCCGTTCGCGCATAGAGGACCACGCGCCCGACGCGGTTGGCATCGACGAGACCGGCACCGCGCAGCACCGTGAGATGCTGCGAGACGCTCGCCGGCGAGAGCGCCAGGCGCCGCGCGAGCTCGGTCGTCGAGCGCGGTGCATCGAGGTCGACGAGCACGGCTGCGCGCCGGTCGCCGAGCAGCGCGGCGAGCGCGTCCGGCGCGGCCGCCCCTCCCGGCTCCCACAACGTGCCAACGCCGCGCGCCGGGTAGATCAGCGTCGGCTGCCACGGCCCCTGGGTGATCGCCGCGAGCTTCGGCCACGTGAACGCCGAGGGCACGAACAGCAATCCACGGCCGTCGAGTTCGAGGGTGTCCTGCCACTTCTTGTCAATCAGGAGGGTCTCCTGCTCGAACCGAACTTCTGGGTGGAGGTCGGAGAACAACCTCGCCGCGCCGCCGTCGGCGATCCGCCGGGCTCGATAGAGGATGTCCTCCTCGAACATTCGCCGCAGACGGTCCCAGTAGGGAGCGAGCGCGCGTTCCCAATACCGGTGGATCAGGTCGGCAAGCTGCTCCATCGCGATCGCGGGCTCCTCGATGAATCCGCGCAACACCGCTGGGACGCGGGCGGCGCGGTAGGCAGCCTCGATCTCCGTCCGTACGCGCTCCTCGGGGACCGCCATCATCTCGGCGAGCTCTTCCTCGAATCCCGCGAGCGGCGACCTCGGCGGCGGGTGTACGAAGTCCGGCGTGTAGACGTTCTCGGGCTGCAGCGCCCGCAGCAGCTCGAGATCGAGGTCCGCCGTCGCCTTCGTGGTGCGCACGATCCACGGTAGGTGCAGGGCCCGTGCGCCCGGCCGGTCAAGAGCGTCGATGCTGCGGTGAAGCTCCACAAGCGGTGAGATCGCGAAGCGGACGTTGGCCAGGTCGGCGGGGCCGAACCGAATGACAAGCATTTAGCTCAGTCTAAATCCATTGGCGATTTGGAAGGCCTGATCGATCCTCTTCGCATGGTGATGAATCCGTTTCTGACAGAGCAGATAGCGCGAGCGCGCGAGCACGAGCTGCGCGCGCGCTCGCAAGCCCCACAGGCACGCGTCGAGCGGCCGCGGCGGCCGCGGCGACCGCCCGCGGAGCGGCGCCGGGTCCGGCGACCTGGAGGTCCGGGCGTGACCGCATTCATCCGGGCGTGGCTGTGACCGATCCCGTCCGCTTGGTCGGAATCAACCATGTCGCGCTGGAGGTCGGCGACCTGGAGGCTGCGCTCGAGTTCTACGGCTCGATCTTTGAGCTCCGTGGCGTTGACCGTGAGCCTCGCATGGCGTTCGTTGACATGGGCGACCAGTTCCTGGCGCTCAGCGAGGGGCGCCGTGCCCCGGCCGACACGGCTCGGCACTTCGGGTTGGTGGTTGCGGACAAAGAAGCTGTTCGCGCGAGGCTCGCCGAGCTCGGGATCGAGGCCCTGCCCGGAAGGTTTCTCGACTTCCGCGACCCGTGGGGCAACAGGTTCCAGATCGTCGACTACCGCGACATCCAGTTCACGAAGGCCCCGTCGGTGCTCGCCGGCATGGGCCTCGACGGTCTCGAAAAGCGCGAGCGCGCGCTGAGGGAGCTGCAGGACAAAGGCCTGGCGTAGCGCTTTGACAAGATCCACGCATGCGCAGGGCCTTCGCGATTGGGGCCATGGCCTGCGTGGGACTGTGCGCCTGCGGGTCCTCGCAGTCGAACACGGCCACGACGAACCCCAAGAATTCGACCGGTGCCGTCGGTAAGACGAGCACGCAAGCCGCGCGCCCGCGGCCACGCCCGGCGCCGGTCTGTCCGTCCGACGGCGCCAGGCCCCAGACGGACAAGCAGCCCTCGGACAAGACGGCCTGCTTTCAGGCCGAGATGACTGCGTTCTGGCGCGGCGTCGCCACCGGCTCGGTGACGGCGGCGATGCCGGCGTTCTTTCCCGAAGCGGCGTACGCCCAGATCAAGACGCTGCCCGATCCCAGAGGCGATTGGACGATCCGGCTGGTGCTCGATTACCGGCTCGACGTGGGTGCAGCACACCGCCTGGTTGGTCAGGGGGCGCAGCTGGTCGGGGTCGACGTCCCCACCGCCTACGCGCACTGGGTCCCGGCCGGCTCCTGTTACAACAACGACGGTTACTGGGAGGTCCCGAACGCGCGGGTCGTCTACCGCACGAGCAGCGGTGAGATCAAGTCGTTCGGGATCGCCTCGATGATCTCCTGGCGCGGCATCTGGTACATCGTGCACCTCGGCGCGACTTACCGCGTGGGCAACATCCCGGTGCTCGACAGCCCGAGTGCTGGGCGCGGCGTTTCAGCCGATTCGGGTACGTGTTGACGGCGTCGCCTACGCCGCCGCCGGCAGGCTGAACCGCACCCGCGTTCCGACGGACGCGTCCGCGAGCCAGATGCGGCCGCCGTGGGCTTCGACGATCGCGCGCGACACGGCCAGGCCGAGTCCCGCGCCGGCGTTCGTACGCGCGGCGTCGGTGCCGCCGCGATAAAAGGCGGTGAACACGCGCTCGCGCTCCTCGGGAGCGATCCCGTCGCCCTCGTCGGCCACCTCAACCTCGATTCCGTCTTCGATCTGCTCGGCGCGCACGACGACGCTTCCGTCGGCCGGCGTGTGGCGGATCGCGTTCTGGATCAGGTTGAACAGGACGCGCTGGAGCTTCTCCGGGTTGCCATGCGCAGGGCACAGCGCCGCCGGCACCTCGGCGAGGACCAATACGCCCTTTGCCTCGGCCTGCACGCGCATCGCGGCGACGGTCTCGCCGACGAGCTCGTCGAGCGGCACGCGCTCGAGCGACCAGCGGATGTCGCCGGCCTCGAGCCGCGAGAGCTCGAACAGGTCGTCGATCAGCGCGCTCAGCGCGTCGATGTGGGTGCGCATCCGCTGCAGGTAGCCGCGGCGCATCTCGGCGTCGACGACGATGTCGTCACCGACCGCCTCGGCGAGCAGGCGCAGCGATGTGATCGGCGTGCGCAAGTCGTGAGATACGGCGGCGACCAGATCGCGCCGCGCCTTCTCCGACTGGTCCCGGGCTTCCTCCTCCGCCCGCAGGCCGTCCTGGATCGCTTCGACATCTCTGAGGATCGGGCGCGAGACAAAGCGCGCGGCGACCACGGCCACGACGGCTGCTGCGAGCACGATCGCCGCGGCGAGGACGGCGGCGTGTCCCGAGACGATCATCAGTGAGGCGACCACGACCAGCGCGAGCAGGACCGGCGCCACCACGATCACGACCGTGAGGGCGAACTGCCGCGGCAGTGATGCGACGCGCGCGCGCAGGCGGTCGCCGAGCTCGACCGTCCGGCTCACGGCTGAAACCTGTAGCCGACGCCCCACACGGTCTGGATGTGACGCGGCTCCGCGGGATCGAGCTCGAGCTTCGAGCGCAGCCGCCGGATGTGCACCGTGACCGTCGAGGTGTCGGTGTAGAACGAGTACTGCCACACCGCGTCCATCAGCTGGTTGCGCGAGAACACCTGGCCGGGATGGCGGGCGAGAAACAGCAACACGTCGAACTCGCGCTGGGTGAGCTGGACCTCCTCGCCCCGCACGTGAACCTGACGGCTCGCCGGATCGATCGTCATGTCCGAGAGCTCGATCGCGGACTCGCGTCCGGGAGAGGTGTCCATGCGGCGCAGCACGGCGTCCACCCGCGCGACGAGCTCTGCCGGCGAGAACGGCTTGACGACGTAGTCGTCGGCCCCGAGACGCAAGCCGATCACGCGGTCTGACTCCTCGCCCTTGGCGGTCAGCAGGATCACCGCGATCCGCTCGCGGTCCTGCTCGCGCAGCCGGCGCATCACCTCGAGCCCGTCGATCCCTGGGAGCATCAGGTCTAGCACGACGAGGTCAGGGCGGTGTCCCGCGGCCGCCTCGATCGCCTCGAGGCCATCGAGCGCGATCTGCGTGTGGTAGCCGGCCCGCTCGAGATACCGCGAAACGACCTCCGCGATCGTCGGCTCGTCGTCGACGACGAGCACCGAGCCCCGGGCGTGGTCCTCCATGCAGGGATTCTCGCAGCGATTCGGCCTGCGCACAGGCCGTGAGCGCCGCGTTCACCGGTTGTTCAGACGTGCTCGCCGGACGCGTCGACCATGTCTTCGATCCGCACCAGCTTGACCCGCGGCCGGCCCGCGGGCTCACCGGCGCGCCGTTCGCGCTCATCGATCGACAGCCAGCCCTGCCAGCTGACGACCCGCGGCCCGCGCGAGCACAGCCAGCTTCCGACCTCGCTCGGGTCGTCGATGGCGGGCTCTCCAAGCTTGCCAACCTCCGCGTCCTCGACAATCGCCGCGACCGTCTCGGCCGCGTCCTTCTTATTGGTCCCGATCACTCCGGATGGGCCGCGCTTGATCCACCCGACCACGTACTCGCCGCGCAGCGGCCCGCCATCGGGACCGAGCACGCGACCGGCGGCATTGGGGATCAGGCCGCGGCGCTGATCGAAGTGGATCCCCTCGATCGCCTGGCCGCGGTATCCGACCGCGCGCATCACCAGTCCGCATTCGATCACCTCTCCGTCGCCCGTCGGTACCGCCCGCATGCGACCGTCCGGCCCCTGCTCGAGCCGGTTGCAGGCCAGTCGGATCGCGCGGACGCGGCCCTGTTGGTCGCCGAGGATCTCGACCGGCGAGCGCAGGAACCGCAGGACCACACGATGTGACTTCCCGCTGGGCTCGCGCGTGGAGTAGTCGCGCAGGATCTCGACGTTCTTGCGCGAGGTGATGTCGGCCTCGTCTGACTCGAGCCAGGCAGCGCTCGCCGAGTCGAGCTCGAGCTCGCGTGGGTCGACGATCACATCAGCCTGCGTCAGCTCGCCCAACTCGCGGAGCTCGGGGTTCGTGAACGCGGCCTGCACCGGGCCGCGCCGGCCGACAAGCACGACCTCACGTACGCCGGCGCCGCACAGGTGCGGGATCGCATGATCGGCGGTGTCGGTGGGGTGCAGCTCCTCGTCCGCCAGGACGAGCATCCGCGCGACGTCAAGTGCGACGTTGCCGTTGCCGATCACGACAGCGCGCTCGTCTTCGAAGTCGAACGCGTGGTCGGCGAAGTCCGGATGGCCGTTGTACCAGCCGACGAACTCCGTCGCGGGGTGCGAGCCGCGTAGCTCCTCGCCGGGAATGCCGAGTCGAGTGCCCTCGGCCGTGCCGTACGCATACACGACGGCGTGATAGCGCTCGAGAAGCTCCATACGGCTGATGTCGCGCCCCAACTCGAGACCGCCGAAGAACCGGAACAGCGGATGCTTGGCCGTCTTCTCGTACACGCGCGTGACGGTCTTGATCTTCGGGTGGTCCGGAGCCACGCCCGAGCGGACCAGCCCGAAAGGGGTCGGCAGCCGGTCGATCAGGTCGACCTCGAACTCCTTGGCAAGCAGCTGATCGGTCGCGTAGAAGCCGGCAGGCCCTGCGCCGATCACTGCGATCCGCGTGCTCATCGGTATTGACACTATCGACGCACGAGTTCTGTGTAGTGTCCTGCCGATGAGGTTCGAGCGCGACGTGGAGGCGCGGCGGCGCGTTCTCGCGTAATCAGCCGCAGCGTCGTCGTAGACGGGCGGCGCCTGGAGGCCGCCGAGCTGCCCGGCGACCCGGGCCTGCCGGCCCTTGTGCTGCTCCACGAGGGGCTCGGCTCGGTCGGCTTATGGCGCGGATTCCCGCGTGCGCTCGCCGACGCAACCGGGCACCGCACGATCGTTTACTCGCGCCTCGGCCATGGTGGTTCCGACCCGCCGCCCCAGCCGCGGACTCCGGGCTTCATGCACGAGGAGGCGCTCGACGTTCTGCCCGAGGTGCTTGACCAGCTCGACGCTGCGGAGCCGATCTTGATCGGACACAGCGACGGGGCGTCGATCGCGCTGATCCACGCCGCGTCGCATCCAGTTCATGGAATCGTCACCCTCGCACCCCACGTGTTCGTCGAGGACCGCACGCTGGCGGGAATCCGCGCGACCAAGCGCGAGTTCGCGACTGGCGATCTGCGTCAGCGGATGACCCGCCACCACGAAGACCCGCCGGTCACGTTCAGCGGCTGGTGCGATGTGTGGCTCGATCCAGAGTTCCGCGGCTGGAACATCGAGGATGTGTTGCCGAGCATCGACGCGCCAGTGCTGCTGATCCAGGGGGAGGACGACGAATACGGGACGCTCGCGCAGCTCGACGCGATCGAGCGCGGCGTATCCGGCTCCGTGCAGCGGGTCGTCGTTCCGGGCGGGCACACGCCGCACCTCGAGCAGCCGGACCCGGTGCTCGAGGCGATCGTCGAGTTCGTGAGCGAGGTCGGGGCCGACCGCCCTTAGGCCCCGCTGAATGCCGGCGCCCGTTTCTGCGCGAACGCCATCACGCCCTCCATGAAGTCGTCGGTCCGCCCGAGCGCGTGCTGAAGCTCGCCCTCGAGGTGAAGCTGGGCGTCGAGGTCGCCGTAGATGAAGCGATTCAGCGCCTCCTTGGAGCCGGCGTACGAGCGCGTCGGGCCGGCGGCCAGTCGCTCCACCAGTGCGTTCGCCTCGGACATCAGCTCCTCGTCGGGGTGGACCCAGTTGACGAGCCCCCACTCGAGCGCCTGGGGAGCGGGGATGCGCTCCCCGAGCAGCGCCATCTGGAACGCGCGCGCCTTGCCGACCGCCGGCGGCACGAGTGCTGTCGAGCCGCCGTCGGGCATCAGCCCGATGTTCACGAACGCTAGCCCGAAGTACGCGGATTCCGCGGCCATGATCAGGTCGCAGGCGAGCGCCAGCGAACAGCCGATGCCGACCGCCGGGCCGTTGACGGCGGCGAGGACCGGCTTGGGTAGCCTGCGCACTCCCGCGATCGCCGGGTGATAGATCTCGTGAAGCTCGTGGCGGATGTTCGGCTTGCCGTCGTCGGCCGGGTCGAACCCCGCCTTCAGGTCCGCGCCGGAGGAGAAGCCGCGGCCGGCGCCCGTCACGAGTACGGCGCGTACCGAAACGTCCGAAGCCTCGCCCTCGACCACCTGCTTGAGCTCGCGCCCGAACTGCGCGGTCCATGCGTTCAGGGTCTGTGGCCGGTTCAGCGTCAGCCGGCCGACCCCTCCCGACTGCTCCCAGATGATCGTCTCGTAGCTCATCGCAACTGCTCCTTCGTAGGTGGTTTAGACGGCAACAATCTCCCGCAACCCTGCGCACGCCGCATCGGCAAGCGGCTCGACGAATTTGCTTGGCCTGTCCCGAAGCTGGCCGGCGAGCCAGCGACGCGCGATCGCGTGCGCCGGGCCGCTCACGATCGCGGTGATCACGAGCATCGACTTCGGCGGAATCGCGCCAGCCTCGAGCCGCAGCGCAAGCCACTCACGGAACACGGCGGCCAGGTCGCGATTCAAGGCCGCGACCGTCGAGGCGGCGGGCGAGTCCCACTCCAGATGGCCGCGGTCATAGACGAACCGCGCAAGCGGAGCATTCGCCTCGATCCAGCTCATCTGGTGCGCGATCGCGCCCCGCACCGCGGCACGCAGCGTGCGCGGCTCGGAGCGCACCAACTCCCACATGCCGTCCTGGAAGGACACGATCGCCTCGATGTACAGCGCGTCGGCGATCGCCTCCTTGGAGGGGAAATGGTGGAACAGGGCGCCGTTGGACACGCCGCTTCGCGAGCGAATCAAGGCCACTGTCGCGCGCTCGTAGCCCTCGGCCAGAAAGCACTCGAGGGCCGCGTCGAGGATTCTGCCGCGCGTGTCGGTCTGCGCCACGCGCGGCAGAGTATCACTCTAGAGCGTTGCTCTGTTCTACTGGAGCGCCATGTTCGGCTCGCCCTGCGCGTCGAGTCCCGTCCCCGAGATGCTGCAGGTCCCGCCGCGCGGCGTCCCGGCGTTATACGCCTGACGCAGGCAGTTGCGCAGCGCCAGCTGACCCCAGTAGTTGGGGTGGATGTCCTCCTGCAGCTGGTACGGGCTGTTGCCGAGCGTCGACATCGTGCGGACCTGGTTGATCCACTCGGTCTTGTCGGCCGCTCCCGGCTGCGTCCAGGAGGTCAACCCCTCCTCCTCGAGCAGCCCGACCGTGTTCTCGCACAGCCGCCGGCCGTTGAAGGCCGAGGCGATCTGCAGCGTCTTGACGTTCGGCAGCCCGGTTTCCGACGCGGCGTTGAACAGCGAGTTGTCGATCGTCGGTAATGCGGTCGAGTTGGCCCAGTTTGCGTCGGCGTTCCAGAACCCGCAACCGCCGGTCGACTGCCGCGTGTATCCGCTCTGCGAATAGCGGAACCCGCTGCCGTTCGGGATCGGCGACGGGTAGTCCTGCACGAGCATCGTCCACATCGACGAGTTGTAGCCTGCGTTCGTCATCGCCTGACTCACATTCAGGAGCGCGCCCTTGATCGCGCCGGTCACGCTCGTGACGTTCGACGAGGTGAAGTTGCTCGTCACCGAGGAGTCGTCGTTGCAGTAGTTCGGCCACCACGACGGCGAGCTCAGGAAGTCCTCGATGCACGTCTGCACGATGCTCGCGAAGTTGTAGTTGTTGCCGCCGATCGCGGTGGCCACCAGCTTCACGTTGTGGGTCGCGGCGAACTGCTGCAGCATCAGCGCCTGTCCCTCGTTCCCCGACGAGTCCGAGTAGAAATCGAGACCGGGCTTGAAGTCACCGCTGCTCGAGTCTGTGAAGGTCGAAGTCTTGGCGCCCGAGCACGCCAGATCGAGGCCGTTTACGCCGGCGCCGATGTAAACCTCATCGGAGTGCGACCGGTGGCACCCGGGAATCGTCTCGGCCGTGTTCGTGGAGTTGTCGTTGTACGCAGCCGGCCCCAGCGCGTCGATCTCCGACGAGCTCTGATTCGTGTTGCCCGCCCAGCGCCCCGCCTCTCCCGAAATGTACGAGTCGCCGACCACCACGACCCACGGCGTCCCCGACCCTGGTCCGTCCGCCAGTGCCGACGCAGCGTGCAGCGTCGCGACGGCCATCCACGCCAGCGCGCTCGCCACAACGAGTAGCGCGACGCGGCGCAAACACAGTACGGCCGATCCCTGCATGTGAGACCTCCCTCGACCGCGGGCACCCCTGCCCTGTTGGTAGCTCCCTGCGCCGGGACCGTAACACGGGCTGAGCGACGCAGTACGATCGCCCCCGATGCACGCTGGTGATGCGATTCGCGTGGTCGTCGGAGACGACCATCCGATGTACCGCGAGGGGGTTGCCCGGGGACTGTCCTCCAGCGGCCGGGTGGTCGTCGTCGCGCAGGCCGAGGACGGGCATGCCGCGCTCGAGGCGATCAAGCAACACCGCCCCGAGGTCGCCCTGCTCGACTACCGCATGCCGCAGCTCGACGGCGCGCAGATCGCCAACGCGCTGCGCCGCGATGGCATCCCGACCCGCGTCCTGATCCTCTCCGCATTCACGGACAGCGCGCTCGTGTATCACGCGATCGAGCAGGGAGCCGCCGGCTACCTGCCCAAGGAGGCGCGGCAGACGGAGATCCTCGACGCCGTGCTTGCGTGCGCGCGCGGCGAGACGGTCGTGCCGCCGGCGCTCGCGACCGGCCTAGCCGAGGAGCTGCGCCGCCATGCGGCCGGAACGGGACCGCTGCTGACGGCGCGCGAGGCAGAGGTGCTGGCGCTGATGGCGCAGGGCAAGAGCGTGCCGGCGATCGCCCAGGAGCTGATGCTCGGCGCGACGACCGTCAAGACGCACGTCGGACACCTGTACGAGAAGCTCGGCGTCTCCGACCGTGCGGCAGCGGTCGCCGAGGCGATGCGCCGCGGGCTGATCGAGTGATTGCTCGCAGACCCGCCGCGCTCGACATCGGACGCGCCGAGATCCTGATCGCATGGCTGCGGCTGGTCGCGGTCGGGCTGTTCGTGTGGGCCGAGCACCAGCCTCCCCCGCACGACCATCAGACCGGCTTCTACGTCGTTGCCGCCGGTTACGGAGCGTGGAGCCTTCTGCTGCTGGCGCTCAGCTCGCGGCGAGCGCCGACGCACGCCGAGGGCCTGATCGAAGCGGGGGTCGACGCGATCGCGATCACTTTGCTCTCGTCGACGTCAGGCGGGCCTTACTCGCTCGTGCGCCTCGGCTACTTCTTCGTCCCGGTCACGGTTGCGTTCCGCTACCGGTGGACCTGGACGCTCGCCGCCACGGCGCTTGTCGTCGCCGTCTACATCTCCGAGGCGCTGGCCGATATCGGACCCGATTATCACGTCGCCGGCTTCGTCGCCCTCCACGCGTCGATGCTGACGTGGGTCGGTGTGGCGTGCGCCGGCCTATCGGCCGCGGTCGCACGCCGCTCGGACGCGATCGCGCAACTCGTCACCGATCGAGAGCAGCTGCTGGCCGAGTCGCTCGCCGCCGAGACCCGCGAGCGCCGCGCGCTGGCGGAGGGCCTGCACGACGGCGCGATCCAGTCGCTGCTCGCGATCCGCCACGACCTCGAGGAGACCGCGGTGAACCTCCCCGACGATCCTGGCCTCAAGCGAGCGGATGACGCGCTGCTCGCCGTCGTGCGCGAGCTGCGCTCCACGATGTTCGAGCTGCATCCCCACGTGCTCGACGAGGCCGGCCTCGAGGCGGCCGTACGTCAGGTCGCGGAAACCGCTGCGCGGCGCGCCGGATTCGAGCTGACACTCGAGCTCGATCAGCTCCCCGCGGACGCAGATCTCGACCGCCTGATGTTCAGCGTCGCGCGCGAGCTGATCACCAACGTCACCAAGCACGCGCAGGCGAGGCACGTGACCGTCACGCTCCACGACCTCGACGGAGAACGAGTGCTGACGGTCCGCGATGACGGCAAGAGCTTTGACACCAGCGTGCTCGCCAAGCGCCTCGCGCAGGGGCACATCGGTCTGGCGTCGCAGCGGGTACGCGTGGAGAGCGCCGGCGGGACGCTCGAGGTCGAGCGCGGGCCCGGCGGCGGCACGGTCGCGACCGCGCGCGTCCCTATCTAGGTCCTCCGATCGGAGGAGGCACGGATCCTCCTTGCGATCGTCCGATCGGCCGATGGCTGCGGGCTTTCGTAAGGCGCATCCTGTGCCCATGGCGATCACGACCACAGTCAAGGTAGAGGGGCTCGAACAACGGGCTCGGCAGCGGGCAAAGACCCGCAGCCGTCTCGTCGACAGCACGATGGTCGCGATCAGCCAGGCTCTGATTGGACCAGGGCCGGGGGCACCGAACGGATTCGAACATTTGACGCTCGCTCAACCGGCAGTGGCAAGGACAGCCGACCGGACGATGCCGGAAGCGCCGCGCACGGATGGTGGTGGGTCGGATTCTCGACCGGCGGCGTAGAGCGTCATAGGGGGCAGCAGTGACGGTTAGGGGGTCGGCGCATGCGCCGACCCCCCGGCCGGTTGGGGGTGGGCGGGCGGGATCCCATGCACGGCCGGCGCCCGGCCGCATGCGGCCGGGCGAACATCGATATCGGCGTCGGTACGCTAAGCGCGCATGCAGATCGGTAAGCCCGGACCCGCGGTCAGCAACATCTGCCAGGCGTACCCCGACCGCGTCGAGGTGCGCGGGCACGACCTGTGCGGCGAACTGATGGGCCGCATGACGTTCACCGGCTACTTCCATCTGCTGCTGACCGGGCGCGAGGCCACCGACGAGCAGCGCTTCTTCCTGGACCTGCTGCTGATCGCGATTGCCGAGCACGGGATGATGCCCACGAACGTCGCCGCGCGAATGACGCTGGCGGCCGATCCGGGATCGCTGCACGGCGCGGTGGCGGCCGGCATCCTCGGCGCGGGCCCGGTGATCCTCGGAACCTCGGAGGAGTGCGCGGCGCTGCTCGCGGCCGCACAGGCAGAGGTCGCGGCGGGTGCGACTCCGGCGGACGTGACCGCACGGCGCGCACGCGCCACGCGCGAATCCGGCGCAAGGCTCCCCGGCTTCGGGCATCCGGTCCACAAGCCGCTGGATCCGCGTGCCGAGCGGGTGCTCGAGCTGGCCGACGAACATGGCGTCAGCGGCCCGCACGTGCAGCTCGCGCGCGATTTTCGCGTCGCCGCCGAGGGGGCATGGGGGAGGCCGCTGGTGATGAACGTGGCGATGGTGATCGCCGCGGTGATGCTTGACCTGGGGTTCTCGGCGGCGATCGTCAAGGCGGTGCCGATCCTCGCGCGCACAGCCGGGCTGCTCGCGCACCTGGCCGAGGAGCAGCAGCACCCGCTCGGCTTCTTGATGGCGGCGGCCGCCGAGCAGGCGATCCGCTACGAGCCGCCGGCGTGATGCTCGATCCCGAGGTCGAGGCGCGGCCCTGGGACGAGCAGCTCGCGATCGACGATGCGTCGTATCGCGCGCAGCTGGCGTACCTGCTCGAGCGCTCGCCCCTTTATCGCGAGAAGCTGGGACTCACCGATGCCGGTGACGCCGGCGGGCTCGATCGGATCGCCGCGCTACCGCTGACCGAGAAGGACGAGCTCCGGGCGACCCGCACAGCCGAGAATCCGTTCGGCGCGCACCTGTGCGCTGCGCCGCACGAGATCGCCAGGATCTACTCCACGAGCGGCACGACCGGCGAGCCGAGCTACATCCCGCTGACCGCCGGCGATCTCGAGAACTGGATCACCGGCTCGGCGCGCAGCTACGCCGCCTCCGGTGTTGCGCCGGGCGAGCGGATCGTCTCGACCTACAACGCGGGGCCGTTCGCGGCCGGCGCGGCACTTGCTTCGTTTGACCGGATCGGCCTGTGCCACATCCCGGTTGGGACCGGCAATACCGAACGGCTCCGGCTCGCGCTCGAGCGGCTGCGACCGGCGGCCGCGGTGCTGACGCCCTCCTACGCGGCGTACATGATCGAGTGGGCCGCCGAGCGGGGCCTCGACCTGCACGGCTCGAGCGTCGAGCGCGTGCTCGTCGCGGGCGAGCCGGGCGGCGGCGAGGACGCATTTCGAGCGATGCTCGAGCAGGGCTGGGGGGCGCGCGTCACCGAGGCGATGGGGATCGGCGACGTCGGCGTTTCGCTGTGGGGCGAGTGCGAGCAGCAGGACGGGATGCACCTCGGAGCCCGAGGATTCGTGCACGCCGAGCTGGTCGATCCTGGCACCGAGGATCCGGTCGAGTTCACGGATGGCGCGACCGGCGAGCTCGTGCTGACGCACCTTCAGCACCGCGCCGCGCCGCTGCTTCGGTTTCGCACCCGCGACCACGTCCGCGCGCGCGTCGGCCGGTGCGCGTGCGGCCGAACGGCGCCGCGCGTGCGGTGCATCGGCCGGACCGACGACATGCTGATCGTGCGCGGCGTCAACGTGTTCCCGTCCGCGGTGCGCGAGGTCGTCAGCGGCTTCGCGCCCGAGGTCAGCGGGCACATCCTGATCAGGCCGTCGGCGCCCGGCGTCAAACAGGACCCGCCGCTGCCGGTGGACGTCGAGCTCGGACGCGAGCGCGCTGCCGGCCCCGAGCTCGCGCACGCGATTCGCCAACGGCTGCGCGATGTGTTGATCGTCCAGGCACAGGTCGAGCTCGTCCCGTGGGGGACCTTGCAGCGCAGCGAATACAAGTCCAGACTTATCGAGCGGAGATAGGAAGCCGCCCACCCGCCCCCAACCACCACCCGCCCACCCGCCCCCAACCACCACCCGCCCACATACCGCCGGGAGATCCATGCGCAAACTTCAGAGCCAGGGCGTCCATCACATCACGCTCGTCGGCGCCGACCGGCAGACGTCAATCGACTTCTGGGAGGGGGTGCTCGGGATGCCGTTCGTGTTCGAGCAGCCGAACCTCGATCGCGCCACCGAGAGCCATCTGTATTTCGATCCGGGTGACGGGCGGCTGATCACGATCTTCACCAACGACGAGCGCACGCCGGACGCGAACCGCACGCCGACCGACATCGGGTGCGTGCACCACATCGCTTTCTCGGTCTCGAAGGCGAGCTTCGACCAGGCGGTCGAGCGGCTCGAGGAGCGGGGCATCCGCAACAGCGGCGTCAAGGACCGCGGGTTCATGGACTCGATCTACTTCGAGGACCCGCTCGGGCTGCTGATCGAGCTCGCCTCCTACCGGTTCGAGCCGCCCGCCGGATTCACGCACGCCGATGTGCTGCTCGAGGCGCACAAGGTCCGCGTGGAGCGCGGCGACTACAACATCGCTCAGATTCATCTGGCCGACGCGATCGAGAAGCTGGTGCGCTCCTCGCGCGGCTCGCTGTCGGAGGATCGATCGGCGAAGGATCCCTACCGAACACCCGCCAAGACCTGAGGAGGATCAGATGGCCGCAAACACACTCAGCATCCTGAAGCCAAGCGTCAACAACCTGACGGCGCGGATCTTCGTGCGCGCCGCGGGACTCGAGTTCGACGAGGTCGACGTGTGGACGGCGAAGGGCACCGACGAGTTCCTGGCCAAGGATCCGGCCAATCTGACGCCGCTGCTCGAGGAGCAGGGCCTTCCGAACGGATCGCTGTGGGAGAGCTGCGCGATCATGCAATACCTCTGCAACAAGCACGGCCTCGATCACCTTTACCCCCGCGACCCCGCGCAGCGGGCGATGGTCGACAGCGCGATGTTCTACTTGATCGGCACGCTCTACCCGTTGGTCGCGCGCGCCACCTACCCGGCGCTTGGCTTCCCACAGTATCCGGGCGAGGTCGGTTCCTCGGAGGCGGATGATGCGCTCAAGGCACAGGCGCAGAAGGATGCTGCCGCGGCGCTCGACACGCCGCTCGAGGCCTACCGCAAGTTCTTCCTCGCCGGCAAGCCGTTCATCGGCGGCGATACGCCGTCGATCGCCGACATCCGCCTGGCCGCGACGCTCGAGTTCCTGGCGGCGATCGACTACGAGCTGCCGGCCTGGGCCAGGGAGTACATGAGCGCGATGGAGTCCTCGCTCGGCGACGCATACTCCGAGCCGGCAGCCGACGTGCGCGGGTTCATCGCCTCGGTGACGGCGCCCGTGGCATGAGCTGACGCCCGTCGGGGCGTGGACTCGAGCCGCACGCGCGGGCAACCGCCGGGCCGGCCGCGATCATGGAACACTCGCTGCCCGAGCGACGCGAGGAGATTTCACTTGAGCGAGTCCGGTGGTCCAAAGAACCCAGGCATCGAGAGCGAGCCGGCTGAGCATGCCGAGAAGGTCCCGCTGACAGCGCGGTTGATGCTCCATGAGTCGCTGACCGCGCGCAGAGCGGCGGCGATCATCGCCTCCACGACAGTCGTGATCACGGTTGCCGGCGGAATCCTCGAGCGGGTCTTCGACCACAAGGAGTTCCATACGACCGGCAAGGGGCTGTGGTTCGCCCTGGAGACGGTCACGACCGTCGGCTACGGCGATGTGACGCCCTCGGCGCGCAGCGGCCGGATCATCGCAGGGGTCATCATGCTGGCGGGAATCGCGTTCCTCGCGATCATCACCGCCGCGGTGACCGCCGCCCTGATCGAGAGCAGCCGGCGCCGCTTTCTGCAGGCCGAGACCGATATGTCGCATCAGCTGGGCGAGCTGAGCGACCGGTTGACAAGGATCGAGGCGGCGCTCGAGCGCGTGGGGTCCCGGCCCGGCGAGCGCGGCGCCCCGTGACCCGCGGCGAGCGTCGTGCGGATCCCGGCCCGCTTCAACGGCCCGCCCGATTCGGCGCACGGCGGCTACACGTGCGGCCGGCTTGCGGGGGAGCTCGGCGGTGGCCCGGCGCGGATCTCGCTGCGAGCGCCGCCGCCGCTCGAGCACGAGCTCGAGGTGATCCGTACTGAGCGGGGTGTCGAGCTGCGGGACTGGGAGCGGCTCGTGGCAGAGGGCTCGCGGGCCGAGCTCGACCTCGAGCTTCCGAGGCCCGTCGACCCCGAGGATGCGATCGAGGCGTCGCTCGATGGCTATCGGCAGTGGGCAGCAAAGCACCCTGCGCCGACCTGCTTCGCGTGCGGGCCTGCACGCCGTCCCGGCGACGGACTGCGACTGTTTCCCGGGCCGATCGAAAGCGGGCAGTTCGCCGCCTCGTGGAGGCCGGCTCCCGCGCTGGCGAGCCCTGACGGTTTCGTCGCGCCCGAGTATGTGTGGGCGGCGCTCGACTGCCCGACCGGCGCCCCGATCGCCCGCCCCGGCGGAGCCATGGCACTGCTGGCTGAGCTTCACGGCCGCGTGGACAGGCCGCTGGTTCCCGGCACCGCGTACGCAATCGTCTCGTGGAAGATCAGCGCCGAGGGACGCAAACGCCGCGCGGGCTGCGCGATCTTCGACGCCGACGGCAACGCGGTGGCGATGAGCTGCGCGCTGTGGATCGAGCTTCGGCGCTAGTCAGCACGCTTCGGCATAGCGGGCGGTGATCACACTCCACGCGTTGCGCGTCCGCGCCCGGCGCCCCGGTCCCGCCTCGCCGAGTTGTTCCCAACCGCGCTGTTCGAGTCGGACCGCGGTGCCGCCGGCGATCGGGCTGAAGGTGACCTCGACCTCGGTGGCCTGCGCCGGGTCGAAGAACAGATGCCAGAGGTAGCGCAGACGGGCCGGAGGCTCCCAGTCGAGGATCTGGCCCCAGACGTGCTCGCCGCCGCCCGCCGCGTGCTCGACGATCCGTCCGCCGCGCCCGGGCTCGAATGTGATCGCAGCCGGATCGCCGCTGACCGTATGCGACGGCGGCCACCAGGTCGCGCATCTCGTGGTCCACAGCTCGAATGCCCGCGGCCGCGGGACGTGGACCTCGAACACGATCACGAGCGGGTCAGTGCACATCGCTCGTGTTCTCAGCAAGGATGCGAAAGCGGGCGATCGCCTGATCCCACACCTCCGCGAAGTACTGCCGGATCGCGTCGATCCCCTCGTCCCGGAGCTGATAGATGCGCCTGGTGCCGGCCGCCTGGTCGCTCACGAGCCCAGCTCCCTTGAGCATGCGAAGATGACGCGAGACGGCCGGGCGGCTGATCGGAAGCTGGTCGGCGATCTGCTGCACAGATTGGCCTCCGTGGCTGAGGATCTCCACGATCGCGCGGCGGTTCGCGTCGCCGAGCGCGTCGAGCGCGTCCTGGTGAAGAGTCGCTGCCATCTCAGTTCACGTGTCCGCCTCATGGGTCCGTAACCACCATGCTACGGTAACGCTCAGGTTACCAATCTTTCAGGAGGAGATTCGTCGATGCCTGCAGCCACCGCCACCGGGTCTGGCACGCGCGAGGACCCGTGGATCCTTTCGACCCCACCCGGAAGCTCCCAGTACGAGGCCTATAGAGACGAGGCCGCGGAGCCCCCGGCGCTCGTCGTGCAGGTCGGAAAGACCCAGTTGCGCTACCTACTGCGCTGCATCGACGACCTCCACGAGATGCTGCGCCGGCACGGTGACTGGATGCCGCTCGGAAACGCAGACGAGCAAAAGCCGGCCGCCCAGGGAACCGTCGAGGCATGGGGCCGCTCGGCGGAGAATCCGGTCGGCGGCTGGTACGGCCTGAAGAAGGGCTTGCGCGGACGCTTCGGTAACTACGTGCCGCCGGTGCTCGAGAAGCTCGGCCTCGCCGAGGTCGAACACAACGCGCGCAACAACCAGATGCGCGCCTTGTAGTAGTACTGCTGCCGGTCCCGCCGCGCCGTCTTGAAATCTGCACGCGCGATGCGTACCTTCGCGCGAGAAGACAGACTCTGGGCCCAAGGATTGGGAGAACCCAAGTAGTGGGCGAATGGCGAGATCAGGAGGACGCATGAAGAAGCGACGTTTGTCGGCCGCTGCCGTGCTGGCGATCTGCGCGGTGGGTGCCACCGGACCGGTGTCAGTGGCAGCGGGTGCGACTGCCGGGACCGCGAACACGATCAGGATCCATTGCGGTCACTACTTGTTCGCGCACAGCATCAAGATCACGGGGCCCTACAACGAGGCTCACAGCGGCTGGAACTGCGAAACGGCCCACCACATGATCAAAGAGGGCAAGCTCTCGGACGACAGCAGAGAGTTCTCGAGCCCCGGGTGGAACTGCAGCCGCGCTCCGACCAGATTCCGGCCCTACACCTTCTATTGCAGCAAGCATCGCGTCTTGGTCGAGTTTGACGTATGAGGACGCGTGCCCGCGGATGGACGCTCGCAACGTGCGTGGTCGCGGCGGCCTGCGCCCCGCTGGTCCTGGGAGGTGGCGTTGCGTTCGGTGGGCAATCCAGGGCGGTTGCTGCCGCGGGGCCAACCCTGCCCGGCGGCGCGGCACTCGCGCACATGTACTGGGCCAACGCGCGGGACAGCACGATCGTCGAGTCGAATCTCGACGGCAGCGGCGCCAGCGTGCTGGTGCGCGGCTCCACGGTGAAGGAGCCGGCAGGGGTGGCAATCCGCGACGGCCATATCTACTGGGCCAACCGCAGCGGTGGCTCGATCGCCGAGGCGAATCTGGACGGCAGCGGCGCTCGCATCGTCGTCAGCGGCCCGACGGTGCACCTGCCGTACGACGTCGCGGTGCAGGGTCGGCACATCTACTGGAGCAACATCGGCGACAACACGATCGCTGAGGCGAACCTCGACGGCCGCGACCCTCGGACCCTGGTCAGCGGCTCCAAGGTGGTCCGCCCGGAGGGAATCGCGCTCGCCAGAGGCCACATCTACTGGGCAAACCGCAACGGCGACTCGATCGCCGAGGCGAACCTCAACGGCAGCGACGAGCGGATCATCGTCAGCGGCCGCGACGTCCAAGGTCCAGAAGGGCTGGTGGTCGACCGCGGGCTCTACTGGACCAACGCCGGCAACGGAGGCACCCCTTCGATTGCCCATGCAGCCTCGGACGGCACCCACCCTTCGATCCTCTTCACCGGCCCGACGGTGAACGACCCGACCGGGCTGGTGGTGGGCTGGGGCCGCTTCTTCTGGACCAATGCCACCTCTGACACGATCGTGGTGGCCCATTCGGACGGCAGCGGCGCTCAGATCCTGGCGCGTCGCTCGAAGGCGGACTTTCCCGTCGGCCTGGCAATTGCCAGCACGCGCGTCTACTGGTCGAACAGTCGCAGCGACACGATCGCCCACGCCAGCGTCGGCCGCGGCGCCGACCCTCTCGTCCAGGGTCCCACGGTGGCAAGCCCGCTGGGATTGACCGTGAACAACAACCACGTCTACTGGGCGAATGTCCGCGCCGACACGATCGCAGAGGCCAATGTCGACGGCAGTGGCGCTCGGATCCTGGTCAAGGGATCCACGGTGCAAGGTCCCGAGGACGTCGCAATCGGCAACGGCCGCGTCTACTGGACGAACCGCGACACGATCGGCGTGGCCGGTCTGGACGGCCGCGACGCCCGAATCCTGGTCAGGGGGGAAGTGGTTCACGGACCGAGCGGAGTGGCGGTTGGGCAGCCACAGATCTATTGGGCGAACTACGGCAACAGCACGATCGGCGTGGTCGGCCTCGACGGCCACGCCCGCATCATCGTCAGGGGCTCCAAGGTGGATCGTCCGGTAGGCGTGGCGGGTGCAGGCCGGCACCTCTACTGGACGAATCTAGGCGACAACACGATCGCCGAGGCGAACCTCGACGGCAGTGACGCGCGGATCCTGCTACGGGGTCCCGCGGTCGACAAGCCGCGCGGGCTGGCCGTATTGGGCGGTCACGTGTACTGGGCCGAGCAGGGCACCTCCAAGATCAAGGAAGCTGACACGGACGGTCGCGGCACGCGTACCGTGCTGGAGGGACCGGACGTCAGCGGGCCGTACGGATTGGCGGTCACCGCAGGCTAGGAAGCCCGCACTACCAGCGGGTCACGGACGCAGAGCGTCGACGATGACGTATTCGTGGGTCCGGGCGTGGTCACGATGAACGACAACTCGATGGCGCGCCTCGCCACGCGCGAACCGCTTCAGGCCCCGTCGCTCCGGCGGGCCTGCCGCATCGGAGGAGGCGTGCTGCTGACGCCCGGAGTCGAGGTTGGCGAAGAAGCTTTCGTTGCGGCCGGCGCGGTCGTCACGCAGGATGTGCCTGCGCGTGGGTTCGTCGCTGGGGTCCCCGCTCGCGTCCGCCGGGTCGTGCCCGACGAGCAGCTGATCGAGCACTGGCGCTGACGGCGTCACCGCCGGCCCTCGCCGATCCTCACCACGTTGACGCCGGCCGCGCGCCAGGGGGCCGCGTCGACCGCGCGGCGCCCGTCGAGCAGCACCCGCAGGCCGGGGAGATCTTCGGCCTGCAGGCTCGCGTAGTCGGCGTGGTCGGCCTGAATGATCGCGGCGTCGATACCGTCGCTGCGCCACGGCACGAAGCCATGGGCTTCGAGCTCCGCGTCGCTGTAGAGGGGATCCGCGGCGAACACGGTCGACCCCGCGTGGGTGAGCTTGTCCCGGAGGGCGAACGCGCCTGAGAAGGCGGTCTCCTTCACGTCGCCGCGGTAGCTCACGCCGAGGATCAGAACACGAGCGTCACGCAGGCTGCCGCCGAGCGCGTGCTCGAGCAGCTCCACGGCATATCCCGGCATGCCGTCGTTTATCGCGCGCGAGTCGGCCGGCAGGCGGGCATCAGGATCGCCGGTCAGATAGAAGCGCGGATACACGGGGATGCAATGCCCGCCGACAGCGATCCCCGGGCGATGGATATGCGAGAGCGGCTGTGAGTTGGCGGCATCGATCACGCTGTGGACATCAACACCAACTCGATCTGCGAAGCGCGCGAATTCGTTGGCAAGCGCGATGTTGACGTCGCGATATGTGGTCTCGGCCAGCTTGGTCAGCTCGGCCGCCTCAGCGGAGCCCATCGGCCGGACCTCGGCGGACAGGAACGCCCGGTAGAGCCCGACCGCGCGCTCCTCGCCCTCGCTGCTCAGGCCGCCGACGATTTTTGGGTACGTGTCGAGATCCGCGAAAACCCGCCCCGAGTAGACCCGCTCAGGACTGTGTACGGCAAAGAACTCGTGCTCTGCTTGCAGCCCGGACGCCGCAGCCAGGCGCGATCCGGGCCCGCGTCGTGCCGACCGGCAGCGTCGTCTCGATGCTCACGACGGTGCCCGGGCGCAGACCTCGCCCGATGTCGTCGATCACGCTGTCGAGAATGCGGTAGTCCGGCCGCGCCTCACGGTCGACGATCAGCGGCGGCACGGCCACAACCAGGTCCGGGCGTTCGGACACAGCGTCGGTCGTGCCGGCGGTAGCACGCAGCCGGCCGGCCGAGACGAGTCGCTGATCCTGACGGAGCCCGCACCGACGATGCGGGCGCTGCTCGAGCGGAGGGTTCGGCGCAGCGGTGCGTCGGCCCGCGTCCTCGGCGCTCCCGCTGAGCGGCTGCCGTTCGCTGACGGTTCGATCGACACCGTGATCTCGACGCTCGTTCTTTGCACGGTCGAGGCGCCGGACGTAGCGCTGCGGGAGGTTCGCCGCGTGCTGCGTCCCGACGGTCAGCTGCTGTTCCTCGAGCACGTTCGCTCGGAATCACCGATGCTCGCCTCCTGGCAGGACCGCCTCGAGCGGCCCTGGCGCCGGTTCGCCGAGGGATGCCGCTGCAACCGCGCGACCGTCGAACTGATCAAGGAGTGCGGGCTTCGACTCGATCATGCAGGCGAAGCGTCCTGGCACGGGATGCCGCCGATCGTGCGTCCGCTCGTCGAGGGCCGCGCCAGGCCGCAGGTCTGAACACCGAGCACCGTAGTTTGCCGACCGCCAATTCCGCGTTTGAACCGGTTGTGGGTCGCGGGTAGCCGGACCTAGGCTTACGTATCTGACACCGCCTCGGCGGAGCAGGTCGAAGAGAGAGGGTGGAGGTGGTTCTCGTGTCGGAGCGCGTTGAAGTGCACATGCGCGACAGTGACGCGTTCGCGTGGTATATGGAAAAGGACCCGCTGCTGCGGTCAACCGTGGTGTGCGTGCTGCTGCTCGATCGCAGCCCTGACTGGGATCGTCTGCCGGAGCGACTGGAGCGGGTCTCGCGGATCGCTCCGGGGTTCCGTCACAAGGTCGTGATCCCGCCGCTGCGGCTGGCCACGCCGCGTTGGGTCGTCGATCCCGACTTCGATCTGTCGTGGCACGTCCGGCGGTTTGAGGCGGCGCCGCCGAAGACGCTTGCCACCGTCTTGGAGTTCGCCCGCAAGACGGGGATGGCCGGCCTCGACCGTGACCGGCCGCTGTGGGAGTTCACGTTCATCGAGGGGCTCGAGGGCGGCCAGACGGCGCTCGTGATGAAGCTTCACCACTCGCTCACCGACGGCGTCGGCGGCATGGACGTCGCACGTCTGCTGTTCGACGTGGAACCCGATCCCGCCGATCTTGGGCCGATGCCCGATGCGCCACGGGGAGAGAGCCTGGGCACGATCGATCTGGCGCGGGATGCGCTCGGCTACGACTGGTCGCAGCTGTTCGACTTCTCCAAACGCCACCTCGCCTCTGCTGTTGGCGATGTCGCGCATGTGCTTCGGCACCCGCGCGAGACTGTCACCGAGACGATCGCCACGAGCGGAGCGATCGCGCACATGGTCGAGCCGGTGTCGGAGACGATGTCGCCGGTCATGACCGAGCGCCACTTCGCGTGGCACTACGACGTCCTCGACCTCCCGCTCGTCGAGCTGCTGCAGGCCGCGCACGCCGCCGGCGCCAAGCACAACGACGCGTTCCTCTCCGGCGTGACCGCCGGGCTGCGCTTCTACCACGAACGGCATGACACGGAGGTTGAGGAGTTGCGTGTGACGATGCCGATCAGCATCCGCAAAGCGGATGACCCGCTCGGCGGCAATCGCATCACGCTGATGCGGTTCTTGGTCCCGGTCGGCATGGAGGACCCGAGCGCCCGGATGTCAGAGACGCACCGTCGCTGCGAAGCGGTGAAGACCGACCGGTCATTGCCGTATACGAACGCCGTGGCCGGCACGCTGAACCTGTTGCCACGCTCATATATCGGCGGGATGCTCAAGAACGTCGACTTCCTTGCGAGCAACGTGCCCGGGATCCGGGTGCCGCTGTATCTGACGGGCGCGAAGGTCGACAACTTCTACGGCTTCGGGCCCACGACCGGTGCCGCTTTGAACGTCACGCTGATGACTTACTGCGGCCAGTGCTTCGTCGGCGTCAACACCGACACCGGCGCGGTACCCGACACCGACGTGCTGATGGAATGCCTGCGTGAGGGATTCAACGAGGTGCTCGCGATCGGCGAAGGAGGCCGGCGCGCCGTGCTGCCGGTTGGCGCCTCCTGAGCCTGTCGCGCGGCGCGGATCACCCGAGCACAGCAAGTCCGGCCTGCGCCACCTCCATGTCCTGGGTGTAGTGGCCGCCGCTGACGCCGATTGCGCCGACGATTGCATCTCCGACCTGGATCGGATAGCCGCCGCCAAAGATGACGAGCCGGTCGATGCCGCCGACCGCACCGTCCGCCAGTGGAGGGTCGTCCTTGATGAACGGATGCCACGCGTCGGTCGGCATCTTGAACCCGACCGCCGTGTACGCCTTGTCCTTTGCCACCTGCACGCTGAGCAGCACGGCCCCGTCCATGCGGCTGAAGGCCTTGAGCATGCCCCCGTCGTCGCAGACCGCGATCGCCATCGGCACTCCCATCTCCGATGCCTTGGCCTCGGCTGCGGCGATCATCCGGTGCGCGAGCTCGGTGCTCACGCTGGCCTTCTCGAACACGTCACCCATCGTTGCTCTCCTGGTTTGGGTTGGTTGTTGAACTCTGACTCGCGGCATCGAACCGCCGGTCCAGCTCGCGGATCTCTGGCATCCCGATGAACTCGAGAAACTCCGAAAATCCGAGGAGCTCGCGCAGCAGCTCCACCGGGCTTCCGTCGGCTTTGATCCGGGCCAGCGCCCCTCGCATTGCGGCCGTTGCTACGAGCAGCGTCGTGATCGGGAAGATCACAATCCTGAAGCCAAGCTCGCGGAGGAACTCGTGCGTCACCGGTGGCGTCTTGCCACCCTCGGCGTAGTTGAACAGCAGCGGCACCTCCGGGAACGCTTTGGCGACCGCGGTGATCTCTTCGACCGATTGGGGAGCCTCGACGAACAGGATGTCGGCACCCGCTTCCCGGTAGCACCGCGCCCGATCGAGCGCGCCATCCAGTCCCTCAACGGCTCGTGCGTCGGTGCGGGCGATGATCAGGAAGTCGCGAGAGCGGCGGGCTGCGACAGCGGCTGCGACCTTGGCGGCCATCTCATCTGCGCCCACCACCTGCTTGCCCTCCATGTGGCCGCACTTCTTGGGCATCACCTGATCCTCGAGGTGAATCGCCGAGACGCCGGCGAGCTCGTATTCGCGAACGGTCCGGATCACGTTGATCGGATTGCCGTAGCCGGTGTCGGCGTCGGCAATCACCGGGAGGTCGGTGGCCTGGACGATCCGGCGGGCGTTGTCGACCATCTCGGAGAGCCCCATCAGCCCGACGTCGGGCCGTCCGAGCCGTGACGCCGAGCTGCCGAAGCCGGTCATGTACACGGCGGGAAAGCCCGCCTCCTCCACAAGCCGCGCACCCAGCGCGTCATAGCAGCCGGGAGCCAGCACCATCTCCTCGGAGTCCAGCAGTGCCCGCAGCTTTGATCCTCGATCTGGATTAGCAGCTCCGAGCAGCCTCGCCATCGCGGGGTGCAGCCTATCCGGCGCGCTTTACCGGCGCCCCGAGCGCGACTAAGATCGCGCTTCCCGTCGTGGAGGTTCGGATTCGTTTTGGCACCGGCATCGCGCGGTTCGCGCCAGCACCCATGTTGACGCTCGAGCTGCCGAGCGGCGCGACCGTCGATGACGCGTACACGCGGCTGGTGGCGGGCGACCCGGAGCTCGAGGCGGCGCTCAAGACGGCCGTTCCGATCGTCGGAGGAGTACACGTAGGCCGTGGGAGACGGCTCGCGCACGGCGAGGAGCTCGCGTTGCTCCGACCGATATCAGGGGGCTGAGGGGCGCAGGGACTTAATCCGAGTCTGAAAGGCACGCAATGGCTATCGAACCCGCTGAGATCGACACCAAGCAGGCACACCAGACCGTGTTCGTCGACACCTTCACCAACGGCCTGCTCGGGCCCGAGGTCGAGATGCTCGGGCCGGTCGCGGAAGGGGGCCACATCGTGTGGAACTCCACCCCCGGCTGCTGGGGCCCGATGATCACACCGGCGATTCGCGGCGGTCACGAGGTCAGCCAGCCGGTTGCGGTCTCCGGCGCCGAGGTCGGGGACGGGATCGCGGTTCGGATCAAGAGCATCGAGGTCACCTCGATCGCGACCGCCTCGGGCAACGACAAGCCGATCGAGGGGCGCTTCAACGGCGATCCGTATTGCGCCCCGATCTGCCAGGTATGTGGCACTCGCTGGCCCGAGACGCGCATCGACGGAATCGGGCAGAGCTCGATTCGGTGCGCCAACTGCGGCGCTGATGCCGCCCCGTTCAAGTTCACCAATGGCTACACGATCGCGTTCGACGAACTGCATAGCGTTGGGGTGACCGTTCCGCAGAAGGCGGCCGAGGAGTTCGCGCGGCAGGCCAAGCATTTCGCCGCGCTCCCCGACAATTCCATCCAGAACCCGATCCTGACGTTCGCGCCGCATGACATCGTCGCGCTAGCCACCCGGCTGCGGCCGTTCATGGGCCAGCTCGGCACGTCGCCATCGACCACGATTCCCGATTCGCACAATGCCGGGGATTTCGGCGCGTTCCTGATCGGAGCCCCGCACCGATACGCGTTGACGGCGGAGGAATTGCAGGAGCACAAGACCGATGGCCACCTAGACGTGGACGCCGTGCGCGCCGGAGCGATCCTGGTCTGCCCAGTCAAGCTCGAGGGCGGTGGCGTCTACCTGGGCGACATGCATGCGCTCCAGGGGGACGGCGAGATCGCCGGGCACACGTGCGACGTGTCCGGCACGGTGACGCTGCAGGTCGAGGTGCTGAAGGGCCTCGGCATCGACGGACCGGTGCTCTTCCCGCTGACCGAGGACCTGCCATATCTGGCCAAGCCGTTGTCGGAGGAGGAGCGCCGGCGCGCGCTGGCGCTCGGCCGTCGCTACGGCGTCTCCAAGCTCGAGGAATCGCTGCCGATCTCGGTGATCGGGACCGGGCCGGATCTCAACAGCGCAACCGATAACGGCCTCGCTCGCGCGGCCGAGCTGCTCGGCCTCTCGGTACCCGAGGTCATGAATCGAGCCACGATTTCAGGCGCGATCGAGATCGGCCGCCATCCCGGTGTGGTCCAGGTCACGTTCCGGGCTCCCGCTGAGCGGCTCGAGGCGTGCGGGCTGCTCGGACACGCGGTCGAGCAGTACGGAGAGCTTTAGGCGTTTGGGGCTCTCAGGTCGGGGAGAGCTCGCCGCACAGCACCCGGCCCGAGACGCGTCCCAGCATCTGTCCCGCAAAGCCCGGAGCCTGCCGTGCGCTACTCAGCCGCGGCCGCTCAAGGCGGTACCGGTGGCCGGCGCGCCGCACGCTTGCGCTGCCCGCGCGCAAGGTGTTCTGAACCCAGTCCGACTCCTCGCCGTAAAGCACCGCTACATACAGCGTGTTGCCGTCTACCGCGGCGATCACGGGCGTCTGGTAGTTGCGGCCCGACGTGCGGCCGACATGCTCGATCACAGCCCACGGCGGCAGGTACGGAGCCCAGTTCAGCTGCAGCGGATTGTTGACGCGCTTGTTGAAGCGAGCGACAACCCGCGGTACCCGTGCCATGTCCGTACCATATAGTATGGTCAGCGGCGCTGTCAATCAACTGCCGTACCATGGGTAACCGGTGATCCCGAAAGACCGAGCACAATCGTGAGCGCGCTGAGAGCGCGGCGCCCGGCGAGCGGCCGGCTATCGGTCGACGACTGGATCGAGCTCGGCTTCACGCTGCTGGCCGAGGAGGGGCTCTCCGGGATCAAGATCGACCGGCTGTGCGCGCGGATGGGCGTCACCAAGGGGAGTTTCTACTGGCACTTCACAGACCTCTCCGCCTATCTGGCGGCGCTCGCCGCGCGCTGGGGCGATGTGCGCGACTCGGCGCGAGCGTCGTTCCGCGAACTCGAGCACCTGGAGCCTGCCGAGCGACTGCACCAGATGATGGAGATCCTCGCTGACCCTCGCCAGTGGACGCTCGAGCGCGCGGTGCGCGAGTGGGCACGCTCCGATCAGGATGTGGCCGAGCGCGTACGGGCGTCCGACCGCTGGGTGAACCGGGCCGTGCTGAAGGCATTCCGCGATGCCGGCTTCAGCGGAGCCGATGCCGAGGTCCGGGCTCGCGGCCTGTTCTACGCGGGGGTCGGCTTTCTCCACATCGCCAGCGAGCGCGATCTTGCCCGCAGCCGACGGGATCGCCGGATGTTCCTGGAGATCCTGCTGAGCCGCTAGACCTCGGCGCGGGCGCGAGCGAGTCCGCGCGCTGCCAACCATTCGGTGCATGTCGCCGCTGCCAGGCGGAGGCACTCGATCTGGTCGCGGCCGATGTAGTAGTGGTTGGCGCCCTCGATCCGCCGCGTCGCTTTATCGCTGGATGCGAGCGCGTCGTACACGGCGTGCGCGTAGCCGGGGGTGCAGATGTTGTCGGCGCTGTTGTAGATCTGAAGCACGGGGACGTCGACGTCTGCCGCGGCCCGGATCCCATCGGCGTTGGCATCGTCGAGTGACCATTGGGAGAGCCAGCTTCTCAGCGTCGAGAATCGCGCCAGTCCGATCGGTGAGTTGTTGACGATCCGCGGGTCGCCGAGGAACGACGTGCCCGGCTGGCGGTCGTTCGGGTCCACAGCCGGGTCCAGCGTGCGGGGGTCGGCCATCGTGCCGTGCACCACGAACGCGAACTCGTCGTGAGGGCGCCCGGCGCTGCGCAGGTCGTCGAGACGCTGCTTGACCGATGCCGTGATCTTTCGCGCGCGGGCACGCTGCGCCGCGGAAAAGCGGTCGAGGAACTCTTGGCTGTACGGGGGCTGGTTGCGCGGGTCATAGAGATCGAGGGTCGGGTCGCGGAGATCTGGGTTGCTCTCGTCGCGGATCGCGGGGTCGATGCAGTCACACAGCACCCTGTGGCGGCTCGGATGGGCGGCGAGCAGCAGCATCGCGTCGGCCGGGATCAGGTCGGCTTCGGTCAGGTTCGGCGGGTCGCCGGCCGGGGTGCAGGAGACCGTCGGGCGCGTCGCCTGCTGCTGATAGAACAGCGACAGCGGACCGCCCCCGCTCCATCCCGCGAGCACGACCTGTGCGTAGCCGAACCGCTCCTTCGCGTCCTTGATCGCGGCAGCCATGTCGAGCACCACCTTCTCCATGATCAGCGCGGAGTCGACGCCGCGGTAGCGGCTGCCGGCGTAGATCACATGGTTGCCCTGCTTGGCGAGCTCGGTCACCATCGGCAGGTACGCGCCGCCGCCGACCGGGTGCATGAACAGGAGCACCGTGTCCGACTCGATCTCGACAGGCCGCAGGCGGTAGGACTCGAGGAACACGATCCCCTCGACGCCGCCGTACGTGTCCTTGAACGCGGCCTGCTCGGCGTACGCGATGCCGTACGCCTCGCGCGTGATCTGGTGTCGGATCACGTCACCGGGGCGTTGTCGGGTCACGTCACCGGGGCGGTCGCCTTCGACCGCGCCCGGATCTCTGCCGTCGTCGGCACCGGCGTCAGCGAGTACTCATAGAGCTTGCGGCGCTCCTCGAGCCACGGGGGAAGCCGCAACTCATCGCCCATGTGCTCCGCATCGGGCTCGTCGACGATGAAGCCCGGACCGCCGCGCTCGGCGATCTCGAACAGGACTCCGCCTGGTTCCGTGAAGTACACCGACCGGAAGAAATGGCGATCGATCACCTCGGTCGGCTCGACGCCCTGCTCCTCTGTGAGCAGGGCATGCCAGCCCTCGATGTCCTCGGGACGGCAGCCCCACGCGACGTGCTGGACGACGCCGCCGCCGAACCGCCGCTTCTCCGCGGGAGCAGGGTCGAGCTGGTACCAGCCCCCGCGCTCGGCGCCACGCGCCTCGAGGCGGCCGGCCCCGATCCGCTTGAAGCCGAGACACTCGGTCAGGAAGCTCTCGCTGGCGCCCGGATCGTGCGCGAACGCGTGGAACCCGTCGAGGCCTTGGAGCGCGTATGCAGCCGAGATGTCAGGGGCCTCGCCGGTCAGCGGCGGATCGGTCGTGTCGACCACGGCGAGTTCGTGCTCGAGGCCCTCATGATCGGCGAACCTCAGCCACCCGTCATCGCGCGCGGTGTCGAGCCCCTCGTCGGCGATTCGCCGCTCCCAGAAGTCGAGCGCAGCCTCTGAACCCACGCGCCATGCGATCCGGTGCACATTCCCAGCCCCGGTCCGCCCATCCGGACGGCCGCGGTATTCGAAGAAGCTGATGTTGTTGCCGTACGAGGCCCGCTCGTCGCCGTAGAACAGGTGGTACGTGGTCATGTCGGTCTGGTTGATCGTCTTCTTCACGATCCGCAGGCCCATCACCCGTACGTAGAAGTCGGCGTTGCTGGGCGCGTCAGCCGTGATGCACGTGACGTGGTGGATTCCCTCTAGTTCCATGCGCGCACCCTACCATACCTTTTGGTATTGTCATCGACGTGGCGGCACTGCTCGACGAGTTGCATTTCATGCGCGTATGCAGCCGCGCCGGCATGCTCCGAATCGAGCCTCCGCGGCGTGGCGCGGCGATCGCTCGGGCGATGCGACGGTACGGCGGGCTCGGGGCGCTGCCGCCGGTCGCGGCCCTGCGCCACGGAGATCGCACGGCGATCCTCGACGAGCGCGGTGGGATCACGTACGCGCAGTTCGACGCCCGCACGAATGCTCTCGCGAACGCCCTGATCGGGCGCGGCCTGCGGGCCGGCGACGGGGTGGCGATCCTCGCCCGCAACCACCGCGGGCTGCTCGAGGCGCTTTTCGGCTGCGCGAAGGCGGGCGCGCGGTGCGTGCTGCTCAACTCCGACTTCGCGGGACCGCAGATCGAGGAGGTCGCCCGCCGCGAGGGGACCCGAATGCTGATCTGCGATCAGGAGTACCTGCCGCTGCTGCCCGAGTTCGAGCCCGGGCTCGGGCGGGTGGTCGCGTGGGCCGACGAGCCCGCTCCCGCCGACTCGCTCGAGGCGCTGATCGCCGCCGGCGACGCTGCCCCACCCCCGCCGCCCGAGAGCCCAGCCGGCATCGTGATCCTGACCAGTGGTACGACCGGACAGCCGAAGGGCGCTCCGCGCGAGGAGTCGCGGTCGATGGCGGCTCCCGGCACGCTGCTCGACAGGATCCCGTTTCGGGCGCGAGAGACGACCGTGATCGCGGCGCCGCTGTTTCATTCGCTGGGGCTGGCCAACGGGGTGATCGCCATGTCGCTTGGCTGTACGGTGATCCTGCGCCGGCGATTCGATCCCGCCCTGGTACTAGACGACGTGGCCCGCCGGCGGGCGTCGGCCCTGATCCTCGTCCCGGTGATGCTTCGCCGGATGCTCGACTCCGGCGTGAAGCGCGATCTCTCTACGCTCCGAATCGTGTTGGTCGCCGGGTCTCAGCTCGGAGCCGAGCTCGCCCGGCGGGGCGCCGAGCAATTCGGGCCGGTCATCTACAACATGTACGGCTCGACCGAGGTGGCGATCGCCACCGTTGCTTCACCTTCGGACCTGAAAGCTGCGCCTGACTGCGTCGGGCTTCCCCCGCACGGGACCCGCGTGCGGATCATCGACGACCACGACCGGGACGCGCCGGTTGACGTCACCGGTCGGATCTTCGTGAGCAGCCCGCTGTCCTTCGGCGGCTACACCAGCGGCGAGACCAAGCGCACGCTGCCGGGTGGATGGATGGCCTCCGGCGACCTCGGTCACCTCGACGCGGACGGCCGTCTGTACATCGACGGGCGCGATGACGAGATGATCGTCTCCGGCGGCGAGAACGTGTTCCCGCAGGAGGTGGAGGAGCTGCTCGTAGGGCATCAGGCGATCGTCGAGGCGGCGGTGATCGGCGTCGAGGATGACCAGTTCGGGCAGCGCCTGGCTGCGTACGTCGTCGCCAGTGGGCCGCTCAGCGAAACCGACGTGAAGGCCTACGTTGCCGAGCGGCTGGCGCGGTTCAAGGTCCCGCGGGACGTCATCTTCCTCGAGGAGCTGCCGCGCAACCCGACGGGAAAGGTCGTCAAGCGGCTGCTGCGCCAGCAGTCGTCCGCGCCGGCCGCCGCTCAAGGATGATCAGCGGGAGGCCGTCGGCCGGCCCGATCGTGGGCTGCTGGCGTACCCGCAGCCGGTAGCCGGGCGCGAGCTGATAAGCGAACCGGGAGAGCATCGCTGCGGCGATTGTGCGGATCTCGAGTTGCCCGAAGCGCATTCCGATGCACGTGCGCGGCCCGGCGCCGAACGGTACGTAAGCGCCCTTCGGCAGCGCCTTCTTGCGCTCGGGCGCGAACCGCTCGGGCCGGAACTCGTTCGGCTGCTCCCATACGTCGGGGAGCCGGTGGCTGGCCCATGACGAGTAGAACACGGGCGCGCCGCCGGGGCAGCGGACGCCGCAGACCTCGAACGGCTCGATCGACCGCCGCGGTCCGACCCACGCGGGCGGGTACAGCCGCAACGTCTCATCGAGCACCATTTCGAGCTGCGCCAGCCGGCCGCCCATCAGCTGCTCGGCGGTGGGGCGCCCACCGGGCATCAGCTCCTCCTGCTCGGCCAGCAGCCGCTCCACGACGTCGGGATGTCGCGCGAGTTCGTAGAACATGAACGCCACCGTCGACGTGGTGGTGTCGTGGCCGGCGAACAGCAGCGTCATCACCTCGTCGCGGACGTGGCGATCGCTCAACTGGGTCCCATCCTCGTCGCTCGCATCGAGCAGCAGGCTGAGGAGATCCAGACCTCGTTCGCCGGTGCGGCGGCGGGTGGTGATCTCGTTGTAGATCAGGCGGTCGAGTTGGCGACGAGCCTCCTGCATCCGCTTCCAGGGGGTCTTTGGGCCACGCAGCCACTGCACCGGCAGGTCATATGAGTAGAAGTGGAGCGCTTCGTTGAACAGGCGCGCGGCATCGATCGAGCGCGCGGTCGGCCCATCCGGGTCCAGACCGAACAGCGCACGCATCGCGATTCGCAGCGCCAGCTTCCGCGTCCAGCCGTACAGGTCGATCCGGTCGCCGGCGCGCCATCCGGCCATCGCCCGGTCGGTCTCGGTGACCATTGTGTCCAGCGCGGCTGCGATGTGCTTATGGTGGAACACGGGCAGCATGATCCTGCGCGAGCGGCGGTGGAAATCGCCGTCGATCGTCAGCAGCCCGTCGCCGAGCAATGGGATCAGGTTGGCCATGCTTCCTTCACGCCAGCTGAAGTTGGTCTGGTTGGAGACCAGCAGATGGTGGTTGGCCTTGGGTCCGAGCAGCACCACGACCTTGCTGGTCAGCAGGCGCAGCGTGAACACCGGTCCGTACCGCGCATAACCGTCCAGCAGCAGCGAGAGCGGGTCGCGGAGCATCGCGCCGGCGCGCGTAGGCGCGTGCCGGAAGCTGGTGTCTCCCGGCGGGAAAGGAACCGGTGTCGTCCGTTCGTTGCGCAGATCGCGGTAGATCAGCTTGACCGGATTGGCGGTTACCGGTGGCGGTGCTTGCAGTGACATTGGGGCTAAAGGGTACCGGAGAGTTTGTGGTCGCACCATACTATCTGGTACGGTCGTGCGCGCCGGTGACCGACGACCCTGACAAGCTTCTGGACGAGTTCTTCGAGGCCATCACCGCCGGCGACCTCGAAGCGGTGGCGCAGATGTTCCACCCCGAGGTCGAGGTCTGGCACAACGTCACCGACAGGGCGGTGGACGCGGGGGCGAGCATCGCGATCCCCCGTTATTACGTGCGGACCGTGTCGCCGCGGCGCTACGAGATCATCGAAAGGCGCCACTGGCCAGGTGGTGCCATGCAGCGCCACATCGTCCACGGCCAGGTCGGCGAGCGGGTCATGCGCGCGCCGGTGTGCATCTCGTTCGCGTTCCGCGACGGCAAGATCGCCACGATCCATGAGTACGTCGACTCCGCGGCTGTTGCGGTGATGATGCCCTAGGCGGTTTCGGCGAGACGCCGCTCGAGGAACCGCTGCTCGGGGCCCGCCTGAGTCAGCTCGAGCGCGCGCCTGTAGGCCGCGCGCGCTTCGTCGTCGCGGCCGAGGCGTCGCAGCATGTCGGCGCGCGTCGAGTGGTAGTAGCGGTAGTCGTCGAGCTCGAGCCGATCGAGCAGGACGAGCGCTTCGTGGGGTCCTTCAAGCTCCGCGACGGCGATCGCCCGGTTCATCGTGACGACCGGCGAGCCGGTGATCTCCTCGAGCCGCTGATAGAGCAGAGCGATCTGCTCCCAATCGCGCGGATCCTCGAGATGAAGGTCGGCGATCGCGGCCTGGATTACGTACGACCCGTTGCCGCGGAGCGCGAACGCGCGCTCGAGGTGGGCTTCGCCCTCGGTTATCTGGTTGCGGTCCCACAGTGACCGGTCCTGGTCGTCGATCCGGACGAGCTCTCCGTCGCTGAAGCGTGCGGTCGCGCGAGCGTCGTTGATCAGCATGAGCGCGAGCAGGGCGTGCGCTTCGGGTTCGTCCGGCATCAGCTCTGTGAGGAAACGGCCCAGGCGGATCGCCTCCGCCGACAGGTCGACGCGGCCGCCACCCCAGCCCTCGTTGAAGATCAGGTAGATGACCGCGAGCACGGCATCTAGCCGTTCGGGCAACAGATGGGCGGGGGGAACCGCGAACGGAATGCTGGCATCGCGGATCTTGTGTTTGGCGCGCGTCAGACGCTTGCTCATCGTTTCGAACGGGACCAGGAAAGCCCGTGCTATCTCCTCAGTCGAGAGGCCGCCGAGCGTCCGCAGCGTGAGGCCGACCTGCGCGTCCAGCGCTAGCGCGGGGTGACAGCAGGTGAAGATCAGCTCGAGCCGCTCGTCCGCGAACGTCGCCGTCTCGTCCATCGTCTCCTCCGATTCCTGTGGCAGCTCTCTCCCCAGCTGCTCGGTCTTCGCCGCCAGCGTCCGCTCACGCCTGATGCGGTCGATCGCGCGATTGCGAGCGGTCGTGATCAGCCAGCCGGTCGGGTTGGCGGGCGCTCCATCGCGGGGCCAGCGCTCGGCGGCTGTTGCAAACGCTTCCTGCGCGGCGTCCTCGGCCAGCTCGATGTCGCCCAGGTAGCCGACGAGCGACGCCACGACGCGGCCCCAGTCCTCACGAAAGACCTGCTCAATCACTGACGGGCGGCTCCTCCACGAGTGGCTCCTCGCGGACTGGCCGGATCTCGATCGCGACCCCAGGCCGCAGTTCCTGGAGCTCAGTGGCCACGGCCAGGGCGCCGTCGAGGTTCTCTGCCTCGACGACGATGAAACCGCCCAGGAAGTCCTTGCTATCCACGAACGGCCCGTCTGTGAGCAGCGTCTTGCCCTGTTCGTGACGCACCGTCGTCGCCGACTCGGTGTCCTGAAGTCGCAGCCAGCCGCTGATGTCCGGTCGCGCCAGCACCTCGGCGATCCCGGCGTTGATCCGGCGTTGCTGCGCATCAGTCCTCTGACCGCGAAGGTCGCTGTTGGCGTACATCAAGAGGGCGTATCTCAAGACCTCTCCTTTATCCGTAGGCGCTTGCCGTTGTAGACGAATAGCCCGGCCGCAAACGGACAAGGTGCCTGTTTTCGTCTTAGCGTGTCCGTCTGAGGTCTGTCCGTTCGTCATCGAGGCAGAACCAGCCCATGACGAAAGGAGCACAGATGAAACATGCGCCTGCACCGACTCGCCGGCTCGGCTGGGTGGTCGGACTGACCTCGACCGCCTACTTCATGGTCGTCCTCGATGCGCTGGTCGTTGTGACGGCGCTCCCGCGCATGCAGCGGGATCTGCACATCGGGATCTCAACACTGCAGTGGACGGTCAATGCGTACGGGATCGCGTTTGCCGCCGGCATCATCACGGCCGCCGCGCTTGGCGATCGCTTCGGCCGCCGCCTCGTCTTCAACAGCGGCCTGGCGCTGTTCACACTTGCCTCGGCCGCATGCGCGCTCGCCCCAGGCGCACCCGAGCTGATCGCCGCGCGCACGGTCCAGGGGCTCGGCGCGGCCGTTGTCCTCCCACTCAGCCTCACGATTCTGACGACCGCGTATCCGCCGGAGAAGCGGGGCATGATCGTCGGCGTCTACGGTGGGCTCGCGGGTCTCGCGGTGGCGCTCGGGCCGATCGTGGGCGGAGCTATGACGGAGGCGATCGATTGGCACTGGATCTTCTGGATCAACGTTCCGATCGGGGTCGCGGCGGTGCTCCTCGGCCGGCAACTGCTGCCGGAGAGCCATGGAGCTCCGGAGCGACTCGACCTCGTGGGCGTCTCGCTCGTAACCGCGGCCGTTGTCGCGCTGGTGTGGGCGCTCACGCGCGCGGGCGAGGCGGGCTGGGGCAGCGCCGAGATCGCGGGGAGCCTCACGGCGGGATGCCTGGTCGCCGTCGCGTTCGTGTGGTGGGAGCACCGGGCGCCCGAGCCGATGGTGCCGCTACGACTGTTTGCCAGCCGCGAGTTCGCGATCGGCAACCTCGTCAGCTTCCTCCTGCAGGGCGGCACCTTCGCCGCCGCCTTCTTCGTCACGCAGGAATTCCAGCTCGCGCGCGGCTACTCGCCGCTCGGCACCGGGCTGCGGCTGCTGCCGTTCTTCGCCACCCCGATGTTCATCTCGCCACTCGCAGGTGCCCTCTCTGACCGGATCGGACGCCGTCCGATCATGATCGTCGGCCTCGCCCTACAGGCGTTCGGCTTCGTCTGGGTGGCGTCCCGCGGTGCGCTCGGCACGAGCTGGATCGAGCTTGACGCCGCCCTGCTCGTCGCGGGACTCGGGATATCGATGGCCCTCCCCACGGTGCCCACCACCGTTCTCGACGCGGTCGCTCCGCACGAGATGGGCAAGGCGTCCGGGATCAACTACATGGCGCAGCGCTTCGGCACCGTGTTCGCGCTCGCGATCGCCAGCGCCGTGTTCGCCGCTCATGGCCACCTCGGCAGCGGCCGCCGTCACCGCCGGATTCCGGCCGGCGCTCTGGGTGTGTGCCGGTTTCGCCGTCCTCGCGGCCCTGAGTGCGATCGCGCTCGTGTCGTCCCGCCGTCCGGCATCTGTCAAGGCCGAGCCGGTCGATCTCCCGGCCGCCGCCTGAACCCGAGACACTTGCAAGCAATGACTACAAGGAGCAACGAGATGACTCAGCTTGACCCCGGCATTCGTTTCCCTGGCGAGTCCGAGGAATACCGTCGCGAGCGTAACCGCCTGCTGGAAGCCGAGGCAGGGCTGCGGCGGACGATCGAAGAGGTCGCGGCGCAGCGACGCGCGTTGCCGCGGGGCGGTGTCGTTCCCGACGACTATCGGTTCGAGGAGGCAGCCGACGGCAGCGAGGTGCGCTTCAGCGAGCTGTTCGAGGCGGGCAAGGACACGCTCGTCATCTACAACTTCATGTTCCCGCGATATTCGGGGGACACGAGGCCGGGACCCGAGGAGGGCGAGACGGCGCGGCTTCCGCTGGTCGAGACCCCGTGTCCGTCGTGCACGTCGATTCTCGACTCGCTCGATGGGGCCGCCGTGCACCTCGCTCGTGCGGTGAACCTCGCGGTAGTCGCGAAGTCCGACCCGGAGCGAATCAAGAACTTCGCGCGTGAGCGCGGCTGGCGGCGGTTGCGGCTCCTGTCCTCGCGGGGTAACTCGTTCAACCGCGACTACAACGCTGAGACTCCGCAAGGCGAGCAGATGCCGCTGCTGAACGTGTTCGCCCGCGACGGTGACCAGTTCCGCCACACCTGGGCCTCGGAGCTGATGTACGCGCCGCGAGAGGAGGGGATGGACGCCCGCCACGTCGACTCGATCTGGCCGCTCTGGAACGTGCTCGACGCGACACCTCACGGCCGCGAAACACCGGCGGGGTTCCCGGCGCTCCGCTACGGCTGAACGACTCCCAGGTCGCGCGCGCTGGGTCCGTAGCGGCTGGCCGGAGGGGGCGCGCGGCTTCGTCCGGGACGACGTGCTTAACCCCGACCGGGTGACGACATCCGGGCCCGGCGCGCTGAGACTCTCGGCAACCGCTAAAAGGAGCGACGTATGGCAACTCAGTCCGACGAAACACCTCTGCTCGACCTCCTGGCCGGGATGACCGCCAGTTCCCTCGAGAGCACAAACCTCGACGGCAGATCATTGATGCTTGTCCGCATCGCCGCCCTCGTCGCGGTCGACGCTCCTCCGGGCTCGTACATGCTGAATCTCAGCGCCGCCGGCGAACTCGGGCTCACGGCTGACGACGTCACGGGATTGCTCGCGGCGGTCGCCCCGATCGTCGGAACGACCCGGATCGTTTCCGCGCTCGGCAATCTGATGCGGGCCTTGGACCTGAAGCTCGAGTTGGGAGAGCTCGAGCAGTACATCGACGGCTAGCCGGCGCCCCGGGAAGGATCCCCCGGGGCTGCGACGGTCAAAGCTCAATCTCAACAGCTCTCCAAGCATCACGAGGCTTACGCTCCGCCGGTGGCAGCCAAGCTGATCGCGCTTGTGATCCCCCTCGGCCTCGATACGTTCGCCGTCGCCGCGGCGCTGGGGATGCTCGATACAACGCGCGCCACCCGGCTGCGCATCTCGATCCTGTTCCCGGCCTTCGAAGCGGCGATGCCGCTCATCGGGTTGGCACTCGGATTGCCGCTCGGTCGCGCGATCGGCGACTGGGCTGATTACGTCGCGATCGCGGTACTGCTCGCATTCGGTCTCTACACGCTTGTCGGCTGGGAAGAGCGAGAGGAGCGCGCGATCGCCCGCTTCGCCGACGCACGCGGTCCGGGCGCATTGCTGCTTGGGCTCAGCATCAGCCTCGACGAGCTCGCGATCGGCTTCACCCTCGGACTCCTACGGCTCCCCGCCGCATTGGTGATCGCGCTGATCGCTCTCCAGGCGGTAGTCGTCACTCAGCTTGGGCTCCGCCTCGGCAACCGTCTCAGCGAACGGCGGCGTGAAGCCGCCGAACGCCTCGCCGGTCTCGCGCTCACGATGCTCGCAATCTTGCTGCTCGCAGAAAAGCTAGTCACGTAACCGTCTGCGGCGGGACATCCGCGGCTCGATCTCGAGGATCGCAGCGCGGCAGATATCGGCCTTGGGGACGAATGCGAACCCGCCGTGATCGGCCGGGCGCGCGCCGGATGAGGTCAGCACGATCGCGCACTGCAGGGGCCGGATCCGGTCCAGCAGGGTTTGAACCTCCTCGGCGTCCGCGGTCACGTCAACGATCACAAGATCGGGCGCCAGCGCCTCGATCGCGTGCGCGGCGCCATCGCTCAGGGCGAGATCGGCGACAACGTCGACGCCCTCGCTGCGCAGCAGCGCGCAGTAGGCACAGCGCGAGATCGGATGGTGGTCGACGATCGCGACCCTCAGCGGCACGCTCGTTTGCATGCGAGCACAATCGCGCGGGGGCGCGCGCGTCGCATCGGCGAAGTCGCCAGTCGTGCGAATCTCAATCGGTGGACTCGCGCTCCGGCAACCCGGACCGTACAAGCTCTGTGCGCGACGTTATCCCGAGCTTGCTGAAGACTTTGCGCAGGTGGTAGTCGATCGTCCGCGGGCTGAGGAACAGCTGCGCGGCGATCTCGCGGTTGGTCAGTCCTTCCGCCACGAGTCCCGCAATCTGGAGCTCCTGCGGCGTCAGCTCGTCGAGCGTCGAGGCCTCGCGCTTGCGCGCGGTCTCGCCGGTGGCGCGCAGCTCGCCTGCGGCACGCTCCTCCCACAGGGGCGCGCCGATCTGACGGAAGAGCTCGAGCGCAGTGCGCAGATGCCGGCGAGCATCCTGGCGCCGGCGCTCGCGGCGCAGCCACTCGCCATAGAGCAGCTCAGTGCGCGCACGCGAGAGGCTCGGCATCGCGCCCGCGTCCGACAGCGCGTGTGCAAAACACGCGTCGGCAAGCCGCGGCTCGAGCATCGCCTGGCAGCGCCAACGGAGCTTTATGTGCGTTGGAGTCGGCCACTGCGTGACCCACTCGTCGTACCGCGCGAAGCGCTCCTGCACCTCGGATTGACGGCCTGCAGCGACCGCCGCCTCGATCACCTCGGGGATGATGCGAAGCGCCACCATCGGGTGCGACTCGGGCGTATCGGCCGCCGTCGCCCGCAGCAGATGGTCTGTCGCCTCATCGTGTCGGCCGGCGACAAGGCAGATCTGGCCGAGCCTCCAGGTGGCAATCGCGATCAGGAACCTGGCATCGCGCTCGCGACCCGCGGTGAGGACTGCTTCGGCGTGCTCGCGTGCCGCGTCGAGCCGGCCCCGGACCAGCTCGATCCCGGAGAGGGTGGCGAGGAGCCAGATCACTCCCCAGCTCTGCCCGGTGTCCTGCGCGAGCCGGTACCCCTCCTGTGCGATCGCCTCCGCGCGCTCGAAGCGGCTGCGCGCCATCTCGGCGCTGGCCTGGTACTGAAGCGCCAGCGGCAGCAGGCTCACAAGTCCTCGCTGTCGAGCGAGCTCGGCGGCGCGCTTGGCGTAGTCCGTTGCGTCGGCCAGCTCCGGAGCCGCCCACATCGCCGATGCGGCCCAGATCAACCCACGGGGATCGTCGAGCGCCGGGGCGCGCGTCACGACCTGCTCGAGCGCAGCGCTTGCGCGGTCGTGGTCGCCGACCGCGACCGCCGCGAGAAGGCTCAGGAGCGCGACCAGAAACGCGTCGCGTTCGGTCCTGGGCGTGACCAGCTCGGCTAGCCGTCCGAGCTCCACCGCCTGCTCGTACTCACCGGCGAACGAGACTGCCTCGGCTGCCTCGCCGAGCGCGTCGAGCCGGAGTGAGATGTCCGCGGTCTGCTCAGCCGAGTCGAGGAGAAGTCTGAGCGCCGTGCGCACGTCGCCGGTGCGCGCCTCGATCACGCCGCTCAGATGCAGCAGCGTCGCGCGGAGCTCGCCCGACGCCTGCGGCAGCAGCTGTCCGATCGCCGCCCGTGCACGATCCGGCTGGCCGGCATCCCACGCCGCCTGGGCTGCGGCGGCGATACGCCTGGTGCGCCGCTCCTCGTCGACGCTCAGCTCTGCGGCGCGCAGCAGGGTGCTCGCCGCCGAGGCGTGGGCGGCCCGTGCCCGCGCGCGCCGGGCGGAGGCGTCCAGCGCGGCGGCAACCTCCTCGTCCGCGGTGAGCGTCGCCATCGCCTGGTGCCAGACGCGGCGATCCGCATGCTCGTCGCCGCGGAAGGCACCGGCCAGCGCGGCATGCACCTGCTGGCGCCGGCTGGCGGTGGAGCTCTCGTACAGCGCCGAGCGGACGAGCGGGTGCCGGAACGCGATCGTGTCTCCGCCCGTGTGGATCAGCTCGGCCAGCTCGGCGGGGTCGAGCGCGTCCCTGCCGAGGCCGAGCTCGCGCGCAGCCACCAGCACCGTCCCGAGGTCGCCGGTCTCATCGGCGGCGGCGACGAGCAGGGCCAGCTGCGTCGACTCCGGCAGCCGCTCGATCCGCTGGCGAAACAGGGCCCGCAGTCGCGGGGTCAGCGGGATCGCCTCGGGCAGCGGAGCCTCGCCGGCGAGCTGCGCCTCGGACAGCCCTGCGGGCAGCTCCATCAGCGCCAGCGGATTGCCGTGCGCCTCGGCCAGCAGGCGGCGGCGCACCGCCGGCACGGCGCCGTGACCGCGCTCCTCGAGGATCGCTTCTGCACTGGCCGAGTCGAGCGGGCCGATCGGCAGCGAGGTCAGTCCGGGGGCCTCGAACGTGCCCACTTCGCCCTCGCGCACGCCGAAGATCATCGCGACGGGGTCTGCGCGGAGCCGCCGGGCCGCGAACACGAGCGCGTCGGCCGACGGCTTGTCCAGCCACTGGGCATCGTCGATCAGGCACAGGATCGGGTGCTCCTCTGCGGCGGCGGCGAGCAGACTCAGGACGGCGGCCGAGACCATGAAGCGGTCAGGCATCTCGGAGGGCGCCAGACCGAGCGCTCCCGCAAGCGCGCCTGCCTGAATCTCCGGCACCTCCTCGAGGTGTTTCAGGATCGGACGCATGAGCCCGTACATGCCCGCGAACGCCAAATCGGCCTCCGCCTCGAACCCGGTCGTCCGCAGCACGGTGATTTTTCCCGCGCGCGCCCGCGCGCGTGAGGCTGCGTACTCGAGCAGTGCGCTCTTGCCGATTCCGGCCTCGCCGCGGATTATCAGCGCCGTGCTCTCGCCGGCGCAGGCATGCTCGAGCATGCGGTCGAGCTCCGCACACTCGCGTTCGCGTCCGATCAGCTCGGCACCCCGGTCACGCATGTGCGTGTGACCCATCGCGGCCAATCCTAGACACCGACCGGCGATCGAGACTGGCGATCTCGCCGATGCCAGCGCGGACGCCCGGCGCGATCGTTGCGGCGCAGTCACTCATCGACAGCGCCCGAAAGGAAGTTCGATATGTCCGCACAGCTTTCGCAGCGCCTGCAGCGAGGAACGCTCTTGATCACGTGCCTCGCGACGGCGATGCTGATGCTCGACATCGCCGTGGTGAACACGGCGCTGCCACACCTAGCTCGCGACCTTCACGCCGGGCTGACCGGCGTGCAGTGGGTCGTCGACGCGTACACGCTGGCGCTCGCGGCGGTTGTGCTCAGCGCCGGATCGGTGGCCGATCGGCGGGGCCGCCGGCTCGTGTTCGCCGCGGGGATGATCCTGTTCACGGCCGCCTCGCTCGCGTGCGGGTTGGCTCACAGCATCGGCTTGCTCGACGCGGCCCGCGCCGTCCAAGGCCTGGGCTCCTCATTGCTGTTCGCGAGCTCGCTCGCGATTCTCGCCGACGCGTTCCCGGGCCCGCGCGAGCGCGCCGGGGCGATGGCGGCCTACGGCGCCACGATCGGGGCCTCGTTCGCGATCGGGCCGGCGGTCGGGGGGGCGCTCACCACCTGGCTGGGGTGGCGGGCGGTGTTCTTCATCAATGTTCCGCTCGGCGTCCTGGCGCTGGCGGGAACCTTCGCGTGGGTGCGCGAATCGCGCGATCCGCGAGCCCGCCGCCTTGACTGGCCGGGGCAGATCACGCTCAGCGCCGGGTTGTTCCTGCTCGTGCTTGCGCTGCTCCGGGGCAACGTCGACGGATGGGGCAGCGCTCGCACCGTCGCCGAACTGGCGGCGGCGGTGGGGCTGCTGGCGGCGTTCGTCGTGATCCAGGCTCAGACGAGCTCGCCGATGCTGCCGCTCGGGATGTTCCGCCGGCGCGATTTCACCGCCGCGCAGGTGGCTGCGTTCGCGATCTCGGCCTCGTTCTTCGCGCTGTACCTGTACATGACCCTGTACCTCCAGGACGTGTTGCACCTGTCCGCGCTCGACGCAGGGCTGGTGTACCTGCCAGGAACCGTGCTGCTGTTCGTGGTCTCCGCCGCCAGCGCCCAGCTGAGCGAGCGGTTCGGGGCTCCTCTGCTCGTGTGCTCCGGCCTGGTGCTCGTCGCCGCCGGGCTGGCGCTTGTCACGATCGTCGGCCCGCACTCCTCCTGGACCGCAATCCTCCCTGGGAGCCTCGTCGTGTCCGTCGGGACCGGCCTGTTCAACCCGGCGAACGCGATCGTCGCGCTTGGCGCGGGGCCCGGCGATCAGAGCGGGCTGCTCGCCGGCGTCAACGATGCATTCCGCCAGGGAGGCATCGCCGTCGGCGTCGCCGTGTACGGCGCACTTGTGCCGGCCGCCGCCGCGCTCGGTCACGGGTCCGCCGTCGCCTACGTCGCGGGCTTGCACAACGCCCTGTTCGCGGGCGCCGGCGTGGCCGCGCTCGGGGCTGTCGTGACAGCCCGGCTGATCGGCGCCCGGCGCCGGCCGCGGCTCACCCATGTTCCCGCGGCCGACGCCGCCTGATGTTCATCTCCAAGCGAAAGGGACTACTGACCATGACCACGTTTGCAACCCATACCCCGACCACGGTCGCGTCGGCGCTCGACGGCAAGATCGTGCTTCCGCCGCACAACGGCTGGGATGAGGCCCGCCGAGCATGGAACCTGGCGGTCGATCAGCGCCCATCGGCGGTGGTGCTGCCCGAATCGGCGCACGACGTCGTGGCCGCGGTCCAGTTCGCGCGCGAGCATGATCAGCGAGTCGCGGCGCAGGGCACCGGCCATGGCTCGGAACCGCTCGGGTCGCTCGAGGACACGATCCTCGTAAAGAGCGAGCGGATGCGGGCGATCGAGATCGATCCGGTGGCCCGGGTCGCTCGCGTCGAGGCCGGCGTGCTCTGGCACGAGCTGGTCGAGGCCGCTGCCAAGCATGGCCTCGCCGCCCTCCAGGGCTCCTCTCCCGACGTCGGTGTTGTCGGTTACACGCTCGGCGGCGGTCTCGAGCTTCATGGGTCGCAAGCACGGGCTCGCGGCGAATCGCGTGCAGGCGGTCGAGCTGGTGACAGCCGACGGCGCCCTGGTGCGCGCCGACCGCGAGCACGAGTCAGAGCTGTTCTGGGCGCTGCGCGGCGGCGGTGGCAGCTTTGGCGTGGTCACTGCGATCGAGGTCGAGCTGCTTCCGATCACCGAGATCTACGCCGGTCACCTCTGGTATCCGCTCGAGCGCGCGGGCGAGGTCCTGCACGCGTGGCGCGAGCTCACACAGCAGGATCCTCCGGACGAGCTCACGACTGTCGGCCGGCTGCTCAACCTGCCGCCGATCCCCGAGATCCCGGAGCCGGTCCGTGGCAAGTCGTTCGTGATCGTCGAGGCGTTTCACCTCGGCGACCCTGCCGAAGCAGATCGGTTGCTCGCGCCGCTGCGCGCGCTCGGGCCGGTCAACGACACGCTCGCCTCGATCTCGATGCCGGCGCTCAGCCACGTGCACATGGATCCAGAGCAACCCGTTCCGGGGCTCGGCGACGGCCTGACGCTCAGCGAGCTGCCGCCGGAGGCAGTTGACGAGCTGGTCACGGTCGCTGGTCCCGGCAGCCGGTTCCCGCTGCTCTCTGTCGAGCTCCGGCATTTGGAGGGCGAGCTCGGCCGCGAGCGCCCGGGGGCCGGAGCGCTGAGCATGATCAACGGGGCCTACGTGCTGTACGCGGTCGGGATGACGCCGGTCCCCGAGCTGAAGGCGCCGACGAGGGCGCAGGTTCAGGCGGTCAAGGGCGCGATGACGCCCTGGACGGCGGACCAGATGTACCTCAACTTCGCCGACTCCCGCCAGCCGGTGCAGACGTTCTGGGGGGAGAAGGCGTTCGCACGCCTGCGGCGTATCAAGGCGACCGTCGACCCCGACGACGTGATCAGGGCGAACCATCCGGTCCCGCCAGCTCGCCTTTCTGCTGATGGTCAGCAACACGAGTGCTTCCATGTCGAGAAGCTCTGACTGGCTCCGCTCACCAGGTGAAGGGCCACGACGAGCGCGGCCCACGACATCAGGAGACGACGATGCCGAAGTATCTGCTGCTGAAGCACTACCGCGGCGGCCCGGAGCCGCACCGTCCCGTGCCCCCGATCGACCAGTGGGCCCCCGAGGACGTGGAGGCGCATATGGCCTTCCAGCATCACGTCAGTGAGCTGCTCGACGAGAACGGCGAGTACGTCGACGCGCGCGCACTAGCGCCGGCGCGCACCTGGGTGCGCTACGGGGGCCCGGAGGCCGCCCCCGTCACCACCGACGGCCCGCATCCCGAGACCAGCGACCTGGTCGCCGGCTGGTGGATGATCGACGTCGATTCGCACGAGCGCGCGGTCGAGCTCGCGGCCTACGTCTCCTCCGAGCCCGGTCCGGGCGGGGAGCCGATGTACGAGTGGATCGACGTCCGGGAGGTCATGTGGGAGCGCCCGCAGGCGACTGACGCGGCGTGATCGACGAGCCGACGCGACGGCGGGATGCGATCCCGCCCCAACCCGCGCTGCTCGGGTACGGGCGGGACCTCATTCCTCGGGTGCTCGCGGGTCTGGTCCGGCGAGGCGAGGACTTCGATGCCGCTGAGGACGCGCTGCAGGAGGCGCTGCTCGAGGCGCTGCGGGTGTGGCCCGAGCACCCGCCGCGCGACCCGCGCGCGTGGCTGACGACGGTCGCGACCCGGCGGCTCGTTGACGCCCGCCGCAGCGAGGCCGCCCGTCAGCGCCGCGAGGAGGCGACATACGCCGAGCCGCGGGTGGGTGGGCCGGATCCGCAGGACGGCGACGACACTCTCTTCCTGCTGTTCTGCTGCTGTCACCCCGACCTCGCACCGGCCTCCCAGGTGGCGCTGACCCTGCGCGCCGTCGGCGGCCTGACGACCTGCGAGATCGCCGACGCCTTCTACGTGCCCGAGGCGACGATGGCGCAGCGGATCAGCCGGGCCAAGCGCGCATTAGCCGGCCCGCCCGCGCGCCGCTTCGACCAGCTCGGTGACCTCGCCGTCGTGCTGCGCGTGCTGTACCTCATCTACACGGGCGGGCATGTTGGCCCGGCGAGACGAGCCCGCCCACCCCGCCCACCCGACCTGGCCGTCGAGGCGATCCGGCTCGCCCGCCAACTTACGCTCGCTACCGAGGAACCGGAGGCGCTCGGGCTGCTCGCGCTGATGCTTCTCAATCACGCCCGCCTCCCGGCGCGATTCGACTCAGACGGACGCCTCGTCACACTCGACCAGCAGGACCGTGGCCTGTGGGACAACCGCGAGATCGCCGAGGGCGTGCGCGTCCTGCAATCGGCGCTGGCTGTTGAGCGCCCTGGGCGCTACCAGATCGAGGCCGCCATCGCCGCCCTGCACGACGACGCGGCCAGGGCCGAGGAGACCGACTGGCCGCAGATCCTCGCCTGGTACGACGACCTCGTCGCCCTCGCCGACGACCCGGTGCGCCAGGACCCCGCCGCGGTGCTCGGCCGCGCGATCGCTGTCGGCCACGTCCGTGGTCCAGCCGCGGGGCTGCTCGAGACCGAACGGCTGCGCGAGGTGCTCGGCGACCGCCACCGGTGGCACGCCGTCCGCGGCCACCTGCACGAGCTCGCCGGCGACCTGCCCGCTGCCGCCACGGCCTACGTCGAGGCCGCCCGGCTCGCGACGAACGTCGCCGAGCGCGACCACCTGATCCGTCAGGCCGCCCGCGCGCGGGCCGCTTAGTGGCCCATCTGGCCCATCTGGCCGGTCTGCGTTCCGCGGGGCTGCTTCATCGGTCCTGGCGGCGCCATGTCGCCGGGCCGTCCCATGTGGTTCATCTGGGGCATCGAGCCACGCGTTGGAATCGTCAGGCCCGGGGCCGAGCCGGGTGCGGCAAGCACGAGCACACCAAGCACCAGCAGTACCGCAGCGGTCCCGTAAGTCGCTACACGCCGCCACGGGAGCAGCTTCTCGATCGCGATGAGCGCGGCGACGAACGCCATCCAGCCGATGCTCATGATGCCGAGCGCGAACAATGACGCCATCAGCGCCCAGCAGCACCCAACGCACCAGGCGCCGTTCTTGGCGCCCATCTCCAGCGCGCCGGGAAGGCCCTCGCGCCAGGAGCCGATCAGGAAGCCGAGCGGGCTCCGGCACTTCGCGAGGCAGACGTTCTTCAGGGGCGTCAGCTCGTACGCGGCCGCCAACAGCAACGTCGCGCCCGCGACCCATCGCCCGGCACGACCCCAGTGCAGCGCGCCGCTGGCGACCCAGCCTCCGGCTACAGCAATCGCGAAAGCGAGCAGGCCTACCCCCGCCCAGATGAGAAGGTATCCCGCGGAGAACACGAGCGGGGCCAACGGTGACCGCTTCCGCGTCATGCGCGAATAGAGCGCAACCGTCGGCGCTACCGACGGGAACATCATCGCGGCCATCATCACTACCCAGACGCCGAGGAACCAGCCCAGCGTCCCGAGGTCGGTCCACGGCCCGTTGTCCATCCCCTGCATGCGATCGACGGTCCACCACCAGCCCAGCCCGGCAAGCACGCACAGGAGCGCGACCAAGCCGAGGCGGGCGCGGGCAGCCTCAAACGCGGGGGAGCGCGCGACGGTCGGGGCGCGCCGCGGAGCAGAGACTGTCGTGCTCACGGCTACGCAGCCCAGGCGAACTCGGACTTCGAAAGCCCTGTCTTGCCTTCGTACTTGATGCCGAACGCGTCGATCTGCGACCGCTTCGCCTCGGCCATCGTGAGGTCAGATCCGACCGGATGGAACATTCCCTGGAAACGCACCGGCTCGCCCGTCTCCACCCCGAAGGGCACGATGTCCTCGACTTCGAAATCGATCGCATCGCCGACGCGAACGGTGTGCCGCAGCCCGTCGTCGTCGACTTCGATCCTGGCTCGCTGAACACCGAGCATTTCGCCGACCAGCGGCGCAAGCGCAGCCATCGGGCCTCCAAGTTGCCCGCTGAAGACCTGAACGAGCTTCTCGGTCTGCTCGTCGGTCGCCTGGTCGTCTACGAACACCCCGAGGCGCCAGTTGCCATCTGTCATCACCTTCGGTGTGTCCGCAATCGCCGCGACCTTCAAGCCGCCGATGTCAACCCCTTCGATCTCGCCCTCGCGGATGTTGAACACCAGCGTCACCCGGCAGAAGTCGTACGTGGCGCCGTGATCGAACGAAAGGTTGCAGGGGCACATGAGCTCGCACGAGCAAGTCTCTACGTAGCTCCCTCTGAGATTCCACGCCATCGAGGAACACCTCCATTTGGACATGGAGATTCTGCGACTTCGCACGCCAGGCGTCAACCTCCCCGAGTGCGGCAGTCGCAGAGCTCGGTGCCTCACGGGGCGAGCGTGGGACGCCCTGCGGACCGACGTGTTAGGTTGAAGCCGTGGGGACGTGTAGGACACGGATGTTGTTGCGGATCTCCGGCGCGGGGGTGCTTGCCTGCGCGTTCGCACTGTTGGCGACATGCGGTGCGCTCGGCCAGACGATCAACGGTTGCCAGATAGGACCGGGCGCGAACTGCCCCTACGCCAAGCTGGCGAATGCGAACCTGGCCAACGCCAATCTTGCCGGCGCGAACATGCCGGGCGCCGACTTCACGAATGCGAACCTGACCAACGCGCACGTGCCCGGCGCGAACCTGTTCAGTGTGAACATGACGGGCGCCACGCTCACCGCTGCCAACCTGACGCAGTCCGACCTGAGCCGAGGCACCCTCACCGCCGTCAAGGCCGAGGGAGTGATCTTCGCCCGCACCAACCTGCGGCGGGCCGACCTTCAGCGAGCCGATCTCCGAAAGGCCAACCTTCGCCGCGCCGACTTCCTCAACGCCGACCTGGCAGGCGCGAACCTGGATGGAGCGTCGTTCTGCTTCACGACGATGCCGGACGGGTCGCAGCGCTCCGATGCCTCGGGCTGCGGTTCGAACCTGTCTGGGAGTGGCGCCCGCGACACGCTGATCGGCGGCTCCGAGCGTGACGTGTTCAGAGGAGGCGCCGGTAACGACGTCCTCAATGGCGGCGCAGGTGACGACACTCTGCTCGGAGGCTCCGGCAACGACATCCTGATCGGCGGTCCGGGACGCGACATCCTCGATGGTGGTCCGGGCGCCGACACGCTGATCGACACCAGCGGCCCCACGTTGGTAAACACCGGAAGCAGCGGGCGCGGCGAGGACTTCGTCGACGTCCGCGATGGTCACGGCGACGACAGAGTCGTCTGTGGATCCCGCCACAGCATCGTGATCGCCGACCCCGGCGACCGGGTTGGTCGCTCGTGCGGCGACGTAATCCGAGGCTGACGTCCCACAGAACGCCCGGCTGCCTGAGGCGCGCCGCCCGGCTGCCCGAGGCGCGCCGCAGCTTGCCGCGTCGATCCGGGTAGCCTGCAGCAGCGATGATCGATCGCATCGAGCGGATCCCCCCGGCCTACCGCAGCGTGATGATCGCGTCCACTCCTGGCGTTGTCTGGTGGGGGCGCTTGCAGGTGATCGGCCTTGAGCTACTGCCGCTGAAGGGACCGTTGCTGCTCGTCGGCGACCACGACAGCTATTGGGACACCGTGGCAGCCGGGATCGCGGCGATGCCCCGCCGACAGATCCGGGCGCTGGCGAAGTCCTCGATGTGGAAGAACAAGTTGCTCGGCGCGGTCCTGACCGGGATGGGTCAGATCCCAATCGAGCGTGGCTCCGGCGACTCCGGAGCGCTCGATCGCGCGATCGAGGAACTCCGCAACGGCGCGTGTGTCGGGATCTATCCCGAGGGGACACGCTCGCTCGGCCGGGCGCTGCGGGCCCGGAGCGGCGTCGGGTACATGGCGCGGGCCGTGCCCGAGGCGACGATCATCGGAGGTGCGTGCACCGGCACGGCAGCGATTCCGCGGTTCCCAAGACTGCGGCCGCACCTACGAGTCGAATTCTTCGAGTTCGACCGTCCCGCGATCGCGCCCGACGAGTCGCCACAGCAGTACGCCACCCGGCTGCTCGCCCAAATCCGTCAGCGTGCCCCAATCGAGGTCGCGGGCCGCAAGCGCGCCGCAGCGCTCGCCGGCCGCGTGCCCACTTGGTCTCCGGAGCTGGCGATCACCGGCAAGCCCGGTGGCAAAGGCGCGCTGGAGGAGGCGCTCGCCCAGACCGCCACGAGAAACGAGTAGTACTGGCACCTTTCGCGAACGCTCGGTGTGCGTAACCTGAGTCCCGTGCAGCGCTTCGACTTCCGCTTTGCGCACGCATACCGCCTAGCGGCGCGGCCATTTGGCATCACACCCGAGCGCGCGTGGGTGCAGATCGATGAGGAGGACCTACTCGCCAACTACGGCCCGTGGCGGCTGCGCACAACGCTGGCCAACATCAGCCGGGTCGCGATCACCGGCCCGTACCGGTTCTACCGGACCGCCGGACCGGCGCGGCTGGGGATCACCGACCGCGGGCTGACGTTCGCGAGCAACGGAGAGCAGGGCGTCCTGCTCTCGTTCCGCCAGGGTGTGCCGGCGATCGATCCCCTCAGGCTGGTGCGGCACCCCGAGCTGACAGTGACGGTCGCGGACGTGCACGGCCTGGTCAGCGCGCTCCGGGCCGGGTAGCCGCCGTCGAGCTCGTCGATCGTGCCGAGCTTAGAAGGCCAGGGCCCGGATGAACGCGGAGCGCGGGAGGCGGATTCAATCCCACGGCCGTTGCCTGACCATCCGTGCAAGACGGCTCAGCCGACCTGATACTTGATGTGGGTCACTCCCGGCGCGTCGACGGCGCGTATTTGCGCGAGCTTGAGAGAGTCCCGCTCGAGGCCCTCGAACAGTCGCTCACCGCCGCCGAGGATCAACGGGGCGATCGATAGGTCGATCTCATCAACCAGACCCGCGGCCAGGTACTGGTTGGTGACCGACGCGCCGCCAGCGAGCCAGACATCCTTACCCTGTGCGGCGTCCTTGGCCCGTGCGAGCGCGGACTCGATCCCGTCGGTGACGAACTCGAAGATGGTGCCGCCCTGCATCTGGAGCGGCTCGCGTGAATGGTGGGTGAGGACGAACACCGGGTGGTGGTAGGGCGGGTTCTCGCCCCACCAGCCTCGCCACGATTCATGTGGCCATTGGCCGCGAACCGGCCCGAACATGTTCCGGCCCATGATCGTGGCGCCGACGTTCACCCACCGCTCCTGCATGACCGCGGAGCTGGCGTTGGTTTCGCCGCCCTCTCCGCCGTGCATGTCGCGGAATTCCCTGAGCGGAAACACCCACTCGTGCAGCTTGAGCCCGCCGACTCCGAGCGGATTCTCCTCGTCTTGGTCTGGCCCGGCGACGTACCCGTCGAGCGACATCGTGATGTGCAGTCTGAGCTTGGCCATTTGCTTCCTTTCGATCTGGATGTCGGTGTAGAGATCGGCGAAGGGCATCAAACTCATCGGCGCCGCCGGTGCACGCAGGTGTCCGTGTGCGACGATTGAGCGCGGCCGGTGCGGCCGCGGTGCGCCCATGTCACTCGGAGAGATGTTCACGCAGGAGTTCTGGGACAACCGCTACGGCGGCTCCGAGCGCGTGTGGAGTGGGAATCCCAACCCGCAGTTGCTCGTCTATGGCTCCGACCTCGCGCCGGGATCGGGTCTCGACGTGGGCTGTGGCGAGGGCGCCGACGCGATCTGGCTGGCGGCGCGCGGCTGGAGGGTGACGGGCGTCGATATCTCGCCGGTCGGTCTCGAGCGCGCAGTCGCCCATGCCGCGGCCGCGGGCGAGGCGATCGCCGCGCGAATCGAGTGGCGCCACGCCGACCTGTTCGCCGACGAAGTCGAGCCGTTCGGCACTTTCGACCTCGTCAGCGCGCAGTACCTGCATCTGCCGCCAGCGGTCCGCGAGCGGGCGATCGGTCGCCTCGCATCGGCGGTACGGTCCGGCGGGAGTCTGTTAGTGGTTCAGCACCATCCCTTGGACTTGGAGGTTCCCGGCCTGCGACCGGACGTCCCCGAGCTCTTCTGCACGGCCGCAGAGCTGGCCGAGTTGCTCGACCCCGCCGACTGGGAGATCGTCGCCGCCGATACGGCGCGGCGCGAGTCGCGCCGCCGCGACGGCGAACTGGTCACGGCGCACGACGCCGTGCTGCACGCCCAGCGCCGGGACTGATCTTGCGTTGGCCTGGCGTTCCAGCCTGGGGCGCGTCGTGCATCGCCGGGCGCGGCCCGCGGCTCCGTTGCAGGCGATCAGAGGTCGTACGAAATGCCGGCGCGTCCACGCGCGGCCAAGAGCGTCTTTAGTGATGTCAGGGTGCGGCTTCGGGGAGCCAACGATTCGGTCACCCTCATGGCCGAGTAGACCGCTGACTCCTGCGAGTCAAAGCCGGTGGTGTACTGGCCGCTGAAGTACAGGCCGTCGCGCCCTTGCACCTGATGCAACGCGCGGGCAGCCTCGATCGTCGACCGGCTGATCAGCGGGTGTTTGAACCGCCGCTCCAGCAGAATGTGTCTCGGGTCGGCGCGTCGGCGCTCGGCCCACGACTTGAACACGTCGATCGTCCCGCCCGAAGGAAGCTTCTGGCGCAGCGCGCCGTACCAGACGCTGCCCTCGCATTCACCACCGGTGACTCCGGCGTTGTAGGCCTCCCAGTTGCTGCGATCGCGATTCACGTAGGCCGGGTCGGTGTGAATCAAAAGGCGCGAGTCGAAGTATTCATACGCTCTCAGTAACGCCGTGATGTCCGCGAACGCGTGCAGACGGCGCAGCAGCTTCCGTCCGGCAAGCGGCGGAGCGTTCAACACGACAAAGCGGTAAGGCCCGCGCTGGCCCGCCCGCGTCTCCAGGAACCAACCGCCGCGCTTACGCGTCACGGCCTGCGTTGCCGTGCCGAGGTGCACCCGGACCCTCATGCTGCGGTCCAGCATGCGCTGCAGGTTGCCCTGCAAGCCAATCTTCGAGTTGTACGTGGTTGCGCCCTGAACAATGTTGGCCGAAAACGACAACGCGAATGTCTGCAGAATCGACCGCGCCGACGCCTCCAGCGCGTCGGCCCGCGGAGAACCGATCAACGCCGTGGTCCAGGGATACGCAACGTCGTCCTTGAACGATTGGCTGACGGGAAGGCTGCGGATCCACGTGTCGACCGTGGTCTCCCACGACATGTTCGACAGAACCGCATTCCGCGCAAGCTCCGCGTACTTGGCGAACTCGATCGAACGCTGCAGCGTTGCGGACGGGTGCGACGAAGAAAAGATCGGCGGGCCCCCGGCCGTCGGGAAGATGCACAGGCTGCCAGGCGCCTCCAGCGTCTCGTCCCCGTCAGGGTGGGCTGGATCGTAAAGGCCGAGCTGCTCCAGCAGCGTGACGTAAATAGGGTGCGTGTCGGGATGGAAGAACTGGGCGCCGAGATCGACCGTGACACGCTGTCCCTTGTAGTCGATCGCGTGCGAATCGCAGTGACCGCCGATCTTGGATCGCGCCTCGAAGAGGTCAACTTCGTGAGCGCCGGAAAGAAAGTACGCCGCGGCCACACCGCCGGTGCCCGCGCCAATGATGGCCACGCGGTGCCGACCCGATCTCGACCCGCCTCTGGTGCGGGCGGGCGAGGCGGCCGCTGCGGCAACGTCGCGACCCGCCAGCACCGAGCCGGCGCCCAGCGTCGCCAACGCGACCGCGCCCTTGACGACGTCGCGGCGGGTCAGTGACGAAGTAGATCTCGAGCGTTCGCTCATGGCGGCGCACGGTGTGTAGCACGAAACTTGTCCCCCTACCCGTTGTAGGTTTTCGCCGACGCTGAACGGCGCGGCTATGAACGACACGTACACCCATGGTCACCACGACTCGGTGCTGAGAAGCCACCGCTGGCGGACGGCGGAGAACTCCGCCTCGTACTTGTTGCCCCACCTGAGGCCCGGTATGGACCTGCTGGACGTCGGCTGCGGCCCAGGAACGATCACGGTTGATCTGGCTGCGCGCGTCTCGCCGGGGAGGGTCACCGGCGTCGACCGGGAACCCTCCGTGGTTGCCGAGGCCGCGCGACTCCTCGATGCGAGCTCAACAGGGAACGTCGAGTTCAGGGCGGGGGATGTGTACTCGCTCGGGTTCGACGATCAGTCGTTCGACGTGGTGCACGCCCATCAGGTGCTTCAGCACTTGACCGACCCGGTCGCTGCCCTGGTCGAGATGCGACGGGTGCTACGCGCGGGCGGGCTTCTCGCCGTGCGCGATGGCGACTACGGAGGCTTCGTATGGGCGCCGTCGGACCCTCTGCTGGACCGGTGGCTCGAGCTCTACCACCAGGTGTGCCGCCACAACGGGGCCGACGCCGACGCCGGCCGACATCTCCTGGGCTGGGCGCGGGTCGCCGGCTTCAGCGACATCCAAGCCGGCAGTTCCACGTGGACCTTCGCCGACGCTCCCTCTCGCTTGTGGTGGAGCGACCTGTGGGCGGAGCGAGTCATCCGCTCCGCGCTCGCCGAACAGGCCATCAGCTACGGACTGAGCACACGTGGAGAACTCGAGGCGATCTCCAGCGCATGGCACAGGTGGGCAGAACACGATGACGCGTTCTTCGTGGTCCTTCACGCGGAGCTGATCGCCCGACGCTGAACGGCCTGCATCGCCGCCCTCCTGCGCCGGCCGCGAAATGCCCATAGACAAAGGGGATTCGAGAAATGGAGCTAGCCGGACTCGAACCGGCGACCTCCTGGGTGCGATCCATCGGCCGGGGTTCATGGGCGGTAAATGGTGGGTCACGACCGCCCCGCAAACGAGGTCAAACCGAGCGGCGGGAGCGCCGGCGGTGCGCTCCGGCGAGCTGCGCGGATGTACGCGATTTGTACGTGCGCCCTCGATCTCGGCCTGAAAACGACTGCGGCGCCCCGAGCAGATCGGAGCGCCGCGCAATCACCGAGCTCTCGCGAGAGGAGAGATCGATCATGGGAAAGTACCTGCTCGTCTGCCAAGCCCCCGCGTGCGGCGTGGAGTTCGTGCCGGCGCACCCGCGCCAGCGGTTCTGTTCGGCAGCGTGCCGCCAAGCCGCTTACCGTGAGAGGCGCTGCGAGACGCCGCAGGAGCCGCCAGGAGGCGCGTGTTACGCACCGGATGGCTCGTTGCCCGTCCCGCCGGGCGTTACGGATCTCTGCGCCCGGGACGGATGCGGTCGGGAGCGGTGGCATCAGGGGTTGTGCCACGTCCACTTTTGGGCGGACTACCGCGAGCGCCACCCGGATCGCTGCCAGCCTAGCGCCGGCGAGAGCGTGCCACGCCGCCGCCGTGAGCGCGTGGGAGCCGCTGTGAGGCCCGTGTTACGCACCGCGCGACCCGTTGGTCGTCCGGCGCCGCGTTACGCACCCGCGGTCGCGGCATGAGCGGTCGGGTTCGCGAGCTCGCCGCGCTGCTCTCAATCGCCGGCGACCCGTCCGAACTGCGCGAGGCGATCGCCGGGATGGAGCGCGGCGACGTCGACCGGCTGCTGCTCGAGGCCGTGATGATGCTCGCGAGCGTGGTGGCGTCGTTCGAGATGAGGTTGGAGCCGTGACCGACGACGAACACGATCAACCGGCCGATCCATTCGCGGACGACGATCACCCGTCGGGGGCGCTCGACCGTGCGCGTACGTTGCGGCTGGCGCTGCTCGACTTGCCGGATCTGTCGGCCGTGTTCGCCGCCGTCAGCGCGCTATCCGACGACGAGTGCCGGATGGTCTGTCTCGAGCTCGCGATGGACTCGTGGGATCAGCGCCACAACGCCGGCGGGTGAAGCGCAGCCGTTGCAGCGGCCGCTGCGCGGTGAGCCGCTACACGGCAGCGCGACGAGCAGAACCGCGCCGTCGAGCGGACCGGCTCGAACGAAGCTGTGAGCACTGCGGTACTTCGCATGGCTGTAACGGTAGCTCGGTAGGAGATGATCGTTCCGACCGGCTTACCGTTTCAGTCCGCTGCACTGCTCGTCAGACATCGCCTCGTCTCCGCAGCACAAGCCGGGCAGCGTGTTCGTCCATCTCGTGGACCGTAACAGTGCTTTCGGGAAGGCCCGTTTCAATCGCTTCGGCAATGTCGCTCGCAGCAAGCTCGCCGCCGCTGTACTCCACGACCACTACGAACCACCTGGCTCGGGGATTGTCTTGGCTCGTCAAAAGCTCAGCCCTCCTTGTTCGTCGCCCTCCGCCCGGGGCTCGATGCCGTATGGAGAGGCGCTCGAATCGTCTTGCCGCAGGACTCCTTGACTTCTTCCAACCTGTGGAAGTAACGGCCTGGCCCTCTTTGTTCTTCGCTCGGCGGGTGTCGGTAGCGATCCAGGTTTTACGTCGAAGGTAGATCCTCGGAGTGCTCGTGAATCCCCGGCCGGCTCTCAGGATTGGGCCGCTCGGCGTCGTCCTGCTCGCGTTCGCTCTGCTCACGCCGGCGCATGGATCGAGGCGAAGCGAACCACACGACGTCGCCGTCCTCGACCGCTCCCTCGAGCGCCTCCTGACGGAGCCGCCGCTCGAGCTGCTCGCGCTCAGCGTCGGTTTCATCCTCGCGGTCCACACCATCGAGGATAACCCGGCTATCGCGGCGTCGAGCTGCAGTTCGAGCTGGCCTCGAGCTGGCCCTTCGATCTGTCGCGGAACGGGCCTACAGTTCAAGTCATGGGCACGCGGCGGCAACCCCCGGCGAACAGCAAGCGGCAACGAAAGACTGCCGGATCGAGGGGGGCGCAGGCTGCCGCTGACGAGCTCGCCAAGCTCGCGAAAGCCGAGGGCGCGGCAGGCCCGTACGGAACCGCGGCGAACCGAAGTCTGCGAGACGCGGCGATCCTTGCGGCGCTCGCCGCCGGCGCGACACAGAAGCAGGCCGCCGCCAACTTCGGAGTCGCGGAACGCACCGTCCGGCTGATCGCCTCCCACGCCCGCTCTGTCGCCTCGCCATTGGATGAGCCGGCGATGCAAGTGCTCGAGGGGCTCCTCCGGACCTTTCGGGCGATGAGCGCGGATCTTGCGGTGATGGCGTACGCGAACGTGGACCGCAATCCGCCGGTCGCGCTCGGCGCGATGAAAGCGCGGCTGCACACGCTCACCGCATACGCGGATCTGTTGGATGCGGTCGGGTTCCTGCCGACCGATTTGAGTGTGACCCGTGCCGAAGCCGAGCTACTGAAGTTGGCGGACTTGACCCTTGCGAAGTTGGGCGAAGTCGAACGCGGCGAGCTCGGCGCCGCGGAGATGGCGGCGTGGATCAAGGACGCGATCCTTGCCCCGGGCCCGTTACCTACTGTCGATCGAGAGGAGGAGGCATGAGCCAACACTGGTGGCGTGACGAGTACCGGGCGTTGGGGCTCTCAGACGTTGCGGAGGCGCTGCTGACCGAGGCGCCGGCAACCGAACCGGCCCCGGGGTTCATGCTCGAGTCCGCGGTCGTGTACGAGGAGGGCATACGGATGCTCGAGGAGGAGTACCGCCCGAGGGTCGCGAGCGTGCGTCAGTGGGCGGAGCTCAATAGTCGGCTCGCGGACATGGTGCACGAGGCCGCTGACAGGGATCTCGAGCGGATCGATCGCCGGCGGCGCGCGGAGCACTGGCGCTCGCATCATGCGTGCGCCGGCTTGCCGGGTGCTGCACGATGAGCGCGACGACCGGCAGGCAGGGTCGGTCCTCCGCGATTGACCGGAAGCGCCGTCTCGATGAGCTCAACCGCGAGACACTGCGGGTCGAGCAGGCGGAGGCTGCCGAACGTCAGGCGGAGGCAGAGCGCCAGCGTCAGGCGCGTGATCGTCGTGACGCTGGGGTCAGGGCTGCGGCCTACCGGCTGCAGCAACGCCGAGCGGAGGCGCGTCAGCACCTCGAGGCGGCGCAAGACGAGTACGACGCTGCCGCCGGCGCGTTCGCGCACGGCCAGGTGGATGAGCAGGATCTGCTCGCCGCGCACCGCCGGCGCGAGGAGGCGCGTGTGGTGGCGGATGCGCTCGAGCTCGGGTTCCGGGAGTTGCGGGGCGATCCTGCAGTGGCGGGACGTCACTGAGGCCGAGGGGCGGCGCGCGGTGGCGCCCAAGCCTGTCCATCCGAGCGTCCAATCTCAATTGCTCCGGCTCCTGATCGACGCCCGCCGGCGTGGCGAACCATTCGAGGCCGCGTGGCAGCAGTCCGTCCACCCCGGCAAGATCTGGATGACGAACATGACGGACGCTCCGCCGACCGCGGTGCGCTGGCCCTCCGATAGGTCGCAGCGGCGCGACGAGATCGACGCGATCGTCGGCAGCAAGGGCGGTTGGCGCCGCGCTTATAACCGGGACCCTCCGACGCGCCCGGAGGCGGCGCTGACGGTGCTCTTGCCGATGCTCGAGGACTTGTTCGATCGTGATCGCGAGCTCAGGGTGACGACCCGGGAGTCTCTCGCGGCGTAGCTGTCGAAGTCGCAGCGGGCAGTGATCGCGGCGATGGCGTGGGATCAGGTGCAGATTTCTGCACCGGGGAACAAGCGCCGTGAAGTGCTCGCGCGCATGTTCGGGGTGAACCACGATTACGTGTCGCAGGCTCGCGCTCTAGTGGAGCGTGCGCCGGCAAGCGGCGGAGGGAGCTCGAGGCCAAGCGGTATCTCGGAGGGTCTGGCGAAACGATTGGCGAAACTCGTGGCAACGAGAACGTATGGGGCCATAGGCTGCAACCATGGCTGAATCAGGCGACCGGAAACCTCGGATCACTGTGCGGTCGTACTACCGCAGCGTGGTTGGTCGTGCAGGGAGGGAGACGAAGGAGTTTGTCGCCGCTCGGCTGGTCTGGTCTATCTTGGGGATTCTCGTCACGTACGGTCTTGGGGTCTTGGCGGGCAGGGCGGTGGATGCCAAGACTGTGACAACGCTCATCCTCTATCCCCTGGCGACGCTCGGCATAGTCGCTCTGGTTGTTTTTGGTGGGCAACTGGTGCGTGCACCGGTGCGTCTTGCGAGAGAAAGGGCGGTCGAGGAGGCCGTTCTGAAGAGTGAGAATGCTGAACTAGCAGCACAACCGCGTCCGCATCTTGTCTTTACGGGCACCGAGGCGGCACGTGCGGGGAGTGCGGCCCGCATCGGTGGCACCGTGGTGGTGGCAACGGATACCAATCATCACGTCCGTGTGCAGGTAGCGAACGATCCGGGCGAGAAGCTCGGTGAGTGTGCTCGGAGCGCTGTTCCATGGATCGCCTTTCTTGACGACGCCGATCAGCCGCTCATCCCTGAGCTGATCGGCCGATGGGCCGGAGCGCCTCAACCCGCCGAAACTGGGCGTCTTGGGTTGCCTCCGGAGGAGCAATTGCAGCGTGATTTGAAGGCCAACGGCCAGCCTTACTCCATCGACATCGCAATGAAGACACCGGCCGATGCTCATTTCTATGCCTTCAACGATAAGAACTACCAAGCGGCGGGTTTGAAGCTCGATACACACCGGATCGACGTGGTTCGGTGCCGCGTGCGCGTGAGCGTGCGCGCAGACAATGCGCGGATCACTCAAATGTTTGTACTGCACAACGATGGTGTCGGCGGCGCCCTGCGCTTAGAGAAACTACGCAGCGAGAACCAAGAAACTACGGTCACTGGCGAGTCGAGAAGTGAGCTTGGCGAGGATCGTCAAGTCGGCATGGAGACGGACCCGATCGAGTCCACGGACTCGGAGCGGGAGTGACCAGCGGACAGGTTTCTGTCGCGCCGAGTGCGGTGCACCCGGCGGACCGCAGTCCGACGCAAAACCCATGCACCCGGGTGCAGAGGTTTCGACGTGCTGTAAGCCCGCCTGAGCCGCTCGAGGAGCTCCACGCGGCTTCACGGTCAAGGGGCTGCCGCCGCGAGAGCAGGTATCTTGATTGGTGCGCATCTGCTCAACGCCGTCTTGCGCCGGGCCGTCCTTGTGGCGGCCCGACTCCGTTGAGGAGCGGGATCACGTCCGAGCACACAGTCATCATGCGAACTGTCGTTCGTTTTCGACCGGAGTCGCATGACCGAGCAGAACCGCAGCAGCAATGGGGATCGACGTGACGAGGCGCAACCGCCGATTCGTGAGCGTGTCGGTGACGGCGGCGCGAAGTGGCGGCAGTTCGAAGCCGCACACGCCGCTGCCGCGGCCGCCGAGCCGAACATCCTCGAGCAGACCGGCGCCGAGATCCGCGAAGCCGACGAGCAGGCCGGCGCGTTCCTCCGGGCTAACGGGTACATCGCGGAGCCGTTGGAAGCCGAGCTCCACACTGCCGGCGACCCGCTCGAGCAGATGCGCGCCGCCGAGCATGAGCTCGACCGCAAGCTTGACGCCCGGATCCGCCGGCGTGGTTGGCGGCGGCGGAAGGATTGCGGCGCGCGTGTTCGGATGCGTGCTCCCCGCCGGGTGCGGGCGCGCGGCCGGGAGCGTCGATCCCCGCGAGCTACACGAGCCGGCCCTCGATCGGCTGACGGTTCAGGCTTAGACGACGACGGTCGATCCAGCTCGGCACGGACGCTGAGCCGCCGGCGCCGGCGACGCCGACATTGCATTGAGAGGGCGCGGTGAGCTGTCCCGCGCCGCCACCGTTCCCCTGCCGCGACTGCCGCGACCCGAGCGTGCCGATGCTGAAGGTCTGCGCGCGCTGCTGGCATGAGCGGCGGCGGGCTGGCCGCGATGCGACTCGGACCGAGCCTGAGAACGTTGCGATCCGGGAACGTGCAGACGGGCAACTTGAGTTCTTCACCGCGGGCGACGGGGGCGCGCGATGAGTTGGAGCGCGATGCGGTGGGTGTTCGAGAACACCCGCTCGACCGGCGCGACCCGATTCGTGCTGCTGACGCTCGCATACCACGCACGGCCTGACGGCACCGAGGCGCGACCCGCGATTGACACGCTCGCCCGCGAGGCGACCGTGCACCGCGCAACCGTGCAAGCCGGGCTCAAGTGGGGCCGCGATCACGGGGAGATCGAGCAGACCCGCGTGACCGCGAGCGGCATCAGGGTCTACGCATTTCCGGGGGTCGTCTCACGCGACCCAAACCGTTGAACCGAGCAGAGAACCAACAAGAGGAACCAGGTAGTCGTAGTCGTACGTCGCGCGCGGGGCCGGATACGACGACGACGACCGATGAACTCGAGATCGCGGCCGCGAACCTGCTGACCGAGTACCACGAGACGATCACGGACGACCTTCGCCAGCCTCCTCCATGGCCTGAGCCGGAGTGGAGCGAGGCCGACCACGCGGCGGCGCGCAAGCTATCGAGCGAGGGCGTGCGCGCTTACGACCCCCTGGACACCGCACGCGATGAGTCGGCGGATGCGCCGTTCGGCTCGGTGATCTCTTGGGGGCTGCGTGACAGCTACTCGCGCCCACGGCTCGCGGGCAGCTTCGCCGCTGCTGCGAAGTGCTATTGGCCGCTCGCCGCGAAGTTCAAGGCGGCGCCCCGCATCGACTGCGCCAACCCGAGCAGGGATCCGGATTGCGAGGGCGAGTTCGTGCTGACCGAGGAGGAAGCCAAGCGGCATGAGCGGCTTGGGTGGGAGCGCGCCGGCCTGATGTGCCCGACGTGCCGGCACGAGGAGAGCGAGGCGGAGAAGCGCGCGATGGAGTGGATCCGGAACGAGCGCGAGCAGCAGGCCGCGAGCGAGGAGGACGCAGCGTGACCGCCGAACACGACCGCCGCGAGGATGACCGCTGGCGCCGGCGCGAGCGGGAGAGCAGCGTCCCGGACCCGCTCCGGGGTGCGACGACGGCCGAGCTCTGTCGCTGCGACCGTGGTCCGTTGATCTTCGCTGCGGCTGACGGCGAGCAGCCCCGGTGCCAGCGGTGCGGAAGGCCTGCGCCATGACCATCGTCGCCGTGCATCCGGATCAGCTGGCGCTCGAGTTGCAGCTCGAGCAGCTCGAGCAGCTCGACGCCGCGCACGAGGCCTCGGCGCTCGAGGCCGATCTCAGGGATAGGCGGCGCATCTCCGCTTCCGATGGCGCGGCCCGGCTGCTGTTTGAAATTGCCCGTCGCGGCTGTCCAGTCGAGGCGCTGCCAGCGGCGGCCGCCCTGGTGCTCGCTGCCGATGAGGCAGCTCGGGAACGGAGAGAGCGGCGATCGTGATGGCTGACACCGGCGATCAGCGATACGAAACGTGCGACTGCGGACACGTTCTCGTATGGGCCTCCGGCGGCGAGCTGGTGTGCCCGCGTCGCAGCTGCGAGCTGTGGGGCAAGCCGCAGGCCCGGTCTCGCGATCGCGGCGGCCGCGACGGCGAGGGGCCCGGGCACGAGGAGGCCGGCGAGTGAACGCAGGCCGGCACCTGCGCCTTGCGCTCCGCGAGCTCGGCCGGGACCGGGCGCTCGAGCCGACCCGCGGCGAGGTATCGGCCCTGGTCGACAGCCCCGCGTCTGCCGACGCCCGCCTCGCGGAGCTCCGCGCGATCGCCCGCCGCTTGCACAGGCTCCGCGAGGAGCTCGGGGACCCGTATTCGCGGCATCGGGCGACGGCCGCGCTCGAGGAGCTCCGCCGCGCCGAACGTGCGCTCCGGCGCGCCGTCCGTGAGAACGGAGGCCGAGGGTGAGCGAGCTCGCACGCGCAATCGTCGCCGCGATCGCCAAGGACCCGGACGCGCTCGAGCAACTCCGCGAACTGCTGCGCGACGACGCCGACCATCAGATGCATCAGCTGATGCGCGCCGCGTTCACGGTGCAGACGCTCGCCGCGGAGCTCGGCCTGTCCGCGAAGGCGATCAGGGCGGCGATCGGACGCGGCGAGCTTCAGGCGGTCAAGCGCGGCCGCGGCTACGTGATCTCCGCCGAGGCCGTAGCCGCCTGGACAACCCCGGCGGCAGCGCCGGCGAGGCGCAGACAGACGCCGCGCAAGCTGCCGGCGCCGGCGGCTGCGGGACCGTCGCTGCGAGCCGTATTCAGCGAGTTGGAGGCGTCGTGAACGATCCCCCGACTGCGATAATTCAAGTATCAGTAATGAAAGCGGTCCCGCGGCGCGGTAACGCCCGGGACCCGGCACCGAACGAGGCACGTTCGGCGCATCCGCAACGGTATCGCTGCGGTCGCCGTCGGGGGCTTCGAGGAGGCGACCACAGATGAGCGTTCGGAAGGTCAAGCGGCGCAGCAAACCTCGGTGGGCGTGGGAGGTCCGCTGGCGGGAGGGTGGCCGCAACCGCGCTAAGACGTTCTTGGTCAAGAGCGACGCAGAGAATTTCGATTGGAACGTGAAGCGAGCTCGCAGCCTCGGCATCGGGCTTGACGAGCTTGACGCGGGGAAGGAGACGCTCGGGGAGTTCGTGTCTGGCACGTGGGCGCCGGCGCGCGCGATCACGCTCGCCCCGAAAACACGCGAGCACTACACCCGGCTCTACGACCAGCATCTCCGTCCCGAGTTCGGCGCGGTCCCGCTGCGTGAGCTGACACCCGGCTTGATCCAGGACTGGCAGGGCCGCACGCTTGGCAGGGGCGCGGGGCCGGTCGCCGTCCGCCACGCGCTCGACCTACTCGGCGTGATCCTGCAGCACGCGGTGATGCGCGGCAGGATCCCGAAGAACCCCGTCCGCCGGGTGGAGCGCAAGCCGCTGCCGCTGCGCGAGGAGGTCCGCCCGCTCGCGCCGGCGACGATCGAGAAGATGCGCGCTGCGGTCGGCCAGCGCGACGCGACGCTGATCTCCGTGCTCGCATACGGAGGCTTGCGGCCCGGCGAGGCGCTCGGCTTGCGGTGGGGGGATGTGCGCGACCGTACGATGCTGATCGAGCGGGCGGTGTCGCTCGGGGAGATAGCCGACACCAAGACCCGCGCGCACCGCACCGTGAGGCTGCTCGCGCCGCTGGCGAACGATCTGCGGGAATGGCGGCTCGCGTCGGGACGGCCCGGTGACCGCGAGCACGTGTTTCCAGGGCGCGACGGCCGGCCGTGGACGCTGGCCGCGTATCAGTCGTGGCGTCGGCGGGCGTTCAAGCGTGCGCTGACCGCCGCGAAGGTTGAGCACGCCCGCCCGTACGACCTACGCCATTCGTTCGCGTCGCTGCTGCTGCACGAGGGTCGCAGGGAGCATTACGTCGCCCGCCAGCTCGGGCACGACCCGAGGCTGACGATCAGCACGTACGGCCACGTGATCGATGAGTTTGAGGACGCTCCGACGCTCGGTGCGGAGGAGGCGATCAGAGCCGCTCGCGAGTCCGCCGGTACGCGATTTGTACGTGCGGAGCGATCGGAGGGCGGTAAATGACACCCCGGTTCACCGTCCGCGAAAGTGGCGGTTTGCAGGATGATCGTGCTCTAGTGGAGCTAGCCGGACTCGAACCGGCGACCTCCTGGGTGCGATCCAGGCGCTCTCCCAACTGAGCTATAGCCCCGTGCGTGTGCGGGTGCGGCGGGTTTGTTGAGTTTAGCCTCGGATCGCGTTCCCGTATCGCCGCCGGCGCTCGCCGATCGGGCGTTGAGGACGCCCAGTGAGAGCTCGGCCCGGTCGGGGGCTTGCGAAACAGCTTGATTTGGTCGATACGCTCAGCAGCGGCCGGGAGACTTAATGAGTTTTCGCACTCGCCTCACCAGCTTCTTTGTTCTGATCGTCGTTGTGCCGATGGTTGCCGTGGGATTTCTCGTCTTCCGGCTGATCGGCGATAGCGAGCAGGGCAAGGCTGACGCGCGCGCCAATGGGCTGGCGACGTACGCCGCGAGCGTCTATCAGAGCTCGATTGCGGCCGCGCGCGGCGACGCGCGGCAGATCGCCAGCGACCCGAGGCTTGTGAGCGGACCCGGTCTACGGGCGCGGATCGCAGCGGTCGCATCAGAGTCGGGCCTCTCGAGACTGACCCTGACCGAGGGCGATCGCGTGCTCGCCGACGTTGGGGATCGATCTGCGATCGCGCCCGGCGCCGTTGAAATGGTGCGAGCCGGCGGCACCGCACCGGTCACGGTGACCGTCTCGGTTCTCAGTGCATCTCAATACGCGCGTGAGCTCACGGCCGCCAATGCACGGGTCGTCGTCCGGCAGGCCGGCCAGACGTTGAGCTCGACGGTCGCGGTCCCGCCCGCAACTGCGTTGCCCCGGCAGGGGGAGGTGACAGCCGCCGGCAACAAATACAGAGCCGTGACGCAGTCGTTTGACGGCTTCGGCAGGCAGCCTGTGCAGGTCACGGTCCTTTCCAGCACGAACGCGACCTCATCCTCGCTCGGCTCGAGCCGAGCGGTCGCGGCCGTGTTCATCGTGGGTTTCCTGCTGCTGGCGTTCGCATTCTCGGTCCTGGCCTCGCGAGCGCTCCAGGGGCAGCTCGGCCGCTTCCTCGAGGCTGCACGACGGCTTGCAAGTGGCGACTTCTCCTCTCCCGTTCCAACCGAGGGCCACGATGAGTTCGCGGCTCTCGGCACCGAGTTCAACAACATGTCTAATCAGCTCGAGCATCGACTCGACGAGCTCCAACAGGAGAGAGCGCGGCTGCGCGAATCCATTCGGAGGATCGGCCAGACGTTTGCTTCGAACCTCGATCGCCCGGCCTTGCTCGAACTTGCGCTCCAGACGGCAGTCGACGGCGTCAAGGCGAGCAGCGGGCGACTCAGTGTCCGCCCGAGTCCCGATGAGCCACTGGCCGAGTCGCAGCGCGTCGGGTCATTCAGTGGGATTGAGGAGCAGGTCTACGAGTCCGAACGGATCGCGATGAACAACGGCGCGATGGGAGACGCCAGCTCGGAAGAATGGGGCGTGGTCTCGATTGCGCTCGGCCCGCTTGAGACCGGAGCGCGAGTCCAGTCATTGATCACGGTGGCTCGCCAGAGTCCGCCTTTCAACGACGATGACCGGGAGCTTCTGCGTTCGCTTGCAGCGCAGGCAACGCTGGCGCTCGAGAATGTCGATCTCCACTTTCAAGTGCGCGAGCAGGCCGTCACCGATGAGCTCACTGGCCTGGCGAATCACGGTCGCTTCCAGGATTTGCTGAGCGCGGAGGTCGAGCAGGTTCGCCGATACCACCATCAGCTGGGGCTGATCATGCTCGACATCGACAACTTCAAGTCGGTCAACGACACCTACGGGCACCAGCAGGGAGATGTTGTTCTAAAGCAGGTCGCAGGAGTGCTCAGGGACACCTCGCGCGAAGCCGACACCGCCGCGCGCTACGGTGGTGAGGAGTTGGCCCTGATCCTTCCGCACACTGATCTCGAGGGGTCATACGCGATTGCAGAGCGGGTAAGAACGGAGGTCGCCGCGCTACGGATCTCACGTCTCGATGGCCAAGGTGTGCTGCGAATCACCGCGAGCCTGGGTGTCGCTGCGTCGTCGGAGGGGAGCAAGGACGACCTGATCGCCGATGCCGACGCGGCGCTCTACACGGCCAAGCGCGATGGCAAGAACCGAACCGTGCGGGCGGCCGCGCGGGCTGCGAACGTGGTCACAGCCGAGTAAGGTTTGCGTACATGGGTCTGCTGGACGACGCGATTCGCGAGCACCTGGACCTCAAGCGAAGGCGAGGTGCCGACCCCACAGAGATCGAGCGCGCGGAGCGCGAGGCGCTCGGGCCGGTTCGACGAGGGCCAGAGGAGCCCTCGCCGGAGGCTGAGGCCGACGAGGCGCTCGCCTACGACCACGAGCCCGACTATGGCCCCGAAGGTGAGGACGTCGGCCATCACCAGAACGGTGATCAGCTGTCCTACGACGAGGACGAGCAGGAAGACTGGGGCGAGCCTTTCGGCGATGAGGAGGATCCGTTTGCGGACGTCGGGCCCGAACGAGTCTCGCACTTCGACTTGGGCGAGCTGGCACCCGGCGAGCCGGGCCATGAGCCGCCAGCGGACGAGCCCGGAGGCGCGGCGTCCGGATCGGCACTATTCGATCAGTTCGAGGACGAGCCATCCGGCCATCAGGCACAGAAGGGGTCTCCTCCGCCTGAGACGCGTAGACCGGCGCCGGAGCCCGCGATGCCTGCCCCCGAGCCGACTCCGCCTTCACCTCCACCACCGCCCGTCGAGGAGTGGGACGAGGAGGATCCGTTCAAGGACGAAGGCCCGTTCGCGGAGCACGACCCGGCTTCGCCCGCGCCGCATCCCGCGCACCCCGCTCCGCCGCACCATGATCCGGAAGAGCACCTCGGGCAGGAAACGGCCGAGTACGAAGTCGAGGCCGAATTCGGTCATGAGGGCAAGCGTGAGGGCGCCAAGCCTGGCGAGGAAGACGTCCTCGAAGAGACACCTGAGTTCCTCCAGGACACGCCGGACCACGACCGGCTGTGGTTCGAGCAGCGCCCGCCACGGGATTTCGATTTCGACGGCTGATGCGCCGGCAGGTGGCGCCGTCCGCGGCAGGCATTCGCTCCCGGGAACCCCACCGGCGGCCGGTAGACGCCCGTTAGACTCGGGTCGGACGGGGCCATAGCTCAGTTGGGAGAGCGCCTGCTTTGCAAGCAGGAGGTCGCCGGTTCGATCCCGGCTGGCTCCACTTCGGGAAATCCCTGCTAAACCGCTGATTTTCTGCTCGGTGCGAATGTTTCGCGGAGCTCGTCTCTGTCGTTATGGAAGCGTTTTGGAAGCCTGCGTTACCGATGTCGGCGTCCTCCTGCTCGTTATCCCGTCGCGGCTGGCGCTTGGGCGAGACCGCAGCTCTCACTAGGTGTGTTTTAGCGAGTCCCCATGCCCGGGACATCATCCACTCCCGATTTGGGCGCGGTCTGGATGGCCGCGCGCAAATCGGGAGTATCCCCGCGGGAGGCGGCGTTGGTGGTGCCGAGGCTCCTCGCGAGGCGCTGCGGCCGCCGCCTCATTGCTGGCCGGATGAGGGCCTTGACCAGTATCTCGGAGAGGACGCGGGATGGTCCGTGATCGGCGAGGGAATCAGCACTGAGCGGCGGGCTTCGCTTCCCTGGGGCTCAGCGGGCCGCGTGAACCGGGCCTCGTTAGCTCACTGCGAACGGAATTGAGCAGGATGTCGACGCGAGCGGCACCCAAAGCTGCGGGTCGCGGAGAGGGCGGCAGTGGTGTCTTGGTTGGAATTGGCCCTGCCGATGCAGGCCTCCAGAGGATGAAGGCGAATGCACTGCCAGTAAGGTGTCGGAACACAAACCGATGACCGGCCTCAGCGAGAGGTCAAGCCATTGGCCGCGACCGTCGGTAGGACGGCCGCGCGGACTTGGGGCCGGGTGATCCGCGCACGACCTCGGCGCGTAACAAGGGTGCGATGTCGATGAAGCAGAACGTCACCCCAGAACCAGGGAGTGCGCAGCGCTCGCCGCTTGCGAGCGGTTCGGTTCGCGAGCATCTCTTCAGAGGCGCGGCCGGTCTGGCTGCGGCGATGCTCGCGATCGTGCTCGTCGCCGTCGTTGGCCCGATCTCGCTCGTGCTCTTGCTCCTCACCGCGGTCGCCTGGCGGGGCTGCCCGACGTGCTGGACCGTCGGCTTGCTTGGGACGCTCGCCGAGGATCGCGCCCGGCGCGGCTGTTCCCGTTGCTAACCGGTCGCTGCTCCGGCGACATCGATCTCGCCGAATGCGGTGCTCGCGTCGAGGGCGGGCCGATCGTGCGTATCCATAGGCAACGTCGAGCCGCGGCGGGTCGGTGCTCACGCGTCGGGGGCGGGGTCCAGAGTGTCCCTTCGCATAAATAGGAGCAGCGCCGCCCTCCGACGCCAGACGAGTCCTTGCGCGCGGGAGCGACGCTGCGGCTGAGCGGGCGCTGACTGTTGCTTAGCCGAGGGCCGCTTCGAGAACGACTGCCGCTTGCGGTGGCGATGCGGCTGCGCGGCGGCCACTGGAGCAGTAGTCGACGGACGCAACACCTCGCTGATGCTCCCGCCCAATCTCAGCTGTGCCGGCGCTCAGAGTCGGACGATTCCTTTGCAGGTCAATGGCCACCGGTTTCGCACGATGCTTGGCAGCCACAAAAGCGCTGCGTCAGCATGCGGAGGCATGCAGCGGAACTAGCCGACGAGCCTCGTCCGCTCGGCACGGGTGCTGTCCGATCCGTGGGCAGCAGCCTGCGGAAACCACGCAGCCTGCGGAAACGGTGTCCCAGAAAATGTCCCTTGTCCCGAACTCGTGACCTCGAGGTGTCCTCGCCGGAGGAGGTCTGGGCTCTCGTCAGGGCGGCCGCGGCGGAGCAGGACAGCGCGATGTTCTTGACGGCGGCGTTCACGGGCGCGTCTAGGGGAGCTGCCGGCCCTGCGGTGGCGCGACGTCGACTCCACCGGCGCCACGATCCGGGTACGGGCGAAGCACTTTCTGGTCGTAGGACGCTGCCGCTACAGGGCCGGGAAGACCATCAGGCGCAGCTCGTCGGGGAGGTCGTTGTCGCGTGGGATACTCGCGAGGTGCCTGGCGCACGCCTGCGCGATCCAGGAGTTCGGCATCGGCGCGATCGGGGGCGCGGGCTCAATTAGATGGTCGTGACAACAGCTTTCAACCGTAAGTTGAACTTCCTGGAGGGGCAGCGGCCGGACGCTGTCTTGAGGCGACAGGGATGCAGGGATGGCTGAGTCTGAGGTCGCGCGCAAGGTCGGTCGCTACGAGATCATTCGTCGACTGGGAGCTGGGGGAGTAGGAGTCGTTTACCTCCCGCGCCAGCTCGATCTGGGCCGCATGGTGGCGCTTAAGGAGCTGAGTCGGTTCGAGCGCGCGTCCCATGAGTCCGCGCAGCGGTTCTTGCGTGAAGCACGGCTAGCCGGTTCCCTCAGTCATCCCAACATCGTCGTGGTGTATGAGTACTTCGAGCAGGAAGGGGTCCCCTACATCGCGATGGAGAACGTACCGCGGGGCACGCTGCGCCCCTACGTTGGCCACCTCACACTGCCGCAGATCGTCGGCGTGCTGGAGGGCGTACTCGCCGGCCTTGCCTACGCGGAGTCGAAAGGGATCGTCCACCGCGACCTGAAGCCTGAGAACCTCATGGTCAGTGAGGAAGGACATGTGAAGATCGCTGACTTTGGCATTGCCAAGGCCACCCAAAGTGCCGGGATGACTGCCTCGCTAACAGCTACCGGAGCGGCGATCGGAACGCCCACGTACATGGCTCCCGAGCAGGCACGCGCTGAGGAGGTGGGGCCATGGACGGACTTGTACTCCGTGGGAATCATGACCTACGAGCACCTAACGGGTCAGCCACCGTTTCACGACCAGTCATGGATGGCGGTCTTGATGCGCCATATCAACGACCCGATCCCGCGGGTGATCGACATCAAGCCGGATGTCGATCGGAGACTGTCTGACTGGGTCGACCGGTTGTTGGTCAAGGATCCGGCAGGACGCACCCGCAGCGCCGTGGACGCGTGGGACACGCTCGAGGAGATCGTCATACGCCTGCTGGGACCACGCTGGCGCCGGGACGGTCGGCTCGACGACCCCGACCGGTCACAGCGGACCTCGCGCCCGCTGACCCCGGCGCCGTTCCAGACAGGCTCCGGCGATGCCTCCGCGCAGCACGGCCTTCCGCCTCCAGGCGGATCCCTGGCGACCACCTTGCGCACGCGTCCCGAAGGGGACGATCCGTTCCCGGATACGGCGGCCACCCGCGTGCCCCCTCCCGCATCGGCTTCGAGCACACGCGTCCCGCGTCGCCGAGTCCTCCTAGCCGCGCTGCTCGCAGCCGCTGCCGTGGCCGTCATCGTGCTTGTTTTGGCTTCGGGCACGGGCGACAAGAAGCCGGGTCACCCCGTGCACTCCTCAACCGGCACCGCCCCGTCATTGGCGCGGATGTCCCCGGCCGTGCCAGTGAGCCATCAGAGGCTTGCGGGCGGAATCGCAGTTGCGGGTCCAATCGCGCTGACGACTGGCGGCAGGCCGGCCGGGCTCGTCGTAGGGCCCAGCGGCGACGCGTGGGTCGCAGACACGGCGGACGATCTCCTCGTTCTCGTCCGTCAGGACGGTAGCGAGCTTCGCACGGTTGTCGGGCGAGCACCGGTCAGCGTGGCCCTGGACCGTCGCAACGGCAATCTCTGGGTCGTGAACCAAGGCTCCGGCGATGTCACGGTGGTCGACGAGGATGGGAATTACGTGAAGCGGTCGATCAAGGTCGGCTCGGCGCCGGGCTCAATTACGATCGGTTACGGCGCAGCATGGGTCGCGAACACGGGCGATAGCACGGTGACGCGAATAGCGCTAGTTCGACTTGGTGGCCGGAAGTCGTGAGGTTGTGACGAGTTTTATGTGGCGGGGGCGATCCGGGCGTTCTGTACGTGTTCGTTGACGGCTGATCCGAGCGTCGCGAGGGCGCGGCGGATTTCGATTTTGGCGGGTGGCTTGTCGGCTTCGAGCAAGGGTCGCAATAGCCGGTTCTGCAGCTTGGTGTAGAAGACGGCGACGCGGATGCCCTCGTCGGTGAGGACATAGGTGTTGCTGCGGGGGAGGCGTTGGATGAGGCCGTGGAGCCGCAGGCGGCGGAGGTCGTAGCTCATTTTGCTGGCGCTGTAGTCCTGGGCGAGGAGTCCGGCGACGAGCCCGCGGAGGGTCTTGTTGGTGAAGCCGGTGACGGCGCCGAGGATGGTGCACAGGGCGCCGGCCAGGGCTATTGCTCGAATGTCCCCGAAGCGCAGCGCTCCGGTTCTTTGGCCCTCTCGGTTGTAGGGCTGGTGGATGCGCTCATAGAGCGCAGAGCCGATGGCACAGCTCTGGCCGGCCCGTTCGATGATAAGCAGTCGTTGGTTGACGGCGCGGGCTTTGTCGATCAGTTCGGGGAGGTGGTGCAGGCGGCGTTTGACGTCGAGGTCGTCGGGTCGGTTGATGACGGTCTCGATCCGCAGCGCGCGGCCGTCTTTGAGGTATTGCTTGACGCGGGAATGCTTGTAGCGGAAGTCGATCCGCACCTCGGTGCCGCTGGAGAATATGCGCGTCTGGTAGGGGTGGCGGGTCGGTCTGCTCAGCTGGCGAGCGAATACCATGGCGGATTCTGGGGGTTGTCGCACCACCTGAAATGTCCGGGCGGCGTGGTTGGCTGCGCGGCGAGCGATTTGGTGGTGGCGATGCGGCGGTTTGGGTTGTCAGAGCATGAGCAGGAGCGTGTGTGGGAGACGTGGACGGGTGGGGTGCAGTCGTTGCGGGCGGTCGCGCGCGTGTTGGGGCTTGAGAAGGGGGTGGTGTATCGGTGTGTGGCGTCGACGGGTGGGGTCAGGCCGGCGCGGCGGACGCGTTCTGTGCGGTGTTTGTCGAGGGAGGAGCGGGAGGAGATCTCGCGGGGGCTTGCTCGTGGTGATGGGGTGCGGGAGATCGGGAGGGCGATCGGCCGGTCGCATGGCACTGTGTCGCGGGAGGTGGGGCGTAATGGGGGCCGGGAGCGGTATCGGGCGGGGGCTGCGGATGCTTTGGCTTGGGAGCGGGCGAGGCGTCCGAAGAGCTGCAAGCTGGCGGTGAATGAGCGGTTGCGGGCGGTGGTCGAGGAGAAGCTTGAGCGCAGGTGCTCGCCGGAGCAGATCTGTGGGTGGTTGCGGCGCGCTTATGCTGGTGATCCAGCGATGCAGGTCTCGCATGAGACGATCTATTTGTCGCTGTTAGTGCAGTCCGCGGTGCGTTGCGGCGCGAGCTGTTAGAGCAGTTGCGTAGCGGCCGGCGGATGCGTCGGCCGCGGCAGACGCGGTTGGCTAAGGGGCACGGCCGCGGGCGGCTGTGTGAGATGGTGATGATCAGCGAGCGGCCGGCGGAGGTCGAGGATCGGGCGGTTCCGGGGCATTGGGAGGGGGATCTGTTGTTGGGCAAGCGCCCGAGCGGGATCGCGACGCTGGTCGAGCGCACCAGTCGTTATGTGCAGTTGGTGGCGTTGCCGGACGGACTGCACGCTGAGCCGGTGCGTCAGGCGCTGGTGGCAAGTATCACCTCGCTGCCCAGCCAGCTGCGGCACACGCTGACCTGGGATCAAGGCAAGGAGATGGCCGAGCACGTCCGGTTCACAGTCGATAGCGGCGTGCAGGTGTACTTCTGTGATCCCCGCAGCCCGTGGCAGCGTGGGAGCAACGAGAACACCAACGGGCTGCTGCGCCAGTACTTCCCTGCGCGCACCGACCTGGCAGCGATCTCACAAGAGCAACTGGACGAGGTCGCGGCGGAGTTGAACGCAAGACCCCGCAAGACGCTCGGGTTCATGACCCCCGCGGAGCGGTTCGCCGAGCTGCAGCAGCAGGCGGCCACAGCGGACTAACCCGACCGGGCGGCTCTCGTCCCGGCCGGTGCATCGACACACGACTCCCGGTTCAAGGGGCACACGACGAGGCGCAGCGACCATCGCCGCTACGCCTCGGCCTACGGCCTCGGCTCCGCGTCGACGGTCGCTATCAGACAGGCCGAGCGCCAGGATCCCTCCCGCAGACAACGCGACCGCATCATCTGAGACCCTCTAACTAACCGGGGTGGTGCGATGACCGGTTGAGCCCGCCATCGAGACCTGCTCGGGGCGGCCGATTCCGATGTTGTCGGCGACCAGCGCCTCGAAGAACGAGCGGGCGCGGCGGGGGTCGTCGAGCACGAGTGTGCGAGAAACCTCGACCTGGCGCATCGAGAGCTCCCACCAGTACCCGGCGGCGCGATCCTCGGCGCTCAGCGGCGTCGGGATCTGGCAGATCCAGCGGTCGAAGAATGCCTGCACGTGCTCCGGGCTGAAGCTGTCGCAGATGGCCTGCAGTCGCTCGGGCTGATCACAGGCCGCGAATCCGTTGGAGAGAGCAGTGAATGCGATCCCGGCCTTGGCCGCTTGGCGCTTGACCCACTCATGGCCGTTGACCCAGACCTTCGCCGACCACGGACCGTAGGTGCAGATCTTGATGAATGCCGGCCCGAACTCTGGATCGAGGATGTAGAAGTAGTACGCGCCGACGCGGCGCTTCTCCCAGAAGAACTCAAGTGCTGCGACCCCCGGTTTGCCAGAGCGATTACGGGCGCTCCACACCCGCTGGAACTCCTCGGCCACAACCACCGCGACGACCCCGAAGCGGCCCTCGCGCTCGGCCTGCTCCAGGTACTGGCGGACGTGATCGAGCTTGCGATCGTCCCAGCGCGAGCGATCCGGCGAGCCCAGCCGCAGCACCGGGATCCCACGCTCACGAACGAACCTGCGCGTCTGAGCTCGGAAGCGGTCACCGATCCGGCCCAACAGGGCCGGCGACGGGATCGGATGACCTAAGTGGCCGCACAGGAACCGCACCAGCTGACCGGGAACCTGCAACCCCGGCACGTACGCGTTCAACAGCAGCCGATCGACACATTCGATCTCGAGCGCCACATGACCCTCGAGCACGTCGTTGATGTTCGCCACGCTCGCCATAGCCGCATGGTGAACGCGAAGGGCGGGCTTTGCCCGCCCGGCCGTCCGCCCCTCAACCGGGGGAGGCCGGGAGGGGGGCCTGACCCCCTCCCGCTAATAGACGCGTCCGCAAGTTCTGATCGTTAGGCAGCGAGCGCGAGTTGGGGCTGTGGCTCGTGCTGTTCGATCCGGGCGATCAGGGCGTTGAGCTTCTCGCGGGTGAAGGTCCATTCGAACGGCCGGGCGATCTGCCGGTAGTGCTCACCGAAGCTGAGGAGCCGTTCGGCGAGTGCGTCGAGGGTCGCGAGGTCGTTGGGGGTGAGTGCTTTGCGTTGCACGATCGAGAAGTACAGCTCGATCTGGTTCAGCCACGAGGCGTGCACGGGCAGGTGGATCAGCCTGGCGGTCGGCCATCGGTCCTGCATCCGTTTGATCGAGGTTTTCCCGGCGTGCGAGGAGCCGTTATCGACGATCCAATAGACGGTCCGCGCCGACGCGTACGGCTCGCTGGTCATGACCTGTTCGACGAGCCGGCCGAACGGCTCGATCCCGGTCTTGGGCTCGATCCGGTCGAACAGGTTGGCGTGATGCACGTCCCACGCCGCCAGGTAGGCGAGCGTCCCGCCGCGCTCGTACTCGAACTCGTAGCGGCTGCGGCGGCCCGGTCCGGGCGCGCTCGTTTCGTGGCGGCGTCCGAGTGCTTGCAGCTGGCTCTTCTCATCGGCCGAGATCACGTACTCGTCCGGGCGCAGCCGCTTGCCGTCGAACACGCGGGCGTACAGATCAAGCGCCCTCCCCGCCTTCGAGGCGAACTCAGGGTCGCGCTGGTAGATCCAGCACTGCTGCTGCCAGGGCTTGATCGCGTCCTCGTGCAACCACCGCCAGATCGTCGACGCCGACGCGTCGGTGACCGCCAGCTCGATCACCAGCCGGTACAGCTCAGTGCGCGAGAACCGCCCCAGCGGCAGCCCGTAGCGGACCGGCAACTCGCACGCGACCGCCTTGACCGCCGCGACCTGCTCCGGGGGGGAAACGGCGCGGGCGACCCGCGCGCGGCATGTCCTTCAAACCATCCAGCCGCAGCTCGGCGAACCGTCTTCGCCACCGCCCCACCAGCCCCGGCGAGGTGTCAAGCCGCGCGGCGATCTCGGTATCAGCCAACCCCTCGGCGGCGTACAGCACGATCCGCGCGCGCTGAACATCCTGGAACGGCAGCTTCTCCGCCCGCGCGCGACGCTCAAGCACCACGCGCTCATGCTCTGTGAGCTCGATCTTGTGACGGGCCGGGCGCGCCATCGCTACATAACTTCGCCCCCGACCGCCCAACTCCTTCAACGAGTTACGACCGATACTTCAGGACGCGTCT
>CAWCMD010000014.1:0-560916 GCA_963796525.1 uncultured Solirubrobacterales bacterium
CTGGCATCGATGTGCTGCTGTTCAAGCCGGATGCCGAGCTGCGACGGCTGGCGCGGGTGGCGATCGAGACTGGCGTCGACGACGCCTTCGCCGACGGCCGCACGCCCGACGAGGTCGACGCGATCCTCAGCCAGACCGAGTCGGGCCGCGAATGGCTCGCCGATCTGAACAAGGTCAAGGACCCCTGGTTCAACATGGCGACCGGCGACGGGCTGTATCACTACTACCGCAGCTGGATCGACGACCCGAGCATCCCGTATGCCGCGCTCACCGGCCACATCAGCGCGCTCAAGGCGGGGCAGAAGATCGACCGGCCGACCGAGGAGATCCAGCGCGAGCGCGACCGGCTCGCGACCGAGTACGAGAGCCTGCTCGACGCCGAGGCAACACAGCCGTTCCACGAACTGCTCGGCCTCAGCCGCACAGTCTTCCCGTACGTCGAGGAGCACAAGTTCTTCTGCGACTACTGGTTCCTGACGCGCTGGTGGAACAAGATCCGGGAGTTTGGCGCTCTCCTCGCGCAGCACCAGTTCCTCGAAGACGGAGAGGACATCTTCCATCTCGGCCGCTACGAGGTCGCCTCGGCGCTCGACGAACTGACGCTCACCTGGGCCACCGGCGGTCGTGCACTCGGCCCGCAGCACTGGCCCCCGATCGTGTCCAAGCGCAAGGAGCTGCTCGCGAAGCTGGCCGAGTGGGTCCCACCGCCGGCGCTTGGCGTTACGCCCGAGGCGGTCACCGACCCGATGACGATCATGCTGTGGGGCGTGACCACCGAGCGCGTCCACGAATGGGCTCGTCAGACGGACGGCGGCGTCGAGCTCACCGGAGCGGCGGCCTCGCCGGGCATCGTCGAGGGGCCCGCTCACGTGATCCGCTCGATGGAGGAGATCGGCGATATCCGTGACGGTGAGATCCTCGTCTGCGGCAGCACGTCGCCGGCGTGGGCGGCGATCTTCTCGAAGATCACCGCGACCGTGACCGACGTCGGCGGCGTGATGTCCCACGCCGCGATCGTTTGCCGGGAGTACGGGCTGCCGGCGGTGGTCGGGACTGGCCGCGCGACCGCCAAGATCCGCACCGGGCAGATGATCCGCGTGGACGGCTCGGCGGGCACGGTCACGGTGCTGCAGGAGGCCTGAGTGGCCCGCGGCGTGACGGGCGTCGAGCATTGCCGCTCGCTGTCGGAGCTCACCCGCTCCGACGAGCCTCGGTTCGGCGGAAAGAGCGCCGGGCTCGGCGAGCTGCTCGCGGCTGACATCGAGGTGCCACCGGGCTTCGCGCTCGGCACCTCGGCGTTCGAGGCGTTCGTCCGCGAAGCAGGGCTCGAGGGGTTGATCGCCGAGGCGACAGCTCATCTGACGCCCGGCGACCTCGACGCGATCGGCGCCGCGTCGCACACGATCAGCGAGGCGATGCGGTTCGCGCCATTCCCAAAGTCCGTACGGGACGAGATACACAGACGCTACGAACTGCTCGCCTCGCCGCCGGTCGCGGTTCGCTCGAGCGCGCCGGGCGAGGACAGCCAGGACGCGACGTTCGCCGGCCAGCAGGAGACCTACCTGTGGGTGCGCGGCGCGGAGCACGTGTGCGACGCGGTGCGCGACTGCTGGGTCAGCCTGTTCGGCACTCCCGCGATCGCCTACCGTGCGAGGCTCGGCACTCACGTTGACGCTGCGATGGCCGTGATCGTGCAGCGGATGGTCGACGCGGTCGTGTCCGGGGTGATGTTCACATGCAACCCGGTCAGCGGCGATCCGAGCATGGTCGCGATCAACTCGAGCTGGGGCCTTGGGCTGGCGGTCGTCGGCGGCGAGGTGACGCCCGACGACTTCCTCGTCAGCAAGGTCACGGGTGAGATCGTCCGCCGGCACGTCCATACAAAGCAGGTGCAGTACGTGCCCGACGCGGACGGCCGCGGCGCTGTCCGCGCCGCCGTTCCGCAGGACACGCAGGACTCGCCATCGCTGACCGAGCCGCAGATCGCGGACTTGGTGCAGGTCGCAAAGCGGGTCGAGCGCCACTTCTCGAGCCATCAGGACATCGAATGGGCAATCGCGCACGATGGCGCGCTTTACCTGGTCCAGTCGCGGCCGGTGACGGCCATCGCGCATCGGCCGAAGCCGCAGTCGGGCTCTGCACTCTCGCTCGTGATGAGGAAGTTCGGCGCGCAATGACACTGAGCGACGAAGACGTCCGTGAGATCCTGCGGATCATCGACTCCTCGCCGCTCGCCGAGCTGCGCATCGAGACCGAGGGCTTCTCGTTGCACGTGACGCGCGGCGCCGTCCAGCCCGGATCGCCCCCTCCCGTCCATGAGGAACGCCAGAAACCCGCCAACGGTCTGATCACGATCACCGCCCCGATGCTCGGCACCTTCTACCGCGCCGAGGGCCCCGGCCGAGATCCGTTCGTCGACGTCGGCTCACGACTCGAGCCAGACACCACCGTTTGCATCATCGAAGTCATGAAGATGATGAACTCGGTCCCGGCCGGCGTCCGCGGCACGGTCGTCGAGGTATGCAGCGAGAACGCGCAGCTCGTCGAGTACGGCCAACCGCTGTTCAGGATCTCGCCGGCATGAACCGCGTGTTCATCCCCAATCGGGGTGAGATCGCCGTCCGGATCGTGAAGGCCTGCCGTGAGCTCGGCCTCGAGACCGTGATCGGCGCGTCGGAACCCGACCGCGAGGGACTCGCGGCGCGTGCCGCCGACCGGACCGTCTGCATCGGTCCCGGCCCTGCGGGTGATAGCTACCTGCGCGACGACGTGATCGTGCAGGCCGCGCTGGGCACGGGCTGCGACGCGATTCATCCCGGCTACGGCTTCCTGTCCGAAAGTCCCCGCCTCGCCGCGCGCGCGCGTGAGCACGGCGTGAGGTTCGTCGGACCTCCGCCGGAGGTGCTCGAGCTGGCCGGCGACAAGCTGCAGGCGCGCGCGGAGGCGGCGCGCGCCGGCATCCCCGTGCTCCCCGGGCAGAGCGTCGACTCCGCACACGAAGCGAGCGAGATCGGCGAGCGGATCGGCTATCCGGTGCTGCTGAAAGCAGCCGGCGGCGGCGGCGGGCGGGGGATCAAGCTCGCGCATAACGAGGCCGAGTTGGCTGCGCTGCTCACGCTCGCCCGCAGCGAGGCCGATGCCGCGTTCGGTGACGGGCGGGTGTACATGGAGCGCTTCATCCCGGCAGCGCGCCATATCGAGGTCCAGATCGCGGCCGACGATCACGACCATGTCGTCCAGCTCGGGATTCGCGACTGCTCGGTCCAGCGCCGCTACCAGAAGCTGATCGAGGAGGCGCCCGCCTGCTGCCTGCCGACCTATCGCCGCGAGGCGCTGAGAGCCGCGGCGATCACGTTCGCCCGCGCGATCGGCTATCGCAACCTCGGCACGGTCGAGTTCATCCTCGACGCAGCGAGCGGCGACTTCTACTTCCTCGAGATGAACTGCCGGATCCAGGTGGAGCATCCGGTCACCGAGGTGGTGACGGGGCGCGACCTCGTCGGCATGCAGCTGCGGATCGCGGACGGCGAGGAGCTGGCCCTCGATCCGTGTGACCTGCGCGGCTACGCGATCGAGTGTCGCCTGACGGCCGAGGACCCGAGCCGGGACTTCGAGCCCAGCCCGGGGACTATCTCGCGTTTTCGGGTCCCGTCGATGCCCGGGCTGAGGGTCGACTCGCACTGCGAGGAGGGCACGGAGGTGCCGCCGTACTACGACTCATTGCTCGCGAAGCTGATCGGCCACGGCAGCGATCGCGATGAGGCGATCATGATCCTTCGCGACGCGCTTGACGCTACGCGGGTCGAGGGCGTCAACACGAACCGCGAGCTGCTGCTCGGCATCCTCCGCCACCCCGACTTCGCCGCCGGCGCGGTCACCACCCGCTGGCTTCAGGAGACGCTGTGAGCCGCGTCGTCGAGTTCATCGACACGACGAACCGCGACGGCAACCAGAGCCTGTGGAGCGCGACCGGGCTCACCACTCCGGACGTGCTCGCGATCGCCCCGACGCTCGACCACGTCGGCTATCACGCGCTCGACTTCACCTCGAGCACCCACATGGCGGTCTCTGTGCGCTTCCACCACGAGGATCCCTGGGAGCGGCTGCGGCTCGTCAGCGAGGCGATGCCGAACACGCCGCTCGGCATGATCACGACAGGGATGCGCTTCATCTCCTGGGTGCCGGCCGACGAGGAGGTGATGCGCCTGTCTTTCCGGCTGGTCGTGCGCAACGGCATCCGCCGCTTCCAGATCGCCGATCCCTCCAACGACCCGGTGCGGCTGAAGCGACTCGCGCGGATGTCGCGTGAGGAGGGCGTCGAAGAGATCGTGATCGGCCTCACCTACTCGATCAGCGAGGTCCACACCCACGAGTACTACGCGCAGCGCGCAGCCGCGCTCGCCGACTGCGTGGACATGGATCGCCTGTACCTCAAGGATCCGGGCGGGCTGCTGACGCCCGATGCGGTCCGCGAGCTCGCGCCGCACTTCACGGCCGCCGCGGGCGAGCGCAAGACCGAGCTGCACAGCCACTGCACGATCGGGCTCGCGCCGTTCGTCTACGTCGAGGGGGTCAAGGCGGGGTTCGACGCGGTGCACACCGCCTCAGGCCCGCTCTCGCGCGGCACCTCACAGCCCGAGGCGATCAGCACGGCCCGCAACCTCGAGGCCGCCGGCTTCACGCACCCGCTGGATCTGCAGGCCCAGGAGGAGGTGACCGCGTACTACGAGGAGCTGGCGGGCGCCAAGGACCTCCCGACGGGAATGCCGGAGGAGTTCGACGCCGCCTACTACCGCCACCAGCTGCCCGGGGGCATGGTCACGACGACCAAGCGGATGCTCGAGGAGCTGCGGCGGCCGGAGCTGTTCGAGGAGGTGCTCGACGAGGTCACGCGCGTGCGCGCGGAGATGGGATATCCGATCATCGTCACGCCCGTCTCGCAATTCATCGCCAGCCAGGCGGCGCGCAACGTGATCGACGGCGCGCGCTGGATCAACGTCTCGGACGAGACGGTCCGCTACTTCCTCGGCCACTACGGGGAGGCGCCGGCGCCGGTCGATCCAGATATCGCCGAGAAGGTGCTGGCGCGCCCGCAGGCCGAGCAGCTGCGCGACCTCAAGCCGCTCAGTCTCGACGGGGCGCGCGAGCGGTTCGGCTCGCAGATCTCCGAGGAAGAGCTGCTCTTGCGATTGACGATGCCCGCAGAACAGGTCGATCAGATGAGGATGGGAAAGGCCCGGCCGCATGCGGCCGGGCCCCGACCGGTGCATGCACCGGTCGGCGGGGGCGCGCATGCGCGCCCCCGAACACCCCCTATCGTGGCGCTCTTGCGCGAGCTCGAGGCGCGGCCGGATATCTCGTACTTCTCGCTCGACAAGGGTCCCGACCGGGTCCTCTGGCGCCGTGCTTGACGGCGTCCGCGGGTTCGTGTTCGACGTCGACGGGACGCTCGTGCACCGCGGGGCGGACGGCCGCGGGCGCCCCCAACCCGGCGCGGTCGAGGTGCTCGAGCGCGTCCGCGCGAGCGGGCGCCCGCTGGTGCTGTTCACGAACGGCAGCCACGTGAGCGCCGCCGCGATCGCGCGCGGGCTGCGCGAGGACGGCCTGCCGATCGGCGACGACGAGATGCTGACGCCGATCGAGAGCGCGATCCGCTACCTGCGCAGCCGCTACGTCGGCATCCCGACGATGCTGTTCGGATCAGACGAGGTCGCGGCCCGGCTGCGCGACGCCGGCGTCGCGCTTGCCGGCGACGGCGAGGCCGGCGCGGTGCTGGTCACGCACGTCGATGCCGTCGACCTGGCAGACGTCGAGCGCGCGGCGCGCGCCGTCAACGGCGGCGCACCGCTGCTCACCGGCAGCTATGCGCGCGGCTATGCCGGTGCGAACGGGATGATCTTCAGCCGCGGCGCGATGGTCACCGCCGCGATCGCCAAGGTCACGGGCGTGCGGCCGCGGGTTGTGGGCAAGCCGTCGCGGCCGGCCGTCGACGAAATCAGTGCGAGGCTCGGCGTGCCCTCGCGCGAGGTCGCGGTGATCGGCGACGACCTCGGGATGGACATCGCGCTTGGGCGGATGGGCGGCTCGCGGACGGTGCTGGTGCGCACCGGGATCAGCGGGGACGTGGAGCTCGAGGGCATTCCGGCGGGCCGCCGCCCGGACGCTGTGATCGACGGCGTCGCGGAGCTCTTGGCTTGGCTCTAGATCCCGCGGATGATCGCGGCCTGGCGGATCTCGCTCGGCGTCGCGCCGTACTCGCGCTTGAACACGCGCGAGAAGTGGGCGGCGTCGCAGAAGCCCCAGCGGAATGCGATGTCGGTGACCGAGCCGCCGTTGGGACGCTGCAGGTCCTCCATGCAGCGCGCGAGCCGCTCGCTGCGCACGAGCGCGGCGACGGACGTCTCCGCGTCCTCGAACAGCGCGTGCAGCGCGCGCACCGACATCGCGTACGAGCGCGCGATCGAGGCCGGTCCGAGCATCGGATCCTGCAGGTGCGTGCGGACGTAGCGGCGAATTTCGGCGCGCATCGCCGAACGGGTCGCGGTGCGGCTGCTTGGCACGCTCGGCTCGACCGTCGCGCGCAGCAGCTCGAGCGCGGCGTTCGCGGCGGCCACGCCGGCCGACGCGTCAAGCTTGGGCAGCTCGGCCGCGAGCGCGTTCATGTAACGGACGAGCAGGCGCGCGGAGCCGCTGCCGTTGACCGCCGGCATCTCGTCGACCTCGCCAAGCCGCGGGCAGACGGCGAGCACCTGCTCGCGCGGGAACAGCAGCGTGCGCTTGTAGAACGGCTCGACGATCTCGACCTCGGTCGGCTGGAGTCCGTCCCAGAGGACGACGTCGCCCGCGGTGAGCGCGAGCTCGCGACGGCCCTCGCGGACCAGCTCGACGCCCTTGCACACGAATTGGAACCCGAGCACGTCCTCGGACGGCTCGACCAGCGCGTCGCTGCGGTTGCCGAGGAACGGAGAGGCGGCACAGTCCAGCAGCATCAGATTGCCAACCGACCTTCTGGTGACCGCTGCGCGGAAGTTCTCGGGCGTCTTCTCGGTTGCCCGGACGTCGAACGTGATGTGCGTCTCGGCGAGGATTCCCGACCACCGGCGGAGGCGGTCGTCAAGGGTGCCGTTACCGACCCGCCAGCGTTCCGATGCGACGGGCTCCTCGATCAGAGCCATCTCACTCTCTCCATCTCCAAACGACTGCAGCCTTATGGTAGTCCTCTGTGTGCCGACACCCACGCCACGGAGCCGGCATCGACCGGCAGCTCCACGCCGGTGATGAACGACGCCTCATCGGAGCACAGCCAGACGACCGCGGCTGCGACCTCCTCGGGTTCGCCGAAGCGGGTCAGCGCCTGGGGCGCGAGGATCTCCTGCTGGCGCTCCGGCGGCTGCTCGGACATCAGCGGGGTCATGATTGCGCCGGGGCAGACGGCGTTGACGCGGATGCCATCGTTGGCGTATTCGACCGCCGCGTTCTTCGTCAGACCGAGGATCCCATGCTTGCTCGCCGTGTAGGCGCTGAGCATCATCACCGCGCGCAGGCCGGCGTTGGAGGACGTGTTGACGATTGCGCCCGCGCGTTGCGCGAGCATCTGCGCGATCTGATGCTTCATCCCCAGGAAGGTGCCGCGCAGGTTGACCGCGATCACGCGGTCGAAGTCCTCGTCCGGCGTCTCGTGCAGCAGGCGGTGGACGCCGATGCCGGCGTTGTTGTGCGCGAAGTCGAGCCGTCCGAAGCGCCTCACCGTGTGCGCGACGAGCGCCTCGTTGTCGTAGGCACTCGCGACGTCGCACGGGAAGAACTCCGCCTCGCCGCCCCCGTCGGTGATCCGGGCGACCGTTTGCTCGGCCCCGGCGCGTGCCGATTCGAGGTCGGCGACCATCACCGTCGCCCCTTCGCGCGCGAAGCGGATCGCGCACGCGCGGCCGATGCCACTGGCGGCGCCGGTCACGAGCCCCACTTTGCCCTCCATCAAGCCAGGCATTCAGCGAACCCTATGCGATGACCGCGCTCGCCGACACGGACATCCCTGCTCTCTACGACGCGTTGACGGATGGCCTGTCCAAGTCGCTCCGACTCGACGATCTCCTGTACGAGGCCGCGGAGCGCGTGCCCGGACTGGTGCCGACGCGCGCACAGATGGACGGCGAACGCGCCCGGATGCTGGCGGACAAGGAGGGGATCGAGCTCGCGCAGGGGCTGCTGACGGCGAAGATCCTGGCCGACCCGCGGGCGGGGCGGCACTTGGTCGAGTCGATGCTCGCGCCGACGCCGCAGGCGCTCGAGCGCCTCGACGAGTTCCGGTCGACGGGCGTCGTGGACTTCGGGTCCGTGCATGTGGCGCGGCAGGGACGGGCGGGCGTGCTCGAACTTCGCAATCCCAGGTTTCTGAATGCCGAGGACGGCGGGACGCTCGACGCGACCGAGTGGGCCGTCGACCTGATCCTGCTCGATCCGCAGATCGAGGTCGGCGTCTTTCGCGGCGGCGTGATCGAGCATCAGCGCTACGCCGGGCAGCGCGTGTTCGGCAGCGGCATCAACCTCACGCACCTGTACCACGGTCGCGTCGACTTCGTCTGGTTTTTGGAGCGCGACCTCGGCTACGTCAACAAGATCTACCGTGGGCTGTCGGGCGGCGCGGAGAAGCTGTGGATCGCGGCGGTCGAGCGCTTCGCGATCGGCGGCGCCTGCCAGTTGCTGCACGTCGTCGATCACGTGATCGCCACGCGCGGGGCGCGCCTGTACCTGCCGGCGCGTCGCGAGGGGATCATTCCCGGCGCCTCGAACCTGCGTCTGCCGCGGTTCGTCGGCGATCGCGCGGCGCGCCAGGCGATCCTGTCCGGCCGGGAGTGGACGGCGGGGGAGCCAGACGCGGACCTGCTGGTCGACGAGGTCGTCGCCACCGGCGAGATGGACGATGCGATTGAGGGGCGGATCGACGCACTCACCAGCTCGGGCCTTGTCAACGCCGCCGCCAACCGGGCCGCACTGCGCGCCGGCGAGGAACCCCTTGACCTGTTCCGCGAGTACATGTCCACCTACGCGCGCGAGCAGGCTTACTGCCATCTGAGCGAGGCGCTCGTCCGCAACCTCGAGGAGCACTGGAATGCGCACCGTCGCGAGATCTGAAGGCTCGATCTGGAGCGTGGCGGAGACGCTGCCGCGGGACGAGCTGTGCGAGCTGCAGCTGCAGCGGCTGCGCGAGACGGTGGAGCGGGTGCGCTCGGCGCGGGACGCGTCGCTTCCCGAGATCCGGTCGCTTGACGACCTCGAACAAGTCCCGTTCACGGTCAAGAACGATTTGCGCGCGGCCTATCCATTCGGGATGCTCGCGGTGCCGCGCGAGCAACTGGTGCGCGTGCACGCGTCGAGCGGGACGCACGGCAAGCCGACGGTCGTGGGTTACACGCGCGGCGATCTCGAGACGTGGACCGAGTTGATGGCGCGGTGCATGACGATGGCCGGCGTCCGGCCGGGGATGCTGGTCCACAACGCCAACGGATACGGCCTGTTCACCGGCGGCCTTGGCTTTCATCAGGGCGGTGAGCGGATCGGCTGCACGATGGTGCCGGTGTCGGGCGGCTTCACCGCTCGCCAGGCGCTGCTGTTACGGGACTTCGGGTCCCAGGTGCTGGTATCGACGCCGTCGTATGCACTCGCGATCGCGCAGGCGGTGGCCGACGAGGGCTACGACGTGGCGGACTTGCGGCTCGAGCTGGGGCTGTTCGGGGCCGAGCCGTGGAGCGAAGCGATGCGCTCACAGATCGAGGCCGCGCTCGGGTTGACGGCCGTCAACTTCTACGGGCTGTCCGAGATGTGCGGGCCGGGCGTGGCGGCCGAGTGCCTCCTCACGCGGGATGGGCTGCACGTGCAGGAGGACCACTTCCTGGTCGAGGTGATCGACCCGGAGAGCGGGGCGCGTGTTGCTCCCGGCGTGGAGGGCGAGCTCGTGCTGACGACCCTGACCAAGGAAGCCATGCCGCTGATCCGCTACCGGACGGCGGACTACGCGACGCTGGATCCGTCGCCCTGTGAATGCGGGCGGACCGGCGTCCGGCTCACAGGGTTGCGGGGACGCCGCGACGACATGCTGATCATCCGCGGCATCAACGTGCATCCCTCGTCAGTCGAGCATGTGCTTTTGAGCGTCGATGGGACCTCGCCGCACTACCAGCTGGTGATCGAGCGGCGCGGCGCCCTCGACGAGCTGACGCTCGAGTGCGAGCCGCGCGACGGTGGCGCGGACCGGGAATCGATGCGCGGACTGCTCGAGCACCGCCTGCGCGACAACATGGGGGTGCGGATCGGCGTACGTCTGCTCGACCCGGGGACCGTGCCGCGCAGCGTCGGGAAGGCGGTGCGTGTGGTGGACCGGCGGCCGGCCCCGGCGTAGTCCGCCGGCCGGGGCCGGCCCGGCCTAGTCCGCCGGCCGCGACCCCGCGTACATCACGAACGCGTCGAGCGCTTCGGGCTGCGCCAGCGCGTCCCGGCTTGCGACCTGTTCTGCGGCGGTTCCCTGCAAGATCCGCTTGACCGGCGCCTCGAGCTTCTTGCCGGTCAGCGTGCGGGGGATCGACGGGACCGAGACGATCGCGTCGGGCACGTGGCGCGGCGATAGCTCCGAGCGCAGTGCGCCCGCGATCCGCGCCTTCAGCCCCTCGTCGACGGTGACGCCCTCGCCCGGCACGACGAACAGCAGGAGCTCGCCCGCGCCGCCGCCGGAATCCTCGAGATGTACGACGAGCGCGTCGACGATCTCCGGCAGCTCCTCGACCACGGCGTAGAACTCGCCGGTGCCGAGGCGCACGCCTCCGCGGTTGAGCGTCGCGTCCGAGCGGCCGGTCAGGACGCAGCTGCCGCGCTCGGTGAAGCGGATCCAGTCGCCCTGGCGCCAGACGCCCGGGTAGTGGTCGAAGTACGAGGCGCGGTACCGCCTCATCTCCGGGTCGTTCCAGAACGCGATCGGCATCGAGGGCATCGGCTGCTTGATCACCAGCTCACCGAGCTCGCCGACCACCTCGTCGCCGTTGAGGTCGAAGGCATGTGCGTCGACGCCGAGGCACCGGCCGGAGATCTCGCCCTCGTACACGGGCTGGGCGAAGGACCCCGACACGATCCCGGTGCATACGTCGGTGCCGCCCGAGCCGTTGATCAGGACGGCCTCGGGGTTGAGCTGTTCGTAGGCGTAGATGTAGCCCTCCGGCGGCAGCGGCGAACCGGCGGTGCACAGCGCGCGGATGCTGCTCAGATCACAATCCCGCCCCGGCTGGATCCCAGCCTTGCGACAGCCCATCAGATACGCGGGGCTGACGCCCATCACCGACGGCTTCAGCTCCTCGGCGAGCCGCCATTGCTCGAGCAGGTCGGGCCACGCGGGGTCGCCGTCGAGCATCACGATCGAGGAGCGCAGCAGCAGCGCCGAGACGAGCGCGTTCCACATCATCCAGGCTGTCGTCGAAAACCACTGCAGCCGTCCACCGGGCCTTAGGTCCCAGCCGAGCCCCTGGTTCTTGTGATGCTCGATCAGCTGCCCGCCGTGGCCGTGGACGATCGCCTTCGGCAATCCGGTCGTGCCGGAGGAGAACAGAACGTACAGGGGGTGGCCGAAGGCGACCGGATCGAACTCGAGCGGCGCCGGATCCTCGGTCAGCTCCGGCCAGGGCATCGCGTCGTCGATGCTCGCCTCGCCGTAGGGCACCCAGACCGTGTGCTGCAGCGTGTGCAGACGCTCGCGGATCGTCTGCACCTCGGCGCGGCGGTCGACATAGCGGTTCCGGTAGCCATAGCCGCCGACCGCGAGCAGCACCTTCGGCTCGATCTGCGCGAACCGGTCGACGACGCTGCGGGTCCCGAACTCGGGCGCGCACGTCGCCCAGATCGCGCCGAGGCTGGCGGTCGCGATGAACGCGGCCAGCGTTTCCGGAACATTCGGTAGGTACGCGACGACGCGGTCGCCAGGGCCGACGCCGAGACGCTGCAGCCCTGCGCGGGCGCGGCCTGCGAGCTCGCGCAGCTCGCCGAACGTGAGCTCGAGCGGGTCGCGCGTCTGGCTGCGGGCGATGACGGCGGTCGTATCCGCGTCCTCCTCACGCCCGACCAGGTGCTCGGCGTAGTTGAGCGTCGCGCCCTTGAACCACTGCGCGCCTGGCATCTCCTTGCTTGCGAGGACCTGCTCGTACGGCGCGTGGAAGCGGAGCTCGTAGAAGTCCGCGATCGACCCCCAGAACTGCTCGAGCTCGACGACCGACCAGCGCTGCAGCTCGTCGTAGCTGTCAAACGCGTGGCCGCGCTCGTCGCGGAGCCAGTTCATGTAGCGACCGACCTCTGTTGTTTCGCGGAAGTCCGCGGGTGGCGTCCAGAGGACGTCGCCGATCATCAGCCGCGGGCCGACTCCAGCGCCCGCCAGATGCTCTCGCCGTTGACCGGCATGTCCACGTGGCGAACACCGAACGGCGCAAGCGCGTCGATCACCGCGTTGTGCACGGCCGGCGTCGCGCCGATCGTGCCCGATTCGCCGATCCCCTTCGCGCCGAGCGGGTTGACCGGCGTCGGCGTCTCCATGTCGACCAGCTCGAACGACGGCAGCTCGGTGGCGCCGGGGATGCCGTAGGTGACCAGCGTCGCGTTCTGCGGGTTGCCGTCCTCGTCGTAGGTCAGCTCCTCGTAGAGCGCCTGCGCGATCCCGGCCGCGACGCCGCCGTGAACCTGGCCCTCGGCGACCATCGGATTGATGATCGTGCCCGCGTCGTCGACCGCGATCAGCCGCTTCAGCTCGACGCCGCCGGTCTCGGTGTCAACCTCGACGACGGCGACATGTGCCCCGAACGGGAACGTCGGCTGGGGGGCGGTGAAGTCGACCTCGGCCTTCAGCTGCTCGAGCAGGTTCTTCGACTGCAGCCGCGAGGCAAGATCGCCCCAGCTGAGCGCCGGCTCGGGTGCGCCGGCGACGTGGAAGCTGCCGCGATCGAGGTCGAGCTGCATGTCCTCGGGACTTGCTTCGAGCTCCTCGGCTGCGAGCTGCTTGGCACGCTCGACGACCTCCTGCGAGGCGTTCGCGGCGGCGACCCCGCCAATCTGGGTCGATTTCGAACCGTAGGTGCCGGTGCCCCTTGCCACCTCATCGGTATCGCCCTTCAAGACTGTGATCTTCTCGACGGGGATCCCGAGCCGGTCGGCGACGATCTGCGCGAAGGTCGTCTCGTGGCCCTGGCCCTGGGTCTGCGAGCCCGTGCGCACGATTGCCTCCCCGCCCTCGGTGATCTCGACCGAGCCGAACTCCGTCTCGTTGATCCCGTTGGTGATCTCCACGTATGCGCTCAGCCCGATTCCGAGTTGGCGGTGGTTGGGTGGGCGGGAATCCCCATCCCGGCGGCGGGCCTGCTCCTCGCGGAGCTTCTCGTAATCGGCGTGCTCGAGCACCAGGTCGAGCGCGCGACCGTAGTCGCCGATGTCGTAATGCGCTCCCGACGCGGTCTGGTGCGGGAAGGAGTCCTTGGCGATGAAGTTGCGCTTGCGCACGTCGGCCGGATCGAGGCCGCAGTCGGCGGCGAACATGTCGATCGCCCGCTCGATCGCCTGGGTGGCCTCGGGCCGTCCCGCGCCGCGAACGGGGCCGGTCGGCGTTGTATTTGTGACAACCGCCTTGACCTCGAGTTCGATCTTCGGGATCTGGTAGACGCCGCTCGACATCATCGCGGTCAGGTTCGCCAGGAACGCGCCGATCCCGGGATACGCGCCGCCGTCCTGGAGGATGCTGGCGCGCAGGGCCTTGACCCGGCCGTCGCGGCCGCCGCCGATCGTGAACTCGAATCGCTGCGCTCGGCCCTGGTGCATCGCGATCAGGTTCTCGCTGCGCGTCTCGGTCCAGCGGACCGGCCTGCTGGTCGCGCGCGCGAGCGCCGCGCAGATGACGTCCTCGGGGCACAGGCCCTTGCCGCCGAACCCACCCCCGACGTCCGGAGCGATCACGCGAACCTGATCGGGCTCGAGTCCGAGCAGCAGGCCGAGCACCATCTTGTCCGTGTGAGGGGTCTGCGTCGAGAGGTAGATCGTAAGCCGGCCGTCCTCGCCGAACTGCGCGATCGTCGCGCGCGGCTCGACCGGGCAGGCGGACAGGCGCTGGGAGAAGTTCGCCCCGTTCGTGACCACCTCGCAGTCATCGAACAGATGCCCGTCGTGCTCCGCCGGCCGCTGGATGCACACATTCGTGCCGACGTCCTCGAACAGGAGCACCTCGTCCTTCGCGGCCTCGACGATGTCGGTCACCGCCGGGAGCGGATCGAACTCGACCTCGACCGCCTCGGCGGCGTCGACAGATCCTGCGCGCGTGTCGGCGACCACTGCCGCGACGATGTCTCCGACGAAACGGACCTTCTCAGCCGCGAAGAACGGGCGGAACATGCGCTCGTCGATACCCACGAACGGCGGCGCCGGGTTGACCGCGAGCGGGAGATCGCCGGCCTTGAACGCCTGCGCGCCGTCCGGCAGCTGCGAGGTTTCGACGTTCACCACCCGAGCGTGCGCCCACGGCGAGCGCACGAACGTCACGTACAGGGCGTCCTGCACCTTGACGTCGTCGACGTAACGCCCGGTCCCCGTCAGAAAGCGCGGATCCTCGCGCCGTCGTACACGCTGTCCAACCACGTTGGCCACGAGCGCGGGAGCTTCTCACATCGCACCGCACGGTGGCAAGCTCGGCTGCGCCGGAGGACAAGGGGGCGTGCGCCGAAAGGCTTGCTCGGAGGACATCGGCACTAGCATCCTGCGGGTGTTCGTAGGGTCCAAGCGCTTCCTGTGGGCCGCCGGCGGCCTGCTGCTGCTGGCGCTGCTCGTCCGCGTGGGGTACGTGCTGCACACCCAGCACTACAAGGCCGTGCTCGACGCCGGTAGCTACGACCTGCTCGCGAAGGGTCTCGCGCAGGGGCACGGGTGGGCACTCGGGCACAGCGCCTACCGCCCGCCGGGTCTGCCGTTCTTCCTAGCCGGCGTGTACCTGATCATCGGAATTCCGCACGGCGGTTGGACCGAGGCGCGGATCGTGCTGGCGCTGCTGTCGACGGTGACGGTCGGGCTGATCGGGCTGATGGCGCTCCAGGTGGCGGGCCGAAGGATCGCGCTGGTCGCGATGGCGATCGCTGCCTTCTACGTGCCGCTCGTTCTGGTCGGCACGTCGTTGATGACTGAGACGCTGTTTGTGCCGTTGGTTCTGGGAGCGACTTGCTGTGCGCTGCAGGCGCGGGGTGCGGTGCACCGCTACCGATGGGTGGTGGGCGCGGGGGTGCTGGCGGGCCTCGCCTCGCTGACCCGAGGGAACGGCTTGGTGCTCGGCCTGGCGCTCGCCGTGATCGTGTGGACGGTGCGGCCACGGTGGTCGTGGCGGGCGGCGGCGGCACCGGCGCTGCTGCTGGCGGTGATGGTGCTGACGGTCTCGCCATGGACGGTCCGCAACGCGATCGCCCAGCACGCCCTAATTCCGGTGACTGACGAGGTCGGCACGACGCTGAGCGGGACCTACAACGACGCCGCCGCCAAGCACCACTTCATCTGGGTGATCGGCGGCTACCACAACTACCACGCGATCAAGAACAACTTCCATGTCAGCGAGGCGACTCGCAACCAGCGCCTCGTCAGCGCCGTGTTCCACTACCTGCGCCAGCACCCCACGTACGTCTTGCAGGCCACGTTCTGGAACACGGCGCGCCTGCTCGACCTCCAGGGATCGTTCGTCTGGCGCCGCAGCGCTCGGACCGACACCGACGCCCGCGCGACGTTCGCCGATCTCGGCGTGTACTGCTTCTGGATCGTCGGGCTGCTTGCGATCGGGGGTCTGTTCACGCGCACGGTTCGCCGGATGCCACTCTCGCTGTGGTTGGTCCCATTCTTGATCTGGCTGAGCGAAGCGCCGATCACGACCGGCACTCCGCGTTTCCGTGCGGCGCTCGATCCGTTTTTCATCCTACTTGCGGCGTGCGCGGTCGAGGTGGCGTTGTCGGCCGTTACACGCCGGGTGCAGCGCCCGCGGGGCGCGGGCGACCGCATCGACGACATCCCAGCGCCTGCTGGCAGCTTCACATCCGTTTAGCAATCCGGAAGTAGTTAGCCGTCATCCTGTTGGGGTGGCTCGTCTGTGGACGCCGCGAGTGCTGCCGAGGCGGCGCTCGCGCTACGACCGGATGCGCGTGACGGTGGGGGACGCGCGGCGCACGACGCTGCACGTGGCCAGCTACGACTTGAGGTCATTCCGGCCGCGGGTGGTGGTGATCGATCCGCCCGCGCCGCTGGTGCGGTGGTGCCGGATGCAGTCGGTGCGCGATGCGGTCGTCGGCGGCTTCTTCGTCCGGCCGGAGTACGCGCCGCTCGGTGAGCTGCGGCTCGGGGGCGCCGCAATGCCTTCCGTGTCCTTCGACGGGCCGTGGGGCGATGTTCGCGGATGTGTCCAGATCGCTGACGGCTCGGTCCGGATTGCGCAGCGCTCGCGGCTCGGCAGCGCGCCGGACGGAGATCTGTTGCAGGCGGGGCCGCTGCTGGTATCGGATGGGCGGTGCGTGTTTGTGGACGGCGAGGACGCCGAGGGTTTCTCGGCAGGCTCGCGGCAGTTCGACTCCGACATCACCGATGGGCGCTATCCGCGGGCCGCGCTCGGTGTGGCCGGTGAGCGCGTGCTTGCCGTCGCGTGCGACGGCCGCAACGCGCACGACGCGGGAATGACGCTGGGAGAGCTCGCTTCGGCGTTGATCGAGCTCGGCGCCTCAGAGGCGTTGAACCTCGACGGGGGCGGATCGTCGTCGCTCGTCTATGACGGCAAGTTGCGCAACCGCCCGCGCGAGCAGCACGGCGTGGACCTGCTCGAGGGCCGGGCGGTGGTGACGGCCGTCGTATTCGAGCCGGATGCGCTCTAGGCCGCGCGGCGGCGTTCCGCGGCGAAGCCCGCATCGAGGAGCTTGGTCGCCTGGTCGGGCGTGTCGGTTGAATGCAGCAGCACGACTCCGAGCCATGTCCGGCCGCGGCGAGCGGTCGCGACCAGGCACTGGCCGGCGGCGTCCGTGAACCCGGTCTTGACGCCGTCGGTCCCCGGGTACCCCATCAGCAGCAGCGGGTTGTTGTTGTACAGGTAGAGCTTTCCGCCCTTGATCGGGAACGGAAGAATCGCGCTGCGGGTCGCGACGATCCTCGCGAGCAGCGGCTGTCTGAGCACCGCGTGCGCGAGTGCGGCCAGGTCGGTGGCGCACGAATGGTTGCCCTGATCGACGATCCCGCTGACCGACGTGAAGTGGGTGCAGGTCAGGCCCAGCTGCCGCGCACGCTCGTTCATCATCGTGATGAACCTGGTTTGCGTGCCGGCCACGTGTTGCGCGAGCGCGATTGCGGCGTCGTTGCCACTCGGTAGGAGCAGGCCGTACAGCAGCGGCAGGATCGGGACGCGTTTGCCGCGCGGGAGCAGGCCGATCCCCGAGCCGGTGAAGTTCACGGCCTCATTGGTGATCAAGACCTTCGCGGTCGGTCGCGTGTGGGCGACGACCAGCAATGCGGTCATCATCTTCGTGAGGCTCGCGATCGGAACGATATCGGTGCGCCGTCGCTCCCACAGAAGGCGTCCGGTGCGGACGTCGAACAGGATCGCGCTCTTGACGGGGAGCTTGAAGTGGACCTGGACCCGCTGGCCCGCGGGCGCCGGCAACGTGGCATAGCCCGGCGCCTTGTGGTGATGGACTGCGGCTCTGGCGGCGGGCAGCGCGACCACGGGCGACCTCGAGAGGGTTGAGGCCATCAAACCGAGCAGCGCCGCCAGCGCGACGAACACCGCCAATGCGCTGACCGCCACCAGGTGCCAGAAACGAATCCGGCGACGCGGACGCGCCGGGCTTGGCCGGCGTCCCGCCTTCTCTCCAGTCAGCAGCAGATCGTTCACTCGCTTGGGGGCTGTCGCAGCGCCCCGACGATGCCGATCATAAACAGCACGAGGACGGCAATCGCGACGATCGCGAGGGGAGTGACGCCGTTGCGTACGAGATCGGACACCGTCAGCGCGCCAAGCATGGCGATGAACAGCAGCGCGACGATGAGGACTACCGCGCGCAAGGCCTCAGTGGACCACCGCTTTTGGCGGCACCTGCTTGCGGTGAGTCGCGAGCAGCTTGATCGTCGCGAAGCCAAAGATGAAGCCGCCCACGTGCGCGAAGTATGCGACACCGCCGCCACCCCCGGTGGGATGGGTAAGACCGGCGGCCGCGAACGCGGCCTGCTCGACGAACCAGATCGCGAGCACCCATAGGGCAGGTAGCTCGATCACCGTGAACAACAGGATGATGAACACGAGGCTGAGCACCCTGGCGCGGGGATACAGCAGGATGTAGCCGCCCAGCACGGCGGCGATCGCCCCCGAAGCGCCAACCGTCGGGACGGTCGAGTCCGGGCTGATCGCGACCTGGAGCGCCAGCGCGGCGACCCCGCCGAGGAGATAGAAGCCGATGAACTTGATCGGTCCCATCGAATCCTCGACGTTGTTGCCGAAGATCCACAGGAACAGCATGTTGCCGGCGATGTGGAGGATCGACGCGTGCATGAACATCGACGTGAGGACCGTCTGCCAGGTGGGGATCGTCCCCTGGGCCGACACCTGGGTGCCGCAGACGATCCCGCCTGAGGACTGCGCGCAATGCGCCCCCGAATGTGTGAGCGTGTAGGGGATCGCTCCGTACTTGACGATCTCGTGGCTATCGGGACCGCTGATCAATGAGCCGCCGTGCCAGACAGCGAGGATGTACGCGACGACGTTGATCACGATCAGCGCGACTGTCACGAACGGAAAGCGATCCGTCGGCATGTTGTCCTTGATCGGGATCACGGGCCGGAGGTTAGGTGGCCCGGCGCCGGCGGACGCGATCCGCCAGGGCTACCGTGGTCCAACGGCGGCGCCGGCGGACGCGATCCGCCAGGGCTACCGTGGTCCAACGGCGGCGCCGGCGGACGTGATCCGCCGGGGCTACCGTGGTCCAACGGCGGCGCCGGCGGACGTGATCCGCCAGGGCTGCGAAGCATCGCCGTCCAGCGCGAGCTTCCAGTGCTCCGTGAACTTGGTCGCCCGGGACTGGCTCCCGGCGACGATCTCGGTCGTGTCCCGATCCTCGATGTAGCGACGGCCCTCGATCTCGACGTCGATCGCCATCGTCGGCGGCTCCGCGCCTGCGTCGAGTGCCGCGATTCTGATCTGCCTGACCTTCGGGCCGCGCACGACCACGCGCGTCTGCTCGCTCGGGTCGCCGGGGTGGAGCAGATCGCGCGCCGCCCCAGGATGCGCGATCGCCCGCAGCCTGCTGTCGTCGCCATCGACCGCATCCGCCCACGCAGCGACCGCCCGGCGGGCAGCCACCTCGAGCACATTCGGCGAGAAGCGGCCGTCGGCGAGGCTCAGGTCGAGGGCCGCGGCGCGGGCGTCGCCGTCGAACTCGAGGTCGGCGAGCTCGGCGATCCTGGTGCCCTCGGGGACAGCGTCGGCGACGGCCTGCTCGACGAGCGCCTCGTCGCGCATGCCTTCATCGTCTGACCAGGGCGTCGCGACCAGGTCGGACTCGAGCGCATGCTCGCCCTCCGCTCCCTGCTCGATCGACTGCAGGATCCATTGCCCGTGCTCGTCCTTGGCGAGCGTCCAGAACTCGCGCACCTTGACCGTCTCCGCGATCCGACCGCGCCGCTTGAGCCGGTTGCCGGCGCCGTCGACGACGTAGTCACGCAGCGTCGCCTCGATCCGAACCGTCACTCGATCCTCGGCTCGGTTGCCCTTGTTGGTGAGCGCCACGTACTCGACCGTCGGCTCACCGACTGGCTGCACGTGGTTGCGCCAGCCCCGGCGATCGAAGTCATCGAGCCGGCGCTCCCATTCTTCGAACAGGTCGGGCCCGATCAGGCGCCTGAGGCGGTTGCGGTCGGCGGCGTCCCAGGCGGACTGGATCTGCGTGAACAGCTTCGCGGCCCGGGAGCGGACGAAGTCGGGGTCGAATGCCGGGTCCTCCTCCGCGGCCTCGGCGGCGGCCATCTCCACTCGGCGCTCACGCTGCGCGACCCGGCGTCGGGACCTCCGACCGGAGCTCTCCTTCGCATTCCAGAAGTTGCGAGTGCCGGGCGTGACGCGCGTGAAGATCAGGTACAGGACGACGAGGCCGATGAGCACCAGGGCGCCGAGACCATGGCCCAGGATCGCGATTCGGATCAGGATCTGGACGATGATGTAGAGCCCGGCCCCGCGGCCGCCACCGCCACCGCCACCGCCGCCGCCCCCGAAGCCGGCGGAGCCGCCGCCGGCCGCGGCGAACGCGGCCGGGGCGACGATCAGCGCCAGCGCGATGACCGCCAGCGCGATGAGGGCTGCCTTGCGTTTGCGGCTCATGCGCTCGCGACCTCCGCCAGTGGCCCGTGGGTAGGCGTGATTCCATTGACCTGCGGGACGTGCTGGTCGGCGTGATAGCTGCTTCGCACGAGCGGCCCGGCGGCGACGTGCTCGAACCCGAGTCCGTACGCGGCCTGCTCGAGCTGCTTGAACTCGTCCGGGTGCCAGTAGCGGACGACCGGCAGGTGTTGCTCGGTCGGGCGCAGGTACTGACCGACCGTGAGCACCTGCACGTCGTGATCTCGGAGGATGCCGAGCGTGTCGACCATCTCCTCGAAGCTCTCGCCCAGTCCGACCATCAGCCCTGATTTGGTGACGAGCGCCTCGCCACCCATCTCCTTGGCGTTCTTCAATACGCGGGCTGAGCGCTCAAACGTTGAGCCGCGACGGGCAACCGGGTAGAGCCGCGGCACGACCTCGACGTTGTGGTTGAAGACATCGGGCTTCTCGGCGATCACCTTCGCCAGCGGCATCTCCTCACCGCGGAAGTCGGGCGTCAGCACCTCCACCTTGCAGCTCGGCGCCTGCCGGCGGATCTGACGGATCACGCCGACGAACGCGCTGGCCCCGAAGTCGGGGAGATCGTCGCGGTCGACGCTCGTTATCACGGCGTGTCTCAGCCCCATCCTGGCCACGGACCGCGCGACCCGGGCGGGCTCGAGCGGATCGTTCCAGGTGGGCTTGCCGGTCTTGACGTGGCAGAAGCCGCAGCGGCGCGTGCACGTATCGCCGAGGATCATGAAGGTGGCCGTGCCCCGCTGCCAGCACTCGCCGATGTTCGGGCAGGCCGCCTCCTGGCAGACGGTGTGGAGGTTCTCCTCGGTTATCAGGCTCCTGAGCTCCCGGTAGCGAGGGCCGCCGGGCGCCGGGACCTTGAACCAGCGAGGCTTGCGCGCGCGGTGCGGCTGGACGTCCGGCCCAAGGATGTCGAGGACGTCGGCGATACCGCCTGGATTGGCCCTCGACCTAGTGGCGCTCATAAGCCCAGATTAGCGCTCCGGACTGCCACGCTTTTTTTGCACTTCCGCCAACCACGCGTTACATCTTTTCCGGGACCATCGGGTGCCATGGAGGGTGGGCGAGAAAGTGGAACATATGGGCAGTTTCGCGCCCAGGCTTCGCTGGACGGCGCCATTGCCGCTCTCGGCGAGGCGCAGCATTGCGTGATGCGCCTCGAGCACCTCGAAACGCTCGGTCTGACCGCCGGCGCGGTCTACAAGCGCGCTGCCCGTGGCCGCCTGCACCGCGTCCACCGCGGCGTCTACTCGCTCGTCCCTCCCAAGCTCCTCACCCGCGAGGGCCTTTACCTGGCCGCCGTCTTCGCCTGCGGCCCCGGCGCGGTCCTGTCGCACCGATCGGCGGCGGCGCTGCACGGCCTTCGTGACTGGGGGCACACGAAGATCGAGGTCACGGTCCCCGGCCGCTCCGGCCGCTCGGGCCACGACGGCGTCCTCGTCCACCGCTCGAAGACGTTGAGCGAAACGGACGTGACCGTCGAGAACGGCATCCCGTGCACCACGGTGGCGCGGACGCTGTTCGACCTCGCCGACGTCGTGACGCGCCGGCAGCTCGAGCGCGCCTTCGACCAGGCGGAGGTGATGGAGGCATTCGACCTGCGCGCGATCAACGACCAGCTGGAGCGAAACCCGACCCGGCGGGCGGCCGCGATCGTTCAGTCGATCCTCGAGGAGCATTACATCGGCCGCACGCCCACACGGAACGAGCTCGAGGAAGCCGGGCTCGCAATGAGTCGGGCGTGCAACCTCCCCGATCCCGAGGTCAACGTCCTCGTCGATCCGGGCGACGGTGAGCGCGCGATCGAAGCCGACCTCGCCTGGTCCGAGCAGCGCATCATCATCCAGCTCGACGGCCGGCGGTTCCACCACACTCGCCAGGCCTTCGAGCGCGACCGCCGCAACGATCAGCGGCTCCTCGCGGCCGGTTGGCTGGTCATCAGAGTGACGTGGAAGCAGCTCAGGAACGAGCCCGAGCGCATCCGCCGTACGATCCTCAAGGTGATGGCACAGCCGCGGCTGCCGCCGCCGCCTCAGCCGGCACCGCCTCAGCCACCGGCGCGCACGCGCGCTCGAGCCGCGCCAGGCTGACCAGGCGCTGGCGCCGCCCGAGAGCCTCCGCAACCCGCCACGCGGCACGCCGGCGAAAGCATTTCATCTGCCCTGTAAGGCGGCTCGTCTCCCTGATGACCGAGGTCATCCGCACTCCATCCAGGCCGCACGGCACGATCCACGAGAACGGCTGCAGATCGTTCTCGACGTTGACCGCGAACCCGTGGGTCGTGACGCCCCGAGAGACGTGGACGCCGATCGACGCGATCTTGCGCTCGCCGACCCAAACACCGGTGAACTCGATCCCGTCCTCCGGCCGCGACCGCGCGGAGATGCCCTCATCGGCCAGGGCCGAGACGAGCGCACGCTCGAGCGTGCGGACGTAGGAGAGCACGTCGTCGATCGCGACGATCGGATAGCCGACGAGCTGCCCGGGGCCGTGGTAGGTGACGCGCCCGCCGCGGTCGGTGAGAACCGTGTCGATGCCCTGCATCGCGTACCACTCCTCGCCCATCGGCAACTCCCCGGGCGCCGAGCGCCGCCCGCGCGTGTAGACGGGCCAGTGCTCGAGCATCAGCAGCACGTCTGGCACGAGCTCGTTCTGCCGCGCCAAGCGAACTCGCCGCTGCAGCGCCAGCGCCTCCCGGTACTCGACGACGCCGAGGTGACAGACCCACAGCTCCCTCATAGCGCCTCGAGATGCCGTTTCACGCTCGCCAGAAACTGGGCCGCGAGCGCGCCGTCGAGCGCGCGGTGATCCCAGCTGAGCCCGAGGATCGTTGTCGGGCGGATCGCGATCGAGTCATTGCCCTCGGAGTCGGTCACGACGACGGGGTGCTTGACGATGGCCTCGAGATCGAGGATCGCGACCTGCGGTTGGTTGATGATCGGCGTCGCCATGATCGACCCGTACTGGCCCGGGTTGGTGATCGTGAACGTCCCGCCGCGGACGTCATCCGGGGTCAGTTCCCGCGATCGGGCGCGCCGCGCCAGATCCTTGATCCGCGCAGCGAGACCCTCGACCGACAGCTCGTGTGCGTTGTGGACCACCGGCACGATCAGCCCATCCTCACCCAACGACACGGCGATCCCCAGATTGACCGCGTGGTGCCGCGTGTACTGCTCGCCCTCCATCCACGCGTTCAGTGCCGGGTGCTCACGCAGCGCATCGATCGTGGCGCGAGCGACGAACGCGAGCGCCGTCACTCCGAGTCGCGACCGGGCCGCCTCGACCCGGCTCATGTCCGCCTCGATCCACGTCGTGCAGTGCGCGGCGGTCTCCAATGAGCGCTTCATGTGCGCTCCGATCTGGCGGCGCATCCGCGAGAGCTGCGAGTCCGCCGGCGGAACAACGCTCTTCATCACCGAATCCGGCCGGTACGGGCTCTCGATGTGAAGCGGCGGGTCCGACGCGGTCGCGGTCGCGGACTGCTCGACCACCGCGAGCACGTCCTGCTTGCGAACGCGGCCGTCGCGCCCTGTGCCCTCCACGCTCTCGAGGTCGATGCCGTGCTCGGCCGCGATCCGCTGGACCACGGGCGAGTATCGGCGCCGGCCGCTTGGTCGCGCGGGCCGCGGCGCCGCGCTCGCGCCATTGCGCTCGGCCTTGGGCGGTGGCACAGCCACGTCGTCCGCAGCCGGCGCTCCGTTCGCGTTGGGAGCCCCGTCCGAGGTCGCGATCCGCGCCAGCACCGTGCCGACCGCGACGGTCGAATCGACGTCCACCAAGATCTCCGCAAGTACGCCCGACACCGGCGCCGGCACGTCGGTATCGATCTTGTCCGTCGAGATCTCGCAGATCGTCTCGTCCGCGGCGATCCGGTCACCGACCTCCACCCGCCAGGCGACGATCGTTCCCTCGGCCACCGAGACCCCCATCTGGGGCATCGTCACGTCAACCAAAACGTCAGTACGCGAGGAGCTCACGACACGCCTCCCTCACGCGCTCGACGTTTGGCAGCACCGCCTGCTCGAGCGGCGGCGCGAACGGGATCGGGACGTCCGGCGTCGCGACGCGGACGACCGGCCCGTCCAGATCCTCGAAGCCCTTCTCCGCGATCAGCGCGGCGACCTGGGCGCCGGCCGCGCACGTCGTGTTCGCCTCGTCGACGATCACGACCTTCGAGCAGCGGGCGACCGAGTCGAGGATCGCGTCCTCGTCGAGTGGGACGAGGGAGCGCAGGTCGAGGACCTCGACCGACGCCCCATCAAGCCCATCTGAGACCGCCTCCAAGGCCACGTCAACCATCGCGCCATAGGCGATCACGACCAGATCCGACCCGGAAGCAGCGACCCGCGCCGTGAACGGCGTCTCATACACGCCCTCCGGCACCTCGCCACGCACCCTGCGATACAGGTGCTTGTGCTCCATGTAGCAGACGGGGTTCGGATCGTGGATCGCCGCGTGCAACAGCCCCTTTGCATCCGCGGCCGTTGAGGGCGCCACGACCTTGATCCCGGGCGAGTGCATGAACCACGCCTCGGGGTTCTGAGAGTGGAACGGCCCGCCCGAGAAGCCGCCGCCTGAAGGCAGCCGAACGACGATTGGCACGGCCAGACCCTGGCGGTAGTGCATCTTGCCCGCCACGTTGACGAGCTGGTCGAAGCCGCAGGAGATGAAGTCGGCGAACTGCATCTCACAGACCGGCCGCATCCCGACCACCGCGGCGCCGACGGCGGTCCCGATGATGCCCGATTCCGCCAGCGGCGTGTCCATCACGCGGTCGGGCCCGAACTCCTCGATGAAGCCGTCGGTCACCTTGAATGCGCCGCCGAACACGCCGATGTCCTCGCCCATCAGCAGAACGCGCTCGTCGGCGCGCAGCTCGTCGCGCAGCGCGGACGAGATCGCTTGGAGGTAAGTCATCGTGGTCATGACGAGAACCCGCTCCACGGCGCCTGCCCGTCGCCGAGCGGCTCCGCCTCGCCTTCGCAGAACACGCCGAAGGCCGCCGAACCAGGATCCGGCATCGGCGCCGCGAGCGCCTCCTCCGTGGCCGCGTCGATCTCGGCCTGCACAGCGGCGCGGAGCGCATCGACGTCGACGCCCAGAGAAGCCAGCCGTGCCGCCTGCCGGTCGACCGGATCGCGCTTGCGCCACTCCTCGACCATCTCCTTGGGGACGTACTTCATGTCGTCGTGGGCCGCGTGACCGTGCATCCGCATCGTCACCGCCTCGATCAGCGTCGGTCCCTCACCCGCGATCGCCCGCGAGCGCGCCGCGAACGCGGCTTCAAACATCGCCTCCGCGTCGTTCCCGTCGACGGTCTGCCCGACGAACCCATACGCGGCGGCCCGCTCCACCGGATCGACGGCGAACTGCTTGTCGAGTGGCGTCGAGTAGGCGTACTGGTTGTTCTCGAGCACGAAGACGACCGGCAGCCTCTGCACCCCGGCCCAGTTCATCGCCTCGTGGAAATCGCCACGCGAGGTGGAGCCGTCGCCAAACCAGGTGATCGCGCAACGGCGCTCGCCGCGGAGCTTGAACGCCATCGCCATGCCGGTCGCGACGAGCATCATGTCGGGCAGCATCGAGACCATTCCGACGCAGCCCAAAGCCCGGTCGCCGAAGTGGACGTTGCCGTCACGCCCGCGGGTGATGCCCAGGTCGCGCCCGAGGTACTGCGCCAGTACGCGGGCGGGGGACACCCCTCGGATCAGATGCGCGGCCAGATCGCGATGCAGGATGCACAGCCGGTCCTCGGGGGCCATCGCGAATGCCGCACCAGCGGATACAGCCTCCTGCCCGAAGCCGTCGTAGAAAGAGCCCGGAACCTTGCCCTGGCGGTAGAGCGTCATCGCCCGCTCCTCGATGCCGCGCATCAGCAACATAGAGCGCAGCAGCCAGATCCGATCCTCGAGCTTGAGGTGCGCGGCCGCGGCGTCCGTTACGACAGCGGCCGGCTCAGCCATGTGGGTCGCCATTTATGCGTTTTCCCTTTCCTCCTGGGACCGGACGGGATCTCCTCCGGCCCCGCATTGAAGAAGCCACCGGGATCGCCGGCGGACCTCTCGATCGGGTACCCGCGAGCTTACCCCACACGGCGGAGTGCGACGCGGGGCAGATGCAAGCGCACCACTACTCTTCGACGAATGGACGGTGCGATCGCCCGCATGCGCTGGCGACGACGTGGAGCTTGGCTTTGGCCGGCATTCGCGGTTCTCACGCTCGTCGATGCCGTGATCGGCCATCTCCTGCCGCCCGTCGGCGAGACCCAGACGATCATCAGCGCCGCGCTCGTGGCGTGCTTCTTCAACCTGATCGGCGTGCTGCTGCTGTCGCGCCCGGTCGTAGCCTTGATCAGAAGGCGCCGTCCGGACCTGCCGGTGGTCGTCGCTCGCGACTATGCCGGGACGACGGTGGTCGTGTGCATCACGGCGGTGATCCTGCTCGTCGGGCTGGCGCATCGGCACTCCGTGCTCGCCAACGAGCGCTCGATGCAGGATGCCACCGCACGCGCGCAGGCATGGATCGGCGATCGGGCGCCCGCGCCCTTCCGGCGGAACCTCGGGTCGGTCACGATCTTCGCGATCGAGGCGGGCTCGATCTACCGCGCCTGCGTGCCGGACGCACACCGCACGCGCACGTACTGCGTGATCGTCAACACCCACCTTCCGTACGGGCACAGCGTGAAGTTCGACGGGTATGAGCCGAACTCGCTGTTCGCGGTGGGGGTGAATTAGCCCGTGAGCGCAAGCGCGACGACGAGCGCGACGAACACCAAGCGCATCGCGCTGGTCGCGAGCGTCCTCGGCTCGGCGATCGTGTTCGTCGACTCGACGATCGTGAACGTCGCATTGCCGTCGATCCGGGCGAGCCTGCATGGCACGCTCGCCGACCAGCAGTGGGTGGTGGAGGCATATCTGCTGACGCTCGCCTCGCTGCTGCTGGTCGGCGGATCGCTTGGGGACCTGCTCGGCCGCCGGCGCATGTTCTCCTTCGGGCTTGCCGGGTTCGGGATCTGCTCGATTCTCTGCGCGATCGCCCCGAACAGCACGGTCCTGATCCTCGCCCGCGGCGCGCAGGGGATGGCCGGAGCGCTGCTCGTCCCCAGCACTCTGGCGCTGATCATGGACGTGTTTCCGCAGAACGAGCGCGCAGGCGCGATCGGGACGTGGACCGCGTGGGCCGGCATCGGGACTGTGCTCGGCCCGTTCGGCGGTGGCGCGCTCGTGCAGCTTGCCTCCTGGCGATGGATCTTTGCGATCAACCTGGTGCCGGTCGCCGTCACGCTCGAGTTGCTCAGGCGCCTCGAACCGGACAAGCCAACGCACGGTCATGTCGACTGGGTCGGGGCTGTGTTGTGCGCGTTCGGGCTGGGCGGCCCGGTATTCGGCCTGATCGAGCAGCCGAACCATGGCTGGGGCGACCCGCGGGTCGCGATCCCGATCCTGGTCGGGGTTGCGCTGCTGGTCGCGTTCGTGGTCTGGGAGAGGCGCTGCTCGGAGCCGATGCTGCCGCTCTACCTGTTCAGGGTGCGCAATTTCGCCGTCGGCAACATCACGACGCTGATGGTCTACGGCGGGCTCGGCGTCGCGACCTTCTTCGTCGTGCTGTTCATCCAGCAGGTCGCGGGCTACACCCCGATCCAGGCGGGCCTCTCGCTGCTGCCGATCACGCTGCTGATGTTCACCCTCTCGCGGCGCTTCGGCATGCTCGCCGATCGGCTGGGCTCGCGGTGGTTCATGTCTGGTGGGCCGGCCGTCGCGGGCCTCGGGCTGCTGCTGCTCACGCGCACGAACGCGAGTGCCAGCTACTGGACGACGATCTTCCCGGGGGTCTTCGTGTTCGGGCTGGGCCTGTCGGCGACGGTCGCCCCGCTCACCGCGACGGTGCTCGGATCCGTCGGAGCGGGTCGCTCAGGCCTCGCAAGTGGGGTCAACAACGCGGTCGCGCGCGTTGCCAGCCTGCTCGCGATCGCCGCGCTCGGCGCGGTCGTCGCCGGCAGCTTCGCGACCAAGCTCGACGAGCTCGCCGGACACACCAGCACACCCGCCGCGCTCACGACCGCAAAGGAGCGACCGCTGGTGGTCACGACGGCCGGCGTCCCTCGCAGCGACCTCGTCGATGCGTCGGTCTACGCGTTCCGCGTCGGGCTCGGCATCGGCGCGGGCCTGGTCATCCTGGGCGGCCTGATCTCGCTCGTCGGGATCAGGAACCCGCGATCCGAGGTTCAGTGCGCGGAGTGCCCGGGTGGGGCACTGGTGCCGGCGAACGCTCCCGCCGCCCTTCGCTCACCGGAAGCTGGAACAGCAACGGGAACCGCAGCGCCAGGAACGGATCGCCCGAGAGCTCCAGTCGCCCGCTAGCCATCAGGTGCGGCCAGCCGACGGAGCCGCTGATGAGCCGGATCAGCTCGCCCGCGCTGGTCGTCGCGACCGCACCGGGCGAGGCAGCAGGGCCCGGCCTGACCTCGAGGCGGCCGTCGCTGATCCGCAGCGCGAACGGCGTCGGCGCGCCCCCGCCCGGGTCGCGGATCCGCAGTTCGAAGGTGGCGTCAAGGCCGACCGCGCTCGCCGGATCGAAACGCATCTCGACCGCACGCGGGATCGCCTTCAGGATCAGCTTGTGCGTGACCGGCCTGCGGTCGAGCCGCGCGACCCGCTGGACCACCGAGGTTTTCATCGAATCAGGTACTGCATCGCCTCGGTCGGATCCGAGAACAGCATCAGCGCGTCATCGGTGGCGACCATCCGGCCGTAGTGGGTCGACATCTCGTGCTGGATCGAGTACGCGTCGATCTCGTAACCGAGCTGCTCGGAGACCTCGCCGTATGGGATCTCCAGCCGCGTCTCGGCGCGAATGTCCCAGAACGCCGGCTGCTCGAGCACCTCGATCCCGTCGCGGCGCCGCAGGATGTCGGCGACCGCGTCCCCCTCTGCGGACTTGGCCATGACGATCCCCACGAAGTCGTAGGTGCCCGTCGGGGAAGGAGGGGGGCCGCTTCGCGGCGTCCTTGGGGCCGAGCGACCCCGTCCGGACGGGGTCGCGGCACGAGGCGTCGGCTCCGGCACGCGCCGGATAGCGGGCGTCGGCTCCCGCACGCGCCGGACAGCCGCCGCAGGCGCACCGGCGCCGGCGTGCAGTCCGGCCTCGACCAGCACTGCATCCGCGTAGCTGCGCAGCCGGTCGAGGTCGATTTCCACCGGCGCCACCGGCGCGAGCGCGGTCGCGGCCTCGAACGCCTGTGGCGCCCAGTCCGCGACGATCTCCAGGATCAGGCTGCGGTTCTCGGCGCCGTGCAGATCGTCTTCGAGCAGGAAACGGACCAGCGCGGTCGTCCAGGCCCGCGCCCACTCCCATTCCTGGGTGGCCGCGCGCGCGAGCACCGGCGTGACCGTGTCGCCGTTGGCGGCCGCGGCGCGGATCCCGAGTTCGCGGCGAAGCAACGTGCCGACGACCGGCTCGAACACCAGGTTCGCGGCGACGATCACCTCGCCCCAGTCGGGCGTCGCGGCGAGCCGCTCGAGGTAGCGCCGCGCCGGCTGCCACGCCGGATCGGTGAGGAACGAGTCGCGCGCCGACTCGATCGGGAACGCCCCGTGGTGCTCCTCGAGGTCCATCGCATAGAGGACGATCGCCTGGGCCGAGCGCTGCTTCATCGCGGCCTGGAGGCACACGCAGGTTGCGACCGAGTCCGACAGGCAGTCCCGGGCGATCGTCGCCAATGCGAACCACAGGCCGTGCTCGACGTACGCGGGCACCTGCAGACTCGCCCGCAGGAACTCGATCCACTCGGGCCGGAAATCGTCCATCAGGCCCTCCTCGACCGCCGAGCGCATCGCGCCCTCGATCTGATGCTCGATCGCGGTGCCCGCCTGGTAGTACGGTCGCTCCCATTGCTCGCCGGGGTCGCGGAAGGCGAACCAGTCGGTGCTCTGCAGGGCGGTCGACGAGTCATCCCAGGTGCCGCGACCGTCCTCGAAGCTGAGCGGCCAGCCGCGCGTGAGGTGGCGGTGCACCGATGGCTGCGTGTCGATCGTGACGTCCTCGTACAGCGAGGCACGGCGCTTGGCCGGCGCGTACCACGTGAAGTCGCGCTCGGGCTCAAAGCTGACCACCTCCGGTGATGCAGCCTCGGCAGCCGTCGTGAACTTGTCGGTGAAGATCCGCTGCTCGTCGACCTTGTGGGAGCTCGTGAGCATCTCCTGCATTGCATCGATCAGCGACGGCGGCCCGCAGATATAGACGTCCGCCTCCGCGAAATCGCTCCGTTCGCCGACAAAGTCGTCGACAAGATTGACGACAAGATTGTCGACAATCTGGTGGCTGAAGTCTGGCAGCGTCAGCGCCTCGAGCTCCTCGGTCACGAATGCCTTGCGAGCGGCGAAGAACAGGCGCACGGGATGGCTGCAGCCCGTCGCCTCCAGCCCGCGCAGCAACGACAGGATCGGGGCGATCCCCGAGCCTCCCGCGATCATCAGGATCGGCCGTTCGCTCTCGCGGACGTGCAACGCCCCGTAGGGGCCGGTGAACTCTAGCTCGTCGCCGGGCGCAAGCCGCCCGTCGAGCTTTCCCGAGAAGCGCCCGCCCGGATAGCGCCTGACGATCAGCTCGATCCGGTCACCCTCCGCGTTCGCCATCGAGAAGGAGCGCTTGGTGCCGTCGACGTGGAGATCGACGTACTGGCCGGGCGTGAACGTGAAGCCCGGGGCATCGATCCGGACGCGCGTGATCTCGTCGGTGAGCGGTTCGATCGCCTCGACCCTCCCCGCCATCGTCCGGATCGCGTGCTCGAGCCGGTAGTTGTCCGGGTCGTAGTGCAGCAGCTCGAGCACGAGGTCCTGCTCGGGCATCGCCCGGCACATCAGCGAGTACCCGTTCGACCGCTCGGAGTCCGAGAGCGCAAAAGTCGAGTAGCGCTTCAGCGCCGCGTCGCCCTCGAGCAGGAAGCACTTACACGCCGAGCACTGGCCCTCCCGGCAGCCGTACACGAGGTTGTAGCCCTGACGAAACGCGGCGTCGAGGACAGTCTCGCCGGCGGCGCACTCGATCTCTTCGCCTAACGGCTCAAACCGGACCTTCACGAGGCCGAGCTCCAGTCACCCGAAGGCAGCCCCAGCTCCTGCGCCACCCGAATATTGGGGCTGGCCAGCCGCAGGTCGTGCTTGCGGATGTCAGACAGCGTCCAGCGGGGCTCGTCGCGCAGGTGCGGCTGTGCGATCAGCGTCTCGCCATCGGCGCGGACGAAGCCGAGATCGCGGATCACCTCCGAGGCCTCCCAGCCGTGGTAGCGGTCGAGATAGTTGCGATCGCCCGTGTAGCGGCCGGGATTGGACTCGTCCATCCACATGCACTCGGGTGAGCAGTAGAAGCGCGTCCGGGGTTCGGGGGGGTGGGAATCGGTTCCCAGCGGGCCCGGGACGATCCGGTGGCGGCGGTCCGCCTCCGACACGCACAGCCCCTGGCAGGTCCAGCAGAACGGCGGCGCCATGTTGATGAAGCTGAGCGGCAGGAACCCGTCCGCCGGGTCGGTCCCCTCGCGGAACGCCTCCCAGAACGCGCCGTACTCCGCATACCAGCCGGGGTACTTGTTCTCGAACCATTCGAAGTCGCGCTCGTCGAGCGGATCGAAGCGCCAGAACGTCAGCGGCCAGCCCGCGAACGCGAGGATCGCGTGGCGGTGGTGGATACCCGCCACGAGCCGTTCGCGCGCCCGCTCGAAGATGTCCGTGGGGATCTCCAGCCCGAGCTTGCCGAGCTTCATCACGTACGCGCGGTGCCAGTCGTCTCGCACCCACCTGTCCCACTTGTCGAGGTAGGACTCGGGATCGGAGCGGTCGCGTGAGAAGTACTCCATCACGACCGAGGCGAAGATGTCGATGAATCCGTGGTTGATCCAGAAGGCCTGCTGCAGGTCGCGCTCGATCAGCGGCGCGTTGTGGTCGTCCTGGAGCACCGTCAGCAGCGTCGCGTAGCCGTTTGAGATGTGACGTGCCTCGTCAGACTGAACGCTGAGGTACGTCGTCGGCAACGTGAAGTCGCCGTTGCGCGCCGCGACATCGGGCAGCGCCACGAACACCACGTTGGTGAACGCGGTCTCCGCCACGACCTGGAGCGTGAACGCGCACTGGATCGGGTCGCCAACGATGAAGTGGCTGAGCATGTTGAGCGCCGGGTTGGTGAACACCGACCCGGACAGTCCCTTAGGGCCGAGGTTCCAGCCGGCAGGGTCGGGCACGTTCTTCGCGTACCAGCGGGCCAGGGACATCTGCATGCCGGTATGGCGGATCTCGTCGACGAACTGCACGTGGTAGCCGTTGCGCAGCTCGTTGTTGGGGACCGCGCTCATCAGCATCGACATGCAGCGGCCGGCACCAACCTCGGCGTAGTTCGTGATCGTGATGAACGGCTTGAGGATCTCGAGCCACCGCTCGTTCGCCTTGCTCGGCATGTCCGCGCGCACCGCCGCGTCAAGCCCGCCATAGACCCGCTCGTCCTTCTCGAGCTCCATCGGCAGGTACTCCCGCATGATGTGCTTCATCGGGTCCTTGGCCTTGTTCGGGAAGCGGTAGCGGGTCGGGTACCGAACGGCGGGGTCATGAAACTCCGGCTCCCAGCCGAGCTGCGAGATGCGCTCGTGGGTCTTCGTGATGCTCCGGCGGCGGGGTGTGCTCGTACTCATGATGCGCACCCTACGCCTCAGCAGTCACGCCGTTCACTCGCTGCGACAACGTTCTAACCCCCTGTCCTTGTCACAATCTGATAATGATCGCGGAGCCCGTTCCGCCCGAGACGATTGCGGCCGTCCGCCCGGCGCTGCCCCGTCTCGTGAATGCCGTGATCGCGGCGGTGAGTGCCGAGAACGCGACCTACGCCGCGGTTCTGGCAGCGCCTGAGGGAATCGGGATCCGGCTCGGGATCGAGCAGGCGATCCGCTCCTTTCTCGATGCGATTGAGCGTGGCGAACCGCCGGCCGGCGAGACGTCCGAGATGTGGCGCCGGCTGGGCGAGGCCGAGTTCCAGGCCGGCCGCGGTCTCGAGACGCTGCGCGCTGCGTTCCGGACCGGCACCAGAGCGGCGTGGCGGGGCGCCGCCGACATCGCCGCGGACGCAGGGGTCCCGGCCCCGATCGTGATCTCGCTCGCCGAGGCGATCTTCGTCTTCAGCGATGAGCTCGCGGCCGACGTCGTCGAGGGCTACCTGCGGATGCAGTCAGATGAAGCGGGGGAGCGAGAGCGGCGCCGGCGCCGGCTCGCCACGCTGTTGGTCGACGCCGACGGCGCCGATCCGGAGGCGATCGAACGCACGGCGGAGCTCGCGCGGTGGCCGCTGCCGAGGTGGGTCGCGGTGCTCGCACTCGACAGCGACAGCGCAGGGCCGATCGTCAGGGGGCTCGACATCGAGGTACTGGTCGGCAGCGATCCCGCCGGCGCGTGGCTGGTCCTGCCGGACCCGGGTGGCCCGGGCCGCGCCAGCACGCTCCGTCGCGCTGCCGCCGGATCAGCTTGCGCGCTCGGGCCGACGGTCGCGCCGCGCGATGCGGCACGGTCATTGAGCTGGGCGCGCAAGACGCTCGAGCTCGTCCGGGCGGGCATGCTTCCCGACGAGGCGCCGACGAAAGCCTCCGACCATCTCGCGACCGTGATCCTGCTAGCCGACGCCGACCTCGCGCGAGCGTTTGCATCCGAGCGGCTTGGGTCGCTCGACCGGCTCGCTCCAGCCGAGCGAGCGCGGCTGCTCGCGACGCTCGAGTCGTGGCTCGCGCACCAGCGTCACACGCCGCGGATCGCCGCAGAGCTGCACATCCACCCGCAGACCGTGCGCTACCGCATCGGTCGGATTCGGGAGCTGCTCGGCGAGCGCCTCGAGACCGCGGACGGGCGCTTCGAGCTCGAGATGGCATTGCGCGTGCGGGCCGCGGGCCGCCGCTAGCGCTCCCCGAACACCGGGTTCTCGACCTGGTTGTGCGGGTCCCATGGGCTCGTGCCGTGCCCGCGCTCGATGACGTGAATGTCGTTGCCCGTCACCCGGAAGTAGGTGTACGCGACATCGTTGGTGTCATGGCCCGCATCGGCCTCGAGCATGTAGTGAAACGGGTTGACCGTCACGCGCAGGAGGTAAAGGCCGTCGGGGCTGTTGCCGAAGTTGACGAACTGTCCTGAGGTCTGCCACTTGTACGAGTCCTCCCAGCGACGTCGATTCCCTCGTAGACCGGAAGAAAGTACAAGGGACGGTCAGCGCATCACATGTACGGGCGGCAAAGGATTTGCTGACGATGACTGTCCGCCGGGACAGCCGGCGACTGGAGCGTCAGTGGCGGTATGCCCCTGCCTCGCTGCCCACCAGCGAGACGAGATTGCCAAGTGCGAGGTTGACGTCGTAGATGTGCAGGCCCCACTTCGGGCCCTGAGCCTCGGTGACGAGCGGCCGTGGGTCCGAGCTGCCGGTGTCGGGCGTCACCTGCAGCCATGTTGCGCCGCCAGTGGAGCGGCAGCTGGCTCTGTATTCGTTCGGGTAGCTCACCCATGGAGTCGACGGCGTCGGCAGCGCATGGCTGCGCGGCTGCTGGGGGAGCACGCCGCTTGTCAGGAAGTACGGGCTCAGCGCGGCCGCTCCGCCGGCCAGCGACGCGGGGTTCACGCACAGCACCTGGAGGGCGTCGGCGTTAGGTGGTTTGAAGGGGTTCACGCCGACGCCCACCCGCCCGAAGTTGGCGTCCGCCGCCGGCGTGCTCTCGAAGCTCGAGTACGCCACGACGCACCCGAGCTGCTGAGCTCTGCGGCATGCGGGAATGTGCTTGAAGCTGCCGCCGATGCTCTGTCCCTTCAACACGGTGACGTTCCCACCCAGCAGCAGCGCCGAGACCAGGCGCTTGCGCAGCGCAGCGCTCCGGTCGACCTCGTTGGCGATCAGCGGAATCAGCAGCGATGAGCCCTGCGAGTGGCCGATGAACACGATCCCGCGTCCGTCGTTGTAGTGCGCGAGGTAGTTACGCCAGGTGGCGAGCAGGCCGGCGTAAGCGGTGGCGGCCTCCTGTCCAGTGATCCCGGATGACAATGCCTTCAGCGTGATCTGTGGATAGATCGGCGCAAACATGCGGCACGACGTGGAGAACCGCGACGCCTGCAGCGTCGCGACGACGCGCTGCTCGGGGTCCACTTCGAGCGTGGCGTTGTTCCGCTGCTGCCGGCTGACGGTCGGGTAGACGTAGAAGCAGTCGATCGGCGGCGTCCCGGAGCTCTTCGACTTCTGTACGTGTGAGGTGCCGCTGCGGTCGACCACCGTTGCGGTTCGGTCTGCCAGGCACGGGTTCGACGCAAGTCCGGGCCGGCACAGCCACACTGTCCCCCACTTGTCGGGCGTGGCGGCCCAGCTGCTTGCCGCGGCACTTAGCATCACGATGCCGCAGGCGATCAAGATGGCCCCGATCCTCCGTCGCACGTCTACAACCTTAGCCGTCGGGCTGCTGCTTCTTGCCGCCGTGGCTGCGCCGGCGGCGAGCGGCGCCCAGCGGAACGGTCCCGCGGTGGCGCCCTACGTCGACATGACGCTGACGCAGCCGGCGTTCAGCCTCGCGTCGGCGGCGCGGGCGACGGGTGTCAAGGACTACACGCTGGCGTTCGTTGTCGCGAGCGGCGGCTGCCGTGGCGTCTGGGGGCCGGGGGTGCCGGTGTCGGGCAGGCCATTCGCCGGCGACATCGCAGCGCTGAGACATCTCGGTGGTGACGTGATCGTCTCCTTCGGAGGCGCGGCGGGAACCGAGCTCGCGCTCGCCTGCGACAGCCCGGAAAAGCTCGCCGCGCAATACCAGGCGGCGATCAGCGCCTATCGGCTGACAAGCATCGATTTCGACGTCGAGGGCGCCGCGGTCGCCGACCGTGCATCGATCGACCGGCGCTCCGAGGCGATCGCGATGCTCGAGCGCGCGGCGGCAGCAAGCCGCCGCCGCCTGCGGGTCTCGCTGACGCTTCCGGTCCTCCCGTCGGGACTCGATCGATACGGGCTCTCCGTCGTCCGCTCGGCAATCGCGCATCGGGCTCGGATCGACGTAGTCAACGTGATGACGATGGACTACGGCGACGCGGCGGCACCCCGTCCGGCCGGGCGGATGGGTCAATACGCGATCGACGCTGCCAGCGCGACGCACACCCAGCTCAAACGGCTCTATCGAGCCCGCACCGCAAGCCAGCTGTGGCAAATGGTCGGCGTGACGCCGATGATCGGGGTCAACGACCAGGCCGATGAGGTGTTCGGGCTCGCCGATGCCAAGCGCCTCGTCGCGTTTGCTCGGGCCACGCAGCTCGGGCGGCTGGCGTTCTGGTCGGAGGCCAGGGATCGCTCGTGCCCCGGATCTCCGCAGCGCTACGCGCAGGATTCGTGCTCGTCGATCGCGCAGCCCATCTGGGCGTTCACGCGCGCGTTCGGCGCGTACCGAGGGTGATCGTCGCGCGTCGATACGATCGCGGCGGCAGGCAAAAAGACAGGAAGATCTTCATGCCAGAGGCGACGACTGCAACGAAGAGCCCGAACGGGCACGCGGCGCTGCGGAAGGGTCCCGTTGCCAAACGGGTGACGAAGCTGCGCGAATCCGCGCGCACTGACCCCCGCAGCGCGCGCGAGGAAGCGTGGAGCTGGATCGCGCAGGAGCGTGAGCTGGCGCGCACGGATCGCGCCGCCGCGCTCGCCGAGCTGCAGGAGATGTTCCTCTGCGGACGGCCCGCCGAGGGCATCAGCGGCCGAACCGAGGGCATGCTCGTCGCCTGGAGCTTGCATCCGCTCCTCGACAAGGCGATCGCCGCACTGACCGAAGCCTGGATGCCGTGGCTCGGCAAGCGCTTCGAACCAGAGCAGCGGCGGGGGGCCAACACGCTCACGGCGAGCGCGCGGTGGCCGATCAAGCTTCTCTGGCCGCTATACGAAACGGAGCCCTCGCCGGCGGGGCGCACAGCGTTCGAGTTCACGACCTACGTGGAGGCGGGCAGGCTCGATCCCTCGGTCGATGTGCTTGTGATCGACTATGGCAGCGTGCGCGGCAATCCCAGATTCGTGATCCGCCAGATCCGCGACGAGCTCGTGCAGATCGTGCCTGGCACGAACCTCGGCAAGATGCTGGTGAAGTTGCCGGGGCGGTCGGATCCGATGCTCGGCCTCTACTTCGCGCTGAAGTCTGAGCTGTAGCCGATGGCCTTCGTCGCGCTCGTCACCGGTGCATCAAGCGGGATCGGCGAGGCGACGGCGCAGAGAATCGCGCGCGAGCCGCACGCACGCCTGATCCTCGTTGCGCGGCGCCAGGACCGGCTCGAGGCGCTTGCGCGCCGGCTCCCGGACGCGCGCGCGATTGCCCTCGACCTCACGGGGCCCGATGCCCCGGCACGCATCAAGGAAATCGTCGAGGGCGATTACGGCCAGCTGGACATGCTCGTCAACAACGCCGGGGCGGCATGGCGCGGCATGTTCGCCGAGACGGGCTGGTCGAACATCGAGCGCCACATGAAGCTTGACTTCGAGGCGCCGGTGCGGCTGACGGAGGCGCTGCTGCCGGTGCTGAGAGCGACGGCGAAGACAGGGGCGGGCACTCGGACCTCGATCGTGAACATCGCCAGCACCGCCTCCCGGGTCTCGCGACCGGGCTCGGGTGCCTACTCGGCGGCCAAGTTCGCGCTGGTCGGCTGGAGCGACGCCCTGCACCAGGAAGAGCGGCCGCAGGGAGTCCACGTCGGGCTGGTGCTCCCCGGATTCGTGAAGACCGAGGGTTTTCCGGCGTCAGAGATCCCGAAATGGATCGTTTCCTCGCCAGAGCGGGTAGCCGAAGCAATCATGGAGGCCGGTCCCGGCGGCAAGGCGGAGCGTTACGTGCCACGGCCATACTGGCTGGCGGCCGCAACCCGGATTCTCGCCCCGGCTCTGATCCGCCGAGCGACCGCCGGCGGCGCGTTCACGACCGCGACCGGCACTCAAGGTCGCGACTAAGCTACACAGCCGTAACAACTTATCCAGGAGTCGTTTGAAATGAACTCAACTGCCCGGCGCGTCGCAGTGCTCGGGGGCGTCCGGATTCCGTTCGCGCGCCAGAACGGGCCGTACGCTCACGCCTCAAACCAGGACATGCTGACCGCGACGCTCGACGCTCTCGCGGACAAATTCGGGCTTGATGACGAGCTGATCGGCGAGGTCGCCGCCGGCGCCGTGCTCAAGCACAGCCGCGATTTCAACCTGACGCGCGAGTGCGTGCTCGGCAGCAGGCTGGCGCCCGAGACGCCCGCCTACGACGTCCAGCAGGCCTGCGGCACGGGACTCGAGGCCGCGATCCTAGTGGCGAACAAGATCGCGCTCGGTCAGATCGACTCGGCGATCGCCGGCGGGGTGGACACGACCAGCGACGCGCCGCTCGCGATCAACGAGAACCTGCGCGAGGTCCTGCTCGAGGTCAATCGCACGAAATCGAACGCCGGGCGGCTCAAGACGCTGACCAAGATCCGTCCGCAGCACGTCGTACCGGAGATCCCGCGCAACGCCGAGCCGCGGACCGGGCTCTCGATGGGCGAGCATGCGGCGATCATGGCGCGCGAGTGGGGGATCACGCGCGAGGAGCAGGACGAGCTCGCGGTCACCAGCCACCGGCGGCTGGCGGACGCGTACGAGAGCGGCTTCGAGGAGGACCTCGTGATTCCGTTCCTCGGGCTCGAGCGCGACCAGAACCTGCGACCCGACGCTTCGCTCGAGAAGCTCGCCAAGCTCAAGCCCGTGTTCGGCGGCTCGGAGGGCACGATGACCGCGGGCAACTCGACGCCGCTTTCGGACGGCTCGTCAGCCGTGCTGCTCGCCAGCGAGGAGTGGGCAGCTCAGCGCGGCATCGAGCCGCAGGCGTTCATCGTCGACGCGCAGACGGCCGCCGTCGACCACGTGCACAAGCGCGAGGGATTGCTGATGGCGCCGGCTTACGCGATGCCGAAGATGCTCTCGCGCGCCGGCGTCGGCTGGCAGGACTTCGACTTCTACGAGGTCCACGAGGCGTTCGCCTCCCAGGTGCTGTGCGCGCTGAAGGCCTGGGAGGATCCCGTCTTCTGCCGCGAGCGGCTCGGGCTCGAGGAACCACTCGGCGCAATCGATCGCGACAAGCTCAACGTGCATGGCGGCTCGCTCGCGGCCGGCCATCCGTTCGGCGCGACCGGGGGGCGGATCATCGCGAACCTCGCGAAGATGCTGAAAGGCAAGGGCTCCGGCCGCGGCGTGATCTCGATCTGCGCCGCCGGCGGGCTCGGTCTGACCGCGATCATGGAGGCCGCATAGATGAGCGACCGCTACCAGCAACTAGTCAACACGCCGATCGGGAGGATCGTCACCAAGCAGATCGGGCTGCCGCAGCCACTGCGGATCGACCGCTGGGATAGGAACCCGCCCGCCCCGCCCGCCACCCCCCACCGCCAGCCGGTCATCGATGGCCCGGTCCTGCTCGGCGCCGCGCCCGGCACCCGCGTGGCGGCGGCCGTGGCAACGGTGCTCGCGGCGATCGACGCCGAGACTTTCACCTCACTCGACGAGCACGTGCGCACGGCTGCGGCCGACGGCGGGCTCGATGCCGGCGTGTTCAACCCGGACGTCGCGCCGTCTGACCAGACCTTCAAGGCGCTGGTTTTCGACGCCACCGGGATCCGCTCGAGCGAGCAGCTGCGCGAGGCGTGGGATTTCTTCCACCCCACGATCCGCCGCGTGCGGAAGTCCGGGCGCGTGATCGTGCTCGGCACGCCGCCGGAGGACTGCCAGAGCCCGCCTGAGGCGATCGCCCAGCGCGCGCTCGAAGGCCTGGTCCGTTCGATCGGCAAGGAGGTCCGCAAGGGTGCGACTGCGCAGTTGCTGTACGTCGCGCCGGGCGCGGAGGGCGCGATCGAGTCGACGCTTCGTTTCTTCCTCTCGCCGAAGTCGGCGTACGTGTCCGGGCAGGTCGTGCGGATCGCCGGGTCCGCGGCACCGCTGCCGGAGGCGCTCGACTGGGACCGGCCGCTGACCGGCAAGGTGGCGCTCGTGACCGGGGCCTCGCGCGGGATCGGCGCGTCGATCGCCGAGGTCCTCGCGCGCGACGGCGCGCATGTGGTCGGCGTTGACGTGCCCGGGCAGGCACACGACCTCGAGGCGGTCACCGGCCGGATCGCAGGCTCGTCGCTCGCGCTCGACATCACCGACGAGGGGGCGCCGGCGACGATCGCCTCGCACCTGCTCGAGGCGCACGGCGGAGTCGACATCGTCGTCCACAACGCCGGAGTCACGCGCGACAAGACGCTCGGGCGAATGAAGGAAGAGCAGTGGGACCTGGTGCTCGGCATCAACCTGATCGCTCCGCAGCGGATCGACCGTGAGCTGTTCTCGCGCAAAGCCCTTCGCAAGAACGGCCGGATCGTGGGAATCTCGTCGATCAGCGGAATCGCCGGCAACGCGGGTCAGACCAACTACGCCACGTCAAAGGCCGGGATCATCGGCTTCGTAGAGGCCTGGGCCCCGGCCGTGGCCAAGCAGGGAGTGACGCTCAACGCGGTCGCCCCGGGATTCATCGAGACACAGATGACCGCGGCGATGCCGATCGCGACGCGGGAGGCCGGGCGGCGGATGAACAGCCTCGCGCAAGGCGGCCTGCCGGTCGACGTGGCGGAGACGATCGCGTGGTTTGCGAACCCAGGGTCGGTGGGGGTCAACGGGCAGATCGTTCGCGTCTGCGGTCAGAGCATGATCGGAGCGTGAACTGCTGATGCCCGTCCGAGAGTTATCAGGCTCGCCGTCGATGCTGCCGATGTTCGCCCGCGCCGGGGCCGCGATGATTCCCGGCGCCTCGAAGCTGCCGTTCATCGGTGGAGGCGGCGAAGATGTTCCGGATCTCACGCTGGTGCTCGAGGACGTCGCGATCGATCGCGAGCGTCTGACGGCATACGACCGCGTGTGCGGCTTCTCGCTGAGCGATGTGCTGCCCGCGACGTTCCCGCATGTGCTCGCGTTCCCGCTGCACTTGGCGCTGATGACCGATGCGAGCTTCCCGTTCCCGGCGATCGGTCTCGTGCACATCTACAACCGGATCGTCCAGCACCGGGCGATCCGGGTGAGCGAGCGGCTGTCGCTGCGCGTTTGGGCGACGCCGATCGAACCGCATCCACGGGGCCGGCAGTTCTCGATCCGCTCGGAGGCAAGGGTCGGCGAGGAGCTGGTGTGGGAGGAGGTCTCGACCAACCTGCGCCGCGGCTCGTCGTCCGACGATCGCGCGTCGGCGCCCGAGGTCCCCTCATCGGGGGAGCTCCCCGCCACCGCGACCTGGCGGCTGTCCGCCGACCTGGGGCGCCGGTACGGATCGGTGTCGGGTGACATGAACCCGATCCACGTCCATCCGCTGAGCGCAAGGCTGTTCGGCTTTCCCTCGGCGATCGCTCACGGGATGTGGACGAAGGCACGTTCGCTCGCCGCCCTCGACGGGCGGCTGCCGGAGGCGTTCACCGTCGAGGTCGCGTTCCGAAAGCCGATCCTGCTGCCCGCGACCGTGCAGTTCGCGGAGCGGGAAAGCGCTCCGTCTGAGACGCAGTTCGGCGTCCGGGACGCGAACAAGGGCACGCGGCACCTGGACGGCCGTCTGACGGCCTGACGAGTGCGCTCAGGCTTGCGGTCGGCGCCGCCGACCGACAAGTCGTGGGCGCGATCAGCCATCAGACGACCCGTCTCGGCGCGGGCCGCCACGCCGGCCCCGGGCCCGAGGTCTGCGTGATGGAGCTCGCGTCGATGCTCGCGGGCGAGCGGTTCAGCGACCGTCCGCTGTCGGTCTGCCCGATGATCGCCGCGATCCTGCGCGCTTACAACGACCTGACCGACGATCGCCGGCGAGCGGATCTCTACCGGTACGCGGCCGAGGTCGTCGGGACGCGGGCCGATCCTCGGCTGGAGTGCCGGCGGGCGCAGGTGTCGCTGGCGTGGGCACAGTCAGTGCGCGAGCGGCGGGCGCGGTCGCGGTGGCGGCTGCGGCGTGCGCCGGCGCCACCGGGGCCGCAAGACGGCCCCGATCTGATCGCGTTCTACGTGGTCTGCTCGATCGGCCGCCGGCACAGCGACGAGTCGCATCAGGGCCTGCTGGCGCTCGTCGATGGGCTGATCGCGATGAGACCGCCGCTAGACCGTGTCCCGGTCCTCTGCGATGTGGTCGAACAGCTCGCGGACACGGTCAAGGACGCGCGCGGCGACGAGCAGCTCCTCCTCGCTGAACTCGGCTAGCGCCGCTCGCCAGCGCGGCTCGAACTCGGCCCGGCGCTGCTCGACCAGCTGGCTGCCGCGGTCGGTCAGCGACGTGAGCACGACACGCCGGTCGCGGGCCGACCGCGCACGCGCGACCAGGCCCGCGGCCTCGAGGCCCTCGAGCATCTCGGTCGCCGATGCCTGCGAGATCTCCGCTGCGTACGCAAGCTCGCTCGTCGACTGCTCGCTGCGCTCGCGCAGGCCGAACAGGAGGCTGTACTGCGCGTCGCTCAGCTCCCCCGGACGCCGGGTCTCGCGGCTGCGAAGCCGCCGCAGAGCCGCGCGCGCCGCTTTGAACGCGCGCGCGAATTCAGACAGCGGCTCGACCTGGGCCTCGATCGTCATGCCGCGATCGCCTCGGACACGGTCTCGGCGCTCGCCACGGCCTTGGCCCCCTTGGCGACGCGAGCGGCGTGCTCGGCGCGCGTCAGGACGATGCACGGCACGATCGCGGCTGCGGTCAGCACGGCCGAAACCCAGAACGCGGTGCCATAGGCGGCGGCCTGGTCGGAGAGCGTGGTCGCGCCGATCAGCGCGCGCTGGAGCACGACCGCCAGGACCGCGGTGCCGATCGAGCCACCGACGCGCTGGAGCACGTTCAGCTGCGGCGTCGCGTCGGAGAGCTCTGAGCGATCGAGCGAGGCGAACGCCGCCGCCATCGCAGGCATGAACGCGAACCCGATGCCCACCCCGCGCAGGAACATCGCGATGCTGAGGTAGGCGATCGACGTCTGCGAGCCGATCAGCCCGAACGGGATCGTCGCGAGCGTGGTCACGATCACTCCGAACAGCGCGAGCGGTCCACCACCGAAGCGATCGGTGAGCTTGCCGGCCAGCGGCATCACGAGCGCCATGCCGAGCCCCTGCGGCGCGGTCAGCAGGCCGGTGTAGACGACGCTCTCGTGGCGGATGCCCTGCCAGTACAGCGGCAGCAGGATCATGCCTCCGAACAGCGCGGCGCCGAGGCAGAACATCGCAAGCGAGGCCGAAGCGAATGTCGGCCGGCGGTAAAGCCTCAGGTTCAACAGCGGTCGTGGAATGCGGAGCGCGTGCCACGCAAACGCGCCGATCAGCGCCAGCCCCAGCAAGCAGGGGACGACGACCTTGGTTGCGGTGAAGCTGCCGGTGGCGCCGATCTCGGCCAGGCCATAGGTGAGCAGCGGCAGTCCGGTGGCCATCAGCGCGAGACCGCGGACGTCGAGCTTGTCCGTCTTCTGCGGCTTGGGGTTCGGGAGCACCCGGAGCGCCGCGATCACCGCGATGATCCCGATCGGGAGGTTCACGTAGAAGATCCAGCGCCAGCTCGCGTTGTCCAGGATCAGGCCGCCGATCGTCGGGCCGAGGATCGGCGCCAGCATCGCCGGCACGGCGACGATGCTCATCACGCGCCCCATCCGCTCGGGGCCGGCCGCCTCGGCCATCATCAGCTGGCCGATGGGCAGGATCATCCCGCCCCCGATTCCCTGGATCACGCGGAAGATGATCAGCTCGTTGGTTGAGGTGGCGGTGCCGCACAGCGCCGAGCCGAGCGTGAACAGCACCAGCGAGGTGATGTACACCTGCTTGGCGCCGAACCGCCGTGCCGCCCAGCCGGTGATCGGGATCACCGCGGCCAGCGACAGCATGTAGCCGGTCACGACCCACTGGATGTCCGAGATCGACGAATGCAGGTCTCGCCCGAGCGTGTCGAGCGCGACATTGACGATCGTCGTGTCGAGGATCGACATGATCGATCCGACGATCACGACGGCGCTGATGCGCCAGACGTAGGCGTCGATGCGGTTGCTGGTGGTGCTCATAATTCTTGAGGTTCCGAAAGGTTAGGTACCGAAGGAATATTTGTCAACCCCGACACCGCTATCGTCAGCCCCGCAATGACTTCCTTCGTCGACCTGGGTCTGTCAGCCGAACTGCTCGAGGCGATTCACGACGTCGGCTACGAGGCTCCCAGCCCGATCCAGGAGCAGGCGATCCCGCCGCTGCTCGAGGGCAAGGACGTGATCGGCCAGGCGCAGACGGGCTCGGGGAAGACCGCGGCTTTCGGGTTGCCGATGCTCCAGTACGTAGATCCGACCGAGGCCGAGGTGCAGGGGCTCGTGCTGACGCCGACCCGCGAGCTGTGCATCCAGGTCACGCAGGCGCTGCGCACCTACGGGAAGCGCAAAGGGGTCGACGTCGTCGCCGTCTTCGGTGGTGCCCCGATTCGGTCGCAGCAGGCTCAGCTGCGGGCCGGCGGCCATGTCGTGGTCGGGACCGTGGGGCGCGTTCGCGACCTGATCTCGCGCCACTCGCTGATGCTGCACTCGTGCCGCTTCGTGGTGCTCGATGAGGCCGACGAGATGCTCGACCTCGGTTTCCTCGAGGACGTTGAGCGGATCCTTGCGCTGACTCCCTCGAGTCGCCAGACGGCGCTGTTCTCAGCGACGATGCCGCCCGCGATCCGCCGCCTCGCCGACCAGTACCTGCTCGACCCGGTGACCGTCAAGGTCAAGACGGCCACGCTGACGGTCGACACCGTCGAGCAGTTTGCGCTCGAGGTCCGCCCACCGGAGAAGGCCGAACGGTTGCTCGAGGTGCTGCGCTCCGAGCAGCCCGACCAGTCGATCGTGTTCGTGCGGACCAAGATCCGCTGCGAACAGCTGTTCCGCACGCTCCGCGACCGCGGGATCAACGTCAAGGCGCTGCACGGCGACATGACGCAGGGCGCGCGCGACGGCGTGATGATCTCGTTCAAGGACGGCCGCCTGCCGCTGCTCGTGGCCACCGACGTGGCCGCCCGCGGGCTCGACATCGCGGGCGTCTCGCACATCATCAACTACGACGTGCCGACCTCACCGGACGTGTATGTCCACAGGATCGGCCGAACCGGTCGAGTCGGGCGCAGCGGCCGCGCGATCACCTTCTACGAACCGCGCCAGCGCCGTGACATCGAGGCGATCGAGCGGCACGCGGGCGTCAAGCTGTCGCCGTGGGTGGAGCACGCGCACGTGGCCCCGACGCCCGTCGTGGCCAAGCCGCGGCGCCATTCGAAGCCGCGTGTGTCCGTCAACGGCGAAGGCCCGGCGCGAAAGCTGATCATCGCCGGCGGCCGGTCGGCCGGGCTTGAGCCGTCGGACATCATCCACGCGATCACGGCGGCCACCGGCCTGGACGGCGAGGCCGTGCGCAACGTCCGCGTGCTCGAGCGGTTCGCGTTTGCGGAGGTTCCCGAGCGCGAGCTCGAACGGGTCGTCGACCTGGTGACGGGGACCGAGGTCCGGGGTGTCGAGCTACGCCTCGAACCGGCGCGCGGGTAGGCTGGCTGCCATGTCAACTGCCAACATGCACACGAGCCACGGCACGATCGCGCTCGAGTTCTTTGACGAGGACGCGCCGAAGACCGTCGCCAACTTCCGCAAGCTAGCCGCCGACGGCTTCTACGACGGGATCATCTTCCACCGGGTGATCCCGGATTTCATGATCCAGGGCGGGTGTCCTCAGGGCACCGGCACGGGCGGCCCCGGCTACACGTTCGAGGACGAATTCAATTCGCACAAGGTGGAGCGCGGCGCGCTCGCGATGGCCAACGCGGGACCGAACACGAACGGCTCGCAGTTCTTCATCGTCACCACCCCCGCCGCCCCGTGGCTGGATGGCAAGCACACGGTGTTCGGGCGTGTGACCGCCGGGATGGACGCGGTCGACGCGATCGAGAGCGTCCCGACCGGCTCCCAGGACCGCCCGGTGGACCCGCCGACGATCGAATCAATCGAATTGGACCCGGAGTAAGGCAGGTCCGCCGCTGCCTCACACCGGGGCGATGTCGATAGTCCGCGAAATAAGCGGACAATCGACATCGCGCGCGGTGTGACCGGTAGATCTTCCGCGGTGTCCAGTCGCGGGGGGCCACTTTTGGCCACGTCCGCACTGGGTGCAGTTGTACCTTGAGCGTATGACGACCGACAGCAGGCTGTGGCATCCGTTCGCGGACATGGGCAGGGTCCGCCACGCGGAGTTCGTAATCGACCGCGGCGAGGACGTGTGGGTCTGGGACCGGGAGGGAACCCGGTACCTGGACGCAACCGCCAGCCTCTGGTACGCGAACGTCGGGCACGGACGGCCTGAGATCGCGGCCGCGGTGGCGGCGCAGATCGGACGGATCGAGGCGTACTCGGCATTCGGCGACTTCGCAACCGAGCCGGCGCTCGAGCTGGCCGACAACCTCGCAGACCTCGCGCCGATGCCCTCGAGGGTGTTTCTCGGCTCCGGGGGCGGCGACGCGGTCGACACCGCCGCCAAGCTGGCTCGGCGCTACTGGTTCGAGGTCGGCCATCGCGAGCGCCACATCCTGATCAGCCGCACCCACGGTTATCACGGCACGCACGGGTTCGGCACGGCGCTCGCCGGGATCGTCGCCAATCGCGAGGGATTCGGACCACAGGTCGACACGGTCCAGGTGCCGCACGACTCGCTCGAGGCGCTCGAGGCGGAGATCGCGCGCGCCGGTGCTGAGCAGGTGGCGGGCATCTTCGTCGAGCCCGTGATCGGGGCCGGTGGCGTGTACCCGCCCCTGCCGGGCTACATGGAGGGCCTGGCTGCGATCTGCCAGCGGACCGGTGTGCTGCTGATCGTCGACGCCGTCATCTGCGGCTTCGGCCGGCTCGGAACCTGGTTCGGGATCGAGCGCTGGGGCGTGCAGCCCGACATGATCGTGTTCGCCAAGGGCGTGACCAGCGGCTACCTGCCGCTCGGTGGCGTGATCGTTTCCGACCGCGTCGCCGAGCCGTTCTGGCAAGCGCCGGGCGGCCCGGTGCTCCGGCACGGTCCGACGTACGCCGGGCACGCGACCTGCTGCGCCGCGGCGCTCGCGAACATCGCGCTGCTCGATCAGGAGGGGTTGGTCGCGCGCGGGCGCGAGGACGAGGGAGTGCTGCTCGACGCGCTTGCGCCGCTTGGTGATCACGAGCTCGTGGCAGAGGTCCGCGGCGGCGTCGGAACGATGGCCGCCGTGGAGCTTGCAGACGAGCTGCTCGAGCGAGATCCGGGTGCGGTCTCCCGCGTGGCGGTGGCCGCGCGCGAGGCCGGCGTGCTGGTCCGGCCGCTGGCGCGTGCGATCGCAGTCTCACCGCCGCTCACGGCCACGCCGGATCACTTCTCGCTGATCGCCGAAGCGATCGATCACGGTCTGGCGAGTCTGGCTGGGCGCGCGCCGGCCGTGGGATGACCCCGCCGCTGGCGGGCGTCCGCGTCCTCGACCTCAGCCGGGTCCTGGCGGGACCGTACTGCACGATGCTGCTCGCCGATCTCGGCGCCGACGTGATCAAGGTCGAGCGCCCAGGCGCCGGTGATGAGACCCGGACGTGGGGGCCGCCGTTCGCGGAGGGGGAGGCGACCTACTTCCTCTCGATCAACCGCGGCAAGCGCAGCATCGAGCTCGATCTCGGCGATCCTGCGCGCGGGCCCGCGCTCGAGCGTCTGCTGCAGAGCGCTGACGTCGTGATCGAGAACTTTCGCGCCGGTGGTGCAGAGCGACTCGGGCTCGACTACGAATCCGTGCGCCGGCTTCGCCCGGACATCGTCTACTGCTCGATCACCGGCTTCGGGTCCGGCAGGCAACCCCCCGGCCGGCCTGGCTACGACTTCGTCGTGCAGGCCGAATGCGGGCTGATGAGCGTCACCGGCGATCCGTCTGGTCCCCCGATGAAGGTCGGCGTCGCGGTAGTCGACGTCCTGTGCGGCCTTCATGCCGCGGCGGGAATCCTCGCCGCGCTGCGCGAGCGGGAGCGCACCAGCAGCGGCCGCCGGATCGAGGTGTCGCTGCTCGAGAGCGGGCTCGCGGCGCTCGTCAACGTCGCCCAGGCCGCCTTGAGCACCGGCGTCGAGGCCGAGCGCTACGGCAGCGCCCATCCGAGCATCGTCCCGTATGAGCCGTTCGAGGCCGCGGACGGCTGGATCGCGGTCGCCGCGCCGAACGACGGCCTGTGGTCGCGGCTGTGCGAGGCGATCGAGCGCCCTGATCTCGCCGCTCTGGAACGGTTCGCCACCAACCCCGGGCGCGTGCGCAATCGGGAGGAACTCGTGCGCGAGCTGTCCTCGACATTTCGTGCTCGGCCGGCGGCGGAGTGGCTGGCGCGGCTTGCCGAGCACGGCGTGCCCGCGGGCAAGGTCCGAGGCGTGGGCGAGGCGTTCGCGGCGGCAGCAGAGGCCGGTGAGCCGGCGACGATCGAGGTCGACCACCCGACGATCGGTCGCCTGCCGCTGGCGCGCAGTCCGATCCGGCTCGGGCGGCCCGACGAGTCCTCCCCGCTTCCGCCGCCATTGCTCGGCCAGCACACCGAGGAGATCTTGCGGGAGCTGGGCCTCTAGGCGGTCCGGACGGGCATGGGCGGTCCGGACGGGCGGGGTGGGTGGGATGGGTGGGTGGGATGGGTGGGTGGGATCCCATACACGGACGCTGCGCAGCAGCCCAAAATCTTTACGCCGACGGTATGCCTCGCTCGGCATAAATCCGGGGATGTCCAACTCCTCGTGGCGGATGGCGCTCGAGTCCGTGGGGCCGCGGCTGCGGCTGATCGCGATCCTCGTTCTGGTCATGCTCGTCGCAGCCGGCGTGGCAGGTCTGATCGCGCGTTGACGATCACGTACGGTCCAGGCCGTGCGGATCCTGATCCTCGAGCAGCAGCCCGACGCGCCGGCGCAGCTGCTCGAGGCGTGGGCTGACGCTCGCGGTCACGACCTCGAGGTCGCGGCGGTGCCGCAGCTCGATCGCCTTCCGGATGCCGAGGCGTTCGACGCGGTCGTCAGCCTCGGCTCGGAGTGCTCGGTCCACTCCTCGCCGCACGAGTGGATCGCGCGCGAGGTGGATCACCTGCGTGACGCCCATGCGCGCGGGATCCCGGTCCTGGGGATCTGCTTCGGCGCCCAGGCGCTCGCGAAGGCCCTCGGCGGGGAAGTAGGACCCGCCCACCCTGCCGATCACCCGGAGGTGAGCTGGCGCACGATCGACAGCTGCGATCGCAGCCTGATCCCGCCCGGTCCGTGGTTCCGCTGGCACTACGACCGCTTCACCGTGCCCGCGGGGGGGCGCATCCTGGCGCGCGACGGCGGCGAGGTCGATGCATTTGGGGTGCAGCGCAGCGTCGGCGTCCAGTTCCACCCCGAGGCCGACGCCGCCTTGGCGAGGATGTGGATCGCCGACGGCCACAGCAGCCTGCGCTCCGCGGGTATCGACCTCGACGCGCTCGAGTCGCAGATCGCGGCGCATGGCGCCGAGGCACGCCGCCGAGCGTTCGATCTATTCGATCGGATCGAGTCGTGGTGGCGGGCCTGACTGGCTAACCAGCCAAGACCCTTCGATAGCCTTCCACCGACACTTTCAGGCATCGAAAAGGAGAGGGACATGTCGAGCGTCGAGCAGCGGACTCGCGCCGAGGCGAACGGCGGCGCAGCGGCGACGATTCCCGTCGAGAACCCGGCGACCGGCGAGATCGTCAGCACAATCCCGGTGCTCGCAGCCGAGCAGGTCGCCACGATCGTGCAGCGTGCGCGAGCCGCGCAGCCCGCCTGGGAGGCGATTGGGTTCGAGCGGCGAGGCAAGATCCTGCGCCGCGCGCAGAAGTGGATGCTCGACAACGTGGACAGGGTGATCGACGTCGTCGTCGCGGAGAGCGGCAAGACACATGAAGATGCACAGCTCGCGGACTTCGGCTACACGGTGGCCGCGCTCGGTTTCTGGGCCAAGGAAGCGCCGAAGTACCTCGCCGACGAGCGCGTGCCGTCATGGAACAATCCCAGCGCGGCCGGCAAGAAGCTGATCATCCGGTACGCGCCGGTCGGGGTGGTCGGCGTCATCGGGCCGTGGAACTATCCGATCGCGAACTCATTCGGGGACTGCATCCCTGCACTCGCCGCCGGCAACAGCGTGATCCTCAAGCCGAGCGAGGTGACGCCGCTCAGCTCGCTGCTGATGGAGGAGATGATGCACGAGTGCGGCCTCCCTGAGAATGTCTTCCAGGTCGCGACCGGTGACGGCAGCACCGGCGCGACGATGATCTCTCAGGTCGACTGCGTGATGTTCACCGGCTCGGGACGCACCGGCAAGAAGGTGCTCAGGGAGGCGGCCGAGGCGATGGTGCCCTGCTACCTGGAGCTCGGCGGCAAGGACCCGATGATCGTATGTGCCGACGCCGACATCGACCGCGCCGCGAACGCGGCCGCGTATTACTCGATGAACAACGGCGGGCAGGTTTGCATCTCCGTCGAGCGCGTCTACGTCGAGGAGCCCGTGTACGACAAGTTCGTCGAGAAGGTCACGGAGAACATCCGCGCGCTCCGCCAGGGTCCGCCGGCGGGCGTCGGCACGGTCGACATCGGGGCGGTGACGTTCCCGCCGCAGGTCGAGATCATCGACGAGCACGTGCGCGATGCGGTGGACAAAGGCGCGAAGGTGCTCATCGGCGGCCACCGGCGCCCGGGCAGCGGGCGCTTCTACGAGCCCACCGTGCTGGTCGACGTCGACCACACGATGAAGTGCATGCAGGAAGAGACGTTCGGGCCGACGATCCCGATCATGAAGGTCCGCGACGCCGAGGAGGGCCTGAGGCTGGCCAACGACTCCGACTACGGGCTGCAGGCGAGCGTGTGGACGAGCGACGTCACGCGAGGGGAGGACCTGGCACGGCAAATCCACGCGGGTGTCGTGTGCGTGAACGATGCGCAGATCAACTATTCGGCGCTGAACCTGCCAATGGGCGGTTGGAAGACCTCGGGGCTCGGCGCGCGCCACGGCGCCAACGGCATCCGCAAGTACACGAAGGTCCAGTCGCTGCTGGTGACCAAGCGCGCCCTGCGCCGTGAGCCGTTCATGTTCCCGTACAAAGCCAGCCGCACGTTGATGCTGCGTCGCGTCTTCAACGCCCTCTACGGCCGCGGCAAGCGGGACTGACCGCCTGCCCGGTTTAGCGCTCGCCCTAGCGTCGTCACTCTGCTGGGGCGTATCCGATTTCGTCGGCGGCGTTCAGGCGCGGCGGGTGGCGCTGCTCGAGGTGATGCTGGTCAGCCAGGGGGTCGGCCTGATCGGGTTGGCGGTCCTTGTGGTCGCGCGCGGAACCGGGCCGCCCGAGCTGACGCGGCTACTGCCGGCGGTGTTCGCCGGCATCGGCGGGATTGTCGGGTTGACGGCCTTCTATCGCGCGCTCGCGATCGGCACGATGAGCATCGTCGCGCCGATCGCTTCGACCGGCGTCGTGGTCCCGGTGGTCGTCGGCATCGCGGACGGTGAGGCGCCGGCGGCGCTGCAGGTCGTCGGGATCGTCGCAGCCGTCGTCGGCGTGGTGCTCGCGAGCCGCGAGCACGGTCCAGGGCTCGAAGAGAAGGGCGAGGGCCAGGCCCAGGGCGCGGGGCGCGTGGGACGTGCAAGCATCGCGCTCGCGCTCGTGGCGGCGCTTGGTTTCGGGGGCTTCTTCGTCGGGCTGCGGGCAAGCGCCAGGGCGGACGTGCCGTGGGCCCTGATCGCGGGGCGCGGCGCCGGGGTCGCAGTTCTGCTGCTGGCCGCGCTGGTGCGCCGGCCCGCGCCGGTACTGCGCGACCTCCGGACCCTGATCGCGCTGTCGGCGATGGGGGTGCTCGACCTATCGGCGAACGGGCTCTACGCGCTGGCGACCCGTCACGGCCTGCTGAGCGTCGTCGCGGTCGCGTCCTCGCTGTATCCGGTGGCGACCGTGGTCCTGGCGCGCGTGGTGCTCGGCGAGCGAGTCCGCAGAATCCAGGAGGTGGGCATCGTGGCGGCTCTCGCCGGCGTCGTGCTGATCGCCGCCGGGTGAGCTGCGTCTACGACGGTCCGCTGCCCGTGAAGTCGCCGATCGGGATCGTCTGCAACGTGATGCTCGACGTGTACCCGATGCGCCCCAGCCCGAACAGGTTCTCGATGCTCGCCAGCAGCGAATAGTGGTTGTAGTAGTTGAGCACGTCGTTGGTGTTGGGCTTGACCCACGGCGAGATCAGCAACGCCCCGACCTGGCCACCGCCCCCCGTCGGGTTCGTGAGGCCGCCGCCGATCGGAGCTGTCGCCGTCGAGGTGGCACTCGTGGTCGTCGTGGTCGTGGTGCCGCTCGTCGTGGTGGAGCTCGTCGTCGACGTCGTCGTGCCTGCCGGCGTGCTCGCCGTACTCGTCGAGCTGGTCGTGGTGCTTGTGCTGCCGGCCGTCTGATCGCTGGTGGCGCTCAGACCAGCGGCCGCCGCTGCCGCGCTCGCGGGCGCGCTCGGAACGTTCGGGTAGGCCGGCGTGTCACAGCATGAGCTGCGGTCCGCCTGCGGACCTGTCTGAGGCGCCTCGTCGAACGTGATCACGATCATGCCGCCGATCTTGTAGCCAGGCGAGGCCTCGATCTTGGGGACGATCGACTTGAGGAACTTCTCCGCTGGCGCGAGGCCGGCCTGGGCTCCGGGCGCGCAGGGATGCGGATTGCCGTTGTCACACGGGCCGGGGAAGATGAATGACAGCGATGGTGTCTTCTTCTCGGTCTTGATGTCCGTTGTCAGCTGGTCGAGGCCCACATCCTGCGTGGCGCAGTCGCTCGAACCGGTGATCGCGGCGAAATACACGAACGGGTTAGACCACACCGCGTAAGGGTGCTTGGGCGACGGCGGTGCGCCGTTGCCCTGCCCGGTCTTCGGGTGAGTGCAGGGCTTCGCGTCACCCTTTCCGCTCCCGATCCCTTCGATATACGCCTTCCAGCTGCCGTGGCCGGAGGTCGTGAGCTGCTCGCCGACCGTCTTCGCCGCCTTTGGATAGACGCAGCCGTTTCCGAGGATCTGTCCGTTCGCGCCCGTGCTCCCGGGGCTGATGTTCTTGTACACCGGGCAGTTGACCGAGGTCTGCTTGGTCGGTCCCTGGCCGCTGACCATCGCAACCTCGTTGGCGAGCTGACCGCCCGCGACCCCGTAGTAATTCACGAGCAGGTCGCCCTGCCTCGCCAGCGTCTTATTGAAATAGGTGTCCGATGAGATCGGGCTGAAGGTGTCGTTGTATCGCTGCCCGGAGAGCGTGATCACCCAGATGTGGGGGATCGGCGGCAGGCCGTTGTAGCTCGGGGGTGAGCCGGAGCCGGTGTTCCCGGCCCCGGTGCCGGTGTTGCCCGTGCCGGTGTTGCCGAGGCCCGTGTTGCCGGTCGCGGCGACCTGCTGCACCACCGTTTGCTGCTGGGCCGCCTGCTGAGCGGGTTGACTTGCGCCAGCGGCGCTCGAGCCCGAGTCACCCGAACTGTTGTCGACGGCGGATGCGTGGTGCACCGTGGGCATGAACACGGTCAGCGGTCCGCGGGCGAGCGTCTCGAGCACAGCCGGGGCCTCGAACGACCCAACCACGATGCCGAAAGCCAGCATCGCCAGCACAGCGGCAGCCGACGGTAGCGGCCCGGGCATTCCAGGCCCAAACGGACTGGTCTTGCCGGGCGCTTGCGGGGTCGGCGGCGAGCAGGGATCGCCGGGTGGCTTGACCTTGCCTCCGTGCTCGAACATCCCTCCGATCGCCTGGGCGATCGGCCTCGGCAGCCGGCTGCGCCGCTCGCCGCAGTTCAGGCAGTAGCGCTGGTCGTACGCGAGCGGACTGCCACAGTTTCTGCAGGCCATCGGATCAGGGGTGGAACCGCCTTGCCCTGTGTCAAGCGTCATTGCCATCGCTGCATTTGAGTTTCGCGTGACTGTACGCGGAGAATGTGAACACAGTGTGGCCGAGACAGCCAAGCCTCGGTAACACCATGGTCACATCTTTGCGATGTGACACTCGCATACTGGCGACGAGATCATGGATCCCACGGCCGGGAACGACGACGAACTCACGGGGCAGGCGCCGCTAGCGGTTGGCATCGGCGGTGACCGTTGCACGAACTGCGGCACGCCGCTCGTGAGCGATCAGCGCTACTGCCTCAACTGCGGCCAGCGCCGTGGCAAGGCTCGCTTCTCATTTGACTCGCTGGCGGCTTCCTCCGCGGCGGCGAAGGAGGCGGCAGAACCCGCTCCGCCGCCAGAGAAGCATCCTCGGACGAGTTCGGGCATCAGCCTGATCGCCGGCGTCGCGACGCTGCTGATCGCGATCGGCGTCGGCTTCCTGCTCGGGCACGGCGCGAACAACAAGCAAGTCACGACACCATCGCAGGCTGCCCAGGTGATCAAGATCCAGGGCGGCGGTGGTGGAGGCGGCAGTGGCGGCGGCGGAAGAAGCAAGAATCACAAGAAACAGGCGGCTACGACAACCGTGGCCGCGAAGGGCTTCACCGCTCCGCAGCTGAAGCTCACGAAGAAGACCATTGAGAAGGTGAACTCGGCGGCATCGGGCGTGCTCGGGTCGGGCGCGGGCAAGCTGTCCAACAATCCGACGGTCCAGCCTGGGCAGTCCTGTTCCGGCGGCGCCGGGTGTCAGGGTGGAAAGTTCACCGGCAATTTCTTCGGTCAATGAGCGTCGCGTCGTCAGCCAAGCGTGTCCCGCAGGCCGTGGGGAGCGCTGTGAAGAAGCCCTTCAGCCGGCGCCGCACGGGGCAGAGCCGCTCCTTGGGAGGCCTGCCGCATCCTGACGAGGACAAGCACGTCGTAGATCTCAAGCGCCGGCGCGATCTCCTGACCGCCCGCGTCGCCGAGCTGCAGTGGGATCTAGGTGGGCTCGTCTACGAGATGGCGATCCGCGACGCGATCAAGGTGGACGTGATCGTCAAGCGCGCGGCGGAACTGCAGACCGTCGATTCCGAGCTCGGCGAGGTGGAACGCATCCTGCGGCTCGAGGAGCACTCGACCGCAGGTGAATGCGCGTCGTGCGGGGCGCCACACTCGGCCGGCGCCGCTTACTGCTGGCAGTGCGGACAGCCGCTGCTACCGCAACTGGGCGGCGACGCACAGCTGGACGGTCACGAGCTCACCGTGCCAGACGGCGCGGCGAGCGAAACCTGGCAGTCCTCCTAGCCGAACTGACCGGTCACGTACTCGCGCGTCCGGTTGTCCTTCGGCCGGCGGAAGATCGTCTCGGTGTCACCGTACTCGACCAGCGTGCCTACGCGCTCGACCGTGTCGAGGCTGAAGAACGCCGTGCGGTCCGCAACTCGCGCCGCCTGCTGCATGTTGTGCGTGACGATCACGATCGTGAAACGGCGCTTGAGCGTGTGCATGAGTTCTTCGATCGATGCGGTCGCGACCGGGTCAAGCGCCGACGCGGGCTCGTCGAGCAGCAGCACGTCGGGCTCGATCGCGATCGCGCGGGCGATACAGAGCCGCTGTTGCTGGCCGCCGGACAAACCCAGCGCGCTGTCCTTCAGCCGGTCCTTGACTTCCTCCCAAAGTGCAGCACGTGTCAGTGCTTTTTCCACACGCTCATCGAGGTCGTGCTTCATCCCGAGGTTGCGAGGCGCCCAGGCGACATTGTCGTAGATCGACTTCGGGAACGGGTTTGGCTTCTGGAACACCATGCCGATCCGCCGGCGCACCTCGACGCGGTTCACGCCCGGGTCGTACACATCGTGCCCGTGGTACAGGATCTGTCCACCGACCCTGAAGCCGCGGATCGAGTCATTCATTCGATTGAGGCAGCGAATGAAAGTGGATTTGCCACACCCCGACGGCCCAATCACGGCGGTCACCAGATGCCGGTAGATCTTCAGTGTCGTCCAGTCGAGCGCACGGCTCTCACCGTAGAAGACCGACAGGTCACGGATGTCGAACACCGCCTCGCGCTGGACCTCCGGCGACCCACCATTCCGGGCGTGGCGAACAGGGGCCGCGGGCGCCGGCGAGGCCTCTGCATTCAGCCGTACGCGCCCGGGCACCTGCTGGGGCTGTTCACCGCCCAAATGAGCTGAATCCCCGCTCACCCCATCATCCTTGCACGACTACGCGCCAGCAGTACCCTGGCACCGACATTCGCCACCAGAATGAACGCAAGGAGCACCAAGGCGGCTCCCCAAGCGCGCGCGAAGGCTTCCGGGTCCGCGAGATCTGACACTGTCAGGATCATCACCGGGATGTTGGGGACGCCGTGGCCGAAGATCATCAGTTGGGTCTGCTGGTTGTTGTAGATGCTGTCGACGATCAGGAGCGGCGCGGTCTCACCCGCTGCTCGCGCGATCGCGAGGATTGCGCCGGTCGCGATCCCGCCCATCGCCGCCGGCAGGATCACGCCGCGCACCGTGCGCCAGCGCTGCACGCCGAGCGCATCGGCGGCATCACGAAGGCTGCCCGGGACGAGCAACAGCACCTCCTGGCTCGAGCGTGCGATCAGCGGCAGCATCACGATCGACAGCGCGATCGAGCCGGCGAACCCGGTCTGCTTGTGGGCCGGTATCACGATCAAGCCATACACGAACAGCCCAACGACGATCGTCGGCAAGCCCGCCATCACGTCGAGAGCGGTCTTCAGCATGCGCCCGGAACGCGAGTTTGCACCTGCGAACTCAGTCAGGTAGATGCCGGTGAGCACGCCGACCGGAATCGCGAGCAGCGCGCCGAAGGCGACGATCAGGATCGTGCCGATCAGGGCGTTGAAGATCCCCCCGCCGACCAATCCGATCGGATTCGAGAACACGAACGACAGGCTGAGCTGAGATGCACCGTGTCCGATCACGGCAATCACCACGAGTGCCAGCAGCGCGACGCCAAGCAACGCCGAGCCCGACGCGATCGCCCCGACGATGCGGCTGATCGCCGCGCGCCGGCGCAGGTTGCCCGTCGCAGTGAGCGGACCGGTCCAATCGATCACCGGCTCTTCATCGGCCACGCTCTGTTCCAGGGTCGTCATCGTGCCAGCGCGAGTCCGACGTCAAAGCGCCTGGCGATCGCGCGCGCCAGGAGGCTCGTGATCAGGTTGATGCCAAGCAGGACCAGCGCGAGGTAGAAGATCGCCGCCACGTGCAGCCTGTTGTCCGGGCTCTGGAAGTCGAGCGCGATCTTGCTCGCGAGCGTGGTGCCCGGAAGGAACAGCGACTGCTTGATCTGGGTGAGGTTGCCGACCACCTGATCGACAGCGATTGCCTCGCCGAGTGCGCGGCCGAGCCCCAGGACCATCGCTGCCGCGACGCCGGAGACAGTCGTCGGCAAGACCACGCCGCGAATCACCTCCCAGCGCGTCGCACCGAGCGCCTCCGCCCCATCCTTGAGGTCCTGCGGGACGGTCAGGAACAAGTCACGGCTCAGTGAGGCGATGATCGGAAGGATCATCAAGGTGAGGATCAAACCGGCTGTGAACAGGCCGAGGCTCGTGGTCTGGGGAGGGCCGAACAGGGGGATGAAGCCAAACGTGTTGTGCAGAAACGGCTCGACGTGCTTCGCGATGAAGGGAGCGACGACGATGAAGCCCCAGAACCCCATGATCACGCTGGGGATCGCCGCAAGCATCTCGACCAGCGGACCGACCACGGCGCGCATGCTTGGCGACGCCATCATGCTCAGGTACAGCGCAATCGCGACACCCAACGGCCCCGCGAGCAGCAGCGCGATCGCCGAGGTGACCGCGGTGCCGTAGATCATCGCAGCAGCGCCGTCCTCGAAGAAGTTCGGCGCCCACCGCTGGTGAGTGAGGAAGCCCAGACCGAAGCGGTCGATCGCGGGCTTTGCGTTCGTGATCAGCTGAATGACCAGGTCAACCAGAATCACGCCGACTAGGAGCGCCGCGAGTGCACACAGCACGAACAGGGCGCGGTCGCCCAATCGGCTAGGTGGTCTCGCGCCCTCCCGCGCCCGTCCTGGCGCGGGTGACCTAATTGCCCTCGCAGTCACGGCCGGCAAGGGTAAAGAAATCCGAGTTCACAGTCTGTGACACCTGCCGTGTTCACAACAATTACCAATTTGAAACACATCCGAGCAACAGGGATGTGACCCGACGCGGCAATGCTTTGCCAGGCTCGACGAGGGCGGCCGGGCCGGACCGAGCCGAATGGGTCCTCCTAACTGGAAAGGAAAGGCGTGTTTAAGGGCAAAGCCTGGGCTCGCGTGCTGGGGGCGCTCCTGATTGCCGGGGCGACGACAGGCGCGACTGCCACCGCTGCGTCGGCTGCGACTCTCTCGGGAGCGGGCTCGACGCTGGTCGCACCACTCGAGGCAGAGTGGGCTAGCGCGTACCAAGCCAACAACTCAAGTGTCTCGATCACCTACCAGGCCGTTGGATCAGGCCAGGGACTGAAGGACATCGCTGCCGGACAGGTCGACTTCGGGGCGTCGGACGCCCCGCTCTCAGCCTCGCCGGTCTCGTGCAACGGATGCGTACAGATGCCGTGGGCGCTGACTGCCACCGGCGTGGGCTTCCACGTAAACGGTCTCCACAAGCTTCACCTCACCGGAAACGTGCTGGCCCAGATCTACCTGGGCACCATCAAGAACTGGAATGACCCGCAGATTGCGAGGCTCCAACCGAAGGGCACCCACATGCCGAACCTGCCGATCACTGTGTTCTTCCGCAGTGACGGCTCCGGTGACACGTATGCGTTCACCGACTACCTCTCGCGCGTGAGCAACGCGTTCAAGAACAGGGTCGGAAGCGCGACCACGGTGAGCTTCCCCGTCGGCGTCGGCGCCAAGGGCAACTCCGGAATGGTGCAGTCTCTGGCCGCGACCAACGGCGGCATCGCATACGTGGCCGTGTCGTACCTGATCACCGACTGGCCGTACGCGGCGGCGATCCGGAACGCGGCCAACAACTACGAGGTGCCGAATCTCAACAACATCAAGAATGCCGCGCAGGCGTTCCCGAACCTTGGGTCGGGCAACGAGATCCACATTGTGAATCCGCCAAGAAGCGCACGGATCGCATACCCGATCTCGACGTACACGTACGTGGTCGTGCCGACGAGTGCTCCTCAGGCTTCGCTGCTGAAGAGCTTCATCAACTTCGCTATCAACGGCGGACAGGCGCTCGGGCCGCGGCTTGACTTCGTGCCGATCCCACCGGCGATCCGCAGTGCGGACCAGAACACCTTGAACCAGGTTCACTGATCCGTCCAATCAAGAAAGCGGTGGCGTCATGGTCCGGCCTTCCTCTGGGGGCCGGACCATCACCACAGGTCATGACAACCCGACCGCGCGGCAAGGAGCCGCATGTGTCGAAGAACCCTTCCAACACAGACATAGTGGAGGTAGCTGTGAAGCGTCGTATCGGCGTCGTTGGGGCCGCGATCATCGCCGGCTCGCTTGCAGTGGCCGTGGTTCTGGCCCCGGCCGCCAACTCCAAAACCCGCATCAAGCGAAATGGAACGTCGGGTGCGGTTTCCCTCATCTGTAACAGCGCGGTGACAACCGCCGCTCCGTGGGGAAGTTCCGCGTCGGACCCCTCGGCCGATTCCGGCACGCAGTTCGGGTGGGCGAGGTGCGGTAAACCGGTCAACACCAGTCTGCAGTGGAACTCGTACACCGTGGACGATGCGGGTGACGTCAGTGGGCAGTTCTCGAGGTACACGAAGAACGGTCTGATTCACGGTACCTACGCGCTGACATCGCAAGAGGGGTCGTTCGGTACGTTCACGAACGCCAACTACACCGGGACGATGACGATCTCGGGCGGCACGGGAGCCTTCGCCGGGGCCACGGGCAGCGGCACGAGCACGTGCTTCACCCCCGACGGCGTGCACCTGAACTGTCACGAGCAGTGGTCAGTGACGCTGCCGGCACCGACGACGCCGGCCGGCTGATCGAACGGTTTGATGTTTACCCCGGCGCCCGGGCGCCGGGGTGAGCAGCTCTTGCGGTTAGACCCGGACCGAGTGGACCCGGACCGAGTGGCGCTCGGCCGCTACCGGTTCACACAGGCCGGGATCGAGAGCGCCTTCCAGGCGCCGTCCTCGGCGTTTTCGATTGGTGCCAGGCGCTGCTCCAGCGTCCGCATCGACGAGATCGGATCGGCCCCACGGTCGAGGTTCTGGAGCGTCGTCGTAACCGCGCCCAGCTTCTGCGAGAAGGACGTGACCGCGGTCGAGTAGACGTCGGCGACGTCATCGGGCGGATGAAGCGTCCGCAGCTGCTTGAGCTCTGGCCGCAGCCACACGACTCCTCGACGTAGAAACGCCGTACCGCCGGACGCGCCGGCCGGCGCGGAGATCTGGCTCAGGCGGTTGCCGTAGAGCGTGCAGACCCGGGTGGCTTGGTCGTGAAGCTGGTTCAACGACAGCCTGTCGCTGCCACCGCAGCCTGCGATCAGCAGAACGCCGAGGATCAGCGTGGCCCCGGCAAGCAGCCTCAGGCGCGTCATCGCAGGCTCACCTCGAGCAGTTGCTCGAGCTGCGCGATCGTGCCACCGCTGTCGGTGTGGTGGACGGTGGCCATCCCGAGGCTGGCCGCCGGCTCCAGGTTGAACGGCAGGTCATCGACGAACACACAGGCATCCGCCTCGACGCCGATGCGCTCAGCACCGAGCTCGTAGATCTGCGGAGCGGGCTTGCGAATCCCCACCTCGCCGGAGATCACGACGCCATCGAACAGCTCGGCCAGCAGCTCGCGGTCGTACCGGCGCGTCCCCCAGGAGTTTGAGATCAGGCCGGTACGGACTCCCGCTTGCCGCGCCTGGCGCACCGCCGCGAGCATCTTCGCATCCGGTGCCGAGCCGGCGAACAGCCGGTCGATCAGCCCGGGCGGCTCGACGCCGAGCATCGTGGCGAACTTTGGCTCGAAGTGATCCTCGTCAATCGCGCCAGTCTCGAGCGCGATCAGCAGCTCTCGGCACTCGCGATCGTGACGGAACCGCTGTGCGATCGTGTCGGGCTCGATCCCCTCCTGCTGGCAGAACGAGTTGAACGAGTCGAACAGGTTCGTGGTCAGCACGCCACCCCAGTCGATCAGCAGGCCCCGGTACCGGGCAGCTGACTCCGGCTGGCTATGTTCGGTGGTGGAAGTCATCTGGCGGGTTGAAGACGGGGTGTCCCGAGCCGGAGGATGGCAAATGAGCCAGCCGGACCGCCCCTAGGCGGACAGGCCACCGCGGGATTGGCTGACGCCGGTTGGCCCGGGCCGGGACCTCGGCTGGCCCGGGCCGGCACCCCAGGCTGGCCCGGGCCGGCGCGCCGGCTGGCGTGGGTGGGCGGGATCCCAGTCATGCCTGCGGCCGGGGGCCTTGGGGGTTGGTCTGCCTCGTATTTGGCTTGGGAATGAAGTCCCGCCCCCCCGGCCGCCCCCGCCCGCCCTCGGGGTGCCTCGCAGCCCCGATTTCGTTACGAAGCGCCAGCTTGTGGAGGCAACGTGTAACGAAATGGGTGTCATCGCACCCATTTGGTGACTCGTTGCCCGCCGGCCGGGGCGAATTGTCACGAAATGGGGTTCGGCACGCCCGTTCTCGTGCCCTGACGGGAGCTCGCGTCTGTGTGGAATCCTGCCCACCCGGAACGGGGGTGGCACTGCGGAGGCGATCTCGGGGAAACCCCGGGTCCGGATGGGGTCGGACGGCCCCACGGACGCTGCTGCGAAGCAGCAGCCCGTGATCAGTTCTCGGGCTGCCAGCCGCTCACGACCCACGGCCCGGGCGTCTGCTCGCCTACGGTCGCGATCGCCACATGGCGAAGCCGATCCGATCCTCAGAACCCGTTCCGGGTTACATCCAAGGCTCGCTGAGCGAGCTCGATCACGCCGTCGCCGAACGACTTCAGGTACGGGTCGTCGGTTGCGCCTGACGCGGCCCGCTTGTAGTTGCCCTCCATGAACACGACGGCCTTCCACAGCGCGAGCGTGATGTACCAGTCGAGCGACTGCATCGAGCGCCCAGAGCGCTCCTCGTAGCGCCTGATCACCTCCTGGCGGGTCGGGAATCCGTCGAGCGTAGTCACGTTCTGGAGGTTGAACCGGCCGACGCGGTCGCCCTTCTGGATCCAGTGGACCATCATGTAGCCCAGATCCGCCAGAGGGTCACCGATCGTCGCCATCTCCCAGTCGAAGATCGCGATCAGGCGAGCCGGCGCGCCGTGCGCGAGCATCGTGTTGCCAAGCCGGTAGTCGCCGTGCACGATCGTCGCCGGCGGCGACTCGGGCATGTTCTTGGCGAGCCATTCGCCCACCTCCTCGACCTCGGTCAGCTCACGCGTCCGGTTGTGCTCCCACAGCCCCAGGAAGCGGCGCAGCTGACGCTCGAGGTATCCGGTCGGCTTGCCGAACCCCTCCAGGCCAATGTCGCGCCAGTCGACCGCGTGGAGCTCGACGAGCGCGTCGATCAGCTCGTCCGCGATCCGGTTGCGCTCGGTTGGATTGTCAAGCGGCTCGGGAAGCGTGCCGGTCACCACATCGCCGACGACGCGCTCCATCACGTAGAAAGGCGCCCCGATCACCGACTCGTCGTCGCATACCGCGAGCACCTTCGGCGTGCGGACGGGCGTTCGTTCGAGTGCGCCGAGCAGCCGCGCCTCGCGCAGCACGTCGTGGGCACTCGGCGGCAGCGGCCCGCGCGGTGGGCGGCGCAGTACCACGTCGGTACTGAGCATGAACGTGACGTTCGAGTGGCCATCCCCGACCGGCACCGCATCCAGGTCCGGCGGTGCCTGCAGGCCACTGCCGGAAAGGAACTCCAGCAGCGGATCGAGCACCAGCAACGGCTCGCGGCTGTTCGCCTCGCCCTCGGCGTGGGTGCGGACGATGTCGTCCGGTGCCAGCGTCGCACTCATACGCGGGGAGACTAGATGGTTGATCCCGCGATCGCGTGGTGCTGGGAGGCCGCGACCGGCTCGGGCGCGAGCGCTGCGGCAGGGGATCGCCGCCTCGGCCGCGAAACAGGGGACTCATAGCCGCCGACGGTTGCGAACCATGAGCTTGCCACTGGTATTGACCCTGATCATCGTCGTGCCGCTTGTGTCCGCGGCGATCCTCACGCTCGGCTCTCGCAGGTTGTTGCGCGGACGGCCGGCGCTGCTGACCAATGAAGGGGGGTCGCCGGCGCTGCGCGCGATCACCGCGTGCTACAGCCTCACGCTGGCGTTCGTCCTGGCGTCGGCGCTCTCGACGTTTCTGTCCGCCCGCCAGCAGACCGTCAACGAAGCGGACACGGTTGTGGCGCTCGGCAACCTAGCTCCTCAGCTGCGGCCCCTAGCGGCGGCCGTCGTCTTGAGAGAGCTCTCCTGCTACGCCGACACGGTTGCCAACAAGGAGTTTGTCCAGCAAAAAGCGGGCCTGGACGTGCCCGACGACAACCAGCCGCTCGAGCGCCTCTACCGGTCGCTCCCCAATCTCAACAAGGCGGGCCAGGGCACGGTCAGCTTCACCGAGGCGATGCTCGCGCAACTCGCTGCGCTGACCAGCGCGCGCGACAGCCGGATCCGCGCGGCCCGCAATTCGCTGCCGGTGCTGCTGTGGTTAGTCGTGATCGGCGGCGCCGTCGTCTTCGGGCTGGCCGTCGCCGCAGTCACGGTCGTCGAGCGTCCTTGGGCTCAATTCTGCGTGCTCACCGGCGGGGCGGCGATCGTGATCGGCGTGATCGTGCTGATCGCGTCGCTGGAGCGTCCCTTCACCGGCCAGCTGTCGATCAGCGAGAAGCCGATGAGGTCGGCACTAACCGCGGTCTCGCAGAGCGTCCAAAAACCGTACTGCGTGGCGGCGCCTTTGACCGGCTGAGTTCAGATCGCGAGCGGCCAGCGGCCGCCCACGATCCGATCAAACCGCCAGCCGCGAAGCTGCTCGCGGCTACCGGCGAGCCCGACGACTACAGCGCCGGTCCGCTGCTCGATTGCATGCAGCAGCGTTGCAAGCCGGTCGCGTATCGCGCGACCGGAGCCAGTCTCGTCAGATCCCCAGTCCTGCTCGCCGTCCTCGACCAGGACGGTCACACGGTCAGGTTTGCGCCGTGCGATCTCCTGGAGCAGCTCATCGTCGTTCTCCCCAGACCCAACAATTGCAAGTAGGTCGCTCATGCCAGCCATCCTCTGTCCGGCGTCTAAAGCGACGGTCAAGGTCATCGAACAATCCTGCACTAACCTCGGATAGGAGTCCCGTCGACCCACCCCCAACCACCGCATGCCCGAATTACCCGAAGTCGAAATCACCGCCCGTCTGATCGGTGCCGCCACCGCCGGCGCCCGCGTCGAGTCCACGCTTGCGCCCGGCATCAACGCACTGAAGACCTACGACCCTCCGCTGGCCAGCCTCGACGGCCGCACGATCACCGGCGTGAAGCGCCGCGGCAAGCTGTTCCTCGTCGAGTTCGACGGTGACCTGAAAGTTGTGATCCACCTGATGTCCGCCGGGAGGCTGCAGCTGTTCGACTCCCGCGCATCGTTGCGCGACCGCTCCTCACGGCTGCTCGTGCGGCTCGAGGACGGGCGGGAGCTGCGGCTGCGGGAATTCGGGACAAAGCAGCGCGCCTGGGTCAAACTGATCTCGAGCGACGCTGTCGGGCAAGAGGAGACGATCTCGGAGCTCGGGCCGGAAGCGTGGCCTGAGCCGCCGCCACTGCAGCCGCTGCTGGACCAGGCGCGGCCGCTTTACGCGCTGCTGCGCGACCAACACGTGATCGCGGGAATCGGTCGCTCCTGGGTCGACGAGATCCTGCACCGAGCGATGCTCTCGCCGTTCAAGCGCGGCTCGGACCTCGACGCCGACGAAGCGCAGCGACTTCGTGAGGCGATCGTGGGGCGTCTTGGCGAGGCGATTGCCCACTACCAGCAGGTGATCGAGTTGCCGATCCCGGACAAGCTGCCGATGCCGCTCACCGTTCACCGCCGCAATCGCGAGCCGTGCCCGCGGTGCGGCGATCGCCTCGAGGCGGTCTTCTACGAGGACTACGTGATGTGCTACTGCCCGACGTGCCAGACCGAGGGCAAGCTGCTCAAGGACCGGCGCCTGTCGCGCCTGCTCAAGTAGCTGAGAGCCGCCCGCGGCGTGACGAGCAGGGCCGCTGTCCGGTCGGTGCTACCCTGCGCGGGCACGGGGGCGCCAGCGACAAGGAGGGCGCTTTGGAGGGACTAACGGGACCGGGAACGCGGGCGTCTGCGCGTCCGATGCTGCGTGTGATGGCTGCGATGCTGGCGGCGTCGGTGTTCGCCGCCGCTTCGGCAGGCGTCGCCGCGGCGAGGGCGACGCCGCATCTTGATGCGGTGGCGAGTGCGCTCAATCATCGAGCGCCCGGCACCGAAGACAAGGTCTGGTGGATGACCCGCGGCAACACGCTCCCGGCGGGCTGGCTGCTGCAGACACCGAACTGCTGGGGCGGGCTGTCATGCAGCGTCCCGCCACCCGGGGGCGCGGCATTCCTCAAGCGCATCGCCGAACTGATCTCGCGGGCCCGCGTCAGCGTCGACTTCGCGGGGTTGTTCCCGCCTCCGAGCGGCGGGTTTGAGGAGGCGATCGTCAAGGGGCTGATCGAATCCAAGCATCGCGGCCACCGACCCACCGTGCGGATCTTGGTGGGCACGCCTCCGGGTCGTCCGCACAGGCTCCCGAGCGCCTACCTCAACGGGCTCTTGCACGCGATTGGTGGCGGCTTGCCGATCCAGGCCGCCTACATGTCGACGTACCGTGGGGCGGTGGCCACGTCGTGGGATCACTCGAAGCTTCTCGACGTCGATGGCCGCGCCGCCATCATCGGCGGCACCAATTGGTGGGGACCCGACTATCTGAGCACCAAGCAGCCGGTGAACGACGTCTCGATGGTGGTGGATGGGCCAGCCGCGGCCGACGCCTCCAAGTTCGAGAACCTGCTCTGGCACTGGACCTGTGCCCATCGCCGCAACCCCGCGTACGTGTACTTCGCGGCTCACATGATCCAAGGCTGCGTCACACAGGCCGCCACCATGCCGGCCGCGGCGGGCGGCGATGTGCCGATCATGGTCGTCGGCCGCCTGGGCAACGGCATCGATGTTCCGGGAGAGCACGGGAGGCAGTCCCCACCGATCGTACGTCCGCCCTATCACGGCAACGGCTGCCTGTTCCGAGATAACCCAACGACACCCAATACCGACACGAACAACGGCCGTGCCTACGAGTACCGCAATCCCGGCGAGGATGCGCTGCGAGCGCTGATCGGCAGCGCCCAACGCTCGATCTTCGTCTCCCAGCAGGACCTGCTGTCCTGCGCGCCGTTCGTGGGCGGCGTGAGGCTCAACGTCGAGGCGCGGTTCGATGAGCGCGTGCTCGGCGCGCTCGGGCGAAAGGTCGCCGAGCAGGTCCCGATCAAGATCGTCGTCTCCAACAAGGGTGCCGCAGGTGGCTACAGCAACGGATACTCGGTCCAAGATCTGGGCAGGGAGCTGACCAGGATGGTCGCCGCGCAGCAGGAGATCAGCTACGACCGCGCCCGCGCGATGGTCTGCAGCGACGTGGGGCTGGGCGGCATCCGCAACGGACCGGCCGCCACTTGGCCTGACGGCGAGAAGTTCGCCAACCACGCCAAGCTGGTCGAGGTCGACGATCAGGCCTTCTACATCGGTTCAGAGAACCTGTATCCGGCGCGGCTTCAGGAGCTGGGGCTGATCGTGGAAAGCCATGCTGCTGCCGCGACCCTAAAGCGCGAGTACCTCGACCCGCTGTGGCGCTGGTCCCGCGGCGATGCGTTGATCGACCCAGCGCGAGGCGTGTGCGGAGTTCCCGAGGCCGCCTCCGGCTGAGCGGTCAGTTGATCGATCAGCGACACTGCGCGAATGCTCAACTCCGGTGACCAGGCCCCCGACTTCACGCTGCCCGACCAGGCGGGCAATCCAGTGACGCTTTCGAGCTTCCGAGGTAAGACCGTGATCCTCTACTTCTATCCCAAGGCGGACACGTAGGGGCCTAAAGACAGTAGTCGCGAGCTGATCGGGACCGGGGCTTCGCGCGTCCCGACGCTGCGGGCAGCGGTGACTGCGCGCCGCCTTCTGGTTCGCCCAGCGATCGACGCTAAAAGGGAGCAATTACGTCGGTAACCTCTCCGGCTCCGGCGACCTTCGACAGCTCGGCCTCGCTCAGTTCGGAGGTCTCGACGTGGGGAGCATCCGGGAGCAGCAACCGATAGGCGCTTGTCGAGCCGCCCTCCTCCCACATGCGGATCTGCTCCTGTAGCAGGCGGTCGCGTTCGCCACCGTCCGCCGGCACGGCGATCACCTCGACCGTCGCGCCGCCAGGAGTCCGGAGACCGACCTCATCGAGCACCGCTTTCGGGTGCTTGCGCAGTCGCTCGGCAAAGCTCTCATCTGCCCACGCCTTCGCCAGCAACTGCTTGTAGTTCTTGGTGAACTCGCTGCACGCGCCTGCATCCATCAGTCCCTCCTGGTCGCGTTTGGTCAGGCGCCGCCCGCGCCAGCACAATCTATCCTCATCGACCGATGAGCGACACTTCGCGGATGCTCAACCCAGGCGACCCGGCCCCCGACTTCACGCTGCCCGACCAGAACGGCAACGCCGTCACACTCTCGAGCTTCCAAGGCAAGAACGTGATCCTGTATTTCTACCCCAAGGCGCATACGCCGGGCTGCACGACGCAGGCCTGCGGCATCCGCGATCACCGCGCCGACTACGAGCGTGCCGACGCGATCGTGCTCGGCGTCTCGCCGGATCCGCCGAAGTCAATCGCGAAATTCGACGACAAGTACGGGCTCGGCTTTCCGCTGCTCGGCGACGAGGAGCACAAGGTCGCCGAGGCCTACGGCGTCTGGGTGCAGAAGTCGATGTACGGCCGCAAGTACATGGGCATGGAGCGATCGACATTCGTGATCGGGCCCGACGGCGTGATCACGGACGTCTTTCGCAAGGTCAAGCCGGCCGAGCACGACAAGCTCGTGCTCGGCGCGCTCGGTTAGCCGGACGTCGCCCGGCCGCTCGCTCGCACCTAGCGGCCGACCCTGTACACATCGGCCATCAACTGCCCGCTCGGGAGCACCCACGCGACGATCGCTCGGTCAACCGGCCCGAAGGTGGCGCTGCGCGCCCCGACCGTCGACGCTGACGCGTTCGATACGCGGTGTGGCGAGCTCCACGGGCCGGCGCCCGCGTCGCCGGGTCGCGGCCCAGATGCTGCCGCTCGCATCCTTCCACACGATCATCCCGTCACCGTGCGAGTTTCCGATCAGGAACTGCAGCGACCCGTTGTTCGTGAGCTTTCGCGCCGCGCCGAACCGCCCGTGGCTGTCCGCGATCGAGGCGAACACCGAGCAGCGATCAGCGAGGCAGCTGTTCCATGCAACCGCGCCCGGCGTGGCCTGCACCCGCACCCGTGTTCCGGCCAGCGGCGTCTTCGCCAGCACGACGGGACGAGCGAACCTCCCGTGCACGTCTCCGCGCACGGCGCCGATCGAGCATCCGCGCCCGTCGGCGACGCATCCCGCCCAGGCGGCGGTCACGTTGCCGTGATCGTCGATCGCTGGTCCCGCGATCTGGGTCCGAGCCGAGTACTCCGTCGTGGCCAGCACCACCGGCCGCCCGAACTGGCCGGCGCGTCCCGCCTCGATCGCGACCTCGCCAGGGCGATCGGCGCCGTATGCCTCCTCGACGACGGCGTATCCGCTGCCATGCCCCGCGATGCCGAGCTGATCCACGCCGCCCGCTCCATGTCGCGGCTCGGGCGGGCAGTCCGCCTTCAGGCCAGAGCCGAACCCTCCGCCCGAGGGCGGATAGGAGACCCACACGCACGGCGAGAAGCCGCCCCATGCCACAAACGCGCCGCCGGCGCCGTCCCCAGCAGCGACGAGCGCCCTGGGATCGACTCGAACGAAGGGGTCAGGAACACCGGGTCGGTGAACGTCGCCGCGTTGCGTGGGAGCACGCTGACCTGCGGGAAGCCCGCCGGGTTGACGGTCGTCGCGATCGCAGCGCCCTGCGATGTCGCGCTCAGCGAGGCCGACGGGAGGCTTGGATTGGGTGACCCGGCAAGCTGCTGCGGCGAGTCGAATGCTTGGAAGCCCGGCCTCCTGACCTGAGCGCTCCACGAGTGATCGATGTTCTCGAACAACAGCGTCGTACCGCCACCGCTCGTCATCAGGAGCTGCCTCAAAGTGCCGTCCACGACCGGGCTGACGGGGGCCGGCGTGTCGAATCGCCCCTTGACGCGAAGCTGTGCCGTATTCGCCGTGCGAGACCCATCCTGGAACGCGATCTCCCCGATCCCATCAGGCCAGAACGAGAGCGCCGGGCCCGACTGCAGCGGGCCGGGCGACACCTCGACGGGCGGCCACCAGCGTGCCTGCGCTCCCGGAGCGCGCACCGCAGCTACCGACAACACGGCCGCGAGCAGCACGAGCTTCTTCGCTTTCAGGATCACTTCCCACCTCCAAGTCGTGGTCCCGAGCTATTCCTCAAAACGCGGCGCTCGCCGCAGAGTTCCGCTTCGCGAAGGCGGGCGGGCTGCTACTGAAGGCCCTCGCGCGCCTCGCGCACGAGCGTTACGGCCTCGGGGAAGACCGTCGCCATCACCGAGCGCAGCTGCTCCGCCTGCTGCTCGGTGGTCCCCTGGATGTTGGCCCGGTTCATCGCCGCGACGGTGAGGTCGACCGCGAGCTTGATCGCGTTGTCGGCCCACGCGAGACGCTGTGCGCCCTGCATCTGCTCGGCGAATTCGCCGAGCCTGCGCTGGAGCTCATCGGGGTCACCGAACAGGCCGCCGAAGCCACTTCCTTCCATGACCTCAATGGTACTCGCCAGCACGCCTGGCCAGGACGGCGATCGTTCCGCCGCGTCCGGAGAGGCCCGCGATCAGCTCGGCGAGCGCCGCCACAGGCGCCCCTGCGATGCCGACCGCCGAGATCGGCAGATCGCGCGAGCGCAGCGGAGCGTTGCGCTTCAGGACGTTGTAGAGGTAGGAGGGGTTGGTCGTGATGCGGTTCATCACCGACTCCCACATCCCGAACACGTTGTGCTCAAGCAGCAGCTGTCGCGTCCGGAGCACCGTGAAGCCGCTCGCCGCCAGCAGCGTCGTCAGGCCGCGCACCGTGAAATGGACGCGATGCCGCGGGACGTCGTAGTGGTACCAGCGCTCTCGCCCGAGCCCAGCCTGGACGCTTGCGAGGTTCGGAACGCCGACCAGCAGCACACCATCCGGACGCAGCCAGCTCCGCAGCCGCTCGAGCGCCGCCGAGGGCCGGTCGATGTGCTCGAGCACGTGCCACAGAGTGATCGCGTCCAGCGAGCCCGTGTCGATCTGCGCGTCCTCGATCCCCACCTGCGCGACCGGAACGTTCAGCAGCGCCGCCGCCTGCGCGCCCCGAGCCGACGGCTCGATCCCAAACGCGTCGTAGCCGGCCACTCGGGCAGTGGCCACGAACCGCCCCCGGCCGGCGCCCGCATCGAGCAATCGGGCGGGAGGCGGCGCCACAGGCCGCAGAATCGCGAGCCGCTGACGGTCAAACGCGCGCAGCAGCGGAAGCGCCAGGCGATACAGGCGCGGAGCCCCGGGCTGGTAGGCGCCGGTGTCGTGCGCCTGCGTTCCAGGCGGGCCGGCGGTCACCGCGGACCCGCATCGAGCGCACCGATCGAGTCGGTAGCGAACCTCTCCCAGTCCGGGCTCCGCCGCGGGAATGAAGCGCCACGGCCTGATCTCGCCACCGCAAGCCGGACACGGCGCTCGGTCGAGGTCTGGCACGCGCGCGAGTGTACGTACACTCCGGCCGATGGCCGCCACGCAGGCAAACTGGCAGCGAAGGATCGAGACGATGCTGCGCTTCGCCGGCCCTGTCCTCGACCTCGTCCTCGCGGTCGGCGATCGCCTGTCGCGCGTGCTTGAGCCGGACGATCCGGATTACGTGCCCGCACGGATGGCGGGCGACGGCGAATCGGCACCGCGCGGACTGCGGACGTACCCACCGAGCTCAGACCGTCGCGGCTGAACTCCCCGTAGCATTGCCCCAGATGTCGGTCGAAGAGCGACTCGAATACGAAAAGCGCGTGCGCATGCGCCAGGCCGTGATCGCCGGCCTGGCCGGAGTGCTGATCGTGGCGGCTGCGATCGTGCAGGTCACCGGTCCGCAGGCGGCCGTCAACGAGTTGACGCTCGGGCTGATCTACTCGCACAAGCGGGTGCCCCGCGACCAGATCGGCGCGGTCATCAACATGCTCGGCTTCTTTGCCGTCGGCGCGACGCTCGCCTACCTGCTCGGCGCGACGCGAGCCCGCAATCCGGAGCTGAAAACTTGGATCAAGTGGCTGACGATCGCGGGCGCGGTACTCGCCGGCGTGATCGGCGTCGTGTATTCGGTGGTGCTGGCGATCAAGGCCAACGACTTCGTCAGCCACGGGAACCAGACCTACCAGGAAGCCAACCATCTCACCAAGTCCGCCGGCCTCGTCGCGCTGCCCCTGATCGGCCAGCTCGGTGCGCTGCTGCTGGCGGTCGGCTTTCTGCTGACCTCGCTGAACGCGATGCGCGTCGGGCTGCTCACGAGGTTCATGGGATATCTCGGGATCTTCACGGGCGTACTCGTCCTTTTCCCGATCGGCTCCCCGGTCCCCGTCGTCCAGGCCTACTGGCTGTTCGCGGCCGCGTACCTGCTGTCCGGTCGCTGGCCGACGGGTGTCCCGCCGACGTGGACCAGCGGGCGCGCGGAGCCGTGGCCCTCCTCACAGGAGCTGCGCGAGCAGCGGATCAGGGCGGCCGGGGGCGGCGGCGCCGCCAAGCCCAAGCCCAAGCCAACGCCGGCGCCCGAGGCCGCTGGTGCCGCGAGCGGGGCGCGGACGCGCTCGACGACGTCAAAGCGCAAGCGCAAGCGGCGCAAGTAGCACCCCGTCCAGCGACGCACGCCCCTCCTGTAGGACACCCGTCCGCCGGCCCTACGGATCTCCGGCGCCGCTGCCGATCTCCGGTAATGCGAGGCAAGGCAGGATGCCAAGCCTCGCCGGACACACCGATCCTAAAGCTGTCGTCCGCCACCGTTGCAGAGCCGCGTGCATCACCTCCTACGGCCCCTGCCGTCGGACTGGTTTACCACGCCGCGGCCTGTGGCGCCCCGGCCGAGACTGCCCCCGGTTCCCCGTCCACGCCGGGGAGCCGGGGCAGCGGGGCGTTCTTGCCGATTGCCGGCGACTGGGAGGCCCGCCCGCCAGCGGGGCGTTCTTGCCGATTGCCGGCGACTGGGAGGCCCGCCCGCCAGCGGGGCGTTCTTGCCGATTGCCGGCGACTGGGAGGCCCGCCCGCCAGCGGGGCGTTCTTGCCGATTGCCGGCGACTGGGAGGCCCGCCCGCCAGCGGGGCGTTCTTGCCGATTGCCGGCGACTGGGAGGCCCGCCCGCCAGCGGGGCGTTCTTGCCGATTGCCGGCGACTGGGAGGCCCGCCCGCCAGCGGGGCGTTCTTGCCGATTGCCGGCGACTGGGAGGCCCGCCCGCCAGCGGGGCGTTCTTGCCGATTGCCGGCGACTGGGACCCGCCCGCCGACTCGGAGGCCGCCCACCAGCGGGGCCGCCCCTAAGCGGTTGCCGTTCATCCCGGAACCTCGACCGCTCACCGTCCCACCGGCACCGTTCAGCGATCCGCTGTTGCCGCGGCACCGCCCGGCCCTTCAACTTCCCGCGACTCGTCATCAAACCGAGGAGGGTTGGATGGAAGCTTCTGGAATCGGTCCGCGCGAAGCAGATGTCGCGCCGGCGCCTTCGGCGACCGAGCCGACTGGGGGCCGGCTGGCCGGCTGGACTCCGGCTGATCCGGGTCCGCTGGGCCTCGCCGGCTTTGCGGGCACGACGTTCGTGCTGAGCATCTTCAACGCGAACCTCGTCAACTCGAAGGGATCGGGCGTCGTGCTGGGGCTCGCCTTCGCATACGGCGGCCTCGCGCAACTGCTCGCAGGGATGTGGGAGTTCCGGACCGGCAACACGTTCGGCGCGGTGGCGTTCTCGTCGTTCGGGGCGTTCTGGATCTCGTTCTACTTCCTGCTCAATGTCATTCCGGCGGCAGCGGTGACGCACAACGGGGTCTCCGTGTACCTGTACATGTGGGCGATCTTCACCACGTACATGTTCGTGGCCTCGCTACGAACAACAGCGGCGGTTGCGCTGGTGTTCCTGCTATTGGCGATCACGTTCTTCATCCTCGCGATCGGGCAAGCGTCGCTGGCCAACAGCCTCGCGACCACCAACGGCACGATCAAGCTGGGCGGCTGGTTCGGCTTGGCAACGGCGGTCGCCGCTTGGTACGCGTCGTTCGCGGCCGTGATCAACTCCACGTTCGGCCGGGTGATGCTCCCCGTTGTTCCGCTGAAGCGGTAAGCGAGGGGACAAATACCTAGAGCAGATAGCGGGTAAGGACTAAAGTCCAAGCTCGCCACATATATGCGGTCGGCCTCGAGCGCCGGCGTTAGCGTCGGCGCTCAGGCCTGCCCGGTGTGACATGCCCGACTGATCTTCTAAGGAGAGGTTCTCAATGGCAGATACGGCACAGGGGGCACCGAGTGCGCAGGAGGTGCTTGAAGCGGCCTCGAACGAGTCGCAGATCGCCGTCCACTGGCGCGAGGAGGAGTACGTCCCGCCGCCTCAGGATTTCATCGATCAGGCGAACGCGAATGACGAGTCGATTCTCGAGCGCTTCGGCCCCGACAAGTTCCCTGATTGCTTCGTCGAGTTCGCCGAGATGCTCGACTGGGACAAGAAGTGGGACGAGATCGTCGACACCAGCAAGCCTCCGTTCTTCAAATGGTTTGTCGGCGGCAAGCTCAACGCGTCCACGAACTGCGTTGATCGCCACCTGGACTCACGCGGCGACAAGAACGCGATCATCTGGGTCCCCGAGCCCGAGGACGTGGAGCCGGAGGAGATCACGTATGCGGATCTCCATCGCCGAGTCAACGAGTTCGCGGCGCTGCTGAAGGACTTCGTCGGCGTAAAGCGGCAGGACCGGGTCACGTTCCACCTGCCGATGGTGCCCCAGCTGCCGGTCGCGATGCTCGCGTGCGCTCGGCTGGGCGTGATCCACTCCGAGGTGTTCGGTGGCTTCAGCGGCCATGCGTGCGGCCAGCGGATGGGCGACGCGCACAGCACGGTGCTCGTGACGATGGACTCCTACTACCGCAACGGCGAGCTGATCGACCACAAGAGCAAGGCCGACGAGGCGGTCGAGGCGGCCGAGAAGGAGGGCATCAAGGTCGAGAAGATCCTCGTGTTCCAGCGCATTCCCGGCGAGTACCACTCCGAGAGCGAGATGGTCGAGGGCCGCGACTTCTTCGTCGACGAGCTGCTCGAGAACTACAAGGGGCAGACCGTCGAGCCGGAGTCGATGGCCGCCGACGACACGCTGTTTCTGATGTACACGAGCGGGACGACAGGCCGCCCGAAGGGTGCCCAGCACTCGATCGGCGGCTACCTGTCCTACGTGACCGGCACCTCGTACTACTACCAGGACATCCATCCCGACGACGTGTACTGGTGCTTCGCCGACATCGGCTGGATCACAGGCCATTCGTACATCGTGTACGGACCGCTCGCGCTCGGGACCACGAGCGTCATGTACGAGGGAGTTCCGACGTATCCGGACGCGGGTCGGCCGTGGCGGATCGCCGAGAAGCTCGGCGTGCAGATCTTCCACACAGCCCCGACCACAATCCGCATGCTGCGCAAGCTCGGACCTGAGGAGCCGGCCAAGTACGACTACCACTTCAAGACGATGACGACGGTCGGCGAGCCGATCGAGCCCGACGTGTGGCGGTGGTACCACCAGTTCGTGGGCAAGGGCAAGGCCGCGATCACCGACACGTGGTGGATGACCGAGACAGGCGGCTTCCTCGGCAGCACACTGCCTGGGCTGCAGCCGATGAAGCCCGGGAGCTGCGGGCCGGCGGCGCTCGGGATCCAGCTGGTCATCTATGACGAGGACGGCAACGAGATCCCCGGCGGCAGCGACAAGGCGGGCTACATCTGCGTGCGCAACCCGTGGCCTGGATGCATGATGACCGTGTGGGGCCAGGACGAGCGCTTTATCGACACCTATTACAAGCGGTTCAACAAGGATCCGAACAGCAAGGACTGGCGTGACTGGCCGTTCATGTGCGGCGACGGCGCGATGCAGGCCAAGGACGGGTACTTCCGGATCCTGGGGCGGATCGACGACGTCATCAACGTCGCCGGGCATCGGCTCGGGACGAAGGAGCTCGAGTCGGCGGCGATCACCGTCGAGGAGGTCGCGGAGGCGGCAGCGGTGCCCGTGATCGACGAGACCCGTGGCAAGATCGTCGAGATGTACGTCTCGTTGAAGCCGGGCTACGACGACGGCGAGGGCGTCGCTCAGAAGGTCAAGGACGCGATCGACAAGGAGATCGGGAAGATCGCGCGCCCGAGAAACGTGTGGGTCGTCAAGGACATGCCGAAGACGCGATCGGGGAAGATCATGCGCCGCGTGATCGCCAGCATCTCGAACTTCGCCGACGTCGGCGACGTGACCACGCTCGCGAATCCCGAGATCGTCGACGACATCCGCCACCACGTGTACACCGAGAAGCAGGCAAGCGGCGACGTCCCGCGCGAGCTGTCCGACAAGGAGAAGGAGGAGATCGCGAGCTACGGGGAGGCGTAGCCGGCAGATAGGGGGCTGCCGCTGCGCGGCAGCGTCCGTGGGACCACGCGACCCCGTCCGGACGGGGTCGCCAGGCCCCATGGATGCCGCCGTAGGCGGCCCCTACACGCCCAACCGCCGTCCCAGCTCCGCCACGTGCCGGCGGGCGATCGGGATCGTCTGGCCGTCGGCGAAGGCGAGTTCGGCCGTCCCCCCGAGATGCGGTCGCAACTCGATGGCCCGCGGCAGGTTGGCCACGTACTGGCGATGCACCCGGTGGAAACCGAACGGCTCCCAGCGGCGCTCCAGCTCTGACAGCGTCGCGCGCAGCAGGTAGCGGGCGTCGCTCGTCACGATCCGGACGAAGTCTCCGTGCGACTGGGCGTACAGGATGCTCGAGCGCGCGATCAGGCGGATCGCACCGTTGCGGGTGTTCGCCACCGCGATCATGTCGTCCTCGCCCGGAGCTCGCGCCGGCGCCCGCGAGGCGCCGTTAGCGCTCTCAACCGCCGCCGCCACGCGATCGAGCGTCTCCTCGACCCGCTTACGGCCCACGGGCTTTCGCAGATAATCCAGCGCGTGCAGCTCGAAGGCGTCGACGGCGGCACTGTCGTATGCGCTGACGAACACGAGCTGCGGCGGTGCCGCGAACCGGCGCAGGACGCGGGCGAGCTCGAGTCCGTCGAGGTCGGGCATTCGGACGTCCAGAAAGATCGCGTCGTAGCGCTGCTCGGTGCATTTGACGAGCGCGTCGTGACCGTCGAAAGCGCACTCGACCTCCTCGACCAGGGGCGAAGAGCGCAGCAGCCGTGCCAGGTCCTCGAGCTGCGACTGCTCGTCGTCGACCGCGAGGATCGTCAGGCGGTCGGAGCTCACGCGGCTCTTGTCTCGCCGCGCAGGTTGGGAACCGTGAGCACGACCGTCGTGCCCTCGCCGGCGTGCGAATCGATGCGCAGCGCGTACTTCTCGCCGAACGTCGCGCGCAGCCTGGCGTCGACGTTCGAGAGTCCGATGCCGCCGCCGGCGCCGGCGAGCACCGCCGGTACGCGCTCGGGCTCGATCCCGACGCCGTCGTCTGAGACTCGCAGCTCCACGTCATCTCCGACGGCTCGCGCGACGAGCGAGACCCGCCCCGTTCCTGCCCGGCGCTCCACGCCGTGCCGCACGGCGTTCTCGACCAGCGGCTGAACGGACATCGCCGGCACCACCGCGCTGAGCGTATCCGGCGGCACATCGACCGAAACATGCAGATTGCGGAACCGCGCCCGCTCCAGGCGCAGGTACCGCTCGACATGGTCGAGCTCCTCGCCCAGCGTCACGTAGGAACGGCCGTCGCGGAACAGGTAGCGCGTGAACTCGGCGAAGTCGATCAACAGCTCGCGCGCCTCCTCGGGGCGGGCGTGGATCTCGCCCGCGACCGCCGCCAGCGCGTTGTAGATGAAGTGCGGGGAGATCTGGGCGCGGAGCGCGCGCAGCTCGGCCCTGGCGAGCCGCTCCTCCTGCTCGGCGACAACCGACAGCTCGACCTGCGCCGCGACCAGGCTCGCCGCCTCCTGCACGACGCGCAGCTCGTGGTGGCTGGGGCGGCCGACCGACTGGTAGAACGCGATCAGCGTGCCGGCGCGCTTGCCCTGCACGATCAGCGGCACCAGCACCGCCGAGCGCAGCGGGCACGTCGGATCCGACGAGATCAGGCGCGGGACGATGTGCATGCGGTCATCGGGCGTGCGCGCCAGCAACCGCGAGAGCAGGTCTCCCGGACGCACCTGCTCGCGGCCCTCGCCCTCGATCGCCAGCACCGCGCGTGTGTCAGCCAGTGCGATCGCAGCCGCGCCCGTCAGCGCGCGCAGATGCGGGACGGCGAGTTCGGCCGTGCGCGGGGTCAGACCCCGGCGCAGGTGCGGAAGCGTGGAGGTCGCGGCGTGCAGCGCCGACTGCATGCCGACCGCCTCGGGAGTACCGGACGTTCGCGGCGCACGGGTAGTCATCCACGCCACGACCAGAATCGCGGCGAGCCCGATCCCAAGCAGCACGCCCAGAGCGAGGCTCATTCACCGTTCTCCGGTTCAGCAGCTTACTACGACGATCCCCGGGCCTTGTGTGGGCGCGCCCGGAGGAAGATGATGTGCGAATGAACGCCACATCCACGATCACCTCCTACGAGGAAGCTGTCGCCCAGCATCGCTGGGAGGTGCCCGAGCACTACAACATCGCGGCCGACGTGTGCGACCGCCACCCGCGCGAGAAGCTCGCGATGATCCACGAGGACTTCGCCGGCAACGTGCGGACCGTCAACTGGGGCGAGCTTCAGGACAACTCGAACCGGTTCGCGAACGTGCTGGTCTCGCTGGGTGTCGTGCCCGGCGACCGGGTCGCGATGGTGCTGCCGCCCACGCCTGAGACCGCGGCTGCCTTCTTCGGCACGTGGAAGACCGGCGCGATCCTGCTCTCGATGTCCGTTCTGTACGGCGACGAGGGCATCAAGCATCGGCTGACCGACTCGCAGGCCAAAGTGCTCGTGACCAATGCGGCCAACGTGGACCGGATCGAGCGTTCGCTGGTCGAGCAGATCGTGATCCTCGACGATGAGTTGCTGGCTCGTGGATCGACGGCGTTCGAACGCGTGAATTCGCTGGCCGAGGATCCCGCCCAGCTCTACTACTCGTCGGGCACGACCGGACTTGCGAAGGGCATTCTCCACGCGCATCGGTACATCCTCGCCCACGAGGAGTTCACCTACTGTCACGACGTCCGCGACGGTGAGGTGTTCCACGGCATGGGCGAGTGGGCATGGGCAGCCGGGATCTGCCCACTGATCGGGCCGTGGCGGCTCGGCGCGGTGCAGGCGGTCTACCAGCGCGAGGGCGGCTTCGACCCGCACAAGCAGCTCGACTTCCTCTCGCGCCACGGGGTCACGAACGTGTTCGGGACGCCGACCGCGATCCGCTCGATGATGGGGATCACGGACGCCGGCACCCGGTACCCGCAGAAGTTCCGGATCGTGTGCTCAGCCGGCGAACCGCTGAATCCGGAGGCGATCCGCTGGTTCCGCGAGCAGTACGGCATCACCGTGCTCGACTACTACGGGCTCACAGAGTCCTATCCGCTGTGCGCGAACTACCCGTTCATGGAGGTGCGCGAGGGCTCGATGGGCAAGCCGATGCCAGGCTGGGACGTCGCGATCCTCGACGAGGACGAGCGCCCGGTCGCCGCGGGGGAGCGGGGCGAGATCTGCCTGCGCGCACGTTCGAACCCGCACTATCCGCTGGGCTACTGGAATCGCCCGGCCTCGGATGCCGAGGAGGTGTTCGGCGGCGAGTGGTTCCACACAATGGATGCGGCGCGTGCCGATCAGGATGGCTACTACTGGTACGAGGGCCGTGCCGACGACGTGATCATCTCGGCCGGCTACCGGATCGGCCCGTTCGAGGTCGAGTCGGCATGCCTCGAGCATCCCGCGGTTGCCGAGGCTGCCGCGGTCGCGTCGCCGGACGAGCGGCGGGGCACGGTGGTGAAGGCGTTCGTCGTGCTGGCGGCCGGTAACAAGCCCTCAGACACGCTGGCGGAGGAGATCAAGGAGTTCGTCCGCGATCACCTGTCGGCCTACGCGTACCCGCGGCGGATCGAGTTCGTCTCTGACCTGCCGAAGACGCTGACGGGCAAGATCCGCCGGATCGAGCTACGTCAAAGGGAGGCTGCTGGCAGTTAGATCTGACGGCCATTGCGGGGCGGGTCGTACTGCGATAGCGTGCCGCGATCTCGGCCGGGGTAGGTCCACAAACTTCACAGGAGGAGGGAACGTGAGTCATACGACTCGCATGCGGGCACTTGTGCCTGTTCTCGCGTGCCTGATGCTTGCGGCGCTTGCGCCAGGTGCATCGGCAGCGACTAAGTTCCGCCCGCGCGTGGCGGGTGCGATGGGGCTGTATCCAACGGTCAATTCGAGCGGCCGGTTTGGCGCCGCCGACATCGCAACCGGAGCGCTGACGCCCGTCACATACCACGGCGGCTCAGTCATGGCCGGAGGCGTGCACGTCCACACGATCTTCTGGGCACCACCGGGCTACGCCTTCCAGTCCGCGCCGGCGGGAGCGCCGGCCGACTACATCGGCATGGTGGAGCAGTTCTTCACCGACACCGCCCACGACAGCGGCACGCTGTCCAACACGTTCTCGGTGCTGCCCCAGTTCGCGCAAGGGACCATCGGGGGAGCCGTTACGCCTGGCGCGTACTCGATTACCTACAACAAGGCCTCGACCAGCGACGCGATCATCGACACGCACCCGTACCCCGCGCTCGCGGATCAATGTGCGTCGCCGAACAACATCGCGACCTGCATCACCGATGCCCAGGTCCAAGCGGAGGTCGACAGGGTCATCACCAGCGTCGGGGGGAACCGCGGCCTGCACGACCTGTGGTACGTGTTCCTGCCGCCGAACGTCGATGAGTGCATTCTGCCCGGCGTGTGCGGCACGAATGCGTTCGGGGGCTACCACTCGCTCTCGAACCTCGGCAACGGCACCGCGATCTACGCGCTGACGATCGATCCGCTGATCGAGGCCGTCGTCCACCAGGGCGCGGACCCCGAGGGTTATCCCGACGCCGAGACCACGATCGACATCGCGGCCCACGAGACGGTCGAGGCGATGACCGATCCCCAGGGCGTCGGCTGGATGGATCCGAACGGCTTCGAGGTCGGCGACAAGTGCGAGTTCGGGCCGCAGGAAGGGACCCCGATCGGCTTCGCGGGTCCGGACAACTCGCCCTACAACCAGGTCATCAACGGCGACAAGTACCTGCTGCAGACGATGTGGTCAAACAACGACAACGGCTGCGTGCAGACGACGTCGAACACGTCGAACCCGCTGCCGCTGCCGCAGGTGAACCTCACGCAGTACAGCAGCGTCGTGAGCGGCAACGTCGGCTCGGCGCATGCCGTCAGCGTGCATGTGTCGCTGGTCCGCGCGGGGCAGGACGGAAGCCCTGTAACGGTCGCGGCCAACAGCACGATCTCGAGCGCCAGCGACGGCAGCTGGTCGTTGTCGCTCCAACGTCCGGTCGGTGATGACCGCGACGAGATCGTCATCGACTACGGCGCCGGTGGCCCACAGAACGACGTGATCCTGACCGGCAACGGCGGCAACCCGTATAACGAAGCCGGTTGGACCGGATGGACGGCGCTCGACCAGGGCAGCGCGCTGACCAACGTCGGCGGCTCATCGCTGTCGCTCGGGCCGTGCTTCCAGACCGGAGTGCTCACGGCGACGCTCAACGGCGCGCCGATCATGGGGCCGCATAACGAAATAGCGACCGATTACTGCAGCACGCAGACCGACGTCGCGACGATTCCGACGCCCGCCACCGGGAAGTCGTCGGTCGTCACGGCGAGCACCAACGACAACCGCGCGTTCAGTCCGCCGAACCTGCCGGTGCCGGCGAACCCCAAGGGTGCGCTGGTGAAGCTGACCGTTCCGGTCGGCGAGCCCGACGCCGTCTCGCCGTTCGTCAGCCCGCTGCCGTTCACACCAACGGGGCTGGCGACGTGCGCTGCCGACGTCGAGCTGAGGCAGGTCTCGTGTCAGGGCCTCGTGCCGGGTGAGACCTACACCCTGACCGATGGTTCGCTGCGGGCGCGCGGTGCGGTCGACGGGACGGGGACGGTGACAGCGTCGATGGCCGTCAAGCGCGGCCAGTCGGTCTCGCTATCGAACGGGTCTCGCACCTTGACGACCCTGCGCGTGGCGAACCTGAGGGTGGATATCGTCGGCGATCAGACGGTGCTCGCCGGCGGCTCCTGCCAGCCCGATCAGTACATGGCGCCGCCGCTGACGACACCGCCGACCAACTCCTCCGCGGGCGCGCCCAGCGCATTCGCAGGGGGGGCGGCCCTGACCGATGAGATCTGCCCGTCGAATGGCAAGGCCGCCGGTTTCGGCACCGACGATCTCACGCAGACCGACGAGACCAGCGGCGGCTCGACGACGACCGAGGTGCCGGCCGTTCAGGACACCTCGCCGCTCAACGCCGAGATCGTCTACGGCGGCTTCACGGCCGTCGCCACCTCGGGGCTGCCGGGGCCGGACAACTCGGTGACTCCCACCGACTCGACGTCGAGGATCAGCCTCGCGATCGTCAAGGCGTCCGGCGGCAAGATCGTGTTCAGGGCTGCCAACGTCGACACGGCAAACGGGGTCAAGGTCAAGGCGCTCACGCCGGGCACCTACCGGGCACTATGGACGCTGAGCGACGCGAACGGCGACCGGCGATTCGTCGTTACGCGGTTCGTCGAGGAGGCTGCGCAGGGAAGCACTCAGGCTCCCAAGCCGCATGTGACCTGCAAGATCGTCGGCAGCAGGGTCAAGTGCACGGTGGGATTCCCGAAGGCCACCGACGTCAGCGGCACGGTGCGGATGAAGCTCGTCCGCAACGGTCAGGTCGCCGCGCTTGGCCACGGCCGCGTCAGCCATGGCCAGGCCACGATCGCTCTGCGTGAGCTCCGGAAGGTCACGCGAGGGTCGTGGACGGCGACCGTCGTGGTTGGTGACACGAGCACAAGGATGGGGGTGAGGGTCAGCTAGTAGGTACGTAGGCCCTGTGTGTTGGGCGGGACGCCCGGGCTGCCTGCGCGGTCCGGGCGTCCTGTTTTTTGGAGGCGGATGCGCAGAACCCTCCGCTATGCGGAGGAAACTGCGCACGCAGCAGCACGCGGCGGCGGCCCCCCTGGCCGCCGCCGCACCTGCTGCTGCCAGCCTCCGGTTACTTGACCTTCTGGCCGGAGGATTTGAGGGCCCACCAGAAACCGCCGGACTGGTTGACCCCGATGTAGGAGGTCTGGCCGGGGCCTGAGTCGGCGATGTACGTGTACAGGGGCCACCCGTTGTACGTAACCTGCCTGGTGCCGTTCGAGAGCTTGATCGTCCCGAGCAGCGACTGCTTGACGCCGGGGCCGGCAGTCGGCTTGCCCTTGGCGGCGAGCGCCGGCCACAGGCTCATACATCCCGGCACCTTGGTGCAGCGGTTCTTGTTGCGGGTGTCCTTGCTGTAGATGTAGAGCGTGAAGCCCTTGCCGTTGACGAGGATCTTGCCCTTGTTCGTCTGCTTCAACTTCACCGTCGGCTGGCTTGCGCCGGCGGACGCCGTCACAGCGAGAAGAAGGACTGCTGCGCTGGCCAGCAGGATCACGATGCGCTTCAAAAAATCACCTCAGGGTCGTTTCGTTTGCGTCCTTGTCATGAGAGACGCCCGGATGGTCTCGGTCCTTCCGCCCAGAACTATCTCACGGTGCGCGCGAGCGCGGATTGCCGGCGCCAGATGGTTGATTCCAGCTAGCGGCCGGCGCGGGCGTGGGCGCGCATCTCGGAGAGGATGCGCTCGAGCCTGGGCTCGGTCTCGCGATCCACGTGGGTCATCGCGCCGGCGACGGCGGGGTGCACCGCCGCGACCAGGGCGTGCATCTCGTGCGCGACCGCGCGGTAGCTGGGATGACCCTCGCGGCCGGAGCGAAGCTCGATCAACTGCATCGCCTCGCGAGCGTTGAGGTCGAGCACGTAACGGATCCGGAACCCGAGACACAGGGCATACGGCGCGGCCGTCTGGAGCCCCCGATCGACCAGGTCCCGATATGCGTGCTCGGATATCTCGAGCGCGCGCCGGTAGTCCTCGCCGCAGCCGGCGAGCTCGACCTGCTCGGGAACGCCGGCGCCGAGGTCGGGCGTCAGCTGCTGCCATTGCGCGGTCAGCATCCGGTGCCGTTGCAGATCGCGGAACGCCCCATAGTCGGAGACGATCTCGAACCGGTAGCGCAACGCCTCGAAGCCTCGTCCCGGCCGATGGCGTCGGTTCGTGCGCTCGCCGACAAGCTCGCGGAGCAGCGCGGCACGCTCGTCGCCGTCGAGGGCAGCGACCGCATCGCGGATCGACTTCTCAGTGCAGGTGCTGGACTCGAACAGCAGCGCCACCAGCAGGTCGTCTTCCTCGCCGTCGACGTGCGTGAGCCTGACCGACGGGCCGTCACCGCGCTCGACGGCTGACGCATCCAGCCCAAGTCGTCTGGCCCACCGCTCGCCCGCCTGCGCGCGCGACTCCAGATAGCCGATCCACTCGCCGCCTCGGTCTGGCCGCTCGATTCGCGCGACGAAGCTCGGCATCACCGCCTTGACCTCCTCGAGGATCATGCGGCCGTACTCGCGGGCCTCCGGGAGCGGGTGGGCGAGCAGGTGCAGCACCAGCTGCTCGTAGGTCTGACCGGTGGCGAAGATCCCCATGTGGGAGAGCGAGCTCGCCGGGAGCAGGCCGCGCAGCAGGTCGAGCGCCTTGGCCTTGACCGCGCGGGCGTGCGCCGCCGGGGCCTCGCCGTCGGCGCGCGGGAACTCCTCCTGCGCCCACGCCTGCACCCGTGGCAGGCAGTCGGAGTAGATCGAAAACAGCTCATCCATCGACTGGACGTAGTGGGCGCCCAGCTCTCGGTCGCGGTAGTACCGATAGCCGCCGGGTGCCGGCATCGGGGCGTCGTAGGCGATGTAACGGGTCGACTGCTCGAGGTAGGCCCCCAGCCGCGGGCGCTGCAGGATCTTCGTGAGCACGTTCGAGACCCACTCGCAGGCCACGTGGGCACCGCCGAGCTGGGCGACCGAGTCGTCGCCGTAACCGAGGAAGATCCGTTCGTAGAGCTGGGCGGCGCGCCTGCCCTCGCCGGTGTCCCAGCTCGCACCGGACGGCGCGACGTCGGTGGCGAACTCGTCCAGGAACAGCCGGCGGAGGGTCCCGGGATAGCGGGAGTAGCGCGCGAACAGCGCCCCCTTCACCGTCTCCGGCAGGTTGACCAGCGCGAACACCGGCCGGTCGAGATTCGTGAAGTGGGTGCTCAGGAGCGAGCGCTCCGGCTCGGTGAAGTTCTCGACCGGGTATTGCACGGGCAGCGCATCGTAGCGACGGCTACGGCTGTCTAACGGTCGGCTCAGCCGGTGATCTGGAAGCTGACCGTCTGCGCGTGACCGCCGGCCGGTGTGGCGGTCAGGACGTAGCTGCCGACCGCGAGCTGGTGGCCGCCGATCTCGCCGTCGAACACGAAGCTGTTCCGACCGGCCTTGCCGGCCTTGACGATCGATCCCGGGATCGCCACCGATTGGCGCTTGACCGTGAACCTGACGGAGGCGGCCGAGCTGAGCGTGTAGCTGACCACCAGCCGGATCGGACGCCGGCAGTGCGGTTTGTGTTTGTTCTTGTTGGTGGGCTTCACGCACTCGCCGCCCACCAGGCGCCCGGCAATCGAGACCTTGCTCGGAGTGACGCTCAGCCCGGAGAGCGTTGTCGCGCCACCCACTCGTAGCGCGTGGGCGACCGTCGCCTGCGGTCCGCCTTGCTTGCTGACCGTCTGGCCGGTGAACACCTGCGTGGTCGAGGTCCCCGCCGTGTTCGTGACCGTCAGGCGGACCGTGTAGACGCCATGGCGGGCGTACACATGTGTGGTGACGGGGCCAGCGGTCGTTGCGCTGCGTCCGTCGCCGAAGCTCCACCGGTAGCTGGCGATCGACCCGACCGGCGTGGAGGAGGCGGAGCCGTTGAAGCGCGACGCAGAGCCGGCAGGCCCGACGCTTGCCGTAAACGCCGCGGTCGGCGCCTGATCGGGCGTGATCGCGATGCCAGCCGGCGCGATGCCGACGGGGATCGCGCTTCCCGCCGTCTGGCTCGCCGTGGCGATCGGCGTCACCGTGTTGCTGCTCAAGTTGGTCACGTAGGCGGTTCTGCCATCGGGAGTCACCGCGACCCCTTCAGGTGCGGTGCCGACGGAGATCGGGGTTCCTGCCGTGTTCGTCGAAGTGTTGATCGGCGTGACCGTGTTACTCCCGCGATTGGCGACGTAGACGGTCCTCCCGTCCGGGGTGATCGCGATCCCGAAGGTCGGATTCTGGCCGACAGGGATCGGCGCCCCCGCGGTGTTTGTCGCCGTGCTGACCGGGACGACAGTGCCGCCCAGCGCGTCGATGTTGACGTAAGCCGTCCTGCCGTCCGGGGTGATGGCAATCCCAACCGGCGGTCCGGCGACCGGGATAGCTGTTCCCGCCGTGTTCGTCGCAAGGTTGATCGGAACCACGCCAGCCGGCGACAGGCTTGTGACGTACGCGGTCTCTCCGTCCGGTGTGATCGCGATCTGCTGCAGGCTCCCGCCGAGCTTGATCGCCGTTCCAACGGTGTTCGTCGCGGTGCTGATCGGGACGACGGCGCCACCGCCAGTGATGACGTACGCGGTCCTGCCGTCCGGAGTGATCGCGATGCCGACCGGCCGTGCGCCAATCGTAATGGGCGTCCCCGGCGCGTTTGTCGCGGTGCTGATCGGCGTCACCGTAATGTCAGCGGCGTTGCCGACGTAGGCGGTCTTGCCATCGGGAGTGATCGCAACCGCAAACGGGAACTTGCTAGCGGTGATCGGTGACCCCGGCGCGTTCGTCGCGGTGTTAAAGGGGGTCACGGAGTTGCTGCCTTCGTTGGCGACGTACGCGGTATCCGGACGCTGCGAGCGCGGAGCTCGCGAGCGCGACTTGCGCCGCCCACGCCACCACCACCAGCGAAAAAACCAATCTTGCCCGCAACTGCATCCCCGGTCCCTTCCTCGCTGGCCAATAGGCCGTTCGGTGGGATGCTACCGCACGCGCTGCAGCCTAGCCGGCGTTTTGCGGGTGCCCCGTGGACTGCGCGTCCTGGCGTGCCGGACCAGGCTCCCCGTTGTCGTCATGACCGGGCTCCGGTCGGCGGGTGCGCCGTTCGCCACCCTGTGGCGCCGACGGCTCCTCGGCGTTCTGGTTGGAGACGTCGCCAGGCGCTTCCTGGCTTCCGAACGTCTCCTCGGTGTCCGAGCGTCGGTCTTCCATTGCCTGGGGCTACCCGGCAGTGCCGGCACCGCAAACGAACGGCGGCTCAGAACAGGCCGCTGATCGCGTGTCCGGCGTGCGCGGCGAGATGGAACAGAGGGGCGGGGAAGATGCCGAAGAAGATGCATGCTGCCGCGAAGCCGACCGCGAGCAGCACCGCCTCGGGGTGGGGCACCGACTCGGCCGCCTTGGGCCACGGAACCGGCGGCTCGCCGCCACCGGGCGGCACGCCGGCCTCGCGACTGGGGCTGTCGCTCGGGATCTCCCCGGAACCGCCGGTTGCGATCAGGCCGCCGCCGGAGACCGGTGACGGCGGCGGTGAGGCAGGTGGCGGTTGCGCGCCCTCATCGGCCTCCGGCGATCCCCCGGCGATCGGAGCAAGGCCACCGGCGATCGAGCCTCGCCGCGTCACGGGTGTGCGCGGCGTCATCCACATCGCCGCGATCACGCGCAGGTAGTAGCCGAGAGAGATCATCGAGCCGACCACGAGCACGATCGCGAGCCATGTGTAGTCACCCGAGACGAGCGCGTGGATCAGCTGGAACTTGCCGATGAAGCCGACGGTGGCGGGGATGCCGGCGAGCGACAGCATCGCGATCGTCATCGGCCATGCGAGCCACGGCTGTCTGGCGCCGAGCCCGGCGACCGAGGAGATGTCGTCTCCCTCGGGGTTCTCGCGCTCTGCCGCGACGATCACCGCGAACGCCGCCATGTTCATGAACAGGTAGAAGATCACGTACAGGATCGTGGCCTGGATCCCGAGCTGCGTGCCGACAACCACGCCGCCGAGCATGTAGCCGGCCTGAGCCACGCCGGAGTAGCCGAGCATGCGCTTCAGCGACGACTGCGTGAGCGCGCCGACATTGCCGACGATGATCGTGATCGCCGCGAGCGCGGCGATCAGCGGCGCCCAGGTGTTCTGAGCGCTGATCGCGGCGACGTCGAAGAACCGCAGGAACACGCCGAGCGCGGCGGCCTTGGTGGCGGTGGCCATGAAGCCCGTGATCGGAGTCGGCGCTCCCTCGTAGACGTCGGGCGTCCACTGGTGAAACGGCGCCACCGACGCCTTGAAAGCGAAGCCCACGATCACCAGACCGAGACCGGCGAACAGCAGCGGGTCGCCGAGTACGCCGCCCGCGAGCTTGTTGGCCGACATCGCGCTCGCGATGCCCTGGAACTGCGTCGAGCCGGTCGCGCCGTAGACCAGCGCCAGCCCGTAGACGAGCGTGGCCGACCCGACCGAGCCGATCACCAGGTACTTGAGCCCGGACTCGAGCGATCCCTCACGCCGGGACTCCGACGCGCACAGCACATACAGCGGGATCGACAGCAGCTCGATCCCGATGAACAGCGTGACCAGGTTCTGGGCGGAGACGAAGATCGCCATTCCCAGCACGCTGAACAGCAGCAGCGAGAAGTACTCGCCCTGCCCGGCCTCGCGCGGGGCTACGGCGCGCCAGGAGAGGATCACAGCGGCGATCGCCGAGACGTAGAAGACGAAGTCGAGGACCAGCGCGAGGTCGTCGATTCGCAGCGCGCCCGAGATGATCGACGCGTTGTGGTGGAAGTGGGCGATCGAGTAGCCGAGCGCGCCGCCCAGCGTCACGAGCGCCAGCAGCGGCACGATTCGCTCGCGCACCATCGGCGTGCGGATCAGCCCGACCAGCAGCACGACCAGCGCGCCGACTGTGAGGATCAGCAGCGGGGCGAGCCCGACCCAGTCGATGTGCGGGCCCTTGAGGTGATGAGTGGCTGCGGCCAGCGCGATCGTCATCTGGAGGCGGTCCTCACCGGTTGGATCTGGGTCGCCGCGACTGTCGCCTTGACGCTCGTCTCGGTCCGCTTGAGCACGAACTGGGGATAGAACGCCAGCACCAGGATCACGGCGACGAGCGGGATGATCCCCGCAGCCTCGGCGATCACGATCTCGCGAGAGGCGACCTGTTTGCCGACGCGGTTGTGCATCGCGCCGATGAACACGCGAAGCGCGTAGACGGCCGCACCGACCACGCCGAGGAACGCGATCACCGAGATCGCGAGCTTGGACTTGAACACGCCGAGCAGGATCAGGAACTCTCCGGCGAAATTTGCCGAGCCCGGGATCGCGAGCGTCGCGAGCGCGACGATCAGGAACAGCGTGGCGAGCACCGGTGCGCGGAAGGCGATGCCTCCCATGTCGCGTAGCGCCTCCGAGCCGCCCGCCCGCGCGGCCAGCGCGGCGAGGATGAAGAACAGCGCGGCGGTCACGATCCCGTGGTTGACCATCTGCAGCAGCGCGCCCTGGCTGCCCTGCGAGCGGAGCGCGAAGATTCCCAGCGTGATGAAGCTCATCTGGGCGACGCTCGAGTAGGCGATCACGAGCCGGGCGTCGCCGGTGGTGAATGCGAGCGACGTCGCCCACACGATCGAGACGAGCGCGATCACCAGCATCAGCAGCTGGAAGTGGACGGTGGCGGCCGGGAACAGCGGCAGCACGATCCGCAGGAATCCGTATGCGGCGACCTTCGCGAGGATCCCGGAGAAGACAGCGACCGCCGGGATCGGCATCGATTTGTAGCCCTCGGCCAGCCAGCCGTGGAACGGGACGACCGGCATCTTGACCAGGAACGCGATCGCGAAGCACAGGAAGATCCACTCCTGCGAGGTCTTCGACAGCGGCAGGTGCTGCAGCGAGGAGATCACGAACGTCAGGTTCGTGCCGTGCTCGGAGGAAGCCAGCACGCCGGTGGCGATCGCGCCGGCGAGCATGAAGAACGAGCCGACCAGCGTGTAGACGACGAGCTTGGTGGTCGCACGCACCCGGTCCCCGGTGCCCCACATCCCGATCAGGAAGTAGAACGGGATCAGCATCAGGTCGAAGAAGCCGACGAACAGCGCGAGGTCCTGCGCGCAGAGCGCGCCGAGCACGCCACTCTGCGCGAGCCCGAACTGGAAGTAGAAGACGCGCGGGCGCTCCCACTCGCGGAACGCAGCCCACACCAGCGCCACGCTGAACAGGACGCACCCGAGCAACACCAGGGCGACGTTGAGCCCGTCGAGGCCGAGCTTGTAGTGAATCCCGAGGGCGGAGATCCACACCCGGTCAGTGACGAACTGCAGTCCGACGTGGCCGAGCTTGAAGCGTGCCACGAACGAGATCGCGATCCCGAGCGTCACCAAGCTGCCGATCGCGGCAAACCATCCGACGAACCGCCGCGGAACGAAAGCGGCGAGAAGCGAGATCACCAGGGGCAGCCAGATCAGAATCGACAGCGTCATGTGCTCGTGATCAGGAAGTAGAGGGCCACGCCGAACAGGCCGATCACCATCAGTGCCGCGTAGTAGCGCAGGAAGCCGCTCTGAGTACGGCGCACCGCCGCCGAGCCGGCGCGGACGATTCCCGTCGTCCCGCCGGTGATCCCGCCGCCGATCACGATCCGCTCGAGTACCGACTCGGCGAACCGCCCGAACCACAGCGACGGGCGGACGATCAAGAAGTCGATGATCTCATCGAAGTACCACTTGTTCGAGAGGAACGTGTAGACCGCCGCGAAGCGCTGGCGCAGCACGGCCGGCTCACCTGGCCGCACGATCCAGAGTCGGTATGCGATGAAGATCCCGGCTACGGCGATCAGGGCGCCGATCACCAGGCCGACCCAGGAGGTGCTGGTGTGAACGGTGATGCCCGCGTATCGGGAGGCGGCGAACGTCGGGTCGAGGAAGTGGCCGAGTGTGTCGTCGACCCCGGGGATCTGGATCAATCCGGCGACGACCGCGAGCAGCGCGAGGAGGCTCATCGCGATCTTCATCGGCCAGTCGCGCTCGGCGATGTGGTGCTCGGCGCCGGGGAACCCGACCTCGGTGTCCTCCTCCTCGCCCGTGCCCGGGTTGAACGGCACCTCGGCATGTGCGAGGTGCCCGTGCTCGAGCTCGACCGCCTCGGGCACCGGGTCGCGGAAGAACGCGCGGAAGATCATCCGGAAGGTGTAGATGCCGGTCAGAAGCGCGCCGACGTAGCCCGCGATCCCGAGGATCTCGAAGCCGCCACCCCGGTGGTCGAGAAAGCCCACGATGTCGTCCTTCGAGAGCCAGCCAGAGAACGGTGGCATCCCGGAAAGCGCCAAGCCGCCCACCAGGAAGCACACGAACGTGAACGGCATCGCCTTGCGGAATCCGCCCATCCGGTCGAGCGACTGGCTCCCGGCCATCGCGCTGATCAGCGAGCCGGCGGCCATGAACAGCAGCGCCTTGAAGAACGCGTGCGTCATCAGGTGGAACAGCGCCTGCGAGTAGGCGCCGACCGAGACGCCCATGATCATGTAGCCGATTTGGGACATCGTCGAGTAGGCGATCACGCGCTTGATATCGACCTGCACGATCGCGATCGTCGCCGCGATCAGCAGCGTGAGGCAGCCTCCGATCGCGGTCACGTCGGCCGCCGTCGGCGCGAGGTCGAACAGCGGATACATGCGCGCGATCAGGTACACGCCCGCGGTGACCATCGTCGCGGCGTGAATCAGCGCGGAGACGGGCGTCGGGCCCTCCATTGCATCGGGAAGCCAGGTATGGAGCGGGACCTGCGCGGACTTCGCAAATGCGCCGACGCCCAGCAGCAGGCAGGCCGCAACGATCGCGAAGCTGTCGTTGGGAAACACGTGCGGCGCGATCGCGAACACCTTCCCGAACTCGACCGAGCCGGTCCGGTTGAAGAGGATGAACGTCGCGATCACCAGCCCGACGTCGCCGACCGCGTTGATCACAAACGCCTTGATGCCGGCGCGCGTGGCGGTCGTGCGGCGGTACCAGAAGGAGATCAGCAGGTACGACGCCGCGCCGACGAACGCCCAGCCCACGATCAGCAGGACGAAGTTGCCGGCCAGGACCAGCAGCAGCATCGAGAAGACGAAGTAGTTGAGGTAGGAGAAGTACCGGGAGTAGCCGCGATCCGAGGTCATGTATGCGACCGAGTACAGGTGGATCAGCGTCGAGACGCCCGAGACCACCAGCGCCATGAAGACCGACAGGGGGTCGACGAGGATCGAGAGCTTCGCGTCGACGCCCACGGTGTTGGCGTAGTTCCACAGCGTCGAGGTGAGCGTCCGGTGCTCGGGCGAGCGGTTCAGCAGCGAGACGAGCATCGCCACCGCCGCGGCGAACGCGAGCGCGATTGCGGCGGTGCCGATCCAGCCTGCGACGCGGCCGGGCAACCGCCTCCACAGCACTGCGAGCACGATCGTCCCGACCAGCGGGAAAAGCAGGACGAGCCATGCGAAGGTGGTCGTCTTCATCCCTGTAGCTCGTGCAGCTCGTCGACGTCGATCGGCAGTCGCTGGCGGTAGATCGCGACGATCAGCCCCAGTCCAATGGTCACCTCGCAGGCAGCCACCACCATCACGATCAGCGCGAAGATCTGTCCATCCTCGCCTCCCCACATCCGGCTGAACGCGACCAGCGACAGATTCGCACCGTTGAGCATCAACTCGAGGCAGAGCAGGATCACGAGTGGGTTACGGCGCGTGAGCACGCCAGCGGCGCCGATGCAGAAGACCAGCGCGGAGACCACCAGATACCAGCCGATGTTCACGCCTACCAGCCCCCGGTGTGGGTTGGCTCGGGCGACTCCTCGACGGGCTCGATCTCCGGCTGCGCTGGCGACTCGGCGACCCGCGTGCCCGCCGCCTCGGCCAGCGTACCCGTGTATGCCGGACGCGGCACGCGGACCCGGCGCAGCAGCTGCTCGTCGGGCTCCTCGAGCCCGCGGCGACGGCGCGCGAGTACGACCGCGCCAACAGCCGCGACCAACAGCAGCAGCGAGGCCACCTCGAATGGGAACAGGTACGTCGTCAGGAACAGCGTGCCAATGTGTCTGGGCGTCCCGAACCCGACCACGATCGGAGCGCCCTTGGTCGAGATCGCCTTGAGCCCCGAGCCGAGCATCGCCAGGCACAGCTCGACCGCGAGCGCGATCGCGAACAGCGGCCCGAGAATCCGGAGCGCGTTGCCGCTGGCGAGCTCCTCGCCGCCTCCGACATAGGCGACCACGAACACGTAGAGGACCATCACCGCGCCGGCGTACACGATCACCTGCGCGGCGGCGACGAACTGCGCCTGAAGCAGCAGGAACAGCACCGCGAGCGAGATCAGGTGGCCGACCAGCGCCAGCACGCTGTAGAACGGGTTGCGCAGCGTGACCACGCCGATCGCCCCGGCGAGCGCGCCAATCGCGCCGATGAAGAAGAGAACGGCGCTCATGTCACCGTCCCCCTCGCGATGTTCGCCCGCCGGGCGAACTCGCAATGGAAATGCGGAGCATTTCCATCATTCCCCCTCCCGCCGCAGCGGCGTGCGCTCGATCGCCTCGGCGAGCAGCATCTCCTTGGTGAAGATCAGATCCGAACGCGTGTAGTCGGAGAGCTCGTAGTCGTGGCCCATCGTGATCGCGTCGAACGGGCAGGCAATCTCGCAGTAGCCGCAGAAGATGCAGCGGCTCATGTTGATCTCGTAGACCGCGGCGTAGCGCTCGCCGGCTGAGACCCGGTTCTCAGGCGTGTTCTCGGCCGCGACCACGCGGATGCAGTCGGCCGGGCAGGCGGCCGCGCAAAGCGAGCAGCCGACGCACTTCTCCAGGCCGGGGTGGGTGGGATCCAAATCCTCGAAGCGGTGGAGCTTGTGCCGGCCGCGGAAGCGCGGGTAGACGGGCGTCTTCTCCTCCGGGTACTGGATCGTCTTCGGACCCTCGATGACGCGCGCGAAGGTCGTCTTCAGACCGCGCAGCGTTTCGCCGAACGCGCGGTATGCGCCGGCCGCCGGGCTCGCCGACGGGTGCCGGATCACTTCGATGACGTCTGCGCCGGGGTCGTAGGTCATCCGTGGTCTCTCCCGGAAGCGAGCAAGGGTGCGCGGGTGAGAACGGGGAGGATCACGCCGTGATCTCTCCCGGAAGCGACAAGGGTGCGCGGTTGAGAACGGGGAGGATCACGCCGTGATCTCTCGCGGAAGCGAGCAAGGGTGCGCGGGTGAGAACGGGGAGGATCACGCCGCCACCGCGATTGCCGTGACGATCACGTTGAGCGTCGCCAGCGGCAGCAGGATCTTCCAGCCGAGCGACATCAGCTGGTCATAGCGCAGGCGCGGGAGCGTCGCGCGGATCCAGATGAAGAACGTGACGACGATTACGGTTTTGAACAGCACCACGAACGGGTCGACCCAGCCCGGCGGGTCGATCCCGAACGGCAGCAGCCAGCCACCCAGGAAGACCGTCGTGGCGATCGCCGAGACGACGATCACGTTCGCGTACTCGGCGAACGTATACGCCGCGAACGGCGTGCCGCCGTACTCGGTGAAGTAGCCCTGCACGAGCTCCGCGTCAGCCTCGACGAGGTCGAACGGGGCGCGGTTGGTCTCGGCGAACGAGGCGATCATGAAGATCAGGAAGCCGACGAACTGCGGGATGAAGTACCACATCCCCTGCTGCGCGTGGACGATCCCGGTGAGCGACAGCGTGCCGGCGGTGATCACCACGCCGACGAGCGAGAGCCCCTGGGAGACCTCGTAGGAGATCAGCTGGGCGGCGCCGCGCATCGCGCCCAGGAACGAGTACTTGGAGCCTGACGCCCAGCCGCCGAGCATGATCCCGTAGAACGCGATTCCGGACAGTGCGAACAGGTAGAGCGGACCAATCGAGACGTCGATTCCATACAGGCCGGTCTTCGTCCCGAAGATGTCCTGCACGTCGCCGAACGGAATGATCGCCAGCGCCATCACAGCGGTCACGATCGCGATCACCGGCGCCAGGCGGAACAGGAAGCCGACGGAGGTCGTTGGGCGCGAGAACTCTTTGGTGGCGAGCTTGAGGATCTCGGCGAGGGGCTGAAGGAGGCCAAACGGGCCGACCCGGTTGGGGCCGTAGCGGGCCTGCATCCGGCCGAGCAGCTTGCGCTCGTAGACGATGATCACGGGCAGGATCGCGAAGATCACGAGGAAGATCACAAGCGACTTGGCGATCTGCATCCACCACGGCTCGTAGTAGAAGGCGTTGGCCAGCGCGATCATGCCTTCTGCACCTCGATCTCGATCTCCGTGAGGGCGTTGGCGGATTCGGCCGCGATCCCCTCGGCGAGGAACGCGGTCCCGGGCGTGACACCGGTCCGCACCGCGGCCCTGGCCGTCAGCCGCGTCCCGTTCTGTGAGACCTGCACGGTCTCGCCGCCGGCGATCCCTAGCCGTTGAGCGTCCTCCGGGGAGAGCTCCACGGCCTGGCGGGCGATCGTGTACTGAAGCGCCGGCGAGATCTCGACCTCCGGCGCGGCCCAGATCGGGCGGTAGGTGCCGAGGCGCAGGCCGCCATTCGAAGTCGCCGCGACCACAGCCACGGTCACCCCCGGAGCGGATCCGGCAGGCATCGCGGACGCCTGCTCGCGCTCGACCCAGCGCACGCCGCGCCCGCCGATCTCCTCGAGTGTCAGCCCGGCGTAGAAGGGCACCGCCTCGACCAGTTGCCTGAAAGCCATCCCGCTTGTCAGCACGCCGAGGTCGAGCCCCGCGCGCTTAGCGAGATCCGCGATCACCGACCAGCCCGGGCGGACCGCACCGGGGTGCGCGATCGCCGTGCGCAGCCGCTGGAGCCGTCCGTCCGGATGGACGACGGTCCCCTCCTTCTCGGCGTACGACTCGGCCGGGAACACGACGTTTGCGTGCTCGCGGATCCCCTCCGTCAGCACGGAGGCGTGCGCGACGACGAGACCCGCGTGCGCGAGCGCGCGCTCCCACAGCGCGCGATCGGGTAGCTCACGGACGGGGTCGGTCTGCAGCAGGTAGAGCGCGGAGATCTTGCCCTCGGCGGCAGCCTGCGCGATCGCCGCGGCGCCGCGACCCGGGCCGCCGGCGAGCTCCGCGTAGCCGGGGCCGGCATCGGGGACACAGCCGGCCTCGCGCAGACCGCGTCCGTTCGCGCCGGCGGGGACCTCGAGCAGGCGGGCGTTGTCGATCTCCAGCAACCGCGCTGCGGCCGCCGGCCCGATCCGCTCGCTCCAGAGCACGACGATGTCGTCGCCGCCGTCGCGCAGCAGCGCGGCGAGGTCCGCGTCGTCGAGGAAACTCGCGTCGTCGCCGGGCGCGTACCGGACGATCACGTGGGCGTTCGGGTCCAGCGCGCTCGGGCGCGCGGACGCGACGGCCAGCTTGACGCCGCGCCGGCGCACGCCCTTGCGGATGCGCAGGTCGAGGATCGGCGCGTCGTCGAGCGGCTCGCAGCCGACCACCAGCACGGTGTGGGCGAACTCGATGTCAGAGACGGTCGCTTGGCGCGCAGGGTTGGCGAGTGCTCTGGCGAGTTCAGCGGGCATCGGTTCCACGCGCGAATCGATGTCGTTCGACTGAAGCCCCTCGCGGAGCAGCCGCTGCAGGAGGAAGCCCTCCTCATTCGTCGCCTGCCCGCCGACGAGCGCGCCCACGTGACCTCGGTGGCGGCCGAGCCCGCCGGCCACCTCGAGCGCGCGGTCCCAGGAGACCGGGCGCAGGTCGCCGCCGTCGCGGACCAGCGGCTGGGTGATGCGCTCGTCGACGTGGATCGCCTGGTAGGCGAAGCGTCCCTTGTCGCAAAGCCAGCCGTCGTCGACGCCCTCGTGCGGAGGGTCGCGCGAGAGCACGCGCACGACCTTCTCGTCGCGAACCGTGAACTCGACGTTGCACTGCGACGGGCACAGCGTGCAGATACCGCCGGCGCCCTCGACGTCCCACGGCCGCGCGCGGAAGCGATAAGGCTGCGAGGTCAACGCCCCGACGGGGCAAAGCTCAATGATGTTGCCGCTGAACGGCGCGACGTACGGGTGACCGTCGTGGGTCCCCACGAACGTATGGGCGCCGCGCTCCTCGAACACGAGCTGGTAGTCCTCGGCGATCTCCTGACTGAAACGCACGCAGCGGTAGCACAGGATGCAGCGCTCGCGGTCGATCGCGATCAGAGGGCTCAGCGCGAGTGGCTTGACGAAGTGGCGCTTGGGCTCGATGAACCGCGAGCGACCCAGTCCCCAGCCGAACGTGATGTCCTGCAGCGGACACTCGCCGCCCCTGTCGCAGACGGGGCAGTCAAGCGGGTGGTTGACGAGCAGGAACTCGACGATCGCGTTCTGCGCATGGCGCACACGATCGGTCTGCGTGTGCACGACCATGCCGTCCTTGACCGGCGTTGAGCACGAGGTCTGAAGCTTCGGGATGCCCTCGATCTCGACCAGGCACATGCGGCACGCGCCCACCGGATTGCCGAGCTTGTGGTGGTAACAGAAGTACGGGATCTCGACGTCGCCCAGCTTGGCGGCGTCGACGAGCATCGAGCCTTCGACGGCCTCGACTTCGCGGCCGTCGATCGTCAGCTGGATGATCTTCTGCTCGGGGCGGGGCATGGATTGGGATCGGCGCTTAGGCGGGGAAAGGAAGAGGGGTCAGTGCACAGGGATCGGGCCGGCGTGCTCGTCGGCGACGCCTAGGGGGATCACGTCCTCGAGGTCGCCCGCTCCGAAGCGCTCCCGGCGCGCTTCGATCTCCTGCTCGAGCTCGTCGCGGAACTTCTCGACCATCGATCCGACCGGCATCGCCATCGCGTCGCCGAGCACGCAAAGGCAGTTGCCAATGATCTGCTCCTGGATGCCGGCCATGATGTCGAGGTCCATCGGGGTCGCCTCGCCGGCCTCGATCCGCTCCACCATCTTCAGCGTCCAGTTCGTGCCCTCGCGGCACGGCACGCACTTCCCGCACGACTCGTGCGCATAGAACTTCACCAGCTTGTGCATCACCTCGAGCACCGTGTGCGAGTCGTCGACGATGATCACGGCGCCCGAGCCGAGCATGCTGCCGGCCTTGGCGAGGCTGTCGAAGTCGTAGGGAACGTCGAGGTCATCTTTGGTCAGCACCGGCGCGCTCGATCCGCCGGGGAACCAGAACTTGATCTCGCGCCCCTCGGGTGGGCCGCCGGCGAGGCCGTAGATCAGCTCGCGTGACGAGATGCCGAGCTCGATCTCGTAGTTGCCCGGACGCTGGACGTCACCGGAGATCGAGACGAGCTTGGTGCCCGTCGATGTCTCGGTGCCGATCTTCGCGTACTCCGTTCCGCTCAGCCGGATGATGCTCGGAACGGTGCATAGCGTCTCGACGTTGTTGATCAGCGTCGGGCCGTGGTAGAGGCCTTCGATCGCCGGGAATGGAGGCTTCAGGCGTGGGTTGCCGCGCTTGCCCTCGAGCGAGTCGAGCAGCCCGGTCTCTTCGCCGCAGATGTACGCGCCGGCGCCCCGATGAAGCACGAGGCTCAGCGAGTGGCCTGACCCGAGGATGTTCTCGCCGAGGTAGCCGGCCTGTAGCGCCTCGGCGATCGCCGCCTCGAGGATGTCGGCCTGAAGCTCATACTCGCCGCGGATGTAGATGAACGCGCGGTTGATCTCCGCCGCCCACGAGGCGATCACGATCCCTTCGATCAGCGTGTGCGGCGTCTTCTGCATCAGCTCGCGGTCCTTGAACGTGCCTGGCTCGGACTCGTCGGCGTTGCAGACCAGGTACTTGTCCATGTCGCCGTGGGGGAGGAATCCCGCCTTCTGTCCCATCCGGAATCCGGCGCCGCCGCGGCCGCGCAGCTGCGAGTCGGAGATGTTCTGGAGCACGTCGGAGGCCGGCATCGCCAGTGCCTTGCGCAGCATCTCGTAGCCGCCGTGGCGCTCGTAGACCTCGAGCGTGTTCAGCCCGGGCTCGTCGATCCCCTCGAACAGCAACTTCATTTGTTCTGCTCGCCCTCCGCCTGCTCGCGCGGGATCTCGATCGGGGCGGACGGTCCGGGGCGATCGACCGCGTCGCCCTCCGGGCCGAGGCCGGCCGTATCCGCTCGAGGGGTATCGGACAGTGGCGGCGCGAACTCGCCGGCACCAGCGGCAACGCCGGGATCCACGCACTTTCGGTACCTGATCTGCTTGGCCTCGAGTACCGGACGGCCCGCCACCAGGTCCTCGACGATCTGGGCGGCGTCCTCGTTTGTCAGCGGCCCGACGTACTCGCCGTCGACCGACGCCATCGGCGCGATGTCGCACGCGCCGAGACACTCGAACGACCGGACCTGGACCTCGTCTGACTCCGCCGCCGCGGCGATCATCGCCTCGAAGAAGTCGTCGGCGCCACGCAGCGAGCAGGAGATGTTGGTGCACACGAATACGTCGTGCTTCGGCTTCGGCGCCATCGCGAACATGTCGTAGAAGGTTGCGACCGACGTCAGGTAGGCCGGGGTCAGCTGCATCACCGCCGCGACCTCCTGGATCGCCTCCGGCGAACACCAGCCGTGGACCTCCTGCGCGGCGTGCAGCGCGGGAATCGCGGCGGAGCGGCGGTCCGGATATTTCGCCATCGCCTGCTCGATCGTCTCCCGCAGCTGCTCCGGAACCTCCGTGGTCGTTGCGTCCGGGACGGTCGCCGGCGGCTTGGTCAGATCGACGGCCTCGTCCCAACCCGGGACGCGCGAGCCGTGCTCAAAGCGGGGTACCTGCTCCGCGAGGCTCATCTGTCGATTCCTCCGAGGATCGGGTCGAGCATCGCCAGCGTCGCGATCAGGTCGGCGATGTACCCGTCGCGGACCATCGCCGGAAGCGCCTGCAGGTTCACGAAGCTGGAATCGCGCATGTGGACGCGCGCTGGCTTCGCCGACCCGTCCGCGCGCACGAAGCAGCCGAGCTCGCCGCGTGGGCCCTCGATCGGGTAGTAGGCCTCGCCCGGCGGTACCCGGAAGCCCTCGGTCACGAGCTTGAAGTGGTGAATCAGCGCCTCCATGCTGGTCGCGAGCTCATGGCGGGGCGGCAGCGCGACCTTGCGGTCGGGCGTGATGAAAGGGCCCTCGGGCAAGCCGTCGAGTGCCTGCTCGATGATCTTCACCGACTCGTAGATCTCGGCGTGGCGGACGCGGTAGCGGTCGTAGTTGTCGCCGACCGTGCCGACCGGGATCTTGAAGTCGAAGTGGTCATAGCTGCAATACGGGTGCGCCTTGCGCAGATCCCAGGGGTTGCCGGCGGCGCGCAGGAGCGGCCCGGTGACGCCGAGCGCGAGCAGCTCGTCCTCGGGGACCACCCCGGTGCCGCGCAGGCGCTCGAGCACGATCTGGTTCTTCTCGAGCAGGTCGGCGTACTGGTCGGCGCGCCCCGGCATGTCGGCCGTGAACTGACGGACCTTCTGCACGAAGCCGGGCGGGATGTCCTCCATCACGCCTCCGACCTGGAAGTAGCGCGTGTGCACACGTTGCCCGGATGACATCTCGAACAGGTCGAGGATCCGCTCGCGCTCGCGGAAGCAGTACCAGAACATCGAGATCGCGCCGATGTCGAGCGCGCTGGTGCCGAGCCACACCATGTGCGATGCGATCCGGTTGAGCTCCAGATGGATCACCCGCAGATACTGGGCGCGCGGCGGGATCTCCAGGCCCAACAGCGTCTCGACGGCACCGCAGTAGGCCATCGCGTTGAAGTAATAGCCGAGGTAGTCCATCCGCTCGACGACCGGGATCACCTTCCAGTAGGCCTTGTCCTCGGCGGTCTTCTCGATCCCCGTGTGGACGTAGCCGATGATCGGGCGGATGTCGCGCACGACCTCGCCCTCGAGCGTCGCCAGCAGGCGCAGCACGCCGTGGGTCGCGGGATGGTGCGGCCCGATGTTGAGCGTCATCAGCTCGTGCGTTTCGCCCTGTCCCGCCGGCTCGCTGGCCAGCGTGACCGACTCCTCACGTCTGCGGTAGTCCTCGGTCAGGGAGCTCATAGGGAAAACCCTCTCTGAGACATGCAGTGCATCGAGTGGGAATTCACTGCCACTTCCCGTAGTTCTGCTCTTCGTTGAAGGTGAAGAGGATCGGTTCGCCGCCTACCGGGAAGTCGCGGCGCTGGGGGAACCCCTCGTAGTCCTCGGGCATCAGGATCCGGCGCAGATCCGGATGTCCGTCGAACACGACGCCGAACATGTCGAACACCTCGCGCTCCTGAAACTCGGCGGTCGGGAACATCGCGACAACCGAGGCGATGTTCGGCGCGTCGAGCGGAACACGGGCCTTGACGCTGATCCGGTCCACGCGCTCCATGTCGAGCATCTCGTAGAGGACACCGAGGCGCGGTTCCTGTGGGTAGTAGTCGACGCCGTGCAGGCTTGCAAGGAACTTGTAGCCCTTGCCCTGGAGGTGCTTCAGGACCGTCGTGACGTGCGCCGGGTTGGCGACCAGCGTCGCGCGGCCGCGGTGAAACTCGGTATCGACGATCGACTCGGCTTCGATGTCCCTGAGTTCATGCGCGGTCAGCTCGAGCTCGGTGGCGTCAGGCACCGGCGGTGTCTCCGGGCTTGTAGATGTTGATGCCCGCACCCTCGATTGGCGTCGTCCCCGTCAGAAGCTCCTCGGTACCGACGGCGTCGTAGCGCTCGCGCCAGCCATCCTTCTCGTGGCCCAGCACCTTCTCGCGCAGCCGCAGGATCCCGTGGACGAGCGACTCCGGTCGCGGCGGGCAGCCGGGCACATGGACATCGATCGGCATGAACTTGTCCGCCGGCACGAGCGCGTAGTTGTTGAACACGCCCATCGAGGAGCAGCACGCACCCATCGAGATCGCCCACTTGGGCTCGAGCATCTGGTCGTAGATCCGGCGGATGACCGGCGCCATCTTGATCGACACCCGGCCCGAGAGGATGATCAGGTCCGCCTGGCGCGGTGAGGCGCGCGCCGCCTCCCAGCCGAACCGGGCGACGTCCATCCGCGAGCCGATCATGTGCATGAACTCGATCGCGCAGCAGGCCAGCCCGAAGGTGAGGGGGAAGAACGAGTTGCCGCGCGCCCACGCGACCGCCTTGTCGAGCGTCGTGGTCATCACGCGCTCCTCGACGTAGCGCTGGAGATCCTCGTCGGACAGATCGCCGCGCAGCATGTCGCGTGCCTGCAGCTGGCGGACGCGCAGATCGGACGTGCCGCCGAGCGGCTCGCGCTTTATTTCCATTCCAGGGCGCCTCGCCGCCACACGTACACGAACGCGATCATCAGCAGCACGACGAACACGATCGTCTCGCTCAGCGCGAACGTTCCGAACGCACGCAGCTGGACCGCGATCGGATAGAGGAAGATGACCTCGATGTCGAACAGGATGAACAGCATCGCGACGAGGTAGAAGCTGATCCCGAACCGGAATCCGCGCTGGATCTCCGAGGGCAGTCCGCACTCGTACGGTGAGCTCTTTGAGCGGTTCGGACGCCCCTTCCCCAGGAACAGGTTCAGCACCGCGAACGCGATCCCGACGGCTCCGCCGAGGACCAGGAAGACGAGCGCAGGAAGGTAGGTTCGGAGCATCTGAACGAAGTCTTATATCACCGTCGCTCCATACTTTGTAACACAGTGTTACTTAGTGCGAAAAATGGCTATGTTGAGGGCTTCATAGTGCCCTTCAAAGACCTCTCGTGAAACAAGTTCACATTGCGGTCGGCGTGCTCGCGATCGCCACCAACGGTCTCGCCGCGCTGTGGGGCGCGTGGTGCTGGATCCGCGTCCGGACGAGCGTCTGGTTCTGGCGGATCCTGCGAGCCGGACAGGCGCTGGTTGTGCTGCAGGTCGCGCTCGGCGGGGTGCTCGTGCTGATCGGGCATAAGCCGTCGGGACTGCACGTCCTCTACGGGGTGCTGCCGCTGCTCGTCGCGCTGCTCGCCGAGCAGCTGCGAGCCGTCTCGGCGCAGATGGTGCTCGACGCGCGCGGGTTCCAGTCGGCGGCCGACGTCGGCAAGCTCCCCGAGTCAGAGCAGCACGTGCTGGCGATGTCGATCGTGCAGCGAGAGCTCGGCGTGATGACGCTCGCCGCGATCGTCGTCGTCGTGCTGCTGGTGCGGGCCGCGATGACCGCGGGTTAGCTCAGCGTTCCGACGTGGTAGCGCCCGCCGTACCAAAGCAGAGGCTTGCCCTCACCCAGTCCGAGCGCGGTCACCTCGCCGATCGCGATCGTGTGGTCGCCGCCGGCGATCAGCTCCCGCAGGTCGCAGATCGCCCAGCCAAGCGAGCCCTCGATCAGCGGCATGCCCTGCTCGATCCGGTGCGCGACGCCCTCGAGCTTCTCCCGCTCGGGCAGTTTGGATGCGAACACCCCGGCCAGATGCTCCTGCTCGGCGCCCAGGATGTTGACCGCGAACCGGCGGGACTCGCGGACGATCGGAAGCGTCCGCGCTCCGTTCTCAAAGCAGACGAGAGCCATCAGCGGATCGAGGGACAGCGAGCACAGCGCGTTGGCGGTCATTCCGCCGGCGCCCTCCGGTCCAGCGCTCGTGATCACGGCGACGCCGGTCGCGAAACGTCCGAACACCTCGCGGAACAGTTCCGGATCGGGCATGGCGGCGGAATTTATTACCTCCCCGGCGCCGGCCTCCCTTCTGGTTGCCGCCGTGGGAGGACGATCGCGGTTTGAAGTCGTGGCGTCGTCAAGCTGGCCGGCGCCGGGGATCGCGGAAGACTTCGCCGCCGGGGCGCCAGCTCCTGCGCGGTTTATTTCGTGACAGTCAACGTGCCGTACACGCCCAGCGCCTGGTCGGAGAGCAGCGACGAGGTCATCTCGTACTTGCCGGGCGCGAGATTCAGCGCCAGCACGGCGGTCTGACCGGGCCAGATCGGCTTCGTTGCGGCGGTCACCTGGCTGCCGGAGGAAACCTGGAGGTTGTGGGTGAGGATCCCGTAATTGTGAACGACCAGCGTCACCACCCCCTGCGAGACGCGCGCGCTCGACGGCGTCAGCCGGTACTCGCTGACCGAGAGATCCAGCGTCCGGGCGGCGCCGATCGTATGCGTGCTTCCGCAGCCGCTGAGCAGGGCAATCGCGGCCACGAACAAGGCGAGGAGGGGAGCGCGGGGCCCGGACATGGGGATCCGATTATGATCTCCGCCTTCATGAGCCGGCCCGCCAAGGTCCTCCTGATAACGAGTGCATCGATCGCGGTAGCGGCCCTTGCGACGGCCTGCGGTACGCAGAAGATCAGCGTTCCGAAGAGCAACGCGCAGCTGTACCACGGCGCGTACCTGTTCAACCAGCGTTGCTCGGGCTGTCACACCCTGTCCTATGCCGCCACGAATGGATCTGCCTCCAACCCTCGCACTCGTGAGATCACCAACGGTCCGAATTTCAACGTGCGCTGCGAACGTCCTGTGACGCGCGTGCTGTACGCGATCCAGAATGGTGGGTTCTCGGGAGCGATCATGCCGCAGAACGTGGTCGTCGGGCAAGACGCAATCGACGTCGCCAAGTTCGTCGCGACCTACGCCGGACGCCAGGCGAAGGCCGTCTCCGGGCTGGCGCCGTGCGACTCGCAGCCGGTCGGGACGCTACCGGCGCCGGGCAGCGCGGCGTCCGCCAATGCGGCAGCCACGGCGACCACCACCACGAGCACGACGAACTCGGCGTCGTCGATCGTGTCGAGCACGACCAGTTCGAGCAGCAGCAAGAAGAAGTAGCGGGGGCCGTCGGTTCTCGACATCAGGCTGATCCGCCGCGAACCGGACGTCGTCACGGCGGCGCTCGCTCGTCGTGGTCCCGGTCTCGCTGAGCGGGTCGCGTCGCTGCTCGAGCTCGATCAGCGATGGCGCGCGGTGACCGCCGAAGCCGAGGAGCTGCGCGCCGAACAGAACCGCGCGAGTCGCGGCCGCAAGGGAGCCCCGACCCCCGAGGAGCGCGAGCAACTGGCGGCGCTTGCCGCCCGCGGCCGGGAGCTCAGCGACGAGGAAACCGAGGTCCGCCGCCGCCGCGACGAGCTCCTGGCGAGCCTGCCGAACCAGCCGGCACCGGACGCGCCCGATCAGGACACGGTGCTGAGGGAGGTGGGGGAAGCCGGCAGGACCGGTCGCGACCACCTCGAGCTGGCTGGCGCTCGAATCGACATGGAACGTGGAGCGCGGCTGTCGGGATCGCGGTTCGCGTATCTGCGCGGTGACCTGGTGCTGCTCGAGTTCGCGCTGGTCCGCTACGCGCTCGAGAAGCTCGGCGGGCAGGGGTTCGAGCCCGTCGTCCCGCCCGTGCTCGTCCGCGAGCGCGCGCTGTACGGAACCGGGTTTCTGCCCGACACCGAGCAACAGATCTACCGGCTGGCTGACGACGACCTGTATCTCGTCGGGACCTCGGAGGTCGCGCTCGCCTCGCTTCACCAGGACGAGATCCTCGCCGGCGACGAGCTGCCACGTCGCTACGCCGGCTTCTCGACCTGCTTTCGCCGCGAAGCCGGCGCGGCGGGCAAGGACACGCGCGGGATCTTCCGGGTGCACCAGTTCGACAAGGTCGAGATGTTCAGCTTCGTCGAGCCCTCGGCCGGGGCCGACGAGCACGAGCGGCTGCTCGCGATCGAGGAGTCGATCCTCCAGGAGCTCGAGATCCCCTACCGGGTGGTGGCGATTGCGGTCGACGACCTCGGCGCGTCGGCCGCCAAGAAATATGACTGCGAGGCTTGGCTGCCTGGGCAGGAGCGCTATCGCGAGCTGACCTCGACCTCGAACACGACCGACTACCAGGCGCGGCGTCTAGAGATCCGGTACCGCGGCGCAGATGGCAAGCCGGCGTACGTGTACACGCTGAATGGGACCGCCGTTGCGGTGGGGCGAACGATCATCGCGCTGCTCGAGAACGGGCAGCTCGAGGACGGCTCGGTCCGGCTGCCGCAGGTGCTGACGCAGTTCGGTGCACCGGCGGTGCTGCCGGCGCCCGGCTGAGCGACGCGTTCAGCGCGTCACGGCGCGAAGGCTCGGGCTGACCGTCTCGAGCACCACGAGCGCGGCGCGCGGCGGCCCGCAGGGAGCGATGCGCGCGCGGAGCCGCACACCGAACATGTTGCCGGGACGCAAGAACACTCGCACCGGCTCGTCGACGCCGCTCGCCGCTTCGGCGATCGCCGCCGCGAGCCCCGCGGGCGTCGACCCTTCCGCGTCGGCGGGGGCGATCAGCTCGAGCAGCGGGCTGTTCACCGCGCCCTTCTCGTCGACACCGAGCAGCACCTCGGCCTCAGTCGACAGCGCCTGCACGCGAAGCGCTGCGTCGACGACGAGGAAGGCGTCCGACGGTGCGGGAACGGTGTCCTCGCGCGCCTCGAGCAGAAGTCCCATCTCGCACGACTTGCACACGCGCGCGCTCGGCGAAGGCGGCTCAACGCGTGCTGAAGGGGTGCCGCAATGACCGCAGAACCAGACCCACGTTTCAGGCGCCTGGAAGGCGCCTTCGATCAGCCTCAGCGCGGGCTTGTGGAGTGTGTTCTTACCCTGCATGCGAGTGTCGATTTTTCAACGGTGGTTATGTCAAAGGTATCGGTGGACTCCTAGTGATCTGTAGGAAGCTTGTCCTTTGGCGTCGGTATGGCGTGCGTTATTGGACGCAGTGTCAAGACCAAAGCGCATGTTTGTGGACCAAACCTCCACGAAGCGGAGTAGAAGCCCAGTTATCGCCGAGGGTTGATGTCGATAGTCCGCGATATGTGCGGACAATCGACATCAACCCCGCGATGCCCGATCACAAAGCGGAGAGGGGGGGATTCGAACCCCCGAACGAGGTTGACCCCCGTTACGCGATTTCCAGTCGCGCCCGTTCAACCGCTCCGGCACCTCTCCTGGGAGCTGTCGTGAAGCGTATCGAGAACCCGCCCGACCGAAGGCGCCCTTGGCGGTGCCGGCGGGATCGATCCTTATAGCTGCCAGACCCCGCCGCGCAGCAGCGGGATCGATCCTTATAGCTGCCAGACCCCGCCGTGCAGCAGCGGGATCTCTGAACCGTCGCGCGCGATGCCCGTGACCGCCACGTCGTCGCTGCCGATCATGAAGTCGACATGAATGCCGCTGCGGTTCACCCGCTCGCGGTCCCGGCCCTCGACCGCGAACTCGAGTCCGCTGCCAAGCGCGATGTGGCTGGCGGCGTTCTCGTCGAGCAGCGTGTCGAAGAAGACCGTACCGAGCTGGCCGATGCGCCCCTCGCGGTCGACGAGCGCCACTTCGCCGAGGCGGGCAGCTCCCTCGTCGCGCTCAGTCAGCGCCTTGACGGTTCCCCCGCCCTGGTCTGCTTCGACGGACACGGCCCGCCCGGACTCGAACTGCACGCGGAGGCCATCGACCACCGCGCCCGAGGTGAACAGCGGCTTCGTCGAGGTCACGTAGCCATCGACGCGCGCCGGATCCGGGGTGGTGAACACCTCCTCGGTCGGGATGTTCGGGACGTGCACGATGCCGTCGACAGTCGCCACACGTGCGGCCTGCCAGCGGCTCCCGCCGAGCAGGCCGATCGAGATGTCCGTGCCTGGGCCTCGCAGCCGGACGGTGTCGAGTCCGAGCGCGTCGAGCTTGCCGGTGATTTCGATCAGGCGATCGAGTCGCGTGTTCCAGGCCGCGATCGGATCGGGCTCGTCGAGCCGGCAGACGTGCGCGATCTCGCGCCACAGGGTCGTGAGTGCCTTGTCGGGGTCGAGATCGCGGTGCGCCAGCTCGGCCCAGCCGGCGGTGGGGCACGGAGCCGCGGTCCAGTTGATCAGCCGCGCGTTGATGACCTCGGCGGACTCGCGGACGCTGGGCAACACGTCGCGCCCGAGGAGCCTCGGGTCGACGTCCTTCATCAGGCGAGGCGCGACCGGTCCCGTGAGCGCGATCGTGGCGGCGCGATGCTCGCCGAGTGAGCGGATGCGCTGCCCATACCACTCGGGGACGAAGTCGAGTGTCTCGGGGTCGGCACCGAGCGCGCGGGCGCGCTTGAAGTGCACGTCGAACACGTTGAGATCGACGAACTTCGCTCCCGCGCGGTACGCGGCCTTGGCGATTGCGCGAGCAACCTGCTCCTTGCCGGGCTCGGAGGACACCGCCACGATCTGGCCGGGGTGGACGTTGGCGCCGAGCCGCACGACCAGCTCGGCGAGCGCATCCGCGTAGGAATTCTCGGTCATCGTCGTTCGGCTCCCGGGATGAGGACGCCGGGGTTCATGATCCCGGCGGGATCGAGTGTCGCCTTGACGGCACCCAGCAGCTCTACCCCCAGCGGACCGATTTCGCGCGCGTACCAGTCGCGATGGTCGATTCCGACGCCGTGGTGGTGGGTGATCGAGCCGCCCGCGCCGAGGATCGCGTCACTCGCGGCACCCTTGGCCTGGCGCCATTGGGTCACGGGGTCATCGAGCTGCGCACAGCCGATCGTGAAGTACAGGGATGCCCCGGCGGGATAGACATGCGAGACGTGACACAGGATCACCGGCGGAGTCCCTAAGTCGGTGAGGGAGCTGCGCAGCGCGTCAGATGTGGCCGAGTAGAGCTTCTCGAGGCCTGACCAGAACGTGACCGTCTCGAGCGTCTCGACGATCGCGCCCGCGTCGAGCAGCGCGTCGCGGAGATACGGGCCCCGGAAGCGATCCTGCGCCCAGCGCTCGCCGGCGTCGCCCTCGGCGGGCTCCGCGCCTGCGCCCTTTAGGACCGCGGTCACGCCGCGTTTGCGTTCCTCAACGTTCGTCTGCGTGCCTTCGTAGCCCACGATCCCCAGGCAGCCGCCGGTGCTGGCTTGGCCGATCTCGGTCGGGCGCGCCAGGTTGAGCGCCGTCTCCGCCTCGTCGGACAGCCTCAGGACGGTGGGGAGGGGGCCGTCCTGGGCCAGCTGTCGCAGGGCGGCGATGCCTTCGGTGAAGCTGGCAAAACGCCAGCCCTCGTAGACACGCGTCGCAGGTACGGGTCGGAGGCCCACGCCGACTTCCGTGATCACGCCAAGGGCACCCTCGGATCCCAGGAACAGCTGGCGCAGGTCCGGTCCGGCGGCGGACTTCGGCGCCCGGCCGAGCTCGATCGTCCCCTTTGGCGTGGCCACCCTCAGCGCGAGCACGTTCGCGTCGAAGCGCCCGTAGCCGGCGGAGGACTGGCCGCTCGAGCGCGCGGCGGCGGCGCCGCCGATCGTCGCGTACTCATACGACTGCGGGAAGTGGCCGATCGTGAAGCCCTGCGCGTTCAGTTGCGCCTCCGCCTCGGGCAGCCGCAGGCCGGGTTGCAGCATCGCCATACGAGATTCGCTGTCGAGGCTCGTGACGGCGTCCAACCGGCCGACGTCGAGTGCAACCACGCCCTCGTACTGCTGCGCCTGGGGCTCCAGTCCGCCGACGACCGACGTGCCGCCGCCGTACGGGACCACCGCGATGCGCCGCTCCGAGCAGAGCTTCAGCACGCGCAGGATCTCGTCGTGCGAGGAGGGCATGAGAACGAGATCCGGTGCATCGCTCATTTCGTGGGCGCGAAGCCGCAGCAGGTCGGGCATCGACTGGCCGCGCGTGTGGCGGATCCGCGCCTCGGAGTCAGCGGCGGCGTGGTCGGGGCCGACGATCTCTGTCAGCGCCTGGATCGCTTCGCCACTGAGCCGTGCCGGGGGAAGGGGCAGCTCGTCGAGCGTCGACGGCGCCGGGTTTGAGCGAGTCACCCCGAGCGCCTGGTGCAGCAGCGCCAGCAGCGACTCGGGGAGCTGGGGCGTCTGCGTCGGATCCCCCCAGCCCTTCCACGACATCTCCGCATGCGGCATCCGGAGACCTTAACCGGATGCGCTGCGCCAATGTGGGACGGCGAGCAGGACCAGCCGCAGCTGCTTTTCGGCCATGCGGATCGTCTCGGCCTCCGCGCCGGCCGCGGCGACCGGAACGTCGAGGATCGACTCGATCGTCGCGATCATCGTGTTGACGAGCAGCCCCGCGATCATGTTCAGGTCCTCGGTCGTCCATTCGCGCAGCACCGGGAAGCGCGCGAGGTCGATCGCCAGGTCGCTCGTGAACAGGCGGATCTCGTTGCGGATCGCGTGTCTGAGGACGGGGTTGCCCGACGATCGGACGCGCGCCACGAACCAGTAGTGCTGGCGGTGATCGCGGACGTGCTCGACGAGGATCTCGACCGACCGGCGAATGATGTGCTCCGGCGGCAGCCCTTGGTCGCGCGCCTCGCGCAGCATCGCCCGCAGCGTCCGGAACGACTCCTCGATGAGCGCCAGCCCCAGCTCGTCCATGCTCGCGAAGTGGCGGTAGAACGCGCCCGGGACCACGCCGGCTGCCTTCGCCACGCTGCGAAGGCTCAGCGAGTCGAACCCTTCGCCCGCCTCCATCTGCAGCAGCGCCGCATCGAGCAGCGCCTGGCGGGTGTTGCGGCGGCGCTCCGCCTGGGTCAGATGCTTTTGTGTACGGCTGTGTGTGCGGGTGCTCACAGACGCATATTTTACAGCTTGACAGGCGAATATAGATAGTGAACACTTGTGCACTAATATGAGACGTCTACTTCAATCCTCGTTTGTCGATCTGCTCGTCGGGCCCCATGGGGTCGACCGCTACCTGGAGCTGATCCGACCCGATCTGACCGTCAACGATGCGCGCGCCGAGGTGCTCGACGTGCGTCGGCAAACCGCGCGCAGCGTGACGCTGACAATGCGCCCGAATAGCGCCTGGCGCGGCTTCACCGCCGGACAGTTCGTGCGTCTCGGCGTCGAGATCGACGGCGTCCGGCGGACGCGGACGTACTCGCCGGCCAGCTCGGCGGTGAATCGCCGCGGACTGGTGGAGCTGACTGTCACGGTGCATCCCGAGGGCCTCGTATCCGGGCATCTGTTCTCGGCCGTTCGTCCAGGGACGACCGTTCACCTCGGCGCCGCCCAGGGCGAGTTCGTCCTGCCGCATCCCCGGCCCGAGCGGTTCGCGCTGATCAGCGGCGGCAGCGGGATCACCCCGGTCATCTCGATGCTCCGGACGCTGTGCGACGAGGGCTATGCCGGCGACGTTTCGTTCATCCATTACGCACGTACAGAGGCCGACTGGCTGTACCGCGCCGAAGTTGAAGCGCTGGCGAGCGCGCGGCGGAACCTGAAGTTCTCGTACGTGGCGACTCGCGAAGGCGGTGGCCGCCTGTCCGTCGACGACGTCGCCGGACGGTTTGCCGCGGTGTGCGGTCCGCCGGCGCTGCTCGAGGCTGCACGCTCGCTGTGCGAGCCGGCGGAGTTGCTGACCGAGACGTTCACGCCGCCGACGCTGAGCGTGAGCGGGGAAAGCGCAGACGGAACGCTGCGGTTGCTGCGCAGTGACCGCGCCGTTCCGATCGCCACCGGAACGCTGCTCGAGCAGGTCGAGGCCGCCGGCCTCTCACCCGAGTTCGGCTGCCGCATGGGGATCTGTCGCACGTGCACCTGCCGCAAGGCAGCAGGCGCCGTGCGCAACGTCCTCACGGACGAGATCTCCGACGAAGAAGACGAAGACATCCAGCTTTGTGTGTCCGTCCCCGCAGGGGACGTGGCGCTTGAGATCTAGATCCCGCCCCAACCACCACGGGAGACACTGATGCCTACACCGAAACCACAGTTGACCGACGAACAAATCGAGGCGATCGGCCGCGAGCTCGACGAGCTGCGCGCGCGCGTGGTCGCTGACCTCGGCGAGCGCGACGCCGAGTACATCCGGCGCGTGATCAAGGCGCAACGGGGACTGGAGGTCGGAGGCCGGGCGCTGCTGTTGGCGAGCGCATTCCCGCCGGCGTGGGTCGCCGGCGTCGCGGCGCTGTCGCTGTCGAAGATCCTCGACAACATGGAGATCGGGCACAACGTGATGCACGGCCAGTACGACTGGATGAAGGACCCGGCGCTCGACTCCAAGCGCTTCGAATGGGACACGGCTTGCCCGGGGGACCAGTGGCGCCACTCTCACAACTACATGCACCACACGCACACCAACGTGCTGGGCAAGGACCGCGACATCGGCTACGGCGTGCTGCGGATGTCCGAGGACCAGCGGTGGCGCCCGCGCGACCTCGGCAACCCCGTGTATGCCACGTTGCTGATGCTCCTGTTCGAGTGGGGAGTCGCGGTCCACGACCTCGAGGTTGACCGGATCGAGGCCGGCGAGATCACGCTCAGCGACAAGCGCGACATCCTGCCCGCGATCTGGCACAAGGGGCGCCGGCAGGTGCTGAAGGACTACGTCGCGTTCCCGCTGCTCGCCGGGCCGTTCGCGCCGCTCGTGTTCACCGGCAATCTGAGCGCCAACCTGATCCGCAACATCTGGTCGTTCATGATCATCTTCTGCGGCCATTTCCCCGAAGGCGTCGAGGAGTTCTCCGAGGACGAGGTCGAGGGCGAGACGCGAGGTGGCTGGTATGTGCGCCAGATGCTGGGGTCGGCCAATCTGACTGGCGGCCGGCTGTTCCACCTGCTGAGCGGGAACCTCAGCCACCAGATCGAGCATCACCTGTTCCCGGACATCCCAGCGCATCGATATGCCGAGCTCGCGGTCGAGGTGCGGGACGTGTGCAAGCGCTACGGGCTCCCGTACAACACGGGCCCGCTGCGCAAGCAGTTCGGGTCGGTGGTCAAGAAGATCTTCCGGCTGGCGCTGCCGGGCGGCCCTGCCGAGCCGGCGCCGGGCGACGGTCAGCGCCAGGCGGCTCCCGAGGCGGGCGCTGGCGAGCGGCCGGCGCTGGCGCTGGCGGCGTAGGCGAGCGGCGGGCGCTGGCCCGGCCTTGTCGTTCGCCGGCGGGCGCTGCCTGGCGCCGGCATCCGTTGGCCGGCGCCGGCATGGCCTCGGGATCCGCGGTGGACGCCCGCCCACGCGGCAACGGCCACTTTGAACAAAAGCGAAAGGCGCCGGCAGCGTTCTTGCGCGATGTGGTGGCAGTGGCTATCGCAACCACGCTGCTAGCAAACGCCGCGCGCTCTCAGCGTTTTTGCGCAGTGTGGCTGTTGGAGGCACGCCGGGGGCCCTGGCAACCCGCACATTGCGCCCAAACGATCGGCTGCCGTGGCGCTTTGGGCGCACGGTGGGGGCCACAGCACCCACAACGCACCTTTTCGCTCGGCTGCCATGGCGCTTTGACCCACGGTCGTGGCAGTTGCTGTCACGACCACTTCGCGCGAGAACGCCGGACGGCCCTGGCACTGTTCAGCGTTGTGGCTGTTCGCCGACGAGCGCGACGACGGCGCCGCGCGGACCAATGCCCCCTGAAGACGCCGGACGTCCCAGCCGGGTCACCAAGCCGACAACCGCGCCGACCCCGCGTCCGATTCCCGCGCAACTCACGCCCGCCTGCGCGAGAATGCGCACACGCGCATACCGCACCGAGAAGGAGAGGGCATGACGGACACGATGCTGAACGGGCTGATGATGGACGACTTCCCGCTGTCGCTGACCGCGGTCGTTGAGCGGGCGGAGCGGATCAGCGGCAAGCGCAAGGTCGTCTCCAGGCGTCCCGACGGCTCCATCCATCGCACGACAATGGGCGAATGCGCGGGCCGCGCGCGGAGGCTCGCGACCGCCCTGCAGCGACACGGGATCGGCGACGGCGACCGGGTCGCGACCCTGCTGTGGAACCAGCCCGAGCACCTCGAGCTGTACTTCGCGGTTCCGCTGATGGGTGCGGTGATCCATACGCTGAACCCGCGGCTGCACCCAGACGAGCTCAGCTTCATCGTCTCCGACGCCGAGGACAAGGTGATCGTGGTCGACGAGACGCTGCTCGAGGTGTTCCAGTCGTTCCGCTCCGCGCGCTCCTTCGACCATGTGATCGTCGTTTCGCACTCCGGAAACGTCCCTGAGGGAATGCTCGACTACGAGTCCCTGATCGCAGACGCGGAGCCGATGCAGTGGCCGGGGGTCGACGAGCGGCGCGCCGCGGCCATGTGTTACACGTCGGGCACGACCGGTCGGCCAAAGGGCGTCGTCTATTCGCATCGCTCGCTCGTCCTGCACTCGCTGTGCGGCGCGCTCCCCGACCAGCTCAGCGTCGCCTCGCGCGACACGATCCTCCCGGTTGTGCCGATGTTCCACGCGAACGCGTGGGGCCTGCCTTACATTGCTGCGTTCTCGGGTTCCGGGCTCGTGCTACCCGGCCCCAAGCTCGACGCGGTCAGCGTGCTCGACCTGCTCGCCGACGAGCAGGTGACGATGACGGCGGGCGTGCCGACCGTATGGATGGCGGTGATGCAGGCGCTCGACGCCGAGCCCGATCGCTGGGACCTCAGCCGGCTGGAGCGTCTGATCGTCGGCGGTTCGGCGGTCCCGAAGAGCATGCTCGTCGGCTTCGACCGCCATGGTCTGACGATCATCCAGGCGTGGGGGATGACCGAGACGGCGCCGCTCGGCAGCGTCTGCCGCCTGACCTACGACCTGATGGACTCCTCGGAGGACGAGCAGTACGACTACCGTGCCCGGCAGGGCCAGCCGGCGCCGTTCGTGGAGATTCGCGCGCGCGGCGACGACGGGGAGTTCGTTCCGTGGGATGACGAGTCGATGGGCGAGCTCGAGGTGCGCGGGCCGTGGGTGGCCGCCGCCTACCACCGGGGGACGGGTGCGGAGAAGTTCACCGACGATGGCTGGTTCCAGACCGGCGACGTCGTGCGGATCGACTCGCGCGGGTGCATCCGGATCTGCGATCGGTCCAAGGACCTGGTCAAGTCCGGTGGTGAGTGGATCTCCTCGGTCGACGTCGAGAACCTGCTGATGGCTCATCCGTGCGTCGCCGAGGCGGCGGTGATCGCGGTCCCCGACGACCGCTGGGGGGAGCGGCCGCTGGCCGTCGTCGTGCTGCACGAGGGCATGCAAGCAACGCCGGATGAATTGCGCCAGCACTTGAGCCAGGACTTCGCCAAATGGCAGCTCCCCGAGCGCGTCGAGTTCGTCGAGGCGATTCCGCGCACGGCGACCGGCAAGTTCAAGAAGACCGACTTGCGCGACCGCTTCGTCCCGAGCACGGTGGCCTGAGCGCCGCCGGGCCGGCGCGCGACCGTGCCGCCGGCGCCGCGCCGCCGCCCCGAGCTCTGAATACACGAAGTCGGAGGACTCGACCCCCGCGGCCGGGAAACTCCAGTGAGTGGACCGAGCATCTCGCAGCGTCAGACGAAAGCGCAGTCTCTATGCGCGTCGGCGCGCGGTCGCGATCGGATCGATGCTCGCCGCGGTCCTCGCCATCGTGCTCGTGGTCAGCGGCGCGTTTGGGGGCACCGACGCCGTCGGCCGGCCGCCGCCCGGCGCGCTCGCGCTGACCATACGAAATGGTCCGCAGGGGTCGACCGTGCAGCCGGGCTTTCTCGGCCTCTCGCTCGAGTTCCCGACGATCGAGCAGTACGCGGGAACCGACCCCCAGGCCGTCGACCCGGTGTTCGTCCGGCTCGTCCGGAGCCTCAATCCCGGTCAGGCGCCGGTGCTGCGAATCGGGGGCGACAGCACGGACTGGACGTGGTGGGCGGTTCCCGGCATGTCTCGACCGCCGGGGGTTACCTTCACCGTCGATGCCCGCTGGACGCATGTCGCCCGAGCGCTCGTCCATGCGTTGGGCGCGCGCGTGATCCTCGGCATCAATCTCGAAGCCAATAGCGAGTCGCTCGCGGTCATCGAGGCGAACGTGCTCACCGGCGGGATCGGTCCAAGCTCGCTCCAGGCGCTCGAGCTCGGCAACGAGCCGGCGCTGTACGGCAGCTTTGCCTGGTACCACCAACCCGACGGTACGGGGGTTCCCGGGCGCCCCAAGAACTACGATTTCAAGGCGTTCGCGTCGGACTTCGCGCGGTTTGCGTCGGTCCTGCCGCGCGCTGCGCTCGCTGGGCCGAGCATGGGAAGCGCGAAGTGGACTCCGTATCTCCGCGAGTTCCTGGCGAGCGAGCCGCGGGTTGGGATCGTGACCGTCCACGGTTATCCGCTGCAGCTGTGCTTCATCCCTCGTTTCTCGCCGCAGTTCCCGTCGGTCCCAAACCTGCTCGCGCCGTATTCAGCGAGCGGCTTTGCGAATCGCTTCGCGCAGTCAGCACGCATCGCGCACGCGCACGATCTGCAGCTGCGGATCGATGAGATCAACTCGGTCTCATGCGGAGCGGATCCGAGCGTCAGCAAGACATTCGCCTCGGCGCTTTGGGCGCTCGACGCGATGTTCGAGCTGGTGCGGGCCGGGATCGACGGCGTCAACATCCACACGTTCCCGGGCGCGGGTTACGAGCTGTTCGAGGTCTCGCATGCGGGCGGCCGCTGGCGGGCGCGGGTCGAGCCGGAGTACTACGGGCTGCTCGCGTTCGCGCAGGCCGCCCCCGCGCGCTCCCGCCTGCTGCCGATTTCCGGACCCACCTCCGGGCCCACCGGCGCCAGCGTCAAGAGCTGGGCCACTCGTGCCCCCGACGGCACGATCCACGTCGCATTGATCAACAAGGGATCGAGCGCGAGGGTGGTTGCCCTCCACCTCCCCGGGCAGTTCAGCGCGTCGCTTGTGCGCCTGCTCGGGCCGGGTCCGTATGCGCGCGCGGGCGTCACGCTGGGCGGACGCAGCTTCGACGCGGGAACGACCACGGGGCTGCTGCCGGGCCGCACGAGTGCCGCGAGCGTGCCGCGGGTACGCGGCTGGTACGAGGTTCGGCTGGGCGCCGCGAGCGCGGCGGTGCTCACCTTCCGGCCGACCTGAAATACGATCCGATCGGACCCGTTGAACGAAAGGCCATCCCGTGGAAATCTGCTTGATGATCGAAGGGCAGCGTGGGGTCACGTGGGAGCAGTGGGTTGCGCTCGCACGTGCATGCGAAGCCCACGGGATTCCCGGGCTGTTTCGCTCCGACCATTACCTCAACCTCGATGGTCGCCAGCCCGAGCCGGAGTCGCTCGATGCGTGGGGCACGCTGATCGCGCTCGGAGCACTGACGACGACGCTCCGCCTCGGAACGCTGGTCTCGCCGATCACGTTTCGCCACCCGTCGGTGCTCGCGAAGCTCGTCGTCACCGCCGACCACGTGTCGGGCGGCCGCGCGGAGCTGGGCATCGGGGCGGGCTGGCACGAGCGCGAACACGAGGCGTATGGATTCCCATTCGAGCCGACCGCGGTCCGTCTTCAGACGCTCGAGGAACAACTCGAGGTGATCATCGGAAGCTGGGCGCCCGGACCGTTCTCGTTCGCCGGGCGTCACTACACGCTGCACGACCTCGACGCCCAGCCCAAGCCCGTTCAGCGTCCGCGTCCTCCGGTGATCATCGGCGGCAGCGGCGGCCGGCGCAGCGCCGAGCTGGCGGCAAGGTTCGGCGATGAATACAACACTCCGTTCCCGACGCTCGAGGACATCCGCGAGCGTCGTGCGCGCGTGGCCAAAGCATGTGGAGACGCCGGCCGCGACCCTGTTCCATTCTCGATCATGACGTGCGTGCTGCTCGGAGCCGACGAAGCTCAGCTAATGGAGCGCGTCGGTCGGCTCGCGAGCAAGCTCGGGATGGAGACCGACACGCTTCGCTCGACTCCCCCGCCGGCGTGGCTGATCGGCACGATCGACGAGGTCGCGGACCGTCTCATCCAGATCCGCGACGCGGGCGTGAGCCGCGTCATGTGCCAGCACCTCCTGCACAACGATCTGGAGGCGGTCGCGCAGATCGGGGAGCAGCTGGCGCCGCTGGTGAGGTGAAGCGATCAGCTTGGCTTGCTGACGGCGGCCCGTGCGCGGGCGAAGGCGGCGAGCATCGTCTCGAGCTCCGCTGCGCGAGTGGGCTCACGCAGCGCGGCTTCAACATACGCACGCGAGCTTGATCCGCTCTGCTGCGCCAACCCCGGCGGCGGCGAGCCGATCAACTTGCACAGCACCGCGGCGACCTCGGCGGGCGACTGTCCATCCGGGCCATCCCCGTCGAGGATCCAGCTATAGAGCTCGTCGCTCAATGTCGGCCGCGGATCATCCTCGCCCTCGAGCCGGCGTCCCCATTCGCGTTCGAGATCGGTCATCACCGGACCCGGCTGGTAGTTGGTTACGCGCACGTTCCACGGGGCGAGCTCGACCGCCAGCGCCTGGCACGCGGACTCGAGCGCCGCCTTGCCGGCGATGTAGTAGCCGATCGCCGGCGGGCACAGGCCGGCGGCGAAGACCGTGGAGAGGTTGACGATGTGGCCGGCGCCTTGCCGGCGCATGATCGGAGCAACCTCCTGGATCAGGGCCATCGTGCCGAAGAAGTTCGTCTCGAAGCTCTCGCGCGCCTGGCAGAGATCAACCTCTTCGATCCCGCCGATCAGGCCGTAGCCGGCGTTGTTGACCAGCACGTCGATCCTGCCGTGGTCGGAGACGATCGCTTCGAGCACGGCCTTCATCCCTGGCCGGTCGCACAGGTCGAGCGTGTGGATCGTCAGCAGATCCTCCAGTCCGGCTCTCAGCTCGGCGTCGCTGGAGTGGTCGCGAACGGTCGCGTGCACATGGTGACCCTCGGCTCCAAGCGCCCGCGCGGTGGCGAAGCCGATGCCCTGCGGAGAGGAGCAGCCGGTGATCAGAACGACGCGCGGGGTGGCCACTGGGCTAGCCCTTCGGAGGCAGCTCACGGGCGTACTTGACCCCGCGCACGACCCAACGCCCCAGCTCCCGTTTGGTCCGGACGCCCTCGGCGTCGATCCGCAGCCACCCCTGCATCTCGCGTCCGCGCATGACGAACGGCTCGGCATGCGGCTTGGCGACAAGGGCGTCGGTCTGATCGGGGTCCACACGCAACAGCACGCCGCCCTGGCCACTCGCGCTGACCGCCATGTTGCCGTTGATCAGGAACGCGAGCCCGCCGAACATGCGCTTCTCGCTGAGGCCGGGCTCAGCGCCAACAAGCTCCCGAATCCGGTTTGCAAGCTCCTCGTCGTAGGCCACGGACGGAATTATCCAACCAAGGCGTCTGGGCGCGGTTCAACGCCGCGGCGTGAGCTACACCTGCTTGGAGGACCAGAGCACCGCCGCAAGCACCACGCTGACGAGCGCGACCACGAGGCCGGTGATCCAGCCCTGCACCTTGCTCGACACGAGGATCGCTCCGAGCGCCACGCCGATTGCGACGATCCCGCACGTCGCCACCAGGCGGACGAGCAGGCGCTCAACTCCGAATCGCCGGCGCTCGCGGCCCGGCAGCATGTTCGCGGTCCGAGCCCGGCCCTGAGAGCCGGTGCGCTGCTCGAGAGCCTGCTCGTGCGTCTCGCCCTCGCCGCGCGGCGGATCCGGGTTCGAGCTTGGGAATTCTTGGCCGACGCCCATAATGGACGTATCCCCCGCCTGCGCCGCGTGAAACGTTACGCTCGGAAGTCCTGGGGGACGAACACACTGGCCTGGAGGTGATGCCGATGCCCGACCCGGAGGAAACCGCAAGGCTTCGAGAAGCTCAGGCGAGGCGCGAGCAGGACGAGCGTGAGCTTGCCAGCCACGCGGCTGAGGCCGATGAGCGGCACATGCACGAGCGCCGATCGGACAAGGCGGCCTACCTGCGCGAGAAACTCGAAGAGCAGCGTCGGAGCCCGGACCGCTAGCTGTTCTCGAGCTTGGGAATCGTCCGCTCGATCGCATCCAGAAAGGAGTTCGTGATCAAGCCGTGGGCCTGCTCGCGAGTGGCTCTCCCGGTCAGCCACTGCTCGCATGCCGAAACCAGCAACGCGGTCACCGCCCGCAGTGCGAACCGCGTCACGGGCGTGTCCGCGATCAGGTCCGAGTTGGCGGCGATCATCCGGGTGACGACCTCCTCGCGGCCCGCGATGATCACGCTCCGGATCTGCTGGTCGGGGATCGATTGACCTTGCGCCGCGATCGCGAGCCAGGTCTCGCGGTTGGCAGCCATCAGGTCCAGCCACGCGTCGATGTTGCGTGAGACCCGCTCGGCGCGACTCAGGCCTTCGATGTCGCCGGGGATCTCGACGCTTTCGGCCGTGAACTCGCCGAGCACCGCGAGATAGATCTCGCGAACGCTGCCGTAATAGTGGTGTACGAGGGCCCTCGTCACCTCCGCCTCGCGCGCGATCTCCGCCACGGTCACATCGGTGTAGGGTCGCGCAGCGAACATTCCCCGGGCGATGTCGAGGATCTGGCGGCGCCGGGCGTCGGGCGACAGGCGAGTCCGCGTGTGAGTCGGCACGAGACTATTGTATCTATTTGACAAGTAGTAAATAAAGCCTTATGCTGATCCCCATGGTTTGGGCTATGCATGGACGCGCCCTGCGCACCGCGCTCGTCGTGGGGTCGCTGTCACTCATTGGTTGGTTGAGCGCGCAGCCTAGCTTCGCGGCTACCCCGGCCGTTCCGATCGAGGCGACCGGGCCGAAGCCGACACTGTCGGCGTACATCGGCTCACAGGCGACGATTCGCCCGCTGACGGGCGTGTCGTCGGCGTGGCAGGACCCCTTCATGAGCCAGAACCCTGGCAACAGCGTCCACAATGATGCCTGGCAGAGCGACAACTACACGCAATGGGGCGGACCGCTCGGCCAGACGCCGAAGGTCCTCTCGAGCGCGATCGGTCGCGACTGCATCACGCTCAGCTTCGACCGCAAGGGTCGGCTCGTCAGCACGTGCTCGGACCTGCCGGACGGCCCGGGTCTCTACCTGATCGACTCGCAGACGCTTGCGACCCTCGCGTTCAGGCAGCTGCCCTACGTCAAGCCGCCCGCCGGTACCGACCCGGCGACGAACACGACCGGGGGCGCCTACTTCTATCTGGACAGGCAGGATCGCGTCGTGGTCGCGGCGTCCAACCGTCATATCCTCGTCTTCACCGTCGATGACTCGCGCGGGGCGCCGCGCTTTCGCCAGGTCGCCGACTACAACCCCACGAGCTGCCTGACTCCGGGCGATCGCATCCCCTCGGTGCTCCCGGATGCCCGGGGCAGACTGTGGTTCGTCGGCCGCTACCACGGAGCCGTCGGGGTGCTCGACCCGCGCACCGGCAAGTGCAGGTCGGTCATCCTCGGCGAGGAGATCGAGAACTCGTTTGCGATGGGCAGCGACGACGCCTACATCGTCAGCGACAAGGCGATGTACAAGTTCCGCGCCGGCAAGGATCTCATGCCGAGGCAGATCTGGCGGATGCCGTACGGCAACATCGGGATCCAGAAGCCAGGGCAGATCAACGCGGGCTCCGGCACTACACCGACGCTGATCGGCTCGCTCGCCCGGAGCGCCGCCGGCGCGACGACGCGACCGGCGTATGTCGCGATCACCGACAACGCCGACCCGATGGACGTGGTTGTGTACAGGACGGGTGACCGTCTGGCCAGTGGCCAGCGCCGAGTCGTCTGCACCGTGCCGGTGTTCGCCAAGGGCGCGAGCGCCGACGAGAACTCGCTGATCTCGATGGGGCGATCGCTGATCGTCGAGAACAACTACGGCTACGTCCTGCAGAAGTGGAACGACGTGATCTCGGGTGGGACCGGCAAGCCGCCCGTCGCAATCGGCGGAAACCTGGCACTGGTGAGCGCGCCCGGAATGGACCGGATCGACATCGCGGCCAACGGCTCGGGCTGCCGCATCGTGTGGCGCAACAACACGGTGCGCACCCCGTCCGCCGTGTCCAAGGGCGACAGCGCCAACGGCCTGATCTACACGTTCCAGAAGCCCAAGGATCCGAGCGGAGCGGGCGTCTGGTACTGGTCGGCGCTCGACTACCGGACCGGAAAGGTCGTTTGGATGCGGCGCGCCGGGTATGGCGGTCTCTACAACAATCACTACTCCGGGATCGCGATCGGAACCAACCCGGTGAGCGGCAAGCCGACCCTGTACCTCGGCGGCGTCGGCGGCCTGATGGCCCTCCGTGACGGGTGAGCGCCAGAGATCATCTAGCGCTCTCCCGTCAGCCTGGAGAATCCGGGTTGCCAAACCGCAGACCACTCATATACTGCGCTCACTCGGCACGGCGGCGGTGCTGAACGGAAAGGATTGGGCATGACTCGGGTCTTGTACGCGATAGCGAGGTTCTGCGTGCGGCAGCGCTTCGTGGTGCTCGCGGTGTGGGCGGTCGTGACGATCGCGCTGGTCGTGGTCGCGGGACAGATGGGCGACCAGACGAGCAACAACGTCTCGCTGCCGGGTACCGGCAGCCAGAACGCGACGGACACGCTCTCGAAGGCCTTCCCGAGTCAGGCCAACGGCTCGAACCCGATCGTGCTGGCGGCTCCCAGTGGCAAGAAGCTGTCCGACTCGCAGTACTCCTCGGCAGTCAACGAAGCCACGCAGGACGTCGCGAAGGCGAAATACGTCTCGTCGGCGATCAGCCCACTGTCCCAACAGGGGGCCAGCCAGCTGAGCAAGAGCGGCCAGGTCGGCTACATCGCGGTGCTCACCACGGTCAACCCCGCGAACATGACGACCCAGGAGGCGCAGGACATCATCAACGCCGCGGCCAAACCGGCGGAGAAGGCCGGGCTGAAGGTCGCGACCGGCGGCGCGCTGGGTCAGAAGGTCTCCCAACCGGCGACCGAATCCAGCGAGGCGATCGGAATCCTCGCCGCGATCGTGATCCTCACGCTGACGTTCGGGACCATCGTGGCGATGGCGCTTCCGATCGTGAACGCGATCTTCGGCCTGCTGTGCACGCTCGCGATCATCCGCATGCTCGGCCACGTGTTCAGCGTCCCCAGCGTGGCGCCGACGCTGGCGACGATGATCGGGCTGGGCGTGGGGATCGACTACGCGCTGTTCATCGTCACAAGACATTTCAGAGGGCTGAGCGACGGTCTTGACTTCGACGAGTCGATCGCGCGCGCGGCCGCCACTTCCGGCGGCGCGGTCGTGTTCGCCGGCAGCACGGTGACGATCGCGCTGATCTCGCTTGCCGTGGCCGGCATCCCGCTCGTCACGACGATGGGCTTCATGGCGGCGATCGCCGTGGTCGTCGCCGTCATTGCCGCGCTGACGCTGCTCCCGGCGACCCTCGCGATCACCGGGAAACACGTCAACTCGTTGCGCGTTCGCCCGGCCTACGACCCGGAGAAGGCGAAGCACGGTCTCTGGGCGAAGTGGGCCGCGGACATCGCCAAGCGGCCGGTTATCGCCGGTCTGGCGGCACTCGCGATCCTGATCCCGCTGATGATCCCGATCACGTCGCTGACCCTCGGCCAACAGGACAACGCGGCGCTGTCGACCTCGACAACCGCGCGCCAGGCGTACGACTACATCTCCCAGAACTTCGGCCCGGGCGTCAATGGTCCGCTGCTGGTCGCGGTCAAGCTCGGCACGCCGGCGCAGAATGGCGCCCAGGACCCGCGCCTGACCAAGCTCCAGCAGGACGTCAAGTCGACCTCCGGCGTCGTCAACGTCACGCCGATCCAGGTCGATCAGGCCGGCACGACCGCGTACTTCAACGCGATCCCGAAGACCAACCCGTCCGACAACGCCACCTCCGACCTCGTCAAGTACCTGCGGTCGAATACCGTGCCCGCCGCCGAGAAGGGCACCAACATGACGGCGTACGTCGGCGGCAGCACGGCCGGCTACGTCGATCTGGCAACCGAGATCGGGCAGAAGCTGCCGCTGCAGATCGCGGTCGTGATCGTGCTCAGCTTCCTGCTGCTGACGCTTGCCTTCCGGACGCTGGTGATCCCGGCCCAGGCCGCGCTGATGAACGTGCTCTCGATCGCCGCCTCCTACGGAGTGCTGACCGCGGTCTTCCAGCTCGGCTGGGGCAACAGCCTGATCGGACTGAGCGGGAACTCGGTACCGATCGTCTCCTATGTGCCCTTGTTCATGTTCGCGATCCTGTTCGGATTGTCGATGGACTACGAGGTGTTCCTCGTGAGCCAGATCGAGGAGCACGTCCACGCCGGCGAGGACAACAAGAACTCGGTCATCGGCGGGCTCGTGACGAGCGCCCGCGTGATCACCTCCGCGGCCTTGATCATGGTGTTCGTGTTCGGGAGCTTCGTGCTCAACGGCGACCCGACGGTCAAGCAGTTCGGGATCGGCCTCGCGGTCGCGGTGATCCTCGACGCGACCGTCGTGCGCTGCCTGCTCGTGCCGGCGCTGATGATCCTCGTGGGCAAGGCCAACTGGTACCTGCCGAAGTGGATCGATCGCGCGATGCCGAAGATCTCGATCGAGGGAGCGGAGTTCTTCCGCGACCGCGACCAGCCGGCGGCGAAGCAGCCCGAGCCTGAGCTGGTCGCATAGGGGCCGGCGCTAGCGCGCCGGCGTCCGTGGGGCCACAAGGCCCCGTCCAGACCTAGACGTCGCCGTCCGCACCGCGTCTACCGGCTGGCGCCACGCTTCCCGGCCTGCGGCCGGGGCCTTGGGAGCTCGTCCGCCCGGTCTGGGCTTTCGAAGAGGGGGTGAGCTGCCTTCCAACCCCGATTTCGTTACAAAGCGGCCGCTCGTCGGGGCAACGTGTAACGAAATCGGTGTCATAGCACCCATTTGGTGACTCGTCGCGCGCCGGCCGGGGCGAATTGTCACGAAATGGGGGTTCGGAGCTCCGTTCTCGTGCTTCAGCTGTCAATAGCTACGTCCGACCCCGTTGCAATGCTCTTCCCACGCGGTCGGGGCCGGCGCTACGCAACACCAAACGCGGAGGTGGGAATGAACCTGGACGCGCTGCAGAGGCGGGTGCTCGAGCTACGGCCTGAACCGGCCGCCCGGATGGACAGCCCGTACTACCTCTCCAACGAGGAGTACGCCGCGCTGCGCTACGTGCTCCACGACGTCGGCGGCCAGCCGGATGGGCCGGCGCCGTTTCTGGAGAAGGAGGAGCTCGACTGGGAGATGCGCACGTACGTCACCTGCGAATGCCTGGGGTGGCGAGGTGCATGGAACTCCGAGGAGCGCCGCCGCGCGGAGAACGATCTCGGCGCGACGCTGTACTTCGGGCTTCCGTACTACGCCCGCTGGATCACGGTCGCGGCCAAGACGCTCGTCAACAAGGGGCTGATCACACCCGACGAGCTGTCGGGAAAGATCGACGAGGTCCGCTCGCGGATGGAGTCGGGGCGATGAGCCGGTTCGAGATCGGCGACCGGGTCACCGTTCGCGACGCCACCTCCCTGTTCCACACGCGAACCCAGGCGTTCGCGCGCGGGCACACGGGCGTGATCGTCGAGCACCGGCCGGAGTGGGTGATTCCCGAGGACGAGGCCTGGGGACGCGACGACGACGGCCGCCAAGAGCCGTTCTACGTCGTCCGCTTCCGTCAGAAGGACCTGTGGCCGACCTACACCGGATTCGACGTGGACACCCTGGAGACCGAGATGTCGGAGCGCTGGCTCGAGCCGGCGGGCGAGGAGAACGAATGAGCGCGACCCACGACCACGACCACGCCCCGATCACCGAAGCGGAGGAGATCAGCGAGTTCGACGTGCTCGAGACCGCGGTCCGCGAGCTGGCGATCGAGAAGGGCCTGTTCTCGGCCGAGGACCATCGCCGGTTCCTCGAGTGGGCGCAGAACATCGGGCCGCACGGCGGCTCGCGTCTGGTGGCCAGGGCCTGGGTCGATCCCGATTTCAAGCAGCGGCTGCTCGCCGACGGGACCGAGACCTGCAAGGAGTTCGGGATCGACTGGCGCGACCCGACCGGCACCGGCACGCCCAGCGACTACACGTACTTCTACGTCCTGGAGAACACGCCGGAGGTGCACAACGTGATCGTGTGCACGCTCTGCTCGTGCTATCCGCGGCCGGTTCTCGGCATGTCGCCCGAGTGGTACCGGACGCCGAACTATCGCCGGCGGCTCGTCCGCTGGCCGCGCGAGGTGCTCGCCGAGTTCGGCCTGCACATACCTCCGGAGGTCGAGGTGCGTGTTCACGACTCAAACCAGAAGTCGCGCTTCATGGTGATGCCGATGCGCCCCGAGGGCACCGAGGATTGGAGCGAGGAGCAGCTCGCGTCGATCATCACCCGCGACACGATGATCGGCGTCGCGCTCCCGCAGGTGGACTGGACCGCAGCGCAATCGCCGGCCGAAGCGGAGGCGGGCCGATGAGCGGCTACGACGTGTTGAAGGCGACCCTGTCCGAGGAGACACACCACGGGGACCTGCCGGCCCTCGACCACGCCCCCGCGCCGTGGGAGCGCAACCAGCAGGCGACGTGCGAGTGCCTGTCGTGGCGAGGGGCGCTCGACAACCTCGAGCGCCGTCACGCGGAGGACGACCTCGGCACGACCGTCTACGGCGAGTTTCCGGTTCATGCCAGGTCGGTCGTCGTGACCGCACACAAGTTGATCGACGCCGGCGCGATCTCCGAGGACGAGCTGCAGGCGAGGATCATGGCCGTGCGGTCGCGCTTCGAACGGCAGTGAGGTCAGTCAAGCGCGCGCTGTCCCCAGCCGAGTGGCGACGGCTGGGCGGGTTTGCGGCTGCCGTCATCGCCCTGCACGTGCTTGGCTTCGTGACGCTGATCGTGGTCGTGGCTCCGCACCACTTCAGCTTGGGCAAGCAGGGCGTGTTCGGAATCGGCATCGGGATCACCGCCTACACGCTCGGACTCAGGCACGCCGTCGACGCTGACCACATCGCGGCGATCGACAACACCACGCGCAAGCTGATGGCCGACGGCAAGCGTCCGCTCGGGGTCGGGTTCTTCTTCTCGCTCGGCCACTCGAGCGTCGTGTTCGCGCTCGCGCTCCTGGTAGGGATCGGGGTCAAGGCGGTCGCCGGACAGCTCACCAACGAGTCAACCACGGTTCACCACCTGACGAGCCTCGTCGGGACGTCGGTCTCCGGGTCGTTCCTGTACCTGATCGCGATCGTCAACGTGGTGATCCTGATCCACATCGTCAAGGGCTTCCTCGCGATGCGGCGCGGCGAGTACGACGAGGACGAGCTCCAGCGCCACCTCGATTCACGCGGGCTGATGAACCGTGTGCTCGGCCGCTTCACACGATCGATCAACCACTCGTGGCAGATGTATCCGGTCGGCCTCCTGTTCGGCCTGGGGTTCGAGACCGCGACCGAGGTGACGCTGCTGATTCTCGCCTCGGGCGCCGCGTCGAGCGGCCTGCCGCTGTACGCGATCATGTGCCTGCCCGTGCTGTTCGCAGCCGGCATGTCGCTGCTCGACACAATCGACGGCTCGTTCATGAACTTCGCGTACGGCTGGGCGTTCTCGAGGCCGGTGCGAAAGCTGTACTACAACATCACGATCACCGGCCTGTCGGTCGCGGTGGCGTTGATCATCGGCACAGTCGAGCTTCTGTCGGTGTGGGTCCACGAGCTGAGCCTCAAGGGAGCGTTCTGGGGTGCGGTCGCCAACCTGGACCTGAACACGGTCGGGTTCCTGGTCGTCGGGTTGTTCGCCGCCACCTGGGCGGTGGCGCTCGCGGTGTGGCGCCTGGGCCGGATCGAGACGCGCTGGACGAGTGCGGTCCGGACGGGCCCTATCGGCCCCACGGACGCCGCGTAGCGGCCCCTAAACTACCCGCCCGTACATCTCGAGCGAGGGGCAGCCGATGGCGACGGCGATGGAGTCGAGGGTCGTGTATGCAGCGGGCGCCGCGCAGGGCATCGTCTTGGTGACCTTCCCCGCGGCGAGCACGATCTTCACCAGCCCGCACGAGTACGGCTTGACGAACTCGCAATACGGCGTGCTGTTCGTGCCGCAGGTGGTGACCGCGATCACCGCTTCGCTGTTGGGCGCCGGGCTCGGTCGTCGCTTCGGGATCAAGCGGATCTACCTGGCCGGCCTGACCGCCGGCCTCGTCGCGATGGCGCTGCTGCTGCTCAGCGCGCTGGTGGAGAGCAACAAGTCGGTGGCGTTCCCCTTGTTGCTGGTGGCCACGGCGTTCGTCGGCGTCGGCTTCGGCCTCACCGTGCCGGCGCTGAACACGCTCACGGCGGCATTCCACCCGGACAAGATCGACGCCTCCGTGCTGACGCTGAACGTGCTCCTCGGCGTGGGGACCGCGCTCGCGCCTGTGCTCGTCGCGATCTTCGTGGGGCTCGGCTTCTGGTGGGGGCTGGCGGTGCTCTCGGCGATCCTGCTCGCTGCGCTGCTGGTGGTGAGCCTGCCGCTCCCGCTGCGTGCGGACCCCCCGCCGTCGACCGGAAAGCGGGCCTCGCTCCCCGCGCGCTTCTGGCTGTTTGCTGCCGCCGCGCTGCTCTACGGCATCTGCGAGACGCTCAACGGCAACTGGTCCCAGCTCTACATGACCGGCACGCTCGGCGCCTCGACGGCGATCGCCTCGATTGCGCTGACCACGTTCTGGGCGATGGTCACACTGGGGCGGCTCGGAGTCGAGGCGGTCTCGCGCTGGGTCAGCGTCCGCATCGTCTACCGCGTCCTTCCGTTCGCGCTCGCCGGCACATTCGTGCTGATCGCGGCGCTGCCCCGTGGAGCGACGGTCGCGGGCGTGGCGGCCTTCGGGCTCGCCGGTCTGTGCTGCTCGGGAATGCTGCCGCTGACGATCAGCTTCGGCCAGGAGCAGCTCGCCACGATCGCCACCGCGATGGCAGGCGGCGTGATCGCCTTCTACCAGCTCGGCTACGGGATCGCCGCCTTTGGCGTCGGGCCGATTCTCGATGGCGGCGTGAAGCTGTCGACGATCTACGGGGCGACCGCCGGCGTCGCAATCGCATTGGGCCTTCTCTCGTTCGCGGTCACCCGCCGGAATTTCACCCCGATCAGGTGATGCTGGGGAGTGGTTCCAAATCAACCTTCGCTTCGTAAAGGCGCCGACCCGAAAGGACCCATCCCGATGACTGCAGTCGGATCCAAGCAGGCTGCGGCCGAAGGTCATGACCGTGCCGGCGAGCAGCAGGTGGCGGACGTGTTCGTGATCTTCGGGATCACCGGCGACCTGGCAAAGGTGATGACGTTCCGCTCGCTGTACCGGCTGGAGCGGCGCAAGCTCCTGAGCTTTCCGATCGTCGGCGTCGCCGTGAGCGACTGGTCCGAGCAAGATCTTCGCGACCACGCCCGGTCTGCGATCGAGGGCACCGGCGAGAAGATCGACGATGAGGTGTTCGATCGGCTGATCGGCCGGATGTCGTACGTCGCGGGCGACTTCAACGACCCCGAGACCTACAAGCGCGTGAAGACGGCGATCGGCGATGCGCGGATGCCGGTCTTCTACCTCGAGATCCCGCCGTCGCTGTTCGGGATGGTGATCAAGGGACTGACCGAGGCCGGGATGACCGATACCGCGCGGGTGGTCGTGGAGAAGCCGTTCGGTCACGACCTCGAGTCGGCGATGGCGCTGGCGGCGGAGATCCACCAGTACATCCACGAGTCGCAGCTGTACCGGATCGACCACTTCCTCGGCAAGATGGGGCTCTGGGAGATCCTCTACCTGCGGGTCGCGAATGCGATCTTCGAGCCGGTCTACAACCGCAACTTCCTCTCCGCGGTGCAGATCACGATGGCGGAGAGCTTCGGGGTCGAGGACCGCGGCCACTTCTACGACCCGGTCGGCGCGCTGCGGGACGTCGTCGTCAACCATCTGATGCAGCTGGTCGGCGCTGCGGCGATGGAGCCGCCCCCCGCCTGGGACGCGAAAACCCTGAAGGACGGCCTGCTGTCGGTCTACCGGGCGATGCCTGCGGGAGATCCGGCCCACTACGTGCGGGGCCAGTACGACGGCTACCAGTCGATCGACGGTGTCGCTGCGAACTCCACCACTGAGACGTTCGCGGCGCTGCGGCTCGAGGTCGACAACTGGCGTTGGTCGGGCGTGCCGTTCTTCATCCGCACCGGCAAGTGCCTGCCGGTGACCCAGACGGAGCTGCGCCTGGTGTTCCGGCGGCCGCCGAAGCTGATGTTCGGATTGCACTCGTCTCGCAAGCCCGAGCCCAGCCAGCTGGTGATCAAGCTCGATCCGATGACCGGCATTCGCCTGCTCGTCGAGGCGCAGCGCGGCACGGATGTGCTCCCGGAGCAGATCAACCTCGACATGGAGTTCTCAGAGGAGGGAGGCGAGGGACCGACCCCGTACGAGGTGCTGCTGTACGCCGCGCTGGTCGGCGACAGCGCGCGCTTCACGCGCCAGGACCTCGTCGAGCAGTGCTGGCGGATCATGGCGCCGCTGCTCGACAAAGCTGCACCGGTGCACCCATACGCGAAGGGCTCGTGGGGGCCTGACGCCGCCCACGATCTCGTGGCGGGCCACGATCCCTGGCTCGGCCCGTGGCTCACCGGGGCCGATCAATGAGCTCGTATGACGTGATCGTGATCGGGAGCGGCGCCGGGGGCGGGACGCTCGTCCGGCACCTCGCACCGTCGGGCAAGCGCATCCTGCTGCTCGAGCGCGGTGGCTGGCTGCCGCGCGAGCCGCAGAACTGGCTCGCCCAGGACGTGTTCGTCGATGGCCGCTACATCTCGCCGGACACGTGGTACGACGCGGACGGCAAGCCCTTCCAGCCGCAGGTGCACTACTACGTGGGTGGCGCGACGAAGCTGTACGGCGCAGCGCTGTACCGCCTGCGCAAGGAGGACTTCGGCGAGCTTCGCCATCACGGCGGCATCTCGCCTGCCTGGCCGATCTCCTACGAGGAGATGGAGCCGTACTACACCAAGGCAGAGCAGATGTACGAGGTGCACGGCGCACGTGGCGAGGATCCGACCGAGCCCCCGGCCAGCGCTCCGTATCCATTTCCAGCGGTCAGTCACGAGCCACGCATCCAGCAGCTGTCGGATGATCTTGCCAAGGCAGGTCTGCATCCGTTCCACGCGCCCTGCGGGGTCAGGCTCAACGAGGCAAACATGCCGTACAGCATCTGCGTACGGTGCGACGACTGCGACGGTTTCCCGTGCGTCGTGCACGCCAAATCAGACGCCGAGGTGATGGCGGTTCGGCCGGCGCTCGAGCATGACAACGTCACGCTGCTCACGGGCGCGCATGCGATCAAGCTGGAGACCAACGAGGCCGGCACCGCGGTGACGGGGGTCGTGGTCGAGCGCGACGGGCACACCGAGACTCTGACGGGCGATGTCGTGGTCGTCTCCTGCGGCGCGGCGAACAGCGCCAAGCTGCTGCTCAGCTCCGCGAGCGACAAGCACCCTCGCGGCCTGGCCAACGGTTCCGATCAGGTCGGTCGCAACTACATGTTCCACAACAGCCAGGCGGTGCTGGCGCTGTCCAAGGAGGAGAACCCGACCGTCTTTCAGAAGACGCTCGGGGTCAACGACTTCTACCTCCGCGGGCCAGACTTCGAGTTCCCGCTCGGCAACATCCAGATGGTCGGCAAGTCGCAGGCGGCGATGTTCCGTGGCGAGAAGCCCGGCGAGACGCGCTTTGCGCCGCAGTGGACGTTGCGGGATGTGGCAAAGCACGCGGTCGACTTCTGGCTCTCGACCGAGGATCTGCCGCTGCCCGAGAATCGCGTCACGCTTGGCAAGGATGGCGACATCCAAATCAGCTACACGTCCAGCAATGACGAGCCCAAGGAGCGCCTGTATCACCAGCTGAAGGAGATGCTGGCCGACCTGGGGATGCACCACGGGCATCTGCTTCCGCATCACGCGTACCTGAAGAACGAGATCCCGGTCGCCGGCGTCGCGCACCAGGCGGGCACAGTCAGATTCGGGTCCGATCCCGCCAGCTCCGTCCTCAACGAGCAGTGCCGCGCCCACGAGCTCGACAACCTGTACGTTGTCGACACGAGCTGCTTCCCGAGCATCGGGGCGGTCAACCCGGCGCTGACGGCGATGGCCAATGCACTGCGAGTCGGCGACCACCTGCTCGAGCGGATGGGGGCAGCACAGCCCGAAGCGCAGATGAGCCATGCCGACTGAGCAGGGCGCAGAGCGCCGCCGCGTCGTGATCGTCGGGGGCGGCTTCGGCGGCCTGGCAGCCGCCAAGAAGCTGCGCCGGGCGGACGTCGACGTGACGGTGGTCGACCGGATGAACCACCATCTCTTCCAGCCGCTGCTCTATCAGGTCGCGAGCGGGGAGCTATCGGGCGGCGACTGCGCGGCGCCGATCCGCGGAATGCTCAAGCGTCAGCCCAACGCGACCGTGCTGATGGCCGAGGCGACCGGGCTCGACCCCGAGCGCAAGACCGTGGAACTCGATACAGGCGAGTCGCTCGGCTACGACAGCCTGATCGTTGCGTGCGGCGCGGAGACGTCGTATTTCGGGCACGACGAGTGGAAGGAGGTCTCGTGCGGGCTGAAGACGCTCAGCGACGCGCTCGACCTGCGCAACCGGGTGTTCGGAGCGCTCGAAGAGGCCGAGCGGACCAGCGACCAGTCATTGCGTGAGGAGTGGCTGACGTTCGTCGTGGTCGGCGGTGGCGCGACCGGCGTCGAGGTCGCCGGGCAGTTGGCCGTGATCTTCCATCACCAGCTCAAGCGCGAGTTCCGCCGGATCGATCCGAAGAAGATCCGCGTGATCCTGCTCGACGCAGGCGACCGCGTACTGACCGCATTCAGCGAGAAGCTCTCGGCGCGGGCCGGACGCGCGCTCGGCAAGCTCGGCGTCGACGTGCGCGAGGGGGCGCGCGTGACCGGCGTCGACAGCCGCGGCGTGACCTGCGAGATCGGCGCAAGCACCCAGCGGATCGCCGCACGGACCGTGATCTGGGCGGCCGGTGTTAAGCCCGCGGGGCTGGCCGGGACGGTGGCGCGCGCCACGGGCGCCGGCACGGACCGCTCCGGCCGCATCGAGGTCGGGCAAGACCTCACGATCCCCGGTCACCCGGAGATCACGGTGATCGGCGATGCCGCGTGCGTCGAGGGCCCGGAGGGCAAGCCACTGCCGGGACTGGCGACGGTCGCGATCCAGCAGGCGCGCCACGCGACCAAGGCGATCCGGCAGGGACAGCCCGGGGCCACGACGCCGTTCAAATACTTCGACAAGGGTGCGCTGGCGGTGATCGGACGGGGCCGGGCGGTGTGTCAGATCCGCGGCTTCGAGCTGTTTGGTCCGCCGGCATTTCTCACATACCTCACGGTGCACCTTTACTACCTGGGCGGGGTCGGCGGGCAGCGAGTTGAGGTGATCTTCGCGTGGGCGACGATGGGCCTTGGGAGCATCCAGAACCAGGTGATCGAGAGCGAGTTGGCCACGATCGAGCGTCCTCCCCCAGCTGACGTCAGAGAACCGACCGCGAGCGGGAGCCGCGCACGATGACCAACGACCTCGCTCGCTGGCAGTTCGCGACCACCTCGATCTATCACTTCATCTTCGTCCCGATCACGATCGGGTTGGCCTTCCTCGTCGCGATCCTGCACACCGCCTGGTACCGCACCGACAACGAGGACTACAAGCGGATGACGCGGTTCTTCGGCACGCTGCTGCTGATCAACGTCGCAATCGGCGTGGTCACCGGGCTGGTGCAGGAGTTCGAGTTCGGGATGAACTGGTCCACGTACTCACGCTACGTCGGTGGCGTGTTCGGCGCGCCGCTGGCGATGGAAGGACTCGCCGCGTTCTTCCTCGAGTCGACGTTCCTCGGGCTGTGGCTGTTCGGATGGGGGCGCCTCCCCAAGCGCGTGCACCTGGCGACGATCTGGGCGGTGTCGATCGGGACGCTGCTGTCGGCGATGTTCATCCTGGTAGCCAACTCGTGGATGCAGCACCCGGTCGGCTACAAGATCAACAGCGCCGGCAACGCAGTGATGACGAACGTATGGGCCCTGTTCGTGAACCCGACGTTCCTGTGGGGCTACGCGCATGTGCTGCTCGCGTCGCTGATCACCGGCGCGCTCGTGATGCTCGCGGTGTCCGCGTGGTACCTGCGCAAGGGCAGCCACGTGGAGTCCTTCCACCGGACCGCCAAGATCGCGCTGGTTGTGCTGATCCCGACGATCCTCATCCAGATGTCGGTCGGCAGCCAGCTCGGCGTGATCGAGGCCAAGTACCAGCCGATGAAGATCGCCGCCGCTGAGGCGCAGTGGAACAGCTGCAAGCCGTGCTCGTTCTCGGCGTTCCAGATCGGCGGCGGCGCCAACGACCAGACGCCGTCGCAGATCATCGAGATCCCGCACCTGCTGTCGGTCCTGGCGACGGGCACGTGGAGCGGCCCCGTCACCGGGTTGCACGAGCTGCAGGCGCAATACCAGGCGAAATACGGCCCGGGCAACTACGTGCCCGACGTGTTCATCCAGTACTGGTCGATGCGGATCATGGCGTACCTGGCGACGCTGATCGTGTTGTTATCGCTGTGGGGCGGATGGCTGTGGTACCGAGACAAGCTGCGCACCTCGCGGCTCTTCCTGCTGGCGTGCATCTGGGCGGTGGTCACGCCATTCTTGATGAACACTGCGGGGTGGCTGCTGACCGAGAGCGGCCGGCAGCCCTGGATCGTGCAGGGGCTGCAGAAAACCGTGAACGCCAATTCGCCATCGGTCAGCTCCACCGAGATCTGGATCAGCCTGATCGTGCTGATCCTCGCCTACATCGTGCTGGGAGCTGCCGACGCGTTCCTGATGATGCGCTACTCCCGCCGCGGGGTGGAACACATCGATCGGGAGCTAGTCGAGAGCGGCGACGAATCCGGCTCCGCAACACCGGCTCTCACCTACTGACATGCAGCTTCACACAATCTGGTTCAACATCATCGCGATCCTCTGGATCGGGTTCTTCGTGCTCGAAGGATTCGACTTCGGTGTCGGCGCGCTGCACAAGTGGATCGGCAAGGACGCGACCGGGCAGCGCGTCGCGATCAACACGATCGGGCCGTGGTGGGACGGCAACGAGGTGTGGCTGATCGTCGCCGGCGCGAGCATGTTCGCGGCGTTCCCCGGCTGGTACGCGACGCTCTTCTCCGCGGGCTACCTCGCGCTGCTGGTCGTGCTGGTGGCGCTGTTCGGACGCGGCGTCTCGTTCGAGTGGCGCGGCAAGCATGACACCGCTCGATGGCGGGGCGGCTGGAGCTGGGCGCTGACGATCGGCAGCGCGCTGATCCCGCTGCTGCTCGGGGTGGCGCTCGGCGATCTGCTGCACGGGCTCCCGATCAACTCCTCGCATGAGTACACAGGGAACTTCTGGGATCTGCTCACCGGTTACGGCCTGATGACCGGCGTGAACATGCTCGTGCTGTGCCTGCTCCACGGGTCGACGTTCCTGGGGCTGCGCACCACCGATGAGATTCGCGGGCGTGCCCGCGCGTTCTCGCGCGTGCTCGGACCGATCGCTGTGCTCGTCAATATCGCGTGGATGATCTGGACGCTGGTCGTGATCGGTGGCGGCACGATCCCGCAGCCGACGCAGATCTTCGGCGTGATCGCCCTGATCTTCGCCACCGTGCTCTCGCAAACGAAGTACGACGGGTGGGCGTTCGTTGCCTCCGGGATCGCGATCGCAGCCAGCATCGGACAGCTGTTCATCGCGCTTTACTCCAACGTCATGGTCTCGAGCACTAACCATGCTTACAACCTGACCGTCAACAACTCCGCCGCCGGCCACTACGCACTCGTCGTGATGACGATCGTCGCGCTGATCTTCGGCCCGCTGGTGCTGCTCTACCAGGGCTGGTCGTTCCACGTGTTCCGCCGGCGGGTAAGCGCACCTCCGGCGACGCCGCAGCCCGCTGCCGCGGCCGAGCCCGGCGCGCCCAGCGCGGCCGGCTCCTAGCGCCCGGTGCGCGCGCTCGACCCGCGCCTGCTGCGCCGCACCTCATCCGCGCGGCCGTTGCTCGTGCTCGACACGGTGCTCGGCATCGCGACCGTTGTGCCGATCCTGGCGTTCGCGACGCTGCTGGCCCACATCGTCTCCCGGGCGTTCGCCGGGGCCTCGCTGCGGTCACTGTGGCCCGACGTCGTGCTGCTCGCGTTGACGTTCGTGGTCCGGGGCGCGCTCGGTTGGTCGATGGAGGTCGCCGGACGTCGCGCAGCGAGCAGCGTCCTGTCCGAGCTGCGGTTGGCGCTCGTGCGCAAACGCCTGCGTGAACAGCCCGCCGCGCTCGACTCGGTGCAGGGTGCCGAGATCGCGACCGTCAGCGTGCAGGGGATCGAGGCGCTCGAGGGGTACTTCGCGCGCTACCTGCCGCAGGTCGTGCTTGCGTCGATCGTCCCGTTCGCGGTCGTCGCGTGGGTCGCGATCGTGGACCTCGAGTCGGCGCTGATCATGGCGCTGACGCTGCCACTGGTACCGGTGTTCATGTGGCTGATCGGCCGCTACACCGAAGAGCGCACGCGCCGGCGATACGACGCGCTCCGGCGGCTGTCGACGCACTTCCTCGACGTCGTCAGGGGGTTGCCCACGCTGCGCGCCTTTGGTCGCGCGGGCGTGCAGCTGAAGACGCTCGCTGACGTCAGCGACGCCTACCGGCGGACCACGATGTCGACGCTCCGGGTCAGCTTCCTGTCCGGCTCCGTGCTCGAGCTCGCGTCGACACTCGGGGTCGCGCTGGTCGCGGTCACCGCGGGTGTGCGGCTCGTCGTCGGCTCGCTGTCACTGCAGACCGGGCTGACCGTGCTCGTGCTCGCGCCCGAGCTGTACCTGCCGTTCCGGAGGCTGGGGGCCGAGTACCACGCAAGCGCCGATGGGCTCGCGGTCGCCGAGCGGATGTTCGAGCTGCTCGATGCGCCGGCGGCCGTGGGCGAGGCCGGGGATGCGGTGGCCCCTCGCCCGGACGCGGCGCCGGTGCGGTTCGAGGGCGTGTCGTTCTCCTATCCGGCGCGCGCGGGTAGCGTCGTCGACGGGCTTGACCTCGAGCTCGCGCCGGGGGAGACGGTCGCGCTCGTCGGCGAGAGCGGCGCGGGCAAGAGCACCGTCGCCGCGCTGCTGCTGCGGATGCTCGAACCGACCGAGGGCCGGATCACGGTCGGCGGCGTCGACCTGGCCGAGTGCGATCCGGCCGCATGGCGGCGGTCGATCGCCTGGGTGCCGCAGCGGCCGGCGATCGTCCGCGGGACGGTTGCCGAGAACATCGGCCTCGGGAGCGCGGGGGCGAGTTCGGCGGCGCTGGCCGAGGCTGCCGCGCTCGCCGGGGCGGACGAGTTCATCCGCGCGCTGCCGGACGGGTACCAGACGATGATCGGCGAGGGCGGACGGCAGCTGTCGCCCGGCGAGCGGCGGCGGGTCGCGCTGGCGCGGGCGTTTCTCCGCGGCAGCCCGCTCGTGATCCTCGATGAGCCGACGGCGGATCTCGATCCGCGCGGCGTCGAGTTGATCTCACGGGCAGTGGCCCGCCTGCAGGATGGGCGCACCGTGCTGCTGATCGCGCACCGCCCAGAGCTGGTCCGGCACGCCAACCGGGTGGTGACGCTCCGGAGGGGCGCGGTATCCGACCTTGGCCTGGGAGTGCCAGCATGACGGGCACGCTCCGGGAGCTGCTCGCGCTGATCGATGCGCCCCGCGCCCGCGTTGCGCTCGCTGCCGTGCTCGGTGCCCTCACGGTCTTGTTTGGCGTCGGCCTGATGGCCACGGCGGGATATTTGATCTCCCGCGCGGCGCTGCGGCCGGCGATCCTCTCGCTCGAGGTCACGATCGTGCTCGTGCGCTTCTTCGGATTGGGTCGGCCGGTCGTGCGCTACCTCGACCGGCTCGTCTCGCATGACCTCGCGCTGCGAGTTCTGGGGAACGTGCGGACACGGTTCTACGAGCGGATCGAGCCGCTCGCGCCGGCGCAGCTTGACCGCTATCGCAGCGGCGATCTGCTCTCGAGGATGGTCGCCGACGTGGACGCGCTTCAGAACCTGCAGCTGCGTGCGCTCGGTCCGCCGCTCGTCGCGCTGCTCGCCGGCGCTGTATCCGTCGGCGTGGCGGCGGCATTCGCACCGGCGGCCGGCTTGGTGCTGGCGGCTGGGCTGCTCGCCGGCGCGGTCGCGGGGCCGATGCTGGCGGGCTCGTTGTCGCGCGAGTCGGGCAGCCGCGCTGCCGGCGCCCGGGGCGCGCTCGCCGCCGAGGTCGTAGAGGTCGTCGGGGCCGGGCCCGAGCTCGTCGCGCTCGGCTGCGAGGACGCGGCGCTTTCGAAGTTGCGCGATGCGGACCGCGCGCTCGTCGCCGTGTCTCGCCGCGATGCGCTCGCCGCGGGCGCGGCCGACGGCCTCGGGCTGGTGATCACGGGCGTCACCGTCGCCGGCGTGCTCGCGGTGGCCGTCGGCGCGTCAGCAGCTGGCTCGCTCGCGCGTGTGGACATCGCGCTGCTCGCGCTCCTTGCGCTGGCGTCCTTCGAAGCCGTCACTCCGCTGGCGACCGCGGCGCGGGAGCTCGTTTCGACGCTCGCCGCCGGGCGGCGCCTGCTGGAGCTGATCGACCAGCCGGTCGCGGTCGCCGACCCGCCTTCGCCGGCGCCGGCGCCGGCGTGGCCGTTCGCGATCGAGTTCCATGACGTTGGGGCGCATTACCCGGGGCAGCCGCGCCCGGCGCTTCAGGGCTTGACCTTGCGCCTGGCGCCGGGCGCGCGGGTGGCGCTGGTTGGACCGAGCGGTTCCGGGAAGACGACGGTGGTGAATCTGCTACTGCGGTTCCTGGATCCGTCGGACGGGCAAGTGACGCTCGGCGGGCGCGACCTGCGCGAGTACCGGCAGCAGGACATCCGGCGGCTGATCTCGGTCGCCGGCCAGGACTCCCACCTGTTCGCCGCGTCGATTCGCGCGAACGTGCGGCTTGCGCGGCCGGATGCCAGCGACGCAGAGCTTGAGAGCGCGCTGCGGCGGGCCCGCATCTGGGACTGGATCCAGACGCTTCCGGAGGGGCTCGACACGGTCGTCGGTGAGGAGGGCCGCGAGCTCTCAGGCGGCCAGCGCCAGCGGATCGTGCTCGCTCGCGCGCTGCTGGCGGACGCGCCCGTGCTCGTGCTCGACGAGCCGACCGCGCACCTCGATCCCGCGACGGCGGTTGCGTTGATCGACGACGTGTTCGCGTGCGCCGGCCCCGACCCCGGCCCGGACCCAGGCGCCGGCCCCGACCCCGGCCCGGACCCAGGCGCCGGCCCCGACCCAGGCGCCGGCCCCGGCGCCGGCGCCGGCGCCGGCGGGAAGACGATCCTGCTGATCACCCACCGCCCCGAGGGGCTCGAGCTAGTGGAGGAGATCGTGAGCCTATGAAGCTGCCCTGGCCATTTCGCAGCGTGCTTGCCGGAACAGCCGGCACCGCGGCGCTGACGCTGTCATACCGAGTGGAGCACCGGCTGCGCCACGTGCGTGGTGACCATCCGCTCGATTATGACGATTCGCTCGTCCCCGGGCAGATCGTCGCCTCGATCATGCATCTACCGCACGTCACCGCGCGCGAGGAGAACGAGCTCGGGCTGGCGTTGCGATGGAGCTACGGCTCTGCGTTCGGCCTGTGGCACGGGTTGCTGCGCCGTCGCTTGGGTGAGCCGCGTGCCAGCGCCTTGTTCTTCGGGACGCTGATGAGCGCGACGCTGTCGATGTTTCCGCTGCTCGGCCGCACGCCGCCGCCGTGGCGCTGGCCTCCGGACGTCATGGCAACGGCCGTAGCGACTCACGTGGCGTACGTCGCGGCGGTGGCTGCAGTCGACGATCGGCTTCGCTGAGCGCGGCAATGGCATCTCACCTCCGCATGACGGAGGTGAATCGCCATTCACCGGCCTCAGGAGGACGCTGGCTAGGCGGGTGCCGCTCCGCTGCTATTCAGCTCGAGCTGCTTGCTCATTGCCTCGGCCAGCGCGATCAGCCCTGAGAGCGGCCTGATCATCACGAACAGCTCATCGATCATCCCGTCCTCGCCGACATGGATGAAGTCGCAGCCCTCCACTTCGCGGTCGCCGATCCGGGCGCGGAACACGAGCGCGGTCTGCGCGTCACCCGGGCCGCCGATCTCGTGGGTGTAGCGAAAGTCCTCGAACACCTGGCTGACGGCGTAAAGCAGCTTCGCGACATCCGGGCGGCCCTGGTAGGGGCGAAAGACGACAGGGCTTCGGAACGCGACGTCGTCGCCGAGCAGCGCCACCAGCGCGTCGAAGTCGCGTCTCTCGACTGCCTCACGGAACGCCTGCATGTCGACCTCCTCGGTCTGGAACCTTCATTGAATTGACGATGTCGTGCGCCTGAGCGAGCACGGTACTGCGGGAGAAGATCTTGGCCAGTCGCCTCGCGGCAGCGCGATCGCCGGCGAGCGTCAGCGAGCCGCTGGCAGCCGCGGCGGAGGCGGTCGTCCTGCCGGATGCCATGTCCGCCCATGTCTGCTCGTCGGTCGTAAGCGTGACGGCGGGAGTCTCGGCGCGGCCATAGGTCAGCTGCACCGAACCGTCGCTGACGGTGAAGTAGAACGGCGTACCCCCGACCACGTACTGGTAGCTCTCCTCGACGCCTCGTGCGGCTTCGAGGTCGGCGAAGGTCACCATCGCGAGCGCCGCCCAGTGGGCGCGGAAGGTCTCGCTCGATCTGCGCTCGCCGAGGCGCCGCGTGCCCCACGCGACCAGCGGGATCATCGCGCCGGCGAGATCGCGCCCGTCGTCGGTGAGCTCGTAGACCTGGCGGGCGGCCGGTGGCGGCAGCTCCTGCCTGAAGATGACCCCGTCCCGCTCGAGCGTGCGCAGCCGCTCGGTCAGCAGGTTGCGGCTGATCCCCGGCAGTCCGTCGATCAGGTCGGTGAACCGGCGCGGCCCGAGCAACAGCTCGCGGACGATCAGAAGCGTCCACCGATCACCGACTACGTCCAGCGCGCGCGCCGCGCCGCAGTACTGCTGATAGCGATGCTCTGGCATAGTTCTATTTTTGAACTATACGGTATTGGAGGTGAACAATGACCAGAGACGACGTGGTCCGCCAGATCGCGGTGCCGCCCGACGCTCGTGCGCTCAGCATGCTCGGCTGCATCGACTACGAGGACGCGTTCGTGGTGTTCATCGCGGACGCCCAGGATCGCTCCGCCGAGGAGTGGGCGCGGGTCGTCCTCGAGCAGGCACCGGTCCATGTTCGACGCGGACTGCAGACGGGGTGGACGGCGATCGGGCTGAAGCTCGGTGGCAGACCCGCCGAGCAGAGCGTGCTGGGATGGGAGGTTCGCAACAGTGAGAAGGAGTTCGTGCTGCTGGGCGCCGCCTCCCGAATCGGAATGCCGGCAGAGCTGCTGTTTGTGCGCCAGCGCGACACGCTCTTGTTCTGCACGTTCGTGCAACACGACAGCCCGGCTGCTCGCACGGTGTGGGCCGGGACGGAGCCCGTGCACGTCCCGATCGTCCGCCGGCTGCTCGAGCACACGAGCCGGCGCTGACCAACGACCGCCATGTCGCTGTCACATTTCGGCCTGTTTGTGCGTCTCTAGGTACACACGCTTTCGCCGATCCGAGGAGACACACGATGAACGCAACGACCAGGAACTCTCTGCGTGAACTGGATAGCCGGACGAGCGACGGCATCGAGGTCCGGCTCCTGTGGGACACGTTGACGGATCGCGTTTGGGTCGACGTGGACGACTCTCGCTCGCAGGAGTCGTTCGCGTTCCCGGTGGCCGCGACGGATGCCCTCGGCGCGTTCCAGCACCCATTCGCCTACGCATTCACGTTCGAGCCGCCAGAGCAGGAGAGCTCGAGGATCGCAATCCTGCCGTGGGATTAAGCAGCTTGAGCCGGGCTCAGCCCGGCTCAAGCGCAATTGCGATCGTGGATCTACGAGCCGGCTACGGGGCGATCTGCTTCCCGACCCGGTCGTTGTAGCACCACAGGCCCAGGAACACGCGGTTGTCGCCGCCGCCGTCGTTCCAGAAGCGGAACGCGCGAGCCTTGATCCGCGGATCCATGCCCAGGAACCACACATGGAATGGATCGTTGATCCAGAACGCGCCGACAAGCCCCTTGTACTGGTCGAAAGCACCGTTGCCAAAGGCGCCACAGGAGAGCTTCTGCTCAGTGATGACGGTGCCCAGCGATCGGGGGTCGCCGCTCTGACCTGGCAGGAACGACTGGATGATCATGTGGGCATGCGGGGGCGGGCCGCCACCCGGGCCTGTCTTGAGCGTCAGGCAGTGCAGGTAGACGGTGATCGAAGCCGGACCCGGACTGTCGACGATGAAGGCCCAGTGCCAGCCACGCTGGTTGGCTGTTGGCCAGCTGCGGTAGATGTAGCCCGATCCCGTCTCGAACCGGAACCCGGGCGCGACCGGCACCTGCCCGGTGGGGCACGTCGTGGTGTGGTCGAACTCGTGAGGGCCCGCGGCCAGGCCGGGGTGCCCGCTGACGAACTGGCCCGAGACCGTGATCGCGTGCTGGTGACCGGCGACCTGGTTCGTCTGGCCGCCGAGGCACGTGATGAACAGCTTGACCTGGGCATTCCCGTCGGCGTTGTTGATGCCCTCGAAGTGCCACTTCGTGGTGTCGGCACTGTCGCGGTAGGACCGGGTGATCTCCACGTTGCGCTCGTCGCCGAACTGGCCGAGCTGCGGGTTGGCCTGATCTACGTGGACGACCTGCCACATGCCGTCGACGGCGTAATCGCCCGAGTCGCAGAACAGGTGATCGTGGAACGTGTTACCGGGGAACTCGCCCTGGAGGTCGACCTGCTTCTCGACCTTGTACATCTTCAGGAAATGCTGGGTCGCGACATTCGCCCGTGCGACGCCGCCTAAGCCTCTAAAACCATGATTGCAGCGACACCGGTTAGCCCCGCCAGTCTACGACGCATCGATAGCCCCTCCTTGAACGGACTGGTCGGGGGAGAAACTACCTGTTCCTGGAGCCTTTTGTGCGGCTTTAGAACGGATATATGAAGTTTGCGCGTGGTCTAGACGGAGATACGAGCGATTGCTCGGCTCAGCGATCTTTGGTCGCCTAAACGAGCATTTGGCCGGTTTATTCGCCTGTGCGCGTCAGCTGGGTCGTGCGCGTCTCGCGCGTCGTCCGGGGGACGGCGGGCAGCTCGAGCCACACATCCGCCCCACCAGCCGCGCGGTTGCGCACATGCGCGCGCCCGCCGTGCGCCTCCGCAATCACCCTGACGATCGAGAGTCCGAGCCCCGCACCGTGCCCCGAGCGCGCGGGGTCCGCGCGCGAGAAGCGCTCAAACGTGCGCGGTATGAAGGCTGGGTCGAAGCCCGGCCCCTCGTCGAGCACGTGAAGTTCGACCACGCTATCGCCCTGCTTGGCAAGCAGCACGATCTGGCCCTCGGCGTGACGCAGAGCGTTCGAGACCATGTTCGTGAGCGCCTGCTCGAGGCGCGTGGGGTCTGCGTCGACCGCGATCCCGCCACCGTCCTGCACCCGGATCTCGCGGCCGGCCTGCAGCGCCGCGGGTCCGAACCGCCTGGCGACGGTGCCGAGCAGCTGTTGAAGCTCCACATTGCGCATCTGGAGCGGCAGCTGCCCCTGGTCGGCGCGCGCGATGATCAGCAGGTCCTCCGCCAGCCCGGCCAGGCGGTCTACCTCCTCGGCTGCTGAATGCAGCCGTGCCTCGAGGTCCTCGGGCGGGCTGTCTGCGGCCAGCGCCAGCTCCAGCTCGAGCTTCAAGATCGTCAGGGGCGTGCGCAACTCATGTCCGGCGTTGGCAACCAGGGCCCGCTCGCGCGCGAGCGCGTCCTCGAGGCGACTGAGCATCGCGTTCAGCGTCTCGCCGAGCCGATGTAGCTCGTCGTCAGCCTCGGGCACCGGCAGCCGTTCGCCTTGCGGCGCTCCCGAGATGCGCGCCGCTCTCCTTCGCATTCTCTCCACCGGTGCGAGGGCCCGCGCGGCAAGACCGTAGCCGGCGATGCAAGTCAGCACGAGCATCACGGGACCGCCGATGAACAACAGCTCGCTCAGCGTCGTCAGCGCGCGGTTGCGCTCGGACAGCGAGGAGCCGACGACGAGCACCGCCGGCGGCTGGCTGTCCACCCGCCGGGCCAGCAGCCGCGCGTTGCTGGCCTGGTTTGTGATCACAGCCCCAGTCATCGCTCGGCGCAGCTCGTCCCGGTTCACCGAAAGACGTGCGTGCCCGGGTGTCGCGGCCAGCACCCGTCCAGACGCGGGGTCCACGATCTGCGCGAACGCACCGCCGCTCTCGGGCAGTGGCGGGAGATCGCGTTCGCGGCCGATCAGCGTCGCCAGGTCGCCCGCGTGGGTACGCAGCGAACGGTCGATTCCCTGGTCGAGGCTCGCGGCGAACAGCTCGTGCAGGAGCAGCGCCAGACCGCCGAACAGCACGATGATGATCACCGCGAAGCCGAGTGTCAGCCGCACCCGGAACGGGACGCGGCGCAGCGAGAGAACGCCGCCGGGCGGCTCGGGATCGCAGGGATCGGCGTGCTGTGTGCTGTGCGCTTTGGGGGGGTGAGCGGTCATCCGCGGAGCCGGTATCCCGCGCCGCGGACCGTCTCGATCATGTCGCGACCGATCTTGTCGCGGAGGTAGCCGACGTACACCTCGATCACGTTCGAGCGGTGCTCGTAGCTGTCGTCCCATACGTGCTCGAGCAGTGCGAATCTCGTCAGAACCTCGCCCGGGTGGCGCATGAACAGCTCGAGCATCGCGAACTCGCGCGCGGTCAGCCACAGCTCCTCGCCCCCACGCCAGGCCCTGCGGGCGGCGGGATCGAGCCGCAGCTTGCCGACGACGAGCACGGTCGGCCGCGGCGGCGCGCCCCGGCGGATCAGGGCTCTCATCCGCGCCAGGAGCTCTTCGAAGGAGAACGGCTTCGAAAGATAGTCGTCGGCGCCGCTGTCGAGCCCGCGCACGCGATCCTGGACGTCGTCAAGCGCGGTCAACATCAGCGTCGGGGACCACACTTCGTTTGCCCGCAGGCGCCGGCACACCTCGAAGCCGTCGTAGCCGGGCAGCATCACGTCGAGCAGGATCAGGTCGTAGTCCGTTGCCGTCGCGCGGATCACGGCCTCCTCGCCGCTGCTTGCCACGTCGACGCCCACACCGCGGCGGCGCAGACCCTCTTGCAGCAGCGCGACCAGCTTCACCTCGTCCTCTACGACAAGGACACGCACCCCGTTAGCTTTGCACGAGCGCGCGCAACGACTGCCTCAGAGACCGCGTTGTCTCCAGCACGGCGGTCGGTTCATAGCCGCAGTGGGCCATGCAGTTCTCGCAGCGCGGGTCACGGCCACGCCCGTAGGCGTCCCAGTCGGTCGTCTCGAGAAGCTCCTTGTAGGTGCTTGCGTAGCCGTCGGCCATCAGGTAGCACGGGCGCTGCCAGCCGAACAGCGAGTAGCTCGGAATGCCCCACGCGGTGCAGCCGAAGTCGACCTTGCCCTCGAGGAAGTCCAGGAACAGCGGCGAGTGGTTGAGCCGCCAGTGTTTGCGCCTTCCGTCCGCGAACGCTGCCCGGAACAGCTCGCGGGTCTGGCGGACCCCGAGGAAGTGCTCCCGGTCGGGTGCCTTCTCGTACGCGTATGCGGGCGAGATCATCATCTGGTCGACCTCGAGCTCATCGTTGAGGAAGTCGAGCACGCGCCGGATCGCCTCCGGCGTGTCGTGCGTGAAGAACGTCGTGTTCGTAGTCACGCGGAAGCCACGTTCCTTGGCGGCGCCGATCGCGGCCACAGCCTTGTCGAAGACGCCGTCCCGGCACACCGACTGATCGTGGCGTTCGCGCAGCCCGTCGACGTGAACTGCCCACGCGAAGTACGGCGAGGGCGTGAATCGATCGAGCTTGCGCTCCATCAGGAGCGCGTTCGTGCAGAGATAGACGAACTTCTTGCGGGCGACGAGCTGACGCACGATCTCGTCGATCTCGGGGTGGATCAGCGGCTCGCCGCCGGCGATCGAGACCATTGGGGCGCCGCACTCCTCGATCGCGGCCACCGCCTGCTCGACGGGCATGCGACGACGAAGAACGTGCTCAGGATGCTGGATCTTTCCGCACCCGGCGCACTCGAGGTTGCACTGAAACAGCGGCTCGAGCTCGACGATCAGCGGGAATTTGTCGCGGCGGCGAAGCCTCTGCGTGACCAGATAGCTCGCCATCCGCGCGGATTGTCTTACGGGAACGCTCATGGGATCACCGGTTTGGGTCGGACTTCGACTGGAAGCTTGAAATGGACGTCCTCGCGGGCCACGGTTCGGTCGCTGACGGTGGCACCGCCGAGCCCATCCAGCGCGCGGACGACGCCCTCGACCACCGATTCGGGCGCCGACGCACCGGCTGTGAGGCCGATGCGCCGGGCGTCGATCAGCAGTTCGGGGTCGATGTCCGAGCCGTCCTCGACGAGCGCGGCGGAGCATCCGGACCGCTGCGCGACCTCGACCAGGCGCCGCGAGTTGGAGGAGTTCGCAGAGCCCACGACGAGTACGACGTCGCAGTCGGCGGCGAGTTCGCGCACGGCATCCTGCCGGTTCTGCGTCGCGTAGCAGATGTCGCTGGAGGCTGGCCCGTGCAGCGCCGGGAACCGCTCTCGCAAGGTGTCGACGATGCCGGCCGTCTCATCGATCGCGAGCGTCGTCTGCGTCAGGTAGGCGACCCGCTCGGGATCGGAGATCTTCAGGTCGTCCACTTCCTCGGAGCTGGCGATCACGTGCATCGCCTCCGGAGCCTCGCCGAGAGTCCCTTCGATTTCCTCGTGTCCCTGATGGCCGACCAGCACGACGTCGAAACCAGCCTGCGCGAAGCGGCGCGCCTCGGCGTGGACCTTGGAGACGAGCGGGCAGGTGGCGTCGATCACGTCGAGGCCTCGCGCCCCGGCCGCGGCTCGCACGGCCGGAGAGACGCCGTGGGCCGAGAAGATGACCGTCTTGCCTGCAGGGACCTCGTCGATGTCGTCGACGAAGATCGCTCCGCGCCGCTCGAGGTCCGCGACTACATGCGCGTTGTGGACGATCTGCTTGCGCACGTAGATCGGAGCGCCGCGAGCCTCCAGCGCACGCTCGACGATCTCGACCGCCCGGACGACGCCGGCGCACGACGCACGTGGGGATGCGAGCACGATCTCGCGCGGGCCGAGCGCGCGGGCCCAGTCCTCGACCAGTGCGGAGGCGCGGCGCAGCGTGCGATACGCCACGGCCGCTCCGGCCACCGTCCGCAGCGGGTTGTGCAGCTCCTGACGGTGCGTATCGAGCACCACTCTCAGCGTCACGAGCGGCTCGGCTCGGGTCACCGGCGCGAGCCAGGCCGACTCCATGTCGACGGCGAGCGACCCGGTTCGCTGCAGCGCGCGCCGGCGCTCGCGGACGACGAGCCGCTGGCTGGAGGCGATCGGGCCGACACGCACGCGAAGCCCGCCGCGGCGCAGGACGCCTGCGAGGACGGACGGGTCCGGACAGATCGTGGTCCCGGTTGGGCCGCGCAGCTCGCTCGCCAGCACGATGTCGCCCGGCTCGAGCTCGGGGTGCAGCGCCCCGCAGAAACCGGCGATCAGGACGGCGCTTCCCTCCGGCACCTTGGCGCCGCGAGCTGCCCGCCGCGGGCCCATCCCGATGCGCTGCACGCGCGCCCACGGAGCGCCGGCTCGCACGGCGCGCGCCTCGACGGACAGGGGTGCAAGAACCGTGAACGTCATCGTTTGGCACCCGCGTGTGTCATCCCACCACCACCGCCGCCGCTCGCAGGGACTCGCGCTCGGGCGTCGCCAGTGCGGCGACCGCGGCTGAGCGCCCGCTGCGCACCGCGCCCTCCATCGTCGCCGGCCAGCCGGTGTCGGTCCATGCCCCGGCCAGGAAAAGTCCCGGGATCGCGGTCTGCGTTCCGGGGCGAAGTCGCCGGGCTCCGGGGACCGCGCGGAAGGTCGCGGCATGCTCGCGTGTAACGAAGAAGGTCTCGACGACCGCGTTGCGCGCTGCGGGCAAGAGCTCGGCGAGTGCCTGCAGGTACTTGTCGCGGAGCTCGTCCACCGTCTGCTCGAGCTCGGCATCGGCCGCGGACAGCGAGATCGCGAGGAACTGACCCCGCGTAAGGCCGGCGGTCTGCGTTCGATCGAAGACCCACTGCACCGGCGTACGTACGCCCGCCGCGAACGGAACATCCAAGACGCGGCGGTCGTATACGACGTGCAGGTTGACGATCGGCGAGGCCCCCAGCTTTGCGAGCCCGGCGCCATCGACGCCGCTTCCGGGCGGCAGCAGGCGCGCGGCGCGCGAGTGCGGAACGGCCAGGATGACCGCGTCCGACGCGAGTGTTGGCGAGCCGCTGATCTCAACCCGGAGGCGGTCGGCATCGCGCACGATCGCGGTCGCGCCCGCGCGCAGACGGACCTCGACGCCGGCCCGCTTCAGCGCGCGCTGCGCGGCCAGGTCGTGGATCTGGCCCAGCGGCACGTGCGCGTAACCGACATCTCCGGCGGTGGCGTCCCGCAGCAGCCCCTGCTGGAAAACGTACGCCGCCTGCGCGAGCGAGGCGTCGGCCGCGCGTAGGTTGAGCGTGGGCCGCGCGATCAGCTCCCAGATCGCCTCGACGCTGTCCTGATCCTGCTTGTGCGCGATCAGCCAGTCACCGAAGGAACGGCTCTCGGCAACGGGGTCGTCGGGGTCGACAGTCCCCAGCGCCTGCATGGCGCGGGCCAGCGAGAGGCGCTGGCGCAGGCCGAGGAAGCGGTAGCGCGCAAGCGATCCCGCGAGGTGCAGTGGCGCCGGCAGGCCCGAGCGACGCAGCGATGCCACCTTGCCTCCCGGTGCGAGCACCGGAATCGACAGCCGGCTCTGAAGCGTCACGAGCTCGGCGGCGCCGATCTGCTCGAGCAGTTGCCGGTACGCGGTGCAGCAGCGCAGGAACACGTGCTGTCCGTTGTCGGCGATGAGGCCGTCGCGCGTGAACGAGTACGCCGCGCCGCCGAGCCGGCCACGCGACTCGAGCAGCGTCACTTCGCTGTCGTCCCGCGCGCAGTCGAGCGCCGCGGTGATGCCCGCCAGGCCTCCACCGACCACCACGATCCGCTTCATCCCCTCGCCCCCGCCAGGCTCCGCGCGGCAAGCCATGCCTTCTCCCACGTCGGCAGCGAGATCCGTCGCTCCAGGACCTCGTTTGGCTCGATTGCGATTCGCTCGAGGATCCGCTGGTAGATGCCCGTCATCGCGAGCACGCACGATGCACTGCGCGCGTCGAGCACGTCGATCAGGCCAAGCCCGTGATCGAACCACTCCCGCGCGCGTGCGGCTTCAAAGCGGATGAGCTCGGCGTTCATGTCTCCAGGAGCAGAGCAGCCGAAGCGCCGCATGTCCTCGAGCGGCAGATACACGCGACCCTGCTCGTAGTCCTCGCGCACGTCGCGCAGGATGTTCGTGAGCTGCATCGCCACGCCGAGGTCGTCGGCGAGCTTTGCGTGACCATTCGTGTTGCCTGCGGTGAAGATCGCCAGGCACAGGCGGCCGATCGAGCCCGCCACGTCGCGGCAGTACACGACGAGCTCCTCGAAGGTCTCGTACCGCGTCCCCCGAACATCCAGCTCGACTCCCTCGATCAGCAGTTCAAGCGCCTCCAGCGGCAGGTCGAAGCGCGTGCGCGCGTCGGCGAGCCCGATCGCGACGGGGTCTGAAGACCAGCCGCGACCCGTCCCGTTCGACGCTCCGTCTCGCTTTGGTCCGGGACCGATCGCTCCATCCGCGACGGCCGCAAGGGTCGCGCGCTCCGCCTCGAGCGCGGCGAGCTTGGCGGGCGGCTCGCCCGGGCCGTCGCCGATGTCGTCCACGCGGCGCGCGAACGCGTACACGGCGCTCATCGCCTGGCGCTTGTCGCGCGGGAGCAGGCGGATGCCGTAGTGGAAGTTGGCGGCCTCGCGCTTGGTGATCTCCTCGCACGCCCGGTAGGCGCACTCGAGCTCGACCGCGGGCATCGTCACCGGCCCACCACCGCCTTCAGGTAGGCCTTCGCGAAGCGGCGCCGGTCGCGAGGTCGGGCGTCGCCGTCGCGCTGCAGCTGATCGAGCGCGACGCGGCCTCCGGCCAGGAAGCCGGCGACCGCGAGCCGGGCTCGGCCACGCAGGAGCCCGACGAGTGGCGCTCCTTGGCTGAGCAGCGAGCGAGCGCCGGCGAGCGCGTCGAACTCACCGATGTATACCCGGCCGCGCGCCGCATCCTCGTCGACATCCTGAAGGTGCTCGATCACCTGCAGGCCGGCGCACAGCCTGTCCGAGAGCGCGATCCGCACTGGCGTGGCGGCTCCGAACACGTGCAGGACGAGCTCCCCGACCGGTGCGGCGCTGAGCTGGCAGTAGTCGAGCAGATCCTCGAAGGAGTCGTACCGCGTCACGAGCTGGTCGCGGCGATTCGCCTCGATCAGGCGCAGGAACGGCTCGTGCGGAAGCGAGCACTCGCTGACGGTGGCAGCCAGCGTGCGCATCACGGGATGCACGGGAACGTCCAGCTCGGCCTCGATCTGATCAAGCAGCGCGAGCCTGTCACCCGCGGCCTCGTCGCCGGCGTCGTCGACGAGCCGCGCGTAACCGTAGATCGCGAGGAGATGGCGTCGCGTCGCAGGACCCAGCAGCCAGAGCGCAACTGGGAAGTTCTCATCCCCAGCCTGGACCATGACGGCATCGCGGTCCGGCAGGCGGTCCACCGTCGCCGTCTGGGCGCTCACTCCGCGCACCTCCCGAGCGCCATGATCGGGAACACGAGCCGATACAGGTGGTAGTTGATGTAAAAGTCGGACGGGAAGCCGGTCCCGGTGAAGTGCGGCTCGTCCCAGCTGCCGTCAGGTCGCTGCGTGTCCACGAGCCAGGCGACTCCACGACCCACCGCCGACGAGCGCTCGCCGGCCGCGTCGAGGGCCAGTAGCGCCCACGCCGTCTGCGAGGCAGTGCTGATCCCGCGTCCGATCCACGCCGGGTCGTCGTATGAGCGGCAGTCCTCCCCCCAGCCGCCGTCGGCGTTCTGGCGATCCTCGAGCCAGCGGACTGCCCGCCTGATCCGTGCGTCATTCGCGGGCACGCCGGCTGCGATCAGCGCCGGCACCGCCGCTCCCGTGCCGTAGATGTGGTTGACGCCCCAACGGCCGAACCACGAACCGTCGCCCCCCTGAGCGTCGCTCAGCCAGTCGAGCCCGCGACGTGCTGCGCTGTCGTCGCCCAGCCCAAGCACGGCGAGCATCTCGATTGCGTGGGCGGTCACGTCGGCGCTCGGTGGATCGATTACCTCACCGAAATCACAGAACGGCAGGTCCCGCACCAGCGCCCGGCAGTTGTCGGCGTCGAATGCGCCCCAGCCACCGTCGGCGCTCTGCATCCCCTCGATCCATCGCGTGCCGCGGTCGATCGCCTGCCGGACAAGGTCAGGCTCCGGGTGCTCCACGCGCTCGAGCGCGAGCACGACCTCGGCCGTGTCATCGACGTCCGGATAGTTGGCGTTGGCGAACTCGAAGGCCCACCCGCCGGGATCGAGTCGTGGCCGCTTGATCGCCCAGTCCCCGCGGGCGAGGATTTGCTGGTCGAGCAACCAGTCGGCCGCGCGAACGATCGCTGGGTCGTCGCCGGCCAGGCCAGCGTCGCTGAGCGCGATCAGCGCGAGCGCGGTGTCCCAAACCGGTGACTGGCACGCCTCCAGCCGGCGTACGTCGCCCTCCTCGATCGAGAACGATTCGAGCCCCTCGAGGCCGCGGCGGATGACCGGATGCTCGAGTGCATAGCCACGCAGGTGCAGCGCGATCAGCGAATAGACCCACGGAGGCTGGATTCCGCCCCAGGAGCCGTCGGTCTCCTGGCGATCGACGATCCACCGCTCCGCCCGGGCCAGCGACAGCTCTCGCACCCTCCTGACCGGGCGGCGCTCGTAGAGGTGGAGAATCCGGTCGAGCGTGATCAGCGCGTGACCGGCGATCGACTCCGCGGCCGGCGGAGACCAGGGGTGCGGCCCGTTCAGCTCGGCGATCTTGAACGGCAGCGGACGTCGGGGCTTGTAGGTCAGCACGATGCTCAGCGCGACGATCGTCTGCCGCGCCCAGCAGGCGAAGTCGTAAGGATTCAGCGGCGCCCACGAGGGGAGCAGCATCATCTCCGGCGGCAGCGCGGGCACCCGCTCCCAGGGCCAGGCCCCGAACAGCGCCAGCCAGATATGGGTGAACACCCGCGCCCGCTCGAGTCCTCCGGCCTCACGCGCGAACGCGGCGGCGGCGAGCATGTGCTCGGCCCTCGGATCATCGCCGGCGAGGCGGAGTGCCACATAGGCCTCGATCGTCGTCGACAGGTCGCCGGGGCCTTCGAAGAACTGACTCCAAGAGCCGTCGTCGTGCTGCTGCGAGCGGATCCAGTTCGCCGAGCGCGCCGTCGTCGTGGCGTCTCGGATGCCGAGGAACTCTCTGAGCAGGAGGTCCTCGGCGTCCATCGTCACGTTCGTCTCGAGCTCACCTTTCCACCATCCCTCCGGAGTCTGGAGGGATACGAGGTGGTCGCGGGCACGCGCCAGCGCCCGATCGGCACCGGCGTGAACCTCGACATCAACGGTCGCCACGCCCCCTTATTAGCCCTCAGCGCATGAGAGGAAGATGAGAAGCGGCGGATCCTCGTTAGGTTTCTGGCTCGCACGGCGCGTCTGCGCCAGGGCGGCGCTGCGAGCTCGGCTCTAACGGCGGGACTTGGCCTCGTTCAGGCTGACTGCGGCCTCGATCAATGCCACGAACGCCTTCTCATCGATCTCCTCGCCCTCGTGGAAGTCGATCGCGCGCCGGACGTTGCCCTCGAGGCTCGAGTTGAACAGTCTCGATGGATCCTCCAGCGAGGCACCCTTGAAGAACGTCAGCTTCACGACGCTCTTGTACGTCTCGCCGGTGCAGATCCCACCGTTATGAGACCAGACCGGGACGCCTGGGTTTGTGGCCTTTCTCCACTTCCACTCCTCGATCACGTCGGGATCGGCCTGTTTGATCAGGGCGCGGACCCGGGACAGGGTCTCGCCGCGCCAGTCGCCGAGTTCCTTGATTCGTTCGTCTATCAGCTGCGCCGGAGATTCGGTGTCGTCGGTCATGCGGTGGACGTTAGCTCGGCGGCCGGAGATTGGAATTGCGTGGACCGTGGCGAGCGAGCTCGAGCGCATACTCGGGCCACCAGTCACCCGCTGGGGGACCGCCGCGACAGGGGCCGTCGGATTCTCCGGGCGGCTTGATCCAGAGGTAGGCGTCGACATGGCGGTGCCCGGTGTCAACCGTCGGACGCACGCCGAGGGCGCGCCCCGGGGGGTTACACCAGTCACCGTCCGGCGGGGGACCAGCTCCGTTCCGGCTCGTGTCGATGACGCAGGCGAGCGGGCGGCCGAGCGCCCGGCCGAGCGCCCGGCCGTATCGCACCTCCTCCGTCGTGGCGCGGAAGTTCGACACGTTCAGGGAGACGCCGCGAGCCTTGGCTACCCCTGCTTGCTCGAGCCGCTCCGCCATCAGCTCGGCGGCCTTCCAGGCGCTGTGCCCCGCGTCGAGGTAGACAGCTGTGCGTGGCTGCTCCGAGAGCACCTCGACCGCTTCGGCGAGCAGGGCCATCCGCTCCTCCCGCGCCTCACGGTGCAGGCCGTCCGCTTGGGCCAACGCGTCAGGCTCGAGCACCACGACGGCCCGCGCATCGCCGATCCCGGCCCCTAGGCTTGCGACCCAGGCGCGATACTCGTCCGCGGAGGTCAGCCCGCCGGCCGAATAGCCGGCGAGATCCCGACCGGGCAGGGCGTAGGCGACCAGCAGGACCGTCCGCCCCTGCCTGCGCCCGCGCTCAGCCAGCGCCGCCGCCTCGGCGCCGACGTCAGCACACCAGTCGCCCATCCACGTGGCAACCGGCTCACGCGCCAGTGCCTCGACGGCGTCGGCGTCGTCGGGCCGCGTTGCTCGCCACATGTGCGCCGTCCAGCGCGGTAGCGAATCGAACTCCACGTAGAGAGGAGCGTTCGCGAACGGGTTCGCGCCGCGGGGGCGGCGCGACGCGGCTAGCCATGGCACGGCGTCAAGCGGCTCGTCGTCAGGAGCAGCCGTCCGAGGGCGACCCATGCGGATCCGTAGTAGGAGGGGCTCTGCTGGTTGAGTTGCTGCGCCTGCGCGAGCAGGGTCGGGATCGCGCTCGAATCGCCCGCGGCATGAGCCGCCGCGGCGACGGCAACCAGCGTGACCGGGTTGTGGGTCGAGCCGACAGGAGGGCCGCTGAGCTGGTGCTGGCTGACGATGTCCTGCGGTCGGGTGTCCTTGAACACGCTCCACGCGCGGGCGGCGGCCTGGCGGCCGCCCGTCTCGGGATCCAGGCCGAAGCGCACGAGCACACGCGGAGCGTCGAAGGAGAACATGCCGGGCCCGCTGCTCGACGTCGCGCTGGAGACGGGAGTCACTGTTCCCGACGCCGTGCTCACATCGGCCCAGTCGGGCGGCAGGGGCCGGGTCAGCATGCCCACCAGCCGCGTTCCGCCGGCTGCGAGAGACCGATATTGCGCGTCCCCACTGGCCTGTGCCAGCGCGGACAGGGTGACCGGGTCGACGTAGCTCGGGTTGAAGACGAGGTGGCCGCTCTGCCGCGCCCAGGGGCCGGCCAGGAGGACATCGATCCCTCCCGCCTTCGCGGTCTCGTGCGCGAGGATCGCCCGACCGATGCTGAGCGCCTGCGCGCGATAGCTAGGGCGCCGGAATCGGCAGGCAGCGACGAGCAGGGCTCGCGCCGTGTCGAGGTCGGCATCAGCGGCGGGATCGGGGTCGACGACCTTACCCCCCGACCATCGGAAGGCGAGCAGTCCATTGGGCTGCAACATGTTCGCCTTCGTCCATGACCAGATGCGCGCAAAGCGCACCGGATCGCCAACCGCAGCGGCGGCGAGCATCCCGTACGCCTGGCCCTCGCCCACCGTGTCGCCGCCTTGGTCGGTGCGCTGGATCCGCCCGCCGTCCGTCGTGTATGTGTCGAGAAACGCGAACGCCGCGTTCGTGGCCAGCTTGTCGGGGCTCTGGCTCGCCGCGGCGGTCCCGGACGAGCTCGCGGCGCTCGGCGCACCCGCGGCACCGCCGGACGCCCGCCCGGTCGTGCTCGCCGCGCTTCCGGCGCCACTCGACGAGGAGCTGGCACGCCCGCATCCGGCCAGTGCACCGCCGACGAGCAGAACGATGATCATCACCAGCGCGGCAGCGGCCGCGCTCCCCGGGAAGCGCAACCTCATGACACGCGAATGCTTGCCGGTGCGCCGGCCGCGGCGACCGACGTCTGCACGGGTACCGGACGCCGAAGAGCCGGCCAGCATCCGGTCATCAGAATGCAGATGTGAAAGAGCGCGAAGGCCGCGTTATTGAACGTGGCCGAGTCGCGGTTATTGGCGAGTCCCCAGATCGAGACCGCGGCGAGGATGACCACCGCAACCAGCGCTGGGGCGACGGCCCGCGGCTGGCGCTGATTGGCTCCGGTCTTGGGAGTCACCTTGAACGAGCCGCGCCGACGGGCGACGGTGAGCACCGAGGCGACGATGAAGAGCCAGAACGACGCGGCGGCCAGAGCGAGCGCGGTGAACGTATAGGAGCCGGCCCCGGCGAGCGCCGCCGTCGACAGTGCGATCACGAAGTAGGGCACGAAGTGCAGGAGAAACTCCGGCGCGGTCAAGTGAGCGAGCGGCTGCACCCCGAACAGGATGCGAATGACCGGGAAAGCCATATAGAAGAGAACTGTCCATCCCGACATCCAGTAGAGGCCCGAAAGCAGGTACTGGCCTCGCAATCGCCACGGAAGGCGAGCCCGGAGAATGCGCGGCAAGGCCGACAGGCAGCCTCGCGCCCAGCGCAGCTGCTGGGTCGTGTACGCGGCCATGTCCTCGGGGCCGAGTCCCGATGCGAGCACCTTGGGCAGGTAGGCCGTACGCCACCCGCGTTCGTGAAGGGCGATTGACAGCTCGAAGTCCTCAGTGATCGAGTGCGTCGGGAACCCTCCAACCGCATCGAGCGCGGCACGGCGGAACACGACGTTCGTTCCGCAACAGAACGTCGCTCCTAGGCCGTCCTTGCCGCGGGCAATGGCCCCGAAGAACAGCGTCTGCTGGTGCCAGGCCGCTCCCGGGACACCCGGTTGTTCGCCGTTGGCGTAGTACTGCGGCGTCTGCACGAAGGCGAGACGCTCGTCGTCCTCGAAGTGCCCGAGGGTGGCCTGCAGGAAGTCGGGGGAGGCGACGTGGTCGCAGTCGATGATCGCGACGTAGGGCGCGTTGGTAAGCCCGAGCGCGTGGTTGACGTTGCCGGCTTTGGCGTGGTCGTGCACGGGGCGACGGATGTAGCCGACGCCGTGGTCCTCCGCCAGTGCCTCCATCTCCTCACTGTCCCCGTCGTCGAGAAGCCACACCCGCACGTCAGCCCCGCGCAGTCCGGCGGCGGCGGCGACGGTGAGCTCCACGATCTCGACCGGTTCGTCGTACCGCGGGATGAGGACGTCGACGGCAACTGGCCGCGTGGGCGCTTTCGGCTGGCGGACCCGCTCAAAGGCGCACGTCCACCAGAAGCCGACCGCCTGAATGACGTTGAGGAGCTCGGCAAAGACGAGCATCGCGTACAGCACGGGCTGGCCGATCCGGGTCGGGTTCAGCAGCCATGACAGGTACCAGACGACGAGCGGCAAGCCGATGAGCGCAGCCAGCCGCACGCGCATCCGAACGGGCATTCCCGACGGCAGCGGATCCCACTGGGGTCGGCGCAACCGGATGTCGACGCCGGGCGCGCTCATCGGAAATGCCACAGGTCGACGCCGGGATAGCCGTGGTAGCTGACGAGCCGCCGGGTCGCGCGCAGGGCGCCAATCTCCCGGTCGAGCAGCTTGATGAGCGCCGGCTGGCCGTTGAACGAAGTCATGACGACGACTCCGGACGCCTGCGGCCGCGTCGGCAGGTGGGTGCTGAGGGGCTTCGCACGCAGGTCTGGTGCGTACCGAGCCAGCACGGCCCTCAGGTTGCTCGGCTCATAGAGGATCGCGGTGCCCGGGCGCGCCTGAGCGCGGACAGTGTCGAGCGCCCGTTGATAGTCGTAGCGGCGCGGATTTCTGGCGTCGGTCTGCTGATCGATGAGCGCTCCGGCGAGCACGACGAGAATGCCGCCCGCGACGAGCATGCGTCCGGTCCCTCCGCGCGGCCAGCCCGTCGCGGCGCGGGCCAGGAGCACGATCACGGGCGGAACCGCCGCCAGCATGTACCGGACGTCGAAAGCCTGAGGCGCGACGGCGCCGAGCGCGAAGACGCAGAGGACCGGGACGACCGCGCATACGAGCAGGAGGAACCCGTGCAGGCTGACGCCGCGACCGACGACGACCAGGCTGGCCAACATGGCGAGCGGCCACACCGCGGAGAGGACGCTCGTCACCGTCCCGGGGTGAAAGCCGAACAGGCCCCAGGCCACATTGGAGACCCCGGTGTAGAAAGACAGTCCGCCGGCACCGACGCTCATGACCCCGGCGATGCCACCGTTGTGATCGAGTTCCTGCGCCGCGAGCACGCCGAGAGGTATGAGCTGACAGGCGAGGGCGAGCGTGTCGAGGCCCCAGCTCCTCGTAAAGGCGCGCGCCGAGCCGCCCGACTGGCGGAGAGCGAAGAACCGCACGGCGAGGGTGATCTCGGTCGCGAGCACGATGAAGATGCCCGACCAGTCCGACCACACGGCGAGTGCGCAGGCGAGAGCATGCAGAGCCCAGTCCTCGGGGCGTCCGCGGCGCACAGCGCGCGAGGCGCCGATAATCGCGATCGAGCCAAACAACGCGACGAGCGCGTAGCCACTGGCCTCCTGGCTGTACCACGTCAGCACAGGGGCGACGGCCATCAGGACGCTCGCCGTCACCGCGGTACGCCGGTCGAATAACTCCGCGGCCAACCAAGCCACGGTGGGAATCAGGGCGACGCCCGCCAGCAGAGACGGGACCCGTACCGCGAAGTCCCCTCCCCCGAACGCCCTCATGGCGAGCCAGTCGAGGATCGGATACAGCGGGGGGGTGGTACCCCGGTGCATTAGGTGCGTGATCAGGCGGCCCGGCGAGAGATGCGCCGTATCGACCATCAGGATCTCGTCCAGCGACAGCCCGCGCGTGATAGCGAGGCGGATCGCCGCACCCGCGAGGGTGGCAAGGGCGATCGCGGCAATGACGGTGCCGGGCTGAAGGTCCCGCTTGAAGGGCAGCTGGGACCGGCGCTTGACCGGAAACGGCTCGGCTGGGCGAGCGGAGCGCTCGCGCCGGGGACGTGCAGGAGTGCGGGCAGGAGCGGAAAAGGACATGCCGAGATGCAGGCCTCGGTGGTCGGGTGCATCGCTGAGGCCCGCGCCGCTCGTACTACCCGAGGACCTCCGTGCTAATCGCTGCGAAAACGAGACATAGACACATGTACTGCGTCCCACAACGGGAAACGGCGCGTTGGACGGGGGAAGGATGTGATGTGCGCCTCGTCGCAGGATTAGCGTCGCGCTCTAGGGGAAGAAGCTGCGGATGATCCGGACCGCGCGTAGACAGGCCTCTGAACCCGTGGTGGGCGGACACTTCGCCGGCTACGTCCTCGACGAGCTCGTCGGGGATAGCAGCGTGGGCGCCGTCTACCGGGCACACGAGGAGGGCCTCGGACGAACGGTCGCGCTGCGCATCGTGGGGCCCGGCGGGAGGAGCGACCCAGCGACCCGCGAGCGGCTCAACCGAGAGTCGACGGTTCTCGCGTCGCTGGACCATCCGAACGTTGCGCCCATCTACGCCGCAAGCGAGGCCGAGGGGCAGCTCTACATCGCCACGCGGTGGATCGACGGCGCGACGATCCCGGAACTTGTCGCGCAGGAGGGTCCCCTCGACCCCCGGCGCGTGGTGCGCATCGTCATCCAGGTGGCCGCCGCCGTCGAGGCGGCGCACGAGAAGGGGATCATGCATCGCAACGTGAAGCCCTCGAGCGTGCTGGTCACCTCAACCGACCACGCGTACTTGACCGATTTCGGTCTCGCCCGCCGCTCCGAGGATCTCACGGGCCTCACGATGCAGGAGTCGCTCCTGGCGAGCTTCGACTACGTCGCGCCGGAGTACATCGAGGGGGGCGAGGTCGATCGCCGCGTCGATATCTACGGACTCGGCTGCGTGCTCTACGAAGCCCTGACCGGCGAGGTGCCATTTCCGGGGACCAGCCCGGCGGCCAAGATGTACGCCCACCTGTCGGCCGACCCGCCGTCGGCGCGCGCGGTCCGGCCGGACATCCCCGAGCCCCTCGACAAAGTCATCCGCAAGGCGATGGCCAAGGACCCCGATGCCCGGCCCCAGAGCGCGAGTGAATTCGCCGCCGAGGCCGCCGCTGCGGTCGACATGTCAGCTCCGCTGTGGGCCGCGCGCGCCTCGGACTTGGCGCCGTCGGAGATGGAGCCGCCGCACTTCGAGCCCTCTCCCGTCGAGCTCTCGCCCGTCGATCCCCCGCCCGTCGAGCCCTCGCTGGTCGAGCCGAGGTCGTCAGACGTCGAGCCCGGACCGGCGCCGTCGGACTTCGACCCGCTCGCCCAACCCCCGCAGCCGGAGCCCGTGGCCGCCGACGGCTTCGAGCAGCCGCACTACTACCGCGCGCGTCCCCGTTGGCGGCTCGGCGTCGGAGCGGTCTGGGCAGTGTGCTTCCTGTTGTTCGTCGCCGCGCCGATCGCGCTTCTCGTCGCACTGCTTCACGGTTGATCCAGCCTCAAGCCGTCAGGCGGAGAGGGAGGGATTCGAACCCTTGATGGACGAAACCGCCCATACCGGTTTTCGAGACCGGTCTTCTCCGACATGAAAGGTTACGATTTGCAGGTACTTCTGGGCGATCGGATCGCTGTGGGGAAGTAGGTACGCTTGTGCTGTACGCACAGGTGGCGTACACTAGGCGTCGATGCCCGAGACGAAAGACCAGCGCGTGCATCTCCGCGTCGCCGCCAGCGACGACGAGTTGTTTCGCAGCGCGGCTGCTGCCGCGAACGAGTCCCTATCCGAATTCTTGGTGGAGAGCGGTCGAGAGCGGGCCGAGCGGCTGCTGGCCGACCGGACGCGGTTCGTGCTCCCGGCGACCCAATGGCGGAGGTTCACAGCCGCGCTCGATCGTCCGCAACAGGAGATCCCGGAGCTGGTCGAGCTGTTCCGCCGACCGCGCCCGGAGTAGTGCCACGGTTCGGCGATCCCGAGCCGCTGGGGCCGGATCACGTCGTCGAGGGCTTCGAAAGCGGCCGGCCGTCGCTGGATGTTTGGCTGGTGAGGTACGCGCGCCAAGCAGCCGCGTCGGGGTCAGCGAGGACCTACGTGACCGTGGATGCTCAGCAGGGGCGGGTGGTCGGTTACCACGCCCTCACCGCGGCCGCGCTCGAACGCGAGTCTGCGACCGCGAGGATCATCAAGGGAATGCCGCAGTATCCGATCCCGGTCGTGCTCCTCGCGCGTCTTGCGGTTGACCGCTCGGTAGCTGGGCGTGGGCTGGGGGCATGGCTCCTGCGTGACGCGATGATCCGCACGCTGGCGGCGGCGGAGACGATCGGGGTGAGGGCGATGCTCGTCCACGCTGTCGATGAGGACGCGGCTGCGTTCTATCTTCGACACGGGCTCGAGGCCTCGCCGACCGACCCGCGACACCTGATGATTCTGGTTAAAGACATCGCCGCTGCGTTGGACGCAGCGAAGCGCGAGTCGTAGGGCAGCGTCCGGAGTTCCACGCCATGCAGCTGCCCCAGGAGACCTGCAATGCCGCTTGACCTCAACCGGTCGGTGCACCACCCCTGACATCCCGCATCGTGTCATAGCGCCGGTTGAGAACTGACCCCCTGTCGGGTTTCGTGCCAAAGCGCCCGTCGTCGCGAAGGCCGAGCCGTAGGCGAGGCCTGAAGCGGCGATGGGCGCTTTAACCGCCTCGAGGGCGGGGTCCCGGCGGTGGTCGGCGCGTTGTGAGGCGATCTGCGGCCTTCCGCGAGGGTGCCGAAGGCGATCGGTCAGGCGATTTCGGCGCTGTGGCGGCCGGGACGTAGGCGGAGGTCGCGGTCCTTGAGGCGAGCGCGGGCTGATCTCCGTAGTCGAACTGCCGATATCAGCGCTCGGACGTGGCGGTGTGGTGGGGCCCGTCGATCAGTTCGGTGAGTTTCTCGGCGGGGGTCCGGAATCCGAGCGTTTGGCGGGGCCGGTCGTTGAGCTTGCGAGCGACCTCGTCGAGCTCTGCCTGACTCACGCCGGCGAGGCTCTTGCCTTTCGGGAAGTACTGGCGAAGGAGGCCGTTCGTGTTCTCGTTGGACCCTCGCTGCCACGGGCTGCGGGGATCGCAGAAGTACACCTCGACGCCGGTCTCGACGCTGAACCGCCGGTGCGCTGCCATCTCCTTTCCCTGATCCCACGTGAGCGAGCGGCGAAGCTGGACGGGCAGCGTGATGATGCTCGCCTTGAGCGCTTCGCAGACCGGCTCGGCGTTGGTTCCCTGGGGCAGCGCGACGAGCTGGCAATAGCGGGTCTGGCGCTCGACCAGGGTCGCGATCGCCGTGTCACGCGTTCCCATCAGCAGGTCGCCCTCCCAGTGCCCGGGAACGGCTCGGTCGGCAACCTCCGGCGGTCGCTCGGAGATCATCACCATCCCCGCGATACAGCCCGGACCCTGCCCGCGATTCGAATGCGCCCGAGCGAAGCGCTTCTGACGCCTGGTTCGCAGATGCCGGGTGAGCTCGCCTCGCAGCGACCCGCGCGCCTGGACGTAGAGCGCGCGATAGATCGTCTCGTGCGAGACCTGCATCTGCTCATTGTCGGGGTATAAGAGCCGCAGCCAACCCGAGATCTGCTGCGGGGAGTGATCTTGCCCGAGCCGCTCGATCACAAGCTCACGCAACTCGCCGCACAGCTCGAGCTTCGTCGCTCGCGGACGCCTGGCCCGCGACCACGACCGCCGCTCAGCCGCATGCGCGCGATAGCGCCCACGACCGCCGCAACGGTTGATCTCGCGGGAGACTGTGGTGTGCGAACGGCCAAGCGTGCGACCGATCGCGCGGGACGACTCCCCGCGAGCTATCCCGCGCGAGATCTCCTCGCGCTCCGCCAGCGTCAGGCACCGCTCCGGTCGACGACGCGGCCGCGGCCGGATCCCTCCCATCCTCTGCAGATACTTACTCACCGTCCGCTTCGGTACCCCCAGCCGGCGGCCGATCTCGGCCTCGCTCCCGCCCTCCGCCCGCAACTCCCAGATCGCGTCCTTCACACCCTTGGTCAGATAGTGACCCCTCGGCATCTCCACACCTCACCTCGTTCGTCAGCGAAGTCGCTGACTCTCTCGGGTCGTGCGGCGACAGCCTGAGACCGCCCGGCGAAGCGGGGCTGGTCGACGAGCCCCGCATTGCACAGATGCAGGGCAGGCCGCCACCGACGACGGTCGACGCGCAGTTGACTGTGATTGAACGAGGGTTGGCCCGGCGTCTCCAGCAGGAGGTCGGCCCTCCGGATCGAAAGCTTTGGGTCAGGCGCGCGCGGTAGCAGCCGCGCGGCCGGGCTAGCGAAATACGGAGGACCGACCTCGGCTCACGTTACGTGGTGGGCCGGGCTGATCCTGCTCGTCTTCGTCGGAAGGAGGGGAGTTGCTGTGTTGCACGTGGGGTTGGATCTGAGCCGCAGGCGGGTTGATGTGTGCTTGATCTCGAGCGAGGGAGAGCTGGTCGAGCACTTCCGCGCGTCGGCGGACCGCGACGGCCTCTACGGCCTGGGCCGGCGGGTGGCGGTGTATGACGAGCCGGTGCGCCGGGGTGGTTGAGTCGATGAACGGTGCGCGGTTCGTGCACGACGAGCTGGTCCGCTACGGGTGGGAGGTGCTGGTCGCCGACGCGCAGCGGGTCAAGGGGCTGGCGCCGTTGGCGTGCAAGACCGACAAGTTGGCATGTGCCTGCGGCCCACCGAGGAAGCGATGAAATGCTTGCGGTGGTCCGCCGGGCGCGGTCACCGTGTCGATAGTGGAGCGCAGTTGAACCCGTGACAAGTTTGGTGCAGGGCCGCGGGACCTCGGATTGTCGCCGCGAGCACGAACCCCAGATTCGGTTCTCACCAGGTCCCTCCCCGGCGGGTCGGTCATCGCCATCGTCGGGAAGGAGACCGCAGTGCAGCAGATTCATGATCGGGTGGCCGGGCTCGATGTTGATCGCGACAGCGTCGTTGCGTGTTGTCGTCAGCTGGGTCCGAGGGGCGGCGTAGTCCGCGAGAAGGAACGGTTCACGACCACCACGGCCGGGCTGAAGGTGCTGGAGGCGTGGTTGGCGGATCGGCAGGTGGAGCTGGTCGCGATGGAGGCCACCGGCGTGTACTGGAAGCCTGTCCTGTATGCGTTGGAGTCGCGCTTCACGGTGTGGTTGTGCAACGCGCGGCACGTCAAGAAGGTTCCTGGCCGCAAGACGGATTTGTCCGATGCTGAGTGGCTGGCTGATGTGGCGGCGCATGGGATGGTGCGTCCGAGCTTCGTGCCGCCCCTGCCGATCCGGGAGCTGCGGGAGCTGACGCGCTATCGCAAGACTCAGATCGAGGCGCGGGCGGCTGAGAAGCAACGTCTGGAGAAGGTCCTTCAAGACGCCGGGATCAAGCTCACGTCGGTCGCCTCCAGAGTCCTGACCCAGTCGGGCCGCGCGATGATCGAAGCGCTTAGCGACGGCGAGCAGGATCCGACCAGGTTGGCCGGCCTCGCGAAGGGCAAGATGCGACCAAAGATCCCGGCGCTGACCGACGCGCTGACCGGCCACTTCGGCCCCCACCACGCCGTGGCGTGCCGTCGCATCCTCGCTCACATCGACTTCCTCAACGAGACGATCGCTGCGCTGACCGAGCAGATCGATGCTCGCACCGCGGCGTTCGAGGCGGTGTACACATCGCTGCAGCCGGTGCCCGGCTTCGATCGCCTCACGATCGACGTGATCATTGCCGAGACCGGTGCCGACATGACCCGGTTCCCGACCGCCGCCGATCTCGCCTCCTGGAGCGGCGTGTGTCCCGGGAGCCATGAATCGGCTGGCAAGCGCCGCAACGTCAGCACCATCCCCGGCAACCAGTGGCTGCGACCCGCGTTGATCGAGTCCGCGCGAGCTGCCGTGCGGACCAAGGGAAGTTACTTCGGCGCCCAATACCGTCAGATCGCCCGCCGCCGCGGACCCAACAAAGCGGCCGTCGCCGTCGCCCACTCGTTGATCGAGCTGGTATGGCATCTGCTGAGCACCGGCGAAGTGTTCAAAGACCTCGGAGACGACTACTTCAAAACTCGCCAAGACCCTCAGCGGCAAGCCCGCCGCCTCGTCGCCCAGCTCGAAGAGCTCGGCTACGCAGTCACCCTCGAGGCAGCCCCAGCGATCTCCGCATAGCCGTCAGCAAACCCGAGCAGGTCCAAACTCGGCTTCGCCGCGAGCGACTTGCGCACGCCAAAATCCCCCAACACACGCGCGACTCAACGAGCATTTCACCCCAGCTCGACGCGCGCGTTCTCGCCGAGCTGGTGCGCCGCGATCTCGTCCCGCAGGTGCACGTGCCAACGTTCGCCGACCGCGAGCTCAAGGAACGGCTCGGACGGCGGATGCACATGGTCCGGCTGCGGACCGCGGCGATGAATCGTGCTCACGGGGTGCTCAGCCAGTTCGGGGTCACGCTCGCGTTCAAGCGGCTGCGGGAGCCCGATCGCGAGGAGTTGCTGATCGAGCGCGGCGTTCCGGAAGTGTGGCGACGGTCGATCGCCGAGGCCGTCGCCGTCGTCGCGATGCTCGACCAGCGTCTGATCCCGCTCGAGCAGGAGCTGCGTCCGCTCGCGCGGGCGGACCCGCGCGTGCAGTTGCTTGTCACCATCCCTGGCGTCGGGGATCTGCTTGGGCTGACGATCGCCAGCGAGATCGGCGAGATCTCCCGGTTCCCGACCGCGCGGAAGCTGATCGGCTACTCCGGCCTGACACCGCGCGTCTACCAGTCCGGCCAGAAAGCCAGGACGGGGAAGCTCTCCAAGACCGGCTCGACCATGCTGCGGTGGGCGGCGATCGAGGCCGCCCAGCAAGCCTGGCGGCCGACCAACCCGTGGCATCAGCTCTACCTCGACGTCAAGCAGCGCTGCGGCGGGAAGGGCAACCCGGCGAAGGCCGCCGTCGCGCGCAAGGTGCTGATCGCGACCTGGCACGTGCTCGCGCTGCAACAGTCCTTCAACCCTTCGCGCCCGCGCGGCGCGGACACTCCTGTCCCGGCCAGCTCCAGTTGCGTTCTGGCCGACTGACGGCCCACAAGGAATTGAGAAGCCGGGACAGCTCCGACCGACACGGTGTGCGCAGCCAAGCGCCGAAAGAGAACTGAGCGACTACCGAACGCGTCCAGAGGAAGGAGGAGCAGCACCGCCGCTACCCACACTTGACATCCGGCCATCTATCAAAGAGAACGCAACGTCACGCATCATCTTCCCGACCGCGACCGCCCACCGATCAAGGGCCGCATGCGCCAGGCGTGGCGAGAGACCGACTACCCGCGTGCGCTCGAGCAACTCACCCGGCTCGCGGACGAGCTCGAACACACGCACCCCGGCGCCGCCGGCTCGCTGCGGGAAGGGATGGAAGAGACGCTGACCCTGATCCGGCTCGGGATCCGCGGCAAGCTCCGCCGCACGCTCGAGTCGACGAACCCGTGCGAGTCGATGATCGCCACCGTCCGCACCACCCAGCGCAACGTCAAACACTGGACCTCCGGCGACATGTGCCTGCGGTGGACCGCCACCGGAATGCTCGAAGCCGAAGAACGGTTCCGAAAGGTCCAGGGTTACCGCGGGCTCGCGACCCTCGCCGTCAAAATCGAAAGCGACCTACGCCGCCGCCACGAACCCGTCACGGACACCCCTACGCCTACCGAGGAGGACATCGCAGCACTCACTGTGTAACCATCAACACCCAGGACCGCCGCCGCCGAAATTCCACGGCGAATGGGAGTGCGCCCAGACTGTTGGAGGTCGATGGTTAGAACATCGTGATTCAGCGACAAGCTCGTCGTCGCCTGCCGGGGAAGGTCCGGTCCGGGTAGCTGCCAGGAGGCCCGGTAGCAGGCTGCCGGCTTCAGAGGGAAACGTCTGGGGTCGAAGCGCAGCGTCAAGCATCCTTTGGGGGTGTGCGACCGGGCGGTCCGTAGCGTCAAGCGAAGCCTGCCGCGTCGTGAGCGTGTATTAGGGAGAGCCGAGCCTCGTCCCGTTTGGTGAAGGCCATGGAAGGGGTGAAGAGCCTGGAATCGCAGCCCCGAAGAACTCCCCGGCGTAGAGGGCACGGAACGTTCGGATGGTGATGGCGGGAACTGGGGAGACCCTCCCCGGCCCGACAGCTTGCGGTGTTGGTGCTGTCGGAGCATCGCGTCCTATAACCGACGAAGGTCGGGAAGTGGACGCGGGCCGGGAGGGAGTCGGAGGCGGCCGTACTACCGCTTGAGCCGACCGGACAACAGAACCGGCGGTGAGGGAAGGGCCGCTGCTTCGTTCATGCGTCACGCACAGGGAAGGGCCGGTGAGTGCCACTCGTGGCTAGGACCGCCAAGCAGGACAAAGTCCGAGAACTGCAGCGAACGCTCTACCGGGCGGCCAAGGCCGACCCCAAGCGAAGGTTCCACGCGCTCTACGACAAGGTCCTCCGCAGGGACGTGCTGGAGCGCGCGTGGGAGCTGGTGCGCGCCAATCGTGGCGCGGCTGGCATCGACCGACAGACGATCGCCGACGTCGAGCAGTACGGCATCGCCGAGCTGCTCGACGAGCTGGCCGCGGACCTCAAGGACGGCAGCTACCGCCCGCTCCCGGCTCGTCGGGTGTTCATCCCGAAGCCCGGCAGACCGGACGAGCAAAGGCCGCTGTCGATCCCTGCGGTCCGTGATCGCGTCGTTCAGTCCGCGGTGAAGCTCGTGATCGAGCCGATCTTCGAGGCTGACTTCCTGCCGTGCTCGTTCGGGTTTCGCCCGAGGCGTTCGGCACATGACGCGCTCCAGGTCCTCATCGATGAGTCCTGGCGAGGCCGGCGGTGGATCGCAGAGTCGGACATCGCCAACTGCTTTGAGGCGATCCCGCACTCAGGGTTGATGTCAGCGGTCGAGGAGCGGATCTACGACCGCCGCCTGCTGAAGCTCCTGCGCGCGATGCTGCGTGCTGGGGTGCTTGAGGCGGGCGCGGTCCGGCATGGCGCGAGCGGTACCCCGCAGGGCGGTGTCATTTCGCCCGTCCTGTGCAACGTCTATCTGCACCGGCTCGACCGGGAATGGCAGGCGCGCGGGAGCGGATTGCTGTTGCGCTACGCCGATGATCGTGCGCCGAGAACGCGGAAGGAGGAACTGAGTAGAAGCAGTGTCCGACAGATGCGGTGCTGCGCGAGAGATGAAGGAGCCAGGCTGGTTGGTCTGGTGGCCCTTCGCGGTCGCCCTGCAGGGGGAGGCCGCAAACCACCGCAAGGTGCGCCGGTCAAGAGCCGGGGTGCTGAGCTTGCGGAGACGGCGCGCCATCGAGCGCGTCAGGTGTGGATCACGAAGGCGAGCGAAAGCGAACCACCGATGAGGCGTCGAAAGCGTATCGGCGACATCGAAACCGGGGTCGAGTCGTTGCCCCGGGATGAGTCTGGCGGGTGCCTGCTGATTGGCCAGGTGGTGTCCGGCGTGAAGGTGGCGCGAGCGTGGTCTGGGCTCTCGTGTGGAACTCGGGAACCTGTCGCCCCGACGGGGTGGTCGGCCAGTGGAGCAGCGCGGTCCTGCGGTCGGTCGTCTCAGGCGAGAACCCCAAGCAGCGGGAACTGCGAGGGGGAGAGTAGCTGTGCGGGGCACAGGGGCGGACCGTCTCGTATTAGCGTTGAAGGCTCGGTAATCGGGCTGGAGCGAAGGGGACGGGTCGTCCTGGCTGGCTTTCAGATCAACCGCCGTTTGGTGGGAGGAGTCGGGTGAGCGAGCCGAAGCCGAAGTCGTTTGAGATCTCCAAGTGGGCCGTTTGGGAGGCCTATCGGAGGGTCAAGGCGAACAAGGGTGGCGCCGGTGTTGACGAGCAGTCGATCGAGGAGTTCGAGCAGGACCTTCACGGGAACCTGTACAAGCTCTGGAACCGGCTCTCGTCGGGGAGCTATTTCCCGCCGCCGGTGCGTGCGGTGGAGATACCGAAGCGAGACGGCAGCTCGAGAGTGCTCGGGGTGCCGACCGTCGCGGATCGGATCGCCCAAGTGGTTGTGCGCTCGTATCTGGAGCCGTCGGTGGAGCCGGTGTTCCACGAGGACTCCTACGGGTATCGACCGGGGCGCTCCGCGCACGACGCGATCGGGGTCTGTCGCGAGCGGTGCTGGCGCAACGACTGGGTTCTAGACATGGACATCAAGTCGTTCTTCGACACCGTCTCGTGGGACCTCACGCTGAAGGCGGTCGCCCACCACACCGACCAGCGCTGGATCCTTTTGTATGTGGAGCGGTGGCTCAAAGCGCCGCTCCAGAGAGAGGATGGCAGCCTGGTCGAGCGGGATCGCGGCACCCCTCAAGGGTCTGCGATTTCACCCTTGCTCGCCAACATGATGTTGCACTACGCGTTCGATGCGTGGATCGCCCGGGAGTTCCCGGCGGTCCAGTTCGAGCGCTATTGCGACGACATCATTGTCCACGCCCGGAGCGAGCGGCAGGCCCTGCAGCTGCGGGCCATGATCGCTTCGCGGCTGGCGGAGTGCGGGCTTGAGCTCAACGAGCAGAAGACCCGCATCGTGTACTGCAAGGACGACGACCGGCGCGGCTCGCATGAGCACACGTCGTTCGACTTTCTCGGCTACACGTTCCGTCCGCGGCTGTCGAGGAACCGGTTCGGGAAGCACTTCCTGAACTTCACCCCGGCGGTTTCGGGTGAGGCGAAGACGCGGATGCGGCGCGTGATGCGTCGCTGGCGTGTCGCTTGTCGGTCGGACAAGTCCCTCACGGACCTGGCGCTGATGTTCAACCGCCAGCTCCAGGGCTGGATCAACTACTACGGACGCTTCTACAAGTCCATGTTGTATCCGGTCTTCCGCCACTTCAACGACACGCTCGTGAGGTGGGCCATGCGGAAATACAAACGACTGCGCCGCCACGAGAGCCGGGCACGCAGGTTCATCGCTGAGGTCGCCAGACGCCAGCCGGGCCTGTTCGCGCACTGGCGCTGGGGGCTGCGTCCTGACGGCTGGACGATGGGAGCCGGATGAGCCGAGAGGTTCACGTCCGGTTCTGCGAGCGCCGGAGGGTGAGATTCCCTCCGGCGACTCACCTGTTGGCGTTGTGCAAGACCAAGCGGGAAGCCGAGAGCGCCCTGGTGGCGCTCACAGCGATCCTGGCCGAGATGGGACTCGAACTCAAACCGGCCAAGACACGGATCGTGCACCTCAAGGAGGGAGGCGAGGGAGTGGACTTCCTCGGCTTTCACCATCGTTGGGGACGCGGCCGTACCGCCGGATCCACGCACATCGAATTCCTCGCTCGCTGGCCCTCCCGACAGGCGATGCAGCACGCCCGCGACCGAGTGCGCGAGCTCACGGCACGGGACCGGCTGCGCTGGCCGATCGAGCAAATCGTCGGGGACCTCAACCGGTTCCTACGCGGCTGGGCGGGCTACTTCCGCTACGGCAACTCGACCGTCCAGTTCGACACGATCATCCGACACGCGGAACGACGCCTCCAGCTGTGGATCGCCGCAAGCCATCAACAGCCATGGCGCTACGGACGGCAGCAGTTCGCCGCCCGGCCGGACCGCTACGGACTGATCAGCCTCAACGGAACGATCGCTGCGCCTCGTCCCAACCGACCGTGGCGCCAGGGAGCCGAATGCCGGCGGTGAAGAACGTCGGTGAGCCGTGTGCGGGAGAACCGCATGCACGGATCGATGGGGGGCGGGAGGAAACCGGCACCAGTCGGCACCAGCCGCGCGGAGCCAGGCGCCTCTCGCCTACCCGACCAACCTCCGACAGTCGTCTGATTGGGCTGGAGCCTGCAGTCGGCGGCGCTCGCCTTCCTGGTCAAGCGGCACTCCTCGGCCGCGTGAGCCGATCAACGCCGACTACTGCGTCCACGGCGGAGCGGTCGTCTCAGGACGGCGCGGTAGGCTCCGCCGAGCACGCGCTTCCCTTTCCTGAGTGGAGTGTCGGCCGGAGGGTAGACGCGGCGCCATTCAGGTTGTGAGGGGCAGCGTGCCGATGATCGCCGTGCCCTGTCCTCGCGGCATTTTCGCACTGCCGGACCGACTTCTATCAGCGCTGACGCGTGATGCGAGGCGACGTCCAACACGCCTCGACACCAACCACGCAACCGGCGGTTGTCTCGTTAGAAGCGGGGCCTGCTCGGCTGAACGTGAGCATGGCGGCGCTCGCCGCCGGAAGCCGCACTACGTATCGCCCGGCCACCGGTGTGACGACGAGATCGCTCGGTGCCCCTGCCAGCAGACCTGTCCCGGTCTCGGAGCCGAAGCTTTGACCTCCGAGCGTGACGCCGGTGTTTGCGTTGATGCTCGGCGCTTGCAACCGCTCGAGCGTCGCCACTCCAGCAGGAGCAGGGAGGCGCACGGCGAGCAGGCGATCGTGTGTGACGTCCTTGTTGATCAGCACGACCCGGGTCTGCCCGTCTGGAGCGAGCGTCGCCCATGCCTTCACCGGGCCGGAGGGCAGGCCCGTCAGCTCGAGCAGACGGGCACCTGGGGGCGCAGCGTGCACGAACATGAGCACGCCGTAGTACTCGGGTTCGACGAACGCCTGCCACTGGCCGCGGACGCGCTGGAAGGTGAACAGGTGGTGGTTGTGCCCGGGCCACGTGTGGATGTTCACGCCATCGACACCAACGCGGGCCATCTGGAACAGCGTGTCGAGCGCCCACAGCGATGGAGCGAACGTGGTGCTGAGAGGGGCGGGGAGCCCGCAAGAGGACACGGCGTTCAGCTCGTCGATGCGCACGGTCAGCCCGCGTGCGTGGGGGATCGCCACGTACGGTCCGATGCTCTCGGCGAGGCCCTCGCTCGCCGAGTCCGATAGAAGGTTGCCGACCGTCGGATACCCGCCCGAGCCGGGGGCGGCGCAGACCGCAAGGGGATAGCGATGGAACGTCAGGACGGCGAGTCGCGGCTCGGCTGCCAGGAACCGCGGAAGGTCGTGGATCCATAAGAGGCCACCGATCGCGGGGCCCGCCAGCGGCACGTGCGGCAACGCGGCGGCCACGCGCGCGGAGTCACTCGTGAATGTGCTGAAGTCGTATCCGAGCGGGCGTCCGTAGACCGGGGTTCCGTCGGGTTTGTGATACCAGGCGAGGGCGCTGTACAGCTCAGGCTCGTTGCCGATCTCGAGCGCCTCGATCCGCTGGCGACCGATTCCAGCGATCAGCGCTCGTGCTTCTGCAGCGGCCACGGTCGGGTTGCCTGCCTCGAGGTTGACACCGACGATCAGGCGGGCGCCGAGCGCGCCCGACAGCGCCCGTGCGACCGCGGCCCAGCGCTTGTCGAGGCTGTAGGTCACGCCTGGCGGGCGGGCAATCCCGGGAACCGGCCACCAGGTCCGGTCTGTTGTGTCGCCGCCGATCCTCAGGACCGGCCGCTGGCCCGGGGCGAGGTTCCGGAAGAGCTCCTCGAACACCGGATCGATGGCGAGCGGGTCCTGCCCGGCGTAGGCCTCGAGCGTGGCGGTCTCGATCGACAGTCCGACGAACGCCGATGGGATCGGTCGCCCGAACTGGACCGGCACGACGGTCACTACCGTAACCCGAGTCCCATGCGCGCCCAGCTCACCGGCTGCCGACGACCATGCAGCCGACGCGAGACCCGCGAGGACGAACGCCCCCACCGTCAACGACATGAACAGCAACCTGCCGCGGTAAATGGCGCTCATAGTCCCCGGCGGCACTATATGGCCCGAGCAACAAGCCTGACCGGCGCAAGCCTGATCGACGCGACAGTGTTCGTTCGACGTGCGCGAACGACCACGCAACGACTCGGCTGTCTCACAGCCCAGCCGACACGACGAAAGCACGCTGGTCCCGCGCTCTCGCGGCTGCTTTCGTCGGCGAAGAAACGATTGCGCCCGATCGGCCGATCTGGTCGCAGGAGTTCCGCTCCGCCAACAAAACAGTCGTACAACCACTCAGTTGCGCTTGCGAGCAGCAGGGAGGGCATCGGAACGCGGATCGCTCGCTTTCGCTCGCCAGCTGAGCAGGCGTGAGGAGCCACATCGTTGCGATCGACCACCGCCGCTGGCGAGACCCGCTTCTCGCCTTGACCTCAACCGGTCGGTGCACCACCCCTGACATCCCGCATCGTGTCATAGCGCCGGTTGAGAACTGACCCCCTGTCGGGTTTCGTGCCAAAGCGCCCGTCGTCGCGAAGGCCGAGCCGTAGGCGAGGCCTGAAGCGGCGATGGGCGCTTAACCGCCTCGAGGGCGGGGTCCCGGCGGTGGTCGGCGCGTTGTGAGGCGATCTGCGGCCTTCCGCGAGGGTGCCGAAGGCGATCGGTCAGGCGATTTCGGCGCTGTGGCGGCCGGGACGTAGGCGGAGGTCGCGGTCCTTGAGGCGAGCGCGGGCTGATCTCCGTAGTCGAACTGCCGATATCAGCGCTCGGACGTGGCGGTGTGGTGGGGCCCGTCGATCAGTTCGGTGAGTTTCTCGGCGGGGGTCCGGAATCCGAGCGTTTGGCGGGGCCGGTCGTTGAGCTTGCGAGCGACCTCGTCGAGCTCTGCGTGACTCACGCCGGCGAGGCTCTTGCCTTTCGGGAAGTACTGGCGAAGGAGGCCGTTCGTGTTCTCGTTGGACCCTCGCTGCCACGGGCTGCGGGGATCGCAGAAGTACACCTCGACGCCGGTCTCGACGCTGAACCGCCGGTGCGCTGCCATCTCCTTTCCCTGATCCCACGTGAGCGAGCGGCGAAGCTGGACGGGCAGCGTGATGATGCTCGCCTTGAGCGCTTCGCAGACCGGCTCGGCGTTGGTTCCCTGGGGCAGCGCGACGAGCTGGCAATAGCGGGTCTGGCGCTCGACCAGGGTCGCGATCGCCGTGTCACGCGTTCCCATCAGCAGGTCGCCCTCCCAGTGCCCGGGAACGGCTCGGTCGGCAACCTCCGGCGGTCGCTCGGAGATCATCACCATCCCCGCGATACAGCCCGGACCCTGCCCGCGATTCGAATGCGCCCGAGCGAAGCGCTTCTGACGCCTGGTTCGCAGATGCCGGGTGAGCTCGCCTCGCAGCGACCCGCGCGCCTGGACGTAGAGCGCGCGATAGATCGTCTCGTGCGAGACCTGCATCTGCTCATTGTCGGGGTATAAGAGCCGCAGCCAACCCGAGATCTGCTGCGGGGAGTGATCTTGCCCGAGCCGCTCGATCACAAGCTCACGCAACTCGCCGCACAGCTCGAGCTTCGTCGCTCGCGGACGCCTGGCCCGCGACCACGACCGCCGCTCAGCCGCATGCGCGCGATAGCGCCCACGACCGCCGCAACGGTTGATCTCGCGGGAGACTGTGGTGTGCGAACGGCCAAGCGTGCGACCGATCGCGCGGGCCGATTCCCCGCGAGCTATCCCGCGCGAGATCTCCTCGCGCTCCGCCAGCGTCAGGCACCGCTCCGGTCGACGACGGGACCGCGGCCGGATCCCTCCCATCCTCTGCAGATACTTACTCACCGTCCGCTTCGGTACCCCCAGCCGGCGGCCGATCTCGGCCTCGCTCCCGCCCTCCGCCCGCAACTCCCAGATCGCGTCCTTCACACCCTCGGTCAGATAGTGACCCCTCGGCATCTCCACACCTCACCTCGTTCGTCAGCGAAGTCGCTGACTCTCTCGGGTGGTGCGGCGGCAGCCTGAGACCGCCGCTCGGCACGGGCATCTTGGCCCAGCGAACGAGAGACGCGCAATGCGCGGAACTCGCGCATGCAGCCGGCTTGGAGTCAGACCATATGGAGGCTGTCGTCCGGCCTGACTGGTAGAAGCTGGTCGGTCCTCCACGCGATCGTGGGGGAGCTTTATAGCCGCGCAGCTTGCACCTGCGCGGCGGCCTCACAACCGCATAGGAGGAACCGACCGTGACCAAGGTTCGCACTTGGGTCGGCTTGGACGTGCATGCTGCGAAGGTGGTGGCGTGCGTGGTCGATGCCGAGTCCGGGGAGATGATCGTGCAGCGGCTGCCGGGGGACACGAGCAAGGTGGTGGCGTTCTGCGCGGGGGTTCCGGGCCCGACGCGCGTCGCCTATGAGGCGGGCCCGACCGGGTTCGGTCTCGCCCGCGCACTGCACGCGGCCGGGATCGGCTGTGTGATCGCGGCGCCGGGGAAGATCGAGCGCCCGGCGCAGGATCGAGTCAAGACCGACCGCCGGGACGCTGAGCGGCTGGTGCGTCTTCTGATGATCGATGGGCTGCACGCGGTACGCGTGCCGAGCGGCGAGGAGGAGGCGCTGCGCGACCTGGTCCGTGCGCGCGAGGACGTCCGCGGCGATCTGATGCGCGCGCGGCACCGGATGGGCAAGCTGCTGCTGCGCCACGAAGTGCGCTACGACGGTGAGGGCGATAACTGGACACACCGCCACCGCCAGTGGCTCTCGGTCGTCAGGCTGCCCGAGCGTGGCGCGCAAGCGACGCTGCTCGACTACCTCGGTGCGATCGACACGCTGGTCATCCGCCGCGACCAGCTCGAGGCCACGATCGCGGAGCTGGTCCCGTCCTCGCCGTGGGCGCAGGACGTCGCCCGGCTGCGGTGCATGCGCGGGATTGACACGCTGAGCGCGATCGGGCTGTGCGCCGAGATCTCGGACTTCGCGCGCTTCGAGCACCCCAAGCAGCTGATGAGCTACGTCGGGCTGGTGCCCTCGGAGAAGAGCTCGGGCCAGACCCGCCGCCAGGGCGCGATCACCAAGTCCGGCTCCCAGCACGCGCGCCGGCTGCTCATCGAGGCCGCCTGGCACTACCGCCGCCCGCCCAGGCTCGCCACCAGACTCAAGGCCCGCCAAGTCGACTAACCGGCCGCCGTGATCGCGATCGCCTGGAAAGCCCAACAGCGCCTGCACCAGCTCTGGCGCCGGCTGGACACCAAGCGCGGCAAACGCAGGACGATCGTCGCGGCCGCCGCCGCACGTCACCTCGTCGGCTTCTGCTGGGCGATCGTCACCACCGACACCAACGAGCACCCCACCACCTGAACCACCACCACCCGTGCAGCATCCCACCAACGACACTCGGCTGAGGAGGCGGCGGAACCCGCCTGGCCACCACGCGCGAGAGTACCCGCGCTCCAGCTATGAGCAACCGCCCCGGCGGCCACGCTCGACGTTAGTCAGCGGACTCTCACGACGAAACCCGGTCCTGCGGTACCCAACCCGCGCATATCAGCCTGACCGCGCGTCGCGCACCCGCCAGGACCGCCGCCCCCTCAGCCGAGCCAACCCACCCCGCCAACGAAGACCGAACGCCGCCGGGTTGACAAACACACCTCCATATCAGTGACTCATGCGCCCCTGGCGGGGCCCACTCGGAACGGATGAATAGGCAGCCTTCCGAAGGCCCTACGGCCACGACGTGCGGCAGGCCGTACCGCACGGGAAGCCCTCAGTGATGGCACCTGAGCAGGCATTTTCCTCCGACGCTCATACCGACGCAAGGCCATTTTCGATTCAGCTGGACCTCAGCAAGCAGTCTCGGAAGGCGTGGCTGTCAGCAGAACGCGTCGGCTCGCGCCGATAACCGGTTCGTGGGCTGGCTGCACGTGGCTGCTTCATCGCCGAAGGAGCCACGCCACCGTCGTGACTGCTCCAGGCGTCAAGCGGTAGCCGACGACGGTGGACGACGTCGTCCACGCCGTGCACCAGCCCGGGCGTGACCCGAATTGTCCGGAAGCAGCAGTGATCGGAGCCGGGCTCGGGACCCGGAGACTGCTGTTTGTGGGTGATAGGGGACATCTCGCGGCGGGCGTGCAGACGACTGGTTCTCGCGAATAGGAGTCGCCAGCGGTGGCCGGGGCAGACGAGCGTTGTCGTGGCACAGCACTGGCCGGCTTCGCGCACGCCCGGGGAGCGGAAGCACTGTTCAGCGGCCTGGGCGACATGATCGCGTCGGAGCGATGGAGACACCCGGCGTGATGCTCTCGTCGCCAGCGCTGCGAGGCCTACAACGACGTCGGTTGGTGGGTGTCTGCCTTGGCGGTAACGAGAAGCGCTCAGGCGATCGCGCTTTTGCGTCCGGTGGAGCTCTCGCACGACCCGTTCACGCTGGCGTTGGGATCGGTATATCGGGGCGGTGCCGAAAAGATCGGGATGGTTTCCCGATGCGCGTGCTGTGGGATCGATTGATGCTGCGCGACACAAGCATCAACCGTGGAGGGAAGCCATGAGTATCACAACCGCGATTCGCCGGACCGCCGGCTGCATCCTTGTTGCGATATTGGCGGGGATCGCGAGCACTTCCGCGGTGGCCGCCGCGAGGACGCGGACCATCTGCCGGGCTGTCGCGCACGTCGTCTTGAGCCGGCCGTTGACGGGCGCGAAGTCCGGAGGAAGCTTCCGGTCGACGTCGGCCGGTGAGCTTTACTGCGCTGGTGAACTCGACGGCACCCTGACTGCCGGAGCGGGCTCGTTTACCGCTCGCGGCACTTATCGCAACGGCGAGTACAACCCGTTGGGGAACCCGCTCGGCGGCCTTGACACGTGTGGGCTGGGTGTGGCGCGGCTCTCGTTCTCCGCCGCGGTCCCGGTGTTTCTCGCCAATCGCCGCTCGATCCGGATGGCGGGGGATCTCTCGTTCTCGCCTGTTGCCCAGTCGTTCCTCGTCGCGGGCAGCGGCAGAGCAGGGGCGATCAGCGTCGAATCGGCGGGCAGCGAGCGTGTGACCTATTCGGGGATCGGGGCCTTCCTAGGTGACCCCGGCCAGGATTGCTCGATCGCTGCGATCAGCTCCGGGACGTTGAGCGCCGAGCTCGTCGTCACCAACTAACGCTGCTCGAGCCGTCTCCGCTTGGCTCGTCACGGCGGCGTCGCGCTCGCCGCCGTGGCGGGTTCGGCGTCCGCGGCCAGGGCATGTTCGAGTTCCGTTCTGGAGTGAATTCCGAGCTTTCTGAAGATGTGCTCGAGGTGGGATCCGACCGTCTTTCGGGTGATGAACAGCCGCTCGGCGATCTGGCGGTTGGTCAGCCCGTCGATTGCGAGCTGCGCGATGTGTTGCTCGCTGGCGGTCAGTGCGTCTCTGCCGGTTATCCGGTCGCGGCGTGGCCGGGCGCCCGTCGCGCGCAGCTCGTGTTCGGCGCGCTCGGCGAGCGGACGCGCACCACACGCTCGTGCCAGGTCAAGCGCACGCCGCAGCGGATCGCGCGCAGCAGCCGGACTGCGTTGGCGGCGAAGTAGGGAACCGAGGTTGATTGACACGCGAGCGACGTCACAGGGTGAGTCGATCCGCTCGAAGATGTCCGCCGCCTCCTGGAGCCGATCGATGTCGGGCGGCCAGGCCACGGCGTGGGCGAAGAGCGCGTCGGCGAGATATCGCGGGTGGCCGAAGTCGCGAGCGACTCGTAGCGCATGATCGGCCACGGCTCGTGCTTGCTCCTCACGCCCGGCCTGCATCAGCGCCGGAACGAGCGACTTCGCATTGAGCGCGACGAGGTTCGGGATCGAACCCCCCACCGCGTCGATCCGCGCCACCTGCTCCTCGAGGTCCTTGATCCCTTCCTCGTAGCGGCCCTGGGCGAGCCGAAGGCGGCCGCGCGCGCCGATGAAGTCCGTGAGAATGTATGCCTTCGGAAGGGGACCATTCAGGCTGTGCTTCTCGAGCAGGCGATCGGCCTCCTGCAACTCACCCCGCTCGGTGAGCACTTCGATCAGGATCCCCAACGGGAGAGGAAAGCCAACCAGCCAGCCCATTTGCGTCGCCACGTCGACCGCCGTTCGGGCTTCGGCCTCCGCTGCTATCAGGCCGCCTCGGACCCAGTAGCGCGCTGCAAGCAGCGATGAGGTCACCGCGAACCCAAAGCCTGCCCCGCGACGCCGGGCTTCTACCACCGCCGCCGCCGCCTCTCTCTCGGCTGCAGCGGCGTCCTCCATCCGTTGCAGCGCGCCGAGCAGGGTCAGGTAGGTCGGCGAGTCGGGACCCAGCTCGGCAAGCAACCAGCCCTTCCCTAGCGCGGCCCGGACCAGCCGTAGACCGTCGATCGCAGTCATCGCGCCGGTGTTGGTGGCATCCGTCGCGAGTACGCCGAGGAGCAGGCGCTCACCCGGTGTGTCGCCCTGCAGGTCGACGGTCGCTTTGATTAGGCGCTCGCTGGCTCCGGGCATCTCCCAGCCGAGCGCGAGCGTCGAGAGTTCGGCCTGCACCATCAGCCGCCGCTCCCGGTCGCGAATCGAAGGGAGCGCGCGATCGACAAGGGCCACCGCCTTGTCAGCCTCGCCGCTGGCTCCGAGCAGCATCGCGTAGCGCACCGCGCCGTCTGCCAGCTCCTCCAGCGACTCCGCGCCGCCGAACGCTTCCTGGTAGTGCTGGCGGGCATTTGGATCTCCGACCGATGCCTCGGCCATCGCGAGCTCCTTGAGGACGACGAACCGCTCAGGGCCTCTGGGTGGCTCGCGTAGCGCTCGCCTCAGGATGTTGATAGCGAGTTCCGGCGCGGATTCCGCGACGGCGCGTTTGGCGGCGGTGCGCAGCGTCTCCACGACCAGTGGGTTCCCGGCGGGATCGGTCTGTAGGAGATGGACGGCCGCGCGCTCCGGCGGCTCCCCCTCCGCGAGCAGCAGACGCGCCGCCCGCCCCTGCGCCAACGCCCTTGCTCGCGGCTCGATCGTCGCGAGCACCGCGTCGCGTACCAGCGGGTGGCGGAACTGCAGCGGCTCGCCCACTACGAAGATATGCGCCCGCGCGAGTCTGTCCGCGGCGACGCTCGCCTCGGCGTACCCGACATCGGCCAGCGTCGCGACGCGGTGCAGGGGCACGCGTTCGCCGAGGATCGCCGCCGCCGCCGCGACGGCGCGGGCAGTTGGGTCTAGACGCGCGAGTGTCCCGTGCACGCGATGTCCAACGGCAGCCGGAGCAGCGGCTCGCAGCATTTCGGGCCAATCGACACTGTGCGCGTGAGCGGCGGAGGCAAGCGAATCAGCCAGCTCGCGGACGTAGAGCGGGTTGCCGTTGGTCAGCCGCTCGGCCTCATCGATCACGTCTTCGGAGAGCGGGCGGCCCACTGAGCTGGAGATCACCGAAGCGATCGCGGTCCTGCTAAGCGGCGGCACATCAATCACAGACGCATGGCCTGCGAGCACTTCCGCCAGCGCTCCCGATCGCTCCTCGGCAGGTTGAGGCCTGTGCGCGGCCGCGACCAACAGCGGCAGATCCTCCGCACGCTTGAGCGCAAACGCAAGAAAGCGCAGCGACAGCACGTCCGCCCACTGCACATCGTCCACCACCAGCGCAATCGGAGCAAGATCCGTCAGGCCGACCAGCACCCAGTAGAGACTGTGCAAAAGCGTGAAACCAGGATCCGCCAGCTGCGGACCCGAGAGCGCCTCACGACCTGCCAGCAACGGCTCTGCAAGCGCCGCCGTCCCCGCGAACAACTGTCGGCGAGCCGCAGCATCCAACTCCTGGACCGCCGGCTCGAACAATTGACGGACGACCCCGAACGGATACTCACGCTCGAGCTCGAGGGCAGTCGCGCGCAGCACCATAAACCCCCGATCTCTGGCGCGGGCCTTGACCGCGCCGAGGACCGCGGATTTTCCCGCGCCGGCGGAACCCTCCACGACGGCCAGCGCCGGCTGCCCGGACCGTGCCGCCGCGAGCAACGCGGACAACCGCGTCAGCTGGCGCTCACGCTCTAACAGAGGCAATCCGGCCACCACCACTTCCCGCGGCAAACGCTACCTGAGAAAAGATCAGGACGTCTGCCCGATGCGGCACCGCGCCGCGAACCGGATAGTCCGGCTATGAGCAGTTCATCGCATATCCGACTGAGCGTCGAGATCAGCCGCGCGGCCCCATCCATGGAAGGGCTGCTCGGCCAAGCACGCACTCCGGGACGTAGCGTCATGGTGGCCGTGTTACTCGATCGCGACGGAGAGCCCCCGGCCGGCCACGTACATCACGGCGCGCTGCGCTGGCGGTTCGGCAACCGCGTGGAACTGCTCGAGGCAATCGACGCCGCATACGCGATAGCGGCGCACGAAACGAACCAAAGGAGGAGAGCATGAAGAAGCTCGCTCACACCCTGTCACTGCTGACCCTCGCGCTGAGCCTTTGCGCCACAAGCGCAACCGCGAAAGCACCGAGGCGCAACCATCACATCGACGCGACGATCCGCGCCGCCGTCGTCCTTACAGCAGGCAACTGGTACACCGACGCCGGAGTCATCAGCGGAACGCTGGGCGACGGCGCGTTCATCGAACAGCAGACCGTCACGGGCAACTCATTCAACGGCGCCGACACCTCGTACTACCCCAACGGCTCACTCTGGTCCACGAGCTCCGGACACATCACCCACCACCCCGGAGGGACAATCTCCGACGTCGGACGAGGCACAATCAACGGAGGGACAGGAGACTTCGTATGGGCGACCGGCAGCTTCACCTTCACCACGACCATCGCTCCCGGCGCAACAGTGGGCGTCGTCCACGTCGTCGGCAACGTCAACTATTGAGCGTAATGCGCAAGATCTCCCTGATTTGCGCTAGCGCCGTTGCGGCGGTCGGCGGCGGTATCGGCAGCGCGGCCGCTGCGCAGGCCCGCTCGTTGCATGTCCGCTCGACAGATGGTGTCACGCTGGCGGCGTGGACGGCCGGGCCATCGCACGCACGCGTAGCGGTGATCGTGATTCCCGGTGGGCCGGGCGATTCGCACCAGTATCTCGGCCCGCTGCCAGGTGCCTTGTCGGGACATGGCGTGCTCGCGGTCACTTACGACGCGCGCGGGGTGGGGGCTTCCACCCCGCCACGCAACAGCCGCTATGCACTCAGCGCCTACGTGGAGGACCTCGAAGCACTTCGCCACGCGCTCGGGGCGCAGCGCGTGGCGCTCGTGGGCCATTCTTTTGGTGGCCTGTTAGCCGCCGCCTACGCCGTCGCCCATCCCGGCCACCTGTTCGCAGTGAGTTTCGTGGACGCTCTACCGGCCGACCAAAACACCCAGTTAGCGGGCCTGGTCCACGCCCAACAACGGATCACGCAGCTGCAGAACGAGGGGCTGATCCCCAATCCAATCCCGCCCGACCGCGGAAACAGCTGCCTGCCGAGAGAGATCGCGACAAACCCCGCCTACCTAGGCAACCCTCGTGAGCGCGCACCAAGGTGGGAGACCTCCAACAGCTGCTCGGCCCGCGCCTTCCAAGCGACCCTGCCCGAGACTATGAACGCAACCCTGCTCGCCTCGCTCGCTCGCGGCCTCGGCCGGCTCTCACTGCCGGCGCTCGACCTGTTCGGCTCCGAAGACCTGTTCGGCCGCAGCTGGGACCTCGAATCGGCCCGACTCCTCACACACGCCCGACCGCGCGTCGTAGACGTCAAAGGCGGCGGCCACGTTCCATGGGTCGAACACCCGACGCAGGTATTCGGCACCCTGCGGACCTTCATCGCCGGCGCCGCGACCAGCCGCTGCAAGGCAAGAAGCGCAGACTGCATGCCGCACATCAGCTAACGAGCGCGAGCAAACCCCCACCAAGCAGAGCGCTGTCAATGTCGACCGGTTGCGCTTGCGCCATCGAGCGCGCCTAAGTGCTTGCTGGCGGCCAGCCAGCAGACGCCCCGGGAGCCGACGCGCCACCATTTCTCCAATCACCCACATCCCGTCACGCCCGATCGGCCCGGAATTATCCGAGCAAACGAGCGCCAGCTAACACCGGACGGACCGGCGGAGCATTACGCCGGGTGTCTGCATCGCTCCGACGCGATCATGTCGCCCAGGCCGCTGAACAGTGCTTCCGCTCCCCGGGCGTGCGCGAAGCCGGCCAGTGCTGTGCCACGACAACGCTCGTCTGCCCCGGCCACCGCTGGCGACTCCTATCCGCGAGAAGCAGTCGTCTGCACAGCTTCGGGAAGATGGCTTCTTTATCGCCACAGCAGCCACGGGCTCCGGACTTCCGCTTCAGGCGTCAAGCACCCGCGCCGTGGCGCCGCCGTTCACGACTGTTTTTGTCTTTGGGAGGTTGCCCGAGCTGACGATCGAGTTGGCGAGAGGATGTCGCGTAATTACCGTGTCGTCCGGCGGGTTTAAGACCATTCCGGGATGGCTCAGAATTTCATTGGTTGTGATCGTGATCAGTCGTTCTTGATGCCGCCGGATGTGCGGGATTGGCTGCCTGAGGGTCACCTCGCTTGGTTCGTGTTGGACGCGGTCGCGGGGATGGACTTGGGTGAGTTCTATGCGGCGTATCGGGTCGACGGGGTCGGCCGGCGGGCGTATGACCCGGCGATGCTGGTGGCTTTGTTGTTGTACGGGTATGCGCGTGGGGTGCGGTCGGCGCGGAAGCTCGAGCGGGCGTGTGATGAGGACGTGGCGTGCAAGACGATCGCGATGTTGGAGACGCCCGATCACGCGACGATCGCGAGGTTCGTGGCGCGGCACGAGGTGGCGCTTGCTGGGTTGTTCGGTCAGGTGCTGGCGCTGTGTGGTGAGGCGGGGTTGGTGAGGCCGGGTGTGGTCGCGATCGATGGGACGCGGATGGCGGGGAACGCGAGTCGCGAGTCGACGCTGCGCTTTGAGGAGATCGCGCGGGAGATCGTGGCTGAGGCGAAGGCGACGGATGAGGCGGAGGATGAGTTGTATGGCGATGAGCGCGGGGATGAGCTGCCTGAGCAGTTGCGCACGCGGGAGGGGCGGGCGGAGTTCTTCCGTCAGGCGCGTGAGCAGCGCGCGGCTGAGGTCAGCAGCAGTCCGGAGCAGCCTGTGGTGTCCGAACCGGAGCCGATCTCGGCTGAGCAGGATGGGTTCGAGTTCGACACTGAGCGGATCGTGGCGCGCGGCCAAGGACGCGAGGGTTGGACGCGGGAAGCGCACCGTCAGCTCGAGCAGCGGCGTTGGGAGAACCCCGATCCCGTCCCGCGCGGCGGGCGGGCCGGGACGTAGCCTGGTTGATGGCGGATCCTTCGAAGCTAGCGGGATCGGGGGCTTTGGGGCGCGTTAGGCCCTGCCGCGGCGATCTGGCGGTTGTGAAGCTTCGCAGGTTGCAGGTCGCGGCCTGTAATCGCCTTCGAACGCACGGCGGAGCGCCCTCGTCTCAGGAATCGTTGGATCCGAGGTTGACTTCAGCTGGGCGAACACGGGCTCGACCGTGGCCATCGAGACGCGGCCAGGGAGTGTGTGCAGCGTCAATCGTCTTCGGGCTCGCCCTGGCGCGGCGAGGGGTGGACGGCCGGACGGCGATGTTCACCGGCACGACGCGGGTCGCGGCGGGGTGCGTCCGCCGGGTTGCCATTGCGTACTTTCGGCGGATTGGGTTGGGCGCGTACCCTGATGGGTCGCCGGCTCGGTGGAACTAGAGTCGGTCGCAGATGGGCAACGGAGTGGCGCACGCGAGACGCGTTGGTCGAACGGTTCTCACGTGTGCGGTGATGGCGGTGGTGTCGTTGCCGGCGTCGGCGTTTGGGCGCCCAGTGACCGCCGACACGGACGGCCGCCCGAACATCCTGGTGATCATGACCGACGATCAGGCGCTTGTGGATGTGACGAAGATGCCAAACGTTCGGCGTCTGATCGCCGCGCAGGGAACGACGTTCGCCGATGCGGTGGATTCGTTCCCGCTGTGCTGCCCGTCCCGTGCGACGTTCATCACCGGTCAGTACGCGCACAATCACGGCGTGTTGGGGAATTTCTACCCGTACGGGTGGTACGGGATGCAGCATCGGGGGAACATCCTCCCGGTGTGGCTGCAGCGGGTTGGCTACCGCACGGCGCTGATCGGGAAGTGGCTCAACGGCTACGGCGCGCGGGACGAGCATGGCGAGGTGCCCGCCGGGTTCGACATTTGGCGCGGACTGCTCGACGTCTCGGCGTATGACTACTTCAACTTCGTGATGAACCTCAACGGCGCGCTGAAGACGTGGGGAGATGCCGTCTTCGCGCGCAAGCTGGTGGAGTTCGCGAACATCGAGGTGACCCCCAACCCACGCGGTTTGGCCGGAGTGTTGGCGAAGCTCGCGGCCGTCATGGGCCCGGCTCCCTACAGCTATTGGGGCACGCAGAACCGGAGTGACTACTCGCCGGATGTGACCGGCAAGATCACCGAGAATCTCGTCGCCGCCGAGCAGCATTCGAAGCGGCCGTTCTTCATCTGGTGGGCGCCCGCGGCACCACACCGCGAAGACGTATCGACGACGCTGATGGGGCGGCCCGGGCGGGATCCGCGCCCGGCGCCGCGCTACGCGAGCAGGAGCTCGCGGTTCACGCTGCCGCGGCCGCCGGCCTTCAACGAGGCGAATATCTCCGACAAACCGTCCAACATCCGCGCGCACGCGCCGCTGCTCACGGCCGGGGGCATCCGTCAGCTCCAGCTCGACTACGAGGGGCGAATCGGCTCGCTGCTCGCCGTCGATGACCATGTGAAGCGCCTGGTGCAGATTCTGACTGCCACCCACCAGCTCAAGAACACGGTGATCGTGTTCGTGTCCGACAACGGCTGGCTGCAGGGCGAGCACCGCATTCCCGGGGACAAGTTCCTCCCTTATGAGGAGTCGATCCGCGTGCCTTTCATCGTGCGCGGCCCCGGGGTGCCGGCCCACAGGACGGTGCACGGCCAGGTCTCCAACATCGACTTCGCACCGACCATCTTGGACATCGCGCGCGCGAAGCCGGGCCGCACGATCGACGGCGTTTCGCTCATGCCGACGGTGCGAAAGCCGAGACGCCGTCCCAACAGGGCGCTTGAGATCGAGGCGCCGGCTCCGCTCTTCGAAGGCAACGTCCCGGTCAACGCGTGGGACAGGCCCTACAGGGGAGTGCGCACCGACCGCTACACCTTCGTCGTCTATCCGGAGACGGGCGAGCGGGAGCTTTATGACCGGCGCGCGGATCCGTTCGAGCTGCGCAACGTGGCCGCCAATCCAGCCTACGCGAAGGTCGAGGCGAGGCTCGCGGCCGATCTCGCAAAGCTCAACCGTTGCGGGGGACGCTCGTGCAACGTCGCGCCGTGAACGCCGCCGCTTGCCGCTCGTCGCGTACGCCGTGGTGACGCGGGTGCCAGCCGAGGGGTGACGTCCGGCATGAGCCGGGCGAGCTGTACGCGCCGCGTCACGACACGCGCGCTAGCCGGCCGCTGGCGACTGCGGTCGAGGGTTGTGTGCCGCGGCTTGACGACCGGACCCTCGCCGTGACGGCGTCGAGCCCGCGGCTACCCGGCGGCGTCTACTGGCCGGGCGGGATCGCCGCGCACGCGAATGGTGACCTCCACATTGTGTTCGGCTGCTGGGCCCGTTGCCTCAGCGCGGCGGTCGCGCGGGTTGCGGTCCGACCATGACAGAGGAGGCACGTCGTGTCCGAGATCGGTAGGCGCAGCTGACGCCTTGTGGCGTGCGTACTCACCGCCGCAACGGGCGCCGCCAATCGAAGCAGCGGCCGCGCCCGCATGACTGAGACGCAGAGGAGCATTCCGTGATCACGCGGCAAGCCGCCGGGGGTGTGTCGAGCGGCGAGCTCGCATCCCACCCGCCCCTTCGCGAGATGAATCACCGCAACGATGCGGGCGCGGCTCGTGCCGATCGGCGCTCCAACACGGCACCGAGACCCTCTAGATCGATCGAGTGGAACACCACGAGTGGGCGGTGTGTATGCACACGTCGCCCGTTACGCTGCCAGCCAACCAAACCGATCGGCGCAATTGCGCGCAAGGCGCCGGCGGGTTGGTGGTGAGTGACGGTGAGGCCGGCGCGCGGTCAGCCGATGTGCACGGGGACAGGATGGTCGACTTGCGCTGCGCGCTGGCTGGCGTGCTGCGCGGTGATGGGATGGGTCTCGAAGAACAGCGTGTTCGCCGCACGCAAGCTCCCGGCGGATCCGCGGGTGGGATCGGTGTTGGGCAACGGTGAATCGATCCAGGTGCCGTGGTCGCCGATCGCTTGCTTGTCGCCGGTGCATTGCACCTCTGCGGCTCCTGTCGGCGTCCTCTGATCCAACTCGTACAGGCGCGTGTGGAAGGTGAAGCTCGCGTAGGTGCGCGGTATCTCTGTGAGCGTTCCGGGCACTCCGCTGATCACAAACCAGCTTGGCGCGGTCGTCGGCAGGCCCTCATCCGGCATGCCGTCGATCGCGACGCCTCCCGGGTCGGTGGAGGTGCTGAGTCGCATCCCGAGTGCTGTATCACGAAGGGCGAAGAAGTCCATGATGTTGGGAATCGCGTGGACACGCAGGATCGTGCTGTCCTGCTCGTAGCGCGGCCAGAAGATCTCTGTTCTCTGCGTCCAAGGTCCCGAGTTGGCGCCGATGAAGGATCGGATCGCTCGCACAGGTCCCGAGATGTTGGCCTCGAACGCGCCCTCTCCCGTGTCGAAGGTGTCCTCGCTGCGCCCGCAAAAACCCGGGTAGAACAGGAACTTCTCGCGCTCGAGCACGTTCGGTCCTGCGCCGATGCGCAACCCATCCGTGAGCCACCGGTCCGAGAAATGCCGACGGTAGAACGGAGTGGTCACGGTCGAGTCCTCAGGATTGGGTCCTGCCCGCAGCCGATAGGTCCCGCGATAGGCACCGGAGAGCAGGTGAAACCCATAGCGGACCCCAGAGCTGGGGCTCGGCCCGGGGTTCGATCGCGCCACGCCCACCCAGATCGCGCCCTCCTGCGTGCCGCTGCCGAGAACGATGCGCGTGAACCGACCGCCCAACGAACCGGGCGGTCCCCGGCGCGTGACCCTGCCGCTGCTGGCGGCCAACACTGCGATCTCGTCGTCGCGGTCCACTCGCGGATTGGGATCTGATCCCACCCAGGTATTCCGATCCGCGTAGACCTCGATTCGTAGCCGCGAAGGCGCCGTCTCGTGGTAGATCGCGGCCATATCGACGATGAACCGCTGATCGACTTGAACCGGCACCCGTTGCCACCCGGCAGCGAGCTGCCGGTAGGCGACAACGCGCTGCGGCCACGCCCCCAAGAGCCGCGGAAGCCTGGCGCCGCTCAGCACGACCCCCTCGTCATCCCCCACCCCACTCAGCGCACTCGCACCCCCCACCCAGACAACTTGCGCGACCACCAGGACGGTCACAGACAGCGCGAGACGACGAATCATCAGCACCAAGATCCCACCACGCCTGAAACGCGACATCCGCAGAAACCCGTCGCGAACGTGCGCCTTGCCCGCGACGTGACAATGACCACATCCTCCGAGCCCGGGGCAACACAGGCACCGCACACACGCTTCCCTTCGAGAACCGCAAGACGCCGGTGCAGCCATCCTCACGATTGCTTCTCCCCGCTTGCGTCGCGCGACCGCATCGGCGACGTCTCTCACCTCCGCGACCGCCGACCTACTCATCCGCGGTCGCGACTGGCTCCATCGCTCCGATCGAGCGTAGGACTGGCCGCAGCCTGTCAGCTTGGCGGGCGGACGATGGTCGCGTCAACCATCGTCCAAAGGAGGACGTCATGGAATCCATAGCGTTGCTGGATCGCGCCGGACGGCGCCGGTCACCGGCGACGACATCGACCTTCCACAGAGGCGTGTCGCCGGGCAACAAAGGTCTCCGATACCCGCCCGACCCGCCGACGGTTGAGGAGATCGTCGCGGTGATGCGCGCTGCCGGGGATAGTCCGGAGGGCGTCAGGCTCCGCGGCGTGATCGTCGTGCTGTGGCGTGCGGGGCTTCGGATCACCGAAGCACTCGCGCTCAACGAAACCGACCTCGATCCCGACCGTGGGGCTCTGCTGGTTCGCCACGGCAAGGGCGATAAACGTCGCGAGGTCGGGATGGACCGCTGGGGATGGTCACACCTCATGCCATGGCTCGAGCTGCGGAGCGGTCTGCCGGTCGGGCGGTTGTTCTGTGTCGTGCGCGGACCGACACTGGGCCGACCGTGCGCGCCGGCGGGGACCCGCAAGCAGCTGCACGACGCAGCGGCCGCGGCCGGCGTGCGTCGGCGGTTCGCGCCGCATCAGCTGCGCCATGCGCATGCGGTGGAGATGTCACGCGAGGGGATCTCGCTCATCGTCATCCAACGCCAACTCGGGCACGCGGACCTCGCGATCACCTCGAGATACCTGCGTGGCATCGACAACACCGAGATCATCCAAGCCGTGCATCAGCGGCCCGAACCGATGATCCCAGCCGGTCGCCAGCTCCTGGCCGGACGCTGATCGCCGGGGCTTGCCGAGAAAGCGTCTCCTGGGCCGCGGGCCAGCGCGGCCCACTAGCTCGATGCACAGGCGAACGAGACGCGATCCGCCACAAGAGCAGTCTGAAGTCGCCATTGCGATGGCGCTCGTCCGCTGCTTCCTGAGCGTAGAAGCGATCGTCAGCGAGATGCTCGCTTTCCGCGCGCTAACCGGGGCAGCGTAGCCTCAAGCCGAGGTGCTCCTCGCGGAGGGAGACGGGCGGCTCCCGGGCGGGCGGCGGTGGGCGGGTGATCTCCACTACCGGCCACCGGACGACATTCCTGTCGAACCTACGACATGGGCGGTGAACGCGCTGGCTGGGCGACCTCGCCGGCCCGCAAGCCGCAACTGACGCGAGGCGGGTTATGACGCCGCACATCGAGTTCGGTGTCGAGCGCCCGGCCTGGTGCCGGTCCGCGAGGGCCTCGACCCGCACAATCTGCCCGACCGGGTGATCGCGTTCGTCGAAATCGACGAGAAGCGAATCGAGCGCGAGCTGTGGCCGCGCGACAGCGTGACCGACCACATGACGCTCGAGGGTTACCACTTCGCGATGAAGCTCGGCGGCGATCGCGAGGAGAAGATCCGAGTGCAGGCCGAGTGACTCCGTCAGACGTTCCCGCGTGACGACGTGCGCCAGGTTGTGACAGTGATCCTCTGCGTGGCGCCGCGTACGTAGTGCCCTGGAACGGATCTATCCGTGCTCTCACGCGACTCCGATGCGGGATCGTGCCGATGGCTCAGGGTGGCTTTGGCGGGATACTCGGCGGTGGCGGGGACGGTCGGTATCTGCCGGCCGCGGTCTTCGGGGAAGGAGCGAAGAATGCGCCGCTCACCAAGCATCATCCATCGCCGGCGATGGTCGTCGCGCTGATCGCGCTCGTCATTGCGATCGCCGGCAGCGCCTACGCCGCGATTCAGCTCCCGGCGAACAGCGTCGGGACCAAGCAGATCAAGAACAAGGCGGTCACGACCGCGAAGCTCGGCGACGGGGCCGTGACGTCTGGAAAGCTCGCCGTCGGATCGGTGGGATCGAAGCAGATCGCGGACAAGTCGATCCAGGCCACCGATCTCGCGTTCCAGCTGCCGCTCATGCCGGTGCTGCCCGATGTGCACTCGGGGTACAGGAACGGGCCGGTCAACGTCCCCGGAGCGGCGACCAGCATTGCGAAGCTCGGTGTGCCGGCTCCGGGCGCCTACTCCGTTGTCGCCAAGGCCTGGGTGGAGAATGCCGCCCTGAACAATTCGCAGCAGGTGCGGTGCGGACTGAGTGCCGGCGTCGACAGCGACACCGTCCAGGTCATGCTCGGACCGAAATATGGTCCCGGGAACTCGCAGGCTTTGACCTTCACCGTCGTGCACACGAGTACGTCGAACGGATCCCTGACGATCGACCTGACATGCCGTCCATTGCAGGGCGGGCTGGTTGTGTTCCACGACATCAAGATCACGGCGATCGGCGTCGGCGGCGAGTTGACCAACGTGCCGATCAGCTGAGCGGATAGGCAAGAACCCTCAGGTCCCGCGGCTCGCCACCGGCGAGAGCGGGTACCCGAGGTGTGAGAGCTTGTCGGGGTTGATGATCGACCGGATGGCCTGTAATGCGCCCTCGGCGATCTCGAACACGAACACGCTGATCAGCCTTCCCTCGCCGTCGAAGTTGAGCGTCCCGGGCTGGCCGTTCACCTGCGTGGCCCGCCGCGCGCGCGGCCGTATCCTCACGACTCCGGCAGCCCGGGTAACCGCCAACCGTCCGACTGCTTCCCCACCGAGCCGTCCGCTCGGCCGGCGGCTCCTCAGCCGTACAGGGCCCGTAACGCCGCGCTGGGACGACTGCTTTGCTCGACCCAACGTCGCGGACCTCACGATCGCGTTGGCGACTAGGCACAACCTCGCGAAACTCCAGTGCTAGCCGCCGCCGAGCTAGCAGACGCGCGACGGGCTGATCTTCGAGCGCTTCCGGTTAATCGCCAGCTCGGACATCCGGGCCGCGCTTCTGCTTCCGCCTTTCGCGGGCACGAAGCGGAAGCCCTTTCCCGGCGCCGAGCGCGAAGTCGATGGCTCGGCGTGGGTGAAAGCAGCCACGAGTTGCGCGCCCATGGCAGGTGGCTGGTTGACGCCTAAAGCGGTCGCGCCGCCGTGATGACTGCTCCGTGCCAAGAGCGGCAATCTGATTGAGACTGCTGCGTGGGCGATGAAGCGGTCACGCGCGCGCGAGGATGCGAACGGGCTCGTTGCCCGTGGCCGGCAACTCGCGGGCGCCATCCCGCCGCCGACCGCTTGCTGAGATCCTGTTAGCGCGGGCGCGGGTTCGTGCGCGCTTCCGGCGGGTAGGCCGGGCACATTGCTGTGCCCGGCCCCCCTCAGATCCGGACGTGCCAGTTTCCCGGCATCCGGCTCAAGCAAGCCCGGTTGGCTTGTCGGCGGGCAGAAGTGCCGGGTCTCTGCGCTGGTGGCAGCGGGTGTGTGTGGGACGGTATTCAGCCTCGTCCGTGCTGGCCGTCCGCGTCGCGGCGATTGTGATCGTCGGGCGGATGGTCGTGAGCCACTGCTCCCACTGGTGTGGGGTTTGTGGTCGTTGGTCGACGGTGAGCAGAGCGGCTTTGCAGATCGAGCAACGACCGTGGGCTCGGTAGAGCTGCAGGGTGGTGTTGTTGATCGGCATCGGCGCTTTGCACGAGCGCGTACTGACGATCGGTCGACTCGACGTCACCGCGCGGTGGAGTTGCTGATCGACTGGTCGCCGGCGGAACGCGCCGGATCGCCTCGCGCGCCGCTACGAACGCTCCCTCGGCGGCGTGATCGCGCAGCCGCTCCGAGGCGTTCGGCGAGGACGATGCCGGCCTGAGGTGGTGAGTCGGTCTCAAAGCTCTCCAGCGTCGCCTCGTCGGGGTACATGCGGCTGACGTAGTCTGAAAGCATTCGTCCGGCGCCGAAACGGGGGCCGCATCGCACCATTGACTGTCGGATCATCTGCAGCCATCGGACGGGCAGCCCGTTCTCACGTGTGTAGTACAGCGGCGCGATGTGATCTTCGAGCAGCGAGTAGAGCCGATGCGCGTGGCGGGCGTCCTGGCTGGCGAGGTCCGCCTCGACGGTGCCGTCGATGGCCCATCCAATGCCCTCGTCGTAGGCTTCCGGCCACCAGCCGTCGAGGACCGAGAGCTGCAGCCCGCCGTTGATCGCCGACTTCATGCCGGACGTCCCTGACGCCTCCAGCGGCGGCCGGGGAAGGTTCACCCACAGATCGCAGCCTGCCGTCAGCGCGGCACCGAGGCGCAGGTCGTAGTCCTCAAGGAACACGATGCGGCCGGCGAAACCGGGGTGGTCGCGATACTCGAACAGCCGACAGACCATCCGCTTGGCCTCCTCATCCTTGGGGTGGGCCTTTCCCGCGATCACGAGCTGCATCGGGCAAGACGCCGAGCCCAGCAGGGCCAGCATCCGCTCCACGTCGGCCATCAAGAGATCAAGACGCTTATACGTCGCCACGCGCCTGGCGAACCCGATCGTCAACACGTCAGGCGAGAGCAGCTCGGCGGCCGCCCGCGCGAGGTAGGCAGCCTGTCCCCGGGCCAGGCGCTCGGTGACGCTGCGCGTACGAACCAACTCGACCAGCTGCTCGCGCTGACGCCGGCGCGCTGACCACAGTTCGACGTCGGAGATGCGCCGGATCGGATCCCAGATCGCCGGATCCTCGGCCCGCTCGAGCCATCCTGGGACGAAGCGGCTGTCGAGCAGGCCGCGCATCGGACCGCCAAGCCAGCTCGGGATGTGAACACCGTTGGTGACCACATCGATTGGAACCTGCTCGACGGGCCGATCGGGCCACAGCCCGCGCCACATCTCCCGAGCTACCTCGCCATGGCGGGCGGCGACGCCATTCGCTCTGCGGCTCGAGCGCAGAGCGAACTGGGTCACACCGAACGGTTCCAATTCGTCGTCCGGGTTCGTGCGTCCCTGGGCAAGCAGCTCACCGATCTCCACGCCGACCTCAGCCGCGACCTCGGCGAGCATCTCGCTGATTTGCGCTGCAGGGTAGGTGTCGTTGCCGGCCGGCACCGGCGTGTGGGTGGTGAACACCGTTTTGCGCCGCGCCTGATCAAAGGCATCCCCGGCACCGCCCGCGCCCGTCACGAGCTCGTCGTGTAGGAGCTCCAGGGCCGCGAAGGCAGCGTGGCCCTCGTTGAGGTGCACCACTGCGGGGTCGATCCCGAGCCGGCGCAGCACCCGAACGCCACCAATCCCCAGCAACGCGTATTGGGCCAGCCGCACCTGCGGGTCACTCACATACAGACGAGAGGTGATGAACCGATCTACCGGATCATTGCCCTCCACGTCGGCATCCAGCAACAGCAAACCCACCCGGCCGACGTTCACCCGCCACACCTGACAGCCGACCTGGCGTCCGGCGATCGGAACCCCAATCGTCAGCAGCCCGCCATGCTCGTCACGCAGCCGCGCCGCCGGCAGTCGCTCCGGGTCGCTCTCCACCCAATACTCATGCTGATAGCCGTCACCGGCAATCCGCTGGCGGAAATACCCGTAGCGATACATCAGCCCCACCCCAACGATCGGGACCGCCAAGTCTGACGCCGCCTTCAGCATGTCGCCGGCCAGCACCCCAAGCCCGCCCGAATACACCGGCAGTGACTGATGCACCGCATACTCAGCGCAGAAGAAAGCCACCGGATGCTCACGACCCGCCACACCCGTACGCCACGGACGCTCCAGATCCCGCCGCACCTCGCCGCTCACCGCTTCCAAGCGCTCAAGAAAATCCCGATCGCTGACCAGCCGCTCGAGCCCGCTTGGCGAGACCTCCTCCAGCATCCTCACCGGATTGGCCTCACACCGCGCCCAACGCCGAGGATCGATCCGCTCAAACAGCTCCGGACCGCCACGCGTCCAGGACCAACGATAGTTGTAGGCCAGCTCAGCCAGCGCACGCAGCGGCCCCGGCACGCGCCCAGCCAGAACACGCGCCGCCTCAGCAACCTCCCCCACACCGGCGTCAAGCCCCCGGACGAGATCTATCTTCCTGTCTGCTTCGGTATCCATTCCGCCTGCCTCCGATCCCTCAGCGCACCGACCGGCGAGACCCCATCCCGGCCGCATCGCGCCCATCTGTAAGAACAACGGCTGAACCACGGCCAATCATCCGCGCTGGCCTCCCAAACTCGACCAACCGCAATCGGCACGGTCGCTTTCCAACCATGGATCACTCGCCCTCCTCTCCGAAGTCTGAGCAACCCAATCAGCACCGCTGCTTGGCGATGCGGTAGCGGCGCACCGCGAATGCCACGACTGCAACACACCCGCTGTGGACACTGAGCGCGTGCCGGCGAGGCCGCCGGTGGCGGCGTTTCGCTTCGCGATTGGGATGCCACACGCGACAAGCGAGGAATGATTTGCAGAGCGACAAGGCGCGTCGGCAAGCATGCAACGGACTTGTGCCTTCACGACCAGGGGCAGTCTCGGGGACCGGGATCGCGCCGCTCGGGACTTCCGCTCTCGGACATAGGGAGCCACGCGAAGGCGTGGGCGGCAAATGCATGCGCCAGCACGAAGGCAGGGCTCGCGGCGGGCGATCCAAGAGACCCCGTATTCGCAAGGCCAATTCCGCGCATCGGGTGCTTGCTGGTCGGCGTCGGTTCGGTGGTAGCGCTGCGCTCGATCGAACAATCGCGACCTCCGCTGATTCGGTCTTTCGGGGCGGCGCCGCTGCCGGCACTGCATGGCCGCTTTCACCCACGCCCACCCACCATGCTCGCGCTGGACGCCGAGAATCGGCTTGTGCTTCGGCGACTCGAGCGCCTGAAGCGGAAGCATCGAATCGGCGACCGCGCCGGCGATGAAGCGGCCACGGCGGATTGTCGTTCGGTTGTGGCCGCTGTTGTCCGATTCCAGCAGCGCCGCGGCCCGCTCCGATGCGTGACGGCGTCGCTGCTTTGCTCGACGATCGAGCGTGCCGGTGGCCGGGATCCCGCTGCTCCAGTTGGGCGAACTCAGCACTCTCCCGCCGCCGTCGGTGACTGTTGCTTGGCGCAGGCGGCCACCATGTTGGCGCGCGTGCGGGGGTTTGCAGACGCGACCTATGGCAGGAGTCTGAGCAAGCGCCCGGCCCGCTCGTCGCCCACCGCTGCATTGTCTCGCGGAGCGACGCTCTGGCTCAACGCCCAGTCGCACGCGGTCGGTGCCGTCGGCTCCCGTCGACTTCTGAAACGCCGGGAGGATCCAGCGGTGTCAGGCTCGCGGTGAAAGCGTCGGTGGTCGCCCAACTGAGCGGTCAGGCCCGCCGAGCCGTGGCTGCTCCGTTTCGCGCAAACAAGCACTGATCGATCGGCTTGGCGAGAGGCGCGTCGTTTGCCCAAAGAGGAAGCGGGGCGCGCGGTCAGGTGGGAGTCGAGCTGTGGCCACAGCGGCACGAACCGTGACGCGCCACCAACGCCCAGGCGGGAGCGACGTTCCGCGCCGCCCGCGGCGTGGTGTGTTGTGTGACGGTGGCGCGACGGTCTAGAACCGTCCGGAGACGATCAGCTTGCCGCCAGTCGTCCGGACTGTCACGCTCGAGCCGTGCGCGATCGATGGGACCTTCTGCCCGCGCTCGGTGTTCTGGGTGATGTCTGCTTGGCCCCTAGCGGACACCTTCGCCTTGCCGAGGGTCATGCCCGCGGCTGAGAAGACGACGGTCTTGCCGGCCAGCGAGCGAACGCGCTGAACCTCGACCTGCAGCTCGCGCTGTCCAGGCTGGGACTGGTACTGGGCAGACCCGTTCGCGTTCCGGTACGCGGCGGCTCCCCTCAACGAGATCTGCCAGTTAACGGTAGACGCCGCGGCATGGACGGCGCGCGCATGGCCGTTCTGGCTGGCAAGGGCGGCGGCGGGGGCGGCGGCCATCGCGGCGGCGATTCCAGCGGCTGCGACCTTGGACTTCATCATCAGGGTGCTCATCGGGTCTCCTTTTGTGAGCGGCGTCGCCATCATCTGCAGGCGCAAGAGTGATTGACATCAACCACCATCGCGGGAGTAGTCAAGAGCGCGGTAAGGCGCCGGTCGGAGGTGATTTACTCAGCCCACAGCCTCGCCTGACCCGCGGAGCGGAGAGGACAGACAGCGGGGACCACGCTTAGCAGCGCGACAGCGAGGCTCGAGCTCCTGCCGTCGCTAATTGCAGGCAACGCGGGGCGCTAGCGCTGCTTTCGCGTGAACTCAGCACTCTGCAGTAGGGATCGTCGGCGCCTGCGTTGATCGACCAGCAGCGCTGACGCCTGACGGCTGCTTGCCCGCCGAGCGACGATGAGCTCGACAGGTCGCGCGAGGTCCGGCCTCCGAGTCGTGCCCGCTTCTGCAGCGCCGGACGGATGCAGCAGCCTTCCGGTCGCAACGAGAATGCTGCGTCTCGTCCTTTGCGGCAGCGAGAGTGCGGCCCCCGAACGCAAACCGCTCCTGAATGCGACAGGATCCCCGCATGAACACTTCAACGAGACCGCCGATTCCGTATGAGTTTCTTCCCGAGGTGCCGGCCTTCAGTGTCACGAGCACCGACATACGTGACGGGGAGACGCTGCCAAACGCCCAGGTGTCGGGGATCATGGGAGCAGGTGGAGAGGATGTCTCGCCGCAGCTGTCGTGGTCGGGGTTCCCGGCTGAGACGAAGAGCTTCGCGGTCACCTGCTTCGATCCCGACGCCCCGACCGGCAGCGGGTTCTGGCACTGGGCGGTCGCGAACATTCCGGCGGCGGTGACCGAGCTCTCCGCAAGCGCGGGCAGTCCTGACAGCGGCAAGCTTCCGGCGGGCGCGATCACGCTGAAGGGCGACGCCGGCGCCGCCTGTTACATCGGGGCGGCGCCGCCCCCGGGACACGGGCCGCACCGCTACTTGTTCGCGGTCCACGCGCTCGACGTCGAGCAGCTTCCAATCGACGCAAGCGTCACGCCGGCAATCATGGGCTTTCAGATGTTTGGGCACACACTCGGCCGCGCGGTGATCGCGCCGACGTACGAGAGTTGACCGATCACCCTCGCCGTCCTCGCCGAGGGCCGCAGGAGGGCCTACAACGCGCCGATCACACCCCGGGGGTCCGGCGACAGGCGGTTAAAACGACCTTCGCCGCTCAGGCCTCGCCCTACGGGCTCGGCCTTCGCGACGAAGGTCGCTGAGCTCGTTGAACCCGGCTACGGCCAATCCCCAACCCTCGAGCGACCTAGGTTTCAGCCGGCGGGGTGGGACACTTTTCAACCGGCGTGGGTGGTCCACTTTTCGACCGGCCTTGACAGCCTCGCTCTGACTCGGCGGGGTGGCGCGTCACCTTGATCCGCAGGCCGACGGCTCGATGCGCGGGCTCACGCGCCCGTTCGCTCGCGACGGGCCGAGGCCAGGATCGCCGTCGTCAGGGGCGCAGCGTTCTCACGCGCCTGCGCCTCGGTGATCGAGCCTGACTGCCGGGCGCGACCCCGAATGACCGATGCCAAGCATGTCAACAGCGCCGCCAGGACGACGATCAATCCGGCCACTATCAGCGTCACAGCCATCCGTCACATGTTCCTATACCGCTCAAGAGATTCTCATCCGCCCGGCCGTTGATCGTCTCCAATTATTCCCCCGAACACGGTGGCGATGCAGGCGTTCGCTCCGATCCCTCACGCCGATAGGCGACGCGGGTTCGCGGTGTCGGCCAGCGACATGCGGGGTGCTGGATCACGTTCCTTCCCGCCCCCGGGAGGGTCCCCAGTCCGGCACCCCGGCGTGTTGGTCAAACGTTTCAGTTTCCTCACTAACGTTCAATCAACCATTCATCCAAATCCCGGTGGCACAGCGCTTGGAGCTGGGCGCCGGCGGGGCTACATGCGTTGGTCACGGCTCCGTGTCTGCGTGGGTCTTCGCCCTCGGTGGCGGGGGGGCGTGCGTGTGGCGTTTGGCGTTCAGCAGCGCTTGGTCGGCGCGCTGCAGCAGAGTGTTGGGCACGTCGCCCGGGCGGGAGGTCGCTGCTCCGAACGTCACGCTGACCGGGATCTGCGCGTTCGCGTCGGGGGGGAGCTGATGCGGGCCACCGCGGCTGTCATGCGCGTGCCGACCTGGACCGCTGCATGCTCCCCGACCGCGGGCAGGAGAACGAGGAACTCATCGCCGCCGTAGCGGGCTGCGACGTCGTACGCGCGCAGCTGACCGCGCAGGCTCGCGCCCGCCTCGCGCAGAACCTGATCGCCCTCAAGGTGCCCAAACGTATCGTTGATCCGCTTGAGGTTGTCGATGTCGAGCATCAGGCAAGAAACCGGCGAGCGGGTGCGTTGTGCGCGGGCGATCTCCTCGCCCAGCCGCGCGAGCGCGGCGCGACGATTCAGACAGCCGGTCAGCTCGTCGGTCGCTGCTTCGTGGCGCGCGCCAAGCAGCCCGAGCACGACCGCCGCTACGTCAACGAGCGCGGTCGCGGCCGCGAGCTCATCCGGTCGTAGGCCGTGCGGCTCGCGCGCCACCAGGATCACCGCTTCCTGCGTTCGCCCCAGCGAGCCTAGCTCGAGCACCAGGCTCCGCCCACGATCCCCGCCGCGATGAGCCTCCTCAAATTCAGCCGCCTCGGTGATTGCTCCCGCGTGGCGCGCCGCCTCGCCCTGATCGCATCTGACGACCGCCACGCTCTCCAGGTCAAGCACATCACGCAGCTCACGCACTAGCGCGTCACGGACGGCTTCTCCCTCGTCGCTCTCTGCGACCAGCGCGACCAGCGCGACCAGCCGCCGCACGCCGCGGACGGCTCGTTCGAAGACCCCGGTCATGCTCTCGGTTTTGATTCCTTTGCGGCTTCGGTTCCGTTCCACTCCGACTAACGCCAGTTCTTGCTCATTACTGATGGTTTATTCGTAATCCCTCAGGTCACTTTCCGGCCGCCTCGCTGCCCCGCAGGCCTGCTGGCGAGCAAGCGCCGAGCGGTCAGCCGGTACCGAATCTCCGTTCCCGAGCGACGCGCACGCCGGGCACCTGCACGGGGAGCGGACCCGGGGCGTTTCTCCTTACTAGGTGCTGCGCCGAGCGGCTCAGCGTCGAGCACCCACCGGACCCTGAAACCTTCCGTTCGGCTGGACGGAGTCGGGCGGCACCAAGGTCTCTCGCCCCAGGGGCTCGTGATGCCGCCCGACGAAGCCAAAACGGTGACGCGCCATGAAAGTTTCGCCGTTTTGCGGAGAGATTGGAAACTAATCGCAAGAATCGAGGAAGGTCTCTGCGGGCTTTGCGCCGTCGCGTTGCGAACTGCGTCGCGACGTCGTCTTCAGCCATGAGCACGTCGGCTCTCATCCGCCTTCACGCCGCCAGGCACGCCGATATGGTCGTTCTCCTCCGCAGGCTCAACAGCCAGCTGAACCGGTCGCCCGAGCCGCCGGTTCTCGTCACGGAGGTCGATGGCCTGAGCTGTTTTCGGGCGCAGACATGGCAGCCGATCCTGCGCGCTCGGGTGGAAGACGCGCTCGAGGAACTGATTGGCTCAACGTGGAGTTGCGGATTCAGGTGGACGTAGGCTTTCGAGGGATGCATCTCGCCGCTTAAGCTCTTATAGAGGTTCGGGTGTCAAGGGTTAAGCACCGGATGCCCGCGCGTTGGCGGGCGTCCGTGTCGGCTGATGGGGCGGCAGGTCTGGCTGGTGCGCGACGCGCGGTCAGACTCTTATGCGCGGGTGCACGGGCTGGTTACCGTCTCCGCAGGACCGGTTTTCGTCGTGAGAGCCCGGCTGTCTAAGATCGAGCGTGGCCAGCCCGGGGGTTGGCTGCTCATGCTTAGATCGCGGATGCTCTCGCGCGGGACCAGTGGTCCTGCCGCCTCTGCAGCCGACGTGGTGCATCGGTCAGCTCAGTCGCCGTTCGCGAGTGCCCAGCAGAACCCGGTCAGATCGCGCGCGACAGCGACCGCGACGATCGTGCGGCGCTTGCCGCGCTGTGTGTCGAGTCGCTGCCAGACGTTGTGCAGCCGGCGTTGCGCCTGCCAGGAGATCTCGATGATGTGGGCGGGCTGCCCGGCCTGGCGGCGGCGGAGCGCTTGGCTCTTCGCGGGCGCGCGGCGGTAATGCCAGGCCGCCTCGACGAGCAGCCGGCGGCCGGGACCCGGTCTTGGTGATCGCGCCTTGCCGGCGTTTCTCGCCGCTGGTGTCTTCTGAGGGGGTGAGACCGAGGTAGCTCATCAGCTGCCGAGCTTTGAGGAACCGCTCGAACTCGCCGACCTCAGCGTATAGGCCGACGGCGGAGAGCGTGTCGATCCCGCGCAGGCATCGGAGCCGGGCGACGGTCTGCTCCCACGGGGAGCCGGGGATCAGCTGTGCGATTGTCTTCTCGAGCGCGTCGCGGCGGATCACGATCGCGTCGACCGCGCCGAGGTACTCCAGCAGCGTCACCTGCGCGCCACGCTCGCCGAGGTCAAGGCTCGTCAGCCACGAGCGGTGGCGGATCGTCCAGGCGCTGGCAGTGTCCTCGTAGCGCACGTCGTGACGCAACAGCAGCTTGCTGAGCCGCTGCCGGGCGCGCATCAGATCGCCGCGCACGGCCTCCCGCGCGCGAACCACGTCGCGCAGCGCCTCCTCCTCGCTGCTCGGTACCCGGACCGGGTGCAGGGCATCGATCATCAACAAGCGCAGCACCCGCGCGGCATCCCCTTGGTCGGTCTTGACCTTGTCCGCGGCGGGCCGCTCGATCTTCCCAGGCGCCGCCACGACGCATCCGACCCCGGCCGCGTGCAGCGCCCTGGCGAGCCCGTAGCCGGTCGGCCCCGCCTCATACGCCGCGCGCGTTGGGCCCGGCAGCGAGCAGCAGAACTTGACCACCTCGCTCGTCATCCCAGACAGCCGCCGCGAGCGCAGCTCGCCCGACTCGCCATCGATCATCACAGCAAGCACCGAGCGCGCGTGCACGTCAAGACCAACCCAACTGCGAACCTTCGCCATGGTCGGCTCCTCTATGCGGTTGTGGTCGCCGCGCGGGGTCCAGCCCGCACGGCTCAATCACCCCACGAACGCGTGGGGGACCGGCCGACTACACCAGCCCGGCCGGACGACAACCTCCATATGGTCTGAGCGGCCATGAGACCGCTCGGCCCTCAGACCGGCGGTGTCGGACAAATCCAGCAGCGCTCGCAGCTGACGCTCGAACACGGTCGACCGCTCGCTGAGCCGTCTGTGGCGAACAACTCTTCGCTGCGACGGCCGCGCTTTCATTCGACAGACGTTCTACAGCTGGACACTTCGGCGACAGTGGTTTGGGACGCCGTCGTTGTCCTCGAGCACCCCGCAGCGATCAGCCGTTCAGCCGCCCCGCGCTCTGCGGGGTTGCGGAGAGCTTCACGGGCGCGCGCTTCGCGCGGGCGGGTGAGCCCGCGGTGCAGCACTGCAGCAGCGGTGACGTCGAGCGCCGTGTGGTTGCGCCGCATGCAGCGGGCGATCTGGCGGTCGTCGACGAGCCGAGGTCGCGGTCCGAGCGCGTAGCTGTGGTGTCCGAGCCGTGTCAGGATCCGGCCGGTGTTCGCGAGGCTCGCTTCCAGTCGTTGCAGGGCGCCGACGGTTCGGTTGAGCGTCAATCCCAGCCCGCACGCAAGCTGCTGGGCGCTGCACGGCTCGTTGACGCTGGCGAGCAGCGCCTCGACGGTGCGGGCATCCGCGGTCCGGCCGGTCGAGGTCGTAGGCACCCGCGCGACCGGGCGGATCGACGGGTCGGTCGCTCAGCACCGGATCAGCGCTGGGGCGGCGAGCCGGTGAAACGTTGCCCAGGACGGATCGTTAGTGGAGGATCGTCGCGACGCCCGGCGTGACCGAATGCGTCGCTGCGGTGTTCCGTACTAAGGGTTGAGGGGTTGAGCTGGTGCCGGGTGCCGTGGCATGAACAAAGCAAGACCGTTCACATTGCCCGCTTAAACCCGCGTATATTGCGCTGGGCTATGAACGACGGGCAAGGTGCTTTTCATAAGCACCACTTTCGAGGCCCCAGGATGGGCAGAGCTGCTTCGCAGACTCGCTTGACCGCGAGCGTGGTGATTCTCGTTGCGCTGCTGGCCTGGATCCCTGCGACCGCGGCGGCCCGGACCGGATCGGCTGCTCGCGACCCACGATTGACCGTGTCACGTGCGGCTGTCGGCACCGGGGGTACGGTTGAGCTGCGTGGCTCGAGCTGGCCATGTCGCCGACACGTCAGGCTCGAGGCGTATGTCGACGGCGTCAGCCCTTATGGCTCTCATGATCTTGGCGTCGCCAAGCCGGCGGGGGGGACCTTCTCTAAGCGCTGGAAGGTGCCGACGGTCATCGACTCGCTGATCTGGACCGTCCAGGCGGTCCAGCGGTGCGGGGGGCGTGAGAGGGTCGTCACTGTGCCCGTGAGCATCAGGGCGGCGGCGACGCGTTCGGGGACGTCGGGTGTTCTTGGGTCGCCGCTTTCGGCGATCGCGGCCGCCGGCGGGGCTACTACCGTCGACCGGGCGGGTCTGCAGTACATCGCCGACAACGAGGGATACAAGCTCAACGCGCAGGGCCAGTACGTCGTCTACAACGATCCGCTCGGGTTCTGCACTGCCGGCTACGGGCACCTCCTGCATAAGAGCAACTGCACCGCGGCTGACCGCGCTGGCCCGTTCAACAACCTCACCCCTTCACAGGCGGTGGCGCTGCTGCAGACCGACGCGAATCGCTTCGCCGCCTACATCGTCAGCCGGACGCAGGTGCCGCTCAACCAGGCCCAACTCGATGCGCTGGTCGACTTCGCGTTCAACGTCGGCATGGATGCCTACGGCTCGTCCACGCTTCGTAGACTGCTTAACCAGGGCCAGGTCGATCAGGTGCCCGGCCAACTGGCGCGCTGGGTCCATGGCACCGTCGGCAAGGGCGCCAACAGGCACACGGAAGTGATCAAGGGACTCGTGGTGCGCCGCGGCACCGAGTCGAGGATGTGGACCAACGGTCAGTTCCCGCCGGCCAAGCACCCCTTGCCGCCTCCTGTCCCTCCACCCCCATCATCGAACTGCTCCGCCGATAACCTGGGCCAGCCGCCCCCCGCTGGGTGCTACCGGGTAAAGGTTCAGGTGATCCTCGACACTTACGCCGGCGACCAGCACGGCAGCCTGGGCGTCGGCGTCGGCAGCGCCACCGTGCAGCCGGGCGGGAAGACGATCACCTGCTTGAACCCGGGCGACGCTGCAGCCTGCTTCGCCTACGAGGACGTTGCTGTCAACACGACCGTCACCGTGACCGCGACCCCGGGCAGCGAGTCACCGGATCCCGCGACCCCGCCTGATTCGGCGTTTGAGAAGTTCGCCGGCTCATGCACCGGAACCGGGGCCTGCGTGCTCACGCCATCCTCGAACAACACCGTGGTCAACGTCTACTTCACGCCGGCGGTGGCGAAGTTGACACTCATGGCATCGGTCAGCACCGCCGAGATGTCGGCCAACGGCGAAGGGCACGTGGCCGGGACCCTGCCGATCAGTCCGGTCCGCTGCGGTGGCGCGACGGACACGCTGACCCTTCCCTGCTCGCTGCTGGTCCGCGTCAACGGCGAGGTCCAGGTGCAGTCCGACAATCAGGGCCACACCCCCACGATGCCAACGTTCAGCAACAACTGTCCGGCGCGGCCGGCAGCGCCTGACTACTGCGACATCACGCTGACCAGCGATCAGACCGTGACCGCGACGTACTAGTGGCATGTCTCGCAAATAATTAGGGGTTGCGGTAGGATGGGGAATCCGCTCTCCTACCGCCCCGCTTCCGGTCACTGACGAGCAGCGATCGGTGCTTGAGATGTTGATCCGCTCGCACACGGCGCCGCACCGTGATGTGCAGCGCGCGATGGTTCTGCTGATGGCGTCGGACGGGTTCGCGAACACGCGGATCGCGAGTGAGGTTGGGGTGGCGCCGATGACGGTGAAGGCGTGGCGTGATCGGTTCGCTGAAGATGGGCTGAAGGATTTCTCAGGCGTGCGGCCGGGGCGTGGTCGCAAGCCGTCGATCCCGGCTTGGAAGGTGGAGGAGATCGTCCGGTTGACGTTGCGTGAGACGCCGGCTGGTGAGACGCACTGGAGCTGCCGGTCGATGGCGGCTCGTGCTGGTGTGTCGCCGGCGACTGTGCAGCGGATCTGGTCCGCGCGGGGTCTGCAGCCGCATCGCGTCGAGACGTTCAAGCTTTCAAACGACCCGCGGTTCGAGGAGAAGCTCGTCGATGTCGTCGGCCTGTACCTGAACCCGCCGGAGAAGGCGGTCGTGCTGTGCGTGGACGAGGAGACACCAACGCAGTAGGTAACTTCGAGTTTGAGTGGCTGGTGGGGCGTCCGGTGGGAAGGAGTCTGCCGTGATGTGTAGTACTCAAGGGGCTGATGGCTTCACGTCGTGCTTATGCCGACGAGTACGCGGTTCGCGTGAACCGGGCGGTCGTGTTGTTGGTCGATCGCTCGCCAGCGGACGCGGTCCGTGGGTTGCAGGCCGAGTTCAGTTTGTCCGAGCGTCAGGCCCGCCGGTACGTGAACGAGGCGCTGGAGCGGCCGGATGGAGTCTCGGTGCCGGAGCGCACGGCCGTGTTCACGGTGAGGTTGGCGCCGTCGTTGATCGGTGGCTTGCGCGAGCGGGCGCGGGTCAGTGGCGTGTCGTTGAGCGCGGTGACCGCGGCGGCGGTCGGTGCGTATCTCGATCAGGCCGGCGAGCGGCCCGGTGGCCAGGCGCGTTGAGATCGAGTTCGTGGGTGACCGGCTCGCCGATGCGCGGCTGGCGCAGGCGTATGTGCTCTTGGCGCCCGAGCGGCGTCGTGTGACCGGCAACGAGCGGAGGGATGATGAGCGAGAGCAGCAGCATGGTCGGGCGGCCGGGCAGGGTGGCCGCGATCTACGCGAGGGTGTCCTCGGATCGTCAGCGTCGCGAGCAGACGATCCAGAGCCAGACCGCCGCGCTGCGTGAGCTCGCCGCCGGCCGCGGGCTGCTGATCACCGACGATCTGGTGTTCGAGGACGAGGGCGTCTCGGGCGCGGTATTGCGCCGCCCGGAACTGGAGCGGTTACGTGATCTGGCGGTCGAGGGCCGGTTCGAGGTGTTGCTGTGTCACGCGCCGGATCGGCTCGCGCGCCGGTACGCATACCAGGTGCTGTTGCTCGAGGAGTTCCAGCGGGCGGGGATCGAGGTCGTCTTCGCGAAGGAGCCCGAGCGGTCCGGCACGCCTGAGGATGAGCTGCTGCGCCAGTTCCAGGGGATGATCGCCGAGTACGAGCGGGCGCAGATCGCTGAGCGCTGTCGCCGCGGGAAGCTGCATCGCGCCCGGGCCGGCGCGGTGTCCGTCCTCGCTCGCGCCCCATATGGCTATCGGTATGTCAAGAAGTCCGAGCACGCGGACGCGTTCTTCGAGATCGACGAAGCCGAGGCGCCGGTCGTGCGTGAGATGTTCCGCCGCTATGCCGAGGACGGCGAGTCGATCGGCCGGATCGCACGGTGGCTCGCAGAGCAGGGCGTGCCGACCAGGACCGGCAAGGCGGGCTGGAACACCGCAACGATATGGGGCATTCTCCGCAATCCGGCGTACTCCGGTCAGGCCGCCTACGGCAAGACGCACGCTACCGACCAGCCGGTCCGCGAGACCCGTCATGCACGCCAGCGCGGGCAACGGTCCGCCCGGGTCGCGCGCGAGCACGTGAACCCCGAAGAGTGGAAGCCGATCGCGGTGCCCGCGCTCGTGACCGCCGAGCGGTTCGCGCTCGTCCAACAGCAGCTTGCACGCAACACCCGCTTCTCGCCCCGCAACACGCGCCGCCCGTCATTGCTGCAAGGGATCCTCACCTGCCGAGAGTGCGGCTACGCGTACTACCGCTGCTCGACGCGCAACAAGAACGGGCTCCTGCGCGAGTACTACCGCTGCTCAGGCACCGACGGCCACCGCCGCCCCGAAGGCCGCGTCTGCGATAACCGGCCCGTCCGCCTGGCCGAGATCGACGAGCTCGTCTGGACCCGTGTGCTCGGACTGCTCGACGACCCCGCACTGATCCAAGCCGAGATCGACCGCCGGCTCCAGACACTCCGCGCCGCGCACCCAGCCACCGCGCGCCGTGACGCGCTCCAACGGGATCTCACCCGCGCGCAGAATGCGCTGCGACGCCTGCTCGACGGCTACCAGGAACAGCTGATCACGCTCGACGAGCTCCGCGCCCGCACCCCGGAGCTGCGCCAACGCGAAGCCATTCTCCAAGCGCAGCTGGACGCGCTCGACGCCGAGCTGCACGACGCCGAGACCTACCTCAAGCTCACCGAGACGCTCGACGGCTTCCGCGCCCGCCTCTCCAACAACGGCGAGAACCTGACCGTCGAGCAGCGCCAACAGATCATCCGGCTCGTCGTCCGCGAGATCCTGATCGGCGAGGACGACGTCACCATCCGCCACTCGATCCCGACCCCCACACGCGACCAGCCGCCCGGTTATCTACTGCGTTTGGGTAGTCGAGAAGTCCCAGATCCAAGCGCTCGATCGGACGCAGCCGTCGTTGCCGATGCTGCCCGGCACACCGCAGCGCGCGACCCACGACTACAAGCGCCACGGCACCACCACGCTGTTCGCCGCGCTGGACGTGCTGACCGGCTCGGTGATCGGCCAGTGCCTGCCTCGCCACCGCCACGTCGAGTTCCTGAAGTTCCTACGGACGATCGATCGCGAGGTCCCGAAACGTCTGCGAATCCATCTCATCCTCGACAACTACGCCACCCATAACCACCCCAACGTCAAGGCATGGCTGGCCAAGCACCCACGGTTCGAGCTGCACTTCACGCCCACCTCCAGCAGCTGGCTGAACATGGTTGAGATCTTCTTCTCACAGCTGAGCGACAAAGCGATCCGCCGCGGGATCTTCCACAGCGTCCCCGACCTGATCGACGCGATCCAGGCCTACCTCGCCTCGCATAACGAGAACCCCGAGCCGTTCCAATGGACCGCCACCACCGATCAGATCCTTGAGAAAGTCCGACGCGGCCGGGTCACCCTCGATGCAATCGCCAACTAAAACCGAGACGCTCCACTAGCCCAGGGCCACCGAGGCGGTGGCGGTAGCGTGCGCCTGCCCGGGGCCGCGGTTCTCTCCGGTGCGCCGCTGGCGCGACAAATCTCCGCAGCGTCAAGCTGAGTCCATTGTTCCGAGCGAGTCATAGGCGCGGCGGTCAACCCTGGTGGCGGTGGTCGCTCACCGCAGACGCACCTTCAAGCTAGCGGTGCATCTCCACCGAGGGCAGCGAGCGCTCCGGCATGCGACACGTCGCGGATACATTTCGGTCGTAAGCGACATGTCGCAAGGTGTCCCAGGTGACGTGGACGGCAGGGCCGCGGCGGCTCCGGCGGCGACCTTTGGTTTAGATCGGCGTGAAGCCGAGTTGTTGGGCGACCGTGCGCTGCGCTTCGTCGCGTGAGGCGAACGCGCGGGGCGCCGGGCCCCAGCAAGGGCTGGACTGTGATCTCGGCCACGGCGAGATGCCACGCACGCTGATCTGGGCCGTCGACGCCAAACCGTCGGGCGAGGTTCGGCCACGCGACCGCTTTCTGCCGGACGCCACATCGCGCCGGTCCCTTTGCGACCAGCCGCTCCGCTGTCGGCCTGATCGAGTTACACCACTCTCGGCCATGTGCTTGCTGAGCAAGGGCGATACTCCGCGCGTTCCCGGCCGCGAGACGATCGCTCACGCAGGCAATGCGGAAGCCGCGGACGCCCTCGAGTTCACGCCTGGTCCGGACGAGTTGCGACGGTCTGCCGCCTACGTCGACGGACTGCTCCAACCATGAAGGAGCAGCCACGTCGGCCGCCGTCGCCACGCTGCTCCTTCCGGACAACAGGGGCCACGCCACAACAGGGATCTGCCGTGGCTGCTTTATCGCCCATATGGAGGGGCTGGTGTCAAGGGGTAGGGGTTGAGGGCCATGGTGTGGTTGGTGTGGCAGGGGCTGTGGTTGCGGTTCGCGAGGCGGCCGAGGCGTTCGCGGGATTCGCGACGTTCGGTCATGCTCATATTCGGGGGCTGTCCCAAGACCTTTGTTCGTCGCACGTCCGCTGTCTAAAGTCGAGTGCGCCCACCCGGGGGTGGGTACTCAGGCGACGAATCGCGGAGTTGTGTGCGCGAGCCGGGATGCCTCGGACCGCCTCGCCAACCGCAACTGGTTGTCAGTCAGTGTCAGTGTTTGTCAGCGCGAGTTTGTGAGTCGTTTGCGGGTGGTTGGCGTCGGTGTCGGCTCTGGTGCAGTCGTCGGGCAAGTGGCGATCTCCCAGCAGTAGTGGGCGAGCTCGCGGGCGATCGCGATCGCGACGATCCCGTTCGGTTTGCGGCGGGCGTCGCGGAGTTGTCGCCAGCGCGCGTTCAGGCGGCGCTGCGCCTTCCAGGAGATGTTGATGATCTCCGGCGCGTGCCCGCGTTGGCGGCGCTCGAGCGCCGCGCCGACGACCGGGCCGCGGCGGTAGTGGTAGGCGGCCTCGACCAGCAGCCGCCGCGCGTGGGTTGAGCCGGCCTTGGTGATCGACCCGAGCCTGCGCTGTCGGCCGGTGGTGTGCTCTGATGGGACGATCCCGAGATAGGCGGAGAGCTGGTCGGGGTGATCGAAGCGCCCCCACTCACCGATCTCCGCGCACAACCCCAGGGCCGAGAGCGTGTCGATCCCGCGCAGGCACCGCAACCGGGCAGCGGTGTGCGCGCACGGAGCCGTGAGCGCGAGCGTGGCGAGGTCGGCCTCGACCTGATCGCGTCGGCTGATCAGTACGTCGTGCGCGTGCAGGTAGTCGGCCAGCGTCGACCTGGACGCGTGGTCGGCGAACTTGATCGAGGTCAGCCACGCGCGGTGCTTGCGTGTCCACGCCTCGCCGGTGCCCTCCCAGTAGATCTCGCGACGCAACAGGAAATTCCCGATCCGGTGCCGCGCACGGACCAGGTCCGCGCGGATGTCCTCGCGGCAGCGGACCAGATCGCGCAGCTGCTCACGCTCGACAGACGGGATCGTGACCAGCGTCAGCTCGCCGGCGGCGAGCAACCGCGCGAGCCGGATCGCGTCGCGCTTGTCGGTCTTGATCCGGTCCGCCGGCGGCCGCTCGGTCTTGCTCGGAGCGCAGACGCCAAGCTCGATCCCTTCCGCCAGCGCCCGGCGCGCGAGCCCGTACCCCGTCGGGCCCGCCTCATAGATCATCCGCGTGGGCCGCTCCACACGACCAAGCCACGGCAACAGCTCGTGCGGACGGCCGACCACTCGCCTGGTGATCACCTCACCAGAGTCCTGATCGAAGATCGCAAACGTCGACTCGCGCGCGTGCACGTCAAGACCGACCCAACGGATACCGTCAGGCATGTCGGTACCTCCTGTGTTGTGGGGCCCGCGTCGAAGTTGCAGCTTCGACCGCGAACATCACCCCCGGCAACGCCGGGGGTACCGACTTACCTTCGACTCCGAGGTAACCGGTCCTCCATATCGTCTGAAGCGGCCACGCGCTCGGGATGGCTCCTTAAGGCGTCGAGCAGTAGTGCGCGCGGGCGCAGGTGGTCTGGCCGTCGGTCGGCGCCATCGCCGATCCCGTCGGGTGTGACCGCCTGTGTCCGGAAGCAGCACTCATTCCGAGTGATCGGAACATCGAGATCGTGGTTGCTGCGCATGGGAAGCGGCAGTCTCGGGTCGGCTCGGCGTGACCGGAAGGCACTCAGGTGCGATGGCTCGGTAATGGCTGCTATGGGCGGGCGGCAGAACGGCGCTGATTCCAGTGGCGCGCGCGGCTCGGATCTGGGATGGAGCCCTTGAGTTCCAGGGTTCGCGGCGCTAGCGTCCCGAATGAAATGTTGGGGCACCCTCGCCATGAGTGGCGAGCGTGGGGTGTATCGACGACCGTGTTGCTCCTCGCGCTTGTGGGACCGGCAGCTGTTGCGAGCACGGGGAATGTGAACGCGGATCGGGGCTCGCTGGACGCGGTGCTCAGTTCGGCGAGGGCGAAGGTCGGAGCGCCGGGCGCGCAAGCGACCGTGGTGGCATGCGGCAAGGTGGTGTGGGCCGGAGCTTCCGGAGTGACCGATCTCAACTCGAAGCGTCCGGTTAACCCCGGCACGCCGTTCGTGATCGCGAGCACGACGAAGACCGTCACCGCGACGATGATCATGAAGGAGGAACAGGCCGGGCGGCTCCCGCTGGACACGCCGCTGTCGAACTACTACCCCAAACTTCCCAACGCGAAGAAGATCACGCTGAAGCTGCTACTCAGCAATCGCAGCGGTCTTGCCGACTACGACGTCACCCAGGGGGACGAGCACCACTGGAAACGGCAGGACATCCTGAAGCACGTCCACGCGAACGAGCCACCCGGCAGGTTCGAGTACGTAAACACCAACTGGGTCATCCTCGGCGGGATCCTGGAAAAGGTCAGCAAGGACTCGGTCGAGACGTACTTCCGGAGCGAGATCGCCGAGCCAGCGGGGATGACATCGACGTCGACGTTCGAGCGCAACCAAGGGATCATGAGCGAGATGGCACACCCCTACGAGCGAGAAGCCGACGGCAAGTTGACGACCTCCTGGATCAAGGGCTTCGGCCTGCCGACGTACTACTGGGGACCTGTGTTCACCGACGGCGGGCTGGTCTCGACGGCGACCGACCTCGCGCGGTTCGGCAACGCCCTGATGCGCGCGAAGCTTGTGAACGGGGCAACGCTCGCGCTGATGACGAACGTCGGCAAGGACAACTACGGACTCGGCATCTTCTCCAAGAGATTCGACGGCCACTATTGGCTGGGCCACAACGGCTCATACGGCGGCTACGAGAGCGAGAACTGGACCGACACCAACCGGCAGCTGACCGTCACCGTCACCACGAACATGGGATTCGTAGCCGACATAGAGCCCGGGGTGGCCGAGCGGATCTGGAACGCGGTAGCGAAGGCGTACGACGCCGAATACGGTCACTCGAGCCCGACTCGCTGCACGTGACGCATGTAGTCGTTCCAATAAACGGGAACGCGCTTCCGGCTAGCGAGCGCTTCGCTGATGCGAAGTCCGGCTCGCCACAAGACCACGATGAGCGCTCGCACGCGGAGCCCGTGGGCGCGGTCGCCAGCGCAGCGAATCACCGCCACGATCTCCTCCGTGGTCGGCGGATCAGCCGGATAGGTACGTCCTTTGTTGCGCGGCGGATGGCCGCACTGAAAGCCGGGTGACGTCGCCGGCGAACGCCGACGACCAGCGGCATCGAGAAGCTCAGAAGCAGTCATCAGCGCAGCATCCCGCGGCACCCGCCCAAGCGCTACGCATGGAAAAGAGCAGCGTTAAGCTAGATCGTGTTCCATGGTTCCGCGTCATGAGGGGCCAGTGACCGGACCCCGTTAATTGGTCCACCCTGAGTGAGAGCGTGGGGTGGTTGGTAGTGGATGAGACCATCGTTGAGTTCTGGGCGGCTGGTCATCTGGGATCGCGGTAGGGACCGCCGTTGCCGGCGGCCCCCCGCACGGATCCCAGCGTGCGCGTTTAACGCACTGGGCTCCTCCCTTGGGTCTTGGCGTCGAAGCGCTTGTCGGGCCAGGGGTGCAGGATGTGGGGTCGGGGTAGCCATCGTTGGGTGAGGCGTGTCATCCGTCGCCAGCTCAGGCGGTCTTTTTGGCTTCGGCGCCGAAGCGCGTGTGCCCAGTGCCGCGCGATCTGTTCGCGGAATCCGCGTAGTGCCTCAGTGTTGTCGGGCACCGCGTAGTAGTTGTAGTGCCCGGTCAGGACACTGGAGAGCCAGAGTCCTTGCTCGGAGGTCGGGAGGTGCCTCCGGTGCCGCAAGTCCGTCTTGATGGCTTGTAGCTTGGAGCGCATCTTCTTCTTGCTCGTGACGCGCCTGAGCTTGAAATGCCCGCGCCTGTCCCTCCCGCAGATATGCGTGAAGCCCAGGAACTCGAACGTTTCTGGCTTGCGAAGCCCACTCCTGGCTCGACGCTCGGCTGCGAAGCGGCCGAACTCGATCAGTCGTGTCTTCTCCGCAGCCAGTTCCAGGCCGAACCGAGCGAGCCTGTCGCGTAGTTCGTCTAGGAACCGCTCAGCGTCCTCACGGTGCTGGAAGCCGGCCACATAGTCGTCGGCGAAGCGCGTGAGGATGACCTCCCCGCGGGCGTGTCGACGTCTCCATTGGTCGGCCCAGAGATCGAACACGTAATGCAGGTACACGTTCGCAAGCAGCGGCGAGATCGACGCTCCCTGCGCGGTTCCCCGCTCGGTGTTTGACCACTCTCCGTTCTCGATGACACCTGCGTTGAGCCATCTCTGGATCAACCGCAGGATCCTGCGATCCGCTATCCGGTGCTCAAGGAACCTCATCAGCCACTTGCGATCCAGCTGGCTGAAGAAGTCGCGGACGTCCGCGTCGAGCACGTAGCTCACCTTCTTGCGCGTGACCGCCACCGCGAGCGCGTCCAACGCATCATGCGGACTACGCCCGGGCCGGAACCCGTACGAGAAGCCGAGAAAGTCCTGCTCGTATACCGTGCCGAGCACCTCGGCGACCGCCCGCTGCAGGATCTTGTCCTCCAGCGTCGCGATCCCGAGAGTCCGCACGCGTCCATCGGGCTTCGCAATAAACGCCCGTCGAGTGGGACTTGCCCGGTACGCCCCTCGCTGGACCCGGGCATGCAGATCCACGAGGTTGCCCTCCAGATCCTCCCCGTAGTCCCGCCACCCCACGCCGTCCACCCCGGCCGCGGCCCCCGGACGAATCGCCCGATACGCCGCCCGCAAGCGATCGACAGTGACGTGGTGAAGGAGCGCCGTGAACCGCACCTCCTTATCCAGTCGCGCCAAACGGCGCACACGCGCCAACTCACTTGACACGCCGGTTCCGGCTCTGCGTCCGGGGCGTGTTTCGCTGACCGTGTTCCCCTCGGGCAGACCCCTTCCCTCCACCACCTCCGCCCCCGGCAAACCGGGATCGTTCGGCAGCTTCGCCGGTACTACGAGCCTGTCTGACTTCCCACGACCGTCCATCAAGGGATTACCGCCCAAAAGCGTTCCCCTCGCGACCTGCCACCAGCCGACCTGCCACCCCGCGAACCATCCCGGACGGGGCATCGACGACCAGCACAGGCAACCGTGGGATCTCCCGGTTCTCGCGCATGGAGCTTGTGTGCGTGCCTGGGTTCTCCGACCGCGCGGGGTCCACGAACGGCTCGCGCTAACGCCGCCCGCGACATGGCCTTCCGCCGATCACGAGAACGTCGGCACCCCGAATGCCTGAGATTTCGCGGCTCAATAGCCCCGCCCACACACCCCCTGTCAACGCTTCGCTGCGCCCTCACGGAACGCCAACGCATGACTCGGGGCCACCGTGGATCGCTACTCCTTCGATGTAGAGCGTTCTCAACTCCTTCTCCATGCCGGTTTATCCCGGCGCTTTCCGTGACCTCCACAGCCTGACTCTGTCGTTCAGGGCGGTGAAGGGATCCGGACCGGTCAGGCGCCTGAGCGCCAGTGATTCGATCGCCGTGATCGCTCCCTTCCCCAGCTGCCGTTTCCGTGGCCTGCGTGAGCCGTTGGTCGAGCGCGTTGGCGAACGCCGCCGGGGTCATCATCCGGAGCGCGGAGTGCGGCCGATGCTCGTTGTAGTCCTGGCGCCAGTCCTCGATCAGGCCCTGCGCCTCGGCGAGGCAGGAGAACAGCTCCACAGCGAGCATGTTCTCGCGGTTAGGATCGACTCGACGGGGCTGCAGATCTATGGCTGCTCCGTGGACACTTCCCCTACCGACTGGAGCACACAATGAGCAAAGTCATCAGCGCGAGAAGGGGTCGCACGTGGACGTGCCTGGCGGCGGTCGCCGCGATCGCGGCCGTCCTGGGTGCCGTCCTCACAGGTCCAGCGGCAGTGGCCGCCAAGACCCGCCTGTCGAAGAGCAAGACGGTCACCGTGCACTCCCACACCACCAAGACGATCAATGTCGGCTATCCCGCTGCGCTCAAGTACAAAGGGGCCAGGTACTCGTGTACCGCCAAGATCTCGGGGCCCGGCAAGAGCGGTGGCAAGATCCTCAGCCGCGGCTCGGCCCTCGGTGGCACCGTGTGCCGGGTCAAAGTGCGCAACACCAACAAGATCGAGGATCCGCTCGAAGACATCAAGGTGAAGGTCACCGCGACCACCACGTACTGACCACAGCCGGTGCTGCGCCGGCCGGAGTCGATCGGGCCGGCGCCGCAGCACTAGCCAAGAGCTGCCACCGCGAGACGCCTCCCGGCGCAGACCCGCGGCAAGGGGATGGTTGATCGGGGTTCTTCTGGCTCGGGTAGCGACAATGGTCGAACGGCACGTTCGCCCGCGCGTTGGAACCCAACGAACGAGCTCCGACACGTGGTGCCCGTCAATCATCAACCTACTCGATAGGTCCGTCGGACGAGCCCGGCGTGGCGCTGCCGCTTTCCATGCGATGCGTCGACGGCGACGTGACTGCCGCTTCAGGCGTGAAGCGGCAGCGCCGCCGCGCACGATGCTGCCGCTCAGGAGAGTCGGCAGGCGTAGCCACACCAGGCCGCCGCTACCTAGGCAGATCGGCCACTGTGCCCGACGCTGTGCGAGCCCTGCTTCCGGGCGAAGAGCAGGGCGGAAGGCCTCTTCCCTGGTTTGCGCTCCGACCGGGTGTCTCGGGCGGCCTAGTTCTGCGCCGGTCTTTGGCTTTTGCGCACGCCGGTAGCCGGCGCGGCCGGAGCGGGGCGGGACCCGGCTGCCGGCCTGTGGGGAAGTCGGGGCGGTGGACGATCGCGAACCTGACTCGGCGGAGCCGGCGTCATCCGCGGAAGTGCCTGCAACATAGGTACTTCGTGAGCGTCCGATGCGTCGAGACCCGACGCCGCAGAAGCCTGCGCCGGTCTTGAGACTTGTTCATCCCGCTCGCACATCGACTCGTATGCAGGCGTCGAGCGAGGTGTTGAGCGTGGGGAAGTCGTGAGGAAGCCGCGACGCGCAACCCCCTGTGTTCTCAAGGCATTCCGGCTCGTCGGGGACGCCGCAGTGGGGAAGAAGGCCCGCTCCGACAGGGTTAACGGAGAGGGAGGGATTCGAACCCTCGATGGACGAAACCGCCCATACCGGTTTTCGAGACCGGCGCATTCAACCGCTCTGCCACCTCTCCGGTCGGGGGACGAGGTTAGCGACGCGAGGCGAAGAAGGTTCGCAGCAGGTCCGCCGATTCCTCGGCCAGGAGCCCCGATTCCACCTGCGGGCGGTGGTTGAGCTGCGGTACGTCGAGGACGTTGAGGACGCTTCCGGCGGCGCCGGCCTTGGGGTCAAAGGCGCCGAACACGATTCGAGGGACCCGCGCGAGGACGATCGCGCCGGCGCACATCGCGCACGGCTCGAGCGTCACGTACATGACGCTGTCGAGCACGCGCCAGCTGCCGAGGGCGCGGGCGGCCTCGCGCAACGCGATCATCTCAGCGTGCGCGGTGGGGTCCTCGCGGATCTCGCGTTCGTTGTGCCCCGAGCCGATCAGCTCGCCCTCGCGCACGATCACCGCCCCGATCGGGACATCGTCGTGATCGGCGGCGAGGGTCGCCTCGCGCAGCGCGAGGCGCATGAAATACTCGTCGCGGGGAAAAAAGTGAGAGCTCATTGCGGCAGGGAAACTTTTGGGCCCTCGATGATGTCTTATTACCGGGCCCGGCCGCCCTCCAATAAATCATGCTCTTGAAGATCTCCATCCGTCGCGTCGTGCTCGCTTGCCTGGGCGCGATGTTGCTCGCATCGGCGACCGCGCGAGCCGCCGACTACGTCCCCGGCCAGGTCGTGGTCGGCTACGAGTCGGGCCCGGTCGCCCGGGTCGCGAACGACCTCGTCAGACGGATGGGGATCCGCGCGGCGCCCACGCCAGCGCCCGAGCCGAGTGTCCAGGTCATGCAGCTGCCGCGTGGCACGAGCGTCCAGCACGCGATCGCAACCCTGTCTCATAAGCCCGGGATCGCCTACGTCGTGCCCAACTTCATCGCCCACGAGGCCGGCGCCTTCTACCCGAACGACCCGGGCCGCTCGCGCACCCCGCGCGGCTGGGAGGCGATGCAATGGAACTTCCTGGCGGTGGCCGGCGTCGACGCGCCCGAGGCGTGGTCGAACCTGATCGCGGATCGCCGGCCCGGCGGAAAGGGCGTCGTCGTCGCGATCCTCGACACCGGCGTCGCGTATCGGAACTGGAAGCAGTTCCGCCAGTCGCCCGACTTCGTCGGCACGAAATTCGTCTCGCCGTACGACTTCGTCGCGAAGAACCCCTACCCGCTTGACCGCGTGGGCCACGGAACATTCGTCGCGGGGACGGTCGCCGAAACGACCAACAACCGCTTCGGCCTGACCGGGCTCGCGTACGGCGCGTCGATCATGCCGGTGCGGATCCTTGGGTCGGATGGTTCCGGTGACGCTGCGACGATCTCCCGGGGCATCCGCTACGCCGTCGACCATCACGCGCAGGTGATCAACCTCAGCATCGAGTTCCCGCTCGACACGACCGCCAACGACATCCCGGACATCCTCAGCGCGCTTCATTACGCACGCACCCACGGCGTGCTCGTGGCCGCCGCGGCCGGCAACGAGGGCGCCGAAGAGCTGGCCTACCCCGCGAAGTCGTCCGACGTCGTGTCCGTCGGCGCGACGACGCGCGACCGCTGCCGCGCCGCGTACTCGAATGGTGGCCCGAAACTCGACCTCGTCGCGCCCGGGGGCGGCGACGACACGTTCCAGTCCTCGGATCCGAACTGCCATCCGGGCCGCAACCTCCCGAACATCCGCCAGATGACGCTCACCGGCGTGCTCAGCAACCCCCCGCAATGGGGGAAGTTCGGCTATCCCGGCGACTTCTTCGGCACCTCGATGGCAACGCCGCATGTCGCCGCGGCTGCCGCGCTCGTGATCGCGAGCGGCGTGATCGGCCGGCGCCCATCGCCGGCGCAGATCCTGACCCGCCTCGAGCAGACCGCCCGCACGCTTGGAGGGTCGAAGCCGAACGGAAGCTACGGCTGGGGGCTCGTCGACGCGGCGGCGGCGACGGCGCGGAATTAACTCCCGCCCACCCTGGGCCGCCTTCGGCGGCGTCCGTGGGGCCGGGCGGGCCCGTCCGGACCCAGATGTCGCCGTCCGCACTGCGTCTACCGGCTGGCGCCTCAGCTTCCGGCCTTCGGCCGGGGGCCTTGGAGGTTGGTCTGCCCCGCATTTGGCTTTCGAGGAGGAGGTGAGGTGCTTGGCAGCCCCGATTTTGTTACAGAGCGCCCGCTCGTCGACGCGACGTGTAACGAAATGGTTGCTATAGAGGCTGTCGCATATGTCGCTGTCAGGACTGCTTGTGAGGGTTCCGGACCGCGAATGTGGACTTGGCGGCGTGTCGCGAGCGTCGCCTGCGAGCCTGCTGCGGGGTGGGCAGCGGCCTATCGCCGTTTCTCTAGGCGATCGCCGGCGGAGTCGCGCGCCAGAGTTTGAGGAGGTTGTGGGTGGCGGCGATCAGCCGCCACTCCGAGCGGACCGCGGGCAGGCCTCGTCGCTGGAAGCGGGTGATTTGGCGGTTGGTTTTGGTCTGGCCGAAGATCGGCTCGATGGTCGTCATCCGGCGCTTGTAGAGGCGGGCGCCGTCCTCGCTGCGTAATTGCTCGCGCATCTGCTCGTAGAGCCCTCCCTGTCGATGCGGGTGGGGATTCTCGAGGTCTTTGTCGGGCGGGACCAGGACGGTCATGCCGCCGGCGATGAGCTGCTTGATCTGCTCGCCGCTCCAGTATCCGGCGTCAGCGAGGACGGCCTCGGGAACGCCGGCCCCGATCGCTGAGAGCTCCCTGGTGGCCTGCTCGACGACCGGCGCCAACTGCCCTTGATCAGTGCCGTTGACCGCGACCTCCGCGGCGACAATGATCTGCCCCTCAGTGGCCGCCGTCTGCGCGTTGTAGCCCTGGATGAACCCGCGCGGGGTCCTGACCGATCGCGAGTCCGGGTCGGTCACGTTCACCCGCCCCGGCGCTGGGCCGCTCATATCCCGCTGCTTGGGCCGGCGACCCGACGGCTGACGGCCCGTCTTCTGCTGGTGGCGCTCGCGGCGCTCGAGCATCTGCTGGCGAGCTCGGCGCTCAGCCTCCCACTCGGCCTCAAGCTGCTCCTTCGCCGCCCGCAAACGGGCCTTGCGAGTCTTCGGATCAGCCAGCTCCTCAGGCAGCTCATCACCACGCGCCTGCCCGTAGAGCGCATCCTCCTGCGCGTCCACCCGCGCGGCCTCAGCGAGGACCTCCTCGGCGATCTGCTCATAGGTCCTGTTCGCCTGCCCCGACGCGTTCGCCTCGACCTTAGTCGAATCAACCGCCAGCACCCCGACCTTCACAAGCCCCGCCCGCCGACACAAAGCCAGCACCTGACCGAACAACTCCTTGATCGCCTGCTCATGCTCTGAGCGGAACCGCGCGATCGTCGCGTGATCGGGCATCAGATTCGCGCAGATCACCCGAAACGCCACGTCCTCCACGCACCTGCGCTCGATCACCCTCGAGGAGCGCACCCCCAACGCATACGCATACAGCATCAACGCGACCATCACCTGCGGCGGATACGCCGGCCGACCCCGCGACCCCGGGCCATAACGATCAAAGAACACCGACAGATCCAACTCCCCGACCGCATCGATCACAAACAACGCGAAATGCCCCGGCGCCAACCAATCCCGCAGATCCGGCGGCAACAACAACGCCTGATCACGATCAAACACCAAGAAATTCTGAGCCATGCGTGCGCCACGAACGCAACAAGGAGGTCGATGTAGAAGATCGGACTGATTGATGCGGTGCTGTATCAGAGATGGAGGGGCCGGTCCTTGGGCTGGTGGTCCTCCGCGGCCGCCCTGCAGGGGGAGGCCGCAAACCACCGCAAGGTGCGCCGGTCAAGAGTCGGGGTGCTGAGCGTTGCGGCAAAAGGCGCGCCTGTGAGCGCGTCAGGTATGGGCCAAGAAGGCGAGCGCAAGCGAACCACTGATGACGTGTCGAAACAGAATCGATGACATCGAAACCGGGCCTGGTATGTCGGCCCGGGATGAGCCTGGAAGATGCCTGCCGACTGGCCAGGCGGTGTCCGGCATGGAGGTGGCGCGAGCTTGGTCCGGGCTCTGGTGCGGAACGTGGGAACCTGTCGCCCCGCGCCCGCGCGCGGCCAGTGGCGCAGTATCGGCCTGCGGTCGTTCGTGGAAGGGAGACCCCGAGCGGCCGAAACCGCGAGGGTTGAGTACCGATGCGGAGCACAGGGGCGGACCGCCTCGTGGTAGCGATGAAGGTCCTGTAATGGGGCTGGAGCGACGGGGGCGGGTTATCCTGGCTTGTTTGGGCGGCCAACCGCGATGATGCGGGAGGAGCCGGTGAGCGAGCCGAAATCGAACGGCAAGCCGTTTGCCATTTCCAAGTGGCTGGTCTGGGAGGCGTGGCGAAGGGTCAAGGCCAACGACGGGGCCGAAGGGGTCGACGAGGAGTCGATCCAGGCGTTCGAGGCGAACCTGCGGGAGAACCTCTTCAAGGTCTGGAATCGGATGTCCTCGGGGAGTTACATGCCGCCGCCGGTGAGGGCGGTTGAGATACCGAAGAAGTCGGGCGGGTCAAGGATGCTCGGCGTGCCCACGGTCGCGGACAGGGTCGCTCAGACCGTCGCGCGTCTGTACCTGGAGCCCGAGGTGGAACCGATGTTCCACCCGGACTCCTATGGGTACCGGCCGGGACGGTCGGCCCATGATGGGCTGCGGGTATGCCGGCAGCGGTGTTGGAAATACAACTGGGTGATCGATCTTGATCTCCGGGCGTTCTTCGACTCGCTTGACCACTCGCTCGTTCTGAAAGCGGTAGCTCACCACACGAACCTGCGGTGGATCCTTCTCTACGTTGAGCGGTGGCTGAAAGCGCCGCAACAACGCAGGGACGGCACCCTTCACGCCAGGGATCGCGGCAGCCCGCAGGGCTCGGCGATCTCGCCCGTGTTGGCCAATCTATTCCTCCACTACGCGCTCGATATGTGGCTCGTCCGGGGGTTCCCGGCGGTCCCGTTCGAGCGCTACGCGGACGATGCGATCCTGCACTGCAAGACACAGCAGCAAGCGCAAGTGGTGCTCGACGCGATCGTCGAGCGGTTGGCGCAGGTCGGTCTGGAGCTCAATCTGGACAAGACGCGCATCGTGTACTGCAAGGACTCGAACCGCACCGGCTCTCACGAGCACGAGCAGTTCACGTTCCTCGGCTACACGTTTCGTCCCCGACGAGCACGAAGCCGAAGCGGCGACTACTTCGTCAGCTTCTGCCCGGCCGTCGCGGACGACGCCGCGAAGGCGATCCGTCGCAGGATCAAGCGCTGGCGGCTGCACTTGTGGAGCGGGCAGTCCCTCGCCGACATCGCACGCGCGATCAACCCGGTCGTGCGTGGCTGGATCAACTATTACGGACGCTTCTACCGGACGCGGTTGGTCCAGACTCTCAGGCGCATCGACGAGTATCTCGTGCGCTGGGCCATGCGGAAATACAAGCGGTTGCGCAAGCACCCCACAAGGACGTGGGGGCTCCTCGCGAGGATCTCCAAACGGGAGCCAGAACTGTTCGCCCACTGGACGATGGGAGCACAGCCCAAGACTGGATGACAAGAGCCCGGTGAGCCGAGAGGCTCACGCCGGGATCTGCGAGAGCCGGGGGGTGAAACTCCCCCCGGCGACTCAACCCGAAGGGTCATAAACCCACCGGACAGACTCGCAGCCACTTATGCGACAGCCTCTATAGCACCGATTTCGTTACGCGTTGCCCATCAGCGGCGGTCGAGATGTAACGAAATCGGGGTTCGCGGCAACCCGGTACGCGGCTAAACGGCCGGTGCGAGTGCCCGGCGCGACGGACGGGGCCGCACGGGTGGGCGGGACCCCAATCCCCGGCGCGCGCAGCGCGGCCCCTATGTGGTCCGGACGATCAGGACCGAGCAGGGTGCGTGGTGCGAGACCTTGTTCGGCACCGAGCCGAGGAGGAAGCGCTTCGCGCCGGTCATGCCGCGGTTGCCGACGACGATCAGGTCGGAGCGCTGCTCCTCGGCGACGTCGAGGATTGCGTCGGCGGCGTCGCCCTGGCGGGCGAAGGTCTCGACCTCGTTGACGCCGGCGCCGGTCGCCTCGCCCTTGGCGCGGTCGAGCATCTCGAGCACGTCCTGGCGCGGGTTGACTATCCACTGCAGGTCCTTGGGGACCTCGAGTTTCTCGTTGCGCAGGCGCTGGTCTGACACGGGCTCGTAGGCGCTGACGATCAGCAGGCGCGCGCTGAGCTCGCGGGCGAGGTCGATCGCGTAGCGCACCGCGGTCGTGGCGGTGTCTGACCCGTCGGTGCCGACGAGAATCGACGCAAACACTAGGCGAGCTTCGTGATCGCGATCACCATGCCGGCGAGGATGAACACGAGCAGGATGACCTGCAGCCAGATCCAGTGGCGCGGCATGCGCCGAACGGTAGCGGGTCTATCGTCTCCGGCATGGCGCAGCGCGAGAGCCCGACGCTCAGAGCGGTCAGCGACGCGGTCCTCGCGGTCACGTCGCAGCTGTCGGTCGACGAGGTGCTGCAGCGCCTGGTCCACGCCGCGCGCGAGCTGGCGTCCGCGCGCTTTGCGGCGCTCGGCATTCCGGACGGCCAGGGCGGGTTCCGGCGGTTCCTCGTCTCCGGGATGAGCGACGAGCTGATCGCCGCGATGGGGCCGCTGCCGCGCACGCACGGGATGCTCGGCGCGATGCTCGAGTCGGCGACCCCGTACCGGACCGAGGACATCCACACCGACCACCGCTTCCGTGGCTGGTGGCCGCGCGAGCATCCGGACATGCGCTCGTTCCTCGGCGTGCCGATCGTCGCGCGCGGCGAGGTGATCGGCTCCTTCTACCTGACCGAGAAGGAGGGCGCCGCGGTGTTCGACGCCGACGACCAGAAGGCGATCGAGCTGCTCGCGGCGCACGCCGCGATCGCGATCACCAACGCGCGGCTGTACGAGCGCTCGAGCGAGCTCTCGATCCTCTCCGAGCGCAACCGCCTGGCGCTCGAGCTGCACGACGTCGTCAGCCAGAAGCTGTTCAGCATGGTGCTGACGGCGGAGACGGCCGCGACCCAGCTCGAGCGCGATCCGGCCGCAGCCCGGGCGAACGTGGAGCGCCTGCGCGAGCTCGCGCGCGAGGCGCTCGACGAGCTGCGCACGCTGATCCTCGGCCTGCGCCCGCCCGAGCTAGAGCGCGACGGCCTGGCCGGTGCGTTGCGCAAAGAGGCGGAGATGCTCGGTCGCGTCCATGGCGTGGAGATCGACGTGCACGCCGAGGAGACGACCAATGATCGCCATCCCGCCCACCCCGAACGCGACCTCGCGGCGCTGCGGATCGCGCACGAGGCGCTTCAGAACGCGCTGCGCCATGCTCGGGCGGAGCACGTCGCCGTGCGGTTGACGTACGACCGCGGGATGATCGTCGTCGAGGTTTCAGACGACGGCCTCGGGTTCGAGCCGCAGGCGGCTGAGCTCCGCTCGCGGCACCTGGGCCTGACCTCGATGGAGGAGCGTGCGCAGGAGCTCGGAGGCCGGCTCGAGATCCGCTCGGCTCCGGGTGCCGGGACCACCGTTCGCCTAGAGGTCGAGAAGTGATCAGCGTGCTGATCGTCGACGACCACGCGGTCGTGCGCGAGGGGCTGCGGAATTTCCTCCAGCTGCAGGACGGGATTGAGGTGGTCGGCGAGGCGGCCGACGGTGAGGAGGCCGTGGAGCAGGCCGAGGCACTGCGGCCAGAGGTCGTTCTGATGGACCTGGTGATGCCGAAGCTCGACGGCGTGGGGGCGATGCGCCAGCTGCGCGAGCGAGGGTCGGATGCTCGCGTGATCGTGTTGACGAGCTTCCTCGACGACGACCGGTTGCTGCCGGCGATCCGTGCCGGCGCCGCCGGCTACCTGCTCAAGAACGCCGAGCCGGCCGAGCTCGCGCGGGCGGTGCGCGCCGCTCATGAAGGCGAGACGATCCTCGACCCGACCGTCGCTTCACGGCTCGTGCGCGCGATCTCCGAGGGTCCGGCGACTGGCGCTGAGCTAGCCGGGCAGCTGACGAACCGCGAGCGCGAGGTGCTCGAGCTGATCGCGCGGGGGCAGTCGAACAAGCGAATCGCGCTTGAGCTCGGCATCGCCGAGAAGACGGTCAAGACGCACGTCGGTCACCTGCTCGACAAGCTGGGCGTGACCGACCGCACGCAGGCGGCCCTGCTCGCGGTGGAGCAGGGGCTCGTGCGCAGGTCCTAGGTCCAATTACCGCTGGCAACCCGGACCGCCTCCGCCGTACCTTGGCGGCATGCCACTAGCAATCATCACAGGAGCCTCGCGCGGACTCGGACTCGCGCTCGCACGCGAGCTCGCCCAGCGCCAGTGGGCGCTGGTGATCGACGCACGCGGAGGGCAGGAGCTCGAGCGCGTCGCGCGCGAGCTCGGCACCCGCACTGAAGTCGCCGCGATCCCAGGCGACGTCGCCGATCCCCGCCACCGCATCTCGCTGGTCGAGGCGGCGGGCGAGCGCGTCGACGTGCTCGTCAACAACGCCAGCGTGCTCGGCCCGAGCCCGCAGCCGCCGCTCTCGACGTACTCGATCGAGCAACTTCAGAAGGTCTACAACGTCAACGTGATCGCGCCGCTGGCGATCTCGCAGCTCGTCCTGCCGCGTCTGTCCGACGGCGGCCGGATCATCAACGTCACGTCCGACGCCGCGGTCGAGCCATACGAAGGATGGGGCGGCTACGGCTCGTCGAAGGCCGCGCTCGAGCAGCTGACCGCGATCCTCGCGGTCGAGCAGCCCTCCGTCCGGGTCTACACGCTCGACCCCGGCGACATGCGCACCCGCATGCACCAGGAGGCGTTCCCCGGCGAGGACATCTCCGACCGTCCACCGCCCGAGGCGAGCGTTCCCGGCGTGCTCGAGTTGATCGAAGGCAGCCTGCCGAGCGGCCGCTATCGCGCACGCGATCTGATCGGCGCGGGCGTGGGCGCATGAACGCGCTCGCCTTCGAGCTGCCCGGCGCGTTGGAGGCCCGCGAGCCCCCAGAGGCGCGCGGCGTCGCCCGCGACGCGGTGCGGCTGCTGGTCGCGAGGCGCAGCGACGGGCAGATCGAGCATGCGCGGTTCTTCGAGCTGCCCGCGGTTCTGGAAGCGGGAGACCTGCTCGTCGTGAACGTCTCGGCGACGCTTCCGGCTGCGGTCGACGGTCGCCGCTCGGACGGCAGCGCGGTTCGAGTTCACTTCTCGACTCGGGCGCCGGAGCTTGATTCGGATTGGCGGATCGTGGAGCTCCGCAGCGCCGACGGCAGCCACCCCGCGCGCGGTCGCGCGGGGGAGCGGATCGCGCTGCCCGGCGGCGCCGTCATCGAGCTGGTCGCGCCATACGCATCGGGCGCTCGCCTGCTGCTGGCGCTGTTCTACGACGGCGTATCGATCGAGGAGTACCTGGCGGAGTTCGGCAGGCCGATCCGCTACGGCTACGTGGATCGCGAATGGCCGCTCGAGACCTACCAGAACGTCTACGCGACCGCTCCCGGCAGTGCCGAGATGCCGAGCGCCGGGCGGCCGTTCACGATCGAATTGATCAAGCAGCTTGTGGCGCGCGGGGTGATGGTTGCGCCGATCACGCTGCACTGCGGCGTCTCCTCGCCCGAGCGCCACGAGGCGCCGTTTGCCGAGTGGTTCGAGGTGCCAGACGCGACCGCGCTGCTCGTCGGTCAGGTACGTGCCGCCGGCGGTCGCGTGATTGCGGTGGGCACGACGGTCGTGCGTGCGCTCGAGTCGGCGCCCGGCGGGGGTTCCGGGTGGACGAGCCTCGTGATCACGCCCGATCGGGGCGTCGAGCTGGTTGACGGCCTGGTGACCGGCTGGCACGAGCCCGAGGCTTCCCATCTGCAGATGCTGCAGGCGATCGCCGGCGGCGAGGTGCTCGAGCGCTCGTATCGCGAGGCGCTCAGCCACCGCTACCTGTGGCATGAGTTCGGTGACAGCCACCTGATCCTGCCGTAGCCGGACGGGGAGATCGGTGCGGCCGGCGGCAGCGTGATGGAGTAAGTCAAAGCAGCGCGGACTCGAGCAGCTCGTCGAGGAGCCCGACCGCGCGGGGCTCGGCGCCGTCCTCCAGCAGCACCGCGCCGCCCGGCCAGTAGGGATGCGGCGGTCTCGCGCGATGCACGAGCAGTGGCTCGTACAGCCACGAGCCGGTGTTGGCGATGCGGGGGCTGCCGTTCGGGCCGCGCCAGCGCTGAGGGTCGTCGCCAGGCATCGGCCCACGGCGGTGGACGTGGCCGAACAGCACCCACTCGGCGTCGATCCCCAGACCGCGGACCACGTGGGCCAGGGCGGGGATGCTCGCGCCCTGCATCTGGGCTCCGAGCAGCAGCGCGTGCAGCGGCGCGATCCGCTCGTGAAACAGACGTCGTTGCACGCGGGGTGCCCGCGCCGCGCGGACCAGCTCGAAGAGCTGGTCGAGCAGGGCCGCCAGCGGGCGTGGCAACCAGCGCGAGGCCCGCGTGAGCGACGGCCGGCGCAGGGACTCGTACTGCGCCGGCCGGGCGTAGTCGCGGCGGCCGCCGAGCAGCCCGCGGGCGATCCCGATCGAGGACTCCGGAAACAGGTGGCGGTCCAGGTAGTGCCCGTGCGTCGCCCACACGCGCTCGGTCAGCCAGACGCCGGGGTAGTAAGCGCTGACCTTTGCCGGGGCGAGCGCCTGGGCCATGCGCGCGAGCGCGGGCGTGGCACCGAGCGGCACCCGATCGGCGGTGCCCAGGGCAAGGCCTCTGCTGCGGACCCAGCCGCGCACGAGGTCGCGGTCATGGTTGCCGGGAACGATCAGGACCTCGCGTCGGGGGCCGAGCGTCTCTCCGACTGCGCCGAGGATCGGCGCCGCGATCTGCAGGGACTGCTGTGGCCGTCCCTCGGCGAGCTCGACCGTGTCGCCGAGCAGCACGAGGCGGTCGACCCCTTCGAGTGCGCTCAGCAGGCGCCGAAGCGGCTCAGGCCGGGTGAGGACATCATGCTCGAGCCGCGAGCCGAGGTGAAGGTCCGAGATGACGAGCGTACGCACACGCCGCCACGATAGCCGCGGCGGCGCTTGCGGTTAGCTGGACCGGAGCTCTGGCTTCTAGCTGACGTAGATGGGGGAGGCGAAGTGCAGCGCGACGCCGCGGCCGACGACCAGCACAGGAGCGGTCGCGTTCTCGATCTCGTTCTGCGCCTGCGAGCTGAGCATCACGCAGCCCTCGGGCGCCTCGGCCCGCGAGCCGACGACAAGCAGGTCGACGTGGCGCTCATCGCGCGTGACCGTCGCGTCGAGGCGATCGGCGAGCGAGCGAGCCGTCTCGATCGCGGCGTCGTCGCCGGGGATCGCGCGGACCCCGACGGACAGGATGCGCGGGTTGCGGTCGGCGCGGTAGTTCGCCGGAGCGATCGCGACCGCGGCCGGGCCACCGTCGAGCAGGGTCTGCGCCGAGCGCTGCGGGGCGACGCGTCCGGGGGAGGTGCGGTAGTCCGAGCCGAACACGACGATGTCCGCCTCTTCCTGCTCGGCCAGCCACTTCAGCCCTTCGCCCGTGGAGGCGCTGACGATCACGCGATGGTCGACGTCGAGATCGTCAAGCCAGCGCGCCCCGCGCTCGAGCAGGGCTTCCGCCTCGTGCTCCTCGAGCTCCTCGCGGGAGCGCTGCGACTGGGTTGTGTGACGCACGTAGGCGAGCGTCAGCGTCGCGCCGGCCTCCGCCAGCACACGGCCGAGCATCAGCGCGTCGTGGTCGTTGTCGGTGTCGTCGTAGGAGACGATGACGTTCAAAGCCATGGTCACTCCAGTCCTAGAGGTGCCAGTTGTGCTTGTCGTTTCGCGTGAGGATCCCATGCACCTTCCATCACTACTAATAAAGTTCGTCATCAACTGGATAACATTTGCTAATGCTCAATCTGGGTCGCCTGCGCGTGTTGCAGGAGGTCGTCAGTCGGGGGTCCTTCTCGGCCGCGGCGGAGTCGCTGTCCTACACCCAGTCAGCCGTCTCGCAGGCGGTTGCTCGGCTCGAAGCAGAGACCGGTGCGACGCTGGTCGTTCGCGACAGGCGCGGCGTGCGGCCGACCGCTGCCGGCGCGACGCTGGTGGAACACGCCGATGCGATCTTCGCCCAGGTGCAGGCCGCCGAGAGCGAGCTCGCCGCGGTGCTCGGCATCCGCGGCGGCCGGCTGCGAGTCGCTTGCTTCCCCTCGGGCGGTGCGACGCTGATGCCGCTCGCGGTCGCGACGTTCCGCCATCGCCATCCGAACGTGGCGCTCACACTCGCCGAAGGGGAGCCTGAGGAGATCGGGCCGCGGCTTCGCTCGGGCGAGTTCGATCTCGCGCTGCTGTTCGAGTTCCCCGGAATGCCCGAGCGCCCCGGCGTGGGACTGCGCAACACGACGTTGCTCGAGGATCCGATGCACGTCGCGCTCCCGGCGAATCACGAGCTCGCGGCCAAGCCGGCGCTGACGCTGTCAGACCTGCGCGAGGTCGACTGGGTTCAGACCTCGGTATCGAGTCCGTGCGCGAGGCACGTCGTGCGCCTGTGCGTGGCGGCGGGGTTCGAGCCCAACGTGACCTTCGAGAGCGACGACTACGAGACCGTCCAGGGCCTGGTCGCGGCGGGCGTCGGCGTCGCGCTGATCCCTCGCCTCGCGCTCACCCGAGTGCGGCCGGGCGTGGTCGTGCGCGAGCTCGCGCCGCGCAGCCCGGCGCGGAAGGTGATCGCTTCGACGATGGCCGGACCCGGCGTGGCGCCGGCGGCGAAGACGATGATCCAGGTGCTGGGCGAGGTGGCGCGCGGTTACTCAGGTGGAGCGCTGGTGCCGGCGGCTGCAGCTCAGTAGCCGGCGACGTTATCGGCTGCTGGCCACCACGACGAACCAGGGACTCTCGTGGATCAGCGTCGGGTTTGGCAGTTCGCCGGCGAGTGCGCCGGGCTCGAAGTAGCGCTTGAACACCTCGTAGCTCGAGCCGTCGTTGAGGACTCGCCGCTGGTGCTCCTCGCTGGCGTGATCGGGACGCGCGGCGCTGTCGACGATCACCAACTCGGGGGCGACCCTGTGTGCCTCGGCGATGAACTGCGCCTGTTCGGGCGGTTGGAGATGACCGTAGAAGTGGGCCGTGAACACGCGCTCGAAGCGGTCGTCCTCGAATGGAAGCTCGAGGGCGTCGGCGTTTATGAAGGTCGCATGCGGCACGCGCTGGCCGGCGATCGCGAGCATGCGCTCGCTCTGGTCGAGCCCGGTGAGCTCACCGGGCAGGTGGCGCGTCAGGAAGCCGGTGCCGCAGGCGACGTCGAGCGTCGCTTTCGGCGGCAGATCTTGGAGAGCGGTTTGGAGCGCCTGCACCGCCTCGTGCCAGCCGGGTCTGTCCCGCGCCGCGAATTTGCCGAGCCCCAGATACCACTCGTCGTACTCGGGGGCGCGGGCGTCGTAGTACTGCCTCACGGGCGCCCTCGATGATCGCAGGTCGGCAAACTGTGAAGGGTGAGAGAAGAGCGACGGATGGCTTTTGGGCGCGTCGCCGAGCTGTACGACCGGGCGCGGCCCTCGTACCCGAGCGAGCTCGTCGAGGACGTGGTCGCGAAGCTGCCTTCCTCGCAGGATGCGCTCGAGGTTGGTGCGGGCACCGGCAAGGCGACGGAGCTGTTCGCGGCGCGGGGATTGCGTGTGCGCGCGCTCGAGCCGAGCGCCGCGATGGCGGCTGTGGCGCGGCGGCGGTGCGCGGCGTATCCCGGTGTGGCCGTCGAGGAACGTGAGTTCGAGACGATCGAGGGAGCTCGCGGTGCGTTTGGGCTGGTCTTCTCGGCGCAGGCGTGGCACTGGGTCGATCCCGCGGTGCGGTACGCGCGCGCACGCGAGGTGTTGTGTGAGGCAGGTGTGCTGGCGCTCTTCTGGAACCGGCCGCGCTGGGAGGGATGTCAGCTTCGCGAGGCGCTGCTCGAGGCGTACGAGCGCGTCGCGCCGGAGCTCGAGGGCGGGCCGATGCACCCGGCGGGCGAGGGGCGGCAGGCGCTGTGGGTCGACTGGGCGGCCGAGCTGTCCGCTGCGGCTGGGTTCGGATCGGTGCAGGCGCGTTCGTATCTGTGGAGCGTCGAGTACACGACGGCGCAGTACGTGGACTTGCTGTCCAGCCATTCGAGCTATGTCGTGCTGGCAGATTCGAGGCGGGATGAGCTGATGGCGGCGGTCGCCTGCGTGATCGACGGCGCCGGCGGGTCGCTCGTGGTCGAGTACGGGACCGAGTTGTTCCTGGCGCGCGCGGTGTGAGGCGTCGAGGAATCGCGACCGGGCGGTGCGATTTTTGAGTTTTGTCAGGGGGGTTGCCCGGCGCCGACGCCGATGAGTTTCGGACGCGCCCGCGGTCTGTAGGGGCATGGCTTCGAACTCGACGATGGGAGACTCGATGAGAACTGGCGATGTGACCGACGAGCGCTCGCGGTGGGTGGCGCTGGTTGTGCTCTGCGTGGGCATGCTGATGATCGTGCTCGACGCGACGGTCGTGAACGTCGCGCTGCCTTCGATTCAGCGGGACCTCGGCTTCTCGTCCTCCGACCTGGCGTGGGTGATGAACGCCTATCTGATCGCCTTCGGGGGGCTGCTGCTGCTGGCCGGGCGCCTCGGCGACCTGATCTCCAGGCGCGGCCTGTTCCTGGTTGGCCTGGTGGTGTTCACCGGGGCATCGCTGATCTGCGGGCTGGCGCAGAGCCAGGCCGTGCTGGTCGGTGCGCGGTTCATTCAGGGCGTCGGCGGCGCGATGACCTCAGCGGTGATCCTCGGCATGATCGTGACGATGTTCCCGGAGCCCGCCGAGCAGGCGAAGGCGATCGGCGTTTTCAGCTTCGTGGCCTCCGCCGGCGGCTCGATCGGGCTGCTTGTCGGCGGCGTGCTGACGCAGTCGATCAACTGGCACTGGATCTTCTTCGTCAACATCCCGATCGGAATCGTGACGCTGATTGTCGCGCGCCGGCTGCTGGCGCCCGACCGCGGGATCGGCTTCGGCCAGGGCGCGGACATCCTCGGCGCCGTGCTGATCACGGGCGCGCTGATGCTCGCCGTCTACACGATCGTCAAGCCCGCCGCAGAGCACGGGTGGGGCTCGAGCCAGACGCTGCTGCTCGGCGGGATCTCGCTGGCGCTGCTGGCGGCGTTCGTCGCTCGCGAGGCGACCGCGAAGAACCCGTTGATCCCGCTGAGGATCTTCAAGTCGCGCAACGTCACCGGAGCCAACCTGATCCAGGCGCTGACCGTCGCCGGGATGTTCGGAATGTTCTTCCTGGGTGCGCTGTACCTGCGCAAGGTGCTTGGGTACGACCCGCTGCAGATCGGGCTCGCGTTCCTGCCGACGACGATCGTGATGGGAACGCTGTCGCTGCGCTACACCGAGCGTCTGATCATGCGCTTCGGCGCGCGCCGGACGCTGCTCCCCGGGCTTGTGCTGATTGCCGCCGGTCTCGGATTGTTCGCCCGGGTGCCGGTGAACGGCAGCTACCTCACCGACGTGCTCCCGACCACGATCCTGCTCGGCTGCGGCGTCGGCGTCGCGTTCCCGTCGCTGATGACGCTCGCGATGTCAGGTGCGACCCCGGCCGATGCCGGGCTCGCCTCAGGCCTTGTCAACACGACCGTGCAGGTCGGCGGCGCGCTCGGTCTGGCCGTGCTCGCCACCGTCTCGGCGACGCGGACGAGCCACCTGCTTGCGCAGGGCCACTCGGCCGCCGCGGCCCTCACCGGCGGCTACCGGCTGGCGTTCGTGATCGGAACCGCGCTCGTGCTCGCCGCGCTCGCGGTGGGGCTGACGGTATTGCGCGATGTCCGACCCGTGGTCGCCGAGCGGCCGCTGGACGAAGAGACGATGTCGGCGCTGGCGACCGAAGTCGCTTGACGGCGGCGGTTTCAGCGATGTTCCGTCGCCAGCTTGAGGCCGAGCCCGATCAGCACCATTCCCGTGACACGATCGAGTGTCGTCCTGACGCGCGGGCGCTGGAGCAACGATGACGCCTTGGCCGCGACGAGCGCGTAGGAGCACAACCACACCAAGGTCATCAGCACAAACAGGCCGCCCAACAGCAGGAACGGCACGAGCACCGACCGCGTGGGGCCGATGAACTGCGGCAGCAGGCTCGTGAAGAAGACCGCGATCTTCGGATTCGCGAGGTTGCTGAAGAGCCCCTGACGGAAACCGAGTCGCCCGTCGAGCCGTTTGCGACCCGTCCGGTCGGTGGTCTGCGGTAACGGGTGCTTGCGCGCGCTCCACAATGCATGCAGCCCGAGCCAAATCAGATACGCCGCCCCGAGCAGCTTGAGGATCGTGAACGCGACCGCCGAGGCCCGGACCAGCGAGGCGACTCCGAGTGCGGAGGCGACGGTCCACACGGTCAGGCCGGCGTTGACACCCAGTGATGTGCCAAGCGCGGTGCGCCGCCCGTAGATGACCGCGTTCTTTGTCACCAGGACCGTGTCGGGACCCGGCGTGATGATCACGATTGCCGCGACGCCGATGAAGATGAGCACGTGTCCGCCGATCGTTCGAGTGTTCCACAGCAGCGTCGCGACATCCACCGTCGGTGAAGTAGAATCTGCGCGCGTCCTCGGCGGGAGGACGCACCCGAACTGGCAGGGGAGGGACTGACATGGCTGATGTTGGACGTGCGCGCTCGGGCATTGCGGAGGTGCCCGACGAACAACCGAGCGGGATCTCCCGTCGCCGTTTCATCGGCTACCTGATCGCCGCCCCGACGGTGGTGGCGGGCGCGCAGCTGGTGGTCGAGCCGGCGCAGGCCGCGATCCCGACGCATCAGCTGGTCGACGCCTACGACCTGACGGACCTACTGACGGACGCCACGATTCCAACGTCCGGGTTGATCAAGGTCACGGTCAATCACGACGGCACCGTTTCGTTCGCCCTGCCGCGCGCAGAGGTCGGCCAGGGAATTACGACCGCGGTGGCGATGACGATCGCCGACGAGATGGATCTGCCGCTCGAGAAGGTCAAGGTGACGCTCGCCGACGCGCGTCCCGAGCTGGTGTGGAATCAGCTGACCGGCGGCTCCAATTCGATGCATTCGATCTTCACCCCGGTCCGCGTGGCGGCCGCGACGGCTCGTGGTCAGCTGCTGCAGGCCGCGGCCGCTGAGCTCGGTGGGCTCCCGTCCGGTCTGAGCGTCCAAGGCGGCGTGATCAAGGCACCGAGCGGGAGGACACTCACGTTCGGCGAGCTCAGTGGCAAGGCCGCCGTTTCCAAGAACACCCCCGTCCATGTCCGACTGAAGCCGCAGTCGCAGTTCAAAATGGTGGGAACCCCGCAGAAGCGGATCGACGCGCTCGACATCGTGACCGGGCGCAAGCAGTTCGCGATGGATCTCGACGTGCCGGGTGCGATGCCGACAATGGTCTGCCGGCCACCGACGATCAACGGCACCGCGCTTGCGGTCAAGAACCTCGCTCAGGTCAAGTCAATGCCCGGCGTCACCGACGTGGCGATCATTCCCCACACGAGCTACGTGCCCGGCGGCGTTGCGGTGCGGGCCGCCACGTTCGGTCAGTGCATCGACGCGATCAGGGCGCTCCGAGTCGTGTGGGGCGGCGGATCGGTGGATGGCAAGTCAGACCAGTCCGTGCTCGCCGATCTGAAGAAGGCCGAGCTGCCACTGACGCCGGCGCTCCCGCTTGGCAAGTCGATCGACCAGTCGTTCACGTTCTACTTCCGGCCCGGCGATCCGCTCGAGACCAACTGTGCGGTCGCGGACGTCCGCGGCGGCAAGGCAGAGGTTTGGGCGAGCCTCAAGTCGCCGATCTGGGCGCGGGAGCAGCTCGCGGTCAACCTCGGCCTCCCGCTGGGGAATGTCAAGGTTCACGTCATGCAGGGAGGCGGTTCGTTCGGGCGCCATCTGTTCTCAGACAACGCGTTCGAAGCGGCCGCGATCTCTCAGAAGCTCGGCAAGCCGGTGAAGCTGATGTGGCATCGCACCGACAATTTCCGTCAGGGCCGGGTGCATCCGATGTGCACCTCGCGCGTGCGCATCACGTATTCGGGCAGCAACGTGCTCGCTTACGACCAGCGGCACACGAGCGTCGCCACCGACTTCACGCACGGATTCGGCGAGGTGCTCACGGCGATGGGAGCGACGATCGGCAAGAACAACTCGCTGGGGTATTCGCAGACGATCTTCAACCTGACCGCAAGCGTCCCCTACAACTTCGGGCCGGCCACACAGCTGCTCAACGAGATCTACGACTACAACACGTTCAACACGAGCAGCGTGCGCAACATCTACAGCCCCGAGGTACGTACTTCGTCGGAGCTGATGGTCGACCAGGTGGCGAAGGCGATGGGGCAGGACCCGTACAAGTTCCGCCGGGCGTTCGTCAGGGACGCACGGATGCAGGCGGTGCTCGACAAGGCCGCCCAGGTGGGCGACTGGGGCCGCGCGATGGCTCCCGGGACCGCGCAGGGGATCGCGATCCACAACGAGTACAAGGGACGCGCCGCCTGCGTCGTTGAGATCGACTGCCGGCCCGCAACCGTCAATCGCCATGTGGACAACGCCTACACCGGCCCGCGCGTTACGAAGGTGGTCTATGTGGTGGATGTCGGGTTGCCGATCAACCCGCTCGGGCTCGAGGCCCAGATGATGGGCGGCGTCATGGATGGAATCGCGCAGGTACTCACCTACAGCCTTCACCTGAAGGACGGCTACTTCCTGGAGGGGAGCTGGGACAACGCGTATTACACGAGACAGTGGAACACCCCGCCCCAGCTGCAGATCGTGGTGATGCCGCCGACGACCGGTCAGCCAGGTGGCGCCGGCGAGTTCGGGGTGGCGGCATCGATGGCAGCGACGGCATGCGCATACGCGCGGGCGACCGGCAAGCTGCCCACCAGCTTCCCGATCAACCACAACCTGGCGCTGGGATTCACGCCCTTGCCGACCGTGCCACCCATCCCGCAGTCGCCCACCGACGGCCTGCAATAAGACCAAGGAGCTCTCGTGCCTGTCCACAAGTTCATCCTCAATGGCAAGCCTGTCAGCGTGGAGTGCGAAAACGACGTGAGGCTGCTCTGGGTGCTGCGCGATCTGCTCGGAGTGCACGGGCCCAAATACGGCTGTGGCCTCGAGGTCTGCCGCGCGTGCACCTGTCACATCAACGGCAAGGCCTTCAACCCGTGTGCGGTGCCGGTTTCGGACATCACGCCCTCCGACCAGATCACCACGATCGAAGGCCTGGCGTCGAGCGTCGGCAAGCAGCTTCACCCAATGCAGCAGGCGTGGCTCGACTACGACGTCGCGCAATGCGGCTACTGCCAGCCCGGCCAGATCATGACCGCCGTCGCGCTCGTCAAGCAGGTGCGCTCCGAGGGCCGGCAGGTGACCGAAGCCGACCTCGATCAGATCCGCAACGTCTGTCGCTGCGGCACGTACTTCCGGATTCGCGAGGCGATCATGGCCGCCGCGGCGTCGATGTAGGGATCACGCGGCTTTCTGAACCGTCCTCTCGGTCGCGGCAAAATAGAACCCGAAGCCGCTGACGACCAGAATCAAGACGCCCGCTCCGAGAACCACCAACGCGATCGTCATCAGGTCCGGGAAACGGGCGCCGATGCTCACGTCGGCCACGACCGTGGAGCGACCGTCTGCGTTCATGACCACGACCCGCCAGTTGCCGTCCTGTGGCGTCCAGATCAACTGGTGAACGCCCGCGCCGACGGCCGTCGCCGCCCAGATGTCGCTTCTGGTCGGCGGCACACTCGGCGCGCCGCCGGGATGGGTGCGGAAGCCCGCGCTGGTGACGTCGAATCCGCTGCCCTCCGCGTATCCGACACCGGCGAGGTAGCGCGCGAGCGCTCCCGCCGGCGCGATGCCGACGAACACCGGCCGGCTGCTGCGAACCCGGATCCGGACCGTCCCGAGGATGTCTCTCGTGACGAACCAGTCGTTCGAGCTTCCGGCGCGGTAGCTGGGCGAGACAAGCGCGTACGAGTCGGTCGCATAGGTCCTGTAGGGGGTCATGAGGTAGCCGCTCGAGTCACGCTGGGTCTGATCGAAGACGACGCCCGCCGTTCCAGCAGCGATCGCACCCAGGCCGACCAGCACACCGATGCTGGCGGCGATCAACCCCGTAACCCGGCCGGCCGTCCACGGACGAGCCGTCCGCTCGCTCGCCGGCGGTTCCGATCCGGGCGTCGCCGAAAGCGTCGCTTCCATCACAGTCACCTTCTTACAGTTCGAACTGGGCGTCGTACGCGACGTCCTGACGAGAGACTCCCGCGCGACGGTGCGACGCGCATCCGGAGTCACCCGCCTCGTGGGTGCCCGGAACTACCGATCCGCGTTACAGGCCGGGGTGCCTAGCCGATTCGCCAGTAGATCGGGCCGAGGCCCGGGAAGTGCAGGGCTTCCGCCGTCGCGCCGGTCAGGTCCCACTCGCGGCCCGCGATGTACGGGCCGCGATCGATCACCGGGACGCGGACAGCGCGTCCGTTGTAGACGAACGTGACCATCGTGCCGCAAGGCAACGTCTTGTTGGCCACGCCCAGCTGCGGCACGTGCAACACGCCGCCGCACGCGATTGGCAGCCCGTAATCGGTGAATACCGACGCGATGCTGACGTAGTACTGGCCCGGCGGCAGCTGCGAGGGACTCAGCAGCGCGTACGCGAGATTGAGGCGGTCGAGGTGGTACTGCGACACGGCCGCCTTGAACTTCGCGACCGCGGCACGCACCTGGGCGTCGGAGGGAGCGCCGGCCGCGGGGGCGCTCGTCACGCTTGCCGGTCCGTTCGGGGCGGAATCATGCAGAGGGTTGGACACGGTGGCGAGGGCCTTCGCCTGCGGCGTTGTGCCCGTCTTGTTGACCTGCCCCGCGATTGGGTCGACGGCCTGAGGGTGGGCGTGCGCGGTCGCCAGCACGCTCGGCGTTGTCGAGGTGGTGGTGGTGCTGCTGCTCGTCATGCTCGAGCCGCATCCCGCGACCAGGAGCGCGGCCGCCAGTGCTGTCGCTACTCGCCGTCCGATGGCGTGACTGTAGCCGTCAACGGAGTGGGGTGTGCCGTCTGCTCGACCGGTGCGCGGGCGGCACGCCAGCGCTCGACGGTGCGCCGCAGTCGGACGTAGGCCAGCGTCCCCGGTAGCGTGGGCAGCCAGAACGAGATCAGCCGGTAAGCGAGCACGCCGAGCACCGCGACGCTGGCCGGCGTTCCGAACGCCAGCAGCGCTCCGATCGTTCCTCCTTCGACCCCGCCGATGCCGCCTGGGATCGGCAGCGCGTTGGCGAGCTGACCGATGAAGTACGCCATCACGACCGCGGCCGGCGGCGGCGGGCTGCCGAACGCATGCAGCCCTGCCCACAGCGCCCCGATATCGAAACCCCAGTAGAGGACGCCGCCGAGCACGCCGAGCCGCCGTTGGCGGACGAGGTGTGAGATCACGCCCGTCGCCTCGCGCAGCATGCGCGGGACCGTTGTCAACCGCGAGCCGAGGCCATGCGCCCGGCGCCACAAGCCGCGCCCTGTCCGGATCCGCTGGCTGACGCCTGCGGGCAGCACGCGCAGTGCGAGCAGGATGATAATCGCGACGCCCGCGATGGCGGCAGGCACGACCGTCAGCGTCCATGGCGCGCGACCCGGCAGGACACCGGTTCGCAGGCCGGTACCGACGATTAAGATCGCGCCGGCGAACACGGAGTAGAGCAACAGCTCAAAGCTCAGCATCCGCCGTGTGATTGCACGCGCGCTCAGTCCTGATGCTCGCAGCGCCCATACCGTCAACGCCACTCCGCCCGCTCCGGCGGTCGCCAGGAACTTCGTCGCGACGGTCCCGGCCATGTTGATCTCCCAGCTCTCCCGCCATCCGATCCGTGCGTCGTGACAAGAGAACACCGTGCGGAACAGCAGCACGTACCCGGCGAGCGAGATTGCCTCAAGCAAGACGGCCAATGCGATCCACCATGGATCCGCGTGACGCAGTCGCCGCAACGTCGAGGACATGCCGCTGATCTGCGGAAGCACAAAGTGCAGGAAGCCGACGAGCACAATCACCGCCACGCCCACGATGAGCGCGCGCCGGTGTCGCCGGAAGAACTGCCTGGACATCCTGGAAGATGCCTGTCCGCTCGAGGCTTTCTCGAAACCTCGGCGATTGCTAGGAGAACTCGGGGATCACCTCGGCGGCAAGTCTCTCCATCTGCTGCGCGCCATCGACCAGCGGGTTGAGCAGGATCAACTCCGCGCCGGCAGCAACGACCTCGCGCAGCCCCGCCGCGCAGGCGGCCGGCGGTCCGTACACCGCGACACTCGACATACCGCGTCTGCCGTAGTGGTGAGCGAGCGCCGCATCGATCTGCTCCAGTGCGCGGTCGCGGTCGTCATCGACGTGTATGTAGACGCGCTTTGCGATCTGAAAGGTGTCAGCGGCTCGGCCGCGATCGGCGGCCTCGTCGCGAACGACCTCGACCTGCTCCGCGAACTGGGCGGTTGTCTGCGAGCCCGCGCCGAAGAACCCGTCGCCGATCCGGACGGCGCGCCGCAGCGCCGCCTCGGCGTTACCGCCCACCCAGATCGGCGGGTGGGGCTGCTGGACCGGCTTCGGCTCCATCGAAACGCCTTCGAGCTGCCAGAAGCGGCCATCGAAGTTGATCTCCGACTCCGTCCAGCACGCCTTCATCAGCGCGAGCCCTTCATTGAACCGCGCGACCAGAGTGCTCGGGTCGACCTCGAATGCCGAGAACCGGCGCGAGCGTCCGCCCGTCGCCACGCCGACATCGACACGTCCCTCACTCAGCCAGTCGAGGCTCGCGATGCTCTTGGCAAGGTGAACCGGGCCGTGCAGCGGTGTCACGAAGACCGCGCAGCCCAATCTGAGCCGGCTGGTGCACGCGGCAGCGTAGGTCATCGCCTCGAGTGGGCTGAGCGTCCGCGCCGAGCCGAACGGCTGCTCCTGCGCCCAGGCACCCTCGAACCCAAGCTCCTCGGCTCGGGTCAGAAACCGGCGAAATCCCTCGCTGTCGAATCTCTCCTCACCGACGTACTGGGGCATCGAGATCGCGAACCGCACATCCGAAAGGTGACACAAAGCCGCGCGAGCGGCCCGCTCGCATCGCGCGGCTCTAGACTCCGCTGCGCTGGGCGCTTTCCGACAAGTTCGTCAAGGAGGACCTACGTTGCTGAAATCTCGCCGTCTGACGGTCGTCGCCGGCACGATCGCAGTGTTCATACTGGGCGCCGGCGCCGGCGCGATCGCCGTGCAGGCCGCGTCATCCGGACCGACGGCCAAGCGCGAGCTGCTCGGCGCGTTCAAGAACCCAATCGGTGCAAAGGGGCGGACGCTCGGGCTGTCCCGGGTCGTGATCCCCGCCGGCGTGAAGCTGCCCTTGCATTACCACGAAGGCACGCAGGTGTCCTACATCGCCTCCGGCGTCCTGCGCTACTCGGTGAAGACGGGGTCGGTCACCGTGAGGCGGGGCCTAGCGGACGAGAACCCGCGCGTGGTGCGCAGGATCAGCGCCGGGCAGACCGGAACGCTCACCGCCGGAGAGTGGATCGTCGAGCAGCCGAGCGACCATCACTTTGCGCAGGCGAAGACGAGGGTGGTTGTATGGCTGGCGACGCTGCTGCGAAACGGTGCTCCGCCGGCCACGCCGCTCGGCTGAGCGCTACGAATAACGGTCGGGCGCGTGCCTGTGGTGCGACCAGTCCTCAAGGTCGTGACCAAGGACGACGCGCGCCGTCGTCTCATTCGCGATTGCGCGCAGCCGCTCGATCGAGCGGGCCGCGTCCTCGCGTGAGTGCAGCGCCCGCGGACGCGCCCGGCCTTCCCACTGATCGCGGTTGTCGGCAGCGTCCGCGGTGAGAAGCACGTGGCCGGTGCTCGCGAGCTTGAGCAGCAGCGACATGTGACCGGCCGAATGCCCAGGGGTCTCGATCAAGCGGACGGTGCCGTCCTCGAACACGTCCTGATCGCCGTCGACGGGGTGCCAGCGGAGCTCCGGAAGGTCGAAGTCCGCACGGACGTACCCCGTCGACAACGATGACTGGGCGGCGCGGGCGGCGGCAAGCTCACGCGTGTGCACGACGACGGAGGCGCCAGGGAAGTGTCCGAGCGCGCCGGTGTGATCCATGTGCAGGTGCGTCTGCACGACGAAGCGGATGGAGCCGGCTTCGATCCCGAGTCGCTCCAGCTGCGAGACGCAGTGCTGATCCTCGGCCATGTGCACCTCGAACACGTCGGCGAGCTCGCCCCAGTGCGCGCGCGGATCCCGCGCGACCGCGGCCGGGTTCCCGCCGTCGACGAGCACGTCTCCCGCGGGATGGCGGATCAGATAGAAAGGCACCGGTGCCTCGACACCGCCGAATATGAGCGTGCCGCTCTTGAACAGGTACAACTCGACGTCGCCGGCCACGCGGGAATCGTAGATGGGCGAGGTCACGCCTGACGTCGTCTTCCTGCCAGGCGCGTCCGGTGCGCGCGAATTCTGGGAGCCCGTCGCGCAACGGCTGCCGAGAACCTGGCGAACGACGCTGCTGAATTGGCCGGGAGCCGGCGTGCAACCGCACGACCCGCGCGTGAGCTCGTTCGAGGACCTGATCGCTTTGACGAGCGCGGCGTGCGAGGCCGGATGCGACCTGGTGGCGCAGTCGATGGGCGGGATCGTCGCGGTCGGGGTGGGGCTTCGCGATCCGGGCAAGGTTCGGCGTCTGGTCCTGGTCGCCACCTCGGGGGGCATCGAGCTGAGCGGTCTCGGTGCTGCGCAGTGGCGTGACGAGTACCGCAGCGCGTTTCCCGAGGCCGCGGCATGGATCGTGGAGGAGCGCCCTGACTACGGCTCCGCGCTGTCGAGGCTCCGGATTCCGACGCTCTTGATCTGGGGGGACTGCGACCCGATCAGTCCGGTCGCAGTCGGTCAGCGACTCGAGCAGTCGCTGCCGAGCGGGTCGCTACATGTCCTGGCCGGCGGCACGCATGACCTCGCCCGCGAGCAACCGGATGCCGTGGCGGCGTTGATCATCGAGCACCTCCAGTAATAATCGCGGTCTTCGCAATCTAAGAGGAGGGCCCATGGCTGTAGATCCCGAGAACGTGAAGGATCTTGAGACGGTGAGCCTGCGCTCATCAGCGACCGACGACGCCGCGTGGGTCGGAGGCTACTTCAGCTACGGCGGTAGCAAGGCCGAGCAATCGTGCACGATCTACTTTGCGATCCCCCCGGGCGACCGCCTGGGCAAGCACTACGACACCGCCGAGGAAACTCAATACATCCTGTCGGGCGAAGGCGAACTGCTGACCGACGACGGTTCGCAGCCGATCAAGCAGGGAGACGTGTTCGTGCTCATAGAGGGCGCCTCGCACGACCTGCACAACAGCGGTACTGAGGATCTGCGCGTTCTCGCGTTCTTCTCAAAGCCGCAGGTCGAGCAGCACTGGGACATCGAGACATGGCCACCGGATGACTCAAAGGTCACCGGTTCTCCGAATCGCGGCTAGCCGCAATCTCACTCGACCTTCCCGGCGTGTCTCGCGCGCGCGAGGCACTTCCCGGTTTGTCTCACGCGCGCGAGGCAGTATCCCCGCGCGCGAGCGGGAACGCGATCGACGCCTGCCGTCAGCTCGCCTGCTCGAGGAAGCCCGTGATCGACTGCATGCGACCGTCCTCGCCGACCGTCGCGAAGTCGGTGCCATGGGCAATCGGCCGGCCGCCGACCGGCGCGAGCGACCAGCTGAATCGGAGCCGATCGTGATGTGCGTCCGGCCCGGAGTGGAGCATGAACACGTGGCCGGGGAACTGCTCCTGAGCACCGCCGATCATCGCGCTGATGCCGGTGATCCCCTCGCCGCTCATCACGGGATCCAGATAGGTGGCGTTGTCGCTTACGGTCTTAGCGACAAGATCGTGGCGGCGCTCCGGGTCCGTCGCGTTCCACATGGCGATGTAGTTGTTGACGAGTTGGTCTGCGTTTGACACTTCAAGCCTCCTGAGGGTTTCGCTTGACGCCCCGGACGGTCCCATCAGGAGGTGAGACCGTCGATTACGCGCGAGGTAAGGGCGCCTGACGCCAGTCTGAGTGATAGGGTCCCGCGCCACATAACGAGCCGAGTCGCCGACCTCCCGGGGACGGCGAGCGGGGGACCCAAAGCGATCCCGGTTGTCGCCGGGGCGAATCGCCGAATTATTCGGCGTAGCGCGCAAGCGCGAGCCCGTCAGCTAACTCCGCAGGCTCTCGAGACGTTCAAAGGGAGAATTGTGGAGACCGTACGTGACCTCGGCCACGCTGACCCGTGGCAGGAATCACTTGAGCGTTCGCGACAGCGGCGGCGGCAGCCGCCGCGGGGACGCAGGCGATTGCTCCGGGCCAATTTCTGGGCGGTCGGCGGTGTCGCCGCACTGGCTGTCGCCGTGCCGAACGTGCTCGCAGATCACCGCGCACGTCCTTCCGCGACAGCCAACGAAGCCGCACTGCAGCAATACGTCAGCTCACCACAAGTAGCTGCACCGCGACGTGCGGCGCTTGTCAAGCACCGTGTGGCCAGACCGGTGCGGCCCTGCGTCCCCGCGCAGGTGTCGAGCGGCTATGTCAATCCGCTCGCTCGCGCCCGCGTGAAACCGGAGCGGATCGACCAGGGAGTCGACTATGCCGGCTCGGGCATGCTCACTGCGATCGGGGAGGCGACGGTGACCACGGTCGCCACCGCAAACACGGGATGGCCGGGCGCGTTCATCGAGTACCGGCTCCTCACCGGTTCCGACGCCGGTTGTTCGGTCTACTACGCGGAAGGAGTGCAGCCGGCGACGAATCTGCGAGCGGGCGAAACCGTATACGCCGGGCAGACGATCGCGACGATCATCTCAGGCTGGGAGACAGGGATCGAGCTGGGATGGGGAGCCGGGACGAACACCAGCAGCCTCGCGATGCAGAACCATCAGTGGACCTCGGAGGACGACGACAACAACAGGTCCACCAACGCGGGCAGGAGCTTCTCGGCCTTGATCTCCGCGCTGGGCGGCCCCGCCGGGAAGGTCGAAGGCTAAATAGGTCCGTCCGAGGGGGCAGGGATCATGTTCGATACGAGCCCCAGCCGCCCAGGTGAGTGAGATCTGCTCGCGTCGGGTAGCTAGCCGGGCGAGGGATCTCGGTTGCGCCTGGCCCAGGAGCCGGGCATGGGCAGCCAGGCGCAACCGAGTGTCACGCTTCGGTTCCGGGACGGGGCCACGCGATCGCCGCGAACCGCGCCTCGAGCTTCTCCGCGCGCTTCGGATTGACGGACGCCACCCACGCGATCCGGCCGCGCAAATGCGCCTCGAAATCGGCGATGGCCGCGCGGTTCTCGCGCTCGGGCCCGTGGCGGGCAACGTTCTTGAGAGTCGCCTTGAGGCGGTCGTATTCGCGGCGACTGACGTTGGGGTGGCGGTTGACCACTACCCCGCAGACGCGCTGGCGGGCGGCTTGCGTGGTCGGCTGCGACTTGTCGCGGTTTAGGGCGAAACCCTCCGCTCTGGCAATCGCCGTGACGATCTCGATCATGCGACTGCCGCGGCCCAACCGGCGCGTTGCGCCGGAGAAGGTCAGGTCGTCCGCATAGCGCGAGTAGGTCAACCCCAACGAACTGGCCAGGCCGGTAAGGCGCCGATCGAGGCGGAAAGCAATCAGGTTGGCGAGCGCCGGCGAGGTCGGCGCGCCCTGGGGCAGGTGCGGCGTCGCGAGTTGGCGCGACAGCCAAAAACGGGGCTGAACGAGCGTCGGGTCGGTGACCCTCGGGACCTGCCGCCAGACGGCCTGAGGGATCGTATTCGTGCACAGTCCGGTCAGCGCGTGCGCGACGGCGTGCGGATACCCCAGCATGCGGAACAGCCCAAACACGCGGGCCGCGCTGACGGAGGCGAAGAAGTCCTTGAGGTCCAGTCGCAGAACCGCAGGGCGGCCGGCGTGGACGGCGGCCTGACTGACGACCGAGCGCCCACTGGTGAACCCGTGCGCAGCCTCGTGCGCCGGGACGTGGTCGAGAATCTCGTGCAGGACCCAGCGCTGGATCTCCTTCAGGCGGGCCTTCGGGCTCTCGATCACCCGCGGCAGGCCGCCTGGCCGCTGCATGATCAGGTAGCGGTAGTTGCGCAGCCGCTCCTGGCGAACCAGTCGCTCGAGGCTGCGAACGTCGGCCAGCCACGCGAGTTGACCGTCACTGAGCTCGAGCATCGCTGCCAGCGCGGGCACGGACTCGATCCGCGCGATCGGCCAGTCGTGCTCGAACCTCAGCCGCGGCGCCGCATGCAGTGAAAGCCGGCGAAGCGGGATGGGCGGTTCTCGGTCGGGCTCCGCGGCCGCGTGTTCCTCGAGGAACGACTCGATCAGCGCCACGAGGGCGCTCGGATCGTCGACCGGCGCCGACGGGTGAACGACCGAGATCCGCATCGCAAGGGCGCTCATCCAGCCTGGCCAATGCTCAAAGCAAGCGGCGCCGCTTTCAGCGATGTGGTCGGCCGACCATGGCCCGGCCAGCATCGCCGGCGCGAGCTCCTCGGCGAGACGGCGACGTTGCGGGGTCGTGTACATGCGGCGAATGGGTTGCGGCGTCGCGCTCCGACTGCTCCACGTCGTGCGATGCCCGGAAGTGCCTCCGAAGGATGCACCCCCTGACGGGCTCGCGATGCACTGGCCTTGGTAAACGGCTATCCCCGGGGTGACCCCGGAGAGGGACACGCCCGCAGGCGTGCGACCCAACTCGTTGCAACGACGCCGCTGGCCCGACGCTAACGGATCCGAGGTCCGGACGGGCCCTTTCGGCCCCACGGACGCTGCGTCAGCAGCCCCTCACCGTGACGTCAGTTCAGCTCCAGGTCGAAGTCCCAGGAGACGATCGGGCTCGATCCCGCCGGTGCCCACTGAACGCGCCCGTTGCCGATCGGGAGCATGTCGCGGACGACGAGCGTGACCGTGCGCCCTGGCTCCAGCGCGCTCGGGGGCGCGCCGCCGCTGAGCATGGTCACCTGCGGGTGGTGGAGCTCGCCGAGCTCGTCGACGATCGTCAATCCGCGCAGCGGAAGCGCCCGCGTCGTCGCGCGGAACGTGACGTTGAACGTGGAGATTCCTGTGCGGCGCGAAACAGAAGGGCCAACCGCCGAGGCCAGCAGCCGCGCGCCGCCCAGGTCGACCGCGACCGTGTCGCCCTGGAGCGCGAGCACCGGGTGCGTCCTGGTGGCGGTGCCGAGCGCATCGAGTACGTTCGACCGAGGAACGGCGCCACCGCGCGGGCGGTTGAACACGTCGCGGCCGAACGGCGCGAGGCCGCGTTGGGCCGCGTAACCGAGGTGGCCCTTGCCGTCGAGCCCGCGCGAGACGCGCGCGACGTTGAACAGGTCCTCGATCGTGCGCAGCCAGCTGTAGTGGTTGTAGTAGACGGTGCTGACGCTGCCCGGGCGGATGTACGGGCTGATCAGAACGCTCCCAGTGTCGCCGCCGCCGTTGGTCGCGCTGGTCGCGTTGAAGAGCGGATCGGTCGCCGGCGTGCGTGCGCCGAGCGTGACGCCGCTGACATTGGCCGTGGTGCGCAACGGACGCCCGGCGGAATTGACGAGCGGGAACGAGCCGGTGTCCACAAACCCGCCGCCCGTTATCGGCGCCATCGCCGTGACCGGCGTGTTCGTGACGCGGCCGACGAAGGCTCCCGCCGGAATCCCGGTCCCGGTCACGGTTCGGCCCGTGTCGGTGATGACAGCCGAGTTGTCGGAGATCGTCGTGCTGCCGGCGCCGGCAGTCGCGCCGGCGTCCGTTCGCGCGGCGGGAACGTGACCGCCGCCGCCAAGGATGCACGTGCCCGGAGGCTGGCGGGGAACCGTTTGCGGCACGCAGTTACTCGGGCGGTCGACGAACGAGTTGAAGCCCGGCCCAGGGAACAGCTGGCGGCCGCGCCTGTCCGTGGCGAGCGGCGTGTTCGGCCCGGTCGGCTCGTTGTGCACGGTGCGGCCGAACAGCGTCTCGCCCGCGGTGTCGTTGGCGATCGACGTCGCGGCGGTCGGCGGCACACGCTTTGAGTTGCGGAAGCTGTTGCCCGTGAAGGTGAACGGCGGGAACGCCTCGTCGAAGGTGACGTCGATCAGGCCGCCGTCCTTGAACGCGGGCGAGGCCTCGATCTCGGGGATCACGTGCTCCAGGAACAGGTCGGCCGCGTACAGCCCACCCGTGTAGTTGACCGGCTTCTTCGGCTTGTTCGGGCCCGAGAACCCGCCCGAGAGGTTGCTCCCGTAGCAGACCGCGTCGTGGGCGTCGCTGCACATGTTCGGCGTGATCCAGCTGAACGACGGCGTGCTGCTCTTACGCTGCAGGTCGTGGTACAGCCCGTTCGACGGATCGAACAGGCTCGCGATGTGGCGCGCATTGCAGTCCCCGGAGCGCAGGATCGACTCGAACCACGGGAACGGAAAGTGCTTGGGCAGATACTGGTTGGTCGCGTTGGCGACCGGCGGATTGGGCTGCTTGGTGCTGCCGGTCGGTCCGGGCGTGGCGTAAGGAGCGCCGCAGTACTTGGTCCCCACGTCGTGCGGTGGGCCGCTCGCGTTCGGGTAGCCGAGATCCTGCGCGTAGCCCTTCCAGCTCACCTTTGCCGCGTCGAGCTGCTTGAACAGCGTCGGCACGCTCGGCGGGTACACGCATCCGTTGCTGCCGATCGCGGCGTTCGGCCCCTGCGCCGAGGTGAACTGGCCGAAGTTGGAATTGCTCCGCAGCGACCCCGACGTGTCGACGTGGCCCGAGAAGTGGTCGTAGTAGGGGCAGTCCGACTGCGAGTCCGGTTGCGTGGCCTGGCCACTCACGAGCGCGAGGTAGTTGTCGAAGCTGCTGTGCCCGGTGCCGTAGTAGTTCTTGACGAGGACTCCCTGGCGGGGGAGCGTTCGCCACAGATACGTGTTGCGGTTCAGGCCCGTGAACGTGGCGTCGTAGGACTTGTTCTCAAGGATGATCAGCCAGACGTGCTTGATCTTGCCGGGGGTGATGCCGAGCCCGTCTGGGTTCGAGTGCGGCTTGACCGATGCGGAGCTGCCCGCGATCGCGACTCCGATCGGCACGAGCGCCGCCGTCACGGCGGCCGCCGTCGCGAGCAGCGCGAGAAGCCGTCCACGTCGCCGGCGCTCCGGCCCTGGTCGCGTGTGGCTGGTCTGCGCGAGTCGCACCGAGGCGCAGCCTATCGCTAGTGGTCCCCCTCGATGTGGCGAGTGCGTGCTCGCAGTACGGTCTGCCGATGGCGCTCTCCGCAGAACAGCGCGATCTGGTCGCCTTCGCCCGCGACCTCGTCGCGATCCCGACCGAGAACCCGCCGGGGCGCGCGTACGAGGAATGCGTCGAGCGCATCTGCGCTGAGCTCGAGCGGCTCTCGCTCCCGTACGAGGTGGTCGAAACGGGGGATCAGGCAACGTCGCGCCGCGCGATTCTCGCGACCGCAGGGGAGGGCCGGCGGCTCCTTTACCTGCACGGTCACTACGACGTGGTGCCTGCGTTCGCGCCCGAGCAGTTCGAGCCGGTGATCGAAGATGGACGCCTCGTGGGCCGAGGCGCGACCGATATGAAGGGCGGGCTCGCGTCGATCGTCTACGCGGCGCGACAAGCCGCGGACGGCGGCGCCCGGGTCGGCCTGGTGATCGTTCCCGATGAGGAGACCGGCGGGCGGCTCGGCGCCGCACGGCTCGCGCGCCTGGGGCGCCTCGATCGGTCTGCGCGCGGCGCGATCGTCGCCGAGCCGACGTGGGGCACGATCTGGCACGCGTGCCGCGGCGCCTTCACGCTGCGGATCCGCGTGCGCGGACGGCCCGCGCACGTCGGCCTGCATTACGACGGGATCAACGCGTTCACCGCCGCCGCCGAGGTGGTCGACCGGCTCCGGGAGCTGGAGCGCAGCCTGCGCGCGCGCCGCAGCGAGCTCGATTTCTCCTCACACGACGACCGCGCGCGCGAGTCGATCATGCTGATCGGCGGTGAGGCGGGCGGAGGCACGAACTTCAACATCGTTCCTTCGGAGTTCTCGTTCACGGTCGATCGCCGGCCCAACGCTGAGGAGAACTACGAGCTGGCCAAACAGGAGCTGCTCGATCTGCTCGCGAGAACCGCGGCGCACGCCGACGTGACCTGGGAGGTGCTGCAGGATGCTCCGAGCGCGATCACGCCGACCAACAGCGACCTTGTGCGGACGCTCGCGCACGTGGTCGACTCGGTAACGGGCGCACGTCCGAGCGTGACCTGCTGTCCCGGCGTGCTCGAGACCCGCGTCTACGACCAGCTTGGGATCCCCGCGGTGGCGTTCGGCCCCGGTCTGATCGAGCGCATGCACGGCCCCGACGAATACGTCCCCGTCTCGAACCTGTTCGACGCGACGGCGACCTACGTCGAGGTGGCTCGCTCGCTCGCTGGGAGCTGATCGGCGGCGTTACCTCACCGTTACCGCCGGTCCGCTACGGATGCGGCCGATGTCACAGCCGCGCGCGAACCTGGCAACTAAGGGCATATGAGCACAGCAGCGCGCCCCGAGCTGGCGATCATCGAGAGCAGCAAGAAGACGAAGCACACCCCGCAGGAGGCTTCTTCGGCCGCCGAGCCCGCGCGGCTCAGCGAACCGGCGGGCTCCGTGCTCGCGGAGTTCGAGCACGACGCCGAGCGCGCCGGCCGGGCACTGCTCGAGCGCTGTTCGCAGCTGCCCGAGCTCGAGCGCGCCGCCGTCGAGCTCGTCGACGTGGCCGGGCTGACGCCGAAGGAGGCAGCAGCCGCGCTTGGCCTGTCTCGAGTGGTGCTGCGTAAGCGGCTGTCCCGGGCTCGCGCCCGACTGAGAAAGGAGCACCTGAGCGATGAGTAGATACACGGAACGGCTGTGGCGGGAGCTCGTCCAGGACCACGGGGCGCAGCTCGCCGGCATCTCCAGGTCGGCGAGGCACGGCCGCATGGCGCGGCCGCGCCTGCTTGCCGGCACGACCGTCGGCCTCGCCGGCGTGGGCACCGCCGTTGCGCTTCTCCTCGGCGCGGCCAGCAGCTCGCCCGCATTTGCCGTCACCCGCGGTCACGACGGCACCGTGCGTGTGGTGATCTGGCGGATCGACGCGCTGCACAGCGTCAACGCGCGCCTTGCGCAGCTCGGGCTCAGAGCGAGGTTCGTGCAGGTGGCGCCCGGCTGCGCGGTGCCGGCACCGGCGGCGGTCGCGCACTTGTTCGCTCGACGCGAGCAGGTGCACGTCGGATCCGTGAGCGTCGTGCGCGGGCTTGTGCACGCCCGGTTCGATCCGCGGCAGATCCCGGCCGGCAAGACGCTCGTCATGACCGCGTGGCGGCAAGGGCACGAGGTCAAGGCCGGCTCCGGGCACGTCGTCCTCGGTGCCGTTCCTACGTGTCTTCCCACTGCACAGGTGTTCGGCGCCGCGACGCAGGCACGCGCTGGCAAGGGCGCAGGCGTGCAGTGCTTCGCAACTGGGCCGGTGCGACCGGCTGACAGCGCCCCGTCCACAACCACGGCAGGCGGCGTCCCGTCGACGACCACGACCGCGACCGGGGTCCCGACGACCACCACCGCGACCGGCGTCCCGACGACCACCACGAGCGCAGGGCCCCCATACACCGTCATCGACGGTCCCCTACCCGGCGCCACGCCGGCGTGTCCACCGCCGGCCAGATTGCTGAAGGCGCTCGAGCTAGCTCGGCGAGCGGCGGCGGAGCACAAGCACTAGCTCACGCTACTCATCGGCTAAGCCTGCCTAGGAGTGGTCGCGCCGGCGGCACCGTTTTCGGGCGCATCGTGTGCTCAGCCATGCGCGCCACCATCTGCCTTGGTGCGAGCCGGGGGGAGGTCGCTCATCATCACGCGTGCGCAGCACGACGGTGACCTCGCACCGGACCTCGACGCGGACGCGCTGGCCACCGTGCTTGTCGCCGCCACCGATGGCCTCAAGGACCTCTCTGAGATCCTCGACTCCCCCAACCGAGCCAGGAAAGGCTTCGAGCGCCGGATGCGGAGCCTGGCCGACATCGTCGAGCGGCTGATCATCTCCGACGCCGCGTAGCACGGGCCCGTGCTCGAGATCCACGGGCGTGCCGCACTGGGTCCGCCCGTCAGCGCGTAGGTAGGGGGCTCTACCTGCAGGGCCGAGCGCAAGTGGCGCTTTGTATCGCCGGGCGCGAGCTCGCCATGCGCGTGCCCCGGGCTCCGGACCACCATTTCGTTACAGAGCGCCCGCTCGCCTGGGCAACGTGTGACGAAATGGGTGCTATCGCACCGATTTGGGTAAGCGTTCAGTTCCCGGGGCCGCTCAGGTGAGCGCGGGGAATGGGTCGCCGCGGGTGTGGGCAGCGAGTAGTTCGCTGAGGTAAGTGAATAGCGAGCGGCGTTGCATGCGGCAGGTGGCTGCGGCTGAGAGGGCGCGCTCGGCGAACCGCTCGCCGTTGTTGCTTTGGGTGCCGAGCGAGAGTTTTCGGTGGATCACCGGGCCTCGGAGCGCGCGCTCAGCTGGGTTGTTGGTCGGCTCGATCCCGGTGGTGGTGGTGAAGGTCCAGAGCGCGGGCCAGACCTTGAGCAGGTTGTTGGCGAACTGGCGGTGCCAGCGGTTGCGCGCTTTCTTCGGCGATGCGCCCTCGAGTAGCTGTCGTAGCAGGGTCTGGATCGGCGCGATCTCGGCCTGGAGCCGAGCGCGGTCGTGGTGCTCGTGCTGGTAGGAGCGCCACGCTTTGAATACCTGGTCGGCGAGCGGGACCCCTTTCTCGCCGAAGGTCTTCTGCTCGCCGAGTCCGTCGGCGTGGCGGCGGAAGTCCCGCTGCAGGTGCGACCAGCACACCTGACGCTGGTGGGGGTCGAGATGGCTGTAGCCATTCCAGCGGTCAGAGACCACGATCCCCGGATATGTGGTGCCGACCAGGGCGTTGAACTGCTCGCGGTTGCAGTGCTCGGCGATCACGAAGACTGCGGCGGCGGGGGTGGTCGCTGTCCACAGCGCTCGTCCCTCGCCGCGGGTGCGCCAGCCGGTCTCATCGACATGCACAGCCGGCTGGTCCAGCACCCAGTCCTGCAATTGCAGATGCGGGCCGGCTAATGCTTCGCAGGCGCGCTGGCAGATCGCGTCCGCCGCGCCGGTCGAGAGGCTGACGCCGAACAGATCACGCGCGAGCTCGGCGATTCCACGGCGCGAGACACGGTGCCGCGCGGTCAAGGTCACGACCGCTGCCTGCAGCCTGGGCCCGAACGCGCACGCGCCGATCCCGTCCGGCAGGCGGGCGCTGGTCCGCGCCAGGCAGTGCCGACACCGCAGCTGGTGGGTGCGATGCTCGGTCCAGACCACGCTGATCGGCGGCAACTCCGCGACCTGGTGGCGACCGAACCGCCGCCTCGGGCGACGCTGCTCAGCCGGGAACTGGCGGCCGCAACCACCGCACGCGTCCGGGTAGTGATCGACGAGCTCATCGATCTGATCCTCAGGCCGCAGCTCCCGACCCGCACCCGGATGCCCAGACTGCCCGCCAGCCTTGCGCCCCTCACCCTCCCGGCGCATCAACTCTTTGGCCTTCGCGCGCGCCTCAGCCCGCCGCTGCGCCCGCGTCTTCGGCGGATCCGACGACGGCGGCTTGGAACTCGTGCGCGAGTCCTGACGCTGCTGCGCCTCTAACCGCGCAAGGCGCTCCTCGAGCTGCTCAACCCTCGCCGCGAGATCAAGAATGAACTGCACACACGACTCACGCCCCGAGTCGTAGATCGCCTCCGCCTCGACGCGCTCCATGCACGCAAGATTCGCTGCAACAAGCAGGAAACCCTGCCGCCGGCCCCGACGACTGAACGCTTACCGATTTGGTGACTCGTTGCTCACCGTGGCGGTCGTGATGTAACGAAATGGGGGTTGGTGGTAGGGCGGGGCGGGGCTAGAGAGCGGGCCTCGCCGCCGGGCGGCGCACCTCGCGCTCAGGGCGCGGCGAGCGAGCCGGGCAGACCGTGTGCGCGCCGGTGCGCCCGACGCTGGAGCTGATGGTCGCCAATCGCGGACTGCTCGACGTGTTCACGCCCGGCTACGCCGGCGAATGGCTCGAACGCCTCGATCAGCGCATCGAGCCGATCCTCGGCGGGCTCATCGAGCGCGGACAGCGGGCCGGCGCGGTCCGTGGAGAGATCGAGCCGGGTGATCTTTGCGACACTGGGTCGCCAATGCCGGGTGTGGCGCCGAGTCCGGCGCAGGCGCGGGAGGCGCTGTCGCCACGCAAAAGCAGGTGAGAGAGGAGCAGCCGTGACGTTCGTAGACACGATCCCACCAGAGCGGGCCGAAGGCGCTACCGCCGAGATGTACGCGGCGGACGAGGAGGCGTTCGGCTTCTTGCCCAACTTCACGCAGGCGTTTTCGCATCGCCCGGCGGTGTATGCGGCCTGGCGGCAGCTCAATACATCGATCAGGGCCAACATGGATCTCCGCCGCTACGAGCTGGCGACGCTGGCCGCCGCGCGCCGCCTTCGCTCGAGCTACTGCTCGCTGGCGCACGGCTCGGTGCTGATGGAGAAGTTTCTCGATCCCGACGCACTCACCGCCGTGGCAGCGGATCACAGCAGCGCCGGCTTGAGCGAGATCGATGTGGCGGTCATGGATCTGGCCGAGCGGGTCGCCGATGACGCGACCGCGGTCGAGCAGGGGGACATCGAACGCCTGCGGTCGCTCGGACTCTCCGAGGCCGAGATCATGGACGTCGTCCTCGCCGCCGCGGCGCGCTGTTTCTTCAGCAAGACGCTCGACGCGCTCGGCGTCGAGCCCGACGCGAGGTACGGCGAGCTCGAGGCCGGCGTTCGCGACGTGCTGACGGTCGGACGGCCGATCGCGACCCGCTGACGCTGCCGAGTGCGCCGATTGCGCCTGTTGGCCTTCGCGAGTCTGGCGACGCTGGCACCGGCCACCGCCGCGGCAGCCGCGACTTGGTCGGTCCAGCCGACGCCGAACCCGGCCGGCGCGAGTGCCGGCGTCCTGGATGGTGTGTCGTGTCCGTCGCAGGGACACTGCACCGCGGTTGGGCACTTCACTGCTCGCGCCGGCGCGGGCGAGCCGCTGGCAGAGCGCTGGGATGGAGCACGCTGGTCGATCGAGGCGACTCCAAAGCCGAAGGGGGCAAAGACCGCATTGCTGTTCGAGGTCTCGTGTGCGACGCGATCGGCCTGCATTGCTGTGGGCAGCAGCACCGGCCGGACGGGCGTCACGTTTCCGCTAGCCGAGCGCTGGGACGGCCGCCGGTGGTCGACCCTCCGCACGATTGCGGGAGGCACCGGCGTGAGTTACCTCGGCGCGGTGTCGTGTACGTCGAGGACCGACTGCATCGCCGTCGGCTACGCCGGCAACGCCGCGGGCACCGTTGGCGCCGCGATCGCGGAGCGCTGGAACGGTTTCTCGTGGGTGCGGCTGCGACCGCCGAGGCCGGACGCCGCGACCGCCACGTTCCTCTCGGGGATCTCGTGCACTTCGTCGAGGTTGTGCGTCGCTGTCGGATTCTCGGTCGGCAGCGATCGCATCGGCAGACCCCTGGCGGAGCGCTGGGATGGGAGTCGCTGGTCGATCGAGCGCACCCCCAGTCCGCGCGCGGCGACGCAGGTCCAGCTCGCCGGGGTCTCCTGCGTCGCGGGGGGGACGTGTATGGCGGCAGGGTTCTTCGGCATCGTCACCGGTATCCAGGTGATGCTGGCGGAGCGGCGCAGTGGCTCGCGGTGGTCGATCGGACGCACCCGCTATCCCGACGGCGCGCGCGCCGTCGGGTTCGCAGGCGTGTCGTGCGCGACGGCGCGTTCATGCACGGCGGTGGGGTCGTTCGAGAACGCAACCGGACTCGACGACGCGCTGATCGAGCGGTGGGACGGCACCAACTGGATGCTCCAGCCGATGCCGGCGCGCGCCGGCACGATCAGCAGCTCGCTGATGGGCGTCTCATGCAGCTCGGTAGGTCATTGCACCGCGGTCGGAAGCTCGCTCACGCACGGCGGCACACAAGTGCCACTTGCTGCCCGCTACTCATAGAAGCTCGTTCTTCGAGCGGCTCTGATCGAGCAGCGCCTCCGCCTGCTCCGCGCCCGCGACGGGAAGCTCACCCGGATCCAGCAGCCCCGCCTGGACGAGGACCGTCGCCTGGTCCCAGTAGATGTGCTCGTGATGCACCTTGCCGTCCCTGAAGCCGACCACCACAACGACCGGGATCGCCAGTCGCCGACCTGTCGGCGCGACGCGAGGCAGCATGATGTCGATCACGCAGTCGTGGGTGAAGGTCATCAGCAGCTCGTCGACGACCTGGTCCTCGCCAACCGTCCGCGAGATCGACTGAATCTCCGTGTCCCGCGGCCACTGGCCGATGAAGTGCCGGCTATAGAACTCGCGTACCCCCGCCGTGCCATGGCCCCCGGTGATCGTGGGCACGTGGTGGACATAGGGCTCGTCATCGACCATCGTGGCCATCGTCGCCTCGAGATCGAGATCGACGAACTCCGCCTGCACGTGTGCGTCGAACGTCGCCGCCAGATCGCCCATCCGTGAACCTCCGTTTCTCCTCGGGATGCTCGTGAGGAGGCGATCCTCTCACCGCCGGCGAGGCGGCCACAACCCCCGTACCAGGAAGTCCGCGACGTCCCAGTTGCATTGGTATCAGTGCGCGATGCGCCCTCCGTTCACGAGCAGCGTCTGCCCGCTCACGAACGAGCTCTCGTCGGAGATGAGAAAGGCGAGCGCGCCGAGCAGATCCGCGGGCTCGCCGACTCGCCCGATTGGAGTGGCACTCGTGTCATAGTCGGCGTCACCGAGCATCTGGCGGCTGCCCTCGCTTGCGATGAATCCGGGTGCGAGCGCGTTGACGCGGATCTGCGAGCTGCCGAGCTCACGGGAGAGCGCGCGTGTCAACCCGATCACCGCCGCCTTCGAGGTGACGTAATGGATGAGACCCGGAGATCCGGAGAAGGCGACCTCGGATGCCAGGTTCACGATCGAGCCGCCTCCCGATTCGCGAATCGCGGGAACGGCAGCTCGGGCAGACAGCCATGCGCCCTTCACGTTCACTGCGAGCACGCGGTCCCATTCCTCCTCGGGGATCTCGTCGAACGGCCGCCGGCTCAGCCCGGCCACGACGGCCGCGTTGTTGACCAGTGCGTCGACGCCGCCCATCAGCTCGACGGCCTTCTCGGCGAGCGCGACCGTCTGCGACTGGCTGCTGACGTCCGTGGTGGAGGTGAACACCTGACCCGCCCGCCCGCGGGAGGTCGCGGCGGTCGCGCGCAACTGCTGCTCGTCGATGTCCGCTGCCAGCACCTGTGCGCCGAGGTCGGCGAGGTGCAGCGCGAACTCGCGCCCGAGGCCCTGTGCCGCACCGGTGACGATGACTCGCTTGCCGGCTAGCCGTGGCTCGGCCATCACGCGGCGCGGACCGCCTCCCGCAACTGCAGCGCGCGCGCGATCTCCTGGTAGCAGTTGTAGCTCGAACCACGCCCGATCCCCGACCCTGAGTGGAGGTTCGCCGAGCAGTCGTACACGTTCTCGAGCACGATGCGGTGGCTGGTGATTTCCGGGATCGGCCGGAAACGGCCGAGCTGCGAGGCGATCGTGCTACCCGTCGAATAGCCGCCCTCGATCATGTTCGGTCGCTCCCGTTCGATGTCGTGCGGGCTGTAGACCCGGCTGGCGATCACGTTGTCGGCTGTCATGTTCGGGGCGTAGCGAGCCCACGCCTGCATCAGGTTCTCGACGAACTGCGCCTTCACGGCGCGCCACTGGTCCTGGGAGAACAGCCGCCGTGGTGCTGAGAACTCCTCGACGCCGACGATGTGCTGACCCTGCGGAGCGCGCGTGTCGTCCCAGAGGCTGTCGACTGAGCAGAGCACGAACGGCCGGCTGGCGAATCCATCGGTGAAGATTTCGGGTTGATAGCGCAGGTGCAGGTAGTCGAGGTCCTTGGGCCCCCAGTACAGGCGCGGCTGAGAGCCGACCCCCGGGTTCGCGCGGTCCGCGGTGTAGTCCGGCGGCTCATGGATCGCGAGGTTCGCCCACAGCAGCTGGCCGCGGTCGTAGTGGATGTTGCTGATCCGCCGGCGCAGGCGACCCTCGACGGACACCTCTCTGAGCAGCCGCAACACGGTCTGCGCACAGCCGAGATCGCTGACGATCAGCTCGGCCGAGATCCGCGCTCCGTCGGCCAGCTCGACGCCTGTCGCGCGTCCGTGGGCGGTCGTGATCCCGTCGACCTCGCACGAGGTCTCGTATGAGACGCCGAGCTTGCGACCCGCCGCGACAAGCGCGTCGGTGATCGCCTGGCTGCCTCCGACGGCGATTGCCGCGGGCTCGAAAGACAGCGTCAGCGGAAGGCAGTGGATCAGTCCCTGCAGGCCGGGAACGTCGTCCGGGAAGCAGCCGGTCGAGGTCGTCGTGGCGCGCATGAACAGGATCTGCAGCTCCGGGCTCTCGAAGAAGTCCTGCGCGAGTTGCCTGAGCGTCATGAACTGGTGCACCGGCTCGATCAGGCTGTCCGGAATCTCGAGCAGCTGCTCGAGCGGATCAGGAGTGCCCCACGGTGGTGGGAGACTGAATCGGTTGCGTCGGAAGGCCGCCTTCCAGTAGCGCTCGTATACGTCGAGCAGCGCGAGGTACGTGTCCGCGTCCGCGCGCGAGAAGCGGGAGATCTGCTCCCAAGTCCTCCGGATGTGTTCCTCCGAGCGCTCCTGGCGCCCGGTCTCTGCGTCGATCACGCGCGATGCCGAATACCCGATGAACGATGTGCCGTCGTCGAAGATCATGCCTTCGTTCTCTTCGGGAAAGACGTACCGCAGTCCCTCGTCGTAGAGCGAGAAATCGCGGTACGCAGGATGCCCGTAGAAGCGAGTCCAATGGCTGCAGTGGTTCATCACGAAGCCGGGGGCCGGGCCCTCGCTCGCGCACGCACCGCCACCGAGATGCGCGCTGCGCTCGAGTACGAGCACCGACAGCCCAGCCCTCGCGAGGTACGGCGCGATGATCGTCGCGTGGTGGCCGCCGCCGACGACGACGGCGTCGTACCGGGCGTCGCTCATCGGTCAGGAGATGATCGTCACGGTCCCGGCGTTGCCGTCCACGCGGACGCGGTCGCCGGTCTTGATCCGGCTCGTCGCGTTCCCGGTCCCGACGACCGCGGGCACCCCGTACTCGCGGCACACGATCGCTGCGTGGGACATGATCCCGCCGATGTCGGAGACCGCGGCGGCGATCTTGCCGAACACCGGTGTCCAGCTCGGCGATGTGATCGGTGCGATCAGGATCTCTCCCGGCTCGAGGTCTGAAAGACGCTCGACATCGAGCACGACGCGGGCTGTTCCCTCGGCGGTGCCGGGCGAGCCGGCGAATCCGCTCAATGCCGCACCGGCATCAAGCTCGTCCGTCGCCCACTCGCGCACGCGCTCAGTCGTGATGCCCCACAGCATGATCGTCATCGGCTCTGTGATCGCGTCCGGGACGGAGCCGAGTGCCGGCGGCGGGGAGAACCTGCGCATCGCGTCCATGATCCGCTTGCGGCGGGCGACGACCGGCGGCCAGTAGCCCATGCCGCGCCCCTCCGAGCCGGCCGCCCACGCCAGTCGCAGGTCGACCAGCGCATCGGACACCTCATGTCGCTGCAGGAAGAAGATGTCCTCGGCATTGTCGAGGAACCTGTGGCCGGCGAGCAGCGACCCAAACTCGCGCACCTTGTTCCAGAACAGCGTGTGGTACCAGTGCTCGACGTAGAAGTTGTGGCTCTCCACGTAGGGGAACACGGTTCGCGCGAGTCCGAGGTTCTGATCGAACGCCGCCAGCACTTCAGGATCGGTCAGCAGCGCGCGGTACTCGCTGGTAATCCGGTCACGCTCGGCGCTGACCTCCTCGATCGGCCGGCTGATGTCCTGGCCGTCCTGCAGCCGCTCGACGTAGGTGCGCAGGTGGGCCAGTGGAACGTCGGGATCGTCGATCCACGAGCGGTGATGGTGATAGAAGCCGTTGCCGTTCGAGTAGTAGAACCACGGCTCCTTGATGGACTCCCAGTCTGAGAGCCATTGTTGGCCCGCGTCGGTCGCCGCCAGAGTGTCCTTCAGCGCTCGCTCGCTTTCGGACGCGGTCACGGCGTCGGCGACGCCGAGCTCGAGCGCTCGGCCGGCGAGGCGCCCCAGCTCGTCGTCCGGGCGGAACAGCACGACGTCGATTCCGCTGACCATCGACGCGATCGCCTGGTCGGGAATGTCCGGGAAGTTCTGTTTGCACAGCTCGTAGAACACGAGGTACGCGGCATACCCGAGGTTCAGGAACTCGAAGTGGTACTGCCAGATGCGGTCGATGCTCTCGAGCAGGCGGTTGTAAGCGACGAGCAACAGGTGAGCGGAGCCGATGCCTCGGGCCTCGGTGACGACCGCCGCATCCTCGATCTCGGGCAGCTCGGGCACGACCAGGGCCTCGAGCTCGGCGATCGTCTCCTGCACCTTGGCCTGCCAGCGGCCGTACAGCTCGTCCCAGTTCTGAAAGTAGAACCCCGCGCGCTCTCCGAACAGCTCGGCGCGGCGACCGATCTCGGCCTCGTCGGTGACCGGGTTGGCGCTCATGTACACCCACCCGTGCAGCACCCTGTGGTCGATTCCCAGCGCGGGCGGAACCGCGAAGATGCGCGAGTTCGCCTGACCCAGGCACATGTACGGCGAATCGGCGGTCACGAAGTCGAACGGGAACATCGGCTCCGGGAAGTGCATCCCGTCCCTGAACCATCCCCGTGCTTCTTCCGACGCACGACGCTCCTCGCTGAACAGCGCGTAGTACGGATACATCGACTCCCAGCCTTCGCAACCCTCCGGCGTGGGAATGTCGAAGGGGCTCGCGAAGCCGCGGATCGTCGATTCGGTCGTCATCTGGCTCTCCTCTCAAGCGGTCTCCCGGGGGAGCGCCTCAAGCCGTCTCGCCGGGGGACCGCGACGTTACGTGTTGGGCTCTCGCCGGATCAAGAACGGAAGCTCACCCCTGTGAAAGGCGGCGCCTATCATCCGGCCGATGGAACTGCGGCAGCTGCGGTCGTTCATCGCCGTCGCGGAGGAGCTTCACTTTCGGCGCGCGGCTGATCGTCTGCATCTCGCGCAGCCGAGCGTGAGTCAGCAGATCCGGATGCTCGAGGCTGAGCTCGGCGTCGAGCTGTTTGAGCGCAGCAGGCGCGGTGCCTCGCTCACGCCCGCCGGCACGGCCCTGCTCCCCGAGGCTCGAGACCTGCTGAGCCGCGCCGACCGCGCCGCGGAGATCGCGCGGGCCACCGGCACGGGCCAGCGCGGACGGCTGCGCATGAACCTGACGCGATCACTGACCGGGGGCGTCGCCGGCGCGATCGTCGCCGCCTATCGCGAGCGCTACCCGGAGGTCGATCTCGAGCTCGGTCTCGGCACGACGATGCTGCACGTCGAACAACTGCACGCAGGCGAGATCGACGTGGCCTTCGTGCGGCCCCCGCTCGAAGACCCGGGCCTCGAGGAGTTGCGGCTCGGGCGCGAGCCGATGGTCTGCGTGCTACCAAAGGGCCATCGCCTGACGCGCCGCACGTCAGTCCGGCCGCGAGACCTCCAAGGCGAACCGCTGGTGTGGTGGCCCGAGGCGCACGGTCCGGGGGCCTGGCGCGAGGTTCGCCGTGAGGTGTGCGGCGAGCCGCCCTGGCCACCGCTCGCGCGGGTCGAGCCGGAGGAAGAGCGAATCGTCTCGGCCGTTGCCGAGGGCGCGGGTATCTCGTTCATCATGCTCGAGCGTTCCCGCAGCCTGCGGATCCGCGGCGCGGTGTACCGCAGATTCGCGACGCCTGAGCCGACGATGGGGATCGCGATCGCCTGGCGGCGCGGCGACGACCTGCCGACCCTCGCGCGTCTGCGCGAGCTCGCCGCAGAGGTGGCGGCCGGGCGCGCAGGAGTAACCTGACGCACGTGGCAGTGAGGCTTCGTGTGCTGGCGGCGCTCGCGGTCGCGTTCACGTTCTCCGGTAGCGCTGTCGCTCACGCAGCCGCGAGGCCGGCGCTGTTCCGGGCGGGGGCGGCCGTCCGCAGCATCGATCCGTCGGTGCCGGTCTACTCGGGCGGGTTCTCGCTGAGCCCGCCGATCACGAGGTTCCACGACCCTCTCCAGGTCCGCGCGTTCTATGTGAGCAACGGCCACACGGCGCTCGCGTTCGCGACGATCGACGCCCAGGGTTACTTCTCCGGCTACGAGGAGGGGCCGGACTTTGGCGCGGTGGCCGATCGCGTCGACGCGGCGCGCGCCGCGAGCGCAGCGGGCGGCGTGGACATGTCGCGGGCAGATGTGATCGTGCAGGCGACGCACACGCATGCGGGCCCGACGCTCGAGGGCATCTGGGGGCCGGTCCCGGTCAGCTACCTGAGGCTCGTTCACGACCAGGTCGTCTCCGCGATCACCGCGGCGGCCCGCTCGGCCCGCCCCGCGCACCTCCAGTTCGCGACGCTCGATGACCCCAATATCGCTGGCGTCAACATCAACCAGGACAACTACCAGGGCTGGGTCAACGACACGCAGATCTCGATTCTGCGCGCCGTCGCCCCCGCCACGGGCGCGACGATCGGCGTGTTCGCGAGCGTCCCGACGCACGGCGCGCACGTGTGTGGACAGTGCCTGCGGATCCTCAGCGCGGACTACTTCGGGGCGGTGCGGGCTCAGCTTGATCGGCTGCTCGGCGGCGTCAGCGTCGTTGGCCCGGCCTCTCTCGGGCGACTGGAGAGCCCGGTCGAGACGACCGGCTTCAGGAACATGGAGTGGATCAGCGGAGTGATCTCCAATGACCTGCTCGCGGCGCTCTCGCATGCCCATTGGATCACCAGCACGACGCTCGCGGCGCACGAGTCGACGCTCAGCTTCGTGGTGACCAATGCGGCGCTCCTCGGCCTCAACAACGCGTGGTCACTCTCAGATGCCAAGAAGCAGCAGCTGGCGGCGGCCAGCGGCCTCTATCCGATCGATCGAGCGATGCGCGCGCCATTCCGCACCGCAGACAGCTTCGGGACCTGGTTGACGGCTTTCCGGATCGGGCAGGAGGCAGTCCTCTCGATGCCCGGCGAGCCGTTCCCCGAGATCCGCCTCACGCTCGCCAAGGCGACCGCCGCCGGCACGGTCGTGGCGCTGTCGAAGGGTCAGGACGACCTCGGCTATTTCTATCCGGCCTTCGACGCGCCCTACCCGCCGCTGTACAACTCGGACCACGCGGTGTTCAACGTCTCGCCGCATCTCGGCGACCAGGTCATCGCCGCCGACGAGGCGCTGCTCTCGGCGATCGGATTCCAGACGAGGAGCCTGGCGGCGAAGCCGCTCGACAACAACTACGCCCAGAAGCAACTGCCGGGACTGCAGACGCTCGCATCGCCGCCGACCGGCGATGCCGGGCGCTCAGGCACGTTCAAGACCACATTCCAGGCGATCTACATGCCCGCCGCGCAGATCGATGCTCCGCTCGCCGGCCGGATTCGCTGGGACTTCGGCGACGGCAGCCACGCCGACACCGGATACCTCTCTGTCGGTCAGGACCACGGGCAGACAGGCCAGGGTCCGCACGGACAGCCGGTGCTGTTCACCCACTCGTTCCGGCCCGGTACCTACCGCGTCCGCGCATCCGGTCAGGACAGCAAGGGCAACAAGGTTTCCTGGACGATCACGGTGCGGGTATTCCCGCGCCTTTCGGTCAGTTGCTCGGGCCGCGTGCGCGGTGGCCAGGGAACGATCCTGCGTCGCCAGTCGCGGTCGACAGGTCATGGCCGCACGCTGACCGTGCTCGACGCCGCCGGCGGCACGGCCTCGGTCCGCTGCACATAGACCGACCTCCTCGGTGGCACTTCACCCCAGCTATCCCCTCCGCTGGGCGCGGCTGGGCCTGCGTCCCGTCTCGGTGCTAGACGTCCGGGAGCGGCTGCACGGATCGTGGAGACATCACACGCTCGAGGCCGAGGGCGACGCGCTGTTTCTTGGTGTGGAGCTGACCGCTACCGGCGAGCTGATCGGGGACGTGCTGCTCAAGTGGACGTCCGCCGAGCATCGCGGTGGAGAGATCGGCTACGTGCTCAATCCCGCCTACGCCGGTTACGGATACGCCACCGAGGCCGCGCACCGTCTCCTGCATCTGGCCTTCGGCGATCTCGGCCTTCACCGCGGCTCGATGCCAAGAATCACACCTCGGCGCGCCTCTGCGCGCGCCTCGGGATGCGGCAAGAGGCGCACCTCGTGCAGAACGAGTGGTTCAAGGGCCGCTGGAGCGACGAGATCGACTTCGCGATCCTCGAACAGGACTGGCGGGCGATGCCGCACAGCGGGCGCGCCCCGGACAATACGATGGACCGTACGTAAACGGATTGATCGGGGACGCAACCGATGTCACGCTTCATGGACAAGGCCGCCGACATCTGGGCCGGCGAGAAGGCTGACAACGACGGGTTGAACGCCGAGGTGCAGCGTCTGAGCTCGCTCACCCTTCAGCAGCTCGCCGCCGAGGTGATGGTCAAGGGCTTCGGGCCGGGCGGGCCCGGGGCCGACAGCTATACCGACCCGGCGGACATCGGTGGCGTTCTCTCGCAGCCCTACCAGGGCCGCGACTACGACCAGGACGCGGACGCCCAGCTGATGGCGATGGTCGCCGAGGGGATCCAGGTGCTGGAGCACGCGTGCCTTGTGCGCCCCGTATTCCACGGGCAGGGCGGCGATCACAGTGTCTATTACAACCTCGGATGGGCGACGACCCGCCTCGGCCGCTCCGCGCTAGAGCAGCATGGCGTCGAGCGGATTCTCGGCGGCGGCAGCCTGTAGGCACGGCACCCTTCCTTCAGCCCCGCTCCCGTAGCCGATCGTAGGAGCATGAGCACCCCGCATCGTCACTTGATCGCGCTGGCGCTGCTCGCGGTCGGACTCGCAATCTTCATTGTCGACAACGTCAGCCTCCGGTGGACCACGATCGGCGTCGTCGGCGTGCTCTGCCTAGTCCTCGCGATCGGCGCTCAGATCGTCGCCATTCGCAACGCCAGACCGCACAACTGAGCCTCGCCCGTCCGCGCCGGAGCTACAGTTCGTCTCGATCGTCCAGACCCTCGAGCTGGACGAGCACGACGCTGGTGAGGGCACGTCATGTGGCTCAAGACGCGCAAGCTGAACGACCTCCTCGCTCCTCTCGCCCCGGTCATCGACGGGGCGGTGTCGGACGGCCGGCTCACCGGCTCCTACCGCGGCATCGCAGTGGAGGCATGGCCGCATAGCGGCTATCCGATCCGGTACATCGCAAGCGCAACGCAGGGGAGCACCGGGCCTGAGCCGGTAGACATGCTCCGGGTGGTGCTGTCCGGCATGACCGGCAACCAGTTCTGGTGCTGCCAAAGCGCCGCGAGCTCGTGGGGCCATGACCTCGCCTCGAGGTTCACGTCGGGGCCCGTGTTGAACCGCTTCAAGCCGGGAGAGTTCAAGTTTGAGGCCGTGGACACGCTGAAGGAGTCGATTGAGCGGATGGGGGAGAAGGCCGTAAAGCGGCTCGGTATGCCGGTGAAGGCCCAGGCCGACCCCGCCCTCCAGCAGCGGTTGATCGCCGCGGGCCTGTTCGGCGAGCTGGATGCGCTTCGCCTGGGCGGACATCCGTATCTGCCGAGGGTCGAGTTCTTCCCCGGAGGACGCGCGATGGCTGAGCCGTACATGCAATCACCAGCTTTTGAGCGTGGCCGGCCGGCGATCGAGGAGCGGCTGCGCGCGTCCGGTCTCAGCGACTACCGGTCGCTGCTGGAGGCCAGGATGGGCGAGATCGAGGCCAGGAACCCGGCGCGTCTCGAGCTCGACATCGAGGCTGGAAAGGCCAAGGCACCCGGCGCCGAGCCGTTCCGCGAAGTGCTCGAGCACATGGTGCGGATCGCGCAGATCAACGCCGATGTCAACCAGCCGGCGGAGACCACGCCTTGAGAGTCTCGGTGCCTCTAACCTAGTCCGGGCGGCACGACAGGCGCGTCGTGCGGGGCCAGAATCTTTCCGATCTTTGCCCACAGAATCTGCCAGTACGGACTGGGGTCGCCCTTGGCGTCGTACGCAGTTGGCTTGAACGTCATCGCGATCGCGATCGAGACCCGCTGCGAGGGCAGGTAGGACTCGATCGCCGCCTCGCCGGCGAACAGCGGGTTCTGGAGAAGCCATTGCCCGTGGCTGCCGTTGGTCACCATCCCGATGCCGTAGCCGTAGTAGCGGTTGAGCTTCATGCAGCGCTCGCAGGCCTTGCGCGCAGGGTGACGCACGGGGTGACCGAACCCGAGGTGCGGATCGATCTGCGCGCGGTAGGAGCTCCGGGAGAGCAGCTTGCCGCCGCCGATCCCGATCGCGGTCCTCGTCATGTCCGCGATGTCCGTGGTCTCGATCGCTCCGTGGGCCAGCGTCCAGGACGGGTTCCAATACGTCGAGTCCTCGAAGAAATGGTCTCTGGGTGGAATGTGGAAAACCGGGGCCCGCTCACCGGTGTAGGCATGCAGCGCGGGCGACGGAATCGGCGGCTTGATCGATGCGACCGTGTTCTTGAGCCCGAGTGGGCGGAGAACGATCCGGTTCAGCGCGACGTCCAGCGGCAGCTTTGTGACCTTCGAGAGGATCAGCCCGAGAATCACGTAGTTGCTGTGCGCGTAGCTGAAGTTGGTGCCGGGCGGGAACTGGTGTCGCCTAGTGAGTGCGAGCTTCAGCTGAAACTGTGTCGTGATCGTGGCGAACGGATTGTTGTACAGCACGTCGTAGAGGCGCGGGTCGATCTCGAAGTCGTGATAGCCGGCCGTCATCGATGCAAGCATCCGCAGCGTCACACGATTGCTGTAAGGGAGGCTCGGCATCCACTTCGAGATCTTGTCGTCGAGCCTGACCCTGTGCTCGTCGACGAGTCGAAGCAGCAGCGTCGACATGTATGAGATCGCGACCGCCCCGTTGCGGAAATGCATATTCGTCGTTGCCGGGACGCCGGTCTGCGAGTAGCCGTACGCCTTGGTCATGATCGTGCGACCGTCCTTCGTCGCTTGGAAGATCACTGCTCTGATGGAGTGATGTGCGATCGCGTCGCGTATCACAGCGTCGATCCGGCTCTGTGCGCTTGCCGCGGACGCTGTCGGCGGTCGCGCGGCGGTGACCGCGACCGAGCACGCAAGTGCGGCCAGCACGGCCATCAGTTGGGTTCGGCCAAACGTCCTGCGAGCCCCGCCATCCATGAAAGCCCCTCTCGTTGTCTCCGGCCGGCCGCCAGCGAGTATCGCAGAGAGCAACCTCCGCCCGCGATGGGGTGCCCAGCGCACGTCAAGAGTGCGCTTGGTCACACACAGCAAGGATCGATTCGGCGCGGCGTCTGGTCAGTGCAAGGTCAACCACGAGAGAAGGGGAGTACTCCCGATGGGGCGTTTGAGAAGGTCAGCGTTGGGGCTGGGAGCTGCGACGCTGCTGATTGCTGGAAGCGGCGCATATGCGCTCGCAGCCTCGGGCGGCGAAACGATCACCGTGTGCGTCAACCACAGCAGCGGCACCTTGTACAAGGCGCGCAAGTGCGCCAGGCACGACACGCAGCTCAGCTGGAACAAGCAGGGGTCGCCCGGCGCGACCGGGCCCCAGGGTCCAATTGGCATGCCCGGGCAGCAGGGTCCGCCTGGCGCGACCGGGCCCCAAGGGCTGAAGGGCGACGCGGGTGACCGCGGTCCTAGCGACGCGTTCACGAAACGCGGCGGTCCTCCCACGGATCTCGCCGTGCCGGCTGGCGATTACTTCGTCATCGCCAAGGCCACGGCCTTCAACGGCAACACGGCCACGCGATGCGATCTCACCGGCGGGACTGACGCGGACGCGACGTTCGGCAGCATCGAACCGACCGGGCACACACAGGAAACGCTCGTTGCCACGATGGTCACGCATTTCGATGCGCCGGGGACCATCCACTGGTCCTGCAGTTCCGGCTTTAGCGCCAACCAGGCTGTCGTCAATGCGATTCAAGTAGGCGCGATCCACTGACTCCTCGCCGCCAATCAGCGGTCCCCGCGACGTACGCCGCGGCGCCGCATCGACGAGTTCGTGGGTGCGTTCGATGGCGCCGCTGGCACCCGTCGCCCGAACCGCTCGCCGCATAGGAATCGGCCTCTGAAAAGAGGCCGATTTCCAAGTGATGTGCGATCGCGTCGCGTATCAGGGCGTCGATCCGGCTCTGTGCGCTCGCCGCGGTCGCTGCCGGCGGTTGGGCCGCGGTGGCCGCGACCAGGCAGGCAAGTGGCGAACTGACTTCTGGCGCACTGATTCAGGCTCGCTGCGTGTATTCCGAACAGGGTTTCTTCCGCATCCGCCATGTGGGGATGCCCGGTTTCCGGCGCGAGGTCGCGGCCGAAGACTAGGGGTTGGCCGCGGATTGGGCCGTCGGGTGCACAGAACTGGAGGACTTATGGCTGTTGTCAGGAGACCGGGCCCACGGGTGTGGTTCGCGACGCTTGGTGCACTTCTCGGCCTGCTGATCGCCGCCGGCCCGGCCGGCGCGACACTGCCGCAGCAGACGGGCTCCGTCGACGTGCTGGCGGGCCAGTTCGGGGCTCGGGTGGTGGGAACTGCAGGCTTCACCGGCAGCCATCCCTATGCGGTCGCGGGGATCGGCGACATGTTCGGCGACGGCTTCTCCGATGTGGCGGTGACGCCGAGCCATGGCACGCTTCCCGTCGACGTCGTACGGGGCCGGACCTCCAATGCCGACATCCCGTTTGGCGCGCTCGGCTCCGGCGGCTTTCAGATCGTCGATTCCGCCAACTCCCGGGCCGGAGTAACGATCGCCCGAGCTGGCGATGTCAACGGGGACGGCATCCCCGACGTGCTCGTATCCGAGCCGTTTGCGTCGCCGGGCGGCCGGGCCAGCGCCGGGTCGGTGTTCGTCGTGTTCGGCAAGCGCGACACGAACGCCGTCGACCTCGCCAACCTCGGCAATGGCGGCTTCCGGATCGATGGCGCGCTCGCGGGTGACCAGATCGGCTACAACGGAAGCACCGGTGGCTGGGCGCTCGCCGGCGGGCAGGACCTCAACGGCGACGGCAAGTCCGACATCCTGATCGGCGCAACGGTCGAGGCCGGCTCCCGGCCCGTGTGGGTCGTGTTCGGCAAGTCCTCGAGCTCGCCGGTCGACCTCGCGACGCTTGCCGCCGACGGCAACGGCTACGAGATCGCCCCGCCGGCCGGCAAGACGTTCGGGAGCTACGGCACCGGTGCGGGCATCGATCTCGCGCTGGTCGCGGACCTCAACGGCGACGGCCGCGGTGAGGCGGTGCTCGGCGTCCCGGGGGCAATGTCGACGTATGTCGCGTTCGGGAAGGCTTCCACCTCACCGCTGAATCTCGCGAGCCTCGGCAGCGGCGGCTGGACAGTCGCCGGGTCCTTCTCGCTGACCGTGGGCTCGACGTGCGACTTCAACGGCGACGGGCGGCCCGACGTGCTCGTCGGTGACCAGAGCGGCTCGCTCGGTCGAAACACGAACGGGCGGGCGTGGGTGATCTACGGCCATGCCACCGGAAACGTCGACCTGACAACGCTGACGGCTTCGCAGGGGATCCGCGTCGATGGCGCCACGAGCTTCGAGTACGCGAGCGAGTCCGCCCTGACCGGCGTCGGCGACGTGAACGGCAGCGGACGCTGCGGGATCGTGATCGGGGCGTACCAGTACGACAACGAGCAAGGAAAGGCCTACGTCGTCTACGGCCGCCCGACCGGCGCGACCGAGTTCGACCTCGCAGGCCTGACCGCCGCCGATGGATACGTCGTCAGCGACGGTGGCCAGTCAGCGTCAGTTGGCCACGGCGGCGACGCGGCCGGCGACTTCAACGGCGACGGTCGGCCAGACGTGATCACCGACGCGCCGTTCGCGCCGGATTTCCTACACCCGGTCGGCGAGGCGGACCTCATCTATGGCTTTGGAGCTCCGACGATCCGCTACGGCTCCATCAACGCAACCGTCGGCAGCGAGATCACGCCGCTGGTCCCGGTCGTTCAGAAGACCGGTGCCGCCAGCTTCTCGATCTCGCCGGGCCTCCCCGCCGGGCTCTCGTTCGATCCATCGACCGGCGCGATCTCCGGCACGCCCGCCGCGGCCCAACCGGCGACGTCGTACACGGTGACGATGACCGACCTCGCCGGCACCGTGTCCGCGACGATCTCGCTCGCGGTGGCAGCGCAGCCGGCGCCCGACCGCCAGCAGGCCGACTCGATCCAGGTGCAGAAGATCGAGCAGCAGCTCAGCCTCGGACCGGGCCAGACGGTGACCGTGACCCAGGATTGCCCTGCTGGAGCGCCGATCGCCACTGACGGGAGCGTGCGGATCGACCACGTCGATCAGGGCACGGGCTACCTCACGTCGGTCGACGTGCTCGAATCGCGCTCAGTCGCGGCGGGGCGGTGGGTTGCACGCGTGCACAACCTTGCCAGTGGCGATGCGCAGGCCAAGCTGTTCGTGGTCTGCGTGGCCAACCGCACGACCCCCGATTCCCACGCGCTCCGTTTCAGTGGTCGGGTGACCACGACCGTGACTTGGGACATAGGCAGCCATCAGGCGATCCTTGCGTGCCCGGCGGGCAGGATCCCGGTCGCACCTGGCTTTGACTTCATCAGCGGGTCGGGCTGGTGGTATCGCTCCGTGCAGTCAGGTTCCAGCTGGATCTTCGGCGCTCACGTAACTTCGCCCGCCACCGTCGAACTCTCGATTCGGTGCCTCGCCACACGACTTGGCCTCGCGCAACATCAGTCCCATCGTCTCCTGTTCGGCTTCCCGGTCCGCGCGCCCGGGCTCGCGGCGCTCTCGCGTACCTCGGCGTACGTCCTGGCGTGTCGCGACCATGCCAAGGCGATCGTCGGCGGCTTCGATCTCGGACCCGGCACCCGCACGTTCGGGAACGATCCCCAGCCCAAGTCGCGCGTGTTCCAGCTGGCCAACCTCGGGCTCCAATCGAGCGCAGCGCATCTCGCGGCGATCTGCCTCACGGTCCGGACGAGCGGCCGGGTTGGCGGGTAGCCGCCTGTCGGCCCTGGCGGCGTTCGTCAGTGCGCCACCAAGTGACGCCACGCCTGCCCGTTGCCTCAGAGCAGGCGGGGTCAACGATCCCGCGAGATGAGCAACCCGTCGCACAGTGGCTCCCGAAGGTTCCGTCGCATCATCGTCGAACGCCACGCAGACACAATCTCATCTCGTCTCAAGCTGGTCTCATCGCGGCTTGCGCAAGGCCTCAGGCGAGTTACCGCGACTCTCTCCTGCGAAGACACGAGCAGCGAACCTCACAAGCTCGTCCGTCTGCTCGTCGGTGAGGCCGATCCTCGGATCTGTCGGCACCAGCAGCGTTGGATGCTTCCGCTGCGCTGCCCAGGCAACTACGTCATCTGATAGCTCGTCGCCAACCCACGCCATCGGTCGGTCCCTGATGAAGCGCTTAACGGCCGGGAGCTTGTGGCTAGCTGCCCGCCGGTGCAGGTCGCGCTGGAAGCTCAGAAACGGGCGATCCTCTAGCCCAAGGAGGGGACCGAGCTGGTCGGCGCCATCGTGTTCCCAGGACGATGCCCAGACCAGGTCGAAGACGGTGGCGATCCTCTGGACCCTCTCGCGAGCTGCGACGGCGATCGTGACCGGGAACCCCGCCACCGTGGCTTCGAACGTCTCCTCCTGACCCGGGCCAAGCAGAACGATCACGCCGTCGATGTCGATTAGCGCGATTGGTCTGGACATCCAGAGGGTTAGGAAATCATCCGAGACGCGGATGCGTCGAGAATGGGGTCTGTGCTGATGGGCCGGTTCTGGCCCACCAGCACGACGCCTTGTTTGGAAGCGAACTACAACGGAAGGACGGGCCGTCCGAATGTCTCGTTGGTCAGTTCGGCGCACGAGGCATACGCCGCGCCTGCGGCCGTTGCGATACCGAGATAGCCACCCCAGTGGATGACCGTCGTGTGCGCGCCCGCGTTGCCGATCCCGAGTAGGAGGAACGTGACGAACAGCAGTCCAAATACGATGTTGATCGCGCGGGAGGTCTTGAACGACGCGATGAACATCATCCCGGTGAACATGGCCCAGGCGATCAGGTAGAGGCCAACTGCGTTGCCGATCTGGGCCGCCGGAATGTCCTTGACGAAGAACTGGATGAGGGCCCAGAACGAGAGCCAGAATGCGCCGTATGCGGTAAACGCGGTGCCCGCGAACGTGTTGCCCGCGCGGAACGCCCACATGCCGGCCAGTATCTGAGCGATCCCGCCGAACGTCAATGCGGTGCCGAACACGATCGGCTCGACACCCTTGTTGACGAGGTTGGCGTTGACCATGCTCAGCAGGGAACGTTGTAAGCGCGAACGCCGCGAGGCCAAGCGGCCCGGCATTGGCGATCTTCGGCGCGACAGGAGCAACCACAGGCATCGGAGCGCCACCGTTGGTCGCTGGATGGCGTGCCCGAGCCCCCGGTGCGTAGCCCCAACGTAGCCGCAACTATTTTCGCGCCAGCGCCGTTGGTCCATCTGCAGCAAAAAGACCCCGATTTACGGGCCTTTTTAGCGCGCCCGGAGAGATTCGAACTCCCGACCTTCGGTTCCGTAGACCGACGCTCTATCCAGCTGAGCTACGGGCGCTTGGACGTCGATTCTAGACGCGCGTCAGCGAGCGCGCGGTCGCGTCGTGGGACCGACGTTCTCGTTGAGCCAGGTGACGAACGGACGCGCCGAATCGAGCTGCTCGCGAATGCGCTGGTCGCAGCTAGGCGCATGCAGCCAGCGTCTCAGCGGGTGGCGGTGGTAAAGCGCCAGCCGCTTGAGGCGCAGGCGCTCGATTCGCGGGTGATCGGGCGGGTATCCCTTCGGCGCGCGCTTGAGCTCGGGATCGACCAGCGACAGCCCCGCGGAATGCGCCGTCGCCACCGCGCGCTCGAACGCGCTCGCGCGCCTGCTGTTGTCGATCGCTGCGCGGAATCGCTCGAGCTGGTCGGTCTCCGGATGCCAGAGGCCGGCGCCGAGGACGAGACCGTCGAGTGAGAGTTGGAAGTAGTAGACGGCGGGCCCGGAGCCGACGGACGCGGCGATGTGCTCCTTCAACGGCGGGCCCGGGCGGAAGCGGGTGTTGTTGTAGGGGCGGAAGAAGTGCGCCGGCCCGAGATGCGCGAGCTTCTCGGTCAGCTGGCGAGTCGGGGCGAGCAGCGTCTCGTCGTAGCGCGAACGGTTCGCCTTGAACCAGTCGCGGTCGTTGTTGTCCTCGAGTTCCCGGAGGAACTCCAGTGCTTCCGGTGGCCACACGCCGCTGAGCTTACGCCGACCCTGGCTCGTAAAAGCGGGCCACGGTGAAGCCGATCAGGGTCGGCACGTGAACCGCGAACACGACCAGCGACAGCGTCAGCACGACGAGCGTCCCACCCCTGACGTGATTGCGCAGGAACACGTACTCGATCATCCCCGCGATCCCCGCGTATGCGAGCAACGCCCACTTCCCGACGTCAAAGAAGCGGTTCCAGGCGAAGCCGTCGACGCGCGCGAGCAGCAGGAGGTTGATCACGAGCAACAGTGCGGAGGCCGCGAGCAGCGCGATCGCCGGCCCCAGCGAAACATGATTCGGGATGTGCGCGGCCAAGTAGATGCCGCCGATCACGATCAGCGCCAGCGAGGTCATCGCGATAGCCGTGACGGGAGGGAGATGATCCTCGCTCAGGGCGGCGCCGGCCTGGCTGTTCGGGGTGACGTCGGCCCGGCCGCTCACGATGACGCCAGCTTGGTCATGATCACCAGCGTCGCGACCTGCATCAGGCCGAGGACCCCGGCACAGTAGATGAAGCGCTTCATCAGCTTTTCGATCACCTCGGGGCGCGGCTGGCGCTTCTTCAGCTCCACGAGCACGGCGATGTTCGCGGGCTCGAGCAGGCCGAGCGCGATGACGGACATCACCCCGACGACGACCATGCTCGCCACGAGCCATCCGTGCTGGGGATAGCTCGAGAGGTTCGTGCCCATCTTCGTCGAGAGCTGCCAGCCCGCCGCCAGCGTCATCGTCACGACCGTCGGCATGATCAGGACCATCTTCGGCATCAGCCGCGTCGTGAACTCGACTCGGGCCGGGATCGACATCCGCCCCATGATCGGGCCGAGCACCAGGCCGAGGAACAGGTCGATGATCGTCCACGCCGCGCCGCCCGCCACGTGGAAGAAGGTCAACGGCCATAGCTTGTCGACCGCGATCGCGACGATCAGGAGCACCATCGTGATCGCCACGATGACCAGCCCGACGCGCGGCACGATCTCGAAGTCGGGCCGCGGGACCGCCTCCGGTGGTGCCCCCTCCGGCCTTACTGTGGGAGCAGAAACCGCTGCTGCTTCCATCGCCGGAAATCCTAGCTGGCAGGGGTGTCGTCCGCCAGCCGGCTGAAGCGGAGGGGGCGGGATTCGAACCCGCGGTCCGCTTGCACGGACTCTGGTTTTCAAGACCAGCGCATTCGACCACTCTGCCACCCCTCCGTGGCAGTCACCGATGCTAGCCGTGCCCGCCGAACGCCGCTTCGGGTCCGCGACTCGGGCCGTGCTCGCGGTCAAGCGCGCAACCTCTACACTGGCGCGAACCCCAGGAGAGGTGGCCGAGTGGCTGAAGGCACTCGCCTGCTAAGCGAGTATGGGGTTCACGCTCCATCGCGGGTTCGAATCCCGCCCTCTCCGCTCACACCGTGTCGCTCGCCAACTGCGCCGTGCACTCCGGGCAGCGCCGCGCCTTGACGGGGATCGCACTCGTGCACTCCGGGCACTCCTTGGTGTCCGGGTCCTCCTGCGCGCGCCTTGACATCAAGTAGTTAACGGGCTTGATGACGAAGAAGAAGACAGCGGCGGCGATCGACACGAACGCGATCAGGGCGTTGAGGAAGGCGCCGTAACGGAACACGCTGCCGTTGATCGTGAACGTCAGCGCCGAGAAGTCCTGCTTGCCGAAGATCGCCGCGATGATCGGGGTGATCAGGTCGGCCACCAAGGCGTTCACGACCGCTCCAAATGCCAGGCCGATCACTACTGCGACGGCCAGGTCTACGAGGTTCCCGCGGAACAGGAATTTCTTGAACTCCACCAGCGTGCTCACGTAATCCACTCTCCGGTTCGTCTTGCGGGGCCGCGCACGGGGCGTGACGACCCCTTTCGGAGTGCGTTCAGAGTCTCCTGCAAACCAGTGCCAAGCATTGAGCTTCGCCCTCGCGACCGCGAGCGTCGTAGCGAGACGAACAGGCGGATGGCCCCGGTCTCCACCGGGCGACCGTTTGGAAGCGCGCCTGGAAGCGCCAAACGGCAGCAGCCCGCACCAGAAAGGTGCGCGGACGCCCCACAACTGCCCGCAATCCGAGCCTTCGGCAACAACCGGCAGCAGCCTGCAACATCGCGGATGCGATAAGCGAGTATGGGGTTCACGCTCCATCGCGGGTTCGAATCCCGCCCTCTCCGCTTCGCCGATTCTCCTGCAGGGAAGCGGCTTTGTGTCTAGGGCCGCAAATTCGGCGCCGGGTGCGGCAACGGCAGGCCGCCGTCCTGCTGGCAGCGTTTTGGCAGCGTTGACGCTCAATCCAGATCCAGCGAGTGAGCGTAGGCAGTTCGTCGTGGAGAATCAGCGGAGTGTCGACCGTCATTGATCAGCGACATAGGGGCCGGTCGTCGGCCGCTCGTTTCGCGAACGCGGCGTTGATTGGCGCTGTGTCGATGATGAAGCGATCTGGTTGTAGACCTGGCGCGCGCCGGTTCGCGAGGAACGCGATGTAGGGAGTCCCGGCGTATGCCTCATTCGCAGGGCAGCGCCTCGCGAGCCTGACAGCCTGGTCGACCTGGGCTGGCCCAGCGGTCCATCCAAGTCCCGCTCTCGCGAACGGCCGATCTGCGAGCCATGGGTTGGACGGATGCAGCAGCAGTGAGGCGGACTGCGCAAGGAGGAACGCTCCGAGCAGCATCGCGACGGCACGCGTGGCGGCCCCTGACCTCCATGCGCGGGCTGCGCCGCATGCGGCGAGCGCGAGCAAGGGTGGATCGGCGACGGCCATCACATTGAGGTACGACCCACGTTTGAACACGGTCAGCGCCAGCAGTAAGCCACCGACAGCCGCCGCCGAGATCGTGCGCACGAGCAAGGCCTGCTCATCGGAGTCTCTGTTCTGTCTGAACGTCAGCAGAAAGAAGCCGGCTCCCAACACCAGCGGCAGTTCGTTCCAGCCAATCTGCGCGACGAGTCCGGAGGCATACCGCAGACTGGCGCGACCGACTTGGAGCTGCGCGGCGACGGTCTCCCGGTACATCCCGCTGCCGAAAAACAGAAGCGAGCCGGTAAATAGCGCGACCGAGCCGGCCAACAACGCGGCAAGCGCGCGTGCTCGGGCGGGAGCCACGAGGATGATGGCGACTGCTGGGATCAGAAATGCGACCTTGCACCACACGGTCACTGCCAACAGCAGCCCTCCGACCAACGAACGGTCCTTGTTGGCGCACGACAACGCACCGCCGAGAACCAGCGGCGCGGCTAACGTTTCTGGAACCAGCTGAGCGTGACCGTTCAGCGAGATAGGCAGCAACGGTGCAAACGCGCCCGCCGCCAGAGCCAACCATGCCCGACGCTCCAGTCTCCACACGCACACCCCGACTAGGACCGCGGTCGCCATGTCAACCAGCGCGAGCCCGACCCGTAGGGACATCGCGGTGTCGCTCAGCGCAAGTAGCCCTGCACCGACGAGGAGGATCGGCGGTGGCTGGGCCGCCGCGAAGTCGTGGTACGGGAGCAAGCCGTGCAGGAACTCACGAGCGCTCAGCGCGTAGACCCCGTTGCCGGCCCCCCAAGAGCTGTCGCGCTGCCAGACCATCAGCAGGATGACCTCTACCAACCCGATGAGCAGCGCGAGGACAACCATCCAGAGTCGGCGACTCCGCGCGCATCCGAGGAAGCGGTCCAGTTCCGACGGCCCACCAAGCACCCCCGCGGTTCGCGGGATTCGCAACGCTCTACCGCTCATTCTTCGCGCCAGGTTTCCCGCACCGGGCAGAGTGAATTCGCCCACTCGACACGAATCCGCGGCAGCGTGAAGTTCCGCCGGCGGCGCCGGACTAAGCAATCCCTGCTGAAAACGACGTAACACTGCGGAGTGCAGAACCGCTCCCATGACCGGAGGAACGGACTACGGTCGGCGAAGTTCCGTGTAAGGGCCAGACGGACGCGTAGTGTCTACCTCTGATCCGCTTGATTGCGACTCACCGCTGATGGGCATGTCGGCGCTTCGCTCGTACATTCCGAACCGACGCTCGCTTGACTGGCTCGTTCGCGATCCGCGCGGACGCCTGAAGCGGCTCCGGCTGCGATTGACCGTGACCCCAATGCGGACGGAGATACAGAAGCGGCGGCTCAACCGAAGCGCGCGGCTGACGATCGCCGACAGAGAGCTGCTCAGCAGGACCGACAGCCGAATCCACCCCTACGAAGACATGTACACCGGCGACGGCAGCCACTACTTCGCGGTCGCCATTTCAGCGATCCGCTGCATCGATGCCGCCGTTCAGGCAGTCGGCGCAAGCGAGCCGAACATGATTCTCGACATGCCCTGCGGCTTCGGTCGAGTGACTCGCACGCTTCCCCAAAGCTGCGATCACCGTCTGCGACATCCGACCGCGAACAGTCCGCTTCTGCACTCGTAGATTCGGCGCCAAGGGGGCGATCTCATCAGTTCGGTTCGAGGAAATCCACTTCGCCGAGCTCTTCGATCTGATTTGGTGCGGATCGCTGATAACTCATATTGACCCCGAGCAGGCGCAGGCGCTCCTTGACCTCTTCGCACGGAGCCTTCGACCAGGCGGGCTGGTCGTATTCACCACAAACGGGACGCGCGTCGCGGACGCCGTCAACCGCGCCAGCACCTACAAACTCTCGCCCGACCGGATCGCGACGCTGGTGTCGTCGTACCAGCAATCCGGATATGGCTACGCGGACTACCCTGGCGAGCGCGGGTACGGTGTATCGCTGAGCTCACGAGAATGGATCCGCCGGAACGTCGATGGGCGCGGAGGTCTGCACGAGGCGTACTTCGCGGAGCACGGATGGGACTCGCACCAAGATGTGTTCGCCTACACCAAGTCCTAGGCGCGCGGCCACGGCTTTCGCGCTCCGTCGGCCGTCCGGAGCGGCCGCGGCGCGCGGAGCGCGCCGGCGGCCGCCTTGATCCAGTAGAGAAAGTTGGGACCATGGTCGTATGTCTGGCTCTCCCGCACCCGCATCCGAACTGTCGTGGGCTGAGCAGGTTGCTGAGCGGCTGTTGGAGCCGCTCGGTTCGCGTTGGCGGCATACGCTAGGTGTCGTGGAGCGCGCTCGGACGGTGGCCGGCGCCCTAGAAGCCGACAAGGCGGACGTGCTGGTCGCGGCGACGTACGTGCACGACGTCGGATACGCGCCAGAGCTGGCGCAGACTGGATTTCACCCGCTGGACGGCGCTCGATTTCTACGGGACGCCGGGCCACGAGCGTCTCGCGGGCTTGGTCGCGTATCACTCGAGGGCGGACGTGGAGGCGGATGAGCGAGGGCTGTTGAGCGAGCTCTTGGACTTCACGGATGAGGGCTCGCCGGTTTCCCGCGCGCTGACGTACTGCGATCTGACAACGGACCCTGCCGGGCAGCCGGTCGAGCCATCGGCACGCATCGCAGAGGTGCGCGAGCGATACGGCCCGGAGTCGCCTGAGGGACGGGCGATGCGACGCTCCGAGACGCAGCTGTTGGAGGATGTGCGGTTGGTTGAGGCGATGTTGGCCGAGCATGGTGGTCGACAAGACATGTCGCTCATTGATCGGGGACCCAACAGATGACGGCGTTCCGGACCGGGATGGGCCACGACGTGCACCGCCTGTTTCCGGATAAACAGCTCGTTCTCGGCGGCGTCCTGGTCTCGACCGAAGTCGGTTTCGACACGCACTCGGACGGTGACGTGCTGTCGCATGCTTTGGTGGACGCGCTCGCCGGCGCGATCGCTGATGGCGATCTGGGCACGCACTACCCAGAGGACGACCCTGAGGCGGAGGACGCGCGGAGCCTCGAGTTCGTGAGGGAGTTCGGCCGCGACGTGCGACGCGCTGGTTACGAGATCGGCAACGTGGATGCGTTCGTGGTCTTGGGGACAGTGCGGCTCCGGCCCCACATCGAGGAGATGCGCCGTAACGTCGCGGACGCGCTCGGGATCGACCTGGTCCGGGTGTCGGTTAAGGCGCGATCGAACGACGGGCTCGGTCCCGAGGGCGAGGGGACGGCGTGCTCGGCGTGGGTGAACGTTCTCGTCTACCCGTCCGGCACCGGCTGAGCTGCCCGCCAGACACGGTCGAACGAGCCGATGGCGTTCGCGGCGATGCCGTCATCGCGCTCGCGCCGAAAGTGGAACACCGGCGACGCGCCGGCCGGGTTGCCCCAAAGGTGTGTGTTGAGCAGCACGTCATCGTCGAAGCGGAAGATCGACGCGTACAGGGTCCCGGCGCTGATGCGCACGGCGTTGGGGTCAACGTGGCGGATACCGCGGGCGTATTCGACAGCCAGGCGGCAGCGGCCGCTGAGGGCCTCGCCGACGCCTTCTTCTTGGCCCCGTAGTCGGACCGCGTCGCTTGCTTGGTCTCCGAAGCACATGCGCACGGTTGCGTCTTGGGCGATCTTGAGTTGCACGCGCTCGACGAAGCTGGGGATGGTGTCCCAGAGCCAGAGTGCGGCGAAGGCGAGGATGTCGATGTGGGCGGTTGCAGTGTCGAGCAGCGAGCTGACGGTGGCGGGTGGGAGCTCGCGGCGGGTGGTATAGATCCCGACGAGCTCGGAGGTGCCGTAGGCGACGCCGGGCGCGTCTGGCCATCGGACGGCTTCGGGGACGCGTAGGATCTGAGCGAGCTTCTGGCGGTGGGCTGGTCTGGCCAGACGGCCATCGGCGATCCAGCGCCCGACGGTTTTGGGGTCGGCTTCGACCTCGTCGGCGATGTCCTCCACTCGTTTGCCGGACTGGCGGATGGCGTCGTAGAGCCGTGGTTCCTGGACATGTGGGGGCCGTCGGAGTGGGGGACGCGGACGGGACGCTTCGCGTCTGTCCGCGTCCCGGAAGTGTCCCGGATCGATGGTTATGCCGTCCCCTGCTTAGGGATTTGATGCACCCAAGCCAGTACCTAGCTGGTGGAAGGTCAATCAAGCCGAGGGAGGCGTGATGTCAGGGTTTCCGAAGTACCCGCCGTTGCCGGTGCCGGCCGACAGGGTGAAGCTGATCTGCGCGGGTGATCCGCGTCTGGTCACCGAGGATGACCGGGTGACCGAGCGGCGCTCGGCCGACGGTCGACGGCAGTGGAAGGTGCCGTGCATGCTGGGGGTGCAGGGCGAGCAGACACGCTCTGAGATCGTGCAAGTGACGGTCTGCCAGGACGAGGCGCCGCGGGTTGAGTTCGGCGAGCGGATCGAAGCCGAGGAGCTGGTCGTCCTCTTCTGGGGGATGGAGCGCAACGGCGAAACCTATGCCGGTCTCTCGTTCCGCGCCGAGCGTCTTGGCACGCCAGGCGGCCGCAAGTCGCAGGCCGGCCCGGCCACGGCGTAGGTGGAAAGGAGCGGCACGATGGCAACGATCGGTGGACGTGCGGGCCGCCATGTGCTCGAGTTCGACTGGCGGATCGCGCTCGCAGATACGCTGATAGTGGTCCTGCAGCGGCTGTGGTGCTGGCGCGAGTTCAGTGTGCCGGCAACCGCGGTGATGGTGGCCTACAAGACCGGGCATCGGGGGCTGGCATTGACGGCGGGGTTGCTGATGGCGAGCGCGATCGTGCTGATTCTGCTCACCCGCCCGAGGAAGATCCTCGCCGCTGTGCGTCGATGCCGGGTCCGTTCGCGGGCGCTCAGTAGGCAGGTCGCCTGGCCGCGACTGTGCCGCGACCTGGGGTGGACGCGCAGGCTCGAGCGGAACGGCTGGCTGGTGCCCGATCTCGTGTCCTGGCACGAGAACGATTCCCAGGTCGTGGTGCGCGTTCGCCCGCTGCCAGAGCACGCAGCGCGCAGGTGGGACCAGATGGCCGATGCGCTGAGGAGGCTGGTAGCCGGGGCGACCGTCCAGTGGCGTGAATCGCACGGGACGCTCACCGTTGTTGTGTCACGGGTCGGTTTGCCCGGGAAGCTGGCGTGGGGAACGGGCCTGTCCGACACGGAAAGGATCGTGATCGGGCAGCGCCACGGCGGGACCGCGCTCGCGCTCGACGTGCTCCGTACCCCGCACGTGCTGCGGGCGGGGGCCACCGGAAGCGGGAAGGGCGGCGCGATCCGGTCGGCGCTGGCCGGCGCGCTCGAGGGCGGCTGGCAGGCGGTCGTGCTCGACCCGAAGGAGTCAGGCGAGTACCGCTGGCTCGATCGGCTCGGCGTCCCGGTCCTGTCCAACATCGTCGAGCAGGTCGAGGCCCTTCAACGGCTCGACGGCATCCGCCAGCAACGCCAAGCGCAGATCAAGGCAGCCGGTGCCGATTCGTGGCATCAGCTGCCTGCCAACCTGCAGCAGGGGTGGCGGCCGGTGCTCGTCGTGATCGACGAGGCCGCGGACCTGCTCGTCCCGGTTAAAGGCAGGAGCGAGCCCCAACGCGAATACTCTGCGCTCCAGCAAGAAGCGGCGCGGCTGATCGTGCAAATGGCACGCAAGGGCCGCAGCGCCGGCATCCACCTGATCGTGGCAATTCAGCGACCGGACGCGGCGCAGCTTGGCGACCAGGGAGGCGCGCTGCGCAACAACCTCACCGCCCGCCTCGCGCTCGGAAGCCTCGACGCGGAAGGCATCAGGATGCTCGGCATCCCCAGCGGCGACCCCGTGGCGATGACGCTCGACGGGACCCCGGGACGCGGCGTCTGTGTCGGCTTCGGCGACGACCCGCGCCCCAGCGCGTGCCAGGTCGCATGGCTTGACCATCAGCACGCCGGCACACATGTCAAGCCGGCGGCGGCGCAAGGCCTCGACGCGATCAAGCCACCTCACGACGCTGGCGCCAACTCGACAGCAGGAGCCCAGTCATCATGAGCACGCAGCGGAAGTTCTCAGTCGAGACGGCCGAGAGCACAGTGACCCTCACTAGCGGGTGCGTCAACCCGATCAGGCTGCGCGGCTTCTATCAGCGCATCTCGGCAAAGACCGGCGAGCTGCTCGAGGTTGTTGGGTCGCCCGAGCGAGCGGACGGCGTCCTGCTCATCTCCTGTAAGGACCGTCGCGCCAGCTGCTGCCCGCCGTGCGCGCGGACGTACGAGCGAGACGCGTACCAGCTGCTGGCAGCAGGGCTCCGCGGCGGCAAGACCGTACCCACGATCGTGGGAACGCATCCGATGGTGATGCTCACGCTTACTGCACCGTCGTTCGGCGTGGTTCATGGCAATCGCGACCGAGGTCGGCCGTGCAGGTGCGAGCAGTATCACGACGTCGACGATCCACAGGTCGGGGGCGCGATCCATCCCGAGCAGTACCACTACACCGACCAGGTGATCTGGAACCACTATGCGCCTGAGCTCTGGAAGCGGACAGTGCGGGGCATCAGACACGGTCTCGCCCGAGCGCTCGGCGTTTCCCGCTCGCAGCTCTCGCAGAAAGCCAGCGTGCGGTTCGCCAAGGTCGCGGAATTTCAGAGGCGAGGGACCGTGCATTACCACGCGATCATCCGCCTGGACGGCCCCACAGGCTTCGACGACGCACCGCCCGCAGAATGCACCGTGGCACTGCTCGAGCAGGTCGTGAGCGAGGCAGCTGAGGCAGCGTCCGTCATCACTGGGGACGCGATCATGCGTGAGAGGCGGAGCGCGGTGATCCGGTGGGGGGCCAGCGTGAGGTGCTCGCGCTCAACCGTCGCACAAGTACGGCTGCTGCTGGCTATATCGCCAAATATGCAACAAAGGCGACCGAGGCCGTGACCGGTGGGACCCTCGTGCGACCGATCAGGTCATCAGCCAGCTGGACGAGCTCGACATCTCCGACCACGCTCGACGCCTGATCACAGCGTCCTGGATGGCAGAAGAAGCCACTGGCCTGGAGGCCTTCAGACGCTGGGCTCACCAGTTCGGGTACGGAGGACACACCCTGACAAAGAGCCGTCAATATTCCGTCACCTTTGCAGCACTCCGCGCTGCGCGAGCTACCTGGCACGACAACGACGACACCCAACCCAAAGTCGTGGTCCGCACCGAGCTCACATACGTCGGTCGGGGCCACGTCTCCAGGGCGGCGCCATGAGGTCTGCCGGTCCAACATGGTCCGGGCCCTGCCCGGACCTCACTGCAAATCAGCGGAGACGAGACGTCGTGTCAAGCGCCGGTCCAGCCTCCGAGGACAACACCAGCGTCACAGCGGCGCTTGACACGTGCGGCTCGGCTCCGCTACTACCGGACGCGCACGAGCACGGCAGGAGTTGATGATGACCGTGAGCGCGCCACATGGACTCGCCGCAGCACTGATCGACGCGCTCGATGAACGGGCTCTCGACGCGCTCGCGGAACGGTTGGCACCTCGGCTGTCCTCTCGACTCGGCCGGACGGCCGATGAGTGGCTTGGCAGCGTGGCGGCCGCCGCATACCTGGGGGTCTCGGTGAATTCGCTGCACAAGCTCACATCCGCGCGTGTTATCCCGTTCGAGCAAGATGGTCCCGGGTGCAAGCTGTGGTTCCGCCGCGACGAACTGGACGTTTGGCGCCAGTCGGGGGGCTCACGCTTTTACCGTCACGAGCGGGGCGTAAATTGATCTGCCCATCACAGAAAAGTCGGCCGGGCGACGCGCGAACGTCCCCGGCCACGGCACCCGGAAGTTGAGGTTCCGCGATGCAGAAGCAGCCTACCGTCCGTCAACGCGTGGCCCCCGGCATCTGGAGGCGCATCGGCGCAGACGGCAAGCCTCGCTACGAGATCACCTACCGCGACAGCGAGGGCCGGCAGCGGCGCCAGGTCGTTCAGGGTGGGAAACGAGCCGCGGAGACGGCGCTCGCTGACGTGAAGTCGAGAATGGGCCGTGGTGAGCATGTGGCCCCACGGCACAGACTTACCTTCGCTGAGGCAGCCGAGCGGTATATGGCGGCGCAGACCACCCTCCGCCCGGCGACTATCTCCACCTATCGGACGGCGCTCAACACCCATCTGCTGCCAGCATGGGGGAAGCTGAGGCTTGAGCGGATCGACGTCGACACCGTCGCGCGGCTCGTTGAGCGTATGCAGACGGCGGAATACCGCGGGGACGTGGAGCGGCGTCTCGAAAGGCCGGCGAGTGGGAAGGCCGGCTATGCGGCGTGGGCGATCCGAGGAGCGCTCGTCCCAGCGGGACGCAGCTTCGATTTCGCGCGGCGCCGACTGGGTTGGGCGGGCAGCAATCCTCCGAGCGCTCGACCGGGCTGAGCGTCCAAGATTGCGAGCGAAGGAGCGGCGCATCCTCGGCCGCGACGAGCTGAAAAGGTTGGTCGATACGGCGAAGCCGCCGTATCGCGAAGTCATCGCTGCTGCTGCTGCGCTGGGCACGCGTCTAGGTGAAACGCTCGGCATCACGTGGGCAGACGTTGATCTCGAGACCGGGACCGTGGCCATCCGGCGTCAGGTCGATCGGCGCGGTAAGCGCGTTGAAGTGAAGACGGTGCGCTCGCGACGCGTGATCGAAGCTCCTGGGTCGCTGCTCGCGCTCCTTCGGGCCCACAAGCTCGCCAGTCACTACAGCGGAAGCGATGATTTCGTGTTCACCACACGCACCGGCCGGGCCCTGGACCACCGGGCGGTGACCCGGGCACTCTCGGACGCAGCTCGATCGGCGGGGCTCGACGCCGATGGTCGCCGGCAACCCACGTTCCACGAACTACGGCATGCTCACGCATCAGCGTGGATCGCCCAGGGAGGCGACCTCGTGGAACTGAGTGCGCGGCTCGGCCATCGCGATCCCGCGATCACGGCTTCCATCTACTCCCACGAGTTCGAGGCGCAGGCCCGCAGCAGTGCGCGCCGGGCGCGCTTGGACGCGATGTACGGCGGTGACTCTGTTCCCGATCCCGGCCGACCGTCTGGTGATCAGAGCGTTGGTGCCGCCGTCATGCCGATCTCCGGATCGTAGACGCCCGCAATGGGTCCGTCAGCGGATCCCTCCATCGGGAATGGCTGCGAAGATGGATCGATGAACAAGGTGATCGATCTGCTGTCGCGACCGGTATATGGGCTGTCCCAAGTGGACGCCCTGCTCGGCTTGCGTTCGGGCACGGCACGTCGCTGGATCGACGGCTACGAGAGGGCGGGCCGGAACTACCCGCCTGTCGTGCGGGAGGTTTCTACAGGCGACGAAGCAGTGACTTGGGGCGAGTTCGTTGAGACGCGGTTCCTCGCGCAGTACCGGGACGCTGGGGTCCCGATGATCAGGATGCGACCCGCGATTGAGGTACTACGAGATCAGCTTCAGACGCAGTACCCGCTCGCCTCGGCGCGCACATGGCTCGACGTCGACGGCCGCGAGCTTGTCTGGAGAGTCCAGGGTGAGGTCAGGCTCGAGCGGCCGCTCGCGTTGGTCGTCGTCAGGACAGGTCAGTCGGCGCTGGACTGGTCGCCGCCCGCTGATGCCTTCCGGCGATCGATCGAATGGACCAGCGATGGAAACGGTCGACAGCCGAGGCTTGTGCACCCTGACGTCGATCTCGAGCGAGTGCAAATTGACCCACTGCGGGGCTTCGGCGAGCCAGTTGTCCGAAACGTCCGCACCGAGGTAATCGTCGAGCTGTTCCGAGCTGGCGAGTCGCCCGAGGGGATCTCTGAGGCGTACGAGCTCGAGCGCGAAGCCGTCTTGCAGGCGCTCCGCTACGAGTTTCGCCGCGCAAATGGCGCGGCTGCCGAGGCCACCGCTGGGTGAGGTCGGCCGGCGCCTATGACCGCCGACCGCGATCAGCTCCGGTTCTACGTTGACGAAAGTGCGCTCGGGCTCGGCAAGGCGCTCGAGGCCGCTCGGCGAGACACCGTGCATGCCGGGCACAAGCTGATTCCGGAGTGTCCGTTTGGTGTGCTTGACCCCGACTGGATTCCCGCAGTGGCTGCACGAGATCTGATCGTCATCGCCCGGGATCGGCACATCCGAACCAGGCCCCAGGAGGTTGAACGGTTTCGGGAGGCCGCTCTACGCGTCTTCTGGATTGCTGGCAAGAAGGACATGTCGACGTGGGGCTGGCTCACACGCCTCGTCCGGCACTGGACCGTGATCGAGCGGATCATTGCCGAGCGCGGTGACGGTCCTTGGTTCTACGCGGTGAACGAGCAGTCGGTCCGCGAGTTGAACCTGTAGCGGGTCCGATCTCGCTAAGCCACGGGTGTGGCAGCAGCATGGCAGCGTCACAGGTCGAGAGCCGTCATCGGAGCTGCGCTGGCACGGCGGCGAACGCCGTATTTGTGGGCCATGTCAAGGCCGGTTGAAAAGTGGACCACTCACGCCGGTTGAAAAGTGGGCCACATAGGTGTAGCTAGCGCCGGTTGAGATTTGACCCCCCGGGCTTGGAGAGAGCGACCGTCGTCGCGAAGGTCGAGCCCGTAGGGCGAGGCCTGAGGTACGCAGGGCATGACGTATGAGATCGGAGGTGGAAGTCCTGACCTGGGGCCCTGACAGGGGGAACCCAACACTGAAGAGGCAAGGGCGCGGCTCGGAGTTCACCGGGCGGTCCCAGTGCGGCCTGGATTGGCGCTGCGGGGCTTCCGTGAGGGCGTGTCTGGAGGAAGCCATAGGTGCGTCGTGGTTGCGAACGAGAGTGAAGCGCCGTAAGGCGTTCCGTGGGTGGGTGAGCTGGCCTTCGGCAGCGATGCCCGGTTCCTGTCGGTCTCGAGCGTTCCCTGCCGTTTGGCTTCCGAGAGCCGCGCGACCCATTGGGTGGCGGTCGCGAACTGGACGCGCTGGCCGGCGAGGCAGGCGCGGATCGACAGGGCGATCGCCAAATGGGTTTTGCCGGTGCCGGGCGACTGGGCGACGCACTACTCATGTTGTGGAGTTTTTGCCGGAGCGGGTGCGGTTGATCGCAGCTCCCGGTGCGCTCCGGGATGTCGAGCTGGAGGTGCTGGGCTGGCGGGTTGACGGCGGCGAAACGATGCTGACGTGTCGGCTGGTCGATGGCAGCGTGGGGCGAGTGCCCGCGCGCTGGAGCGACCTTCCATGGCGCGGCGCCCAGGTGCGGCCTCTCGGGGTGCTCGGATCGCCGCGCGCTTGGCGACGGTTCGGCGAGGTGGCTGAGGGGGTCCGGGGGCGTCGTCCGCGGCCGGGCGGAGCCTGCGGTGAAAACGGAGGTCAGGATGTCGGGGCAGCTCGCGTTGTCGGTCAACGAGAAGGCGATCGCGCCGGCGGCGGTGTGGGAGTCGCTGCCGGTGGCCGTGCAGCAGCGGGTGACGGTGGCGCTGGCGCGGCTGCTCGCGCAGCTGGTCGAGGCCGAGCGCGATGAGTGAGCACGGGAAGGTCACCGAGCAGCACCGCCGGCGCCGCGCGGTCGTGTATGTGCGTCAGTCGACCTTGCATCAGGTCGAGCGGAATGTCGAGTCGGCTGGTCGCCGAGGTCGGGCTAGGGCACGTCGGGCTTGTCCTCTCGCTCGAGGTCTCGAGGCTGGCGCGCTCCTCGGCGGACTGGCATCAGTTGCTGGACTTGTGCGCGCTGACCGGCACGCTGATCGCGGACGTGGATGGCGTGTACTCGCCCGGCGATTTCAACGACCGGCTGCTGCTCGGGCTGAAGGGCACGATGTCCGAGGCGGAGCTGCACCTGATCCGTGCTCGCCTCGATGGCGGGCTTCGGAACAAGGCCAAGCGCGGCGAGCTGCGGATGTGGCTGCCGGTCGGCTTGGACCGCGACGAGGACGACCGGATCGTGCTCTGCCCCGACGAGCAGGTCAGGCACGCGATCGAGCGGGTGTTCACGCTCTGGCGCCAGCAAGGTTCGGCACGCCAAGTCGTGATGGAACTGATCGATGAGGGGCAGAAGCTGCCGCGTCGGACGGTCGGGCAGCGGCAGATCCGATGGTCGCGAGCGAGCTATGGCGCCGTGCACGATTTCCTGACCAACCCCGCGTATGCGGGCGCGTTCGTGTTCGGCAAGACACGCCAACAGAAGCACCTCGATCACCAAGGCCGCGTGCGCGTGAAGGTGATCGAGCTGCCGGTCGAGCAGTGGTCCGTCTGCCTGCCCGAGCACCATCCCGGATATGTGTCCTGGGACGAGTACCTCGCGACCCGAGCGAAGCTGACCGCGAACGTGAGACCTCGCGGAGAAGGCGGCGGCGCCGCCGGCCAAGGCAACGCGCTGCTGCAGGGCCTGGTGCGTTGCGGCCGATGCGGACGTCGGATGCAGGTCGCGTATTCCGGCAACGGCGGCAACGTCCCCAGGTACCTGTGCTCGGTCGGCCACATCATGCATCACACCGGCCACACCTGCGGCTCGCTCGGTGGCACCCGCCTCGACAAGGCCGTCGGGCAGGCGTTCCTTGATGCTATGACCCCGGCCGCGGTCGCCGCGACCGCCGGCGCGATCCGCGAGCTCGAGGAGCAGCACCAAGCGCGGCTCGCCGGCCAGCGACTCGCGCTCGAACGAGCGCAATACGAGGCCGAGCGGGCAGAGCGCCAGTTCGACGCGTGCGAGCCCGAGAACCGGCTCGTGGCACGAACACTGGAGCGCAAGCTCGAGGAGGCGCTCGCCGCCGTCGAGCAGGAGCAACGCTCGATGGAGGCGACCGAGCGCACACGGCCCGTGCCGCTGACCGACCACGAGCGCGAGTCGCTCGGCAAGATCGCCCGGAACCTTCCACGGCTGTGGAACGCAAAGACGACCACGCAGCGCGACCGCAAAGAGCTGCTGCGCTCGCTGATCAACGAGGTTGTCGTGACGATCGATCGCGGCCAGCACAAAGCCGAAGTCGAGATCTTCTGGGAGGGCGGCGCGAGCACCGAGCTGCAGATCCGCCTGAACCGATACGAAGGACCGCGCCGGCTGCCCGAGGACACGATCGACCTGATCCGCCGGCTCGCGGCGCACCACCCCGACCACCAGATCGCCGCGATCCTCAACCTCCAAGGCCGACGCACCGGCCAAGACCTGCCATTCACCCGAGCGCGCGTGCAAGGCGCCAGATTCCGCGCCGGGATCCCAGCCGCACCACCACCAGATCCAGACAGCGAGCTAGTCACGATCCATCGCGCCGCCGACGAGCTCGGCGTCTCGCACTTCACGATCCGCCGCTGGCTGCGCGACGGGCTGCTCCCAGGCGAGCAGACAACCCCGGGATCACCGTGGCGGATCCGGCTAACCGCCGACGTTCGTGCCCGATTCGTGCCGCACGTCCCGAACGGGTTCGTGCCCCTCGCCGAGGCAGCCAAACGACTCGGCGTCGCCAGACAGACCGTATTGCACCAGGTCCAACGCGGCGAGCGACGAGCGCTCGAAGTCACCCAAGGCCGACGAAAAGGCCTTCGGATCGAGGTTCCCCACGACGAGCTTGGACTGTTTGCCCAAGCGTGATTGAGAGGAAGCAGTGTGAAACAAGATCGGGGGGGTCCGAGCAGGATCACGTTCTCGCGCGCGTGGAGGAAGTCGAGCTGGCCGAGGTGCTCGACCACGGTCTTCTTGACCGAGCGCTGGAAGGTGAAGTCGAACTCCTCGAGCGTCTTTCTCGCTGGGAACCGGGCGGCCTTGATCCGGCTCTCACCGCCATGGCTGTCGCGGGCGGAGACCTCGGTGCCGAGGAGGACCTCGGCGAAGTGCTCGTAGCTCCAGGACTCCTCGCGGGCCCGGTCAGCGAGCGCGGGCAGCGCCCGAGCGGCGGCCGGCGCCTTCAGCGCGCGGAACAGGTGCGCGAGCTCGGACGCCGCCTTGGTCATGCCGGGATCAGGGCGTCGTATCGGGCGAGCGGTCGGATCTCGACGTCGACCTCGTGACGCAGCCGACGTCGGGCGCGCTGGCGCTCGAGCTCTGACTGATGCGCCGGGTCGGTGAACGTCAGAGCGCCGGCGAACACGCGACGATGCCTGGCGGCGAGCTCCCCGGTGTCCAACACGACCGCGATGATCTCGCTCTGCGAGATGCGCAGCTCGACCCGGCGGCCGGCGAACACGGGGTCGATCGAGTAGTCATTGCGATCGACCCGCAGATATGGCTGCGCCGGCACACGCACCACCCGACGCCGGTCGGTGTCCGGCAGCCGCTCGGGCAGCGGCCGCATCCGCTCCCGCTCGGCCACCAGGCGCTCGAGCGGGACCTCTCGAGTCGTGCGGTGCACCCGCCGGTTTGCACGCTCGCACCAGCCGTCGAGCTGCAGCTGGAAGTCGACCGGGTTCGCGAACGCCCGGCCGGGGAGGAAGTTCGAGCGCATGAACCGGTGCGACCGCTCAAGCGCACCCTTCGCCTGCGCATCCCCGGCATCGAGGATGATCCAGCCGACCCCGGGCTGCCCACAGAACGCGGCGAACGCATCGCTCGGCCGGCCAGCAGGAGCGATCGCGCCCTCCCGGTCCCAGACCAGCTTCTCCGGCAGCGCACCAATCCGCTCAAGGCAGCGGCCGATACCCCACAGAATGTCCGGCGCCTCCTTGGAGAACACCAGCGCCCCGGCGATCACCCGCGACCAGCACAGCTCCGCGGTCACGACCCAGCCCCGGCGCGTCTGCCCGTGCTCGACCGCCACAGGCTCCCTGGGCTCCCACAGATCGCACTGCACCAGCTCCCCCGACCGATACACAGTCCGCTGAAACGTCCGCGGTCTCAGAAACCGCGGCCGGACCTCACGCACGAAATCGTCGAAGATCGTCTTGCCGCCCCGATAGCCGAGCTCGCTCGCCATCTCCCGCAACCGCTGCGACTCGATCGTCGGGTCCTCGCGCAGCTGCTCGCAGATCCAAGCCCTAAAACGGATCAAGCTTCGACCCCGCCGGCTTGCGCTCATACCTCGCTGGCGTCTCACGCTCAATCGCCCGCGTGATCGTGTCGCGATGCGCGCCGGTCAACCGGCGGATCGCGCGCTTGGAGCGCTTCTCGACGAAATACAGCCGCCTGATCTCAGCCCACTGCTCCACGCCGATCACACACTTCCTCCTCGCCCGATCACTCAACCAGGCGAGGGTCAGGGACCAGCCGGACAACTCCGACTCAACGCCAGGCGGTCCACGTTTCAACCGGCGCAGGTGGACCAGTATTCAGGCGGCGCCCACAGGCCATCCCGCACACATCGCAGCACCCGAAAGGAGCCGCGCGGAGTAAGCGAGTATGGGGTTCACGCTCCATCGCGGGTTCGAATCCCGCCCTCTCCGTTTTGTGATGCCTCGGGACATGTGTCTCAGATGTCTCGGGGCGTAGGTCTCGCTTATTGGGCTCGGCCGGCGGCCGCATCCCGCGCATCAGCCGACCCGAAACACCTCTAGCCGCATCAGGAAGATCGCCGCCAACGACCACCTTGCGCCCAGCCGGCGACGGTCACCGGCGATCTTGGGCAAAGGCGGGGGCAAGGGCAGCCACTTCGCGCAAGAACGACGACGGCCGGCGACGCTTTTGAGCAATGTGGTTGCTCGGGCACAGCTGAGGGCCGCTCACACCCCCGGACGGCCGCACACGGCGATCGCCGCTGCGGCCCAGCCCTACGGCGCTGCGCTTCCGCGACGACCGCCGCAACCCGACCCTCAGCCCCTCCATTGCGTGTGACCTATGTCCCGACTCATGAGGGACACATCACCTGGGACACATATGTCGTGAACCCAGACACCGCCCTCTCCGTTTCCCACGCTCCTGGCGCCGTAGCCTGATAGCGGGACGCCGCTCCTCGAGTCCCTAGTCGCGCACGTAGTTTTCACCGCCGGGCGTTGGGGTTCGCACCGGATGCGAAACGAGATTTCGCGGCGGAGCATAGGACGGGCAAGCACGCATCCATGCCCAAAGGCAGGACCGGGATGAGTCTGATTACCGCCCCGAAGCCGGGAGAAAGCCAGCCTCCCGAGCGAAAGCAGCCGCGTAAGCGGCCGTCAAGGTCCGCGAGATGGGGAAGGTGGGTTGCCCACCACCGGTGGTGGGTCCTGGCTACCTGGACGGTCTTGTTCGTCGCGGCGGTCCTGGCGTATCCGCACCTGGTCGCGTCGCTGGTCGCACCCGACTACAGCGTGACCGGCTCGGATTCCGCAAAGGTCGCACAGCTCATCCAGTCGAACTTCTCCGCCGCCGGGGCCGAGCAGGACGTGATCGTGTTCAAGTCCGACACGCTGAAGGCCTCGGATTCCGCCTACAAAGACGCGGTCAACACGGTCCTGGCGAGCGTGCGCGGCAAGCCCGGTGTGACCTCGATCCTTGGGCCCTACGACCCGGGCGCGCAGGGGCAGATCTCCAAGGATGGCCACGCCGCGCTGGCCTCGCTGGGCCTCAACGGGGATGACAGCCAGCGCGGTGACCGTGCCAAGAGCCTCCAGGACGACGTTCAGTCGTCGGCCGCCAAGACCAAGGTGCAGGCGTATCTGACCGGTTTCTCCCCGTCGTCCAACGACATCACGAACGTCGAGACCGCTGACACTGATCGGGCCGAGTCAATCGGGGTACCGGTGGCCTTCATTGTGCTGCTGCTGGCGTTCGGGGCGCTCGTCGCCGGGCTCGTCCCGCTCGGCGTCGCGGTCGTGAGCCTGATGGCCACGATGGGGGTTCTGTCGGCGTTGACGCTGCTGACGACGTTCGACTCGTTCCTGCTCTCCATAGTGACGATGCTCGGGGTCGGGGTCGCGATCGACTATTCGCTGTTCATCACGAGCCGTTTCCGCGAGGAGCTCGCCGTTGGCAACCGCGAGCGGCGAAAGGACCCGGTGGCCAACGCCGTCGGCGTGGCGATGTCCACCAGCGGCCGGACGATCCTGTTCTCCGGGATCATCGTGATGATCTCGCTGTTCTCGCTGTTCGTGGTGGACTCGCCGATGTTTCGCGAGATCGCGGAAGGCGCGGCGCTCGTGGTTGCATGCACGATCGTCACGGCGTGGACGATGCTCCCGGCGCTCCTGGCGGCGCTCGGGAATCGCGTCAACAAAGCGGCCCTGCCCCGCCGCTTCCAGCCTGCGGAGCTCGAGGAAGGCGCGTCTGACCGGCCCAGCTTCTGGGCCAAGTGGGCTCGCTTCGTGCTCGGCCATCCATGGCTGGGCATCCCTGCCGCGCTCCTGCTGATCCTGTTCGCAACTCCCCTGTTCGGGATCAAGCTGGGCATCGATATGGGCTTCGCCGCGCTTTCCGACACTCCCTCGGGAAAGGCCGAGGCGATCCTCTCGCAGTCGTTCACCCCGGGCGTGGTGTCCCCGATTCAGATCGTCGCAACCCACAAGGGCGCGGGGCAGCTGAGCAACCAGGACCTCTCGACGATCGACAAGTTCACGGCGTCGGTGTCAAAGGACAAGCGGGTGGCCGAGGCCTACTCGATCGCGACGCTGCTCAAGCAGACCGAGGGCCAGGTATCCACGCAGGCGCTGGCTCGGGCGCAGCAGGATCCCGCAGTCAAGACCCAGCTGGCACAGACCGTCAACACCAGCAACGGCTCGAACAGCACGATCATCACCGTCATCGGCAACGATCCGATCGATTCCAGTAAGGCGACGGATCTGGTGAAAGATCTCCGCGACCACACGATCCCCGCGTACACCGCCTCGGCGGGCCCGGAGATGCTGGTGGGCGGATCGACCGCGCAGTTCGTCGACCTGGGCAACGAGACGCTGGCCAAGCTCCCGGTCGTCCTGGCAATCGTGCTCTCGCTTTCCTTCCTCTACCTGCTCGTCGTCTTCCGCGCGCTGCTGATCCCGCTCAAGGCAGTGGTGATGAATCTGCTCGCCACCGCTGCATCGATCGGCTTGGTGGTCTGGGTCTTCCAGGGCGGCCATCTCGAGGGTCTGTTCGGCTTCACCAGCACGGGCTTCATCCAGAGCTACCTCCCGGTCATGGTCTTCGCGGTCCTGTTCGGCCTCTCGATGGACTACGAGGTGTTCCTGATCCGCCGCATGCAGGAGAAGTGGCAACGCACCAACGACAACGACGAAGCCGTCGTGTCCGGGATCGCGCACACCGCGAGGCCGATCATCGCCGCCGCCGCGATCATGGCCGCCGTATTCGGATGCTTCCTCCTCGCCGACGTGCTCGAGCTCAAGCAGTTCGGCTTCGCGCTCGCGATGGCGGTCATCCTCGACGCGACGATCGTCCGCCTGCTCCTCGTGCCTTCGGTCATGAAGGTCGCCGGCAGGGCCAACTGGTGGCTGCCGCGCTTCCTCGACAGGATCCTGCCCCGGATCCGCGTCGACTGACCCGAAGCGCGCATGCCGATTGCGAAGGGCCGCAGTGGTCGTGCGCAGAATGCGAGGCGCCTCACTTGCCGACGAAGTAAGGCTGAGCCCAGACTCGCAGGCGCGGATACCGCTTCACCAGCTTCACGTAATTGAGCGAGTTTCGGTCGCGCCAGCGGCCCGATGCCCGAGCGCCGACCGAGCCCCAGAGGTCGCCCGCTCGATACGGCGCGCCGTTACCGGAGATCGTGCGAAGCCACGCCTGCTTGCCGTCGAAGTAGGAACGGATGACCGAGGCGTAGTAGTCGCGTTGAACGCCGTGTCCTTGCGGAACAGCTTGCAGACCACGGGCTCGAGGCAATGCCATGGCCTGCTGACCTGAAATAGACCAAACGCCGTGCCCTCGTTTCCGACGAAGCTCATATACCACCAGGTCTCGACAGCGGCGACGGCGCGCAACAGATTGGGGTCCAATCCCCACTTTGCCGCCGCCCATTGGATGACCTCGTCGGTGGTGCCCCGGTAGTGCCCGTCGACGTAGCGCTTGTATGGATCATTCTGGCTCTGCCTACGAAACAAGGCCACCTGCGTGGACGTAGGCACGCGCCGATTCGCCGCAGCATTCTGGGGACGTGGCTCCCAGGAAGAGCGGTGTACTCGCGCCCCCGCGGCTGAGTCGCTCAGGGGCGGGCGTCCTACTGGTGCGGTATTGAGGCCGTCGGTCACGCGCGCGTCGCCCGCCTGGGCCGCGCACAACTGGGGCAATGCGAGTGCCGCAAGTGTGACGCCCAGCAGGACACTGACCCGTCGGTTCAGGAGAATTCGTGAACCGACCGCCGGCGAGCCGGGCAGCGTTACCGGTGCTGGGTGCGGATACGCCGTCAGCCGTTGCCGGAGCATCGGCGTACAACGCTAGGCAATACCGAGTCGTGTCACATCGGGACGATGTCCCACGGGCGGTCCGTAGTTTGGCGTCGCGGACGGCTTCGCCCGGACCACAGCGGTGCGGACCGTCAGCCCGGAGCCGCTCTACGTCGCGTCGCCCGCCAACTGCGCCGTGCACTCCGGGCAGCGCCGCGCCTTGACCGGGATCGCGCTCGTGCACTCCGGGCACTCCTTGGTGTCCGGGTCCTCCTGCGCGCGCCTCGACATCAAGTAGTTGACCGGCTTGACGACAAAGAAGAAGACCGCGGCGGCGATCGACACGAACGCGATCAGGGCGTTGAGGAAGGCGCCGTAGCGGAACACGCTTCCGTTGATCGTGAACGTCAGCGCCGAGAAGTCCGGCTTGCCGAAGATCGCCGCGATGATCGGGGTGATCAGGTCGGCCACCAAGGCGTTCACGACCGCTCCAAATGCCAGGCCGATCACTACTGCGACGGCCAGGTCTACGAGGTTCCCGCGGAACAGGAATTTCTTGAACTCCGCCAGCGTGCTCATCTCATCCCACCTCCGGTCGTCTCGCTTCGCCGCGCACAGGCGTGACGCTCCTTTCGGAGTGCGTTGCGTGTCTCCTCCAAACCCGCGTTAAGTTGTGCGCCCGCGCTGACCCCAACTCCCGAACGCAGGACCGGGTCCCGCGACTGCGTGATCCGTCCCGGGGGCCGGGGGCGCTCACCCGCTTCGGGTGATGTTGCCGACGGCGGGCGCCCTTAGCGTCGCGATCTCCGGATCGAACCTAGGGAGACCGACTGATGTCAGACACACCAACCTGCGTGCTCGTCGCCGGCTACGCGAACATCGACACGGCGAGCGAGGACTTCGATCACCTGGTCCGGCTGGTCGCCGACAAGCAGGTCGAGATCGAGGGCGTCATCCTCGTCACGCACGATCAGCAGGGCAACGTATCGGTCCGGCAGACGGGCAACCATCTCGGGCGCAAGGGCGCCGGCTGGGGCGGTGGGGTCGGTGTCGCCGTCGGTCTGTTCTCGCCCCCGCTGCTGGCGTCGGCCGCCGTCGGGGCGGTGGCCGGCGGCGTGGTTGGCAAGTTCGTCGACCACCGCCTCGAAAACGAGATTCACGACAAAGTTGGCGAGAATCTCCCCCCGGGGTCGGCCGGGATCATCGCGGTGTTCGACGGCGAGCAGCGGCTCGGCGTGGAGCGGGCGCTCAGCGGCGCGCTGCTGCGGTCAGTCGTCGAGACAGACAAGGAGGGCGTCGCGGCGCTGAAGGGCTCGCTGGCCGAGGCGATGGGCAAATTCAGCCCCGACCGCACGGTGCTCCCGATCCCGGATCGCAACTTCGGCGGGACCCTCGGCCGCACGATGGACGAATCGGTGCCGGACTGGACGATCGTTCCCGGGCCACGAGCCCCGGACGGTGCGCCGAACGTGCTGATCTGCCTAATCGACGACGCCGGATTCGGACAGCCCGACACGTTCGGCGGCCCGGTTCGCACGCCGAGCATGACGCGCGTGCAGCGGGCGGGGCTCACCTACAACGGCTTCCACGTAACCGCGCTCTGCTCCCCGACGCGGGCGGCGCTGCTGACCGGGCGAAACCACCACCGCGTGGGTTTCGGATCGGTCGCCGAGTTTCCGGGCCCGTTCCCGGGGTACACGGCCGCAAAGCCAAGGAGTTGCGCCGCGCTGCCGCGCATCCTGAGCGAGAACGGCTACGTGACTGGCGGGTTCGGGAAATGGCATCTGACTCCCGACAACGTGCAGGGCGCGGCTGGTCCGTTCGACCACTGGCCGAACGGCTGGGGGTTCGACCACTTCTGGGGGTTCCTGAGCGGCGCGGCCGGGCAGTACGACCCGATCATCACGCAGGACAACTCCGTCCTAGGCGTCCCCGAGGGCAAGGACGGCGGCCAGTATTACTTCCCTGACGACCTGACCGACAAGGCGATCGAGTGGCTGCACCAGGTGCGCGCCCAGGATCATGAGAAGCCCTGGATGATGTACTACTCGACCGGTTGCGCCCATGCTCCGCACCACGTCGCCAAGGAGTGGGCGGATAAGTACAAGGGGCAGTTCGACGATGGCTGGGACAAGCTCCGCGAGCAGGTGTTCGAGCGCCAGAAGCAGCTGGGAGTGATTCCCCGGGACGCGGAGCTCACCGAGCGCCCGGACATGTTCCCGGCGTGGGACTCGCTGAACGATGCCCAGAAGCGGCTGTACGCGCGGCAGATGGAGGTGTTCGCCGGCTTCTCCGAGAACGCTGACTGGAACGTCGGGCGATTGCTGGACGCGGTCGCGGAGGTCGGCGATCTCGAGAACACGGTGGTGTTCTACATCTGGGGCGACAACGGCGCGAGCATGGAGGGGACCGACACCGGCTCGTTCAACGAGATGACGTTCCTCAACGCGCTCGTGCTCGACGCAGACAAGCAGTTGGAGCTGATCGAGCAATACGGCGGCATCGAGGAGCTTGGCGGCGAGCACACGGCGCCCCACTACGCGGCGGCGTGGGCGCACGCGGGCAATACCCCGTTCCAGTACGGCAAGCAGACATCGAGCCATCTCGGCGGCACCCGCAACCCGATGGTCGTCGCGTGGCCGAAGGGGATCAAGCCTGGAACGGAGCCGCGGTCGCAGTTCACCCACTGCATCGACATCGCCCCGACCGTGCTCGAGATCGCCGGCATCCCGGAGCCGACTCGTGTCGACGGGATCGAACAGGAGCCGATGGATGGCACGAGCTTCCGGTACACGCTCGACGATCCGAAGGCGCCGGAGCGTCACACGGTGCAGTACTTCGAGTTCGGCGGCAACCGCGGGATCTACAAAGACGGGTGGTGGGCAGCCTCGCGACCCGACCGGCTGCCGTGGGACATGTCGATGGAGACGCTCAAGCGATTCGGGCCCGGCTCGGGCTGGGACCCCGACCGGGACGCGCCGTGGGAGCTCTACTACCTGCCCGACGACTTCTCTCAGGCCCGCAACATCGCCGCCGAGCACCCCGAGAAGGTTCGGGAGCTCCAGGAGCTGTTCTGGGCGGAGGCGGAGCGCAACCGCGTGCTGCCGCTGATGGGCGGGCTGTCGGTGATCTACGGGCTCCTGCCGCCGATGCCGACGGTCACGCGGTTCACGTTTGCCGGCGACGTGCAGAACGTCCAGCGCGGGATGATCCCCCGCGTGTTCGGCCGGTCATACGCGATCGAGGCCCTGCTCGAGGTCCCTGAAGGTGGGGCCGAAGGCGTGATCGTCGCCAACGCCGACTTCATCGGCGGGTTCGCCCTGTGGGTCGACGAGCAGCGCCGCCTGCATCACAGCTACTCGTTCCTCGGCGTGGAGCACTACAAGCAGACCTCGACCGAGCCGATACCGACCGGCGAAGTCACCGTGAAGATGCTGTTCGAAGCCGACGAGCCGAAGCCCGGCAGCGGCGGCAGCGTGACCCTCTGGGCCGGCGAGAAGCAGATCGGAGACGGGGTGCTCCCGCGGACCGTTCCAATCGCCTTCTCCTCCTACGCCGCGATGGACATCGGCCGCGACAATGGCCTGGTCGTCGACCTGGACTACGAGCCGAAGGCGCCCTACGCGTTCACCGGCACGGTCAAGCAGGTCGTATTCGATGTCAAGCCCGCCCCCAGCCACGAACACGAGCAGGCACTGCACGAAGTTGCGCAGCACCACAACCTCGCCCACGGGGTCGCGAGCTAGCTAGCTCACGGCAGAACCACAGCCGCTGCCCACCGCGAACAATGTCGTATTCGATCGGACACACCGACCGAATACGACAAAGTTCGGGAGGGGAACCGCGCCTACGCCAACGAAGGACTCACCCCAGCCTCTGCCTGAGCAGCTGCCCAGTCCACCGTCAGCACCCCCGGCTCAGCGACGATGCGCTTCGCCGGGAGCTCCTTGCCGTCCGAGAACAGCGCCACTGCGGTGGAGGGGACGGGGAGGAAGACCTGGACCTCTGAGCCGTCGTCCATCACGCGGACCTTCGTCGCGAACAGGTCCTCGCCCGTCGGCAGGCGCAGGAACTGCTCGGCGTGAGCGAGGATCTGGACGCGGCATGGCGTCCCGTCGCGCAGCGCCCGCTGCGGCGGGTCGACGACGGAGGCCTCGTCGATGACCACCGACGGTGTGGGCTCGGAGAGCGACATCGCGATCCGCTGCCGGTTGTTCGGATCGGCACGGACCGTGAACAGCGTCTGGTGTGGGATCAGCCGCTCGGCGTTCTCGGGCGTGAGCGAGATCTGGCACGTGGCCCTGTAGGACGGGGTCCCGTCGACGAGGCGGACGCCGGCCGATACCACGCAGTTCACGAGCGGGCCGATGGGCGTCTTCTGGACGTCGACGAGCGCGCCTCGCCCGAGGATGCCAGTTGCCATCAGGTCTGCCGGCACCTGCGCCGTGGCTGCCTGCGCGATCTCTGCCTGGGCGACCTGGTTGGCCTCTTTGGCGGCCGCCACGTCGAACTCGAGCTTGCTCGTGTCGGACGGGTCGTAGCGGACCACGTACTGATCGCCGATGCTCGGAATCGCGACGCGGGAAACGGTCACTTTCTTCTCGGCCTCGAACGGCATCTGACCCTCGGGCTGGACCTGCAGCGTGAGCTTCACGCGCGGGTTGTCGTTGACCGTCATCCCGGTGTCCTGCACGTTCAGGACGACCGCTCGGGCCTGGACCCCCTCGGCCAGAATCTTCTTCTTCTTATTTCCGAACATGCGCCCTCCAAATAGTTGTCGTGGGGCGAAGATAGGCGAGGTTCGGCCGCGCGTCAGTATCGCGACGGTCTCGACCGCGTCTCGCATTTGCCGCGCGACGCCCGGCGGCGACCTGCGCTAGCGGTTGTTCGGGGCGGTGCCGAAGACGTGATCCCAGAACGGCGCGCTGACGCCATAACCGCGCTCGTGGTTCTGGAAGTGGTGGCGCATGTGGAGCTCGCGCAGTCGCTTTCCGAGCGCGGTCCGCGGCCGGTGATGGTGCACGTGGTAGTGCAGCATGTCGTAGAACAGATAGCCCCCAAGGAATCCCGCCGAGAACGGCAGGAACGCCGGGCTGCCAAGCACCGCGTAGAAGCCGAGCACGAATAGCGACGAGAGCGGGACGCTCACCGATGGCGGCATCACGAGCCGCAGCGGATCGTTTGGATGATCGTGATGGACGCCGTGGATGATCCAATGCAGGCGGGCGCCGATCCCATGCTCAGGCTCGAAGTGGAACACGATCCGGTGCAGCCAGTACTCCGTCAGCGTCCAGAACAGGTAGCCCCCGATGACCCACAACGGCGTCGCCCAGCCGGTGCCCTTCACGATGCCGTAGACGAGCAGGAACGCGATCGCCGGGCCGAACAGGATCGGCGGCACGGCGGGGTGCACTCGCGAGAGCTTGTCGAGCAGATCTGAGTCGAACATGCGCGGCGAAGCGCGCAGCACCTCGCTGCGGCTCACGCTCTGAAGCTCGTCTGCGCTGTTCATCGCCATCTAGTAAGGATACCCCCGCTCAGGCCTCGTCATCGGCCACATCGTCGGGCATCGCCAGCACCACGTGCGAGAGCGAGACCGCCGTATACGGCCGGCGTTCGGGCTCGGCGGAGCCGTCGAGCGGTGTGATCTCGACCTCGGTGAGCGGCAGAAAGTCCCGCTCAGACGCATTCAGGTAGTCCGTGAGGCGGCTGCGATAGCCGTCGCGGGGGAGCCGCAGCACCCCCGTGATCCGATGTCGCTCCGTCTCGACGACGATCCGCTTCTCGCGATGCTCCATCGCTTGCGACGATAGCGGCATATGGCACTTCCACGCGCCCGCTGGTGGACGATTCGCCGGGCTCAAAACCGCAAACCCGCCACCTACAGATGCCCGTTCTGCGGCCGCCATCTGCCGTCGCTCAGCGAGCACATGCTGATCGCGCCGGAGGGCGATACAACGCGCCGGCGACACGCTCACACCGAATGCGTGCTCGCCGCCCGCAACGCGGGGCGGCTGCCGACCAAGGACGAATGGCTGAAGACCCAGCCGCGACCCCCTAGCGCCATCAAGCGCGCGGTCGATAGGGTTCGCGCGTGGCGCGCGACCTGAGACTCGGCCTGAACACCGGCTACTGGGCCGGTGGGCCACCGCCCGGCGCGGCCGAGTCGGTGCGCGAGGCCGACGCGCTCGGCTTCGACTCGATGTGGACGGCCGAGGCGTACGGCTCCGATGCACTGATGCCGCTCGCGTGGTGGGGCTCGCAGACCGAGCGGATCAAACTCGGCACCGCGATCGTCCAGATGTCCGCGCGCACGCCCGCGGCGACCGCGATGGCGGCGATGACGCTCGACCATCTCTCGGGCGGGCGGCTGATCCTCGGGCTCGGGGTATCCGGTCCGCAGGTCGTGGAGGGCTGGTACGGACAGCCGTTCGCCAAGCCGCTCGCGCGCACGCGCGAGTACATCGGGATCCTGCGCGACATCTGGGCCCGGAAGGGGCCGGTCACCAACGACGGCCCGCACTATCCGCTCCCCCTGCCGGACGGCACCGGGCTCGGCAAGCCGCTGAAGTCATCGATCCACCCACTCAGAAGCGACATCCCGATCTACCTGGCGGCCGAAGGGCCGAAGAACATCCGCCTTGCCGCCGAGCTGTGCGACGGCTGGCTGGCGCTGTTCTACTCGCCTCACCACGACGACTTCTACCGCGAAGCGCTCGGTCCGACCAAGGACGGCTTCGAGATCGCGGCGACCGTTCCGCTGATCATCACCGACGACATCGAGGCCGCGGCAGACGCCGTCCGGCCGATGTACGCCCTCTACTTCGGGGGGATGGGGGCCAAGGGCGCCAACTTCCACGCCAATGTCCCGATCCGGATGGGCTACGAGGACGAGGTCCGCAGGATCCAGGAGCTCTACCTGTCAGGTCACAAGGAAGAAGCGGCCGCTGCCGTCCCCACGCGGCTGATCGAGCAGCTGACGCTGATCGGGCCCAAGGAGAAGATCCGCGACGAGCTCGAGGCGTGGCGCGAGTCGGCGGTGACGACGCTGTTGATCGGCGGCGACGCGCAGACACTGCGCACGGCCGCCGAGCTGGTCTTGAATTAAGTCCCGCCCACCCAGGGGCCGCTTCGCGGCGTCCATGGGGCCATGAGGGCCCGTCCGGACGGTGGTGGCGATCTTTGGGCTGTCGGCTGGCGCCACGCTTCCGCCCGGCTGGGGGCGCTGGTGGCTAGCGGCCCTTTGTCATCGGCCGGGCGGTGCCTTGCGAGGTGGTCTGCCCCGCATTTGGCAGCGAGGGAGTGGGTGAGGGCGCAGGCAACAGCCACATTGCTCGAAAGCGCCCGGCCCCGAGATCGCTCTTGCGCAAGGTGGTCGTTCCCTGCTCTCCTTCCACAGCCCAATACCGCGCAGATCAAGCAACCAGGCACCCCGCTGGGCGTCAGCGGGCAGCGCAACTCCGGGCGAAAGCAGGGCGCCAGCCGACAGTCGTAGCGAACCCGACAGCAACAGCCGACCGGACGGGGATTGGGATCCCCGCCCACCCCCATGGATGCTGCGTCAGCAGCCCCTACGCATCGTGGTACAGCGCGAACTCCCATGGATGCGGCCGCATCCGGATCGCGTCGACCTCCTCGTCGCGCTTGTAGCGGATGTAGGCCTCGATCAGCCCCTCTGTGAACACGTCGCCGTCCACGAGGAACGCGTGGTCCGACTCGAGTGCGTCGAGCGCCGCCTCCAGGGAGGATGGCACGGTCCCGATCCCCGCCAGCTGGTCGGGCGAAAGGTCGTAGATGTCGGCGTCGAGCGGCTCGCCGGGGTCGAGTTGATGCTTGATCCCGTCGAGCCCGGCCATCATCAGCGCGCTGAACGCGAGGTACGGGTTCGCGGTGGGGTCCGGCGAGCGGAACTCGACGCGCTTGGTCCTCGGCGCCTCGTGGTACATCGGCACGCGCACGCAGGCGCTTCGATTCCGCGCTGAGTAGACCAGGTTGACGGGCGCCTCGTAACCGGGAACCAGGCGGCGATAACTATTTGTCGTCGGCGCGCAGAACGCGAGCAGGGCCGGCGCGTGCGCGAGCAGCCCGCCGATGTAGTGCTTGGCCAGATCGCTCAGGTGCGCGTAGCCCCCTTGCGCGTACATCAGCGGCTGGTCGTCCTTCCACAGCGATTGGTGCACGTGCATGCCCGACCCGTTCTCCTCGAAGATCGGCTTGGGCATGAAGGTCGCGGTCTTGCCGGCGGCCCGCGCCTCGTTCTTGACCACGTACTTGTAGATCATCATCTGGTCGGCCATCCGCAGCAGCGACTGGAAGCGCATGTCGATCTCGCCCTGGCCGCCGGATGAGACCTCGTGGTGATGGAACTCGCAGCGGATCCCCAGCGTCTCCATCGTCGCCACCATCTCGCTGCGCAGATTCGCGAGCGAGTCCGCGGGCGGCACCGGGAAGTAACCCTCCTTCTGGCGCAGCTTGTAGGCCAGGTTCTCGCCGGTTCCCGACGGCGAGCCGGTGTTCCAGAACCCTTCGGCCGAGTCGACCTCGTAGAAGGCGCTGTTCTCGACCTGCTGATAGGCGATGTGGTCGAACACGAAGAACTCCGCCTCGGGCCCGAAGTAGGCGATGTCGGCGATCCCGGTCTGCGTCAGGTGCCGCTCGGCCTTGTGCGCGACGAACCGCGGGTCGCGGCCATACGGCTCGCCCAGCACCGGATCGGCGATCGAGCAGATCAGCGACAGCGTCGGCCGCGTGTAGTACGGGTCGATGAATGCGCTCCCGGCGTCCGGAATCAGCAGCATGTCCGACTCGTGGATCTCCTGGAAGCCGCGGATCGAGGAGCCGTCGAAGCCCAGTCCGGAGGCGAAGTCATCGGCGTCGATCGCTCCGAGCGGAAGTGTCATGTGCTGCCAGGTCCCGGGCAGGTCGACGAACTTCAGATCTACGAACTCGACGTTTCGCTGAGCGGCGAACTCGAGCACGTCCGCGGGGCTCGTCGCACCTGACGCTGCTGCGGTCTGTGCGCCGGACACTGTCGTGGACACCTACTTCCTCCTTGTCTGTCTGGGGAGGCGCGAGCCTACCCTCATTTCGATAGCCGTTGGTCGGCAGCGAGAATCTGGTCGGCCTTGAGACCGAGGCTCAGCCGCTCGCGGCCCTCGGACTCATATGGTGAGAGGCCCGACACCTCGTGCACGCGCGAGAGGCGGTACCCGACGGTGTGCCGGTGGAGGTTCATCGACTCCGCGGTCTCGGTCGTCGAGCCGTGGTGCGCAAGAAATGCCTGAAGCGTCGCCAGCAGATCGGTGTCGTGGCGGCCGTCGTACTCCGCGAGCGAGGAGATCGTGCTGTTGCGCAGCGCCTCGAGCTCGTCCCGATCTCGGAGCAGAACGCCGATCAGCAACCGGTAGGTCTCCTCCTGGCCCTGCAGAGATGCAGCCAGCTCGAGCAGAAGCTCGGCCTCGCGCAGCGCCTCGTGCAGCGCGGAGGGATCTTTGCGAGGGCTCGAGAGGCTCACATGCAGGCCGGCATCCCGAAGCAGACGCTCGGTCATCAGCGCGTCCTCGTCGAGCGGGACGAGGCCGAGGATCCTGCCCTCACCCAGGTCGGCGATCAGTGCCCGGTCGATCTCGGGAAGCGGGGCTCCCCGCGCGCAAATGGCTGTCGCGCCGGCGGCCAAGTGGAACCCGAGCCGCCGCGCGTGCGCGACGAACGCCTCGACGTCGGCCGGCGGCCCGGCGCACAACGCCTGCAGGAACGCGCGGCGCGGTCCTTCGGCGACGCCGTTCTGGGTTTCGCGGATCAGCATCGTGACGGCGGCCGCCGCGGCGGCCGCCTCGAGCCACGCGCGGCGCTCGGCGGTCGTGTGGCGGGAGGGTCCGAGTGCGGCGACCACTCCCACGATCTCGCGGCCGATGCGGACAGCCGCATGCTCTGGGCCCCGCACCTCGTTGCCCGCGGCGGCGGCGCGGGCACGCAGGACGAGGTGCTCGAGAACCTCGGCCCCGACGCTTTGCGCCGGCGAGAGGACCGGCGGCGCGAGCGCCGGCAGTGCGATCGCGACCGGGCACCCGAGCGCCTCGGCGGCCGCGAACGCGACCCGCTCGAGGTCGTCACCGGCGACCGCGCCGGCGACGATCGTCAATGGCGTGGACCGGGGGGCGATTGCGTCCGCCCCCCGGTCCTCGGCCAACCTCACGCTCCGGTGGTTGCCGGCTGTCCGGCCTCCGCGAGCCCAGTGGCCCCACTCGGGAACCCGAGCGATGGAACGTCGGACGGGTACACCTCGTGCCCGTGCTCGGCCACGTCGCCGATCTCCATGTTCTTCTCGGACATCCGCAACGGGACGAACAGGCCGACGAGCTTGAGCAGCACGAACGTGATCACCGCCGTCCACACGATCACGAACAGGGCTGCCAGGACCTGCCACTTGAGCAGCGTCCAGTTGCCGTGCAGCACGCCGGCGACGCTACCGCCGCTCTGCAGCCCACTCTTGCTGGTCTTGTAGAACAACGCCATGTTCGGGTCGGCGAAGATACCCACGAGCAACCCGCCGGCAAGGCCGGCGAAGCCGTGCGTGTAGACCACACCGAGCGTGTCATCGACCTTTCGGAAGAAACGCAGACGGCTCAGGTAGTTCAGCGCGAAGTACACGAGCGTCGAGGCGATCACCCCGATCGCGAGTGCACCCCATCCGTTCACGTAACCGGCCGCCGGAGTGATCGCGACGAGGCCGACGATCATGCCGTTCACGGTGCCGAGCATCGATGGCTTGCGGCCCGTGAGGTAGTCCCACATCACCCAGATCATCAGCGCGACCGCGGTGCACAGGTTCGTGTTCAGGATCGCGGCGGACGCAGACATGTTCGACGCGTACGGGTCGCCGCCGTTGAACCCGTTCCAGCCGAGCCACAGCAGACCGGCTCCGACCGCCACCATCGCGACGTTGTTCGGGGCGTCGATCTCGCGGTCTCGTTGGAGGCGTGGACCGATCACGGCCGCGGCGACGAACCCGGCGACGCCGGCGCTCAAGTGGATCACGTAACCACCGGAGTAGTCGACCGCGCCGTGATGCGCGAAGTAGCCGCCGCCCCAGATCAGGAACGCGTCGATCGCGTACACGAACGTGCACCAGAGGGCGACGAACGGGATCCACGCCTTGAAGTTCACGCGTCCGAGCACCGAGCCCAACATCAGGATCGGGGTGATCGCGGCGAACACGAGCTGGAAGTAGACGAGCGCCGACTTCGGGAAGGCCATGCTTCCGACCAGCGGGATGCTCGCCTGGTGCTGCAGCTGTGTATGCGACAGCACCGGACTCGGCTTCCCGATGAAGTTCCCGAAGAAGCTCGAGGCCGAAGAGGACAGCCCGTGCCACGGGGCGCCGAAGCCCATGTTGAAGGCCCACAGCACCCATACGATCAGCACGACCGAGAACGCCACGAAAGTCAACATCATGCTGTTGATCGACCAGCGCTTCTGCATCACGCCGCCGTACAGGACTGCGAGACCGGGGATACTCATCAACCCGACCAGGGTTGCGGCTGTCATCTGCCAGGCGGTATCGCCTGGATTCAGCCAAGTGGGTGCTTCAACTGGCATGGATCTCCTTGGTCCTTAGGGGACATGTAAGCGAGCGCCTCCGCGCCCGCGACGTACCGGCCTACTGAGGCCACCATGGCCAGGGATGGTGGCCTCAGCGGTGGCTTCTCACCATGTCCTCCGGTCTAGCGTTGGGCCAGACCACTTGGACATTGGGATAAGACGAGCCCGCATACAGCGGACAAACGCAGTGAATGGACCGCGCCCCGCGTCCGGCCGGCCCCAAGCCGCCGGTTCTCGCGGCTAGCGGACCGTGACCGGCAGCCCGGCCTTGCGGCACTCGGCCGCGACCGACTGCGCAGACTGGGGTGCGAACGCCCCGGGTGTCGCGACCGACTGGCACGTCGCACGCGCCGCCGCGCCGCACTCGTCGATCTCCTGGGCACCGACGGTGCCAGGGATCGTGAGGTGGATGCAGCCGTTTGCGGAGGTCTTGCCGCCGACTGCCAGCGAGACGATGAAGGCGACGGCGATCGCGGCGACCACCGCCAGCACGCCGGCGATCAGCCGTTTCTCTCGCGCTGTCAGGCGTCTCGGGGTTGCGATCGCCTCGGCGTGCCCCGGAGGGAGAATCAGCACGGATCGAGTCTACGCCGCGCGGACTGACGTCCCACCCACCCGCCCCCCGCCGCCTGATCAGAACAACACCGGCTTGCCGTGCGGGACGACGAGCACCGAACCACTCCGCGTGTTCAGCAAGCCCCGCGTCGTCCCACTGAGTGCAACCGTGCCCGCCTGTGCGGTCGCCGGGGATCCGACCACAATCAGGTCGGCGCCCTGGTCTCCGGACACCAGCGTGGCGCCGAGCCTCGCGGCAAGGGCCTGGGCGGTCTCATGCGCCGAGCCGTCTGCGTCCTCGGCGCTCACCGCGATCGACTTGATCGCGGCGTCCCCGTTGGTTCGGAGGCCCGCCGAGGCAACTGCGATCGCAACCGACCCGCCCTCGAGCAGGTTTTGCGCGGTCATTCCGGGCTCGGCATGGCCCGGAGGCGTGCGGTAGTCCGAGCCGAACACGATGACCGATGCCTGCTCGCCGCCGGCGAGCCGCTCGAGGCCGTCCCGCGTCGATGCGCTGATAGTGATGTGCTGGGGCATCTCGGGGCTTCCGAGCCACGTTGCGCCCTGCTCGAGGCGTCGTTCTGCGTCGTGCTGGGCAAGCTCCTCTCGACGTGGATCAAACTCACGACTGTGACGGACATAGGCCAGAGCCATCGATGCCCCCGTTTGCGCCAGCATCTTGCCGAGCGCCAAAGCATCGTCGTCGTTGGCCGTGCCATCGTAGGAAACGATCAGGTCTGTGCTCATAAGATGCGCAATGCTCCGTAAGCGACCACGCCGAGACATTGGCCCTTGGGCCAATCATCGGTTGGGTCCTCTATCCACCTGGCACGTTGCTGGACGCCCGGAGCCATGGGACGCGTAGCCGCGGGAGTGAAGGCGCTGCTCGTCGTCGGGCTGGCGGTGCACGTCCATCACCATTTTCGGGGTCCGCCGCTCGACTACTGGGCGCTGGCGCTGGGCGCCGCGGCGAGCTGGGTTGGGGTGCCCGGCCCGGGAGAGCCGCTGCTGATCACCGCCGGCATCTTCGCCTCCCGCGGGCAGCTCGACATCGCGTCGGTGCTGCTGGTCGCGTTTGCGGCGGCCGCCGCCGGGGGGGTCGCGGGGTGGCTGGTCGGGAGGCGGGCCGGCCGCACGGTGCTCACGACCCGCGGCCCACTGCACAAGATGCGCTTGACCGCGCTCGCCCGTGGCGATGAGGTCTTTGCGAAATGGCCGGTGACCGCAATCCTGCTGACGCCGTCCTGGATCGCGGGGATTCACCACGTCCGGCCCGCTCTGTACCTGCCCGTGAACGTCCTGAGCGCGGCGGTCTGGGCGATCGGGATCGGTCTCGGTGCCTACTTCGCCGGGCCGGCGGTGATCGACTTCGTCGACGATGTCGGCCTGGTCACAGGGATCGGCTTGGGCGTGCTGGTCCTCCTCGGGATCCTGCTGGAGGTGCGCCGGCGGCGCCGGCGCAAGGGTCGCCCGCTGCCGGAGGCGTGAGGATTACAGCTGCAGGCCGGACCAGGAGAAGTTCTGGAAAGCCGGGCTGCCCGAGCCGACGTCGAGCTGGACGACGGCGTGCGGGACGAGCGGGATCGCGCGGGGATCCTTGGTCCACTGCTTGCCGTTCAGGAACGCGGTCACCTTGCCCTTCAGCGTCCCCACCTGATTGGCGCTGAGCGGCTGCTGCCAGACGTCGAAGAAGTTCCCGAGCGTGTAGATCCGCTGCGTGGGGGATTCGATGTGGATCACTCCGTCGGGCGCATGTGTGTGCAACCAATAGATGCACTGCCCGCCGGTGGCGACGGGACCCTGTGGGCTCTGGACGACCTGCGACCCGGGGATCCCGATCCCGCCCGGTAGCGGTCTCGACTGGCCGTTGAAGAACGCGGCCAGGTGGGCGTGGATGTGGTACGCGAGCTGCTCGGTGGCGCCGCACTTGATGCCGTCGACGGTTCCCGTTCCCGTCGTGCTCGCGGGGGCGATTTCCTGCCCCTGCTCGATCGGCGCGCCCTCGAAGCCAATCTGCGTAGCGGTGGCGGTCGTGGAGCCGGAGGCACTCGCCTGCGAGCTGGATCTTGCGCTCGACGTCGTGCTCGACGAGCTGCTGCTGCCGCAGCCGGCGAGCACGGCGGCGCTCAGGAGCGCGACGAGAAGGGCGCGCTTGGGCATCGGATGAGCACGCCTGGGCAGCGGGTGGGCACGCTTGGGCATCGGGTCGGTACGGTAGCGATCGGCCGTGATCGTCGGGTTCAGCTAACGTGGAGATTGCATGTCCGACACTCCCGGAATGCCGATGACCACCGCGCTCGAGCTCCCCGGCGTGAAGATCCGTGAGAACCTCGGAATCGTGTACGGGCTCGTCGTCCGCAGCATGGGGTTCGGGGGGAGCGTGGCCGCGTCGTTCAAGGGGCTCAAGCGCGGCGAGATCGGGCAGTACACGCAGCTGCTCGAGGAATCGCGCCGGCACGCGATCGACCGGATGGTCGAGAACGCGCAGCTGATGGGCGCCGACGGGATCGTCTCGGTGCGCTTCGACTCCTCCGAGATCGGTCAGCAGTTCACGGAGATCGTCGCGTACGGGACCGCGGTGAAGCTCGAACCCGCGTCGTGAGGCTCAGCGATGCCGATCGCGAGCGGCTGTTCGAAGACCTGAAGGTCCACGCCGCCGAAGGGCGGATCGGGATCGAGGAGCTCGAGCGCCGGGTGGCGGCGATCCTCGAGGCGCAGACCCGCGAGCAGGCGGCCGCGCTGATGGCCGACCTGCCGCCGCTGCCCGCATCTGCTTCGCGGCCGGGCCGCGCACGCGGCCACGGCGAAGCTGACCTCCCCGCGCCCGACTGGGAGGCGACGGCGGAGCGCTTCCGCGACCCGCGCTCCGGTCGCGTGATGCGTGTGTGGGTCGATAGCGGCGGCGGTCGCCACTACGTGGCTGAGGAGTAGCGCTTCGTGGTTCGTGATGGGTGGCGGCTGTGGCTGGCCGTCTGTGCTGTGGGCCGGCGCTGGCCGTGTGCGCTGTGGGCTGGCGCTGGCCGCTTGTGCTGTGGGCTGGCGCTGGCCGCTGGTGCTGGCCGCTTGTGCTTTGGGCTCGCGCCACGCTTCCCGGCCTTCGGCCGTGAGCCTAGGTGTTTGGTCTGCTTCGCGAGGGGGCTGGGGATTGAGATCACGCCCACCCCCGCCCACCCTCGAGGTGCCTGGCAGCCCCGATTTGGTTACACAGCGCCCGCTCACCGCGACTACGTGTAACGAAATGCGCGCCCTGGCACCGATTTCGTTGCGCGTTGCTCATCGTGGCGGTTGAGATGTAACGAAATCGGGGTTCGCGGCAACGCGGTCCGTGGCTAGAGAGCGGGCCCGGGTGGGCGGGACCCCAATCCCCGGCGCACCTCGCGCTCAAGGCGTGGCGAGCGACCGGGCGGACCGCGTGCGCGCCGGTGCGCCCGGCCGGTGCGAGTGCCGAGCACGACGCGCCGGTGCGCCCGGCCGGTGCGAGTGCCCGTCGCGACGGACGGGGCCGCACGGCCCCACGGATGCCGGCGTAAGCCGGCCCCTCCTACCGCCGGCCGCCGCCTCCGAAGATCTGCAGCATGAACAGGAACACGTTGAAGATGTCGAGGAAGATCCCCGCGGCGATCGGCACTGCCGAGGCGCCTCCCTGCCGCTGGCGGCGCAGGCGGTTGAAGTCGAAGATCGTGAACCCGCCGAAGATCACCAGGCCGGCGACGGCCCAGATGATGTTCCCGGCCGGGATCGTGATGAAGATGCCGATGATCCCGAACGCGATCAGCGCGAGCAGTGCCCAGAACAGCGTGCGAGCCCAGGAGGAGAGGTCGCGACGGGTCGCGTAGCCGTACGCGCCGCACGCGCCCACGAATCCGGCGGTCGCGCCGGCGGCCTGCCACAGCGCGGCTGGGTCCGCCTTCGCGTAGTAGGAGATGATCGGGGCGACCGCGAGCCCGAGCAGCAGGCCCAGGCCGAACAGCAGCCCGATCGCGAGCTGCTCGCGTCCGCGAGATGAGGCGATGTTCAGACCGAACACGCACGCGAACGCGCCGATGAAGAAGAAGATGCCGACCCCGCCCTTGAGGTCACGGCCCACGTATGCGCCGAGCGCGGTGCAGCCGAGCGTGAGGGCGACCAGTCCCATGACCTGGCCGAACACGGCGTGCGTGCGGTCGCGATCGGTAGCGACGCCGCGGCCTAGGGCGAGTTCGTCATACGTGGGCATCAGTCACGGCTCCTAGTTCTAGAGATGGTGTCGACAAAGGTAGCCGCTCCGCAGGCGCCTGCTCGAGCGGATCGCAGGCGAGCAGCGAGAGATGGCATTCGGCATGGATCATGGTGCGCAGGACAAACAGCAGCGCGACATTCAGAAGCAGCCCGAACACAGCGCCGAACTGATTCTGGAGGAACGCGAAAACCTCGGTGAAGAACACCTGGATCAGCAGCGCGCGGTCAAACCAGCGGTAGGCCTTCAGGCGCGACTCACGCATGTCGATGACCCCGACGAGGATCATCGCGGCGGCGACCAGCGACGAGGCGAGGCCCGCGGCGCCGATCACGTGGACGGGCTGGTCGCCGCTCAGGATGTGGCGGCCGTCGAGCGCGACTTGCACGACCGTGATCACCGCCACCGCCACGAACACGCTGATGAGCGCCGTTGCGAACCAGCGCTCCTCGGCGACGTCGTAATACCAGTTGCGCACCCGCGCGCTGAGCCGCGCGAAGGGGGACGGCCGCGGCGCGGGCGTCTGCTCGATGCGAGCGAGCATCTCCTTGAGCTGTGGAACCAGCGGCTCGGACGGGTCCGAGCGGAGCAACAGCTCGTGCGCAAGGTCGCGCTCATGCGCGGACAGCGGGCGGTGCAGCGAGTCAGCGAGCAGTTGCATCGCGTTCGACAGGCATTCGGCCGGCGTCCAGCGATGCCGCCAGCCGAGCGTGCGGATCATCAGGAACAGCAGGATGAAGACGATGTAGATCATCCCTGCGGCGGGGTGGAAGAAGTAGTCGTTGTCGGAGGTGACGAACTTGCCGATCTCGTCGATGAAGAAGCCGAAGCCGATCCCGCCGAGGATCGCGCCGGTGTGCCGGCGGGCGCGTCCGAGGAACGACAGCAGCAGGACGATTGCGATCAGCATGCCGAGCCCGCCCCACAGCAGGTGGGCGATGTGCAGCTTGCCACCGCCGAGCTTCGGATAGTGCGTCGCCCACAGCTGCAGGCGGATGATCAGGATCGTCGCCACGGCGCAGACGAAGAACGTGTCAAGCAGCGCGCGGATCTCGATGTTGCGGGCGGGGTGGTGGCGGCGCGCCACGAAGGCATCGAGGCGGCGGTAGACCCCGGTCATGCAGGCAATTATCCGTCCGGGGCGGCGGCGAATGGCAATTCCGTTTCGCCCGGCGAAACGACGGTGCCCTAGTCCGGACCCTCGTCGAGCAGCTGCGCCGCCGCGCTGATCAGGATCGGCTTGATAGATTCCCAGCGGGCGCTGACCGCCTCCAGGCCCCAGATCGGGATCTCGATCACGAGCCCGCGGATCAGCGAGATGGTCGCGTCGATCAGGGCCGGGAAGCGCGGGTCGTCGGACAGGTCCGGGAACAGCGCGCTGGCAGTGGCGGCGAGGATCGAGTTGAGCCGATGCTCGAGGTCACGCAGCGTCGCGGCCAGCTCGGGCTCGGACCAGGAGGCGACCCACAGCTGCGCCGCCGCCATCGCCTCGCGCGAGGTGAGCGATCGCCACGCCTGGTCGAGCACCGCCTCCCGATGCTCGGGCTCGCGCAGGGCGGCGAGGTCGACGTCGTCGAGCGCGTCCTCGACCAGCCTCAGCGCGAGGTGCGTGATCGCCTCGATCAGGAAGCCCTCGCGCGTGGGGAAGTAATGCATGAGCGTGCTTTGCGCGACGCCGGCGCGCTCCGCCACGCGACGGGTCGTCAGCCCCGCATAACCCTCCTCGACCAGGCACTCGGCGGTGGCATCGAGGAGCGCCCGGTGAGTGGCAGCGCGCTGCTCGGCGCGCGTCCGGCGCGGCTCCTCGTCGTGGGGGACGACGCTTCCGATTTGACCGTTCATGTGATCGATGAAATGCTATCGTCCGTTCGCCGTTCAGCTGAACGACGAAAACGACACGAGGACAGATGGCCGACAGAACCGACGAAATCAAGGCGTCGCGGATGCGGCGCGCCGCGCAGATCACCGGCGCCGCGGCCGGCGTCGCCGCGCGCGAGGCGACGGCGCGGGCAATCCGCAAGACTGGCGACTCTGACACCCGGCGCGCGGCAGCGAGCCGCCAGCAGCTGAAGAGCGCCAAGGCGCTGGTCAAGGTGTTCAGCGGGATGCGCGGGGCGGCGATGAAGGTCGGCCAGACGCTGTCGGCCGTCGACCTCGGCCTGGTTCCCGAGGAGGTCCGCCCGGAGTTCCAGGAGATCCTCGCGACGCTCCAGCACGACGCCAAGCCGGTGTCCTTCAAGGCGATCCAAAAGGTCGTCGAAGAGGACCTCGGTGAACCGCTGAACAGAGAGTTCGCGGACTTCGAGTCCGAGCCGATCGCCGCCGCCTCGATCGGTCAGGTCCACAGGGCGACGCTTCACGACGGCCGTACGGTCGCCGTCAAGGTCCAGTACCCGGGGATCGCCGAGGCGATCCATGCGGATATGCAGAACCTCCGGCTCGCGCTCAAGCTTCTGAATGCGATCGCCCCCGGGATCGACACGGGCGCGATCGCCCAGGAGATCCGCGAGCGGATCGGCCAGGAGCTCGACTACGAGCTCGAGGCGTCAAACCACAAGGCGATGGCCCGCGCGTACCGCGACCACCCGTTCATCGTCGTTCCCGACGTGGTCGGCTCGCTGTGTCGCGAGCGCGTGCTGGTCTCGGAGTTCGTCGACGGCCGGCGGTTCGCCGAGGTCCGAGACGCTCCTGCGGAGACCCGCGACCGCCTCGGGGAGATCCTGTGCCGGTTCTATATCAACGGGCCGATGCGCCATCGTCTGCTGAACGGCGACCCGCATCCCGGCAACTCGCTGTTCCTGGACGACGGCCGCGTCGCGTTTGTCGACTTCGGCTTCTTCAAGCGGCTCTCCGATGTCGAGGTCGCCCAGCTGATCGCCTCAACCCGGGCGACCTATGAGGACGACGCGGACGCGCTGTTCGAAGTGATCGCCGGGCTCGGTGCCCTGCCTGAGGATCGACGGCTGGCGCAGCCGTTCCTCGAGAACTACCAGTTGATCTTCGGCTGGCTGCTGGTCGACGAGCGGGTCACCGTCGACGCCTCGGTTACCGGCGCGATGATGCGCTCGTACAACTCGATGCGCCGCTCGGACGGATTCGAGTCGCTGACGCTGCCGGCCGAGCACTTCGTGCTGATGCGCTCGGTGATGCTGCTGATCGGGCTGCTCGGCCAGCTCAAGGCGAGCGGCACCTGGCTCGACATCGCGCGCGAGTGGCTGCTCGGCGACCCGCCGGTCACCGAACTCGGGAAGCTCGAGGCGCAGTACTTCGCCGAGCGGCCGTACGCCACAACCGTGGCGCTGACGTGAGCACAGGCGCGACCGCACTCCGCCGGACGCCGAGCGTCAGCGGACTGCGGGTCGCGCACGAGACACTGCTGCACGGCCTCAACGTCGACGGCGCGATCGTCCGTGGCCTTCGTGACAGCGACATCGTCAGCTACACGTTCGCCGGTCGTACGGCGTTCGTGCTCAAGAGCCCGGAGTACGTCGACCACGTGTTGCACGGCGCGGTCGACCGGTATCACAAGTCAGTCGAGTACGAGATGCTGCGGACGGTCGTCGGGCTGAGCGTGTTCACCGACGAGGACGAATCGTGGCGACGCCACCGCATGATGCTCAACCCGGTGCTCGGCCGCAGGCATTTGACGGGTCTTTGCGAGCTGATGATCGAGCCGATCGAGGCGTTCATAGATGCGCTCGACAATGGCCGCGACCGGATCGAGCTCGAGATGACCGGCGCGATGACGCGGCTCACGCTCGACGTTGTCGGGGCTGCGCTGTTCGGCCGCCAGCTGGGCGATCAGGCGCGCCGGCTGGCCCCGAAGATAACCGACGGGCTCCACGTCGCCGAACTCGCGACGCGACTGATCATGGTGACCAATCCGCCGTGGTGGTTCACGCGGTTGACCGGCACGCTGATCAACCGGCTGCCACTGTTGCCGCCGCCGCTGAACCGTGTCCAGGCGATCATGCACACGATCGATGACGCGGTGTGGGAGGTGATCAGCTACCGCGAGTCGCATCCCAGCGATGCCGAGGACCTGCTCGGGTTGCTGCTCGCCGCGCGCGACGAGCAGGGCGGCCTTTCCCTGCGGCGCGTCCGTGACGAGGCGACCACATTCATGATCGCCGGCCACGAGACGACTGCCAACGCGCTGTCGTGGATGTGGTACCTGCTTGCGCTCAACGGCGACGCGCGCGATCGGATGCTGGCGGAGGTGGACGGCGCCCTGGGGACGCGGAGGCCCACGGTCCAGGATCTGCGGGCGCTGCCGTGGACGGCGGCGTGCTTCCAGGAGGCGATGCGGATCTTCCCGCCGGCGTGGGCGATACCGCGGACTGCGATCGAGGATGACGTGATCGACGGGCACCGGATCCCTCGCGGCTCGACCGTGCTGATCCCGATCTACTCGATCCACCACGACGAGCGCTGGTGGCCGGAGCCAGAGCGCTTCGACCCCGCGCGCTTCATGCCGGAGAACGCACGGCGCCACCACCGCTCGGCGTACCTGCCGTTCGGGGGTGGGCGGCGGGTCTGCATCGGCCAGAGCTTCGCGCTGATGGAGGCCACGCTGATCGCGGCTGTGATGAGCCAGCGGTTCGTCTACGACCTCGTCGCCGGTCACCCCGTCGAGCCCGAGGCGACGCTGACGCTGCGCCCACGTCATGGGCTGAAGATGATCGCGCGCCGGCGTCATCTCGAGCGCGGGGCGGTTGCGGCATGAGGACTGCCGGTTCTCGCGTCGTGATCACAGGCGCCGGCAGCGGGATCGGCCAGGCGACGGCGGTGCGCAACGCGCGCAACGGGGCGAGGGTGGTGGCGGTCGACATCGACGGCGACGCCGCGCGTCAAACCGCGAGCCAGTGCGGGACTGACGCCGCATCGTTCGAGTGCGACGTCGCCGACGGCGACGCTGTCGCAGCGCTCGCGGACCAGATCGAAGACGACCTCGGGCCGGTCGACGTGCTCGTCAACAACGCGGGCGTCGGGGTGGCCGGACCATTCCTTCAGGGCAGCCTCGAGGACTGGCAGTGGCTGCGCGGGGTGAACCTCGATGGTGTGGTCCACGGTTGCCACGCGTTCGGGACGCGGATGGTGCAGCGCGGTCACGGTCACGTCGTCAACATCGCCTCTGGCGCCGGCTACACCCCGAACCGCAACATGGCTGCGTATTGCGCCTCGAAGGCCGCGGTGATCATGCTCTCGCAGTGCCTGCGTGCGGACTGGTCCTCGAGCGGCGTCGGCGTGAGCGTGATCTGTCCCGGTCTGATCAACACGCCGATCGCTTCGAAGACCCGCATGGTCGGCGCGATGGAGGGCAAACGCGACGCGGCGCTGCGTCTGTTCCGCTTCGGCCACTCGCCGGACGTCGTCGCGAAGGCGATCGTCGGCGCCGTCGAGCGCAACCGCGAGATCGTCGCCGTCGGAATCGAGTCGTCGGTCGCGCTCAACCTGTCGCGCTTCGCGCCCGGACCGGTACGCGGTCTCCTGGCGCGTGCGGAGGTTCTTTAGGCCGTGGCCGAGGCTCGCCGGATCGTGATCATCGGCGCGGGGTTCGCCGGGATCGGGCTCGGCGTGCGCCTGCGTCAAGCGGGCATCGAGGACTTCGTGATCCTCGAGCGCAACCGCTCGGTCGGCGGAACCTGGTTCGAGCACACCTATCCGGGCTGCGCGTGCGACATCCCGACGCATCTCTATTCGTACTCGTTCGCCCGCAATCCGAACTGGACGCGGCTGTTCCCGCGGCAACGGGAGATCCTCGACTACATCCGCGACGTGTGCGAGCGCCACGGTGTGACGTCGCACATCCGGTTCGGCAGCGAGCTGCAGGACGCGAGGTGGGACGAGCGGCACGACCGCTGGCGGATCTGCACCACGGACGGCCCGCTCAGCTGCGAGCTCCTGGTCAGTGCGATCGGCGCCACGGCCGAACCCGCCGAGCCCGAGATCCCGGGGCTCGAGTCGTTCGCCGGTCAACGTTTTCACTCGGCGCGCTGGGAGCACGCACACGACCTGCGCGGCGAGCGTGTCGGAGTGATCGGCACCGGCCCCGCGGCCGCGCAGTTCATTCCGGTCATCCAGCCGCGGGTCAAACAGCTCGTCGTCTTCCAGCGCACGCCACCGTGGGTCGTCCCACATGCCGACCGCCCGGTTTCGTCGCTGGAGCGCCGGCTGTACGAACTGCTTCCGCAGGCACAGGACGTCCAGCGCAACGTGATCTTCGCGCTGCACGAAGCGATCGGCCTCGGATTCCGCGGCAGGACGGAGCTGATCGGGCCGGTCGAGACGCTCGGTCGCGCCCACCTGCGCCGGCAGGTCAAAGACCCTGAGCTTCGCGAGAAGCTGACCCCGCACTACCGCTTCGGCTGCAAGCGCCCAATCCTCTCGAACACGTATTACCCGGCGCTGACGCAGGCGAACGTCGAGCTGGAGGCGGGGGGAATCGAGCGGATCGAAGGGAACACCGTGAGCACGCGAGAAGGCGGCCGCCACGCACTCGACACGATCATCACCGCGACCGGCTACCGGTACAACCGCTCGCAGATGGTCGATCGGCTCCGCGGCGTCGGTGGCCGGACGCTGGGCGAGGTCTGGAGCCAGTCCCCGCGTGCGTACCTCGGGTCCGCGGTCCCGGGATTCCCCAACATGTTCATCCTGCTCGGCCCGAACGCGATCGGGATCAACTCGGTGATCTTCACGCTCGAGTCACAGATCAACTACGTGATGGCAGCGATCAAGACGATCGATCGCAAGCGCGTTAGCCGGCTCGAGATCCGCCCCTCCGCGCTGCGACGGTACGTCAGCGAGATGGATCGCCGCAGCAGCGGCAGCGTCTGGACCGACGGTGGCTGCAAGGCGTACTACACCGACGAGAGCGGGCGCAATTACGGTATCTTCCCTGGGCTCGCGGCGGAGTTCAGGCGGCGCACGCGGCGCTTTGACGCCGGCGCGTACACGGTGGCGTCGCGCTGACGGCGCTCCGACGATCTGCGGCGCGAGGCCGGGCGAGCGTGGCCCGCGATCTGGAGATCGCCGGCCACCTCTCACGCTGCGTCCATGCCTCGGCGGCGAGCCTTAGCCGAACTGCTTCGGCAGCTTGACCGGGGTTCCCCGGAAGCAGCCGATCGAGTACGGGAACTGAGCGGTCAGCACGTAGTGATACATGCGGACCAAGTGCCCATCCCACATGACCTTCGAGGTCGTGCCGTGGCACTCGTCGAGGTCCTTGTTGGTGAGCATCCTTCCGCCTGGGCCGCGTGGTCCGTAGATCCCGAAGCCGTCGATCGCGTAGGCGAGCAGCGGCGACTGCGCGTGCGTGTTATCGAGCGCCTTGCGCAGACTCCGGATGTTGTCGAAGCACGCCCACGAGGGCCCGTGGTAGTGGTACTGGTTCAGGTACGGGTGGCCGAAGCAGCGATCCAGCGGGAACACTGCGTTCGGATCGCCGACCGGCGACTTCGGATCGACGATGGTCCTCTGGTTATAGCCGGCGAGCTCTACGTGGTACGTCGCCCCGGAGAGCGCGATGCCGGTGGTGATCTTCGGCCCCAGACAGGTGGGCTTCTTGGCGATCCTCGGGTGGCGGGGGATGCTGATCGAGAGGTTCCACGGCTTGATCGGAATCTCCGATGCGTCCTTGTAGCCGACCGCCGGGGCGCCCTTGTAGTACTGGTAGGCGGCCGTGTCGTGCTGGATCGGGAAGATGCCCGTCGGCGTGCTCGGCAGGCCGTTGCCCTTGAACACCCGCTTGGTCTTGGTCAACGTGATCTTCAACTTGCTCTTCCAGCTGACCATGCCCTGGACGTAGACCTTCTTGCCCATCACGATGATTCCGCGAACGCGGCTCGGGGTCTGGACGATCCACTTGCGGTCCGGCTTGGTTAGCGATGTCTGGAAGTTCAGACCCACCACGCACGTGAACTCGTGGTTGCGTCCCGGCGCGTTCACGGGCGTTCCCGTGCCTCCGGTCAGCAGCCGCTTGGCGGGACTGTCGCTTTTCTCGCTGGCGGCGAATGCCGCCCCGGTCACCGCAAACAATGCTGCGGCGGCAATTGCTACCCAGCGCCCCATTGGCCCTCCTAGAGCGAGTATCGAATGGTCCGTGAGCATCACGAGGCTCGCTATTTGACAAGGTGCAGATTAGCAAGCGACGCCGGCTTCGGCTTACTACTGAGCCGGATCGTGGCAAGCTGAGCTACCGCTGCGGCCGCCCCCTGCCGACGCTCATCCCATGACGAGCAGCGGCTCGAGACCGAGGCTCTTGATCGCGGACCATAGCGCAACCCGGGCCGGGATCCGGATCGCGCTCGGCGACAGCGTCGAGGTCTGCGCGGAGGCCGGCGACGCTCCGTCAGCGATCGCCGCGGCGGAGCACGAGCAGCCTGACGTTTGCATCGTCGGGGTCGAGTTTGGCGGTGGAGGACCGAGTGCCGTGGCGGGCATCTGCAGGGCTGCGCCGGCGTGCGCCGTGATCGCACTGGCCGTCGCACCGGACGTGGAGGACCTGCTGGCGCTCGTTCGCGCGGGTGCGGTCGGCTACCTGCCGGCCAGCATCGCCCCTGTGGCGCTTCGCCGCGCGGTGCGGGCGGTTGGCGCCGGCGAGGCAGCGGTGCCGCGCGCGATGGCGCGCGAGCTGGCACGTGAGTTGCAAGGAGCGGCCGACGGCACCGGAAAGCTGACCAGACGGGAGGCCCAGGTCCTCGGAATGTTGCGCCGAGGATCCTCGACGTCGGTGATCGCCCAGCGGCTCGCGATCTCCCCGGCGCCGGTTCGCCGCCACATCTCCGCGCTCAAGCGCAAGCTCGGCGTTCGGGGCCGGGCAGAGCTCACATCGTGACCGCAGAGAAGATAAGGTCGGAGCGATGACTGAGCTCCGGCCCTCACCAGATCTCGCGCTGCTGCGTTCGCTGACGGCAAGCTGTGGCGGGGCGTCCGCGCCGACGCCGGTGGAGGTGGAGGAGGCACTGGAGCACGGGTTCGCGGCGCTGATGACGTTCGAGGCGTAGCTTCAGAAGTCGTCGGATGCCCGCGACGTGGCCGCCCTGGCCGAGCAGATCGACGAACTCCGCGCCGTGCTCACGGATTTGCGTGTGCGAACCGAGTCGGGGGCGAGCGCTCCGCTGGCGCTTGGATTCGTGCTCCCGCCGAAGCGCTGAGGTTCAGCGAAGTCCGTGGTGGGCCGCGAAGACCGCGGCCTGCACCGGTTGTGCAGGTGGAGCTTGGCGAGGATGTTCGACACGTGGTTCTTGGCCGTCCGCGCGCTGATGTGCAGCTCGGCCGCGATCTCAGCGTTCTCGAGTCCACGCGCGAGCAGCCGCAGCACATCGAGCTCGCGCGACGTCAGCGCCGCGAGCTCCGCGGGGTCGGGACCGGCCGATGCCTGCTCGCGCCGTACGCGCTCGAGCAGCGCCTGCGCCGCGCGCGAAGACAGCCACGGAGTCCCGCGCGCCGCCGCTCGAACCGCCGCCGCCACCTCCGCGATCGGCGAATCCTTCACGAGGTAGCCTGACGCGCCGGCCTGGATCGCCGACGCAACGCTCGCCTCGTCGGCGGCCACCGACGGCACGACCACGTGAACGCCCGGGTCGGCTCGCGTGATCGCGTCCGTCGCCTCCTGCCCACTGCATTCGGGCATTCGCAGATCCATCAGGATCACGTCGGGGCGGAGCTCGCGCGCCAGGCGAATCGCGGCGCGGCCTCCGGACGCCTGCGCGACCACCTCGAAGTCGGGCTCGGCCGCCAGCAGCGCCGCGAGCCCGGTTCTGAACAGGTCATGGTCATCGACGATCAGGAGGCGGACCGCGGCTTCCGGCACGCCACGGAGCATCACGACCGCGCCCCCATCGTGCAAGCGCGCTCAGCCGACGCGATACAGCGTGCCGCCGCTGACCGACACCGCGGTCACCTTGCTGCCGTGTGCCTTGACCCAGCTGGCGATCGCCTGTTGCGTGCCGCCACCGCCGGGCCCGCCGGCGCCGCCGGCGCTGCTAGAGGACAGCAACACGTACTTCAGCTGGCCGTCCTGGACGAGCTTCGCCAGCTGCGCGACCGTCGGCGCCGGGTCCGATCCGTTGAAGCCGCCGATCGTGATCACCGCCTTGCCGGTGGAGATGATGATCGGGGCGGTCGTCTGCGACCCGCTCGCGGCGATCAGGTACTTCGCCGAACCTTGATTGGCCTCGAGATACGAGATCACGCTGCTCGAGAGCCGGCCGCCGCCGGGGGCGTGCATCGCGCTCGGAGGCGCTCCTGCACCGGGGAAGCCGCCTGGGCGCGTCCCCGCGACGTGGAACGCACCTGGCGCTCCGCCCATCCCCGAGCTCGAGGCGACGCTCGCAGGCCCCGCGAGCACATTGTTGCCGCTGAGCGACCGGCCGAGGTTGGCGTAGCTATACGAGGCCGGCCCGGCGAGGAGGGCGACCGCCGCAGCGGCACCCGCGAGTCCCAGGGCACGGCGCTTGCCCAGCCGCCACGCGACACTTCCGCCGATCGCGATCACAGCGGCGATCGGGATCAGCGTCCGCAGCGCCGGCGCAAAGCTATGTGTCCGCGCGAGCAGCACGACCGCGAGCGCGGCCGATGCAGCGATGGCGAGATCCAGCACGGCGACCCCGGCCCACGAGCGGTGCCCCCAACGAACGAGCACCACGACGCCGGCGCCGGCGAGTGCCGCGACGGCCGGCGCGAGCGCGCTCACGTAGTACGGATGGAAGATCCCGCGCTGGCTCGAGAACACCGCGACGCAGACCAGCGCCCACGCTCCGAACAGGACCCAGCCCGCACGAGCGCGATCGGTCCGCGGTGCCCGGCGCGTCGTCCACAGCCCGACGGCCAGCCCAACCGCCGCGAGCGGGATCAGCCACGCGATCTGCCCGCCGACCTGTTCGTTGAACATCCGCAACAGTCCCGGGGATCCACCGAACGTGATCCCACCGCCAGCTCCCGCTCCGCCGCCCTGCCCGAACAGCCGCCCGAACCCGTCGTAGCCGAAGATCAAGTTCCAGATCGAGCCGTTGGTGCTGCCACCGATGTAGGGCTTGGACCCCGGCCACAGGGAAACCGCGGCCGGCCACGCCGCGCTGACGGCGACCATCGTCGCGCCGGCGATCGCGAGCTGCTTGCACCGCACACGAAGGCGCGGCGGCCCCGCGAGCAGGTATGCCGCGCCCAGCGCCGGCGCGATCATCCAGCCCTGGAGCAGCTTGGTCATGAACGCGAGGCCGACGAGCGCCCCGGCCCAAGCGAGGTGCTTGGTCTTGCCGGATTCGATCGCCCGGACCACCAGATACGCGGAGGCGACCATCAGGAGCACGAGCAGGGCGTCGGGGTTGTTGACGCGGCCGATCGCGATCGTCACCGGCGTGAGCGCGAGCGCGGCCGCCGCGAGCAGGCCGGCGGTCGGGCCCCACAAGCGCCGGACCGTCGCGTACAGGAGCCAGACCGCGGCGATCGTGCACACAGCCTCGGGCAGCAGAATGCTGAAGCTCGAGAAACCGAACACTCGCGCCGAGAGCCCCATCAGCCACAGCGACAGCGGTGGCTTGTCGACCGTGATGAAGCTGCCAGGGTCGAGCGAGCCGAAGAACAGCGCCTTCCAGCTCTCGCTGCCGGCCTTGGCAGCAGCGGCGTAGTACTCGTTGGAGTAGCCGTTCTCGGTCAGGTTCCAGAGGCAGAGGAAGGCGGCTAGCCCGAGGATTGCGATTAGGGCGACTTGCTCCCGGCGAAGACGGAAGCCGACTGCACGTGTGCGGATGGTGATGGTGGACATAGGTCCACGATCGTGCCGCCGGCGAAGCAGGCTCTATGAACGCGCTAAGACGATCGTCTGAACCGGCGATACAAAGCCTCGCGCCTGCGGCCCACTCGGCATCCAGCCTCGCTTAAACGGGCCGCGCGCGAGTCATCCGGCTTTGCTTGGGCCCTGCAAGTAGAGCCCTGGTTGGTTGGTACTTAACCCAGCTCGTGCAGGAGCGCCTCGAGGTCGAGCTCCTCGCCGAACATCCCGACGAGGTGACCCGCCTCGTCGCGCGGCCACTCGGCGACTGGGCGGTCCCACATCAGCTCGACGTCGTTGCCGTCGGGGTCGGTGACGTAGATCGCCTCGTGCGTGCCGTGGTCGGCGGTCTGGCGAATCGGCCAGTTCGCCTGCTTGAGCCGGCGGTAGGCGTCGGCGAACGCCTTGCGGCTCGGATACGCCAGCGCGATGTGGTGCAGGCCCGCGACCCCGTCCGGCTGCGGGCCGCCGCCCTTTGACTTCCACGTGTTGAAGCCGATGTGGTGGTGGTAGCCGCCGGCGGACACGAACAGCATGTCGCCGGTGGTGCCCCAGCCCGGCACGTCGCGCGCCTCGGCGACGACATCAAAGCCGAGCACGTCGACATAGAAGCCGCGGACACGATCGATGTCCGCGGTGCGCAGATGCGCGTGGCCGATCCGCACACGCGGATCGATCGGATCGGCGGCTCTAGCCACCGGCGTGATGTTTCCTTGCCCCTCGCTCATACGGGAACTGTTGCAAAGTTCGCGAGGCGAATCCCGAGCGCGTCGATCTGCTCTCGGACTCGGGGGTCCGTCAGCGTGCGCAGCTCCACCTCGCGCTCGGCGAGGTACGACGAGTTGAGCCCGCCGACGTATCCGGGATGACACCCGATCTCGGTGAAGCCGTCGCCGACCTCGTTGTGCAGCAGCCAGATCAGGAACTCGGGACTGACGTGATGCAGGTCGGTGACGCCCGCCTCCCATTGGCCGTAGAAGCCGCCGACGTACGCGAACGGGGGCTCGCCGCGCAGCGGCAGGCCGGCGCGCGCCGCGAGTTCGGTGGCGATCGCCGTCACCTCCGGTTGCCGGTGGACGTGATGGTGTGAGTCGAGGTGCGTCGGTGGCCGCCCCGTCAGCTCGGCGAATGCATCGAGCTGGCGCGTCAGCTCGCTGCGAACCGCTCCCGCGTCGCCGAGGTCGCGGCCGTCGAGATCCCAGTGCAGCCCGACGCCCAATTCGGGGTGAGCGCGTGCCAGTTCCGCCGCGCCGGGCGCGTCGGGCTGGTCGACCATCAGCGTGGTGCTGGTCACGATCCCGTTCGTGTGCGCCTCGATGATCCCGCGGTTCACCCCCGCCGAGGCGCCGAAGTCGTCGGCATTGATGATCAGAAAGCGGGTCATGCCAGGGCCAGTCCGCTGCACTGGAGCATCGATGACAGCAGACGCTCGGCATCGAAGTATTCGCGCGCGAGCTCGCGGGCTGCAAGGGAGTGGCGGGCGTAGTTCCCGCGGACCTCCGCGATCGCCTCCTCGGCCTCGTCGACATCGTGCACCGCGAGCGCTCCCTCGCCAGTGGGAAGCACATCCTCGAAGCCGGTCGACTGCAGCACCACCGGCCTGCCGGCCGCGAGATAACAAGCGGAGCGATCGCTGAACCATCCACTGCGGGTGCCCACGTAGCCACCCTTCGCGCACGAGAACTCGCCAAGGGAGCCCGACACGTAGGAGCGAAAGCGCCGCGGCGTGCCGACGAGGGATGGATCCTCCAGCCGCCAACCACGCTTGAGCAGCAGCTCGCGGTCGGGATCGTCGGCGTCGATCGCGAGCGTCAGCTCGAGTGGCCCGGCGGCCCCGAGCGGCAGGTCGATGAACTTCGTGAACTCCTCGGCCTTCGGTCCGAGGATCTGTCCCTCGAACTCGAGGTAGCCGTAATCGCGCCACGCCGCAACCGTCGTGAAGCGGTCGCGCGTGATCGGCGCTCGCGCAGGCCACCAGTCGAGAATCACCGGCGGCCACAGCGGCCGCCATTCGATCCCGCAGCTCGGGATCGCGCTTCGCTCGGTCCCAACGTTCATCCCCACGGTGAAATGCATGTCGTGCTCGCCGAAGATCGCGTTTGGGTCATCGTCCGCGGCCCACAAGTGCGTATAGCCGGGATCGGTTTCGATCAAGATCCGTGGGCGCACCTCCTCGAGCAGCGGCCATGGCTCGCGGCGGTAGTGGGCGGCGAGCGAGATCACGGCGCCCGCGTCCTGCGCAAAGACCTCGACGTCAGCTCGCCCCAGGCCGGCGAAGCTCTCGCCCGTCTCGGCATCGAGCAGCGCCGCTGAGCGGCCACCGAGCATCGCCCGGAACGTCGCGAGAGCGGCGGCGCCGGGCGCCGCGTCCAGGAACTCGACGAACAGCACCTCGTTTCCGAGCCGGCGCAGGCCCTCGAGGATCTGCAGCACGTGCATCGCGTGCCCGCCGCGACCGGCGACGGACGTGCCGATCAGATCCTCGATCATGATCAGCCGCGCCATCAGCCGAGTCCCGCGTCCGACAGCAGCCGCGCGAGCACGGTCTCCGCGCGGAAGTGCTCATACGCGATCTCATGGGCGCTGCGGCTGTGGAGCTGGTAGTCGGCGGCGACCGTCTTCAGCGCGTCGACCGCCTCGTCGGCCGTGCGGAACGGCAGCAGGCCGGCGCCCGTCGGGAGCGCCACGTTGAAGCCTGTGTCCTGGACCACTGCGGGGCGCCCCGTTGCCAGATAGGTGGCGGTCCGGTCGCTGAACCAGCCGCTGCGCAGGCGCACGTTCTGGTCCTTGGCCGCGGTGAACTCCGCGCCCGAGCGTGTGATGAACGTTCGGTATGCCCCGGGGTCGCGCGAGATCGGGGCGATCGGCAGCACGCCGAAGCCGTGCCGCCGCAGCATCCGCACGGTGTCCGGCTCCTCGACGCCCAGCGCGAGTTCGACGTCCGCGCCGGCGCGCCGCGGGACCTCGAGCAGCTTGATGAACTCGGAGCTCTTGCTCCACGTATACGTCTCGCCATCGAAGACGATGTCCTTGCGGGTCTGTTCCCAGCTTGAGACAGTGGTGAAACGCAGGCCGTCCTCGGGCGGATTCGGATAGGACGGGGGCGGCGACCACCAGTCGAGAATCACCGGCTGGCGCGTCGGCCGGTACGTGAACAGCTCGACCGGCACCTCGCATCCCGGCAGGCCGAGCCGCTCGCCGAAGCTGAAGTGGTGAGTGTGCGCGGCGAGCATCGCGATCGTCTCGTGGCGGCCCTGTGCGATCTCGAGCTGCGGGGTCACCGGGTCTGTCTCGAGGTAGATCCGAACCGGCACGTTCATGTGCGCCTCCCGAAGGATCGTGAACCCGCTCAGGTTGATCAGCGCGTCGGCCCCCGCAAGCGTGGCGTCCAGTCGCCGGCGCGACATGCCGTACACCCTGGTCGGCCGGGCGGCGCTGACGAATGCCCAGCGGCCGCCGAAACCTGCGCCCGACATCACCTCGGCGAGCCATGCGGCGGCTGGTGCGGGGTCGTCGGTGACCGTGTCGAGCACGGGGTCGTATGGCCAGTTGCCGGTGTCCTCGACGTAGGTGACTTCGTGGCCGAGCCGGCGCAGGCCTTCCACGTAATGCAGCACCTGCCACACGACCCCTGCGACCGGCATCTGGGTCATCCCCCCGAGCACCACGATCTTGAGCGTGTCAGTCATCGCGCTCCCAGATCGTCCAGCGCTCGGTCCCGAGGAACTGCTCGGCGAGATCGTCGGGCAGCGACGCGAGCAGGTGATCGTGCCCGATCTGCGTGCGATGGGCGCGCAGCGCGGCCAGCTTGCGCGAGAGGACCGGGCGCACGTCGATCTCGATCGCGGGGCGGGCCGACTTCAGATCACTTCCGAACGCCTCGGGGTCGAGCCCCCACAGCCCGATCGGTAGGCCGCGCGCGGCGGCGGCGGCGATCATCTGCGGCATCAGGCCGAACGGCCACGCCGCGCGATAGATCTTCGCTTCCGTCGATATGAGGTGGATCGCGTCGATCGCGATCTCCGCCGCGGCGATGTGATCGGGATGCCAGTACACCCCGTCCTCGCCGAACGTGAGCAACATACACGCACCATGTGAGGCGAGGACGGCAGCGAGCTGCCGGGTGGCGTGATCGCGCTGCACCCACGGCAGCTCGCCGTCCGGCATGCCCAGGCAGACGGCGAACTCCGCGCCGAGCGCGGCCGCGGCCGCACGCAGCTCGCGCTCTCGTACGCGTCCGAGTCGTTCACGCGTCGCGAGTCGCCTGTCCGAGATCGGGCCGAGCTCGCCTCGCGTCAGCGATACCACGCCTGTACGCACGCCGGCCGCCGCCAACCGCGCGAGCGTTCCACCGGCGATCAGCGACTCGTCATCGGGATGTGCCACCACGGCGACGATCGACCCGGTCATCGGCGCTCCTCGACGAGCTGCCGGTACAGGGCCTCATGGCGATCGATCATCCGCCGGATATCGAATCTGTCAGCGGCCTTTGCGCGAACGAGCTTCCGATCAAGCGTCCCGGCCGCCGCGACCAGGTCCGGAAGGCCCTCCCACGTGCGCGCCGTGAAGCCGGTGACGCCGTTCTCGACGATCTCCGGCACCGCGCCCAGCTCGGTCCCGAGCACGGGCGTCCCGCAGGCCATCGCTTCCAGCAGAACCAGTCCGAAAGGCTCGGGGTAGACCAGCGGGAACAGCAACGCGACGGCACCGGCGAGAAGGCTGTTGCGCACGCCGGGGGTGACGGACCCGACCCAGCGGATGCGCTCTCCGTCGAGGTCGGGTTCCGAGCGCACGTCGTAGCCGTCCTGCGCCGGCCCAGCGAGGATCAGCGGCATGCGCGTCGCGCGTGCGATCTGAATTGCCTGCGCCGGACCCTTGTCGGCAAGCATCCGGCCGAGGAACAGGAGGTAGCCGCCCGCGCCGTCCCCGAACGGGAACGTCTCGAACGGGACGCCGTGGGGGATCACGGTCACGTTCGGCACTTCCGCCAGCAGGCGCCGCTGGTACTCGGAGACCGCCACCACCTGCACCTCCGGGTGCTGGCGGTAGGCCCCGATCACCTCAGGGGAGATCTCTGTGTGCGGGGTGTCGACCAGCGGCGCCTGCGCAAACGGCGCGAACGGCAGCGCGAAGTTGAAGTTGTGCGCGTGGATCACGTCGTGGTCGGCCGCGTACCTGATCGCCTGCGCCACGTTGAAGCTCTCGGCCCGATACCAGTCCCAGTAGTCGTCCTCCTCGTCGTAGCCCCGCGGATAGATCGCACGCAGGTTGGCCGAGGTTCTCGAGTTGGCGGTTGCGTACAGGGTCACGTCATGTCCGCGCGCGACCAGCCCCTCGGTCAGGTGCGCGACGAGTTGCTCGACGGAATCGCGCTGACCAGGTCGCACCGGAGAGGCCACCGGCGCCACCTCCGCGATCCGCAGGCCGCCATCGCGGGGGCTCACGCGACGTGCTCCGCAAGGTCCATCTGCCGGCGGTAAAGCGCGCAGTAGACGCCCTTTGACTCGAGCAGGTCGTCGTGCGTTCCCGCCTCCACGATCCTGCCGTGGTCGATCACGAGGATCTTCGTGGCGCGGCGGATGGTCGAGAGCCGGTGGGCGATCACGAACGAGATGCGTCCCTGCATCAGGCGCTCGAGCGCGCCGAGCAGCGCGGCCTCGGTGTGCGCGTCGAGCGCGGAGGTCGGCTCGTCGAGGACGAGCACTGGCGCATCCTTCAGGAACGCACGCGCGATCGAGAGGCGCTGCTTCTCGCCGCCGGAGAGCGTCGCGCCGCGCTCGCCGACGACGGCGTCGTAGCCGTCCGGGAGGCGCATGATGAACTGGTGCGCGTTCGCGGCTATGGCAGCGGCCTTGATCTGGTCTGAGGTCGCGTCCGGCCGCGCGTAGGCGATGTTCTCCGCGATCGTCAGCGGGAAGATGAACGGGTCCTGCAACACGAGCGCGATCTGCGCGCGCAGCGAGCGGTGCTGCACCTCGCGCAGATCGACGCCATCGATCGCGATGCGGCCCTCCCACGGGTCGTAGAACCGCACCAGCAGGTTCATCATCGTCGTCTTGCCGGCGCCGGTCGGCCCGACGATCGCGATCGTCTCTCCCGGCCGGGCCTCGAGCGAGATGTCTTCCAGGACCGGTTGGTTCGGTTGGTAGCCGAAGGTGACGTGCTCGTACCGGATCGTGCCCTGCACGTGAGCCGGTGGAGCGCCGGGCTTGTCCTTGATCGCCGGCTCGATCTCGAGGATCTCGCTGACGCGGTCGGCCTCAGCGGCCGCGTTCTGGATCGTCGGCGCGGCGTAGGCGAGCGAGTTCAGTGGCTCGTACAACGAGTTCAGATATGAGAGGAACACGATGATCGTTCCGGCGGTCAGCTTGTGCTCGAGCGCGAGCCGCGCGCCGACATAGATCACGGCGGCGGTGCCGAGCGTCGTCACCAACCCCACGAACAGCTCGAACCAGATGCCGGCGATCGTCGTGCGGATGTAGGCGGTGATCGTGCGGTCGGCGTAGCGGCGAAAGCGCAGCGTCTCGTGCTCTTCGCGAGTGTGCGCCTGCACCGCGGGGACCGCGGAAAGCGTCTGCTCGACGATCGACATCATCTGCCCCTCCAGGTCCCGCTGGTCGCGGCTGCGGTCCTTCATCGGACGGCCAAGGATCTTGATCACCACCACGAACAGCGGAGCGACGGCGAGCGCCAGGATCGTCAGCGTCGGCTGCAGCGCCCACATCACGACGAACATCGAGACGACCGTGATCAGCGCCTGGAGCGCCGGGACGATCGCGTCGGTGACGATCGTGTTCACGCACCATGCGTCACCGGTCACGCGCGAGATCAGGTCGCCGACGGGGCGGCGCAGATGAAACAGCAGGGAGAGCCGCTGCAGATGGGCGAACAGGTCGGCGGCGAGGCGGTAGGTCATCTGCTGACCGAGCCTCATCGAGTAGAACGTGTAGGCCATTTGCGTGAGCGTCCCGAGCAGGAAGATCACGAGCGTCGCCACCACCACCCAGATGAGCAGCGTGTCTGTGCCCTGGGCGCCAGGCAGTCCGTTCAGCGCCGGTGGCAGCGGATGGTTGCCGAGCACGTTGTCGACGACGAGCTTCAGCGGCCACGGGCGCAGCAGCTCGAGCCCGATGTTGGCGAGCATCGACAGCATCAGCACGATCAGCGCCCGCCAGTGGGGCCTGGCGTAACGAAGCAGCCGCGCCTGGCGGCGAAGGGAGCTGACCTGCTGCCGGTTGTCGGCCGCCGCTGTTGTCACATCCGCTCCTCGCGAATCGCGAGGGTGCTGAGGGCGAGTGCCGTCGAGGCCTCATTGACCATCCGCGCGCCGAGCGCAGCGCCGGCCACGCCGAGGACCGCCGCGGCGAGCACGGCGCCGTCGAGCGCCGCTGCTGCCGCGAGCGCGACCAGCAAGGCCGCGAGCAGCAGCCCGGCGCGCGACCATCGCGGGCGGCAGCGCGCCCTGATCAGCTGTCGCCCGCTGCCGTGCTCCTCGATCGCCGTTGTGATCCGCACCGCGGCCAGCGCACCGCCGCGTGCCTCAATGTCCCAGGTGTCGAACTCGCCGCCGCGGCGAACGACTGCGCCGCCCGCGACGATCCCGTGCTCGAACGATCGAAGCCATTCGCTTGGGTCGAGCCAGGACTCGCTCCAGCGTTCGAGTTCCCGCGGCACTGGCAGGGCGATCCCGGACCGGGCTGTCCTGCGCCAGGGAGCCAGACCGTTGCGCAGCCGGCCCTCGAGACGGACGAGCGGCTGCAGGATGTGCAGCGCCGCGGTCAGGGCACGCCGGGCGAGTCGTTGAGTGCCTGTCAGGCGCGGCGTTGGAAACCGTGCCTGCCTGGCGGTGCTCGCGGCGCGGAGCGCCAGCGCGCCGGCCACGCACGCAAGCGGCGGGCCGAGGAGCAGGAGCGGAGACCAAAGCGCTCCGACCGCGACCAGCACCGCGGCGAGCCCGATCGCAAGATAGACCTCGGGCATCAGCATCAACCCGTTCATGTCTCCGCGCGCGGGCTCGTACAGCGACTGGAAAGGTGCTGTTCCCCACACGCCGTGGTAGCCACGCCAGCGCATTGGTCCCGTCGCGTGTCGGGGAGCTGCATCGCCGTAGACGCGGCCTCGCCAGGACACGTGTCCGCCGGCGCTGTAGCGCGCCGGCCATTTGCGCTCGAGCAGCGCCTCGGCCTGGCCGTAGCCTCGTTGCTGGCGCAGATACCCAGCGACGGTGCGGCGGCGGTGATGCCAGACCACAGCGGCGGCGCAGTAACCGATCCGCCAGCCGCGATCCTGAAGCCGCCAGCAGACATCGACGTCATCGCCGGCCGTTCGGAACCGGGGATCGAATCCGCCGATCTCGCGCAGCGCGTCCAACCGGAAGGCACTGTTGCAGCCGGGGATGTGCTCTGCCTCGCGATCGCCGATCAACACGTGAACGGGGTTGCCGGGCGATGCCGCGACAGCATCGGCAACGGCGCCATCTCCCGGCACGGGCAGGTTGGGGCCCCCGACGGCGACGAACTCGGTCCGTTCGAAGGAGTCGACCAGGTACGTGAGCCAGTCAGGGTCGGGCATCGCGTCGTCGTCGATGAACGCGACGATCTCGGTGTCCGCGCTCGCCGCCGCCAGCGCTGAGTTGCGTGCGCTCGAGAGCCCGCGATTCTCTGTCGAGATCACTCGGAACCCGTGATCGGCCGCGATCCGTGCGCTGTCGTCGGTTGAGCCGTCGTCGACGACGACCACCTCGAAGTTCGGATAGTCGAGCTGCGACACCGCAGCACACGTCTGCGGCAGTGTGCGAGCGCCGTTGTAGGTGCAGATCAGGACAGCGACGCGCGGGGACGCGGATCGGTTGACTGGGGGAGCGGAGCGCAGGGCTTCGCTCAGGCTTTCGAGGGCGGGCTTCGGGCGGCGCTCGCGGTCGGTTACGCCGAAGTGCCAGTCGGTGATCTCGGCGCCGCCGCGATGCCATTCGTCCGTCCACGAGAACACGAACGCCCCGGCGCATCCGCCGGCGAATGCGGCGCGCACCTGCCAGTCGATCGCGTCCGCCTGCGCGTGCTCGCCATGGCTTCCGCTGTCGAGCCCGATCTCGGTGAGGATCAGCGGACGCTCGCCGGCGATGTTCTGGAGGCGGTCGAGATACGTCTCGAAAGGCTCCCGCTGCTCGAGGAAGACGTTGAAGCAGACGAAGTCCAGGAAATCGAGCTCCAGGTACTCCGTGGTCGGGTAGTTGACGTAGGTGACGGCGGCCTGCGGGTCCGCGGTCTTGGCGACTTCGTGAAGTCGGTTGAGAAAGTCGCGGACGCTGCCCGCGCCGTGCCAGCGCACGATCGGCGCTGGGATCTCGTTGCCGATGCTCCAGCCGAGAAGCGCCGGATGTGCTGCGGCCGCGCGGACCTGATCTCCGGCACGCTTCAGAATCGCGCTCACGCGCCGGCGGTCATCAAGGAAGGTGATGTGCTGCTCCCAGGCGAGGCCGGCCAGCACGTAGAGCCCGTTCTCGGCGGCGGCATCCAGCAGCCAGCCCGGCGGCGGCGTGTACAGCCGGACGGTGTTGATCCCGGCGTTCGCCATCTGCGCAAAGTCCTCGTGCGCCCGTGCACGGTCGTCCGGCCGGCCGTCGGGGCCCTCCGCGAACGGACCGTAGGTGATGCCCCTCACGTAGAGCTTGTGGGCTCCCGCGCGGAAGAACTTCCCGTGAACCTCGGGGCGGGCGTCGACGCGCGTCCGAGCGGACGTGATCTCACGCCCCGCCGTCGTGTCAGTCGCCTGCGCCAGATGCATCTCGCCGTGCCCCGCCGGTCAAGCCCCGCGGGCCGCCTCAGGCGGCGCGCTGTCCGAGCGCGTCCAACCACGGCTCGGATTGAGCGGGCCTGAGCGCCAGCACAGCGGCTGCCGGCTCACGCCGGTCGATCCCGCGCCGGGGCCGTGTGCGTCGGGCGACGCCCAAAGCCGGAAGCGCCACGAGCGCGAGCAGTCCGCCCGCCACGATGAGTGGAACGAGCAGCACGATGCCCGCGATCAAGCCAACCGCCGCTGAGAGAGTCTTCACTTGGTCCTCCTGGCTGACACTCGAGTGACCCCTGGTCCGAGCCGGGTCCGTCTATTCGCGCCCCCGCTCTCGGGCGGGTTTGCCTTACATCTCCTTGTTACGCGCCAGCCAGGCGAACGTCAGGGTCTATCTCTTCAGGAGCCCGGGCAGTGGTTGCCGTTTGAGTGCGCCAGGCAGTGGGCGGTACCGTTTGAGTGCGAGCCGCCCGCGGAGCTGCTCGGGGTGTTCGGCGTCGCCGGCGTGCCCGGTGTATGCGATCCACTGGGCCCGTTGCCGGTCGGGTTGTTGGCCGGGCCGGTCGTGTGATTGGCGTGACCGGCTGAGGCGCTGCCGGGCGCGCCGGCGTTTCCCTTGCCGACCGGATGGGAGACGCCGCTCGGCGTCGTGGAACTGGGGGAGTGGACGCCGCCGGCGTTGCCGTGGCCGGAGCTGGTAGTGCTCGTGCTGCCGGCGCGCGTGCTGCCGGAGGTGGTTGCGCCGCCTCCGTTCCTACCGGCGTGCGCTGCGCCGCTCGTCGATCTGCTGTGCGCGGCGGAGCCCGAGCCGTGCGCGCGTCGCGCCGCTGAGCCCTTGGCGTGAGCGGCGGCGCGATTTGCGGTTCGGGAACGCGCGCCGGCGGACCCGGCGGCGCCCGCGCCTGCGGACTGCGAAGAGATGTGGGCACGGCCCGATGACGAGGCGGCGTGATGATGGTGGCTGAGCACGGCCGTCGCTCCGATCGTGGCGGTCGCGACGACGGCGACAGTCGCGATGCCGGCGAGCGACTTGGTCGCGATCAGGCCTCCAACTGTCTTACCGGCGGCCGCGCCGCCGAACCCGCCGCCGAGCCCGCCGGCGCCCGTGCCCGTGCCGCCGTGCGACGAGGTGGGTCCCAGGATCCGCGCGAGGAGCCCCGCGGCGGCGGCCACGGGCAGCGGTGGCGCGATCGCCCGCAGCTGCACGCGCCGCTCCGTGATCGCGTCCGCGAACGCCGCGCATCCCGAGCAGTCACGCAGGTGCGCGCGGATTCGGCGGCTGCGCATCCCGCGCCCGTCGGCGTCGGAGATCGAGCGGCGGATGTCCTCACAGGACATCGCGCGACCCTCCGCGAATTCGGCCAGCGACCGGCGTGCTTCGAAGATCGTCTGCTTCGCCGTCCCCACGGAGGTACCCAGCGCGATGCCGATGTCGTCGTGCGAGAGACCGCTCAGCTCCCGCATCACGAGCGCGCCCCGCTGGCGGTCGGGCAGCTCGCGCAGATCGGCCAGCAGCAGCTGCAGCCGCTGGCGCTCCTCGACCTGCTCCTCGACGGATGCTTCTCGGAGTCTCTCCAGTGACGCTGCGGAGAGCTCCTCCTCGGGACGGCGCCGGCGGATCAGCGACACCGACTCGTTGTGGGCGATCCGGAACAGCCACGGCTTCAGCGGCGCATCGCGCTGATCGCGTCGCAGCGCACCGAACGCGCCGGCCATCGTCGACTGCAGCGCATCCTGGGCGTCGGCGTCGTTGCGCAGCATCGAGCGGCAGTAGCGGTAAAGCTGCTGGTGATAGCGGTCGTAGAGAGTCGCGAACGCGCGCTCGTCGCCCGCGCCGGCTAGCCGCGCCAGCCGCTCGTCGCTGGCGAGCGCCATCCTGCCGGGCGCCTTCCCATGACGAGCGCGCGTACGTGTGGTTACGTGCGCTTCCATCCCGCATGTCTATATCGAAGACGCATCTCCCGGTCCTTAAGTTAGGGACTATTTCCGTGACGGTGGCAAATTACGCAGCGGATGGACGGAAGTTCGGGCTCGCGCCCGGCCTCCGTCCGAGCCTGTGCCGGCAGGGGAGGGGGCCGATACGCTCCCGGTGTGGGGACACGAGGTACCCGTCGGGGCCGGACCGGACGTGGGCGCGCGCGGATCAGGCGGGCCGCCGTGGCCTTGGTGGCGCTCGTCGGGGCCGTGGTCGCGATCGTGCTGATCGCGACCTCCGGGTCGACGCCGCCGGCTCCTAGCGCGGCGAGCCTGCTGGTCGTTCCCGCTCGCGACACACACTCGCCGCCGGTCCCCGCTGTGGTCACGATCCGCGCCGGAGAGCCGATCGTGGCGATTCCGCACTCCTTTCTCGGCCTCTCGAGTGAGTACTGGACGCTGCCGAAGGACGAGCGGCACATCGCTCTGTACCGGCGGCTTCTGAGGTACCTGCACGTACCGGGAGATGGCCGGTTCGTGCTGCGGATCGGCGGCGATTCATCGGACCACACTTTCTACGACCCGACGGCCGTACAGCTCCCGAACTGGGCGTTCGGGATCAACGGTCAGTTCGTGACAGAGACCTCTCTGGTCGTGCGCGAGATGCACCTCCGCGTGATTCTCGACCAGAACCTGATCACCGGAACGCCGGATACGGCCGCGCGCTGGGCGCGGGTGGCGCAGAAGTCGATGCCGCCGGGCAGCATCATCGGCTACGAGATCGGCAACGAACCCGATCTCTACAGCCAGTCGTTCTGGCGCAACGCGACCGAGGGTGATCGGTTCGACGACAAGGTTCTACCGGCGGCCATCACCCCGAGCAGCTACGTCCAGGAGTACGGGCGCTACGCGCGCGTGATCTCGAAGGTCGCGCCCGGCGTCCCGCTCTACGCGCCCGCCGTGGCGAGCACGACCGCCCTGACATGGATCGCGGCGCTGCTCGATGGCTCGCATCCCGGGCTGCGAGTCGTCAGCGCACACCGATATCCGTACTCGGGCTGCGCCTTTCCCGGTTCGCCGGCATATCCAACGATCGATCGGATTCTCAGCGAGAACGCCACCGCCGGGATGGCCGCCAGCGTCAGGCCGGCCGTCGCGCTTGCCCGCCAGGCGGGACTGCCGATGCGCCTGACCGAGATCAACTCGATCACCTGTGGGGGCCTCACCGACGTGAGCAACTCGTTCGCGACCGCGCTGTGGGCCCCCGACGCGATCTTCGAGCTCGAGCGCACCGGACTGCTCGGCGTCAACCTCCATGCCCGCGTGACCACGATCAACGGTCCGTTCACCTACGACGGCCGCGGGCTCCAATCGCGGCCGCTGCTCTACGGCATGATCCTGTTTGCCCGCGCGCTCGGTCAGGACGCACAGTTCGTTCCCTCGACGCTGTCGCAACCGGCGCCTGCGCACCTGAAGGCGTGGGCCGTCAAGTTCGCTGGAGACCGGCTCCACGTGCTGTTGCTCAACAAGGGGCCGCGGGCCGTCACGGCGACGCTGAGACTGCCGGCCACCGGTACCGCAACAGTGCAGCGCCTGCTCGCGCCGTCGGTCGGATCATTCTCCGGTGTCACGCTCGGCGGACAGCATCTGGACGCTGAAGGCAATTGGGTCGGTACGCCCGTCAGCGATCGGGCCGCGCCCGCGGCTCACCGGTACAGCGTCACACTCGAGGGATTCAGCGCGGCGCTGCTGACCGTGAAGCTGGCGCCCGGCGCGCTCGGCTCGCATTCGGGGCACTGACCTCGATCGCGGCGGGCGCGGTCACGCCTGCGTTGGGCGCGCGCGCCGGCGGGCTCGCGCTTGCCGCCTTCGGCGCGGTCACGCCGATCAGCGTCGCCAGCCTGCACCCGGCGGTTGCGCTGCTGCTCGCGACCGTCGCCTGGTTTGTGGTCGCGCTACTTGGATACGCCGCGGCCTGGCTGAAGTAGCCCCAGCCTCCGTCCCAGGCCCGGCAGTATCAACAGCAGCCACATCAGCTCCGCGACGCTCGGGCTCAGAAACGCGACCGGAATCGAGAGCGCGAAGACTGCCGGCGCGATCCACCAGTGCTCACGACGCGCGAGCTCGCGCTTGCCGACCGGCGTGAGCAGGCCTTCGCGCTCGGCGTGCAGCCGCGAAAATCCCGACAACATCGCGATGATCAAGATCGTCGACGCGTACAACACGACCGAGGCGGGCTCATCGCCGTACAGGCCGAGGACCCGTGTTGGATACGGAACGAACGCCACGAGCCCCAGATACACCAGGTTCAGCGTCGTCAGGCGCGTGTCGATCGTCGCCACGCCCCGGAAGAACACATGGTGGCGGATCCAGAACACCGAGATCACGGCGAAGCTGATCGCATAGGAGGTGAACTCGTCCCTGTGGTCGAGCAGCCGCTGGCCGAGGTCGGAGTGCTCCGATGCGCTCAGCACGGGGACACTGATCTGCAACACGAGCAGGGTCATCGCGATCGCGAACACGCCGTCGCTCAGTGCCACCGTGCGCGCGTAGTCGAACGCCCGCTCTTCGACTGTCTCGTCCTCGGTGAACCCCAGATCGTCGGCCACGCGCGAAGTATCGCGACGGCCACGGCCGTCACCTGAGCGCGCGGCTCAATTGCTGCGTCCGAACAGCTGCAAGAAGAACAGGAAGATGTTCAGCACGTCGAGGAAGATGCCGGCGGCGAGCGGGATCGCCTCATCCTTGCCGGCGCGCCGCAGGCGGTTGAAGTCGAGGACCGTGTACAGCCCGAAGATCGCCAGCCCAAGCACCGAGTAGATCGCGTAGGCGGACGGAATATGGACGAAGATCAGCACGATCCCCGCGACGAGCAGCGCCACCAGCAGCCAGAACGCCACACGGTAGAGGTAGGAGAGGTCACGCCGCACCGCGTATCCGCCGGCGCCAAGGGTGGCGACGAACAACGCCGTCGCTCCAAACGCCTGGCGGACGGCCGCCGGATCGGTCGCCGAGTAGTAGTTGATCGTCGTCGCGACGCTCGCGCCCATCAGCAGGCCGAAGGCGAACAGCAACACGAGCGCGAGCTGCGTCTTGCCACGAGCGTTCGCGATGTTGAGCCCGATCAAACAGCCCAGCGCGAGCAGCCACGCGATGAACCATCCCGCGCCGCCCGAGCTCCGGGCGACCCACACCCCGAGGGTGGCGAACCCCACCGTCAAGGCGACAAGCCCCATCACCCGGCCGAACAGTCCGGATGCGCCAGCCCGGGGCTGACCCTCTGCGTAACCGACCGCGCTCATCGCGAGCGGACGTTATTCGCTTACGCGCCGGCGTTCAATCGGCTGGGCCGGCGCAGGATGCCACTTGATCCGGGTGTGATCTGAGCGTCTTCTTAGCGCCGCGTTGCAAAACAACCACTGGGCGTATGACGGTGCTTCCAGCGGCCGCGAATCGGAGAGCTTTGTCCTGCATGCGGAGTTCGTTGACGCGCGATTCGCTTCATGCCGCCGCCGAGCACGAAGTGTTCACTCGCTGGCACGTGCATCGTGACACGCGGGCGCGAGAGGAGCTCGTCAAGCGCTACCTTCCGCTCGCCCGCAGGCTGGCGTTGCGCTACGTCAACACGCCGGAGTCGCTCGAGGACCTCGTCCAGGTCGCGAGCGTCGGGCTGCTGAACGCGATCGACCGCTTCGATCCCTCGCGCGGAATTGGTTTCACCGGGTACGCCACGCCCACGATTCTCGGCGAGCTCAAACGCCACTTCCGCGACAAGCGCTGGTTCGTTCACGTGCCGCGCGGCCTGCAGGAGCTCGCCCTCCATGTGCGCAACGCCGAACGCAAGCTCTCCTCGACGACCGGCCACTCGCCGACCTTGATCGAGATGGCGCAATACCTCGAGGTTGACGTAGAGCGCGTGATCGAGGCGCACCAGGTCATGTCCGCACACCACACCACCTCGCTCGACGCTCCGATCGCCAGCAGCGAGGACGAGGCGAAGACAACGCACGACATGATCGGCAGCGAGGACGAGCACTACGGCCTGATCGAGTCCGCTCACAGTCTCGCCGCGGCACTGCAGTTGCTTCCCGAGCCCGATCGCCGGATCTTCGAGATGCGCTTCCGCGAGAACCTCACCCAAAGCGAGATCGCAGCCCGCACCGGTGTCTCCCAGATGCAGGTATCACGGATGCTGAGGAGGATCACCGACCAGTTGCGGGAGATCATCGGTGTCGAGCCCGTGCGCCGGCAGCGCCGCGCGCGCCGCAAGCGGACCGCGTCCGCCTGCGAGTAAGGGGCCGCGCTGCGCGCGGCGTCCATGGGGCCGTGCGGGCCCGTCCGTCGACCCGGGCACTCGCACCGGCCGGGCGCACCGGCGCGCACGCGGTCTGCTCGGTCGCTCGCCGCGCCTTCAGCGCGACGTGCGCCGGGACTAGGGTCCCGCCCACCCCGCCCACCCAGGCCCGCTCTTTAGCCGCGTAGCCGCGTAGCCGCGCTGCCAGCAACCCCGATTTCGTTACATCTCGACCGCCGCAGTGGGCAACGCGTAACGAAATCGGTGCCAGAGCGCGCATTTCGTTACACATTGCCTCACCGAGCGGCCGCTCGGTAACGAAATCGGGGCTGCCGAGCCCCCTCCCCCTCCTCGATAGCCCAATCCCGGGCAGACCAACCCCCCAGGCCCCCGGCCGAAGGCCGGGAAGCGTGGCGCCAGCCCGTAGACGCGGTGCGGACGGCGACGTCTAGGTCCGGACGGGGCCGCCCGGGAGGGCGGGACCCCAATCCCCGGCGCGAAGCGGCCCGTCAGTCGTGCGACATCTCGTCGATGCAGACCGTGGCGGCAAGAATCAGCGCGTCGTCCTGACCGGGCGCGATCTCGATCCCGTAGGTGTCGCGGATCCGGAACCAGCGTTTGGACACCTCGGCGACCTTCTCGCCATCGCGCTCGATCTCGTACTCGTGATCGACGATGTTGCCCTTGGCGGACATGTCCTCGCCTTCCTCGAGCTCGATCGAGAACCGGTCGCGCAGCGGCGTGATCAGCGCCTTCTTGATCGTTGCCACGGTGTCGTCGTCGCGCTCGATCTTCATCGTGTCGCGGATCGTGAGCTTGCGCTCCTGGATCTTGAACAGTTCGTCGCCGCCGGGCGATTCGAGAATGAACGTCTGCCGGACCCGCAGCGCCTTGCCGTTGACCTTGAACGTCTTCTCGCCCTCTTCGTTCTCGATCCAGAAGTCATCGCCGATCGCGAACAGCTTCTCGCGCATGCGATACCGGGTGCCGCCGACGTCGTGTCTGTGCAGGAATCCCATTTGTCGTCCTCCTGTGACTACCTCAGCTTGATCGTGACCTCGCGGCTGAAGATCGCTCGCCGGCCGTCTCCAAAGGAGCCGAGCAACGGATCGGCCGCGGGGTAGCTCCACATTAGCCGGACCGTGCCGCTATCCGGAAACGCCAGGCGCAAGTCGATGTAGCAATCGGCGGGATTCGTGACGGTCACCGACTGGATCGTCGAAAACGCGTGGCTCGAACCGGGCGCGAACTGGATCTGGGCGGTCTGGGGCCCGTCGCCGTCGAGGATCGCGAAGCGCGCCGGCCGCACGCAACCCCACACTTCGAGGCGCCGGCCGCGCTTGCCCGAGGTCACCGGCATGTACAGAGGCAGCCGCCATGCGTAGTAGGTTGGCTTCGGGGTCTGCTTGGGCCCGTGATTGATCAGGCCGCTCGCGAAGCCTCCCCAGGAGGTCTCCTTGGTGGCCGGCAGCGGGTCATAGAGCAGGTATTGGGCGAACGACTTCAGACGTGGCGCGCGCCACGAGATGTACTCGGCCCAGTTGAGGTAGTACGCCGCGGTCGCCTGCGAAGCCCACGAGTATCTGTGTTGGCCTGACTTGATCTGGTTCTTGTGCTTCGGCGGCGTGGTCAGGTAGCCGAATTCCGTGTTGTAGATCGGCATCTGGGGATGCGCGCCGTAGGCGCCCTGCACACGATCCAGTCCGCGTATCAGTTGGCCGATCAGTGCAAGGCTCGCGTAACCGTCGGTCCTGAGGTGATTGACGGGGTCCGGATTGGGTTCGTGGTCCGGCGGATACCAGCGCATGTATGGGTGATCGGCGAACGCGCCGGCCTCGAACAGCCCCGGGTTGTCCTTCCGAAATGCTCTGCTTCCTGCGGCCGTGCTCGGGCATCCGCGCAGCCGGGCAGCCGTGCCCCGCAGCGGCCGGTAGCGCACGTCGAGACAGTAGAGCGCGCGCAGGAAGACCAGCGGGGTCATTCCCGACCACACGCCCCAGAAGCTCTCGCCACGCGGCGCCAGCTCACCGAACATGAACATGTCGTGCAGATGTCCGGTGGCATGCAGCGCGTTCCAGCCGGCCGCGACGAGACCGCGATACATCTGCGGCGAATGTTCGATCGTCAGCCGTCCCGGCAGCCCTTGTGGCGCGAGCGTGGGTCCGTAGTCGGGCTCGTTCCAGATCGACCACGTGCTGACATCGGGAAGGTCGGCGGGGTCGCCCGGCGCCAGCTCCTTCGCGACCGGGTTGTAGTTACCGCTGTAGCGCACCCCGAGTGCATGAACGAACCGGCCGTATTCGGCCGCGTTCGGTTCCCAGTCGGTGGCTGAGTGCGAGCCGCGGCCGGTCGCCCACAGCGGAGCGCCGCCGCCCACGTCGAAGTCGACCTGGATGCCGGCCGCCTTGGCGTTCTTGACGATGTTGTCCCACGGGGACCAGTTGCGGGGGGGGTAGGCGGCGGGATCCGCCGCGTTGAAGCCGGCCGGGCGCCTGTGCAAGCTGCCGTGTGGCGCGATCAGCTGCCAGCGCACCAGGACTCGCACCTCGTCCACGCCGAGCAGCCTCAGCTTGGCAAAGGTCCTCACCGGATCGCCCATGAGGTGCGGATCGTCCTCGAGGATCGACACCTGATCGACGGAGGCGACGGCCCGCCGGGCATCGACCGCCGGGCCGAGCAGCGCGAGCGTCACGGCGAGCATCCCCACGATCCGCGCGGTCCTCACCGGATATTCACCTCCACGGTCCGGCTCTCGAACGTCCGGCCGTGGGGATCGGTCCAGCTCGTCCGCAGTGCGCCGCTGCGCTGCAGCGTCTGTATCACGACGAAGTAACCGTTCGGACTGCTCAGCGCAACCGTACGGATCGTCCGAAACGGACCGTGAGCTCCCGCACTGAACTCGATCCTGACCGCTTGCGGGTGCCCGCTCGCGATCCGGGCGTCGCGCGCCGGCCTCACCGCGCCCCAGATCAGCAGCGGCTGTCCGGGCGTCGCTGATGTCGCGGGCAGGTACAGCGGCATGCGGTAGGCGGCGAGCGTCGCCTTCGGCGCGCCGTCGGCGAACTCGAGGCCGGTCGCGAAGCTCCCCGCCGTAGGATCGGTCAACAGATATTGGTCGTAGGTGCGAATCCGAGGGTCCTCGTACTGGAGATACTCGGCCCAGTTCAGGTAGTAGGCAGCCAGCGACGGCGAGATCGCGCTGTCGATCCCCTCGGGCGGATTCGTGTGGTAGCCGAACTCGGTGTTGTAGATGGCCAGTCGCCTGTGCGAGCCGTATGCGCGCTGCGCCGCATCGAGTGTCCGCTCCAGGCGCGGCATCGCGGGCAGGTCGGCGTAGTCCGGTTCGATCGACGTCGGGTCGTCGGGTGCGAGTCCTTGGGGGTACGGATGGATCGAAAACCCGCTCGCGCGGAACAGAGCGGGATGCTCGCGCGCGAAGGCGGCACTGCCCGAGGCGTTGGCCGGGCAAGCGCGGGCGGCCGCGGCCTTTCCCTGCAAGGGACGGTACGAGCTGTCGACGCAGTACAGCGCCCGGATGAACCGCAGCGGAACCATCCCGCTGAAGTTCCCCGGGTTGTCACCCGTGGTGATGCCGCGTGGGGCCAACTCGCCGATCAGGATCGTGTCGCGGCCGTGTCCGGTCTGCTGCAGCGCCCTCCACGCGGAGTCGACGAGCGCGCGATACAGCGCCGGCGAGACCTCTACCTGCGAGTGGTCGATCGCCTGTGGGGCGATGTCTATCCCGTAGTTCGGCTCGTTCCAGATCGCCCAGAAATCAACTCGCGGAAGCACCGCCGCCGACCGGCTCGGTCGATACGACCCGTCGTAGCGTGTCGCCACCGCCCGGACGAACTCCCCGAACTCTCTCGCGCTCGGTTCCCAGGCCCCGCGTGGAGTACCTCGAGGCTCGCCGCGCCCCGTCGCCCAGTTGGGCGCCGGGCCCTTGAGCGTCATATCCATACGGATTCCTCGAGCAGCCGCGTCTCGCACGATCGCGTCGTAGATGCGCCAGTTGGCCGCCGGGTACGCCCCTGGATCCTTTGCGTCAAACGCGGCCGGCCGCATCGCTGAAGACGGTGCGGGAGCGACCCGGCGCCAGCGCAACGACAGCCGCACGATCTCGACCCCGAGCGCCTTGAGCCGGTCGAGGGTCCGGGCGGGCTGAGACTCGAGCATCGCGGGCGCCTGGAACATCGATTGAGGGCCGATCCGTCCCACTTCGCCGTCACGCAGCGGTCGCTGGGGGCCGCCTGACGCGAAGCCACACCCCCCGATCGCGGTGCAGCAGAGCGCCGCGCCCACGATCTGCAGGCGGCGGCGCCGGTCAGCCGCGGGCACGTCGTCGCCGGATCTCGAGGAACCCGAAGATGGACGCGGCCAGTCCGAGCACCGCGAGCACCGCGATCAACGGCGCGGGCAGCAGGTTGCCGCCCGCGCCCGGGCCGCCGACGCTGCCGGCATCGGTTCGCCGGCTGGCCACCTGCGCGAGCAGCGTCCGCTGGATCACGTCGTAGCAGTCGGTGTACTCCTTGACGTACGCCGGCATCGTGCTCAGCCCGCGGCGCAGCTGGGCGACCGTGTAGCGGTGTGTGAGCGTGCTGTGCAGATTGCAGTCGGGCACCGGCGACGGCGCGGCCGCGGTGGCGGTCGGGTTCGCGGCCATCACGGCGGCGAAAACGGCAAGGGCCAGTGTCCTTCTCATCGGAGACGGTCTGAGCAGGGGAGTCTTGTGGCCTGGGACTTACCGGAGCGACCCAACGGCCTAGTGATCGCTCATAACGGGACGGCGGGCCGTAAGTTTCGAAGTCGCGCCTCGTTAGGCGGGGCTCTCGGCCTCCGGCTTGGCAAGCAACACTGCACCGAGGGTGACCGCAGCGAACGCGAGTACGCGGGCGACGCCGAGGGCACCCGGTGGCACCGGCTCCATCAGGACGATCGTTCCCGCCAGGATCGGCAGTGCGTTCGTCAGCAACGTGGCGAGTCCCGCGACGGTCAGCGCTCCACCCTGCTGGTAGCCGAGCTGCAGCAACGACGTGCCGAGCGTGTACCCGATGATGATCGTGGCGATGAACGCGAAGTGCGCGCCGCCTTGCGTCGCGAGCTTCGTCGAGATGTCGCCGATCGAGAACAGAAGGCCCGCCGCGATTCCGTCCGCCACGGCGAGCCGGCCGCGCCAGCGGCCGATCACGATCACGATCACCGCCAGCGCCGCAGTTCCGCCGAGCCACGCCAGGATTCCCTCGGTGCTACCTCGTCCGCCGCCGCCGCTGCTGGCGGCCAGCGACACGCCGAGCATCACGAGGCCGAGCACCGAGATCGAGACTCCGAGCGATTGGCGCCGGCCCAGGCGCCGGCCGGCGACCTTCGCGGACGCGTACGCGAGCACGCCGATCCCGCCGGCGCCGATGCTTTGCACGAGCGCCAGGGGCGCTAGTGCCAGCGCTGCCGCGTAGCTGGCGAATCCGGCCGACTCCATCCCGAAGCCGATCATCCAACTGCGGTCCGTCAACAACAGCTGCAGCGAGTGCAGCGGACGGCGCATCGAAAGCGCCGGCAGAGCGGCAGCGGCGTCGTGCTCGCGCGAATACGCGAGGTTCGTAAGCGTCGCCGAGATCGCCGCGAGAACCAGCCCGAGCGCCACACCGAGATCCACGGTGGCGAGCGTAGAGGGCCGCGTCGATGCGAAGACGGCTGCGCCGGTGCGTCGAGGGCTGCGCAGGTGGCGCGCCGGCTATCTCAGTCATAGCCTGACGAACGTGAAGGGATCGCTGCGGAGGGCGCGATTCTTGAGTCTTGCGGCGCCACATTCAAAAGGAGGATCATGGCTGCTGTCGAGACCACGTTCACACCCGGGAGACGGATCGACATTCCGTCGGTCCCGAACCTTCGCGACCTCGGCGGTTATGCCGTCGCGGGTGGCGGGAGCGTCAGGACCGGGCAGCCGTATCGGTCCGTCGAGCTCAACCACCTTCAAGGCGCGGACCTGAAGCAGTTCGCGAAGCTAGGGATACGCACGGTGTTTGATCTGCGCACCGAGGCTGAACGCGCAGCCGAGCCGGATGTCGTGCCCGAAGGCATCGAGCAGGTCGTCTGTGACGTGATGGCCGATTCGCAGAGCGCCGCGCCCGCGCAGCTGCTGACGGTGCTCGCCGACCCGGCACTGGCCGAGTCGATGTTCGGTGAGGGCAAAGCGGTCGGACTGTTCGAGCGGGGCTACCGCGAGATCATCAGCCTTCCAAGCGCGATCGCCGCCTACCACGAGTTCTTCAGCAAGATCGCGCAGGACGCGCACCGTCCAGCGCTGTTTCACTGCACGACGGGCAAAGATCGCACGGGCTGGGCCGCGGCCGCGACCTTACTGCTGCTCGGTGCCTCAGAGCACGACGTGTTCGACGACTACGAGCTGTCCAACCGCGATCTGTTGCCCGCGCTGAAGCCGATCTTCGAGCATTTCACCGCTGCCGGCTCGGCGGTGACGTACAGCAACGGTTGCGCGACGGACTCACTGCCGGTTAGCCCCGTCGGGAACCGCTTATCCCGATCGTCGGACGCGGTGGTCTCCGGCGGGAACGCCTTCCATCTTCGGCGGATGCCTTCGATGCGACTCGTACCAACGCGCGTACGCCTTCGCGGACGGTGCGGCTGTGACCCCGTGCGCGAGCACTGACAGGCCGACCGTCAGATAGGTGGCGAGCAGGATCGTGTCGGCGCCGGCGAGCCGCGATTCTTCGACGACGATCACGGCGAAGACGATCGAGGCGAGGCCCCGAGGGCCAAACCATCCGAGGAACGCGACGGTTGGCCGCCGCGCGCCGGTACCGATCATGGCGATCGCGACCGGCAGCAGCCGAACCAGCGTCAGGCTGAGTACTGCGTACAGCGCGATCTCCCAGCTCACATGCTTGAGCGCGGGCCCGAGCAGCACAGCGCCGAAGGCCAAGAACGTGACGCCGGCAAGCACGTTTCCGACTTCCTCGTCGAGGCGTGGGCCTTGCACTCCCTCATCGGTGACGAGCCGGCCGAAGATCACGCCGGCTAGGAATGCCGCAATGAAGCCCGAGCCGCCAAGCGCCGTGGCGACTCCATACGCCAGCGCGGCACCCGCGATCGGTATCACCTGCCGCCAGGATCCGGTGATCAGATCGTGGCGGGAGGCGACAGCCACGACGCCGGCGGTAAGCAGCCCCGCCACGGCGCCGCCCAGAATCCCGTAGCCGATCTCCTCGGCCACGATTGTCACCGCATGCTGGCTTGAGGACGCATGGCCTTCGACGTCGGCGGCGGCGAGCGCGATCAGCAGCAGCGGTACGCAGATGCCGTCGTTGAGGCCGCTCTCGACGTTGAGCCCTTGCCGGATGCGCGATGGGAGCCTCGGCTCGGTAACGACCGCCTCTCCGAGCGCGGCGTCGGTCGGCGCGAGCACGATCGCCAGCACGAATGCTTCAGCCACCGTCAGATTCGTGAAGATGATCGCGGCCACGAGGGCGCCGGCGACGATCGTCAGCGGCAGCCCGATCCCTAGCAGGCGCAGCGGGACCGTGTACTCGCGTCTGAGGACATTCAGCTTGATCCGCGACGCGTCCGCGAACAGGACCACGGTGAGCGTCGCCTCGGCGAGCGTGCGGATCGACGTGCCGCTTGGGTTCAACGCCACCTCGTCGATCACGAGTGGTCCGACGAGCACACCGATAGCGACGAACACCATCGCCGGCGTCACGCTCGTGCCTGTCAGTCGACGCGATACCCCGGCAACCGCGAGCACGGCCGCAGCGACAATCGCCAGCTCCCACTTCACGGGTTCACAATGGAACGCGCGACGGTTGGCAGCATCGCCCGAATGGGATGACAGCGGCACCAAGGATGTTGGGCCACCTTGCCAATAACATGGGGCCGGCGCCTGGGGCTCGAACCGATAAGCCTGCGACGCCCTGAACTTGATATTGAAAGGCTCTCACGTGCTTAGTCGCCTCAGACCGGGTTTGACCTACGCGAATGTTGCGGCCACGCTGGCGCTCGTCCTGGCGCTGGGAGGTGGTGCTTACGCGGCGATCAACTCGATACCCGGCCCGGGCGGGGTGATCCACGGCTGCTATGCCAAGCAGGGGGGGAGCCTGCGTCTTGTCAGCGGCGGCGAGAGGTGTTCACGGAGCGAGAAGGCGATCGCTTTCAACCAGCGAGGCCCGACCGGGCCGAGCGACGCCTACCAAGCGTCGACCAACACTCCCGACGAGCCGCTCACTTTGACGCTTGCGGTTCCGGCGGGCAGCTACGTGGTCGTGGCCAAAGCGCTGGGCTCCAGCGATCCCACGACAGGATCGGCGCCAGCGGGTGCCGAGTGCGTGCTGAGCACGTCCGGCGGTTCCGATGACGATTTCTCTGTCAACGGGATCCCGATGAATGGCGTCGCGACGTTCGCCAACACGATCGCGTTCACGTCCGCGGCCCGGGGCACGATTCAGTACAAGTGCGACGGTTCCGGGGGAACGCCTCCCATCAGGGGCTTCTATCAAGCGAGAATCGTCGCAACCAAAGTCGGTGCGGTACACTAAAGCGCAGCCGTTCAGCGAAGCTTCCCCGGCGAGCCCCAAAACCCGGTCGAACCCGCAAACCGACGTAGCCGATCGCCATGGCCGTCCGGGCTTGTCCCGGCCCGTCATGCGGTGGTCACGATCGCAGCGTGACCACTTGGGTTACCTGCTTGGGTGGCGTAAGTGCTCTCTTGCCGCGCGGCGGGGTCACACGGGTGATCACGGTTACGTTCAAGGTGTGCAGGCGTTTGAGCGCGCGTCGGCCTTGCAGATTGAGAACAACCGCGATGCGAACGCGCCCGTTGGCGTGGCCGTGAATCGCCCGTCCGACCAGCACCAGCCTGCCGCCCCGGCTCGCAGGCCTGCCCGACAGTTGCGCCGCGAGTCCGTAGACGTCGACCTGCACCCGCGAGTCGCCCTTGGTCACGGTCAGCCCGACGAACACCTCGGGTCCGTGCTGGTTCGGTGGGATCGTCAAAGCGGTGAACGCCGGCGCGCTCACGTTGACCACGACGCTGTTCGACGTGTGGGTGATCGCCGGTCCCCCGCTCGGCGTGCCCGTGATTCTGGCGGTGTTGCGGACGGTTCCCGCCGCGGTCAGCGCATGCCTGCAGGTGTAAGTGCTCGACTCGCCTGCCGGCAGCGGGCCGCTCGGGCCGCCGGAGATCGTGCCTGGATCGCAGAGCCCATCGGTGAAGTCGGCAAAGGTCAGAGGGACCTGGCCGGTGTTCGTGATCAGGATCCGGTAGTCGACGGCCTGTCCGACGGTGGCGGCCAGCGGCGATGTCGTGAAGGTGCTCGATGAATGCCCTGTCGTGTTCAGCAGGCAGAGCAGGTCAAGCGTTCCGCTCAGCGGACCCGTTGTGGTGTTCTGCAGACTGAACACGCGAGTGATTGGCTGCGGCTCATCGCCGAGCAGCTGCAGACCGGCTGGAAGCGCATACGACGCGACGATGCCCTTGTAGCCAACGGGGCAGCTCAATTGCTCGCTGATGGTCTGCCCGGCACCCACCGTCACCTGCTTTCTCACCTCCTGGGTTACAAGAAGATGGCCGTCGGATGTCGCTGGGCGCAGGCACCGGATCGACAGATCCACAGCGCCATCCCCGCCGCTGTCGATCGCGAACGTCCATGATGCAAGGTCAGCCGACGGTTGCGATCTCGACACGATTCCGAAGCCGCTCGTGAAGCGGTAGCCAGGATCGACCGCCACACTGCCGGCCTGGCAGGACAGCGTCCTTGGCGTGGTGCCCGTCGAGAACGGCGCCGTGACGACTATCGGGCCCGAAACCGTGATCGTGCCGCCGTCGTAGGTGCTCTGCCTCACGCAGGTCGCGAATACCTTCGCCTGCGCGCTCTCCCCAGTCGGATTGTGCAGCGTGAACGTATAGCTGCCGAGGCTCGTGCTCTGCGACTGCAGCACCTCGATGTTCGCCGGGGACGCGGCGCCCTGATCGACGTGCTGGATCAGCGGGCTGCCGTCCAGCACCACATATCCATCCGAGCAGGACAACGTTACCGTCTGCGTCTGGCCGGGACCGAGACCGACGAACTGCTCCTGCCGCTGCACAGTGAGCTGATCGTCCGGATTCGGCTCCACAGATCCCGACCCGACGACCAGCCGCTGCTGCTTCTGGACCGTGAACGCGGAGGTGCTCGGCTTCGGCGTGCCAAACATCAGGGGTCCGGTCGTCCCCGTCACGCGCTTGAAATAGGTCACGCGCGGCTGCCCAGCCGGACCGAGCGCGAGGCTCGGGTAGTAATCGCCGGTGCCGCCTGATTCGCCGATCGCCTCGGCGCTCCAACTGCCGCTGAACGTGCCGTACCAGAGCGTCTGCCCGTGACCGACGTATGCGATGTGCGCGGCATCGTCATTGTCGACTCCGAGTACCGGCATCGCTCCCGCGATGCCGTTGTTCAGTCCGCTCGGAACAAGGGTTGTGTAGACCCACGCGGTCCCGTTCCAGGATGCATACCTGAGGGAGTTGCCCGAGATGTACGCAATTCGCGGCATGTCGTCGTGCAGCGCCATCGAGAGGCCGCCGTACGTCGGTGTTGCCACGACCTCCGGAGCCGTCCAGCCGCTCGCGCCGAGGCTCGTGTACTTGAGCTGCGACCCATTGCGGTCGAAGTACGCGATGTGCGGATGCCCCCCGCTGTCGAGCGCCAGCGACGTCTTGCCGTCGATGCTGACGTCGGAACCTGTGGGATCGACCGCCGTCGTCGTCCATGTGCCGGCAGCCTTGGTCGCGTACATCAGCGTGCCCTTGCCGTCGTATGCCGTGCCGCCGGAGACGTAATAACAGGATCGCGAGTCCTGGGCGCTCTGGCAATCGATGTAGCTGATGTGGGGCATATCCGTCGAATCAATCGCCAGAGACGGAAACATCCCGGTCCAACCACCGGGCGCGGCAGCGTACGTCGGGCCCTCTTCGATCGTCTCGACGGTCCACCGTGCGCCGTTCCAGCTCGCATAACGGATCCGATAGCGATCCGTAGTGGAGGCCGGTGACGTCGCAAAGGCGATGTGTGGATAGCCGTGAGAGTCGAGCGCCAGCGACATCTGAGCCGGTCCCGGCGCTCGGCAGGCCCACCAGTGTCGAGACGTTGTCGGGGGCAGTGGAGGATGCCTCGCCCCGCCATGTCGTGCCGTCGTAGTAGGCGTACATGATCTGATTCGAATTCGAAGGATTGCCCCTGTAGGCCACGTGCGGCACGCCCAAGTCGTCGACCGCCAGCGACGAGTACCAGCCCGGCGCGTACCAATCGGCTGGTGCTGCCCCCGCTGGCGCTACCTGCGCGAGTTGCCAGTCAGCTGCCGCTGCCGAGCCGGGGATGAACAGAAAAGCCAGGATCGCGACAGTCCCGAGTGCGATCCGCCTTGCTCGGCTCCGGGCCAAAGGAACCCATCCTCGCTCTGCTTGCGCCTCGCCGTTGCATCCTGACGTCGTCGCCATCACTATCACCTCTTTGCGGAGAACCAGCCGGGACCAGCGAGGACACGTCCTGGAGAGGAGCCCTGAAACTGAAACTGCCGGTCGTCTCAACGATGCCCTCGCGATGCGGCGATCAGGCCGCGATCGGATACCAACCTCAAGCGTTCAGCAGAACACCCGATCTGTCATCGGTACTAAGAGGGTGACCCTTGCCAGTCGGTACGGACCCGGCGTCCGTGACACGCACGCCGATCCGTAGTGACCACGCACTGGGGTGCCGGCCGTCTGGCGCCGACGTTCGGGGCCGGACGCCGATAAGAACGCGCCAGGTCAGAGAAGAAGAAGAAGAAATGGGCACGGCTGGGCTCGAACCAGCGACCTCTCGCGTGTGAAGCGCAGGGTGCGCTGAACATCGAAAAGCCAGTATCCCCGCGCGCGGGTAGGGGATGCTGGCTGCCGCCCGATTCCGACTCCGCTAGCTGTTTGCGGTCGGATGCGGTGCGATCAGGTCGGTTCCGGGCAACGTTGCCCGCTAGTTCGACTTGGTGGCCGGAAGTCGTGAGGTTGTGACGAGTTTTATGTGGCGGGGGCGATCCGGGCGTTCTGTACGTGTTCGTTGACGGCTGATCCGAGCGTCGCGAGGGCGCGGCGGATTTCGATTTTGGCGGGTGGCTTGTCGGCTTCGAGCAAGGGTCGCAATAGCCGGTTCTGCAGCTTGGTGTAGAAGACGGCGACGCGGATGCCCTCGTCGGTGAGGACATAGGTGTTGCTGCGGGGGAGGCGTTGGATGAGGCCGTGGAGCCGCAGGCGGCGGAGGTCGTAGCTCATTTTGCTGGCGCTGTAGTCCTGGGCGAGGAGTCCGGCGACGAGCCCGCGGAGGGTCTTGTTGGTGAAGCCGGTGACGGCGCCGAGGATGGTGCACAGGGCGCCGGCCAGGGCTATTGCTCGAATGTCCCCGAAGCGCAGCGCTCCGGTTCTTTGGCCCTCTCGGTTGTAGGGCTGGTGGATGCGCTCATAGAGCGCAGAGCCGATGGCACAGCTCTGGCCGGCCCGTTCGATGATAAGCAGTCGTTGGTTGACGGCGCGGGCTTTGTCGATCAGTTCGGGGAGGTGGTGCAGGCGGCGTTTGACGTCGAGGTCGTCGGGTCGGTTGATGACGGTCTCGATCCGCAGCGCGCGGCCGTCTTTGAGGTATTGCTTGACGCGGGAATGCTTGTAGCGGAAGTCGATCCGCACCTCGGTGCCGCTGGAGAATATGCGCGTCTGGTAGGGGTGGCGGGTCGGTCTGCTCAGCTGGCGAGCGAATACCATCGAGACCTGCTCGGGGCGGCCGATTCCGATGTTGTCGGCGACCAGCGCCTCGAAGAACGAGCGGGCGCGGCGGGGGTCGTCGAGCACGAGTGTGCGAGAAACCTCGACCTGGCGCATCGAGAGCTCCCACCAGTACCCGGCGGCGCGATCCTCGGCGCTCAGCGGCGTCGGGATCTGGCAGATCCAGCGGTCGAAGAATGCCTGCACGTGCTCCGGGCTGAAGCTGTCGCAGATGGCCTGCAGTCGCTCGGGCTGATCACAGGCCGCGAATCCGTTGGAGAGAGCAGTGAATGCGATCCCGGCCTTGGCCGCTTGGCGCTTGACCCACTCATGGCCGTTGACCCAGACCTTCGCCGACCACGGACCGTAGGTGCAGATCTTGATGAATGCCGGCCCGAACTCTGGGTCGAGGATGTAGAAGTAGTACGCGCCGACGCGGCGCTTCTCCCAGAAGAACTCAAGTGCTGCGACCCCCGGTTTGCCAGAGCGATTACGGGCGCTCCACACCCGCTGGAACTCCTCGGCCACAACCACCGCGACGACCCCGAAGCGGCCCTCGCGCTCGGCCTGCTCCAGGTACTGGCGGACGTGATCGAGCTTGCGATCGTCCCAGCGCGAGCGATCCGGCGAGCCCAGCCGCAGCACCGGGATCCCACGCTCACGAACGAACCTGCGCGTCTGAGCTCGGAAGCGGTCACCGATCCGGCCCAACAGGGCCGGCGACGGGATCGGATGACCTAAGTGGCCGCACAGGAACCGCACCAGCTGACCGGGAACCTGCAACCCCGGCACGTACGCGTTCAACAGCAGCCGATCGACACATTCGATCTCGAGCGCCACATGACCCTCGAGCACGTCGTTGATGTTCGCCACGCTCGCCATAGCCGCATGGTGAACGCGAAGGGCGGGCTTTGCCCGCCCGGCCGTCCGCCCCTCAACCGGGGGAGGCCGGGAGGGGGGCCTGACCCCCTCCCGCTAATAGACGCGTCCTGAAGTATCGGTCGTAACTCGTTGAAGGAGTTGGGCGGTCGGGGGCGAAGTTATGTAGCGATGGCGCGCCCGGCCCGTCACAAGATCGAGCTCACAGAGCATGAGCGCGTGGTGCTTGAGCGTCGCGCGCGGGCGGAGAAGCTGCCGTTCCAGGATGTTCAGCGCGCGCGGATCGTGCTGTACGCCGCCGAGGGGTTGGCTGATACCGAGATCGCCGCGCGGCTTGACACCTCGCCGGGGCTGGTGGGGCGGTGGCGAAGACGGTTCGCCGAGCTGCGGCTGGATGGTTTGAAGGACATGCCGCGCGCGGGTCGCCCGCGCCGTTTCCCCCCCGGAGCAGGTCGCGGCGGTCAAGGCGGTCGCGTGCGAGTTGCCGGTCCGCTACGGGCTGCCGCTGGGGCGGTTCTCGCGCACTGAGCTGTACCGGCTGGTGATCGAGCTGGCGGTCACCGACGCGTCGGCGTCGACGATCTGGCGGTGGTTGCACGAGGACGCGATCAAGCCCTGGCAGCAGCAGTGCTGGATCTACCAGCGCGACCCTGAGTTCGCCTCGAAGGCGGGGAGGGCGCTTGATCTGTACGCCCGCGTGTTCGACGGCAAGCGGCTGCGCCCGGACGAGTACGTGATCTCGGCCGATGAGAAGAGCCAGCTGCAAGCACTCGGACGCCGCCACGAAACGAGCGCGCCCGGACCGGGCCGCCGCAGCCGCTACGAGTTCGAGTACGAGCGCGGCGGGACGCTCGCCTACCTGGCGGCGTGGGACGTGCATCACGCCAACCTGTTCGACCGGATCGAGCCCAAGACCGGGATCGAGCCGTTCGGCCGGCTCGTCGAACAGGTCATGACCAGCGAGCCGTACGCGTCGGCGCGGACCGTCTATTGGATCGTCGATAACGGCTCCTCGCACGCCGGGAAAACCTCGATCAAACGGATGCAGGACCGATGGCCGACCGCCAGGCTGATCCACCTGCCCGTGCACGCCTCGTGGCTGAACCAGATCGAGCTGTACTTCTCGATCGTGCAACGCAAAGCACTCACCCCCAACGACCTCGCGACCCTCGACGCACTCGCCGAACGGCTCCTCAGCTTCGGTGAGCACTACCGGCAGATCGCCCGGCCGTTCGAATGGACCTTCACCCGCGAGAAGCTCAACGCCCTGATCGCCCGGATCGAACAGCACGAGCCACAGCCCCAACTCGCGCTCGCTGCCTAACGATCAGAACTTGCGGACGCGTCTATTAGCGGGAGGGGGTCAGGCCCCCCTCCCGGCCTCCCCCGGTCGCGGGGTCGGACGGCCGGGCGGGCAGAGCCCGCCCTTCGTGTTCACCATGCGGCGATGGCGAGCGTGGCGAACATCAACGACGTGCTCGAGGGTCATGTGGCGCTCGAGATCGAGTGTGTCGATCGGCTGTATCTGAACGCGTACGTGCCGAACTGCAGGTCGGCGGTCAGGTGGTCCGCTTCCTGCGTGACCATCTTGGGCACCCGATCCCTTCGCCGGCCCTGCTGGGGCCGGATCGGCAACCGGTTCCGGTCGGGACGGTCAAGGTCGTTCGCGGCCGAGCACGCATCCCGATCCTCCAGCTCAAGAAGCCGGACCGCTCACGGTGGGATGACCGCAAACTCGATCACGTCCGCCGTACCTGGAGGCCGCCGAGCGCGAGCACCGGTTCGGCGTGGTCGCGATCGTCGCCTGGCCGAGGAGTTTCAGTGGGTGTTCTCTGCCCGCAACCGCGCCGGCCACCGGGGAAGGTCGTCAGCTTCGAGTACTTCCGCGAGGAGCGGCGCGTCGGGACTACTACTTCTACATCCTCGACCGCGAGTTCGGGCCGGGGTTCATCAAGATCGGCACCTACGCCCCGTACTCGGCGAAGGTGTGGCTCAACGGACACGAGTGGGCCAAACGCCAGGCCGCCCGCGTCGGGATCGAGTTCGCTGCCCTGTCTAACGGATTCGCGGCCTGCGATCAGCCCGAGCGGCTCCAAGCGATCTGCGACACCTTCGGCCCGATCACGTCCAGGCGTTCTTCGACCGCTGGATCACGCAGATCCCGACCCCGCTCACCGCCGAGGATCGCGCCGCCGGCTACTGGTGGGAGCTGTCGATGCGCCAGGTTGAGATTTCGCGCACGCTCGTGCTCGACAACCCGCGCCGTGCCCGGGGGTTCTTCGAGGCGCTCGTCCAAGACAACATCGGGATCGGACGGCCCGAGGAGGTCTCGCTCGTGTTCGCCCGCCACCTGCGCCGACCGACCCACCACCCCTACCAGACGCGGATCTTCAGCGCGGGCACCGACGTCCGGATCGACTTCCGCTACAAGCACTCGCGCGTCAAGCAGTACCTCAAGGACGGGCGCGCACTGCGGATCGAGACCGTGATCAACAAGCCAGCCGATCTCGACGTCCCCGCCCGCCTGCACAACCTCCCCGAGCTGATCGACAGAGCCCGCCAGGTCAACCAGCGGCTGCTTATCATCGAACGTGCCGGTCAGAGCTGTGCCATCGGCTCTGCGCTCTTCGAGCGCATCCACCAGCCCCACCACGAGGGCCAAAGATCCGGAGCCCTGCGCTTCGGGGATATACGCGCCATGGCTCTGGCCGGCGCCCTCTGCCACGTCCTCGGTGCCGTCACCGGCTTCACCAACAAAAGCCTTCGCGGGCTCGTCGCCGGACACCTCGGCCAGGACTACAGCTCCAGCAAGATGAGCTACGACCTCCGCCGCCTCCGGCTCCACGGACTCATCAGACGCCTACCCCGCAGCAACACCTACATCCTCACCAGCGACGGCATCCGCGTCGCGTCTTCTACACCAAGCTCGAGAACCGACTCCTGCGCCGCTGCTAGAAGCCGACAAACCACCCGCCAGATCGAAATCCGCCGCGCCCAAACCTCGACAACGCAGTCAAGAACACATCCAAAAGCCGCCTGCGCCGCAACATAAACGTCACACTCACGACCCCACAAGTCGACTAGCGAGAGCGGGTGTAGCTTGAGGGGCAGTCTCAGCGCGGAGTCCGGCGTCGCTGCTGAGATTGCTCAGATCCGAAAGCGTGGTCGGCAGGTGCGACCACTCGTGCAATGCCCTTCCTGAAGGCGAGCGTATCGACGCTCAGGCGACCCGGCGCCTGTCTCGTGCGGACCCTGGGCGCCAGCGTCCCGGCATCTGCGCCGGTTCCGGGTACGGTCAACTCTCGTACGTCGGCGCGATCACCGCGCGGGCGAGCGTGTGCCCAAACATCTGAAAGCCCATGATTGCCGGCGTGACGCTTGCGTCGATTGGAAGCTGCTCGACGTCGAGCGCGTGGACCGCGAACAAGTAGCGGTGCGGTCCGTGTCCCGGGGGCGGCGCCGCCCCGATGTAACAGGCGGCGCCGGCGTCGCCCTTCAGCGTGATCGCGCCCGCCGGAAGCTTGCCGCTGTCAGGACTGCCCGCGCTTGCGGAGAGCTCGGTCACCGCCGCCGGAATGTTCGCGACCGCCCAGTGCCAGAACCCGCTGCCGGTCGGGGCGTCGGGATCGAAGCAGGTGACCGCGAAGCTCTTCGTCTCAGCCGGGAACCCCGACCACGACAGCTGCGGCGAGACATCCTCTCCACCTGCTCCCATGATCCCCGACACCTGGGCGTTTGGCAAGGTCTCCCCGTCACGTATGTCGGTGCTCGTGACACTGAAGGCCGGCACCTCGGGAAGAAACTCATACGGAATCGGCGGTCTCGTTGGAGTGTTCATGCGGGGGATCCTGTCGCATTCAGGAGCGGTTTGCGTTCGGGGGCCGCACTGAATTCTGAGCGTTCTTTGAGGGCAGAGATTCTCTCGACCAGTCGCGCTTCTGGGCGGAGCAGCAGCAGGGATCCTCGCCGAGGATTACTTGCGAATCGGAACGAACTCGGCGTCTCCCAACTGATTGGAGGGAGCGGTGCCGACGCGACCGGATCCGTTCCGATCCGGAAGTGTGATGAGCCTCCGAGCGGTGTTCTGAGGCTCCTTCGTTGCCGGGAAGTAGCACTCTCAGCCGAGCGCCGGGTTGAGCTCGCCTGTCGTCTCCATGGAAGCGGCCCGCTGTCAAGCCCTGTGTCAGAGTCCTGACCGCTCGTTGTCATTTGCCGGGTGAGCGCTGGCGTGTCACGCGCCCTGAGCAGGTTTCGCGTTCGCGTCAGGGAATTCAGAAGTCGAGCGTGGGACCGTTTCTTGGCGTGCGGTCGATACGGCTCGCAAGATGGGCGTGATCGTGATCTAACTCGTGTGGAGGAACACCTCCCGTCGGCCGGCTCGGCGGTACCGCGGTCGATCACCCTCCAGGGCCCGAGTGCCGCCTCGCTCTGACTCGGCCGGGTGGCGCGTCACCTTGAACCGCAGGCCGACGGGTCGATGCGCGGGCTCACGCGCCCGTTCGCTCGCGACGGGCCGAGGCCAGGATCGCCGTCGTCAGGGGCGCAGCGTTCTCACGCGCCTGCGCCTCGGTGATCGAGCCTGACTGCCGGGCGCGACCCCGAATGACCGATGCCAAGCATGTCAACAGCGCCGCCAGGACGACGATCAATCCGGCCACTATCAGCGTCACAGCCATCCGTCACATGTTCCTATACCGCTCAAGAGATTCTCATCCGCCCGGCCGTTGATCGTCTCCAATTATTCCCCCGAACACGGTGGCGATGCAGGCGTTCGCTCCGATCCCTCACGCCGATAGGCGACGCGGGTTCGCGGTGTCGGCCAGCGACATGCGGGGTGCTGGATCACGTTCCTTCCCGCCCCCGGGAGGTCCCCAGTCCGGCACCCCGGCGTGTTGGTCAAACGTTTCAGTTTCCTCACTAACGTTCAATCAACCATTCATCCAAATCCCGGTGGCACAGCGCTTGGAGCTGGGCGCCGGCGGGGCTACATGCGTTGGTCACGGCTCCGTGTCTGCGTGGGTCTTCGCCCTCGGTGGCGGGGGGGCGTGCGTGTGGCGTTTGGCGTTCAGCAGCGCTTGGTCGGCGCGCTGCAGCAGAGTGTTGGGCACGTCGCCCGGGCGGGAGGTCGCTGCTCCGAACGTCACGCTGACCGGGATCTGCGCGTTCGCGTCGGGGGGGGAGCTGATGCGGGCCACCGCGGCTGTCATGCGCGTGCCGACCTGGACCGCTGCATGCTCCCCGACCGCGGGCAGGAGAACGAGGAACTCATCGCCGCCGTAGCGGGCTGCGACGTCGTACGCGCGCAGCTGACCGCGCAGGCTCGCGCCCGCCTCGCGCAGAACCTGATCGCCCTCAAGGTGCCCAAACGTATCGTTGATCCGCTTGAGGTTGTCGATGTCGAGCATCAGGCAAGAAACCGGCGAGCGGGTGCGTTGTGCGCGGGCGATCTCCTCGCCCAGCCGCGCGAGCGCGGCGCGACGATTCAGACAGCCGGTCAGCTCGTCGGTCGCTGCTTCGTGGCGCGCGCCAAGCAGCCCGAGCACGACCGCCGCTACGTCAACGAGCGCGGTCGCGGCCGCGAGCTCATCCGGTCGTAGGCCGTGCGGCTCGCGCGCCACCAGGATCACCGCTTCCTGCGTTCGCCCCAGCGAGCCTAGCTCGAGCACCAGGCTCCGCCCACGATCCCCGCCGCGATGAGCCTCCTCAAATTCAGCCGCCTCGGTGATTGCTCCCGCGTGGCGCGCCGCCTCGCCCTGATCGCATCTGACGACCGCCACGCTCTCCAGGTCAAGCACATCACGCAGCTCACGCACTAGCGCGTCACGGACGGCTTCTCCCTCGTCGCTCTCTGCGACCAGCGCGACCAGCGCGACCAGCCGCCGCACGCCGCGGACGGCTCGTTCGAAGACCCCGGTCATGCTCTCGGTTTTGATTCCTTTGCGGCTTCGGTTCCGTTCCACTCCGACTAACGCCAGTTCTTGCTCATTACTGATGATCTATTCGTAATCCCTCAGGCCACTTTCCGGCCGCCTCGCTGCCCCGCAGGCCTGCTGGCGAGCAAGCGCCGAGCGGTCAGCCGGTACCGAATCTCCGTTCCCGAGCGACGCGCACGCCGGGCACCTGCACGGGGAGCGGACCCGGGGCGTTTCTCCTTACTAGTTCGACTTGGTGGCCGGAAGTCGTGAGGTTGTGACGAATTTATGTTGCAGGCGCGAGGCGGGCTTGTTGGATGTAGTTCTTGACTGCGTTGTCGAGGGTTTGGAGGGCGCGCCGGATTTCGATCTCGGCGGGTGGCTTGTCGGCTTCTAGCAAGGGCCGCAGGAGTCGGTTCTGGAGCTTGGTGTAGAAGACCGCGACGCGGATGCCGTCGCTGGTGAGGATGTAGGTGTTGCTGCGGGGTAGGCGTCTGATGAGTCCGTGGAGCCGGAGGCGGCGGAGGTCGTAGCTCATCTTGCTGGAGCTGTAGTCCTGGCCGAGGTGTCCGGCGACGAGCCCGCGAAGGCTTTTGTTGGTGAAGCCGGTGACGGCACCGAGGACGTGGCAGAGGGCGCCGGCCAGAGCCATGGCGCGTATATCCCCGAAGCGCAGGGCTCCGGATCTTTGGCCCTCGTGGTGGGGCTGGTGGATGCGCTCGAAGAGCGCAGAGCCGATGGCACAGCTCTGACCGGCACGTTCGATGATAAGCAGCCGCTGGTTGACCTGGCGGGCTCTGTCGATCAGCTCGGGGAGGTTGTGCAGGCGGGCGGGGACGTCGAGATCGGCTGGCTTGTTGATCACGGTCTCGATCCGCAGTGCGCGCCCGTCCTTGAGGTACTGCTTGACGCGCGAGTGCTTGTAGCGGAAGTCGATCCGGACGTCGGTGCCCGCGCTGAAGATCCGCGTCTGGTAGGGGTGGTGGGTCGGTCGGCGCAGGTGGCGGGCGAACACGAGCGAGACCTCCTCGGGCCGTCCGATCCCGATGTTGTCTTGGACGAGCGCCTCGAAGAACCCCCGGGCACGGCGCGGGTTGTCGAGCACGAGCGTGCGCGAAATCTCAACCTGGCGCATCGACAGCTCCCACCAGTAGCCGGCGGCGCGATCCTCGGCGGTGAGCGGGGTCGGGATCTGCGTGATCCAGCGGTCGAAGAACGCCTGGACGTGATGCGGGCCGAAGGTGTCGCAGATCGCTTGGAGCCGCTCGGGCTGATCGCAGGCCGCGAATCCGTTAGACAGGGCAGCGAACTCGATCCCGACGCGGGCGGCCTGGCGTTTGGCCCACTCGTGTCCGTTGAGCCACACCTTCGCCGAGTACGGGGCGTAGGTGCCGATCTTGATGAACCCCGGCCCGAACTCGCGGTCGAGGATGTAGAAGTAGTAGATCCCGACGCGCCGCTCCTCGCGGAAGTACTCGAAGCTGACGACCTTCCCCGGGGCGGCGCGGTTGCGGGCAGAGAACACCCACTGAAACTCCTGGCAGGCGACGATCGCGACCACGCCGAACCGGTGCTCGCGCTCGGCGGCCTCCAGGTACGGGCGGACGTGATCGAGTTTGCGGTCATCCCACCGTGAGCGGTCCGGCTTCTTGAGCTGGAGGATCGGGATGCGGTGCTCGGCCGCGAACGCCTTGACCTCCCGACGGAACCGGTTGCCAATCGGCCCCAGCAGGGCCGGCGAAGGGATCGGGTGCCCAAGATGGTCACGCAGGAAGCGGACCACCTGACCGCCGACCTGCAGGTTCGGCACGTACGCGTTCAGATACAGCCGATCTACACACTCGATCTCGAGCGCCACATGACCCTCGAGCACGTCGTTGATGTTCGCCACGGTCGCCATCGCCCCATGGTGAACACCGAGGGCGGGCTCTGCCCGCCCGGCCGTCCGACCCGCGACGGGGGGAGGCCGGGAGGGGGGCCTGACCCCCTCCCGCTAATGGTGTGTCCCGGTTTTAGTTGGTGATTGCATCGAGGGTGACTCTTCCGCGGCGGACTTTCTCGAGGATCTGGTCGGTGGTGGCGGTCCATGTGAATGGCTGCGCGTTGTCGTTGTGGGCGGCGAGATAGGTCTCGATCGCGTCGATCAGGTCGGGCACGCTGTGGAAGGTCCCGCGGCGGATTGCTTTTTCGGTGAGTCGGCCGAAGAAGATCTCGACCATGTTCAGCCAGCTGCTGGAGGTCGGGGTGAAGTGCAGCTCGAACCGGGGGTGGCGGGCGAGCCACCCCTTCACCGTGGGGTGGTTATGGGTGGCGTAGTTGTCCAGGATCAGATGGACGTTCAATCGCTTGGGGACCTCGCGGTCGATCGTCTTGAGGAATTTCAGGAACTCGGTGTGGCGGTGGCGGGGCAGGCATTGGCCGATCACCGTGCCGGTCAGGACGTCGAGCGCCGCGAACAGCGTGGTCGTGCCGTTGCGCTTGTAGTCGTGGGTCATCGTGCCGGCCCGTCCGGGCTTCATCGGCAACGACGGCTGGGTGCGATCCAACGCTTGGATCTGGGACTTCTCGTCCATGCACAGCACCACCGCCTTCTCCGGCGGGTTGAGGTAGAGGCCGACCACGTCGACGAGTTTCTCCTCGAAGCTGGGGTCGCCCGAGAGCTTGAACGTCTCGACCCGATGGGGCTTGATCCCGCGCGCGGACCAGATCCGCTGCACCGTCGAAGACGACACGCCGGCGCGCTGGGCCATCGTGCGACACGACCAGTGCGTCTCGCCCGGCGGCATCTCCTGCAGCGTGAGCCGCACGATCTCCTCGACCTTCGCGGCCGGGATCGACGGCTTGCGCCCCCGCCCCGAACGGACCCCGGAGAAGTTCTTCAACCCATCCTCACCGAACCGCTCACGCCAGGCGGCGACCGTCGCAGGCGACACCTGGACCTCGGTGGCGATCCGCGTGTTCGCGAACCCATCGGCAGCCATCAACAACGCACGCGCGCGCAGCACATCACGGTGCGGCGCGGTACGCGAACGGATCAGCTTCTCCAACACCGAGCGCTGCTCATCGGTGACGGGAAGCGCAGGGGTAGCAGCGCGCATACCCCATCCTACCACCAACCATCAGCTAATTGTGGGACACTCCACTAGGTGCTGCGCCGAGCGGCTCAGCGTCGAGCACCCACCGGACCCTGAAACCTTCCGTTCGGCTGGACGGAGTCGGGCGGCACCTAGGTCTCTCGCCCCCGGGGCCTCGATCAACGTCGACAAGTTGATCCCGCTCATCTGGCAGCACTCTGCCCGACCCGAGGATGTCGCCGGCCACATCGATCCCGCGAGCGTCAAGGCCGTCGACGGGGAAGTTGTAGCCAGCGGTTGGGTCGATCAAAGCAGCGAGGTCGGAGTGGAAACCTGGCGGTTGGTGCGGTCTCGCACTCTTGGCTTCAGCTTCGGATACGTGGTCGTCAACAGCACCAAGCGTGCGGACGGAAGCCGTGTACTCGATGAGATCGACGTGTATGAGGTCAGCGCAACGCCCACGCCGATGAACGGCCGCACTCGCGTGATCTCCTGGAAGTCAAGCGAACGCACTCCGCCAACCATTGAGCAGCTCCGCGATCTCGAGCGCGATCTCGGATTGAACCCCGAGCACGAGCAGCTCAAGCAGCGGATGCGGGAGCAGATGCTCGCGGCACTAGGCACGAACACCAACACCAACACCAACGACCGCGAGCCGAAGTCGCTCTCGCACCATGCCCTACGCGAGCAGGCTGAGCGCAGTGCACGCGCACACGCCCCGATCGTTGTGGCGAGCTTCGAGTGCTAGTCCAATGTCGAGCCGTCTTTGCTCCGAGCCGGGATGCACGCTTGTTGACGCGCTCACGACGCCGAGAAATCGGAGTGGGCGCACCCCGAGGTCGCTCGTTCGACCGCCCACTCCGACTTCCGAACCCCCCCCATCGTCATGCCGGCCCCTGGCCCCTGTGGCCTTATCGGCAACGAGCCGGGCGTCTTGATCGAACGTTCGTCCACGAGGGTCAGAGGTCCGACCAAAGGGCGCCGAGGACCGCCGGGCCGGATGATGCACACACGCGACTCGCCTAAACTTGCGCGCCGCCCCCGGTCAAAGAAGGCGGCACGCACCACAAAGAACGGACTCGCGACCCTCGTGCTTTCGTCGCACGGGATTGCGACGAGACACTTCGGGCGCTCGGCCATCCCGAACTGGCCGGGTCCAACTCGTTCGCGAGGCCGATCGAGATCCGCGAGTTCGTTGTTGATGCCAACAGCAACAGCGAAGCCCCGGCGCGTCCGGTCGGATCAGTGCCGGGACTTCGCGTAGCGGCGGAGCCAGGATGGGCGATGGGCTCCGCCGTCATGGCCAGCGCCTCCTCCCTGGAAGCGCCGGCCACATCATTCAACGATCGCGCTCGCCCTTCCCGTTCACGGCCCGAGCGATACTTGCTTCGAGCTGTTCCACAGCACCAGCCCCCACCAGTGGTAGAAGCTGGCGGCGTTTGGCCTCATTGGCGATCCCCGGCAGGAGGGTTGATGCACCAGAAGTCAAGAGCCGAGATACCGCCGGATGGCTCTTCGCACACACGGATGCTTGAGCGAACAAGATGAGCGAGCAAGCTAGGACCGCCAACCAGGATCTTGTCGCGGCTATCCGTGCGTCGCTGCCGCCCCAACTTGAATGGACGGAGTGCGACGAGGGACTGCTTGAGCTCGCTGCAGCCCAGGCACGGGACCTCGACGCGCTGGAGGGCCGCGAGGATCTGGCCGCAATCAGGGAGCGGCGTTTCCAGAGGCTTGCGTTGACCCGGATTATTGGGCAGCTCGATTTGCCGCAGCACGCGCGGGCAACCACGCTCCGGGCGCGCAAGGCAGCGGCCGCGCGGTGGGGACAGGATGCCGCGGGCTAGAGGCACCCGCGACGGCCGTACCGAGCTTGACGTGTTGCTCGAGCAGCTGCTGGAGCCCGATGATCGCGATCTGCACGACCCCGAGGTTGTGTTGCGGCGCCTCGGCCGCGGCGACCTGACCGACGCCGAGCGCCAGGAGGTTCGCGAGCGGGCGGAGGGAGCGCTGCGCCACATCGCGCGGGAGGACCAGCTCGAGGCGCTCGGCGCGATCGCCACGAGCCCGGCCATTGCGCGGACGGCGATGGGCGCGAAACGCGCGGCGGATCGGACGGCGTGGGCTGCGGCGTTGGAGGCTATCGAGCAACCATGAACTTGTTCGCCACGCTGCTGCCAGTGGTGAAAGGCCGTGGAGCACGCGGGCAGCGGGTGAGCGACTGCCGCTTGCGCTTGTAGCTGAGGCTGGCCTGTGAATCCCACCAGCGCGTAGGCCGGTAACGCGCACGCGAGAACAGGCCCGGCCATTGGGCGGGCCTGGTGAGCGCGCTCGGTTGTCAGCTCGGGTCTGCGGGCTCCTGGTTCGACGGGGCGGTGTGTGCCGCCTGGAGGAGCCTCCCAGAGATGAGTCTGGCCTTCGCGCTCATGGCAGCAATCAACGGTTCCACAGGCTCCTGGGCCACGCTGTCGCACGGGCTCTACCTACCGCACCAAGCCTCGCCGGCCTCGGCCCAGCCTCAGCCCGAAGCGACAGCGGCGGATCGGCGGCGCTCGATCGAGGCGCAAGTCTCGGAACAAACTCACCGTTACATTCGTGATGGCGCATGCGCTGGACAATTGATGGTGTTTCGCCCGTTTGGCTGATCGCGCCCGTCCGATAGCTAGTGAAAAGGGGCAGGTATGACTGGGATCGTTGTTTTGGGGCGCGTGCGGCGCTTGTCGCTTCTCGTCGGTTTGGTGTTGGCGGCGCTGCCGGCTGGTTCGGCGCTGGCCGACACGACGATCGGTCAGACCGGAGTCAGCAGCGTCGTTTGCGAGGGGGGTGTCGGCGCGGGGGCCGATACGAACTACGTCGTGCCGGCCGGCGGAGGGACGATCACGAGCTTCTCGTTCTTGTCTACTGCCGCTAACACGAACGAGCAGGTTGATTTCCTGGTCCTGCAGCACGTCTCAGGCAACACCTACAACGTTGTTGGTAAGACCGGGCTGAAGACGCTCGCGGGCACCGGAGCAGTTGAGACGTTCCCGGCAAACATTTCCGTTCAGGCCGGTGAGATCCTCGGATTCTGGTTCGGCACCACGCTTCACAACTGCGTGCGCACGGTCGCGAGTGGCGGCGGCGTTCTCGCCACACCTAGGGGCACGGCCGATCCGGGCCTCAACGCCACCCTTGACTTCCCTAATTCGGCCTCAGACCTGGACTTGAACGAGTCCGCGACGCTGGTGCAGGACAACGGTCTCGCGCTTAGCGTGAACCCGGCGAGCGTGGCCGCGCCTGACGCGCTCACGGTGTCGTGGAATGGTGTGACTGGCCCGACCGCACGCGATTGGATCGGCGTGTATCACCCGGGAGATCCCAACAACACCCCACTCGGTAGGTTCTACGACAACAGCTGCACTGAGACTGCCGGAACTACCGCGCTTGCTTCAGGCTCGTGCATGTTCACCGTACCCGGCTTGCCCGGAATCGCGGGCACATACGAGTTGCGGTTGTTCTCCAACGACGGCTTCACGCTGTTGGCGACGTCCAATCTGGTGACCGTCAACCAGGGCGCAACGCTGACCGTGAATCCGCTGAGTCTGCATGGCGGCGGCCCGGTCACGGTGTCCTGGAGCGGTGTGAGTGCCCCAACCTCACACGACTGGGTGGGCGTGTATCGCCCGGGAGATCCCAACAACACCCCACTCGGTAGGTTCTACGACAACAGTTGCACGGCGACCGCCGGAGGAACCGCGCTTGCTTCCGGGTCGTGCCCGTTCGTCGTGCCGAATCTGCCCAACATCGCGGGCACGTATCTCTTGCGGCTGTTCTCCAACGACAGCTTGACGCTGTTGGCGACGTCCGACACGGTGACGGTGAGCGCTGGAAGTGGTTCCGCGGCGCGTGCCGCGCGCAGCTTGCGGCCGTTGCCACTTCGCGGCGGCGGGGGTGGTTTCCTGAGGCGTGCCTCGCGCAGCTCACGGCAATTCCCAATTCGCGGCGGGCTATCTCCTGTCCGGTGAACAGGTGAAGTAGCGCGGCCGTCGTCGTCTGATCGCGCCCGTCCCGGAGGGCGGGCGCAAACGGGTTCGCGCCCGCCGGACTCGACCCGGACTGCCGGAATGATCGACCGATGAAAGTCATCCATGAAGGGCCGGGTGATGTCAAGGTGAGTGTGCGGGCTGTTGACGTTCGTATGGCCGTTCGGGAGATCGGATGGGTGAGGATTGCGAAATTGCCGCGGTTCCGGGGCGTAGCCCCGGATTGGGTGCGATATGCCGGGCGAGCGCGCCCGGGTCAAGCGCCTGGGTTCGTGGGGTTGGGGTGATTGGTGCCGGTGGCGGGCGCTTGACGCGGGCGGTGCGAGGCTGGCAGGGAGGGCGTGGTTGTCATGGTGCTCGGGGGGTCGGGCGCCGGTTCGCTGACTGCGTTGCGGGCTGGGATGTGGCTCCAGTCATCGATCCGGTCGCGCGAGGCGGACCAGAGTGTCGTGCGGGGCTCGGGGGCTCAATCAAGTGGGCGGCCGTCGCTAGCGACGGAGGCCAGACATAGGAACGAGCTCGCCCGAGCGTGCACAAGCTTGGGCTCCCGGCCCAGGAGCGCGATCAGGGACAGGAAATACAGCTCGTCACGGTCCCAGCCGTAGCGCGACATGAACGGCGCCGTCACCGCCCCAGCACCGCGACCCCCGCCAGGCCGATCAGAAACGTGTTGCGCGCCGAGCCCTGCGGCCGTGCGAACGACGCGACACGTATCAACCGCGGTGACCGGAGCTGATATCCGCCCGCGCTCACGGCTCAGCTACCTGCCGCCACGATCTCGCCGGCCGGCCCGCCGGTGGCGAGCGCCAACGCGTGCTGCCAGGCCCATTCGAAGTCGGCGTCACGCACGGATTGGTCGTGGGCGGCGAATCGACCGCCCGCCTCGGAGGCCGCGAAGCCGATCACGAACGTGCTGAGCAGCCGCTCCACCCTCGCAACGAGCGTCGTCGGCACGCCGGCATCCCGCAGCGCCGCGTAGGCAGCCTCACGCACTCCGACCGCTGCCTCGGTCGCGACCGGCCGACCCAACAGCAAGGGGAAGGCACCAGGATGACGGACGGCCGCCTCACGCAGGCTGGTTGCCATGGCGTGCAACCGCTCCGCACCGGGCAGGTCTGCGTCCGGCAACGGGATCTCGGCGAGCAGACGCTCCACGAGGCCGTCGAGCAGGTCGTCCTTGCCGCGAACGTGGTGATAGAGGGCCATCGGGCTGACGTCGAGCCGCTGCGCGACGGCACGCATCGTCACCCCGGGCAGTCCCCGCTCGTCGGCGATCGCCAACGTGGCATCCAGTACGTCCGTGCGCGATATGCGGGCCGGTCGTGGCACTCTGGCAAATTACTATACATTGTACGCGTACAAAGTAAAGAAACTGCCGACGTGCTCGTAATCGCGATGCCGGCGGGCTGGTCGACGATCATCACGCTCTGCTACCGGTGCGTGTGCTCTGGTTCCCGGAGAGCCTCGCTGATCCGCAACGCCACGGAGCACCGGAACCTGGCGCCCGAGACACGATCACGCGCCTCGATCCAAGGAACATGATGTGCACGACGTCGGTGCCCCGCCGTGCCAGAATCGCTCAGCGAGACGACACGACGTGATTAGCCATGAGAGCAGCGGACCTTCGGACGCCGCGGTCACAACCCCACCGTTGACGACGCGGTTCAACAGTTACACGGCCTACAGCATCGGCTGCGCCGGCGTCTGGAGCGCCATCCTCCTCCTGGCACGGCGCCGGTTGGATCCTCAGACCCGGAACACACTTCAGCTCGTGTGCAGCGGGTGGTGGATGGGATGGACCTCGGCCACCATCGCCCGGATCGGCTATCCACCGCCGCAGCAGCTAACCCCCGCTGCCCGGAAGAGACTCCGGAACATGTCGATCGTGCTGGTCGCACTCGGCCTAACCAGGACCATCCACATGCTCGCCACCGGCAAGCTGCCGGAGAGAAGGCGCGCCGGACTCCTGAGACGCTAGGACCGAGCGACACGCGGACACCTCCTTTCGCACCGCGAAATAACCTCGCCCGACTGAGCGAGCGACCTGCTCCGCGCGGCAGGGGGGTCCGCATCGTGCGTTACCGACGAAGTCGAACTGAGTCCGGTCAGGCGAGGAGCGACGCGCACCGTCGGCGGTGATGAGAGGAGTTCCGACTCGAGGTGAACTCGAGCGATTAACGCCGTGATTAACGCCGCGGGCCAATTCGGGTGAGAGCGACGGCTTCGCTTGGCCCCACCGCGACGGCTTGAAGTGGCCCCACTTCGCGATGGTTGATGTGCTTGCTGGATAGTGCCTGATCGAGGGCTTGGAGGTCCACCGCGCGGGTGTCGTCGCGAGGGCCGAGCCCGTAGGGCGAGTGCCCGCTGCGGCGATACCCGCGCGGGCGCGCTTCGCTGGCCGGGGGGTCAGTTCTCCTTGTTGCGGTTGAGGCCGTGTCGGAAGCGCCAGGACTCGTTGCCGGTGTCGATGATGTGCGCGCGGTGGGTGAGCCGGTCGACGACGGCTTTCGCGAGCCGAGCGTCGGGGAACACCTTGGTCCACTCACCGAACGGCAGGTTTGTGGTCACGATCAGCGATCCGCGTTCTTGTCGCTCGGAGAGGACCTGGAACACGAGCTCGGCGGCTCCGTCAGGCAATGCCAGATAGCCAAGCTCGTCCAAACAGACCAGCTCGGTGCGGGCGTAGCGGCCGACGACGCGGGCGAGCTCGCGGTTGCCTTCGGCTTCTTGCAGCTCGTTCGCCAGGGCTGCGAGCGTTGTGAACCGGACGCGTCGGCCTTGCTGGCAAGCGCAGATCGACAGCGCGGTCGCTAGGTGTGTCTTGCCGGTCCCCGAGTCGCCGATCAGGATCACGCTGTCGCGGTCATCGATCCAGGAGCCCTCCGCGAGCGCCGCGATCGTGGCCTGCGGAATCTTGGGGTTGTCCGCGAACCGGAAGTCCTCGAGCCGCTTGAGCGCTGGGAACCGCGCGTCGATCAGCCGGCGCTTCTCGCGCCGTTCAGCGCGCTCGGCCATCTCCGCCTCCAGCAGCGCCGCGAGGTAGGCGACCGGGGTCTGCTGCTCGCGGACCGCTTCGTCTGCCAGCGCGCGGAACCGGCGGCGCACAGTCGGGAGCTTCAGCTCGACGGCGTGCGCGTCGATCAACGCCTCGAGCGCCGCCGTCCTCGCATTCTTGGGTGCGCTCATCGGACACCGCCGATCAGCTGGTCGTAGCCGGCGAGGTCCGGTTCGGGCCGGTCGTGCGCTTGCAGGCGGGCTTCGAGCCCGTCCAGCCGCGCGACCGGACCGGTGGGGCTGGTGCGGTGGGCGAGCACGGCGACAGCGCGTCCGTCGATCGCGCCGGCCGCGAGCGCGCCGCGGACGCCGAGCTCGACCCTTGCGGGGCCGTGCTCTCGGCACAGCAGGAGCACGTCGACCATCTGCCGGTCCGCCTCGGACTGACCCCAGCGAGCGCGGAGCGCGGCCCACAGCTCGTCGAAGGGCTCCGGCCATGTCCCGCGGTCTCGTTCCTGGGCCAGCGGCAGCGACCGGGCCAGAGCGCCGGGCTTGCGGGCGAGCAGCTCGAGATAGTGATCGAGCATCGCCCGCGTGCCGTATTTCCCGTGCAACCGCTCGTGGCGGCGACCTCCCGGTCACGGTGGCAGATCCGGATCTCGCCCGCGCCGATCGCCGCCGTGACGCGCAGTCCGGCCAACGCGACCGGGACCGAGTAGCGGTTCTGCCGAACGGTGACGAGCGCCTTGCTGTCGACTCTGACCGTTGTCGTCTCGGTCGCGTCGAACGGTGCCGGGAGCGCTCGCAACAGCGGGCGCTCGGCGGTGAGTTGCTCGGCGACCGTGACCGGCCGGCCAGCGATCCGACGTGTCAGATCCTGCTCGCATGCGTCGACGAGCAGCCGGTTCAGCTGCCCGATCGACCCGACGGCCGGGACAGGCACCAGGTGATTGCGACGCAGCCGGCCAACTTCGCCCTCAACGCCGCCCTTCTGATGGGCCCCTTCGATCCCCGGGGTCGTGAAGATCGAGTCGAACAGGTAATGCGAGCGCATCGCGACGAACCTGTCGGTCTCGACCCGCCGGCGGCCACGCAGCACCTTCTTCACCGCGGAGCCCAAATTGTCATAGCGGACCTCGGCGAACACGCCCCCGAACGAATCGAACGCGAGCGCGTGCCCCTCCAGGAACGCCTGCTGGGTCTCGACCGGCGACGCCATCGAGAACGCCGCACCCGAGAAGCACGAACGCATGAAGAACAAGTGCACCCGCGTCACAGCGCCCGCGAGATCAACATCAGCCTCGCCCCAATCGACCTCCGCGGTCCGGGCGGGCGCGTGCACCTGCGGCACGAACACCTCGCCGACCGTCAACCCAAGCTCGCGACGACGCTTGCGGACGTGATCGCGCACCGTCGTCTCCGCGACCTGCACGCCGTGCTCATCGACCAGCCGCCGCCAGACCCGCTTCGCGGTATGCCGCTGCTTGCGCGGCGCGACGAGATCAGCGATCAACCACTCGTCGATCAGCTCTCGATACTCGCCCAGCTTCGGCGCCGGCGCGACTCGGCCGCGCTTCGCCGGCGGAACCGATGACTCCAACGCCTGCTTGACCGTCCGGCGATGCACATGATGCCTCGCCGCCAACGCCCGGAGCGACAGCCCCTCCGATCCCGTCCGCCTGACGCTCGAACAACTCCACTCGGACCCACTTCCTGGCCGCCTCCGATCGCGCTCGATGAGCGCGAGATCGTCAGCGTCCGCTCGGACGAGGTGGAGCGAGTGAGACCGTCGCAATGGAGCCAGATCAGACCGTCGTTCCATTCGGGGTTCCGTCGACCGCGCCGAGTGCGAATCCGAACATTAGAAAACCGTAAGCGTTCAGTCCCTGGGGCCGCTCAGGTGAGCGCGGGGAATGGGTCGCCGCGGGTGTGGGTGGTGATGAGTTCGCTGAGGTAGGTGAACAGCGAGCGGCGTTGCATCCGGCATGTGGCGGCGGCGGAGTGGGCGCGCTCAGCGAACCGCTCGCCGCTGTTGCTCTGCGTGCCGAGCGCGACTTTTCGGTGGATGACCGGGCCGCGGAGCGCGCGCTCGGCGGGATTGTTGGTCGGCTCGATCCCGTCGATCATTGCGAACGTCCAGAGCGCGGGCCAGATTTTGAGCAGGTTGTTGGCGAACTGGCGGTGCCAGCGGTTGCGAGCGTTCTTCGGCGATGCCTGGTGGAGCAGCGCGCGTAGCTCGGCTTGGACCGGCGCGATCTCGGCTTGGAGCAGGGCGCGGTCGTGATGCTCGTGCTGGTAGGCGCGCCAGGCGGCGAACACCTTCTTGGTGAGCGGGACGCCTTTCTCGCCGAAGGTCTTCTGCTCGCCAAGCCCGTCGGCGTGGCGACGAAAATCACGCTGCAGGTGCGACCAGCACACCTGCCGTCGCTCGGGGTCGAGATGGCTGTAGCCGTTCCAGCGGTCCGAGACCACGATCCCTTCGTACGTGCTGCCGACCAGGGCGTTGAACTGTTCGCGGTTGCAGTGCTCGGCGATCTGAAAGAACGCGGCATCCGGGGTGGTCGCGGTCCACAGCGCGCGTCCCTCCCCGCGGGTACGCCAGCCAGTCTCATCGACATGCACCGCGTCCTGGTCCAGCACCCAGTCCTGCAACTGCAGATGCGGGCCGGCCAACGCGTCTGAGGCGCGCTGACAGATCGCGTCCACCGCGCCGGTCGAGAGCGTGATGCCGAACAGGTCACGCGCGAGCTCACAGATCCCGCGACGTGAGACACGGTGACGAGCGGTCAACGTCACCAACGCCGCCTGCAACCGCGGCCCGAACCCGCAGACGCCGATCCTCGGCGGCAGCGGAGCGCTGGTGCGTGCGCGACAGTGCCGACAGCGCAACTGATGCGTGCGGTGCTCGGTCCAGATCACGCTGATCGGCGGCAACTCCGCGACCTGGTGGCGACCGAACCGCCGCTTCGGACGCCGCTGCTCGGAGGTGAACTCACGACCGCACCCACCACACGCATCCGGGAAGTGATCGACGATCTCATCGATCTGATCCTCAGGCCGCAGCACGCGACCCGTACCGCGATGCCCAGGCTGCCCGCCAGCCTTGCGCTGCTCGCCCTCCCGGCGCATCAACTCCTTCGCCCTCGCCCGCGCCTCCGCCCGCCGCTGCGCCCGCGTCTTCGGCGGATCCATCGACGGCGGCCTGGAACTCGTACGGGAGTCCTGACGCGCCGCAGCCTCCAAACGACTCAGCCGCTCCTCCAGTTGCTGCACCCGCGCGGCGAGATCGAGAATGAACTGGACACAAACCTCGCGGCCCGCGTCATAAATCGCCTCCGCCTCCGCACGCTCCATGCCCGCAAGATTCGCTGCAACAAGCAGGAATCCTCGCCACAGGCCCCGACGGCTGAACGGTTACAGAAAACCCCGCATTAGCGGGGCTTTTCTGATGGGCACGGCTGGGCTCGAACCAGCGACCTCTCGCGTGTGAAGCGCGGGGTGCGCCGAACATCGAAAAGCCGGTAACCCCGCGCGCGGGAAGGGAATACCGGCACCCCGCCCGCTCCGGCTCCGCCGACTGTTTGCGGTCCGATGCGGGGCGATCGGATCGGTTCCGGGCAACGTTGCCCGCTAGCAGGGGGGCGGTGTAAGGGCTGATGGACGCCGGCGGCTATCAGGAGCGGCTCGACAAGCTGCTGATGGTGGTCGCCGGCGACCTGACGCTGATCCGCATGGAGATCGCGGAGCTCTCCCGAGAGGAGCTCGACGCGCTGCTGCTCGGCGCGCTGCTCCGCGTCCGTTCGCTCGAGTATGCGATCGAGTTCATGGCGGGGAGCGAGGAGCCGTGAGCATCGAGGACGGCGACGACCTGCCGCCCGACCCGTGGGTGGCCGATCATCCGACGGGGATGCTCGACCGCGCGAAGCAGCTTCGCCTCGCGCTGGTCGACCTGCCGAACCTGTCCGCAGTGTTCGCCGCGATCAGCGCGCTATCGGACGAGGAGTGTCGGATGATCGCGCTCGAGCTCGCGATGGATGCGTGGTTCGAGCGCACCTACCGCGACGGCTGAAAGCCTCGCCGGTCACTTCCGACGGAGCGACAGGCGCTCGTGAGTCTCCTGGGGCGCTCGGAATAGACTCGCGGTGTGCGTGCGGTGTCGGAGCCGACTCGCGCCCGCGACAGGTGTTCAGCCGATTTCACCGAAACAGTCCGGGTGCGGTCTCAGCCTGGAACGTGGCGGTGAGCGTGGCGAGAACGCTGGCCTACGCGAACCCCGATGTGCTGCGGTGGGCCCGCGAGTCCGCCGGCTACACGAGGCACGACGCGGCGGGCCGAATCGGGATCCGCACCTACCAGCTCGAGATGGCCGAGGATGGCGTGGACTATCTAACGCTGCGCCAAGCCGAGAAAGCCGCAGACGTCTACGAGCGACCGCTCGCACAGCTTTTCGTTCCCGAGCCTCCGAGCGAGCCGGCGCAGGAGGCCCAGTTTCGTCGCCTCCCGGGTGCGCCCGAGCCGCCTTGGCCTGCGGAGATGCAGTTGCTCGCCCGGCGTGTCCGGCGCAGGCAGGAGGCGGCCGCCGAGCTCTACGAGGATCTTGAGGAGACCCCGCCGTGGCGGAACGCGGCTCGCGCCATCCGGCGCGCCGACGCGGCGAAGCTTCCGTCGGCCACTCGGAGGCTGCTCGGCGTGACGCCCGGCGAGCAGTTGGCGTGGGCGGCCGAGGACGAGTACGCGCCGTTGCGCGGATGGATCGACGCTGTCGAGGCGCTCGGAGTGCTCGTGATGCAGGACGGGTCGATGCCGCTGAGCGTGATGCGCGGGTTCGCGTCGCTCGACGACATTGTCCCGGCGATCGTGGTCAACAATGCCGACCACCCGCGAGCCGCGCGTTCACCGTCCTGCACGAGCTCGGGCATCTTGTGCTTGCGCTCAGCGGCGGGCCGAGGAGCGAGGCTCGGGCCAACGATTTCGCCGGCGAGGTAGTGCTACCGAGAGACTGGCTCGAGCGAGAACTCCGCGCCGCGCGGGGCGACTCTCTGCTGGCGCGTGTCGCCGTCGTCGCCCGCAGGTTCGGGGTTACGCCGCTCGCGGCCGCTGTTCGTATCAGACGTGCGGGCCTCGCGCCGCGGGGCGACGCGGAAGGCGCAATCGCAGCGATTCGGGCGCGCAGCGAGCCGGAGGAGCGGCACGGCGCCGGCCAGTACTACTACAACACGATCGCGAAGCTCGGGCCGGCGTTCATCCGGCTGGTGTTCTCGGCGCTAGACAGTCAGACGGTGACCTACCCGACCGCGTCGACGCTGCTCGGCAACGTCAAGGTCAACCACTTCGAGACCCTGCGGGACTACGTGGCGCGTCGCGGGGAGGTCGCGTGAGGCCGTGCTCGTCTGCGACACGAGCTGCTACATCAACGGCCAACGCGACCAGCTCCCGCTCTCCACGTTCCCGAGCGTTTGGGCGGCAGTCGGCGAAGCGATAAACGACGGGCGCATCATCCTGCCGCGGGCGGTCTACCGCGAACTCACTGAGCAAGACGACGACGTCGCCAGGTGGATCAAGGAATACGAGCACAAGCAGGCCGAGCCCGTCGAGGAAGTCCAGCGGCTAACCGGACAGCTCACCGCCGAGTTCCCGAGGCCAGGTCCGCGGGACGCCGCCGACCCGTGGGTTATCGCCGAGGCCAGCCACCGTGGCTTCACTGTCGTGACCTACGAGGGCCGGACGTTCAGCGGCGTTCCCACTCGGCGATGGCAGCGGTCGATGCCTGGAATCTGCCGACGCTTCGAGATTCCCTGCTGCACCATGCCGGAGGCGCTCGGCCGGCTCGGTGTGTCGCTCTAGTTCATAGCTCCGCGCGGAACCAACCCCGGCCGCCTAGTCGGATTTGTCGGCGGCGTCCCGTTCGGCGGCGTCGCGTTCGCGCTGCTGCTGCTTCTGCCAGCGCCGGTACTGCGACAGCGGGCTGTCGAACCAAACAACGTCGCCGTCCTCGACCACGCCGAGGATCGCTTAAGCTCGGAGCCGCTGCTCGCGCTCGGCGTCGGTTTCAGCTTCGCGGTCCACACTTCGAGGATAACTCGGTAATCCGCCGCGTTGGCTGTTACGGTCGCCGGCGGTGTGCAGCTACCGCGTCATCTCGGACGTGACCCGAGTTCCCGAAATGACCGAACTCGAGGCCGCGTACGTTCAGGAGCCAACGTCGCGGGGCGATGCGGGCTTCATCGCGTTCTCGACGGGCTTCACGTACAACCCGGCGGCGTACGAGCCTGCTGTCGGGAGGCGGTGCCGTGTCATCCGCGCCGCCGACGACGGCCAGGAGCAGGAGTGCGGCGGCGCGGTGCAGACCGTCACCCCCGTTGTGCGCGTCGCTCTTGACGGCGACGGTTTTCACTAGCTCGTCGGACCGGCCTGCGCCGACGCCCAACCAACCGTAGTCCTTACGGCGACAGTTGCGGGTATCTGGACGATGGCAGCGGTGTCCTGTACAGGCATACTCATCGACTGTGATCGTGCGCGCTCTCGTCGCAATCGGCCTCGCGCTAGTCGTCGGCTTTGGCGCGGCTGCGGATGCCCGCAGCACGTGGCACAGGTGCCCCGGAGTTGTGGCGCTCACGTACGGTGATACGGCGTCCGACATCACGGCCCTGAACCTTTCGTGTCGGGAGGCGCGTCGGGTGATAAAGGCCCCGGCGCGACGGCTCGGTTACCGCTGCACTAACCCATTCGATCACCCTCAGGGCTCCGGCGGCTGGATTACGTGTCAGCGAGGCAGCCGCAAGGTCAAGTTCCTTTACTCACAGTCGTAGCGGGTCCCCCAAAGCTGCGCCACGCAACCCGAGGATAACCCGGTAATCGCGGAGGCGGGCTGCAGTTCGAGCCGGCCCTGCGATCTGTCGCGGAACGGGCCTACAGTTCAAGTCATGGGCACGCGGCGGCAGCCATCGAAGGGCGATGCACCGGCCGGAAAGACGGCCGCTCAAGGGGGGGCGGAAACGGCCGCGGACAAGGCGGCGTCGAAGGCGAAAGCCGCCGGCGCAACCGGCCCGGGCGGGCCGCAATCGCTGCGGTCGCTGCGTGATAGCGCGATCATCGCGAGGGCGGCGTGCGGAACCCCGGCGACCGAGATCGCGGAGGAGTTCGAGCTCGCGGAGCGTCGGGTCCGTGCGGTGCTCGAGCGCGCCCGCACTGCGCCGTCACCGCTGGATCAGACACCGATGCAACTCGTGGAGGAGCTGCTCCGAGGCCACCACCGCATCTACTGCGATCTGATCGTGCTCGCCAACACGTGCGGCACGTCGAACCCGCCCGTCGCGCTCGGCGCGCTCAAGGGTGCCGCGGTCGCGCTCGAACGGTTCCAGTCGTTGCTCGAGTTGACCGGCAAGTTGCCGAGCCTCGATCCTCGTTCGTGGCGAAGCGGAGCTCTACAAGCTCGGTGACCAGATTCTTCAGGGCCTCCGCGACGTTGATGAGGGCAGCATCACGCCGACCGATCTGCGGGAGCGGATCGAGAACTGGATCTTGTCGGACGACCATCTGCCAGGAACCCCACGAGAGGAGGAACCATGACCTACTGGCGTCAGGAGCTCGAATCGCTCGGACTTGGTTCGACGGTGCAGGAGATGCTGGCCGAGCCGCCGGCGCCCCCGGACGCGGTGCCGGTCGTGCCGAGGAGCTCGATCACGCTCGCGGTCGGTGAGGCGCTGCTCGAGGAGTATCGGGCTGCCGGCATGGTGCGGTCGGTTCACGATCTGCTCGACTTTCGCCGGGCGATCTTGGCCGCGGTCGAGGAGGCCGCTGATCAGGATTGCGCGGCTGCTGACAAACGCGAGTCCGCGCAGCACTGGCGCGGGCATCCGTCGTGCCACGGCTTGCCGGGTGCTGCGGCATGAGCGCGACGACCGGCAGGCAAGGTCGGTCCTCCGCGATCGACCGGCGTCGTCGGCTGCAGGAGCTGAACCGGCAGGAGGCGGAGCTCGAGGCGCAAGAGCAGGCCGAACGTCAGGCGGAGGCAGAGCGCCAGCGTCAGGCGCGTGATCGTCATGATGCTGAGGTTCGCCGGCGGGCGTACGAGGTTCAGCGGCGCCGCGAGGAGGCGCATCGGGAGTACGAGGCCTCGGTGGACGAGCTCCACGATCTCGCCTCCCGGCTCGTGGCCGGCGAGGCGGACGAGCAGGCGGTGGTCGCGGCGTACCGCCGGCGCGAGGAGGCGAAGGCGGTCAGCGAGGCTTGGGAGCTCGGGTTCCGGGAGCTGAAGGGCGATCCGGCGTTGGCGGGGCGGCGATAAGCCAGGGGCGCGCGGCGTGGCTCCGAAGCCGATCTACGAACAGTGTCAGGCGCAGCTTCTCGGGCTCCTCGCTGATGCGCGCCGGCAGAATGTGCCCTTCGAGGAGGCGTGGGATGAGATCGTCAGGCCCGGCAAGCCGATGGTGATGACGAACAGTCCGACCAAGCCACCCGGCGCGCTGGTGCTCCCGAGCGATCGGGAGATGCGACGGCTCGAGCTAGTCGCACTCGAGGACCCGGGCGTCAGGGAAGCGTGGCGCCGCGGTTACGAGCGGCTGCCGGCGACGGCTCGGATGCCGCGATCGTGGCGCTTCTGGCCTTCCTCCCGGATCTGGCCGGCTTCGAGCCCAAGGTGCGGGTCGCGGCGTAGCTGTCGAAGTCGCAGCGTGCGATGGTCGCGGCGCGGGCGTGGGATAACGTCGCCGGCCAACCGGGCCCGCGAGCCAAAAAGTTGGCTCGCGCGTTCGGCGTAAACGATGCGTACGTGACTCGAGCTCGTGCTCTCGTGGGGCGCACCGCGGTATCTCGGGGAGTGTCTCGCCAAGCAGCCGAAAGCCGCGCCGGGACCGGCGTCGGATCCAAGCAAGCCGCATAGCAGATCGGTGCAGGCAGGGGACCGATCTGCTCAGGTGGTCCCACCGCCGACGTTGGCTGAGCTCGGCGTGAGTAAGCGTCAGTCGTCGGAGGCGCAACGGATCGCGGCTGGACGTGCCGCGGGCGCGTCTGAGGCCGCAGGAGCTCCCGGACGGCACCCGTGTCGCTGCGGGGGAGCGCGGGCCCTCAGCGCGTCGGAGGCGTTGCGAGAGCGGGGGCCGCGCGACGGCGGCGAGTCCCGGTCTCGGGGGGCTAGGGGGCAGCGTAAGGGCGGCGTTGCCCATTCGCCGACAGCGCCGTGGCACCGCGATCGCCGGCGGGCCGGGCGGTTCGTGGGTTCGTGACCGCACGCGTCTGGTGCGAGAGTTCGGCTTGTTTCGCGTGGTCGGTGGCGCTCGCCGGACCCGGGGCGCTCGATGGTGGCCGTCATCGGCAGACAGTAATGTCGTGAGCACACCGGCTTCCTCATAGCCAGTCCACAGACACACACACATTGCCCGGCGCCGTTCCCCACGCTCGTGGGGGGCGGCGTTGGTCTATCCGGGGGTGCCAGTAGGTTGCTCGGTGTGTGCTTGTCAAGTCGGACTAGAGGAACCCTCCGGTGCCGCGGCGTGATGTAGGCCCGCTCCCGGCCGGCCTGTCGCCCTCCGAGTGCGGTGCGCTGTGGAGTCGCGTCGGCCAGCGCCTCGAGGCGTTGTGTCAGGCTGCGGGGGGGCCATCGGCCGTCGAGTTGGAGGAGGCGACCGCCGTGGCACGCGAGGCAGCGCGCGGCTACCGCGCCGATCTGGCCGACCGGATCGAGATCGAGATCGGCTGGCACGACTCGATCACCGTCATGGTCGACGGGCAAGACTTGGGCAGCCTCGATGGCGACGGGCGCATGAGCTACGCGCCGGCGACGACACAGCCGGCGGCTGACACTCCGCCGCGCGACTCGCCGGAGTTCGAGCGCGGTCATCGGCGCTTCCACGAGCAGACCGCCGCGCTGGCAGCAGAGATGCGCCGGGACCGGCGTCGGCGTGCGTTCTGCGGTGTGCGTGTGCGCGACCGAGCTCCGCGCCGGGTGCGGACCCGTAGTCGTGAGCGTCGCTCACCGCGCGCTACACGGGCCGGGCCTCGCTCGTCTGACGGCTCAGGCTTAGACGACGACGATCCATCTCGGCGTGCAGCGGGGCGGCTGACGCGCCATGGACGGCGTAGGGGGCGGTCGTGACCGCGATCCCGCAGACGTGGGCGCTGCGCCTCCAACTCGCGGTGATCGCCGGCAACGAACCCGCCGGCAGCTACATCGAACTGCGGTTCAAGCGCGCCGGCGGCGGGATGGCGCAGGACTTCATCCCTGTCGGTGAGCTCGAGCGCGCGGCGGCGAGCGCCGTCAACCGCGGGCAACTCGGGGATGTGTACTTGGGGGTGTGCCCGCGAACCGAGCGGAGCGGCGGGAAGGACGCGGTGGCGCGCGCATGGGTGTTCTGGTGCGACTGCGACACCGAGCAGTCCGTCGAGCGGCTGCGAGCGTTCAGGCCGCTGCCGAGCGTCGTGATCCGCTCCGGCACCGGGAGGCGCGTGCACGCCTACTGGCCGTTGCGCCATCCAGTGCCGGCGCGGTTTGCCGGGACCGCGAACCTCCGGATCGCGCACGCGCTCGGCGCGGACAAGGGCGTGGCGAAGGATTGGTCGCACATGCTGCGCCCGGCAGGGACGCTCAACTTCAAGCACAACCCGCCGCGGGCCGTCGAGTGCGTGCGACTAGAGCCTCGACACGTTCGCGGCATCGAAGGTGGTCGGCGGACTGCCCGAGCCGCAGCCGCGCCAAGTACCGAGGCTGCCGGCGGCGGCGATCAACGGGGCAGCGCCGGCGGCTGTGGAGGGCGTGCTGCGCAAGGTACGGGCTGCGGCTGAGGGCGAGCGCAACAGCCTGCTGAATTGGGGGGCGTTCACGCTCGGCAGGCGCGTAGCCGCCGGCACGCTTGACGCCGGCGAGGTCGCGCAACAGCTCCGCGACGCGGCGCTCGACGCCGGGCTCGAGGAGAGCGAGGTCGACGGCACGATCCGCAGCGGCCTGGACGCGGGAGCCTCAGCATGAGTCCACACGGGCTGACTGAGGAGGAGTACGCCGAGTTCGTGCGTCAGGCGGACGGGCCGGGCGCGCCATCCCCCGAGGAGCACTGGGAAAACGGCCGGCCACCGGGCGAGGAGCCGCCCGCCGCCATGGTCGCTGGTCAGAGCGAGCCCACCGAGGCGACGATCATCACGGCTGAGGAGTTCGCAGCCGTCGATGAGCCGGGCGCCGACGCTCTCATCGGCACGCCGGACAACGTTCTGATCCCGGTCGACGGCGACGTCATGGCCTACGGCGACGGTGGGGCTGGCAAGACGACGCTGATGATCGACATGGCGTGCCACCTTGCCGCCGGCGAGCCGTGGCTCGGGATAGCCGTGCAAAGACCGGCACACGTGCTGGTGATCGAGAACGAGGGTCCACGGCCACTGCTGCGCCGCAAGCTGCGCCGCAAGCTGGATGGCTGGTCAGGCGCGCCGCTCGACGGTCGCGTGAAAGTGTTCGAGCAGCCGTGGGGGAGGTTCACGCTCGCAACGCCGGAGTGGCGCGCCGAGCTCGCCAGACACGTTCGCGAACACGAGATAGACGTCGTGATCGCCGGTCCGCTGACCCGGATCGGGATGGACGCCGCCGGGACGCTGAGCGAGGTCGTGGCGTTCATGGAGCTCGCGGCGGATGTGCGCCGACAGTGCGGGCGGCGGCTTACGGTCGTGCTGATCCACCACGAGAACAAAGGCGGCGCCGTGTCCGGCGCCTGGGAAGGATCGGGCGACACGCTGCTGCACGTGCAGAAAGCGGGGAACGGCCACACGGTCGTGGTCGTGCAGAAGGCGCGGTGGTCGAGCGAATTGCACGGTCGGGTGTTGAAGCTCGCGTGGACCGATGGCGAGGGATTCGCGGTCGAGGCGACCGACCGTGATCTGCTGGCAGAGGCCATCGCCTACTTGGATGGGCGCCCGTGGAGGACGGCGAAGGAGGTTGCGGCCCCGACCGACGTGGAGCCTCCCGAGAAGCGGGGGATCGGCGCGAACGACACGAACGTGAAGGAGCTCCTCGAAGCGAACCCGGAGGTGTTCGAGATGCGGACCGGCGACGATGCGAGGGCGCTCGGACGACCGGCGAACACGAAGCTGTACGCGCTGCGTCGGGGCTCTGACGCAGCCGACGCAGCAGGGCAGCAAAGTTCGTTGTTTGGGGGTGGCGAGGAAGCCGCTGCGTCGCTGCGTCGGCCTTTAAGCGACGCAGCAGGCGACGAACGCACCCCGGCGGCCGAGGTCGACGCTGCGTCAACGACTCCGACGAAGCAAGCTCCGGGAGGCTCACTGTGAGCGACAGGGCGCACCGAGCGGCCGTTCGTTGGAACTACAGCACGGGCCCGAACGCGGGCGAGGCGATCACGTGGTCGACGGCGGTCAACGGACTGCGTTGCCTTTCCCTGCTCCGCGACGCCGGCGCGGACGGACTGACCCGAACTGAACTGCGGGAGAACGTCGGCAACCGAGCTCCCGCCAGGCAGATCACGGACGCGCTCCTGCTCCTTGAGAGGGCGGGGTTCGCCCGGGGCCTACAGGAGCCGACCGAGGGCCGACCGGCCGAGCGGTGGTTCGCCGTGTCCGAGCCGGATCAAACCGAACCACGGACAAAGGAGGAGCGACCGTGACCGCCCTCGGACCCGCAGCGTTCGTAGCCGAGGCCCGACGCTGGAAGCTGGACGGCGTCGAGCCGGATTGGCCGCTGAGCACTCAGACCGAGCAGACGGAGGCGCTGCTGCGGGAGATGCGAGGGCCGGCAAGCGAATCGGGGCTGGCGTGGCATCGTCGGCAGGGCCGGGATGAGGACAGCGGCGTGTACGCCACGGCGCTGCTGCTGGCGGTACTCGCGGCCGGCCAGCGCCGAGTGCGGCGCTACTGCGAGCACGTCGAGGACCGATTCATCTTCCGCCAGGAGCTTGTGGTGATGCTGACGCCGGGTGCCGTCGTGTGTAGGCGGTGCGCCCCGCTGATGTTGCCGCCGTACAAGCGGGAGGATCTGGACGACCGCTGCGACCTTTGCGACCGGCGGAGCGACTACTTCCGGGAGTACGTGTTCCCTCTCGGCGGGTGCGTGGTCGGCGTGAATGCATGTGATGCGTGCAGCGAGTGGATGATGCGGCACGTGGGGGGCGGCTCGTGATGCCGAAGATCCTGCCGCGGCGGGTCCGCGACTCCTCCTCCCGCCGGGACATGCTCACCTACCTTCGGATCGCCACGACCTACCCGGAGTTGGTCGAGGAGTGCGTCGCGAAGTCGGACGCCGAGTCCCTGCGCGGATTCAGCAGATGGCTGCATGACCGCCGCTGCAAGCGGTGTTTCGGCTTGCTCCCGCCCGAGCCGATGACGATCAAGGGCTGCACGCCGCTATGTCAGCGGTCGCTCAGGCAGGGGCTACGGGGGACGCGCCGGTTCAAGCAGGACCGCTCTTGGCCGATGTTCGCTCAGCGCGTCGAGCGGCCGCTCAAGATTGCGGATGTTGCCGCGCGGTTGGGGGTGACGGTGGAGGAGGCCCGCCGGCGCGCCGAGGCTGATGCGCGACGGGGGCGGCTGCTCGTGTACCGGGGGCCGGACGGGCAGATCCGGGAGGTCGGTAGGCCGAGCGGGAAGCCGCCGCGGTCCTACGCCGAGATAGTCAGGTTGGGGTGGGGGATGCAGAGCCGGGGCGTCGGGAGGTTCCCCGTCCACAAGGGGAGGGTGGTCACGGAGGGAAGGCAGCCATCTTCGTCCCGAGGCTGCGAGGACTAGGCCGGCATGACCGCCACGGCCGTCTACGAGCAGTTGACGTTCGCGATCGAGCTCGAACTCCTCGACGCCGCGCGCGAGGCGACGGCGCTCGAAGCCGGCCTGCGCGACCGCCGGCGCGTGCCACTCGAAAACGGCCCGGCGCGTCTGCTGCGTGAGCTCGTGCTTCGAGGACTACCGCCCGAATCGCTGAGGCCGGCGGCGGCGCTGTGTCTGGCGGCGGATCAAGCCGCTGCGGAGCGTGCGGAGCGCAAGCGGAACACACACAACCGCGGTCCGGGACCACCGGGCCGCGCAACCAACCGAAAGGAGCGGCGAACGATATGACCGACGACACCGAGCTACAGGACGCGGCGGCGAGGCTGATCGCCGAGCTACCGGAGTGGGCGGGCGAGCTCCGCTTGCCGCACTTCGAGGCGCTGCTCGAGTTCGAGAAGCGGATGTTGCGAGCGACCGAACGCTGCGCCGCGGAGGAGGAGGAGATGGACGCGCTCCTCACCGAGCGCGGGATCGGCGACCGTGACCCGATCATCGACCACCTGAGTGATTCAGAGCGCGCCGCATGGGAGGCGAGCCTCCGCCGCGAGCTGGATCTCGAACGCGCCACGGCCGCGTTCCGTGACTGGCAGCGGCGCGCAGATATGTCTCGGCTCACGGGTGTCGAGCCGCCGCCCCGGTCTGAGATGACGATCACCGAGGATCCGGACGGGTCGACTGTGCTCATCGTGCCCGACCTGCCCGGGAGCTAGCCGTCGATGCATCCCGCCCGCCGCAACGCTGCTGAACCCGAGCCGGACCATTGCCCGGCTTGTTCATCGCGTCTGCTGTGGGCGGACAGGGTGCTGGTGTGCGCGAACACGCGCTGTGCGCGGTGGGGGAACCGCCGGACGCCGGCGAACCGCCCGCGACCGAGGAGGCCGGCGAGTGACCGGGCAGCCGAACACCGCGCGCACGCACGTCGCGGAGGCGATCGAAGCTCCTCGAGGCAGCGAAACCGCGCCAGCGCCGCGGCCGGCGAAGCGACTGGCGACCCGGGGCGCTGAAGATCGTCGTGTCCGACCTGAAGCTGCTGGTGGCGCAGGGCTTGAGTCCGGATCCCATGACGCTGGCGGAAGTCACGCGGATCCGCGGCCGGTTGGGTGGTCTGGTGCGTCGACTGCCGGGGGAGTCCAGCACTCGGGCGATCGCTGCGGCGCGGTCGCTGAGGAGGGCTGAGGACGAGCTCGAGCGCGGGATCCGCGGGGGCGGCAAGTGAGCGAGCTCGTGCGCCTTCATCCGCACGACCTCGAGCGGTTAGCGGACATGCTCGCGCCGCGGATCGCGGACGCGCTACGCGCCCGGCCCGCCGCCGAGCTCGTGGACGCCGCGGAGCTCGCACGGAGGTTCGCGCTCACCCCGGAGTGGGTGCGCCACCACAAGGAGGAGCTCGGCGTCATCCGACTCGGCGAGGACGGCGAAGGCAAGCGGCCGCGGCTCAGATTCGACCCCGAGCACGTCGCCGGAGTGCTGAGGCGACGCTCCGAACACGTGCGGTCACCCGATGCGGATCCGCCCGTGATGGTTGAGGATCGGCCGCGCGGCGGCGAGCGGCGATCGGGCAACGGGCTTGACGCGCTGCCCGTTCGGCAGCTAAAACCGATAGCTCAGTTATCCAACAAGCGGCCGGGCGGTGCGCAAACACCCCCGGCCATGGCGACGAGGGCTGCAGCCTCGCCGCGCCGGCAGCCTACCCGCGATGCGGGTCGCTCAACTGCCGTTCGCAGCGTGGCTCCTCGCCGCACCGACAGAAAGGAGCCGCGTTGAGATCGCGACGCGACAGGGCAGCTCGTGGCGACCAAGCGAGCGAAGGGCACGGCCTGGGGGCTGCGCTTCCGAACACCGAGCGGCGAGCGGGTATACGAGAGGCTCGGCTCGACCCTCGAGGGCATGACACGGCAGGACGCCGACCAGGCGGCGAAGGATCTGCTCGCCCGCGTGCGGCTCGGGATCTACCGCACCCGCGCCGAGCTCCAACGTGAGCGCGAGGAGCGCGAGGCGCAACGCGTCGAGGTCCCGCCGTTCGACGCGTTCGCGAAGCAATGGTTCGACCGGCGGTGCGAGCTCGGCGGGCGATCCGGCAAGGGCCTGTCGGAAAGCGGCCGCGCGGATCTGCGCAACATCCTCGACCAGCACTTGCTGCCGTGGTTCGGCGGGTTCCGGCTTGACGAGATCAACGTCGAGGAGGTCGACGCGTACGCGGCCGCGAAACGCCGCGAGGGTCGGATCGGCCCGACGTACCTGAACAAGACGCTCGCGACGCTGCGGGCGATCCTGCGCGACGCGGTGCGCTACGGCCGGATCCCGCGCAACCCGGCCGAGGACGTACGGGTCGCATCTGCGCGGTTCAACGGCTCGTATCTCGACAGCGCCGATGCACATCGAGGCGGTGCTCGACGCCGCCGGCGAGTTCGACCGGGCGCGGCCGCCTGCGGCAGGGGCACGGCCGGGCATTGCTCGCCGCGTTGACGTTCGGCGGGTTGCGGATTGACGAGGCGCTGTCACTGCGATGGGCGGAGGTCGACCTCGACGCCGACAAGCTCCGCGTCCGCGGAACCAAGACGGCCGCGGCCGCGCGGGTGGTCGACATACTGCCGGCGCTGCACGACGAGCTCGCCGCGTTGAAGGCCCGCCGCGACCCGCAACGGACCGACGCTCGTGTTCGGCACGAGCAACGGGCGGCAAGGAATCCGCCAGCAACGTGCGGCGGCGTCTGCTCGCGCCGGCGGTCAACCGTGCGAACGAGCGGCTGGCGGAGGCGGACAGCGCCACCTTGCCCGAGCGGCTGACACCGCACTCGCTGCGGCGCACATATGCGTCGCTGCTCGTCGCGCTCGGCCGCGATCCGCGGTTCGTGATGGGGCAGCTCGGGCACACCGACCCGGCGTTGACGCTCGCGGGTGTACGCCCGCGAAGTGGCTCGCGAGGAGGGCGAGCGCGAGCGGCTGCGGGCGCTCGTGGAAAGCGGCGGGCAGAAGGCGCGCGGAGCCCGCAAAAACCTCCGAGTAGTGGCTTAGCGGGCAACGCTATGCCCGCTGTTGCCCGCTCCGAACTACTCGCGCCGGCCGCGCCTAACGCGCGTGCCGCCGGAAACTTCCGTGTTTCCAGGGCGTTCGAAGAATGGGCACGGCTGGGCTCGAACCAGCGACCTCTCGCGTGTGAAGCGAGCGCTCTCCCACTGAGCTACGCGCCCGGGCGGGTGGGATCCAAGGCCCGATTCTACGAGACGTCAGAGCCTGACCAGGTTCTCGATGTCGACTCCGCGCGTCACACCACGCAGGTCGATGAACAGCGCCGCCTGCTTGGCGAGCGAGGCGTGGTCGATTCCGGGATGGGCGGTTACCAGCACGACGGCGTCGGCATCGGCGGTGGCGTCGGGGAGCGCCACGCTTTGCAGGCCGAGGTCGGGGAGCGCGGGGACGTAGGGGTCGTGGTAGGTGAGCTGGGCCCCGCGCTCGGCGAGGACTTCCATGATGCGCAGCGCGGGGGATTCGCGTAGGTCGCCGACGCCGCCTTTGTAGCTGGCGCCGAGGATCGTGATTCGTGATCCTTTGATCGGCTTGGCCTGGTCGTTGAGCGCCTGCTCGATCCGTTGCACGCAGTGGTAGGGCATTTGCTGGTTGATCTTGCCGGCGAGTTCGATGAACTCGGTCGACATGTGGAACTGGCGCGCGCGCCAGGTCAGATAGAAGGGGTCGACGGGCAGGCAGTGGCCGCCCATCCCTGGCCCGGGCTCGAAGCGCATGAACCCGTACGGCTTCGTTGAGGCGGCGTCGACGACTTCCCAGATGTCGATTCCCATGCGTTCTGAGAGGATCGCGAGCTCGTTGACCAGGGCGATGTTGACCGAGCGGAAGATGTTCTCCAAGAGCTTTGTCATCTCGGCCGCCTCCGGCGTTGAGACCGGGACGATGTGCTCGCAGACGTGGCTGTAGAGCGCGGTGGCGCGCTCCAGGCACGCCGGGGTCATCCCGCCGATCACCTTCGGGGTGTTCCGCAGTGTGTAGTCGGTGCGGCCGGGGTCGACCCGCTCGGGGCTGAATGCGACGTTGAACTGCTCGCCGACTCGCATCTGGGATTCCTGCTCGAGCAGCGGCACGAGCTCATCGCGGGTCGTGCCGGGATACGTGGTCGACTCGAGCACGACGAGCTGCCCGCGCTGCAGCACCTGCCCGAGCGCCCGCCCGGCACTGCGTAGCGCACCGAGATCGGGCTCCCGGTTGGGCGTCAACGGGGTCGGCACGCAGATCAGCGCGGCGTCGGTCCGCGCCAGCGGCGCGTAATGCGAGGTCGCCTCGATCATCGGCAGCGCCGCCTTCAGCCGCTCGGATGAGATGTCCTCCACATAGGACTCCCCAGCCCGGATCGCCGCGACCTTCCGCGGGTCGATATCTACCGCGACGACTCGCTCGCCGGCCTCCGCGAAGCCAACGACGAGCGGCATTCCCACATACCCGATACCGATCACACCCACCGACATAGCCGCGCGGACGATAGCGGGGGCACCAGCGGCGCTGCGCGGTTGGGGGCGGGCGGGTAGGCGGTTGGGGTGGGCGGGTCGTCGGCGGGTGGGATGGAATACCAGCTACGATCAACCGCGGACCGTGCTAGGCGGGGACGTAGCGGCGCCCTGAACCCGCAATCCGCTCTAGCGGGGCTGAATCCCCTCCCGAGGGGCCAAGCCCGGGGTTGCGCCCCCTTTGATGGCGATGATGGTCCGGTCCCGCCGCGATGGAGACCCGTGAACCAGGTCAGGTCCGGAAGGAAGCAGCCTTAAGCGGTCACCTCCAGGCGCAGCGGGAGCGCCGGCCCGGAGCCACCGAAGAGCGGCCGCCGCCCCGGTCACCGGTTTCGACGGAGGGTGCACGGTCCGCTTCATTTTGGAGGGATCGGTGCATGCACCGATCCCAGGGGGCGTGCATGCACGCCCCCTACGGCGGGGTGCATGCACCCCGCCGCGGGCGGCCGCATGCGGCCGCCCGAACCCCCCTCTAGACTCGGCTAGACCGTGTCCACCGGCCCCTCTCTGTACCGCCGCCACCGCCCCCGCACGTTCGACGACGTGGTCGGCCAGGAGCCCGTGGTGCGCACTCTTCGCAACGCCGTCGAGCAGGGAAAGGTGCATCACGCATACCTGTTCGTGGGCTCGCGCGGGACCGGCAAGACGAGCATGGCGAAGATCCTCGCGGCGTGCCTGAACTGTGTCGAAGGTCCTACCGTCAGCCCGTGTGGCAAGTGCGACTCGTGCGTCTCGATCGCGAACGCGGTCTCGCTGGACGTGATCGAGATGGACGCCGCCTCGAACAACTCAGTCGACGACATCCGCGACCTGCGCGAGAAGGTCGCCTACGCGCCCGTCTCCGGCCGCCACAAGGTCTACATCCTCGACGAGGCGCACATGCTCTCCCAGCAGGCGTGGAACGCCTTCCTGAAGACGCTCGAGGAGCCCCCGCCGCGGACGATCTTCGTACTGGCGACGACCGAAGCCCAGAAGGTGCTGCCGACGGTCGTCGACCGCTGCCACCGCTTCGACTTCGGGAGGCCCACGGTCGAGCAGGTAGCGACCGTGCTCGCCCGGGTCGCCGGTCAGGAGGGGATCGACATCGACGACGGTGCGGTGGCGCTGATCGCGCGGCACGCCACCGGCAGCTTCCGCGACGCGCTCGGGACGCTCGAGCAGCTCGTCACCTACGCGGACGCGGAGACGATCCGGCCCGCCGATGTGCTCGCCGTGCTCGGGGTCGCGGATGCCGAGCAGCTGTTCGAGGCGATCGAGGCAGTCGTCGCGCGCGACCCCGCCGGCGCGCTGCGCGCCGCCGCGAAGCTCGCCGAGTCCGGACGGGACCCGGGGCAGGTGCTCCGCGACCTCGAGGCTCACGCGCGCGAGCTGTTGACCGTGCAGGTGCTCGGTGAAGTGCCTGCCGAACTGCGGGTCACGCCGGAGCGCGACAGGCGGCTCGCAGAGCAGGCCGCCGCGATCTCCGAGATCGACTGCGTGCGGCTGCTCGACCTCGTCTCGGTCGCGCTCGAGGCCACGACCAACGGCGCGCAGGCGCGCATCCAGCTCGAGCTCGTGCTGCTCAAGGCGGCGGCACCCGAGGTCGATCCGTCGACCGCGGCGCTGCTGGCGCGGATCGAACGATTGGAGGGGGCGGTGCGATCGCCGGTCGCGGTCGCGACGACGCCCAAGTCCTCGCCGCAGCCCTCGGCGCGCGCGGGCGCCGCAGCACCCGCGCTCGCGACGAGCGTCGCGCCCGAGCCCCAGGCTGCGGCCGAGCCGGCGCCCCAATCCGTGCCCGCGCCGGTGCCCCAATCCGCACCGGCGCCGGGGGCGGTGGCGGCCTCCTGGCCGGCGGTCGTCGAACACGTCCGGGAGGGAAACCTGATGCTCGCGGCGTTGCTGGCGGACGCGCGTCCTGTCGAGGTGGACGAGCGGGAGCTCGTCGTCGCGTTCCCGCCCGGAGCTGACTTTCTCAAGCGCAAGGCCGAGCAGGACGACTACCGGCGGCTTGCGGCCGAGGCGTTACGGACGGTGACCGGCCAGACGCTCGCGCTGCGGTACGTGCTTCGCGAAGACGACGAGCAGCCCGAGGAGGAGGGCGAGCCGTCGATCTCCGGCGAGGAGCTCGTGCGACGATTTCTGGAGGAGTTCGACGCCGAAGAGATTCTTGAAGGCGACCCTGACCAAGAGGCGAGGACCTAATGCCACAGCAGCCCAACATGCAGCAGATGCTCAAGATGGCCCAAAAGATGCAGCAGGACATGATGGCTGCACAGGAGTCTCTGAAGGACGAGGTTGTCGATGCGTCCTCCGGGGGCGGCATGGTCACCGTGCAAGTGACCGGCGACCTCGTCGTCAAGTCGATCACGATTGACCCGCAGGCGGTCGATCCCGACGACGTCGAGCTGCTCCAGGACATGGTGCTGGCGGCCGTCAACGAGGCGCTGCGCGCGGCGCAGGAGTTGGCCTCGTCAAAGCTCGGCGCGATCAGCGGCGGTCTGGGCGGTCTCGGCCTGCCGGGGATGTAAGCCCACGTGTACGCCCCGCCTGTCCAGCGCCTGATCACCGAGCTCTCCCGCCTCCCCGGGGTGGGTGGCCGCACTGCGCAGCGGCTTGCATTTCACCTGCTTCGCGCGCGCGAGGAGGAGGCGCTTGCGCTCGCGGATGCGATCCGTGAGGTCAAGGAGCGGATCGGGCTGTGCGAAGTGTGCTTCAACCTCGCCGACGGGCCGCGATGCCGGATCTGCTCGGACGAGCGCCGCGACCCGGAGCTGATCTGCGTGGTCGAGGAACCGTCTGATGTGATCTCGATCGAGCGCACGCACGAGTTCGGCGGGCGCTATCACGTCCTGGGCGGGGCGCTATCGCCGATCGACGGAGTCGACCCCGAAGATCTGAAGATCGCCGAGCTGTACGAGCGGGTGACTGGTGATCCCGCCCACCCACCCCCAGCCGCCTCTGTCCGCGAGGTCGTGATCGCCACCAACCCGACGACCACCGGGGAGGCGACAGCCCTGCACATCGCCGAGGGCTTGCGAGGTCTGGCGCCGGACGTGGCGGTCACGCGGCTTGCGAGCGGGCTGCCGGTCGGGGCGGATCTGGAGTACGCCGACGAGCTGACGCTCGGACGCGCGCTGGTCGGACGCCGCGCCGTTTAGACCCGTACCCTTGGTTGCCGTGCCTGGAACGATCGTGATGAAGTTCGGCGGTACCTCGGTCGCCGACGCCGAGCGGATCAAGCGCGCGGCGCGCAGGATCGTCGCCCAGCGCGAGTCCGGACGCCGCGTGGTTGCGGTCCTGTCTGCGCGCGGACAGACCACCGATGATCTGATCCGGATGGCGGAGGAGGTCTCGCCGAGGCCCGATCCGCGCGAGATGGACATGCTGCTCTCGACTGGCGAGCGGATCTCCTGCGCGCTGTGCGCGATGGCGATCAACGACCTTGGCCACCGCGCGATCTCGCTCACCGGCTCGCAGGCGGGCATCGTGACCGATACGTCGCACACCAAGGCGCGGATCCTCGACGTGCGCGCGGACCGCATCCGCGAGGCGCTCGACGAGGACCTGATCGTGCTCGTCGCGGGCTTTCAGGGAGTGTCGACCAGCCGCGACGTGACGACGCTCGGGCGCGGCGGGTCGGATACGACCGCGGTGGCGGTCGCCGCGGCGCTGGGAGCCGAGGTATGCGAGATCTATACCGACGTGGCGGGCGTGTTCAGCGCCGATCCGCGGGTGGTGCCCGACGCCCGGAAATTGCCGTTTGTGAGCTTCGAGGAGATGCTCGAGATGGCCGCGTCAGGGGCGAAGGTCCTGCAGCTGCGGTCGGTCGAGTACGCGCGCACGCACGGCGTCAAGATCCATTGCCGGTCGAGCTTCAGCGATGCTGGCGGTACCGTTGTCCTAGGAGAGAACGAGACGATGGAACATCCCCTGATCACATCAGTTACCCACTCGACCGAGGAGGCGCGGATCACGCTGCTCGGCGTGCCGGACCGCCCCGGCGCTGCGGCCACGATCTTCGGCGCGCTCGCGCAGGCAAACTGCAACGTGGACACGATCATCCAGAACGAGCCACTGGGTGAGGGTCGCGACGCGGAGGTCTCGTTCACGATCGCCAGCGAGGACCTGCCAGCGGCCGAGCGCGCGCTCGACGTGGTGCGCTCCGAGCTCGAGATCGCGAAGATCGAAACCGACGCGCAGATCGGGAAGGTCTCGATCGTAGGCGCGGGGATGCGTTCGCACCCGGGTGTCGCGGCGAAGGTGTTCCAGACGCTCGCCGACGAGGAGATCAACATCGAGATGATCTCCACCTCGCCGATCAAGATCTCGTGCGTGATCCGTGCCGACGATGTGCGGCAGGCCGTGCGAGCGCTGCACGCGGCGTTCGAGCTGGGCGCGTCGGACGTCCATGAGGAGCGTCCGATCGGCCAGGAGGCCCGCTGATGGGGCAATCGGCTCGCGCCGATTGCCTTAGGAGAATCGCCCGGCGGGCGATTCTCCGGGCGGTGGCGGCATGAGGGTCGCGGTGGTTGGCGCCACCGGCGCCGTCGGAACGACAATGCTGCAGCTGCTGCGCGAGCGCCGATTCCCGGCTGACGAGGTCGTACCGTTCGCGTCCGAGCGGTCGGCCGGTCGCTCGATCGACGGCCTCTCGGTGTGTCCGCTGACCGCGGATGCCGACCTTGACGGCTTCGACATCGCGCTGTTCTCCGCGGGCTCATCTGTCTCGCGCGAGTGGGCGCCGCGGTTCGTCGAACACGGGGCGGTCGTGATCGACAACTCATCGTGCTGGCGGATGGATCCCGAGGTGCCGCTCATCGTCTCCGAGGTCAACCCGGAGGTGATCGCAACCCACAAGGGAATCATCGCCAACCCGAACTGCACCGCGATGCAGGCGCTGCCCGTGCTCAAGCCGATCAGCGACGCCGTCGGGCTCGAGCGGCTGGTGCTCAGCTCGTATCAGTCGACGTCGGGCACCGGCGCGAACGCGATGGCCGAGCTGAGGGGACAGGCCGAGGCGATCCTCAGGGGAGACGACGTGCCGGCGCCGCAGGTCTACCCGCACCCGATCGCGTTCAACGTGCTCCCCCAGGTGGAGACCTTCAAGGACGGCGACGACTACACGACCGAGGAGCGCAAGGTGATCGCCGAGTGCCGGAAGATTCTCGGCCTCCCCGACCTGAGGATCACCGCCACCTGCGTCCGGGTGCCTGTCCTCAACTGCCATTCGGAGTCCTGGAACATCGAGACGCGGGAGGATCTCAGCCCGGACGCGTGTCGCGAGCTGCTTGCCGGCGCTCCCGGCGTGATCGTGGTCGACGATCCCGCCAACGGGCGCTACCCGCTCGCCTCCGAGGTCTCCGGCCGGGACGAGGTGTTCGTCGGACGGATTCGCCGCGACGACTCCAACCCGCGCACGCTCAACATGTGGATCGTCGGCGACAACCTGCGCAAGGGCGCAGCCACCAACGCCATCCAGGTCGCCGAGGTGCTGGTCGAGCGGGGGTGGGCGCGGGGGGCCGGCGCCGGCGTCGCCGCTGGGCGCGGCTAGCGCGGACTCGCAGATCGACCCGGACCCGGCTCAGCGCCGGGCTCGCAGCTCGCGCCGCGTCCTGACGCCGAGCTTGCGGTAGATCCGCCGCGTGTGCGTGCGGACGGTCTCGATGCCGACGTGCAGCGCGACCGCGATCTCGGCATTCGAGCGACCGCTCTGCAGCAGCTCGAGGACATCTGCCTCGCGTGGCGTGAGCAGCTCGGGCCCGACCGGCGCGGAATGCGTGACCCCGGCCGGCGGGAGCACGTGCAGCCCGCGCGAGGCGAGGTGGATCGCGTGCAGGACGTCCCGGGCCTCGGTGCTCTTCGCGAGGCAGGCGGTGGCGCCGAACGCGAGCATCTGCCTGCACTCGGACGGAGTGGGGCGGTTGGCAAGCACCAGCAGGCGAATGTTCGGGAACTCGTGGTGGAGGTCGCGAAGCTCGGCGGGGCTGGAAAGCGAGCCGAAGTTGAGGATCGCGACGTCGGGCTGGTAGGTCGCGAGAGCCGGGGCGAGCTGCTCATGCGCGACCCCGTCCAGGATCAGCTGCAGGTTCTCGTCGTCGTCGATGAGCGCCCGCAAGCCGCGGCTGACGATGTCCTCGAACCGGGCGACAACGACGGAGATGGGAACGCGCTTCACCATGCTTGTCATCGGCGCCTCGGCCACACGGAAGCTTATCGACATGTTCGGAAAAAAGGGTTACCCCGCTGTCACCCCTCGTACGCCCCAGAATCACCCAAAGATCCCCCGCTGCAGGTGACGACGAAACGGCCCGCACACGGCACTATTCCGTCATCGCGTTTCACCGGTCTCGGGAGGACCGGGAAAAGACTTCCAACGGGCGGAACAGGGGTATGACGAGGACGGGGTTCGGGAGCCCCGTCTTTCGTCGTTAAGGGAGGTCGATGCCGGGAAGGCGGCTGCGGGCGGCCGCCCTTCTCGGCCGGGGACGGCCGCCTTTCTCGGCCGGGGAAGGCCGCCTTTCTCGGCCGGGGACTGGCTCGATTCCGGCGCGCGTCTTCCCCGGCGACCGTGGGTGTTGTCGTTTGTCCGCGAAATAGGCGGAAAATCGACAACGCGCGAGCTACGCGGTGCCGAGGAATCGGTGACCCGCGCGCGCCAGCTCGCGAGCGAGGCGCCACCCGGTAGCGGGCGGCCCTCAGTCCTCGGGAGGCGGGATCGTTGCCTTCAGCCTGCGCCGAGCCGCCTCGATCCGGCGGTCTGCGTCGGAGCCGGGACGCCGGCGTCCGGTGCGCGCGCCCATCCGGGGCGCTGCTTCGGTGTGCCCGGTGCGGCCAGGCAGTGCGGAACGGAGCAGATGCCGCAGGCGACCGATCACGCGGGGGCGCCGGCGACCACCGAGGTTGACCAGTCGATGACCTTGGTCGGCCGCACGACATGCCGGCTCATCCCGAGCTCCTTGGGCGACAACCCGAGCGCGAGTCCGACGAGCTGCGGCAGGTGCAGGACCGGAAGTCCGAGCTCGCGCCCGACGACCTTCCCCGCCGCCGGCTGCTGAAGATCGAGGTTCAGGTGACAGAGCGGACACGGGACCACCAGGCAGTCGGCGTCGGCGTCGAGCGCATCACCGACGTGGCGGCCAGCCTGGGCGAGCGAGGCCTGCTTGTTCATCGTGATGATCGGGAAGCCGCAGCATTTGTAGACACCGGCGTAGTCGATCACGGTGCCGCCGAGGGCCTCGATCAGCCAGTGCATGTAGCGGTCGCGTGGATGGTCGCCGTCGATCCCGAGCCGGTTCACGGGACGCACGATGTAGCAGCCGTAGAACGGGCCGACCTTGAGATCAGTCAGTGGGCGCTTGACCTTCGCCTTCAAGGCGTCGAGGCCGATCTCCTCGACGAGCAGCCACAGGAAATTCTTGTTCGTAATCCCCTTCTCGTACGTCAACCCCTCTTCCGCGAGAGTCGAGTTGACCTGGTCGCGGTAGTCGCTGTTGGCGTCGAGGCGCTCCTGGCACTCGGACTGGGCGCCCTGACAGGTCGAGCAGATGTTCATCATTAGCTGCCCGTCCGTCTTCTGCGCCAGCGCAAACGTGCGCGCGTTGAGCGTGTCCGCCAGCTCCTGGCTGTGCTCGGCGATCACGCCGGCGCCGCAGCATGAGGCGCGGTCCAGTTCGATCAGCTCGATGTCCAGCAGCGGAGCGACCTTGGCCATCGCTCCGTGCAGCTCCGGCGTGAACCCGCGGCTCACGCAGCCGGGCCAGTAGGCGACCTTCATTCGCTCTCGCTTTCTTTCTCGGGGCCCGGGAATGTCGGGGACTTGTCAGACGGTCCCTCGCCGCCGGGACCGGGATACGCGGGCGACTTGTCGGCGGGCGATTCGGAGCTGCCGGCCGCCTCAGAGCTCTGCGCGCCCTCGGCCGTCTCCGGAGCCGACGGCTCAGCCGGCGGCTCGCGGTCCGCCGCCCCCTCCGGCTCCGAGGCCCCCTGAGAGGAGTCCGGATGCAACGGCGTCGGCTCGTCGGTGTGCGGCGCGTGCTTGGGATCGTCCTCGTAGCCCGTCACGTACAGGTTCAGCTCGACGCGCTCGTCGCGCCCCTCGACGGCCTTGTAGATCCGCTTGACCTGGCCGAGGCTGTCCTTGGGAATCTTGTGCCCGAGCATCGCCAGCTTCGGACTCACCTTGCCGCGGAATACGGCGGTGGTCACGGTGCTGAGCGACTCGAGCAGCTCCTTGGCGGCAGCGGGATGGAACTTGCCAAACCACGAATCGCCGCCGTAGCTCCGCGGCAGGAGCTCGGCTTCATGCAGGAGCCCGTAGTCGCCGACCAGCGTCACGAAGGCGCGCTCGTGCCGGTTGCCGTTGTTGCGGTCGTTGATCTTGTGGTCGTCGCCGGCCTTGCGCCGGAGGCGCATGATCTGGTTCATCGGATCGACGCCCTTGGGGCACGCGTCGATGCAGTTGAAGCAGTGAGTGCAGTCGTAGATCCCGTGCTGGTCCTCGGCGAGGTCCTTGAGCCGTTCGGCGTGCTCGGCGTCGCGCGGGTCGCCGACGAAACGGTAGGCCTTCGCCGATGCGGCCGGCCCGACGAACAGCGGGTCGACCTCCATCGCCAGGCAGTCCGAGACGCATGCGCCGCATTGGATGCAGGCCATCGTCTGGGTGATGTCGACCATGTTGTCGTGCGGGACGATGTACTCGCGCTCCGGGATTGGCTCCTTGTTGATCAGCCATGGGGTGACCCGCTGGATCTTGCGCCAGTGGACTGCGTCCATATCGACGATCAGGTCGCGGATCACGGGCATGTTGCCCATCGGCTCGACGGTGATCACCGGCTGCTGCTGGCCCTCCTCAGGCGGATTCCGTGGGTGGGCGGGATCCGAATTAAGGCCACGCTGGGCCGCGATCTCGAGGTGGGTATTGCAGGCCAGCCCGGGCTTGCCGTTCATCCGCACGCCGCAGGAGCCGCAGATGCCCTGCTGGCAGGAGCAGCGAATCCCGATCGACCCGTCCGTATCGGCCTTGACCTTGAGGATCGCGTCGAGCACCGAGTTGTGCTCACGCATCTCGACCTGATGCTCGTCCCAGTGGGCCGCCTCGCCCGACTGCGGGTCGTACCTGCGGATTCGAAGCGTGTACTCGGGCATCAGTAGGTCCTCTCGACGGGCTGCCAGCGCGTGATCGTGACCGGCGAGTAGCTCACCTTCGGAACGTCGGCGCCATTGACCGAGATATCCACGTGCTTGAGCCAGTCGTCGTCGTTGCGCTTCGGGAAGTCGGTGCGGAATTGGGCCCCGCGGGACTCCTTGCGCTCCTCCGCGGCGACCACGATCGCCTCGGCGACATCGAGCATGTAGCCGAGCTCGATCGCGGCAATCACATCCTGGTTGAAGATCGAGCCGCGGTCGTCGATCGACGCCGTCGCGGCCTCCTCCTTCAGGCGGCGGATGATCTCGTGTGCCTTCGCCAGCCCCTCGGCATCGCGGAACACCGCGACGTACTCGTTCATCGTGTCGCCGAGCTCCTCCTTGATCGCGGCGACCCGGCGGCCGCCGGAATCGCGGCGGATGATCTCGGAAATGCTGCGCTCGGCGTCCTCGATCCGGGCCACCGGCGTCGTCGGCATCGGCATGTGGATCGCCTTTGCGGCCGCGTGCTCGCCGGAGCGCCGGCCGAAGATGAGCGTGTCCAGCAGCGAGTTGGCGCCGAGTCGGTTGCCGCCGTGGACCGATACGCACGCGACCTCGCCGGCGGCGTACAGGCCCGGAATGCTCGTCTGTCCGTGCACGTCAGTCTTGACGCCGCCCATGATGTAGTGGTTGCCGGGACGGATATGGATCGGCTCGCGGGTGAGGTCGACGCCGGCGAAATCCCGGCCGATCAGGACGATCTCGCGCAGCGCCTCGAGCGTGCGGTGGCGCGGGACCTTGGTCACGTCGAGCGCGACCGTCCCGTCCGGGAAGCCGCGGCCCTCGTTGATCTCGGTCTGCTCAGCGCGTGAGACCACGTCGCGCGAGGCCAGCTCGAGCTTGTTCGGAGCGTACTTCTCCATGAACCGCTCGCCCTTGGCGTTCAGCAGCCACGCCCCCTCGCCGCGGGCGCCCTCCGTGATCAGGATGCCGTTGCCGGCGAGAGTCGTCGGGTGGTACTGAACCATCTCCATGTCCTGCAGCCTCGCGCCGATGCGGAAGGCCTGGGCGATCCCGTCCCCGGTGACGATCAGCCCGTTCGTCGTCGGCCTGTAGGCCTGCCCTGCGCCGCCGGAGGCGAGGATCGTCGCCTTGGCATTGAACACCTCGAGGTGGCCGTCGCGCAGGTTGCGGCAGATCGCGCCGATGCAAACGCCCTCTTCGTCCTGGAGCAGGTCGGTGGTGAACCATTCCTCGTAGCGATCGACGAGCTCGTGGTGCTTCATCAGCTGCTCGTAGAGCACGTGCAGGATCGCTTGGCCGGTGATGTCGGCGACGTAGTACGTCCGCGCGGCAGATGCGCCGCCGAACGCGCGCGTGCCGAGATTGCCGGTGTCGTTGCGGTGGAAGGTGACGCCGGCATGCTCGAGCCACAGGATCTCCTCGGGAGCCTCGCGGCACATGATCTCGATCGCGTCCTGGTCTCCGAGGAAGTCCGAGCCCTTGACGGTGTCGAACGCGTGGGACTCCCACGTGTCCTCGGGGTTCAGCGCGGCGTTGATCCCGCCTGCCGCTGCGACCGAGTGGGAGCGCACCGGATGGACCTTGGAAATGATCGCGACGGAGGCTCCAGCCTGCGCAGCGGCCAGCGCGGCTCGTTGCCCGGCCAAGCCTGCACCGATGATCAGAACGTCATGTGACGGCACGGGTCCGATTCTATGGAAGGAAGTGCAGCGGCCGCTTTGTGGCCGCGAGCGTCGTGGCCTACGCGCCTGTCGCGGCGCTTTCGGCGGCTGCGTTCTGCTCCGACCACCAGCTCCCGACGGTCCCGAGCGACATGTCGATGATCCGGCCCGTGTAGCTGCCGCTGTCGTTCAGCCGCGGGAACGGCGCGTCGGGGATGTCGACCTCCAGGAATTCGCACAGCGGCTCCCAGCCGTCGGTCGCCGTCCAAACGAGCAGCCGTTCCGAGGGCACCGTCTGCTTGACCTTCTCGGTGTGATCGGAAAAGACCCGCTGGAGATCGGGGGCCGCGCCGCCGTTCGGGCTCACGACCCCCTGCTGGACCCACATGTCGGTCATCAGCGAAAGGTAGTCGTCCCACTTCTTGTTGATTCGCCGAGCTGCGCACGAGAGGTGACCGGCAATCGTGTCGAAGCCGCAAACCGTGTCGAGGATCGTGGCCCGCATGCTGCGCTCCCACGCGTCCGGCGGCCTGACGCTGAGCAGGACCTTCGCGTCCGGATAGAGCTCCATCAGCTCCTGGTAGTAGAAGCTGCCCGGCCAGTCGACTTCCGACTCGCAGTCGCCGAAGATCTGCTCCCAGTCGGCATCGCCGTTCAGGGCGGTTCGCCATTGGTACAGCAGGTCGAGGTTCCCCAGGACGTTGACCATGTGGTAGCAGGGGCCGAAGCCCAGCATCTCAAGCGCCACTTTCTGCGTGAGGGTCGCGGTTCGCGGTAGTCCCGCGCCGATCACCTTTAGTGCCATACGTTCGGTTCCTTTCCCTTTTTGGGCAGCCTACCTGGCTAGGCGGCCTGCGCGCCCCGGCGGCCCGCGGCTCTCTCCCCACACCTCACCGCGGTAGTAGTTTCTCTTGACTGATGGCAACCGAAGCCGTATCCGCTCCGCGTCTCGGCGAGACGGTCCGGCGGGATCGCTGGTGGCTGGCGCCGGCGCTCACCGCCGCCGGGCTGACCGCGTTCGGCATCTACTCGATCGTCGTCGCGGCGATCGGCAAGGACTACCTCTACACCGGCGGCGGCGCGCGCTACCTCTCGCCCTTCTACTCACCCGACCTGAAGAGCTTCGGATTGCACATCTCGTTCACCTACGCGTTCTTCGTGATCTGGGTGCCGCTCGGCTTCCGCCTCACTTGCTACTACTACCGCAAGGCGTACTACCGGGCGTTCTTCCTCACGCCGCCCGCGTGTGCTGTGGCCGGGCCGAGCGGGCGTCAGTACCGCGGCGAGAGCAAGCTCCCGTTCGTGCTGATGAACCTCCACCGGTTCTTCCTGTACCTGGCGACGATCGTCCTCTTCTTCCTGTACTACGACACGGTCCGGGCGTTCATCTTCAAGACCGGCGACGGATCGCACGAGTTCGGCGTCGGTCTCGGATCGCTCGTGCTGCTTGCGAACGTCATATTCCTTTCGATGTTCACGTTCGGGTGCAACTCGCTTCGCCACCTGGTCGGCGGCAGGCTTGACTGCTTCACCTGCTCGGCGGCGGCCCGGACCCGCCATCGCGTCTGGCGCCGCGTCACCGTGATGAACCACTGGCACATGCAGTGGGCCTGGATCAGCCTCGGGTGGGTTGCGGTGACCGACCTGTACATCAGACTCGCCTCGGCCGGTGTCTTCAGCGACCCGAGGATCATCTGAGTGGCTTTGGAGGTCGAGCGTCACGACTACGACGTGCTGGTCGTGGGTGCGGGCGGAGCTGGTCTGCGCGCCGCGATCGCGGCGGCCGAGTCCGGGGCGCGGACGGCCGTCATCTGCCGCTCATTGCTCGGCAAGGCACACACGGTGATGGCCGAGGGAGGCGTCGCGGCTTCGTTCGGCCACCTCGAGCCCGCCGACAACTGGCGCACGCATTTCCAGGACACGATGTTCGGCGGGAAGTACCTGAACAACTGGCGAATGGCTGAGCTCCACGCCAAGGAGGCAACGGACCGCGTGCAGGAGCTCGAGCACTGGGGCGCCGTGTTCGACCGCACTCCCGATAAGAGGATGTCCCAGCGGGCGTTCGGCGGGCACACCCACAAGCGCCTCGTGCACATCGGCGATCGCACCGGCCTCGAGCTGATCCGCACGCTCCAGGACAAGGCCGTGCACTCCGGGATCGACGTGTTAATGGAGTGCACGATCACGGAGCTGCTCAAGGACGGCGAGCGGATCTGCGGCGCGTTCGGCTATCGCCGCGCCAACGGGGCATTCCTCGCCTTTTCGGCGCCGGCGATCGTGCTCGCAACCGGCGGGGCCGGACGCTGCTGGCGGATCACGTCGAACTCCTGGGAGTGCCTGGGGGACGGCTATTCGCTTGCATACCAAGCCGGGGCGGAGCTGATCGACATGGAGTTCGTGCAGTTTCACCCGACCGGGATGGTGTGGCCGCCGGGCGTGATCGGGCTGTTGGTGACCGAGGCCGTCAGGGGCGAGGGTGGCATCCTCCGCAATGCGGAGGGTGAGCGCTTCATGGAGCGCTACGACCCCAAACGGCTCGAGCTCTCCACCCGCGACGTCGTCGCCCGGGCGATCTACACCGAGGTCAAGGAGGGCCGTGGGACGCCCCACGGCGGCGTGTTCCTGGACGTGTCCCACCTGCCCTCAGACACCGTCAGGCAGAAGCTGCCGAGCATGTACGACCAGTTCATGGAGCTCGCCGGGGTCGACATCACGCAAGCGCCGATGGCGGTCGGACCGACGTGCCACTACTTCATGGGCGGCATCCGCGTCGAAGCCGATACCGGTCGCAGCAACGTCCCCGGACTGTTCGCGACCGGCGAGTGCTCGGGCGGGATGAACGGCGCCAACCGGCTCGGAGGGAACTCATTGTCCGATCTCCTCGTCTTTGGAAAGCGCGCCGGCGATGGCGCTGCCGAGGACGCCGCCAGGGCGCCGGCGGCGCAACTCGACACGACTCAGTTGAACGACGCGGCGGCGGACATGAACCACTACCTGGAGCGGCCCGGCGGCGAGGGGGGTGGGGATCCCTATCAATTGCAAGCCGACCTCCAGGCGTCGATGCAGGCCGATGTCGGGATCTTTCGCGACGAGCACGGGCTCAGCGCGGCGCTGGCACGACTCGACGAATTCGACGAGCGCACCGCCGACGTTCACGCGCCGTCAAGCACCACGGTCTACAACCCGGGCTGGCACCTGTGCCGGGACCTTCGCAACATGATGGTCGTCGCACGCGCTGTGACCAAGGCGGCGCTGATGCGTCACGAGAGCCGCGGCGCACACTCGAGGCTCGACTTCCCAAGCTACGACGACTACTGGAGCGAGCACAACGTCGTGATCCGCAAGGAGGGCGATGAGATGCAACTGCAAGCCAAGCCGGTCGCGAAGTCCGCGGAGCTCACAGAGCTGGTCGAAGCGCGAAAGGCGAGCGAGCGAGCATGAGCAAGCGCTTGCTACGCATATGGCGCGGCGACTCCGACGGCGGCGAGCTGGTCGACTACGAGGTCGAGGCCGAGACCGGGATGGTCGTGCTGGACGCCGTGCTCGAGGTTCAGCACAAGCAGGCCGGGGACCTGGCGGTGCGGTGGAATTGCAAAGCGGCCAAGTGCGGCTCGTGCAGCGCGGAAATCAACGGGCTGCCGCGGCTGATGTGCAAGACGCGCCTCGACCATCTGCCCGATGAGCATCCGATCACGGTTCAGCCGCTGAAGGCGTTTCCGGTGATCCGCGATCTGGTCACCGACGTCTCGTGGAACTACGAGGTCAACAAGCGGATTCCGCCGTTCACCGCGGCGCCGGATACGGAGTGGCTGATGGGTCAGGAAGACGTCGACCGAATCGCGGAATTTCGTAAATGCATCGAGTGCTTCCTGTGTCAGGACGTGTGCCACATCCTCCGTGACCGTCGTCTTCACTCGAGTTACTTCGGCCCGCGTTTCCTGGTGCGGATCGCGAGTCTCGAAATGCACCCGCTCGACGTCGAGGATCGCGCCGATCTGGTCTCAGACCAAGGTGGTCTCGGGCTCTGCAACATCACCAAGTGCTGCAGCGAGGTGTGTCCCGAGGGCATCCACATCACCGACAACGCGATCATCCCGCTCAAGGAGCGCGTCGTCGACCGCCGCTATGACCCGCTGCTGCGGTTGTTCAGGCGCGGCGGCGGGCGGGGGAAGTCGAAATAGGCGAGCCGAGCCGAGCTCTACGCGGGCGACCCGAACGCCGACTGCAGTGCGCGACGCACCTGCTCAATCGTCAACACGCCACGCAGGACGCCTTCGCCGTCGACCGCCATCACGGCCCCGAAACGTCCCAGGGACTCGCTCGAGAGAACCTCCGTCAACGGCCGGTCCTCGTTGACGCGCCAGCTGCCGGCCTCCTCGGATTCCACACACGAGCCGACCGTCAACCACCCTTCGCCGCTGTCGCGCGCGGTCTCGACCCGCTCCTGGCGCGCGATTCCGAGGAAGTGCCCACCCTCGTCGATGACCGGGAACCAGGACCAGCCGTAGCGCAGGTAGAATTCATCGAGCGCCTGGTTGACCGGAGTAGTCGCCGCAATCGCCACCGGCTGGTTGTCCATGATGTCGGACACGCGCACGCCTTCGATCTTCTCGGTCAGCTGCGTCTGCGCGATCGCTCCACGGGCCGACTGCCCGAGCAGGAACGCGATCGCCACCAGCCACAGGCCCGAGAACCCGGCTCCCTCGAGAAACAGGAACACCCCGAAACCCGCGAGGATCACCGCGAAACCGCGACCCAGCTGCGCCGCCATCCGTGTGCCGCGCTGCTTGTCGCCGGTGACCTTCCAGATCGCCGAGCGGGCGATGCGCCCGCCGTCCAGCGGAAACGCGGGGATCAGATTGAAGATCAGGATCAGGATGTTCATCAGCAGCAGCCAGCTCAGCGACAGCAGCACCGGCGTGATCTTCACGCTGCTCGAGAGCTCCGCGGCGGCTCGCAGGCGATGCGGCCCGACGATCGCCAGGTCGACGATCAGGCACAGAATCACGAAGCAGAGGGTGGCGGCTGGCCCGGCCGCCGCGATCTTGAACTCCTCGCCCGGCGACTCCGCGTCCCGGCTCATCTGCGTCAGGCCACCGAACAGGAACAGCTCGATCCGCTTGACCTCGATGCCCTGCCGGCGCGCCACCAGCGCGTGCCCGAGTTCGTGCATGATCAGCGAACCGAAGAACAGCAGCGCCGTGACTACAGTCGTCAGGTATGCGACCCCGTTGGAGGAGTGAAGGGTCTGTCGAAACGGTCCCGACAACCAGAAGATTGTCAGGAACAGGATGACGAACCAGGTGGCGTCGACCCCAATCCGGATCCCGGCCACCTCCGCCAGCTTGATCGAGCCGGGACGGCGAAACATCCTGCAATGGTGTCACAGGCAGAACAACCGTCAAACGAACAGCCACGGGAGGCTCGATGCCCGACAACCTGACCCGCCTGCGCGTACGGCTGGGTGAGCTGAGCGACCTGCGCACCACCGCGCAGCTGTTGCATTGGGACCAGCAGACGATGATGCCGCCGCGCGGAGGACCGGCGCGCGCCGAGTCGCTGGCGACGATCGAGCGGATCAGCCACGACATGTTCGTCGCCGACGAGACCGGTGAGCTGCTCGAAGCGGCCGCCGGAGAGCTCAACGGTGCCGGGGATGACTCCGACGACGCCTGCCTGGTCCGCCTGACTCGCAGGCGCTGGGAAAAGGCACGCCGCGTGCCGACCGACCTGGCGGCCGAGCTCGCACGGGCCGCATCGGTGGGGCAGGAGGCGTGGGTCGTGGCGCGCGCGAACTCCGACTACGCGTCATTCGCCCCGAAGCTCAAGCACAACATCGAGCTGGCCCGCATCTATGTCTCGTGCTTTGACTCCTACGCCTGCGCGTACGACGCGCTGCTCGACGACTACGAGCCGCAGATGACGACCGGCGCGGTGGCTCGGCTGTTCGACGAGCTGAAGGGAGAGCTGGTGCCGTTGATTGCAACGCTTGCCGAGAACGCGGATCGCGTCGATGACTCCTGCCTGCATGGCGCGTTCCCGGTCGAGCGCCAGCGCGAGCTCGTCGACGAGGTGGTGCGGATGATGGGTTTTGATCGTGAGGGCTGGCGGATCGACGACACCGTTCACCCGTTCGCGACCGGACTCGGGGCTGACGACGTCCGGATCACGACGCGCTGGGATGAGACGTTCTTCGCCTCCGGTTTGTACGGCGCGATGCACGAGTGCGGGCACGGGCTGTACGAGGCCGGGATCGCGCAGCAGCTGCAGCGCACCCCGCTTGGAACCGGCGAATCACTTGGGATCCACGAGTCGCAGAGCCGCATGTGGGAGAACATGGTCGGGCGCGGCCGGCCGTTCTGCGGCGTGCTTGCGCCCCGGATCGCGGCGCTGTTTGGCGGCTCGGTCGCGGGGCTCGATCCGGACACCCTGTACCGCGCGGTCAACACCGTGCACCCGTCCTTCATCCGGGTGGAGGCCGACGAGGCGACCTACGGGCTGCACATCGTGCTGCGGTTCGAGCTCGAGCAGGAGCTGATCGAGGGCCGCCTGGGGGTCGACGAGCTGCCCGAGGTCTGGAATGCGCGCTTCAAGGAGTACTTCGGTCTTGATGTCCCCGATGTCGCGCTTGGTGTCCTTCAGGACGTGCACTGGTCCGCGGGGCTGATCGGCTATTTCCCCACGTACGCGCTCGGGAACCTGATCGCCGGTCAGCTGTGGCAGCGCGTGCACGCGGACATCCCCGACCTCGATGAGCGGTTTGCGTCCGGCGAGCTCAGCCCGCTGCGCGAGTGGCTGCGAGAGCACGTCCACCGCCACGGCGCGAAATTCCCGACGCCCGAGCTGCTGCAGCGCGTGGTCGGGGGCCCGATCGCGGTGCAGCCGTTCGTCGGCTATTTGAAGGCGAAGCTGTCAGACGTGTACGGGGTCGATTTGTAGGGGCTGCTTCGCAGCATCCATGGGGCCGGGCGGCCCCGTCCAGACCGTGCGGGTGTGAGTTCCGGCTGGCGCCTCGTCGGCCTGGGTGGGCGCGCCGGCTGGCTCCACGCTTCCCGGCCTTCGGCCGGGTGCCACGCGGGCTGGTCTGCCCGGTGTGCGGCTGGGGAAGGGCAACAACCACTTTGCTCAAGAGCGACCAGTTCCCGCGGCGTTTTCCAGCGTTGTGGTTGCCATAGCGACACCGACCACTTTGCGCAATAACGCCGGCCAGCTGTGACGTTCTTGAGCGATGTGGTTGTTCTCGCCACCCCCGTCCCCAGCCAGATCCGAAGGCCGCCGCCAATCGAGGCCGCGCTCGCGTCGCGCACAAGCGATGGCGCGAAGGCCCGCGACCGCCTACAGCGCCTCGGCAGCCTCCCGCAGCGCGTCCAAAGCCGCGTTGAACGTCTTGCTGGGCCGCATCGCCGCCACCACCCGCTCGGGATCCGGGCGGTAGTAGCCGCCGATCTCGACGGGTGAGCCCTGCACCTCGTTCAGCTCGCGCACGATCGTCTGCTCGTCGTCGGCGAGGCGCCGCGCGAGGTCGGTGAAGCGCTCCGCGAGCGCTTCGTCCTCGGTCTGGGACGCCAGCTCCTGCGCCCAGTAGAGCGCGAGGTAGAAATGGCTGCCGCGATTGTCGAGCTCTCCGGCCTTGCGGGAGGGCGAGCGGTTCTCCTCGAGCACGCGCCCGGTCGCGCGGTCCAGGGTATGCGCCAGCAGCCGCGCTCGCGGCTTGTCATCGTGGTCGGCGAGCAGCTCGAGCGAGGGCGCCAGCGCCAGGAACTCACCGAGCGAGTCCCAGCGGAGATGGTTCTCGGCGAGGAACTGCTGGACGTGCTTCGGGGCCGAACCGCCGGCGCCGGTCTCGAACAGGCCGCCACCCTTCATCAGCGGCACGATCGACAGCATCTTGGCGCTTGTCCCGAGCTCGAGGATCGGAAACAGGTCGGTGAGGTAATCGCGCAGGACGTTGCCCGTGACCGAGATCGTGTTCTCGCCGCGGCGCGCCCGCTCGAGCGTGTGACGGGCGGCATCGGCGACGCCCAGGATCTCGATCTGGAGGCCGTCGGTGTCGAGCTCCTCGAGCGCGGGCCGGACCTTGGCCAGCACCTCCGCATCGTGAGCGCGATCCTCGTCGAGCCAGAAGATCGTCGGCCAGCCCGTCTCGCGTGCGCGAGCGACCGCCAGCCGCACCCAATCCTGGATCGCAGCGTCCTTGGTCTGGCACATCCGCCAGATGTCGCCGGCATCGACCTCGTGCTCGAGCAGCACTTGGTCGTGGTCGTCGACGACGCGGACGACCCCTGAACTCTGGAGCTCGAACGTCTTGTCGTGCGAGCCGTACTCCTCGGCCGCCTGCGCCATCAGGCCGACGTTCGGCGTGGTCCCCATCGTCGCCGGGTCGAAGGCGCCGTGCTCGCGACAGTGGTCGACGGCCTCGGCGTAGAGCGCCGCGTAGGAGTGGTCGGGGATCACGAACTTCGTGTCCTGCTGCTCGCCCTTCGCGTTCCACATCTGGCCGGAGGCGCGGATCGCCGCGGGCATCGAGGCGTCGATGATGATGTCGCTCGGCACGTGAAGATTGGTTATCCCGCGGTCGGAATCGACCATTGCGAGCGCCGGCCGGTCGTCCCTCTGCGAGATCTCGGTTCCCGTAGGCAGCGCGCCGAGTCCGTCGTTCGGGTTCCACCCCGGGACGTCGAGATCGGGGAAGAAGGTGCTGACGGCATGGCCGAAGATGATCGGATCCGACACCTTCATCATCGTCGCTTTCAGATGCACGGAGAAGAGCACGCCCTGCTGCTTCGCCTCGGCGATCTGCTCGGTGAGGAACTGCCGCAGCGCGCCACAGCGCATCACCGACGCGTCGAGGACCTCGCCCGCGAGGACCGGTGTCGTTTCCTTGAGCACGGTGATCGAGCCGTCCTGTGCGACGTGCTCGATCCGGACCGAACCGTCGCCCTCGACGGTGACCGACCGCTCCGTGGAGCGGAAGTCCCCGTCGCTCATCGTCGAGACATGCGAGCGGCACTCGGACGACCACTCGCCCATCGGATGGGGATGGCGGCGCGCGAACTCCTTCACCGAGGCAGGCGCCCGGCGGTCGGAGTTGCCCTCGCGCAGGACGGGGTTCACGGCGCTTCCTTTGACCCGGTCGTACCGGGCACGGACCCCGCGCTGCTCGTCGTCCGCAGGCTGCTCCGGGTAGTCCGGGATGTCGTAGCCCTGCTCCTGCAGCTCGGCGATCGCCGCCTTGAGCTGGGGGACCGAGGCGCTGACGTTGGGCAGCTTGATGATGTTCGCCTCGGGCGTGTCGGCCAGCTGGCCGAGCTCGCTCAGCGCGTCGGCGATCCGCTGCTCGTCGGTGAGTCGCTCGGGGAACCGGGCGAGGATGCGGCCGGTCAGCGAGATATCGCGGAGCTCGATGTGAATATCCGCGGCCGCCGCGTAGGCACGGATCACCGGAAGCAATGATGCAGTGGCCAGCGCCGGAGCCTCATCGGTCTGCGTGTAGACGATCCTCATGGTGGGATCACACTAGCGACCTAGCGAGGCGCCCGGCACCGCCGCGAGAGTGTGCGGTCGGTATACATCTCGGGTGACATTCGAGCAGCGAAGGAGATGAACAACAGGTGAGCGATTCCCCCGTACGAGTGGCGGTAACCGGCGCGGCCGGTCAGATCGGCTACGCAATCTTGTTTCGCATCGCGAGCGGCCAGCTGCTCGGTCCCGACACACCGGTGCATCTCTCCTTGCTCGAGATCGCGGCTGCAGTGAAGGCGGCCGAGGGCACCGCGATGGAGCTGGATGACTGCGCCTTCCCGCTGCTTTCCGGAATAGATATCCACGACGACCCGAACCGGGCGTTCGACGGCGTCAACATCGCGCTGCTGGTCGGTGCCCGCCCCCGCAGCAAGGGGATGGAGCGAAGCGATCTGCTGGAGGCCAACGGAGGCATCTTCAAGCCCCAGGGCAGGGCACTGAATGACCACGCCGCCTCAGACATCAAGGTGCTCGTGGTCGGCAACCCCGCCAACACGAACTGCTTGATCGCGCAGAGCAACGCGCCCGACATCCCCCGCGAGCGATTCACGGCGATGATGCGGCTCGACCACAACCGCGCGATCGCACAGGTGGCGATCAAGACGGGCGCCGCGATCAAGGACATCACCAACATGACGATCTGGGGTAATCATTCCGCGACCCAGTACCCAGATGTCTTTCAGGCGAAGGTGAACGCGCAAAATGCAGCGGAAGTGATCAACGACCAGCAGTGGATTGAGAACGATTTCATTCCCACTGTGCAGAAAAGAGGTGCAGCGATCATCGAAGCGCGCGGTGCGTCGAGCGCCGCGTCCGCCGCGAACGCGGCAATCGATCACGTGCACGACTGGGTACTCGGCACGCCCGCGGGTGACTGGGTGTCGATGGCGATTCCCTCCGACGGGTCCTACGGCGTCGAGGAGGGCGTGTTCTCAGGCTTCCCGGTCACCTGCGCCAACGGGAATTACGAGGTTGTGCAAGGGCTGGAGATCTCGTCGTTCGCGCAGTCGCGCATCGACGCGACCGTGAACGAACTCAAGGAAGAGCGCGACGCGGTGCGGCAGCTCGAGCTGGTGTGAGCCGGTCAGTCGGTTGAGCTATGGAGGGCCGGGCACGTAGCTCGGCCCTCCGAACTCGCTATGCCGGATGCCAGCCCTGGCCCTCGCGCTTGACGGTTCCTTCCGCCACTAGCTTGGGCATTACTCGATACAGGTAGTTAGGCTCGATGCTCAGCGCTTCCGCGATCTCCGGGATCGTGATCCCCGGCTGGTTACGAACGAGCTCCAGCGCCTGGTTGGCCCGCGTGCCACCGGAGCGACGGCCGCGGGGACGGCCCGGCCTGCGGCCGCGGCGGCGGGTGGTCGAGCCCGATCCTGACCCCGGTGGACGTCCGGGGCCACGGCGAGCGCCCTGGAGCGCCGAGCGCGCCGCCTCAAGCTTGGCGACCTCGGCTTTGAGCTCGGCCAGCCGTCCGTCGATTTCCTTCACCGTGGTGTCAACAAAGTCTGGCAATGCGGCTTCCTCTCTCCGCTGTCTAATCGATGACGGACAACGATAGCGGCAGTCACCGTTAACCGCGACGATTAACCCTTTTCGAGCAGGGCTTTCAGGCGGTTGAGAGAACTGCGCGCCTCGCGCTCCGAGGCGGCGCCGACAATCACTCGGCTGGCGACATTTCCAAGACGGCCACCCGGTGGAGTGAACTCGTTGATGTACTCAAAACGGGTGGGTCCGTCTCCGTCCCCGTCGCTGGAGAGGATGTAGACGATCCGCGCGCGCGAGTGAGCGGGGCCTCTTCCTTCCCATTCGGCGTGGTTCGGCTGATCCACGTTGACCAGTGTCCAGTTGACGTGAAACGAGACGCCGCGCATATGCAGCACCTGTTCCATCGTCGAGCCCTTCCGCATCGGCCGGTCTGAGACACCTCTGATGGAGCGGTGGATTGTCACCCACTCCTCCAACTTGTAAGGGTCCATCACGGTATCCCAGACCTTCTGAGGCGATGCCTTGATCTCGATCTTGACGTGGACGGTGCTCATCGGGCGCGTGAGGGAGACATCGGTCGGATCGGACCCTACCTAACGCGCGGCCAGCGTTTCGGACAGCTCCCACGCTCGCAGCGCATGCTCGATCGCGGAATCCAGGGAGTGAAGCCGGATCCCGAGCAGTTCGGCAGCGCGATTGTCGCGCGGGATCAGGTCTTGCTCGAGACTCTCCATCAGCGGTCCGATCAGCTCGACGTCCTCGCCGGCGATCATCGAGGCGACACGACTGGCGATCGGCGTCAGGCTGAGCCGCTTGAAGGTGATCGTGGCTCTTCCGACGAGCATGTGTTCACGAATCCGAGTGATCAGCTCGCCGTACGTGACGAGGTCGCGGCCACGAGCATCGAGCGCGCAGCCCGCCACGACGTCGCTCGTTGCGGCGCGGGCCAGCAGCTCGGTCAGATCCCGCTCGTCGATCGGAGAAGTGCGGTTTCGGCTCCACGAGGGCAGCGGCAGGACCGGCATGCGCTCGACGAGGTGGACGAGAAACCGAAACGCCCGAGAACGAGCGCCGATCACGATCGAGGCGCGGAATGCGACCGAGTCGGGAACCGCCGCGAGCAGGATCGTCTCGACGGCGAGACGGCTCGCGAGGTGCCGGGATGGCGCTCCGTGTGTCGGCGCGGGCCCGCCGAGGTACACGATTCGCCCCACGTCGCAGGCGACGGCAGCCCGCGCAAAGTTCTCGGCCGCCGCGCGCTCCCGCGCATCGAATGCACGATCGCTTGCTGGCTCCATCGAGTGGAGCAGGTAGTAGGCGACGTCGATGCCCGCGAGTGCGTCCTCGAGCCCGGCGCCGCTCGATGCATCGCCGACCGCGACCGGGATGCCGAGCTCGAGGCCGGCTCGGCGGCTGAGGCCGCGGAGCTCATGGCCATCGCGCTGCAGGCGCGGGAGGAGCGTCGAGCCGACGTAGCCGGTGACGCCGGTGAGGAGGATCTTCATCGGCGCGGAAACCTACGGAAAATGCGGGGCGTTCCATCGAGGCCAACGAAAATTCGGCCTAATTGCAGGGTTTTCGAAAACCGTGAAGTTCATGCGTTTTCCGGGAAACGTCATTGCACGAGGGGGGTGAAGTTCGCTTTGATGCCAACGCATTCGAGTTGAGCACTAGATACGAGGTCGAGGTCGGGCATGGCAAACGGGCGCAGCGGGACGGCAAAGGCGAGTTGCGAGAACTGCTTCTTCCACGAGCATCTCCTGTGCGCCATTTCCGAAACCGGTCCGTGCTCGACCTACCGCCCAAACCACCCTGAGGGTCTGCGGCCCCCGCGGCAGATGCGGTTCGTTTTCCGCCAGGAACGACGGATGCACGTGGCCTGGGCATTTCCATCCGCCAACGAGCAGGTCGCCCTGCACAGGTGAGTCGCCCCCGGGAGCGGGCCGGCGTATATCGTTCCCCGCATGTTCTGGCCCCTGGGCATCGGATTCATCCTGATCATCTTGCTGGCCCTGTTCCTGGGATGGGCCACGAATCCGTCCCGGGGCGGGGACACGGACCGTCACTAATCGGACGTTCCCGCGGCCGAGGCCAGCGACGGCGCACGTGCCCGCTCGCTGTGGCGCGCGATCCACTCCGAGCCAGGGGTGTCGGTCAGCCCGTGGGCGATGATCGAGCAGAACACCGTCAGCGCCGCGAGGTTGAAGATCCGCGATCCGGACGCCACCTGGTCGTTGAGGACCAGTAGCGAGAACGTCATCGTCGCCACTCCCTTCGGGCCGAACCAGGCCATGAAGCCTCTTGTCGCGGTGTCGGTCGCGGTGCCGATCAGCGCGAGGAATACCGCAATCGGCCGCGCCACCAGGAGCGTCACGAGCACGACGCCGATCGCAGCCCAACCATCGCTGAACAGGCCGTGCAAGGTGAGCAGCGATCCGAACACGACGAAGATGCCGAGCTTGACGACCTCCACCAGACCGGCAGCGTGGTGTTCAAAGTAGGTGCGCATCTCGGGCCGCCGGATGCCGAGCGTGATCGCCGCGACGTACACCGCGATCAGGCCGTTGCCGTGCGGCGGTAGCAGCGCGATGCCATAGGTGGCGAACGCGACGCCGAGCCCGTAGAGCGCCTTCTGGTAATCGGGAATCCCCTCCGCGAGACCCTCACCGCGCGGCAGTAGCAGCGCGGCGACGAGCGCGACGACGATTCCCGTGACGAACCCGATCGAGACATCCTCGAGCACGAACCTCCACCACACGAAGTGTGAGTCTCCGACCTGGAGCGCGGCAGCGAACGCGAGCACCGCGGGCAGCGCGAGCCCGTCGTTGAGGCCGGATTCGAGGTTCAGCGAGTGACGGATGAGTCGTGGCACACGAGCGTTTGTGACCACGCTCGACGAGAGGACGGGGTCGGTCGGCGAGAGCAGCGCGCCGAGCAGAAAGCACTCTGTCCATGACAGGCCGACCAGCACGCGCGCGCCGGCCGCGACGATCACCGCCGTCAATGGCATCGCGAGGACGAGCTTGCGGAACGGAAGATGCCAGTGGGCCTGGAGCATCTCCCCCTCGACCTCGAGTCCATCCCTGAACAGGATCACGATCAGCGCAACGGTCGCGACATCGCGTACGAATTCGGAGCGAGCGCTCAGGTCCAGGACCTTCAGACCGCCGGCGCCGAGGACGAAGCCGGCGAGCACGAACATCGCCGTGACCGAAACGAAGCTGCGGCGGGCGAGTCCCGAGACGAGTGCACCGGCGATCAGCAGCGCACCGAGAACGAGCAGGGCGCTCTCGAACTCATTCAGGTTGGCGAGCTGGGCGGCGGCCATTTGCAGGTGCTGCGCCACCAGCCGTAGGGTGTCAGATGTCAGAGCCGGCAGCGGCGCGTGGCCCGGGGCGCCCTCGTCAACGAGCCGACCCCAAACACCGTTTAACCTCCAGGGCGATGCCAGAACGAGACCTGTTTGCGAACTTCGACCGGATGCGGCGTGAGATGGACGAGCTGTTCGGAGACGTGTTCGGCAGGGCGGGTATCACTCGCCGGCGGAGCGGCTTCTCGCCCGCCGTTGACGTCGTCTACACGTCGGACCCCCCGCGAGCGATCGTCACCGCGGAGCTGGCGGGCGTGCTGAGCTCCGAGCTCGAGCTCGAGATTCAGGGCCGCAAGCTGATCCTCTCAGGAGTCCGCGCCAGCGTGATCGAAGGCGATGTCTACCAACAGATCGAGATCGAGCGCGGCCAGTTCCGGAGGATCATCGAGCTCGGCGCTGACGTGCTGCCCGAGGACGCGAAGGCGAGCTACGAGGATGGGATGCTGCGCGTCGAGCTGCCGCTCGCGCCGCATGAGCCCGTCTCGCGCGCCGTTCCGATCGAGACGGCAGACAAGAAGTGATCGACGTCACGGTCCCGAACCCGGAGGCTCAGGAGGTCGCGGTCGGGAGCGTCGGCTCGCTGCCGGATCGCCTGGGAGTGCTGCCGCTGCGCGATGCGGTGACGTTCCCGGACATGATGATCCCGCTGAACGTCGGCCAGCCACGGAGCGTCGAGCTGATCAACGACGTGCTGCGTGGCGACCGGTCGATCATGATGGTTGCCAGCCGCAACCCCGAGGTCGAGACGCCGTCGCCTGAGGACCTCTATTCGGTCGGCGTCGTCGGAATGGTCGCCCGGATGATCCGCGTTCCCGACGGCACTCTGCGGGTTCTGATCCAGGGCGGCCAGCGAGTTCGGATCGAGCGCTTCCTCGCCACCGAGCCGTATCTCGTCGCCGAGGTGGCGGACGCCGCCGACGTCGTGCGACCGAGCGCCGAGCTGACGGCGCTGATGCGAAATGTGCAGCAGACGTTCACGGGGATCGTTGAGCAGGTCCCGTACCTGCCCGAGGAGCTGCAGGTGATGGTCGCCAACGTCGACGATCCGATCGTCCTCACGCATCTGATCGCGGGGTCGCTGCGGCTGAAGACCGAGGAAAAGCAGGAGTTGCTCGAGGAGCTTGACGTGAGCAAGCGTCTGCGCCGGCTTTCCGAGATCCTCGCGCAGGAGCTCGAGGTCGTGCAGCTCGGCTCGAAGATCCAGTCCCAGGTGCAGTCCGAGCTCGAGAAGGGCCAGCGCGAGTACTTCCTTCGCCAGCAGCTGAAGGCGATCCAGGAGGAGCTGGGTGAAGCCGACGAGGTTCAGGCCGAGGTCAATGAGCTGCGTGAGCAACTCGCTGCGATCGAGCTGCCCGAGGAGGTCCGAAAGCAGGTCGACCGGGAGCTGACCAGGCTCGAGCGCCTGCAGCCGGCGATGGCTGAGTACGGGGTGGTGCGTGGCTATCTCGAGTGGATCGCGGCGCTGCCGTGGGACAAATCGACGGAGGACAACCTCGATCTGGCGCATGCCCGGAAAGTGCTCGACGAGGACCACTACGACATCGAGCAGGTCAAGGACCGGATCCTCGAGTTCCTTGCGGTGCGGTCGCTGATGGCCGCAAGCGGCGGGAATGGTGTTCCCGCCCGCCCCGCTCAACCCGCTGGGTCGATTCTCTGCTTCGTCGGCCCGCCGGGAGTCGGAAAGACGTCGCTTGGTCGTTCGATCGCACGGGCGCTCGGCCGGAAGTTCGAACGCATCAGCGTCGGCGGCGTCCGCGACGAGGCGGAGATCCGCGGTCACCGACGCACCTACATCGGCGCGCTGCCGGGAACCATCATCCGCGCGATGCGAGATGCGAGCGCCAACAACCCGCTGCTGATGATCGACGAGATCGACAAGATGGGGGCGGACTTTCGCGGCGGGGTGGGTGGGATCGAATCATCGATGCTCGAGGTGCTCGACCCCGAGCAGAACCACTCTTTCCGCGACCACTTCCTGGATCTGCCGTTCGACCTCTCCAACGTGATGTTCGTGACGACGGCCAACACGCTGGACACGATCCCCGGCCCGCTGCGCGACCGGATGGAGGTGATCCAGCTCTCCGGCTACAGCGAGGAGGAGAAGCTCCAGATCGCAAAGCGCTACCTGGTGCCCCGCCAGATCGAGCGCAACGGCCTGAAGCGCTCGCGCATTTCGTTCACCGATACCGGACTGCGCGCGATCATCTCCGACTACACGCGCGAGGCGGGCGTGCGCCAGCTCGAGCGCGAGATCGGCAGCGTCTGCCGCAAGGTCGCGCGGCGCGTGGCCGAGGGTGATGGCGACCGCCGCACGTCGATCAGCGAGCCGCGCGTGCGCGAGCTGCTCGGCAAGCGGCGGTTCTTCTCCGAAACCCGCCGCCGGACGGCGCGGCCGGGCGTCGCGACCGGCCTTGCCTGGACGCCGGTCGGCGGCGACGTGCTGTTCATCGAGGCCACGGCGATGCCCGGGCGCGGGCGGCTGACGATCACCGGACAGCTCGGCGACGTCATGCGGGAGTCGGCGCAGGCGGCCCTCTCCTATGTGCGCTCCGAGGCCGCCGACATCCTTCCGGATCTCGACGAGACGTGGTTTGCCACGCACGACATCCACATCCACGTGCCGGCGGGCGCGACCCCGAAGGACGGGCCGAGCGCCGGCATCACGATTGCGACGGCCCTGGCGTCGCTGCTGTCCGGGCGCCCAGTCCGCAGCGACGTGGCGATGACCGGCGAGATCACGCTGACCGGTCAGGTGCTCCCGATCGGCGGGCTCAAGGAAAAGGCCCTTGCGGCGCAGCGCAACGGCATCCGCTGCGTGATCGCGCCGGCGCTCAACGAGCAGGATGTCGACGAGATCCCCACCCACCTGCGCAGGGACCTTGAATTCAAGTTCGTATCGGAGATCGGAGAGGTGCTCGAGATCGCGCTCCAGCGGCGAGCATCGCCGCGCAGGGTCGCGGCGCTGCGCTCGGCATGACAAGCTGAAAAGCGACTTTTCGCTGCTCTTCGTATGCGGGCTCCGGTCGGCTCGCGTATGCTGAGCACCCCACGAGTTCCCTAGTCCCGAGGGAGAGACATGGCATCAAAACGCAAAAAGGCCAAGGCGGCGGCGTTCAGCCCCATCGAGGTCGCGAATATCGCCCGGGCTAACCCGTACATCCAGCGCCTGATCGAGGACGCGAAGCTGCGGGACAACGTCCAAAAGGCGATCGAGCGCTCCAGGAGCGCGTACGGCCGCTTCTCGAACGGCAAGCCGCCGACCAAGGCGCTGCTCGAAGACAAGAAGCTGCAAAAGGATCTTCGCGAGGCCAGCGAGGCGTTCCGCGAGGCAGCGGTTGCGCTCGCCGAGGCCCCGAAGAAGCGGGCGAAGAAGGGGCGCCGGCTCGGACGCAAGGTGCTGGTCGTCGGCCTCGGCTTCGGTCTCGCGCTCGTAGCTTCCGAGAAGCTCCGCTCGAAGGTCCTCGACACGCTGTTCGGCGCAGAGGAGGAGTTCGAGTACACGCCGCCGACGACGCCGTCATCGCCATCCGCGACGCCGGTCAGCGGCGCGGCCTGAAGCTCGCGCTGATCAGCTGCTTTTGGAGGCGCCCTTGTGGCGCCTCCGGCGTTTAAGAAGCAACTGCTCGCGCTGTGCCGGCGGGAGGTACTTGACGGCCTCGCGCACGGTGACACCGGACGCGCGCAGGACGCGAGTCCCACCGGCCAGCCATGTGAACACCTGATCCGGATCGCGCTTGCTCTGCTCACGGAGCACCCAGCCGATCGCCTTGCGGATGAAGAACTCCGTCTCCTCCAGCATCGAATCGGCGTAGCGGAAAAAGCGCTCGAAGTCCCGTGTCTTCAGCGTCGAAAGCAGGGCGGCGCGGCGGATCCAGAAGTCATCGTCCCGCGTCCACGCATCGAGCCGGTGCGCGGCCCGCGGGGTGCGGCTGAGCAGCCCGCCCACGACGTTGGCCGCCAGCGGATCGACGAGCGCCCAGGTGTGCGAGCTACCGATCAGCTCCTTGAGGAGCGGCAGATCGCGCGGGCTGATGAGGCTCGGGTGCCGTTCGAGCAGGATCACCGCCGCCATCCTGGATTCAAAGACCCGGGCCGACCAAAGCGACCGCGTGAGGGCGATGAGCTCGTCGTGAGTGAGCCCGGGCTGCCGCTTGACGAACTGTTTCGTCGTGCTACGGATCTCCGGGAGCGTCGCGCCGAAATGCTCGAGGTCGCTCTTCAGATACCGCTTTTCGCGGGCGGCCCGCTCCTGCGTTCCGAGCGCCCGTAGCTCCCTTTCGATCTGCCGCGCAGCTGACTGGACATCGAGGGGCACGGCGCGAGATTAAGGAATCGGCCGCTGCCCGATTAGAATTCTCGCAATGGAGGCCGCGCTAACGCCTCAGGTCGTGCAACGTCGCGAGCTGCCGACCGACAAGGCCGCACGGATCGTCGAGGCGATGCGCGTGGCGGTCGCCGCTCGCGGGACCGCCGGTGCGACGTTTGATGTCGTCGCCCGCGAGGCCGGCGTCTCGCGCGGGCTGCTCCACTACTACTTCGCGACCAAGGAGCGGCTGCTGATCGAGGTCGTGCGCCGCGAGTGCGAAGTCCGGATCGAGCGCCTCGAGGACGCGATCGCCGGCGCCGAGAGCGCCGAGGACGTGCTGGCGGCCCTTGTCAGCAGCTTCGAGGACTTTCTGGGGGAGGGTCCAGCTCCGGCGGTGATGTTCTTCGAGATGATGATGCTCGGCCAGCGCAACGACGAGATCGCCGCCGAGCTCGCGGAGCTCGCCCGCCGTATCCGCACGCACATGGCCGACGCCCTGAGGGCGAAGGGCCGCGCCGGTGTGCTCGAGCTCCGCGCCGACGCCGACGCGGTCGCCACGTTCCTGTTCGCGCTCGCCGACGGCATCACGATCCGGCGGCTCAGCGAGCCCGACTTCGACATCGCCCCCGTCGTGGAACAGGCGGTGCTCGCGGTCCGGGCCGTGCTGGGGTAGCCGGCCGCCCCGGCGTCCGCTACTGCGTAACGTTCCCCGGACCCATGCGCCGGATCGCCGCCTTCGCCACGGCCGCGCTCGTCGCCGGCGCGCTTGTGATCGCGCAGATCGTGCTTCCAGGGATCGCCGAGCGGCGGCTTCGGGACCGGCTGTCGCAGTCGGGCACCGTGCTGAAGGTGCAGGTGCAGGCGTTCCCCGCGGTCAAGCTTCTCTGGCACCGGGCCGACAAAGTCGTCATCCGGATGGGCGACTACCGGTCCAACACGGGTCATCTGGGCGGGCTGCTCGAGCAGGCGGCGGACGTCGCGTCCCTCGACGCCTCGGCGCAGGTGCTGCGCGCCGGCCTGCTGACGCTGCGCAACGCGACGCTGACCAAGCGCGGCAACGAGCTGCTGGGCACGGCGACGGTGAGCGAGGCGGACCTGCGTGCGGCTGTCCCGTTCCTCGATTCGGTGCAGCCGGTCGCCTCGGTCAACGGACAGCTCACGCTTCGGGGCACGGCCACGCTGCTCGGCGTCACCGCGAGTGTCGACGCGACCGTCGGTCCGCAGGGTGGGCGCCTGGTCGTCACGCCGGACGTTCCGTTCGGCGGTCTCGCGACCGTGACCGTGTTCTCCGACCCGCGCGTGGAGGTGCAGAGCGTCACCGCGAGCGTGGTGCCCGGCGGGTTCTCGGTCACCGCGCGGGCGCGAATCCGCTAGCGGCTAGCGACCCGCCATCGACCCGCTGGCCGTTAGCGAACCTCGAACAGCGTCCCGCGGACCCGCACCAGCGACGAGTTGTCCGCTTGATCCGCGCTGCTCGCGACGCGCCGGAGCGAGTGGTCCTGCTTCAGCGCGTTCAGCCACAGGGTGCTGTCCTTGGCGATCAGCTTCAGCCACTGCGGACTCGTCGGCATGTCTGTGGGAACGACGAGCAGGACGCGGTCGCCGGGTGACAGCGAGCGCAACATCGGCATCAGCACCGTCCTAACCGACGAAGCGCGAAGCCTCGCCAGCGCGTTGCGCCAGTCGACGACGCCCGGGTCGGGCACCACGCCGAGAGGCGTCCCGAAATGCTTGACGCCCGGCATGTAGTAGTGGAGCACTGGCACCCCCTCGGGCTGTGTTGAGAGCACGAGGGTCGGCGTCCCCATCTGCGGACGTAGGGCGGCGACGGTCGCCGCGACGTTGCTTTTGTTGCTCTTGGAGGCCGGGAACGGGTCGAGCACCCAGAAGCACGCCGCGAGCGCGAGGGCCACCATTCCCAGGCGCCCGGCGCGCACGAGCCCAAGGCCGAACAGGACGATCAGCGGGCCGACCACGACCGCGAGATAACGGTCCGCCCAGGCGGGCGTGGTCTTCGAGTACGCCCACGCAACCAAAACCGTTCCGAGCGCAAGGACCAGCAGGCACTCGGCGGCCAGACGGACTTGGTCGCGCTCGGCTCCCGGGCGTCTGAGCGCGAGCAATCCCGCGCCGCCTCCGAGCAGCAGCGCGACCGCGGCGCCGCGGCCGTTGACCAGCGAATAACCACCCTGGGTGAGCGACCAGAGGTCGGGCGGCGTGTCCCACGGCGCTCCGGTGTGCCGCGCTTGATAGATGAGCGTCGGCAGCCAGGGCGCGAACAGCACTGCAATGCTGCCGAGCGCGATCAACCCGTCGCGCCAGAGCGCTCGCCGCTCCTCGGCGGGCGCGTGGCGCACGCACACCAGGAATGCGACGGCGGCCATCAGCGACAGGAACAGGGCCCAGTTGTGCGTGTACAGCGCGGCTGTCTGGGAGACGATGAAGACGGGCAGATACCGTCGTCGCCGGAACACGAACGTGTGGACGAATGACGTGCATGCGACGAGCGACAGGAGCGCGACCAGCGTGTACATCCGCGTCTCCTCGCCGTAGGTCGAGAGGTATGGAACCACGGCTGCGAGGAACGCGGTGATCAGCCCGACACGGCGACCGAACAGGCTGGCGCCGGCCCAGTAGGCGACGGGGATCGCCAGCAGTGCGAAGAGGAGCGAGAGCTCGTGTGTCGCCGCTTCGCTTCGCCCGAAGATCGACATCCACACGTGCAGCAGCAAGTAGTAGAGCGGCGGCGACCCGTCTTGGCGCAAAACCGATGGGATCTGGCTGAGCGAATGCGAGGAGATCCCGACGGATAGGCCCTCGTCGATCCAGAAATGGAAATGCAGGCCCCGCAGCCGCAGCAGCAGCGACACGACGATCAGCGCTCCGACGGCGCCGAACGCAACGCCGCGGGTCAGCCTGAAGCGGCTGTGGACTGCCGGCGCGTCAGGCGCGACTGTCGGATCTGCGACCTCGGGCGGGGGCGGGGCGCTTATCGTGTCGGCTGGCAAGGGGTTGCTCGGGTTGCGTTGGTGGGGAGATCGGTGTCAGGTGGCGATCCGCAGTGCGCTTGCCACAACGACGGCCCCGTAAACGAGCGGGATTGTGCCGGATTGCGCATTAGCGGGATGTTTGGCCCCGCGGCTCGACATTCCTGCGTGATCATCGATCGGCGCGGATCGCGGAGACCCTGGGCACGTCGCCAGCGGAAAGCATCCGTCGCAGGGCGCCGCGTTCACGCTTCACATACCGATCCATGAACGCGATCGTTACGCGCTCGACGATCCGCAGCTGCGGTTGCTCGTCGGTGTAGGGAGGCAGGTGCGGGGCCCCGAACATCGTCAGCAGGTACTTCGGTGGTGGTGCGATGTTGAAGAAGGTGTAGGTGAAACTCGGCGGGTTGATCGTGTCCGCGGTGCCCTGCGTCGCTAGCAGCGGAGGGCTCGGCGAGGGAAAGTCGAAGCCTCCGACGCCCGGGATCTCCGCGCCCGACAGGATCACGGCGGCGCGCACCCTGCGGTCGACGTAGAAGCGGTCGTACGCGACGGCCAGGGCTGTCTCGCCGCCGTCGGACTGCCCGCTGACCGCGATCTGCGACGGGTCGATGAGACCCGAGAAGAACCCGTGCGTGCGGCCGCTGGCCTCTAGCATGCGCGTGATCACGACGCTCATGTCGCGCGGCTGATTGACGAGGTCGGACTCGTTCGGCCCGCCAGGCGCGTTCTGATTCTCGAGCGGGAAGATCGGGGCGGCGACGACGTAGCCGGCGCGCGCCCAGGCCTGCAGTAGCCGCGCGTAGGGCGCCGGGGTCACCGCAAAGCCGTGGCCGAAAACGACCAGCGGGAACGTGCCGGCCGATCGGAGTGGCCGGGCGTTGCGAACGTCGATCCGGGAAGCCGATCCCACCGCCGGATAGCGCACGATCGTTACGAGCCGGCGCGGTCGTACGCCGCCGCCAGGCAGGTGGATCGTGCGGCTGTGATCGATGAACGTGACGATCCGCTCGCCAACCGCGAACGGGGCATGCGGTGGGGCGGGCTTGGGCTTCGGGGGCGGCGCGGGCGTGCTTGTCGTGAGGGTGCTGCTTATCAGCGCGCTCGAGGGATGGCTCGTCGCCGACGATGTTGTCGAGGACGAGTGCTTCGCGCTCGATCCGCCGCAGGCTGACACCGCGAACGCGGCGAGCACTCCCACGAATCCGGCTTGGGCGCGACGGCTCACGCGCTCAGCGTACGTATACGGCGAAGAAGTCGCGGTCGTCCGGTGTCAGATACCGGTCCGGCGACCGATTCATGTCGGCGAGCAGGTTCGCGGGTTGCTGTGCTCCGGGCTGGCGGTACGTGATCAAGCTGGTCCACTCGCTGTTGATGTCGAGCTCCATCGCGCGCACAGCTCCAGCGTGGATCATGATCGCCGCGAGCGATCCAACAGTCTGGTCGTTAGCGGCCGCGTACAGCAGGTTGCCGTGGCGATCCACCCCAACAGCCGAGCGCCACACCAGGATTGCGTTACCGAGTGTCGCGCCCCATTCGGGACCGTCCGACAGGTTTGGGTTCGGTCGCCCGTTGTTGACGATCAGCGGCAGGTTCTGACGCGCGTACACGACGTCCGAGGGCACGTCCGGGCCACCCTGCCACGAGATCACGTCGACCTTACCGCTGCGGTAGCGGACGATCGTCGCGATGTCGTGCTGCATCGGCGCGTATGTGTGCCCGCCGCTTGCAAAGCCCCCGCCGGAGTCGCTCAGCTTGAAGCCGCTGTTGAACGTCGCCACCAGCCGCGAGCGGAGATGGACCGGCACCTCCTCGGGGCCGCGGGAGGCAAGCGGGACGGCCGGTTCCTGGATGCCCGGATACAGCCACGTCGAGGTTCGTGTGTGATCGATCCATGCAACGCCGGCCACGTTCCGCGGATAGTTTGGATCGGGCCGGAAGCTCGTGATCAGGACCGGCGGGTGCGACCCGCCCGCGCTATATGTTGCGTGCCACGCGCCCTCCCCAGGAAGGGCCGGATGGATCACCGGCGAAATGCTAGGCGGTCGATAGTAATGGACCTTATGACGGGCTGCGAGTGCAGCGGAAGAGATCGCGCCTGCCTGGCCGGGAAGGGCGTGCAGCCCTGGGCCCCCCTTAGCGGGGGCGGTCAGCGTGTAGTAGATCGACTCGACCTCGTTGACAATTCCTCTCGCCCCATTGTCGCGCAGCCACTCGACGGTGTTGATCCCCAGGCTCGTATTCGAGGGACCGGTCACGGCATCGATCCACGAGATAACCGAAGGGACGAGGCAGATCAGCGCAGCGATCAGCGCGATCCGCCGCGCTCGCGTCCAGCGTCCTGGAGTCGTGTCGCGACGGTCACGCGCCGGCGGCCGGCGCGGAGGACGAGTGAGCAGCCGTTGCTCTGTGGTTGGGGCCGAGGTCGGCATAAGGCGGGTACCTTGCAGGTTAACTTCGATGAGCAGCCTAAATAGATCCTGAGAGGGTCCTCATCCGGCGCACACATTCCTTTCAGAATCCGACCATACGTTCACCAGCATGCCAACGCCTGTCGGAGGTTCGTCGCTGCGCGAGGCGGCTGGAGCGGATCGCGTCTCCGCGCCGACGCGCGTTGGCTTCGGTGGTGGCGCCCAAGATATCGCGAGGGGTGGCGGCGGCGCTACCGTGGACGCCGTGAGCGTTCAATCTGCGACCGTCACTCCTCGGCGTGGCGCGCTGCACGCGGCGGTAGCGACGATCAGACCGCGGCAGTGGATCAAGAACCTGCTCGTGATCGCCGCGCCGGTTGCTGCCGGCGCGCTCGGACACGACGACGTCCCGGTGCGCGTCGGCCTTGCGTTCGTGGCGTTCTGCATGCTCGCGTCCGGGATCTACGCGATCAACGACGTCCGCGATGCCGAGGAGGATCGCCTTCATCCGCGGAAGCGCTATCGCCCCGTCGCCGCCGGTGAACTCGATCCCCGTGTCGCCACCGGCCTCGGGATCTTCCTGCTCGTCGCGGGTTTGGCGCTGTGCGTGTTCATCCGTCCACTACTACTTCTGGTAGGTGCTGGCTACGTTGCGCTGACCCTAAGTTACACATTGATCTGGCGGCACCTGCTTTTGCTTGACATCTGCGCGATCGCCGGCGGGTTCGTGCTGCGCGCGGTCGCGGGTGGTGTCGCGGCACCCGTCACGCTGTCACGCTGGTTCCTGCTGGTCGTCACCTTCGCCGCCGTGTTCGTCGCCGCGGGTAAGCGCCAGGCGGAGGTGCGGCGCCTGGATTCTGGGGCCGGAGGGCGGCGTCGGGTCCTCGAGCACTACAGCGCTGCGCGCCTGCGCGCACTGCTCGCGCTCAGTGCCGCCGGTGCCGTCTTCGCCTACGGGGTGTGGGCTTGGGAGCTTCCCTCGGTCGATGGCGTCCCGTGGCGGCCGCTGACGATCATCCCGTTCGCGTTCTGCATCGCCCGCTACGGGAAGCACGTTCGAGCGGGCGAAGGCGAGGCGCCCGAGGACCTCGTGCTCGGAGACCGCTGGCTGCTGCTCGCGGGGGCGGTGTGGCTCGCGCTGTTCGCGCTGGGTGTCAATGCCGCCGGCTGATACTGCGCCGGCACTCGAGTGGCCGCAGGCGACGGTGGGAACTGAGTCCTCAGTCGTCCGCGGTTGGGGTGGCGGTGAAGGAGCGACTGTTTCGCTTGCGTGCCCGGACTCCCTGGCGGGCTTTCGCGACGTGCTCGGCGCGCACGCGGCCGGCCGCGGGGCGATCGTCCGCGGCATGGGCCGTGCCTACGGCGACGCCGCCCAGCTTTCGGGCGGCCTCGTCCTCGAGACCTCACGCATCAAGGGCATCAAGCTGGATCGCGAGTCCGGGGTGGTCGAGGCCGGCGCCGGTGTGACGATCGCCGAGCTGCTCGATCACGGAGTTCCCGAGGGCTGGATGGTCCCGGTCGTTCCCGGAACCCAGCACGTCAGCGTCGGCGGTGCGATCGCCAGCGACATCCACGGCAAGAACCACGGCACGGCGGGAACGTTCGGAAGCTACGTGGAAGCGCTTGGATTGCTGACCGCTTCCGGAGAGCTGCTCGAGCTGCAGCGCGGCCGCGACGACGAGGAGCTTGCTTCGACGATCGGCGGGATGGGCCTGACCGGCGTGATCGCCTGGGCGAAGATCAGGATGCGGCCGGTAACGAGTCCGTTTCTGTCGGTCGACACCGACCGGGTGGCGGGGATCGACGAGGCGCTGGTGGCGCTCTCGGCGCCAGGAGGGCCGCATCGCGTCGCGTGGCTCGACCTGCTCGGCTCCCATCCCGGTCGCGGCATCGTCACCCGTGCAGAGCACGTCGACGCCGCCGCCGTTCCGACCGGGATGCGAGGGCAGGCCACGGTCAGGGCGCGCGCCGGCGTCCCTGCTGCGTGGCCGAGCGGAGTCCTGCGGGCGCGCACCATCACCGCGTTCAACGAGCTGCGCTTCCGGCGGGCGCCGCGGTCCGAGCGCGGCCACGTCGAGAGTATCGGCTCCCACATGTTCCCCCTGGACGCGCTCGATGCGTGGCCGCGACTTTACGGGCCCCGTGGCTTCGTCCAGTATCAGCTCGTTGTCCCGCCCGATCAGGATCGCGTCCTGTATCAGACCATCGGCGTGCTGCGCGGCTCGCGCGTACCGTGCTTCCTCGCGGTGCTCAAGGACTTCGGCTCGGCCAACGATGCTCCGATCTCGTTCCCGATCGCCGGCTGGACGCTCGCGCTCGACCTTCCGCGGGCTGCGGCCGGGCTCGAGCCGGCGCTCCAGCGGTGCGACGAGCTCGTGGCCGAGGCGGGCGGGCGCGTGTACCTGACCAAGGACGCGCGCATGCGCGCCGAGACCGTGAGCGCGATGTACCCGCGGCTCGGGCAGTGGCGTGCGATCCGCGATCGGCTCGATCCCAACGGCCTCTGGCGATCAGACCTCGCGCTGCGGACCGGCCTGGTCGACCGATGAACGTCTCAAGCGCCAAGCGTCTGCTGCTGGTCGGCGGCAGCTCGGAGATCGCGATCGCGATCGCCAAGCGGATGGTGCTCGAGGGCGAGGTCCGTCCGGTACTGCTTGGTCGCGACCGCGAGCGCCTCGCCGAGGCCGCGGACGTCCTCGAGCGCGCCGGCTGCTCGCGCCCCGAGGTTGAGGTCCTCGACGCCGACGACATCGCTGCGCACGGCGAGGCGGTGAGCCGCGCGTTCGATCGGCTCGGAGGGATCGACACCGTGGTCCTGGCGGTCGGCGTGCTCGGCGGCCAGGAAGGACTGGACACGGACAGCGATCACGCGATCGAGGTCATGCGCGTCAATTTCGTCGGTGCCGGCTCGTTGCTGATTCAGTGCCTTCGGCAGCTGCGCGCGCAGGGACGCGGGGAGCTGGTCGTGCTGTCGAGCGTCGCCGCCGAACGGCCTCGCGCCTCGAATGCGATCTACGGCGCGGCCAAGGCCGGGCTCGATTCGCTCGCCCAGGGCCTCGCCGACGCAACCGCGGACACCGGCGTCCGCGTGCTCGTCGTACGGCCTGGCTTTGTCACGACTCGCATGACCGAAGGGCTGAAGCCGGCGCCTTTCTCGACGACGCCGCAGGCCGTGGCGGACGCCACCGTCAAGGGCCTTGCCGGGCGCGCCCACACCGTGTGGGTCCCGCCGCTGCTGCGCTATCTGTTCGCCGTGCTACGGCATCTGCCACGACCGCTATTCCGGAGGCTGCCACTGTGAGAACCAGCAACCCACTATTCATCGACATCGTGTTCGCGGTGGTGGTCGCGATCCTCGTGTTGATCCTCGCCCCGGGTCTCGCCGTCGTCGCGATACTCGCGCTGCTCGTGCTGGCGGTGTGTGCGGTCAGCTACGCGGTCAGCGCGCGCAGAAGGCGGCGCCGCACGACGCGCGTGGCGGCCCGGCGAAGGCCGCCGCCGCGGCGCCCCGTACGCCCGCGCTAGCGCGGGACGATCGTGAAGAAGTCGCGGCCGTAGGGCTCGAGGAACTGTCCCGGGACGCCCGATTGCCCGGGAACGACCGGTACGGGGGCCAGCGGCCCATGACCGCCGCGATGGCCGTACAGGTAGGCAGCCACCCATTCGGGATTGATGTCGAGCTCGACGGCGCGGACGACGTTGGCGCCGCGCAGTGCATTCACGAGGTCCCGGACGGTGAGGTGCACTCCGCCTGCCCAGACCAGGTTGCCGCGAGCGGTGAGCCCGAGGGCCGAACGTGCGGGGTCGCTGACGCCGCCGAGCGTTGCGCCCCAGCAGCTGTCGCAGTCGGCCGACGAGGCGGGCTGTCCGTTGTCGATCAGCAGGTTGAGGTTCTGCCGGACCGAGGCGACCTGCCGTCCAGCCGCCGGGACGCCGTGCTGCCACGAACCGATGTCGGTGACTCCGTCGGTGTACGTGACGATCGACGCCAGCCCGGGTTGCAAGGGAGACGCGACGCGCCCATTCATCATGAATCCGCCGGCGCCGACGTCGAGCTTGAAGCCTCCGTTGAATGCGGAGATGAGCTTGGCTCGCTCCGCTCCCGCGAGGCTGGGGCCGTATCGCCAGCCGGTGGAGCCCGCGTCGATCGTGCCGGAATGTAAGTGAAGGGAAACCACCCGCTGATTGAACGAGACCAGGCCGACGCCGGACGGGGATCGCGCGATCCAGGCGGCGACCGCGCCGTGCCACTTGACCGCTGCCACGAACGGCGTGGGCTGCGTGCTCGTGGCGGCACGGAGCAGAACCGGGTATGGGGGACCGGGCGGCTTGGCCGGCGCTTTGGCAACTGTCTTGGTCTGCCCGTTGACCGTCACGACAACGGTCTGGGCGTGGGCGTGACCGGACTGGGTCGAGCCGGAGGATCCCCCTCCGCCACAACCCGCCAGCAGCAGCGCGCCGGCGCCGAGCGCTAGAAGCCGCCTCATCCGCGATCTGAGTCGACCAGGAGCGCGAACGTCGGGCAGGCGCGCGCCGCGCGGCGGGCGTGCTCGGCAAGCTCGCCGGAGACCTCGTCGTCGTCGAGGATCGGGTAGCCCCACTCGTCGAGCCGCACTCGCTCGGGAAGCAGCTCGGCACACATGCCGTGCGCGATGCACTCGATCGGGTTGACGCGGACGCGCACGGCACTCATGCGGCGCGTCTCTCGATCACCGGCGCCGGCGTGGGCAGCACGGGCCCGCGTGAACACGCCGCGCATGGCCCGCGACGCGCGTGCTCGCGGAACTCCTCGGAGAACACGGACAGTGCGCTGCGCATGAAGCGCACGGCACCGTCCGGCAGCTGGCAGGCGCCGCGGCCCGGCAGCTCGGTGGCCCAGCGCTCGAGGTCCCACTGTGCTGTGCGAGAGGCCGTGCCGCTCGAGATGCGTTGGACGGTATCGGCGATCGCGCTCAACCCGTGAACGCATGGACCGCATTGCCCCGCGCTCTGGCTCGAGAGATAGTCCGCCACTCGAGCCGTCTCGGCAACGGGGCAGGCGCCGCCGTCGAGCGCGACGATCACGCCGGCACCCAGGCTCGCGCCGTGATCCACAAGGTCTTCGGGCGCCAGCCGCAGGCCGGGAAGCGCCGTCGCGGGGATCCAGGAGCCGAAGTAGCCGCCGAGCAGCACGGCTCTCAGGTCGCCCGCCGCGCCGCCGTGTTCCAGTAGTTCGTCCAATGTCATGCCGGGATCGATCTCGTATACACCTGGGGCCCGTACGGCGCCCGACAGCGTAACCAGCGTCGAACCCGGATTGCGCTCAGTCCCGACTTGGCGGAACCAGCTCGCGCCGTGCCGCGCGATCAGCGCAACGTGCGCGAGCGTCTCGACATTGTTGACGAGCGTCGGCCGTCCGCGTACTCCACGCTCGAACGGCCGCGGTCCGAAGGTTGGGTTGCCGGCGCCGCCGGAGAAGTAGCTGACGAGCGCGCTTTCCTGGCCGGAGATGAAGCGCTCCGGCACGGGCGCCAGCTCGAACCGAGGCTCATGCCTCAGGCGAGCATGGGTGCGCTCCTGCAGTGCGCGGCCGATCGCCGAGGCGCCGCGCTGGTCCTCCTCGCAGACGGCGATGATCGCGGTTTTCGCTCCGGCCGCCCGCGCCGCAAGCGAAGCGCCGTCGAGCACGAGGTGCGGCAACTCGCGCAGGAGCATCCGGTCCTTCTTACTCGCCGGCTCGCCCTCGGCGCCGTTGGCGACGAGGATCTTCGGCTTGCGGCGCGCTGCGACAGCCTGCATCTTCTTCGCCACCGGGAACGCAGCGCCGCCGTGTCCTCGAAGGCCGGCGCGCTCGATCTCGCTGAGGATGGCGGCCGGCGCCAGTTCCGGGAGCTGACCATGCACCGCGACGTGCGATGCAAGCGTGGTCATCGGGCGCTGGCCGACGCCGGTGAGAAGTCGGGGGAGGGTGGTCGTGCTCATCCGGTCGCGCTCACTGTTCCGCTCGCGTTACCGGTGTTCGGATCCAGCTGCAGCCGCGCGAGCAAGGTGAGCAGCGACCCGTGAGCGTCCCTGACGCGCGCCTGGATGTTCGTTCCTCCGAGCGCGGTCACGCGGCCGCGATATCGATGCGGATCCGACGCGGTTCCCAGGTATACGCGGCTTGAGGTCATGTGGACGCCGCCGCCGTCGATCGGCGTGCCGAGGATCCGGATCTCGAGCGTGCTCAGTGGCTGGCCCGCGACAGAGAGCGTGATGTCGACCAGTTGCTGGTCGCCCTCCGGGCCCTGGTGGACCGTGCCGCTGACGTTTGCCGTGAAATTCGGGACCGAGCCGGAACTCGAAGCGTGAGACGACCCAGCCCCGGAAGAAGAAGCGTGAGAGGGCGCAGACCCGGACGACGCCGCCGATGCGCGCAGCAGCGAAGCCGGCGTGCCGGCGCGCTTCGCCCAGCCGGCCGCCAGTGGACCGCTCGGCAGCCACACGATCAGCCCGAGCGGCACCAGCGCCGACGCGGCGATCGCCGTGGATCGGGCGCCGAAGTGGTTCGGCCAGCCGTCAGTCGCGCGGGCCACGACCGCGACGATCACCACGATCAGGCAGCCGCCTGCGATCGCCAGCATCCACGTCGTCTTCGTGTCGCTGCCCGTTCCAAGCCCGTGCAGCAGCGCGATCGGCCAGCAGGCGTACGCAGCCCAGTGGGTGATTCGCCATGCGCGGTAGCCGAAGCGCCGCCGCAGCATGCTTGTCAGCGCAACCGCGATCAGCAGGTCGAACGCGACCGCGCCGAACCCGAGCCACACGGGACGGTACGGCGAGGCGAACGGGATGATCACGTCGACCACGCGGATCGGCGCGAACCCGTCGAGCAGCGAAGTCACGATGTGGACGAACAGGAACGCGACCGCCAGCAGGGACGCGTTGCGGTGCACCGCGTCGAACACGAAGCGCGGCACGCCGGCGGTCCGCGCACGTCGCACGTTGGCGACCCCCAGCGCGACGCTGATCGTCAACAGGATCAGCGCGATCGCGCCCGTGCCGCGAGTGAGGTACCAGAGCGCGCTCGCCCCGGAGCTGACTGTGGCGAGGCTCACGAGCCTCCGGAGCTACTGGCGCCCGTGTTCCCAGCCGGCGCGGGGGCCGGCGCCTGTGCGGGGGCCTGAAGGCCAGCGCCTGAATTGCCCGTATTGCCTGAATTGCCGTCCGATTGCGGCTGCGTTTGGGTCGGCGCCGGGGACTGTGATTGCGGCGCAGCGCGGTTGGCCGGTGCCGCTTGGGCGGTGTGCCCGTGGAACGCATGCGCGGCAACCAGCGACAGCAGCCCTGCGAGCCCGACCGCGCCGGCGATCAGCCAGCGGTTGATCCGCGAGACAAGCGCAAGGCCCGCATCTCGGGCTTTGACTTCACGAGAAGGCATCCCGGCCAGTTTCGGGAGGGCCTCGAAGAGACAGCTAAGTGGCCGGTGAGACTGCGCTTAATTGGTGAGAGCAGGCTTATTGCCGGCGCGCCGGCGCCCCGGAAAAGCTCGGCCCGCCGGCCGCCGGCCGCCGGCCCTCGGGGGTCCCGGGCGTTCCTAAGCCTCCAGCTTCGGCGAGCGCCACGGCGCCCGGAGCCGCCGCTCGAGCTCCCCGCCGAGATCCCCGATCGGCACGCGCTCCTGTGCGAGGCTGTCCCGGTCGCGTACCGTGACCGTCCGATCCGAGAGCGACTGGTGGTCGACGGTCACCGCCCACGGCGTCCCGATCTCGTCTTGGCGGCGGTAGCGCCGCCCGATCGCGCCGCCCTCGTCGTACTCGGCCTGCATCCGCTCGCGCAGGTCCTGGTAGATCTCGCGCGCCAGCTCGGGCTGGCCGTCCTTGCGCACCAACGGCAGGACGGCGACCTTGACCGGCGCGAGCGCGGGATGCAGGCGCAGCACCGTCCGCCGCTCTCCCTCGATCTCGTCCTCGTCGTAGGCGTCGACCATGAACGCGAGCAGCGCTCGGTCGGCGCCGGCCGCCGGCTCGATCACGTGCGGCACGTAGCGCGCACCCGTCGCGGTGTCGACGTACTCGAGCTTATGCCCGGATTCGCTCGCGTGTGCGGCGAGATCGAAGTCGCCGCGGTTGGCGATGCCCTCGAGCTCCGACCAGCCGATCGGGAACAGGTACTCCACGTCGCTGGTGGCGCTCGAGTAGTGCGAGAGCTCCTCGGCGTCGTGAGCGCGCAGACGCAGGTGGTCTGGGCGGATCCCGAGCCTCAGATACCACTCCGTCCGCTGCTCGAGCCAGTGCTCGAACCACTTGCCCGCCTCGTCGGGCGGGACGAAGAACTCCATCTCCATCTGCTCGAACTCGCGCATCCGGAAGATGAAGTTGCCGGTCGTGATCTCGTTGCGGAAGCTCTTGCCCATCTGCGCGATCCCGAACGGCGGCTTCTTGCGCGAGAACTGAAGGTAGTTCTTGAAGTTCAGGAAGATGCCCTGCGCGGTCTCGGGCCGCAGGTAGACGGTCGAGCCCTCCTCGCGCACGGGGCCGATCGTCGTCTCGAACATCAGGTTGAAGTCCCGCGCGTCGGTCAGGTCGCAGTCGGGCGTCTCGCCAGGGTGCTTGGAGGGCTTGCGGCCGCAGGCCGATTGCGCCAGGTGATCCTCGCGGAAGCGCAGCTTGCAGGTGCGGCAGTCCACGAGCGGATCCGTGAATCCCGCCAGGTGGCCGCTCGCCTTCCAGGTCTGCGGGTGCTGGATGATCGCCGAGTCCAGCGCGACGATGTCATCTCGCTCCTGAAGCATCGCCCGCCACCACTGGCCGCGCACGTTGTTCTTGAGCAGCACGCCGTAATGGCCGTAGTCGTAGCTCGAGCCGAGGCCGCCGTAGATCTCACTGCTGGGGAACACGAAGCCGCGCCGCTTGCACAGCGACACGATCTTGTCCATCGTCACAACGTCAGTCATCGCCATCGAGGATCGGATGCTAACCGGCGCTGATTTGGGGGTCATTAGTTGGCACTCCTACCTTGAGAGTGCCAAGGTGCGAAGCTATACTTGCTGAAGCATGCCGATCTACGAGTACCGTTGCGAGAAGGGTCATACGTTTGAGGTCATGCAGCGCATGACCGACGACCCGGTGCTCAACTGCCAGACGTGCGATGCCCGGGTCCATCGCGTCTTCCATCCGGTCGCCGTGCACTTCAAGGGCTCCGGCTTCTACAACACCGACTACGGGACGCGCAAGCGCGCGCGGGAGCAGAAGGAGTCCGGCGAGAGCAGCTCCAGCAAGTCGGATTCGAGCAGCACGTCGGAGTCGAAGAGCACGTCGGAGTCGAAGGGCACGACGACGTCGGACAGCAAGTCGAAGTCCGAGAGCAAGAGCTCGTCGTCGAAGGACTGAGCGGCGCCCGGGTAGGCGCGCCGGCTGGCGCCCCGGTGGCCGCGGTGCGCGCGCCGGCTGGCGCCCCAGGGTGGCCGCGGTGCGCGTGCCGGCTGGCGCCCCGTTGGCTTGGGTGGGTGCGCCGGCTGGCGCCTCAGCTTCCGGCCTTCGGCCGGGGGCCTTGGAGGTTGGTCTGCCCCGCATTTGGCTTTCGAGGAGGAGGTGAGGTGCTTGGCAGCCCCGATTTCGTTCTTGACCTCAACCGGTCGGTGCACCACCCCTGACATCCCGCATCGTGTCATAGCGCCGGTTGAGAACTGACCCCCTGTCGGGTTTCGTGCCAAAGCGCCCGTCGTCGCGAAGGCCGAGCCGTAGGCGAGGCCTGAAGCGGCGATGGGCGCTTTAACCGCCTCGAGGGCGGGGTCCCGGCGGTGGTCGGCGCGTTGTGAGGCGATCTGCGGCCTTCCGCGAGGGTGCCGAAGGCGATCGGTCAGGCGATTTCGGCGCTGTGGCGGCCGGGACGTAGGCGGAGGTCGCGGTCCTTGAGGCGAGCGCGGGCTGATCTCCGTAGTCGAACTGCCGATATCAGCGCTCGGACGTGGCGGTGTGGTGGGGCCCGTCGATCAGTTCGGTGAGTTTCTCGGCGGGGGTCCGGAATCCGAGCGTTTGGCGGGGCCGGTCGTTGAGCTTGCGAGCGACCTCGTCGAGCTCTGCCTGACTCACGCCGGCGAGGCTCTTGCCTTTCGGGAAGTACTGGCGAAGGAGGCCGTTCGTGTTCTCGTTGGACCCTCGCTGCCACGGGCTGCGGGGATCGCAGAAGTACACCTCGACGCCGGTCTCGACGCTGAACCGCCGGTGCGCTGCCATCTCCTTTCCCTGATCCCACGTGAGCGAGCGGCGAAGCTGGACGGGCAGCGTGATGATGCTCGCCTTGAGCGCTTCGCAGACCGGCTCGGCGTTGGTTCCCTGGGGCAGCGCGACGAGCTGGCAATAGCGGGTCTGGCGCTCGACCAGGGTCGCGATCGCCGTGTCACGCGTTCCCATCAGCAGGTCGCCCTCCCAGTGCCCGGGAACGGCTCGGTCGGCAACCTCCGGCGGTCGCTCGGAGATCATCACCATCCCCGCGATACAGCCCGGACCCTGCCCGCGATTCGAATGCGCCCGAGCGAAGCGCTTCTGACGCCTGGTTCGCAGATGCCGGGTGAGCTCGCCTCGCAGCGACCCGCGCGCCTGGACGTAGAGCGCGCGATAGATCGTCTCGTGCGAGACCTGCATCTGCTCATTGTCGGGGTATAAGAGCCGCAGCCAACCCGAGATCTGCTGCGGGGAGTGATCTTGCCCGAGCCGCTCGATCACAAGCTCACGCAACTCGCCGCACAGCTCGAGCTTCGTCGCTCGCGGACGCCTGGCCCGCGACCACGACCGCCGCTCAGCCGCATGCGCGCGATAGCGCCCACGACCGCCGCAACGGTTGATCTCGCGGGAGACTGTGGTGTGCGAACGGCCAAGCGTGCGACCGATCGCGCGGGCCGATTCCCCCCGAGCTATCCCGCGCGAGATCTCCTCGCGCTCCGCCAGCGTCAGGCACCGCTCCGGTCGACGACGGGACCGCGGCCGGATCCCTCCCATCCTCTGCAGATACTTACTCACCGTCCGCTTCGGCACCCCCAGCCGGCGGCCGATCTCGGCCTCGCTCCCGCCCTCCGCCCGCAACTCCCAGATCGCGTCCTTCACACCCTTGGTCAGATAGTGACCCCTCGGCATCTCCACACCTCACCTCGTTCGTCAGCGAAGTCGCTGACTCTCTCGGGTGGTGCGGCGGCAGCCTGAGACCGCCTTACAGAGCGCCCGCTTGGCAGGGCAACGTGTAACCAAATGCGAGCTATAGCACCGGTTTCGTTACGCGTTGCCCATCGTGGCGGTCGTGATGTAACGAAATCGGGGTTCTCTCCCCTTCGTGCTTGTGGCGGAGGCTGGTGTCTGCGTGAGGGGGTCGCCCGGCGGCCATGGATGGCCGGCGGAATGGGCATGGACGGGGGTGATACTGCGAAAGCCACCGAGCACAGCCAACGACCCGCCACAGCAGGTCCGGACGGGGCCGCACGGCCCCACGGATGCTGCGAAGCAGCCCCTACCCGTTCATCAGCTTCGCCACCGCCGCGTGCACGGCACCTGGCGTGACGGTCAGCGCGGACTCGCCGTCCGACAGGGTCGTCGCACCCGTTGGCTTGAGCACCTGGACGGGGGCGGAGCCTCCCCATTCGGAGGCGGCGAACAGGGTCAGCAGGGTGACGCCGCCCATGTCCGTGCGCAGCACCTTTGGCGCGTCCCATGACGCCCACGGCAGCCTGAAGAACGTGCCGACGGAGAACAGCTGGGACTTGATCCCGTTGAGGATCTGCTGCTGGTGCTGAACGCGCGTGAGGTCGTTCTCGGCCGGGTTGCACTTGTCCTCGCGAGTGCGGGCGTAGATCAGCGCCTGCTGGCCGGTCAGGTGGTGGGTCCCCGGATTCAGATGCAGCGAGAAGCCTCCGTTCTTTGTGCCGCCGCTGATGTCGGAGCACACGCGGCCGGTCTTCACGTCGACACCGCCGATCGCGTCGATGAACTGGGGGAACGCGGCGAGGTTGACGATGATCACGTGATTGATCTTGACGCCGGTGAAGCGCTCGACGGTCTTGATCGTGAGCGCGGGGCCGCCGTAGGCGTACGCGGCGTTGATCTTCGTGGTCCCGTGGCCGGGGATATCCGCGACCGTGTCTCGCGGGATCGACAGCCGCCGCGAGGTGCCGCCGCCGATTCGCCACAGCATGATCGTGTCGGACCGGCTGCCCGCGTCCTGCGTGTTCGCGCCCGGTTCCTTCGATCCCTTGGGACGCTGGTCGGTGCCGAGAATCAGGACCGTGTCCGTTCCCGTGATCATGTTGGGCCCCGAGGTGAGCGCGTCCGAGGCGGATGAGGGCAGGCTCCCGGACTCGATCTGGGCACTGATGATGAACAGCACGAGCGACAGCAGCAGCCACCCCAAAATCGCGATCACGACCCACTTCAGAACCCGCTGCCAGGTGACGCGGCGCCGAGGCTCCCCGTCCCGGGTCGGCCGGTCGCCGCGACGGGGCTCACGCGGGGGCCTAAGCGAGTCTTCCTCGCCGCGCAGGAACGAGCGGATGCCCCGGGGTCTGGCTCGATAAGTCTTGTACGGGCGCTGTTCGGTGTCGCTGGCCATGGGGGGACTGCATATAGTGACGGCATGCCGGGCCGGCGCACCATCGGCGTCGACATGGGCGGTACGAAGCTGCTCGCCGGCGCGGTCGACGATGGCCTGAGGGTCCATCACCGCGCCCAGCGCAGCCTGACCGGCCTCGACCAATCCGCCGTCCTCGACGTCGCCGTCGACGCTGTTCAGGAGACGCGCGAGGCGGCAGACGGAGAGGTGGATGCCGTCGGATTCGGGATTCCTAGTCTGATCGATCAGCGTAGCGGCATCGCCGTGGTCGCGGTCAACCTGCAGCTCGCTGACATTGCTTTTGCAGACGTGATGGCCGAGCGGCTCGGGCTGCCCGTGTTCGTCGACAACGACGGCAACGTCACAGCCCTCGCCGAGCACCGCGCCGGCGCGGCCAAGGGCGTCAGCGACGCGGTGATCCTGACGATCGGCACCGGCATCGGCGGTGGCCTGATCCTGCGCGACGAGGTGTACCGCGGCTCGATCGGGTCGGGTGCCGAGCTGGGTCATATGGTGATCGAGATGGACGGACCACCGTGTCAGGGAGCCTGCCCCAACCGCGGGTGCATGGAGGCGCTTGCGTCCGGCACCGCACTTGCCCGCGAGGCGCGGCGGATCGCCGCCGAGCGTCCCCGCTCCGCGCTGGGCAAAGCGCTACGCGACGGGCGAGAGCTTGCCGGGCCGCTAGTGACCGAGCTCGCGCACGACGGCGACCAGGCGGCCCTCGACGTGATCGAGCTGATCGGCCGCCGCCTCGGTGTCGGGATCTCGAGTCTCGTGAACATCTTCAATCCGCGGGTCGTCGCGATCGGCGGCGGGGTGATCGGCGCCGGCGAGCTGCTGCTGGCGCCGGCCCGCGCGGAAGTCGCCGAGCGTGCCTTGCCGCCCTCGCGCGACGTCGTGCGCATCGTGCCCGCGAGGTTCGGTGTCGAGGCGGGGATGGTGGGGGCCGCCGCGCTCGCGTTCGACGGCCTCACAATGCAGCAAGCATGAGTGGCCGCCTGATCGTCTGCCCGACGCCGATCGGCAACCTCGAGGACGTCACGCTGCGCGTGCTCGCAGCACTTCGCGCAGCCGACGTTGTCGCGTGCGAGGACACGCGGCGTACCCGCGTGCTGCTCGACCGCTACGGCGTCAAGGCGAAGCTCGTCAGCTACCACGAGCACAACGAGCGCGAACGCTCGGGCGAGCTGGTCGCGCGGATGCGTGACGGTGCGGTCGTCGCGCTCGTCTCGGACGCGGGCATGCCGCTCGTCTCGGACCCCGGCTTCGTGCTGGTGCAGTCGTGCGTGGCGGCGGGGCTGGCGGTCGAGGTCCTGCCCGGGCCGTCGGCAGCGCTCGCGGCGCTGGTGGCGAGCGCGTTGCCTGCCGACCGCTGGCGGTTCGCCGGCTTTCTCCCGCGCAAGCGCCCCGAGCTGAAAGCCGCGTTCAGCGTGCCGGAGACGCTGGTCGCGTTCGAATCGCCGCGTCGCGTCGCGTCCTCGCTCGCGGTGCTCGCGCAGCTCGATCCCGACAGGCCGGTCGCCGTGTGCCGCGAGTTGACCAAGATCCACGAGGAGATCGTGCGCGGTCCGGCGGCCGAGCTCGCGGCGCGCTACGCCGGCGCCCCGCCCAAGGGGGAGGTCGTGCTCGTGGTCGGACCAGCCGCGCCGCAAGCACCCGACACCGCACCCGCGCTGGATGCCGTCAAGCGGCTGGTGGAGGCCGGCGCGAAGCCGCGCGCAGCGGCCTCCGTCGTCTCGGAGCTCACAGGTGTCAGCGCGAACTCGCTGTACAAGGCCCTGACCGAGTAACAAGCCGGTAACAGAACCGCCGCAAGCGCCGGCGATACCCGGCTAGCATCGCGCAATCTCCGATATCCGCGACCCATACGAGGCCGAGCGGCTGTGCTCCGAGGCGCCGGAGGCGTTCCACACGCGGCGCTACTTCCTGCAGCGCACCGCGACAATCGCGGGCCTCGCCGCGGGGATGGGGCTGGTGCTCGAACCCGACACCTTGATCGCGCAGGCCGCTCGCATCCAGCGCGCGGTGAAGCTGCCGTCGCCGCGCAACATGCCGATCGACACGTTCGTCGTGCTGATGATGGAGAACCGCTCGTTCGATCACTACCTGGGCTGGCTGCCGGGTGCCGACGGGCGCCAAGCGGGGCTGAGATTCACCGACAGCCACGGGACGGTCCACTCCACCCATCGCCTCACGACGGACTTTCAGGGCTGCTCCTTCCTGGACCCGGACCATTCTTGGGACGGGGGCCGCACCGAGCTCGACGGCGGGCGGATGGACGGCTTCCTCAAGGCCCAAAGCGACGTGTTCTCGATCGGCTACTACGGCAAGAACGACCTCGGCTTCACCCCGCACGTGGCACAGGCGTTCACTGTGTTCGACCGCTTCTTCTGCTCGCTGCTCGCCTCGACATATCCGAACCGCGAGTACATGCACGCTGCGCAGTCCTACGGAAACATCGACAACTCGACGCCGTCGTTGCCCGGGTTTCCGGACACGACGATCTTCAACGCGCTGTCGCGCAAGGGTGTCTCGAATCGCTACTTCTTCACCGACGTGCCGGTCTCCGCGCTGTGGGGCGCGCCCGGGCTGGCTCGCTCAGGGCACGTCCAGGAGTACTACGAGCGGTGCGCGACCGGCACGCTCCCGGCGCTGTCATTCGTCGATCCGTCGTTCGCCGGCGAGGACCAGGGGACCTCGGGCGACGAGCACCCACACGGCGACGTCCGCGTCGGGCAGGCGTTCGTCAGCGACGTGGTGCACGCGTTCATGTCCTCGCCGCAGTGGAAGCGCGGCGCGCTGTTCATCGTCTACGACGAGTGGGGCGGGTTCTTCGATCACGTCGCGCCGCCGCGTGTGCCCGATCTGCGCGCCAACCGTGACGTCAACAAGGACTTCGGCCAGATGGGCTTCAGGATCCCGGCGATCGTCGTGTCGCCGTATGCCCGCCGTGGCCACGTGGACCACACGATCTACGGGTTCGAGTCAATCCTCAAGATGATTCGGTACCGGTTCGGCCTCGATCCGCTCACGCCGCGCGACCTGTACGCCAACAACATCGCGTACTCGCTCGATTACGGGCACCCCCGCTTCGAGCCACCGGATCTGCCGCCGCCGGCGCATATCGTCGCGAAGTCCTGCGAGGGCGTGCCGTTCGTCCCGATCGGCGCTGGTGAGCGACCCAAGCCGCACGACCTCGCGAGCCTCGTGAGCTCGGGGTACCTCGAGCGGCTCGGGTTCAAGTACAAACCCGCGACGCCCGGGACCATGTACCGCCACCCGTCGTCAATGGGGATGTACGCGTGAGGAGCGCGGTAGTCGTGGCCGCGGTCACGATCGGCGCGGTCGCGCCGGTCGCCGCCGCCGACAGCTTCACCCCGATCCGGATGCACGTCACTATCGCGCGCGTCGCAAGGCTGCACAAGCCGCTCGCGGTCACCGTGGCGGTCAGCGCGGATGCGGGCGTGCTCGACGGCCGCGACGGACCGGTGCACGCACTCGTCAAGCTCACGCCGGGCGAATGCGGCTCACAGGCGGAGACCACCAGGGGCACGGTCCTGCTGAACCGGTCCCTTCGCCCGCAACCAAGCCCCGGCATGGCGTACAGCGGACGCGCTACTGGAACTGGCAGGCCAACCGCCTACGGCGTGCAGAATGTGTGCGTGTTCCTCGAGGACGCCAGCGATCACCGCGTGTTCGCAAACGACACGACCGACTACACCGTCGACGTCTCCCGCTCGTGCACGCAGGCGGCGGCCCGCTATGACCGCTCGCGCACGGCGGCCAACAAACGCCGCGCCCGCAGGGCGTGCGGACCTGGGGTGCCGCTGTGAAGCGCGTTCTCGCAATCCTGATCGCGGCGCTCGCCGCGCTTGTCGTTCCGGCGGCTGCCACCGCGAAGCTCCCGCCGATCCGGCACGTCTACGTCATCGTGCTCGAGAACGAGAGTGCGAGCACGACGTTCGCCCCGAACTCGCCCGCGCCGTACCTGAGCAAGACGCTGCGCGCCCAGGGCGCATTCGTGCCGAACTACTTCGGCATCGGTCACGAGAGCAATGACAACTACATCGCGATGATCTCTGGGCAGGCACCGAATCTCGACAACCAGACGGACTGCCAGATCTTCAGCGACTTTCCGCTGGCCACGCAGAGCTCATACGGGCAACAGGTCGGTCTGGGTTGCGTCTATCCCGCCCGCATCCCGACGATCGTCTCCCAGTTGCCCGCGAAGCACCTCACGTGGCGCGACTACAACGATGGGATGGGCGCGGACCCCAAGCGCGAGAGCGCGGAGTGCGGTCACCCGGCGATCAATTCGCGAGACGGCACTCAGAGCGCCACGAAAATCGACCAGTACGCGACGCGGCACAACCCGTTCGTGTACTTCCACGCGATCATCGACAACACGACGCTGTGCGACACGCACGTCGTCAACATGGGGCCGCTTCAGCAGGACCTCGGCAGCCTCCACCCGCCGAACTACGTGTTCATCACGCCCAACCTGTGCAACGACGGCCATGACGCGAAGTGCGCCAACGGCGGACCCGGCGGACTTCCGCAGGCGGATACGTTCCTGCGGCGCTGGGTCCCGCGGATTACCCACTCAGCCGCGTTCAAGCGCGACGGGCTGCTGATGATCCTCTTCGACGAGGCCGACAGCTCGGATTCACGCGCGTGTTGCGGGGAGATCGCGGGTCCGGGATCGCCAAAGCCCGGCCTAAACGGGCCCGGCGGCGGCATCACCGGCGCCGTCTTCCTCTCGCCATACATCAAGCCGGGAACGGTCACGCGTTACGCGTACAACCACTACACGATGCTGCGCAGCGTCGAGGACCTGTTCGGGCTGCCGCACATCGGCTACGCGCAACTGCCCGGCGAGCGGTCGATCGGCTCGGACATCTTCACGTGCCCGAGGCGCTGCCTCACGCGCCGCCGCTGACGGCGGGAGCATCGCCGCTGACGGCGGACGCATCGCCGTAGTGCCCCCGGATAGCCTTCAAACGGTGTCCTTCTACATCACCACGCCGATCTACTACGTCAACGCGCAGCCCCACCTGGGCCACGCGTACACGACGATCGCCACCGACGTGCTCGCGCGGCACATGCGCCAGCGGGGCGAGGACGTGTTCTTCCTGACCGGCACCGATGAGCACGGCGAGCCGGTCGCCGACGCGGCGCACGCGCAGGGACTCGAGCCCAAGGAGCTCGCCGACCGCAACGCCGAGCGCTTCAAGTCGCTGATGCCGCGCCTCGAGGTCTCCAACGACTTCTTCATCCGCACCTCGGACCCCGAGCACATGGCGAAGGTCCAGGAGGTGCTCCAGCGCGTCCACGACAACGGGCACACCTACAAGGGCATCTACGAGGGGTGGTACTGCCCGCGCTGCGCGGACTTCAAGGTCGAGAACGAGATCCTCGAGGGCAACCGCTGTCCGATCCACGAGATCGCGCTGACACGCGAGCGCGAGGAGAACTGGTTCTTCCGCCTCTCCACCTTTCAGGAGTCGCTGGAGCGGCTGTATGTGGAGCAGCCGGACTTCGTGATGCCGCCGCACCACTACAACGAGGCGCACTCGTTCATCAAGTCAGGGCTGCAGGACGTGTCACTGTCGCGTGGCCGGCTCAAGTGGGGTGTGGTGGTGCCCTGGGACCCGAGCCACGTCTTCTACGTCTGGTTCGACGCGCTGCTCAACTACTACACGGCGCTGTCGTACGCGCAGCCTGGCGAGGACCTGACCGATCGCTTCTGGCCGGCGACCTACCACATCATCGGCAAGGACATCCTCAAGTTCCACACCGTGTTCTGGCCGGCGCTGCTGATGGCCGCCGCCCTGCCCGTCCCGCACCACGTCTTCGTCCACGGCTTCTTGCTCGGCTCCGATGGGCGCAAGATGAGCAAGTCGCTGGACAACGTGCTGGATCCGTTCGAGGTGATGGAGGAGTACGGCACCGACGCACTTCGCTTTTACCTGATGCGTGACGTCGCGTTCGGCTCCGACGGCGCTGTCGGCATGGAAGGCGTGCGCACCCGCTACGAGACCGAGCTCGCCAACGAGTACGGGAACCTCGCCAGCCGCACGATCGCGATGGTGCAGCGCTACCGCGACGGCGTCGTACCGGACGTCGCGCGCGACCCCGCGCTCGAAGCCGATCTCGAGGGGCTGCCGCAGGAGGTCGGCGCACTGATGGACCGCGCCGAGCCGACGCAGGCACTCGACCACATCTGGCAGCGGGTGCGGCGGCTGAACCGGTACGTCGAGGAGCGGGCGCCGTGGCAGCTCGCGCGAGATCCGGCGAACGCGGAGGCTCTCGACCGGACGCTGGCGTCGCTCGTCGAGGGCCTGCGCACCGTGAACGTGATGCTGGAGCCGTACATGCCCGCGAGCACGTTGAAGCTCCGCGGCGCGCTCGGATCTCCCGGGGGCAAGGTCAGCACGCTCGAGCCGCTGTTCCCCAAGAGATAAAGACCCACCCACCCACCCCCAACCGCCGAGGCCCACCCACCCACCCCCAACCGCCGTGATCGACAGCCACACCCACCTCGACTTCTGCGAGCCGCCCGACGCCGACCTGGTCGAAGCGGCCTTCGAGGCGGGCGTGAACCGGATCGTCACGGTCGGGACGAGCGGCGCGTCGTGCCGTGCCGCGCTGGCCGCGGCCGAGGACTTCCCACAGGTGTATGCGGCGATCGGCCGGCACCCGAACGAGGCGACCGGCTTCGACGACGCCGACCTGGCCGAGTTGAAGGCGCTCGCGGGGCACGAGAAATGCGTCGCGATCGGGGAGACCGGGCTCGACTACTACCGCGACTACGCCCCGCGCGAGGACCAGCTGCGCGCGTTCGAAGCACAGATCGAGCTGGCGCGCGAGACCGGCAAGCCACTGGTGATCCACACCCGCGCGGCTGACGAGGACACGCTCCGCGTGCTCGACGAACGTGCCGGCGGGGTGCGCGTGATTCTGCACTGCTTCTCGATGGCCGACCGGATCGAGGAGTGCCTCGGACACGAGAACTGGTGGATCTCGTTCGCCGGCAACGTCACCTATCCGAAGGCTTCGCCGCTACGAAGCGCGGCGCTGCGCGTCCCGGCCGACCGGCTGCTCGTCGAGACCGACGCGCCGTACCTGTCTCCCCAGGTGGTCCGCGGGACGCCGAACCAGCCCGCGAACGTCGTGCATACCGCGCAGGCGCTGGCGCTGGAGCGACGGGTTCCCTATGAGGAGCTCGAGGTCGCGATCGAACGCTCCGCCGCCACGCTCTTCGGATGGTCAGGCTAGGCCAGAACTTCCTCGTCGACCGCAACATCCTCGAGGTGATCGAGCGCCTCGCCGAGCTCGAGCCCGGGGACGTGATCCTCGAGATCGGCGGTGGGCCTGGGGTGCTGTCCGCGCACATCGCGCCGCTGGTGGCGTGGTTGCATGTGGTCGAGCTGGACCGCGCGCTCGAGGGGCGGTTGCGTGAGGCCCTCGCCGATCACGACAACGTCACGCTCCACATCGCTGACGCGCTGAAGCTCGACTTTGCTGCGCTGCACCCTGCACCGACCAAGGTCGTCGCGAACCTTCCGTACTCGATCGCCGCGACCGCGATCCTGCGCACGATCGAGGAGCTGCCGAGCGTGCGGAGCTGGGTCGTGATGGTGCAGCGCGAGGTCGGCGAGCGCCTCGCCGCGTCGCCCGGCAGCGCGGCGTACGGCGTGCCGTCGGTGCTCGCGCAGCTCGCGGCCGAGGTCAAGGTGCTGCGGCCGATCGCACGCACGGTGTTCCGGCCGGTGCCGAACGTCGACTCGGTGCTCGTGGGGCTTTCGCGTCAGGGCCCGGCGGCTGATCCTGAGTTGCGGTCCGTTGTGCACGGTGCGTTTGCGCACCGCCGCAAGGCGCTGGCAGGGTCACTGGCGCTCGCGCCGGGCGCGCCACGGGACATCCGCGACCGCGCGCGCCGCGCCCTGCTCGAGCTCGGCCACCCCGCCGACGAGCGCGCCGAGCGGCTCACACCGGAGGAGTTCCGGGAGCTGGCGCGACTATTACGCACATGCGACTGAAAGCGAGCGCGCCCGGCAAGGTCAACCTGTGCCTGTTCCTCGGCGCCACCCGCGAGGATGGCCGTCACGAGCTGGTGACCGTGTTCGAGTCGGTGTCGGTGGCGGACTCGCTCACGATGACCGAGTCCTCGGTCGACGAGGTGGTGTGTCCGGGCGTCGACGGGCCGAACCTGGCGGCCGCCGCATTGGCGGCGCTTCGTTCCCGGGGCTGGGCCGGGTCCCCTGTCAGGATCGAGATCGAGAAACGGATTCCGATCGCCGCGGGCATGGCGGGCGGCTCGGCGGACGCCGCGGCGGTGCTGCGGCTGGCGACGGAACTCGCTCCGGGACGGCCCGAGGAGATCGCGGCGATCGCGGTGGAGCTGGGCGCGGACGTGCCCAGCCAGTTGACGCCCGGGGTCGTGCTCGGGACCGGGGCGGGGGAGGTCGTCGAGCCGATGCTGGCGCTGGCGCCACACGCGTTCGTGATCGTCCCTTTGCCGTTCGCGCTGTCGACGGCGGACGTGTACGCGGAGGCCGACCGCCTCGGGCTCGGCCGCCCGGCCGGCGAGCTGCGCCGGCTCGAGGAGCGGCTTCGCGCCGGCGAGCTCCTGCACGGCAATGACCTCGAACCCGCGGCGCGGTCACTGTGCCCTGAAATCGACGATGCGCTGGTAGCGGTGCGCGAGGCCGGCGCCGAGATTGCGTTCGTTTGCGGCTCGGGACCAACCGTCGCGGGCCTATACTGGGGAGCCGATTCGTACGGTCGCGCGCAGGCTGCGGCCGATGCGTTGGAGGGGCGGTTTGCCGGCGCGACCGCCGCCACCCCGGTCGACGCGCGGTTCGCTTTCCCGCTGTTTGCGTGACGCCCCCGCCGCGTTTGGTTGGGGCCGTCGCCAACGTTAGGCACAATTCAGAGCCACATCGATGAGCAATCAGGCAGTCACATATCTCGTTGGCGCGTGCCTCGGCGTGTTCGGTCTCGCGGCTTTCTGCGCGCTCGTCGTCGCTCCGGCGATCACCGCGTACCGCCGTCCGCTCGAACGGGTCGCGGTCGTGGTCCTGTCGCTATACGTGCTCGCTGCGCTGATCGGGGTCGGTGTGCTCGCCGGCGCGCTCATCATCCTCGAGTGGCCGCGGGTGTTTTAGTGGACACGGAGACTCGCGAGTTGGCGACCCCGAATCTGGCCGCGCTGGCGGCGATCACCGACGCGGTCGAGGCCGGCGCTGGGCTGCCGGAGATCCTCCGCGCCGCCGCGAAAGCGCTCGACGCGAGCCTGATCCTGATCGACCGCTCCGCAACCGTGCTGGCCGTCGCAGCCCGTTCGCCCGCCGACGAGCGATCGCTGATGCGCGACGCCGAGGACGTGACTACGATCGAGCTCAAGGTCGCCGAATCGAGCGTCGGTCGCCTGCGGATGCGCGCGCGCGAGGGCACGCCCGACGCGACGCTGCTGCGGCTCGTCACCACACTGGTCGCTTCTGAGGTCGAGCGCGTCCGCGCGCCCGAGCGTGCCTCGGAGGAGGCCGCGGTCAGCTTCCAGCGGGCCGTGCTCGAGCAGCGCATCGTCGACCGCGACGATCTGGTTGCGCGCGGCAAGGAGCTCGGCACGAACCTGTCCTCCGGCGGGAGCGTGATCGTCGCGCGGGCACACCCGCGCAAGCCAACCGAGGACGACTGGCGCCGGCGTCTGCTGGCGGTGGCCGCGCGCGGGGCGCGCTCGATCGCCCCTGGGTCGATCGCGGCTCCCCGCGACAGCGACGACGAGGTCGTCGTGCTCGTGCCCGATGGCGACGGCGAGACCGGGCGCCGGGTATCGGCGGCGATCCTGCGCGAGCTCGAGTCGGGGCTCTCCGGGTTCGCGCTGGCGCTGGGGCGCAGCCGGCATGCGGCCGACCCGCTGGACCTGCATCGCGCCGGCAAAGAGGCGCTGCTCGCGGCGAACGTCGTCGAGGGCGACCCGGAGGCGTCGGAGCTGGCGTTCGCGGACACCGGCACGTACCAGCTCCTGCTGCCGCACATGAACGACCCCGCCGAGCTCAAGGGCTTCTACAACGAGACCGTCCGCCCGCTGGTCGCCTACGACGAGCAGTACGAGACGGATCTGCTGGGGACTCTGTCGACGTTCCTGGACTGCGACGCGAACGTCAACGCGACCGCGGCGCGCCTGATCACCCACCGTCACACGATCCGCTACCGGTTCGAACGCGTGCGCGAGCTGACCGGACTCGATGTCTCCTCGACCGACGGGCGCGAGAAGCTCTCGCTCGGGCTCAAGGCGATGCGCGTGCTGGGGATCGCGGCGCCGCGTGGACCGGCGAGCGAGCCGGGCGCCGAGGGCGGTCGGGTCCCTAGGTAGCTGAAGGACCGGCCGCTTCGACAAGCTGCGCGATTGCCTCGCCGGCGACCTCGAGCGGTTCGGTGCTGCGCAACGCCCGCGCGAGCACGAACGCACCCTCGAGCGCACACAGAAACGCGATCGTCAGCTCGCGTGACATCCGAGCCGATCCCGCCGCGATCCAGCTCTCGAACACCTCCGCACACGCCTCGCGCATCGTCTCGCTTGAGCTCGACACCTCCAGCGCGACGGTCGCGATCGGGCACGCGTCCTCGTAATCGGTCTCGACCAGGTGCTGGGCGGCGCCGGCGAAGAACAGGCGCACGCCGGTCACCGGGTCCGGCGCGGGGTCGAGCACCGCCGGGATCAGTAGCTCGTAGAGCGCGCCCGAGCGCCGGATTGCCTCCGCGCCAAGCTGCTCCTTGCCGCCGGGGAAGAAGTGGTAGAGCGAGCCGAACGGTGCCTTCGCCTCGGTCACGATCTGCTTGACGCCGGTTGCGTTGTACCCCTGCCGGCGGAACAGCTCTGCGCTGGTTTCGACGATTCGCTCTCGGGTGGCGGACATCTCGTGTAGTCTACTCGCTAGAGCGATCAATCTAGTAGCTGGGAGGCTCCTGATGCAGTCATGGCTTGCGAAGCAGATGCTCCGCTACAACATGAATCGTCTGAATGCCGGCGATCCGAAGCCGACGCTTCGGCTGGACGCCGAGGACGTGGAGTTCGTGTTCCCCGGCGACAGCTCCTGGTCGGGGCACTTCCGCGGCAAGCGCGAGCTGCGGCCGTGGCTCGAGCGGTTCTGCGAGGTGGGGCTCCAGATCTTTGCCGACGAGGTCGTGGTCAAGGGCTGGCCGTGGAACGCGACCGCGTGCGTGCGCGGGCATGACCACCTGCGATCGGCTTCTGGTGAGCTCGTCTACGAGAACCGGTACGTGATCTGGGCCCACATGCGCTGGGGACGGCTCAGCCACTATGAGGTCTATGAGGACACGCAGAAGGCGAAGGCGCTCGACGAGCATCTCGGTGTGGGGGAGCCGGCCAGCGCCGCCGCCTGATCGAGCGCGCAGAAAGTTCGGCTATACAGAACGAACTGCGCACGCGGATTCGCTACGCCCTCAGTAGCATCGAGCCGTGGCGATCGGAGTCATCACGGGGTCGGGGACATACGCCTTGCCGGGGTTCGAAGCTGCCGAGCAGCTCACCGTCGAGACGCCGTTCGGAAGCGCTGCGGTCTCTCGCGGGAGCTACGCCGGCGCCGATGCGCTGCACGTCTCGCGCCATGGCGCCGGGCACGTGCGGCTCTCGAACCACGTCACTCACCGGGCGAACATCTGGGCGCTGAAGGAGCTGGGCGCGACCGCCGTGATCGGCTGCACGGCGTGCGGCGCCGTCGATCCGTCGCTGGAGCTCGGAACGCTGGTCGTGTTCGACGACCTGCACTTCATCTCGAACCGGCTACCGGATGGGTCGCTGTGCACGTTTTTCGGCGAGCCGGGCACGCCCGCGCGCGGCCATTGGATCCTGCACACGGGCCCGTACTCGCCTGGCGTGCGCGGCGCGATTCTGGCCGCGGCGGGAGACACCGACCACCCCACGCGCGACGGGGGAACATACGGGCACGTGGACGGCCCGCGCTTCAACACGCCGAGCGAGATCGCGCAGCTCGCCGGGTGCGGCGTGACGGTCGTCAGCCAGACGGCCGGGCCCGAGACGGTTCTGTGCGGCGAGCTCGAGCTCCCGTTCGGGCTGGTGGGGTTCGTGACCGACTACGCGAACGAGGTCAGGCCAGGTGAGCCAACGCCCGTGAGCAAGCTGATCGAATTGATGGGGAGCAGTTCGGGCATCTTTGCCGACTTGCTGCGCGGCGCGATCCCACGGCTCGCCGCCAGTCCGCCCGAGCCCGTCGGCACCGTCTACAGGTTCGAACAGTGATGAGTAGTAACGGTCCCGCCCGCCCCGCTGTCCTGATCATGGCGCGCGCTCCACGGCGCGGCGAGGTGCGCCGTGCGCTCGAGCCGCTGCTCGGAATCGACGGCTGCCTCGCGCTCCAGGCGACGCTGATCACCCAGGCAAGCTGCTGGGCGCGCAAGGTCGCGCCGGGCGCCGTGCACGTCGCTCACGACCCGCCCGACGCGGGCCGCGATATGCGGCGGCTGGTGGGCGACGGTGTGACGCTGTTCCCGCAGAACGGGGACGGAATCGCGGGCCGGCTTGCGGACGCCGCGGCGCGGGTGTTCGCACGGATGGCGGGACCGCTCCTGATCGTGTGGCCGGACCTGCCGAAGCTGCGCCCTGAGCACGCCTGGGCGGCGCTCGATGACCTCAAGGCCGGCTGCGACGTCGTGCTCGGTCCGGCGGTGGACGGGGGTCTCTATCTGATCGGAGTGGCGCGCCCGCTGCCGACGCTGTTCGGGCTGCCCGAGCAGGCGTGGCGCAGCCCGGACGTGATGACGATGGGGGTCGCCGCCGCCCGGGACGCCGGACTCGAAGTCGGGATCCTGCGCGCCGAGCGCCCGCTGCAGCGGCCCGCAGACGTGCGCGCCGCCGTCGCGGACCCGCTGCTCGACGCCAAGCTCGCTCAGATCCTGAGGCGGGCGGGCGCTAGCGCGCAGTCGCCTCGTCCGGACGCCAGCTGACGCCGCCGCCGACCGCCTCCTGCTTCTCGCCCTTTCCGCGCACCAGCGGACCCTTGTAGGGACCGGGCTTGGGCCGCGGCTCGCCGCCCGGGAACGCCAGCCGCAAGATAGTGCGCTGCACCATGCCGAGCTGCTGGTGGAACGGGCCGCTGTTGTACGGAAGGCCGTAGCGCTCACAGATCTCGCGCACCTTCGGCGCGATCTCGCCATAGCGGGTGCTGGGCATGTCCGGGTACAGGTGGTGCTCGACCTGGTAGCCGAGGTTTCCGCTGATCACGTGGAACATCGGGCCGCCATCGATGTTCGCGGCGCCGGTCAGCTGCCGCACGTACCAGCCGCCGCGGGTCTCGTCGTTGACCTCGTCCTCGGTGAACGTGTACGTCTGATCAGGGAAGTGGCCGCAGAAGATGATCGCGTACGCCCAGACGTTGCGGATCACGTTCGCAAGGGCGTCCGCGGTCAGCGTGCGGATGAACGGCTCGCGGAACGAGCGGCGCGCTACCAGCTGGCGCAAAACCTCGCGGTTGGTCGGGTCGGCCTTGCGGCGCAGCTTGCGGAACTTGCGCTTGGCCTTGATCTTGGCCTTACTCGGCTGCCCGTCGACGCGGGCCTTGATGCTGAAGTAGCCGAGCTCGACGAGCGTCATCACGATCCCGCTGATCACCGGCCACGCGATGTAGTCCTTCTGGACCTGCGTGCGCATCTTGCCGAAGATGCCTTTCAGTTCCTTGCCGACCTCCTTCATGCTCTTCTCGCCCGCGCGGATCGCGGTCAAGTCGAGGTCGTGGACCGCGACGCCCCACTCGAACAGGAACGCCAGCAGGATGTTGTAGACAGGCTGCAGGAGGTAGACCGGGTGCCACTTCTGGTTGGCGTCGATCCGCATGATCTCGTAACCGAGATCGCGGTCCTTGCCGAGGATGTTCGTGTAGGTGTGGTGGATGAAGTTGTGCGAATGCCGCCACGCTTCGGCGGTCGACGCCGTGTCCCAATCCCACGCGCGGGAGTTGATCACCGGGTCGTTCATCCAGTCCCACTGCCCGTGCAGGACGTTGTGCCCGATCTCCATGTTCTCGAGGATCTTGGCGAGGCCGAGCGTGCCCGCGCCGAGCGCCCACGGGATGCGCCAGCGTGACGCGATCAGCTCGAGCCGCCCCAGCAGCGCGAGCCGGCGCTGGAGCGCGATCATCGAGCGGATGTAGCGTGCGTCGCGATCGCCGAGGTCGGCTTTGATCTGTTCGTGGAGCTGGTCGAATTCGCGCCCGATCGCCTCGATCTGCTCGGGCGTGAGCCGGTGCAGCGGGTTATCCGCGGTGTCGATGGCCACCTGACCGTTGGTCCTGTGGCCGTTTTGCGTGGCAGTCGCCATGCGTCCTCTCCTGGATTGGTTGTGTTGCTTTGAGGTCTAGAGGTCGATTTCGACGGGGCCCTCCGGCGCGCTGATGCACGTCCGGATCATTTCCCCCTCTTGGCCGTAGACATTTCCGGTGCGTAGGTCGCGCACCCGTCCCGATCTGAGCTCGCCCACACACGTGTGGCAGATCCCCTCGCGACAGCCGAAGGGGAGCTCGAGCCCGGCCTCCTCGCCCGCCACGAGAATCGGGACATGCCCGTCGGATGTCGTCTCGCAATCCGACTGCGCGAACTTGATCGCACCGCCCTCGCCCTCCCCGTTCTGTCCGAGACCGAGCTTTGGCTGGAAGCGCTCCATGTGGAGCAGCGCGCAATCGCCCTCTCCGTCCCAGCGCTCGCTGAAGGCATCGAGCATGTCGGCGGGACCCGAGATGAAGGCCTCACGCTCGCGCCAGTCCGAGCACAGCCGGTCGAGGTCGGCGGGACCGATCCGGCCGTGCTCGCGCGTGAACTGCTCGTGCAGCTTGAAGCGCTCGTTGTGGCGGGTCGCGAGCTCGCGCAGCTCCGGGCCGAAGATCACCTCGTCGGTGTGCCGCGCGGAATGCAGCAGGACGACGTCCTTGATCTCGTCGTAATGGTCGAGGTGGCGCAGCATGCTCATGATCGGCGTGATCCCGCTGCCGGCGCTGATGAACAGCAGCCTTTCGGGCGGCGGATCGGGCAGCACGAACTCCCCCTCGATCGTGCTCAGCGAAACGATCGTGCCCGGCTCGGCCTGGCCGACGAGGTACGGTGAGACCTTGCCCGCGTCGACGCGCTTCGGCGTGATGCTGATCAGGCCGTCCTCGCGGTAGGGGTCCGATGTCAGCGAGTACGCGCGCCAGTGCCGCACTCCGTCGATGTCGACGCCGATCCGAACGTACTGGCCGGGCTTGTGCGACGGCCAGCGATATCCGGGCTTGATCAGGATCGTCGCGGCCTGCGCGGTCTCGTGCTTGACGTCCTCGATCCGCCCACGCAGCTCGCGCGTGGACCACAACGGATTGACCAGCTCGAGGTAATCGTCCGGGAGCATCGGCGTGCTGAGCGCCGAGAGCGCCTTCAGCACCCGCCGCTGAACCGGATGGACATTTGGTGGGGCGCCCTTTTCAGGCATCTGATCAGCCCTCTCTCTCCGTCATCTACTCAGACGTAATATCCAGATCGGTAAATTCCTAACGGCTTTGTCGCTCCGTTCCGCGCCAGCTGCCCGACGACCTCGAAGGGCCGGAACACGCGGGATGCCCCGCGCCCAGCGCGAGCAGCTGATCCTCGACGTGGCCGGAATCGTGTTCGCACGCGAGGGCTACCACTCCGCCTCGATGGACGAGATCGCCTCGCTGGCGGACGTCTCGAAGCCGATGCTGTACGCCTACTTTGGATCCAAGGAAGGCCTGTACGTGGCGTACGTGGACCGGACCGGCCGCGAGCTGCTGACCCGGCTCGAGTCCGCCGCGGCGGGCGACCTGCGGCCGGTCGAACGGTTGCGATCGAGGATCGTCGAGTTCCTTACGTTCGTCGAAGAGCATCGCGACGGGTGGCGCGTGCTGTTCGGAGCCGTCGGCTCCAGTCGACCGCTGGCCGACGAGGTCGCGCAGTTGCGGGAGCGCATCGCGTCCGCGGTGCGGCGGATGCTCGAGAGCGCGGTCCGCGGCACAGCCGGATCGGGACTGACCGGCCCAGCGTCGGACGCCCTCGCCCATGCGATCGTCGGTGCCGGCGAATCGCTGGCGAACTGGTGGCTCGAGCACCCGAAGGTCTCCCGCGATCGCGTCGCCGACTGGTACGTCGATCTCGTGCAGGCGACCGTCGCCGGCGCGGTCAGGCGGCGGCCGGGCGACGGCCACATACGGGCGTCGGACGACGGTCAGACGCGGGCGACGGCCGACCCCGATCAGATAACGTGATTCGTGACCCCGCCCGCGGGGTCGATCCCAATACTCTGGGGAGTGGTGTAATTGGCAGCACGCGAGGTTTTGGTCCTCGAAGCTCAGGTTCGAGTCCTGGCTCCCCAGTCCGAGTCGCGTGTGCGCAGTCAACCGCGCCATACAACAAGAACTGCGCATGCAGCCACCGGCGCGTGATGAGCCTCGCGCCCCCGGCCATTGAATAAGCGGCTTTCGGACTTTGCCAAATGGCCGTGTCCGATTTCCGCGAGACACAGCCGGCTGCGTGTGCCATCGTGCGGGCCATGTTGATCGACACCGACCGCTTCTGGCGAGCACTCGAGGCCCGCGATCCGCGCTTCGATGGGTGGGTTTTCACCGGCGTGAAGACGACCGGGATCTACTGCCGGCCGAGCTGCCCCGCGCGGACACCGCACCGGCAGAACGTGCGCTTCTTCGCGAGCGCGGCGGCCGCGCAGGCGGCCGGATTCAGGGCCTGCAAGCGCTGCCGGCCAGACGCCGCCCCCGGGTCGCCCGAGTGGGATCGGCGGTCGGATATCGTGGGCCGCGCAATGCGGCTGATCGCCGACGGGGTGGTCGACCGTGAGGGCGTTCCCGGTCTCGCCCGCCGGCTCGGATACACCGAGCGTCATGTGCATCGTGAGCTCGTGGCGGTCCTCGGCGCTGGGCCGCTCGCGCTGGCGCGTGCGCAGCGGGCACAGACCGCTCGGGTGCTGCTTGAAACGACGGGTCTGCCGATCACCGAGGTCGCGTTCGCGGCCGGTTTCGGCAGCGTCCGGCAGTTCAACGACACGGTCGTGGAGGTATTCGCCACGACCCCGAGCGGTTTGCGCTCGCGCGCGCGACGCGACGGGCGCCAGCCGGACAGCGGAGCGATCGCGCTGCGTCTGCCGTACCGCGCACCGCTCGATGCGTCCGGGCTGATCACGTTCCTCGCGCCGCGCGTGGTGCCCGGAATCGAAGAGGTCCGCGATCGTGTCTACCGCCGGTCGATGCGGCTGCCGCACGGACCCGGGATCGTCGAGCTCGAGCCGGTGGACGGCTACGTGCGGGCGAGCTTCCGGCTCGATGACCTACGCGATCTCGCGGCCGCCGTGCAGCGCTCGAGGAACCTGCTCGACCTCGACTCCGACCCGGTCGCGGTCGTCGACGCGCTCGGTGGTGACGCGGTGGTCGGTCCGCTCGTGAGGCTCGCGCCGGGCCGGCGGGTGCCGGGGCACGTCGATGCGCACGAGCTTGCGGTTCGGGCCGTGCTCGGGCAGCAGGTCTCGCTGGCCGGCGCCGCGACGCTCGCGGGCCGGCTCACGGCCGCCTACGGCGAGCCGCTCGAGCGTCCCGCCGGCTCGGTCACGCATCTGTTCCCATCCGCTGTCGCGCTGGCCGCCGCAGACCCGGGTCAGCTGCCGATGCCCGCGTCGCGGCGGCGCGCGCTGCGGTCGCTCGCAGGCGCGCTCGCCGACGAGGTGGTGGTGGTCGATCCGGGCGCCGACCGTGAGCAGGCGCGCGCGCGGCTGATGGCGCTGCCTGGAATCGGGTCCTGGACAACCGAATACATCGCGATGCGCGCGCTGCGCGACCCGGATGCCTTCCCGGAGGCCGATCTCGGCATCCGGTACGCGCTGGCCGACCTGGGGCAGGACGGGCGGCCCGCGGCAGCGGCGCGCGTGGCCGAGCGCTGGCGGCCGTACCGGGCGTACGCGGCGCAGCATCTGTGGGCGCGCCTGGCCGGGTCGCGAACCCCCCGCGCGGCACGAACCACCCACGCTGCCGCCGCCTGAAACCCGGCTTAATCGGCCATCCGCGCCGTCCGCCACTCCGTAGTTTTCCGCTGAATCTGTGCGCGGATCAGCGGATGGCGAGTTGGCGTCCGACCGTGATCATTCGGCGCCCGCTCGCGAACGGGAGCCGGGACCGGAGGAGACTCCGGCCAGATTCCCTGACCGACACTGGCGTGCGACCAATGAGTGTCCAGCTCTTGGTCGCCCGTCGATGTCCGGGCCGCAATTTGCGCGCCCGGCCCCGTTATGCGAGGCTCGCTTCTTTCACGTGGGCGCGTTCCCCGTCGCGCGCCGGAGCCCTTTGTGGGGCTCCGGCGCGCGACCGGCTTTCAGGGCTCTATGCGGCCGCCGGCGCCGCAAGGGCGTGGTCGCAGGCGGGTGCATGAGCGGCGTCGCTGCGGATCAGCGCGACAAGTCCATCGATGTCGTAGGCCTCGAACGCCTCGACGTAGCGCGAAAGCAGTTCGGTGGCGCTCGTCGCCGTGGGAGCCGCGTTTGATTGCAAGGTCGCCCTCGCTCTCTGCAGCGCGCTGTTGACGGCAGCTGCGGTCGTGCCGAACAACTCGGCCGCCTCGACGGCGCTCCAGCGCAGGACCTCGCACAGGATCAGCGCCCCTCGCTGGCGTGGTGGGAGTCGCTCGAGCGCCGCCACGAACGCGAGCCTGACGGTCTCTCGCGTGAGCATCAGCTCCGCTGGGTCGCTGTCCGCCATCAGGTGCACTGGGTGCTCGCCGCGAGCGGACCTCTGGATGAGCTCCGCCTCGACTGGCGCCGGCTGGCGCCCGCGCCGGTCGAGCATGTCGAGACACACGTTGTTTGCGATCCGGTAGAGCCACACCCGCAGCTGGGAGCGCCCCTGAAAGCGGTCGATCCCTCGCCATGCGCGCACCATGGTCTCCTGGACGGCGTCCTCGGCGTCGAAGTGGGAGCCGAGCATCCGCTGGCAATGGCGGGTCAGCTCGGCGCGGTGGCGCTCGAGGCGGTGGTCGCTAGCGCTCACCACGACCTCCGCAACGATCCGGAGAGCGCGCCGAGCCGGCGTCCCGGCAGCTCGTCGACCTCGACTCCCGCCTCTCGAAGCCGCTCGGCGTATGCACCGCCGTCGTCGTGCTCGCCGACGATGACCGTCGCCGGCGGCAGGCCGCCGAGCGCCGGCGGCATCGGGGCGGCGCTCGAGAAGACCGGATGGATCAGCAGCTGACGGCGCACCGGCGGCCATCCGGCGCGATGCGACGCGACCGCCAACCACGCTGCGTCGGCGCCGCCCGCGATCAGCAGCTCGTCAGCTCGGGCGCCGAGCTCGGCAGCGTGATCGACGGCCCAGCCGAGCACCTCGAGCTGGTGCTGGCCTGCCAGGGTCAGGACCACCGCGCGCGCAGCCCGGCACAAACCGCGGGCCAGGCCCTCGTCGCATGCGAGCAGCAGCATCAGCGCGCGCTCCCGATCCGCCGCCAGCGGCCAGTACAGGCGCCCCGCGACACGTGTGGGTCCGAAGCGCAACGTGAGGTCGGCGATATCCATGTGCCGGCCAGCCTGGCAGCGCCACGCGCAGAAGGGAAAGGCCGATCGCGCAAGACAGTCGTGCGCGATACGCATCACCACCTGGGAGTTGACGGTCCATACTTGCGGCGATGGAGGCATCCGCTCACCTGCTCCCATTCCCCCAAGCGCCCGATGGGGTCGAGCTGCGTCACCTGCGGGCGTTCGTGGCGGTCGCGGAGGAGCTCAACTTCGGCCGGGCCGCTGAACGGCTGTACGTCTCCCAGCCGGCGCTGAGCCGGCAGATCCGAGCGCTCGAGCAGGTGCTCGGCGTCGAGCTGCTGCGGCGCTCCACCCACCGCGTCGAGTTGACCGTCGCGGGCGAGGCGCTGCTGGAGCGCGCCCGGAGGCTGCTGCGCGACGTGGACGAGGCGGTGGCGGAGACGATGGCGGTCGGCGGTGAACTGCTCGCGAGGATCGCCAGACAGTGGGAACCGCTGCGCGGGCTGGTCGCGGGTGAGAACGACCTGCACGAGGCCCGAGCAGCCTATGAGCAAATCCAGGCGCAGTTCTCGCCGCCGCCTGGGACCGCTGTTCAGCCGGCCACCGCCGGCGGTGTCCCGGCGCTGCTGGTCTCCGGATCCAAGGCCGACGCCGCCGATCGATCCGCACCGTCGATCCTGTACCTGCACGGCGGGGGATACGTGCTTGGCTCAGCCTTCGGCTATCAGGCGCACGCCGGCGCACTCGCCGCTGCGGCGCAGACCAGCGTGCTCCTCCCCGACTACCGCCTCGCTCCCGAGCACCCGTTTCCGGCGGCTGTCGAGGATTCGCTGCGCGCGTATCAGTGGATGCTCGAGCGCTGCAGCGAGCCCGAACACGTCGTGATCGCGGGCGACTCCGCAGGTGCAGGGCTCGTCATGTCGGTGTTGCTGAGCCTCAAGCGCGACGGCGGCCCGATGCCCGGGGCGGCGATCCTGTTCTGTCCATTCGTCGACCTCTCGCTCCGCCTCGAGGGCAGGCACAGCGGGACAAATGCGCCACTAGCTTCGCTCGCGGAGGTGCAGCGGTGCCTGGCCGCCTATCTGGCCGGCCACCCCGCCGATGACCCGATCCTCGACCCGCTCGGAGCGGACCTGGGCGGCCTGCCGCCGATGCTGATCCAGGCTGCCACCGGCGACGCCCAGCTGGCGGACGCACAGGCCCTCGCGTCCCGGGCCCGCCAGCATGGCGTCGACGCCCGGCTGGCGTTGTATCCGGTGGACGCCCACGACTTTCAGCTGTTCTGGTCATTCCTGCCCGAGGCTGCCGACGCGATGGAAGCCGCCGGAGCTTTCGTGCGGAGCAGGCGCACAGGCGCGGTCGGGGCGGCGGCAGCCGAGGCCTAGCTGGGCGTTACGATGCCCACGTGACTGCGCCCGTCGTCGTCATCCTCGCCGCGGGGCAAGGCACCCGGATGCGATCGAGGACACCCAAGCTGCTGCACCCGCTGTGTGGCCGCCCGATGATCGCATGGCCGATCGCCGCCGCGCGAGAGGCCGGAGCGGGCAAGGTGGTCGTGGTCGACTCGCCCGCGCGCTTGCTGGACGGTCAGCTTCCCGACGGAGTCGTCGTCGCCGTTCAGGAGCAGCCGTGGGGCACCGCCGACGCGGTCAAGGCGGCTGGGTCCGAGATCGATCCGGAGCGGACGGTGATCGTGCTCAGTGGCGACGTGCCGCTGATTGCCGCGCAGACGATCCGCGGACTCGTTGCGGCACACGACCGCAGCGGCGCCGCCGCGACGCTCGTGACGGCGGTCCTCGACGACCCATCAGGCTACGGGCGCGTCGTCCGCGCGCCCGACGGGACCGTGGAGCGGGTGGTCGAAACCAAGGCGGCGGGGGATGCGACCGAGCTCGAGCTGCACATTCGCGAGGTCAACTCCGGTATCTACGCGTTCGACGGACGCGCGCTGCTGTCAGCACTCGAAGAGGTGAGGAGCGACAACGCCCAGGGCGAGCTGTACCTCCCGGACGTGCTGCCGATCATCCGCTCCCACGAGCGAACCGTGGCCGCGTACGAGATCGAGGACGTGTCCGAGACGCTCGGCATCAACGACCGCGCGCACCTCGCAGCGGTGGGTGCGATCGCGCAGCAGCAGATCAACCGCCGCCACATGGTGGCCGGCGTGACGATCGTGGACCCCGCGGCGACCGTGATCGACGCGGACGTCGCGATCGGCCGTGACACCGTGATCACGCCGTTTTGCAGCGTGCTCGGCAACACCACGATCGGCGAGGGGTCGACGATCGGTCCGCTGACGACGCTGATCGATACGCGCGTCGGCGACGGGGCGGCGGTCGTGCACTCCTACGCCAAGCAGGCCGAGATCGGCGACCGCGTCAGCGTTGGGCCATTCGCCTACCTGCGGCCCGGCGCGGTACTCCGCGAGGGGTCAAAGGCCGGGACGTTCGTGGAGATCAAGAACTCGGACATCGGCGCGGGTACCAAGGTCCCGCACCTGTCCTACATCGGCGACACGGACATCGGCGAGGGCTCAAACATCGGGGCGGGGACGATCACGGCCAACTACGACGGGTTCCGCAAGCACCGCACGTCGATCGGCTCGCGCGTCAAGGTGAGCGTCGACACCGCGTTTGTCGCGCCCGTCGAGGTGGGCGACGATGCTTACACGGCGGCGGGATCCGTGATCACAGACGATGTGCCTCCGGGCGCGCTGGGGGTCGCCCGCTCGCGGCAGAGCAACGTCGAGGGTTACGCCGAACGCCGCAAGGAGCGCGATCAGAAGTCATGAGCGCAGCGATCACGTCACCTGGCCGTCGTAGACTCGGCGGCGAGATGAGCGCGCTGCAGACGCGTGAAGCACCGAGTGGCCTCTCGCTTGCGTACGACAAGCGGCTGATGCTTGTTCCGGGCCGCGCGAATCCCGAGCTCGCGGCGCGGATCGCGGCCAAGCTCGGCGTGTCGCTCGGCGGGATGACGCTCAAGACGTTCTCCAACGGCGAGGTCTACTGCCGCTACGACGAGTCCGTCCGAGGGGCCGACGTGTTCATCGTGCAGCCCACCTGCGCGAATCCCGCCGCCGGGCTCGGGACCAACGACGCGCTGATTGAGCTGCTGGCGATGATCGATGCGGCGGTCGGTGGCTCGGCGCACCGGGTGATCGCCGTCACGCCCTGGTACGGGTACTCGCGCCAGGACAAGAAGTCCGCGCCGCGCGAGCCGATCACCGCCCGGATGGTCGCGCGGATGCTCGAGGCGGCTGGGATCGACCGGATCCTGACGATGGACCTCCACTCGGGCCAGATCCAGGGCTTCTTCCAGAAGCCTTGCGACCACATGACCGCGCTGTTCATGCTCACGCAGTACTTCGCCGACCTCGGACTCGAGGACCTGGTCGTGGTCGCGCCGGACGCGGGCCGCGTGAAACTGAACAAGCGCTTCGCCTCGCGCATCGGGGCCGACCTCGCGATCCTCAACAAGGAGCGTCCGGCGCAGCAGGTCGCGGAGATCGGCTACGTGATCGGCGACGTCGCCGGCAAGACCGCCGTGATCGTCGACGACATCATCGACACGGCGGGGACGCTGAAGGCTGCCGCCCAAGCCGTTCACGATGCTGGCGCCACCCGCGTGTACGCGGCCGCAACGCACGGCGTGTTCTCCGGCAACGCTTGGGAGAACCTCGCGGCCGCCAACTTCGAGCAGATCGTCGTGACCGACACGATTCCGCTGTCGCCCGGCGCACCCGACAACGTCCGTGTGCTCTCGTGCGCGGACCTGCTGACGAACTCGATCCGCCAGATCTTCACCGACGGCTCGGTGAGCGACGTGTTCGGCGGCGAGAACCAGCTGTTCTAACCGGCGTCCGCCCGCCCCAGACAAGTGGCATTTGGCGGTTCTTTGGCGGCGCTTCGGCCGGCTCGGTCATGCTGGCGGCCCATCAAGCTTTCGGCCCGCGCGGGGCCGGATTGGAGGACAGCGATGCTTGGACATCACCCGATGCTGCGATATGACCTTCAGCGAAAGGGACGGCGTGCGTTTGCGCAGGTGCGCGCCGCGAAGCGGACGAGCTGGGCGGAGACGTCGGGCAGCGCGCCCGCCGCTGAAGTCGAGAACCAGAAGGTGCTCTGGAAGCTCGTGCTGCTCGTCGAGCCCGAGGGTGAGGAGGCGTTTGAGGCCAACGTCGACGAGCTGCTCGGCTGGCGCGAGCGCGTCGAGCCGAGCGAGCGCCATTACCAGTTCGTCGTCCTCTACGACCCGTCCGACCACAGCAAGGTGCTGATCGACCACAGCGACGAGGGTGAGCGCATGCTCGCCGTCCAGCAGCTCGAGGAGCGAACCGACGCCCAGGTGAGCCGGATGCGCGATCGCGGCCAAGGGTTCTGGGCCGATCGCTACAAGACTGCTCAGGATTCGCTTGCTGCCTACATGCGCACGGACCAATCAGGCCTCAGCGCGGACGAACGCGAGGATGCGCTTCACGCGCAGCAGCAGAAGATGCGAGACATCATGGCCGGCGATTCGGCGCAGCGCGCCGCGCAGATCCGCGCAATCCAGCTTGACCCGAGCATCCCGCCGGAGCAGAAGGGCATCAAGATCAGGGAGCTGATGGCCGGCATGGGCGTCTCCCTGCCGCCTGCGCCGAACGTCGTCAACGGTGGCCAGCCCGCACCGAACGCCGTCAGCAGCGGTCAGCCGGTCGCAACCACACCATCCACGGACGCCGCCGAGACCGCCGACGCGCTGACCAAGCTCGCCAACCTCCGCGATCGCGGCGCGCTGACCGACGCCGAGTTCGAGGCGCAGAAGGCGAAGCTGCTGCGGGCGTGAGTGCGGTTCTAGAGCCCGTGGCTCCATTGGCGGCCGACGGCGGTGGTCGTGCCATTGGCAAGCGCCGGCGCGAGCACCCGCGAGAAGGCCGCCGTCAGCTGCGGATAGCTCTGGGAGTCGAGGGCCGGCGTCCAGTTGAGGTAGCTGAAGAACTGCCACGACCAGAACGGAGACACGTACGTGGCTCCGGCCTTGCGTGCCCAGTTCGCCGTCGTCCGGAGAAACTTCTCGTCGAGCGGCTCCCAGAACGAGAACAGATCCTGGCGGGCATCCTGCTCTGCGCCACTCGGGCCGCCGGACGTGAGGTTCTTGTAGAGCCATTCCTCGTCGACGACGAACTGCTTGTGCGCGTCGCTCGCGATCCGGGCGACCGCGACGGCGTTGGCTCCCTGGTGAGCGGCCGCGGGGTAGATGTGCGTATCGAGGTAGTCGACGGGCTCGGCGACGATCGCCCGGGCGAACGATGTCGGCAGCCATGTGGGCGCGCCGGCGCCGATCCGAGTGCTGCCGCGCGGCCCCATCTTCCGCACGATGTCCGCGAGCGCGTTGGCCGCGCCGGCGGGCGTGCCGAGCGAGTTCACACCGGTCAGCTTGGCCTCGGTGTCGGGCTCGGAGAACAGCGTGAGATAGGTCGGTCTGACCCGCTTGATCACGATCGCGGCCTGGGCGGCGGTGTCGGCAACGAACCGCTGGTAGGAGTGGCCAACCGGGTCGCTGCAGCGCGCGAACACCGTGCCACAGAACAACACGCCCAGTTCAACCGAGACGACCATCCCGCGGGCTCGGGCGTGACTCGCGACGGTCGCGTAGAAGTTCGCGTACCGCGCCGCGTCTGGCGTGAATGACGACAACAGCATCGGCACCTTGATGCCGAGCGTGACGCCACCAACCCCCAGCTGCTTTAGCCGGTCAAGCGAGGTGTCCACCAACGTCATCGTGTTCGGGTTCAGCAGCGCCGAAAGGCGGTTGCCGTTGGCCGCGAGCAACTCCGCGCCGCGGACCGGCGTGCGGCGCTTGCCGGGCCGACCGAGTGTGGGCATCGCAGCGACCGCCCGGCCGAATGCGTCCAGATTGCCGCTGATCCGGCCGTAGAGCGACTGGTAACGCGCGGGCACGGGACTGGCGAGCGCCACCCCTGTGGTGACGCAGCCGATCAGCAAGACCGCGACGCTCGTCGTGAGCAGCTTCTTCATGTTCGCCATAACCCCGGCACCCGGCGGATGTTGCGGCTATACGCTGTCCCGGTGGGCCAACTGGGCAGCGAACGAGCCGCGCGCCTGATGGAGTTGCTGGGGCTCTCCGAAGAGGAGCTATGCGCGGTGCTCGACGCCGATGCGCTCACGTTGCTCTCGGGGCAGGTCGAACATCGAGCCGAGCTGCCGATCCTGCTCGACCTACTCGACGAAGCCGCCGAGCGGGCCGGACCGGCCGTGTTACGCCGCTGGGTGCGTGTGCGGGGACCGTCGGGGCAGCCGATCGAGATGCTCCTGAAACGCGACTTCGCCGCGTTCGAAGACGCACTGTCGGAGCTGGCCGCGCGCGGGTTCGTGCTGCGCGGAGGCGGTTGAGCGATGGGCGACGCCTACCGGCACCCGCTTCGCGTCCGCTACGCCGAGTGCGACATGCAGGGCGTGGTCTTCAACGCGCACTACCTGGCGTACTTCGACACCAACATGACCGAGCTGTGGCGGGTCGCCTTCGGCAGCTACCAGGCGATGCTCGACCGCGGCGTCGACATGGTCGTCGTCGACGCGCAGCTGCAGTTCCGCGGCTCGGCGCGGTTCGACGATGAGCTGACGCTGGCCGTGTCGGTCGCAAGGATGGGCAACACCAGCATCGCGACACAGCACTCGGTCAGCCGCGATCGAGAGTTGCTGGTCGAGGGCACGCTCACACATGTGATCGTCGAACGCGAGTCGCTTTCGAAGACCCAGATCCCCGACTGGCTGCGCTCAGGTCTGGCGCCCTGGGCGGTGACCTCGAGCTAGTCCTCGTCCTTCTCGGACTTCTTCGCCGGCCAGATGCCGGTCAGGTGCTGAAACGTTCTCGCGGAGAACCGGTCGACGAGCGCGGCGATGCCCGCCAGCGTCGCCGCCTCGAGCGCCGCGGCCGCAACGACCTTCGGGAGGCTCGCCTCCTCGGTCGTGGGCTTCGGCGGCTCGGAGTCGTCGATCCGCGACCAGAGCTTCTTGAACATGCTCTGGCCGAGCTTGGCGGCAATCACCCCGGCGATGATCGAGAACGGCTTGTACAAGAGCCTCATTGCCAAGCAGCCTACCCGCCACGGCGCAATCCTCCCAGTGGCCAGCGCCCTGCCACGGCGCAATCCTCCCGGTGGCCAGCGCGCCTGGCTGGTACCCGCTCCACGTGGCGGTGTTGAACTTGCGTCCGCTTGTGGGTAAATACTTGCCGGAAACGGCCGATCTGAAGGGGCAAGAATGCTCGAAGAGGATCCCAAGCACCCTGGCGACGCAGCCGATGAGCTGCTCCGACGCGCGCTGCTCGATGACAGGGCGGGCGTTGCCGTCTCGCTGCGAGTCGGTGGGCTCCCGCTGAGCGATGCGGTAACGATCATCTTCCACGGCCGGCGCGACCTGGGAACCCTCCAGACCTACGTGACCCGCGGCAGCCGGAGCGCCGGAGCGAAGGTCGCGGCGAACGAGCTGCTGAGAGTCCCGTGTGACCTCGATCTGGCGGATGCGGGGGATCGCGAAGAGGCCGAGCTGCTGTACGTCGAGCAGGCCACGACTCTGCGCGACGCCCTCGTCGGTGCAGACGTCGTGCTCGACGTGTGGCGCGAGCCGCTGGTCGAGATGGTGGGTGCGGAGGTCTCCGTCGACCACTCGCTGCAGCTGTCTGTGCGGCTGCCGGCGCACCGGCTGCTGCCGACGGCGCTGGTCGCGCGCGAATCTCAGCTGATCGTCACGCCCGTATGCGGCGCGCGCACGCTTGCCGAAGGACAGCCGCCGATGGGGATCGCGTGCGCCCAGCAGGATCTGACGAGGGTCTATCCGCTGGCCGACGATCCATGCCGCTGCGTCGAGGACTTCCTCGAGCGTGCGGCCGACCACGCGCGCGAACTGGCCGAGCGGCTCGATCATCAGGAGGCGTCCGTCGAGCGCTTCCTGCAGCTCAGTGGGGACGACTTCCCACTCGGCAGCTGACGTCCTCCCTCTACATTTGCGCGCGCAATGCGTCGCGCGTATCTGATCAGCCTGATCGTGATCGGGGTCGTCCTGTTCCTGGCCGTCAGCGCCTTACTGGCCCGGGTGCTCACCGTCGACGGTGCTGAGCAGTCTGCGACGACGGCGCTGATCCAGGCCGAGGCCAGAGGCGATCAGGCGGGGATGCTCGATCGCATCAAGGGTTGCGGGCAAAGCGCGGCCTGCCGCGCACGCGTCGCCGCCGACGCCGCCGCGCTGACGCGCCCGGGAAGCGTTTCGATCCTCACCTACCAGCAATCGGCCGGTTTCTCGCTCACAGGCACGACCGGAACAGCGCGGGTGGCGTGGAAGACCCCCTCCTCGCTGCCGATCGTCCAGTGCGTTCGGGTCCGTCGCGCCGGAGACGTCTTCACGGGCCTGCACATAGAGCTGCTGAAGATCAGCGCCAGGATCAAGAGCGACGCGGACTGCCCAGCGAGCTACTGAGGCCGTCGCGGAAGCGCGCCACGCCTGCGCGAGCCGCCACCTGTGCGCACCGGCTCGCGCTCGGGCTCGCGCGTGGGCCGGCGGTCCCGGGACGGCAGCAGCTCGTGCAGCCGCCGGTGGTCGCGCAGCCGTACGCGTGCCGGGATCGCATCTGGCAGGGGCAGTCCGCCAGAGGGCGGATCGGGCCGCTTCGGCGGCCGCTTGGGACCATGCCCGCCGCCGTCGTCGGAACCAGAGTCGGATTGCCCGGGCGGTGGCGAGGGGTCATCGCGCAGCGCAGGGATCATCAAGACCGCCACGCACGCCAACCCCAGGAGGTGGACTCCGGCGATCATCAGCATCAGCTGAGCCTCGCCCGACATATCGAAAGCGTAGCGCGCAGTTGAACTCTCGAAAAGCCCTCTCCCGCTACCATCGGTCGCCGCAATGTCGACCTCAGACACAACCGCCCTGGAAGTCGCCGCCCGCGAGCCGTCCGGATCGCGGCAGGCACGCCGCCTGCGCCGGGAAGGCAAGGCGCTCGGCGTCGTCTATGGCGGCGGTGGCGACCCGGTCTCGTTCGAAGTCGACGCGCGCCTGCTTCGAAACACGCTGGCGCATGCCGGCGCGGTGCTGAACCTCAGCATCGACGGTGCGGCCGCGACGCCGGTCGTCGTCAAGGAGGTGGCGCGGCATCCGGTCAACGGCGAGACCGTGCATATCGACCTGCTGCGGGTCCGCCTCGACCGCCCGATTCAGGCGACGGTGACCCTCGAGCTGGTCGGCACCGAGGACGCGCCCGGCGTCAAGGAGGGAGGCGTGCTCGAGCACGTGACCCGCGAGGTGACGATCGAGGCGCTGCCCACCGACATCCCCGACTCGATCCAGCACGACGTCTCAGAGATGGCGATCAACGACACGCTGACCATGGAGTCGCTGGTCGCGCCGCCGAAGGTCACCCTCGTCGATGACCCCGAGGTCGTGATCGCGACGCTGACGCCGCCGCGTCTGCAGGCCGAGGCCGAAGAGGAGATCGAGGCAGAGACCGAGCTGGTCGGCGAGGGCGCGGCGCCTGCGGAGGGCGAGCAGGCCGCCGAGGGCGAGGGCGGCGAGAGCGAAGGCGAAGCCGCCGAGTAGCCGGAGCGCCCGATGCGACTGCCCGGCCGAGCAAGCGCGCCGGTCGACTGGCTGATCGTCGGACTCGGCAACCCGGGTTCGGAGTACGCGGCCACCCGGCACAACATCGGCTTCAAGATCGCCGAGGTGCTGGCGGACCGCTGGGGACTGCCGAAGGCCAAGTCGAAGTACCGCGGCCTGCTGAGCGAGGGGCGGACCGGACCTGGCGGACCGAGGGTTGCGCTGCTGCTCCCCCAGACGTATATGAACGACGCCGGGACATCGGTGAGTCCGGCCCGCGGTGCATACAAGCTTCCGCTTGACCGTGTGCTCGTGCTGCATGATGAGATCGATCTTCCGTTCGGCGAGATCCGCGTGCGTACCGGCGGCGGTCTCGCCGGACACAACGGGCTCAAGTCGCTCAAGCAGGGGCTTGGCTCGGCGGATTTCACGCGGGTGAGGGTCGGCGTGGGCCGGCCGGACAGCACCGACCCAGAGGTCGTTGCCGCTTACGTGCTGGGGCGCTTTCGGGAGCCGCGTGAGCAGGTGGGGGATTTGATCGAGCGCGCGGCAGACGAGGCCGAACGACTCGTGCTGGAGGGTTCATAGACTGAGTGAGAGTGCTCCGCTCGCTCCTCACTCACGCCGACATCGATCCGCAGACCGACGCGCTCGCCCGCGACGGCGGGCAGGCCTTTGTCTCGCAGTCGCTGCGGCCGTACCTGCTTGCGGCGCTGCTCGACCGCGCGCCGGACCAGCCCGCGATCGTCGTCGCCGGCGACGACCGGGCCGCCCGCGACCTGGCCTCGGCGCTGAAGAGCTGGCTCGAACCGCGCACCGTCCGCTACTACCCGAGCCGCGGCGTCACCTATGAGTCGCACCTCGCGCCGCCACCTCACCTCGTCGGGCTGCGGATCGCGGCGCTCGACTCGTTGCTCGACGCCGAGGACGACACGGCGCCCGTCGTTGTCGTCAGTGCGATCGCGCTCTCGGAGAAGGTGCCGGACCCAAGCATGCGTCCCCGGGCGTTCGCGCTCAGAACTGGCGATCTGGTCGATCTCGATGAAACCGCCCGCGACCTCGTCGCCGCCGGCTATGAGCGAGTCGACCAGGTCGAGGACCGCGGGCAGTTCGCGATCCGCGGCGGCTTGCTGGACCTGTTCCCAGCGACCGAGGACCGAGCGGTCCGGGTCGACCTGTTCGGGGATGAGATCGAGTCGCTGCGATGGTTCTCGACGTTTACGCAGCGGTCGCTGGGCGACGCCGACGTGGTCGAGGTGGCGCCGGCCGCGGAGCTCGCCGAGGAGCATCGCGAGCTGGCGGAGATCGCGGCGCTCGAAGACGAGGCGGACCGCCCCGACATCACGGAGTTGCTGCCGCTCGAGAGCTTCCATCCGTTCCTGGAGCTGGTGCCCTCCGAGGCGGCCGTCCTGATCGCGGGCGAGGAAGACGTCGCGCCGGCGCTGGCCGATCACTGGCAAGACGTGACGGCGGCGTTCCACGACGAGGATGCCCACCATCTCTATGTCGACCCCGACGTGATCGGCCAGGCCCTCTCGCAGCGCGCGCGGATCCGGCTCTCGAGCATCGACCAGGACCAGAGTCTCACGTTCCGCGCCCAGACCGCCGACATCGCCGCTAGAGGGTTGAAGGAGGCAGAGCCGGAGCTCGAGAAGCTGACGCGCTCGGGCTATCGCACGGTTGTCGCGTTCGCGCGCCGCGGTGAAGGTGAGCGCGCGGCCTACAACCTTGGGCGGCTCAAGGTCGGATGGCTCGATGGTCGGGAGAGCCAGATCCAGTCCCCACCCACCCACCAGCAACTCGAATTCACCCAGGCGCGGCTGGCCACCGGCTTCATCGCCCCGCAGTTCAAGCTCGCGGTAATCCCAGAGCACCGTCTGTTCCGTCGGCGCCGCGCGCCCGACCGGCCCGAACGCACACGGCGCCGGGGCGTGCTGCGGAGCTTCGCCGACCTGCGCACCGGCGACATCGTCGTGCACGAGGATCATGGGATTGCGCGCTTCGCGGGGTTCGAGACGAAGACCGTCGCTGAGGTCACGCGCGACTACCTGTATCTGGAGTACGCCGGCTCGGATCGCGTGTTCGTACCGGTCGACCAGCTCGCGAAGATCAGCCGGTACGTCGGCGCGGGCGGCGCCGGGGTGGGCGGGCCCCAATTATCCAAGCTCGGCGGAGCGCGCTGGGACACGCTCAAGGCTCGGGCGCGCCGCGCCGCGCAGGAGCTTGCCGGCGAGCTGCTCAACCTGTACGCCGAGCGCAAGCGCCGCGAGGGTCACTCGTTCGGGCTCGACTCAGATTGGCAGCGCGACTTCGAGGATGCGTTCCCGTTCACCGAGACGCCCGACCAGCGCGACGCGATCGAGTTCGTCAAGGCGGACATGGAGGCGCCGCGCCCGATGGACCGGTTGATCTGCGGCGACGTCGGCTACGGCAAGACCGAGGTCGCGCTGCGGGCAGCGTTCAAGGCCGTTCAGGACGGCAAGCAGGTAATGCTGCTGGTGCCGACCACGATCCTCGCCCAGCAGCACTTCGGCACGTTCTCCGAGCGCCTCAAGGACTACCCCGTCACGATCGAGCACGTGTCGCGTTTCCGCCCCGCGGCCGAGCAGCGCGACGCGGTCAAGCGCTTCAGCGAGGGCAAGGTCGACATCCTGATCGGAACCCACAGGCTGCTTTCAAGAGACGTGCGCGCCAAGGATCTCGGGTTGCTGATCGTCGACGAGGAGCAGCGCTTCGGCGTCAAGCAGAAGGAGCTGTTGCGGCAGCTGAAGCTGAAGGTAGACGTGATCGCGATGAGCGCGACGCCGATCCCGCGGACGCTGCAGATGTCGCTGGCGGGCGTGCGCGACATCAGCGTGATCGAGACGCCGCCGGAGGGCAGGCGGCCGGTGAAGACCTATGTCGGTGAGTACGACGAGGAGCTGGTCAGGCGGGCACTGATTCGCGAGCGCGAGCGCAAGGGTCAGGCGTTCTTCCTTCACAACCGCGTCGAGACGATCGATGAGACGGCCGAGCGGCTGCGCGGACTGTGCCCGGACATGAAGTTCGAGGTCGCCCACGGGCAGATGGACGAGAAGACGCTGGAGCGACGGATGCTGCGTTTCCTGCGCGGCGACGCGGACGTGCTCGTGTGCACGAGCATCATCGAGTCGGGGATCGACATCCCGCAGGCCAACACGTTGATCGTTGAGCGTGCGGACGTGTTCGGGCTCGCGCAGCTCTACCAGATCCGCGGCCGGGTAGGGCGCAGCCGCGAGCGGGCGTACGCCTACCTGCTGTATCCAAGCGCCGCAGCGCTGACGCCAGACGCCGCGCAGCGTCTGAGCGCGCTGTCGGATTACACCGAGCTGGGCGCGGGATTCAAGATCGCGATGCGCGACCTCGAAATCCGCGGCGCCGGCAACCTGCTCGGCGACGAGCAATCCGGACACGTCGCGGCGCTCGGCTTTGAGCTCTACATGCAGATGCTCGACGAGGCGGTCGCAGCGGCGGCGGACGGTGCCGGTGCAGACGAGGACTGGGAGCCGGTCCGGCTCGACGTCAACGTCGACGCCTATGTGCCCGCCGACTACATCCCATACGAGCAGGCCAAGGTCGACGTCCACCGGCGGATCGCGGCCTCACGCGAGGTTTCTGATCTGATGGAGCTGCGCGACGAACTCGAGGACCGCTTCGGTGAGCTGCCCGATCCGCTGCGCAATCTGATCCTGCTCCAGCAGGCGCGGATCAAGCTCGGACAGGCCGGCGCCCGCGCGGTCACCTTCCGCGGGGGCCGGCTGGCGGTGACGCCGGTCGAGCTCGACTCGGTGCGGGCGAAGAAGATCCGGGCGGAGATCCCTGAGGCGCTGTACGAATCGGGGAAGTCGCAGCTGTCGATGCGCATCCCGGACGATCCGGTCGCGCGCTTCCCGGCGGTCGTGAAAGCGGCGGATGTGCTGCTCGCGGTGACGCGCGAGGCTGCTTAAGCAGCCGCTAACGACGATCTTCAGACCCTCTTACGCAAGTGCGGCGATCGGCCGCTACCATCGTCGCCGCGATGAAGTTTTTGAAGTCGGTACTGGCGCTCGGCGCCTTTTTTGTGGCCGTTGTCGGCTTGAGCGCGTGCGGCAGCGATGTCCCGGGCAACTCGGTGGCGAACGTCGCCGGCAATCCGGTGTCGATGCAGGCGTTCAATCACTGGATGTATGTGGCAGCCGCCGGCAACTCGGCGCAGAGCCCGGGCTCCCCGGTGATCGTCCCCAACGATCCGCCGAACTTCGACAAGTGCGTGGCTCAGGCCCGCAAGGAGATCCCGGCGCTGGCCAAGACGCCGGCCAAGTCGATTCGCACGCAATGTCAGGCACTGTTCACTTCGCTCTCGGGCCAGGTGATGGACTTCCTGATCAGGGGCTACTGGTACCAGGCAGTCGCGCACAGCGAGGGCGTCAACGTCACCGATGCCCAGGTCCAGAAGCAGTTCAACCAGGACCGGAAACAGGCTTACCCCACCGAGGCTCAGTTCCAGCAGTTCCTCAAGCAGAGCGGGCAGACCGAGCAAGACGTCCTGTACCGCGTCAAGGTGAACCTGATCTACCAGAAGCTGATCCAGAAGCACACCCAAAAGGTCACCAGCGCGCAGATCGCGAACTACTACAACACGCACAAGTCGCAGTTCGGGACGCCCGAGTCGCGCAACATCCGGATCGTCCTGACCAAGACCAAGGCGCAGGCCGACGCCGCAAAGGCCGCGCTCGAGCACGGGCAGAGCTGGAACGCCGTCGCGAAGAAGTACTCGACCGACTCGAGCAAGAACAGCGGTGGACTGCTGCAGAACGTGACGAAGGGTCAGCAGGACGCGGCGCTCGACCAGGCCGCATTCTCCTCGCCGACGGGCAAGGTGTTCGGACCGATCAAGGGTCAGTTCGGCTACTACGTGTTCCAAGTCGAGAGCGTCAAGCAAGGGACCCAACAGTCGCTCGAGCAGGCGACGCCGCTGATCCGGCAGACGCTCAACCAGCAGGCCCAGACGAACGCCACCACGGCCGTTGACAACGCGGCCAAGAAGGCCTACCTGCACCAGACGACGTGCCGCAAGCAGTACTCGATGGCCGACTGCAAGGGCTACAAGGCGCCCAAGACGCCAGCGCTTCCCGGCGGTGCGACCGGCGGCGCGACCGGCGGGACAGGCGCGGCTGGCGCGACCGGCGGGACCGGCGCCGGAGCGGCCGGCGGCGCGACCGGCGGGACAGGCGCTGGAGCGGCCGGCGGCGCGACCGGCGGGACCGGCGCGGCAGGCGGCGCTTCAACCGGGACGACTTCAAGCAGCACCCGCTAGGCGTGGCGTGAGCTCCGGGCCGCCGGAGATCTCTTCGGCGCTCGGGCGCCTGGACGCGATCACCCGAAGGCTGCGCCGCGAGTGTCCCTGGGACAGGGAGCAGGACGAGCGCACGATCGTGCCGCATACCGTGGAGGAGGCCTACGAACTGGCGGACGCCGCGAACCGGCGCGACGACGCCAAGATGCTCGATGAGCTCGGCGATGTCCTGTTCCAGGTGCACTTCCTCTCGCTGCTGCTCGAGGAGCGCGGTGCGGGAGACCTCGCGCAGGTTGCGCGGCACTGCACGGAGAAGCTGATTCGCCGGCACCCCCACGTTTTCGGGGAGGCCTCGGCCGAAACCGCGGGCGAGGTTCTTAGTAACTGGGACCGGATCAAGCAGCAGGAGCCGGGCCGGGAACGCGGGCTGTTCGCCGAGGTGCCCGAGAATCTCCCCGGGCCGCTGTACGCGCGCAAGGTCCAGCGGCGCGCGGCGTCGAGCGGCTTCGACTTCGAGGGCGTGGAACCGGTGCTCGCATCGGTGCGCGCTGAGCTCGAGGAGCTCGAAGCCGCGGCTGATGACGACGCACGATTTCACGAACTCGGTGATGTCCTGTTCGCGATGGTGAATGTGGCGCGAAAGCTGCGCGTCGATCCCGAGCTTGCGCTGCGAGCGGCGTCCGATCGGTTCCGCTCGCGGGTCGACGCGTCGAGCAAGCTGGCTGCATCCGAAGGCCGAAGCTGGAACGATCTGCCCGCTGATGAGCAGCTCGCCTACTACGCCCGCGTGCGCCTGACCGAAGGAGACCACGAGCAGAAATGAGCCAGATCGAGCATGTGCATGCCCGGCAGATCCTCGACAGCCGGGGAAACCCGACAGTCGAAGTCGAGCTGAGCCTGCGCTCCGGGGCCTGGGGACGGGCGGCGGTTCCGTCGGGCGCCTCGACGGGCGAGTTTGAAGCGACCGAGCTGCGCGACGGGGGGTCCGATTGGATGGGCAAGGGCGTCTCGAAGGCCGTTGAGAACGTCAACGGCGAGATCGCGACGACGGTGCGCGGGCACGACGCGTCGGGCCAGGCCGCACTCGACCGGCTGCTGATCACGCTCGACGGGACGCCGAACAAGTCGCGGCTCGGGGCCAACGCGATCCTCGCGGTTTCGCTTGCCGCCGCACACGCGGCGGCGGCCGAGGAGCGCCTCCCGCTCTGGCGCTATCTCGGCGGCGAGAGCGCGCACCTGCTGCCCGTGCCGATGATGAACGTGCTCAACGGCGGCGTGCACGCGGACAACGCGGTCGACTTCCAGGAGTTCATGATCGTCCCGGTCGGCGCTCGCTCATTCCGTGAGGCGCTGAAGATGGGCGTCGAGGTCTTTCACCATCTGAAGCAGACGCTTCACGATCAAGGCCTGTCGACGTCGGTTGGCGACGAGGGTGGCTTCGCGCCGGATTTCAAGTCGAACGCCGAGGTGCTCGAGGCGTTGATGACAGGGATCCGTGCCGCCGGCTATGCGCCGGGCGAACAGGTGGCGATCGCGCTCGACCCGGCTGTCTCAGAGCTCTACCAGAGCGGGTCGTACGTGCTCGAGCACGAGAACCGTGCGCTGAGCGCCGACGAGCTCGCGAGCTATTGGGCTGACCTCGTCGCCCGCTATCCGATCATCTCGCTCGAGGACGGGATGGCCGAGGAGGACTGGGCGGGGTGGTCGACGCTCACCGACCGGCTCGGCAATCGCACGCAGCTCGTCGGCGATGACCTGTTCGTGACCAACACCGAGCGTCTGAAGCGAGGCATCGACAGCGGCGTCGCGAACTCGATCCTGATCAAGGTCAACCAGATCGGGACGCTGACCGAGACGCTCGCGGCGATCCGGATGGCGCGCGAGGCGGGCTATACGGCGGTGGTGTCGCACCGCTCCGGGGAGACCGAGGACGTGACGATCGCGGACCTCGCCGTCGCGACCGGCTGCGGTCAGATCAAGACCGGCGCACCGTCGAGGACGGACCGCGTCGCGAAGTACAACCAGCTGATCCGAATCGAGGAGGCCCTCGGTCCGGATGCGCGCTATCCGGGACGCGCGGCGTTCCGGGGATGAGCGCTCTGCAGGCTTCGCTGCAGCAGGAAGGAAGCTGGGGGCGGCGAACGAAGCGGCTAGGGGATGCCGCCAGCCCGCTCAGCAGCCGCCACACCTCGCAAGCGAGTTCGCACGCCGCCGCGCCCGCGAGGCCTCGCCGTACACGGTCCGATCAGCCGCGTGCGCTGGGACCGGGTGGGCCGAGTCGGGCTGTTGGTCGTGCTCACGGTGGTGATCGGGCTGTACGTGCAACAGGGGCTCGCTTACCTCTCGACCCGATCGCAGGCGCAGGAGCAGCAGGCGATCGCCGCGCGTCTGGCGCGCCAGAACGCCGCGCTAACGCGCGAGCAGCAGTCGCTGGGCGACCCCGCAACGATTCAGCGCGATGCGCGGGCCCTGGGGATGGTGCTCCCCGGCGAGCGACCGTATGTGATCACGCCGCCCGGCCGCTGACGTTTGTCTGCAGCCCGCCGGTCGGGGAAGCCTGACGGCGTGCAGCTTCCATTCGATGAGCTGATCGGGCTCTGGCAGGAGGGCGAGCGCCGGCTCGCGGCGGCCGACCCCGCCGACCGTGTCGCCCTGGACCGCGTCGTCGATGCGGCCGTCACCGAGCTGCGCCGGCGACTCGGCGGCTTGTTCACGACGACCGAGCTGGCCGAGTACTACTCGCAGCAGGGCACCGACTGGTGCTTCGACATCGCGACGCGCGTCGCGCCACTTACGCCGGCGGCGTGGGACATGACGACCGTCGCCGGCGCGGCCTTTGCTCGCTACGCACGCGAGGCCACCGACTACCGGGTGGGGCGGAGGGTCGAGAGCGGGTAGGGGCCGCCTGCGGCGCCGGGGATTGGGGTCCCGCCCACCCCGCCCACCCCGCCCACCCCGCCCACCCCGCCCACCCCGCCCACCCCGCCCACCCCGCCCACCCGTGAGGGCCCGTCCGTCGCGACGGGCACTCGCACCGGCCGGGCGCACCGGCGCGTCGTGCCGGGCACTCGCGCCGGCCGGGCGCACCGGCGCGCACGCGGTCCGCCCGGTCGCTCGCCGCGCCTTGAGCGCGAGGTGCGCCGGGGATTGGGGGTCCGCCCACCCGGGCCCGCTCTTTAGCCACGGACCGCGTTGCGGCGAACCCCGATTTCGTTACATCACGACCGCCACGATGGGCAACGCGTAACGAAATCGGTGCTATAGCGCGCATTTCGTTACACGTTGCCGCGACGAGCCGGCGCTTTTTAACGAAATGGGGGTTGCCAGGCACCCCGAGGGTGGGCGGGGGTGGGCGGGCTCCAGTCCCAAGCCAAAAGCCGGGCAAACCAACCCCCAAGGCCCCCGGCCGAAGGCCGGAAGCTGAGGCGCCAGCCGGCGCGCCAACGATGGCCAACGTGGCGCCAGCCAATCAACGCCCCAAAAAGGCCCGGATGGGCCCTCGCGGCCTCGTGGCTGGGGCCCCCTCGGCATCCAGCCTCGCCAAGGCCGGGCCCGCCACGAGTCATCGGGCTGGACGCCGAGCGGAGCGAGGCCCCTACTCGGAATCGTCCGAGTCTTCGCCGCCGGCGCGGCGGATCACGATCTGGTCCTCTTCGATCGCGACCTCGACGGGACGGTGCCCCGCCCAGTACTCGGCATAGATCGGGTCATCCTGCACGGCAGGATCGAGCCACAGTCCGTAGCCCTCCTCGCCGTGGTCGAACGTCGCCTCGAGCGCGCTGGACGTCTTCCGCCGGCTGCGCCCGCCACGACCTCCGCGCTTGCCGCGGCGACGGCGGTTAGGACGCGCTTCGCCGTCCTCCTCTTCGTCCTCGTCTTCGTCCGCCTCCTCCGCTTGCTCGGCGGCGGCGGCGTCGAGCTCGGCGGCGATCAGCGCGTCGTCCTCCGCTCGGAGATCGATCTCGTCGTCGTAGTCGACGGGACCGCCGGCGGACTCCAGCGCGCCACCGGGCTCGAGGCCCTGCTCGCGCTTGAAGGCCTGAATCTGCTGCACCGTGACTTCGAGCTGGTGCGCGATCCACGCATCCGTCCTGCCTTGGCGAACCCATGCGCGGATCCGGTTCAGTTCTGGTCGTAGAGATCGGCGAGCCATGATCGCTCGGAGACTATTACAGGCAACGGCCGGACGGTCTCGGCAGAGACCCAATGGGTGTCGGTCAACGCTTGTGGGAATAGCAGCTAACCCGCTATGCTGGCCGCTGGGCAGAACCGGTCTCTTGCGCCTTCAGGGGCAGCGGAGCCGTTCGGTCTTGTAAGCACCCGGCGAGCAGGGAGGCAATAACGACATGTTGGTACTGACCCGAAAGTCCAACCAGAGCATCATGATCGGGGACGACATCGAGGTGTCCGTGCTGGCGATCATGGGGGAGAAGGTGCGCATCGGCATCCAGGCCCCACGAGAAGTACCGGTGTTCCGCAAGGAGGTCTACCTCGAGATCCAGCACGAGCAGCCAGGCGGCAAGGGCGTTCGTGAAGAGGTCGACGCGGCGCTCCGCGGCCTGGGCGAGGGCAGCTAGCTCGTCCGCTTGGGAGCCAGGTCCTGGGCTCCCTCTCCGAGGACCGAGGAACTGGTCCTCACCTCAAGTTGGCAGGGATTGATCAGCTCTCGTGAGGTTTGGGAGCAGGGTTTCGCCTGCGCGCCCTAGCCGAGCAGCGCGTACAGCGTCTCGAACATCGCCACGGTCACGATCACGGCCGTGGCGATCAACGAGAGGATCAGGAGCCAGAACCGCACGGTGCTGCGCTTGTTCTCGCGCTCGTGCGTGCGCTTGCGTGAGCGCAGGACAGCGTTGCGACGCAGGTTCTCGCGCCGTGACCGGTCCTTCTGGGCCTCGTGGCGGAACTCCTGCTCCAGCTGCGCGAGGCTCTGGCGCATCTTCATCGCCATCGGGAGGCCACCCTACCAGCTGAACACGCCTCAAGCGTTATGTAACTACCCCCTCGTTGGGGGTCAGGCTGTGGCCAGCGCGACGACCGCGCTCGCCGGGACCTCGATCTGGCCGTCCCCCTGCGTGAAGCGGCCGAGAGCCTCTTGGACGCCGCCGCGGACGTCCTCGCGTGCGGTCGCGTCGAGCTTGTCGAGGGCCTCGGCGATCGGAGCGGCGAGATCGGTGGTCGCCTCCCAGTACTGCTCGAAACTCGCATAGGTCTGGGCGAACTCGAGCTTCTGCGCTTTGACCTCGCTGAAGCCCGCGGACATGATCCGCTGCTCCAGCTGCTCGGGGTCGGCCATCGCGAACGGGCCGGGAGCGGCGGGGCTGGATGGCGGCAGCGCACCGCGAGCTACGAGCGCCATCCCCGGCGTTGCCATCCACAGGTTCCTGTCGGGCGTGTCCCATGTGGCAAGCGCGAGGCGCCCGCCGCCCTTGATTACGCGGCGCGTGTCGCGCAGCGCTGCGTCGGGGTCGGTCATCAGCATGTAGCCGAAGCGGCACAGAACACCGTCCACGCTGCCTGACGGCAACTCGATCTGCTGACCGTCGAGCACCTTGAACTCGACGTTTTGCAGTCCGAGCTGGGTCGCGCGCCGCCGCGCCACCGCGACCATCTCCTGAGACTGGTCTGAGGAGATGAGCTTGCCGGTCGGTCCCAGCCGCTGCGCCACGAGAAAGCCCGTCTCGCCCGGGCCGGCAGCGAGCTCGAGCACGCACTGCCCCGGCGCCGGGTCAAGCGCCGCGACAAGCCATTGCGCGACCGGTGCCATCGCCTCGCGGAGCTCGGCTTGCCATTTCTCCCAGCCTGCCGCGGCTCTCGCCCATACCTCGCGATTGGTGCGATCGAGCTCCGCCACGTCGTCCGACATCGTCCCCCCTCGGTCGTACAGGCGGCCTAGTGCACTTCCTGCTGCTCGTACACGCGCACGAACCGCAGGTAGTTATCGGCGATCTGCGATGCGGCGGTCTCGCGGTCGAGCTCCTTGTCGAGGAAGCCCTTCAGCGCGTCCCACCAGATTGAGCGGCCGATCGCGAAGCCGCAGAAGCCGTCCACCGGCGCCGCCTCGCGCAGCCAGTGATCGACCTTGTCGTTCGAGGCACCGCGACCGAGCACCACGCAGGTCACGCCCTCACGGCCGGAGCCGGAGCGGGTCTGCTCGGCGAGCATCGCCGCGTCCTCGCGCGCGTCCACGCCCTCGATCTTCCAGACGTCGACCTCGATGCCGGCGTTCTGAACAGCCTCGATCGCGCGGCGCATCAGCTCGGGCCGCAGCTCAGCGTCATAGCGATCGCCATCGCCGCCGACGGACTCGAGCTGCGAGTCGGTCGCCGGGACGAGCAACTCGAACAGGAACTTCCGGTCGCGCTCGTGCAGCCAGTCGGCGAGCCGCTTGAGGCGGCCGAGCTGGCGCTCGTTCATCACGGGGTCGTCGTCCGGGTTGTAACGGACGAGCACCTTGGAGAAGTCGGGGTCGAAGCGCTCGATGTGGGCCCCGAAGTCGTCGCCGTACTGGAAGTCGAACTCGTTCTGCCCGGATTTCTCGACGGGCATCGCGAGCTTGAGCCCGCCTTCGCGCGAACGCTCGGGCACGTCGGAGCCGAACTGTTCGTCGATCAGGACCCCGGTAGCGCCGGCTTCGGCACCGCGTTCGACGGCCAGCAGCATCCCCTCGAAGATCAGGTGCTTGGCGTCCGAGATCGTCTCGGTCTCCTCAGGCGTCGGGTCTCCCTGGATCCCAAACATCTTCTTCTGGAACGACCCGCGATGGTCGAACGCGAGGATGTACAGCTTTCCGTCATAACCCAGAGCCATGGCCCTTGCCTCTCTCTTTCCGAATGATCGTCTCCGCCCAGTCTATGCGGAAAAGGACGTTAGGCTGCGCCGGATGGACCACCGTTTTACAGGGCCCGCCTACACGATCGGAATCGAGGAGGAGATGATGATCCTCGATGCCGACTCGCTCGAACTGGTCAACGCGATCGAGTCACTGCTCGAGGAGGCACCGGCCGGGGAGATCAAGCCGGAACTGATGGAATCCGTGCTCGAAGTATCCACCGACCCCTGCCGCAACACCGCCGAGGCCGGGGATCAGCTTCGGGCCCTGCGCCGCCAGGTGGCGCAGACGGCCGCCTCCAAGGGACTCGCGCTCGGCTCCGCCGGAACCCACCCGTTCGCGATGTGGGAGGACCAGCGGATCGTGGCGCGGCCACGCTACCGCGACCTGATCTCGGCGCTGCGGTTCGTAGCCCGTCAGGAGCTGATCTTCGGGATGCACGTACACGTCGGGATCGACGATCCCGACAAGGCGATCCACGTCGCCAACGGGATGCGCGTGCATGTCCCGGTGTTGCTCGGGCTCTCGGCCAACTCGCCGTTCTGGCGCGCCGACTCGACCGGGCTGGCATCGACTCGCACGCCGATCTTCCGCGCCTTCCCCCGGGTCGGGATCCCGCCGACCTACAAGGACTGGGAGGACTACGAGCGGCGGATCGAATTCATGATCACCGCGCGCGTGATCGAGGACTACACGTACCTGTGGCACGACGTGCGCCCACACCCGAATTTCGGCACCGTCGAGGTCCGCGTGATGGACTCGCAGACGCACGTGGAGCACACGCTGGGGCTTGCGGCGCTCGTCCAGGCGCTCGTCAAGGAGCTGGCAGAGCACTACGAGGCGGGCAAACCCCTGTCCAAGTACCCGTTCGAGATGCTTGACGAGAACAAGTGGATCGCCGCCCGCCACGGTCTCGACGGCGAGCTGGTCGATCTGCCCCATTCCACTCGCGTCCCAACCCGGGAGCTGGCGCGGCGCCTGATCGATCGGATGCGCGAGCACGCCCAGGATCTGGGCTCGCTCGCCGAGATGGAGGCTGTTGAGGATCTGCTACAGCGCGGCAACGGCGCCAGCCGGCAGGTCGTGGTCTACGAGGCCAATCACGACCTGCGCGAGGTGGTGGCGGAGATCGTCACGGCCACCGCGGTCTGAGATCTCGTAAAAATGGTCGCCTAGGGGCGAACGAGGGTGGGTGGGGCGGCCGGGACCGCTCTACAATCGGTTCGTGAGCGCCGGCGGTCCGGATCTCTTCGTGATCTGCAAGAGCTGTGGCTCCGAGGTGAGCCCGTACATAACCGAATGCCCGTATTGCGGCAACCGGCTGCGCAAGCGCGCGCCGAAGCTTGACCGTGAGGGCCGCGTCGCCGAGCGGCGCAGACGCCGTTCGCCGACGCCCTCGCTGCCGCGCCTGAAGCGCGGCGAGATCCCGGGCATCCGCGCCGAATCTCACCCCTACGCGACGATCACGCTGCTGGTTCTGAGCCTCGTGGGCTGCCTGCTGTGGCGCACGGGCCTCGTCGGCCTGGACACGATCGTCGTGCTCGGCAAGCCGGGCTCGCACTGGTGGCGGATCTTCACCTCGGCGTTCACGTACAACAACACCGGATACGCATTCGTCACGATCGCCACCATCACGCTGTACGGATGGCTGCTCGAGCGCCGCCATGGTCCCATCGCGGTGGTCGCCCTGTTCCTGGTCGGCGGGGTCGGCGGGATCGCGGTCGCGACAGCGGTGTACCCGATTCCGTTCGTGATGGGCGCCAACGGGGCGGCGCTGGCAATGCTGATCGTGTGGGCGATCCCGGATCTGCTGGCGCTGCGCGCCGGGGAGGACATCGACGGCGATCTGCTCGGCACGGCGGCGATCGGGATCGTGGTCGCGCTGATGCCCCTCGCCGCCCGCGAGGCGAGCTGGGCCGCGGCCGGTGTCGGGGCGCTCACCGGCATCGTCTTCGGGCTGCCGCTCGCCCGCGTGCGCTTGCGCTGAACTAGCTCACGCGGATCGTCCCGGCGGGTCCCTCCGCCAGCCGTCCGATCACCACACCCGGCAGCACGTCCGCGCGCTCCGCGGGGAGGGCTGCCAGCAGCCCGCCCGACGTCATCGCATCACAGACGAGCCACCGCCGCGCCTCCGGCACCCGCTCCTGGAACGTGGCGAACTCTTCCGCGTAAGCCCGGTTTCGACGCGTGCCCCCGGCGATCACCTGCTCGCCGCGGTCCTCGAGCAGCGCCATCACACCGTCGATCACGGGAACGGCCGTCGCTTCGATCTCGGCCCGCAGGCCACTCGCGAGCGCCAGCTCGTGCAGGTGGCCGAGCAGCCCGAATCCCGTCACGTCGGTAAGCGCGTGCACTCCGGCCTTCACCGCCGCGCGCGAAGCGTCGCGGTTCAGCGTGCTCATCACCGCGACCGCCTCGGCGAGCGGTGCCTCCAGGCCACGCTTCACGGCGGTGGACACAGCGCCCGCGCCGAGCGGCTTGGTCAGCACGAGCACGTCGCCGGCTTGGCCGCCGGCATTGGTGAGGACCTCGTCGGGGTGGACGATGCCGGTCACGGCCATGCCGTACTTCGGCTCGGGGTCATCGATCGAGTGTCCCCCGAGGATCGCGACCTCGGCTTGCGCCGCCGCATCCGCTCCGCCCCGGAGGATCTCGACCAGCACCTCCGGGCCGATCTGGTCGAGCGAGAACGCGACCAGGTTCAAGGCGCCGACCGGCGTCGCGCCCATCGCGTAGATGTCCGAGAACGCGTTGACCGCGGCGATCCGGCCGAAGTCGAACGGGTCGTCGACGATCGGCGTGAAGAAGTCGACGGTCTGCACCAGCGCCAGATCCTCGCGCAGCTTGTAGACGCCGGCATCGTCGGCGGTCTCGAAGCCGACCAGAACGTTCGGATCGTGCCGCGCGGGGATCCCGGCGAGCAGCGGCGCGATCGCGGCAGCGGGCAGCTTGCAGCCACAGCCGGCCCCGTGCGAGAGCGATGTCAGCGCCACAACCACGCCAATATCATCCAGCAAGCCGTGCCGGACCGCACCTACAGTGACGCCGAGCTCGACGGCGCGATCGCCGCGCTGGCGGATCCCGACCGGTTGCGCGAGGCCCAGGATCTCGTGACGCGCGTGGCGCCGTCGCTTCAGCGCGTGCTCGCCACGGCGCTGGCCGAGGGAGGCTGGTTTGACGTGGGCCACGATCAGGCGGTTCGCGAGGCGGCGGCTGGGGAAGATGCCGAAGAACGTGCTCGCGCGGTGCGAACGCTGCTGGCCGACGAGACCCGCCTCGGGATGCTCGTCGGCGTGGCGATCGGCTTTGAACTCGCTCGCGAGTTAGGCTCCGCGCGCAGCACTCCAACCACACAGGAGGACTGAACCGACGATGGAAGTGCGCTTTCTCGGACACGCATGCTTCACCCTGTCGGACGGCGATACGACCGTCCTGATCGATCCGTTCCTGACCGGCAACCCGAAGGCCGCGATCGCAGCTGAGGACGTCGCCGCGACCACGATCCTGCTCACGCACGGGCACGCCGACCACATCGGCGACACCGTCTCAATCGCGAAGCGGACCGGCGCGCCGGTCGTCGCGATCGTAGAGCTGGCCAACGAGGTCGGCGAGCAGGGCGTCGAGGTGTCCGACCCCAACCTGGGCGGCACGGCCAAGTTCGACTGGGGGTGGGTGAAGCTCGTGCCCGCGTGGCACACCTCCACGACTCCCAGCGGCACCGTCAACACGCCCGCCGGTCTACTGATCAACTTCCACGACACGATCGTCTACCACCTTGGCGACACGTGCGTGTTTTCCGACCTGCAGCTCGTCGGCAAGCGCTCGCCGATCGACATCGCGCTGATGTGCATCGGCGGCCACTACACGATGGACCGAGTCGATGCGGTCGACGCAGCCGGCCTGGTCGGCGCCAAGACCGTGATCCCGTGCCACTACAACACGTTCCCGCCGATCGAGACCGACGCGCAGGCGTTCAAGTCCGATGTCGAATCCGCCACCGGATCGAACGTCGTCGTGCTCGAGCCCGGCGACACGCACACGACGTGACGCACGCGATCGTTCTGATCGGGGCCGAGCGCTCCGCCCTGGCGACCCTCGGAGGCGAGCTCGCCGACATCGAGGGTGTGGCGGAGGCCTACTCGGTCACAGGGGACTGGGACTTCGTCGCGATCCTGCGCCTGCGCGAGCACGAGCAACTCGCGCAGGTGGTGACGGGCAAGATCTCGCAGCTGCCGGGAGTGGCGAAGACGCACACGATGGTGGCGTTCGAGGTGTACTCAAAGCACGACCTCGAGGCGATGTTCTCAGTAGGTCAGTGAGACGGCCCTTCAGCGCCCGCCACCGCCAGGGCGCGCTCGAACGCTTCGACCATCGCATCGTACGTGTAGCCGGCGACCACCGCTCTGGCGGCGGCGCCGAGGCGCTCCCGCAGCTCCGGATCCTGCAGCAGCCGCTCGATCGCGGCGCGCAACGCGCGCGCGTCACCCGGTGCGACGACGAGGCCCGTCTCGCCGTCGCGGACCAGGCCGCCCGCGACCGCCCCGACCGCGCTGCTCGCGATCACCGGCCGGCCCTGGTGCATCGCCTCGTTGCACACGAGCCCCCATGGCTCGCGGAAGCGAGGGGTCGGAAGCGAGGGAAGTAACGCCAGCTCGGCGCTCGCGTACGCGACCGGGAGCTCCTCGCGGGGGAGCGGGCCGAGCAGCCGAGCACGCGGTGTCGCGCCGGCCCGCGCCGCAAGCGGCCCGTCGCCAATCAGCACGAGCGTGGCCGCAGATCGCAGCTCGCCCCAGGCGTCCAAGACAACGGAGACGCCCTTCTCGGGCACGAGGCGGCCGGCGTACAGGACGACCGGGCCGGGCGGGATCGCGTGGCGGTCGCGGAACGCGCGGACCTCATCCGGTGTGACCTCCCGCGCGAACAGCTCCGGCTCGACGGACTGCGGCGCGACGAACACGTCGCTGTCCCGGCCGCGGATCCGAGCGACGAATTTGCGCACATGCTCGCCGTACGCGATCACGGCGTCGGCATCGCGGTAGATGCGCCGCGTCACAGGCAGCGCCACCGCATGGGCGAGCGATCGGGGCTGGGACCAGACAGATGCCCAGAGCACGAATGGGCGCCGGTAGCGTCTCGCGCTGGCATATGCCGCCGGCAGGTTCGCCCCCCCGGCGAAGCCGGCGATCACCGCCTCGTAGCGGCGGCCGATCGCGAGCGTCTCACGCACACCGGTGAGGCGGCGCGCCGGAAACGGCGCCTGCTCGAGCTGGCGGTCGAGGTCGGCGAACCACGCCGGCACGTACCGCTCGCCGCCGCCAAAGCACAGAACCTCGACCGCGTCTCGTCTCGCGAGGCGCTCGTACAGCGGCACGCGATAGGGCGCGAGGTAGTTGGTGAGGAGCGCAACGGCCATCTTCGCGGGCGCGGACGCAGGGGATTCGGACCGCGGCCGCGACGGTCGAAGCGGAGATTGTCGACGATGAGGGGCTCGCGCGCCCGCGGCCGGAAACTCAGGCCGCCCGGGCGCGCGAGCTGAAACCGGTCAGTCGTTCGGGTTTACGACGCCCTTGACCTTGTCGGCGACGTCGCCGACCTTGTCCTTCACCGTGCCTGTTGCACGGTCCACCTTGCCCTCGTTCTTGAGGCTGTCGTCGTCAGTGATATCGCCGGCGGCCTCTTTCACGCGGCCCTTGGCGTCGTCCAATGCTCCGTCACTCATCCGGTACCGGGTCCTTTCGCTGGATTGACGTTAGGTAGCCCTACCCGATGGTGCGTTGAGAACAAACACTCCCGGCGAACAGGACCGTCACATACCTGCTGGGTGGAACGGCTGGTACTGCCCGCTGTTCAGATACATGTTGACTTCGCTCTGGTCCATGCGATGAACGCCGGTGCTGCCCGCGGACTCGAAGTACTGGCCGAGAATCTCGATCCAGACGTGGCCGGAATCGCCCGGGTTCGCGTTGTTCCAGATCGTCACGTAGGAGCCCCTGCCGGACTGGATGTCGGGCGCGGTCGGGATCTCCGGGGTGCAGTAGCTCTGCGACCAGTCGCCGATGCCGTTCTGTCCCATCAGGTAGGACACGAATCCGGAGCAGTCGGTGCCGTCCTGGAGGATCTGCCCGGCCGTGTCGGACACCGCGTCGTGGTTGCCCTGGTTGTAGCTGCCGCCGAGCGCAGCCTGGGCGGCAGCCAGCATCTTCGCGGCTGCGGAGGCCCCGTTCGTCCCGCCGACGCCCCCGACGCCAAACGCGGACGGCGGCTGGCCAGGCGTGAACGGCGCCAGCGCACCCGCGGAGCCCGCCGAGCTCCCCGGCGACAGCGCGTCCTGCGCCGAGGCCAGCTGTCCGGCGAAGCCGGCTGACGTCGACGAGGTCGAAGCAGGTAGCGCCGGATTTACCAGCGCCTGCTCAGACGCGAGGATCTGCTCGATGCGTCCAAGGGCAACGTCGAGGCTCATCTCTCATGGAATCGGCCCCGCCGGCCACAACTTGACGGCGGCCGGTTCATCTCGGCGCCATCTCTGCGCCGCAGTTATCGGCATCTATGCTCAGGCAAATGAGCCGTCCGCGCGCGCTTGTCGCCCTGCTGCCCGCGATCTTCATCCTCGCCGGCTGCGGCGGATCGAAGCACTCGAGCACGACGGCGAGCACGACGTCGAGCGCGACGCAGGCGACGGGCACGGGTTCGTCAGCGAACGGGACGGCGACCACGACAAGCGCGCAGTCGCAGACGGCGACCACGGCGACCCCGGGTGGGCGGGCTCCTATTACGACGGGGGCTGCCGCGACCGCCGGCGCAACCAACGTCCGCGTGCCGTCGATCTTCACGATCGGGGCCGGCGGCAAGCTGACGCCGCCGACGGTCTCGACGCCCGCGTTCATCGCGCTTGACGTCACCGTCAGCTCGGCGGATGGCCACGGCCATCACGTCCTGATCCGAACGCCCACCCCGCATTCGCTGGCCGTGCCGGCCGGTGGTCGTGCATCGATCCTGATCGCCGGCCTCAAGCAGGGCCGGTACGCGATCCTCGTCGACGGCCGGTCTCGGGGGGCGCTGCTGATCGGCGGCGAGCCCGGCCCCTAGAAGCGTCTCAGGCGATCCGGGACCCCAGCGCGGCGCCCTGGTCGGGTCGCAGCAGCACGACGCCCTTGTCCGCATCGACCGCGCCGAGAACCAGGACCTCCGAGCGGACCGGCCCGATCTGGCGTGGCGGGAAGTTGACGACCGCGACGACCAGCGAGTCCTCGAGCTGCTCGCGTGAGTAGGTCGTGATCTGGGCCGAGGAGCGCTTGATGCCGAGCTCCTCGCCGAAGTCGATCGTCAGCTTCCATGCCGGTACGCGGGCCTCGGGGAAGTCCTCGACCTTGATGATCCGGCCGACGCGCATGTCGACCGCGCGGAACTGGTCGATGTCGATCAACGTCGCTGCTACGGCGCGAAGAACGAGCCGCCGGACGGGGTGGTGTATCCCGAGCCGTCGACGCTCCCGCCCTTGTCGCCGCTTCCGCCGGGTGGCGGTGGCGGACCCGGGGAGACGGGAACGGTGGTCGTCCCGGTGGTCGGGGTCGTGCCCGAGGTCGGGTCGGGCGTGACGACCGGCGTCGTGTCAACGGGCGGCGGCTGCTTGGGCGGCGTCAGCACCGTCGGGTCGGTCTGCGTCTGCGTACGGCCCGGAAGCGGCGTCGTGGTCGAGGTGGTCGGCGTCGACTCAGTCGTCGTGGTCGTCGTTGTCGGCGTCGTGGTCGTCGACGTGGTCGTTGTTGACGTCGTGGTCGTCGAGGTCTGGGTGGAAGTTGTGGCGGTCGTCGTGGTCTTCGTCGGAGCCGCCTTGTGCTGGACCTTGCTGGCGGCCACGGCGTTGTGGTGCCGGTCGCCGTGCGGCGTGCTCGGCTGCGCCGCGTTGGTGGAGCTCGCGAGCTTCTGGTGCCACGCCGTCCGGCGGACATGGGTCGGTCCGGAGCGGGCGACCTCGACCGCGCCGGCGGTGACGAGCGCCGCGGCCGCCAGGCCGGCGGCGGCCTTTGTCGCGAGCGCGCCGACGCCGGCTGACACGAAGCCCGTGGCTGTTGATCCGGCGAGGATCCCTCCGGCTGCTGTCGAGCCGACCGCGCTCGCGCCGACAGCACTCGAGCCGACCGCGCCGACGCCGGCGGCGGTGGTTCCCGCTGCGCCCGCGGCGGTGCTTCCGGCAGCGCCGGCGCCGACCGCGCTCGTCCCGGCCGCGCTTGCCCCGGTGCCGGTGGCGGTCGCGCCCGAGCCGGCGCTCGCCGAATGCCCGACGTGCGCGAACAGCATCTGCTTGAAGAACACCAGCGGCCCGATCGGCATCAGCGCCGCGAGCGCCTTGTTGGTCTCCTTGAGCTGATCCTTGAAGGTCGAGCAGCGCTTGCAATTGCGCAGGTGCCGGCGCACGAGCGGGTTCGGGCGCCGGCGCAGGCCCTCGGCGACCTCGCCCAACTCGATCCGCACCTCCTCGCACGACAGCAGCCGTGCCTCGGCCGCCTCGGCGAGCGACACGCGGGCGCGGACGAGCAGCGACTTGACGCTCGGGACCGTCGTCTCCATGACCTCGGCGATCTGCTCGTAGGAGAGAGCGTCCATCTCGCGGAGCACGAGCGCCGTGCGCTGGGTCTCAGGGAGTCCCTGAATGTCGCCGACGAGCAGCCGGAACTCCTCGCGCTCGTGGACCTTGTCGGCGGTGCTCTGGCCGTGGTCGAAGTAGTGGACGTCCATCGAGTCCACGCCGATCGCCTGTATGCGCCGAAGGTGGTTGAGGCTCCGGTTGCGCGCGATCCGGTACAGCCACGGGCGAACGTTGATCGGACGGTCGTCGGCGAGGATCGCATTGAACGACGCCGCGAGGATCTCCTGCAGCACGTCCTCGGCGTCCTCTCGCGAGCCGAGCAGGTGCCGGCAGAAGGCCAGAAGCCGAGTGCTGTAGCGCCCGACAAGCACCTCGAAGGCGGCGTGATTGCCGCGTCGGATCAGCGTGACGAGACGCTCGTCAGATTGCAGTCTGAGCAGCGGCGAACGCGCGTGCAGACCGACTCCGGAGTATTTGAGTGCAGAGACTTCCATCCGGAAAGCAGAGACCCAGTGGCTGGGACACGGTAGCAGCGCGGTAGTTGCGGTCGCCGAAGGATTCGGTAAGGCTTTTGGGCCGCCTGCGGCGGCGTCCGTGGGGCCTGGCGGCCCCGTCCCGACGGCTGTTGTTGGCGGGTGCGGGGCGGCCGTTTGTGGCAACCGCCACATTGCTCAAAAACGATGGGAGCTGGCGGCGTTTTTCGCGGTGTGGTGGCTGTGGCTATGGCAACTGCAACAACTTCGCTCGAAAACGATTGGGGCGCCGGGTGTTATTGAGCATTGTGGTTGTTCGGCCCTCCGTGCTCGTGCTTCTGCGGGAGTGTCGGCTGGCGCCTCAGCTTCCGGCCTTCGGCCGGGGCCTTGGCGGTTGGTCTGCTTCGCAATCGGGCTGGGGAGGGGTGGTTGAGGTGCTTGGCAGCCCGGATTTCGTTACAAAGCGCCCGCTCGTCGAGGCGACGTGTAACGAAATGGGTGTCATAGCACCGATTTGGTTACTCGTTGGGCGCCGGCCGGGGCGAAGTGTCACGAAATGGGGGTCCTCACCCGCTGCCGGCGTCCATTTGGCACACCGTTGCCCGGCGACGGAGTCGAATTGTTCCGAAATGGACGTTCGGCCCTCCCTTCTCGTGCTTCAGAGGCTGGAGCGTGTCTGTATGAAGTCCCGCGTGGGCGGGGCATCAATCCCCGCCGGCCATGGATGGCCGGCGGAATGGGCATGGACGGGGTGGCACCGACAAGGCGATCTCGGAGAAACCCCTGGGTCCGGACGGGGCCGCGTGGCCCCACGGATGCCGCCGAAGGCGGCCCCTCAACAGCCCCGCCCCCGACTAACATCCGCCGCGAGCCCGGGTAGACAAACTGGCAAAGTCCGCGCACTTAAAATGCGCTGCTCGAAAGAGCTTGCGGGTTCGAGTCCCGCCCCGGGTACTAGGCGCCCGCTCCTTCCACGGCGCCGCCCGGATGGCGGAGTACTCCGGTGTCGCGCGTCAGCCGGTAGGAGAGCGTCACCGGGATGACGGTGACCGCGAGCACGAACAGCACGACCACGTTGACCTCGGGCAGCGACTGGCCGAGGCGGATGTTGCCGAAGATCCACAGCGGCAATGTGTTCTGAGCGCCGGCGGTGAACGTGGTCACGATCACCTCGTCGAAGGACAGCGCGAACGCCAGCAGCCCTCCGGCGACGAGCGCGGTCGCGATCACGGGCAGGGTCACGAAGCGGAAGGTCTGGAAGCCGTCGGCGCCGAGGTCCATCGAGGCCTCGATCAGCGATCCCTCGGTGCGGCGCAGGCGGGCGAGCACGTTGTTGTAGACGACGACAATGCAGAACGTCGCGTGGCCGATCACGATCGTCGTCAGCGCGAGGTTGATGCCGCCGAAGGTGAAGAACGAGTTCAGCGCCATGCCGGTGATGATTCCCGGCAGCGCGATCGGGAGCACGAGCAGGAACGACACGGCCTCCCGGCCGAAGAAGCGCAGGCGATGCACCGCGAAGGCGGCCATCGAGCCGAGCACGAGCGCGATCGTCGTCGCGATCAGTCCGGCCTTCACCGACAGCAACAACGACTGCCGCATCGCATCGTTGTTCCACGTGGCCGAGAACCACTTTGTCGAGAGCCCGGACAGCGGCCAGCTCTGCACGTTTGAGGGGTTGAACGCGTACACGCAGATCAACGCGATCGGGAAGAACAGGAACAGCAGGATCAGCGCCGTCCACACGGCAAGCCCACGTCGTGTCCACTTGCCGGTCACAGCGCGTCGAACGCTCCCAGTCGCCGGGCGATCAGCAGATAGATCGCCATCACGATCACCGGCACGGTCGCGAACGCGGCCGCGAACGGGACGTTGTTCGCCACGCCCACGCTCGTGTAGACGACGTTGCCGATGAAGTCGCTGCCGGCGCCGCCGACCAGCGTCGGGGTGATGAAGTCACCGAGCGTCAGCGAGAAGGTGAAGATCGAGCCGGCGACGATCCCCGGCAGCACCATCGGCAGCAGGATGCGGCGGAACGTGTGCCATCCGTGTGCGCCGAGGTCGGCCGAGGCCTCGAGCAGCGAGTCCGGCACGCGCTCGATCGCGCCCCACACGGGCAGGATCATGAACGGCAGCCAGATGTAGGAGAACACGAGCCACATCGCCGTGTTCGTGTAGGCGATGTGGTTCGGCCCGAGCCCGACCAGCCCGAGCGCCCAGTTCAGGATCCCGTCCTTGTCGAGGATCAGGCGCCACGCGTATACCCGCACCAGGTAGCTGGACCACAGCGGCAGCAGCACGGCGACGAACAGCGCCGCCCGCATCCGCCCACGTGCAAGCCGAGCCGCGTAATAGGCGAACGGGAACGCGAGCACCGCGTCTGTCACGGTCACGGCCGCCGCGATCCCGATCGTTCTGAGCGCGATCGTCCGGTAGGTCGGATCGTCGACCAGCGTCTTGAAGTTGGCGAGCGTCCACGAGTGGACGAGCTTGCCGGTGAACGAGTCCACCGTCCAGAACGCGGACACGAACAGGATCACCAGCGAGGCCAGGTAGATCAAGACGAACCACGCGCCGGGCGCGCTGAGCAGCAGCACGGCTCGCAGCCACGCACGGCGGAAGACCGCCGCGGAGACGCGGATCCGTGCCGAGCTCGGCGCGCCGGCGGGTGTGGCGGAGGCGGCCTCCACCGCCTAGCCCTTTATCTCAGTCCACTTCTGCTGCCACGTGTTGTAGTCGGTGCAGTCCGTCTGGCCGTTGTCACACGTCGTCGTCGGCGTCTTCCAGAACTTGATCGAGTCGAAGTACGCCGCCGGCGCGTTGGCGTGGTACTGGGCGCAGGAGCCCTTCTGGATCTGATCCATGTACGGGCACGCGAGCTTGTTGGCGGGCGTCTCGCCGAACGAGATCGCCTGCTCGGCCTGCACCTTCGGCGTGGAGATGTACTTCATCCACAGGTAGGCGCAGTTCGGGTGCTTGGCGTGCGATGCCAGCATCCAGGTGTCGGCCCAGCCGGTTGCGCCCTGGGAGGGGATCAGATCCTTGACCGGCGCGTGGTCGGCCTGCAGCGTGTTGGTCTGATACGGCCAGGAGGCGCCGACGACCGCGTTGCCGTTCTTGAACAGGTCGATCTCGTCAGAGGCGAGCGCCCAGTACTTGACGATCAGCGGACGCTGCTGCTTGAGCAGGCTGACCGCGGCGTTCAGCTGGCTCTGGGTCAGCTCGTACGGATCGGTGATCCCGAGGTTCGGCTGCGTCTTGGACAGGTACAGCGCCGCGTCCGCGATCTGAATCGGGTTGTCGGGCACGGTGACCGCACCCTTGTACTGCGGGCTGTAAATGACCGACCAGCTGTTCGGCGCCGGCGTGACCTTCTGCGTGTTGTAGAGCAGCGTGTTCGGGCCCCACTGGAGCGAGATCCCGTAGTGCACGCCGTTGACCGTGTTGTGCGGCGGCGACTGGAGCTGCGGGATGAAGTTCTTCCAGTCGGGAATCAGGTTGACGTTCACGGGCTGGACATCGCCGCCGCGGATCAGCCGCAGGCTGGCGTCGCCGGACGCCGAGACGAGGTCGTACTGGCTGTCGCCGCCCTGGCGCATCAGCGTCACCATCTCGTCGGAGGAGCCCGCGTACTTGGCGTTCACCTTGCAGCCGGTCTGCTGCTCGAACGGCTTGACCCACTGCGGCTGGGTGTAACCCTCCCACGCGATCACGTTCAGCTGGCCCTCGCCCTTGCCGATCGACGTCGGCAGTTTCGTCGTGCTGCTGTTCGACGAGCTGCCGCCACACGCCACGATCGCCATCGACGCCAGCAGCGTCGCGGCAAGGCCGCCCAGCTGGCGAGCGGGCAGGCGGTTTCCGGTCCTACGCCTCATTGCTCCTCCTGTTTTGTTGAATCGATCGGCGCCTCCTGGTCCGGCCGCCACGACAGCTGCACGCGCCGTCCCCGCTCGCGCAGCGCTTCGGCCGCCGAGGTCTCGAGGTTCTGGCGGACCACGACGAGCGTCTCGCCGTGATCGAGCTCGACGACGTACCGGTTCACAGATCCCAGATACACGACCTCCTGCACGACCCCCACCTCGCTGCGCGTTCCATCGGGCACGGCGTCCCCTGGCTCGAGCATCCGGATCTTCTCCGGGCGCACGGTCACCCGGACGCCGTCGTGCTCGAGGATGTTCGAGGTGCCGACAAAGCCCGCGACGAACTCGTTGGCCGGGTGCTCGTAGATCTCCTCGGGTGTGCCGATCTGCTCGAGGCGGCCGTCGGAGAAGACCGCAATGCGATCGCTCATCGTCAGCGCCTCCTCCTGGTCGTGCGTCACATACACGAACGTGACCGCCCGGTGCAGCTCCCGCTGGATCCCCTTGAGCTCGAGCTGCATCTGCTGGCGCAGCTTCAGGTCCAGGGCTCCGAGCGGCTCGTCGAGCAGCAGTACGCGCGGGCGGTTGACGAGCGCGCGCGCAAGGGCGACCCGCTGACGCTGACCGCCGGACAGTTGCGCGGGCTTGCGCGCACCCAGACCACTCAGCCCGACCATCGCCAAAGCCTGCGCGGCGCGCTCAGAGCGTTCCCGTGCCGGCACTCGCTTGACGCGCAGCCCGTACTCGACGTTCTGGCCGACCGTCATGTGCGGGAACAGCGCGTAGTCCTGGAAGACCGTGTTGACGTCGCGCTCGTAGGGCGCCTTGTTGGTGACGTCGACACCGTCGAGCTCGAGCGCGCCCGAGTCGGCGCGCTCGAAGCCTGCGATCAGGCGCAGCGTCGTCGTCTTGCCGGACCCGGAAGGGCCGAGCATCGTGAAGAACTCTCCTGAGGCGACCTCGAGATCGAGTCGCTGAACCGCGACCACCTCGCCGTAGGTCTTGCGCAGGCCGATCGCGCGCACGGCGGGGGCGAGCGCGGCCGCTGACTCAATCGAGGAGTCGGGCGCCTGCTGCTCGGTAGGGGTCCTGCTCACGCCGCTGCGCAGCCTCCTCGCTACGGGTCCACGGGCGATCTGGGAGCGGCGAGTCTAATCCGCCGGGCGGCCGATAACCGCTCCCGCGATCACGTTCTTGCCGCGGTGCACAACGGCCGCGGTGGCTGTGCTGCGAAGCGGCGTGGCAAGGCGCACGATCGCCCTTCGGGGTGCTCGCGCCAAAGAGTTCTGACGCCGACGCACTGAAAACGCCGAGATTGGGTAGTTAGCGGCCTGGAGAGGCCGCGAAATGCCCACGGAATCAGGGATCGGTTCGAAATTGACAGTGGATCGAAGCCCTTGCTAGGTTCGATCGAAGTTCTGCGCAGGGAAACGTCTCTGCATGCGTTGCGGGAGGAGCTCTTTTGGCAGGGAGTGTCCGGAATACGTCGGTGATCGGCCGCGCCGCGGCAGCGGCGGCGATCGTCGTTGCCCTCGTGGCGATCGGCGTGATCCTGCTGTCCGGAGGATCGAGCTATCAGGTCAAGGCGGTCTTCCAGAATGCCAGCCAGATCGTCACGGGCGACCAGGTGATGGTCGCCGGGAATCCGATCGGCAGCGTCTCGAGCATCTCGCTCACGCCCGAGGGGCAGGCGCAGCTCACCCTCAAGATCGACAGCTCGAACTACCAGCCGCTGCGACAGGGCACCGAGGCGACCGTGCGCCAGGCGTCGCTGTCGGGCATCGCCAACCGCTACGTGGACCTGCGCCTCGGCCCGGCGAACGCCCCCGCAATCAAGAACGGCGGTGTGATCCCGACCGCCGACACGACCAGCGCGGTCGACCTCGACCAGCTGTTCAACACGCTCGACTCGCCGACCCGCAAGGGATTGCAGGAGGTCTTCCAGGGCTCGGCTTCGCAATACGCCGGCCAGGGCAAGGCGGCGCAACAGGCGTGGCAGTACCTCAACCCGGCGATCGCGTCGAGCAGCATGCTTTTCCGCGAGATCAACCGCGACACGGGCAAGTTCACCAACTACATCGTCAAGAACGGGAACCTGCTCACCGATCTCGCGCAGCGCAGCTCGGACCTGACCGGGCTCGTCCAGAACCTCTCGAGGACGTTCAGCGCGCTCGCCGCCCAACGCGGGAACCTGGGCCGCTCGATCCAGGAGCTGCCGCCGTTCATGCGGCTCGCGAACACGACGTTCGTGAACCTCCGCAACGCGCTCGACGACGTGACCCCGCTGGTCGATGCCTCCAAGCCCGTCGCGCCGAAGCTGCAGCAACTGCTCCAGCAGCTCAGGCCACTGGCGATCGACTCGGTGCCAACGGTCAGGGACCTGGCGAACATCATCTCAAGGCCCGGTGCCAACAACGACCTGATCGAGCTGACCAGGCAGGGCGTGCCGCTCGCAAACGCCACCGTCCACGACGTGAACGCCAACGGCAAGACACGACCCGGCGCCTTCCCGGAGTCGATCCAGGCGCTCAACGGCTCGACCCCCGAACTCGCCTTCGCGCGACCCTACGCCGTCGATTTGACGGGTTGGTTCGAGGGCTACTCGCACCCCGGCATCTACGACGCCAACGGCGGCATCAGCCGCGTCGCGCCCGTGGTCGGCCTGGGCTCGGTAGAGAGCGGAGCCCTCAACTTATGCACCGGCGCCGTCGACGGCCTTTTGAGGAGCCTCGGCCTCGGTGTCTGCTCGAAGGTCAACAATCTGCTCAGCCACCCCGAGGGCCGGCTGCCGTTCCTGAAGTCCGCGCTGACCACCGGCCAGGGCGATCGGTGTCCGGGATCGATGGAGCGCGGCGGCGTTTACTACCCGGAGTCGGGTTACCCGTGTAACCCGAGCGAGGTGCCGACCGGGCCATGAAGCGGCTGATCCTCAGTGCGGCGATCCTGCTCGCGGTCGGCGCGTTCGTCGTGATCGCGACCGGCGCGAAGAACAGCTCGAACGCGCAGGGCACCTACAAGATCGAGCTCGACAACGCGTTCGGACTCGTCAACGGCGCCGACTTCAAGGTTGCCGGCGTGCGGGCCGGGACGATCAAGTCGATCGACCTCTGCGGGTACGTCAAGAGCGACCACTGCCAGAACCCGCTGCACGCGCTCGTCACCGTGCAGGTCACTCAGCCCGGCTTCGGCTCGTTTCGGTCTGACGCGTTCTGCCAGTCGCGGCCGCAGTCGCTGATCGGCGAGTACTTCATCGACTGCCAGCCCGGCCAGCATGGACGTCCCGTCCAGCCCGGCAGCACGATCCCGGTCACCCACACACAGTCGACGATCCCGGCCGACCTGGTTCAGGACGTGATGCGGATGCCGTATCGGGAGCGCCTCACGCTGATCATCAACGAGCTCGGGGCAGCCGTGGCGGGACGGTCGGGTGACCTCGAGGCCGCGCTGAAGAGAGCGGTTCCGGCGCTCACCCAGACCGACAGCCTGCTGAACCTGCTCGCCAACGACTCGAACACGATCCAGCAGCTGAACGTCAACGCCGACGCGGTGATAACGGCGCTCGCCAACAACAGCACCCAGGTCCAGCGGTTCATCACCGAGGCCAACAACACCGCGACGGCCACCGCCACCCAGGCCAGCGCATTCCAGGCCACGTGGCAGAAGCTGCCGGGCTTCCTCGAGCAGCTGAAGCCCTCGCTGCAGCAGCTCGGAACCGCGGTCGACGCAAACGAGCCAGTGCTCGCGAATCTGAACGCCGCATCGGGGCAGCTGAACCGGTTCCTGACAGACGTCGTCCCGTTCTCGCACTCCTCGCTGCCGGCGCTGAGATCCCTCGGCCAGGCGTCCGTCACCGGCAAGCAGGCGGTGAAGGCGGCGACCCCGACCGTCAACGACCTGAACACGTTCGCCAAGCCGACGCCCGAGCTCGCGAAGAACCTCGCGATCGTGCTGCACGACCTCGACGATCGCAGCCGCGCCGTCGAGCAGGACCCGCGCAGCCCCGGCGGCAAGGGCTACACCGGTCTCGAGGCGCTGCTCCAGTACGTGTTCAACCAGGCCGTGGCGGTCAACGCGTTCGGACCGTTCGGGCACATGCTCACGGTCGACGCGTTCGTCAGCCCGACGTGCAGCCCGTACGCAACTCAGCAAACGATCGCCTCGAACCTGTCCAATCCGCTGATCGGCACGGCGGGGACCCGGAACTGCTACGCGTGGCTCGGGCCGAACCAGCCCGGCATCAACGAGGTCGATCCGTCCAATCCGAGTGGCTGCGTCCCGGATCCGGGCGCGCAGCCGCCATACGCGCCGTCCGGCGCCCACGTCACCTCGTCAATTCCGTGCAAGCTCAAGGCCTCCTCGGACACAGGCCAACCCGTCAAGCTGGCAAACGCGGCAAGCGGCACGACCAAGGCCTCGCGCGCCACGAAGGCGGGCGCTGCGACAGCATCACGCGGGAGTCCCACGAGTCCCGGCGGCTCGAGCGGCTCGGGCGGCACCGGCGGAGGGATCTTCGGGACGATCGCCGGGGCGGTCAACGGCGTCGTCAGCGGAGCGACCGGCACGGTGAGCGGAGTCGCCGGAGCCGTCTCCGGTGCAACGCGCAGCGTCACCCGGAGCGCGAGCCAGACGGCGCCCAGCGGCACCGAGGCCCAGCAGCTCCTCAACTACCTGCTCGCGCCGTGAGGAAGAAGCGTCAACAAAGCGCGATCGGAAGCCCGGTGCTGGTGGGGGCCGTGACCACGCTCGTCGTGATGGTTGCCGTGTTCCTCGCCTACAACGCCAACGCGGGGCTGCCGTTCGTGCCGACCAAGCAGCTCAAGGTCGACATCGCCAACGGCTCGAACCTGGTTATCGGCAACGACGTGCGCGAGGGCGGGTTCCGGGTCGGGCTCGTGGCCGCGATGAAGCCGATCGAGCTCCCGAGCGGGCAGGTCGGAGCGCAGCTCACACTCAAGCTGAACAAGTCGAACGGCAACATCCCGGTCGACTCGACCGCCTCGATCCTGCCGCGATCGGTCCTGGGCCTGAAGTACGTCGCGCTCAACAAGGGGAGCTCGACGCACATGTTCTCCGATGGCGGAACGCTGCCGATCTCGCAGACCAGCGTCCCTGTCCAGTTCGACGACCTCAACAAGATCTTCGACCCCAAGACGCGCACGGCCGTCCAGCAGAACCTGGTCGGATTCGGCGACACGCTCGCCGGCCGCGGCGCCGCGCTCAACGACACGATCGCCAGCCTTCCGCAGTTGCTCGGGCACCTGCAGCCGGTGGCGCAATACCTCGCGGATCCGAACACCGAGCTGACGCGCTTCCTACAGGCGCTTGACACGTTCACCGGCGCGGTCTCGCCGGTCGCGCAGACCAACGTGAAGCTGTTCGCGGACATGGCGACGACGTTCGCCGCGGTCTCGCGCGATCCCAAGGCGCTCGAGTCGACGATCGCTCAGTCGCCCCCGACGCTCGCTGTATCGACCGACTCGCTCAAAGCGCAGGGCCCGTTCCTGTTCGACCTCGCCTACCTCGGTCGCAAGTTCACGCCGGCGACGGCAAGCCTCAGAGCCGCCCTTCCGATCATCAACCCCGCGATCGAGGCCGGCACCCGCACGCTCGCGCGCACCCCGCAGCTGAACGCCGGCCTGCAGGACGTGATGAACGCGCTCAAGGACCTTGCGCAGGCTCCCGGCACGAACATCGCGATCAACGCGCTGACCTCGACCGTCGGGTCGCTAAACCCGATGGTGCGCTACCTGGGTCCGTACCAGACCGTGTGCGACAGCTGGAACTACTTCTGGACATACCTCTCAGAGCACATCTCGGAGGCGACCAGCTTCGGCTTCGCGCAGCGCGCGATGGTCAACTTCGCCAACCAGCAGACCAACAGCGTCGGCACCGCCGGAGCGACTCAGCCCGCCGACGGCCAGGGCGTGCCGCCCGGCCAGGCGCCCGAGTTCCTCCATGGCCCCGCGTACGGAGCGGCAATCGACAACCAGGGCAACGCCGACTGCGAGACCGGCCAGCGCGGCTACCCGCTGAAGCTCAACTACTTCGATTCGAGGGGCCGCAACCTCGAGACCGACCAGCACACGCCTGGTGACCAGGGCCCGACGTATCACGGGCGCGCGCGCGTACCGGCCGGCGAGACGTTCAGCCGCAACCCGTCGATCGGCCCATTGCTCCCCTACAACCCGACCAACCCATGACCCGCAAGCGCCGCAAGACAGGGATCAGCACGTTCGGCGCGGGTCTCGCCGGGATCCTCGCGATCGTGATCATCTCCTACCTGGCGTACACGAAGTTCGCGAACCCGTTCGCCAACCCCTACACGGTTCACGCCGTGTTCGCCAACGCCAGCGGGCTGCGGCCGCAGTCGCTGGTGCGGATCGCGGGCGTCAACGTCGGCCAGGTCGAGAGCATCTCACCCGCCCCTGGCTGCAAGGTCGCGGCCAAGCAGAACGGCGCCTGCCAGGCCGCCGAAGTGACGATGACGATCAACGACCAGGGTCTGCCGATCCACAAGGACGCGACGTTCGCGATCCGGCCGCGCATCTTCCTCGAGGGGAACTTCTTCATCGACGTCAGCCCGGGAACGCCCGAGGCACCGGTCGCCGGCAGCGGCTACACGTTCCCGATCCAGAACGGCGTCGAGCCGGTGCAGTTCGACCAGGTGCTGACCTCGCTGCAGTCCGACACGCGCCGCAACCTGCAGACGCTACTGCAGCAGTACGGGACCGCCGTCAAGCAGGGCGGGCCCGCATACAACCGCTCGATTCAGTTCTGGCTGCCCGCCTACGAGTACAGCTCGATCGTCGCCCACGACGCGCTCGGGATCCAGCCGCACGACCTCTCGAACTACATCGACAAGGGCGGGCAGTTCGCGGGCGCCCTCGACTTCCACCCGCAGAACCTCAAGAGCCTGATCACGAACTTCAACACGACGGCCGGCGCGTTCGCGCGCCAGAACGTCGCGCTACAGAACGCGGTGGCGGAGCTGCCGACGACGCTCTCGACCGCGATCCCCGCGTTCAACGCGCTCAACCGCGCGTTCCCGCCGCTGCGCGCGTTCGCCCGCGCGCTGCTTCCGGGAGTCCAATCCTCAGGCCCGACGATCGACGCGAGCCTGCCCTTCATCAGCCAGCTGCGCCAGCTCGTGCAGCCCTCGGAGCTGCGCGGGCTGACCTCCGACCTCAGCGTCACCGTGCCCGCGCTCGCGAGGCTCAACAACGAGACGATCCCGCTGATGAAGAACGGCGTGCGCCCCGCCTCGAGCTGCGCGGCGAACGTGATTCATCCGTGGACCGAGCTGACCGTCCCCGACTCGAAGTTCAACTCGTCGAACGGCTTCCCGCCGCGCAAGGTCTACGTCGAGGGCGTCGACTACCTGCCGGGACTCGCCGGCGAGATGCGCACGTTCGATGCGAACGGGCCGTACATCAAGGTGCTCCTGACGGGCGGGACGCTCACCTACTCGCTGCAGCCCGGCCTGTTCGGCCAGGCGCTTGCGCCGATCGACGGCGTCCAGCCGCAGCTGCCGGTGCCGGGCACCCGCCCCGACAACCCGAAGATCGCGGTCTCGAGGCCGGCGCTCGAGCCGAACACTCCGTGCGAGACCCAGGCGCCGATCACCAACCTGGCCGCGCCGATCGGCAACGGCCCGACGCAGATCCACACGAGCCCGGACAAGAACTCGAGCACGCTCCAGAAGAACATCATCGCGCTGGCGATCAGGCAGATCCGCCAGCAGGCGGCATCCGTCGGCGACAAGCTGCTGCCGGGGAAGTAATGACCCACCCACCCTCTCTGCGATGAAGCGAGCGATCAAGACACACACCGGCGACTTCGTGGCGATTCTCGGGCTGCTGCTGCTGTCGATCGTCGTCGCCGGCTACGTGCTCAACCACGAGCGCTTCCGCTTCCCGTTCATTCAGTCAGCGCCGTTCACGATCAATGCCGAGTTCTCGACCGGCCAGGCGGTCACCCCGGGCCAGGGGCAGAGCGTGCGCGTCTCCGGGGTCCAGGTCGGCGAGGTCGGTCAGGTCACCCTCAAGAACGGGACGGCGATCGTCCAGCTGCAGATCGACGAGAAGTACAAGAAGCTGATCCACACGGACGCGACCGCGTTGCTGCGCCCGAAGACGGGTCTGAAGGACATGTTCGTCGAGGTCAACCCGGGCTCGAACGGCGCCCCGGTCGTCAACCCCGGCTACACGATCCCGGTCTCCAACACGATGCCGGACATCAACCCCGACGAGATCCTCTCCTCGCTGGATTCCGACACGCGCGAGTATCTCGACCTGCTGGTCAACGGTGCGGGGCAGGGGCTGAAGAACAATGGCGGCTCGGAGCTCGCGCAGGTGTTCGAGCGCTTCGAGCCCACGCACCGGGACCTGGCGCGCCTGAACAAGGTCGTCGCCGCTCGCAGCACGAACCTGCGCCGGCTGGTCAACTCGCTGCAGCGCCTCAACACGGCGCTCGTGCAGAAGCAGTCACAGGTCGTCCAGCTGGTCGATTCGAGCTCGAAGGTGTTCCAGGCGTGGGCGTCGCAGAACAAGAACGTAAGCCGCGCGATCGCCGACCTCCCGGGCACGCTCAGCCAGACGACGCAGACGCTGCAGAAGGTGCAGACGTTCGCGAACCTGCTCGGACCCACCGCCACCAACCTGTTGCCGGCCGCTCACGCGCTGACCCCGGCGAACGATGCGCTCAAGCAGCTGGCCGTCCCGGGCGCGCCGATCATCCGTGACCAGATCCGCCCGTTCGTGGTCGCCTCGCGCCCACTGGTCCGGGATCTGAAACCCGCTTCGGTCAATCTCGCCAACGCGACTCCCGACCTGGACAAGTCATTCACGGTCCTCAACCACCTGTTCAACATGCTGGGCTACAACCCGGGCGGCAACCAGCACGGGTACCTCTGGTGGCTGGCATGGCTCGACCACAGCGCCCGCACGCTGTTCTCGATCCAGGACGGCAACGGCGACTACCGGCCGCTGTTCCTCCAGGCCAGCTGCGCCTCGCTCGCGCAGGTGGCGCAGAGCCTCGGACCGGCGGCGGTCGCGGTGCTCAACCTCACCCCGATCCTCTCCGACGCCAACTTGTGCCCGGGCGGCGCCCACGGTCTCGCCACGGACATCGCGACCTACGAACGCAAGAACCCGACCTCGGCCAAGAAATAGATGGACACCGGCACACCGAAACTCTCACGCGTCATCACGATGGTCCTGTTCGCGCTGTCGTGCGTCGGGCTGCTGCTGTTCCTGTGGCTCGAGTTCGGCGGCACGATTCCGTTCAACCCGCAGGGCTACCGGATCAGGATCTCGTTCCCATACGCCGACCAGCTCGCGACCCAGGCCGACGTGAGGATCGCGGGCGTGTCCGTCGGGAAGGTGATCGACAAGTCGCTTGACCCGAAGGGCAACCGCACGATCGCCACGATCCAGATGGACAACCAGTACGCGCCGGTGCGCGAGGACGCGACCGCGATCCTGCGGATGAAGACGATCCTCGGCGAGACCTACGTCGAGCTGACGCCGGGCACCCCGCGTGCCAAGACCGTGCCAGACGGAGGCCTGCTGCCGCGCGGGGAGGTGAAGCCCGCGGTCCAGCTCGACCAGATCTTCAACGCGTTCGATCCGACCACCCGCCGCGCGTTCCAGCAGTGGCAGCAGGAGCTTGCGACCGCCGTGCAGGGCAACGACCAGAACCTCAACTACGTGCTCGGCAACCTGCCCGCGTTCGCCGCCGACACGACGGACATCCTGCGCGTGCTGGACGTGGAGCACGGCGCGGTCGTCAACCTCGTGCGCAACGGCGGCACCGTGTTCAACGCGCTGAGCGCAAACCAATCCGCGCTGCGCAACGTGATCACCAGCGGCGATCAGACATTCGCGACCACCGCCGCCAACAACCAGGCGCTGGCCGACACGTTCCATGTGTTCCCGACCTTCCTGACCGAGAGCCGCCTGACGATGACGCGGCTGAAGCGCTTCGCACTGGACACCGACCCGCTGCTCAAGCAGCTCGTGCCGGTCGCACAGGATCTCGGGCCGACGATGTTCGCGGTACAGCAGCTATCGCCGTACCTGCGCCACCTGTTCGTGCAGCTGGGACCGCTGATCGATGTGTCAAGGACGGGCCTGCCGGCGATCGCCGACGTGCTGCGCGGCGCCAAGCCGCTGCTCGGCTCGCTCGGGCCGTTCCTCGAGCAGCTCAACCCGATCCTGACGTGGCTCTCGATCCACCAGCCGCTGCTCTCGGACTTCATCTCCGATGGGGCCGCCGGCACGGCCGCGCACACCGCGTCGTTCGGAGGCGGCGGCATGGGCCACTATCTGCGCCAGTTCGGCCCCACCGGGCCGGAGACGCTGTCGCTGGCACCGCAGCGCGATCCGGGCAATCGCGGCAACACCTATCCGCCGCCGACGTGGCTCGCGAGCATCTTCCCGCCCCCCAGTACGGCGAACAAGCCGATCAACGACTGGGGCCTGCCGGCATGGGACTGCAAGAACGCCGGCGGCTACAAGAACTCGAGCAGCAGCCCGGTCAACGGCCAGGCGTGCTGGAGCGAGGCGCTGCCCGGGACGAGCGGACCCTCGCAGCTACCGCACATCACGCAGGCGCACTACTCGAGCAGGTAGCCAAGCGGCGTTCTCGGCGGGCTCGGCGCGCACCTCGCGTGGGCTAAGCGGCGTCCTCGGCGCGCTCGGCGCGGACCTCGCGTGGACCCAGGCCGTCGAGCAGGCGCTCGGCAAGCGCTTTGTCGCCCGTGATCTCGAGCTGGCTGCGATCGCCGTCGGGCGAGAACGCGTGGACCCAGGCCGCCGCGTCGCCGCGCACACGCGCGTCGGCTCCGCCGGCTGCTGCCTCCTCGATCGTGACGCTCCGGCCTGAGCTCGACAGCGAGTACGTCGCCGCCTCGCCGTCCTGCTTGCCGCCGGCGACGGTGAACTCCACCACGCCGCGCAGGCCGGTCGCGTCGATCAGGCCCGGCGCGAGCCGGAAGATCGCGCCGAGATCGATGTGTTCGGTGTTGCGGGGTGTGCTCCAGGCCCACTCGTAGCCCCAGCGAGCCAGCTCACCGAGGACGGGGAGCAGCTCGCGGGCGCGTTCGGTGAGCTCGTAGTCCACGCGCGGCGGTACCTCGCGGTAACGCTTGCGTGTCAGCATGCCGTCGGCGACCATGCGATTCAGCCGCGAGCGGAGCTGCTCGGTCGAGATGCCCGGCAGCACGCGCTGTAGCTCGACAAACCGCCGGGGGCCGGCGGCTAGATCACGGACGATCAGCAGCGTCCACTTGTCGCCGACGAGGTCGAGCGCGCGGGCGTCGGGGGACCACTGATCGTAGGGATGACGTTTGGGCGGGGGAACGTGGGGAATTGGTGCCTCCCGGGGGGACGAAGCCTACCTACCAACTTCGAGTCTAACGGACGAGATAGCCCCTGCAACCGCGAAAACTACGAGTCGGATAAGAGTTTGCGCAGGTTTTTTCCACCGCTGCCGTTAAAGGTCGCAGTGGGAGAACTAATCGTCCTTGCGGAGCGCAGAGCGAACCGTTCGCGCCACTCAGGCGCGACGGGGAGGCGGTTCTACTTCGATCTCGGCTGTCCGTTCTCGTATCTGGCGGCGGAGCGGATCGAGCGCGTGCTGGGGGAAGTTCAGTGGATTCCGGCTGCCGCGATCGGCCAGCGCGATGCCGCAGCGGTGCGCGCGCACGCCGAAACGTGCGCGGTCGCGCTGCGGCTGCCGCTCGTGTGGCCCGACCGGCTCGCGCCGGCGATCTCCGGAGCCTCGCGCGCCGCCGCCTACGCGGCGGAAATTGGCGCCGGCTCGAGGTTCGCGCTCGCCGCGAGTCGGCTCGCATTCTGCGGCGGCTTCGACCTCGACGATCCCGAGACCCTTGCCGAGGCTGCTGCCGCCGCGGGGATCCCGCTGCGGGCCTGCCTGGCGGCGGCCGGCGATCCAAGCCGCGATGCGCAGCTGCTCGCGGCTGCCAACGACCTCGCCAACCGCGGCGTGCGCCGGCTTCCGGCGATCCGAATCGGCCGCCGCATCTTGCAGGGCGACCAGCTGCTCGCGGAGGCAGCGGCGCTGCTGCGTTCACAAACAACATACGTTCGCCCGCTCGCGCCCGCGGGGTAAGACGCTCGCGATACTGTCGGGCGATGTTCGATCCGGCCGACCGGGCCGTTCGCGCGGTCGCACGGCGCAACTCATTCGCGCTCGTGTGGGCGCAGTTCGGCTTCGCCCACCTGATTGTCCTCGGCGGGATGGGACTGCTGCGCCTGTACCAGCCGATGACCGACGCGCAATTCTGGCTGCTGGTCGCGATCTCGCAGGCGCTCGTCGCGGTCGACAACCTGATCGGGATCAAGCTCACGCGCCGGATGTGGCGGCCGGTGTGGGCGTGGGAGCGGGGCGCGCGCGACGGACGGTCCACGATTGCCGCGTGGACGGCGCTCGCGACGCTGCCGCTCGAGTACGTGCGCCAGGCGCGCAAGTACCCGTTCATCTTCATCTATCTGCCGTTCATCGCGTTCACCACGTGGCTGTTGAAGCTGCCCTGGTACTCGTTCTTCGTGATGGCGATCGCCGGCTCGGTCGTGCTGTTCTACTCGCTGATCTTCCGCTACTTCGCGATGGAGATCGCGGTACGGCCGGTGCTCGAGAAGGTGGCGATCAGGCTGCCGCCCGACTTCACGATCGACGCGCCGGGGCTGCCGCTGCGCTGGCGGCTGCTGGTCACTGCGCCCGTCATCGGCGTGATCACCGGCGTCGTCGTGGCGGGCCTGTCCGCGGAGGGGCATCACGCGACGATCCGCGACCACGGGATCTCGTGGCTGATCGCGGTCGGCGTGTCGTTCACGATCTCGCTCGAGCTGGTGCTGCTCGTGGTGCGCTCGCTCGGCAGCGCGCTCGCGGACCTGCAGCGCGCCACCGAGCGCGTGCGGGCCGGGGACTACACCGCGCGCGTGCCCGTCGTAGCGACCGACGAGACCGGCGCGTTGGCGCAGTCCTTCAACGTGATGGTCGAGGGGCTCGACGAGCGCGAGCGGCTGCGTGAGGCGTTCGGCGCGTTCGTCGATCCCGGCCTCGCGGAGCGTGTCCTGCGGGAGGGCTCGGACCTGGAGGGCGAGGAGATCGAGGTCAGCGTCCTGTTCCTCGACATCGTCGATTTCACCTCGTTTGCCGAACACGCCCGTCCGCACGAAGTCTTCGGCATGCTCAACGGCTTCTGGGACCTGGTCGTGCCGATCCTCCTGCGCCACGGCGGGCACGCCAACAAGTTCATCGGCGATGGCCTGCTCGCGGTGTTCGGCGCGCCGGACCGCTTAGCGGATCACGCTGACCGCGCGGTTGCGGCCGCGATGCAGATCGCGCGTGCCGTCGAAGAACGGTATGGCGGACGCGTGAGGGTCGGCATCGGCGTCAATTCCGGCAGCGTGATCGCCGGCACCGTCGGCGGCGGCGGGCGCGTCGAGTTCACCGTGATCGGCGACGCCGTCAACACGCCGCGCGGGTTGAGGCGGCGACCCGAGACACCGGCGACGACGTGCTGATCACCGACGCCACGCGCAAACTGCTTGCAGGAGATTGGCTGGCGTTCGCAGAACGTCCACCAGTGCTATTGAAGGGCAAGCGACAGCACGTGCAGCTTTGGGCGCCGCGAGCGACTATCTCCGCGCGCGCAATGGCTGGTGGAGTTCGATCATCGGTGCGCGAGTAACCCGCAGGGCGCGCGGCTGGCTCGGGCGCTTCTGGCACCTGGCCTGGGACGCGAACATCACTGGTCAGTCGGCGATGGTTGCGTACAACATGTTGATCGCGATCATCCCGATCGCGTTGCTTGGTCTGTTCGTCGCCGGCCAGGTGCTTTCGAGCCACGCGGTGCAGCAGAGCGTGCTGCGGGACCTGCGTGAGGTGTTCCCTGGTTCAACCGAGCCGACCTTGAACTCGCTGCTGAACCAGGTCAAGAACTCGACCACCAGCACGGGGATCCTCGCGCTGATCGCAAGTGTGTGGCTTGGCCTGTCCTTCTTCGGCGCACTCGATACCGCGTTCAACCGGATCTACGCGATCGATGGCCGCACCTGGCTCGAGCAGAAGCGCTATGCGCTGCGCATGCTGCTGGTGGTGCTGCTGCTGATGATCGCGACGGTCGCGGTCCCCACCGTGCAGAGCATTCTGCGGGCGGGTGTCGAGAAGCTGCCTTTCGACCTGGCGCGAGTGACGCCGCTCATCTATGTGCTCTCGCTCGGGTTCAGCCTTACGCTGCTGTTCGGTTGCCTGTCCGTGATCTACGCCGGCGTTCCCAACCGCGATGTGCCGTGGCGCGCCGTCTGGCCCGGTGCCCTCGCAGCGATGTTCGCGATCGGGATCGTCAGCTACGCCTTTCCCGTGTATCTGTCGAACATCTCGACGATCGCCCGCTTCGGGACGACGATTGTGTTCGTGCTGATCGTGCTTGGCTGGTTCTACCTGCTGGCGCTGATCATCCTCGGCGGGGCGGTGGTGAACGCCCTGCGGTTGCGCCGGTAGGCGATACTACGCGCGGCGATGGCCACCGAAGCGACGACGCAACTGCACGGAGGGCGACTGGTCGCGCGGCGCCTGCGCGAGCACGGCGTGAGCAAGCTGTTCACGCTGTCGGGCGGGCATCTGTTCTCGATCTACGACGGCTGCCGCGCCGAGGGGATCGAGATCGTCGATGTGCGCCACGAGCAGACGGCGGCGTTCGCCGCCGAGGGCTGGGCGAAGGTGACTCGTTCGGTCGGCGTCTGCGCATTGACGGCCGGCCCCGGCGTCACCAACGGGATGAGCGCGATTGCGTCCGCTTCGCAGAACCGCTCCCCGGTTTTGGTGCTCGGCGGACGTGCGCCCCAGTTCCGCTGGGGGCAGGGCTCGCTGCAGGAGATCGACCACGTGCCGTTCGTCAGGCCGCTTGTCAAGCTGGCGGCGACCGCCTCGGAGACCGGGGAGATATCGGGACTCGTCGACGAGGCTATGCGGGCGGCGATCACGCCCTACTCCGGGCCGACGTTCCTCGACTTCCCGCTCGACCACGTGTTCAACGAGAGCGAGGAGCCCGACGGCGGCCCTGAGCCGCTGCCCGAGCCGTGGCGTGGTGCGGGCGCCGACGAGCGCGAGCTCACGCGCGCCGCGGCGCTGCTGCGCGACGCCGAGCGGCCGGTGATCATGGCGGGCACGGGCCTTTACTGGGGCCGGGGCGAGCACGCGATGCGGGAGCTTGCCGAGACGCAGCGGATCCCTGTGTTCCTGAACGGGCAGGGCCGCGGCTGCCTGCCCGCCGACCACGAGCTTTGCTTCTCTCGCGCGCGCGGAAGCGGCCTTGGCGGGGCGGACGTCGCGATCGTGATCGGCGTCCCGCTCGACTTCCGCCTCGGTTTCGGCGCCTCCTTCGCGCCCGACTGTTCGGTGATCGTCGTGGATGTGGCCGAACCTGCGCGGTCGCACCCACGCGAGGTTGCCGCCGAGTGCTACGGCGCCCTCCCGGCATCGTTGGATCGCCTGCGGGATCTGGCCCAGGGTGGCGCCTCGGGTTCTGAGCGGACCGCGTGGATTGAATCGCTGCGCTCTGTGGAGAGTGAGAAGCGTGCGGCCGAGGCCGCTGAGCTCGCCGATCCGCGGGCGCCGCTTCACCCGATGCGCATCTATGGCGAGCTCGCCTCGGTGCTCGACCGCGACGCGATCGTGATCGGCGACGGGGGCGACTTCGTCTCCTATGCGGGGCGCCTGGTGGACTCCTACGAGCCCGGATGCTGGCTGGACCCGGGCCCGTACGGGTGCCTGGGCTCTGGACCCGGGTACGCGCTGGCGGCGAAGATGGCCAGGCCGGATCGACAGGTCGCGCTGCTGATGGGGGACGGAGCGTTCGGCTTCGCGGGGATGGACTTCGACACGCTCGCGCGCCACAACGTGCCGGTCGTCGCGGTGATCGGCAACAACGGCATCTGGGCGCTCGAGAAGCACCCGATGGAGTTCCTGTACGGCTACTCGGTCGCGGCCGAGCTTGCGCCCGAGACGCGCTATGACGAGGTTGCGCAGGCGCTGGGCTGCCACGGCGAGCTCGTGCGCTCGCCGGACGAGCTGCGGCCGGCGCTGGAGCGCGCGTTCGCCAGCGGTCGTCCCGCGGTCGTCAACGTGCTGACGGATCCGAGCATCTCCTACCCGCGCAAGTCGAACCTGGCCTAGCTTCAATGCGCTGGGTTGCGGGGTCACTGCTGGCGGCGGCCGTCGGCGAGGCGGTCCTCGACGCCGGCGGGTTCGGGCCCGGGTCGCGAGTGGCGTTCTTCGTTCTGGCCGTGGCCGCGCTATGCGGCGCCTTTGCCGTCGACCGGCGGGCCGTCCGGGCCGCGTTGGTGAGCCCTTTCGTGGTCGTCTTGCTCGCGCTCGGTGTGTTGGGCGCGGTTTCGGCGTTGTGGACCGTGGGGGTGGTGGAGGACTCGGTGCGGTGGGGTCTTGTGACGATCGGCTACGGCGCGGTGGCGGTCTCGGCTGCCGTGCTGGCGCGTGGTGTCTTCGAGGTGCGGCTGATCGCCGGCGGGATCTGCGTGCTGGCCGCGGTGAGCGCGATCTTCGGCCTGGTCGGTGTGGTCACGTTCAGCGGGCCGTTCGCCGACTACACCGGCGGGGTCTGGCGTCCGGGCGGCACGCTCGAATACTCCGCGGCGATGAGCCTGCTGGCCGTGTCGGCGCTGCCAGGTGTGCTCAGCGGGATGTGCGCCGCTCGCCGCTGGGTGCAGTCGGGCGCCGTGGTGTGCGGGGTTCTGTGCGCGGCGGTGCTGGCGCTCGCGGCCAGCCGGCTGGAGCTGGCGATTGCGGCAGTCGTGTGCGTGGCAGCGGTGGCTTGGCCGTCCGTGACGGTGCGCACGACGCGGGCCGTGGCTTTGGCGGCCGTGGCGGTGTTGGTGCTCGCCGGCGTGGGCGCACATCTGATCGCCGGCGGCCGCGTCGGCGCGGCCGCGTCGCCGCGCTCGGTGCTGCGTGGGGGCGAGCTTGTGGCGTCGATCGTGTTGTGCTCGGTGGCGTGGCTCGCGGTGCGCGGGCGTGTCGCACGCGTTCGCCGGCCGGTGGCGGCCGCGGCGATCTCTCGCCGGCCAGTCATCGCGATCGTCGCGGTCGCGGCTGTGGTGCTGCTCGCCGGCGTCGCGACGGCGTGGGCGACCGAAGCAGGTCAGGGACAGGGGCATCCCGCGGCCAACGGCGGCTTCTGGCACGGGCGGCTCCACACCTGGCAGGCGGCGATCGACACGTTTGCCGACCGGCCGGTCGCGGGGTCCGGCGCGGATTCGTTCCTCGCCGCGAGCGTCCTTCACCAGCGGTTCTTCCCGGTCCGGTTCGCCCACGAGTTGCCGCTCGAGTTGGCGGCCGAACTCGGCGTCGTCGGGTTGGCACTGGCGCTGGCGCTGTACGCGAGCTCGGGTGTGGCGCTGTGGCGAAGCCGGAAGCGCTCGCGGTTCTGGCTGCTCGGGCCCGCTGCGATCGCGTTCCTCGTCGCCAACCTGCTGGATTGGCCATGGCACCTGGCGGGCTCCGGGGCGGTGTGGGCGCTCGCCCTTGGGGCCTGCTGCCTGTCCACTACACTGCCGCCAGCCGGGAACAGGGACGATTCCACTTACTAGGAGGGCGCATGCGCAGGTTCAGGCTGGCGATTCCGCTTGTCGGATCGCTTGCAGTGATTGCAGGTTGCGGCGGCAGTTCGAACAGCAAGCTCAGCTACGCCGCGTTCAGCGCGGCCGCGGACAAGATCTGCTCGAATGCCAACGCGCAGTCAAAGGCCGCTGGATCAGGGGTGACCGCTCAGGCGACCCCCGCGAACGCAGCGAAGATCGACAAGGTCGTCCCGATCGCACAGGACGCGCTCAAGAAGTTCCAGGCCCTGAAGGGGCCGGACTCACTCCAACCCGCAACGCAGGCCACGATCGACGATCTGAACCAGCAGATCAAGGCCGCCCAGGACGCGAGCAACGCAGCCAAGTCCGGCAACCAATCGGCATACATCGCGGCGCTTCAGCAGCTCCAGTCGCTGAGCCAGCAGTCGAAGGTCAACGGCTCCAAGCTCGGCGCGAAGAACTGCGCGACATGACGGCGTGACCGGTGCGGTCCCTTTTGTGGGACCGCCCTGGTGTTCGACTAGACTGCCGCCGCCGAGGGCGAAGCTTCGTCTACCAGGAGGGCTCATGCGCAGGTTCAGGCTCGCGATCCCGCTGATCGGGTCGCTTTTGGTGATTGCAGGGTGCGGCGGTAGTTCGAACAGCAAGCTCAGCTATACGGCGTTCAGTGCGGCCGCGGACAAGATCTGCTCCAACGCCAACTCGGCCGCCAGGGCGAATGGCCGGGTCACGAACCAGGCCACGCCGGCCAACGCGGCAAAGATCGACAAGGTGGTCGAGCTCGCCAACAACGCGATCAAGAAGTTCCAAGCGCTTCAGGGGCCGCCGGCGCTCCAGTCCGCGCGCGACGAGGTCGTCTCCGACCTGCAGTCCCAGGTCAAGACCGCGCAGACCGCCAGCACGGCCGCCAAGAACGGCGACCAGACGACCTACGACGCGGCGCTCCAGCAGCTCGCGCAGCAGAGCACGGCGGCCAACACGTTGGGCTCAAAGCTCGGCGCCGCGAACTGCACGCACGGCTAAAGGGGTTTCATCGCGCAGCGGGCATCCGACTTTGCGCCGGCATGCCCGGAAACGAAAACCGCCCGCATTTTCAGCGGGCGGCTTCCGATCCAGGTTTGGCCCAATCGGGACGGGCAGGGGTACGTGCCAGAAAGGGCCGGTTAGAGTGGCTCAGGCGGCGGGAGGCGCCGATGTCTGCGGCTTCGCCTGAGCCTATGTAGGGATAAGGCTCGTTGAACGATCCTTACCCCGCGACAATGATCCACGCTGTGCGGTCGGGCAGCAATCGAACATCCGTCCATGTTTGGCTGGCCAGCCAAACATGGACGTGCCGGGGCATCCTCGTGGCGGGATTAGGCTAAATCCGGTCGGCTAAGATGTGTTTATGCGGGAGCTGTTCTCTTTTCCGAACCCCGTAAACGAGAAGGCCGCACGCGTCGTCGCCGGCGCGGTGCTGGCGACCGTGATCCTCACGCTCGCGACCGGGGCCTACTGGCTGCTGATCCCGCTCGCCTACGGGTTCTGGGCCCGCGTGCTGACCGGCCCGAAGCTCAGCCCGCTGGGCTGGACGGCGCAGAACATAATCGCGCCCAGACTCGGTCCGAAGAAGCCCGTCCCGGGGCCGCCGAAGCGTTTCGCCCAAGGGATGGGCGCCGTGATGTCGACGACCGCGCTGGTGCTTGCGTTTGCGGTCTCGCACACCGCGGCGGACGTGGTGCTGATCCTGTTCCTGCCGGCAGCGGCGCTCGAGTCGATCTTCGGCTACTGCGTCGGGTGCAAGATCTTCGGCTGGCTGATGCAGCTCGGCGTTGTGCCCGAGACGGTGTGTCTCGAATGCGCCGACATCAGCGGCCGGCTGCGGGCCGGCTAGACCAGGCCGAGCGCCGCGCCGCGCAGGATGTCGTGCTCGGAGATCTCGACCCGGTCGAGGCCGAACAGCTTGAGCGTCTCGAGCAGGATGACCGCGCCGGCGAGGATCGTGGGCGCGCGGTCGGGATGGAGGCCGGGAACCTCGCGTCGCTCGGCGAGCGGCAGCTTCGCCAGCCGGGCCAGGATCTCCGCGCACTCGGTCCTGCTCAACACGTACCCGTGGACGCGGCTCGCGTCGTAGGGCTCGAGCTCCTGCGCGATCGCGCCAAGCGAGGTCGCGGTTCCGGCGACCGCGATCGCCCGCTTGACGGCGTCGCGGTGCTGGGCGGGCACGCCGGCGCTCAGGATCGCTCGCGCGTCCTCGGCGAGCTCATCGAGCTCTGACTGAGGCGGAGGGTCCCCGCGGAGGTGGCGCTCGGTCTGCCGCACGACCCCCGCCTGATTTGAGACGTGGAAACCGGCATCGTGTCCAGTGCCGATCACGAACTCCGTCGAGCCGCCGCCGATGTCGATCACGAGCGTGGGAGTCGTGTCGTCGGGGTCGCGTTCGCTCATCGCGCCGAGGAACGTCAGCCGTGCCTCGTCGTCGCCGCTCAAGACATGGGGCGCCAGGCCGTAGCGGTCGTGGACGGTCACAGCGAACTCCTCGCCATTTGCCGCGTCGCGCACCGCGCTCGTCAACACCGCCAGCCCGCGTTCCACGCGGTGACGGTCGATCAGCTCGCGGTAGCGGTCGAGCGTCGAGTAGACGCGCTGCATCGCCTCGTCGCTCAGGCGGCCCTCGGCGTCGACGCCGGCGCCGAGCCGGGTCACGCTCGAATGACGCTCGAGCTCGTCGGTCACGCGTCCCTCGACCACGTCCGCGATCAGCAGCCGCGTTGAATTCGTGCCGATGTCGACGACCGCGACCCGCATCGCGTTCATCCCGCCCGGGCGGCCACGGAATTGACCTGATGAGGCATCGGGCGGCCCGCCAGCCCCGCGAGCAGGTTGTCCACGGCGAGGTCCGCCATCCGCTCGCGCGCCACGTGCGTCGCAGAGCCGATGTGCGGCGTGATCACCATGTTCGGAGCGCGCAACAGCGGATCGTCTGCGGCTGGCGGCTCCGGGTCGGTGACATCCACCGCCGCGCCCGCGATCGCGCCTTCCCTCAGCGCGTCGACCAGCGCGCGCTGATCGACGATCGGGCCCCGCGCCGTGTTGATCAGGATCGCGCTGGGTCGCATCCGCGCGAGCGCCGCGGCATCGATCAGGTGGTGCGTCTCCGCTGTCAGCGGGCAGTGCAGGGAGACGAAGTCAGACTGCTCGAGCAGGTCCGCCAGCCCCTCGCGATCCCGGGCATCCACATGCACCACGTTCATCTCAAAACCGGTTGCGCGCTTCGCGACGGCCCGCCCGATCCGTCCGAAGCCGATGATCCCGAGCGTCGCCCCGTGGACCTCGATGCCGAGCAGCTGCGCCGGCTCCCAGGTCAACCAGTCGCCCTCCCGAACCGCCCGCATCGCATCCGGCAGCCGCCGCGCCGCGGCGAGCAGCAGCGTGAACGCGAGGTCGGCCGTGGCATCGGTCAGCACATCTGGCGTATTGCCCACCGGAATGCCGCGCGCGGTCGCCGCGTCGAGGTCGACGTTGTCGTAGCCGACCGCGTAGTTGGAGATCGCGCGCAGCCGGGGCGCGGCGTCGATCAGCTCCACGTCGATGCGCTCGCTCAGGAGCGTCAGCAGACCCTCGGCGCCGGTCGCCCGCGCGACCAGTTCGGAATGGGGCGGCGGCAGGCGCTCGGGCCACACGTCGACCTCGTGAGCCTCCCGCAGGCGGTCGAGCGCGGATCCTGGGAGCTGTCTGGAGACGAAGCAGCGTGCCACGCGGATGGATTCTTACCGATCCTCACGTGGACGCTCCCGCGCGGTAACTGGAGAAGTCCGGATCGCGCTTCTCGTTGAACGCCCGCACGCCCTCGCCCGCCTCCTCGGTGCCGAGGTACAGGCCCAGGCCGCTGAACGCGAGCTGTCCGATCCCCACGATGTGCTCGCTGTCGGCGTTGAACGACTGTTTGAGGAACCGAAGCGCCGTCGGGGAGAGCGCGAGCATGTCGTCGGCCCAGGCGCGGACCTCCTCGCGCAACCGGTCAGCCGGGACGACGGCGTTCACCAGGCCCCAGCGCTCCGCGGTCGCGGCGTCGTAGCGGCGGCAGCGAAACCAGATCTCGCGCGCCCGCTTCTCGCCGACGACGCGCGCCAGGTAGGCGCTGCCAAAGCCGGCGTCGAATGAGCCGACGCGAGGCCCGATCTGGCCGAACTGCGCGTGTTCGGCCGCGATCGTGATGTCACAGAGGACGTGGAGCACGTGGCCGCCGCCGATCGCGAAACCGTTGACTGCGGCGATTACGGGCTTGGGCACCTCGCGGATCAGACGGTGCAGGCGCTCGACCTCGAACAGCCCGGAAGCGCTGGGCCCATAGTTGCCGGTCTCGGCGCGCTGCTTCTGGTCGCCGCCGGCGCAGAAAGCGCGCTCGCCCGCGCCCGTGATGCAGATCACCCCGACCTCCTCGCTGGCCCACGCGCTCGTGAACGACTGGATCAGCTCATCGATCGTGCGCGCCCGGAACGCGTTCATCCGGTCGGGCCGGTCGATCGTGATCCAGGCGAGCCCGTTGTCGATCTCGTAACGGGTATCGGTCAGCTCCACTTCATCCCCTCCTCGTGCTCAAAAAGGACTACTGCACCCGACCCTACGCCATCGTCAGGCCACCGCTGACCGACAGCGTTTGCCCGGTGATGAAGGCGGCCCGGTCGGAGGCCAGAAACGACACCGCGCCGGCGATGTCCTCGGGAACGGCGAGGCGCCGCATCGGCACCGCGCGCCGCAGCGACTCGATCATCCGCTCCATGTCGCCGCCGATTACGGCCGCCTGCCTGAGCATCGGCGTGTCCGTTGGCCCCGGGCACACCGAGTTGGCGGTGATGCCGTGACGGGCGACCTCGCGCGCGAGCGTCTTCGTGAACGCGACGACGGCGCCCTTGGCGCCCGAGTAGACGGCTTCCATCGACGAGCCGACGCGCGCGGCATCCGAACCGATGTTGACGATTCGCCCATATCCGCGCTCGGCCATCCCGGGAACGATCCGGTGGCAGGTGCGCAGGCAGCCCTTGAAGTTGATCTCGATGATCCGCTCCCAGAAGGCCTCGTCGGTCTCGATGAACGGGCGGAACTCGTCCCAGCCGGCGTTGTTGACCAGGATCTCCACCGGTCCGACCGAGGACTCGACGGCGGCGACGGCGGCGTCAACCGATGCCGTCTCGGTGATGTCCATGCGCACGCCGATCCCGCCGATGCTCTCCGCGGTCGTCGCGGCGCCTTCCTCGTTGATGTCGGCGACCGCCACCCGGTGACCGTCGGCGGCCAGCGAGCGCGTGATCGCCTCGCCGATCCCGCGAGCGCCACCTGTCACAAGCGCGACCCTAGCCATCGCGCGCAGTCTTTCAGCTTGGTGGCGGGTGGTGGCGGGTGAACTGCATCATCGTCGTGACGGCGCGAAAGCCGAGTCGCGCGTACAGGCGTTTTGGCCGGTCGTCGTCATCGGCACCGATCCAGATGTCCGTGGCCTCGCTTGCGCGGTGGATCGCCGCCAGCGTGACCGCCGTGCCGAGCCCACGTCCGCGATGGTCGGCGCGCACGTAGACCTCGGATATCTCGGCGCCCGTCCCGATGAACTGGATCTGCGCAAATGCCACCGGCGTGTCCTGGTCGTGCACCGCCAGCACGTGGGTCCCGAGCAGCTCCGAGACCTCGCGCGCCTGCTCGAAGAAGGACTTGGAATGACACCCACCCGCCCCCGGAAAGTCCTCGGCCAGCCACGCGGTGCGCAGCTCGCGGACGGCCTCGTACGGCACCTCCACGACGCGTGCATCCGCGGCCGGCGGGACGGGCTCGTCGTGGTGCATCACGAGCAGCCGCAGCGTCCGCCAGCCGCTCGCCTCGAACGCCGGCCGCAACGGTGCGGCGGCATCGATCAGATCGAAGTCGAGGCGACGGTGCCCCAGCCCCGCGAGCGCGTCGTCGGCGAACGCGATCAGGTCCGCGACGCCCATCACCGGGCGGCCGGTCACGCGGACGACGTTGTACTCGTAGTAGTTCGGATATCGGCTCGCGCGCGCCACAACGCCTCCGGACCAGGGCCGAATGACGTCGCACACCGCCTCCAGTTGGGCGGACCGCCACGCGCGGGCACGGGCGGCCAGATCGTTCTCGGATCCGAGATTGGCCACCCGCGCGAGCTTACGCAAACCAGAGAAGCGGCCCGACCGGCGCCAAGACGCCGGCCGGGCCGCAGGGCGGGAGATCAGCCGCCGAGCCGCAGGGCTCCAGATCAGCCGCCCATCTTCATCGAGCCGCCGGCATGCTCGGCAGCACCGGGCCCGAGGAGCCGCCGCTCGGCGACGCATCGACGAGCTTCGGCGCCGGCGCGCCGGCCGTGTGAAGGATCCCCGCAGCGCCTTTGACCATGCTGCCGAAGTCGTGGGTCAAGAACGGATAGTTGCCCGGGGCGTCGAGCGTGAAGTCGACCCAGCCGCCCTGTGAGGGCGCGAGGTTGACGGCCTGGCTCGAGTGACCGACGACGCCTTCGATGTCGGTCGTGTCGAACAGCGTGCCGATCACATGGAACGCGCTCCACTTGCTCGGACCGGCATCAAGCAGGTAGATCCGAATCGGCTGGCCCACCGGTGCACTGATCGGCGCGAACTTGTACTGGTTCGCATATCCGTTGAAGCCGATCACATCCGGGTTCTCTGCCTCGAGCTTCGCCTGGTCGGAGATTGCGCCCGCCTGGCCGATGTAGAACTCCTCGTATTTGCCCGGCGCGATCGACGTAGTACTTGTTGGGAGGCAGGTGCGCGGCGTGGATGTCGATCCGCTGTTCGGGGCACTGCAGGTCGCGGCAGCTCACAAGTCCGCGCTGTCGCCGACGCTGCTTGCGGCCGCGAACAGCTCCGGCGGCGTGATCGCGAAGATGGTCTCGCCCCAGAACCTCGCGATCGGCGCCGCGGCCGTCGGCCTCGCCGGCGGTGAGGGAGACATCTTCAGAAAGGTGATCGGCTGGAGCGTCGTGCTCGTGCTGCTGATGGCGGTGCTGGTGCTGCTTCAGTCCGCTGTCGTTCTTTCATGGTGCCGTAGCGAGCATCTGTGATGTTGGACACGCGCGGCGGTCGCGGCTGCCGCGCGTGGCTACGCTCGGATGTAATGAATCAATCGAACGAGAACGAGAGACACCCAGAGGTCGGCAACGCGGTCGCGCGGGCCCAGCAGCTCGTCGACTCCACAACGCAGGACCGGGACGCAACGATGTGGCTGCAGGAAGCGCGCCACGTCGGGGACGTGCTGGCGCTGGCGGTGGCGACCACGCGGTAATTAGGGGCTGCCGCTTCGCGGCAGCATCCGTGGGGCCAGGCGGCCCCGTCCAGATCTTTGTGGAAGGTGTGCTGGCTGGCGCCACGTCGGCCCGGATCGCCGCGCCGCGGTGGCCTGGGTGGGTGCGCCGGCTTGCGCCTCAGCTTCCGGCCTTCGGCCCGGGGCTTTGGGGGCTGTTCTGCCTCGTATTTGGCCTTCGAAGAGGGGGTTGGGTGCCTGGCGACCCCGATTTCGTTACATAGCGCCGGCTCGGGAAGGCAACGTGTAACGGAATGTGCGCTATAGCACCGATTTCGTTTCGCGCTGCCTATCCGCGGCGGTGAGATGTAACGAAATCGGGGTTCGCACCCGCGTCCTCTGCCCTGTCAGCGCCCAAATGGACGTTCGCCCCTCCCTACTCGTGCTTCAGCGGGAGGTTGGTGTCTGTATTTGGTCCCGCCCACCCGTCGCCCGCCGGCCATGGATGGCTGGAGATTGGGATCCCGCCCACGCTGGACGGGGGTGGCGCTGCGGAAGCGTTCTTGGAGAAATCCCTGGGTCCGGACGGGCCCGCGCGGCCCCATGGATGCCGAGCGAAGCGAGGCCCCTTGTCTCTCGGTCCGCCGGTTTGATCAAATATTGAAGTGACCCTGGCCACGCCAGAGATCGAGCGCCGCCGGCTCGGTCGTAGCGATGTGATCGTTCCGCGGATCGCGTTGGGGTGCGGGAACTTCGGTGGCGTCGGGTCGCACCCGGACTTCTTTGGGCACGGGATCGAGGATGACGCGGCGATGGAGCTGATGGATGCTGCGTGGGAGATGGGGATCACGCACTTCGATACGGCCGACGCTTATGGTGGGGGTCGCAGTGAGCGGGTGATCGGGCGCTGGATCGAATCGCGCGGGGTGCGGCCGACGCTGACCACGAAGACGTTCAACCCGATGTACGCCGGCGGGGACCAGGGGCTGGCGCCCGAGCGGATTGCAAAACACTTCCGGTCGAGCCTGGAGCGCCTCGGCGTGCAGTGGATCGACGTGTATCTCGCGCATGACTTCGACCCGAAGGTGCCGCTGGCCGATACGTTCGCCGCGTTCGCCGAGCTTGACGTCGGCGCGTACGGCGTCAGCAACTTCAACGCGATGCAGCTCGAGGACGCGCTCGCGGCCGGCGAACCGCAGGCGATCCAGAACTCGCACTCGCTCCTCGATCGCGGCGATGAGCGCTACGTGCTGCCGCTGTGCGCCGAGCGCGACGTCGCCTACATCGTGTTCGGGCCGCTGCACGGCGGGTGGCTGACGGGCAAGTACCGGCGAGGTGAGCCGTTCCCGCTGGGCTCGCGGATGACGCAGCGTCCCGAGCCCTACGAGCCGGTGGTCAACGACACCACGTTCGACTCGCTCGAGCGGCTCGAGGCGATCGCGGCGGAGCGCGGAACGTCGATGGCGGGCGTCGCGCTCGCCTGGCTGCTCGCGGATGAGCGCGTCACGCAGGTCGTGATCGGACCGACCAAGCCGGAGCAGCTGACGCCAGTCAAGGAGGCGCTCGAGCGCCCGCTCAGCCCGCAGGAGCGGGACCGCGTATCCGAGGCGTTCGCATGCTGATCCTCAGCCACAAGGACGTCAGAGCCGTACTTCCGCCGCAGGCGTGCGCGGAGGCGATGGCCGAGGTGCTGGCCGCGCACGCCCGCGGCGAGGCGTTCTTTCCGCTTCGCACGGTGACGGCGCCGCCCGGCGCGAACGGGTTCATCGGCCTGATGCCCGGCTGGCGAGGAGGCGAGGCACCCGCGTTTGGGCTGAAGGCGATCGTCCTGATCCCGAGCAACCCCGCGCGCGGTCTCGACACTCACCAGGGCACGGTGACGCTGTTCGACGGGGAGACGGGAATCCCCACGGCGATCCTCGACGCGAGCGCGGTCACCGAGATCCGGACCGCGGCCGTGACCGCCGTTGCGACGCGGACGCTGGCGCGCAAGGACGCGAGGACGCTGGCGATTCTCGGTGGCGGCGTGCAGGCGCGCTCGCATGTGGCCGCGCTGGCGGATCGCTTCGAGGAGCTGCGCGTGTTCTCGCCGTCCGGCACCTTCCGCCCGGAGGGGGCCGTCGTCGCCTCGAGTGCCGAGCAGGCCGTCCGCGGCGCCGACGTGGTCGTTACCGCGACAAGCTCGCGCGAGCCCGTGCTCGAGCGCGAATGGCTCAAGCCCGGGGCGCACGTCAACGCGGTCGGCGCGAGCCTACCCTCGGCGCGCGAGCTCGATCTCGAGACCGTCGCCGCCAGCGCCCTGTTCTGCGACAGCCGCGAGTCGCTTCGCAACGAGGCCGGCGAGTTTCAGCTTGCGATCCGGGACGGCGCGATCGATGGCGAGGACCACGTTCGGGCCGAGCTCGGCGAGGTCCTGGCGGGCCTCCGTCCCGGTCGGGAAAGCGACGAGGAGCTGACGCTGTTCCGCTCCCTCGGGCTGGCGATCGAAGATCTGGCGGCCGCGCAGCTCGCGGTCGCGACCGCGAGGGAGCAGGGCCGAGGCACGGAGGTCGAGCTGTGATCGAGCTTGCCGCGATCGAGGCTGCGCGCGAGCGGATCCGCGGCGCGGCGGTTCGCACGCCGCTGGTGCGCCTGCACATCGACGCCGGCCCGGCCGAGATCTACCTGAAGCTCGAGAACCTGCAGCCGATCAACTCGTTCAAGATCCGTGGCGCGACGAACGCGGTGCGGGCGGCGGCGCCGGCGCAAACCGCCAAGGGACTCGTAACAGCGAGCGCCGGGAACATGGCCCAGGGCGTGGCGTGGGCGGCGCGCGAGCTCGGCGTGCCGGCGACGATCGCGGTTCCCGAGCACGCGCCCGAGGCGAAGCTGCTCGCGATCGAGCGGCTCGGCGGCAGCGTCGTGAAGCTCCCCTACGACGACTGGTGGAACGTGATCATCACGAGCCGGCTGGACGGGGTCGAGGGTCTGTTCGTGCACCCGGTCGAGGACGAGCAGGTGATGGCCGGCAACGGCACGATCGGCCTCGAGATCCTCGAGGAGCTGCCGAATCCCGACACGGTCGTGATCCCGTATGGCGGTGGCGGGCTGACCGTCGGAATCGCGAGCGCGATCAAGCACAAATCGCCGCACACCCGCATCTACACGGCCGAGCCGGCGACCGGCGCGGCGCTTGCGGCCGCGATCAGCGCCGGCGAGCCCGCCGACTTCGACTACGAGCCGTCGTTCGTCGATGGCGCCGGCAGCCGCCGAGTGCTCGACTCGATGTGGCCGCGGGTGTGGCCGCTCGTCGACGACGCGATCGAGGTCCCGATCAAGGACGCGGCATCGGCGGTCCGCACGCTGGCCGAGCGGGTGCGGGTGATCGCCGAGGGCGCCGGGGCGCTCGCGCCGGCGGCCGCGCTCGCGGGGCGTGTCGGCGGCGGCAGGATCGTGTGCATCGTGTCGGGCGGAAACATCAATTTGGGGAAGCTTGCAGAGATCCTGCGAGGAGGTGAGGGATGAGCGAGGACTACAAGACGCCGGTCCTGCCGGGACGTGGAGCCAGCGACTACGAGCGGTACCTGCGCACCGACGACCTCTTGGCCCTGCAAAAGACGGCGGCGGAGCGAGTGCACCACGACGAGCTGCTGTTCCAGACCGTCCACCAGGCGTCGGAGCTGTGGCTGAAGCTCGCCACGACCGAGGTCGACGAGGCCGCCGGGAAGCTCGAGCACGACGAGCTCGCGCCGGCACTGCGGCTGCTGCGCAGGGCCGTGCTGGGCATCCAGTACGTCACCGCCCAGCTCGAGATGCTCAACCAGATGGACCCCTGGGAGTACCAGCAGATCCGGGTCGTGCTCGGCCACGGGAGCGGCTTTGACTCCCCCGGCTTCCGGCGCGTGCCCGCGGTGACGCAACGGGTGTCGCGCGCCTTCGACCGCCAGCTCGCGCGCGCCGGGCTCGAGCTGACCGACCTCTATCGCCGAAGCCGCGAGTTCGAGGACCTGTACCAGCTCGCCGAGCTCCTGACCGAGTGGGATGAGCGGATCTGGGTGTGGCGCTTTCGCCACTACACGATCGTCGCGCGCGCCCTGGGCGAGGACACTGTCGGCACCCAGGGCACGCCGGTTCAGGTGCTCGGCAAGCTGATCGCGCAGCGCCAGATCCCGAGGCTCTGGGACGCGCGCAGCAGGTTGGTCGAGCTGTTCGACGCCGAGCGCGTCGCCGCTCAGGAGAACGTGTAGGCGAGGTGCACGACGCCGTCTCCGAACGCCTGGTGCTGCTCGAGGTGCAGCCGCCGCAGCTCGGTCCGCGGCGCCGATAGCGGCACGCCGCTTCCGAGCTGGACCGGCAGCACGAGCAGTTCGAAGCGATCTAGCGCGTCGAGCTCGATGAACGTCCTGACGGTCTGTGGTCCGCCGACGAGGTGCACGTCACGATGGCCGGCCGCGCGGATCCGCTCGAGTAGCGAGGCTGGGTCGGAGTCGGAGACGACCACCTCGGGCGTGTCCGACGGAATCGGACGCGAGGTCAGCACGTAGACCTGCCGGTCAGGCCACGGCCATCGTGGAGCGTTCAATGCCGGATCGAACGTGGTCCGCCCCATCACCACGGCGTCGACGTCCTTCAGGAACTCCGGGAATCCGTGCGAGACCGCCGGGTTGAAGTCGGGCATCAACAGCTGCGCGGGCATTCCGTCCGGGCCCGTGACGAAGCCGTCGACGCTGACTGACATATAGGTGCGAATCCTCATGGTGGCGACGAGCCTGCCGGAGCGGCGCTACCTCGAGGACCGGCTGGTCGGCGCCGACTCCAGCCCGGCGATCAGCCGGTCGACTTCCTCGACCGTGTTGTAGTGGATGAAGCCGAGCCGGACGGCCTGGTCCTCGTAACCGAGCCGCTTGTAGAGGTCGAGCGAATACCAGGAGTCATGTGCCCAGACGCCGATTTCGCGGTCGGCGAGCGACTGCGCGACGTCCGCGGCGGGGACACCCTCGACGTTGATGAGAAACGTCGGCACTCGTCCTGCCATCCCCGGCAGCCCGTACACCGTCACCGCATCTGAGATGCCGTTGAGGAAGTGCTGCCCGAGTTTGCGCTCGAACGGGACGATCGCCCCGAAGCCGCCGATCGACTCGAGGTAGGCGATCGTCGCGTCGAAGCCCGCGAGCAGCTCGTACGGGAACGTGCCGGTCGCGAACCGCCGGCCGAGCGGGTCATTCGGCGCGGGGCGCACCTTGTAGGGGCGCCAGCCCTCGAGCACCGACGCGCGTCCGTACGCGATCCCCAGGTGCGGGCCGCAGAATTTGTACGGCGAGCAGATCAAGACGTCGGCGTCGATCGCGCGGACGTCGATCGGCTCATGTGCTGCGTAGTGGACGGCGTCGACCCACGCGAGCGCCCCGACCGAGTGCGCGAGCTCGGCCACGCGGGCGGCGTCGACGATCGTCCCGATCGCGTTCGACGCCCATGCGAACGCGACGACGCGTGTGCGGTCGCTCAGCTTCGACGCGAGGTCCTCGTAATCGAGCCTGGTGTCCTCTCGCAGCTCGATGTGCTTGACGACGAGATCCTTGTCGTGCGCGAGCTCGAGCCACGGGGCGACGCCGCCGTCGTGGTCGAGCGAGGAGACGAGGATCTCATCACCCGGCTTGAATGCGCGCCCCGCCGTGCGCGAGAGCGTGAAGTTCAGCGAGGTCATGTTCGCCCCGAAGATCACCTCATGCGGCTCGCAGCCCAGGAAGCGGGCGCCATTGTGCTCGGCGTTCTCGAGGATCTCCTTGACGCGCAGGCTGGTCGTGTAGACCGCCCCGAGATTGGCGCTCGCCTCGCGCAGCGTCCGGGCGATCGCCTCGCCGACCTCGTCGGGGACCTGCGAGCCGCCGGGGGCGTCGAAAAACGCGAACCCGCTCTGCAGCGAGGAGAACCGCTCGCGCACCGACTCAAGAGATGCGATGGACGTCAATGACCCTCCTCTCGCTAACGGAATCACAAGCTTTTGCGGGTTGCGTTCGCAACGCGCCGCGTGATTTGATCAACACTACAAAATCAAACGCCGCCGGTCGGGATTACGGGCCGCGGGACTGATGGGGAGATGGAGAGCGCTGTGAGCTTTCGCGTGGTCCGCACCGCGCATGCCAGCTGGCGAGGATCTGTGACAGAAGGCGCGGGCACGATCGCGCTCGACAGCGGCGCGTTCGAGGGACCGTACTCGCTGAAGGCGCGCGTCGAGGAGGGGCAGTCGGCGACCAATCCCGAGGAGTTGCTCGGCGCCGCGGAGGCGGGGTGCTTCACGATGTCGCTCGCGAACCTGCTGGGTGAGGCGGGCCATTCCGCCCGCGACCTGCGCACCACCGCGCGCGTCCAGCTCGAGCAGGTCGGGAGCGCCTTCAACATCACCAAAATCGAGCTCCGCACGGTCGCTGAGGTCCCTGGGCTCGACGCCGCCGAGTTCGCTCGGATCGCCGCGGCGGCGAAGGACTGCACGGTGTCACGGACCCTGACCGGCACCGAAATTACCTTGGAAGCATCCCTTGCAGGCAGCTGACGGGGCAGGGGGTTGGCCGCGCCAGCGCGAATGTCCGAGCCGATGACCACTGCGGCAAAGGTCGTGCGTGCTGACGAGGTACCGGCCCGCCCGGGCGCCGGAACCCTGTCCGTGCGCCCGACGCTCGGTCCGCAGACGGGGTTTGCGCCGCTCGCACAGGCAGTGCTCGAATGCGGCCCGGGGCGCGCCGAGGTCCAGGTCCCGGACGGCGACGAGGAGGTGCTGTTCGTGGTCGCGGGACGTGGCCGGCTGGTGCTCGATGGCGAGACGCACGAGCTCGAGCCGGAGAGCGGCGCATACCTGGAGCCCGGGGAGGCGTTCGCTCTGGAGAACGATGGGCCCTCGGTACTGCGCGCCGTCGCGGTGCGCGTTCCGGATCCGGTCGAGCCCGATGACGCGGCGCGGGCCCGAGCCGTGGTGCGGCGGCTCTCCGACCAGGACGCCGAGGAGGCGACCACCGATCGCGAGTTCCGGATCGTCGCCGATCCCACCTGCGGCCTGCGCTCGGCGACGCACTTCGTCGGATACATCCCGGCCGCGCGAGCGCCCGACCACTTTCACACCTATGACGAGGTGATCTACGTCCTCGACGGCGAGGGCGTATTCCACGCGGGCGGCGAGCAGATGCCGCTGTCCGCAGGCTCGTGCATCCAGTTACCAGCACGCACGGTTCATTGCCTTGAAAACACAGGCTCCGAGGTGATGCGCGTCGTCGCTGTGTTCAGGCCGGCGGGCTCGCCGGCCGCCGCGTATTACCCAGACGGGACGCCCGCCTACGGCGGCGCCCCACCGTTGGAGGATCCCCAGAGGAGGAGGTCAGACCAGTGAAGGGACGCAACATCGTTGCTGCGATGGCGCTCGGCGGGCTGTTCATCGCCGGCTGTGGCAGCAGTAGCAGTAGCAGCACAACAACCGCGGCCAGCTCGGCCGCCAGCGGCTCGACCAAGAACTGCACGGCCACGATCGGCATCGAGGCGCCGCTCACCGGCGACGTCGCGGTGCTCGGCCAGGAGCAGCTGGCGTTCGCGAAGCTCGCGATCAAGGACGACAACAAGGCGAACGGCACGAACATCACGCTGGTGCAGGGCGACACGCAGCTGCAGCCGGCGCAGGCGACGACGGTCTCGCAGCAGTTCATCGCGAATTCGAAGATGGTCGCGGTCGTCGGACCCGCGGGCAGCCAGGAAGTCCTGGCGGTCGGGCCGCTGATGGGACGTGCGGGCCTGCCGTTCATCTCCGGCTCGGCGACGAACACGACGCTGACCGACGGGCGCAACCCGACGTTCTTCCGCGTGGTCTCGCGTGACGACAAGCAAGGACCGCAGGACGCGAACTACATCGTCAAGAACCTCAAGCCGAAGGCGCTGATGATCGTCGACGATCAGGAGGCCTATTCGACCGGCCTGGTGTCCTCGATGATCCCGGTGTTCAAGGCCGCAGGGATCGGTGTCGACCACGAGTCCGTCAGCCAGAAGGTCACCGACTTCTCCTCGCTGGTTGCGAAGGTGAACCCGAACACGACCGTCGTCGTCCTGCCGTGGCAGGTCGCCGCGAACGGCGAGCAGTTCGGCAAGAACCTCGCCGAGCAGAAGAAGAACGCGACGATCTTCGGGACCGACGGCATGCAGTCCTCGTCGTTCACGATCCCGGGCTCGTACGTCTCGGCGTTCGGTCCGGACATCAATTCGATCCCGGCGGACGCGACGCTCGCGGCCGAGGCCAAGGCGGCGTATCCGAAGTACGGCACGTTCGGCCCGCCGGTGTACGCGGCGACGCACGTCGTCGACGAGGCGATCGCGTCGGTGTGCAAGTCCGGGCAGACGCCGTCACGCTCGAACGTGCTGGCCGCGATCAAGAACACCAACGAGGCCAGCTCGATCCTCGGGCAGCCGATCCAGTTCGACAACCATGGTGATCTGGTCGGCGCGAAGTGGTTCCTGTTCAAGATCAGCCCGCAGGGCAAGTACGTCCTGGTCACGAACTCGTGATCGGCTGATATCGCCGCGCTTGCGGCGCGCGCCCCGCAGTTTGGGGCGCGCGCCGCCGTGCGGCGATAGCGTTGCCGCCTAAGCAGGACCCGCACCGTCATGCAGAGATTCCTCACGGAACTGGTCAACGGTCTCACCCAGGGCAGCCTGTACGCGCTGATCGCCCTGGGGTACTCGATGGTCTACGGGATCCTGAAGCTCCTGAACTTCGCCCACGGCGACCTGTACATGGTCGGGGCGTTCATCGGCTACTTCGTGATCCAATGGTTCGGCGGCCCGACGGCGCTGAGCATCCCGGTCCCGCTGCTGCTCCTGATCATGTTCGGGCTCTCGGCCGGGGGCGTGGGCATGCTCGGGGTGGCGATCGAGCGGTTCGCGTACCGGCCGTTGCGCGACGCACCCCGGATCGCGCCGCTGATCACCGCGCTCGGCGTGTCGTTCCTGCTCGAGAACACGATGCTGCTGCTGTTCGGCGCCCAGTTCCGCAGCTACGACACCTCGGCGTTCATCTCGTTCTCGACCGGGATCCACATCGGCGCGTTCAACATCGACATCGTCCGGATCATGGTGATCGTGCTGAGCGTCGCGCTCATGTTCGGGCTGACGCTGATCGTCGGCCGGACGAAGCTCGGCAGGCAGATGCGGGCGGTCGCAGCCGATCGCGAGGCGGCGGAGATGCTCGGGATCAACGTCGACTACACGATCGCCGCCACGTTCTTTCTGGGCTCGGCGCTCGCCGGCATCGCCGGCGTGATGGCCGGACTGGTGTTCAACACGATCTACAACCTGATGGGCTTCACCGCCGGACTGAAGGCGTTCACGGCGGCCGTCGTCGGCGGGATCGGCTCGATCCCGGGCGCGATGCTCGGCGGCCTCGTGATCGGGCTCGCCGAGTCGTTCGTCACCGGCTACATCTCCTCGACATACACGAACCTGATCGTGTTCGGGATCCTGATCGTGATGATGCTCGTGCGGCCGAGCGGGCTGCTGGGCAAGGTCCCGCTGGAGAAGGTGTGAGCGAGGGCGAGCCGCAGGGTCCTGGCGTGGACGCCGGCGGCGGGTCCGGAGCCGGTGGTCCTGGCGCCGGCGGCGGGTCCGGGGTCGGTGGTCCTGGCGTCGGCATGGACGAGTGGGTCGCTCGCTCCGGCCAGCGGCGCGAGTTCTCGCCCGGCCGGCGCGGCGATCTCGAGCGCGCCTTCGCGCGCGTCGGCTGGTGGCCGCGGCTCGCGATCTGCGCGCTCCTCGGAGCCGCGGTACCGCTCCTGACAGTCAACGACTTCCAGTTGCAGGTCGGGATCAACGCGCTGCTGCTGGCGATGCTCGCGGTCGGGCTCAACATCTCGGTCGGTTGGGCCGGGCTGCTCGACCTCGGCTACATCGCGTTCTACGGCTTCGGTGCGTACGGGTTCGCGCTGCTGTCCTCAAATCAGCTGAATCCCCCGACGGGCATCCACTTCGCGGCGTACGTGGCGATCCCGATCGTGATGGTCGGCGCCGCTTGCCTGGGACTCCTCGTCGGCTTGCCCTCTCGGCGCCTGATCGGCGACTACCTGGCGATCATCACGCTGTTCTTCGGCGAGGCGTTCGTCGAGTTCACGAACAACGTGGCGCCGACGAAGCTGGGCGGCCCTAACGGGATCGTCGCGATCGACCCGATCAAGGGGTTCGGCGCGCAGATCACGACCAACCGCGGCTACTTCTGGCTGCTGCTGATCCTGCTGGTGGCGACGATCGCTGTCCTGCACCTGCTCGACACCTCGCGGACCGGGCGCGCCTGGCGGGCCGTGCGCGAGGACTCGCTGGCGGCGGGCATGATGACGATCCCCGTCAACCGCGTGAAGCTGCTGGCCTTCAGCTTCGGCGCTGTCGTCGCTGCGCTCGCCGGAACGATCTTCGCCGCGCAGCAGATCAGCGTGTTCCCGACGGACTTCGAGACGCCGTTCCTGATCCTGATCTACGCCGGGCTGATCCTCGGCGGCGCCGGCAGCATCGCCGGCGCGGTGCTCGGGGGTCTCGTCCTGTCGATCACGCTCGACGGCTTCCTGCGCAGCCCCACCCAGGCGGGCTACATCTTCTACGGAGTGATCCTGCTGACGCTGATCGTCAAGCTGCGGCCGTGGACGAAGCTGCTCGCGGTGCTCGCCGCGACCGTCGCGCTCGGCTACGCGCTGTACGGGATCGTGGATGCGATCTCGCATTCCGCCGTCGCGGGCGGGCCGGGGTCGTCGGGCTGGATCGGAGATCTGGTGCGCGGCTGGGTGATCGTGCCGAGCGGCCACGCCTCGCAATACGGCAACATCGGATTCGTCGTGCTGCTGTGCCTGGTGATCGCGCTGGCGCAGGTTCGCGGGAGGTGGAGAACCTATTTGATCCCGCCGACGTTGGTACTTGCGGCATCGGTTTGGGAGGCGCGGCTTGTGACCGTGCCGGCGATCACCCGCCAGCTGCTGATCGGCGCGATCCTGATCGTGATGATGAACGCGCGTCCCGAGGGCCTGCTCGGGACCAAGCGGGTCGAGGCGGTGTGATCGCTTGGCTGCGCTGCTAGAGCTTGACCACGTTTCGCTGGCGTTCGGCGGGCTTCGGGCTTTGTCGGAGCTTGATCTGGAGGTCTCCGAGCGCGAGGTCGTCAGCGTGATCGGGCCGAACGGCGCCGGCAAGACGACCGTCTTCAACGTGATCACCGGCGTGTATACGCCGACCGGCGGGGACGTGCGCTTCGCCGGCAAGTCGATCGGCGGCGGCGTGCCCCACAAGATCACTCGCGCCGGGATCGCGCGCACGTTTCAGAGCCTGCGCCTGTTCCTGAACATGTCGGTGATCGAGAACGTGATGGCGGCGACCTACGGGCACACGCACGCGCTGCCGATCGAATCGATCCTGCGGCTGCCGCGTGCGCGGCGCGAGGAGCGCGAGGTCCGCGCGCTCGCCGAGGAGATCCTCGCGTTCTTCGGGCAGCGGCTGGCGGGATACCGCTGGGATCAGCCGGCGTACTCGCTGTCGTACGCGAATCGGCGCCGGCTCGAGATCGCCCGCGCGCTTGCCACACGGCCGCGCCTGCTGCTGCTCGACGAGCCCGCCGCCGGCATGAACCCGAACGAGACACACGAGGTGACCGAGCTGATCGGCCGGCTGCGCGACGAGCGCGGGCTGTCGATCCTCGTGATCGAGCACGACATGCACGTGGTCGAGGGTTGCTCCGACCGGGTGGTGGCGCTCGACCACGGGGTGAAGATCGCGGAGGGCGGCTTCGACGCGGTTGCCAACCACCCGGCGGTGGTCGAGGCATACCTGGGGCGCGACCCGGAAGCGCTGGCCTCGGAGGGGTGATGGCAGCGGCGTCCCTGCTCCAGCTCTCCGAGGTCACGACCTACTACGGCCAGATGCGGATCCTCGAGGGGATCTCGCTGCAGGTCGGCGAGGGCGAGCTCGTCTGCCTGCTCGGCGGCAACGCATCCGGGAAGTCGACGACGCTGAAGACGATCCTCGGGATCGTGAAGCCCCGGGCCGGCCGAGTGATGCTCGCCGGGGAGGACGTGACGGGCTGGCCGGTTCCCCAGCGGATTGCGCACGGGATCGCGATCGTGCCCGAGAACCGGCGGCTGTTCAGGGACATGACCGTCCGCGAGAACCTCGAGCTGGGGGCGGTGCTGCGGAAGGGCGAATCGCTGGACGAGGACTTCGAGAAGGTGCACGGTTTCTTCCCGCGCCTGTACGAGCGGCGCGACCAGCTCGCCGGCACGCTGTCGGGCGGCGAGCAGCAGATGGTCGCGATGGGTCGCGCGCTGATGTCGCGCCCGCGGCTGCTGCTGATGGATGAGCCGTCGATGGGTCTCTCGCCGGCGCTCGTCCAGCAGAACTTCCGGATCATCAAGGAGGTCCACGAGTCGGGGGTGTCGGTGCTGATGGTCGAGCAGAACGCAACGATGGCGCTGTCGATCGCCGACCGGGGATACGTGTTGTCGACGGGCGAGATCGTGCTCGAGGGCGTGGCCTCGGAACTCTTGAACCACGAGGATCTGAAGCGGGCTTACCTCGGGCGGTAAGGGCTGCTTCGCAGCGTCCGTGGGGCCGGGTCGTCGCGTTGGAACAGCGCCACGCCACCCATCGCCACCGAGATGCTGTTGGCGGTCGTCGCGAGGTGGTCGTGCAGCGCCACCGCGGCGTGGTCCGGATCGTGCGCGCAGCAGGCGGCCAGGATCGTCTCGTGCTCGCCGCGCCGGGCCTCGAGCTGGCGGACATGCGGAGCCTCGAGGCAGTAGCGCTCGGCGGTCTCCCACACGGGCCGGATCAGGCGCATGAGCCAGGCGGAGTCCGCGGCCCCGTAGAGCGCGAAGTGAAACGCGGTGTGCGCCGCCGAGGTCGCGGCCGAGTTGTCATCGGGCATGTCGCTCAGGCCCGCGAGCCGCCGGTACGCGATCGCCGCGTGGCGTTCGTCGAAGCGCTCCGCGGCGCGCCGGATCGCGAGCACCTCGAGCGCGAGGCGCGCCTCGTACACCTCGGCGAGGTCTGTGATCGACAGCTCGGTTACCCGCGCGCCGCGGTGCGGCACGTTCTCGACGAGGCCGGCCGCGTCAAGCCGGCGGACCGCCTCGCGGATCGGCATCGGGCTCATCTCGAGCACCTCGGCGAGCTCCTCGATCGGCAGGCGCGTGCCGGGGCGCAGCTGGCCGGTGATGATCGCCTTGTGGAGGGCGTCGAACGCCTTCTCGGCCAAGGTGCGATGCCCGCGCTGGGAGCCTTCGTCGGCGAGGACGGCGAGCTGAGACTCCATCCTGGAGCTTAGTATCGGAATCAATGATCAAAAGTCAAGAATGGGGAGCGGGGTGCCACCGCAATGGCGATCGACGCCGGCTTGAGTCGTGAGGACGCGGCCGCGCTCGACGCGGCCGACCCGCTGGCGGCGTTCCGCGAGCGCTTCATCCACGACGAGAGCGCCGTCTACCTCGACGGCAACTCGCTCGGCTGCCTCCCGCGCGCAACGCTCCCGCGGCTGACCGAGATCGTCACCGAGCAGTGGGGGCGGCGCATGGTGCGCGCCTGGGACGAGGGCTGGCTCGATTGGCCGCTTCAGATCGGCGACCGCCTCGCCGCGGCGGCGCTCGGAGCCGCGCCCGGCCAGGTGGTGGTCGGCGACTCGACCACCGTCTGCTTCTACAAGCTGGCCTGCGCCGCGCTCGATGCCCGGCCCGGACGCGATCAGATCATCACCGACGTCGACAACTTCCCAACCGATCGCTACGTGCTCGAGGGACTTGCGGCCGCGCGCGGGTGCGAGCTCGTGTGGCTGCGCGGCGACCCGAACGCCGGCCCCACGCCCGAGGCCGTCGCCGAGCTGATCGGCGACGGGACGGCGCTGGTGACCTTCTCCCACGTCTCCTACCGCTCCGCCCACATCGCGCCGATGGCGGAGATCAGCGGGCTGGTCCACGACGCCGGCGCGCTGATGCTGTGGGACCTGAGCCACAGCGCCGGCTCGGTCCCGCTCGCGCTTGACCGCGACGGGGCCGACCTCGCCGTCGGCTGCACGTACAAGTACCTCAACGGCGGTCCAGGGGCGCCCGCCTACATGCACGTGCGCCACGAGCTGCAGGCGGATCTGCGCCAGCCGATCTGGGGCTGGCTGGGACGCCAGGACCCGTTCGCGATGGAGCAGGGCTATCTCGCCGAGGCCGGGGTCCGCGGGCTGCTCTCGGGAACGCCGCCGATCCTCGCGCTCGGTGCCGTCGACGAGGGCGTGAAGCTGGTCGCCGAAGCCGGGATCGAACGGATCCGGGCAAAGGGGGTCGCGCTGACGGAGCTGGCGATCGCCTTGTGCGACGCGCGGCTGGCGAGCGCGGGCGTGACGATTGCCTCACCGCGGGACGCGGCGATTCGGGGTGCCCACGTGGCGCTCGCGCACGAGGACGCCAAGGCGCTGTGCGCAGCGCTGATCGAGCGGGGCGTGGTCCCCGATTTCCGCCGCCCCGACGTCGTCCGTTTTGGCCTCTCGCCGCTGACCACGCGATTCGTCGACGTCTGGGACGGAATCGAGACGCTGCGCGAGCTGCTCGTCAGAGCGTGAGTAGGGCGGCGCTCCCGGCCGGCAGCCGGGCGATGTAGGCGTCGCCGACGTGAGCGACCGATTCGAGTTGCAGCGCCCCGGTGAGCTTGCCGGTGGTCGTCCCCGGCGCTAACCGGAGCCCGCCGAGCGTGATCCCCCGCTTGGCCGCAAGCCCCGGCGCGCGCAGCCGCTCGAGCGTCGCTCCGGTGCTGATTCCGGGCACGCGCATCACGACCGTCCGCCGGCGACTCCCGTCGTTGATGAGCACGACGCGGGTGTGCCCATCGGTACCTCTCGTCGCCCAGGCGTGGATCGCCCCGCCGGCGCCCGAGATCGGCAACAGCCGCGAGCCGGCCGGCGCGGCCTGCGCGAACATCAGCAGCCCGAAGTACTCGGGCCGGATGTACCCGCGCCAGACGTGGTGCCTGTGCGAGAACGTGAACAACCCGTAGTTGGCGATCGGGAACGTATGAATGTTCACGCCGTCGGCTCCAACGCGTCGCATTTCGAACACCGCGTCGAGCGCCCACAGCGCAGAGGCGAAGCGGTTGCTGACGTTCGGCGATCCCCCGCAGGCGACCGAGTTCAGCTCATCGACGCGGAGCTTGTCGTGATGCGCGTGGGCGATCCGGGCGAACGGCGCGACCGTCGCGGCCAGACCGCTCGCCGCGCTGCGCTGCAGGAGCTCCGGGATCGTCGGGTAGCTTGGCGACGAGGGCTTCACGAAGCAACGCGAGAGCTGATAGCGGTGGACGGTGACGGTCCGGACGCGGGGATGCACGCGCAGGTACCGGCCGAGTCCGGTCAGCCAGGCGAGGCTGCCGACCGCCGGCCCCGCGAGCGGCACGTGCGGCAGCGCGCCGACCACGCGGCCCCAGTCTCCGAGGTAGCTCTGGAAGTCGTATCCTGCCGGCCGGCCGTAGATCACCCGGCCGCTGGGCGTGCGGTACCAGCCAAGTTGCGAGTACAGCTCCGGTTCGTTGCCGAGCTCCAGCGCGCTGAGCCGCGAGCTTGCGAGCGCTCTGGTGAACGCGCGGGACTCGACGCGTGCGACGGCGCGGCTGTCGGCCTCGAAGTTGACGCCCAGAGTCAGCTTCGCGCTCGTCTGATCGGCGAGCGACCGCAGGACCCGCAGCCAGTTGCGAGTGATCGCGTAGGAGGCGCCTCCCGGCCGCCTGACTCCGCGCGCCGGCCACCAGCTCCAGTCGGTGCTATCGCCGCCGATCCTGAGCGCGGGCACGCCGCCGAGCGAGATGTTGCGAAGCAGCCCGACGAACACGGGGTTGACGTTCGAGGGATCGTGCCCCAGGTAGCCCTCCAGCGCGTGAAACTCGATCGAGAGCCCGAGGTAGCCGGGCGGGATCGGCGGCCCGACCGGGGTCGAGGAGACCACGAGGCGCATCGCGCCGGCTGGGCCGGCCGCCGCGGCCTTGCCGGACCCGCCGAACGCCGAGGAGATGAGCAGGACCACGCCGACGAGACCCACGAGCGTTGTAATCCCCGCCGCGAGCCCGACCAGCGACGTGAAAGCGGACGCCAGAAAGCTCGGCGGGCCACCGGACGACCTGCGCATGGGGCCCAGTCTGGCTGGTTTTGCTTAAGCACGTCGCTAGCGTTTCGTGAGTGGGTTCACAAACTGACATCGAGACCCCGCACGGTCCAGCGCGTGTCTCGCTCGTCTCGCCCAATGGCGAGCCCGTCGGGGCGCTCGCGCTAGGACATGGCGCCGGCGGGGGCTTCGGCGCCAAGGATCTGATCACCGCGACGCGCGCCGCCAACGAGTGCGGCCTGATCGTCGCCCAGGTCGAACAGCCCTACCGGGTCGCGGGGCGCAGGTCCCCGGCGCCGGCCAAACAGCTCGATGCCGCCTGGCTCGCGGTGGTCGAGTCACTGCGGTCTGGTGACCTGAGCGGGCTACCGCTAATCGCCGGCGGACGCTCGTCGGGCGCCCGCGTTGCGTGCCGGACCGCCGGCGCGTGCGGCGCGGTCGGCGTGCTGTGCCTCGCATTTCCGGTACACGCCCCGGGCAAGCCCGAGGCTTCGCGGATCGACGAGCTCGATGGGGTGGACGTGCCCGTGCTGGTCGTGCAGGGCGAGTCGGATCCGTTCGGGATGCCGGGGCCGGGTCCGCGTCGCGAGGTGGTCGGGCTGAAGGGAAGCCACAGCCTGTCGAGCGATCTCCCCGGTCTCGCGGCGGCGGTGGGTGATTGGCTCGTGCGTCTCATGAGAACCGATCAGGAGGTCAGAAGATGAGCAGCGCCGACGTCAACAGCGAGGGCCCGACGCGGGTGACCAAGTGGCCGTTGCCATCGATCGCCCTCTGCCACTTCATCGTCTCGGCCGACGTCGAGCGGTCGCGGCGCTTCTATACCGAGGTCCTCGGTGGCGAGGCGGTTCACACCGGGGAGCCGACCTATGTCGCGCTGGGCAACGGCTGGATCATCATCAACGCTGGCGGCGGGCCCACCGAGGACAAGCCGACCGTAACGCTCGAGACGCCGCGTGATCCGGACCGCGTCAGCAGCTTCCTGAACATCCGCGTCGCGGACATCCACGCGGCCTACGAGGAATGGAGCGCCCGCGGCGCAGAGTTTCTGACGCCGCCGATCGAGCGTCCGGGCGAGATCCGCTGCTACATGCGTGACCCCGACGGTCACCTGATCGAGGTCGGCGAGAACATCCGCCGCTGAGCTTCAGCTCAGCGCGGCTGCGGTGGTCGCCTGAGCGCGGATCCGGTCGAGCACGGCGGGGTCGCCGCTGTACTCGACTCCGCCGGCTCTGGCGTCGGCGAGCCCGAGCAGGCCGAGCAGGAGTCCCATGACCGGCCTGGCCGGCCCGCTCACCCTCGCGTCGGCGTTCTCGACCGGGCCGAGCCTGACGTTGATCGCGCCGTCGCGCGCTTCGACCGTGATCGGCTGATCGCCGACCCGAAGCTCGATCGTCACCGGGGGAGCGCCGGGCTGGTTATCAGCGAGCATCATCCCGAGTGCGCCCGCGAGCCAGTGGCTGCGGACCGCGTCACTGGGGCGCTGTTCGGTCATCAGCGGAAGGCCCCACCGCGTCAGGCCGTCGAGCACGGGCCGGAGCTGCTCGCCCCGCGCAGTGAGGCGGAACAGGGTCGTCGCGATCGGTGGTGGCGCATCCTCGCGGACGACGACGCCGGCCTGCTCGAGTTCGCGCAGCCGTTCGGCGAGCAGGTTGCTGGCGATCCCGGGCAGCCCGTTGCGCAGATCGGTGTAGCGGGAGGCGCCGCGCATCGCGAGCTCGCGGACGATCAGCAGCGTCCACCGGTCGCCGACGACATCCAGTGATTTCGCGATCGCGCAGTACTCGTCGTAGGACCTCATTACGTAATGAACTCTAGCAGCAAGTATAGGAAGTTGTCTAATTACTTGATTTTTTTGTCAAGATGGTTTAGAACTCTGTCCGGTCTATTCAACCGGTGCTCAAGAGGAGAAGCCATGAGACGCAACAAGCCGCTGATCTTGATCTCGCTGCTGCTGGCTGCATTCGTGATCAACCTCGACACGACGATCGTGAACGTGGCGTTGCCGACGCTCGTGCGCCAGCTGCGCGCATCCAACTCCCAGCTGCAGTGGGTCGTGGACGCGTTCAACCTGCTGTTCGCCGCATCGGTGCTCGCCGCCGGCAGCCTGTCTGACCGGTTCGGACGCAAGGGCATGCTGCTCGCCGGCCTGTCTGTGTTCGGCGTTGCGAGCATCGCGGGCGGGCTGACGAGCAGCCCGGGCGAGCTGATCGGCGCGCGCGCGGTGATGGGCGTCGGAGCGGCGATGGTGTTCCCCTCGACGCTCTCGCTCCTGACGAACGTGTTCACCGAGCGGCGTGAGCGTGCCCAGGCAATCGGCCTGTGGGGCGCGATCACCGGTGTGGCGATCGCGCTCGGTCCGATCGTGGGCGGTTGGCTGCTGCAGATCTCGGACTGGCGAAGCATCTTCTTCGCGATGGCACCGGTCGCGGTGATCGCCGGCGCCCTGGCCGTTCGCTACGTCCCCACTTCTCGCGATCCCAATGCGCCCCGGACCGACCGCGCCGGGTTTGCGCTCTCGAGCGCGACGATCGCCCTGCTCGTCTACACGATCATCGAGGCGCCCAACTATGGCTGGAGCGGCGCGCGAACGCTTGGCGGCTTCGCGCTGGTCGCGGTGCTGGCGGCGGCGTTCGTGGTCTGGGAGCGGCGCACCGCGCAGCCGATGCTCGACGTGAGCCTGTTCGCCAACCCTCGGTTCACGGCCGCGAGCGTCTCGGTCGCGATCTCGTTCTTCGCGCTGTCCGGGTTCATCTTCCTCGTCACCCAGCTCTTCCAGTTCCTCAAGGGCTACGGCCCCCTGTCGACCGGCGTCCGGCTGCTGCCGGTCGCGTCATGCGTCGCGATCTCCTCGATCCTCGGCGCCAGACTCGCCGTGCGAATCGGCACCAAGCTGGTCGTCGCCGCCGGGCTCTTCTTGATGGCGGCGTTCTACCTCTGGGTGTCGACCTCGTCGGTCACGACCGGCTACGGAACGATCGCCGCCCAGATGGTCGTGCTCGGGACCGGCATGGGCCTCACGAGCGCCCCGGCGACCGAAGCGATCATGGGCGTGGTCCCAAAGGCGAAGGCCGGCATCGGCTCGGCCGTCAACGACACCACGCGCCTGCTCGGCGGGACGCTCGGCGTCGCCGTGATCGGGAGCGTGTACGCGTCGCTGTATGCCAGCAGGCTCACGAGCGCGCTGCCCGCGCGCCTGCCGTCAGCGCTCGCGCACACGTCGCACGCGTCGCTCGGCGCGGCCCTGACCGTGGCGGGCAAACTCGACCACGCCGGCCATCCAGCGCTTGCAGCGGCCGTCCACAACGCCGCCAACACGGCGTTCTTCCACGGCTTCACGACGGCCAATTACGTCGCCGCCGGCGTCGCCGCCTCCGGCGCGCTGCTCGCGCTCGCGCTGCTGCCCGCCCAGCCAACGGCCGATGCCGTCGAGGAGTCGCACCCCGCGGCGGCGCCGTCGGCGGCCACGCTCGCCGCCTGAGATCCAGCCCCTTGAACCATCAAACAATCACCAGGAGGAACTCATGTCCACCACAACCCCGAACTCACTCCCACATATCGCCGGCGCGCGAGCCTCCAGGCCAGACCTGAGGTCCCGGTCCGGCCGCGACCAGCGTCAGGTCCGCCCCGACAGCGGTCCGCGCAGCTACCTGATGGGCGGACCCGACGAGGGCGTGCGCCAGGACGTGATGGGCGAAAGCGACGCACGGTTCGTCGACTGGCTGTTCACCGGAGTGACGGCGCGATGACCGACCAGCACTCCACACATGCCGAGCCCGCCGGCGCCGGGTTCGGGCGCGCGACCGGCTTTCAAATCGCCGACCGCGATCAGCCGGCCGGCTCCGGGATCGAGACGGCGCTCGAGCGCAACCGCGCGTTCGCCGCGGCGGGCGGCCACGAAAACGCCGTCGTGTTTCCCAGCCTGGGCCTGTTCGTGATCACCTGCTGCGATCCCCGCACGGACCCCGCCCACTTCCTCGGTCTCGGGCTAAGCGACGCGCTCGTGGTGCGCAATACCGGCGGACGGGTCACCCCGGAGGTGATCAACGACATCGCGTACATCGGCCAGATCGCGGAGAACGTCCGTCCCGACGGCCCTCTGTTCGAGGTCCTGGTGATCCACCACACGCAGTGCGGAACGGGCGCCCTGGCCGACGACAGCTTCCGCCGCGACTACGCGCAGCGGATCGGCGCCGAGGAATCCGGGCTGCTCGAGCGCGCCGTGCTGGACCCCGCCACGACCGTCGTCCACGACGTCGCGTTGCTACGTGCCGCGGCGGCGATCCCGCCACGCGTGATCGTGTCGGGCTACGTCTACGACGTCGTCAGCGGCTCGATGGAAAGGGTCCCAGCGTGAATCGCGCTTTGTCGAGCGCCGGGCGGGCGGCAGCTATGCCTGCAGCCCGCCGCCGTCGATCACGAGCGCCTGTCCGTTGATCGCGCCCGCCGCGTCCGAGGCGAGGAACACGACCGCGTCGGCGACCTCCTCGGGCTCGAGCAGCCGGCCGAGGGGGTCGCTCGCCTGAGCGCCTCCTCGGCCTCGGCCTCGCTGCGCCCGGTGGTCCGGACGATGTTCGCGATCGCGCGCGCGGTGAGCTCGGTACGCACGAACGTGGGACAGACCGCGTTCACGCGGATGCCCGACCCCGTGAGCTCTGCGGCAACCGCGCGGGTGAGGCCGACGGCGGCATGCTTGGACGCGGTGTAGGCGCTCGTGTAAGGCGTGCCGACCCGGCCGGCGGTGGACGCGATCGTGACGATCGAACCTCGTCGCCGTTCGCGCATTCCCTGGACAACCGCGCGCATGCACAGAAACGGGCCGGTGACGTTGACATCGAAATGCGCGCCCCAGGACGCGAGGCTCGTCTTGACGAGTGCCGCGCTCTCGGCGACGCCGGCGTTGTTGACGAGCACGTCGACCTCGCCGATCGCGGCGAACGTCTCGCCCACCTGAGCTTCGTCGGTCACATCGCAAACGGCCTTCCCGACATCGTCGCGCAGCCGCGCCAGCGCCTCGCGGTCGCGCCCGAGCGCGATCACGCGGTCGCCCTGCCCGGCAAAGCGCTCGACGATCGCCAGGCCGATGCCCTTGGCACCGCCGGTGACGACGACCGTCCGGGCCATGACCGCGGCTCAGCCTCCGAGTACGGCCGTGCCCATCAGCTCAACGCGCGCTTCCGGCACCGCGAGCCCGGTTACCCCGAATAACCCCATCGCCGGGTAATGGCGCTCGAAGTGCTTGCGCCACGCTTCGCCGAGACCCGCGAGGCTTGCGCGGTACTCCTCCACGTCGGTGACGAAGATCTGCAGGGATACGAGATCGTCGGGCTTCCCGCCGGCCGCCACAAGCGCCTTGAGCAGGTTCGCGCATGCGTCGTCGAACTGGTCGACGAGCGTCTCGCCGGCGCCGACCTGGCCGGCCAGATAGACGGTGTCGCGCCCGCTCGAGGCGACGACCGCATGCGAGAAACCGCGAGGCTCCGGAAGGTCCGGCGGATTGACGATGCTGTGGCGCGTCATCGCTGAGCCGACAATACTTGAGGCTGATACTTAACATCCAACTCCGCAGCAATGTCGGGTATCATCGCTGGCGGAGGATCGGTGGGCGGAGAGACCCCGTATTGGAACCCGAAGACCGAGACGCTTGCTCGGGATCAGCTCGAGGCGCTGCAGCTGGCGAAACTGCGCCGGCAATGCGAGTGGGCGGCCGCGCGCAGCCCCTGGTACCGACGCCGGTTCGCTGAGACGGGGTTCAAGCCCGAGTCGCTGAGGACCCTCGCTGACCTCAAGCGCCTTCCGATCCTGACCCGCCAGGAGTGGATGAACTCCCAGTTCGCGAATCCCCCGTTCGGCGAGCTCCCCGCGATCGACGCCGCCGGTGCGATTCGTGTCCACACCACCTCGGGGACGACCGGGCACGGTCCGCTGCGCGCGATCGACTCGCGCAAGGACTGGGCGTGGATCGCGGAGATGTGGGCGTATGCGATCTGGGGATGCGGCGTGCGCCCGGCCGACACGGCGTACATCGCGTTCGGCTACGGATCGTTCATCGGCTTCTGGGGACTTCACTACGCGATGGAGAAGGTCGGCGTGCTGAACGTCCCGGGCGGTGCCCAGACGACCGAGGCACGCGTACTTCAGATGCTCGACTTCGGCGCGACCGTTGTCGCCTCGACGCCGACCTACGCGCTGCGCCTGGCGCAGGAGGCCACGACGCTCGGCATCGATCTTCCGGGCTCCGCCGTGAAGCGGCTGATCCTCTCCGGCGAGCCGGCCGGCTCGATCCCGCAGACCAAGGCGCTGATCGAGGAGCAGTGGGGCGCCAAGGCGTTCGACACGGCCGGCATGACCGAGATCGGGACGATCATGGTGTTCGAGTGCGCGCACCAGCCGGGCGGGACGCACATCATCGAGGACCACGTGATCGAGGAGGTTCTCGACCCAGAGACTTTGGAACCGGTGGGATATGGGGAACGGGGGGAACGGGTGGTCACGTCGTTCGGACGCGGCGCGATCCCGTTGATCCGCTACAGGACAGGCGACCTCGTGTGCCGCGTGCCCGCATCGCAGTGCAGCTGCGGGCGTACGTTCGACATCTACGAGGGCGGCATCCAGGGCCGCGTCGACGACATGAAGCTCGTCCGCGGCACAAACGTCTACCCGCGCGCGATCGAGGCGATCGTGCGCGAGTTCCCTGAGGTCGACGAGTTCCAGACGGTGATCTCACAAGAGGGCATCCGCGACGAGATCACGCTGCGACTCGAGCTCAAGCCGGAGTGGTCTGAGGTTGACTGGGATCAGCTGTCCGACAAGCTTCACCGGCGGCTCGCACACGCGCACGAGGGCCTGAACTTCAGGATCGAGCGCGCGAGTGCCGGCGAGCTGCCGCGCTTCGAGCTCAAGGCCAAACGAACCGTCGACCTCCGGGGCGCGCCCGTCGGGGTGACGAAGTGAGCGTCGACCTGCTCGGGAACGAGCTGACCGCGTCCGAGGCGCGGCTGCTGGCTGTTTACGAGGAGCTCAAGGGGCTGTGCGCCGAGGACCTCGCGCCGAACGTCGCCGCGAACGTGCGTGCCGCCCTGGCGCTGGTCCACCAGGCCGTCAACGGGCTCGTGCTCGAGTACGAGCACCTCTCAGACCTCGGGGTATAGCGTGAGCCCGCCGCGGATCGCGGTCGTCGGAGGAGGACCCGGCGGCCTGTACTTCTCGATCCTGATGCGCAAGGTCGCGCCGGACTCCGAGATCACGGTGTTCGAGCGCAACCGGGCGCAGGACGCATTCGGGTTCGGGGTCGTGTTCTCCGACGAGACGCTGAGCGTGTTCGAGCATGCCGACCCGGAGACGTTCGCGGCGATCTCCGAGCGGTTCGCCCGCTGGACCGACATCGACATCCATCACCGCGGTCGTGTGACGAGGTCCGGCGGTCACGGGTTCTCGGCGCTGGGCCGTCGCGAGCTGTTGGGCATCCTCCAGGAGCGGGCGCGGTCGCTCGGCGTCGAGATCCGCTTCTCATGTGAGGCGCCCTCGCTCTCCTCGCTCGATTGGGCCGATCTGATCGTCGGCGCGGATGGCGCGTCGAGCGCAATCCGGCGCGAGCGCGCCCGCGAGTTCGTGCCTTCGCTGGACCGCCGCATGTGCCGGTACATGTGGCTCGGGACCGACGTGGTCTACGACGCGTTCAAGTTCTTCATCGCCGAGACGCCTCACGGAGTGTTCCAGGCGCACGCGTATCCGTACGACGATCGGATGAGCACATTCATCGTCGAGACCCACGAGGACGTGTGGCGCCGTGCGGGGTTCGCCGATCGCGATCTGCCGCCTGGCGTCAGCGACACGCAGAGCGTCGCGTTCTGCGAGTCGCTGTTCAGCGACGCCGTTGAAGGGCGCCCGCTGCTCGCCAACAACTCCAAGTGGATCAACTTCGTGACGGTCCGCAACCGACGCTGGTGTGTTGACAACGTCGTGCTGCTCGGCGATGCCGCACACACCGCTCACTTCTCGATCGGTTCGGGCACCAAGCTCGCGATGGAGGACGCCGTCGCTCTGGCCTGGGCATTCCGGACCCATGGAGACGACATCTGGACCGCCACCGCCGCGTACGAGTCGGAGCGCCGGCCGATCGTCGAGAGCACGCAGCGCGCGGCGCAGGCCTCGCTCGAGTGGTTCGAGGGCATCGGGCGATACGTCGGGCAGGAGCGGATGCAGTTCGCGTTCAACCTGCTGACCCGCAGCCGGCGCGTGACCTACGACAACCTCCGGATGCGCGATCCGGAGTTCGTGGACAGCGTGGATCGTGGCTTCGCTGCTGAGGTCGGCGCCGCGCGGCGGCCGCCGATGTTCATGCCGTTCCGGCTGCGGGAGCTCGAGTTGCGCAATCGGGTGGTCGTATCGCCGATGGACATGTACTCGGCGGTCGATGGGACGCCGGGCGACTTCCACCTCGTGCATCTCGGCTCGCGCGCGCTTGGGGGCGCCGGGCTGATCATGAGCGAGATGATGTGCGTCTCGGACGTCGGGCGGATCACGCCGGGATGCGCCGGCATGTACCGCGATGATCACATCGCCGCGTGGCGGCGGATCGTGTCGTTCGCGCACCGCTACGGGGACTGCCCGATCGGGGCGCAGATCGGCCACTCCGGCCGCAAGGGCTCGACCAAGCTGATGTGGGACGGGATCGACGAGCCGTTGCCCGACGGGAACTGGCCGGTGCTGGGGCCCTCGCCGATTCCCTACAGCCCGCGCAACCAGGTGCCGCGCGAGATGACCCGCGAGGACATGTACCAGGTGATGGCGCAGTTCGTGTGGGCGACGCAGGGCGCCGATGAGGCCGGTTTTGACCTGCTCGAGCTGCATATGGCGCACGGCTATCTGCTGTCGTCGTTCCTGTCACCGCTCGCGAACGCGCGTGGCGACGAGTTCGGCGGGTCGCTCGACGCGCGTGCCCGGTTCCCGCTCGAGGTGTTCGACGCGTGCCGTGCGGCGTGGCCCGCCGAGAAGCCGATCAGCGTGCGCATCTCCGCCACCGACTGGGTCGACGGGGGGTTCGATCCGGACCAGGCTGTTGAGTTCGCGCGGATGCTCGCCGAGCACGGTTGCGACATCGTCGACGTCTCGACCGGCCAGGTCTCGCCGCTCGAGAAGCCCGCCTTCGGGCGCAGCTACCAGACGCCGTTTGCCGACCGGATTCGCCACGAGGTGGGCATTCCGACAATCGCGGTCGGCGCGATCTCCTCCTACGACGATGTGAACACGATCGTGCTCGCCGGTCGCGCGGACCTGTGCGCGATCGCGAGACCGCACCTCTACGACCCGCACTGGACGCTGCACGCGGCCAGCGAGCAGGAGTTCTCCGAGGCAGAGTGGATCCCGCAGTACCGGGCCGGATCGCGCAAGCCGCCGGCGGGCCGGGACGTCCTCCGCACCGACGTGAGGCGGACGTTCGAGCCGGCCGTCCCTGCGCGTTCATGAGCGAGCCGCTGCAGCCGCAGGACCTCGTGATAACGATGCTCGGGACCTACGTGCGCCCGCTCGGCCGCGACACGGTCTGGTCGGGCGGGCTCGTGTCGCTGCTCGGCGAGCTGGGTTTCTCGCACGGGGCGGCGCGGGTTGCATCGACGCGGCTCGTGCGCCGCGGTCTGGTCGCTCGCGAGCGAGCCGGACGGCTGGTCTACTACCGAATCACGCGACGCTGCGACGCGCTGCTGGCCGAGGGCGACGTGCGGATCTTCTCGCTGGGCAGAGCGCGCGACTCCGGCGACACCTGGATCGTGCTCTGGCACCAGATCCCCGAGGACCGGCGGCTCGAGCGCTCGCGGCTCGGCCGGCGGCTTCGGTTCCTCGGGTTCGGGCCCGTGCAGGACAGCGTCTGGGTCTCGCCACATGACCACGCGGAGGAGGTCGAGCGATTGCTCGGCGAGCTCGAGGTGGCGCAGTTCGCGACGCTGTTCTCCGGTTCGGTGGGGGCCGAGGCCGGGTTGCCGGCGCTGGTCGCGCGGGCGTGGGATCTGACCGGCGTGCGCGAGCGCTACGAATCGTTCGTCGCCGAGTTCTCGCCTTTCGAGCGGCTGCGGCGCCAGGTCAGCGACGCACATGCCTTCCTGGTGCGGACGCGTCTGGTCCATCTGTTCCGAGGCTTCCCGGGGCTCGATCCCGAGCTGCCCGAGTCGCTTGCGCCGGTCTCGGATGTGCGCGAACACGCGGTGCAGTTGTTTCACTCGCTGTTCGAGACGCTTGCTGAGTCCTCGCAGCGGCACTTCGATGCGGCAATGGGGCCGTTCGGGGTGGCGCATGCGCCGGGTCGGGCGGGATCCAATTCCCTGGCGCATGCGCCGGTCGGGTTCGGGCCGCATGCGGCCCGACCAACTACTTAAGAACGGGGCACGAAGGCGAACACGCGGCTCGGGCTGCCCGTTCCGCCCACCAGCTTGAGCGGCGAGACGACGAGCAGCGCGCCCGTGGTCGGCAGGCGGTCGAGGTTCGCGAGCTGGGTCAGGCCGAGGCGCCCGGCGCCGAGCAGGAAGTTGTGCAGCGGGAACGGCGGGTCCATGCCGCCGGCCGAGCCGGCATCGATGCCCACGGTCTCGGTCCCGAAGCCCGAGATGCTGCGCTCGCTCGCCAGCCAGCGGCTCGCCTCGACGTCCGGACCCGGCGTCACGGGGCCGTTCTCGCCGACGTTCAGGAACGCGCCCTCGTCCTGGGCGCGCGACTGCCAGCCCGTGCGGAACAGGACCCAGGCGCCGTCGGGGATGCGCCCGTTCTCGGCCTCCCATTGCTCGAGGTCGTCGGTCGTCAGCAGGTAGCCGTTGTCGGTTGCGGTCTCCTTCGTCCTGTCGATCACGCAGGCGGGCCCGATCAGCTGTTGCGGCGTGACGCTCGCGACGTCGAAGCCATCCTTGCCGGTGACCCAGTGGGTCGGAGCGTCGAGGTGCGTGCCGACGTGCTCGCCGATGGTCAGCGTGTACCACGCCCAGGCAGGGCCGCGGTCGTCGTAGTGGCTGATCTCCTCGCGCGTGAGGCCGGGCGTGTTCGCGAACGGTGGCGGCAGCTTGATCACAGGCGTGGATTCGCTGAGCGGTTGGGTGAGGTCGACGATCTCGACGGAGCCCTGCGTGAGCCCATCGAGCAGGGCGGCGACTTGACTGGTCTGGGTGCTTGACATGGGCTCTCTCCTTGGTTGTTAACCGGTGCGGAAGGCCTCCTCGAGCCATTCCGCGCAGATCGTCGGGTTGACCTTGGCGTCGAGTACGAGTGGGTGGCCCCAGCGCTCCTCGAGCCAGTCGTTGATGATTGTCAGGTCGGCAGGGTTTCTGACGGTTTGGGCTCTTGCTCCGGCCGCTTCCGCGATCTTTGCGAGGTCCGCGTCCGGGAATTGCACGAGTGAGACATCGTGGCCCATCGGCGCGAAGTGGTGCACCTCGGCACCGTACGCGGCGTCGTCGTAGATCACGACGAGCAGGTTGCCGAGGTGAAGCCGCGCGGCGGTCTCGAGCTCGGCGAGCGCCATGAACGCGCCGCCGTCGCCGATTGCCGCGATCGTGGGTCGCTCGGGATTCGCGATCGCGGCGCCGATCGCGTTGCCGAGGCCGAGGCCCACGGCCTGGAAGCCGTTGGGGAAGACCCACGCGTGCGGGTCGGGGACGTCGAGGTACATCGCGGGGTAGCCGAGGAAGTGGCCGGAGTCGACGGCGACGGCACGGTCGCTCGGGAGCGCGGCGTTGATCGCCTTGGTGAGCGTTCGCGGGTCGATGTATTCGTCGGTGGAGGCATCCTCGTAGGGCTCGTCGCGCCATCTGCGCCGCGCGATCTGCTGCGCCATCTGCGGGGTGCGGAAGCCGCTGTTCTGGTGCGCTCTGCGCTCGAGCTCTGCGGTCAGCACTTTCGCGGTGGCCCTCGCATCGCCGAGGATCGCGATGTCGGCGGCGCGGTTTCTTCCGATCGCCCTGGCCTCGGTGTCGATCTGGACGACCTTGGCGCTCGCTGGGATCAGCGCGCCGTGCTTCGTCGTCCAGTGGTTGATCGAGGCGCCGAACACGAGAAACACGTCGGCCTGGGGGAGGAGCTCGGCCGCGTAGGGGGATGCAAAGCCGCCCGAGATCCCGAGCGCGTAGGGGAGCCCGCTGAACAGACCGTTCGCCGGCGCGGATGTGGCGAGCAGCGCGCCGGTGAGGTGGCCGAGGTACTCGAGTGCGTCTCTCGCGGCGGAGAGCACGGCGCCGCGGCCGGCGATGATCGCGGGCCGCTGTGCGTTCTTCAGCAGATCCGCGGTCGCGCTGATCGCCGCCGGATCCGGCTGGACGGTGGGCAGCGGCGGGCCTGATGGCCGTGCCGGCTCGGTTGTCTGCGCCGCCTGCGGCTGGATGTCGATCGGCAGCATCAGCACGACGGGCCGGCGCTCGGTGACGGCTCTGTGGTACGCCCGCTGCGCGTCGTCGGCGGCGGTCTTCGGGCTATGCACCCGGTCCGCGATTGCGCCCACCGACTCGACCAGGTCGTGCTGGTCGATCCGGAAGTTGGAGGTCAGCGCGGCGGCCGGCGAATCGCCGGCGAGGACGAGGAGCGGCGTTCGTGACTTTGCTGCCTCCGCCAAGCCGGTGAGCGTGTTGGTGAGGCCGGGACCCTGGTGCACGCTGACCACGCCAACCCGGCCGGTGGTGCGCGCGTAGCCGTCGGCCATGCACGTCGCGCTGCCCTCGTGGCGAGCGTGGTGGAATCGCGCGCCGCCCCGCGTGAGTGCGTTCGTGACCACGAGGTTGCCGCTGCCGAGCACGCCGAACGCGTCCTCGACTCCTTGTTTGGCGATCGTCGCGCCCACCACATCGGCGACCGAGGGATTCGTCACTGGAAAGCCATCCTACATCCGCGCGGGTTGTGGGATGCTTGGGTCTCGTTCGAGAGGAGAGACATGACTGCCACAGCCACCACGACCAGCGACCAGACAGCGATCGACGAGCTCCACGAGGTGTTCGCCGCGCAGAAGGCCGCGTTCCTGCGCGACACGTATCCGAGCGTCGCCGATCGGCGGGCGCGGCTCGAGGCGATCACGGGGATGGTCGTTAGTAACAGGGCGCGGATTCACGAGGCGCTGTCCGAGGACTTTGCTGTCCATCCTTCCGCGCTGTCGGATCTGGTCGAGATCCTGACGGTGGCGGGGCGCGCGGCGTTCACGCACATGCACCTCGAGGAGTGGATGGCGCCTGAGCCGCGCGAGACCGACCCGGCGATTCACGGCACCGCGCGCGCCGCGATCATGTACCAGCCGAAGGGTGTCGTCGGGAACATCTCGCCGTGGAACTTCCCGTTCGATCTGTCGCTCGGGCCGCTGGTCGACATTCTGGCGGCGGGCAACCGGGCCGTGTTGAAGCCGTCCGAGTACACGCCGGCGTGTTCTGCCCTGCTGCGCGAGATGGTCTCGTCCGCGTTTGACCGGGACATGGTCGCGGTCGTGACCGGAGGGCTCGAGCTCGCGAAGGTGTTCCCGACGCTGCGCTGGGATCATCTTTTGTACACCGGCAACACGACGGTCGGACGGATGGTTGCGCTGGCGGCCGCCGAGAACCTGACGCCGGTGACGCTCGAGCTGGGCGGGAAGAGCCCGGTGTTCGTGCTCGAGGACGGGGTCGATGCTTCTGCCGTGGCGCAGATCATGGGAACGAAGATGATCAAGAACGGGCAGATGTGCATCGCGCCCGATTACTGCTTCGTGCCGCGTTCTCGCGTGGACGAGTTCGTCGCGCTGGCCGAAGAGCACTATGCGTCGGTGGCACCCTCGTACGCGTCGAGCGAGGACTGCACCGGGATCATCTCCTCGCGTCACCTGGACCGGGTCACGGGGCTGCTGGATGAGGCGCGCTCGTCGGGTGCCCGCGTTGTGGAGCTTGGCGGTAGTGAGGTTGATCCTTCGTCTCGGCGCATGCCCGTGTCGTTGGTGATCGATCCCGACGAGAAGCTCGGCATCATGCGCGAGGAGATCTTCGGCCCGATCCTCCCGGTGAAGCCATATGACTCGCTCGACGAGGCCGTCGAGTATGTGAACCGCGGCGAGCGTCCGCTCGGGCTGTATGTGTTCAGCGGGGATGAGGATGCGGCGCAGGGTGTGCTGGATCGCACGGTCTCGGGGGGCGCGGCCGTCAACGCGTGCGCGGCCCAGGGCGCGCTGGCGTCGCTCGGGTTCGGTGGCGTCGGGCATTCCGGCAGCGGTCGCCACCACGGCATCGACGGGTTCCGCGAGTTCTCCAACCCGCGCGGCGTCGTGTTCCGTGGCGAGGGCGGGATGGTCGACGCGTTCCTGCCGCCTTACGGCGAGATGGCGAAGGCGCTGATCGGGGCCGTGCTCGGGGGCTAGCGTAGGAGCCGGCGCCGCCACCCCGGCGCCAGCGACCCCTAGCCCTACCCCTCCAGGAGCTCCGCCAGGATCTCGTCGACCGCGTCCCTCGCGAGCTGCCTGAGCTCGTCGTCGGTCCGATCCTGGATCGGGTGCTGCACGAGCACGCGATGGATGCCCGGTTGCCCGAGCTGCGCCGACTGGTGATCGGCCGCCTGCTCAAACGCGCTCGACGCGACGAGTACCGCCGGCTTGTCCATCCCTTCGAAGCTGAGCACGTCGCGCAGACCGCACGACACGCAGGATCCTCAGTCGGCCAGCGCTTCGATCACCGCGTCGCAGTTCTGCGCGATCTCCTTGCGCACGTCCTGGGGCGCCGGCTTGGTGAAGGTCGGCTTCGCGGTGCGGACGATCGTGTGGCCTCGTGCGGCAAGAAGCTGTTCGAGCTCGTCGAGGAAGATGTCGCCGCGCGGCTTGCGGATGTCGAGGAGCGCGATCGTCGCGGGTTGGTTCTCGGTCAGGCGTTGCGCCGCCAGCGGGCGCCCTGTGGCGGATGTCTCGCGCGTTGGATCGAGGATCGTGATTCCGGTGTCGGTCACAGCCATGGCTGCACGCTCCTGGTGACGGGTTGTGAGCCGATCTCGCCGGCCACCCAGCCACCGTAGATCATGCTGAACAGGCCGGCGTCGCCGCCGGCGTGCGCGAGCAGGATCCGGTCGGGAGCCGCAAACTTGGGGATCGAGGCCTGCGAATCGGTCACCCACTGCGGCTCGATCCCCTCTGCCATCCCGCCCGCGCCGCGGGCCAGCTCTCCGGCCGGGCTGCTCGACTTGGCGAACAGCTCGTTTCGTGTGCGCTCGGCGTCCCAGCTGGCCTCGCGGAAGATGCGGCCGTGCTCGGGGCCGATGACCAGTAGGGCGTCGAACGCGAGGCGCAGCTTGCGGTGCCCGACCCATTCGAGCGCGCCGGCGATGCTGGCGGTCAGCTCGTCGGGCGTGCGCGCGAGCTGATCGACGATCAACCGGGGTGCCTCGCCGGCGAACAGGGTGACGCCGGTCTCGGTTTCCGGCACGCCGCGTTGCTGGGCGAGGCCGGGCCACGGCGAGTCGCTGAATCGCTCGGCAAAGCAGGAGCTGAGCTTGCCGGGCTGACCATGGGCGGCACGGTCCTCTTCCTGCGGCTTGCCGCCGCCGACATTTCTGACGGTCAGCTGGAGCGCCCGTCCGATCGTGGCGTTCGCGCGGTTGCCCTGGCCGAGCGCGTTGCCGGCGCTGTTCATCCCGGCCTTGTCCGCGAGGTCGCCGGACACGACGATCACCGGGCCCGAGGGGTGGGTCGTCGAGACCAGGCCGAGGAGGGCGAATGCCGGATCACACGCGGCTTCGACCGCCGCGAGCACGATCGGGAAGGTCTCGGGCGGGCAGCCGGCCATGACCGCATTGATCGCGACCTTCTCGACGGTCGCGTCGCCGTCGTACGGCGGGATCAGCGCGACGAGATCCTGCGCGTCTCGGCTGGTTGCGTCGAGCATCGCCGTGACTCGCTCAGGAGTTGGCGGGATCAGCGGCAGCCCATCGGAGAAGCCGCGGTCGTAGAGGGCCTCGAGCGGGTCCTCTAGACCGCCGATGTGGAGCTCGCGGGCCCTGAGGCGACCGGCCCTCCTGGCCGCTCTCGCCTTCAGTTGTGCCTCGACCACCGGATCGCGCGTCGCACTCGCGCAACCGGGCCTGAACTCGGGCAGGCCGTCGAGCGCTAGGGTCACACCGGCCTCGCGCGCCAGCTGATCGAGCCGCGCGCGGTCGAGCCCTTCCACACGCGCCCGCTCGTTGCCGCCGTCGAGGAGCACCACTGCCGGAACCGCGTCAGGGTCGAACTGTTGTGAAAGCTCGAGGTCATCGTCGAGCTCGGGAACGTGGCTCAGTCGCAGGCGCGCCGCCTGTGCCTCGTTCTCTTCGGCACTCGACTGCGAGACGATGCGAATCGTGCCATTCGCGTCGTTATCGCGCGTCTCGTCCAGGGCAGCACGTGCCTCGTCGAGGACAGGAAGCACCTGGTCACAGACCGGGCAGTCGTGCTTGACCAACACCAGCAGTTCCATGTGGCGACACTAACATCGCCGTTCGTTCAGTAACACCCTTTTCCTGAGCTTGAGTGCCCATCCGCCGAGCTCGCGACTCGCGTACTGTGGGGAGCGTGGAGTCAGGGGTAGAGACACGCACGGGCTCAGGCCCTCAGTCTGGTGGCGCGGCGCACGCCGGCAGCGACGGCGCGGCGATCACCGCACGCGGCCTGTTCAAGTCGTACGGTGACGTGCAGGCGCTCGCGGGCGTCGATCTTGACGTCCGGCGCGGGTCCGTGCTCGGCCTGCTCGGTCCCAACGGCGCCGGCAAGACGACGATCGTCCGCATCCTGACGACGCTGCTGCAGCCGGATGCCGGCACCGCCAGCGTCGCGGGCTTTGACGTTGTCCATCAGGCAAACGAGCTTCGTACCGAGATCGGCCTCGCCGGCCAGTACGCCGCCGTCGACGAGAACCTGACCGGGCTCGAGAACCTGACGATGGTCGGGCGGCTCTACGGCATGGATCGCTCCACCGCCAAGGCCCGCGGCCGCGAGCTGCTGGCGGGGTTCGACCTGACCGACGCCGCGAACCGGCCGGTCAAGACGTACTCCGGCGGCATGCGCCGGCGCCTCGACCTGGCCGCAGCCCTCGTCGCCAAGCCACCGGTTCTGTTCCTCGACGAGCCCACGACCGGCCTCGATCCCCGCAGCCGGCTCGGGCTGTGGGAGGTGATCGAGGGGCTGGTCGGGGAGGGCACGACCGTGCTGCTCACGACCCAGTATTTGGATGAGGCGGATCGGCTCGCCGACGAGATCGCCGTGATCGACCGCGGCAAGGTGATCGCCAGCGGGACCTCCGACGAGCTCAAGGATCACCTCGGCGGCGAGCGACTCGAGGTCCGCCTCGACGACGCCGCGGACGCCTCCGCGGCGGTGCGTGCGCTGGAGCCGATGGCCGATGAGCCTCCGGCGGCGGATGGGTCGCTGGTGACCGTGAAGGTGCGCGAGCACAAGGGTGCGATCGTCCAGGCCGTGCACAGGCTGAGCGAGGCCGGAGTCGGTGTCGATGACCTGGTTGTGCGCCGGCCGACGCTGGACGACGTGTTCCTGACGCTGACCGGCCACGCGGCCGAGGCGGATGAGGAGACGGAGTCTTGAGGCGGCTCGCCACCGACACCGTGATCATCGCCGAGCGCAACCTGATCCGGCTGCCCCGGGCGCCTGAGCTGCTGCTCGCGTTCACGGTGCAGCCGATCATGTTCGTGCTGTTGTTCCGCTACGTGTTCGGCGGTGCGATCCGGACCCCCGGGTTCACATACGTCGACTTCCTGATCCCCGGCATCATCGTCCAGAACATTGCCTTCGGCGGTTTCGTCACGGCGATCGGCCTCAACGAGGACGTCCACAAGGGACTGATCGACCGCTTCCGTTCGCTGCCGATGTCGCGGGCCGCGGTCCTCGGTGGCCGAACCCTGTCGGACGTCGTCACGAACCTCCTGTCGTGCACGATCCTGGTGATCACCGGGCTGATCATCGGCTTCACGTTCCACGCGAGCGCGCTCGAGATCGTCGCCGGCTTCGTCCTGCTGCTGTTCTTCGGTTACGCGTTCTCGTGGTTCTTCGCGTGGGTGGGTCTGCTGGTCAAGTCGCCCGAGGCCGCCAACTCGGTGGGCTTCATCGCCGTGTTCCCCCTGACGTTCATCTCCTCTGCGTTCGTCCCCGTCGCGACGATGCCCTCGCCGCTCAAGGAGTTCGCGCAGGTCAACCCGTTCACGATCGTCGTCAACGCGATGCGCTCGCTGTGGATCGGCGCGCCGGCGCACAACAACGTCTGGGGCGCGTTCGTCTGGTCGTTCGTGATCCTGGCGATCTTCGCGCCGCTGGCCGTCGCGCGGTACCGCCGGACGACGGCGAACTAGCGCAGCGGCCAAGCGCCTGAAGGAATAGACCGGCCGGGTAAGGGCCGGGCTGGCGGCGGCCCAACCGCGAGCCCGGCCTGCGTCCCGTTGGGAGAGGGCCCCCGGCCTCAATTCCGCTGCTCGGGGCCGGGGAACGGGAACGTCATGAACGGAGAGCAGCGCCCCTCGTTGGGCTGGTCTTCCTCCTCGAGGTCGTCCCAGTCCTCCGGGTCGAGGTCGCCGGCCGTCTCATCCGCCTCGTTCGGATCGTCGATGTCGACGACCACGACTGTCTTCGTCTCATGGAAGAAGAGCCGGACGCAACCGAATCCGTACTCCACCTCGTCCGGCTGCGGCATGCCATTGCTCTCCAGCAGCTCTCGCATCCGCGCCTCGGTTTCGATCTTCTGAGCAAGTGTCGCCATGCCGGCAGCATGCGACAGATGCCTGTAACGAAACAAGACACAGTCGTGCCAATTCAGTGCCGGAACTGCAACAAATGTGTGACGCCGCGGCTATTGCCGGCGGCTGGGAACGATCTCCTCGACGCTCGGCTGCTGCTCGACGATCTTCTCGGCGGGCTGGGCATGCTCGATGATCTCCTCCGTTGATGGGACGCCATCGAGAACGTCCTCCGCCGGCGGGCTGTCGACGTCCGGGAGGTTCGGCGTGGGCTGCGGCACGCGCGGCTCGGGTGCGGGATCGGAATCGGTCATCTAGCGGTACTACCCGCCACGGCGGGCTGTCGCTCAGCGCCTGAAAGCCGAAAGCAGGCCGCCGCGGCGACGGCGCCGTACATCGGTCGGGGCCACAGGCGCCGACGTGTCCGCGGGGCCAGGTGCCGACGCCGCCGCGGGACCAGGCGCCGACGTAGCCCCTGAACCAGGCGCAGACGTAGTTGCCGGCTCCGTGCTCGCTGGCGCATCGGCGGTGTCATACGCGCCGCTGGGGCCGTAGTCGCCGCCGCGCTCGGCCGCAGTCCCGCCGTTGGTGTATGTGCCACGGTCGGGTGCGCCGGCATACTCCGCGCGATTCGCGTCGGCTTGTGCGCCGACGCCCGCCGGCTCGCGCTCAACGCCGGCCGTGCCAGCGGTGGCGGCCGGCTCATCGGCGGCGGCGCGACCACGGACGCCAACCGGTTCACGATCAAGAGCGGCGGTCTCGCCGGCCGTCGCCGGCTCGTCGACCGGCCGCCGAGCAGGCCTGATAGCTGTCTCGCGTCCAGCGACGGTTCCTGCGCCCGCCGCGACGCCGGCGTCTGCGACTGCGACTCGACGTGTGAGGACACCCGGGAGCGCGTAGCCGGCCAGAGCCGCGATAACGGCACCGAGCCCGGTGTGGTAGGTGATCATCTCGAGTGCGCGGATTCCCACCGAGCCGTGCGCGGCTCCCTGGGCGCCGTTCGAGTTCCAGAGCAGGCTCACCTCGGGGCCGATCGCAAACCAGATGCCCGCCGCGAGCGCCAGCAGCGCTCCGAACTTGCCGCTCACCCGCGGCCCGGCGCTGAGAAGCATCAGACCCCCCAGAGCGGCGACGGCACCGGGCAGCACGCTCAGCCACAGCCGTCCGCTCGTCCACGTCCAGCTGTGCGTCGGACCGAGCGTGAAGTGGAAGTAGGGCCCGACGAACGGCACCAGCGCACCCCATACGCCGAGCACCAGAATGAGCAGGCCGGCTGCCCTGGTACTGAAGCTACGCATTGTTCTCTCCCTCTTTGGGTGATGTGGGGCTTCCCGGTGCGGACCCGCTCAAACAAGGCTCACCCTCGGAATTCCTCGGACCCGGGCGGACGCCGCGGAAGCCCTCCCGCCGGCACAACGCGAGGAGTAGATTGGACTGACCATGCCATCCGTCCACTAGAGGGAGTGGGAGATGCACGAGCGCGATGGGGAGCGGTACTTCATCGTCGATGGCCACCTACATTTCTGGGACGCGAGTCCCGAGAACTGGGTGCCGGGGCAGGAGCAGTACGCCAAAGGCTGGATCGAGTGCTTTCACGCGTATCAAGGGCTCGGTCCCGCTGACACGCACTGGCCGCTCGAGAAGTTTCAGAAGTACACGGAGGACGACTTCATCAAGGATGTCTTCGAGGAAGGGCATGTCGATGCCGGGATCTTTCAATCGACGTACCTGAGGGAGTGGTATCGAGAGGGCTTCAACACGCTCGAGCGAAACGCCCGAATGGTCGAGCGCTTTCCCGATCGGCTGATCGCAAACGGTCGCTTCGATCCACGTGAAGGTGAGGCTGGCCTGCGTCAACTCGAGGAGGACGCCAAGCGTTACAACCTGAAAGGAGTGAAGCTCTACACAGCCGAGTGGATCAACGGCTCGCGCGGCTGGTCGCTGAAGAGCGCCGAGGCACAGCGGTTCCTCGACAAGTGCCAGGAGCTCGGCATCAAGAACATCCACGCGCACAAAGGCCCGACGATCTGGCCGCTCGACAAGGACGCATTCGACGTCAGCGACATTGATTACGCCGCCACCAACAACCCTGAGCTCAACTTCATCGTCGAGCACGTAGGTCTGCCGCGGATCGAGGACTTCTGCTTCATGGCAACGCAGGAGCCCAACGTCTACGCCGGCCTGGCGGTCGTGATCGGCGGGTTGATGCACGCACGCCCGCGCTTCTTCGCCAAGGTGATGGGCGAGCTGTTGTTCTGGGTCGGGGAGGACAAGATGCTGTTCGCCAGCGATTACGCGATCTGGGAGCCCAGGTGGCAGGTCGAAGGCTTTGCGAACTGGACGATGCCGGACGACCCGGAGTACGGGGACTACCCTCGGCTGACGACCGAGGGCAAGAAGAAGATCCTCGGGCTGAACGCCGCGAAGCTGTACGGGATTTCGGTCCCGGCGGAGTTCCAGTTGCCGGCGGAGGCGGGGACACCGGCGGCGAAGGAGGACGCTCAGCTCGTCGGTGACTCGGCATGAGCATGCGCCGCCGAGTTTTCCGGGCGCTCGGCGAAGTGCACGACCCGGAGCTGGATGAGCCGATCACCTCGCTGGGGTTCGTCAGCTCGTGCGAGGTGTCGCCCGACGGCGATGTCCGGATCCGCTTGCGGCTGCCCACACCGCAGTGTGCGCCCAACTTCGCGTTCCTGATGGCGGCCGACGCGCGGGATTCGGTGCGCCGGCTGCCGGGGGTGCGGGTGGTCGATGTGGCGCTCGAGGATCACTTCACGGGCGATGAGATCAACGCGGCAGTCCGCGTCGGCGGTGGATTCACAAGCGCGTTCCCGGGGGAGTCGGAGCACGATGACCTCGGCGCGCTTCGCTCGCTGTTCGAGCACAAGGCGCTCGTCGCGCGCCAGGGACGGGTCTGCGAGGAGCTGATGGCCAGTGGGCTCGGGGCCGGGGCGGTGTGCGCGTTGCGTGTCTCCGATCTGCCGGCCAATCCTGACGTGCAGCGCTGCCTCGAGCTCCGAGCTCGGCTCGGAATTGCGTGTGGAGATGACGCGCCGGCGTTCGTGCTGGCCAACGGCAGCCCGCTGGTCGTCGATGAGCTCGACCGATGGCTGCGAATGGCGCGCCTGGTGCGGACGAGCCTCGATGTGAACGGGGGCATCTGCCGCTCACTGCTGAAAATCCGCCACGGGGCGGCGGTCGACGATCAACCGGAGGTATTCAGATGAACGCCGCACGGCTGCACGCCTACCACGAGCGCTTGAAGCTGGAGGAGATAGAAGAGCCGAAGATCGACGGACCGCTCGATGTGATCGTCCGAATCGGAGCCGCGGGCCTGTGCCGGACCGACCTCCATATCCAGGAGGGTCAATGGGCCGAGAAGTCCCAGGTCGAGCTGCCGTACACGCCGGGGCACGAGAACGCTGGTTGGGTGCACGAGATCGGCTCGGCGGTCAGCAACGTCGAGGTCGGCGACACAGTGATCGTGCACCCCTACATTTCGTGTGGGCTATGTCCGCCGTGCCGGGCGGGCGACGACATGCACTGTCTCAACGGCTCGTTCCCAGGGATCGACCGCGACGGCGGCTTCGCCGACTTCCTCAGGACCTCGGCACGCTCGGTCGTCAAGCTCGACCCCTCGCTGCACCCGCAGGAGATCGCCGCGCTGGCCGATGCCGGGCTCACCGCGATCCACGCCGTAAAGAAGGCGATCCCCGTGCTGAGTGCCGGAACGCGAGCGGTCGTGATCGGGGCCGGTGGCTTGGGTCACATCGGGATTCAGTGCCTCAAGGCGATGACACCGACCGAGATCATCGTGATCGATCCGTCCGAACCGGCCCTGGCGCTGGCAAGGGAGCTCGGCGCCGACCACGCGATCAAGGTCGACGGGAGCCACGTCGACACCGTGCGAGAGATGACCGACGGCCTCGGCGCCGAGGCGATCATCGATTTCGTGGGCGAGAAGGGCGCGATCGAGGACGGCATCGCGATGGTCCGTGACGGCGGCTTCTACTACGTGATCGGCTACGGCGAGAACATCGACATCCCGACGATCGACGTGATCTCCCGAGAGATCTCGTTCATCGGCAACCTGGTCGGCACGTACACCGACCTCGCGGAGTTGATGACGCTGACGGCGCAGGGCAAGGTCAGCCTGCACACGACGACCTACCCGCTTGACGCGATCAACGACGCGATGGCCGATCTCGACGGCGGCCGCCTGCAGGGCCGCGGCATCCTGGTTCCCGCCGGGGCCTCGGCATAAGTCCACCATGAAACGACAGGAGCAACGATGGCGCGTACACCGCAGGAGGTCTTCCAGCATCACGCCGAGGCCCTGGGCGCAGGCGATCTCGAGGGGATCGTCAGCGACTACAGCGACGACGCGATCTTCATCACGCCGGGCGGCACCCTCCGCGGCAAGGATGGGATCCGCGAGGCATTCACCAAACTCCTCTCCGACCTCCCGAACGCGAACTGGGAACTCCCGACTCAGATCTATGAGGACGACATCCTGTTGCTCGAGTGGAAGGCCGAGTCAGCGAACACAAAGGCGGACGACGGCATCGACACGTTCGTGTTCAGGGACGGGCTGATCCGCGTGCAGACGGTGCGGTACACGCTGGAGACGACGGGCTGACAGTGCTCCACTGAGTGCTAGTGTCGCTCCCCGGCACCGGGGTTGCCCGCGCAGCATGGTCGTGCAGGCGCGACGGATTGCGGAAACGAAAGCAAGGAGAAGCTGATGAGGGCAAGGTTGGCCGTTTTGTGTGGTGGCGTGACGCTCGGCGTCATGGCGGCGGGGATCGCCCTGCCTGCCGCAGCAGGCGCGCGGACCGTTCGCACGGTTCCAATCACCGGCTGGGTGACCTCGGTCGACCTCAAGGTTCCACACACAACCGGTACGCGCCCGCCGGCGATCCTGCTTTCCACAACTCCGTCGAATCTCCGTTGCACCGTGTCGCGCTACAGCTATCACGCTGTCAACAGGAAGGCCGAGTTCCGGATGCGGCTGGCCTGCCGGCGGCTGAAGCGCGGCGCGCGAATCCGGCTTGTCATTCGGGCGCCCTATGAGCGCGTGTTCCCAATCCACGACGGGACCGGGACGATCCGCGTTCGACTCGACAAGCCGCCCGGTCGCGCGGTGCCGTTGGGCCAGTTGACGACCAGGCCTCGAGCGACTCACTGCACAGCTACGCAGACCCGCATGCACGTCGGCGTGCACGTGTTCAAGGCGAGTGCTCGCGTCGAGTGCCACGGGCTGCCGCCCCATGCAAAGGGCGTGCTGTCCGTCGGCGGGCTGCTCGCGCCGAATGGCATCGCGATGGGCGCCGCGAGCCCGGTGACGGCGCGCGCGTCCGCGGTGAAGCCGTGCAGCAGCGCGCGGACGCTGTCGGCGTTGGGCCATTCGATCTCCTGGATCTACTGCTACACGCCATCGACCACGCTCGGGCCGTGGCAGTCGACCTTCGTCGGCGTCCTGCCACCCAACCCCCCGTGCCCGTCGCCGTGGCAGCGAGTCACGGCGCTGAGCAGTGCCGGGCTGCGAGTGATCCTCTCCAACCTCTATCCACCCGCGCTTTACGCTGAGCCGACGAGCGCCTGGGCCTGGTCAAGCTTCTTGGGCCTCGTGACGAACTGGCAGTTCAGCGGCGACATCACGATCCAGTGGCAGTACAACTGCTACCAGGTGCACTAGCTCGGCCCTTGTTTGCGGGCAACGAGGCTAGAGTGCGCGCACGAGGAGAGAGGAGTCTCAGATGATCGAGCCCTATCAGGCCGTCGGCCTGATCCAGACGATGCGCGGGATTCGCCGGCGCGAAGAGATCCAGTGGAATCTCGAGCACATGTCGCACATGATCAAGGCCGCGTCGTGGCTATCGAGCATGGACCTGCCCGTGCGGTTGATATGCATCCCCGAGGGTGGTCTGCAGGGATTCACCGATGAGGTGATGGACCTCGACCACGTTGGCTACGCGCGCGAATGCGCGATCGACATCCCGGGACCGGAGACCGATTACCTCGGCCGGCTCGCGCAGCAGTGGAATGCGTACGTGGTCGCACAGGCGAAAGCGCGGCATCCCGAGTTCCCGGACAGGTTCTTCAACGTCGGCTTCGTGATCGAGCCCGAGGACGGCACCGTGATCATGAAGCATCACAAGCTCGTGCCGCTGCTACCGGTCGAGCACTCGGTGACGCCACATAACGTGTGGGATCGGTGGATCGAGCTGTACGGCCGGAGCCTCAACTCGTTCTATCCCGTCGCCGACACGGCGATCGGCCGGATCGGGATCATGATGGCGAACGAGGCGTCGTATCCGGAGAACGCGCGCGGTCTGGCGATGAACGGCTGCGAGATCGCATACCGGGGGCCGTACCCTGCCCCGGGCGTGATGAGCGGCATGTTCTCGATCCAGAACCGCGCCCGTGCCCTGGATAACAACATGTACGTGATCGGGATGAACCTCGGGACCTATTACCTTGACAAGGACTCAACGACGCCGATTGACACCTTCTCGGGCGGCTCGCAGATCATCGACTACCGCGGCCAGATCGTGACCGAGGTGCCCTACGGGGGCGGCTCAACCTGGATCGCCGGCACGATCGAGGTCGAGTCGCTGCGGCACTTCCGGCAGACGGCGCAGTGGGACAACTGGATGAAAGACCTGACAACGGAGCAGTACCAGCTCATCTACGAGCAGCCGGTCTATCCGAAGAACCTCTACCTCGAGCGGGCGCCGTACACGCACGCCGAATACCGGGAAGAGGTAACCGAGAGGCAGGTCGAGTTGCTGCAGGAGCGCGGCGTGTGGGCGCGGCCTGCCGTGTCGACCGGGCCGGCCGTGTCCACCGGGCCGGCCGTGTCCACCGGGCCGGCCGTCAGCGGCTCCGGTTAGTTTCACGGGCGCGATGTTCCTGCGCCGGCGAGTCGGGCTCGCCGGCGCCTGATCGGCGTCCTCGGCGGACGCGAGGGGAGGCCGCCGTCGCTCCCCTCGCGCCCAGACGGGTATCTATGCAGCGTGAACTGTGGCGTCGCCGGCGTCCGTTGCCAGATCGCGGTTCTCGGGCACGAACTTACTCGCGATGAACACCGCGCCCTGCGGGTCCTCGATGATCGACATCCGCACCCAGGCCGCATCGAACGGCGGAACGACCACCTTGCCGCCGAGCTCGGTCGCCTTCGCCGCGATCGCGTCGGCGTCCTCGACCGCGAAGGTGACATTCCAGTGCGCCGGCGTATTTGGCTGGTCTTCGGGGATCTGGCTGATACTCGCGACCACGTTCTCAAATCCGGCGGGCGCACCGACCTCGGCCATCCGCTGCCGAATGCCGGGATCGCCAGCCTCCAGGTGATCGCCGTATGCGCTCAGCGTCCACATCTCGGCCGCGCCGCCGAGTGAGAGCGTGTCCCATCCGAAGACGGCTCCGTAGAACTTCTTCGCAGCCGCGACGTCGCGCGTATTGAGTCCGTTGAAGTTCAGCGAGCCCGGCTCGTTCACGATCGCGGCGCCGCGGTGCTGCTTCGGCTCCCAGACGCAGAACACCGCGCCTTCGGGATCAGAGACGACTGCCATCCGGCCCGCGTCCTGAGCGTCGAACGGCTCCATCAGCACGTTCCCGCCGGCAGCACGCACCTTCTCGGCGGCCTCGTCAGCGCTGTCAACCCAGATGTAGGTGTTCCACGTGGCCGCCGGCGGCGCGCCGGGAGCCACCGACGCCACGGCTGCGACGTCACCATCACGCAGCCGAGCGACGAAGTACGCGCCGTCCGGGTTGCCCTCCATCACGTCGACGAACTCCCAGCCGAAAAGCCCACTGTAGAACTCGACCGCGGCCTTCGGATCCGGCTGGCTCGTGTCAACCCAGCACGGGACGCCTGCGATGTACCTGTCCCGGTCTGCCATTGAGTCTCCTCTCGTTGCTTTGTGGCCACGACACTAATCGTGGTTTAGGTCACGATCGGTCCTCAATTGGAAAGACGATTCGGGCCTGAGATTCAGGCTTGCCGGCCACGGTGATGCGAGCGGGGCGTGTTCGCCGCCTTGAAGGGTTCGTAAGCGGGCCGCTCACGGGATTCGCCGCTTTCTCGCCGTTGTTGGCTATCATGGATGGTCCGCCGCGGGGTGGAGCAGTCTGGTAGCTCGTCGGGCTCATAACCCGAAGGTCGCGGGTTCGAATCCCGCCCCCGCTACTAAGAAAAGCCCGGAAATCCGGGCTTTTTCTTTTGGCCGGATGGGGCTTGATCGGGACCGGGTACCAAACGGGTACCAAGATCTGCACTAGTATCGGTGCCCGTGGCTCGGCCGTCCGGCTTCGTTTTCCGGCTCGAGAAGGCCCGCGGTGCGTCGTGGTGGGCCAAGTACCGGCTGCCCGACGGGACGCAGGTCAAGCGGAAGATCGGGCCGGTGTGGACGGGACGCGGCCGGCCGGCGGAGGGGTACTTCACGAAGCGCCTTGCCAAGGACTGGCTGCATGATCGGTTGGAGAAGGTCCGGCGGGAGGCTGCGGCCGCTGTTGCCGCGCCCGGTCCGCGATCTGCCGCGGTTCCCGCTACGTCGACGAGCGTGACGTTCGCCGAGGCGGCCGCGGAGTACCTGCGCTTCGCGGAGCTGGACCGCGGCTGCAAGCCCTCGACGGTGCGCGGGTACCGGAACGCGATCAAGGTCCATCTGCTGCCGGTGTTCGGCTCGATGAAGCTCGAGGACATCACGGTGCAGGAGATCGAGCGCTGGCGGGCGGGCGTGTCGAGCGTGCGGGTGCAGCGCGAGCTCTCGAACAAGACGAAGAACAACCTGCTCGTGCTGATGCACGCGATCTTCAGACACGCGGTCAAGCTCTACGGCCTGCCCGCGAACCCGGTCGCGAACGTCGATCGCTTCCGCGTGCGCTCGAGCGGCGACATCCAGGTGTTCTCGCCGGAGGAGGTGTGGGCGCTCGTCCGCGCCGCCAAATCCGAGGCCGACGCGGCGATCTTCTTGACGGCAGCGTTCACCGGCCTGCGCCGCGGCGAGGTCCTCGGGTTGCGCTGGCGCGATGTCGACTTCACCGGATCGACGATCAGAGTCCGTGCGAGCTACGCCGCCGGACACCTGACGACGCCGAAGTCCGGCAAGGTCCGCGCCGTGCCGATGGCGCCTGACGTCGCGAGCGCGCTCGCGAAGCTCGGTGATCGCAAGCGCTGCACCGGCGACGACGACTTCGTGTTCGCCGGCGAGGCCGGGCTGCCGCTCGATGGCGATGCCCTCAGTAGCCGCTACCGAGACGCGTTGGGCCGGGCCGGGCTACGTCCTCTGAGGTTTCACGACCTGAGGCACACTTTTGGTACGCGGATGATCGCGAAGGCCGACATCCGGCGGGTGCAGGAGTGGATGGGCCACGCCGACATCCAGACCACGATGAAGTACCTGCACTACGCGCCTCGCGACGAGGACGCCGAGCTCGTTGCCGAAGCGTTTGGTGGGTCGGTCGCCGCCAGCCCGCGTGCTGAAGCCAAGCGGTAGCGGCCCCGGCCCGTCACCGACCAAGAAACACTTCGGCTTCGTGCCAGGACAGAGCTTCGGTGTCAGGACGGAGGGCGTCGATCCTCGGGAGCCGGATCCCGCGCCCTTCCAGCTCGTAGTACACCCGACCGTTGGCGTAATCGTCACGGAGCTTGCCGCTCACGGCCAGCCGCATGTTCGGTGTGACCGTCACGTAGCCAAGATCGAAGAGCCGGTGCAGGTCACGTCTGAGCGGAATGCCGTTCGGGATCGAATGTGTCCCGCCCACCGCCCACGGCCGGATGTGCGCGGCATCGATCACCGGGAGTGAATGTTCCGTCGTCACAGCGCATTGCTGCCCGTAGGCATCGAGCACTGCGAGGCGGAAGCTTGACTGGCCCAACCGCGGCGTGATCAGCACCGGTCTGCCGGCGCGTTGCGCGTCCAGCGCGTCCCGCGGCCACTCCAGCGCGACATCGCCTCTCGCGGCGGCCCGCTCCAGGCACTCGGTCCACATCCGTAGCCCGTCGCCGCGCGAGAGATCCTCGGTCCGCCCTGAGACGATGTTGCGCGACCAATCGCTCGGCACCGCCACCCACTCGTCTGGCGCAAAGAACACGGGCTCGGTGATCGCGACGCAGCCGATCATCCGGCCGCGTCCGAGACCCAAGCTGTCTCGCCCGCCCAGCCGATCCAGCCGAAGAAGCAGTTCGTGCTCGTCCCGGGTTCCGTTGGCCTGGCCGAAGACGTCCCACGCGCGCCAGAGCGGAAGCCGCTCCGCTCGAGCGAACAGACCGAAGCCGCCGATCGCGTTGTGCGGGTTGCTTCAGTTTGAAGAAGAAGGGGGCGCCGGGAGGGAGGGCCCTGAATGTCGTCCCACCCGGGCGCCAGAAGTTCACCTCGGTGATATCCGGTCGTGCCCGCAGGAACTGGTACCAGCCGTGATCTGTCGGGGCGATGAAGCCGTTCACCGGCCAATTGTGAGCCCCTCCACCGCGTCGAAGCAAGCGCAATGAAGCTCCCACCGCCGGAGGGGTCATCCGCCACTGCTCTGACCGCGGTCGTCAACTGAGGCTGAATCCGGATCCGGCGACCGTCCGTGGACGGACGCGCTCGTCCGGTCCGACCGCTGATCGGTCCCACGCCGGACGGCGACCTGGCGGCCGAGCCGCGGTTCCCGCCCGTGCGGGTCGGTTGGATCATCGCCGTTGCGCCCACGTCGGTCATCGCGCAGCCCGCGATTCCCTTCATGGCCAAGCACTCGTCCGACGCCTTCGCCGCCGGCCACTCCGATGTCGCCGAAGGAATAGCCGGATCGGGGCCCGGCGCTAGGGCCGAAACCAGTCGTCCTGGCAACGTGACGGCGGACGCCTGCCTTCACGCGGGTTCAGCGGGGGGGCGGCGGACGCCCAAGAGACCGCTCCTTTCGGGGCGCAAAGCAGATGCCGTGGCCTACTCATGGGTCGTTATGGCCGTCGCCACCACGTCGACCGGTAGCACTCCCACGTCTCGTCGCCGAGCTTGACTCGTACTCGCGTCCACATCGGCTTGCCCTCTGAGCTGATTCGGGCGTCTTGCCTGAGTTTCCCGAACACGGTATGTGTGACGTACGAGTGGTAAGGGCTGTTCCGGATCTCGCTGAGCTTTGCGGCCAGGTTTGGAGCCGAGCCGACGAACACAAGGTCGTTGGTGCCGCGAACACCAGCGCGCACGACAAGCACCGGACTCGCGTGAACGCCGACGCAGTGTGCAATGCCAAGGCCGTTCTTGGCCAGCGACGGGAACCTTGCTTCAGCCTTTGGGCGCAGGATCTTGGAAACGACATAGTTCATCTTCAGCGCACAGTTGGCCGCTGAGGAGTTCTTGCTCGAGCCGACGAAGACGCCCATGACCCGGTCGCCGTCGAAGCTGCGGACCTCTCCGCCTGAGTTCTTCACCAGCTGAGTCATGGTTGACAGGTACGCCCGCACGATTTTCGCCGTCACTGACCGGTTGAGCTTGCGCGCGAGCCGGGTCGAATGGGCGAGGTCGGCGTAGAGGATGACAGCGTCAAGCTTGACCGCTCCGTTTGCGAGCGCGACGTGCTCGGTATAAGGGACGACGAGCCCGGAGCGGGCGTTCCATGCTGTCTCAAAGATCTTGTGGACGTCACCGTCGAGCTTGGTCTCGAGCGTCGATGCCATCGTCAGAAGGCTGTGTAGGCGACGACCAGCAGCATCGATCCCCCCGCAAAGCATGCGACCGAGCGCTGCAGCCAGTCGTGCTTGCGCCAGGCTACGTTGCCGGTTACTCGCAGCTGCGAGGCGAGCTGGTGGCGCTCCTGATCGGGGGTCAGGTCGGCCAGTTCCCGAGCAATGTCATCTACTTCACGTTCACGCAAGTGTCCGAAGTAAATGAGCCCGTTGGCCGCGAGACGCTGGGTCCGGGAGCGCTCCAAGCGCGGGAAGACGACCCAGAGAGCGCACGCTACGCCGACGATCAGCATTATCACCGCCACGGTCGCGCATGCGAGGTGCAGGCCGATCGCCTTGTGCAGCTCGCCGTTGCCCGTAATTAGCGACCGCGCGGCGGCGCCGGCAACGGCAGTCTCGACGACCAGCACGATCGACGCCTTCGCGTCGACGCTGGCGGTCCAGCCCTGGACCGCTTCGTGGGCGCGCCAGCCGAACTCGATGCCCGTCCGGTCGCGCTGAGGCTCCGTGGGTGGAGGCGCGGTCGGACCGGGCGCTGGGATCGTCGCGGTCCGGCGTCGTGACGCCTGCGTCTAGGCCACATTGAGGTGCTGCACCATCCTTTCTACGAGATCGGGAACAGCGCGAAGCTGGCGGACGGAACGGACTCGCGCCACACGCTCGCCGTGACAGCGGGCGTAGGCACGACCCGATCCGCACGGGCAGCGATCGTGCCGCCGCGGTTGCGGGCCGTCGACCAGCGGCCCGAGGGCGCGAGCTTCACGCTCGGTGCGGATGTCGAGTGTCTCGCAGACGAACTGCGTGAACGCAGCCTCGTAGCCGTGCGCCCACTCTTCGCCCGGCCATTTGTTGGTGGCGTCGAAGATGAACTGGTCGTGGAGGAACACGAGCAGCTGGCAGAGGAAGTGCTCGAAGTCATCAGGCGTCGTAGTGACCGGCAGGTCGACGCCGGGAAGGCCGAGGCAGAAGTCACCGTCGTCGATGTAGATGTGGCGATCCGGGTCGGGGACCCAGCGGCCGCCGCGCTCCCAGACCCGCGGGAGCTCGTCCGGGTAACGCTCGGAGAACCGCATCTCGATTTGCACCGGCTCGAAGCGTCCGGCACCGGCGTCGACGTCGACGATGCCCTCCGCAAGTGCGAGCTCGGTCCCGATCAGCACCAGATGGCGGACCTTTGGGAAGCGCTTGCGCAGGATGCGCCGGTCGGTCTCCCAGCGCTCCCAGCGCTGCTCATTCGGCGTAAGGTTTGACGACGCGTACATCCGTTGCCCCCGCCGGCGCCGCTCCGAGTGCCGCGCCGATCCGGGAGCGGCCCTGCGAGTCCGGCGCGTGGATGCGCGCCTCGGGCGCTGCCCTGCTCGCGCGCGTGCGCCTCTTTGATGAGGTCGAGCTTGTCGGCGGGCAGGTCCGCGGCCACCCACGCCTTCGCGGGGCTGGACCACGCGAAGCTCGCCTGCAGATGCTCGGGCAGCGCGTCGTAGGCCGTGCTTGGAGAAACCGACCTCAGTGCCATCGAGCGCCTCGGAGATCCGGTCCGCCTTGGTCACCGCCGGCCCGACGACCATCGCGTCGCGCCGTCCGCGCGGGCCGAGCTGCGTCGCCAGCGTGTCGGCCAGCGCGACGCCGATGGTGACCGTCAGCTTCTTGGCCTCGGGCACGATCTCGCTGAGCGTGTGCTGCATCGAGGCCTGCATGCCGGCGGCGATGTCCAGCGCGCGCTCGGCCACCTTGCGCGTCGCTCTTGCCTGGCATGTGCACGAGGCCGACGATGTTGTCGCCCTGATACTGGACGCGCACGCCGCCCGAGTAGTCGTTCTTGAGGACCTCGCGGAGTTCGGCGCGGATCATGTCGAGCGCGACGATCGCGTCGCGCTTCTCGGCGTCGTCCTCCAGGCTCTCGATGTAGGCGCTGAAGCCGTCGATGTCGGCGATCAGCACGGCCGCCTCGATCAGCTTGCTGTTCGAGCGGCTCAGCGAGTCGAACTTCACCGTCTCGGTCGCGACCGCGACCTTGCAGCGGTCGACCGGCCACTTCTCCAGGTCCTCGGTCAGGCGGTCGGTCGACTTCTTGACCGACCAGTCGAAGCCATACTTCTCGATCGCCGCGTCGTGCGCGTCGTCGGTCATCGAGAGCGCCCACGCGTCCTCGCCCTCGATCTCCTCGGCCGTGAGGTCCAGCGCGCCGTCGAGCGCCTCCAGAACAGGCGGCCGCTGACGACGATCTTGCGGTCTCCCAGCAGCTTTGCGGCCCGGTTGGCGGCCGAGCCCAGGAACAGGAACTCCGAGTCGCCGCCGGTGCCACCGCGGGTGCCGACGGTCTCGCCGAGATCAAGGCCCGTCCGGCACTTCAGCGTGGCGACGGTGTCGAGCTGCGGGTTCAGCGCCCCGACGGTCATCCTGCGGAACGCGGCGGCCAGTAGCACCGCGTCGCGCGCGAGCTTCTTGTCGTCATCGATCGGGCGGTAGTTGAGTAGGTGGATCCGGGCGCCCTGCGCGGCGATGACCGGCACCTCGAACGCGGAGGCGATGCGCGAGGCCTCCGCGAGCCAGGCGCCGAGGACGCGGACGGTCCCGGCGGCGGCCGCGGTATCGGTCAGCACGTCGAGCTGGCCGGAGCCGGCGACCGTGGCGTAGAGGTGCACGCCGTGGACGCGCTTGCTCTTCGGCAGCGTGATGTTCTCCAGTTCCATCTGTCGACCGAGCTTCTCGACCGAGATGTCCAACTCCGAACGACGAGCCCAACGCGCCTCACTCGGTTTAGCGAGTTCTCGTACGTCCAAGCCATCAGGTGACCAGTCCCCTCTTCCCATTGAGTCCCCTCGTGTCGGCGGGGCTCAAGGCTTTCTTCTCGGTCATCCAGTAGTCGGTGTTCATGCTTCTCCTGTTGTCGTCGAGAAAAGCGGCTCTGGACAACTATGCGCCGCCGTCTCAAGGTCAAAATCGTGGAAAACTCACAATATCATACCTGAAGACGGTAAACTTCCCTGCGAACTTGCTTTCTGCGAGAATTTCCCGTAGAGATCGCACTCAGATGCCAGAGAGCGCGCCCACAAAACCGTCAGTCCTGCTGTCGTTCAGGGCTCAGAACGTGAGGTCGTTTCGCGACAAGTTCGAACTCTCGATGCTTGCAACGACGCTCTCGGAGAAAGAGGTCCGCCGCTCCGTCTCCTGGCGGGAAGGGGGGACGCCGGTTGACGTCCTCCCGGTCGCCGGGATATTCGGTGCCAACGCCTCGGGCAAGACGAACGTCCTCAGAGCGATGTACGACATGCGGATGCTCGTACTGCAATCGTTCAGGCAAGCCCCGACCGGCGATATGCCTCGCTTCCCGTTTCTGCTTCTTCATCGGCCTGCGGGAAGGCGCCTACGCCGTGACACTTTTCGAAATCAAGATCGTCCTGGACGGCTTCGCCATGACTACGCCTTTTACGTTCACCCGTGAGCGCGTGATCGAGGAGTGGGCGTTCCGCTATCCACACGGTCGCGCGGCGCTGCTTTTCGAGCGCCACGGTGACGACGTCGAGTTTGGCCCTACCGAGCGAGCCAAGAGCCGCGCCGTTCGCGAACTCTTACGCCCGAATGCCTTGTTCCTGTCGACTGCCGCGCAAGCCAACCACCCGGCCCTGCTGAATCTTTACGGGTGGTTCAGCCGCAATCTCCTGCTCGCTGAGGCAGCAAGCCGCGGGTCTCGGCAGGCCTTCACCCTCCAACTGCTCGAGAGCGACAACGCCGAATTATTCTTCGAGCTCCTCCGCGCGGCTGACCTAGGGATCACCGGCGCGAGGAAATACGAGCTCGACGAAGAGACGAGGGAGCGCCTACGCCGCATCGCTCGAATCCTCGCCGGCGAGGAAGAGGCAGAAGGACGTCCGGTGGAGCCGATGCTCGAGGACTTGATGGTCCTCGAGCATCGCGGTGGCGCCAGCGACGTTGAGTTTGGTCCAAACGAGGAATCGCTCGGCACGCTCGTGTGGTTCGGCCTCGTTGGCCCGGTGATCGATGCGTTGGCTCGTGGAGCCGTACTCCTTGCTGACGAGCTCGACGCGAGCCTGCACCCCGCGCTAGTCACACAGCTTGTTCGCCTGTTCCAGGGAGCGGAGACAAACCCGAACCGCGCTCAGCTCATCTTCAACAGCCACGACGTCACGCTGCTGGGGGACACCACCGACGACCGAATTTCGGACGCGATCAGATCTGGTTTACCGAGAAGGAAAACGAAGGGGCTACCCGCCTATACCCACTGTCGGACCTCGACCCTCGCAAAGACGAGGCGATCGGCAAGCGCTACCTGGCCGGTCGCTACGGCGCTACACCAATCATCACCAAGGAGCGCTTCCGGCAGATCGCGGAGCTTGTGACTGACGGCGACCGAGCGTCTTGACCTCGCGCCACAGGTCAGGACGGCCGAGGCGGTCGGTATCGCGCGCAGCTGTCAGGCGCCAGCTACTCGTCTATGTCGAGGGAGCGCGCACCGAGGAGGAATACGTTGCGTACTGGCACCGCCGGTATCGCACAAAGGTCCGCGTGACGATTCCCGACGAGCACGGGGTACCGATGACACTCGTCGACCTCGCCGTCGCGGCGAGGCGCGAGGCCGCGCGTGAGGAGCGGCGGGGCCGTGGCGTGGCCTGGGATGGGAGCTGGTGCGTCTTTGACGAAGACGCACATCCGAATCTGGCGCGAGGCAGTAGCCAAAGCCGAGGCGAACGGAATCAACCTCGCCGTCTCCAGCCCGTGCATAGAGCTGTGGTTCGTTCTTCACTTCGATGACCAGACCGCATACATCGAGCGTCAACAGGCGCAATCGCGCGCACGTGAGCTTCTCGGGTGTGAGAAGGGGCTAACCAATGACGCGCTCGACACCTTGGCCCAACGGTACGACGGTGCCCGAACGCGTGCAATCGCGCTTGATGAGAAGCACACCGGGGACGGCTCGCCGCCGCGCAGCAACCCGAGCAGCGAGGGGAAACTTGTTCCAACCGGATCCGAACAGACCCCTAACTGCATCGCGGCGCCGGCTCTGCCATCGGCCCAACGACGCTCGTACCGGCCGAGCATCCGCTAGGGAACGGCGCCGCCATCGGCCCGTTCGGATTTACGGCCGGCCGCCCTCCTCGCGATCGCTTCCGTCGCGCGGCTCCTCGGGTTGCGCGATCCCATCGGCGACGCAGCAGCCACGCGCCGACGATGCGGTGGCGCGACTGCAGTTGTCCGGAAGGAGCAGTCTCCGAGCGGGGTAGTTGCCCGTCGACACTGCTCGTTTGCCTACCAAGCGGAAGCCGAGGAGCAGCCGGGTGGACGACCGAGAGCACCGGGGCGAGCTCACGTCCCCGCGTGAGCGGAGCTCAGCTTCGGTTCATGAGGCCGTACGTCGCAGCAAGGCATCGCCCGCCGCTGCGGCGTTGCGATGCACCGTCTCCTGGTCGTCGTCGGAGTGGGGGTCGGAGGCCTGGATGCGGTGAACGTCGCAGTTCGGGCGCTCGGCTATCAGCCCTGCCAGCACCT
>CAWCMD010000015.1:0-544379 GCA_963796525.1 uncultured Solirubrobacterales bacterium
CACTCACCCCGCGTTGGACGAGGCTCGAGCGCCCGGCTGCCGGGGTCCGGACGATTGCGTTCCCGCTCTGGCCAGCGCACGCCATGCGCCCGCTTTAGACGATATGGAGGACCGGTTACCTCGGAGTCGAAGGTAAGTCGGTACCCCCGGCGTTGCCGGGGGTGATGTTCGCGGTCGAAGCTGCAACTTCGACGCGGGCCCCACAACACAGGAGGTACCGACATGCCTGACGGTATCCGTTGGGTCGGTCTTGACGTGCACGCGCGCGAGTCGACGTTTGCGATCTTCGATCAGGACTCTGGTGAGGTGATCACCAGGCGAGTGGTCGGCCGTCCGCACGAGCTGTTGCCGTGGCTTGGTCGTGTGGAGCGGCCCACGCGGATGATCTATGAGGCGGGCCCGACGGGGTACGGGCTCGCGCGCCGGGCGCTGGCGGAAGGGATCGAGCTTGGCGTCTGCGCTCCGAGCAAGACCGAGCGGCCGCCGGCGGACCGGATCAAGACCGACAAGCGCGACGCGATCCGGCTCGCGCGGTTGCTCGCCGCCGGCGAGCTGACGCTGGTCACGATCCCGTCTGTCGAGCGTGAGCAGCTGCGCGATCTGGTCCGCTGCCGCGAGGACATCCGCGCGGACCTGGTCCGTGCGCGGCACCGGATCGGGAATTTCCTGTTGCGTCGCGAGATCTACTGGGAGGGCACCGGCGAGGCGTGGACACGCAAGCACCGCGCGTGGCTGACCTCGATCAAGTTCGCCGACCACGCGTCCAGGTCGACGCTGGCCGACTACCTGCACGCGCACGACGTACTGATCAGCCGACGCGATCAGGTCGAGGCCGACCTCGCCACGCTCGCGCTCACGGCTCCGTGCGCGCACACCGCTGCCCGGTTGCGGTGCCTGCGCGGGATCGACACGCTCTCGGCCCTGGGGTTGTGCGCGGAGATCGGTGAGTGGGGGCGCTTCGATCACCCCGACCAGCTCTCCGCCTATCTCGGGATCGTCCCATCAGAGCACACCACCGGCCGACAGCGCAGGCTCGGGTCGATCACCAAGGCCGGCTCAACCCACGCGCGGCGGCTGCTGGTCGAGGCCGCCTACCACTACCGCCGCGGCCCGGTCGTCGGCGCGGCGCTCGAGCGCCGCCAACGCGGGCACGCGCCGGAGATCATCAACATCTCCTGGAAGGCGCAGCGCCGCCTGAACGCGCGCTGGCGACAACTCCGCGACGCCCGCCGCAAACCGAACGGGATCGTCGCGATCGCGATCGCCCGCGAGCTCGCCCACTACTGCTGGGAGATCGCCACTTGCCCGACGACTGCACCAGAGCCGACACCGACGCCAACCACCCGCAAACGACTCACAAACTCGCGCTGACAAACACTGACACTGACTGACAACCAGTTGCGGTTGGCGAGGCGGTCCGAGGCATCCCGGCTCGCGCACACAACTCCGCGATTCGTCGCCTGAGTACCCACCCCCGGGTGGGCGCACTCGACTTTAGACAGCGGACGTGCGACGAACAAAGGTCTTGGGACAGCCCCCGAATATGAGCATGACCGAACGTCGCGAATCCCGCGAACGCCTCGGCCGCCTCGCGAACCGCAACCACAGCCCCTGCCACACCAACCACACCATGGCCCTCAACCCCTACCCCTTGACACCAGCCCCTCCATATGGGCGACAAAAGAGCGGCCCGCCCGCCCCGCAAGCTGGCGATCCCGTTCGTGGCGTTGCAATCGCGCCGGCCGTCCGAGTGCGGCGATCGCATTTGTTCCAGCAGACGGCACGTGTTAGCCAGAATCGAGCAAGCAGCGGCTCCTGTTCGCGCGGGAAAGCAGGGCCGTTGTGATGATCCGTCCGTGGCGACAGGCGTCGGCTGCGCTAGTGGCGACGCGGAGGGCGCTCGCATTCGAGGCCAACAGACCTCTCTGAACTTGCTCGCGAGTGCGAAAGGGCCCGGATCGTGGCGTGATCGTCCGGCCGCCGCTCGGGCTTGCGGAGGGTGAGGGTCCTGGTTACTGGCTCGTTCGGACGTAGCTTCTACGGTGCTGGATGGGCGGCTCTTACCGATGCGCGTCGACCCGTTCGGAGAGCAACCTCCCCGTTGGTGAGGAATTGGTCGATCGAGGCCCCATGAGGCCTGTGATGCGTGCGTGCTCGATGCCAGGCTGGCTGCGAGCGCCGCGGATACGCGCGGGTCGCGCCACCGCGCTGATAATGGTGTGGAGCGTCGTGTCGGTCGTGCCGCCGGCTGCACGCGCGGCGGTCTCCCCGCTCACCCGCGAGCAGAGTTGCGCCGCGTTGGGCGGCGGTACGGCCGGGGCCCGGGAGACGTGGGTCGACACGACCCCGGACCGCGGTAACGGGCTGGGGCCAACGGACCGGACAGACGCGCCGAGGGGCCTGCCGCCACTCGTCTTTTTACGCACGGCGACGCAGACGTTCAACCGTCGCTATGACTTCGTCGTCAGCCGCGGGCGGATCTGGTTTAAGTCGAACGGCGAAGTGACGGGGATCCGCCAGCCGTGGAAAGCGCTGCCGCTGCCGGCCTGCTTTGACGGTCAGGTGGCCTCGATCTCCGCCGACGACGACGAGATGATCGCGCTCGATCGCCAACGCCACGTGTACACGATGGACTATGCGCTCCGCGAACCCCGGTACTTCAACTGGACCAGGCGCTGGACGAACATCTGGCGCGGCCCGGGCCGCCAGCTTCCGCGCGGCATCCTCGCCTGGTCGTGGTCGGTGATCTCGCCGCGCGAGGACCGCTTCTGGGTCGACACCGCCGGGAACCGCCAGCCCGTCGGTGCCGACAAGGTCTCCCACATCTGGATGCTCAACGGTGGCGGCCAGCGCCTGACCTACAACGATCCCTGGCTCGCCGCCGACATGAGCTATGAGATGTGTGGCCCCCACCGCGGCCGCTTGCGGGCCGTGAACCTCTCGGCCAGCGGGTCGACGATCTTCATCATCGACCGCTTCGGCGACATGTACACGCGGCTGTACGACTTCGACATCGCCGGCAACGACCCCGTCTTCTTCCGCTACAGCTACTACGACCAGCGCCGCGTGCGCGACCCTGCGATCCAGCTTCCCTCGCCAGCGTGGGTCCAGCAGCCGAAGATCCCCGGCCGCATCACGAGCGCGATCAGCATCGAGAAGATCGGCGTCGGAGCCGTACACCGCATCCTGCGCGTCGAGGGACTCGACGCCCGCGGGCACACCGGCTTCTGGCAGAAAGACATCACCCAACGCAGCAAGCGGGCGTGGCGCTTTCATCGCACCGGCCAGCCGCTGCAAGGACGCCTACTCGACAACGGCCGCGGCGACGGCTCCGACAAAGCCCTCGGCCCGGGCGAGGACCGACCCTACACCCGCGCCGCGCAGGGCGGCGACTGGACGGGCGAGATCCCCAACTTCAACGTGTACTGCACGCCCGCGCGGCTACGCATCCGGTTCCCCTCCGGCGAGCGTCTCGACCTCATCCTCCACACCCTCGACAGCATCCGCCTGACCCCCCGCGCCCGAGGACTCGACAACAACCCACGCACGATGCAAGCCACGATCGAAGTGCCCGCGGCGACGCTCGCCAGGCTACGCAGCCTCCCCGCGAGCGCCCGCAACTTCATCCACACCTACCTCCACGACGCCCGTTTCACCACCACACCCGTCCACGCCACGCGCGATGCGCTCGTCTTCCCCGACCTAGGCTGGACATACACCTCCACCCAAACCGGGCAACCCAGCCCACACCGACAACCGCACCCCGCACCCCACAGCCCGGCGACACCAGCCCCCACCCCGATCGCGCCCCGGTCGAGCATCGCCTCACACCTCCTTCTCGCGGAGGCGAAGCGGACTGATCTGCCCTCTTTCAGAGCCTCCGTCAAGACCGGGTCAGCTCAAGCACCGTAACCGGCGTCGTGGCCGGGGTGCCCGTGTTCGTGACCGATCAGCTCGGAGTAGCGCGAGTTCGCGCACGCAGGGCTGTCGGTGACGGTCTCGCCAACCGATCCGGGAGACCACAAACCCGGAAGCGGGTCTGAAGCAAGTCGCGCGAGCCGGATGCGCTTTGCGCGGGTCCCGCGACCGCCACGCGGCCGACGGCCGACGCGAAGTAGATTCGATCCGCTCGGTTGCGCTTGCCGCGCGTTCCGAGACTGTCGCCGCCGGCGCGAAGATGCCCGTGCGACAACAAAGGCAGGTCTCGACCATGGCCGTGACCGGGGCTGGGTACGACTCCTCCACGCCTCAAGCAGAAGTCTGGGCATCGTGGCTCCTTCGGCGATAAACCAGTCACGAGCCGCGAGGCCGTGAGCGGGCTCGTTCCGTGACTCGCTCCCGGCGCGGGCGCCACGCAGTGGGCGACCGCTTGCTGGGATCGTGCTAATTCCCGGCGAACGTAGTGCGCGCTTCCCGCGCTTTGCATGGCACCCGTCGATTCCGTCCAGATACGCGGCGAATCGGGCGGTCTCAGGCTGCCGCCGCACCACCCGAGAGAGTCAGCGACTTCGCTGACGAACGAGGTGAGGTGTGGAGATGCCGAGGGGTCACTATCTGACCGAGGGTGTGAAGGACGCGATCTGGGAGCTGCGGGCGGAGGGCGGGAGCGAGGCCGAGATCGGCCGCCGGCTGGGGGTACCGAAGCGGACGGTGAGTAAGTATCTGCAGAGGATGGGAGGGATCCGGCCGCGGTCCCGTCGTCGACCGGAGCGGTGCCTGACGCTGGCGGAGCGTGAGGAGATCTCGCGCGGGATAGCTCGGGGGGAGTCGTCCCGCGCGATCGGTCGCACGCTTGGCCGTTCGCACACCACAGTCTCCCGCGAGATCAACCGTTGCGGCGGTCGTGGGCGCTATCGCGCGCATGCGGCTGAGCGGCGGTCGTGGTCGCGGGCCAGGCGTCCGCGAGCGACGAAGCTCGAGCTGTGCGGCGAGTTGCGTGAGCTTGTGATCGAGCGGCTCGGGCAGGATCACTCCCCGCAGCAGATCTCGGGTTGGCTGCGGCTCTTATACCCCGACAATGAGCAGATGCAGGTCTCGCACGAGACGATCTATCGCGCGCTCTACGTCCAGGCGCGCGGGTCGCTGCGAGGCGAGCTCACCCGGCATCTGCGAACCAGGCGTCAGAAGCGCTTCGCTCGGGCGCATTCGAATCGCGGGCAGGGTCCGGGCTGTATCGCGGGGATGGTGATGATCTCCGAGCGACCGCCGGAGGTTGCCGACCGAGCCGTTCCCGGGCACTGGGAGGGCGACCTGCTGATGGGAACGCGTGACACGGCGATCGCGACCCTGGTCGAGCGCCAGACCCGCTATTGCCAGCTCGTCGCGCTGCCCCAGGGAACCAACGCCGAGCCGGTCTGCGAAGCGCTCAAGGCGAGCATCATCACGCTGCCCGTCCAGCTTCGCCGCTCGCTCACGTGGGATCAGGGAAAGGAGATGGCAGCGCACCGGCGGTTCAGCGTCGAGACCGGCGTCGAGGTGTACTTCTGCGATCCCCGCAGCCCGTGGCAGCGAGGGTCCAACGAGAACACGAACGGCCTCCTTCGCCAGTACTTCCCGAAAGGCAAGAGCCTCGCCGGCGTGAGTCAGGCAGAGCTCGACGAGGTCGCTCGCAAGCTCAACGACCGGCCCCGCCAAACGCTCGGATTCCGGACCCCCGCCGAGAAACTCACCGAACTGATCGACGGGCCCCACCACACCGCCACGTCCGAGCGCTGATATCGGCAGTTCGACTACGGAGATCAGCCCGCGCTCGCCTCAAGGACCGCGACCTCCGCCTACGTCCCGGCCGCCACAGCGCCGAAATCGCCTGACCGATCGCCTTCGGCACCCTCGCGGAAGGCCGCAGATCGCCTCACAACGCGCCGACCACCGCCGGGACCCCGCCCTCGAGGCGGTTAAAGCGCCCATCGCCGCTTCAGGCCTCGCCTACGGCTCGGCCTTCGCGACGACGGGCGCTTTGGCACGAAACCCGACAGGGGGTCAGTTCTCAACCGGCGCTATGACACGATGCGGGATGTCAGGGGTGGTGCACCGACCGGTTGAGGTCAAGCGCGAAAGGAGGTCTTCCGCCGCCGCAAAAAGGGCCAGGCCCCGTGGCTACCGTGATTCCGGCTTCCCGGGGGGGCGGTCGAGCCAGGTCCCATGTGACAGGAGGCGAGGCCTGTTCAGATCGCCTGTGTGGTCGCCACCCTCCCGCATCTGTCGCCACCCGTCCCGCATCCGAACGCTCGCGCCGGCGGAGCGCTGTGAACGCGCCGCCGCGGCATATGATGCACTGGGCGACGATGGGCACCTCGGACGCAGAGGTTGGGCCGACGATCACCGCCGTCCTCGAGCGCGGCCCGCTGGCAGGCCGGTGCATCGACGTAGACGTCGTGGAAGGCCGCCCGCCAAAAACGATCGACGTGCCGGCCGACGACGGGAGCAGGTGTCGGTACTGCCTCGCGGACTGGACCCAGACCGGTCCGTCCGCCATATACGCGTTCTTGTATCTCGTATAGCCGCTCACCTGGCTACGCCTACTCGACCAACCCGAGTTCGTGACCGTGAACCGGTAGCCCCGGACACGTGTGCCAGCCCGAATCGATGACCGCTGCGCTAGAGATCAGATCGTCACCGAGACACTAAGAGCCGCGCAGCCTACGTCGGACGATGCTCGTCGCCACGTTCGAGCGTCGCGGCCCGTCGCCGTCCAACCCAGGATCGACAGACTGTGGCGGCGTCGTAGATTGCGGTACGACGCCGCCGCGATCCGGTCGCGCGCCACATAGCTGTCCGCTGGAAACCGTTGTTCGCGCCACAGTCCGCGCGCGGCGTGGCCGGTGCAGCGGGTCTCGTTCGATGTTTCCGCTGCCGGAAGCTGCCTCGTCGACGGGCTCCTCAACTGATGACGAGTCAGCCGATCTCCGCGCCGGCGGCGGAGTCCGAACGAAGTTTTAGGTCCGCTCACATAAGGGCTCGCGATCGGAGTACAGTCGTAGGTGAGCTGGCCCTGCGGCCAGGACACTCACCCCAAGCCCGGATTGCCACCGACGGCGCGACTTGCGCTACGAGGCGCGGAGCGTGGGTTACTGGTTTTGACTGCGGGGCCCAGCGTGTTACGTCTCATGGCGCTATCCCACCGGCCCCGGTGGATGCGCCTCCGGTGTGATTGGCCGCGCGGGGGTTTACCCCCCTTCGTTTTCGCGGGCAAGCCCGCCGTTCCTATTGAGGGAGCCCAAGATGTCGATAGTCGAGTCAACCGTTTACGCGGCGCCGGGCGAGTCCGGCAGTCCGGTAGAGCTCAGGGAGCGCTACGAGAATTTCATCGGCGGCGACTGGATCGCCCCGGCGACCGGGGAGTACAGCGAGAATGTGACGCCGTCGACGGGCGAGCCGTTCTGCGAGGTCGCTCACTCCGGCGAGCAGGACATCGAGCTGGCGCTCGACGCGGCGCACGCGGCCAAGGATGAGTGGGGACAGCGCTCCCCTGCCGAGCGTGCCGCCGTCCTCAATGACGTCGCGGATGCGATCGAGGAGAACCTCGAGATGCTTGCCGTCGCCGAGAGCTACGAGAACGGCAAGCCGGTGCGCGAGACGCTCGCGGCGGATATCCCGCTCGCGGCTGACCACTTCAGGTATTTCGCCGCGGCCATTCGTGCCGAGGAGGGGCGGATCTCGGAGATCGACGATCAAACCTACGCTTACCACTTCCAAGAGCCGCTCGGTGTCGTTGGGCAGATCATTCCGTTCAACTTCCCGATCCTGATGGCCGCGTGGAAGATCGCGCCGGCGCTGGCGGCCGGTAACTGCACGGTGATCAAACCGGCAAGCCCGACGCCGTGGTCGCTGTTGAAGCTCGCCGAGGTGATCGGCGACGTCCTCCCGCCCGGCGTGCTGAACATCGTCAACGGCCCGGGCGCGTTGATCGGCAAGGCGCTCGCGTCGAACAAGCGGATCGCCAAAGTGGCGTTCACCGGCGAGACCGTCACCGGCAGGCTGATCATGTCCTACGCCGCCCAGAACCTGATCCCGTCCACGACCGAACTCGGTGGCAAGTCGCCGAACATCTTCTTCGAGGATGTGATGGCAGCCGACGACGCGTTCTTGGACAAGGCGATCGAGGGTCTCGTGCTGTATGCGTTCAACAAGGGCGAGGTCTGCACGTGCCCGTCGCGAGCACTCATTCACGAGTCGATCTACGACGAGTTCATGGACCGCTGCCTAGAGCGCATCCGCGCGATCAAGCAGGGCGACCCGCTCGACCGCAGCACGATGATGGGCCCGCAGGTCTCGGCAGCGCAGCTTGAGAAGATCGAGAGCTACGTCAAGATCGGACGCGAAGAGGGTGCCGAGGTGCTGATCGGCGGCCAGCGCCCGGAGCTGAGCGAGCATCTCGCCGGTGGCTATTACTTCGAGCCGACCGTGCTCAAGGGCCACAACAAGATGCGGGTCTTCCAGGAGGAGATCTTCGGGCCCGTGCTCGCCGTGACGACGTTCAAGGACGAGGCGCAGGCGCTGGAGATCGCCAACGACACGATGTACGGCCTGGGAGCCGGCGTGTGGACACGTGACGGCAGCCGTGCGTTCCGGATGGGCCGTGCGATCAAGGCCGGACGCGTGTGGACCAACTGCTACCACCAGTACCCCGCGCACGCCGCATTCGGCGGCTACAAGAGCTCGGGAGTGGGGCGCGAGAACCATCGGATGATGCTCGATCACTACTCGCAGACCAAGTGCCTGCTGGTCAGCTACGACCAAAACCCGATGGGGTTGTTTTAGACATGGAGGCTGCGGCTCGCGATAAAGCGCCCGCTGTTGGGGCCACCCCGGCGGCGCTCGAGGCGATTCATCGCCTCGAGGCCGCCCACGGGCCGCTGATGTTCTTCCAGTCGGGGGGGTGCTGCGACGGCACCTCCCCGATCTGCCTGAAGGACGGCGAGCTCCCGGCCGGGCCGCACGACCTGCGGCTCGGTGAGATCGGGGGAGCGTCGTTCTACATCGACTCCGACCAGTACGAGCGCTGGGGCAGGCCGCGCTTTGAGATCGACGTCGCGCCTGGCGCCGCCGAGGGCTTCTCGCTCGAGGGCCTGGACGGTGTGCATTTCGTCTCTCGCACACCATGACGATCGGTGGCACACTCATGACTCGTCCGTAATCGGCCACCCCAGCCCCAGAACTCACAGGCTGCACGCACCACCAACGGCCCACTGTCGTCCGTGACCTCGGCAGCCCTCTGACCGCCGAGCAGGTTCCGATCTGGCGCTCGGCCGAGCATCGCTGCGAATGACGCAGACGCGTAGGTCGAAGGCGCGCGGCTCACACGAACAGCGACGCGTACCGTTGAGGTCGTCGAATAGGCGACACGAGCGCGCCGAGCGGTCCCCTCCCGCCTGCCGACCAGTCCGCCGCAAAGTGTCGTCGATCCAGGCTGCGCGACAAGCGTCACGCCGACCGCCAGCCGCCGAGAATCAATGGCGCCGCGCACCGTTCGCAGGGCTAGATCTTCATGTTGCGCGAGCGGCGCGACCTGCTCCTCGCCTCTATGAACGAGGGCCCGGTGTCAAGTCCCTCGCCGGTTCGATGTCAGATGCCTGACACCCTCACTGTTGATCGCCGGGTGAACGCTGGCCGTGTCAAGCGCTTCAGCAAGTGCACTGGAGTGAACACTGGTGCTGATGGCGCTTGACACGGCAGCGTGAACCTGGCAGGACGTTGTCACGGTGCGCGGGCGGGTTGGTGATGGTGTGGAGCAGTGCCCATGTCTCTATCGCTTCATCGAACTTCGAGGACCAGGTGTTATCGGGGCTCGCTCCGGCGGCGCATGTCAATAAAGGACTGTCAGGCAGTCAGGCGAGAAATGGCGCCTTCCGGAGCGAAGGGCTTGAACGGTTGGTTGCGGGTGAGCATGTACCAGATCGCCTCGGTCAGCTTGCGGGCGAGCTCGATCTGCGCGACCTTGGCGCCGCGCTGGCGGCCGAGGCGGCGCTTGGTGCGCTGGTAGCGCTCCTTGTAGAGCGGGTGCGCGGAGGCGTGGATGGCGGCTTCCATCAGCCCCCAGCGCAGATATCTGGGGCCGTGCTTGGAGATCGGGCCGCGGCGGTCGACCTCGCCGGACTGGTTCACGCGCGGGCACAGGCCGGTGTAGCCGGTCAGCTTGACCGGCGAGGCGAACCGGTTGATGTCGCCGATCTCGGCCGCGATCGTGAAGCCGGTGACCCAGCCGATCCCCGGCGCGGTCATCAACAACGGGATGTAGCGATGATCGGCGCCCGAGCGCTGCAGCCACCGCTCGACCTCACCGATCCGCCGCTCGAGATCGTCGATCAGCTCGACGCTCGCCCGCACGTGCCCGAGCCACGGCTCGGGGAAGTCCAGCTCGGCGAGCAGCCGGCGGCCGCCAGCTCCGAACAGGTCGGCCATCGGGACCTGATGGCCGAACGCGATCAGCGACGCGTGCACGCGGTTCTTGAGGATCGAGCGGTGCTTGACCAGGTGCAGCCGCCACCGCGAGCGCTCCCGCTCCTGGCGGAGCTCGGGCGTCGGTAGCCAGATCGCCGGCACCAGATCGCGGAACGAGAGCTCCGCCAGCACGCGTGCGTCGATCTGGGGTGAAATGCTCGTTGAGTCGCGCGTGTGTTGGGGGATTTTGGCGTGCGCAAGTCGCTCGCGGCGAAGCCGAGTTTGGACCTGCTCGGGTTTGCTGACGGCTATGCGGAGATCGCTGGGGCTGCCTCGAGGGTGACTGCGTAGCCGAGCTCTTCGAGCTGGGCGACGAGGCGGCGGGCTTGCCGCTGAGGGTCTTGGCGAGTTTTGAAGTAGTCGTCTCCGAGGTCTTTGAACACTTCGCCGGTGCTCAGCAGATGCCATACCAGCTCGATCAACGAGTGGGCGACGGCGACGGCCGCTTTGTTGGGTCCGCGGCGGCGGGCGATCTGACGGTATTGGGCGCCGAAGTAACTTCCCTTGGTCCGCACGGCAGCTCGCGCGGACTCGATCAACGCGGGTCGCAGCCACTGGTTGCCGGGGATGGTGCTGACGTTGCGGCGCTTGCCAGCCGATTCATGGCTCCCGGGACACACGCCGCTCCAGGAGGCGAGATCGGCGGCGGTCGGGAACCGGGTCATGTCGGCACCGGTCTCGGCAATGATCACGTCGATCGTGAGGCGATCGAAGCCGGGCACCGGCTGCAGCGATGTGTACACCGCCTCGAACGCCGCGGTGCGAGCATCGATCTGCTCGGTCAGCGCAGCGATCGTCTCGTTGAGGAAGTCGATGTGAGCGAGGATGCGACGGCACGCCACGGCGTGGTGGGGGCCGAAGTGGCCGGTCAGCGCGTCGGTCAGCGCCGGGATCTTTGGTCGCATCTTGCCCTTCGCGAGGCCGGCCAACCTGGTCGGATCCTGCTCGCCGTCGCTAAGCGCTTCGATCATCGCGCGGCCCGACTGGGTCAGGACTCTGGAGGCGACCGACGTGAGCTTGATCCCGGCGTCTTGAAGGACCTTCTCCAGACGTTGCTTCTCAGCCGCCCGCGCCTCGATCTGAGTCTTGCGATAGCGCGTCAGCTCCCGCAGCTCCCGGATCGGCAGGGGCGGCACGAAGCTCGGACGCACCATCCCATGCGCCGCCACATCAGCCAGCCACTCAGCATCGGACAAATCCGTCTTGCGGCCAGGGACCTTCTTGACGTGCCGCGCGTTGCACAACCACACCGTGAAGCGCGACTCCAACGCATACAGGACAGGCTTCCAGTACACGCCGGTGGCCTCCATCGCGACCAGCTCCACCTGCCGATCCGCCAACCACGCCTCCAGCACCTTCAGCCCGGCCGTGGTGGTCGTGAACCGTTCCTTCTCGCGGACTACGCCGCCCCTCGGACCCAGCTGACGACAACACGCAACGACGCTGTCGCGATCAACATCGAGCCCGGCCACCCGATCATGAATCTGCTGCACTGCGGTCTCCTTCCCGACGATGGCGATGACCGACCCGCCGGGGAGGGACCTGGTGAGAACCGAATCTGGGGTTCGTGCTCGCGGCGACAATCCGAGGTCCCGCGGCCCTGCACCAAACTTGTCACGGGTTCAACTGCGCTCCACTATCGACACGGTGACCGCGCCCGGCGGACCACCGCAAGCATTTCATCGCTTCCTCGGTGGGCCGCAGGCACATGCCAACTTGTCGGTCTTGCACGCCAACGGCGCCAGCCCCTTGACCCGCTGCGCGTCGGCGACCAACACCTCCCACCCGTAGCGGACCAACTCGTCGTGCACGAACCGCGCACCGTTCATCGACTCAACCACCCCGCGCACCGGCTCGTCATACACCGCCACCCGCCGGCCCAGCCCGTACAGCCCGTCGCGGTCCGCCGGCGCGCGGAAGTGCTCGACCAGCTCACCCTCGCTCGAAATCAAGCACACATCAACCCGCCTGCGGCTCAGATCCAACCCAACGTGCAACACAGCAACTCCCCTCCTTCCGAGGAACACGAGCAGGATCAGCCCGGCCCACCACGTAACGTGAGCCGAGGTCGGTCCTCCGTATTTCGCTAGCCCGGCCGCGCGGCTGCTACCGCGCGCGCCTGACCCAAAGCTTTCGATCCGGAGGGCCGACCTCCTGCTGGAGACGCCGGGCCAACCCTCGTTCAATCACAGTCAGTTCCGCACTTCTGCTGTTAGCTCACAGGTGCAGGTCGGCAGCTAAGGGCCGCCCGGATCGTCGGCGTCGCAGAAGGCGCGAATCGCTGGCCGAAGGGCCGACCGACGAGCGGCCGCAACCACCCACGCCCAGCCACCAAGTTCGCGCTCGGCGCCGGGACAAGGGCTTCCGTTTCGTGCCCGCGAAAGGCGGAAGCAGAAGCGCTGGATCGACGGCCGGAGCGGCGATAAAGCAGCCACCCGCGAGAGCGAGAACGCACGCCGGGTTACGCCTGTAGCAGCAGCCGGCCGGCAACGACGACGTGACTGCTCCGTCACGGATGGGGCAGTCGTCGAGGTGGCCCGGACCGTCGCAACTCGTCCGCACCGACAAGCGACTGCGCTCACGATCGCCTTCCTCGTGGACCGGAGGTCGCGAGGTGCGGCCCCGCCCGGCTGGGAACCAGTGACGCTTTAGCAAGGAGCGCCATCGTCGGTCCGACCGCACCGTCTAGGTGTCGATCTGGGGCGTGTCGTGTGGGCGTGCTGGTTGGCGGCGTCGCAGGCGACCGCCTTGGTCCATTGCACTCGTCTGGTGTAAAACGAGCTGCGCGGTCCTGATGAACTGCACCGGGGGTAGCCGACAACGACTCGCGATGGCGCATGCTGACGGGTATCGTTCGCCATGACTCGGCGGGTGCTGGCCGACCCAGCGGACGCAAACAAGCAAGAAGGAACGATGTCCACGCTGCTGGCCCGAAACGCGGAGGTGCTCGTGACAATGGACGACGAGCGACGAGAGATCCCCCACGGTGGTCTGTTCGCCCGTGACGGTCTGATCGAGCAGGTCGGCACCACGGAAGAGCTGCCGGATGACGCCGATCAGGTGCTCGACGTCTCGGGCCAGATCGTCCTCCCAGGGATGGTGAACACGCACCACCACCTCGACCAGACGCTGACGCGCAACCTCCCACAGGCGCAGAACATCAACCTGTTCCCGTGGCTGAAGGCACACTACGAAATCTGGGCGCAGCGAACGCCCGAGGCGTCAGGGCTCAGCACGCTCGTCGGCCTCGCTGAGCTTGCCGCGTCGGGATGCACCACGGTGTTCGATCACGCGTACGTCTTCAAGAACGGCTGCCGCGTCGACGACCAGATTGCCGCGGCAAAGGAGATCGGTGTCCGCTTCCACGTGTCCCGCGGGTCGATGTCGCTCGGAGAATCCAAGGGCGGGCTGCCGCCGGATAGCTGCGTCGAGGACGAGGACGACATCCTCGAGGACTCCGTGCGCGTGATCAAGAGCTACCACGACAGCTCGATCGGTTCGATGACCCAGCTCGTCCTCGCGCCGTGCTCGCCGTTCTCGGTCAGCGCGGATCTGATGCGTGAGTCGGCGAAGCTGGCGCGCGAGTACGGCGTCAGGCTCCACACGCACCTCTGCGAGACGTTCGACGAGGAGCGCTACACACTCGAGACACACCGCTTGCGTCCGGTCGCGTGGATGGAGACGCTCGACTGGCTTGGCGACGACGTCTGGTTCGCCCATGCCATCCACGTCAACGACGACGAAATCCGTCGCTTCGCGGAGACGGGGTCGGGCGCGGCTCACTGTCCCTGCTCGAACATGCGCCTCGCCTCGGGGATCGCTCCCGTGAAGAAGTACATGGACGCCGGCGTCAAGGTCGGGATCGGTGTCGACGGGTCGGCGTCAAACGACGCGTCGAACATGCTGCTCGAGGTGCGCCAGGCGATGCTGCTGGCTCGACTCCGGATGGGGCTGCTCCCACCCGAGGGGCCGCAGTCGGTGCTTTCGACGTCCGATCCGCTTCGCGCCGATGAGTGGATGACCGCACGCCAAGCGCTCGAGCTGGCGACGAGGGGCGGGGCGAGGGTGCTCGGCCGCGACGACATCGGACAGCTCGCACCCGGCAAGTGCGCCGACTTCTTCAGTCTCGACCTCCATACCGTCGACTACGCGGGAGCGCTCAGTGACCCGGTGGCGGCCGTCGTATTCTGCGCTCCCCAGAGGGCGCACTACACCGTCATCGGCGGCCGCGTCGTAGTCGAGAATGGGGTGATCACGACCGTCGACATGGGGCCCGTCATCGAGGCCCACAACCGGTTCTCGCTCGAGCACGCTCGCGTGCCGGCACTGTAGGGACGGTTCCCTATGAGCACGACAACGAGCGACAGGCAGACGGCGACGGTCGTCACGAACACGCGCGTGCGCGACGGCCACGACAAGGAGTTCGAGGCTTGGCAGGCGGGGATGAACGACGTGATCTCCCGCTTCGACGGTTTCGTATCCAGGGAGGTCCTCCCACCCACTCCGCCCGACCAACTCGACTGGGTGATCATCCAGCGCTTCGAAGGGCCGGAGCAGCTCAAGGCCTGGCTCGAGTCGCCAGAGCGCGCCGAGATGCTCGCGCGGATCAGGCCGGCGCTCGAGGGTGAGGACGCGGTCAACGTCTTCGTTGGCCACGAAGCCGACGAGGACGGGTCGCAGGGGCCGGTCACCGCCATGATCATGACCAACGTGGCGCCGGGCCGTGAAAAGGAGTTCGAGCAGTGGCACGCCCGCGTGAAGGAGCGTCAGTCGAAGTACCCAGGCTTCCTCGGATGCGAGGTGCAACCCCCGACTGGGATGTTCCAGCAGGAATGGGTCACGCTCCTGAGGTTCGACTCGAAGGAACACCTTGACAATTGGCTCGAGTCCGCCGAGCGCAGGCAGCTGCTGCGGGAAGCCGACGAGATCATCGACCGATCGACCGAGCGGCGGGTACGGACGTCGTTCGAGGGCTGGTTCAAATTCGGCGCGGACCACCGACCGCCGCCGAGCTGGAAGCAGTCCGCCATCGTCCTGCTCGTGCTGTTCCCGGTAGTGGTGCTCGAGATCACGTTCCTCGATCCGATACTCCGGTGGATGAACGTGGCGCCAGCCACGTTCATCGCGAACCTGATCAGCGTCGCCCTCCTCGCCTGGCCCCTGATGCCGCTCGCGATCAGGGCGATGCAGTGGTGGCTGTCCCCGCGCCCCGGAGCCGGACGGGCGGTCCGCTGGGGCGGACCTGCACTCCTCGTCTCCCTTTACGCGCTCGCGATCGTGTTCTTCTACTTCTTCACGGGCTGGGTGCACATCAGCCCGATCACCAGCCTGTAACCACGGATACGGGTTGAGGCCGACGAGCCCGCCGCTTGCGTAGGCGCAAGCAGCACTCGGATCCCGCCCGGTGCCGGCCGGCCGACAAAGCAGGCGCCTAGAACGATGGGATTGGGCCGGTGGTCGCTGCCGGTACGACGAACGGCAACGGCTCACCACCGACGTTGACGGACTGCTCCATCCATGACGGAGCAGCCACCGCGCCCTCGTCGCCTGGCTGCTGCAACCGGACAAGGCAGCCGCGCCGGCGCCGTCAGCGAATGCCCGCGCGAGCACGAAAGCAGGTGTCGGGTGCGGCGTTGAGACGCACCCGCTCGTCGCCATGAGCAGGTCTCCGCGCGACTGCTCGGTCGCCGATGCGATTGCTAAACGCGTGCCCGCAGCTTGACCAAAGCGATCGCGCGGGCGCTGCGGTCTCGCGCTCGAGGTTGGGCTAGCTTGCAACGGGTCGTCTGGCGGCCGCGATCAGGTCCGGGAGTAGGGTCAGTGTGTCGGAGGATGTGGGCATCACCGGGCAGCCTGCCCTCGTCGCCGATCAGCCTCTGCTCAGCTTTTCGGGGGTCCCAGGTCAGCCCGGGAGCGGACCGGAACGCTGGTCCACGGCGATTGCCTGGGGATCATCTGCGGGGATGAAGTGGCGCCTCAAGCCGCTGCCGTCGATATTGGCGCGCGAGATCCACCCGTTGATCGGCCAGTAGATGTGCTTGCCGTCGTCGGCGAGGCCTTGGTGGTTGTGTGCGACGCCTGGGACGAAGCTCGGGCCGGCCACGTCGAACAGGAATTTTGGGTTGGCGCCGCTGCCATCGAGGTTTGCGCGGCCGATACTCGAGCCATGGGTCCAAAACAGGTACCGGCTGTCGGCGGCGAGGTTCGATGGGCCCTGACCCAAGCGGAGGAAGTGCTGCACGTTGGTGCCGTCGATCCTGGCTCGAGCGATCAATGCCTGACAGCAGAAGTCACCTGAGGGGTCGTTGCCAAAAGCACCGATGTAGAGGTAGGGGCCTTCGAGCGCGAACGAAGAAAGCAACGCACAAAGTTCCGAGCTCCCAGCGATCACGTGAATGTCGGAGCCGTCGAGGCGTGCGGCCACCAGACCAAGATCACTCATCCAATACACGTGGGAGGGCGTCGTCGCGAGCGATCCGAGATACTGGCCAACCTGGTTGCTAAAGCGCCCGACGATGAAGTTCGGATTCGCGTCCTTCCCGTTCAGCCCCGCGCGGCCGATACGCCCTCGAGAATCAGTCCAGTAGACGTAGCTGCGGCCGACAGCGACGCTCGACACATAGATGCTCGTCTTGATAAAGCGGCGGTTTGACTTCGATCCGTTGAGCGTCGCGATGCCAACGCTGCTGGTGTTGGTGTTGACCCAGTAGACGAACGCATCCGAACGTGACGCAGCGACCACCGTGATCACGACGAACACGGCGGCGGCTGCGCCCAGCAAGGAGGAGACGCGAGCAATGATTGAAGGTCTCATCATCGCATGGGGCCGAGGTGAGGGGTTGGTTCTGCGCCGCGTGGGGCATCCGATCGCGCCCACAGGATCGGAACACAGGTCTTGGGTTAGTGGGAGCGGTAGGTACTGATCGGTGTTTATCCACGCCACGTGCGGTGACCTCCTGAGTGACCACTCCGAGGGTGGCCCTTTCACGCTCTTGCTGTTGGGGATGGTGGCTTGCGTTAGCGCCCGCGGCTGTACCCGGCCCGGGGCGCCCGGCGTCGAGCCCATCTTCTTGTTATTGGCTCCTGCTTTTGCTGCTGTCGAAGTTCAGGCTGGTTGACCGCGGGCGTGGTGGCGCGGTGTGATGCGCGCCACCACGCCTAGGCCCAGCGCTCCCGCCTAGGCGGGACTGACTTTGGTCGCCAGCGCGGCCGCCGGCACCCATGCAGGAAGCGTGACGATCGCGGCTACAAGTAGGAACTTGAGCTTGTTCAACATGGACTGGCTCCAATCGGTTGTTTGGTGGATCGTGTGTATGGGCTGGGGATCTCGTCGTCGATCGGATGGGCCGATGTGGTCCTTCGATCGCGGGGATCGTGCTCGCGTGGCGTTGTCGTATCGTTGTCGTCTGAGCTCGTGGGGGAAGCGATGGTCGATACGGCGAAGGTGCGGTTGTGTGGCGCGATCAGTGTTGAGCTCGACGGCGAGCGCGTGGAGGGCGCTATGCCGGGCCGGCAGGGGCGTCTGTTGTTCGCGTACTTGTTGTGCGAACGGGCGCGTGGCGTGAGCCGAGATGAGCTGGCTGCGTTGCTTTGGCCGGCCGGACCTCCTCGGAGTGCGGGGGTGACGCTGAGGGCGTTGCTGTCGAAGTTGCGGTCTGTGGTGCGGCCGGGTGTGCTCGTGGGGATAGAGCAGCTCCAGATTGAGCTCGGAAGCGGGGTCTGGGTTGATGTGGAGGCGGCGGTGGAGGCTGTACGGCATGCAGATGAGGCGCTGCGCGGAGGAACCTTGAGGCGGGCGTGTGACTGCGCTCGGACGGCTTCGGAGATCACCAGCCGGCGGTTTCTTCCGGGAGAGACCGGTGATTGGGTGGAGCTCAAGCGGCGCGAGCTCGAAGACCTGCACTTGGTGGCGCTTGAGCAACTGGGCCGCGCGTCGCTTGAGCTGGGCGGCTCGGAGCTCGTGGTCGCGGAGGAGTGCGGGCAGGCGATTGTCGCCGCAGCGCCTTATCGCGAGACTGGGCATCTCCTGCTGATGCGGGCGGCTGTGGCGCGCGGGAATCGCGCCGAGGCGCTCGCCGGCTACGAGCGGGCGCGGGTGCTGCTTCGCGACGAGTTGGGGATACCGCCCACGCGCGAGCTTCGCTCGCTTCACGAACAGCTGCTCAGAGACGAGCCCGATGATGAGGCGATCACTTCCACGGACCTAGGAATGGCGCTTGAATGCCGCGCTCAGATTGCGCTTCCGGCCGCCTTGCTATCGGCGCGGCGAACGCCGCTGGTGGGCAGGACGGCAGATCTCGCGCGACTCGTGAGCCAGTTTGAGGTGGCGTTGCGGACCGGCCCATCGCTGGTGGCGCTTTGTGGTGACGCCGGCATTGGAAAGACGCGGCTCATCGGCGACTTCGCCGCGGTGCTCGCGAATCGAAGGCTCGTGATCCTCTACGGCCGTGCGAGCGGTGATTCAGCCACCGCATATGAGCCTTTCCTGCAAGCGCTCGGGTATTACATCGCTAGCGCGTCCGGGGCGGAGCTCTCAAAGTTCAGGGAGATCGACCCGCCGGTGCTGGGCGTCTTGCTCCCTGAGCTCTACGGATCGTCAGCCGTCCAGGCGGCGCCACCGAGCATTGATGAGCACAATGGCCGTCGGAGGGCGTTCGTAGCGCTAACACGGATCCTGGAGCTAGTCGCGGGCACCTGTCCGGTTGTGTTGGCGCTGGATGACATGCAGTGGGCGGACGCGGCCAGCCTGGAGCTTTTGAATCACTTGGTCTCGAGCATTCGTGCCGTGCCGATCATGATGTTGCTCGCCTATCGCGAGAGCGAGGCGACGCTCGGCATTCGGCGCGTTCTAGAGACAACGCAGCGTTATTCGCCGGTTGAACGTGTGGATCTCTCACCGTTGAGCGAGGAGGAGGTGGAGCTCTTGATCAGCGCGTGGGCAGGAAGTGGCGCACCGGCAAGCCTCACTCGGCGGCTTTACAACCGCACGGAAGGCAATCCGTTGTTCATCGGCCACCTCCTTCGCCATTTGGTTCGAGCGGGCGCGATCGACTCGCAGAAGCGTCGCTGGGCATCAGAGGCGGATATCGAGTCGCTCGGTATACCGCGCGAGATCGACGAGCTGATCGATCTTCGCTTGGCGCCGCTTGGCAGCCGCGCGCTCGCGGTGCTGCGAGTGGGAGCCGTCACCGGCGATGAGTTCAGCGTCGATCTGGTCGAGCGCGTGATCCGGGACCACGACGACTCAACGCTTGATGCGCTAGAGGCGGCGGTTGCCGCTGGCTTGTTGGTCGAAGATCCGGATCGTCCCAGGAGCTTCCGTTTCGCCCATGCGCTTCTGCGAGAGTCGATCTACTCAAGGCTCACGCAGGTTCGTCGCGCTCGGCTGCACTACGCTGTCGGCGAGGCGATCGAGTCTCTGCGTGCGGAAGACCTCGACAAGCACTCCGCCGAGCTCGCGGGGCATTTCCTCGCGGCGGCGCGCGGCGGTGAGGATCCGCGGCGCGCGATCACCGCCGCCTTGGCGGCAGCCGAGCAAGCCCGCGCCGTTTTCGCCAACGAGCAAGCCGAGTTCTACTACCGGAGCGCGATCGACCTTCTCGAGCAGCAGCCCGAGAGACGGCAGCGACTGCAGGCATACGAGGGGTTGGGGGACATGCTGGCGATCAGAACGAAATACCAACTGGCCGTCGACGCATACGTTGAAGGGCTTGTGAGCGTGCCTGACCGGTGCGTGGAGCGGGCGCGGCTGGAGCGCAAGATCGGCCGCGCGCAGACGCGGGCACGCAACGCCGAAGCCGCAACCGAAGCATTCGGTCGCGCAGAAGCGGCAATCAAGCCGCTCTCCGACGAGGACGGAACAAATAGCGAGTTGATCGAGATCACACTCGACAGGTGCACACTTCTCTACTGGCAGAGCAACACCACCGAGATGGGGCGCGTGCTCCGCAGAATGCGCCCGCTCGTGACCCAGCACGCAACTCCAAACCAGCATGTCCGGTTCCTCAACAGCATGCTTGCGCGCGAGGCACGGATGCGGTGCTACCGCCTCACGGCAAAGTCGGTCGAGCTGGCTCGCCAGGCACTGTCGGCAGGCGAGAGCGCCGGCGATCCAGCTGCGATTGCCTACTGTCAGTTCCAGCTCGGGTTCTCGCTTCTGTGGGCTGAGCAGCCCGATCGCGGCACCAGCCAGTTAGAGCTGGCAGCCGAGCTTGCGAGGCGCGCAGGAGATCTAATGTTGCAATCTCGCGCGCTGGCCTATCTCGGCGTCGCCCACCGCCAAGAACGCCGCACCGAAGCGACAGAGCGCACTGCGGACAGCGCGCTCAAAGCGGCCGAAGCCGCCAATGCGCCGGAATATCAGGCGATCTCGCACGCGAACCTTGCTTGGGTTGGGGCGCAAAGGGCTCAAAGTCAGCTGGCACGCGCACACGCGCAACGCGCTTTGGACTTAATGGCAGCGTTCCCGTTCCAGCTGCCGATGTTTTTGGCGCTGCCCCTATGGCCGTTGATAGCGACCGCGCTCGCTGAGGACGATCTCGCCAGCGCCACAGAATACGCGCACCGGCTCCTCGACCCTCGGCTACGACCTATGCCGGCACCGATCCGCAACCGTCTCCAGTCGGCCATCGACTGCGACCTGACCGACCCCTCAACCGCGACCGCCAACCTAGTCCGCGCGACCCGACTCGCTGACGGCCTGACGACAACGCTCTGACAACGCGTTCGCAGCAACATTGGCGAACCACCGCTGCACACCCAAAGTCAGGAGAAGAGCATGACCACCCTCGCCGGGAGTTGCCTGTGCGGCAACGTCACCTACACCTGCGGTGGCGAACCCATCCTCACCGCCATCTGCCACTGTGCCGACTGCCAAAAGCAGACCGGCAGCGCATTCTCGATCGTGGTCGGCGTCCGACGTGACCAGCTGCACGTCAGGGGCGACAGCCTCACATCAGTCACCACCACAGGCACCGACACCAACCTCCAAGCCGCACGCCAGTTCTGCAACAGATGCGGATCCCCAATTGCCAGCCTTTCCGACGCCACCCCGGACCTCGCACTGATCAAAGCCGGCACGCTGCACGACCGATCGTGGCTCGACCCCCAACTCGAGGTGTGGTGCAACTCCGCCCAGCCATGGGTACAACACAACACGCAAAACCGCCGCTGCTTCCGCCGGGGAGCACCAGACTCGTAGCGGCCACACATGCGCTCCACACCAGTAGCGGCGACGAGCTCAGGTGTCGCGAACCGCCAATCGCTTAGTCCAACACAAATCGTCGGGTGCGCGACGCGCGGTCAGGCTGATATGCGCGGGTTGGGTACCGCAGGACCGGGTTTCGTCGTGAGAGCCTGCTGTCTAATGTCGAGCGTGGCTGCCGGGGCGGTTGCTCATAACAAGGTCGCGGGTGCCGCGCTCAGGCTTGCTCGCTGTGCTCGACCCGGTGCATAGGTCGGGCGTGTGCGGGAGGCGAGGCGTGGCGATCGACATCACGCCCCTGCCTGTCGAGGGGTCTCCCGCGGCTATTTCCGCGGCGGGTAGCGCTTCTTGGCTGCGGCAGTGCATTTGGCACGGGCGTGCTTCGTCCTGAGCTTTCGGCACTTCGCCAGCGCCTTCTTGAGCTTCTGCGCGGTGGTCGCGCCGTGGTGATGAGTGGACCCGCCGCCCGTTCCGACCACGCTGGCGGGCAGATACAGCGGCGGGTCGGCGTGGTAGTGGGTGGCGACCTGGGTGCCCGAGAGGGCGTAGCCGTAGTAGGCGGCCTCGTCGAGGTAGCCACGCAGCCACGGCGCGAACGTGCCGTAGCCGAGGTAGATCGTCGAGGCGCCCGACACGGGGTCGGACACGGTCTTCTGGCCGACCTGGGTGCCGTCGAGGTAGAGGGTCGCGGTGTGTCCGTCCCAGGTCGCGACCACCTGGTGGAAACTGGTTGGGTCAAAGCCGCCGGGGAGCGTGTAGTCGATCTCCGAGTCGGCGAAGTTGTCGACCTGCCGGAACGCCAGCTGGCGTGAGCCGTTGATCCAGATCGCGCCCGCGCCGCCCTGCTGGAAGATCATCGCCGCGTTCAAATCAGACGGCCTGACCCACACCTCGACCGTGTACGCATGCTGCGGCGCCGCGAGGCCGTTGACGTAGCCATAGGTGCCGTCGCCGGTGAAGATCGCGGCCGTGTCACCATCGCCCGAGACCCCGTAGACGGGCTCCGGCGAGCCGGCGGTCCCGGTCGCGCCGTTCTTATAGGTGCCGTCGTGGCCGTTGCCCGAGCTGTCGCTCATCGTCGACTGGTCGAACGCGTCGCCGAGCCGCCAGTACGCAAGCGGCCCGTCGCCACCGATCACCTGCGAATACTGCCCCACAACCGCGGTAGCCAGCGAGCGGGCGCTTCTCGGGCCGGTGCTGTCGGTCGCGGTCACGACGACATCGAGCCGCATGCCGACGTCCGATTCCTGCACCACGTAGGTCGATCCGTCCGCGTGAGGGATGTCGCTGCAGCCGGTGCCGTAGCCGTCGGAGTCGACACCCGTGCAGTCCTGCCACTGGCGGGCGTAGCTGATTGCGCCGCTCCCCGTCCAAGAGCCATCCGTGCTCGTAAGCGTCTTAGAGCGATAGGGATACCCCGAGGCCACCGGCGGGCTGGTATTCGTCGGACCGATCGGCGTAAAGCTGATCCCAGGCGCATCCGCCGTGGAGGACTCGCTGACATCCGTCGCACCGGACACGAGATAGCTACTGCCGCCGCCGCCACCGCCACCGCCCGCGTCGGCCGAGCCGCCACCGCCACCACCACCGTAGTAACCGCCGCCGCCCCCGCCGCCCGAGGAGTTGCGATAGCCGTTCACCCCGCCCCAGCCGCCGGCAAAGTACTCCCCCGCGGTGCCGGCGTCGGCCGAATAGAACTCAGCGCCGCCGTGTCCGGCAGCCCCACCGCTCCCGCCGGCCGACTGGGTGCCACCGCCGCCGCCCGCACCCGCGGGCGCACTGTTGTCGTCACCGGGATTGCCGGCCCCACCGACAGACCCACCTGCACTCCCACCGGTCCCACCCGGGCCGGTGTAATCGCCATAGCCACCGCCACCACCACCGCCCGCGACAACGAGCGGATGAGCAGGCCCGGGACCGCCGACGCAGCTGCGGCCGCTGTCGAGGCTCACCGCGACGCCGGAGCCGCCGTTGCCCGCCCCATTGAGAAACTACGGAAAGCCGCCGATGCTGTAGTCGGCCACCCCCCCACCTATGTGTGCGGTGTAGAGCGCCTCGCCGGAGGTCACCGAGACCGTCGCCGTCACCTTCTCCCCGGCACCTCCGACACCGCCACCATGCGTCGCGAGGGCCTCCGACGTATCCGCGGTCTTCCCCGCCGCGCCCACGGCCGTGATCCGGAGCTGCGTTACGCCGAACGGGACCACGTAGACGTTGGAATTGTCAGACCTCGTGCAGACCTGGTCGAGCGTGAACGTCGTCGTTGCATCGGCTCGCGCCGACCCGACACCCAGCGCCAGGACGAGCGCCGAAACCACCACGAGCATCGCTCCAGCGCGCGCATCCACGCCCGGTGCTTCGGACTGGCCAGCATTCATTTCTGCCCCCTCTTCCATCGTCCGTGACCCGCAGGCTGACTGCACGGACAACATACCAAACGGTGTTCGGTTTTACAACGTGACGGACGCCCCAGCTGAGACTTGACGCGCTCCGCGCTCAGTGCCGCGCCGGGTGTGCGGAATAGTGGGCGGTGGCCTGGCAGGGGTCCGGAGAGGCACAGCCCTGGTACGTGATCGTGCCCGTGATCGCTCTCGAGCTCGTGATCCGTCCCGCGACCCACGCGAAATCCCAGCGCTTGAAGTCCAGCCTGAAGCGCGTGGTCGTGCTCGTCTCGTCCGCCGGCGGGCTGTTCAGCACAGCGCTGAACGCGCGACGATGTGGGCAGGCGCTGGCGGGAAACCCACGCTGGGGGCGAATGCGATCACCGGCCCTGGATGACCGGCGCGAGTGCAACGCCACGCAGGCGATCGCTCGCCGGCGCACGGCGGAGACCCGCGGAGTGACGGAAGCAGGTCAGACACCCCCGAGCGATCGCTGTCCTGAGATTCGCCAATCTCGCAACTCGCGTCGTCGGCGACGGTCGAAGGCTGCAGTGGGATCAGCGCGGGGACCTGCATTCCCGACTTCGCATGGCGCGCGTCGCACCTGAGGTGCGCCTCGCTTTGTGCTCGCAGCAGGGCGCGCGCGCACGCAAACAGACGCCTCCAGCCGCCCTCCATTTCGCCAATTCCGGGGCCGCGCGGCGCCCGCTTTGCCTCGACGACCAGCAGCCACCAAAGCCGCTGATCTCGTGCCCGCTTGGGACGAAGCGCAGCAGCCAGACCGGCCGCGCCTCGGTATCCGACGCCGAGCGCGTGCGCGAGCTCGTGAAACCTCGGATATTGCGTTTGACGCGAGGGGCAGTTCTCGCATTGTGCGGAGGGGTTCGTTGAACGTCGAGGGCCGGCCCGGTCGGTGTCGTGGCCGCTTGCTGGGGTTCTTGGCGCTTGCGAGGGCGGTTGCATTAGATGCACGCTCCCTGCAGTGGTTGCTCACGGGTATTGGCCCCGGTTTCAACGTCCTCGCTGGGCGTGATGGCCGCCTCGACCCGTCGTGCGAGGGTGTCGATCAGCTGGGCGAACTCGGTGACTGCTTCGATCGCCCCGGTCTCGCCCCAGCCGGCGACATAGGGGATAGTCTCGCCGGAGGTGTCCAGTCCGACGGCGCCGAGCACGATCAGGGTCGCCGTGTCAACGATCACCTCGGCTCGCGCCCGGCCATACTCGGCATACCCGACACCAAGCCCGTGAATTGTCTCGTGAATGAGGATCCGTAGCTGCGCGTTAGCGGGCTGGTCTGCGTCGACGACGATCCTGCGTGCCTTCTGTTCGCACCACCCGCCGGTCGCGCCCGGGATCGATTCGAACGAGACGGTGAACCCGAGCGACTGGGCGAAGGCCCGCGTCGGCTCGAGCAGGTGCGCGTGCGAATCACCGGTCAATGGCTTGCTGGGCGGCTCCAGCGGCGCCTCCGGCATGCCATCGATCGGCGCGACCTGCGAGCGGTCGAACACTGACACGCCTTTGAACAGCACGCGCGTGTCGTCGTCCGCATCGGCAGTCTCGGTCTCGCGCTGTTCGATCGGCATTGGGGCGATGATCCGGATCGCCTTCTCGCCTTTGCGCACGCAATAGCCAAGCTTCAACCACGCCCGGAAGCCCGCGACGAAGGTCGCCTCCGGACACGAGAGGGCAACAAGCAGCTGGTTGTTGAGCGACAGCCTGGCTAGTCCGCCTTGCGCCCGGACGCGGACCCACCGCTGCCAGCCCTCGCTAGTGAGCAGCTGCTCGGCGGCCTGCTTGAGACGTTCGCGGTCACGTTTGCGGCGCTCGTCACGCTCGCTGTCTGACAGCCGTGGCTGGGTGCGCATGATCGGTCCTTTCGCCAGGGCCCGCCGGGTGCGGGGCCGTCAGGCGCCCGAACAGCACGCCGTCAGGCGTGCCACCCTCACGGGCGCCGGCCCGCACCCGGTGGGAGAGCCCGGACCCGCGAAATCAATGCCGATCTATGTCGCGCTGATCAAGACCGCTGGCGTCCACAACCTCGCGCCAGTCGCGCTGTCTGCGCGGAGCAGGACGCCGACGAGCTGGCTTGGGAAGCCTGCCGGATGGCGAAAGCGGTCTCCTCCGGCCCGTCGAGGGAAGGGGCGTGGCGTCGCCCGCGGGATCGATCAGTTGCGCATCGTGATCGCTGAGATGGACGCGTTGCACTGCGGCGCCGACAGTTGCGCCTGCCTTCCAAAGCGCTCACCTGGCCGGGCTTGATTTAGCCGGTCGAGCCTTCTCCCTCGACTGATTGCAGCAGCGCCGCGCCGCGACGAGGCGAAGGCGTGGGCGGCCGAGCAGCGGGAACTGGTTGATCGCCGGGCACTGGTCGTTGTGGCAGATGACTGACGCCGACTATCCTCGGCTACCACGAACAGTGAGGGGTGAGCATGGCCTTTGCAGTCGGCAAGCGCGTCGTGACGGAGTCCGAGTCAACGGACCGCCGACCCCGCTCGGGTGTCGTTAGGGAAGTGTTGCGCGGCGATCCGTCGCCTCGGTATCGGATCCGCTGGGACGACGGCCACGAGAGCATCTACACACCCGCAAGCGGCGCTCTCCGGGCCGAACAACGCCCCAAGATGCCGCGGCGAGCGGCACCACGGAAACGCTAACCCATCCTGGGATGCGACGATCCCGGCCGCTGGCGACGAATCAGCCGATGCCCCCGCGGGCGAGTCCGAGCTAACTCTTGAGGTCTGGTTCACATAAACGCCCGCGAAGGAGTAAAGTCGAACATGAGCTGGCCCTGCGGCCAGGATTCTCAGCCCAAGCTCGAATGCCACCAACGGCGCGATCTGCGCCACGAGGCGTGAGGCGCGGGGCACTGGTTTTGACTGCGGGGCCGGCGCCGACGGGCGTTACCCCACCGGCCCGGTGGTCGCGTCCCTATCTGATTGACCGCGCCGGGGTTCTAGCCCTCTTCTTCCGCGCGGATCCAACAGAGGGACGGGAAGGATTGAAGACGATGACCCGGATGCGACAGGACTTGGCGGCGCGCAGGCGAGGCGAACTCAATCGTGATCGCGGGTCGCGGCAGCTCTCGTCGGCGATCGATGCCCAACGACATCTAAACGCCCGGCGAGCGGACAGCACCCGGGCCAAAGCACACCCGGTCGGTCCGAGCGATCCCCGCTACGCGTACCTGACGCGGTCGTACGACTAGCCTGCCGATGCCGCATGTCAAAGGTCTGGCGTGCAAGACGCGAGGGCCGCGGGTCCTCGGAGCTCTCGACGCGGGGCGTCATCGGCGCTGACGGCCCGCGAGGCGAAGTTCGCGCTTCGCCCTCGGCGGCAGGCCACGCACCGACGTGAGCCCGTTTGAGCGGCGAGGCTGAACGCGGAAACCGACCAGATGTCAGAAGCGGAACTCCAGGAGCTCGAAGAGGTCAGGGGTCTGATCGCTCGCGGGCTGCAGGTCGGCGTGCTCACATACGCCGAGGTCGCGATCGCCACGGCCGAGCTCGGCCTCGACGAAACCGACGTCGAGGAGTTGCACGGCCTGTTCGAGCGCTCGGAAATCGAGCTGGTCGAGGAAATCGACCCAGCCACTTCGCCGGGCCTGAACATCGAGCGCGCGCCGGAGCAGCGCACCCGCCGCAAGGCTCCGCTGGATCTCAAGCCGGAGGGGACGACCGACGGTCTGCAGCTGTTCCTCAAGGGCATCGGCAAGGTGCGGCTGCTGAGCGCCCAGGAGGAGGTCGAGCTCGCGAAGCGGATCGAGCGCGGCTCGTTCGAGGCCAAGCAGAAGATGGTTGAGTCGAACCTCCGGCTCGTCGTCTCGATCGCGAAGAACTACCGCAACCAGGGGCTGCCGTTTCTTGACCTGATCCAGGAGGGCACCATCGGTCTCGTCCGCGCGGCGGAGAAGTTCGACTACCGCAAGGGTTTCAAGTTCTCGACCTACGCGACCTGGTGGATCCGCCAAGCGGTCGCCCGCGCGCTCGCGGACAAGGCGCGGACGATCCGGATCCCCGTCCACATCGTCGAGAAGCTCAACCAGATCGGCCGGGCGGAGCGCAAGCTGGTAACCGGCCTCGGCCGCGAGCCGACGGTCGAGGAGATTGCCGAGGTGACCGGTATCGAGCCCGAGGAGGTCGACTCGATCAAGCGCTCCGCGCAAGCACCGATCTCGCTCGAGATGCCCGTCGGCGACGAGGAGCAGTCCGAGTTCGGCCAGTTCATCGCCGATGAACAAGCCGAGTCTCCCTACGAGCGCGCGGCCGAGATCCTGACCAAAGAGGCTCTGCGCGAGGCGCTCGAGAACCTCAGCTATCGCGAGCGGCGCGTGCTCGAGCTGCGCTACGGGCTCGGCGGCGAGCGCCCGCGCACGCTGGACGAGGTCGGGCGGGCGTTCAACGTCACGCGCGAGCGTATCCGCCAGATCGAAAGCCAGTCGCTCAAGAAGCTCCAAACCCTCCGCGAAGCCCAGAACCTGCGCGACGACGTCGAGATCGCTTCAGGCTCCGCGCTGCGCACGCACCGGCGCCGAACCTAGACGCCCGTCGAGGTGATCCTCGATCTCGGGGCTGGGCGCGACGCCGACGAGGCGGCACCGTCGCTCAGCCAACCAACCAGATCGCGCCGTCGCGCACCTCGACCGGGAACGTCTTCAACGACCGAGCGCCGGTCGTCGCCTTCACGGCGCCCGCCAGCGGCTTGAACGCGCCCTGAGGACCCCGCACCATCGCGCCGGTACCGACGTCGTACAGCGCCGCGTGCCACGGGCACTGCAGGCATCCATCGTCGGTCACCAGCCCCTTGCCCAGCGACGCGAACAGATGGCGGCAGCGGTTAGAGACCGCGAATGGCTTGCCCGCGCTGATGCCAACGGCTAGAGCGCCGTGCGGTGTCGTCTCCACGACAACGACCTGTGAGTCACCGAGGTCATGTACGGCCACGAGCCGGGCGGTGGACTGCTCGGAGGTGGTCACCCGCCCACTATCTCACACGAGCGACGGGCGCCTGGCCGTACCACCGGCCCAGGCACAAAAGGCCGAAGCTTTCAGGCGGGTGATCCCGTGGGCGAGCGCCTTGGGCGGGTGGCCGCCGAGCGCGGAATGCTGCTGATGCTTTGTGACCAGTGCGCGCTGGAGCGCTGCCTGCCCGAGGGGGAGATCGGCGCGGCGCGGCCGACGGGAACGGTCGTGGGCGTGCGGGTCGGCTGCTTCCCCGGCCTGTACGCGGCGCTGGCGGGCGACCCGCCGGACCACGTCATCACGCTGTGAGAGGACCGAACTGGTCCTCGGTGGGCTCCGCTCAGCAGAACCACGGCTCGGTGAGCCGTGGCCTCCCCTCGGTCGATCCCATGGGGATTGCCTCCGGCTCGCGGGCCGTGTGCCTCGCCGGTCGCCTCGCACACCGCCGCGCGGATACGCGCGAACGTCAGGCCCGTTGCTTCGTGCGCGGCGGCGCTCTGCTGGACTAGCGCGCTGAGGCGGCCCTGCAGCCGGTCGGCTGCCGGGTCCGCTGAGCGCCACGGGTAGCTGAGGCGTTCGGCCTCGTAGTGGCCGAGGTGCTCGCGCAGGTCCTTGCGCTCCAGCAGCAGCGAGCCCTCGGGCACGAGCAGCCGGATCGTGTACTGCACCGGGTCGACGTTGGCCACCAGGTCGTGCGCGGCGACGAAGTCGACGATCTCCAGCACGTCACGCGGGGTCGTCCACGGGGTGAAGGGCATGAACGAGGGCCGCGTCTCGATTCCGTACTCGCGTAGCAGGTCGAGGGCGAGCACCGCCTCGGCGGTCGTGTGGCCCTTGTCGAGGCGGGCGAGGATCTCGTCGTTGACGCTCTCCAGCGCGCAGACGACGAACAGGCAGCCCGAGTGGGCCATCTCCTCCCACACCCCGGCGTGCTCGAGCACGTGCTCGACCTTCGTCGTGCAGTCGAAGGTCAGCTCCGGTCGGCGCTCGTGCAGCGCGCGCACGATCCTCACAGAGTGGCGCCAGCCGTTGAGGAAGTCGGGGTCGCCGAACGTGATATGGCGCGCGCCCATGCCCGCCAGGCGCTCGACGTCGCGCAGGACGGTCTCGGCCTGCACGACGCGGATGCGCCCGTCGTAGACGGCGGGGACCGGGCAGTGCCGGCAGCGATGCACGCACCCGTGGCTGGCCTCCACGTACCCGACCAGCCGCTCCTCCCCGGCCACCGCCAGGCGGGCGTAGCGCTCGAGTCCGGGCAAAAGCTCGCGCGCCGGCGGGTCGAAGGTGCCGCGCTGCAGGTGGATGATCGGCCGTTCGGCGGCCGGCGCGGGCGCGCGCGGGGCTGCCAGCTCGTCCACCCAGGCCGTGAGCGCCGGCTCGTACTCGCCGGCGATCGCGCGCGCGGCGAGCTCACGCTCTACAAGCTCGCGGCTGACCGTGGCATAGAGCCCGTAGAAGCAGATCGGCAGCCCGGGGTGCTCGCGGCGCACTCGGCGGCCGGCGCTGAGCGCCAGGCGCATGGCGGTGTGCATGGGCACCGAGAAGCCGACCGCCTGTGTCCACTCCAGGGCGCCGTGGTCCCACGGCTGCACGCTGAGATCCAGGCAGCGGACCTCGTGCCCGCCGCGGCGCAGCGCGGCCGCCGGCGAGGCGACATGCAACGGCTGATGGCCCAGCTCGTAGGTCGAGATCAGCAGGACACGCACGGGTGACCCACGCTAGCGCGCGTCGACCGGCTCGGGCGCGTGCGGCTCGATCCGGATCCGCAGGCGGGCGTGCGCGGCGCGCAGCGAGCGCTCGACCGCGTCGGCGCTCGCCGCGCGCGCGAACACGAAGCCCAGGTAGCGGTCACCGTCGGGCAGCGGCACCACGGGGCGGCCGCGGGCGATCGTGATCTCCAGCCCGCCGATCCCCTCCACCGCCCGTGCCTCCTCCTGCCCCTCGACCGCGCGCAGCACGCCAGCCCCGGGGATCGGGATCATCATCACGCCAGACGCCGCCGACTCCCGCGCCAGGTCCTCGAGCCCGAGGCCCAGCGCGTGGCGCAGGATCACCTGCTCCAGGCTCACGCCGGCGCCGAAGCGCAGCGCGCGCGAGCACAGGCCGCCGATCGACCGGGCCGCTAGCTCGAGAACGCTCACCCGCTCGCCGTCCACGCGCAGCTCGGCGTGGATCGGTCCCTCCCGCAAGCCCAGCGCACCCGCCGCCCGCGCAGTAACCGCCTCGACCTCGGCCAGGACCGCGGCCGGCAGCCGCGACGGCGTCACGTACAGCGTCTCTTCGAAGTACGGCCCCTCGAGCGGGTCTGGCTTGTCGAAGACCGCCAGCACCTCCAGACCGCCTCCGCGCAGCAGCCCCTCGACCGCCACCTCCGCGCCGGGCAGGTAGCTCTCCAGCAGCAGCGGCGCCCCGGGCGGCTCCTGAGCGGCGGCCAGAATGCCCCGGACGCGCTCGGCGGTCGAGCGCGCCTGCTCGGCGTCGTCCGCCCGGATCACCCCGCGGCTGCCCGACAACCCCAGCGGCTTGACGACGCAAGGAAGGCCCACGTCGCGCGCCACGGCCGCGACGTCGGCTCCAAAGGGCAGCAGGGCGAAGCGCGGCTGCGGGACGCCGGCCTTCGCGAGCGCCCGGCGCATCGCCGCCTTGTCGCGCGTGCGGGCGACGGCTCCCGGCGGGTTGTGGGGCAGCCCGAGGCGCTCGGCGCCCAGCGCGGCGGCCATCACGCCCTGGTCATCGACGCCGACGACCGCGGCGAACGGGGTCTCCCGGGCACGCTCGGCGATCTGCTCGGCCGCCACTACCGGGTCCGACAGGCGGAGGGTGAGCGCACGGTCGCCCATCGCCGCTGACATCGCCGCCCGGCGCTCGGACGCCACCGTGACCGCGACGCCGAGCTCCCGCGCCGCCGTCAAGAAGTCCGGCGCCCGGTAGGTGGCCGACGGCAGGATCAGGAGAAGACGGTCCACGGCGCTATCGTAGATCGGTGGCCGACCCAGCCTCCGCCCTGCTCGCGATCACGGCATCGGCCCTCGAGCGCGTGCGCGACTTCCGCGCCGCCGCGCCCGACCCGAGCGATCGCGTGCTGTCCGTGCGGGTCACCGGCGCGGCCGACGGCGAGTACGTCTGCGCGCTGTCGCTCGAGCCGCTGGCCAGAGTCCGCGCCAGCGACACCGTGCAGCACGAGGGGGATCTCGCCATCGTGGTGGCCAACGACAGCGCCGCGAAGCTGCGCGGCGCCACGGTCGACTGGAGCGAGGACCCGCTGCACAGCGGCTTCGTGGTCGTCAACCCGAACAAGCCGCCTCCCCCGCCGCTCGCCCTTCCCACCCTCCCGATGAGCCCGGGAGACGGTCCCGTTGTCCGCCCTCCGGGTCCGCCTTCAATGCCTGGGGGCGGCCTGGACACCGACGTCGCCCGTCGCGTCACGGCCGTGCTCGACCGCGAGGTCAACCCGAGCATCGCCAGCCACGGCGGACACGCCGAGCTGGCGGGCATCGAAGGCGCCACCGCGTATCTGCGCCTGGGCGGGGGGTGTCAGGGCTGCGGCATGGCCACAGTCACCCTCAGCCAGGGCATCGAAGTGGCGATCACCCAGGCTGTCTCCGAGATCAACCGCGTCGTCGACGTCACCGACCACGCCTCCGGCACCAACCCGTACTTCGAGCAGGCCAAGAAGTAGCCGGTCCCGCACCTCCGTTGACGAGCCGTCGCGCCGTCGTGCTTTCCTGATCATCTCCGCGATCGTGACCGCCGCTGCGGGACCCACGACCAGCAGCTCGTCCTGTCGCCCACCGGGCAGGGCCGGCCCTCGTTCGAGGCTCGCCGGCCCGTGCGCTCGGTTCCTACGATGCCCCGGTCGGAGCGCCACAGCCGTAGAGGTGCTCGCGCAGTTGATCACAGCTCTCTGCTGACCACCGCTGACTGCTCTCCAAGGCCTCGATCAGAACCTCGGCTGACCGAACCGTCAGCTCGCTGTCAGGCTCGCCGAACAGCAAGACATCCGCGGCCTCCAGCAGTTGCTCCCGCTCCCCAGCGTGCAGTTTGGTGGCTCCCCGCTGATCGATCATGTCGAGCAGCGCCGTGTAGTGGGCGCCACGAGCAATCATCGGCTCTGCGGTCATCATCGCGGTACCCACGTTAGCGACCCCTTCCCGCGCGCCGGCGGTCGATCTCGTCGATCAACAGGCTCGCGTCAACGGTGCCGAACCACGGCACAGATTCCAGCTGCGCAACCCCTAGCCCGAATCTTGCAGCAAGGTGAGTCGACCTCGATCGGCAGCAGGTCAGCCAGCTCCCGCTCAGCCTCCGTAACGACGAACCGCTCCCGCGCGCCACCCTGCGCCGACCCCTTCGTCCCCATCTACGCACCACCTCTCGGCGAGTTCCTCCTGGCTCCGCCCCGACCTGTCGGCGGACGTCGCACGAGGCATGTTCTGTCGTCGATCAGCGCTCGGGCCTGCCCACCGTGACGGTCACCAGGCGAGCGGGATGGCTAGACCAGCTGGACGTTGACGGCCTTGGGACCCTTCTCCCCGGCCTCAGCCTCGTAGGAAACCTTCGCGCCCTCCGCGAGCGAGCGATAGCCCCCGCCGACGATCGCCGAGTGGTGGACGAACAGATCCTTTGACTGGTCGTCGGGAGTGATAAACCCGAAGCCTTTCTCGTCGCTAAACCACTTCACCGTTCCAGTAGCCATTGCGCTTCCTCCCTGCGTCGTTACGTGCTGCGAACGCCGAGATTGCAAAAGCAAAGGCTTCGAGCGCCGGCACTACATGCGTCGGGCAAGCTGCCCAACCTGAGCCAACGACGATACCAGCCCACCGGGCCAGCGATCGCGCGGCTCCCTACCGGATCATCGGAGCGTTGCGCAGAACGAGCCGTGGCCTGGCGGTCCGATGAGGCCCGGCAGACCGACTCCGACGTGCCGCTCGAGGAGCTCGCCTGTGGCTCCGTCGTGAGACGTCGGCGCTTTAGACTTCGGCGTCGTGTCAGGGTCAGCGGCTGCCGTCCACGATGATGTCGAGCCGGTGGTCAGCGAGCGACGTGATCGGGTCATCGCTGGGATTGTCACCGCCGCCCCGATCCTGAGTCTGTTCTTCGTTGGCTGGCAGCTGTGGGACAGTCTGTTGGGCTGGAACGACATCTTCGTGTTCCTGTTGCTGTATGTGCTTACCGGCTTCGGTGTGACGGTGGGCTTGCACCGTCTGCTCACTCACCGCGCGTTCAAGACGACGCGCCCGATCCGGGTGGTGCTGGCGGTCCTTGGCTCGGCAGCGATCGAGGGTCCGGTCATCTCGTGGGTGGCCGACCATCGCAAGCATCACGCGTTCGCTGATCGGGAGGGCGATCCGCACAGTCCGCACGTCGACCACGGTCATGGCTGGCGCGGCGCGCTGCGCGGGCTGTTGCACGCGCATGTTGGGTGGCTGTTCATCCACACCCACCGCGCGCGGCGCACGCGCTATGCGCCGGACCTGCTCGCCGACCCGGTCGTGAGCTGGGTCGACCGGACGTTCCCGGTGTGGGCGTTCGGCGGCCTGCTCGCCGCGTTCGCGCTTGGCTGGCTGTTCGGCGGCACGCTGCGCGACGGCCTGACGGGCGTTTTGTGGGGCGGCGCGGTGCGGGTGCTTGTGGTCCATCACGTGACCTACAGCATCAACTCGCTGTGCCATTACTTCGGGCGCCAGCGCTTCGACACCGGCGATGAGTCGCGCAATCTCGCGTGGTTGGCGCCGCTCTCGCTCGGGGAGGCGTGGCACAACAACCACCATGCCTTCCCCACCTCCGCCGAGCACGGTTTGCGCCGTTGGGAGCTCGATCCGTCCGCGTGGGTCATCCGTGCGCTCGAGCGCCTTGGACTGGCCTGGGACGTCGTGCGCACTAGCTCGGACCGGCAAGCGGCGAAGCTCGCGTCGCTGCCGGCACGGTGAGCAGCGAGCGCGCGACCTTCCCGCTGCGCGAGGCGCTCGCCCAGGCGCTTCCCGAGCGTCCCTTCCGCGTCGAGCTGTGGGACGGCAGCGCGCTGCCGGCGACCAACGGCGCCGTCGGGCCGACGTTCCGCGTGCGCTCAGCGCGTGCGCTCGGGCATGTGTTGCGCGCGCCGGGACAGCTCGGGCTTGGCCGCGCATACGTGAGTGGCGAGATCGAGGTGGACGACGTCGACGCAGCGCTCGAGCTGCTGGATAGGTACACGCTGCCGCCGCTTGACACGCGCGCCAAGGCGCGGTTGGCGGCCGGCGCGGTGCGGGCAGGCGCTCTGCGGTTGGTACCGCGCGCGCCCGCGGCCGAGCTGCGTCCGCGCGGGCGACGCCATAGCCGTGAGCGTGACCGGCGCGCGGTCACGCACCACTACGACGTCTCGAACGACTTCTTCGGGCTGGTCCTCGGCAAGTCGTTGACGTACTCGTGCGCGATCTTCTCCCGCGGCGCGCAGACACTCGAGGCTGCGCAGCGCGCAAAGCTTGAGCTCGTATGCACAAAGCTCGACCTACGCGCCGGCGAGCGCGTGCTCGATGTCGGCTGCGGGTGGGGCAGCTTCGCGCTCCACGCCGCGCGCGAGCACGGCGCTCACGTCACCGCCATCACGCTGTCCGAGCCGCAAGCAGCGTTCGCGCGCGAGCGGGCGGCGGCGGCGGGACTCGCCGACCGCATCGAGATCCGCGTCGCCGACTACCGCGACCTTGCCGGCGAGCAGTTCGACGCGATCGCCTCGATCGGCATGGTCGAGCATGTCGGCAGCGGAAACATCGACGCCTACGCGCAGCAGCTCGCCGCGGTGCTGCGCCCCGGCGGACGGCTGCTGAACCACGGCATCGCCCGGCTTCGCTACGGCGACCCTGAGGCAGGGCCGTTCTCCGAGCGTTTCGTGTTCCCCGACGCGGCGCCGCTGCACCTCTCACGGGTGCTCACGGCAATCGAGACGGCCGGCCTCGAGCCGAAGCACGTCGAGGGCTTCCCGCAGGACTACGCACGCACGCTGCGCGAGTGGGCCCGCAACCTCGACGAGCACGCCGAGCGTGCCGAGGCGCTCGTCGGCGCGGAGCGGATGCGAGTCTGGCGGCTGTACTTGCGTGCCGCGCGACGCGGGTTCGAAAACGGCTTCACGTCGATCTTCCAGATCGTCGCCCACCGCCCGCACGGGCGCTGCCAAACCCACCCCTCCGAGCCACGGCCGTGAACCTGGTGGCGGCACCCGCGAGCCGCCGGTGCCGCACACCCCCGGGCCGGACCAGTTGTAGTCCCGCGGTGACCGCCAAACCAGACGGCCGCAAAGATCGGCGACCGAACCCCCCTTCGACCTCCAATACCGCTTACGCCCGAACCGACCGCGTCGGACCGCTCGGTGGAGATGACCGCAAGAGACGGTCTGCAGCAACAGTCGAGTTCCCGACGCCGAGACGCACGGATTGCCAGGCGAGCGCTAATCGACACCGATCCGGCGAGCGCCTCCGAGCACGATCGGTCGGCTTGCAAAGCGGTCGCCCATGACGGCCCGAGCGACCTCGAGCCCAGTGAATGCTCGGGACGATAACCAGGAGCCGCCGCCGACCGGCACGTCGTCTCTCCCGCTATCAGCCGAGAGCATCACAGCCGGATTGCTCGCGACAGCCCGAGGGCGGTAGACGCTGCAAGCACCTGGCCGATGCAAAGCGGCAGTGACCCCGCTGGTCGAGCTCGTGGCTGCTTTGGGGAAGACCAGCGGCGGAGGAATTGGCGCCGACCAGACGCTCGCATTGCCAGCGTGAGCAGCAGTCGCAGTCATGGTGACGGTCCTCTTGCTCCTCTCCAACGAGCCTCGTGCCGGCAAGCGGCGCCAGAGGCCAGAGCAGAAGGTCGCTCGACCTCGAGCTGACTGATGGTCCGGAACGAACTCGCGCGTCTCGTCGGCCCCGGAGCGCTGAGTACCGCGCCGACCAAGAAGCAGGTGTGACGGGTCGGAGACCACGCGACCTGCTCGTCGCCAGTTGCGCAACCGGCGCCTGTCGCCGCGGACGGATCATGACAACGGCCCTGCTCTCCCGCGCGAACAGGAGCCGCTGCTTGCTCGATTCTGGCTAACACGTGCCTGCTGGAACAAATGCGATCGCCGCACTCGGACGGCCCGCGCGATTGCAACGCCACGAAGGCGGTCACCGTTTCCGGACTCGCGCACCGGCCGCGCGTGGGCGCTTGCGGACAATCTGGGCAGCGCCGCACCTTCGCGCAGCACGGGCCCTCTGGTCTGAGAGCGGTGGCCGGGGCGGCGTCAGCGACCTCGGCGGCGGCGAGCAGCTCACCGCGGAAGCGAGCGCCGCGTCGACGTCGGGGTCGCCCTCGGCCAGGACGCGGAATGTCGCCTTTTGCGCTCGCAGGCCCCGCGATGCCCGATGGAACAAAAGCGATTGAAGGACACCCTCGGCCTCACGCCCGAGCGTGTGTCTGGCGTCCCTCCGCGCGGCCTGGAGATGTGCCTCGCTCAGGCTGGTAGCGCGCCGATGGCCCGTTCTCAGGAATCGCGGTGGTCGACCGGCAGCACGCGGTAGCCGGCCGCCGCGAGCCATGATCGCGCGCGGCCGCGCTGGCGCTCCTCGGAGAGTGCGCGCCACCGCTCAAGCTCGCCGGGCCAGCAGGCAAGCTCGTCCTTGAAGCGGCGAAACGCGCCGCGGCCTTTGATCGCGATGGCCAGGCGCTCGGCGCGGCCGGCGTCCTCAACGGACGCGATGAACAGCTCCATGTCCCCGTAGCCCTCGCGTGAGCCTTCGCCGTGGACCGCCAGCCACCGCTCGGGATCAGCGGTCTCCTCGTCTTCCTCTCCGGTCTCTAGGGCATATTCGATCGCTGCCTGAGGCCACACCTCACCGGTCCTGATATCGATGCGGCCCCCGACGCTGAGGGGGTCGCCCTCGAGGATGCCGGCCAGCTCCTCGAGGTCGACGGGCAAGGCGCGTAGCATCGCTGCCGGTCCGCTGCCGAGCTGAGCCTCAAGCTGGTCGGCCAGCTCATCATCCCCGTCCCAGCCTCGCTGCCGGAGGCCAACCACGAGTCCGCGAGCCAGCTCGGCGGCCCCGTCCACGCGCTGCATGACGGCCGCGATGAGGCCGTCGCCAGCCAGCTGCAGCGAATCATCGTCGGCGCCAACGCCGAGGAGCACGTCAACGACAGCCGGTCCGTCACCACGGTATACCGCCGCCCGCAGGGCAGAGCGCTGCTCCTTCGAGTCCATCTCGCTCTGCGTAGTGTTGCGCTGCCAGGCCCAAGCCGTGGCCCGTCATCCGCGCCGTGAGCGGCGCAGGTTGGCGAGCGCGAGCCCCGCGTCCTGCCCTGGCGCAGGCTCTGTGGATGTCACAGGCGGGACGTCCAGGCACCTCAGTACGCCGAAACGCCTGGCCCGAGTTGCCCGTCTCCTGCCCCGACCCTCGCGGCGCAGCTGGCGACCGGATCCCGTCGCGACGCACGTCTCCGCGTTCTCTGAAGTGATGGGGCCGCTTCCGGTCCACGCTTCTGTGGATTCTCCGAAGCCACGCCGCCAGGCCGCGCTGCGTCCATTCAGCGAAGTCAGGCGCCGCGAGCCGGCGGTCGTCTGTCAGCAGCCGCCGGTTGTGGGGAGCACACAGCTCGGTGGTCACCGACAGTCACGACCACGCAGTCGACGCGACTATCGGAACCGTGGCAAAGGTATGACGCGGCTGCCGCCGGCTCTTGCCACTCAATCGTCGCCTAAGGAGTCGTCCGCTCCGGGGCCGTCTGGATCGAGAATGCAGTCGTCCCAGGGTGCACAGATTTCGCCGAGAGCGGGGCTGGCGTCGAGACGAGTTGATCGTACACGCGCATAGGCAACGTCGAGCCGCGGCGCGTCGGTTCACCGCCTCAATCCGGAAACGTGGCTACCTCTGGCCCGGCGGTCGGTGGCGGTATCGACTCGACCGGCCGTGGCGGACGGCATCTAGGCAGCTCCTTGGACCGCGTTCGCCGATCCGGGGCGATCACGCCGCAACTTGACCAGCCGGCCGGCCAGCCGCTTGATGCCCAGCCGCCCAGCTAGCGTCGCGACCAGCGCGATTCCTACCTCGGACACCGTCCGCTCATCGTCAAAGACCAGCTCGTCAGGCTCCGGTCCGATCGCGCCGTCATCATCCACCCTTCAAGTGTTGTCCTGACGCAGCCCCCGACTGACGACACAGTCGCGAAAAACCCCGCTCAGGGGTCATTTATTTTTCCAGTCGCGGATGGAACCGCCCCACCACGATGCTGTGGATCCAGGCTCAGGCCGCCGCGAGTGGCGTCCTAGTTGGGGCCGCGAGCGCTCGCGCGGCTGTCCGAGGCGTCTGGCATTAGTTGAGCAATCTGGACGCGATCCAGCGCTTAATCAACGTCCCAGCCGGGCGTGACGATACCCGAGCGACAATGCCGCGACCTAGACCCTGGGAAGGCGAGGAGTTGGTGTCGCACGACAGACGGTGGTCGCTACCCGCGCTGGGCGGCGCCTGGAGGCGGGCAGCGGCGCTCGGGTTTGCGGGCGTACTGCTGGCCGCGCTGGCTACGATCGTTCTCGGCGTATCCGCCGGCGTCGCCGCGCCGGGGCGCCTGGCCCTGACGGCGTCGATCGGTCATCAGCCGTTGAGCAACCTCGAGCGCAAGTCCCCCAACGCGCCGCGACTGGTATTCGGCATCTACCCGGGCGGCGCCGCCGGCACGGTTGGGCCGAGCGGCTCGGTGGCGCCGGAGAACTCGACTGTCCGGATGGCGGCGCTCGAGCAGCTGCGCCCGGCCGGGCGGCCGTTCGTGCTGCACCTTTACGCGTCTTACACCGGAGCGGACGGATGGTCGGCGGCTCAGCAGGTCGGCCGGGACATCGAGCAGTATCGGCGCGCTGGCTTCCAGACGGAGCTCGTCCTCTGCTACCGCCCGGCCGACGGAGGGTCGCCCGCGGACGTCGGCGCCTTTGTCGGTTTCGTGCGCGATGCGGTCCGGGCTCTCGGAGGGACGCCCGGATTCGTCGCGCTTCAGGTCACGAACGAGGCCAATCAGGGTGGTTCGCCGAACACGTCCGACGGCTACTACGCCGGCGCAAAGGATGCGCTGATCGACGGCGTGATCGCGGCCAAGGGCGAGACGCGCACGGGGGGCTTCGGCCAGGTCAAGGTCGGGTTCAACTGGGCGTATGCGGCCGACGGGGGCGAGCGCGGGTTCTGGCGATACCTCGGGCGCCGTGGTGGCCGGCGGTTCGTCGACGATCTCGATTGGGTCGGGCTCGACGCCTACCCCGGCACGTGGGGGCCGGGTCTCGGCGGACGTGGGCTCGCCGAGGAGACGACGAGCTTCGTAGACGGCGCGCTTCGCGCGCTGCGTGTCACCTACATGCCGCTCGCCGGCATCCCGGGCACGGTGCCGCTGCGGGTGTCGGAGACCGGCTACCCGACCGGGCCCGGGCGCACCGACGCCATGCAGGTCACGGTCATGAAGGCCGCGGTCGACGCGGTCCACCAAGCCCGCGGCACGTACAACATCACGGGATTCCGGTGGTTCGACCTGCGCGACGCCGACTCGTCGAACCCGAGCTTCGAGAGCCAGTACGGGCTGATGCGCGACGACTACTCGCCCAAGCCCGCGTTCGGCGCCTACGGCGCGCTGGTCGCGAGCCTGTCTAATTGACGCGGCCCGAGCGCGCGACGGCCGCGAACGCGCGCTGGGCCGACCGCGAGCTGTCGATTCGCCAGTTCGTCTCCTTGACCACGTTGAACCAGATCATGCTGCTCACATACGGGTGGGCGGCCAGATAGTCCCACATCTGCCGGATCCACTGTGCCTTGCTCCCACCCTTCTCGGAGGTGGCGGTTTCGGCGAGCTGGATCGGCAGCCCCGGCTCTGTCGCGTGCAGCCGGTCGATCGCCTGGCCGCAGCCCTGGGCGAAGCTCTGCCAGCCGCGGGCGAACAGCGGTTTGCCGCCGTTCTGACACGTTGTCGCCAGCACGTTGACGTAGGCCGTGCCCGGGAACTGGGCCGTCGACTTCGCGAACGCCGGGCTCCAGACCCACTTCACGTTGGTCGCGCCGGCGCGCTCGAAGATGTCGTGGACATGGCGCCAGGCCTGGGCGAACTGCCCCGGGTGGTTGCCGTTCGCGTAGTCGCCCCAGGGGAACCAGTCGCCGTCCATCTCCTGCCCGAAGCGGAGCAGCACCGGGTGCTTCCAGTGCCCGAGCGTGCGTGCCCAGGTCGAGATGTAGGAGTCGAACTTGCCGTCGATGATGTTGCTCAGGCGGTAGCGAGGCTGCGGTGTGTACAAACCCTTGCTCGCGTCCCACGGTTCCCAGGTAATCTCGGGGGTGCTGCCGCGCCGCTCGACCGCGTTGAGTTGTGATGTGAGCGGGCGGGCATTGTGCTGCCAGTCCGCGTACCACATGACGATCGCGGCGTGCTTACCGGCGTCGCGCTCGAACGTGTCAACCGTGCTCAGGTCGGACAGCCGCCACGGCTCCCACCAGTTGCGGGCCAGTGGGTCGGTGGTGACACCGAGGTTGAGGGTGCCGCTGGTGGCTTTGAGCGCGGTTTCCGTCGGCTCGGTAACCACCGATGGTGATGACGGTTTGTGGATGGTGCCCTGCTGATAGGCGAACAGCGTGAGTGTCGCCACCAGGACCAACAGTGATGTCGCCGCCGCTTTCATGTGCGTCATGCCGCCGTCATCGCATGGACCGCCTGAGGCCCGAAGTGCGCCACCGACAGCCCGAACAGTGCGACAAGGCAAGCGAGCGCGAGCATGACCACCGCGCGTGACCGCACCGCGGTGCGCACTGCGCTGTCCTCGGCCGCGATCTGCTTGATGTCCATCCCGAGTGTCGTCGCGAGCACCATGGCTCCCATCAGGGCGTTGCCGAGCACGAGCCAGTAGTAGCCGCGGAGCAAGTCGCTTCCAGCACCGGCGTCGAACAGCCAGATCGCCGCCAGCGGGACCGCGGCGAGCACGATGTACGGGGCGTAGATGCTGATCGCGCGGGGTCCGCCGCCGGCCGCCTTGCCCTTCGGCGTGATCATGTAGGAGCGCTTGATTCGGAGCACGACGTTGATGAGCGCCCACAGCACGACCGGCCAGCGCGCCGTCTGCAGCACGATCCCGCGCCACGACAGCCTCACCCCGCCTGGCTGGAACCACCGGCGGGATTCGCACCACATCACCGTCGATGCGAGCATCACCGGCACGAAGTAGACGAAGAACCGTCCGACCGAGACGGACGCGATCGGCCGGTTGACGAGCAGCGCGACTGCCGGCAGCGCCCACAGGACCGCGAGCGAGATCGACCACAGCGTGTACCAGCTCTGGCAGAACAGCAACTGCAGCGCCTGACCGCGGGTGTACCGGCGGATCAGCCGCGGGGTGTGACTGAAGAAGATCTGGATCATCGAATACGCCCAGGCGAACTGCTGGCGCAGATAGGTCGCGAGGTCGTGCGGCCCGTCGCCGGTGGCGATCAGATCGGGCACGAACACTCCGGTGTAACCGTGCGCGGCCAGTACCACCGTGTCGAGGTGGTCCTCGGCGCGGGTGGGTTGGAACCCGCCGATCTCACGGATGGCGGCGGTGCGATAGGACGTGTGGGAGCCGATGATGAACGGGGTGCCGGTGGCGCCGTAGAACCCCATCTGCAGCGGGCCCTGGAAGATCAGGTCCTGCTCGGCCAGGCCGCGAGCGGTCCAGTTGTCGAGATTGCCGCACACGCTCGGCGCCTGCACCCACGCCACAGTCCGGTCCTTGAAGTAGCCGAGCACACGGTCGAGGTAGTCGGTGCGTGGGCGATGGTCGATGTCGAGCTGGACGAACACCTCGTAGGCGAGCCCGAGGGATTGGACGTGGTCGAGCCAGGCGTTGACGTTCCCGGCCTTGGTCTTGGCCTGGAACGGCGGCGCGGGTTGGTTCCATGCCTCGACTCCGCGGCGGCTGAAGTAGTTGACGCCGTGCTTGTCCGCGAGCGCGCGGACCTCGTCCGAGGCCCCCTCGTCGAGGATCCAGCTGTCGTGCGGATAGTCGACGTTCCCGAGCGCGACGAGCTGGCCCTCGATCACGTCGAACGATTCACTCGATGGGACGCACAGCGTGACCATCGCCACGCGCATGTCCGCCGCCGGCGTGACCTCGACGGGACGCTTCATCTTGCGCACGAACCGCCAGAACACGGTCGGCAACAGCGTCGTCTGGTAGAAGAGCGCCATCGTCTCCGCCCAGTAGAGCCACGGGGTGCTGTGGCCGGTCTGGTGGAGCCACCAGCCCCAAAAGGCCAGATTGACCGCCAGCCAAAGCAGCCCGACTGCCCAGAAGCGCATGCGGTCTGTGGGAGACAGTGCACTGACCTTGGAGTGGCGAAACTCCGCGACCGGCTCGTTGTCAATCGGCTCGACGCGCGGTGCTGCCTGCGACGGGCATGGCGCCGCCGCTTTCGAGCACTGATCGCACTCGCGGTCTCGCCCTCGGAGGGCCCGAAGCCGTCGTATCCCCCGCGGGCATTCGCAGCCCGCCACTACTGATCGCATTTGGCCCCCGAGAGGTCGGCGGCGCCCTGAGCCGCGCATAACGCTCCGGCGACGGAACGGTCGCCGGGCCTTGGCTTGTTCGCCACCCGCGACATCCATTCGAACAGCGAAGACCGAGAGCTCTGGTCTGCCTTGGTTGGTGACTTCTCAATAGAGTTCATGGCGCCCCTTCTGGACGGCGTTTCCTTGCCCGGGCGACTGTCGGAGTTCGACTGGCGAACTCGGATCCAGTGGCGCGGTCCCCTAATACATCTGTCGACCAGCGGGACCGCGCGCTAAATGACCCGCTCGGGTCAAGTTGGCTAAGACCTTTCGAAGAGCGCCCATTGACGTAGCGCCGCTGGGCCCGCACACTTGGTTGCGTGGAAGGGATCGGTTCCTACGGCGACGAGATCGAGGATGCGCTCGAGCTCGTCAACGTACCGAGCTACGTGCTCGACACCACAGGCGTCGTCATCTGGATCAATCCAGCCGCACGCCGGCGCGTCGGCGACGTCCGTGGCCGCGAGTTCTCCTCGATCGTCGCGCCCGAGGACAAGGAGCGCTCCCTCGAGCTGTTCGCCCGCAAGGTCGTCGGTAGCGAGTCCGTCACCGACGCCGAGTTCGTCGTCGTCGACCGGAACGGCGATCGCCTGACGATCGAGGTGAGTTCGGTGCCGCTTCTTCGCGGGAAGCGGGTGGTTGGCGTGTTCGGCCAGGTCACGAACGAGCGCGAGACCCCGCATTTACCAGAACTCCCGCATCTGACTCCGCGCCAGTCCGAAGTGTTGCGGATGCTCGAACACGGCCGCTCGACACGGCAGATCGCTGAGGAGCTGCATCTGAGCCCAGAGACCGTGCGCAACCATATCCGCCATGTGATGCGCGCCCTCGGCGTTCACTCAAGGCTAGAGGCCGTGACCTTGGTGCGGCGCCCGCAACTGTTCGCGAACTGACGCACTTGGAGCACGTTGGTGACCGCGCGTTCGTCGAGCACGTGGGGTGCCCGCACTCGACTACGTAGCTTTGCCACGCACGTCCGGGAGGTCGCTCTCGGTCCCGAGCAGCGGTTTGATAAGCGCAACCACGTGGGGAATCTGGACGCATCCGAAGGCGATCCACGGCGCCTGCGATCGACGTCCGACCGATGCAAAGCAAGACACGCCAGCCCGGCCGCGACCGCAACGCAACCGGAGTAGTGGACGGCAGCGATCAGGGAGCATCGGATGTCATCCGACACCGTCGAATCAGTTTGAGGCCCGACTGGCGAGTCGTGGCGCGGGCGCCCGTGTCACCAACCGCCGAGCCCGAGGTCGGCGACGCAGTGTTCTGCGCTGAGGTCTAGCGGATAACGTCCCAGGGTCCAGCGCCGGAGCCCCGAACAACGCCCGAGCCGTCTTCTGAAGTGGTTGAGGCCTGGGCAGCCCCTGTTGCTGCCCAGGCCGCACGACCTGGAAGCTGCGCCAGCTGATCACCGATCAGCTCCTCGACATCCGACGGTCGCAGCGGCCCTCCCCTGATGCCCGGCCGGCCCGCCACCCGAACCAGCTCGAGCGCATAGAGCGGGTTGCCGCCGCTGATCCGCTCAAGGCGGCGAGCGTCCGGGCGCGAGAGCATCATGCCCACCCGCTGGTGCACCACGGCTCGTAGATCCTCGACTTCCAACCGTCCGAGCGGGAGCCGACTCACGTACTCCAGCTCAAAGCCGAGGCTCACGTTTTTGTCCCGGGCCGTGCCGCAGCCAGAACCAGCACATCCTCGTCGCGTAGACGTGCCAGCGCGAACGACAGCACGCGAACGGTCTCTGAGTCCAGCCACTGGAGGTCATCAATCGCCACCAGCACCGGCTCATGGACAGCGAGCGCGCCTCAAGTCTCATCTCGGAGACCCTGCCGACAGACACGGACGACCAGACGCTCCAGTCGAAGTCGTGCGCCCCCTTTGCCCATTAGAAGCCGCCCGTCAGCACCGCCGCCGACGACTGCTTTGCGCAGCCCCACCTCGCCGAACTCATGATTGAGTTGGCGACCTTTCGCATCTGCAGTCTTTGCCGGGCTCACCGCTACCGCAGGCTGCGTAGAGCAGCCACGCTTGCGTTAGACGCGCACGTGGCTGAGGTTGTCCGATACCGGTCGTCTCCAGAGCGCTATCAGCGCCGGCGGGACGGCTGCTTTTCTTGCCGATCAGTTGCGCGGCGCGCGGCTTGCTCGTGAGTGCATGCACGCGGGAGCAGCAGACCGGCTCAATCTCGCCACCGTACGGGATGCACGGGCGGTGCTCAGCATTGTCGACGGGTGCGGGCGACAGCAACGATTGGCTGTCCGCTTCGCCGGCACGATCCGATAGTAGGCCGCCTGTTGCGTCGGAGCTGTCGAGGGGATTGCTCGCGAGCGGTCGATGGATGGGGTCCGCCCGACCGACCGCTGGTCGCCGCGTGGTCAGGTGATCTTGAAGCTCTTGCTCGCCGGGTTGCCGGGTCCGGCTGCGTTCACCGCGCGCACCTGGAACGTGTACTTGCCGCCACTCAGGTGCTCGTAGCTCTTCGGTGAGTTGCACCTTGAGAAGTACGGCTTCGGACGCTTCTTGTGCTTGTCCTTCGGCTGTCTGACCAGCGCGCACTGAAAACCGGTCGCCGCGCCAAGCGGCCTGAACGTGAACGTCGCCTGGTGATGCTTTGAGCTGATCTTTGCTTCGGTGATCTTGACGCCGGGCGGCTTGACGGCGGGCGGCGAGGCATTCGAGACCGAGACAACGTGGAACGTCGTCGCCTGCGGCCCGCCGTTGCATGAGACCGTCTGCCCGGTGAACGTCTGCTGGGTCGAGCAGCCCGCGTCGTCGGTGACCCTCAGCACAACGCGGTAGCTGCCGGGTGCCGCATAGACATGCTTGGGCGTCACGCCGGCGTTCAGACCAAATGTCCCGTCGCCGAAGCTCCAGTCGTAGCGGGCGACGGTGCCGTCCGCGTCGCGCGAGCCGAGGCGTCAAACGCGCTCGCCGAGCCTACTAACGCCGCTCTCGCCGAGAACGCAGCCACCGGCCCCTGATCAGGCGTGACCGCCACCCCGTACGAGCGGGTACCGGCAGCGAACGGCGACCCTGGGACCGCGCTCAAGCCTCCGTTCGGTCCGATCGAGAACGCCGACACATCGCCCGAGCGGCGTTGCCCGCGTACAGGTGGCTGCCGTCGGGAGTCACGGCAACCCCGGTCGCGTGCGGGCCGGCGCCGAATGGCGAGCCTGCGACAGCGCTCAAGCCGCCGTTCACCCCGATGGTGAACGCCGACACATCGCCCGAGCCATAGTTGGCCGTGTACAGGTAGCGGCCGTCGGTGGTCACGGCAACCCCGCACGGGCCGGTGCCGGTGGTGAACGGCGAGCCTGGCACCACGGTCAAGCTCCCGTTCAGTCCAATCGAAAAGGCCGACACATCGTTGGAGTGCTTGTTGACGACGTACACATGGCTGCCGTCGGGGGTCACCGCGACTCCAGTCGGCTCGGTGCCGGCGGTGAACGGCGAGCCCGGGACCGCGCTCAAGCTCCCGTTCGGTCCAATCGAGAACGCCGACACGTTGTTCGAAACGGAGTCCGCCACGTACAAATGGCTGCCGTCGGGAGTCACCGCCGCACCGAACGGGCCCGTGCCGGCGGTGAACGGCGAGCCCGGGACCACGCTCAAGCCCCCGTTCAATGCGATCGAGAACGCCGACACATTGCCCGAGCCGGAGTCCGCCACGTACAGATGGCTGCCATTGGGACTCACCGCCGCCCCGTACGGGAGTAAGCCGGCGCTGAAGGGCGAGCCCGAGACGGCGCTCAAGCCGCCGTTCGACGCGATCGAGAACGCCGACACATTGCCCGAGCCGTAGTTGGCCACGTAGGCGAAATGCGACGCCGCCAACGCCGCCGACGGCCCACCAGCCACAAGCCCCACCACGCACACGACCCCCACAACGGCCGCCCGCCAGCGAGCGCTCAACCCACCCCCTCGACGGCCGATCAGCCGACCACAAGACCTGGCTCCCACGATCCGACCAAGCACGATCGACGCCGAAGCCCGCGTCAACCGGACGGCCAGCCAGCACGCAAAGCCCAACGGCCCCGTGAGCCGGACCGGCTCGCTGAGGAAGCCCATCCAAACGAGCCGGGCGGAGACGTCAGTCCCGCGAGCAAGTGCTCCCGCATCCACCCACTGGAGAAGCCACGATCAACTCGCCGGCATATCGTCACACGCATGCTCTGGAACGAACCCGGCTATGCGATCGGTGGCGCCCGGCCGCAGCCGCAACGCCAATCGCGAAGCAGCCGTCGCGCCTCGAGCTAAACCTCTAAGGGGCCGTTTGACGAACGCTCCCTCGATAGCCCTCGCCGGTTAGGGTCGCGATCACGGAACTCAACTCACTCAGGAGGGCTACATGTCACGTCGTTCAGTCGCGCGGTTGGTTGGCCTCGTGGTCGTGCTTGTGATGGCGATCGCCGGGGTGTCGGTGGCGGCGGGGGCGGGGACCGACCACAAGAGCAGCGCAGCCAAGGACACGGGATCCAGCCGCGTTCGTCACAGGGCCGCCGCCGCCGCCGGCAACTACCTCTTCTTCTACAACGAACCGATTACGGTGCGCGCCCACGCCTTCAGGGCTATAACCATCGAGTGCCCGAGGCTCTTCCCCCAGGCGATTAGCGGCTTCTTCGACAGCTCGAGGGCCGACGTGTTCGACTCGACGAACCGCCCAGTGCCGTTTGGCGCGGGCAACCCGTCGAAATGGGCAGTCGGGCTGACGAATCTCGGCGGCAAGAGCGCGAAGGCGGTCGTCGGCATCGTCTGCGTACGCTAAGCGTGAGAGAGGGGGTGCGGCCCGCGGCCGCATCCCCTCAGCCGACCTTCACGACCTGGCCGCTGGGCGTAACGTAGGACTTCTGCGGGACGGGCGTCACGTACACCGGGAACGCACCCTCGCGAACGCCCCCGGTGGCCAGTCGTTACTCGGGGCGGATGCCACGCTCCTTATCTGTGCAGAGATCCCGCCGCAACCAGCACGGCCTGGGCGTTTGATGTGATCAACGACCGGCCGGCTGGGCGGCGCATGCGCGCGGTCGGGGATGCGGATCGTGTGCGCGCGGGCGCTCGGCCTTATCTCGGTCCACGGCCCGGGTTGGTTCCGGGCCGGCGACATGATGGTTGGTGGGATGATCCCGCTGGGGGAAGCGTTGCGGCCGCTCGGTCTATAAGGGCCGTCCACGACCTCGCGGTCGTGGCGGCAGGAGCGGGCGTGGAGCCGGCCGCGGCGCATCTGGGTGACGAAGAGCTTGGCGCGCACCGACGGGGTCATGCGGGAGCGAGCGCCTCCTCGCCGAGCTCGCGCAACAGGTGATAGCTGCGCTTGAGCAGCTTGCGCGCGACGGACAGGCGTGCGCGGTTGGACCCGAGCCGCGCGGCCGCCTGCGAGTAATACTCGTAGTCGGGGCTGCAAGCGCGCGCGGCGCACATCGTCGCTTCGAACAGCGCCCAGCGCAGCGCCGGTGGGCCCTGGCGGCTGAGATGCCCGGCCGCTCGTCGCTGGTCGGACTGGTGAACGGTGATGTCCAAACCGGCATACCGGACAGCGTCCCGGGAGGAGGAGAAGCGTCTGGCGTCGCCGAGCTCGCGAGGATCGTCACGGCGGTCAATTCGCCGACACCGAACTGACCCATCAGCGCCTTGCACCCCGGCTGTCGTCGCGCATAGCCGCGCAGCTCCTTATCCAGCGGCCCCAGCTGCCGGTCGACCGCATCGATCATGCCCAGCGCGATCGTGATCTGCTCGCGCGCCGCGGCCGGGAGTGGCTGTGCCGCCAACCAGCTGCGGCCCTCGCCCGTCATCAGATTGCTCCGCTGCGGGCAGCCGTGGTGATAGAGCACGGCCTGGATGCGCTGCTGCCACTCGCCCCGCTGGTGCGAGAGCGTGTGCCGCAGCCGGACACGCGCGCGGAGATCGAGGATGTGATCGGCCGGGATCCACGACTCCGGCAACCGGCCGATCATCAACAAATCCCGCACATGCCGAGCGTCCGCGCGGTCGCTCTTAGCGCGCTTCTTGTTGCCGCGCCGGGCCGCCGTCTCCGCCGGCTCCGCCAAGTGCACCACCGCCCCGACCCGCCTGAACTCCTCAGCCACGAACCGCCACCCCGTCGTCGCCTCCAACGCCACCTCAAGCTGCTGACCGCGGAACTGCTCGCAGAACGCACGCACCCCAGCGCGGTGCGCAGGCGAGACCCGCCGACGCGATACCTCACCCGTCTCTGTGTCCAACCAATCCGCAGTGACCTGCGCACGATGCTGATCAAGTCCCATTACGATCGCCATCTGGGGCCTCCTCAAGCTCCACGGTTTCAACGGCCTGCGCGGCCCAACGCCGCGCCTGAGCTGAGGAGGTCCCTACACGCGGACCCGGACGGCCCGCATGCTCATGCCATCTATGAAGTCACATCGGCGATCTTCGGGCGGCGACGGGCGACAAAGCTAGTCAGGTCAGCCAGACCCGGCGACTCGACACTCTAGGGTCAGCCGTCGCCAGCGCGAGAACCAACCGGACAGGTCGGACGTCACCGTCCAACCCCAACGACGATGACAGTGACGACACTCTGGCTCGAGGCTGGAGATCAGACCGCCGCTCCGCCAGATTGCAAGAGTCAGCGCGCCCGCGCTGATGCAGCTCGGGACTTCTGGTCGTCCTGCGGATGCGAGCGTCGCGGGCCACTCTGCCGCTCCGGACGAGACGCGAGCGTCAGATCCAACGCCCGGCACAGCACTGCTCGCGGCACGAGCGGAAGTCCGACATGCCGGTCGTGCGGCGGAAGCAGGGCAGTCTTCCCCTGGCCGCGCGGGCCTCGCATCTCGCCAGCAGCGCAACCGGCGCCGGCGTCGGCCGCGTCGTCACCGCGACCGTCGACCTGGACTAGCGCATTTTCACAAAACAGGGCAGGCGCCACCGGCCGCTGCCGGACAGACCCTAAGACGCACAAATTCTCAGAGCAGGTCTCGGCTCGCTGAGAGGGTCAGACCCTCTATGCGCGGATCTGAGGGAACACGGTCAGCACGACACGCGATCGACGATGCCTATGCAACAACGACGTGGCGTTCGCCTCGCGGCTCTTTCGCGTCCGCGTGGAACGAGCCGCCGGCTGGCCCGGCCCGGCGCTGCTCCTTGATCTGCGAAGGAGCCACCGAGCCGAGATGGCCGCTAAAGGCGTCGAGGAGTAGCGCCTATTGGGTGGCGTCCTGCTCGCGGGGAGGTGGGAAGCTCGAGCCTTCATGCAAGCGCCCGGTTCATGGGCGTCGTCGTGGGCCGGGCCGATCGATTGGAGGACATCATGTCCGAGCCAGGATTGGTGGACATCACCGGGCGTCTACGTTCACCGGCAGCGACGCCTGGTCACTGGTCCGGGTGCGCGCCGCCAAACAAAGGGCTGCGTTACCCGGCCGATCCGCCGACGGTCGAGGAGATCATCCTCGTGATGCGCGAGGCTGGGCCAGGCCCGTACGCGGACCGGATCCGTGCCCTGATCGCGATCCTCTGGCGCGCTGGGCTGCGAATCAGCGAAGCGCTCGCACTTACCGAATCCGATCTGGACCCGAAGACCGGGTCGGTGCTCGTGCGCGCCGGCAAAGGCGGGAAAAGAAGGATGGTCGGGATGGACGACTGGGCATGGGAGCATGTCCGTAGCTGGACCGAGCACCGGATCCAGCTGCCAGTCGGTCCGCTGTTCTGCATCCTCGCCGGCCCGACCCGCGGCCGCGGCTGGTCCGCGACAGCTGCGCGGGGTGAGCTTCGCCGGCTAGCGGCCCAGGCTGGCGCGCGGCGGCGGTTCGCACCGCATCAGCTCCGGCACGCCCACGCGATCGAGCTGGCGCACGAAGGGATCCCGCTGCCGATCATCCAGAGGCAACTCGGACGCGCAATCTTGGGATTACATCGATTCACCTGCAGGGGATCGACACGCGAGAGATCGTCGACACGGTCCACCACCGCCGACCGCACGTGATCCCGGCGAGCGCCGGCCTGAGGCCGTCAAGGGTTTCTGCGAGCTCAGCCCGTGATCGGCGCGTCACGGGCACGCGCCCAGCAGCGCGACGTTGAGTCCACCACACATGGGCAGGAGCGCTACCCAGAATGTCCGAAGGCGGTTGTCTGCGATGGCAGCGTCGGCGTCGGCACCGTGACTGCTTCGCACCAACAGCAGACGCGCCTCCCGGGCTGGCCGGCGTGGCTGCTTGTTGCCGAAAAAACGACCGTCGACCCTGCCAGGGGTCTGCGCTCCCATTTCGTGGCAAACCGCGCGTCGGGACGCATACGCGCCGATGCACGAAAGATGTCATGTCTCGGGTGGCGTGTGATCGGGCGGTGAAGGTGGCCGGTCCTCCGCGTCGAACGGCATAGGAAGGCGCGCGTGGTTGCACCCACGCGGCCGGCCATTCGAACAGGAGGTACCGACCGTGGTTCACGGTATGCGAAGCGCTCCGCGGTTGGCGGCTCGCATGCGGCTGCTTGCGGACGTTGTGGCTATCGAAGGGGTGGTGGTCTGGTGACGCTAGTGATGGGAATGGATCAACACCGGGCGCAGATCTCGGCGGAGTGGATCGACACGGTCACCGGGGAGATCTCGCGCGCGAGGGTCGCGCCGGCTGACCGTGCCGGGGTTCGGAAGTTCTTGGCGATGGTGGTCGCGAGAGGGAGCGTGCCCACGGCGGAAACCGGAGGCATTGAGTACCGGTCGCGGCGCTCGCTGGCGGACCGGCCCGTAGTAGCCGTGAAGCCGCTGCTCACTGGTGTGGCGGTGGAGCCAAGGGTCCGGCTCACCAGGAATGTCCATTTCGGTCAACCGGGGCGTCAGGCCCCGGGAGGAAGCGAGAAGAACATGCCAAAGCCCGAAGACAAGCCGTTTGCGATTCCCAAGCAGTTGGTCTGGGAGGCGTACCGGCGGGTTGCGGCCAACAAGGGTGCCCCGGGAGTGGACGGGCAGGCGCTGGAGGAGTTCGAGGCCGATCTGAGGGACAACCTCTACAAGATCTGGAATCGGATGAGCTCAGGGTCGTACTTTCCGCCCCCGGTCAGAGCGGTGGAGATCCCCAAGCCGCACGGCGGCGGGGTCCGAGTGCTCGGCGTGCCCACAATCTCCGACAGGATCGCTCAAACGGTCGTGGCCATGCAGTTGGAGCCGTTGGTGGAACCGAGGTTCCACCAGGACTCCTATGGCTACCGGCCGGGGAAGTCGGCCCTGGAGGCGGTCGGGACATGCCGGCGGCGGTGCTGGGAGTTCGACTGGATTATCGATCTGGATGTCCAGAAGTTCTTCGACACCGTTTCGTGGGACCTCGTGGTCACGGCGGTGCAGGCGGTCGCCGACTGCCGATGGGTGCTGCTGTATGTGAAGCGGTGGCTCGCTGCCCCGCTGCAGCACCCGGACGGCACCCTGATCGAGCGGGACAAGGGAACCCCGCAAGGGTCGGCGGTCTCGCCGGTCCTGGCGAACCTATTCATGCACTACGCGTTCGACTCATGGATGGCCCGTAACTATCCGGGCTGCCCGTGGGAGCGCTACGCCGACGATGCCGTCGTGCACTGCAAGAGCAGGCGGCAGGCGGAACTGGTGCTGGCCGGGATCGCCGCGCGGATGCAAGAGGTGGGCTTGCGGCTGCACCCCGACAAGACGAGGATCGTCTACTGCAAGGACAGCAACCGTCGGGGCGAGCACGAGCACATCACGTTCACCTACCTCGGGTTCGCCTTCCGGGCACGGGAGGCGATCAACAGCAAGAACGGCAGGCATTTCAGCTCGTTCTCGCCCGCGATCAGCCCTGAGGCGCTCAAGGCCAAAGGCGACCGGCTCCGCGAACTGCGGATCCACAGGCACACAGACCTGTCGCTGGACGACCTGGCAAGGTGGCTGAACCCCATCATCGCCGGGTGGATGAACTACTACGGCCGGTACTACCGGTCAGCGGTCGAGCCCCTCCTGCAGCGCGTCAGCACCTACCTGAGGCGCTGGGCAGGGAAGAAGTACAAGCGACTGCGGAACTATCGACGGTTCAAGCGGTGGTGGACCGGGTTGCAGGAACGCGAGCCCGGCCTGTTCGCCCATTGGCGGTGGATCCGCGCGTACTGAAGAGCTGGTGAGAAGAGCCCGGTGACGGGAGACCGTCACGCCGGGATCCGAGGGAGCCGGGGGCTGCGACGCCCCCGGCCACCCGACCCTGTTGCGCGAGCTCGGCGACGAGGCCCTCGAGCCCGTGACCGCCTGACCAACTCCCGAACCGTTACGCGGCAAGCCCGAGATCAACCGATGAACCGCGGCCAGCTCCCGACAGACTCCCGCCGACCCCTTCAAGGGAACGGCCCAGAAAGAATGAGCGGCCGCAAAACCATCTGCCGGAACACCCCACCACACATCATGTACCCGACACGGAGCCAACCCGGGTCGAGGACCGAAGTAAGGCTGGGCGTCCGCGGACACACCCCAACCCTCCAACGCGCCCACGCACCCCCAAAGCCGTCCCCTGGCCACGGCGGTCACCGAAGGTCAGCACGCTTGACACCCCGGGCCGAGACAAGTAAGGAGTCATCCGAGTCGGTGTCCCGCGTTGTGATGCGAGCGGGACTGTGGAACAATCGGCGCGCGCGGGTGGCGCCGACGGGAGGGCACTGTGGGACAGCCTGGAGAGCGCAGAATTCGCCGCGACGTGGCGCTGGCCGCATTCGTCGGCGCCCTGGCCGCGATCGCCTTGATGACGATCGCCGCGCCGGCTCGCGCGGAGCCGCCGAGCTGGTGGCCTGAGCTCGTGCTCGCCGGGCCCCCTGGCTGGCAGCCGACGCGGGACGCGCCGCCGCCGCTCCAGCTCGCCAGCAAAGAGACTGGATGGTCGAAGTTCTTCCAGCGCGAGATCCTGGAGAACACTGCCGAGATCATCGAGCTTCGAAAGGAGCTCGGCCTGCCCGAGCTCGGGAAAGAGCTCGGCAAGGCTGCGTTCGAGGCCGGGGTCGTCGCCGCGATGACAGCCGCGCTCGAGGCCTGTCCGGCACTCGCTGAGGCTGAGGCACCCCTGCTCGTGGAGGAGACTCATCGTGCAGCCGAAGCCCTGTCCGGACTCAACGTGCTTGAGAAGCAGAGCCGGCTGAACGAGGACGAGCACTACGTCGAATGGCTGTTCCGCTGGTATTCGCGGTACAACCCCGGCTACAAGGGCCTGTGGGACGCCTCGCGCAAGTGGATCCACAATCCCAGATCGCCGTTCAACCGGTTCAACGAGCGTTATCGCAAACTTGCGGGCCGGCTGAAGAAACCCAACAAGTGCTCGTCTTGCTCGAGGCCGAAAGGACGCCGGACGGCGGCGGTAGCCACCGACTGCGGCAAGAAACCCAAGCCAAAGCCGAAACCCTCGCCGGGACCCGGTGGCCAGCCGCCATCGTGCACGGGCACCGACGTCGTCGACGTAGGTGTCAACGGTGAGTTCACGCCGGACAACGTATGGGGCGTGGGTCAGGTCGCCGCCACGCCCTCGAACGGACTCGAGCCGGTGAGGAACGGATATGACGCGGTTGGCGGCGATAGCTTCGCGTGGTCCTGCGGCACCAGGGTTACGCTCGTCGCCACGGCGGCGATGGGCTCGCATTTCGTCAGCTGGTCGAGTCCTCAGGGCCTGTGTGCGGGCGCGAGTCCAAGCTGCTCGTTTACCGCCCGTACGGATACCCCGGGCAATTTCGACAACGTAGTCGGCAACTTCGCACCGACGCTGTACACGCTCTCGGTTACCAACAGCGGTGCGGACTCAGGTGCGGTTGTGGGAGGCCCGAGCGAGTTTCCGCCGATCAACTGCGGCAATACCCATAACGGCACCGGCACGTACAACACGCTTTGCAGCACGCAGGTCCGGGCCGCGGACAGGGCCGACGACATCCGCGTCCTCGACGTCAAGGCGGTCCAGGGCTACGCGATCGCCACGCTCACCGGGTGCGACACGATCGTCTACGCAAACTCAGCCCAGACTCAGGCGCAGTGCCAGGTGCTGGTTGGCGGCAACCGCGAGATCAGCGTCAGCTGGAAGCTGCTTCCCTAATCCCGTGATCAACGCCGTCGCTGGCGTGATTGCACGCGTGGATGTTCGGCGGCCGAGTAGCGTCGGTTTACGGCGGGAAGCGGCGCTGGCTGGCGAGCGTGTGCGTCTCAACGCACGGTTTGCCACGAAACTGATTCGTCGGCGCGAGCCGGGCCAGACGATTCCTTTCGCGTGGATGCGATCACGCGCCGGTCGGCTGCCGAATCTGGTGCGAAGCTGCCACGACTTCGCGGTGGCTGCTCCAGGCGTCGAGGAGTAGCGCCTATTGGGTGGCGTCCTGCTCGCGGGGAGGTGGGAAGCTCGAGCCTTCATGCAAGCGCCCGGTTCATGGGCGTCGTCGTGGGCCGGGCCGATCGATTGGAGGACATCATGTCCGAGCCAGGATTGGTGGACATCACCGGGCGTCTACGTTCACCGGCAGCGACGCCTGGTCACTGGTCCGGGTGCGCGCCGCCAAACAAAGGGCTGCGTTACCCGGCCGATCCGCCGACGGTCGAGGAGATCATCCTCGTGATGCGCGAGGCTGGGCCAGGCCCGTACGCGGACCGGATCCGTGCCCTGATCGCGATCCTCTGGCGCGCTGGGCTGCGAATCAGCGAAGCGCTCGCACTTACCGAATCCGATCTGGACCCGAAGACCGGGTCGGTGCTCGTGCGCGCCGGCAAAGGCGGGAAAAGAAGGATGGTCGGGATGGACGACTGGGCATGGGAGCATGTCCGTAGCTGGACCGAGCACCGGATCCAGCTGCCAGTCGGTCCGCTGTTCTGCATCCTCGCCGGCCCGACCCGCGGCCGCGGCTGGTCCGCGACAGCTGCGCGGGGTGAGCTTCGCCGGCTAGCGGCCCAGGCTGGCGCGCGGCGGCGGTTCGCACCGCATCAGCTCCGGCACGCCCACGCGATCGAGCTGGCGCACGAAGGGATCCCGCTGCCGATCATCCAGAGGCAACTCGGACGCACAATCTTGGGATTACATCGATTCACCTGCAGGGGATCGACACGCGAGAGATCGTCGACACGGTCCACCACCGCCGACCGCACGTGATCCCGGCGAGCGCCGGCCTGAGGCCGTCAAGGGTTTCTGCGAGCTCAGCCCGTGATCGGCGCGTCACGGGCACGCGCCCAGCAGCGCGACGTTGAGTCCACCACACATGGGCAGGAGCGCTACCCAGAATGTCCGCAAGGGGCAGCGGCCACGGCCTGAAGCTGTCGCGAGATCGTGGCCGCTTATCGTCTCATGAGCGGCAGCGGGGTTGAGGCGCGAGCCAACTGCTGGGGCGCGCTCAGCGCCGTCGGGTTCGTTGCGCGCCGATTCGCCGAGCGGTCTGGCGGTTCCTTGCGCGCACCGCGGGGTCGCCGTAGAGTCGCGCCATGGCGAGCACGACGGTTGAGATCGCGCGGCCGCCAGACGAGGTCTTCGCCTTTGTCACCGATCCCACCAAGCTGTCCGCCTGGCAGGACGCCGAGGAGGTGCAGCAGCTCACGGAGGGGCCGGTGCGGGCCGGAACGCGCTTCCGCGAGGTCCATAAGGCCATGGGCCGGCGGCGGGTCGAGCTGACCGAGGTGGTCGAGTGCGATCCCGATCGGCTGTTTCACATTCGCGTCGTCGAGGGGCCGCCCGTCGACGGGCGCTGGGAGTTCGCGCCGACGCCGGCCGGCGGCACGCGCGTGACGCTCACGCCAATCGCCCACCTCCCCGGCCGCGCGCGCATCGCCAACCGTGCGATGGAGCGGATGACCGCTCTGGCGTTCCGCCGCTTCCATCGGCGGCTCAAGCGCGCGGTGGAACAGGGTGCTATGTAGTCGCCCGCCCCGGCGCTGAGTCGGGGCAAGGTTGCGCCAGCCTGAGCGTGACCCATAGTGTCCGGAAGCAGTCGCCGACGGAGCTGTCGGGAGCCTCGAGATCGTGGCTGCTTCCGTGAGGGAGCGGAACTCTGCCGCCGCGAGGTCGTGCTCCCGCTGCTCCCCAAAACCACGCGTCTCGAGCGTTCCTTGGACCGCGCCCGCTCTTGTGCGGCGAGCGGCAGTCAGCACCGCTTGCTGTGGGTCGGGTCCGGGCCGTAGCCAGCAAGCATCACACCGCCCCTGGGTTCGGTGGCTGCCTCGCACGAATTGCGGCCGCGCCGTCTCCTGCTGACGGACATCTCCTCCGCCAGGCACCCCCGCGGCGACCATGGTGTTAGCTGCGAGCTTGCTAACCCGCCGCGTCGGCGCCAGACGCGTTCATCGCCGAGAGCAGGGCTGGCGCAGCCGCGAGCACAACCGCCGATCTGCATAGGTAACGGCGAGCTGGCCCGGCTACAGTCCGCCGGCTCCCGATCGGCAGCCTGCTGCGCGGCTAGCACTGCCGCTTGACGCCTTAAGCAGCCACGCCGACAGCGTTACTGCTTTGCACCAAGAGCAGCAGCGTCGTCGCCGGTCCACGGCGGAGGCAGGACTGCTCTTGCTTCGCGGAGGCGGAGGCGCGGAGATACGCGGTCCGTGTTGCCGGTGCTCCCCAGACTCAGGAGCCATCTCGAGGTTGACGTTGACTTCTGCTTGGACGCGATTGCTAGCCGTGAGGCTGCGAGTGGACCGCCCCCGGTTTGGACGACACGTTTTGCCTGTTGTAGTTGATGTTTGTATCAGTGTGCTTGCTCCTCGACTACGGGTCGGAGAGGCCGGGGATGGCCGTTCGTCCCTTGACTGCGTTTCGGGCGGCCTGAGCGGACCCCGGTTGGAAGAGCGATGGCGTTCTCGGGAGCGATCGGGCCGCGGGCAGCGAAATCGACGCCGATCATCGAAGCGCGACGCGTTGTAAGTCGATCTGAGGCCCTCGGCGAGGCCGACGCGACCGATCCGTTGTGCGAAATCGCGCTTTCCGGACCCGCAGCGACCTGGTCGGCGTGATGTTGTTCGAACTCGATCGGGGAGAGGTAGCCGAGCGTCGAGTGCCGGCGCCGCGGGTTGTACCAGCCCTCGATGTACTCGAAGATCGCGGAGCGCGCTGCGGCGCGGGTCGGCCACGACTGCCGGTAGATCCGCTCCTTCTTGAGGGTCGCGTGGAAGGTCTCGCAGACGGCGTTGTCATAGCAGTCGCCGACCGAGCCCATCGAGACCTCGATCCCGGCCTTCGCGCACCGTTTGGTGAACAGCACCGCCGGGCTGGCAGCCTTGATCGCTGTGATGGATGAGCCCGGGGTCGGGTCGGCGCCTGGCGAGCGCCATCTCGAGCGCGTCGACGACCAGCTCTGAGCGCAGATGGTCGGCCATCGACCAGCCGACGATCAGCCGGGAGAACAGGTCCTGGACGTGCGCGAGGTACAGGAACCCTTCCCAGGTCGAGATGTAGGTGATGTCAGCCGACCACGTCTGGTTCGGCCCGGTCGGGCGAAAGTCGCGATCGACCAGGTCTGGGGCGACCCTGACGCCGGGCAGGCGCACGGTCGTGCGCCGGCGCTTGCGCGGCGCAAGCCCGGACACGCCGGCCGCTCGCATCAGCCGCTCCACGCGCTTGCGCCCGACCCGGATCCCGTGCTCCAGACGCAGCTCGGCGTGGATGCGCCGGGCGCCATAGGTGCCGTCAGAGTCGGCGTGGATCTGCTTGATCTTCTCAGTCAGCCACGCGTCGCTGAGCGCCCTGTCGGACGGCGCGCGCCGCTCCCAGTCGTGGAAGCTGGTGCGGTTCACACCCAACGCCCGGCACATCACGGAGACCGGAAAGTTCGCCTTCTCCGCCGCGATCAGCGAGAAGACCTCGCCTACGGCTCGCCGGTCTCCCGGGCGAAAAAAGCAGCTGCCTTCTTGACGATCTCGCGCTCCATCCGCAGCGTCTGATTCTCACGACGCAGCCGGTGCAGCTCCTCACGCTCATCGGTCGAGAGACCGTCCGGGCGCTTGCCCTCATCCCGCTCGGCCTGCTTGACCCAGTTACGCAACGTCACATCGGAGATCCCGAGATCCTCCGCGATCTGATGCTGCGACTTGCTCGAGATCCGCACAAGCTCGATCGCTTCACGCTTGAACTCAACTGGATACGGCGGTCTGGTCCGAGGCACTTCTCACCTCCTGACCCTGGTCTTTCGACCAAAGCCCTCAGGTGTCCTCGAAACCGGGGGCACTCCAGAGGAGGCCGCGCCAGGCGACTGTCGCTCGCGGCCGCGATGGGAGATCAGCGAGCGTCCCGATTGGATCCCGGTGCCGTCGTGTGCGCGGCCGAGGCCGCCGTGAAGAAGTTGTGCCAGCGAGCCGGCGTGTGCAGAACGCCGACACCGGGCAGGACGGTCAGCTTGGCGTTCGCCAGGCGTCCAGCGACGTACTCGGCGTGGTGCAGTGGGGCGATCGGGTCCGCTTCGCCGTGCGAAAGCTGGATGGGGAAGTCGACGTCTTCGAAGCGAAATCCCCAGCGCGTTCCCCAGAGTTTGTACTCGTGGACGACGCCAGCCGGACCGTGACGGGTGGACTCCAGGAAGATCTCGCGGACAGCCTGGCGAAACGCCGGATCGCGGTGAACCTCCAGATCCGGCGCCGACAGGTCCTTGGCGTACAGGCGCGAGAACTTCTCGGGCGACCGCTCGGCTGTCCTGGTCGCCTGCTTGATCGCAAGGCGCGCCAGCGGCGGTGCGACCCGGGCCAGCCGGGTCATGATGGCATCCGTCTTGGCCATCCGATGGCGAAAGCGCGGGGTCTCGGCCGGGCCGACGCCGCTGACGATCCCGGCGAACGTCAGCCGGTCTGCCAATGCCCGGGCACACGCGACGACATACGGCCCGCCGGTCGAGTAGCCCAGGACACCGAACCGGCCAATCCCGAGCTCGTCCGCGAGTGTCGCAACGTCGGCGGGCCAGTCGTCGTAGCGTCGACCCGGCTGGAAGTCCGAAGCGCCGAACCCGGGCCTATCCAGTCCGATCAGTCGCACGCCCGAGCCCGCGAGCGCCTCCTGACCGAGCGGATGGTCAAAGTCCGAACGCGATCCCGGGATGCCGTGGAAGTAGAACAACGGCGCGCCGTTAGGGTCGCCGGTCTCCGCGTAGGCCAGCGTTCGCCTATCCGCAGTGCGAACCGCCGTCGCGTTCTCGGTCATGTCGTCGTCCGAGTCTTCCGGCCTGAGCCTACCCGATTGATGGAGAGCCACGTCGGGCACCTTGACGCTGAAGACGCGGACCCGCGGCAGCTCCTGGCGCTTGATGGCTACTACCGCGCCGAGACGACGAGCGAGCGTCTCTGGACTGGTGCGACAGACGCCCGCTTGCGACGAACACCGGGAGCCGAGCCAGCACATCGCGGACATGTCGCCTGCTTGTGAGGAATCTCGACAGCGCCGGCATGCGCGGGGTACGAGACCGCCTCTTTGCGCCGCGAGCGACAGTCTTCCGCGATGGCGTGCTTGCAGCGTCCTGGCTAGCGGTCCCGTCGAGCAGTCCGCGCGGACCTCGAGCTGGCTTCTGCCCTGGAACGAACCGAGCGATCTCGCGGCCCGACTGGGTCGCTACTGCCTCGAGGAGTAAAGCGGCCACCGCACGAAGGTGACTGCTTGAGGCGTCAAGCCGCAGCGCCGCGGCGCACTTTTTGCCGGCGACCTCGGGCGCTGCTGAGTTTGTCCGGAGGCAGCCACGCGAGTGAGCGTCGGCGGCGCCCGGATCGTGGCTGCTCAGCGTGGAGAGGAGCAGTACCCGACCGTGATCGCCAACGATTCCTGTTGGGCGCAAGCGGAAGGGGTGAGCGGGCGCCGTGGTCGACTGGCCGTGCATTCCCTAGGCACAGGTTGGCATCGGGGAGCCGGACGATTCTGATCGTCCTCGTCGGGAGCAAGTCGTCTCGTGGCCGCGATTTCCCAAGCGCCCGCTCATCGTGGATATTGGTAGGGACGCGCCGGCAGCCGTCCCCGGCCTGCGTACTGACGACGCGGTCACGAATCCGACGGCTTTGGACCACCCACCCTTCGGGACCCTCCTGACCCCGGCGCGCAGCTTCGCGACCCCCCACGGAGACTGGGGCCTCCCAACTACCCGAACGTGCCCAACTGGATCGACCAACTCGCAGCCGGGGGCGCTCCTTTGGCCGTCAACGTGTAGTAGGGGCAGGGATAGGCGAACGGAACTTTCCCTCCAGCACGTGACGGCGTCGGGAGCGGTCCACCATTGACAGATCGCGTAGACATACATCGTCTGGGAGAACGTGCTCTCGTTGGCGTAGAGACCGAACCAACCGGTGGGCGTCCCGGCATTCGGCATCGGGAATCCGTTCGCATCAACGGGCACGCTCGCGAGCACTGCGCCGAGCAGGAAGGAATCCTCCGCCACGCCTCCTCCCGTCGCCCGCTTGCCGGCCGGACAGTATGCGATCAAGCCCGTGGTTCCTATAGCCGTTGCGGCAACGCACGCGACTGTCACGCCGGTCCCGCCACCGCCCTGCGGGCACGTCGGCCCGCCAGGACCCGGCGGGTTGGGCGTCACGATCGACGGGGTGCTGGTGGTGACTGGGACCTTGGCGATCGAGGCGCTCGGCCTGCTTATGTGTGCCGCACTCGCGCCCAGGCCGACGCTAACCGGGATGCGGCTGTGAAAACCCTCCGCAAACGACTCAAACGAGAGCTTCACCTGCTCTTCGCCCGAGGCTCCGCCGGCCTGCACCGCGAGTACGTGAAGGTTGGCGAACTTGAACTGAAGGTAGTCCACCTCTCGGCCACCCACGCCGCGCGCGAACGTCAGGCTTCCTAGCCTGATCCCCTGGCCGCTCCTGGAACGCTGGAGCAGCGGCGACGACGCGACATCATGATGCTTGGTGAGCGTCAGAGTCGAAACGGTCCCGCCGCCGCTCCGCTGGAGAGTGCCAAGGGCTGCGCTATCGACCAGGATCTGGCCCTTGTGCGCCCGGCTAGTCGCGGAGCCCGGGACTCCGGCGAGGGCAAGGAAGATCTGATTTCGGTGGCCGCTTGCTCCTAGCGAGGTCCCGGCGACGAGGACCGGCCCGGTCCCGGATGCGCCTGGTGGCCCTGCGGGCCCAGCAACGCCCGGGGAGCCCTGAGGGCCGGGAGCACCGGCAGGCCCCGCCGGCCCGGCGGGTCCCTGTTGGTTCCAGGTGAGCGTCGCCTCGCCGGACTGACATGAGTACACGGCAGCGGGGGTGTTCGCAGCAGTGCTCCGGCTTGGATCGATCACTCGGAGCGTCCCGTACGGGGCCGCGCCGCCTACCGATACCGTGTTGTAACACGCGGTGATAGTGCCGCCTGCGTCCGGGATCGACCCGACTGCAACGGCGGCGAGCGCTCCAAGTACCACGGCCGCGGGAAGCGCGACCGCAACTTGGCTCCTCGGGTGCGCAGCAGCGCCCGCATCACCTCGACGCCGCGTCTCGCCGGGTCGCTTTCAAGGTCGGCCCTCTGACGCGACTTCGCACTGGCGCGTACCGAGCACCTTGCTCAAGCGGGCTCAGTCGGGAGATGGCGATCATCGGCGAGCTGCTGCCGCGCTGAGCGGGAGCGAAATCTATGTGCTCAGGCGCCCTTGGGCAACATGCGCACAGAGAGGACATGAGTATCGCGATCCCATGGATGCAGGTGTCTCATCCGCGCTTCGGTCGCGCCCTGCTGTTCGCCAGAAGCGCGCACCAGGTGCTTGCTGCCGATCAGTAAGCGACCGGAGCGCGGCAAGCAGCAAGCGCCGAGACCGAGCTGACTGCCGTCCGCCCGAAACGGCTATCGGCCCCAGCCGGTTTCGGCCCCTGCTTCGCCGCTCCTGCGACCACCTAGGACGCTGCCGAGAGGACGCTGCTCGGCGCGGAATGCGGCCACGATGTCCGTCCCGCCTGGGCCCCTCTGAGACGAAGCGGCCAGCACGGCGGTGGGCCTAGCCGGTCGATCACCTCGTCACTCGTTGACGTGACTGTTCAGCCGCCGTCCTCATCCCCTCGCGCCGCGCCGACGCGCTCCCGAGCCCAAATCAGGCTCTTCTCCGCAATCTCGACCGCCGCGCCGCGATCGAGGGTTGCGTCCATGTCGTCATAGCGCGTGGCGACTGCCCACGGCGACAAGTCCTTGGCGCCGGCAAGTGCGTCGGCGAAGTCGTACGGATCGAGGGCCACCAGTCGTGTCAGCAGATCAAGGTCATGCGTCCTCGGTATCTCGAAGCCGCGGACGGCCAGGACCGCTTTCAGTGATTTCTCGACCGCCTGCTGGGCATGGAAGCCGACGACCTCGTCTTGTTGATCCGGATCACGCGCCAGCGCACGAGCGGCCGACAGATCCGAAGCCGCTTTCCTCAGGAGCAGGCCAGCGACCTCGACTTCCTCAGGTGTCGGCAAGAACGCGACCCTCGCGCAACGCGCGCTCGACCATGGTCCCTCGAACGGCCGCACGCCGCCGAGCCCGCTCGCGATCAATGACAACGACGTCGACCGGTACGAGCAAGTCACCCAGCTCCGCGCGAAGACGAACGGACTCCCGCGCCGCATCGGCAACCTCGGGCTCGATCACGAGGATGTCGTAGTCCGAGCCTTCGTCGGCCTCCCCGCGCGCGTGCGATCCGAAGAGCACGACCCTAGAGTCCCTCGGCGCAGACCGGGCCAACCGGACTCCGATCTCCTCGATGATCTCCGCCGATGTCACGCCTTGATCGTACCCGGGCTTCCGGCCGCCCTCGTGGCAACACCCGTGGCAACATCCATCACGTCCATCCCGTCCGATCTGTCGACGAAAGCTCGCAATTTGGACCATCTGGACGCTCGTGAAAGCACCTACGCGGGCCGTATCGGGTTGAGGGCCTTGTGGACTTTATGGTCCGTGGAGGTTCGAGTCCTCTCGGGCGCACTGTGAAGCCCCGCACATACGCGGGGCTTTTTAGTGCTGCGGCCGCCGATTACGACGACGCCCCGCTCGAGCGTTGCGGCCCGCCTGCTTCCGTCCCGCAGTCAGGTTCGGGTTACCGCCGTGAGCAGTTTGGCCTGCAGTCGGCAAATGCAGAGCTCGGGACGCTAGACTGGCGACAATCGTGTCGGGCGCTACGCCCGGCGAATCAGTGTCCGCGTTCGTGTTCGTTGCTCTTGCACCTCCCGCGATTCGCAGCACACAACATCCCGGGAGGGAACACATGGCAACTGGAACCGTGAAGTGGTTCAGCGACGACAAGGGCTACGGCTTCATCACGCCTGATGACGCCGGCAAGGATCTGTTCGTCCATCATTCCGCGATCGCGGGAAGCGGCTTTAGGTCGCTTGCCGAGGGCGCGAAGGTCTCGTACGAGACGGAGCAGGGCCCGAAGGGTCCGTCCGCGGCGAACGTCCAGCTCGTCTAGCTCGCAGAACATCAGGTGGCGGGTACTGTCGAACACGGCATTACCCGCCACTCGACCTGCTAGGTTGCTCTCAGCGGTTGGCGTGGTGTCGGCCGCGAGGCAGCTTTCTTGGGTCCCGCATGACAGCGGTTCGGGTCAGCCATAGCCTCCCGAATCGTTCGCGGCCCATTGCGCCGCCAAGGAGTTGTGCATGTCAACGGAATCATTCGCTGATCTCGGCGTGTCACGCGCTGTCATCGGCTCTCTCTCTGGGGCGGGAATAACCGCCCCTTTTGCGATCCAGCGTGCTGTGATCAGAGACGCGCTCGCCGGCCGAGACGTCATCGCCAAGTCGCCGACAGGCTCGGGCAAGACGCTCGCCTTCGGGATCCCGCTGGTCGACGGAATCGCCGCCGAGGACCGGCGCCCCGCAGCGCTCGTGCTCGCGCCGACCCGGGAACTCGCGAGCCAGATCGTCGATGACATTCGCGGCATCGCCGGCGCGCGAGCGTTGCGCGTCACCGCCGTTTACGGGGGTGTCGGCCTGGTCAAGCAGGCCAAGGACGCCGCCCGCTCGCACGTGCTGGTCGCCACCCCGGGCCGGCTTGAGGATCTCCTCGCCCGCGGCGCGTTCACGCTCGAGCACATCAGGATGCTGATCCTCGACGAAGCCGACCGGATGCTCGACATGGGCTTCCGCCCGGCGATCGACCGGATCGTCGCCGCCTGCCCTGCCAAGCGTCAGACGCTGTTCTTCTCGGCCACGCTGGACGGGGAAGCCGGACGGATCGCCAATCGCTACGCACGCAATCCGGCAATCCACCAGCAAGGCCCGGTGGCCCGGCGCGCCAGCACGGAGATCGAGCACAGGTTCGTGCAGGTCGCGCACGAGCACCGCGTCGAAGCGCTGGTCCGCGAGCTTCGCCACGATGGCGAGCTGACGTTGGTGTTCGTTCGCACCAAGCGCGGCGCCGACCGTCTGGTGAGGCGGCTCGCGGCGCATGGCGTCGGCGCGGTGGCGATGCACGGCAACAAGTCGCAGCGCCAGCGCGAGCAGGCACTCGCCCGCTTCGAGGCCGGGTCGATCGACACGCTCGTCGCGACCGACGTTGCCGCACGCGGGATCGACATCGAGCGGATCTCGCACGTGATCAACTTCGACCCTCCGGCCGACAGCGAGACCTACGTCCACCGAATCGGCCGGACGGGCCGCGCCGGTCGTCAAGGCATCGGGATCACGCTGTTCTCACCAGAGCAGCACCAGGACGTGACGAAGCTGGCCGGGCAGCTTGGCCTTGATGACCGTATGGACCGCGCGAACGCGAACGGCCGCCATCAGACGGCTCACCACCCGCCCGCGCGTGCTGCTCACCACCCGCCCCACGCGCGTGCTGCAAACGGCCGGACGGGACTGCCGCGGCGGTCAAGCCGCAGACGCGTGACGACCCGAGGTTGATCGTTCAGTCTTAGCTCTGGCTCGCAGAGGGAGCGCATCGTGGCGGACACGATGACCGGAGGAAAGAACCCGGGCACCACGCTCTGGTCCCGGGCGCGATCGCGACGCAGCGTGCGCGCGCTCGGCACAGCGATCATCGGCGTCCTTTCGGCGGCGATGCTGCTGTGGGTGGCGCCGCCCGGGGAGGTCGTCAGCTCCATCCGTAGCTTGAGCCCGATGTGGCTGCTCGGCGCCGTCGCGCTCGAGCTCGGGTCATGCCTCTGCTACGTGCTCGTCTTCCGGCGGTTCTTCCCCGAGCCGCCGCGAAAGACGGGCCGCCAGGTGGCTTGGATCACGATGGGCGCCGGCGCGGTCCTGCCCGGCGGAAACCTGTCCTCTCCCGTAACCATCGGCTGGCTCCTGCGCCATCATGGCATCGGCACGCGCAGCCTGATCGAGCGCTGCGGCGCGCTGCTGTCATTCCTGATCCTGCTCGGATTCGCGGTGAACGGCATCGCTGGTGCGTTGCTGCTGATCGGGATCGGCAACGGTCCCCACGACCTGCCGCACGCTGGGATCCCGATTCTCGTCTCGATATTCGTGATCGGCTCCGCCGTCGCGATGATGCTGATCGGCTCCCGCTACCGAGGACGCGCTGCGACGGTCGCGCACTCGGTGGCGGCGTCGCTCGAGGGTGGGTGGCAGTCGGTGCTGAACCCACACTGGCGGCTGCTCGGCGGTGCGGGGTTCACATTGCTGGACATCGCGGCGCTGTGGGCGGCATGCCGCGCCACGGGCCATCATCTCGGGATGCTGGCGCTCGCCGTGGCCTATTTCGTCGGCTATGTCGCGACGATGATCCCGATGCCGGCCGGCCTCGGCGTCCTCGACTCCGGACTCGCCGGCGCGCTTGTCCTGTACGGATTCTCGCCGGCGGCCTCCGTCACCGCCGTGCTCATCTACCACGCAATCTCGGTCTGGGTTCCAGGACTCGGAGCGCTGATCGCATGGCTGCCAGCCCGAGCCCAACGGCTGGCCGCTGCCGCTCCCGCGGCCGCTGAGCCCGAGCCGACCTGACGGCCCGCCCGATCTGCCGCCCGCGTTTGGCCGTTCACGGGGCGGGCAGGTGCGCCTCAAACGCGGAAGCTCTGAGAGCGAGGAAACACATGGGCGCGACCAGGCCTTCGCGCAGGCGATCGCCGCGCACCGTCACCACGATCGCGACCTCGCCGCGGCGCCGGCTTAGCGGTAAGCTCGCCCGCCACGTGACATCTGTCCGCCGCGCGTCGCTGTTCATCACCTGCTTCAACGACACGCTGTTCCCGGAGACCGGACGAGCTGTCGTGCGGCTGCTCGAGCGGCTCGGCGTGACGGTCGACTTTCCGCTCGAGCAGACGTGCTGCGGGCAGATGCACTTCAACACTGGCTACGTCAACGAAACGGTCCCGCTCGTGCGCCGCTTCGTGACCGCGTTCGCGGACGCCGAGTTCGTGGTCTCGCCCTCGGCCTCGTGCGTCGGGATGGTTCGCGACCACTACCCTCGCGTCGCCGCACTGTCGGGTGATGCGGCGCTGGCACGCGAGGTCGAGGCCACGATCCCGCGCGTGTTCGAGCTGACCGAGTTCCTCGTCGACGAGATGGGCGTCGAGGACGTGGGCGCGTTCTTCCCCCATCGGGTGACCTACCACCCGACCTGTCACAGCCTGCGCACGCTGAAGGTCGGCGACAAGCCACTGCGGCTGCTGCGCGCCGTCCGCGGCATCGAGGTGCGCGAGCTCCCGGAGGCCAAGCAATGCTGCGGGTTCGGCGGCACGTTCGCCGTCAAGAACGCTGACACCTCGATCGCGATGCTGACCGACAAGGTGCGCACGATCCTCGACACCGTCGCCGAGGTCTGCGTGTCCGCCGATAACTCGTGCCTGATGCATATCGGCGGCGCGCTCTCGCGCCAGCGCGCCGGCGTCCGAACCGCGCATATCGCCGAGATCCTGGCGCGCACGGACAGCGATCGGAGCGATGCGTGACGGACGCGGATGCGCATCCGCCGTTCCCGGAGGCGGCCCGCGTGGCGCTGGCCGACACGCAGCTGCGGCACAACCTCGGCCACGCCACGCACGCGATCCGGGCCAAGCGCGCGCAGGTCGTCGCCGAGCTGCCGGATTGGGAGCAGTTGCGCGAGACCGGACGGGCGCTCAAGGAACGGGTCCTTCGCCACCTCGACGATTACCTGATCGAGCTTGAAGCGTCCGTGCAGCGCGCCGGCGGCGTCGTCCACTGGGCCCGCGACGCTGACGAGTGCAACCGCATCGTCGGCGACCTCATCGCCGCGCATGATGCCGACGAGGTCGTCAAGTCGAAGTCCCTGACGACGGAGGAGACGAAGCTCAACGAGGCACTCCAGGCCCGCGGCATCCGCGCGTGGGAGACCGACCTGGCCCAGCTGATCGTGCAGCTGTCCGACGATATGCCGTCGCACATCCTTGTCCCGGCAATCCACAAGAACCGCCACGAGATCCGAGAGCTCTTCCTGCGCACGATCGAGGATGCGCCCGAGGATCTATCCGACGACCCCCGGCAGCTGGCAGAGACCGCCCGGCTTCACCTGCGCAAGATGTTCTTGAAAGCACGCGTCGGGATCAGTGGCGTCAACTTCGCGGTGGCGCAAACGGGGACGGTGTCGGTCGTCGAGTCCGAGGGCAACGGGCGCATGTGCACCACACTCCCGGACGTCCTGATCAGCGTGATGGGGATCGAGAAGATCATCCCCACATGGCAGGACCTCGAGGTCTTCCTGCAGCTGCTGCCACGCTCGTCCACCGCCGAGCGGATGAATCCGTACACCTCGCTGTGGACCGGCGTACGCAAGGGCGACGGGCCGCAGGAATTCCATCTCGTGCTACTCGACAACGGCCGTACCGATGTGCTCGCCGATGAGGTCGGCCGCCAGGCACTCAACTGCATCCGCTGCTCGGCATGCCTGAACGTCTGCCCGGTATACGAGCGCACGGGCGGCCATGCCTACGGCTCGACATACCCCGGCCCGATCGGCGCGATCCTGACCCCGATGCTGAGCGGGATGACTGCGGCCCGCTCGCTGCCCTACGCATCAAGCCTATGCGGCGCGTGCTACGAGGTGTGTCCGGTCAAGATCAACATCCCCGAGGTGCTCGTGCACCTCCGCCAGGAGGAGGTGCGACACGCCACGCGCGAGGGGACCGTGCGGGAGCGACTCTCACCCGAGCACGTCGCGATGCACGCGCTGGCGCGCGTGTTCGCGAACCGCCGGCTCTACGAAGCGGCGCAGCGTGCGGGTCGGATCGGCCAGTTCCCGTTCGTCCGCGGTGGCAAGATCTCCCGCCTGCCCGGCCCGCTGTCCGGTTGGACGGCAATGCGGGACATGCGCCCAGTCCCGAAGCAGAGCTTCCGAGATTGGTGGAAGATGCGCGAATGAGCGGTGCTCGGGAGGAGATTCTGAGCCGGGTGCGCCGCGCACTGCACGACGTGCCGGCCGGCGAGCGTCGCGACGACGTCACCGTGCCGCGCGAGTACCGGCGCGAGCACGCGAATGGCGGGCATGCCGTCATCGAGCGGTTCAGCGATCGAGTTCGTGACTACCACGCCGACGTTCGGCGCGTGCGGGCAGCCGACGTGCCGCAGGCGCTCCGCGAAGCATGCGCCGAGCTCGATCTTCGCCGCGTCGTCGTGCCCGCCGCGCTCCCCGACAGCTGGCGGCCGGATGGCGTCGAGATCGTCGAGGATGCGCAGCTCACACCCGCGGAGCTCGATCAGATCGACGGCGCCATCACAGGCTGCGCCGCCGCGATCGCCGAGACCGGAACGATCGTGCTCGACGGTCAGGGGACATCGGGCCGGCGAGCGATCACGCTCGTGCCCGATCATCATGTCTGCTTGATCCGCGGCGACCAGGTGCAGGCCGAGGTCCCGGAGACGATTGCCGCGCTCGCGGATGCCGTCATCGAGCGCCACGCACCGATCACGCTCGTCTCGGGGCCGTCTGCCACCTCGGACATCGAACTCTCCCGCGTCGAGGGAGTACATGGCCCGCGGCACCTGCTCGCGCTGATCGTCGAATGATGGCGACACCGACGCCGGAGCCGATCGGGCCAGGGGACACGACACGTGGGCGTCACGGGCGCGATCGGCCGCGCGGACGGGCAACCTCTGCCGTCTGCGACCGCACCACCGACTGGAGGAACTCATGAGCACCGACACCGCTGATGCCGGGAGCGTGCGCGAGCCACAGCTGCCCGGGCAGACCGTTGTCCTGATCGGCGGCAGCGCCGGCATCGGCCTCGAGACGGCCCGACTGGCACGCGCCGAAGGCGCCGAGGTAATCCTCACCGCGCGCAACCCGGAGCGGCTCGAGCAGGCGGCACTCGCGGTCAACGCACGCAGCACCGCCGTGTTCGACGCCACCGACCCCGCAGCTCTCGAGCGCTTCTTTGACGCCCTGCCCGATCAAATTGACCACGTCTTGGTCACCGCCGGCGGCCCGCGCTACGGGCCGTTGCTGGAGATGGATGCCGCCGAGGTCCGCGAGGCGCTCAGCGGTCACATCGTGGTGGGGCTCGAGGTCGCGCGCCTGGCCGCCGGCAGGATCAGGCCGGGCGGCACGCTGCTGTTGATGGGCGGCACCGGCGGCCGGCGCATCACTCGCGGTCTCGGGATCGCCTCCGCGGCCACCGCCGTGCTGCCTCCGTTCACGGCGGCGCTCGCCCTCGAGCTCGCGCCGGTCCGCGTCAACCTGATCGCGGCAGGGTTCGTCGACACCCCGCTGTCGGCGTCCCTCCTCGGCGACGATCTGCAAGCACGGCGCGACGAGCTGCGCGCGACGCTTCCGATCGGCCGCGTCGTGCAACCGGAGGATGTCGCCGCGCTCGCCGTTCACATCATGAGCAACACCGCTCTAACCGGCGCGACATACGACATCGACGGCGGCCAGCAGTTCGTCTGACGGTCATGGAGGGTGCGATGAGCCAGCGGGTCGCGATCATCACGGGCGCTTCACGGGGCATTGGCGCCGGGCTCGTGGCCGGCTACCGGCGCGCCGGGTATGCCGTGGTCGGAGTGGCGCTCTCGCTCGACCCCGCCGGCGACGACGAATCCGACCACGTCCAGGTCGCAGGCGACATCGCAGACCGCGAGACCGCGCGACGCTCGGTCGACGCGGCCCTCGAGAAGTTCGGGCGGGTCGACACGCTGATCAACAACGCCGGGATCTACATCGGCAAGCCGTTCACCGAGTACACGCTCGAGGACTTCGCCGCAATCACCGCGGTGAACCTGACGGGGTTCTTCCACATCACCCAGCTGGCGATCGCGCAGATGGTCGAGCAGGGCACCGGGCACATCGTGAACATCTCCACCAGCCTGGTCGATCAAGCGGACAGCACAAGGCCGGCTGCGCTGCCGGCCCTTACCAAGGGCGGGCTTGTGGCCGCGAGCCGCTCGCTCGCGATCGAGTACGCCGCCCGCGGAGTTCGTGTCAACGCGGTGTCGCTCGGCGTGATCAAGACCCCGGCGCACGACGCCGCGAGCTACGCGCAGCTAGGGGAACTTCATCCGCTCGGTCGCGTCGGCGAGGTGTCCGACGTCGTCGACGCGATCCTGTATCTCGAGCGAGCCACGTTCGTCACCGGCGAGACGCTGCATGTCGACGGCGGCCAGGCGGCGGGCCGCTGACCGCCATCGCGGCTACAAGCCCACTACCGCAGCAGGGATGCGACGTCCGCCACCGGCCCCAAGTGCTCGAGCTTGTCGGGATTGGCGATCGCCTTGATGCTTTGGATCTCGCCGTTGCCGATTTCGAGCGCCCACACGCTGATCAGCCGCTCCTCGCCGTCCAGCACCAGCACCCCGGCACCGCCGTTGACCTCTACAGGCCGCATCGAAGCGCCCGCAATTCTGGCACCGGCCTTGACCCAGTTGAGCAGCGTGCGTGCAACGCGGCTGCGTCCGTGCAGCGAGCGCGCCAGCGCCGGCGTCCTGCCGCCGCGATCGCCCGTCAGCTCCACGTCGTGGGCGAGCAGCGCCTCGAGGCCCGCGAGGTCGCCCTGCCCGGCGGCCTCGAAGAAGCGACGCGAGAGCTCCTCCTGTTCCTCGCGCGTCGTCTGGAATCGCGGCCGGCGCTGATCGACGTAGTGTCGCGCCCGGGCCGCCAGCTGGCGCACGTTGTCCTCCCGCTTGCCCACGATTTTGGAGATCTCGCGGTAGCCGTAGTCGAACACATCGTGCAGCAGCAGCACCGCTCGCTGCTCCGGCGACAGGCTCTCGAGCAGCACGAGCATCGCCAGCGACAGCGAGTCGGCCATCTCGGCGTGCTGCGCAGGATCATCGCTTCGGTCGGTGATGATCGGCTCTGGTAGCCAGTCACCGACGTAGCTCTCCCGGCGCGCACGCGCCGAGCGCAGCTCGTTGATCGCAAGGCGCGTGGTCACGGTCGCCACGTACGCGTGCGGGGACGCGATCTGCTCGCCCGACTCGATCGCCTGGTGAACACGGAGCAGCGCCTCCTGGACGATGTCCTCGGCCTCGGAGACGCTGCCGAGCATCCGGTAGGCGATCGCGAACGCCACGGGCCTGAGGTCGTCGAGGAGTTGCTCACGCTCGGTCATCACACGACCTCATACCCGAACCTGGTCTGCAGTCGCGAAAAAGTTGGAGTTGATCGCAAATCCCTCGCGCCAGCTCGGATGCGCCGGCTCCCAGCCCAGCTCACGCTTGGCCTTCGCATTCGAGGCGCCGCGAACCTCGGTCATCATTAGCGCGCCGGCCTCGCCGGCGAGCAGCCGCCCGACGAACCGCGGCACGTGCATGGGCTTCTTGGACCCCAACGTCCGTGCCAGCGCCGGCAGCCATTCGGCGACCGGGGCGGGATCGTCATCGACGATGTTGAACGCGCCGCGGTGACCGTGCTCGATCGCCGCCACCGTCGCCTCCGCGGCGTCGGCGATGTGGATGAACGACCACACGCCGCCACCGTCGCCGACCACCGGGAACTTCCGCTGCCGGACCAGCTCGAGCTGCTCCTCGCCCGGCCACATCGAAGTTCCCGGCCCGTAGAAGACGCCGTAGCGCAGCACGATCCCCTCCGTCCACTCGGCGCCCAGCACCGCCTGCTCAAGATGGCGAATTGCGCTCTGCGTCTCGCGCATCGCACGCACAGGCGTCGCGTCGAGCGGATCCTCCTCGCTCTTAACCGGTCCTCCGGCGCGCGCGTACGCCGCATAGCTTCCGACACCCTGGGCCACGAACCGTTGCACCCCGACGGCATGCCCGGCCGAAAGCAGGTGGTCGGTCCCCTCGGTACGAAGCCGGTTGGTCAGCGCGAACGAGCGATCGAACTTGCGCATGTTCACCGCGCCGATCGCGGTCAGCTCGTGGACGATCACATCGGGCCGCGCGTGCGCGACGGCGTTCGCGACTTGATCGGGATCGAGCGCATCGGCCACGACCGGTACGGCTCCCAGCTCCCCGACCATCGCCTGCTTGGACGCGCTGCGCGTCATGCCTGTCACGTCGTGGCCCGCCGCGACCAGACGCGGCACCAGCTGCTTGCCAATCGCTCCCGTCGCTCCTGCCACGAAGATTCTCATTCTCATCTCCTTGATCTGTTCATGCCTTCACCATGCAAGACAGAACAGACCGCTCGTCTGTGACACGCGGGCGCGGCGGCGCGGCGGCGCGGCGCGGGCGCGGCGGGGGGCGGCGGGGGGCGGCGGGGGGGCGGGCGGGACTTTAATCCTCCCCCGCGACTACCGGGGGCGCCTGTTGCGTGAGCGGCCGCAGGCCCTCCCCGGTAAGCAGGTAGGCAGGCGAGAGCCTCTCGGCGTCGGTCCGGATGAGCTCGACGACCGCCGCACCTGTCGCCTCGGGCGTGACGAGCGCACCCATTCGAGCCATGTACTGCTCCTCTGTCTGCCCGCCGCGCGCCGCATAGGCCCGGACGGCGGGACGGCCGAGGTCGGTCACGGGCGTGATCCGGGGCAGGATCGCTGTGAAGCTGATTCCCAGACCGTTGCGGTCGCTCTCCTCCTGGGCATAGGCCGTGATGAATCGCTGGGTCGCCTTCGCGCCTGCGTAACCGCCGCTCAGCGGCGAGCCCTGCAGGGCAGCGCCGCTGCTCATGACGATCACTCGGCTGCCCGGCGCGAGCGGCCGCAGCAGCGCCTCGCGCACCCAGTTGAACGTCATTCGCACGTCGGTCTCCCAGTTGACAGAGAACGTCGCCCAGGTGTGATGCTGCAGCGGGCGGACCAGCGGAGCAGCGCCGGCCACGAGCACGACGACATCCGGCTCGTGGAGGTCGAGCAGGCCGCCCGCGACGGTCGGATCGGTGGCATCGGCGACCGCCGGCCGGATGCTGCCGGCGGCGGCCAGATCGAGGAGCGCTCGCTCGCTGCGAGACACTGCGAGGACCGAGGCGCCGGCTTGCGCCACGGCCGTCGCGATTCCACGGCCGAGCCCGCGAGAGGCGCCGACCACGATCGCGGTCAGTTCGGTCACATTGTTGCTTTTCATGGGGGTCGCTCCTTGCATCTATGCCGCCAGCGGCCGGGGCGCGACCAGCGCCGCGTTCTGTCGCTCGAACTCCTTCGCCGCGCTGGTGCGCCAGGCCTCGGCCTGCAGCTCGGCCATCGGGTCGGGGAAGATCTCCTCGTCCCCGTTCTCGATGCCGTCGAAGACCCGTCTGGCGACCGCCGGCGCCGGGGTTTTCGGGACCGGGAGGTCACGGACCATGTCGGTGTCGATCGGCCCCGGCATCACCGCCTGGACGCTCACGCCCCGTGCGGCCACCAGCGCTCGGAGCGACTGCGTCAGCGAGAACTGAGCCGCCTTCGAGGCCGAGTAGGCCGGAAGCACCGGGACGGCCGCGAACGCGCCGAGCGAGACGACGTTCACGATCCGCCCGCTCGACTCGATCAGCGAGGGCAGGAACGCCTGCGTCACGCCCCACGTGCCGAACAGGTTGACCTCGAGGTGCTGGTCGAACGCCGCTCGATCGCTGAGATCGTCAGGGACCGAGACGCCTGCGTTGTTGATCAGGATGTCGAGCCGTTCGACTTGGCCGACGGCGTCGGCCACCTGGCTAAGGTCAGTCACGTCCATGTGCACCGGTGTGACGCGCTCGTCCGAGTGCGTGAGCGGCTGGCGGGAGGCGGCGTATACCCGTGCCGCGCCCCGCCTCAGGGCCTCGTCGACTAGCGCCCGGCCGAGGCCGCGATTGGCTCCGGTCACCAGCACGGTCTTTCCTTCGATGGCTGCCTTGGACATCGTCGTGTCTCCTTCTGGCTTGTGGTTTTGGATGGTGTTTGCGGGGAGTCAGTGGGCGGGTACAGCCGCGGGCTCGATCACGTTCCGCGGAACCGCGTCGGACACCTCGTCGCGGCGGATCAGCGCGAAGATCGCCGGCACGGCCAGCAGGCCGATCGCTCCCAGCACCAGGAACGCCTGCTGGAAGCCGCTGGTGAGCGCCGCCGGTACCGCATGCCCCGCGTGCAGCAGCGCCTGGCTGTGGCTCGCCGCCACGCTCGAGGCGATCGCGATGCCGATCGCTCCACCGAGCTGCTGGCTGGTGCTCAGGAGCCCCGAGGCGAGGCCGGCTCGGTGAAGTTCCACGCCCGCGAGCGCCGCACTCGAGATCGGGATGAACGAGAACGCAGTCCCGGCGCCGGCGATCACGAACGGCCCGAGCAAGCTGCCCACGAAGTGGCCGTGCACGGAGACCTGGGTGGCCCACAGCACGCCGGCGCCGATCATCGTCATCCCGGCGGCCATCACGAGCTTGGCCCCGATGCGGGTGACCAGGTACTGCGAGACCCCTGCGAGCGCGACCGACGTCAGCGACGCGGCCAGCCACGCCACTCCGGTCTGGATGGCGCTGTAGTGCAGGATCTGCTGCATGTACAGCGTGCCGATGAACAGGAACGCGTAGAAGCTGCCGCCCAGCAGGAGCCCGGCTGTGTTCGCGCCGGCCAGCGTGCGCCGCCGGAAGATCGACAGCGGGACCACGGGCGACTCGACCCGGGTCTCGATCACGACGAACGCGACCAGCAACACCGCGGCGCCCGCCAGCACCGCGACCGTCCGCGCGGAGCCCCAGCCGTACTGCGGCGCCTGTGAGATCGCGTCGACCAGCAGCACCAGCCCGCCCGCGCCGGTCAGCGCCCCGAACGTGTCAAAGCGACGGCTCGTGCCGGCAGCCCGGCTGTCGGGAACGATCCGCGGCACCAGCAGCAGCGCGATTACCCCGACCGGGACGTTCAGGTAAAAGATGTACTGCCATCCGACGTAGCGGGTGAGCAACCCGCCCGCGATCAGGCCGACGGTCGCGCCGCTGGCCGCGATCGCGCCCCAGATCCCCAGCGCTTTGTTGCGCTCGGCCCCCTCCTCGAACATCTTCATCACGATCGATAGGGCGGCCGGGAGCATCACCGCCGCGCCGATTCCCTGCACGGCACGGGCGGCGATCAGAAACGCGTCGCCGCTCGCCAGCCCACACGCCAGCGAAGCGGCCGAGAACACGCCGAGGCCGACCATCAGTACCCGGCGGCGTCCGAGCAGATCCGCCGCGCGGCCGCCCAGCAGCAGGAACCCGCCGAACGTCAGCGCGTACGCGGTCGCAACCCACTGCAGGCTGGTCTCGGAGAAGTGCAGATCGCGGCCGATCGTCGGCAGCGAGACGTTGACGATCGTCAGGTCGACGATCGTCATGAAGTACGCCACCGCCAGCAGCGCAAACGCGCGCCAGCGGTTGATGGGTCCTGATGCGGACGTCATTGAGCCTCCAGTGGTCTGGTAGGGGCGAACAGGTGGAGAAGAAGCTGAGGGCGGGGCTGGGCCGCTAGGGCGTTGCTGTCATCGCTCTCACCCCGTCAAACGATCGACCGGGCGCAAACTCATCGCTGAAATCGGCGCACGAGCGCGGGATCGAGGAACGCGTCGATCCCCGCGATCTGCCCGTCCCGAATCTCCAGCACGCTGATGCCATGCGGGACCAGCCGGCCGTCCTCGCCCTCGAGGTAGATCGTCACGGCTGGCCGGCCGTTGGCCCAAGTGGCCGTGTGCCTGATCCGCTTGAGATCGCCCCGGGCGACGTCGTCGTGGAAGAACCACGCGATCCGAGCGCCGCTGAACAGATCGGGCTGCGGCGGCATCCGCAGAAGGGCGTCCTCACGCAATAGCGCCAGCAGCCCGTCCATGTCGTCGGTTTCGAACGCGGAGATGTACCGATCCAGAAGCTCTCGCTCCTCGGTGCCTGCGGCGCTCGGCAAATCGGCCGGCAGCAGCTGGTCGATCGTCGCGCGGGCGCGCTGCACCGCGCTGTTCACCGACGCGACGCTTGACTCGAGAACCTCTGCCACCTCGGGCGCCGTCCAGCCGAGCACGTCCCGGAAGACGAGGACCGCGCGCTGACGCCCGGGCAGCTGCTGGATCGCCCGCAGCAATGCAAGCTCCATCCCCTCGCGGATCGCGTAGCGGGCGGCCGGGTCATAAGTCGGGGCGGCCGCCTCGTCGAGCGGCGTGTCCGGGAACGGATCGACCGGTTCCGGGCGACGCGGGCGGCGGCCCAATTCGTCCAGGCACGCGTTGGTGGCAATCCGGTAAAGCCAGGTCTGGAACTGGGCCCGCGGCTCGAAGCGGTCAAGCGCCCGCCAGGCGCGCAACAGCGCCTCCTGGGCGAGGTCCTCCGCGTCCTGCGCCGACCCCAGCATCCTGTAGCAGTGCACCTCGAGCGCATGCCGGTACGGCTCGACCAGCTGACGAAAGGCCTGCTCCTCACCTCGCTGCGCCGCGACCACCAGCTGGCGCTGATCGACATCCCCGGGCCGGGCGCTCCCCGTCATCTCAAACCCCTGGGCTCGCCTAGACACATCGCCGCTGGATCAGCGTCCTCGCACACCCGCAGCGCGGTTCGATACAGCCACGCGCGGGGACAGGCGCAGGGCGCCACGGCGCTTCGCTCGCGCCACGCGACCAGCACGAGCTCACTCATCGTTCGCGTCGCCATCTCCGGATCGCCCACCATCATCCGGCAAACCAGCTCGAGTCCCGCCCGGTGATGCTCGACGAGCTCGCCGAAGGCACTCTCATCCCCGTCTCGGGCCAGCTCGAGCAGCGCTCGATCATCGTGTCCCGGGTTCTCTCGTGGCGCGCTCATCGCTGCTCTAACCGTCTAACGGTTCGCGGCGAAGAATCTCATCGCACCTCAGCGCGCGATCACCCGGATCGGATGACGCACGACCGCCCACCGCGGAGACAATCGCCGAGCATGGAGGATGCGCAGCCGGCACCGGGACGTTCGTCGAGCGGCGGCGCCACGTCGGCAACGTCAACGGCGCCGGCGCGCGGCGGGTGGGTGCTCGCCGCGCTGATCCTGGTCGCCGCGGTGGCCAACCTGAACCTGTCGGTCGCGAATGTCGCGCTGCCCGATATCGGCCGGCACTTCGACTCGAATCAGACCACACTCGACCTGATCGCGATCGGGTACTCGCTGGGGCTGGCCTGCTCGGTGCTGTGGCTAGGCGCCCTCGGTGATCGCTACGGCCGCAAGACGATGGCCGTCGGCGGCACGATCCTCGCGATTCCGTTCTCGCTGCTCGCTGCGTTTGCGCCGAGCGACACGGTCCTCATGATCGCGCGGCTCGGCGGCGGCTTGTCGGCGGGCATGGCCTACCCGACGACGCTGTCGCTGATCACTGCGCTGTGGTCGGGACCGAAGCGCACCAGATCGATTGCGCTGTGGTCCGGACTCGGTGGCGCGATCTCCGCGCTTGGACCGGTCGGCGCCGGCCTGCTGCTCGAGCACTTCAGCTGGGGCTCGGTGTTCCTGCTGACGCTGCCGCTCGCGGTCGTCGCGATTCCGATGGCCTGGATCCTGGTCCCATCCCACGTCAACGAAAGCAAGGGATCGGTCGACAACCTGGGTGGGATCCTGTCGGTCGTCTTCGTCGGCTCGTTGATTCTCGCGATCAACTTCGCGCCGGTGCCGAACGCGCTCACCGGCACGCTTGCGCTCGGCGCGGTCGCACTAGTGGCGTTGGCGCTGTTCTACCTGCGCGAGCGGCGAGTGAGGAATCCGCTCTACGACCTCAAGATCGCCTCGCGCGCGACCTTCTGGGTGGGGGCACTTGCGGGCATCATCGTGTTCGGCTCGCTGATGGGGGCGTTGTTCATCGGGCAGCAGTTCCTCCAGAACGTGCTCGGATACTCGACGTTCGAGGCCGGCATCGCGATCCTTCCGGCCGCGGTCCTGCTGGTCCTGGTGGCCCCGCGCGCCGCGAAGATCATTGACGCGCGGGGTACCCGCGTGTGCCTGTTGATCGGCCAGGCGTTCTGCCTGGCCGGATTCCTTGCGATGCTGTTGCTCTGGAAGGAGAACATCTCCTACTGGGCGGTCGGTCTCGCCTACGCGCTGATCGGGATCGGGGTTGGCATTTCTGGTCCGCCGAGCTCGAACACGCTGACCCGCTCGGTGCCCGTCAGGCGGGTCGGAATGGCGTCTGGGACGGCGGATCTTCAGCGAGACCTGGGCGGCGCGATCATGCAGTCGATCTTCGGGGCGCTGCTGACCGCCGGCTACGCGGCCGCGTTCGGCGCCACGATCGCGGCCTCCGGAAAGAGCATCTCCGACAACGTCCAGAACGAGCTGACGAAGTCGTTCTCGAGCGCCGCCGACCTCGCCAAGCAGTACCCCCAATACTCAAAGCAGATCATCACCGCAGCCAAGTCCGCATTTCTCAAGGGCGACGAGTGGACCTACCTGGCGGGCGCCATCGCGGTGCTCGCCGCCGGCCTTATCGTCTTCTTCGTGTTCCCCAAACGCGACGACGAAAGGCGGCTGCTTGCGCGGTACGAGGCCGAAAGCGCCGGCGCCGCCGCCGGGACCGATCCACTTCGACCGGCCGCGGTACCGCCGCCCCAGCCGGAGCCCGCATGAGCGCCTCGGACGACAATCCCGCCTCCGACGTCACGAGGCGAACGTGGCTTGCCGCGGAGCGGACGTGGCTCGCGTGGTGGCGCAGCGGTGTCGCAGTCGGCGCCGCCGGGCTTGCCGTGGGTCGCCTGCTGCCGGACCTGACCCATGGAGCGCACTGGCCCTTCCAGGCGCTTGGGATCGGCTACGGCCTGCTGTCGGTCGTGATCCTCGTCGTCGGCGCGATCCGGCAGGTGCGCGCATCAGCCGCGCTTCGCCGCGGAACCTTCGAGGAGCTCACCACCCCGCTCGTTTCGGTGCTCACCGCCGGCGCGGTCCTGCTTTCGATCTCGGCCACGGTGCTGATCGTCGCCAACCTCTGATCGGAACCGCGCCCGGGCGCCAGGGAGGGGCCTCGCTTCGCTCGGCATCCATGGGGCCGCGAGGCCCCGTCCGGACCGTCGGTTGCGCTTCGTGGTCTGCGCTCGGTGGCCTTCGCAGGGCCACCCCCGTCCATGCCCATTCCGCCGGCCATCCATGGCCGGCGGGATTCGGGTCCCGCCCACGCGGGACTTCATTCAGACAGCCTCCACCCGCAGAAGCACGAGGGGAGAGAACCCCGATTTCGTTACATCTCGACCGCCACGATGGGCAACGCGTAACCAAATCGGTGCGATAGCGCGCATTTCGTTACACGTTGCATCAGCGGGCCGGCGCTCTGTAACGAAATCGGGGCTGCCAAGCGGCCCACCCCCTCCTCGAAAGCCAAATACGAGGCAAACCAACCCCCAAGGCCCCCGGCCGAAGGCCGGGAAGCTGAGGCGCAAGCCAACAGCCCAAAACGAAGCGCGCAAGCCAACAGCCCAAAACGAAGCGCGAAAGCCCAGGCCGTCAGTCCACGATCAGCATCTCGCGGCTGGAGTTGTTCAGCCGCCGGCCACCCTCTTCGGTGACCGCCACGATGTCCTCGATCCGCACCCCGAACCGCCCGGGTAGGTAGATCCCCGGCTCGACCGAGAAGCACATCCCCGGCGCCAGCGGGAGCGTCTCGCCTTCGACGATGTAGGGCGGCTCGTGCGTGGTCAGCCCGATCCCGTGCCCGGTCCGGTGGATGAAGTGCTCGCCGTAGCCGGCGTCGGCGATCACCGCACGGGTTGCGCGGTCCACGTCCTGGCAGGCGATCCCTGGTCGAACGGCATCGAAGCCCGCCTGCTGCGCCCGGCGCACGACGTCGTAGACCTCTTGCTCCTGCTCGGACGGCTCGCCGACGTGCACCGTCCGCGTCGTGTCCGATCCGTAGCCGTCCTTGCTTCCGCCGAAATCGAGCACGACCATGTCGCCTTCCCTGATCGTTCGCTCGCTGAGCCCGTGATGCGGGTTGGCGCCGTTCGGACCCGAGCCGACGAGCGTGAACTCGACCGCTCCATGTCCGTGCCCCAGCAGCAGCTCCGCGAGCTCGGCGCCGATCTCGGTCTCCCGGCGGCCAGAGAACTGGACGCCGGCGATCTCCTCGACGCAGGCGTCCGCGGCGGCCCCCGCCGCCGCCAGCCGCCCGAGCTCCTCGTCGTCCTTGATCGCGCGCAGCATCGGCAGCGCCGCCGTCATCGAGACGTATTTCGAGTCAGGCAGCGCCTCCTGCAGTCCGAGCACGTGCAGTGCCCAGGCGGCGTCGGAGATCGCGTAGCGGCCGCCGTCCCGCAGAAGCTTCGCGGTCAGCGCGTATTCGTCCTCGCCGTCGGACCAATCGGTGAAGCTCACCGCAGCCGCTCCGGCTGCCGCTTCGGCGTCCGGGCGCTCGAACACCGGCACGACCATCGCCGGATCGCGGTCGGCACTGATCACGAGGACCGTGATGCGCTCGGCGATCTCGGTCGGTTCGTAGCCGGTGAAGTACAAAAGGTCCGGACCTGGCGTGACCAGCACGCCGTCGAGCCCGGCGTCGCTGGCCGCCGTGGCTGCGCGCCGCATGCGCGCCGCGAAGTCCTCGAGCGTGAACGGTCTCACCGCCCGACCGCCGCGTAGCGCTCGAGAAACAGGGCCTCCGCGAGCGCGATGTGCTCGATCTCCGACGGATCGACGCTCTCGTTCGGCGCGTGCACGAGGCACCTCGGCTCCTCGACGCCGAACAGGAAGATGCCGGCGTCCGGATAGGTGGCGGCGAACACGTTGCAGAGCGGAATCGAGCCGCCCTCGCCCTGGGTCGTCATTTCCCTGCCGTAGGCGTCCTCGAGCGCGCCCTTCAGCGCATCGAATGCGGGCCCCTCGACCGAGCTGAAGAACGGGTCGCCGAGCGCGACACGATCGATCTCGCACTCCAGTGACCACGGGACGCGTTTGCGAAGGTGGGCGACGAGCGCATCCTGCGCGTCCTGGCCGGTCACCCCCGGCGGCACCCGCATCGTGATGCGCGCCTCGGCGGCGGCCTGAATCGAGTTCGCGGACCCGATCACCGGCGGGATGTCGATCCCGATCACGGTCGCCGACGGCCGCGCCCACAGCATGTCCGCAACCGAACTGCCGCCAAGCAGCTCGACGCCGTCGAGCACGTTGGCGTCCATGCGGAAGCGATCCTCCGGGTACGCGGCGCCCGACCACGTCTGCGTGTTGTCCAGTCCGTCGATCGTCGTGTTGCCGGCGGCGTCGTGCAGCGAGGCGAGCATCCCGAGCAGGCCGGCGACCGGATCGGGGGCCGGGCCGCCGAACGTCCCCGAGTGCATCGGGCTGCGCAGCGCACTGAGGCGGATGTCGACGACGCACATCCCGCGCAGCGACGTCGTCAGCGTCGGCACGCCGACGGCTGCGTTTCCGGCGTCTGCCACGAGGATCGCATCGGCCCGGAACACGTTCGGATTGGCCGCGACGAAGGTCTCGAGACCGCCCGTGCCCTGCTCCTCTGACCCCTCGCTGATCACCTTGATGTTGCAGCGGAAGTCGCCGTGCACGTGCCGCAGCGCCCGCAGCGCGGCGAGATGCATGATCACGTTGCCCTTGCAGTCGGCCGCCCCTCGCCCGTACCAGCGGCCATCCCGCTCGGTGAGTTCCCAGACCGGCGTCAGCCACGCGTCCTCGCCCAGCGGCGGCTGCACGTCGTAGTGGGAGTACAGCAGCACCGTCGGGGCGCCGTCGGAGGCGTCGGCGTGGCCATGCACCGCCAGGCTTCCGTCGGCGGTCCTGGACAGATGTACCTCCTCGAGACCGACCTCGGCGAACGCATCGGCCACCCACCTCGCGGCGCTTTCGCACTCCTCCACCGCGTATTGCCTTGGATCGGCGACTGACTTGAACGCGATCAGCGCCGCCAGGTCATCCCTTGCACGGCCCATCTGCTGGGTGATCGCCTGACGTAGATCCTCGATCGGCATCGCTCAGCGTGAATCTTCGCAGCCCTCCCGACCGGGCGGTCTCTGAAGAGGCCGCCCGGCGTCTGATCTCCCTTCGGCTACCGAGTCAGCTCGGGCCTGCCGCCATAGGCGACAAGGCCGTAGATGACCAGGATGTCAATCGCGACGAGCACCAGCGACCAGAACGGGTACGCCGGAATCATCATCATCGCGAGAATCGCCGCAAGCGCGGCGACGACGATTCCGAACCAGTGCCCGAACTCGCCCCCGCGCCAGATCGAGAGCGCCGCAAGAAGCTGAAGCGCTCCAAACCCCATCGCGATCCATCCCCAGGTGTTCAGCCCACTGAGGATGAACGCCGCGTGACCGGCGAAGAAGTGCGAATTGGAGACCGCCGCGATGCCCCAGATGATGTTCAGGGCCCCGGCGACGACGAACATGACGCTGGCGAACATGACCCAGCCGGCGCCCTTGTGCTCCGAGGGCTCATACGTACCTGCCGCAGGCCGAGGCCTCGCCTCGGTATGAACCCCGTTCGTGGTAACGGCGGACATGAAAACCTCCTTTCCATCGTTCCACTGCACACGTGTGCCCTGTGATCGTAAGCACGGGCGCGCGCGCCGCCATCCGCTGAAAACTGCACTTTCGCGACGACCGGACTACGGACCGACCTACGTGCGGGTCTTCGTCTGCTGGAGATGCAGCATCGCCACGTTCAGCACGGGCGCCGTGACGAGCAGGCGGCCCAGCACGTAGAGCCATCCGAGCACGACGAACGCGACGCCGAGCGAGCCATACAGCGCCGATTCGTGGTTGAGCTTGGGTCCGATCCAGTTGACCGTGATCAGCTGCAGGATCGCGAAGCCCGCACCGACCAGGATCGCGCCCGGCACGAACGCGGTCCAGTGAACTCCTTCGCGATGCGGGAGCAGCTGCGATACCCAGAGCCAGACCGCGGCGCCGACCACCCCGAGCATCAGCGTCCCGGATCGCTAAACGACGCCGATTGGTTCACCGTCGCCGCGAGCGCGCCTTTGATCCCGAACTCGTTCAGAGCCTGCGACGGCGTGCCGCCGACGGACTTCAGTAGCCGAGCCCGACGACGAACACGAGCGTCATTGGCAGCAGCATCAGAAAGAAGCGAAACGCGAGCGCTCCCGCGAGCACCGAAGCAGCCGCCTGCCGGTTGCGGTCCACGATCACGTAGCCGAGCGCCACCACGTAGCGCCGATCGCGCTCCTGCTCGATCCGCGTCTGCGCTTTCTCGGACCATTCCCCGTAGGCCCGCCGAACCGACCGCAGCCTCGAAGGGCTTCCGCGCTCGGTGGTGGGGCTCACGGCGCAGTTGTTCGTCCAGCTTGGAGCACGCTCGTCTTTGCCGCGGCGTACTCCTCATCGCTGATCGCGCCCTGCGACCGCAAGGTCGCGAGCCGATCGAGTTGCTGTGGAATCGACTCGCCGGACCCGTTCCCGTTCCCGGCGGCGGCTTCCGGTTTGTCACGGTGCATGCGCCCGCGGATGCTCTCGAACCGTGCGCGAAAGGCGGCCGAAGTCTGCCCCGCCCGCGCATCCGGGAATTCCCAGGCAGTCTGCCGGCGCAGGACCTCCGTCCCGAGCAGCGCGAGCAGCAGGAAGACGATGATCCCCGCGGGCTTCCCGGTCGCCGGGATCGGATTCCAGATGAAGACCAGGAGCATCAAGACGGTGGTGGTCGCGAATGCCCATCCCGGGCGGTCGCGCAGGTAAGGCGCCAGCGCGTGGCGGCCGGCCGTGGCCCAGCGTTGCGGACCGGCGAACCAAGCGGAAGCGACCACGACCGCCCCCACCAGCACGAACGCGCCGGCGATCTCGGTGATCATCCCGGTCGCGATCGATACCGCAGCCTGGGCCGCGGGCTTGACCGACTCATCCTTGACGAGCGAGTTGGTGATGCCCGAAACGAGCAGATGTCGCAGCAGGAAGGCGACCACGCCCGCAAACACGATCGAGAAGCCGACGGCCATCAGCATCCGCCGCCTGCGATCTCGCGAGAGGAAGATCGCCAGCACGTAGAGCAGCGGAACCAAGATCGTCAGCACCAGCGCCAGCCCCTTGATCGCCTTACCCAGATTCTGGATCAGCTTGATCTGATCGGACTTCAGAATCGTCAGGTTGCCGATCGTGGGCGGCAGCTTGTTGCCGATGTCAGATGGCAGGCCGAGACGGCTCGCGACGTTGTCGATGATCGAGGCGAGATCGAGCGTCACCACCCCCTGTTTGACCCCGACGGGTCCTTTGCCCCCGTTGACAACGGCGATGAATGCCTGATCTGCCGCTCTGTTTGCGGTTGCCCACAGACTCTGCACCCGGGGACGGCTCAGGGCGAGATCGACGCCCTTCACCGCAGCATTGCGAAGCGCCCCGGCAGCTGGGCCGGCCAAGCCCTGCAGCTGCGTCGGCAACCCTTGCTTGATGAGGCCGGCGACGTCGACGTTGGCGTACAGCTGATCGACGACGTAGTTTGCGGTCGCGTCGCGGATCTCCTGGTTCTGGAGCAGCTGGGTGCTGGTGTTCTGCCAGTTGTCGGGGTTGAACAGGAGTCGGTTCGCCCAGACCGAGAACACCGCCACGATCGCGAGCAGCGTCGTGAACCCGAGCAGCACATTGATCCAGATCCGGGCGCGATGGCTCGTCGGCTTGGGTACCTTCGGGCCCGCGGTCGCGGCCGGCGGCGCGTCCGCGGCCGGCTGGCTCGCTTCGAGCGGCTGGGTGGCCTCCTCAGCGCCTTCGGCCGGTGGGTCGTTCTCGCTCATCCGAGCACATATTCCCGCGCTCACCGGCCGTCACATCGCCTGATCTGGGTGATATCGGCGACCGCGCGCGGTGCGAAGATGCGCCGAGGTTCGCGGCAATGTCCATAGATCGGAGCATCACTGACGTCCCGCGCGGGCTGATCCGAGGCATCGGGTCACGGGCAGCGGCCGCGACGCGCTGGCCGCTGGGCGAGGCCGAGAAGGCCGCCGTGGCGGCGCTCAACAGCGAGCGGATCCGCGACCTGATCAAGGACGCGATCGACAGCGACGCAGCCAAGGATGTGATCGCCCACTTCTTCAAGAGCGGGCTGTTCGAGGAGTTCGTCGACGGGCTGCTGGCAAGCCCCGCCTTGTGGCGCCTGGTCGACGAGATTGCCGCAAGCCCGGCCGTCACAGCCGCGATCACGCAGCAGAGCCTCGGGTTCGCGGACCAGGTGGAGGAGGAGGTGCGGATGCGCTCGCGGGGCGCAGACGACTGGCTGGAACAGAAGGTCCGCCGGCTGGCGCGCCGGCGCCAGCGCAACGCGACAGCTCCGGCTAACGGCCCGGAGGCCGCCGCGCCCTCAGAGGCTACGACCGCTCCGGCGGCTCGCGCCAGCCGGCCCCCGGGCGAGAAGCCAGAGCGCGATGGCGGATGACCCGGACGGTCCCTACGTCGGACTGATCACTCGCGGCATCGCGATCGCAGTCGATGCCGCGGTCATCAACGTAGTCGCGTTCGTCGTCGGCCTCGGGGCGACGTTGATCGTCTCGCTGCTGCACCTGCCGCACAACGTCAAGGCCGTGCTCGCGGTGATCGCCGGCGGCGTCTACATCCTCTGGACGATCGGCTATTTCGTCGGCTTCTGGGCCGCCACCGGGCAGACGCCGGGCGCGCGGATGATGCGCTTTCGCGTCCTCCCCAGGGAGGGTGGACGGATCAAGCCACGGCGAGCTGTGGTCCGTGTCATCGGCCTGGTTCTCGCCGCGCTGCCACTGTTCGCCGGCTACGTCCTGATCCTGTTCGACGACAAGCGGCGAGGGCTCCAGGATCGGATCGCGCGCACCGTCGTCGTCGAAGCGCCACAGCTCTCCTACTCCGAGGCGCGCCGCCAGCGAAGAGGCTCACCCACATCGGGTGATGACGTTCGCAGGAGTCCGTCGCAGGCTTGATCACATGGACGAAACGCGCTGGAAGCGGCTCGAGGAGTTCATCGCCCCGTTCCGCGTGAAGCCCGGCTCGGACGTCACGCTCGCGAAGCACTTCGACCCGGCGTTCAAGGCGGGACTCAAGAAGAAGAAGGACGGCGAAGCGCTGCTCGGAGAGGGAGTGCATCTGCTCGCCGAATACCAGGCGCGGCTGGCGGCACAGGACAACTGCGGCGTGCTCGTGGTGCTGCAGGCGATGGACACCGCGGGCAAGGACGGAACGATTCGCCACGTCATGAGCGGCGTCAATCCACAGGGCGTCGCAGTGCACAGCTTCAAGGTCCCATCGGCAGAGGAGCTCGACCACGACTTCCTGTGGCGATACGCGAAGCGTCTGCCGGAACGTGGACAGATCTGCATCTTCAACCGCTCTCATTACGAGGAGGTGCTCGTCGTACGAGTGCATCCGGAGAACCTGGAGCGCCAGCGGTTGCCGGAGGCGTCGAAGACCAAGAACATCTGGGCGCGCCGTTATCGCGAGATCAACGATTGGGAGCGCTACCTGACGGACAACGGCTTCAGGATCGTGAAGCTGTTCCTGAACATCTCCAAGGAGGAACAGCGCGCGCGCTTGCTGCGCCGGATCGACCTGCCCGACCACAACTGGAAGTTCTCCGGCGCCGACGTGCACGAGCGCGAATGCTGGGACGACTACCAGCACGCGTTCTCCGAAATGCTCTCCCACACGAGCACAAAGTGGGCGCCATGGCACGTGATCCCGGCCGACCGCAAATGGTTCGCGCGGGTCAGCGCCGCGGCCGTCCTGGTGCACACGCTGATCGAGACCGATCCGTGCTATCCGGAGGTCTCCAAACAGCAGCGAGCCGAGCTGGAGGCGATCAAGCGCCGTCTCGAGGAACAGGCGCCGAAGGGAGCGCCGCCTGACCCGTTCGAGCAGGCGGCGCGCGACAAGAAGAACTGAGATGGCGACGAGCGCCACGCAGACGACCCAGCAGCTTCCGCGGGCAAACGGGTGGTACGACCTCGAGCCGGCGGAGGTCGCCAAGCGGCTCGGCGTCGACCCGGCGACCGGTCTCTCCGGCGAACAGGCCGCACGACTCCTCGAAAAGGCAGGTCCCAACGCGCTGCCTGTCGAGGCACAGGTGCCCGAGTGGCGGCGGTTCGTCGCGGAGTACCGCAGCTATATGCAGCTGATCCTGGTCGGCGCGGCGATCGTGTCACTGGCGGTCAAGGAATGGACCACCGCGCTGTTGCTGCTGTTCATCACGGTGGTGAACGCGATCGTGGGCCTGCGCCAGGAGGGCAAAGCGGAGAGCGCGATGAACGCGCTCAAAGCGATGGTCAAGGCCACCGCACGCGTCCGCCGCGATGGCTCCGAGGCGCAGGTCGCTGCAGAGGAGCTGGTCGTGGGCGACGTCGTCCTGCTGGCCGCGGGCGACGAGGTGCCCGCCGACGGGCGGATCATCGAGGCGAGCTCACTGCAGATCGACGAGTCGGCGCTGACCGGTGAGAGCGTGCCCGCGTCGAAGGGTGTCGCGGCACCCGCCGGCACGGATCTCGCGCCCGGCGACCAGACCGACATGGCCTTCATGCACACGCCGGTCACGCATGGCAGCGCCGTGATGATCGTCACCGCGACGGGTGCCGGCACGGAGGTCGGGAAGATCGCCGGCATGCTCGCGAGCACGCGCCGTGAGCAGACGCCGCTGACCAAGCAGCTCAACACCTTGACGTTGTGGATCGCGGCGGCAGCGGGGCTCACGATGATCGTGATGTTCGTCCTCGGAGCGCAGCGCGGCGACTCTTCGACGGTCGTCTTCACCAGTGCCGTCGCGCTCGCGATCGCGGCGATCCCGGAGGCGCTGCCGACGGTGCTGCAGGTGATCCTGTCGCTCGGAGCGAGCGATCTCGCCCGTCACGGCGCCGTCCTCAAGGACCTGACGTCGGTCGAGACACTCGGGTCGACCTCCGCGATCAACTCCGACAAGACCGGCACGTTGACGATGAACCAGATGACTGCCGTTCAGGTCGTCGATCCGACCGATCGCTTCACGATCTCCGGGTCCGGATACCAGCTCGAGGGACACGTTCACCACGCGGCCGGCTCGTCCGCCGGGATCTCGGATGCGATCCTCCCCTACGCGGTCGCCAACGACGCGACGCTGGTCGACGGCAAGGTCGTCGGTGACCCCACGGAGGGCGCGCTGCTGGTCCTGGCGCACAAGGCCGGCTTCGATGTCGACGCCACGCGAGAGCAGCACCCGCGGCTGGCGACGTTGCCCTTTGACCCGACATACAAGCTGATGGCGGTCTTCACCGAGGCCTCGAGCGACTCCGGCGAGGATCTCGTGCGCTGCTACGTCAAGGGGGCAGCACCCGCCGTGATGAGCCACGCGGCGAGCGCCCTGGCGGGCGGGCGGAGCGTCCCGTTCGATGGCGATCTCAAGAGCTGGGCCGAGGCGAACATGAGGCGCATGGGCGAGGAAGGCCTGCGCGTGATGGCGTCCGGGCAGCGCGACCTCGACCGCGCGGCGTTCGATCCCGATGGCGACCTGCTCTCGTATGTGGACGGCCTGCAGCTGACAAGCCTGGTGGGGATGGTGGACCCGCCCCGCGCGGAGTCAAAGCCGGCCGTCCAGGACGCCGACCACGCCCACATCAGGGTGCGGATGGTGACCGGCGACGACGTGATCACCGGAGAGGCGATCGCCAAGCAGCTCGGAATCGAAGGAGAGGCGATCCTCGGCGCCGAGTTCGCGGCGCTGAGCGAGGACGAGCGGCTTGAGCGCATCGACCGGATCGGCGTCGTCGGGCGCGTCGCTCCCGAGCACAAGGTACTGCTCGTCGACACGCTCAAGCAGAAGGGCGACGTGGTCGCGATGACCGGCGACGGGGTCAACGACGCGCCATCGATCAAGGCCGCCCACATCGGCATCGCGATGGGAACGGGAACCGAGGTCGCCAAGAACGCCAGCCGGATGGTGCTCACCGACGACAACTTCGCGACAATCGTGCACGCTGTCGGGGAGGGGCGCAAGCTCTACGACAACCTGCTCAAGTACGTCCGGTTCGTGCTGATCTCGCTGGTGGCGTTCGTACTGACCTTCCTCGGCGCGACGCTGCTGAACATCGCGGCGGGCCAGCCGTTCACGCCGGCCCAGGTCCTCTACATCCATTTCTTCGTCAGCGCGCCGTTCGGCATCGCGCTGGGACTCGACCACGCGACGCCCGGGCTGATGTCGCTGCGCCCGCGACCGAGCAGCGAATCGATCATCACCTCGGGCGTCAAGCTGACCTCGGGCCTCGTCGGCCTGTACATGGCGGTGGTCCTCGACCTGCTGATCTGGTTCGGCAAGGAGAACTGGGGCTCGACTGAGGTTGGGTCGTCGATCGGCCTGACCGCGTTCGCGATGATGCTGATCGTCGCGGCGTTCGAGTGCCGGAGCACAAGCAGGTCGGTAATCGCGAGGGAGACCTTCGACAACGCGCGGATGAACCGGGTCGCGCTCGTCCAGTTCGCGCTGGCGATCGCGATCACGCAGATGGACCTCTTCAACCGGCTGCTCGGCACGACCCCGCTGCGGCACGGGCAGACCCTGATCGCGATCGCAGCCGCCCTGCTGCTGCTGGCGTTATGGGAGGCGGCCAAGTTGATCGCGCGCCGGCGGATGGTGGCGCCGGCGTCTACCGCTCGCGCGGCCTGACCGGCGATACAAAGCGCGCTCGCGCCTGCGGCCCGCTCGGCATCCGGCCTTGCTCGACGGGCCGCGCGCGAGTCATCCAGCTGCGCCGCCACTCGACGCTGAGCCCCCTCCCGCCGAACCGTCCGGGCGTCCCACGCCGCGAGGTAGCATAGCGCGCCACCTCGTTCGTACTCATGCTCGATCTTCTGGCCGCCGCCACGGCGAGCGGGATGGGTCCTGGCTTTGCGCTTGCGGGCTTGGATCGAGGGTTTCTCATCAGCGCAGACGACGTAATCGACGGGATGCAGGCGCTCGCTCTGCCAGTAGCCGGCGTAGAGGTCGAGGATCGGTCCGGCGCGCTGTGCGAAGCACGGGTCGCGCGGGAAGATCCAGGAGCGGTGCTGCCATGGCTTGATCGCGTCCTCAGAGAGCCAACGCCAGACGATCACGCGCGAGATCCGCTCGACGATCCCGCGCGTGATCGCCTCGCGCGCTAGCTCCGAGGAGGACAGCGTGAGAGCGGCACGCCGCTCTGGGCGGGCAGCTCGCACGCCATCGCGATGACCTCAGCGCGTACGTGTGGGGGGGAAAATCGGGGGCCGGCCCCGCCGCGGCAGATCCTCCAGGTCAGCGAGCGAGCCCGCTAAGCCTCCCGGCCGCCGGGGTCCGCCCGCCCAACGGTCAGTAGCGCCAGCGTGGTGATCGTCCCCCACGTCGTGTCGGGAGTCATGGCCGACGGCGACGCGCCCGGATGGTGGCGCGCGATCCTCACCCGCAGCACCCCGCGGCGCATCCGGAACTGCAGCGGAGGATCGAGCGTCGCCGCCTCACCGTCGATCCCCGCCGGCACCGGGCCGGTCGAGCGCACTTCGAAGCTCGGCGCGGTCCACTGACGGACCCCGAGCGCAGGGCGGTCGCCATTGCTCGCGCCGATCACCGCGATTCCCAGGACACCCCGATCGAGCGCCGGTCGCGTGCCCGAGGCAAGCATGCTCCCGAGGCGGTAGCGGTTATTGGAGATGAGCAGCGCCGCTGCCGACTCGCTGCCGTCCTTTCCCGCCCAGCTGACCTCCGGCGGGGACGCGTCCGATGATGGGCGGGGACCTAGATAATCGGGAACCGTGTTCAGAAGCGTGCGCAACTTCGCGTCGCGATAGCCCGCGCTCTGAACGGCCTGTGCATAGAGGCCGAGCGAAACGTTGTTGACGAACACGCGCCCGTTGACCTCCGCGAGGTCGACACGACGCTCGCCGCCGTCGACGAACGCGTCGAGCGCGCCGACGACGTCCTCGCGGTCGACGCCGAGGTCGAGCGCGAAGTGGTTGCGCGTCCCCGACGGGATGCACGCGTACGGCAGATCGAGCTCCGACGCGACCATCGCCACGATCGCCTGCGACCCGTCTCCCCCAGCCATCGCCAGCCCGTCGGCGCCGTCGCGGACCGCGTCGCGCACGAGTTTCTCGAGGTCATCGCCGCGCCGAAGCTCGATCGGCTCGATTCCCCGGCGCTTCGCTTCCTCCGGCAGATGGAACTTCTCCGCCTTGCCGCTCCCGGACTTAGGGTTGTAGAACAGGACGGGATGCCGAGGCGGCGTGCCCTCGGGCAACTTCACATGAACCCTGTAGGCCATGCGCGCCGCCCCGAGCGACCCCAGGAACGCGATCAACACGATCACGTCGAGCGCCAGGTTGCCCTCAAAGAGGATCACTGCCAGCCCTCCCGCCAGCAGCAGCGCGCCCACCCCGACCAGAACCACACGCAGCCCGCCGCGCCGGCGCACTCCCTCCCACGCGGACGCCGCGGCCAGCAGGAAGAGCGCGGCCACCACGAACCCGCGCGGAAAGCGGATCGCGGCGGTCACGATCGCAAGCCCGATCGCGAATGCCAGCAGCAGCAGCGAGGCCAGCGCCCACAGCCTGCAGGCGGTGCTGTGCGGATGGACGGTGGTCATAGCCCGGTCTGGGCGGTGATCCTCCCCGACTTGACCGCGTCGACGAGCTGCTTGTAGTCGCGCTCGTTCTGGTCTGCGTACGCCTTCGAGAACTCCACGATTGCGCGATCGAAGTTCGTGCCGGCCCCGAGGTAGGACGCGATCGCGATCCGGTCGCCGCTGCGGGCGTGCGCGCGCGCCAGCGTCCAGCCGCACAGCGAGCCGTACACGACCATCCCTTCCGGACGCATCTGGTCGATCTCGGCCGAGCCCTTCCAGTCGCGCAGCTGACGGACGTAGAAGTCACGCGGCTGCCCGTCCAAGCCGGCGGCGGTACGCACCCAGCCCAGGAAGATGTCGCTCGCTGCCTGCATCAGCCGCTGTCCGACGACCACTCGCTGACCGTGGTTTGAGTACTTGCTTGGCCCGAGCGCCTCCTCCAGCACGGATGCCTCGGCCTCTTTGATCTGGAGGAACAGCGGGTCCTGCTCGTCACGGCCGAGCATCAGGGCGATCCAGGCACGTGTCCCGACGCTGCCGACTCCCACGACCTTGCGCGCGAAGTCAGTCAGCTCGAACTCCTCGAGCAACACGCGGCGGTCGTGCTCGAGCGTGTTCCGGTAGGCGCGCAGCCGGCTTCGCAGCTCTTCGCTCCACGCTCCGACCTGGTCCGGTGGAACGAGCACGTCGAGCGGCACGATCAGGGGCGACTGGTCGACGATCCTCGGTTTGCCGTCAACTGTCTTCGTCAGCTTCGAGAAGGCCGACATGCTGTCCCGCGTGTGCGCCTTGTCGAGCACCTTCTGCGTGCGTTTCACCTGCGCCGGCTTGAAGTCCGCGGCGCGTTCCTGGAGCAGTTGCTCGATCTCCAGGTGCGCGTACCAAACCTCCAGGTTGTTCATCGACGCGAACTCGCGCATCGACGTGCGGTACCTGGTGACGGTCTCGAGCACGATCCGGTCCTGGTCGCCAACGCTGAAGCCATTGTCGCGGGCGCCGATCAGCATGCTCACCACGAGCCGCTTGACATCCCACTCCCACGGCCCCGGGTGCGTCTCGTCGAAGTCGTTGATGTCGAACATCATCCGCCGCTCCGGCGAGGCGAACGTGCCGAAGTTCGATAGGTGGGCATCGCCACAGCACTGGACGTTCAGCCCCGATCTCGGCGTCGCCGCGAGATCGCGGGCCATGATCTTCGCCGCGCCGCGGTAGAAGGTGAACGGCGAGACGAGCATCCGCCCGTAGCGGATCGGGACAAGCTCCGGCACGCGCGTGCGTGCCTGGCTCTCGAGCAGCTCGATCGGATCCGCGCGCTTGGCGGCGGGCTCGAATACAGCGTGAGAGCTACGAGGTACCTCGGCGCGCGCCGCCTTGCCACGCGCGACGCGCTCGGCGACGGTCAGGTGCGGTACGGCGGCCGGCTTGCGTGTTCTTCTGTTTGCAGTTACTGCCATGTCGCGATGCTCACACCGAAGTCGCCGCACTTCATCATCCGATGCGGGTGACGGCGGCGCTAGAGCTCCGTGTACTCGCCGGGCTCGAGCACCCTCACTTCGACGTCCGGCGAAGACACGGCCACGAGCGCCGCGAACTCCCGCGCCGGCCGCGCGCGATCCGCGCTGGCTCGCCCTGCTGACCAGGCGAGCGCAAACGTCCCCCAGTGAATCGGGACCGCCACCGCGGGCGCGATCATCGCGACCGCCTCGGCGGCCCGGTGCGGATCCAGGTGACCTGGTCCGACCGACGGCCCCCAGCCCCACACCGGCAGCAGCGCCACATCCACGCCGCCGCGCAACTCGCTCATCCCCGCGAACAGATCGGTGTCGCCCGCGAAGTACACCGAACGCGATCCTCCGACGAGAAAACCGATCGGATCGGCTGACACCCCGACGGGCCAGCGCCGCGCATCATGCGCGGCCTCGGTCGCGGTGATCTTCACGCTGCCGATCTGGATTTCGCCGCCCGCCGCGAGCTCCTTGACGTCGAGTTGCCCGCGGCGACGCAACCAATGGCCGGAACCGGCGGGCGCGAGCACGGCGACCGCTGGGCTCTGCCGCGCAAGCGCCGTCAACGAGGCCGGGTCGGCGTGATCGGCGTGCAGGTGCGAGAGGAGCACCGCGTCAATTCCTCCCAGGTCGTCTCGGCGCACTCGACGGGCGATCCGCACCAGGGGGCCAACGCGGCCGCCGAGCACAGGATCGGTGAGCAGCCGCACGCCATCGACCTCGATCAGGACCGTCGCGTGACCCAGCCAAGTCATCCTCATCGTCCCATCAGGGTGACGACTCTCGTACATCAGCGGGATAAAAGTGCCTTGAGTATGAAGCCGGCTGACCCAAACGCCCCCACCCCAGACGGGACGCCGGCGACCGGATCGCCTGCCGCCGCCTACGGCGAGGAGATGGTGTGGCATCCCGAGGTGCCGCGCGTCCGCCTGCTGCCGTTCGTGCTCGGCTGGATCGTCGCGGGGGTCTCGGTGTTCGTTGCCGCAGCGATCGTGCCGGGCGTGAAGATCGGCGACTTCGGCGACGCGTTCATCGCCGCGGCGATCATCGGCGTCCTCAACGGGTTGCTGCCGCCGGTCGTGGCGGCGCTGCGGCTGCCGTTCACGCTGGCGGTCGGCTTCGTGTTCGTGCTCGTGCTCGACGCGCTGATCTTGCTGCTCGCGTCGCAGGTCGATCCGAGCGCGTTCAAGGTCGACTCTTTCTGGGCGGCACTGCTCGCCGCGCTCGTGATCGCGGCGGTGATGATCGTGATCGATGCCGCGCTTGGCGCCAATGACGACGACACCTACTCGCTGCGGGTGATCACGAGGATCGTCCGCCGCCAGCGGCGCGCGGCGAACAGCGACACCCCCGGCATCGTGTTCCTCGAGATCGACGGGCTCGCGCTGCCGGTCTTGCAGCGCGCGATGCGAGACGGCAACACGCCCGTCCTGGCCCGCTGGCATGAAAGCGGGTCCCATCAGCTGCTCGAGTGGGAGACGGACCTCAGCTCCCAGACCGGTGCCAGCCAGGCCGGGATCCTGCTCGGCTCAAACGAGGACGTGCCGGCCTTCAGGTGGGTCGAGAAGCAGACCGGAAAGGTCATGACCTGCTCATCGCCGGTCGATTGCGCGGAGATCGAGCGTCGCCGCACGACGGGATCAGGTCTGTTGCGCGACGAAGGCGCCAGCCGCGGGAACCTGTTCTCTGGCGAGGCCGACGCCGTGATCCTGACGGTCAGCCGGATGAGCGCGGAGAAACGTGCCAATCCCGGCTATCGCCCGTTTCTCGCCAACGGCTTCAACGTCAGCCGCGTGCTCGTGCTGTTCTTTTGGGAGGTTCTGCTCGAGCGGGTGGCGGCGATCCAACAGCGGCGCCGCGACGTCCTGCCGCGGGGCAACCGCGGCGGCATCTACCCGCTGATGCGCGCGACGGTCTGCGTCGCGCTCCGCGATCTGATCGTGTTCGGCGTGCTGACGGACATGATGGCCGGCCGCCCCGCGATCTATGCGACGTTCTCCAGCTACGACGAGGTGGCGCATCATTCCGGGCTCGAGCGCCACGACACGCTCGAGGCACTGCGCAAGCTCGACGAGCAGTTCGGCCGGATCGAGCGCGCCCGCCGGTATGCACCGCGGCCCTACAAGCTGGTGGTGCTCTCGGACCACGGGCAGACGCAGGGCGCGACGTTCAAGCAGCGCAACGGCTACGACCTTCAGACGTTGGTCGAGCGCTCGATCGAAGCGGGCTCGGTCGCGCAGCTCGGCGGCGGAGACGAGAACGATTTCGCCGCCACGCACGCGCTCTCCGAAGCGACCGGAAGAAAGCAGCACTCGGAAGCTAAGGATGTCGAGGACCGGCGGGTGATCGTGCTCGCCTCCGGCAACCTCGGTCTCATCTACCTGATGGACTCCAAGGAGCGGCTGTGCCTGGAAGAGATCGAGGAACTTCACCCCCGGTTGATCCCGAGCCTCCGCGAGCACCCCCACATCGGTTTCCTGCTCTTGCAGTCGAGCAATCGTGGGCCCGTCGTGTTGGGCGCACGCGGCGTGCACTACCTCCGCGACGGCGAGGTCGAGGGCGAGGACCCACTCGCGGGATTCTCCGCCAACGCTCCCGCTCACCTGCGGCGTGCCGACGGCTTCCAGCACGCGGCCGACATCGTCGTCAACAGTTTCTTCGACCCCGAGCTCGAGCAGGGGTGCGCGTTCGAGGAGCTGATCTCGTTCCATGGGGGGCTGGGCGGTCCTCAAACCCGTCCGTTCGTGCTTCACCCGGTCGAGCTCGCCGCACCTGAGGCGCCCGTCGTCGGCGCCGAAGCCGTCCACGCGTTGCTCGCAGGCTGGAGGCGATCTCTCCAGGACGAGCCCGCGGGCTCCCAACCGCTGCAGCCCGCGAGCCGCTGATGGGCCGCGTCTTCCTGCTTTCGCTGCTCGCGGCTTTCAATCCGACGCTGGTCGCGGCCACGACCGTGATGCTGATGCTCCCGAACCCGAGACGGCTAATGCTCGGGTACCTGCTGGGGGCGATGATGACCAGCGTCACGCTGGGACTCGTGATCGTGTATGCGCTCAAAGACTCTGGTGCCGTGAACACGACGAAGCGCACGGTGAGCCCGGGTGTCGACATCGCGCTCGGCGCGATCCTGGTCGTAGTCGCGTTCGTAATCGCGAGCGACCGGACCGCCGACCGCCGCGAGCGCCGGCGCGAGGCCAAGGAGGCCAAGGGGCCGCCGCGCTGGCAGCGCACGCTCAGCCGCGGCACGCCGCGGACGACGTTCGTGATCGGCGCGCTGCTGACGCTTCCGGGCGCCTCCTACCTCGCTGGCCTGCACAAGATCGACACGCTGAAGTACGGCGTCCCGGCGACGGTCCTGCTCGTGATCGCATTCAACATCGTGATGCTCGCCCTGCTCGAGCTACCGCTGCTCAGCTTCACGGTCGCACCGAAGTGGACGCCGGTCGCGCTTGAGCGGATCAAAGCTTGGGTCGCCCGGAACGGACGCAAGATCGCGATCCGCGGCCTGCTGATCGTCGGCGCCCTGCTGATCATCAAGGGGATCGTCGGGCTGATCAACGGTTAGCCCGCGCGTACCCATAACGTCTGCCCGCTCACCCGATCGGGGTGATGACCCGGGCCGTCGCGACCGTCACGCTCCCCTCTCAGGTGCGCCCGCTGATGCCAAGATCGTGGCGCCGGCGGGGGCGCCTGGCTACAGAAGACACAAAGAAAGGAGAGTCCACATATGGCAACGCTTGTTGCGATCGGCTATCCCGACCAGGGCACGGCCGAGCAGGCACGGCAAACGGTTCAGCAGCTGGAGTCTGAGTTGATCATCCAGGCCGACCAGGTCGCCTCGATCTCGCGCGACATGGAGGGCAAGTACCACGTTCACACCTCGCACGGCGGCGCGTCCGCGGGCGCAGGCGCCTGGTGGGGCGGGTTCTGGGGTCTGCTGTTCGGTCTGCTGTTCTTCATCCCGTTCGCAGGTCTGGCGATCGGGGCCGGGATGGGTGCACTATTCGGGCACCTCGGTGAGAAGGGCATCGACAAGGCGTTCCAAGAGCAGGTGCGCGACCAGCTCAAGCCGGGAACCTCGGCGCTGTTCTTGGTCGTCGAGCAGGTCACGCCGGACAAGGCGACCGCGGCGCTGCAGCAATACGGCGGCACCGTGATCAAGACCTCGCTGTCGGACGAGGACACGAAGAAACTGCAAGACGCCCTGACGCCGTCGGCGCCTGCGGCCTCGTAAGCCACGCAGGCTGAAGCGCAGCTGCCGACCGTCGAGCGTTGGCAGCTGCATCACCCGTTGAAAGGAAAACCAATGCCCGTTGTTGGAGCAGATACTCACGAGACGCTCTCTGGAGTTGCGGCCGGCGATCTCGACATCCTGGAGAAGGCGGTCGGGTTGCGCGAGCTGAACCGGGAAGGCAGCGGTCTCGACCCCAAGACGTTCTCGCTGGTCAAGATCGCAGCGCTGATCGCGATGGACGCGCCGCCCGCCTCGTACGCGTGGCAGGTCGCCAACGCGCTCGAGGAAGGGGTCAGCCCCGAGGAGATTCTCGGCGTGCTGCGCGCGGTCGCGCCACAGGTCGGAGGACCCCGCGTGGTTGCCGCCGCTCCGGAGATCATGCTCGCCCTTGGGCTCGCGCTGCCCGAGGACGAAGGGTAGGCGGTAGCGATGCCGTTCATGAGACGCCGTCCGCTGCTCCGCGCAGCGGCGGTCGGAGGCGGCGCGTACGCGATTGGCAAGCACAGTGCGCGCAAGCAGGAAGAACAGCAGCAGCAGGCCTACGCGGAAGGCCAGCAGTCGATGGCGCCTCCGCCGCAAGCCGCGGCGCCGGCCGCAGCGCCATCGTCGTCGGGACCTAGCGCTGAAGACATGCAGCGGCTGGCCGACCTCGGCAAGCTGCACGACCAGGGAATCCTCACCGACGAGGAGTTCTCCCAGCAGAAGTCGAAAATCCTAGGTCTCTGAGAGCCGACGCGCGACCCCGCCCGCCCGGCGGGCGGGGGTCCGCCGTCGCCGCTGGCGCCGCCGCCGCTAGCCCCACACTTCGGCGGCAACCTCCACGATCAGCTCGAGCTTCGCCCGCTGATCGTCGATCGAGAGCCGGTTTCCCTCCTCGGTGGATGAGAATCCGCATTGCGGCGACAGGCACAGCTGCTCGAGGTCGACGAACTTCGAGGCTTCGTCGATCCGCCGCTTGAGCATCTCCTTCTCCTCGAGCCGGGGCCGCTTGGTCGTCACAAGGCCGAGCACAACGCACTTGCCGTTCGGCACGAACCGCAGCGGCTCGAACGTCCCGGATCGCTGATCGTCGTACTCGAGGAAGTAGCCGTCGACCTGCAGGTCGCCGAACAGAGCCTCGGCGACGTAGTCATAGCCGCCCTCGGCAACCCACATCGACTGGTTGTTGCCGCGGCACAGGTGGGTGGTGACGGTCAGGTCCGCCGGGCGTTCGGCGAGCGCGCGGTTGATGTTGGCGATGTACAGCTCGTGCAACCGACCGGGATCCCCACCCACCCCTCCGCCGATCTGCTCGATGTGGGCCCGCTGCGCCGGGTCGTTGATGTACGCGAGGCTCGTGTCGTCGAGTTGCAGGTAGCGGCAGCCGAGCTCGTAGGCACCTGCGACCTGGCTGCGGTAGGCCGAGGTCAGATCGTCCCAGAAGGCGTCGAGCTCGGGATACACGCTGGGGTCGATCGACGAGTTCCCGCCGCGGTAGTGGACCATGCTGGGCGACGGAATCGTGAGCTTCGGCGTTTGCCCCGGCAGCGCGTTCTCACTTAGGAAGCGGAACGCATCGGCGAAGATCGTCTCCTCCAGCGTCACCTTCTCGGCGACGCGCATCGCGGGCGGAGCGTACTCGTACTCGTCCTCTTCGTTGCGGAAGTGCACGTGGATGCTCTCGCCCTCCACCTGGCGGACGCCGCCGAGTTGGTAGATGAAGTCCATGTGCCACGAGGTGCGGCGGAATTCCCCGTCGGTCACGGTCCGCAGGCCCGCGTCGTGCTGGAGCGCGATCACGTCGCGAATCGCGGCGTCCTCGAGCTCTCGCAGTTGATCGCGATCGAGTTCGCCCGCCCTGAAGCGCGCACGCCCCTCCAGCAAGGAGCGCGGGCGCAGCAGGCTGCCGACGTGGTCGGCGCGGAACGGAGGCCGCTCGCGTGCGGTCATGTCGTGCCGCGCGATCCGTGAGCTCGGGCCGCCTCCTCGTGCACGGCGGAGGAATCGGACATCCGCGCAGAGCTTACGCATCCGAGGTGGATTTCCAACCACACAGCGGGCGCGACTATGAAATTGAGCGGGACGGGGTCTAGATTTTCGGTCAGCGTCCCGGCTCCCGACGGGCCGCGAAAATGGCAGGGTCGCTTGAGGGCCCGCATCAATCCTCCGGAGGGACAGCGATTGGCAGCATCATCTCCCCTTTGCTCGGACGGGGCGTTTTCGCTTCGCTCGAGTCAGCTGCACGAAGGCATCATGCTGACATTACGCGGCGAACTGGACCTCGCCACCGTGCCGGTGCTCGAGGACGCTCTGCAGAGAGCCGAGCGGACTCATGACCTGGTCGTCGTCGACCTTCGCGATCTGACGTTCCTCGACTCGACAGGCTTGCATGTGCTGATCAGCGCTGAACAGCGCGCGCGGCGGTCGTCGAGTCGGCTGGTGATCGTGCAGGGCCCACCTCAGGTGCGGAGGCTGCTTGAGCTGACCGGTGCGATCGCGCAGTTGCGGGTGGTGGCGGATCCCTCGTCGGTGCTGGCCTGAGGGCTCGGGCTGGATCGCTGGTCGGACGACGGTCCAGGGCGTAGCCTGTCAAGCGTGGAAGCTGCGGCGGACCCGATCCATCCTCGGCGCACCCTCGTCGTAATCGGGGCGTCGGCAGGAGGCGTGGAGACGCTGCGTCGCCTCGTGTCAGATCTGCCGCCTGATCTCCGGGCTGCGATCTGCGTTGTGCTTCACATCGATCCGGCCAGCCCCAGCGCCCTCTCCCAGATCCTGCGGCGCGCAGGTCACCTGCCGTGCCGAACCGCCACAGACGGAGAGGACCTCGCCCCCGGCGCGATCCTGGTCGCGCCGCCTGACCGCCATCTGGTCGTGGAGGATGGCCGTGTGCGCCTGACGATTGGTCCGCGGGAGAACAACCATCGCCCGGCCGTCGACGCGCTGTTTCGCTCCGCCGCTCACGAGCGCGGGCCAGACGTGATCGGCGTGATCCTGTCCGGCACGCGCGACGACGGCACCGCTGGACTGGCGATGATCAAGGCACACGGCGGCGCGGCAATCGTCCAGGACCCGAAGGACGCCGCCTACTCCGGTATGCCCACCAGCGCGATCGAGCACGTGCCGGTTGACGCTGTCGTACCCGCAGCCGAGCTTGGCCGTACGATTGAGGCAATGGTCAACGGCGGGCAGCTGCCGTCCGGCACCGACCCCACTACACCGTCCTCGGAGGGTGAGGGGCCACGTAGGCTGACCTTGATCTGCCCCGAGTGCGGTGGGGTGCTGAGCGAGCACGTGCGTGCGGGCGGCACTGCTCTGCGCAAGGTCGCCGACGGGGAAGGCGAGCTGGTCGAGGACGGGGGTGATGTCGCGTGAGCGCTGACCGTGGAGCGGCCTCGCTCGACGATCTGCTCGAGTTCATCCGGGACAGCCGCGGCTTCGACTTCACCGGCTACAAGCGCTCGACGATCCAGCGCCGGGTCGCGAAACGGATGGCCGATCTTGGGATCGAGCACTACGAGGCGTACCTCGATCACCTGCAACTCCATGGCGATGAGTTCGTCGAGCTGTTCAACACGCTCCTGATCAACGTCACGAGCTTCTTCCGGGATCCGCAGACGTGGGAGCACCTGGCGACGGTCGTTCTCCCCCAACTGATCGCCTCACATCCGCCGGGAGTGCCGTTTCGTGTCTGGTCTGCGGGCTGCGCCTCGGGCGAGGAGGCGTACACGACCGCGATCGTCCTCGCGCAGGCCATGGGTGAGGAGGCCTACCTCGATCAGGTGAAGATCTACGCCACCGACGTCGACGAGGACGCACTGGACCTGGCGCGCCATGGCGCGTACTCGCCGCGTCAGGTCGAGGACGTGCCGCGCGAGGCGCTCGGGCGGTACTTCGAGCGCGCCGATCAGCGCTACGTGTTCCGCAAGGACCTCCGCCGCAACGTGATCTTCGGCCGCAACGACCTTGTCCAGGACGCGCCGATCTCTCGCATCGATTTGCTCGTCTGCCGCAACACGCTCATGTACTTCACCGCCGATACGCAGTCGCAGATCCTGCGGCGCTTCCACTTCGCGCTCGGCGAAGCCGGCGTGCTGGTCCTCGGCAAGGCCGAGATGCTGATCACGCACGGCGACCTGTTCGCACCGGTGGAGATGAAATCGCGGATCTTCAGGAAGGTGCTGCGGCCGGCGATTCGCGACCGGAAGAGGGTGCTCGCCGCCGATCCGGACGACGGCGCATCGCACAGCGTCGGGGAGAGCCTCCGCGAGGCTGCCTTCAACATCGCCGGCACGGCACAGATCGTGCTCGACAGTGGCGGCTCGGTGGTGATGGCAAACGAGACGGCGCGGCGCATGTTCGGGGTGGGGATCGCCGAGTTCGGTCGCCCGATCCAGGATCTGGAGCTCTCCTACCGGCCGGTTGAGCTGCGCGGTCACCTCGATCAGATCGCACAAGACCTGCAGGGGATCGAGATCAACGCGGTGCGTTGGGGATTCGGCGAGCAGCAGCGCACGCTCAACGTCCGGCTCACGCCGCTGATCGTGGACGGCGCGCTGATGGGCACGAGCGTCTCGTACACCGACGTCACAGAGGCTCAAGACCTTCAGGAGCGGCTCGCGGGGTCCAACCGCGAGCTCGAGCAGGCGTATGAAGAGCTGCAGTCGACCGTCGAGGAGCTGGAGACGACCAACGAGGAGCTCCAGTCCACCAACGAAGAGCTCGAGACAACCAACGAGGAACTCCAGTCCACCAACGAAGAGCTCGAGACGATGAACGAGGAGCTCCAGTCCACCAACGAAGAGCTCGAGACGATGAACGACGAGCTGCGCCATCGCGGCACCGAGCTCAACGAACTGAACGCGTTCCTGGAGACGATCCTGACGACGGTCGGACTTGCGGTGGCGGTCGTCGACCCCGACCAGCACGTTCAGGTCTGGAACGGCCAGGCACGCGAGCTGTGGGGGCTGACCGCCGACGAGGCGGAGGGTCGGCACCTGCTCTCGCTCGATTTCGGTCTCCCCGTCGAGCGCCTGAAACAGGAGCTGCGCGCGACGCTCTCCGGCCAGTCAACGCGCGAGGACGTCGTGCTGGACGCGACCAACCGGCGCGGCCGGCCGTTTCAGTGCCGAGTGACGATCCTGCCGCTCGGCGGCGAAGACGACGGGCGGCTTCCGGGCGCGATCCTCATGATGGAACCGCTGGAGGGGTGATCTGGCCGTTCCGGGTCCGCCGCAGTTCGTCCCGGTTGGCCCTGAAGGCCGCCGCACGCTCGAGCTGCACGCGCACCTGCTCCTGGTTTAGCCGGAACTCCTCGCGCAGGCGCTCCACGGTCTCGTGGAGGTAGTGCGGATCGAACGGGGCGACCCTGTCTCCAGCGTCGGCGTGCCATCGCGAAGGCAGTGTGCTGACCAGCTGAACGTCCTCGAACTCCGGCATCCTCTCCGAGGCTGAAGGTGGGCCGGCGAGCAGCATCCACCCGTCTTCCTGGCGGATCATTGCTCCTCGATCGGCGAGTTCGCCGATCGCCAGCGTCACGGTTGACCGGCGCGCTCCGACCAGGCCCCCGAGCACGTCGTGGGTCAGGCTGATCGGCACGAACGTGCCGGCGGCGGTCACCCGGCCCCAGGACTCCGCCAGCAGCCACATCATCGACAACAAACGCTGCTCGACCCGGGGCAGCTGACAGATTGCGAGCTGCGCGACGACCCGCTCGTACTGCTCGGCGAACCGGACTTGCAGCCCGGCCACCAGTTGCGGCCATCGGTGGGTTCCGATCAGCACCTCGCGCCCGAGCAGCATCACCCTCGTCTTCGTGAGCGAGCGGCAATCGGTGTCCGAGAGGACAAACGGGGTCGGCTGCTGGGACAGCGAGATCAGATCACCCGGACCGAGTAGCCGCAGCGCGACATGGTCCGCGATCCACAGTCGCCGGAGCAGCATCCCCTCGAGGACGATCGCCCCGAAGCAGTCGAACTCCTCGAGCAGCTGGCTAATGTCCAGCTGGCCCCTCGGGATCACGTGGGTCGGTACGACGATTCGGCGCGCCGCTGCGCGATCATTCTCGCTGAGAAATTGCCCGAGGCCCGGCTCGGCATCGAGCAAACGGATTCCAAGTGTTGCGTCTGCCGTGCCGTAGACGATAGCGAGCGATCGGTCGCTCAGGCGTAATCCTGTGCGCCGCAAGCTGCAAGCGCCTCCTCGAGCGTCGCGTGGACCTCGAAGTCGCGATCGAGCCGGGTGAGCCGGAGCAATCGGAGCGTGCTTTCGACGTTGCAGACCAGCTTCAGCTGCGTACCCAGACGGCGGGTCCGCCGGCGGGCGTTGAGCAGGACCGCGAGGCCCGTCGAGTCCAGGAACTCGACGCCACAGAGATCGACCACCAGGCGCGACGCAGAGGCATGCAGCACCTCGTTTATGCGTCGCCCCAGAGCGGGACCGCGCGCGATATCGAGCTCGCCCTGGACCGCGAGGACCGTGGCCGGCCCAACATCGAGGCAGTTCACGGTCAGGGTGCCAGACACACGCGCAGAATCGGCGGGATCGGACCAGCCGAAACGGGGCGTCCTCCCAGCGCGTTGATTCCCAACCTGGCGGCCGGTCAGAAGTCTGGCTGCGCCGGAAGGCCGGCGTAGTTCTCCGCGAGGCTGGTGGCGGCCGCAATCGAGCGCTGCAGGTATTCCAGCCGCGCCAGCTGCAGCCGCTCCTGGAACGCTCCGCCGTAAAGGTCGTGCAGGAGCTGGGTCATGTAGTTGGAGAAGTCCTGCGCCCGCCAAACTCGCCGCAGCGCGGTGCGCGAGTACGAGTCGAGGGACTCCGAGGAGCCATCGCGATAGAAACTGCCGAGCGCTGCGGCCAGCAGCCGGGCGTCGTTGACCGCCAGGTTCAGGCCCTTCGCCCCGGTCGGGGGAACGATGTGCGCGGCATCGCCCGCAAGCAGAAGCCGGCCGTACTGCATCGGCTCGCACACGTAGCTGCGCATCGGCGTGATCCCTTTCTCGAAGATCGGACCCTCGTTGACGCTCCAGCCTTCGGTCCCCAGACGGATCTGGAGCTCCTCCCAGATCCGATCGTCCGACCACGCCTCGAGCCGCTCGTCGGCGGGCACCTGGATGTACAGGCGGCTGATCTTCTTCGAGCGCATCGTGTACAGGGCGAAGCCTCGTTCGTGCCACGCGTAGATCAGCTCGTCGGTCGCGGGCTCAGCCTCCGCCAGGATCCCCAACCACGCGAACGGGTACACGAAATCGTGTTCGGTCAGCACGCCGCTTGGAATCGACGGCCGGCAGATCCCGTGGAAACCGTCGCAGCCGGCGATGTAGTCGCACTCAATCTCATCCTTCTCGCCGTCACAGCGGTAGCTGATCCGCGGGCGTTTGGCGTCGAAGTCATGAACTGCCACATCGGAGACCTCGAACCGCAGCGTGCCGCCCCGGTCGAGCCAGGCCGCGATCAGATCCTTGACCACTTCCTGCTGGCCGTAGATCGTCACGTGCCGCCCCGTCAGGTTCGCGATCTCGATCCGCTGGGTCCGTCCCTGATGGCGCAGATAGATGCCGTCATGCGTGAGGCCCTCGCGTGCAAGCCGATCACCGACGCCGAGCTCGTGCAGAAGATCGACCGTGTTCTGCTCCAGCAGGCCCGCCCTGACCCGACGCTCAACGTAGTCGCGAGTCCGGTCCTCGAGCACGACGGACTCGATCCCCTCGCGTGCCAGCAGCATCGCAAGCATCAGCCCGGCCGGACCGGCTCCGATGATCCCCACTTGCGTTCGCATGCGGCCGTGAGACTATTTCGTTGCCGCCGGTTCGAACAGTAGACTCGCGCTCGATGTCAACATCGTCTTCGCTCGATGCCGAACGCGCAAAGGAGTCTGCGCGCTACTGGTGGGTGCCGGCCACGATCGGGGTGCTGAGCGTGATCGCGGGCGTGATCGTGCTCGCCAAGCCAAGCAACAGTCTCAAGACACTGGCCGTGATCGCGGGCATCTTCATCCTGATCGACGGGATTGCGGAGCTGGTCGCGTCGTTCAGCCGCTCGACGGAGAACCGCGGGCTGGTCGCGCTACTCGGGGCTTTGAACGTGATCGTCGGCATCCTGCTGATCCGCCACCCGATTCAGGGGGTGACCGTGATCGCCCTGTTCATCGGCATCTGGCTGGTCGTGGTCGGGGTCATCCGGTTCGTGATGGCGTTCGAGTTCCCCGGCCACCGCACCTGGCGGTTTGTCGTCGCCGCGATCGAGGTGATCGCGGGCATCGTCATCGTCGCCAACCCGCACATCGGCTTCGCCACGCTCGCGCTGCTGGTTGGGCTGGCGTTCATCATCAACGGCCTGGGGCTGTTGATGGTCGGCATCGCGGTGCGGACGGCGGGCAAAGAGCTCGCGCGTTCGGGCGCTTGACGCCACACGCGGCTGCCCGCGCTACGCGAACAGCTTGTGCGGGGCGTGCCAGCGAGCCACCAGACTCGACGCCAGCATTCCGATCCCGATCACGCCCGGAACGCTGCCGATCGCGATTACCGCGAGCCCGAACGCCCACAACCACGTGTGTCCGGTCGCGAGCCCGACCGCAAGCATGATGATCCCCGGGAACGCGATCAGCATTCCGACCAGCAGGAACCAGCTGCCCGACCTGCCGATACGCCGGCCCTGGCGCTCCAGGCCGCTTTCGTGTACATAGGTTCTATCGCTCATCGATTCTTGACTACCCAGCGGGCCTGGCGCGAACACGGCGGCGTCAGACTGGCAACGTTTCTGATCTTCGGATTCCTAGTGCTTCCCGTGGCCGCCTCGACGCGGCCGGCACCGCACCGCGTCCCACCGGTCGTCAAACCGCACATCGTCTGGAACCCGATCCCCTACGGCCCCAGGCGCAAGGCGGAGATGCGCGCGTACGCCGAACGGCACTACGGGCTGCACACCTACAAGCTGATCGACCCGCACGTGATCGTGATCCACTTCACCGACGGGCCGACCTGGCAGTCGGCCTGGAACACGTTCGCTCCTGACGTTCCCGATTCCGAGCTGCACGAGCTCCCAGGCGTCTGCGCGCATTTCATCATCGACCAGTACGGCGTGATCCACCAGCTGGTCCACCTGAACCTGATGTGCCGCCACACCGTCGGCCTCAACTGGACCGCGCTCGGGATCGAGCACGTCGGCTATAGCGACGGGCAGGTGATGGGCAACCCGCGTGAATTCGGCGCCAGCCTCCGCCTGGTCCGCTGGCTGCGCTGCCGCTTCCACATCCAGATCCGCAACGTGATCGGACACAACGAGAGCCTCAGCAGCCCCTACCACCACGAGCGGGCGGCCTCGCTTCGCAACCAAACGCACGACGACTTCAACCACGCCGATATGCAGGTCTACCGGCGCCGGCTGCGCGCACTCGGGCCCTGCCCAAGCGCTTGATCGGGGCCGCGCTCCGCGCGGCATCCGTGGGGCCGCGAGGGCCCGTCCGGACCCCGGGATCTCTCCGAGATGGCGTCCGCAGCGCCACCCCGTTCCGGGTGGGCGGGATCCCGATCTTCGGCCACCGAAACGGCGGCTGGGGAGCGATCCAGGCCAGCTCACCGCGAGCTTCCCACGCGCCTGGCCGGCCCGGATCCTTCACCGCCCTGAACGACAGAGTCAGGCTGTGGAGGTCACGTCCATACAACCAACTGCTCAGAACCCAACGACAGCCCCCGTGCCCGCCCCCAGTCCATCGCGGGGCTGCCAAGCACCCGACCCCCTCCTCGAAAGCCCAAACCGGGCAGACCACACTCGCAAGACCCGCCCGAAGCGGCGGACGCGCCAGCCGACAGCGCCACCACGGCTGACGAGAGCCGCCGGCCAATTGAAGCGGTTTGGGCGGGTGTGGCGGTTGGTGTTGCTCTGACGGTGCCACCTCCTTTCCGTGCCCCATATGGCCGGCCATCCATGGCGACGGGTGGGCGGGACTTCATACAGACACCAGCCTCCCGCTGCAGCACGAGAAGGGAGAGCCGAACGTCCATATGGGAACAATTCGACTGCGCGAGTGGGCGACGGTGTTCTAAATGGACGCTGGGGCGTCCATAACGAACATCGTTGCCTCCCCCAGCGATCGAATTGTGCCCAAATGGACGCTGGCAACGGGTGAGAACCCCCAAAACGTGACAATTCGCCCCAGCCGGCGGGCAACGAGCAACCAAATCGGTGCTATAGCGCACATTTCGTTACACGTTGCCTTCCCGAGCGGGCGCTCTGTAACGAAATCGGGGCTGCCAGGCACCCCACCCGCTCTTCGAAAGCCAAGAACCAGGCAGACCAGCCCCCAAGGCCCCGGCCGGGCCGGAAGCTGAGGCGCCAGCCGGCGCGCCCACCCGGGCAAGCAGGCGCCAGCCGGCGCGCCGGCCCGGGCCAGCGTGGCGCCAGCCGGCGCGCCGGCCCGGGCCACCGTGGCGCCAGCCAACACACGCGCCCAAATGGTCCGGACGGGGCCGCAAGGCCCCACGGACGCTGCGCAGCAGCCCCTACATACCCCCCAGAATCTTCGCCTTCTCAGCCGCGAACTCCGCATCGGTCAACGCCCCGGCGCTGTGCAGATCCGCCAGCTTCGCCAGCCGGTCGAGCGGGTCCGCCGCGACCGCCGGCGGAGCCCCGACCGGCGCCGGAAGCGTTCAGCTGCGCAGCCAGCGCCGCTGCATCCGCCTCCGCCGTTTCCGCCCCGGTCGCGACCTGATCCCAGTGGATCTTGATCCGCTCGTGGTGCTCACGATCGAACGTGACCAGCGCCGTCACCGGGATCGGGCCACTGGTTGGTCCAGATCTCGAAGTCGTCCTTGAGCGGAAAAGCGGGGACGCCCTGCGCCTGGATCACCAGCTGCATCGTGCACGGCTGACGCATGAACTGGGGGTCGACGGCTGAGACTCCGACCACGTGCGCGACGCCGTCGACGGGGTCCTTGATCGGATGGAGGAAGCTCATCTGCGCGCCCCGGCGTCGAGCTCGGCGGCCACCGAGCGCCACAGCGTCACGTGCACCGCTGGCCGCGAGCGGCTCGAGACCGCGCCGGCCCGGCCGCTCGACATTGCCTGCGTGGCCTCCGGCGTGGTGGCGAAGCGCTGCAGCGCCAGGGCGGGCTGCAGCGCGCGCCCGAGCCCGAGCGTGCTCGCGTGCCAAAGCTCGACGAGCGGGGTCGAGCGGACATCGAGGCGCACCAGCGCGCGGCGCCGGACCTCGCCGATGACGGAGTGAGCGAGCGTCAGGACGATCCCCTCCCCGGCGGCGGCAGCCGCAATCGCCGCCGCATGCGATCCGTACCTCGAGATGTCCGCCGGCCGCAATCCATGCCGCGCGAAGAATAGTCCGCTGGCGGTGCTCGGATCGAGCTCCGGCGGTCCGATCAGCCACCGCTCTCCCGCAAGCGCCGTTGGCGCGATGTCGCGCACCGCCGCCAGCGGATGGCCGGGCGCAGCGGCGATGATCAGCTGGCAGCGAAGGAACGGGACCGCGGCGATCGTCGCCGCGTGCTCGGGCCCGGGATGGGGTCCGAGCGCGATATCGGCGCGGCGATGCTCGAGCAGCTCTGAGAACGAGTCGCCAGCGGCCTGCTCGATCGCGATCTCGACTTCGGGGTCGCGCGACGTGAAGGCCTGCAGCAGCGGCCCGATGTGCTCGGCGACGATGCTTGTCGCGGCGACCTGCACGCGGCGCGGCCGGCCGGCTGAGTCATGGACGGACCGGCGGGCCTGCTCGGCGAGGCCGAGGATCTCCGCGGCGAGCGCGGCCAGCCTGCGCCCTCCCTCCGTCAGCGCGATCCCGCGTCCGCTGCGGACGAACAGTTCGTCGCCGAGCTCCTTGCGCAGCGCCGCAACCGCGACGGACACCGCCGCCTCGGTGACGTCGAGCTCGGCAGCCGCCGCCTTGACCGACCCGAGCCGTGCCACGAGTACGAACGAATGGAGTTGCGCGAGCGTCATGACCCCTAAGCGATCCCTTAACTCGGGTTGCGAGGCCACCATAACACCCGTCAAAGTGCGGCCCCCGTCGTGCAAGTTCCAGCACCTTTCGAGTACGAGCGCGCCACGAGCGTCGACCATGCGCTCGAGCTTCTGCAGCGCCTCGGTCCGGAGGCGCGGCTGCTCGCGGGCGGCCATTCGCTGCTGCCGATGATGAAACTGCGCCTCGCGCAACCAGAGCACCTGATCGACATCGACGGGCTCGCCGGTGAGCTTGGCTACATCCGCGAGGGCGACGGCACGATGCACATCGGCGCGATGACCCGCCATCGCGAGCTGCTCGAATCGGAGCTTCTCGCGTCCGCACTTCCGATCTTCACCGACGCGGAGCGGGTGATCGCCGATCCGGTCGTCCGTAACCGCGGCACGATCGGAGGCGCGCTGTGCCAGGCGGATCCGGCCGAGGATCTGAGCGCGGTGTGCGCCGCGGTCGGCGCGCGGATGCTGATCCGCGGCCCCGACGGCGCCCGGGTCGTCGATATGCGGAACTTCCATCGCGGGCCGTATGAGACAGCCGTCGCCGCGAACGAGATGCTGATCGAAGTCCAGGTCCCGCTCAAGCCCGGCGGCGGCAGCGCCTACGAGAAGGTCGAGCGGCGCGTCGGCGACTGGGCCGTCGCCGCGGCCGGCGCCGCGCTCACCGTCACCGACGGCACAATCGCGGACGCCGGGATCGCGCTCGCGGCGGTCGGCGGTGACGTGACCTCGATCGAGGCTGAGCAGGCGCTGATCGGAAAGCGGCCGTCCGAGACCCTCTTCGAGCAGGCGAGCCAACTCGCCGCAGCACGGTGCTCACCGGCCGGCGATCAGCGCGGGTCGGCTGACTACAAGCGGCACGTCGCCGGGGTGCTCACGCAGCGAGCGCTTCGCAGGGCGCTCGCGCGTGCGCTTCGAGAGCGGGCTTGATGCAGGTCACCGTCTCGGTCAACGGGCAGGAGCACACGCGCGACGTCGAACCGCGAACGCTGCTCGTGCACTACCTGCGCGACGAGCTGGGTCTGACCGGCACGCATTGGGGTTGCGATACCTCCAACTGCGGCATCTGCGTCGTGCTGATGGACGGCGAGCCGGTGAAGTCGTGCACGGTGCTCGCGGCGACCGCCGCCGGCCATGAGATCCGGACCGTCGAGGGGCTCGAGGTCGACGGCGTCCTCGACCCGGTGCAGGAGGGCTTCAGGCAGATGCACGGCCTGCAGTGCGGATTCTGCACGCCGGGGATGATGCTCACGGCCAGGGCGCTGCTCGATCGCAACGCGAACCCGACCGACGAGCAGATCCGGGAGGCGATCTCGGGGCAGATCTGCCGCTGCACCGGCTATTCGACGATCGTTCGCTCGATCCGGTGGGCGGCCGAGCACGCGGACTCCTAAGCGATCGCTTAGGTCAGGTTGCGCCGGCGTGGTCGATTCGCGAGAGTTGCGAGCGAGGAGAGAAAGACCCGACGAGGGAGGTTCATTACATGCCGGTGATCGGTGCTTCCACCGGTTGGGGTGTCGGACTGGCGCTCGGAGTCGTCGTCGTGCTCGTCGCCGCGGCGATCGTTATCACGATCGTGGTCCTGGCGGGTCGGATCGAGAAGCAGGCCGCGACGGCGGTCGACGGCGTCGAGAAGGTCCGCGCGCAGACCGATGCGTTGAGCGGGATCGCGCGGATCAACGATTCAGGCGTGCGCATCCTGCACTCCGCCCGCGCGCTGCGGAAGGTGGCGGTCGGGAAATGACGCTCGCATTCGCGCTCACAAACCACGGCGCCTGGGGGATCGGGCTGATCATCGGCCTCGTCGCCGCATTGGCGGTGGCCGCCCTACTCGTGCTCCTGATTCGGTCCGTGACGCAGATCGACAAGTCGGCGAGCGCGTTGCTCGACGTCGCCGGCAGGGTCGCCGCAAACACGCAGAACATTCCCCAGCTCCAGGCGACGGCGCCGGTGCTCGGGCAGATCGTGGAGGAGGCCGTGGTTCAGGACGGTTACATGAACGCGCTGACCGACGGGTTCGGTGGCAAATGAGCGAGACCACGCTGATCATCCTCAGCGTCGTGCTGGCGGTCGTGATCGTGGTGGTCTTGGCGGCTGCCCTGATCGTGATCCGCACGAAGCTCGAGTCGACATCGAAGACGCTGGCGACGCTCGCGGGCGCGCTCGAGGGCGTCGAGTCCGAGCACCTGCGGCCGCTGGAGCCGGCGGTGAAGGCGATCAACGCCCAATTCGACGTGATCCTTGGCGCGATGCCCGGAATTGCCGCGAAGGCGGCGATCGTCGCCGAAAGGAGGCCCACATGACGCTCGAATGGATCGGGGACGCAATCCTGCTGATCGTCCTGCTGCCGGTCGTCGCGTACCTGCTGCAGGGCGTCCTGAGGGCCGCCAACAGCATCGTCCCGAGCGTGAACAGGATCGCCGCCGCCGCGGAGGCCGGGTCCAAGGACCTCGACGCGACGGCGCTGCTGCTGACCACGCAGGACCAGGTCAGGCAAACGGTCGAGGTGGTCGCCGGATACGGCGGCTCGCTCGACAAGATCGTCGACGACGCATAGGGGGCAGATCAGATGCCAGCAGCTGGAGTAGTGATGATCGTCGCAGTCGTGCTGATCATCCTCGCCATCGTCGTCTACCTCGTCTCGACGATCGTGGCCCTGCAGAAGATCACCAAGGGGCTCGATCGAGCGATCGCGGGAGTCGTCGGGATCATCGAGAGGAGCGCGCCGGTGCAGGGCGTGGTCGAGGACATCAACAAGAACCTCGACGCGGGCGTCGACCTGCTCGAGGGCCTGCTCGTCAAGAAGGCCGGGCTCGAGGACGCGGTCGGGCTGATCGACGGCCTGTATCCCGGCGCCGCCAAGCAGGGGCTGCGGAACTTCCCGGACAGCACCAAGGTGACCGCGCCGCGGATCTCCGAGGTGTACACGAAGGGGACGCTGACGCTGGCCCGGCTCGGCCGGGAGGCGCCGGTGGCGGCCGCGAGCCCGAACGGGCCGGCGCTGCGCAACCCCGCCTACGGCAGCTCCTCGGCGCGGCACCTGTATCCGGAGGTCCGCCAGGGGCGGCCCGAGCAGATGCCGCGCTCGCCCGTGATCGGGACCGACGCGCCAGTCCAGTACGAGCCCGCGGAGGAACCGGGCGTTCGCCGGCGGATGCCAGCCGGAGCCGGTGCCGGCACCGCAGCCGCGGACCAGATCGGAGGTACCCGCTGATGCAAACGCCCGCGCCATGTGACTACGAGCGTGCGACCAGCGTCGAAGGCGCGATCGCATCGCTCCAGCGCGTCGGCCCCGCAGCCCGGATCATCGCCGGCGGCCACAGCCTGATCCCGATGATGAAGCTCCGGCTCGCCACGCCCGAGCACCTGATCGACATCAACGACCTGCACGAGCTCTCCTACATCCGCGAGCAGGGCGCCGAGATCCGGATCGGGGCGCTGACGCGCCATGTCGACCTGCTCGAGTCCGAGCTGCTGGCCGAGCACCTGCCGGTGTTCCGCGACGCCGAGGAGGTGATCGCCGATCCGGTCGTGCGCAACCGCGGCACGATCGGCGGGTCGCTGTGCCAAGCCGACGCGGCCGAGGACCTGAGCGCGGTCTGCAGCGCGCTGAAGGCCAACGTCGTGATCCGTGGCGCCGACGGCGAGCGGGCTGTGCCGATGAGCGACTTCCACGTCGGCCCGTTCGTGACCGCGGTCAAGGACGCCGAGATCCTCACGGAGATCAGGATCCCGCTGCGCGGCGGCGCGGGCAGCGCGCACGAGAAGCTCGAGCGGCGGGCAGGCGACTTCGCGATCGCCGCCGCGTCGGCCGCAGTGTGGGTTACCGGGGGCACGATCGCCGATGCCGGGATCGCGCTCAGCGCCGTTGGTCCAACCACGGTCGAGGTGACCCGCGCAGAGGAGCTGCTGCGCGGCAAGTCGCCATCGGACGAGCTGTTCGCCCAAGCCGGCGAGATCGCCGCCGTGGACTGCTCGCCGTCCGCGGACGGCCGCGGGCCAGTCGACTACAAGCGCCATCTCGCCGGCGTCCTCACGACACGCGCCCTGCGGCGCGCGAGCGCACGCGCTCTGCACCAGGAGGCCTGACTAGAGACATGGAACTGACGATCAACATCAACGGCGTGCCGGTCACGCGCGACGTCGAGCCACGCCAGCTGCTCGTCCACTACATCCGCGACACGCCCGGTCTGACCGGCACCCACTGGGGGTGCGACACGTCGAACTGCGGCGCCTGCGTCGTGTGGATGGACGGCAAGCCGATCAAGTCGTGTACGACGCTCGCGGCGATGTGCGAAGGGCACGAGATCCACACGGTCGAATCGCTCGAGCGGGACGGCCGGCTCGACCCGCTGCAGCAGGGCTTCCACGAGATGCACGCGCTCCACTGCGGCTTCTGCACGCCGGGGATGCTGATGACCACGCGCGCGCTCCTGAACGAGAACCCGGACCCGAGTGAGCAGGAGATCCGCACCGCGATCTCGGGCGCGATCTGTCGCTGCACGGGTTACAAGAACATCGTCGCCGCGGTTCAGTGGGCCGCCGAGCACGAAGCCGGGATGACGTCCGGTTCATCCGGGATGACGTCCGGTTCATCCTTCACCAAGCAGGAGGTCTGAGAACGATGGCCGTCACCGAGCAGAACCTCCCGAGCCCCAGCCAAGAGCGTCCAATTGGGTTCGGACGCCTGAAGCGCAAAGAGGACGCGCGCTTCATCCGCGGCAAGGGCAACTACCTCGACGACATCAGGCTGCCGGGCATGGTGCACGGCGTGATCCTGCGCAGCCCGTACGCCCACGCCAAGATCGTCTCGATCGATACCTCCAGGGCGCTCGCCCACCCGGGCGTCGCGGCGGTCGTCACCGCCAAGGACCTCGAGACCCTCGGGCTCGCGTGGATGCCGACGATCTCCTACGACACCCAGGCCGTGCTGGCCGGCGACAAGGTGCGCTTCCAGGGTCAGGAGGTCGCGTTCGTGATCGCGACCGACGAGTACATCGCGCGCGACGCATGCGCGCTGATCGACGTCGAGTACGAGCCGTTGCCGGCGATCGTCAACGCCCGCAAGGCGCTCGACCCCGGCGCCCCGCTCATCCGCGACGACAAGGAGGGCCAGGTCGACAACCTCGCCAGTCCACTCTGGGAGGCGGGCGACGAGGAGGCAACCGACAGGGCGTTCGCGGAGGCAGACGTGATCGTCGAGCGCGACATCATCTATCCCCGCTGCCACCCGGCGCCGCTGGAGACCTGCGGGATGATCGCGGACTTCAACCCCAAGACCGGCCAGCTCGACATCTACAACGGCAACCAGGCGCCGCACGCCCACCGCACGGTGTACGCGCACGTCGCTGGACTCGCGGAGCACATGATCCGGATCATGTGCAACGACATCGGCGGCGGCTTCGGCAACAAGGTCCCGGTGTACCCCGGCTACGTGTGCGCGATCGCAGGTTCGATCGTCGCCGGCGTGCCCGTGAAGTGGATCGAGGACCGTTCCGAGAACCTGATGTCGACCGGCTTCGCTCGGGACTACATCATGCGCGCGGAGATGTGCGCCAAGGACGGCAAGATCACCGGCCTGCGGGTCGACGTGACCGCCGACCACGGTGCGTTCGACTCCACCGCGCAGCCGACCAAGTTCCCGGCCGGCTTCTTCCACATCGTGTGCGGCTCCTACGACCTGCAGGCCGCGCACGTGAAGGTGAAGGCCGTGTACACGAACAAGGCTCCGGGCGGTGTCGCCTACCGGTGCTCGTTCCGGATCACCGAGGCCGTGTACCTGGTGGAGCGGATGGTCAACGCGCTCGCGCTCGAGATGGGCGTCGACCAGGCCGAGCTGCGGATGCGCAGCTTCATCAAGCCAGAGCAGTTCCCGTATGAGACGACCACCGGCTGGACGTATGACTCGGGCAACTACGCGACCACGATGCAGGTCGCCATGGACATCGCCGGCTACCAGGACCTGCTCAAAGAGCAGGAGGAGAAACGCGCCCGCGGGGAGCTGATGGGGATCGGCGTGACGTTCTTCACCGAAGGCGTCGGCGCCGGTCCGCGCAAGCACATGGACATCCTCGGGCTGTCGATGAACGACGGCGCCGACTTGCGCGTGCACCCGTCCGGCAAGGCGGTGGTCAGCATCTCCGCGCAGACGCAAGGCCAGGGACACGAGACGACGTTCGCCCAGATCGTCGCCGAGGAGCTCGGGATCCCGCCCGAGGACGTGCAGGTGCGCCACGGGGACACCGACAAGTCACCGTACGGCCTCGGGACCTACGGCTCGCGCTCGACGCCCGTGTCCGGTGGCGCGGTGGCGGTCGTCTCGCGCAAGGTCCGCGACAAGGCCCGCAGGATCGCCGCGACGATGCTCGAGACGCGGCCCGAGGACCTCGCCTGGGAAAAGGGCCGCTGGTACGTCAAGGGCGACCCCGAGAAGGGGGCGTTGATCGAGGAGATCGCGTCCTACGCGTACAGCGGCGCGGCGATGCCCGAGGGCATGGAAGGCGGTCTCGACGCCCAGACGATCTACGACCCGCCGAACCTCACCTACCCCTACGGCGCCTACATCGCGGTCGTCGACATCGACCCCGAGACCGCCTTCGTGAAGGTCAGGCGGTTCATCGCGGTCGACGACTGCGGCGTGCGGATCAACCCGATGATCGTCGACGGCCAGATCCACGGCGGCCTCGCCGAGGGGATCGGGATCGCGCTGATGGAGGTGATCACGTTCGACGAGGAGGGCAACTGCCTCAACGGTTCGTTCATGGACTACCTGATCCCGACTGCGCTCGAGTGTCCCGACTTCGAGCTCGGCGCGACCGTCACCCCGTGCCCGCACCATCCGCTCGGCGCCAAGGGCGTCGGCGAGTCGCCGAACGTCGGTTCACCCCCGGCTATCGTCAACGCCGTGATCGACGCGCTCCACAAGACGCACGGCGTCACCCATATCGACATGCCCTGCACGCCGGCGCGCGTGTGGGCCGCGATGCAGGGACGCGCCGAGCCACCGCAATGATGGGGAATCGCTTGCGCGATTCCCTTGGGAGATTCGCCGGTGGCGAATCTCCGGGGGTCTGGCGGCATGGGGGAATCGCTTGCGCGATTCCCTTGGAGATTCGCCGGGGGCGAATCTCCGGTGGAGAGGCGACGTGATTAGTGGAGCCCTCATCAGGCGAGCCAGGGAGCTGACCGAGCAGGGCTCGCCGTTCGTGATCGCGACCGTCGTGCGCGTGCAGCGGCCGACGAGCGTCGAGCCCGGCGACGTCGCCTTGGTCTGTGGCGACGGGACGATCGAAGGCTTCGTCGGCGGCGTCTGTGCGCAGCACAGCGTGAGGCTGTACTCGCTGAAGGCGATGGAAGACGGGCAACCCGTGCTGCTACGGATCCTCCCTGCCTCAGCGAAATCGCCTGGCGGCTCCGCGGAATCGCCTGGCGGCGATTCCGTTGCAGGTTCGGCTGGCGCCGAACCTGCGAGCCATGCTCCATCCGGCGAGGAGGATCCCGAGCTGACCGAGGAGCTCTCCAACGAGGACGGGACCGTCACCGTCCAGAACCCGTGCCTGTCGGGCGGGGCGATCGAGGCATTCCTTGAGCCGGTGCTGCCGGCGCCGCGGGTGCTGATCGCCGGCGACTCGCCGATCGTGGCGGCGCTGGAGCGGATCGGGCCGGAGGTCGGCCTGGAGATGGTCCCTGACGGCTCGCCGCGGACGGGTGACCTCGCCCTGGTGATCGCCGCGCACGGACGCGACGAGCTGGGGGTACTGCGCGCAGCGCTTGAGTCAGGCGTGCCGTACGTCGGGCTGGTTGCGTCGCACAAGCGCGGCACGGCGGTGCTCGAGCAGATGCGCAGCGACGGCGTCGACGAGGACCTGCTTGCGACCGTCGAGACGCCGGCGGGGCTCGACATCGGTGCGCGGACCGCGGCCGAGATCGCGGTCTCGATCCTCGCGCGGATCGTCGAAGTCCGCCGGCGTGCCGCGCCGGCGCTCGTGCACGCGGCCGACCGTCCGCCGACCGCCGTCGACCCGATCTGCGGAATGACGGTCGTGGTAACCGACGACACGCCCTCCCTGCAGGACGGCGATCAGACCATCTACTTCTGCTGCATGGGGTGCAAGCTGAAGTACGAGGAAGCGCATGGAAACACCGCCCGCGCAGGCTGAGATCGCCCACCTGGTCCCGGACGTCGAGACGCTGGCGCAGCGGCTCGCGAGCGTCGACTACCTGGTCGACGAGGGCCTGGCGACGTCGATCTTCCTCGCTCTCAACCTGCCCCAGCCGCTGCTGCTCGAAGGCGAGGCGGGAGTCGGCAAGACGGAGGCCGGCAAGGCGCTCGCAGCGGTGCTCGACACGCCGCTGATCCGCCTGCAGTGCTACGAGGGAATCGATGCCGCCGAGGCGCTGTACGAATGGAACTATCCGCGCCAGCTGCTCTCGATCCGGCTGGCCGAAGCGAGCGGCACCGAGCTCAGCGAGCAGGACCTGTTCAGCCGCGACTACCTGATCCGCCGCCCGCTGTTGCGTGCGCTCGAGCATCCTGGCCCCCGTCCGGCGGTGCTCCTGATCGACGAGATCGACCGCGCCGACGACGACTTCGAGGCGTTCCTGCTGGAACTGCTCGGCGAGGCGTCGGTGACGATCCCCGAGCTCGGTCCGATCCGCGCCACCCACCCGCCGGCGATCGTGCTGACCTCCAACCGCACCCGGGACCTGCACGACGCCGTCAAGCGCCGCTGTCTTTATCAGTGGATCGACTACCCGAGCCCCGAGCGCGAGGTCGAGATCATCCGCCGCCGCGTGAAGGGCGCGTCCGAGACGCTCGCCGTGCAGGTCGCCGACGCCGTCTCCCGGATGCGCGACTCGGACGTCCAGAAGCCGCCGGGGATCGCGGAGGCGATCGACTGGCTCGCCGCGCTCAGCCTGCTCGGCGTCGAGCGCCTCGACGCGTCCGCGATCGATCGCACGCTCGGTTCGGTCCTGAAGTACGCGGAGGACCAGGAGGTCATCCGAACTGCGGGGCTCGAGCAGCTTGCGGGGTCGACCACCGGTGGCTGAGCCCCAGGCGTTCGCCGTCGAGACGGTGCTGCTCGACCTCCCGGCGCTCGCGGGCGCGTTCAGCCGGCGCCTGCACGACGCCGGAGTCCCGTGCACGCCGGCACGCTCGGCGCACTTCGCGCGGGCGCTGACGCTCGTGCGCCCGGTCAGCCGCCGGCGCCTGTACTGGACCGCGCGCGCGGTGTTCGTGTCCGACCAGTCGCAGCTGAACGCGTTCGACTCGGTGTTCGCGGCGGTCTTCGGAGCACAGCCGCGCGCTCAGCAGCCGGCGGTCGACGAGGAGGTGCGCATGGTGCCTGCGCCGCCCGACGAGCGGCCCGGTGAGGAGCAAGCGGATACGGTCCTCGACGCAGCCGGCGAGTCGCTGCTCGCGGCGAGCGCCCCGACCGCTGCCGCTCGCGACGAGCAGCCTCCCGAGGAGGAGATCCCCGTCCCGATGGCGCCGAGCGACGAGGAGCTGCTGCGAACCAAGCGCTTTGACGCCCTCGAGCCCGACGAGCTCGTGCACCTCTACCGGCTGATGTCGCGCCTCGAGGTGGCGCCGCCCCAGCGGCGCACGCGCCGCGCGAAGCGCGACCGCCACGGAGAGCACATCGATCTGCGGCGAACGCTGCGCAGCAGCCTGCGTACCGGTGGCGATCCGGTTCGGCTCGCCCGCCGGCGCCGGCGGGTCGTCCGCCGGCGGCTGGTTCTGCTGTGCGACATCTCGGGGTCGATGGAGCCCTACGCACGTGCCTATCTCCAGTTCCTCACCTGCGCGGCGGCGGGGCGCGGGCGCGGGCACCGCGCGGAGGCGTTCGCATTCGCGACCCGGTTGACGCGGCTGACCCGCGCGCTCGCGTCGCGCAACCCCGAACGGGCGATCCAGCGCGCCGCCGCGACGGCGCCGGACTGGTCCAGCGGCACTCGGATCGGCGACGCGTTGAAGGAGTTCAACGACCGTCACGGCCGGCGCGGGATGGCTCGCGGCGCGGTTGTCGTGATCCTCTCCGACGGCTGGGAGCGAGGCGACCCTGCGCTCGTCGAGCGCGAGATGTCACGCCTGTGCCGGCTGGCGCACCGGATCGTGTGGGTCAACCCGCGCGTCAGCGCCGCCGGCTTCTCGCCGCGCACCGGTGGGATGACCGCAGCGCTGCCGTACTGCGACGCGCTCATCAGCGGGCACAGCCTCGACGCCCTGGATGAGGTCGTCGAGGCGATCGGCGATTCCTGGAGCGACGACATGCCGCCGTCGATCCCCGAGCCGGAGCCCGAGTCCGAGGAGGAGCCGTGGGCCAGTGCGACGCCCGTCCCGGGCAGCTCGGTCGCGATGCCGAGCGGCTACGGGCCGAGCCGCGGCCGAACCACACCAGGGTGGAGGCCGCTGGGCTCATGAACGAGCCGGCGCCGAAGATCTGCATCTATCCGGGTTGCGAGCGTCCCGCCGTTCCGCCCCATCCTCTCGGCGGACCGCAGCCGGCCTTCTGCGAGCTCGAGGAACACAACGCTTTGACCGCACACCAGGAGCGCCAGCGCATCGCGCGCGAGCGCGGCGACGACGAACATTCCAAGGAGGTTCAGTGATGGCCAACGAGGCCTACCGGGCAGTCTTCCTGCGCATCCACCCGACCGGCAAGATGGTCCTCAGCCTGACGATCGAGTCCGACGGCAAGGAGGCGCAGTACGCACTCCAAGTCGCCGAGGAGCTAGGCGTGCCGGAGCTCGACGTGAAGGTCGTGCCGGCCGACGAGAACCGGTTCGGTTCCGGCCACGGGTTCAACACCAGCCCGTCCGGCGGGACGTCCGCCGCGATCACGAGCGCAACCGGGAAGATCAAGGCCAAGGCGCAGCTGCTGGCTGGGATGGCGCTCGAGGCATCACCCGAGTCGCTCACCTGGGACAACGGCGCGTTCGTCAGCTCGACCGATCCCGCCGAGTCGAGGACGATCGCCGATCTTGCCCTGTATGCCCACGGCAGCGGCGCGCTGCCGCCCGGCGTCGAGGGTGGCCTCGACGCGCAAACGGTGTACCGCGACTAGGCCGTGTCCCCGGGAAGTTCCGCAGTGACCTCGACGGTCACCTCGTCGAGCACCTTCAGCGTGCCAAACAGCGCCGAGTACGGCTTCATCCCGAAATCGGTCTGCTTGACCAGCGCCGACCCGGTGAGGCGGCCGTCAGGCGCGTTCAGTTCGAACGCGACCGGGGCGCGGGCGCCGGCTAGCTCGAGATCGCCCGCGACGCGGAGCTTGTCCGCACCCGGTCCCGGCTGCACCTGCGTGGAGCGGAACTCGATCGGCGTGCCCTTCAGCACCTCGTCATCGATCGTCTGCTCGATGTTCGCCTTGTCGTCGGCGCCGAGCCCCATCACCCCGCCCGTGCCCTCGATCACCTTCATCGACCGCGAGTCGGCCTGCAACTCGATCCGGCTCTCGGCCGGGTCGTCGGCGATCTCGAGCGTCGCCGACCACGCGGTGACCTCGATCGTGAGGTTGTGGCCCGCCTTCGCCGCCGCCCCGCCCTTCTTCGTCCTGACCAGCAGCTTCCCATTCTCAGGCCCCAGCTTGTGCGAACCCACGGAAATTGGCATAGGAGGATTCTATGGTTGAGCTCGACCACAACTTCACGAGCGCGAAGCCGATCGAGGAAACATGGCAGGCGATCCTCGATCTGGACCGGCTGATCCCGTGCGTGGAGGGCGGCACGGTGCTGGAGCGCACCGGGCCGGACTCGGCGAAGGCCGAGATCAGGGTCAAGATGGGCGCGATGTCGCTCACGTTCACGGGCACCGTCGAGGTCGCAGAGCAGGACCCCGACGCGCATCGCGCGGTCCTCAAGGTCAAATCGCGCGAGGCCCAGGGCCAGGGATTCGCCAACGCTGACGTAACGTTCGCGCTCGTATCGAACCCACCCACGCACGGCACGATCCACACCGCGGCGCAGATCACGGGAAAGGCGGCATCGATGGGCGAGGGCGTGGTGGTCACCGTCCTCGACGCGCTGATCGCCGACTTCACCACCAAGCTCGCGGCCTTGTGAGCGGCGATCCGATCAAGACGATGCGGGTCCCGTATGACGGCGAGGTTCCGCCCGACGGGGGGACCGCCGTCCAGCAGGACCCCGACCGTCCGGTGTTTCGTGGAAATGGCCCGTACGACTACGTGTGCGTCTCGTGCGGGAACGTGCTGGCGGCGTCGATGCCGGCGGAGTGGATGAACCGGAAGGTACGCGTCCGCTGTGCCCGCTGCCGGACCGTGAACGTGGCGGTCGAGGAGGAGGGCGTCGACTACAGCAAGGGGTTCGGACGGCGCCCCACGTGATGGCGGGCCCCGACCAACGCCAAGTCGGGTTCGGCCCGATGATTCGCAAGGAGGACGCGCGCTTCATCCGCGGCCAGGGCACGTTCGTCGACGACCTCAAGCTCCCCGGGATGCTGTACGGGGCGATTCTCCGCAGCCCGTTCGCGCACGCGCGGATCGTCGCGATCGACACCACCGCGGCGCTGCAGCACCCGAAGGTCCAGGCCGTCATCACCGGGGCGGATCTTGAGGCGCGCGGGCTCGCCTGGATGCCGACGCTGTCGGGCGACACGCAGGCGGTGCTCGCGACCGACAAGGTGCGCTTCCAGGGGCAGGAGGTCGCATTCGTGGTCGCCGAAGATCGCTACGCGGCACGCGACGCGCTGGAGCTGATCGAGGTCATCTACGAGGAGCTACCGGTGGTCGTGGACCCGCGTGCGGCGCTGCGCCCCCGTGCGCCCGTGATCCGCGACGACAAGCCTGGCGCTGACTCGAATCACATCTTCGACTGGGAAGCCGGGGATTCCGCCGCGACCGCGGCCGCGTTCGCACGTGCCGACGTGCTCGTCGCGCAGGAGATGCTCTACCCGCGCTCGCATCCGGCGCCGATGGAGACCTGCGGGGCGCTGGCGAGCTTCGAGCCGGTCAGCGAGAAGCTCACCCTGTGGTGCACGACCCAGGCACCGCACGCGCACCGCACCTTCTACGCGCTGCTCACGGGGCTCGCGGAACACAGGATCCGGGTGATCTCGCCCGACGTCGGTGGCGGGTTCGGCAACAAGGTGCCGGTCTATCCCGGCTACGTCTGCGCAATCGTCGGCTCGATCCTCGCCGGCCGTCCTGTCAAGTGGATGGAGGACCGCTCCGAGAACCTGATGTCGACCGGCTTCGCGCGCGATTACCTGATGAGAGGCGAAATCGCGGCGACTCGCGATGGCAGGATCCTCGCGCTCCGCGCCGACGTGCTTGCCGATCACGGCGCATTCAACGCCGCCGCGCAGCCGACCAAGTTCCCGGCCGGGTTCTTCGGCGTGTTCACCGGCTCCTACGACCTCGAGGCGGCCTACTGTCACGTCCGCGGCGTCTACACCAACAAGGCTCCCGGGGGCGTCGGCTACTCGTGCTCGTTCCGGGTCACGGAGGCGGTCTACCTGGTCGAGCGGATGGTCGACTGCCTCGCCGACGAGCTCGACCTCGACCCCGCTGAGCTGCGCTCGGCGAACCTGATCAGAAGCGAGGATTTCCCGTACCGCTCGATGACCGGCTGGGTCTACGACTCGGGCGACTATCAACGCACGCTGCGCAAGGCGCTCGACAAGGCGGGCTACGCCGACCTGCGCCGCGAGCAGGCCGCCGCCCGCAGCCGCGGGGAATTGATGGGGATCGGCCTGTCGTTCTTCACCGAAGCCGTCGGCGCCGGTCCGCGCCGCCACATGGACGTCCTCGGCCTGGGGATGAACGACGGCGCCGCGCTGCGCGTGTACCCGACCGGCAAAGCCCAGCTCGCGATCAGCGTCCAGACGCAGGGACAGGGTCACGAGACGACGTTCGCGCAGATCGTCTCCGCGGAGCTCGGAATCCCGCCCGAGGACATCGACGTGATCCACGGCGACACCGACACGACCCCGTTCGGCCTGGGGACGTACGGCTCCCGCTCGACGCCGGTCAGCGGCGCTGCGGCGGCACTCGCGGCTCGCAAGGTCCGCGACCGTGCGCGGATCGTGGCCTCGGCGATGCTGGAAGCGGCGCCCGAGGACCTCGCCTGGGAGAACGACCCGCCCACCCGGCCCGCACGGTGGTTCGTGCGTGGCGACCCCGAGCAGGGCGTGACGATCCAGGAGATCGCGATGGCGGCGCGTGGCTCGCTGCCGCTGCCTGCAGGCGTCGAGAGCGGCCTCGATGCCGAGAGCGTCTATGACCCTCCCAACCTCACGTTCCCGTTCGGCGCGTACGTGTGCGTCGTCGACGTCGACCCGGGCACCGCAAAGGTGCGAGTGCGCCGCTTCGTCGCGGTCGATGACTGCGGGACGCGGATCAACCCGATGATCGTCGAGGGTCAGATCCACCGCGGGCTGACGGACGGCGTCGGGATGGCGCTGATGGAGCAGATCGCATTCGACGATCTCGGCAACTGCCTCGGCGCATCGCTGATGGACTATCTGATTCCGACGGCCGTCGAGGTACCCGACTGGGAGACGGATCAGACCGTCACGCCGTCGCCCCACCACCCGATCGGCGCAAAGGGCGTCGGCGAGTCCGCGACCGTCGGCTCGCCGCCGGCGATCGTCAACGCGATCTGTGACGCGCTGAGGCCGTACGGCGTGCGCCATGTGGACATGCCGTGCACGCCGTCGCGCGTCTGGGATGCGATCCAGGAGGCTGCGCGATGAGCGCCTGCTCCGTCACCGGCCTGGTGCTCGCCGCCGGCGGCTCCAAGCGGCTCGGCCAACCGAAGCAGCTGCTCCCCTACCGCGGCATCACCCTGCTCGGCCACGTGCTCTCGACCGCCCGCAGATGCGATTTCGACCAGCTCATCTGCGTGATCGGAGGTGGTGCGCCTGACGTGCGCAACACGATCGATTTCACCGGCGCGACCGTCGTCGAGAACCGGCAGTTCGGCGAGGGCTGTTCATCGTCGATCGCGGCGGCGCTGACCGAGGTGACCGCCGGCTGCGAGGTGCTCGTGCTGATGCTCGGCGATCAGCCCGGTGTCACGGCCGCCACCGTCGACGCGCTGCTGGCCGGCCGCGGTGATGCACCGCTGGCGGCGTGTGCCTACACCGACGGCCGCGGACACCCACTCGCGTTCGCGCGCAGCATGTTCGCCGAGCTGGAGAACCTGCACGGCGACCGTGGCGTGTGGAAATTGCTCGACCGGCACGCCGAGCTCGTCGTCGACGTCCCGATCGCGGCGCCCATTCCGCGCGACGTCGACACGTGGGAGGATTACGAGGCGGTGACCGCTTCGTGATCCTCGGCCACATCCTCGGTATCCCTGTTGAGGAGAGCCTGCCGACGCTCGTGCCCGTTGGCGCGGCGGGCGCGACGATCGCGGTCGTCACGGCGAGGCGGATCGCCGCTCGCCTGCGCGCGCGAGTCCGCCGCACCGACCGCTGAGCGGCCAACTGCGCTATACAGCGCACGATGACCGAGCAGCTGTGTGACGTGGGCCGCGGGATCACCCTCTGCTACGAGACGTTCGGCAGCGAGGGCGACCCGCCGCTTCTGTTGGTCATGGGGCTCGCGACCCAGATGATCGGCTGGCCCGAGGAGTTCTGCGAGCAGCTTGCGAGCGGCGGCTTCTACGTCGTGCGGTTCGATAACCGTGATTGCGGCCGCTCCACCCACGTCTCCGGCCGCCCGCCGACGACCGGCGAGATTGTGCGCCGCCGCATCCACGCGCCCGCCTACACGCTCGAGGACATGGCGGACGATGCCTGCGGATTGATCACCGAGCTCGCGATCGGCCCCGCGCACGTGGTCGGCGCGTCGATGGGCGGGATGATCGCGCAGACGATCGCGGTCAGGCGCCCGGAGCTGGTCCGCTCGCTGGTCTCGATCATGTCGACCACCGGCAGCCGCTGGCGTGGCCAGCCAGCGTTGCGCTCCTACCGCTATCTGTTCAAGCGGGCGCCGGTCGATCGCGAGGGCTACATCGAGCACATGGTTCGCCTGTTCACCGTCGTCGGCTCGCCGGGCTTCCCACGCAACGCGGATCGGATCCGCGACGTCGCCGCGCGCAGCTACGACCGCGGAGTCGACCCCGCCGGCAGCGGGCGGCAGCTCGCCGCAATCATCGCCTCCGGCAATCGCACCGCGCAGCTGCGCGCCGTCAGGGCGCCCACGCTCGTGATCCACGGCTCGAGGGATCGCCTCGTATCGCATTCGGGCGGGGTCGCAACCGCTCGCGCGATCCCCGGCGCCCGGCTGATGACGGTGGACGGGATGGGCCACGACCTGCCGGAGGGGGCTTGGCCGCAGTTGCTCGACGCGATCTCCGCCCTCGCCCGCCAGGCCGACGAAGTGGCCGCCGGCGTCGGCGGGAATCGCATCCCCTCGAGGTGAGCCCGGCCGGCCGTGTGCGGCTGCGCGATGGGTCCTCGGTGGAGGTCCGCGCGATCGAGCCCGAAGACCGCGAGGCGCTCCGCGCCGGATTCGATCGACTCAGCGACCGCACGCGATACCTGCGCTTTCAGGCGCCGCTGCCGAACCTCAGCGAACAGCAGCTGGCATACCTGACCGACGTCGACCACCACAACCACGAGGCCCTGGTCGCGCTCGACCCCGACACCGCCGAGGGCGTGGGCGTCGCCCGATTCGTGCGAGTCGGCGATGACGTCGCGGAGTGCGCGATCGTCGTCGCCGACGACTGGCAGGGGCGCGGGCTCGGCACGGTCCTGCTCGATCGCCTCGCTGAGCGCGCCCGCGAGGAGGACGTCACGCGCTTCACCGCGCTGGTGCTGGCCGAGAACGCCGACGCGCTCAGGCTGCTGGAGCGGCTTGGGGAGACCGAGAAGCGCTCGCTGGGACCGCAGGTCGAGCTCGACATCGCGCTGCCGGAGGCGGACGGCGCGGGTGTCCCGCTGCACGGGCTGCTGCGCGGCACCGCCAGCGGTGTGATCGAGCCGGCGATCAGCATGTGGCGGCTGGTGGCGGACTTTGCGTATCGGCGCGAGCCGCCGCCGCACGAGCACGCCAACGCGTTCGTGGTGCATGTCCAGGAGCGGGAGCCATCGCGCGCAGCCGTCCTCCGGGTTGCCGCGGCACTCGCCAAACCGCGCTCGGCGCACCTGCACCTGGTCGGCTCTTACTGGCCGGTGCTGGAGGATCGTGACTCGGTTCAGCAACTGCTCGAGACGGCCGCCGGCGAACTTCGCGCACAGGGGCTCGAAACGACGATCCACCTGCGCGGCGGAGATCCGGTCGACGCGATCATCGACGTTGCGCAGCAGGAACGGACGACGCTGATCGTCACGGAACCAAGCGCGACCGGTGTGCTGATGCCGTGGCGGCTGCAGTCGCTGCCGGATCGCGTGTGCGCGCGGGCGCCGTGCGAGGTCCTGGTCGCGCGCTAAAGGTCGAGCGTTCCCTCGGCGAGCGTGACCTGCCGCCCGAGCGGATCGCAGCGCAGTAGCTCCGCGACGAGCTCGTGATCGGTGGCGCGCGTCAGCACCCGCTCGCCTGCCGGCGTCAGCGAGCTCACGATCGCCGCCTCCGGCGCGCCGTCACGGTCATATGGAGCCGTGTACGCCTCGATCGTCGCCTTCCCGTCGTACTCGCCCCTGACCCGGCGCGGCGGCGGGCGGTCCACCGTCGGCCCCGCATCGATCTCGGCAAAGCGCCGCGCAGGCGGCGAGGTCGAGTAGATCCCGATTGCGTGCTTGGTCACGTACCACCCAAGCGCGGTGCCCAGACCAAGGCTCCCGGGGTCCTCGCGCAGCCGCCCGACGAGCGCGGCGACCGCGTGCCCGGCGTAGTTGTTGCCGGGTCCACCGGCGAACGTCAGCCCGCCGGTGACGGTCAGCGGACGACCGCCAAGCTCGAGCCCGAGCTCGCGCGCCGCGATCTGCACGGCGGAGGGGAAGCACGAGTACAGGTCGACGTGCGCGACGTCGTCGACCGAGGCGCCGGCGTGCTCGAGCGCTGCACGCCCGGCCGCTCTGATCGCCGGCGAGGCCGCGAGCTCGGCGCGCTCGGATACGAACCACTCGTCATATGCGTGCGCGACCACATGCACGAACACCCAGCGATCGCGCGGCACCCCCGCCTGAGCTGCGCGCTCGGCGCTGCAGAGGATCAGCCCGGAGGCCTGGTCGACCTGGATGTTCGCCGTCATCAGCTTCAGATATGGGGCAGCGACGGGCCGGTTCGCAGGACCGGGTTCGAGCAGCTCCTCGCCGGTCATCGCCTGGGGCAGCCACGCGTACGGATTCGAGGCCGCGACATCGGAGAACGCAGCCCACAGCGACGCGACGCTGTGCATGTGCTCGCGCTCGGCGTGACCGCTTGCCGCGCGGATCGCGGTTTCGAGCAGCGCGTAGTTGTAGAGCGGCGGGATCAGCCCGACCGCCACCTCGGGCTCGTTGCTCGCGATGCGGTCGTCTCCGATGACGCGGGTCGGTCGAGTCTCGGGGTTCTGCTCGGCCCACGCGGGGCGCTGTCCGGCTCGGTAGGCCGCGGTCATCGTCGCGCCCGTCTCGGCGCCGCTGATCAAGGCGACGTCCAGGTCGCCCTCGGCGATCGCGCGTGCCGTGTCGCCGAGTAGGCGCACGGGTCCGTCGCCGCCGAACAGGGTGGTGCGGACGGTCTGCCGTGGCGCGGCGCCGAGCTCCCGCGCGATCAGCGCGGCCTCGTCCTGGTAGGGCCACGAGATCGTCGCGACGTGGCCGATCGAGTCCGCGCCGCGCAGCAGCTTCTCGCCGGCGCCGCTGTCCTCGCCGGCGGAGCGCAGCGCCGCCACCGCCAGCGACACCGGATCCTGGGAGCTCTCGAACCCGTTCGGCCGTTGGATCGCCTGGCCGGCGCCGACGATCACCGGCGCCCGCGGGTCGATACCGCGACTCACGGCAGGTTCACCGCGAACGCGGCGATCGCCTTGGCGATGTCGTCATCGCCGGACTTCAGCACGCAGCTGGCGTGCGCCAGCGTCCGCCCCATCCGGTCGACCGTGCAGTGCGCCTCGATCCACGCGCCTTCTCGTACGCCCCGCAGGAACACCATGTGCAGGTCGGCGGTGGCAAGCGTCGAGCCGGGCGGAAGCTGACTGAGAACCGCGCGGCTGAGCGCGCTGTCGGCGACGGTCATCAGCAAGCCGCCGTGCGCGCGGCCGAGTGTGTTGGCGTGATGCGGCTCGATCCGCACCGCGAGCACCGGCGGCCCGTCGGCGTGGCGGATGTACAGCGGGCCAACCCGCTCAAGAAATGGGCTGGCGGCCAGTACCAGCAGTTCGAACTGATCAGGGATCGCCAAGGCCGGGAGGTTATTCTCCGCGCGCCGTGGATGAGCTTGCCGAGCAATTGCGCGCCGTCGTCAGCGACGCGCTCTCAGAACAGATCGAGATCGCTGACCTTCACCAGCTCACCGGCGGTGCCAGCCGCGAGACGTGGTCCTTCGACGCCCGCGCAACAAACGGCGAGTGCCGCCCGCTGATCCTGCGCCGCCACCCGCTCGGAGCGCAGTGGGACCGCCAGATGAGTCGCGAGGCGCGCGCGATCGCGGCCGCCGCGCGCGCGGGCGTGCCCGAGCCGCGGATCGTGGCGCAAAGCGACGACCCTCACGCGCTCGGCGGCGCGTTCATCGTGATGGAGCGGATCGAGGGGGAGACGATCGCACGGCGCATCCTGCGCGACGACGCGTTCGCCGCCGTCCGCCCGAGGCTTGCCGAGCAGTGCGGCGAGCTGCTCGCGCGGATCCACTCGATCCCCGTGGACGAGCTGCCGGATCTCGAGGCGCCCGACGTGCTCGCCGAGTTGCGGGAGATGCTCGACTCCTACGAGGATTCAAGCCCGGCGCTCGAGCTCGGCATCCGCCAGCTGGAGCGTCAGCGTCCCGAGCAGACACGGGAGGTCGTCCTGCACGGCGACTTTCGCAACGGCAACCTGATCGTCGGGCCCGACGGCATCCGCGCGGTGCTCGACTGGGAGCTCGCCCACCGCGGCGATCCGATGCAGGACCTCGGTTGGCTGTGCGTGCGCTGCTGGCGCTTCGGCGGTCCCCATCCGGTCGGCGGGTTCGGCTCCTACGAGGACCTGTTCGGAGGGTACGAGCGCGTCAGCGGACAGAAGGTCGACCGTGACGCCGTCCACTGGTGGGAGCTGTTCGGGACCGTCTGGTGGGGCATCGGGTGCATGCGGATGGGCTGGCGTTACCTGTCCGGATCAGAGCGGTCGGTCGAGCTCGCGGCGATTGGCCGGCGCGTGTGGGAGCAGGAGTACGACGTGATGCTGCTGCTGGGAGACGACTGACATGGCCCGTGGCGTGCCGACGAGCGCCGAGCTGGCCCAGGCCGTGCGCGAATTCCTCGAGCTCGACGTGATGCCTGGCGCCGACCCGCGCCTGCGGTTCATGTCGCGTGTGGCCTCGAACGTCATCGCCTCGATCGAACGCGAGCTGACGCTCGGGCCGGAGCACGCACGAGCGCACGCCGCCCGGCTGCAGCGGCTCGGCGTCGCCGACGACGCGGAGCTGTGCCGCGCGATACGCGCCGGCGCGCTCGACGACCGGATCGGCGAGGTCGAAGCCGCCGTTCGCGCCGGCGCCGTCGAGAAGCTGCGAATCGCCAACCCCCGATACCTGTCACCCGAGGATGCGCCATGACTACGCCGGACCACCTGCAAGGCCTGACCGAAGAGCTCCAACAGTTCATCTCGGACCTCGACCAGTTCATCGAGCGCGAGATCAAGCCGCTCGAGGCCGAGAACATCCAGTTCTTCGACCATCGCCGTGAGTACGCGCGCACCGACTGGGAGAACGGCGGCGTCCACGCCCGGGAGTGGATCGAACTGCTGCAGGAGATGCGCCGCCGCGCCGACGCAGCGGGCTTCTTCCGGTACGCGCTGCCCAGCAGGATGGGCGGACGCGACGGAACCAACCTGGGGATGGCCGTGATCCGCGACCACCTCGCCGCGAAGGGGCTCGGCCTACACAACGACCTGCAGATGGAGTCCTCGGTCGTCGGCAACCTCGTGTTCCCGCTGATCCTCGAGCAGTTCGGCACCGAGGAGCAGCAGCAACAGTTCATGGACGGCTCGATCACGGGCGAGCACGCGATCTCATTCAACCTGACCGAGCCGGATCACGGCAGCGACGCGACGTGGCTCGAGACGCACGCCGTGCGCGACGGCTCAGACTGGGTGATCAACGGCGCCAAGCGGTTCGCGAGCGGCGGCGGCCTCGCGCGGCACGCGATCGTGTTCGCGCGGACCTCCGGCGAGCAGGGTCAGGGGCGCGGAATCACCGCGTTCATCGTCCCCACCGACAACCCCGGCTACCGGATCCCGTACTACCACTGGACCTTCAACATGCCGAGCGACCATGCCGAGGTGGTGCTCGAGGACGTCCGTGTCCCAGGCGACGCGATCCTCGGCGAGGAGGGCCTCGGCCTCGCGACCGCGATGTTCTTCGTGCACGAGAACCGGATCCGCCAGGCCGCCTCGGGCGTCGGCGCGGCTGACTACTGCGTGCGCGCGAGCGTCGAGTACGCGAAGCGGCGAACCACATTCGGCAAGCCCCTTGCCGAGCGCCAGGCGATCCAGTGGCCGCTGGTCGAGCTGGCCACCGACGTGCAGCTGCTGCGGACATTCGTGCGCCAGACGGCATCGGAGATGGACCGCGGGCGCGATCGGATCCACGGGCTGAGCGACAGGGTCTCGATGTGCAACTTCCGCGCCAACCGCCTGGTCTGCGACGCGGCCGACCGTGCGATGCAGGTGCACGGCGGCGTCGGCTACACCCGCCACAAGCCGTTCGAGCACATCTACCGCCACCACCGGCGCTACCGGATCACGGAGGGCTCGGAGGAGATCCAGATCCGCAACGTCGCCGGGCATCTGTTCGGGTTCATCAGTCGCTAGCCTCTCGGCCGGGATCGTTCTGAGCGTCTGGGAAGGGGCGAATGTCAGCAACCGAACAACCGGTGATCAGCGTCCGTGGACTCCGGAAGTCCTACGGCGACCAGGAGGCGGTCCGCGGGATCGATCTGGACGTTGAGCGCGGCGAGATCTTCGGGTTCCTAGGACCGAACGGCGCCGGCAAATCGACCACGGTCGAGATCCTCGAGGGCTACCGGCCGCGGACCGCGGGAGACGTCTGGGTGCTGGGCGTCGATCCGGCGAAGCCGACGCGGGCCTGGCGCGACCGGATCGGCCTCGTCCTCCAGGATTCCGAGCTCGACGCGACCCTCACCGTGCGTGAGACGGTCAGCATGTTCGCGAGCTTCTACTCCGCGCCGCGCAACGTCGAGGAGACGATCGAGCTCGTCGGGCTCAAGGACAAGCGCGATGCGCTGATGGGCAACCTCTCGGGCGGCCAGCGCCGGCGCGCGGACGTCGCCGTAGCGCTCGTCGGCGATCCAGACCTGGTGTTTCTCGACGAGCCGACGACGGGCTTCGATCCCTCGGCCCGGCGGGACGCGTGGAACATGATCGAGGGCCTCAAGGCGCTCGGCAAGACTGTCTTTCTCACCACCCACTACATGGATGAGGCACAGCACCTCGCCGACCGCGTCGCGATCCTCGCGCGCGGCAAGATCGTCGCGCGCGGTCGGCCCGACGAGCTGGGCAGCGGCGCCAGCCACGACACCGTAATCCGCTGGCACTCGCCGAACGGCACGATGATCGAGCAGATGCGCTCCGAGCTGGGGGTCCGGGTCGAGGCGGCGGGCGCGATGTTCAGCCTCCACACCACCGAGCCCCAGCGGGTGCTCTACCAGCTGCTCACCTGGGCCGATCGCGAGCACGCGTCGCTCGAGGTCCTCGAGGTGCTCCGCCCAACGCTCGAGGACATCTTCCTCGAGCTGACCGGAACCGCCGCGAACACGGGAGGCACCCAATGAGCGACATCGCGCTGACCTTCAAGCAAAGCGGCTACGTGCTGACCAGCATGCGCCGCAACCCGAGGATGGTCGTGTTCTCGGTGGCGTTCCCGATCGTGCTGCTGCTGCTGTTCGCGTCGATCTTCTCGAAGGGCAAGAACGCGACGACCCACTTCGCGGGCGGCCCGATCAAGACCGACGCGTACTTCACCGCGGGCATCATCGCCTACTCGATCGCGATGATCTGCTTCAGCTCGCTGGCGGTGGCGCTCACGACCCAGCGGGAGAACGGGGTCTTGAAGCGCATCCGCGGAACGCCGGTTCCGGCGTGGACGTTCATCGCCGCGAGGATCCTCGGCTCGATCGTCGTCGTCCTGCTGATGACCGTGCTGCTGCTGCTGATCGGGCGCATCGCGTTCGGCGTGCGCGTCAGCTCTGCCGGCATCGGCGAGCTCGCGGTGTTCATCGCGATCGGCACGTTCGCGATGTGCTCCCTGGGCGTCGCGATGACGGCGTTCACCACGACCGCCGACTCGGCCGCCACGATCGCGCCGTTCAGCACGGTGATCCTGGCATTCATCTCGGGCGTGTTCATCCCCACCGACCAGCTGCCCAAGTCGCTCGTGCAGATCGGCAAGTTCTTCCCGCTGGCCCACCTCGCCGAGGGACTCCAGGCGGCGTTCAACACCGGTCCCGTCCACCTCAGCGGGGAGAACGTCGCGGTGCTCGCGCTCTGGGGCGGGGCGGGGCTGCTGATCGCGGCCCGGACCTTCCACTGGGAGCCGCGGGGCGTCGGCAAGTCATAGGGGCCTCGCTCCGCTCGGCATCCATGGGGCCGCGAGGGCCGTACCGTCGCGACGGGCACTCGCACCGTCGCCAACCCCGATTTCGCTACATCTCACCGCCGCGGATGGGCAACGCGTAACAAAATCGGCGCCATAGCACCCATTTCGTTACACGTTGCCCGGCGAGCGGGCGCTTTCTAAGCGAAGGGCTGCCAGGCACCCCACCCCCTCCTCGAAAGAGGTGGGCGGGACCCCAGTCCGGCAGACCAACCCCAAGGCCCCCGGCCGAAGGCCGGGAAGCTGAGGCGCAAGCCGGCGCGCCGACCAACGCCAACGCGGCGCCAGCTGATACACGCCCCGTCGGGTCCGGATGGGCCCGCCCGGCCCCAGGACGCTGCCCGGCGAAGCCGGGCAGCCCCTCTACCTAAACGACGCCACTCGGGCGCTTGCGCTTGCCACGCTCCTGCGTCGGGAACGGGCCACCCGTCGACGTCGGTGGCGCATACGTCGTGCAGGTGGTGGCGGCGGGAGCCGGCAGCGAGGCCCGGTTGTCGTTCGGCCTTGCGGCGAAGTTGAACGCGCTCGTGAGATCGCCGGTCGTCTTGCGGCGCCACGCGCTCAGGTTCGGAACCTCGACCCCGAACCGCGTCTCGAGGAAGCGCAGCGTCGAGGTGTGGTCAAACACGTCGGAGCACACCAGACCGCCGCGTGAGAACGGCGAGACGATCAGCATCGGCACGCGGAAGCCGAGGCCGATCGGGCCTCGAATCCCGCCGGCTGCCGCCGGCAGGTTGGGCACGGTCAGGAACTCGCCCTTCGTCCCGCGTGCCGGGGTCGGCGGCTTGACGTGATCGAAGAAGCCACCGTTCTCGTCGAACGTGATGAACAGCGCGGTCTTCTCCCAGACCTTCTTGTTCGACATCAGCGCCTCGACCACCTGGCGCACCCCCGTCTCGCCCGTGTCCGGATAGGAGAAGCCCGGGTGCTCGCTCTCGGTGATGCCGAACGTCACCCACGAGACCTGCGGCAGCTCGCCGCGCTTGACGTCCTCGATGAAGTTCGGCGGATAGTCGGAAAGTCCGCCAGCTTGTACAGCTCGCTGCCCGGCTTGAACGCCTTGAAGTACGGCAGCACGTTATCGAGCACACCGCCCGGCGAGCCCGTGTAGTTCTTCCAGCTGATCCCGTGCTGCTGCAGGCGCTCGGGCATCGTCGTCCAGGTGAACTTCCCGGTGAACTGTGCGCGGGTGGCAACCAGCGTCTCCAGCAATGGGCCGCCGTGCTTGCCGTCCGGGTCGATCGTCGCGGACATCGACATCAGCCGGTTGGGGTCGGTCGGTCCGAGCACCGAGCAGTGGTAGGCGTCGCAGATCGTGAACGCGTCGGCGAGCGCGTAGTAGAGCGGGATGTCGGCGCGCTTGTGGTAACCCATCACCTCCGCACCGATCGTCGGCCCGTTGGCGACGTCGTGGGCGCGCAGGAAGCCGTCCATCTTGCCGCCGTTCCACGCCTGGTGCTGAGGTCCCCAGTCGTGCGTGATATCCGACAGGCAGTGGGTGCCGAGATGGTAGGGATGGAGCGTCCTCGAGCCGTCGTGCTGGAAGAACGCGCTGCGGCCCTGCTTGTCGTTGAAGCCGCGGACGCCCGACAGCGTCCCGAAGTAGTGATCGAACGAGCGGTTCTCCTGGATCAGGATCACGACGTGCTCGATGTCCTTGAGCGTGCCGTGACGCGGAGCGGCTGCTGCCGCGCTCGCGAGCAGGCCCTCGAGACCCGCCCCGAGCATCCCTGCCCCGACCCCGGCAACGCCGATGTCCCGCAACGCCTCGCGGCGGGTGATCGCACGGTCCTTGTCTCGTTGCACCCTATGTTCCCCCTCGTGTGGCGGTTACTCGTGTCCGGCCGACGCACACGAGCCTACCAACCGGTGCACGTCGGAGTGTGATCAGTACGCTGCCACAGATGGCCAAGAGTTCTCGAAGAGATTTCCTGGCCGGGGCGACGGGGGCGGCTGCGGGAACGCTGCTATCGAACGCACCGGCCAACGCTCGCGCGGCGAAGCCGTCGCGACGCGTCGATGTGATGGTGGTCGGCGCGGGCCTCGCAGGCCTGAGCGCGGCCACCGATCTTGTCGCCCGCGGTCACTCGGTCGCGCTGCTCGAGGCGCGCGACCGCGTCGGCGGACGGACACTGAACCACCCGGTCGGCAACGGAGAGGTCGTCGAGGTCGGCGGTCAATGGGTGGGACCGGGACAGGACCGCGTCCTGGCGCGGGCGCGAGCGCTCGGCATCGGCACCTTCAAGACGTATCAGAAGGGTGCCCAGATCTTCGACTATCTCGGCAAGCAGAGCCACTTCAGCGGATTGATCCCGCCACTCCCCCAGCCCGACGCGGCCGATTTCGGCAACTTGCTCGGAAAGGTGGTCTCGCTCGAGTCGAAGGTGCCGCTGACGAAACCTTGGACCGCCCCCGGCGCCAGCTCGCTGGACGCGCAGACGTTCGACACATTCATCCTCGCGAACTCCTCGACGGCGGGCGCGCGGTTCCTGATGGGTCTCGCGATCAAGGCCGTGTTCGCGACCGACCCGCGCGACCTCTCGGCGCTGCACACGCTGTTCTACTTCAACTCCGGGACCGGTGCTCTGTACCTGACGAGCACCGCTAGTGGCGCGCAGGACTCGCGGTTCGTCGGCGGATCGCAGCTGATCTCGATCAAGATGGCGGCGCGGCTCGGCCGCCGCGTCGTCCTCAGCGCTCCGGTGCGGCGGATCATGCAGGACGGCAGCGGCGTCACCGTGATCAGCGACGCGGGCAACTGGCGCGCCAAGCGCGTGATCGTCGCGGTTGCTCCGATGCTCGCCGGGCGGATTGACTACGAGCCGATCATGCCGCCGCTGCGCGATGGCCTGACGCAGCGGATCCCGCAGGGCTCGGTGATCAAGTACGAAGCGGTTTACCCGACGCCGTTCTGGCGCTCGGCGGGACTGAACGGCTACACCAACACGGACCGCCCGCCGATTCACTTCACCTATGACAACTCACCTCCGAGCGGCAGACCGGGGGTGCTGCTCGGATTCGTCGTCGGCAGCGACGCGCGCCAGCTGCAGACGCTTCCGGCGGCCGCCCGCCGGCGCGCGGTGCTCGGCTCGTTCGTGCGGCTGTTCGGCTCGCGGGCGGGGTCTCCCCGAGAGCTGATCGAGCACAACTGGTCGGTCGAGCAATGGACACGCGGCTGCTATGCGGGCTACCTGCCGCCTGGCGTGTGGAGCGACTACGGCAGTGCGCTGCGCGCCCCGGTCGGCCGCATCCACTGGGCCGGCACGGAGACCTCCGAGGTATTCACGGGCTACATGGACGGGGCCGTGCGCTCGGGGGAGCGCGCGGCGGTCGAGGTCTTGCAAGCGCTCTGACAGGCGACGCTCGCCGGCCGGCGAGTGGCCTACCTTTTCACGCATGAGGATGTGGGCGCGGATATCGCTTGTCCTGATCACGGTGCTGGCCGCGAGCGGCTGCGGCGCGTCGCGCGTCACCCACAGGACCCCGGCTCGCAACCCACCGCCGGGACCGCAGCCGCCTTACCGATGGCTCGTCCGGATCAGCGGACCGCCGCCCACGATCGCCGCGGAGAATCGCGCCCGCGGAACGCGCGCGTGGCAGCTGCGCGGAGCGGCGTCCGAGGTCGGCGGGCGGGCGTATGGCACCGTTGCCGGCTACGTCTCGCGACAGGCGGTCGCCGCCGGGCAGACCGAGCGGATCTACGTCAGCGCACCGGGCTCGAAGAGCGTGCAGATCCAGATTTTCCGGATCGGCTGGTATCACGGCGCCGGCGGACGGCTGGCGTTGATGTCGAAGCGGCTCAGAGTCCGCGCGCAGCCCAGCTGCACGCGACGCCCGGCGACCGGCTTGACGGAGTGCAATTGGCATTCCACGCTCAGCTTCAGGATCCCGCCGGCGCTGCCGAGCGGCGTGTACATCGTCAGGATGTCGGCGCGCACCGGGGCCGCCGACTGCATGTTCGTCGTGCGCGCCACCCGTCCGCAACCGCTGCTCGTGCAGCTGCCCACATCGACCTACGAGGCATACAACGCGTGGGGCGGCAACAGTCTGTACAGCGGCGGCCATGATCGCGTCGGCATCACGAGGACCACGCAGGGGATCGCCGTCTCCTACGAGCGGCCGTACGACAGCATCAGCGGTGCGGGGCAGTTCTTCGCGCGGGACGTGGCAATCGTCGGGTTCCTCGAGCGCTACGGATACCCGGTCTCCTACACGACCAGCGAGTCGATCGATCGGGACCCCGGCCAGGTGTTCCGGCATCGCGCGCTGATCGACGCCGGCCACTCCGAATATTGGTCCCAGCGACAGGAGCTTGCGTTCAGGCGCGCCCGCGACGCCGGCGAGAGCCTGCTGTTCTTCAGCTCGGACACGCTGGCCTGGCGGGTGCGCTACTCGCCGCCTGCGCGCACGCTCGTCGCCTACAAGGAGCACGCGCTGCTCGACCGCGACCGCGCACAGCCGAGCGGCGCGTTCCCGGACGGGGGCGCGTCGCTCACCGGCTCCGCCTACACCGGCTGCATCACGCCGCGCCTGCACCAGCCCGGCCCTCCGACCTACCACTACTACGCCTGGCGGCCGGCGTCTCCTCTGAGGCCGGCGTGGCTGTTCGCGCACACTCACATCACCGCGGCCACGCGGATCCCGGGGATCGTCGGCTATGAGCTCGACGCGCGCACGCCGTTCAGCCCACCCTGGACGATCGTCGTGGGCAGCGGCTTCGCGGTCTGCGGCGAGCGCCTCCCAGGCGAGGCGGTTGCGTACTCGGGGTATTACGGCGTCGCGGACACGACGCTGTACACGGCACGCTCGGGTGCGGTCGTGTTCACCACCGGGACGCTCGGATGGGAGCTCGGGCTCGAGCCGGTGCCGAACGCCTCGCCCGACGCGCCCCGCGCCCCGGACCCGCGGGTCGTTGCGATGACGCGCAACCTGCTCGGCTACGTGCTGCGGACGAGACGCCGTTAGGCCGGCGTCGCCACCCGCGTCGGCGCTGGGCGGCCGCGCAGCACCACCTGCTCGCCGAGCTGCCAGCGCCCGGCTTCGATCTTCCCGGCGCGCGCGATGATCGCGTCCGAGGCGAGCAGCCGCTCGGCGCTCGCCTTCGCAAGCTCGGTCAGCCGCGCCGCCTCGTTGACCGGGTCTCCGATCACCGTGTACTCGTAGCGATGAGCGGCGCCGATGTTGCCGGCGACGACCTCGCCGGCGGAGAGGCCGATTGCCGCGTTCACTCCGTCGAGCTCGGTTGCCAGCCGGCGGCGCAGCTCGCGGGCGGCCGCGAGCGCCGCTCCGGCCGCGTTCGGATGCTCGCTCGGCGCGCCGAACACGCACAGCGCCGCGTCTCCCTCGAACTTGTTCACCCAGCCGCCGTGCAGCGTCACGACCTCGACCACGATCCCGAAGAAGTGGTTCAGCGTTGCCACCACCTCGCGCGGGTCGCTACAGGCGGCCAGCGAGGTTGACCCGACGACGTCGGTGAACAGCACCGCGGCATCGCGAACCTCGCCTCCGAGCTCGATCCCGCGCGCCAGCGCGGATCGCGCCACCTCCTCCCCCACGTGCCGGCCGAACAGCTCGCGGACCCGGTCGCGCTCGCGGAGCCCCGCCACCATCCGGTTGAAGCCGGCCTGCAGGAGGCCGATCTCGCCCCCGTCGTCGACCGGGACGGTGACATCGGTGTCGCCGGCCTCGAGCCGGGCGAGCGCGCTGCGCACTCCCCGCACGGGATCCGAGACCGAGCGGATCGCCGCCAGCAGGGTCACGAGCCCGACCGTGAGCGCGACGCCGCTGAGGAAGATGACGGTGATCGCCATCCTTCGCGCCGAGATGTCGGCGCCCGCAAGATAAGCGACGGCAACGACCACGGCACCGGCGACCGCGACAGCCGTCCCGAACTCCCACGCCAGGTAGATGCGAGCACCGATGCCGGGCACGAGCGGGCAGGCCGGCGGGTCCTGCTCCATCGCCAGCGCGGTGATCGGCCTCATGATCCGCTCCGCGGAGAAGTAGCTCATCGCGATCGCCCCGCCGCCGCCGAGCGCGACCACGATCGCCAGCAGTGCACAGGCGGTCGCCGACCAGCCCTCCGCGGCGCCGATCGCCGCGAACACCAACGCGGCCGCCATCCACACGACGCCGGTCCGGATCGCCTCGGCCATCGGAAAGCGGATTGCCCTCAGCCGCTGAAACTCGTCTGGCTCCTTGCCACTCTCAAGCCACCGGCGCACCGGACGCAGCGCTTGCCGAGCCCACAGATCGCACACGATCCAGCCCGCCGCCGTCAGCCCGACGACGATGATCGGGTCACTCCACCGCGTGCTCGAGGCGGCGGCGCCACCCGGCATCGGGAGCACGTATTCGAGGAATACGAACGTGATCGCGATGCTGATCAGGTTGATGATCGGCAGGCAGATCGCGAGCTGCCGCGAAACGCGTGCACCGAGCTCGTAGCGGTCACCCAGCGAGGCCCGAGCCGCCAGCCGCGGCGGGGCGCCCGCCGGAGGCGTCCCGAGCGCAACTACGTTCGATGTCGTCTCGACCGCCAAGGCCTCCCGTCCTGGTGCTGAGAACTTTACTTTCCGCCCACGCGGCGTGTCGCAGTGTGAGGTGGATCACAGTGCTCGGTACGCCCAACTCGCTGCTGTCAACGCGGTACGCCCCACAAAACTCAAGAATCGCACCCGGCACGACGAGGGGCGAGCAACGCAGCCCGTTTCCGCAAGACCTGCGACGCTACCCGGCACCAGTCGCCGAAACAGGCTGTCCCCCGCGTTGCCACTGATCGCCTCCGTCACCGTCAAGTTCGAGCTTGGGTTGGGCTACCTGCTGGTCCTGCCGCTGTGGGTCACGGCGATCGGCGTCATCAGCGGCCGCGTGCTCGGGGTCCAGATCGGCCGCTGGCGAATTGCCGTGGCCGCGATCATCGGCTGGCTCGTGGGGTTGACGGTCGGACTGGTCGCGCTCGGACCTCACAACCAGCACCCGGCGCTGGTCATCTCGCTGTCGGTCTTCTTCGGCGTGCTGATCACGCTGCCGGTGGCGATCATGATCGACGTGGTGACTCGCGGCAGGCAGGCGGATCATCCCGTCCGGCGGACCTTTCGTCACCCCGTACGGACGACGCGGGCGGTGCTCGCACCAGTGGGCCGCTTCCGCGAGATCCTCGCCAACGCCCGGGCCGAGAACCTGCTTCACGTCCGGTACCGGACCGCCGCCGCGCTCGACTCACCCGACTTCGCCCACCGGGTCCGGCTGGTGCTGGAGCGCTCGGGAGGGATGTTCATCAAGTTCGGGCAGATTGCCGCGACTCGGAGCGACCTGCTCCCGGAGACGATGACCGATGAGCTCTCACATCTTCATTCCGACGTCCGTCGGCTGAGCGATGAGGACGTTGACGGTGTGCTCGCCTCGGAGCTGGCGGAGCCCGTTGAAAAGGCGTTCGCCACATTCGACCATCAGCCGCTGGCGGCGGCGTCGATCGGGCAGACGCACCGAGCGACGCTCCACGACGGACGGGCGGTCGTCGTCAAGGTTCAGCGTCCCGGACTCGACCAGGTCGTGCAGCGTGACTCCGCTGTGCTGTCGTTCGCCGCGAGTCAGCTCGAGCGCCGGGTCGAGGTGGCCCGGCGGATCGGGGTCCGGGCGCTGGCTGAGGAGCTGATCACGAGCATCAGTGCCGAGCTCGACTACGGCCTCGAGGCGATCGCCGGACTCCGGCTGCGCGAGGCCAGGATCAGCGATGTGGGCGTCCAGATCCCGACGGTGCACCCAACGCTTTCGACGAGCCGCCTGCTCGTGATGGACGAGGTGAGGGGCCGCTCGATCTCGGACACGGCGGCGATCGATGCCGCTCCGGTTCCACGCAAGGAACTCGCCCGCCGGTTGCTGGCGTCGTTTCTGGCGCAGATCCTGCACGACGGCTATTACCACGCCGACCCGCATCCCGGGAACGTCCTGATCGACGCCGAGGGGACGCTGTGGCTGCTCGACTTCGGAGCCGTCGGACGAATCGACGCGATCTCCCGCGAGGCCCTGCAGGCGATCGCGCTCGGATTCGCGGAGCGAGAGGGATCGCTGATCGCGCGGGCCGTCCGCCATCTCGTCGGCGACGACCAGGTCGACATGCGGCAGCTCGAGCGGGAGATGTCGGTGCTGCTCGGCGAGGTCGACGCAACCGGGCTGAGCCCGGCGGCGATGGCCGGCGTGCTGGACACGATCGAGCGTCACGGGCTGCGCCCGCCGAGATCGATGCTGCTGCTGACGCGCACATTGATCACGCTCGAGGGGACGCTGAACACGATTGATCCCACGTTCTCGCTGGGCGATGAGGCCGAGCTGATCGTGATGCGCGATCACCGCGAAGACTTCGGCACGCCGGAGGACCTCGTTCGGCGAGAGCTCCTGCGAGCGCTCCCCGCCCTGCGCACGCTGCCCGAGCACACCGAAGCAGTGGCCAGCCAATGGCGTTCGGGGCGACTGGTCCTCCGGACGGAGCGGTATGCGGGCTCGGACCGCATCGTTGTCGAGAGCTGGCTGAACCGGATCCTGGTCGCTGTTGCGGCCGGCGCGGGCGCCCTCACGTCCGCCGCCCTGCTGATCGCCGGCGCCCTGTCGCCGGACAAGACCGTTCGCGCCGTGATCTGGACGCTCGGGTTCACGGGCTTGACCGGAACCACGGTGCTGCTGATGCGGACGGTCGCGCAGGCGCTCCACCCACAGGTCACGCGGTCCGACTAGTTTGGGGCCGCCTTCGGCAGCGGGGAATGGGGTCCCGCCCACCCCCGCCACCCCCGCCCACCCCCGCCGACCCCGGCCCACCCGCGCGGCCCCGTCCGGGCCTGTCTTGGCGGGTTGGTTGTGGCTCGGGTGGCTTTCGTAACTCTGCTTGCGTGCGCTTCGCGCCCGCGGCCACGATTGGCGGGCTGCCCGGCATTTGGCTGAGGATGGGGTCAATCAGGCCTCATTCGCGGCACGCCAACAACCACAACGCTCAAGAACGCCCGGCAACGCCAGCGCTTTCGCGCAGAGTGGTGGCAGTGGCCACAGCAACCGCAACCACATCGCTCAAAAGCGCGACGGCGCGCCTTCGTTTTTGCGCAATGTGGTTGTTCGGACCCCTCTTCGCCAGCCGAAGAACAAGGCAGACCAACCCAGCAAGGCACGCCCGAATGGGCGGAGGCGCCAGCCACCAGCCCCAATCGAACCGCCAGAGCGACCCGCCTACCGGCCCTTCAGGTGGTAGACGTAGATCGACCCGCTCGTGTCGTTGTCGCTCGCGCTCCCGCCGACGGGCAGGATCACCCGTCCGCCCACCGCTATCGGGCTGTTCCAGTGGCCCCCCTGCGCCGGCAGGACCGCCACCGAGTGCCCGCTTCGCGGCAGCATCACGCGCAGGACCCCGGCGTTCTCGTCGTAGACGTAGAGCAGGCCGCCGGCGAGCACCGGGCCGGTGCCGCCCGTCCCGACCTGCCAGGCCACGTGCAGGCGATGGTCGCCGCCAAGCACGTACGCCGCCGTGGCCGACCCGTCGGCGGCGAACACGTACACCCGTCCGCCCAGGTGGCCGACCGCGGGCGCGCTGAACAGCTCCGCCGATCCGGGCGTGGCGATGTTCTGGAGCTCGCCGCCGAGCCGGCCGCTCGCTCCTCCGCGTGTCCCGTTGAGGCGATTCAGGTTCAGCAGCGAAAGCACTCCGGCCTTGCCGCCCTGGACCGCTAGCCGCAGCCCGTGAACCACCGGCAGCACGACGGGCGCGGTGCTGCCGACATCGGTGTCGTTCGCATCGAGCTGGGCCTGGTTTCGGGGCGTCCAGTTATGCAGCAGCCGGTGGGCGTCGGGGCTCAGCTCGAGGACGCTGTCGCCCCAGTTGGTAGACCCGTTGAAGGGCCCGTTGCCGGTTGCCACCAGCAGGCGGCCGGTGTCGGGCTCGACGACCGCGCCGGAGCGGCCCCAGATCGCCGAGTCGCTCGCTCCGCACGAGCCCGGAGGCTTGATCAGGAAGTGGCGGTTTGAGCACAGCGAGTTCCAGACGCCGCGCGGCCTGCCGTTGCGCCGGTCGATCACGACGACGTGACCCTGGTAGGTCGGCGCGTCGCCGATGTATCCGCCGGTCACTGCGATCACGTCGTTGCCGGCGATGTTGAGCGCGCCGGCGATCTTCTCCCGCGTCGCGTCCCACGTGACACGCGCCGCCCACACCTGCCGCCCGCCCGCGACCGTCAGCCTATGGATCCAACCGTCCGGGCTGGCGGCATACAGGAAGCTGCGATCCGGATCGAGCACCGGGGTGGCGGTGGTTATCTGGTGGGAGCCCTGGTAGGAGCCGATGTCCCTCGGCACGTACTCCCACAGCCGAGCGCCGGTCCCCGGGTCGAACGCGATCGTCCGGCCGTAGGTGGTGGTTACGAACGCCACATCCCTCGCCCGCCCCCGCACGCGCACGCCGTGCAGCACGATCGCCGACGAGTCGGCCACCCCGTCGATGTGGATTACGCGGACGCCCAGATGCCGAGCGTTGGCCGCGGTCACGCCCGTGACGGACGGCCCGACGCCCGAGCGGGCGGCGTCGAAGTTGAACCGGGTCCAGTCCACGTCGGGGACGTGCGCGGCGGTCGCGGTTCCGTCCGCCGGCGAGTTGCTGACAGCGGCGCCGCACGCGGTCAGCAGCAGCGCGGAGAGCATCAGCAACAGCACCGCGCGCCTCAGGCGCCGGACACTCACGGCAGGTTCAAACCACCGGGCAACCCGCCAGACACTACACCGGCCGCCGCGCTCCGAGGCGCGGGAAGGATCCCATCGACGGTCTGCCCGACCGACTGCAGGGCCTGCGTGGCGGCCGAGCCGACGGGCCCCGGGAGCTTGCTCGTCACCGATGTGCCGATCTTCACCACTCCGTCCACCAGCGTCTGATGCGGCGGCGGCGTCGGCGGAGGATTGGACGGGGGCGGAGGAAGATGGCCGCCGCCTCCCCCTGGCACGGGTCGCGGGCCGCCGGTGAAATGACCGCCGCCGGGTCCGCGCGAGCCACCGCCGCCTCCAGGCCGGCCCGCGCCTCCGTGGCCGGCCGCCCCGCCGCCGGCGGCCGCAATTCCGGCGCCCGTCGCGCTCGCCAGCAGCAAGGTCGCCCCGAGACCCGTCACCTGGGTTCGCGTCCGGCGCCCGTGCCCCGCGGAGCCGGGCACGCCGCCGGCGCCCGCCGGCGCAAACGGCAACGTTGGTCCGCTGAACGCCTGGCCGAGCCCAGCGAGGTGCGCAAACCCTCCCGCAAGCGCGAGCAGCGCGATCGCCATGATCGTCGCCGCCGGAGCAAGCACGGCCATCCCCGAAGCCCCGAGGAGCTGACGCCTCCACGCCCTTGCCAGGCTCATCGAGCCATCGTACTCCGACCCCGTCGGCGCAAGCCGCAGTACGATCGCAGGCGAGGGGCGTAACTCCTCGAAACAATCCATTGATATGCAGCGGTTTTCGATCGCTCGTTCACTCCGCCTGGCGCTCGTCGGCCTGATCCTCGCGCTCGCAATCGTCGCTGCACTCGGCGTCGCGAGTCTGTACAACGCGCGCCAGCGCTACGAGGACACGCTCGTGCAAACCTCGGCGCTTTCGACCGCCGGTGCGAACCTCACGAGCGCCGGTGTCGCCGAGGCCGAGGTCCTGCGCGACGCGCACGGTCCGGGCGCCCAGAGCGCGCGACGCCAGGTGGCGCGCACGTATAACGCCGCGGCGGCAAACGCGGCCGCGCTGGCGCGCGGCGACCCGATCAGCGCCCGCCTTGTCCGTGCGCAGATCGCCGCACAGACGCAGGCGCGGCAGCTGGCCAGCAGCGGCCGGTTCCCGGCGGCGGGCGCTGCCGCCGGGCCGCTCGCACGCGCGCAGCGCCTCGCTACTCAGCTCCAGGCCCGCCAGCAGCAGCGCCAGAGCGCGGCGCACACCCGGACGCGCTCGGACTCGCGGCGGGCGATCATCCTGGTCGCGGTCGCCGGTGCGCTGGCGCTGATCGGCGCGCTCGCTCTGATCACGTATCTCGTCGGCTCGATGCGCCGGCCGCTCGACGAGCTCGTCGACGCGACGAAAGGCCTCGCCGCGGGCGAGCTCGAGAAACGTGTCGAGCCCTCCGGACCGCGAGAGCTCCAGGATCTCGGGACCGCGTTCAACGCGATGGGCGACGACCTCGCCACCGCGCAGGCGCGGATCGAGGAGGAGCGCCGGCGTCTGGCCGTGACGATCGAGAGCCTCGGCGACGCGCTGATCGTGACCGAGCCCCGGTCGAGCACGATCGCGACGGTCAACCCGCGCGCGGCCGAGCTCGTCCCCGAGCTCACCGTCGGCGGCAGCGTCGACGCTGCGGACAGCCCGCTGCCCGCACTCGAGGATGCGCTCGGCGGCGAGACGATCGTCGAACATCGTGGACGTGTGCTCGCGGTCACCGCCTCGCGGCTTGGATCAGAGCTCGACGGCGTCGTGTGGACGGTGCGCGACACCAGTGAGCGTGCGCGGCTGGAGCGCGCCAAGAGCGACTTCGTGGCGACCGCGTCCCACGAGCTGCGCAGTCCGCTGACCTCGATCAAGGGCTTCGTGGAGCTGCTGGAGCGATCCCCCGAGAACATGTCAGCGCGCCAGCGCGAATTCGTCGACATCATCCTGCGCTCGACCGACCGCCTCGTCGATCTCGTCAACGATCTGCTCGATGTCGCGCGGATCGAGGCCGACCGGGTCGAGATCAATCGCCGGCCGATCGACGTCGGTGAGGCGGTGCGCGAGGTCGCAGAGCTGATGGGGCCGCGGCTCGAGTCCAAGCACCAGCAGCTTGGCGTGTACGTCGCGCCCACGCTGCCGCTCGCGTACGCCGACCCCGGGCGGGTCCGTCAGATCATCGCGAACCTGCTCACCAACGCTCACCTCTACACCGAGGAGGGCGGGCGGATCGACGTCGGCGCCGAGGCCGACCGGGCCTGGGTCCAGATCACGGTCTCCGATTCCGGCGTGGGGATGACGCGCGAGGCCGCGAGCCGCGTGTTCGAGCGGTTCTACCGGGGGCCAAACGGCGGCCCGTCCTCGCCCGGAACGGGGCTCGGGCTGTCGATCGTCAAATCGCTCGTGGACCTCCACGACGGCGAGATCGACGTCCATTCCGAAATCGGTCATGGCACTACGTTCAGGGTGCGGATCCCGGCGGCGGTGTCGAGCCGGTGGCAGGCGCTGCCCGAGGCGATCCGCGGCTGCCACGTGCTCGTCGTCGACGACGAGCGTGAGATCGCGGAGCTGATCGCCGGTCAGCTCGCGCCGATCGAGGTGCGGACGACGATCGCCACCAGCGGGCAGCAGGCACTGGCGCTGCTGCGCGGCGAGCACTTCGATGCGGTCACGCTGGACGTCCTGATGCCGGGCATGGACGGGTTTGAAGTGCTCAGGCAGATTCGTGGTGACCGGAAGCTCCGCGACACGCCGATCGTGTTCGTATCCGTGTTCTCGGGACGCCGGGAGCTCGCCGGCGAATGGGTTGTTTCGAAGCCGATCGACGCTGACGAGCTGCGCGACGTGCTCGGCTCGGCGGTCAGCGCCGGGCGTTCGCGGGTGCTCGTCGTCGGGCGCGAGGAGCTGCAACGCGTGCTCGAGCCCTCACTCGCGGAACTTGGAATCGATCACGAGTGGGAGCTGACGGGAGCGGCGGCGGCCCGGGTCTGCGAGGAGCGCCGCTTCGAGGTGGCGCTCGTCGATGTCGGGGTGCGCAACCCGCGCGCGGTCTTGCAGGCACTGGATCTGCGCGGCCGGCGCCTGCGCCGCGTGGTGATCCTGTTCTCCGATGGCTCGACGCCCACGCCGGACGGCATCAGCAATCTCGGCATGGAAGTGGTGCCGGTTGAGCAGGCTGGCGCGGCCCTGCTCGCGGCCTTGAAAGGGGCGCGCGATCCGTAACGGGCCGCTAGGCTGCACCGCGATGGCGGTCCGCAGCGAGGCCGAGCTAGTCCAGGAGATCGAGCGCTTGCGCGTCGAGTTGGCACGCCGCGAGCAGGAAGCGGCCGACAAGGAGCTCCAGCTCGAGCGCTACGCCGCGGATCTGCGCGAGACCTTCAAGGAGGAGCGGGCCCGCTCGCATGAGCTCCAGCGCTCCTACATGGCGACCGTCCGCGCGCTGTCAAACGCGGTTGAGGCCCGCGACGCGTACACCGGCAAGCACGCCGAGCGAGTGACGGCCTACGGGATGGAGATCGCGCGGGCGCTGGGCCTGCCGCTGGCGGACGCACCGGAGCTCGAGTTTGGCTTCCTGCTGCACGACATCGGCAAGGTTGCGATTCCCGATGCGATCCTCTACAAGCCCGCCGCCCTCACCGAAAAGGAGCGGGCGCTGATGGCCCAGCATCCGCTGATCGGAGCGGAGATCGTGCGCGGGATCGATTTCCTTGGAGAGGCGGTGGGCGTGGTGCGCTCACACCATGAGCGCTGGGACGGGCGCGGCTATCCGGACGGACTCGCGGGCCAGCAGATCCCGCTCGCCGCTCGCGTGTTCGCGGTCGCCGACGTACTCGACGCGCTCACCACCGATCGCCCGTACCGCCCCGCCTCCCCGATGTCGGTCGCCCGCAAGATGATCGTCGCCGAATCCGGCAAGCAGTTCGATCCGCGGGTGATCGAGGCGTTCGAGTCGATCCCCGACGAGACCTTCCAGCGGATCGGGGCCGAGACCCGGTGAGCCGGAGCGTGCTGGTCGTCGACGACGACCCGTTCATCCGCAAGCTGATCGCGACGACGCTCGAGGACGTCGCCGAATTCGAGCTGCACGAGGCGGCTAACGGGCTGGAGGCGCTCGAGGTGGCTGGCCGCGAGCGTCCGACGCTCGTCTTCCTCGACGTCGACATGCCGGCGCTGAACGGGATTGACGCCTGCCGGCGCCTGCGCGAGGACGAGGGCAACAGGGAGACGACGATCGTGATGCTGACCGCGGCGCACGGTGACAGCGTGGAGCGCCAGGCGGAGGAGGCGGGCGCCGACCTGTTCTTGACCAAGCCGTTCAGCCCGCTCGACCTGCTGCGGCTCGTAGACCAGTTGAGCGAACGCCGATGAGGATGGCGTCCGCCCGCCGTCTAACTCGACAACCATGAGCCGCCGGGCGTGAACCGGTCGGAGCGGCCCACTCCGACCCGCGCGCCGGGACGTGCCCGGGAACCGCTGCGGCGCGTGCGCTCCCGCGGCCACGCCGCGCCTGAGCAACCGGCGAGCTGCGCGACCTAGGAGCTCAGCCGTCGCAGCGGCTCAGGGTTGCCCGGCACGATCACGCGCAGCCATACCGTGTGGAGGGTTGCCAGTACGGCATCGCGGTCCCCGAACGGAGGCCGGCCGAACTCGTGCAGCAGGTAGCTCTCGCTCATCAGGTTCAGCGCCCGCGCGAGCGCCTGTGTGTTCGGGGCCTCGAGCTGCCCCCGCTCGACCAGCCGCTCCAGCGCTTCCGTCGTCATATCCACGAACGCCTCGAAGAACATCCGATACCCCTGCTCGATCTGCCCGTCTGTGCGCGAGGCGTCGACGATCGCCTGGATCAGCGGCCCCTGGACAGCGAAGAAGTCCACGATCTCAGTCAGGCCCTCGAGCGCCCCGATCGGGTAGTCGAAGCCCGCGCGTGACCGCCAGCGCTCGCCGATCGCATAAAAGTTGCGGCCCAGCTCGGCGAGCAGCCGCAGCATCAGATCGGTGACGCTGTCGAAGTGACGGTAGAACGCCGTCCGCGTGAGGCCCGCCTCGCCCATCACGACCTCGACCGACAGCTCCCGGAATGGCCGTACGCGCAGAAATCGATCGGCGGCCGCAAGAATGTCCTCGCGCGTCTTCTCGCGCTGGTCGCGCTGGCCCGCCCGCTCCGTCGTGGACTCCACGCGAAGATGATAGACGCGGGGGCGAGCCGCGGCACGGCCGTTTTCAGGCGGTCTGATCAGGTCTTGGCAGCGATTACGTCGTGCCGTTCGCGAGCCAGTGCTCGATCAGCCGTCGCGCGATCGCGAGACGCGGCGGCAAGAGGAGCTCAGCGCCGTCCGGGGGTCTCCCGTCCCAGTTGTCCTCGGAGGCGGTAGCTGCGGCGATCTCGTCCCGGCTGAACCAGCGCACATCCTCGAGCTCGGGATCCGCTCCGCCCGGCTCACCGGATGTCCACGGGACGGTGAAGCCCAGCATCAGCGAAGACGGGAATGGCCACGGCTGGGAGGCGACGTACCGCGGCGGGCCCACCTCGACTCCGGCCTCCTCGCCGACTTCACGGGCGACCGCTTCCTCGAGACTCTCCCCCTGCGAGACGAACCCTGCCAGCGCTGAATACCGCTTCTCCGGCCAGCCGTGCTGACGTCCGAGCAGGACGCGATCGCCGTCGGTGACGAGCATGATCACCACCGGGTCAAGCCGCGGATGGTGGTCGGTCCCGCAACGCCCGCAGTGGCGGATCCCGCCTCCCTCCCGGGGAGTGGTGGGCGTTCCACACACCGAGCAGAAGCGGTGGCGCCGGTGCCAGTTCAGCATGCCCGCCGCGTAAGCGACGATGCCTCCGTCGCTCAGTGACAGCGACGCGACCGCCTCGCGCAGCGCGACCCGTCCCTCGGCGCTGGCGGCCGGCTCGCCGAGCCGTCCGGCCCAGCCGATCAGCGGCGGGCGCGTCGCCTCGGGGACCGGCGGACCCTCATCGAGCACGAACAGCGGGCCCTCGCCGTCGATCCCGAGCAACACGGGCGCGTCGATGCCCGGCGGCGCGGCCCCGAGCGGCACGTAACGAAGGCGCCCGTCGAGCATCGAGACGCCGGCGGTTCCCGCCAGCAGTAGCCGCGCGCGCTGATCCCCGCTCTGAGCCGCCAGCCAAGCGTCGTCGCGGCGGCGACCGTCAGCGGCTCGGTCGAGACCCGCTCCGGTGAAGGCGTTCGGCTCGGACACGAGGCGGGGCCCGCGGGACGGGGTAGGCCGGATCCCTTACGAGATCTTGATCAGGATGATCGTGTTAATCACGAAGGCGATCGCGAACCCGACCGTCCAGCGGTTCAGGTTACGCTCGACCAGCGAGCCACCCCCGAACGGGCCTGCGCCGGTGCCGACGCCGAACGCGCCGGAGAGACCCGCGTCCTTGCCCGAGTGCATCAAGATCAGGAAGATCAGCACGACGCACAGGAAGACCTGGACCACGTTCAGTACGGTGACCATCGCGCTGATGGTAGCGCGGGTCAGGTTTGGCGCGCCTGGTCCAAGCGGTGGAGGATTTCCACGGCTTCGGCGCGCAGTGTTTGGTCGATCAGCTCGTAGTCCGAATCCGAGAGCTTGCCGGTCCGGTGGTCGAGCTCGGCGTCGCGGATCTCCCGGTACTTGGCCTCGCGGGCGGCCTCGAGTTCGGCGAGCTCCGGTGCCTGGGATCCGGGTGGGCTGGACCCGGACCGGTGCGATCCGGATACATGCGCCGCGCGCAGCGGCCACATCACCACGACCACGACGGCGCTCAGCACCGCCAGCACGATCAGGAACTGCAGCATCGCCCGGCGTTACACCAGTTCGCGCGCGGGCATCGCGGGCGAGGCGGGGGGTGAGGCCGGCGGGCGTGCCTGATGTGCCGGAGCGCTGGCCCGGCGCCGGGCGAGCGCCGGTACCGGCCACAGCGCGATCAGACCACCGAGCGCGATGATGATCGCGCCGAGCCAGATCCAGGTGACGAGCGGCGAGACGATCAGCAGGAAGTCGACCGACCAGGGATGCGTGACGAACCGGGCGGCAAGCCCGGAGATCGCGCGGTCGCGCGCCTGCCACAACGGCGCCAGAGCCTGCTGAGCCTGCGCCGCAGGCAGCTTCGCGATGCGCGTCATCGCCGCCTGGGTGGCGGCCGCGAACACGTTGTTGCCCTGGTTGATCAGCGGTTGGAGCGGCGTCAGGTCGGGATTGATGACCGTCCATATGTCGCGCCTCAGCCCGGCCTGCAGTCCGACATCGCTGTCGGCCTGGCCGTTGAAGAAGCGGCCGATCTCTCCCAGGCTCGCGTCCTGTGAGGGGTAGAAGCCGCGGCTCGTGGTCAGCGTCGTCACGTGCTTGCCGCCCTTGGAGACGTCGAGCACAGCGCCGAAGGAAAGCTTTGCCGCGCTCGCGGTCGCGACCGGTCGCACGTACCGGATCGTGTAGCCGTCGACGCTGGTCGACTGGCCCGGCTTCAGCGTCACGTCGTGCGAATGCTGGAACGAGGACGATGCGGCGACGCCGACCAGCAGCACCGCGAGCCCGGCGTGCACGATGTAGCCCCCGTAGCGTCGCCGGTTGCGGCGGATCAGTTGCACGAACGCGACTGGCCATGCATCGCGGGTCATCGCGCGCCGCGCGCCGACGCCGCGCCACAGTTCCTGCGCCACGGAGGCCACGACGAACGCCCCCAGCGAGAACATGATCAGCGCGAACGGACGGGTTCCCGCGTTGGTCGCGACGAGCAGCAGCACCAGCGTCGCGAAACCGACCGCGACCGGCACCATGAAGTTGCGCCGCAGGTTCGCGACCGTGACCCGCCGCCAGGCGATCAGCGGCCCGATCCCCGACAACAGCACCAGCACCAGCGACAGCGGCACGATGAACGGTCGGAACGCCGGCGGCCCGACCGACACCTTCGTCCCGGTCACCGCCTCGGAGATCAGCGGGAAGAACGTGATCCAGAAGATCACGAACACCATCGCGACCAGCACGAGGTTCTGGAACAGGAACACGGCCTCGCGCGAGAACAGCGAGTCGAGCTGCGCCTCGGACTGGAGCCGCGGGCGCCGCCACACGATCAGGCCGATCGAGCCGGCGACCATCGCGGCGATCAACAGCACAAACGGGACGCCGAGCGTCGAGGCGCCGAACGCGTGGATCGAGTCGAGGATCCCGGAGCGCACCAGGAACGTTCCGAGGATCGCGAGCGTGCCGCTACCGAGGATCAGCGACACGTTCCAGACCTTCAGCATCCCCCGCTTCTCCTGGATCATGATCGAGTGGATGAACGCCGTCGCGCACAGCCACGGCATCAGCGCGGCGTTCTCGACCGGGTCCCAGGCCCAGTAACCGCCCCACCCAAGCTCGGTGTACGACCACCGCGCTCCGAGCAGGATCCCGATTCCCAGGAACAGCCACGCCGCCAGCGCGAACCTGCGCGTCACGCCGATCCACTCCGAGCCGAGCCTCCCGGTGATCAGCGCGCCGATCGCGAACGCGAACGGGATCGTCAGCAGCGTGTATCCCGAGTACAGCATCGGCGGGTGGATCATCATGCTCGGGTGCAGCAGCAACGGGTCAAGCCCGGCGCCCTCGGCCGGCGGGGTGGCCGTGGTCGCGAACGGGTTCGCGAAGAACACCGTCAAGGAGATGAAGAAGGTCGCGAAGCCGAGCAGTACCGCCGTCGCGTAAGGCGCGATCTCCCGCACCCGCTTGCGGGTCAGGAACAGGATCAGGCTCGACCACAGCGACAGCAGGAACACCCAAAGCAGCAGCGAGCCTTCCTGCGAGGACCAGGCCGCCGCCAGCTTGTAGAACAGCGGCGTGGTCGTCGAGGAGTGCGCCGCGACGACGTTGAACGAGAAGTCGCTGCGCAGGAAAGCCGCCTCGAGGATCGCGAACGCGCCCGCCATCAGCGCGAACAGCGCGTAGACGGCGCGGCGCCCTGAGAGCACCCACTCGGCGCGGCCGGCCCGCACCCCGTACAGCGACGCGCCGATTCCGTAAACGGCCACGACGAGCCCGAGGATCAGCAGTGCCCGCCCTAGCGTTGCCATCTCAGCGTCCGCCCTGCACTAGTTGTATGAGGCCGTCGCGGCCTGGTACTTGGAGGGGCACTTGGTCGTCAGCGAGTCCCGCTGGCCGACGTACTCCGTCCCCTGCTTGGAGACGGTCACGAGCACCCCGCGACCAGCCGCGAACGGGTCGGGAACGATGCCCGTGTAGCGGACCGGAACGGACATCTTCAGCTTCGGGTCGCGGACTCTGAACAGCAGCGCGGTGCCCTCGTGGCGGACCGATCCCCTGAGCACCGTCCCGGCGAGGATGTAGGAGTGCCCGGGCCGCGCGCGGTTCGCCAGCTGGGATGCCGTGAGCTCTTCGCGGCCTGCGGCGAAGCTGGTGTAGATCAGCGCTGTCGCCAGCACGAGTGCGGCGGTGAGGGCGGCGGTGAGACGGATGGCACGCTTGCGGCTGGGGTCCATGGCAGGGGGGTTTGGCGCGTGGACGGAATTCAATTCTCCCACAAGCACCTCCATGGACGGGTCGCCCAGGAAGGACGCGGCGGACATTAGCGTCGCGTTAATGACGGCGATTTGCGGCGTCGAGCGCGAAACGAATCAGGGCGAAGGCCGTTTAGTCGAGATGAACGTGTTGTCCGTACAGAGCAAGCTAACCGAGGGCAAGCTGCGGGGCCTACGCAGGGGCCACGGCCGCCGGCCGTCGGAGCGCCAGGCCGGTCCGTCGGAGCGCCAGGCCGGTGCTCCAGTCGCGCCGCGCGCGGTCGCTGACCGCTCACGCGAGAAGCGGCTCGGCGGTTACGCCCAGGACAACGCTGTTTACAACTGCGGGTGCGGGATGGTGTTCGAGGCGGCCGTGTCAACCGCCGTCAGCTGCCCCAACTGCGGCAGCCACCAGGCCTGGTAGGACGCCGTCTGCTTCAATACGGGTCGGGAGGCCCCGAGCCCCGGAGGAGAAGTGAAGAAAGGAATCTGCTTCGCGGTGGCGCTTGCCATCGCGCTCGCCTGCTCATCGACATCGGCGTTCGCGTCGTCGAGCGGTGTTGAGCACCTGCACTTCAAGGCGGGGCCCTACCTGGTCACGCCGGGCGCCAACTACATCCTGGTCGACCGCCAGCAGGCGCCGCACCCGAACGTGGACGGCTACATGCTCCGGGTGGCGCCGAACCTCCACTACGCGCTCCCGAACGGCAAATGCTGCGGCACGATCCCGCTGGTCAACATCGTCCACCTGCATCACGGCGTATGGCTCTCAAACGGCGCCGCCGGCGCGGGCGAGGGCAACGGCTACGGGGTGTACCCGTTCATGGCCACTGGCGAGGAGAAGACGATCACGACGTTCCCGACGGGATACGGCTATCCGATCGGGGCCCACGACGCGTGGTACCTCAACTACATGATTCACAACCTGATCATGAGGCCGGCGAAGGTCTACATCACCTACGACATGGACTTCCTGCCGATGAGCTCGCCGCTCGCGCGGACGATCACCCCCGTCCACCCGATCTGGATGGATGTCGAGGCGCACCACATCTACCCCGTGTTCGACGTGCTCCGCGGCAGCGGTCGCAACGGGGTTTACACGTTCCCGGACATGGCGAAGAAGCCCTACGGCAACGGACCGCCGCTCAACGAGTTCACGGTCGATCATCCTGGCACGCTGGTCGGAACGGCCGGACACCTCCATCCCGGCGGGCTTTACGACGATCTCGACCTGATCAGATCGGGGCAGCAGCCAAGTGGCGGAGCGGTTGCCGGGACCGTGCCGAACTCGGTGCGGCTGTTCCGCTCATCCGCGCACTACTGGGATCCCCGCGGACCGATCTCGTGGGATATGGCGATGACCGCGACGCCCGCCGACTGGCGCCCGGAGGTCAAGGCCGGCGATGTGCTGAGAGTCAGCACCACGTACGAGACCAAGCGCGCATCCTGGTACGAGTCGATGGGGATCATGGTCGTGTGGGAGGCCTGGAACGACACCCGCGGCGTCGACCCCTTCACGCACGCGCTCGATCAGAACGGCCAGGTCACCCACGGCCACCTCGCCGAGAACAATGACCACGGCGGCTCGAACTCGCTCGGCGTCAACCCGAACACATTCCCGACCTGCCGCACGAAGACCGTGACGATCAACGGCTTCCAGTACAACCCCGGCGATTTCCAGGCGGCCGGGAAGGAGCGCTGCATCCCGACGATCACCCAGGGACAGACGCTGACCTTCACCAACGGCGACGCGCTGCCGAACGAGAAGCTCAACCTTTTCAACCCGGACCCGAACTACATCCACTCGATCTTCCACTCGATCACCTCGTGCCAGAACCCATGCGGGCTGGACACCGGCATCTCGTACCCGCTCGCCAACGGCGCCGGTAACTTCGATTCGGGTCAGCTGGGCGGCGTCACGCCCGCGATCGGGCGCTTCGACTGGAGCACCCCGACCAGCCTCAAGCCCGGGACCTACACGTTCTTCTGCCGGATTCACCCGTTCATGCGCGGGGTGTTCCGGATCGTCAAGTCAACCAGCTGACTCTGACGCCTGCTCGGCCGGCTGCGGACTGCCGCCGTTGGGCGCACCTGTCTCCGCGGCGCTCATCCCGACCGGAGCCTGCGCGCCCTCGGGCAGCAGCTCCTGCAGCGACAGCTCGAGCCAGTCGATCAGCTTCCAGACGTCTCGCATCTGCTCCCGGTCGGCGACGATCCCGAAGTCCAGGCAGCCGCAGTAGCTCATCACGGTGATGTTGAGCCCCAGGCCGTCGGTGATCACCGACACCGGGTAGTTGGCGACGACGCGCGCGCCGGCGCAGTACAGCGGTAACTGCGGACCGGGCACGTTCGAGACCACCAGGTTCCAGATCGGCTTGCGCGTCGCCGCGAGCGAGAAGCTGACACGCGCCGCGCGGGCGAACACCGCCGGCGGAATGAACTGCGTGGCGTCCTGGAGCAACTCGGCGGGCAGCGCCTTGTGGTGCTCCTTGGCGGCCCGCAGCGCCTCGTGGGTGAGCCGCAGGCGCTCGACCGGGTCGGGCTCGGTCACGAACATCGGCACGCTCATCATCCCGATCCGGTTGCCGTACGTCCCGGCCTGCTCTTCAGTTCGGACCGAAACCGGAACCTGCGTCACGAGCGGGCGGTCGGGAAGCTCGCGATGGGCGATCAGCCAGCGGCGCACGGCGCCGGCACACAGCGCGACGACGACGTCGTTGACGGTCACGCCGTACTCGTTCTTGACCGCCTTGACCTCGGCGAGCGACAGCCGTCCGAACGCGAACCGCCGGTGTGGCGAGACCCGGCCGTTGAACGACGTGCGCGGCGGGTTGAGGTTGGTCCGCTCGAGCACGCGCGAATCGCGCCGCCGTAGCGCCCGGATCACGCGCGAGGTGGTGCGGCCGAGCGTCTTGGCCCCAGGGATGTCGCCGAGGATCGGCGTGTCCTCGAGGTTGGGGATCGTCTTGGGCGCCGCGGTCAGCACCCGCTCGAGATAGCGGGGTGCTCCCAGCGCACCCCGCGCGAGCATCTCGAGCTCGCTCGGCTCGCGGTCGGGGCCGCCCTCGATCGGCGGCGGCGGCTCGCGTCCCTCCGCCGAGAGGTCGAGCATCGCGCTCATGATCTCTGCGCCCGACAGGCCGTCGATCGCGGCGTGATGGATCTTCGTCAGCAGCGCAACCCGGTCGTCCTGCAGACCGTGGATCAGGTAGACCTCCCACAGCGGCCGCGCCCGGTCGAGGGGGCGGGCGAAGATTCGCGAGACCTGCTCGGCCAGCTTTGCGTCGGTTGGCGGCGCGACCAGCGCCAGCTCGCGCACGTGGTACTCGAGGTCGAAGTCGGGGTCGTCGATCCAGTACGGGTAGTCGAGGCCGAACGGCACCTGCTTGAGCCGCCAGCGGAAGGGCGGCAGCAGCGGCAGGCGCTCGGCCATCAGGTTGTGGATGTCGGCCAGCTCGAGCTTGCCGTTCGGCCGGGTGCTCGGATCAAGGATCGCGAGCCCGCCGACGTGACCCGCCTGGCGCGGTGTCTCAAGCGCGAGGAACTGCGCATCAAGTCCTGTCAGCTGCCGCAAGACTGCTCCTCTCTCCGGTCCTCCTCCCACCAACGCGGGAGCAGCAAACACTACGAGATCGGAGCGGTGTCGGCGACTATGCGATCGCGGCGGCGTGGGCGCGCAGGAGTCTGAGCAGATGGACGGTTCGGTGGAACGGATCTGCAATCGCGCTGCCATCGCGGATCGACAGCGCGGCGCGCAGCTCGTTGTCGACCTCTGCGATCAACAGCGGCGCCGCGGGAATCCGCTCCGCGCTGTCGAGGGCCGCCAGCCGCGCGAGCGCCAGTTCGTCGTCTGCGTATGCCGGACGGATCGTGATCTCTTGTTGAGGGGTTTCGAGGAGTGCCATTGCACGAACAACTGTGCTCCTCCCGACCCATAAAAGCAAATAGGGATTTGCTGCATGGGGTATAACATTGCGTCATGCTCGACACACGACGATTGCGCGTCCTCTGCGAGGTCGCGCGCACCGGCTCCTTCTCCGCCGCCGCCGCCTCACTGGGCTACACACAGCCCGCCGTTTCACGCCAGATCTCGACGCTCGAGGCGGAGGTTGGCGCCGTCCTCGTACGCCGGGTGCCCCAGGGCGCCGTGCTCACGGATGCCGGCCGGTTGCTGGTCGCTCACGCCGACGCCGTGCTGGCTCGGCTTGCCGATGCGCAGGCGGAGCTGAAGAGCCTCGCCGGTCTCGAGGGCGGCACGCTGCGCATCGCGTCGTTCTCTTCGGCTGCAGCTTCGATCGTGCCGCGTGCGGTCGCGATCTTCCGCGAGCGTCATCCCGCCGTCGAGCTCGAGCTGACGCTGCAGGACACGATCGACTCGCTCCCTCGCCTGCGCGCGGGCGAGCTCGATCTCGCGCTCTCAAACGACGGGATGCTCGAGACCAGCGACGACATCGACCAGGTGCACCTGTTCGACGACCCGATGTACGTGGCGATGCCCGACCACCACCCGCTTGCCGGCCGGCGCCGGCTCAGCCTGCTCGACTTCGCCGATGACCCGTGGATGCTGGCGACCGCGCGCACCTGCCCGGACGCGCGCCTCTTCATGCGCGCCTGTCACAGCGCCGGGTTCGAGCCGCGGCTCGCGTTCCAGTACGACGATTACGCCGCGATCCTCGGGTTCGTCGCGGCGGGCGTCGGGGTCGCTCTGATCCCCGACATGGTCGCCCGCAGCGTGCGCGACGACGTGATCGTGCGCGCGCTGCGGCCGGCGCCGCCATCCCGCCCGGTGCTGGCGGCGGTTCCCGCCGGCTACCGCTCGCCGGCCGCCGCTGCGATGCTGGCCGTGTTGCACGAGGTAGCCGCGAGCTGGACAGACGACCGCCTGGCGCTCGCTGCGGCCTGATCTCGGCGAGGATTGGGTTCCCCCCACCCCCGTTGACCCCGATCAAAGGAACGCCATGGAGCTCGAACAGATCGCTACCGACATCGAGGACGGGATCGTCACGATCACGCTGAACCGTCCCGAGCGCTTGAACGCCTGGACCCAGACGATGGCGCGTGAGCTGATGGCGACGTTCGACGAGGCGGATGCGAACGACGACGTGCGCGTGATCATCGTCACCGGCGCCGGCCGCGGCTTCTGCGCCGGCGCGGATCTGGAGCGCGGCGGCTCAACGTTCGACTACCGCGACCGCGGGGTGACAGATCCCACCCCCCGCGACAACGGTGGCCAGTTCACGCTGCGCGTGTTCGACTCGACCAAGCCCGTGATCGCGGCGATCAACGGGCCCGCGGTCGGCGTGGGCGCGACGATGACGCTGCCGATGGACATCAGGCTGGCGTCCGAATCGGCGCGGATGGGCTTCGTGTTCGCGCGCCGAGGAATCGTGCCCGAGGCGTGCTCGAGCTGGTTCCTGCCCCGCGTCGTCGGCATCGGCCAAGCGATGGAGTGGGTGGCGACGGGGCGCGTGTTCTCCGCCACCGAGGCACTGAAGGGCGGGCTCGTCCGCAGCGTCCACGCCCCGGATGAGCTGCTGCCCGCGGCACGCGAGCTCGCACGCGAGATCGCCGACAACGCGGCGCCCGTCTCCGTCGCGCTCGCGCGGCAGATGATGTGGAGGATGCTCGGCGCCGAGCACCCGATGATCGCCCACCGCGCGGACTCGCGCGCGATGTTCTCGCGCGGCCAGTCGGCAGACGTCGTCGAAGGCGTGTCGTCGTTCCTCGAGAAGCGCCCGGCGCGGTTCAGCGATCGGGTGAGCGACGGGCTGCCGGACATCATGCCGGGCTGGCAGGCGCCCGAGTTCGCGTAGGGCCGCCTGCGGCGGCGTCCAGCCGGATGACTCGTGGTGGGGTGGGCGGGACCCCAACAAGCGAGGCTGGGATGCCGAGCGGGCCCGGCCACGAGGCCGGGCGGCCCCGTCCGGACCTAAATGTCGCCGTCCTCACTGTGTCTACCGGCTGGCGCCTCAGCTTCCGGCCTTCGGCCGGGGCCTTGGGAGTTGATTTGCCCGGTATTGGGCTTGGGATTGAGGTCCCGCCCACCCTGCCCACCCTCGGGGTGCCTGGCAACCCCAATTTGGTTACAAAGCGAGCGCTCGCCGAGGCAACGCGTAACGAAATGGCGCTCTCCTGTCGTTTCCGTGGGTCATCTGCCTGGGAGGGGTGGGCAGAGGCCGGAGAGGGTGAGCGTCGCGAGTGCGATGAGTGCTTGGGGGGTGTGGAATCCGTAGGCGCGTCGGGCGATCAGTCGGATCTGGGTGTTGATCTGCTCGACGCGGGCGTTGGAGGGTCCGTGGGTGATCGCGGCGAGGATCCCGGGTTTTTGTTTGGCGATCGTTTTCGCGAGCGTGATGAACGCTTTTAGGCGAGAGCGTCTGGCCCAGTTCAGCCAGCTGTCGAGCAACCGCTCGGCGGTCTGTGGCGGGACCTGGTAGATCTGGCGGAGTTGTTCTTTGAGGAGGTAGGCGCGGTATAGGCGGGCGTTGGTCTGCTGGATTCGGGCGAGCTTGGCTTGTTGGCGGTCGGTGAGGTTCTCTGGGTTCTTCCAGACCGCGAACCGGGCGCCTTTCAGATCGCGCGCGAGTGTCATGTTTCCCTGCCTGCGGGCTTCTCGCCAGACCTCGCGGCGGATGTCATCGAGCGCGAGCGTGGCGAGCTGCACGACGTGGAACGGGTCCACGCAGCGGGTCGCGTTCGGGCAGCGCTCAGCGATCGGGCCGGCGATCCACTGCGCCATGTCGCAGGACACCAGCTCGATCTGCTGGCAGCGCTCGGCGCCGAGCAGCTCCAGAAACTCAAGGACGATCTCGCGGCCGCGGGTAGCGGAGGCCCAGATCAGCCGGCCGGTTTGATGGTCGACCACGATCGTCAGGTATCGCTGCCCTTTGCGGTGGCTGATCTCGTCGATCCCGATCCGCCGCAGCCCGTTCAGTGGATCGGTCCCCGCGCGGGCGTCCTCGCAGACCCGCTCGAGAATTCCCCCGACTGAGCGCCACGCGATCCGCATCACTTCGGAGACCGCAGTCTTTGAGCAGTGCACGGCCAGCCACGCGACCTGATCCTCGAAGCTCCGGGTGAATCTCGCGCCGTGCCGCGCCCACGGGACCGCGGCGACGACCACACCGTGCTTGGCGCAGTGGACCCTGGGTGCGTCCGCCTCCACGAACACGAATGTTGTCCCGAGGTCCAGCGCCCGCCACCGCCGCCGCCCTTCACCAGAGTCATAGCCCGGGCTGCGGCGCCGGCATACCCCGCAGCGGCCCCGCTCTCGCCAGCTCGGCCGCACGCTCACTACCGCCTCCCCTTCGCTTCCGAGCGTGACGTCCTGGACCACCGCTCCGCGCAGCCCGAGCAGCCGCGCCCATACCCTGATACCGCGCACGTCGCATCGCCTCCAAGAGATTCCAGCCGTGAAGAAGCCGGAAACCCTAGGCGGCACGCGGCGTGCGCCCCTCCTGCCCGGAGGTCGGGCGCTCCCAGCGCCCCGACCTCCTTGCCAGAAAGCGCGGCACAGCGGCGGCGGTCAACCAGCGCGAACGCGCCGCAAACCACACGGCATCCCGCGAAAAACGACCCAGCCCCAGCGCTGGTTGACCGACGACGACGGCCGCGCTACCTGCAATCCACCCGGTGATTCACCCACGGAAACAGCAGGAGCGCCCCAAATGGGTGCTATAGCCCCCATTTCGTTACACGTTGCCCATCATGGCGGTCGAGATGTAACGAAATCGGGGTTCTCTCCCCTCGTGCTTCTGCGGGTGGAGGCTGTCTGAATGAAGTCCCGCGTGGGCGGGACCCGAATCCCGCCGGCCATGGATGGCCGGCGGAATGGGCATGGACGGGGGTGGCCCTGCGAAGGCCACCGAGCGCAGACCACGAAGCGCAACCGACGGTCCGGACGGGGCCTCGCGGCCCCACGGATGCTGCGTAGCAGCCCCAGTCGACCCCTCGTAGTTCCTACGGTCGCCTTAGCGCTCCCACGCACCGATTCTCATAGATGCAGTAAGCAAGGAGGCAGCCATGAAAGATCAAGAGGGCTTAGCCAAGCGCGATCGTCACACGGACGGAACCGAGCACGTCGCCGCGTTGCGCGGCGCCCTGCTGACGTTCGACGCGACCGGCTCCCCGTGGGCGCTCAACCAGGCGTTCCTGGCGGCTGCGGGCGCCGTCGCGGCGCTCCGCGGCAGCCGCGCCTCGGAGCGAATCGAGGCGAACGAGGCGCGCACGCTGATGGTCGAACTGCCCGAGTTTCGGCGGTTCGTTGCCACCGCGGCCGGCGAGGCGGAGCTGTCCGCACACGCCGGCGCCCGGGAACTGTGGGACTGGTTCGGCCTGAGCTCGGCCGCACCGAGCTGGGACGATCGTGAGCGTTCCGCGGCGCGGATGCTGATCGCCTGCTCCTGCGCGCCGCTCGAGCACGCCGGCCCGGATCGGCTTCGCCTGCGCCTGCTGCGACTGGCCGCGCAGCGATGGGCCGCCGAGCTGACCGAAGAGCTGAGCCAGGCCCCGGAGAAGCTGTGGCGCCGCGCGCTCGGAGAGCGCTACCGCTCCGTGCACGCCCGCTACGCGCCCCGCACCCGCTGGCGCAAGCTCGAGCTCTCAAAGCTCGTCGCGACCGACGACGAGATCACGGACGCGCTCCACAAGCGGCTCACTCGATGGCTCGCCGAAGGCTGCGACTACAGCCGCCTGAGCGACGAGCTGGAGGCGGCGTTCGTCGAGATCCGGGCGCCCGCCAGCGTCGCATAGTCGCGCCCGGGTTTGCGCAAGCCCGCCCGGGAGGTAAGGCTTCCGGAGATGACCGCATGGCATGCAGTCGCGATCTTCGCGGCCGGAATCGCCGCCGGGACGATCAACACGATCGTCGGGAGCGGGACGCTGGTCACGTTCCCGGTGCTGCTCGGATTCGGCTACGCGCCCGTCACCGCGAACGTCTCGAACACCGTCGGCCTCGTGCCGGGCTCCGTCACCGGCGCCTACGGCTATCGCCGCGAGCTCAGCGGGCAGCGGCACCGCGCGCTCCCGCTCGCCGCCGTCTCGATCGCCGGCGCGATCGTCGGCGCCACGCTGCTGCTGACCCTGCCGGCCTCGGCGTTCAAGGAGATCGTGCCCGTGTTCATCGCGATCGCGCTGGTCCTGATCCTCCTGCAGCCGCGGCTCTCAGCGGCGGTGGCACGCCGCCGGCCACGCGAGCACCACGAGCGCGCCGGCCCGCTCGCGACGCTGGGGGTGTTCGGCAGCGGCGTGTACGGCGGCTACTTCGGCGCCGCGCAGGGGATCCTGATGCTCTCGATCCTCGGCCTGTCGCTGGATGAACAACTGCAGCGGCTGAATGCGCTCAAGGTCGTGCTGACTGGCCTCGTGAACTTCGTCGCCGGCGTCGTGTTCGTGCTGTTCGCGCATGTCGCGTGGCTGGCGGCGCTGTACATCGCACTCGGCTCGACGCTCGGCGGATTCCTCGGGGCACATGCGGGACGACGCCTCCCCGAGCCCGCTTTGAAGGCGGTCATCGTGGTGGTCGGGATCGTCGCGATCGTCCGCCTCGTTCAGTGACGCGCTACGGCAGGCTGCCCGACCAGCGCGCCGACCCGGCCGCGCCAAGCAGCAGCAGCACCAGCCCCCCGGCCGCGAACACGGCGGTGATCTCGGTCTTGCGCGTGACGCTCCCGAGCCTCGATCCGAGGCCCTGGTAGATCGAGCTCAGCTCGCCGGCGCTCTGCGCGGTGAACGCGCGCCCGCCGGAGGCCTTGGCGATCTGCTGCATCAGTTGCGGGTCGGGCGGAACCGGGACCGGCGGCTGGAGCGGATCGGGGTTCGGCAGCGTGCCGTTCGGGGTGCCGAGCGCGACCGTGTAGATCGGGATCCTGTCGTGCGCCGCCTGCTGGGCGACCGTCAGCGAGTTGACGCCGGCGTTCGCCGAGCCGTCGGAGAGCAGCACGATCGCCGACGGCGGATGTTTGGAGTCCGAGCCGTGCAGCAACTGCAGCGCGACCGCCAGCGCGTCACCGGTGGCGGTGGCGCCGTCCGCGCTCTGCCCGTCGATCACCGCGCGGGCCGCGCCCTTGTTGGTCACCGGCCCCTGGACCGTGTCCGGGGCGTCCGAGAACGCGACCGCGCCGACCTTCGCGCCGCTCGGCAGCGCATCGATGAACTGGTTGGCCGCCTTCTCGGCGGCGTCGAGCCGCGTCGGCTGCACGTCGGTCGCGGCCATCGACCCGGAATGGTCGGTGACGAGCATCATCGAGGCCTCGCCGACGGCTACGCGATGGCTGACGTGCGGCCGCGCCATCGCGACGGCCAGCGAGGCGGTCGCCGCGAGCAGCAGCGCCGCGGGCAGGTGCCGCCGCCATGACGGAGTCACCGCGCCGGCAAGCCGCAGCATCGAGAGCGCCGGGAACCGAATCACGTAGCGCTTTGCCCGGCGCCTCGACCAGAGGTACGCCAAGAGCATCAGCGGCACGAGCCCGAGCGCGAGCAGCCACAGTGGCGAGGAGAAGCTCATCGCATCCGGCGTCCCAGCTCGAGCAGCCAGTCCTGCTCGGTCGACAACGGCACATGGTGGACGCGCAGGCGGCGGAACTCCCGCATCAGCTTCTCGCGCCGCTCATGCTCCAGCTCCGCGAACCGCTGGCGGACGCGGCTGCGGGTCGTGTCGATCTCGATTCGCTCGCCGGTCTCCGGATCGATCAGCGCCAGCTGCCCGAGCGCGGGCAGTTCGCTCTCACGCGGATCGACGATCTCGGCCGCGATCACCGAGTGGCGCACGCGCAGCGATCCGAGCGCTCGCTCCCAGTTGTGCTGGTCGCGGAAGTCGGAGATCACCACGACCAGCCCCGGCTGGCGGGCGAGCCGCGCGGCCTTGCGCAGCGCGCCTGAGAGACCATCGGGGTCGTGCTGTCCGTCCGGGGCGACGCCCTCGGCCAGCATGCGCTGGAGCGCCACGAGCCCGGGCTTGGAGCCGCGGGGCGGCAGGATCCGCGTTACGCCGATCCCCGCGTCGGTGCCGAACGCGACCAGCCCGAGGCTGCCGGCGCGGCGGATCGCGAGCCGGCCGAATACCAGGGCCACGCCCTCGGCGACATCGGCCTTCAGACGCCGGGCGGTGCCGAACGCCATCGATGGCGAGACATCGAGCACGATCCAGGTCGTCATCGCCCGCTCGGGGACGTGCAAGCGGACGTGGGGCATTCCGCCGGTCCGCGCGGTCGCGGCGGCGTCGATATGCCGCGGGTCATCGCCGATCTCGTACGGCCTGATCTGCGCAAGCTCCAACCCCAGCCCGACGCCGGCCGCGCGGCGATCGCCGGGCAGGGCACGCGAGACCAGCCGTGTCACGGCGATGTCGAGCGCCTCGACCAGCTGCTGCGCGATCGGGCCGGGGCCCTGTCGGGCCGGTGGGGTCTGGAGCGTGGCGGGCTCACGCCGACCTGACCACCCCGGTCGTGAGTTCGTCGGCGGCCTGGGCATGCGTGAGCCGGCGTGCGTCGGGCTCGGCCACGGCAGCCATCACCCGCTCGAGCAGCTCGTCGGCGGTTATGCCCTCGCTGAGGGCGTCGTAGGAGAGGACGATCCGGTGGCGCAGCACGTCGAGCGCCAGGTCGCGGATGTCGTCGGAGAGCACGTGGCCGCGGCCGCGCAGCAGCGCCAGCACGCGCGCCGCCTGGACGAGACCGATCGGTCCGCGGGGGCTCGCCCCGAACTCGATCATCCCGGCGATCTCCTCGAGCCCGTACTGCGCGGGATTGCGCGTCGCGTCGGCCAGCGCGACCGCGTACCCGATCGCATCGCGATCGACGAGCACCGACTGGGTCGCCTGCGCATAGCGGGTGAGATCCTCGAGCGACAGGCACTCGCGCACGTCGGCCGGCGCGGCGAGGCTGCGCCCGACGACGGCCGCCTCCTCGCCGACGCTCGGATAGTCGACGAGGATCTTCATCAGGAAGCGGTCGACCTGCGCCTCTGGCAGCGGGTAGGTCCCCTCCGACTCGATCGGGTTCTGCGTCGCCATCACGATGAACGGGAGCGGCACCTTGTAGGTCGTGCCGCCGATCGTCACCTGCTGCTCCTGCATCACCTCGAGCAGCGCCGACTGCACCTTTGCGGGCGCGCGGTTGATCTCGTCGGCGAGCAGGAAGTTCGTGAAGACCGGGCCGAGCTCGGTGTCGAAGCCGCCGCTGTCGGGGCGGTAGACGCGCGTGCCGACGAGGTCCGCGGGGACCAGGTCGGGGGTGAACTGCACGCGGTTGTAAGACCCGCCGAGCACCGCAGCCAGCGTCTTGACGGTCAGCGTCTTGGCCAGCCCTGGCACGCCCTCGAGCAGCACGTGGCCGTTAGAGAGCAGGCTCACGAGCAGCCGCTCGAGCATCGCGTCCTGGCCCACGATCACGCGCTTGATCTCGTACAGCGCTTCCTGCAGGGCATCGCGAGCCTCGGCGCGAAGTTCGGTTACCTGTTGGATGTCGGTCATCTGTCCTCCGTGAATTGCTCTAAATGAGGCGGCCGAACCAGCGCAGCGTCAACAGGCTGCCCACCAGCAGCAGTGCCAACGCCACCCCGGCGAAGCTCGCGGTGATCTCGTTCTTGACTTGTTTGTGTCCAAGCTGGGCCGCCAGGTTCTTGTAGATCGCGCGCAGGCCGGCGGTGTCGTTGGCGGTGAAGGCGCGGCCGCCGGAGGCGTTCGCGATCTGCTGCAACTGCTGGGCGCTCAGCGGCACCGGCGTCTGCACCATGCGCCCTCGCTGCGGGACGGCGATCGTGCCGTGCCCGGTTCCGAGCGCGATCGTGTAGATCGGAATGTGCTGCGCGCGCGCCTGACGGGCTGCTGCGATCGGGTCCGAGCCGTAGTCCGAGGTCCCATCGGAGAGCAGCACGATCGCGCTCGGAATGCGCTTGCCGTCCTGCGGCGGGATCCTGTTCAGCGAGCGGACGGCCGCGGTGATCGCGTCGCCGACCGCGGTGTGGCCGTCGGCACGCAGCTGCGTCAGGGCGTCCTTGGTGAGCGAGTGATCGGTCGAGGCTGACTGCAGGACCGTCGCCTTCTGGTTGAACTGGATCAGCCCGACGCGGAACGAGCTCGGGACGCTGGCGACGAACTTTGAGGCGGCACGCTGTGCGGCTCCTAGACGCGAGGGCTTCACATCCGTCGAGCGCATCGAGCTCGAGACGTCCTGCGCGAGCATGATCGCGCCCTGGCGAAGCGGAACCGCGGAGGTCGTCTGCGGGCGCGCGGCGGCGATGACCAGCGCGGCGATGGCGACGAGGAACGCGAGCATTGGCACGTGCCGGCGCCAGCGCGGCCGCTTCGGCGCGACCGACTCGGAGAGGACCGGGTTGACGAACGCCGCGGCGGCGTTGGCACGACGTCGCTGCTGGCCGCCGTACCACCAGATCAGCACGGGAACCGCGAGCAGGGCGACCAGGACGAGTGGCGAGGCGAAGCTCATGGATGGTTCCCCGGCGGCCAATTCGCCAGCGTCGCCTCGGTCGTGTAAGTCAGCGGACCGCGCTGCAGCGTGATCTCGACCTGCTGGCCGGCGCGAAGGCCGCTCAGCGCCGCGTTCACTTCCGCGGTCGTGCTCACGGACTGGTTGTCGATCTGGGTGATCACGTCTCCGGGAGTGACGCCGGCGTTGTCAGCCGGACCGTTGGGAAAGACGGTCGTGACGGTCACGCCGCCAACGCCGACGTTCTCCATCTGGATCCCGAGCCACGGGCGGGCCGAGCCGGTGAGCGCAGGCTTCTGCGTGTCGCCTCCGAGCGCTCTGATGACGGCGATCGCGCCACCCGCGACGAGCAGCGCGGTGATCGCGAAGATGACCAGGGCCCGGCCGCTGGGGCGTCGTCCCGGGCCCCGAGGCGTTGCTGAGCGTGGTTTCGGCTGCGGGGGCGCCTTCGGTGCAGGCGGCGTCGCGGGGCGCGCTGCCGGGGGCGTCGCGCGTGCGGGCGGTGGCGTCGCGCGTGCGGGCGGTGGCGTGGCCTGGACCGAACGCGGTTTCGCCTCGGGCGCGCGGATCGGCTTCGGCTCGGACCGCGGGCGCTCGAAACGGGGCTTCACCTCCGTCGAGGCCTCGGACTTGGGTTGCTTGCTGGACTTGGGGCGGCGCCGGTTGAGGGCTTCCGCCGCAGCGGCGGAATCCTCTTGCCAATCGCCGGACCAGAGATGCTTGGGCGGACTCATCGCTTTGATCGGGCAAGGTAGGCGGTGTTGGTGAGAGCTTCTTAAGAGAAACTACCCTCCGATGGGCGGAGCAGCAGATGTGCTCGCGCGTTGGGCCAGGGAATTCGAGCCCTCCGAAGCGGATTTGGCGCTCGCGCAGCGGTCGCTGGTGGATACGGTGGCAGTGCTGTTCGCGGGGCGCTCTGAGCTGCCGGAACCGGTGCTCGCGCCGCTCGGCGACGCCGGGCGGTGGGCGGCGCAGGCCCACGTCCTCGACTTCGACGACCTGCACCTGGATTCGACGACCCACATCAGCGCCGTCTGCGTGCCGGTCGCGCTGGCTGCAGCCGCACCGCGCGGGCGCCGGGCTCGTGCGTATCTCGCCGGCGCCGGCGTGATGGCGCGGCTCGGCGACGCCCTCGGCTGGCGCCACTACAGCGCCGGCTGGCACGCGACCTGCACCGCCGGCGCACCGGCGGCGGCCGTCACTGCGGCCGTCGCGCTCGGGCTCGACGCGGAGCGAACCGCGACGGCGATCGCGCTCGCGATCCCCGCCGCGGGTGGTGTCCAGCGGGCGTTCGGCACGGCCGCCAAGTCGCTGCAGGTCGGCTTCGCCGCCGACGCCGGTATGCGGGCGGCGGCTCTGGCGGCAGCCGGGGCGACCGCAGACCCAGCCGCGCTCGACGACTGGCTCTCGCTCGTCGGTGGTGATCCGGCTGCTTTGCGAACTGAAGGTCCCGCGGTTCCGGGCGGACTCGCGATCAAGATGTACCCCTGCTGCTACGCGCTGCAGCGACCGATCAGCGCGGTGGCGGCGCTTGAGGGCGTCGAGCCCGGCCAGGTGCGAAGCGTTCTCGTTCGCACCCCGTCCAGCGCGGTGAAACCGCTGATCCACACTCGCCCGGAGACCGGCCTTCAGGGCAAGTTCAGCCTCGAGTACGGAATCGCGGCCGCGCTGCTCGATCGCTGGCCGGACTTCGACAGCTTCGGCGATGGTGGCGTCCAGCGCGCGCACGCACGGCGGCTGATCGAGACGGTGGAACTGGTGCCGAGCGACACCGGCGACCACCTGCTCGCCGGCGAAGCGGTGATCGAGATCACGGTCGAGGGGGGCGCCCGGCACACGGCGACGCTCGCGATGCCACCGGGCGCGCCGGAGCGTCCGCCGAGCGACGCCGAGCTGCGCGAGAAGGTTCGCGCTTGCGCCGGCAACGCCGCCGAGCAGATCAGCTCGCTCGACTGGGACTCTGCCGCGCACTATCTCCGATACTCGTTACCGTGACGGGGCCATGAAGCGCCCTGGCCACGGATGGTGATCGCGGACCGTCCTCGGCAGCGACGTGCGGACGGCCTCGCAATGCCCTCGCTCCGAGACCCTCGCGTGCTGCTCGCGGGCATCGTGTTGCTGGCGATCGCGGTCCGCCTCGCCGCGATCGGCTCCCGCATCCACGTCGACGATGCCTACTCATGGCTCGTCGCCTCACAGCCGAGCCCGCACGCGTTTCTGCGCCAGCTCGCCGCGTCGGAGAACACGCCGCCGCTGTTCTACCTGCTGCTGACCGCGCTGCCGATCGACCATGTCTTCTGGCTGCGGCTGCCCGCGCTGCTCCCCGGAATCGTGATGTCGCCCGCGCTGTATCTCGCGCTTCGCCGCTCGCTCGGCGATGCCGCCGCGCTGCTGTCGGCGCTGGCGGTTGCGGTGTCGCCATTTCTGATCTCCTACTCGGACCTCGCGCGCGGATTCATGCTGGCCGACCTCGCGCTGCTGGTCGCGCTGTGGGCGGTGCTGCGACTGGCCGAGCAGGAGTCAACGCGGTGGTGGATCGTGTTCGTCGTCGCCGGCGTGATCGCGGTGTACACCGAGTACTACGCGATCATCTTCCTCATCGCGCTGGCGGCGGCAGCGTTGATTGGATCTCGCCCACCCCGGCCGCGCCCGACCCGGATGGTGGCGATGACCGCGCTGCCGATCCTCGCGCTGGTCCCGTGGATCGGTCAGATCGTGCGCGGGCAGCACCAGGTTCGCCTGACCAAGCTCGACCCGCTGTTCGCGACGCCGGACCCGACCTCGCTGCGCGACGCGATCCTCACTCTGACGCTGGGCGAGCACGGCGGCGCCGCGCACACGCTCGCACGGTGGGGCGAGTTTGCTGCGATCGTGCTCGTCGCGGTCCTCGCCGCGCTCGCGCTCCGCGGGGAATTGGGTCCCCCCTCCCCACCCGGTTCCCCTTCCCCACTCCAGGCGCAGGACGACCGGTTCCGCTACGCAGTCCGCCTGCTGGCCGTGACGGGCCTGCTGACGCTCGCCGGTCACGCGCTGGCGGCGGTCGTCGGCGTCGACGTGTTCACGCAGCGCTACATGACGATCCTGATCCCTGTCGGCGCCGCCCTCGCCGCGGCCGCGCTCGTCGCGACTCGCGGCCGGCCGCTGCTGATCGGGGCCGCGGTGGTGCTCGTCGCGGTCGGCGTCGGGGGCTTCGTGCGCCGCCTCGGCGCTCAGTTCGAACCGGACTTCCAGCCCGTCGCGCGTGCTGCGTATGCCGCGCATCCGCGGACGGTGCTCACGAACACGCCGATCGTGCTGTTCTACCTGCGCTCGCTGCACCCGCGGCTCGACCGGCCCTCGAACCTCGGCGCCGGGCTCGCGGCGTCGTGCGGCCGCCCCTGCCTGATCATCGACGACACGCGTGTCCGCGGCGGTCGACGCCGGCGTGTCCGCGGCGCGCGAACGTCGATCAGACCGTTCATCCTCACAGTTGAGCGCTGAGCCCCGAACCCGCCGGCCGAACGGCGCCGGCACGCTGGCAGCGGCGCGAGCGGCCTGGGTCGCGCGCGTCCCGGGGCCGCTCGGCGTCGGGGTGCTGTGCCTCGCGTTGGTGGCGCTCGCCGATGCGCTGCTGCGCCACGAAGCCGGGGGCAGCGGCGACGAGTCGTTTTACGAGCGGATGGCCAGTCACCCGTCCGGGCCGCACAACTTTCCTTACGCCTACAGGTTCGCTGTGCCCTGGCTGGTGCACGTCCTGCCGTTCTCGCATGCGGTGTCCTGGACGCTGCTGGCGTGGCTGGCGATCGCCGCCAGCGGCGCCGCGATGTACGCCCTGCTGCGCGAGTTCCAGATCGACTGGCGGTTGGCGACCGCGCTGTGCGTCGGGTTCGTGCTCTCGCCGACGCTGCTGGTCGCGCTGCTCCGCCACGGCCGCAGCATCGACCCCGCCTCGGTCCTGGTGATGACGCTCGGCACGCTGTTCATCGTCCGGCGCCGGCTGGCGGCGTTCGCGGTGACGCTGTTCGTCGGCGTCGCCGTGCGCGAGTCGACGCTGTTCCTGATCCCGTTTGCTTACGCCGTGTGGGCGGAGCGCCCATTCGATCGCCGCGCCCTGCGCGACGTGGCGCTCGTCGCGGCGCTACCGGTGATCGTCTACGTGGTGCTGCGCACGTCGATCGACGCCGTCGGCAAGCGCTACATCCCTGGGTACACGGGCCCGTTCTTCAAGGAGCGCTACGACATCGTTCGCCAGGCCCTGTCCGGTCACACGCTGGTCGTCGAGCTCAGACGCCTCGCCTACACCTACGGACCGCTGTGGCTCGTCGCGCCGCTCGCGCTTCGGACGAGCTCCTTCGCCCGCCGCGGTCTCGTCCTCGTCGGCCTGTGCGTGGTGTCGATGACGTTCGCGTTCGACTGGGGGCGGATCATCTTCCTGGCGGCACCGGTGTTCTTCGTCGCCACTGCGCTCGCGGTGCGCGGCCGGCGCCGGCTGGCGCTCGCGACGGTGATCGCGCTGTTTGCGCTCGATCTCGGCTATGCGATCTACATGCAGGCCTACGGGGTGCAGCACGGCATCGACACGAGCGTGATCCGGCACGTCCCGGTGTACTGACGCTCGCACTGGGCTCTACTTGCCGGGCCCGCGCAAGGCGCGCTGTGTATCGCCGGCCCGGCGGCCGGCGCACCGCTGACGCCCGTCAGCGCGCCCACGGCCCCACACCGCCGATCCGCTCGACGGCGATGTGCGTGATGTAGCCGGGCGGCGGGTTGTCCATCGGCGGGAACTTGACGTCGGGGCCGATGTAGGTGTGGGCGAGCTGCTGGAGCAGCTCCGGGGCGCCGCCCTCGGTCACGTAGGCGCGGCCGTGGATCACGATGTACTCGTCGAGCCCGATCTTGTTCTTGGTGCCGGCCTCGACCGACAGCGCCACGCGGGGGTCGCGGCGGATGTTCTTGATCTTGCGGTGCTCGGGCAGGTGACCGGCGACGAGCTCATCCCCGTCAAGCCCGACCCACACGATCGAGATCTGCGGCCTGCCGTCCGGCTCGAGCGTCACCAGATGCGCGAGCGCCGGACCCTCGAGCACGGCGCGAGCGGCGTCTGGAATCTCCACGATCGGGCAAGCTATCACCGGTCCGCCGATGCCCGACTACAAACCGATGAAGGCGGTGCTGACCGACCGCCCGTTCTCCGACCCGGATTGGATCTTCGAGCGAAAGCTCGACGGGATCAGGTGCGGCGCCGTGCGTCGCGACGGCCATGTACAGCTGATCTCGCGCAGTGGCCAGACGCTGAACGGCACCTACCCCGAGCTGGTCGAGGCACTCGAGGTGGACGGCCCGGACCTCCTGCTCGACGGTGAGATCGTGGCGTTCGAGGGCTCGCGGACCAGCTTCGAGCGCCTGCAGCAGCGGTCGGGGATCCACGATCCCGAGCGGGCGCGACGCATTCGCGTGGCCGTCTACTACTACGTGTTCGACCTGCTCGAACTCGACGGCGAGGACATCCGTGCCCGACCGCTGCGCGAACGCAAGGCCAGCCTCCGCCACGCGGTCGAGTTCCGGGGCCGGCTGCGCTTCACGCCCCATCGCGTCGGAGCCGGCGAGACGCTGTTCAAACACGCCTGCCAGCAGGGCTGGGAGGGCCTCATCGCGAAGCGCGCCGACAGCCGCTACACCGCCACTCGCTCACGTGACTGGTTGAAGATCAAGTGCTCGCACACGCAGGAGCTCGTGATCGGCGGCTGGACCGCGCCGAAGGGGAGCCGCACGGATCTCGGCGCGATCCTGGTCGGCTACTTCGAGGACGGCGCACTTCGTTACGCCGGGAAGGTGGGAACCGGGTTCGACCAGCGGACGCTCGAGTTGCTCGGCCGCGAGCTCGAGCGCCGCGAGCTCGACTCATCCCCGTTCGTGGCGACGCACGGCCTGCCGCGCGCGGCTCGCTGGGCGAAGCCCGAGCTCGTCGCTCAGATCGCGTTCACCGAGTGGACGCGAGACGGGCGGCTGCGGCACCCCCGGTATCAGGGGCTGCGCGAGGACAAGCCGGCGCGGGAGGTCGTGCGCGAGCGGCCCAGCTGAACGGGGCCGCTCGTCGCACTCGGCCGGACGGTGCCACCGGCCGCCCTCAGGCCGGCGCCAGCTCGACCTTCATCCACCCCGCCTGCCGCTGGTCGAACGAGAGGTACGCCTCGACTGCGCTCTCGATGTCCTCCACCTGGGTGATCACGTCCGATGGGACGACCGCGCCCGTGCGGGTCAGCTCGACCAGGTGCGGGATGTACTTGCGGTGGTTGCAGTTGCCCATGTTGATCGTGAGGTTCTTGTTCATCGCCATCCCGATCGGGAACGCCTCCATCGTCGGCGGGTAGACGCCGATGATCGAGAGCGTTCCGGCCTTGGCGAGCCCCTCGACCGCCCAGCGAAGCGCTTGCGAGGGGGCATCGCCGGGCTTCCAGTTGCCGTTCTGCCGCGCCGTCTCGGGAGCGTTTGACTCGATCTCCTGCCGGAACGTGCCCGCCTTCTCTTCAGAGTCACCGGCTGCGGAACCGTGCTTCGGACGCTCGGCGTCGACGCCGACGGCGTCGATCACGCGATCGACCCCGGTTCCGCTCCGGGCCGCCGAAGAATGCAGTGCCCGCATCCGGCCCGTTCGGGTTCGCCTCGGTGCACTGCGCGTAATAGCCGGCACGGCAGTACGCGCAGGACCCGCAGGCGATCGTCGAGGGGATCACGACGCGTTCGCCGATCTCGAAGTTGCGCACGTCGGGACCGAGCGCTTCGATCACCCCGACGCCCTCGTGCCCGAGGATCGTTCCGGGCTTCGTGCCGCTCATCGTGCCGCGGATGAAGTGCGGGTCGATGCCGCAGATCGCGCTTGAGGTGAGCCGCACGATCGCGTCGGCTGGCTGCTTGATCTGTGGTTCAGGTACGTCGTCGACGCGGATGTCGCCGACGCCGTGAAACACGACGGCCTTCATCTCGCCTGCCCCTCCCCCTCGTGGCGGCCGGATGGCGTCGGATCCTGGCCCGTTTCTCGCTGCGAGGCGGTTGTCGTGGTGGGCTCCGGATCGCTTCTCCCTGGGAGCCGAACGGAGCGGGCTCGCGTCCCTGTCGCTCGGCCGCGAGCTCGCGCGGCTTGCGCTCGGCCTCGGGCGCGATGTCGTCCGCGTGGTCATCGCTGACCTTTCCGCCGGTTCGCCGCGGCTTCGGCTGGCGAGTCGAGGAGCGGGTTCGCTGCTGCCGGCGGGGCGTGTCCGCGCGCGTCGGCGCCGGGGTCTTCGCCAGGTGCAGCAGGTTCTCTACTCCGCGCACCTCGGGGATTGCCGCGACCTGCCGCTCCAGCGAGCGGATCTGCTCGCGGCGCTTGACCTCGCCGCGCAGCCACACGACGCCGTCGACGACGTTGACGTCGACGGACGCCTTCGGCGCGCCGGCGCCACGGAAGACCTCCGTCTCGACCTTGCGAGCCAGCGTCACATCATCGATCTCCGGCTTGGGACGCGACCCGATGTGGGTGGCGCGCTGGAAGATGCCGTACGTGTCGCTGACGACGCGCCTTCCCAGGCGCTCGGCCTGGCGCGTCGTGCTGTGACCTGGCCTGTCTCCGACGTTGAGGTTGCCATCTGCACGCTCCTTTCCCTCAGTGGAAGTTGACTCGCCATCGCTCTAGCCGGGTAGAGCCACGAGATGCGCATCGTCATCACCGGGGCCACGGGAAACCTCGGCACAAGCGTCCTGCAGGCACTCGCGGGCGAGCCGGGGGTCGACGAGATCACGGCGGTGACTCGCCGCCGTCCAGAGCAACAGCAGTTTCCTCGCACGAAGTTCGTCGCGGCCGACATCGCCGACGCGGACCTGGTCTCGATCCTTGAGGGCGCCGACGCCGTCGTACACCTCGCGTGGCTGATCCAGCCCGGCAGGGACGAGTCGGTCACCCACCGAGTGAACGTGCTCGGCAGCGAGCGGCTGTTCCACGCGATCGTTCAGGCGCGCGTTCCCGCGCTCGTGTACGCGTCGTCCGTCGGCGCCTACTCGCCCGGGCCGAAGGACGAACTGGTCGACGAGTCGTGGCCGGTCGGCGGCGTGCCGAGCTCGTTCTACGCCCGGCACAAGGCCGTCGTCGAGCGCATGCTCGACCGACTCGAGCAGGAGCAACCTCAGCTGCGTGTGGCGCGCATGCGCCCTGCCCTGATCTTCAAGCGCGAGGCGGCGACGGAGATCCGGCGCCTGTTCGCCGGGCCGCTCCTGCCGCGCGGGCTGGTGAGGCCGGGACTGATCCCGATCGTTCCCGACGTCCCCGGCCTTCGCTTCCAGGTCGTCCACTCACTCGACGTCGGCGACGCGTTCAAACGCGCGCTGCTGAGCGACGTCTGTGGCGCTTTCAACCTCGCCGCGGACCCGCCAATCGGAACGCGTGAATTGGCCGAGTTGCTCGGAGCCCGCCCAGTCAAGCTTCGCGCCGCTGTGCTGCGGGCGGGTGCCTCGGTCACGTACGCACTTCGCATCCAGCCCTCGGAGCCCGGCTGGGTCGACATGGGACTGTCGGTCCCGTTGATGGACACGGCGCGCGCGCGCTCGGAGCTCGGCTGGGAGCCGTCGCGCTCGGCCACCGACACGCTCGCCGAGCTGATCTCCGGAATCCATTCGGGCAGCGACCTCGCGACTCCGCCGCTGGCGCGCGGGTCGAGCGGGCCGGCGCGGGTGCGCGAGCTGTTGACCGGGCTCGGCGCGCGCCCCTAACGCCGGCGCACGCCCCTAACGCCGGCGCGCGCCCGAAGCCCCGGTGAATGGCGATTCACCTCCGAGGGCCGGAGGTGAATTGCCATTCACACCGTGCTAGGGCTGCAGCAGGATCTTGATCGCGCCGTCTTCCTTGTTCTGGAACATGTCGTAGGCGCGCGGCGCGTCTTCGAGCCGGAGCTTGTGCGTGGCGAGTGACTCGACGCCGAGCGGGTCACCGTCGTCCTCGAGCAGCGGCATGATCTCGTCGATCCAGCGCTTGACGTTTGCCTGACCCATGCGCAGCTGGATCTGCTTGTCGAACAGGTCCATCATCGGCATCGGATCCGCGGCACCGCCGTAGACCCCGCTCAGCGAGATCGTGCCGCCGCGGCGGACGGCGTCGATCGCGGTATGCAAGACGCTCAGCCGGTCGACGCCGGCCTTCTCGATCAGCGTCGTCGTGGCCGCATCCGGGAGCATGCTCGCGAGCTGCTGGGCGAGCTTGCCGAGCGGCGCGCCGTGCGCCTCCATTCCGACGGCGTCGATCACCGAGTCGGGGCCGCGTCCCGCGGTGAGGCCGCGCAGCGTCGCGGCGACGTCCTCGTGCTCTCGCAGGTCGAGCGTCTGGACCCCGTGCCGGCGCGCCTCGTCGAGGCGCTCGTCGACGAGGTCGATCCCGAACACCTCGCCGGCCCCGCGCTGCAGCGCGATCCTGCAGGACATCTGCCCAATCGGTCCTAGGCCGAACACCGCGACAGAGCCCCCCTGCGGGATCGCCGCGTACTCGACGGCCTGCCACGCGGTCGGCAGCACGTCGGAGAGGTATACGTAGCGGTCGTCCGCGGGCCCGTCGGGCACCTTGATCGGACCGAACTGGGCCTGCGGCACCCGCAGCAGCTCGGCCTGCCCGCCCGGAACCTGCCCATAGAGCTTGGTGTAGCCGAGCAGCGCGGCGCCCTTGCCCTGCTCGCGTACCTGGGTGGTCTCGCACTGCGAGTGGAGCCCCTGGCCACACATGAAGCAGCTGCCACACGACACGTTGAACGGGATCACCACGCGGTCACCCGGGACGATGTTCGTGACCTCGGAGCCCACCGCCTCGACGATGCCCATTGGCTCGTGACCGAGGATGTCGCCCTCGTCCATGAACGCCCCCATCATCTCGTAGAGGTGCAGGTCCGACCCGCAGATCCCGCTCGAGGTAACCCTCACGATCGCGTCCGTCGGCTGCTCGATCGCCGGGTCCGGGACATTGTCGACGCGCACGTCCCGCTTGCCGTGGTAGGTGACGGCTTTCATCTTGGCCTCCGCTTTCAGTCGCTTGCCCTCGCCTACTACCCCCGCAAGCGCCGCGTAATTGCCCCCGATGGCGCAGCGTGACGACTACGGACAAAGTCCGCAAATTGCGGTCGATCGTATCTCTCAAGTGGTTCTTCCTGACCCTCGAGGGATGGCATGACGCATTCACAGATCACAGATACAGCGACGGCGCTGGATCGCCGGCGGCCGCCCACGCCCTGGTCCGTCCACGTCTCCGTACTGCGTGCACACATCGGATTGATCCTCGCCGCGGTCGCGCTCGCGGTCGGCGGCGCGATCTTCTACCTCGTCAACGCGCCGCATCGCTACACGGCCCACGCGCAACTGCTCGTCAGCGTCCAAGACGGATCGCAGCCGATCTTCGACGACCTCCCGCTGCTGCGCTCCTCATCGGAGCCCGGACGCCCAGTCCAGACGATCGCGTGGCTCTCGATGAGCAATCGCGTTGCCGGATACGCCTCGGCCGCCCTGTCTGGCAATCCGAGCGCGACGTGGATCTCCGCGAACGTCGTGGCGCGGCCGGTCGCGAGCGCCGACGTTGTCGACATCGCGGTCACCGCCGCCGATCCCGCGAAAGCTGCCGCGGTCGCCAACGCGGTGGCCGCGGGCGTGAAGACGGCGCGCGCGGCTGACCTTGATCCGACTCTCACGCAACTGATTGGACAGCTGCAGAGCCAGCTTCATTCGCCGAAGGTGCTCTCCGACGTGGCAGCCCAGACCGCGCTTCAGCTCCATGCGCTGCAGCAGATGCGGATGACCGGCGATCCCTCGGTGCAGGTCCTCCAGAAGGCCACGCCTCCGGCGTCGGCGAGCTGGCCGGATCCGGCAATCGTGATCGGCGCGGCGGCGCTCCTCGGACTGATCGTCGGTGTGATCGGAGCGTTCGCGCTCGAATCCCGACGCCCGCGACTTCGAAACGAGGGTCATCTGCGCCGCCGCCACACAGGCCCGCTGATCGCGAGCATCCCCTCCTCGAAGGGCCGACGCCCGTTCGGAAAGCGCCGCCGCGGTCCGCTCGTCCCCGAGCAGCTGAGCGCCGACACGGCGGAGCAGGTGCGGACCCTCAGCCACCGGCTCGTTGCCCGCCACTGCGTGCTGGTCACCGGAGCGTCCAGATCCGAGGGCCGCACGTCGCTGGCGCTGGCGCTCGCCCATGCAACCGCGCTCGCTGGACGCGAGACGATCCTGCTGGAGCTCGACGTCAGGGCACCGGCGCTGGCGAGCACCCTCGGCACCCAGCCGTACGCCAGCGTGCAGAGCGTCCTAGACGACGTGTCGAAGCTCGAGGAGGCGCTGGTCTGGCTTCCGAGCCTGCCACCGCTGCTGGGCGTCCTTCCCGCCGGCGCGGCGCCGACGACGCTCGCCGACCTTCCGCAGCCGGGGCAGCTCGTGGAGCTGATTCACAAGGCGCGTGCGCTCGCCGATCTCGTGATCATCGATGCCGGGCCGCTCGGCAGCGTCGGCGACGTCGTGCCGCTGATCGCGGCCGTCGACTTCACGCTGCTGGTGGCGAGCCCCGGCAAGACTTCGCTTGACGCGCTGACGCAGGTCGCCGCCGAGCTCGACGGAGCCGATACCGCGACCGTGATCATCGGCCAGCGAACGGTCCGTACCGACAGGCGACTTGGGCTGTCATTTGGCGCAGCGCCCGCCTGAGAGATGAGAAGCGAGCTCGCGCCATGTTGCTCGTCGTTCTCATCTGCGCTGCCGCAGCCGGTGCGGTAGCGGTCGCTCACCCGGCGACCGGCATCGCGCTCGCAACCGTCGCGGCGTACATCTGGGCGGTCTGGACCCGGCCGGTAGTGGGCCTCGCCGTGATCGCCTTCGTGTCGTTCTTGACCCTGGTCCCCGGGCCTGTCGTGCTGTCGGTGACTCTGATCAAGGTGCTGGCGGTCCTCCTTGTGGGGATCTGGCTGATCCCAGCGGCGGCGCTCGGCGGGCGCCTGGCCGCCAAGGGTGCTGTCAATCGCACTGCTGGCGTTCGCCACATGGATGGCCCTGAGCGTCGTCTGGGCCGACGATCCACACGCCGCCATCGCAGCCGTCGGCCGCTACGCCATCCTCGTCGGGACGACACTCGTCGGCATCGCCGTGATCCGCCGCCGGGACGACGCGTTGATGGTCTCGTATGGATTTCTCGCGGGTGCCGGCGCGACTGTGGCCGTTGGGCTGCTGACCGGGGCGCGCTTCGGCGGTGGCCGACTCGCGGGAGCGGTGGGAGACCCGAACGAGCTGGCGGCCGCGCTGGTCGCCGCGCTCGTGCTCGTCCCTCCGCTGCTCGTGCGCGCGGTGAAGCACGGCGCCCACCGAACGGCGGCTCTCGTGGCGTGCGCCGGTGCGCTCGTCCTCACGGGATTGCTGCTGACGGGTTCGCGCGGCGGGATGCTCGCGCTGCTGGCGGTTGCCGCGATCGCCGTCTTCGCGGGACGGCACTGGCGGCCGTGGGCCGTGCCGGTCCTCGTCGCGGGCGCGCTCGCCGCCGTCGCGATCGGCACGGGCGGCACGCTTCCCGGACCGATGTCGCACCTGACCAGCACCGACACCGCCGGCCGCACCAGCCTGTGGACCGTGGCCGTGCGGATGGTCGAGGCCAACCCGCTGACCGGAGTCGGCGCGGGGAACTTCCAGACCGCGGCGCCGCGCTATGTGGCGCAGCCGGGGTCGATCGCCCGTACCGACATCGTCCTCGACGTCCCCAGGGACGCACACAACACATATCTCCAGGTGGTGTCGGAGGCCGGACTACCCGGCCTGCTGGCGCTCGTGGCGATCGAGGTCCTCACCATCGCCGGCGCCGTGAGCGCCGCGGGGCGTTTCCGGGATCGAGGCGATCGCGACATGGCGTTTCTTGCGCAGGCAGTCGCACTGGCGCTGGTCGGAGCGATCGCGGCCTCGATGTTCATTTCGACGGAGTTCGACAAGCAGTTGTGGCTCCTTGTGGCGATGTGCGCGGGACTGTGGCGCGTGTCTACCCCGGTGCCTGAGGCGGACCCTGTTCGCAGCGCGCTCGGGGCGTTCAGCGCCGGGCGCCTCACGGAGGTTCCGACATGAGCCACGGCAATCACACGCCAACGTGGCATCAGCTGTCTCCGCTGTCGCGGCTGCTGAACGTGCTCGCCCCCGCGACGGCCGCAGGAGGCGTTACCGCGGCGGGATGCAGCGCAGCGCAATGCGCGTGGGTGGTGATCGTGACCGGGCTCGTCTGCTGGTCGTCGGACCTCGAGAAGTACCCGCTGCACCTGATGCCGTTCGCGCGCCTCGTCGCAAGAATCGTGAGGGCGCTGCTCGCAGCCGCAGTCGCGGTTGCCCCGCCCTACCTGATCTTCGGCACATCGCCGCAACGGGCGTTCGTCACGATCGCCGTCGCAGGATTCGCTGCGGCGCTGATCGCGATCCTCGAAGCCGTGCTCAGGCCGGCGCAGGTCCGGGTCGCCGTCGTCGGCGAGCGGTCGTTCGCGCAGCTGCTCGCACATCAGTTCCACGAGGGCGGAGCGCGGGGTTTCGCGTTCATCACGTCGTGCTCCCCCGCCACCGCCGTCGAGCAGTTCAAGGCGCTGGTGACGACCAAGAAGATCGATCTGGTGGTGATCGAGAATCGGTTGCTGCCCTCCGAGGAGATGGAGGGCATCGTCGACTGGTGCGTCGATCTCGGGGTGCGGCTGACCGACGCGGCGACACTGTACGAGCGGATTCTCGGTCACGTGCCGGTCGCGGTGATCCGCTCCGCGTGGTTCCGGACGATGCTCGATCCGATGCGTCCGCCGGGCCGCGACTGGCTTTGGCGGGCACGCGACGTCTTGGTGTCGGGGCTGCTGCTGATCCTGCTGGCGCCGGTGATGGCCGCGACGGTATTCATCGTCGCCCTCGGCGCCGGACGACCGATCCTGTTCAGGCAGCTGCGGGTCGGACGAGGAGGCCGCGAGTTCGAGCTCCGCGTCGTACGAGATGCGCTGGGGTTGAAGCTGGTGCTCTCGGTTGTGGTCGCGGCCGCGATCGTGGTCTTCGCGGGTCCGATCTCCAGCGCACTCGGTGCCCCGGATGGCACGTGGCCACTGCGCGTGATGGCGGTCGCAGCCGGCGTCCAATCGATCTTCGCGGGGTCGATCGGGACACTAAACGCGACCGGTCGCACGCGGACGAGCCTGGCGATCGTGTTCGCCGAGAATGTCGTCGAGTGCGCCGCAACGGTCGCGGCGGTCCTCGTGATCGGCACGGCGACGGCGGCGGCAGGTGGCCGGCTCGCGGGATACGCCACCGGCGCGCTTGTGTCGCTTCTCCTGATGGCACGGGCGCTCGGCCTGCGGCGCTCGCGCCCGCACGCGGCGTCCACGGGCATGCTGATCCGATACGCCGGCACGTTGGCGCTGGTCGAGGGCGCGTTCTTCGTATTCGCGCGGATCGATTCCGTGCTGCTGGGGCCGATCGCGGGTCCGGCGGCCGCCGGCCAGTTCGACGCTGTGATGCGGGTCGGGACCGTGCTGCAGTATCCAGGGCTGGCGGTCGCGGTCGCGCTCGCCCCGCGATTTGCCGGCCAGGTGCGACCGGTCGACCGAGTCCTCCTTGGCCGGGTCCTGGGTTACCTGCTGCTGCTGCAGGCAGCGCTGGTGATCCCGGTGACGTTGTGGCTGGGAGCCGCCGCTCGGGTCGGCCTCGGGCCTGGTTATGCGGCGTGCGGGACGATCGCGCTGGCGGCCTTCCCGTACCTGCTGCTCGGCGGCCTCGCGCCGCTGCTGACGATGACGGCCAATTACGCCGGCCAGGCACGGCGGAGAGTGGTGGTCGCGCTTGCGGCGGTCGCGATCAACGTGATTGTCGATCTCGCGCTCATCCCTTCGCTTGGCGCGATCGGCGCCGCGATCGGCACCGACATCGCATTCCTGGTGTATGTCGCGGTGCACGTGCGCGTGTGCCGCGCGGCCGTCGGGTTGCGCGGCCCGAAGCCAAGCCGGGCGTGCCGCTACGTTGCGGCGATCGTGCTTGGCGCCGTCGTGGCTTGGGCAGCCACCGCGCTTCCGATCGCGCCGGCGATCGCGGTGTCGCTGATGGCGATGCCGATCGCCGCCGTCGCGCTCGGCGCGCTCGACCTCCGCGTGCTTCGGGTCGGCGGCGGGCTTCGCGCAGATGTGGCTGGCGCTCCGTGATGCGGATCGTGCATGCCGCAGACTATGGGGCGGCGGTGCCCGGGAGCTTCGTCGCCGGGCTGAGGGCGGTGTTCGCGCTCGTCCAGCGGCGGGGGTGGGAAGCGGAGCTGGTGCTCCCGGAGCGGGCGAGAGGCCGCGAGTGGACCTGCGCGCTGTCCGATGACGGGGTGACGGTCAGCTTCAGCAACACCAGCCGCATTGGCGCGGTGACGGAGCTTAGGCGGACCTCGTCCGCCCCGCGGATCGTGCACACCCACTTCACGCGCTTCGATGCGGCGGCGGCTGCCGCGAGTTTGATCGGCTGCGATCAGGTCGTATGGCACCTCCACACCCGACCGGCGCGGCAGTGGCCCAACGCGCGCGACGCGGCCAAGTTTGGAGTCCTGGCTTCGCTGACATCACGTGTGCTGTGCGCGGGTGAGCACCTCCGAGTTGATGCAGTTCGTCGCGGCGCCCCTGCCGCGCGAGTCCACGTCGTCCGCAACGGCATCGACCTCGGGCGTTTCCGGCCGCCGCGCGAGGACGAGCGAGCCGCAGCTCGCGCGTCGCTCCAGATCCGGCCGAGAAGCCGGGTGCTGCTGCACTTCGGGCACGACCCTGACGCGAAGGGAACTGACCGGGTCGAGGCGCTGGCGCGCGAACTGCCGGCGGCCGTACTGCTCGTGGTCGGAGCGCCGAGCTGCTGGCGCAGGCCGCGGACCGGGATCACGTACCTCGATCCCACGCCCGATCCCCGTCGGCTGTACCTGGCCGCGGATGCGCTGATCGCGCCCAGCCGGCGCGAGGGCGGCGATCCGCCGCTCGCGGTTGCCGAGGCGCTGGCGTGTGGGACGCCGGTGATCGCCACCGCGATCCCCGGCCATCTAGCGCTGGCTCGAATGCAGCCGGCGGTGCAGCTTTGCGATGGCGCGCCGTCGGCACTCGCTGCCGCGGTGCTGGGCCTTCCCTCCGAAACCGATCCCTCGTTCGTGCGTGCACGCCGCTGGCTGCTCGAGCACTTCTCGCTCGAGCGCTACGCGAACGACGTCCTCTTCCACTACGACGAGATCGCCGAGGCCCGATGACCCACGTGGCCTTCCTCAATGATGTGATCCCGGTCTCGGGCGGCGCGGAGCGGCTGCTGGTCGAGTCGCTGCTCGCGCTGGATCCCGATCGCTTCGAGCGAACGCTGTTCGTGACGCGCTGGGACCCCGCCGTGGCCCGGTCGAGCGAGGGCGCGGCCGTGCTCGCACGACTCGCGTATGCCGGGGTCCGCATCTGCGGCACGCAGCGCAGGGGAGCGATCAGCCCGCGCGCCTGGGCCGCGGTCGCTCGCCGCCTGCAACGCGAGCAGGTCGATGTCCTGCACAGCCACAAGTTCGGGGCGAACGTCGCCGCCGCGGTGCTCTGCGCCGCCACCGGCGTCCCCCTCATCGCCCATGAGCACGGGCTGAGGACGGTGCCTTCACGAACCCGCGCGCTGGCCGACCGCCACCTGATCGCACGCGCGGCCTCGCTCGTGCTTTGCGTCTCGGAACCGGACTACGAGCGGCTCGTCGCGGTGGAGAAGCTTCCGCCCGAGAAGGTGCGCTACCTGCCCCTGGGTGCCGCCCCTCCCCACCTCCCGCCGCGATCCCGCGCGCATGTGCGTCACGAGCTTGGTCTTGAGGACGACCGGATCGTGATCATCGCCGTTGCCGAGCTCCGGCCCGAGAAGCGCCACGATCTGCTCCTGGGCGCGCTCGCCGAGCTCACGCATCCTCACGCCATGCTGCTGATTGCCGGCGACGGCCCCGAGCGCGCGTCGCTGGAGTCGCAGGCAGACGACCTCGCAGTGGCGCACAGGGTCCGTCTCCTCGGCCGCCGATCCGATGTGTCGCACCTCCTGGCCGCCGCCGATGTCGGGGTCCTCTCATCCGAGCGCGAGGGGAGCCCCTTGGCGCTGATGGAGTACATGCAGGCCGGGCTCGCGATCGTGGCCACCCGCGTGGGCGGCATCCCGGCCCTGGTATCGCACGAGCGCGAGGCGCTGCTGGTGCCGGCCGGCGCCCCCGACGCGCTAGCTTCGGCGCTTCAGCGGCTTTGCTTTGACGCCGAGCTACGTGATCGCCTCGGAGCGGCGGCACGCGACCGGTTTGCGCTAGAGCGCGGGATCGAGCGGTACGTGCACGGCCTCGAGGAGATATATGCCGCAGGGGCCTCGCGTCCGCAGCATCGACCCCGGCGCTCCGGCGCCGCCTGCTAGCCCCGCGGCGCCGGATGCCGCGCGCCAGGGTCAAGCCGCGCCGACCGCGTGCAGCGACGCGTCGAGCGCCTCGTCGAACAGCGAGTGGATCTTCTCCGCGGCGCTGCGCTCCTCGGCGAGGATCCGCTCTGCCGCCTGCTCGGTCTGGGCGTCGCCGGCCTGGGCGGCGACGCGACGGAGCATCTCGTAGGCCGCGATCTCGAGATGCTCAAAGGCGTACGAGAACCCGGCGAGCTTGGCCGGCGTGTCGGGCTGCGCCTTGAAGAAGGCACCCCAGTTCAGCGCGCCGAGCGCCAGCGCCGCGTCCTTCAGCCTTGACGAGGAGCCTCCCCGCGCGTTCAGCCGCTCCGCGATCAGGCGCTGATGCTCCTCGGTCTCGCCGTGATGCTCCTCGTAGGCGGCCGCGAGCTCGCGCGCGCCGGCGATCTGCTGACCCTTGTCCAGCAGTTGGAGCGCCTGGGCCTCGATCGCGTGCGCGTCGGCGAGATATTTGTTCATCTGCTCCTGAAGCTCCTCGGGAGTCAGCCCGCGCACCGAAATCTCGGCGGCACGGTCGAAGAACGCCGCGAGGCGATCGCCCATCGCCTTCTCCTGCCCGCCGATCCGGCGTGCCACCTCGACCGTCTCGGTGTCGCCGGCCCGCTCTGCGACCCGCTGCAGCAGATCGTAGGCGGCCTGCTCCATGTGCTCGTAGGAGAACGCGTGTACGACGAGCTTGCCGGGCGTGTCGGGCTGCGCCTTGGCGAACGCCCCGAACCCCATACCTGTCAGCGACCCGGCGATGTCCTTGACCTTCGACGGCGAGGCGCCGAGCGCCTCGAGCCGCTGCGCAACGAGCTGCTCGTGGCCTTCGGTTTCCTTCAGGTGCGCGGAGAACGCATCGGAGATGTCAGCATCGCCGGCGATCCCGGGCGCGAGCTTCATCTGCGCGAGCGCCTGCTGTTCGATCGAGTGCGCGTCCGTGAGGTACTTGATCAGTTGCTGGTCGAGGCTGTTCGCTGTCATCGGGGCTCCAGTGGTCGCTTTGTTGTCAAGGGGCTCACCGGATTTCCGGGTTGTAAACGCTTGTGGCGGGTCTGGCTCCCGCCCACGAAACGGGTTCGACCGCGGGCGCCCGGAACGGCGGGACGCCCCGGTCGGCGGTCCGGACGGGGCCGCCTGGCCCCACGGACGCCGCGAAGCGGCCCCAACTGTTCGAACCTGCCATCGACGGGTAGCGAATCACCGATGCCCCGCTCGATCTGGAACGGCACGATCGCGTTCGGCCTGACCGCAGGTGGCCAAATGACCAATGCCCACCCACCACCCCCAGCCGCCGCGGCTTGACTTCGAGCGCGCTCTAAGCCTTATCTTCCTGGCCGCTGAAACGACGAATGGAGTAGACGATGAAGACACGCATGCTTGGCGCGCTGGAGGTGTCGGCGCTTGGACTCGGATGCATGGGGATGTCGGCTTTCTATGGGCAGACTGACGAAGGCGAGGCGATCGCGACGATTCAGCGCGCGCTGGAGCTTGGCATCAACTTTCTGGACACCGCGCAGCTCTACGGCCCGCTGACCAACGAGGAGCTCGTCGGTCGCGCGATCAAGGGTCACCGTGACGAGTACGTGATCGCCACCAAGTTCGCGCGGCGGATGGACAACGCGACCCCGGGCGAGATGTCGACGACCGGCCCGCTCGACGGCTCCGCTGAGCACGTCCACAGCTCGATCGAGGGCTCGCTGAAGCGGCTCGGCACCGATCACGTCGATCTCTACTACCAGCACCGGGTCGATCCGAAGATCGAGATCGAAGAGACCGTCGGCGCGATGGCGGAGCTCGTGCAGGAGGGCAAGATCCTGCACATCGGCCTCAGCGAGGCGGCACCGGAGACCGTCAGACGCGCGCAAGCCGTGCATCCGATCACAGCCCTGCAGACCGAGTACTCGCTGTGGACGCGCGAGCCTGAGGCGGAGATCCTGCCGACCTGCCGCGAGCTGGGGATCGGCTTCGTGCCCTACTCACCGCTCGGGCGGGGCTTCCTTTCCGGTCGGTTCAGCTCGCCGGACGAGCTCGACGAAGGCGACTTCCGGCGCAACGGCCCGCGTTTCACCGGCGAGAACCTTGAGGCCAATCGGCGCCTCGCGGCGAAGGTCGCCGAGATCGCCGAGGAGAAAGCGGTCACCCCGGCGCAGCTGGCGCTCGCGTGGGTGCTCGCTCAAGGGACGGATCTGGTCCCGATCCCAGGCACGAAGCGCCGCAAGTACCTCGAGGAGAACGCGGCAGCCGTCGACGTCGAACTGAGCGACGAGGACCTCGCGCGAATCGACGCGGAGCTCCCCGCGGTGGCCGGCGCCCGCTACGACGAGGCGGGCATGGCCAGCGTCAACCTGTAGTCCGCCACCAACACGCCGCGCGGCACCGGGCGGCCGTCCGAGCCGCCCGGGCTGCTAGCTTGATCAGCCAACCTGGCCAGAAACCCCTGCAACGGCCCAGGGAATAGGCAACTTCCAGCGAAGTTTGTGCGTGTTGAACGTCGTAAAGCTTGATCGGAGGACCTAGCCGTGCCGCGGCCCATTCAGCAAGGCCAGCGCTACATCCCCGGTCTCGATGGCCTGCGGGCGCTGGCCGTGATCGCGGTGATCCTGTATCACCTGGGCTTCGGCTGGGCGCAGGGCGGGATGCTCGGCGTCGGCGTGTTCTTCACACTGTCGGGCTACCTGATCACGGACCTGCTCCTCGGGCACTGGTACCGGCACGGGGATCTCGGGCTCGGACAGTTCTGGCTGCGGCGCGCGCGACGGCTGCTGCCGGCGCTGTTCGTGATGCTGATCGTCGTCAGCGTCTACGTCGCGCTGTTCGACGCCTCACAACTCGTGGCCGTTCGCCGGCAGGTGGTCGCGGCGTCGCTGTACTTCAGCAACTGGTCGACGATCGCCCAGCACGGCTCCTACTTCGCCCGGTTCGCCGCGCCCCTGCCGCTCGACCACCTGTGGTCGCTGGCGATCGAGGAGCAGTTCTACCTGCTGTGGCCGTGGCTGATCCTCGCGGGGATCTGGCTCGTGCGCAGCCGGGTCGGCCTCGCCGTGCTGACGATCATCGCGGCGGCCGTCTCCGCCTACGTGATGGGGCACCTTTATCGCGCGGGTTACGATCCGACGCGAGCGTACGAGGGCACTGACACTCGAGCGCTCGGATTGCTGATCGGGGCGGCGCTGGCGATGGTGTGGCCGACTCGCGGGGTGCGCGCCGGCACCACACCGGCCCTCGGCAGGGCGCTCGACATCCTTGGAATCGCCGGGCTAGTGGCGATCTTCCTGTTGATCGCCCGCACAACCCCGTTCTCGACGTTCCTTTATCCGACCGGGTTCATCGCGCTCTCGCTCGCGACGGCCGCGATCGTCGCGACGGTGGTCAGCCCGTCGAGCCGGCTCGGGCCGATTCTCGGCTGCCGCCCGATGCGCTGGGTCGGCGTGCGCTCGTATGGGATCTACCTGTGGCAGTGGCCGATCATCGTGCTGGCGAACCCGAAGCAGCTGCCCTTCAGCTGGCCCAGAGCGATTCTCGAAGTCGGCGCGACGTTCGTGATCGCCGCTTTGTCGTGGCGCTTCATCGAGGACCCGGTCCGGCGCGGTGCGCTCGGCCGGCTGTGGCGCCAGACCCGCTCGACGGCGGGGGCGTTGCGCGCGCGACGGCGGCGCCTGGCGCTGTCGAGCGCGACGGCCGCCGCGGTCGCGGTTGCGGTCGTCGGCCTCGCCGGCGCGCTGCCCGTGGCGTCAGCCGGCCTCGGCCAAACCGCAGCGACCCGCAAGCTCCGTACGGTGCCGGCGCCGCTGCTGGTACGCAACACGGTGCCGCGCCACAAGACCAGGGCCGTCCACGTGGCGCTGCCGACGAAGTCCTCGTGTCAATCGGTCGTCTACATCGGCGACTCGACCTCCGAGGGCGAGACCTCCACCGACTACATCCCCAATCCGAAGCTCCGGCTTCCCGCCCAGCTCGCCGTCGTAGGTGTCCAGACCACGATCCCCGAGATCTCTGGCGCGCGCTCGATCATCGAGACCTTCGAGGGCCACCCCAACGCCGCAACCGTCGCCCAGCAGCATGTCGATGGGGGTTTTCGAGGCTGCTGGATCTTGGCGCTCGGAACCAACGAGGTCGACAACGTCCACGACGGCGGACCCGGCTATTACACGCGCATCAACCGGATGATGTCGGTCATCGGCCACCAACCCGTGATGTGGATCGACGCGATCTCGCTGCTCCCCTCGGACAACCCCTACTCCGAGGCTGGCATGCAGCGATGGAACCACGCGCTGCTCAACTCCTGCTCGCGCTATCCGAACATGCGGATCTTCGACTGGGCCTCATACGCGCAGCCGAAATGGTTCATCCCGGACGGGATCCACTACTACTCCCCCGGCTACGTTGCGAGATCGCACGACATCGCCCAGGGGCTGGCGCATGCGTTCCCGCAGGGCGAGCCGGCCAGCGCCGGCTGCGTCGTGCGCTGAGCGCCTCCTTGGAGTAGGCTCGCGAGATGCGGTTCCGCGCTGACCGGCCTCTCGGCGTCGCGCCGGCGACGATGCTCGACTACCGCGAGCTGGCCCGGCGACGGCTTCCGCGCCAGCTGTTCGACTACATCGACGGCGGCGCGTACGACGAGCGGACGCTGTCTGCGAACGTCGACGACCTGGGCCGGATCCTGCTGCGTCAGGTCGTGATGCGCGACGTCACGACCCGCGACCAGAAAGTTGAGGTTCTCGGCCAGACGCTGTCGATGCCGGTGATCCTCGGGCCGGTCGGGCTCGGCGGGATGTTCGCGACGCGTGCGGAGGTGCAGGCGGCTCGCGCGGCCGAGGCGGCGGGCGTCCCGTTCGTGGAATCGACCGTCTCGATCTGCGGGATCGAAGAGGTGGCCGGCGCTACCGAAGCGCCGCCATGGTTCCAGCTTTACGTGATGCGCGATCGGAGTTATGCCGAGGACCTGATGGCGCGGGCCCGCGCGGTTGGTTCGCCGGTGCTGGTGCTGACGATCGACCTTGCGGTTGTGGGGGCGCGCCACCGCGATGTGCGCAACGCGATGGGCGGCCAGGTTTCCACGATGGGGAAGCTGCTGCGCGGAATTGACCTGGTGAGCCATCCGCAATGGGTCCGGGACGTTGCGGTCCGGGGCAAGCCGCTGACATTCGGCAACCTCGAGCGTGCCGTCCCGGACGCCCGTACGCCCGAAGCGTTCAAGAAGTGGGTCGATGCCCAGTTCGATCCGAGCGTCACCTGGGAGGACATCGCATGGGTCCGCGAGCACTGGGACGGGCGGCTGATCGTCAAGGGCGTGCTCGATCCCGAGGATGCGCGCCGCGCGGTCGACGCCGGCGTCGACGGGATCGTTGTCTCCAACCACGGTGGGCGCCAGCTCGACTCGGTTCCCTCGACCGTGCGTGCGCTGCCGGACATAGCCGACGCAGTCGGCGACCGGGTCGAGGTTCTCGTCGACGGCGGCGTGCGGACCGGACTCGACGTCGTCAAGATGGTCGCGCTCGGCGCCAGAGCGGTGTTGATCGGACGCGGCTGGGCGTGGGCGGTGGCGGCGCGCGGCCAGGCAGGCGTGCGCCACGTCCTGAGCGTGCTGCGGGCTGATATCGACGTCGCCCTGGCGCTGACGGGCAACCCGTCGATCACCGCGCTGGATCGAAGCGCGGTGTATGAGCCGGGCTCGGCAGTGACCTCGTCCTAGCTCGCGGCCGCCCGCTAGACCCTCTTACCCCTGCGGTGCCGCTTGGGCTTTGGCTTCGGCTTCGGCTTGTGCTTAACCGGACGGCGGACCTTCGACCCCCGCGGGAAATGGGGCGGATCGGCCAGCTGGTGATAGGTGACCTGATCCGCGCTGAACGCAAACGAGTAGTAGCTGACCTCATCGAGCGCCCCCCGCAGCCATGGCTCCTGGCTGCCGAAGCCGAGGTAGAACGTCGAGGCGCCCGACGCGAACGGTGGCACGGAGGCCTCGATCGTCGAGCAGAGGTGCCCGTTGATGTAGAGGCTCGCGTAGACGCCATCCCAGGTGGCGTCGAAGTGCTGGAACGTTGGCGACGCAGGCAGCGGGCTGCCGTTGGCAACTGGTGCGCAGGGGCCGGCGGCCGGGCCGACCACCTCGACCGCGACGTTCACGCTGGGACGGAATACGAACCGCCCGCCGCGCACGAACAGCGATCCCGCGCCACCGTGCTCAATGACCGACTGGTTGCCCGCGTCGGCGAGCGCCACCCAACCCTCGAGCGTGTACCCCTCCGGTGGCGCTGCGATCCCGTTGGCATACGCGTAGCCACCGAGGCCGAGGAACTGGCGAGACGTGCCGCTGTCCCCCGAGACGCCGGCTGAGAAGGGACTGTGGTCGTTCTTGAACTCACCATCGTGGCCGCGTCCGCTCGAGTCGATCATCGTCGTCGCAGATCCCAGCTCGTCGAGGCGGTAGTACGCAATCGGATGATCGTTGGCCATCACGCCGGCGAAGTGCCCGTAGCTGTAGTGGTAGGTGTGCGTTGTGGAGGGGGCGTTGCCGTTGGCGCTGTTGCACGTGACGATCACGGTGTATGTCCCCACCGTGTCCGGTATTGGCCCGCTCCAGTTCATCGTGGTCCCCGGGCCGCGAGCGCTGCTCAGGCCGATCGGGTTGCCGTTGTCGGTAAGCGAACAGGTTTCCGTGGTGTCCGCCTCGTCGTTCGTGGAGAACGTGAACTTGAACGGCTTCTTGTTTGAGTCAGTCGACAGCGCCGCACCGTCGTATGGCTCGAAGTTGTAGATCAGCGGCGGTGTCATCTCGTCGCTACCGACGGGCCAGTTCGGCACATAGTCGTAGCTGTTGAAGGTGCCGATCTCCCACTGGTCGGAGATCGAGTCCGGGTCAAGCGCAGAGTCAAAATACGCGACGTTGTCGATCAGGCCGTGGAAGGTGGGCAGTCCGTTCAGATTCGTCAGTCCGACGAAGAACGCCGAAGTGCTCGTCGAGAGTCCCGTGACGCCGGTGGCGCTGCCGACCTCGCGGCCATCGACGTACAGCTGCGCGGTGCTCCCGTCCCACGTCCCGGCGACGAGGTGCCAGCCCGGGTTGTGGGGGTTGCCTGGATAGGCGCCTGCCGGCTGCGGCGAAGTAACCACGGGCGAGGTGTTATTGCTCGACGGATTGAAGACGAAGCGCCCGTTCTGGATGTACAGCGCGCCGCCACTGCCGTGCTGGAGGATTCCCATGTCGCCGGCGTCGCCGGGATTGACCCAGGCCTCGAGCGTGTACGCCCCGTAGGGAAGCGGGATGTTGTTGGCGTACGCGTGCGCGCCGCTGTTCGACCGGCCGTTGAAGAACGCGCTGGTGCCCTGCGTGGATCCGGCATACCAATCGCCGGCGGTCGCGCAGAAGTTCGTGAACGTGACCAGGTTCTCACAGTCGAGCGCCGACGGGCGCTGAAGGCGGACGTTGTTCTGGTAGGTCCCGTTGTAGCCGTGACCACTGGAGTCGGTCATCGTCGTCGCGCCGCGGCCTTCGTCCAGTTGGTAGAAGGCCAGTGGGCTCAGCGAAGCTGTGAAGCTGTCGTAGTTGGCGGGATCGACGTGGTACCAGACGGGCGGCGAATGGGTTGTGTTGCCGACATTGTCGGTGCCGGACACGATGAGCTCGTACGGACCCTGCGCACCGGTGGGGATCGCGTCGCCGCTCTGGATCGTGTAGTTCGGCGTGTTGCTGCCGTCGTAGTAGACGTCGGCGACGCAGGAGGCGCTGCCGTTGCAGGCGAAGTTCGCGGCGACGTTCTGGTCAAGCGTGAACGTCTGGCCCTGCGTCGGAACGTTGATGCTCGGCGGCAACTCGATGCTGAACGTCTCCGTCGCGGTCTCCGGCGTCCCACTGCATTGGGTGACCTCGAGCGTGTAGGTGCCGTTCGCCAGTGGCCCAAGGGTCGCTCCCCAGAAGCCGGTTCCCGTCCCGTCCTGCGTCACGTTGAATGGGCCCTCGGCAATCGCTCCCCCGGTCCCGATGCCGTTGAACACGGTGGCGGTCAGGTCACCGCAACCCGGCGTGCCGGCCGGCTCGTCGGTGCCGCCGACGAGCGGCTGGTTGGTGCTGGTGATCGGGCCGCCGCTGTGGAGGTTGTTGATCGAGAGGTTGCCCGACCCGAGTGCCGTGTCCGCCCATAGGCATAACGCAACCAAGGCGCAGGTGAGCATCAGCGCCGCGCGGCGAGTGCTGCTCCCGATCCCGTTCATGACGACGCTCATCCCTCCGACCAGGGCTTTGCGCCTCCTCGTGCCAATTTTCGCTAAATCGACGCTTCTCTAACAATCAGTTATTCGTCCAGCGCCGAAAATCGCGATCTGGCCGGGACCCGGAGTGGTCACGCGTCGCGGAGCGGTCACGCGTCGCGGGCGGTCACGCGTCGCGGAGCGGTCACGCGTCGCGGGCGATCACGCGATCGACCTCGACCGCTCCGCCCGTCTGCGTGTCCGGGAAGACCACGATCACGGTCGGCGGCCCGCCGAACCAGGCGCTCGTCTCGCCTTCGCCGACGTACTCGGCAGCCCGCTGCGAGCCGTCGGGCTCGATCACCCAGACGGGCTGGCCTTTGTGAAACAGGCTGTCGCCGATGTCACTCATGGATCCTCACCAGCATACGACTCCTCGGCGCATCACACCGGCTGCACCGCAGCGCAGAGCGCGGCGGCTTCGGCGCGCATGTCCTTGGCAAGCCGGTCCAGATCGTCGATCAGCGACGGATCTGCGAGCAGGCCGAAGTTGAGGCTGTCCGCCATCGAGACCACGGCAATGCGCAGGGCGTGCTGGTCGCGGATCTCGGCAAGCGAGTAGAGCCCGCGCACGCGGACGCCGAGGACGTCGACGCGATGCCGTGGACCGGGAACGTTCGAGACGTTCAGCGCGAACGAGCGCGGATGCGCCAGCACGCGCTCGGCAAAGTCCCGGACCGCGGGGTTGCGCGCGAGCAGTCTCATCACGGCATCGAGATGCTCGGCGTCGTGGGCCTCCTTGCGGACGCGTGTCGCGTGCCGGATCTCAGCGAGCCGCTCGATCGGGTCGGGACACCCAACGGGCAGGTCGAGCAGGAAGAAGGAGTCGCGGTTGCCCTCCTGCGACGCCTCATTTCGATGATCGATCGGGTGGCCGTGGAGGCTGACCGGCACCTTCACACGGACCGAACCAAGGTGCCCGTGATGGGACTCGAGCCAGCGCCGCAACCCGCCGGCGACGACCGTGAGGACCGCATCGTTGACTGTCGCCCCGTCGGTGTGGTGGGCGGCGCGCCTGAGCCCTTCGAGCTCCACGGTGGCGAACGCCGCGGCCCGCTGAGCGCCGATGCGCCCGTCGAAGGGCGAGCGCAGCCAGGGCTGGGGAGCCTCCCGTGCGACTGCGAGAAGCGAGCCGAACCGATGATGCTCCTGCCGATCAGCAGCTTGCGCGCCGGAGCGCGCCTTGCGGGGCGATACCGCGCCCACCCCACCGCCGACCGACTCTTCGTCCCACACAACCTCCCTGAACATCCGCATCGCCGTCTGACCGTCGGCCAGGGCGTGGTGGATGCGGCAGACCAGCACCGTGCCGCCGACCTGCAGCTTGGGAATCACGTCGATCCTCCACAGCGGACGCGAGCGGTCGAGCCGCTGCTCGAACAGGCTGGCGATCTTCGCCCTCATTGCCGCGTCGTCGAGCGTCTCCTGCTCTTCGCACGCCACCACGTGCTCACGGATGTCCGGAGGCGGTCCCAGAACCCACGACAGCACGCCGTCGACTTCGCGCAGATACGTGCTGAACTCGGGAGCTCGATCCAGGCGAGCCGCGATCGAGCTGCGCAGCAGGTCGACGTCCAGCCCGTCGTCGAGCAGCAACACCTTGCAGGTGTGCCCCGCGACGGTTTCGGTCTCGAGCGCGAGGATGCTGAGGTCCTCCGCTGACAGCGGTCGGATCGTGGTCCAGGTCGTCGAGCTGGTCGCCCCCACACTCGGCACGGTTCGCAGAGTACCGGCGACTATCGCCGGACACAACGAAACTAGGGATACAGGCGACGTTTGACCGCGGCCGCGACCGGCCTCGGCAGCGCCGTCAGCGCCCGCAGCGCGTGCGGCATCACCCGCAGCTGGCGCGCCGTGAACATCGTCGGGATCACCACCTCGATCAGATGCGGACCGGGTTCGGCGATCGCGCGCCTCAGCGCGTCGACGAGCGCCTCCGAGGTATCGACGCGCTGCGCTGGAATGCCAAACCCCTTGCCGATCGCCACGAAGTCGAGATCCGGAGTGCTCAGATCGAGTTGCGCCTTGGCTTTCGGCCCGGCCGCCTTGGCACCCACGCGTGCGAGCTCCATGTTGAGGATCGCGTAGGAGCGGTTGTTGAAGATCAGGACCGTGACGTTGAGGCCTTCGCGGGCCATCGTCCACAGCGACTGGATCGTATAGCTCGCCGATCCGTCGGCCTCGAGCGCGAGCACCGGGCGATCCGGACACGCGACCGCCGCGCCGACAGCGACGGGCAGGCCCTGACCGATCGCGCCGCCGGTGAGGGTCAGCCAGTCGTGCGGCGGCGCTCCCGCGGTGCTTGCCGCAATCGTCGCACCCGAGGTCACCGCCTCTTCGGAGACGATCGCGCCCTCGGGCATGATCGCCCCGACGGCTTGACAGACCGTCTCAGCGGTCAGCGCCCCGGTCGGTGCCGCCGGTCTGGCGAGCTGAGCACGACTGGGTTGCGCATCGCCGGCCCTCAGCCTGTCGACCAGCGCCTCGAGGCTCCCGACGACGTCGGCCGCAGGGCTCGCGAGCTCGTGCACCTCGCACCCGGCGGGCACGAGGTCGCTCTTCTTGCCCGGATAGGCGAAGAATGTCACCGGGGCCTTCGCGTCGACCAGGATCAAGTGTTCGAGACCCGCGAGCTGCACCGATGCGAGCTCCGGGATGTACGCCAGCCGTTCGACCGACTGAACGCCGGCGCCGCGCTGAAGCCGCGTGGGGAAGACCTCGCAGAGCAGCTTCGCGCCGGTGGCGCCGGCGATGCGCCCGGCAGCGGTCAGCGCCGGTTCGCGGAGTGCGCGGCCGCCGAGCAGGAGAGCCGTCCGCTTGCCCGCGGCAAGTGCCCTCGCAGCGGCCTCGACGGCGGCTTCCGGCGCCTTGGGCGGGCTGCTCGGCTCGAGCGGTTGCGCCGGCTGCGCCGGGTGGGCGGGTACTTCATTCCATGAGACATCCGCGGGAAGGATCAGCGTCGCGACCTCGCCGGGGGGGCCATTTGCCGCAGCGACCGCTTCGACCGCGTCGCGCGCCAGCTCCGCGGTGCTGGCGGAGGTGCGAACCCATCGCGACACGTTGCGGGCGACCGTCTCGATGTCGGACTGCAGCTGCGCGTCGTATTGCGTGTGGTAGGTCGCGTGGTCGCCGACGATGTTGACGATCGGCACCTTCGCGCGACGGGCGTTGTGGAGGTTGGCCAGACCGTTCCCGAGCCCCGGTCCAAGATGCAGGAGCGTGGCTGCCGGCGCGTCCGCCATCCGCGCGTAGCCGTCGGCGGCGCCGGTTGCGACGCCTTCGAACAGGGCCAGCACCGCGCGCATCTCCGGAACCGAGTCCAGCGCGGCGACGAAGTGCATCTCGGAGGTGCCGGGATTGCTGAAGCACGTCCGCACGCCCGCGTCGACGAGCGTGCGAATCAGCGCCTGCGCGCCGTTCACCGGTGATGCCTGGGCGGCAGCGTGGTGGCGTAGGGCCACACGCCCCGGGCGAGTCGCAGCACGTAGAAGCCGCTTGATCCGTCGGTGTACCAGACCTCTCGGCGACTCGGGTCGAATGCAGGATGGGACATGGCGAAATCGCTCCCGTCGCCGGTGTTGGTTATGGCTCGCTTCGGCGGCGACACGAAATACGCTACCTCGCGCGGGTGCCGGGGGTCCTGAATGTTGAAGATCCGCAGCCCTGAGCTGATGAACGAGCAGGCGACGATCTCCGGATCCACCTCCCGCGGGATCGCGCAATAGTGCGCGGCATAGCCTTGTGCGGGGTCGAGCGTCCCGGGATCTCCCTGGGCCGCGTGGTGCGCGGCCGGCTGGTCGACCTGTAGCCGGATATTCGAGACGACGCGGGGGTGGGCCTCGTTCGCGACGTCGATGATCCGCGCTGCCCCCACGGTGTCCGGGGGAGCCGAGCTGCTGAAGCGGAACGCGTACTCGTCGAACTCGAGCAGGTAGGGATGGCCCTTGATTCGCATCGCGTACGCGTTCTGCGGGATCGTGACCGTCTTCCACGTCAGCCTGCTGATCTCGCGGACGACCGGATTCGGCTTGCGTTCTTGAACTTGGCTCACGTCGAGGATCGTGAGGTTCCCGTCGACCGAGTCTGCGACGTACAGCCGCCTGCCGTCGTCCGAGAGGCTCATGCCGTGCGCGAACTCGTTCCACTGACCGAGCGTGCGCGGATGGCGCGGATCGCTCACGTCAACCGCGGCGATGCCCTCGCCGCCGCCTGAGATCCAGAACGTCCGCCCGTCGGGCGAGAACGCGCTCTCGTGGCCGAAGCGCGCGGCCAGCACCGTCGAGTCGAGGACCGGATGCCGGCAATCCTGGCCGACGTCGTAGATCGACATCAGGCCGGGATAGCTCGCCGGATTGCCCATGTCGGCGGCCAGCAGGCCCCGCCGGGCGTTGAGGTTCAGAGACTCGTGCGGCGAGAGCATCGGCAACGTGGCGAGCGTCGCGGTCTGCACCGGATGCGTCGGGTTCGACATGTCGAGCACCGCCACGCCCGTGGATGGTGGACCGGCCAGGCTGATCGCGTTCAACGGATACACCAGCGCCGTGTCGTAGAACGCACACACGTGACCGTGTCGGTCGACGTAACGCCAGACCTTGAAGCCACCGGAGCTGCCCTGATGGCTGATCAGCGCGAGGTTGCAGGTCCAGCCGCGGGCTCCGGCGGGCGAGTTCACCGCGGAAGCCGGCACGCGGCCGTCGACGCCGCCAAGCGCATGCGAGCCGGCGCCGCAGCGTGGCGGCGGGGTCGCCCGGAGCGGCGGCTCGGGATTGTCCTGCACCGGCGCCGCGGCAGGGGTCGGCACACCCGTCAGCGCCAGCAGGCTGTTCAGGTCATTCGGCGGCAGCGACTCCTGCTTTCCCGTGGCGGCGCCAGACAGCGCGCCGAGGATCGCCGCCCCGATCGCGACGATCACCAGAACTCCTGCGATCCGGCGGTGCCGGGCAACGACACCGATTAACGAGCGCAACCCTACCCTCATCTCTCCCGACGACTGGACGGGCGCAGGATACAAATCCGGGGGCCCAATCGGCGCCGGTTCGTGGCGTGGAGAGAGAGCCGGCGGCCCGGCTACCCGGCGGCCACGCCGCTCAGCCGGAGGAGGGGACCGGCTCGGGCCCTGACGAGCTCGTCTTGCGCTCGACCAGCAGCCGACCGGTTCCGTTCGCGGCCTGCCAGTACTCGACGGACGTACCTTCAACCGGGTACGCCATCCACACGATCCCCTTGTTCGAGATCGGATCGATCATGGCAACCATGTAGTGAAGCTGCGAGAGCGGCATGTGTCCGATGCGTGCGATCCGGGCCGCGAACACCGCCGGGGTGGTCGGCTTGATGTGAGAGAGAGGCACAAGCGAGTCGTTTCCGGGGCTGCCCGGAGTGTCGTCTTTCAGGAAACGACCGTCGGCGTAGTAGGTGACATCGGATTCACCCGTCGCTGTGACGGCAATCGCTGTCACGTAGCCCGGATACACGACGAAGTTGTCGAGCCGGGCGTTCGGCCCGACCTTGCCGCGAATCTGCTCGAGCGCCTTGGTGAAGTTCTTGGTGCGGAACATCGAGCCCGGATCTGTGGCGGTCATCGAGGTCGGATCCGTCGATGATCCGCTTGTGTGGATGCTGCCGGAGACGGCGCTCGCCACCTCGACCGCGCAGATCGCGGCGACGACCCACACGACGAGCGCGACGAAGATCCTCATCGAATCTGCCCCAGAAGCTTCGCCTTGGCGTTCTGGAACTCCTGATCGGTGAGCGCACCCTGCTTGTGCAGTTCAGCGAGCTTCGCGAGCTCGTCCACCGGGTCCCCTGCCTTGGCGCGAGCGGCGGCCTGGAGGCCGGGAATCAGTGCGGCAGGCGACGGTGTGAAGGTCGTCGCGCTCGCTACTGCAGGGTTGGAAGCATGATGCTGCTGCGAAGCGCTATACGCACCCAGGATCGGGTCCGCGTCTGTTCCGTTCCCGCCGAACGCGGAGCTCGCCTCCGGCGTGCCAAACGCGGAGCTCGCCTCCGGCGAGGGCGGTGTCGCCGGTTTGGGCGGCGTCTTCGATGCGGGGCGCCGTAGCGAACCGATCGCCGAACTCAGGACCGCGACCCCAGCGATCACACCGACTAGCGCGAAGCACCCGCCGAAGATCGCCCCGAAGATCTTGTTCGAACTGTGCGCGCTCGAATCGAACACGATCGAAAGCGCGCCGAAGCCGATCGCGCCGAAGATCCCGGCGAACACGAGCCCGACACTGCCCGCCATCAGCGCCCCCGCGAGACCCCCGATGATCCCGCCGAAGACGAATGCGAACCACGCCCCCGTCCCGGACGGGCACGTCGGCACCGGACCGTAGTGCGCCGAGTAGCCGGTCGACGAGCAGGTGCCGATCGCCACCACGTGGTGGATGCCCACGCCGAGCAGGATCGTCGAGAAGATCAGCAGCGCCACTCCGGCAATCTGCAGGTTCGTAGGCTTCGCCCTCATCGTGGACGGCAATGTACGCGGCCCGTGCGGCCGCGTCAGTACCACTCGGGTCGCGAACGAGTCTCGGTTGGGGTTGTGAGAAGGCCCGCCCGGGACGCTTCTTTACTGCGTGCCGGGGACCCCGAGTTCTTTGGCGCGCTCGCGCCGGCGCTTGGTCAGCGGGCTGTCGGGGCCCTCCTCCATCGCCGGCGGCTTCGCCTCGCGCGCCTCGCGAGGGAGCTCGAGATCCTCGTCGTCGCGGTGCGCAGTCGTGACCCGCTCGAGGCCGTAATGGCGGTGCAGCAGCTCGGCTTCCTCGTCGGAGATGCGCCCATCTTCGGGCTCGACGCTCGGCGCACCCTGGATGTGCTCCCGCTCATACACCACGCGCAACTTACCGCCGTCTTCCTCGGCGTCATACAACGGGACCAGCGCGCTTCGTCTGCCGAGAAAACCGATCCTGACGCGCGCCCAATTCGCTTCCTCCCCATCGCCATGCACGATCGCCTCGCGGATCTTCCCGACCCGCTCGCGCCGGACGCTGATCACCTTACGCCCGACCGGACGCTGATTGTGTGTGTCGGCCACTTCGTCCCTCCCTTGTTGCCTGCAGGATCGCTACCCGCTTGCGGTCGGGGAAGAAACGCACCGAACCCGGCATTGTTCGCGAGCGCCACGGGACGCTAGGCTGGCGGACCGCCCGTGGATGAATCGCGCCGGACGTTTGCCGCCGAGCTATATGCGGTCAGCCGCGAGCACGATCGGTCGCTCCCTGATCGTCTTGACCGCTTTCGCAACGTGGAGCCTCCGACCGCTGAGCTTCTCGGCGTGCTGATCCGCGCACGCGCGCCCCGGCGGATCCTGGAGCTGGGCACTTCGAACGGGTATTCCACGATCTGGCTCGCCGATGCCGCACACGCCACGGGCGGAAGCGTCGTCAGCGTCGACGTCGATTCCGAACGAACCGAGCTGGCGCGCGGGAACCTTCACGCGGCCGGCCTCGACGGGCTCGTCGAGCTGCGAACTGAAGACGCGAGACGCACGCTCGAGCGCTCACGCGAGCACGAGTGGGACTTCGTGTTTCTGGACGCCGAGCGCCCCGCATATCCGAGCTACCTGCCGGACCTGATCCGCACGCTCGCGCAGCGCGGCGTGCTGGCCGTCGACAACGTGATCTCGCACGAGCACGAGCTGCTCGAGTTCACCTCGCTGATCGAGTCCCATCCCGGTCTGACGCAGACGGTGGTGCCGGTCGGCGCCGGGCTGCGGATCGCGGTTCTCTCGAGCTGACGGCCCGAGCGGGATCGGTGCCGCATCGCCGACGCCCTGAGCGAGTTCAGTGCGCTGACGAACGCGATCGCGGCCCGCTCGGCGAATTCGCCTTGCGGGCCGCGATCTTTCCCCCACGCCTGGGAGGTACTGACCCCCACCCCCGGTGACGGTTATTGGCCGAACTGGGACCTGCAGGCCTGGATCTTGGTCACGTCCGTGCCGGCCGCGGCGATGCACGCCGTCAGCTTCTGAACCTTGTTGACGGTCTGCTGGACCTGACCCGAGGTGCCGGCGCCCGAGGCGCCGCTGCCCGAGGTGCTGCCGGCGCCGGCGCCCGCCTGGCTGGTGGCCTGCCCGACCTGCTTCTGGGCCTGATTCAGCGCCTGCTGTGACTGCTGGAGGGTCGTCTTGACCGCCTGATTGGCGGTGTCGCTGCTCGGCTTGATGACCGTGAAGTAGACGACTCCGAAGATCGCCAGCGAGACTGCGAGGCCGACCAGGTAAATCCGCCAGCTGTTGGAAACGAGGATCATCGTGTGGCTCCTTGTGATGTGTGTTGGTTGATGTTTGATGGTTGGTTTCAAAGTCGATTCAGGTGGTGCTCGCCGCCAGCCGCGCGAGCGCCACCTCCCAGTCGATGACGACTTCGTGGTCATCGCCCTCGGCCATCCGCTTGGCCGGCACGGTGTTGCCGGCGTAGAGCAGTGGCATCGCCGCCGCGGGAACGGGGTTGCCGACGCGGACCTGGTAGGGCGGTCGCCCCTCGGCGATCACGGTCAGCATGAACGCGTACATGTCGTCACCGCTCGGATTGCGCAGCCCGAGCGCGTGTGTCTCGGCGATCACGGCCTTGCACGGAACGCCGAACTCGAGGATCCGCGCGGCCGATCCCATGTTGCGATCCCCCGCGCGAGCGACGGTCACTACCGGCGGGCGCTCGTCGAGCGACAGCGCCACGCGGCTGCGGTCGTAAGGGTCGACGCGTACGGCGACGGTGGCGCCGGGCATCAGCTCCCGCAGGACCGCGTCCTTTACGGGCTGCCGGCAGGTCGCGGTGTAGCGCGGGAAGCTGTCCAACGCGACCTCGACCGTGAACACGCAGAGGTGCTTCGGGTCGAACTCGGGCCCCGCGCTGATCCCGGTCCGCTGGACGCTGACGATCACGCCGCGGCCGAGCGGCTTCGGCGGCGCCGCTGCGGCCAGCTCGCGGACTTTTGTGATCAGTGAGTTCGGTCGAGTTGTCATTTTCAGTCCTCCGGCGGGAAGTTGCATTTGATGCGCCGCAGCTTGAACCCCGGCGCCTAACCCGCACCAAAGAACCACCAAAGCCCGGCCTTGAGGTCCGTTTGGTGGCGCACTACTCTGCGGCGAGGTGGCCGGTGGCGTTTCTCGCTTTGGGGTGCTTGGCCCGCTCGCGCTCGAGCGGGACGGCCAGTCCGTGCCGCTGCCAAGCGGCCGCCAGCGATCGCTGCTCGCGCTGCTGTTACTCGGTGGCGGGGTGCCGCTCTCGCGGGACCGGTTGATCGACGAGCTTTGGGGCGAGCGCCCGCCCGCTACGGCGGTGTCCGCGCTGCATGTGCACCTCTCGAAGTTGCGCGAGTTGCTCGGCGGCCTGCTCGTACTCGAGCCGGCGGGCTACGCGCTCACGCCGGGAAGCTTCGAGGTCGACGCGTGGCAGTTCGATGCGCTCGTCGAAAGGGCCCGGACCGATCTCGAGCAGGCGCGATCTCTGCTCGGCGAGGCGCTCGCGCTGTTCAGGGGTGAACCTCTCTGCGACGTCGCCTGCGAGGGGAGCGTCGCGCAGTGGCGCCGGGCGCTCGAGGAAAAGCGCCTGCAGGCGATCGAGCTGCGAATCGATGCCGATCTGGCGGACGGCGCCGCCGGCGGGCTGGTGGCCGAGCTCGAGCGACTGGTCGGCGAGCACCCCTTTGAGGAGCGGCTGTGGAGCCAGCTGATGCTGGCGCTGTATCGAGCGGGCCGTCAGGCCGAGGCGCTTGAGGCCTACCAGCGTCTGCGTCGCGCGTTTGCGGAAGAGCTCGGTCTTGAACCGGGCGAGCCCCTGATCCGGCTCCAGCAGCAGATCCTCGACCGCGACCCCGGGCTACAGGCCCCCACCCCGGCGCCGCCGGCCGCCGCCCCGGTGCGGCGCGCGTCGGCTCTCCCCCAGCCGCTGACGAGGCTCGTCGGACGCGAGCGGGAGCTTGCCGCGCTGACCGGGATGATGGCCGATCCGGACGTGCGACTGATCACGCTGACCGGGCCGGGCGGGGTCGGAAAGACGCGGCTGCTGCTCGAGCTGGCCAGACGTGAGGAGCCTCAGTTCGCAGACGGTGGGGTTTTCGTGCGGCTCGAGCAGCTGACGGAACCGGCTCTGGTCTCGGCCGAGATCGCCGGCGCACTGGCCCGGGCGCGACGAAGCCGACGGACCGAGCGCTGACGGTCTCTCCGGCTACCTGCGCGACCGCGAGCTGCTGATCGTCGTGGACAATTTCGAGCATCTGCTTCCGGCCGCGGTGCTGATTGCGGACCTGCTTGCGATGGCTCCCCGCATCACCGTGCTCGTTTCGAGCAGGACACTCTTGCGGATCCGCGGCGAGCAGCTGTTCGAGGTCGAACCTCTTGAGCTGCCCGCCGCGGACGATGAGGAGGCGGCCTCCGAGAGCGCAGCCGTGCAGTTGTTCCTGCAATCGGCGCTGGCGACAAACCGCAGGCTCCAGATCGATCACACGTTGACGATGACCGTCGCGAGCATCTGCCGCGCAGTCGACGGGCTCCCACTGGCGATCGAGCTGGCGGCTTCGCGCTCGGGTTCGCTGAGCCCTTCGCAGATCGCCGACCAGCTCGCGAAGCCGTTGTCGATCGGCGAGTACGCCCTGCGGGACCTCCCCGACCGCCAGCAGACGCTCCAGGCAACGATCCAGTGGAGCTATGACCTCCTGCCGCCGGCGGCACAGGCGGTCCTTCAGTGCGCGTCGATCTTCCTCGGCGGGTTTACCGCCGCCGCGCTCGCCGCCGTCGTAGGCGAGGCGATGCAGGCGCAGCTGGACGAGCTGCTCGATGCCAGCCTGGCTCGCCGCCAAGCCGCGGCTGACCGCTTCGAGCTGCTCGAGCTGGTGCGCGCCTTCGCCCTCGACGAACTCGAACGCAGCGAGCGCGAGGCCGAGATCCGCGCACGGCGGCGGGCGTATTTCGCCACGCTCGTGTCTGCGGCCGCCGCGGCGTTTGACCGCGGGGGAGCGCCGGGTGAGCTGGCCGCACCGCTGCTCGCCGACCACGCCAACATCCGCGCCGCGCTGGAGGATGCGATCGAGACCGGCGACGAAGAGTCGGCGGTGAAGCTCGCGCTCGGCATGCGACCGCTATGGCTTGCCGGAATGCTCCGCCAGGAGTCACAGGAGCTGGTGGACCGCCTGCTCGAGCGATTCTCGATCCCGGGCGATCAGGAGATCGCGCTGCTGCGAGCGCCGGCATTCCTCGACTACACGCCCGGATCGAAGAGCTGGCACCGACGACTGGCCGCGCGGGCCGCGGAGGTGGGCGACCAGGAAGCGGTTGCAACGGCAACAGGCAACCTGTTCGGCCTCGCGTTGAACCGTCAGGATCGTGACGAGATGAAGCGGCTGCGTCCCGAGCTGCTCGCGCTCCTGACGCCCGACACCAGCGCGAAGGCGACAGGATGGATTCACTACTTCCTAGCGCTCGACGCGTATGTGCACGGACGTTATGAAGCAGCCTGCGAACACGCCGCTCTCAGCGCGGAGAAAGCGGAGGAGGTCGGGCACGAGTTCATGCTCGCTAGCGCGGTGGGCGCGCGAGTGATGGCGCAGTCGGCGCGCGACGGCGTGATGCGGCAACCGGATCTCGTCGAGGCCCTCGACCTTATGCGCCGCCCGAGCATCCCGCCGCTCGCTGCGTTTGCGCTCTGGCTGGTGGCGCGCTATGCCGCGAGCGTCGCGCCCGATGCGGCGGGGCGATGGCTCGCCCATGCCGAGCGGATCGTCCTGGCGCTCGACTCGGAGCTTTGGCCCGAGAGCGTCTTGCGCGACGAGACGCTCGCGGTCCTCCAGATCGACGACCTCAGCCCGCTGCTGGAGGCGACCCCGCAGCTTGATCATGCAGTCGCGCTCGCGGAGGCCGCTGCCTGGCTCGCTGACCGTGACCCGGAAGAGAAGGCGCCGCGCGGCGCGCTTGAGGTTTCGGCGAGCTGAGCCGCACCGGCGAAGCTTGCGGCAAATCCCTCGCGCGCTACCCGCTCACCCGGACGGCCGGTGAGAGCGGCGAGCCATAACGTCCGCCGGCGGTCGCCCCGCTGGCGTCGCAGGCGACGAGCTTGCCCCGCGCGCTGGCGGGGATGCGGAACCCGGCGCTCGGGCTCTCCTGCGCCTGTCGGCCCGCGATCAGGAACAGGTAGATGGCCGTCGTGGGGCGCTGAACCCACTTCACCTCGCAGGTGATCGTATGCCCGACCCGCGCGGGGCCCACGATCCGCGGCCGACCCGAGGCACGCGGAGCCCACACCGGACGAGACGCGAGCGCGAAGCCGCGCCCACGGGCGACGTTCGCATAGATCTCGGGGTCGCGCATGCTGCCGCATGCGGGACCCCAGCTGACGACTCCGACCTCCATTCGCCCCTCGAGCAGCGGCCCTCCGCTGTCACCGAAGCACGCGGACACGAACGGTCCACGTGTACCGGGTTGCAGCGATCGGGGGTCGCGCGTGCAGATCGACCACACGCTCGTCAGCGCGTCCGGAAGCTGGTCCTTGCAGGTCGAATTCGGCACAACCTGCACGATGCCGCGGCGGAAGATGCCCTCGCCACCGCCCTTGGGGTTGTTCGCGCCGCGGCCGATCGTCACGACCCGCGCGCCGGCTCGCGGCCTGTGCGTGGCCAGCACAACCGGGGCGACGTCAGTCACGGGTCGATCGAGCTCGATCAGCATCAGGTCCCCGGGACCCGGAGGGAACTCTCGCTGCGCGCGCTTCTGCCAGCGGACGTACTCCGGGCTGAGCGCGATCAACCGCACACGCCTGAACTCGTTGCGCGGTCCGACCCGAACCACAGGGTGCTCGGCGACAAGATTGCTGCAGTGTGCGGCGCTCAGCACGCGATCGGGTCTGATCAGCGCGCCGCCGCAGCCGCCCCCAACGACGGCGAAGAATGGAAATCGCGCGCGCGAGGTGGGCGTGCCGCGGACCACGGCCGCGGCGGGCATGGCCGCGACGGCGAGCAGCGCTGCGACCCCGAGCAACGCTCCGACCCCGAGCAACGCTCCGACCCCGAGCAACGCTCTGAGCCAGCGCGCCGCCGGCAAGATCGCAGCCGAAGACCTGGGCGTCCGCAGTGATCCGAGCACGGGTGAGCTCAGTCCACCGTCAGCTGCGTGTTGCCGAGTTCGACCAGGTCGCCGGGCCGCAGCTCGCAGCGCCCCACACCCACGCCGTTGACTCGCGTGCCGTTCCTCGATCCCAGGTCCTGGAGAATCCAGCGGCCGTCGCGGTAGCTCAGCCGGGCATGCTGGCGAGAGACGGCGGGATCCTCGAGCATCGGGTCGCATCCCTCGGCGCGACCGATCAGCAGCTCACCATGGGCCGCCCCTTCCCAGTCCAGCGCGAGCAGCCTTTGTCCCGCCGTGCGGCTGCCGTACGCCGCGGTGAGCGCGCGCCTCATCGCGTACCCGACCCTCTCGGGCCAGGCCCTGGCCGCGCGCCGGAGGTTGAGATCGCCGACCAGCTCAGCCGGCTCGACCAAGCTGGCACGCAACAACTGATCGACCCTACGTGAGAAGGTCTCGTCGCTGAGCAACCCGCTCGCGTAGGCGGCATTGAGCCTCCGGGCAATTCGCCTTCGTGATTTGCCGGCAACAACCATCGGCGTAGTCTCGCGCGCGCCTGAAGCCGTGTCCAGGCGCGGGCGGACTACCCGGTTACCCAGCCAGCGTGCGCGGTTACGCAGCCAGCCTGCGCCGCGCCTTCTGCACCGACGGGAGCGAGCTCTTCGCCTTCGCCAGCGGGCGGGCACGCAGATCGACGCTGGCAGGCTTGGCCGCGATCGTGATCTCCTCGCCGGTTGCGGGATTACGGCCCTTGCGCGCCTTGGTGGCGGGCTTCAGCCGCACGGTCAGCTGGACAAGCCCGCCGATCCGCACCTTCTGGGCATTCCCGAGCTCCTCGAGCACCACCTCGTCGAGCGCCGCGAGGGCACGCCTGGCGTCGGCCTTGGCCAGTCCCGAACGGTCCGCGACCGCACTCACAAGCTGTGTCTGAGTCAGCGCCACAACATCCTCCAGGTTCGAAACGGTGAACTAATCCCCGAATTGAAGCCTGTCTCGCGGACAGACGACTCCCCGATGAAGATGCGACCGCCTTTCGGCCCCGCTCCCTCCGCCCACCTGACGGGCCTGAGAACCGCGATGAGGTGGGTCTCGCACTACCACCATCTGATCGCCTAGCCTGCGTTCGCAGTGCAGGTCGAGACCCATGCGTTTGACGACGACGGCGGGATCCCGAACTCCGTGCTGCCGGTGCTCGTCTACCACGACACCCCCGGCGCGAGATCCCCGGATGACTGCGAGCGACTGTTCGCGCAACACGGATGGCTGGGTGCCTGGCGCAACGGAATCTTCCCGTTTCATCATTTTCATTCCACGGCACACGAGGTGCTCGGCATCGTCGCCGGCGCGGCATCCGTGACGCTCGGCGGACCACTCGGGCGGCAGTTTGAGCTACGGCGCGGCGACGTCGTCGTGCTGCCTGCCGGCACGGGCCACTGCAACAACGGCTCGAGCAGCGACCTGCTGGTGATCGGGGCGTACCCCGACGGGATGCCGTGGGACCTGCGGCGAGGCGATCCCGCGGAGCACGAGGAGGCGCTCGAGAACATCCGCGCGGTACCGCTCCCGTCCGCGGATCCCGTGTATGGAGCCGCGGGCCCGTTGCGCGAGCTGTGGACATGAGCCGCGTCACCGTGCTCACCCTGTACGCCGCCTCCGAGCTCGGCGGCTCAGCGCCCGTCCAGGTGCTGAAGCCGTCCGGCGCGACCACATTTTCCGACGGCGAGCAGGCGCTCACGCCCACGCCGGGTGCCGTGCACGCGGCGGTAGCGAAGCTGATGAAGGGTTAGGGGCTGCTTCGCAGCATCCGTGGGGCCGTGCGGCCCCGTCCGTCGACCCGGGCACTCGCACCGGCCGGGCGCACCGGCGCGCACACGGCCTGCCCGGTCGCTCACCGCGCCTCGAGCGCGAGGTGCGCCCCACCGCCAGCGAGGCCCGCTCTTTAACCGCACAGCCGCGCTGCCACCAACCCCGATTTCGTTACATCACGACCACCGAGGTGAGCAACGTGCAACGAAATCGGTGCTCTGGCACCCATTTCGTTACACGTTGCCCAGGCGAGCGGGCGCTTTGTAACGAAATCGGGGTTGCGAGGCACCCCACCCCCTCCTCGAAAGCCAAATGCCGGGCAGACCAGCCCTCAAGGTCCCCGGCCGAAGGCCGGGAAGCGTGGCGCCAGCCGACGCGCCAACCAGGCATATCGAGGCGCCAGCCGACGCGCCCACCCAAGCCAACGAGGCGCCGGCCGACGCGCCAACACAGGCCAATTGAGCCGCTTCGGCTAGGGCCGGAGCGCCACCGCCGCCTCGGGCGTCGCGACATGGAAGCTGAAGCTCTCCTCGAGGTACAGCCGGACCACCTCCGAGTCGTGCGAGTCGTAGCCGATCGACACGTCCTGGCCCGCGTCGAACACGAAGTCACCCCCGCGCGTGCTGAGCACGACCGCGCCGTCCACGCCCGGCGCCCAGATGATCGGCCCCTCGAGGATCTTGCGCAGATGCTCGAGCAACGGATAGCCCCCGTGTTCGGCCGTCTCGATCACGGTCCGGTACTGCTGGCTGCCGAGCGCGAGCGCATACGGCCCCGCGATGCCGCTGCTCAGCAGCCGCTCGACAGCGCTCGCCGCGCGTCGCGCGTACTCGTCGGCCGCCGAGCCGAGCGCCTCCTGCTCGTGCGGCGTAGCTTCGGCGATGCCGGTCACGGCACCGTGCCACCCGTGGAAGACGGCGGTGTTCTCCGCGACCGCGATTTGGTGCGCGGCCGTGTCGAGCGCCCCGAGGTCGACGTCGTCCGCACCGCGATCCGCATCGCGCAGCTCCGCCCGCGGCACCTCGAAGGCGGCCCTCAGCTCGACCAGCGGCAGCACCCGGCGTTGCAGCGCCGAGACCCCTTCGGCGGGGGGACCTGGCAGCGGCGTCGTCCGGCCCAGGTTGGTGGCCGAGTACTCCCAGCCATGTGGCCCCGAGAAGTCCACCAGCTTCCGCGCGGCCAGCCCCGGCGTCAGACGCTCTCGCGCCTCCGTGTCGAGCAGCTGCCAGCCCGCTTCGCTGATCGGTGCGTGGGAGCGGAGCAGATGGTTCATTGCGAGGCCCCTTTCAGGCTGGCGATCCCCAGCGACCCGTCGCCCGGCGGCGCGGCGGCCGGTGCGTGCTGCGCCGCAGCGATCGGCTGCGCAGTCGGGACCGGCGGGTCGTCAAGAAACTCGGCATTCGGTACGAAGAAGAGATTGCCGGTGATCGCCGTGGAGAAATCGAGGATCCGGTCGTAGTTGCCTGGCGGCTTGCCGACGAACATGTTGCTCAACATCTGCTCGGTCACCGTGGGCGTGCGCGCGTAACCGATGAAGTAGGTCCCGAACTCCCCCCTGCCGACGTTTCCGAATGGCATGTTGAAGCGCATGATCTGACGCTCATCGCCGTTCTCGTCGACGATCGTGTTCAGCGTCACGTGCGAGTTCGACGCCTTCAACTCGTCGGGCAGCTCCAGGTCATTCAGCTTCGTCCGGCCGATCGCCCGCTCTTGCTGCTCGACTGCGAGCGCATCCCATCCCTCCAGGTCGTGGACGTACTTCTGGACGATCACGTAGCTCCCGCCGGCGAATTCCGGATCCTCATCGCCGATCAGCGTTGCGTCGTGCGCGGCGAATCCGTCCGGGTTCTCGGTGCCGTCGACGAAGCCGAGCAGGTCGCGTTCGTCGAAGGAACGGAATCCGTGCACCTCGTCGACAACCTCCGTGAGCGCGCCGAGCCTGCTCATCAGGACCTGCGCAAGCTCGAAACACAGATCGAGCCGATGCGCGCGGATATGAAACAGGAGGTCGCCGGGCGTCGCGGGCGCCGTGTGGCGAGGCCCCGCCACCTCGGCGAACGGGTGCAGGTCTGCCGGGCGTGGCGCGCCGAACAGCGCGTCCCACACGCGAGCGCCGATGCCGACAACCAACGTCAGCTCGCCCTCCGGGATGCGGAAACCGACCGAGCGCTTCAGTCCGCTGGCATCGGCAAGCACATCGCGGACGCCGTCCTCCGCGCCAGCGTTCACGGTGAGGACGAGGAAGATCGCCGCCTCGGTGAGCGGGGTCAGAATCGACTGCGGCTCAGCTGCCTGCACCACATCTCCTGATCCTCGTGGACCCGCGAAGCCTATCTGCTGTGCGGATCGCGTCGTTGCCAGCTGGTTTCATTGACGCCGTGGATTTCACGACGCGTCCGATCGGGTGGGTGAGTTCGCCGCGGTCGGATCCGATCGACGATGACTGGGGCGAGATCGTCGCGCGCGTCGCCCTCGACAGCGAGCTGTTCAGCACCGATGCGCTGCGCGGGCTCGACGAGTTCTCGCACGTCGACGTCGTGTACGTGTTCGACCATGTGCCGCAGGAGAACTATGAGGCTCGCGCTCGGCGTCCCCGCGGCAACCCCGCGTGGCCCGAGGTGGGCGTTTTCGCCCAGCGCAACAAGCGCCGGCCGAACCGGATCGGCGTGAGCACCTGCCGTCTGCTGCGGGTCGACGGCCGCGAACCCGTGCGCCAGCCGCCTTGGTCTCACGAGCTGATGAAGGGGTACTGGTAAAGAGCGTGGAACGCAACGTCCTCGGCGGGCGCCTCGAGAGCTGCAGCAGCGACCCGCTCACCGGCTTCTACCGGGACGGATCCTGCCGCACCGGGCCCGGAGACTTCGGCGCGCACACGATCTGCGCGGTCGTGAGCGCCGAGTTCCTCGAACACCAGCGGAGCATCGGAAACGATCTGAGCACGCCGGTCCCCGAGTACGGCTTTCCCGGGCTGCAACCCGGCGACCGCTGGTGCGTCACCGTCCACAACTGGCTGCGGGCGCACGAAGCGGGCGTCGCCGCGTTCGTCGTCCTCGCCTCGACCGAGGAGAGCACGCTCGAGGTCGTGCCGCTCGAGGTGCTGAAGCAGTACGCGGTCGACGTCCCAGCCGATCCAGGATCGCTCACCCCATAGCGGTGAGCTGTCCGAGAGCGGCGGCTGCCAGCTCCAGTCCGCGCTGCGGAGCGTCGGCGACCCTCAGCACCACGTGCCGCAGTCCCGCCTCCACGTACGGACCCAGATATGCGCGCAGGCCGTCCGGGGTGCCGGCGTATGTGGCCTGCAACGCCGAGATCTGCTCGAACGGACGCCGGTACCACTGCTCCATCGTGGTGCGTAAGCGCTCCTGAGCGTCTGATGCCGAGTCATCCAACGCGATCGTCATGTAGAGCGCGGCCACCGGCGGCTGCCGCCCTGCCTCGGCTGCGGCGTTTGTCACCCGGCGCCGGCCCTCGGCGTAGGCGCTCGCGCTCGGAAGATATGGAAGCCAACCATCGGCCAGCCGCCCCACTCGTCGCTCCGCGCGGGCGCCCGCCCCGGCGAGCCATATCGGCGGTCCCCCCTGCTGCGCCGGAGCGGGCGAGAGCACCAGGTCATGCACGCTCACATGTGACCCCTGATAGCTGACCGGGCGGCCCGGAGAGGACCACAGCAGCCGCATCAGCTCGATGCTCTCGACCAGACGCGCGGCACGGCTCGCGAACTGAACGCCGGCGGCCGCGAATTGCCGCTCGCTCTCAGGCGAGGGGAACCCGAGCCCGAACCCCGCGAGCAGCCGTCCTGCGGCGAGCGCGTCAAGAGTCGCGAGCTGCTGCGCCAGCAGAGCCGGCTGGCGCAGGCCGGCCAGCAGCACACCTGGCGCGAGCTTGACGCGCTTCGTGCGAGCGGCGAGCGCCGCGAGCATGATCAACGGGTCGGGAACGCCGTACTGGAACGGGCTGTCCGGCAGCCACACGGTGTCGAAGCCGAGCTGCTCCGCCTGGACACCCAGCTCGACCAGCTCCCCAGACCTGCCCCCGTCATCGCCGGTAGCCACCTGGGTGGGCAGCAGATACCCGAACGTGAGGTCGCTCATCGCTCGATGAACTGGTAGTCGGCGCGGATCCGACCGCGCGGATCGACGACCACGAATTCGGTTCCCGCGGCGGTCGCGTCTCCTCCGTCCGCCGGCGCCATCTCCCACCCGAACCTGACCACATCGCCGAGCGCGACGGCGTCCTTGCGCGAGCGGAAGCGGAACTCTCCGGACGCGACGAACTCCTCGTACGCGCGTGTCACGCGTGCCTCCAGCTCGTCGTGGCCGCGCGCTTCGAGCACGGCGTTGACAAAGCCGACCTTCGCAGCGGCCTGCCGCATCTCCTCCGGCGGCTGCAGAACCTGCACGCCGTCCTCGGCCCACAGCACGCGGACCGCGGCGCGACGCGCCTCCGGGTCGGGCTCGTTCCACATCGCCACGTAGCGTTCGACTAACTCATCGGTCCGGGTCACGGTTGTCTGCTCCTCGGTCGTTGGAGAGGCTCAGAATGCGCGCCGCCGCCACCGCTCGCAATTCCCTGCGGGGAATCGTCAACCGACGGCCCATGCGCTACCAATAGACGCGATGGCCACCCAAGCTCCAGCGGGCGGTATCGCCGAAGTCCTCAAGCAGTGGCGTGAGCGGCGGCGGGTCAGCCAGCTGGAGCTGGCGTTGCGGGCCGGCACCACACAGCGCCATGTCAGCTTCATCGAGCAGGGACGCTCGCTGCCGGGCCGCGCGATGGTTATTCGTCTCGCCGAGGCGCTCGAGGTTCCGCTGCGCGAGCGCAACGCGACGCTGCTCACCGCGGGGTACGCACCCGCCTACCGGGAGACCCGGCTCGAGGACCCCGAGCTCGACCCGGTCCGCACGGCGCTGGAGCGCATCCTCGACGGCCATCTCCCCTACCCCGCCGTGAGCACCGACCGGGCCGCCAACCTCGTGTCCGGCAACGACGCGTTCTTGGCCCTGATCGACGAGCTACCGGTTTCGCTGCGCGAGCCGCGGATCAACCTCGCCAGGGTGCTGCTGCATCCCGACGGCCTCGGACCGCGGATCCTCAACCTCGACGAGTGGGGCCGGCACGTGCTCGATGGCCTGGCACGGAAAGCGCGCCGCGATCCCGGGGCGCCGCTCGCGGAGCTGATCGAGGAACTCGGGCACTACGTCCCGGCGCCGGCGCGCCCGCCGTCGCCACTGCACGTCGGCTTTGCCGTCCCACTGCGCATTCGCGTTGAGGACGAGGTCCTGACGCTGCTGACGACGCTCAGCCATTTCGCGACCGCGATCGACGTCACGATCTCAGAGCTGACGCTCGAGGCGTTCATCCCCGCCGACGCCAGGACGGCCTCCTACTTCGAGCGACGCGGGCGAAGCTACTAGCGCCTGTCTTGGGCCGCCTTTCGGCGGCGTCCTTGGGGCCGGGAGGGCCCGTCCGGACCCTCTTTGAAGTTCGATGTGGCGGGGCCGAACCCGGTTGCAGCTCAGTTCCGTCCGTGGCGGCCCGGTGAACAATGGCGAATTCGGTCGGACTGTCCGACCGAATTCGCCATAGTTCAGCTCTCGAGGGGTCGCCCTCGGGCCTATCACTCCCGCGCCGATAGCAACCCCCGCAACTCCTCGATCGTGTCGGCCTCCCCCGCGTCCTTGTCCGGGCGGTAGCGCTTCACGCGCGCGAACCGCAGCGCGACGCCGCCCGGGTAACGCGTAGAGGACTGGACCCCGTCGAGCGCGATCTCGACGACGAGCTCCGGGCGCACCAGCACGGCAATTCCACGGCGGGCGGTTTCACGCTCGAGCAGCTGCTTCGTCTGCCATGCGAGCAGCTCGTCGGTCAGCCCCTTGAAGCACTTGCCGACCATTACGAACTCACCGGTGGCGCTGTCGCGCGCGCCGAGGTGGAGGTTCGAGAGCCAGCCCTGGCGGCGCCCGTGCCCCCACTCGGCCCCGAGGACGACGAGGTCATACGTGCGCACAGGCTTGACCTTGCGCCACGCCTTTCCGCGGCGGCCGGCGGCGTAGACCGATGCGGCGTCCTTGATGACTACGCCCTCGTGGCCGGCGTCCAGCGCCGCGTCGAGGACGCGCTGAGCCTCCTCGGCGTCGGCCGTCAGCACCGACGGGATCTTCAGATGTGGGGCGATCGCCGCCAGCCGTGCAGCGCGTTCGTACAAGGGCGTGTCGAGCAGGTCCTCGCCGTCGATGTGCAGCGCGTCGAATAGGAACGTCACGATTCCCTCGGGTGGCGCGTCACGATCGATCTGCGAGACCGTGTCCTGGAAGCTCGCCGGGCCGGCCAGCGTCATCCACAGCGCCTCGCCGTCGAGCACCGCCGCGCTCACGGGGAGCGCTCGCACGGCCGCCACGATTCCCGGCAGTGCGGAGGTGATGTCGTTGAGGTTGCGGGTGTAGATGCGGACATCGTCGCTGCGCCGGTGGATCTGGATCCTGATCCCGTCGAGCTTCCATTCGACCGACGCCCCCTCGAAACCCACTAGCGCGTCGGTCACGTTCGCCGCCGTCGAGGCGAGCATCGGGAGAATCGGACGGAAGATCTCGAAGCCCACCGCGCGCAGCCCCTCCTCTCCCCCTGTCATCGCGATCTCCGCGGTTCGCGTCAGATCACCGGAGAGCATCAGCGCGCGGCGCGCGACCCCTCCGGAGACGCCGGCGGCCTTGGCGACCGCATCAGCCATGATCCCTCCGAGCGCACCCTGCCTCAGTTGGCCCGTCAGCAGCCGCCTGAGGAAGTCCCCCTCGGCCTCCGTTGCCCGGTCGAGCAGCGCGCCGAGCAGCTCGCTTCGCCGTGCACCCGAGCCCGGACCGGTGGCCGCCTCGATCTCGGAGATCGCGCGATCCGCATCAGCAACCGTCAGCGATGCGGCGCTCGATGCTTGGCGCTCGATGCCGTAAACCGTCGAGTAGCCGACGCCGATGCGCCCCTGCCGGGGCACGCCGGAGAGAAAGCCCACGCAGATCGGTACCTCACTGGGGTCCACCCGCTGGAGGAGCGTCGCGAGAATCGCAACCTTGCGGGAACGCGAGCTCGTGCCGGCGACGGCGGTGGAGGCTTCGACGACATCGGCGAGCAGCGTCACGGTGGATCAGAGGGTGGCATCCCGAGCGGCTGGGATTTCGATCGCGCGGCATCCCGAGCAGCTGGGATTTCGATCGCGCGGCATCCCGAGCAGCTGGGATTTCGATCGCGCGGCATCCCGAACGGGCGACAGCTCGATCGCGCGGCATCTCGATCGTCGATCGCGCGGCACCTCGAACGGGCGACATGTCCCTCTAGACATTTGTTCTATCGCATGTCCATGCCAAATCGAATATAAAGGTCGCCCAATAGGGACCAATCGTGGAATTTGGACGACCTGAGGAGAGCGAGTCTGTGCCAAGTGGGCGAGAAGGTTCACCGTTGGAGGGCGCGATCAACCGCCGTACGCTGCTGCGCGGCGCCGTTGCGGGGACGGCCGCGGTGGCGGTTCCGGCCGCGGCAGCAAAGGCCGCGTCAGCTGAGAAGCGCGTCGATGTCGCGATCGTTGGGGCCGGCGCGTCCGGCCTGTATGCCGCAGATGTGCTCAAGGGCCGGCGTTCGGTCGTGGTCCTCGAGGCGAATGATCGGACCGGCGGCCGGCTGCTGAACGGCCGGATCGGGCCGAGGCCCAACGACATCAGCGAGCTCGGCGGCGAATGGATCAACGTGCACCAGCGGCTCGTGCGGAAGCTGCTCCGTCGCTACCGGCTAGGGGTGTTCCCGACCTACAACAAGGGGAAGGGCACGCTGATCTGGGACGGCAAGGTGTCGCGGTTCGACACCCTCCCGGACCTGCCCGGCGGCGGCACAGCTGAGCTGGTCGCCGCGTTCGCGCAGCTGACGCTGATGGCCGCAGACGTACCGGTCAAGGCCCCGTGGAACGCACCGAAGGCGGCAGACTGGGACAGCCAGACGGCGCAGACGTGGATCGACGGCAACATCACGATTCCGTCGGCGAAGTTCTTCGGCGAGGTGGCGATCGGGGGCGGGCCGGGCGCGCGCGCCGAGGACATCTCGCTGCTGCACTACCTGTTCATCGCGGCGGCCTCGGGGGGCCCGTTGGATCTGATCACCCAGGGCATCGGAGCGCTGCAGTACCGCGTCCAGGGAGGCACGGCCCGGATGGTCGAGGGGCTCACCGCCCAGTTGCGACAGGTCGTTCGACTGAGCACTCCCGTGACGATGATCGAGGAATGCGCGCGCTCGGTGCGCTTGACGACGCCGAACGGGGTGTGGGTGGCCGACCGGGTGATCGTTGCGATGGCGCCGACGATGACGCAACAGATCCTGTTCGACCCGGTGCTCCCGGTGATGCGAAACCAATCGGTGCAGCGCATTGGGATGGGCGCCACGATCAAGGCGTTCGCGGTCTACGAGAAGCCGTTCTGGCGCAAGCGCGCCCTGAGCGGCACGGTCCAGTCGAACTCGACGATCTTCACGACGGCATTCGACAACTCGCCGAAGGACGGCTCGCTCGGTGTGATGCTGGTGCTGATCGAAGGCAACAATGCACGCGAGCTGGCCACCTGGTCGAAGTCCAGGCGTCAGGCGGCCGTCGTCAACGGTCTTGCCAAAGCGCTCGGAAGCAGGGCGCTGCACCCGACGAAGTACATGGATCAGAACTGGACGACGGAGCCGTGGATCCGCGGTGGCGCCGCGTCGTGCTTCCCGCCCGGGGTGCTGACCGAGTACATGTACCTGTTCGAGAAGCCGATCGGACGGATTCACTTCGCCGGCACCGAGACGGGCACGAAGTGGTGGGGCAACATCGAATCGGCGCTCGAGTCGGGCGAGCGCGCCGCGTTCGAGGTGCTGCGCTGATGATGCGACGAAGCGCAACCATAGACCAGCTCGGAACCCTGACGCTCCTGCTCGGCGGACTTGCGTGTGCCGCACTCGCGCTCGCGGGCACCGCGGCGGCCGCGCCGCGCCGCAGCTACGCGGTGAAGTACGTGGAGACGTTCAACACGACGCACCCGAACACGCCGACAGGCGTCTTCCTCAGATCGGAGTGGCTTGGCGATCGGCCGGGCGAGAAGCCCCACACGATCATCGACGACATCTTCCGGCTGGACCCCGGCGCGCAGTTTGACTTCTCTGTTCCGGCGATTTGCCACGCGACCAATCGGCAGCTCTATCTGAAGGGCGCCGCGGCGTGTCCGAGGGCCAGCCAGGTCGCGTTCGGGGAGGTCGACCTCGATATCGGCGCGTCGGTCTTCATCTTCCCGCGAGTCATCCGGTCGCACGTCACCGTTTTCAACGCGGGCCCGGGGAAGCTGATCGACCTGGCCGTTTCGTTCAACACCGGAATTCCGATCCCGGCCGTTGACCGGCCGACCGTGACCGGCACCGGGATCTTGACCGAGAACCCGACCCTCCGGGGCGTTCCTCCCCCGGATAAGTTCGTCGCGGTCAAGAGCGACCTGTTCCATTTCTTCAAGATCACGAAGCGGGGCAAGGGCTTCATCACGACGCCACGGGCCTGTCCGGCGAGCGGCTTCTGGACGAACACCCTGTTCTCCCGCTACCACGGCGGCAAGACCAACACCGTGAGCAGCCGCTCACCCTGCACGAGCTCGTGATGTAGACGGTTAGGACCCGACTTCAAGCAGCCGCCTCGCGAGCAGCGAGCTTTCGGCGCCGTTCTCACTGCGGGCGAGCGCCGCTCGATAGGCGCCGGCCGCTTGCTCTTTGCGGCCAAGGCGCCGCAGCAGGTCGCCGCGGATCGCGTGGTAGAGGTAGTAGCGCTCGAGCGGCGTCTCGTCGACCAAGGCGAGCGCGGCGCGGGGGCCATCGACCTCGGCCACGGCGACAGCCCGGTTGAGCGCGACGACTGGAGTCGGGCTGATCTCCAGAAGCTGATCGTAGAGCGCGACGATCTGTACCCAGTCAGTCTGTGCGGAGCTCGCTGCATCGCTGTGGACCGCGTTGATCGCCGCCTGTATCTGGTACGGCCCCGGCTGATTTCGCTCAAGGCAGCGCTTCACCAGCACCTGCGCCTCCGCGATCAATTCGCGGTCCCACAGCTCCCGATTCTGCTCGGGCAGAGGCACGAGTTCTCCACTCGCGTCGACCCGTGCCTCGCTGCGCGACTGCACGAGCAGCATCAGTGCCAGCAGCCCGATCACCTCCGGCTCATCGGGCATCAGCCCCGCGAGCAGCCGCCCGAGGCGGATCGCCTCACGCGCCAGGTCCTCGCGCATCAGCCGCTCGCCCGAGGTGGCCGCGTAGCCCTCGTTGAAGATCAGATAGATCACCGCCAGCACCGACGCGAGGCGCTCCGGTAGGTCGCTCTCACTCGGGACGCGGTACGGGATGCCCGCGTCACGGATCTTGCCCTTGGCGCGGACGAGGCGCTGCGCCATCGTCGACTCGCTCACGAGGAACGCCCGCGCGATCTCCGGCGTGCCGAGCCCGCCCAGCAGCCTGAGCGTCAGCGCCACTCGCGAGCCGGTCGCGAGCGACGGATGGCAGCAGGTGAAGATCAGCCGCAGCCGGTCGTCCTGCACCGCGTTCTCCTCGGCCGGCTCGTCTCGGGCGCGCAGCAGCGCGGCCTGGGCATGCCGGTCCTCGCGCGAGGACTCCCGGCGCAGTCGATCGATCGCGCGATTGCGGGCCGTGGTGATGATCCAGCCCGCCGGAGCAGGCGGTACGCCACTCGCGGACCAGCGCGCCAGCGCCGTGGCGAATGCGTCCTGGACCGCTTCCTCGGCGATGTCGATGTCGCCGAAGACGCGGACCAGAACGGCCACCGCCCGGCCGTATTGCTCACGAAACACATGCTCGACCTCCGACTGCGTGCGGGTCGCCACGCCCGGCTAGTCCTCCGCCTCGCCATGAAATGGCCGCACTTCGATCGGCAGCGTCGTCGCCTTGGCGTATCGCCTCCCCCACCCGAGCGCCTCGTCGAGGTCCTCTGCGCGGATGATCATCAACCCGCCGATGTGCTCCTTGCCCTCCGTGAACGGGCCGTCGGTCGTCATGACCTGTTCGCCCTCGGCACGGAGCACGGTGGCGGTGCTCGGCGCGTGCAGACCGTCGCCGAACACCCATGCCCCGCGAGCTTTCAGCTCGTCGCGGATCACCTCGATCTCGGACATCACCTCCTCGAGGATCTCCGGAGCCGGCGGCGGACCATCGGGCTGGTAGATGCTCAGCAGGTATTGCTTCATGTCCGCTCCTTTCTACTCCCCGGCCGCCACGTACGTGGTGATCAGCACGCCGGTCGTCGTGGGGATGCTTTCGACGAGCCGCAGCGGTCTCGACACACCGGGTCCGAACAGGCGTCGCCCCGCACCTAGCACGAGCGGGTGGATCATCAGCAGATACTCGTCGATCATGTCTGCGGCCATCAGCGACGCGATCAGCTCACCGCTGCCCAGGATCGTCAGACCAGCTGGCAGCTCCCGCTTGAGCTCCGCGACCGCATCAACGACATCTCCTTTCAGGAGGATCGAATTCGACCACGGGAGAGGTTCCTCGAGCGTGCGTGACGCAACGTACTTCAGCGAATTGTTGAGCACCTCGGTGTACGGATTGTCGGTCCGGCTGGGCCACACGCTGTAGAACTTCTCGTAGGTCCAGCGGCCGAACAGCAGTCCGCCCTGTTCATCAGCCCGCCCCCGGGCCATGCTCTCGCCCAGCTTCGCGCCCATCACCTCGTCGGTGCGGGCTGCAGCCCAACCGCCATGCTCGAACCCGTCCCGCGTGTCCTCGTCGCGGCTGGCCGGCGCCTGCATAACGCCGTCCAGGGTCACGTGATTGACGACACGTACTTTGCCCATCCTCGCTCCTTTCGCTGCGTGCCTTCACTCCTTACACGAACGGGATCGGGCGAAGTCGACACCTCCGCGGTCATACGGACCTCTTCATCCATTCCTCACGTTCTCTTAGCGCCGGCGGCCACTGTCGTTGTCAGATCAACCACATCCGCAAACCAAGGAGGGCAACGAACATGCGCGTAAGACATTTCGCGATCGCCGCGATCGCGACAGGTGCCGTGCTCGGCGCCGGCAGTACGGCGCCGGCCCTCGCGGCAAGCAGCGATGTCGCCCAAGCGACGAGCAACAACTGGTCTGGCTATGTCGCGAGCGGCTCGCAATCGGGGGCGTTTTCGAGCGTATCCGGCAGCTGGGTTGAGCCGAGCGCGGACTGCAGCTCGGGCAGCGGGGCGGCAGCGTTCTGGGTCGGGCTCGGGGGCGCGTCGGATGGATCAGGCGCGCTCGAGCAGGTCGGCACGCAGGTCGACTGCAGCGCCGGCGGCCAGCACTTCGCGTGGTATGAGCTGGTGCCGGCCGGCCCCGTGAGGCTCGGCGTACCGATCAATCCCGGCGACCATGTCTCAGCCCGAGTCTCGGTGGCGGGCACGACGGTCACCGTTTCGCTCACCGACCAGACCACGGGAGCGTCGGCTACCAAGTCTTTGCAAATGGACAATCCCGATGTCTCGAGCGCCGAGTGGATCGCCGAAGCGCCATCGATCTGCCACGGAGCGGACGCGAGCGATACCAGCAGCTGCACGCCGGTATCGCTGCCGAATTTCGGAACGGTCACGTTCAGCGGCGCGAGCGCAACCGCCGACGGGACGAGCGACACGATCTCCGGTTCGGACTGGTCCGCGTCGGCGATGCAGCTCGGCGGCAGCGGCGCCGGTGCGATCCCGAGCTCGCTGTCCTCCGACGGGTCGTCCTTCTCTGTCGCGTGGCAGTCCGACGCCGCCCAGGCGGCCGCGGACCCCGGCAACGCCGGGAGCGACTACGGCTCCGGCGGCGGCTACGTCCCGGGCGACAATTCGGCTGGGCTCAGCGATCCATATGGCAGCTATGGCTTTTGAGTCTTCGCTGGCACCTTGACGCCTACCAAGGCGTCCGCGAGGATCACGGACGCCTTGGTCCGCCGCATCGTCCTCATCGCCCTGCTGCTTGGGTGCGCCGCCGCGCCCGCGGCAGCCGACGAGCGCGGCGCGGCCCAGCAGCTCGCGCGGATTCGCCCCCAGCCTGCGCGGCTGAACCAGTTCCTCTGGGACCTGCCAAAGGGCGGCGACATCCACATGCATCTGTCAGGCGCCGTCTACGCCGAGGACATGGTCCGGTACGGCGCGCAGAACGGCGACTGCGTCGACCTGTTCACGTTCGCCGCCTCTCCCCCACCTTGCATGCCCGGGCAGCGACCGCTGCGCGACGCGATCAGCGACAACAACTTCCAGAACCAGGTTGTTCACGCGTGGTCGATGAAGGGCTTCACTCCGGGCGACGAATCCGGCCACGATCACTTCTTCGCGACCTTCGGGAAGTTCGGAGCCGCGCTCGATGGCCACGTTGGTGACGGGCTCGCGACCGTCGCACGTCGTGCCGAGTCACAGCACGTCGAATATCTGGAAGTCCTGACGACGCCGCGATTTGGCCAGACCGCGGCGCTGGCGAGGCAGGTGGGCTTCACGCCCGACTTCGCGGCGATGCGCCGCCGGCTGCTGGCCGCAGGCATCCGCAAGATCGTGCCGCTGGCGAGCGAGGACCTCAGTGGGCTGCTTGCCCAGGAGCGGCACGCCGATCCCAGTCCGAGCCCCGTGATTCGCTTCGACGTACAGGTGCTGCGAGCCAATCCGCCTGCCGTCGTGTTCGCGCAGATGCTGCTCGGGTTCGAGCTGATGCGAGCCGATCGTCGGTGGGTCGGGATCAACCTCGTCCAGCCGGAGGACGACATCACCGCCCTGCAGGACTACCTGCTACAGATGCGCATGCTCCGCTTCCTGCGTCACGTCTATCCAATCGGTCACATCACCCTGCACGCGGGCGAGCTGGCCCCTGGGCTGGCCCCGCCCAATGACCTGCGGTTCCACATCCGCGCGGCCGTCGAGATCGCAGGCGCCGAGCGAATCGGCCACGGCGCCGATATCGAGCACGAGCGCGATCCGATTGGGCTGCTGCACGAGATGGCACGCAAGCGAATCCTCGTCGAGGTGCCGCTCGTCTCCAACTGCCAGATCCTGGAGGTGTGCGGTTCCAACCATCCGATCGACCTCTACATCCACTACCACGTCCCTGTGGCGCTGGCGACCGACGACGAGGGGGTCTCGCGCACCGATCTCACCCAGCAGTACGTGCTCGCTGTGACCGAGCACCGTCTCGGCTACGACGAGCTCAAGCAGATCTCATTCGACTCCCTGCGTTACGGATTCCTGCCTGCGCCGATCAAACAGCAGCTTCTCCAGCGGCTCACGCGCGCATTCGCGAGCTTTGAGGCGCGCTATCCATCCCGTCGATGAACGAGCAGGAGCCACGAGCATGAGCAACGATTGGCCGGCAGTGGACTACGAGGCATGGAGTTCGACATGCGACACGCTCCACGCCCACGCCCAGGTCCTCGGCAAGCTCGCGGTCGCGCTGGCACCGGCCGAGCCGCAGCTTCAGCACGCCGCGCTTCGGCTGACGGCACGAGGATGGGAAACGCTCCCCCTGCCGGCGCCGGACGGCTCAGGCGCTTTCACCGCGGGACTCGATCTGCGCGAGCATCAAGCGTTCGTCGAGCACTCCGACGGGCGCCGAAACGGAGTTGCACTGGCCCCCGATCGCCCGGTCGGCGAGGTCACGCGCGAACTGGTCGAGAGGATCGCCGCACTTGCAGGTCAGGTGCGCATCGATCCCACGCCGCAAGAGGTGCCGTGGAGCGTGCCGCTGGACGAGGATCACGAGCATGCGAGTTATGACCCAGCCGCGGTGGACGCCTACTTCACCGCTGCGACCCAGGCGGCTCTCGTCCTGGCCGCGTTCCGAGCACCGTTTCGCGGCCGCTCGACGCCGGTCAACGCCTGGTGGGGTTCGTTCGACCTTGCGGTGAGTCTGTTCTCGGGACAGCCGGCAGACCCGCCGTCGGCTGACTTCATCATGCGCAACGCGATGGATTCCCAGGAGGTTGCGGTCGGCTGGTGGCCCGGCGATCAGCGGTACGGAAAGGCGGCGTTCTACGCCTATGCCCATCCGGCACCGGACGATTTCTCGCAAGCCGAGCTCGCGCCGCCGGCGCGTTGGGATGACGCGCTGGGCGAATACATCCTCGCCTGGGACGACATCCGCTCGAGCGCCGACCCGCACGCGAGCGCGGTCGACTTCGCGCGCGCGGTGTTTCAACACGCATGCCTTGTATGCGAGTGGGACCAGGAGTTGGCCGGCAGCATCGAGGGCTCACCTCCGCCAGTCAGCTGAGGCGGCGCCCCGCGGCTCGGAGTCACTGCACGCGGTCGATGATCGGCTCGGGGTGTTCGCCGAGGTACTCGAACCACGCGCGCTTGACGCACGGGTAGTGCTTGGACGCCTCGACCGAGTTCATGAAGTTCACGATGTTGGTATCGAAGCGCTCCTGCAGGCGCCGATCGGCGATTCGGTCTTCCTGGGTGAACGCGGCGTGGGCTTGTGCGAGCGAGAACATGTCGGGATAGACGCGGGCGCCGAGATGCTCGAACGGCACACGTAGCGCCCACGCGCCGCGGTTCCCCCCGACCATGGACGGCGACGCCGAGAGCACCAAGCCGTACTTCTCGTTGAACGGCTGCGGGCGGTACCGGGACACCCAGTCGATCGAGTTCTTCAGCAGACCTGGCATCGAGGCGTTGTATTCGGGCGCGCAGACTACGAACCCGTCGCACAGCTCGAGTCGATGACGAAACTCCTCGGCGCCCGACGGGAACCCCTCGTCCTGAAGGTCCTGGTCAAAGGAAGGGCAGTCGAAATCTCGCATCGACGCCCGATCGACCTCGCCGCCGTTGGCTTCGATCGTCACCGCGGCCAGCTCGGCGAGCCTCGTGTTCAATGAGCCGGTTCGCAACGACGCCGAGAACACCAATACCCTGATCGGCTGCCGTGGCGCTGAATCGTTCATGACAAGTCCTTCTCGACGAGGGATGGCTGCTGCGCTGCGACCCTACTATGCGAGCGTGAGGTGGACTCCGCGTGAGCGTCTTCACGGAAGCTGAGCTCCGATACCTGAGCGGCGGCAGGCAGTTGGGCCGCCTCGCGACGGTCGGCGCGGACGGCACGCCTCACGTCGTTCCGGTCGCGTGGATCTACAACGCGGCGCGCGACACGCTGGACATCGGTGGCTACGAGCTCAAGCGGTCGGAGAAGTTCCGCGACATCGCGCGGAGCGGTCGCGCCGCGATCGTGATCGACGATCTTGAGAGCATCGACCCGTGGCGCCCGCGGGGGATCGAAATCCGTGGAGCGGCCGAGGCGCTTGCGCTACCGACGCCGCTGATCCGGATTCGCCCTGAGAGGATCGTCAGCTGGGGCCTCGGCGCGGCGCGCAGCGCGCGAACCGTTACTGGCCCGTGACCGCCCCCGGGCACGGTAAGTTATATGACCGGTTTGGCGCGATGAGTGACCCGAGATACATCGATCAGCCCGACACCGAACGAGTCGCCGAGACCCTGCTCGAGCGTCCGGTCGAGGCGCTGGTCAACGAGGCTACGCAGGCTCGAAAGCGGACGGTCCGTCTTCGCGAGGACGCGAAGCGGCTGAAAGCGGCTGCCGTCGACGCGAAGAAGACATCGCGCCGCCGGGTATCGGAGCCCGAGACAGAGGAAGCGCTGCGCGGGGGCTTCGTTCACGTCCTCTACGAGGACCCCGAGCTCGCCGAAACGCTCTCCCCGAACGACGCGCGCGTGTTGAAGGAGGCGTTGCGCGCGCCGGTGATCACGATCCGCGAGGGCTCGTGGCACCCGCCTCACTACGACCCCGATCGCACCTACGGGCTGCTGATACTCGAAGGCCTTCTCGGTCGGAGGGTGATGCTCGGAGCCGCAACGACGATCGAGCTACTCGGTCACGGAGACATTGTGCGCCCATGGCAGAAGCTCCCTGAGTCGCTGATTCCGGCAAGGGTGCAATGGCGGGCGCTGTCGAACCTGCGCGCGGCCGTGCTCGACGAGCGGGTGACAGTCTTGATCGGCCGCCGGCCCGAGCTGACGGTCGCATTCGCCGCGCGGCTCGCCAGACAATCCCACGCGGCCACGCGCCTGGCGGCGATCGGGCACATCGCCCGGGTCGAGGATCGCCTGCTGGCGATTCTGTGCCACCTTGCCGGTAACTGGGGTCGGGTCACTACGGACGGCGTGCGAATCCCATTTCGCCTGACGCATGAGGTGCTCGGGGAGCTCGTCGGCGCGAAGCGACCGTCGGTGACGATCGGACTCAGCTACCTGCGCCAGCAAGGTGAGGTCGTGCAAGCACAGGATGGGAGGTACATCCTCACCGGCAGCCCTCCCAATTGGCAACCGGAAGCCTGATTCAAACGGTTTCGCCCAGCTCGTGCGATCCGAGCACTTCCTCGCGGGCGTAATGGCCGACCGAGTCAAACCAGCGCTTCGCGTGTAGCCCGCGGCGCAGGTCGCAGTCGGCGATCACGATGCCCTCCTCGCCGTACAGCGGGCCGGCGATCACCTCCCCCCAAGTCGGCTCAACGATCGCAGCGCCGCCACGACCGAACACCTCCTGGCCCTCTGGCAGGGGTACCGGGAAGTCGTCTGGGAATGCCGCGGCGGGAATGAACTGCGGAACGGAGACTACGAACGCGCCGGATTCGATCGCGATGTGCCGCATCGACGCGAGCCACCCATCGCTGTCATCGGCGGTCGGCGCCACCCAGATCTGCGGCCCGTCGCGGTAGACGCGGTACCGCGCCAGCGGCATCCGGTTCTCCCAGCAGATCAGGCCGCCGACCCGCGCGTCTGCCGCCGTGATGACGTGGAGGTCGTCACCGGCGCCGATCCCGTGGAAGAGACGTTCATGCTGGGTTGGCATCAGCTTGCGATGGCATCCGAGCACGCCAGTTGGCCCGAGGTAGACCATCGAGTTGTAGACCGTGCCGGGTCGTGTCGTTTCGCGCTCGTTGACGCCGATCACGCAGACGAGGTCGCGCTCGCGGCAGGCTGCGACGAGCCGATCGAGCAACGGACCGGGTACATCCACGGCGTTGGTCCACAGCCGCTCCCACAGCTCATCCCATCCCGAGAAAGCAGCGGCGCCACGAGCCCAAGCGTTCGACGGGTACATCGGAATGAAGCACTCGGGCAGCACCGCCAGCTGGGCTCCGCGATCCGCCGCCTCGTGCAGCAGCCGCTCCGCCTTCTCGGCGCACTGATCCGCGTCCAGGATGGCCGGCGTGGCCTGCACGGCGGCGACGCGGACCGTGGGGAACGCGGTCATGACGCCAGGCTAACGCCTACGAGATGCGGCGCGTAAGCTCTCGCCCGCGTGTCCAGCGCGCATCACCAGCCGAGACGAGGCCTGTTCCTCGCGCCGTTTGACGAGCTCGCTGATCCGCTCGTGCTCGTCGAGCTGGCTGTCACCGCTGAGTCGCGGGGGTGGGATGGACTCTTCCTCTGGGACCACATTGCTTACCGCGCTCCGGTCAAAGCTCTCGCCGATCCTTGGGTCGCACTCAGCGCAGTCGCGGCTCATACGAGCCGGCTGAGGCTTGGCCCGCTGGTAACCCCGTTGGCGCGGCGCCGGGTGCAGAAGGTCGCACGCGAGACGGTGACGCTCGACCATCTCAGCCACGGGCGGCTGATCTTCGGCGTCGGCCTCGGTAGCAACAACAACCACGAGCTCGAGCCCTATGGGGAGATCGTCGACCCAGTCGAACGCGCACGGCGGCTCGACGAAGGGCTGGACCGGCTGGCGCAGTTCTGGAGCGGCGCGTTCGAGCCACGCCCCGTGCAGCAGCCGCGCATCCCGGTGTGGGTCGCGGGCCGGTGGCCAAAGCGGCGGCCGATCGCGCGGGCGGCAGCTTGGGACGGCTTCTTTCCGATCGAGCTTCCCGGCCCAGAAGCGCTGGTCGAACTCGCGGCCGAGATTGCTCGGCTACGAGGCGAGCAGGCCGGTCCGTTCGACCTCGTGGTCGAGATCGAGCCCGGCGAGGACGCGCTCGCGTGGGGCGACGCGGGCGCCACGTGGGTGCTGGACAGCTTCGGGCGCCAGCCGCAGGTCGCCGGCGTCCGCGAGGTGATCGAGGCCGGGCCTTAGGAGGGGCGGGGGCGGGCGCCGAGTCCGAGCCGCCTCGCGATCAGCTCGTCGAGGACTCTGTCGGGGAGCAACCACGCGATACGCGCCATGATCCTTGCGTCGCGGCCGACCAGATATCGAGTCCGGGGACGCGGTGCGATGATCGAGTCGGCGATCACGCGCGCGACGTCCGCTGGGTCCGCGCCGCTGTCCGCGGTCGCCCCCGCCTGCTTGCGCACAGCAGCGATCAGGTCCTCGTAGCGCTCCCGCTGGGATGGGCTCATCGCAGCGATCAAGCGATCGGCGTGCGCCACGCCCTTGGTCCAGATGGGCGTTGCGACGCCGCCGGGTTCGACGACAATCACCTGCACTCCGAGCCGCTGCACCTCGCGCCTGAGCGCATCGCTCATCGCCTCGAGCGCGAACTTCGAGGCGGCGTAGGCGCCGAACGTGGGACCAGCGACTCGGCCACCGATCGAACTGATATTTACGATGCGTCCGGACGCTTTGAGCAGCGGACCCAGCAGCGCCTGAGTGAGGGCCACATGCCCGATCACGTTGACCTCGAATTGGCGACGCCACTCGTCGACCGGAATCGTCTCGACGGGCGCGTTGACCGCGATCCCGGCGTTGTTGACGAGCGCACGTAATTGGGGTCGCCGCGAGTCATTCTCGATGCGCTCCCTCAACCGCTCGATGTCCGTGGGGTTGGTGATGTCGAGACGCACGCTCTCGACCCGCTCCGCGGCGAGGCTGGAGGCGTCCTCTTCATTCCGTACGCCGGCCAGGACATGGAACCCGCGCGCAGCCAGTGCGTGTGCTGTCGCCTGGCCGATACCGGACGACGCGCCGCTCACAACTGCCAGCGGGACCCGATCAGGCATCAGCTCGCGTGGCCGTTCGCATCGCATGGCGCGGCACGCTACCGAAGCGAAACAATGCGAACAGTGAATTTCGCCACAGGCCCCACGCATCACGCGCGTCACCAGGCGACAGACATGTCCGTTGGCGAACAGGCTGCCCGGCTCGCCTCCGATCTGCCCGGCGACCTGAGAGAGCGCGTGAGCGACGAGCTCACAATGAGGCTGACAGACGCTGCGCAACTCGGGCAGCTTGAACTGGACGGGGTCGAGCCTGCTCCGACGTCCCCGATCTGGCGTTGATCGTCGACTCCGAGTTCTCGCGGCTCACGCTGGCTTACGCACGCCGGGCGATCGGGGCCAGGCGCCTCTCCTGCGTCGAGCTCACGCAAGCGATTCTGGCGCGGTCAGAATCGCTGAACCCTGAGCTCAACGCGTATCTGCACGTGGCGGCCGACTCGGCACTGGAACAGGCACGAGCCGCCGACCGTCGCGACGACAGCCCGCCACTGCTCGGCATACCGATCTGCGTCAAGGATGTGATCGACGTCGCCGGACTGCCGACCACGGCGGGCAGCAAACGCTGGAGTCGTGCGCCGAGCCGAGATGCGGCTTCGGTGGCGCTGCTCAGAGAAGCGGGCGCGATCATCATCGGCAAGGGCCACACCAACGAGTTCGCCTACGGGATCGACGGTCTGAACCCGCACTGGGGTAACTGCAATAACCCCCACGACCCGCTCCGCATCTCGGGCGGATCGAGCTCCGGGCCGGCTGTCGCTACCTCCACCGGCATGGCGCTCGCGGGGCTCGGAACCGACACGACCGGATCGCTCAGGGTGCCGGCGTCGCTGTGCGGCCTGGTTGGCGTCAGGCCAACGCCAGGTCGCATCTCGAACGACGGCGTTGTTGCCCTCGCGTGGTCCTATGACACGGTCGGACCGCTCGCGCGTACTGTCGAGGACGCGCGCATCATGCTCGACGCCCTGACGCCCAGCCGGGATCCCGGAGCAGACGGTGACCTGCGTGGAGTCCGGATCGGCATCTTCGACGAACTCGTCGAAGCAGCCGAACCGTACGTCGCCACGGGCGTCCACCGCGCGATCGCAGCGCTTGAGGAGCTCGGCGCCAAGCTCACCCACCTCAGCTTCCCGTTGCTTGGGTTCGTGAATGCGATCCATAACCTGATCCAACGGGCAGAGGCCGCACAGGTGCACAGTCCGTGGTTCGAGGAGCAGCGGGCCAGCTACAGCGAGCCAGTGAGGCTGCGCCTGGAGGTCGGGAGGCTGCTCCCCGCTTCCGCCTATCTCGCGGCGCAGCAGGCACGCCGTGTCCTGATCGAGCGGTTCGCAGGTGCTGTCGAGGGTCTTGACGCGATGATCGCGCCGACGACACCGCTTGTCGCACCGCTACAAACCGCCACCGAGGTCATGGTCAAGGGGCAAACCCAGTCGCTGCGAGCCGCGCTGCTGAGCCTGGTCACTCCCTTCAGCCAACTCGCGTGCCCGGTCGTGTCGGCACCGATCGGCTCGCACGAGGGGCTTCCCTTCGGGATTCAGATCATCGGCCGCCCGTACCGCGAACGACAGGCACTCGATATCGCCGGCGCGTGCTGTTGCCCGTTTGACGCGGAGCGTGCCACTTGAGACAGTCCCGCGCGGTCGTACTTCATTGATCGACAGAAAGGTGCCGATGGGCCGGCTCGATGGGAAGGTTGCGCTGATCACCGGTGGCGAGAGCGGGATCGGTCTGGCAACCGCAGCGCTGTTCCTGTCCGAGGGCGCCCGCGTCCACGTGATGGGGATCGATCAGCCGAAGCTGGGCGACGCTATGGAGCGGCTCGGTGCCGAGTTCGGGTCGGACGGGATCGTTGGCACGATCGCCGACGTGACTGACGAGCAGGCCGTGGCCAGCGCCGTCGCTGAGGGCATCGATCGTCTCGGAGCGCTCGATGTCGTGATCAGCAACGCCGGCATCACGGGAGATGTCGTCGAACTGGTCAACTACCCGACTGAGGCCTTTGCCCGCACGCTCGCCGTCCATGTGATGGGTGCGTTTCACGTGCTCAAGCACACGATTCCGCACCTCAGCGACGGGGGCAGCATCGTCATCACTTCGAGTGTCGTCGGCCTGATCGGGGCGCCCGGTGTCGCGGCCTACGTAACCGCCAAGCATGGCCAGGTCGGGCTGATGCGCGCGGCGGCGAAGGAACTGGCACCGCGGCGCATCAGGGTTAACACGATTCACCCCGGGCCGACATCGACGGCGTTCCAGGATTCGATCGAGACGCGCGCCACCGGACTGCCGCGCGAGGAGGCCGCGAAGGCGTTCGACGCGATGATCCCGCTCGGCCGCCACACGACCACTGACGAGATCGCTCAGGCGATGCTCTATCTAGCCTCGGACGCGAGCGCGATGGTGACCTCGCACACGTTCTCGATCGACGGCGGCATGAGCGGCTGAACGCCGGCCCTCGGCGCCCCGAGGCTATGACGATGGCGGGCGGTAGCGGAGCCCGTCGAGAGCGATCGTGAGGATGTGCTCGATCTGCTCGGGCTCGGCGCCGGGGATCTTCGCGATCCCGCCGACCATGTGGATGATGTCCCACAGGTCGGTGTCGGTGCGGACGGCATGCGCGTCTTGGGCACGCTCGAGCAACGGCTGGCCCGCGGTCATCAGCGACTCGCGGCATGTCTTGAACAGCGGGGCGTCCCGATCGAGGTACTCGAGCAACTCGTGCGCGAGAGCCTGCTTGGTCGCCAGGTAGCCGACCAGGCGGTGCACCCAGGCCGAGAACGCGTCCCACGGCGGGAGCTCTTCGAACTCGGCCGCCGAGCGGCATAGGTTCTCGACCTCGCCGACGTACACCGCTTCCAGCAGCGCCTGGCGGTTGGGGAAGTTGCGGTAAAGCGTCCCGATCCCGACTCCGGCGCGGCGCGCGATCTCCTCGAGAGAAGTTGCGTCACCGCGTTCGGCAAAAACCTCTCGGGCCGCTGCGATCACCTTGTCGTAGTTCCGCCGCGCATCCGCGCGCTTAGGCCTTCCCGGAAGCGCTCGTTCTAGGGCTTCTGTGGTGCTCGTCACTGACATTGAAGACATTTCACTTGACAAACCGGAGGGTGCCTCCGCTATAGTCTGTTCCGGAGGCTTCCTCCACTTAGTACCGGAGGTGACCTCCAGTTTATCACCGAATAGCTCCTAGATGGGAATCCGAATGCACCTCATCTCCCCCTCCTCCTCAGCTCTCAGCGGCGATCGGCGCCGCTGGCTCGCGCTTGGAGTCGTCTGCCTGGCGCAACTGATGATCGTGCTCGACACCACGATCGTGAACGTGGCCCTACCGGCGATCCAGCACGACCTGAAGTTCGGGCAAGGGACGCTCACCTGGGTCATCAATGCGTTCCTGGTCACGTTCGGCAGCTTTCTACTGCTCGCCGGCCGCCTCGGCGACCTGTTCGGGCGCAAGCGAGTGTTCATCTCCGGCGTGATCGTGTTCACCGTCGCATCCATGCTGTGCGGTCTCGCCCCCAACCAGGCCGCACTGATCGGCGCCCGATTCCTGCAAGGCATTGGCGCGGCAATGCAGGCGTCGGTGATCCTCGCGATCATCGCCACCGAGTTCCCGCTTCCCAGCGAGCGGGCGCGCGCGATGAGCGGATATGTGTTCGTCGCGGTCGCCGGCGGCTCGCTTGGCTTGCTCGCGGGTGGCGTGCTGACACAAGCGCTCAGCTGGCACTGGATCTTCTTCGTCAACCTTCCGATCGGCGCGATGACGATCGCCCTGGGTCGCGTTCTGATCCCGGCGGACGACGGCGTCACTCACGGCCGCGTCGACTGGCTCGGCTCGCTGCTGGTTACAGCCGCGCTGATGAGCGTCATCTACGCCATCGTGCAGGCCAGTGCACACGGCTGGGGCTCGAGCCAGGTGCTCGGTTTCGGCGGCCTCGGTGCAGTTCTGCTGGTCGCCTTCGTCGGGTACGAGGGCCGCATCGACAACCCGATCCTGCCGTTTCGCGTCCTCCGCATCCCGGGCCTGATGAGCTCGAGCCTCGTCCGCGGACTCCTCGTGACCGGCATGTACTCGACGTTCTTCCTGGGCACGCTCTACCTCGAGCACGTGCTCCACTACGGGGCGCTCCAGACCGGTCTCGCGTTCCTGCCCTGGACACTGACGGTCGCCGCCCTGTCGCTCGGCATCACGGCGCGGCTGGTCGTGCGATTCGGCGCGATGCGCGTGATGGTCGCCGGGATGCTCACGGTGATCGTGGGTCTCGGCCTGCTCACGACGGTCAATGCCGGCACGAGCTTCTTCCCGACGATCTTCCTCGCGTACTTCACGATCGGGCTCGGGATTGGCACGGCGTTCATGCCACTTCTGACGATCGCGATGGCCAACGTCCCCGCGCCAGATGCAGGCATCGCCTCCGGCATCATCAACGTTTCCCAGCAGGTCGCCGGAGCGCTCGGGCTCGCCGTTCTGGGCACGATCGCGACCAACCGCACCCACGCGCTCACATCCGCTCATCACTCCCTGGTCGGGTCGCTGCTGGCGGGCTACCACCTCGCGTTCGCGATCGGGACCGTGTGCGTGGCGATCGGGATCGTCGCTGCGCTAGCGCTCCTGCGAACCCCCGACCAGCAAGCGAGCGAACTGGTCGTCGAGCGCGAATCCGAGACGCCCGCGGAATTCGCGCCCGAGCTGGAGCATCAGGCCGCCTAGGCGGGACCTCTCACATACTGAACGACCCCCCGGGGGCGGCCTCCTCGCCTTCCTCGAGACAAGGAACCTCATGCCCAACCCCACTGCGAATCGCACCCACCGTGCCCAGATCGTCGCCGAAGCAGTCGTCTCGGCCTACATCCACGAGATCTCCGCAACACCCCGGCACGCTCGCGCGCACGCAGACCTCCGACGGAATCGCGACGCCGCCCCGCGGCCGGAGCCCGAGGATCACGTCAGCCCCGTCCCGTCAGAGCCGCGGCACCGCCATGCGATCGTCCTCGCCGATTTGCCGCACTACCGGCGCCGGCACGCCCGCCACGACCACGCAGTCCCGTCCATTTCATGACCGCGGCCGGACGGCCCACCCGCTTCGACTCTCGCGAATCAGGTAAACCTTGGCGCAATGGCGAGGATCGCGGTCACAGGAGGTAGCGGCAAGGCCGGCCGCGTGGTCGTCCGCGACCTGCGCGAGCACGGGCACCGCGTGCTCAACATCGACTTGGTGCCCTCGCCCGAGTCGCCGCATCCAGAGGCCAAGATCCCGTTCCTGCGTGCGGACGTCACCGATTTCGGGCAGACGCTCGAGGCGCTGAGCGGTGTCCACACGCTCCCCGGAATCGAGGCGGTCGTCCATCTCGCTGCGATCCCCTCCCCCGCGCATGCAACCCCGGATCAGGTCTTCCGCACCAACATCACGAGTACCTATACCGTCTTCTCGGCCGCCGCACGGCTTGGCTTGCCGCGCGTCGTCTGGGCCTCGAGTGAGACGACGCTCGGCCTGCCGTTCGAGCGGCCGCCCGACTACGTTCCGGTCGACGAGAAGCACCTGTACCCGGAGACCAGCTACGCCTTGTCGAAGGTGCTCGGCGAGGAGATGGCGAGGCAGTCATCGCGGTGGCACGGGACGACGATCATCGGGCTGCGTTTTTCGAACGTCATGGTCCGCAGTGACTACGAGCGCTTCCCGTCGTTCTGGGACGATCCGCATCGCCGTAAATGGAACCTGTGGGGTTACGTCGACGAGAGCCACGTCGCCGAGAGCGTGCGCCTGGCGCTCGAGGCCGACATCGAGGGGACCGACAACTTCATCATCGCCGCACCCGACACGGTGATGCAGCAACCTAGCCGCGAGCTGATGAGCGAGGTGTTCCCGGATGTCCCCGTGGCCGACCGCGTCACCGGAAACGACACTCTGCTCGACATCCGCCGGGCGCGCGAGGTCCTCGGTTACGCACCCACGTTCAGCTGGCGCGAGCTGTTCTGAGCTTGCGCCGGCGAGCCGCCGATCAGCACGAGATCGCGTCCGTCGATGCGCTGACGCGCCGGGTCGAGGAATCCACTCGGCAAAACGGCCAGAGCGCGGAGGAGGCCTCGAAAGTGGTCGTGGAGGAACTCGAGCGGGAGACCGCAGCGCTCACCCTCCGAACGGCGCCGCTGATCCCCGGCTGCGGCCTGCTCGTCGCCGTCAGCGGCGTGATGCTGAAGGCCGAGCCGACCTCGCGCCCGGCCTCGGAGTTCTTTCTGGGGGCCGCGGTCGTCCTCGCCGTCGCAGGATTCACATTCCTGGCCAGAGCCCTGTTCACGTACGCGGGCCGGCGCGTGATCGGCCTGCCGCCGACCGTCGAGGACATCGGATTTGCGCAACACCGTCTGGTCCGCAAACTGCATAACGCGCGGCGCGGCGCCATCCTGGCAGGGATCGGGCTGGCGTTCCTGGTGATCGGGATCGTGCTCGGGGTCCGGCTCGACGTCAGGCTGTGAGCGCCGCCGGACGTCGCACCGGCGAATACGGTTGCCCACATGCCAGACGGGCGAACAAGCGTGAGGCTTACGCCTTTGATCGTCCTCTGGCGCGCGGCGCACGGGGTGATCACGCTCGGATTCCTCTCGGCGATCGCCGTCATCTGGCGCGGGGCCCTCACCGGCTACTCCGGGCGGTGGCTGCGCCCTGCGATCGCCTCGGTCGCGGCCGAGGGCGTCGTGGTCGCACTCAACGGGGGCGATTGCCCGCTCGGCCCAGTGGGCGATCATCTGGGCGATCCGGTCCCGTTCTTTGAGCTCTTGCTCTCGCCGCAGGCGGCGCGCCGGGCCGTCCCCACGCTCGGCGTCTTCACCGGTATCGGGATCGCACTCGTTGCCGTCCGCGGGCGACCGAAGCCGCCCGCCCCGGCGTAGCCGACGGCGGCGGCAGCGCCGCCCGCTGGGGTCGGTCAATCAGTCGGGACGGACACAGAAGCCGGTCGCGCTTCCGTTGGCGCAGAGAAGCCCGCGCAGCGTCACCCCGTCCTCGTCGATCACGATCAGTCGCGGCTCGCTGCGGCCCTCCAGCAGCGAGGTTGCCTCGATCATCGGCATCGCAGGCGTGACCGTCAGCGGATCCGCGACCACGTACTCGCGGGCAAGGCCGGTGTCGGGAGCTTCCTCGGGTATTGCCTCACGCTCGATCGCGCCGACGAACCGCTCGCCATCCGCGAGCAGCACCGTCCGTACGGAGGGACGCTCGAAGGCGACTCGAACGTCTCGGACCTGCGCATCTCCAGCGAGCGTCTTGGGCCGCGCGAGCATTACCTCGCCGACCGTCTTGTTGACGGCGTCGGCGACTGGAATCGTGCGGCTTGCCCCGTTGGTTGCCACGAGATCCAATCTTACGTGCGTGGCCGCGCCTCTGCGATCCTAAGCAGGAGATGTCGCCCGAAGAATCCGCGATCGAGGACCTCGTGAAGATCGGCACGGCGGCGACCGCGCTGGGGGTCAGCGTCGACACGCTCCGGCGCTGGGAGCGCAGCGGCAAGATCACCTTCGAACGGCGCGACAACCGGCGCTATCTCTCATCCGCCGACCTCTCCCGGCTGCTCAAGGAAAGGGCAACCACCGGGGTCACGAGTGCTCGCAACCGGTTGCAGGGGATCGTCGTCGCCGTCAAGCGCGACGAGGTGATGGCGCAGATCGACATGGTCTGCGGTCCGTACCGCGTCGTCTCGCTGATGTCGCGCGAAGCCGCGGACGAGCTCAACCTCCGTCCTGGCGCTCAAGCGACCGCGGTGGTCAAGGCGACGACCGTAATCATCGAGACTCGCTAACGCGGTCGGAGGTAACGCTGCCGCAAGCGGCTCGGTGACATCAGGTCGCGGACGACGAGCGTCGCCGCCGCGGGTGACGCCTTCACGAATCCGAAGAACGGACCGAAGTCTTTCGTGGCCGAGAAGCCGGTGATGTACAGCCCGTCGAGCGTCGTCTGTAGGCCCTCGTCCAGAACCGGAAAGCCGTCTTGCACCTGCACGTCGTCGAGCACGCCGCGCAGGTAGGGAACGCTGCGGAGGTCCGCGCGATATCCGCAGGCGAACACGACGTAGTCGACGGCGAGCCGAGTTGAGTCGGACAGCGTCACCTGCAGCGGGCCGTCATCGGGACTGGGGGTGGCCTCGACAACTTCCATGCCGGGCCAGCGCTGGATGCGATCCGAACCGAGCCGTGGGGTCAGCCAGTATTCGAGCGTCAGTCTGCCCACCTCCCAAAAGCGCTGAGCGATCGCGTCCTGTTCGTGCCGGGGGAGCGTTCGCCAGTAGCCAGGCACGGTGAGGGTCCGGTCGACGTGCGCGTCGACGAAACGCCAGCTCACCCGCTCGAACCGCGGAAGCTCGTGGCGGTGCACGATGTCAATGCGCTCGGCACCGGCCTCGTCGATCAAGGCCGCCCACTCGTACGCGCTCTGCCTGCCGCCGACGATCAGCACGCGCGCCCCGGCCAAGCTGTCGAAGCTGATCAGATCGCATGTGTGGGCAGAGCAGCCGGGCGGCAGCGATTGCGCCCAGTCGGGTTGGTGGGTGTAGTGCCTGATGCCAGGCGCGGCCACGACGGCGTCGGCAAGGATCCGCTCTCCGCTCTCGAGCGTCGCCTCGAAGCGCCCGTTGGGTTTGGTCAGCTCTACGACTAGATCCGTGCGGACGTTGATCCTCTTGCGTCCGCTGAACCAGTCGGCATAGTCGAGAAACACGTCAACGGGGATCGGATCGACCTCGTCTGGCCGGATCTGCCGATCCTCGAGGTAGGCCTCGAGCGTGTCGGAACCGGCAGCGTCGAGGTGCCAGTCCGGGCCCGAGCGCAGGAGCATTCCGATCGGCATGTGGTCTCGCCAGAAGCCCATCGGCAGACCGACAACGGCCGTGTCAATGCCGCGCTCCTGAGCCAGCGCCGCCGTTGACAGCGCGTACGGCCCGGCGCCGATCACGAGCAAATCTGTGTCCATATTTGACCCCCTCGCGGTAGCGTGCTTGCTCCTGCGGCAACCTTACACTCCCGCCCCCGGCGGATGATCGCGCTCGACCCCCTGACCGTCAGACGACCATCAGCGCGCCCACCAGTTCACGTCCGAGGTCATATGTCGATCCCGGGTACGGCAATCCGGCCAGCGTGAACCACGAGCGGTTGGCCTCCGGATGCGGACCGCAGACCGCGACCCGGCCTCTGCCAAACGGCACCACCATCGCGGCGATCAGGCGGTTGGTGTAGCGGGCGAGCACCCGCGCCTTCGCGCCCTTGTCGAGCCAGAAATAGGGGCCGTCCTGGTAGAAGATCTTCCGCCTCCGTGCGTGCGGCCGTGGCGGCCAGTCGACCGTGATCACCGCGTTGCGGGCGTCGTGGACCTGGGCGCCGCGTGTCTGCGTGTAGTCCTCGCAGTTGCCGGGGAGCAGGTCGTATCCCGGACCGGACCCGGCGAGGTAGCCGCCCATGCAGAGCCCGAGATAGCGGCCACCGTCGCGCACGAATCCCCGCAGCGGCCTGGTGTATCGCTCAACCGACTTCCACGCGGCGATGAAGTCGTCGCCGCCGCCGGGCTGCACGAACAGCGAAGCTGCCGCGAGCGTCTCGGCCGTGATCGGGAGATCGCGGCGCCCCGCCCCGCAGAACTCGATCCTGAAACGCTGCGGGCACGCGCGCAGAAACGCCGCCGTGTCCTCGGGAATCCCAGCAGACGACGCCGGCCCGCGGTACACGAGCGCAAGCGGCCGCTCACCACCCGACGGTGGACGGCTGGCGCCGAGCGAACCGACCGCATCGAGGCCGAACGGCGCTGCGGCGCCGGTCGAGAGCGCCCCGGCGATAAAGGAACGGCGATCGATCATCCTTGTCCCGCGAGTGTGACACCCCACGAAGCTCCGGTCGTATTCACTCATCCGCGTTTAGGGAGGACGCATAACGGCTGTCGCACCGGGTAGGAGGCGGACGTGGGACTCATCGTCTATCTGATCATCCTGTTCTTCGTCGGCCTGTTCGTCGGAGCGCTGGCTCGTCTGCTGCTGCCGGGACCTGATCCCATGGGGATTGGGATGACCGCTCTGGTCGGCATCTGCGGGACCCTCAGTGCAGGTCTCTTCTCGTGGTACGTGCTGCACCGGCACGGCGCGGGAATCCTGCTGTCCGTGGTGTTCTCGATGCTGGTGGTCTGGATCTACCGGCATTCGCGCGGAGGAACCTACGGACGGCAAGGACTGAGCCGCCGCCGACGACCGTTCTAACGCCAGCCGAGATGGAAGCTGGCCCTCGCGGCGACGCGTGAATTACGATCGGCGGCCACGGATGGCCGACTACGTCCTTGATCATCACCTCGCGGGCGAGCGGGCGCGGCTGGCGCTGATGTCGCGGCTGCTTGATCCGATGCACCGGCGCCACATCGAAAGTCTCGGCGTGGGGCCCGGAACCCATGCGCTGGAGGTCGGATGTGGCAACGGCTCGATCTCGGCGTGGCTTGGCGAGCGCGCCGCCCCCGACGGCCGGGTCGTGGCGCTCGACATCGACCTCTCACTGGTCAACCCATCCTCAGCGAACGTCGAGTTCCGGCAGGGCGACATCCTCGCGGGCCCGGTCGAGCGCAACGCACTATACGATCGGTCGCCGGCTACCCGAGCTCCTGGCCGTGCTCGGCCTCGAGCGGGTTTCCGCAACAGCAGTAACCGCGCTCTACAACGGCGGTTCACCCTGGGCGCAGTACTGGGAGCAGACGATCATCGAGCTGGCCGACCGGATCACCGGTGCCGGCGATCTCGAACAGCAATCGATCGACGCCTTTCTCACCCACTGCGCCGATCCATCATGGTGGACGCAGACGATCGCATTCACTGCGGTTCACGCGCGCGTCGCTCCGTAGCGCCGCTCCGGGGCGCGTAGGCTCCGGGCGATGGGGACCGCCTGGCGTTACCGATTGTTCAAGACCGGACGGATGCCGGAGGCCCTCAAACAGGCAGCGAGCGGCCCGGACGTGGTCCTCGCGGCCGAGGGCATCTCCCTCCGGGTCCGTGGTCACTCGCTGATGCTGCCGGGCATCCGCTACCACAGCTCAACCAACCTCGCGGTCGGCGCGGTCGTCGTCAGTAGCCGCCGTCTGATCGCCAGCGTCGGCCACTGGCTGCTCGTCGATGCAGCGCTCGGCACCGGCGAGGATCCGCACCGAGTGACGTTCGCCGACGACGGAGTGCACCTGTTCCCGGACGTGCCGACCCTGTTTCCGGAGGGCAGCGGTGAGATGGAGTTCCACTGGTGCGCCGACCTCGCGGCGACCCAGCTCGCGTCGTTGTCGTCGGATCCGTGTTCGGTGGCGCTGCCCGCGGAGATCGCGGCGCTGATCCGTCGCTGCGCCGGCTGAGCGCTGGACGGACATCTCCTAACCGCGGACAGGTCTAACGCCAAGCGATAGCGAGGACACACCGATCGCGAGCAGAACCACGACGCCCAGAACAGCGAATGCGGCCGGCAGCCGCGGACCGAGCGCGTGGGCGTTGAGCACGGCGCCGAGGATCGATACCGACATCAGGGCACCGGCCTGTCGAGTCGTGTTCTGCACGCCTGAGGCGAGACCCGACTGCTCCTCGGCGACGTTGGCCAGCAGCAGAGATGTCAGGGCCGAGAACGACACAGTGCTCGCCAGGCCGATCAGCAGCAGACCGCACGCGATAAGCGGATAGGCACTGCGCGCATCCGTCTGTGCGAGCACGGCGACGCCGATCGCTGAGCACACGAAGCCGGCGACCAGCAGCACCGGATGGCCGAACCTGCGAGACAACGGGCGATAGAGCAGAAACGGTCCGGCAAGCGTTCCCACCGTCAACGGCAAGAGCGCGAACCCAGTCGATCCCGGAGTCCATCCGCGCAACTGCTGGAAGTACAGAGACATCATGAAGAGCGTGCCGTAGAACAGAAAACCCATCAGCGACGCGCAGATGACTGCGACCGTGCGAGCGCGGTTGGCGAAGAATTCGCGCGGCAGCATCGGCTGGCGAATCCGTCCCTCGCCTGCCCAGAATGCCGTCCCTGTCAGCACACCCGCCAGGAGCAAGCTGAGCGTGATCGGTGAGCTCCACCCTGACTCGCCGCCGTGGATGACCGCCGCCGTCAGCAGCCCCATGGCGAGGACCGACGTCACTTGCCCGAACCGGTCCACGCGACGCTCATGACGCGGCGTCTCGACGAGGTTGATCGATCCGAGCAGCACGCTGACGACGCCAATTGGCAAATTGATCAGGAACACGCTCCGCCATCCGAACGCGTCGATCAGCAGGCCACCGACCAACGGACCGAGAGCGACCGCGCCCGCCCCAATCCCCACCCACACGACTGCAGCGCGCGCTTGTCCGGCGCGATCGCGGAACACGTAAGGGATCAGTGCAAGCGTCGCCGGCAACAGCGCCGCCGCGCCGACGCCCTGTACGACCCGGGCAGCAATCAACGCAAGAATCGACGGCGCAGCCGCGCAGATCACCGATGCCGCGGTGAACAGGCTCGCGCCGAACAGAAACATCCGTCGCAACCCGATCCGGTCGCCCAGCGCCCCGGCCGTCAGTAATAGCCCGGCGAGCGTGAGTGTGTAGGCGTTCAGCATCCACTGAGCGCCCGCGAGAGACCCGTGGAAGTCGGCCCGGATAGCAGGGACCGCCACGTTGAGCACGCTGCCGTCGAGGATGATCGCGAAATAGCCAAAGCAGATCGCGGTGAAGCCGATCGAGGCCCGTCGCGGCCCGGTGGTGCCGGGACCCGCGCTCGCAGGCCACCTGGGCCTCCCTGACCATGAACGGGACCCGGTGGCCATCTGTGAACACTAGAGCGCCTAGAGTTCGTGGCGCATGGCATACGAGGGTCAAGAATTGGTGGGCCGCAACGGATTCCGGTTGAAGCTGGTGCTGATCACCGACGAGCTGCTTGAGATGGAGGCTTTGTACGGCGGTCAAGGTGATCTGCCGCCGGAGCACTATCACCCGCGTCAGGACGAACACTTCGAAGTGCTCGAAGGCTCCGTGCGAGCGGTGATCGGAGGCGAAGAGCACCGCTACGTCGCCAACGAGTCCTTCGACGTACCGGCGCTCACGCCACACCAGTTGGCGGGCGACGGTCCAGCCCGGTTGCGCTGGCAAGTGCGGCCGTCCCTGCGCACGGCCGAATTCTTCGAACGGGCCTACAGCGACAATCCCGGTGAAGACTTCCTGACGACGTTCGCGGACGAGTTTCGACTGACGACGTAGGCGCCGTCCACCCCGCCTGCACGCTTGGGCCCACTCGCAGCGTCAGCCAGGCACGGCTGCCTCCTCGTCCGGGTCGCCGGAGAACATTCCGGTCGATGGGCACGATGAAGCAGCGGATGCGGGGCGGCGAGCTCTACCTCGCCGGCGATCCGGAGTTGCGCGCCGACCATGCAAGGGCACAGACGCTCTTGGACCGCTACAACCGCACCGGCCACGACGAGCAGCAGGAACGCGACAGCCTTCTCCGCGAGCTCCTCTGCGAGGTGGGCGATGGAGTGATCGTGAAGCCCGCGCTTCGCTGCGACTATGGGCTCCAGATCAAGATCGGACCGCGCACGTTCGTCAACTACGACTGCGTCTTTCTAGATGTCGCGCCGATCACGATCGGCGCCGATTGCCAGCTGGCCACTCGGGTCCAACTCGTGACTGCGACGCATCCAATCGACCCCCTCCCACGGCGGCAGGGCTGGGAGTACGGCGCGCCGATCACGATCGGCGACAACGTTTGGCTGGGGTGCGGCGTAATCGTTCAGCCCGGGGTTACGATCGCCAACGACACGGTTGTCGGCGCCGGCGCCGTCGTCACGCGCGATCTCCCGGCCGGCGTGGTCGCCGCGGGAGTGCCGGCTAGGGTGATGCGTGAGATCTCAGACCGAGACCGAGTAGACGTCCCTGACCTCTGACATCGCCACAACCTCGGAGCCAACCCGGACGGATCGATATGGAAGTGCTCACTACGATGCGACTGTGAGCCGTCAGATAGTGCCCGGTGGGGTGGTTCATGAATTGCCGAAGGACCTGCGTAGCGCGCTCATCGCGAACGCCAGGGCGCTCGAGGCTTGGAACGACATCACGCCCTTAGCCCGCAACGAGTTCATCTGCTGGGTTGAGGATGCCAAGCAGCAGACGACACGAGCGCGGCGCATTCGGCGTACCCAGAAGGAGCTTGAGGAGGGCCAGCGCCGTCCGTGCTGCTGGCCGGGGTGCAGGCATCGCGACCGCACCGGCAGGTAGCCGCCGGATCCGGGGAGTTGTCCGCAGGCGGTCCCGGGGTAGCCGTGGGGGAAACCGATCCAGGAGGCTTAGAAGATGGGACTCACCGACAAGATCAGCGGCCGCGTCAAGCAGGCTGCCGGCGATCTGCTGGGCGACGAAGGCATCCGCCGCCAGGGCGCCGACGAGGAGCGCAAGGGCGAGGCCAAGGAGGAGCTCGCGCGGGAGGAGGAGCGGGCCGACCGCGCCGAGGCGCGCGCCGAGTCCGAGGCCGAGCGCGCCGATGAGCGGGCGCAGGCTGCGGCCAAGCGAGAGTACGAGCGCTCGGACGCCAAGGTCGCCCGCGAGGAGAACCGGGCCGAAAGTGAGCGGGCCGCGGCCGACAGGCGGGCCGACGAGGTGGAGAGGCTCGAGCGGCGGACCTGAAGCGCCAGGGGCCTGCGCGTACCGCGCAGGCCCCTTCCCCGCGTTCGATCACCCTCCGGTACCTGGTCGATCGCGGCGCAGGCGCGGGCCGCTTGAGTCCTCAGGCCGAACCCGCGCTGTAGAGCAGGAAACCCCCGTCGACTGGGAGCGTCGCGCCCGTGATGTACGACGCCGCGTCCGAGCACAAGAACAGCGCGGCGCGGGCGCCATCCTCCGGTGTCCCGACGTGATCGAGCGCCAGCCGAGCGATGACGTCCTCCAACGGCACGGCATCCGGTTGCTCGAAGTACTGCTTCACCATGTCTGACATCAGCAACGCGGGCGCGATCTCGTTGACGCGAATTCCCGCTTTGCCGACCTCGGCTGCGGTCGCCTTCGTGAGGAAGGTGACGGCGGCCTTGCTGGTGCCGTAAAGCCCCTGCGCCTTGGTGATGCGCAATCCAGACACCGAGCTGACATTGACGATTGCTCCGCCGCCAGCCTCGCGCATGCAGCGGATCTCGTGCTTCATGCACAGGAAAACTCCCTTTGCGTTCACCGCCATCAGCTCGTCGAAGTCCTGCTCGGAGCCATCGGCTACCTCACCCGCCACGTCGCGACCGGCGTTATTGACGGCACAGTCGAGCCGGCCGTACGCGGCAACGGTCGCGTCCATCAGCGCCGATACTTCCGACTCCACCGAGACGTCGGCGCGCACGAATCTCGCCTCGCCGCCGGCGCCCGCGATCAGATCGACTGTCTGCTGACCTTCGGGCTCGCGGCGTCCGGCGACAACCACCCGAGCGCCGGAGCGAGCGAACTCGAGCGCAGCCGCGCGTCCGATCCCTCCTGTAGCCCCAGTTACGACCGCGACCTTGCCGTCGAGCCTCAGGTCCATTGAGCAGCAACCCTAACCCAACGCCCGGGTCACTTCCCCATGCGTCTCGTCTCTGAACGGTTCAGAGCGGGCCGCTCGGCACACGACCGACGGCGATCATCGTTCGTTGCTGCGCGGAGTACGGTGCGCTGAATAGGTCAGGATCCGCGTGGCGGCTGCGGAAGAGGTCGACGATGAAGTTCATCCGGTCCGACAGCTCGGTCCAGTCACCGGCCGCGCTCCCGGTCAGCGTCCCCGGGTTGCGGTCCCACCCCTCGACGCCGAACAGGAATTCAACGAGTTCGGGAGTGTCGATCGTCGCCAGCGTGTCCGGCCATCGCAACGACCCGACGCGTGGCACGTCGTCGCTGACTTTGAGCGGGTGCACGCCGATCGCGAAGCCGAGCAGGTGCTTGGTTACGAACCGGCGTGCCGGACGCGGCACTGACGCGTGAATGTATGGGTCCAGACGCTGATGCTCATGCAGGATCGCGAGCAGGTTCGCGTACAGCATGCACTCGTCGCGGCGATGGGCGTCGTGCTCTCGGGCGGCGGCGAAATAGTGCCGGTATGCGCCTCGCAGCAGATCCTGACCGCCGTGAATGACGTGCCCCGGCCGGAGCTCGGCGAGGAATTCCTCGAGCCGATCCTCAGTGCGGTCCTCGGGTCGTAGGAACGCGCTGACGAAGCGCCCCGTTTGACGGCCGATGTCGGCGAGCACTGTGACGTTCCCGGCGAAGATCTCGCGTCGGGCGCGGGCCGCAAGCACCCGGGTCGCCGCGTACAGCGCGGCGGCGAGAGCCGTCCCGCCTGCGATCGAGGACTTCGCGCGGGCGCTCACGCGACCCGGCGCGAGCGCCGCCGCCGTACTTATCCCGAGCAACGTCGCGAGCGTCCAGCCCGCCTGCCTCAATGCCGGCAGGTCCTCCTCGCGGATCGTCTTTCCGGCTTTCTTGGAGCCCCACACAGCCCACGTGTGGAAGTTTGCGCCGCTGGCCGTGCCGGTGATCTCATGCAATGCGAGTGACAGCTGCTGGTGCGCAAGCGTGATCCTGAGGTTGCCGAGCACCGGGTCAGAGCCGGAGACAGCGACATCGATCAGGGCCTGCCACCAATCAGAATCCGCCCAGCCTTCGACGGCGCGCAGCCGCGATGGCTCGCGATCGTGCCCGGGGAGTTGTTGGTCGGCGCCCGGCACCCCGGCCGTGCGCGCTGCGCCCACTTCGCCCACCCGGCAACCCTAGCGCTATTCGAGGAAGTGCGGAGGTCGTTTGGGCATTGGCTGACTGGGCTGATGTTCACGATCGTGCTCCGCGACCGACGCATTGCAGCGGTCCTAGGATCCTGTCGATGCGTGTCGTGAACATCAACGCGATCCAGCCACGGCCGAGGTCGCAGGTGCGTTCTTCGCAGGGCTCGGCGAGGGCGATCCCGTCGCCGAGCGTTTCGTAGCCGACACGTACCACGGCGCTGTCGGCCCGGTCGCCTCGCAGCAGTTGCTAGACAGGGCACTGGCTGGGTCGGTTGAAGCTCTGGGCTCGGCGCCGGAGTCGATGCGGGCTCTGTTCGCCGAATTCGAGCGAACCCCGAATGGGTCGACGCGACGCTGGTCGAGGAGGGGGCGGCTGTGTGGCGCCGCTGGGGGGCTATGCGCTGGGAGCGGCTGGTAACGCCGGCACGATGGACACGTACACCGAGGGAGCGTTGGCGGTGCCGCTCTCGCTCTCCGGTGGCTACGCCGGCAAGGCTGCGCTGAATCGCTACCTGGAGACGACGAAGTGGTGGCTGGAGGTGTCTCGGCCCGGAGCGCTTCTGAGACCTGGCTCGCCGGCGCGAACGAGTCGCAAACCGGCCTTGCGCGGCTCCGGGCGCGCTACCACCTCTGGCTGCAGGCGGGCTACACCGCACTGTTCATGCTCCCTCACAACAGGCGGCGCTACCAGCTGCCCTCACCGCTGCCGGGCTTTGCGCTGCTCCTCGCCCAGGCGCCACCGACGTTCACAATCGAGGTGCTGCGACATCTCAGCCCACGACTCGACCGCCGCTGGCAGCAGTTCAAGCATGGCAACTGGGAGCGATGGCACCGCTGGCAGTTGGCCGGACGCTCACCAAAGTTTGAGCCTGCAGACCGTCTCCGGCGCTGAAGGCCGAGCGGCCGCCGCGTCGGCCGCCGCGTCGGTGAAGGCGGGCGCGCCGAGCCGGCCCCCTCCGATGGCCGCCCTGGTTCAGCCGTACTTGATCGTCTGGTTCGCGTAGGCGATCAGCTGGCCGTCGGTCTGACCCTCACCCTGGATCGCGTAATTGATCCCGCGGGAATGCCAGACGATGACTTTCATTCCGCAGAACACCGGCCCCCAGTCCGGCCCGCTCGGGGCGCCGCACCCAACGTCGCCGTACCAGCCGCGGACGCCCCGGGCCAGCCGCACCTCAGTGCGGCGACCGAGCTGGCTCGCCGGAGCCCGCTTGGCGTTGAAGATCCCCAACGGCGGGCAGCCGCGCCTGCAGGCCCGCTCGACCAGCTGAAGGGTGTAGCTCCCGGCCTTGGCAGCGCGGACGAATCCGCGGGAAGCGGTCTCGCGGCCTTGCGAGGCCGGCTCAAACCAGGTGGGCAAATGAACTTTGATGCCTGAGCGGCTCTGTACGCGGCGGATCACTCCGGCGAACACCCGTGCGGGCACCACGCCGTGCTTGCCGCAGTACCAGTAGCTGGTCTGGTAGCCGCTCTTGCCCTCGTGGCCGCGGACTGCCGGCGCGTATTGAGAGGAGCCTTTACCGGACGGCTTGCTCAGCGACTCCAGCAGGAGGTTCGCGGTCCTGCCCTTCACGCTGTCGTGCGGCATCGCTCGCGCTCGGCCGTACCAAAAGCCCGCGACCGTCGGCCAGCCCTCGCGCTGGAGCGCCAGCGGGCCGCTCTCGAAATTCACCCGGCCGTTCCACGACCAGCCTCCGGCGCGTGCCTGTCTGGTTAGCCAGAACGCGTCGAAGTCGTAGCTTGTCGGCTTGAAAGTGCTCGAGTCGACGTGGAGGACCAGGTGGCCACGATCCGCGACCGTCCAACTCGGGATCCCCGTCGGCCCGTACGACGCGAACGTCTGCCGACAATCGAGATTGTCGGTGATCGTCAGAGCGTTGGGCAGCTGGGCCGCATAAGCGGCGGACGCACCGACGAGCACGGCGATCACTGCGATAAGCCCCCAACGCACGCGATTCAACATACAACGTCTCAGCGGGCCCAATCCTCGGCTCTTTCGATCGCGTCACCGACCAGCCAGAACATCGGCGGCCAGAGCCCGACGAAGAGTGCACGCCGCTCCGCGTTCGCGCGCGAGGACTGATCCACGGTCTTGGCCCGGATCCACAGTGCCAGGCACAGCCAGATCGAGGCCAGAGAGGCCACATGTAGCTGCGATCCTCGCAGGCAGAGCTTCCGCAGCAGCCGTCCAAGCATTTGCCGCAGCTACCCGGCGCCTGGCCACCGAAACCCTCGCTTCCAGCGGGTTCCGATCACCGTGCCTCGGGTAGGCAGCTAGCGATGCCGACCGAGGTTCCAACGAGTAGGCGAGTTGCTACGGCCGCCACGTGGCCGATCGGGATCGCGCTCACGTCCTGGCACTACCTCTGGCGGATACTCCCCGTCCACCGCAGCGAGCAAGAGGGTTCGCTCGACGTCGATCTACCTCCTGAGCTGCCTGGGAACGTCTCGCACGCAGAAATACAGCTCCCGCGGGACGGTTTCGGCCCGCTGCTTCACCGCACTTATTCGTGCACGATCGCCGACACCGCGATGACCGCCGATGAGCTGACGGCGCAGCTCTCGGCCGATCCGAATCGCGTCGCCCCGTGGCAGCTCGCACGCTTTCGGAAGACCTGCGGCGAGCCCGGGCGAATGTCGCTCGGGGACGAGTTCCTCGTGCATATGCCGGGGCCGTGGGACGGCCCCGTACGAGCGATCGATGTGCGGCCTGATCGCTTTCGCTTCGCGACTCTCGCGGGTCACCTCGAGGCGGGGCAGATCGAATGGCGCGCCTGGCACGACGGCACGCTTCAGTTCGCGGTCGAGTCCTGGTCGCGCGGGGGCGACCGCTTCTCGGCGTTCCTGCACGATCGACTGCGCATGGCCAAGGAGGTTCAGCTGTACATGTGGACCTCGGTGGTCGAGCGGGTACCGAGGCTGGCCGGCGGCCGGCTCCTCGGCGGGGTGCACGTGCAAACGCGCCGCGTCTCATCCGGGGCGTTCCAGGAGTCCGGCGGATGACTGCCGACGGCGCCGAGTCCGACCGGAGGTACGTCCTCTTCCCCGCTCGGCCGTGACTGACGTCGTCGTGATCGGCGCCGGACCCAACGGCTTGGTCGCTGCGAATCTGGTTGCCGACGCCGGACTGGATGTCGTGGTCTGCGAAGAGCAGCCGGAGCCGGGTGGGGCGGTGCGATCAGCTCAGCTGACGCTCCCCGGCTACGAGCACGACATCTTCAGTGCGTTCTATCCGTTCGCCGCGGCATCGCCCGTCATCCAGCGGCTCCATCTCGAGCGTTGGGGGCTGCGGTGGCTGCAGGCTCCGCTCGTAGTCGCGCACCCAACGCCCGACGGGCCGACGGCGATTCTCTCTCGCGATCTTGAAGAGACAGCCTCCTCGCTCGAGGAGTTCGCCCCGGGGGATGGTGGAACCTGGAAGCGTCTCTACCGGTTCTGGTCGGAGATCGAGGAGCCGTTCATGGATGCTTTCACCACACCCTTCCCGCCTGTGGCGGCAGCTGCAAGGCTGGCGAAGAGGCTGCGCGTCTGGGGCTTGATGGAGCTTGGGCGGCTGGGGGTCACCCCCCTGCGGCGGTTCGGGCAGGAGAGCTTCCGCGGTGCGGGCGGCCCGCTCCTGCTCGGTGGGAACGCGCTGCACGCTGATCTCACGCCCGAGACACCCGGCAGCGCGATCTTCGGGCTGATCCTGTGCGGCATCGGCCAACACTTCGGATTCCCCGTTCCCGAGGGCGGCGCGGGGCGGCTCACCGACGCGCTCGTCCGCCGTCTGACCGCTCGCGGCGGCGCCGTAGTCTGCGGTCGGCGCGTCGAGCGCGTCCAAGTCGCCGGCGGGAGGGCCACGGGTGTCGTGCTGAGCGACGGGGAAAGACTGCCCGCGCGCGTGGCGGTGCTCGCCGACGTGGGCGCACCGCAGCTCTATCGTGAACTGCTCCCGGCCGAGGAGGTTCCGAACCCGGTGCTACGGCGCCTCGAGCGCTTCCAGTACGACAACTCAACCGTGAAGCTCGACTGGGCGCTATCCAAACCGATCCCCTGGAGCTCCGAACCGGCCCGGCGCGCCGGGACCATCCACATCGCGGAGAGCATGGACTTTCTCAGCGAGTCGACCAACGCTCTCGAGCGCCAGATGATCCCGGCGAGACCGTTTCTCGTGCTCGGTCAATACGGTATGACCGACCCGTCGCGTGCACCGCACGGAGCGGACACGGCGTGGGCTTACGCGCACGTGCCCCAGCGGCCTCGCGCCGATGCCGGCGGCGAGCTGCGGGGCGTGTGGGACGAGCACGAGCTTTCGATCTTCGGCCAGCGCATGGAGGACGAGGTTGAACGCCTCGCGCCGGGGTTCCGCAAGCTGATCATCGGCCGCAACGTCTACGGCCCGCACGAGCTCGAACATCACAACCGGAACCTCGTCCGTGGCGCCATCAACGGCGGCACGGCGAAGTTCCATCAGCAGCTCATCTTCCGTCCGTTCCCTGGCCTCGGCCGCCCCGAGACGCCAATCGGCGGCCTCTACCTCGCATCGGCGTCCGCGCATCCGGGTGGTGGCGTCCACGGCGCCCCGGGAGCGATTGCTGCCCGGGCGATGCTGAGGCGGCATCGCGCGCGAGGGTTGCGGCTCCGGTCAGCCGCGTGAGCAGGTGGAGCGGTCCCGACATGACGGACGCCAGTTCAGCGGGATGCGGCGGGGAGAGGTGGCCCCTCTTCGGTCCCGTAGGCGGCGAGCTGCGGGAAGGAGAGCATGATCAGCCCGACGCCGATCATGCATGCGATGCCGCCGGAGACGACGGACGTCCCGGCGGACGTCAACCCGGCCACCGTCCCCGACTCTATGTCGCCGAGTCGCGGCCCGCTTGTGACGACGAGGCTGAACACGGCGCTCATTCGTCCGTGCAGGTTGTCGGGCGTCACGGTCTGATTGATCGTCGTCCGGCACACGGCGCTGACGCTGTCGGCGAAGCCGGCGAGCGCCAACAGCGCAATCGCCGGCCCGATCGTGCTCACCAACCCCGCGAGGGCGATCGCGGCTCCCCACACCAGGACGGCTCCGGTCACGGGGGTGCTGGGCGCCTATCGGCCGCTGTGGCGCGATCGCAACCGCCGCGGCGAGCATCGCCAGGCATGATGCGGCGTCGACGAGGTACGTCACGCCGACGCTGGTGGCCGCGATCAGCACTCCGCCGATCGCGGGACCCACGATCCCGGTCACCTGATAGATCCCGAAGTTGAGCGCCAGGCCCGAACGCAGCTGGCCGGGGCTGAGGACGTTGGGGATGATCGCCGCCCGGGTGACGCCGTCGAGCGCCGCGCCACCCGCGAGCAGCCCGCCGAGTATCAGCACGAGGATGACCGGCGGCTGGCCGGTGAGCGACACGGCCGCGAGCGCGCTGGCTGCGGCGATCACGGCCAGCTGCGCGATCGCGAGCAGCAGCCGACGGTCAAGGCGGTCCGCCAGCGCGCCGCCGACGAGCGACACGACGATCATCGGCCCGAGCTCGAACGCGCCGAGCAGCCCGACCAGCGCCGCGGAGTGGGACAGCACGAAGATCTGAAACGGCAACGCGACGAGCGCCGCCTGCGTGCCCAGGTTGGACACGATCTGGCCGATGAACAGCAGCCGGTAGTCGCGCGGTTCCCGGACCGGCGAGATATCGAGCGCTAGCCCCTTGACAGCCTTGAGCATCAGGTCCCGAGACGCTACCCCGAGCGTCCGGCCTGCACCGTCACGGCACCGCGTCGTGCGTTGTCCTGCGTGAAGACTCGTTCACGCGCGGGCGCCGCGCACGACCTGAGATAATCGATATGTGGGTTTCGATCGCCAGCCGACGTTGCAAGGGCCGAAGCTGCGACTGCGCCCGCTGCGGGCCTCCGACCACGACGCTTTCATAGCGGTCGCGAGTGACCCGCTGATCTGGGAGGAGCACCCGGAATCCGACCGTGCGACGGCCGAGAAAGTGGAGCGGTTCTTCGACGACGCGCTCGCCTCGGGCGGCGCGCTGGTGATCACGACCGCAGACGGCGAGATCGTCGGCAGCTCCCGCTTCGAGGAGCCCGACGAGGCCGGCAGCCGGGTCGTGATCGACCACACTTTCCTCGCCCGGACCCACTGGACGCGCGCGGACTACACCGAGGTCAAGAGCCTCCTCTTCGACCACGCCTTCACGGCGGTCGAGACTATCGAGCTGCGCATCGGGGTCGACAACGAGCGCACGCGCGGCGCCGTCGAGGAGTTCCTCGGTGCGGTCCATGTCGACACCGTCCCCACGTCCTTGGGTGACCACGCGGTGTACGAGCTGTCGCGAGACGCCTGGGCGCAACGCGTCTGAGCGACGACGAAGTCCCCCCCTCCTATCCCATGAAGGCGAGAAAGGCGCTGGCCGACCGCGCAGCCTGGCGTGCACAACTGCCCGCGCAGGAGTTATTTGCGCGTGGCTAGGTTCAGGTCAGGGTTCCAGTGGCGCCGCAGTGCTCGTCGGGGAGGCGCCTGCCGCACTTGAGCCGCAGCGTCCCGTGTACGTGCGCGAACTGTCCGGTGCCGCCGTTGATCTGCATCTCTCCCCGGAGCCCATCGGTCTCGTACGCCTCCGTGAAAGAGCCCGAAACCCTGTACGTGCCCCGGACGACTCCTCCTCGTAATGTGAGCTTTGAGGATCCCATCTCGACGGCGTGCGGGTAGACCACGAACCGGTCTTTGTACCGCCCGTCATAGCGGCCGGTACCGAGCGGGCTGCTGCACCTGGCGGAACGCGGCCCACCCCGGAAGGCTCCCTGCGGATGGTAGAAGTCGTGGTCGGTCATCGTGAACGAGCAGCGGACGAACACCCCTCCCCGGGTCGCCCCGGATCCCCCGCCGATCAGCGAACCGGCAACTGTCAACAAGCCGACGAGAACGACACTTCTGCCGCGCCACATCAAGAACCTCCAGTTCCTCCGATACCTGGGCAGAACGTAACCAATAGCAACGCTCCGGGCCAAGTGGATCCGCCGAGCAACGGGACCGGCTGCCAGGTCGCCCCTACACGTGGCCAGCCGGGGCCCTCAGCCGCAATCGTGCGGTGGAGGCCTCAGCAGCCGGCACCAGACGGCCTGCCTTGCCCAAGCCGCGCGGCGGCATGTTGCCGTAGATGGCCTCGTACTGTCCCGCCTGCACCAGATAGGTCTCATGCCAGATGCCGGTGCGGCTGCTCTTCCCGACTCGGCGCCAATACTGGCGCCACACCTCCAGGTGTGGATTCTCCTTATCCCTGGCGAACGTCTCCAGATGATCGAACGACCTCCAGTACTGAACGATCGTGGGCAGTCCCATCTCGTAGGCGAGCAGCCCTTTGTCAGGGTGCGCGACCAGATAGTCGAGCATGTGCTTCATTCCGCGTCGGCCGCCCAAGTCGAGCAGGCTGCGCACAAAGTGCAGCTTGCTGAGACGAGCGCCAATCAGGAAGACCACGAAATCCCCCTCGATCTCGGCCATCATCCGCCTACCAGCTAGTTGCGCCATCGGTCTCATCCCGGTTCGTCAGCTTGACCTAGTAGTGCTGTGTTAGGTTCGGGGTAGGAATTCCCGCTGTTTGCGGCGAATCCTCTTCGCGGTTGCTGCTGAGCGCGAGGGGGTCATGATGGTGGTTGTGACTGTTGCGGGTTCGCAGGTCGAGCAGGACGACGTTGATCGACCGTCGGTCGTGCGTGAGCGGCTGGAGGCGTTCGCGGGCGAGGTGTTGGCGGAGGCGATGAACCGGCCGGTGCAGGTCTGCAATGGTGGTTTGTATCTGCGGGGGTTGCTCGAGGATGGGGCGCGCAAGTCGCTTGAGCCGCTGGTCGCTCGGTTGGGTGGGGATGCTGACTACCAGTCGATGCAGCAGTTCCTGGCTGATAGCCCGTGGGATCCGGCGTCGGTGGTCAAGGCTGTCGCCGAGCGGGTCGCGCCGGTGATCGGGGTTGAGGCGTGGGTGTTGGATGACACTGGGTTTCCGAAGGACGGGAAGGACTCGCCGGGGGTCAAGCGTCAGTACTCGGGGACGTTGGGCAAGACGGGTAACTGTCAGATCGGTGTGTCGGTGCACGCGGTCGGCGCGCGGGGGACGGTGCCGTTGGGGTGGGCGCTGTATCTGCCGGGGGAGTGGTGTGAGGACGTGGAGCGTCGGCGCAAGGCGAAGATCCCGTCGGAGGTTGAGTTCAAGACCAAGCCGGAGCTCGGGGTCGAGCTGGTCGAGCGCGCCGCACGCTGGGATGTTCCGAGCGCACCGGTGCTGGGTGACCACGCCTACGGTGAGAACACCTGGCTGCGTGATCGGCTCGACGAGGCCGGCTGCGAGTACGTGCTGGCGGTCGGGCCCAAGGCGAAGGTGTTCGAGCAGGGCACCACGTTCGCGGTGCCCGCCAAGAAGCCCGGCGCGAGCCGTGCGCCACGTCGACCGCGGCCCGACCGCCAGCCCGTGTCGATCGGCGAGCTGGTCGCGAGACTCGGAGCCGAAAGCGCGCAGACCGTCACGTTCCGCGACGGACCCGACGGCGAGCCGGTCACCTCCAGGTTCATCATCGCCCGCGTTCATGCCGGCCACGCCTGGCGCGAGAGCGAGGGATGGATCGGGTGGCGCGAGGGCTCCGAGGTCCCGCCGCGCGAGGAATGGCTGATAGCCGAATGGCCCGACGATCACGAACAGCCGATCGACTACTGGATCTCAAACCTGCCCGCCGACACCGAGCCCGAGCGGCTCGCCAGGCTCGCGCGCATGCGCTGGAAGATGGAGCTCGACTACAAGCAGCTCAAGGGCGAGCTCGGCCTGGACCACTACGAAGGCCGCTGCTGGCTTGGCTGGTATCACCACACCGCGCTGGTGACCGCCGCCCACGGGTTCCTCACCCTCGAACGGCTCAACCCTTTTCGCCCGCGGCCGGCCTGACACTCCCGAAGGCCGTGCTGCTACTGCAGCCGCTCTTCAAGTGCTGGGACGGCCGCTGCCGAACCTGCCGGCGACGCATCAACGTCGACCGACTGACACTCACCCTCGACCGTCACGACGAGTGACACCTAACAAAGCACTACTAGGCGGTCATCCTATTGGGAGCGCGGCTTCGCCTTGGAAGCCCGGAGAACGGAGCGCTCGGGCCGATCGCCGTCCAAGTAGCCATAGGATTGGCGCCGTGCCGTTTACGCTCAGGAACCTCAAGGAGGACGTGGAGGACGTCGGCCCCAGATTCGACGGCGCGCCGGACCTGGAGTTCCGCTTGGCGACCGGGGCGCTCGAACTCGAGAACTCGGGCCTGGGCTACCAGCGGGTGCCGCCCGGCTACCGCTTCCCGTATGGCCACACGCACAAGAAGCAGGAAGAGGTGTACGTGGTCCTGCGCGGGAGTGGTCGGATGAAGCTCGACGACGAGGTTGTCGAGCTCAGGGAATGGGACGCGGTGCGCGTCCCGCCCGGTACCTGGCGCGGCTACGAAGCCGGACCGGAGGGCCTCGAGATCCTCGTGATCGGCGCGCCCAATCTCGGCGAGACTCCGCGCGAAGACGTTGATGGCCAGCGCGAATGGTGGGCTGACTAGCGGCAGTAAGGCGAGTACGAAGCGTCGCCCACCCCGGACGCCCGCGTCCGGCCGGGAATCACGCGGTCAGCCGCGAGTAGGTGTCGCCGAGATCGTCCTGCAGCACCTCGGCGGCAGTCTTGACCGTCACGACACGAAGCGGCCGGGACAGGTGCACGACGTGGTAGCTCCATCCGGCGGGCAGCTTTAGCCGGGACCCGAGCTTCGCGAGCCGACCGACGTCAAGCGTCGGGTCGATCTGCCGGCTCCAGGACTGCATCACCCATCTCGAGCCGTCGGCGCCGCGCAATTCGTAGACGGTCTGACCTGCGTTGTAGATGAAGGTCGTTGCGCGGTCGACGCGATGGATCGTGTACGGAGAGTTCCTGAGGTTGGTCGCGGAGACGACCGCTTCCTCGGTCATCCGCAGGCCGCCGAGATCCTTGACCACTGGTTTCCCCTGCTGATGCTTCTCGATCGTGTTCATCGCCCAGAACCTGGGCCCGTTTCGCAGCGCGACGAGCGCGTGGTTGGCCTTCGCGACGGCGGTCGTGTCGATCGCATTCCACGCCGCCTGCGGGCAGTTGTTGAGCCCGTAGGTGTTGTAAACGTCCGCCGTGATCGCGTTGCCGTGCCGATGCACGAGCAGCAGTTCGCAGTAGCGCCGGCCGAACACGTGACTCGCGACCTCGACCGTGCTCTTGGCGGATCCCGTCCGGGCGAGAGCTGCCGTTCCGCCACCGTCGAACGCCAACACGAGCAGCACCGCGGCGCCCATCCCGCACACTACGGCGCGCGCCGCGATCCGGCCGATCCGCCTCTCGGTCATCATGCAGCAACTAGAGCACAAAGTTTACAGTGTGTCAACTTGCCTTCTCGGAGCTCGCCCCGCAATCAGCCCGCTCGCGCCCGTAGTGACCTCGGCACTTCGGACGATCCGCCAACGCGCCGACCGTACCTCAACCTTGAGGACCGGCGCCGTCAGCTGCTCGATGCGGCCGTCCGGCTTGCCGGCCGCGGCGGCGTCGATCGGCTGACGATGGTTGCCGTAGCCAAGGAGGCGGGTGTCAGCCGCCAGCTCGTGTACGAGCACTTCCGTGACCTCCCCGGCCTCGTTGAGGCACTCGTGTTCGACCGCGTCAGCAAGCTCGACGCAGCGATCGCTGACTCGCTAGGAGCTGTCGATGCGGACGGGGCCGCCAACGCTGTCCGCGCCGCCGGAGGGATGTTGGCTCTGCCGGCCGCCGATCGCCACATCATCCGCACGCTGCTGGCCCTGGCAAGCCTCCCCGAGCACGAGCTCGCAGACCTCGCCACGCGGCTTCGCGCCCGGATGATTGAGCGCTGGATCGCCGCCCTCCGGACGGCCGACTCACCGCGCTCACGGGCCCTCATCTGGGCAGTCATAAACGCCACTTTCGGACTCGGCGATCTGCTGGACGCCCGCGAGATCACGATCGCGCAGGCGCTCGAGCACTTCTCAATGCTGCTTGAAACCGCCTTCCCGCGGACAGAATCTCGAGACTCAGCATCCCGACGGGCGCACGGCTAACGTGCCGGATGTGCAGTTCAGTCGTGAGTTGCGCAGCGAGGTCCTAGCGGGCGACATCACGCTCTCGGTCCGGCTTTGGAAACGGCCGCAGGTCAAGGAAAGCGGCCGCTATCGCGTTGGACCCGGCGAAATCGAAGTCGACGTGATCGAGCTCGTCCCGTTTTCGGCGATCACGATGGCGGACGTCAGGCTGGCCGGCGAGCCTGACCGCGAGACGCTGCGCCGCCGTGCCGCCCATGGCGGTCCGATAGACGAAGACACCTTGGTCTATCGAATCGAGTTCCACGCGGTTATCCCGCAGGAGTGAGCTATGCCATGGACTTCAGGTCGACGGGCGGCAGCGCCTCGATCTGCTGCTTCGTGAGGTCCACGCGGACCTCCTGATCCCGGCGCGTCATCGCTCCGATCGGAATCGCGACCTGCTTGCGGCCCCAGAGATGCCCCTCGGCGAGCAGCACGTGGGTCACGTGCCGATCCGCCGGGTCGACGATCAGTCCCGCCACCGAGCCGATGAAGCCGTCTGAGGCGTGGACCGGGTCGCCGCGCCGCACCTCGACCTCGCCCAGCGGGATTCGGTCAGACGCGACCATGTCGTGCTCGGGGCCGTGCCCGTACGCGATGTCGCGCATCCCGCCCCCGACAACGCCGGCGGACATTTCTAGCTCGTAGTGGGGCGAGTGATACGCCTGCCCACCGGCGTAACCGAACGTTTGGTCCGCCACTGGCAGGAAGTGGAATTCCTCGCCCTCGTCCAGGCCGAGGAACTGGGCGACCGTGCACTTCAGCCGGATCGGATCGCCATCCGATTCGATGGTCTCCACCGGAACGAGCCGCCCGAACCCCCGGTGGTGGCCCGGCTTGACGATCAGATGGGTCAAAGCTCGAGCAACAGGATCGATGATCACGCCTGCCAGCTTGCCGCACGTCCCATCCGTCCCCGCGACTTCAACCCCGATGCTGAAGCGTTCGCTGTTTCCAGCAGCCGGCATGGGCGCGAGTCTAACCGTCTCGCCCCTGCTTTACATGGCAGATTCGTCAGCGATAGCCGCATGCAGCCGCCAGGGCTCCGGCGGCCCTTTGAGGTTGTGTTCTCCCCGGTCGGCGAAACCGCAACCCCGAGCCAACCACCAGGTCCTTGACCGTGCTGGACACCAGGACCTCCCCAGGGTCGGCGGCCGCTTGCACGCGCGCCGCGATGTGCACTCCGATGCCGCCGAGGTCCTTCCCGATCGCTTCGCATTCCCCCGGTGTGGACTCCGACGCGGAGCTCGAGACCGAGGTCGGACGGTACCGCGTCCCGCAGCGAGATACCTGCGCGCACCGCACGAGCAGGCCCGTCGAAGCTGGCGAGGATCGGGTTCGAAGCCCGTCACCGTGCTATCGAGCTGAGCGCCTCCACCGCTCGCGTGTAGTGAAAAGGCTCGATCCGGATGTGGGACTGCTGTGACATTGAGCGCGCGGCGACGCCGATCGCCTCGATCGGCGGAGCGAGATCGAGATCCGGCACCACCAGCAGCGGCTCGACAGCGATCCGCCACGGCCAACGCGGGTGCTCGACGCGGTAGACCTCCCCGACCGCCACCACCACGCCGAAGACCCGTCGCCACACGCTCGCGTAGAGCACGAGACGGTCATCCTCGTTCACACGGGGGCGCCGCGGGAAACCACCCTCCCGCAGAATGCCCGTCCGCCCCTCTTCGATCCAGCGCGCCGGAAGGGGGCCGTGCGCGTGTCCGACAGCCTTCAGCCAGTGAGCTTCGATCAGCGGATCGTCGCACCTGTCCCTCGCCGGCACGACCCGCCGATGGTGCGGGGTCCCCGCGAGAGGCGGGGCTTCCTTCGGGGTAGCGAACAGGCAGATGGATCACGACGACAGCGGTCGTACGCGCGGCCGCGCGAGACGACTCCTATCCCCCGCCAAACTGCGACTGGGCTATTGCCGCAGCTGGTCCCGGTGGGGTTTCTCGTCGTCAGCGGAGGATTTCCACGAGCAAGACCCATGTGTTCGTCACCCCGGCGAGGACGGCCACAAGGGTGGCGGGCGCGGTCCAGTAGAGCCCGCCGCCCGCCCGGACGATCAGGGTGATCCCCGCCACGACGAGGAACAACGAGACCAGCAGGCTCGAGAGGAATCTGGTGAGCAGCCACCCCGCGCGTGGCTCCTGGTCCCCGCGGCGCGCCGGTCGGTTGATTCGGAGCAGGAGAGCCCCAGCAAGCGCGCCGGTCAGGATCAGCTCTGCGCCCAGTGCGGCTCGGGGCTGGTGCGGAGTGAGCACACAGATGCACAGCACGACCGGCGTGACGAACAGAATCAGCGTCTGGCCGGCGCGAGCGGGGAGCGTGGGGTGGGCCATGATTCGCTCGATGTTGATGGAGACGGAGGCGAAGAGCAGACCGCTGAGCGCCGCAGTGGCTCCGAGAACCGCCACACAGAACTCATTCCATTCACTGGCGACGTAGGCGCTCATCCTGCAGCGCTCGGAGGAAAGAGGCCCATGTCGAGAAGCATCGCCAGGATGTCCGGACCCTGCCAGTGCTCGATGATGCGGCCGTCGCGGAGTCGCACGTGGTGGATGCCGCGGATGCGAATGGTCTTGCCGGTTGGCTCGACACCCAGAAACGGCCCGAGGTGGGTGCCCGAGCCGTCGAGCCGGAAAGAGACCATGTCGCCTTCCTCGATGCATGTGACCAGCGCGACGTGCGCGTCGGGGAACCCTTGCCGCACATTCCGCAGCATGATTCCGATGAAGCCATCCGGGCCGTGCACGTCGCCCAACGCGCCGTGCGACACGAGTCCCTCATCGAGGATGGTCCGCAACGACGCTTCGTCAGCATCATCGATGGCGGAGACCAGCGTCTCCACGATTGCGTTGTTCGACACCAGGTTCAGCGCTTGTCCGCGAGCGATCTGCGCCGGCGCCCCGGCCGGCTCGGGACTACCCTACTATGGCGCCAACGGCCATGGACGTGCTTGAATCGCTAAGGACCGCAAGGGGCTGGATCAACTACAGTCCTGGGCCGCCTTTCGACTTCCTCGCTGGAGCGCATCCCGCCACCGAGAAGCAGCTCACCATTGAGCTCGGGCGCCTGCATGACGCCGGGTTTCGGGGACTCGTGACCAACACGATGGCGTTCGGGCTCGAGCGGGCCCCAAAGATCGCCAAGGATTGCGGGTTCGAGCACGTCGTGGCGAAGCTTTGGTGGCAGAACGACGAGCTCCTAGCCGTGGAGAAGACGAACCTGGACGCGGCCGTTGACACCGTCGACGCCGTGTGCGTGGGAAACGAGATCATCCAGAAGGGGATCGCGGATCACGATCGGCTCGTCCGCGAGGTCAACGACGCCCGAGAGCGGTTCGGGCTTCCCGTGACCACGGGGTTCCAGCCTCCGGACTGGCAAGCATTTCCGGACCTCGCAACCTCGGTCGGCGACTTCTCGTTCCTGAACGTCCACCCTTGGTGGGTACTGCACCGCAACGATCCGTTGACCGCCGCCAGCTGGGTCGCCGAGGCCTACCAACTCGTCGCCGGAACGCCGGGCATCCCCGCCGACCGCGTCGTCCTAGTGCAAGAGACCTCGTTCCCGAGCGGCGCGGTTCCTCCCCAGGCAGCACCGGGCGCGACGCCTGAGAACCAGAAGCGCTTCTACGAGTCCTTGCTGGGAACTGACGTCCCGTTCGTCTGGTTCCTATCCGTCGACTCGCCACTGCACCGCAAGGCCTCCCCGCCCGGCGGGTTCGGGGGCCTGTGGGACGAGAACTGGGAACCCAAGCCCGTCGTCGAACTCCTCGCGTCGGCCCTGTAGACACGCCGCCGGAGTTAGCAACACCTCGCCTCGCGCCACGCAGCCCGGCTAGTTGAAGAAGTGCGATCGCGGCGGTGAGATCATTCGTCCGTGGATTCTGCCGGCCGATTGGCGATCGCCGCGCTCGTCGCGATTCTCGCCGGCGGATGTGGCACCACTGGGAATCGCTCGACCGCGACGGCGCCGCGGCAGGGGACAAGCTCACTGGCTATGGACAGGTGGCGGAGGGCAGCTGCGCGACGGGCGAGGCAAATGGGAAGCCGCTGAAGACGTCGTGCGTGTTCGTGCTTGCGGACGGTCGGCGGTTCAGCTGTCCGCAGCGCTTCGCGCACTCGGTGCAAACCGCTAGCTCGCTCGAGCGCGCCACAGCGTGCACAGCGATCACGCCGCTGCACCTCAGCGCGAGCGTCCGGCGAGTGACCCAGAAGATCGAGTCATCGCAGGCATGCCTGATCTCGCACGGGTTGCGGGCGATCGGCAGCGCCGCCCTGCCGCCCATGGCTGGCCCGAACGGCCCCGACGGTGAGCTGATCGCCGGATATCTGCCGAACGGGGCGCTGATCGCCTTCTATCGCGACACCGAGAAGGCGGAGCGCCTCGAGCCGGCGATCCTCAGAAGTGCCCGCCGCCTCCACGCGCAGGTCGAGCGCCGCGGCGACGTGACGATCTTCTGGTGGCGAGCGCCGACGGCCACGCTCCGAAGTGCCGTGCACGCGTGTCTGTCGAGCGCCTGACGCGTCCATCTTGTTGGGGGCCGGCGCGCGGCATAATCAAGACGATGGACGTGCTTGTGATGGGAGCCACAGGTAACGTGGGCAGCGCGCTCGTCGAGTTGCTGCGTGCGCGTGAGGTCCGCGTACACGCGATCACCCGCGAAGCGCGAACGTGGCCCGAAGGGATTGAGGGCGTGATCGGCGACGCGAATGATCCTGCGTCTCTCGCGGGCGCCGCCACCGGCATGGACGGAGCGTTCCTGATGAGCGGCTACGCCGCGGAGGCCCAACTGCTCGCGGATCTCGGTGCCGGGCACGCAGCGTTGCTTTCGTCAAGCTCCGTCCCGCTCGCCGATAGCGGCAACGCGATGGCGGCTTACCATCGCGATTCCGAGGAAGCGGTCAAGGGGTCGGGCGCGGCGTGGACGATCGTGCGTCCGTGCTCGATGCAGTCGAACGTGACGCGCTGGAAGGACCAGCTCGGCGCGGGTGAGGTCATCCGCGCACCCTTCGGCGACGTCGGCGTCGCGATGATCGACCCCGCGGACGTCGCCGCGGTCCTTGCGACCGCGCTCACCGAGGCCGGGCACGCAGGCAAGACCTACCGCGTCAGCGGGCCGGAGGTGCTCACGCCCGCCGATCAGGTCGCCATCGTCGCCGAGGTCCTGGAGCGCAAGCTGCGCTTCGAGGCCGTTCCCGACGACGAGGCCCGCGCCACGCTCCCCGGGCAGGTCGGCCAAGCGTACGCCGACGCGCAGTTCGACATCTTCCGCGACCATCCACAGTACGAGTCCGAGATCCAGCCGACGGTCGAGCAGGTCCTCGGCCGTGCGCCGGGGCGTCTGGGCGGCTGGGTTCAGCGCAACCGCGCGCGTCTCCTTGAGAGCGCGGCCCGCAGTGGCCCTCGATGACTCGGACCTCAGCAGCAGAAGTCCCGGCGGACCGGGCGCCAACGCCGACGCCGATCAACGCCGGCGCCTCTCAGACCGCTGAGGCTCGGCTCGGCTCGGTCGCTTCGGCGGCGTCGATCATGGTTGCGGCAAGGATTCGGTAGGCGGCCACCCAGGCGGCGCGCACGTCGGAGGTGAACTCGTCTGCGAGTCCTTGCTCCAGCGTCCAGAGCAGACAGTCGCCGACGACGTCGTAGTGGGCGGGAGCGGCGCCGTAGGTGGCGTGGCGGCGACCAAGGTCCCGCGCCGCGGGGACGATCTGATCGAGTTTGTCGAGGCCGTCGACGACCATCGCGAGCATTTCCATCAGCTTGCGCTTCTGCTCGGTGATGTCATCGGGGAACAACGGCCTAACGCCGGGCGCGACGTTGAAGAGCCGGTCGTAGAAGAGCGTCGCCGCGGTTGGCGCGATCGGCTCCACCTTCTGCCAGGACTGTTTGACGAGGGTGATCTGGTCGTCGGTCATGATTCGCTCCCTTCGCTTGTGTTGTGATCTCACGCTGCGGTCGCGGCGGGTCGTGTGGCTCGGCTGCGCCGCTTCGTCAGCACCGCGGCGAGGTCGCCGCGGCAGGTGCCACATCCCGTTCCGGCGCGCGTGTGTGCGGCCACCTGCTCGACGCTCTCCAGCCGCAGCGTGTCGATCGCCGTGAAGATCTCCCCCTGCGAGACGGACATGCACGAGCAGACGGTCACGGCCGGGTCCTCGTCGTGGACAGGAGGCGCCTGCGCACCGGGCGGCATCGGCGTGAGCAGCGCCTCCGGGATGCGAGCCCCGGTGGCCAGATGCTCGCGGAGCACGCGAGCGTCACGCAGATCTCCAAGCAGGATCGCGCCGACAAGGCGGTCGTCGCGCAGCAGCAGCCGGCGGTAGCTCCCGCGGCGCGAATCGAGCGTCACGACCTCTTCGTCCCCGTCTCGCGCCGCGGTTCGCCCGCCGCAGAACAGGTCGATTCCCGCGACTTTGAGGGTCGTGGCCGGCGTCGCTCCGCGATACGCTGCGGCCGCTCCCGCCAGCGACGCGCCGGCGACTCTTGCCTGCTCCAGGAGCGGCGCCCACAGGCCGTACACGACATCGCGATGCTGGGCGCATTCGCCGACCGCGGACACTCCGGGGTGGCTCGTGCGCAGCTCGTCGTCGACCACAATCGCCCGCTGGACCTCAAGCCCGGCGTCGCGGGCCAGCTCCACGTCGGGCACCACGCCGACGGCGATCACGACCATATCCGCGGGCAGCGCGGTGCCGTCCGACAGGGCGACGCCGGTGACGGCGCCCGCGCCGAGCAGCACCTCTGGCTGTGTGTGCGCGCGCACGTTCACGCCGAGGCCGCGCAGCTCACGCTGCAGCAGGGCGGCCGCGGGTGGGTCGAGTTGGCGCTCCATGAGGTGCTCGGCCGCGTGCACCACGGTGACTTCGGCGCCGCGCGCCCGTAGGCCACGAGCCGCTTCAAGGCCGAGCAGTCCGCCGCCGATCACGACCACGTGCCGCGCCGTGGCCGCGCCGGCGACGATCCGGCGCGCATCCTGAAGGGTCCGGAACGGGTGGACGCCGCGCAGCCGGGCCCCGGCGATCGGCGGCAGGTACGGCTGCGAGCCGGTGGCGAGCACGAGCCGCTCGTACCGAACGCGGTCGCCGTTGCTGAGCTCCGCGTATCGCCTGCCAAGGTCGAGCCGGCGGACCTCGGTGTCCGTCCGCAGTTCGATCTCGCGCGCAGCGAGCCACTGGGGGTCGTGCAGCGCAAGCTGACCCTCGGCGGCGCTGTCGGCCAGCAGCTTTGATAGCAGCACGCGGTTGTAGGGCGGGTCGGGCTCGCGCCCGACCATCGTGATCGCCCATTGCTCGGCCCCCGGGTGCTCCAGCAGTGCCTCGACCGTGGCCATGCCGGCCATGCCGGTGCCCACCACCAGCAGCCGTCTGGTGGCGCTCGCCGGGGGGCGCGCACCGCGCCGCCCGGCTCGTCCTGGCTGTGCAGCGGCTCGATCCGGATCGCGGTCGCCTTTAGCTCCGCCTGCTTGGAGATCGGGTCGACCGCCCGCGCGACTACGGCGTTGAGCGCTCCTTGGCCAGGACGCAGGTGCAGCGCTCCCCAGTGGAATGGGGCGAACGCGGTGCCGCGTGGAACGGCCGCGCTGACCCGCGCTCGCAGCACCGCGTGCCCCCGCCGCGAGCGAACACGGACGAGCTCGCCGTCGTCGGTGCCCGCCGCGCGCGCGTCCTCTCGGTGGAGCTCGACGAACGGCTCGGGCTCGGAGACGAGCAGTTCGCGAGCCTTGCCGGTCCGGGTCATCGTGTGCCATTGATTGGCGATCCGTCCGGTGGTCAGCACGAGCGGGAAGTCGGGGGCCGGGCGGTCGGCCGGCTCGGCGTGCGGAGTCGCTGCAAACCGTGCCCGCCCGGTCGGCGTCGGGAACCGCAGCGAGGTGTAGAGCCGTTCGGTGCCGCCTCGCTCCGCGTGCTCGGGGCCACGCGACGGGGCTGGCCACTGCAGCGGCCCCTCGTCCGCCAGCCGCCGATGCGACAGGCCGCTGACATCGCAGACCCGCCCCTCGGTGCTTGCCGCGTATTCGTCGTAGACCTCGGCGGCGGAGCGCCAGGCGAAGCTGCTGCGGTAGCCAAGCGCGCGGCCGACCCGCGCGAAGATCTCCCAGTCAGGGAGCGCCTCGCCCGGCGGGTCGAGCGCGCGGCGTAGGAGACCGACGCGACGCTCGGAGTTGGTCATCGTCCCGTCCTTCTCGGGCCACTGCGCGGCCGGGAGCAGCACGTGGGCCATGGCCGAGGTCTCGGTCGGGTGGTACGCGTCCTGGCAGATCAGGAGCTCGGCGCGGCGCAGCGCGCTGGCGAACCGCTGGGCGTCGGGTTGGGAGACGACCGGATTGGTCGCCACGACCCAAACGACCTTGACGGTTCCGGCCTCCAGCGCGTCCGTCAGCTGGGTTGCCGCCAGGCCCGGCGCCGGGGAGATCCCGGGCAGCTCGCCCGGGATGTTCCACAGCTGGCGCATCTCGGCACGATGCTCAGGATCCGTAACCGAGCGATAGCCAGGAAGCATGCTCGACAGGCCTCCGGATTCGCGACCGCCCATCGCGTTCGGCTGGCCGGTGAGCGAGAGAGGGCCGCTGCCGGGGCGGCCGATGTTGCCCGTGGACAGGCAGAGATTGATGAGCGCGCGGTTCTTGAGCGTGCCGACCGTCGACTGGTTGACTCCCATCGACCACAGCGCCATCGCGCGCGGCGCGCGGCCGAAGCAGCGGGCGGCGGCGACGATGTCAGTCGCCGGTATCCCGGTGGCCTCGGCGGCGCGCTCGACGGGCCATTCGCGGGCCGTGTGGAGCGCGTCTGCAAGCCCATCGGTGTGGCGCTCGGTGAACGTGCGGTCGATCAGGTCCTCGTCGGCCAAAACGCCGAGCATCGCTGCGAGCAACGCAAGGTCGGCGCCCGGCCTGACCGGCAGGTGGATGTCGGCTGCCTCGGCGGTCGGAGTGCGACGCGGATCGATCACGATCAGCTTTGCGCCGGCCCGCTGGCGGGCGCGGATCCGCGCCCATACGATCGGGTGGCACGCCGCCGTGTTGGAGCCCACGATCAGGAGGCAGTCGGTCCGGTCGATGTCGGCGTATGCGGGGGGAGGGCCGTCCGACCCGAAGGCGCCGGTGTAGCCGGAGACTGCACTGGACATGCAAAGGCGCGAGTTGGAGTCGACGTTGTTGGTCCCGAGGAATCCCTTGGCGAGCTTCGAGGCGACGTAGTAATCCTCGGTCGTCAGCTGCCCGGAGACGTAGAGCGCGACCGCGTCCGGGCCGTGCTCGGCGATCACCCGCTCCAAACGCCGCGCCAGCCGCGAGATCGCCTGACGCCAGCTGACAGCGTCGAAGCGCGCGTCGGACGATTCGCGCCACAACGGCGCGATCGCCCGGTCCGGCGCGTGAACGGCGTCGGGTAGCGCGAGCGGCTTGCGACACGTTGCGCCGCGGTTGACCGGATGATCAGGATCTCCGGCGACCTGGCGCAGCGCTCCGTTCTCGACGTGCGCGATCAGGCCGCAGCCGACCCCGCAGTACGGGCACTGGGTGGAGGTGGCCTTCGTCATGCCGCTCGAGCGAGGGTGGCGTCGGCCGCCGCCAGCAGCTCGAGGACGCCGTTACGCTCGCGCACGGCGAACGTGCGGACGCCCTTGCCCTCCGCGTCCTGGCGCTCGCCGGTCATCAGCGAGTAGCGGCGGCTGTGCAACGGGCACGTGACGCACCGGTCAGCGACGATGCCGTCGGCGAGCGGGCCACCGACATGCGGGCAGCTGTGCTCGATCGCGGCCCAGCCGTCGGGCAGGCGGAAGATCGCGATCCGGCGGTCGCGGAACTTGACGCTGCGACCCTCGAGCATCGGCACGTCGGCGGCGAGGCCGACCTGAACCCAGCCGGTCGCGGGCGCGCCGGCATACGGGTGCGTGGCGCTCATCGGGCCGCTCCGGCCGGCGGCCCGACCAACATCGGCTCGCTGTCGAGCTCGGCGAACTGCTTTGGGTTGACCGGCGTGTGGCGCTCTTGCCAGGGGTCCGGATCGGCCGCCGCCTTCGCAATCCGGTAGCGCTCCAGCAGCTCGGCTTGACCGTTCCCGAGGACGGCCGAGCGGACCGTTTCGATCCCCACGCGCTCGAGGTACGAGTAGGTGCGCTCCAGGTACTCGGCCTGCTCGCGGTAGTGCTGCAGGAAGGCCAGGGCAGCGCGTTTGGCCGCTGCCGGCGCGGTCACCACCGTCAGCAGATCGCCCTTGCGTACGGTCGACCCCGACGCGCCGCCGACGTACACCTCCCAACCGCCCTCGACGGCGACCAGCCCGATGTCCTTGACGTAGGCCTCGGCGCAGTTGCGCGGGCAGCCGGTCACGGCCGACTTCACCTTGTGCGGCGTGTACAGCCCCTCCATCGCCTCCTCGAGCTCGATCCCGAGCTCGATCGAGTCGCCGAGCCCGAACCGGCAGAAGTCGGTCCCGACGCACGTCTTGACGGTGCGGACCGCCTTGGCGTACGCGTGGCCTGACGGCATCCCCAGGTCCTCCCACACCGCCGGCAGCTGCTCCTTGCGCACTCCCAGCAGATCGATCCGCTGACCCCCCGTGATCTTGACCATCGGGATCTCGTACTTGTCGACGACGTCAGCGATCCGCCGTAGCTCAGCTGCGCTCGCGACGCCACCGCGGATCCGCGGCACCACGCTGAAGCGGCCGTCGTTCTGGATGTTGGCGTGGACGCGGTCGTTGATGAACCGGGCGTGTCGCTCCTCGCGGTGGCGATTCGCGCACACCTCCGAGACCAGGTACGCGAGCCCCGGCTTGCAAGCGCCGCAGTCGCGTCCCGCGCCGCAGCTCGCGCCGAGCTCCGAGACCGACTCAAGCCCCTCGCATCGCACGACGCCGGCGAGCTGCGATCGGGTCTGCTTGCGGCATGGACACAGATAGTGCGGCTCCTCGTCGAGACCGCCGCGCTCGATCGCGAGCAACTCCGAGACGACGGGCTTGCAGGAACCGCAACCCGACCCCGCGCGCGTAACCGCGATCACCTCCTGCGTCGAGCCCAGCTCCCCGGAGCGGATCGCCTCGACGATCGCCCCCTTGCAGACGCCGTTGCAGTTGCACACCTGCGCGCTGTCGGGGAGGTCGGCGGCGCTCGCCTGCGAGGCCTCGGCCAGAAGCTGCAGCGCGTCGACGACCGGCTCGGAGCGCTGGATCGCGTCCAGCAAGAGCTCCGAGCCACGCGTGTCACCAAGGAGGACCGCACCCGCAGCGCAGCCATCGCGAAGCACGAGCTTCCGGTAGCTGCCCGATTCCTCGTCGCGCACGGCGACGGCGTGGGCGCCCTCGGCGTCACCGACCGTGAACAGCTCGACGCCCATCACCTTCAGCCGGGCGCTTGCGACCGAGCCCTCGTAGCCGGCCTCCTCCCCCCTGAGGGTGCGCCCCGCCACCGCCGCCTGGTCGCGGATCGGCGCGACGATCCCGTACACGATCCCGCGATGCTCGGCGCACTCGCCGACGGCGAGGACGCGCTCGTCGGATGTCACGAGCCGGTCGTCGACGACAACCCCGCGGTTGAGCTTCAGGCCTGCAGCGCGGGCGAGGTCGAGCCGCGGGCGGATCCCGATTGCGATCACGACCAGGTCGCACGACAGCGGGTCAGCGCCGCGGAACTGGAGGCCTTGGACGCGGCCATCCGGGTCGCCGAGGATGCCGTCGGTCTGGTGCTCGAGCCGCACGTCGACGTCAAGCGCCTCGATCGCCGGCGCGAGCAGCGCTGCCGCCGGGCCGTCGAGCTGGCGCTCCATCAGCCGATCCATCAGGTGCACGACCGTTGTGCGTACGCCGAGACGGGCGAGCGCGTAGGCGGCCTCAAGCCCGAGCAGGCCGCCACCGATCACGGCGGCGTGGCGCGCCCGCCGGGCGCCCTCGAGGATCTGCTCGCAATCCTCCGGCCCTCGGAACACGTGGACGCCGTCCAGCCCGGTGCCGGGGAGCGGCGGCACCAAGGCGGCGCTGCCGGTGCAGAGCACCGCCCGGTCGAACTCGATCTGCTCGCCCGCACTCGTGGCGGCGATCCCGGCGTCGGAGTCGAGCGCCGTGATCCAGGTCTCAAGCCGGACCTCGACGTCGTGATCGGGATACCACCCCGCGGGGCGGAGCTGCAGGGCGGCGATTTCGTCGACCTCGCCGCTCAGCAGCTGGCCGAGGTTGACGCGGTCGTACGGCAGATGCCGCTCACCGCAGACCAGCATTGTCGGCACGCGGCCGGCGATCTGCTCGCACACTGACTGGCCGGCGATCCCGCCGCCGACGACCAGCACTCGTTTGGACATGCATAGAGGCTGGCTGGCCCACCGCGGTTCACCAACGTCCAGATGGCGAGAATTGACGGGACCGGGTTGGCCCTATGGGGGAATCTGAACCGGCCGGTTCTGATTCAATTCGCCGATGTCACGTCCACGCGCACGGCTGGACCAGACCGCGGTCGCTGCCGCGTTCGCTCCCGACGGCCTGCGCGGCGTCAGCGCTGGCGAGATCGCCCGCCGAGCCGGCATCGCCAAGCCGACCCTTTACGCGCACGGCCGGTCGAAGGAATCGGTGTTCCTGTCGTGCGTCGAAGCCGCGGTCGAGCGTCTACTCGACCGGCTCTATGTAGCGCAGGAGCGCACAAAGCAGCTGACGGCCCGGGAGCGGATCGCGGCGCTGGCGCAGGCCGTGCTGGAGCGCGGTCGCGAGGATCCAAGCGCCGCCCGGCTACTGCACCTGACCGCGCACCATCGGTCCTCGAGCGTCGCCGCGCATGTCGATGCGGCGCTTGCGCGGCTGCCGGCCCGGATCACCACCGTGCTGCGCGACGACGCCGGGCCCGAGCGGGCGGCGCAGATCGGAGTGGCCCTGTTCGCCGCAGCCGGCGCGCTCGCGCTGGCCGACGACTGCGACAAGGATGCCGCGAGGGATCTACTCGCGGACGCCTTCACGGCGGCGCTCGATCCCGTCGACCCCGGAGGCGCGGACGCCCATGTCAGGAGCGTCGGCGTCTACTGAGCGTCGAGCGCCGCCTGTGTCAATGGTCAGATCGCCGCCGTGGCGAGGCTCGGGAAACGGCGCACCAGCAGCGACTTGCGCACGTACACGAACCACGTCACGCACGCGAGGATCACGTAGGTGACAAGGAAGATCCACAGCGCGGGAACCGACCAGGTCGCGTGCGCCGCCGCGATGTGCGCCTTGGCTGCGAGGAGCTCTGCTTTGCCGCTGATCGCCTTCGTCGCCTTCGACATTGCCTCGACCACGTGCAGGCTCGCCTGACGGAACGCGACCTGGATCAGGAAGCCACCGAACGCCCCGATCGCGCCGGCGATGCCGATCACCGCTGCCGACCGGCGCTTGTAGTCCAGCGGCTCGCCGCCGGCGCGTCGGCCGAGCTCGGCGAAGATCGACGGGATCATCCGATAAGTCGAGCCGTTCCCAGCACCCGAGAACATGAACACGACCATGTAGGAGCTGAAGAACAACGCGAAGCTGTGGCGCTGGACCCCGACGATCGCGGTCGCCGTGAAGGCGGCCATACCGGCGAAGCACAGGACGGTCACGCGCCCGCCGCCGAGGCGATCGGCCACCCACCCCCCCACCGGACGGGCCACCGAGCCGATCAGCGCGCCTGTGAAGCTGAGCCCCGCCAGGTAGGTCGCGATGAAGCTGTGGTGCGCCAAGAACTCGGGGAACGTGTTCTTGATCACGAGCGGTAACGCGAAGGAGTAGCCGATGAACGAGCCGAACGTCCCTGTGTACAACAGCGAGATCACCCACGTCTGGCCGTTGGAGAGCGCCCGCATGTAGGACTCTCGATCCGACCGCGCCTGGGTGAGGCTGTCCATCCGCGTCCATGCAAAGAAAGCCGCGAGGACGATGAACGGCATCCACACGAGGCCGGCGTAGGCGAGATGGACGTGGTGGACGGGTAGCTTGATCGCCGCCGCGGGCACGCCGACAACGATCACCAGCGGCACGACGAGCTGGCAGACCGCGACCCCGAGGTTCCCTCCGGCCGCGTTCAAGCCGAGCGCGAGCCCCTTCCTGCGCTCCGGATAGAAGAACGAGATGTTCGACATCGACGAGGAGAAGTTGCCCCCGCCGAATCCGGCCGTCGCGGCGCACGCCAGCAGAATCCGCAGCTGGGTGTCGTGGGTCTGCTGGGCGAGCCAGTGGCTCGGCACCACGACCGCGAGCAGCACGCACGGGATCAGCAGCAGCGAGGCGCTGATCGTCGTCCACGCGCGGCCGCCGAAGCGAGGAACGGCGAACGTGTATGGGAACCGCAGCAGCGAGCCGATCAGGTTCGGCACCGCCGTCAACAGGAACTGTTCACCCAACGACAGCGAGATCCCGACGTTGCCGAGATTGATCACGACCACGGTCCACAACACCCAGATCGAGAATCCAAGGTTCTCGGCCAAGATCGAGAGGATCAGGTTGCGCCGTGCGATCCGCCTGCCGACCGGCTTCCAGAACTCCTCATTCTCCGGGTCCCACTCCTCAATCCAGCGACCGCCTCGAGATCGCACAGGGTCGGCGGTCGCGCTGCTCTTGTATTCGGTGATGGTCATGGCTGCGACCGTAGGCGCGGCTGGCCCTAAGCCACATGGCCACATGTCGAGACATTCCTGAGTGGCGCACACCCGGGAGCTGAAAGCTAACCCAGTGGTTCGTTTACTCCTTAGCCCCACCGCTCGCAACGAGCGTCTTGTGCTGCCGCACCGCGAACCGATGTTCCGACCCGCGGCCTTTGAGGACCCCGAACTCCGCTGACGCCGCGCTACCGGCTGGAGCCGGCCGTCAAGACCCGGCGGAGCAGGTACAAATCGAAGACCAGGGGGACGATGAACAGCAGGCCCCACCAACGTCCCGTGGCGCAGAGCATGACGACCACGACGGTGATCCAAACGGCCAGCAGCAGCCGGATGACCAGCGATGACTTCCGGTGACGTAGATCCCAGTTCATCGTTGCCCCACAGTACGCCAGAGCGCCTACGAAACGGGGAGCACCGCGCCAGGGTTCAGGAGATGGTGCGGGTCGAGGGCGTCCTTGACGGCACGCATCGCCGCCACCTCCGCCGCCCCTCGGGCGCGCTGTAGCCAGTGAGCCTTTTCCACGCCGACGCCGTGCTCCGCGCTGATCGTTCCGCCGCACTCGAGCGTCAACTCGAGCACCGCGTCATCGACGCGCACGTCGTCGGGGGCGGCCCCGAGCACGTTGACGTGGACGTTGCCGTCGCCGAGGTGGCCGAACAGGATCACGCGCTCGCCGCCCGCGGCCTTGACGACGCCCGGCACCGTGTCCAGGAAGCGATCGAGCTGGCCGAGCGGGACGCCGACGTCGAGCTTGTGCGGAATGCCCGGCGCGTTGATGGCGTCGGTGTGGCCTTCGCGGAGCCTCCACAGGCCCTCGCGACTGGTGGTGTCGTCCGCCACCAGCGCGTCCTCAACGCCCGCGGCCCCCAGCGCCGCGGCGAGCTCCTCCGTCGGGTCGACCTGGCCGGCGCACTCGGCAAGCACATATACCCGCGCGCGCGTCCGCAGCGGAGATTCTCGTCGCTGATGCTCGAGCACGAGCTGGAGGCCCTCGTCGAGGAAGAAATCACAACTCTCCAGCGAGGGCGCGCCGGCCTGCAACGCACTGAGCAGCTCGGACGCCTCGTGAGCGGAGTCCAGCGGGACGAGAACGGCGACTCGGGAGCTCAGCAGCGGCGCCAGCCGCCAGCGGATCCGGGTGACGATGCCGAGCGTTCCCTCCGAGCCGACGAGCAGCGCCGAGAAGTCGTAGCCGGCGTTGTCCTTGGTCAGTCCACTGAGCCGTGAGATCACCGATCCGTCGGCGAGCACCGCCTCGAGTCCGACGACGCGTCCCCGCGCGGTCCCGTAGCGCAGGGCGCGGGCGCCCCCCGCATCGCAGGCCACCACGCCGCCCAGCGTGCATGAGTCACGCGCGGCGAAGTCGAGACCGGCGTCGCGGCCGGCGGCGCGCGCCGCCTCCTGGAGCGCCGCCAAGGTCGCGCCAGCACCGGCCGTCACCTGGCCGACCGCCGTATCGACGTCTCCGATCTCGCCGAGCCGCTTGAGTGAGATCACGACCTCGCCACCCCGCGGCACGCTTGCGCCGACGAGGCCGGTGTTCCCGCCCTGCGGCACGACAGCCGCCCCTTCACGCGCGCAGGCGGCCATCACGTCCGCGACCTCGCCAGTGTCTCCGGGGCGAACCACCAGCCGCGCCCGGCCCTCGTAGCGTCCGGTGTAGTCGCGCTCGTAGGAGGACTTTATCTCCGGATCGCTCAGCACATGCCGAGCACCGACTATCTCGGCGAGGGCGTTTTCAAGCTCCATGACGGGTAAGCGCATATCCAGGGAGAGAATGACGGCAACAGAAGGGAGAGGGATGGCTTCCAATCACCACGAGACGATCTTCACGATGGAGGCCACGCCGGTCAAATTCGGAGCCGGCGCCTCCGCCGACGCCGGATGGGAGCTCAAGCGGCTCGGCGTCAAGCGAGCGATGCTCGTCACCGATCCAGGTGTCGCCGCGCTCGGCCATCCCGAGCGCATCAAGGGCCTGATCGAGAAAGAGGGAATCGAGGTCGTGGTCTACGACCGCTCGCGCGTGGAGCCGACGATCGACTCCCTCCAGGACGCGGCCGACTTTGCCCTCGAGCACGACGTCGACGGGTTCGTATCGGTCGGGGGTGGCTCGAGCATGGACACGGCTAAGGTCGCCAACCTCGTCTCGACCCACCCGGCGCCGGTGATGGACTATGTAAACCCACCGATCGGCGAGGGGAGGAAGCCGCCGTCGCCGATCAAGCCGCATGTGGCGATCCCGACCACATCGGGCACGGGGTCGGAGGCCACCACCGTCGCGGTGCTCGACATTCCCGACATCAAGGTAAAGACGGGCATCTCGCACCGGTACCTCCGAGCGACACAGGCGATCGTCGACCCCGAGCTGACGCGGTCGCTGCCGCCCGAGGTCACTTCCTCAGCCGGGCTCGACGTGGTCTGCCACGCCGCCGAATCATTCCTGTCCAGGCCGTTCGACCAGCGCCCGCGGCCGGACTCGCCCGACGACCGTCCGCCCTACCAGGGCTCCAACCCGATCGCGGACGTGTGGTCCGCCAAGGCGCTCGAATTCGGCGGCCGCTTCCTGCGCCGCGCGGTCGCCGATGGCGACGATGTCGAGGCGCGCGGCTACATGATGCTCGGGGCCACGATGGCCGGCGTCGGCTTCGGCTCGGCGGGCGTGCACATCCCGCACTCGTGCGCCTACCCGATCGCGTCGGTCAGGCACGACTACCAGCCCGCCGGCTATCCCGACGACCACCCGTTCGTGCCGCACGGGCACTCGGTGATCGTCACGGCGCCGGCCGCCTTCCGGTTCACCTACGACGCAATGCCCGAGCGACACCATACGGTCGCCGAACTGCTCGCAGGCGAGCCGATTGAGGATCCGGGGCCGGACACGCTGCCCAACGTCCTACGCCAGCTGATGAAGGATGTCGAGTCCCCATGCGGCGTCGCCGATTTCGGCTACGGCGAGGACGACATCCCGACGCTGGTCGACGGTGCCATGAAGCAGCAGCGGCTCCTGGCGGTCGCCCCCAAGGAGGTGGCAGAGGACGACCTGCGCCACATCATCACTGCGTCTATGACGAACTGGTAGGGAGAAAGGAGAGGCTCTCAAATGTCAACCGGAACAGCACTTCGCGACCATCAGACGTCCGCCGGCGCGCACGTGCCGGAGGGCGTGAAGCTGCACATGTTCGAGTGCGGCACCCTGAAGTGTCACCTCGAGAACATCAAGATGAACCAGGGCTTGGGCCAGGAGTATGAGATCCCGGTGCCCTGGTTCCTGATCGAGCATCCTGCAGGCTTGGTGGTGATCGACGGCGGAAATGCCGCCGAGTGTGCAGAGGACCCGCGGACCCACTGGGCCGACATCAGCGAGATCTACTGGCCCGTGATGACCCTCGAGCAGGCATGCGTGCCGGCGCTCACGGCGGCCGGCTTCGACCCCGGCGACGTGAGGTACGTGCTGCAGTCACACCTGCACCTCGACCACACCGGCGCGCTCGGGGCGATTGACCAGTTCCCCAATGCCGAGGTGATCGCGACGCGCGACGAGTACGAGTACGCGATGGCGCCGGACTGGTTCGCCGCCGGTGGCTACATCCAGAAGGACTTCAGCAAGCCGGGGGTGCCGTGGGCGCTGCTCGAAGACACCGAAGACGGCTACGACGTGTTCGGCGACGGCGCGATCCGTTGCTGGCGCACGCCCGGGCACTCGCCCGGCCACCAGTCCTTCGAGGTGACGCTGCCGAACTCAGGCACGATGCTGCTCACGGTCGACGCCGCCTACACGATGGATCACTGGGAGGAGAAGGCGCTGCCCGGGTTCCTGGCCTCGGTGGTTGACACCGTGCGGTCGGTCCAGAAGCTGCACCGCATCGCCCGTCGCAGCGGGGCCGCGGTGGTGACCGGGCACGATCCGGACGCGTGGCCCACGTTCAGGCACAGTCCGGAGGCGTACGACTGACCGATGCCGCGTGGTGGCGCGCCTCCTAGCCAAGACGCGCGCCACCTCTGTCGGAGAGGAAGACCGCGAGCGGAAAGTTCCTGCGGCGCGAGTTGCGCGAACGGTAGGCCAGCCCTGCGAAGCCCCGCTAGGAACTCGCTCCGTTCGGCACCTCGCACGGGAGGGCATGCGGGTCGTAATGCGTGCACACGGCCAGCGGACTCTGATAGAGGCCCACCGACGGCAGGGCGCTGCCCGTGAACGAGAACAGCGTCAGGTCGTCGTTCGGCCTGCCCGCGCCAGGCTCCCAGCCGACGCCTGGGATCCACTCGGGCTCCCAGTAGAACAATCCGCTGGCCCGGTGACGGTCCGGCATCCGGCCTACGCGCGGTGCCAACGCCAGGATCGATGAAGGAGGATTCATGCCCGACGTTGAGCGGCCGCGGTTCCGATCGGCTGGCGCCGCGGATGCCATCGCGATCGCGGCACTCCACGCCTACAGTTGGCGCGGGCATTATCGCGATGCGTATTCCGATTCATTCCTCGACGTGGATGTTGTGATCGATCGCGAGACCGCGCGGACAGAGCGGTTACATGCCGCCGACAGCGGCAGCCACACCGTGCTCGCCGAAGAGGACGGAGGCATCGTCGGATTTGCGCACGTCGTGTTCGATTCAGATCCGACATGGGGCGCGCTGCTCGACAACCTTCACGTCGCGCCTCGGCACAAGCGCCGAGGCGTCGGGTCCGAACTGCTTGCGCTGATCGCCTTAGCGGTCAGCAAGCGGGAAACGCCGTTGTATCTGTGGGTCCTCGAACAGAATCTGGAGGCCCAGGCGTTCTATGAGGCGCGCGGGGCCCGCCCTGTCGGGCAGGCCCGCGTTTCAGCGCCAGGCGGTGTCGCAAGCCGCCTGAACGGGACCCCGAGCAAGCTCCGATATTTCTGGTCCGACCCCTCGGTCCTGCTCGCACACCGAGGTTGACAGCGGTCCTGCGCTCCGATATCGATCCCGGCTCTGAAGGCGTCCAGCTTCGACTACGCAGCACCCGAAACGATCGAGGAGGTGCTCGCAATCCTGGCCGAGCACGGTTCGGACGCGAAGGTTCTGGCCGGCGGACAGACGTTGGTTCCGCGGATGGCGCTGCGGTTGGAGCGCCCGGAGTTGGTGGTCGACATCGGCCGCGTGTCAAGCGGACTCGACAGCGTTGAGGAGGTCAACGGCGAATTGGCGATTGGGGCGCGAGTGACGCACCGGCGGCTTGAGCTCGGTGTGTCGCCGGAACCACTCGGCCGGCCTGCTGGCGATCGCCGGGCGGCACATCGGGCATCTGCCGATCCGGGTCCGAGGGCACGTTCGGCGGCAGCGTCGCGTACGCCGACCCCTCGGCGGAGTGGTGTCTGCTGTGCATCGATGCTCGGACGCGCGCATCGGGATTGCGAGCGTTCGTGGGCATCGGTTTGTCGATGCGCCAGACTTCTTCCGAACGCCGATCGGGACGCCGTTCCGTCGGCGGATTTCTTTAGACAGGTTCGTCGTTTCAGACTGTGCTCGAGGCCGGACGAGCTTGTCGACGAGGTTCGGCTGCCGTTGCTCGGTCCCGGCGCTCGGCGTCGGCTTTGCCGAGTTGAGCCGGCGCGAGAACGACTCTGCGTTTGTTTCCGCGGCGGCGGCGATCGTGGTCGAAGATGGAAGGTCACGCAGCGCGTTCCTCGGTGTCGGCGGTAGGGGAACAGGTCCGGTCCGTCTCGGTCGAAGCCGAGGCGGCTTTGGTCGACTCGTCGGCTTGGCTCGGAGCAGGTCGCAGACGCGGCGAGGGCGGCGGCCGTCGCCGCCGACCGGTGTCCGACATCCATGGCTCGGCGCGAGTACCGGCGCGGGTTGGTCGAGGTGCTCGATCCGCCGCGCAGATCGAGCAGGCCGCCGAGATGCTGGGTCGGGCAGCCGCATGAAAGCGGGACGTTGCGCTGTCGGTCAACGGCCGGCGATTCGAGCTCGCCGTCGAGCCGCGGAAGACACTCGCCGACGCGCTTCGCGAGGACTGCGGGCTGACCGGGAACGCGTCTGGGTTGTGAGCACGGCATGTGCGGGGCGTGCACGGTCGTGCTCGACGGCGAGCCGGTCCGCTCATGCCTGCTGTTCGCCGTGCAGTGCGAGGGCGCCGAGATCGGCACGGTCGAGGGACTCGAGCGGCCCGGACGACTTCATCCGCTGCAGGCTGGCGTTCAAACGGAACCGAGGGCTGCAATGCGGGTTCTGCACAGCCGGGTTCCTGATGCTCACGACCGCCGTGCTCGAGCGCGATCCATACATCTCAGATGAGGATCTAATGACGGCTCTGGCATCGAACATCTGCCGCTGCACCGGCTATCAGAACCATCCTCGCCGCGGCTCGCGATGCGGCGCAGGAGGCGCGGACGAACCGCCGGGACGAGGGCTGAGCGCGAGGTGACCACATCTCGGACCCGAGGCTGGATCGGCGAATCGATCGACCGGCACGAGGACGATCGGCTGCTGACCGGCGTGGAGCCGTTCGTCGCCGACGTCGTGCTGCCAGGCCAGCTGTCGGCGGCGATCGTTCGCTCGCCAGTCGCGCACGGCGGCCTGCGATCGGTTGACGTTGGGCGAGGCCCGCGCGCACCCGGGCGTGGTCGCAGTATTCACGGCGGATGACGTCGCACGTGACCTGGGTTCGGTGCCGGTGATCCATCCGCGGTTATCTGTCGACGAATCACTGGTGCCATATCTGCAGCCGGTTGTGGCGCGCGACCAGGTTCGGTTCGTCGGTGAACCGATCGCAGTGGTGATCGCCGAGGACCGTTACGTCGCCGAGGATGCGGCGGAGCTCGTGAGCGCCGAGATCGATCCGCTCGGCACCCGTGCTCGACTCGCTCACCGCGGATCACGGGTCCAGCGTTGTTCGAGGGGCTGCCCAATCAGATCGAGGTGTCAGCCTCCTACGGTGACGTCGATGCCGGGCTCGATCGAGCCGATGTCGTCGTTTCGGCGCGGATCGGGATCGGGCGGCACACCGGGGTCGCGATGGAGACGCGCGGGCTCGTTGCCGACTGGGACGAGGAGCACGGGAAATTGACGCTGTACGGCTCGATGAAGGTCCCGCACTTCAAGCGGGGTCAGCTGGCGGGTCAGCTGCGGGCTCGCGGAGGACGACGTGCGGATCCTGTCGTTGTCCGCGGGCGGCGGGTTCGGGGTCAAGGGCGAGGTCTACCCGGAGGATTTCCTGATCCCGTGGGCGGCAAAGCAGCTGGGCCGCCCGATCTCCTGGATCGAGGACCGCCGAGAGAACCTCCTCGCCGCCAACCATTCGCGCGAGCAGCATCACGACGCGACGATCGCCGCCAGCGCCGACGGGCGAATAGTCGCATTCGTCACCCGGTTCGCGCACGACGCCGGAGCGTACGTACGGACCGTGGGAGTACGCGTCGCCGAGCTGACGATCGGCGGGATACCCGGCCCCTACGACATCCCGAACTACTCCGCGACTGGCCGCTACACGCTGACCAACAAGACCCCGACCGGCACGTATCGCAGCCCAGGCGGATTTGAGGCAACGTTCGTGTGCGACAGGATGATCGATCTGCTGGCGGCTCAGGCTCGGCAAGGAACCCGATCGAGCTGCGCCGGCAGAACCTCCTGCGGCCCAAGCAGTTGCCCTACACGCGCCCGCTGCAGTCCGTCGAGGATGAGATCCTGCTCGAGAGCGGGAACTACGCGCAGACGTACGACCGTGTGATCACCGGAAGCCGACCGCGAGCGGGTTGTCAGACGGCGAGCCGCGGGCGAGCGTGTCGGGATCGGGGTCGGCGCGTATGTGGAGAAGACGGGGATCGGACCATCGGAGTCCGCGAGCGTGCTCGTGTCAGGTGGTCCGCAGGTCGTCGTCAGGACCGGCGCGACTTCGATCGGGCAGGGGATCCGGACGGTTCTCGCGCAGATTGTCGCCGAGACGCTGGGCATGCCATCGGACGCGGTGACGGTCGACACGGGAGACACGGACAGGCTCGGCAGCGGGGCGCGGGACCTACGCCAGCCGCTCGACCGTGATGGCCGGCAACGCTGCCCGGCTGGCGGCGCTCGTCGTAGCCGATGCCGGGCGGCCGTTCGCGGCCGCGGCCCTCGGAGTGGAGCCCGAGGCATTGGTCTTCCGCGACGGTGCTTACCAGACCGAGGACTCATCCGGCACGATCTCGTTGCCTGAAGGTCGCTGCGCTAGCGGCGGCCCAGAGCGGAACCGGGCTGCTGGGGTATGACGTCTTCCACGCCGACGCGAGCGAACTTCTCCCACGGGGTCGTGGCGGCGATCGTCTCGGTCGATCCCGAGCTCGGCGCCGTGCGTGTCGAGCGTCTCGTGCTCGGCTATGACGTGGGGCGTGCCGTCAATCCACGGCTGGTCGAGGGTCAGCTGCAGGGCGCGGCAGTGCAGGCGCTCGGTGGCGCGCTACTCGAGCAGTTCGTCTATGACGGAGACGGCAACCCCATCGCCACGACATTCTTCGACTACCTGCTTCCGGGGTTCCGGGACGCGCCGGAGCTGGACGTGCTGCTCGTCGAGGTGCCGTCGACCACGAACCCGTTGGGGGTGAAGGGGGCCGGCGAGGGTGGTGTTTGCGGAGTGGCCGCGGCCGTCATCGCCGCGATCGAGGATGCGATCGATCGGCCGGGCGTGATCCTCGGGACTCCTGTGACCCCGGAGGTCGTGTGGCGCGCGGCGAATGAGTCACGCGCTCCGTAATTACCGTCCAGCTTGACCGCGGATCGCAGGCGCGAGGCCGAGCGTCTTCAGGATCCACGGGACCTCGGCGCTTGCGCGCGCGTACACGCCCGGCGCCCGGGGATCGCCGCAGACGTCCCCGCCGAAGGCAACGATGCCGACGAGGCTTGTCGTGGTTCCACGAGACACGAGTGGACCACCGCTGTCGCCCCCGCACGCGTCGGTCATGTGACCGCTGCGGGAGCCCGCGCAGAACAACAGGGCGCCGATTCCTGCGGAGCCCCACGCCTTGGCGCAGGCGCGCGCGGAGATCGCCTGCAGCGCCCCCGCGTGGAGATCGCCTGCAGCGCCCCCGCGTGGAGGACGTCGGGCGAGTCGCCGGCCGCGTCGATATCGCCCCAGCCAGCGACAGCGAGTGGCGCTCCGGGCGCGGTCAGTCGCCGATCATTGGCGGATGCGATGGAGATCGGCGGCGCGCTGGTCGGCGCTTCCAGCACTAGTATCGCTGCGTCGTGACGCTGAGTCTTGGGGTCGTAGCGAGGGTCGATGCGGAACGCACCCACGGCGATCCGCTGCCCCGCCTGGTCGTCGCTGAGACGGGTGCGACCAGTTACGACGTCGATGTCGCCCGGCCCGCTTCCTTGCACACAATGAGCCGCGGTGAGGACCACACGCGGGGCAATCACACTGCCCCCGCAGAATTGGCCGTCGACCGCATCCATACTGTGCGTGACAAGCGCTGCGATGAACGGCCATTGCGAGTTGCTCGCCGGAGTGCCATCGACAACGCGCGGCCGTTTCGCACCGCTCGCCGATCCGGGGGCAGTGAGAGTTGCGGCACCGAGTGCAGACAGCAGCGCAAACACAAGCGCTGGTCTCAGCAGCCGCGTAAGTCCTCTCGTCATCGCGCCTTCATCTCGTTCGGGCCAACCCCTCTGAGTCGCGCGACGACCGGTTATCGGTCTTCTGTTCCGGCGGCTGGCAAGACGCCGATCCTAGCCCTCACGCAGCGCCCGGTACGCGCGATATCCCGGCAGCTCCGTCGACGAGCGCATTGGTCGCTTCATCCACTAGAGCCAGCAGGTCGGCCTTCCCGTCGCTCGCCTGCCAGCGATCCACCGCCCAGCCGACCGCATCGATCAGCGCCGCCGCGGTCACCTGGAGCATGAGATCATCCGCCGCAAGCCCGCGTGTGGCGGCAAATGCGGCTCCGATCTGCTGGACGCCCTCACGGGCAAACTCGAGGAATCTCGCCCGCAGCGCCGGCTCGCTGAACAGCAGCCTGTCCCGCGCCAGCAGCCGCTCGGGGTCATGCCGGTAGAGCCCCTCGATCGCCGAGCGCGTCACGGCTCGAAGCGTCTCGCCGATTGGTTCGTCCGGCGGCCGCTCCGCGAGTAGTTCACCGATCACCGCGTCGTACTCGTCCCACAGGACGACGTCCTCTTTGGTCGGGAAGTATCGGAAGAAGGTCCTTGGCGAGATGTCCGAGGCCTCCGCGATCTGATCGATCGTCGTTTCGCTGTAGCCGTGGGACTCGAACAGCCGCAGCGCCTCGCCCTGGATCTCGCGCATCGTCCGGACGCGCCGGCGTTCACGGGGACCGAGAACGGAGCTCATAGACGCGTCAAATATATCACACAATGCCTACTTGACAGTGACTGCCATTTAGGCATACACTGGCGCTATGCTCGCTCAGCCGAACACCAATCAAAGACTCCCTCAAGACCTCCGTCGGCTCGTCGTCGCGATCATGCTCGGCGCGTTCATGGTCGCGCTCGACATGACGATGGTGAACGTCGCGCTGCACACACTCCAGCGTGACTTTCACGCCTCGGTCACGACGATCCAATGGGTCTCGACCGGCTATCTGCTCGCCATCGCGATGGTGATCCCGCTCACCGGTTGGGCGGTCGAACGGTTCGGCGCACGCAACAGCTGGGTCGCGGCGCTCTTGTTCTTCATCGGCGGCTCGGTCCTTTGCGGGCTCGCCTGGTCAGCCACCAGCCTGATCGCCTTCCGGGTTCTGCAGGGCGTCGGCGGCGGCATGCTGCTCCCGCTCGCGCAGATGATCCTCGCGCAGGCGGCCGGCCCGGAGCGACTCGGGCGCGTGATGGCCGCGGTCGGCGTTCCCGCGATGCTCGGCCCGGTCCTCGGCCCGGTGCTCGGCGGCGTGATCGTGACCGACTCGAGCTGGCGGCTGATGTTCTACCTCAACGTTCCCGTCTGTCTGGCGGCGGTGCTGTTCGCCTACCGCGTCGCGATGCCGCAGACCCGGTCCGCGAACGCGAGCAAGCTCGACACGGTCGGATTCGCGCTTCTCTCCCCCGGCCTCGCCGCGATTATCTACGGCCTCGCCCAGACCGGCAGTTACGGCACCTTCACCGACGCTCACGTGCTGATCCCCGTGACCCTCGGCCTCGTCCTGATCGCCGGCTACGCCGCCCACGCGCTGTCGACCAGAAACCCGCTCGTGGACCTGAGGCTTTTCAAGACCCGCAGCTTCAGCGCACCCTCCGCCCTGGTGTTCCTGTTCAGCATGGCGATGCTCGGGGTCCAGCTGCTGCTGCCGCTCTACTACCAGCAGGTCCGCCATCAGAGCGCGCTCGACGCCGGCCTGCTGCTCGCTCCTTCCGGCCTCGGAATGGCGCTGGCGCTCACCATCGCGGGCCGGCTCAGCGACAGGATCGGCCCGCGCCCAATCGTCCTCACCGGCTTGCTGCTGAGCGCAGTCAGCACGCTGACTTACACCCAGATCGACACGCACACGAGCCTCGCTCTACTGAGCGCAGTGCTTGTCCTGAACGGGGCCGGCATCGGAGCGGCGCTCGTCCCGAGCCTTGCCTCGCCGTACCGCGGCCTGCGCACCGCCCAGATCCCGAAGGCGACCACGGCGATCCGGATCCTGCAGCAGCTCGGCGGTTCGTTCGGCGTCTCGATCCTGGCCGTCGTCCTCCAGCGCCAGCTCCTCGGCCAGGTCCACCGCGCCGGCAACCTCGCGGCGGCCTACAGCCACACGTTCTGGTGGGCGCTCGCGTTCATCGCTCTAGCCGCGATCCCGACCATGCTGCTCCCCGGCACCGCACCGGAGAAGACCCCGGGCCAGCGGAACGGCGCCTACGTCGAGCCGATCACGACCTAGAACATCACGAAAGGAACCCCGCGAAAGCCGGAACGCGATGCGGTAGGCTGTAACGGTCATTCTCACTGTAGACCGTTACAAGGAGTAGCTGGATGAGCGTGTATTCGATCTGGGAATCCCGGTTTCCGCCTGAGACGGCGAGCGAGGGCATCAGCGTCACCAAGGCGATTTGGCGCGACATGTTGTCTTTCGACGGCTATTTGTCCCACGAGCTGATCGAGGATCTCGACCAGCCAGGCCATTTGATCGTGGTCAGCCGGTGGGCGAGCCGCCAAGCTGCCGATGCAGCAATGAGCTACGCCTCGCATCCGAACGCCAAGCGTGCAAACGAGCTCGTGACCGAGGCTCGTCGCCGCACGGTCGGCGCCGTCCTGTGAACGACGCTGCGCTCGTCGTGGCGCTTGCGAACGCGCGAGCGACGAGACGACCTACCCACGCGCGACGAGCGGCGGCCCACGACGCGCTCGCGGATGCGGCCGCTGCCAACGTGCTGCTCGAGCCTTTTCTCGACGACCCCGTGGATGCGCGCGAGCTGCCGGCCGTGCGTGCTTTGCAGCGCGCAGTCGTGTCGATCGTCGATGCGCTGATCAAAGGCTCCCCGCCTTCGCTCGCGGCGCTCAACATGCTGGCAGCGCGCGAGCCTGTCATCCAGGCGCTGGAGCGACACGCGGAAGAAGGGTTGTGTGTGACCGTGCGTCCGAAACGCGCTACGCGCATCGCGCCGCTGCTCGTCGCCGTGATCCGCGAACTCATCGAACTCGAGCCGACCCGTCTTCGCCGCTGCGCGCGGTCCGAATGCAACCTGGTGTTCTACGACGTCAGCCGCTCAGCGACGCAGCGCTGGCACGCCGAGCGCCCCTGCGGGCTACGAGAACGGCAGCGCCGCCTCCGGGCCCGGCGTGCCACATGATCGGACTAGAAGGTGTGCGTGGTCAACGAGCCGGCGGCGATCCCGGTCAGCTGCGAGCGGGTCAGCTGGGCACCGGTCCCGCCCTGGGTGAAGCACGTGACCGTGAACGACGCCGCCGTCGAGCGAACGGGCAGTTGCAGAGCGATCACGCCTGATCCCGCTGCGTCATCAGCGCCTAGGTGCTCGTCGTTGCCATCCTTGAGCGTGCAATTTGTCCGCGCCGTATTCGGGGAGGTGCCGGCGTTGAAGACGTTGACGACGGCAAACAGCTCGAACGCGTGTCCGTGCAGCGCGCCTGGGATAGGACACGTGAACGTCGTCCGCTCGCGCGGACTCACATTGCGCAGCGCTAGCTGGCTGCACGTAACCGCATCACCCGCAGCAGCAGCGGTGGCGTTGATCGTGCTCCCGCCGGCCAACGCAGCTGCCCCACAGCTCGCAATGATGGCCGCCGCGACGCCGGTCGCGACCATCAGAAACCTCGGCGATCGCCGTACTCGCTCCATTGCTTCCCTCCTCGGTCATGTTGAGTCCGACCGCCCGACCCGATCCCGGCCGGTCACTCGGCTGATGCCCCACCGCGCAAGTCTAGACCGGCACGGCCGCGAATCGCCCGGCGGGGCTGGCACCCGCGAGCTGGATGCCGTCCGTCGCCCGCGCATGGGATGCTGTTTGAGTGGCGGGCTGTCTGCGAGCCTACGCGGTGAGATATCGCGCCGTCTGGGGTGCCGCCTCAGTGTTGGTATGCGGGATCATGCTTGCCGGCGGTGTCGCCGCGATTGCCGTGGCTGGCGTGCCGCGTTCGGGTGCGCGACCGAGCGGCGGGGCCGGTCTGCGGAGCGACCCGCGCTTAGCGGTTGGCGTGTTCGCGTTGGTGTTCAAGGATCGGAGTCGTAGGGTCTCCTACCCGGGACATCGGCCTCAGCCGCGAACGCTCGTGACCGTGATTCGCTATCCGGCTGTGGGGAATCCGGCGCGGGTCGATGTGCAGGGCGCAGCCCCGGCGAGGACCCGAGGTCCGTTTCCGCTGATCGTCTTTGCTCATGGGTTCGACATCACGCCAGGTCCGTACCGGCGGCTGCTTCAGGCCTGGGCGCGCGCTGGTTATGTTGTCGCGGCCCCGGTCTTCCCGTTGACAAATTCGAATGCGCCCGGCGGTCCGCAGGAATCAGATCTCGTCAACCAGCCGGCTGATGTCAGCTTCGTGATCAGTCGCATGCTGGCCGCGAACGCTGCTCGACGCGGGGCTCTATCAGGGATGATCGATCCACGGCGCGTTGCCGTTTCCGGACAGTCGGATGGGGGCTCGACTGCGCTCGCGGTCTCCTACAACGGCAACTATGTGGACCACCGCATAGACGCCGCGATGATCCTGTCCGGCGCGGAGATACCCGGCGTCAGTGGCTATGCCTTCCCGGCTCCAAGTCCACCGTTGCTTGCCGTCCAGGGCACCGCTGACACAAGCAACGCTCCCGAGTCCACGTACCGCTACTTTCGCCTTGCCCCGCCGCCGAAATTCCTGCTCTCGCTGTGGGGCGCCCCGCACCTGGGCCCGTACACCGACGAACGACCTCAACTCGGAATCGTCGAGCGCGAGACGATCGCGTTCATGGACCACTACCTCAAGCGCCTACCCGGTGCTTGGGCTCGAATGTGGAAAGCAGGCGATTTGCCCGGCGTCGCACGGCTGAGTACCCAAGCTCCGCCGTGAGTGGCACCGCCGGCGCCGCTGCATCCTTGCGTAACGGGCGGGATCGCTGAGTTCGCTCGCGCGGATCAGATGAGGTCGATGTCCGTGGGCTCGGTCGGCTCCAAGTGGACGATCTCAAAGTCGAACCGCTCCGCCAAGCGCTCGGCCACAAGGAAACGATGACAGGCCTGGGCAGTCGCCTCGACGCACAGCAGCGCCGCGATGCCATGTACCGGCAATCTCTCCACAAGTGGCTCCAACGGAACGTGATCGAGTATCTCCTCGGCATAGCCGCGGATGTACTCAGGGGAAAGTCGGACCCTCGACCGTTTGCCGACGCCTTGGCGATCGTCCGCGCGATATTGGAGGTGACGCAGCTCCGTGGTCGGCGCGAGCTCCGGACGATGCTCGTAGCTGATGTGCGCATCCGCGAGCAGGGCCTGCAGGCGACGGGCATTGGCCCACGAGTACTGCGGGCCTCGCACTCCCCGCCGCTGACGGATGTCAACGATCTGGGTGACTGAAGCCTCGTCGAGCGTACGGATGAAACTTGCGGCGTCGAACTCGTAGACACCGACGGTCGCGATCTTGGGCATCGATGCGTACGGTAGAGCGCGAACGCCAGAGGTGGTCGCGGCCGCGGGCGGCTCGCTGCAGGTCATGGCCGAACCGCGAGATTTCGATGCATCCGCCGGGTTCACCGTCGCGATCCGCGTGGTAGAAGGGCAAGATGGCCGTGTCGTTGCATGAGGCGTTCGGTCCGTTTGAGCGCGTGTGGGTGAACACCGCGCACCAGGGGCCGCTGCCGCAGGTGGCGGCTGAAGCCGCGCGGTTGGCGGTCGAGGAGAAGCTCGATCCGCGGCGGATGGTCGAGGAAGCGTTCTTCGAGGTACCGCGCACGCTGCGAGAGGCGATCAGCCGGCTGATCGGAGCTGCTCCGCAGGAGATCGTGCTTGCCAACAGCACCAGCTACGGACTCGACCTGCTCGCGCACGGCCTGCCACTGCGAGCGGGTGACGAGGTCCTGGTGGTCGAGGGCGACTTCCCGGCCTCGATCTACCCTTGGCTGCCGTTACGGCGCCAGGGCGTGCATCTGCGGACCGTGTCCGCGCCGTCCGGTGCGCTCGAGCCCGATTGTCTGCGAGCTGCGCTGAGTGACCGGACGCGGGTGGTGTGCACAAGCTGGGTGTTCTCCTTCACCGGACGAACCGCTGACGTTCGCGCTCTGGTCGAGGTCTGCCGCGAACGCGACGACATCACGTTCGTGCTCAACGGCTCGCAGGCCGTCGGCGCTCGGCCGACCGACGTCCGCGAGCTCGGGGTGGACGCGCTGGTGAGCTGCGGCTTCAAATGGCTGTGCGCGCCTTATGCGACAGGCTTCGCGTGGCTGCGCCCGGAACTCATCCGGCGGTTGGAGTACGAGCAGGGCTACTGGCTCGCGCAGGTCGATGAGATCGCCAACCCGCCAGATCGCTACGAGCTGCGCGACGACCTCGGAGCCGCCGCCTACGACGTGTTCTGCACCGCCAACCTCTCCACTTACCCGGCCTTCGAGCGAGCCGTCTCGCTGCTCCTCGATTTCGGACTCGACCAAGTCGAGCGTCACGACCAGGCGCTCGTCGACCTGCTCATCGACGGCCTGCCGGCCGGATGGCGGCTGCAGAGCCCGAAGGCCGAGCCCGAGCGCTCAACGCTCGTGCTCCTGGAACCGGACCGCCCGGACACGGTCGGACGGGCGCTCGAGCGCCTCAACGCCGCCGGCGTCGACGCCGCAGAACGGACTGGCAAGGTCCGCGTCTCTCCCCACACGACGAGGTCGTTAGACGGACCAGAGAGCCCGGGTGGGCGACAGGCGTGCGGCGCGTAGTGCGGGGATGAGCCCGGCGAGGGCCCCGATGATGAGGGAGGCCGCGATGCCACCGGTCCACGCTTCGGTGGGGATGATGATGGCCCAGTGTTTGGTGTGGGCGTAGACGGCGGTGGCGCCGGCGCCGAGGGCGACGCCGACGGCGCCGCCGAGCAGTCCGAGGAGGATGGCTTCGGAGAGGAACTGGATGCGGATGTGGCCTCTGGTGGCGCCGAGGGCGCGCCGCAGGCCGATCTCGGAGCGGCGCTCGAGGACGGAGATGATCATGATGTTGGCGACGCCGACCGCGCCGACGAGCAAGGCAACGGCGCCGAGGCCGAGGAACAGGCCGTTGAGGGCGCTCTTGGCGTCGGCTTGGGCGACCAGGGCGTCGGAGGGCTGGCTGACGTTGACCTCGCTCGGGTTCTCTGGGTTTGCGGTAGCGGCGAGGAGGTTGTCGACGGCATTGACGCGGTCGGTTTGGGCGCGGAGGTAGATGGTGGACGGGTGGCCGTCAAAGCCCAGGTATTTCTCTGCCGCGGAGTAGCCGACGAGGATGGAGGTGTCGATCGCGGGCGCGAGCACGGCGGGGTTGAGGATGCCGACGAGGTAGAACCACTGGCGGCCGACCCAGATGCGCTCGCCGGGGTAGATGCGGTCGATGCCGAGCAGCTGGGCGGCGGTGGCGCCGAGCACGGCGGCGGGTTCTTGGGCGGTAGCAGCGTTGAGGTAATGACCTTGCGCGACGGTGGTGGCGACGATCGGCAGAAGATCGAGACTGGCGGCTTGGACGGTCAGGCCGTTGGTGTCGACCGACGGGGTGTAAGGGGTGCGGTACGCGTTGGCGCCGCTGACCACCCCGGTGCTTTCGACGTGCTCCACGCCGCTGATGCGGCCGATCATGGGCGGCGCGCTGGTGGGAATCTCAGCGGTGCCGCCGGTGAGGCTCTGCCCGTTGCTGACGGTGAGCAGGTTGGTGCCGAGCTGGTTGATCTCGGCCAGGAGGCCGGCCTGGGACGAGGCGGACAGGCCCAGGACGGCGACGATGGAGGCCACGCCGATCGCGATACCGAGAGCGGACAGCCCGGCCCGCAGCTTCCGTGTGCGTAGGCCGACGGTCGAGAGCCGGGCCAGGTCGGAGAGCTGCAGGCGCCTCCGGCTGAGGCTCACGGTGGCGGTCACGACGGGTCCTCACCGACGGGCTCGCCGGACGCAGCCTGTGGTGCGTGGATGGGCGGCTCCACGACGGGGCGCGGGCGGGGGTCGGTGCCTGAGGCGGCACCGGTGTCGGCGACGATCTGGCCGTCGAGGATCTCGACCTTGCGGGCCAGCGCCTCGGCGACGGCGTGGTCGTGGGTGATGACCACGATCGTCGAGCCGGCTTGGTGGAGCTCGTCGATCAGCGCCAGGATGGCGCGACCGGTGGCCTGGTCGAGGTTGCCGGTCGGTTCGTCCGCCAGCACGATGGCGGGCTGGCCGACCAGGGCTCGAGCGATCGCGACCCGCTGGCGTTGCCCGCCGGAGAGCTGGGTCGGGCGGGCGTGGCGGCGCTCGGCCAGGCCGACCAGCTCCAGGGCGTCGAGCGCCCGCTGGCGACGCTCCCGGGTGGGGATGCCGGCGTAGAGGAGCCCGTCCGCCACGTTGTCCAAGAGTGTGGCGTTCTCGGCCAGGAAGAACTGCTGGAATATGAACCCGATCCGGGTGGCCCTCAGGTAAGCCACGTCGTCGTCGGCCATCGTGGCCACGTCCAGCCCCGTGATCCGCACCCGGCCACCGGAGGGCCTGTCGAGGGTTCCGATTAGTTGAAGCAGGGTCGTTTTGCCCGACCCAGAGGGGCCGACGATCCCGACCAGCTCCCCCGCGCCGATGGTGAGATTGACTCCTCGCAGGGCCTGGACGGGCGGGTCGCCGGGATAGCTCTTGGCCACCTCCTCCGCCTCGAGCACCGCCACTTCTGCACCGCCGAGCGCGAAGCCGTTGCCGGCCGCGACTGCGTAGTCGCTTGGTGTGGCTTGCGGGCTGGAGGTCATGTCGATGGGACCACCACGTTGTCGCCGACGGCCAGCCCCGAGGCGGTGACTTGCACCAGCCCGTCGGCGTCGTCGAACAGTCCGAGCGAGACCGGCACGAGGTGGTTGCGCGCGCCCGCGCCGACGACCTCGACGGCGTAGCCACCGTTGGACCGGGCCAGCAGCGCGGTCACCGGCACCACCAGGGCGTCGGGCACGCTGTCGGTGGTGATGCCGACCTGGACCGGGGCCTGATCCCACTTGCCGGTGGCGGCCGGAGCGGAGAACGTGACGTCCACGGTGACTGTCGGTGCGGTGGTCCCCGAGCCGCCTGAGGAGCAGGTGTCGATTCCCGGCGCAGCCGAGCTCGAGCTCGACGCGCCGGACGCGGAGCTCGCCGGGCAGGTGGCGACTGCCCCCACCGAGGACACGACACCTGCGGTGGTCCGGTTATCGGGCAGCGTGATGCTCACCTTGTCGCCGACCGCAATCGTGGTCTGCTCCGACGCGCTCAACGCCACCTGCACCTGACGAATGATCGAGGTGCCCTGCATCACCGTCTCGCCGGCCCGGCTCCTGCCACCGAACTGGGCTGACACGCTCGTCACCCGCATCGCGGACGGTTCGAACACCACCTGGCCGAGGCTCACCGTGCCGTTCTGGGTCACCCCCAGGGCGGCCTGCAGCTTCATCACAGCCGCTGTTGTGGCCGGCCCGAAGAAGGCAGACGTCGGACGAAGCTGAGCTGAGGTGGCATAGCCGAGCGCGACCAGATCCGCGTTGAGCTCGGCCACGTCGGGGCCGCTCGCCCCGGCAGAGAGGGTCCGGTAGGCAGGTGTCAAGCCACGCAGCAACACCACCGGGCGATCGTTCACCCGATAGAGGACCCGACCCTGAGTGATCACCTCGCCGGGCGCAGGCAGGTTGGTATAGGTCCCGCGAGCCCGGTTGATCACGGAGTACGGCGAGCCGTCCGATCGCGCCCGATAGGTCAGGGTCCCTGCCTGCGAGACCATGGCCGAGAGCGTCCTTCTCTCCACTCGCGCGGTGTTCGCCGGCGGCCGCTGTGCAGCCAGCGCCTGGTGATTCGCGACGGACATCACGACCACGCCGCCCGTGGCGGTTCCGGCAGCCACGACGGCGGCCGCGGCGAGCATCCACGTCTTCCGCTTCACCGCGTGACCCCCGCTGCGGCTGCCGCATCGCGGCACTTCTGCATCGCGGCGCGGAGGATGCTCATCCCCCCGGGTTGCGCGGCCGATGGGATTCGATTCGTGTCGACGAGGGGCCCATTCGGGATGGGGTCCGGGAAGTCCGTCACGCCGTTCCCGCGGATGCACTGGGCGAACCTGAGGGCCGCCTGCTGCTGCTGGGAGCTCCGCTTGCTGCCCATGAACCCAGCTGGCTCCAGGTTCTTACACGCGCTGATGGCCTGCTTGAACGCCGGCGTGCTCGTGTCCAGCGACGAGCCGTTCGCTACCGAATCGATGGTGAGCTTGCCCGACGGCCCCGGGTTGGGGAACTGGCCGACCCCGTTGTGGCGCATGCACTCGGCGAACTTCACCCCCTTCTGGGCATTGGCGGTGGTTTGGCTGCCGTCACCGCTGCCGGTCTCGGCAGGTGCGCTCGAACCGCACGCGCTGATCAGCACGACCATTACGACCAGGGTGAGGACGGACAGCGGCCGTCGTGTTCTACTCATGTGTTCTCCAGCTGGTGGTAGTTGCGTTGACATCAGTGCCATCGCGAGCGATGAGGGGAGCGGGTAACAGCGTGCGGTCTTGGCTGCCGGCGTCTCCTCCTGGGCCACCGGCGCGGGCGGGCGCGGCGCGGCCGGCAGCCGTTCGTCCTGGTTCGCTGTAGCTCATGCCCCCTAGTCAAGAAAGCGCCGTGTTGCCAGCACGTATGCGCTTTTCGATATGCCGACGATATGCGGTGGCTGGCAGCATTCAGACCATGCGCGTGCTGATCGTTGAGGACGAGCCCTATATGGCGGAAGCGATCCGCGATGGCCTGCGCCTGGAAGCGATTGCGGCCGACATCGCGGGTGACGGCGACAGCGCCCTGCATCTCCTGCGCGTCAACTCGTACGACATCGCCGTCCTCGACCGTGACATTCCCGGACCCTCCGGTGACGAGATCGCCAATCGGATCGTGGCCTCCGGCAGCGGCACGCCGATCCTCATGCTCACCGCTGCCGACCGGCTCGACGACAAGACCTCCGGGTTCGGGCTCGGCGCCGACGACTACCTCACCAAGCCCTTCGAGCTCCAAGAGCTCGTGCTCCGCCTCAGAGCGCTCGACCGCAGGCGCGCCCACAGCAGGCCGCCCGTGCGAGAGATCGCCGGTCTGCGTCTGGATCCGTTTCGCCGCGAGGTCTACCGCGACGGTCGCTACGTCGCGCTGACCCGCAAGCAGTTCGCAGTGCTCGAAGTCCTCGTCGCCGCCGAAGGCGGGGTCGTCAGCGCGGAAGAGCTACTGAAACAAGCGTGGGATGAGAACGCAGACCCATTCACCAACGCCGTGCGCATCACCGTCTCGGCACTGCGCAAACGGCTCGGCGAACCCTGGATCATCGCCACCGTGACCGGCATCGGGTATCGCATCAACACCGCGGCTGAGGGACAAGACCGTGGATAGAGCCCCAGGGTTGAGCGTTCGCCTCAAGCTCACTCTCAGCTACGCAGGCTTTCTGATGGTCGCCGGAGCCTTGCTGCTCGCCGCCACGTGGGTGTACCTGACGCGTGCACCGCACATCGGTCTCATCCTCGAGCCCAGCTACGAGCACGCCGTCCTGCGCCAATTCGCTCCGACCGCGGCCATCGTGATGGCGTTCCTGCTCTTGTTCGGTCTCGTGGGTGGGTGGCTCCTCGCCGGGCGGATGCTCGCTCCCTTGGACCGCATCACAGACGCAACACGCATCGCCGCGAACGGATCGCTCTCCCACCGAATCCGGCTACCGGGCCGCAGAGACGAATTCCGCGAGCTCGCCGACGCCTTCGACACGATGCTCGCGCAGCTCGAAGCACACGTCGCAGAACAGCAACGATTCGCAGCCAACGCCTCCCACGAACTTCGCACCCCGTTAGCGGTCACCCAGACGCTTCTCGACGTCGCCCGCAAAGATCCAAACCACGACAACGGCGAGCTCGTCGACCGCCTCCACGCCGTCAACACCCGAGCGATCGACCTCACTGAAGCCCTGCTCCTGCTGAGCCGCGCCGACCAGCGGACTTTCGCCACAGAACACGTCGACCTTTCGCTGATCGCTGAAGAAGCCACCGAAACGCTCCTCCCCCTCGCAGAGGAACGCGGCCACACCATCGAGATCTCCGGCGACACGACCCCCACCATCGGGTCGCACACGCTCCTGCTGCAGCTGAGTACGAACCTCATGCACAACGCGATCGTCCACAACCTGCCTGAACCGGGCACCGTGTGGGTCACGACCAGCCCACACCCCAAGGGCGTCGTGCTCACCGTAGAGAACACCGGCGAGAAGCTCACCCCGCAGCTGGTTTCCACGCTTGGCGAGCCGTTTCAGCGCGGCAGCAAACGCATACGCACCGACCACGCGGGCGTCGGCCTCGGGCTGGCCATTGTCAAAAGCATCACCCAAGCCCACGACGGAACCCTCACCCTCACCGCCCGCAGCACCGGAGGGCTCCGCGTCACGGTGCAACTACCCGCTGCGCCAGACACGGTGGGCGATGACGATCACCTGCGGCCCTGACCCGCACCGGGTTAGACGTCGCTGGAGGCTGCCGCTACAGGGCTCGGCGGCGGCTGTTGCGCACCCCAATCAGCGCAGTGCCGCCGACGGCAACGCAGCGGTCGACCGTTTCACAGCCGAACGACTTGATTGTTACCGCTGATCCTTCGATCCCCTGGATCTGCTGGTAGCTGAAGTCGGCCCAGTTGTTCGTGGTCGAGGCGATGATCGCGTCCGGGCCGTGGATCCCGCCGGCGAGGCAGACGCCGACCGCCGGACAGGCGACGCTCTTCAGAAGTGGCCGGTCATCCACCGGCACCCGGTCGTTGGGGAGGATGAGCTCGGTCCAGTGCATCAGGTCGGTCCCGTGTGACGTCAGGACCTCGCCGCCCCCGCCCACCGCGGTGCACTGGCCACCTCGGCTGCACCCAACTGCCTCGAGCCCCTCCGACGGATCGGCGTCGGTCGTGACCCAGTGCCATCTGATCTGGCCGGCCTGGCGGGTCATCGTGCCGAGGACAATGAACTCGCGGGTGGTCGCCACGCACACCGCCGGATCCGTTCGCCCCGCGACACAGGCCACCGACGTGGCCTTGTCGGGGAACGCGTTCTGGATCCAGCCGGTCACGGCGCCGTCGAACGTGGTGTAGACGACTCCTTCGTTGATCCCGACGCAGAGCTCGTCGGTGATGCAGGTCAGCGCATCGGTGCCCTTCGGATCAGTGGTCGTCGGCTGGCGTGGGACGAAGCTCGCCAGATCGGTTGTGAACAGGGTCATGCCCTTGCCCAGGAACAGGCACTCGGACGGTCCCTTGCAGTTGACCGACCTGATGTTGAGGCCGGAGTATCCGGCTAGGGGCAGCGACCACAGCTCGCCGCCGAGGTGCGACACGCCAACGTCCTTCTCCCCGCCAGCCACACACGTCGGGCTGAATGCGGCGGAGCACTGGATTGCGTCGAACTTTGCGACCTCGTTGACGCGTCCCCATTCGAAGCCGGCGTCGAAGCTCGCGAACCAGGCACCGGCCTTACCAACGGCGACGCACGTTGAGCGGATGCAGGTGATCTCGTCGAGGTTCAGCGTCCCCAGTGGGCGCCGGTGCCAGTCGCCGCTTGGCGACGACAGCGAAGTCGTTCTCAGGGCAACCCCCGAATCGCCCAAGCCGACGCACACGTCCTCGAGCGGGCACGCCAGCGCCGATACCGGAGTCGCCTTCGGAAACAGCTTCGCGCGGCCCCACTCCTTCGTGGGGAGCGACAGCGACATGAAATGGCCGAGGCCGTCGGTCGCGGTGCACCGGGTCGCGGTGTCGCAGGCGAGGCCCAGCAGGCCCTTGCCGACGGTCGGGGGCAGAGTGACCCGCGTGACTTTCGTGTCTTCGATGACGGCGCTGCTTCCGGCAGAATCGCCCCCCACGGCGACGCACCTCCCGTCGGCCGGGCAAGCGATGCGGCGATAGGAACCCGGGCCGGCGGGGAGCGCGAGCGCAGTCCAGCTGCGGCCCTGGTCGACCGACCGCCAGACCCCGCCGGCCGGACCCACGGCATAGCATGCGCCTGCGGGATCGCAGGCGAGCGCCAGTGCGCTGCGCGTCCTGATCGTTCCGGCCGGCTCCAGCGCAACGCCGTCCGACCACGTCGCGCCGCCGTCCGTGCTGCGGTAGACCTTCGAGACGAATGTGGCGGCCGATGTGCGCGTGTTCGACACGGCCACGCAGAAGCTGCGAGTACAGCTAACGCCGGTGAGCTCCTCGGGATAGGTGAGAAAGTCTCCAGACCACGCCAGCGGGACGCCGGCGCCGTGCGTGTTGCGCAGGACAACTCCGCGCTGGCCGACCGCGACGCAGGCGCCCGGCACTGAGCAGGACACGGCGCGCAGAGAGGGACCGAAGTCGGTCCAGGTCCACGGGGAGGGGATCTGTCTGGCCGCCTGGGCAGCCGGAACCGCGAGGATCGAGGCGCTCACCAGCACCGCTGCCCCCAGTCCTGCCCTGATTAGAAGAGCCCGCATCCGTACGATCATCCCTACGTTACGCTAGCCAGATGGATGCCGCAAAGGGGCGGCCCAGGACGGCGAGCCGCTGGGCACTGGTTGTGCTGGCCGTGGCAATCCTTTCCCTCCTTGCGGCCACCGCTGCCGCGGCGGCGCCGTTTGTGGTTGTCCGGGCGAAGCTCGAGCGCAGCGGACGCGGCGCGATCGTGATCGGGCGGGTCGTCTGGGATGGGCCTGCCGCTCACCGAGCCCCCGATTACATGTCAGTCGGTGATCTCCGGCTCGTGGCGATCAGTGAACATGGACATCGCCCGACGTTGCTCGCCACCGCACACTACGACGAGATCGCTCGCGACGCCGCGCAGCCCGTAGCCCTGCGGATTGCCGCAGACGATCTGCACGCCATACGGCCGGGCAACCGGGTCGTGCTGACCGCCAGCCAGCACGGCGCAGTCTCGGAGGGCACGCGGACCGCGCGGACCTACGTGACCGTCGGGCAGCTGCAGCTATTCGGAACCCCGCAGGATCGCATCGGGCGCCGCGACTGCTCCGAAGTAGCGATCGTGCCAGGGGCGATTCTGAATCGCTGCGACCTGGTCGGAGCATTCTTCAACCGCGCTCTCGTGTCCGTACGCACGCCGGTCGCGACGCGGATGCTGCTCGCCGACCTGACCGGCGCGACACTGCGCGGCGCCGATCTGACCGGCCTGAGCGTCGCCGGTGGGCGACTCAACGGCGCCGACGCAACGAGTGCGATTCTCGACAACCTGTCGCTGGCCGGCGCCGAGGGAACCGGCCTGATCGCCCGCGACGCCACCAGCGACCTGTTGCAGGGGACGGCTGGAGCCAACGTGTTCGACGCGCGGCTGACCGACAGCGACTTTCGCGGCGCCGTGCTCAACGGCGTGTCGCTTGACCACTCGCGCTTTGACGGCGCGGACTTCCGCGGCGCCACGTGGAACTCGGTCACCGCTGACACGGCGCAGTTCCGCGGGGCGGACCTGCGGGCGTTGAAGGGCGTCGGCTCGCATGTCTACTTTGCGGACTTCACCGATGCCCAGCTTCAAGGCGCACCGTTCTCGGCGCTCGACCTCGCCTGGGCGACGCTCTGTCACACGCAGATGCCCGACGGCAAACCTCCCCAGGGCGACGATCGAGACTGCCGAGCCGGCACGGATGGAGGTCCGACGCCCGCGGCCCACCCCTTCGTGAGCGTCGAAGCGAGCCTCCGGCGAGGCTCGGAGCGAGTTGAAATTCACGCGAACATCCGCTGGAACGCGACCGCGATCGGCTTCGGCATGTCCGCCGGAGACATACGCGCCGTTGCCATCGACGGCTCAACCGGGCTGCCAATCACCGTCGGCGCCGTCTCGATCCCCCGAGATCTGCCCCCCACGACGAGCTACGACTCCACCGTCACCGACCCTCGCCTGCTGGCAGCACTGAATCGCGGCAACCGGGTCGTGCTTACCGCCACGCAACACCCACCGCGCCCCAGCCGAGTGAGCGATCAAACAACCGGCAGCTATGTCACGGTGCGCACGATGCAGCCGGGTCCCGGACGCGGACGCGTCGGCAGCCGCGATTGCTCGGACCTCGTGCTCAGCGCCACGACCCCGGCGCCCGGCGGCTACGACTTCTGCGACCTCCCCGGCGCCGTGCTCACGCAGGCGGCGTTGTCCGGTCCCATGCGCGAGGCGGACCTCACCGGCGCCAACCTGGGCGACGCCGGGCTGAACAACATAGTCTTCGACGGCGCCGCGATGGGCGGCGCAGTCGCGACGGGGGCCGACTTCAACGGGGTCTCGATGATCGAGGCTTCCGCGCCGCGCCTGACGATCCCCAAGACCCTGATCCGCGGCGCCCGGCTGCGTGCGGCCCGCCTGGACGACGCCGACTTCACTGGCACGACGATAAGCGAGACGACGTTCGCGGCGTCATCACTGCGCCGCGCGACGTTCAGCGACGCAACCTTCGACAAGGTCGATGTGGGCTTCGCGCGGTTGGCGGGCGCAAGACTCGATCGCGTCGGTGCGGTGTCGCCCGATCGCCGCCACGACCGCGGCAGCTCGCTATTCCTCGCCGACCTCAACGGGGCGACGCTACAGGGCTCTGAATGGGATAACGACGAAGCTGGCGATCGCCCATGGCAGTGGGCAACGCTGTGCCACACGACGCTCCCCGCCGACGCCACCGTCAGCGGGAACCGTGACTGCCCGCGCTGACGGGCGCCGCCATGCGCGAAGGCTCTCGACAGTGCCTCGCTATGGCTAGGCCAACGTGGGATCATCGCGAAGGCGATGCACGAGGAGGATGCCGAGCGCGCTTGCCCGCAGGGCTCAGGAATGCCTGAGACTGATCGAGAAGCAATGGCGTCGGACGCTGAGAGCCTCGAGCAGTTGCGCCGCGAGCTTGATCAGCGAATGCGTCTTGCAGACGAACGAGATCGTGTCGCCCACGCGCGCGAGAGGCTCGCAGACGAGCGCGAGCGGACCGCCGACGAGCGCGAGAGGCTCGCGGACCAGCGCGAGCGGGTTGCGGACGAGCGCGAGGGACTTGCCGATGAGCGCGAACGGCGGTTCATCGAAGCGCGGGGCTCTGGTGGCGATGCCCTGTGGCGAAGCCAGGAGGCGCTCCGGCGCGCGCACGAAGCCCTCGACCGGGTGCGAAGCCTACTCAACCGCTCCACTGCGGGACTCGGTCGCGAAGGAGCGGGCTGGCAGCGAGACGAGGCCGATGTCCAGCGCGAGATCTCCAGCACCGAGCGCGAGCACTCCGGTGAGTAGCAGCAGCGCGCCCCGATGCTGACGCGAAACAGCACTTAGAGTCCTCACGGCCGTCCACCAGTCATCGATCTCCAGCCGCGCTGTTTCAAATCCGGGCGCGAACGAAGTGAGGCGAGCGGAGGTTGCTATCGAATCAAGTGGAGGTTACGATCGCCACCACGGGATTCCCGACGGGCTGGATGCTCTGTCTGGCGCGGGGGTTGAGAACGGAACTTGAGGACGGTCACGCGGATGGTCTCGCTTCTTGGTCCGTCGAGATCCGCCAGTTCGATCAAGGAGCCACTGAATGTCTAGATCGGTCCGCCGGGCACGTGAGGATGCTGGCCCGGGGTACGCCTTTGTGCCCCCACGTCTCATGGCTGTGATCGGTGTGACGGTTGCGGCGTTGTTCGTGTTGCCGGTCATGGCGAGTGCGTTTGGAGCGTCTGGCACTCGCGCCAAGGGCGTTATCTCGCCCCTGCTCACCGGCGACGTCGTGACCGGTGTCCGAGGCGAGTCCAGTCACAAAGCCGTCTTGACCGGCGGCGTGAACGAGGGGACCGGCTTGAACCCCGTGATTCCGTTCCTGGTCGAGGCCCCGCTCACGGGGCCGATCGCTCACGCGGCGGTGTCGACGTTCACCCCACCCTTCTCCGGGTACAAGCAAGGCTTGTTCTACGGCCCCGACACACATGCGTTCAACCCATCGAGCATTCCCAGCGGTGAGGTGAGAGCCGTCGGCAGCTATGAGACCTCGGCGAAAACCGGCGTGATTAACCAGGGGATGGTCTATCTGGGACCGGTGCGCGGACGCGGTGGTAGGTGGTCGACGATCGACGTGCCGGCGGACGGCAAGAACGTGGTCGGGCACACCAAGGCGTGCCGGGTATCCGGGTCCAACTGCTTTGTGATGGACACGATCCCGCATAGCACGATGGGCGATCTCGTCGTCGGCGATTACGATCTCAACATCGGTGGTGCGCATCGCGCGGTCTCGGCCAACGCCTTCATCTACAGCCTGAGGACACACCGCTGGACGCTGCTGAAGCTGGGTGGAAGCACTTCGAACGGGACCACCCTGTACGGCATCTGGCAGAACGGCGGGGAGCGCAGTCCCAACTACACCCTCGCGGGCGGCACGTCCGTGCGACGGCACCCGAAGGTACTCCAGCGCGCGTTCCTGATGAACTACAACGAGCGGACCGGAATCTTCGGCGCGCGGAGATACTTCAGCTACCAGAACAAGCCGACGCTGCTCACCCATTTCGAGGGCATCACCGCCGTGCCGGGCGGCTTCAACGTCGTAGCCCAGACGGCGAACGACCAGGTGGGGATGGGCCACATCGCAGTCCACCGCGACGGCACGTTCGGTCCGGCACGCTGGTTTGCGGTCGGGGTTCACAACAGCTCGCTGTGTGCGGGTGGCTGCAGCTTCGTGAGCGGGAACACCGTGTACCGAAACAAGGTGATGGGCGTGTACGTCCCAACCGCGAGCAAGCTCCCCGGCACCTATCTGGAGACCTTCTCACCGTAGGCTTCACGGCCAAAACGCCGTCCACTCCAGTCGACGTCGGGGCCGCGGCGAGCTCGCGGCAGCTGGAGGCTGAGCGACTACCCGTCGCTGTATGGTGTCCTCATCGAGGGGCCGGAAGTGAACGAGATACGCGAGGGGCGGCTCGACGATGTCGAGACGGCGGTCGAGCGACCCCTGCCGGCGACGCGTCCGGTCTCGCGGCGGGCTTTTCTGGCGCGTTCCACGGCAGCGGCGGCCTGGGTGGTGCCGGTGACGGGCGGCCTCGGCCGCTCTGGCGGGAGGGTTTGCTCGGCGCGACCGCCCGGGTTCCCGGCTGGGATAGAGCTCCACCGAGAGCGGTTTGAGAACTGGGCGGGAACGATCGCGGTCGACGGGCTGTGGACGTGCGCTCCGCGTACCTCGGAGGACGTAGTGAGCGTCGTGAACTGGGCACGTGCGCACGGCTATGCGGTCCGTCCCCGCGGAGCCATGCACAACTGGTCGCCGCTGGTGGTCGCGGGTGGCACAACGTGTGCGGATCGTGTGGTTCTGCTGGACACGACGCGGTATCTGACGGCGATCGAGCTGGTGTCCAGGAACCCGCCGATTGTGCGCGTTCAGCCGGGCGCGACGATGGATCGGCTGCTTTCGTTCCTTGGCCGGCACGGCTACGGGGTCACCGCGGTACCGGCGCCCGGCGACGTGACGGTCGGTGGTGTCCTGGCGATCGCTGGCCACGGAACTGCGGTGCCGGCGATCGGCGAGGAGCGGATCGATGGTCACACGTTCGGTTCTGTTAGCACCTCGTGTTGTCGGCCACGGCGGTGGTCTGGAGCGCGCGCAGGGGCCGCTATGCGTTGCGGCGCTTCGATCGCCGCGAGCCCGGCTGCTCGGCGCTCCTCACGCAGCTCGGTCGCTCGCTGCTGACCGAGGTGGAACTGCGCACCGGAGCCGATCAGAACCTTCGCTGCGTGAGCTACGTCGATGTGCCTGCAGAGGAGCTGTTCGCCCCGCCGGGTAGCCGATCATCGCGGACGCTCGCCGAGTACGTTCGCGAGGCGGGCCGCGTTGAGGCGATCTGGTTCCCGTTCACGACGAACCCGTGGCTAAAGGTCTGGAGCGTCAGCCCGCGCCGGCCAGCGGGCTCACGACAGGTGCTCGCGCCGTACAACTACCCGTTCTCGGACAACATCTCCAAGCAGGCGGCACTCGCGATCGATCGCAATGTGATCCGAAATCCCGGGTACACCCCGGCGTTCGGGCAGGCCAGTCTTGAAACCACGGTCAGCGGTCTCGCGTCGTCACGTTCCTCCGACCTGTGGGGCGCTTCGCGCAACCTGTTGCATTACATCAAGCCAACCACCGAACGGGTCACGGCCAACGGCTACGCGATCCTCACGCGCCGGCGCGATGTGCAGCGCGTGGTGAGCGAGTTCGTGTCCTTCTTCGTTCGCCTGCGAGACGAGTACCGCAGCCGAGGCCAGTACCCGATGAACATGCCGATCGAGATCCGCGTCTCCGGCCTGGACCACTCGCAGGACACCGGGCTACGAACGGCACAGCCGGTCGCGCTGTCGCCGTTGGCGCCCCGAGGCGACCATCCCGAATGGGACGTTGCCGTCTGGCTGGACATCCTCAGCTTCCCCGACACGCCCCTCGCCAACCGCTTCTACCGCGAGGTCGAGAGCTGGGCGCTGAGCAACTACACGCCGCCGTACGCCTGCGCCCGCCCCGAATGGTCCAAGGGCTGGGCGTACACCGATGCCGCGGCATTCACGAATAGGCGGATGCTGACCTCGACGATCCCGGCGATGTATTCCGTTGGCCGGTCGCCGATGGAGGCCTGGCAACACGCGGCCAGGACGCTTCGATCCTACGACCCCTATCGCGTTCTCACCAACGCTTTTCTTGACGTGCTGATGTGAGCTTGCCGGCTCTTACGGACGCTGATGCCTGCGTCCACTACGGCAGATCGCGCCGGGACGCATCGCGGCCTGTCTTATGCCTCGGTGCTTGCGGGAACGGTTTGAAGTGGTGTGTCGGTGTGCGCGAGATCCTCGCCGTGTGGCATCACCGCCTCCGCCGCCTCGGCGGGCGTGATGTCCGGATAGGTCAGTCTGAGCACGGCGATCGCGACCACCCCGCCGACCAGCTCCGCGGCGACAAACCAAGGAACTGACGACGGGGCGATGCCCGCGAAGGTGTCGGAGAACATCCGCCCGATACTGATCGCCGGGTTCGCGAAGCTAGTCGAGCTCGTGAACCAATAAGCGGCGCCGATGTAGGCGCCGACCGCGGCGGGGGCCATGTTCCCGCGTCTGGTCCGCGCGAGCGAGAAGATCACCAGCAGCAGGCCGAGGGTTGCGATCACTTCGGAGAACAGGTGCGCGGGGGTGGCCCGGTGCTTCGTGGAGATGCTGATCGCGGCCAGCGCGAACATCACGTTGGCGATGATCGCGCCGAGGATGCAGCCGGTGATCTGGGCGGGTATGTAGGCGAGCGCCTCACGCCTCGAGAGCCCGCCGAAGCTGGCGTCCACAAGCGAGACGACCGGGTTGAAGTGCGCACCGGATATCGGACCAAACATCAGGATGATCGCGAACAGGCCCGCCGCGGTCGCGACGGAGTTGTAGAGCAGCTGGAGGCCCACATCGTTCGGGGAGAGCTTCTGCGCCGCGATGCCGGAGCCGATTACGATCGCGGCGAGAAACGCCGAACCGAGCAGTTCGGCGAACAGGCGTCTTGCGAGTGTGCGATCCATTGCTTGAAGCAGCTCGCTGGTCTCTTCCGGAGGGCAATCGCGGGTGCGCTTGCATAGCTGAACCTCCGGGACAAAGGCGGACGCGAGTCTAACTATTGACAGCTGTCACTTCAATCGATATATCTGCATCGATGGCTATCGATCTGGAACTGACCCCCAAGACCAAACGTCCGGCGGGCGAGCGCTGTTGCGAGCCGGTCGTATATCCGGACGTCGAACGCGACCACGCGGCCCGGATGGCCGCGATCGCCAAGGCGCTCGGCGACCCGGTCCGTCTCCAGCTGGTCGACGTGTTGCGAAAGCATGCTGGCAAGGTGTGCGTTTGCGAGCTCGTGCCGCTGTTCGATCTCTCCCAGCCCACCGTCTCGCACCACCTCAAGGTTCTGCGGCAAGCAGGAATCGTCGGCTCAGAGCGCGAGGGGCTGTGGGCGTACTACTACGTGATCCCGGACGCGCTGAAGGAGCTGTCCGAGTGGCTGAGCTGAGCGAAATCCGCGAGACCAACTGCGAGACGACCGACAAGGACGAATGCCGCGGCGAGCCATCCAGCAGCGCGCCGTCGAACTGCGGCTGCCAGTCGTGACCGCGACAGCAAACCTATACGAGCCCCAGGAGCTCTACCGCCGCTGGGAGCACGAGCAATGGAACCCATGGTCGATCGACCTCGCCGCTGACCGCGCGCAATGGCAGGACGCGGTGTCCGATCAGGACAAGAGCCTCGTGTACTGGGCGCTCTCCTCGCTGATGGTCGCCGAGGAGCGAATTACGACGAAATTCGGCGGTCTCGTGATGGCGGCCGAGAATGAGGAGGAGGCGAGCTACCTCGCCACCCAGCAGGTCGACGAGGCCCGGCACATGCAGTTCTACGCCCGCTTCCAGAACGAGGTAATCGCCGCGCCCGCTGCGATTGCCGCGCACGTCGCACGATCGCGCGAACAGCTCGGTGAGCCATTCTCGGTGATCTTCGATCAGGCGCTCGTCTCAGCCCACGAGCGGCTCGCCGCCAACCCAGCTGACCCGTTCGCGAAGGTCGACTTCATCACGATCTACCACCTCGTGATCGAGAGCACACTCGGTCTGACCGCGTTCGAGTTCATCACCCGCTATCTCACAACCAACGGACTGCTGCCCGGATTCGTCGATGGTTACAGCCACATCCACCACGACGAACAGCGCCACATCACCTACGGCGTCTGGTACCTCCGCAAGGCGGCTCGAACTGACGCCGCGCTCGCCCGACAGATCCGAAGCAAGCTGCTCGAACTGCTCCCGTCAGTCGCGAGCGCACTCGCTCCGCCGGACAGCGGCGACACCGACTGGGAGGCGCTCGGCGCGACCAGCGATGAGATCCGCGGCTTCGCGCTGACCGGACTGACCCGCCGGCTGAACATCATCGGCGTTGCGCTCGCAGACAGCTAGGCCATGCGTCACGCGGAGATCTCACTTGCTGACCCGCAATCAGAAGACGTCCGTGGGATCCTGGAGCGCCACCTGAACTTCGCGTATTCCCAGGTGCCACCCGAGGACAGGCACGCGCTCGACGTCAACGGGCTGATGGATCCGGCTGTGACGTTCTACGGCCTGCGCGTTGCCGGCGAGCTCCTGGCCGTCGGAGCACTCAAGCAGCTCGACGATGACGCCGCCGAGCTGAAGTCGATGCACACCGCCAAAGCAGCGCGCCGCCAAGGGCTCGCGCGTGCGATGCTCGACCACCTCCTCCGCGTCGCACGCGACCGAGGCTTCCATCACGTCAGCATCGAAACCGGCTCCGTGCAAGCTTTCGCGCCTGCCCGATCGCTGTACGCAAGCGCGGGATTCGTGGAGTGCGAACCGTTTGGCGACTATCGACCCAGCCCCAACAGCACCTTCATGACGATTGAGCTTAGGCGGGAAACGCACCGAAGCGTCGAGCGGTCATCGCAGCGCGCCCCGCAGCCTCGCGATCGCGCCGTGTAGCCGGTCGAGCGCGCGGTCAGACAGGACTCCCTCGATGCGCGCCTCGAGCTCGGTTGCGATCAGCCGCTGCGCCGCGGCATGCGTGGTGGCGCCGGCGGGTGTCAGCGCGATCAGCGACGAACGGCGATCGCTCGGGTGCGGCCGTCGGGCGACGAGGCCATCGCGCTCCAGACGGTCGACGGTCTTGCTCGCGCCACCGACGGTGATCGACAAGCCACGCACGATGTCATGGACTCGGCAGTTCTCGACCGCCGCGACGACCGCCAGTGTCTGCGCCGTGGCCAGGCCAACGCCGAGATCGGCGCGGAGCCGCGCCTCGACGGTGTCCCACAGCTCGATCTCGAGGCGCACGATGTCCGCGAACAGCGATGGCAGGTCGGACATTGTGCTCGGAACGTAGCGCATCGCGTGGAACTTAAATCGCTGGAAGTGAATTCCAAGGAATCTAATGTATTACACTGAGGGCATGGTCCGTATCCCCTCCTCCATGCGCGCTGTCGTCCTGGATGCCGTCCCCGCACCGCCCGACGCACTCGTCGTCCGCGAGCGCCCCGTCCCGCGGCCGGAGCCCGGCTGGGCTCTCATCGAGGTCAAAGCATTCGGCTTGAACCGCTCCGAGCTGAAGACCAGGCTCGGCCTCGCCGATCCCGACGTCACGCTCCCGCGCGTGCCCGGGATCGAGGCGACCGGCGTCGTTGCCGCCTGCCCCGGCGGCGAGATGGCCGTCGGCCAGCAGGTCATTGCCATGATGGGCGGCATGGGCCGCAGCTTCGACGGCGGCTATGCCGAGTTCACGTGCGTGCCGGTCGCGCAGGCGATCCCGTTCCGCAGCGAGCTACCGTGGACGACGCTGGGCGCCGTGCCCGAGATGCTGCAGACCGCGTACGGCGCGCTGACCGTCGGGCTCGACGTACGGCCCGGCCAGACGTTATTGATCCGTGGCGGCACGTCGTCGGTCGGCCTGACCGCCGCGATCGTCGCCAGGCGCCTCGGCATAACCGTGCTCGCCACGACGAGGTCGCAGGCCAAGGCCAAGGCCAGCGCGCTGCGCGAGGCGGGCGCCGAGCACGTTGTCGTGGACGATGGCGTGATCGCGGCGCGCGTCCGCGAGCTGGTGCCGGGCGGCGTGGACGCGACCCTCGAACTGGTCGGCACGCCGACGCTCCGCGACAGCCTGGCGGCCACACGCGTTCACGGCGTCGTCTGCAGCGCAGGCTACCTCTCCAACGAGTGGATCGTGCCCGATTTCTACCCGGCGGGTTTCCTGCCCAACGGCGTACGCCTCACCGGATACTCCGGCGACGCGTCTGACCTTCCGCAGGCCGTCCTGCAGGAGTTCCTGGACACAGTCGCCGCCGGGGAGGCGAACGTACCGATCGCCAAGATCTACACCATGGATGAGATCTCGGCCGCCCACGACGACATGGAGCATGACCGCGTCGCGGGCAAGCTGGTCGTCTCTACCGGGCGTTGAGGCTAGAGCCCGACGGGCTCTCGGCAATCAGCCTCTTCCGGCTTTGGCCTGGTAGTCGGCGATCATCTGCTCAAAGTTCGTATAGCCCGGCAGCAGCCCAACGTAATACCCGGTCGGACTCTGCTTGGTGGGGGCGGTGATCTCCTGCACCGGCAGCCCTGTGGTCGGGTCGGTGAACGTGTTGCCAGCGCCCACATCGGGATAGCTCAGCCACGGGAACGTCTCGGAAGGGTCGGCGGCTGTCGTCGATGGCGGAGGCGTGCTCTGGCCGAGACCGGGGAGAGCGACCTGTTCAGACGCGGGCACGGTCACACCTCCCTGATTTACGGTTTCGCCGGTGTCCTGGGAGGCTTGCGTCGGTGCGGTCGGCCCCGCACTCTTCGTCGACGGCGACGGCGCCGCCGGGAGCTGGAATGCGGTCTGCGCCACCCCCTGGGTGCCGAGAGCGGGTTGTGCGACCGCTGTCTGCGCGGGCGGCCGGGATGCCACTGGCCGGCGTGCGGGCGGACTGGCGGGGTCTTGGTGGTGGACTTTGCCTATGCCTGGTGTGCTTGTCATGGTGGAGGGTGGTCGTTTACGCCAATTAATCCGGTATGCGGCAGATCACCATCAATCTTGAGGCCGGCGCAAGACTGGCCCCATGTCCTCGCTCAGGCGGCGAGGGCAGCGCGCTTCCTATGGCACGGAGACTGCCGGCCGGGGCGGCGCCGATTGATGCTCATCGAATACCGCGAGGAAGCGATCGCGAAGTGCATGCTGGGCTGCAGGAGAGAAGGACCGATGCCCATAGATTCGCTGGTGGAGCTCGCCCGGCCTTCGGCTCCCGCGGCGCCCATGCGCCAAGGTGAGGTTGTCGAAGACGAGCAGATCGCCGGGCCGCAGGGGGACCTCAACCTGGACGGCTTCGACATCTAGGCCGAGGCACTCAAAGAAGCGGAGTTCGGCGGCGATATCGTCGAACTCCATCCCACAGAGAAATCCGGGCGAGGACTTGACGCTCGGGAGTTGCGGCGCACCGGCCGCGGCCTCGACTACGCGCGCAAGGCTGCCCTCACAGTAGCCGTCCGCATCATCCCACGACCCATGCGACTCGCCATACGCCATTAGATTCGTGAGAACCGTCGCCCGGTCAGGCCAACGCCGCTGGCCAAGCAGGGCCGCCAATGGCACCAACCGCGTCACCGCGCTGACGCCAGCTGCGCAGTGCGGAACGAAGAGCGCTGTGTACCGCGCGACATCCTGATCACGCACCGGGCGGAGTGGGACGCCAAAGTCGATGTGGAGTGTCTGGAACGGGCGCGTCGCCACGCCGTCGAGCGGCGGGAGGATGAACTCACCGATGACGCTGAGCGCGTCGTGACCGCGAGCAACCGTGCGCTCCGCGATCAGGTCCGCGGAGTACGCGAACGCCACGTCGGCAGCAGCGAAGGCGGACTGGACCCAAACAAAGCCGGACTGCCGGAGAGCAGACTAAGCGGCACTCATGCTGCCATTGTCGCCAATCAGTCGTGCGATGCGGGCAGCCGGACGAGCAACGCGATCGTCGGTGCTGCCCGGCCTCGAGGGCGCTTCGTATCCGCCGGCGTCCCATTGATGCGACACTCGGCGCATGCGTGTCGTCGAGTTGGCGGCCGAGCGTGATGATCTGCACGCGTTCGTGGTAATCGACCACGATTACTTTCCGGTGTGCGCCGGTGGGACGCGGATGTTGGCGGATGTCGACGTGCCCGAGGTCGCCCGCTTGGCGCGGGCAATGACGTGGAAGTTCGCCGCGTGCCGCGTGCCGTATGGGGGCGCCAAGGCGGGCGTCCGTTTCGGAGGCGGTGATCGCGCGGCGGTGCTTGCGGCGTACCGGCGCGCGCTCGAGCCCTATCGCGAGGTGTTCCTGACGGGTCCCGACATGGGCACCTTCCCGCAGGACTTTCTCGACGGCGGCGAGGACCCCTTGCCGCTATGGGCGCGGACGCATGAGGGGCTCGGGATGGACGACCTTGCGACCGGTCATGGCGTCAAAGCCGCCGCGGAGGCAGCGCTCGCGCATCTGGGGCGCCCGCTGGCCGGCGCGGCAGTTGCGATCGAGGGCTTTGGGAAGGTGGGCGCGGGCGCCGCACGAGCGTTTCAGCGCGCTGGAGCCCGCGTGGTGGGCATCAGCACGGTTGCTGGGCTGGTCGCCGAGCCGCACGGACTCGCGGTCGAGGAGTTGATCGCGTTGCGTAACCGATACGGCGATCGCTTGGTCGAGCATGTCGGTACGCCGGCTCGGGCTCGCGAGGAGCTCTTCGAGCTCCCGTGCGACGTACTCGTCCCCGGCGCCCGCCCAGACTCGATCACCGCCGACGTCGCCCACCGCGTCCGCTGCGCGGTCGTCGCGCCAGCGGCCAACGCCCCCTACGCGGACGGCGCCATCGAGGTCCTTCACGATCGCGGGATCATCGCCGTTCCGGACTTCGTCGCCAACGCCGGCGGCGTCCACCTCTACGTGAGTGTGACCGACAAGGACACGCCCGCCACGGCGCTCGCTGCGATCGAGGAGAAGATCCGAGAAGTCGCCGCGCACACGCTCGCGACCGCGGACGAGCATGCCATCACCCCGCTCGCGGCCGCGCTCCAGCGCGGCCGCGCGTACTTCGCACAGGTGACGGGCGCGCCGGACGAAGCGCTGGACGAGCTCTTCGCAGGGCGACGCTCTGATCTTCGTTGTCGCTCCGTGCAATCGGACGATCGCTAGCGGAGGCTCTGCTCAATCGCCACGACCTGTGCGGTCGCGGCGGCGGTGCGCGCGGCGTCGAGCACCTCAGCGGTCGAGACTGCGTCCCACGGGTCGACCGGCATCGGGCCGCCGCCCCGGACAGCCCTCGCGAACCCTGGGTAGAAAAGGTCCCACGCGCCCCGTTCGGACACCAGCTTTTCATGCTGGCCAGCGCGATATAGGTCGCCCCAGCACTCCTCCGGCTCGGTGCCCCAGTTGGGGTAGTCCGCGGGCGAGTGACCAGCCACGAGCACGGCTTCCTGACCATCCATGCTGGGGACGACGATGTAACTCGCCGCTCTACCGGTCACGCGGAAGCGAGGACCTGGCGCGCTCTGGCGCCAACTCCCCCACAGGTGCGAGTGAACTCCGCTCTCATGCGTCAAAGCGATGAACACATCGTCGTCAAGCCCCAGCGAATCATTGCGCGTGTGCATCTCCGCGTAAACCGAGCGGACGGGACCAAACAGCACCAACGCCTGATCCACGAGATGGCTACCGAAGTCGAGCAGCGTTCCTCCGCCGGCGGCGGAAGGTCCTGGATCCGGTGCGAAGCGCTCAAAGCGCGACTCGAAGCGCACCGCATCGCCGAGGAACCCGTCATCGAGAGCCTTGCGGACAGTCCGGAAGTCGGAATCCCAGCGGCGATTCTGGTACACGGTCAGCGGGCGCCGGAGTTGCTCTGCGAGGAGCACGGTTTCCCGGGCAGACACAGCATCCAGCGCAAACGGTTTGTCACACACGACCGCGAGCCCCAGGCGCAGCGCCCGCTGGGTCAGCTCGACGTGGGTGCTGGCGGGCGTGCAGACCGTGACCGCCTCGGCGCCGGCTCGTGCAAGATCCTCCAACGAGCCAAACGCAGAGCGACCCGGAAACCGTTGCGCGAACTCCGCGCGACGCTGTGCTGAGGTCGAAACGATTCCCAGAAACTCACATTCGCTCGCGCTGGCGAGCAACGGCGCATGAAAGTAGCGGCCGCCGAATCCGAAGCCGAGCAGCCCGATGCGAACAGAATCCACGCCGGGGAACCTACCCGGTCACGTGGCTGCCCCAAGCCATATCCAACGTGCGCAGCGGCGCGGACGCGGTGACGACGACCCGGCCGAGGTTCAGCTGGTCGGCGCGGCCGCCGTGGTCGGGGTGACGCGGTAGCCCACGTGCATCACGCCGCCCACGAAGCGGCGCTCACCGATCAGCTCGAGCTCGGTCGAGACGTGTTCCGGGAGGGCGGGCTTGCCGCCGCCGACGATGACCGGGTTGAGCAACAGGTGGAGCTCGTCGACCAGGCCCGCCGCCAGCGCCTCGCCGGCGAGCTCTGAGCCGCCGACGCTGATGTCCGCCGCGGCCGTCCGCTTGAGGGTGCGGATCGCGTCGGGATCGAACTCGCGCTCGATCCGCGTCCTGGCGCTCGACACCCCGTCCAGCGTGCGCGAGTAGACGATCTTGTCAGCGGCCCGCCACAGCTCGGCGTAGTCGCTGGCCACTGCGCTCTGGCCCGGACCGGTCTCGATCGTCTCCCACCAGACCATCGTCTCGTACATCCGCCTCCCGTACAGATAGGTACCGATCGGACGTTCGAGCTCGTTGACGAACGCATGCACCTCCGCGTCGGGTTTCGCCCACCCGAACCGGCCGTGCTCGTCCTCGACGTAGCCGTCGAGTGACGTGATCGCCGAATAGATCAGCTTCGCCATGTCGCATCCTCCCCGCTGATTGCCGCTTCGCCTCCCGGTCGAGTGTGGTGAGCGTTCTGTCCGCCGCCGTCGAGAGAGCCGCTGGAGTTGTGGACGCTAACGAGAGACACAAGACCGCCCAAGACCGATTGCGAGTCGCAAGCACTTTACACTGCCGGCCGAACAGCGCGCCTCCTCGCCACCCATCAGCCACTCGACGCACATCTCGTCGAGGACCTCGTCGGCATCCTCGCCCCGGCACCACCAGCCAGCAAACCCCAACGACCCGCGCGGCGCCACGTCTGACCCGTCTGACGCGCAAGCCGGTGGCGGATGATTTCGATGGGAATCGAACCGGACAACGATGACCATCGGGAGAACGGCTCTGGGTCGGACCTTCGAGTCCCCAGTCCCTATCACCAGATCCCCCGCCGCCGGGATCTCGACAGTGATCCGGCCGCAGGCCGCCCGCTAAAGGTCACCCATGTAGAGCAGGCGATTCGGTGTACCGCCCACTCCCCCGTTAGCGATGGCGCCAGCCGTGGCATTGTCCACGATCCACGCGGCGGTAGCCGCCGGTGTATTCACATGCTCGGCGAGGTACAGCGCCGCGGTTCCAGCGACTGCCGGCGCGGCCATTGAGGTGCCGCTAATGCTGTTGCTAGCCGTGTTGCTCCCGATCCAATCGCTGCTGATAGCAACCCCGGGTGCGTAGGCGTCAACGCATCGGCCCCAGTTCGAGAACGTCGCTTTTCTATCAAGATTGTCACTTGCGGCGACTGTAAACGCGGCCGGCGTACGCGCTGGCGAATAGTTGCAAGCATCGCCATTGTTATTGCCGGCTGCGACGCTCACGAACACGCCCGATTCGATCATGTGGTTCACGGCAGCATCCATGACCTGGCTCGCACCTCCGCCAAGCGACATGTTCGCCACGGATTTGTCGGCAACATGATGCTCCGTGACCCAATCCACACCGGCGATCACGCTGGACGTGGCTCCGACTCCAGTGCAGCTGAGAACACGTATCCCGAAAAGCTTCGCGCGTTTGGCCACTCCGTACTTCGTGCCCCCGACGATCCCCGCAACATGAGTGCCGTGCCCGTTGCAGTCTGACCCTGAGCCCGTGCCGCCGATCGCGTCGTAGGGATTGGATGCCCGGCCCCCGAAATCAACGTTTGCTGCGTGTATTCCTGTGTCGAGTATGTACACGTGGACACCGGCACCAGCCGTCGAGGGATAGTGGTAGATGCCGTCCAGGTTCAGAACCCGCTGGTCGATACGAGTTAGACCCCAGGGAGCGCCGGTCTGCGTATCAAACAGCTCGACGCGAACATCCTGCTCGACATACTCGACCTGCGCGGAATGCCTGAGGTCGCGAAGCTGCGTACCAGTCAGATCCGCCGCGAAGCCCTTGATGTCTGCCTTGTACTCGAACAGTGGTTTTGCATGCACCGAGGACGCGACCTTCGCATCCTCCTTCGTTGCCGATTGTTCAGACTGCTCGGTCGGCTTGATCGGCAACGCGCCTTTGAGGACCACGATGTACTGATTCGCGATGCCCGCGGTCCGGGCCATCTGAACGGGCGCCCACTCACTGTGCGGGGAAGCTTGCGCGGAGGCGGTGATCGCGAGGCCCGCCAGCATCGTCGCCGCCGCAAGACCACGGCGACGCCACCGGCCGGCAACGAACCTGCCCCCGATCCATCCAACCATCGAGACCCTCCTCGTCAGGGCGCTCACCTCAGCGCCGGGTCACGGTAGGAGCCCTGCGCGCGAGCCCCGACGTGGCCGCTGCGATTCACCAGGTACGCGCACAGTACGTGGAGCTCGCCCCTGTCGCCGGCGGCGACCGTCTCCTTGCGCTCAAACGAGACGAGCCCCACCGCGTGCTGGGGGACGACGTCGTTCCACCCCCATTCGTGCACCAGCCTCGGCCTGTCCGCGAACGTAGCAGCGCACGTTGGCCTGCCATCCACGACGCGCTCCCAGTAAGCGCGCAGGTCCGGGAACTGGGCCGTCGTCGCACCGCTGACGATGATCGTCCGCGCCCTCGTGGAGCTCCGGGGCGCTGCGACGTTGACGTGCGGGTTCTCGTTCGCGATCGCCGCGGCGGCGGCGGTCGCGGAGACCGCCAATGTCAGCACTCCTGCTGCCGCGAACCGGCGAAAAGCTCTGCCCCTCATCTGACGACTCCATTCGATTCGAAGATGGTGGCCGCCCTGCCCCAGCCCCCTTGCGACGATCTACACCTACCGCTGGATCACGTTACCAGCACGACCTCGTCACGCAGAAAAGTACGAACGAGATCGATCACACGACGCGTCGCTAGCGCGTTGCTCGCTCGGTAGCCGGCGGCGCGGCCCGCGCGCCGGGCGGTTCGGGTCTGGGGTTCGATGTTGCCAGCCATCGCTAAAAACGGTACCGTATTTAGCGATGCACTCTTTTTAGGCGTCCTGGGTGCCGCAGTCAAATCACAGACACAGACAGGGAGAGGCGATGACGGGTTCTCGGTTCGCGACCGGCCGGGTGGCGCGGGACGTGTGCATGTCGGTTGGTGTCGATCGAGCCAGTCTGCTCACGAGGATGAGGAGATTCGGCGTGGCAGCGGTCGTCGGCGCGGCGCTGACGTTTCCGGCGGGTGCGTCTGCGGAGGTGACCGGTGTGCTCGCGGGGCACACAATGGATGGTCAGTCGATCCCGTGTGTGGCGCAATCGGACGGGGTGCGTGTGTGTACGGGGGGTGAGAGCGGGCCGGGCGGGACTGATCTGCGGTTCAAAAGCTTTGACGGGACCCCGCTGCAGGTGTACGTCACCCTTCCCCCGGCGCCCGCCTCGGGCGGCGATGGCGGCTACCCGTTGATGGTGCAGAATCACGGCTGGGGTGCACCGCCGACGGGGCCGAACGACGGGCAGTACGCCGGTCCGACGGCGGTTCAGTGGGCTCACGACGGCTATGTCGTGCTGCAGTTCGCGGCCCGTGGTTGGGGGGACTCGTGCGGCACTGAGGAGTCGCGACTGGTGAACGTCAGCGCGTGCGCTCACGGCTATGTCCACCTCGACGATTACCGGTATGAGGCCCTCGACGTTCAGTACGCGGTCGGGCTTCTGGTCGACGAGCGGCTTGTCGACCCCAACCGGATCGGCGCGACGGGCGAGTCCTATGGGGCCGGCCTGTCGCTCGAGTTGGCGACTCTCAAGGACCGCGTGATGAATGCCGACGGGTCGCTAAGCCCGTGGACGAGCCCGAACGGAGCGCCGCTGCACATCGCCGCCGCCGCCCCTCAGTTCGGGTGGAGCGACCTGGTCAACGCGCTCGCCCCGAACGGGCGGACGCTCGACTACCAGGTGACCTCGCCGACGGCCGACCTGTCACCGGTCGGGGTGGAGAAGGATTCGATCGTCAACGGGCTCTACGCCACCGGCGTCGGGGGCAACGCGTACTACGCGCCCCCGGGCCTCGATCCGCAGGCCGATTCGACGACGTGGGTGATGCAGACCAACGCCGGCGAGCCGTACACCACGCCGATGGTCCAGTCCCAGGTCCGGCAGTTCGCGCAGTTCCGGTCTCCCTACTACCTGCTGCAGGGCGACTATGGATTCGGTCGGGAGACGCCCGCGCCGCTGTTTCTCACCAACGGCTTCACCGACGACATCTTCCCGGTCGATGAGGCGATGCGCTACGTCAACCTCGAGCACAAGCTCTACTCGTCGGACCCGGTCGCGTTGTTCAACTACGACGGCGGTCACCAGCGCGGCGGAAACAAGCCGGCCGATGGGGAACTGCTCCTCTCCCGCGTCAAGGCATTCCTCGACTACTACGTCAAGCGAGCCGGCACGCAGCCGACCTTGGGCGTGACCGCGCTCACGCAGACCTGCCCGAAGACGGCAGCCTCTGATGGGCCGTTCTGGGCGCCGACATGGGCCGGTCTTCACCCCGGCGAGGTCGACTACACCTCCAAGCCCGCTCAGAGGGTCCTCTCGGCCGGCGGCAACCCCAAGGTCTCGGTGACCCTCGACACGATCGGCGCCACGGAGATGTCCAACGTCAACGGGTTGGGCTGGCCCTGCCAGACCGCCTCGGCCACCCCCGAGCACGGGGTAGCCACCTATCGGCTGCCGGCCGCCACCGGATCTGGGTACACGCTGCTCGGCTCCCCGACGGTGATCGCAAATCTGCAGGTGACCGGCAAGTTCGCCTACATCGCCGCACGGCTGCTCAACGTCGACCCGGCGACGAACACCGAGACGCTCCTCGCGCGCGGTCTCTACCGGATCGACCCGAATGCTCCGGACGGGCGCCAGGTGTTCCAGTTGCACCCGGGCGCTTGGCACTTTGCCGCCGGGCAGATCCCGGAGCTCGAGCTGCTCGGCAAGGACGCGCCGTACTCGCGCCCGTCAAACGGGACGTTCACGATCAAGGTCACCAACGTGCAGCTACGGCTGCCCGTCCACGAGGTCCCCGGCGCGGCCGGCACGCCTCCGGAAGTCAGGAGGCCGCTCCCGATCGTGCATCACCCGGGGGAAACGGGCCAGTGGGTGCCTTGATGCAGGGGTAAAGCAGTCTCGCGTGGATATAGGCATGCCTGCCGATGCGGGCCCTGATGAGCACGGTCGCCGGGCGCCTTGGCAGACCGTTGAGGTTCAGGATCAGGGTTCGGCCGCGGCGCGGCAGGGTTCGTGGCCTGCCGTCGATCGTGACGTACACATCGGTCGCGTGTTTCGGGAGCGTCAGGTCGACGGTGCGATGCGTGTGGCAGACGGGCGGTCTCGTCGGGACGGGGCGTGGCGCGGGTCGCGGTGGGGGTCCTGGCGGTGCCGCCGACGGGGTGCCGAGTGGGATCCGCGCGAAGTAGAGCGAGAGGCCGCCACCGCTCTTGCTGCGCTCGTCCGCCCAGGCGCCGTAGAGGTATTTGTCGTCGAGCGCGATGCCAGTGAAGTCGTCGCCGCCGTTGTTGCCGGGTCCCTCGGACGGCGAGATCGCGTGGCTCATCCGGATCGGTGCGACGAAGGTTCGTCCGCCGTCGTACGAGATCGCGGCCCAGTAGTCGTAGGGACCGCCGGCGACGTTTCCGTAGACGGTCTTGTAGCCGACGCCGAGCACACCGGTCGGCGAGAAGGCGATCCACGGCTGGTAGCGCATGTTCTGCGGGTCTTGGCCGATGAACACAGGCTTCGTCCAGGTCCTCCCGTAATCGGAGGTGCTGCTGACAACGACCGAGTCCGGCCAGCGCGTACGCGCCGTGATGCCGAAGCCGGTCATCACCGCGAAGCGCCCGGGATGGGCCGGATCCGCAGCGGTCCACTCGGCCGGGATCGGCGAGAAGCGGCGCGTCCAGGTGACTCCCTCGTCATGGCTTGTCTCGAAGATGTTGCACGGGCAGCCGACCCCCTCGGCCTCGTAGCTGACCGCAATCGTCCCGTTCGCCGCTGAGGGGATGTAGTCGTTGGGAACCCCGGCCTCCGGGTACTGGACCGAGTCGATCGCGTGTGGCGGGCCGAAGCTGCGGCCACCATCGTGCGAGGCGATGATCCAGCGCTGCGTACGCGGGAAGTCGACCGCGGTGCCATACACGGCGCCAGTACTGGCGTCTGCTGTCAGGAACAACCGGTCCGTATGGCCACTGTTGCGCCCGAGCGCGAGGTTCTGCGCTGCGGCGTTGTCGCCTGTCGCGAACCCTGGCCGGCTCCACGTCCGTCCGCCATCGCTCGAGCCGGACACATACATGTTGTAGTCGTCGACCGCGCCGACCGGCTGGTCCCACCATCCCGCTCCGACGTACATCTTGCCGTGACCGTCGGTCGCAGCTGCCGGGTCAGAGCAGTTGTGGAACGGGACGCCGGGGGTTGGGCCCGGGTCGGCGGGGTGCTGCGCGATCCGCCAGGTGTTCCCGTTATCGGTCGACACCGCGATCCTGCAGACGTCGCTCGCGGAGTAGGAGATCACGACCGCATGGTGGACGGTGTCGATTGCGAGCTCCGGCTCACCCGCGCCGACGCCGTCCGCGACGTCGACTTCGAGGCTTGCAGGTGCGCCGCCGTCGGCGCCCGCGTGCGAGATGACGAGCGTCAGCGGCGCGGCGAGCGCGATGCACGCCGCGGCGCATGCCACGGTTCCAAGCCGAATCGCCCCGCTTCCCCGCATTGCTCAGCAGCGCCTCTGATCGTTGGGGATGCGGACGGTCACGTGATTGCCATTTGCCTTGCCATCATGGCTCTCAACGCCAAGGACCATGGTTAGCCAGGGCGCCGGTACCGCCGCGCGACGCAGCTCTTCGTCGGGATCTGGAGTCGCGCCGGGGTGGCCGCGTGCAGGACGCACCCGCGGCTCGCGGTGATCGTGACCGACGTGCCCGCCGCGCTGACCTTCAGCAGGCTGCCGGCCCGCGTGAAGCGCACGACTGCGTCCGGATGCGAGGCGAACGCGTAGCCGATGTCCCACAGCTCCCCGTGCGTGGCGACCGTCTGGTTCTCCCAGCGCGCCGGGTGCCCAACAGCCGGCGCGAATGGGTTCCACGCGATCGCGCTCCGCAGCTCGTCCTGGAAGTCGGGCCAGCAGTGGCACCCATTGTGCGTCTGATAGGAGACATCGATGTCCCCGGCCTTCAGTGCGCGATCGTAGGCGTCCGACATCGGACGGATGACGCCGGCCTCCTCAGCATTGCCCACGCCGCCGCCGTTGCCGTCGGGAGGCGTGGGGACACCGTTGCCGGCGCTCATGAACACCCGTGTGTACTGCAGGTTGCCGACGAGCCGGGCGGGGTCGTGGCCGCCCGCGTAGAAGCCCGTGCCGGGCCCGACAACCGTTCCCGGCGACTGGCCTGACAACGCATCCATCCCCGCCGCCGGAAGCGCCGGCACAACGCTCAGGTCGACGTAACCCGACAGGATCCCGATCGATCCGAAGAACCCAGGCAGTCGGCCGCCGAGGTAGGCGGCGCCGAAGCCGCCCATCGACACCCCGAACAGCGCGTGGTAGCGCCGCTGCGGGAGGATCCGATAGCGCTGCAGGATCTGCGGGATCGCCTCATCCAGGATGCAGCTCTCCCACTCCGGCGTTCCGTAGTCGCCGTGGTTGTACCAGTCGGTGTACCAGCCGGTCTCACCCTCCGGCGAGACGACGATCGCATGCAGGTTGGCGAGCACCCGCTGGGCGTCGAGCATGCTCGGGCCGAGGATCGCGTACGTGTTCGAGAACCCCGGCAGCAGCACGATGAGGGGATACGCGCGCGTCGGGTCATAGCCAGACGGGAGCAGGACGTCTGCACGCGGCTGACCGGGATACGTGAGCCACTTCGACGGAACCTCATCATGGCGGGCCGGAAGCGTGATCGCGACCAGCTGGTTCGCCGAGGCCGGGCCGGCGCTCAGGTCGAATACCGCGAGGAAAGCAGCGGCGCAGACGACCGTCATCCAGACCTGGAGGCGCCCGCCAATCAGAGAACTCACGCGTCCATAGAAACAGAAGAGTTATGAACTGTCAAGTTCATTGACGCTATGATGGTGCCGTGATGTCCACGATGGAATCGCTTCCGAAGGGACGCCACGGCCTCACCCGCGAGCAGGTCGCGGCCTCACAACGCAGCCGGCTGCTGCAGGCGGCGGTCGAGCTGGGGACCCAGCGCGGATTCGCCTCGCTCACCCTGACCGACATCGTGCATCGCGCGGGCGTCGCCCGCTCCACCTTCTACGAATACTTCAAGGACAAGGAGCACTGCTACCTCGAGGCCTTCGACTACGCCGCCGAGCGCGTGCTCGAGAGGGTGCTCACAATCGGACCACTCCCCGCGGGGGCGTACACCAGCCCGGTACACGCGTACATCGCCGTGCTCCTCGAACTCGCTGTCGAGGAACCTGGTCTCGTGCGCCTGGTCGCCGCCGACGCAGAAGTCCTTGGCCCCGTGGCCGCCCAGCGCCAGCGCGCGATCACGCAGCGTCTCGCGGGCGGACTCGTGAGCCTCCGCGACTACGTACGCCGCGAGCACCCGGAGCTCGCCCCCATCAGCCAGGTGCGCGCGCTGGCGATCGTCGGCGCCATCACCGAAGTCCTCCAACACACCCTCCACACGAGCGGAATCGACTCACTTGCCGCGCTGCAACCCGAACTCGCCACGATTGTGCTCGCGCTCCTGGAAGCGCCGCCGGCCTGACCGCACCACGACGAACTCCGCCTCTCGCTCCTCCTCGTCGCTGCCCGACGTCCTTCTCGCATCCGTAGGAAAGGTGCCGACGTCAGAAAACGGCCGGAGCTTCCCTGGTGCTCGCCAAAGGCACGTGCCGCGCCGCCGCCATGTCGCCTTCGTACTTCCATTTCGTACCCTCCGTGACGTCACGACGGCGCGGCCGTGTAACACTGCGCGATGCCTGAGTTCCCCGTCGTCACCGCCGCCGGCGCGACTGCGACGGCCGGGCCGCGTGCTTCTCACCGGCGGGAGGAGCTCGCGTAGCGGTGCTTTCCCTGCCGACAGCGGGCGGATCACGTTTTAGGTCGCGCCCGTTGACCCGAGCGCGATCTCGCGGGCAGTCAGGCGCGAGCGTGCATGCCGGCGTGAGCGATACGGTCGTGATCCGGTGAGCATCGCGCCCGGGCCGTTCCCCCGGCGGATCACGGCCGGCGGGCAGTGCGGTGAGCTCGAGTTGAGTGGGTCGCTGGTGATCGCGCCTGGCGCGGTCACTTGGGTGTTCAACCGGAATGGCGTTCACCGGCTCGTGTGGTGGTTCTCGGCGCACACCCCCCTCCCGCCGAACGTGATCCGTGCCGAGCTGCCGATCATCGTCCTGCGCTCGCGGTTCGCACCTCCCGGCCTCAACCGGATTCTCGTCCTGTGCGGTGAGGGCGCGACCGTCGCGGTGCAGGCCTGGTCCGGCCGCTGGCCCAGGATCCGCGACGCGCTCGAGGCCGCCGCGATCCCCACGGTCGAACGCACCGTTCTGTTCTCCACCGGCAGCCGCCAGGCGCGCGGCGGCAACCCTAATGCGCGAGCGGCGACCTACGGTCGTTCCGTCACGCGAGCGGACCCGCCGGGTGACCGCCAGCGTCAATGCAAATCTGCAGGTTGTGTTCGCGCCCCGGACTGAAGCCCCAGCCGTCCCCAGCCCCGCCGGGGTTCACGCATACGAGCGAGGGTGGGCCGCCCGTACCGCCGGCCATCGATGCGGGAGCCACTGCGAGCGACAGACCGAAGAGTGCCACAGCGATACACGCTAGACGTTTCACGAGATTCCCTTCCGATCGAAGTCTTGTTACACCAGCGTAGGTCCGCGAGGCGATACTCAACATCGGTAACTATCCGGGTTCCCAAGGGGAGGACTACTGACGAGATTCCCCTGGCCCGTAGTCTCTGCGACGGCCTTGCATACCGCGCTTGACGGGACTCCGAGACGAGCGGGCTGATGTACTGCGGAAGGGGCAAAGCGGGTCTGGGCTCGCGGTTGACCGCGGCGCTCGGCGCGCACCTTCTGCATCCTCGGGAGAGACCAGAAGCTCATGGCCGACCTGGCGACGTTGTCGCAACGTAGGGTCGGCGGGAGGCTTCCGGGGACCGCGCGGCGTGGCCGACTGGTCCGGGGTTGCCTCCCGCCGCCGCATCGAACCGTGCATGCGGTTCTCCCGCACACGGCTCTCCGACATCGTTCACCGGCTGGCATACGCAAGCGTTGGTTTCACCGTTCCGGTCAGGCGATAGACGCCGAGCTGAGTCACCCACTCGTAATCGAAACGGGAGACCCAGTTGCGGCCTTGGAGCCCGTGTTTGGCGCTGGCGAGGATCGCGAGGCGTTCGTTGACGTAGGAGTCGATTTGGGCGAACTTCCCTGCGGAGTTTCCGTAGCGGAAGTAGTTGCCCCAACCGCGTAGCACGCGGTTGAGATCCTCGACTGCCCACTCCAGCGGCAGCCTCGCGTAGCGGCGCTCCGTTCGGGCATGAACCTTGGCCTTGACCGAGGCCATTGCCCGTCGTGAGGGCCACTTCTGCAGATACCACCGACCGGGCTGTTGCCAGGACTCTCGCATCCGATGCTCGAACCCCAGGAACGTGAACCCCTCGGCGCCTCTGGCGAGGTGCGCGATCCTGGTCTTCTCCGGGTGCAGTCGCAACCCGAGCCCGTCCAGAACCGCCGCCACCAGTTCGCGGGCCTGCTCGGCCTGCGCGCGAGTGGCGCAAAGGATCACCAGGTCATCTGCATACTTCACCAGCACCCCGAGCCGCTGCCCGCCACCCTGCCACGCCTGATCAAGCACGTGCAGAGCGATGTTCGCAAGCAACGGTGAGATCGGCGAGCCTTGCGGGGTGCCAGCTTCGATTGCGGACACGATCCCGCCCTCGAACACCCCCGCCCGAAGCCAACCCCTCAGCAGCTTGAGCATCCGTCGATCGCACACCCGCCGCTCGATCTGGCAGAGCAGCGCGTCGTGATCGATTTCGTCAAAACAGCTTCGGATGTCGGCGTCGAGCACCCACGCCTTCCCACGCCAGGTGGCGGTCTGCCTGACCGTCTCCAGCGCGTGGTGCGCCGAGCGCCCGGGCCGAAACCCGTAGCTGGTGGGCAGAAAGTCGGCCTCAAAGATCGGCTCGAGCACAATCTTCGCTGCCGCCATCACCACCCGATCGGCGACGCAGGGAATCCCGAGCGGCCGCGACTGCCCCGGCCTGCCCGGCTTCGGGATACGAACCCGCCGCAGCGGCTTCGGCCGGTAGGTCCCGGACCTCAGCTTCACGGCGAGCTCTTCGAGGAACTCGCTTACCCCGGAGTCCACGACGTCGCCGATGGTGATCCCATCGACGCCCGGGGCTCCTCGGTTTGCACGGACCTCGCCCCAAGCCTTCCAGAGCACGTCGCTGCGGGCGACCTTGTCATAGACGGCGTGAAAGCGGCGATCCTGATCCTGCTTGGCACAGCGGTAGAGCACGCGTTGGAGAGCACGAACCCGGTCCACGCCCAAGGCATGGCTGACGGACCTAGCCGATACGGCACTCATCAAGTCCCTCTCACCCTTCCCGTGCATCGATGAAGTGCGGGCCCTTCCCCATGCGGCCGGCTTTCCCGACCTCGGAGTACTACGACCCGCTCCGACTGCCGCTCGACCACCCAAGCCACTTCCCGGGTTCGCCGGTTATAGGCCGGGCATCGCTTCCCACCGCCCGCAGAAGGTCGGGGCCGAGACGGCTCTCCCAGGTTCCCACGATGACCGTTCGCGCGTTCAACGCCCGATACGCCGGAGGGTTCCTCAGCGCCCGCTCCTGGAACAAGAACGCTTTCCGTGGCCTTCGCCGTGATCGAACCGGCTCGGCTCCCTCTTGACCCGCCTCTCAGCGGGTCCGCTTGACGACGCTTACTCAGGCTTCACACGTGTTGCAGACCGCGCGATCGCTCCGCCCCGCTCCGCACCCGACCTCTCGATCACGCACGGGGGCATCGCTACCAGGGACCCAGGCGTCTCCCCGGACCGGACTCGCACCGGCAGGCCATCGTGAACTTGTCGCTCCTACGTCATGCGGTTCTCCTTTTCCTCACAACGCCGGAGCAGTCCCGGCGCACTCGATCACAGCGGTAGCGCCGGCATGCCTCCGCTACTCGGGTAGCGTCTCCCCGGAGCCGCCCAGCTCAGTGGGGAAGTCCTTGAGCTTTGGGAGCCCATCCTTCATCGGCAGCACCGTCGACTCGTAATTGACGTGCAACTCAGGGGTGAATGGAAACGAGGGGATAGTCGCTGCAAAGACGTCGATCAAGCCCCACTGCGGGTGGCGCGCCATCAGATGGCCACCACAGACCTTGCACCACTGGCGATACGTCCGCTCATTCACGTTGAACTCGCCGATCTGGTCTTCATCGCCGATCGTCTGCACCGCCTCCGTCGGCCAGAGAGTGAATGCATTGACCGGGCCAGCGGACCGGCTCCTGCAGTTCGCTCGAACAACAACACCACCAACAACACCCCCAACCCAATCATCGCCACCGCCCCCTACTTCATGCCCTGCGCCCGATAGTCACACCACCCAGATTCCCGCAAACACCGACAAGCCATTGACATAGGAGCGACATCGGTCGATCAAGGCAGCAGCCACGCCTGCGTAACCGTTTCAGGCGTCATCCGGCCAGGCGGGATCGTCTGGGCGGCGTTGCTGCCTTCGTTGCGAGGGAGCCGTCCGTCTGCGAGATGGCCGACGCTGCTCGGCAAGACGCGCCGGCACGGCCGCCCACGGCCGCCGTCGGTCAGCGTTATGGTCTTGTGGGTGGACAGGCCGCTCGCCCTGATCGAGTTCCCCGCCGATGATCCAGACCGCGCGCGGCGGTTCTGGTCGGATCTGCTCGGCATCGAGCTGGGCGAGCGCAGCGAGGCCGAGGGCAGCGGCTGGCAGACACACACCGGGTATCCCGGCGTCGGCATCCACGAGCGCGGCACCGGTCCCGGCGACACGGTCTCGCTGCCCTACTTCACGGTCGCCGACATGGACGCGGCGCTCGGCCAGGTCAAGGCACTGGGCGGGAGCGTCATCCATTCCGGGTCGCGGTGGTCGATCTGTCGGGACTCCGAGGGGAGCCCGTTCGGGCTAGCCCTCGACTCCGAGCCCTCGTAGCGTCGTCGGGCGAATCCGATTGCGCCGCGGTCGTCGGGCGGTGACCACGCGATTCCTGTCGCCAACTCGGTCGCCGCCGCGCGCGTCGGGGGACGTCAAGCGATCGTCGGCGGACACGTCCTTTCCGCGCACGTTGCGCGTGGCCAACCCGGGGGTGGCTGCGAGGACTCGTCCCACGCAAATAGAGACCTTCTCCGCCGCACGCTCCAGAGGAACCCGAAGCGCGCGTTCGGCGCTCAGCGCCCCCCGCGTCTCATCCAACCGAACAGCAAGGCACGGGCCGGAGAACGCGGCTGCTTGCAGATCCCCAAGCAGGTGTCTTGTTGCATAAAGGGTGGCCTGCCGGAAACCTTTCGCTCGGCGACCCGTGTCGGCATCGATGGCCTGCCCGCGGCTTGTGTAACGACTCGAAGCCGCGTCGCGGCAGCGCCTACTTGGCGGTGAACGAGACCCGCAGCTTGATCGAGCCGCTGGTGGGGTTGGCCACTCCAAGCATGAGCATCGGCCCTACGGTCGATCGGAGCGTCTGACCGCGTCTGCGGGGCCTGATCTTGATGTGCAGCCCCGTAGCCGTGCGCCGGCAGCTCACCCGGACGGGCGATGAACGGAGCTTGGGCCGCTTAGAGGTTGGGGCGACCTGTGCGCTGTAGCCCGAGCCCGTCCGCGTGTACTGAAGCGACATGACCAAACGCGTCTGGAAGCAGCCTGCCGCGGCGGCACGGGCCTGCGACTGCTCCTTCAGCGAGACCTCTAGCGCCGTCTGCAGGCACGCCGCTAAAAACAGGACCTGTAGCGTCTTGTCCTTCGGGATCGTGTAGGCCGGGAAGAAGTTTGGGTTCTTGACGACGTTCTCGGTGATGACCACGCATGCCTCGACCCGTTCAGAAAAGTCGAACAGGACAGAATTCCCCAGCGCGACCGACAGCCTCGAGAAGAACTGCTCATCGGTCAGCGGCGTCACCGTCACGTCCGCCTGCGTCACCTTGTCCGGCAGCTGATCGGTCTGCGCGACACCGAGCCCGTCGGCCGGCATCTGCAGCGTGGCATTCTCGGTACCGCCGTTCGGCGGGAACGCCTGGGTGCCCTCCGGCACGAACGCCAAAGCCACGCAGGCTGCCAGCACGACCAGCGCAATCCGGCGCTTCGGCCCCATTACCGGTCAATCGTAAACCGCCAGCGTCCTCGCCGCAATACGCTCCTGGTGGGCTACAGCGAGGGCGTTGCCAACCGAACCCGCGAGCTTGTCGGGAACAGGAGTACCGACCCCGCAGCTGGTCTGCGATCTGCGAGCAGCAGTGTCGTCCGGCCGCGGTGTCGCTCGCCGGTTGAACGAAACCCAGCATGATCCCGAGCCAGTGGCGCCTAGCCTCGACCATTCGGTTGCTGCGGTCCACGTGATCGCTTTCTCGTCCTTACGGCCTCGCGTGGGGTGAGTGCTTAGGCGGCGACGTGGCGATGGTCCGGATTGAGGACGGCCGGCAGAGTAGTGTGAGATCGCATGTGCGAGGAAGCGCGCGACGGCTGAACCCCGCGCCGCGTGCTGCTGTCCCGGGCGCACTTGCGCTCCCCGCAGCGAGGCGGAGCTACTCCCAGCGAGGGTCTGTCGGGCGAGGAGAGTATGGGGCATGAGGTTTCGGGAAGCCGTCGGCTTGGGTCTAAGCGCGCTGTGCGTCGCGGCGTGCGGCGGAAGCTCAGCGACGACGACTTCCCGGACCGTGCCCCAGCCGCAGGTCAAGGTCAGTACCGCGACCGCCCTCCGGTGGCCAAGGGCCTTCTGCGCGCTAAGGGCCGGAGCGTCCAAAGCCCAGATGCGCAGCGTCATGGGCCCGCCGACGTATAGAGGATCTGATTCCTCAGGGCTTCCCAACGTTGGGTGGTTTGCCTTGGGCTACCAGTTCTTTGCGGACTTCGACAAGTCCGGCAAGACCAGCACGATGCTCACTGTGCTGCCCGATCTTGAGTCCTCCCAGGACCCGCGCCGCTGGTGCTGTGGAATACGCAGAAGCGCTTGAGCGGTCCTGTTCACAGACGGCGATGGATGCCCATGCGTTCAGGCGCCGCCGAAGGCGTCGGCGACGCCCCCCGCCCAGCTCCCGTACAGATCGATCACGGTGGACGGCGCGGGCCATTCTCCGGCCTGTAGTCGTTTGAGCGCTTCGCCGCCGCGCCGGCGCGTGTGGGTGCGCGACCAGTCGTAGGAGGACGGCGCAGCCCCGTAGCGCGCTCGCCAGGCGCGCATCGCCTCACGGCTCCGCTCTCGGGTCCATTGCCGCTCGATCGCCCCGGGACGGCAGCGCTTGCAATAGGCGTACGCGTCGCCCTTGCCGTTGCGCGCGCTGGTCGGCGCGCCGCAGCCCCGGCAGACGCCCCGGTAGCGCGCCTTGACCTCGCGCGCCTTTTCGCCGATCGGATCGTAGAGATAGGCCTTCACGCTGCCCTCTGCGCGCCCCAGCCGGCGAGCGATCTCGGCGATCGTTAGGCCCTCCTGGTCGCGGTAGTGGCGCGCTAGTTGCGCGGCGCGGCGTCGCTCGCTAACGCGGTCTGTCATGAGCACCTGGGTCTTTTGTTACGCTAAGACGGATCGTAGAAGTACGCCTTGATCGTCGCCGGTGAGCGGCCGAGACGGGCGGCGATCTGCGCGATCGACAACCCTTCGACCTCTCGGAAGTGGCGTGCGAGAGCCACCGCACGGACGCGCTCAGCGACGCGGTCGTAAGTCGGTGCCCGTGGGTCGATCGGCATGTTCACGAGGTACTGCTCGGAACCGCGTCCTCCCCGAGCGAGGCCGGACAGCCCTCGATGTGCCGTCGGTAGTTCACCACCATCCGCGCGTCAACATCAACGGATGCCGGAAGGCGGACCCGCGCATACGATCGGCGGACTAAGAGGGAATCGAACAGGAGCAACCATGTCGGCGCGTTTCGGCATCAACGCGTTCGGCCGGATCGGTCGGAACTTTCTCCGGACCGCGGACGAGCACGGGGTTCGCCACGGATGCCAAAGACAAGAACCTCCGGGGCGCATCGGTCGACCGTTGGTGCGCCCCGCCGAGTTGCTATGCGCGATTGTGCTCGCGCTGGCGCTCACAGCGTGCGGCGGAGGTGAGCACAAGTCGACCACCAAGTCGCAGACCACAAGTCCGTCGACGAGCTCGACCTCGCAGGCTCCTGCCACCGGCAAGTCCTCCGTCACCGACGGTCCTGTGCGCGGGACGCTCAGCGCGCAGAACCACACCCCCACGGTCGGTAAGGCCTGGCGCCACTCGGTGACTGTGACGGACGCCGCCGGCCATCCGCTGTCCGGGCGGTCGTCCACACCGCCGCGGGCTCGATCACGCTCGACTGGCCGATCACGGTCAAGAGATGAGCGCCCTGCACCAGCTACGCACCGGCGGGCATCCCGCTCGGCTACAACAAACTGACGAGCGAGCGCGGAGTTCTCAGCGTGGCGCGGACGTCGTCGTAAACGATGTGGTCAAGTCGTTCGGGCCAATTCACGCGTTGTGCGCCGTCTCGCTCGAAGTCGGGGCAGCGGAGTTCGTGACGATCACCGGGCCGTCCGGCTCGGGCAAGAGCACGCTGTTGAACCTGATCGGAAGCCTCGACCGGCCGGACTCGGGCACGATCACGGTCGCCGGGAAACCGGTCCCTGAGCCGCGCAATGCCGTTGAATTCCGCCGGCACGTCGTCGGGTTCGTGTTCCAGGACAACCTCCTACTTCCGTACCTGAGCGCGCAAGGCAACATCGAGGCCGCACTGCTACCAACAGGAGTCGGCCCTCGCGAGCGCCGCAACCGCAGCCTCGAGCTACTCGGCGAGGTCGGGCTAGCCGAGCGCGCCCGGCATCTCCCCTCCGAGCTCTCCGGCGGGCAGCGCCAGGCGGTCGCGCTCGCGCGAGCGCTCGCTAATGACCCACGACTGCTGCTCGCCGACGAGCCAACCGGGGCGCTCAACTCCGCCAGCGGCAAGCGAGCTCTTGATCTACTCGCCACGCTGCGCGAGCGCCACGGGATGACCGTGATCGTCGTAAGTCACGACAACGCCGTCGCCGAGCGCGCCGACCGCGTGCTCCACCTTATCGACGGGCGCATCCAGGCCGGTTGAGGCCTCCGCGCGATTCATCCGCCGGCGCTCGTCGAGCCGGTCAAGCCGCTGCGCGGCCTCGCTGTTCGAGCGAGCTGTGCGTCTGCACCGATGGCTCTGGTTGCGGGAGCGCGTTTGTGTGCAATGTAGGCGGCGACCGCGAGCAGCGCCGCGGCGTATGCGACGGCCACCAGCGGCGCTAACCCGGTCGAGTCGCTGATTCCCACGGAGTGGCCGATCACGCGCTCCGGACCCCAGAACGGGAGCAGCTTAGCGATCATCTGCGTCGAGTCGAGCGTGAGCTGGATGCCGACGACCCCGATCAGGATCAGCACGCCCTCGAGCTCGTGCGGTGCAAGCGCTCCGACCGCCAGGCCGAACGGCACGCTGGTCACCGCGACCAGCTCCACCCCGACGCCGAGCAATACCGGATGCTCGGGTCCGGTGCCGATCGCCATGATCACGCTGAACACCGCCGCCACGACGACGCCGAACAGCTCCAGAAACAGAAACCGCCCGAGCAACAGCTCGTAGGGGTGATGGCCCGCGAGCTCAAGCCGCTGATCTACCGGCCGCGCCGTCAGCGCCGCGAAGATCGACGCTCCCGCGACCGAGAACGCCATCGCGACCCCGCCCGTGACGGCAGCATGGTGGGCGCCCTGGCTCACAGATGAGCCGTAGAAGGCCAGCGGCAGCCCGGTGAGCAGCCCCATCGCGACATGGCGCCGGAGCAGCTCGCGGCCCGTCATCCTGGCCGGCACGATCACGCGCTCGAGTCTCAATACACCAAACCCTCGAACTCCCTTTGCGCCGTTCCGGGGATCGTCAGCTCCACGACCCGATCCGCCAGCGACAGGTCGGCGAGCAGGTGGGTGACGACGACCACCGCCAGCCCCTCCTCCCGCCAGGCCGCGACGTGCTCCCAGAAGCTGACGTAGGCGCCGCGGTCAAAGCCCTGATAGGGCTCGTCGAGCAGCAGCACGCGCGCCCGGCCGAGCAGCGCTAGCGCGAGGTTGAGCTTCTGCCGCGCCCCGCCCGACAGGTATCGCGTCGGCGAGCGATCGCCGACCGGAAATCCAAGCTCTCCCAACAACGTCCGACCCTCGCGCACGACCTGCTCCCCAGGGAGGCCGAGCGCCGGCGCAAACAGCGCCAGATGCTCATCGGCGTTCAACAGGTCAAACAGCCCCGGCACCTGCGGGCAGTAGCCGACGCGACCGCGCAGCTGAAGCTCCCCGCCGTCGGGGCGGATCAGGCCGGCACAGATCCGCATCAGGGTGCTCTTCCCAGCGCCGTTCTCCCCAACGATCGCGACCGCCTCCCCCGCCTGGACCGCCAGCGAGACCCCGTCCAGAACCAACTTGCGGCCATACGAGTGCGTGATCGCCACCGCATCCAGCAGCGGAGGCCACGCCGAGACGCGCGCACTGTCCATGGAGCCCACGCTAGACGCGCCCGGCTAGCGCGCCATCCGAAGCCCGCCCGCCGCGCGCTCCGTAGCTTTCCGCACCGGCGCGCACAGACAATGCGCCGATCGCAGCCAGACCTCCGGTCTGCTCGACAAACCGGCAGGCAGCATCAACCTTGGGCACCATCGACCCTGGCGCGAAGCTCATCTTGCGCAGCTCCTCGACCGTGACCTGCGTCAGCGGATGCTCGAGCAGTGTGCCCCCCGCTTGAGGCTGTCGGGGTCGAGCACATCCGGCATCGCCGGCCTCAGCACTCCGCCATGGCCACGTCGCGTTCGGACAGCAACTCCGCCAGCGCGGGTGCAGCCGCCTCCCGCCAAGCGGGCACCTGACCAAGTCGCGTGCGGCGGTCAAGCACGTCGTCCGCGTCCAGCGCGCCCTGACGCTCGACCGCGGCCAGCACCTCGACCGCCAGTGCCGGCAGCCCCGGCGCCAGCGATTCCAGCAGCTCGTCTCGGCCGCCCGCCAAGGCTGCGATCTCCGCGGCCTCGGCACCGAAACGACGCACGAGCCGCCCTGGAATGCCCGCCGGCACCGCCGCGCCGGCCGGCTGCGCTCCGACCAGCGCCAGCCGACTGGTCCGGCACGGACCGGCCCTGACCCCGGCGCGAGCGGCGATCACGTCGACCGCGTCCTGCGCCATCTGCCGGTAGGTGGTGAGCTTCCCCCCCACCACTGTGACGGCGCCGCTGGCCGGGTCCTTGATCACCGCGTGCCGGCGCGAGATGTCCGCCGTGGTCCCGGTGTCGCTGTCCAGCAGCGGCCGCAGCCCCGCGAAGCGACCGACGACGTCGTCCGCCGTCAGCGGATGCTCCAGGCCGACGGACAGCGACTCGAGCAAGAAGCGTTCATCCTCCGGCTCGACAGGGGGCTCCTGCTCGACCGGCCCCTCGTAAGAGTCGTCGGTGACACCGATCATCACGACGCCGTCCGGCCGGGGGATCGCGAACACGAACCGCCCGAAGTGACCGGGAACAGCCACGTTCATCATCGCGCGCGGATTCCCGAGCCGCCCGGCATCGACGAGCACGTGTGCGCCCTTGCTCGGCCGCAGCCGGATCCCTCCTACCAGCTTGTCCGCCCATACGCCGGCGGCGTTGATCACGTTCCGGGCCCGCAGCTCGAAGCTCGCGCCGCTGCGCACGTCCAGTACACGTGCACCGTCGCCAGTCAGCTCCTGCGCTTCGCAGTAGGTGAGGATCCGCGCCCCGTGACCCGCGGCCGTACGTGCGAGCGCGACCACCAGCAGCGCGTCGTCCTCGAGCTGCCCGTCCCACGACAGGATTGCTCCCCGCAGTCCCTCCGTCCGGACCGCCGGCGCCCACAGCCGCGTCTCCGGAGCGCTGACGCGACGCATCGCGGGTAGCCGGCGCCGGCTCGTGCCGGACAGGGCGCGCATCGCGTCCCCCATCCTGATGCCTGCTTCGAAACCGGCCGCCAGCGGCGACGGGAGGCGGCCGAACACCGCCGTCAGCTGGGGAAGCGCTCCGACGAGGTGTGGCGCGATCACGCCAGCGAGCCTGGCCCGCTCGCGAGCCGACTCCCAGGCGACGTCGAACTGGAGGTGGGCGAGGTAGCGCAGCCCGCCGTGCGCCAGCTTGGAACTCTGACCACTCGTGCCTGAGGCGAGGTCCCGGCGCTCGATCAGGGCCACGCTCAGCCCGCGTGTGACGGCATCCAGTGCCACACCGGCGCCGGTGACCCCGCCGCCCACAACGAGAACGTCGACGGGGTCCCCGCCGGCCAGGTCGTCGAGATCGGCCGCGCGCCGTGCGCCATTCAGGTACGTGGCGGGTCCGCTTGGTGGCGCTTCGACCGAGACACCACTCATGGGATCAGCACCCCCGGGTTCAGGATGCCGGCCGGATCGAACGACGCCTTGATCGCCCGCATCGCCTCCGCGCCGATCGGTCCGATCTCGCGCTCGTACCAGCCGCGATGATCCCGGCCGATGCCGTGGTGGTGGGTGATCGTCCCGCCGGCCTCGACGATCGCATCCAACGCTGCGGCCTTGGCCCGGCGCCATCGCGCCACCGGATCCTCGAGCTGGGCGGCGCCGACCGTGTAGTACAGCGACGCACCCGTCGGATACATGTGCGAAATGTGACAGAGCACCAGCGGCGGACTGCCCTGCTCGCTGAGCGACTGGCGCAGCGCATCGCCCACCGCGCCATAGAGGCTCATCAGGCCCGACCACCACGTCGCGGTCTCGAGCGTCTCGACCAGCGCACCGGCATCGAGCAGCGCATCCCGCAGGTACGGCGCCTTGAAGCGTCCCTGCTCCCATCCCTCCCCCGCTCCCGGGTCAGGCTCCGCTCCGCACTCGCGCAGGACAGCCGTGGCTCCAGCGCGGCGTGCCTCCACGTCTACCGGGGTGCCTTCATACCCGACGATCGCCAGGGATCCTCCTGCGGTGGAGAGTCCGATCTCGGTGGGACGGGCCAGGTTCAGCGCCGTCTCCGCCTCGTCTGAGAGCCGCAGCACCGTCGGCACTGGGCCGTCCTGAATCAGCCTGCGGATCGCGGCAGCGCCCGTGGCGAATGAGTCGAAGCGCCAGCCCTCGTACAGCCGCTGCGCCGGGGCCGGGCGGACGTCCAGTGTGATCGAGGTGATGACCCCGAACGCGCCTTCCGAGCCCAGGATCAGCTGGCGCAGGTCCGGGCCGGCGGCGGATCGCGGGGCACGGCCGAACCGCACCGTTCCCGCAGGTGTCGCGACCGTGAGTCGCTGGACCCGCTCATCGAAGCGACCGTATCCCGCCGACGCCTGTCCGCTGGCGCGGGCCGCCGCCGCGCCGCCCAGCGTCGCGTACTCGTAGGACTGCGGGAAGTGCCCGATCGTGAAGCCGTGCTGCGCCAGCAGCGCCTCGGCCTCAGGCTCCCTGAGGCCTGGTTCCAGCGTGGCGAGCCGCGACTCCGCGTCGACGTGGAGCAGGCGGTTGAGCCGGCGCACGTCGAGCGCGATCACGCCGGCGTAGCCATCCAGACGTGGCTCGAGACCCCCGACGACAGACGTACCGCCGCCGAACGGAACCACCGCGACCCGCCGCTCCGAGCAGATCACGAGCAGCTCCTGTACTTCATCGTGGGAGCCGGGGCGCCAGTACCAGATCGGGCGCGTCGGCTACGTCGCCCGCGCGCAGGCGCAGCAGGTCGACCAGGGATTTGCCACGCGTGTGCCGAACACGAGCCTCCTGGTCGTCGTGTGCGTGGCTCGCGCCGACCACGGCCGCGAGCCGCTCGCGCACGTCCGCCGGCAACCGTGGGTCCGGGAGCGTGAGCTCAGTCAGCTCGGGCACGGAGCGTCCCGGGCCTCGCACGCCGAGAGCTTGCGAGAGCAGCCCGAGCATCGCTTCGGAGAGGTGCATCGCCTCCGATGCCGCCCCCCACCGTCCGAGCACCATGTCGGGGTACGGCTGGGGCGGTTGCGTTGTCACTACCCGATGATCCCCGCCCAGGCAACGGAGCGGCATCGGCATAGTCCGCGGAACGCGATGTGGGTTACTACTGTCCTCGTAGTTGTCCGGGACGCGGCTTCAGCGGTTCGGCACGATCCGGCGCCGCCAAGGCGGACCTACGCTGGGTGCCGGACCCATGAAAAGGTCATCTTCAGGCGAGCCGTCTGACGCCGAGATCGGGGCGCACGCCTATGCCCGCGAGCACGGTGCCGCTCGTGGCCTCTACGCGGTCGTCCGGGTCCTTGCGCTCGCGCTGCTGCGGGCCTGGTTCCGCGTCAGCTTCACGGGCCGCGAGCACATCCCGGCCGAAGGCCCCGTGATCGTCGCGCCCAACCACAAGAACTTCCTCGACGCCTTCTTCGTTGGCCTGGCCACGCGCCGGAAGGTTCGCTTCATGGCCAAGATCGAGCTGTTCAGAGGTCCGCTGGCGTGGCTGTTCCTGCGGCTGGGCGCGTTCCCGGTCCGCCGTGGCGAGGCTGATGCGCAGGCGCTCGAAACGGCGCGCGCGATCCTCGCCGGCGGTGGGCTGGTGGTGGTGTTCCCGGAGGGCACTCGGGTCGAGCATCCGGACGCGCTCGGCTCCCCTCATCACGGGGCCGGCCGGCTGGCGGTCGAAACGGGAGCTCCGATCGTTCCAACGGCGATCACCGGCACCTCCCACCTGTGGCGAGGCGCGCTTCCCCGGCTCAAGCGGGTCCAGGTGGCCTTCCTCGAGCCGGTCCAGCCAACCGCCCCGAACCAGCCGGTCGCCGAACTGGTGGACGAACGAGTGTGGCCCGCGGTACAGGAGGAGTACGGACGGCTGCGCGCCACGCCGGGCCTGATCGTGGCCGGCCTGACCGCGGTCGGCCTCGGCGGAGGCTGGATCGCGGCACGACAGCTCCAACGCCGCCAGAAAACGCGATTGCTCGGGACGGTGAAACCGCGAAAGCTACGCAAGCGCGTCAAGCGCACGCAACTCATGCGGCGCCTGCGCCCGCGGCGGAAGCACCGAGACGTCAGCGACCGGCGTAGCCGCCGTTGAACGCAAGGTAGGTCGCGGCCGGTACGAGCACGCCGTCGATCCGCGTCAAACACGGGAACCGCAGGGCGGCTTCGCTCGCGCAGCTCGCCGAGTTCCCCGGGTCCGCCGAGGTGCGGTGGCCTCGACGGTCTTTGACGTATTTCACCGTCGTCGGGTCGCACGTCCTTACGGATGCCCCGAGCGCTGGCCGGTGCGAACCTGGGCGTGCTATGTCGACTCCGCTCATCGTCCTGCTCGTGGTGTTCGTCGTGTCGTTGCTTCTGCTGCTGTGCTCGATCCGGATCGTGCGGGAATACGAGCGCGTGGTCGTCTTCCGTCTCGGCCGCCTGCGCGGGGCCCGCGGGCCCGGCCTTGTCCTGATCATTCCTTTGATCGAGCGGACTCGCTGGGTCAACCTCCAGGTCGACACCGCCGATATCCCAACGCAAGACCTGATCACTAAGGACAACGTGACGGTCCGCGTCGAGGCCGCTGTGTTCTTCCGCGTGGTCGATCCCGTGCGGGCGGTTGTCGCGATCCGCGATTATCAGCACGGCGTGCTGCGAATCGCGCAGACCACGCTGCGCGCGACGCTGGGCCAGCACGAGTTGGATGACCTGCTTGCCAACCAGGCAGCCATCAACGAGCTGCTCAAGCAGATCATCGACGCGGGAACGGAGCCATGGGGCGTCAGCGTTGTCAAGGTCGAGACGAAAGATGTCGACCTTCCCAACGAGATGAAGCGCGCGATGGCCCGTCAGGCGGAGGCCGAGCGTGAGCGTCGCGCGAAGGTGATCGCCGCCGAGGGCGAGTATCAGGCCGCCGAGCGCCTCGCGCAGGCCGCCGGCATGATCGCCACCGAGCCCGGGACGCTCACCCTGCGCACACTTCAGACGCTCGCCGAGGTCGCCACCGAGCACAACTCGACACTCGTGCTCCCGATCCCGATCGATGTCCTCGATGCTGTCCGCCTGCATGTCGACTCCGTTCGCGAGCAGTCAATCTCCGGACCGACCGCGAACGGCCGTCGGGTCAAAGTGCCAGCCGAAGGGACCTCTGATGGCTGAGTCACATACGTCTCACCGGGGTCGCAGGGTCCTCCGCGCCTGGGTCAGCGCCTTGACCGGGGGCGAACGCGAGCTCGTCCCGGAGGCGCGGGGGCGCCCACCAACCGCGAAGCATCGCGCGGCGCCGCGACGCCCGGGACACTCCCCGAGCACGCAGCTGGGCAGCCACTCCGACGCCAGCTGCGAGGCGAGGCGCTCGCCCCCGCACCGAATCGCGCGACGTCGTAAAGCGACGCGTCCGCGGTCTCACGCACGCTAGGCCGAGCTTCGTACGCGCCCCATACGCACGTCCAACGGTGCACCCAGCGTCGATAAACCGGCGGGCGTCGGCATACGGTTGCCCAGTGGAGAAATCGGTGGCGCAGCTAGCCGTTGGGCGTCCTCGCGGCCCGACGTTCCCACCCCCCGGGTCGACGGCGACCCGATCCGAACGGGCAACGATGTCGCGGGCTACCCACATGGCGCGCTACGGGCTATTGCCGATGACGCCCGCGCGCGCCCGCCGTAGCTTTGCAACCAGGTGTTGTGAGGGAGAAAGGAGCGGATGCTGGCGATGCTCTTTCAAGTTCGGGCCCGTGATCCAATCCCAGCCGTTGGGGATGGCGAAGCCATCGTCGACTACGCCGGGCACCCCAGCCGCTACCTGACCGACAGTTTTAATCTGTATCGGTTCGTCGGCGAGATCGGACAGCTGCTTGCACTGGAGGATTGCTGGACGCTGGAGGTGGTGCTGTTGGCGATCGGCGACCTGCGGACGCGGCGGCTGCGGGCCGTGGTTCCGGCGGGTGCTGAGTAGCCAGCGCGATGGCCGTCGGAGTCGGCAATCTGGACGCGCACTTTCGGGGGAGGGTCCGCGTATCTGGCGGCCGTCGCGGCGACACAGCCAGTGGCCCAATCGTGATGGTGCTCCCCGGCTATGAACCTTTCGTCTCCCGGCTGAGCCAGGGCTCCCTCAGGCGCGCGGTGGTCCGAGCGTTCCCGGACGGCGAGCTGCACACCGATGTGTCCGAGCAGGTTGAGGGACGCCCGTGTGTTGTCGTGGGGTCGATCTCGCCGCCGGCCAGCCGTTTCGAGCGTCTGACGCTCGTCGAGCACGCGCTGCGCCGGGCAGGCGCTGCGCGCATCACCGCGCTGCTGCCCTACCTGGACTACGCCCCTCGGCCGAACTGCTTGCACGCGTGCTGCCGAACGTCTGGCGCTCGGAGGTCGCGTTCGTGGCCCCCGACGAGGGTGCAATTGATCGAGCCGCGGCCATCGCGCACGCCGTGGGTGTGGATCAACCGATCGCGTGGGTGCGCAAGCGCCGCACCGCCGCCGGCGTCGAGCATCTCGGCCTGGTTGGCCACCCCGGCAGGCGCGCGATCGTCGTCGACGACATCCTCGATACCGGCGACACGCTCATGTGGTGCTGTCGGGCGCTCCGTGACGCCGGCGCGAGGGAGGTTGGCGTGATCGTGACCCATGGCCTGTTCACGGGCACTCGCTGGCGAGCCCTGCTCTCCGGGGGCGTGCGGCAGATGCGGGTCACTGACACGGTGCTCTCGCGGCGTCGACCGCCTCGCGCGGGTCGTGCCCGTCGCCCCGCTGCTTTCACCGGTACTTGAGGACGTGATTACTGAGGAGGGGTCTGATGCTTGAGACGATCACCAGGTTTGCCGACCGGCGTTCCGCCGGCCGGGAGCTGGCCGGGCGCCTTCGTTCGCTCGCATCGCAGGATCCGGTCGTGCTGGGTTTGGCGCGCGGCGGAGTGCCGGTGGCATACGAGGTCGCGCGGGCGCTCGGGGCGCCGCTAGACGTGCTCGTGGTACGCAAGATCGGCGCTCCCGGGAACCCCGAGTACGGCATCGGGGCGATCGCCGAAGGCGATGTGCGCGTCCTCAGCCCCGAAGCGGTGCGTCATCTGCTGATCAGCCCGGAGGAGTTGGAGGCAGCGATCGCCCGCGAGCGCGCCGAGGTGGACGCACGCGTGCGCCGCTACCGCGGTGGCCGCGCACCGGTCGAGGTGAAGGGGCGCACGGCGATCGTGGTCGACGACGGGCTGGCGACCGGCGGCACGGCGCGGGCAGCGCTGCGAGCGGTTAGAGCGCGGGGTCCGCGCAGGCTCGTGCTGGCCGTTCCGGTGGGGGCACCCGAGACCGTCGTGGCGTTGCGCGAGGAGGCCGACGAGGTGATCTGCCTGCTGGAACCGGAGCTGATGTGGGCGGTGGGCCTCTGGTATGAGCACTTCGAGCCCACCTCCGACGCCGAGATCGCCAAGCTGCTGGACGGCGATCCCGTCGACCCGCCCGCGCCAACGACTCTCGAGGCTCGCGAGGTGCGGATCCCGGTGGCGGAGATCATCGGCGACCTCGTGCTTCCGAAGCCGACGCGAGGGCTGGTCGTGTTCGCTCACGGCAGTGGCTCGAGCAGGTTCAGCCCCCGCAACCGCCAGGTGGCGAGAGCGCTCAACGAGCGTGGGCTGGCGACGCTGCTGCTCGACCTATTGAAATTGGAGGAGGAGCACGACCGCGGCAATGTGTTCGATATCAGCTTGCTCTCCGAGCGCCTCGTGGCGGCCACCCGGTGGGTGCGTGATCAGCCCGAGCTCGCGGAGCTGGGGGTCGCGTACTTCGGCGCCAGCACCGGTGCGGGCGCGGCGCTGTGGGCAGCCGCGGAGCTGGGGACGGAGATCGGGGCCGTCGTCTCCCGCGGGGGGCGGCCCGACCTCGCAGCCGGTCGTCTGACGCAGGTGCGCGCGCCGGTGCTGCTGATCGTCGGCGGCCATGACGAGGTAGTGATCGAGCTCAACCGCGAGGCCCGGAGCCTGCTGCAAACAGTGTCCGAGCTAGCGATCGTGCCCGGCGCCACGCACCTGTTCGAAGAACCCGGCGCGCTCCAGGAGGTCTCACGCCTGGCCGGCGAATGGTTCGAGCGCCATCTGACCGGCGCCGAAGGCTCGAGCGGATGACGGTGAAGGGATCGTCGTCCGCCGCTCCGGCCGGGCGAGCGCCGCTGGTGCGGCGAGTGCTGACGCGCGCGGGCGCTAGCGGGCTCGACGTCGTTGAATGGTCGGCTCGCTCGGTCCAGATCACCGAGCCGGACGGGCAGGTCGCTTTCACCGCGGCGGACGTCGAGGCGCCAACTACCTGGTCGGACTTGGCGGTCGCGGTGGTCGCCCGGCGCTACTTCATATCCTGGGGCCGCGCCCGAGCGCTCGGAAGCTCCGCGAAAGCCGCGAACACCACCTCCTCGACAGTAGTTTCCCCGCATGACTTGGGGCCCGCTCGGGCGTAGCCTGACGCGAACAATGCCCGCATCGATCCGCTCGGGATCCGGTGCATTCCACATTGCGCCGGCTCGTGCACCGCGTCGACGTCGCGGGCTGCGTCGCTTGATCGCGCGCTTCGTCGTACTCGCTGCGCTCGCAACCGTAGTCGCGGCCACAATCATCGTGGTCGTGAAGTCTCCCTTCAGCTCCGCCGGGCGGTCCGGCCACGCGGGACCCCGTCACGCGGCTGCCCTTCACCTGCCCCCTTACTGGACCGTCCATCCCGGCGAGACACTCACGACCATCTCGGCAAAGACCCGGCTCACCGTCGCGCAACTTGTGGCGTTCAATCCGAACGTCGATCCGACGGCCCTCGTTCCCGGACAGCGCCTGAACCTCTGGCGGGATCCGCCGCGGCCACGGCCCAAACCCCTTGGCCCGCGCTTCTGGGCAGTGCGCTCTGGCGACTCGTTCGGCTTGATCGCCGCCAAGACCGGGATCAACATCGTCAAACTCGAGCAACTGAACCCGCAGCTCAAACCGGCGACGCTGCAGCCTGGAGATCGCGTCGAGCTGCGTAAGTGAATCGCGCGCGCCACGATGCGGCGGTGGCTCGGCGCCCAACGCCGCGACCGCGTATCGGCCGCACGTGGCTGTTCCTGGGTCCCGCGTTCGTCGCGGCGATTGCGTACGTCGACCCGGGCAACTTTGCGACCAACATCGAGGCCGGCTCGGAGCTCGGCTATCAGCTCGTGTGGGTCGTGGTGGCGGCGAACCTCTCGGCGATGGTGATCCAGACGCAGTCGGCGAAGCTCGGCCTGGTCAGCGGCCGCAGCCTTCCCGAGCACATCCGCGACGGCGCCCCGCGCGCGGTCGTGATCGTCGCCTGGATCGGCGCGGAGATCGTCGCGATGGCGACCGACCTTGCCGAGTTGCTCGGCGCAGGCCTGGGGCTGAACCTGCTGACCGGCATCGCGCTGTTCCCGGCGACCGTGATCGCCGCCGCGGGGACGGTCCTGCTGTTGGGCCTGCAGCGCCGCGGGGCGAGTCCGTTCGAGGCGGTGATCACGGCCCTGATCGGCGTGATCGCGGTCAGTTATCTGGCCGAGACCGTAATCGGCAAGCCTGAGCTCGCGGCGGCCGTTGACAGCTTCCTGCCTCCGCGACTGGGAAGCGAGGAGGCGGTGCTGCTGGCGACCGGCATCCTTGGCGCGACGGTGATGCCCCACGTAATCTACCTGCACTCGGCGCTGATGCAGGATCGCGGCGAGCGCGCAGACCATCCGCAGATGCGACAGATGCTGCGCTCGCAGCGTCGCGATGTCGCGATTGCGCTCAGCATCGCCGGCCTGATCAACGTGCTGATGCTGATGCTGGCGGCAAGCACCTTCCACGCCCAGGGTCTGACGCACGTCTCGGGAATCGAGCAGGCGCACCGCACGCTGACGCCAATTCTGGGCCGCGCCTCGAGCGTCGTGTTCGCGGTCGCGCTGCTCGCCTCCGGCCTGTCGGCCTCCGCCGTCGGCACCTTCGCGGGACAGACGATCATGCGCGGCTTTCTGCACCGCACAGTGCCGCTATGGTTGCGTCGCCTGGTCACCATGCTCCCAGCCTTGATCGTGGCCGCCGTCGGCGCCAATGCCACCCGCGCGCTCGTGATCAGTCAGGTCGTCCTCTCGTTCGGCATTCCGCAGGCACTCATACCGCTCGCCTGGCTGACCTCCCGATCCGGCGTGATGGGTCCGTTTCGCAACCCGCTGTCGGTCTCGCTTCCGATGTGGGGGCTGGTCCTGCTGATCACCGCCCTCAACGTTTCCTTACTGGTGCGGGTGTTCGTGCTATGAGCTTCACCAGGATCCTCGTGCCGCTCGACGGATCCCGCCTCGCCGAGGCGGTGCTGCCCGCGGCATCCTCGGTGGCAGAGAAACTGAACGCCCGGCTGCTGCTCGTACACGTGCTCGAACGCGAGCCACCGGCCGAGGTCCACGGCGAGCCTCACCTCTGCGACGCCGAGCGCGCATCGGACTACCTCGAGGGCCACGCGCAGCAGCTTCGCCGGCGCGGGCTGACGGTCGAGCTCCACGTGCACGACCGGCCGGTCTCCGACGTCGCCGCAGCGCTCGACAGCCATGCCCACGAGCTGCGGGCAGACCTGATCGCGATGTGCGCACACGGCCGCTCCAACCTGCGAACGCGCCTGATCGGCTCAATCGCCGAACGGATCCTCCGCGGCGGCGGCGTCCCGATCCTGCTGCGTACCGTCCGCCGTCCTCAGGAGCCGAGCTTCGAGCTGCGCAAGCTCTTAGTCCCGATCGACTTCCACCATGACGTTGAAGCCGCACTCGCCGCTGCCCTCGTGCTCGCGAGACCCTATCGCGCCACTGTCTACCTGCTCGCCGCGCCGGAGCCTCCCCCACCCGAGGCCTCCCGCTTCCTTCCAGGGACCACGGCGCTGACGACCGCGTTCGAGCGACAAGACCTCAGCCGCCGCCTGGCCGAGCTTGCTGACCGGATGCGTGAAGGCCTCGAACATGTGCAGACGGTCGTCGCCGACGGGCCACCGACCGACGCGATCCTCGCCGCCAGCGATTCGCTGCCCGCGGACCTGATCGTGCTCGTCACCCACGCACACGTCGGCCTCTCCAGCTGGTTCGAGCCCTCCACCGGGCAGCAGCTTCTCAAGCACCCGGACCTGACGCTGCTGCTAATCAAGGAGCTCTAGCGTCGAGGGGCTCAAGCGATCGAGGCGCGCGGTGGAGGAGGTCCGCTCCGCGACACACCCGGACGATGCAATCGGTGGGTGCGAAGAGGCCGCGCGCGGCGGCGTTGCCTCGCTGCGCGGATCGCCCGCTCGTAGACCCGCTCGTAGCGCTCGGCAATGATCGCGACCTCATATCGCGAGGCAACGCTCTCGCGGCAGCGGACCGGCTCGATCTCCGCGAGCCGATCGACCGCCTCGACCATTCCCGTCTCGTCGGCGACGAGGAACCCGTTCTCGCCGTCGCGGACGATCTCAGGGGCGTCCCCGGCGACAAACGCCAGCACCGGCGTGCCGCAGGCAAGCGCTTCGACCATCACCATGCCGAACGGCTCAGGCCAGCTGATCGGCATCAACAGGGCCTTCGCGCGCGCGAATAGATCCCGTCGGCGCGGGCCTCCGACTTCGCCGATGAACCGAATCTGCTCGCCGTCGATTTGCGGCTCGATCTCTGTCCGGAAGTAGTGCTCTTGTCCGGGTTGTATGACTCCTGCAAGCACCAGCTCGGCTCCCGCATGGCGGGCAACGGCGATCGCGCGGTGGGCTCCCTTGCTGGCGTCAAATCGCCCGATCCACAGCAGATACTCGTCCTTCCGTTCGCGGAACGGCCAATCCGCGAGCCTAATCGGGTTCGGGACGACATCCATGATCCGAACTCCGCGCGGGGTGTGTAAGAACTGAGACCGACTGATCGCCACGAGCCAGACCTTGTGGCCGTGACGCACGTAGAACGGCGTTGTCTCCTCGTCGAACGGGGCGTGGATCGTGTGGACGACAGGGCTGGCGGACAGGGGCCCCATCGCGACGGCGGTGGCGCCGGAGTGATCGTGCACGACGTCGAACGGCTGCCCCTCGGCCGCAGCCCGGCCGATCGCGTCGTAGGCGACCCCCGCGTGGTCGGCTTCATAAAGCGACCAACCCATCCGATCGGGATGCGCGTCCTCCAGCGGTGAACACAGCTGCGCTGCCGACCGAGATCCTGGTGCCGCGAACAGTGTGACCGCGTGTCCGCGCGCCACCAACTCGTCGCACAACACGGAGATCACCGCTTCGATTCCGCCGTAGCCAAGAGGCGGCACCGGAATCCACGGTGGCGCAATCATCGCCACCCTTAGCGCCCTCCGCACCACGCCGGGGAGAGATTGAGCGGACGCGGAAACGGAGGGCGCAAGCATCGATGAGGAGCTCCGGTAGACGCCGCCGTGGTCGAGATTCCCGCGGCTGGCGATATCAAGCGACACCAGTCAAGCTAGCCGCGGTCTGTTTCCCGCACATCCGCAGCCTGTCGTGACCGTTCGCCACGAAAACTACGGATCGAACCGCTCGGCCCCGGCGATTTCACAAGCTACACCTAAGCCCCAGCGACCGCTCATGTTGTCTGCAGCGCTTCGAGCTCGCGATGCATCGCGAGTTCTTTTAGGGCTCGGTCAGCCGCTCATGCAGCCCCTGCAGATCGGCGGGTGGCGGCGATTCGTGCGGAAACGGCCGGTCCGAGCCTCGCACTCGGCGACTGCATGCGCGTCGCCGTAACCGCGGCCGCTCGGCGGGGAGAATTAGCCAACGTGCCCGGACGTGGCGAAAGGCCGTCTCGTTGACTCTCTGTTTTTGGGAGAGAATCCGTTGACGACCTTCCGTCTTTCACGATCGTGGCACCGGTAGGCATCGTGCGCATCGGTAATTCCTACGGTTCTCATGCCCGCGGTCTCGTGATATGCGCTGACCGCCGGAGAGCCGACCCTCACCGGTGGCGCGCCGCCGGAAGTCAGGAAGTCCGGCAACGATCGCAGCGCCCGATGGTCACCGGGCTGAGCTAACGGCGGCATCAGGCATCAAGGCTCTCGCGCCGAGTAAGCCAACGCACCCGAACTGCTTGCTCGCGCTGGCTCTCGTCGAGCGCGAGGTCGAGCCGCTCGAGCGCCTGCTCGTGCTGGGGGATCCACCGCTCCCGCAGAGCGCGCAGGCGCCGTGCGGTGCGGGCGAGCTCGGAGGAGATGGCGGCATCGGCACGCTCGGCGACCGCGATGTGCGCGGCGGCGGTCGTTGCCTCGCCGCAGGCGTGTGCGAGCAGCACGGCGGCCGAGCTTGCGCCGAGCGCGGAGAGCGGCGGGGGGTCGGGCGTGACGATTGCCCGGACGGCAGGGACGCGTGCGCCCATCAGGTTCGTCCACGCCAGTTCGAGTACCGCCGGTTCCTTCGCGTGACGGGCGAGCAGCTCGAGGCGGCCCGTTCCGTCGAGAATGGCCGCTCGCCGGCTCCACAGGACAACCTGAGAGGCAGCGTCCTCCCATGTCCGACGCGCGATGGAGGCTTCGCCCCGCACGCGCGCTCGCTCCGCGAGCAGTGCCTGGCGCTTTCGGTCAAGCAGCTCGGCTCCGCGGCGGCCCATCTCCAGCCGCTCGACTAGCCAGGTGCGGCCGGCTCTACCCGGCGGGACCCGCAGCGGCATCGCGGTAGTGAGCGTCGAGAACCTGCGGGCTGATCATCGAAAGCTCGCTGCGGGGCAGGAGCGAGGCGACCGCCCAGGCGCGCTCGAGCGTCTGATCGAGCGAGCGCGTCTCGTCGAGCGACTGGGAGATGAAATCGCGCTCGAGCGCGGCCTGCGCCTTGAGGTAGTCGCGGTCGGCGGCCGAGAGCGCGTCCTCTCCGATGACCTCGGCGAGGTCGGCGGCCTCGCGCGCCCGGGCCGCAATCGCGTACATCTGGGAGGAGATTTCGAGGTGGTCTTCACGCGTTAGTCCGGGACCGGCTCCGTGTCGCATTAGCCGCGAGAGCGAAGCCATCAGGTCAACGGGCGGCGAGATCCCGCGGGCGAAGAGCTCCGTGCTCAGGACCAGTTGGCCTTCGGTGATGTACCCCGTCACGTCGGGCACCGGGTGCGTGATGTCGCCGGCCGGCATCGTCAGCACCGGCAGTTGGGTCAGCGAGCCGGCAACGCCTTTGAGTCGACCGGCGCGTTCGAGCAAAGAGGCGAGGTCGCTGTACAGGTAGCCGGGATAGCCGCGGCGGCTTGGGATCTCGCCGCGGGCGGCAGATACCTGGCGCACCGCTTCGCAGTAGTTGGTCAGGTCCGCGAGCACGACCAGCACGTCGCGATGAAGGTCGAACGCTAGGTGCTCGGCCACGGTCAACGCGACCCGCGGGGTGAGAATCCGCTCGACCACCGGGTCGTCGGCGGTGTTTACGAACAGCGCCAGGTCGCGGAGCTGCGCGCGTCGTTCGAGCACGCGGCGGACGGCGCGAACGTCGGCGTGCGGAAGCCCCAGCGCGGCGAACACGATCGCAAACTGCTCGCCTTCAACGTGTGCTTGCGCGGCAACCTGCGCAGCGAGTTCCAGATGCGGGAGCCCCCCGACCGAGAAGATCGGCAACTTCTGCCCGCGAACCAGCGTCGCGAGCCCGTCGATCGCGCTGACCCCGGTTAGGATCGCCTCGCTGGGAGCTTGTCTCTGCACCGGGTTGATCGGCGCGCCCGCTACCGCCCGCTGCGTCTCACCGACCACCGGCGGGCCGCCGTCGATCGGCTCGCCGCGACCATTGCAAACACGGCCGAGCCATCCCTCGCTGACGGGGATCTTCATCGGCGCACCCGAGAAAGCGATCCGCGCCGAGTCCAGGCGCATTCCGGAGGTGCCTTCGAGCACCTCGATCACCGCCAGATCGCGGTGCACGTCGAGCACCGTTCCGTGCCTGGCCTCGCCCGTCTCGAGCTTCACAAGCGCGGTCTCGTCCCAGCCCACTCCGCTGACGTCTTGCACGACGACCAGCGGCCCGCGGATCGAACCGATCGACTGGTGCTCGATCGGTGCGATGAGCGGGCTGCGGTTGGCTTCGGGATCAGCGATCTGTGACTCGCGGTCGAGGTCGGTTCCGGCGTGCCGCCGCGCGCTGCTCACGGCGACGTTCCGATCGCGTCGATCGTGCCCAGCAGCCGCTGGCCGATCTGCTGCACCTCGTCAGCTCCATCCGGCGGTGTGTCGTACCGAGCCCGCAACGCGGCGGACAGATCAAGCGCCTCGAGCGCGGCGACCGTGACGCCGCGCCCGAGCGCGGCGATCAAGCGGTCGCCGAGCTCGAGCACGAGCGTCATCAGCGCTGTCTGCTTGTCGGGCGAGCTGTACTGGTCGTTGTCCAGGATCGCGCTCTGTTGCACGACCACCTCGCGCACCAGCCGTGCGACGCGCAGCGTCAGCCGCTCGGCGGCGGGCAGCGAGTCGGCCCCGACCAGCTGTGCGACCTGCTCGATCCGGTCCGCGTCGGTGAGCAGCCGCAGCGCACGCCGGCGTCGCTCGCCCCAGTCCGTATCGCCGTGCTCTGCCTGCCAGATCGCGAGCTGCTCGGCGTCGCGCGAAGAGGAATCGCGCCAACTCACCGCCGGATAGTGGCGGGCGTAGGCGAGGTCACGGTCAAGCGACCAGACCGAGCGCACGAACCGCCGTGTGTGGGAGGTAACAGGCTCGGTCAGGTCGCCTCCGGGAGGCGAGACCGCTCCAAGGATCGTCACCGACGCGATCCGGCCGCCGAGCGTTCGGGCGCGGGCCGCCCGCTCGTAGAAGTCGGCCAGCGCCGAGGACAGCCCCGCCGGATAGCCCTCCTCGGCCGGCAACTCGCCGGTCCGCGAGGCCAACTCGCGCAGCGCCTCGGCCCAGCGCGAGGTCGAATCGGCAATCACGACCGTATCGTGGCCCATGTCGCGGTAGTACTCGGCGACCGTCACACCGGTGTAGATGCTCGCCTCCCGCGCCATCACCGGCATGTTCGACGTGTTGGCGATCAGCACCGTGCGGCCGAGCAGCGACCGGCCGGTGCGCGGATCCTCGAGCCCCTCGAACTCCCTAAGTACGTCGGCCAGCTCATTGCCGCGCTCGCCGCAGCCCACATACACGATCACGTCGGCGTCACACCACTTGGCAATCTGCTGCAGCGCCACCGTCTTGCCGGTGCCAAACCCGCCGGGAATCGCCGCGGTCGAGCCGCGAGCGACCGGGAACAGCAGATCCAGCACCCGCTGACCGGTCACGAGCGGCTCGGCCGACGGCAGCCGCGAGCTCACGGGACGCGGCCGGCGGACCGGCCAGCGCTGCGACAGCGTCAGCTCCCTGCCTCCGGCGCGCGCGAGCACCTCCGTCACCCGATACTCGCCTGGCGGCGCGATCCATTCCAGGACGCCCTCGACATCGAGTGGCACGAGCACGCGATGCTCGATTGCCGCCGTCTCGCGAGCAGCCCCCAGCACGGCGCCGGCCGTCAGCAGCTCCCCGGCCTCGACTGCCGGCTGGAACCTCCAGGCGCGCTGGCTGCTGAGCGTCTCTGTCGCGCCGCCTGGCTCGATCCGAACTCCCGCCGAGTGAAGCGGGCGCAGCACGCCGTCGAACACGCCGCCGAGGAGCCCGGGGCCGAGCTGCACGGCCAGCGGGCCGCCTGTCCCGACCACCTCCTCGCCCGGCTTCAATCCGCCCGTGTACTCGTACACCTGCACGGTCGCCCGCTCGCCCTCCAGCCCGATCACCTCCCCGGGCAATCGCCGACGACCCACATGGACAAGATCGAGCATCGCCAGCCCGGACGCGGCTCGCACCTCGACCACCGGGCCGTTGACGCGCGTGACGACCGCGCCGCTCACCGCCAAACGCGCTCCAGCTCGCCGGCCATCGCCTCCAGGCAGCGGTCCACCTGCGCATCCAGCGAGCAGTCGATCTGCCGGCTGCCAGCGTGGGCGATGAAGCCCCCGTCCGCCACGGGCACGATCCGCACCGGCTCGCCGTCCCGCAGCCGCCGGCGGGCATCGGCGGCAAGCCGCTCGAGCAACGGCTCGTAGCGCGGGTCTGCGGTCAGCCGCCTCGCCGCCGTCACCACCGCTGACCTCGCCTCGGTCAACACCCTGCGCCGCGCCGCGAGCACAGTCGCAGCGGCCTGCGCGCGCGCCTCCGCAAGCCGTTCGCGCTCATGCAGGTCTGCGAGCCGCGTCACGGCGTCGCGGCGCTCGCCGAGCAGCGCCGACGCCTCGGCGCGCGCGCCTGCGAGGATCCGCTCGGCGCGCTCCCGCGCGGCCGCGCGTAGCGCGTCCGCCTGCGCGGACGCGTCGGCGAGCACCGCATCCCGCACGGCCTCGAGCATCGTCATCTGGGCATCACCACCGTCAGCGGCGCGTCCTCGCCCGCCCGCTGCTCCGCCTCGAGCGCGGCGTGCGCCGCGGCCGTCAGGATCACCAGCTCGACGTCCTCGGGCAGCCCGAGCCAGGCGGCACGGACGTCGTCGGCAGCGTCAGCCGCAGCGACGCTCACGCCCGCGAACGAGAACCCGTGGACGCGCTCACGCTCGCCGATCGCAACGATCCTGCTCATCCCTTTCCGATCAGAATCACAGCGACGATCAGCCCGTAGATCGCGATCCCCTCAGCGAGCCCGACGATCACCAGTGACCGCCCGAACATCTCGGGCTTCTCTGCGATCGCCGCCAGCGCCGCCGAGCCGGTGTAGGAGACCGCCACGCCAGCGCCGATCGTCGAACCAGCCACCGCGATTCCTGCCCCGATAAAGGCGTCTCCAGCCCCTGGCTTCGCCGCCGTCGCCGCCTGAGCAGGGTCGACCACCCCGGAAAGCATCAACACCAGCGCCACCAGCGCCGCGCCGGCGATCGTGAGGTTCACCCTCGTCAACCACCTCAGCCCGAGCCGCGGCCACCGGCGCAGCAGGGCGTGGACCAGCACACCGGCGGCGAGCGCCGCGGGCGCGGCGATCAACACAGACACGATCATCTTGCCTCCTCTCCGGTCAACACGGGCAGGCTCCACGGCCTGAACGGACGGCCCTCGCGCACGAACACGCGCGAGAACAGCTCGTAGTACTCAAGCCGGAGCGCCTGCACGGCTACCACCAACCCCTCGAGGGCGAAGGCCACCGCCCAGCCGAGCGAGAATACGACGACGGCGGCCAGGTCCCCGAGCGCGCTCCCGGCCAGACCGCCGGCCGCGTGAAGTACGACCTGTCCGATCGCCGCGTGCATCAGCCCGAACGCAGCCAGGCGCGCAAACGAGAACACGTTTGAGAAGAGGCGCAGCAGCGTCTCGAGCAGCCCCATCGCGACCACGCCGGCCGCCCCCGCGCCGCTGCCGGCCTCAGAGCGCAGACCAACGGCCAGCGTCGCCGCGCCGGCGGCCGCCAGCAAGAAACCCAGCGTCTCGATCGGCCCTGCGTTGACGGTGAGCCCAAGAGCGACCAGTCCGCCCCCCGTCAGCAGGAGGAGGCCCGGCACGCCCGACGCGGAGGTGAGCGCGAGCGCCCTCCCGCCCTCACGCCAGCGGTTGAAGATTCCGATCAGATGGCTCGCCGCGAGCAGGCAACCGCCGATGATCATGGCCACCACGAGCAGGCGGGTCGGGTCATCAAGTGGCGCCAACCACAGCACCGGCAACACCTTGGTCGGGCCGAACAGCTCGCCGTACAGCACCCCGAAGACGATCGACATCGCCCCGGCTGCCCCGATCATTGGCCACACCTTCCGCAATCGTTGAAGCGATGGTTGGCGCGCGCGCTGCAGCGCCAGCGCAGCCAGCACGATCAGCACCCCGTCGCCGACGTCCCCGAACATCATCCCGAACATCAGGCAGTAGGTGATCGCCGTAAACAGCGTCGGATCCAGGTCCTCATAGGGGACGACGCCATAGGTCCCCACCAATGGGCGGAATGGGTCAGCCGCCGGCGCCGGCGCAAGCAGTGTCGGCGGCTCAAGGCCGCGAGGGGCGCGGAGCTCCAGCACCGAGGCCCCGAACGGCTCAAGCCGTGCGGTCAGCTCCTCCAGGGCCGCCGCCGGCGCCCAGCCGACGAGCACCGCAAACCGGTTGTGGGCAACCGCGCTCGCCTTCCGACGTTCGATCTCCAGCTCCCCGGCCAGCCGCTCCCGCTCGCCGTGCCGCTCCAGCTCCTCGACGTCGGGTACCGCTCGTGTGATCGCCGGAGACGGTTTCGCGCCGCCGGGGCCGTGGCGCTCAAGCCGCCGCAACGCCTCGAGCGCGGGCCCTTCCCCGCTTCCGAGCGGGCCGGAGAGATCGACCACGCCCCCTTGTGCCAGTGCCACAAGCACGTCGCGGATCCGCCCGTGCGTCGTCACGACGGCCATCCGGCGCATCGACACCGGAAATGCTCGCTCAGACAACACCACCGACGAACTCCACCAGCTCGGGATCGCCGCCGTTCGCCGCGGCTTCGAGCGCTCGCGCCGTGCGCTGGGCGTCGGCGGCCAGCAGCGCGACCGCCGCGAACACAACCTCCTCGGCGCCCCACCGGCGAAGGAGCGCGACTGCGTCACCCTCCACCGCCGCCCACCAGCCGAGCTCCGCCCGCCACAGCTCGGCCGGCTCGCTCACTCCCGCCAACGCCCACGCGGCCCGGGGATGCAGCGATCGGCGGAGCTCGTCGATCGAACTCGCGCGCAGCGGCTCCTCGCCGATTCCCGGAAGCCGCCGCAGCTGCGCGATGCGCTCCCGACTGTCCGCGACGAACAGCTCGCGCGCCACCAAGAGGGCACCGGCCCCGGCCACCAACTCAGCGGCCGCCGGCGCGACCTCGTGCACACGCCGGGCCCAAAGCACTCGCAGCCCGAGCGCCAGCTCCAGCGGGTCGCGCACGCCGGGATCACCCCAACTCGAGCCGGCAACGACGCCGGCCAGCTCCTCGAGGGTCCGCGCCTGATCGACCTGGGGCCACGCGGTCGCGAGTGCACCGAGCGCATATGGCGGCGGCTCGCGACCGTCACCCTCCAGGGCGGCCAGTCGCGCGTCGATGTTCTGGAGCTCAAACCACGCAGCCAGCGCCCGCACCAGCCCCACGCCCGCCGCCGGCAGCCACCCGGCCAAGATCCGCAGGTGCCACAGCAGCGTGTCGGCAACGGCTCGCTGGGCAGCAACAATGCCGGACCCCGCCCGTGCGCGCTCGCCGTACGCACTTCCGATCATCGCCGAGACCGCCCCATCAAGCGACGGGCGGGCGGCGACCGCGCGTGCCTGTTCGGCTCCCAACCTCCTGCTGAGCAACAGCCGCCCGCGTGTCACCCCGGCCGTCCACCCTGGCTTCATGACGCCCCCTCCAGCAGCCGCGCCACGATCCGGTCGACCAGTTCCGGCGTGCGCTCCCGTCCTCGGGCAAGCACGTTCCCGGCCTCACGCTCGGCGTTGGTCAGGAGCGCCTGTGCCTGGCGCTCGCAGCCCTCGCGCCGCTCGGCAAGCAGCTCGTCGGCGACCCTTTCACCGTCGATGCGCGCCGTCTCAAGCAGCCTCTGGCGCTGCTCCAGCGCAGAAGCTTCGATCTCGGCCCCCTCGGCACGTGCGGCCGACAGGATGAACCCACCCCGCTCGTCGATCTGATCCAGCTCGCCGAACAGAAATGCCACTTCAGCTGAGAGCTCTTCCCCGGCCGAAGGCACCGCCACCACGCCCGCCGCGGCGCCTGGCGGAGGCCGCAGCCGTCGCAACCGATCGAGTAACTGACTCAGGGCGGACACGTCGGCACACGCTGGCTACGACAGACGCTCGACTGGCAAGTCGCGGATGAGCCCGATGACCTCCGCATCGTCCGTGGCAGCGCGGTGCCAGTCATGCGATGCACCTTGATCGTCGTGTCCTTCGATGGCATCGGTGATCGACCGTGTAGACGTACGGGAAACTACGGTGGCATCGGGCTGCCGCCGGCCTGAAGCTGGGTACTATGCGCGGCGCTGCAGCAGGTGGGCGCCCTTGCCCTCTGAGGTCAAGATGACGAGTATCGTCGCGAATGCGGCGCCAGTTCATGCGTCCGCCGCGCTCCGTCGTCGCTTCGAGGCGATCGTCGTCGACTGGGATGGCGCCGTGGGTCCGCAGGCGCGTGTCGGCGGCTCGCGCCTGGGCAAGCTGCTCGAGCAAGCCTCCGGCCACGGTCTGGAGTTGGCGGTTCTCAGCGACACGGATGTCGAAAACGTGGACGGTCAGCTTGCCGCTCGTCCTGCCGGCCCGGGCGGCCTGATCCTGGCCCTGAGCCGAGGGTCGGAGCTGTTCTCGGTTGATCGCAACGGCCCACGGCTAGCCTACAGGCGCGTCGCAACCGCCGATGAGGAGATCGCGCTATTCCGCGCCGCGCAGCTCACCGTCGAGCGGCTGGCCGCAGTGGGTCTGGGCGCCCGCATCGCGTCCGGGCGGCTGAACGGCCGCAGGGTCGAACTGATCGGCGAGCACGCGTGGCAAGAGCAGCTCGATCATTCACTTCCGAAGCTGGGTGCTGCTGCGCAGCCTCGGTTCTCGGCGGCCGGTATCGGAGGCATAGCGGAGGTCGTGACGATCGCCCGCGCCGCGGCCGCCCAGGCGGGCCTGGCCGATCCACGGGTGACCACCGGTGCCCAGCACGTGGAGATCGGCCTCACAGACAAATCCGACTCGGCGCGGTGGATCATGCAGTGGCTGTGGGCCCGCGGAATCGCGCCCGACCAGGTGCTGATCGCCACCGATGAGTCGGGACCGCTCGAGGGTCTAGTGGGCGCCGACTCGCCGTTGGTTGCTGACGGCGAAGCGCGGCCCACAGTCGTGTCGGTCAGCGTGAAGCCGAGCGCTCTGCCCGTCGGCGCGATCTGGCTCGGCGGCGGGCGGGACGCATATGCATCGTTGCTCGCGGATCAGATCGCGCGCCGCCGCCGGCGCGAATTGCCGCTCCACACGGCAGGGTCGGAGTGGACGATTGCAGTGGAGGGGTTCGATCCATTGCTCGAGCGGGTGCGCGAGTCGCTGCTGACGCTGGCCGACGGCCGGCTTGGGACTCGGGGGAGCGTGGCCGCGGCCGACCATGAGGGAGACCCCTCCGTGCTCGTCGCCGGCGTCTACACACGGACGGGCGCCGAGACGCATCCGCTTGCTGGCCCGCGCTGGAACGTGATCGTCGGCGCGAATCCGCCGGCTCCCCCATTGCGCCGCGTGCTCGATCTGCGCGTGGGGACGCTTCATCAGCTGCTCGCCTCTGAGCATGGCCTCCTCGATGCCGTGATGTTCTCCTCGCTGGCGCGTCCCGGAACTGCCGCGCTCAGGGCTCGCGGGCGCATCGAGCGCAAGGCCTTGGCCCGTGCGCTTGAGCCGCCGCCCGGTGTCACCTGTGAGCAGGGGTACGAGGATGGCTGCGTGTGGACGACGGTCAAGGGACGCCCGGGGTCGATCGCGGCCGCTGCGCACGATCAGACCCACGGTCCGGCCCGCAGCCGGACGCTCGACCGCGTCACGGCCTACGAAGGCGCGGTGCGCGGGGCGGCCGATCCCCGGGTCGCGCTCGAGCGAGTCCAAGGAGCGTGCAAGCGTGGATTCGATGGCCTGCTGTGTGAGCATCGGCGCGCGTGGGCGTCGCGGTGGGAGGACTGCGACGTGAGGATCCGTGGTGATCCGGAACTGCAGCAGGCCGTGCGCTTCGCGCTCTTCCATCTGATGGCGAGCGTCGCGGACGAGGGCGAGGCGGCGGTCGGGGCGCGCGGGCTGAGCGGCAGCGCGTACCGCGGGCACGTGTTCTGGGACAGCGACGTGTTCGTGCTCCCGTTCCTGGCGGCGACCCATCCGCGCGCCGCGCGAGCGATGCTCGAGTACCGGATCAGGCGGCTGCAAGTGGCGGTCCGGATCGCGCACGACCAGGGTCGTGCGGGCGCTCGCTTCCCATGGGAGTCGGCGTGGTCCGGTCTCGATGTGACCCCCGAGGAGGTGCGCGACCCCCGCGGCGAGCCGATCCCGGTGCTCACCGGCGAGCTTGAGGAGCACATCGTCGCGGACGTCGCGTGGGCCGCCGCCTGCTATATCGACTGGACCGACGACCGGGAGTTCTCGGCCGGTCCCGGGCGTGAGCTGATCGTCCAGACCGCGCGATGGTGGGCTTCGAGGATCGAGTTAGACGATGATGGGCGTGGTCACATCCGCGGTGTGATCGGCCCCGACGAGTATCACGGGCCTGTCGATGACAACGCGTTCACCAACGTGATGGCGCGCTGGAACCTTCGACGAGCCGCGCAGGTAGGCGGCGTGGACGGGGCCGAGCGGCGCCGCTGGTTCGAGCTAGCCGACGCGATCGTCGATGGCTACGACCCCGCGGACCGGATCTACGAGCAGTTCGCCGGCTTTCGTGCGCTCGAGCCGCTGCTGATCGCGGAGGTTGTCCCCCGGCGGCCGGTCGCCGCCGACATGTTGCTCGGCCACGAGCGCGCGGGCAGCGCCCAGGTCGTCAAGCAAGCGGACGTGTTGATGCTGCACTACCTGATCCCGGAGGAGACTGCCCCGGGGTCACTTCAGCCGAACCTCGACTTCTATGAGCCGCGAACCGCACATGGCAGCACGCTCTCACCCGGGGTGCACGCGGCGCTGCTTGCCCGCGCCGGCCGCCTTCAAGAGGCGGCCGAGACGCTGCGGCTCACCGCCCGCATCGACCTCGACGACATCGGCCGAATGACCGCCGGCGGCCTGCACTTGGCCGCGATGGGCAGCGTGTGGCGGGCGCTCGCATTCGGGTTCGCGGGCCTGCGCCCGGTCGGCGATGCGCTTGCGATCGATCCGGTGATCCCTCACGACTGGGAGAGCCTCGAGTTATGCGTACGGCTCCGTGGCAGCCGGGTCCGCATCTGCATCCGCCCCGACACCGTCGAGGCCAGCGCCGACCCTGCGGTGGCCGCAGTGAGGCCCGACGGAGAGCGAGTGCAGCTCACCCACGCCGCCCAGACATTCGACCTGGGCGCTTCGCGCTCCAGGAGCGACCTGTGACAATCGTGCTCGCCGCCCTGGAGTCCGACGCCTGCGCGCAGCCGGTAGCGAAGACCGCGATCGCCCTCGCCCACCTGTTCGGCGGGACCGCAGTAGCGCTACACGTCCGCGAGGATCAAGCCCAGAGCCCTCGGGCGATCGCCGCCACCGCCGGGATCGAGCTGCGCGAGACCTCGGGCGACGCGATCGAGCAGCTCGTGACAGCCGCACGGGACCCCGACGTCGCCGCGCTCGTGCTTGGTGCGCGCGGCGTGCACGGGGGCCCCCAGCCCGCCGGGCATACCGCGCTCGAGGTCATCACGCGCGCGCCTAAGCCGGTCGCGATCGTCCCGCCGCACGCTCACATGCCGCGGCGGCTCGCGCGCATCCTGGTCCCGCTGGAAGGTACGAGCGAGAGCTCGCAGGCGCTTCAGGAGACGGTCGCGCTCGCGCATGAACATCAGCTTGAGATATTGGTCTTGCACGTCCACTCCCCCGCCACCGTGCCGGCGTTCTCAGACCACGAACCTCACGGAACGCTCGCGTGGGACCGCGAGTTCCTCAGCCGCTACCTCTCCAAGCCGCACGAGCGCGTCACGCTGCTTCGGCGGCTCGGCGTTGCTGCCGACGACATCGTCGCCGTCGCCCGCGAGACTGCCGCCGAGCTGATCGTGCTCGCCTGGAGCCAAGAGCTGGGCGCGGACCGAGCGCGAGTCGTCTCCCAGACCCTCGCGCACAGCGAGGTTCCCGTGCTGTTGATCCCCACCGGCTGAGCGCCCGGAGGCCTCAGGCCGACATCGTCACGCGTACGTCGCCATCCTGCTCGAGCAGCGAGAAGCCGGTGGTGCCCGGTCCGCTTCGCCGGAACGACAGGCTCACGCGCGAGTCCGCAACCCGCACGTCTCCGAGCTCCAGGCTGCCCAGCCAGTCGGGGAGCATCGGACGATCGACGGTCAGCGTGTTGCTCGGCGCATGTGCGGAGATCCCCATCATCGCCTGCACGAGCATGAACGGCGCGGCGGCCGCCCAGGCCTGAGGGATGCAGGCGACCGGGTAGGGGACGATCGCCGGCGACTCGTCGCGGTGAAAGCCGCAGAACAGCTCGGGCAGCCGGAAGTCACGAGCGGAGGCCGCAACCTCGAACAGGCCGCTCGCGATCCGCGCGGTCGCCGCGTGAAAGCCGTAGCGCTTCAATCCGGCGGCAGCGATCGCGTTGTCGTGCGGCCAGATCGAGCCGTTGTGATAGCTCATCGGGTTATACGCGCGGGCGCTGCTTGCAAGCGTGCGGATGCCCCACCCTGAGAACATGTCGGGCGCCATCAACCGCTCGGCGACCAGCCGCGCCTTGTCATCGTCGACGATCCCGCAGTACAGGCAGTGGGCAGGATTGGACGAGACGCTGCGCACCCGCCGCTTGTGGCCGTCGAGGGCCATCGCGAAATAGCCCTCCTCCGAATCCCAGAACGCATCGTTAAACGCCGCCCGCAACTCCTGGGCCTGTGCACGCAAGTGCCCCGCGTGATCGCTCTCGCCGAGCGCCTCATACACCTCGGCGATCCGCAGCTTCGCCTCGTACACATAGCCCTGCGCCTCGACCAACGCGATCGGACCTTGCGCCAGCGAACCGTCAGCATGGACGACGGCGTTGTGTGAGTCCTTCCACCCTTGGTTGACGAGACCGGCTGGCGAACGGCGTTCGTACTCGATGAACCCGTCCCCGTCATGATCCCCCCAGTGATCGATCCACGCCAACGCTGCGTCCAGTGTCGGGCGCAGCCGCGCGAGCGTCTCGAGATCGAGCGTCCAGCGGTAATAGCCGCCCGCCACCATCAGGAACAGCGGCGTCGCGTCGACCGTCCCGTAATACGGCGTGTGCGGGATGTGCCCGGTCCGCGCCAGCTCGCCGACGCGCAGCTCGTGGAGAATCTTCCCGGGCTCCGCGTCGCGCCACGGCTCATCGACGCGCGACTGCAGCTCGGCGAGGGCCAGCAGCGTGCCGCGCGCGACCTCCGGATTGACCATCAGCAACTCGCAGGAGGTCAGCAGCGAATCGCGGCCGAACGGCGCGACGTACCACGGGATGCCGGCGGCGGGCAGCGCGTGGTCTGCAGCCGGCATCATCAGCGCGTGCAGATCACGGATCGACGCGTCGATGAACCGATCGAACAGCTCGTTGTCGGTCGTGATGCGCGCACACGCGCTCTCCCAGACGCTGTGCGCATGCTTGAGCCGCTCGCCAGCCGGCTCCATCCCTTCCTCGCCTTCGCGGTTCTCGGCTTCCGAGTCGACCATCATGAGCATCGTGAGCGCGTCTCCCGCCCCGAGCTCGAGGTCCCAGGTCACCCGTGCCCGCCCGCCATCGACCTCAACGCGCGAGGGAGCGGGACTGAGCTGCACGAGCGTCTCGCGCTGCTCACCGTCGCCGGCCATGTAGGCGAAGCGCACCAGGCCGTGCTCGTGCGCGGGTGCCAGCAGGCGACCGCTCGTCCGGCGCTCCACGCCCCGGACCTCGAACACGTCCGCGAAGTCCGCACCTAGCACGAGCTCCATACTCGTCGCGACCGCCTCGGGATGAAAGCTGCGCACCCGCACCTGGTAGTACAGGCGATCGGCGATCAGCACCGTGCGGCGCACATTGAGCGTCTCCTGCGGCACCTCCACGTGGGCGGAGCGCAGCGTCGGGTTGGTGGCGTTGATGACCGCATGGTGACCCGACTGCATCGTGGAGGACAGCAACACCGGCGAGAGTCCCCCGATCGTCAGCCGAAGCTCCGAGAGATGCCGCGTGTCGCGCGCGTATAGCCCCTCGCCGGAGGCGCGGGAGGCGAGAATGTCACCGTCCGGACGCGCGCACACGAACATCGCGTCGCTCTTCAGGGCGAGCAGCTCTTCGCGCGCCTCCGCTGGGACCAGCGGCGCACCCTCCAGGTCGCGTGGCGTGAACGTCTGAATGGGATCGGTCGACGGGCTGCGCTGAGATCGATCCGCTGCTCGATCCGATTCTGAGCCGGGCGCCATGCTCACTCCAGGCATGGTATGCGCGCGGCTGTCAGGTCCTGTGCTCGAAGAGCCCGCCGCAGGATCGGCTGCAGTCCGTAGTTGACCGCGAGCAGCGGCGCGGGCTTGAGCCGATGACCGCCCGTTCACCAACACATAGCCTGGGACGCCCGGGCATTGAGACTCACGGACACGAGAGGAGCCGAGCATGTCCAGCGCGGCGGCGACTCGCGGAAGGCGGCGACGGTGTCGCAGAAGGGCCCGAACTGGCCGGACAGAAGGTGATTGAGGCCGCCGAGCACGGTGACGGTGTAGTGGCTCCTCAGGGCGACGGCATCTCGGTGGAGGCGGAGGCTTCGTCCGGTGTCGACCCTCGCCAGCGTGCCGACCTGCTGCTGCGTGATCTGCGCAGCTCACGCTCCGGCCTTTCGGGCCGGGAGGCGCAGCGGCGCCTGATCCAGTACGGGCCCAACGAGATCCGCCGGCGCGAAGGGGCGGGGCATGCACGTGCGCTGGCGCAGCAGTTCACGCACCCGCTGGCGCTGCTGCTGTGGGCAGCTGCAGTGTTGGCGCTGCTGGCCGGGATCGGGGCGCTGGCGGCGGCGATCGTCGCGGTGATCGTTCTCAACGCGCTGTTCGCGTTCGCGCAGGAGTTGCAGGCGGAGCGAGCGACCGAGGCGCTGCAGCGGATGCTGCCGCCGCAGGTGCGGGTCCGCCGGGCTGGTCGCGTCAACGAGCTGGATGCCGCCTCGCTCGTGCCCGGCGACGTCGTGCTGATCGGCGAGGGAGACCGCCTGTGCGCGGATGCCCGGATCCTGGAGGGCTCTCTCGAGGTTGACATGGCGTCGCTGACCGGTGAGTCGCAGCCGGTGTATCGCAGCGGCCGGCAGGCGAGCACGACCGCTCCGCTGCTGGAGGCCGAGGATCTCGTCTTCTCGGGCACGCTGTGCACTTCCGGGGAGGCCGAGGCGCTCGTCTATGCCACCGGGATGCACACTCAGCTCGGTCGGATCGCCGCGCTCTCACAGCGGGTTCGGCCTGAGGTCAGCCCGCTGCAGCGGCAGGTCAACCGTGCCGCGCAGCTGATCGCCCTGATCGCCGTGGGTGCCGGAGTGGCGTTCTTAGCGATCGGCGCCACGGCTGCTGGCCTGTCGCTCACCGCCGCCTCGACGTTCGCGATCGGGCTGCTCGTGGCCAACGTCCCGGAGGGACTGCTGCCGACGATCACGCTGGCGCTGGCGGTCGGGGTGCGACGGATGGCCCGGCGGCGCGCGCTCGTCAAGCGGCTCACCGCCGTCGAGACGCTCGGCTCAACGGGCGTGATCTGCACCGACAAGACCGGAACTCTGACCGAGGGACGAATGGCGGTGCGGGTGTTTTGGGCGGACGGCGAGGAGCTGCCGGTGGATGCGCCGCCCGTCGATGGCCGCGAGCCGTTCTCCGGGGTGCTGCGAACGGCGGTGCGCTGTAACAACGCCACGCTCGCGCGCGAGGATGGCGGCTGGCAGCGCAGCGGCGATCCGACCGAGAGCGCGCTGCTGGTCGCCGCCGCGCGGCTCGGCGAGCACGTCGCGCTGCGCTCGGAGGAGCGGGAATCCCGGCGGCGGCGGGTCCACCATTTCGATCCCAGACTCAAGCGCATGAGCACGCTTGACCAAGAGGCGGACGGGCGGCTCTGGTACCACGCCAAGGGCGCGCCGCTCGAGCTGCTCGAGCGCTGCTCGACCGTCCGCGGCGCTGATCACGATCGGGCGCTCTCCGGGGCCGACCGCGACACGATTGCAGCCACCTTCGAGGGCTACGCGCGGCGTGGATTGCGGGTCTTGGGCTTCGCCGAGCGTCACGTCGACCAGGACAGACCGGTTCCCCGCGAGCAGGCCGAATCGGACCTGTGCTTCTTGGGGCTGGCGGCGCTCGAGGACCCCCCACGAGCCGACGTGGCTGACGCGGTCGCCCGCTGTTACCGGGCCGGAATCAGGATCATCGTGATCACGGGTGACCACGCGCTCACCGCCGAGGCGATCGCTCGGGAAGTCGGAATCGTCCGCGGTGACCCCCGGATTCTCAGCGGCGCAGAGATCGACGCGCTCGCCGAGCAAGACCTCGAGGACCTGCTGGACGCACGTGGAGAGCTGATCATCGCGCGCAGCTCGCCGGAGACCAAGCTGCACGTCGTCGACGCCTTGCGCGCCCGCGGCCACACCGTTGCGATGACCGGCGACGGGGTCAATGACGCCCCTGCCCTGAGGCGCGCTGACATCGGTGTGGCGATGGGCGCGAGCGGCACCGAGGTCGCGCGCGAGGCCGCCACGATGGTCCTCACCGACGACAACTTCGCCTCGATCGTCGCCGCCGTCGAGGAAGGACGCGTCGTCTACGAGAACATCCGCAAGTTCGTCACCTACATCTTCGCCCACGCCACCCCAGAGGTGGTGCCATTCCTCATCTACGCGCTCGCCGGCGGCGCGATCCCGCTGCCGATCACCGCCCTGCAGATCCTCGCGATCGACCTCGGCACCGAAACCCTCCCCGCCCTGGCGCTCGGCCGCGAACCCGCCGAGCCGGGGATCATGCACCGCCCACCACGCCGACGCGAGCAGCAGATCCTCGACCGGCCGATGCTCACCCGGGCGTGGGGCTGGCTCGGGCTACTGGAAGCGGCGCTGGTGATGGCGGCGTTCTTCTGGCTGCTCACCCGCGCCGGCTGGTCCCCCGGCGACCCAACCGGCACCGGCACCAAGCTGCACCACGCCTACCTGCAGGCCACCACAATCACGTTCGCAGGGATCACCGCCTGCCAGATCGGCACCGCGTTCGCCACGCGAACGAGCCGGGCCGCGCTCCGGACGATCGGCGTGTTCTCAAACCGCCTACTGCTGTGGGGAATCGCCTTCGAGATCGCGTTCGCAGCCGCCGTCGTCTACCGACCCCCACTGCAGTCGGTGTTCGGCACCGCCGCCCTCAGCGCCGTCGACGTCGCACCGCTGCTCGCGTTCCCGATCCTCGTCTGGGGCAGCGACGAGCTGCGGCGATGGATACTGCGACAGCATTCGATTCGCCGTTGTGGGTGACTACGGATCGAATTCAGACATTTCCGGCGGCGCTAAGGGACCTACTGCTGATGATGTGCGCGCGGGGTGGAGCTAGCTTCGTGAAACGACCTCTCAATGACAAGGTGATGCGCGATGTCAATGCCGTTTCGAACAGGAGGCGGTGAGCTGCCGCAGGCACGGGACGATGCCGACAAGATCTTCGATCATTGGGAACCGTCCGGCACTGCCTATCTGACGGACGGCGTGAACCTCTTCCGCTACGTCGGGGGTGTACCGAACGGCAGAAGTGAGCTCGTCGCGCTGGAGCACTGCCGGTCGCTCAATATCCTCGTGTTCTCCCTCGATGACCTGCGAGCGCTTGGATTGCGCTCGGTTGACTCGGCGGCTGCCAAAGAGCGTGAGACGCCTGCCTCACGCTAGGTCCACAGTGGCCTCGCGGGCATTACCGGGATGGCATGAAGCTTCATCCCTTGACGACACCGAGCGGCAGGAGCTGCGCGACCCGCCCTGCCAGTCCCGCCCGCTCGACGACCGCCACCACCCGCTCCACGTCCTTGTAGGCGAACGGCGCCTCCTCTGCCAGGCCGCGGTTCGACGGGCAGCGCACCACGATCCCTTCAGCATGAAGCCGGCGCCTGAGCTCGGCACCGGTGATCTGCTTGCGCGCGCCGGTCCGGCTCATTCGCCGGCCCGCTCCGTGGCACGTGGTGCCAAAAGAGCGCTCCATCGACCCGGCCCGACCAACCAGCACGAAGCTCGAGGTGCCCATGCTTCCGGGGATGAACACCGGCTGGCCCACCTCGCGATATGCGACCGGGATCTCCGCCGATCCTGCCGGGAATGCGCGCGTTGCGCCCTTGCGATGCACGCAGAGCGTGCGGCCGTGGTGCTGCTCGAGCTTGGCGACGTTGTGTGCCACGTCGTACACCTGGCGGGTGTCGCGCGCGATCTTCGGTCCCAGGATGTGCGTGATCGATTCGCGGACGCGGTGTGCGAGCACGGCTCGGTTGCCCCAGGCGAAGTTCGCGGCGCAGGCCATCGCTGCCAGATAGCGTCGCCCTTCGGGTGAGGTCAGCGGCGCGCACGCCAGCTGGCGGTCGGGAAGCGTGATCCGGTATCGGGCCAGCACCGCGTCCATCGTGCGTACGTAGTCGGTGCACACCTGGTGGCCGAAGCCGCGCGACCCCGAGTGGATCAGCACCGTTACCTGATCGGTGTGCAATCCGAACGCCGCGGCGGCTTCGGGGTCGAAGATCCGTGACACGCGCTGCACCTCGAGGAAGTGGTTGCCCGAGCCGAGTGTTCCGAGCTGGTCGGAGCCACGAATTCGGGCGCGCTCGGAGACCATCGCCGGATCGGCGCCGCTGAGGCACCCCTCCGACTCGGTGTGCTCGATGTCCTGCGCGCTGCCGATGTGGTGCTCGGCCAACAGGCTCCTCGGCCCGTGCACGAGCACCCGGTCAAACGCGCGCCCGGTCAGCCTCAACGCGCCGCCGTGACCGGTGCCGACCGGCACCCGCCGCGAGATCTCGTGCACCAGAGCTTCGGTGCGTTTGCCGAGCTCTGCGGCCGTCAGCGGCAGCGCCAGCAGCCGCACCCCGCAGTTGATGTCGTACCCCACCCCGCCCGGCGACACGACCCCATCGGGCGGCTCCGTCGCCGCCACACCACCGACCGGAAACCCGTAGCCCTGATGGATGTCCGGCATTGCCATCGCTGCGTCCGTGACTCCCGGCAGCGTGGCCACGTTCTGCAGCTGCTCCAGCGACCGATCGGCCGCGATTTGCCCGATCAGCTCCCGGTCGGCGAACACCCGCGCCGGCACGCGCATGTCCCCGCGGACCTGCGCGGGCAGCTCCCAAACAACCTCATCGACCTGATGGAACCCACGCACGCCGGCCCGCGCGACCTCAGACATCGAGCACCACCGTCGCTCGAAAGCCACCGTCTCGGCGCTCGAACCTGAGCCGGTGATAGGTCGTGCCCTTGACCAGATACCGCGGCCTGCCACGACGGCAGCGCACGGTGGCCTCGAGACCACGATCGGTGAGCTCGATCCGCTCCAGCTCCTCCGGCACCAGATCCTCGGACTCCGCCAGAAACACCAGCTCATCAATCCACCTGACCAATAGCTCGTCGCGGCGCGCACCGGTCACCGCAACCTCCCACCCGAGGCGATCGCCTCCTTCGTGATCGCCGAGCAGTTCCGCGAGGGCATGCAGCGCGTCTCTGAACACGTCCTGCTCGGTCGTCGCCTCGATCTCCATCTCCACCTCTCCGGTGTGCTCAACCCACCAATGGCCCACGTCAGCACCTCATGCTCAAGTCGTCGATGCGAATGAATCCGACGGCACGCTCGAGTCCTCCGCGGGCGCGGGACCCGCGATCCGCTCCTCGGTGAGCTGAGCCTCGATGGCCGTGCGGACATCGTCCGTGGGGTGTGCTCGGGGCGGGCCGGCATTGCGGCTGTGCCGGTGACCGGCGCCGACCGCGGACCGCCAGGATCCTGTGGACGTGCTCCGCGGCTACCGCCCTGGAGCGTCGGGAGCGGCGCTCGCGACGATGCCTGCCGTCCGGCTCCCAGCGGAAGAACAACAATGCGAACGCGGCTGCGGCGACACCCCACACCATCAGCACCGCGAGGTGCCCCCAATGAACGGCGCTGCTGCCGGCGACCGGGTTGAACGCCGCCTCCAGATCATCGGCGAACGGTCGCAGCGGAAAGAACGAGGCGATGTCGCGCAGCCAGTGCGGGGCGTTGTCGATCGGCTGAAACACGTCGGAGATGAAGCACAGCGGTAGAATCGTGCCCCACGCGATCGGCAGCGCGCTATCGGCCGTCGGCACCAGCACCGTCACCGCAAGCCCCAGCGAGCAGAAGCAGAACATCGCCACCGCCAACGTCAGCAGCGCGGACGGAACCGCGCTCCAGACGACCTCGAAGCCGTACACCCACGCGCCGACCGCGATCAAGACGATCGAGGAGACGACCGCCACCGCGGCGGCCGCCATCAGCCGCCCCGCCATGTTGACCCACGGTGGAAGCGGCGTGGAGCGGATCCGCTTGAGAACCCCCTCATCCCGCGCCAGCGTCGTCGAAGAGATCACGCTCATGTAGCACGCGTTGACGACGGCAAACGCGACCATCGCCGGCGTGAAGAACTGTGCGAAGAGGATGTCCCCCCGAGTGTGAAGCCGCGTGCCGTTGTACAGCAGGTTGACCGCCAGCAGCACCATCAGGGGAATCACGAGCGACGCAAACGACGCGATCGGTGAGCGCACCAGCAACCTGAGCTGGTAGCCGACCTGCGCTACAAGCAACCGCAGCGCTGGAGGGCGCCGCGCCACCGCCGACCCTCTGTCAGTCACCGCCATCGTCTTGCTCCTCGGTCAGCTCGAGGTACACCTCCTCAAGCGAACGATGCGTCACCTCCAGCCCTTGCAGCTCGAGATCGCGCTCCACCGCCCACCCGCAGAGGCGCAGCAACACCGCGGTCGGCGCCACCGTCTGCAACGTCATCGCGTGATCAGAGCGGGCGAGGAGGCGACGCACGTCGAGCGGCAACTCCTCGACGGCAGCGGGGTCTGGCACCCGAAACGAGATCAGCGTCTCGCCGCGCGCGGCACCGCCAAGCGAATCGGGCTCACCCTCGGCCACGATCCGCCCGCCTGCAAGCACCACCGCCCGGTCGGCGAGGTGTTGAACCTCATCCATGTAATGGGAGGTCAGCACGATCGTGCGCCCCAAGCCGCGCAGGCTCTCTACGAGCCGCCACGCGGCCCGTCGTGCCGCGCGGTCAAAGCCCGTGGTCGGCTCATCCAGGACGATCAGGTCCGGATCACCGACGAGCGCCAACGCCAAATCAAGCCGCTGACGCTGCCCACCGGACAGCGTCTTCACGCGAGCGCTTCGCTTCTCCCCCAACCCGACTACGTCGATCACGTCGATCACCGCCAGCGGCTGCAGATAACAGCCGGCGTACAGTGCGAGCACCTCGCGGACCGTCAGCTCACCGTCGATCCCCGCCGACTGCAGAACCACCCCGATCCGCTCGCGAAACGCCCGTCGGCCAACCTGCGGGTCGACGCCCAGCACCGACACCTGACCGCCGCTCCTGACCCGGTGGCCCTCGAGGATCTCAAGCGTCGTCGTCTTCCCCGCCCCGTTTGGGCCCAGCAGCGCGAACACCTCCCCCACCTCCACCCGAAAAGTGATCCCGCGCACAGCGTCAACCGGGCCGTAGCTCTTGAACAGATCCTCGACCTCGATCGCGGGCATCCACAGCACCGTATGCCGCCAAACCGCGCCCGACATCGTGACGATTCCGCACCGGCACAGGGAAACCTACGGAGCCCGGATCCTCGCGCGTTGGGATCCGACGGCCAGGCCGGCGAGCGTCACGAGCGCTCGCTCGTTATCCCGACTCCACAGTAAGGGTTGGCTCCCCGTCGTGCTTGTCGGGACGCGGCCTCGAGTCCTCGTGGTAAAGCTGCCCAGAAGGCAGCACCGAGGAGAACAGGCGGACGGCCACGCGATTACGTGCTAGGCACCGCGGGCAGTACTCGATCGCCAACCAGCGGGCGCGCGCCCGGATGCTCAGCCCGCAGCGGGGACAGTTCAGGAACAAGCTCTCCGCCGCCTCCCGATGCCCGATTTCAGGCTTCGAGCGTCGCTGGTGCCGCGCCGCGCTCATCGCTCGTGCGGCCTCGGAGCAATGCAGATCCGGAGACCGCCCGGCCGTGCGGGACGCCCGGCGCGAGATACAACCGGATTCGATCGATCATGGGCCTCCGCGACGCTAGCTTTCGACGAGCCCATCCGGACCGTGCCGGCGCAACCACGTCATCCACGCTGCGTCTCCGCCACCCCACCGGGCGCATTGACGCTCCGAGCAAGCTACCGCCGACAGCGCTCGGCCGCCTCCGTAGTTCCCCCGGTTCTTGTGGCGATGGATTGTTGCGTCCTGAAGGGGCCGTGCCGAGTGGCCGCCGGCTGATCGCGCGCTCATGCCTTCCAACATCCCGGGCTCGTCTGGCGCGTGCACGTTCTTGCCGAGCGCATTCCCGGCTGCGCCGCGCGTCTTCGAGAATCAGCATCAGCTCGGCAGTGGTCGCCATCTGCGCCAGATGGACGGCCGCGGCGAGCCGGAAGGAGCGATCGGGCCGCTGGCGGCGTTGACCGCGCCCACGGGTGCTGCGGCAATCCAAATTGCCAGTCGATCTCGGCTCGTTCGCGGCGTCCGTATGCCACCGACCAAAGGATGACGCGCCGCAGTTGCCGGACAGGGCAGCGGCAGGCTGACTGCATCGATCCTCGATCTCTCCTGCAGAGACTGAGGCGCGACGTGCCGGCGCGGACCTTCGAGTTCCTGCGCACGCATCGCTGAGACAGCAGTCGGAGCCACCGCGAGGCGGTCGAGCGACTCAGCGGACGGAGGGGTGCTCGCGTTCGTTAGCGGCAACCACCTCGATCCGGACATTGCCACCGAGGTGTTCGTCCTCCACGGCGCGCCGGGAATCTCCGACAGGAGCGATGGCGCTCAGTCGGTCTCGGTCGGCCGGGTTTTGAACAGCGGGTAGCTGAGCGTGACCGCATTAGCGACGTCAACCACTGTCTGGTTGGTGTTCCTGGCGCGGCTGCGCAGCTCCGCGAAGGCCTGATCGGCGGTGATCCCGTGGCGTTCCATGAGGATGCCCTTCGCCTGTTCGATGATCGCGCCCGTGCGCAGCGCGCCGTGTAGGCGGTTGAACTCGGCGTAGCGGCTCAGGACGATGTCGAGCGCGTGTTCCATCCCCGGCAGCTCACCGTGCTTGACGTAAGCGAAGATGCCGCGCCTGGCGGCGGTCTTCAGGAACGAGTCGTCGTCGCTCTCGATGTCGGCGATGACTGGGCATGTGGCCTGCTTGACGATCGCTGAGATCAGCTCGAGAGCGTGGCTCTGCCGGCCGTCCACCCCGACGATCGCCACGTCGGGGTGCTCACGCCCCGCCGCATCGGCGATCTCTGAGACGTCGAGGAGCTGAGCCACGACGCTGTGGCCCAGCCCGGAGATTACGGTGGCGATCTCGTCGACGCGGCGCTGATCCTCGTCTGCGATCAGCACGCGCAGGTGGGGCGGATCCTCGTCCATCGCGCGCCAGTATCGCGCCTTCAGGCAGGTGGCGGGAGAGTCGTTATGCTTACGGTCGTCCGCTCCACTGCCGAACGGCCCGGCGGACACCCAACACGGCTCGACTCTCGGCCGGCAGCTCGTCAGCTCCACCCGATCGGCTGACAGGTTCGTCCATCCCTGTCACGCAGAGGTAGCAGAAGTGCCGAATCCCACACCCCGCGACGAGCAGAGCGCGGGTCCAGCGCAGAGCGAAGCCGGATCCTTGTCGATCGACGGCGGAGCGCTCGAACAGGTCCGGTTGACCGGCGGCGAGCTGAACGCAGCGATCACGAGCGCCTTGGTCGGGATCCACACCGAGTTTCTCGGTCGCGGCCCCAGGCGGGCCTCGACCTTCCATCACGGGAACGTGCTCGTGACGCTGATGCACGATGTCCTGACGCCAGCCGAGAAGTCGCTTACGCGGACACGCCACACGGACGCGGTCGAGCAGATTCGCCACCTGTTCCACGAGACGATGGAGGACGGGTTCCGCGAGGCGGTCGAGCGACTCACTGGCCGGAAGGTTCTCGCATGCATCAGCGGCAATGATCTCGAGCCCGATATCGCCGCAGTTCTGTTCATCCTTGATGGTCCGCTATGGGCGAAGGAACTCTGCGCGGACGAGAAGCCGTAGGAAATACGGATGAGGTTCACCGGCCGCGGCGGCTACGTTTTCGATGCGCGGTCTGCGCCGGTGAGGTGGCGGACCGCGTAGCGTGGAGCACTGGGCGCGACCGGGTGCGAGGAACCCTTGGTCTGGCTTCGGTGACTGCCCTTGTTCGGAGGGATCCCATGCTTGACCGCGTCCGAGTCCGCTGTGGAGTCTGCGGATCCACCACCCCGGCGACAGTCCTTTGGGCGATTGCCGACACCTGCCCTGCGTGCCTGAACCCGCTGCACGTGCCGGCTGACCGCGGCGTCGACCGCGAGCCGGCCGGCGTCGCGAGCGCCTTGCGACACGCACAGGCACCGCGTTGGCGCTCACCTCAACGCGCCCCCGAAGGGGCTGACCATGGCAGCAGCTGACGACAACGTCGACGCCATCACGGGCCATGCGACGGTCGTCCTAGCCGACGATCACGCGATCGTGCGCGGCGCGCTTCGACGGTTGCTCGAAGCCACGGAAGGCCTTGAGGTCGTCGCGGAGGCAGGCGATGTCCCGACGGCGGTCCGCAAGGTGCTCGGCTACAAGCCAGCCGTGGTGCTCCTCGACCTCAATATGCCGGGCGGGTCGAGCCTGGCGGCAATCCCGGTGTTGCGCGCCGTATCGCCAAAGACCGCGGTTGTAATCCTCACCATGCAGGATGATCCCCAAACGGCGTGCGCTGCATTCCGTGCCGGAGCGCTCGCTTTCGTCCTAAAGGAGGCGGCCGAGGACGAGCTCGGGGATGCGATCCGTGCGGTGCTCGCCGGACACCCATACCTCGACCCGCAGCTCGGCGGCCGCATCGCCGCGGAGGGAGCGTTCGCGCTCGAACCACATGATGAGCTGGCTGATGGCGAGCTCGATGTGTTGAGGCTCGTCGCGCTTGGCTACACGACCGCCGACATCGGAGCCGAGCTGTGTCTGAGCGTGCGAACGGTCGAGGCTCGTCGCTCTCGTATCCGCCGCAAGACCCGCTGCCGGACTCGCGCCGCGATGGTCGCATACGCATACGAGCACGGACTCCTCGACGATCCCGACCCATGTCGGGACGGTCTTGCAGAGGCCGCGACTCGACCACAGCTACAACTGTGCCGGACCTACGAGCGTTCCCGGTGAACGCGGCCCCTTGCGCCCGGCGTTCAAGGGCTTGTGGCGATGGCGTTCAGTGACAGGGCGCGTCCGTCGAACACGTCTCGGAGTAGCTCGAGGCGGCCGGTCATGATCCCGTCGAGGACCAAGTCGAGAAGCTCATTCATCGTCTCGGCGTCGTTGATCGTCCAGACATGGACCGCTAGGCCGGCCCGGTGTGCCGCCGCAAGGAACCGCCTGGTGACGATCCTGACCCGCCCACGTCGAACCGGCACCTGGACGCAGTCGGCTCCACGGCGACGCATCACCCCGGAGCTCGCCAGCAACCGCGCCAGCGCGACCGCGTGCGGACCCATCGATGTGCATCCCCGCCCGCGGGCGAGCGCGCGGATCCGGCGCAGGCGGCGGTCGGAGAACGAACCGATGCACACTCGCCCCCAAGCATCCAGGCGGTCCAGCAGGGCCGCGAGCGGGGCGACACAAGCATCTGACTTCGGGTCGATGTTGACCGAAGCACCATGCCAGCGCATGAGGAGCTCCTCAAGCGTCGGGACGTGGATGCCCGCCCCGCGAAACGGAAAGGACTTCCCCCCGTCGGTTGAGAATGTGTGGTCCGCGTCGGCCGCCTGCACCTCGACGAGGTCAAGTTCGGCGATCGCCCCGATCCGATCCGTGACTCGATCGAGACGCTCGTCGTGGAAGGCGACAAGAGCGCCGCCTGCGGTGAGATGGACGTCGGTCTCAAGGTACTGTACCCGAGCTTGACGGCGCTCTCGAACGCCTCGAGCGTGTTCTCCGGCGCTTCCCCAGCGCCGCCCCGGTGGGCGATTGCGATCGCGCCGCGGCGCGCAAGCAAACGGTGGACCGGCGTCATCGATCGCATACGCATCTTTGCGCACCGCAACTGGGCGGTTCACCCGGATGACGTGCAGTGCACATGCCTGGATGATGGCTGTGCACGATCCAAACCTCGCCGTTTCTAGCCATGGCAACTCAAGCCAATCCGCTCGCAACAGTACGCGGGTCCGATCGCGCTACTGGGGCGGCCACGCTTCCGCAGATGGTGCGCCGGAGCGTCGCCGTGCATGGCGGCCACGCGATGCGCTTCCGGGAGAGGGGCCGATGGTGCGACCTCTCGTACGCGGCAGATCGCTCTCGGACCCGGCAGCGTGGTGTTCATGTTTCTGCCGCTGGCGCATCTGCTCGCGCGCGTCACGCAGATGGTCGTGCTCGACGTCGGCGGGACGATCGCGTATTGGCGCGGTGACTCGAAGGGACTGCTGGAGGATCTTCGCGGTGTGCATCCCACGCACTTGCCGACGGTTCCCCGCGTGTTGGAGAAGATCCACGTCGGTGCGCTGATGTCGCTCTGTACCTGGCGGCGAACATGTTCTACACGACCCGCCTCGCATCGCAGGCGCAGTGGTTCGCAACGATCGGATTTCGATCGAGCAGGCGGCGGACGCGCCGTCGGGCCGTCCGATGGAGAGGGCCCGAGGCACTGTCAAACTGCCGCGCCTGCGCTGACCGGCGTGCCCGGCGGTTCGATCCCGGCCGCCGCATATGCCTCATCCTGCTCGAGCGTCTCACGGTCGAGCAGCGCTTGTGCGAGCGCGTCGAGCTTGTCGCGGTTGGCGCACATCAGCCGCGTGACCTCCTCGTGCGCGGCCTCGATCAGGTGGCGGACTTCCCCATCGACCAACTGCTGGGTGACGGGCGAGATCTCGCTGGCGCCAGGAATTGGGAGACCGCCGTCTTCGGTGATCACCGTGACTGGGCCGATCACGTCGCTCATTCCCCACAGGCCGACCATGTTGCGGGCCAGCTCGGTGGCCTGCTTGATGTCGTTCTGTGCTCCGGTCGTGATGTCGTCGAACACGAGCTCCTCGGCGACTCGCCCGCCGAGTGCGACCTTGATCTTGCCGAGCAGGTACTGGCGGTCGTAGCTGAAGCGGTCGGCCTCTGGCGCGGAGAGCGTGACGCCGAGCGCGATCCCGCGCGGGATGATCGAGACCTTGCGGACGGGGTCGGCGCCAGGGGTGAGCATGCCGATGATCGCGTGGCCGGCCTCGTGGTAGGCGGTGCGCCGGCGCTCCTCCGCGGTGAGCAGGATGCGCCGCTCGGTTCCGAGCACGAGCCTCTCGAGCGCGTCGTGCAGATCGGCCATCGTCACCGCGACGTGCGAGCGGCGAGCGGCCGTCAGCGCCGCCTCGTTGACGATGTTCGCGAGGTCGGCGCCGACCATCCCCGGGGTCGTGGCCGCGAGGCGGCCGAGGTCGACGTCGTCGGCGAGCGGCACCGACCGAGTGTGAACCTCGAGGATCTTCTTGCGGCCGATCGTGTCGGGCGCCTGCACCGCGACGCGGCGGTCAAAGCGGCCGGGGCGAAGCAGCGCCGGGTCCAGCACCTCGGGCGGGTTGGTCGCCGAGATCACGATCACCCCGACGGACGGGTCAAACCCGTCCATCTCGGTCAGGATCTGGTTCAGCGTCTGCTCACGCTCGTCATGCCCGCCACCGAACCCGCCGATCGCGCCGGCACGTGAGCGGCCGATCGCGTCGAGCTCATCGATGAAGATGATCGCCGGCGCCGCATCCTTGGCCTGCTGGAAGAGATCGCGAACCCGTGAAGCGCCGACACCGACGAACAGCTCCACGAACTCCGACGCCGAGATCGAGAAGAACGGCACCTGCGCCTCGCCGGCGAGCGCGCGCGCCAACAACGTCTTGCCGGTCCCGGGCGGTCCGGTCAGCAGCACACCGCGCGGAATGCGTCCGCCCAAGCGCCGGTACTTGAGCGGGTCCTTGAGGAAGTCGACGATCTCGGTGAGCTCATCCTTGGCTTCGTCGATCCCCGCAACGTCCGCGAACGTGACTCGCTGCTCGGAGGGCTCGACGCGCTTCGCTCGCGAGCGCCCGAAGGCGCTCACACCGCCGCCGATCCCTCCCGCTGCGCGTCGCATCAGCCACACGAACAAGACCACCAGCAGGATTGTGGGACCGAAGGCGAGGAGGATCGTCCAGAACGTCGACCCGCCGCTCGAGGGAGCCTTCGCGTTGATCGTGACGTGCTTGGACTGAAGCAGTGTCAGCAACTGTTTGTTGTCGGCGAACGCCGGGATCTCGGTCACGAACAGCCTCGTCGCCTTCGCGGTGGCATCCGGGTACTTGACCTCGTTGCGGAAATCACCCTGGATCGTCGTGCCCTTCGAGGAGATCGAGCTGACGTTGCCCAACTGCACCTGCGAGAGGAACGTCGGGCTGTAAGGGATCCGCACGCGGCTCGCCTGCGGCTGCAGCGTCGACGCGAGCACGATGTTGAACGCCAACAACATCAGGAAGAAGATCAGGAGGCCCGGCCCGAACGCCCGAGGTCGCTGCGGCGGAGGCGCACCTCGCCCATCCGGACCTGACGAACCCGCCACCCGCTCGGATGCCGCGCGCCACGGGGATCCCCCCGTCGGGCGGGCTTCTATTCGACGAGTCAGAGTCTGGGTCGGGCATCGAAAATCCCCCGATCTATGACCCGAACGTAGCCCTAACGCGCCCGTCTGGACACCGCACAAAGCTGCCGACCCGATGTGGCAAAGCACGGATGCGACCATCGACTCGACGCACGGGCGCCGGCGAGTAGACGATCCTGATCGCTGCGGGAGCGGACAGCTGCCGCAGCGCTCAGCGTGGCGTCCACGCGGAGCTTCGGGACGGCCCTTGGGTCAGCACTGGTCCGTACTTCTCCCAAGTTTCACGTGCGCGTTCTTCCGGATGCGTCGCGGCGCGTCCGGTGGGAGTCTCGAAGAGCCGGCCGGAACGTCGTCGGGGGTTGAGCCATGCCAAGAGTTGAACACCACCGGAGCACACCAGTGCCCTGCGCGCCGGCGGCAGTCGATGCGCTCGAGCTGCTTCTGGTCGCCGAGCAGGCGGTCGAAGTCGGCGCCGGGATCCTGCGCCAGGGGCGGGGTCATATCGGCGCCGTGGTCGCCAAAGGTGATCGTGACTTCGCCACTAGCGTCGACTTGCAGACGGAGCGGGCAATCAAGAATGTGTTGGCCGAGGCGGCCCCCAGCATCCCGTTCTTGGGCGAGGAGGGCGGCGGCGTCGGCGATGTCAGCGGGGTTCACTGGGTTCTGGATCCGATTGACGGCACGATCAATTTCGCGCGCCAGAGCCCCCTGTGCGCGATTTCGCTGTCGCTGCTCGAAGCCGGACAACCGGTGCTCGGGATCGTCGATGCACCGTTACTCGGCGAGCGCTTCATCGCGCGCCGTGGCGGCGGGTCCTACATGAACGGCAAGCGGATCGCCGTCTCGACGGTCGGCGTCCTTCGCGAGGCGATGGTCGCGGTTTCCGATTTCAAGGTGGGCAAGGGCTCACAGGAGGAAAACCGTCTGCATCTCGCGCTAATAGCCCGGCTCGCTCGCCGGTGCCTGCGCGTTCGCATGCACGGCTCGGCAGCACTCGATCTTGCCTGGCTCGCTGCCGGGCGGCTGAACGCGACGATGATGCTCTCGAACATTCCATGGGACGTCACGGCCGGGCTGCTCCTGGTACGCGAGGCGGGTGGCGTTGTATACGACGTCGACGGATCAGAGCACTGCGCCGACTCACGGTTCACCCTCGCCTCCGAGCCGGCGCTGGCAGACGTGGTTTGCGAGCTCTTTCAGGAGGCGCTGTGAGGCGACCGCGACGTCACTCCCGGCACAGGCGCCGCTCACACGCGAGCTCACCGTCCGCCATCGCGGGCCGAGTGGCCGTGTTTGCTCCCTCCCCGATCCTGACGGTGACGATCGAGCGGGGAACCGAGCGGCCCGAGGTGCACCTGCACCCGGGCGGACAGGGATTCTGGGTCGCGAGAATGGCCGCGAACCTGGGCGCCGAGGTCACTCTCGGCTGCGCGCTCGGCGGCGAGCCGGGAAGCGTGCTACGCGGACTGATGAACATCGAGCCGCTGGCACTACGAACGGTAGACGCCCGAACACCGAACGGGGTGTATGTCCACGACCGCCGCAGTGGCGAACGCCGAGAGATCGTCAGCGTCGACAGCCGACCACTGACTCGACATGCAACCGATGAGCTCTACGGGGTCGCGCTGGCGGCCGGCATGGATGCGGACGTAACGCTGATCACGGGAACCCGGCCCGAGGACATCGTCGAGGCAGACCTGTACCGGCGGCTTGTCAGTGACCTGTCCGCCAACGGCAAGGTCCTGATCGCCGATCTGACTGGCTCGCCACTACGAGCGATGCTCCAGGGCGGAGTCGAGCTGCTGAAGCTGAGCGCAGAGGAATTCGTCGACGAGGGGCTCGCCACCAGCCACGAGCCCGAGGATCTCGTTTCCGGCGCTCGGCGGCTGCCGGAAGCCGGCGCCCGCCGCGTCCTGATCTCCCGCGGCATGGATCCGGCGCTCCTGGTCGAGAATGGCGCAACTCGGAAGGTGATCGAGCTCTCGAGCCCGCGATTCGAGGAGCTCGACCATCGCGGCGCCGGCGACTCGATGTTTGCGGCCATTGGCGTCGGCCTCGCCCGTGGGCTGACCGTCACGCAGGCCGCACGGCTCGGCATGGCGGCAGGTGCCCTCAACGTGACCAGACGAGGGCTGGGTACCGGCACACGCGACGAGATCGAACGCCTCGCCGCGCACGTCACGATCGACGTGGTAGCAGGCGCTGGCACGGGGAACTGAGCCCTGATGGCCGAAATGCTCAACCCACGACAACCGAGCGACCAGCCCACGCCGAGCGCGACGCGGCCAGCACCCCTCGGCGCAGAGGCAGGTCATGTCGAAAGAGATCTCGCAACTTGCACCGAGTATGGAGGGACCTGACATGACCATCATCTGGTTCATCGTGTGGCTGATCGCCAACAACGTAGGCGGCCACGAACCCTTGCTGTTTAACCCGGTCAATGCCTGGACGGCGACGCTGATCCTGGCGATCGGACTCGACCTCGCCGCTGGGCACGCCCGCGGGACGCAAGCGAGCCGCAAATAGGAGGTCGCGTAAGGCGTTTTGCGCCACTTCGATGGTCCGCCTCGAGCGTACGGTTCACATCGGTAGTTCCCCGTATCCGCGACCCGCGAGTTCGGCCCTCCCGCAGCTTCGGGATCGCGATCGCTGACGGAGACTGCCCGGAGCGTTTGGCTATCGGCTTGGGTCGGACATCAGGGAGGACTTCGCGATCTGCTCCGTACTTAACTTGCGACCGTGGTGCCGGAATGCCCGGGCGATCCGCTTCTACGCGCTGGCGCGAGCGCGTCGGGCAACCCGCCGTGCCTCTCGTAGGGGTTCGGGCGTTCGCACGAGGCCGACCGACGCGAGCACGACGGCGCAGGCAGCGTCCAGGTCCGTGCGCCACCCCGGGTGCACCGCCAACGGCCGTGCGTGGCGGCTGATTCGCAGCCAGCACCCATGTGCAGACCATCGTGCTGCAACGTATCTGCACCGGTCTGTGCGTCGCGCGCGCCGGGGCGGCAGCGTGCGAAGTCGAGCTGATCCGTAGCTTGCCGCGTCGCGGACCGCGGGGAGCACCCGATGCGCGAAGCCCATCGGGGTGGGAGCGTGGGCGTATGCCTGGTCGCAGCATCCGCGTCGCCCGGATCGCCGGCATTCCGGTTGGCGTCAGTCCGCGGTGGCTGATCATCGTCGCGCTGATCACGTGGTCGCTGGGCGCGGGCTACTACCCGAGCCAGGTGCACGGGATCGCGCCGCTGGCGTCCTATGGACTGGGGCTCGCAAGCGCGCTGCTCCTGTTCGCGAGCATCCTCGCGCACGAGTTCGGCCACGCACTTGTCGCTCGCCGGTGTGGTGTCGAGATCGAGGAGATCGACCTGTGGCTGCTCGGCGGTGTCGCGCGCATGAGCGGACAGCCAAAGAGCGCCGGAGACGAGCTGCGGTTCGCGCTCGCCGGACCCGCGGTGACGGCCGTCGTCGCCGCGATCTTCGGCGCGCTCGCGGCCGCGCTGCCGAGCTCGGCGCCCGCCGCGCTGCGTGCGCTGGTCGACTACCAGCTCGAGATCAACCTGCTGATCCTCGGCTTCAACCTCCTCCCGGCCTTCCCGCTCGACGGCGGGCGGGTCGCCCGCGCGCTGCTGTGGCGCCGCAGCGGCGACATCGCCGCCGCCACGAACACCGCCGCGGCTCTCGGTCGGGGGTTTGGCTATCTGCTGATCGCGTTCGGCGTGTTCCTGACTTTCAGCGGCGCGCCAGGCGGACTGTGGTTCGCTCTGATCGGCGTGTTCCTGGTGATCGCCGCAAACGCCGAGCGAACCCAGCAGCAGGTCGTGACCACATTCACCGGCGTCTCTGCGGGAGAGCTGATGTCCCAACCGGCCATCAGCATCCCAGCGGAGTTGAACCTCGAGCAGGCCGAGCAGTACTTCGCCCGCTACCGGTACACGGCGTTCCCGGTCACGGACGCCACCGGCCGAGCGATCGGCATGCTGAGCATCGACCAGTTGGAGCGGACATCCCCACAAAAGCGGGCCACGATGCTCGTCCGCGACCGGACCGCCCTAGACCAAGCGCTGTTGATCGGAGAAAGAGAGGACGTCGCCCACCTGCTCGAGCAGCCGGCGTTCGCCCGCGTCGGGCGTGCGGCAGTCCTCGACGACGAACGACGGCCGATCGGCGTCATCTCGATCACAGACATCCAGCGATCGATCCGCGCCACCGGCCTACGCAGCCGTACCGGCGGTCCTCCCAGCCTCGTGCCCCGCTGAGCTGGGCACGCGGTCGCCGGGAAATCGTCGGGTGCAAATCAGCCGATCGCCACCATGCGCTCGATCGGAATGCGGGCCCGCGCGGCAATCTCGGCGGGTACCTTGACCTCGTATTTGCGGTCGCGTAGCGAGTCGCGCAGCTTGGGCAGCGTGATCATCTTCATGTACTTGCACACCGCCTTCGGATTGGCCGCCGTCAGCCGTGCCGTCGGAGCTGCCTTGCGCAACGGGTGCAGCATCCCGGTCTCGGTCGCGATGATGAACTCGCCGTCGGGATGCTCGCCGACGTATTTGAGCATGCCACCGGTGCCGAGCATGTGCACGCCGCCGTCGGGAATGTCGCCCGAGGCCACGTACTCCATGCACTGCGTGGCACAGCCACACTCGGGGTGAATCAGGAACTCCGATCCCGGGCGCTCGGCGCGCCTCCGGTTGATGTCATCCGGCTTGATCCCGGCGTGCACATGGCATTCGCCCGGCCACACGATCATCGGCTTACCGGTGACCCGCTCGACATAGATTCCGAGCCACATGTCCGGGCCGAACAGGATCTCCACGTTCTCGCCGTGCTCTGCGCGCACGTGCTCGACCACTTCGACCGCGTTGGCAGAGGTGCAGCAGTAGTCGGTCTCCGCCTTGACCTCGGCCGAGGTGTTGACGTACATCACGACGACTGCGTCGGGGTAGCGCTGCTTCCAGTTGCGAAGCTCGTTCGCGGTGATCGACTCGGCCAGCGAGCAGCCGGCGTCGAGATCGGGAATCAGCACGGTCTTCTCGGGAGCGAGGATCGAGGCCGTCTCGGCCATGAAATGCACCCCGCAGAACACGATCAGCTCGGCATCGGTCGCCGCCGCCTCGCGCGAGAGCCCCAGCGAATCCCCGACGAAGGCAGCCAGATCCTGGATCTCCGGCACCTGATAGTTGTGCGCCAGGATGACCGCGTGGCGCTCGGCCGCGAGCGAGCGCACCTCTCTGGTCAGTTCCTCGATCTCCCCTGAGCTGAGGTCAAGGACGGGTACGGGCGCTTCGATTGTCGGGATCTCCCTCATCGCAATCGACCCCTTGCTGTTCGCGTTGTCCTGTCGGGCCCTGATCGTAGGTCCGCAGCAGTCAGTGGCCATCCGTAGGTTCCCCGAGGTTGAGCGTGCGGGATCCCGCACCATACGATCGCACTCAGTGCCATCGCCCTCAACAACCGGCCGCTCGCTTCGGCACGGGCGACGGACGGACTTGATCGTCGTCGGAGCCGGGGCGGCGGGCATGTACGCGGCGTTGCGCGCCGCTGACGCGGGTGCGCGAGTCGTAGTGATCTCCCGCAAACGCCTTAGGGAGGCGGTGAGGGAGAGCGCGAGCTTTTGGGCTCAGGGTGGGTTGGCAGCCGCGCTGGCCCCCGGCGACACCCCGGAGCACCATGCGCAGGACACGATCGCCGCCGGTCGGGGTCTGTGCCGCCTCGCGGCGGTCGAGGCGCTCGCACATGAGGCGCCGGGCGCGGTCGAGGAGTTGATCGCCCGCGGCGTGGGGTTCGACAACGAGCCCGACGGAAACCTGGCCTTGGCGCTGGAGGGAGGACACCGCGCCCGGCGGATCGTTCACGCAGGCGGAAGCGCGACGGGCAAGGCGCTCACCGACCGGCTGATCGAACTCGTGCAGGCGAGCCCGGCCATCGAGGTGCGCGAACGAACGTCGATCATGGCGCTCTGGAGCGACCGCGAACGGTGCGCCGGCGTCATCACCGATCACGGGCCGCTGCCGGCGCGAGCGACCGTGCTCGCCACGGGCGGCGGGGCCGCGCTGTGGGCCCGCACCACGAACCCATGGGGCGCGATCGCGGCTGGCGCGGTGTTCGCGCATTCCGCCGGCGCCGCGCTGGCCGATCTCGAGTTCTGCCAGTTTCACCCGACGGCGCTCGCGCTTCCTGGCAGCGACCACGACGGCACGCTGCTCACCGAGGCGCTGCGCGGAGAAGGAGCGACGCTGATCGACGCCGCCGGACGGCGCTTCACCGACGAGCTCGCCCCCCGTGACGAGCTCACGGCCGCGATCCTCGACCGGATGGACGCGGACGGCACCGACCACGTGCGGCTCGACCTGCGCGCGATCGACCCCCCACGGTTCCCGAACGTCTTCGACGCCTGCCACGAGGCCGGCCTCGCCCCCGAGCGCAAGCCGGTTCCGATAGCTCCCGCCGCCCACTATCTGATCGGCGGCGTCCTCAGCGATCTGCACGGGCGCACCACGCTGCCGGGCCTCTACACGGTCGGCGAGTGCGCGTGCACCGGCGTGCACGGGGCAAACCGGCTCGCATCCAACTCGCTCACCGAATGCTTCGTGTTCGGGGCGCGCGCCGCGCAAGCCGCCGCGGCCGAGCGTGATGTCCCCCACCGCCCGCCGATCCCGAAGTGGCGCTTCGTATCGCCGGGCACCCAGACGCGCGAGGCGATGTGGCGCCTAGCCGGCCCCCGCCGCAACGCGACCGACCTCGAGCAGCTGCTCGACGACCCCTACCCACTGGCACGACTGATCGCACGCGCAGCGCTCAGCCGCAAGGAATCCCGCGGAGCGCACCGTCGCAGCGACTTCCCGCACCACGACCCATCCCTTGACGGCATGCACCTCGCGATCGACGGCGACCGGCAGATCCGCCGCGAACACTGGCCCTAGCAGAGCGACCTGTCTGCTCCGCGATCCACGAGGCACTATCGCGTCGCATTAGGCGCAGTCACCGCCAGCCGCGTCGTCGGCGACGATGGTGCCGACGCGCCCGCCACAACGGCGCTCGGCTGGACCGTCTAGCTGTGCACGTCGATGGGGTGTCCCTCGAAGGACTCGATCCGTTCCGCGGCTGCCTCCAGCAACTTGTGGGAGAGGTCGTAGAGCGCCCGCGCGGCGGCCAACTCTTCACCGATCACCGGGACCCTTGGGTCGCCCGGCGCTCGCCTGGCCTGCCCGAACCCATGGAATTCTTGGCCTCCGAGATCAAGGATCGCATCGGCACGCGTGCGATCGGCATCCTCACTGAACGAAACCTTCACTTGGCACGTCTGCTCGGACATGAGTCCTCCTTCCTCGTGATAGATAACCCTGCACAACCCTCCCACCGGACGCCCACACGGGAAGCCGGCCCACCCGATTCGGCGACGTTTCGGGTCATGGCGACGTCGTTACCCAGACCTGTAGGCCTGCGCCGTGGAACGCTGATGCACATCGACGCGGCGATCGGCTGCGTACGCAAAGGGATGCCGGAAGACATCGAGCGGTCGCTCGCCCTCGCGCACCTCCAGGCGAAATGCCTCGCCGGTGCTCCTGTCGAGGACAGCGACCCAAAGCCGCCCGTCGACTTCGCACCAGAGCAGGCGGACCCGAATTCCGCCGCTCACGCGGCTGTCCAGCTCGCGCAGTGATGTCGCAGTTTCGACCGTCATTCGAACGTCCGGCTTGAGATGAGCATGGCCAGTCTTCACCCCCTGCCTGCGCGCCGTCATCCGAAGAACGTGCGCGTCAGACAGCGGAGAAACCCGGTACTCACGAATCGTCGGCGAGCTGAACACGCCGGACCGGGGCCAAGGGAGTCGTGGTTCGGCGCGCGTCATTGGCAGGTGGCGACGCTGCTCAACGAGCGTGGATTCGCGGCACTGTTGTTGGACCTCCTGAGCTGGGACGAACAGCGAGACCGCACGAATGTGTTCGACATCCACCTTTATCCGAGCGGCTGGTCGCCGCCACGCGATGGTCCCGACCAAGCGGGAGCTCGCAGCGCTCGCGATCGACTACTAGGGTGCAAGCACCGGAGCGCTGCCGGGCTGAGGGCGGCTGGCAAGCTCGGCGACGAGATCACCGCGGCGGTGTCCCGCGGGGGGCGCCCAGGCTAGGCCTCGCGGCGGCAGTGCTTGCTGATATCCGTGCGCCAGTTCCGACGATCGCGGCAGGCCGAGATGAGCTCGCGCTCGAGCTGAACGGCGATGCCTCGGTTCTAGTGGGATGCGCGGTGAGCGCGCTGGCGCGGGACGATCATGACTCCGTCGGATGGATACACGATGGATTCGTGCGTCTCATCCCACCGCACGCGGTAGCGGTGGTGGGACCCGTCGCCGAGTACTTCGACGATCTCTCCGCGGTGTGCAGGTTGCCCGTACAGCCCCCGCGCCTCGATCCAGTCTCCTACGTGCGCTGCTCTCGTCGCTGCTTGCTTAGTGGTCTGGCTCGGAAGTTCGCGCACGTATCGCGTGAAGGGGGTCAGGCAGCGAGTGAGGTGGGCTGGGTGTCGGTCTTGGCGAGGAGCTTGTGGAGGTCCTCGCGGGTGAACTTCCATTGGAAGGGCGCGGCGATCTGTTCGTAGCGGCGGCCGAAGGCGAGTAGGTGTTGTTGGAGGGTGTCGAGGTCGGCGAAGTCGTTGGGGGTGAGGACTTTGCGTTGCACGACGGAGAGGTAGATCTCGGCTTGGTTGAGCCAGGAGGCGTGGATCGGGGTGTGCACGACGGTCATGTTTGGCCAGGCGCCTTGGAGGCGATCGATCGAGCGTTTGCCGCGGTGCGCTGAGCCGTTGTCGATGATCAGGAAGACGCGCTGGGCGCGTCGGTATGGGTGTTGGGACATGAACTGCTCGACGAGCTGATCGAACGGCTCGATGCCATCGGCGGGGGCGCAGCGGTCAAAGATCTTCGCGCGCCGGGCGTCCCACGCCGCGAGGTAGCACAGCGCGCCACCTCGTTCGTACTCATGCTCGATCTTCTGGCCGCCGCCACGGCGAGCGGGATGGGTCCTGGCTTTGCGCTTGCGGGCTTGGATCGAGGGTTTCTCATCAGCGCAGACGACGTAATCGCCGGGATGCAGGCGCTCGCCCTGCCAGTAGCCGGCGTAGAGGTCGAGGATCGGTCCGGCGCGCTGTGCGAAGCACGGGTCGCGCGGGAAGATCCAGGAGCGGTGCTGCCATGGCTTGATCGCGTCCTCAGAGAGCCAACGCCAGACGGTCACGCCCGAGATCCGCTCGACGATCCCGCGCGTGATCGCCTCGCGCGCTAGCTCCGAGGAGGACCAGCGTGAGAGCGGCACGCCGCTCTGGGCGGGCAGCTCGCACGCCATCGCGATGACCTCAGCGCGTACGTGTGGGGGGGAAAATCGGGGGCCGGCCCCGCCGCGGCAGATCCTCCAGGCCAGCGAGGCGAGCCTCGAAGAACCGCTTGCGCCACTGCGAGACGACCTCACGGCGACAGTTGCACAGCTCAGCGATCTGGTCGTTCCGTAACCCCTGCGCGGCGAGAAGCACCATCTGGGCGCGCACCACCCGCCAATACGGCAACGTATATGAGCGCGCCATCGACTCCAACGCGCTGCGCTCCTCGTCACTGAGCTCGATCCGATAAGGACTGTGCCTCGGCATCAACGCTCCCACTCCAGCGGGATAGGATGCCACAGAAGCTAGGCCCAGAACCGGACGACTAATACGTGATCGTATTTACGAGAGACAACTTAGTGGCCATTGGTCACCTCCGTCTCTGATCAAACCTCGCCCGGTACATGCGCGCATCCGGGCCGCGGGCTGAAATGGAGTACGGGGTTCTACTGAGCGTGGCCTACGTCGCGTCGGTCGCTGCGGGGTCCAAGAGCACGGGTAGGCTCGAGTGCGCGAGCACTTCGTGAAACGACCCTTGCACGCCCGGCCGATGGATTCTGGCTCCGCGCGAGGACAATGAGGTCGGCACGGCTGTCGTCCGCAACCGCGACGATGTCCTTCGCGGAAGCGCCATAACTGGCCTAGCAGCCTCACCCCATCCGTCTGGACGCCTGTGGATCCGTGCTGATGCTCGACGCCGGAGTCCGTGGAAGTTGCTCCGCCGATTCCTCAAGGTTCGTGCTCAATGTCAGCGAGAGCATTCTCAACGCGTCCTTGACCCTCATCCCAGCAAGCCTCGTGACCAAGTGTGACTGTGCTGCCTTTCACGGCTCTGGAGCACCCGATGGCGGTGCCGGGTCGGCTCGGGTTCAGGGTCGCTGAGCGTTGAGTGTTTGAGGATCGCGAGGTGGAGGTCGAAGAAGAGTTATCGGTCGAAGCCACGTCGACGCGACGATCTCCTCGCGCATGACGGGGCGGGAGAGTCAGCTGCCAGCGGACGAATGCACTGCACTCGTGAACGCAGGTCTCAACCGATCGGGCGTATTTGTCCGCCTCTCGTGTGCGGCAAAGCGCCGTGTCCGTTGCCGCAGACGGGTGGGACGATCGGGTCATGGCGGTGGTGATCGAGACCGAGCGTTTGGCCAAGCACTATGGGAGCACCCGCGGGGTCGAGGACGTTTCGATCGGCGTTGATTCGGGGGAGGTCTACGGCTTCTTGGGTCCGAACGGTGCCGGCAAGACGACGACGATCAGGACGCTCCTCGACCTGTTGCACCCGAGCGAGGGTCGGGCGTTTATCTTCGGGCTCGACAGCAGGCGGGAGAGCCGCGCCATCCGGGCTCGGCTGGGCAACCTGCCGGGCGACTTCGCGTGCGATCCGCACCTGACAGGTCGGGAGTTCCTGTCGTTCTGCGCGGAAGCCAGGGGAATGCACGGACTGGGGTCCGCTTCGCTGCTGGCGCAGCGGTTTGAGGCTGATCTTGACCGCCGCATCGGTGATCTGTCGCGCGGCAATCGGCAGAAGATCGGGTTGATCCAGTCCCTGTTCCACGATCCCGAGTTGCTGATGCTCGATGAGCCGACCACTGGACTTGACCCACTGATGCGGGAGGAGTCTCTGGCGGTGATAGGCGAGTACCAGGAGCGCGGCGGGACCGTGTTTCTCTCCTCCCACGACCTCGACGAGGTCGAGCGCGTCTGCGACCGGGTGGCGATCATCCGTGAGGGGCGGCTGGCGGCGGTGGAGAAGGTGGCGGCGCTGCGCGGCCGCGCCTACCACCACGTGTCGATCGAGTTCGCCTCGCCCGTCGATGAGGCCGACTTCGCGTGCATCCCCGGCGTCAGTGAACTAGAGACCGATGGGACGAGCATCTCGTTCAAGGCCTCGGGGGCGCTCGACCCCGTGGTCAAGGCCGCAGCTCGGCACACCGTGGTCGATATGGCGCTGACCGAGCCGACGCTGGAGGAGATCTTCCTCACCTACTACGGACAGAGCGGGACGCCGTGAGCGTCACAACCACGCCCGCGACAGCAGCCACCGCGGTACCCGCCCGCCAGGGGCCCGCCTGGCCGCTGAGCCTGCGCGCGGTCGTCCGTCGCGGGCTGCGAAACATGCTCCGCGCCATGCTGATCTGGGGGCTCTCGGTCGGCGCGTACGGGGCGTTCATGGCGGCGATCTACCCGTCGATCCAGAGCTCCATCGAGAAAATGCTCAAGAGCTACCCCTCGGGGCTGAAAGAAGCATTTGGCGCCGAGTCGATGAACACGGTCGAGGGTTACCTCCACGCCGAGCTGTTCAGCCTGATCGTGCCGCTTGCGATCGGCTACTTCATGATCCGCGCGATCGCCGGTGCGACCGTCAGTGCTGAGGACCGCGGTCATCTCGACACAATCCTCTCCCTGCCCATCTCCAGACGCGTTCTCCTCGCGGGCTCCTACCTTGTCGCCGCCGTGGCGTCGCTGGCGATCTTGGTTATGACCGGTGTGCTGACGTTCCTTGGCGGCACCGCCGCGGGCACCCATATCTCGCTCGGGCTGGTCACGGCCGGAGTGCTCGGAGTGTGGCCACTGGCTCTCTTCTTCGGAGGCGTGGCGGCGCTCACTGCCGGCGCGATGCACAGCCCCCGCGTGGTCAACGGGATCGCCCTCGGCACGCTGATCGCGATGTACGCGATCGATCTCGCCGGGCGGCTCGCCCACAGTCTCGGACCGATTCGCTGGGCGTCCGCGTTCCGTTACTACGGCGCGCCGATGCGCGACGGCATCGACCCAGCAGCGTTCATCGGACTGGCAATCGCCGGACTACTGCTCTTGACCGCCGGCGCGTTGCTGTTGGAGCGACGCGACATTCTCAGCTGAGGAGGGGCCACGAGCGCTTGCCGTTCAAGCCAGTCAACGGCTTGGACGGCGACGCTGATCCTGCGATCGGGCTCGACTTGCGCGCGGTGCGATTCGCCGAGGAGGAACTGGCGACGAACGCGCTGGGCGATCAACGGGTGAAGGACACTGTCCGCGCCGGAGCAGCGCGTCCACCTACCGGGGGCGTAAGCGACACGTCGCCCGTCGACGTGCACGAGTCGTCGCGCTACACGCCGCACAGCGTGCCGGCTGCAGTCGGGTTAGGTCGGTTGAACGGTGCGTCGAGTAGGGTTTGATCTCAGGTCGGCTTCGGCTGGCGGTTGATTGGAGGGTGGCAGCGGCTGTCCACGGGCTGCTGCTGGTGATCACTGATCGGAGGCCGGTGTGCGCAGTGCGAGGGTTCGGCTGGCGTGCGTAATGGCAGTGCTGACGCCCGGACTGGTGTTCGTGTCGGTCGGATCTGGGGTCACTGCTAGGGCTCGTTCGGCCGGGGCCGCGACGGCGTCGGGGGTGGTGGTACCCCGGTTGGTGTGGCGCGCGTGCACTGGCAAGCAGCAGAAGGGTTTTCAGTGCGCCACCGCGAACGTGCCGTTGGACTATCGGGATCCGCGGGGGGCCGTGATCGAGCTGGCGGTGATCCGTCATCCCGCGAGCGACCAGGCACGTCGGCTTGGCAGTGTGTTCTTCAATCCGGGCGGTCCTGGCGGTTCGGGGGTCCAGACGCTGCCGGCCGAACTCGGCGGCCTGCCACGGGTGCTGGTCGCGCGGTTTGATTGGGTCAGCTGGGATCCACGCGGGGTCGGCGCCAGCACCGCGGTGCAGTGCTTTGCTTCAAAGGCTGCGGAGCTGCGGTTTTTCGCCGGCGAGTCGTTTCCGGTCGGCAGGGCGCAGATGAACCGCTGGATCCAGCGCTACCGGGTCTTTGGTAAGCGGTGCGCGCAGCGCAACGGCCGCCTGCTCGGACATGTTTCCACGGCGGACACAGCGAGGGATCTGGACCTCTTGCGCCGCGCCGTCGGCGACCACACGCTCAACTACCTCGGGAACTCCTACGGCACGTTTCTGGGTGCCACGTACGCGAACCTATTTCCCGACCGCGTGCGAGCGATGGTGCTTTCGTCGAACCTCGCGCCGCGGGCATGGGTGCAGGGCGCCGGGAACGGCGACCGGGGCGTGTTCTTGAGTACTTATCTGCGGCAGCGCGCCGATGAGGGGTCGGCGAAGACGCTGAGCGCGTTCCTCGAGCTGTGTGGACGCACCGACACCGCCCACTGTGCGTTCTCGGCAGGCAGCCCGGCCGCGACTCGCCGGAGGTTCGCGGCATTGCTGGCGCGGCTGCGAAGGCACCCGGCCGGCGCAGTTAACTATTCGGAGCTGGTGTCCATGACGCTGGGCGGCCTCTACAACTCGACGACGGGCTGGACCACGTTGGCGACAAAGCTCGAGAAAGTGTGGGAGGGCGGGGCATTGCCTGCCTCGAACGGGCGGGGTCTAGCGACGTCGACGGCAGCGGTGTCGAACCACCGATCGTCGCGCGCGAATGCCGCGCGTGGTCAGAGTCACCGGTACTCAGGTATCGAGCAGCTATGGGCGGTCACTTGCTCCGAGAGTCCCAACCCGCGCCCCGCCGAGTTCCCCGACCTTGACGCGTTTGCCTCGCGTCGCTCCGGGGTTGCCGGCCCGTCCTGGGTGTGGCTCAGCGAGCCGTGTGCCAGCTGGCCGGCAGTCGCGGCCGATCGCTACACCGGGCCATGGAACCGCCGCACCGCCTACCCGGTGCTGGTGATCGGCACCACCGTCGATCCCGCCACGCCGTATCGGGGATCGGTCTCGATGGCACGCCAGCTGGCCCGGGCGCGGCTGCTCACGGTCGACGGCTACGGGCACGGCACAACCAGCCCATGCAGGGACCGATACCTAGTCCGCTATCTCATCAACAAGATCCTGCCGCCCAAAGGCGCCAGATGCGCCCAGAGCCCGCAGCCGTTCAGCAGATAACCACCGACGCCGGGACGACCTCGCACGCTGAAACCGGCAGCCCTCGCCGAGGACGTCGCGCGTGGTTCCCAAACTCAGCGGTGCGGCTCCGCCGAACCGCGCCAGCGGCGCGACGATCGCATTCCTGGAGAGCAATCGTCCCGACGCGCCCCGAGCCAGAACGAAGGCTGTAGCGAAATGCCGCCAACGACCGGCGTTGGGATGCGGAGCCGAGGCGTGAGTTTGCAGTAGCCGTTCGAAAGGGCGCCGTGAGTCAGTAGTAGGTCGGGAGCGGACTTGGTGTCAGGCGGCGATCTCCTCGTCGGCGTGTTCCTTGGGTGCGATCGTGACTTGGTGTCCGAGCGCTTCGAGTTGTCGGATGAGGCGCTTGGTGAGGCGATCGGGGTTCTGGCGAGTGAAGTAGTCACCGCCGAGGTCGCGGTACAGCTCGCCGGTCTGAAGCATGTGCCAGGCGGCGGTCAGGATCGAGTGGCCGACGGCGGTGATCGCTTTCGCGTGCCCGCGGCGGCCGCGCAGGCGCTGATACTGGGCGGCGAGGTAGGAGTTCTTGGTGCGGGCGGCGGCGTTCGCGGCTTCGGTCAGCGTCGCGCGCAGCCATTTGGACCCTTTGCGCGTTTTCCCGGAGCGGCGTTTGCCGGCGGACTGGTCGTTGCCAGGGCACACGCCGGCCCACGAGGCGAGGTGCTTGGGGGTCGGGAACGCGCTCATGTCGACGCCGATCTCCGCGATCAGGACCTCGGCGGTGCGCTTGTGCACGCCGGGGATCGTCATCAACAGATCACGCTGGCGGGCGAAAGGGGCGATCCGTTCCTCGATCTCGGCAGAGAGCCGGTCGATCGCCTCGTCGAGGAAGTCGATGTGCGCGAGGATCTGAGAGACGATCAGCGCGTGCTCAGTGTCGAAGCGCCCGGTCAGCGCCTCGCGGAGCGCGGGGATCTTCTTGCGCAGCTTGCCCTTGGCCAGGTCGGCGAGCACCGCGGGGTCGGTGGTGCCATGCACGAGCGCGTCGAGCATCGCGCGGCCGGACGCGCCGAGGATGTCGGAGGCCACGCAGTCGAGCTTAATCCCGGTGTCCTCGAGGATCTTGTGCAGGCGGGCGGCCTCGCGCTGGCGGTCTTGGATCTGCGCCTTGCGGTAACGGGTCAGGTTTCTGAGCGTGCGGATCGGCTTGGGCGGCACAAAGCTCGCCTTCAAAAGCCCGGCCTCGAGCAGCTGACAGAGCCACTGCGCGTCCTTGATATCGGTCTTGCGCCCGGGGACCTGCTTCACCGCCTTCGCGTTGACGAGCAGCAGCTCGAAGCGGTCCTCAAGGATCGCCCACACCGGCTTCCAGTACACGCCCGTGGCCTCCATCGCGACCTGCTTGACCCCGAGCGCCTCAAGCCAGTCGCGCAACGCCAACAGCCCGTGCACCGTGGTCTGGAACTCCGCCAGATGCTCGGTCAGCTCCTGGGCTTCCCAGACACGCACACACGCGGTCACGCTCGCCTTGTGCACATCAAGCGCGGCCGGCCGCTCAACGATCCTGTCCATCTTCAAGCTCCCTTCGATCCGGCTGACGGTTGATCGCCGCTCGCGGGAGCTCCGCATAACAAAGCGATGCTGTAGCGCGTGCTCAAAGCAACAGTCCGGGGTTCCGGCCAAAGCCCCCACGCCGGACTCCTATACGGGCTCACGAGCACCAAGCTAAAAGTCGGCGTCGGCGCGCGGCCCGAAAATCGTGCACGACCGCGCCCCCGCCCGCCAGTCACGCAACCAGCATTTCATCGGCCGCGGGTGGCGAAGCCCCGCCATGATGACTCCTATGTCAAGTGCGCGGCGCTGGCGGTTTGCTCAACTGCCTCCTCGTGAGGAAGTGTGGCGCTCGCCGCGGTGCCGTCAAGGAATTGCCGCTGCGCGGCTCGCGTGCGCTCTGCCCTGTCGGGCCATCCTTGACTGCAGCTGCGGCGCGCGCGGTTATGCAGCGAGGAGGTGGCTGGGCGGGTAGTGAGGCGTGGTCGGCGGCGGCGAGGTCGCGGATCATGCGCCGGTAGATGACGTCGGAGAGGTGGCGCTTGAGGATGCGCCGGGCCTCCTTCTTGGTGTGCCCGTTGGCGCGCGCGCCCTCGTAGATGCGCTCGGCGCGTGGCTCGCAGCGCAGCTGAGTGATCGCCATCCGGTACAGGATCGCGTTGATGCGCCGGTTGCCGCCGGGGTTATAGCGGTGGCGGATCGGCTCGCCGGGACCCTCGGCAGTCGAGGCGGGCAGCGGCGCCGAGCCGTTAAAGCGCGCGAACCCCCCCTCGGTGAACCGCCGCACGTCGCCGACCTCGACCAGCAGCTCAGCGACCGAGCGGGTGCTCAGGCCGCAGAGCTCGCCAAGCGTTGAGCCGCTCTGGCGCACGAGCGCTTCGAGTTGCGCGACTACCTGGCGCTCCTGGCCATCGAGCGACTTGATCTGCGCACGGTAGCTGTCGAGCAGCTGCAACCGCAGCCGGGTCGGCGCGTCGTAGCGCCGCCGGCGGTTGCGCCGCGCGAGCGCCGCCAGGCGCGGGCGGACCGCCTTGGTGTCGGGCAGCTGCTCGCGCAGCTCCAACGGCAGCTCGCACAGCAGATACTCGGCCTCGCCGACCAGGTGCTGGCGACCGGTCAGGATCGACCGACGCTGGTTGTTCCACAGGGCCAGCAGCTGATGCTGCTCGTCCAGGCCGCTGTCAGCGCCCGCGCGCTTGAACGCCTTGGGCAGCAGCGGGTGCGCCAGCGTCTCGCGGGCGATCCGCTCGCTGTCGAGCGTGTCGGACTTGCCGCGCTGACGCGCGCGATCAGACCTGGGTGTCCGGTTCGCGCACACATCGCGCACGTCATGGCCACGGCCGGCCAAGAACATCGCCGTATGCCGGCCCCAGCTCGCCGCGCCCTCGACCCCCCAGCGGGCGATCTGCCCAAACTGCCGCGCCCACGCCTCGAGCTCACGGTGCCCCTCACCCGAGACACGAAAGTGAGCCGAGCCCAAGATCCCGCCACGCGCATCGGCGACCGTCGCACTCAGCGTGCGCTTGTGCGGATCGACCCCGACCACATTGCCCGCATGATCGGGCGTCATCAACAAGTGCGACGGTCCCGGACCACGCTTCTTGACACTCCTCATCCGACCTCACCTCCAGCGGTATGGTGTTGGCGGACCGGCCGACAACATCCCGGTGGACGCCCCACAGGGCGAACGCTCCTATCAGGTCAGGCCGATCCTCGAAGGCAAGAACCGAGGCCGACACTTCGTCCGCAAGACACCCTCGCCGGAGTCAATCGCATTCGGAGTCAGACCTCGGTTCGCCTTCGACCCTACGCGAACCGTCGCCCACGCCGGGCAACCAAATTCAACACCGGGATCGCATTCCTGGAGAGCAATCGTCCCGACGCGCCCCGAGCCAGCGATCGCAACGGCGAGAGGATGTCGCGTAATTACCGTGTCGTCCGGCGGGTTTAAGACCATTCCTGGATGGCTCAGAATTTCATTGGTTGTGATCGTGATCAGTCGTTCTTGATGCCGCCGGATGTGCGGGATTGGCTGCCTGAGGGTCACCTCGCTTGGTTCGTGTTGGACGCGGTCGCGGGGATGGACTTGGGTGAGTTCTATGCGGCGTATCGGGTCGACGGGGTCGGCCGGCGGGCGTATGACCCGGCGATGCTGGTGGCTTTGTTGTTGTACGGGTATGCGCGTGGGGTGCGGTCGGCGCGGAAGCTCGAGCGGGCGTGTGATGAGGACGTGGCGTGCAAGACGATCGCGATGTTGGAGACGCCCGATCACGCGACGATCGCGAGGTTCGTGGCGCGGCACGAGGTGGCGCTTGCTGGGTTGTTCGGTCAGGTGCTGGCGCTGTGTGGTGAGGCTGGGTTGGTCAGGCCGGGTGTGGTCGCGATCGATGGGACGCGGATGGCGGGGAACGCGAGTCGCGAGTCCACGCTGCGCTTTGAGGAGATCGCGCGGGAGATCGTGGCTGAGGCGAAGGCGACGGATGAGGCGGAGGATGAGTTGTATGGCGATGAGCGCGGGGATGAGCTGCCTGAGCAGTTGCGCACGCGGGAGGGGCGGGCGGAGTTCTTCCGTCAGGCGCGTGAGCAGCGCGCGGCTGAGGTCAGCAGCAGTCCGGAGCAGCCTGTGGTGTCCGAACCGGAGCCGATCTCGGCTGAGCAGGATGGGTTCGAGTTCGACACTGAGCGGATCGTGGCGCGCGGCCAAGGACGCGAGGGTTGGACGCGGGAAGCGCACCGTCAGCTCGAGCAGCGGCGTTGGGAGAACCCCGATCCCGTCCCGCGCGCGCGCCAGGAGCGGCTGCTGCTCGCGGGTGAGCGGCTGGAGGCCGAGCGCGACGCGCAGGTCGCGGCCAAGCGGGCGTATGAGGATTACCGGGAGCACGGTCGCGACACGACAGGCCGCAAGCTCGGCCGCCGACCAAAGCCGTGGGTCGCGCCGGAGGTGCCTGACGGGGTGGTGAGCGTCAGCGACCCCGACACCCAGCGGATGAAGGCCAATCGCGGATACGTCCAGGGGTACAACGCGCAGGCGGTCGTCGACGAGGGGCAGATCGTGATCGCGGCAGAGGTCACTAACACCCCGGCCGATTTCTCCAACCTGAACCCGATGGTCGACGCGGCGATCGGCGAGCTCGAGCAGGCGGGCGTCGCCGGCCGGCCTGAGCTCGCGCTTGCGGATGCGGGGTATTGGAATGAGCAGCACATGGATGAGGTGATCGCGAACAAGCACATCCAGGTGCTGATCCCTCCAGACTCAGCCGGCCGAGCCGAGCCTCGGCCGGGGTGGACCGGCGGGCGGTACGCGTGGATGCGAACCGTGCTGGGATCCCACGGCAAGCTGCTGTATCGAAGACGGATCCAGATGATCGAGCCGGTGTTCGCTCACACCAAGCACAACCGCTCGATCACCCGGTTTCAGCGCAGGGGCAGATCCGCGGTGCGCACTGAGTGGCGATTACTGATGGCGACCCACAATCTCACCAAGCTCCACCGCCACCAAATCGCCACCGTGGCGGCCTAAAACCGCCTTTACGCAGCCACACCACGAAATCTGCCGGGCCCGCTGCTAATCGGAAGTTTTTGAGGGTCTGAGGCCCGATCGCCCGTATTTACGGGGGTCGGGCTTTTTTTGGGCGGTTGATGTAGACACTAAACTGGTTGACTTTCTGTCCTGTACGTGGGATGATTGCCGTATGGCAAAGCGTGGCGGGAAGGTTCACATAGCTGTCACGCGTCGCCACTACAAGGGGAGTGAGTACAAGACCACGCTGTTGCGCCGCTCGTACCGCGAGAACGGCAAGGTGAAGAACGAGACGGTCGGGAACCTCTCCCATCTGGAGGAGTGGATGATCGACGGGCTGCGAGCGATGCTCGCCGGCCGGCGCCTGGTCGATCTCGATGATGACTTCGAGATCGTGCGATCGCTGCCGCATGGACACGTCGCCGCGGTGCTCGGCGTGCTGCGCCAGCTCGACCTGGAGCGGTTGCTCTCACGCGAGCGTTGCCGTGAGCGCGACCTGGCGGTCGCGATGATCGTCCAGCAGGTGCTGCGGCCGGGGTCGAAGCTGGCTCACACCCGCCGGTACTCGAAGACGACGCTGGGTGAGGAACTCGAGCTGGGAGAGGTCAAGGAGGCCGAGCTCTTGTCCGCGATGGACTGGCTGCTGGAGCGCCAGGAGCGGACCGAGAAAACGCTCGCCAAACGCCACCTCGCCGGGGAGGGGTTCGTGCTCTATGACCTGTCCTCAAGCTACGTTGAGGGACGCTGCTGCCCGCTCGCGAAACTCGGCTACTCGCGTGACACAGTCAAGGGCAAGCTGCAGATCACCTACGGGCTGACGTGCTCGCCGGAGGGCAGGCCGGTCGCGATCGGCGTGCACGAGGGCAACATCACCGATCAGCAGACGCTGCCCGACGCGGTGCACGCGGTCTCAGAGCGGTTCGGGATCGAGCATGTCGTGGTCGTCGGCGACCGCGGGATGATCACCCAGGCGCACGCCACCTCGCTGACCGAGCAGGGGATCGAGTTCATCACCGCGCTCAAAGCCGTCCAGGTCCGGGCTCTGGTCGACTCTGGCGAGTTGCAGCTGTCGCTGTTCGACGAGACCAACCTCGCCGAGATCACCTCCGAGCTGTACCCCTCAGAGCGCCTGGTGGTATGCCGCAACCCGGCCGTTGCCGCCGAGCGCGCCCGCAAGCGCGAGAGCCTGCTGACCGCGACCGAGAAGGAGCTCGACAAGGTCAGCGCGATGGTCTCAGGGCCACGCGGAACGCTGCGAGGCGCCACCGCGGGCAAGATCGGCGAGCGCGCCGGGAAGGTCATCAACAAGTACAAGATGGCCAAGCACTTCGAGCTCCAGATCGCCGATGGCTCGTTCTCCTACCAGCGCAAGAGCGAGCAGATCACCGCCGAGGCCGCGCTCGACGGGTTCTACGTGATCCGCACCACCAGCCACCACCCAACACTCACCAGCCCCGCGGTCGTGCGCGCCTACAAGCAGCTGAAGATGGCCGAGCGCGCGTTCAGAACGATCAAGGACACGCTCGAGATCCGACCGATCCGCCACCACCTCGAGACCCGCGTCCGCGCGCACGCGTTCCTGTGCATGCTCGCCTACTACGTCACGTTCGAGTTGCGAGAGCGGCTCACGCCGCTGCTGTTCGACGACGAGACACGACGCGCCCCCACCGACCCCGTCTCCCCAGCCCAGCGCTCACCGCAAGCCAACGCCAAGGCCAGCAGCGCCCGCACCGAGCACGGTCACCCCGCCCACACCCTCCCCGACCTGCTCGACGACCTCGGCACCGTCTGCCGAAACACCCTGCGCATCCGACCCGCCGAGCACACCTTCACCCGCCTTACCACCCCCACCGAGCTCCAAGCCACCGCCCTCCAGCTGCTCGGCACAAAGCTCAACACGTAGACAGAACCAGCCAGCCTCGCCGCGCCGAAACCCCCACCGAATCAACGCACTTCAGCGCCGCAACCACAAAAACTTCCGGCTAATGACCCACCCATCACGCAGCACCCTCGCCAGGCACCGCGATCGTTAAGCGACAGCCTCGCGACCAAGCGGTCACGCGGGTGCTTGCTCGCATGAGGTCGGCGCGCACGATCGGTTTCGCTCGGGAGGTGCCCCGATGTCGCGTGCTCGTGTCGAGCCGGTGCGTGTCTGGCTGCTGCGCCTGGACGGCGTCAGTCGCCTGGTAAGGAGATAACGAGCCACCGCAACCGGGACATGCCGATCAAGAAGTTGCCGACGGCGCTCGTGACGAGATAGCTCCCGCCGGCGGTCGAGACCTCGACGGAACGGGCCGCCTCAGCGGCGTGTGGCCCGATTCTGCGGCCTTCGTGTTCGAGCAGGCGCAGGACGCGGTGGGTGGCATCGCCGGCCGGGATCGACGCCAGCCGTCCGGTGCTCCACAGCGCGTAATCGCGAACGAACCGGACCGCCGCCGCTCTCGGCCGGGGTGGGATCGCCGAATTCCGAGCAAGCTCCGGTTCCCCGTCATATCGCTCGGGCGCGATGGATGCTCGAACCCGCGCGCGTCGGGCCACCTCTGGGCGGTGCGGGGCCGTCGCGCTGAGCGTGGCCGCGACCTTGGCCAGGGCCACCAGCACGATGGCCAAGCAGCTGATTGCAAGGCGGCGGCCGAACACCCCGCTCGAGCATCGCCACCTGCTTTTCGAGTGACTTGTCAGGGCTCGCTGCATCAACAGGACCCGCCGGCGTACATCGGTCCCGGTCCGGGATCCTGCTCGGTCTGGGCACCGAGACTTCGCAGGAAACGAGCGAAGGCCCTCCTACCGGGGTCGACGTTGTCCTGCTCGGTGCAGCCGCACTCGGTCCAGGTGACCGACGGAGTATCGAGTCCCTTTGCCCACCCCCACTCGGTCCAGTCCGGACCGGGGTAGGCGATCGCAATGCTGTCGCCCGCGTTGAAGCTGGTTCCGGGCGGCAGGATGCTTGAGATGTGCTTGGCGACGTAGATGCACTTGCCGGCGAACTGTCCGGCGGCCAGCTTGTAGTCAAACCACGGCCCGTAGCTGCCCCACGAGCCGATGTCGACGGTCGTGCCCGCGCCGATTGCACGGATCGGCTCGACCCTCAGTGGGTCGTAGTCGACCCCCTGGTCATTTCGCGACGGCGCCCACGCCTCCCCGGCGAACGGGTTGATGTAGCCGCCGGCTGCCACCGAAGCGCATCCCGCGACCGCGAAAGCCCCGGTGCCCTGATAGGCGTGCGCGTCTGCCAACACCCGAGCCGCGTAGGCGACAGCCATCGGTCCGGACCGTTGAAGGCCCGCACGTACGTCAGGTACGCGTCGATCGCCTGGCCGGTCGGGGCGCCCTTGTCTCTGATCAGTACCAGCGCGGCCAGCTCGACCGCGGTCGTCGGGTCATGGGGACCGAGCGAGGGATCTGGCAGCAAATGCCGAGGCGAGTCGTACTCGTCGCCCGCGGCTCCCCCGATCCCGATCTGCATCGGCCCCGACGCCCCCGCGAAATTCGCAACCCCGGGACCAGTTGCGCCTGGCTGCGGCGTGCACGATGGGTCGGGATCTCGGCCCTGGTCGCATTCCTCCTTGCCGATCCCGGCCAGGACCTCCCATGGGATCCGGTAGCGCGCACCGACCTGCTCATAGGTCGAGAGGAAGTTCGCGGGGATGTCCCGTTGCGCGACGCTCGAGGGTGCGTCGCCGCCGGCCCCGCCCAGGCAGCTCGACCCAATCAGCACGGAGATCAGCGCTGCGCCCATGGCAAGCAGGAGCGGAACCGCCGCCGCAACGACGATCAGGATCCGGAGGGCTCGCCTGCGCGTCAGGACCGGCATCGCGGACGATCACCCCTCGTCGACCGCGCTCACGGCCCAGCCGAAGCGCTCGTGCCGGAGCGTGATCCTTAGCGCGTAGGTCGCGACCCCGCCGTCCGCGACCAGGGCTGTCGCCATCACGACGTCGAGCCCTTGCCCGGCGGTCCCGAAAGACACCACGCGCGGATGCCGGCGACGCTCTACCGGCGTGCCCGTGACCCGATCCCGGGCCAGCTCTCGCCGCAGCTCCGGAGTGGCCGGGGCAACTGAGGTAGCCGAGGCCGTGCCGTGGAGGAACGGCAGGAAGCGCTCCATGAAGCGGGCCGCCGCCTGCCGCGCACGCGCAAGCTCCAAGGGTGGGACCGACAGTGCGGACTGTGTCGAACCAGTGCTCACCGAGCGCGACGCCCCCGCGGGTGAGCGAACCGGCGGCCGGGGAGAGCGACGCGAGGACGTCAGCGCCGACCCCGCGACCCCCGCGACCACCAGCACGAGTGCTCCGACGAGTATGCGACGAGTCCCCCGCGACCCTCCCCCGAGCACAAAGCGCAAGCGGCGAGTCATGCCCCGGCCACCACAACCGCATACGTGATTTCAGTAAGCCCAGCAATACCGCCCAGGTATGGCCTCGAGCCAACCATCCCCCGTTAGGCGCAGCGCACCAAGTCAGCGATCGAGCAAGCGGATGCCGCCAGAGAACGTCATGCTGCCAACTCACCGGTGATCGAACTCGAAGACACCTATCTGCAGCTATCCCGCCCCTGGACGCACGAGCAGCTCGGCAGCGTGCTTACGCGACTCGCGGCGCCGCGGACCCCAAACCGCAGCAGACGCCGACGCGGAACTCATGCAGCCGATCCCGCTCCTGGCCACCGCCGTTCCCCCCGCAACGACGGCGACGGTGGCGATCCACATGGCGCATGCACTACCCGGCGAAATGCAGGGCGACCTGCTCGCTCAACTCCTCGACACCGCCGAGAGGAACACTGCGGATGCCCTCAACCGCTGCCACCGGGCATTCGAGCTGGACGGCAACGCGCACCGATACACGGTGGCCGAGTGGCAGCCCGTCATCTACGACATCGCCGGGCCACTGCTCGCATCACTCCGCCTCGACGATGACCCACCAGCCGTTGCCCGGCATGCGCAGGACGCGATCAGTTGGCTACCGCAAGCGATCGTCGAGCTACATGAAGACTCCCGCGAGGGGCCCGCCGCACTCGCCGAGACCCTCGCTCGCCTCCTCGCCGTCCGGACCTTCACCGACGCCGCACTCCAGCAGCGCGGGTCCGCCTAACATCGAGCCGCAGACTCACCGGGGTTGGCCTACTTCGAGTTCATACGCGCAGCGGTGGGCCTTCTCCGATCGCACAAATGCGACCTCAATGCGACCTCCAGGTCCACCGCATACACCTAATCTCGCAGTTCCTCGCACGTTCGAGATCTATCGAACTACTCCCAAAAAGTGCCTGTTTGCGGCGAGTTCATGCGAGATCCTGCGAGGCCGTGAAAGCGGACGACGGGTCTCGAACCCGCGACCTTCGGCTTGGGAAGCCGACGCTCTACCAACTGAGCTACGTCCGCGCTGTGGGCGATTCTACGGGCGAGCTGCCTGCCGCGTGGCCCGATAGCGGCACTGTGGCTCGAGGCTCAGGCGGCCATGTGTCGTGGGCGTCGCGTTGCCGCGCTCGCGCGTCTCTGTGATCAGTCCGGCGACGCTTCCACAGGGCGATCCGCACCGCGGATTTCTCTCGTGCTGATCGCATGTACCGGATGGTACAGTGACGGTTCGTGGATGACAAGACGCCAAAACAGAAACTGCTCGACGCAGCGATCGAGTACGTGGCGACAAACGGAATCAGCGACGTGAGCCTGCGCACACTCGCCACCGCGCTCGGGACCAGCCACCGGATGCTGATCTTCCACTTCGGCTCTAAGGAGCAGCTGTGGATCGAGATCGTCCAGACCGTCGAGCAACGCCAACGCGAGGTCCTGGGCGACATCCTCCCGGACCCGAGCCGCCCCCTCGGGGAGGCGATGCGCGCATGGTGGAAGCACATCTCCGACCCGAAGCTGTGGCCCAACGCGCGGTTGTTCTTCGAGCTCTACGGCCAAGCCCTCCAAGACCGCCCCCACACCGCGGAGTTCCTCGACGGGATCGTCGAGGACTGGCTCGACCCCGCCGTCGAGATCAACGTCGCGCTCGGCATCCCCAAACCGCTGGCGCGTGCGCACGCCCGGCTCGGAGTCGCCGTAACCAGAGGACTTCTGCTCGACCTCGTCGCCACACGCGACACCAAAGCAGTCGACGCCGCCATGGACGCATTTATCGACATCTACCAGACGTGGCTCGAGCAGGCGGCTAGCCGTGTTTCGAAGTGAGACGAGTCCCAGTGGAGGCTGTCCGCGTTCCGGTTGCTACGCGCGTCGTCTAGGTTTCACGCGTGAGCGGCTATTCGGAGATCCGTTCCGAGTTCGACGAGGCGACGGGCGTCGCGGAAGGTGTCGCTTCCTGTCTTCAGAAACGTCCGGCGAGGTTCACCGGCCGGTGAATTCCGATCTCGAAAGCGATCGCCTGAGAGCCTGGCTATCCGAGACGCTCGGGTTCGAGGGTGAGTCGTTTGCCGTCGAGGTCATCTCCGGCGGCCGCTCAAATCTGACGCTGGGTGTCGAAGCTGACGGCCGGCGCCTTGTCGTGCGTCGCCCGCCCGTCGGGCATTTCCTCCCGACGGCCCACGATATGTCACGCGAGTACCGGGTCTACCGCGCCCTGCACGGCACCGCCGTACCGGTCCCGCGGGCGCTCGCGCTCTGCGAAGACGAGTCCGTGATCGGAGCACCGTTCTACGTGATGGAGCGGCTGGACGGCGTCGTGCCGCACGAGCCCGCCGACCTTGCCGCGGCCGACAAGCCGACGAACGAGCGAACTGGACGGCGCTACATCGACGTCCTCACCGCCATCCACGACGTCGACATAGCCGCTGTCGGCCTCAACGACTTCGGCAAGCCCACGGGGTATCTCGAGCGACAGGTGAACCGCTGGATCGATCAGTGGGAGCGCTCCAAGTTCGGCGATCATGCCGCGATCGACGCGCTTGCCGTGCATCTGCGGCGGACGATGCCACAGCAGCAGACAACGACGCTCGTGCACGGCGACTATCGCCTCGGCAACGTGATGCTCGACGCCGAGGACACCGGCCGCATCATCGCGGTGTTCGACTGGGAGATGGCGACTCTGGGTGACCCCTTGAGCGACCTCGGCTACGCGCTGCTGTGGTGGGGAACGACCGACCGGATCCTCGTCCATCCGAGCCAGGGCGTCGCGGACCTCTCAGGATTTCCATCCGCAGGCGAGCTCGTCGAGCGCTACGCCGCGCACACGGCGCTGGAGCTTGACCAGATTGACTGGTACGTGGCGCTCGCCGCGTTCAAGCTCGCGGTGATTCACGCGGGGCAGCGAGCGACCCGCCGGCGCGCGGGCGAGGCAGTGCCCGACGCCGACGGCCAGCCGCTGGCCGAGTGGGCGCTGCAGCTTTGAGTCCCCCTGCCTGGCTCGACTCCGACGAGCTGCGGATCGGGCTCGGCTGCATGCGGTTCTCGACCGGCGAGGGTCGCGACGAGCAGCTTGCCGAACAGACGATCGCGGCGGCGGTGGCGGAAGGCATCACGGTGTTCGACACCGCTCACGCGTACGGACAGGACGAGACGGAGCTCGGCCACAACGAGCGACTGGTCGCGTCGGCCATCAAGCACGCCGGCGCCGCGAGCGCCGCTCGGATCATCACCAAAGGAGGGATGACCCGCACCGGCGGCGCGTGGCTGCCGGATGGCCGTGCGAAGACGATCCTCCGCGACTGCGAGGCAAGCCTCGCCGCACTGGACGGGCTGCCGATCGACACGTTCCTGATCCATGCTCCGGACCCGCGCACGCCGTGGCGCACATCGGTGCGAGCACTCGCCCGCGTGGCGGACGAGCGGCTGGCCAAACACGTGGGGCTGTCCAACGTCAACCGCACGCAACTCGACGAGGCGCTCGAGATCGCGCCGATCGCCGCGGTCGAGATCGCACTTAGCCTGCTCGATGATCGCTCGGTGCGCGGCGGCGTCGTCGAACGCTGCGCCGAGCTGGGCATCGCTGTGATCGCTCACTCCCCGCTGGGCGGCCCGCGCAGGGCGAACACGCTCACCCGTCGCGAGGTGCTGAGGAGGGCCGCAGCGGAGCATGGCGCCTCCCCGGCCGAAGTGGCGCTCGCCTGGCTGCTCGAGTTCTCAGCGGCGATCGTGGCGATCCCGGGAGCCCGGCATCCACACACCGCGCACAGCGCCGCGCGCGCCGCACGGTTGCACCTCGGCGCGCGCGAGGCATCAGCACTGTCCGAAGCATTCGGATGGGTCGGCGGACCGGCCGAGCCACGACCCAAGCCACGCACGAGCACCGACATCGTGATCGTGATGGGCATCCCAGGAGCCGGCAAGACGCGCGTTGCCGAGTCTTACGTCAGCCGCGGATACCTGCGACTGAACCGCGACGAGCGCGGCGGCGGCCTGACCGAGCTCGCCGGGGCGCTCGACCAAGCGCTGCCCACGGCCACTCATGGCGTCGTGCTCGACAACACGTACCTGACCCGCGCGTCCCGCAGCCACGTGCTCGAGACAGCGCGACGATACGGCGCTGCGGTCAGGTGCATCTGGCTGAACACGCCGCTATCTGAGGCGCAGTGCAACATGGTGCAGCGGATCCTCGAAGTCTTCGACGAGTTGCCGACTCCTGAGCAGTTGCGGGCCCGCGCGCGGGAGCTCCCGGGCTTGCTGGCCCCGACGCGCCAGATGCGCGCGCTTCGCGAGCTCGAGCCGCCGTCGATCGAGGAGGGTTTCAGCGATGTCCAGGTCGTCGAGTTCGAGCGTGCACGTTCAAGCGTCGGTGGCGCCGGCGTCATCATCGCTGCTGGTGCGCTCGGGGCAGCCGGCTGGGAACGGGCGCTGGACGCAACTGACCCCCACTCCCCGCACCTGCTGTTCGACTGGCGCCCGGACGGGGACGTGAACACATTGGAAGCGCTCGTCGCCCGGCTCGCGGCGGCGATACCCGGGCCGGTGGAGTCATCGGTTTGCCCTCACCCTGCCGGACCTCCGATCTGCTGGTGCCGGCCTCCCCTTCCGGGGCTGCCACTCGCGTTCGCGCGATCGCACGAGCTCGACCCGGGGCGCTGCGCTGTGATCGGCACCAGCTCCGCGCACCGAACGCTCGCGAACGCCCTCGGCGCGCGCTTCGTGGCTGCGCCTGGCGGCGATCGAGACGCCTAGAGCGGCTGGTTCAGGTTACGGCGGTGGGAGCGCGCACGCACGGCACGCGCAAGCGTCCAAGCATTCAAGGGCCCGCGAATGTCCGTGAGCTGCCGCGGTCCGGGAAGCCAGCGGATCGGCTCGCCGGGCGACGTGCCCAGGAACGCCTGCGAGCAGGTCGCGCGCCGCTCGACCCGGCCCTCGCCCGCCCCCCGCGTCGGCGGGATTCCGTAGTACTCGCACAGCTCGAGCTCGTTGTACGCGGAGACGAACTCCACGTCGAGTAGCGGCGCATCGCGGACGTACTCGAGCGAGACCGAGCCGTACGCAGCCTCCATGCCGACGCTGACCAGCGCGGATACGGGTAGCCCGACGACTCGTTCACGTCCGTCGGAGCTGCGCGACACGGCCAGCCATTGCGGCCGGGCCGTCTCCCGATCGACGAACACGGCGTTGATGACGCCTACTTCCCGACCCTCGCGATCGACGAGCACGCTTCCTCGCGCCAGGAGCGCCTCCTCGAGCCGTCGACGGAACGTCTCGTCGAGCCGATTGAGAATCGACGTGTAGACGCAGTCGAAGCTGCTTCCGGTCATCAGCCGCTCGAACACGGCGCGCGGCACATCCTCGACCGCCCCGTCCGCGACCACGCTCGCAAGACGGCTGCGGGCTTCGACCGCTCGGAGATCCCAACTCCACTCTACGTACATTGCCGACTACCTCCGTTCACGCCCGGTGGCCACCCTGCCCGTCCCGATCTTCCCCTCACTGACCTGAACATCAGCGCCTCCTGCACATAATTCAGTTGCGCGCCCGGCTGCTTGCCGGACGGGCTCTCCTGGGCGGTACCGTAGCTTCCGCCGATGGTGAGGCAGCGCATTTTCCGAGAAGTCACAGGAATCGCTCGCGATCCTGTGCGGAGAGCGATCACATACGACCCTCCATTACTCTAGATCGGCTATGCGGCGCTACGTACTTCCCGGTTTCGTGGTCATAGCCGCCGTCGCACTTATCTGGTTGCTGGCGGTGGGAGTGGCCGGTCAGGGCACCAACACTTCGATCGACGCTTCGCTCGCACAGGGCCACCGGCCGCCCGCACCGAGCGCAGCGGTCGCGCTTCCGATCCTGGGTTCGACCGGCGCCGAATCGCTGCATGACTTCCGCGGGAAGGTGGTCGTGCTCAACGTATTCGCATCATGGTGCGACCCGTGCAAGGCGGAGGCGCCGATCCTCGAGCAAGAGCAGCGCAAGCTGGCGGGTCACGGCGCGACCGTGCTCGGCGTTACCTACCTGGACAACTCCGACGCCTCTCAGGCCTTCGTCCGCCAGCAGCACATCACATACCCGGTGCTCAGAGACGTGGCCGGAGACTTTGTCCGGTCGTTCGGGGCGACCGGCGTGCCCGAGACGTTCGTGATCGACCGTAGCGGTCGCGTCGCAGCCGTTCGGCGCTTCCAGCTCGACGGCACGTGGCTCAAACAGACCCTCCCGCCGATCCTGGAGCAGCGCTCATGAAGCGCAGAAGCACCCTGGCGCTCGCAGTCAGCCTCGCGGCGGTCGCGGCGGTCGCGGCGGTCGCAGTCGGCCCGGCCCCCGCGGCGGCGGTCGCGCCGCGCGCGTCGCTGACCGACATCGAGAACGACGTGATGTGCACGGCATGCCACGAGGCGCTGAACGTCTCGCAGTCGCCTGAGGCCGATTCCGAGCGCGCCTTCATCCGGACGCTGATCGCGCAGGGAGAGACCAAGCCGCAGATCTTGAATGCGCTCGTGGCGCAGTACGGTCCGGCGGTCCTCGGCAAGCCGCCTGCCCATGGGTTCAACCTGACGGTGTACATCCTGCCGCCGGCGATCCTCGCGGCCGGGATCGCGGTGCTCGTGATCGCGCTCCCGAAGTGGCGGCGACGCGCACGCGCACGAACAGGCCAATCTGCCGCCGTCACGCCGGCGCTGGCAACCGCCGACGCTGACAGGCTCAACGAAGAGCTCGCCCACTACAAGGGCTGAGCAGGCTGCCTACATCGAGTCCGGCGCGCTGACGCCGAGCAGCCCGAGCGAACTTGCGATCACCCGCCGGGTCGCGACCGACAGGGCGATCCGGAAGCTCTCCACTTCCTCTGGGGTCGCACCGACGACGTGGCAATCGCGGTAGAACGCCGTGAAATCCTGGGCCAGCTCGAGCGCGTAGCCGGCGATCCGGTGAGGCGCCCGCCGTGCCGCCGCCTCCGCGACCTCCCCGGGGAACGCGAGCAGACACTTGACCAATTCGCGCTCGGACACGTGCAGCGGACCCGAGCCCCACTCGCCGGATCCACCCGACAGCGCCGATTCGACGCGCGAATCCGCCAGCCGCCCCAGCATCGATGCGATCCGGGCGTGCGCGTACTGGATGTAGTAGACGGGGTTCTCGGCCGACTGGCGGCGCGCGAGGTCCAGATCGAGATCGAGCGTCCGGTCGGCGGAACTGCGCAACATGAAGAAGCGAGTCGCGTCCACGCCGATCTCGTCGAGCAGCTCGTCGAGCGTCACGAACGCGCCCATCCGCTTCGACATCGCCGCCCGCTCGCCGCTCTCGACAAGGTGCACGAACTGGATGATCGGGACCTCAAGCGTGTCGGGATCCCCTCCGAGCGCCGCGATCGCGGCCTTCAGCTCACGCACGTACGCGTGATGATCGGCGCCGACCGGCAGCAGCTGCCGCTCAAAGCCTCGCTCGCGCTTGTTCTGCAGGTACGCGATATCCGCGGCGAGATAGGTGGGCTCTCCGTTGGACCGCACCACGACGCGATCCTTGTCGTCGCCAAAGGTCGTGGTGCGCAGCCAGGTGGCGCCCTCGGAAACGTACAGGTGGCCGGCCGCCTCGAGCACCCCGAACGCCCGCTCGATCTGGCTCGGCGAGCCCTCATGCAGCGTACGCTCGCTGAAGAACGAGTCATAGCGGACGCCGTAGCGCTCGAGCGTGGCCTTGATCCGTCCCAGCATGCGCTCCACGGCCGCGTGGGCGAGCTCGTCGGGATCCGCCTCGGCGGCGCCTGGAAGCTCGCCCGCGAGCTCGATCACGTACTCGCCCTGATAACCGCCTTCGGGCACCTCCTCGCCGCGCGCCCGCGCCCGCACCGACTCCCCGAGCAGCCGGATCTGCGACCCGGCGTCATTGAAGTAGTACTCGCGCGTGACCGAGTGGCCGTAGAACTCGAGGATCCGCGCCAGCGCATCACCGAACGCCGCGTGGCGGCCGCTCGCGGCGACGAGCGGACCGGTGGGATTGGCCGAGACGAACTCGATCAGGGTCCGCTCAGAGACGCCCGCGCCCCCGGCGCCAAAACGCTCACCGGCATCAAGCGCAGCGCCAAGCGCGCGCCGGTGCCACACATCGGAGAGGAACAGGTTCAGGAAGCCCGGGCCCGCCACCTCCGTGCGGTCGAGTCCCTCCCCCAACGCCGCCGTGAGCTCACCGCCGATCCTCTCAGCGATCACCCGCGGCGCCGCCTTCAGCACCGGCGCAAGCAGCATCGCGGCGTTCGTCGAGTAGTCGCCCTGGTCCTGGCGCTTGGGCCGCTCGAGCTTCGGCGTCGACGGCACTCCGTCGCCGTCGCGGACCGCGGCGGCGGCGGCATGGACCGCCGCGCCCAGTTCGGAGAGCGGATCGCTCACGCCGTTGCCACGCTGGCCGGCTGGAACAGCTCCTCGAGGCGCTCGAGCGCGTCGGGAGGCCCGATCGCGACGAGGCGGTCGCCCGCCTCGATCACGGTGTCGGGCGGAGGCTGCGCCTCGAAGTGCCCGTCCTGACGACGCAGAACCACGATCATCGACGCGCCGCGGACCGATTCGATGCTCTTGCCGGCGCCGGAGCAGCCCGGCGAGACCTCGATCTCCTCCATCCTGTAATCGGCGACCTGCACTGCCCCGCCCACCTGGGGGTGCAGCGCCACACGAGCCATCTCAGACCCCGACGTCTTGTACGGCGAGATCACCCGGTCGGCGCCGGCCCGGACCAGCTTCTTCTCCGAGTCCTCCTTGGACGCGCGCGCGATGATCATCAGCTCGGGGCAGAGCTCCCGGGCGGTCAACGTGATGAAGATGTTCTCCGCGTCGGAGTCGACACAGGCGATCAGACCTTTGGCGCGCTTGATGCCTGCCTGGATCAGCACCTGATCGTCGGCGGGCTCATCCTCCACGTACCGCACTCCGAGCGCCTGCGCGATCTCCCGATTGTCGGGATTGACGTCGACGACCACGTAGTCGGCCCCCGCGGCGCGCAGATCGCGGGAGACCTGCCGGCCAACCCGGCCGAAGCCGCAGACGATGAAATGGTCATGGTAGGAGTCGATCACGTTTTGGGTCCGGCGCTCGTCGAGCACACCGCTGAGCTCGCCGGACACGAAGAACTCAGCGATCGTTGCGAATGCGTAGAAGAGCGTACCTATGCCAAACAGCATCAGCGCGACCTTCAGCACGCGGCCGGCGGTGTCTTGCGGGAATGAAATCGAGCCCTCGGTCGTCAGCGTGTCGAGTGTGCGAACGAACCCCCATGCCAGCGAGCTGCGCTCGGTCAGCATGAACCCGATGCTCCCGCCGATCAGCAGCACGTTGAGCACGATCAGCAGGAACAGGATGCGGCGCCTGATCAGCCGCATCTCCATCCGCGCACGCACCCGCGGGTGCAGCAGCCGCCGCCTGGCGATCGATGTTTGGGAGTCGGGCATCAGTAGTGGTAGGGCTCGCCGGCGAGGATCTTGTGGCCCCGGTAGAGCTGCTCGAGCAGCACGACCCGCGCCAGCTGATGCGGCAGCGTCAGCTCCCCCAGGGAGAGGCGGTGCTCCACCTCATCGAGATCGAGCCCGAAGGGACCGCCGATCACGAAGCACAAATCCCGTCCGCTCTGGCGCCGCTGCTCGAGGAAGCGACTGAAGCCGACCGAGTCGAGGTGGGCGCCGTCACGATGGAGCAGGGAGACAAATGCCCGGTCGGGCAGCCTTCTGGAGACCTGTTCATCCTCTCGCACTTCAACCAGCTCGAGCCGCGTATGACGCGCCAGCAGCTTCTGATAATGCTGCACGTCGTCGGCAAATGGCGGACGGAGTCTGCCCACCGCGAGGACTACGATCCGCACGGGTGAGATACTACGTCGAACATGGACGACGCCGACACCCCAGAGCGCCACATCAATATCCATTTCTCGCCGGACATCATGGCCGGCGTATACGCGAACTTCGCGAACGTCAGCCACTCTGACTACGAGTTCACGATCACGTTCGCGCGCGTTGACCACGAGGTCGAGGACGACGAGGTCCCCGGCGTGGTGGTCTCGCGGATCAATCTCTCGCCGAAGTTCATGCGCGAGCTGATCGAGGCGATGCAGGACAACTTCTCGAAGTATCAGACGCGCGAGGGCATCAAGAACCTGCCCGAATTCGGCGCAGGGCCAAATCCCGAGAACTGACTAGCCGGCCTGCTCGTACGCGACGGCCGCCCCGATCCGCTCGGCCGTGGGCGGATGGGTCGCGAGCAGCTTGGTCGCCCAGCGCGGGGGCTCCAGGTCGGCGACGTTTTGGACGGCGATCGCGCGCTCGAATGAGATGAACGCCTCCGGCGAGCCCGACAGCTCGAGCGAGAAGGCGTCGGCGCGGCGCTCTAGAGCCCGCGAGAGGCGGTTGCTGATCAGGCCGACGGGGGCGGTGACGATCGCCGCCGCGAGCGCGAGCGCCGGAAGCGCAACGGCCGTAGCGCGCTCGGGCGAGAGCGCCCAGCTCAGCCGCTGCACCGCGAGCGCCGCACCCGGTGCGATCAGTGCGGCATAGGCGACGCTGCGCCAAATGTCGCGACTCCGTACGTGGGAGAGCTCGTGCGCGACCACGACCCGCACCTCGTCGCGGCTGTAGCGGTCGAGCATCGTGTCGAACAGCACGACTCGCTTGGTGGGGCCAAGCCCGGTCACGTACGCGTTGGCCGCGGTCGTCCTGCGGCTCGCATCGACCGAGAACACCTCCCCCACCTTCACGCCCGCAGCTTGCGCGAGCTCGAGCACGTCCGTGCGGGCGGTTCCTTCAGGCAGCGGCGTGAAGTCGTTGAAGATCGGGTCGAGGACGACCGGCGCCAGCGTCGTCAGGACACCCCCGACCACGACCGACCCGGCGGCCGCGGCGACCCACCAGCCGCGCGGATAGCGCCGCGTCGCGCCAACGATGGCCGCGCCACCGGCAGCGGCGAGCGCCGTTTCGATCGCCGTCGCCTTGACCAGATCCGCGGCCCAACCGCCCCACGATTGCGTCACCAGGCCGACGGCCTTCGCGCGGCGGCGTGAAACCGCCGCGAGCGGCAGCGGCGGCAGCGACAGCGCGGCGGCGAGGGCCGCCCCTCCGACAGCGCCGGCCACCACCGGCCGCCCGCGTGGAGCGCCGAGTAGCCGCGGCGGCCTGCGCACGATCCTCACGAGCACGCCGAGCTCGATCGCCGAGCGCGCCAGCGCGAGCGCCATCTGCGGCCGGGCGAAGCGCCGCCCGCGCGCGATCTCATCGTCGGAGAAGTAGCGCCGAAGGTCGACAGGCGCGGGCTTCGCGACCGCCGGTTTAGGGCGCAGCAGCCGAACGCCTGCCTCCGCCGCTCCGAGCGTCGCGAGAATCGGACCGAGCACCGGGCTGCGCAGACGCCGTCTCACCAGGGAGACTGTAGAGGTGCGTGTGGCAATCGTCTCTGACATCCATGGCAACCGCCATGCCTTCGAGGCGGTGCTGGATGAGATCGAGGCCTCGGACTGCGAGGAGATGTGGTGCCTCGGAGATCTGGTGGGATACGGTGCCGACCCGGACGCGTGCGTCGAGCTGGCTCAACGCCACGCCGTGATCTGCCTTGCGGGAAACCACGATCTCGGCGTCCGCGGATCGCTTCCGCTCGAGCAGTTCTCGCGCGGCGCAGCGCTGGCCGCAAAGTGGACGCAGGCCACGATCACCGAAGAGACCCGCGCGTTTCTGAATCGGTTGGAGCCGCAGCTGCTCGACGAGGAAGTTGGCCTTTATCACGCCAGTCCGCGAGATCCTGTCTGGGAGTACGTGCTCTCGCCGCTGCAAGCCGAGCTGTGCCTCGACGTCCAGCAGCACCGCGTCTGCCTGATCGGCCACTCACACGTGGCGCTGTCCTTCTCCCGCGTGCCGGGGGCGCCTGCCACGGGAGAGACCCGTGACGACGGCGACGAGCTCGAGCTCGAGACGGGCGAATGGCTGATCAACCCTGGAAGCGTCGGCCAGCCCCGTGACGGCGATCCCCGCGCCGCGTGGCTCGAGCTTGATCTCGACAATTGGGTCGCGGTCTACCGCCGCACCGAATACGACATCGCGGGCGCCGCGGCATCGATCAGAGCCGCCAGGCTCCCGGATTCATTGGCAGACCGCCTGGCCTACGGCCAGTAGTGATTCTGGCGAACCTAACGGCAAGTCAACAGCGAGAGCCTCTAAAGTCAAGCCGCGCATGCGCCACGCGCCTCGCGCCCTGCTGGCCGGCGGACTCGGTTTCGCGGTCTCGATCGTTGTCGCTGCCTGCGGCGGCGGCGCCGGCCTGCTTTCAGGCGACCAGTCGAGCACCCTGAACAGCCAGCTCGACCAGGTCTCGAACGCCCTCGGCGCGGGCAAGTGCGCGGCGGCCAACAGCGCCGCGGGGGGGTTCAGCAACGCCGTCGGAAATCTGCCGGCGACGGTTGACCCAAGGCTTCGTGCCAATCTCGCGCAGGGGGCCAGTACGCTCGCTCAGCTGACCCCGCAGGACTGCCAGACGAGCACAACGAGCTCGAGCAGCACGAGCACCAGGTCAACCCCGACCACGACCTCATCGACCACGACCAGCTCGACCCCGACATCGACGACTTCGACGCCCACGAGCACGACGACGTCGACGCAGACGACGCCGACCAGCACGACTGCAACGACCACGACCAGCTCGGGTAGTTCTTCTTCGGGGGGAACAAGCGGCGGGGCAGGGCTCGGGGGCGGCAATTCCGGGGCTGGCAACACCGGCGGCGGTAACGGACAATGACAAGCACGACTACGATCGCAGGCCGATATCGAATCGAGGGACGCCTCGGCGTTGGTGGCATGTCGACCGTCCATCTGGCCTTCGACCAGCGGCTCGAGCGCTATGTGGCGCTGAAGCTGCTTGCCGAGCACCTGGCCGATGACCCCACGTTCGTGTCGCGCTTCCGCCGCGAGGCGTTGGCGGCGGCGCGGCTCGTGCATCCGAACATCGTGCAGGTCTTCGACTTCGGCTTCGACGAGGGTCACCACCAGCACTTCATCGTGATGGAGCACGTCTCCGGCCACTCCTGTGCAGAGCTGCTGCGTGACCGCGGACATCTGGATGTCGAGCAGGCTGTCGAGATCGTCTCGCAGGCCTGCCGCGGCCTTGACTACGCGCACCGCAACGGCGTCGTGCACCGCGACGTCAAGCCCGGCAACCTGCTCGTCTCCGAGGCCGAGGTCGTCAAGCTCGCGGACTTCGGGATTGCGCGTGCAACCGATCAATCGAGCATCACCCAGGTCGGGTCGGTGCTCGGGACCGCCGCCTACCTCGCGCCCGAGCAGGCTCGCGGCGAGGAGGCGGGGCCTCGCTCGGACATCTACTCGCTTGGCGTCGTCACGTACCAGTTGCTTTCGGGGCGCCTGCCCTATGAGGCCAATTCGCTCTCAGAGCTCGCGCTGAAGCAGCAGCGGGAGTCGCCAGAGTGGCTGAACGAGGTAAATCCACGCGTCCCGCGCGAGCTCGCGCAGGCCGTCGCGCTGGCGGTGGCGATCGACCAGGAGGCCAGGCCCGCCGACGCGCTGCTGCTCGGAGAGGCGCTGCGGAACGGTCTTCACGGCATCTCGCCGCTGCCCGGCACCGCGCCGACCGCGCATCTGGGCTCGCGCGCAGCCACTCGCGTGCTGCCCCGCTCGGCAGCCGCGCGCCCCGAGCAAGAGACAGCCGCCACGCGCGTCGCCTCCTCGCGCGTCGCCGCGCCGCGCACCGCCGCGAACCGCGCTGCGGCGCCGCGTCCTGCCCGCACCCAGGTCGCCTCCGGGCCACGACCGGTCGATCAGCGACGCGCGTCGCGGGGCGCGGTGACGACCGACCAGCGCGCACCGCGCCGCAGGCGCCGGGGCGGGGGCCGCTTCTTCGCGCTGACGGCGCTGCTGCTCGTGCTGGTCATCGCGGTGATCGCGGCCGTGGCGATCGCCAACAGCACCTCGAGCACGGCCCTCCACATTCGTCACATCGTGGGTCACGACGCCCAGAGCGTGATCAACAACATCCGCGACTTCATCAACCAGAACACGAAGTAACGCCCGGAGCCGCGCCGGCCCGCAGCTCAGCGGCCACCGCCGGCAGGCGGTCCGCGTCGATCGCGGCGCGTAGATCGTCCACCAGACGCGCGATGAACATGAGGTTGTGGAGCGTGACGAGCCGCAGTCCGGTGAGCTCGCCGGCGCGCAGCAGGTAGTGCAGGTAGGCGCGCGAGAACCCAGCGGAGCACGCCGGGCACTGACAGCCGTCCATGATCGGCTCGGGCGCCGACTTGTGCGCGGCTTTGACGAGGTCCACGCGCCAGCCGGCTGCCGGCTCCGGCACCAGCGCCACGCCGTGGCGTCCCAGGCGGGTGGGCAGCGCGCAGTCGAACGTGTCGATCCCGAGCCCCACGCACGTGATCAGGTCCTCGACGTCGCCGATCCCGAGCAGGTGTCGCGGCCGCTCGGCGGCCAGTCGCTCCAGCTCATCCGTGGTCCACGAGACGACCTCGTGCATCTGGGCCTTGTCGCGGCCGAGCGACCCGCCGATCGCGATCCCGTCGCAGCCGCTGGCGGCGACCGCGGCCGCCGATTGCACCCGAAGGTCTTGCTCGACTCCACCCTGCACGATTCCGTAGACGGCCTGCCCGGGCGGGCCGTGCTCGGCGTGCCAGTCCAGGCAGCGCCCAAGCCAGCGGTGCGTGCGCTCGGTCGAACGCGCCGTGTAGTCGCGCGTGACGTGAAACGGGGTGCACTCGTCGAACACGAGCGCGATGTCCGACCCGAGCGCCGCCTGCACCGCCATCGATGTCTCGGGTCCGATGAAGCGCTCGCTGCCGTCCACGTAGGAGCGGAACCGCACGCCCTCCTCCTCGATCGACAGGATCGCGCCGCTGCTCTCGCGGGAGCGCCCCCGTCCTTTGATCTCGTCGGCGACGCCGCCGTGCCCCATCGAGAACACCTGAAAGCCGCCCGAGTCGGTGATGATCGGCCGCTCCCAGCGCATGAACTCATGCAGGCCGCCGAGCTCGGCGACCAAGTCGGGACCCGGCGCGAGCATCAGGTGGAAGGTGTTGCCGAGAACCATCTCGTAGCCGAGCGCGGCGACGTCGCGCGGCTCGAGCGTCTTCACCGCGCCGCGGGTCGCCAGCGGCACGAACGCCGGCGTGCGCACCTCACCGTGAGCCAGATGGAGGGTGCCGGTGCGCGCCAGCGAGGTAGAGCAACGGGTGCCGATCGTGAACATCGGCACCCGACCCTAGCGTGACCTTACTCAGTGGTCTCTGAGCCCTCGATCGCCGGCGACTCGCCACCGACCGAGATCGAGACCTTGCGCGGCTTGCGCTGCTCGGGCTTCGGAACCCGCACCTCCAGCACGCCGCGATCAAAGCTCGCCTTGACCGCGTCCGGATCAACGCCCTCGGGCAGCGTCAGCGACCGCGAGAACGAGCCATACGAGCGCTCGACCCTGTAGTAGCCCTCCTTCTTCTCCTCGTGCTCGCTCTTGCGCTCACCCGAGATCGTCAGCACGCTGTCCTCGAACTCGATGTTGACGTCCTTCTCGCTGAGCCCGGGCAGATCGGCCCGCAGCACGAAGTCATCCGCGGTCTCGACCAGGTCCATCGCCGGAATCCAGCGCCGTGCCGCCCCATTGGCCGGAGCCGGCGCATCAAACAAAGTGTTGAAGAGCCTGTTCATCTCGCTCTGAATCGTGTTCAGCTCACGAACCGGCTCCCATCGAATCAATGCCATCTTGAACCTCCGTTATCCTCGACAAGCCACAGTATGAAATCTAAGTGATTCCCTGTCAAGTCTTATTGTAGCTGCACGCATAGGTTTATAGGGGCTGCTTACGCAGCGTCCATGGGGCCGCGCGGGCCCGTCCGTCGCGACGGGCACTCGCACCGGCCGAGCGCACCGGCGCGCACACGGCCTGCCCGGTCACTCGCCGCGCCTCGAGCGCGAGGTGCGCCCGTCCGGCAGCGAGGCCCGCTCTCTAGCCACGTACCGCGTTGCCACCAACCCCGATTTCGTTACATCGCGACCGCCGCGGTGAGCAACGCGTAACGAAATCGGTGCTATAGCGCGCATTCCGTCACACGTTGCCGCGGCGAGCGGCCGCTCTGTAACGAAATCGGGGTTGCCGGGCACCTCGGCGGCGGGCGGGGGTGGGCGAGACCTCAATCCCCAGCCAAATCCCGGGCAGACCAACCCAAGTGGCACCCGGCCGAAGGCCGGAAGCTGAGGCGCCAGCCGTCAGCACAAGAAGCACGACAGACGCCGGCCCGCACCCGGCTACCCAAGCTGTCCGGACGGGCCCGGCCGGCCCCACGGACGCTGCGAAGCAGCCCCTAACTAATCAGCGAATGCCCCGTCATCGCCGCCGGCTGCTCGGCCCCCAGCATCCGCAAGAGCGTCGGCGACACGTCGGCCAGCACCCCACCGTCCCGCAGCGACAGACCGGGCACCGTAACGATCACAGGCACCGGATTGAGCGAGTGGGCGGTGTTCGGGCTCCCGTCGGGCTCGAGCATGTGGTCGGCGTTGCCGTGATCGGCAGTGATCAGGCAGGCGCCCCCAGATGCGTGAACGACCTCCACGACCTGCGCCAGGCACGTGTCCACCGTCTCGATCGCCTTGACCGCCGCCGGGATGACCCCGGTGTGCCCGACCATGTCCGCGTTGGCGAAGTTGATGATGCCGAACGTCGGCGACTCCTCACGCCAGGCGTTGACGAAGGCCTCGGCCGCCGCCGGCGCGCTCATCTCGGGCTTGTAGTCGTAGGTCGGGACGTCGCGCGGCGATGCCACCAGCTCGCGGCGCTCGCCCTCGCACGGCTCTTCCTCACCGCCGTTGAAGAAGTAGGTGACGTGGGGGTACTTCTCGGTCTCGGCGACGTGCAGCTGCTTGACGCCTAGCCCGGCGATCACCGTGGACATCGTCGTCGCGGGATGCTCGGGCGGGAACGCGACCGGGTAGTCGAAGTCCTCCTCGTACTGAGCCATCGTCCCGTAGTGCTCGATCACCCCCGCCCCCCCACGCTCGATCTCGCCGAAGCCGGGGTCGGCGAGCGCGCGCGTGATCTCGCGCATCCGGTCCGGGCGGAAGTTGAACGCGAACACCGAGTCGCCGGGCCGGATCCGGGCCTCGTCACCGACCAGCACCGGCTTGATGAACTCGTCGGTCTCCTCGCGTTCATAGGCGCCGCGGGCCGCCTCGGCCCCCGACGCCGCGTGATGCTCCGCGCGACCGTGCACGAGCATGTCGTACGCGAGCTGCACGCGATCCCAACGGCGGTCGCGGTCCATCGCGTAGTAGCGACCGACGACCGATCCGATTCGGCCGGGGTGGGTGGGGTTCGCTTCCCGCATCCAGCCCTCGACCTGCTCCAGGTAGCCGGCGCCCGACATGGGCAGCGTGTCGCGCCCGTCGGTGAACGCGTGCAGCACGAGATCGGGAACCCCGATCGATGCTCCGAGCTTGATCAGCGCCTCCAGGTGTCCGAACCCCGAGTGCACGCCGCCGTCGGACACGAGCCCGATCAGGTGGACCCGTTCGGCGGCGGTGAACGCATCGCGCAGCACGCGGTTGGATCCCAGCTCCCCGTTCTCGACCGCCACGTCGATCCGCGTCAGGTCCTGCATCACGATCGATCCGGCGCCGAGGTTGAGATGCCCGACCTCCGAGTTGCCCATCTGTCCCTCGGGCAGCCCGACCGCGCGCCCGCATGCCGTCATCGTCGCGTGCGGATAGGCGCCCCACAGCTCGTCGAACACGGGCGTCGTCGCGAGCGAGACCGCATTGCCAGGGCCGGCGGGCGCGCAGCCCCAGCCGTCGAGGATGATCAGTGCGACTGCGGCGGCTGGCAGTTGCTGCGCGCCGGGCCGGACGCTCATCAGCCCGCCGCCGCGATGATCGCTGCGAACGACTCTGGATCGAGGCTCGCGCCGCCGACGAGCGCGCCGTCGACGTCCGCGAGCGCGAGCAGCTCATCGGCGTTGTCGGGCTTGACACTTCCGCCGTACAGGATCCGGGTGCGCTCGGCCTGCTCGGGCGAGCGGTCCGCGACCAGCGCCCGGACGAACGCGATCGCCTCCTGGGCCTGCTCCGGCGTCGCCACCTTGCCGGTTCCGATCGCCCAGATCGGCTCGTATGCGATCACCACCTCGCCGAGGCGATCCTCGGAGACCTTTTGAAGGCCCTCCTGAACCTGATGACGCAGCTTGCGCTCGGTATCACCTCGTTCGCGCTCGTCCTCGGTCTCGCCGACGCACAGCACCGGCAGCAGCCCCGCCTCGAGCGCCGCCGGCACCTTCAGCTGCAGCGCGCGATCGGATTCGCCGAAGTGCTCGCGGCGCTCCGAGTGGCCGAGGATCACGCCCTGCACGTCGGCCTCGACGAGCATCGGGGGCGACACCTCGCCCGTGAATGCCCCTTCGGCGGCGTAGTGCATGTTCTGCGCGTAGACCTGCACGCGCGAACCGCGTACTGAGTCGATCACCGCGCCGAGCGCCATGAACGTCGGGCAGACCGCCACCTCGACTCCCTCGAGCGTGGACACCCGCGGCAGCAGCCCGGCGACGAACTCCTCCGCCTCGGCGACGGTCTTGTACATCTTCCAGTTGCCGGCGATCAGCGGCGTGCGATCGCTCATGACAGCGCCGCCACGCCCGGAAGTTCCTTGCCCTCGACCAGCTCGAGCGACGCTCCGCCGCCAGTCGAGAGGTGGCTGACTTTGTCGGCAAGGCCGAAGCGCTGAATCGCAGCGGCGGAGTCGCCGCCGCCGACCACGGTGGTTCCGGGCGCGTCGGCGATCGCCTCAGCCACCGTGCGGGTGCCGGCGGCGAACGGCTCGAGCTCGAACGCACCCATCGGGCCATTCCAGAACACGGTGCCGGCGCGCGCGACGATCATCGCGTAAGCCTCGGCGGTGCGCGGCCCGATGTCGAGGCCCATCATGCCGTCCGGGACGTCGACGCCGTCAAGCGGCTGCGCCGTGGCGTCTTCGTCCAGCCGCTGGGCGATCACCAGATCCTGCGGTAGTTCGAACGCGGCATGTGCTCCTTCGAGCGACGCCAGGATCTTCTTCGCGAGCTCAACGTCCTCCTCAGCGCACAGCGAGGATCCGATCGCACGGCCCTGCGCGGCAAAGAACGGGAAGCACATGGCCCCGCCGATGAGGATCGTGTCGGCGGTCTGCAGAAAGCGGTCGATCACGGCGATCTTATCGCTGACCTTGGCGCCGCCCAGCACCGCGACAAGCGGTCGTGCGGGATCCTCCATCACCTTCGTGAGCGTGCTGACCTCGCGCTCGAGCAACAGCCCGGCAGCGCGATCGTCAACCAGATGCGCCACTCCCTCGGTCGACGCATGGGCGCGATGTGCGGTGCCGAACGCGTCGTTGACGTACACGTCTGCGAGCTGCGCGAGCTGGTGTGCCAGCTCGGGGTCGTTCTTGGTCTCGCCCCGCTCGTAGCGGACGTTTTCGAGCACGAGGACATCACCCGGCGCCAGCTTTTCGGCGAGCGCGCGCACGTGGTCGCCGACGACGTCCGGAGCGAGCGTCACGTCCGCCCCGGTCAACTCGGCGAGCCGGTCGGCGGCGGGCCGCATCGAGAACTCGGGCTCGCGATCCTTGGGGCGTCCCAGGTGCGAGACGAGGATCAGCCGCGCGCCGCGGTCGCGCAGCTCGTTGATCGTCGGGAGCGCCGCGCGGATCCGCGTGTCGTCGGCGACCTGGCGGTCCTTGAGCGGCACGTTGAAGTCGACCCTGACCAGCACCCGCTTGCCTTCGAGATCGCCGAGATCCCGCAGCGTTCTCACAGGATCCTCTGCACCAGGTCGACGAGTCGGCACGAGTAGCCCCACTCGTTGTCGTACCACGAGACGACCTTGACCATCGTTCCGTCCATCACCGCGGTCAGCGCGGAGTCGAAGATCGACGAGTACGGGCTCTTGACGATGTCCGAGGAGACGATCGGATCCTCCGTGTACTGCAAAACGCCGTCCATCGGCCCGCTCGCAGCGGCCTTCATCGCCTTGTTGATCTCCTCGATCGTCGCCTCGCGATTGGTTTCGATCGTCAAGTCGACCACGCTGCCGGTGGGCACCGGCGCCCGGACTGCGAACCCGTGCAGCTTGCCCTGAAGCTCCGGGATCACGAGCCCGATCGCCTTCGCCGCCCCGGTCGTCGCCGGGATCAGATTGACGGCCGCGGCGCGCGCTCGCCGCAGATCACGGTGCGGCATGTCCTGCAGCCGCTGGTCTGCCGTGTACGCGTGAATCGTCGTCATCAGCCCGTGCTTGATGCCGACCGTGTCCTGCAGCACCTTGGCGACGGGCGCCAGGCAGTTGGTCGTGCACGAGGCGTTCGAGATCACGTGATGCTGGTCGCGGTCGTAGGCGCCCTCGAAGTTGACGCCGATCGCGACTGTCACGTCCGGGTTTGTGGCAGGCGCCGAGATCACCACCTTCTTGGCGCCCGCGTCGAGGTGCTTGGAGGCGTTCTCGCGGTCGGTGAACAGGCCGGTCGACTCGATCACGACATCCGCGCCGAGCTCCGACCAAGGCAGCGCCCCGGGGTCTCTCTCGAGAGCACGCGAATCTCTTTGCCGTCGACCTCGAACCCCGTGTCGGTGACCGCTACCTCACCGGGGAAGGGGCCGTAGTTCGAGTCGTACTTGAGGAGATGGGCGATCGTCTTGGGCTCGATCAGGTCGTTCACCGCGAGCCATTCGATGTCCGCTCCCCGCTCGTACGCGGCGCGGAACACGTTCCTGCCGATGCGCCCGAAGCCGTTGATTCCGACCCGTACCGGCATCCGATCTCAACTCCCTTTCGTTTCGCCTGCAAAAAGAAGGCCGACATCGAGCCGGCATCTCCAAGGCTATCTGAAGTGTGTCTATCTCCGGGAGACGACTTCGACCCGCAGCCCGTCAGGGTCACGGAGGTAGCCGGCGTAGTACCGGTGGCCGTACTGGGGACGCGGCCCGGGCGCTCCGTCGTCGCTGCCGCCGTTGGCCAGCCCGCCGCCGTGGGCAGCATCGACCGCGGCCTTGCCGCTGGCGTGGAGCGCCATGTGCCCGTAGCCGGCGGCCGGCGGACGGCCGCGGACGACGATCCACACCTGCGGGCCGTTGATCCCGTAGGCGATGGCGTGCTCGGATTCGAACATACGCCTCGCGCCCAGCGCGTAGAACACCGCGTCGTAGAACCGAGCCGAGCGCTGCAGGTCAGAGACCTCAAAGCCGACATGATCGATCACCGGCTCAGACCCGCCGCTCAGCGTCGCGGTGGACGACCTCGACCAGATAATCGCTGCCGGTGCCGTAGCGCTGCGCGAGATGCTCGGCGATCGCGACCGAGCGGTGGCGACCGCCCGTGCATCCGATCGCTACCACCAGATGCGCTTTCCCCTCCGCCAGGTACTGCGGGAGGAGATAGTCGAGCATCGGGATCAGGTGGTCGTAGAACGCGTCCAGGTCGCCGTTGCGGTTGATGAATTCGACGACCGCCGCGTCGCTTCCGGTCAGCGGCCGGAGTTCCGGCTCGTAGTGCGGATTCGGAAGAAAGCGAACGTCGAACATCAGGTCCGGGTCCCGAACCGGCCCGTACTTGAAGCCGAAGCTCTCGAACGTGACCGCCAGGTGCCCCGGCGTCCGGCTCGGGAGCATCTCGTCCGCCAGCTTGCGGCGCAGCATCGCCGCGGTGAGACCCGTTGTCGGGATCACGACATCCGCGCGGTCGCGCAACGGCGCCAGCAGCGCGCGTTCGCGGGCGATCCCGTCAGCCACGCTCCCACGCGGCGCAAGCGGGTGGCGGCGACGCGTCTCCTTGTAGCGGGTCAGCAGTGTCTGCTCGTCCGCCTCGAGAAACAGGACCCGGTGTCGCACGCCGCTCGTGCGCAGATCATCGAGCATCTCGACGAGCCCATCGAAGTACGAGCCGCCGCGCGCGTCGGAGACGACCGCGGCCCGTTCCACCTTCGACCCCTCGTGCATGAACAGGTCGACCAGCGAGCGGATCATCTCCGATGGGAGGTTGTCGACACAGAAATAGCCCTCGTCCTCGAACGCAGCCATCGCCGTCGACTTGCCGGCGCCTGAGAATCCCGTGATCACGACGAGGTCGGTCAGGACCGACCCGCCGCGCTCGATCTCCGAAGCGCTCCGGGAAGCTGTCATGGGTGTTTAAAGCTTGACGTGCTTAGCGGACGAGCGTATGCCACCATGCTCCAGGTGAATTTCCGCGTGCCTCGCCTCGGGCTGCTGGCGGGGCTCATCATCGCGCTTTTCCCGTCCTGCGCACTTGCCGACCAGCCGCTGGCGGCGACCGTCGGCGCGACCCCGGCCGGCCAGCCGATGGCGCCCGGATTCGTGGGGCTATCGCTGGAATACAAGGCGCTTCACCTGTACACGGGACGCAACCCGTACGCGATCAATCCGGTCTTTCTGCAGCTCGTGCGCAACCTTGTTCCCGGCGGCAAGGCGCCGATCCTGCGGATTGGCGGGGACTCGGCCGATGCGACCTGGTGGCCGATCCGCGGGATGATCCCTCCCGGCGGGATCAGCTACTCGCTGACGGAGGGCTGGCTGCGGCAGACCCAGCTTCTGGCGCAGGACCTCGGCGCCCAGCTGATCCTGGGGGTCAACCTCGCGGCGGGCCGCCCCGAGATCGCCGCCACGGAGGCGCGCGCGTTCCTCCAGGGGATCGGACGCCGATCGATCGAGGCGCTCGAGATCGGTAACGAGCCGGATGTGTACACGGTGTTTCCCTGGTACCGCGACCGCCACGGCAACATCTGGCACGCCCGCACCGCGGGTTACGACTACTCCGAGTTCCTGCGTGAGTTCTCGCGCTGGCGTGCGGCGTTGCCGTCGGTTCCGATCGCGGGTCCTGCATACGCCGAGCTCACCTGGCTCAGCGGGTTGGGACGGCTCATCCAGGACGAGCCCGGCCTTCGGGTGCTGACGATCCATCGCTACCCGTTGCACGGATGCGGGGACACCGCCTCGCCGACGTATGCGTCGGTCGACAACATGCTCAGCGACGACGCGTCGTCGGGGATGGCGGCCGGCGTCGCGCCCTACGTCACCGCGGTTCACAACGCAGGGCTTCGCTTCCGGATCGACGAGATGAACTCGGCCGCGACCGCGAGCTGCATCGGCCGTCCGAGCGCGGCCGACACGTTCTCCTCGGCGCTGTGGGCGCTCGACACGCTGTTCAACCTCGCGAGCATCGGGGTCGACGGCGTGAACTTCCACACGCTGCCGCAGGCCGCATACGAGATGTTCACGTTCACCCAGCGCGGCAAGACATGGCACGCGTTCGTCCATCCCGACTACTACGGAATGCTGATGTTCGGTCAGGCGTTCCCGCCCGGTGCGCAGCTGCTTGAGACAACGCTGACCTCCGGCGGCTCTCCGATCTCCAGCACACCCGTGAAGGTGTGGGCGACGCACGCCGCCGACGGCACGACCAGGGTGACGCTGATCAACAAGGACCCGGGCTCGGCCCACACTGTCGATGTGACACTCCCGCAGATGGGCAGCTCCGCGACGCTCGAATCGTTGCAGGCGCCGAGCGTCAGCTCGACCAGCGGCGTGACGCTCGGCGGCCAGACGTTCGGCGCCGGCACGACTACTGGGCGCCTCGGAGCCCCGCAGCTCACCACGGTCACGCCACTGGTCGGGGCATATCAGGTGAGCGTGCCCGCCGGAAGCGCGGTGCTGCTCACGCAACAGGGCTAGGCAGTGCTGCTCACGCAACAGGGCTCGGCGGTGCTGCTCACCAGACGGGGCTAGACGCCTGACTTGTGCAGCTCGCGGTACAGCCGCCCGGCAAGCCTGCCCGACAGTCCCGGCACGGCCTCGAGCTCCTCGCGGCTCGCGGCGAGGATCGCGTCGGGCGACCCGAAGTGATTCAGCAGGGCGCGCTTGCGCGACGGCCCGACGCCCGGCAGCTCGTCCAGGATCGACGCCGTCATCGCCTGGTCGCGGCGGGTGCGGTGGTGGGTGATCGCGAACCGGTGCGCCTCGTCGCGCACCCGCTGGAGCAGCTGGAGCTCGGGGGTGTCGTGTGGCAGCTGCAGCGGTGCTGCGCGGCCGGGGATGAACACCTCCTCGATCCTCTTTGCCAGCGAGATGACGGTCACGCCCCGCTCCCGGAACGTCGCCAGCGCTCTTAGCCCGGCCGACAGCTGGCCCTTGCCGCCGTCGATCACAACCACGTTGGGGAGCGCCGCGAAGCTCGGGTCGTACTCCTTGTCGTGCGGCGAGACGTCGCGCTGTGCCTCCCAGCGCGCGAGCCGGCGGCCGAGCACCTCTTCCATCGCCGCAAAGTCATCGGGCCAATCCGGCGTCCGGCCGGTGTGGTCCTGCGAATCCGGCGTCCGGCCGGAGTGGGCCTGCGAGTTCGACTGCGGCGGACTTGAGGCGTAGAGGCCTCCACGTACCTTGAACCGCCGGTAGTCGGATTTCTTAGGCGCCCCGCCCTCGAACACCACCATCGAGGCGACCGTGTTCGTGCCCATCAGCGTCGAGATGTCGAAGCATTCGATCCTTAGGGGAATCGTGTCCAGGCCGAGCGCCTGCTGAAGACCGTCGAGCGCCTCGACGCGCTGCTGGCGTCGGCGCTCGGAACGCAGCTGCTCCTGGTCGAGGGCGAGGCGCGCGTTGCGCTCTGCCAGCTCGAGGATCCGGCGCTTGTCGCCGCGCTCTGCGGCGCGGATCTCGACGGGACCCCCGCGGCGTCCGCTGAGCGCCTGCTCGAGCGGCTCGCTCATCTCGCACTGCACGACGAGCAGCGGCGGGATCATCATCGCGCTCGCGTAGTACTGCAGGATGAACGCCTCGGCAACCTCGCCGATGTCGCCGCCGGCCTCGTTGTCGAGGTAGAAGCTCTGGCGGTCCGAGAGGACGCCGTCGCGGACCTGGAAGACCTGGGCGTTGGCGGTTCCGTCGTCCGCGACGGCGACCGCGATCGCGTCGAGCGTGCCGACGGCGTCGTTGGCGACGCGCTGGCGCTCGAGCAGGCTGCGAACGGCCCGCAACCGGTTTCGCTCTCGGGCTGCGTCCTCGAAGCGCTGCTCGTCGGATGCCTGCTTCATCGACTGCTCGAGCTGGCGCTCGATCTCCCGATAGCGACCCGAGAGGAAGCCGATCACGCCGTCGATCCCGCGGCGGTAATCCTCTCTGGAGACGTAGCCGACGCACGGCGCCTCGCAGCGCTTGATGTAGTAGTCAAGGCACGGCGAGCCGCTGCGCCGGCCGGGCTCCGGACCGTCGCAGGAGCGGAACATGAAGACCTTGCCGAGCACGTCGAGCGTCGAGCGGACCCGCTTGGCGTTCGAGAACGGGCCGAAGTACGCCCGGTCCCGGCGGTGGCGCTCGCGCGTGAAGTAGACGCGCGGGAAGTCCTCGTCGAGGCTGATCGCGATGTACGGGTATGACTTGTCGTCCCTCAGGCGGATGTTGAACCGCGGCTTGTACTGCTTGATGAAGTTCTGCTCTGCCAGCAGCGCCTCGGCCTCCGTGTGGACGACCAGCGCCTCGATGTGGTCGATCATCGGAACCAGGTCCGCGCCGGCCCTCGTGCTCGGATTGCTGAAGTGCGAGGCCACCCGCTTGCGGATCGACTTCGCCTTGCCGACGTAGATCACCTTGCCGCGGCCATCGCGGAACAGGTAGACGCCGGGCTCGTCGGGGAGCTCACGGCGCTTGTCGGCGGCGGTCACGGACATGTGGTTTCGAGGATAGGTCGTCGGGTCTCGCGGGCCGGCTCGGTGGCGGTCGCAGCTCTGCCCGCGTGCGCTTCGCGCCCGCGCTCGTCGTTGGTGCTCTGCCCGGCATTTGGCTGAGGACGGGTGCCGAGAACAACCACAACGCGCAAGAGCGGCACACGCCGCGGGCGCTTTTGCGCAATGTGGTCGTTCAGGGAAGCGTCAACCACTCCGGGCGCGCAACGCCACGCAGACAGCACCTCAAGGGACCCATCCCGCAGAAGCGCGCGGGTGAGAACCCCATAACGTGACAATTCGCCCGGGCCGGCGAGCAACGTGTAACGAAATCGGTGCTCTGGCACCCATTTCGTTACGCGTCGCCTTGGCTAGCCGCCGCTTTGTCACCAAATCGGGGCTGCAAGGAACCCCACCCCCTCTTCAAAAGCCAAATACGAGGCAGACCAAACCCCAAGACCGCCGGGAAGCGCGGCGCCAGCCGACAGCAACCTCCCGCAGCGCCGGCGAGCCGCCAGCAACACCCCGCAGCGCCGGCCAGCCGACTCGCGCGTCGTAGCGCCGGCCGACACAGCGCGCCGGCGAAAGCCCTACTCGGACGCGAACGACACCAGCAGCCCCACGATCGCGAGGCCGAGCCCGAGAAGCGCCACCGTCTCCCCCACCCCCGCCGTCCCCGAGTTCGGGAAGTACGTCGGCACGCTCAGCGCCGGGTTGAAGATGTTCGCTCCGTTCGTCGGTGGGTTGCTGAGCGCGTGCAGCGTGAAAGCGAGGCCGACGCCCGCGGCGACCAGCGCCACGAGCCTCCATCGGCGGTTGCCGACCAGCGCGACCAGGACCAGCCCGCCGGCCAGCAACGCCAGCATCACGTCGGCGGCGGAGTACACCTGCCATGCGCTCGGGTCACGGGGGACTCCCTGAAGCAGCTGGCTGGTGCCGAACTCGGCCAGGAACGGCCGCGAGAACTGATGGCTCCAGGTCAAGAACAGCGAGGCAAGCAGCCCCGCCGCGCCCAGAACGATCAGCCAATCGCCAACGAGCTCTCGGTTCTCCTTGCGCACCGCGCAGGCAGTGTAGGGACGGGAAAGGCGGTCCTACGCCGCTGCCCGCTCCGGCGCCGGCACGGCAGCTCGGGCCGGCAGGCGGATGATGAACTTCGTGCCCTCCCCGGGCTCGCTCTCGAACGTCAGCGAGCCGCCGTGGCGCTCGACGATGATTGTGCGGGAGATCGCGAGGCCCTGGCCGGTCCCGCGCCCCACCTCCTTGGTGGTGAAGAACGGGTCGAACACCCGGGGGGCGATCTCGTCGGCGATTCCCGGTCCGGTATCGGCGACGCTGACGAGCACGTCGTCGCCTTCGCACCAGGTGCGGATGTCGATCGAGCCGCGTTCGCCTGACTCGCCGACGACCTCGGCGATCGCCTGCGCCGCGTTCACGACCAGGTTCAGCAACACCTGCGAAATGTCGCCGACGTTGGCGACGATCGTGGGCAGATCACTCAGGTCGGTGCTCACGTCCGCGACGTACTTGTATTCGCTGGTCGCCACGATCAGCGTGTTGCGGATCGCCTCGTTCATATCGAGCGAGCCCATCTCGAAGGACGGCGGGTGCGCGAACGCGCGCAGCGCGCGAACGATGTTCGAGACGCGGTAGACGCCGTCAATCGTGCGCTCGCACGCGTTCGGGATCCGCTCACGCAGGTAGTTGACGTCGGCCGTCTCCTGCGCCTCCTCGACCTTGGCCACAAGCTCTGGCGTGACCGTCCCTTCCTGGCAGGCTGTGAGCAGCTCTGCGTACAGATCGAGCACCGGGATCAGCTCGGCGAACGCGTTGTCGATGAACCGGCTGGTGTCGCCGACGTACTGGATCGGGGTGTTGATCTCGTGCGCGACGCCGGCCGCCAGCTCGCCGACCGCTTCGAGTTTCTGTGCGAGGCGCAACTCGTGCTCGAGCGTCTTGCGGTCGGTGATGTCCCAGATGTGAAGTACGACCCCCTGCCATCCGGATTGCTCGAGCAGGCTGGTTGCGTGGATCTCGCAGGTGCCCCAGCTGTCGTCGCTGCGACGCAGATGCACCTCGGCGTGCTCGTGGCCGGAAGTGCTGCAGAGCGACAGCACGAGTGGCACCTCGGCGGGACCCGCCCAATCGATCAGCTGGCGTCCTTCGAGGTCGCCGGGCTCCGCGCCAAGCACGAGGCCGATCGCACCCGCCTCATAGGTCACGGTCGAGTCCGGGGCGACGACGACGATCACGTCGGAGCCGTTGTGCACGAGCGCGCGCAGCCGCTCCTCCGCATCATGCGACGCGCGCCGCTGCGTCTCGGCGAGCTCGCGTCTACGACGCGTCAGCGAGAACGACGCGACCACGGCGAGGTGGATGATCACCAGCGCGCCGTTGTGCCCAAACCACCGCCGCACCGCCACGCTCAGCCCTCCCCGCCCTGAGACCTGGCGAGCTCACGCCAGTGGGGTATGCGCGGCGTGAGCCCCGCCGCTCGCGCGTAGTCCGGGTTCAGGCCGGCCGTCGGCGGGGCGTCAGCCGGCCGCTCGAGCTCTTCGATCAACGCGTTCGCGACGTACACGACCGCGACTCCGTCGAACGGCGCGCCGGCCGCCGGAAAATCATGGTGCTGCGCGACGGCGTCCGTGACCGGCAGTGGCAGCCCCCAAAGCGCCAGCAGGTGCGCCCCGATCTCGGCGTGAGTGACGCCGTGTCGCTCGCGCTCAACCTCGTGTGCAGGCCGGCCGTCGCGCCAGCTGATGGCGATCGTCTGCGCCAGCGCTTCCCGCTGCTCGGCTGCCATCACAAGCAGACCGATGTCGTGGAGCAGTCCGGCCGCGAACGCCTCGTCGGCACGCGAGGTCTCCATGCTGATGAGATGGGCGAGATGGGCCACGCGGCAGCTATGAAGCTCGAGCGTGTCGATGCTGAAGCCGGGGATCGGAGGCTCGATCCTGAACTGCTTGAACGTCTCGGCCGACAGCGCCAGCGCGCGCAGCGCCTCGAGGCCGAGATACGCGACCGCATCGGCGACTCTCGAGACAGGGTGACGCCGGCAGAAGTACGCGGAGTTCGCAAGCTGCAGGACCTTCGCAGTCATCGCCATGTCGCGCTCGACCATCCGAGCCGCGTCCTCGACGCTCGCCTCCCCCGTGCGCAGCATCTCGGTCAGCTCGACGTACAACCGCGGCGGCGAGGGCAGCGCGGAGGCGCCGGCGAGACGCCGTTCGAGCTCGACGCGCTCGGTGATCTCCTTCAGTGAGCAGGATCGGGCGATCACGCGAGTCAGCTCGTCGACCTCGCAGGGCTTGACCAGCAGGCGGTGCGCGACGCCGGCCGCGCGAGCGACAGTGGGCAGGTCTGCCTGTCCGGAGAGGACGATGCGGACCGTCCCCGGGTAGTCCTCGCGAACGCGTGCCAGCAGGGTGGCGCCGTCCATCCCTGGCATCCGCAGGTCGGAGACCACGATGTCCTGGGGCTCGTCGTCGAGCACGTCGAGCGCGTCCTGTGCGCTCGTCACGAACGTCATCGTCCACCGCCGGCGGAAGGGCCGTAGCGCGTCGCGCAGGCCCTCCACCAGCTGGCGGTCATCGTCCACGAACAGCACGCGATTGGCCTCGCGAGCTGGAGTGGGCGGTGCTGACGCTGTCACCGGGGTCCGTCCCGGTCCGATTGCGTTAGGGGGCAAGGTCGGATCCTTCCTCTTGTCCCGACCCCCGACCCGGTTTACGGCGACCGCGGGGTCGCCTTGAGAGATGTTCTAGACGCGCAGCGGCGCCCTAGTCGCTGGGCCGGGCGGCCTCGATATCGCCCTCGACCTTCTCCGCGGGTTGCACGTACAGGAACAATGCCGCGGCCACGCCCCCCCGAGCAGGTTGGCGACGATCTAAATCCAGTAGTTGCTCCACTTGAGAATCCCAAGCGTGCAGGCGCCGAGCGCGACGGCGGGATTGAACGCCCCACCGGAGATCGCGCCGACCGCGAACGCGCCGGCGGCAACGGTGAAGCCGATCGCGAGCCCGTAAAACGAGTTGCCCTCGGTCCCCCTCGCGGTCGCGACGTTGAGCACGACGTACGCGAGCGCGAACGTGAACAGGAACTCAACCACCAACATCTTCCAGGTATTGGCGGTGGGGACAGCGTGGCCGGCGCCGAGGACGGCACGGGCGAGCAGGCCGGCCAGGACGCCCGCCACCAACTGAACGACGACCTAGTTGATCCACTCGACTCCGCTCATCTTGCCCCGCCCGAGCACCGCGGTGCTGACAGCGGGGCTGTAGTGCCCGCCGGAGATGTGACCGCCGGCAAACACCATGACCATCAACACTGCGCCGATCGCAAGCGGCGCTAGCGCTCCGGCGCCGGTCTTGGGGTTGGTGGCCATGCCGACCGTGTAGACGAGGAAGAAAGTTCCGATGAACTCGACGACGAGCTTGCGACTGAGCGGCGGCGTGCGATGGTCCCCCTCGCTTATGTGTGGGCGATAACAGTAACCTCCCTGACAGTCATGCGGACAACAAAGACGGCGCTCCGTACCTGCCCCCTGTGCGAGGCCACTTGCGGCCTCGAGCTGACGCTCTCTGGCGATCAGGTGCTCTCGATCCGCGGCGACCGGCTCGACGTGTTCAGCAAGGGCTTCATCTGTCCGAAGGGCTACGCGCTGAAGGAGCTGCATGCGGACCCTGACCGCGTCACTGGCCCTCTGATCCGCAACGTCGACGGGAGCTTCCGCAGCGCGAGCTGGGATGAAGCGTTTGCGCTGATCGACGAGCGGCTCACCCCGATCCTCGCCGCCGACCGCAATGCCGTGGCCGTGTACCTCGGCAACCCGAATGCGCATCAGCTCGACAACATGCTTTACGGGCGTGTGTTGCTCCGCTCGCTGGGCAGCCGCAACGCCTACTCGGCCAGCACCGTCGATCAGTTCCCCAAGCAGATGGCAAGCGCCCTGATGTTTGGCACCGCTACAACGGTTCCGGTGCCCGACATCGACCGCACCGACCACCTGCTGATGCTGGGCGCCAATCCGCTGGCGTCGAACGGAAGTCTGATGACGGCTCCCGACATGCGGGGGCGGCTGCGCGCGCTCCGCTCCCGCGGCGGCAGGCTGGTCGTGATCGATCCTCGCCGCAGCCGCACCGCGGAGGAGGCCACCGAGCACCACTTCATCCGCCCCGGCACCGACGCGCACCTGCTGTTCGCGCTCGTGCACACCCTGTTCGAAGAAGGACTCGTCGCTCCCGGCGAGCGAATCGAAGCGCTGTGCGAAGGGACCGAGTCGGTTCGCGAGTTGGCCGAGCAGTTCTCGCCGGACGAGGTCGCAGGGGTCTGCGGGATCGAGGCCGGCGAGATCCGGCGGATGGCACGCGAGCTGGCGGCAGCGCCTCGCGCGGCGGTCTATGGACGCATCGGGACGTGCACGCAGGAGTTCGGCACGCTCGCCAGCTGGCTGATCGACGTGCTCAACGTGCTGACCGGCAACATCGACCGCGAGGGCGGGGCGATGTTCCCGATGGCGGCCGCCGGCCACTCCAACGCCGCCGGCACGCCCGGCCGCGGCCGCGGCGCAAGGTTCGGCCGCTGGCAGAGCAGGGTACGGGGACTCGGCGAGATCTTCGGCGAGCTGCCGGTCGCCTGCCTTGCCGAGGAGATCGAGACGCCCGGCGAGGGCCAGGTGCGCGCGCTGATCACGATCGCCGGCAATCCGGTCCTCTCGACCCCGAACAGCCGCAGGCTCGATCACGCGCTGGAGCAGCTCGACCTCGTCGTCAGCATCGACGCGTACGTCAACGAGACCACCCGTCACGCGGACGTGATCCTGCCCGCCCCATCCCCGCTGCGGCGCTCGCATTACGACCTCGCGCTCTACCAGTTCGCGGTGCGCAACATCGCTCACTACTCGCCGCCGGCGCTCGAGCCGCTCCCCGAGCTGCCCGACGAGTGGGTCACGCTGCTGCGGCTGACCGGCGTGGCGGCGGGTCTCGGACCCGACGCGGACGTAGCGGCTATCGACGAGCACGTCGCACGTGCGGCGATCGATCGCGAGATCGCGACGCCTGGCTCGCCGGTCGCGGGCCGCACGGTCGAGGACGTCCTCGCGGAACTTGCGCCACGCGTCGGATCTGAACGGCTGCTCGACCTGATGCTTCGCACAGGGCCGTACGGCGACGGGTTCGGCCGTGACCCGGACGGCCTGACGCTGGCGGCGCTGGAAGCCGCGCCTCATGGCATCGATCTCGGTCCGCTGAAGCCGCGGCTTCCCGACGCGCTGCGGACCGAGAGCGGCAAGATCGAGCTCGCGCCCGAGCAGATCGTGGCCGACGTCGACCGCCTGCGGGCCTCGCTGCATGGCGGCCGCTCCGACGGACTCGTCCTGATCGGGCGTCGGCAGCTGCGCTCCAACAATTCGTGGATGCACAACCTTCCGGTCCTGGTGAAGGGCAAGCCGCGGTGCACGCTCCACGTTCACCCGCACGACGCCGAGCGTTATGAGCTACTCGACGGCGAGATCGCGGAGCTCCGCTCACGCACGGGAACGGTTACGGCGCAGGTCGAGGTCACCGACGCAGTGATGCCCGGCGTGGTCAGCCTGCCGCACGGCTGGGGCCACGACGTGCCCGGCACGGCGCAGCGTGTCGCCACCGCTAACGCCGGCACGAACAGCAACGCGCTGGCCGACGAGCTGCTGGTCGACGAGCTGTCGGGCAACGCAGTGCTGAACGGGATCCCCGTCGAGCTCGCGCCCGTGCGCGAGGCCGTCGGCGTCTGACGCGCACACGCCCTGCGGCCGGCGGGGTGAACGTTCCGCGTCGTCGGCCGATTGTCCACGCGCGTTGAGATCTGGCTTCACCAGCCGAATACCAGGGCAGGTACAGGGGCGGATTCCGGTTCCACGGCATGGACGCCGCTTGGAGGTCGCTTTCCCTTGGCTCGAATACTCGTCGTCGACGACAGCCTGCTTACTCGCAAGGTGCTGCGCGAGATCCTGGTCGATGCCGGGCACGATGTCGTTGGCGAGGCCCGGGACGGGCTGGAGGCTCCCGTGCGCGTGCGTCAGCTGCATCCCGACCTTGTGACGCTCGACCTCGTGATGCCCGGTCGCGGCGGGCTCGCGACGCTTCAGCACCTGTTGATGCTCGACCCCTCGCTGGCAGTCGTGGTCTGCTCCGCGTCGCTCGATCAGAACAAGCTCATCACCGCCCTGCGACTCGGCGCGCGAGGCTTCATCGTCAAGCCGTTCGACCAGCAGACCGTGATGAATGCCGTGAGCTGCGCGCTGCGCGACTGCGGCTGCGTAGAGCGGACGATCGCCGGCAGCCGGGTCGACTCCGCAGGTGCGTCGATCCAGCGGCTCTACGGCATCTGCTGCGACCTGGCGTGCCAGCTGCGCGGGGTCCTCGAGCACGTCATCGGCGAGCACAAGGTGAGTCTCGACGAGCTGCTAGCACTCGAGTACACGGAGCTGCGAGGGCCACTGATTCATCAGCTCGACAGGCTGTTCAACGTCGGTATGGCGTGCGATGAGGGCTTCAGCCCTCCGAAGTTCCGGACCGCCTATGACTCGCTGGTCGACGAGCAGATGATGGAGCGGATGGACCGAGTGCTTGCGGCCGAGCCTCGGCTCACGTTCGCGCTGCCTTTTGACCTCAACGTCTATGCGCCCGCGCACAACCGCGTTTTCAGCAGCGACTGGACAGGCGACCCGGCCGCCGACCTGGAACGTAACCGGACAAAACGGTTCTTCCTCGACTCCGCGGTGCTCACGCGCGCGGCTCGGTTGGGCCTCGGCATCCAGCCGCCGCCACGCAGGCTCTCCCGACTCGAGATCGCCGCGACCGGCGCGCGGCTGCACGAGCCGTCATCGGGCGACTCGCCGCAGTTCCTTGTCGCTACTTACGTGCGCGACACGGGCGCTGTGCTCCGCACGCTTTCCGTCCCGCTCTACGTGCAGGGGGAGCGTTATGGCGCCGTCGCGATCGGCTGGGATCCAGAGTGCTTGAGCGTCTAGCCGCGCTCAAGCCGCGCGGAGCTAGTACTTCCGCGCTGCCCAGACGATCGCGAACACGGCATACACGCAGGCGCCCATCAACACCAGCCACGCGACCGAGCCGGCGCTCGTGCTCCACAGCCGTGACGTCGCCGACAGGGTCAGTACCGCGACTCCGATCGCGCCGTACAGGATCGCGCGGCGGCTGTCGCCGAGCGAGTAGATCGTGCTGCGATGCTCGCGGTACATCGTCATCGCGACCCAGGCGATCGTTCCGTAGAACGCGATCCGCAGCGCCGCGAGCGCGGCACTCGCGCCGGTCCCTCCGCCGGGCAGCAATGCCACGAGCGCGGCGAGTACCAGGACGATCGCGATGTTCCGGGCGTTCTTCATCAGCAAGAGATGGTACGCCGCTCGACAGCGCATGCCGCGCCGCTGGGGCGGCTCAACCTCTCACTGTCCCTGCTCGGCGTTGGGTCCCGGCGGCGGTGGCTGCGAGTGCCGGCCGTGCACCGAATACCAGACGACCCGATCGAACACGTCCTGCGGAATGGCGTCGGTCTTGCGCCAGCGATACCCGCGCGAGATCGCCCGGTCGAAGGCGTTGTTGGGGTTACGCTGCTCGAGCGGGTAGCTCGGCGGGATCACGTTATACGGCGCGGCGTTGACCGGCTTTGACTGGAACACGTCATAGAGCGGGTGGCGACGGCGTCGGGCAGCCCGAGCGGGCGCATGCCGAGGATCAGCTCGACTGAGCGGATCATCGAGAGCATGTCGTAGCGCGTGTGAATGACCGCGCCGCGCTTGACGTACGGACTGAACACCGCCGCCGGCATCCGGTGGGCGTCGACGTGATCCGCGCCGTCCTGCGAGTCGTCCTCCATCACGAAGATCGCCGACGAGCGCCAGATCGAGGAGTGCGAGATCAGGTCGACGATCTGGCCGAGCCCGTAGTCGTTCTCGGCGACCATCGAGCGCGGCGAGCGGCCGCCCGGGCTGAGGCCGACGGTGTGGTCGCTGGGCAGCACCATGTACGTGAACGCCGGCACCGACCCGGCCGCGAGCCACTGCTGGAAGTGAGTCTTGAAGCAGTCGAAGCGCGAGCCCGACAGCGGCTTGGCCCCCGCGGGAACGCTCGAGTCATACGTCTCGTGTCCGGTGATCGAGTCGGTCGCGATCGACGAGTCGTTGGGGTAGCACGACCCAGGCGCGAATCCCGGCTCGCCCAGATCGGAATGCGCGAACTTCGCGGTCACGAGCGCGGTCTGGCTCGGCGTGTTGTCCTTGTCGAGCGATGTGAAAGGCACCGTCCCGGCGATCGCCTCACCGAGGTTGTAGTACGAGATGTGCTGCTGGATCGCACGGTCGAACAGGAAGCCTCGCCCCGGCCAGGTGATCGAATAGACGCCGAAGTCGTAAGGCCTGCCGCGGGCCGCGTAGTTCTGCTCCCAGTTCTTCTGCACGTAGTCGGACACGGCCGCGGCGCTCGTCCAGAAGTGGCCGTCGATCGACGCCTCCGAGTCGGCGTACACGTGATCGAGCAGCGGGAAGCGCTGCACGAGCGTGTGGACGTTCGGCGTGATCCGCTTGCCGAACAGAGTCAGATGGGGATCGCCGTCGCCCCGGCGGTCGTCTCCGAGCACCTGGTCATAGGTCCGGTTCTCGCGCACGATGTAGAACACGTGCTTGATCGGACCGTTCGCCCGCAGCGGCGTCCCGGCAGGCGGCGGCTGGTGGTTGAACGGCAGGACCTGTCGGTTGGCGAGCGCCGTCCACAGCCCGATCTGCCGGTCGCTCGGATACAGCACGATTCCGGCGCGCCCGTTGGTGAGCACCGCGGTGCCGGGATGGTGCAGGAGGTTGTTGTCGTTGGTCGTGAGCGGATTCGGCCCGTTCAGATTTGCGCCGGAGCCGAAGCCCTTGGCCGCGATCCACAGCAGCTGCTTCGAGGTGACCTGGACATCGGCCGGGTATGCGGCGGTCGGGATCCGCCCCAGCAGGCGGCCGGCCGGCAGCGCGAACGCCGCCAGTTCGTCCGCCGCCGCCTCGGCGACGAACAGGGTTCGTCCGTTCGGCGACACCGCGACCGCGACCGGTGACTCGCCCCCGCCCTGCGAACGCTGGACCGAGAGCGACTTCTCAAGCGTCATGCTGGCGGTATTGACGATGGCGACCTGGTCCTCGTTGGCGATCGCAACGTATGCGCGCCGCGCGCGTGGATCGAGCGCGATGCCCTCCGGATGCGAGATGTTTGCCGCGACCTGGATGTCCTTGACCACGGTCGCGGTGGCGAGGTTGACGACCGACACCGTGCCCGGCCCCTCGTTGGAGACGAGCCCCGTCCGGTTGTCGGGGAGGATCGCCGCGCCATACGGGAACTGGCCGGTGTGCACGTAGCGAACCGCGTGCGTGCGGGTATTGATCACGGCCGCTGCGTCGGCGAGGTTCAGAGGCACCAGCAGGGTCTGCGAATTCGGCGATATCGCGAGCCGGTCGGGCCACGACTCCTTGCCGGAGGTCTTCGGCGGGAAGTTCTCCGGGACGGGTGCTGACGTCGGTGCCGGCACCGGGATCGTGCCGGTCTCGGTGGCCCGGCCGGTGCGGGCGTCGTAGCGCAGCACGTGGACCACGTCACCACCACGACCGGGAAGGCCGGGACGCTCCTCGTCTGTGTTCGACGAGTCCTCCAATCCCGACACGTAGGCCACATTGCCGTGCGGCGCAATCGCGATCCCACCCGAGGCGCCCGGCAGCGGGATGATCTGTATCACGTGGGGACGCGCGCCGGTCACGGACACGATCCGGATGTCGTTGAGTGCCCGGCCCGTCGACACCGTCCAGTAGAAGCGGTGGTCCGGAGTCAGGGCACCGCCGGTCGGGAACTGCCCGAGCGTCACCAGTTTGCCCGGCGGGTTCAGCTTGCGGCCGTTCCCGGTCGTCCTGAGATGCGGGCCGATGCGGCCCGTCGTGCGGTTGCTCGCTGCGATTGCCGCCCCAGCGGCCCCCACGATAAGCAGCACCGCGATCACGATGCGTAGGCATCTTTGCCTGATCACTTTTGAAGAGGTGAAGTTACCGGACCGTTACGAGGTCTGCACGCGGCTGCGGGGTCGCGGCGGGGACCGATGGGCCCGGCGGCGGCGCCGGAGCCTCGCCGGCGACGCGTTCGGCGGCGAACCTGTAACCGACGCCGAAGTGTGTGTGCACGTAGCGCCACTCAGGCGAGATGCGCTCGAGCTTCTGCCGGAGCTTGCGCACGAACACGTCAACCGAGCGGTCGCCGCGCGCCATCGTGTAGCCCCACACACGCTGGTAGATCTCCTCGCGCTCGAGCACCCGGCCGTCGGCCGTCGCGAGCAGGTACAGCAGCTCGTACTCCTTGCGCGACAGCGATGCCGCACTCGCGCCTCGGTAAGCGTCGAATCGGTCCGACCTGATCGTCGAGCTCGCCGGCGGCGAGCGTCGCATCCTCGACCGGCACGTCTCCAGCACGGCGACGGCGCATCACAGCCTCGATCCGCGCGACCAGCTCCTCCGGGTGGCACGGCTTCGTGATCCAGTCGTCCGCGCCGGCCCGCAGCCCCCGGACCCGCTCGGCCACCGACGTGGGCGAAGAGCAGACGAGCAGCGCCAGTCCCGGCAGCGCCAGCGCGATCCGCTCGACGTAGTCCAGGCCCGTGAGCGCCGGGTTGACGACGAGCGCATGAAGGCGCATCACCGCGAGCTGCTCCGGCCCGACGGCGTAGCCCAGGACGTGCTGCTCCCAGCGCAGCGCAGCAAACCGCCGGTCGAGGACCGTCACGAGCCCGCTGTCATCGTCGATGAGCGCAACCCGGATCGGCGACGGCGACATCTTGCCCTCAGTGTAGAGCGGGCTCAGGCGGTCGGGAACTGCACCTCGACCTCGAGCCCGCCCTCGGCGCGCGGTATGGCCCGAAGCTCGGCGTCGTGGGCGGTCGCGATCGCCCCCACGATCGACAGGCCGAGCCCCAGCCCGCGGACGTGACCCGTGCGCTCGCCGTTCGGGCGGCGGAACGGCTCGAGCAGGTCGCCGACGCGGTCGGACGGAATCAGCGGTCCGGAGTTGGAGACCCGCAAGGTCGGTTGGCCGTCGCTCGTGCCGGTCCATGCCTGGACCCATCCGTGCGGCTCGTTGTGGTGGATCGCGTTATCGATCAGGTTGACGACCATCCGCTCGACGAGCGCGGGATCACCGGCTGTACATGCGTCGCCCAGCTCGGCTGAGATGCGGATGCCGTTGCTGGGCACGCCACGCACCACCTCGCCGGCGATCGCCCCAAGGTCAAGCTCCTCGCGCACGCCGAGACCTCGCTGGCTGCGCGCCAGCGTCAGCAGCGCCTCGATCAGCCGCTCCTGCTGCTCGCCGGCTGCAAGCACGCGCCGGCAGGTGTCGCGCAGCGATTCGATGCTCGCGTCCGGGTCGGCCAGTGCCACCTCGACCAGCGTGCGTTCCAGCGTGATCGGGGTCCGCAGCTCGTGCGAGGCGTTGGCGACGAACCTCCGCTGTGATTCGAACGCGCTCTCGAGCCGCGCCAGCAGACCGTCGAACGTGTCGCCGAGCTCCTTGAGCTCGTCGTTGGGCCGGTCAGCGCGAGGCGCTCGTGGAGATTGCGTTCAGAGATCCCGCGCGCGCGGGTGGCCATCGTCCGGACCGGCCGCAGCGCGCGTCCCGCCATCAGCCAGCCGAGGCCGACGGAGATCAGCGCCATGATCCCTAGCGCGACCCCGGACTTGGTGAGCAGCGCGTCGAGCTGCACCTGCCGGTCGTGCCTTATGCCCGCATTCGCTTTGACCTGAACCGCTCGCAACTGCGCCTGCTGGGCAGCGGTCAGGCGCTTGAACGTCGCGGTCACCTGCCCTGCGTAAGCGCGGGCTTGGACGACGGTCGCCCCCTTCGGCGGCTGCTTTAGGAGCAGAGCCGCCGGGTCCGTGCCCGGCGCAGGCAGGGGCGGGAGTCCCCTTCCCTGCCTGATGAACACCGACCTGGTGCTGGCAGCGGTGTCGTGCGCGACGAGCCCGTAGGTGATCGCCAGCAGCACCGCCCCGGCGATCAGGAACAGCGATCCGTACAGCAGCGTCAGCCGTAGCCGCAGCGTCCAGCGCGGCCGCCAGCGCCGCCGGCGTTGCGTGTTGGCAAACCGATCACTCCGGGCCAGCGCCGCGAGCCGGTCAGATGCGATATCCGGCACCAGCCACCGTTTCGATGATCGGAGGTTCGCCGAGTTTGCGCCGCAGCCGGCTGATCGTCACCTTCACCACGTTGCTGAACGGGTCGGCCGCCTCGTCCCAGCAGCGCTCGAGCAGCTCCTCGGCCGAGACGACGCCGCCGCGGGCGGCGAGCAGCAGTTCGAGCACCGCGAGCTCTTTGGCGCTCAGGTCGAGTCGCTCCTCGCCACGGTACGCCACGCACTGGCCCGGATCGAGCCGCAGGTCGCCGTGCGTCATCACCGGCGGCAGCGCCGGCTGGGCCCGGCGGACGAGCGCGCGCACGCGCGCGACGAGCTCCGCGAACGCGAACGGCTTCGGCAGGTAGTCATCAGCCCCGAGGCCAAGCCCCGCGACGCGATCCTCGATCCCGCCGGATGCGGTCAGCATCAGCACCCGCGCGCGGCCGCCCTGCTCGGCCAGCATCTGGCACACACGATCTCCGTGCACGCCCGGGATGTCGCGGTCCAGCACGATCACGTCGTAGCCGTACACGGCGGCGCGCTGCAGCGCGACCGTGCCGTCGAGCGCGACGTCGACCGCGATGCCCTCGCGCCGCAGCCCCGTGGCGACGGTCTCCGCAAGCTCTTCGTGATCCTCAACGACCAGCACTCGCATGCGCCTCTCAAGTGTGGCGAACAGGATCGTCGTCCACGGGTTACGAGCCGGTTACAAAGCCCGTTCCCGCGATGTAACCCCCGGTTGCGTACCACTCAGGCATGCCATCCATGAAATGCATCCTCGCGATTCTCGGTGCCGCTCTGCCGCTGGCCGCATGCGGCGGTTCCTCGAGCTCGCAGTCCGCCACCAACGCCGCCTCCACCAAGAGCAGCAAGGCGCTCGCATTCGCCCAGTGCATGCGTTCGCATGGCGTCAGCAACTTCCCCGACCCGAGCGGCGGCCGCCTGAACCTTCAGATCCAGCGGACCCCGAACAGCACGGCGGTCAACGGAGTCGAGGTCAACACGCCGGCCTTCCAGTCCGCGATGAACGCCTGCAAGGCGGACCTGCCGAACGGCGGCAATCCCTCGCCGCCGTCCGCCAGCCAGCGTGCCGCCGCGCTCCGCTTCGCACAGTGCATGCGCTCGCACGGCCTTCCCGATTTCCCCGACCCGCAGGTCTTCAGCAATGGCGTCAGGATCCAGGGCGGCGGCCCGGACGGCGCCAAGCTCGACCCGAACTCACCCGCGTTCAAAGGCGCTCAGCAGGCGTGCAGATCGCTGATGAAGGGTGCGTTCACGCAGCGAACCGGCTAGCGAGCCCTCAGCGGCACCTCAGCGCGCTTGCCGTCCCGAACACGCCGATCCGTGTCCGCTGCTGGAGCGGGAATGGGGCGACGCCGACTCCGTTCTGGCCGACATCGATGACCTGGTTCGGGTTCGGCGGGTTCGACAGCAGCGCCTTGACCTGGGCGACCCAGCCCGCCGGCGGGAGCTGATAGCGGTAGCCGTCGGGGAGCCGGTTCTCGGTCCACACGAGACACTGGTCGCTCGGATCCCAGGTGAACTCGGGCGTGATCCAGCCGTCGTTGCCATCGGTCGTCAACCGGCGCACTTTGCTCGGGTCACCGAACGGGACCTCGTACAGGTCGGTCGCCTCCTGCCCGGCGGGTTGCAGGAAGCCTGCCTCGAACAGCGGCAGGATCAGCAGGTAGTCGTAGTCGTTTGGCAGGCCAAGCGCGCGTGCCGTCTGTGCCCAGGTGTTGAACAGGCCGGGCTGCGCGCGGCTCGACATGAAGATGACGTCCTTCATGTCGGGCGTGAAGATCGCCTGCTCGTCCCACGCTGCGTCGTCGCTGAGACGGTGCACGTCGCACGCGGCGTCGTGCTTGATCAGACGGCAGAAGAACAGTTGCGGCACGGTCGACTGGCCGCTGCCCGTCTGATCCGACGGATAGGTCTCGGTGTAGAGGAAGCCGCTGCCATCGGGCGCCCACCACTGGGTCTCGTACCAGTGGCCGTTGGCCGGCCGCACGACGTGGACGTTGCCGAGGTACGGCTTGCCGTCCTTGCCGAGGCGGAAGTCCGCGACGCGAACGTCCCACTTGCCCGAACCGCCGCCCGAGACGAAGTTCCAGTTCAGGTGCGCGTACTCGATCTTAGTCCCGTCGGGCGACCAGTACGCGTGGTAGTCGTCGTAACCCTCGCCGTTGCCCGGCGTGGCGCCGGCGGGCTGGAGATCCGTCAGCTGTGTCTGGTCGGAGCCGTCGGGGTGCATCGCCCACAACGACGAACCCATGCCGCCGTATCCGGCCGAGCCGATCGTCATGTAGTGGCCCCGCCACGAGTGGAACAGGATCCAGTCGCCCTGCGGCCGGACCGCGGGAACGCCGTTGACGTTGTTGGGGTCGTTTTGGACGGGGTCGCCAGCGCAGGTCAGGCACTTCAGGCCGGTCCCGTTCCAGTTCTCCACGTACACCTGGTTCTTGTCGCCGTGCTTGAAGTCCTGGCCAAACGCAACGCGCCGGCCCGGCATGAACACCGGCGCCTGGCCGAACGAGGCGGCGTGCGTGGAAAGGCTGAACGGCGCATCGAAGTAGCCGGCGGCAGCCGCCGGCGCCACCGGCGCCGCCACGCCAGCCGCGATCGCCACCACCACCCCAACCAAAGCCCTGCGCACCATGCCGTTGCCTCCCGCCGCCGTTTTGTTCGGAAGACGATAGCCAGTTTTATAGTGCGCCGCTCCAGGTCGCATTGAACGGCGATTCACCTCCACCTGCCGGAGGTGAATCGCCATTCACCTAGCCGGCGGATGCCTCCCAGGCCTTATACAGATCTTCGACCGTGCGCTTCGCGGCCTCGTGGCGGGCGGTCGACTTGCGGCTCTTCGCCGGCGTCGCCCAGGCGCCCGGATCGGCCAGCTCGTCCTCAATCGTCCGCAGCGCCGCCTCCGCCTCCTCGATCTGGCGTTCCAGATCGGCGCCGTTACGCGACTTCGCCGCCGGCTGCGCCGGCCGCGACCGCTTTGCCGGCGCTTTCGAGGCGGCCTTTGCGGCGGCCGCCTCCGCCGCCCGCTCCTCGCGCACCCGCACGTATTCGGGCCAGCCGCCGACGTACGAGTGCAGTGAACGCTCCTCGATCGCCACCGTTCGCGAGCCGACCGCGTCCAACAGAGCCCGATCGTGCGAGACCAGCAGCAGCGACCCCTGGAACGCCTGCAGCGCCTCCTCCAGGGCCTCCCGGCTCTCCAGATCCAGATGGTTCGTCGGCTCGTCGAGGATCAACACGTTCTCACCGGACTGGACCAGCACGGCCAGCGACAGCCGCCGGCGCTCGCCGCCCGACAGTCCGTCGAGCGGCTTCTCGGCCTCCTCGCCGGAGAACAGAAACCGCCCGAGCAGCGCCCGCGCCTTGCCCGGCGTCAGCCCGGTCAGATGTGTCGTCGCCTCGAGCACACTGCGAGCCGTGCCGGCCGAGAGCTCCTCGGCGTGCTGCGACAGGTATCCGACGTGGACGTTGTGCCCGCGCGAGAGCTTCCCGCCGGCCAGCTCGCGCCGTCCGGCGAGCGTCTCGATCAGCGTCGTCTTGCCGGCGCCGTTCGGACCGACCAAAGACACGTGCTCGCCGCGCTCGAGCCACAGCTCGGCATCGTCCAGGAGCAGCTTCGTCCCGGCCTCTACGTGACCGTGAACAAGCTCGAACACGACGCGGCCGCTGCGCTCGGGCGGCTTGAACGAGAACGCCAGCCCAGCGCCGTCCGACGCCCCCGACGACAGGCGCTCCATCTTCGCGAGCTTCTTCGCCCGCGACTGCGCCTGCCGCGCCCGGGTCCCCGCGCGAAACCGCGTCACGAACCGCTCGAGCCGCTCGATCTCGGCCTGCTGGCGCTCGATCGCGCGCCCCATCGCCAGCTCGCGCGCCGCCCGCTCGCGCCGCCACGCGTGCCAGGGCCCGGGGAAGAACTTTCCGCGGCCGGGGCGGGTGGGCTCCAATTCCAAGACGGAGGTCCCGACCGCCTCCAGGAACCAGCGGTCATGGGCGACCAGCACGACGGCCGCGTCCAGACCGACGAGGTGCTGCTCGAGCCACTCCAGCGACTCGATGTCCAGATGGTTCGTCGGCTCGTCGAGCAGCAGCAGGTCGGGGTCGCCGGCCAGCGCGCGTCCCAGCGACGCGCGCGTCAGCTCGCCTCCCGAGAACGTGTCGAGCCGGCGGTCGAGGTCGGTGTCGTCGCGGAACCCGAGTCCGTGCAGCGTCGCGAGCGCGCGATCGCGCCAGCGGTAGCCGCCGGCGTGCTCGAGCCGGGCCTGAGCCTCCGCGTAGCGAGCGAGCGTCGCCTCACCGTAGTCACCCTCGGCCATCGCCTGCTCGAGCGCCGCCAGCTGCTCCTCGATCGCCACCAGCTCGCGCGCACCGGTGAGCACGTACTCGCGCAGGGTCATGTCGCGCTCGCGTGGCGGGCGCTGATCGTGCAGCGCCACCTTCACATCCTTGGCCAGCACCAGCTCGCCGAAGTCGACCGACGCCTCGCCGGCGAGCATCCGCAGCAGCGTCGTCTTGCCGGCGCCGTTGCGACCGGACAGCGTCATTCGATCGCGGCGCTCCAGCTTGAACGAGATTCCGCGCAGCAGCGGATCGCCCGCGATGTCCTTACCCAGGTCTGATGCGATCACGACTGCCATCTCCCGATGGATACTAGGATCCGCCGATGCGCACCCCACCCTGGCCTCCTGTGCCGCCGATCCCGATGCCACCGGCGCGGACCGTGCAGGTCCCTGGACGGGGCGAGTTCTTCCTACGCGACAGCGGTGGGAGCGGCCCACCGGTGATGCTGCTCCACGGCTGGATCGCCAGCGCCGACCTCAACTGGTGTGGTGCGTACGCCGCGCTGATCGACGCCGGCTACCGAGTCCTCGCGATCGATCACCGAGGGCACGGCCGCGGACTGCGGCCGCTGACCCCGTTCCGGCTGGTCGACTGTGCCGCCGACGCGGCGGCCGTGGTGCGCGAGCTCGGACTGGCCCCGGCCACGTTCGCCGGCTACTCGATGGGAGGCGCGATCGCGCAGCTGGTCGGGCGTGACCATCCGGACGCGCTGCGCGGCCTGGTCCTGAGCGGCACCGCGCAGCACTGGCAGGATCCTCAGTCGCAGCGCATCTTCAAGATGATGGGCGCGTTCGGGCTGATGCTCTCGACGGCCCCGCGCGGAACCTGGCGACGGGGCTTCAAGCAGATCGGCCTGCCGATGAATCAACAGACCGTGTGGCTGCAGTCTGAGTTGCTGCGCCACTCCGCCCGCGACATCGCCGAGGCGGGACGCGAGCTCGGCCGCTTCGATTCGCGCCCCTGGCTCGGCTCGGTGACCACGCCGACCGCGGTCGTGGTCACGACCAGGGACAGCGCGGTGCCGCCGTCCAAGCAGCACGAGCTGGCGACGGCCGCGAGCGCGCAGGTGTTCGACGCGCCGGTCAATCACCTCGAGATCGTCTCGCGCTTCCAGGACTACAACCCGGCGCTCCTGCAGGCGATCGCCGCGGTCGGCGGTCGGGACGCCGGCGCGCAGGCCGCGTAGTACGCTTTCGCCGAAGTGCGCCGCACCAGGATCACCCTCGCGCTGCTCTCATTCACGGTCGTGCTCCTCGCGATCGCGCCGGCCGCGCTCGCGTCCGCCGGCAGCGGCCAGGGCTGGTACGGAGAGACCGACGACAAGGCGATCACGAACGTGATGTTCGCCGTGATCGCGTTCTTCCCAACGGTGATCATCATCTTCTCACTCGTGCAGTGGCGGCTCGACAAGCGCAAGCACGCGAGGATGGACGCGGCGAAGCGGCGCGCAGCAAGCGCCGACTGGCGCGGCGGCTGGTAAGGGGCCGCCTTCGGCGGCGTCCATGGGGCCATGCGGCCCCGTCCGGACCCCGGTAGCTGGGGCGGCGGCCTTGGCGGTGCCACCCCCGTCCATGGGTGGGCGGGATCCCAATCTCCGGCCATCCATGGCCGGCGACGGGTGGGCGGGACTTCATACAGACACGCTCCAGCCCTGAAGCACGAGTAGGGAGGGTCGAACGTCCATTTGGGAACAATTCGCCTCCGCCGGAGGGCAACGATGTTCCAAATGGACGCTGGGGCGTCCATAACGCGCATCGTTCCCGTCCCCGGCGATCGAATTGCGCCCCAAATGGACGCTGGCAGCGGGTGAGAACCCCGATTTCGTTACATCTCACCGCCGCGAGCGGGCAACGTGTAACGAAATCGGGGCGATAGCGCGCATTTCGTTACACGTTGCCCGAGCGAGCGGTCGCTCTGTAACGAAATCGGGGCTGCCAGGCACCCCACCCCCTCCTCGAAAGCCAAATCCCGGGCAGGTCACACAACAAGCCCCCGGCCGAAGGCCGGAAGCTGAGGCGCAAGCCGACGCGCCCACGAGGGCCAAGCAGGCGCCAGCCGGCGCGCCCACCCGGGCCAACGTTGCGCCAGCCGACAGCAGCACCCCGCTGACGAGAGCCGCCGGCCCCATCGAAGCGGTCCGGACGGGCCCTCGCGGCCCCACGGACGCCGCGTAGCGGCCCCTCCCCACCCGCCCCGATATAGGCTTGCGCCATGAGCTACTTCGTCACGGGCGGGACCGGGTTCATCGGGCGGCATCTGATCGAGCGGCTGCTCGAGCGCGAGGGCGACATCTACGTCCTCGTCCGGCCCGCTTCGGTGGACAAGTTGCGCGAGCGGTGGGCTGACGAGCCCCGGATCAAGCCGGTGGTCGGCGACCTGGCCCAACCGCGGCTCGGCGTCACCGACGAGCTGCCGGCGATCGACCACTTCTTCCATCTGGCGGCCGTCTACGACATGACGGCCGATGAGGAGAGCAACCGGATCGCGAATGTCGAAGGGACGCGGCACGCGGTCGAGCTCGCGAACGCTTTGCAGGCCGGCTGCTTCCACCACACCTCCTCGGTCGCCGCCGCCGGCCGCTACAAGGGCCTGTTCCGCGAGGACATGTTCGACGAGGGCCAGAAGCTCGACCACCCGTACTTCCGCAGCAAGTTCGACGCCGAGAAGATCGCGCGCACGCAGACAGCGGTCCCGTGGCGGGTGTACCGGCCGGCGATCGTCGTCGGGGACTCGCAGACCGGCGTGATGGACAAGGTTGACGGCCCGTACTACTTCTTCACGGCGATCAAGCTCGCCCGCCATTACCTGCCGGGCTGGTTCCCGCTGGTCGGGCCGGAGTTCGGTTACACGAACATCGTGCCGGTCGATTTCGTCGCGGCCGCGATGGACCACATCGCGCACGAGCCGGGGCTCGACGGCCAGGCCTTCCACCTCTGCAACCCCAAGAAGCAGCGCTCCGGCGATGTGTTGAACTCCTTTGCCAGAGCTGCCCACGCGCCGCAGCTCAGCATGCGGATCGACACGAAGCTGTTGAGCGCGCTGCCGAAGGGCACGATCGGCATGCTGATGCAGCTGCCGGCGGCCAAGGGCGTGCGCAAGGCGGTCCTCGCCGACTTCGGGATCCCGGACGAGGTGCTCGGCTACGTCGGGCTGACGCCCGAGTTCGACACGCGCGACACCGAGCGGGCACTCGAGGGGACAGGGATATCGGTGCCCCCGCTCGACGACTACGCCGAGAAGCTGTGGGACTACTGGGAGCGCAACCTCGACCCCGACCTGTTCAAGGACCGCAGCTTTGAGGGCGCGGTGAATGGCAAGACCGTCCTGATCACCGGCGCCTCGAGCGGGATCGGCAAGGCCGCGGCGTTCAAGGTCGCCCAGGCCGGCGGGATCCCGCTGCTCGTGGCGCGCAGCCTCGACAAGCTCGAGGAAACCAAGCAGCAAATCGAAGACGGCGGCGGTAGCGCCTACTGCTACAGCGCCGACATCTCCAATCCCGACTCGGTCGACGACCTCGTCGACCGCGTGCTCGCGGATCACGCTGCGGTCGACATCCTGGTCAACAACGCCGGTCGCTCGATCCGTCGCTCGATCGCCCTCTCCTACGACCGCTTCCACGACTTCGAGCGCACGATCCAGCTCAACTACCTGGGCACGATCAAGCTGATCATGGGGTTCCTCCCGCACATGCGCGAGCGAAGGTCGGGCCTGATCGTGAACGTCTCATCGATCGGTGTGCAAACCAATCCGCCGCGGTTCTCCGCGTACGTCGCCTCCAAGGCGGCGCTCGACGCGTGGACGCGCGTGGTCGGATCGGAGTGCATCGGCGACAACGTCCACTTCACGACGATCCACATGCCGCTGGTGCGCACGCCGATGATCGCGCCGACGAAGATCTACGACAGCTTCCCGACGATCTCGCCGGACGAGGCGGCGGACCTGATCTGCGAGGCGATCCGGGCAAAGCCCAAGCACATCGGGACGCGGCTGGGTACGTTCGGAGAGGTGGCCTACGCGCTGGTGCCAAAGGCGGTCGATCAGATCCTGTCGACCGCGTACAAGGTGTTCCCCGATTCGGCGGCCGCGCGCGGCGAGAAGGACCCGACCGAGCAGGCGTCGACCGAGCAGGTCGCGCTCGCGCACCTGATGCGCGGCGTGCACTGGTAGCTACGCAGCTGCTGCCGAATCCGGGGCCTTCGTCGTTGCGTGGCTCTCCGTCTCCCACACTTCCGCGAACGTCTCGACGACCTCGGGATCGAACTGCGTGCCGGCGCACCGCCGCAGCTCAGCAAGCGCGCCGGCTGGGCTGACCGCTGGGGCATACGGGCGATCGCTGGTCATCGGGTCGAACGCATCGCACACCGCCACGATCCGCGCGCCGAGCGGGATCGCAGTCCCGAGCAGCCGGTCGGGATAGCCGCTTCCGTCCCAGCGCTCGTGGCTCGAGCGGACGATCGCCGCGACGCTCTCGAACGCCGGGGCTGCTGCCAGGATGCGCTCGCCGACGAGCGTGTGGCGGCGCATGAACGCCCACTCGGAATCGGTCAGCGGCCCTGGTTTGCTGAGCACGGCCGCCGGGATCGCGGCCGTGCCGATGTCGTGCAACTCGGCAGCCTGCCGGAGGTCCTCCAGCTGCTCGCTGGTCATTCCCAACGATTCCCCGACCAGCACCATCAGCCTGCCCATCTCGCGCAGGCGATCGCTCGCGTCCGCCTCTCGCTCGCGCATCAGCTTGAACAGCATGTCCGTGCTCTGGCGGCGCCCCACTCCGCGGCGGGCACCCTTCTGCTCGTACATGCGATCGTCGGCGATCCGCATCGCCGCAGTCACCGTCGACGCCTCGTCGGGCACGGCGACCTTTCCGCTGGAGGCGCGTACCGAGAAACCGCCGCCCTCGGCCGCGAGCGCCTGCGTGGCAAGGGTGATGTAGTGGTCGGCATGGTCCAGGTCAGCCTCGAGCACCACGCAGAACTCGTCCCCGCCCGGACGGAACGCGCGGCCCGCGCCGGCGACCGCCGCCTCCAGCCGAGCACCGAGGTAGGCGAGCAGCGTGTCCCCGGCGAGATGACCAAAACCGTCGTTATAGAGCTTGAACCCGTCGAGATCGAGCATCACGAGAACGGCCGGCGGCGAACGGTCGCCCTCCGCCAGCAGATGCCTGAGCGCGTCGATCATCCGCCTGCGATTGCCGAGGCCCGTCAGCGAGTCCGTGACCGCGTCCCTTCTGGACGTCTCCAGCAGCCTGAGGTTGTCGCGCAGGGTCCACGCGGCGCGGGCGATCACCAGCAGCAGTGCCACGCCGGCGAGGATCAGCGCAACCGGGCTGAGGCGATGGAAGCCGCCGTACATCAGCACGCCCAGCGCGAGCACCGCGAACGTCCCCGGGATCAGCAGCAGCCTGGTCGAGTCGCCGCGCGGAACGCTGGCTCGCGGCGGCGGCTGCCACGCGGCACACGCGGTCGCGAGCGCTAAGGCAAGCCACAGCGAGTCGAGCGCCCCGCCGACGACATAGGTGCCCTTGGCGCTGGCCCACAGGTATGCCGTATCGGCGATCGCGCCCAGACCGAGCCCGATGCCCAGCAGCAACCAGGCCCGTCCCGGGCGCCAGCCCTCGAGCGCGAATACCACGATCACGATGCCGAGCAGGATCAGGTCGCCCACCGGGTAGGCCAGGTTCGTCAGTACCGCGGCGGGACCTCCGTCGGTCGCCGCCGCGACGATCGGCGCGAACGCGAGCGCGGCGATCAACGCCGCGGCGGTCGTGGCCGCGATCCCTCCGTCGAGCCATGTGCTCGCGCTGAAGTGGCGCCACCGGCCGCGCACGAGCAACCCTAGCCCCACATACGCCGCCGGGTAATAGAGCAGGTAGAAAAGGTCAGCGAGCGACGGTATCGGCGGCGTGCCGGACTCACCGAACGCGAGCGAGTAGTAGATCTCGCCGGTCGCATCTAGCGCCAGCCCGATTCCGAGCACGAGCCACGCGATCCGCTCCCTGCGCACGAGCCACGCGCGGCTTAGGCACGAGACCGCGGCCCCAAGCACGACCGCGTCGTAGACCCAGTTACCGAAGAACGAGTTGAGCGCGTGACCTCCCAGCCCCAATTCACCGTGCGCGAAGTGGAGTGCGACCGCCGCCAGGCCGACGACGGCGGCGACCCGGCGAAGCGTGCGACCGCGCACGACCATGGGTTTTCGGGTGGCTGCTTGCTCTATGGCACCCACCGTCGGCACGGACACCCATGCGTCGGAAGTTGTCGACACGTCCCGGTTATCGGCCGCTGCCGGCAAACCTTTCGAAACTTGCCTAAACCGGCGCTTGCCCGGAGTCGTGACCCGTGAGCTCCGAGAGCCTCGCGAAGAACTGTTTCGCGCCGGTCAGCGCGACGATTCGCTCCGCCACCCGTGGCGCCACCTCCTGGACCGCGAGCAGCGGGCGCATCGGCACGTAGGTGACCAGAATCTCTGGGCGATCTTCGGCGATCGCGCGGATCACAGCCTTCGAGACTCGCTCCGGTTGCACCGCGCCGAGCAGCAGCGGCGCATCGACACCGAGCTTCTGCATCCGGGCGTACATGCCGTCGCGGGCGATGAACCCCGGGCACACGGTGCTCGCGCCGACCGGCGTTCCTTCGAGCTCCGCGCGCAACGAGCGCGTGAAGCCGACGAGCCCGGCCTTGGTCGTTGCGTACAACGCGTTGTAGGCGTTGCCGCCCCTCCCGGCGAGCGACGAGACGTTGACGATGTGGCCGAACCGCCGCTCGAGCATCCCCGGCAGCACGTGGCGCGTGAGAACCATCGGCGCCAGCAGGTTGACCCGCGTGATCTCCGCGAGCTGGTCGTCGCTGAACGACGGGTAGGCAGCGGCAAGCTCGATGCCCGCGTTGTTGATCAGCAGGTCAAGCGGCCCGATCGCGTCCTGCGCCCTTGCTACCAGGCCGGCGGCCTGATCCTGATCGGAGAGGTCGGCGAGCAGCGGCTCCACACCCACTCCCCAGCTGCCCAACTCTCCGCGCAGCTCCTCGAGCGGCTCGGGATGCCGACCGGAGACGACCATCGTCACGCCCTCGGCAGCGAGCGCGCGCGCAATGTAGCGCCCCAGGCCGCCGGCCGCGCCGGTCACAAGTGCGCGTCTGCCACGCAAATCCTCCACGTCCCTACCGTAGGGCGCGAGCTGTCCCGGCGCGCCCGTACGAACCCCTGATCCGAATCGGTATTTGCGTGAACAGGGTCCGTGGAGTTGCACGCTCGCGCTAGTGACTGCCGCCACATACCGTTACGTCATGACCGTCACCGAAGAGCGCCTAACTCCCCTCGACGCAACCTTTCTCGAGCTCGAGCAATCCGACGAGTGCTCGCTGATGCACATTGGCGGCGCGCTGATCTTCGACCCGCCGGGCGATGGCGAGCGTCTACCGACGCTGGAGCAGCTCCACGAACTGCTGGAGACGCGGTTCGACATGCTGCCGCGGTTCCGCTGCCGGCTGTCCGATCCGCGCGTCCACGGCCTCCGATGGCCGGCCTGGGTCGAGGACGCGAGCTTCGATCTGAGCGCGCACGTCCGGCACGCCACGCTGCCAAGCCCCGGCGGCGAGGCGGAACTGCACGAGTGGCTGGCCGACTTCTGGTCGCACAAGCTCGACCGCTCCCGTCCCCTGTGGGAGATGACGTTGGTCGATGGACTGCAGGACGGCGGCTGGATGCTTGCCACCAAGACCCATCACGCGATGGTCGACGGGGTCGGCTCGATGGATATCGGCCATGTCCTGCTCGACACCGAACCCAACCCCCAGCCGCGACCGGCCCCGCATGTCAACGGCAATGGGTACGTGAGCGATAACGGCAGGCACATCCCGGGCTGGCTCGCCCCCGCCGTGACCGCAGCCCGGACCGCCGTCGGCGCCGCCGTGCATCCACGGCGAATCGTCCACGCGGGCGAGGCCGCAGTCGCGATGGGCGAGATGGTCTGGCAGGACGAGGTCCTCGCCGCCCGCGGCTCCTCGCTGAACGTGCCAATCGGATCGACGCGCCGGTTCGTGTCGGTTCCGTTCGACCTCGACGAGGTCAAGGCGATCAAGCGGTCGCTCGGCGGCACCGTCAACGACGTCGTGCTCGCGGTCACCACCGGGGCTCTCCGGCGGCTGCTCGAGAGCCGCGGCGACGCGCTCGACCGCCCGCTGCGAGCGATGGTTCCGGTCAACCTGCGAGACGAGGGGCACGGCAGCCTCGGGAACCGCGTGACCTCGCTGTTCGTCGAGCTGCCGGTTGACGAAGCTGAGCGCCGGCGCCGCTACGAGAAGACGCGCGCCGCCGCCAACGAGCTGAAGTCCGGGACAGCGGCGCTCGGCGGAACGACGCTCGTTCAAGTCATCGGATACATACCCCCGGTGCTGCACGAGTCGATCGCGCGGACGCTGTTCGCGCCGCGCCTGTTCAACCTGACGATCACCAACGTCCCCGGGCCGCAGCTCACGCTCTACGCGATGGGCTCCAGGATGCGGAGGATCCTGCCGCTCGTCCCGCTCTTCGCCGATCACGCGATCGGGCTCGCGATCGTCTCCTACGACGGCGAGCTGGTGTTCGGGATCAACGCAGACCACGCGACGACCCCGGATCTCGAGTTCTTCGAAGCCGCCTTGCGCGAGGAGTTCGAGCAGCTCAAGGACTTCGCCGCCGTCCGGACCGCCGCTGCGCACTAGACGTGCGGAAACTGATCATCGTCGGCGCAGGAGGTCGTGACTTTCACGACTTCAATGTGCGCTACAGGGCTGACGAAGCCGTCCGCGTGGTGGCCTTCACCGCTGCGCAGATACCCGACATCGCCGACCGCGTCTATCCCCCGGCGCTCGCCGGGCCGCTGTATCCCGACGGCATCCCCGTCCACCCCGAGGAGGACCTCGAGGAGCTGATCCACGAGCACCAGGTCGACGAGGTGGTGTTCGCATACTCGGACGTATCGCACCTACACGTGATGCACCTCGCCTCGCGCGCACTTGCCGCGGGTGCCGACTTCACGATGCTGGGTCCACGCTCGACGATGCTCGCCAGCACCAAGCCCGTCGTCGCCGTGTGCGCGGTTCGCACCGGTAGCGGGAAGAGCCAGACCTCGCGCAGGGTCGGGCGCGTGCTGCTGGACGCGGGGCTGAAAGTCGCTCTGATCCGCCATCCAATGCCCTATCACGACCTCGAGGCGATCCGCGTGCAGCGGTTCGCGACGATCGCCGACATCGACGAGTCCAACCCCACGATTGAGGAGCGCGAGGAGTACGAGCGTGCCGTCGAGGCGGGGCTCGTGATGTACGCCGGCGTCGACTACGCGGCGATCCTCGAGCAGGCCCAGGCCGAGGGCGACGTGATCGTGTGGGACGGCGGCAACAACGATTTCTCGTTCGTCGCGCCGGATCTCTCGATCGTCGTCGTCGATCCGCTGCGAGCAAGTCACGGTCTCGCGTATCACCCGGGCGAGACCAATATCCGGATGGCCGACGTGCTCGTCGTCAACAAGCTCGACTCGGCCGCGCCGAGCCAGATCGACGAGCTGATGGATGTGATCGACGCGCTCAACCCGCAAGCCGCAGTGGTCCGAGCAAACTCGCCGGTCACCCTCGGCGACGGTCCTTCGCTGGCCGGCAAGACGGTCCTCGTGGTCGATGACGGGCCGACGATCACGCACGGCGGGATGGCGTTCGGCGCCGGCACGGTCGCGGCGAGACAGGGCGGCGCCGGCGCGCTCGTCGACCCCCGGCCGTGGGCCGTCGGGTCGATCGCGGACACGCTGCGCCGGTTCCCGCACATCGGAGCGGTGCTTCCGGCGATGGGCTATTCCGAGCGGCAGCTGGGCGAACTTCAGGCCACGATCAACGCTGTCGAGTGCGACGTGGTGGTCGCCGGCACGCCGGTCGACCTCGCGAGGCTGATCGACTGCCGCCACCCGATCCGCCAGGTGAGCTACGAGCTGCAGGAGATCGGCCGCCCGACGATCGAGGACGCGTTGGCGCCGATCCTCGAGCGTGCTCCGGTCAGATCCTGAACACCGGGATCAAGCGCTGCTCGTGCTCCGCGTCGATCCGCGCGATCACCTCGATGTGCTCCTCGAGCCCCGACCCGCGCAGCTTGGTCGCAAGCAATTCGTCGACCTGGAAGATCCCGGCCGAGTTCGACATTGCGATCTCGACGCGCACCGCGTGATCGCGGCCGGGCACGATCTTGACCTCCTCGATCGCGTACGCCGACAGCGAGTGAATGTTCTGGTGGCCCGATTCGAAGGGGACGCGCGAGCGGCCGCGCGCCATGTCGAGCGCGTCGGCTACGCGGACGATGCCGGCCTCGATCGTGAACGGCGCTCCCTGCCGACGATGGCCGATGATCGCGTGCATCGCCTCGGCCACGATGATCGAACGTTCCGGCTCGTCGTAGGCGCTCCTCAGCAGTGATCCGAGCTTGTCGGCTGTCAGGAACAGGCTGTAGCGCTCGTGGTCATCGCGGTGAATCGACATGCCGACGCAGTGGAACAGGCATCCCGCGGCGATCACCACCTCGGCGTCGCGCTCGCTCATCGCGTAGTCGGCAGTCACGCTTGGCGTCACCCCGCGGCGGAACAGCAGGCGGGCGAGCCGCAGCCCGATGTTCAGCACGATCTGGATGTGGACCCAGCTGTGGTCGCTCATCCCAAGTCGCCGCGTGGCATTGACCGCGGACACATGCCACCAAGCCTTGACCTGCTCGTCGGCGTTGACCGCCTCGAGCAGCCGCTCCAGGCGACGATTGCCGCGGGTCGGGGCGCGAACTCGCACATCGGCGAGCGCCTCGCGAGGCGGGAGCGCCTCCGGCAGCGCCGCCGGGTCGAGCGGCAGCGACTCGTCAGCCATCTCCGGCACCCGCCTCAAGCAATACCCCTTCGCGCAGCCCGCCGCACGCGATCTGCAACGGCAGACCAAAGCGCTCCGATGCCGCCTGGAGGATCAGCAGCGCAGCTGGAAGCAGACGCACGCGCTCAACATCGAGCGCGAACTTGCCGGCGAGGGCCGCCGCCCCCTGGCCGGCAAGCACCGCCAGCGACCGGTTGATGCTCTCCGCGTCGAGCTTCGGGCCGGCGAAGCGGCGCAGTGAAGCCGCGCTGCCGCCGACGGCGACCGCCTCGGCGGCAGCGGGGATCTCAAGCCCTTCGAGCAGCCGCTGCACCCGGCTGCGCGCCGCCTGCAGCTCGCCGGCCGCGGGCGGATCCGAGTGCAGGCAATCGTCGGCGAGGTCGGCAGAGCCGATCGCGAAGGAGGTCGACCAGGTGACCTTGTCTGGAGCGGTACCCACCACCAGCTCCGAGGACCCGCCGCCGACGTCGACGACACCGAGATCTCCGGCGGGGAGATGGTCGAGCGTGCGCGCGGCGCCGACGAACGCGAGGCGTGCCTCCTCATCGCCGGAGAGGACCTTCACCTCGAGCCCGCACGCGTCGTTGATCGCCGAGATCAGGGCGGCGCCGTTGCGCGCGCGGCGGATCGCCGCCGTCGCCACGCCGCGGACTTCGACCGCGCCGAGCTCGGTCGCGGCCTGGACCTGGTCGGCCACGACACCGGCAACCTCGCCGATCTTCTTGGGATCGATCATGCCGCCACGCAGACCGCGGCCGATGCGCGTGAACGCCCGCTCGTGATGCAGTTCAACCAGCCGCTTGCCGTCGCAGTCCGCGACGAGCAGCCGCGTCGTATTCGAGCCGATGTCGATGCAGGCGCGGCGCACGATGGTCGTCCCCGGTCCGGGACTCTACTGATGGCTTGTCGCCGCCGCCGGGGGGCGCTGCTCGAGCGCGCCGGCGCCGAGCGCGGGATCGTTGAACGCCGGCGGGCGCAGGAGCGCCCATGCCGCCGCGCCGACGGTCAGTGCGCCGCCTGCGGCCACGGCCAGCGCCACGCGGGGGCTCGTCAGCGCCGTGACCGCACCGCCGATCACGATGCCTGCGCCCGGCATTGCCTGAAACATCGATTCGTTCAGGCTCATGATCATCGCCATCCAATCCGCCTCCACGTGCTCCTGCAGCGCGGTGCGTGCGGCCACCGCCTCCACCCCGTTGCCGAGGCCTCCGAGCGCCGCGCCGATCAGCGCCACCGCGAGCGTCGGCGCGATCGCCATCACCGCAAAGCCGACCGCCAGCACCACCGCGCTGGCGGAGATCAGCACGCGCGTGGGCAGCCGACGCCATCGGGCGAACACGAGGCTCCCGGCCACCGCGCCCGCGCCCCACAACGACAGCAGCGCCCCGTAATCGCCGGCATTGTGGTCGTGCAGCGAGCGCTGGACGAGCACGACCTCGACCGGGATCGAGATCGAGAAGAACACCAGACCCGCCGCCTGCATACCGAGCAACCTGCGAATCGCCGGCTGTCGGCGGGCGTGGGTGAGCGCGCCGCGAAGCCGCCCGACGCTCGGCACCCGATCGAGCACCGCCCCCGGCAGACCCGAGGCAGTCGCGAGCGTCAGCACGACCACCGCGAACAGGCCGGCGTTGATCAGCAGCGCCACCGATGCGCTGCTGACCGCGACCACGAGGCCGCCGAGCGCGGGCCCCGCCATGAACGTGATCGAGAAGGCGGTGTTCATGAGCGCGTTGCCCTCGCGCAGCAGCCCGGCGGGCGAGCTGACGGCCACGGTCGCAGCCCGTGAGAGCGCTCGCGCGCTGAGCGCGAGCGTCCCATCGACGAGCACCAGGATGAGCACGGCGGCAAGCGAGAAGCTCGAGGTGACGGCCGCGAGCGCGAGGTACAGAAGGCCCTCGATCGCGTAGAGCAATGACAGCACCGGCCTCGAGGCGCGCTGATCGAGCCTCGCCACGGCAACGGGCGACAGCAGCGCGGGGATGAACATCGCGCACAGGAAGAACGCGGCCGCGCCGACCGCGCTTCCGGTGCGGCGGTAGATCACGTATGAGAGCGAGACGCTCGCGATCGCCCACGCCAGCTGGTTGAGCGTGTAGGCCGCAAGAAGGCGCCGGTAAGTAGGGAGCCTCAGGACCTCCTTCACAAGCTCAAGTATCGACGGTCGAGCCGGCACTGGCATCATCCTTCGCGTGTCTGATGCCGCGATCGAGGTGAAAGGCCTCCGCAAGGTCTACGGCGACTTCGAGGCCGTCCGGGGAATCGACTTTCGCGTTCAGCGCGGCGAGGTGTTCGGGCTGCTCGGACCCAACGGAGCAGGCAAGACGACCACGGTGGAGATCCTCGAGGGCTACCGGGCGCGCAGCGACGGCGAGGTCAGCGTGCTCGGGTTCGATCCGGGGACGCGCTCCCGGAGCCTCCGGGCACGGGTCGGAATCGTGCTCCAGAGCACCGGGATCTATCGCCACATCCGGGTGCGGGAGGCGATCGCCCACTTCGCCGGCATGTACCCGCATCCCCGCCACGTAGACGAGGTGATCGCGCTTTCGGGGCTCGAAGGCAAGGAGGATGCGATGGCGCGCACGCTCTCCGGCGGGCAGCTGAGGAGACTTGACCTGGCGCTGGCATTGATCGGCGACCCCGAGCTGATCTTCCTCGACGAGCCGACCACCGGATTCGATCCGGCGGCCAGGCGCAACGCCTGGGACACGATCGAGTCGCTCAAGCAGCTCGGCAAGACCGTGCTGCTGACCACGCACTACCTCGACGAGGCGCAGGCGCTCGCCGATCGGGTCGCGATCATCAAGGACGGCCGGATCCTCGTGCAGGGGGCCCCGCGCGAGCTCGGATCGAGCCCGGGGACAAAGCCTCCCTACCGGATCGCGTACCGCAACGGCGACGGCGGTTTCGTAGAGCGCGAGACCGACGATCCGACGACGTTGCTGCACGAGCTGACCGCCGCGGCGCTGGCGCGAGGAGAGCGGCTGGAAGGATTGACGGTCACGCGGCCGACGCTCGAGGACGTCTACCTGGAGCTGACAGCCGGGGAGGCCGGTGGCGATGGGTGAGCTCGTAGCCCTGGCGTGGCGCCAGTACCGCCTGGAGCGAAGACTCTTCTGGCGCAACCCCAGCGCGGCGTTCTTCAACTTCATGCTGCCGCTGATGCTGCTGGCGCTGTTCGGAATCATCTTCCGGGGCAACCAGCACGACCTCAATGTGATCGTGCCCGGGATCGCCGGGATGGCGGTGATGTCGACGACGTTCGTCGCGCTGTCCTACAACATGACGTTTCTGCGCGAGCAGGGTGTGCTCAAGCGAATCCACGGAACGCCGATGCCCGGCTCCTCCTACCTGCTCGGGATCGCCGGCAACGCGGTCACCAACACCGCGCTGCAGATCTCGATCATCACGGTCGCGGGCCGCCTGTTCTTCGGCATCGGCTGGCCGAAGGATTGGTTCGAGTTGGTCGTGTTCGTGTGCGCCGGAGTGCTGTGCTTCGCGTCGCTCGGCGTCGCCTTCTCGCATGCGATTCCGAACTTCGAGTCGACGGCCGCCTACGTCAACGCGGTGTTCATCCCCGTGATCCTGATATCGGGGGTCTTCTACGACTCGGCCAACGCACCCGGGTTCATCAAGGGGGTCGCCGAGGCGCTGCCGCTGACGCCGCTGATCAACGGCCTCTCCGGGGCGATGGTCAAGGGCACCTCGCTGGCGACGAACATCACCGAGCTCGGCGTGATCGCCGCCTGGTCGGTGCTCGGCGTCGCGCTCGCGGTCCGCGGCTTCAGCTGGGAGCAGCGGCGGTCCTGAGGGCAGTGAACGGCGCCGGGGGATCCCCGGAGATCCGCACCGGGACCGTCGCCAGCGGCGAGCGCTCCCATTCCTCCTTCAGCCACGAGTAGATGATCACGTCGTGGACGCGGTCGCCGTGGCGGTGCCAGCGCCGCAGCACGCCTTCGCGGCTGAAGCCGATTCGCTCCAGCGCGACGTTCGAGCGCGGGTTGTCGAGATCCGCGTACGCCCCCAGCCGCTCGAGGCCAAGCGTCTTGAAAGCCAGCGCAGCGATCAGCGCCTTCGCCTCGCGGTTGGCGCCGGTGCCCCAGTGGGCGCGTCCAAGCCACGTGCCGACGACGGCCCGCCGGTCCCGCCGGCTGCACTCCGAAAGGCCGATGATCCCGATCGGGGCGCTGTGACGATCGACGATCAGCAGGTCGAGCTTGTCTCCCCGCTCGCGCTCGGCGGCCAGCCCCGAGATGTATGCCAGTGGCTGCCCGATCTCCGTGTACGGCCCCCACGAGAAGAACCGCGTGACCTCCGCGTCCGATCCGAGCTCGAACAGCGCCGGGGCATCCTCGGCGTTGGGGTAGCGAAGCGCCAGTGTCGGCCCAACCAATTTCATAGGGCTTTAGGCTACGGCCGTGGAGCTCGCCCTTCTCTACGACGTCCACGGAAACCTCCCGGCGCTGCAGGCCGTCGTCGAAGACGCGCGCAGGGACACGGATGTGTTCCTGCTCGGCGGCGACTATGCGCTGTTCGGGCCGTTCGCCGCCGAGACCGTCGATGCGCTGCGCGCGCTGCCGAACGCGATCTGGATCCGCGGCAACGTCGACCGGTGGTGCGCTGACCCGGACAGCGCTCCCGAGGACGAGCTGCTGCGCGGCGCGATCGCCGACTGCCAGGGAGCGCTCGGTCAGGCGGTCGTCGATCAGCTGGGCGCGCTGCCAGAGCAGGCAGTGATCGCCGCGACGCGCTACTGCCACGCATCGCCGCTTTCCGACCTGCGCTCGTTTCTGCCGGAGGCGAGCGACCAGGATGAGGAGATCCTGGCGGCCGCGACTGAGCGGCGGGTTGTGTTCGGCCATACGCACATCCAGTTCCGGCGAACGCGTCCGGATGGGATCGAGCTGCTCAATCCGGGCAGCGTCGGCATGCCGATGGACGGAGACACGCGCGCCGCTTACGCATTCGTGAACGAGGACGGCTCGGTCGAGCTTCGCCGCGTCGGATATGACCTCGAGGCGAGCATCGAGGGTTTGCGCGACCGGTTCGGCGATGCGCCATGGGCGCAGCGCAGTATCGCCCGACTGCGGAACGCGCGCCCTTGAAGCAGCTCGCCGACGACCTTTACGTGCTGGATGGCTTTCCGCCGTATGCAATCAACGTGTACCTGATGGGCGATGTGCTGGTCGACGCGGGCTCACGGCACGCGGCCAAGCGGATCCTCAAGCAGCTCACCGGCCGAACCGTGACCGCGCACGCGCTGACCCACGCGCACGCCGACCACCAGGGATCCTCGCACGAGGTCTGCGAGCGTCTCGGGATCCCGTTGTGGTGCGGTGAGCTCGACGCGGCGGCGGTCGAGGACGGCCGGATCCGCGACCGGATGCCTGCCCACCCGATCAACTCGGTGATGTTCCGGCTGCTCGCCGGGCCCGCCCATCCGGTGGCAAGGCGGCTGCACGAGGGCGAGGAACTGGCCGGGTTCAAGGTGCTGGACACACCGGGCCACTCCGCCGGCCACGTCTCGTACTGGCGCGAGTCGGACCGGGCACTGATCTGCGGTGACGTATTCACGAATATCGATACGGTGACCGGGCGCCCGGGCCTGCACGAGCCCAAGGCGTTCTTCACGCCCGACCCCGTACGTAACCGGGAATCGATGCGACGGCTTGCGGAACTCGAGCCGGCGCTGATCTGCTTCGGCCACGGAACGCCGCTGCGCAACCCGCGCAAGCTCAAGGCGTTCACAGACAAGCTGCCGCGAGCCTGACATCCTTTTGGTGATGTCCACTCGCGCCCGCTCCTGGCAGCGCACCAACACTTTCGACCATGCGGCGTTCCCGGTGCGGCGACTCGCCGCGGAGCGCGAGCAGAGCGTTTCGATCTGCCTGCCGGCCCGCAATGAGGCGCGCACGATTGGCCCGATCCTCGAGCACCTGGTGCCGCTGCAGGCGGCCGGCGCGGTTGACCAGATCGTGGTCGTCGATTCCTCCACCGACGGAACCGCCGAGATCGCCTCCGGCCGCGGCGTCGAGGTCTACGACGGAGAGACACTGATGCCGGAGCTGGGCCCTGTGCTCGGCAAGGGCGACGCGTTGTGGCGCTCGTTGCGCGTTCTGAAGGGCGACGTGGTGTGCTTCCTCGATGCGGATTCCGAGCATTTCGGTGCCCACTTCGCGTGTGGGCTGCTCGGACCGCTGCTGGTGGGAACGCGATCCCACCCACCCTCCCACCCGGCCTCCCACCCACCCATCTCGCTCGTCAAGGGGTTCTACCGCCGGCCCTTCCGGGTCGGCGAGGTGACACTGCCGGAGGGCGGCGGGCGCGTGACGGAGCTGACCGCACGCCCGCTGCTGAACCTCTTCTATCCGGAGCTCGCGTCGTTCGTGCAGCCGCTGGCGGGAGAGATGGCCGGCAAGCGCTCGCTGTTCGAGCAGCTGCCATTCGCGACGGGCTACGGCGTCGACATCGCGCTGTTGATCGACGCGTACCGCGCGGTCGGGCTCGACGGACTTGCGCAGGTGAACCTGCGGCTTCGCCAGAACGCGCACCAGCCGCTGCGCGATCTCGGCCCGATGGCCTTCGCGGTCCTGCAGGCGGTCGCCACGCGGCTGCAGCGCGAGGGCCGTCTGCGCGGTCCTCTGCCGACCACGTTCCTCGCGTCGGGCGAATCCGGCTTGGAGGCGCTCGAAAACGATCCCGTGGAGCGTCCGCCGCACGCGGACCTGCGTGCAGCGGCGTAAAACCTGCTGAACTTCACGGATGCGCCTGTCGGGATTCGCTGCGCTGCTCGGGGTGGTGGCCGTACTAACTGGTTGTGGGTCGAGCGCGCACGTCGCGACAAATTCAGGTGGCGGCGGCGGTGGTGACGGCAGCCAGCAGGGCGTCAATTCGCTCGGCCTGCAGGCCCATCCCCAGGCGGTCAATCCAACGGCCGGAGATGCTGCGCCGGCGACGGTGCCGGATACGCCCGTCGGTGACCCCAACGCTCGCGCACCTTCGCTCGCCGAGGTCAAGCGCGAGCTCGCGATCGAGAAGAAGATCGTCCAGGAGCTGAACACGCTCGGCGCCGGCCAGGGCTTCGTGTTCCCGATCCAGCCGCAGTCGGCCGCCGCGCCGCCGAGCACATGGTCGCCCGACATGGGGGTCGACATCTCGACCGTCGGCGGCGCCTGCGGGAACCGCGCCGTCGAGGTGGCCGTCACCGACGGCGTGATCGTCCAAGAGGGAATCGGCGGCTTCGGCCCGTACGCGCCCGTCATGCGCGTGATCGGGGGACCGCTGAACGGGCGCTTCATCTACTACGGCCACGCCGCGCCGGACCTGGTCCCAGTCGGAGCCGTGGTGCGCGCCGGGCAGCCGATCGCGGAGGTCGGGTGCGGGATCGTCGGCATCTCGACCGGCCCTCACCTCGAGATCGGGATCAGCCCGGTCAACGGCCCGACCTGCTGTCCCGGCAACCTCCAGACGTCGCCGGCGATGCTCGGGCTGCTGCGGCGGATCTACGGCGCGGGCTAGGAAAACGCCTCGCGGGCGGTTCCGGCGCCGAGCTTCACACGCTCCGCGAACCCGTATGTCCCCTGGTCGCGTAACTCGCTCGCAGCCTCGACCAGTGCACCGAGCGCGTTGAACGCAAGCGCGCCGCCGACCGAGATCCGCGCCGCGCCGAGCTGCCCAAGCTCGCCGACCGTGGGTCCTCCGGGGGACATGAGCACACTGACGGGACGCTCGACCGAGCTGATCAGCTCCCGGATGTCGTCGACGCTGCGCAGCCCGGGCGCGAACAGCACATCCGCACCCGCCTCCGCGTAGGCCTGCAGCCGCGTGACCGTGTCGCCCAGATCGCGGCGGCCGTGCAGGTAGTTCTCTGCGCGCGCCGTGAGCACAAAATGAACGGGGCCCGAGTGGGCCGCCTGCGCCGCCGCCTTGACGCGTTCGGTGGCGAGCGCCAGGTCGTAGATGGGCTCGTCGTTGCGTCCCGTGAAGTCCTCGACCGAGCAGCCCGCGAGTCCCGTCTCGATCGCGAGTCTGACCGTCTCCGCGACGCCGTCGGGCGCGGCCGCGTAGGCGTTCTCGAGATCGGCCGACACGGGCACCCCGGCGGCGGCGGCGAGCGTCGCGGAATGCTCCAGCGCCTCCTCGCGGGTCACGTGGTAATCGATCCTGCCGAGCGTCGCGGCAAACCCGCTGCTGGTGGTGGCGATTGCCTGGAAATCGAGCGATGCGAGCACCTTCGCCGATCCCGCGTCCCACGCGTTCGGCATCAGCAGCGGCTCGCCGGGACGATGCAGCTCGAGGAAGCGAGCAGCCTTCTCTGCCTGGCCGGTCATGTCGTGTGCAGCCTACAGACCCTCTTCCGGGTTCCCCCGAACGAGCGCACGCGCGCGCTCGATCGTCGTCGCCACCCGCTGCCCCGCGTCCTGTTCGCGGCCGACAAGCAGCGCCAGAATCGTCCGCAGCCGGCGCCTGAAGAAGTGGTGTCCTTCGTCGGGGTCGAAGAACACCCGGCACTGCGGAATCGCGATCGCCAGCTGGAGCGCATGCTCGATCGGGACCAGCGGATCATCGATGCCGTGCCACAGCTGCACCTCGGTGGCGACTTCGCTTGGCGAGAAGCCCCATGGGCGCGAATACACGAGGTAGTCCTCGACCATCCCGCGAACTCCCGTTGCGGACGCGTCGAGGAAGCTCGTGGCCGCCGCGGCGCGTTCGTCGGGCTCACGGAGACGCGTACGCTCGCCGGCGGCGGCGTGCGCTTCGATCACGCGTGAGAGCAGTTCGGGATGGCGGCGAATCATTGGAACCGCCGAGTCGCCGACCGCGGCGCACAGACCGGGCGCGCGCCCGAGGATCGCGAGCGCGATCCGGATCCGCCGCGGCATCCCAGGCGCACGGTGTGGCACGCACAGCGGGGAGAGGGAGCTGCACACGGCAACACGGAAGACATGCTCGGGCAGCCGCCGGGCAACCGCCAGCGCGTAGGGGCCGCCGGCTGACACGCCGGCCGCCGCGAAGCGCTCGATCCCGAGCGCATCGATCAGCTCCCGGACGTCGTCGGCGAACTGCAGCAGCGTGCGGCCCGGAGCGGGATCGGACCCGCCGATCCCCGGCCGGCTGATCGCGATGTGCCGGATCCCCAGCTCCGAGGTCATCGCCTCGAGGTCGAGCGAGCTGCTGAGCGGAGTGCCGATCGCGCCGTGGCAGTAGACGACTGGCGTGCCGTCCTCGGGTCCGGTGACGGAGTAGCTCAGGCGGCGCCCATCGGCCAGCCGCAGCGGTTCTCGGCGGTCGCGCATAATCCCTGCTCATCGCAAGGTAGAGCGCAGGGCGGGCGAAGTTGTTGCGTGTTTGGGAAGCCGGGAAAGAAGACCGCCGAGGGCGGCCGCGAACTCGCCCGGCCGTTCCACCATCACCACGTGACCCGCATCTTCGATCGTCACGATCTCCGCCTCGGGCCGGGCGACGCGGATCACCTCAGCGACCCGCAGCGGCACGGTCCGGTCGCGCGCCCCCCAGATCGCCGCCAGCGGTGCCGGGCAGCGAGCCACGATCGGCCGCAGATCGCTCCGCGTGATCGTCGCCAGCGCACCTGCGGTTCGTTGCGCGCTCGCTGAGGCCTCGACCAGCATCCGTGCCTGCGTTGGCGAGAGGCCCGCGGCGTCCGCGGCACTGAATCCGAGCAGCAGCCGCCTCCCCCAGCCCAGATCGGTGAGCGGCGCAAGTCTCCGGCGGGTCGCGAGCAGTAGGTCCGCGCTGCCGGAAAGCAGCACAGACGCCGGCCGCGGCACCGCCGCAAGGCCCGCCGGCGCCACGAGCACCAGCCTTTGGACCGCCTCGGCCCTGACCGATGCCAGCGTGAGCGCGATCCCGGCGCCGAGCGAGTGGCCGACGAGATCGAACGGCTGCTCGACCCCCGCCGCCTCCAGGCCCTCCACGATCCGCGCCGCCACCGCTTCGAGCTCGAATCCGGCGCCGACCGGCTCGGACTCGCCAAAGCCGGGGACATCGAGCGTGATGACCAGGCGCGTCCGTGCGAGCGCCGGGACGACGCCGTTCCAGATCTGCCGGGAGGTGGCGAGTCCGTGGATCAGAACGAGCGGCTCACCGGCCCCCGCCTGATCTGTCGCCAGCCTCACGTCTTGCGGCGGCGCCGCCGCAGCAGCAGCACGGCCATCAACAGGCCGCCGAGGAACGCGAAAGGGACCGGGTTGCGCCGGAGGCGCTGCAACAGCACACCACCGACCAGTTCCAGGCCCTGGATCGGCTCGCTGGGCATGTGCGGGTGGTGATGATGGTGGTGGTCTGCCGGCTCAGTCGAAGGCGGAGTAGCGCCGGGGAACGGAGCCTCGGTGAGCGACGGCGTCTCCATCGGCGGCGGGCCCTCGCCGACGGTCGGCCGCTCGGCGTCCTCTGAGAGCGCCGCCGTCTCGGCGTCCCCGGAGTGCGCCGCAGCCTCGGTGGGCGCGGGCGCCTCGGTGGCCGCGGGCCCGTCGGTGGGCGCGGGCGCTGCCGGCTCGCCCGCGGCCCCGGCAGCCGGGGCGGGTGGGGCGCCGTTCCCACCCACGACAGCCTCAGGGCCGCCCGGATGCACGAGCGACGCCTGCAACCGCTGCGCGAATTCCCGCAGCAGCCGCTCGGAGATGTCCTCGATCATCCCGCCCCTGCCGAACCGCGCCAGCCTCCCGGTGATGTGGTAGTCGGTGACGACTTCGACCCGGGTCCCGTCGCCGGCCGGCGCCAGCGTCGAGAAGATCGTGGCCTTGGCGCCACCCTGGCCGCGCTTATCGGAGCCCTGGGCGTGCATCGTTGCCCTGTGCGCGCCCTCGTCGATCTCGGTCATCTCGAGCCGGCCCGTGTACGAGGCGGTCGTCGGCCCGATCTTGATCGTGAACGAGCCGTTGTAGGACCCGTCGTCGTTGCGGCCGGTCACCGCGGCCCCTGGCAGGCAAGGCGCGACGTGCTCGACGTCCACCAACGCCTTCCAGACGGTCTCCAGAGGCGCGGCGACCTCAAATGACTGCTCTAGCTTCATGGCGAATCGCCTCCAGGTCTTCAGGGGTGTCGACATCGCGATCGAGGTCGCCCGTGCTTCCGCACTCGATCAGGGGTCCTTCCAGCAGCGACCGCGCGCCCTCGTCGCCGGACAGCTCTGACAGGGCATCCAACTCGCGCGGACCGAGGACGACTGGATGCCCGGGCCGGCCACCGAACACGGCTCTCGCCCCGCCCGGCTCGCCGACGAAGCGGCCGATCAACGACGGCGTGATCAGCGGCTGGTCACCGAGCGTCACGATCACCTTCGACGCACCCGGCAGCGCGGCGGCGCCGAACTTCAGCGACGCCGACTGACCCGCCGCCCAGTCATCGAACACGACCGGTTCGGCGCGCCCGAAGTCGACCGCCGCCAGCACCTCGGACGCGCGGGCCCCAAGCACCACGACCACCCGCTCGAGCTCTTCGACCGCGCACTGCGCGGCCACCGCGTGCTCCAGCAGCGGCCGCCCTTCCAGTGGCGCGAGCAGCTTCGAGGACGACGCGCCGAACCGGGTCCCGGAGCCCGCCGCCAGCACGAGGCCACAGATCACGCAGGCACCTTGTGGATCCGCCCCTGAGCGTTCGCCAGCCGGCCGCCGTCACGTCCATGACGGGCCGCGACGACCTCCGCCAGGATCGACAGCGCAGTCTCCTCTCGATTCATCGCGCCGAGGTCGAGACCGAGCGGCGCGGCCAGGCGAGCCAGCTCCTCGTCGGTCACGCCGGCGGCGATCAGCCGCTCGCGACGCGTCTCCTGCGCGCGCCGCGAACCCATCGCGCCCACGAACCTCGCCTCCGAGCGCAGCGCGATCAGCAGCGCCGCATCGTCGAGCTTCGGGTCGTGCGTCAGCACCGCGATCGAAGTGGCACGATCGATGCCGCCGATCTTCGTGAACGCCTCCTCGGGCCAGGCGGCAACGACCTCCACGGCATCCGGAAAGCGCTCGCGCGTCGCGAATCGTGCCCGCGGGTCGACCACATAGGGGCGCCAGCCGGCGTCACGCGCGAGCGTGCACAGCGAGGCCGCGATATCGACGGCGCCGAACAGGATCAGTCGCGGAGCCGGATACACGACGTCGAAGAACAGCGAGCCGTGGCGCTCTGACATCTCGGCCCACATCACGTCCGCTGCGATCCGCGCGGCCTCGTCGTCGAGCTCGGGCGCGCCGAGCGTTCCGGAACGCGCACCGTCTGCTTCGACGAGCAGCTTGGCGCCGAGCGACGGCCCCTCGATCGCAGTCACCTCGACCGCACGGCCGCCGGAACCCGCGATCTCGTCGAACCGGCTGGGTGCATATTCCTGGACCCAGACGTCGATCTCCCCACCGCATGGCAGGCCAACGTCCCACGCTTCGGAGTCTGCGATCCCGAAATGCAGCAGCCTCGGGTCGGCGCCGCGCATCACCTGGTCGGCGATCTCGACGACGGCGCCCTCAACGCACCCGCCCGACACGCCGCCTGCGATCTCCCCGTCCGCGTTGACGGCCATCTTCGCCCCCGGCGGCCGGGGGGCCGATCGTTTCACACCGACGACCGTGGCGAGCGCGATCTGATCACCGCGCTCCCTCCAGCTCATCACGTCCGGCAGTACATCTCTCATGCTTCCTCCAATATTGCAGCCAGCTGCTCGAGCGATGCGATCGAATTACCCGCCAGCAGCTCGTCGGTATGTGGAATCGCGGCCCGCATCCCGCGGGTCAACGGCTCGTAGTCCGGGTGGGCGGCCAGCGGGTTCAGCCAGATCAGCCGGTGGGCGCTGCGCCGCAGGCGCGCCATCTCGGCGCCCAGCAGCTCGGGGTCGCCGCGATCCCAGCCGTCCGACAGCATGACGACGACCGCGCCGCGCCCCAGCCGGCGCCCGTGGACCCTGTTCAGCTCTGACAGCGCGCCGCCGATCCGCGTTCCGCCCGAGAAGTCGACCACCGCCGCGGCAGCGCGATCCAGGGCCCGGTCGTGGTCGCGGCCGCCGAGCTCGTTCGTGATCCGCGTCAGCCGGGTCCCGAACGCAAACGCCTCGACCCGTCGCCGCGCGGCCACGCACGCGTGCAGGTACTGCAGCAGCATGCGGGCGTAGGGGGTCATCGAGCCGGACACGTCGCACACGAGAACCAGCGGCCGCGGTCGCTCGCTCGGTGAACGCCAGTGCCGGTGCACCGGCTCGCCGCCGGTCCGCAGCGAGGAGCGGACCATGCGGCGCAGATCCGGCTCGTGCCCACGGCGGCGGTCCGGCCGCAGCCGTCGTGAAAGACGCGTCGGGCCGCGCCGCGCCAGCCGCGCGATCAGCTCGCGGGCGATCGCCATCTCGGCGTCGGTGTAGTGGGCGAAGTCCTTCTCGTGCAGGAGCTCCACATCGCTCCAGGCGGCCGGGACCGCGACCAGGTCCTCCTCCATGACGAGCGGCGGGGCAGAGCCGGGCATTCCCGCCCGAGGCAGCACCGCGCGCTCGATCGCGCCGAGTTCGGACAGCGGTTGCTCTTGGCCGGGGTGGCGGCCGTCGCCGAACACGGCCACGAACGCACGCTCGAAGCGCTCCAGGTCGCCGTGCGAGCTGCACAGAACCGCCCGCAACGCGGATCGCGCATCCTCGCGCGAGGAGGCGTCAACGGCGTCGAGCGCACGGACCGCACCGAGCAATTCGCCCACGCCCACCCGCGAGCCCTGTACGCGCATCGCCCAGGTCAATGAGCGCAGCCTGTCGAGGACCGGCTCAGACACCCTCGAGCACCTTGCGCTCGCGCACCCGCTCCACATCCTCGTGGACCTTCAGCGCGGCCCCGAGCGTCTCGTCGAGATCAGCCCCGTCGCCGAGCGCCAGCAGCGCCTGCGCCCAGACGAGCGTCTCCCCCACGCCAGGCAGCTTGTACAGGTCGCTCTGCGCCCGCAGCCGCCCGATCGCGCTCACCACGCGCGCCGCGATCACGTCCGGTACGCCGGGCAGCCGGGCGTGGACGATCGCGCGCTCGCGCTCCGGATCGGGGTACTCGATCCAGTGGTACAGACATCGTCGCTTGAGCGCGTCGTGCAGCTCGCGGGTCCGGTTGGAGGTGAGGATCACGACTGGCCGATGCTTGGCCGACACCGTACCCAGCTCCGGGATCGTGACCGCAAAATCCGACAGGAACTCGAGCAGGAACGCCTCGAACTCGTCGTCAGCGCGGTCGATCTCGTCGATCAGCAGCACCACCGGGCCATCGCTCTCGATCGCCTCGAGCAGCGGCCGGCGCAGCAGAAACCGCCGCGAGAACAGCTCACCTTCGTCGAACCCTTCCGAAGCGGCCCGCAACGCCAGCAGCTGGCGCGGGTAGTCCCAGTCGTAGACGGCGTGGTGAAGGTCGATCCCCTCGTGGCACTGGAGCCGGATCAGCCGCGCTCCGGTCGCCGCCGCGAGCACGCGTGCGACCTCCGTCTTGCCGACCCCGGCCTCGCCCTCGAGCAACAACGGCTGCTCGAGCACGACCGCAAGATGCACGGCCAGCGCCAGCGGCCGATCGGCCAGGTATCCCTGGGCGGCGAGCGCGCGGCTCGCCGCCTCGATCGAGGCGATTGGTTGGGGGTGGGTGGGAGGGTTCTGGTCTTCCGAAAAGCTCACGTAGTCATGATGTCAGCCCGGCAGCGTGCTCCAACGCGCGCCTGGTGAGCACGCGCGCGAGGTGACGCTTGTAATCCGAGCTGGCGTTCAGATCCGCGGGTGGGTCCGTCCCATCGGCGGCCTGCTCGGCTGCCTTGGCGATCGTCTCGGCATTCAGCGGCTGCCCGCGCAGCGCGTCCTCGACGGCCGACGCGCGCGACGGGACCGCTCCCATGTTCGTCAGCCCGACCCGCACGTCCTCGCAGATATCGCCCGTCTGCTTGACGAGCGCGCTGACGGCGACCATCGCCCAGTCCTCGCTGCGGCGGTTGAACTTCTCGTAGCCGAAGCCCCAGTCGTCGTAGGCGGGCAGCCGTACCTCGGTCAGCACCTCGTCCGGCCCGATCGCGGTCTCCATGTAATCGCGGAACAGGTCGCCCGCGTCGACTGTGCGCTGCCCGCTGGCGCCCTGCAGGGTCACGGTGCCCTCGCAGACCAGCAGTACCGCGGGCAGGTCGGAGGCCGGGTCACCATGCGCGAGCGAGCCGCCGATCGTGCCGCGGTTGCGCACCTGCGGGTCGGCGATCGTCGCAGCCGCGCGCGAGGCCAGCCCGAGATCGGGCGAGTGCTCGAGCACCGTATGCGGCGTCATCGCGCCGATCCGCCAGTGCCCGTCCTCGCGCTGGATGCCGTCGATGCCCGGGACCTTGCGCAGGTCGACGAGTAGCGCCGGCGCCGCCAGCCGCAGCTTCATCAGCGGCAGCAGCGAGTGGCCGCCCGCGAGCAGCTTGGCGTCCTCGCCGCCCTCACTCAGTGCGCGGATCGCCTCCTCCAGCGTGTCCGGCGCCGTGTAGTCGAACTCAGCGGGAATCATGCGGCCACACCTCCTTTGGCTTGCTCGATCGCCTCCCAGACCCGCATCGGGCTGAGCGGCATGTTGATGTAGTTGACGCCGAGCGGTCGCAGGGCATCGATGACGGCGTTCGTGACCGCCGCGCTCCCGGCGATCGTGCCGGCCTCGCCGACGCCCTTGGCGCCGAGCGAGTTCACCGGCGAGGGCGTCACGGTTCGATCGGTCTCGAAGCTGGGCAGCTCCGCGGCCGTCGGCAGGGCGTAGTCGACGAACGTGCCGGTCACCAGCTGACCGTCCTCGTCGTACGCGACACGCTCGTACAGCGCCTGCCCGATCGCGTGGACGACACCGCCGTGGACCTGACCCTCGATCAGCAGCGGATTGATCGCGTTGCCGCAGTCGTCGACCGCTACGTAGCGAATCACGGCGACCTTGCCTGTTTCCTTATCGACGTCGACGACGCACGCATGCGCGCCGAACGGGAACACGAAGTTCTCGGGGTCGTAGAACGTCGTCTCCTCGAGCCCGGGCTCCATCCCGTCCGGCACCTCGTTGATGTACGCGGCGCCGGCGACCTCGGCGAGCGTCATGCCCTTGTCGGGCGAACCGCGCACCGCGAACTTGCCGTCCTGCAGCTCGATGTCCTCGGGTGCCGCCTCGAGGTTGTGCGCGACCACGGCCCGAGCCTTGTCGGCGACCTTGATCGCGCACTTCGCGAGCGCCTCGCCGCCGACCGCGAGCGAACGCGACCCGTAGGTGTTGCGCCCCTCCGGGCCGGTCCCGGTGTCACCGTGGATCACCTCGACGATCGACGGGTCGACGCCGAGCCTGTCGGCGACGATCTGGGCGAACGCCGTCTCGTGGCCCTGGCCGTGGCCGGATGAGCCCGTGTAGACGGTCACCGCGCCGGTGTTGTGCACGCGAACCATCGCTGACTCCCAGCCGCCGGCCTGGACGCCGACGCCGTTGGGCCCGGTGACGCGCGACGGGGCGAGCCCGCAGATCTCGGTGTACGTGCAGAAGCCGATGCCGCGGTAGATCCCGCGGGCGCGCAGCTCCTCCTGCTCGCGGCGAAAGGCCTGGACATCCACGTGCTCGAGCAGCTTGTCGAGCGTCTTGTCGTAGTCGCCCGAGTCGTAGATCACGCCTGTCGCGACCTCCGCCGGGAACGCGTCCTTGGGGATGAAGTTCTTGCGGCGGATCTCGAGCGGGTCCATCCCGAGCTCGGCGGCGACCTGATCGAGGCACACCTCGACCATGTGCGTCGCCTCGGGGCGGCCGGCGCCGCGAATTGCGTCGGTCGAGACTTTGTTGGTGAACACGCCGACGATGTCGGTCTGCACGGCTGGGATCTTGTAGACACCGCCCATCACGAACGCACCGAGCGACGGGATCAACGGCGTCAGCAACATGTTGTAGGCGCCGAAGTCGGCGATGATCCGCACGTGCCAGGCGGTGATCGTGCCGTCGCGCTTGGCGCCCATCTTCGTGTAGGCGATCTGGTCGCGGCCCTGGTGGGTGACGGCCATGTTCTCCGAACGCGTCTCGATCCACTTGACCGGACGGCCCGTCTTGCGCGACGCCCACGCCGCGAGCACCTCCTCGCCGTACACCTGCAGCTTCGCGCCGAAGCCGCCACCGACCTCGGGGGCGATCACGCGGACGCGCTCCTCACCCATCCCGAGCAGCAGCGCCAGGAACAGGCGCACGAAGTGCGGCACCTGGGTCGCGCTCCAAAGCGTCAACGCGCCGGCACGGTAGTCGGCCAGGACCCCGCGCGGCTCGATCGGCGCGCCGGCCGTGCGATGGTTGACGACCCGCCGTTCGACGACCACGTCGGCCTCCGCGAAGCCCGCGTCGAGGTCGCCCCCGGAGAGCGACCACTGGTGGACCTCGTTGGTACCGAGCTGCTCGTGCACGAACGGGCCGCCTGCGAGCGCGGCCTCGGGATCGGTGACGACCGGCAGCGGGTCGTACTCGACCGCGATCCGCTCGGCAGCGTCCACGACCGCGTACCGGTCCTCCCCCAGCACCACCGCAACCGGATCACCGACGTGCTTCACGGTGCCCTTCGCCAGCGGCCAGTGCTCGGGGTTGCGGACCTCGACCCCCGGCGGAACCCAGGCCATCGGCAGCGGACCGCCGAGGTCGCTCAGGTCCTCACCGGTGAACACGGCGTGCACGCCGTCGAGCTCCTCAGCGGCCGACTTGTCGATCGAGACGATCTTCGCGTGGGCTTCGGGAGAGCGGACGAGCGACGCCCAGAGGGTCCCCGGCAGCGTGATGTCGTCGACGTAGCGCCCGCGACCGGTGATCAGCCGCGGGTCCTCCTTGCGCCGCAGCGCCTGTCCGACGTGGTTGCTCGGCGACGGTGCGCTTCGCTTCTCCGCGGCTTCCGAGGCGAGCTCGGAAATCTCAGATGCGACGCCCCCCTGCTCCTCGGTGCTCATGCGGTCACCTCCGGCTGTGCGGCGGCCGAGCCCGACATCGACTTCGACGCGTCGAGCACCGCCTTGACGATGTTGTGATAGCCAGTGCAGCGGCAGAGGTTGCCCTCGAGCGCGTGCCGGACCTCATCCTCGGTGGGGTTCGCGTTCTCCGCCAGAAGGCCGGCGGCGGCCATGATCATGCCGGGCGTGCAGTAGCCGCACTGCAGCGCGTGGTCGTTCCAGAATGCCTCCTGCAGCGGGTGCAGGTTGTCCTCGCTGCCCATGCCCTCGATCGTCGTCACGGCCGCCCCGTCGGCCTGCACGGCCAGCACCGTGCACGACTTCACGGCCTTGCCGTCGAGGTGGACGGTGCAGGCTCCGCAGTTGGACGTGTCGCAGCCGACGTGGGTTCCGGTCAGGCCGAGTTGCTCCCGCAGCGCGTGCACCAGGAGCAGCCGAGGTTCGACCTCGAGGTGGTGTTCGGCACCGTTGACATTCAGGCGTACAGGGACGGTTCTGCTCATCCTCTCCTCCGGGGTTCGCGGACGAAGCGTGAGCCCGCAACATACTCTCTGGCTGTGGCGGTGTGAAGAGCGCCTGCACGCGTGCGCAATCAGTTGATCACGAACTGCCTGAGGCTCGCCTGAGAACCGGCGTAATAGGGGTCTCCCGAGTACGCCGCCACGATCCGGAGCCCGCGACGGCGGCGGAAAGTGGTCGTGCAACGCGCCACGCCACCTGAGATGGCGACCGACCTGCAGCCGCGGATCACGGTCCCCGCGTCGATGAACGTGATCCGGCCGGCGTCAGGAATCGGACGCACGATCGCAGTGAACGTAACCCGCCTGCCCGTCTTCGACGGGTTCGCGGAGGAGTGAAGCGCGGTCACGGTGCTGGAGGGCGGTGGCGGCCGCGCGATCGTGAACGCGCTCACGCGATCGCCGGCGCCGGCGAACAGACGACCGCCGGCGGCGCTCGGCGAGATGAAGTGATCGACGCTTCCGAGGTTGGTGGAGAACCGGGTCGCCCCGGTGGCCGGGTCGAGCGCGAACAGGGTCCCGTTGTGCCAGTCGACCGACCAGACCATGCCGGCGGCGACGATCGGCGGCCCGACGGCGCCGGAGTCCGCGTGGAAGCCGCTTACGGCGGCGAAGCTTGGAGTTGACGTGTTCAGCAACAGCGCCTGCAGGCCGTTCGAGCACGCGACATAGATGACGCCGTTGAAGTAGACCCCGCCGCCGAAGCTCCCGTTGCAAACATGCGCCTGGAATGCGGGTGCGCCTCCGGTGCCGCCCAGCGCGCCCGCCCGCAGCAGATATCCCACTCCCTGTTTGCCGATCTCGAACACGAGACCGCCGGGGAGCAGCAGCGGCATGCTCGAGCCGAGATCGGTGTCGCCCGAGTCGAGGCTCGACCAGTTCACGGGCGCCCAGTGGTCGAGCAGGCGCAGGTTAGAGTCGAGCCGCAGCACGGACTCCTGATAGCCGAAGCCCGAGGCGTTCCCGTTGCCCGTCGACGCCCACACCTCGCCGAACGGGTCGATGGGCGGGCCGTTGCCGGCCGCCCAGATCGCCCCCTGCTGATCGCCAGGCTCGACTTCGAACGAGCTGAGCGGGCCGCCGTTCTCCGGCGCGGCGACGAGCCAGCCGTTGTACGGCCCGCAGTCGCCGGCGTTGCCGCCGTAGCCGATGATCACCTTGCCGGCGTCGAGCGCGAGTCCGGGCCGCTGCAGCTGGTACGCCGGCTGGCTCCCTGGCGCGTCGACGACCCGCGGTGCGCCTGCCGGAGTCCCGTCCCCGAGCCTGTAGCCGACGAGCAGATGATGGATCGTCACGGGATTGCTCCCGTCCCACGTATCGCCGACGACGTAGATCCGGCCGGCCGCCGGGTCGATCACCGGGGTGCTCGTGATCCCCACATCGCCGATGTCGCCGCACCCCGCGTTCTGCTGATCGGGCACGGGGGTGCCCATCTGCCGGTGCCAGACGACGGCGCCCGTGGCGGCCTCGAGCGCGTACACGGAGTCGTTCTCCGTCGCCACGTAGACCAGGGACCCATGCACCAGCGGCTGCCCGTAGATCTCGCCGTCCAGTGGCGTGGTCTCCCAAAGCTGCGCCGGCGGGAGCGGCGAGCTGCTGTCTGGATCGACGCCGCTGCGCAGGGCGTCGCGGTGGTATGTCGTCCAGGCGGGGACGGCCGCGCTCGCCTGCCCGGCGCCGGCGACCGCGCCGATTGCCAGTGCGACGGCGAGGACCCTCGATCTCAGCGGCCGACCAACCTCACGAGCGCGTGCGCCCGCGCCGGCAACGGCGCCAGCAAGGTTCGGACCTCGGCCAGACCGGCACGCAGCTCGGGGTCGCCGACCTCGACCGGCAGCATCGAGTCCTGCAGCTCCGCGATCGCCTCGTCGGCCTCGCGCGCCGCCTCGCCCGCGCGGTCCAGCAGCGCGCGGGCGTCCTGCGACTCGAGCCCCGGAGAGGCCTCGGCGAACGTACGCCCCGGAAGCCCGTATCGCTCGGCAAACCCGCTGTGGGTGCGCCGTGCGCGTCCGTAGGCCAGCTGCACCGGCCGGAACAGCTGCTCCTCGAGCTCGTCCGAGTTGTGCTCGTCGAGGCGCTCGTAGGCGGCGCCCAGGGCCGCGAGCGCCAGCGCGATCTTCTCGACCGCGCCGGCAAGCTCGTCGAGCAGATCCTGCCGTGCCTCCGCCTCGGTATAGGTCATCTCCTCTGAGGATACGATGAGCCGGCGTGTCTGACGAGATCACCGAGGCGGCCCTCGCCAGCTTCGACCAGTGCTCCGACGAGCGGCTGCGCCGGCTGATGCGGTCGCTGGTCGCACATCTGCACGCGTTCGCCGAGGAGGTCGAGCTGACCGAGGCCGAGTGGGAGGCCGGGATCCGGATCCTCACCGAGACCGGTCACATCACCGATGAGCGCCGACAGGAGTTCGTTCTCTGGTCCGACGCGCTCGGCCTCTCGATGCTGGTCGACGCGATCGCGCACCGCCTGCCGGCCCAAGCGACTGAGTCCACCGTGCGGGGCCCCTTCTGGGTCCCGGAGTCACCGAGGCGCCAGTACGGTGAGAGCATGATCGAGCAGGAGGCCGGAACGCCCGCCTGGGTGTACGGCCGCGTCCTCGACCCGGCCGGTGAGCCGGTCGCAGGCGCCGAGCTCGACGTTTGGCAGAACGGCGATAACCGCCTCTACGCCGTCCAGGACGCCGACGCCCCCGAGACCCACCTCCGCGGCCTGTACGCGACCCGCGACGACGGCAGCTACGCGTTCCTTGGCGTGCGCCCGACGCCCTATCCGATCCCCGATGACGGGCCAGTCGGCCGGATGCTCGAGCGCACCGGGCGCCACCCGTGGCGCCCCGCCCACATCCACATGATCGTTGCCGCCCCGGGCTACCGCCCGCTCACCACGCACGTCTTCGACTCCGGCAGCGAATACCTCGACTCCGACGCCGTGTTCGCGGTCAAACCGTCGCTGCTGCGGGAGTTCCGGCCGCGCACCGCCACGGACCCCGATCGGCCGCCCGGTGTCGCCGGCGAGTGGTGCTCGGTCGAAAACGACATCGTCCTGAGCCCGGCCTAGACGTCCACGAGCCGCGTGTGTTGCGGCGCGCGGCGTGGTGCGCCGCGCCGGTTTGCCGCGACGGTTCTGGGCGGTCCGCTGGCGCCTCCGCCCCTTCGGGCGGGCCCTGGGAGCTGATTTGCTCTGGATTGGGCTTTCGGGGAGGGATGGAGCGTCTCGCAGCCCACATTTCGTCTCAAAACGGCCGCTCGCCACGGCGACGAGCGACGAAATGGCTGCTATGACGCCCATTTGGTGCACCGTTGCCCCAATCGATCGGCGTTTTGTCACGAAATGGGGGCGAGCGGCCGGCAACCCGACAAGACTTTTTGTCTTGACAAATTGAATCATCGGTGAGACCATGCCGCCATGATCGACGTGACAGTCATCGAAGACCCGGAGGCGGCGGAGGTCTCGCTCGACCCGACCCGCACCCGGCTCCTCGCCGAGCTCGCCGAACCGGGGTCGGCCAGCACGCTGGCCGGCAAGGTCGGGCTCGCGAGGCAGAAGGTCAACTACCACCTGCGTGCGCTCGAGCGGCACGGGCTCGTCGAGCTCGTGGAGGAGCGGCGCAAGGGCAACATGACCGAACGGGTGATGCGCGCGACCGCGGCGTCGTACGTGATCTCACCCGCGGCGCTGGCGACGCTCGCGCCCGACCCGGACCGCTCCCCCGACCAGCTCTCGGCGCTGTGGCTGCTCGCGCTCGCCGCGAGGCAGGTCCGGGAGCTCGGCGAACTGCTCGGCCGCGCTCGGCGCGCGCACCGGCGGCTCGCAACGTTCGGGATCGACACCGAGATCCGCTTCGCATCGGCCTCCGACCGCGCCGCGTTCGCCGCGGAGCTGTCGGACGCCGTCGAGCGGCTCGTCTCGAAGTACCACGATGAGCTTGCCGCCGGCGGGCGCAACCACCGCCTGCTCGTCGCGCTTCATCCCAGCATCACAAGACCCCAAACCGACGAGGAGACACAAAATGCCTGAGTTCGACTGCAGCCGAGAGGTAACGCTGCCCACCACCCCAAATCGAGTGTTCGAGGCGGTCGCGACCGTCGCGGGCAACAAAGCCTGGCTGTTCCCCAACGAGATCGATGAAGCCGGCGCGAAGGCATATGAGCCACCCGCGCACTTCCACATCCGCCAGGAGCAGGGCGACTGGTTCAACGACCTCGAGTTCGTCATCGAGGACCGAAATGACGGCACCAGCGCGCTGAAATACGGGCACTGCGGCGTCTTCCCGGAGGAGATCTTCGAGGTCCAGAACAGGGCGATCCAGGAGCACACGGACTTCTACCTGCACACCCTCGGCGAGTACCTCGAGCACTTCGACGGCCGCCCCGCGACCTACATCGGCGATGTCCCCGGCGGGATCGCAGGGCCGCCGAGCTCCGCAACGCCCGACGGCTTCGACCGCCTCAAGCACGCGCTGGGGCTGAACCAGGATGCCGGCGAGGGCGACGAGGTCCACCTGGCCCCTGAAGGACTCGAGCAGATCGATGGCACCATCGACTACCTGCGCGGCAACTTCATGGGCATCCGCACCGCTGATGCGCTCTACTGCTTCTTCGGCCGCAACGCGTTTGGCGGCCCGGTGGCGGTGAGCATCCACTCGTTCGCGCCGGACGCGGACGCCGAGCAGACCATGCAGAGCTGGCAGCAGTTCCTGGACACGACCCTGGCCTAAACCAATGCCCAGAGAATTCGAATGCAGCCGTGAGGTGATTCTCGAAGCCGACCCAGACGCGGTCTGGGAGGCGGTCGCGACGAAGGCCGGCAATGCCGCCTGGCTGTTCCCCAACGACATGGATCCGGAGAGCGCGGCGGTGTGGGACCCCCCACACCGCTTCGCGGCCCGCCAGGAGCGCGGCGACTGGTTCAACGCGCTCGAGTACACGATCGAGGGCCGAGGCGATGGCACGACCCGGATGCGCTATGTCCACAGCGGGATCTTCGTCGACGACTGGGATAACCAGTACGACGCGGTCTCGCAGCACACGGACTTCTACCTGCACACGCTCGGCGAATACCTGAAGCACTTCAATGGACGGACCGCGACCTACATCGGCGACGTGCCCCAGGGGATCGCCGGGCCGCCCGGCTCGGCGGCACCGGATGCGTTCAGCCGCCTCAAGCAGGCCCTCGGACTTCCCGACGCCGCACATGAGGGAGACAGCGTCCATCTCCATGGCGCAGACTCGATCACCGGCACGCTCGACTATGTCCGCCCGAACTTCTTCAGCGTCCGCACCAGCGACGAGCTCTACTGTTTCTTCGGTCGCAACGCGTTCGGCATGCCCGTCGGGATGAGCATCCACTCGTTTGCCGCCCGGGTCGACGCCGAACAGCGCAAGCGCGACTGGCACGAGTGGCTCGAGGGGGCGCTGCGATGATTTCCTCCGGGCGTGGCAGTCTCAGAGAACATGGCAGGCAATCAGCTCGCGATCAGGCTCCGCGGCTTCGTCAAGCGATTCGGCCCGATCACCGCCGTCGACGGACTTGACCTCGACGTCCCGGTCGGCGCCTGCGTCGGCCTGCTCGGACCGAACGGCGCCGGCAAGTCCACGACGATGAAGGCGCTCACGGCGCAGGTGATCGCTGACGAGGGCGAGCTCGAGGTGCTCGGCTACCGCCTGCCGAAGGATTCAAAGCAGGCCCGCGCCGTGATGGGCGTGGTGCCACAGCTCGACAACCTCGACGTCTCGCTGACCGTCGAGCAGAACCTGCTCGTGTTCGCGCACCTGTACCGCGTGCCCGCCAGGGCTCGCACGGATTCGATCATGAACGCGCTCGAGATCGCCAACCTGATCGACCGCCGCACCTCGAAGGTCGAGGAGCTGAGCGGCGGGATGCGCCGGCGGTTGCTGATCGCCCGCGCGCTGCTGCACGATCCGCGGCTGCTCTTGCTGGACGAGCCGACGATCGGCCTCGATCCCCAGGTGCGCCAGGAGCTGTGGGCGCTGATCGACCGGCTGCGATCCGAGGGGGTCTCGATCCTGATGAGCACCCACTACATCGAGGAGGCCGAGCGCCTGTGCGACACGGTCACGATCATGTCGCACGGCAAGGCGGTCGCGGTCGGCCCGCCGCAGGCATTGATCGCTGAGCACGCCGGCCGCGAAGCGGTCGAGGTCTACGGCTCGCCGGCGCGGCTCGCAGAGGTCGAGGCGACGGCACAACAGCGCGGCTGGCGCACCCGCCGCACCGGAACATCGATCGCCGTTCTTCACTCCAACGGCAACGGCGACCTGCAGGGCGACCGCCGCACCACCAATCTCGAGGACGTGTTCGTACTTCTGACCGGAGAGGAGATCGAATGACGACGCTTGCGGTCCCCAACCGCCGCCTGCATCGCCTCGAGTGGCCCGCCCTGCGCGGCGTGATGGCTCGCGAGGTTGTGAACTTCTCCTCGTTCTGGCGCTCCTCGACGTTCTCCTCGACCGTCGACCCGACGATCTACCTGCTCGCGTTCGGGTTCGGGTTCGGAGCGCTGGTCAGCAAGGTCGACGGCATCCCGTACATCGACTTCGTCGGCACCGGGATCGTCGCCACAACCGTGCTGTTCTCGGGCGCGTTCACCGCGATGTACAGCACCTTCGTCAAGTACTCCTTCCAGCACACCTACGACGCGATCCTGGCGGCGCCGGTCGACACGGAGGAGCTTGTCACCGGCGAGGGGCTGTGGATCGCTGCCCGGACGGGGGTCTACGGCTGCGTGCCGATGCTGGTCGCGATCGTCTTCGGGCTGCAGCCGAGCTGGGGGATGTTGCTCGTCCCGTTCATCGCCGGCCTGGCCGGGCTCGGGTGGGCCTTCTTCGGGATCTTCATCGCCGCGAAGGCCAACAAGATCGAGAGCTTCTCCTACTGGCAGAGCGGGCTGCTGACGCCGATGTTCCTCGTCGCCGGCACGTTCTTCCCGATCAACAGGCTGCCCCAGTGGGCGCAGGTGCTCGCCAACATCAACCCGCTGTACCACTGCGTGCAGCTGGTGCGCGCGGTGGTGTTCGGGACCGAGAGCCTCGCCGATCTCGGTCACCTGGCGTTCCTGATCGGGTTTGCGCTGCTCGGGTGGCGGCTGGCGATCCGCTACATGGAGCGCAAGCTGATCCACTAGATAGGGGCTGCTGGCGCAGCGTCCAGCCGGACGACTCGTGGCGGGCCCCGGACGTGGCGAGGCTGGATGCCGAGCGGGCCCAGCCACGAGGCCGGGCGGGCCCGTCCGGACGTGCTCGCGTGGCGGGTGCGAGGCGCCGACCGTGGCTGGCTCGCGTGAAGACCTATCCTGATCTGGTGGGCCTGGTGATCACCGAGTTTGACCCCGCGCCGGCGCTGCGAGACGTCGTTCACCGGGCGGCGGACTTCCATGAGCGCTCCTCGCCGCTGCGACGGCTTGAAAGCCCGCTGGTGGGCGTCGTACTGGTCGTCAGCTTGGGCCGGGACATGGAGATCGACGGTCGTCCGGTCGGCTCGTTCGTGGCTGGTGTGTGGGATCGTCCGGCGATCACCGGCCATCGCGGTGAGCAGGCCGGCTATCAGCTTTACCTGGACGTGCTGGAGGCGTGGCGTGTCCTCGGCGTTCCGGCGAGCGAGCTGGCCAACCGGCTGGTCGCTCTCGATGACGTCGTTGGGAAGTTCGCGGCCGAGCTGGCGGAGCGTTTGGCGGACGCGCAATCCGCGCAAGAGCGCCATGCAACCGCGCAGCGGCTCCTCGCCAACCGTCTGTCTAGCGGCCGACCGCCGGCGCCGGAGGTGGCGTACGTGCTCGAGCGCCTGCGAGCCACGCGCGGGGCGGCTCGAGTCGAGGCCCTGGCTGCGGAGGTCGGCTGGAGCAGGCGGCATCTCACCGCTCGCTTCCAGGACACGCTGGGGCTAGCTCCGAAGACACTCGGGCGCCTGTTCCGCGTGGAGCACGCGACGCGACGCGTGCGCGCGGGCGACCCGCTTGCCGATATCGCCTACGAAGCCGGCTATGCGGACCAGGCCCATTTCAATCGCGAGTTTCGCGAGCTGGTTGGCTGCACGCCATCGGAGTTCCCATTTGTTCAAGACATGCCGCTGGCTGCCTGAGACTCTGCTGGCATGAAGCTATATCCATCGCTCCGTTACAAGGACGCCAAAGCAGCCCACCAGTGGCTGCAAGAGGCCTTCGGCTTCGAGCCAGTCGCCCTCTACGAGGACGACAGCGGCAATGTTGCCCATGCTGAGATGCGTTGGGGCAGCGACCTGATCATGTTCGGCACCGCACGGAAAGATCACTATGGCGATCGCATCGGCCAGGGGTGGGTTTACGCGACCTGCGACGACCCCGACGCGCTGTACGTGCGCGCCAAGGCGGCCGGCGCCGAGGTCACGATGCAGCCGACGGACCAGGAATACGGGTCCCGCGACTTCGGCGTCCGCGACCTCGAGGGCAACCAGTGGAACTTCGGCACCTACGAACCGACGTAGCCGGCTATGGCGCGGCGCTCCACCGCCACGGCCACGCCACAATTGGTTGACCCATGAGCATCTCTTCGAACATCCGCATAATCCGCTCCGAGCACGAACTGCGAGAGCTGATCGGCTCACCGAACGATCTGGTGCTGCGGAAGCTCGCCGATCGCATCAACGAACTGACGAGCGAGTTCATCCAGCGCTCGTCGTTCGTTTGCCTCGCAACGTCGATGCCCGACGGCGGACTCGACGTCTCGCCGAAGGGCGATCCGGCGGGATTCGTCAGGATCCTCGATGAAAAGACACTGATGTTGCCCGACCGGCCGGGGAATCGGCTCGCCGACTCGCTGACCAACCTGCTACACGATCCGCGTGTCGCGCTGCTGTTCATGATCCCTGGCGTCACTGAGATGTTCCGCGTCAACGGGACGGCCGTGATCACCGACGATCGAGGGCTCCTTGAGCCTTGCGCTGTTCAGGGCAAGGTGCCGAAGCTGGGCATCCTGATCCATGTCGAAGAGGCTTACACGCACTGCTCCAAGGCAGCGCTCCGCTCCGAGCTTTGGAACCCGGAGAACTTCCTCGATCGCAGCGAGCTGCCATCCAACGGTGAGATCCTGCGCTCTCTCAGTGACCCGACCTTCGACGCCGCCGAGTACGACCGAGAGCGAGCCGCCCGCTACGCGCGGCGCGAAGGCTTCTATTAGCCGCCGCGACCGGTCGTCGCGCTTTCTCCTCGCCGGCGGCGCACGAGACTCACCGGCAGCAGGCACACGAACGCGATCACTACGGCGGCGATGCTGATCACGCCGCCGACGACGACGCTCGTCGGGTGGTAGGAGAAGCGCACGCGGTGTGACCCGGCGGGGATCGGAATCGAGTCGAAGGCCACGTTCGCCGGCGCGATCGGCACAGCGCGGCCGTCGACGGTCGCCTGCCAGCCGGGGTAGTAGGTATTGAGGAACACGAACCGGCCCGGCGCGGTGGCGTCGACGTCGAACATCATCGCGGTGTCGCTCTTCGATACGAGACGGGCCGGCGTCGAGGGCGGCCCGGAACCGGCCGGCGGCTGCTGGCGCGTCTCGATCACCGGCTCCTGCAGGGCCTGCCGAGCGCTGCCCGCGGCCAGCAGCAACACCGACCCGACCATGCTGGGGCTCGGGCGCCACCGGTAGGCGACGAATCCGAGTGGCAGCGCATCCGGGTTGCGCAGGACGACGCCGTCCTGGCCGGCGTACACGACCGGCGCCCGGTTCAAAGGTGCGGCGAGCTTCGGTGGCACCCGCGGCAACAGCACCGCGCCGACGCCATAAACGTCGAGCGCCTTGGGCGTGCGAGGATCGCCCGGGGCGAGGCTGACCACGCCGCGATCGTCGGCGCTTCCGAATGCCCCCGCCAGCGCGACCCGCCGCTTGATCCACGGATCCTCGTAGGCGTGGATGTCGCGCAGATCCCATCGCGCCGCCGTGTTCGGAGTCATCGACTCGATGCCCGTGCTCGCGCCGCCGTCGGCCGTGAGGCGCCGCATCACCTGCACCGCGGTTGGCACCGGTGGGTCCGCCTGAGCCTGGGCAATCGCCGGGTTATAACCCCAGCCCATCGCGAGCAGGTCGAGCGCCACGAGCGCAACCGCCGCGCCGAGCAGCACGGTCGTGCGCTCCCGCAACCGCGGTAGGGCCGCGATCAGCGCCAGCCCCGCGGCGGCGAACACCAGCCACCGCAGCACCGATCCGGTGACGACGCCGTCGCCGCTGCGCGGACCTGTGGTGCCGATCGCCACCTCGAGCGCCTGACCCGCGTCGCCGATCCGTCTGGGGTGCGCGGCGATCACCACCAGAACCGGCAGCAGCGCCGCACAGATCGCAACGATCAGCATGCGCCGCCGTTCGCCCGAGTCCGCCGCCAGCAGACGTTGGCACCCGAATGCCGCCAGCATCGCGATGGCGAACGACGCCAGGATCAGCACACGGTTCAGATTGATCTGGTCGAGCAGCGGCAACTTGCCGACGAGCGTCGCGATCGGGTTGTGGAACACGAGCACGATCGAGATCACGCCGAGCGCTCCGAAGAAGAGGTGCGAGCCACGTGGACGCCGCGCGAACAGACCCGCGACGGCCAGCAGAAACGGCAACGCCCCCAAATACAGCGTCCGCTCCGTGAAGTTCACCGGCCCGCCGTTCGGCCATCCGGCGCGGTCGGGACGGCCCCAGTACTCGGGGAAGAAGATGCTGAGGATCGAGCTTCCCGGGAGCGGCGGGTTCGAGCGCGAGCTGTTGACCGCCTGGCCGAGCACCTGGTTGAGCGGCAGCAGCATCACCGCGGCGATCCCCGCCCCCAGCACGGCGGCGCCGGCCGCGAGCCCGGCCCGCCTCAGGATCTCCGCGCGCGGGAACTCGAGCGTCAGCAGCCGGTGGACGATCCAGGCCGCCGCCGCCACCGACACGATCAGCGCACTCTCGGGCTGCCCCCCGAGCCACGTCAGACCAAGTACAAGCGCGAGCAGTGCCGCGTCGCGCACCGTCCCGGTGCGACACAGACGATCGCCAGTGAGCAACAACCACGGCAGCAAGACATAGGCGTTGACGTGCGGATGCATCAGCCAGACGAGCACGTAGGTGGCGAACGCGAACGTGACCGCGCCGAGCAGCGCCGGTCCGCGGCGCAGGGCGAGCGCGCGTGCGAGCAGGTACGTCCCGGACCCCGCAATCACCAGCAGCAGCACCGCGATCCATGCCAGCGAGCTCCAGTACGGGAACACGACCCCGATCCAGGTGAGCGGGAACAGGGGCGCGCTCTGCTGGGAGGCGAGCAGCGGCCGCCCGTTCGACAGCGTCCCGGTCCAGACCGGAAGGCGGCCGGCGCGCAGCGCAGAGCGGACGAGCAGGCCGTCGGGCTCGAACATATACGCGGCGTCGTACTGGAGCGGGTTCGCGGGCCTGCTGCCGGCGGGTTGCGGCGGGTACGGCGCGGCGAACAGCGGAATGTCCGACGAAGAGAGGACCTTCTCGCCGATCGTCGCGGGCCAGAACAGCACGATTGCCAGCAGCGCGATGAGTATCGGCGGCCCGGCGATGATCAGCCGGCGGGGCAGCGGACGTCTCACCGGCGCAGTACGGCCTCGTAGATCCCCGCCACATCGGCCGCGCAGCGGTCCCAGTCAAAGCGGGCGGCGAATTGCCTGGCACGTGCGCCCATCTCGGCGCGCCGCTCGCCGCTCAGTTCGAGCACGCGTGCGGCGAATGCCTCCCCGGTGGGCTCGGTCAGCAGCCCGCTGCGTCCAGGATCGAGCGTCTCAGCCGTTGCGGTACCGGCAGCGGCGATCACCGGCAGCCCGCGCGACTGCGCCTCCGCCACCACCAGCCCGAAGCCCTCGAGCGTCGACGCGAACAGGAGCACATCGGCGCTGTCGTACAGGCGCCACTTGTCGTGCTCTGAAACACGCCCGAGCAAGCGGACCGCGCCTGAGACCCCGAGTTGAGCGGCCCGCGCTCGAAGCTCGCCGGACAGCGGTCCATCGCCCGCGAGCACCAGCGACGCCTCGATCCCGGCACGACGCACCGCAGCCAGCGCGTCGAGCGCGACCCAGGGGCGCTTGCGCGGCTCGAGCCGTCCCATGTGCAGCAGCCTCAGAGCCTGTGCGGGCCACGCCTCGCGCCACCCACCGGTGGCCGGCGGCCGGGCCACGCCCTCGACGGCGACGTGAATCCGCTCGGCTCGGACGCCGGCCGAGAGCAGCTGCGCGCGCGAGTGCTCCGAGACCGTGATCACGGCATCTGCGCGGCGGAGGATCGCCGCCTCGAGCCGGGCCCAGCGGGGATAGAAATGGTGATGGTGCAGCACGATCGGGACGCGCGAGCGCGCGAGCATCCGCCCTAGCAGCAGCGCCGGCCCGGCGTGGCGCACCGACGAGCCACGCAGCACGTCGACCCGCCTCCGACGGACCAGGTGCACGACGTATGGCGCCGCGACAATCGCGGCGGCGGCCCAGTGGACCGTGATCCGGCGGCCGAGCACGTCAACGCCGTGTGCCGGCAGCCGCTCGAGCAGCTCTCGCTCGTACACCTCGCCGCCGACGTCCGAGTCGGCTCGCAGCGGGTAGTAACGAGGTCCCCCGGCGGTCAGGCGCGAGCGCTCAGGGGCTTGCACGGCCGCGAGCCTACCAGCGGCGTTCCTGTCCTCAGCAGCTCGCTGAGCTCCTCGCCACGGATCGGGCGCGAGAACAGGAAGCCCTGGGCCAGCGATGGCCGCATGCCCCGAAACTGGTCGGCTTGCTCGCGCTCCTCGATGCCCTCCGCGACGATCTCGAGCCGCAGGCTTTCGCCCAGGTTCATGATCCCCTGCACGAGCTGCGCCTTGGCGGGGTCGTGCTCCATCCCTTCGATGAACGAGCGATCGATCTTGACCACGTCGATCGGGAAGCGCTGCAGTCGCGAGAGCGCTGAGTACCCGGTGCCGAAGTCGTCGACCGCGATCCGCACCCCGATTTCCTTGAGTTGCTCGAGCTGCGCGACCGTCGCGTCTGCGTCGTCGGGCAGCACGCTCTCGGTGATCTCGAGCACCAGCAGGCTCGGGTCAAGTCGGGTATCGGCGAGCACGTCCGCGACGATCTCCGGAAAGTCGGGATCGTGCAGCTGCCTGGTCGACACGTTGACGTTGATCTGCAGCGGTGATTTGGACGCGTGACCGTTCCACTCCGCCGCCTGGACACACGCGGCGCGCAGGATCCAAGCGCCGAGCGGGACGATCAGCCCGGTCTCCTCTGCCAGGCCGATGAACTGCATCGGGTTGAGCCTGCCGCGCGTCGGATGCTGCCAGCGCACGAGCGCTTCGGCGCCGCGGATCTTCCCCGTATCGAGTTCTACGATCGGCTGATATTCGAGCTCGAACTCGTCGCGCTCGAGCGCCAGCCGCATCTCGCCGGTCAGCTCGAGGCGGTCCAGCACGCGCAGATGCATCCCCTCCTCGAACACCTGGACGGTGTTCTTGCCGGAGGCTTTCGCCGCGTACATCGCGGTGTCGGCATTCCGGAGCAACTCCTGCACGTCGATCGAGCCGTCGCTGACGGCGACCCCGATCGAGGCGCTGACGCGCAGCTGACGCTCCGCCACGTTGAACGGACTGGCCAGCACTTCGAGGATGCGGCTCGCGATCACCTCGACGTCGTCATCGTCGTCCAAGATCTCCACCAGGATCGCGAACTCGTCGCCGCCGAGCCGCGCGGCGGTGTCCGCCGCCCGCACGATCGTCCCGATGCGTAACGCGGCGGCGCGCAGCAGGTCGTCGCCGCTTGCATGTCCGAGGCTGTCGTTGATCGTCTTGAAGTCGTCGAGATCGAGGAACAGCACCGCTACCGGGCGGCGGTGCCGACGCGCGCCGGCCAAAGCATGGGCCAGACGGTCCTCGAACAGCGCGCGGTTGGCCAGGCCAGTGAGCGCGTCGTGGAACGCCTGGTGGCGTAGCTCATCTTCGAGCGCCTTGCGGTGCGTGACGTCGCGCATGCTCAAAACGATCCCGTTCACGGCAGGGTCGGAAAGGCGGTTGTCCGCGACCACCTCGAGGTCACGCCAGCTGCCGTCCGCGTGCTCAAAGCGGGCGCCGAGCGTGGCGCTGCCGGGCTTGCCGGCAGCCGTCACAAGATGCCGCTCGACGGCCGCGACGTCGTCGGGATGCACAAGCTCCGTGATGCGGCTGCCGACGAGCGCGTCGGGGTCAAGCCCGAGCAGCCGGTAGAGCGAGTTCGACTGCCAGCGCACCGTCAGATCCGGGCGGATCACGCCGATCGCGTCGCTCGCGTGTTCGACAAGCGCCCGGATGCGCTCCTCGCTGCGGCGCTCGGACGATCGTTCCTGTTCGGCGATCAGCACCTGACGGTGCATCCGGTGCAGCCGCCACCCGAGCAACAGCAGCAGCGTCATGCCGACCACCAGCGAGCCCACATACGCGATTCCGGCGCGGATCGATGCATGGCGCGCGATCCGGTTCTCGACCGCCGCCGCGTGCTGGGAATCCGTTTCGAGCACGGTGACCGCCGGGCGGAAGTAGGTGTTGTCGAGCGTCAGGACCGTCTTGAAAGCCGCGTTTCTCAGGAACGCGCCCAACGTCTTGAGCCCGTTGTTCTCCAGGGCGTTCGCATCTCGGACCAGGGCCGACGTCTCGGGGCCGGGCTCCAGCGCCTGGAGTTCCTGCAGCGAGTGGTTGATCGAGTTCCAAGCGCTGATGCCCTGGCTGGTCAGGCCCTTGCGGACCATCTCCTGCCGGGTCTCTTCGCCGTAGGTATCGGCCAGTGCCTCCCACTGGATCGAGCTGATCTGCTCGTCCCCGGCGCGCACGCGCTCGACGAGGACCTGCGCGCGCAGGTGCCGATCGGCATCTCGGCGGGCGCTCTCGGCGACGATCACCATCGCGGTGATCACTCCGACGCCGACGAGGACCACGACCCACGAGCGCCACCGGGCTCCGGAGAACATCTGGCGCAGACGGATACGAATCGCCGTCATCACCCGGATACTCGGCAGCTAGACGTAGGAATTAAGAGATTTGGTCAGGCGCGTCGCGCTTATCGGGCTCAGGCGTCGGGCTCAGGCGCGTCGCCCTCATCGCGCTCGGCCCACTCGAGCAGCTGCTCGAGCGAGTACGGCGCGTCGTCGATGCCTGCGTGCAGATCGCCGAGCCGGGCGTAGCGTTCCGGGACGGTGGCGATCGTGAAATCCCGCGGTGTCACGTCGTCGATTTCGTCCCAGCCAACCGGCGTCGACACGGTCGCCTCGTCGAACCCGCGCACCGAATAGGCGCTGGCGATCGTGTGGTCGCGCGCGTTCTGGTTGTAGTCGACGAACACCTTCCGCGGGTCGCGGTCCTTGCGCCACCACGTCGTCGTCGCATCTTTGGCAGCCCGGCGCTCAACCTCTCTGGCGAACGCCAGCGCCGCTCTGCGCACATCGGCGAACCCCCATCGCGGATGGATTCGGACGTAGATGTGGATGCCGTTCCCGCCGGATGTCTTGGGCCAGCCGACGGCGCCTATTTGTTCGAGCACCTCGTGGGCGACGTGGGCGACGCGACGAACGGTGGCAAGGTCGCAATCGGGCATCGGATCGAGGTCGATGCGCCATTCGTCGGGCCGCTCGACGTCAGCTCGGCGCGAGTTCCACGGATGAAACTCGACCGTCGACATCTGAACGGCCCAGATCACGCTCGCAAGTTCGGTCACGCACAGTTCGTCGGCAGTGCGTCCGAACCGCGGGAAGTAGATCTCCACCGTCTCGAGCCACTCGGGTGCCCCTTTCGGGACCCGTTTCTGGTGAACCTTGTCGCCGCTCAGCCCGGTCGGGAAGCGGTGCATCATGCACGGCCGCTCGCGCAGCGCCCGTACGATCCCGTCTCCGACCGCCATGTAGTAGCGAGCCAGGTCGAGCTTCGTCTCCCCGCGCGCGGGAAAGAAGACGCGGTCGGGGTTGGTGATCTTGATCGTCCTGTCGCCGACCTGGAGGTCGACGGATGGGGTGCTCTTGGTTGACGCCACGGCTCAATGTTCCTCGCTCATGGCCTTAGACCTGGCTCCGAGGTCGTTTTCATCTCCGCGTCTGCCCAGAGAGTCGCGCAACTCTGCTTGCGGGAGCTTTGCGACCGCGGCCTTGATCGTGGACGGCCGCGTGGGTGAAGATGGGTGGCCAGAACGACCACAACGCTCAAGAACGGCGCAAGAACGCGGGCTGCTCATAAACGCTACGGGGGCTGGTGGACGGCTAAGCGGACGCCATTCCCAGCCAAATCCCGGGCAGACCGACCCACGAGGCACCCGGCCGGAGGCCGGAGGCCTGGTGCCAGCCGACAGCCCATACCGAGGCCCGCCGACAGCCGCCGGCAAAGCGATTCGCAAAGCCCCCTCAGGCGTTCTGGATCGCGAACTCCCGCGCCCGCACGGCACTCGCCAGCAACAGCCCAAGGAACCGGTCGAGCATCTCGGTGTCAAGCGATTCCATCGGCAGCTCGCCGCACACCCAGACCTCACCGGCGCGGTTCTCGGCAAAGCAGACCAGCGGCGCCTGGCGGTTCCAGTACAGAAGCTGGTGCGGGTCGATCACGCCGGGCGGGAGCACCGCGGCCTGTGCTCGCAACAGCGGCCCGCGGATCGTCACCCCGACGTTGAGCACGTAGCCGGCGGCGTCGAGCACCAGGCCCCACTCCGCCGGCGCCACCTGTCGGACGTCGGCCTCGAGCGATGCCATGAAGCCGGCGACGCGTTCGGCGGAGGACTCCATCGCGGGATGAGGTTAGCCTGGGCGCCTGATCCTCATGTCGCCGCTATTCGGACACAAGGACGACGGCCAGGACGACGTCGCCGCGATGAGCGCGGAGATCGAGCGCGTCGCCGCCCTGACGCTGCCGCAGCTCGGAGCGGAGGTGATGGCCAGCGGCTTTGGAGCCGACGGGCCGGGCGGTCCGGGGAAGCCGGGCTCGCTCGAGGCGCCGGCTGACATTCGGATTGGCCTCAGCGACATCGCCCGCCAGTTCACGCCGGCGTACACCGGACGTGGGGTGGGTCGTGAGCAGATGCTGCGCTTCGATCAGCTCGTCGCCGAGGGTCTGCAGGTGCTCGAGAACGCCGCGCTCGTGCGCGTCACCTGGAACGGTGGCGTGGCGCACTACGTCGCCACTCGGCTCGGTCGCGCTGCGGCGCAGCGCAATGCCGTGCAGCGGGTCCTCGAAGGCGGCTCGGCGTAGCCCACTCAAGCGCGATCTGCTGATGCCGATCACGGGGGTGCTGCCCGACCTCGATTGGAGTGACCGATGCCCGAGCCCGTCCACCTTCTCATCGTCCGTGCCGGTGGTCTTCCGTGGGCGTTGCCGATGGCAGCGGTTGAGCAGACGTTCAACCTCCGCGAGAACAAGGTCCGCCATGTCGGGCGAATGGAGATGGTGCGGTTCCGCGGCCAGGTCCTCGAGCTTGTCGACGTGGCACAGCGGCTCGGCATCGAGCACAAGGAGCCGACGGCCGCGGTCGTGGTCTGGGCTTCCGGGCGCCGGCGCGCATTCGCCGTTGAGGAACTGGTCGGACAGCTCGTTGTCGACCAACTCGAGCTGCCCGCGCTGGCCACCGGCCATTTCTCGAGTGGGGTTGTGCTTCAACAGGACGAAGTGATTCCGATCGTCGAGCCCGGCGCGATCGCCGGCGCATGGTCGGTCGGCGAAGCGAGCAGGCTCGGTTTCTCCGACCTGCAGCAGAGCGCTCTGGGCGAGATCGCCAACATCGGCTCGGGCCACGCGGCGACCGCTCTCTCGCAGATGCTCGGGCGGCAGGTCGACATCAGCTACTCGGAGGCGCTGCTGACGGTGCTCGCGGAGGCGATCGACCGGATTGGCGCGCCGATGAGCCGGTCTGCGCTCGTGGACACCCCGATCAAGGACGAAGGCGGCACCGTGCTGCTCGTGTTCCCCGACGACACCGGCGAGCAACTGTGCGAGCTGCTCGGGACGAGCCTGGCCGACGAGATGGGCCGGACCGCCCTGCAGGAGGTGGGCAACATTCTCGCCACCTCGTACATGAACGCAATCGTCGAGATGACGGGCATGGAGCTTGAGCCGGAACCGCCGACGGTCGAGGTCGATCTGCTCGGCCAGCTCCTCTCGCAGAGCGCGGCGAGCGGCGGCAGCCCGACGGATCCGACGGTCCTGATGCGCTCGCAGCTCACGATCGAGTCCTCGACCGCGAAGTTCTCGTTCCTGTTCGTGCCGCGTATCGGCTCCGTCGATACGCTGCTCGATCGGCTCGGCGTGGGCGGCCAGGCAGCCGCCTGAGACCCGGCATCGCCGACAAGCAGCCGCCTGAGACCCGGCACGGGGTGGACCGCGTCGAGCGGGTAGGGTTCGGCCGCGATGCTGTTCGAGGCCACGGACCTGACCTCGGAGGAGTTGGGGCTCCAGGAGGAGGTGCGTGCGTTTCTCCAGGCTGAACTTCCCCGCGGCACGTTCAGGCCAGGCCTCGGGATGGGGGCGCCACGCGATCGGGAGTTCTCCGCCAAGCTCGCGCAGCGCGGCTGGGTCGGAATGGCGCTGCCCACGCAATACGGCGGCCGCGATCGGGGCGCGGTCGAGCGCTTCGTCGTAACCGAGGAGCTGCTGCGCTGGGGCGCTCCGGTCGGTCACCACTGGGTCGCCGACCGGCAGACCGGGCCGGTGATCAATCGCTTCGGCACCGAGGAGCAGAAGCGGCGATTTCTGCCCGCGATCTGCCGCGGCGAGCTGTCATTCGCGATCGGCATGAGCGAGCCGGAGGCGGGAAGCGACCTCGCCGCCGTGCGGACCCGCGCGACGAAGGTCGACGGTGGCTGGACGGTCAGTGGCACAAAGATCTGGTCGAGTGGCGCGCACGTCAGCGACTGGTTCACCGTGCTGTGCCGAACCGGAGAGGACGAGGATCGCCACAAGGGTCTCAGCCAGCTGATCGTCGACCTGCGCTCGGACGGCGTCGCGATCAGCCCGATCCCGTTCCTCGACGGGACGTCCGACTTCAACGAGGTCCTGCTCGACGAGGTGTTCGTGCCGGACGAGCTCGTGCTGGGCGAACTTGGCCAGGGCTGGGCGCAGAACACCTCCGAGCTCGCGTACGAGCGAGGCGGACCCGAGCGGTGGCTCTCGACCTACCTGCTCGTGGAGGAACTGCTGCGCGATCCGGACATCTCGCTTGGCGAGCGGGCGCAGATGCTCATCGGCGAAGCCACCGCACGCTGGTGGGCAATCCGCCGGATGTCGCTGTCGATCGCGCGGACGATCGACAGGGGCGAGGCCCCGGCGATCCAGTCGGCGCTGGTCAAGGAGCTCGGAACACGGTTCGAACAGGATCTCCTTGAAGCCGTGCTGCGGGTGCTGGAGTGCGAGCTCTCGCCACAGGCGCAGCGGCCGCTCGAGCGGCTGCTGGTCGAGGCGGTGCTCACCGCGCCGTCCTTCACGATCCGAGGGGGAACCAACGAGATCTTGCGATCGGTGGCCGCGAAGGGCTTGGCATCGCTATGAGCGATTGGCTGCTGATCGACGGCGCCCGGCGCATGCTGGCCGACACGTGTACATACGAGGCCGTGCAAGAGGCCGAGGTCAACGGTTGGTCGGACGCCGTCTGGAACCGGCTGCGGGAAAGCGGGTTCAGCGATCTCTCATCGATCCCGCTCGAGGACGCGATCGCGATCCTGGAACTGGCGGGCGAGCACGCGGCTCCCGTCCCGCTCGCAGAGACCGCGCTCGCGGGTTGGTTGCTCGGCGCCGGCGCGCCTGAAAGCGTGAGCGTGGCGCCAGCGAACGAGCTGCGCCTGGCGGACGGCGTCGTCAGCGGAGTCGCCGGACGAATCCCCTGGGGCCGCCGGACCGAGCACGTCGTCGCGGTGATCGGCGCGGACGCGATCGTCCTCCCGCTGAGCGCGGCGGCGCGCGTCGAGCACCGTACGAACCTCGCCGGCGAACCGCGCGACGACCTGTTGTTCGACCGCGCTGCGCCCGTTGACGTCCGCCCGGCCGCGTGCGAGCTGCGCGAGCGCGGCGCCCTCGTGCGCGCGGCCCAGATGTCAGGTGCGCTTGGCGCGATGGCGCGGCTGACGATCGCCTACGCCGGCGAGCGCCGCCAGTTCGGTCGCCCGATCGCGGCCTTTCAGGCGGTCCAGCAGCATCTTGTGGCGATCGCTCAGGATGCCTCGCTGATCGCCACGGCGGTCGAGGCGGCGACCCGGACCGCGGCGCAGGGGCCTGCGATGTTCGAGGTCGCCGCCGCCAAGCTGCTCGCCTCCCAAGCCGCGCTGCGGGCGACGCGCGCGGCGCATCAGGTACACGGCGCGATGGGAATGACGCAGGAGTACCGCCTGCATCACTTCAGCCGCCGGCTGTGGGCATGGCGTTCGGAGTACGGCGACGAGCAGTACTGGGCACGCCGGGTCGGGCGCGCCGTCGCGGCGTCCGGCGCCGAGCGCTTGTACCCGATCATCACCGGCGGCTCAACCGCAATCCCCAACCTGGAGGACGCCCCATGAGCGAAGTGACGGTCTCGATCGACGCCGACCACGTGGCGACGGTTGAAATCCACCGCCCGCCGGCGAACTTCTTCGACGCAGCGCTGATCCGTGAGCTCGCCGACGCCTACGAGTCGCTCGACGCCGACCGCGAGTGCCGGGCGATCGTGCTGTGCTCGGAGGGCAAGCATTTCTGCGCCGGCGCAAACCTGGGTTCCGCCGGCAACCCGGCCGACGAGCCGCGGTCGCTCTACGAGCAGGCGCTGCGCCTGTTCGCCGCCTCGACGCCGGTCGTCGCCGCGATCCAGGGTGGCGCGATCGGAGGCGGCCTGGGGCTCGCGCTGAGCGCCGACTTCCGGGTCGCCACGCCGCGCTCTCGATTCAGCGCGAACTTCGCCAGGCTCGGCTTCCACCACGGGTTCGGGCTGACCGTGACGCTGCCGGCCGTCGCCGGTCAGCAGGCGGCGCTGGACCTGCTGCTGACCGGGCGCCGCGTGCCGGGCGAGGAGGCGCTCGCAATTGGGCTGTGCGATCAGCTGGCCGCCGAGGAGGACGATCTCCGCCACACGGCACACGCGCTGGCGGGGGCGACCGCGGAGTCGGCGCCGCTGGCGGTCGCCTCGATCCGCGCGACGATGCGCGCGGGCCTCGCCGAGCGGGTCCAAAAGGCGCTGGCGCGCGAGGCCGCGGAGCAGGACCGCCTGCGCAGCACCGCCGACTTCGTCGAGGGCGTTAGAGCGAGCCTCGAACGGCGCGCTCCGCGGTTCGAGGCTCGCTGACCGTGACTAGCTCACAGCCGGCTGATGACGCGGTACGGCTTGATCGGCGGTGGCGTGTAGTTGCCGGTCGCAGTGTTGCCCGTCGGTCCATAGACGCGCAGCAACAGTGAGAACGGGCCCTTCGGGATCGGCAGCCAGTTTGCCCGTAGCCGCTTCGAGGGCGGCGTCGTCTGGACGTAGACCGTGACCGACCCGTCGGCGCTCTTCCTGAGGCCGGGTGTGTAGCTCCCGACGACGTACTTGTTGCCGGCGTTCGGGAACAACTCCACGGCCGGGGGAATGTAGGCGGTGATTGACCAGAAGCGCTTCGCCTGTGGGATCTCGCTCTTGGTGAACGTGATCCGGTACGCGTTGATCACGCTCCCGTCGAGCGGCACCCCGGCGGTATTGGTGAAGGCGTCGTAATAGCCCGCGGCGGAGGCATTGTTGCCGAACTGGATGTACTCGGACAGCGACGCGCGATCCAGGTACTTGGTACCCCACTCGCCGATGTTGCCGAAGTAGACCCAGCGGGTCTTGCCGACGTGTGAGACCCAGTTGTCGACGATCATCGTGTGCGCGTCGACCGCGGCCTGTGTGATCTCCGACATCGGGCGATAGTTCCCGTGGGCGGCCGCCGCCTTGGCGGTGGCGAACGCGCGGTCGAACGCGTGCGAGAGCCTGATGTCAGACGCGGTCAGCGGACGGGTGAGGGGCGAGTGAAGCGCGCGCTGCAGCTCGGTGAAGAATGACCTTGGGGACTCGGTGATCGCCTGGTCGGTGATCTCTTTCATCCTGGGGGCATAGACAGCCTGCGGCAGCACAATGGTCTTGCCGGTCGACGGGTTGGACTTGTAGGCCGACAGCGAGGCGAGGCGGAGATCGTTCCGGAAGCGGGTCGCCTGTTTGTCGGTGTTGCGACCGTCGGCGGCATACCGATCGGCGCGGATGATCCACGTGTTCTCCCCGGCCGGAACCTGGATCCGTTTCACGCCCGAGGGCAGCGAGCCGTGCCAGCCGCGCGGGACGAGCGCGTACGTCCCCGCGCCGTTCACCCCACTATTGAAGGTGTTGCCCCACACGTCGAGCGTCAGCAGCGAGTAAGTCACGTTCGTCTTCGGGATCGTGAGAATCTGCGGACCCTGGGTCGTGTCGACGAAGGCCTCGCCGTAGACCGTGTCGACGTTTATCGCCACCACGAGCCCGTATTTCGGGCCTACGCTCTGGGGACCGGTCCACCTGTTCGGCTTCCCGTAGGTCTGCTGAAAGAAGGTCATGAAGCGGGGGTAGAACCGGATTGCGTAGTTCAGCGCGGTCTCGTACGAGGCCGAGGCGGCGACCGCCTCGCGCGGCGAGCCACTGGCAAACGCCGGCACCGCCGATACCGCGAGTGCCAACACCATCAGTCCGAGCAGTCCAGGCCGACCTGCGGCTCGCCGCGGATTCAACTTCGCCCTCACTAGATCCCTCACTTTGTTGATCTGCCCCTTCGTGGCCCCCGGCCGCGCGCGAAGAATAACGCCGAGCAGCTATTTGCACAATGTCAAATGAGCCGCGCTCGACCAAACGCCGACGTTCACCGAGCTCCGGGAAACGCATCGCTCAGCGCAAGCTCGGTCGACCAGAACGCGAGCTCATCCCACGGGAGCTCATCAATAGCGAACGCTCGTACCTCGGGCGCCTCGGGCGTGGTGCGGGGTTGACCGAGCGCTCGTGCGCGATACACGATCAGCACGACACGATCCTCGGAGCGCGAGTAGACGCCGACGAGATCCTCGAGCTCGATCGCGATCCTCAACTCCTCTTCGGTCTCCCTGCGTGCCGCCTGCTGCACCGACTCGCCGAGATCGACGAAACCGCCGGGAAACGTCCAGCGTCCTCGCCCCGGCTCGAACCCGCGGCGAAGGAGGACTACGTCGCCGTTGTGGTCGAGCGGGATCGCCGCCGCGACCGGCTTCGGGTTGTAGTAGGCGATGTAACCGCAGTGGCCGCAGGAGATCTTCTGCGGGAAGTCCACGTCGGCGTCGCGGCCGCAGCGCGGACAGAACCTAGCCTCGGTCAGGGCGGGATTCAGCGACTCGTCCATTGGCGCGATCCTATGGGCATGACTCCTGACGAGCTCCGCAGCCACTGTCTTTCGTTTCCCGGCGCGGACGAGACGTTCCCATTCGGGCCTGAGAACTCGGTGTTCAAGGTCGCTGGAAAGATCTTCGCAATTTCTCGTCTCGACGCCGAGCCACTGCGCGTGAGTCTGAAGTGCGAACCCGGCCTCGCCGCGCAACTGCGCGAGTCACACGGCGCCGTACAGCCCGGCTACCACCTGAACAAACGCCACTGGAACACCGTGACGATCGACGGCACGATGCCGGACGAGCTGATCCGCGACATGGTCGAGGATTCCTACGACCTGATCGTCAGCAGGCTCCCGCGCGCGCGTCGTGGTGCGCTGGGATGGCGTGGCGACGGCGAGCGTGCGACCTAAAGGGACCGCAGCCAGCCCGGCGGGATCACCGCCCCGACCCGTCCAGGGAAGTCGGTACACAGGCCGGTCGCGTACGCGGCGCAGGGCCGGCGTTCGATCGCTGACCGCAGGTCGTCGAAGCACAGCAGCAGCCGGACGCTCGTCGCGATCTGGTAATCGGCGGCGTTCGGCTCTGGGCCGCCAAGCACTCCGGCGACCAGCAGTGCGTCGACGTGATCGAGCATCCCTGCAAGCGCCGCCATATCGGCGTTCACCTGCGCGTCACCGGCGTCATTGATGCGTCGCTCGATCGAGATGATCGGCGCGGCCGTGCGGATCGCGAGTCCCAGCGGCACGTGCAGGCGCGCCCCTTCCGCGAAGCTGCGAAGCCCGCTGCGATCCCGTGCCAGCGCCCACCAGGACAGCCGGCGCGGCACGGGCTGCAGCGCAGCCTCGCCCCACCTCTCGGCCTCCTCGACGGCAGCACGCGCGTTCGGATCGGCCGGGAATAAAGGTGGCTCGGGGTGCAGCGCGTCGAGCGCGCGGGAGATCCGCAGGGTGCCTTGGATTCGCCGCCCTTCGATGCGCAGCGCGGGCACCGTCGTGCCCCTGAAGCCGAGCAAGCGCAGCAGCGGCTTGTGGAGCGCAGGAAGCAGATCGACGCGGCGGTACTCGAGCCGCTTGCGCTCGAGCATCAGGCGCCCCGTCATCGACGGGTGGGAACCCGGGACCACGTAGAGCGTCGCCGTCATTGGGGCTCCGGGCTCGTGAGCGCCTCGGCGAGCTGCGCACGCGTCGTGATGTCGAGCTTCTGGAAAACGTGACCCAGATGCGCCTTGACCGTCTTGATCGTGATGAACAGCGCCTGTGCGATCTCTCGGTTGGTCATCCCGGCGGCGGCGAGCGTGGCGATCCGGCGCTCGGACGCGGTCAAGGCGTCGGCGCCCGCGATCCTCGCGCGGCGCGGCCGTGCACCAGCGGTCACGAGCTCCTCTCGCGCCCGCGCGGCGAGCGCGCTCGCCCCGCACTCGGTCGCTAGGTCCAGACCGGCTCGCAGCGGCTCCCGTGACTCGGTGCGGCGCCCGCTGCGGCGCAGCGTCGCGCCGAGATCGGTCAGCGCGCGGGCATATTCCAGCCTCGCCTCGGAGCGCTCGAGCACCGACGCGGCCGCGCGCAACAGCTCCACTCCCGGCCCGCTCTCACTTACGAGCCCGGCGGTCCGCAGCGCGATGCCTCGAGCTCGAGGAGTCCGCGCCAGCGCGAGCTCCTCCTCGACCAGCGTTCCCGCCCGCTCGGTGTCGCCCAGCGCCGCGCAGGCCAGCGCCGCGCTGGAGCGCCACGCGATCACTCCCGGATTCGTGATCGCCCATGCAGTCTGTCGTTCACCGACCGCGAGCAGATCGGCGAGACCTTGCTCGTAGCGGCCCTGCGCGCAGCGCAGGCGCCCACGCGAGTCGAGCAGCAGGTTGGCGACCAGCAGGTCGGGGAACAGGGCATCCGTCAGGCCGTAGTCGCGGAACGCTTTATCGGCCGCGGCGATCTCGCCGCGCTCGACCAACGCGTCGGCGAGGAAGCCGACGGGAGCCGTGAACCAGTCCTCGGAGGTGGCATCGAGCGCGCCCTGGGCATCCGCCTCGGCTTCCTCAAGCTCGCCCCGGCGGTAGTGCACGTGCGAACGCCACCACGAGGCAAGCGCGAATGTGAGTGTGGCGCCACGTTCACGCGAACCGGCGATCGCACCATGCAAGGCAACAAGCGCTTCGTCGGTCCGGTCGACGAAGGTGAGGGCGCTGGCCGCGAAGCAGAAGGCAGCCATCGTGTGCTCCGCATCCAGATCCCCGGCCGCGAGTGCTCGCCGCGCCTGCGCCGCGACCTGCTCAGGCGAATCGCCCCTGGCCGCGGCTACATATGATCGGTACGCCAGCAGGAGCCGGTCGCCGAGCGTCTCCCCGGCAAGCTCCGGCGAGGAGTGCAGCAGCGTCTCGATCGCACGAACGGCCGTCGATATGTCGAGCAGCGCCCCTCCCATCTCCTCCGCTTCGAGCAGAGCCGCCAGCGCGGTTTCCCCCGGCCCAAGGTCCGCTCGCGCCTGCGCGAACAGCTCGAGCGCCTCGATCGAGCGGTCCACCATCATCAATCCCCGTCCCAGCTCGAGCGCGATCGTCGCTCGTTCGACCGCATCCTCGCTCGACGCTCGCGCTGCGGCCAGGTCTTCGATCCCGCGGGTGTCGCCGGCTCGGATCCGGGTGCGGCCGAGTGCGCGGCGCATGGCGAGCTGATCGGACGCCGTCGCCGGCTCACGGAGAGCGCGGGTGAGATAGCGCACCGCGACCTCTGGCGCCCCCCGACGGTCCGCCCGCCCCGCCGCGTCGCGCAACACCGCAACCACCGCGGGGTCGGCGGCCGGTTCGGTGAGCAGGAGCTGCGCCGCGATCCGGTCGCGGTCAGCATCCTCATCGGCGAGCATCCTCGCCGCGCGCATGTGCAGCAGGGCCTTGCGCGCGGCCGGGATCGCGTCGTAAACAGTCGCCTGCACGAGTGGATGAACGAACTCGAGCGAGTCTCCGTACGTCAGCAGCTCGGCGCCGATCAGCGCGTCGGTCGCCGCCGCCGCCCGCTCAGCATCGAGGTCCGCCAGCAGCCGCGCCCAGCGCATCTCGGCGCCCGTGCCCAGGATCGCAAGAGCTCGAGCGAATTCCCCCGCATCTCGGCCCAGCCGCGCGAGGTTCGCGAGCACCGAGCGGGCCACGCTCGCCGGCCTGAGTGCCGCGATGCGCGGCGCGTTCGCCGCCGACGGCTCGACGGCGTCCCCCTGCAGGTGACCGATCAACTCGGCAAGCAGGAACGGGTTGCCCGCGCTCGCGTGATGGCAGGCCTCGCAAAACGACTCGTGTGCGCCGGCGCCGAGACGATCGCGGACCAGCTCCGCCGACGCATCCTTGCTCAGCGCACGGAGCCCGATCACCTCGGCCGTCGGCGCGGAGGTCACCTCGCCGAGCCGCGACTCCCGCTCGTCGTCGAGTCCCGAGCGCGCGCCGAGCACGAGCATGATCGACTGGTCCTCCAGTCGGTGGGCGAGGTACGCGATCAGCCGCCATGACGGCGCGTCGGTCCACTGCGAATCGTCGACTACGAGGACCAACGGCGTGCCTTCGGCGAGCGTCGCGAGCGCCCAGTAGACGCCCTGCACGATCGCGGCGGCGCCCTCAGCGCTGGCGGGATCGACTCGCGCGGCCGTGCGCCCGGCGCCGGGGCCGAGCAGCTCGAGCGCTGCGAGCGCATCACGCGCGAGGCCTTCGAACGTCGCGCCGGCGAACGAGCCCGGGCCGAGCAGCTGGCGCACGATCCCGAAAGCGAAATCGCGCTCGAGCGGGCCACCGCGCGCGGACAGGGTCCTCAGACCGCGCTCGACCGCGAGTGCGTGCGCTGCCTGGAGCAAGCGGGTCTTGCCGATCCCCGCCGGGCCCTCGACGACGATCAGCTCCCCAACCCCATCGCGTACGCGCGCGAACGCCGCCGCGAGCCGCTCGAGCTCGGCGTCGCGCTCGAGCATGCGTTGCGCGTAGGTCTCCGATGTGGGCCGCCGGGACTGCGTTTTGCCACCCCTTGAAGGTGATCCGTCACCGGCGATTATCCGCGCTGACCGGGCCGATGCGCAAAAGATTGGACCGGGTGGCCCGATGCCAGGCCGACCCTGTCCCGCCACGATTGCGCGCCGTGGGCAATCTCGGCATCAAGGCTCTTCTCCGGTGAGCTCTGGGCAGGCGGACCGTCGGATGGTTCACATCGAGATCGAGCCCGATCACGACCAGGTGCGGGGCCAGGTCGATGCGGGTGACGGGTCGTGGCGCCCCTTCTGGGGGTGGCTGGAACTGATGCAGGCGATCGAAGACGCAGGCGAACGACGGTCCTCGACAGGAGAGCTATGAACCACCATCCACCTCACATCAGGACGATCGCCGCCGCGGTGCTGGTCGTGCTCCGCGGTCTGCTCGCCGCGTGCGGGAGTTCATCGCCGCGCGCCACCACGGCCCAGAACGCAGGCGTCAGGGGCGCCAGCGAGGTGCTCGCCGAGCCCACGTCGAGCACAGGCAAGAACCCGTTCATGCCCGCCGTCGGCAAGGATCAGTCCGGCGTGCAGCCGCCGTCAACCGCGGCGTCGTCGAGCGGCGGCGTGGCGAGCTACTCCGGCAGCCTGCCAGGCCTGTACGGCGGGACCCGCAACATCGCAACCTGCGACGCCGAGAAGATGATCTCGTACCTCGAGCAGAACTCCGACAAGGCGAAGGCGTGGGCGGCCACGTTCGGCATTCAGCCCTCACAGATCCGCGACTACATAACGGGTCTGACACCGGTCATCCTCAGAACCGACACGCGTGTCACCAACCACGGGTTCGTCAACGGATACGCGAATCCAATCCAGTCGGTGCTCGAAGCGGGAACCGCCGTGTTCGTCGACAAGTACGGCCAGCCCGTGGTCAAGTGCTACTGCGGCAATCCGCTGACGCCGCCGATCGCCTATGCGGCGCCGGTCTACACCGGCCCGATCTGGAGCGGCTTCCAGACGACCAACATCACGATCATCGAGCGCTCGATCACGATCATCAAGATCTTCACGCTATACGACCCGAGCAACGGCAAGTACTTCACCCACCCGGCGGGAACCGATTTCTCGCACGACGGCCCGTACACCAGCGGCACTCCGACCCCGCCCCCTACCACCGGATCTCCGAATACCCCTGCGCCGTCGACAGGGCAGCCGTCGACGGGGCAGCCGTCGACGGGGCAGCCGTCGACGAGTGGCCAGCCGGCCGAGAACCCGTCAGCATCGTTCAGCCCCAATCCGGGCCACCAGGGCGACACGTTCGTCCTGTCGGCCTCAGGATTCGCGCCCGGTGCGAACGTGGATGTGACGCTGACCCGGCCGGACGGCGTCGTCGAGCACTACTCGATCTCGATCGGCAGCGACGGCACCGGGAGCTACACGTTCTCGGGCACCTCGAACGTGATCACGGGGACGTACTCCGCGTCCCTGACCAACCCGGCGACCGGAGCCCACGCCGAGGCCTCGGTCGAGGTGCAGCCGGCGTCCGGTAACACCGGGACCACGGGCGGGACTACTCACGGCGGCTCGGGTGGCGGCAGCACGGGCACCGGCAACAGCGGCGCCGGTAACAGCGGCTCGGGCAACAGCGGCTCGGGCAGCACCGGCACCGGCCACAGCGGCGCCGGCAACACGGGTGCGGGCAACACCGCTTCAGGGCAGGCGACGCCGGGCGGTACGAACAGCTCGGGCTAGCGTCACAATCCGCCTTCGATGCCCGCGGATCACCCAGTCGTTGAATTCGCCGACGCCGACGAGTGGGAGGCGTGGCTCGATCAGAACCACGCAACCGCTACCGGTGCGTGGATGCGGATTGCGAAGAAGAGCGCACCACACACGACCGTCCGCTATCCGGAAGTGCTGGACACCGCGCTGTGCTTCGGCTGGATCGACATCCAGCGCAAGCCGCTGGACGAGCACTTCTTCCTCCAAGGATTCACGCGTCGCACCGCGCGCAGCAAGTGGTCCCAGGTGAATCGCGAAAAGGCTGAACGGCTGATCAGCGATGGACGGATGCGCCCGCCAGGGCTCGAGGCGATCGAGGCGGCGAAAGCCGACGGGCGTTGGGATGCGGCCTACCCGCCCCAGAGCCGCGCGGCCGTGCCCGAGGACCTCCAGCGAGAGCTTGACCGCAACCCGAAGGCGAAGGCGTTCTTCGAGACGCTCAAAGGGCAGAATCGCTACTCGTTCATCTACCGCCTTCACAACGTCAAGACGCCGGCGAAGCGCCAGGAGCGAATCGAGACCTACATCGACATGCTCAGCAAAGGGAAGACGTTCTACTGAGCCCGGTGGCGCTCGATGTAGGTGTCGGGCGCGCACCCGTGCCCGCAGCTCACCCCGGGATCAGATACGAGTCCAGGTGAGCGTCGAGCGCGTCCAGGCCGGCCTCGTCCGCCGGCGAGGAGCGGAACGCAACATGCCCGTCTGGACGAATCAGCAGAGCCCCCGGGCCGGTAAACCCTGCGGCGGCGGGGTCGTCGGCATCCGGGTGTACCTCGAGCAGTCCGTCCCACCGGCGTCCGAGCCGATCCACCGAGCCCTCGTCGTACTCCCCATACAGCAGCAGGTGATGTGCGGTACCGGGGAGCGAGGCGCGCTCGGGATACCGTTCTCCCGGTCCGAGCGCCCGCGATGGCCGCTCGCCCGGACCGACGTGCTCGCCGACCAGCGCGGTGCCCGCGTAGGAGACGTCCAACATCGTGCGCGAGCGAACGATCGCGTCCTGCTGGTCGGCCGGCGGCGGCGCCGGTGCAATGCCGGTCCTCGCCGACTCGATCGCGTCGCGAACCATCTGATGGATCTCATCGGAGACCTCCAGCACATGGTTGTCTGCGGCGAGGCGCTCGACCGCGTAGCTGTCCAGCAGCACCGGCCGAGCACGCCCGCGCAACTCGAGCGCGAGCTTCCAAGCGATGTTGTGAGCGTCGTGAAGACCGGAGTTCAAGCCCTCGCCGCCGAATGGACTCGAAAGGTGGCCGGCGTCGCCGAGCAGGAAGCGCCGCTCGCCCGCGAACCGAGCTGAGACCCGGCGGTGCATCCGAAACGGCGACACCCACCCCACATCGTCGAGCCGGACCTTGCTCCCGACGCGGCGCTCGATCGCGTCAGCGACGACCGCCGCCGACCGCTCACGGTCCACGCGCTCGGACTCCTCGCCGCTGAGATCGCCGACGAAGCAGATCCATCGGTCCTCGGGGAGCGGCGCAAGCAACACGTACCCCTCCGCCGTCGCGATGATCGCGCCACCGTCGCGCGGCAGTGAGCAGCTCACCTGGACGTCCGCCACCAACGCCGGCCCGGCGTAGGTCTCGCCGGCGAGCTCCTCGTGCATCGAGCCGCGGGTGACGCTGTGGGCGCCGCCGGCGCCAAGCACCCAAGAAGCGGTGATCGTCCCCGGCTCTCCACCCGCGGTGCGGACGCTGGCGGTCACACCGCCATCCGATGGCTCGATCGACAGCGCTTCGACACCGCGCTGCACCGATCCGCCGAGCTCGACCAGCCGTTCGCTGAGGATCTCCTCCGTCCGCCACTGCGGCAGGCAACGCTGATAGTTCCAGCGAGAGCCACACAGTGAGAAGTCCATCTCCGCGATTGGCTGCAGGTCGGGGTCGAACAGCCGCGCGTAGTCGAGCTGCACCGAGGCATCGAGCAGCCGATCGACGAGGCCAACCTGAGCCAGGATCTCGAGCGTGCCCGGCTGGATCGAGGTGGCGCGAGCCTGGCGGTGCTGGTCGGGTTCGCGCTCGATCACGTGCGCGCGGACGCCGTGACGCGCAAGCTCCGCGGCGGCGAACAGGCCGGCCGGGCCCGCGCCCACCACGAGCACTTCCAAATCGTCGCGTTCGTGCGTCACCCCGGTGGCAGTGTATGGCGGATCGTTGTGCAGGTGTTCGGGCGGGCGCATGCACCCTCCCGACGACCGGTGCATGCACCGGTCGGGGAGTCGTCGCATGCGACGACTCCTTACCCAGCAGACTCAATCCCTCGCTACGGAGTCCATGTACGGGCTTCTACCGATGATCAGATGCTCCCGCGGCGTTAGAACTTGCACCAAGAAGTTCGCCGGAAATTTCGAGGGTGCGGCTCAGATCACGACGAGACGCCACACGCACAAAGAAAGCACGTCGAGCGCAGCCGCACCCTTGACCGGCATTTACCTCAGGGTCTTTAGAAACCGGAGCGCCCGCAGGCGGGCTCCGGGCCCACGGAAGCGGGCGAGCTGACGGCCGTCGGTCAGGCACACCGCCCAGCCGCCGACGATCGGTACGAGTGCGATCGCGAGCGGACTCCTCATTGCACGGCAAATGCTGAGCTACAGCTCGAAGGGCTCGCTCACGAAACCTGAAGAAAACCATCAGAGCGTCCGCCCGCGCGGGGCGGCCTCCAGCGCGTCAAAGTAGTTTCCACGGCCTCGCGTTCGGTGCTTTCGGGGGTGTGCGGTTGTGGCCGGGCGCCGATGTCGGAAGCAATGCAGTTGATATCGGAGGAGGCGGAGCGGCTTCGGGCCGTGATGGAAAGCGCTCCGAATGCCGTCGTGGTCGTGGACGGCGCAGGACGGATAGTGATCACAAATAGCGAGGCCGAGCGGATGTTCGGCTACGGGCGCGAAGAGCTGCTCGGCGAGACGATCGAGATCCTGATCCCGAGAGCCGTTCGGAGCCGGCACACTCACCTCCGCGACCGCTTCGTCGCCGAGGAGCGCATCCGCCCGATGGGCACGACCCGGGAACTTGTGGCCCTGCGCAAGGACGGCACAGAGTTCCCAGTCGAGGTCGGATTGGGGCGGCTACAGACCGAGGCGGGGGTACTCGTCACGAGTGCGATCGCCGACATAACGGCGCGAAAGCGAGCGGAGGCGTCGATCGGAAGGCTGGCAGCGATCGTGCAGTCAGCGGACGAGGCGATCGTGGGCGAGACACTCGAGGGGACGATCACGGGCTGGAACGCGGCGGCCGAACGGATCTACGGCTTTTCAGCCGACGAGGTGATCGGCCGCCACGTTTCGATGCTGTGCCCGTCGGTCAAGCAGGTGCAGGAGCTCGGCGAGATTCTCGTCCAGATCAGAGCTGGTCAGCTCGTCGATAAGTTCGAGACGATCAGGCGCCGCAAGGACGGGCGCTTGATCGACGTTTCGCTCAATGCATCCGCGGTCCGCGATGTGGACGGACAGGTGACGGGCGTGTGCGCCGTCGTCCGCGACATCAGCGAGCGCAAGGAGGCTGCGAAAGCGCTGGCGGAGGCCGAGGAGCGATTCCGCGGGGCATTCGAGGAAGCGCCGATCGGCATGGCGCTGCTCGATTCACGCGGTCGCGTGACGAAGGTCAACCGAGCGCTCTGCGAGCTGACCGGCCACACAGCGCAGCAGCTGGAGGGAATCCGCTGCGCGCGGATGCTCCATCGCGACGACGCGGGGGCGGTGAGCGATGGTTTGCGCGCGATCCGGAGCGGCCGGCAAACGGTTTACGCCGGAGAGCTTCGCCTGACACACGCCTGCGGACAGCCCGTGTGGACCTCGCTTCAGGCGACGTTGATCCACGACGCCGATGGCAAGCCGCGGCGGTTCCTCGTGCAGATCCAGGACATCACCGATTCGCAAACGCTACGAGCAACGGCTTCAGGAGATGGTCGATCACGATGCGTTGACGGGGCTGCTGAACCGCCGCAGCTTCACTCGCGAGCTCGACTCACAGGCCGCACTGGCAGCTCGCTACGGGCCGGAGGGCGCGCTGCTGATGCTCGATCTGGACAACTTCAAGGACGTCAACGACACGCTCGGCCACCAAGCCGGCGACGAGATCATCCGGCGTGCGGCACAACTGCTCGCGGGACGGCTGCGCGCGAGCGACAAGATCGCGCGGCTCGGCGGCGATGAGTTCGCGATCTTGCTGCCCAAGGCGGACGTGGTTGCAGCTGAGCGCGTGGCGCTCGAGCTGCTCGAAGTCCTGACCCTCGGACCAATCGCGGTCGGGATGAGCACGCGCACGATCACCGCGAGTGTCGGAATCGCCACGTTCGAGCGAGATCTGAACGGTCAGGAGGTCCTCGTCAACGCTGACCTTGCCCTGTATGCCGCCAAGAACGCCGGGCGCAATTGCTTCTCGTCGTTCGCGGGCGCCAACGGCGAGCCGGCGCGCGAGAGAGGCGAGCAGGGATGGTCCACGCGGGTCCGCGAGGCGCTCGAAGATGAGCGCTTCACGCTGCTCGCGCGGCCGATTGTGGACTACAAGACCGGCCAGATCACTCAGCACGAGCTTCTGCTCCGGATGATCGACGAGCAGGGTCAGCTGATCGCACCGGGCACCTTCCTGTACATCGCCGAGCGTCTGGATCTAATCCAGGAGATCGACGCGTGGGTGATACGGGAGTCGTTCAAGCTGCTGGCGCGCCAGGTGCAGACGCCGGCGGGTGGCACGGGTCTTCACATCAACCTGTCAGGACGTTCGCTCGGCGACGCGCGGCTGCTCGACCTCCTCGAACGGCAGCTCGAGGAAACGGGCGTGGCTGCCTCTCGGCTGACCTTCGAGGTCTCCGAGGCCGCGGCGGTGAACCACATCACTGACGCCCAGCGCTTCGGCGAGCGACTCGCGGAGCTCGGCTGCCGGTTCGCGCTCGATGACTTCGGCACCGGCTTCGGCTCCTTTTACTACCTGAAGCATCTCCCCTTCGATTTCCTCAAGATCGACGCCGAGTTCGTCCGCAACTGCAGCCGCAGCAAGACCGACCGTCTCGTGATCGAGGCCGTCGTCGGAATTGCCAGCGGTCTCGGAAAGCACACGATCGCGGAAGGCGTCGAGGACGAGGGCACCGTCAGCGCGCTCAAGCAACTCGGCGTCGACTTCGGCCAGGGCTTTCACCACGGCCGTCCCCGCGCGATCTCGTAATCGAAGCTGAGCCGCGCCGATGAATCCGGCCGCCTCCGGCGGTCCAAGTACTCGTGGTCGTGATCCATTCCGTCTCCCCGCGCGTAGAGGCCCGGTGATGGCCCCCGCCGAGTACGTCGCTGACCTCGCGCTTCCAACCGTCGGGTTGCGCACCGTCGCACGGCGCCTGGCGCCCGTGGCGCTGCTCGGCGCTGTGGCGATCGCCTTGCTGGCGCTCGCCGGGGGCCACGTGCATCAGCTGGCACGAGCCGTCGGCCGGGGCCTGTCGGTGAGGCCCACTTGGGCGCTCGTGGCGATTGTCCTCGAGGCGGCATCGCTGGCCGGTTATGTGGCCCTGCTGTCGCTTGTCGCGAGCCGCGCGACCCCACGGGTCGGCATGCGGGTGAGCGCCCAGATCACGCTGGCAGGCACGGTCGCGACCCGGCTTCTCCCAACGGCCGGCGCGGGCGGTGCCGGGCTGGCCGTGTGGTCGCTGCGCCAGTCGGGGCTGACGACACGCAAAGCCGGCCAGACGCTGGGCGTCTTCCTTGTCGTCCTCTACTCGGTCTTCCTCACCGCGATCGCGGTGAGCGGCGGAGCGCTGGCACTCGGCCTCGTCCGCACGCAGGCTCCGGCTGTCGTCGGTGTATCGGCCGCGAGCCTGGCGCTTGGAGCCATCGTGCTCGCGCTGTGCCTCGCTCGCTGGCATGCAGGCGGCTCTCAATCGCGCTTTGGACGGGCCGTCGGGCTGCTCGGCGATGCGGTTCGCGGAGCGCTCGCGGTCGTACGGGCCGGCGATCTGCGAGTTGTGGGAGCGATCGCGTATTGGCTGCTCGATGCCGCCGTACTGTGGGCGATGCTGCAGGCGCTCGGCGAGGCGCCTTCGCTGCCCGTGATCGGACTCGCCTACTTCATCGGGCAGATCGCCAACACGATCCCGTTGCCCGGATCTGTAACCGGCGGGATGGCGGGTGCGCTGATCGCGTTCGGTGTGCCTGGCGGCGCCGCGCTCACCGCGGTGCTCGCCTACCGCGCGATCGCGGTGTGGCTGCCGGTCCCGTTTGGCGTTGCGGCGTTGAACGCGCTGCGAGCGACGGTCGCGAACTGGAAGCGCGCTGACGCACCGTGAAGCCGCGCGCGTGCGGCCGTTGCGTCAGCCTGCGGGGACGTCCTCGCTCAGGAGCTGCTGGGCGATCGTCATCTGATCGAAATAGACGCGTTCGCAGACGATCCGGTCGGTCCCCGGCGCGAACTCGAACACCGCGCACATCCGACAGCGGAAGGTGCGGCCGGTACCGGGCACGCCGCGCAGCTCGCCTTCGTGGGTTCCAAGCAGGTCGAACTCCGCAATGACCGCATCCTCCGACGCGTGCAGGATCGGGTTCTCGTTGCGCTGGTCGGGAAAGATCGCCCGGGTCCGGCGGTAGTACTCGGCGACCTCCTCCGGCCCGTCGAACACCTCCCCCGTCGCGATCAGTTCGTATCTGGGATGGCCGAAGGTCGCGAGCGTGACATCGAACTGATGGTCGTTCTCCGACTCCATATGCTCGCGGACGACCGCCAGGCGCCGCTCGCGGTGCTCATCGGTGATTGGCATAGCGCGACCGTACCGGAACGGCGCTCCTCCGCGCTCGAGTGCGACCATGTTTGCTTGATGGCATCCCAGCTTCGCCTCTGGTGGCAGCAGCGTTCGTTGCTCTGGAGGGTGTTCGCGGCAAACGCGGCGGTGCTCCTCCTGGCGTTTGTCGTGCTGGCGTGGGCGCCGGTGACCGTGCATCGGGTTGCGACGCCAAGCGAGCTGTTGGTGCTGTCGATCGGACTGCTGTTGATGCTCGCGGTTGATCTCGTGTTGCTGCGCCGGGCGTTCAAACCACTGCGCCGGTTGGCGGCAACGATGCGGTCCGTCGACCCAGCACAACCGGGCCGGCGGGCTGAGTCGTCTGCCGGAGCAAGCGAAGAGGTCTCCGCGTTGGCGAATGCCCTGAACGCGATGCTCGAGCGGCTCGAGCGGGAGCGGCGGGAGAGCGGGCGGCACGTGCTGGCAGCGCAGGAGCGCGAGCGGATTCGGATCGCACGAGAGCTGCACGACGAGGTTGGCCAGACGCTGACCGCGATCGCCCTGCGGGCGGAGCGAGCGGTTGAAGAGCCACGATCGCAGCGCGAGGCGCTGGCCGACATCACGGACACCGCGCTGCGCAGCCTGGAGGACGTTCGACGCATCGGGCATGAGTTGCGCCCCGAGGCGCTCGACGATCTTGGGCTTGTGCATGCGTTGATCGCGCTGTGCGCGCGCACGGACAGGCAACGCGGGTTGCGAGTTCGCCGTGACTTCGACTGGCGTGTTCCCGAGCTCTCACCCGAGGCCGAGCTGGTCATCTACCGAGCAGCGCAGGAGGCGCTGACCAACGTGCTGCGGCATGCCGAGGCCACAGAGGTGTCCGTCGCTCTCTCGCGCGACGATGGCGAGGTCGTGCTGGCCGTCCGCGACAACGGCCGTGGGCTTCCGCCCGACGCGAGAGAGCGCGGCTTGCGCGGCATGCGCGAGCGGGCAATGGTGATCGACGCTCAACTCGACGTGCGCTCCGGCGAACACGGCGGGACGGAGATCGTTCTCAGGGTCCCGGTCTAGTGGGAATCCCGTTGAAGACACGCGTGCTGCTGGCGGACGATCACGCCGTCGTTCGAAGCGGCCTGCGCGCGGTGCTCGACAGCGAGCCTGACATCGAAGTCGTCGCGGAGGCCGGCGACGGCACGGAGGCCGTCGAGAAGACCCTGGCGGGATGCGTCGATCTCGCGATCCTCGATGTGTCGATGCCAAAGATGACCGGCCTGCAGGCCACGGCCGAGCTGCGCCGCCAGCGCAGCGACCTGCGCGTCCTGATTCTCTCCGTGCACGACAACGAGCGGTATTTCTTCGAGGCCCTGCGGGCGGGCGCGTCGGGCTACGTGCTCAAGTCGGCGGCGAATCATGACCTCGTCGACGCCTGTCGCGCCGCAATGCGCGGCGAGCCGTTTCTCTACCCGAATGCGGTCAGGGCGCTGGTTCGGGAGTATCTGGAGCAGGCCCGGCGGGGCGAGGCCGTGCCCGAGGATCCGCTCACGCCGCGTGAGCTGCAGGTGGTGAAGCTGATCGCCGAGGGCCACAGCAGTGACCAGATCGCCGAGGAACTTGTGATCAGCCGCAAGACCGTCGCGCATCATCGCGCGAACCTGCTGGGCAAGCTCGGGATGCGGAATGTCGCCGACCTGACGCGGTACGCGATCCGCCGCGGACTGATCGAGCCGTAGGCGATCCCCGCGGCTAGAGGTTCGCCCGGGGCCCGGCTGAAGATGGGTACTTGGACCTATGGCGGCGCGCCTGTGCGATTGCCAGCCTGCGGGCCGTGGCACAGGTTCTGATCCGGCTCGAGCGACCCGCGTCGTTGACCCCAGAGTTACGCGCGTGGATCAATCACCGGCTCGGTATGGGGCGAGCGGTACTGATGCGCAGCCGACTCGGCAACTCCGACCGGCCGGCCATGCTCCTACGCGTCGACGTGCAGCCCGGCCCCGACGAGAGCATGGACGAAGAGGTAACGGACCTGCTGACCGACCTGCGGTTGCTCGGCCTGCGCCCCAGCTTGGTCTCCGAGCAGGCTGCCTGAACGGGAGGTGGGCCATGAGCTCGCCACAGGGTCGACGTAGCCTCTACGAAGCGGCGCACAAGGCCGATGCCGGGAACGGCGAGCGCGAGGCCGAGCCGAAGGGAATGCGCCGAACCTTCAACGAGGCAGCGCACAAGCTCAGCTACTGGCCGGTCTCGCCGGCGCCGCAGCCAGAGGCCAACGGGCGTGCCCGAATCACGCCGGTCGACGAGGAGCGCGACGTCGTCGCCCATGCCAGCCGCGTGGTCCTGGCGTTGGGTGCCCTGGGCGTCGTGTACGGCGACATTGGCACCAGCCCTCTGTACGCGGAGCAGGTGATCTTCAACCAGCATGCGCAGGCGGCGCACACGACCCCGGCGGGCGTCTACGGCGTCGTGTCCTTGATCTTCTGGGCGTTGACGATCATCGTCTCGATCAAGTACGCGGGTTTTCTGATGCGGGCGCACAACCGGGGAGATGGCGGCGGCATGGCGCTCGCCGCGCTGATCCAGCGCCGCCGGGTCGGCAAGACGGCGCTGCTCGTCACGCTCGGGATCTTCGGCGCCGGACTGTTCTTCGGCGACGGCATGATCACTCCGGCGATCTCCGTCACCTCAGCCGTCGAGGGGCTGAAGGTGGACACCCCGGGGCTGGCTCACCTCGTCGTCCCGATATCGCTGGCGATCCTGGTCGGCCTGTTTGCGATCCAGCGACACGGCACCGGCGCGGTCGGCTGGCTATTCGGCCCGGTGATCCTCGTGTGGTTCACGGTCATCGCCATCCTCGGCGGCCGGGAAGTCGTTGCGCACCCCGCCGTGCTGCAGGGACTGTCGCCTACCTGGGGAGCCAGGTTTCTGGTTGGCCACGGTGTCGCGGCGTTCCTCACCTTGGGCGGCGTCGTGCTGGCGGTCACGGGCGCCGAGGCGCTGTACGCGGACCGCGGCCACTTCGGCGCCCAACCGATCCGCAGGACGTGGTTCGGGATCGTCTTCCCTGCGGTTCTCCTCTCCTACCTCGGCCAGAGCGCACTGATCCTCCACCATCACGACGCGATCAGAAACCCGTTCTACCTGCTTGCTCCCAGCGCACTGCGACTCCCGCTGGTCTTTCTTGCGACGGCGGCCACGATCATCGCCTCCCAAGCGGCCATCACCGGCTCCTTCTCAATCGCTCGCCAAGCGGTGCAACTCGGGTTCATGCCGCGCCTGAGGATCGCGCACACCTCAAAGCTCGAAGGCCAGATCTACGTCCCGGTGATCAGCTGGATCCTCGCCGTCGGCGTCATCAGCCTTGTGCTGATCTTCCAGCACTCGGGAGCCCTTGCGGACATCTACGGCGTGGCGGTCACAGGCACCTTCGTGCTCGACACGATCCTCTTCCTTGCCGTCGCGCGAGCGCTTTGGAAACTACCCGTGTGGAAGCTCTGCCTGATCGGTGCGGTGTTCCTGACGGTAGAGGTCTCGTTCTTCGCGTCGAACGCGAGCAAGGTTGGACATGGCGCCTGGATCCCGCTGTGCGTCGGGCTGCTCACCGCAATCCTGATGATCACCTGGAGACGTGGACACACGATCGTCACCCGCAACCGCACCGCGGAGGAGGGGCCGCTCGATGATTTCCTGTTCCAGATCCGGATGGCCGACCCGCCGATCCATCGAGCCCGTAACGTCGCGGTGTACCTCAGCCCGAGCAAAGACACGACCCCGCTGGCGCTCAAGGCCGACGTCGAGCACCACGGGATCTTCCATGAGAAGGTGGTGATCGTCTCGGTCGAGTCGGTGAGCGTTCCGCACGTCGATCGTGACGAGAAGCTGATCGCCGAGACGCTCGGAAGCGGCCTCTTCAAGGTCAAGCACATCACGCTGCGGGCGGGCTATCACGACACCACCGACGTACCGGCCGCGCTTGTCCTGGCGCGCAAGCGCGGAATGCTCGACCGCAACCTCGACCTCGAGCACGCGTCCTACTTCCTGTCTCGCATCACAATCAGAGCTACAGATCAGCCCGGCCTCAGTCGTTGGCGAAAGCTGTTGTTTGTCGCCATGGCTCGTAACGCCGCCAGCCCCGTCGACGCGTTCCGGCTTCCCGTCGACCGCACCGCGACGGTCGGCGCTTTGATCGGAGTCTGAGAGAGCCACGAGGCGCTCGGCGCACAGCGCGTTCGCTGATGCGCGATCTGAACCGTTTGCCTCACGCCCGGGGTCCAACCCGTGCGAGCAGAAACGGAAAGGACGACATTGCTGAACTTGAGAAAGAGCCCTCCACAGCCCATCGACAGCGAGCCGCGGCCCCTGAACGGCGACGCCGAGGGCCTCGAGCGCGCCACGTTCGCCGCAGGTTGCTTCTGGGGCGTCGAGGCGTCGTTCAGGGAGATCGAGGGCGTCGTGAGGACGACGGTCGGTTACACGGGCGGACGCACAACGGGTCCGACCTACGAGCAGGTCTGCTCGGACACAACCGGCCACGCCGAGGCGGTCGACGTGTGGTTTGACCCTGCGCTGATCAGCTACGACGAGTTGCTGAACGTGTTCTGGTCGATCCATGATCCGACCACACCAAACCGCCAGGGCTGGGATCTCGGGAGCCAGTACCGCTCTGCGGTCTTCTTCCACGACGCCGACCAGGAGCAGCGCGCGGTCGCCTCGCGCGAGGAGCGCCAGGGACAGCTGGCGCGTCAGATCGTGACCGAGATCGTTCCCGCGCCCACGTTCTACGACGCCGAGGATTACCACCAGCGTTACTTCGAGAAGCACGGCGGCGCGGTCTGCGCGACCACCCTCCGGTAGCAGCGTCAGCCCTCCTCCAGCCGCAGGTACGGCTCGAGGAGGGCGCGCAGCTGCATCCGCCCGCGGTGCAGCCGGCTCTTGAACGCCGCCTGACCGACGCCGACGATCTCCGCTGCCTCGTGCGTGGAGAGCCCTTCGACGTCGCGCAGCACCACCGCCGCGCGCCAGTCGTCCGGCAGGTCGTCAAGCGCTCGCTCGAGCGTCACCTCAAACTCGCGATCGAGCATCTGGGCCTCCGGACCCAGCCGGGTTGCCTCCGGCACGGAGAGGATCGGATCATCACGGTCCGGATCGGCTTCGGCGCGCGGCGGCGGGCGGCGAGACAGCCGGCGCTGTGCCTCGTTGAATGCGATCCGGTACAGCCAAGTCGAGAACTGTGAGCGCTCCTCGAATCGAGCGAGGCCACGCCAGGCGCGCAGAAACACCTCCTGCGCGACCTCATCGCTCTCGCCTGCGCTCAGTCCGAAGCGCCGAAGCGCCGCATAGACGCGGTCGGCGTGTGCCATGACCAGCTCTGCGAACGCGTCCTGATCGCCGGCCCGCGCCCTTCGAATGAGCTCACGCTCGGAGGCCAAGCGGCGGTTATACCGCCTGCCGGCGGACCCCACCCATGGCAGGTGCCCGCCGGCTGCCCGGCTGCTAACGCTCCTCGAGCTCGAGCGAGCAGGAGTTGATGCAGTAACGCTCGCCGGTCGGGCCAGGCCCGTCCGGGAACACGTGACCCAGGTGACCGCCGCATGCCGCGCACGTCACCTCGACCCGGCGCATGCCGTAGCTTCGGTCATCGTGCAGTTCGACGTTGGCCCCGTTGGCCGGCTCGGTGAAGCTGGGCCACCCTGTCCCCGAGTCGAACTTGGTCTCCGAAGAGAACAGCTCGGCGCCGCATCCGGCGCAGCGATACGTTCCATCACGCTTCTCGTGCACGTACTTCCCGGTGAATGGCCGCTCGGTTCCCTTGCGGCGCAGCACGTCGTACTTGTCGGGCGAGAGCTCCTCGCGCCATTCGTGGTCGCTCTTGGCGACTCGGTGCACGGTCTGATTCTTGGTGCCGGTAGTTTCGTTCATGCCCCTTTGACCCGCCGGCACAGAGAAACGGTTCAAGGCTCGCCACTGAGTTCGGCACGGACCGCGGCGGCGATCTGAACGGCACCGGGTCCACCCTCCGGCGCAGACAGCGCATGCAAGGCCTCGACGACGACGCCCAGGCCCGCCAGCAGCCGACGACATTCCGGGCATTCGCCGATGTGGCGTTTCATCCGCCCCCGCCCCGGCTCCGCCAGCTCCCCATCCAGATACTCCGACATGCGACCCGGCGCCCACCGATGATCGCGCCAGAAGCGCAGCCGGGAGATGAACTCGCGCATTTGACCTATGACCCGACCGGGGATCGAGACGGTTCTCATGCCGTCGCCGCGGCCGCTCCTCACGTGGCATCGCGCGCGCGAGCTCGGCGCGTGCGCACGATATGCCGCGCGATGTAGGCGAGCAGCAGCACGGCGAGCGCGATCGCCAGGTAGGTCACGTACTTCGTGGCAGCCTTGTAGATCGCGTTGATGTGATCGCCCGAGAGATAGCCGATGCTGGCCCACACGGCGACCCACAGGGCGGCCCCGATCGCGTTGAAGACCAGAAATCGGGGCCAACGCAACCCCGACATGCCGGCGATGATGCCGTTCGCCTGACGCAGGCCCTCGATGAAGCGCGCCACGACGATGATCTTGCCGCCGTGGCGTTGGAAGAAGCGAGTCGCCTTGTCCAGGCGCTCCGGAGTCAAGAGCACGTAACGGCCGTAGCGCTCGACCAGCGGACGTCCGCCGAAGTGGCCGATCGCGAAACCGATGTTGTCGCCGAGCATCGCACCGACGAATGCGAGCAGCACGACCAGCGCGATGCTGAGGTGGCCACTACCGGCATAGACAGCGCCGAGGATCAGGACGGTCTCGCCGGGGACCGGCACGCCAAAGTCCTCGATCAGGACCAATCCGCCGACCGCCAGGTAACCGAAGTGATTGAGCGTTGGCTCGAGGCTGTGGAGGACTCCCGGCAGGTGCTGTGGCATCACGCCCGCGATCACAGAAGGACGATGTCACGCCACGTGCTCGCTCGCGCGCGACTGTGCGTGGCGAAGTCGTCCTAAATATCAGGCACCCAAATACTTGAGTCATTCCAACATGCGGTACAGTGCCTGCGCTCCGTGGAGAGATCCATCGACCAAGCTGCTCTTCTTCGCCTGCACGGCGTACAGGTCACGGCTCAGCGCCTGGCCGTCCTGCGCGCCGTCTCCGAGCGCCCGCACAGCACCGCCGCCGACATCGACGCGGCCGTCCGTGAGGAGATCGGAGCAATCTCGCTCCAGGCCGTGTACGACGCCCTGACGACGCTCGCCGACAGGGGCATCATCCGACGGATCCAGCCCGCGGGATCCCCTGCTCGCTTCGAGGACCGCGTGGGCGACAACCATCACCACCTCATCTGCCGATCGTGCGGCAGGACGGTCGACATCGACTGTGCCGTGGGCGACGCCCCCTGCCTCACAGCGGCGCACGACGCCGGCTACGAGATCGACGAAGCCGAGGTCATCTACTGGGGGCGCTGCCCGGACTGCACGAGCGCGGTGCCGAGGATCGATCAGAACGAACCCGTCAACAAGTAGGAGGAATCACTTGACCGACACTTTCAGCGAGACCGAGAACCCAGCGATCCCAGCTCCCACTCCGGAAGGTTCTCGGCCGCAGACAAACCGCGACTGGTGGCCGAACCAGCCGAACCTGCAGGTCCTTCACCACAACGCTGCTCAGCCGACCCCGCTGGGTGAGGACTTCGATTACGCAGAGGAATTCAAGAAGCTCGACGTCGAGTCGCTGAAGCGCGACATCTTCGAGGTGATGACGACCTCACAGGACTGGTGGCCGGCTGACTACGGCCACTATGGCCCGCTGTTCATCAGGATGTCGTGGCACGCCGCCGGCACGTACCGGATCGCCGACGGCCGTGGCGGCGGCGGCAGGGGCGCTCAGCGATTTGCCCCGCTCAACAGCTGGCCCGACAACGCGAGCCTCGACAAGGCGCGCCGGCTGCTGTGGCCGATCAAACAGAAGTACGGCCGTACGATCTCCTGGGCAGATTTGATCATCTTCGCGGGCAACTGCGCGATGGAATCGATGGGCTTCAAGACGTTCGGATTCGGCTTCGGGCGGGAGGACATCTTCGAGCCGGAGGAGATCTTCTGGGGCCCGGAGGACACCTGGCTCGGGGACGAGCGCTACAGCGGAGACCGCGAACTTGCCAGGCCCTTCGCCGCCGTGCAGATGGGCCTGATCTACGTCAATCCCGAAGGGCCGAACGGCAACCCCGATCCGCTGGCGGCTGCGAAGGACATTCGCGACACCTTTGAGCGGATGGCGATGAACGACGAGGAGACCGCGGCACTGATCATCGGCGGCCATACATTCGGCAAGACCCACGGCGCCGCACCCGACCCGAAGTACATCGGCCCCGAGCCGGAGGCTGCTCCGGTCGAACAGCAGCTCATCGGCTGGAAGAACAGCTATGGCACGGGCGTCGGCGGGGATGCGATGACCAGCGGGCTCGAGGGCGCGTGGACCAACGATCCGATCAAGTGGGACAACGGGTTCCTCGAGAACCTCTTCAAGTACGACTGGGAGCTGACAAAGAGCCCCGCGGGCGCCAACCAATGGACGCCAAAGGACCCCGAAGCGCAGGGCACCGTGCCGGACGCGCACGATCCGGGCAAGCGGCACGCGCCGATGATGCTGACGACGGATCTCGCGCTCAAGCTCGACCCGATCTACGGACCGATCTCGAAGCGTTTCTACGAGCACCCCGAAGAGCTGGCGGACGCGTTCGCCAGGGCTTGGTACAAGCTGCTGCACCGCGATATGGGACCGGTCTCGCGGTATCTGGGTCCCTGGGTGCCAGAGCCTCAGCTCTGGCAGGACCCCGTACCCGACGTGGATCACGCATTGATCGAGGGGCAGGAGATCGCGGAGCTCAAGGACAAGCTCCTCACCTCCGGCCTCTCCATCTCGCAGCTTGTCAGCACTGCCTGGGCCGCAGCGGCAAGCTTCCGCGGCACCGACAGCCGCGGCGGCGCAAACGGAGCGCGAATTCGCCTCACACCACAAAGAGACTGGGCGGTGAACAATCCGCCCGAGTTGTCGCAAATGCTGCAGACGCTGGAAGGAATCCAGCAGGACTTCAACAGCTCACGGTCCGATGGCAAGAAGGTCTCGCTCGCAGACGTGGTCGTGCTTGGCGGGTGTGCGGCGGTCGAGCAGGCGGCGCGCAATGCCGGCCACGACGTGAGCGTCCCGTTCACGCCGGGTCGCACGGACGCTTCGCAGGAGCAGACCGACGCGGACTCGTTTGCGGTGCTCGAGCCGACGTTTGACGGTTTTCGCAACTACCTTCAGCCCGGCCATCCGCTGTCGGCTGAAACGCTGCTGGTGGAACGAGCCAACCTGTTGACGCTCACCGCTCCCGAGATGACGGTCCTCGTCGGGGGAATGCGCGCGCTCAACGCCAACCACGACCGGTCGAAGCACGGCGTGTTCACGGACCGTCCCGAAACGTTGACCAACGATTTCTTTGTCAACCTGCTCGACATGAGCACCGCATGGGAGACGCCCGCGTCTGGCAACGGCTCCTCCGCCGGCCACTATGAGGGACGCGATCGTGAGTCCGGGGAGCTGAAGTGGACGGCGACCGCGGTTGACCTCGTGTTCGGGTCAAACGACCAGTTGCGAGCGATCGCGGAGGTCTACGCCTGCGACGACGCCGGGGAAAAGTTCGCCCAGGACTTCGCAGCCGCTTGGGACAAGGTCATGAGCCTCGATCGCTTCGACCTCGCGTGAGCTAGGCGCCGGCGTCGCCCACCGGCAGGACGCTGGTGGCGCCCGTCGCAGATGACACGGGAGCGCCGCTCACGGAGGGGGAACAGGTGAGCGGCGCGAGGCCCCGTGGGAGGCTGTCGGTTCTTGAGCTCGGACTGCGTGATCAGGCTGTAGCTCGACGTGGCCGGCCCCGGAGGAGATCAGCTCGCAACTTTGAACCTGGCGACGAGCTCGTTCAGCGCCTCCGCGTTGGTGGCCAGCTCCTGCGCGGACGCGGCTATCTGCTGGGCTGAGGCCGAGGTCTGCTCCGTCGAGGCGGACACCTCCTCGGTCGAGGCCGACGACTCCTCTGCGACCGCCGCGACCTCGCCCACGTTCTGCTGCATGCTCGTGGCGCTTGCCGTGATCTGCTGGCTCGCGGCCGCGATCTGCTCGATGCGGGTGTTCATGTCGGCGACGGCCTGTCCGATGCTGAGGAACGCCTCGCGTGCTTGTTCGACGACCGCAACGCCGTTCTCGGTCCGTTGCGCTCCGTCCTCGACGACGGTGACGGCCTTGGTCGTCTCGGACTGCATCGCGCCGATCAGTTCAGAGATCTCCTGGGCGGCGTGCTGGGAGTCCTCGGCCAGCTTTCTGACCTCCTCGGCCACGACCGCGAATCCGCGTCCCTGCTCGCCGGCGCGGGCCGCCTCGATCGCGGCATTGAGCGCAAGCAGGTTCGTCTGCTCTGCGATCCCGGTGATCGTCTGCACGATCTGGCCGATCTGATCTGACTTCTCTGCCAGCGCCCGGATCGTCTCGGTCACCTGGTTGCTCGAGTCCCTGACCGACTGCATCGCCTGGTTTGCCTGCTCGGCTGCTTCAACGCCTTGCTGGGCGACCTGGTGCGCGTCGCCCGCGACCTCGGCGGTCCGTTCCGCGTTCTCGGCAGATTCACCGACCGCGCGAGCGATCTCCTCCGCCGATCGCTGAGCCTCTTCAGCCATTCTGGCCTGACGCTCGGCACCCTCCGCCACTCCGCCGATGGCTTGGGCGATCTCGCCAGTCGCCCTTCCGGTCTCCTCGGAGGTCGACGACATCTGCTGGGAGGCGGCATTCACCGACCCGGCGGTGTTCGACATCTCGCCGACGAGCTTACGAAGCGTGTCCGCGGTCCTGTTATAGCTGTCGTACGACGCGACCATCGCGTCCCGCATGCCCTCTGCATGTCGCATCAGCTCGCCGAACTCATCGCCGTCGAACTCGGTTCGGGAGGCGGTCGCGGCGTGCAGGTCCACCGTCAGGTCACCACTGGCAAGAGCCTCGAGGCCCCGCATCAGGTTTGCCTTGGCTGCCTCCTCGATCGCATCGATTCGCGCGGCGACGCGCTTGGTACCGTCACTCAGCCTGTGCAAGACCAAGAAGGTCAGCGCACCACCGAGCACGTACCCAGCGCACAGCACGACGAGCACAACGCCCTGATTGGCGTTGCCGCCGAGCGCGAGGATCGCCTCGATCGTCAGCGGAACCGCCAATGCAACAGCGAGCCCGGCCGTCTTCCACTTCAGCGGCACGTTTCGCATAACAGACACGACCACGTCCTTTCACCAATCCGATGTTCTCGGCCCGTGTGGTCGTCCAGATGCGTCGAAGCTTGAGCTGCAGCCAGCGCCGCCCGCGCGATCAGGTCGTGAGCTTGAACGTCGCTACCAGCCTGTTGAGCGTCTCGGCGTTGCGGCCGCTTCGAGGCGATCAAGCTGCACAGCGTCGTTTACGTGCTGCTCGTCCTGCAGGTGCTGACGAGCTGATCGCGCATCGTTACACGCGGTGCTCGGGGTTCTCGTAGTCGAACCGGCAACCGGCGTCCCAAAGCGCAACCTGATTCCCATGCGCGGGAATCCCGCCGGCCTCCTTCAGGATCCGCGCCACGTGCAGCAGATTCCAGGTCAGGAACGTCGTGTTGCGATTGGTGAAATCGTTCTCCGGGCCGCCCGACCCGGCATCGAGGTAGCTCGGACCGGGTCCGGCCTCGCCAAGCCAGCAGCTGTCGGCCTGCGGCGGGATCACGAACCCGAGGTGCTGCAATGAGTAGAGGATGTTCATTGCGCAGTGCTTGGCCCCGTCCTCGTTGCCAGTGATGATGCACCCGCCTACCCGCCCGTAGTACGCCCACTGCCCGTCAGCGTTCAGCAGGTGACTGTTGCCGTAGAGCCGCTCAATCACCTGTGTGCAAACAGACGATTTCTCGCCGAGCCAGATCGGCGAGAGCAGCACGAGGATGTCGGCGGCCATCACCTTCTCGAAGATCGCGGGCCAATCGTCGCGCTCCCACCCATGCTCGGTCATATCTGGGTAGACCCCCGTGGCGATCTCATGGTCGATGGCCCTGATGACCTCGACCTCCACCCCGGCGCGCTGCATGATCCCGATCGAGCGGTCGGCCAGCCCCTGGGTGTTCGACGCCGCCGGCGAACGCTTCAGCGTGCAGTTGATGAAGATCGCCCGCAGGCCGCTGAAATCCCACTGCGACTGCTCCAGCAACTGTGCGTCGATCGGATGCAGACCATTCGTGCTCGCCATCACTCACCTTTCGCCCCGGAGGTTGGACACGGGATCCTATGCACTGCACTAGGGTTGGGCCAGCGTGAACGGCGCGAGCTACATCGTTCAGTCCCTCGGCGCGGAGGGCGTGGATCACCTCTTCATGGTCCCGGGCGGGATGAACGATCCATTCATGCCCGCGATGACGGATACGCCGGGGATACGGACCGTGGTGGCGGCGCACGAGGCGGGCGCGGCTTATATGGCCGACGGATATGCGCGCGCTTCCGGGCGGCTCGGCGTCGCGTTTGGGATTGGGGGCCCCGGCATCTTCAACATGGTCACTGCTCTGGCCGCCGCGCAGGCCGACCGCTCCGCGTTGCTGGCGATCAGCGGCGAGGTGCCGACCGATCGCGAGGGTCGTGGGGCATTTCAAGATGCCAGCGGGGCCGCCCTGGACGACGTCTCGGTCCTCCGGCCGGTCACCGCCATGAGCCTCAGCGTCAGTTCGGCCGAGTTGCTCGATGCCGGTCTCAGGATCGCGGCGCTGACGGCGCTGCGGGAGCACAAGCCGGTGCATCTGTCGGTCCCGCTCGATGTGCAGCGCGCCGAGGTCGAGGCCACGTGGTCGCGGCTCCCGGAGGCGTCGTACCGCCCGCTGTTCCTCGACTCCGACGCCCTCGATGCAGCGTTTTCGGTGTTCGACGCCGATCGGGTTGAGGCGGCCAGCAACATCGTCATGCTCGCTGGGCCCGGCGTGAGCCACGCCGGCGCGGAGGCTGAGCTCACGGCCGTTGCCGAGCGCTTCGAGATCCCGGTTGCCACCACGCTCGGGGCGAAGGGCGTCCTGCCGGAGAGCCATCCTCTGTCGCTGGGCGTCTTTGGGTACGGCGGCTCGCGATGGGCGACCGAGGCGATCCTGGACCCAGGTGTTGAGGTGCTGCTGGTCGTCGGCTCGGCGCTCTCGCAGCGCGACACGCTGAACTGGGACCCGAAGATGCTGCCGAAGGTGGAGTTGATCCACGTCGATGCGGATCCGAGCCTGATCGGACGCGTGTGGCCCGCGAGCGTGCCGGTGACGGCCAGCCCGAAGGCATTTCTCGAGCGGCTCGCGGCGGTTGACGGTCCCACGTCGGCCGGCCTCGAGGCGGGCAAGCACCGCAGGCGGGCGTTCCTGGCAGATGTGCGCGGCCGAGGGACGCGAAGCTACGAGGCGTCGGACGCCCATAGCGAGGCAGAGCCGATGCATCCCGCCCGCATGGTCGCCCTGGCGCGCGACGCCTGTCCGCCAGACACCGTGCTCGCGGTCGACTCGGGCGCGCACCGCGCCTGGTGCTCGCAGTACTGGCCGAGCTACGGGAACGGCGACTATCTGTCGCTCGCCAATCTCGCACCGATGGGCGGCGCGATTCCGCTCGGGATCGGAGCGAAGTTCGCGCGTCCGGGCCGTCCGCTGCTGGTCGCGACGGGCGACGGATGCATGCTCATGCACGGGCTCGAGATTCACACCGCCGCCCGGCACAAGCTCCCGATGGTGATCCTCGTGTTCGACAACCGCGCCTACGGCAACATCTGGTACCGCGCCGCCGGCATGGGCGCTGGGCCCGAGGGGCTAACAGAGATCGAGGGCGTCGACTGGGGCGCGCTGGCCCGGTCGCTGGGCGGCGACGGCGTCACCGTCGAGCGTCCCGAGCAACTGCGCGACGCCTTCGAGCAGGCCCTCGCGTATCAGGGCCCGTTCGTGATCGCAGCACGGATCGACAAGCGCTATCCGACACCGATCGCCCCCTGGCGGCAAGCCGTCGCTGAATGGGAGGACCACCACTGATGGCCAAGCTTCCCGATCCGCGGCCAGGCGCCGACCCAAGCGTCCTCGCCGACATCGAGCGAATGGCGAACGTGCGCAGCCGTTCCGAGGGCCGCGCGGAGCTTGGGACCGTGTACGTGGAGATGTTCAACAATCCGGGCGTTGCACGCTGTGTGGGTGCACTTGGGGAGCATCTGAGGTTCGCCGGCGTCCTCCCCGATCACGTCCGCGAGACCGTGATCCTCCGCTGCGCCGGCCGCCGCCGCCTCGAGTACGCGTGGGCCCACCACGTGCGCCCCGCGCAACTCGCGGGGCTGACGGAGCAGATAATCGCTGCGCTGGCCGAACGGACGCTGCCACCCGGACTCGATCCGGTCCAGCGGGCCGCAGCCGAGGCCGTCGACCACGTCGTGGCCGACGAGGAGATCCCGGCTGCCGTGCAGCAGCGCCTCGCCGCGGAAGTTGGCGACGCCGGTGTCGTCGAGCTGGTGGCGCTCTGCGGGCTCTACGGCTTGATGGGCTATATGACGACGGCCTTCGTCATCGAAGTCGAACCGGGGCTGCCAAAGCTCCCGCAAGCGGCTCCGCGTCCGGCTACGACTCCCGCGCCCTAGTCGCGCCCCCGGTTTTGTTGCTCCAGCAGGGCGGCCTGCTGCTCGGGGCGCTTGAGCCCGAAATAGAACGTGATCCTCGTCGCGGCCACCGCCGCTGAGGACGCCCACAAGGCACTGACGCTCAGGACCGCGATCAGCGCCCAGTGACGGTGGCTGGACACGCGCGTCGTCACGGCGCGGGCATCGTACTGCGTCGCAACGGGTGGATTTTGTCCTTCGAGCCGGAGCGTCCGACGGCCGGCGCGTTCGGCGTGCCCGAGCGCGTCTCTTGCCGCGGCCGGGATAGGATCGGCATGTGGCCGGCGCGACGCTCTCATTGACCTTGAGCCAACGGCTCCAGCACCGACTGGTGAAGGCGCTGGCAGCCCTCCCGCCACGGCTACAGGTACGCGCCTCCGGCCGACCGCCGGTGCAGCTCGACGGCGACACGCTGTTGCCCGAGGTGCAGCTTTCACTGGCACTGCTCGAGCGCCGCCGCGACCCACCGCTCGAAACGGTCTCGCCGCCACAGGCCCGGGAGATGCGCAGGCGCCTCGCCGCCGTATATGCAGGCCCGCCGACGGCCGTCGGCGACGTCCGCGACCTTCGGCTCGACACGCCCGTTCCACTTGCCGCCAGGCACTACGCTCCGGTGGATCCCGGTGGGCCTCATCCGCTGCTTGTGTTCTTTCACGGCGGCGGGTTCACCTACGGCGACCTTGAGACCCACGACGGTGTCTGCCGGATTCTCTGCAAGCACGCCGGCGCCCATGTGCTCGCCGTTGATTACCGCCTCGCGCCGGAGCATCCCTTCCCGGCCGCAGTCGATGACGCGCGCGAAGCGCTGCGCTGGGCACACGCCAACGCCGAGCGATTCGGCGCCGACGCGTTGCGAGTTGGCGTCGGCGGTGACAGTGCCGGCGGCAACCTCGCGGCCGTCGTCGCGCAGCTCGCGGCCCGCGACGGCGGACCCGCGCCCGCGCTCCAATTGCTGATCTATCCGGCCACTGATTTCACCGGACGCCGTAGGTCGCGAGAGTTGTTCGGCGAAGGGTTCCTGCTCACCAGCCCTGAGATGGACTGGTTCGAGGCCAACTACCTCGGCACCGATGGCGCCCAGGCCAGCGATCCGCGCGCATCGCCCCTGTTGGCAGAGGATCTCTCCGGACTGGCGCCGGCACTGATCGTCACCGCCGGCTTCGATCCGCTACGCGACGAGGGCGAGGAGTACGCCAGAGCCTTGCTGCAAGCTGGGACCCCAGCGATCCTCCGCCGCTTCCCCGGCTTTATTCACGCGTTCATCGCCGCCGCCGGCGTCAGCCGCAGCTGCCGCGACGCGCTGATCGAGATCGCCGGCGCCACCCGCGCGATGTTCGCCCAGCCGCGAGCCGCGGAGCCTCGAGCAGGCGCCGCGGTGGCTCGAGCTGGCGGCTCGGAGCCTCGAGCAGGCGGCGCGGAGCCGGGCATCCCCACGGCAAGTCGATGAGAGCGCGTCAGGACGTGGGGTTGGCGATTGCCACTTTCGACCGCACGCGCACGAGCGGCGCGTTGGGGTCGTGAGGCTGAGGAATCGCCGCGAGCGTGAACTCGGCGATCGCGCCGGGACGAAACACGAGACAGTGAGTCGAGCCCCCGAATTGGAAGTAACCGAGCTCCTCACCCTTCCCGACGTGATAGCCGGGCGTCACCTTGGAGTCGATCATGCACGAGGAGACCTCTGACATTCCGACCGGCACGAACGCCATCAGCCCAATGACCGGATCGTCGGCTTCGATCAGGATGATCGCCCGAGCCGCGACGTGGGCCAGGTAGGACTGCGAGTTCATCGGCTCGACCGCGTCTTCGCCTTCCGAGTCGGCCTCGGAGTAGTAGGTGCCCGGTTCGACGAACGCCCTGACAATCGTGCCGGCCACCGGGCTGTGCCAGCGGTGATAGTTGGTCGCGCTGAGAAATGCTTGATACACCGTCCCGCCAACGAACTGGTCGGCCGAGTCATCGCTGGCCAACATGTCATCCAGCGAATACGGCTGACTCTTGATCCAGAAGCGATCTTGGCGTCGTACGCCGGTGCTGATGCCGTAGGGCAGCGACTCGCACGCGCTCACGATCACCTTGTCATCGTCCGGGGAGTCCACGGGACGAGCGCCCTGCTTGAAGCGGCGCGTGAAGAAATCGTTCCACGAGGTAAACCCCCAATGCCTGTCCTGCGGGTCGTACTCAAACTGCTCGATACCCACCGCGCGCTGAGCCTCAGCGGACTTCCAACCTGACGGCGATTCGTTGAGCACGTAGAGCGAGTCGCGGCTGCTCAGAAACTCGCACCAGACGGTCAGGATCTTCTTCAGCATCGCGTTGATCCGCGGGTCCCGGTAGGCCGCGAAGCCGGCCGGCGTCCCCATCGTCCAGTCGAGGATCGCGTTCAAGGGGGTCGCCACCATCTCGGGGCCGAACTCGGGCGCCATCGTCAGCACCTGGTTGATCAGCCGCAACAGCTGGTCGCCGCTCTCCAGGTGCCGCTTGTTGTACGGCTTGGAGGTGGGCACCTGCGCGATCATCTGGTTGATGTACATCCGGACGACCGGGTCGCTGTCGATCAGCTCGTGAAACTCGTTGATCACAGGGTGAAGCACGACCTGCTCCCCATGCGCCTCTACTCGCTGCCGGTGCCCGTGCAGCCAGGCTTCCAAGTCCTCTTGCTTGTGCGGCAACCATCCCGCCCGCCGGCGGACATCGACCGTGTGCGGGAGAGCCGTCACGGGGGAAACGTACCCGCGACCTCGCGTCTCGACGCACGGGCTGCCGTGACGTTGCTCTCGTTGCGCCTTTGCTATAGCGTCCTCCCGGTAGACGCGGCCATTGGGGCCATTGGCCGCGAACGAAAGGGGGATGTGGTGTCTCGACGGATCGTGGCGCTGATTGCGGTACTCGCATCGTTCGTGTTTGCGCCGGCCGGCTTTGCCGCCGCCAATGATTCCGACCTCGTCAGCGCACTGCCGACGATCGGACCCGTACGAACCCCGCAGTTCGCCGGCTATGCGTCCGCCGGCCCGACGCCCTGTGCAAATCTGCTGTGCTCGGATCGGCCGGGGCTCTTTTACTGGATGTTCGGGCGGTCTGCCGACTACCGCAGCGAGCCGACGATCGTGTGGAGCAACGGCGGCCCGGGGAGCAGCAGTTTCTACGGGCCGCTGTCGGAGAACGGGCCCTACAACGTGGACCCGTCAGTGGGGCTTGTCCCGAACCCGTATTCGTGGACGAGGGCGGCCAACTACCTGTTCTTCGATCACCCACTGGGGGTCGGGCTGTCGTTCCCGTTTCACGGCCAGATCGCACACAACATGAGGCAGGGAATCGACGAGCTCTACAACGCGCTGGTCCACGTGGTTGCGCGACGCGGGCTGCAGCGGAGTCCCCTGTTCTTGACCGGGGAGTCGCTGGGCGGGACATACATGCCGCTGCTGGCCAAGCGAATCCTCGACGGCAACAAGCGTGGCGCCACGCACATCAAACTGGGGGGCGTGATCATCGCGGCGGGTTTTGTCGATCCGTTGGTGCAGGTATCGACAACCGCGCAGTACGCGCTCGACCACGGTCTGATCGACGCCCGCCAGAAGACCGCGCTCGACCGAGTGCTGGCCCGCTGTCGCCGGCTGATGCGCGGTTCGCCGCCATCCTCGCCGGCTGCCACCGAGACGTGCTTCTCGATTCAGAACAAGATCGCCGAATGGAGCGGGCGGTATCTCGCCAACATCGGCCAGACCGCCGACATCGACTACGCACCGCTTGTCAACTACGTCAATAGGCCCGACGTTCGCCGCGCGCTGCATGCCAAGCAGCACGGCAAATTCTCGCTGTTCTCGGACGCCGTCGGCAAGGCCTACGAGCGCGGCGGGATGGACTCGTACCTGAGGGTCGTCGCGGAGCTGCTCAATCGCCGAGTGCCGGTGATGGTGGTGACTGGGCTCAACGATGCGAAGGACACGAACCTGATCGGCACGCGAAAGTGGATCTCGCTGTTGCGATGGCGCGGGGCCACTCGTTTTCGTGCTGCGACGCGGCACCAGTGGCGCGACGGCAAGACCGGCGTTGTCCTGGGATACGTGCGGCGAGGAGGAGGCCTAACCACTCTCGACGTCATCGGCGCCGGGCACCTCGCGGTGCGCGACCAGCCGAAGATCTTGGATCAGGTGGTGACGTTCATGGCAGGAGCTTCTTGAGACGTCCTAAAGCGAGCAGCGCGATGTGTGGCCTCGTTGCGTGCGCTGTGGCCGGCGCGTTCGCGGGCTGCGGCGGGAGCTCTTCCTCAATCGCGACGTCGCGGCCTGGACACCCCGTCCCGACCAGATTTCCCTCACAGCAGACCACGACACCCGGCATCACGACCGCAGATGGCGCGCCGCGGGTGACCCAGTTCGAGGCACCGACCAGGTTCCGGTGTCTGCCCGACTACTCGAACAGATCACAGGTAACGATCGGCTGGCACGTCCCCTCGGCGACGGCGGTCTCGCTGCAATTCGACGGTCGCGCGCTGTCCACGGTCGCGCTGTCGCGTCTCCTCGCTCCGGGACAGCCGCCATTCGACGTCCTCGCAGGCGGCCCGACAGGGATCGGGGCGACGATCGTCTTCCCATGCGTGCCCGGCCAGCGGCACACGATCAGGCTTCGGTGGCGGGTCGGGGGATCGCCGGCTGCCGAGCGCGTGGTGACCGTGTCCAAGGCCAGCGCATGAGCTCGTCGGTCGAGCCATCCAACATCAGCCGCCGGAGGTTCCTGGCCGGCGCCGCCGGCACATGCCTCGCGATGACGCTGGCCCGCTGCGGCGGGACCGGCGGCCCCACACCGAGCACCGAGTCGATCGGCGGTTGGCTTCAGCCGATCGCCCGCCGCAGCAGCAATGGCCAGCTGTCGACGACACTGCGTGCGAGCGAGGGCCGGGTCCTGGTTGGACCCAGAGATGTGAGGGCGCTGGCCTACGAGCGGATGTACCCCGGTCCGACGCTCGAGGTGCGGACCGGGGACCGGCTGAAGGTCGACCTGGTCAATGACACGCGCGAAATCACGAACCTTCACACCCACGGGCTCCACGTCTCACCCGACAAACCTTCCGACGACGTGCTGTTCGGGGTCCGGCCCGGCGGTCAGTTCCATTATCAGTACGAGCTCCCGACGAACCATCCGGCTGGGACCTACTGGTACCACGCGCACTATCACCCGCTGACCGACGCGCAGGTCGGAGCGGGCCTGTTCGGTGCGCTGATCATCCGCGGAGACGAGGACAAGGCGACCGGCGTCGATCGCAGTGGCGAGCGCTTGACGATCTTCAGTCAGGTTGAGATCAAGGACGGCGCAATCGTTGACGCCGACCTCAGCTTCTTGTCGCAGCAGTCCACGCTTGTCAACGGCCTGTACCAGCCGTCGCTGGCGATCACGCCCGGAGAGATCCAGCGATGGCGTTTCGTGAACGCGTCGGTGGTGTTCCTGCGCTTACAGCTCGACGGCCACCTGCTGCACAAGCTGGCTGTCGACGGAAACACGCTGACCCATGTCGCTCCCGAGCAGGTGGTTGAGATCCCACCGGGTGGTCGCGCGGACGTCCTCGTGCAGACTGACCGCGAGGGCACCTTCAACCTGCGCTCGCTCAGCTTCGAGCCGCTGGGGGTTTTCAACACATCGATGGTGCCGGTCCCGCAGGCTCTGCTGCGCGTCGTCTCCAGAGGCCGCCCGGTATCGCCACGGCCCAGGCTGCCCACCACGCTCGTCCCATTCGACGACCTCCGTCACGCGAAGATCGACAATCGCCGGTCGTTCCGGCTCCAGGAGCTCGAGCCGAGGGCGCTGACGGGAAACCCGACCTACAAGAACCAGCAATACCGCTACTACGTCAACGGCCGGATCTTCGACCACCACCGAGTTGACGAGACGATGGTGCTGGGTGACACCGAAGAATGGGAGTTCATCAACGAGACGTACGAGCCCCATCCGGTTCACATCCATCAAAACCCGTTCCAGGTCGTCGCAGTCAACGGTAGGCCCGTGGACGAGCCTCACTACCGAGACACCGCGACGTTGCCCGCATTCGGCACGCTCACCATCCGCCATCGCTTCCTCGACTACACCGGCAAGTTCGTCTGGCATTGCCACATCCTCTTCCACGAGGATCACGGGATGATGCAGCTGCTGGAGGTGGTCAAGAACGGGGTTCCTCGACGCGCCGCGGCTGGACCTCACCCGGCCGCGACCGGCCTCGAGCACGACCAGGGATTTGTCTGCGAGCTCCTCGACTGATCAGCGACCGCCTAGCTGATCGCCGTCCTGGGTGGTCGGTCTGAACCAGCTGTCCCGGAAGCTCAGACCGGAATGCCCGGAGGGCCGAGGATCTCGAGGCCGTGATCGGCGGCGGCCTGCAGTACCGCTTCCATGTCGGGCGGCCCGGCAGGCCCGGGCGGGATCTCCGCGACGGGAGCGGGCGTCCCGAGCGTGCGGATGAAGCCCTCGAACCCGGCCGCCTGCGTGACCAGCAGGAAGCGAGCCTCGTCGGAGCTGACGATGAAAGTGTGCGGGACGTCGCGCGGGCCGAACACGAACGAGCCTGCCGGAGCGATGACCGTATCGCCCGCGACCCAGATCGTGAGCTCACCCTCGAGCACGTAGAACCATTCGTCCTCGTTGTGGTGGACGTGCAGCGGCGAGCCGGAGCCGCGAGGCGCGGTTTGCTCGGTCAGCATCATGCGCCCGCCGGTCCCCGCGCCATCGGCCTTGATCGTTGTCAGGCCACCGAAGAACCAAAAGTGCTCTCCCTCACTGGGACCGAGAGCGATCGGTGCGAGGGCGGCGTCCGGCGCGGTCGTGGTGGTGTCTGCTGCGTGGATTGAGGTCATGCATGCAGTCTGATCTCGGTGACCGGCGCCAACCACCCCCCGCGTCCGGGGATCTTTCTTGCGCGGGGTGCGAGACTGACTCGCATGGCATGGACGGTCGATCGCCTGATCGAGGAGATCGAGCTGCTCGGCTCACGGGGGCTGCCGCGTGAGGAGTTCTTCGCGGAGCTGTCCCCTCGGCTCCGCAACGTCATCGACAACGACGCCAGCTGCTGGCACACGCTGGACCCCAGCACGCGGCTGCTGACCAGCGACGCGCCGCGGGAGCTCATCGAGCGCGGCGTGTTCGCGCTCGACGAGGCCCCGGCAGCGGGGGAGATGATCGTCCGCAGCGAGTACATGGTCGACGACGTCAACACCTTCGCCGGCCTCGCCGCGCGGCGGGTGCCGGTCGGCATCCTCGACCACGTCACCCGCGGCGATCCCCAGCGCAGCGCGCGTTACCGCGACCTGCTCCTGCCAGCCGACATCCCCCACGAGCTGCGTGGCGCGTTCGTCATCCGCGGGCGCGTCTGGGGCGCCGTGCACATTGCCCGGCGCGCTGGCAGCGGCGCGTTCCATCAGCGCGATGCGGACGTGCTCGCCGCGGTCACCGGGGCGATCGGCCGCGGCATTCGCGCCTCCCTGCGCTTCGATGCGGCCCGGCGCATCACGGGCGTCGAGGCGCCGGGAATGGTCGTGCTCGGGCCACACGATGATGTCGAGCTGATAACCCCTCCGGCGCGCAAGCTGCTCGCCTCGCTGCATCCCGGGGAGTCGGGCTACACCGAGGACACGATCGCCACACCGGTGCTCGCGCTCGCATCGTTCGTCCGCTCCGCGCCAGACGGCGGCCACGGAGGCGGCAACGTCGTCACCGTGCCCGGCAGCGATGGCTGGGTGACGCTGCACGCCTCGCTGCCCGGAGCTCCGGACGACGGCCGGGTCGCGGTAGTGCTCGAGCGGGCGACAGGCGCGCGTTCTGCAACAGTCCGCCTCGAGGCGTTCGGCGCAACCACCCGCGAGCGCGAGGTCGCGACGCTCCTGGCCCGTGGCCTCTCCCGTGCCGAGATGGCGGAGACGCTCGTCGTCTCCCCGCACACCGTCGAGGACCACGTCAAGAACCTCTACGAGAAGCTCGGCGTCGCCTCGCGACAGGAGCTCGTCGCTCGCGTCTTCCTCGATGAGTACCTCCCCGAGGTCGTCCGCCGCACACCGCTGACCTCGCGCGGACACTTCGACCTCAAATAGGACCCTCGAGCAGGCCGGCTGGCCAATCGGCGGCCGCGTGATTCTGAGAGACCTCTCGAGGAATTACGGGCTAGGTGGGTCGAGGCAGGCCGGGACTCACGGCGGTGCCGGTAGCCCCAGCAGCTGAACAACCGAAAATGCAAGCAGCGCCACGCCGACAGTCACTAGTGCGTAGCGTGCCTGCCGGATCCGGAAGTGACCGCTGATTCCCACCAGGAACAGCACAGTCGCGAGAAATACCGTATCCCGGACGTATTTGTCAGAGGTCCCGCCCGCACTCTCGCCTCTCGCGAATGCCACGTCGGCCTGTTTGTCGTAGGCCGTGGCGGCTACCTGCTGTGCGATCACGTACTGCGGCATGAACGCCGGCCCGGGCGGGGCTTTCGGGTTGTGGGCCGGGTCGGTGGCCAGCCACGCGAAGAAGGCAGGTCTGTATCCAGGCCGAAGGCGTCGTTCCGCAAGTTGCTGGGCCTTCACGTTGCCGGTGCTGAAGGCCGTGAACCAGGCGTTGAACGAGACCGAGTCGAGCGTGCGGGTGACGAGCGCTTCGAGGTCCGCCCGGTTGGCCTCTCAGAGCCGATGCCTTGGCCAGCGAAACTGATGACTCGGTTCCCCACTTGGCTGCCGCAAATCCCGAATAGGCCGCGAGCACCGCGACGAGTGAGAGCAAGATCGCTTCGACGACCGAAATCCAGCGGTCGTTGTGACCGGCTTCTGACTCCCCGGCGCCGCGCTTCTTGTGCTCGGCGATTTCCTTTCCGACCTCGGATGCTGACAGTCCCTCGGGCAACCGATCTCCTGTGTGCGGTACCAGACCACCTTCGCAGACCGTCGAGTGATCGCAATCCCCCGATCTAGGTGATCCAGCGCCTCAAGCACGTCGAGGTCGCGTAGGCTTCAGGACTGGGACCGATGTTTCACAGATCGAAGGATCAGCCCGGCGACGGCGATCAGCGCGCCCCGGACCTGTGGCAGCAGATCGAGGCCACGCTTGCGCAGCTGCGCGCGCTGACGCTTGTCGAGCGTGCGGCGGAGCTACTCGCCTTGATCGCCCCCGAAATCTCAGCGAGCGACCAGCGCGGACAGATGAGCTCACTGCTGGCGAAGTGGCTCCCCGACTTCGGCATGAACTACACGCCGGAGCAATGGGATGAGTGGCACGACCTGCAGCTGGTGCTTCAGGAGGCGTTCCAGGTGCTGGTGCTGACCCGGCTGCTCGTGCGCCGTGAGGAGGCCGATCGTTTTGGCACGGTCGTCGCGTACACCGTGAGTGCCGATGGACACGCCGCACTCGAGGCCAGCGATGTCGCCGATGTGATCAAGCGCCGGCTCCTCGATTGAGTTGATCCTGGCTGTTCGGATCGGGGGTCCGCGGACCGTGCGGGCCGAACGCCTGGTTCCCCTGCTTACGACGTAGCGCGGTGGACAGCGTGTTGGCCACCGTCGAGGCTCGTGTTAGCGCCAGGGTTTCAGCGGGAACAGTGCAATGAGATGGCCGCGGATCCGCTTGAGCGTCTTACCTCGGAGCAGGTTGAGGAGATTGGGCGTGAGTTTCAGCAATTGCACGACGAGGTGTTCGACAGCCTCGGCGAGCGGGACGCCAAGTACATCCGGGGCCTGATCGCGCTTCATCGCAAGCTTGCGCTCGGTGGCCGGGTCTTGTTGCTGCCGTCGTTGTTCCCGCCGGCGTGGGTGGCGGGCACGGTCGTTCTCTCCCTGTCGAAGATCCTGGAGAACATGGAGATCGGCCACAACGTGATGCACGGCCAGTGGGATTGGATGAACGACCCAGTCATCAACTCGAGCGTCTGGGAGTCGGACACAGCGTCGACGAAGGAAGCGTGGAAGCACTCCCACAACTACATCCACCACACCTACACCAACGTGCTGGGGATGGACCGCGATTTGGGGTACGAGATCATGCGGATCGATCCCGAGCAGGAGTGGCATCCGGTGTATCTGCTGCAGCCGCTCTACAACCTGCTGCTGATGGGGTTCTTCGAGTGGGGCGTCGCTCTGCACGACCTGGACTTCACCGCCGCCCGCGCCGGTGAGAAGTCCTGGTGGCGGGTGGCCAAGGACTTCCGCGGGATCCTCGGCAAGGCCCGGCGGCAAATCGTCAAGGACTACGTCGCCTGGCCGCTGCTGAGCGGCCCGTCGTTCCTTACGACGCTCGCGGCCAACTACACGGCGAACATCGTGCGCAATGTGTGGTCCTACACGATCATCTTCTGCGGGCACTTCCCCGATCAGACCTACACCTTCACGCCCGAGCAGTACGAGAGCGAGAGCGAGGGCGGCAGGTACGTGCGCCAGCTGCTCGGGGCGGCGAACATCGACGGCAGCCCGCTGTTTCACGTGATCAGCGGCAATCTCGGCTACCAGGTCGAGCATCACCTATTCCCGGACATGCCGAGCACCCGCTATGGCGAGATCGCGCCGCGCGTGCGGGAGATCTGCCAGCGCTACGACCTGCCGTACAACAGTGGACCGTTCCTCAAGCAGCTCGCGATGGTGCAGCGCACGATCCTGCGTCTGGCGTTCCCCGGCGGGAACTCGCGTCCAAAGCCCGGCGCCTACCGCGGACCGGCCTTTCGCACCTCGGGCGAACGCAACGTCGCGGATCTGGCGGGCGCCGCATCGCAGTAAGGCAGCGACCACGCTCACCGAGCGGGGAGGCTCCGCGAGCCTTGGCGCGGAGGGGACGCTTGTGCGATCCGGGTTGCGGATGCGCTGGCGGGGAGTAGGCTGGAGGTCCAGGGACGTGGCCAAACGCCTCGAGCGTGTTGCCGCGTTCGCCGAAGTCCGACGGGAAGGCTCGGCCGTCAGTGCGGCCAGACAACTCCCAGAAGCGAGCGACCGGGGCCGGCGGCCCCCCGTTGTCGTCGGTCGCGGCAGGTCTGGCATCCGTTCGCGATGACCCGCGGCGTTCGTTGCGGCTCGGCGGTGCGCGCTGATGGATGAGCAGGCTCGCGGTCTTCTGGACGTTGCCGGTGGCGTGCTTGGCGAGCTGGACCTGGATGTGGTGGTTGACAGGGTGCTCCAGTCCGCGCGCGAGCTGACGGGCGCGAGGTATGCGGCGCTTGGGGTGCTGGACGCCTCGAGGACGGAGCTTGCCCGGTTCATCACGGCGGGGGTCGACGAGCACATGCGCGTGGGGATCGGGGAGCTGCCGCGGGGTCGCGGGGTGCTCGGCGAGTTGATCGCCAATCCGGTGCCGTTGCGTCTTGCCGAGGTGGGAGAGCATCCGCGTTCCTACGGGTTTCCTCTTGGGCATCCGCCGATGCACTCGTTCCTGGGGGTTCCGATTCTCGTCAGTGGGATGCCGTTCGGAAGTCTTTATCTGACTGAGAAGGCGGACGGGAACCCGTTCAGCGACGAGGATGAGGAGTCGGTCACGACGCTCGCTAGGTTCGCGGGCCTCGCGATCGATCATGCGCGACGCTATACGGGTGCTGCGGCGCGCGGCGAGGAGCTCGCGCGGATGGTCGCGGCGCTCGAGGCGACCACCGAGATCACGCGTGCCGTCGGGGGAGCGACTGATGTCGATGTCATCCTCGAGCTGGTCGCCAAGCGCGGGCGGGCGCTGGTTTCGGCGCAGTCATTGCTGATCGAGATCGTTGACGGCGCGGAGCTCGTCATTGCCGCGGCGGCAGGACGCCGGCCGGCGGGTCTGATCGGGGCGCGGATTGATCTGGCCGACACGGTCGGCAGCGCGGCGTTGCGCACGCGCACGACGCACCGCTTGGAGGTCGAGCTCAACCGCGCTCGCTTTGACCAGCACGGTCTTGGCCGGCTCGGAGTCAGCGCTGCTGCCGGGCTGGTCGTCCCGCTCGTCTTTCACAACCAGGCCTACGGCGTCCTGATCGCCCTCGACCGGCTGCACGATGGACCGGCATTCAGTGCTGAGGACCAACGAGTGCTGGAGGGGTTCGCGACCAGCGCGGCCATCTCCGTCGCGACAGCTCGTAGCGCTGCATCCGAGCTTCGACGCCAGCGCCTCGCCGCAGCGGAAGGCGAGCGCGGCCGGTGGGCGCGGGAGCTGCACGACGACACACTTCAGAGCCTTGCGGGGCTGCGGCTGAGCCTGTCGATCGCCCGTCGGCAGGGTGGCCTGGAGGCGTTGGAGCAAGCCGTCGGCCAAGCGATCGAGGAGCTCGAGGAGGGGATCTCCAACCTCCGAGCGCTCGTCACCGACCTGCGCCCGGCCGCGTTGGATGACCTGGGGCTTGCGGCTGCCCTCGCCGCGCTGTGCGCACGCGCTAGCCGTCACGGCCTCGAGATCGACTGCTCGCTCGACCTGGCGTTCGAACAAGGCCGCGAGCAGACGCGGCACACACCTGAGCTTGAGACCACGATCTACCGGATCATCCAAGAGGCGCTGACCAACGCAACCAAGCACGGCCACGCCACTCGGGCGGTGATCGAAACCCGAGAGAACCAGAGCACCGTCGAGCTCAGCGTCCGTGACGATGGCGACGGGTTCGACCCAACGAGCAGCACGGCCGGGTTTGGCCTGCTCGGGATGCGCGAGCGCGTCCAACTCGCGCACGGAACGATCCAAGTCGGATCCTCCCCGGGCAACGGCACCACCGTCACCGCGAGCTTCCCCGTGCAGCGCCTCCCGGCCAAGGCCCCGGTCACAGACTCCCATCCCATCAGGATGCCCGGAGCGGCGTGACCAATCGGGCGACCAGCACCTCATGGTCCGCCACGTACTTTGCCTCATTTAGACCCCTGCCTTATGTCGTTGGCAGTTGGTGGATAGTCGACTAAGTCAACGGACAGGAGGTCGTCACGCCAGACATCCGCCGCGCCTTCTACGGCGGGAACAGCGGGCGCGAAGCTCGCCGCGGTGATTACGGGCTCGAACGGTGTGTGCGGTCGAGATGCGGCCGAGGCGCCTTCTTGGCCGCCGGGTTAGACGGATCCGTCCACGGTGGCGTTGTCACCAGCGAACGTCCACGTGTGCCCCGCGACGACGATGTTGTCGAGCGCGACGGTGAGTCGGCCCGTGTCGGGAAGCGGCATCGTGACGTCGAGGCCGACGGTGATCGAGTTGATCGTTCCATCTGGGAGCGAGCTGGCAAAGGTGTACTGCGTCCAGCCGTTTCCGAGGTCTACGCTTCGGACCTAGTCTCTGTTGTTGGTGTCCAGCGCGATCGTCCGCTGGTTGCCGCCCGGATCGGTGTAGGTGATGTCCCAGCAGGGATCGATGCCGGCCGGGAGCGTGGTGCGGGCCGTGAACCCGAGCGTTCCGAGCGTGCTCAGAGACGCCCCGTCGAGGCTCGTGAAGGCCGCGAACGGGTACTCACCGACGGTGCTGACTGCGTCGACAAGCGCCTGATGAGGACACCGTCCGCGAGCGCCTCGACGTAGCTCTCGACCGTCGCGAGTGGGGTTCGGAGCTCGTGGGCGACGTCGGCTAGGAGCTGGCGGCGGATCTGCTCGGCGTGCTCCAGTGAGGCGGCCATCTCGTTGAACGCTGCAGCGAGATGCGCGAGCTCGTCGGTTCCCTGAACCGGGACTCTCGAGATGCGCTTTCCGCGGGCGATCCGCTCGGCTGCGAGGGCGAGCGCGCCGACGGGCCGTACGACGCGAGCTGACACGACCGTGCTCAGCAGCAGCGCCGTCGCGATCGATGCGGCGACCGCGACGCCGAGTGAGACCAGCGTCGCTGTATGAAACGCCATGTCGAGATGGCGGCCGACATCAGGTGGGACGTACCCGAGCGCGTCGCGAACATGGTGGCGGAAGATCCCCGGGCCGACGAGCAGCGCGACGATCAGCAAGGTCAATGCGCCGGCGAGCACGACCAGCAGTTGACCGAGGAGCAGCTTCGCGCCGAGACTGGAGGACAGGCGAGCTCTCATCAGCCGTCGCCCATCCGGTAGCTGACGCCGCGGATCGTGCGGATGTACCGCGGCGCGCGCGGATCGTCGCCGAGCTTGCTGCGCAGGTGGGCGATGTGTACGTCGACGACGTGGTCATCGCCGAACCACTCCCCGCCCCACACGCGCTCGAGCAGCCGCTCGCGGCTGAACGCCACTCTTGGCTCCCCGGACAGGACATCGAGCAGGTCGAACTCGATCTTCGTCAACTCAACCGGCTTGCCACCGCGGCGCGCCTCACGCGCAGCCGAATCGATCAAGAGCTCACCGAACCGCCGGACCACCTCGTCCCCTGACTGCCTGCTGGCGCGTGGGCGGCGGAGCATCGCCCGTACCCTGGCCATCAGTTCGCTGGGCGAGAACGGTTTCGTGACGTAGTCATCGGCACCGGTCGAGAGCCCGACGATCCGGTCGATCTCCTCGACCCGCGCGGTCAGCATCACGATGTACGCGTCGCTGAACGCGCGGATCTGCCGGCACGCCTCGATCCCGTCGATCCCGGGCAGCATCAGATCGAGCACGATCACGTCAGGGTCGAGCTCACGAGCGAGCGCGACCGCCCGCTCCCCGTCACCGGCGCTCGCGACCTCAAACCCCTCGCGCTCCAGGTATGTGGACACCACCTTGACCAGTGGCGGCTCGTCGTCGACCACGAGCGCGCGAAGACCGGCGGGCGAACGCCCACCCGTCTTCGGTCCGCTGTCGGGGTCGACGCTCACGACTTCGCGATGAACGCTCCGTGCCACCAGTGCGGCCACACCGCGCCGGTGGCGGCGTTGACAGAGATCATGCCCGTGATCTTCCCGGCTTTGAGCGTCTCGAGTGTGTAATAGCCGGGGAACGCGTCCCCGCCGCTCTCGACGTTCACGCCCGGCTCGTTCTGATCAAGCCAGCGCTGCGCCAACGTGTGAGCGTCAGCAAGCGACACGCTCGTCGACGGGCCTGGGGTCGTGTTGCCGCTCCTGCCGCCAGAGCCGCTGCCGCCCATCATCCCCGACCCGTTGCGCGAGCCGCCCATCATCCCCGGACCGTAGCCACCCGTCGGGCTGGTGGCGCCCGAGGGGGCGCCCATCATCGCGCCGCTGCCGGCGCCGCGCATCATCCCGCGCCCGTAGCTGCCCATCATCGAACCGGCGGAATGGCGCATCCCGTAGCGGGTGTTCCACATCATCGCCGGGCCGTACTCGATCGACACCACGCCGGTGGAGGCGTCGACCAGCACCTCGGTCGCGCCGTGACCGCTGGAATCGACGAGCTTGGCGTAGAAGTTGCGCTCGAACTGCATCACCTCATCGACCCGCAAGCCGAGGCGGTCGGCGAGCTGCTGCGCCGCCGTACGAGCGGCAGCGAGCGTGTGCACCTGGGTCGGCTGCGCGGGGCGATAGGCGTACCGACCCTCCATCATCCCCCAGCCAGCGCTCCACGAGCCCGGCCCGCCGGCCGCGAGCGCGACCATCGCACCGATCGCGGCAACGATGGTCACCGCGGCGGCAGCGATCGCGATCCTTTTCGTCCGCATCGCGATCACCCCTTCTCCGCCGCGGCACCCGCGGTCAACTTCGATCGCAGCTGGTCGTAGGTCTCCACATCGATCTCGCCCGCGGCCAGACGCCGGTCGAGGATCGCAATCGGCCCCTCCACTGTCTGGCGAGGTGCAAGTGTCAAATCCGCGGCTGCCGGCACTTCATGGCCGCGGCTCGGCACGATCCTCGCGATCGCCCACACAACCACCGCCAGCAATCCGACCCAGAACAACGACATCAACACCCAGCCTCCAGCTCCCATTCCTTCATGAAATCCACGAAACATGACTGACCTCCTTCTTGGTCTGCCCGGATGATCAGACCGCGAGGTCAACCGCCGACCGCGGCTGCAGTCAAGAACTGATCAAGCTTCCAGAACCCGACTCCGGCTCCTGCTCTCGTCGACCAGTTGCCGCCCCCCGTGATCGCCGCGGCGCAGGGAGCATGGACGAGGATCAGCCCGCGGGCAGCGACCGGCAGCCGTCCAACCGCGCGGGCATCCGCCCCTGACGCCTCGCAGTCGGCGGACGCACGAGACGACCATCTGGCGGAAGGGATCGATGGCAAGTCGGTCGTTGCTGGTGTCCCTGGCGTGTTGCGGCGACAAGCCCGACGGGATAGCGAACGTTCCGGAGGCCTTGCCGGCCGCGCGTGTGACCGACGAGCTCAACCGCCCTTGGCGTCCCGCCCTCAAGAGCGGCCAGCGCACCGTCGAGCGCGTCCAACTCGGCCGTGCGACCAACAAAGGGTGAAGAAAAACGGCATTCCCCCAGCGCCGAGATTACCGGGGACGACGTAGGTTGGATCGCGTGTGTCGCCATCGGACCGGTGCCCGGGTCACGAGCACTCGGCCAGACAGAACGATCGTGTCCGCGCAGCGGCGGCGAGCCTCGACCTGTCAGGTACGGCGCGCGACCCCGAGGATGTGTGGGATACGCGGCTCAAAGCGTGACGCGGCGAATTGGATCCGGTCGCTGTTCACGATGTGGAACCCGGCGTGCTCGATCGCCGTGCCCGTGTCCCGGGCTGGGTGGCAGCCGCCGGCGATCCTCGGCCAGAGGCCGCTGCGGTCTGCGAGCTGGAGCAGTGTGCGCTTTGGCTGGCAGTTGGGGATCACGTGCTCGTAGAACCGGAGCTCGCCGCCGGGCCTGACTACGCGTCGTAGCTCTGCGAGCGCTTGGTCCTGGCTTGGGACAGAGCAAAGGACGAGGCTGGCAACTGCGGCGTCGACGCTAGCGTCGGGCAGTGGGATTTGGTCGGCGACGCCTGCGATGACGCGCACCGGCACGGAGGCGGTGGAGGCTGCCAACTCGGCGGCGCCCCGCAGGGTTGGTTCGGGCTCGATCGCAATCACGTTGGTCACGGTGGCTGGGTAGTACGCGAAGTTGAGGCCCTGGCCGGCGCCGATCTCGACGATGGTCCCGGTGATGCCTTCGAGCAGCCGTTTGCGATGTTCGTTCGCGCCGCGCTGTTCGGCGGTCTGGGCGCTGCGGAGGTACATGCGCGCGAAGCGCGGTCGGGGCAGGTCTGAGTTGGGGGTGGTCATGCGCTGCGGCCTCGATTCGGTTGCGGTTGCGGCGTCACGGGTCTGGCCCGGTTTGTGGCAGCGGGCGGGGTTCGTCGCCGCGGAGGGGTGGGGTTCCACCAGAAGCGTTCTCCGAGTAGGCGTGCGATCGAGGGCGGCAGCACGAGCAGCAGCACCGGCAGCGCGATCAACTCGGCCCGCGACACCGATCGCAGTGCCGCCCGCTCGAGCTTCAGCCCGACTATCCCTGATCCGGTCAGCAGCGGAACCAGACCGCCGCCGGCGCGGCGAGCGGCGGTCGCGATCCGTGCCTGGATGTGATCGCGCTCGCGGGCGCCGCGATCCGGGAACACCACATCGATCAGGGCCACGCCCGCCCGTGGCAGCGCTACCGAGTAGTGCGACCCGGGGAGTTGCCGGTCGAGCTCGGAGGCCAGTTTGGCGGCCGCGGTCGATGCTTGCCTGCCCGGTCCCTTGAACAGGACCGCGACATCGGTCGAGTGCGGGCCAAACCGCGCTTGGTCAAGCCGCTCCGCCCGGTCTGCGCTCTTGCCTGGAACCACGAGCGACGCGGGCACCAACGCACCGCCGAACCCGGCTCCCGCAACTACGAGCACGCGGCCGACATCAGCCAGACGGAGACCGTGCGACGAGGATGGGCCACGGTCCACATGATCGCATCATCATAACGAGCGTAGTGATAACGCACAAGCTGCGTTATTGCATGTCACACCATGCTGCTAGCGTTGCTTTTCGATGACGCCAGTCGAGCGCACAGGCCGCGAGCGGCTGATGGACGCCGCACTGCGACTGGTGGCCGAGCGTGGTTACGAGGCCACCAGCGTTGGCGCGATCGAGAAGGAAGCCGGTCTCGCTCCCCGTTCGGGCGCTCTCTATCAGCACTTCGAGGGCAAGGAGGCCCTGCTGCGTGCAGCAATCGAACGCGAGCTGGCGGCGATGGACGAGCTCAACTCGATTATCGACATGCTCCCGCTCGGCGATCTCCGAGCTGAGTTCACGCTCCTGGCGCGCTGGAATCTCGAGTCGCTTGACCGTCGCTCTGCGCTGTTGACGAACCTGGTCCGCCGTGAGGCCGCGCGCCTGCCGCAGGACTTGCTTGACCAGCTCTACGACCGCCTCGTCGCCCGCCCCTACCAGCAAGTCATCGATTGGCTTCGTTCACGGTTCGATGCCGCCGGCATCGAACCGCCGGACCTCGCGCCGATCACGCTGATCCTGATCGAGCCGATGTCCTCCTACCGGTTCATGCGCTCAGTGTTCGGTCGGACGCTCGATGACATCGACGACACACGCTTCGTCGACGCCTGGGTCGACACGGCCCTCGCCGTGGCCGGTAAGCACGGTCTCAGCTGACGCGCCGCTCAGAACGCCAGCGTCTGATCGGCCCACAGCGTCCAGTCGGCGAGATCCTCCAGCGCCGAGCGGCGCGCGCCGTCGACCAGCTGCTCCTCGGCGATGCCACGGGCGTCAAGACACGTGCCGCAGCAGCCGACCTGCGCGCGGTTGCAGAGTCGCAGTGCGTTGAACGGCCGTTCGCCGCCGTAGGGCTGGTCGTTGACGATGACGAGAACGTTTATCGTGGGATCGTGGCGCTGCCGGTGGGCGGGGTCATCCGGGCAAGCTCCGGTAACGGGTCAGCGGAAGGCCGCGGCCGGCTTGGCATGTCGATCAGCACCCACAGTCCGGAGGCGGCGGTGAGGGAGGCGACGATCGAGATCGCGCCGCCGTAGCCGAGTGCGTCGGCTGTGGCGCCGGCGATCAGCGCGCCGAGTGCGTAGCCCATGTCGCGCCAGAAGCGGTAGACGCCGACGACCGGAGCACGGCCGATGGGCGTGACCGCGTCTGAGATCGCGGCGATCAGCGTCGGGTACACGAGCGCGGTCCCGAGACCGAGCAGCACGGAGCTGAGGACCGCGGTCGGGGTGTCGCCGTGGCTGAGTGCGAGCAGCCCGAGTGCCGCCGCCTGGAGCAGCATGCCGGCAACGATCAGGGGCTTTCGGCCGATGGTGTCTGACCAGTGGCCGGTCGCGATTTGGGCGGTGGCCCAGACGCCGGGATACACGGCCGCGACTAGCCCGATCGTGGTGACACTGGCGCCGTGGGCCGCGAGGAACAGCGGCACTAGTCCCCAGGCAAGTCCGTCGTTGAGGTTGTTGACCAGTCCGGCTTGGGAGCACGAGCGCAGCGCGGGGACGCGATAGCTGGCGCGCGCAAATGCCGTGCGCAGGCGCGGCGGCTGCTCCTCGGCGCCGGGGTGATGGTGGGCCTGCTCGAGAGCGACGTGACCGGCGGTGTCGCGAACGAGAAGCACCGACAACAGGAACGCCACCGCGGCAATCGCGGCACCGGCGACGACGAGGACGTCGCGCGGCGCAAACTCCGAGGCGAGCAGGCCGCTGAGTCCGGCGGCCAATGCGACGCCCCCGTAGCCGGCCGCTTCGTTGAGCCCGAGGGCAAGGCCACGGCGCTTGGGTCCGACGAGGTCGATCTTCATCACGACCGTCATCGACCAAGCGAGGCCCTGGTTGATTCCGAGCAGCACGTTCGCGGCGACGATCCACCCCCAGCTCGGGGCGGTGGCGATCAGCGCGGGCACCGGCAGCGCCGCCGCCCAGCCGGCGATCAGCAGCCGCCGCCTTCCGACGCGTTGGGCGAGCGCCCCAGCCCCAAGGTTGGTGATCGCCTTGGCGAACCCGAAGGCGACGATGAAGGACAGCACGGCGGCGCTCGAAGCGAGGTGAAAGTTCTCGCGGCCGACGAGCGGCAGGGTCGAGCGCTCGAGGCCGACCATCGCGCCGACGAACGCGTTTATCAGGACCAGCAGTGAGAACTGCGCTGCGTTCTCGCGCAGCCCGAGGCGCACCGGCCTATGGCTCATCGGACCTCGGCGAGCGGACGGCCGGACCGGTTCGCGGCTACGATCAACGCCTGCTGTTCCGGAGCCGGCGGAGTGTCCTCGAGCAGCGCCCGGACGAACTCGTCTTCGGAGCTGAACTGAAGCGCGGGGTTGTGGCGGCGCTCGAACCCGATCGTCGAGACCGGCGTCGCCGATAGACCGCGCCCGCAGACAGACCCGGAGTAATGCGACGGATAGAGCACGAGGTGATCGGGGAGGGCCAGCAGCTTCTCCGTAAGCGAGCGGTGCAGCGACCGGGCCATCTCCTCGACGGTGTGCTCGCCGTGGGCGTGCAGATGGGGCCGGCCCGCGTCCCCGACGAGCAGCGCATCCCCGGTCAGCACCAGCCGCGGCTGATCGCTGCGACGATGATCGCTGACCACGTAAGCAGCGTGGGCGACCGCGTGACCGGGCGTCGCAATCGCCTGGATCTCCGTGTTGCCCAGCTTGACGATCTCGTCGTCAGCGAGCGGGTGGTGATCGAACTGGACCCCGGCGTTCGCCGGCAGGTACGCGCGCGCGCCCGTGCGCGCTACGAGCTCAGGCATCCCGGAGACATGGTCGGCCTGCACGTGGGTGTCGAGAACCGCGACGATCGGAACGCCCTGCGAGGCGGCCAACGCGATGTAGTCGTCGACCAGGTCGACGTGCGGATCGATCACGGCGAACTGACCAAAGGTGGCGCACCCGAGCAGGTACGACGCGCAAGCGGTCTCGTCATTCAGCAGTTGTCGAAAGAACACATCTACCTCCATGAAGAAATTCCGGGCTTGACAAGTTATCAACTGATCTATTGAATTACGATGATGGAGGAGGCAAGAGGTCGAAAGGACGCTCTGTTCGAGGCGATCGCGCTGATGGGCAAGGGGTTCGCGAGCCCGGTCCGCCTCGAGCTGCTGGATTTGCTGGCGCAGGCTCCGCGCACGGTCCAGGAACTGGCGCGCGCTAGCGAGCAGTCGACGGCAAACGCCTCCCAGCACCTACAGGCGCTGCAAACGGCAGGGCTAGTCTCGCGCCGGCGAGAGGGCACGAGCGTCCGCTACGCGCTGGCGGGAGATGACGTCCTCGCGCTCTGGCTCGCGCTGCGAGATGCGTCAGCGGCGCGGCTGGCCGAGGTCGAGCGGGCGGCACGCGAGTACTTGGGCGAGGAGGTCGAGGCGGTCGGCCGCGACGAGCTTCACTCGCGCCTGACGCGTGGCGACGCGGTGCTGGTGGACGTGCGTCCCGCCGAGGAGTACGCGACCGGTCATATCGAGGGCGCCCGTTCGATCCCGATCGACGAGCTCGAGCGGCGGCTCGCCGAGCTGCCCGAGGACCGTGAGGTGATCGCGTATTGCCGCGGGCCGTTCTGCGCCTATGCGCACGAGGCCGTGCGGGTTCTCCGGGCTGAGGGGCGCCAGGCAAGACGCTTGGAGGAGGGCTGGCCGGAGTGGCGGCTCACCGGCAAGCCGCGTAAGCGAAAGCAAGCCGCGTAACCCACGAGGAGGAGAGACATGCGCGCAATCGACTATCCCTGCGGGCATCAGCTACACGTGGCCGGAGAGGTGGTCGCATGAGCATCGGCGGATGGATGCGCTCCAACCTCACCACCCAGGGCTACTGTCTCAGCGACGCGGAGCGGCGAAAGCTGGCGGTCGGGTTGCGCTTCTCGACCGGGCTCTGTCTGAGCCTCGTGATCGTGGCGCTCGCGCTGGAGTCACCCGTGATGATCTTTGCGCTTGGCGGCATCGGGGCGGTCGCGAGCTTCTCCGCCCGCCATCCTTTCGATTACCTCTGGAACCACGGCGTACGTCACCTCCTTGGCGCGCCGGCGCTGCCGCCCAACCCGCCGCGGCGGCGCGACGCGTTCAAGGTGGCGACGGTTTGGCTGGCGCTTGTCGGCACATTGTTCGCGGTCGACGCCGCCACCGTCGCGCTCGTTCTTGGCGGCCTGCTGGTCGCGGCGTGTGCGACCGTGACCGCTACGAATCTGTGCCTGCCCTCCGTTGCGTTCGCGTGGTGGGAGCGCCACGCGACAAGAAAGCAAGCGATCGCAGCATGAGCACGACAGCCATTCCGGTCGACGTCGATGTCTTGCGCGCGGAGATCCGCAAGACGTACACGGAGGTCTCAACCGAACAGGAGAAGGAGCAAATCTTCCCGACCGGGCGCTTGTGGGCACGGGAGCTTGGCTACCCGGAGCCCGAACTGTCGCGCGTGCCCGACGCGAGTGTCGAGAGCTTCGCCGGCGTCGCGAACCACTGGCTCCTCGGTCGGATCGAACCCGGGCAGGTCGTGCTCGATCTCGGCTGCGGCGCCGGCACCGACCTGCTGATCGCCGCGCAGATGACCGGACCACACGGTCGAGCGATCGGCGTCGACATGACCACGGCGATGCTCGAACGCGCCCGCGCCAGTGCCACAGCCATGGGCTTGGCCAACGTCGAGACACATGAGTCTTTGATCGAATCGCTGCCGCTTGAGGGCGCCTCGGTCGACATCGTGATCTCCAATGGGGTGATCGACCTCGTCCCCGACAAAGACGCGGTCTTCGACGAGATCGACCGCATGCTGCGACCCGGCGGCCGGCTGCAGATCGCCGACGTCATCATCCACCACGAGGTCTCCGAGGACGCCCGCAAACGGATCGACCTGTGGACCGGCTGAATTGCCGGTGCGCTGCTCCAAGCGGAGCACGCGCGCCTGCTGGTCCAGCGGGCGTACACCGACATCACGCAAGGCGAGCTGACCGACACCTATGCGCAATCGACGTTTGAGGACACGCGACGCAAGGCCGCCAAGTTTGGCGCGATGGGATCGACGATCCGCGCGACCAGGCCCGCACGGCGATGACAGAAAGCGATCCCGGCGAGGAACGAGCAACGTTAGATCGGCGCCGGGTGCACGCTCAGATCGCGCGATAGCGGGCCGACATACCGCTGGCGGCTAGCGACGCCGTTTCTTCGAGCGCGACTTCCGGCGTCCACGTGACGCCGCGCGCGGATATCGAGCCGGGCCGCGGCACCACGGGGTACCGTTCTTGGCATGGCCACCGAGATGCCACTGCCAACGCTGCCGGTAACCACCACCGATCGCCGCGACCTCGGGAGGCGGGAGCGGCTGACGAGCCGCGCGCGACGGTTGACCCAGCTGGGCTTGGCCTGGCACGCGCTCGAGGCGGCAATCGCGATCGCCGCCGGCGTCATCGCCAGGTCCGTCGCACTGGTTGGGTTCGGCGCCGACAGCGTGATCGAGGCCGGCGCCGGGCTTGTCGTTCTATGGCTCGTGACCGGCGACCGGCTCAGCTCGCACCAGGCCGAGCGACGCGCGCAGCAGCTGATCGCCGCATCGTTCCTAGCGCTCGCGCTGTACGTGACGGTCGAGGCGGCTCGTGACCTGATCGCCGGACATCACCCGGCCGTCAGCTGGGCCGGCGTCGCGCTTGCCGCAGTCACCCTGGTCGCGATGCCGCCCCTGGCCGCCGCGAAGCGAAGCGTCGGGACCGCTCTCGGCTCCGCTGCGACCACCAGCGAGAGCCGCCAGACGATGCTCTGCGCCTACCTCTCAGCCGCTCTACTCGTGGGCCTGCTGGCAAACGCTGTAGCTGGATGGTGGTGGGCTGATCCGGCGGTCGCGCTCTTGATCGCGGCCGTCGCGCTCATCGAGGCGCGCAGCTCCTGGCAAGGCGAGAGCTGCAACTGCTGCTAGCGCTACGGTCCTCACGGACGGCCGACGACCGGTGGTGGAAGGACCTCGACGCCGCCCTCGCTGCAATGCTCACTGGCGGTTCTCGGATCCTAGACCTCGGTTGCGGCGATGGAGGACTGGTCGGCCGTCTGACCGAGCTTGGCTTTGACGCGATCGGGGTGGATCCGTACGCACGGAGCTCGTCATGCCAGGTGTCGGCCGCCCCTTCTACCGCGCCCTCTCGACCCTCGATGCGTTCGCCCTCACAGACGAACCGCCCCCCGGTGCGGAGGGCAGTTCGAGACCTTTGCGAGGTGGAGACGGCGGGTTCGACAGGAGCGAAGATCCCTGCAGCTGATCGATTCTCATCCGGTGCTGCTCCCTAATTGCGACCCGACCCCGACCCGACCCCGACCCGAGGTCCTCTACGTTCATCCCATAGGCACGCTTGAGCCGCTCGCGAGCTCCTTGCTCAGTCGGGTGTCCGTACGTCGACATCACTAGCGCTCCGCCGTCCGTATGCCCCAACTGGACAGCGACGTCAGCGTGAGCAACACCCCGCTCAAGGAGATGTGTTGCGCAGAAATGGCGCAGCTCGTAGAAGTCCATTCTCGGCCGGCCGAACAGCGTTCGCACGGGCCGCCAGTAGTACAGGTGCGTGCCCTTGGAGAAGCGCTTGCCGCGTGGAGTGGTGAACAGCCACGGGACGTCGACCCACGCCGGAATGTCGCTCAGCACCCCACGCGCCGGGGGCGGGAGGATCACGACACGCTCCTTGCCGTTCTTGGGACGCTTGACGTTCCCCGTCCCGTCGAGGCTCTGCCGGATGACGACTTCGTCGCCGCCGACGTCCGAGCGCTCAATCGCGTATAGCTCACCGGGGCGCAGCCCTACGTACGCGGCAAAGATGATCATCGCCCTGAACGCGGGCCCATACGGACCATGAGCACGAAGCGCGCAGTCCCCCAGCTCAAGCAGCTCCGCCTCGGTCAGAGCGATCAGGTCTTTCCGGCCCCGCGGCTGCTCCAGCCGCATGTTTGCGAACGGATTCGGACCCGGATGGAGACCATCGTTGATCGCGTCCGTGAACAGTGAGCGCACGACGCGGACATTCGACTGCGGCTGCTGCAACGCCCACGCGCGCGCCGAAGGGCGGCCGACCTTGCTCAAGGCAACGCCTGCAAAGTCCTCAGCGAACTGGCGCAGCGCATACCGATACGTCCTCACGGTGGCGGGTGCTGCGCGCGGATAGTCATCGACCCACCGTTCAGCGAACGTGGCGCAGTCCTCTGTGTGCTCGTGCGGAACACGTTGAGCGGCGATCCGCTCAGCCGACCGAGCCTCCCTCAGCGTGACGAAGGTACCCACCCAGCGCTTCCGCTTCACCGTTGGGTCGTAGACGCTGACCCCGTAGCTCTTGCCGCGACGAACGATCATCCGAAACGCTCCTCGACCCAGGCCTCGACCTCACTCAACCTGTACGCGCGCCGGCCGCCGATCATCCGAGAAGGTAGGCCCTGGCGAGCCATCAGCTCGACCCAGCGCTTAGAGCGCCCGAGGTACGCCGCGACCTGGGCTTTATTGACCCACGGCTCGAAGCGACCCTTCGGGAACGGCAGGACCGTGGTCATGACCCGTGATACTCCTCGATGTACTCCCGAATCGACCGATCGAAGTCCCATTCCTCGATCGCGTCGACGCCACCAGCATCAAGCAGCCACACCCGATCCTCGCGCCTTCCTGTCCCTGGGTATTTCTGCACCACCCACTTGCGCTGCTCAAAATCCAACAGCATGGCTTCCACTTCGTCTCGCGGACACCGGACCGCCTTGGCTATTTCGGGTGCCGTTGCCCCGTCCAGTGTCAACTGCAGAACGGCCAACCTCATATCCCGCAAGTTGTCCCTGGCACGCGGCAGCAGCTTGTAGACGGTGGGCCGACTCACGTCCGCCGTTCGGGCGATTTCCGCTACTCCGATGCCAGCGTCGCCGACGTTTAGAACAAGATGCAAGAGCCGGTCGAGCTGTCGGTCAGCCTCGGCCAGCGCCTCTTGTCGCCGCCGGCCGATATCGGCAAGCTCCCCTAAGTAGAGCGCCCTCAGGGAACCTCGAGCACGCTCACGGCGCTCGAGTGCGCTTCGGGCTTCATCGACCACGGGAGGGATCGTAAGTCAGCAGGCGGATACTGTCAACTGCTTTACATGTGCTGGTAACGGCATGGCCCACGGAATCGATTTCGCGTCCGTCGCAGCGCCATTGGCTGTCCGCAGTTGATCTGCGGACCGAGCTTTCGGATTGATGCAGGAGGGCTTCCATCTCGCTCTTGGCGAATCTCGGGTCTCGGACGCGAGTGCGACGGGCACCTGCATTGTCAACGACGCGCAACTCCCCGAACGGTGCCAGCAACGTCGTCGATCGCGGTGTCTACCAGCCCTCGGTGACTCGGATGATCGTCTTCCCGGACACACGCGGAGCGTCGGGGCCGAACGCGGCGGGAGCGTCAGCCAACGGCCGCACGGCCCCGACGTTCGAAGTCAGCCGTCCGTCGCGCAGCCGCTGGGCGAGCTCGGCGAGCTGGGAGCGATCGGCCTCGACGACGAAGAAGATCGCCCGCCCGTTCTCAGGCTGGATCGTGGGCGGTTCGGCAATGGTGACGAGCGTGCCGCCGGCGCGCACAAGCGCGGTCGAACGCTGCAGGATCTCCCCCCCGATCACGTCGAATACCACATCGACCTCGCCGGCGTCCTCCGCGCGGTCCGTCTCCAAGTCCACAAACTCATCGACGCCAAGACCGAGCGCACGGTCTCTGTCGGCGGCCCTGCCGGTTCCGATCACCCGGGAGCCGACCTGACGGGCAAGCTGCACAGCGACCGACCCGACGCCGCCCGCGGCGCCGTGGATCAGCACGGTCTGCCCGGCGCGCAGGTGGGCGTGGTCGAACAGCGCCTGCCACGCCGTCAGTCCGGAGATCACCGCACCAGCGGCGACGGCATGCTCGACGCCCACTGGTAGCGGCGCGAGGTTGCGCGCCTCCACCGCCACGTACTCCGCCAGCGTGCCATTGCGCGTCCAATCGGCCAGCCCGAACACTCGCTGCCCGACGGTCAGGCCGGTGGTCCCGTAGCCCAGCTCGGCGACGACACCCGACACCTCATGCCCGGGCACACTCGGCGTCCGGTCCCGGCCGCCACGATCAGTCCACGTCCCCGCCCAAGCCAGCTCCCCACGGGTAAACCCAGCGGCATACACGCGCACGATGACATCGTTCTCGGCAGCCTGCGGATACGGCAACTCGGTCAGGGCCAGCCCAGCCGGACCAGCGTCACGGTCGCGGACGGCGATAGCTTGCATAGCACCATCCTCTCTGATGGCAGAGCTTCCGTGCCGACAGGTCCAGAACTCGCGACAGCGCTCCGAGCAGCGTGACGCTCCCGAGACGAAGATGTCGACGAGCGCCACTCGGTCCGCGAGCATCCCGAGCGCTGCCCATGCCAACCCGTCGGCGCAGACCCCCGAAGCCGCCGCGTCAGCGACGACCAGCAGCTCGGCGGGCGACTTCTGCACGTGTCGCGCCACGAGAACGCACACACTGGTTCCGCTTCGCTCGTAGGACGCTATTTGGGCACGCTCCGACCGGAGGACCCCGGTTTGCGCGGGCTGCAGGGACCGGAGCCTTCCGATCGGACCGCCGCCGAGCGCTGCCGAGACGCGTTGCGCTCCTGACTGTGATTGAACGAGGGTTGGCCCGGCGTCTCCAGCAGGAGGTCGGCCCTCCGGATCGAAAGCTTTGGGTCAGGCGCGCGCGGTAGCAGCCGCGCGGCCGGGCTAGCGAAATACGGAGGACCGACCTCGGCTCACGTTACGTGATGGGCCGGGCTGATCCTGCTCGTCTTCGTCGGAAGGAGGGGAGTTGCTGTGTTGCACGTTGGGTTGGATCTGAGCCGCAGGCGGGTTGATGTGTGCTTGATTTCGAGCGAGGGAGAGCTGGTCGAGCACTTCCGTGCGCCCTCGGACCGCGACGGCCTCTACGGGCTGGGCCGGCGGGTGGCGGTGTATGACGAGCCGGTGCGCGGGGTGGTGGAATCGATGAACGGTGCGCGGTTCGTGCACGACGAGCTGGTCCGCTACGGGTGGGAGGTGTTGGTCGCCGACGCGCAGCGGGTCAAGGGGCTGGCGCCGTTGGCGTGCAAGACCGACAAGTTGGCATGTGCCTGCGGCCCACCGAGGAAGCGATGAAATGCTTGCGGTGGTCCGCCGGGCGCGGTCACCGTGTCGATAGTGGAGCGCAGTTGAACCCGTGACAAGTTTGGTGCAGGGCCGCGGGACCTCGGATTGTCGCCGCGAGCACGAACCCCAGATTCGGTTCTCACCAGGTCCCTCCCCGGCGGGTCGGTCATCGCCATCGTCGGGAAGGAGACCGCAGTGCAGCAGATTCATGATCGGGTGGCCGGGCTCGATGTTGATCGCGACAGCGTCGTTGCGTGTTGTCGTCAGCTGGGTCCGAGGGGCGGCGTAGTCCGCGAGAAGGAACGGTTCACGACCACCACGGCCGGGCTGAAGGTGCTGGAGGCGTGGTTGGCGGATCGGCAGGTGGAGCTGGTCGCGATGGAGGCCACCGGCGTGTACTGGAAGCCTGTCCTGTATGCGTTGGAGTCGCGCTTCACGGTGTGGTTGTGCAACGCGCGGCACGTCAAGAAGGTCCCTGGCCGCAAGACGGATTTGTC
>CAWCMD010000016.1:0-155052 GCA_963796525.1 uncultured Solirubrobacterales bacterium
GTGTCGAACTCGAACCCATCCTGCTCAGCCGAGATCGGCTCCGGTTCGGACACCACAGGCTGCTCCGGACTGCTGCTGACCTCAGCCGCGCGCTGCTCACGCGCCTGACGGAAGAACTCCGCCCGCCCCTCCCGCGTGCGCAACTGCTCAGGCAGCTCATCCCCGCGCTCATCGCCATACAACTCATCCTCCGCCTCATCCGTCGCCTTCGCCTCAGCCACGATCTCCCGCGCGATCTCCTCAAAGCGCAGCGTGGACTCGCGACTCGCGTTCCCCGCCATCCGCGTCCCATCGATCGCGACCACACCCGGCCTGACCAACCCAGCCTCACCACACAGCGCCAGCACCTGACCGAACAACCCAGCAAGCGCCACCTCGTGCCGCGCCACGAACCTCGCGATCGTCGCGTGATCGGGCGTCTCCAACATCGCGATCGTCTTGCACGCCACGTCCTCCACCGCACGCCCGCTCGAGCTTCCGCGCCGACCGCACCCCACGCGCATACCCGTACAACAACAAAGCCACCAGCATCGCCGGGTCATACGCCCGCCGGCCGACCCCGTCGACCCGATACGCCCGCATAGAACTCACCCAAGTCCATCCCCGCGACCGCGTCCAACACGAACCAAGCGAGGTGACCCTCAGGCAGCGAATCCCGCACATCCGGCGGCATCAAGAACGACTGATCACGATCACAACCAATGAAATTCTGAGCCATCCCGGAATGGTCTTAATAGTGCTTTGTTAGGTTCGGGGTAGGAATTCTCGTTGTTTGCGGCGAATCCTCTTCGCGGTTGCTGCTGAGCGCGAGGGGGTCATGATGGTGGTTGTGACTGTTGCGGGTTCGCAGGTCGAGCAGGACGACGTTGATCGACCGTCGGTCGTGCGTGAGCGGTTGGAGGCGTTCGCGGGCGAGGTGTTGGCGGAGGCGATGAACCGGCCGGTGCAGGTCTGCAATGGTGGTTTGTATCTGCGGGGGTTGCTCGAGGATGGGGCGCGCAAGTCGCTTGAGCCGCTGGTCGCTCGGTTGGGTGGGGATGCTGACTACCAGTCGATGCAGCAGTTCCTGGCTGATAGCCCGTGGGATCCGGCGTCGGTGGTCAAGGCTGTCGCCGAGCGGGTCGCGCCGGTGATCGGGGTTGAGGCGTGGGTGTTGGATGACACTGGGTTTCCGAAGGACGGGAAGGACTCGCCGGGGGTCAAGCGTCAGTACTCGGGGACGTTGGGCAAGACGGGTAACTGTCAGATCGGTGTGTCGGTGCACGCGGTCGGCGCGCGGGGGACGGTGCCGTTGGGGTGGGCGCTGTATCTGCCGGGGGAGTGGTGTGAGGACGTGGAGCGTCGGCGCAAGGCGAAGATCCCGTCGGAGGTTGAGTTCAAGACCAAGCCGGAGCTCGGGGTCGAGCTGGTCGAGCGCGCCGCACGCTGGGATGTTCCGAGCGCACCGGTGCTGGGTGACCACGCCTACGGTGAGAACACCTGGCTGCGTGATCGGCTCGACGAGGCCGGCTGCGAGTACGTGCTGGCGGTCGGGCCCAAGGCGAAGGTGTTCGAGCAGGGCACCACGTTCGCGGTGCCCGCCAAGAAGCCCGGCGCGAGCCGTGCGCCACGTCGACCGCGGCCCGACCGCCAGCCCGTGTCGATCGGCGAGCTGGTCGCGAGACTCGGAGCCGAAAGCGCGCAGACCGTCACGTTCCGCGACGACCCGACGGCGAGCCGGTCACCTCCAGGTTCATCATCGCCCGCGTTCATGCCGGCCACGCCTGGCGCGAGAGCGAGGGATGGATCGGGTGGCGCGAGGGCTCCGAGGTCCCGCCGCGCGAGGAATGGCTGATAGCCGAATGGCCCGACGATCACGAACAGCCGATCGACTACTGGATCTCAAACCTGCCCGCCGACACCGAGCCCGAGCGGCTCGCCAGGCTCGCGCGCATGCGCTGGAAGATGGAGCTCGACTACAAGCAGCTCAAGGGCGAGCTCGGCCTGGACCACTACGAAGGCCGCTGCTGGCTTGGCTGGTATCACCACACCGCGCTGGTGACCGCCGCCCACGGGTTCCTCACCCTCGAACGGCTCAACCCTTTTCGCCCGCGGCCGGCCTGACACTCCCGAAGGCCGTGCTGCTACTGCAGCCGCTCTTCAAGTGCTGGGACGGCCGCTGCCGAACCTGCCGGCGACGCATCAACGTCGACCGACTGACACTCACCCTCGACCGTCACGACGAGTGACACCTAACAAAGCACTATTAAACCCGCCGGACGACACGGTAATTACGCGACATCCTCTCGCCAACCCGATCGTCAGCTCGGGCAACCTCCCAAAGACAAAAACAGTCGTGAACGGCGGCGCCACGGCGCGGGTGCTTGACGCCTGAAGCGGTCGCTCGTTTAGTCGGGCGAGGTTCGCATCGGAGCGCGAGAGGAGGTGTCCGCATTGACGACATCGAGGACAACACTCCCGCCCGAGGCCAACCTGCGTCGAGCGGCGGACCTTCGGTGGTGCGTTACGCCGGTCAGGTCAAGCGGACGACGGCGTGCTCCTCGCCGATCCACAGTGGCGATTGTTCAAGATCGATGAAGCGCCGTTCATCCTCCAGCAGATCCAGGGCGGCCTGCTGGCCCGCCGCGGTCGAGACGGCAGCAATGACGTCGTCCAAGCTGTCCCACCAAAGCTCGGCTTGCCCGTCGTAGACGTCCGGCTCGCTACCGCGCGCGGCGCTCTGCGCGGCCGCGAGCTCGGATGAGCGAGCGTGCGTCTGGACGTAACGGCGAATCCGGAGCGTCTCGGCGTGACGGGACACAAGCGGCGCATGGTGATCGCGCCAGTAGGCCTGAAACTCCTCGCGCGTCATCTCCGGGCGCCGCCGCAAGCTGAACACGAGCTTGATCACCCGAGCGAGACTACTCGCCCCCCGGGTTGGGACGCAGGCAACATCGCCGCTACTAGCGCCAGCGCTGATTACTGGGCCCGAGGAAATCGCAGGTCTCCCGCCGCAGCGCGGCGGCACCCCGGCTCGCCAAACACAGAGCCGGGTGCGATCGGATCGTCGCCAGGGCGATCACGAGCCTTGACACCGCTAGTTAGAGAAAGGCAATCGCCCAGCGATGCGCGGCTTCCGCGCGTTGGGGGTCTCGGGGCCAATCCTCGCCCAGCCGCGTGCCTTTCCGAAAGCGGAACTCTCGCCGAGTCGTGGAGTCCGTGACCTATCCGAACCGGTGGCTGGGTTGTCGCTCAACCGCTCCGCTCCGGTAGGCGATGACGGCGAGCTGCCCTCGTTCGCGCGTGCCGCTCTACCGGGCGAGTGGTTCTGCTGGGAAGCGCACCCCGAAGCGCTGGACGAGATCGGGCACGCTGTCGGGGTTCATTACCAGTGCGAATCGCTGACAGAGTTCCCCAAGGTGTTCGGGCCCCGCATGGGCGACGCCGCCGAGCTCGACGAGCTCGGCGAAGAAGCGCTCGAAGCCTGCCGGGGAGATGATCTCGAGGATCCGGCAGGGCGCGTCGCCAGCGTTCCAGAACGTATGCCATTGCCCGCGCGGTTTATGGACGAGGTCCCCCGGGCCCGCCTCGAGGTGCTCGTCACCCAGGACGGCGCCCATACGTCCCTCGAGCACGAAGCTGTACTCGTCCTCGTTGTGGTGGCGGTGCAGTGGCGCGGCGAGCGCCCGGGCCGACATCGGATGTTCGACAAGCGAGAAGCGGTCGCCGGCTTCGGACCCGTCGAGCATAAAGCGCACTCCGATGCTGCCAAGAAAGCCAGCGTTCCCATCCTCAGGTCCGACGACTCTTGCTGTGCTTACGCTCATGCACCCTCATTTCATTGGACATCTATGTCTCGCCGAATATAGGGTCGTCGGACCGGTCTGTCAAACTATTCATCGACCATAGATGTCCGTCGAAAAGCGTCCTTATCGGATGAGGGCCCGCGCGGAGCTCCAAGAGCGCACCCGCCAACGCATCACCGAGAGCGCCGTGGCGCTTCACGGCACGCTCGGCCCCTCGCGCACGACGCTGAGCGCCGTGGCCCAGCGCGCCGGCGTGCGCCGCTCAACCCTGTACCGACACTTTCCAGACGAGGCCGCATTGTTCGCGGCGTGCTCCGGACACTGGATGTCGCGGCATCCACTGCCTGACCTGGATGCGTGGGCGGACGTGAGCGATCCCGCCCGGCGATTGCGCACAGCGCTCACCGAGATCTATGCCTACTACGCCGATGCCGAACCGATGCTCGCGAACCTCATACGCGACCGCGACGTGATGGAAGCCGTGCGGCAACAGTTCGCCTCCTTTCTCGACTACATGGAGGCTGCCCGCCAGACGCTGATGATCGACCGCCAAGAACGGGGTCGCAACCGGCAAAGAGCCCGCGCCGCGCTCGGGCATGCGCTCGCCTTCACGACCTGGCGCTCGCTCGTGCGCGAACAGGGATGCACAGCGAAAGAGGCAGTCGACATGCTCTGCCAGTTGGCCGGCCCTGGTACGTAGAGCGCACGTGGGTGTTTCGGCTGATTACGTCAAGTCTCACGAAACCAATTTCAGCGAAGCAGGTGCCCCGCTAAGCCCCGGCACTCGGGCTTCACGCCAACACGACGATGTCGTCGACGTGAGGGAGCTCGCTCGTGCTCCCTCATGTCCGCGCGTTGCAGGTCACGGGCTCCAGCCGCTGCAGGTACCCCGGCGTCACGAAACGACGTCAGCTGCGTAGCTGGCTGCCGCATCCTCGCGACCATCCAGAAGCGGGCGTTGATCGTCCCCATGGCTGACCGGTCTCCGCGGAACCCCCGCCCGGCCCACGGACGCGGGGCCCTGGCGGATGGCGGGCGGCGCGCTCGCGTGTTTAAATCGACGAGCGTGGAGCCGCTCGAATGGGTGCGTGAGCACGGCATCGTGTTGCAATCTGCCGTCGGCCCAGTCCCCAACCTTGCCGAACACGTCGCCGGTGAGCCGATCCGCGGGAGCTGGTGGGGACACACGTCCGGCCACGAGATCTTCGCGGTATTGACCCGCGTCCTCGGCTCACCCGACGTTATCGCCACACGTCTGGTCAACGGAAAGATCACACTAATCCACCGTCGGCTGTGGCCCGCCCTCGTTCGTGTCGCGGATCGCTTCCCCAGGGACCGCTTGGCCGCCGTCGACGAGGAGCACACCGCGTCGGGCGCCCACCGAACGACCGAGATTCCGTTCCCCGAGTGGGTCCCGGTCGAAGACCTAGCCGCTGCCAGTCTCCTCACCATCAACGACGCGCTCGCACAACTCCCCGCCTGCCTGCGCTGACCTGCGTGTGTCGCTGTGCGGCCGGGCCAACGCGCACGCGCTCGTGCATATCAATCATTGCGGTAGCCAGGTCGGCCCGATCGGGCGGCCTCAGACGCTCGCGACGGACGAGGACAGCGCGTCCGGTCCACCAGTCGGGCTCGGCGCTGCTGCTCGCTGTGCGAGCGGAGGCGGCGACATGCTCGCTGCGACGCCAAAGCAGGGCACAGCCCCCACACGGAGCTGGTCTCGCTCCTCGCCTCTATGAACGAGGGCCCGGTGTCAAGTCCCTCGCCGGTTCGATGTCAGATGCCTGACACCCTCACTGTTGATCGCCGGGTGAACGCTGGCCGTGTCAAGCGCTTCAGCAAGTGCACTGGAGTGAACACTGGTGCTGATGGCGCTTGACACGGCAGCGTGAACCTGGCAGGACGTTGTCACGGTGCGCGGGCGGGTTGGTGATGGTGTGGAGCAGTGCCCATGTCTCTATCGCTTCATCGAACTTCGAGGACTAGGTGTTATCGGGGCTCGCTCCGGCGGCGCATGTCAATAAGGGACTGTCAGGCAGTCAGGCGAGAAATGGCGCCTTCCGGAGCGAAGGGCTTGAACGGTTGGTTGCGGGTCAGCATGTACCAGATCGCCTCGGTCAGCTTGCGGGCGAGCTCGATCTGCGCGACCTTGGCGCCGCGCTGGCGGCCGAGGCGGCGCTTGGTGCGCTGGTAGCGCTCCTTGTAGAGCGGGTGCGCGGAGGCGTGGATGGCTGCTTCCATCAGCCCCCAGCGCAGATATCTGGGGCCGTGCTTGGAGATCGGGCCGCGGCGGTCGACCTCGCCGGACTGGTTCACGCGCGGGCACAGGCCGGTGTAGCCGGTCAGCTTGACCGGCGATGAGAAGCGGCTGATGTCGCCGATCTCGGCCGCGATCGTGAAGCCGGTGACCCAGCCGATCCCCGGCGCGGTCATCAACAACGGGATGTAGCGATGATCGGCGCCCGAGCGCTGCAGCCAGCGCTCGACCTCACCGATCCGCCGGTCGAGATCGTCGATCAGCTCGACGCTCGCCCGCACGTGCCCGAGCCACGGCTCGGGGAAGTCCAGCTCGGCGAGCAGCCGGCGGCCGCCGGCGCCGAACAGGTCGGCCATCGGGACCTGATGGCCGAACGCGATCAGCGACGCGTGCACGCGGTTCTTGAGGATCGAGCGGTGCTTGACCAGGTGCAGCCGCCACCGCGAGCGCTCCCGCTCCTGGCGGAGCTCGGGCGTCGGCAGCCAGATCGCCGGCACCAGATCGCGGAACGACAGCTCCGCCAGCACGCGTGCGTCGATCTGGGGTGAAATGCTCGTTGAGTCGCGCGTGTGTTGGGGGATTTTGGCGTGCGCAAGTCGCTCGCGGCGAAGCCGAGTTTGGACCTGCTCGGGTTTGCTGACGGCTATGCGGAGATCGCTGGGGCTGCCTCGAGGGTGACTGCGTAGCCGAGCTCTTCGAGCTGGGCGACGAGGCGGCGGGCTTGCCGCTGAGGGTCTTGGCGAGTTTTGAAGTAGTCGTCTCCGAGGTCTTTGAACACTTCGCCGGTGCTCAGCAGATGCCATACCAGCTCGATCAACGAGTGGGCGACGGCGACGGCCGCTTTGTTGGGTCCGCGGCGGCGGGCGATCTGACGGTATTGGGCGCCGAAGTAACTTCCCTTGGTCCGCACGGCAGCTCGCGCGGACTCGATCAACGCGGGTCGCAGCCACTGGTTGCCGGGGATGGTGCTGACGTTGCGGCGCTTGCCAGCCGATTCATGGCTCCCGGGACACACGCCGCTCCAGGAGGCGAGATCGGCGGCGGTCGGGAACCGGGTCATGTCGGCACCGGTCTCGGCAATGATCACGTCGATCGTGAGGCGATCGAAGCCGGGCACCGGCTGCAGCGATGTGTACACCGCCTCGAACGCCGCGGTGCGAGCATCGATCTGCTCGGTCAGCGCAGCGATCGTCTCGTTGAGGAAGTCGATGTGAGCGAGGATGCGACGGCACGCCACGGCGTGGTGGGGGCCGAAGTGGCCGGTCAGCGCGTCGGTCAGCGCCGGGATCTTTGGTCGCATCTTGCCCTTCGCGAGGCCGGCCAGCCTGGTCGGATCCTGCTCGCCGTCGCTAAGCGCTTCGATCATCGCGCGGCCCGACTGGGTCAGGACTCTGGAGGCGACCGACGTGAGCTTGATCCCGGCGTCTTGAAGGACCTTCTCCAGACGTTGCTTCTCAGCCGCCCGCGCCTCGATCTGAGTCTTGCGATAGCGCGTCAGCTCCCGCAGCTCCCGGATCGGCAGGGGCGGCACGAAGCTCGGACGCACCATCCCATGCGCCGCCACATCAGCCAGCCACTCAGCATCGGACAAATCCGTCTTGCGGCCAGGGACCTTCTTGACGTGCCGCGCGTTGCACAACCACACCGTGAAGCGCGACTCCAACGCATACAGGACAGGCTTCCAGTACACGCCGGTGGCCTCCATCGCGACCAGCTCCACCTGCCGATCCGCCAACCACGCCTCCAGCACCTTCAGCCCGGCCGTGGTGGTCGTGAACCGTTCCTTCTCGCGGACTACGCCGCCCCTCGGACCCAGCTGACGACAACACGCAACGACGCTGTCGCGATCAACATCGAGCCCGGCCACCCGATCATGAATCTGCTGCACTGCGGTCTCCTTCCCGACGATGGCGATGACCGACCCGCCGGGGAGGGACCTGGTGAGAACCGAATCTGGGGTTCGTGCTCGCGGCGACAATCCGAGGTCCCGCGGCCCTGCACCAAACTTGTCACGGGTTCAACTGCGCTCCACTATCGACACGGTGACCGCGCCCGGCGGACCACCGCAAGCATTTCATCGCTTCCTCGGTGGGCCGCAGGCACATGCCAACTTGTCGGTCTTGCACGCCAACGGCGCCAGCCCCTTGACCCGCTGCGCGTCGGCGACCAGCACCTCCCACCCGTAGCGGACCAGCTCGTCGTGCACGAACCGCGCACCGTTCATCGACTCAACCACGCCACGGACAGGCTCGTCATACACCGCCACCCGCCGGCCCAGGCCGTAGAGGCCGTCGCGGTCCGAGGGCGCGCGGAAGTGCTCGACCAGCTCTCCCTCGCTCGAGATCAAGCACACGTCGACCCGCCTGCGGCTCAGATCCAACCCAACGTGCAACACAGCAACTCCCTCCTTCCGACGAAGACGAGCAGGATCAGCCCGGCCCACCGCGTAACGTGAGCCGAGGTCGGTCCTCCGTATTTCGCTAGCCCGGCCGCGCGGCTGCTACCGCGCGCGCCTGACCCAAAGCTTTCGATCCGGAGGGCCGACCTCCTGCTGGAGACGCCGGGCCAACCCTCGTTCAATCACAGTCAATCTCAGGTTTGTGAGGTCTCCGGGATCTGCGCGACGGCGATCACGCGTCTGTCCCGACGTTGTGCACAGATCGCCGTCAGCCACTTGTGGCCACTGCAGAAGCGCGAGCTGACGGTGGGCACGCGATGGGCTCGCGGTCCGGTGGGATCGCGCGACGACCAAGCGGACTCGATGCCCGGTCTACTGCAGCTGCCAGCGGCGCAAACTCCGGTACACGGCTAGGCAGATCCACCATGGGAGATCCTTGTCCTTAGCCCTGAGGAGCTTCAGCGCGAATGTCCCATCGTCGCGTTGCAGTTCGCTCAGCCGTTTCAAAGCGGCCGCGACGGGGGTTGAGCGCGCGGAGAAGCCGAGCCACGAGAGCGTGTCGAGCGCAGACACGATGTCGGTGAACCAGAACGGGAACGACACCCGTTCCCAGTAGCTCGCGTCCCCTCGGTCGCCGTAGAAGTCGCGTTTGAACAGCCGGCTTGCGAGCAGCTCTCCCGCGTGGCGAACGTCTTCTGCCTGACGCCAGGCCGGATGGGCGGCGAACGCGCGCAGCACCATGCCGGTAACGAGGTGCGAAGACGGCTTTGAGCGGTCCGGGCTGAGCGGCGTGGGGTGACGCATGACGTCGAGGAAATCGCGGAAGCGGTGCCCGAGCGTCCGCATCGGAATCGCCCAACCACCGTCGTTCTGGCGGATCGCCAGCAGCCAGTCAAAGATCCGCGCGATCCGCGGATCCTCGGCATATCCGGCTTTGACGAGCAACTCCGTGATCGCCCCGACATAGGTCGTGGCGTACTGATTGCCGTAGATGCCCCGGATATCACCCTCGGGCGTCTGAAAGGACAGCATGAACTCGGTCGCGCTCGAGATCGCATGGTGACTCCGAGCGAAGCCGTACTTCTCAACGAGGATCCCGAGCTGGCGGAAGGTCTCAATCTGGTCGTAGTCCTCCGGCGCGCGCAGCGACGACTTACCCGGATAACTCCACGAGCCGTCCGGGGTCTGCTGGCGGACGATCCGGACAGGCTCGCGCAACGCCCACAGATCGCTCACCGAGCCGCGCTGCTCACCCAATAGGTCCCGCCGCACGAAAAACGAGATCGCCGGGTTGCCCGACGACGCGAGCATGGATGTCGGATCAACTCTCAAGGCACGAACCTCAAGCTAGCCTCGAACCCCAATCGTGAGGCCGACGCGCAGCGCCGGTCCTCGCAGCGCTTCTCGCACGACCGGATGCCGACCGCACTGCGCCGCTGTGCGCCCTGGAACCCCGACAGCATGAGCGCAGCCTACCCGCGGCGCGGGTCGCAGTCTGCGCGTAGCCGCCGCGGATCGCCGCCGCCGGTGGCGTTCGACTGGCCGGCGACTGACAGCCCACTATCCGGCCGGTGTCCGGCTGCCCGGTGCAGGCGACCTGCTTGCTCGTGGTCTGTTGGCAGCGGCTGCGGACTTGCGCTAGGTCGCCCAAGCGCTGGTCCGGCGCGAGGCGGCTCAAGGACGAATGCGCTCGTGCGGGCGGGGTCTGCCCGTCGGCGAGCCCTTACGAAGCGGCGATCGTGTCGGGAACCTCGGCCCGCGCAAGCACCGCCACCCCGAGCAGCGCTGCGGCGAGCGCCGCGAACGCCCCCGCGGCTTGCAGACCGCTCGTATGAAGGTGCTCGTCGAACAGGGCGAGCCCGAGCGCGACGCTGACGATCGGGTCAAGCGCGGTGCTGCTCGCGATGGTCGCGGCGAGGGCGCCGCGTGTTCAGCGCCATCTGGTTGAGCGTCATCGAGACATATCCGACGCCGGCCAGCGCCCAGGGCTCCCAGCTCGTGATCACATGCACCACGCCGAGGTGCAGCTCGTCGACCACCGACTTGGTCAGCGCCGCGGACAACGCGAACAGGATGCCGGCGGCGGCCCCCAAGAGAGCAGCGCGCCGCGGCGCTGGACCGTGTCGACCCAGCAGCGACAACGGCGCGCAGACCACTGCGCACGCAACGCCGGCGAGGACCCACGCGCTGAGCGACACCTCGCTGCGTCCGCCTGAGGGACTGGCGATCGCGAGAAAGCCGGCCAGCGCGGCCACAACGAGCGCTGCCGCCGCCGCGTCTCGCAGGCCGACACGCTGGTGGCTGAGCCGAGCGCCAAGCGGCAGGGCGAACACCACGCTCAAGACCAGTAGAGGTTGCACGACAGCCAACTGGCCGAGCCGCAGCGCCGCAGCTTGCGCGATGAAACCAGCGATATCGCACCCGATCCCACCAAGCCACAGCCGATGGCGTGCCATCCGCACAAGCAGTCCCGAGCTCGTCCCAGACGCTAGCGCGCCGATGCCTGCCTTCTGCTGCAGAACGGTTCCGAGCGCGAACAGCAGCGCCGAGATCAGGGCGAGGACGACTTGCACTGTGACCCGATCAGGTTACGAGTCCCTCACCTCAGCAGGGGAACGCCCAACGCCTATCGCCCTAGCGACGTTTCGCATCCGCGGGCATGACGCTTCAGCGCTGCCGGCGGCACCCGCGAGCAGTCCCGAGAGCGCCAGCCCGGGCGCGGCCGGTGCTGTCCGACAGGGGTAGCCGCAGGCGGGGCTTGGACGACGCCGAAAGGGTGACTTGTGACTGCTTTGCACCAATTGCATCCACGTCGCCGGCACGGACCCTGTGGCTGCTTTCACGCGCTATTGGCGAGCGCAGAGCGTTGGGGCCGATGTGTCTACTACCCCGTAATGATTACGTGCCTTGGCGTGATGATCTTGGTGATCGCGTGTCCCAGCAGGAACACCGGCTGGTGGCGAGTGCCTGGCCCGCTGTTGATAAGCACCACGATCGTGGCTTGTTCGGAAGGCAAGTAAGTGGTCAGGCTCTGGTAGCCAGGGAGCAATCCGCTGTGACCGATCCACCCGGCGAGGTTCATGAGTCCGAGGCCATACCCGAAGCTTCTGGTGCCGGTGGCGAGGAACCGCAGACGTTGTTTCTGGGTGGCTCGAGAGAGGAGCTTGCCGGTCGCTACGGCGCGGGCCCAGCGACGGAGATCGCCGAGCGTTGAGACCATCGCTCCGGCCGCCCAGCCCCATGAGGAGTTCCAGCTCGCGGTGTTGACGAGCCTGTTGCACTGGCGATCAGCCAGCACGCACTCGGGCGACCGGTTGGTGTAGCCCTGCGCATGGGGGGACGGGAACGCCGCACCGGCCGGGAGGCTGGTGTGCGTGAGGCGCAGGGGCTCCAGGATGTGTCGCTTGATGTAGACGGCCACTGGCTGATGGGACACCTTCTGCACGACTAGGCCAAGCAGCACGGTGTTCGTGTTCACGTAGTCATAGCGGGTGCCCGGCGCGAACACCAAGCATCTGCTGAAGCTGTAGGCGAGCAACTGCCGGGGTGTCCATTCCCGCCGGAGATGGGAGAACCAGGCACGGAGAAAGGCGGCGTTGCTCAGGTAGTCGAACAGCCCGCTGCGCATTTCGGCGAGCTCACGCAGGGTGATCGCGTTCCCGTCGGGAACACCAGCCACGTACTTGCTGATCGGATCGTCCAGGCGGACCTTTCGCTGGTCTACGAGCTGAAGCAGCGCGGTCACCGTGAACGTCTTTGTCTCGCTGCCGATCCGCATGTACAGATCGGTGCTCATCGGTCGTCGCGTAACCCTGTCGCGTACACCGAACGCCTTTACGTACGGGCCCGCACCCCGCTGCCACACGCCGACTATCGCACCGGGAATCGACGCCTGCCGCATCACCCGGCTGATCGCCGAGGTCAGCGCGGCTGCACGGGAAGAAGAGCGGCCGAACGCTGCGGCAGGCCCGGCCAGCGCCAGAACCAGCGCCACCAGCGAACAGATGCGTCTAGTGCTCGCCACGGGACTCAGCCTAACCCGCAGGAACAACGGGGCCGGAAGAAAACTCGCTTCGATACCGCACGCTGGTCTAGCGCGGCGGCTTCCGCTATGGGCGAAGCGACAGCGAACAGCCTCGCCCTGAGGCAGTTACCCCGGCCAGTCCGAGACTGTTGCTTTTCGAGGCATGAAACTGCTCCCTTGAGGCTCCGTCCGGCGCCGGCCGTAGGTTCCGACGATCCGGGACAGGGGCTTCTTGGGAGAACGCAGACGGGTAGGCCGTTTTGATCGATGGGCTTCGAGCCCGGGCTTTTCGTTCGGCCGCCCCTGCGACTTGCCTGGATTGAGCTTTGAGCTCGTATCGGTCTTTGTCGTTGTCCCGCTGGTTCTCCCGCATCACAACCGAGTGGAGGTGAGAGTTGGGATTGCTTAGATGGGTCGGTCGTGCGATCGGCTTGGATGTTCATCGTGATTTCTGTGTGGTCGCGATCTGCGAGGACGGGGTGGTCCGTTCCGCGGGGCGGGTCCCGAGCACGCCCGAGGGTCTGCGAACACTGGCTGAGAGCCTGCTGCCAACGGACCGTGTGGCGCTTGAAGTGACGGGCAGCTGCTGGGAGGTCGCGAGGATCCTCGAGCCGCACGTCGACCGTGTGATCGTGGTCAGCCCCGACGACACCGGTATCACGCAGGCCAGGGCGAAGACCGACAGGCTCGACGCACGCGCGTTGGCGAGGCTGCTGTGGCTAGGGGAACTCGAGTCGGTGTGGATGCCCGACGAGCGCTGTCGGGTGCTGCGCCGACGGCTCGCTCGCCGCGAGCAGCTGGTGCGCGCCCGCACGCGAGCGAAGAACGAGATCCACGCGGTGCTGCAGCGCCGCCTGCAGGGCAAGCCGCCGTGCTCGGACCTGTTCCGGGGTCAGGGGTCGAAAGTGGCTCGCCGGTCTGGAGCTCCCGCCCGAGGAGCGCGAGTCGGTTGACGCCGGCGTGCGTCACGTCGAGTTCCTGGACTGGGAGATCGCCGAGGTCGAACGGCTGATCGCCAAGCAGGCACTCGCATGGGCAGAGATCCGGCGGCTGATGACCGTCCCGGGCGTGAACCTGATCTGCGCCGCGACGTTCATCGCCGCGGTGGGCGATCCGAACCGGTTCCTGACCAGCCGCAAGCTCGTCGCCTACCTCGGCCTTGACCCCAAGGTCCGCCAGTCCGGGGAGGCGCCGACCCGCAGCGGGCGGATCTCGAAGCGCGGCTCGGCGTCCGCACGCTGGGCGTTGGTCGAGGCGGCGTGGAGCACGGTCCTGCAGCCCGGCCCCCTGCACGCGTTCTATCAGCGCACGCGCAATCGTCGAGGGCACGGCAAGGCGATCGTCGCGACCGCCCGCAAGCTCGCGGTCCTGTTCTGGTGCATGCTCACCCGCTCAGAGGACTACGCCCACCAGCAGCCCTCCCTGACCAAGAAGAAGCTCCGCCGCCTCGAGATCACTGCCGGCGCTCCGAAGTACGCCAAGGGCGCGAGCGGAATCTGGTCAAGCAACGTGGCGATCCGCCACGCCGAGCGCGAACTGGCAGAGCAGGCCGAGGCCTCCTACAAGCGCACGGTCCAAGACCAGCTGGCCGGAGCTCCGGCCAAGAAAGTGGGCGCGAGCGCGACACCGGAGCGCGCATAAATTAGGCCCTCGAAGGGCATAGCCGCGCGGCAGACTCAAAGCTCCTGACGTCTGCGCTTTGCTTCGTCAGTCACCCGCGCCCGACGAACAAACTACCGCCACACCGCGACGCCGACAACCGCGGCGGGAGTCACCGCTGCGCAAATACCGATCAAAACAGCGCGATCGACTGACGACCCGGCCAAATCGACCTCACAGGAAGCGATCTGAGGCCCTGCGCGACCCCTCCCCGACAGATCCTATGTCCCGAGAAGGCTCTGCGTGGCCCTTGACTTTCATCGGTCGATCATTGCGGTAGCCGCGTCGCCGCTCAACGTGAATGCACCGACAGTGGGAGCGTTTGGCGGTCGCGCACGCGATTGCCGAACCGTTGGATATGGGGGATTTTGGGGGCGGTACCGTGCGAACGGTCGATCCGGGCTGCTGGGGCTGGCGAGTGGTCCTGTGTGCTGATCGACCGCCGTGTGTGCCGTTCTGTTCGGCGGTTGGTGTGTCGCCCGTGCTTACGGGGTTTTGTTCTGGATGCAGAGGGCGGCGAGGTCGATGCCGTAGACGCCGTAGGTCTGGCAGCCCATTCGCCCGGAGAACAGGTTTGGGTCGTATAGATTGCCGAGCGCGGCGAGTGGGGCGGCGTTGCGGGCGAGGTCGGCGTCGAGCCGGGCGTAGGTCAGGTAGCGCTCGGCACCGGTGAGCCGTGCCGCGGCGGCCAGCCGCGCGCGGTAGGCAGGGTCCTTGAAGGTGGGGATCGCGGTGCCGTCCTCGAGCAGAACGTTGAGCATGGCGGCCGGATCCTGGTAGTCGGGCAGCCAGCCGACCCAGGCGATGTCGAACGGCTCGCCGGGCGTGACGAGCTTGGCGAAGTATGTTCCCGCCGGGATGCGCTTGACCTCGACCCGGAGACCGATCGCGGCCAGATCGGTCTTGATGATTTGTGCCTGCCGGTCGCACGGCGGGATGTCGCAGGTGTAGAGCACGGCGGTTGCGTGTGGGTGTCCCTGGGCGAGCTGTGTTGCTGTGGCCAGGTTTGGGGTGAGGGGGTAGATGTGAATGTTGCGGTAGCCGGGAATGCCTTGCGGCAGGTAGTGGTCGGTGGGGTGTTCGGGCAGTGGCACGAATGCGTCGCCGAGGCGGGCGAGGGCGGTCCGGTTGATCGCGTAGTTGACGGCCTGCCGGAGGCGGCGGTCGGCGAACAGTGGACGGTGGGTGTTCAGCGCGAGGAAGTCGAGCTGGGGTCCCGGGTCGATGAAGAACTGCTGGTGGCCGCGTTTGGCGGCCGGGCTTCCCGGGCCGTAGCGACCGGCGAGCGTGGCGAGGTCCGCACTGGTCACTTCGCCGCTGACGGCGTAGTCGGCGGTGCCCGCCAGCACCTGGGCAACCGCGCGCTGGGGTGGAACTCCGACGACGAGCTCGATCCGCGCCAGCCGGTGCGGCCGGCTGCCGTGGTAGTTCGGGTTGCGGGTGAGCACGACACCCTGACCGGGCGTGTAGGACGCGATGCGGTACGGGCCCGCGGACGGGGATCACTCGCAGGCCTTTCGGGTCGATCGGGGTGTCTAACGGAACCGCGCAGAAGGCGGGCTCCGCGACCCGAGCCAGCAGGCTCGGCGCCGGCTCGGTCAGGCGGATCGTCAAAGTGTCGCCGCGTGCGGTGACGCCCGGGATGTGGGTCGTCTTGCCGGCCATGTAGGCGCGGGCGCCGACGACGTCAGCGAACTGCCTGGCGAACGTGCTGCGCATCTGCGGGTTCAGGGTGCGTTCGATCGTGTGCTTGAACGTCTGGGCCGTGACCGGCTCGCTCGGCTCGCTTGGCGTCGGCGAGAAACGGAAGCCCCGGCGGATCGTGAACGTGTAGCTCTTGCGGTCGGCTGAGAGCGTCGGCAGCGCCTGCGCGACCTCGGGCACGAGCCGGGACCCCGCCAGACCGGCTCTGTCCGGGTAGTTCAGGAGCTTCGCGCAGGTCGCGTACAGCAGCTGCGACGCCAGCGTGTCGGCGAGAGGCGGATCCATGTGTTCGACATCGGAGTTGGAATCGAGTACCACGGTGCCGCCGCCGGCCACGAGTCCTCTCGGCGGGATCGTCTGCGCGTCGACCGTCACCCACGCGCGGCCGCCGGCGACGGTGATCGCCTGCGGGCTGCCACCCACCGCGATCGTCGTGGTCTTATCGCTCTTGGGATCGATGCGTGTCACGGTCCCGTCGCCGCTGTTGGCGACCCACACCGAGCCGGCGCCAATCGAAACACCGGCCGGCGCGTGACCCACCGGGATCGTCGCCGTCACCGCCCTGGTGTCCGGATCGAGGCGGACAACCGTATCGTCGCCGGTGTAGGCCACCCACACGCCGCCGTCGCCGACCGCGATCCCGCTCGGGCCATGGCCGACCGCGATCGGGTTGACCAGGCCGGTGGCGTCCACCCGGGTGACGTTGTCGGCGTCGCTGTCGGTCACCCACTCGGCCCCGTCGGCGCCGAGATCGATCCCGGTGGGGCTGGCGTTCGGGTCACGGTGCTGAAGGATGCGCCCCGTCGCCGGGTCCAGTCGCGTTAGGTCACCCGAGGACGGTGCCACCCAGAGCGCGTCTCCACGCGCCGCAACGGATGCCGGGCTGCCGGGGACGACGCTGCCGATCCGGGTCGGGCTGCCGATCGTGTCGAATTGCGGGTCGATGGGGCTGACCGAGACGGAGGTCGCGCCCGCGTTGGACGCAACTACCCACACCCGCCCACCGGCGACCGCGATCCCGGTCGGAGGATCGCCGACCGTGATCGCCCCCACCGTCCGCAGCGTCCTCGGATCCACGCGCGAGATCGTCTGATCGTCGAGATTCACGACCCATAGCGACCCCTCGCCAAACGCGATCGCGCTCGGCCGCGCGCCCACCGCCACCTGCCCGACGAGACGATTCGTATGGGTGTCGATCGCCCCCACCGAGTTCGGCGCCGCGCGCAGCCCGATGCCCCCGCCACCCGCGAGCTCGACGACGGCCGCTGCAATTGCAGCCACGAGCAGCAGCGCGCCACCGGCGGCGATCAGCGCCCGCCCGCGCATCGCCGGTGAGCGCTTAGCGAGCCGCGGCGCACGTGCTGTTGGGGTCGGCGGGTCTAGCGTCGGGTCGTGGGTGAGGATCCGCTGCTCGAGCGCTCGCAGTTCGGCTCCGGGTTCTAGCCCGAGCTCGTCGGCTAGCGCCTGACGGCCTCGCCTATACACATCGAGCGCGTCGGCGTGGCGCCCGCTCCGGTACAAAGCGAGCATCAGCTGCCCCAGCAGCCGCTCACGGGGGGGGTGCACGCCGACGAGCACCTCGAGCTCGCCGACCACCGCACGGTGCTGGCTGAGCATCAGGTCGGCGTCGATACGATCCTCCAGCGCAGCCAGGCGCACTTCCTCCAAGCGCGCGATCTCGCCGTGAGCGAACGGCTCATAGGCCAGATCGGCGAGCGCTTCCCCGCGCCACAGCGCCAGCGCAGAGCCCAACAGCTCTCGCGCGCCCCCAGCGTCACCGTCGGCGAGCGCCCGGCGCCCGTCCGCGACCATGACCTCGAATTGCTCGACATCGACCTGACCCGGCATCGTCGCGAGCAGGTAACCGCCGCCACGCGTCAACAGCACCTCGTTGCCGAGCGCCTTGCGCAGATGCGACATGTATCCCTGCAGCGTCTTCGCCGCCGACGCCGGCGGGCGCTCCCCCCAAAGCTGATCGATCAAGCGATCGCTCGAGACCGCCTCCCCACGGCGCAACAACAGAATCGCCAGCAGCGCCCGCTGCTTCGGGCCGCCAAGCACAACCGGCCGCTGCTGCTCGACCACCTCAAACGGCCCCAAGATACGGAACTCAAGCACGATCCCTAGACCCCGCGGGCAACCCTACTCCGCGCAGACCGCCTGGCCAAGCGCCGCCCGCGAGCGGCCTTCTACCGATTTCCCACCGCCTCCAGCCGCTCGTACACCGGCTGGCGGGACGGTGTACTCCGATCCGATCACACCAGGTGACCGGCAACCCAGGAGGTTCGCGCAAATGAGCCCTCACAACCACCCACTCAAAACGACGCTGGCGCTGACACTAGCGCTCGGCGCGATCGCCCCCACCGCCGCCTCGGCGCGGTACGTCCAAGACCCGCCGGCGACAACCACCCAATCCTCCCAGCCGGCCGTTCAGATCGTCCGGGTTCCCGCTCCCGGCGGCTTTGACTGGGGCGACGCCGGCATCGGCGCCGCGGGCGGCATCGGACTGTCGATGCTCGCGGTCGGCGGCGGCCTCGTCATCGTACAGCGCCGCGGGCGCCGCCCGAGCGGACCGGCAGCCGCTACGAGCTGAGCCGCCGGTGATCTCAGTCTGGGCCCGCCCTCTCGACCGTCTCCGCGGCGCCCGGGGCGAGCTCATCCAGAACCAAAACGGGAGCAGAAATGACGTCGAAATCGATATGCGCCCCCGAGGAGGGACAAGCAGAGAATGAGAAACACACAACCCGCGATCTCATCCGAAAAGGAGGAGGCATGAAACGGAGCATTAGATTGGCGCTGCTCAGCGTGGGGCTCGCCGGCGTAGTCACAGCAGTTACGGTCGCACCTGGGGCGGCCACGCCGCCGTCTGGGCTGACCAACGTCCCCTTGGCGCGTGGGACTAACCAGTCACATGGGACCATCCCGCTTCAAGGAGGAACGGACATAGCCATGGCGCAGATCACGGTCATCCCCGGCGGCTCCGCGGGCTGGCACTCCCACCCGGGAGGCGCGATCGTGGTCGTCAAACAGGGTGAGCTCACCGTTTACCGATCGGTTGGCAGCCAGTGCCAGACCACCACGTACAGCGCAGGGCAGGCATTCATCGAGCGACCTGGCGAAGTGGATGACGTCCTCAACACGGGCACCGTCCCGTATGTCCTTTACGTCACGTTCCCGCGTGTGCCTCAGGGCGCCTCCCCGAGGACTGACGAGCCGGACCCCGGTACGTGCCCGGGTCTCTGAACGACCAACCGAGCGTGACGTCCCCTGTGACGGGGACGTCACGCTACGCCTTCTGCGCGAGGATGCCTACCGGCGTTAGCACGAAGACCCCGGGAGTGTCTTCTCTCAGTTGCCGCACGGCGGCGGCACCCCGGTCCTGGCCACGGGCGTTCCGAAATGCCACGCAGCCAATCGTAAGCTTCGCTGCTGCGTTGGGCTAGACGCGACGGCGCGGCCGCAACAACGCTGAGCTGCTGGTCGCTCCCGAGGATGCGGCAGAGACAGGTGTCAAATCGGCGTCGATCCCGGCCGAGCCGAGACCCGCTTTGCCTCTCCGCAGTACTTCAATCGGTCCGCCACGGAGACCTCTAAGCGCGGAAAGGGCGCATGGGGTCCGCGAGCGCTCCCCCTCCGACTCGATGCGACCCAGTGCTAGCCATGCGCCCGGATGTTGCAAGCACCAGAGCAGCAGCCGCGACGCCGGCGGTCGCGCTGCCGGTATCGGACAACCCGGGCCACGAGCAGCTCGGGTCACGCCATGACCGCTCTCGTCGTCCAGCCGTCGCAGAATGCCGGCGACCCGGGAGATCAAGGCGTCGACGGAGGGTCAGCGATCGACGGCGACTAGGCCGGCCTGTAGATCGCGGATGATCGCGCCGCGCGGGCCTGATGCGAGAAGACCAGGCCCAAGCGGACCGGAGCGGTCCTCGCCGACTGGCGGAAGGCGCCGGAGCGCATCTCTGGCCGCCACCGACAGCTTGCTGAGCTGCCATTGGATCTCGTCACGGACAGCCTCTGGGCGGTTGGGCGAGTCAAGCCCGGCCGCCTGGGCGGCGTAGGCGGCAGCACCAAGGGCGTGCGCGCACATGTGAGGGACGGCGGCGGCCTGTCCTGCTGCGCGAGCGGCGGCGGCCGCGGCCGGAGTGCTCACCTCGCGTGCAGCCCCACCCCCGACGAAGCGGCGGCGGATCTCGCCTGCGACGCCAAGCTCGCCACGGGCAAAGGCGCGCGTCCGGGCGATGGAATCTCGAGGACGGCTGTCACGTGGAGCTTCGGCCTCGAACAATCCGAGCGCTCGTTCCGCGCAGTCCGCCGCCCACGCCGCGACGACCCGACGTTCAGCCTCGCTCAGCGTCTGAACAGAACCCACACGCGGAGTCTCCCAGGCGCTGACGATCGCTTCCGTGCAAGCGACCACGGCGGCGCGCACGATTGGGTTGGCGACGTGCGACGCGAGGTCGCACGTATCGAGTGAACTATCGGATTGGAGATTGGCTGATGTGAGTTGAGCGGTAGTTCCTGGTCCGTGCTCGATGGCCTGTCCCCACCTCGGCGTGCGCTGTCCGGCTCTTGGTCGGCGGGGTGCGAAGCTCGAGGCGTGAGCCCAAGGGCGGCCCGTTCCATCCGGGTGGCTACAGGCTGGGGAAGACCGGACGGGCGAATCTCAGGGCTGATCGGCGTCGCGTTCAAGACCGTGCTCTACAAGCTCGAAGACGCCGTCGACGATCTGTGGAAGGGGCGTCCGGAGTGGGCACGACCCGCAGCAGGCGGCGTCGCGCTCGGAGCGCTGCTGCTCGCGCTGCCGCAGATGTACGGTGTGGAATATCCCGTCATGGACAACGTGATCGCAGGGCACGTGCTGCTGTGGTTGATCATCGTCCTGCTGGTAGGGAAGATCCTCGCCACCAGCCTCACCCTCTCGATCGGAGGTTCAGGCGGTGTGTTTGCGCCGTCGCTGTTCATCGGTTCGATGGCCGGAATGGCATTCGGCGTGGCAGCCAACGATGTGTTCGGAGCGTCGATCGGCCCGCCGGCGATGTACGCAATCGTCGCGATGGGGGGTGTGTTCGGTGCGGCAGCGCAAGCGCCGCTGACCTCGATCGCAAGCGTCGTCGAGATGACCGGCAACTTCACGCTCACCTTGCCCGTGATGCTCGCCACCGGCATCGCCTCAGCGCTCTCGAAGCATCTCAGCTACGGCAGCATCTACACCACCAAACTACTGCGCCGCGGCATCGACATCGAACGACCGCGCGATGCCGACGTGTTGCAGACGCTAACCGTCGCCGACGTGATGCAGCAGCTACCCAAACCCAACGGGCGAGAACAATCATTGACATCTTCGGAGCCGGACGCCGGAGGTCGCACTGTCGCTGAGCACCCTTGGGCGGAGCTCGTAGGTCCGGTGGCCGACGTCCGCCAACCGCAGGCGTTGTTCGCCGACGAGACACTCCAGCAGGCGCTGCGGCAGCTAACCCAATTCGGGCATTCCGGGCTGCCAGTGCTCTCCCACGACGGCCGGCGGCTGCTCGGTTGGATCACCCGCCAGAACGTGCTAGCCGCAATCGCTAGACGCCTGGATGCCTCATCACGTGAGATCGAGCAAGGCGCGAGGGCTGCGGAGTTCGCCGTCCCAGGCCCCGACTCGAGAGTCCACGTCCCCAGCACTCCGCTGAACGGCTACAACCTCGTCGAGGTCGCGGTCGGTCCACAGTCTCCGGGGCTCGGCCGCCGCCTAGGCGAGATACCCTGGCCGCCGGAGTCCATCGTGGTGGCTGTCACCGAGGGCCGCGAAATCGTCGCGCCCCACAGCGACACCACACTTCAGGTCGGCGAGCGCATCGTCCTACTCACCCCAGCTCCGGTCCCTGATCCGCTCGCCACCTGAAACCCCGCGGACCGACCGGAGAAGATCCGACAGGTCCTGCCTGAGAACGTCAACCTCGCCCGAGGCGATCCCGCCGCACCACACAGAACAAGCAGCCCAAGACTGCATCGCCGCTGTCGTGCACATCCCGCAAGGACGTTGGAACGCGCGACACATGGACCTGATGCCCGACCGCATCGAACCACTCACACTGCGGGGACTGCCGGCCGCCATCCTCACCGGAGCCGAGCCGCCACCACCGAGCTGCCCTCGCAACTCGCCAGTGCCTTGGCATCACGGGCGGCTCGAACGCGCCGATGAGACGCTCCGTGCTGGCCGAGGTCGTGGAGCCGCAAGCGCGCGAGCGGCCGTCCCGCCAACAGTCGTGGGTGGCCGGTCGGTGTGCGGAGCGGCCACGAGATCGCCGCGACCCTTATAGGCGTAGGGCAGCCACGCGCACGCACGGCAAGCGTTTGATGCCCTTTTGATGCCTTCTGGGCACTTCTGTCTCATCCATGCTGAAGACGAATAGCGGTCTTTGCAGGACTTTCAGAAGTCGGGGAGACAGGATTTGAACCTGCGACCGCCCGGCCCCCAGCCGGGTGCGCTACCAGACTGCGCCACTCCCCGTGGTCTGGCGATGATAACCGCCCGACGGAGCGCGGCGGCGCCGGGCGGACGCAAAGCCGGTGCAGAAGAGCGGGCGACGGGGGTCGAACCCGTTCCTAGAGCTTGGAAGGCTCCCGTGCAGCCGTTAACACCTCGCCCGCGGACAGGCCTGATGGTAGCCGGGTTGTCGTCCTATGCGACCGGCCGGCGCTCTTCGGTGGGCACCTGCCCGTCCCGCGCCAGATCATCTGGAGGCCAGCGGCCCGACCAGTTGTCGAGCGCCCCGTCGAGCGTGACCGTGGAGCCCGAGAAGGCGCGACCGAGCGGGGAGGCGAGGAGCGCGACCAGCCAGCCGTATTCCTCGACCTCGCCGAGCCGTTGGAGCGGCACGGTCGCCGCGGCGCTGCGCCAGAGCTCGGCCGGGTACTTGCGAAGCGATTCGGTCGCAAAGCGCCCGAGCGCGATCGCTGCAACCGACACGCCATCGGCCGCCCAGGCGCTCGCCAGCTCGCGCGTCAGCGCCTCAACCGCGGCTCGGGCGGCACCCGTGTGAGCCATCGCCGGCATGCCGTGGTGCGGCGAGACGGTCACATTGACGATCGTGCCGGCGCCGGCCGGCCGCATCGCGAGCTCGTAGGCGGCATTCGACATTGCCAGCGTGCCGCCGACGTTCAGTCTCTGCACAGCCTGCCAGCCCTTGGCCGTGATTCCCTCGGCCGGCACGAAGTACTGACCACCCGCGTTGTTCAGCAGGAAGTCCAGGCGGCCGTGGCGGTCGAGCGCCGCGCGGACGATGTGATCGGCACCTTCGCGGTCGCGGATGTCGCCCGCAACCCAGTCGCACCGCTCGCCGATCTGTGCCGCGGCTTCCTGGAGCACCTCCTCGCGACGGCCCGCGATCAGCACCGCAGCTCCGCATAACGCGAGCTCCGCGGCAGCCGCCTTGCCGAGGTTCGTGCCGCCGCCCGTGACGATCGCGACCCGGCCCGCGAGCGCATTCTCGCTTAGCACGCGCGACCCCTCCATCGCTACTCCCCCATCACCTTGATCACGAGCCGTTTCGGCCGGCCGCCATCGAACTCGCAGTAGAAGATCTGCTGCCACGGTCCCAGGTCCAGCCGCCTGTCTGTGACCGGAACGATCACCTGATGGTGAACGAGCAGATTCTTCAGGTGCGCATCGCCGTTGTCCTCGCCGCCGCGGTGATGGCGGTAGTCGCCGGGGTTCGGCAGCAACTCCCGCGCCACCTCGCCATCGGGCTCATGCCAGCTGGGCGGCGCGATCTTGTCGAGCCATTCCAGCGCGTCCGCCTGGATACCCGGCTCGTCGTCGTTGATCCACACGCCGGCGGTGATGTGCATCGCAGAGACGAGCGCCATGCCCTCGGCGATCCCTGCGTCCGCAACCGCCTGCGCGACGTCCTCGGTGATGCGGACGAACTCGCGCCGCCTCGAGGTGTTGAAGGTGCGATAGACGGTGTGCGATGTCATGACCCGCGATCGTAAGCGTTGCCGGCGCTTCGTGCGCCCGGGCGAGATTGACCTCCATTAGACTCACACGCCAGCCGCACCACAGGGGAGTAGCTCAATTTGGCAGAGCACCGGTCTCCAAAACCGGGGGTTGCAGGTTCGAGTCCTGTCTCCCCTGCTGTTCCGGCTTACGTGGATCCGATCAGGTTCGGTCCGTGTTCCGGCTTACGTGGATCCGATCAGGTTCGGTCCGGCACCGAGGGGCAGCCTCCTCGCCCCGGCCCGCGGGACACGTTGGCCGGGCCGAAGTCGTAGAGGGCTCACTCAGTGCGGGCGGAGGGACTCGAACCCCCACGGGCTTTCGCCCACCAGCTCCTAAGGCTGGCGCGTCTACCATTCCGCCACGCCCGCCGGCGAGAGGCGATTCTAGGGGGCTGATAACTGCAGCACGCCTCCGCGGTAGGAGGTATGGTCCGCGATATGCCTCCGGTGCGGAATCTGACTCCGGGCTACACGGTCATCTTCCCCAACCGGGAGAAGGCGTCGAGCAAGACGACAAAGGTGATCGTGATCATCATCCTGCTGATCTCCGTGGGGCTGATGTTGATCGTGACGATCGGCGGCTGGAGCAAGCTCCAGGGACTGAAGGCGGTCAACTTCGCGTGGTGCCTGGTCTACCTGATCATCGCGTTCTACGTGGCACGCTGGAAGCGAGGTTTGCTGCCGATCGCGGCCGCCCTGGCGATCCTGCTGCTGATCGTCTCGCTGATCGCGGGAGCCGGCCTCTCCGGAACCAGCTGGTTTGACCGCAGTCACGTCGGCTACGCAGCACCGCAATCGCTGTTTGGCGGCAACGGGCTCAGCCCGGACACGTTGGGTACGGTCACGCTGATCATTGCGCCAGTGCAGTTGCTGCTGATCATCGTCGCGATGCAGGGCTTCGCGCAGGGCTGGAACGTCGAGCTCGAGGTCCCAATCGAGGAGGCTAAGCGCCGCGGCTACAACCCGCCCCCGTCGCAGCGGCCGCCCGAGCCCGCGACCGCAGCGTAAGCCGACGAACCCTCCGGAAGCCCGCCCGACGACGTAGCGGCCCGAGCGACCGCCAGAACCCGCCCGGACCAGCTAGATTCACCGGGTGAATCAAGGAGGATCCATGCGTAGGCTGGTCTCGACAATCGTCGCGGCATCGATGCTGGTGTTGGCTGGTTCGGCTCAGGCGAGCCCGACAAGCGTGTTCGGGGGCGCGGTGAAATGCCGCACCCTTTCGGACGGCGTCCGCTTCTGCGGCTCGTTGGTCGTCAATGGTCAGCCGACCCCGGCGCGGACGCTCGCCAGGAGCTGGGACGGCACCGCAGTCGACGTGAACTTCGCCCTGCCGAAGACGTCGGCCGGCCACCGCGGCCCGTTTCCGCTCGTGATGCTGTTCCACGGCTACGGCGGGCACAAGCTCGGCCTCGACAGCGGCGGCGGCGGCGTCGGCTCGGTGATCTCGTCGATGGCGCCGTGGCTGGCGGCGGGCTATGCGACGTTCAGCATGTCGGACCGCGGTTTCAGCGAGTCGTGCGGTACCGCGGCCAGCCGCGCCTCAGTCCCCGCCAGCGCATGCGCACATGGTTTCAACCATCTGCTCGACACACGCTACGAGGTGCGCGACGCGCAGTTCTTCGCCGGCGAGCTCGTCGACGAGGGCCTGGTGTCGCCGACGAGGATCGGCGCGATCGGCGGCTCATACGGCGGCGGCATGTCGATGGCGCTGGCCGCGTTGAAGAACCGGGTGATGCTGCCGGACGGACGCCTGATCCCGTGGCGGAGTCCTCGAGGAGAGAAGATGAGCCTTGCGGCAGCGACGCCGCTCGTTCCCTGGACCGACCTCTCGTACGCGCTAGTGCCGAACGGAAGCACGCTCGACTACGTTGCGGACGCGCCCTACCGGGGTCGGTTCGGCGTGATGAAGGAGTCGTACGTGACGGCGCTGTACGCAGTGGGCTGCGGCACCTCCACCACGTTCTGCACGACTACCGACCCGAACTGGAATCTCAGCGCCTGGCTGCAGCGTCTGAATCAGGGCGAGCCTTATGTCGGCCCGGTTCCGGCGGAGATGTTGCACCAGATCACGCGCTACCACTCCTCGTACTACATCGACCACTCCGAGCCGCCGGCGCCTCTGCTGATCGCGAACGGGTGGACGGACGACCTGTTCCCCGCTGACGAGGCGCTGCGGTACTACAACCGCACGAAGACGCAGTATCCGAAGGCACCGGTCTCGCTGTTCTTCGGCGATTGGGGCCATCCGCGAGCTCAGAACAAGCAAGCTGACGTCACGCGCTACGTCGCGGCGGTGACCAGCTGGCTGGCCTACTACGTCAAGGGGGTCGGACGGAAGCCCTTCCAAGGTGTGCAGGCGCTGACCGAGACCTGCCCGGGATCCGCGAGCTCCGCGGGTCCGTATCGCGCCTCGGACTGGGCGCATCTGTCGCCCGGCGAGGTCCGCTTGGCAAGCGCAGCTGCCCAGACGATCCAGCCAAACGCCGGCGACCCGGCAATCGGCTCGGCGTTCAACCCGATCACTGCGTCGGCTTGCGCTACGGCATCCGGCGCGACCCAACCGGGAACAGCGACCTACCGGCTGGCGGTGCCGCACAGCTTCACGATGGTCGGCGCCGCCACCGTGATCGCCAAGTTCGCGCTTCCCGGTCCGAACTCGCAGGTCGCCGCGCGGCTGCTCGACGTGGCGCCGAACGGGCAGGAGACGCTGGTCAGCCGAGCGCTGTGGCGACCGCAGGTCTCGACCCGCCCGGTGCGCCAGGTCTTCCAACTCCACCCGGGAGCGTGGTTGTTCGCGCCTGGCCACACCGTGAAGCTGGAACTGCTTCCCAACGACGCGCCATATGGCCGCCCCTCCAACGATCAGCGCGCGGTGACGGTCTCGGGCCTCCAGTTGCGCTTGCCCACGGTCGACCGACCCGGCGCTGCAGGCGGGCTCGTCAAGCGGCCGTTGCCGAAGGTGGTGCCGCCGGGCTACCGGCTCGCATCCGAGTTCGCCTCGCTGTGACGATCACGATCACGTAGAAACGTCGAGCGCCAGGACAGCCGCCGGTTGCGGGTACGCGTCCGATCGAGGAGGATCGGCGCACCGTTCTCTCCCAACGATTGGAGGCTCACGTGCCGCTCTACCTCGGGCGTTTCAAATACTCCGCCGAGGCGATGAAGGCGATGGTCGAGAACCCTCAGGATCGCGGAACGGCCGCGAGGCAGGCGGCCGAGTCGCTCGGGTGCAAGCTGCACGGCATCTGGTGGACGCTCGGCGAGCGAGATGGCGCATTCCTCCTTGAGGCGCCGGACAACGTGGCCGCGGTTGCCCTGTCGATGGTGGTCGGCGCGAGCGGACAGATCAGCAGCGAGGTCACGGCGCTCCTAGATATGGAGGATGCGCAGGAAGCCATGCGCAGGGCTGCAGCCGCTTCGTTCCGGCCGCCTGGTTGATCACGGCGGGCGGCAGCGCGCACGCGGCCGGCACCGCCCCGCAGGCGGCCGGCACCGCCCCGCAGGCGGCCGCCGCCGCGGCGATCACCGACGCCGGAGCGTCCCGCTCGCGTCGTATTCGCCGCCACGGTGTGAGGTGACGGCGTCATACACGTTGGCCCCAGCCCGCTTGAGGCAATCCACATCTCCGCCGGCGCATGTCGAGCCGCGTGCGAGCTTACGGAGGAAGTGGTGGTAACCGTTCGAGATGCTGTCGAGCGTCAACGGCCCGTGGCACGCGTCGCTCAACTTCCAGCTGCCGCCAGTCTCCCTGGCGTTCACCACGATCACGATTTGCTGGCGCTTGACGCCGCTGCCTGGATTACCCGTGATGTAGCCGCTCCACGTACCGGTAAGCGGCCCGCCGCGGGTTGTGCGAGCGAACGCCCCGGCCGCTGTCAAGCCGCAAGCTGCGGCGACGGCAAGCGCTAGAAACCGACGCGACCACACTGCCATGGCGCTGGCACCGTATCACCGAAGGCCGCCGTCGGCCGGGTCAGCCGGTGCGGTGGTGACGGGCGCGATCGAGCACGAGCTTGATGACACTGACCGTTAGATCGGGATCATTGATCTCGACGTAGTGATCGCTCCCGGTGGCAAAGATCTGCGGGGTGAGCGGTTCCAGTTTGAGGAGCGCCGACTGGACCTTGGGCCAGACCTGCTCGAGCCTACGCGTCAGGTCCTTCGGCGTCCCGGGAGCGGTCGCGAACGGCTCGGTCTTGCTGATCACGGCGAGTGGCATCCGCGGCAGCCGGGCGTTGTTGATCGACCTGATCGCGCCGTCGGCACTGACGGTCTCCCATCCCGGATCGCGCTCGAGAGGTGTGCCCGGGAAGTTCAGGAGGTGTTTGTAGCGTGTCCACAGCCGTCCGAACAGCCGCTTGATGTTGGTCCCGAACGCATCGACGAGCACCATGCCGGCTGCCTCGCGCGGGTACCTCTGAGCGTAATAGCGCGCGATCAGGCCGCCGTAGGAATGGGCAACGAGCAGGTATGGGCCGGGCACCCGAGCCTTGTGCAGCAGCGCGTGCAAGTCGGCGACCATGCTCTGAAGCGTGCGTGGCATCGGGGCGGGCGAGCTGCGCGTCGTCAGCGCCGGAGGGTTCGTATAACGGATCGTCCCGGGCCGGTCATACATACAGACGCGCGTGAAGTGGGCGACGCCGCTGAATACCCTCGGGTATCCGACGGCAGGCGGCCTGGCATCGCTCAGCGTCCACACATCCGAGGAGTCGTGGATCCCTGACTCGAGGATCACGGTCGGTTGACCGCGGCCAGCGCATCGCAGGTACAGCTTGCGTCCCGCGCCAATCTCGATCTCACCGGCGAAGGTGCCATACCGGGGGCTGCCGGCCGCCTGATGCGCACGGTTTGAGCTCTCCGCCATGGATGGGACCGCGACTGCTGCGACCCCCGCGACCGCGGTGAGCAGCATCGCGGCCGCCGCTCCCACAGGCCGCGCCGGTCTGGCGAGCCGGTGCATGATTTGCAGCGAAATCAGTCGAGGCTTCAGAGACATGAGACAAGCGCGGCGGGTGGGATTCGAATTCCAGGGGCGGAGTTCCGCCCACCGAATCTACTGGGATGAGCGCCGGCTGACTGCCCCCGATCGCGGATAGCCACAACCGGTACGACAGACGAGGTGGCGGCACCCCGAGTACGGCGAGCTGCTCACCTGACCCCTCGAGGCGATCCGGGAGGACCGCAGCGAGATCGGGTTGGCGCCACCGCTCGCGCGCTCCTGGCGCTGGCTCGACAGCCACACCGGCTGATTCCGAGCTGGAATCGATCACTGCCCAGGAGCAGCGGAAGGACGCGCCGAGCGGACGGACCATCAGGCCATGCCCGATCACCGGACAGATCTCAGAGGAGCAACCGGCAGGGGACGTCAGGCGCTGGTGTGGCGCTCGATCGTCTCGAGCATCGCGCGGGTGGCGGCGCTGAGCCGGCGGTTGGCCGGGACCGCGACCGACGTCTGGAACTGTGGTGGGCGATCGCGGATCGGCACGAACGCGATCTCGTCCCGTGTCTCGACGAGCGATCGGGGCAGCAGGCCGATCGCGAGCGAGTTGCGGATGAACTCGACCATCGTCGCGGTGTCGTTGACCTCGTAGGTGGTCGAGCGGGTCACTCCCGCGGCGGCGAAGGATCGGTCGACTGCCATCCGGACCCCCCATCCGGGCGGGAGGTCGACCATCGTCTCGTCACGGAGCGACGCGAGCTGGACGCCGGCACGTTGAGCGAGCGGATGCCCGGCATGGACGGTGAGCATGATCGGCGCGGATGCCAGCGGGATCAGCTTCAACCCCGGTGGTGCGTCCGCGGGAAGCGCGACGAACGCGAGATCCATCCGGCCGTCGAGGACCTCGCGGGCCATGTCGATGGAGCCGCCGGCGTGGCGGACCGCGACCGCGACTCTGGGGTGCTCGGCGCGGAATGCGGCCAGCACGCCGGCGAGGTTGATCGCGCGCATCCCCTGGGCTTGCATCGAGCCGAGCACGACAGTCCCTCGCAGGCCCCCGCGGGCCTCGTCGACGGCGTCGCGCGCAGCTTGCGCCGAGGCCAGCGTGGCGCGTGCCTCGGGCAGTAGCGCGCGTCCGGCGTCGGTCAGTTTGACGCTGTGCGTGGAGCGGTCGAACAGCATCGCCCCGAGATCCTTCTCCAGGTTGCGCACGCCGGCCGAGACCGCCGATTGGACCAGGTGCAGCCGGTCCGCTGCGCGGGTGAAGCTGGCCTCCTCGGCGACCGCGACGAAGGTAGCGAGCTGCCGCAACTCCACATCGGAAGGTTATCGCCGGAAGCGATAACCGTTAGCAATTGTTTGCGTTGATTGCGATGGCCCATACGGCCATTCTGAATTCGTGATGACACCGACCAACTACACAACACTTCGCCACACAGTCGGCTTCTTGATCGTCGCCCTCGCGTTCACGACCGCGATGGCGTTCACGACGGTCCCCACACCGTTGTGGTCGACGTACGCCCAGCGCGATCACGTCTCGTCGCTGACGGTCACGGTCGCGTTCGCCGTGTACGCGCTGGCGGTTGCGTTCAGCCTGCTCGTCGCCGGCCACGTCTCGGACTGGTACGGACGCAGGCGGGTGCTGATGCCCGCGCTCGCAGTGGAGATCGTGGCGGCGGCCGTGCTTCTCGCTTGGCCGGCGTTGCCGGGGCTGCTCGCCGCACGGATACTGAGCGGGCTCGGCGTCGGCGCGATAGCCGCGACTGCGACCGCGTGGCTATCGGAGCTCGACGGCCCGCAGAGCCGGCGCGGACAGCTCGTCTCCACCTCCGCCAACCTCGGCGGCCTCGGCCTCGGCGCGCTCATCTCCGGCGCGCTCGCGCAGTGGGGCGCTTCTTCGCCGCCGCGCTGGGCGCGGCGATCACGATGTCGGTCTTCGGTCTGCTGACCTCACTGGCGCCGAGCTTCCTCGCCGGAACGCTGCACGAGCCATCGCACGCGCTCGCGGGCGGCGTGTCGTTCCTCGTGTTCGCAGCGGCTGTGCTTGCGCAGACATTCACCGCATCGCGCCCCACGCACCAGCTTCTGGCGGCGGCGATCCCGGCGCTGCTAGCGGGCCTTGGCCTGTTGACGGTCGCGCTTTGGCTGCCTTCCCCGAGCTTCGGCGTGTTCCTGGTCGGCGATCTAGTCATCGGCGCCGGCGCAGGTCTGATGTTCAAGGGCGCGATCGCAACGGTCGCCGAGATCTCCGCTCCGGAGCATCGTGCGGAGGCGCTCGCCGGCCTGTTCCCTCGCCGCGTACCTGGGCCTCGCCGGGCCCGTGATCGGCCTCGGCGCGCTGACCCAGGTCGCTTCCACGCGTGCCAGCGTGCTCGTGTTCGCCGCGCTGCTCGCGCTCGCGATCCTCGCCGCCACGCCGGCGCTGATCGGGGCCGCAACACCCACCGATCTTCGCAACCGCAACCCATGTCCACCTGATAGGAGGACCATGTACAAGACGCAACTCATGACAGCACAGCTCGGCGACACAGGCCTCGAGATCACCCGCGTCGGATTCGGCGCTTGGGCGATCGGCGGCGGTGGCTGGGAATTCGGCTGGGGACCGCAGGACGACGAGCAGTCGATCGCCGCGATCCACCACGCGCTCGAGCAGGGCATCAACTGGATCGACACCGCCGCCGCGTACGGCTTCGGGCGCTCCGAGCGGATCGTCGGTCGCGCGCTAGAAGGGCTCGCCGAGCGCCCGTACGTGTTCACCAAGTGCTCGCTGCTCGAAGGCCCCGACCGCAATGTCGCGCACAGCCTCAAGCGCGACACGATCCTTCGCGAGGCCAGCGACAGTCTCGGCCGGCTCGGCGTCGACGCGATCGACCTCTACCAGATCCACTGGCCCGTCCCGGCCGAGGACATCGAGGAAGGCTGGGCTGCGCTCGCCGAGCTCAAGGACCAGGGCCTCGTCAAGCACATCGGCGTCTCCAACTTCGACGTCGAGCAGCTGCGGCGGATCCAGCAGATCGCACCGGTCGAGACACTCCAACCCCAGTACTCGCTGATCGAGCGCGAAGTCGAACAGGAGATCCTCCCGTTCGCCGAGCGCCAACGGATCGGGGTGATCGTCTACTCGCCGATGGGCTCCGGCATGCTGACCGGCGCCATGAGCCGCGAGCGGATCGAGCGCCTCGCCGACGATGACTGGCGCAAGGGCGACGAGCGCTTCCGCGAGCCGCAGCTCTCCCGCAACCTCGCGCTCGTGTCGCGGCTCGCCGCGGTCGCCGAGCGCCACGACACCACGCCCGGCGCCGTCGCGGTCGCCTGGACACTGCGCAACCGGGCCGTTGACGGCGCGATCGTCGGCTTCCGCCGCCCCGACCAGGTCGACCCGATCCTCGCCGCGGCGAACCTCGAACTGACCACCCAGGACGTCGATGAGATCGAAGGAGCAACACGATGAGCACGATCGGATTCATCGGCCTCGGAGCGATGGGCAGCTGCATCGCCACTCGACTGCTCGACGCCGGCCACCGCATCTACGGAACCAACCGCACCGCCGCCAAGGCCCAACCACTGTCGACCGCGGCATGACCTGGCTCGACACCCCACGCGCAGTCGCCGCCGCGACCGACGTCTTCATCAGCATGGTCACCGACGACGCACTCGATGCGATCGCCCTGGGTCCCGACGGCATCCTCGCCGGAATCAGGCCCGGCAGCGTATAAGTCGACATGAGTACCGTCAGCCCCCACGCCAGCCAGGAACTCGCCGCGCGCATCGACTCGCTCGGCGCGAAGATGCTCGACGCCCCGGTCTCCGGCAGCATCCCCCAGGCCGAGACCGGGACGCTCGCGATCATGGTCGGCGGCGACAAGCACGCCTTCGCAAGGGCAGAAGCACTATGACACCGGCGCGGGGACGTTCGGTCACCCTGGGCGGCGCGATCATCGCCAGCCTCAGCGCCACGCTCGGAATCCTCGCCGCCGGTTAGCTCAAAGTCAGCACCTCGATCAGCCCTTGAGCGTCATGTGACCCGCCGTACAGGATCCCGTCGATGAACAGGGTGGGCGTTCCCTGCACCTGACCCGACGCTTGACCCTTCTCTAGATCTCGCGCCACGCGCCGCAGGATCGGGTCACTGGCCCGGTCGCGGTCGAAGCGATCGAGCTCGAGCTTCAACTCGGTCGCGTACCGCCGCAGGTCGTCAGCACCGAGCGCTTCCTGATGGTGGAAGAGAAGCTCGTGCATCGCCCAGAACTTGCCCTGGACCCCCTGCCTCCGCGGCGGCCGCCGGCGCCGCAGCATGTGGGTGGATCTGCATCAGCGGGTAGTGGCAAAACGCAAAGCGGATCTGGTCGCCGAGTTGCCGCTCGACGCGCTCGATCTCACGAAACGCGGTCGCGAGTACGGGCACTCGTAGTCGCCCACTCGAGGATGACGCGTCCCGTTGCGCTGCCGCGGACGTGATCGACGGTCTCGTCGAGCGCTTCGAGCGTCACGACGTCACCTTCCGGTCCGGATGCGATGTCCGAAGTCGCCATGAAACAGTGCGGCGGGTGGGATTCGAACCCACACGTCCCGAAGGACAGCGCCTTTTGAGGACGCCATGTCTACCATTCCATCACCGCCGCGCTGGCGCGTAGGAGTCTAGTTCGACCTGGGGCTCTGGCATCTGAGTTCCGGGGGTCGGAGCTGAATCGCCATTCACCCCGCGTAGGGAGGGCGGCCGGTGCGACTAGGCCGGCCAGCGCGCAGGAGAGGCGCCACAGCCCGCGGGCATCAGAGGCCCAGGCCGTACAGCTCGTCGATCAGCCCGGGCGGCGCAGCGACGACGCCGGGCGGATCTTCCAAAGTCCCGGCCAGCGTCCGCACCGACAACCCCGCCCGCGATGCGATCAGCCCGCCGGCCGCGAGGTCCCAGGCATGCAGGCCCCGCTCGTAGTACGCGTCGTAGCGCCCGCACGCGCACCACGACAGATCGAGCGCCGCGGCGCCCGCGCGCCGGATGTCGCGTACGGCCGGAAGCACGCGCAACAGCACCGAAGCTTGACGCGCGCGCACCCCCGAGTCGTACGCGAAGCCGGTGGCGACCATCGCCGTGGACAGATCCGCACGCTCTGAGGCGACGATCTGGGAGCCGCCGAGCAGCGCCGGCCCGGACCGCGTCGCCGAAAAGCACTCGTCACGGATCGGATCCAGAACCACCCCCGCCAGCGTCCCGGACGTGTCTTCGCAAGCGACACTGACCGCAAACTGGGGCACCCCGAACAGGAAGTTGATCGTGCCGTCGAGCGGATCGACCACCCAGCGCAGATCGCCGCCCTCGGTCGAACCGCCCTCCTCGGCAAGGATCGCGTCGCCGGGCCGGCGCTCGGCCAACACGCGCCGGATCGCGGACTCGGCGGCGACGTCCGCTTCGGAAACGAGGTCGGTCGGCGTGCTCTTCGTATGGACGCCGCCTACACGCCCCCCGAACCGTGCCCGGAGCTCGTCCGCCGCCGCACGAGCGGCCTCGAGCGCCACGTCGAGCAGCGCCTGCTCAGTGCTCTCATTCACGACCGACATACCCGGCGTTCTACAGGATGGCAACGCCGCACGTGTGCACCGTACGTGGCCACCGGCCTGAGATGATCCGGCGGTGAGCGCGCTGGACACCCTAAAGGGCCTTGCCGACTTCCAAGACCGCGGCCCGGGTTCGAACGCCGAGCGGCGGGCCGCCCGATGGCTGGCGGACGAGCTCGAGCAAGCGGGCCTGCAAACGAGAACGGACCCGTTTTGGTGCCGTCCCAACTGGGCGCTCGCGCACGCCTGGCACGTCGCACTTGGCCTCGCGGGCAGCCTGATCTCCGTTGGCTCGCCGCGCGTCGGCGGCGCGCTGATGCTCGTGGCGCTGCTGTCCCTGATCGTTGACGATCTCACCGGCTACTCGCTCGGCCGCCGTCTCACACCCGAGCGCGCGAGCCAGAACGTGATCGCCTCGCGCAATCCGTACCCGACCGACGAGACGAACGAACAGCGAGTCCGCCTGATCATCACCGCGAACTACGACGCGGGCCGCACCGGAATGATCTACCGCGATTGGCTGCGCAAACCCGCTGCACGGCTCAACCAGGCGACAGGGGGCCGGCTGCCGGGATGGGTCGCGTGGATCGCGATCAGCCTGGTCTGGCTGCTCGTCACGGCGGTTCTCCGGCTCGAGGGCTCGAAGGGCACGTCGATTGGCGCGCTCCAGTTCATTCCCACGGTCGTGCTGGTGCTCGCGCTCGCGCTGCTGCTGGAGCATGGGACGGCGCACTTCGGCCCCGCCGCGAACGACAACGCGAGCGGCGTCGCCGCGAGCATCACGCTCGCGCGCGCCCTGCACGCCACCCCGCCGCGCAACCTCGCCCCTGAACTCGTGCTTGCCGGTGCCGGCGAGGGCGGCGGCGCCGGCCTGCGCCGTTACCTGCGAAGGCGAACCAGCTCGCTGAAGGCCCATAACACGGTCGTGATCGGCTTCGCTCCATCCGGCACGGGCGATCCACGCTGGTGGGTTAGCGACGGGACACTCGTCCCGCTGCGGTATCTCGCGCAGCTTCAGGCCCTGCTCGCCCAGATCGCCCAGGACGACCCGGAGCTCCGAGTCCGCCCCCATCGCGGCCGCGGCATGACGCCGGCATTCCTCGCCCGCGCCGCAAGGCTTCCCGCGATCGCGCTCGGAGCACTCGACGGCAACGCGCTCGCGCCGCGCTCGCATCAGAAGACGGACACGATCGACAATCTCGATCCACGAACGCTCGACTCAATCGTCGAGCTCGGTCTGATCCTGACCGATGCCGTCGACGGTTACGTCGGCCGCACGCGCGCTCAGGCCACCACGCAACGCGCCACGCAGCTCACACCGGAGTGATCGGGTTGCGCTTCTCCGGCCACTCGCGGCGCTTGCTCGCCGCCAGCGCGAACCGGCGAACGAGCTGGTCCCGCAGCTCCTCGGGCTGGATCACGGCGTCGATCACGAGCTCGGACGCGAGATGCAGGATGTCGATGTCCTCCGAGTACTCGCTGCGCAGCTCCTCGACCCGTGCGGCCCGCTCATCAGGATCGGCAATCGCCTGCAGCTGGTTGTAGTAGACGGCGTTGATCGCGGCCGAGGGACCCATCACCGCGATCGACGCGGTCGGCAGCGCCAGACAGCTGTCAGGGTCGAACGCCGGGCCGGCCATCGCGTACAGACCGGCGCCGTAAGCCTTGCGCACGATCACCGAGATCTTCGGGACGTTCGCCTCGGAGACCGCGCTGATCATCTTCGCGCCGTGCCGGATGATGCCCTCGCGCTCAACCTGGGTGCCGATCATGAACCCGGGCACGTCCGCCAGGAACAGCAGTGGGATCCCGAACGCGTTGCATGTCCAGATGAAGCGCGCCGCCTTGTCGGAGGAGTCGACGAACAGCACGCCGCCTTTGACCTTCGGCTGATTGGCGACGATCCCGACGACCCGGCCGTCGAGCCGCGCGTAGCCCACGATCAGCTCGCGCGCCCACCGCGCGTGGATCTCCAGGAAGGACCCGGCATCGACGAGCGACTCCAGGACGTCTCGCATGTCAAACGGCTTGTTCTCATCGATCGGGATCAATGACCGGATCGGAGTTTCCGACGCCGGCGCAGCGGGCAAAGCCGCCGGCGGCTCCTCCCCGAATGACCCAGGGAAATACGACAGATACCGCCGGGCGAACTCGACCCCTTCCGAATCAGACGCCACCAGCGCATGCCCCACCCCGCTCCGGGACGTGTGCATGCGCGCGCCACCCATCTCCTCGAGCGTCACCTTCTCGCCGATCACCATCTCGGCCATCCGCGGCGATCCCAGGTACATCGAGGCGTTGCCGTCTCGCATGGTCACGACGTCGCAGAACGCAGGAATGTAGGCGCCCCCCGCGGCGGAGGGGCCGAACAACACGCACACCTGCGGCACCACGCCCGACAGCCGCACCTGGTTGAAGAAGATCCGGCCGGCCCCCCGCCGGCCAGGGAACATCTGCACCTGCTCGTTGATCCGGGCGCCTGCCGAGTCCACGAGGTACACCAAAGGCACCCGCAAGCTCATGGCCCGCTCCTGAATGCGAACGATCTTCTCGACCGTCGGCGGCGCCCACGATCCCGCTTTGACCGTCGGGTCGTTGGCCATCACCGCCACCGGCCGTCCGAAGACCGTGCCCAGCCCGGTGACGACGCCCTCGGCGCCCTCGCCCTCCTGGTTCCACCCGGCGAGCAGCCCCTCCTCGGCGAACGAGCCCTCATCGACCAACTGCGCAACGCGCTCCCGCACGGGCAGCTTGCCCTGCTCTGCCGCCTTCAGCCGGTGACGCTCAGGACCCCCGGCAAGCGCGCGCGCTGTCGCATCGCGAACGGCATCGCCATGATCGACCTCGGTCAAAGCGCCAGTCCCGGATTCTCGATCGGCTCCTCGCCGGAATAGTCGTAGAAGCCCATCCCCGACTTCCGTCCGTACCAGCCCGCGGCGATCAGCTTGCGAAGGATCGGCGGCTGCGCGAAGCGCCGCTCCCGGAACTCGTCGAACAGGACATCACCAATCGAGCCGAGCGTGTCGAGCCCGACGAAGTCGGCGAGCGTCAGCGGTCCCATCGGATGAGCGGCGCCTGCCTTCATCGCGGTGTCGATCTCGGTGATCGTGCCGACGCCCTCCTCGTACGCCCGCATCCCGTCGAGCATGTACGGGACGAGCAGCCGGTTGACGATGAACCCCGCCTTGTCCTTGGTCTGAACGGTGAGCTTCCCAAGCCGCTGCCCGAACTCCGTACCCAGCGCGATCGCCTCGTCGGAGGTGGTGACGCAGCGGATCACTTCCAGCAGCTTCATCACCTGCACCGGATTGAAGAAGTGAAGCCCGAGGAACTGCTCGGGCCGGCTGGTCGCCGCGGCCTGATTGATCACCGCAAGCGAGGACGTGTTCGTTGCGAAGAATGCCTCGGGCTTGACGATCGCGTCGATCTCTTTCCACATGTCGAGCTTCAATCCGAGGTCCTCGGTGATGGCCTCGATCACCAGGTCACAGTCGCCGAGCGACCGGTAATCGGTCGTGCCTTCGATCCGCGAACGGATGGCATCTGCGTCCTCCTGCGAGGCCTTGCCCTTCTCCACCGCACGCGCCAGCTGCTTCTCGATCTTGCCGATCCCGCCCGCGAGCCGCTCATCGTCGACCTCGCGGACCACGACCGCGTAGCCGGCTTCGGCGGCCACCTGCGTGATGCCATGGCCCATCAGCCCGCAGCCGAGGACGCCAACCTTTGAAATCTGCGCCATGCCCTCTCCGTTTCGATGCCAGTTAGGCGCGCAAGGCTAGAGCTTCAATGCCACTCGACGGGTCCCGCCGAAAGCACGTGGCTGCCGAGCGGGCGCCCGAGCACGCCCTCCGCCTCCCGCGAGGCCTCGAGCAGAGCGCCCAGATCGATGCCTGTCTCGATCCCCATCTCATGCAGCATCGAGACGAGGTCCTCAGTTGCGATGTTCCCGGTCGCGCCGGCGGGGACCGGACAGCCGCCGAGCTCGCCGAACGACGACTCGAAGCTCTCCACCCCCACCTCCAGCGCGCCCAGCACATTTGCGAGCCCTTGACCGCGCGTATTGTGGAAGTGGGCGGTCAGCTCGACGCCCGGTAGCGCCGCAAACGCAGACTCGAAGAACGACCGCACCTGCAATGGGTTCGCCATCCCGGTCGTGTCGCCGAACCCGATTTCGACCGCCCCCGCCTCGGCCAGTGCAGCGGCGATCTCGAGCACGCGTTCCTCGGCCACGTGACCCTCGTACGGACACCCGAACGACGTCGAGATCACGCCCTCGCAGCGCAAACCCTCGGACAGGGCGCGCGCAAACGTCGCCTTCAGGCCCCCCAGCGACTCGGCAACCGAGCGCCCCACGTTCTTGCGGTTGTGGGTCTCCGAGGCGGACAGAAACCCGTTGATCTCCGAAAACCTGTCCCGCAACCCCAAAGCCCGCTCGAGCCCCCGCTCGTTCGGGATCAGAACGCTGACCGCGACGGATGACGGCAGCCGCACCGCCTCCAGCACCTCCGAAGCATCAGCGAGCTGCGGGATCACGTCGGGCCGCACGAAGCTCGTCACCTCGATCCGACGCAGACCGCTCGCGCCGAGCATTTCGATCAGCCGGACCTTGTCGGCAGTGCCGATCACCTCGGGCTCGTTCTGAAACCCGTCCCGCGGCCCGACCTCGCGGACGCGCACGCTACGCGGATACGCACTCATGACAACGCCTACTTATAGATGACGCGCAGCCCGAGCAACTGCGGGATCGTCACGAACTGGTAGCCCTGGGCCCGCAGCGTGTCGATCTCCTGCGGCAGCGCCGCGAGTGTCTCGGATCGGTCGCCGCCGCCGTCGTGCTGGAGCACGATCGCGCCGTTGTGCGCGTTGCCGACCACCGTCGAGTAGATCGCGCCGCTCCCCGGAAGCGACCAGTCACGCGGGTCGATGTCCCACTGGATCGTGATGAAGCCCATCGAGCGCGCCTCCGAGATCAGCGCGCCGCTGACGCTTCCGTACGGGGCACGGAACAGGCACGGCGAGAATCCCGACGCCGCCTTGATCGCGGACGCCGTGCTGGAGATCTCAGAAGCGGCGAACGGCCCGTCACCGGACACGTCGGCGTGATTCCAGGTGTGGTCGCCGATGATGTCGCCGTCGGCCAGCATCCGGTGCTCGACCGGACCGCCATACGTGCTGATCTGCTCGCCGATCTGGAAGAAGGTCGCGACCACGTGCTTTTGCTCGAGGATGTCGAGGAACTGTGGCGTGTCGTACCAGGGACCATCGTCGAATGTCAGGGCGATCACGTGCTGGTTCGAGGGGCCACTGCCGACGAATGACGCCCCGCCCGGCACGCAGCCGACCGGGATCGGCACGTGGACCCTGGCGAGCACCGGGCGGCGCGGATAGACCCGCCGGCAGTCTCCGTGACACCCGTGGGTCCCGCTCGTGACGACCTGCCACTTGAACGAGTAGTAGCCGATGCCGATGCCGCCCGGCACGAAGCTGGCGGTCAGCGATTTCGTGCTCCCGCGAGACATCGTCGCCCCAACCCAGCGCGCGCGTCCCCGGCCCTTCGCCGTGATCGGCGAGTAGTAGAGCGATGGCCGCTTGTGGTCGAGCGACGGCCGGACGCAGGCGACGCCCGAGACCGTGTTGTTGCGCTCACGCCGGATCAGCAGGCACAGCTCCCGGCCGGCGCGCTGCATCGCCACCGGGGAGAACGAGTGCGTGAGCTGCACGCGCCAGACGATCTGCTGCCCGCTCTGGCGCACCGACGAGCTGCCCACCCGATACGGCGCGCCGCCGCTGGCAGCGGCCGACCCGGCGCCAAGCGCCAGCCAGGCGACGATCAACACCCCGAGCCTCGGTCCCCACCCGAGCAAGCGACCCATACGCAGCGAAGCGTACCGGTCCTTAGACTCCCGCGGCGTGTCCTCGCCAGTCTGCATCGTCGGAGCGACAGGAGCCCTCGGGTTTGGCCTCGCGCTGCGCTTCGGCCGCGCCGGCGTGCCGATCGTGATCGGCTCCCGCGACGAGGGCCGAGCGCGCGAAGCCGCGGACAAGGCCGCCCAGCGGGTGCCGAGCGGCACGTTCACCGGCCTGCAGAACGCCGACGCCGTTCGCGAGGCCGAGGTCGTGATCCTGAGCGTCCCGTTTCGCAACCAGTCCGAGAACCTCACGAACCTCAAGAACGCGCTCCAACCTGGTCAGCTGCTCGTCGACGCGACCGTGCCGCTCGCCGCGGCGGTCAGCGGCAAGGCAACCCGGACGCTCGGTGTGTGGCAGGGATCGGCCGCCCAGCAGGCTGAGGAGATGGCCCCCGACGGCGTGCGCATCGTCTCCGCTTTCCACACGGTCAGCGCCGCGCTCCTCACCGACCTCGAGCACCGGCTGGACGAAGACGTCCTGATCTGTGGTGACAGCCGCGACGACAAGCAACAGCTGGCAGCGCTCGTGGACAGGATCGAGGGTCTGCGCCCCGTCGACTGCGGCCGGCTCGAGATGGCGAGGATCGTCGAGCAGCTGACGCCGCTGATCATCTCGATCAACGTGCGAAACAAGGTCCGGGCCGGCATCAAGATCACGGGACTTTGACCAGCGGCGGGCCCGTAGTCGTCCTCGCCGGCGGAACCGGTGGCGCGAAGCTCGCGCGCGGGATGCTCGACGTCGTGGGCGCCGAGGCGCTGACGGTGATCGCCAACACCGGCGACGACATCGAGATCTACGGCGCCTACGTGTCTCCGGATCCCGACCTGGTCACGTTCTGGCTCGCGGATCGCATCGACGAGCGCGGCTGGGGCCTGCACGAGGACACATTCCATGTGATGGACGGACTGCGCGATCTCGGCGTCGAAGTGTGGTTCAACCTCGGCGACCACGACCTGGCGGTCGGGATCGAGCGGGCTAGACAGCTGCAGGCGGGCCGGCGCCTGACCGAGGCGCAGCAAGCGATCGCCGCGGCCTTGGGTGTCGGCGCCCGGGTCCTGCCGATGGCCGACGAGCCGGTCCGTACCCGCGTCCACGCCCAGGGTCGCTGGTGGCCGTTTCAGGAATTCATGATCAAGGGCCGCGGCGAGGGACCGGTGACGGACATGGATCTGCGCGGCGCGACGGCGGCCCGCGCCACGCCCGAGGTACTCGAGGCGATCGCGACCGCGCGCGCAGTGGTGATCGGGCCCTCGAACCCGGTGATCTCGATCGGCCCGATCCTCGCGGTCCCCGGCATCAAGGACGCCCTAACCGGTGCGCCGGCTCCGGTCGTCGCCGTCAGCCCGCTCGTCCAGGGCAGCGTCGTGAAGGGTCCGACGGAGCCGTTCATGCAGTGGGCCGGGCACGAGCTGAGCAGCACCGGAATCGCAAGCGCGTATGGCGAAGTGCTCGACGGGCTGGTCGCCGATCAACACACCGACGACTGCCCGACCCTGGTTACGGACGTGCTGATGAGCGACGCGAACACGCGACGCAAGGTTGCAGAAGAGACCCTGACATTTGCGCTCTCGCTGAGCGCAAGCGCGGGCTGAGATACCTTTCGCGGCGATGCCGACGCTCGCGATCCTCCCGATCAAGAGCTTCGCGGAGGCAAAGCAGCGCCTGGCTAGCGAGCTCAACCCTGGCCCGCGGCGCGCGCTCGCCGAGGCGATGTTCTCCGACGTGCTGGTCGCGCTGCGCCGCGCGAAGGCGGTCGACGAGGTGATGGTCGTCACGCGTGACAACGCGGCCCAGCAGATCGCGGGCGGCTATGGAGCAACCGTGCTCGACGACGAGGAGCGTGGCCACAGCGAAGCGGCGGCCGTGGGTATCCGCGCTGCGCTGGAGTCCGGCAAGGACCGAGTGGTCCTCGTGCCCGGCGACTGCCCGCTGCTCGATCCCCGGGAACTCGACGAGCTGATCGGCCGGCGGCTGAGCGAGCCCTCGGTCCTTGTCGTGCCGGACCGCCATGGGACCGGCACGAACGCGCTGCTACTCGCGCCGCCCGACGCGCTCGCGCCGTCGTTCGGTCCGGGCAGCTGTGAGCGTCATCGCTCGACGGCCGAGGCGCAAGGCGTCGCGTGCGAAGTCGTCCAGGTGCCCTCACTGGCGATCGACGTCGACACTCCCGAGGACCTCGCCGCCCTCCAGCAGATGCTCGCGGCCACGCACGGGCTCGCGGCGCACACCCGCGGGATGCTCCGCCAGCTGACGCGCAGCGCCAACTAGTGCTCAGCGCCATCGCACTCGAGGGCCTGCCGGAGGTCACGCCCGGCACCGACCTGTCCGTATTGATCGCCAAGACCCCGCTCGAGCCCGGGGACGTGCTCGTCATCGCCCATAAGATCGTCTCGAAATCCGAGGGCCGGGTTCGAGACCTCGCGGAGGTCACGCCGACCCCAAGGGCGATCGAGCTCGCAGCAGCGAACGACAAGGATCCGCGCCACGTCCAGGTGGTCCTCGACGAATCCGCCGAGCTCCTTCGCGCGGAGCGAGGCGTGCTGATCTGCGTCACCCACCACGGCTTTGTCTGCGCCAATGCCGGTGTCGACGCCTCGAACGCGTCGGAACCCGACCGGCTGGTGCTGCTGCCGAAGGACCCCGACGCATCCGCGAGAAGGCTGCGCGCGGACCTGCACGCGCTGACCGGAGTGGCACCCGGGGTCCTGATCACGGACTCCTTCGGCCGCGCTTGGCGTCACGGTCAGGTCGATGTCGCGATCGGCTGCGCGGGCATCAGCCCACTCGAGGACTGGCGGGGGCGTGCCGACGCATCAGGACGGGAGCTGAGCGCGACCTGGATCGCCGTCGCCGACGAGCTAGCGGCCGCAGCGGACCTCGTGCGCCGGAAGGACAGCTCAGAGCCCGTGGTGCTGATCCGCGGCGCCGGACGGCACGTCGGGCGCGAGGACGGGCCGGGGGCGGCTGCGATCCTTCGAGCCGCGTCTGAGGATCTGTTTCGGTAGCGTCGCGACGACCAGCGCGGCCACGACCAGCACCACACCGGACAGCTGCAGCCCGCTGGGAGACTCGGCGAAGATCAGCGCCGCCAGTGCCACAGAGCCGACCGGCTGGACCGTTAGCAGCAACGACGTCAGCGCGGCGGGCAGGCGCGGCAGCGAGATCGTGATCAGCAGCCAGCCGAGCACCTGGGAGGTGAGCGCCAGCACGATCAGCCAGCCGGCGCTCGGCCAGGTGGGCACCAGGTGCGCGTCTCCGAGCAGCAATCCGGCAATTACGCACACCACCGCCCCGGTGGCTGTCGCGTCGAACAGCGGCCCAGCCGGTCTGCGCAGATCCGCGCCGCTGTGGCGCAGCAGCAGCAGAAACCCGACATACGCGATGCCGGCGGCAAGGCCGTAGATCGTCCCCCGCGCAGGGTCGCGACCATAGGCTCCGGCCTCGAGCACGCCGGAGATCATCACCACGCCGATCAGCGCGACCGGCAACGCGGCGAGCAACTGCCGGCGCGGCCGCTCGGACAGAACGACCCACGCGACGAGCGGCACCAGCACCACCTGCACGTTGGCAAGCACGGTGGCGAGTCCCGCGCCGACGTCCTCGATCGACCGGTGCCAGCAGATCAGGTCGACGCCGAAGAACAGCCCTGCCGCGACCGCGACACGCCGCTCGCGCCAACCGCGCCGGCCGTACTTCCGATCCTCGGCCCAGGCGAACAGTCCAAGCAGCGGGAGCGCATACGCGCACCGGAAGATCGCCGCCGTCGACGGCGAGGCATGGCTGAGGCGCACGAGGATGCTCGAGAACGCGATCGCAACCGCGCCAAGCACCGCGCACAGCCGCACATTGCGCTCGACCGACAGCCAGCGTTCCATCCAGGCATCGTACGGGGGGCCTCGCTCCGCTCGGCATCCATGGGGCCATGCGGCCCCGTCCGGACCCAGACAGCTGCCATCCCGCAGAGGCACGACGGTGAGAACCCCGATTTCGTCACATCTCACCGCCGCGGCTGGGCAACGCGTAACCAAATCGGTGCTATAGCGCGCATTTCGTTACACGTTGCCTCAGCGAGCCGGCGCTTTGTAACGAAATCGGGGTTGCCAGGCACCCAACCACCTCTTCGAAAGCCAAATGCGGGGCAGACCAACAACGAGGCCCCGGCCGAAGGCCGGGAAGCGTGGCGCCAGCCGACAGCACAAAACGGAACCACCAAAGCTGTCCGGATGGGCCCGCGCGGCCCCACGGACGCCGAGCGAAGCGAGGCCCCGAACTAAAGACCGCTCGGCGCGCCGACCGCGTGGAAGCCGCCGTCGACGTGCAGGATCTCCCCCGTGATCCCGCGCGCGTAGTCCGAGAGCAGGAAGCAGATCGCGGCCGCGACCGGGCCGGGGTCGGCGACGTCCCAGCCCAGCGGGGCCTGTGCCTGCCAGAGCTCAGACAGTTTCTCGAACCCGGGGATCCCGCGCGCGGCGACGGTGCCGAGTGGCCCCGCGGCGACGAGATTGACGCGCACCCCCGCCGGCCCGAGGTCGCGCGCCGCATATCGGCACACCGACTCGAGCGCGGCCTTCGCGACGCCCATCCAGTCATAGATCGGCCACGCCACGCTGGCGTCGAAGTCCATCCCCACGATGCTCCCGCCGCCCGCCATCAGCGGCGCGACCGCGGCGGCCAGTGCCTTCAGCGAGAACGCGCTCGTCTGAAATGCCTGCGCCGCGCTCTCGGCCGGCGCGGTCATGAACTTCCCGCCGAGCGAGTCCTCGGGGGCGAACGCGATCGCGTGCAGCACGCCGTCGACCTGTCCCCAGCGGTCGCGCAGTGACGAGGTCAAGGCATCCAAGTCCTCCGGACTGTTGACATCTAGCTCGAGCACGTCGACCGGCTCGGGCAGACGCGACGCGGCGCGCTCGGTCATCCGCCGCACCCGCCCGAAGCTCGTCAGCAGCACGGTCGCGCCGAGCTGCTGTGCCTGCTCGGCGGCGTGGAAGGCGATCGAGTCCTTCGTGATGACGCCGGTGATCAGGATCCGCTTGCCGGCGAGATTCATCTCTGCAGCGTGCGCAGCGCCCCCGCGAGCCGCGCGCGGGTATCGGCCGGATCGACGATCTCATCGATGAAGCCGCAGGCCGCCGCGGCCGAGGCTCGGAGGTGCTCGTCCGCGTAGGCGTCAGCGAGCCGGCGGCGCTCGCCCTCGACGTCGTCGGCGACCCGGAGCTCGCGGCGGTGGATGATCCCGACCGCGGAGCCCGCGCTCATGATCCCGAGCTCGGCATCGGGCCAGGCGAGAACCAGGTCGGCGCCGAGATCGCGCGAGTTCATCGTGATGTAGGCACCCCCGTAGGACTTGCGCAGGATCACCGTGAGCTTCGGCACGCGCGCGGCAGCGAACGCCCGCACGAGCGAGGCGCCATGGCGGATCACGCCGGCGCGCTCCTGGCGCGAGCCTGGCATGAATCCGGGCGTGTCGACCACCGCGAGTAACGGCAACCCGAACGAGTCGCAGAAGCGGACGAAGCGGGCGGCCTTCTCGGAGCCCTCGGCGTCGAGCACGCCGCCAAGGTGGTGCGGCTGGTTGGCGACGATCCCGACAGGGCGGCCGTCGAGCACGCCCAGAGCGGTCACGACGTTGCGGGCCCAGCGCGGCTGCAGCTCGAGCAGCGAGCCACCGTCGATGATGCCGGCGAGCGCCTCGCGAATGTCGTACGCGCGTCGTGGCTGCAGCGGCACGACCGCCGCCGGATCAGCCAGCTCCGGCGCGACCGGCTCGCGGCGCGGCGCCGGCTCACCCGCGGCCGACGGCAGGTAGCCGAGGATCTCGCGCACGCGGATCGCGGCGTGCGCGATGTCATGCTCGACCAAATGGCAGACGCCGTTTCGGTCGTGCACGCGTGGACCACCGAGCGCTGCGGCGTCGACGTCCTCGCCGAGCGCCTCGCGCACGATGCCCGGCCCGGTCAGGAACATCGCAGCGTCCTCGGTCATCAGGATCAGGTCGGTGAGCGCCGGCGAGTATGCGCCGCCACCCGCCGCCGAGCCGCTGACCACCGAGATCTGCGGCACGACTCCGGTGAGCGCGACGGTCTCGCGGAAGATCCGGCCGTAGCCGCCGAGAGCGGCGGTTCCCTCCTGCATCCGCGCTCCGGCCGACTCGACGAACCCGACCACCGGGATCCGTGCGCGCGAGGCCATCTGCAGCACGCGGATGATCGTCTCCGCGTGGCGCTCGCCGAGCGAGCCGCCCATGAACGCGCCGTCCTGTGCGTAGCAGGCGATCGGGCGACCGCCGACCGACCCCGTCGCGCCCACGACGCCGTCGCCGGGGACCGCGCGCGACCCGAGCCGCGAGGACGCCACCCGCGAGCGGAAGACCTGCACGCTGCCGGGATCGCAGAGCAACTCGACCCGCTCGAGGGCTCCGAGCCGCTGGACCGGCGGATGCAGCGCGGCGACGCTCACTTCTCGGGCCCTCGCAGCACGAGCGTGACGTTGTGGCCGCCGAACGCGAACGAGTTCGAGATCGCGACAGGCGCGGAGCCGTTGCTCGGGATCAGCGGCCGAGCCTCACCCGGGACGTAGTCGAGATCGAGCTCGGGATCGGGGACCTCGTAGCCGAGCGTCGGCGGGATCACCCGGGTCGCGAGCGTCTGCGCGGTTGCGACGGCCTCGACCGCGCCGGCGGCGCCAAGCAGGTGGCCGATCGCGGACTTGGTCGAGGAGATCGGGATCTTCTTGGCCCGCTCGTCGCCCAGCGCGCGCTTGAGCGCGGCGGTCTCGGCGGCGTCGTTGAGCTGTGTCGAGGTGCCGTGCGCGTTGACGTAGCTGAGGTCCTCGGGGGTGATGCCGGCGTCGCTCAGCGCCAGCTCGATCGCCTTCGACGCCGGTCCGCCGGTCGGCTCGGGGGCCGTCAGGTGAAACGCGTCCGCTGTCGAGCCGAAGCCGGCCACTTCGCCGAGGATCGTGGCGCCGCGCGCTTCGGCGGCCGAAGCCTCCTCGAGCACGAGCACGCCGGCGCCCTCGCCCATCACGAATCCGTCGCGGCGCTGGTCGAACGGCCGCGAGATGCCGGTCGGCGAGAGCGCCTGCATCGAGTTGAAGCACGCGAACGCGAACGCGGTCAACGTCGCCTCCGAGCCACCGGTGACGACCGCGTCGGCGTCGCCGTACTGGATCATCCGCAGTGCCAGGCCGACCGCGTGCGCGCCGCCGGAGCAGGCGGACACGAGGCCGAACGTCTGCCCCCGAAGACCATGTTTCATCGACACCGCCGCGGCGGCCGCGTTGGGCATGTAGGCGGGAATCCCGAGCGGCGAGACGCGATTCGCGCCCTTCTCGCGCATCACGTCGTGCTGGGTCTCGACGGTGTGGATCCCGCCGATCCCGGTCGCGATCAGGCATCCCACCCTGAGCGGGTCGTACGGCGGCTCTCCGTTCCAGCCCGCGTTCTCGATCGCCTCGGCCGACGCGACCAGCGCAAGCTGGGAGAAGCGGTCGAGCCGGCGCGCCTGCTTGACCGTCAGGAAGTCGGTCGGTTCGAACTCGGTACACGCGCCGGCACCGTCGACGATGCCGCACTCACCGGCTGCCCAGCGGCCGTGCAGCGAGGGCGCGCCGACCCCCAGCGGGGTGACCGCGCCCATCCCAGTGATGACTACTCGGCGTTTCAAGAAGCCCTTTCGACGATCAGGTCGATCGCGTCGCCCACGGTCTTCAGCTCCTTCATGTCCTCGCCCTTGAGGACCACGCCGTACTCGTCCTCGACGATCTGCGCGAGCTCGACCAGATCGAGCGAGTCGATGTCGAGCTCCTCGAACGTCGCCTTTCGGGTGATCTGCGATTCGTCGGGACCGAAGCTCGCGAGCGCCTCGACGACGCGCGTTTCAACCTGCTCGGTGGTTACTGACATGCGAAGTTGCTCCTCTCAGTTGTTGGGCTGCTCATGCGGCGAGCCCTCCATCGACGCTCAGAACGGCGCCGGTGACGTAGCTCGCCTCATCGGAAACCAGAAAGCGTACGCAGGCCGCGACCTCCTCCGGGGTGCCGGCTCGGCGCGCCGGTACCGCCGCAAGCAGCTCTTGGTTGACGCCCTCGGTCATTTCCGTGTCAATCCAACCAGGTGCCACGGCGTTGATCGTGATGCCGCGACGCGCCACCTCGATCGCCGAGGTCTTCGTCAGCGCGATCAACCCGGCCTTGGCTGCAGCGTAGTTGGACTGGCCGGCGTTGGCGCGAAGGCCGACCACCGAGGCGATGTTCACAATCCGCCCCTGGCGCGCCTTGAGCATCGGCTTGAGCGCGCGGCGGGTGAGACGAAAGGCCGCGGTCAGGTCGGTGTCGAGCACCGAGGTCCACTCCTCGTCGCCGAGCGACGGCGTCAGGTCGTCGCGGCTGATGCCGGCGTTGTTGACGAGCACCAGCACTGGCATGCCGAACTCCTGCTCGAGCGAAGCGAACAGCTGGTCCGGTGCGCCAGGGTCGCACACGTCCCCGGGTACTGCGACCGCACGGCCGCCGTGATCGACGATCGAGCTCACGACCGCTTCGGCTCCGGCCTGATCGGCCCGGTAGTTGACGCCGACCGGCCAGCCGTCGGCCGCAAGCGCGCGAGCGATCGCGGCACCGATCCCGCGCGAAGCGCCGGTGATGAGCGCGCAGCCGTCGATCTCAGCCACCTCCCCACTCGATCACTCCTCCTCCCCACGTGAAGCCCGCGCCGAAGGCGCTCAGGAATACGCGGGCGCCTGGCTTGAGGCGGCCGTCGCGCTCGGCCTCGGCCAGCGCGATCGGGAGCGTCCCGGCCGAAGTGTTGCCGAGCATCTCGATGCAGTCGACTACCCGGTCGGACTCCAGCCCAAGGCGCTCGCCGAGCGCACGCGTGATGCGTGCGTTCGCCTGGTGATAGACAAACAGGTCGATGTCCTCGAGCCCCAGCGACGCGCGCGCGACCGCCTCGAGCGTCACCGCCGACATCCGCTCGACCGCGTGCCGGAACACCTCGGGTCCGTCCATCTCGATCAGCCGGTCGTGGTGCCTGGCGATGATCGTCTCACGGTGCGAGCCGTCGGCGCCGAGCACGATCGGGCCGATCGCGCCGCCATTCCCATTCGGTTCTCCGACCACGACCGCTCCGGCCCCGTCGGCGAACAGCGGCGCGGTCCGTCGGTCGTCGTAATTCGTGATCCTGGTGATGAAGTCGGCCCCGATCAGCAGCACGTGATCCACCCGGCCGCTCTCGACCTGTGCAACCGCCACCGCGAGGCCCGAGAGGAACGCGGTGCAGGCCGCGCCAACGTCGAACGCACCCGCGCGGCGGGCGCCGAGCGCATGAGCGACCAGCGGTGCCGTGTTCGGGGTCACCTCGTCCTGGGACAGCGTCGCCACGATCACGAGGTCGAGATCGGCGGCGTCGACGCCGGCCCGCTCGAGCGCACGCGCGCCGGCTCGCGCCGCAAAGTCGGAGAGACGCTCGTCGGGCGCGGCCTGTCGACGCTCCCGAATGCCGGTGCGAGACAGGATCCAGTCCTCGCTGATGCCGAGGCGCTGTGCGATCTCGGCGCTGGTCAGCCGCCCCTGGGGCATCTCGGTGGCGACGGACAGGATCGATGCGGTCCGCAGCGCCGAGCCTTGGCGGACGGGTGCGATGGCCTGCTCAAGCGTTGACAAGTTCCACTCCTGACAGCGTGCGTTTCGCCAGTCCTGTGAGCACTCGTCCCGGACCGACCTCAATGAACTTCTCCACGCCGAGCTCATGCAGCGCGAGCATCGTCTCGCGCCAGCGGACCGGCATCGTCAGCGCCTGCACGAGCTGCTCGCGGATGTCGGTGAACGGCGCGGCGGTGACCGCCGAGAGCACGGGAATGCGCGGCGGCTTGACCTCGGCGCGCCTGAGCGCGGCCGCAAACTCCGGCACCGCAGACCGCATCATCGGCGAATGGAACGCGCCCGTGACCGGCAGCTCCATCGCGCGCAGCCCCAGCTCCTTGGCCGCCGCCGCTGCGTCCGGCAATGCGGCGCGCGCTCCCGACAGCACGATCTGCTGCGGAGAGTTGTCATTGGCGACCGACAGTCCGTGTGCATCGGCGAGCTCGGAGGCATGATCGGCGGCGCCCGCTCCGAGCAGCGCCAGCATCCCGCCGTCGCCGGCCTGCTCGCCGGCCTCCTGCATCAGCTTCCCGCGCAGCGCGACGAGCCTCAGCCCCTCCCGTTCGTCGAGGCTGCCTGCGGCCACGAGCGCCGCGAGCTCGCCGAGCGAATGACCCGCCATGAAATCTCCGCCCGGGCTGCCGAGCGCGGCCCAGCCGGCGAGACTCGCGCAGAAGATCGCGGGCTGCGCGAACGCGGTGCCTTCCTCCGCTCGCGCAAACGGGTCCTCGCCGACGATCTCGGCTGCGGCGGCGAGCAGGCGCGGCGCGGCGCGGGCCACCCTCTCGCGCATATCGGGAGTCTGACTGCCCTGGCCGGGAAACAGGATCGCGGCTTTACCCATGCTTTCAACCTACGCACCAGCGCCGCGGGAGATACAGGCCCCCGGGCGAGTTCCCCCCGTTCGGGGGGAGCGAATCGCGGCCTGTACGCTGCGCGACCGTGCAGGAGCTTGTCGGACCCCCAGAGAAAGGGCGCACGTTCGCGCAGACAGCGAGAGCTGGACTCGCCGACTGCGCGCCGACCGGCCGCGCCCGGCTCGACGCGCTCGCGCGCTGGCTGCAGGATGTGGCGTACGGCGACGTCGAGGACGCCGGCCTGGCCGACGCCGCGGTCTGGGTGGTCCGCAAGACGCGAATGAACATCGCCCGGTTCCCGCGGTTTGGCGAGCATCACAGGCTGGTTACGTTCTGCAGCGGCCTCGGCAAAATGTGGGCCGAGCGCCGTACGACGATCTTCCGCGACGAGGTTCCCGCGGTGGAAGCGGTCTCGCTGTGGGTTCACCTCGACCCGGCCACGCGCCTCCCGGCGCCGTTCACCGACGCGGAGGTGACTGCATACGGTGACGCGGCGGCGGGGCGGCGAGTCACCGCACGCCTTCGTCACGCTCCACCCGACGGCGCGCAGGAGGTGGGTCGCTGGGTCTTCCGGGCGACCGAGCGCGACCTCGCCGAGCACATCAACAACGCGGCGTACTGGCAGCCGCTCGAGGAGCAACTGCTCGCGGCCGCCGAACCACAGCGCCTGGACGTCGAAATCGAGTTCCGCAGCCCCGCACAGCCCGGCGAGAAAGTGGTGCTGACCGCGGATCGGCAGCTATGGATCGCTGACCCCGGAGGGGACGTTCACGCGTCGCTGCTGATCGGCCCGTCTTATGTGTGAATGCCAATTCACCTCCGCACGTCGGAGGTGAATCGCCATTCACCCCAGGCGTGGACGGACGATGACGCGGCCGCCGCGCGACGGGATCATCGTCACGTTGCGGTGAACCGGACGCTCCGGCTTCTCGTCCGCCGCGCGGATGTCGAGTCGCCGCGCCATCGCGCGCATCACCACGCGCTGCTCGGCCATCGCGAGCGCGGCGCCCAGACAGCGTCGCGTCCCGCCGCCGAACGGCAGCCATTCGTACGTTCCCGGCTTACGGTCGAGCCACCGCTCGGAGCGGAACGCGAACGGGTCCGGATAGAGGTCCTCGCGGTGGTGCAGCAGCAGGATGCTGATCGCGATCGGCGTCTCAGCGGGTACGCCGTAATCGCCGAGCCGCCATGGAGCGGTCACGCGGCGCCCGGTCATCGGGATCACGGGACGGACGCGCATCGCCTCGGTGATCGTCGCTTCGACGACAGCGTCGGCCTCTTCGCCCTCATCTGCGACGGCTGCCCGCAGGCGGTCGTACGCCGGCGGCGTCCGGACCAGGCGCTCCCAGGCCCACGCGAGCTGGTTGGCGGTCGTCTCGTGGCCGGCGAGCACGAGCGTCATCAGCTCGTCACGAAGCTCACGGTCGCTGAGGTGTCTGTCGTCCTCGGTGCGGGCGCGCATGATCAGCGAGAGGATGTCCGAGCGCTCGTCGAGGTCGCGAGCGCGGCGGCGCTTGGCGATGATCGCGTACACGAGGCGATCGGGCACGCGCAGCGCCAGCCACGTCAGCCCGAACGGCTCGTCGCGGCCGATGTTCATCAGCTCGGCGAGCTTCGACCCGGGGAGCGTCGAACTCCACAGCACCTGTCTGATCGACGTGCGCAGGGCATGCTCCAGCGTTCCAGGGCGCGGCTTGCGCTCGATCCCGAAGATCCCGCCCATGATCACGTCGAGCGTGATCGCCTGCATGCGCGGAGCCAGCGGGAAGGGACGGTTGATCGGCCAGCGGTCGATCTCACGCTCTGCCGCCTCGGCGATCATCTGCTCGTAGCGCGCGATCGCCTCGCCGTGAAATGAGGGCAGCAGCAGCTTTCGCTGCCGCAGGTGGCGCGGCCCGTTGGCGGTCAGCACCGAGTTCGGGCCGAGTACCGGCCGCAGCGGTGACTCGGCGGCGAGCGTGGGCACCTGCTCGGGCGGCGCCGTGAAGACCGACCTGACGTGGTCAGGATGCGAGGTCACCGTCGGGCGGCCGGGGACATAGCCGCGCAGGCTGTAGACCTCGCCAAAGCGCGCCTTGTTCCGGAATACGAAGCTGGCTTGCCGCTGACCGAACCACAGCACCTGGATGAACCGGGGCAACGGCACCGCCGGCGGCCGTCGCAGCTGGGCGAGCTCGGCCTCCCCGATCGGGCCGGCCGGCGACGGCGCGGCGCTTCCGAGGAGCTTGTCGGGTCCCTGCCAGGTGGACGCGATCGGCCTGGTGAGCACGCTCACGGCGCGCACGATATCACAGAATGAGATGTCATTCTGTGGCTCATGACGTATCTTTCGGGCCGTGGAATCAGCATCGCAACCGGTGGAGTCCCGGCGGCGCCGAGGCCGCCGGTCACCGCCCACCGAGCTGGTCGAGCGCCGGCGTGCGGAGATCATCGAAGCCGCTTTCGAGGTCTTCTCGACGCGCGGCTACAACGCCGCGGGGATCGCGGACATCGCCGAGCGGCTGGGCATCGGCCACGGCACCTTCTACCGCTACTTCAAGAACAAGCGAGACATCCTCGACCAGGTCGTCGACTACGGCGTCGAGCGGATGATCACGGCGCTCGGCGAGGCGACCGCCGAGCTTCCCACGAACATCGACGAGTTCCGCGCCCAGCTGCGCGGGATCGGCGAGCGGCTGTTCGCACTGCTTGACGCCGAGCCAGGCCTCGGCAAGGTGGTGCTGCTCGAGGCGACGTCGGTCGACCACGAGATGACCCAGCGGGTGCTCGGGCTGATCGAGATGTTCGGAGCGCTCGGCGCGGCCTACCTCGACGAGTGCGTTCAGCGGGGCTTCCTGCGAGAAGACCTTGACACCCGCAGCGTCGGCCGGGCGATCACCGCGCTTGTGCTGCCAGGATTGTTCGCTGCGGTCCGCGGGCAGAGCGACGAGGAAGAGCGGGCTCGATATATCGACGCGATGGTGAGCCTGGTTTGCGATGGTATTGACAAGCGATGAGCCTTCCTGAGCCCTCCCCCACCTCGGCCGCGCTCGTGACCGGCGCCTCCGCCGGGATCGGCGCCGAGATCGCGCGCCAACTCGCCGCGCGCGGCCACGGGCTGGTGCTGATCGCACGCCGGAAGGACCGGCTGGAGGCGCTCGCCGGCGAGCTGAGCACCGAGTACGGGGTCCGCACCGAGACGCTCTCCTGTGACGTCGGCAAGGCTGCACCGCGCGCGCGGCTTCCGGGCCAGGTCGCCGACCTCGGGCTCGACGTCGACATCCTCGTCAACAACGCCGGGTTCGCGACCAACGGTCCGTTTCACGAGTCCGATGCCGAGCGCGAGCTCGAGCAGGTCCGTGTGCTGGTCGAGGCCGTCGTCGCGCTCACATCGGCGTTCGTGCCGGGGATGGTGCGCCGCGGTCGCGGCGCGATCCTCAATGTCGCCTCCACTGCGGGGATGCAGCCGCTGCCGTACTCAGCCGGCTATTCGGCGGCCAAGGCATACGTGCTGACCTTCTCCGAGGCGATCCACCAGGAGCTGCGCGGTCTCGGCGTAACGGTCACCGCGCTCGCGCCCGGACCGGTGTCGACCGACTTCTGGGATATCTCCGGCTGGCAGGTGAAGGGCGGCCAGACGTTCGAGCAGGCGGTTCCGCGTCCCGCCTGGATCTCCGCCGAGCAGGCCGCGCGCGCCGGCGTCGAGGGACTCGCCTCGGGCAAGCGCGTGATTGTCCCCGGCCTACAGGTCCGCGCCGCGATGGAGGCGACGCGGTATCTGCCGCACGCCTTGAAACTGCCGGCGATCGAGTGGATCATGCGCCGCCGGTGAGCGAACTGCTGCCACGCCCCGTCCGGCTGCTCCTCGGGGCCACAAGCCCGGGGATCAGCGACAGCGCCCTGCGCGAGGCGGTCGCGGGCAAGGTCGTTCTGATCACCGGCGCGTCGTCGGGCGTCGGCGAGGCGGCCGCGGTCCGGCTCGGCCGCGCCGGCGCAACCGTCCTGCTGGTGGCCCGGCGGGCCGAGCTTCTGGACGAGGTCCGCGATGCGATCGCCGACTACGGCGGAAGCGCATTTGCCTACCCGTGCGATCTGGCCGACGTGGACCAGGTCGGTGAGCTCGTCGAGACAGTGCTCGCGGACCACGGTCACGTGGACGTCGTCGTCTCCAACGCCGGGAAGTCGATCAGGCGCTGGATCTCGGACTCCTATGACCGCTTCCACGATATGGAGCGGACGATCCGCGTCAACTACCTGGGGCCAGTGCGCCTGCTGCTCGGGCTGCTTCCGTCGATGCGCGAGCGGCAAAGCGGCCACATCGTCAACGTCGCGACCGCCGGGGTCAATCTGCCGGCGATGCGATGGAGCGCGTACATCGCATCGAAGACGGCGCTCGAGGTGTGGCTCGGCGGCGTAGCGCCGGAGATCAAAGCCGACGGAGTGACGACGACCTCGATCCACCTCCAGCTGGTGCGCTCGCCGATGCTCGGACCGTTTCGCATGTGGAACTACCTGCCTGGGATGAGCACCGATGAGGCCGCCGACATCATCGCCCGCGCGATCGTCAAGCGACCCCGCACGATCTCGCCGCTCTGGGCGCGGATGAACGGCGTCGCCTATCAGCTGGCGCAGGGACCGATCGAGGCGGGCCTGTCTGCGTACGCGGCGCGAATGAACCGCGGGAGATCTGCTCGGCGTGCACTGCCGCCTCCGGGACCGCGGGTCGCCGGCCCGGCCGTGAGGCTGGCCGAAGATGTGCTGCGCGCGGTCACGACGACCGCGGAAGCCCGCGTGATCAGGCCAGTCCGACCGGACCGGCTGGCGCGTGCGATGCTCGCCGCGCGCCGCTACGGACCAACGCCCGCCGCGGCGGTGGCGGCGGCGGCGGAGGTCTACGGCGACCGCGTCGCGGTGACCGACGAGCGTGGACAGATGACATTTCGCGAGCTGGACGACCAGTCGCGCTCGCTGGCCGGCGCGCTGCACGAGCAGTTTGGACTGGGAGCGGCGAGCGGCAGCGTCGGGATCATGTGCCGCAACCACCGCGGGTTCATCCAGGCTGCGGCCGCAGCAACTCGGCTCGGCTGCGATCTCGTGCCGCTCAACAGCGACTTCGCCGGCCCGCAGCTTGCCGACGTCGTCGCCCGCGAGGGCGTCACGGCAGCGGTCTACGACGAGGAGTTCGACCACCTGTTCGACGATGCCGAGTTCACCGGCGCGAGAGTGCTCGGCTGGCATGAGCACGGCACGGCACGGCCGACGATCGATTCGCTCGTTGCGGTCGGCGCGTCCGACGCGCCGGCGCCTGCGAGCTATGGGCGGATCGTGATGCTCACCTCGGGCACGACCGGCACCCCGAAGGGAGCCGCGCGCACGATCAACCCGCGCTCGCTGGCGCCGCTCGCATTGGCATCACTGCTCGATCTCGCGCGGATCAGGCCCGCTCCGCGCGCGGGTGAGCCGATCGTCGTCCCGCCGCCCCTGTTTCATCTCTACGGGCAGGTCGGGTTCGGGCTTGGCTGCGGCCTCGGGTCGGCGATCCTGCTGCGTCGCCGGTTCGACCCCGAGGCAACGCTCGATCAGATCGAGCGGCACCGCGCCGGGATGCTGCTCGCGGTGCCGACGATGCTCAAGCGGATCATCGACCTGCCGGCGGATGTGCGCGACGGCTACGACACCTCGTCGCTGCGGATGATCGTGAGCGGCGCGGCGCCGCTCAGCCCCGACCTTGCGCAGGCGGTGATGGACCAGTTCGGCGACATCCTCTACAACGGCTACGCCTCGACCGAGGTCGGGATGGGCACGCTGGCCACGCCTTCGGACCTGCGCGAGGCGCCGGGCACGGTCGGCAAGCCGTCCGCGGGCGTACGTATACGGATCCTCGGTGAGGACGGCATCGAGTTGCCGCGAGGCAAGACCGGCCGGATCTTCGTCGGCAGCCCGCTGCTGTTCGACGGCTATACGGGCGGTGGCGGCAAGGAGGTGATCGACGGCCTGATGAGCACCGGCGATGTCGGACATTTCGACGACGGCGGGCGGCTGTTCATCGACGGACGCGACGACGACATGATCCTGTCGGGCGGCGAGAACGTGTTCCCGCAGGAGGTGGAGGAACTGCTGGCCACGCACGACGCGGTTGCGGACGCGGCCGTGTTCGGGGTCCCCGACGAGGACTTCGGCCAGCGCCTGGCCGCGCTGATCGTCGGCAAGCCCGGCACGACCGTCTCGCCGGACGAGCTGCAGAGCTATGTCAAGACGCGGCTCGCGCGGCACAAAGTGCCACGCGAGATCGAGTTCGCCGACTCGATCCCGCGAACCTCGACCGGCAAGATCCAGCGCAGCAAGCTGGCGGCACTACACGAGCAGCGGGTGTCGAGTTAGAGCCCGGCGAGCTCTCGCGTGCGCTCGGCGGCCGACATCGCGCCGGCGCCGCGCTCGGCGAGCAACCGCTCGTACTCGGCAGCGGTCTCGTTGAAGCGCTTGGCCGCCTGGCGCTCCACGAACGGCGCGGTGAACAGCTGCCGCAGCGGCAGTGCGCGCACGAACCACTTCGGATAGGAGACGCGCCGGCGGCGCTGCGCGACCGCGGCAGCGACCTCGTCGATCGCCGGCGCCAGCGGGTACGTCTTGCCCAGGAAGCCTGGCATCTCGCTGCGAGCGCGGCCCATCAGCGGCATCTCGCGCTCGGCGTCGCGGACCATGTCGGTATCCAGGAACAGGAAGTACGCCACGCCTACGTCGACGCCCCGCGGCAGGCATTCGATCCGCAGGCAATCGCTGAGCGCCTCGACGCCGGCCTTGGCCGAGCAGTACGCGCTCATTCCCGGGCCGCGGAACACCGCCGCGGTCGAGGCAATGTTGAGCAGGTAGCCGCGACTCTGCTCGAGGTGCGGGAGCGCCGCGCGGTCGGTGTACATCACGCCGAGCAGGTTGATCTCGATCACACGCTCCCAGCTGCGCACGTCCTGCGTGCGCATCGGTCCGCCGGTCGCGATCCCGGCGTTCGCGACGACCACGTCAAGGCCACCCATCGCCTCGGCGGCGGCGTCGATTGCGGCGGTGATCTGCTCGCGGTTCGATACGTCGGCCTCGGCCACGTACGTCCCTTCGCCGCAGCGTTGCGCCACCGCGGCCATCGTCTCGGGCTCGAGCCCGACGAGCGCGAGGCGCGCTCCGTGCGACGCGAGCTTCTCTGCTAGGGCGGCTCCGATTCCGCGCGCGGCGCCCGTGATCAGGACGCGGCGGCCGGCAAGTGCAACTGAGGGATCGATCTGTGGCATCAGCTCAATCTACCTATGTCGGCGTGGACTGGCGCTGAACAGCCGGCTCGATGTGCTCGACGAGCTCGGCGATGTACCGCGCGATGTCGCCGGCGTGCGAGCGCTGAAGCCAATGACCGGCATCGATCTCCCGCCGCCAGACGATCCGCGCCCATTCGTCGGCGTCGTCGTAGAGCGCCGGAGAGATGTAGCGGTCGCGGGTGGCGATCACCACCTGGGCCGGCACGCGGACGCGTTCCGCGCGCGCGCGCGCCGCGGCGGCGCATGTAGCCGCGCATGTTGGTGCGGTACAGGGCAAGACCGATCTGCGCGTCGCGGACCAGCGTCGCGGCGGGATGACCCTCGCGCGGCTCGACTTCCTCGAGCCGGCGCATCACGCTGGGCCAGGCTCGCCCCATGAAGCGCGCGATCAGGACCTCGGGCAGCTTCGGGATTTGGAACGCCGCGACGTACCACGAGCGGCGCGCCTGGCCGGCGAGCTGCCTGATCGCCTTCGCGTTGAGCCTGAGGCGGGTGCGGATCCAGGGGCGCATCTGGTCAAGCCGCGGCCCGGCGACAGCTGTGAAGGACGCGATTCGACCGCCGGCGGTCGCGGTCGTGAGCGCGTCCCAGCACTGGAACGCGCCCCAGTCATGGCCGACGAGATGGACCGGGCGCTCCGGGCTGAGAGCGTCGATCACGGCGTGGAGGTCGGCGGTGAGATTGTGCAGCGCGAACGCGTCGTTGTTCGCCGGCGCGGTCGAGCGGCCCGTGCCGCGGGTGTCGTAGGTGACGACGTGAAAGCGATCGCACAGCAGTTGCACGACCTCATCCCACACCCGGTGCGTGTCGGGATAGCCGTGGACGAGCACAACGGTCGGCGCGGCGGGGTCGCCATCCATCGTCACGAGCAACCGGGCGCCTCGCGACGCGATGCACGTCTGCCCGCCCACGGTGCCGTTGGTCCCGCCTGCCACAGTGCTGCGGAATGATATATCAGTCCCAGCCGCCTTGGACTGGGTTGATGTCGATTGTCCGCACATATCGCGGACTATCGACATCGCCCCTATGACGGCGCCGATATGACAGCGGGCCGCACGGCATCGCCCTATGATCCGGCCGCTCTGACGAGAACCGACGATCAACTGAAGCGGCTGGAGGCGCTGCTGCAGGTCGGGCTGCGGCTGGCCCGCTCGGCGCCGAGCGGGCGCGTCGCCCTGGCGCGCGCCTACGCCGCGCTCGACCCCGCGTGGATCCCCCGCCCCTGGGGAGACTCGCTCGTCGCCGAGCTCGAGGCGGCGGCCGATGCCGCACGAGAGCCGATCGAGCCCAAGCAAGTCGAGAAGCTGCTCAAGGAAGCCTGGGGCGGCAAGCCGAGCGACGAGCTCGACGATCTCGACCTGCATGAACCCGTCGCCGTCACACCGACCGCCCAGGTCCATCGCGGGCAGCTCGAAGGCCGGCCGGCCGCGGTCAAGGTCCTGCGCCCGGGCATCGCGGCATCGGTGCGCCAGGACCTGTCGCTGCTCGAGGGCCTGCTTGCCCCGCTCGGCTCGGCGTTCCCGGCGCTCGATGCCTCTGCGCTCCTGCGTGAGATCCGCGAGCGGGTGCTGGACGAGCTCGACCTCGAGAACGAGGCCTCGACCCAGCGCCGCTTCCACCGCGCCCTGCGCAGTCATCCGTTCCTGACGGTGCCGGCACCGGTCACGAGACTCGCGCACGACAGCGTGCTCGTCAGCGACTGGGTCGAGGGCGTCCCGCTGTGGCAGGCGCCAGACGCCGAGCAGGCCGCGGCGCGGCTGGTCGTGTTCGCGCTCGGCGCCGCTCGCTTCGGCGTGATCCACGCCAACATCCATCCCGACGATGTCCTCGTGCTCGAGGATGGGCGGCTCGCGATCCTCGACTTCGGCGCGACCCGCGACGTCGACCCCGCCCGCCTCAAGCTCGCGGCGACCGCGCTCGATGCGTTCGCAAACGACGACCCGCAGGCGTTCGGCGCCGCGCTCGAGCAACTCGGGGCGCTGCCCGCTTCGAAGGCGGCCACCGCGCTGGATCTCGCCCGTCATTCGCTTGCCGAACTCGCCGGCGCGGAGCCGTCGCGACTCGACTCTGACGCCGTGATCGCTGCCCGTGACCGCCTGTTCGACCGCCCCGAGCAGATCGTGGAGCTTGTCGTGTCGGGCGCGCTCGCCCCGCAGGACCTGTGGCCGGCGCGTGGGCTGTCAGAGCTGTTCGGCTCGATCGCGCGGGTCGGGGCGACCGGCGCGTGGGTCGAGCTGGCGCAGGCGGCGCTACGCGACGGCTGGGACGCGCGCGCGTAGCGCTCGGACGTGCGCGTCTAACGCTGGGACACGCGCGCCTAGCGCTGGGACACGCGCGCGGCGCGCTCGGCCTACCGCCACCACGCCTCCAGCACCCGCCGCCAGTTCCTCCAGGCGATCGCCTCGACCTCGTCGCCAGAGAACCCCGCCCGGCCGAGCGCGTCGAGCAGCTTCGGCATCCCTGAAACATCGCCCAGCGCGGCGGGGATCGTCGCTCCGTCGAAGTCGGAGCCGAGCGCCACATGCTCGACTCCGATCCGGTCGGCGACGTAGCGCGCGTGCTCGACGATCAACTCGAGCGGAGTGTCGGGATCATCGGCGAAGTCACGACGGAGAAACGGGCAGGCGAACACGATTCCGATCAGGCCGCCGGTGGCGGCGATCGCGTCCAACTGGTCGTCGAGCAGGTTCCGCGACGCCGCGGCCAGCGCGTGCGCGCCCGCGTGCGAGGCGACGAGCGGGCCCAGCTCGAGGCGGGCCACGTCCCAGAAGCCCGCGAGGTTCAGATGACTCAGGTCGACGAGGATCCCGAGCTCCGCGCAGCGCCGCACGAGCCCGCGCCCGGCGGCGGTCAGCCCTGGGCCGACATCGGGCGAGGACGGGGACACGAATGGAACCCCGTAGCCGAAGGCGTTCGGCCGGCTCCACACCGGCCCCAGTGAGCGCAGCCCGGCGGCGTACCACAGCTCGAGCGCCTCGAGACCGGGATCGATCGGTTCGGCACCCTCGAGGTGGAGCACCGCAAGCGGTGGGCGGTCACGCTCAAACGCGGCATCGAGGTCCCCGATCGTCCTGCCGATCGAGACCTCGCCCGCACGCTCGAGCGCCAGCAACCGACCGGCCGCCGCCGTCGCCGATGAGGCCGCTTCGGGCCAGCCGACCGGCGCGGCGAGCTCGAACTCGATCACGTCATCCTCGCGCGCGACAGGCTCGTGCCACTCGCCCGCCGACGGGACGAACACCGCGAAGATCCCGCCTCGCATGCCGCCGGCGCGCATCCGTGGGAGGTCGAGGTGGCCCCCTTCGCGGCCCGACGCGATAAGCGCGTGGTCCGAGCGCGTCAGCGCATCGTTGTGCCCGTCGAACACGACCGTCATCGACGAGGACCCTAGCGGCCTGGCGAGGCCGGCAGGCTATGCAGCCGCGCGGCCCGCGTCAACGCTGACCGCGCCGACCGGGGATTCTGGCCGCGTGACGCGAACCTTGCCCTGCAGCCGGCGAGCCAGCCAGTCGAGCGCGATCGGCGTCCCGGCGACCGCGCCGCTGATGTGGTCGACGCCGCCGCGCGTGATGTACAGGCGGACGTCGGCCCCAAGGCCGTGCCAGTCGGCGCGCAACGCTTCGCTCTGCGCGAACGAGACGATCTGATCGCGCCGCGCGTGATGCAGGAGCACCGGTGCTTCCGGAGCGATCAGACCGAGGCGATTCTCGCGCAGCCGCTGCCGCCACTCGGGCAGCTCGAGCACGTTTGGCTGCGTCAGATCGGAGGCCTTGATGAACCGCGGACCGAACAACGCCGCCTGCAGGATCGTAGAGTTGCGAAGCCCCTCTATCCCCTTGCGCGCCATCGGCGTCAGGTACGGATCGAAGTCGAGCTCCGGGTACGCGGCGGCGTACCCGATCCCGCCATAGGCGATGAAGAACGAGAAGAACGTTCCATCGAGCTGCGGGCCGGCGCTCTCGACGTTCGCCGCCGCCGCCCCCGCTGCCACCCCCGCGAGTCGCAGTTCCGGAGCGTAGGTCGGCTGCAGCTGCGCGGCCCACGCTGCCGCCGCGCCGCCCTCCGAGTAGCCGACGATCGCAGCGGGCCCGTCGGCTGGCAGTTCCTCGGGCGCCAGCTCGCGGGCCGCCCGCATCGAGTCGAGCACGTTCGGCCCCAGCGCGCGCCCGACCATGTACGTGTGGTCGCCCGGAGTCCCGAGGCCCTGATAGTCGGTGATCGCGAGCGCCCAGCCGCGGGACAGGGCAAGTGACATCAGCCCCGCCTCCCAGTCGAGCCCCCGCGCGAGCAGTCGCGATGGAGCAGCCGCATCGCCGATCCCGTGGGTGCCGATCGCGTAGCCGACCAGCGGCCGCATGCGCTTGGTCCGCGCCCGTCCGGGAAGCAGGATCGTGCCTGACACGGCGGTGGGCTCGCCGGTCGCCGAGGTCGACCGGTACAGCACGCGCCACGCGCGTGCTCGGAGCCGAACGCCCGGCGCCAGGTACGCATCCATCGGTTCAGCCCTGATCAGCTCTCCGGGTCGGCCCGCCGGCAACGCGTCGGGGGGCTCGTAGAAGCCCTCCGCGGCCGCGCTGTGGCGGCGAGGTGGCGAGACGAGGAGCAGTTGCGCTGTCGTCCTGCGCGCAACGTCAAATAAGACCACGCTTAACAGCTTACCGGAGTTCGGTGTCAACGTAAATCGGGTTTCACCTGCGTGCGTGACCGCGGCCCGAACTGAGGAATCCGCGTCGAATCCGCGTCGCTCGGCGCGAGAATTCGCCGGGATCGTTGTACCGTTGCTTCGGAGATGGCCGCGAACAGGATTCGTATTCGCGGAGGGCTGAGCATGGGGCTCATTGTTCTCGCCACGATCGCCGCTGTGGTCGGCGGCGTCACGCTGTACCTGCGCAGCGAGGTCATCGACTCCACCGCGTTCGCCAACCGGACGGTCAACGCGATCCACCAGCCCGCCGTACAGCAGGTCGTCAGCCGCGAGATGACCGTCCAGTTGCTCGAGCCCGCTTTCCCAGATGCGATCGCGGGGCGGCCACTCGTGCAGTCGGCGGTGAAGGCGGCGCTCGGCACGGGGGCGTTCGAGTCCCTGCTCCGCCTGGCGGCGGTCCACGGCCACCGCCTGTTGTTCCAGCGCGGCGGTGGCAACGCGGTGTTCGACATCGCCGACGCCGGCACGGTGATCAGCTCCGCCTTGCGCAAGCTCGCGCCGAAGATCGCCGCCGAGATCCCGAAGCGCACCGACGCGATCCTGTTCACGCTGAAGAAGCGGAGCTTTGCGGCCACGACGCTGAGGGTCGCGAACGTGGTTCGGATCCTAGGCCTTGTGTTTCCCATCGTTGCCGTCGTGCTGTTCGTGGTGGCGATCGCGATCGCTCCTGATCGCCGCCGGGCGCTGACCCGAATGGGGGTCACGGTCGGCGTCGCCGGCCTCGCCCTCGCGATCGGCCTTGGACTGCTCAAGCGCGCGCTCGCGTCGACCCTGATCCCGCCCCCCGAACTGACGACCGCGGAAACGCAGGCCGCTTTCGGCGCGCTGTGGGATTCCTATCTTCGCGACCTCACGACCTGGACGCTGGTGATCGCGGCGACGGCCTGGGTCGTGGCGGCGGCTGCGCGGCCGATCGTCGCGCCGTACTCGCCCGCGGTTGGGATCCGGCGTCTTCAAGGCTTCGTGCTCGGTCCCGCGCCCACCGGGCTGCGTGCAGCGCGGAGCGCAGCGGCCATCGCGCTCGGCCTGCTGGCGGTCCTGAACCCGATCCTCGGGCTGCGCGTGTTCGCGATCGCCGGTGGCGCGGCCCTGCTCTACATCGGCGCCGGCGAGGTGCTCGCGGTCACGGCCCCGGCGCACCCGCGCGAGCGTCGCGCCAGGCGTCACCGCACGCTTCAGCGGCGCCAGCTCGCAACGGCCGGCGGCTTTGCATTGGGGTGTGTTGCGGTGATCGTCTTCCTGCTCGCCTTCACGGGCGAGACGAAGAACGTCCAGGCCGATGTGCCGCAGACGTGCAACGGCTACGCGCAGCTGTGCCAACGCCGGCTCGACGAGGTGGTGTTCGCCGGCACGCACAACTCGATGTCGGCCGCCGACTCGCGCGGCTGGCTGATCGCCAACCAGGACCGGGCGGTCAACGTGCAGCTCCAGGACGGCATCCGGCTGTTCAAAATCTCGACCCACTATGCGGTCGCGTCCCCAACCGGCAGCGGGGCCGTCTACACCGATCTGGTCGCCGAGGGGGACCGCCTCAACCGCGTCTCCTCAAAGCTCTCGCCCGTCGCGCGGTTGGCGCTCCAGCGCGTGACCCGGTCGCTCGCCAAGGCCTCGACCGGCGGCACCCGCGACATCTACCTGTGCCACACGCTGTGCGAGCTCGGCGCCACACGGATGGTCGACTTCCTCGGGGTCATTCACAAGTTCCTCGAGAAGAACCCCAACCAGGTGATCGTCCTGTTCGACGAGGACTACGTCGCCGAGAAGGACCTACAGAAGGCGTTCAAGCGCGCGGGCCTTTTCGACAACCTCGCCACGCTCCGGCAGGGCCAGCCCCTCCCGACGCTCGGGGACCTGATCCGCTCGAGCCACAACGTCCTCGTGTTTGCGCAGAAACCGCCCAGCGGCAAGTACGCGTGGAACATGGACGCGTTCGATTCGGGATGGATGTCCGACACGCCGCTCGGCGCCACCAAGCCAAGTCAGTTCAGCTGTGCGCTCAGCCGCGGGCGGATCGACGCACCTCTGCTGATGCTGAACAACTGGGCCGACCTGTTCCCGCCGCGACCCACCCCGAACCTGCCGCTCGTGAAGGCGCCTTTCATCCTGCAGCGAGCGCGCGACTGCGTGCAACTGCGTGGCCACATCCCGAACCTGATCCTCACCGACTACTACAACCGCGGTCAGGTCGTGCAGGCGGTCGCCGAGCTGAACGGCGTCGCGAACGTGAAGCCGGCGCCGACGACGCCGGTCGCCGCGCCCTAGGTGTAGTTCCTAGGAGTCGGCGCGCTTCCGTCGCGTCCGCCGCGACGAGGTCCCGCGGCTCCAGTTGCCCATCTCCCACGGCGAGTCGAGTGGGCTCTCGCCACGGAACCGCTCGGCGCCGGGCGCGTCGCTCTTGCCGTAGGGCCGGCGGTTGATGCCGCTGCCGGCAATCGTGTACCAGCCGACGACCACGCCAATCAGCACGACGACTGCTCCGATCACCATCAGCACGGTTCCAGCCTACCCCAGCAACCCCATCTGCTGCGCCCGCCGGACTGCTTCGGCGCGGTTGCGCGCGCCGAGCTTGCGATACAGGGCGCTCGTGTGCTCCTTGACCGTGTGCGGGGAGAGATACAGCTGCTGGGCGATCTCGCGGTTGGTCGAGCCGGCGGCGATCAGGTCGAGCACGCCCCGCTCACGCTCGGTCAACGGCGGCGCCGGTTGCTGGGCCTTCGGCGAGAACACGGTCATTCCCAGGCCCACCATTCGCACCGCTGTCGCGATCTCGTGCGTCTCCCAATCCTTGGACACGAATCCTGAGGCCCCCGCCGCGCGGGCGGCGGCCGGCGACATCCTCCCCGCCCCGGAGATCAGCAGCACGCGCGTCGCGGGCGACGCCTCACGGATCGAAGCGCACACATCGGCACCGGACTCGTTAGCGAGAAACAGGTCCACGAGCGCGACGTGCGGCGTGAACGCGCGCGTCAGCTCGAGCGCTTCGGGACCCGTCCGGGCGGCAAGGCACCGGTCGACCCACGCCTGCTCTCCGAGCAGCATCCGGAAGCCCCACTGCACGACATCGTGGTCGTCGACCACCAGCACCCGGAGACGCCGGTGCTCGAGGTCGCGCGGCACGGCCAGACTGGTCGCCTGCGTTTTCACGCCGCCTCTTCATGGAGCGGCACGACGAGCCGCACGCGCCAGCTGTCGGGCTCGCACGGGCCGAACTCGACCACCCCGCCCTCCTGCAGAGCCTCGAATGCGGCCAGTCGCAACCCCATTCCGCCACCGCGCGCGCCGCCACCCACGCCGTCGTTGCGAACCTCGAGCGTGAAGATGTCGGTGCCGCGGCTGATCAGGACGTCGATCCGGGACGGAGACGCGTGCTTGCCGATGTTGCGCAGCGACTCGGTCAGCACCGATTGCGCCAGCGGCTCGAGCTCCGGGGGCACGCTGGTGTCGCCGGTCCAGTCGATGTGCAGCGGCAGGGGGTGGGCGGGGCCGTTTCCGCGCTTGAGACGCTCGAGCTCGTCCGCGAGCGTCGTTCCTGTCTCGGCCGCGATCGGCGCGAGCGGACGCTCGAGCGCCCGGCGGAGATCGCCGATCGCCTGCTGCAGCTCGGTCCGGCAGCGATCGCGTCCCTCGGGGTCTAGGGACTGCTCGGCGCTCAGCGCGAGTGACACGCCGAACAGCCGCTGCAGCACACGCTCATGTATCTCCCGCGCGAGATCGAGTCGCTCGCCGAGTCGGCGTGCCCGCTCTTGCTGGCGTGTCGCGTTGCGCGCGGTCGTGACCAGCGCCGCCGTCTTACCGAGTGTCCACAGCAGGTGACGCTCGCCGTCTGAGAGCGCGAAGCGGCCACCCCCGCGATCCGCGCAGATCACGCCGTAGGTGCGCCCGGCCGCGCTGAGCGGCGTGCATACGAGCGTCGTGATGCCGAGCAGCTGCGCGTACTCGTGCGGGACCGCCCGCTCGATCTGCTCGGAGACGACCACCACCTCGTCCTCCAGCAGCGCCCGCTGCGCGATCGGGGTGTTGATCAGCGTCGGGCGCAGCTTGGCCAGCTGCGAGAACGAGGTGCCGTGCGCGCCGACCGCGCGCACGCGCTGACGGGCGGCGTCGGCCATGAAGATCGCCGCGCGGCGCATCGTCGTCAAGCGGCAGATCGCCTCGCAGATCCGGTCGTAGAACTCCGTCGAGGAGTTGTCGGTGTCGACGTCGGCGAGCAACTCGACGAACACCTCGAGCGGCTCGACGCCGGCGAACAGCGCCGTGCTCATGCAACTGCGGCCGCCACCGGGAAACGGCGGCGGATCTCATAGAGGGTCGTGCGCTCGGCGGCCGGACGGCCCGCCCGGTGGGCCGCGGCGACGAGGTCGTCGACCGATAGCTGCACGCCGTGGTAGCTGCCGGCCATTCGCGAGATCGACTCCTCCATCAGCGTGCCGCCGAGGTCGTTGACCCCCCAGCGCAGCGCCTCGGTGGCCGCGTCTAGACCCATCTTGACCCAGCTGGCCTGGAGGCTGGGAACGGTGCGCCCGAGCGCCAGCCGGAACACCGCCGTGTGCTTGAGGTTCTCGTCAACCGAGATCTCCTCCACGCCATGCGTGCGCCCGAGCAGCGTGTGGAATGGAATGAACGACAGCGGCACGAACTCGGTGAAGCCGCCGGTGCGCTCCTGCAGTTCGCGGACCACGCGCATGTGCTCCGCGAGCTCCCACGGCTCCTCGATGTGGCCGAACATGACGGTCGCGGTCGAGCGCAGGCCCTCGGCGTGCGAGGCCTCGATGATCTCCACCCAGCGCTGCACCGGAAGCTTGTTGGGAGAGATGCGCTCGCGGACCCCGTCGTGCAGCACCTCCGCCGCCGTTCCGGGCGTGGAGCCGAGCCCCGCATCCCGCAGACGAACGAACACCTCCCGGGGCGCCAGCCCACTGACGTCGCACATGTGGGCGATCTCCATCGGCGAGTAGGCGTGCAGGTGAATTTCATGTCCCGCCCGCCCCGCGGTTTCCTTTGCGAAGCGCAGCCAGTGCTCGTAGTCCTCGAGCCCCCAGTCGGGGTGGATTCCGGACTGCATGCAGATCTCCGTAGCGCCGAACTCGACGGCTTCACAGACCCGCCGCGCGAAGTCCTGCTCGGCGTGGACGTACGCATCCGGCGAGCGCCGCGCCTGCCCGAAGCCGCAGAACGCGCAGCCGACGATGCAGATATTCGAGACGTTGATGTTGCGGTTGACGACGAACGTGACGGTCTCCCCCGCGAGCTCGCGGCGCAGCTCGTCCGCGGCGGCGCGCATCTCCTCGATCACGGCCGGTCGCTGCTCGGCGAACAGCGCGGTCAGTTCCTCCGCGGTCAGCGCCTCGCCGCGCGCCGCCTTGGCCACCGCGCGCGGGGCGACCGTGTCGCCGACGCTCACCGAGGCCCGCCGGCCCGATCCGCGCCGTGGGATGAACGACCAGAAGCAGCGCTTGATCACGTCGAGCACGGGCTGGGAGATCCACTCCGGATCGATGTACTCCGGGTACACGCACAGCCGCTCGGTCAGCGCCAGCCCGTCCGCCTGCAGCCGCTTGCGGACCTGCGAGGGCGAGGGGAACGGGTGCTCTGGAGAGATGTGGTCGCCGTTCGCGCTGAGTCCGCCGAGGTCGGTCGCGCCGGCACGCACGAGCTCGACCCACCAGTCCGACAGGTTCGGCGGAACCTGGATGCCGACATCGGGCATCAGCCGCCGCGCCTCGCCGACCAGCCGCTTCAGCTCGTCGATCCCGACCGGGTTCGCCCACGCCGGCGCGTCCAGCACCGGCGCCTCGACGACCCCGGTCCGCCAGTACTCGCGCGTGGCGGCGTCCGCGATCTGCGCGGGCTCGCGTCCGTAGTAGCTCTGGTGGGGGACGAAGTTCTGGAGGATCACCTCCTGGATATGTCCGTAGCGCTCGTGCAGCTCTGCAATCGCCTCGAGCGCGGCGATCCGCTCCTCCTCGCTTTCCCCGATCCCAACCAGGATCCCGCTCGTGAACGGAATCTTGAGCTCGCCGGCGGCGGCGATCGTCTCCAGTCGCCGCGCGGGGTGCTTGGTCGGCGAGCCCTGATGGACGACCAGGTCCGGATTGACGGACTCGAGCATCAGCCCCTGCGAAGCGCTCACCTCGCGGAGCCTCGCCAGGTCCTCGCGATCGAGCACGCCGAGGTTCGTGTGCGGCAGCAGCCCTCGTTCAAGCGCCCGCTCGCACGCCCACACGACGTACGAGGTGAAATCGGGATGGCCATACTCGCGCAGGCGCTCGGCGACGCCGGCGTTGACCTCGGGACGCTCTCCGGTCAGCACGAGCAGCTCCTTCGCGCGCCGGCGCGTGACCGCCTCGTCGAGCAGACGCTCAACCTCTTCCGGCGTCTGCAGATGCGTCTGGTGTGTCGCGAACGCGCAGTACTTGCAGTAGCACCGGCAGGTCCGCGACAGCGACAGAACGACATTGCGGCTGAACGTGACCCGACGTCGCATGCGCCCGTTGATTCTAGGGAGCACGTATCCTGGCCCGCCTCGTGCGCCGGATCACTGCAATTCTGATCGCGTCGGCCGCGCTGCTCAGCGGGTGTGGCTCCGCCTCCGGCCCGAGCAGCGCTTCCGGCACGGACGCCGCAACCCGAAACGCATCGCTCGTGCTCGACTTCACGCCGAACGCGGTGCACACGGGCATCTACACGGCGATCGCCCGAGGCTACGATCGCGCGGCCGGCGTGCACCTGCACGTGGTCGTGCCCTCGGCCACGACCGACTCGATCAAGCTGCTCAAGACTGGACGCGTCAACTTCGCGATCCTCGACATCCACGACCTCGCGATCGCGCGCGAACGAGGCGCCGACATCGTCGGGATCATGGCGATCGTGCAGCGACCGCTTGCCGCGGTGATCGCGGCGCCGTCCGTCGCGACGCCGCGCGCGCTGGAGAACAAGCCGGTCGGCATCACGGGCGTCCCCAGCGACACGGCGGTGCTCGACTCGATCGTTTCCGGAGCGGGCGGCAATCCGCACCAGGTTCGGACGGTCACGATCGGCTTCAACGCCGTCACCGCTCTTTTATCCGGCCGTGTCGCCGGCGCAACGGCGTTCTGGAACGACGAGGGCGTCACGCTCGCGCGGCGGCGCCCCGGCTTTCACTCCTTCCGGGTCGACGACTACGGCGCCCCTGCCTACCCGGAGCTGGTGCTGTGCGCGACGCGCTCAACGATCGACCGCGATCCGGGCCTCACGCGAGCAACGGTGCATTCGCTCGCCCGGGGATACAAGACCGTGCTGGCCGATCCGCGAGCCGCAGCCGCCGCGCTCGAGACGCGCGTCCCGGGGCTCGATCCGGTGCTGGTGTCCGCGCAACTCGCGGCGCTGCTGCCGGCGTTCCGCGGCAGCGGAGGGCAGGTCGGCGTCCTGGACATGGCACGCCTGGACGCCTGGGCCCGCTGGGAGAGCCGGTTCGGGATCGTGGCGCGCACGCCCGACGTGCGAGCGACCTTTGACCCGTCAGTCCTCGGGCGCTAGGCGGCCCACGAGCGCCGCGCCCTCGCGCGCCATCCTCGAGCGCGGGACCACCAGCTCGAAGCCCGCCTGCTCGGCGGCAGCGCGAACGCCCGCCTCGACGTGCGAATAGAACGCGAGCTTCGGGACGGCCGCCAGTGGCGAAGCCGACACCGCCTCGATCCGCTCGTCCGGGTCCGCGGTGAGATCGACGACCACCACGTCGACTTGCGAGGGATCGATGTCGTCGAGCTCCGAAACCAGCACCGCCTCGTGGCCGGCGGCCCGCAGCGCGCCGATCACGTTTGACCCGAACAGGAGGTCGGGGACGAGCGCTACGACGCGGGCCACGGCCGCCAGGCTACTGGGCCCGGATCCGCTTGAACTCGTCGCGCACCGACTGCGGCCGGCCCCACATCAGCTCCGAGACGACCTCGACGCGCCCGGTCCTCGTCTCGCGAACCGCCAACTCCCCTTCGATCCCGGCCTCGTCGAGCAGCTTCAGCGATCCGTGCACAGCCTGTGCGGAGGCGGCGTGGCCGAAGCGATGGGCGACGAGGATGCGCCAGTGCCAGTCGCTCTTGGAGTACGGCTGCGCGCCGCACATGACGAGCAGAGATGCGGCATCGATGTAGCGGCGCTCGTCGAAGATCCTCAGATCGAGCTCGAGGTCGGTCCAGTCGTCGGGCAGCGACTCGACGATCGCGTTGAAGGTGTCCGCGAGTCCCATGCCTAGCTCATGAAGAACTGCTGGTAGATCAGGAAGAGGTTGAGCACCGTGATCAGGATTGCACACGACCACGCCACGACGGTCGTCAGCCTGCGGTTCACGTGCACGCCCATCACGTCGCGCCGGCAGGTGAGCATCACCAGGGGCACAAGCGCCACTGGTATCCCGAACGACAGAACGACCTGGCTCAACACCAGCGCGCTCGTGGGGTTCATCCCGGCCGCCAGCACGATGATCGCCGGCAGCATCGTCAGCGCCCTCCGCGCCATCAGCGGGATTCGGAAGTTGATGAACCCGGCCATCACGACCTGCCCGGCGTATGTCCCGACGCTCGAGGAGGAGGCGCCGGAGGCCAGCAGCGCCACCGCAAACGCGAGCGCCGCGCCACCACCGACCAGCCGCCCGAACTGCATGTGGGCCTGCGGGATCGTGCTCAGACCGGACAGTGCAGGAGTGTGGAAGAGCTTGGCCGCGACAGCGAGCATCGCCATGTTGACGATCCCGGCTAACCCGAGCGCGATGATCACGTCGGTCCGCTCGAACCGCAGGACCCGGCCGCGCTCGTAATCGTTGCGGACCGGTATCCGGCCCTTGGTCAGCGCGGAATGCAGATAGATCACGTGCGGCATGACTGTCGCACCGATGATCCCCACCGCCAGGTAAAGCGCACTGGTGCCGCTCAGTCCCGGCACCAGGCCCCGCAGCGAGTCGTGTACGGACGGTCCGATCTTGAGCGCCTCGTACAGGAAGCCCCCGAAGATGATCCCGAGCAGCGCGCTGATCGCGAGTTCGAAGCGCCGGAAGCCCTTGCGCTGGAGCTCGAGCACCCCGAACGCGATCACCCCAGTGATCAGCCCGGCGGGAAGCAACGGCACGCCGAACAGCAGGTTGAGACCGAGCGCGGCACCGAGGAACTCGGCGATGTCGGTCGACATCGCCATGATCTCCGCCTGCACCCACATCGCCCAGGTGACCGGGCGAGGGAAGCGATCGCGGACGGCCTCCGGGAGGCTGCGGTCGCTGGCGATCCCGAGTTTGGCCGACAGGTACTGGATCAGCATCGCCATCAGGTTGGCGACCAGCACAACCCAAAGGAGCATGTAGCCGAACTTGGCGCCGCCCTGGACATTGGTGGCGAAGTTCCCCGGATCGACGTACGCGATCGAGGCCACGAACGCCGGCCCGAGCATCGCGAGCGTGGCCCGGAGCCGCCCTTTCGCCAGCAGCCGCTCGAGCGGGCTCGGGACGACTACAGCTTCGGGGACCGCGACGGGCTCCGAGAGCGCGCTCACGCGTCAACCTCCACCCGCATCGCCCGCGCGAGATCACCGCCGAGCACGTGCACCTGATCCCCGAAGCGCACGAACAGCGGCCCGCCGAACGGGTGCTTCTCCACGACCTCCAAACGGTCGCCGGGCGCGATCCCTCGCTCCCCGAGGAAGCGGAGCATCTCCGGATCGGAGTCGGAGACTCGCGTGAAGATCCCGCGGTCGCCCGCCTCGAGCGTCTGCAGGCTCTCCGTGACGGCCTCGACGATCGTCAGATCGCGCGTCGGAATCGGGTCGCCGTGCGGATCGACGGTCGGGTCGCCGAGCTTCGCGGCGATCAGCTCCTCGAGCTCGTCGGAGAGCACGTGCTCGAGTACCTCGGCCTCCTCGTGCACCCGGTCCCACGGCACGCCCAGGCTCTTCACGAGGTACAGCTCGAGCAGCCGGTGGTGGCGCATCACCTCGAGCGCGACGCGCCGGCCATCCTCGGTCAGCGACACGCCACGGTACGGCTGGTGATCGACGAGCCCCAACTCGCCGAGCCGCTTGACCATCCCCGACGCGGAGGCCGGCGTCACGCCCATCCGCTCCGCGAGCGCGTTCGTCGTGACGGCCTCGTCGCCCCGCAGCTCGAGCGCGTAGATCGCCTTGGCGTAATCCTCGATTGCCGAAGTCACTGAGTTGGGAGCCTGGTGCGCCATCACAAGGTTTATGGTATCCCTAAATTTGATTTCGTCAACCTGGAAAGCAGCCGGGCCTATCCTGTCGAGCATGGCCTCGACCGACACGCTCGCCACCGATTACCGCGCGATCACCGAGGCCTGCGGCCTGCTCGACCGCTCCGAGCGCGGGAAGCTTGCGCTCACCGGCAGCGACGCCAAGAGCTTCCTGCAGGGGCAGGTGAGCAACGATGTCGAAGGCCTCAGCGCCGGCGCCGGCTGCTACGCCGCCTTCCTCACGCCGAAGGGCAAGATGCTCGGCGATCTGCGGATCCTTGATGCGGGCAGCGAGCTCCTCCTCGACACCGAGCGATCCTCCCTCCAGGCGCTGTTCAACATGATCAGGCGGTTCAACGTCGGCTACGGCGTCGAGCTGCACAAGCGCACGCTCGAAACCGGCCTGCTCTCGCTGATCGGCCCGGACGCCGTCGGGGTCGCCGGGATCGCCGACCTCCCGGCATCCGAACACGCACACGCCGAAGCCCAGATCGCCGGCCATGGCGTCCGCGCGGTCCGTACCGACGTCGGCATCGACGTGCTGGTCGATGCCGCCGAGACCGACGCGGTCGCACGCGCCCTGAGGGACGCCGGCGCAACGGCGGTCGGTGAGGCGGCAGCGGAGTGCTTACGGATCGAGCACGGCCGTCCCCGCTACGGAAAGGACCTGGACGACACCGTGATCCCGCAGGAGGCGGGCCTCAACGAACGCGCGGTGTCGTTCACGAAGGGTTGCTACGTGGGTCAGGAGACGGTCGCGCGTCTCTTCTATCGCGGCAAGCCCAACCGGCACCTGCGCGGGCTCAGGAGCTCGACTCCCGTCGATCCCGGCGACGAGATCCTGCTCGGCGAGCGAACGGTCGGCCATGTAAGCAGCACCGCCGTCTCTCCCAGGCTCGGCCCGGTCGCGCTTGCCCTAGTGCGTCGCGAGGCGAATCCCGGCGACACCGTCTCCGTTGCCGGCGCCGAAGCCGAGGTCGTCGAACTCCCCTTCGTGTGAGGCCAGGTAGCCGGCGACAATCCTGATCTCGTCGATCTCGTCGGGCGGGACGTGGGCGCCGAGCTCGCCGGCGCGTCCGCCACGCAAGAGCGCAGCCTCACTGCGCCGCCGAAGCTCATCCGTGTCCTCCGGCCAAGCGCCCCAGTCGACCAGCCGCCCCCCGACCAGCCAGAACGCATCGGCGCTCGAGGAATCGGTCGGGTGCGAGCAGCGCAGCAGGCGCGGCCGGGAATGCGTCGCCTCGAGGACCCCGCCGAGCCGCTCGAGCAGCGCCCGCAGCCGTCCGCCGCGCCGGCGCAACCAGGCGGCACGCTCGTACAGACGCCGGCCGGCTGCCTCCTGCATCTGGGTCTCGACATGCCCCAGCAGCAGCTCGCGACCATCGCCGTCGACGAATAGCCGCAGCGCCTGGTCGAGGCGGCGGCGGTAGAGATTCGGGTCGAGGTCGCCGAGGCACGGAGACAGGCACCGGCCCATCTGCCCGTACGCTGAGGGGTGATCGCGGCGCACCAGCCGGCGCCCGCAGTGGCGCAGCCCGAACAGCGAATCGAGCTGCTCGACGAGCTCCACGGCCAGCCGCCGGCCCCGCAGGGGCCCGACCGTGACCGCATGCCCGGCCGCCGGCTCGGGAGAGACCTCGAGGATCGGGTACGGAATGTCGAGCCGGCAGCGGATATACACGAGGCGGTCATCGGGCCGCGCAAGCCGCACGTTCCCCGGCGGCCGCAGCTGCTTGATCAGCCGATTCTCGAGGACCAGGGCGCCGAGCTCGGATCGCGTCGCGCGGTAGTCGACGACCGAAGCGTGCGCCGTCCACTGCGCCGGGACCGTCGACGGCGCGAAGTGCGCCCGGGCGCGGCTGCGGATCGAGATCGACTTGCCGACGTACAGGGTTCGCCCAGAGTGGTCGCGGAACAGGTACACGCCGGGATCTCGAGGTAGCTCGTCGAAGTCCAGCTCGGGCCGCCTCACCCCGAGGTCCACAACGCGGCGGGGCCGGGCACGATGCGGCCGTCGGGGGCGGAGCATCGCGAGCGCCTCGTCGACCGTCACCGCGTTCGCGCACAGCCGCGGGAACAGCGCGCAGAGGACACGGCCGCAGGTTTCCGCGTCCGCCAGCGCCCGGTGCGCCAACTCGACCTCGATTCCCAGCGCGTCCGCGAGCGCGCCGAGCCCCCGCCGGCGCTGCAGCGGCAGCAGCGAGCGCGCCAGGGCCGCGGTGCACAGGACCGGCGGCGCCGGCCACTCGAGCCCGATCCGATCGAACGCCTGGCGGAGCACGCGGCGGTCGAACGGGGCGTTGTGTGCGACGAGCACCCGGCCGCGCAACCGCTCGGCCAGCTCGGGCAGCACGGACTCGAGCGACGGCGCGCCGTCGACCATCGCCTGGGTGATGCCGGTGAAGCGCTGGATCCCGCGCCGCAGCGGGGCGCTCGTGCGCACGAGCGACGACCAGCGGTCGTGCAGCTCGCCGCCGCCGACCAGCACCGCTCCCACCTCGGTCATCTCGCAGGCGTCGCCGGCCAGGCCGTTTGTCTCGGTGTCCACCGCGAGGAACTCCGCGGTCGCGATCGGCTGCTCGAGCAGGGTCAAGCCACGCGTGATACGCCCTGGGCCGGACGGCACGAACCGGCCGTTGCACACAGCCTTCGATTGGCGACCGGTACGCGGGGTAGGATCGTCCGCACTGTGACAGCCATCGCCTCAGATACGAAGCAGCTCGACGAGGACACGCGCCTTGCCTGGAGCGTTTATCGCGAGCGGCTGCGGGGGCTCCCCGCAGCGGACTACGAGCTCGTCGAGCACGAGGCCTGGGATGAACTTCAGAGCGAGCTGCGGCGCGTCGAACGTCGCCGCAAGCTGCTGACCCAGGACAGCACTGCCTGAGTTTGAATAAAACTCGCAATCTCGCGCGATTGGAGCTTGTGGGTTACTGTTCCTCGCGGAGAGAGAGGAGACCTGGGCGGCATGCGCAAGACGATCACCGGGATGCTCGTGGCGGGTGCCTTCGTGGCTACCGGGTGCGGTGGCGGCTCGACATTTGCAAACAAGCCGCGGCCCGCGACGCCGGTCAACCTGACGGTATACGTCAACAACTCTCGCGTGTCCATCTCCCCCGCCTCCGTGGGCGCCGGGCCGGTGATCTTCATCGTCACCAACCAGGCCAGCCACGCGGTCACGCTGAACGTCCTCCCCGCCCGCGCATCCGCCGCCCAGCCGGTCGCGGACACCGGCCCGATCAACCCGCAGGCCACCTCGCAGGTGACCGTGGACCTGAACACGCCGGGTAACTACACGCTCACGACCGCGGCGAACGGGGCGACCGACGCCTCGCTCACCGGGCCGCCGACGATCCAGCCGGCGACGCTGCACATCGGCAACGCCCGGCCGAGCTCGAGCAACCAGCTGCTGCAGCCGTAGCTGGTTTGGGGCCGCCTTCGGCGGCGTCCAGCCGGATGACTCGTGGCGGGGTGGGCGGGACCCCAACAAGCGAGGCTGGATGCCGAGCGGGCCCAGCCACGAGGCCAGGCGGCCGCGTCCAGACCGCTTCGATGGACCGGCGGCTCTCGTCAGCCCGGGTGCTGCTGTCGGCTGGCGCCTCAGCTTCCGGCCTTCGGCCGGGGGCCTTGGGGTTTGGTTTGCCCCGCAGTTGGCTTGGGATTGGATCCCGCCCACCCCCGCCCACCCTCGAGGCGCCTGCAGCCCCGATTTCGTTACACAGCGACCGCTCGCCGCGGCAACGTGTAACGAAATGCGGGCCATAGCACCGATTTCGTTACACGTTGCCCATCCGCGGCGGTCGAGCTGTAACGAAATCGGGGTTCTCTCCCCTCGTGCTTCAGCGGGAGGCTGGTGTCTGTATGGGGTCCCGCGTGGGCGGGACCCGAATCCCGCCGGCCATGGATGGCCGGCGGAATGGGCATGGACGGGGGCGACACCACCAAAGCGAGCGGCCTCGCCACAACGGACCGCCACTGGAAGCGCCAACCAGACACCCCAACCGGTCTGGACGGGCCCTCGTGGCCCCACGGATGCCGCGCGCAGCGCGGCCCATAATTACCCTTGAACAATCACAACTTGCGTGCAATACTTGCATGCGTGCAAGTAATCACTGGGAACACTGGGAGTGAGACCGCGCTCGCCGAGGATCTGTACGCGGTCGTCGTCTTCCTGCACAAGAACTGCAACTCCGACCTGTTCGAGGCCGTTGGCGCGCTCGATCTGACGCTCACGCAGATCAAGCTGCTGCACCACCTCGAGGACACCACGGAGCCGCTCAGCCTGAAGCGGGCCGCCGAGATGGTGCTCGTCTCGCTGCCGGCGGCGAGCCGGACGGTGGACGATCTTGTTCGCCGCGGGTTCGTCGAGCGCCACGAGGACGCCGAGGACCGCCGGATGAAGCGCGTCAGCCTCACGGAGGCCGGCCGCTCGGTGATCCGCAAGCTGAATGCCGCCCGCCTCAGCGGTCTGGAGGAGTTCACCCAAACGTTGACCGATGACGAGCGCGGCGCGCTCGCCGGCGCGCTCGCAAAGCTGCTCGAGCGCCCCGATGTCGCCGCCTGCCGACCGGAAGGACTGAACATATGACATCGCGCATCCTCGCCCACCGCCACCGCCTCGTGACCGAGCAGAACAGCCGCTGGTGGACGCTCGCGGCGATGTGTTTTGCGCTGTTCATGATCATGCTCGACAACACGGTCGTGAACGTCGCGCTGCCCTCGATCCAGCGCGACGTGCACGCCTCGCTGTCCTCGCTGGAATGGACCGTGAACGCCTACACGCTGACGTTCGCCGTCCTGCTGGTGACCGGCGGCCGCCTCGGCGACATCTTCGGACGCCGCAAGATGTTCCTGTTCGGCGTGGTGGTGTTCGGCGCCTCGAGCCTGGCGATCGGGTTCGCTCCCAACGACACGGTCCTGGTCGCGTTCCGGGCAGTTCAGGGCGTCGGCGCGGCGTTCATGATGCCTGCGACGCTGTCGATCATCACGCAGGCGTTCCCCGCCGAGCAGCGAGGCACCGCAATCGGCACGTGGGCAGGCGTCAGCGCGCTTGCGCTGGCGATCGGTCCGGTCGTCGGCGGCTTCCTCACCGAGTACGTCAGCTGGCGCGCGATCTTCTTCATCAACCCGCCGATCGCGGTGATCGCGATCGCGGTGACGCTGTTCGCGACCCGCGATTCGCGCGATGAGACGGTCGACCGCACGGTCGACTATCTGGGGATCGCTGCGCTCACGATCGGCCTGACGGCACTCGTGCTGGCGCTCGTCGAGGGCAACAGCTGGCACTGGGGCTCGCCAGCGATCATCGGGCTGTTCGCGCTCTCGGCGATCTCACTGACCGCGTTCGTCGTGATCGAGCGGCGGGTCCGTGCGCCGATGATCGACTTCGCCTTCTTCCGCTCGCGGACGTCGGCCGGCGCGAACATCGTCGGTTTCCTCGTCAGCTTCGCGATGTTCGCCCAGTTCTTCTTCCTGACGCTCTACATGCAGAACGTCCTGCACTACTCGCCGCTCCAGACCGGCGTGCGCTTCCTGCCCTCGACGGTCGTGATCATCATCATGGGTCCGCTCGCCGGGCGGCTGACCGATCGGGTCGGCCCGCGGCCGCTGATGACGCTCGGCCTGATGCTCGTCGCAGGTGCGCTGCTGATCCAGTCGCAGCTGACGATCCACACCGGCTACGGGCTGCTGCTCCCCGGCTTCATCCTGATGGGCATGGGGATGGGGCTCGTGATGTCGCCGATGAGCACCGCCGCGATGAACGCCGTCGACCGCACCAAGGCAGGCGCCGCGTCGGGCGTGCTCTCGATGAGCCGGATGGTCGGCAGCACGTTCGGGGTCGCGGCGATGGGTGCGCTGGTGGCCGCGATCGCCGGAGCCAAGATCCACTCGAATGCGGACTTCGTCTCCGCGCTCGGCACCGGACTGCTTGTGGGCGCAGGGGCAGTGCTCGCTGGCGCAGTGGTCGCCTGGCTGCTGATCGCGCCAAGGCGCAAGCTGATGCCGCAGGCCGCGGCCGGCGAGGAGCCGAGCAGCCAAGCCGTGCCGGTCGAGATCGCGGCCTGATCTCGGGGGCGGGCGGGGCCGGATACCATCCCCGGCGACCTAGATTCCGACGCAGGAAGGTGCACCTAAGTGGCCGTTGATCTGACCCAAGTGGCAAACGTCGCGACCGAGCCCGGCGAGCTGCCGCCGACGATGGCCGCCTGGGTAATCCGCGAGGAGCGCGAGGGCGAGCCAACCGACGCCTTCCAGCTCGAAGAGATCGAGGTCCCGGAGCCGGGCGCCTTCGAGGTGATCGTGCGGGTGATGGCCGCCGGCGTGAACTTCAACAACGTCTGGGCGGCACTGGGCGAGCCGGTCGGTGTCTGGCGCTACGGAGACCATCCGCAGTGGGGCCACCACATCGGCGGCTCGGACGCGTCCGGAGTCGTCTGGAAGGTCGGCGAGGGCGTCACCCGCTGGAAGCCCGGCGACGAGGTCGTGATCCACTGCAACCAGGCCTCCTACGAGGATCCCGAGGTGCATGGTCTCGATCCGCTTGCCGCGCCCAGCCAGAAGATCTGGGGCTATGAGACGACCTGGGGGTCGTTCGCCCAGTTCTGCAAGGTCCAGGCGCAGCAGCTGCTGCACAAGCCGAAGCATCTCGCCTGGGAGGAGGCCGCCGCCTACGGCCTGACGTACTTCACCGCCTACCGGATGCTGATCGACCGCTGCAACCTGCAGGCGGGCCATCGCGTGCTGATCTGGGGCGCGGCGGGCGGTCTCGGCGTATTCGCCACGCAGCTGTGCAAGCTGACCGGCGCCGACGCGGTCGGAGTCGTCTCCAGCGACGAGAAGGGCTCTCTGATCGAGCAGCTCGGAGCGATCGGCCACATCAACCGGGGTGAATTTGCCGGGATGATGCGCCGCGGTGGCGAGTCAGCCGATGAGGAGAAGGCCCGCTTCAAGGAGTCGCGCCGCTTCTGCAAGGCGGTCGAGGCGCAGCTCGGCGGGCCCCCCGACATCGTCTTCGAGCACGTCGGCAAGGCCACGTTCCCGACGTCGGTGCTGGCGGTCAAGCCGTTTGGCAAGGTCGTCATCTGCGGCGCCACGTCCGGCTACCAGCTCGACTTCGACGTCCGCTACCTGTGGATGCGCCAGAAGGAGATCCTCGGCTCGCACTTCGCCAACGCCTGGGAGGCGACGAAGGCCAACGAGCTGATCGAGGAGTCGAAGGTACGCCCGGTGCTCTGGCAGACGATGGGCTTTGAGAAGGTCGCCGAAGCGCACCAGCTGCTGCGCGACAACAAGCACCTCGGCAAGATCGCGATTCTCGTCGGCGCGACCGAGGAGGGTCAGGGCAAGACCGCCGACGGGCCCGGCGCGATCCGCGCCGAGGTGGGTGCCTGATGTCGTTCGGCGGAACCAGCCCCTCGGGTGAGCAGCAGCCGCTTCACGGGCCGGGCGTGGTCTGGATCCAGTGGTACGCGACTGTGCTTCGCCAGGAAGCGTTCGCGGCCGAGGTGATGCGCGCCGCGCCACTGGTGCTGCGCTACGGAGCCACTCAGTACGCCGTGCACCGTTCGCTGGATGACCGCTACAAGATCACGCAGATGGCGTGGTTCGACTCCAAGGAAGACTGGTACCGCTACTGGGACGGACCGGAGATGATCGAGTTCCGCGCCCGCAACTCGAGCCACTACCAGATCCCGATCGCCTACGTGTGGCACGAGGAGCTCGTGCAGGGAGCGCTCGGACCCGAGGTCCCGACGGAGCCTTCCCCCGAGCCGGCGCCCGAGCCCGAACCCGCCTCGTCGAGCTTCTGAACGCCTGACGGGGCCCGAGCGATGCGGAGAGCTACCCGGACGTATCGCTGGCTCGCGCTCACAGGGCTGACGGCGCTGATTCTCGCTGCGTCGGCGCTGGCCGTGGGGGGATCCGGGGCGCTGCGTCCGGACCGGACGTTCGGCGGCGGCCGCGGGTTCGTGACGACGAAGATCGCCGGCTCGGACTCGCTCGTGTACGGCGCGATCACGGTGGCGGGCGGACGCATCGTGGTGGCAGGCCAGGCCAGCCCTCCGTCGGGGAACGGCCAGGTCGTCGTTGCGCGCTACCTGCCGAGCGGACGCCTCGACAAGAGCTTCGGGTCGGGAGGCATCTTCGAGTCTGCGTTTCCGGTCAAGGATGCCCCGTTCCTGGCCAACGCGGTCGCCCAAGATCCGAGAACCGGCAAGCTGATCGTCGCAGGTGGATACGGCCAGGGAGCGTTCCTGCTGATGCGCCTGACCGCAACCGGACGCCTGGATCGGACGTTCGGGACAGGCGGGCGCGGCTACACGACGGTGCCGGTCAATGGGACCGCCAACGCGCTCGCGGTCCGTGGCGATGGCCGGATCCTGCTGGGCGGCTTCAACGGAAATCCGCAGGGAAAGCCGTTCGTGGTGGCGCGTTTCACCGCGGGCGGCGTGCTGGATCGCAGCTTTGGTCGCGGCGGGATCGTGCAGGTCCTTTTCTGGAACCGCGCGATCGCGGCCGCCGCTGGTGTCAGTGGCTTGGTGCCGACACCGGACGGCGGCGTAATTGCCTCCGGCCACATCGACTACATCGGCGGTAACAACCACGGGCAGAAAGGCGGCCACGGCAGCGCGGGCGTCTTCCGCCTGACCCGTACCGGCCGTTATTTCCGGGGATTCGGTAGGGGCGGGCACGTGCAGATCACGTTCTTCAGCGGAAGTCGCGCGCGCTCGTGGTATCCGTGCGGGATGCTGGTCGATCGACTCGGTCGGATCACCGTGACCGGAGGCGGCGGCAACGTGCACCCCGCGCTCTTCACCGCCCGGCTCACGGCCCGTGGCGCGCTCGACCGCTCCTACGGCAGCTCCGGGACCGGAAGGGTGCTAACGCCGGGGCTCGGCGGCAACGCGTTCACGACGTGCGGCGCGATGGGCACGCCGGCCGGCGAGCTGACCGTCGGGGTGGCGACCAAGGTCGCTCAGCTCCTGCCGAATGGTCGGCCGGACACGCGTTTCGCGCCCAGGGGCGTGTTCAACATTGCGACCCCCAGGCAGGTCCTCATCAATGCCCTCGCCGCCGCGCCACTGCGCCGCCTGGTGGTGGCCGGATCCGCCGGCACGGCGCTGTACGTCGGACGTTTTCTCCACTAGTTGGCGACGCGCAGCGCGAGCTCGAGCCAGAAGCGCTGCTCGGGTTCGTCGAGCGCGTTGCCGAACAGCTCGCGCAATCGCGCCAGGCGGTAGCGCGCCGTCTGCGGATGAATGCCCAGCCGCTTTGCGACCGGGCCCAGCCGTCCCTGCTCCGCCAGCCACGCCTCGAGCGTCTCAGTGAGGCGCGCACGCGATCCGGCCGGCAATTGCGCTAGTGGCGCCAGCCGGTCGTGCGCGAACTCGGACGCGAGCCGCTGATCGCTGCGCAGGAGCAGCTCGCCGGCGCGGTCACGAGCCACCGACAGTCCTTGGCCGTCGTGCGCCAGCGCGAGCGCGGCGCGTGCCCGGCCAAAGCTGAGCGCGGCCTCATGTGGCTCAACCGTCGTGCCGAGCCCGGCGCTCGCGCCGGTATCCCCGAGCGCTCGCTCGAGCGCGGTGCGGCGCCCCGGCCCATCCGGGTCCGGCACGACGGCCACCGTCAACTCTCCGATCACGTCGGCGATCGTGTCGGACGGCAGCCGCGGCGTTGCCTGTCCGCGGCGCCCGCCGGCGATCGCGACGACCGCAAGGCTTCGTGGGAGCTGCCAGCCGGCCTCGCTCGCCGCGGCCTCGATCGTCGCCATGTCAAGCGGCGGCTCGCGGACAAGCATCCGCACCAGGCGGCGGCGGCGCAGGTCGGCCTCGCTGGCGGCCGCCGACTGCTCGAGCGCGTGACCCTCGGCCGACTCGGCCGAGAGCATGTCGATGTAGGCGAAGATCGACTCGGCGAGCAGGTAGAGCGTGTCGGGCTCGAGCCCCGCCCGCACGCCGGCCGCGGCGAATGACCGCCAGGCCACGCGCGCGCCCACGCGGTAGGCGCTGAGCAGCGACTCGAGGCTGCGGCCCGCGCGCATCTCGCCGCGGCCGAGCGCGACGTAGACGTCGTCACGAGCCACGGGACCCCCCGCCTCGATTTCCGCGACGAAGTGGCTCATGGCACCCTCGACGCCCGCCCGGATGCCCTCACCGAACTCGCCTTCCAGTGGTCGCGCATACGCCGGCACGGTTCTGACCGCTTCGATGATGTCCTCCGCGATGTTTGGAAGCAACGGCCGGAGAACGTGGGCGATTTCGGGCGACAGGTCGTGCCAGGGCTGATCGGCCATTAGTTGTGCGAGATGTACAGGTTCTTGGCCATGGCTAGTCGCAACGATAGGAGAAACTTGCGTTAGGACGACGTATCGTTGGGTGGGCTGATGTCTCGCGCGCACAAGATCGCGAACCTGATCGGTGTCCCGCTTCCGCTGATCGGCCTGGTCGCGGCGGTCGCGCTTCTGTGGGACCGGATGGTCGGCCCGCTTGAGCTCGGACTGCTGGTGTTCTTCTATGTGGTGACTGCGCTCGGGGTCACGCTCGGCTACCACCGGATGTTCACGCACCGCGCGTTCGACTCATCGCGAGTCTTCCGGGGTATCGCCGCGGCACTCGGCTCGATGGCCGTTCAGGGTTCGGTGATCACCTGGGTGGCGGACCACCGCAAGCACCACGCATTCACCGACCACGAGGGCGACCCGCACTCCCCGCACCTCAGCGGCCCCGGTTTCTGGGGCGGGGTCAAGGGCCTCTGGCACGCGCACATGGGCTGGCTGTTCGAGTCGGTCGGAACCGCCGAGCGCGAGCGGTTCGCACCCGACCTGGTCAAGGACCGGCTGATGCGCGCGATGGACAAGCTCTTCTGGGTATGGGTGGCGCTTGGCTTTGCGATCCCGTTCGCGCTCGGCTGGATCGTCGGCGGCGGCATCGGCACGGCGCTCACGGCGCTGCTATGGGGCGGCTTTGTGCGCGTCTTCCTGCTGCACCACGTGACCTGGTCGATCAACTCGGTGTGCCACTTCTTCGGCAGGCGGCGGTTCGACATCGAGGACCAGTCGCGCAACGTGTTCTGGCTGGCGCCGCTCTCGATGGGTGAGTCCTGGCACCACAACCATCACGCGTTCCCGACATCGGCGTTTCACGGGCTGCGCTTCTGGGAGCGGCTGGCGGATCCAACCGGACTGGTGATCGCGCTGCTCGAGCGCCTCCACATCGTGTGGAACGTCAAGCGCGTCAGTCGCGAGCGCCAGCGCTCGCTGGCGCTGCCGCCGCGCGGTGTCGCCGCGCGGTCCTAGCTATCCGGACTCGAGCGGGGCCATCGTCAGTCCCGCTCCGTCGAGCTGATCCCAGTAGATCTCCGCGTCCTCGCGCGGACCGCTCCAGACGATCGCGCAGCCAGTGTTGTGGATCCGATCGGCGAACCGGTAGCCCTCGGCGAGGGTGATCCCGGGAACTATCCGCGAGAGGGTCTCCGCGACGTGGTCGAACGTGTTGAAGTCATCGTTGAGGACCACCACCCGCCAGAGCCCGCCAAGTCCGCTGCCCGGCCCGCCGATACGCGGCAGCTCAATCGTCTGCGACATCTGAGATCAGGATACCGCCGCTTTTCGCAAGTACCGCTCGAGCCCCTGGTACATCTGGTCCGGCGGTGCGGCCTGCCTGTAGGCGGGAAGTAGCTCCGGCCCGGCGTCCTCGAGAACGTCCTCCTCGATCCCCGCGATGAACGCGTCCCGATCCTGGCTGCCGACCCGTGCCGCCCAATCGTCGAGCCTCGCATCGAGCTCGTCGAGCTGCTCCTCGACCTGCTCGCTCCCGCCGAAATGAGTCATCGCGAGCCGCTTCGGCTGCCAGCCGCGGATCACGCGGATCGACTCGTGCCACGCCGGCACGTCGATGTCGGGAGGCGGCGTTGGCGGCACCGTCAGCGTCCGTGGAGTGATCCGCACGCCGCCCGTGTCGCCGACGAACGCGGTGCCGTCGCACAGGTAGCTGACGTGATGGGACGCATGCCCGGGCGTGTAGGCGACCTCGAAGCGCCCATCGAGCACGGTCTCGCCGCCGCGCAGGATGCGGAGGCTCGACTCGGGCACGGGCACGAGCGCCGGCGTGCCCCACAGACGATCCATGTTCTCGCCGTACAGCCGCCCCGCGCTGTCGAGCAGCTTGGCGGGATCGATCAGGTGCGGCGCGCCGCGCTCATGAACGTAGACCTCGAGCTCCGGCCAGCGTTGCACGAGCGCGCCGGTCGCTCCGGCATGATCGAGGTGGATATGGGTCAGCAGCAGTGCGCTCGGCCGCCGGTCGCCGAGCGCCTCGAGCAGTCGATCCAGACACGACATCGGCCCTGGATCGACGAGCACGTCGTCGATCTGCCAGCACCCGATCACGCGCTCGCGTCCGAGGTGCAGCAGGTCGATAACCCGCATCCCTAGTCGCCGCTGGTGCCGTTGTCCACCGGATGCTGCGGCGGCATCACGGCGGTGGCGTCGCTATCGGATCCCGCCTGCGTGTCGGGGAGCTCCTCGGCCGCCACTTCGCCCTCACCGTTGGCGGCGGCCGGCACGCCGTCGCCCTCGCCCTCGGTTTCGGCCTCGGGCTCTGCGACGGCCACGGCCTCCGCATCGAACACCGGCTTGATCTGGATGCCGTTCTCGCTCGTGTCGCCCGACGCCGGGGGGAAGCGCTGCGCGGCGTCCTCGGCGAGGGCAAGCAGCTGGCGCGCGAGGTCGCGGGCGTCCTCCACGATCCGGTGGCGCTCGGCCCAGATGCGGTCAGTCTCGGTATCTAGATCCTTGAGGCGACCGTGCGCCTCGGCGGTGATCTGGTTTGCCTCCTGTCGCGCCGATTCGAGCCGGTCCTCGGACTCGATCCGCGACTGGGTGGTGATCTGCGCGGCGGTCTCGTGCGCCCGCTGGAGGATGCCTGAGATCTGCTCGCCGACCCGCTCGAGCGCACGGCGAACCGCCGCATCGGGCGACCGGGTCGCCTGAAGCTCGGCGACCAGCTCGCTGGTCTTCCTCACGTACGCGTCGACCGCGACACGGTCATAGCCGCGGAAGACAAGCGGGAAGTCCGCCTCCGAAGCAAGGGGAACCGGATCGTCGGGGAGCGTCGCTAGCGGCGCAGTGATCTCTTGCAGGAGCGCGTGCTCATTGGCGGCGGAGCTTTGGTCGGGCATGCCTGCACGTTACCCAACTGGTTAAAGCGGCATGCAACGAGTCGCCCGCCGGCGTCATCCAAGGGCGTAAGCCGCGGGCTCCACGTGGTCCGTCCGGGCCCGGTACCTGCTCCACAGCCACGGCCACTGGTTGGGATCGTTTCCGCGCTCGTCGACGTACCAGTTCGTGCACCCCGTATGCCATACCGTCCGGCTGAGCGCCGCCTGCAGCTCGGCGTTGTAGGACTCGTAACGCTCCGGCCGGACCTCGATCGTCTCGGCGCGCATCCGCTCCATGTGGTCGAGCGCCGCGATCACGTGCTGGACGCCGGCCTCGATCGTGTAGATCACAGAGCCCGTGCCGCCGTTCGTGTTGGGACCGTAGATCAGGAACAGGTTCGGAAAGCCGGGCACGGTCAGACCGAGATATGCGCGCGGGCATTCGCCCCAGGTCGCCGCAAGCGTCTGCCCGCGGTTGCCGATCACCTCCATCGGGGCGACGAAGCCGTGAGTCTGGAACCCGGTGGCGAGGATCACGACCTCTGCGGGTCGTTCCGCGCCGTCCGCGGTCCGCACGCCCGCCGGCGTCACCTCAGCGATGCGCTCGGTGACCAGCTCGACATTCGGCCTGGTCAGTGCCGGGTACCAGTCGTCTGTGAGCATCACCCGCTTGCACCCGATCTCGTCGCGAGGAGTGACCTTGCGCCGCAGCTCGGGATCCTTGATCGCCTTCTTGATCTGCTGACGGCCGATCGCCCGAAACGCCGGCAGCAGCCAGCTGCGGCCCGTCATCGCCGCCGCGCCGAGCTCGTGGAAAGCGAAGTTCGCCTGGCGGTCGAGCCGCTGGAGCGACGGGTAGCGCGCGAGCAGCCGCTTGGTGCGTTCCCTGTAGGCGAAGTCCATCCGTGGGAACGTCCACCCGGGCGATCGCTGGTAGATATCGAGTTTGGAGACGAACGGCTGGATCGCCGGCCCGACCTGGATCGCGCTGCAGCCGGTGCCGATCACCGCGACGCGCCTGCCGTCGAGCGGCACGTCGTGACGCCAACGCGCGGTGTGGAACGCAGGGCCCTCGAAGCTGCCTAGCCCAGCGATATCCGGTGCGCTCGGGACCGAGAGCTGGCCGCAGGCGGTCAGCAGGACGTCCGCCTCGTGGCTGCCCCTCGAGGTGGTGAGCAGCCATCTACGTGCTGCTGGATCCCAGCGGGCGCTGTTGACCTCTGTGCCGGTTCGGATCCTGCCGAGGACGCCGTGCGCTCGGGCCACGTCCTCGAGGTAGGCCCGGATCTCCGGCTGTGGCGCGTATCGCCGCGACCATCGCGGGTTGGGCGCGAACGAGAACTCGTACAGATGCGAGGGCACGTCGCAGGCCGCGCCGGGATACGTGTTGTCGTTCCAGACGCCGCCGACGCGCTCCGAGCGCTCGAACACCGTCACGTCGTGGTGACCGGCGCGGGCAAGCATCGTCACCGCCCCGACGCCACCGAAGCCGCCGCCCACAACCGCTATCGAGGGCATCCGGGTAGCCTATCCGCATGCCGGAAAAGCCATCGCCGCGCCTGTCCGAGCGCGATCGACCGTGGATGATGCGGACCTACGCGGGCCATTCGGACGCCAAGCGCTCAAACGAGCTGTATCGCCGAAACCTGGCCAAAGGCCAGACCGGGCTGTCGGTCGCGTTCGACCTGCCGACGCAGACCGGCTACGACCCCGACCACGAGTTGGCGCGCGGCGAGGTCGGCAAGGTCGGCGTCTCGATCGCGCATCGCGGCGACATGCGCACGCTGCTGCACGAGATTCCGCTCGACCAGATGAACACGTCGATGACGATCAACGCGACGGCCGCGTGGCTGCTGGCGCTGTACATCGTCGCCGCCGACGACGAGGGCGTCCCCGAGGAGAAGCTGCAGGGCACCACTCAGAACGACATCCTCAAGGAGTACCTGAGCCGCGGCACGTATGCGTTCCCCCCCGGCCCCAGCATGCGGCTGATCGCCGACACGATTGTCTACACCGTGGAGCACGTGCCGAAGTGGAACCCGATCAACATCTGCTCCTACCACCTGCAGGAGGCCGGCGCCACGCCGGTCCAGGAGATCGCCTACGCGCTGTCGAACGCGATCGCGGTCCTCGACGCGGTCCGCGAGCGGGTGGGTGGGCGGGAATCAAATGTGATGGGCAGCGTGTTCGGACGCATCTCGTTCTTCGTCAACGCCGGGGTGCGGTTCATCGAGGAGCACGCGAAGCTGCGGGCGATGGCCCAGCTGTGGGACGAGCTCGGGCGCGACCGCTACGGCGTGGAGGACTTCAAGCAGCGGCGGTTCCGGTACGGCGTGCAGGTCAACTCGCTCGGCCTGACGGAGATGCAGCCCGAGAACAACGTCTACCGGATCGCCTTGGAAGCCCTTGCGGTCACGCTCGGCCGCTCCGCTCGTGCACGCGCGCTCCAGCTGCCGGCCTGGAACGAGGCGCTGGGGCTGCCACGGCCTTGGGATCAGCAGTGGTCGCTGCGCCTTCAGCAGATCCTCGCCTACGAGACCGACCTGCTCGAATACCCGGACATCTTCGAAGGCTCGAAGGTGATGGAGGGTCTGGTCGACGAGCTCGTCAGCGGCGCGCGCGAGGAGATGGCCCGCGTGGCCGAGCACGGTGGCGCCGTCGAGGCCGTCGACTACATGAAGGCGTCGCTCGTTGAGTCCCATCGCGAGCGGTGGCGCCGGATCGAGTCGGGCGAGCTCACCGTCGTCGGGATGAACCGCTTCACCTCGACCGAGCCCTCACCGCTCACGGCGGACGCCGACGGCGGCATTCTGGTCGTCGATCCCGCGGTCGAAGCGGCGCAGCGGGAGGCGCTCGAGCGGTGGCGGTCAGAGCGTGACGCGGCGGCTGTCGACGCCTCGCTGTCTGAGCTCGCGCGCGTGGCTCGCTCCGAGCACGAGAACATCATGCCCGCGACGATCGCCGCGGCTCGCGCCGGCGCCACCACGGGCGAGTGGGCGGCGACGCTGCGCGAGGCGTTCGGGGAATACCGGGCGCCGACCGGCGTCGGCGACGCGGCGGCGGTGTCGAGCGCGGACGTCGCGGACTTGCGCGAGGAGGTCGAGCGGGTAAGCGAGGCGCTCGGGCGGCGGCTGAAGTTCCTGGTCGGCAAGCCGGGGCTCGACGGACACTCCAACGGCGCCGAGCAGATCGCCGTCCGCGCGCGCGACGCCGGCATGGACGTGGTCTACGAGGGAATCCGCCTGACGCCCTCGCAGATCGCGCGATCGGCCGCCGACGAGGGCGTGCATGTCGTCGGGCTGTCGATCCTGTCGGGGTCGCACCGGGAGCTGATCCCGTCGGTGCTCGAGGCGCTGCGCGACGCCGGCGTCGGCGATGTTCCGGTGATCGTCGGCGGGATCATCCCCGAGTCCGATGCGGCCTGGCTGCGCGAGATCGGCGTCGCCGCCGTCTACACGCCGAAGGACTGGGACCTCAACCAGATGATGCGCGACATCATCAGCCTCGTGGACGCGCGCCATTCCGTGACGGCTTGAGCGAACTCGCGTCCCGGCTGCGCGCCAAGGACCTGAGCGCCGCGCCGGCGGTATTGAACCTCGTCGAGACGCGCTCAGCCCAAGCCCGCGCGCAGACCAACGAGCTGCTTGCCGCGCTCGGCACCGAGCAGCGCGCGCACATCGTCGGCATCACGGGGCCCCCCGGGGTCGGGAAGTCCTCGCTGCTCAGCCGGTTGATTTCCGAATGGCGCGCCCGCGGGCGGACGGTCGCCGTGCTGGCGGTCGATCCCACTTCGCGCCGGTCCGGTGGCGCGCTGCTGGGGGATCGGGCGCGGATCGAGTTCGATCCGGCGGACCGAGGCGTGTTCATCCGCTCCACGGCGGCGGGAGAGCGGCTGGGCGGCCTCGCGGCGGCGACGCGAGCGGCGGCGAGCGCGCTTGCGGCCGCGTTCGACGTGGTCGTGATCGAGACTGTCGGCGTGGGCCAGTCGGAGACCGAGGTGGCGGACGTCGCGGACACGGTCGCCGTCGTCGTCCAGCCGGGGTCCGGGGACGTGCTGCAGTTCCTGAAGGCCGGGATCATGGAGGTCCCGGACGTGCTCGTGGTCACGAAGTCCGACCTCGGCCGCGTCGCGACGCGGGCTCTCTCCGATCTCCAGGTCGCGGTGCGATCGCTCGGGGCCGGTGCGGTGCCCGTCGTCGCGGTCTCATCGGTGGCGCCGGCCTCGGGTATCGGAGAGCTCGTCGACGCGCTCGACACGCACTTCTCGGGGCTGGATGTGGCCGCCCGTCGTCTGCATGCACGGCGGCTGCACGCGCTGGCCGATTTCGTGGCCGAGCACGGCGAGCGTGGCCTGCGCGCGCTTGGTGGCCGGCGCGCGGCGGAGCGATTCCTGGCCGAGCTCGACCCTGCGCTGGACGTGCCGGCATTGCAGCGCAGGCTCGAGGCTCGCGCGGCACAATGAGCGCCGTGCGGATCGATCTCGCGTACATGTTCGGCGCGTTTGTGCTGGCGAGCCTGCTCGGCGGCCTGTTCGGCGCCAAGAACCTCGGGACCGCGCTTACCTTCGGGCAGATCGCGTTTGCGCTGACGACGGTGCTCGTGATCGTCCGGCGCCCGTGAAGATCGTCCTCTCAGGGGACCAGCTGGTGGATGGTCAGACCGCGCTGCGGCCTTGGCGCGATACCGACATCGGCTCGCTGGTGGCGGCCTGCCAGGACCCGGAGATCGTGCGCTGGACGCGCGTTCCGAGCCGATACGGCGAAGCTGATGCCCGGGCCTTCCTGAGCTCCCGCCACGACGAGCTCCACTACGGCAGCTCGGCGCCGTTCGCGATTGTGGACGCCTCGGACCTCGAGCACCTGCTCGGCTCGGTCGCGTTGATGCGATTCGCGTGGGAGCACGCGCGCGGCGAGGTCGGCTACTGGCTCGCGGCCCCGGCGCGTGGTCAGGGACACGCAACGCGGGCGGTGCGCCTGATCTGCGAGTGGGGCTTCGCCAACCTGGGTCTCGAGCGGATCGAGCTACTCGCCGCGACTGAGAATCCGGCATCGCAGGCGGTCGCCGCAAAGGCCGGCTTCACCCGCGAGGCCGTGCTGCGCTCTTACATGCGCGGCAAGGGCGAGCGCCTGGACATGGTCGCTTTCGGGCTGCTTGGGCCTTAGGCCCGCTACGGCGCGACCGGCGAGCCGAGCGACGCGACGCGCCACCCGTCGTTGGTCTGGACGAGCTCGATCGCACTCAGCGAGGCCGTCTGGCCCTTCGCCCCGGTGAGCGTCACGGCCGAGGCCGTGCGGCCGTGGATCGTGACCTTCGCGATGCTGAGCGTCGGGTTCTGAACCTGCGAGAGGGCGACCTGCATCGCCTGCTCGCAGTTGAGACCGGCGGTAGTGAGGCGCCTGACGAGAGCCGGCGCGAGGACCTGCGTGCACAGCGTCTTGTAGTCCTTCTTCGCGACCGCTGCCCCGAACTGCTCGACCTTGGCTCGAACCTGGTCGCGCGTGCTCGCCCCGCCACAGCCCGCCAGCGCGGCGATCGCGATGCCCACGCCCACGATGATGGCCCGCATCGGCGGAAGGGTAGCCTTTGTCCGATGCCGCTCGAACTTCTGCGCGACGGACACGGCCGGTTGATCGGCGACCTCCGGGTGTCGGTGACCGACCGCTGCAACTTCCGCTGCCAATACTGCATGCCGGCAGAGGGCCTTCCGTGGCTCGAGCGTAACGAGATCCTTCACTTCGAGGAGATCGTGCGCGTCGTGCGGCTGCTATCCGAGATGGGAGTCCACGACCTCCGGCTCACCGGCGGCGAGCCGCTCGTGCGGCGCGGATTCCCGGCGCTGGTGTCGATGCTCTCATCGGTTCCCGGGATCGAGGACCTCAGCGTCACGACCAATGGCTTCCTGCTGGAACGCGATGCGCAGGAGCTCGTCCGCGCCGGGGTCAACCGGTTCAACGTCTCGGTCGACTCGCTCCAGCGGGATCGGTTCTACGAGCTGACCCGCAGAGACGCCCTCCCCCAGGTGCTGCGCGGCCTCGAGCGGCTGGCTTCGTTCCCCGAGGCGCATCCGATCAAGATCAACGCGGTCGCGATCAGAGGGTTCACGGAGGAGGAGGTGATCCCGTTCGCCGAGCTCGCACGAAGCACCGCCTACGAGGTGCGCTTCATCGAGTTCATGCCGCTGGACGCCGATCACGCCTGGTCGGCTGACCAGGTGCTGAGCGGCCGCGAGATCCGCCGGCTCGTGACTGACGTCTACCCGCTGGAGCCGGTGCCGCGCGAGCCGCACGCCACCGCTCGCGTGTACCGCTTCGCCGACGGGCATGGCCAGCTCGGCTTCATCAACCCGGTCTCCGAGCCGTTCTGCGCCGACTGCAACCGGATCCGGCTGACGGCTGACGGCCGGCTGCGGACATGCCTTTTCTCCCTGAATGAGACCGATCTGCGCGGTCCGATGCGCGCCGGCGCCGACGATCGCGAGCTCGAGCAGATCATCCGCGACGCCGTCTGGCGCAAGGAGCTCAAGCACCACGTCGGCGAGCCCGGCTTCATCCAGCCTGCGCGGACGATGTCAGCGATCGGCGGTTAGAGGTTGTCTCAGGACTCCGCGTGCGCGGGGGTTCCTGAGAGAGCCTCTTAATCCCTTCGCAATCTTTTCTGGCGACCATCGTCGGGGGAATGCCTCTGCTGATGCTGTTTGCCGTGATCGCGGGCGCCGGCACCGCGATCACACCGTGCGTCCTCCCGGTGCTGCCGGCACTGCTGTCGGCGAGCGCCGCCGGGGGGCGGCGGCGCCCGCTCGGAATCGTGGTCGGGCTGACGACCACGTTCACGATCGCGATCGTCGCGCTCGCGCAGCTGGTCAAGGGCATCGGGCTCGCCAGCAGCGCCGCGAGGACGGTCTCGATCATCGTGCTGCTGGCCTTCGGCCTGCTGCTGCTGATCCCGGAGCTGGCGGCCCGCGTCCAGGCGCCGCTGTCGCGACTGGCACGCTTTGGTCCGAAGACCCGAGGCGATGGCTTCGCCTCCGGCGTCGGCGTCGGGGCCGCACTCGGGTTCGTCTGCGCGCCGTGCGCCGGCCCGATCCTCGCGGCCGTCACGTCGGTCAGCGCCTCGAGCGGCGCCTCGGTGCGGGTGGTGGCGGTGGCCGTGGCGTACAGCGTCGGGCTCGGCGCGGTGCTGCTGCTGTATGCGCTCGGAGGTCGCGCCGTCATCGAGCGGATCCGGCGCTCGGCGCGCGGGTACGTTGTCGAGCGCGTCCTCGGTGCGGTCCTGATCGTGACCGCGCTGGCGATGATCGGCAACGTCGATGTCCGCTTCGAGGAGGCGCTCGCCAAGGACCACCTGCCGGCCTTCCTCGTCGATCCGACGAGATCACTTGAGAACTCGAGCGCCGTGCAGAACCGGCTCGCCTCGCTGCGGGCGCCGTCGCGGTTTGCGGTTCGACAGAAGGAGGCGGCGTCGGCGGCGCCGGTCGCCGAACACACCTCGCTCCCCGACCTCGGCACCGCCCCGGAGTTCACCGGCACCGAGCAGTGGTTCAACACACCCGGCGGCCGTCCGCTGTCACTCGCGGGACTGCGCGGCCACGTCGTGCTGGTCGATTTCTGGACGTACACCTGCATCAACTGCCTGCGCACGCTCCCGTTCCTGAAGGGCCTGTACGCCACCTACCACCGCTACGGCCTCGAGATCGTCGGCGTCGAGACGCCGGAGTTCACCTTCGAGCAGGAGGCGTCGAACGTCTCCCAGGCGGTCGCGGCGGACGGGATCCGCTATCCGGTCGTCCAGGACAACAACTACGGAACGTGGAACGCCTACCAGAACCAGTACTGGCCAGCCGAGTACCTGATCGACGGCACCGGTCAGGTCAGGCACACGCAGTTCGGCGAGGGCGACTACAAGCAGGGCGAGCAGGCGGTCCGCGAGCTCCTCTACGCGGCGGGCGCGCATCGCCTGCCGCCGCCGATGACCGCCACCGCGATCATGCCCTCGGCCAACCTCGGCACTCCCGAGACGTACCTCGACACGGACCGCGCACAGGGATTCGCGCAGAAGCTACTGCGCGGCGTCCACCAGTACGCCGGCGTGCAGAGCCCGCAGCTAAACGAGTTCGCGCTCAAGGGCTGGTGGAGGGTCAGCTCCGAGAACTCCACGCCGGCAACCGCGGCGGGTGGCGTGATCCAGGCCGGGTTCCAGGCCGCGAAGGTCTACCTCGTGATGACCTCTGCTGGGAACGTGCCCCGTCGCATGCAGGTGCTGCTCGACGGCCGTCCATATTCGACCGTCACGGTCTCCGGCCAGCGGCTCTACACGCTTGTGTCGCTGCCGAGCGACGGGCAGCACGCGCTCACGGTCCAGGTACCGTACGGCGTCAACGCCTACAGCTTCACGTTCGGCTGACGACGATCAGGCCGGAGCGGACCAGGTTGCCGGCGCGCAGCGAGAGCTTCAGCGTGATCGGCGTGTTGCCCGGCTTGATCTTGATCGACACGCGCCGGGGCGTCCTGTCCACCGCGAACCGCTGAGCGCGCTGGCTCCCCGCCGTGACCGCGAGCGTCGAGTCGATCGAGACCGCAACGGTGAGTGTCAGCGACCGCGCGTGGCGACCCACATGGCGGGGCGCTGCCAGCTTCAGGAACAGCGGCTTCGATCCCTTCAGCTGCACGACGATCGAGGCGCGGCCTACACGCCCGAAGCGGTCGCGCGCGAGCAGCTCGATCGTGTCGCGTCCCGCCGGCAATCCGGCGGCCGCAATCTCCTTGCCGGTCCCGAGCAGCTTCGCTCCCAGCATCCAGCGCAAGGCGCGCCCGCTCAGCTGGCGCAGCTGATCGTCGAACGCCTGACCGCTGAGCACGAGCGGCGCGTCGTTGGGCTGGCGCACACCTGCCGGCGGCGCCACGATCCGGACGAATGGCGCCGCGCCCGGCGCGCTGAACTGCGGCGAAAGCGCGGTGGTCGTCGTGAAACCGTCGCTGACGCTGACCCGGAGGCGAGCATGACCGGTGCGGAACATGTAGCTCTCCGGCAACGACGTCTGACCCAAGTCCGGGCCAAGCCACACCGGCCGCCAGGTGCGGCCGTTATCTCCCGAGTAGTCGACCTCGACTGCCAGGGGATCCTGATCGGCGTCAGCAGCACTCCAGCGGATCGTCGCCTGCTGCGGGCCGAACGCGGGCGCCGTCCTGATCGACACGGTGGGCGCGTGGTTCTTCGAGCGCGATGCGAGAGTCGTGGCGCCGTTGACGATCGAGAGCGAGGCGACGCCGGCGGCCGGCACGACGCCGTCGAGTATCACGACAAAGCCCGGAGGCCTGCCGTCGACGTGCGACGAGGAGCCGATCATCTGCACCCGGGAGAGCACCCGCCCGCCGGCGTCCTTTGCCACCAGCTGGTACGGCACGCCGCTCGTCGTTGGATGCCACGGTGGCGTTGAGACCGGATCGACCGCTTGGATCGCGACGTGGCCGGCGGAATCGATCGACGCGCTCACGTGCAGCGAGGCGATCGGCCGGGCCGCGGCGCGCGTGCGGTGGCGGGCCGCGGCACGATCGCCGGCCGGGCCGTAGCTGAAGCTGGCCATGATCGCGTTCCAGTTGTGGACGGAAACCCACTCGTTCTGGTTGGGTCCGAGCGGGTCGCCCGCCTGCACGAAGCCGCAGTAGGACATGAAATCGAACCACGGACTAGTGGCCGAGTCTCCGGGCAGCACCTTGTATGGGCCGAGCGTGAAGCCGACTGGGGCCGGGGCAAGGCCGACGCTCTGGAGGTTCCCGACCTGGTCCGGCGGCCATGTCTCCGAGCCGCCGCTGGCCTGCCCGCCGCACGCCGGCGAAGCATGCTTGCGCCCGAACAGGTGGAACAGCTCGTGGGCGACGCTCGACAGCGGCTGCGGCGCGTTGACGTACGCGAAGTCGTGCGTGCTCGTGCCTAGGTCCTGCCAGCAATTGCCCGAAGCCTTCGCGCTGCGGATGCCGTCGTGCTCGATCCCCACGTCCCAGCCGTGCGACGGCTCGCCGTTGCTGCAGACGTAGCTCCGCACGCGATCGAGCAGCTCGTTGGTCACCTGCAGATGGCTGTTGTCCTTCCCGAGCTGGTCACCGATGTCGATCGTGGTGGCGTACGGCTCGATCGTCAGCGGCACGGGTGTAACGACCCGCGCCCAGCTGAACGTGCTGTCGGGATCGGGCAGCGTGGCGTCGTAGGGGTGGGTCTGGATCATCGCCAGCGGCCGGATCGTGACCCCGAACGTGTAGCGGAACGGGATCTGGCTGATCGTGAAGTGGTTATCGGCGATGCACTCGTCGGTCGTGCACGGGGCGTAGATCGGCTGCCCCGGGAGGTTGGCCGCGGTCGCATCCACGGCGGGCGCGGTCGCGTTCGCGGCAATCGCGACCGGGCGCGACTGACTGGCCTGCGATGGCAGCAGCGCCGCCTCGAGCTCGATCCGGCCCCGCTCCCAGTTGCTGGGCAGCGCGAACGTGTACGTGCCCGCATAGCTGTCCTGGAAGCTAAGCCCGCTCCCCGCGAGGCCCGGAAACAGCAGACCCGGGCTCGCCACCGGCGTGATCGGACTGCCAGGGAGCTCCTGCAGGTGCCCAGCGCTGTCGTACCTGAAGCCTCGCAGGACTGCGGGCACCGCCAGACCCGAGGCCGGCCCGTATTTCAGATCCGCGTAGACGCGGACGAATGTCGGCTTGTTGAACGCCAGCAGCGCGAGCGCTTCGAGGCTGCCTGGCTTGGCGAGACCGCCGATGCTCGCGTACGGGATCGGGGCGTTCGGGTTTCCTGAGATCCGCTGGGGCAGCTCAGGTAGCTGCGTGCCCTGCGTGATCTGCATCGAAATCACCTCGGGGTCGAACAGCAGCGGGCAGGTGCCGCCGACGTTGAAGGTCGCGATCTGCTCCGACTGGCCGGTCGCGCTGGCATGAACGGTTGCTGTGCGCCGCAGGAACGTCTGCCCCGTCCGCGGAGCGGTCAACGTCAGCTCGACCGTCTGCTGGAGCGTGTTGCCCGGGAATGTCGCCTGGCTCGGCGTGAACGCCGCCGCGATCCCGCCGGGGATCCCGGTCACCGAGAGGGAGACCGGGCCAGGGAAGCTTGCCGCGCGGGTCACGATCACGGGGACCGTTGCGGTGCATGATCCGAGGCCGACGTTCGTCGATCCGCCGATGCGCACCGAGAATGGCGGCGGTGGCGCCGTCGGGGTGTTGAACGTCAGGTCGTCGATCGCCACATCCTTGGCGGAATCGGTGTCCTGCCGGGGGGTCACTACCTCGAATCCGGAGATCGAGGCTGTCTGCGTGGTCACCGAGAGCGGCGTGTTGACCCCAGCCCCCTGCGTGACCGTGACGGGACCAGCGCTCGCAACCTGGTGGCCGTTCGCGTCGAACGCGAGCAACTCGACCTCGGCGCACGTTTGCGCGGTGCTGCCGTCCGTGCAGGTCGGCGCGGCGGCACCCAGCAGCCCGACGTCGACTGACAGCGTCGAGCGCGGGACCTGGAAGGAGCCGGTCGCATCGGGGTACGTGCCCGGCGTCGACGCCTGGATGATTCGGCACCTGGGGCAGCCGATGTTCGCCACCTGGTTGCCCGAGTGAGCCTGGCCTGGGACGTTCGCAATCTCCGGCGCAACGCTTGCCTGGCCGCTGCCCGGCAGGGGCCCGAATACGACGCCCTGCCCGGGCCCACCGAGATCGGCGTACTGGTCGGTGACCAGCGTTGCCTGCCCGCCCGTCGCGACCGCCGGTAGATCGTCGAACGTGACGGTCGTGACCGCGGCATCGGCCGCCCCCGCCGCGGCCATCGAGAACAGCAGCGCGGCGAGAATCGCCAGCAGCGTGCGCATCGCCGTCAGTGCTTGACGACCGCCTGGACGAGCAGCAGGCATCCGTCGAACCCGCTCGAGTTGCGGAAGCCCTGACCGATCGACAGCACCGGGTTGAAGAAGGTCAGCTGGCCGGGTGTCCCGTCTGAGCAGTACTCGGCCTGGTTGTTGCTGGTGTCGATCGCCAGCTCGTCGCCCTTCTGGACCTTGATGTTCGCCCTGAAGGACTGAACCGGGAAGATGCCGTTGTTCGCCTGGTCGGTGGTCGGGCCGGGGACCGATAGCTTCGGGCCGACCGCTAGGATTTTGGCCTGCCCGCTTTGCTCATTGCCGGCTAGATGGCGGACCTTCACGACCTTGAATCGCAGGGTCATCGCGCTCTCGGCGCGGACCTTGATCTTCACGATTGTGCCGCTGACCGTGGCCTGGGCATGGCCCGAGAAGCCGGGGTAGAACGACCCGACGTGGGTGCACAGCGGCATGCTGCCGCTGTTCTGCTGATCGCAACTGCTGCCGGCGTTGGCGGGCGTGTGGTCGAGGCTCGATCCGAACCAGGTCGTCGACGCTCCGGCTGGCGCCGGGATCAGAGCGAACGCACCGATCGCGGCCAGAGCCGGTGAAACGAAGCGAAACATGGACTGCCCTCCCCGATTAACACTGCGTGCTTGCCACGGTACGAGCCGCCGGCCGCTGCGCCCAGTACCCCTAGGTGTGGAACAGCCTACACCTGCTTATCAGCGCCGCCAAGCCCACCGCGGTCGAGCATCGCGGCCGCGAGCAGCAGATCGTCGGGTGCGTTGACGTTGAAGAGCGCCTCGGGATCGTCGACCTGCAGGAGTCGCGGCCCCAGCGCCGCGACCGCGTCGCGAACCGGAATGTCCTCGTGGGCGATCGCCTTGCGCAGCAACTCGGTCGCGCGGGGGTGGTAGCAGCCGAGCAACGGCTGCATCTCCTCGCCGCTCGCCGCAACCACCGCGGGCGCGCCTTTCGGATCGGCGCGCGCCAGCCGCTCGATCAGCCGCGGGGTCACGAACGGCAGGTCCGAGGCGCACACGAGCACCGGACGGCCGCCGGCGAGGCCGAGCGCGTGAACGATCCCGATCAGCGGATGGCGGCGGCCGGGCGGCTCGATCCAGACCGCCACGCCGGGCAGGTTGGGCAACTCCGTGTCGGGTTTGGCGATGATCGCGACGTCATCCAGCACGGAGGTCATCGCGGCCAGCGGGTAGGAGATCAGCGGCGCTCCGCGCAGTTCGACGATCGCCTTGGATCCGCCAATCCGTCGGCCCAATCCTCCGGCCAGCACGACCCCGATAGGGCGTTGTCGCTTAAACATCAGAGGATCGTAGAATCAGAACAATGGAGGGCTCAACCGAGGTACGCAGTTGGTTGCGCTGCTACCGCTGCTGGTCACAGAACCTGGAGGTCCAGGTCCACTACGAAGGTATCCACCGCATCGATCCGGAAACCGGTGAACGCGGTGAAGTGGTTGACGAGATGCAGGAAGCGGTCGTGCAGTGCCTGGAGTGCATGCACGACCAGCCCCATCTCGGCTTTCACAACGGGCGCGTGGAGCCGATCGAGGATCGCTGGGAGCGGATGATCGCGGGAACCCCCTGGGTCGCCTCGTGCACGGTCACGGTGGACGCCGACGACGTCGAGACCTGCTCCGGTCCGGAGGCAGGCGACGCGCTCTCGTACGCCGCGTTCGGCGATCACGGGACCCGCGAATTCTTCACCCACGTGCGCTTCCACAAGCACGACGAGGACAGGATCGTGGTGCATCTGCTCGTCGAGTTGTATGCGCGCTCGGCCGAGGAGGCCACCGAGGTGCTGGTCGATGCCTCCCGCGGGAGGCTGGCGATTACGTCGCTCGCCGAGGAGTCGCGGCCGCCGGCATCGACGGGCGGCGACGGGCAGCACTGACCCGGCCGTAGATTTCCAGCGTGACCAGCGCGAGCGCGACCGGCACCGTCGCCGGCAATTCGTTTACCGCCAGGAACAACAGGTCGAACACGGCAGCGATCCCGAAGGTCAGCAGCGCACCCGCGCGCTGGCGCTGCGGATCGCTTGCGAGGACGGCCCCCAGCAGGCCGGCGACGAACAGATCGCCGTAGCCCATCGAGACGGTCCCGAAGATCTCGGTCTGGAGCTTCGGCAGACCGGCCGCGGGGTGCGCTGCGACGAGCGCCGCATTCGGCGACTGGAGCAGATCGGAGACGACCAACCAGCTGTCGGCGGCGGCCATCAGCACGATCCCCACCTTCAGCCAGTTCGCCGGCGTCACGGCTCTCAGCAGGACGCCCAGCGTCACGCAGCTGAGCCCCGACAGGATCGCGCCGGCCGCCTGACCCGGCAGCGCCTTGCTGTCGGCCCACGCGATTACGAACAGCGGGATCGCGCCGAGCGCGGCGATCGGCCTGGCTCCCCGTGCGGCCCACCCCAAGGCGGCCGCCGCCAGCAGCGGCACGGCCACCAGCGCGAGGTACGTCAGACCGGTCGCGGTGTCAGAGACGTACCGGATCGCGAACACCACGACCACGATCGAGGCGATCGGCACCAGCGCCCAGGCCCTGCTCTGCAGCCGCTCGAGCACGGCGAGCTTGGCCGCCGGTCGCGGCGCCGCCACGACGCCGGCCTGCAGCGCGAGCAGCGCCGCGTCAGACGGGATGAACGGAAGGGCCACGCACTTAGCGTACGTGGCCCTTGCGAGAGTCTCTAAGAAGGACGCCGCCTACGAGACGCGCAGCCGCTCGTCGAGCGAATCGAGCAGTTTGTGCAGCTCGGCCGGCAGCTTGTCGCCGAACTCGGCGTAGTGCTCGTGCATCTGCGGCAGCTGAGCCCGCCAGCCCTCGAGGTCGATCTCGAGCAGCTTGGCCATCGTCTCGTCGCTGACGTCGAGGCCGTCGGTGTCGATGCCGCCCTCGCCGACGACCGGGACGAGCCCAATCGGCGTCTCGACCGCGTCGGCCTGGCCCTGGCAGCGGCGGAAGATCCACGCCAGCACACGCGAGTTCTCACCGTAGCCGGGCCACATGAACTTGCCCTCCGCGTTCTTGCGGAACCAGTTGACGTAGAAGATCCGCGGCATCTGCGCACCCTCTGTCTTTCCGAGCTTCAGCCAATGGCGGAAGTAGTCGGCCATGTGGTAGCCGCAGAACGGCAGCATCGCCATCGGATCCCAGCGCAGCTTCCCGACCTTGCCGGCCGCCGCTGCAGTCGTCTCGGAGGACATCGTCGAGCCCAGGAACACGCCGTGCTCCCAGTCGCGGGCCTCGAGCACAAGCGGCACGACCGTGGAGCGACGGCCGCCGAACAGCATCGCGTCGATCGGGACGCCCTTGGGGTCCTCCCACTCGGGGGCGATCGATGGACACTGTGACGCCGGCGTGGTGAACCGCGCGTTCGGATGGGCCGCGGGCTTGTCGGAGTCGGGCGTCCAGTCGGTGCGGCGCCAGCTGATCGCGTGTGCGGGCGGCTCCGCCGTCAGCCCCTCCCACCAGACGTCGCCGTCGTCGGTCTTCGCGCAGTTGGTGAAGATCGAGTTGCGGCCGATCGTGTCGATCGCGTTCGGGTTGGTGATCGCGCCCGTGCCGGGGGCCACGCCGAAGAAGCCGGCCTCCGGGTTGACGGCATAGAGCCTGCCGTCGGCGCCGAACTTCATCCAGGCGATGTCGTCCCCGACCGTCTCGACCTTCCAGTCCGGGAGCGTCGGGATCAGCATCGCGAGGTTGGTCTTCCCGCAGGCGCTCGGGAATGCGCCGGTCACGTACTTGACCTCGCCCTCGGGGGACGTGAGCTTGAGGATCAGCATGTGCTCGGCCAGCCAGCCCTCGTCGCGTGCCATCACCGAGGCGATCCGCAACGCGAAGCACTTCTTTCCGAGCAGCGCGTTGCCGCCATACCCCGATCCGTATGACCAGATCTCTCGGGTCTCCGGGAAGTGGACGATGTACTTGTTCTCCGCGTTACACGGCCACGGCACGTCCTGAATAGGAGCCCCGCCCACCCCAGTAAGTGGGGCTCCGACCGAATGCAGGCAGGGCACGAACTCGCCGTTCTCGCCGAGCACGTCGAGCGCCGGCTGCCCCATCCGCGTCATGATCCGCATCGAGCAGGCCACGTACGCCGAGTCGGTGAGCTGCACGCCGATGTAGGAGATGTTCGACCCCAGCGGCCCCATGCTGAACGGCACCACGTACATGGTCCGCCCGCGCATCGACCCCTCGAACAGCCCGGTCAGCGCACGGCGCATCTCGAGCGGCTCGCGCCAGTTGTTCGTCGGGCCCGCCTCGGCCTCGTTCTCCGAGCAGATGAACGTGCGGTCCTCGACACGCGCGACGTCCTCAGGGTCGGAAAGCGCCAGATAGGAGTTGGGCCGCTTGGCGTCCGACAGACGCTCGAAGGTGCCGGCATCGACGAGGCTCTGAGCCAGTCGGTCGTACTCCTCCGCGGATCCGTCGCACCAGTGGATCTCGTCGGGCTGGGTCAGTGCGGCGACCTCCTCCACCCACGCCAGCAGACGCGTGTGGTTGGTCGTCGCTTCACTCTGCGGTGCGGTATGAGCCATAGTCGGTTAGTACTCCTTGACGCTTTGGGTAGCTCTAGGCGAGCCTCTGAGCAGCTCTAGTGGAGCCTACCCGGGAAGGGGCGTATTTCGCCTCGTAAGGCACTACTGAAACGGGGTGCTCAGAACTACTCGACGTTCGTTTCGGCCCCGGAAAGGGGCTGGCCAGGCTCTTTTCTGGGGACGAGCACGAGCCGCTTGAATTCCGCCACCAGGACCCCGTCCTGGTTGAGCACGCGTGTGTGAACCCGGACCGTTCCGCGGTCCGGCTTGGACTGCGAGGGCTTGACCTCGAGCACCTCGGATTCGCAGAAGAGCGTGTCCCCGTGGAACACGGGCGCGGGGTGCTTGAGCTCTTCGGTCGCGAGGTTCGCGATCGCCTTGCCGCTGACGTCGGAGACGCTCATCCCCAGAGCGAGCGAGTACACGAGCGGACCCACGACGACGTTGCGGCCCTGCTGGGACTGCTTGGCGTACACGTCGTTGATGTGCAGCGGGTGATGGTTCATCGTGATCAGGCAGAACAGGTGGTCGTCGGCCTCGGTCACGGTCTTCGCTGGCCAGTGCTTGTACACGGCACCTACCTCGAACTCTTCCAGGTACCGGCCGTAGGGGTGCGCCCCGCTGGCCTCCCGCGCGGCTTGCTCGGTTTCAACTCCGCTTTCCACTGGCGTCATCTAGGGGTTCTCCTGCGTAGCTTGTACCCAGAGGATGCCGGAAACGCGTTTCCCCGGGCGCGCAACCGCACCGTTGCGCGTTCGCGGGGGCGTTGCGGCGGCTTGGCGCACGGCCACCGCGGCACCCCCCCAAAACTCAAAACCCCATGCCCGCGGGGGCCGTCGGCGCACGTTTGGCGGCCATAGCCCGAGAAACGTGGGGAGATCCGTGACGCGGTTTCAATTTGTGAGTTTTTGGGACGGCGGAGGCGGCGACGACCCACGCCTCTGCAGCAGGCGGAGGCCGCGATCACCGATGGCCACGCCCCTCGGCCTCCGGCCTCGCGACCCGAGGCGGTAGCTTTCGGCCCCCAGCGATTAGGAGAATCTGCCCGTGCGAAACCCCCGCGACTTTGGAAAGCCTCTTGCGATCGGCGCGCCCGCGCCGATCATCGAGATCCCGTTCAGGCCCTCGCGGATGATCCACTTCCTGGACTTCTCGAACGAGAAGATGGTCGCCAAGGTGCCGGACATCGCGCCGACCGTGGACATCCTGCTCGGCAACCTCGAGGACGCGGTGCCGGTCGATCGCAAGGAGGCCGCACGCGAGGGACTGATCCGGGTCGGCAAGGAGATGGAGCTCGGCGAGACCCAGCTGTGGACGCGCGTGAACAGCCTCGAGTCGCCGTGGGTGCTCGACGACATCACGACGATCGTCAGTGAGATCGGCGACAAGCTCGACGTGATGATGATCCCCAAGGTCGAGGGACCTTGGGACATCCACTACGTCGACCGCCTGCTCGCCCAGCTGGAGGCCAAGGCGGGACTCGAGAAGCCGATCCTGGTGCACGCGATTCTCGAGACCGGCCTCGGTGTGGTCAATCTCGAGGAGATCGCGACCGCCAGCCCGCGGATGCAGGGCATGAGCTTCGGACCCGCCGACCTCGCCGCGTCACGGCGTATGAAGACGACACGGGTCGGCGGCGGCCACCCTGGATACCGGGTGATCGAGGATCCCGACCCCGAGAATCCCGAGGCTTCCCGGCCGACCGCCCAGCAGGATCCGTGGCACTACTCGATCGCGCGGATGGTCGACGCCTGCACCTCGGCCGGGATCCTGCCGTTCTACGGGCCCTACGGCGACATTCGCGACACGCTCGGATGCGAGACGCAATTCCGCGCCGCGTTCCTGCTGGGATGCGTCGGCGCGTGGTCGCTGCATCCGGTTCAGATCACGATCGCCAAAAAGGTCTTCAGCCCCGATCCCGATGAGGTGCTGTTCGCCAAGAAGGTGCTCGAGGCGATCCCCGACGGCCGCGGCGTGCACATGATCGACGGCAAGATGCAGGACGACGCGACCTGGAAGCAGTGCAAGGTGATGGTCACGCTGGCCGAGATGCTCGCGCACAAGGACCCCGAACTGGCGGAGGCGTACGGCTTTGCGTATATCGGCCAAAGCTGACTACGCCGTGCGAGCCGCGGTCGAGCTCGCCTCGGCGCCCGACGAGAAGCCGGTCAAGGCCGAGCGGATCGCGAACGCACAGGGCATCCCGCTGAACTTCCTCGAGAACATCCTCGGCGAGCTCCGCCACGCGGGAATCGTCCGCAGCCATCGCGGCGCCGAAGGCGGGTTCCGGTTGGCCAAACCCGCCGACCAGATCACGATCGCGGACATCATCCGCGCGGTCGAGGGGCCGCTCGCCAGCGTCCGCGGCGGCCCGCCGGAGGAGGCGGAGTATCCGGGCCCGGCCTCAGCGCTGCCGCGGGTCTGGATCGCGGTGCGCGCGAACCTGCGCAAGGTCGTCGAGCACGTGACGGTCGCCGACGTCGCCGGCGACCGGATCCCGAAGTCGATCGACAAGCTCGCGCAGGACCCGGAGGCCTGGGTTACGCGCTGAGCACCGGCTCCGCCGAGGGCACCTTCACGTAGATGATGTCGCCACGTGCCAGCTCGAGCTGCTCCGTCTGAGCACGGGTGAGCTGCGCTCGGGCCCCCTCCCCATCCGGCAGCTCGAGCTCGATCCGCACTTCGAAGCCGAGATGCACGACGCGCGACACCATTGCCTCGAGCGTGCCGTGCCCGGGCTCGAGCGAGACCGTCACGTCGTGCGGTCTGACCATCTTCCCGCTGAGCACGCTGACGGGCCCGAGGAAGCCCATCACGAAGTCCGTCGCCGGCTTGTCGTACACGTCCCGCGGGGAGCCGACCTGCTCGATCCGCCCCACGTTCATGACCGCGATCGTGTCGGAGACCTCCATCGCCTCCTCCTGATCGTGGGTGACGAGCACGGTCGTGACCCCCTGCTCGTCGTGCAGCCGGCGCAGCCAGGTCCGAAGCTCGGCGCGGACGTTCGCGTCGAGCGCTCCGAACGGCTCGTCCAGGAGCAGCACGCGGGGCTGGACCGCCAGCGCGCGCGCCAGCGCCATCCGCTGCCGCTGGCCGCCGGACAGCTGGGCCGGCCGCTGGTTGCCCCATGCGGTGAGCCCGACCAGCGCGAGCAGCTCGTCGACCCGGGCGGTGACCTCTTCCTTCGGACGCTTGCGGATTCGCAGGCCGAACGCGACATTCTCGCGCACGCTCATGTGGGCGAACGCCGCATAGTGCTGGAACACGAACCCGATCCCGCGGTCCTGCGCCCGGGTGGTGGTCACGTCGTTGCCGTCGATCCGCACCGAGCCGGCGTCCGGGACCTCCAGGCCGGCGATGATCCGCAGGAGCGTCGACTTGCCCGACCCGCTCGGGCCGAGCAGCGCCGTCAGCGACCCTTCGGGAACCTCGATCGTGACGTTCTCGAGCGCGGTGAAGTCGCCGAACTTCTTCGAGATGTCGTTGACGTCGATTCTCATTTGGGCTGATGCCTCCCGGGTGCGAGTACGGTCATTGAAAGCAGCACGATCAGCGACATGACGGCCAGCTCGGTCGCGGCGGCGTACGCGCTCGTGATTGCCTGCGAGCCGATGTCCGAGCTGCGCTGGTAGACGAGCAGCGGCAGCGTCAGCGTCGACCCGGCAACGTTCGATGAGACGACCAGCACGGCACCGATCTCCCCGAGCGCTCGCGCGGTCGTCAGCACGACGCCGTACGCGACGCCCCAGCGGATCGACGGCAGCGTGACGCGCCAGAACGTCTGCCACGACGAGGCGCCGAGCGTCGCCGCCGCCTGCTCCTGCTCGTCGCCGACCTCGATCAGGACCGGCGCGACCTCGCGCACGACGAACGGCAGCGAGACGAAGATCGTGGCCAGCACGAGCCCCGGCACCGCATAGATGATCCGCACGCCGTGCTCGGTGAAGAACTTGCCGAACCAGCCATCCACGCCGAACACGAGGATCAGCGCCAGGCCGACGATCACCGGCGAGACCAGGAACGGCAGGTCGAGCAGCGCGTCGAGGACCGCGCGGCCGCGTGTCTTTCCGCGTACCAGCACGAGCGCGGCGCCGACGCCGAAGATCGTGTTCAGGGGCACGGCGATGATCGCCACCAGCACCGTCAGCCAGAACGCGCTGACGGCCGCGGGGGTGGTCATCCACCCCCACGCCACACTGAAGCCGTGCTCGAACGTCCGCCCGAACACGACCGCGATCGGCAACAGCAGCAGCAGCGTCAGGTAGAGCAGCGCGACCGTGCGCAGCGACCAGCTCGTGCGGCGGCTAATGCGCAACTCGACCTCCCAGGCGCCGGATCAGGACCAGAATCACCAGCGAGAGCGCCAGCAGCACCACCGACAGCGCGGCGGCAGCCTGCGTGGCGTCGCTCTCGATGTCGTCGAAGATCACGATGCTCGCGATCTGCACCTTGCCGATGATCAGCAGCAGCGACCCGATCTCGCCGACCGAACGCGCGAACGCGAGCGCCGCGCCGGACACGATCGCGGGCCGCAGCGCCGGCAGCACGATCCGGCGGAACGTGGTCGCGTTCGATGCGCCCAGCGACGCTGCCGCCTCCTCGACCTCGCGATCGAGCTCGATCAGCACCGGTTGGACCGAGCGCACGACGAACGGCAGCGTCACGAATAGCAGCGCGATCACCACCGCCACCCTGGTGAAGGCGAGGTGAACGCCGAACGGGCTGTCCGGGCCGTATAACGCCAGCAGTGTCAGGCCGGCGACGATCGTCGGCAGCGCGAACGGCAGGTCGATCAGCGCGTTGATGAACCGTTTGCCCGGGAACTGGTCGCGGACCAGGACCCAGGCCACGATCGTGCCCATCACGGATCCGATCGCCGCGACGATCAACGAGACGACCAGCGTGATCACCAGCGCCTTGATCGCGAGCGGGCTCGTGACCGAGTCCCAGAACGTGCCGAATCCCTGCGAGAACGCCTTCGCGGCGACCGCCGCCAGCGGAATCAGCACGATCACGCTGAGATACAGCAGACACATGCCGAGGCCGAACGTCCCAGATGGAATCCGATCCCGCCCGCCCCTGCGGCGGACCCGCGACCGAGGGGCCGCGGGCCGCGGAAGCGCTACGCCCTGTGAGCTAGCTTGAGGCAGTTGGGACCCCCGCCGCTTGCTCGATCTTCGTAATTGATCCGCTCGAGGGATCGAAGAAGTCCTTCTTGACCGTCTTCCATCCGCCCAGATAGTCGATCGTGAACAGCTGCGGCGGCGTCGGGAACTTGCTCTTGAACGCCGCGGCGACCGACGCGAGCACGGGCCGGTAGCCCTGCTGCGCCCAGATCGTCTGGCCCGCCGAGGACCACAGCCAGTTGACGAACGCCTGCGCCTGGCTCGAGTGCGAGCTCTTCGCGGTGATCGCGATCGGCGTCTCGATCAGGATCGTCTGGTTGGGAATGACGTACTGGACCGCATCGCCGGCCTTCTGGGCCGCGATCGCGTCGCTCTCGTAATCGAGCAGCACATCACCCTTGCCGCTTGTGAACGTCTGCAGCGCCGAGGATGCGCTCGACGGCTGCACGCTGACGTTCTTCGTCAACAGCGTGTTGACATAGGCGAGCGCCTGGTCTGAGGTCTTGCCCTCCTTCAGCTGCGCGCCGTAGCCGGCGAGCACGTTCCACCGGGCGCTGCCGGAGGTCGCAGGGTTGGGCGTGATCACGTCGACGCCCGGCTTGACGAGGTCGTCCCAGCCAGTGATGTGCTTGGGGTTGCCCTTGCGGACGACCATTACAACGACCGAGTCGCTGCTGATCCCCTTCTGCGGGTTGGCGTCCCAGCTCTTGGCGACGATCCCGTCCTTGACCAGCCGCGTCATGTCCGGCTCGGTCGAGAAGTTCACGACGTCCGCCGGCTGGCCCGAGTCGACGGCACGGCTCTGCGAGCCCGAGGCGCCGAACGACGTGCTGAAGGTCACGCCCTCGCCTTGCGAGGTTGCCGCGTACGCGGTGGTCAGCTTCTCGAAGGCCTTCTTCGGAGTCGAGTACGCGACAAGCGCCAGCTGTGGACCGCCACCGCCGCTGGCGGCGTTAGCCGCATTCGAGGCGGTCGATGACGTGTCCGATGAGCCTCCGCACCCGGCGACCACGGCGGCGGCCGCGATCACTGAAGCTGCTGGCACCACGACCTTGGTGACTCGTCTCATCTGGCTCCCCTCGCAAAGTCATGTTTCTCGGTGTGTTTTATCGACATTGTTCGGAAGGGTATATCACAATATCGACGGCCTTAGTGCTCATTGCTCCGCACTGACGACGCCATCGATGGCGCGCTAGCCTCCCGCGCCTCTATGCGCTTCTTCGAATACGAATCCAGGGCGATCGTCGCGAAGGCGGGGATCCCCGTCACCAAGCACGGCTTTGCGAAGACGGCCGATGAGGCACGTCGGATCGCGGAGGAGATCGCCGGGCCTGTCGTGATCAAATCGCAGGTGCTCACCGGCGGCCGGATGAAGGCCGGCGGCGTCCAGTTCGCCGATACGCCGGACGAGGCCGCCGAGAAGGCCGAGCACGTCCTCGACCTCGAGATCAACGGCCACATGCCGCGCGGCGTGCTCGTCGACTCGAAGGCCGCCGTCAAGCACGAGTACTACGCCGGCGTCGTCTGGGACGGGATCCGCAAGCGTCCGGTGATGCTGTTCTCTGACATGGGCGGCATCGATATCGAGCAGGTCGCCGAGGAGCACCCCGACCATGTGGCCCGCGGCCATTTCTCGACCACCCGCCCGTTCAGCGGCTGGCAGGCAAAGCAGGTGATCGCGTCGCTCGGGATCAGCGGCTCGGCGCTGAACCGCCTGACCCCGATTCTCGCGCGCCTCGCGCGGCTGTTCCTCCAGTACGACATGACACTTGCCGAGATCAACCCGCTCGGGCAGGTCGAGGACGGAGCATTCATCGCGCTCGACGCCCACATGGACATGGAGAACGAGGCCCGGCCGCGGCAGAAGGCGATCCTCCACGAGCTCGGCGTCGGCGATGAGGAGACGCGCCAGGCGCGCGAGGCGACGCCGTTCGAGCTCGCCGGCGAGCAGGTCGACGCCCAGGATCACCGTGGCGTCGCCGGCAACGTGACCGAATTCGACGGCAACCTGGGGCTCGTGATCGGCGCCGGTGGCGGCTCGCTGACGCTGTTTGACGCGGTCCGCGCCCACGGCGGCGACCCCGCCAACTACTGCGAGATCGGCGGCAATCCCTCGGTGCGCAAGGCGTCCGGCCTGGCCAAGCTCGTGTTGCAGAAACCCGGGGTCGACAAGATCGCGGTGATGATGTCGATCGTCTCCAACACTCGTGTGGATATCGTCGCGCGAGGCGTGATCAAGGCGTGCGTCGAGCTCGGGTACGACCCGGCGGAGAAGATCGCGATCTTCCGGATCCCCGGCGCCTGGGAGGAAGAGGGCTTCAAGATCCTCGAGAAGTACGGCGTCGAGTACGCCGATCGAAGCGTCTCGCTGCACGAGGCCGCCAAGCGCGCGGTCGAGAAAATCCAGGGGGTCGCCGCATGAGCATTTTGATTGACGAGAACACCACCTTCATCGTCCAGGGCATCACCGGCCGCGAGGCGGTCAACCTGACCAGGGAGTGCCTCGACTACGGCAAGGGCGCGAAGATCGTCGGCGGCGTGACTCCGGGGCGCAAGGGCCGCGACGTCCATGGCGTGCCGGTGTTCGACACCGTCGCCCAGGCCGTCGAGCACCACGGGTCGCCGATCTACGGCTCGGTCGTCACCGTCCCCCCCGCGTTCACCAAGGACGCCGTGTTCGAGGCGCTCGAAAACGGCGTCAAGCTGGTGGTGATCGTGACCGAGCGGATCCCGCGCGGCGACGTCGCCGAGATGGTCGAGCTCGCAAACGAGCGCGACGCCCGGATCATCGGCCCGAACTGCCTGGGGATCATCGTCCCCGAGGTGATCAAGATGGGCGGGATCGGCGGGCCCGCGAAGGACGCCGCCAAGTCCTACACCCCCGGTCCGGTCGGCGTGATCTCGCGCTCGGGCGGAATGACGACCGAGATGTCCTCGACCCTGACCGCCGCCGGACTTGGCCAGTCGACCGCCGTCTCGATCGGCGGCGACGCGATCATCGGGTCGACCTACGCCGAGCTGATGCCGCTGTTCGAGGCCGATTCGCAGACCGGGGCGATCGTGATCTACACCGAGCCGGGCGGTCGGATGGAGTCGGCGCTGGCCAACTGGGTGACCGAGAACAACTCGCGCCTGCCGATCGTTGCGTTCATGGCCGGACGGTTCATGGACGAGATGCCCGGCATGAGCTTCGGCCACGCCGGCACGATCGTCGAGGGCAAGGAGGACACGGCGACCGAGAAGATCGCGCGGCTGGCGGAGGCCGGCATCGTCGTCGCCGAGGAGATCTCCGAGATCCCGAACCTCGTCAAGGAGAAGCTGGGAGCAACCGTATGAGCAAGGCCCTGTTCATCAACGTCGAGGTCGACGAGCCCGTCGCAAGCGATCCCGGCATGGCGGCGAAGCTCGAGGAGGTGTGCCCCGTGGACATCTTCAAGGGCACCGACCACGGCGTCGAGATCGTCGAGGACAACCTCGACGAGTGCGTGCTGTGCGAGCTGTGCATCAACGCCGCGCCGGCCGGCGCCGTGCGGGTGATCAAGCTCTACTCGGGCGCGACGCTCTCGTCCTGAGGGTTTGGGGCTGCCCGGCTCCGCCTGGCAGCATCCGTGGGGCCGTGCGGGCCCGTCCAGACCGCGGTGGCAAGGGCGACGGCGTTGACAGGGCCACCCCCGTCCGTGCCCATTCCACCGGCCATCCTTGGGGGTGGGCGACTGGTGGGCGGGACCCATACAGACACCAACCTCCGCCATAAGCACGAGAAGGGCGGGGCGAACGTCTCTATGGGAACAATTCGACCCCGCTAGTGGGCGACGATGGCCCAAATGGACGCTGACAGGGCAGAACACGCGGGCACGAACCCCCATTTCGTGACAATTCGCCCCCGTCGGTGAGCAACGAGTCACCAAATCGGCGCTATAGCACCCTGGACTTTCGCCGTTATGCGGCGGCTAGTTCCCAGGCTTCTGCGAGCTGGTCGGTTTTTGGTGGGTGTGGGTGTTGGGCGGTAGCGACCGTAATTCTGGTTTTGATGATGGTGCGTCTGAGTTTGGTGAGGATGTCTTGGACTGAGGGGTCGCGTTTGGTTCGGTAGCAGGGGTGGCGGGCTCGGCGCTCGGCGATGTCGTTGGTGGTGTGGCCGGCGAGCGCGTACCAGACGATCGCGATCGTGAGGCAGAGGAATGCGAAGGGGACGGTTCGTTGGACGGCGAGTGGGGTGCGGTTCTGTGCCTCGCCGACGCCGACGAGTTGTTTGGCGTCGCGGAAGGTGACCTCGATCGACCAGCGCATCGCGTATAGCTCGAGGATCCGGGCGGGTGCGAGCCGCGGGTCGCTGGTGATCAGTAGCGCCTCGACCTGGTCGGCGGTTTTAGGGTTGCGGATGCACAGCGTCTTGGCTGGCAGACACCCCCAGCTGCGATACCAGAACCCGTCCTGGGAGATCACCTCCGCGGTCGCGGTTTGACCGTTGCGGCGCATCGTGACCTTCTGCCAGCGGGTCTCGGGGTCGCCCGCGAGCGTTGATAGAGCCGGCTGCAGCTCGCCCTTTTGCCGGCGCCGGCCGCGGGTGCCCGGGATCCGCGCCGGCGGCGGCCGGTAGAGGCGGATGTCGCGCCTGGCGCGCAGTACCAGCGATACGTTGGGCGGCAGCTGGCTGGGGGACATCTTGCGAGCGGCATAGGCGCCATCGCCGAGCACGATCACTCGCCGGTCCGGATAACGGCCCGCGATCAGCACCGAGAGCTCCCGCGCGAGCTGCACCTGGGTGGGGCCCTGGCCAGGGCGCCAGAGCCTGAAGAGCACCGGCAGGCACACCGGCCGCGCCAAGAACGAGAGCTTCACGACCACGCCAGCGACGACCCACGGGTTACCGACCCCGGTGATCTGCCCCGCACTGACCGACCCGCCGTCATACATCCGGCAGCACCCGAACACCTTCGGGCCATAGCGGCGCATCAGCGTGTCGTCGACCGCGACCACGATCGGCTCCCCGCCAGCCACAAGCCGCTCGACGATCAGATCCAAAGCGATCATTCCTAGCCGGTCAGGGCACCACCGAGCACGGGAGAAGAACCGGTGCGCCCGGCAGTGATGCCACTCCCCCGCCAGACCAGCCGCGGACAGCATCCCGGTCACCGTCCGCTCCCGCACCCGCGTGAGCAGACCCACCGCAAGCCCGCAAAACGTCTCAAACGTCGGCGCCGTGAAACACGACCCAAACAGGGAAAGCAACCCCGCAAGCGAACTGGGAACATCGCAAGGCATCGGCGGCGACCTCCACCGTTAGGACTTGACACCCAACGATTCGGAGCAACCGCCGGTGCTCCTTTCTTATGTCCACCTCACCGCCCTAAAAAGGCGAAAGTCCAGGCACCCATTTCGTTACACGTCGCCGCGACGAGCGGTCGCTCTGTAACGAAATCGGGGTCGCCAGGCACCCCACCCCCTCTTCGAAAGCCAAACACGAGGCAGACCAACCCCCAAGGCCCCCGGCCGAAGGCCGGGAAGCTGAGGCGCAAGCCGGCGCGCCGGTCCGGGCGAACGCGGCGCCAGCCGCCGGCGCGCCCACCCCGGCCAACGCGGCGCCAGCCGGTAGACGCGGTGCGGACGGCGACGCCAGAAGGTCCGGACGGGGCCGCCGGGTCCCACGGATGCCGCCGAAGGCGGCCCCTCAGAACCACGCCACCGAGATCGGCTTCAGCGCCAGCGTCGCGCTGTGCGAGGTCCCTTCGTAGATCGTCCAAACCTGGCCTGAGCGGTGCACGTTGCCGTACAGGCCCGCGCCGCCGGTGCAGCCGTAGGCGAGGCGCTGGCCGGCGACAAGCGTCGTCGCACCGCTGAGCTCTTCGCAGTTCACGCCGCCCGCGAGCTGAATCGCCCATGGCTGGCCACCGGTCCCCAAATCCCTGTTTGGCGTGCCGTTGCTCGGCACCGCGTTCTTCAGTAGCACGGCCATGTTCGTCCACGGCCCGTTGATCGGACACGCCGCATCCCTTCCCACCGCCATGAAGCACGGATCCAAGATCGCGTTGCCGGACATGCACCGATATGCGTCGGGTCGTGAGGCGACGATCGACGTCGTGAAGCAGTTGCCGTGGAGGGTCCGTGTGACCGACACCGCGAGTCCGCCCTCGGGGTTCACCGGGTCATAGATCTTGGCCACGGTCGGCGCGGGGCCGCTGCTTGTGGTAGAGCTCGTCGTCGAGGTGCTGCTGGAGGTCGTGCCTGATCCGGACCCGCCGCTGGCAAGCACGATCGCCACCACCGCGCCGATCGCAACGACCGCGGTGGCGAGCCCCGCTGGGAGCAACCATCGCCGCTGACTACGCGGCGCCTGCGTCGGCGGCGGTGTCCCGGCCGGCGCGGCGAGCCGCGTCGGCGAGACTCTGGTCGGCGCCTGCCTGTCGGCCGGCGCCGCCGGGCCCGTCGCCACCGTGCGCTCGCCGCCGCCGACGAGCCGGCCGGCCGCGCCCGCCACGACCGCGCGCCCGAAGTCCCCGGCGGACGCGAAGCGGTCCTCGGGACGCTTGGCCATCGCCCGCTCGACCGCCGCCGCGAGCGGCTCGGGGACGCCGGTCAGACGTGGCGGCGGATCGTTGACGTGGGCGAAGATCTTGGCGAGATCTGAATCGCGCGGAAAAGGAACCGCGCCTGTCAACAGCTGATAGGTGACGCATCCGAGCGCGTAGATGTCCGCGCGTGCGTCCACGTGGCGGCCTTCGACCTGCTCGGGAGCGATGTAGTCGACGGTGCCGACGAACATCCCTGTACGCGTCATCCCTTGAGACTCGGTCGCGCGCTTGGTGAGCCCGAAGTCGGTGAGATACACGTGATCGTGCTCGGCGACCATGATGTTCCCGGGCTTCACATCGCGATGGATCAGGCCGCGGGCGTGCGCGGCATCGAGCGCGTCGGCAACCTGCGCGACCAGGTTCGACGCGCGCTCCGCCGGCAACGGGCCGGTCTCCTCCACCAACCGGCCCAGATCGACGCCGTGCACGAAGCGCATCGAGATGAACAGCAGCCCTCCCTCCTCGCCCACCTCGTACACGGGAATCACGTTCGGGTGCTCGATCTCGGCGGCGGTCGCCGACTCCTGCTCGAAGCGCGCGCGGAAGTCCGGATCCGCGGCGAGCTCCGGCGCGATCACCTTGATGGCGACGGTGCGATCGGGCCGGCGCTGGCGCGCGCGGTACACCAGCCCCATCCCGCCACGGGCTGCAAGTTCCTCGATCTTGTAGCCGGCAAGCTCGTCCCCAGGTTGCAGCTGTCGCACCGGGGCAGACTATCTCTAGGGCCGCCCCGTTTACGATGCGCCGCTGCGAGCTGCGGATCTCGCCCCGCCTACCAGCCGCCGGTGCGCGGCTTCGGTGAGCGCGCGATAGTGCTCGCCCGAGCGGTCTCGATACCACGCCCTCGTGCCTCGGGTGGGCGGGGTGGGCGGGCTCGGTTCCGGTAAGCCGGCCGCGCGCAGTGGCGCGGTGATCGGCCTGAACCAGGTTGTGACGGGGATCTCGTCGACGACCTGGACGATCTCGGGCCGCTCCTCGCGGGGCAGCGCGTGCAGCGCGTGCGTGAGATCCCTCGGATGCAGCTGATGGCCATCTCGCAGCGTCACCGCGGCGACCGCGATCTGGTGCTGCGCCCCTTCGGGCGTGACGCGGTAGGCAACCGCCAGATCGACCGCCGGCAGGTCGCCGAGCGCATCGCGGATCGGACCGGCGAACGCAGGGCCCTCGGCGGTGTGGATCACGTCGGCCGCGCTGTCGACGCGCCAGTAGTCGCCGTCGGCATCGCGCCGGAACAGATCCCCGGTCACGAGCCACGCGTCCTCGCGCGCGAACACGCCTCGTAGCGGCGTGCTGCTCAGCGGCTCTCCAGGATCGACCCGCGCCAGCAGCATGCCGACCTCGCCCGGGGCGCACTGGATCGCGAAGCCGTCGCTTCCGAGCACGATCCCCGAGTCGACCTCGTAGGCGGCGATCCGGACCTCGGCGCTGCCAGGGAGCGGACGACCCATGGAGCCGGGCTTCGAACCGCTGACGTTGACGAGGATCGCGCCGGCCTCGGTCGATGCGTAGAACTCGAGGACACGCGCCGGCCTGAAGCGCTGCTGCACCCGGCGCCACAGACCGCGTGGCATGCCCGAGCCGATGAACAACCGGATCGGGTGATGATGCTCGCCGGGCTGCACGGGCGCGGCCGCGAGGTCATGCAGCAGGGTCCAGGTGTACGAGGCGACGGTGACGCCGTAGCGCCTGATCTCCTCCCAGAATGTCGATGCGTCGAACGTGCTCGCCATCGCCAGACGCGAGCCGCCGGCGATCGCGCCGCCGATGCTCATCATCAGTCCCGAGGGGTGGTAGAGCGGCGTCACGCTGTACACGGTGTCGCCGCTCGAGAGCGCGGCCGAGGATGCAGTCCCGAATGCCGACAGCGCCCAGCGGCGATTCGTGATCCGGCTCATCCGCGTATGCACGCCCTCGCCGGTGAACATGATGAACGCCAGGTCGCTGGCGCGCCCCGGATTGGGGCGGTACCACTTCGGGAGCGTCACGGCCGACGGGTCGATCTGCTCCATGTCGGTCATTAGCGGCACGCCGAGGTCGCGCGGTCCGCCGCCGCCTCCGAGCACGAACGTGTGCAGCCTCCCCAGCCCGGCCGCCAGCGGCGCCCGCTCGGGGTCCGTGATGATCCGCTCAACCCGCCCAAGCTCGGCCTCGCGCGCGACATCGCCATCGGGCCTGAGCAGCACCGAGACAGCTCCCACCCGGCTGATCGCGACCGCGAGCGCCAGTGCGCTCGGCCGCGTCCCCATCAGCACGCCAACGTGCTCCCCCTGGCGCACGCCGATCGAGATCAGCCCGCGGACCACGTTATCGATCCGTTCGTTGATCTCCCCCGCGTTATACGCACGGTCCTCGAACACGAAGAAGACGTCCTCCGGATCCTTGCGCCGGCGCTCCTCGACGATCAGTCCGAGCGAGATCCGGGTGCGCGGCTGGATCTGCTCGAGGCGAGCCAGCCGCGGCAGCTGGCTGGCGGCCTCGCGAGCGAGCTCCCGGAAGCTGCGGACGGTGCGCGCGGCGGTGCCCGCCGCGGAGCGGGCGATGCCCGCGGCGACCCCGCCCGTCAGCTCCATTCCGTAGCCGACGCGGTTCCGGACCTCCGGCGTGAGGTCGGTCACCGGCTCGTCGGGCACTGGCTGGATCTCCGCCGGCAACTCGCTGCCGCTGTCACGCCAGCGTGCCCACGCCGCCACAGCGGGCCACGTGATCGTGTTCGCCGTCGAGCCGACAACAAGGCCGAAGTGTCCCGCTCGCAGGTTCAGCTCGTACACGTCGGCTTGCGGCGCGGCCTGCCGGATCGCGCGGACGCCCGCCAGCGGCGCGATCTCATCAACCGAGCCGACTACCGACAGGATTGGACAGGTGATATCGGCGAGCGTCACGAGCCGGCCCTCGATTACGAACCCGCCCTCGAGCATCCGGTTGTGGGCGATGAACTGGCGCAGGAAGTCGGCCATCGCCGGCCCCGGCCACGCGACCCACCCGTCCGCCTCAAGGAAGCGGCGCTGCCCCTCGCGCGGTAGCAGCGCTTCACGGTCGTGGAGCTGAAGGATGAACTCCATCCGGCTGCGCAGCGACTTGACCGGGTCGAGCAGGCTGAAGCCGGTCCTGCTCGCCCACGCCGGCAGCGCCCAGCCGCGGAACACACGGTCGGCAAGCAGTCCCGCGGCCCCCGCCGCCAACTCCTCCGGAATCCCGAACGGCATCCCGTGGCGCGTGTCGACGGGGCTTCCGAACGTGATCACCGAGCTCAAGCCTTGACCCCGGCGGTGGGCGGCGGTCTGGTAGCAGAACATCCCGCCCTGCGAGTAGCCGCCCAGATGGACGTCGCTGCCGGACAGCTCGCGCACGCTCTCGACCGCGTCGGAGACCGCCAGCACGTGGTCGGCGAGTGTCCGCTCCAGTCCCCCCTCCTCCTTCTCGGGCGCGCCGAAGTCGACGACCCAGGGGTCGACGCCGTGCTCGGACAGGATCGTGACAGCGCTGGTCGCGGGCGACACGTCGTAGACCTCGGCGGCGAGCATCATCGGTGGGACCAGCAGCATCGGCGGTGCGGCGGTGTCGCGATCGCCGTCCGGGTAGTAGTGGCGCAGCTTGTAGACGCGGTGCTCGCCGGCGATCTCGTAGGGCGAGGGCTGCTCGTCAGTGGCCAGCCCGCCGAAGCGGGCCACCTCGAGCGCGTTCTGGGCGGCGGCGCCGAGCCTGCCCGCGGGCCGCGTAATCGTCTTTGGCAGCAGATCCATTCCCGATCGCAGAGGACGATATAACCCGCGGCCTGAGCGCCTCGATTCGGATCCGCGACGCACGGCCGGCAGACGTCGAGCTGATCTTCGCGATGATCGCGGAGCTCGCCGAGTACGAGCGGGCTCGCGAGCACGTGGTCGGCACCCCGGAACTGCTGGCCGAGGCCCTGTTCGGTGCGCGCCCGGCGGCCGAAGCGGTGATCGCAGAGGTCGGCGGTTCCGGCGCCGGCTTCGCCTTGTACTACCAGACCTTCTCGACATGGGAGTGCCGCCCCGGCATCTGGCTCGAGGATCTCTATGTCTCTCCAACGCACCGGGGCAGTGGCGCGGGCTGGGCGCTTCTCTGCCACCTGGCGCAAATCGCAGTCGAACGCGGATATCCCCGCCTGGAATGGGCCGCGCTCGATTGGAACACCCCAGCGCTCGACTTCTACACGCGGGCGGGTGCCTCGCTGCTGGAGGAATGGCGCATCCATCGGCTCGCTGGAGATGCGCTGGAGCGCGTCGCGCGGTCGAACCAATCATGACCGCCACCCGCGTCCCGCTGCGAACGATCGCGCTCGAGTGGACGCGGATCGGCGTCACCGGCTTCGGCGGGCCGCCGGCCCATATTGCGTTGCTGCGGCGGCTCGTCGTCGAGCGTCGCGGGTGGATCGACCCTCGCGAGTTCGAGGACGCGATCGCGGCGTGCAACCTGCTGCCGGGACCGGCGTCGACGCAGCTCGCGATCTTCTGCGCCCGTCGGCTGGCGGGACCCGCCGGCGCGATCGTAGGCGGATTCGGCTTCATCGTGCCGGCGGTGGCGATGGTGATAGCCCTCTCGGTGCTGTTCCTCGCGCGCTCACCGCCCACATGGGTGCGCGGCGCCGGCGCCGGCGCGGGCGCGGCCGTCGCCGCGGTCGCGGTGCACGCCGGCGCGGGACTGATGCGGCCGAGCATCAGGCGAGCAGGTGGCGACGCCGGTAAGCGAACGCGGTGGTTCTGCTATGTGGCCGGTGGTATCGCCGCAGGCGCGACGATCGGGGCCTACCTCGTGCTGGTGCTGCTCGGCTGCGGGTTACTCGAGCTAGCGGTGCAGCGGGGCGCGCGGCAGCGCCTGAACAGCTTCTTCGCGTGGCCGCTGGCCGCGGCCGGCGCGACTGGTGGAATCGGCGCACTGGCCTGGGTCGCGCTCAAGGTCGGGGCGCTCTCCTATGGCGGCGGCTTCGTGATCGTGCCGCTGATGCGCACGGACGCCGTCCACACGTATCACTGGATGACGGGCTCGCAGTTCCTCAGCGCCGTCGCGCTCGGACAGGTGACGCCGGGTCCGGTGGTCGCGACCGTGGCGGCTGTCGGCTACGCAGCGCACGGGGTCGGGGGTGGCGTGCTCGCCGCCGCGATCGCGTTCGCGCCGTCGTTTCTGATCGTTCTCGCGCTGGGTGGCCACTTCGAGCGGCTGCGCGGAAACGCCTCCGCGCAAGCGTTTCTCGACGGCGCCGGCCCGGTGGCGATCGGGGCGATCCTCGGGTCAGCGATTCCGCTCGCGGCGACGCTCCGCGAGGCCTGGCAGTTCGTGATCCTCGGTGCGGCGGCGATCGCGCTGCTGATCGCGGGCCGCGGGATCGTCGTGACGCTGGTGACGGCGGGCGCCGCCGGCGCGATCATCGCGCTCGCCGGCGGCGCACTGCCATATTGAGGTCGGTCAGCCGCCGGCGTGGCCGGTGAACTCGATCACCTGCTGGAAGGTCGACCGGTTCGTCCACCGCATCGTGAACGATGGGATCAGGCCCGGGACGAACGTGATCCGCTCGGCGGTGGCGCTCGAGAACCACTTGTTGGGGTCGGATCCCTGCGTCGCCTTGAGCTTGCTCGCGGCGGCCTGGATCGCGGCCCACAACGACTTCCGGCACGCGCTCAGGCTGCCGTTGCCGCAGTAGCGACGGCTGAAGGCGCCCTGCACCTTCAGTCCCAACTCGGTCCTGAGGTCCTTCGACATGTAGCCGTACCAGCCGCCACCGAACGAGGAGCCGTGCGAGGAGGGCTGATCGTTGATCCCCATCAGCCCCTCGAGGTTGGTGGTCAGGGACCCCAGCACGGGACGCATGACCGCCATCGCCATCCCGTCGAAGGCCGTGTCCATCACCGCCGCTCCGGGGGCGTCGATCTTGCCGTCGTTGTTGCGGTCGAGGCGACTCGAACCCTGTGCGCGCCAGCGGTCGATCAGGGCAGCGGCCTGCGCGGCGAGCGGGCTCGGCGCCCGTCCTCCGTTCAGCACCTTGCGGATGATCGGCCAGAGCAGGACCGTGCGGAGGTCCTCGGTCGCCGCCTTGTTCATGATCGAGGCGTCGGTGTTCTCGTGCATGCCGTTCCTGAACCCGGTGTACAGCTGCACCCGGTGCACGGCGCCGTAGCTCCAGTTGTCCGAAGCGGCTCCCCAGGCGGGCGCCGGCTTGTTGTTCCAGTTGAGGAACAGGTCGGCCCGCGGGGCGATCGTGTGCGGATGGCGGTTCAGGCTGAGCCACCCGCGCCAGTCGTAGCTGCCGGTCCCCAGCGCCGGCAGGCTGGGGTCGGTGCCCGGTGCCATGATCGGCAGCTTGCCCGAGGAGAAGTAGGCGATCTGCTTGCTGTCGATGTAGGGCCAGTTGAACGTCGTGCCGAAGTGGTTCACCGCCTGGAAGAACTGCTGCGGCGAATGCACGCGATTCGAGTCCAGATCGCTGAGCGCCAGCTCTCCCTCGGGCTCATCGCCCCGGGTCGAGCGATCGAACGCGATCGCGTACGGCCGTCCGTGCACGCTGACGGTTCCCTCGACCGGCCCGTGGACGGTCTGCCAGAACACGACCTCGTGGGCCGGCTGGCCGCCGCCGGCGCCGATCTTGCCGGCGTCGAAGCGCACCATCGCGCGGCATTGGCCCTTGTACATGTAGTGCGTCGCGGTGCGGGTAACCGCGCCTCCGGACGGGTTGCAGAGTTGCTCCAGGAAGTCCTGTTGGTTCTGGTTGGTCGCGCTGGTGAGGCTCCACGCGAAGTCGCGGCCGCGGCCGATGAACACGTACGGCGAGATCGGCGCGATGATCCCGCGGGCGTCGATGCCACCGCCGTGGAGGTCGCCCTGCATCACGATCTCGGGGTAGTAGTAGCCGAGCTGCGGCCCCATCACGGCCAGCGGATGCCCGTCAGCCGAGTGGTGTGGTCCGACCACCAGGAAGTTGGATGCCAGCCGGCGTGAGGCCTTCTGCGCCCTGGCGTCGGCCGCGGCGGCGCTGCTCTCCGAGCCGGGATCGACGACCATCGCGCCCGGCGTCGGGCCCTTGGGCACGCCGTCGTACGGGAACGGCGTGCTGGTCGTTGTCGGGGCCTCCGGGTCATTGACCTCGCGCAGGTCGCGGAAGATCTTCATCCCCCCGGTGACGCCGAATTTGCGCTGCAGCCGCGCAAGGAAGTCGGAGTTGGCGACCTCGTTACCGCCGCCGTTGCCGAAGATCGAGCCGATGAACGCGAAGCCGGCGATCGCGTCGGTCAGCGTCACGTGCGGGATCTTCGGCCCGGACTGCGCCGACGAGGCCTCGTAGGCGTTGATGCCGGCAGCCCAGTCCCGCAGGTCGCGGATCACCTGGCGCCCCTTCGCGCCGGCACGGAGCAGGACGTTCGCCTGCCTGGCGACAAACGCGACCGTCTGCGGGCTCGGGGTGAACGACTGCGCGGAGGTCACCAGGGAGAACGGGGTGATGCCGGGCGCGTCGATCGTCGCAAGATACGCCGGGCCGAGGCCCTCGAGCAGCAGCAGTCCACGGTCCTCGGCTGCCACCCATCCCGAGCCGAACATCACGTCATCGCGAGTGCGGCCGTAGATGTGTGGGATGTCGTGGTTGTCGCGCAGGATCTGGAGACCTGGGCGCCCGGTGTTCTCCCGGCGGGTGACCGGACCGGTCACGCCGAACTTCTCGGAGAGGTAATAGCGGTTGAGGTCGGCCGGGGTGACGTTTCCCTGAAGCGGCGTCAGCGCGTCGTACAGCTTGCCCTGGTCGGTCGAGTACTGGTTGGTGGGCACGCCACCGAACTCGCCCGGCGCAAGGATGTTGTACGCCGGCCCCGAGAAGTCGGTCCGCGCCTGTGCGGACGCCGCGATCAGTAGGACTGCGAGGACGCTCGCTAACGAGCAGACGACCAACTTACGCACCACACTGCACCTCTCTCTCATTCGATCCCTGATGAGTCCTCCCCGTACCTGACTCTATATCAGAGCACGCTTGAGACCCGAAAGTTGCGGGGACGAACCGTCAGCGACTCAGGCGCTCAGGATCCCACCCGAGCGTGACACAGCCGAACCGCTGCCCCCTGACGTACAGCGGGACCGACAGCGTCGTCAGGACCGCACCCGTGTCGCGCGCGTATGTCTGAAGCAGGAATGAGCCCGTCGGCGCATCCGGCTCTTTGAGCCGCGCACCGGCACGTTGAAACTCCGCGCGCGAGAGCCGGCGAGCCGGGACCTCAACGCCCAGCTGCATGCGTGACGCGCGAGTCAGCGCCGCAGAGTCGAGGAAGAAGCGCTTCGTGCGGTTGATCGCGAGGTCCCGGGCCGGGTCGCCGGTGCAGTCCTTGCTGAAAACGCTGTTGTGGGCGGGCGCGTAGGCGTTGAGATCGAACGGCAGCGCGAATGTCAGCCCGGGCTCGGCGGCGAGGACGGCGTCCATCCGCTCCATCATCTGGCGGTCGACGAGGCTGTCGTACGCGGTCTGGAACTTTGGGGGCGAGAAGCCCTGTTCGCCGACGTTGCGGACATCGAACAGCCTCTGGAGACGCTGGATCGCCGGCCCCTTCAGCTCCTGGTAGTCGAGCGCCAGCAGCCGATCGAGACTGACCGATCGGGAGTCGACCGCCGATTCCAGGATCGCCCGCAGCTCCGTCGCGAGCAGCCGGCAGCGGTCGTGAAGACGGTCGATCCTCCCGCCCGTGTGGAACCGGCCGAGCGTGACAGACGCGCGCTCGGTGCTCTCGGCGAGCGCAAGCTGCGCCGCCGACACAGTGTCCGCGCGGCTCCGGATCTCGGCGGCCGCGGCGGTGATCTCGTGCAGGTTGGAGGCGACGGTCGACGTCCTCGAGTTGACGACCCGCCACGTCGGCGAGTTCCTCGGCCGATGCCGTCGAGCTGCCGACCAGCGACCCGATCCGCTCGAGTGCCTGGCGCCCCGAGTCCGAATCGGCGGCGCCCTGTGTTGCGCGGTCCCGGGCGGTCTCGGCCGCGGTCTGGATGCTCGTCATCTGCGTGAGCGTCCGGTCGATCGTCTCCCGGATCTGGGCGGTCTGCTGCCCGGTCTCGCTGGCGAGCCGGCCGACCTCGTCGGCGACGACGCCGAACCCGCGGCCGTGCTCGCCGGCGCGCGCCGCTTCGATCGCAGCGTTCAGCGCCAGCAGCTTCGTCTGCCGAGCCACGCCGTCGATCATCGCCGAGAACGTCCCAATGTCCGAGAGCTCGTTGTTGACGAGTCCTTCAAGCAGGCCGGCGACGCGAGTGGTGTGCTCGCGCATCTCGTCGATCGCGTCGATCACGCTGCCCACGAGCGCGAGACCGCGTTCCGCCTCGGACGCGAGCTCGGACGCGACCGTGGCCGACTCCCGCGAAGACCCGGAGGCCTGTTCGGAGGAAGTGCGCAGCGAGTCCACACGGCGCACCACATCCTCGAGCTCGCCCTGCAGACGCTCGACCTCGGTTGCGATCACGCCGACGGACACGGAGCTTCGCGCGGCGCCGATCGAGAACTCGGTGGTCGTGTCGGTCAGCTCGTCGAGAGCGCGCGCGAACGCGCCGGCCGCCTCGCCCGTTTCGCCGGGGCGGGAAGCCAAGTGCATTCAGGTCCCAGACGCCTGCCTCGTTGCGCGCCGGCGGCGCTTCGACCGTGTCGTGGGCGGGCTCGACTGCAGGCGCGTGTTCGGCAATCGAAGAGGGTTCGGCCCCGTTGGCCGAGTGCGGCCCATGACCGTTGCGCTCCGGAGCAGATCTGAAGGCGTCAAGAATCGACATTGCTGTGCCTTCCCCGGTGATCGGACATTTGCCCGGCCTTCTTTACTGCCGCGCCGGGCCGTCAGGGCAATAGAGAAGCCCCGCCGGAGCGGGGCATCTCGTTAGCAGACCTATAAGCCGGATCCTGTCGAGAGCAGTCATCCATCTGAGCGGCCTACCCGGACCTTGGCGGGTCACCTGCAAACGGTCCTGCTTGGCCTAGCATCGGGTGGGGTTTACCTGGCCGCCGCGTCACCGCGACGCCGGTGCGCTCTTACCGCACCATTTCACCCTTACCGGTCTGGAGCGCTGCAGCGGGCTCCAGACTTAGGCGGTGTCTTTTCTGTGGCACTTTCCCGCGGGTTTCCCCGGGTCGGCGTTATCGACCACCCTTACCCTGTGATGTCCGGACTTTCCTCGAAGGCATTCACCTCCGCGACTGCTCAGTCTGCAGTCCAGAGCATAGCCCCGGATCGGTTCAGCGGAGCGTCGAGCCGCAGTCGTCGCAGCGACCGCCGATCGGCCGCGCGTGGGCGCCGTACTGGGGCCCCATCGACGATCCGCAAACCGGGCAGGCGACGGCCGAGTGGGCGGCGAGCCCCTCCCAAGCGCTGGAGATCAGATCTTCCAGCGTAGGCTCACCGCCCACCGAGTCGAACAGCGTCGGTGGCGCAAACTCGACTGCCGCCAGGACTGTCACGCCCGGCTCCTCACGACATATTCCTCATCAGTCCGACGACCTTGCCGAGCACCCGCACGTCGCGACTGCGGATCGGCTCCATCGTCTCGTTCTCGGGCTGCAGCCGCACGTGATCGGCCTCCTGGTAGAAGCGCTTGACCGTCGCCTCCTCGCCCAACAGCGCGACCACGATCTCTCCATCGTGGGCGGTTTCCTGTGGCCTGACGACCACCAGGTCACCTTCGATGATGCCGACGTTCTTCATCGACTCACCGCGCACGCGCAACAGATACTCACCATCCTCGCCGCCGGCGAACGACGGCGTCTGGATGTAGTCCTCGATGTTCTCCTCGGCCAGTACCGGCTGACCTGCTGCCACCTGCCCCACGAGCGGGAGCCCGGGCCTGACGAACCCACGCACGCCAGCGGCGGCGCGGTCGAACAGCTCGATCGCCCGCGGCTTCGATGGGTCGCGACGCAGCAGCCCGATCCGCTCGAGGTTCGCGAGGTGCGCATGGACAGTCGATGACGACGCCAAGCCGACCGCCTTGCCGATATCGCGGACGGTCGGCGGATACCCGTACTTCGCCGAATACCGCTTGATGAAGTCGAAGATCTCCTGCTGACGCTTGGTCAGGTCCATCCATCCGCTCCTTGCTCAGTGGCCGCGTGTGCCGTCTCCGTCGAACATGTGTTCGGAAATGTACCGCCCCCTGCGGACGGACTCAAGAACTGAAACCCAGCCGGCGCCCGGCCCCGGCCCTGCCCCGCATCCTCACCTGATCGCGGCCCGTGCCACTCGGGTCACGCCCCACTCCCAGGGCTATACTGGCCGCCTCACGCGCCTGTGGCGGAATTGGTAGACGCGCAAGGTTGAGGGCCTTGTGGACTTTATGGTCCGTGGAGGTTCGAGTCCTCTCGGGCGCACTCGGAAAGCCCCGGAAATCACGCGTTTCCGGGGCGACTCCGAAGGGGACCTCGAGAGAAACGCCTAGCCCGTGTGGCAAGACTTTGGCAAGAGTCGGCAAGCCGACTCGCCGCCAGAGCAAGGAGACCCACATGGCTCGACGCGAATACCCCGGCGTGTACCCCTATCCGGCGGCCGGCGGCCGCACCCTGTATCGCGCCTTCTATACCGACTCAAGCGGGGTCCCGCGTCAGAAGCGCGGCTTCACGAGCCCAAGCGCCGCGGCCAAATTTCGCGCGCGCATGCAGGTCCGCGCCGAACGCGGCGAGCTGCGAATCACCCGCGAGACCTTCGCCGAGCACTTCGACGGCTGGCTGAAGGGACACCACCGCGCCAGCAAGGCCACCCGTGACGGGTACCGAGCGGGCGGCGAGCGGCGGCTGAAGCCGTACTTCGGCCCGATGCGCCTGTCGGCGATCGACGTCCAGGTTGTCCGGAACTTCGCTGCGGAGATGGTGGAGCTGGTCGAGGCCGGCGAGCTCGCTCCCAAGACCGTCAACAACACGCTCAGCTGCCTGAGCACGTGCCTGAAGGACGCCGTCGCGCTGCACAAGATCCCTTCTAACCCGTGCGAGCACATCGCGCATCTGCCCGGGAGCCACATCGAACGCGACTGGCTGCGCCGGAGCGAGATCCCGCTGTACCTGGGGGCGTGCTCGGAGCTCTACCGGCCCGTCGCCGAGCTGCTGATCGCCACGGGCATGCGGATCAGCGAGGCGCTCGCGTTGCGCTGGGACGACATCGACTTCGACCGGCGGGTGATCCGCGTCTTCCGCCAGCGCATCGCGGGCGCCGACGACCACACCAAGAGCCGCCGCTTCCGCTCCGTGTCCGTCGGCGCTCGGTTGCTGCGGATCCTCCGCGATCACTACGCCCGGCAGTCTGAGCTCTACGCCTGCGACCTGACCCACCTCCACGTGTTCGTGATGCCGGTGCGCGTAGCTCGCCGCGATCGCGGTCGCTGGCAGTCGCGAACCGCAGGTGAGCCGATGGACCGGAGCACGATCTCCCGCGACTGGCACAAGCAGGCGCTGGAGGACGCGGGGCTGCGCGATATGCCGCTGCACTCGCTCAGGCACACGGCCGCCGCCTCCTGGCTGCTGGCCGGCCAGCCGCTGATCTACGTCCAGCGCCAGCTCGGCCACAGCTCGATCACCATCACCGAGCGCTACTACGGCCACCTCGAGCAGAGCTTTGCCGACGCGGCTGCGAACGAGACCGAGCGCGCGATCTGGGGCGCAGCAGCATGAGAGCTCCGCGCGACGAACACATCAGGCTGCCAGGCCCGCGAGCCCGACCTCACCAGTTCTGCAGAAACGGATGCTCGCCGAGCGCGACGGCGTCGGTCAAGTCGACCAGACGGCGCGCCAACTGCGCGAACGGGATGTCGCCCGGGATCGTGACCTCAGCGCGGTACCCCCCGTCGTTTCCCTCGACGAAGACGACCCAATCGCCGTCACGCGCGGCTGGGGCGTCCGGGAACGCCTCGTCGTCGATCGAGAGATCGACGAGGAGCCCGTCGTCCAGCTCGCAGTACAGGCGTAGCGCATCGTTTGCGTCTCCCTGTTCGAGCTCGAGATACGGTCGCAGCCCCACCGCGGACAGCTCACCGAGGAGCTCAGACCATGCGATCGTCGCGGCGCGCAGCCGGTCAGCGGCGACATTATCCAGTGGCGGAAAGTGGGCGAATCCCACGTCCGGATCGTATCCCTGACTACGGCGTTCGTCGGCGGCAACGGGAGGCCCCAAACTCAACGTGTCCGGGCCGAAGCACGTGCTAGGCGGCGCGCCGGGCCCTGTGTAGCGTTTGGGCGCCGCTCTCCCCCGGGCGCCACGCCTGACGGGCGCGCTCGAGCCACTGTTCGACGTCCTCCTCCACGAACCGGACCGGCCCGTCGGCGCCGCCGAGGCGAACCGACGGGATCCGCCCAGCCTTGGCGGCGGCATAGAGCCACGTGCGCGAGACCTGCAGCCTGCGGGCGACCTCGCCTGGCTTGAGCAGCTCGGTCACGGCCTCACCTATCTCGCTTCTCCTCGCACGATTCCGTCTGCGTTTCAAATACAGCGACTAAGGCTCGATACCCCGCTCGATCGCACGATCAGCCGTCATCCGATTGCTCAACAGACGCTTCGCCGCTGGGTCTGAGAGCCGCAGCGGCGGCTTCACGTGCGGCCGTCCACGTTCCGAATAGCGCGCTGACGATGCTCGCCGACGGCCATTCGCCGGCTGCCAGGCGTTGCAACGCGTCCTGGCCCCGCCGCCAGGCATGGGTGCGCGACCAGTCGTAGGAGGAAGGCATCCTGCCGTAGCGCTCGCGCCAGTCCAGCATCGCCGAGATGACGAGCTCCCGCGTCCAGGATCGCTCGATCGCCCCGGGGTGGCAGGCCTTGCAGTACGCGTAGGCGTCGCCTTTGCCGTTGCGCGGCTGTGTGTACGCCCCGCAGCCGCGGCACACGCCCACGTAGCGAGCCTTGACTGCCCGCGCCTTCTCGCCGGTCGGGTCTGATGCATCTAAAGGGCGTAGCGTGCCCGAAGTACCGAGAGGAGCCCGCCGTGACCAGCAAGCCCCGCGCCGTCGCCGTCGTCCGTGTCAGCGCCCAGGGCGACCGCGCAGAGGAGCACTTCCACTCTCCCGACGTGCAGCTCGACAGCGCCAAGCGGTGGGCGCGCAAGCGCCGCGAGCGGTTCGTCGCGCACTTCCCCGAGATCGACGTCTCGGGCAAGCGCCCGCTCGTCAAGCGCCCCGGCCTGCTCAAGGCCGTCGAGATGATCGAGGCCGGTCAGGCTGACCACATCGTCGTCGCCTATTTCGACCGGCTGGTGCGGTCGCTGAAGGTGCAGCTGGAGGTGATCGAGCGGGTTGAGAAGGCCGGTGGCGAGATCTTCGCGCTGGACCACGGCAAGCTGACTAACGGGACCGCCGCCACTCGGCTGTCGACGAACATGATGGGTGCGGTGTTCCAGTACTTCGCCGAGGTGACCGGCGAGAAGGTGACGGCCGCGCAGGCGCGCGCGGTGGCGCGCGGGGTGCTGCCGAACTCGCGGATCGTGCCCGGGTACATGCGCGGCGAGGACGGCGTGCTGGTGGTCGTGCCCGAGCTGGCGCCGGTCGTGCGCGAGGTATTCGAGCGCCGCGACCGGGGCGCCACGATCGTCGAGCTGCAGGCGTTCCTGCTCGAGCGCGGGATCGAGCGGTCGGTCGCCGGGGTGGCGTCGATGTTGCGCTCGCGGATGTACCTCGGCGAGATCCACTTCGGCGAGCTGCACAACACGCAGCGCTCACGAGCCGATCATCGAGGATCGCGGCCTGTTCGAGCGCGTGCAGCGGCGGACGGTCTTGCGCGGGCGTCAGGCCAAGTCTGAGCGGCTGTTGGCGCGTCTCGGTGTGTTGCGCTGCGGGACGTGCGGGTCGCGAATGGTGATCAACAGCTACAGCGGCAACTACCGCTGCGGCGACACGAGCGCGAATCCCTGCCGGGGACGAGCGGCGGTCAAGGCTGACCGCGTCGAGGAGATCGTGCTGAACGCGGTCCGAGCGTACTCGGCTATGGCCGACGCGCACGGGCGGGCGTCGCGCAAGCAGCAGATCCGCGAGGCGGACGAGGCGATCGAACGCGCCAACGCACATCTCGATGACACGATCCGGCAGCTCGGCGAGCTTGGATTGTTGGGCCGGCCGGCGAGCCAGCAGACCCTGGAGAAGCTGACCTCGGCGCTCGATGACGCCCACAGCGGCCGGGCCCGACTCGGCGATCAGGGCGAGAGCGATGTCATCGGCCCGGACGAGATCGACAAGCTGCGCGAACCCGCGAAGCGCTTAGCGGCCTGGCGACGGCTGATCACCGACACCATCGAGTCAGTCACCGTCGCGCCGGCGATGACAGCGGATGGGCGACCCAGTCGCCTCTGGGACCCTCGCCGAATCGACATCACGTTCCTGGGCCAGCATCCATAGGGAAGCCGCCAGCAGCGACTGCTCGCGCTTCCGTCGACACCCCCGGTTCTACGACTCGCACAACTCTGCCGACCGTCGCCGAGTCCGCCATCGTCGTCCGGCACAACTACCCGACCGCGAGACTCATTCCGTCCCGCAGCGACGTTGGGGTCGCTGCGGCGGGCTGCTTCGCCGCGCGAATGACAGTTAGGTGCGCTTGCAAGTCACCGCGGATCGGCTTCCCAGCAAGCACATCCCGGCTCCCGCCAACGCGTCATAGCAGGGCTCGGTGCGAGCTCACCGGCGACCGGCCGAGCCGACGACACGCCGCGTCTCGAGATTGACTGTGATTGAACGAGGGTTGGCCTGGCGTCCCGCGGCAGGAGGTCGGCCCTCCGGATCGAAAGCTTTGGGTCAGGCGCGCGCGGTAGCAGCCGCGCGGCCGGGCTAGCGAAATACGGAGGACCGACCTCGGCTCACGTTACGTGGTGGGCCGGGCTGATCCTGCTCGTGTTCCTCGGAAGGAGGGGAGTTGCTGTGTTGCACGTTGGGTTGGATCTGAGCCGCAGGCGGGTTGATGTGTGCTTGATCTCGAGCGAGGGTGAGCTGGTCGAGCATTTCCGCGCGTCGGCGGATCGCGACGGGCTGTACGGCCTGGGCCGGCGGGTGGCGGTGTATGACGAGCCGGTGCGCGGGGTGGTGGAGTCGATGAACGGTGCGCGGTTCGTGCACGACGAGCTGGTCCGCTACGGGTGGGAGGTGTTGGTCGCCGACGCGCAGCGGGTCAAGGGGTTGGCGCCGTTGGCGTGCAAGACCGACAAGTTGGCATGTGCCTGCGGCCCACCGAGGAAGCGATGAAATGCTTGCGGTGGTCCGCCGGGCGCGGTCACCGTGTCGATAGTGGAGCGCAGTTGAACCCGTGACAAGTTTGGTGCAGGGCCGCGGGACCTCGGATTGTCGCCGCGAGCACGAACCCCAGATTCGGTTCTCACCAGGTCCCTCCCCGGCGGGTCGGTCATCGCTATCGTCGGGAAGGAGACCGCAGTGCAGCAGATTCATGATCGGGTGGCCGGGCTCGATGTTGATCGCGACAGCGTCGTTGCGTGTTGTCGTCAGCTGGGTCCGAGGGGCGGCGTAGTCCGCGAGAAGGAACGGTTCACGACCACCACGGCCGGGCTGAAGGTGCTGGAGGCGTGGTTGGCGGATCGGCAGGTGGAGCTGGTCGCGATGGAGGCCACCGGCGTGTACTGGAAGCCTGTCCTGTATGCGTTGGAGTCGCGCTTCACGGTGTGGTTGTGCAACGCGCGGCACGTCAAGAAGGTTCCTGGCCGCAAGACGGATTTGTCCGATGCTGAGTGGCTGGCTGATGTGGCGGCGCATGGGATGGTGCGTCCGAGCTTCGTGCCGCCCCTGCCGATCCGGGAGCTGCGGGAGCTGACGCGCTATCGCAAGACTCAGATCGAGGCGCGGGCGGCTGAGAAGCAACGTCTGGAGAAGGTCCTTCAAGACGCCGGGATCAAGCTCACGTCGGTCGCCTCCAGAGTCCTGACCCAGTCGGGCCGCGCGATGATCGAAGCGCTTAGCGACGGCGAGCAGGATCCGACCAGGTTGGCCGGCCTCGCGAAGGGCAAGATGCGACCAAAGATCCCGGCGCTGACCGACGCGCTGACCGGCCACTTCGGCCCCCACCACGCCGTGGCGTGCCGTCGCATCCTCGCTCACATCGACTTCCTCAACGAGACGATCGCTGCGCTGACCGAGCAGATCGATGCTCGCACCGCGGCGTTCGAGGCGGTGTACACATCGCTGCAGCCGGTGCCCGGCTTCGATCGCCTCACGATCGACGTGATCATTGCCGAGACCGGTGCCGACATGACCCGGTTCCCGACCGCCGCCGATCTCGCCTCCTGGAGCGGCGTGTGTCCCGGGAGCCATGAATCGGCTGGCAAGCGCCGCAACGTCAGCACCATCCCCGGCAACCAGTGGCTGCGACCCGCGTTGATCGAGTCCGCGCGAGCTGCCGTGCGGACCAAGGGAAGTTACTTCGGCGCCCAATACCGTCAGATCGCCCGCCGCCGCGGACCCAACAAAGCGGCCGTCGCCGTCGCCCACTCGTTGATCGAGCTGGTATGGCATCTGCTGAGCACCGGCGAAGTGTTCAAAGACCTCGGAGACGACTACTTCAAAACTCGCCAAGACCCTCAGCGGCAAGCCCGCCGCCTCGTCGCCCAGCTCGAAGAGCTCGGCTACGCAGTCACCCTCGAGGCAGCCCCAGCGATCTCCGCATAGCCGTCAGCAAACCCGAGCAGGTCCAAACTCGGCTTCGCCGCGAGCGACTTGCGCACGCCAAAATCCCCCAACACACGCGCGACTCAACGAGCATTTCACCCCAGATCGACGCACGGGTGCTGGCGGAGCTGTCGTTCCGCGATCTGGTGCCGGCGATCTGGCTGCCGACGCCCGAGCTCCGCCAGGAGCGGGAGCGCTCGCGGTGGCGGCTGCACCTGGTCAAGCACCGCTCGATCCTCAAGAACCGCGTGCACGCGTCGCTGATCGCGTTCGGCCATCAGGTCCCGATGGCCGACCTGTTCGGAGCTGGCGGCCGCCGGCTGCTCGCCGAGCTGGACTTCCCCGAGCCGTGGCTCGGGCACGTGCGGGCGAGCGTTGAGCTGATCGACGATCTCGACCGGCGGATCGGCGAGATCGAGCGGTGGCTGCAGCGCTCGGGCGCCGATCATCGCTACATCCCGTTGTTGATGACCGCGCCGGGGATCGGCTGGGTCACCGGCTTCACGATCGCGGCCGAGATCGGCGACATCAGCCGCTTCTCCTCGCCGGTCAAGCTGACCGGCTACACCGGCCTGTGCCCGCGCGTGAACCAGTCCGGCGAGGTCGACCGCCGCGGCCCGATCTCCAAGCACGGCCCCAGATATCTGCGCTGGGGGCTGATGGAAGCAGCGATCCACGCCTCCGCGCACCCGCTCTACAAGGAGCGCTACCAGCGCACCAAGCGCCGCCTCGGCCGCCAGCGCGGCGCGAAGGTCGCGCAGATCGAGCTCGCCCGCAAGCTGACCGAGGCGATCTGGTACATGCTGACCCGCAACGAGCCGTTCAAGCCCTTCGCTCCGGAAGGCGCCATTTCTCGCCTGACTGCCTGACAGTCCTTTATTGACATGCGCCGCCGGAGCGAGCCCCGATAACACCTGGTCCTCGAAGTTCGATGAAGCGATAGAGACATGGGCACTGCTCCACACCATCACCAACCCGCCCGCGCACCGTGACAACGTCGTGCCAGGTTCACGCTGCCGTGTCAAGCGCCATCAGCACCAGTGTTCACTCCAGTGCACTTGCTGAAGCGCTTGACACGGCCAGCGTTCACCCGGCGATCAACAGTGAGGGTGTCAGGCATCTGACATCGAACCGGCGAGGGACTTGACACCGGGCCCTCGTTCATAGAGGCGAGGAGCGGGGACGTGACCCGTTCGGATGTCAGTCCCGCTTTGCTGTCGCGTGCGAGCATCTAGCCGATCGGCGAATTGCGGCCGCCGTCGCGCGGCGGGAGCTGCCATCAAGCGCCCGCCGATGGACGGCGCCGGACTCGTTCGGGAGGAACGGAAGGAGAGTTGACGAGCTCTCGGCGCACGGTTCGAGCCGCGTGCCTGCCCGGGGCTCTGTCTGGATTTAGATAAGCAACCCAGCCTGTTAGACTCCACCTCCATGGAGCGCACGAACTATCAGGCAAGCAACTGCTCGATCGCCCGCACCTTGCAGGTTGTGGGTGAGAAGTGGACGCTGTTGATCATTCGGGAGAGCTTCTATGGGGCTACGCGGTTCGAGCAGTTCCATCGCGTTCTGCAGTGCGCACGGAACCTTTTGTCTGAGCGGCTCACCGTGCTCGTCGAGGAGGGGATTCTCGAGCGGTCTGAGTATCGCGAGCCGGGCAGCCGGGCTCGCGCCGAGTACCGTTTGACGGATAAGGGGCGTGAGTTGGCGTACGTCCTGCTCGCGTTGCAGCAGTGGGGCGATCGCCATAAGGCGGATCCGGAGGGTCCGCCCGTGGTCGCCCGGCATGCCGAATGCGGTCGGGAGGTGCACGTGACGTTTGCGTGCTCGGAGGGTCACATCGTGACGGGGCCTGACGAGCTCGAACTCGTGGATGGCCCGGGTGCGCTCCCGCCGGCACCTGTCTGAGATGAGCGCGCTGCGCGTCCGGGTCGAGGTCGCGGCGCTGCAGGCGCTGCTCACGATCCTCGGCGTGCTGATGGGACTGGCGAGCCGGCGTGTGGATCGGTTCCGCCGGCAGGTCACGCGAGACCTGCTCCTGGAGATTCGCAGCGACGACGGCGCCCGTCAGCAGTACCGGCTGCACGCGGCGACCCGCCGCCTGACGCTGCCCCGGCACCCGGTCGAGCGCGCGGAATGCACGCTGACCTTTCCGACGGCGCGCATCGGCCTGCGGACGTTGCTTTCCCGCCGGGCGATCGGCCGGCTCGTCGAGGACATGAACTTCGGTGGCACGCGGATCGATGGCAACCCGGTGTTGATGCTGTGGTTCCATGGGCTGACGCGGATCGTCGCGCCGATCGGCTCCACCCGCCGCCCGCGACATCCCGCGCCGGTGCCGGTCCGTGCGCCTGAACTGCACGCGCCCTACGCGAGCCGAATCGTCCGCGAGCCGCCGGTTTCGGAGCTCAGCCGTGACTGGCCGGAGGCGTGGGCGGCGCGCGCGAAGCTGCGGCAGCTTCGGGCCCCTGTCGGGGAGCGGCTGCCGCCGGGATGAGCGACCAGGTCGCAGAGCTCAACGCACGTGCCCGGGGGTGGCTGCGTCATCTGTGGGAGAAGGCGACGACGCCGGATGATTGGTGCAAGCTCCGGTGAGCCGCACCCGTGGTGGGATCGCGACTCGAGCGGGCCGATGTGCGCGTTCCCGCGCTTCGATCTGGGCGAGAGCGCCTACGCGCTGCCGCTGATGTGCGAGGTCACGCCCGCGTGGCGCGAGGTGTACACGCGCATCGCTCGCGAGTTCTGCGAGCGGCATATGACCTTCTGGGCGGCGATCGACGCGCTCGTGCTGATCGGCGAGGATCCCAACATCGACCGCTATCCGCCCGAGTGGCAGATCTACATTCCCGAGCGCCTTCGCGGCGCTTATGCGCCGCCCGGGCTGGATCGGCAACGGTGATCAGCGGTGGGGGTTGAACCCGGATCCGATCGCGGCCGACGGCAACGTGTTCTTCCGCGGCTTCTTCAACCTGCTGCTCTCGGTCTACGCCTACGTCTCCGGTGACCGGCGCTACGACGAGCCGTTCCAGGTCAGCGGCTACCTGGACCGCACCTTCACCTGGACCCAGCCGGAGCTCGCCCGGTTCATCTCGGACCAGCTCGCGGTGCGGCCGGAGGGGCCGCATTGCGAGAACACGAAGATCTGGCCGTTCTGTGTCAGCGCGACCGGCCTGGGGCTGAAGGCCTACGACGCGGTCAACGGCACGAACCTCCACGCTCCTTATGGGCGGTGGGCGGACTTCGCTCAAGAGCACTACATGGGACGCGACCGCCGTGGCGATCTGGAGTGGTTCGCGTTCTATTACGACCCGATCGAGCGTGAGGCGATGACGTTCCCCGACAACGTGACCGCGCTCGCGGCGCTGGTCTCGCTCCCCTACATCTACCCGCAGCGTCCCGAGTGGGGGCAGTGGCTCTACGAGCAGTCGATGAGCAAGCTCGGATGGAGTAACCCGAAGGCGCGGATCAATCAGTTCGTCCCGGATCCGCGGACGACCTCGACCGCGCTGCTGATGGCGCACGAGGTCGGGGACGACGTCACCGAGGCGCGGATGCGGGCCTACGTCGAGGAGCGCTCCGAGCCGCGAACGTTCGGGGAGGAGGATGACCGCTTCGGGTTCTTCTTTGGCTGGGGGGAGCGGTATCCGCGTGGCCAGCACAGCGCGCTGCTGATGGTCCCGGAGGTCGGCGGCCGCGGCGCCTGGTCACGCTGGTCGCGCGATGCGAACCTCGCGAAGTTCGCGGCGCCGACGGTCGAAGGGGTCGACTACCCGTCGGTCGGTCTCAGCGTCGCGCGCAACGATCTCGACCGCGGCGAACTCCTGATCCATACCTACGCCGCGACCCCATCTCACGCCGGACGCGCCACGAGCATGCGCGTCGTCCAGCTCCCGACGGTCGACGGCGTTCGCGTCACCTGCGACGGCGAGGAGTTCAACGCCTGGAGCGCTGCCGGCGCGGACACGATCGAGCTCGACCTGACCATCGGCGACCACGCGCTGGTCGTGTGGACGGGCTATCACGGCCGCGGTGTCGAGGTGGTGGGCGAGCGCACCACCTCCACGGCCACCGTCATCAGCGGCTCGCCGGTCGCGCCGAGCCCGGCAGCGATCGCAGCGGCTGCGAGCTGTCGCTGCTGCTGAGCTGCACTTGCCCGGCCGGGCGTCGACGCGGGAGCGGTCATGCTGCGGACTGGACGAGTCGTAGCTTGATGCGGTCGGTGAGCCGGGTGGGCAGCGTTGTCAGCATCGAGAGGACCAGGGCGTTGCGCTTCGGCGTGACGTAGCGCGGCTTGGGGCGTGGCGTGAGACTTGCGCGGGCCACGGCGCGGGCGACGACCTCGGGCGTGACGGCTGCTTTGGTCTGCGCTTCGAGGTAGGCCGTCAGCTCGTGCTCGAGCGTCGCGTAGTCCGTGACTGCGCCGCCGTTCGTGGCCATGTGGCCCGTGACGTTGATCTCCGTGCCGACGAAGCTGGGCTGCACCACGACAACGCTGATTCCGAACTGCCTCAGCTCCATCCGCAGTGCGTCCGACAGCGCCTCGACAGCGTGCTTGGTGCCGCCGTAGATGCCGCTTCCCGGAACGGTGATCTCGCCGAGCAGCGAGCTGATGTTCACGATCCGGCCGGCTCGGCGGGCGCGCATCTGCGGCAGGAACGCTCGGGTGACGTCGAAGAGCCCGATCACGTTGGTCTCGAACTGCGCCCGGACGTCGTCGGTTGCGATCGTCTCCGCGGGGCCGGTCAGCGCGTAGCCGGCATTGTTGATGAGAACGTCGAGACCATCGGGAGCCACTTCGGCAACCGTTTCCACGGCCTTGCGGACCGAGACCGGATCGCACACGTCCAGCTGGATCGGGATCACGGTCCCCGACGTCTCGTGCGCCGAGCTCGGTGAGCCGGTCGAGTCGCCGCGCCGCGGCAAACACCGTGTGTCCTCCGTCAGCGAGTCGCAGAGCAGTGGCTCGGCCGATGCCGCTGCTGGCTCCGGTGATCAGGATCGTCTTGCTGATGGCAGTCATGCGGGCGCTCCGGCGTCAAGACCGCGGACAAGGCTGCCGTTCGGGACGGTCGTTGGCGCTGATGGGCCGAGCAACTTCAGTACCTCGGGGACGAACTCCTCGTGGTACTGGAAGGCGCCGCCATGCCCGGCGTCGTCGTAGATCTTGAGCTGGCTGTTGGGGAGCCGCCGGGCGAGGTCAGCCGAGTTGCTGGTGGGGACCATCACGTCGTGATCGCCGTTTGCCACAAGCACCGGCTGGCGGATGGCGCTGAGGTCGGATGGTGCTTGCTTTCCCCAAGCGCGGATCGCTTTGATCTGCCTGAGCTGAGCGATCAGGGACGTCTTCTTGTCGCGATCCTCCGTGCGCTCCTTCAAGCGCTTCAGGTAGCTCGCGCGCGGCGGCTTTGCCGTTCGATGTTCGGGAAAAGAACAGGTAGTGCCTGGGATCCTTGAACGTCAGTCGCGGCGCGAATGACGGCGGGCATGGATGCGGCTGTGACCCTGTCGATGCCTTCCCCTCCGGCTGGACCGGTGCCGGCGAGCACGATCCGTCGCACGAGTCGCGGTTCGTGTTGCGCGATGACCTGTGCGACGAAGCCGCCGAGCGAGAATCCGAACAGGTCGACCTGCTTGTACCCGAGCGCGCGGATGAACGCGACGGCGTCGCGGGCCATCGCCTCGACGGTGGTTGGCGTCCGACCTGTCGACGCGCCGACGCCGCGGTTGTCGAAGGCGATCACCGGATGTCGGGCGGCGATACCGTCGATGACCCTCGGATCCCAGTCGTCGAGGTTCGCGCCGAAGTGGTGGAGGAAGATCACCGGCACTCCGGTCTCGGCACCGAGCTTGCGGTACGCGAATCGCGTACCACCGACATCGACCGTCTGGGTTTGCACCTGCCTGTATGTCGTTTTCGTGTTCATGGTCACTCCTTGCCAGTCGCGTGTACGGAAGCCAGGTCGGCGCTGGGCTCGGATGCGGCGGCCGTGATGCGCTCCAGGCGCGCCGCGTATCCGGCGCGCTGCCCGGCGTCGATGTGGCTGAGGATGTCGTCGGCCTTTGTGAGGTGTGCCAGCGCAACCCGGGCGCGGAACGGGAGCGCCTGGTTGAGCCACAGCATCGGTCCGAAGCTCTTGGGCACGGGCACGTCGAAGCGTGGCCGCTGCAGCGTCTCGACGATCCGTGCGGCGACGTCCTCGGGGTTGATGAACGGCATCCCGCGCAGCCCCGCGAACCCCGATGTCAGCTCGGTGTTGCACAGCGAGGGTCGGATCACGGACATCTCGACGCCGGTTCCGCGTAGTTCGATCGCGACGGCCTCGGAGAAGCCGGCGATCCCGAACTTGGTCGCGACGTACGTGGCGCAGTGCGACCCGGCGACCTTGCTCACCGCCGAGGAGACGTTGACGATGTGACCGGTGCGCCGCGGCTTCATCCGACGAACCGCCTCGCGGGTGCCGTGGATGACCGCCTCCAGGTTGATCGCGACGGCGCGGGCGGTCAACGCCTCGTCCTCCGTGTCGATCGCCCCCGCGACCATGATCCCGGCGTTGTTGATGAGCACGTCGAGTGGGCCGAGGCGGTGCTCGACGCCGTCGAGGAACGCGGTGAACGCTCCGTTGTCGGTCACGTCGACGCCGACCCCGAAGGCGTCTCCGCCGAGTCCGGCGGCAACTTGTCCCGCAAGGTCGCCATCGAGATCGCCGATCGCGATGCGGGCGCCGTGATGCGCCAACGCAGTCGCGGTTGCGAGGCCGATGCCGCGCGCCCCGCCGGTGATCGCGACCACCTGGTTGGCTAGCGACCGGGGCTGTCCCCGCCTGTGATTGATGGTCTTCATGGTTCGGCGTGCTTCCCTTCGCTGTTGGCGGTGGCGGGCTGTTCGGGCCCGAGGTGGCGGACGAGGAACTCGGTCTGGTCGCGGACGGCGTGTTCGAACGGCTCTCCGCGGTAGATGTCGAAGTGGCCGACGGGGTAGCGCTTGACTTCTCCGCGCGGGGCGGTCGCTGCGTAGTGCAGGGCGGTGTCGGCGGGGGCGACGGCGTCGGTGTCGCAGATGCAGAACAGAATCGGCGCGTTGATCTTCTTCGCCGATCGGCCTGGACGGTGCAGGCCGACGCGGAGGAGGAACCGGGCGGCAACGCCGTTGTGAAAGTCGGCGCCTTCAGGGATCAGCGCGCGGTAGCCGGGCTCGGAGTCCGGGGACGTCATCAGCGCTGCCGAGCCCGCAGGGCCAACGAGCGGCACCATGACCGGCGGCTTCCCGCGCCGGCTGGCCAGCTGGTCGCGGAGCCCCAGCACCGTCGCGTGCGCCAAGCTGCGGGGGTTTGCCGCCCGGGTGGCCGCGACCCCATCGGTAAATGGGCACTGGCTGACTACTGCGGCGACGCCGCCGTCACGCGCGGCGGCGACCAGCACGTGACCGCCGCCGAAGGAGGTGCCCCAGAGTGCGATGCGGGCGGGATCGACCTCCTCGAGGGTGCGCGCATACGCGAGCGCCGCGGCCCAGTCGCCCAGCTGGCGCTCAATATCGAGCAGCTGGCGCGGGTGCCCGCCGCTGTCGCCGAAGTGCCGGTAGGTGAACACGAGCGCGGCGATGCCGGCGTCCGCGAACCGCTGCGCGTAGGACTCTAGGCCGTACTCGCGGGTGCCTCCGAGGCCGTGGCCGAGGATCACCACCGGGGGTTGCTCGGTGTCGGGGAGGAACAGCCAGGCGCGGCACTCGTCGCCGGAGGAGGTGAAGGCGACATCGAGTCGCGTGCAGGTTCGGGGGCTCATGTAACGAGCTTAGGTATCTGAGTTTACTTTGTCAACTCAGCATGCTACGGTTGTCTCCCTCCAGCTCCCGCCGCTCCACGAAAGGCCCGCCGCATGACCACGATCACCCAGAACGACCGCCTCGGAATCGAGGTCGAGCAGCGAGGACGGGTGCTCATCGCCCGCCTTCATGGCGGTCCGCGCGGCGAGTTCGGTCCGGAGATCGCCGCCGACCTCGCCGCGCTCGTGACGCGCGCAGAGACCGACGCGGGCGTCGGCGCGGTCGTGATCACGGGCACGCACCCCGAGCGGTTCGTGGCGCACGCCAACCTGCGCTGGTTACAGGAAGGCGGCGCCGCAAGCCCGACCGTCGGGCCGCGCGCCGCGGCGGCGGTCGTGAGGACTGCCCGCGCGACACGAGCGGTCGGTGCGGTGCGGAAGCTCGCCGGCCGCACCGCGCTGAGCGGCGCGATCGAGCTGCTCGACGTGCACGAGGCGTTCCTGCGCATGAACCGCTGCGGGGCGGTCTTCATCGCGGCGCTCAACGGCTCGGCGCTCGGGATCGGATCCGAGCTCGCGCTGGCCTGCGACTACCGCTTGATGGCCGAGGGCGATCATGTCATCGGTCAGCCCGAGATCCTCCTTGGGTTCCCGCCCGGCGGCGGCGGGACCCAGCGCCTTGTGCGGCTTGTCGGCAGCCATCGGGGGCTGGTGCGGATGCTCGACGGCGGCGGCCTCGATCCCGAAGCGGCCGCGGAGATCGGGTACGTCGACGAGGTCGTACCCGCCGGCGAACTGATCGACCGCGCCGTCGCGCTCGGCGACCGGCTCGCCGGCCGGCTGAAGTTCACCGTCGCCGCGGTCAAACGTTGCGCCTACGTCGGCGGCTCGCTGAGCCTCGAGGACGGGCTGCACCTCGAGAACGCCGAGTTCCTCTCCACCCTCGCCAGCCCCGGAGCACAGGAGGCGATGCTCGCCTACATGCGACGCACCGAAGAGATCGGCGACCTGCCCCTCTACGACCCACTCACCTACGAGCAGACGCTCGAAGCCGGCAGCTTCGGACGCGTCACAGGAGCCTGAACATGACAACGACCAAATCCCCCAGGACCACCGCCGGGGCCGCGGCAACGACCTGGCGCACGACGCCAACCCGCACGATCAACGTCAACGGGACACCGTTCGTGTACCGCGAGCTCGGCCCGAAGGGCGGTGTCCCGGTCGTCTTCCTTCATCACTTCACGGCCGTCCTTGACGACTGGGACCCGCGCGTCATCGATGGCATCGCCTCACAGCGCCACGTGATCGCGTTCGACAACCGCGGCGTCGGGGGGACGGGCGGATCGGTGCCGCACACGATCGACGCGATGGCCGACGACGCCGTCGCGTTCATCCACGCGCTTGGCTACGACCACGTTGACCTGCTCGGCTTCTCGCTCGGTGGCGGCGTCGCGCAGGTGATCACGCTGAACCACCCCGAGCTCGTTCGGCGGGCGATCCTCGCCGGTACCGGACCCCGGGGCGGTGGCGGGATCGAGAAGATGCCGTTGATCGCCGGCAGCGCCTACACGAAGGCCGCGCTGACGCTGCGCGACCCCCGGCACTTCCTCTTCTTCAACCGCAACGCCGTCGGCAAGCGCGCCGCGACCGACTACATGGCCCGTCTCAAGGAGCGCACCACCGACCGCGACAAGGGCATCTCGATGCAGGCCCGGCTCGCCCAGCTCAAGGCGATCCGCGAAGCCGGCCTCGGCACACCCCACGACCTCAGCAAGATCACTCAACCGGTGTTCGTGGCCAACGGAGACAACGACGTCATGGTCGCCAGCAGCCACTCCGAGGACCTCGCCCGGCGGATCCCCAACGCCAAGCTGACGATCTATCCCGACTCCGGCCACGGCGGGGTCTTCCAGCACCACCAACAGTTCGTCCCCGCGGTCCTCGAGTTCCTGGAGGCATCATGAGCATCACGACCCGCAACGCCGCCGGCGTCCTCGACACGCCGCTCGCCCTTCCCAGCGGCGCCACCATCAAGAACCGGCTCGTGAAGGCGGCAATGAGCGAGCAGCTCGCCAGCGTGACCGGCGCGCCGACGCAAGCGCTCGAGCGCCTCTATGCGCGGTGGGCCCGCGGCGGCGCCGGGATGCTGATCACCGGCAACGTCATGATCGACCGCCGGTCGATCGGGGAGGCGCGCAACGTCGTGGTCGAAGACGAACGCGACCTCCCGGCGCTCCGGCGGTGGGCGGCCGCCGCCAAGTCGGGCGGCGCGACGGCAATCGTGCAGATCAACCACCCCGGGCGCCAGTCGTTCATCGGCCTGTCCTCCCGCGTCGTCGCACCGAGCGCCGTCGCCAGCCACCACCCCGGAGCCGCGAAGCCGCGGGCGCTGACCGGCGAGGAGATCGTCGAGCTGATCGCACGGTTCGCCGAGACCGCCCGCATCGCGGTCTCCGCAGGCTTCGACGGCGTGGAACTCCACGGTGCGCACGGCTATCTCATCTCCCAGTTCCTCTCGCCGGCGGCCAATCAGCGCGACGACGAATGGGGAGGCGACGCCGAGCGACGGCGGCGGTTCCTGCTCGAGGTCACGCGCGCGGTCCGCGCCGCGATCGGGCCCGACAAGATCCTCGCGATCAAGCTGAACTCCGCCGACTTCCAGCGCGGAGGTTTCACCGAGCAGGAGTCCCTGGATGTCATCGCACAGCTCGACGGGGAGAACATCGACCTGCTCGAGATCTCCGGCGGCACCTACGAGTCCCCGGCAATGTCCGGCAGCGCAGCCGAGAGCACCCGGCGTCGCGAGGCGTACTTCCTCGAGTTCGCCGAGGCCGTACGAGAGATCACGACGGTCCCGCTGATGGTCACCGGCGGCTTCCGCTCCGGGGCCGGGATGAGCGACGCGATCACCACCGGCGCAACGGACCTCGTCGGGCTCGCCCGACCGCTCGCGCTCGAGCCCGAACTGCCGACCGCGCTCGTCCGCGACCCCGGTTCCACGCACTCTGCGTTCCACTTCAAGCCACTCGGCATCAAGAAGCTCGACACCGCCGCGGAGCTGTGGTGGACGCAGTACCAGCTGCGCCGCATCGGCATGGGCAAGGACCCGAACCCGTCCTACGGCATCCGCCGCGCGCTGCTCTCCGCGCTGCGCAGCAACGGCATCAACACCCTACGCCGCCGGCGAGGCTAACCGCGATGCGGGCCTATCTGGTCAACAAGTACAAGCGTCCGATGCAAGCGGGCGACGCACCGGAACCGGTGGTCGGGGCCCACGACGTCCTCGTCGAGGTTCACGCCGCCGGCGTGAACCTGCTGGACGCAAAGATCCGCAACGGGGAGTTCAAGGTGTTTCTCCCGTACAAGGCGCCGCTCATCCTCGGCCACGACGTCGCGGGCGCCGTCAGCCGCGTCGGCCCTGGCGTGAAGCGCGTCAGCGTCGGCGACGAGGTCTACGCGCGCGTCCGCGACGGACGCATGGGCACCTTCGCCGAGCGCATCGCCGTGCACGAGGACGACCTCGCGATCAAACCCGCAAGCCTCTCGATGGCCGAGGCGGCCTCCGTTCCCCTCGTCGCCCTGACCGCGTGGCAGGCGCTCATCGAGAAAGCAAACCTACAGCGCGGCCAGAAGGTGCCCATCCACGCCGGCTCCGGCGGCGTCGGCACCTACGCGATCCAACTCGCCAAACTTCTCGGCGCGACCGTCGCCACCACCACCGGCACCAGCAACGTCGACTGGGTCCGCGAGCTCGGCGCCGACACCGTCATCGACTACCGCACCCAGGACTTCGAAGCGGTCATCCACGACTACGACGTCGTCCTGGACTCCCAGAGCGGCCACACGCTCGCGAAGTCGCTGCGCGTCCTCAAGCCAGGGGGCATCGCCATCGGCATCGCCGGCCCACCAGACCCGGACTTCGCCCGCCAGCTCGGAAAACGCTTCCCACTGCTGCCGGTCATGGCCCTGCTCAGCTTCAAGACGCGCCGAGCTGCACGACGGCAGGGCGTTCGGTACTCGTTCCTCTTCATGCGCGCCAGCGGAGCCCAGCTCGACAAGATCACCAAGCTCATCGACTCAGGAGACCTCCGCCCCATCGTCGACCGGACGTACCCATTCGACGAAGCGCCACAAGCCCTCGCTCACGTCGAAGGCGGGCGCAGCAAAGGCAAAGTCGTCATCACGATGCGCTAAAGATCGCCCGACTGGCCCTCGAGCCGCCCAGCTCCCAATGGGCTCTTGCGCTCCTGCTCTGCTGCCGGGACACGTATCTTCACGCTGACCGCGAGCGACCCCCTATGCGCGGATAGGGCGACTCAGCCGTCGCCGGCAGCTCATTCGACGCCGTGACGCCGCCGACGGTCGCGCTTGCCGCGCTAAGCGAGGGAGCGGTCGTCGAGGTCAAGATCCTCCGCGCGGCGCGAAAGCAGGACTGACCGGTGTTTCGACCGCGGGACATCCGGCCAGCGTTACGTTGAGGAATATCCGACGCTGCGTGTAGTACCCCCAAGCCAACGAGCTGAAGATCATGTGACCGGGCTCGGCCTACTGAAGGAAGACGTGTACTCCGGCGTTGTTCATTTGCTCAACGAAAGTCGGGTATGCGGCGATCTGGACGCCGGTTAGGAACAGGTCATCGGGGGTGACCTTGAAGTGCGTCATTGATGGTCCGCAGATGAAGATGCGCGCGCCGAGGGTGTCGAGCTGGTGGAGCTTGACGTGTGGGGGCGGATGCCCGGCTTGGTCGAGTCCGCGGCGGGCAAAAGCGCTGAACGGCCGCTTCCAGCCGGGCAGCTTCTCGGAGAAGGAGCGGGTGAGCACGCGCACGGCGGGGCCTTGGAAGTAGATCGCGACCGCGCTGCCGGCGAGCGCAGCGCCGAGCGCGAAGCCCAGCGGTGAGAGGAGTTCCTCGAGGCCCGGATTGGAGATGACGATCGCCCATCCCGGCTGCTCGTGAACCTGGGCTGCTTTGCGAACAACATAGTCGCGAGCGCCGGCGGCTTGCTCCACGCCGGCGAGTTCATGCCCAGTCGTTCTGCACCACGCGCGGATGTCGGTGTCTACTGCGGGCACGGGATAGGTGCGGATCTTGATCACGTTGCCCGGCCGGAGCTGCTCGAGCGCCACCGCGACCTCGTACAGGATTGCGGTCGAGATGGTGCGGCCGCGTCCGTCGACGAGCTGGAGATCGGCATCGCTCGCCGTGTCGTTGCTCGAGTCGGGCTCGGGCGGGTGACGGTGAAGCTGGTCTGAAGGCGCCATGTCATGCCTCCTAACGAGTGGCTGCTCGACGAGGGTTCACCGATAGTTCGACGGTACTCGGCCGGGACATGCCCGTCGTCCGCCCGTACCCCGAAATCGGGGTACGGGGATCTACGGGGCCTGAAGCGCACGCGCGGATGACTGCCAGGCTCTGAGTGGCCAAGCGGCGAAGCTCAGGCGTTGACCGCGGTGCTACGGACGGCGGCGAGCTCGTCGAGCGCGTGATTGGCTTTCTCGGCGGTGATCTCGCCCGCGCGGTGCTGGACGTGCTGCGCCATCTTGAGCGCGGCGCTGACCTGGGCCGGGGTCAGCCCGGCACTGAGTGCAGCGGCGACATAGATGCGCAGGAGCTTGTGGGTGTTGGCGCCCACGCTCGCGCCGAGCGCCACCAGCACGCTGTCGCGCGTCAGCTCCGTCGGCGGCGCCGGTTCGTCCGCTCGTCGAGCAGGGGTCCCGCCGAGTAGCTGGTCGGCGCGTGCGGCGAGTAGCTCGGTCGCTTGTGTTCTGAATTGTTGGGCTGTTTTGACGGCGTGGACAAGTTGTTGCTCGGAGAGGCCGGCGTCGCGTCCTGCGGGAATGTGGTGCTCGATGCAGGGCTGGCAGTTCGCTCCGATGCTCGCGCCGATCGCCGCGAGTTCCTTGTCTTGTCGCTCAAGCATGATGTACCTTGCTAATCATCGGTTGGTCTGAGAAAGCGCGGGGCGCAGCGTTTGTCCATCTGCGCGCAGCGTGTCTCGCACGCGCGCCGTGTCTTGGGCGCGAAATGGCTGGCGAACGCGACTCCGCAGCCGGCGAGGACAATCCCGCTCGCGATCTTGATTGTGGTCTTCATGGGTGCTCCTTTGGGTTGCCACCTGTATGACGAGCGGAGCGGTTCAAGGGATACGTGCGCGAGAGCAGTCGTCGGCGTGCTGGGTGCAGATGAGCTCGCCGCGGTCGTCGTGGGAGAACTCGCAGGCGGTGGTGAGGGAGGTTCGCAGCGCCTTGCGCGCGCGGTGAAGGCGGATCTTCACTGCACCGGGCGTGTCGCTCAGCAGCTCGGCGATCTCTGGGGTGCTGAGGCCGTGTGCGTCGTGCAGCAGCAGCACCGCGCGGTAGTTGTCGGGAAGCTCACCGAGGAGGCCTTGGACGCACGCGCTCATCTCGCGCTGCTCTGCTCGTAGCTCACCGCTTCGTGAGGCGTCGGCGGCTGGGAGGGTTTCCGGTGCGATCCCTGCGTCGCGCTGCGCTTCGCGCGTGCGCTGTCGCAGCCGGTCGAGGGAGACGTGCGTTGCGATGCTGTACAGCCAGGACAGTGCTGCCTGGGGGTCGCGCAGCGAAGCGCGCTGCAGCTGCGCGCGCACGAAGGTGTCCTGGGCGGCGTCCTGCGCATCTGCCGGATCGTGCAGAAGACCCTGCGCGTAGCGCACGATCCGGGGATAGAACTGCTCGAGCTCCCCGGCGGCCTGTTTGGTCGCGAGCGAAGGCTCCTGCGTCATCGATGCCGATCGTATGCCCGGTGTCCGCGGGCGTCATCCGTGCAGTTCCGTGTGCGCGATGCCAGGGTTTCCACACAAGCAGGCCTGAGCCTGGCGCACTGCGAATGGGAGCTGCAGAGGAGTCCGGAAGCAGCCGGACGAAGCTATGCTTTGATTATTCCAATATCGTGGTACTATCGAAGCTAGATGGCAACCACGGTTACCGAAATGACTCCGGCAACGGTTATCAGTGGGTTGGCTGCGCTGGCTCACGAGACCCGCCTGGCGCTGTTCCGGGCGCTTGTGCGTAAGGGTTCGTCTGGCGAGAGTGCCGGCGAGCTCGCGCGGCTGCTCGAGGTGCCGCCGCAGACGCTGTCCTTTCACCTGAAGGAGATGGCGCGCGCTGGCTTGCTGAGCTCGCGCCGGGAGGGACGTCACATCTACTACGCCGTCGATTTTGAGCATGTGCGCCAGCTCGGCGCTTACCTGACTGACTCCTGCTGCGCCGACGAGACGAGCGGGTCGGGGTCGCGATAGAGAGGACCGGTGGATCATGTCCAGCACCGATGTGAAAGAGCTCGTGAAGGAGCGCTACGGAGAGGCTGCGCGCGTGGTGCGCTGCGGCGCCGGGGACGCGACGCCCGTCTCCGATGATCCTGTGACGCGGGCGCTGTACGACGACGCGGAGGCGGCGTCGGTGCCGGTCGAGGCGTTGCAGGCGTCGCTTGGCTGCGGGAACCCGACCGCGCTGGCGGAGCTGAAGGAAGGTGACGTGGTGCTCGATCTCGGGTCGGGCGGCGGGATCGACGTGCTGCTGTCGGCGCGGCGCGTCGGCCCGACGGGTAAGGCGTATGGGCTTGACATGACCGATGAGATGCTCGTGCTGGCGGAGGAGAACAAGGCCCGCTCGGGCCTGAGCAACGTTGAGTTTCTGCGTGGCGAGATCGAGGAGATCCCGCTGCCGGACGGGTCGGTCGACGTCATCATCTCCAACTGCGTGCTGAACCTCTCGACCGATAAGGACCGGGCGCTGGCGGAGGCGTTCCGCGTGCTGCGTCCGGACGGACGGCTTGCGATCTCGGACATCGTGCTCAGCGAGCCACTGCCCGTCGGGCTGCGCGCGAACGAGGAACTGTGGGCGGACTTCTGGACCGAATGCTTCTCCGGCGCACTCGAGCAGAACGAGTACCGCGAGAAGCTCGCGGCGGCAGGCTTCGCAGACATCGATGTGCAGCCGACGCGAGTGTTCGGGTTCGACGATGCCTACGGGTTCCTCGCCGAGCGCACGGCCGACGCCGAGCAGATCGCGCGTGCGGTTGAGGGCAAGGTGATGAGCGCGTTCGTGCGCGCGGTGAAGCCCTGAAGGCCGCCGTCTACGACGCCCCCGGAGGACCTCGGGTCCTCCGCTACGACGTCCCCGGATCCCGAACTCACGCCCGACGGCGTGCTGATCCGGATCGAGGCGATCAGCGTCGAGGGCGGCGACACGCTTCATCGCACGGGCAGTGAAGTGCAGAGGCCACCGCACGTCGTCGGCTCCCAGGCCGCCGGCACAGTCGTTGCCGTCGGCGACAAGGTCAGCTCGATTCGCGTGGGCTGATCGCGTCGTGACGGTAGGGATGGACGGGTCGCACGCGGAGCTTTCAGTGTCGTGCCCGAGCGGGGGCCGGTGGCGTGGGCATAGCTGCGATCCAGCTGGCCAAGCGGGCAGAGGCTCGCGTGCTTGCGACCGCGTCGAGCGATGCCAAGCTCGAGCGTCTCGCCGAGCTCGGGCTCGGGCTCGACCACGGGATCAACCACCGCACCAGTGATTTCGTCGAGGAGGTGCGCCGGCTGACTGACGGCCGAAGCCGCGCCGCCACAGTAGTTCTCCCCCGCGCACAGCGGTGATTCGCACGGATGCGCGCAAGCGCGCGCGGGTGTAAGCGTGGTCGTATCGGACGACGGCGCTCTACAGAAAGGGGGCCTCCGATGAGAGTCCTAACCGTCTATGCGCACCCCAACCCGAGGTCGTTCTGCCACGCCGTGCTCGAGCAGTTCACAGCCGGACTGCGTGACGGCGGACACACCTCCGAGGTTGTGGACCTATACGCGATCAAGTTCGACCCGGTGTTCCGCAACCGAGACATGGCGACCTACCTGCACGAGAACATCCCACCGGACATCCTCGAAGCGATGAACCTCAAGCAGACCGTGCTTGAGAACGCGCCCGGCGGCCCCGTCGGGCGCCTCGTCGCGGCGCGGTGGATGCGCGACAAAAGCCCGCAGCAGATCGCCAAGTTCATTCGCGAGCACGCCCCGAAGGACGCGCGCGAGCAATGGGCAAAGGTCGCCGCCGCAGACGGGCTGGCGTTCATCGCGCCGGTGTTCTGGCTGCACTTCCCGGCCATCCTCAAAGGCTGGTTTGAGCGCGTGTTCGCCTACGGCAGCGCGTACGAGCTCACGCGCGAGGGCTGGGACGGGCACTGCAGCGGTCGCGTGCCGCTGATGGACCACGAGAAGGCGCTGATCATCAGCACCACGCTGTTCTGCGAGGCTGACTACAAGGCCGACTGGGAGCAGCCGATGACCCGCATCATCGACGACTGGGGGCTGCGCTACCCCGGCGTGAAGAACGTCGAGCACGTCTACTTCTACGGCGCCGCCATCGCCGATGACCCGCAGCTGCAGGAGTACTTGCGCCGCGCCCGGCAGCTCGGCCGCGACTTCGCCGTACCGGCACAGGCGCCGCCGGCGGCGGCTGCAGCGTGAGCGGGAGCGATGCCCCGGTTCCTCGCTTACGTCGACGCGGTACCGGGGCGGCTCTACCCGCTCGTGCCGACCCTACTCGAGCTCTCCCGGCGCGGGCACGAAGTCACGGTGAAGGCCGGCATCGACGACATGGAGCGATTGCGGTCAGCCGGTCTCCACGCCGAGCCGCTCGCGCCGCCGATCGAGCGTTTCGAACCCGACGACTGGAAGGCGCGCACTCATTTCGGAGCACTCATGTCAGGTCTGCGCCAGTTCGGCGAGCGCGCCCGCGCGCAAGCGGACGATCTCACGCAAGCGATCGCCGAGGTGCAGCCCGATGTGCTGTTCATTGACGAGGGCGCGTGGGGCACGGCGGCCGTGGCCGAGCGGTCAAGACTGCCGTGGGCGTTCTCGCTGGTCTCGGCGATCCCGCTGACCTCCCGCGATGCGCCACCGTTCGGACTCGGGTTGCGCCCGCGGCACGACGCGGTTGGCCGCGTGCGGGATCACGTCGTCGGGCGGCTGACGCTCGGGACGCTCGAGCGGATCATCGCCTCGCATCTGAACCCCCTGCGCTCAGAGCTCGGCGTGCCGCCGTTCACCAAGATCGACCAGTTCTACCTCGTCGCCGACCTCGTTCTCGCGTTCACCGCAGAGCCGTTCGAATATCCACGTTCGGACTGGCCCGAGAAGGTCCGGCTCGTCGGCCCCGGACTCTGGGAACCCCCGGCAGAACCGCCCGCATGGCTGGCCGACATCTACCAGCCGCTCGTGCTCGTCACCTGCTCGACGCTGTTCCAGAACGACCGCAAGATTGCCCAGACCGCATGCGAGGCTTTCACCGGAGAACCAGTCGACGCCGTCATTACAACGGTCGAGATCGATCCAGCCAGCTTCAGGCCGCCGGCGAACATCCGGATCGAGCGCTTCGTGCCGCACACACCCGTGCTCGACCGGGCGGCCTGTGTCGTGTGCCACGCCGGCATGGGCATCACCCAGAAGGCACTCGCCCACGGCGTGCCCGTGGTTGCCGTCCCATTCGGGCGAGACCAACCCGAAGTGGCCCGTCGCGTCGAGGTAGCCCGCGCTGGCGTGCGGCTTCCGGCTAGAAAGCTCACCCCAGCCCACCTGCGAGCAGCCGTGCGAGACGCGATCGAACTCCGCGCGGGAGCCCAACACATCGCTGACGCCTTCGCAGCAGCAGGCGGCCCTGTGGCCGCCGCCAACGCGCTCACAGGACTCGCACCCGCCACGGCCGCCACCACCCAATCGCGGTCGCAAAGCTGACCAGCATCGCCCGCCGCAATCCCGTTCATTCACTCACCGCACTCTCCGAAGCTGCGCATTCGGAGCCAAGGCTGGCGAGCGGCAGACGCGGCAGGAAAATGCACGTCCAGTCAGCAAAGCAGGAGCTTGGGCGCCACCCGGCGGGAGACCCGCTCCTCGCCAAACTCGGGCATCGCAGTGTCATCGACCGTGCGGCCGTCTGGCGGGATCGGCGAGCGGGCCTGCTTTGACGAGGTTGCGGGAGTCGCCGAGGTGCTTGCCGGCGGCCCCACCCGCGGCGGCCTGCAAGCACACCTCGCTGTCCCTCGCGTGGAGGAGCGGTCACCTGGGCCCACGCCGGTCGCTGCTGGTGCGGACGGATGGCCGTAGCGTTTGCGGCGACCGTCGGCGCCCCTGTTCACGGACGTCCAAGCGCAAGCGAGGTTCGTGTATCAACGGTATTGAGGCCCAGGCGGTCATGCGCCGCCGAAGGCGTCGGCGCGGGCCGCCGCCCAGGCACCGTACAGATCGATGACCGTGGACGGTGCGGGCCATTCTCCGGCCTGTAGTCGTTTGAGCGCTTCGCCGCCGCGCCGGCGTGCGTGGGTGCGCGACCAGTCGTAGGACGACGGCGCAGCGCCGTAGCGCGCCCGCCATGCGCGCATCGCCTCGCGAACCCGTTCCCGTGTCCATCGCGGCGCAATCGCGCCGGGATGGCAGCGTTTGCAATACGCGTAGGCGTCGCCCTTGCCGTTCCGTGGCGCGGTGGGCGCCCCGCAGCCGCGACACACTCCCCGGTAGCGCGCCTTGACCGCGTGTGCCTTCTCGCCGGTTGGATCGTAGAGATACGCTTTGATGGTCGCTTCTGCGCGTCCCAGCCGACGAGCGATCTCCGCGATCGACAGACCCTCCTGGTCGCGGTAGTGGCGCGCGAGTTGCGCCGCGCGGCGCCGTTCCGTGACCCGGTCGAGCATCAGAACCGAAGCATGCCGGAGGTGCTGGACAGCCAGCCAAAGCGCAGAAAAGTCCGTCGGGGAAGGATTAGCCCGCGGGGACCAATCCATAGGTCTTTTGTTAGCATCAGACGGGTCGTAGAAGTACGCCTTGATCGTCGCCGGCGAGCGACCGAGGCGCTCCGCGATCTGGGCGATGGAGAGTCCTTCGGCCTCGCGGAAGTGGCGGGCGAGGGCGATCGCGCGGCGACGTTCGTTCACCCGGTCGGATGCGCGCGGTTGACCGGACGCCATGTCTTCCAGGTATTGCCTGAGTCGAGGTGAGCCCCGCTATCGCCGTGGCCCAAGTTCCGCGCAATGCGGGTGCGCCGCCCCGTCCCCGGGATGCATGCCGCGAACCGGAAGCAGGACCGGCCGAAATGCCGTCGCTGCCGGAGATGCCTACCCGACGAGTGGCTCTCGACTCAGCGTCCGCGCCAAGTCCCGCTCCGCCCGCGCCCGCCAGACCGCGGCGCCGAACGCGTCGTTGAGTCCGATCGCGTCCTCGAGGTGGCGGACCGCGTCACGTTCGCGACCGAGCAGGCTGGCCAAGCCGCCCAGCGAACGGTCGACCGCTCCGTAGCTGCAGGCCGCGCGCCCGGCGGTAACGGGTCGGCCGGCGTACGGCGCGAGCCGGTCGTACAGGGAGGCCGCGAACGTGGCGTCTCCGACGAGCACGCTCGCCTCGGCGAGCTCGACTTGGAGCGAGAGCCAGTTGGCATCGAACGCATGTGTGAGCTCCATCGCCGCGCGGAGCTCTGCGCGGGCGCGCTCGGTCTCGCCCAGCCCAGCGAGGATCCACGTGTATCCGCCGCGGTAGGCGATGCCAGCCGGCGAGTTTGCGACCTTGTCCTTCACGAACGCGAGATCCGCTTCGTTGAACACCTCGCGCTCGAGTTGCGCGCAGAACCGCACGATGCTGGCGAGCACGCCGGCGTTTCGATCGCCGGCGCTCAGACCTGCTTGCTCTGCCTCGGAGCTGAGGCGCTCGACGTCCTCGTAGCGGCCGGCGAGCATCGCCTCGGTCGCTGCCCAGAGCGGCGTGTACCACTGGAAGGACGGCAGGCGGAGCTCCTCGGCGAGCCGCGTGTGCCGCGCGGCCTCCTCACGCCACGCAGTCATGTCGCCAAGCTCGAATAGGTCCGTGACGCGCAAGTTGTGGGCTTGCAGTTCGGCGTGGCGGTCGCCGGCCTCGCGCGCGCAAGCGATCATCTCGTCGGCGATCCCGAGGCGCTCGTGCACGCGGTCGGGCCGCCACAGCGCCACGTGCCTCGCGCTCAGCGCTGAGGCAAGCGTGCCCGCGTCGGCCGAAGCGCGGGCGGTTGCGACGGCGTCGCGGCTGTGGTTATCCGATCTGGTCCGGTCCGCCGCGTAATAGAGCTCGACCGCGAGGCGCGCTTGCAGTCGGGAGCGCAGCGAGCGGTCCTCGACCCGTTCGAGCGCCTCCTCGAGCCGGGCGACGGCCTCCGTGTCGACGTCGACGATCGCGATGCCGAGCCCGGCAAAGCCAAGGGCTGCCTCTCCAAGAAGCCCGTTGTCGGCGCATCGAAGCGCGAGCGCGCGCGCCGCGGTGAAAGCTGCTCGACCCTCTTCCGGCGCGCCCGCGCGCAGTAGCGCGTCGCCACGAGCCAACAGCACCGAGCCTGCGTCGTCCTCGGCGCCGGCTAGTTCAAGGGCTTGGCGCGCCCGGTCGAAGCGATCCGCGGCGTCCTCGTAGGCGAGCCGCTCGAGCGCTCGCTGGCCGGCGCGGACGAGCAGCGCGGCCGCCTGCCGCGCGTCCGCCGCGGAGGCCGCCTCGAACAGGTGCATCGCGATCTGCTCGAGGTGCTGTTGCTCGCCGAGCTCTGTCAGGGCGTCAGCCGCGCGCCGGTGAAGGCGGGCCCGGCGCAGGATGTTGCACTCGCCCAGAACTGCCTCGCGTACAAGCGCGTGGACGAACTCGAACCGCTGTGGGGCCGACGTTGGCCGCAGCAGCCGCGCCCGCAGGATCTCATCGAGCGCCGCCTCGGCGGTGTCCACCTGAAGACCGGCGGTGGCCTGCAGGGCACGAGCGTCGTGCTGCAGGCCGAGGATCGCCGCCGCAGCGATCAGTTCGTTCGCCGCATCGCCCATGCCCGAGAGCCGCACACCGACAGCATGCCGGACGCTCTCCGGCACCTCGTTCGCGCCGGACTCCGCCCACCCCCTCAGCACCTCCTCAACAAAGAATGCGTTGCCATCCGTCCGGGCATACACACGCGGCGCGAACTCGTCGCTGCCGAGCATCGAGCGGGCGAGGGTCGCGACGTCGTCCAGTGGCAGCCCGCGCAGATCGATCCTGTCGAGCGAGCCGGTGCGCTTGAACTCGGCCAACGCGTGGGTGAGTGGAGTTGTCCGGCCGAGCTCGGTGTCGCGATACGTGCCGAGCATCAGGATCGGTCCTGGGCGGCTCGATCGCACCAGGAAGCTCGTGAGCAACAGACTCCCTGGGTCGGCCCAGTGAAAGTCATCGATCACGATCAGCAGCGGGGTTGCCGCGGCGAGATCTGCGATGGCTGAGTCGACAGCGTCGAACAGTCGATGTCGTGCGCCGGCGTCGTCGGTGGCTCCGCCGGGCGCCAGAGCCTGCGCGATGCCCGCTTGGGTGAGCGCCTCGGTGAACGGCTCGAACGCCGCCAGAGGCTCCTCGGAGCAGCGACCGAGGAGCACGGTGGCCCCCTCCGCAAAGGAGGTGGATGCGAACTGCCGGGCGAGGCGCGTCTTACCGATTCCCGGTTCGCCCGCGATCAACGCGATTCGCCGGTCGCGCTGCATCTGCACCCCGCCCCAGGATGCGTGCAGCCGCGCGAGTTCGGCGCGGCGCCCCACGAACACGGTTTCATCGGAGCGGGTCAAGCCCGGCGGCGGTGGTATCGGCTCCGGCTCGCCGCGCCGGAGATCGTCGAGCAGCGCTCGCGTCTCGCGCGACGGCGCGATCCCGAGCTGCGCGCGTAAGCGCTCGACGAACTGCCGGCTGACCGACAGAGCCGCAGCGCGGTCGCCGCTTGCGGCAAGCCGCTCAATCAATCGGCGGTTCGGAGCTTCGGCCAGCGGGTCGAGTGCGACCTCGGCGCGCGTCAGCCGAACCGCCTCGGCTGGATCGTCAGCGGCAGTCGCTGCGGCCTCGAACGCGCCGGCGAGAAGGTGCATGTGCTCGTCGCGCGCCTCGATCGCCCATTCTTCGTCGAAGTCGTCGAGGATCGCTCCGCCGCACGCCTCGAGCCCCCGGGCCGCATCGCCGCCCTCGAGCGCCTGCTGGAACTCCCGCACATCGATCGTAAGACCGGGGCCGTCCAGCGCGACGGTGTCCCTTGTCGCGGCCACGTATGCCGCCGCCGGCCCGAGCGCCTGTCTGAGCTCGGTGAGGGCGACCCGCAGGCTCGCGCGCGCCGACTCGTCCAGAACGTCCGGCCAGAAGCGCGCCGCGAGCCTGCTTCGCGGCTGCGGACCGGGGTGCAGCGCGAGGTAGGCGAGCACGGCGCGAGCCCGCTTCGACGCCGGCGGCGCGAGCTCGGCGCCGTCGGTGCGCAGTTCCAGGCCACCCGCGAGTCGGATCTCCAGCATCGGTTCAAACTGTCGCCCATCGCCACCGATCGGCGCAAGCCGCCCGTCCACTGTTTGCGCGCGCCGAACGGTGCCCGAACGGGCGCTCGCGACCATCGGCGCCATGTCGATCCCACGCAGCCGCGACCTTCGCCTCCTCGCCGGAGCGGCCGGGCTCTCCGCGCTCGGCGACTTCATGGCGATCTTCCCCCTGATCCTGCACGTACAGCAGCGCACCGGGTCGGCATTCGCGGTCTCAGCGCTGATCTTCGCGCTCTGGGGGCC
>CAWCMD010000017.1:0-353832 GCA_963796525.1 uncultured Solirubrobacterales bacterium
TCGATTACCTCCGGGGTAACGAGCGTGGCTTAGCGAACATAGATGTTCGCTAACATGCGCGCGATGCCCGAGGTCCTTCAGCAGCTCCCGCGCGGCCGTCACCGCCTGACGCGCGAGGAGGTGCTCGCCTCGCAGCGAAGCCGCATCCTGGTCGCGGTCGCGACGGCGGTCGCGGAGAAGGGCTTCGCGCGGGTGACGGTCGCGGACGTGATCGGCCGGGCGGGCGTCTCGCGCGAGACATTCTATGAGCAGTTCACCGACAAGGAGGACTGCTTTCTCGCGGCGCTCGACGCGGCGGCAGCGGGCCTGCTCGCAATCCTCACCGCGGCGCTTGAGCGACCGGCCACCGACCGGATCGAGCGCCTGGACCACCTGCTCGATGCGTACCTCGGCGCGGTCGCGGCCGAGCCGGTGCTCGCCAAGGCGTACCTGATCGACGCGTTTGGCGCGGGTCCCGCCGCGACGCGCAGACGGATCGAGCTGCAGGAGCAGTTCGTCGAGCTGGTGGTAGAGGTCTTAGGCCCGCAGCGGAGATTCATGTCGGAGGCGATCGTCGCCGCCGTGAGCTCGATGGTCACGATGCGCGTCGGCTTGGGCCGCACCCGAGAGCTGGCCGAGCTGCGCCAACCACTGATCGAGCTGGTGGACAGATGAAGCGGTCGGTGCTCGCGCTGATTGTGATGGCGGCGCTCGGGCTTGCGCCCGGCGCCGCTGCGGTGACGCTCCGCAGCGGCCACGGCCTCCGCGTCACATCCGTGAAGCACCTGGATTCGAGGCTGATCGCGCTGACGGTTCAGACCTCGGCCCTGCCGGGTCCGGCCAACGTCCGGATCCTGCTGCCCTCCGGGTACGCGAGCCACCCCGGGCGCCGGTATCCGGTTCTCTACCTGCTGCACGGGACCAGCGGCGGCGCCGCGGACTGGACGGAGAAGGGCGACGCCGAGAAGGCGACCGCCGGCAAGCCGCTGATCGTCGTGATGCCCGACATCGCGCTGAACGACGACGGCGGCGGATGGTGCACGAACTGGCCCGACGGCAAGTACAAGTGGGAGACGTTCCACATCCAGCAATTGATCCCGTGGGTCGACGCGAACCTGCGCACGGTGGCGGCGCGCCCCGGACGCGCGATCGCCGGCCTCTCGCAGGGCGGCTTCTGCTCGATGAGCTACGCGGCTCGTCATCCGGACATGTTCAGCGTCGCGCTCGCGTACTCGGGCGCGCCCGATATCGCCTTCGACCATGACGCCTTCCTGCTCGCGAGCCCCGTGATCAACGCGACCGAGGTGGGGCTCGACCACGTGCCGCCGAACTCGATGTTCGGCAACCCGACGACGAACTTCATCAACTGGGCCGCGCACGATCCCGCGACGCTCGCGCCGAACCTCAGGTGGACGAAGCTCTTCATGTACTTCGGCAACGGCCAGCCCGGCCCGTTCGACTCCTCGCCAGTGAATGCCGGAGCGGGCGCGATCGAGGCGGGGGTGCACCAGCTCAACATCGACTTCCACAACCGGCTTGTGTCGCTCGGGATCCCGAGTCTCTACGACCCCTACGGGAACGGCACGCACAGCTGGCCGTACTGGGCGCGCGATCTGCGCTGGAGCATCGGGCCGATCATGCACGACTTCTCGCACCCGGCGGCGCTCCCGAAGTTCTCGTACACGAGTGCCGCCACCACCTACCGGGTCTACGGCTGGAAGGTGGCGATGCACCGCCAGGTGCGCGAGTTCTCGACGCTGGCCCAGGCGGGCGCCGGCGGGTTCGTGCTGCGCGGGAGCGGCAGCGGGACCGTGACTACGCCGGCTCGGTACACGCCCAGCGCCCGGTACCGGGTCGTGGTCGGTGGCAAGGCCGGCTCGGTGCGCGCCAATCGATTCGGCAAGCTGACGATCGCGGTGCCGCTCGGTCCGTCGAACACGGTCCAGCAGTACGGACCGGATGGCGTGCCGTCGGGGACCAAGGTGTACTCGACCGGCGTGGAGATCAGCTCGTGAGTGTCTCGGCCGCGCCGCGGATCCCGCCCGGAACGACGGCCGAGATCGGCCGCGTCAACGCGCTGATCGTCGGCGTGCTCGGACGCGTGGGCGGCGCCTCGAACATCTTCGCGACGTTCGCGCGCCACCGACGGCTGTTCCGGCCGTGGCTCAGGTTCGCCGCGCGGCTGATGCCGTTCGGCAAGCTCCCGCGCCGTGAGACCGAGCTGGTGATCCTCAGGGTCGGGCACAACTGCAGCTGCGAGTACGAGCTCGCGCAGCACGAGCGGATCGCGCGACGCGCCGGGTTGTCCGCCGAGGAGATCGCGCGGGTTGCCGCCGGCGATAGCTTTGCCGGTCGCGATGCACTGCTGCTGCGCGCGGCCGACGAGCTGCACGCCGATCGGGTGATCGCCGATCAGTTGTGGGCGGAAATGCGGGGCTCGTTCTCCGATGTGGAGCTGATCGAGCTGTGCATGCTGGTCGGTCACTATGAGATGGTCGCGATGACACTCAACAGTCTTGGCGTCCAGGTCGAGGGAGTGCGATGAGCGAATCACTGGCAGGGCGGCGGGTACTGATCACAGGTGCGGCGCGGGGCATCGGCGCCGCGCTGGCGCGCCGGCTCTACACGCGCGGCGCTCGGGTGGTGCTGGCAGGGATCGAGCCCGAGCAGCTCAGCGACGTGGCGGCTTCGTGCGGCGACGCCCTGGCGGTCGTCTGCGACGTGCGCGACCGCGGACAGGTCGAGGCGGCGGTCGAGGCGGCGGTCGAGAACCTCGGCGGTCTCGATGTGGTCGTCGCGAACGCCGGCGTCGCGGCCCAGCTACCGATCGTCGGCGGCAACCCTGAGGTGTTCGAGCGCACGCTCGAGGTCAACCTGCTCGGCGTGTACTACACGCTGCGGGCAGCGGGGCCGCACATCGCGCATCCCGGCGGATACGCGCTCGCGGTGTCGTCGCTCGCCGCGGCGTTGCACCTCCCGCTGCTCAGCCCGTATTGCGCGTCGAAGGCGGGCGTCGAGGCGCTCGGCGACTCGCTGCGGATCGAGCTGGCATCCTCGGGCGCCCGCGTCGGCGTCGCGTACTTCGGCGAGCTCGATACGGACATGACCAGTCGCGGCTTCGGCACCGAGGCGGCGAAGCTGATGCAGGCCGGCGGGCCGTTCCGGCGCGTGGCGCCGCTATCGGAGGGCATCGACGCCCTGGAGCGGGGGATCGCGCGGCGCTCTCGCCGCGTCGTCGCGCCTCGGTGGGTCGGGCCGGTGCTGCCGATCCGGATGGTCGCCCAGCGGATCATCGATGTGGGCGCGCGGCGCGGGCTTGACCGTGCGCTGCAGGTCGCGCGCGAGGAGAACGCGCCGCTGACGACCGAGCTGCCCGCGCCGCTGGCGACCGAGCTGCCCGCGCCGCTGGCGACCGAGCTGCCCGAGCAGGGGTGACCGATGGTATGGGTTGGGAGATAAGGGCGCATATACAGCCCTTATCTCCCACGCCAAGTTGTTAGGTGCCTCCTACGCCGGTCTTACACCGCCAGGCGATCGTTGGTCGCGTCCAACCAAGGAGGTGAAGACCATAGGACGAGCTAAACCCCTACTCATCGCGCTGGCTGCAACGGCTGCGGTTGCAGGCGGCGGCGCCGCGATAGCCACGGCGGCGTCGTCAGGGTCGTCGAGCACAGCGACGACCGGCACCACGCCGACCACGGGTACGGGGCCCACCCGCCCCACCCGCCCCACCCGCCCCGCACACAATCCCGGACCGCCGGCAGGCCGAGCGCCGCGCAACGGCGGACCGGGCCGCGGTGCCCACAACTGCCCCCACATGGGATCGGGGTCGTCGGGCGCGCCGGGGACGTCCGGGACGTCTGGGACGCCGGGACCCTCCGGCTATCAGCCACCGGTGTGACACCCACCCCGCGCGGTGGCCTCCGCCCAGAGCGGAGGCCACCCGCGGGGACCGGGGTTCACGCGCGTGGGCTGCCCATCAATTTCCCTGCGCGCTGACAGGACGCCTAGCCAAAGCCGAAGCCGAGTGCTAAATACGCGGGAGAAGATGTTTCGCGTGGGGCGCCCGGCGCGTCACGCGACTGCGAGGCGACCAGTCGAGAGGAGCAGGCGATGGGCGCAATGGAAGATCCAACGCAAGGGATCGAGCACGGATCCGAGCCCCACGAGGACCCGACGCAGGGCGTTGAACTCGGATCGGAGCCATATGACGATCCGACGCAGGGCGAGGAGCTTGGCGCTGAGCCGTCCGAGGATCCCACGCAGGGCGCGGAGCTTGGCGCCGAGCCGTACGAGGATCCGATGCAGGGTTCGGAGCTCGGCTCCGATCCTCACGAGGATCCGATGGCGGGATAGCGCGCAGGCCGGATCCGCGCAGTATCAGCCGCTAGCGCTCCGCGCCGAGCGCGCGGCTCAGCCGGGCCGTTGCCTCGAGCAGCACCGGCAGCAGGCGCACGGGGTCGTCCAGACGGTTCGCCGGGCCCTGCAGCCCGAGGATCGCGGCAAGCGTCCCGCCGCGGTCGAACACGGGCGCCGCGATCGCGTTGACATCGACGTCGCGTTCTCCGAACACCGTGCCGTAGCCGCGCGCGCGGACCGCTCGCACCTGGGCCAAAAGCTCCTCGCGGTCGATGATCGTCCGGGCGGTCAGCGGCACGAGGTCCGGTTCGGAAGGAAGCGGGCCACCACCGAAAGCGAGCATCACCTTCCCGACGGCGGTCGCGTGGGCGACACTTGGGCGCCCCAGGCGAGCCATGCTCACGACGCTCGAGCGCGACGGAGCCGAATCGACCGTGATCGCCTCGCGCTCCCCGGGCAGCGATAGCGTGGCGGTCTCGCCGGTGCTCTCCATCAGCTCGACGAGCACCGGCCGGGCGAGCGACTGCAGGTCGAGCCGGGCGAGGACGCGGTCGGCGAGCGTGACGAGTCCCAGTCCGAGCCGGTAGGGGCGGTGGGGAGTGGGGGTCTCCGGGCCCTCGCGGTCACGCTGCACGAGGCCGCCGGCCTCGAGCGTCTGCAGCAGCCGCGAGGCCGTGCTCGCGTTGACGCCGATCCTGCGTGCGAGCTCGTTGACGCCGATCGGGTGCTCGGAATCGCGCAGCTGCTCGAGCAGCGCGATCGCACGCGCGACGGAGGCCACTTGTTGCGCCATACGCAACAGTATTGCGTATAACGCCATACCTGTCTAGGATCCGCGACAGCCATGTCGTTCGTTCTCACGTGTCCTCACTGTGGTGAGCGCGAGGTGACCGACTTCGCTTACGGAGGAGAGGTGACGACTCGCCCGCGCGACACGCCGTCGGTGCGCGAGCTCTGCGAGTACAACTACTTCCGGCGCAACATCGCGGGCCTGCAGCGCGAATGGTGGTATCACCGCTCCGGCTGCCGGACCTGGTTTCACGCCGAGCGCGACACGCGGACCAATGAGGTCCTCCGCGTCGGGCTTCCCGGGGAGCTCGACGACCGGTGAGCAGGCTGCCGCCACGGCCCGGTCAGCTGATCGACCGCTCAAAGCCGCTCACCTTCACCTTCGACGGCGGGCGCGTCGAAGCGTTCGCGGGCGACTCGATCGGCTCGGCGCTGTATGCCGCCGGGCGGCGCACCTTCTCGCGAAGCTTCAAGTACCACCGGCGCCGGGGACTGATGTGCTGCTCGGGCTCCTGTCCCAACTGCCTTGTCGCCGTCGACGGAGCGCCGGGCGTCCGGGCGTGCACCGAGCCCGCACAGGGTGGCGCCGTGGTCGAGCATCTGAATGCGTGGCCGGGCCTCGAGACCGACGTGATGTCGGCCGTCGACCGCGTGCCGTCGAGCGTCACGCCGCCGGGCTTCTACTACAAGACGTTCATCCGGCCGCGCCGGCTGTGGCCGGCGTACGAGTGGCTGTTGCGGCGGGCCGCCGGCCTCGGGCGGCTGCCGCGCGAGCAGGCGGACAGGCGCTGGCGCACCGAGTACCGGTGCCGGCACGCCGACGTGCTGGTCGTCGGCGCGGGCCGCTCGGGATTGAACGCGGCGATCGCCGCGGCGGAGGCAGGCGCCGATGTGGTGCTCGTCGACGAGGGGCCGAAGCCCGGCGGCCGGCTGCTCTGGGAGGGAGGCCATGAGCAGGCGCATGCACTGGCGTCCCGGGCCCGCGCCGCGGGAGTCGAGATCCTCTGCACTGCCTCGGCGCTCGGTCACTACGAGGGCCTCGTGCCCGTGTGGCAGGGCGACACGCTCCACCAGATCCGCGCCCGCCGGCACGTCTACGCGACCGGGGCGATCGAGCAGCCGATGCTGTTCGCCGGAAACGACCTGCCGGGCGTGATGCTTTCCAGCGGGGCGCTGCGGCTGGCCGCGCTGTACGGCGTGCGTCCCGGCTCGCGGGCGGTGGTCGCGACGGTCTCCGACCGTGGCATCGAAGCGGCGGCGGCGCTGGCGGACCTGGGGCCAGAGGTGGCGTTCGTGGCGGACGCCCGCGAGGGATGGACCGTCGCGCAGGCGCATGGCAAGCGCCGGCTAACCGCCGTGACATTGGCCCGCCAAGGCCAGCGCCAGGAGGTCGAGTGCGACCTTCTGGTCGTATCCGGCGGCGAGGCGCCGGCGACGGGGCTGCTCAGTCAGGCCGGCGCGCGGGTGGGCTATAACGCCGTGGCGGGGCACTTCGTGGTTGAGGAGTCGCCGCCGGATGTGGTCGCCGTGGGGCGCGTCGCGGCCGGCGCGGCCGGCGCGCCGGCGCCCGCCTGGCGGCCTGCGCCGACGGCGCCGGCGCCCGCCCCTCACGAAAACGCGATCGCTTGCTTCTGCGAGGACGTGACCGTGAAGGACATCCAGCGCAGCGTCCGGGAGGGCTACGACTCGATCGAGCTGTGCAAGCGCTTCACGACGGCGACGATGGGACCGTGCCAGGGCCGGATGTGCCAGCTCCACGCGATCCGGCTGACGGCCGCCGAGACTGGTCAGAGCCTCGACGAGGTCGGGACGACCACCGCCCGCCCGCCGTGGTCGACCGTTCCACTCGGCGTGCTCGCCGGACGGCCGTTCGAGCCCGCGAAGCGCTCGTCGATCCAGCCCCGCCACCGGGCACTCGGCGCGACGCTCCGCTGGGCCGGCGACTGGCAGCGCCCGTATGACTACGGCGACCCGGAGGGCGAGGCGCTGAACGTCCACGAGCGCGCCGGGCTGATCGATGTGTCGACGCTCGGCAAGCTCTTGGTGCGGGGTCCGGAGGCAGGTGCCTTTCTCGACCGGCTGTATCCGAACAGGCACTCGACGCTGAAACCGGGGCGCGTCCGCTACAGCGTGCTGACAAGCGACGCAGGGCGGATCATCGACGACGGAACCGTGACGAGGCTCGACGACGAAACGTTCTACGTGACCACGACCTCGAGCGGCGCGGGCGCGGTCGAGCAGTGGTTCGCCTGGTGGCTGGCCGACTGGCGCATGGACGTGCAGCTGACCGACGTGACGCAGGCGCTCGCCGCCGTCAACCTGGCGGGCCCACGCGCACGCGAGATCCTGGCGCGGCTCACCGAGCTCGACTGCGGCCCGCAGGCGTTCGCGTACCTCGACGCCAAGCAGGCCAGGGTGGCCGGCGTGGCGGCGCTGTTGCTGCGGATCGGGTTCGTGGGGGAGCTCGGCTACGAGATCCATTTCCCCTCCGCCCACGGCGAGCAGCTATGGGACGCGATCCTCGACGCCGGGGCCCACGACGGGATCCGCCCGTTCGGACTCGAGCCCCAGCGCATCCTGCGTCTGGAAAAGCAGCACATCATCGTCGGGCAGGACACCGACTCCGAATCGACGCCGCTGGGCGCCGGAATGCCATGGGCCGTCAAGCTCGACAAGCAGGAGGCATTCATCGGCAAGTGGGCGCTCGAGCGGGTCGCCGGACAGCCGCAGGAGACGGCGCTCGTCGGCTTCACGGTCGAGGACGGGCGCGTTCCCACCGAGGGCTCGGTGATCCTCGGCGCCGATGGATCCGCAGCGGGCTTGGTGACGAGTGCGCGGCGATCGCGTCAGCTGGGGCGCGTGATCGGGATGGGCTGGGTGCCGGCGGCGCTGGCGGGCGACGGATCGACGGTCACGATTGTCGACAACGGCGCCCGGCTCGAGGCCGCGGTCGTGACCGAACCGTTCCACGACCCCGCGGGGGAGCTGCTGCGGTCGTGACCGAACCGTTTTACGACTCAGCGGGAGAGCTGCTGCGATCGTGAGCGCACTCGATTTCCTCACGCCTGGCTCGGAAGACGCGCCGGCCCGCTCGCCGATGGAGGCGCCGGCGCGTGCCGCCGGCGGGCGGTTCGAGCGGCGCGGCGGCTGGAACGTCGCGGTCGCCTTCCCGGGGGACGAGCGCCGGCGGATCGCCGAGACGGTCGGCTTTGCAGATTGCTCGCACCTGCGCAAACTCGAACTGCACGCCCCGCCCGCGGATTGTCGACAATTTTGTCGACAATCTGGGTGGCATGCGATCACGCCGACCCGGGCGCTCGCGATCGGGGTCACGGATCAGATCCCGAGAACGATCGATGTCACCTGCGCGCTTGCCGCCCTGCTGCTCATCGGCCCCGGCCGGCGCGAGCTGCTGGCGCGCTTCTGCGCGATCGACGCGCGCGAGCGTGCGCTCTCGGTCGGCGAGCTGAAGCCGGGCTCGATCGCGCGCACCCCCGGGTACCTGCTGCGCCTCCGGGACGATCAGCTGCTGCTGCTGTTCGGCTGGGCGTTCGGGGAGTACATGTACGAGGTCGTCGCGGACGCGGCCGCCCGCCTCGGCGGCGGCCCTGTCGGCGCGGACGCGCGCCAAAACGTCGATGCGTGAGCTGTTCCGACAGCGCCGGATGTGGCGCAGGGCCGGCCAGCTGCGCGACAGCTACGACGTGGTCATCATCGGCGGCGGTTCACACGGCCTCGCGACCGCGTACTACCTCGGGCGGCTCGGGATTCGCAACGTCGCTGTGCTCGAGCAGAGCTACATCGGCTCCGGCGCGGCCGGGCGCAACACGACGATCCTCCGCTCCAACTACAAAACCCCGGAGGGCGCCCGCTTCTACGACGCGAGCATCAAGCTCTACGAGCGGCTCGGCGCGGAGCTCGACTTCAACCTGCTGTTCTCCCAGTGCGGGCATCTGACCCTCGCGCACTCGGACCGCGCGATGTTCGTGATGGCCAACAGGGCGGAGGTCAACCGCCTGAACGGCATCGATTCCCGGCTCGTCGACACCGCTGAGGTGAAGCGCCTCTGCCCACCGATCAGCGTCTCGCCCGAGGCGACGTTCCCGATTATGGGCGCCCTCTATCACCCGCCCGGCGGCATCATCCGGCACGACGCGGTCGTCTGGGGGCTGGCGCGCGGCGCCGATCGGGCCGGGATCGAGATCCACCCGTACACGAAGGTCGAGGGGTTCGAGCTGACGCGGGACCGGATCGCCGCGGTCCGCACCAACCGCGGGACGATCAGAGCCGGCCAGGTTCTCAGCGCGACCGCCGGCTGGAGCTCGCTCGTCTGCGGGCTGGCCGGCGTCAAGCTGCCGATCACGACGCACATCCTGCAGGCGTGCGTGACCGAGCCGGTCAAGCCGCTGCTCGACGTGGTCGTCGTCTCCTCGCAGATGCACGTGTACATCTCGCAATCCGACCGGGGCGAGTTCGTGATGGGATCCGAGATCGAGCCTTGGACGACCTACCGGATGAACGGCACGCTCAACTTCCTCCAGGACCTGACCAGACACACGCTGGAGCTGTTCCCGCAACTCGAACGAGCCCGGCTGCTGCGCGCATGGGCGGGTCTGTGCGACATCACTCCCGACTACAGCCCGATCCTCGGGCGCACCGAGCTCGCGAACTTCCACATCAGCGCCGGCTGGGGGACCTACGGCTTCAAGGCCGCGCCGATCGTCGGCAAGACGCTCGCCGAGCTGACGGCCACCGGCCGCACGCCGGAGCTGATCGAGCCGTTCGCGCTCGAGCGCTTCTATGAGGACCGGCTCGTGTCCGAGCTGGCGGCCGCGGCGGTCAGCCACTGATGCCGGCGAACATGCGACTCCTGATCTCCTGTCCGGACCGGCCGGGAATCGTCGCGGCCGTGTCGCGATTCCTGTTCGAGGCCGGCGCGAACATCGTGCGCTCGGATCAGTACTCGACCGACCCCGAGGGAGGTACGTTCTTCCTGCGCACAGAGTTCACGCTCCCCGAGCGCAGCCGCGCCGGCCTGGCGGAGCGGTTCGGGCTCGCGGTCGCGGAGCCGATGCAGATGACCTGGCGCTTGTGGGACGCCGCCGTGCGCAAGCGCCTCGCGATCCTCGCCTCGCGCTCGGACCACTGCCTGCTCGAGCTGCTCTGGCGCTGGCAGCGCGACGAGCTCGAGGCGGAGGTCGTGATGGTGGCCTCCAATCACGCACAGCTGAAGGACGCCGTCAGCGGCTTCAACCTGCCCTACCACCACGTGCCCGTGCCGCAGGACGGCAAGCCGCAGGCCGAAGCAAAGCTGCTCGAGCTCCTCGCCGGCCGCTGCGACGTGGTCGTGCTGGCGCGCTACATGCAGATCCTGAGCCGGGACTTCCTCGAGCGGCTCGCCGTCCCCGTGATCAACATCCATCATTCGTTCCTGCCGGCGTTCGCGGGTGCCGAGCCGTACGCGCGCGCGAAGGAGCGGGGCGTCAAGCTGATCGGCGCGACCGCGCACTACGTCACCGAGGAGCTCGACGCGGGACCGATCATCGAGCAGGACGTGATCCGCGTGACCCATCGCGACGATGTCGCCACGCTGACCCGCCGCGGCAGCGACATCGAGCGGATCGTCCTTGCGCGGGCAGTCGAGTGGCACTGCGAGGACCGCGTCCTGCGCCACGGCAACACGACCGTGGTGTTCTAAGGCTTCAGCAGGAAGAGCGCGCCGGCCTGCTTGCTGGGATGCCCCTTCGCGGTCGGCGTGGCACGCAGGTAAAACCAGCCGGCGCCAAGTCCGTGTCCGCCGATCCGGGCGTTCCACGTGAAGCGGTGGGTCCCGCCGGCCATCCTCCGGCTGAAGCTGCCGTGCACCGGCACCGAGCGCAAGCAGTAGCGATGTCCCTTGTTTGCGCGCGTCTGCGCGACACACCGCTTGCCGACCAGCCGGCCACCGACGATCCGCTCGACCGTGAACCTCACCGACGCCGCCATGTTCAGCCGGAACGCGATCCGCAGCGCGACCGGCCGCTTACAGATGCGCTGCTTGTGATTCTTGCGGGTCTGGACCACGCAGCGATGGCCGACGAGCCGGCCTGACAGCGTGAACCTCTTCGGCGTGATCGACAGGCGCGTGACGCTCGCCGCCACGGCAGGAGGGGCAGGCGCCCTCGCGGTCCGGAACGTGCGATCGGCGCCGCTCGAGGTGCCACCGGCGCTGCTCGCGACGATCCGGAAGTGGTAAGTGGTATTGGGAGAGAGACCCGTGATCGCGACCTGCTCGGGGTGCGCCGCGTTATCCGATCCGCCCGAGCCGTCCGGGACCGGGGCCACCGCGCCATAACCGGACGTCGTGCCGTACTGGAAGTGGTAGGTGGTCGCAGAACCCGAGGGATTGACCGTGCCGTTCAGGGTCGCGCCGGTGCGGCTGATCGCGGTGGCGCTGCCGGTCACGGCGACCGGCGGGGCAAGCGTCGTGAAGGTCTGATCGGGGCCGTTGCTCGTGCCGTCGGTGTTCGAGGCGACGATCCGGAAGTGGTACGTGGTGCCAGGCTTCAGCCCGGTGAGCTTCTGGCTCTCCGCGTGGGTCGCCGTGTCGTCGCCGACCGGAGCGTCCGGGGAGGGCACGCTTGTCCCGTACGCGGTGCTCGTGCCGTACTCGAAGTGATAGACGGTCGCCCCGTTGTTCGGATTGACCGTGCCGTTGAGCCTGGCGCTCGTCGTCGTGATGTCCGTCGCGTGCCCAGTCGACGCGGTCGGCGCGCCCTGCGGGGTCGGCGGTGGCGTCACGAACACCTGGTCCGCGCCGTCGGTGGTGCCGTTGGCATTCGTGGCCACGACGCGCCAGTGGTAGCTGTGCAGTGGCTGTAGGTTGAAGATCGATTGGCTGACTCGAACGAACGCGCTGCCGGAGCCAATATCCGCCGGTGAGGCGGGGACGACGCTGCCGTAGTCCAAGCCCGAGCCGTACTGGATGTAGTACTGCGTGTCGGAGCCCTCGGGGTTGACGTCGGCGTGTACGGTCGCGCCGGCGGAGGTCGGCTGCGAGAACTCGTTCTGTACGGCGGGCGCCGATCCGGTTGACGCGAGCGGGCCTCCGGGCAGCGGCATCGCGCCGGCCGCGGGCGCCCAGGCGGCAACGGCCGCCGTGGCGATCAAGCCGGCGATCGCGCCGGCGAAACCCCGCCGACGACGGGTAATCGGATCCATTGAGGCCCCTGCTGCCTCCATAGTCCGAGCCAACTTACCTTATTTCAGAGTCACGTTCAAACCGGAACCGTCGGCCGTTAGCCTCCTGACGCGGCGGGCGCTTTGGAGGCCCGCGGCACCGCGAGCCTGCCCTGTGAAATCGCGACCCCAAAGAGCAGCACGATCCCTCCCAGCGGCTCGTTCCAGGTGAGCGTCTCGCCGAGCACGATCACGCCGAGCACGGTCGAGAAGATCGGAATCACGTACGTGACCGTCGAGGCGGTCGTTGCCCCGGCAGCGCGGACGATCGAGTAGTTCATCGCGTACGCGATGCCGCTGCCGAGGATGCCCAGCGCCAGCAGGCTGCCGACCGCATCCGCGCCCAGCTGCGTGGTCGGCGACGAGGTGAACGGCACGAACAACGACAGCAGCACGACCGCACACAGGAGCTGTCCCGCCGACAGCGCCACGACGCTCTTGTCTCGCGCGGTGAGATGGCGCCGCGCGTACGGGAACCCGACTCCGTAACACGCCGCCGCGCCGGCGCACGCGAGGTGTCCCTCGAGCTGGCCGTGGCCGAGCCCCCGCCACGGCCCGAGCACCAGCGCGACGCCGGCGAAGCCGATGAACAGTCCCACGATCCGGTCGCGGCTGGGGCGCTCCTCGTGAAACACGACCAGCACGGCGAGCAGCGCCCACAGCGGGGTCGTCGCGTTCCACAGGCCGGCGACGACGGAGGACACGTGCTTCTCCCCGAACGCGAACAGCGTGAATGGGATCGCGTTGAACAGCGCCGCGGCGATCAGCAGGTGCATCCACAGTCTCCTGTCGAAATCGAGCCGCTCACGGCGCCACAGCGTCATCACCACCAGCGTCAGCGCGCCGAGCGCGACGCGTCCGAGCGCGATCCACAGCGCAGGCCAGTGCTCGCCGAGCACCTTGATGAACAGGAAGCTCGAACCCCAGATCGCCGAGAGCAGGATGAACTGGACGCGCCATTCGGCGGCAGGACGGTGCTCAGCCACCTCCTGTGAACGAGGCTTGCGCGCGGAGCGTGAGGTCAATCGAACCCGATCACGCTCCGGATGCCGTCCTGGCGCTCCATCAGCTCGAACGACTCGTTCACCTGGTCGAGCTTGATCCGGTGCGAGATGAAGGGCTCGACGTCGAGCTTTCCGTCGAGCGAGAGTTGGACGAACTGCGGCACCTGGTCGCGGCCCTTGACGCCACCGAACGACGATCCGCACACTCGGCGCCCGGTGATCAGGTAGCGAGGGATGATCTCGAGCGTCTCGCCCTTGCCGGCCACGCCGGCGATCGTGCACAGGCCCCAGCCCATCCGCGCCGACTCGACCGCCTGGCGCATCACGTTCACCAGACCGGTCGCCTCGAACGTGTAATCCGCACCGAACCCGCCCGTCTCCTCGAGCACGCGGGCAACGGTCTCTGCGCCACCCACCCACGTGTCGGTCGCGCCCTGGCCGCGTGCCAGCTCCAGACGGTCCTCCGAGAGGTCGACGCAGATGATCCGCTCGGCGCCCTGGAGCCGGCACCCGGCCACCGCGCCGAGCCCGACCATCCCCGCGCCGAACACGACGCACGTCGAGCCCGCTTCCACCTTCGCCGTGTTGATCGCCGCGCCGAGCCCGGTCGACAGGCCGCAAGCGAACAGGCAGGCGCTCTCAGCAGGGGCGTCCGGCGGCACCTTCGCGAGCGCGATCTCGGGCATCACCGTGTACTGCGCAAACGTGCTCGTGCCCATGAAGTGCCTGATGCGATCGCCATCGCGGGACAGGCGCGTGGAGCCGTCGGGCAGGTAACCGAGGTTCTGCTGCTCGCGGATCGCGAGGCACAGGTTGGTCCTGGGGCTGCGGCAGTGGACGCACTCCCGGCATTGGGGCGAGAACAGCGTCACCACCCGGTCGCCCGGTTGCACGCTCGTCACGCGCTCGCCGAGCCGCTCGACGATGCCCGCGCCCTCGTGGCCGAGAACCGTCGGCGCGTAGCCCGACGGATCCGCGCCAGAGGCGGTGTACATGTCGGTGTGGCAGACGCCGCATGCCTCGAGCCGTACCAGCACCTCGCCGGGTTTGGGCTCGTCAAGATCTAGCTCGGTGACGTTCAGCGGTTGGCCGAACTGCTCGAGCACCGCCGCGCGGATCTTCAAGTGAGGACGCTCCTCTCCTCGGGGGTCGACTTGCAGGAACACTAGTCGGCACCGATACGCTGCATGCTGCGGATGCCACAAATCGTTTGCTGGCTGGCCAGCCAGGCATTAGCATCCGGCCGCAGAGTTACTGAGTCACGAGGAGGGTCCGGGTGTCAACGACCAAAATCGATCTCGAGAACGTCCTCGTCACCGAGCGAGACAACTGGCCCGACGGGCCGCCGCACGAGCTGTTCCGCCAGCTGCGCTCGGGTTGCCCCGTCCACTTCACCGAGCGGATCAGCGAGTACCCCGACGAGGCCGGTTTCTGGTCGCTGACGAAGGCCGACGACATCTACGCGGTCAGCCGCGATTGGAAGACGTATTCCTCGGAGACCGGCGGCATCACGGCCGTCACCGAGGGATTCCCGCCCGAGCTGATGCGGGCGATGTTCATCGGCATGGACCCGCCCAAGCACGATCGCCTGAAGAAGCTCTTCCAGGTCGGGTTCACGCCGAAGCGGATCGCCGCCCACGAACAGGCCATCCGCGAGATCGTGGTGAGCGTCCTCGACCGCCTCGAAGGTCGCGAGACCTGCGAGCTCGTCAACGATGTCGCCCAGCCGGTCGTGTCGCGCGTGATCGGCAGCTTCATGGGGATCGAGCCCGAGGACGATGAGCCGTGGGCGACGCTGCTGAACGCGATCCTCGCCACCGGCGACCCGGACATCAACCCGGACCACGACCCCTCGAGGCTGATCCCCGAGGTCTTCACCCGCTGCCAGAAGCTGATCGAGGACCGACGCGCGAATCCGACCGAGGATCTGACGAGCGTGCTCGTCCACGCCGAGATCGACGGGCAGAAGCTCGAGGAGCACGAGATCGTGATGGGCTTCTTCCTGCTGATGGCCGCCGGCAACGACAGCACCAAGGCGACCTACTGCAGCGGCATGCGCGCGCTGATGGAGCACCCCGGCCAGCGCCAGCTGCTGGTCGACGACCCTTCGCTGATCCCCAGCGCGGTCGAGGAGTCGCTGCGGATGTTCCCCGCGTTCGCGCACTTCCGCCGCACCGCCACCGTCGACACCGAGCTCGGCGGGCAGCAGATCCACAAGGGCGACAAGGTCGTCATGTGGTACGTCTCCTCCAACCGCGACGAGTCCCGCTACGAGGACCCGGACCGCTTCGATGTCACCCGCAACCCCGAGCACCAGGCGTTCGGCGCCGGCGGCCGCCACTTCTGCCTCGGCACCGCGCTGGCCCGCCTCGAGCTCCGGATCCTGTTCGAGGAGACACTCAAGCGCTACCCGCGGATGGAGCTGAACGGCCAGCCGACCTTCGTCGAGTCGGCCTTCCTGAACCAGCTCAAGACGCTGCCCGTTCGCCTGAATTAGGTCCCGCCCACCCGGGGCCGCCTGCGGCGGCGTCCGTGGGGCCAAGCGGCCCCGTCCGGACCTCGGAGGCGGCGCCCGAGGCATTCGCAGTGTCACCCCCGTCCATGCCCATTCCGCCGGCCGTCCATGGCCGGCGAGGATTGAGGCCCCGCCCACGCGGGACTTCATACAGACACCCGCCTCCGTCCCGCAGAAGCACGAGAGGGGGAGAACCCCGATTTCGTTACATCACGACCGCCACGGTCGGCAACGTGTAACCAAATCGGTGCTATGGCGCGCATTTCGTTACACGTTGCCCTGCCGAGCGGGCGCTCTGTAACGAAATCGGGGCTGCCGGCACCCCATCCCTTCTTCGAAAGCCCAATCCCGGGCAGGCCAGCCCCCAAGGCCCCCGGCCGAAGGCCGGAAGCTGAGGCGCCAGCCGGTAGACGCGGTGCGGACGGCGACGTCTAGGTCCGGACGGGGCCGCCCGGCCTCGTGGCTGGGCCCGCTCGGCATCCAGCCTCGCTTGTTGGGGTCCCGCCCACCCCGCCACGAGTCATCCGGCTGGACGCCGCCGCAGGCGGCCCCTATGTCACGAAACGCCCCGCCCGAGCGTCTTCACAGTGAGCGCCACAGAGAGAGCCATTGACCTCTCAACTCTTTGTGTAGCGCACGATTGATTGGTACAATTTTCTCGAACTCATGCAGACCGAAACGAGCACCGTCGAGCGTGATGCGCACCGTTTGAGAAACGGGTTGATCTCGACAGCCGGGCTGCTCGTGCTGGCGCTTGCGATCGGGCTGGCGGTCCCTGATCTGCGCGAGGTGCTCGCCCGGATCGCTCATGCGGCCGGAGGGTGGCTCGTGCTCGGTGTCGCGCTCGAGATGGCCTCGTGCCTCGGCTATGTCGCGACCGTGCGACTCGTGCTGCGTCGCGGGCCGGCGGCGAACATCCGCTGGCTCGCGTGGGCCGAGCAGGCGTTCGGCGCGGTGGTCCAGGTCGGCGGCGCCGGCGGGCTCGCGGTCGGTGCCTGGGCGATGCGCGCATGGGGCCTCTCGTGGGAGCGGATCGCCAACCGCTCGGCCGTGATCTTCCTGCTGACGAGCGCGGTCAACGCGCTCGTGCTGGCGGTCGCGGGCATCGTGGCGTGGTTCGGGATCGGCTCGCCCAAGACGGGCTTCGTTTACGGGTTCGTGCCCGCAGCGGTGGGGATCGGCGCGATCGCCCTGTTCGGTGCCCTGCCGCGCATCGGCCGCCTCGAGCGCCGCAGCGGCGGCCGCATCTGGATGATCGCCAGGCGGCTGGCGTCCTGGAGCCGGGACACCGAGCTGCTGATCCGAGAGCGCAACTGGCGGCTGCTGGGCGCGCTCGGCTATCTGCTGTTCGACATGGCGGTGCTGTGGGCGTGCCTGCGGGCGGTCGGTGAGACGCCGCCGCTGATCGCGCTCGTGCTCGGCTACCAGCTCGGCTACCTCGCGAACCTGATCCCGATCCCCGGCGGGATCGGTGTGCTCGAGGGCGGGCTGCTGGGAGCGCTGCTGCTCTACGGGCTGCCCGCGGGGCCAACGGCCGCCGCGGTCATCCTCTATCACGCGATCGCGTTGTGGGTGCCCACGCTCGGGGGCACGATCGGGTTCGTGCGCCTGCGCGGGTCGGTGCAGGAAGGCGCACGGACACTGACGGCTGTTCCTGGCGAAGTCGCGGCCGCGCCGGCTCCCGCGGTCCGCGACCTCGCCGCGTAAGGGCTCGAGCGAGAATTAGCGCTCGAATCTGGCGAGTGGCCAGGCGCGTCCAGACGCCGTCAGAGCGGGCGATCATTCTTGCTCGGGCCCTAAACAACTCGTTCACATCTCCCCCGGCATAGAGGTATGTTCTTCCGCGGGATGAGATGGGCAATCGCTCGTGTGCTCACAATCGCGGTGGCGATTGCGGTCATCGGACTGCCCTGGACCGCGTCTGCTCATCCGCCCAAGCCGATGGGGCTGACGCAGCCACTGAGAGACGGGTGCCAGCGCTCTGACCTCGGCATCGGCGTCGACTCCTCGCCCGAGTGGGTGTACATCTACCGCGACCCCACGCTCCGGATGGCGACCGGAATCGTGCGCGTGTCCCACGCCTCGCTCGAGGACGCGATCCTCGAGCACCGCTCCTACGACTACAACGGCAACCTCGTCGCCGACCCGCCGTTTCAGTACCTGATCGCCGGCAGCAAGGCGAAGGGCACCAACAACTACACGCGTGGCGGCGGCGAGGAGTACGGGCGGCTGCATTTCGAGTGGGAGAGTGCGACGCTGCCGTTCTTCGCGTGGCCGACCGACGGCGACCGTGCGACGTTGTGGGGCTCGTGGATCTGGGATTGCGGCCACTGGCAGGGTTCGAGCGAGAACAACACCGGCACGATCACCACCGGCGAGCACTCCGAGCTGCACCCGTTGCATGCGATCGCGGTCAACCGCAGCACTCCCTATCTCTCCCGCAAAGGCGAGAGCGAGACCGACGTGTTCGCGTCGAACATGGGCGACGGGGCACACGCGGTCGAGCACTGCGCGATGACCCATCGAAAGCCCGGCAACCAGGTCCCGCCGCAGTACGACCCCGGCTTCCCGCCCTGTGCGAAGGACAAGTCCAACCGGGTGCAGCCGCTGGCCGGGCGCTACACGTTCTTCGTCCCCGCGCCGCCGAAGCCGTCGCGCGGCGCGAAGCTGCGCCTCCGGATCGTCAACCGGATCGCCGGCGGCTCGGGCAGCGAACGGGTGCGGAAGCTCGCGAACGGGATCGCGGTCACGGTGACGCTCAAGGGCGCAAACCACGTCGTGGGATATGGCAAGAGCTTCTTCGTCTCGTGGAGCGTTCCCCCGCGTCGCGCGCCGGTCGCGCTCGACGTGACGCTCAAGTCGATCCTGATCCGGCACGCCGACCCGAACCCGGCCCTGAAGGATCCCAGCGGCGCCAACTGGAACCTGTATCTCGATCTGAACGGCTACTGGCAGCTGCTCAACAAGTGGATCCCGCGGCTCACGACGCACGTGGTCGACAACGAGCGGATCGCGATCAACCGCACGGTGAGGATCTACGTGCCGCGGCGCGCGGGCGTGTCGCTCCTCATTCAGGGCCGGGAGTGCGATGAGCCGGCCGGCAAGCTGCTGTTCGGAATCTTCGCCAACCTGCTGTATCCCTGCCCCGCGAACACCGACGAGCAGAATCCGAACCCGCTGCTGTTGTTCGTCAACGACGACACCGGCACGATCCTCGACGTGTATCGCAGCCCCGGCTCCTCGCTCGGCACGCACACGTCGACCGCGGTCGCGACGACGAACAAGTTCCGCGGCTCGGGGCCGATCACGTTCGGCAACGGCATCCAGGGGAAGAACGGCTACACGCTGACGTACACAGTCACGCGCGGCTAGCCGCCGTGCGCCTCACGATTGCGGGGGCGTGAAGGAGGCGCTGATCGACAGCGGGGCGATCTGACCGCGCCGGACGAGCCGGTGGCGCAGCGCCATCACGATCCAGGCCGCCACGATGATGCCGATCCCGAGGACCCGCAGCGTAGCGTTGATCGCGTGCGCGGAGCTCGCTCCGGAGCGCACCAGCAGCTCGATCACGGTGGCGGCCGTAGCGATCCCGATACCGCCTGCGGTCACGAGGATCGTCAGCAGCACGCCCGAGGCCTCGCCGGCGCGCTCGGGGCTGACCACGGTCTGGGTGCCGACGCTCGCGAACGTCCAGCCCAAGCCGAACCCGAGCCCGGCGACCGCGAAGCACGGGATGTACGCGTCCCAGCCATGCGCGAACGACATCGCGAGGACGCCGACGCCGCTGATCACGCCCGCTCCCGCCATCACCGCCGTCGGGCGGACAAGTTTCGCGAGCCGCCCGCCGAGCGGGCCCGAGATCGCGACCATCAGCGAAGGCGCCAGGAACACGACGCCCGCAGTCAGCGGCGAGAGGCCTCGAACCTCCTGCAGGTACGGCGTCACCGCGAACACGCTCACGACATAGACGACGTTGGCGACCATCCCCATCGCGGTGACGAGCACGTAGGGGTAGTTGCGAAACAGCTTCAGATCGACGAGCGGCGAGCGGACGCGCGACTCGTAGGCGACGAACGCGACCACCAGCGCGGCGGCGACGATGAATCCGGCGACCGTCGTCGGCGACCCCCAACCCCAGGCCTCGCCCCGATCGACGGTCACGCTCAGCAGGCCGACCGCGCAGATCACGAGTGCCGCTCCGACCCAGTCGAGCCGGCGGGGTGCCGCAGCCTCCCGTGAGTCCGAGACCGTCAGCAGTGCCGCCAAGAACGCGGCGATGCACAGCGCGAGCAGCGTCCAGAACACCCACCGCCAGCCAGGTCCTTCGGCCAGCCCGCCGCCGATGAACGGCCCGGCGGCGGTGCCGATGTTCGCGATCCCGAACGCGACGCCGAGCGCGCGAGCGCGCGTCTCCTCGCCGAATGCGTTGCTGATGACCGCGACACCGACCGGAAACACGACCGCGGCGCCGGCCCCCTGGACGACGCGTGCGGCGATCAGCACGCCGAGGCTCGGCGCCAGCGCGCACGCGAGCGATGCGAGGCCGAAGATCGCGATGCCAGCCAGCAGGGCCCGGCGACGGCCGAAGATGTCGCCGACGCGCCCGGCAAGGATGAACAGCGATCCGACCGAGAGCATGTAGGCGCTGACCATCCACTGGATGCCCGGGCCCCGACGTGGAAGGCGCCGGCCATGTTCGGCAGCGCCAGGTTCAGGGCGAAGAAGTCGACCTGAATGCAGAACAGCGCAAGCGAAACGGCTGCGAGGGCTCCAACCGATTTTCGAGTGTCGACCCGGACGCGGAGCCCGGCGATCATCTCGCCGGGAGCGCCGAGCTTGCGAGTGAGCTCGTCTTGTCGAAAACTCATTTCGTCTCCCGTTTCTCGTCGTGCCGCGCCGCCGGCGCGCCGGCGGCGGCGATGGGTCCTTCGATCAGCGCGATCAGCTCGAGCCACCCGGAGAAGGCGAACACCTGCCCGCTGTCATCCCGTGCCGTGCCCGACGGACCATCCGGCCCGGTCTCGACCTCGATCGATATGCGGCCAGTTGCTGACATGCCCGCATCGTTGCCGCCCCCGGCTCTCGGCACATCGGGAGGCACCCCGAGGTTTTCCCTGAAAGTTTTCGGCGCTCGCGGAGTCAGTAGATGACGACGGTGACGGCCTCCACCCAACTGCTCGGACGAGAGTCGGATCTCGCCGCGATCGTGGCCGCGGTCGACTCGATCGGCGCGGGCGAGGGCAGCGTTATCGTCGTCGAAGGCCCGGCCGGAACGGGAAGACGTCGCTGGTCGCGGAGGCCCGGCGGCTGGCGCGCGCGAGCCGCGTGCGCACGCTCAGCGCAAGGGGTGGCGAGCTCGAGCGGGAGTTCGCCTTCGGCATCGTCCGGCAGCTGTTCGAGCCGGCGTTGAGCGCTGCCGATGAGTCCCAGCGCTGCGAGTGGCTCGCGGGTACCGCGGCGCTTGCGGCGCCGCTGTTCGATCCGGGGGCGGTCGGCCGGTTCCCCGGCGATCCGGGGTTCCAGCGACGTCACGGGCTCTACTGGCTCGCGGCCAACCTCGCCGCCTCGTCCGAGCGCGGCCTGCTGTTGCTGGTCGACGACGTGCACTGGGCGGACTCGGCCTCGGTTGAATTCCTCGGCTTCCTCGCCCGCCGGCTCGGCGAACTGCCGCTCGGGCTGCTCGTCGCCGGGCGGCCTCGTCGCGATGGGTTTGGGGGGCTGGCGATCGATCCAGCGGCCCGTGTCCTGCGCCCCTCGCCACTGAACGCCGAGGAGGTCGCGACGATCGTCGCGCGAACGCTGCCGGGCACCGCCGATGCCGCGTTCTCGGAAGCCTGCCGGCACGCGACTGGCGGCGTACCGTTTCTGGTCGGCGAGCTGCTGCGCGAGGTCGCCGTTGAGGGAATCGCGCCGCGGGCAGAACAGGCGGCGCGCGTCGCAGCCCTCTCGCCGCGTAACGTGGCCACCGCGGTGGCGCTGCGCCTTGCCCGGCTGCCGGAGACGGCCAGCGGTCTGGCTCAGGCGACGGCGGTGCTGGGCGACGGCGCGCCCGTTTCGGTCGCGGGGCAGCTGGCTCGCATCACCGATGTGCAAGCGCGCGCCTCGGCACAGATGCTCGTCGAAGCCGACGTGCTCGCCGCGGAGGAGCCGTTGCGGTTCGTGCACCCGATCGTGCGAACGGCGATCTACGACGGAACCGCGGCCGCCGAGCGCCCACGGGCGCACGCCCGTGCGGCCGTCGCACTGCGGGCGGGCGGAGCTGCCGATGAGGCGATCGCGGCCCAGCTGCGGCTCGCCGCGCCGGTCGGCGAGCCGTGGGCAGTCGAGGTGCTGAGGCGCGCCGCGGAGAGGGCGCAGTCGCTCGGCGCGCCGGATGTCGCAGCCGCATACCTGCGCCGGGCGCTCGATGAGGTGCAGGAGGACACCGAGCGCGAGCTGCTGCTGTTCGACCTCGCGCTGGCCGAGAGCGATGCGGGCAGCGCCGACGCCGACCAGTATCTGGTCGAGGCGACTTCGCTCACGGGCTCCGTGCAGCGGCGCGCGGAGATCGCGGTCGAGCGCTCGCGGCTGCTGCGTCTACAAGGTCGGGGCGTGGAGGCGCTTGCGGTCGTCGATCGGGCCGACACGGAGCTGGCTGGCAGCGATGCGGAATTGGGCGAGCTGCTCGAGATCGAGCGCCTGGCGGCCGCGACGATGAGCACAGAGGTCCTGCGTCGTCTGCGCCCTCTACACGCTCGGTTGCCGGATCCGGGCGGACCGCCTGCGACCGATCCTCAGCGTTTTCGGCTAGGCCTCCTGGCGCTCGACACCGCTCAGCGCGGCACCAGCGCCGAAACGGTGATCGAGCTCGCGTTGCGCGCGGTGACGGGCCGACCGCCGGGGCTCGCCGCGACGCAGGTCTCGAGCCATGCGATTGCGATGGCGGCGATCGCGCTCTCGATGGCGGACCGCTACGAGCAGGCGCTCGCGCTGACCACGGGACTCGTCGATCTGACCGAGCGCCTTGGAGTGCTCGCCGTCGCGGCGTCGGTGCTCGCACAGCGCGCCCAGATACACCACCGGCGCGGAGCCCTGGTGGATGCCGAGGCGGATGCCACTCGTGCCCTGGAGCTCGGGCGCGAGGTGCGGGCGGCGGTTGCCCTGACCACGCGTGCCGGCGGCGTCCTCACCTTCGTCGCGGTCGAGCGCGGTACGGACCCTGACCCCGAGCTGATGGCCGCAGCGACCGCGACCGAATCGACTGCCACCCGTTCGCTCGCGTACAGCAGCGCGGAGCATCTGCTGGCGCAGAGCCAGTTTGCGGCCGCTGCGACCGCCTTTCTGGCGATCGGCGAGTTCGAGCGGGAGCTCGGGTGGACGGTTCCTGCGCAGTACCCCTGGCGCTCGCAGGCCGCGCTCGCGCTCGACCAGCTTGGAGAGCGTGATCAGGCTCGCGGGTTTGTTGGCGAGGAGCTCTCGCTGGCGCGTGACTACGGCGCTGCGCGGCGCGCGAGCAGCTCGGGCGCGGATACGAGCTTGCGACTGAGTGCACCGCCACGCGACTTGCCGCGCGAGCCTGGCAGGAGCTGCTCGCGGCCGGCGCGCGCCCGCGTCGCAAGGAGCTGAAGGGCGTCGCGTCGCTGACGCCCAGCGAGCGGCGCATCGTCGAGCTCGCTGCCGCCGGCCACACCAACCGCGAGATCGCCCAGACGCTGTTCGTCACCGCCAGGACGGTCGAGACGCACCTCGGCCACGCCTACACAAAGCTCGGGGTCGGATCGCGCGTGGAGCTCGAGGCGGCACTCTCCCGCTAGTGGGCTGTGAGGAAGCCCGTCGCCACCCGCGCGAAGCGGCGGTTGTACTGGAACATGAACGCGTGCCCGGCGTCCGGGAACAACTGCAGGCTTGCTGTCGGGATCAGCGCGGCGATGATGCCGGAGTTTACCGGCGGCTCGGCGATGTCGTCGCGGCCGTCGGCGACCAGGGTCCGCGTGGTGACGCCCGAAAGGCGCGGATAGGCACCGCAGCCGCGGCAGTACCAGAGGCGTCCCTCCGCCACGTTCTGCTCGGCGAGGATCCTGGGTGAGACCGTGAAGCTATCGGGCCGCAGGCCCGACTGCGATCCCACGCGGTGCAGGTACGCGAAACCCGCCTGCTGCTGATTCCTCGGGAACAGAACGCGGATCAGCTGAGCCGGCTTGGTGTGCGGGTTGGCGAGGATCGCGTTGACCCGTGCCGAGGCCTGCACGGCGTGCTGGCCGCCGGGATCGGCACCCGAGAGGATCAGACGGCGCACCACCTGGGGGTGCCGGAGGAGAAGCTCCTGGGCGATGAACGAGCCCATCGACCACCCGAGGACATCCGCACGGTGGTAGCCGAGCGCGCCGATCAACCGCCAGGTGTCATCCGCCATCAGCGCGATCGTCAGTCGCCTGTCCGGGGCGTCGGTCGACGTGGCCACGCCGCGGTTGTCAAACACGATCACGGTCCGGCGCGCTGCGAGGTTGCTGATCAGTGTCGGATCCCACTCCGCCATCGTCCCTCCGAAGCCCATGATCATCACCAGTGGCGGCCCGGAGCCGACGCGCCGGTAGCCGATCGTTATGTCGCCGACGCGCACGTGTAGAACCGGCGACCAGCGCGGCGATTGCTTGGCGAGGGGGCCGGCGCTCGCCGGCGCTGCGGAGCAGAGCAGCGTCGCCAGGGCCGCGGCGATGCGCGGCACGGGATACCGATTCATCGTCTTCTCCGTTCCTGCCGTGGATTGCTGAACGCAGGAGATCGTGGCGCGAGGTGGGCGGCGGCGCATCGGGAAGCACCCCGAACTTTTCCCTGAACGTGTGGCTTGCGTGTGCAGTGGAACGCTGCGAGGATCGCCGCATGATCGATGCCACCGAACAGGCCCGGCTCGTGCGCGAGGGCGAGGCCTCACCGTCGGAGTTGCTCGAGGACGCGATTGCGCGCGTCGAGCGGCTGAACCCGCAGCTGAATTCCTTGATCCACCCGCTGTTCGACGAGGCTCGCGAACAGGCGGCGGGCGAGCTGCCCGACGGTCCGTTCCGGGGCGTGCCGATGCTCGTCAAGGATCTCTCGTGCTACATGGAAGGCGCGCCCGTGCACGAGGGAATGCGTGCGGTGCGCGACGCCGGATACCGCTCGAGCCATGACATGGAACTTGCCAAGCGCTTCCGGCGCGCCGGGTTCGTGCTTTTCGGTCGTACGAACACCCCGGAGCTCGGGATCCTGCCCACCACGGAGCCGGTGGCCTACGGCCCGACCCACAACCCGTGGGACCTCGAGCGCTCGCCGGGTGGCTCCAGCGGTGGCTCGGCCGCAGCGGTCGCGGCGGGGATCGTGTCGGTCGCGCACGCCAACGATGGCGGCGGCTCGATCCGCATCCCCGCGAGCCACTGCGGTCTCGTCGGCCTGAAGCCGTCGCGCGCGCGGGTCTCGCTGGCGCCGGACTTCGGGGACGCGCTCGGAGGGCTGACCGCGGAGCTGGCCGTCACTCGCTCGGTCCGGGACGCGGCCGCGATTCTCGACGCGGTCCACGGTCCGGTGGCGGGCGATCCGTATGCGGCGCCGCCGCCGGCGCGTCCGTATCTGGAGGAGGTCGGGACGGATCCGGGGCGGTTGCGGATCGGGCTGATGACGACGCCTCCCACCGGCCAGTTCGAAGCGCACCCCGAGTGCGTCAAGGCGGCCGAGCAGGCGGCGGCGCTGCTCGAGGAGCTCGGGCACAACGTCGAGAGCTCCTATCCCCGCGACCTCGACGACCCCGACTACATCCCGAACTTCCTGGTGCGGTGGACGTGCGGGGTCGACTGGAACCTCAAATACTGGAGCGCGGCGATCGGACGGGAGATCGGGCCAGATGACGTCGAGCCGTGCACGTGGGCGCTGGCCGAGGCGGGGCGAGGACACAGCGGCGGCGATCTGCTGCGGGCGGTCGAGCATGCGCAGGCGGGCGCGCGCCGGGTCTCATCGTGGTGGGCCGACGAGGGCTACGACCTGCTGCTGACGCCGACCTGCGCGGAGCCGCCGCCGCGGCTCGGTGAGCACGATGCGCCGCCTGACAACCCGCTGGCGCCGATCGTGCGAGCGACCCCGTTCGCGATCTTCACGGCCGGCTTCAACACGACGGGGCAGCCGGGGATCTCGCTGCCGCTGCACCGGACGGCCGAAGGGCTGCCGGTCGGCGTGCAGCTGGTCGCCGCGTACGGACGCGAGGACCTGCTGCTGCAGGTCGCCGCGCAGATCGAGCAGGCGCGTCCATGGGCCGAGCGCGTGCCGCCGGTGCACGCCGAGGCCGGCGCCGCAGCGTAGCCCCGGCCCGCTCCGAGAAAGCCGGCGGCCGGGCGGTCGTCCGAGGTTGCTTATGCACCTTTTACAGGGCAATTTGGTTTATCGCAAGCTTGGTCGGGTACAACGTCCGCTGACCCAGGAAGGAGTCAGCATGACGTTCAAGCAGCTGAAACTGGGCCGGCGCGGCGAGCAACGAGTACGGCGCCCGCGGCCTGAGCGCGATCCCCGTCCACACAAACCGGCACCGGTCCTGCGCTATCACTCCCTGTCGCTGCCGTCGCTGTACACGCGCGAATTCAAGTAGGCAGGCTCAGCGCGCGGCGCGCCGCAGCGAAAGCGCCAGCAGGCCGAGGACCGCGAGCGGCATGATCCACCACGCGCTCGCGCCGGCCCCAGCGATCACGGCGGTAAGCCCGAGCGCGATAACCACACCCACAGCGGTCACCCAGTCGTCGCCGACGACGAACTCCCACAGGCCGCGGATGAAGCTCTTGACTCGCCTCATGCTGCTTGGTTGACGGGAACCTGGACGGATTGGGGAGCGCGCCTCAGCCACCGGACCATCGCCAGCGCCACCAGCGCGACCGCGGGGACGATCACCAGCAGCGCCGCGTCGCCGCCCGGCCACGATGCGCCGGCACCCTCGGCCCCCCAGAAGGTTCCGAACGAGGTCAGCATCACACCGACCGAGAACTTCATCGCGTTCTCGGGCACGCGCGTGAGTGGCCGGTGCACGAGGACCCCGAAGACCGCGACGAGCAGGACCGCTGCGCCGGCGGCCACCGCGGCGAGCCCGATCCGATGCTGGTTGGCGCCGAACGTGAGCGCGATGAAGGCCACCTCGAGCCCCTCGAGCAGCACGCCCTTGAACGAGATCAGGAACGAGTAATTGTCGAAGTCCCTGGCGGGGCGCGGCGCCGCCTCGGCGGCCTTTGCCTCCTCTTCGAATGCGGCGGCCTCGTCGTGCAGCGCCTTCAGGCCGGCGGCGCGGAGGATCGCCTTGCGCAGCCACTGCAGGCCAAAGATCAGCAGCAGGCCCCCGACGACGACCCGCAGCGTGTTGATCGGCAGATGCGTGAGCGCGGGGCCGAGCGCGGCGATCACCGCTGTCAGGGCGAGGACCGCAACCCCGGCGCCCGATAGCGCGGAGGACCAGCTGCGGGTGATGCCGACCGCGAGGATGATCGTGAGAGCCTCGACCGCCTCGACCATGCAGGCGAGGAAGACGGAGAGGACGAGGCCGATCTCTGGGCCGGACATGCTCCGTCTGAGTCTAGGACGCCGCCGCGGCCGGCGCGGGAGACAGCTCGGCGATGTTCACACCGAACACATCTGAGAGCCCTCGATATCCCTCATCCGAGACATGCACCGCCCGCGAGCGCCGCGCGCGCCGCACCCAGCCGAGCTCCAGCATCCGGTCGGCCACCGCCGCGCCCAGCGCGCCGGCCAGGTGGTGGCGCTGCTCGCTCCAGTCCACGCAGTACCGGATCAGCGGCCGGCGCCGCAGGAGCGCTTCGAAGTTGAGCCCGAACTCGGTCAAGCGCTCGAAGCCGAGCTCGGTCAGGCGGTAGTCGAAGTCGAGTCCCGGAGCCGACAGCCGGTCCTGGCGAGCGGAGCGCGGGTCGAAAGTGCCGTCGCCTCCGACCAGCAAGCCACTCGAGAGCATCGATGCCATCAGCTCGGTGCCGAGGACGCCCGCGAGGTGGTCGTAGCAGGTGCGCGCAAAGCGGACCGCCTGCGCCCTGGTGCCCTGCCGCAGCGAGCGGACCGGCGCGGGCGGCGAGAGGCGGGCGATCGTCTCGAGCAGTTCGCCGACCGCAGGCCCCGAGAGCCGGAAGTAGCGGTGGCGGCCGTGCTGCTCGACCTGCAGGAGGCCACCGTCCAATAGCTTCGAGAGGTGTGCGCTGGCGGTCGAGCCGGCGACGCCCGCCTCTCCGGCGAGCACGGTTGCCGGGAGCGCGCGGCCGTCTCCGAGGGCCATCAGGATCCGCGCGCGAGCGGGGTCGGCGAGCAGCGAGCCCACCTTGGCGATGTCCGCATCTCCATCCATACCGGCAGCCTAGAACCCACACGTTTCGACGTCAGACGAAGTGTTCCCGGGGAACCCTGTAGCTATGCGAAAGCACCTTCCACTGATCGCAATTGGACTTGGATATCTGATGGTGATCGTCGATGCGACGATCGTGAACGTGGCGCTGCCGTCGATCGGAAGGGAGCTGGGCGGCAGCGTCAGTGACCTCCAATGGATTGTCGATGCCTACACCGTCGTGTTCGCCGGCCTGCTGCTGTCGGCCGGCTCGCTCGGAGACCGGATGGGTGCGCGGCGCTTGTTCGACGCCGGCCTGATCCTGTTCACGGTGGCCTCGGCCGCGTGCGCCGCGGCGCCGTCGGTGACGTTTCTGATCGCGGCGCGCGTGGTCCAGGGCGTGGGCGCCGCGCTGCTCGTCCCAAGCTCGCTCGCATTGCTGCGCGCCGCGTACGAGAAGCCTGCAGAGCGCGCCCGCGCCGTCGGTGCCTGGGGCGCGATCGCCGGCGTCGGCGCGGCCTCAGGCCCCGTGCTCGGCGGCGTCCTGGTCGGACTGGTCAGCTGGCGCGCGGTGTTCGTCGTCAACATCCCGCTCGGGATCCTCGGGCTGGTGCTGGCAGCGAAACACCTGCCGAAGGCCGGTGAGCGGACCGCGACGGGTTTCGACCCGCCGGGCCAGGTGCTCGGGGTGCTCGCGCTGACGCTGCTGACGTTTGGACTGATCGAAGGCGGGGCCGCCGGCTGGACCTCGCCGCTAGCGCTGGTGGCGCTGATCGCGTTCGTGCCGGCGACGGTCGGCCTGATCGCGGTCGAGCGGCACACAAGTGACCCGATGCTGCCGCTGTCGCTGTTCAGGAGCCGTACGTTCTCGGGCGCGAGCTTCGTCGGGCTCGCGATCAACCTCGGCTTCTACGGCCAGCTGTTCGCGCTGTCGCTCTACTTCCAGCATGTGCGCGGTTACTCGGCGCTCGTGACGGGTCTGGCGCTGCTGCCCGAGGGCGTGTTCGTCGCGGTCTCGAGCATCGTCTCCGGACGCGTCACGAGCCGCACTGGCCCGCGAGTTCCGATGCTCGCGGGGCTGCTGTGCGGAACGGCGGGCTTTGCGGGCCTTATCGTTGCGGGCGCGAACACCAGCTATCTCGTGCTCGTCGTGCCGCTGATCGCCGCCGGGTTCGGGATGGCATTCACGATGCCGGCGGCGACCGCGGCGATCATCGAGGCCGCACCGGCCGAGCGGGCAGGGATCGCATCTGGCGTGCTGAACGCCGCACGCCAGGCCGGCGGGGCGATCGGCGTCGCGCTGCTGGGCACGCTGATCGCGGGACAGTCGTTCGTCCCCGGGATGCACGTCGCGATGGGCGTGAGCGCGGCCTCGTTCCTGGCCGGCGCACTGGTCACCGCGATCTGGGTCGAGCGGCGCCGTGCTGAGAAGCGGTCGGGCGCGTTCAGAGGAGCGACCGCCCGAGGATGAACAACGCGTGCGTCATCATGGAACAAGATGAGTGCACTGTTTGGACCAGGCGGGCACGGCGCGATGCGCGGCGGCGCAGAGAAGCCGCCGCCGCTGATGGACCCCGGACGCGAACGCGACCGACACCGGATCCTCGCGCTGTTCAAGCCCTACCGGGCGCGGCTCGGCGCGGTGATCGCGCTGATCATCCTCGGGTCGGGGCTGGCGATGATCTCGCCGTTCCTGCTGCGCGGCGTGCTCGACACGGCGCTGCCCGACAAGAACTCGAAGCTGCTGACCGAGTTGGTGCTGGGGATGATCGCGATCGCAATCATCACCGCGGCGCTCTCGGTGTGGCAGACCTACATCTCCAACGTGATCGGCCAGCGCGTGATGCACGACCTGCGCGCCGCCGTCTATCGCCACCTGCAGCGGATGTCGCTGGCGTTCTTCACGCGCACCCGCACGGGCGAGGTGCAGTCGCGGATCGCCAACGACATCGGCGGGATCGACAGCGTCGTGACGACGACGGCGACGTCGATCGCGCAGAACGCGACCACCGTGATCGCGACGCTGATCGCGATGGTGATCCTCGACCCGGCGCTCGCCGCGATCTCGCTGATCTTCGTGCCGCTGTTCGTATGGCTGACCCGCCGCGTCGGGCAGGTCCGCCGCCGGATCACGACCGAGCGCCAGCGGCGGCTGGCTGATCTCAGCGCGCTCGTCTCGGAGTCACTCTCGGTCTCGGGGATCATGCTCGGCAAGACGATGGGGCGCGGGCGCGATCTCGCCGACCGCTTCACCGGCGAGTCGCGCGAGATCGCGGACGTCGAGGTCCGCTCGAGAATGGCGGGCCGCTGGATGATGTCGACGATCCAGATGGTGTTTGCGATCCAGCCGGCGATCATCTACTGGCTGGCCGGACAGAGCTTCGTCGGGAACTCGCTATCGATCGGCACTGTCGTCGCGTTCACCACGCTCCAGACGCGGTTGCTTTTCCCGATCCAGAGCCTGCTCTCGACGCAGGCTGACGTCGAAGCTTCGCTGGCGCTGTTCGACCGCATCTTCGAATACCTCGACCAGCCCGTGGAGATCGTCGAAGCCGAGAACCCGGTCGTGCTGCGCCCGGACGAGGTGCTCGGCGAGGTCAGGTTCGAGCACGTCTCGTTCCGGTATGGCGACGGCTCGAGTTCGGCGCCAGCGGGTTTGCCACGCTCGAGTTCGGCGCCAGCCGATTCCCCGGCGCCAGCGGATTTGCCGTGGACGCTCGAGGACGTCGGGTTGGATGTGCCGGCCGGTACCCGCACGGCGATTGTCGGCGAGACCGGCGCCGGAAAGACGACGCTCGGGTACCTCGTCGGGCGACTGTACGAGCCGCAGGCTGGCCGAGTGACGATCGACGGCGTCGATGTGCGCGATGCGAGCCTCGAGTCGCTCGCCGCGACCGTCGGGGTCGTCTCGCAGGAGACCTACCTGTTCCACGCGAGCGTGCGCGAGAACCTGCGTTTCGCCTGCCCGCAGGCGAGCGACGAGGAGATCGAGAATGCCGCGAAGACGGCCCGGATCCACGAGCTGATCTCGTCGCTGCCCGAGGGCTACGACACGGTCGTCGGCGAGCGTGGCTACCGCTTCTCGGGCGGCGAGAAACAGCGGATGGCGATTGCCCGCACGATCCTGCGCAACCCACCGGTGCTCGTGCTCGACGAGGCGACGAGCTCGCTCGACACGCAGACAGAGGCGGCGGTCCAGGCCGAGCTCGAGCGGCTGGCGCAGGGTCGCACGACGATCACGATCGCCCACCGGCTCTCGACCGTCCGCGACGCCAACCAGATCGTCGTGCTGGACCACGGCCGGATCGCCGAGCGCGGCACGCACGAAGAACTGCTCGATCGTGGCGGGCTTTACGCGGCGCTGGTGGCGCGCGACGTCACCGAGGAGCCCGTGTAAGGACGTCGGCGCCTACGCGCGGTCGAGAATCCAGATGCGTGGCGCGATCACCGCATTGAGCTGCAACGCGATTATCAGGCCGATCGCCAGGTAGGTGTTGATCAGGCAGGTCAGAGCGGCGACGGCGTACAAGCATTGATAGACGACGATCCGCCGCTCGAGCGCGGCGCGCATCTGAGGCGTCGTCTGCTCGCTCATCAAGCCTGTGCGGTCCGCGTAGCGGAGGCTGATCCACAGGACCGCACCGAGCCCGGCAAGGTTCAGCCAGTAGATGGCGATCGACACCCGGTAGGTGATGTCCTCCGCGAGCAGTCCAGTCGAGAACGGCATCAGCGTCACCCCCAGCAGGAAGATCAGATGGATCCAGGTCAGCGCGCGGTTACTCCGCGCGAAGCTCTCGAACTGCGCCTGCTGTCCGACCCAGAAGATCCCCAACGTAAGAAAGCTCATCGCGTAAGGGAGCAGTCGTGGGGCGACGTGCTGCGCGAGGTCGTGGGCCAGCGTGTGCTCGGAGCCGCCCCCGCCAGACCAGACCGGTTGCTGCGTCCGCTTCGGGACCGACGGCGGCGTCAGGTCGAGCACGAGCAGCGTCATCGAGACCGCGAACACGCCGTCGCTCAACGCGGCGAGGCGATCCAGGCTGCTGCCGGCGAATCGGTGGTAGCGCGTCGGCATCTGCAGGCGGGGACGCTAGCTCAGCCGGCGACGCAGTCCCAACCCGCCTAGTCGATGACGATGTAGCGGACGTTCTGGTCGCCGACGGAGATCACATCGCCGTCGATCACGTTGGTCGCGACGATCCGGCGGCCGTTCAGAAACGTGCCACTCGTGCTGTGGTTGTCGAGCACTCGCGCGTGCCGCCCGTGGCGGACGATGACCGCGTCGCCAAAGTGCGAGATCTTGTCCGGCAGCGGGACCAGTCGAGGTTCCTCGCTGTCATCGAGCGCCAGATAGTGCCCTCGGGGCGTTCGGTGATTCAGTGTCATGGCACAAGTGGATCACCGCTTGGGAAGAGGATGGTCAACCCCCGGTAAGAAATGGGCAAAGCCTTAGCCGTCAGCCCCGAAATACCCACGCCGGCGGAAGAACAGCCACAGCACTACCAGCGAGGCGATGAAGCTTCCGAGGCCGAACACGAGGAACTCCCACAGCGAGCTGATGTGATCGGTCAGCCAGCCGAAGTTCATCCCGAAGAAGCCGGTGAGGAACGTCAACGGCAGGAACACGGTCGCGACCAGCGTCAGCTGCTTTGAGATCTCGCTCTGGCGCACGCTGATGTCGTTCTGCTCGACGGAGATCACGGCCAGGTTCGCCTGCATCATCACCGCGAGCTGGTCGCGCTGCTGTGCGACGTCCTCCTGGGCGAGCTTGAGGTGGTCGGAGATGTCACGAAAGAAAGGCCGGAGCTTCTTCGCGACGGGCAGCAGCGAACCGCGTGCGATCGCGTCGAGCGGAACGATCAGCGGATGCATTGCGCGGTACAGCTCGGTCGCCTCTCGCCGGAGCGAGTAGATCCGCTCGCTGGACGCGACCGACCCGGTGAAGATGACCTCCTCGAGTTCCTCGATGTCGTGCTCGAGCCCGATCACGGCGGGCGAGTAATCGTCGACGATCTTGTCCATGATCGCCCACAGCGCGGCGAGCGGGCCGTGCGCAAGGAGGTCGGGTCTGCGCTCCAGTCGGGTCCGCGAGTCGCGCAGGTCGCTCGCGGCGCCCTGACGGACGGCGATCGCGAAGCGCTGGCCGATGAACACGCCGACTTCGCCGAAGTCGATCTCCTCGACGTCGTCGAGGTAGCGCGCCGTCCGCAGCACGATGAACGAGACCTCGTCGTACTGCTCGACCTTGGGCCGCAGGTGCATGTTCTGGACGTCCTCGATCGCGAGGTCGTGCAGGCCGAAGCGGTCCTGCACCTCTGTCAGCTCCTCGATGCTCGGCTCGAACAGCCCGAGCCACACGAAACCCTCGTCGTTGCCGTGGCAGAAGTCGGCCGCGGGCTCGAGCTCCATCGGTCCGTCGTGCTGGCGGCGGCCGTCGCGATAGTGCGCGCAATCGACGATCAAGGCGTTCCTCCAACGGCCGTGGGCTGTGGAGGCGCGATTGTCGCGTAGCGGAGCGCTCAGCCCGCCACCGGCTCGGGCACCGGCGGCTCGCCGATCGCCTCGGGCCCGCGTGTGGCCGCGGCTCGTGCCGCGCTGCCCTCGACGTTGAGGTGGGGCAGCACGCGATCCAGCCAGGCAGGAAGCTTCCAGTTGGCCTCGCCCAGCAGCAGCATCAAGCCGGGCACGAGCACCGAACGCACTATCAGCGCGTCGAGCAGCACCGCGCTTGCGAGGCCGATGCCGAACAGCTCGATCACGCGCTCGCCGCCGAGCACGAACGCGCCGAACACGAGCACCATGATCGCGGCGGCCGCGGTGATCGTCCGGCCGGTTGCGGCGAGGCCGTGGGTGACCGCCTCGCGGTTGTCGCGCCGACGGTGCCACTCCTCGTAGATGCGCGCGACGAGGAACACCTCGTAATCCATCGAGAGGCCGAACAGGATCGCGAACATCATCACCGGCACGAACGCCTCGATCGGTCCGGTCTTGTCGATCCCGAGCAGTGAAGCGCCGAACCCGTCCTGGAAGATCGCGGTGATCACGCCGAACGCCGCCGCGGCCGACAGCAGGTTCATGATCGCGGCGATCAGCGGGATCACCAGGCTGCGGAACACGGCCATCAGCAGCAGGAAGCTGAGGACCACGACCACTCCGATGAACAGCGGCAGCTTCGCCGACAGGACGGTGCTGAAGTCATCGAAGATCGCGGTCTGTCCCCCGACCAGCACGTGCAGACCGCTGCCCCGCTCGGCCGCCGGCACGATCCGGTTACGGACCGTGTGCAGGAGGTCGGCCGTCGAGGCGTCCTGCGGCGAGCCGGTCGGATACACGTTCGCGAGCGCGATGTCGCCCTCGAAGCGCGGACGCGTGGCGCGGGCCACGCCGGGGGTCGAGGCGACTGCGCGCGCTACGCGGATGAACGCTGCCTGCTGCGCCGGGGTCGAAACCTTGGCGACCAGCTGCAGCGGTCCGTTGTAGCCGGGACCGAAGCCCTTGGCCAGCAGGTCGTACGCGGCACGGGTCGTGGACCCGGACGGATCCGAGCCGGCATCGGCCGAGCCGAGACGCATCGACAGGAAGGGGAGCGCGATCAGCACCATCAGCAGCGCCGCCGCCGTCGAGAACAGCGCCGGCCGGCGCTGCAGGATGTTGGCCCACCGTGCCCAGGCGGGCGACTCGTCGCTCGTTCGAAGCTCACCCGCGCTGAGCGCGCGGCGCTCGCGCCGGCGCAGCACGCGCGGCCCGAAGAAGCCGAGCAGCGCAGGCAACAGCGTCAGCGACGCGATCACGGTGGACGCCACCGCAACCGAAGCAGCGATCGCGACGCCGTAGAGGAAGCTCACGCCGAGCGCGAACATGCCGAGCATCGCGATGCACACGATCATGCCCGCGAACAACACCGCTCGCCCAGAGGTGTCGACGGCCTCGACGGCGGCCTCCTCGCCGCTCAGCCCGCGCAGCAGGCCTTGCCGGTAGCGGGTGACGATGAACAGCGCATAGTCGACGCCGACGCCCAGGCCGATCAGCAGCGACAGCTCCGAGCTGAATGACGCCATCTGGATCCCGTGCGAGAGCAGCCCGTCGAGGGCGATTCCGGTTCCGAGCGCAAGCCCCGCGGTGAGAAGCGGCAAGATCATCGCGAGCAGCGATCCGAACGCGAGGAAGAGGACAACGGCCGCGGCCGCGCCACCCAAGCCGATGCCGCCCGCGGTGCCGCGGTTGGCAGCCTGTGCGACCTGCCCCTCCAGCTCGATCTGAAGGCCGTTGCCCGCGTATGAGCGCGCCGTGCTGACGAACTTCTTGCCTTCGCTGCCGGGAATCTTGTCCGCACGCTCGTCGAAGGTCACCGTCGCGAACGCGATCTTCTTCGACTGCGAGATCTGAGACGCGCCGCGGGGACCATAGGGCGACGCGATCTCGGAGACGTGCGGGAGCCGTGCTACCGCCGCGAGCATCGCAGTCACCCGAGCGCGCACGGCGGGGTCGGTCACTGAGCGGGTGGGCGGGTTCCGATTCACCGCAATCACGATCTGGTCGGTGTCGCCGGATGCCTTCTTGGCATTGCGCTGGAGCAGGTTGACCGCGTCGAAGCTCTGGGTGCCTGACAGGCGGAAGTTGTCGCTGTAAGCGCTGCCGAGCGCCGAATGGATCGCGGTCATGCCGATCAGCGCGGCGATCCATCCCAGCAGCACGATGCGCCGGTGCACGAAGCACCATCTGGCAAGACTTCTCACTACGAGTTACCTCAGGTCGATGCGGCGGCGGGAGGCGGGGTCAGGGGGTGGGTGGGTGCGGGGGGATGGGTGGCGGGTGGGTCCCCCATCATCGCCTTCCGTGTTGACAATTCTCTGAAACCTACGCCGCGCCGACGGGAATCGGCTCGTACGCGGGGTCGCTGTCGAGCATAGCCGCGAGCTTGTCCGGCGTATCGTGCTCCGGGAGCGGCGAGAACAGCACCAGCCGCTGCTCCGGCGCGTCGGCGGGATTGAAAACCGCGTGCTCGAACACGAGCATGCCCATCTCGGGGTGGTTGAGCTCCTTGCGCCCCTCGCCGGCCCGCGCGACCTCGTGGCGCTTCCATGCCTTGCAGAACTCGGGGCTCGACTGCCGCAGGGCGTGGATCAGCTGCTCGAATTCGGGGTCGCCCAGATGCCGCGCGCTATCGGCGCGGAACTTCGCCACCAACAGCCGCGAGCTGCGCTCCCAGTCGGGCATGATCTCGCGCCGTGTCGGGTCGGTGAAGAACCGCCACACGTGATTGCGCTGCGCGCGCGGGATCGCGTCGAAGTCGCCGAACACGGCGCACGCGGCGCGATTCCATGCCAGGTAGTCCCACCGGCGCCCGAGCACGTAGGCCGGGTTCGGGCCGAGGTTCTCGATCAGGCGCCGGATCGTCGGCGAGACGCGCTCGTTCGCCGCCTTGCAGACGGGGGGCTCCTCGCCGCGACCGAGCAGGATCAGGTGCGTACGCTCCGCGGGGGTCATCCGCAGCGCGCGAGACACCGCCTCGAGCACGTCGAGCGAGGCGCGCACGTCGCGGCCCTGCTCGAGCCACGTGTACCACGTCGTCCCGACGCCGGCCAGCTGCGCCACCTCCTCGCGCCGCAGGCCGGGAGTGCGCCGGCGGCTGCCGTTCGGTAGCCCGACGTCCTCAGGCTTGATCTGCTCGCGCCGGCGCCGCAGAAAGTCCGCAAGCTCCGCGAGCCGTCGCGGGCGGGCGGGGTCCTCATTTCTCACGGCAGCGCCGTTGCCGTCGTTGTGTTGGCTGTACTGAGAATCCGAGGGGGGCATATCTACTACCAGGATAAGTTCCTCTCTTGTACCTGGATAACCACAACCCAAGAATACACAACGTGACCTCAGCCAACAAGATATTCCGGGTGGGCCGGAGCTCGTTCGGCTCCACCAATGCGATTCTGTTCGTCGTCTGCCTGGCGCAGTTCATGGTCATCCTGGACGTCGCGGTCGTCAACGTCGCGCTGCCGGAGATGCGATCCGGCCTGCACTTCTCGACCACCGGCCTGCAGTGGGTGGTCAACGCGTACACGATCACGTTCGCCGGCTTCCTGATGCTCGGCGCACGCGCCGCCGACCTGCTCGGCCGCCGGCGGGTGTTCCTCGTCGGCAGCGGGCTGTTCGCGATCTCCTCGTTGCTGTGCGCGGTCGCCGCCTCGCGCGGGATGCTGATCGGCGTCCGCGCGCTGCAGGGACTGGGCGGCGCCGTCGTCTCGCCGGCGACGCTCTCGATCATCACCTCCTCGATCCCCGAGGGGCCGGAGCGCAACCGCGGCCTCGGCCTGTGGGGCGCCGTCGGCGGCCTCGGAGCCTCCTCGGGCGCGCTGCTCGGCGGCGTGCTGACACAGGCTTTCGGCTGGCCCGCGATCTTCGCGATCAACGTCCCGGTCGGCGTGCTGGTGATCATGCTCGGCCTGCGGTCGATCCCGGTCGATCGCCGCTTCGAGGGCCGGCGCCACTTCGACCTGAGCGGCGCGGTGCTCGTCACTTCCGGACTGGTCGCGCTTACCTACGGGATTGTGCGAACCGACACGTTCGGATGGGGCTCCAGCCAGGTGCTTGTGCCGCTGGCGATCGGCGTCGCGCTGCTCGGTGCGTTCCTGGTGGTGGAGGCCCGTGTCGCGAAGGCCCCACTGGTGCCGCTGTCGATCTTCCGGCGCGGGCAACTGCGTGCGGCGAACACGGTGGTGGTCCTGATGTACGCGGCGCTGTTCTCGATGTTCTTCTTCATCACGCTGTACATGCAGGAGGTCCTCGGTGACGACGCCATGCAGGCCGGCCTCTCGTTCCTGCCGCTCACGCTGGCGGTGTTCACCGGGTCGTCGCTGGCACCGCGATTGGTCGCGCGGCTGGGCCTCCGGCAGGTGGTCGTGCTCGGGATGCTGTCGGCGACGGCGGGCCTCGTGCTGTTCACCGGGGTGCGACCCGGTGCGAGCTACTTCCTGGCGGTGCTCCCGGGCGGGGTCCTGACCGGCCTCGGCATGGGGATGACGCTCGTGTCCTCGACGATTGCCGCCACGCAGGGCGTGCCCGCGGCGCAGAGTGGCCTCGCGTCAGGGCTGCTGAACATGTCGCGGTTGTTCGGAGGCGCGCTCGGGCTGGCGGTCCTGAGCACGATCGCCGAGGCGAATTCGCATGTGTCGCCCGGCGTGAGCCCGCTGAGGGCGCTGACCAACGGATACACGGTCGCGTTCGAGGTCGGCGCCGCGATCACGCTGGTGGCGGCGCTCGTCGGCGCGGTCGGACTGCGGGCGCGGGCGGCCCGAGCCGAGGAGGTCTCGGATGTGGCGGCTGGCCGCGAGGCCGCGGCCGATCCGGCCGACGTGGAAGCGATCGCCGCCTGAGTAATACGAACAATGGCGAATCCGGTCGGAGGGGGCGACCGAATTCGCCAAAGTCCGTCGCCGCCCAGGGTCAGCGGCGCTGGCTGGCCGCGAAGTCGACGAAGGCGCGGGCCGCCGGTGAGAGGCTGCGGCCTCGCCGCCACCACAGCACGACGGCCATCTCCAGTCCGGGCTGCAGCGGCCGGTGCGAGATCTCCGGGCCGGGCCGCGCGAGGTAGGAGCGGGGGAGGATCGCGAGGCCGACTCCCCGAGCGACAAGCGAGCGCACGAGCGCGAAGTCGTTTGCCTCGAGCGCGATGCGGGGGCGCACGTCAGCCCGCGCGAGCGATGCGTCGACAACCTGCCGGGTTGACGATCCGTGCTGGAAGGCAATCAGCGGGTGCCCTTCGAGCGCCGCAAGCGGCAGCGGGCCTTCGCCGGCGAGGACGTGGTCAGGGCTCGTCGCCAGCGCCAACTCCTCGCTCGAGAGCTCGATCCGCTCCAGATCCGCCGGCGGCTCGGCCTCGAGCGCGAACGTCACGTCGAGGCTGCCGTCCTGGAGCATCTCGGTCATCCGCTGGGCGGTCCCCTCGCGCAGGCCGATCTCGATCCCGGGGTAGCGCGCGGTGAACGCGGCCAGGATCGCCGGGATGTCGAGCTCCCCGCCAAACAGCATCGCGCCGACGTTCACGTGGCCGCGAAGCAGACCGCGGAGCGCGTCCACATCGCCGCGGAGCGCATCGGTCTCCGCGAGCACGGCACGCGCACGGGCAGCGACCAGCTCACCCGCATCGGTCGGGTGAACGGACCGTGTCGTCCGATGCAGCAGCTCGATCCCGAGCTCTCGCTCCAGGCGACCGATCTGGCGGGAGAGCGCGGACTGCGCGACGTGCAGCTCGTCGGCCGCGCGGGTGAAGTGCCGGTGGCGGACGACCGACTCGAAGTACCGCAGTTGGCGGAGCTCCATTGATCCCAATCCTAGATCAATTCATTTACATCTTTGACTTGCATCGCTGAATCCGGCCGTCAGACTCCTTTGCATGCTGACGACCGCGTCCCAGACTCCACAGACGAGGATCCGGCGCGAACTGCATGCCGGCGACGGCCAGCGGATCGTCGACCTTCACCGGCGGATCTACGGCCCGGAGTTCGGGCGCAACGAGGACTTCGTCGCCTCCGTTGCTCGCGGTGTCGAAGCGGCGATCGCGGACGGGTGGCCGGCCGAAGCCGGCGGTGGCGTATGGCTGATCGACGGCGAGCGTGAGCCGGGGGGCCGTCAGGAGCTCACCGACGGCCAGCGGGAGCTGCGCGGCTGCCTGGGGCTCACCGATGAGGGCGGTGGGGTCGGGCGGGCACGGTGGTTCGTGCTCGATCCGTCGTTGCGCGGCCGCGGTCTGGGCCGCGCGCTGGTCGCAGAGATGATCGGCCAGGCGCGAGCGAGCGGAATGACCAGGGTCGAGCTGGAGACCTTCAGTGCGCTTCGGGCGGCGGCGCACCTGTATCGCGATGCCGGTTTCCGCCTGCTGTGGGAGCGCGAGCGCTCAGACTGGGGTCCGGCCGTGACATACCAGGGATACGCGCTGGAACTACCTTGACCGGGTGCCCGCCCGCAGTGCTGGAACTACGATGACCGGGTGCCCGCCCGCAGCGCTGGAACTACGATGACCGGGTGCCCGCCCTCAGCGCTGGGATCCTCCTTCACCGCCGCCGCAACGGTGCGCTCGAGGTGCTGCTCGTGCACCCCGGCGGTCCGTTCTGGGCGCGGCGGGACGTAGGCGCCTGGTCGGTTCCGAAGGGCGAGTACGAACCCGACGAGGACGCGCTCGCCGCAGCGCGGCGGGAGTTTGCCGAGGAACTCGGCGCCGCGCCGCCCGAAGGTCCGGTGCACGACCTCGGGGAGGTGCGGCAGAAGTCGGGCAAGCTCGTCCGCGTGTGGGGGCTCGCAGGAGACCTCGACGTGAGCCAGGTCACGAGCAACACGTTCGAGCTCGAATGGCCGCCGCGGTCGGGGAGGAAGATCGAGGTCCCGGAGGTCGATCGGGCGGAATGGTTCGCGCTGCCCGTTGCGCGGGAGAAGATCAACCCCGGGCAGGTTCCGCTGCTCGATCGGCTCGCGGAGGCGGAGCGATGAGCTCCTCGGCCCGCATCAGCCCCACCGCTCATTACACCGGCTACGTGTGGGCTCGCAACGGGCTCTCGCATCCCGCGCTGCAGACGCGGCAGGGCCGGCTGATGTTCGAGGCCGGCCTACCTCTGTTCACGCTGATCGGGCTGCTCGGCGGCGCTTCGCTCGAGAGCTACCTGCTTGCCCGCCACCGCGCGATCGACGCGCTGCTGGAGCGGGCGATCGAGGAGCATGGCGTCACGCAGGTGATCGAGATCGCGTGCGGGCTCTCGCCGCGGGGTTGGAGGTTCACTGAACGCTTCGGCGAGCGGCTCACGTACGTGGAGGCCGATCTGCCCGAGATGGCGGCTCGCAAGCGCGATGCGCTGCGGCGGATCGGGTCGCTCGGCGAGCATCACCGCGTCGAAGAGGTCGATGCGCTCTTGGATGGGGATTCCCACCCGCCCCATCCCCGCAGCCTCGCGTCGCTTGCCGCCGAACTGGACAGCGGCCGGGGGCTGGCGATCGTCACCGAAGGGTTGCTCGGTTACCTGCCGAGCGAGGCCGTCGACGGGATCTGGCGGCGGTTCGCGCGCGTGCTGAGCGGCTTCGCGCACGGCATTTACGTCTCCGATCTGCACATGGCGGGCCTGCAGACCGTCCAGGTCCGTGCCTTCCGTGTGCTGCTGTCGGGATTGGTGCGCGGGCAGGTTCATCTGCACTTCGAGGACGCGCCCGAGGCCGAGGCGGCGCTGATCGCCGCGGGCTTCAAGAACGCCAAGATCCATCAGGCGGTGAGCCTGGCGCCCGAGGTCCGGGGCTCCGGAGGCGAGCTTGCGCATATACTTGAGGCATCAACCGGTTGATCCAGGCAACCCTGTACAGCGACCCAGCCTGCCCCTGGGCGTACTCGGAGAGTCCAGCTCTCCGAGTCATCGAGTGGCGCTATGGGGAGCAGCTCGAGTGGCGGTTCGTGGCGATCGGATTGACCGAGGATCGCTCCCAATACGAGGCCCGCGGCTACAGCCCGCTGCGCGGGGCGCTCGGCCAGCTCAGCTTCCGCAGCCGCTACGGGATGCCGTTCTCGCCGTCGCCAAAGCAGCGGCTCAGTGGGACCGCCAGAGCCTGCCGGGCGATCGTCGCCGCGAGACTGGGACAGCCCGGCAGCGAATGGCGCGTGTACCGAGCGCTGCAGATCGCGAACTTCACGACGCCGTTGCTGCTCGACGACGACGAGCAGCTGCGCGAGGTGCTCCGCGGCGTCAGCGGCCTCGACACTGACCAGATCATTTCCGCGCTCGACAGTCCTGAGGTGACCGAGGCCTACGAGCGCGACAAGCAGGAGACCCGCAGCGCCGCCGGATCGGCGGCCGAGCTACAGCGCAAGACGGCGACGACGGATGGTCCCGTGCGGTTCACGGCCCCCTCGGTCGTCTTCGAGTCAAACGGGACACGGCTCGTCGCCGGTGGCTTCCAGGCCGTCGAGGCATACGACGTACTGGTCGCGAACATCGATCCGACGCTCCACCGCGAGAACCCGCCCGAGACGCCCGAGCCGCTGCTCGAGCGGTTCGCCGACGGGCTCACCACCCAGGAGGTCGCGGCGCTGATGACCTGGAGCAACGACGCTCCCGACCGCGGGCGGGCTGAGGCGGCGCTGCTCGAGCTGGTCGCGGCCGGGAAGGCGCTGCGCGTCCCGCTCGGGGACGACGCGCTCTGGAAGCGCCCCGTTTAGCGCTCGAGCCTGATCGGTAGCGACTCGAGGCCGTAGATCCCGGACGGCGTGCCGAACTCCGCCTGCCCGTCGGCGCTGATCCGCTTGACGTTCTCGGCGAGGAACGCGAGCCCCTCGTGCATCTCGGCGCGCGCCAGGTTCGCCCCCACGCAATAGTGGATGCCGGCGCCGAATGTGAGCACCCGTGCGCGCGGGCGCTCGGCCGTGATGTCGAAGCTGTCCGTCAGCGCGTCGCCGATCCCGTCGCGGTTGGCGTGCCAGGCCGAGATCAGGATGATCGAGCCGGGCGCAAAGCTGATGCCCCGGTATTCGATCTCGGCAACCGCGATCCGGGCGGTGAACGGCGTGATCGGCTCGTAGCGCAGCGCCTCCTCGACCGCTGCCAGCGCGAGGCCGCGCGGATCGGCACGCAGCGCCTCCCATTGCTCGGGATGGTCGCCGAGCAACCTGACGGCGTGGGCGAGCTGGCTCTGGCTGGTGTCGACGCCGCCGACGAGGATGTTCAGGATCAGATTTCGCAACTCGTCGTGCGTGAGGCGATCGCCCTCGGATTCGGCCGCGATCAGCGCCGAGATCAGATCGTCGCTCGCAGGGTCGCGCCGCTCGGCGATCAGCGCATCCTCGTACTCGTAGAACTCGGCGACGGCCTCCTCGATCAGCGCGCGCTCGGTCATCAGACTCTGTGCATCGAACTGGCGCTGAATCCAGTTCGACCAGTGATGCAGGCGCGGCGCGTCGCTCAGCGGTGCTCCCATCACCTTCGCGATCACCAGCGACGGATAGGGCTTGGCGAAGTCGGCGATGAATTCGCAGCGGCCGTCCGTCGGCACCTCGTCGAGCAGTTGCTGCAGGAACTCGCGCATCGCGGGGCGATAGCGATCGACGGCGCGCGGGGCGAGCGCAGGGTTGACGAGATTACGAAGCCGGCGGTGATCCTCGCCGTTGATGTTGATGATGTTCTTGACGAGCTCCTCGTGCAGCGGGCCCTCGGTCACGCCGAACAGCTCGCCGATCGTCAGCCCAGGGAAGACCGCGTCCTTGGTGCGCAGGAAGAACTCGCCGCTCTCGCGGTCGAGCACCGTGAAGCCGAACGGGTTCGCGGTCAGCCAGCCGTCATATCCCTTCACCTGCGCCATCGCGGCTCGGTAGATGTCCCCGCTCAGCACCGGATCGGTGTGATCGAAGGTCGGAAGTTCGAGCTCGGTCGCAAGCGGCATGACGGTTTCCTACCTACAGACCCAGCGGTTGGCGGCGAGCTCGCGCGCGAGCGCCTCGGTCACGGTGAGCGCTTGCAGGACCGTGGTGTAGTCCACATTCTCCGGCGTGTCCGACATCCGGTGGTAGTTGGACAGCGCCTTGTAGCGGTCCATCGAGGTGATCGTCGCCGTTGGGAAGCCCGCGCGGCTCGGGATCACGGCATCGGTCGAGTTGCGCGAGCGCATCCCGCGCCGGAGCGGCGTGCCCGAGCGCTGGGCGGCGTTGGCGATCAGGTCGCGGAAGCTGCGGTCGTGGTAGTCCTCCATCACGACAGGACCCTCGCCCTCGAGCATGATCAGCTTGGGCGAGCCGAGCGTGTCCAGGTTCAGAAACCAGGTGCGGTCACGGTCGAGCCCGGGGAAGTGGTCTGCGCCGAATCCGTGGATGCCGCCTTGAAGTACCTCCTCGGCGCCGCAGGAGACAAGCAGCACTCGCAGCCCCTCGATCGGTTCGGCGTGGAGGCGCTCGGCGAGCGCGACGAGCACCGCAACCGCCGTCAGGTTGTCGTTGGCGCCGGGAGCCACGGGGCGATGCGCGACGTCGTGGAAGACGGCCGCGCCGACAAGCGAGCCCGCCAGGCCGGTGGCGATCAAACCGCGCCTACGCAACGCCGCGCCGGCGGCGATCAGCGCCGGAGCCGCGAGCATGCCCCACCACAGTGGCAGCGAGGTGTCGATCCGCTCGATGATCCCCGGGAAGCGCTCGCCGAACCAGGCCTGCCCGCGGTCGTCGAAGATCGCGCCGGTCGGCGCCGCATCGTGGTGCGCGAGCACGACCAGCGTGCGCTCGGCGGCTGCGTCGCCGCATTCTCCGACGACGTTCCAAGTCGTCCTCGGCGCCGTCGTCGCGCGGCGGAACAGCCGCGGGCCGTTGGAGATGTCGTCGGCGATCGCGGCGGTGACGATCGCCGCCACGGCGCCGCCAAGCATGCGCGTGCGCCGCGGAAGCGCGGCCACTCCCGCGAGTGCGCCGGCTCGCGCGAGCGTGCCGATCACCTCCGCGTAACCATCGAGGAACTCCGCCTCCTCAACGCGTGCCTCGCATCTCGCGCGGGCGAGTCGTTCGGCGATCCAGTGGGCGGCCTGGTGCTCATCGGCCGAGCCGGCACGGCGCTCCAGCGGCGCCAGCGCGTCGACGACCTCACGCAGCGTGGCGTCGGCGGCGGAGACGGGCCTCGTTGTCGCGGTGTCAATCGTCAACGCCGGGGAGATGGTACGGGTTGAAGGCGGCACGACTAGATCACATCTGGTCAACGGGTCGGTAACACCTTCCGCCGGGGCGCTGTACAGAGTTCGCCGTCACCCTACGCAGAGGAGAACTTGATGGCAGGAAAGCGGTTGATTGGCCTGTTGATCGCTGCGGCGCTTGCCGTGGCGCTCAGCGTGATCGTCGTCCAAGCCGCCACGGCGGGCGGATTCCACGGTTCCGCAAGCGGCTCGACCGGCTCGAGCGGCTCGGGCGGCTCTGGCGACTCGGGCGCAGGAGCCAAGGCCGCCGGCACAAGTACACCGATCCAGCACGTGGTTGTGATCTTCGGCGAGAACATCTCGTTCGACCATTACTTCGGAACGTATCCCAGCGCGACCAACGCGGATGGCGTGAAGTTCTCCGCCGCGCCGGGTACGCCGGCCGTAGACGGGCTGCTGCCCGCGACGTCCTCCTCGCTGCCGCCGAGCCTGCGTCACAGCGACAACCTGCTGACAAGCAACCCGAACTCGGGGCTTCCGCAGCGTCTCGACTTCAGCCCGACTGGGTACCAGGGCAGCGCCGGGGGACAGCTCACCTGCGATCAGGATCACAACTACAGCGACGAGCAGAAGGCCTTCGACAGCGGCAAGATGGACAAGTTCATCGAGAGCGTCGGCACCGGAGGCGGCACCTCGCCCTTCGGCACGCCCTGCCAGGCACGGCAGGTCATGGACTACTACGACGGCAACACCGTCACCGGGCTGTGGAACTACGCCCAGAACCCGAGAGCGACATGTCGTAGGAGATGTCGTCATCGCGAAGCCCTCCTCGCCCGGGGCGATCAACCTCGTCAGCGGCGACACGGGCGGCGTCGATATGACGCACACGGTCAACAGCCCATCGATCTCGACCTCGACGTCACCGAACGCCGACCTCACGCCCGACGGCCAGGGTGGCTACTCGCTGACCAGCGATGCGCAGCCCTACTGGGATGACTGCGCGACTCGCGACGCGGTCGCGATGTCGGGAAAGAACATCGGCGATGAGCTGAACGCGGCCGGTCTTTCGTGGGGCTGGTTCCAGGGTGGTGAGCGGCCGAGCATCAGCTTCGCCGACGCGCTCACGGCGACCGGCGCGAGCCAGCCGACCAGCACGTTCACGCCCGACCAGTTCAAGAACTCCGGCTTCCAGAACCAGGTTCCGCATTCCTCCAACCAGGGGATCTGCGACACCGTCCATCCCGTCGGCGCCGCGATGGGTGGGACCGGTCAGTGGGGCTACAAGAACGACTACATCCCGCACCACGAGCCGTTCAACTACTACGCCTCGACCGCGAACCCGCATCACCTGACGATCCCGACCGATGCGAGCGGCAGCGACACGCTGGCGGGCCTCCAGACGATCGGTCACGACACGCAGGCGGTCGCAAACGGAGTGCCGCAGTTCAACACCCCCAACCACCAGTACGACATGAGCGACTTCGATCAGCTCCTGGCCGCGATCACAGCGCATCGGCTGCCGGCGTCCGCGTTGCCCGCGGTCAGCTTCCTGAAAGCTCCCGGCTATCAGGATGGGCACGCGGGGTATTCGGATCCGCGCGACGAGCAACGCTTTGTCGTGAGCGAGATCAACGCACTCGAGAGGAGCCCGGACTGGGGGAGCACCGCGGTGATCCTTGCGTATGACGACTCCGACGGCTGGTATGACCACCAGCTCGGCCCGCTCGTCAATCCCTCGCTATCGCCGGCCGACAACCTGACGAACACGACGCTGGCCGGGCCGGCGTCCGGCCAGTGCGGACCGAGCCCCCAGACGACCGCACCGCTGGGCGGCGAGCAGGGTCGCTGCGGGTTGGGGCCCCGTCAGCCGCTGATGGTGATCTCGCCGTTCACGAGCCACAACGTCGTCGACCATCACGTCACCGACCTGGCCTCGATCATCAACCTCGTCGAGTACAACTGGCACCTGCCTGGAATCGCCGATTCCTATGACCAGGTGCTGGCGCGGCTCGACGCGGCCCAGGGGCTGAAGTTCGATATGGCGGGCCTGTTCAGGTTCACCGGCCGCGCCAACAAGAGGATCTACCTCTTCCCGTCGAACGGGCAGCGGGTCCACCCGCCGAGTTGAGCATCGGACCGGGGCGGTCGCCGTTGGGGCGGCCGCCCTGGAGCTGTCTCAGCCCAGCGTCGCGCGCAGCCACGCGACCGCGCGCGGGATATCGGCTGGATCGATTGTGTGAGTGGCCTCGGACTCCCGGTAGTCGATTTCGAAGCCGGCGCCTTCGAACAGGTCGCGCGCCTGGCCGGCAAAACCGACGCCGATCACCGGATCGTTGCGGCCGTGGGCGATGAACACGCGCTCGGAGTTGCGCGCGGCGAGCTCCGGCTCCCAATCATCGACCGTCGGGATGAACCCTGAGAAGGCGAGGATCCCAGCCGGCTGCGGACGGTCGGGGTCGAGGGCGAGCGCGTAGCTCATCACCGTGCCCATCGAGAATCCTCCGAGTACGGTCTGTGCGGCCTCGAGCCCGGTGCGATCCCACAAGAGGTCGTGCAGCTCGGCCAGGGCGTCGCGCGCGGCGAAGAACGTATGGGAATCCGGAAAGCCGACCTGCGGCACGCGGTACCAGTGGTAGCCGGGAGCGCCCGGGAGCTCGAGCGGTGCCCTTGGCGTGACGACGTGCAGCCGGCGCTCGGGGTCAAGCACGTCGGCGAGCGGCAGCAGGTCCTGCTCGCTGGTACCGCGACCGTGGTGCAGGACCAACAGGCCCTGGGCCTCGCCTTGCGCCGGTCGTTCGTCGTAGTGCAGCATCAGTCGAGGTAGGCGATCACGTCGGAAGGGGGCAGGCGCTCAGGCGGCTGCTTGTCCTGCCGTGGCCGGCCCAGGTGAATCAGCGCGACGAACCGCTCGTCATCCGGGATGCCGAGCGCGGCGCGACCCTCGGGCGTTCTGAGCACCCCCGGCGTGCGCCAGTACCCGGCCAGTCCCCGTCCGTGCGCCGCGAGCAGCACCGCGTAGGTGGCGCAGGCCGTGGCGCAGAGATCCTCCTCGTCCTGGACGGGATCGTCCGAGCGCTTGGCGGTCGCCGCGATCAGCGTCGGCGCGCGGTCGAGCTTGCTGGCCGCCTCGGGTCCCGCCGCGAGCTTCAGCTCGCCGAGCGTGCGCGGACCGAGCACGCGAAAGCGCCACGGATTGGTGAGGTGGTGGTTGGGGGCCCAGCGCGCGAGCTCGAGCAGCTCGTCCAGCAGCTGACGTGGCACGGGCTCAGGGGCGAACGCTTTGTGCGTACGCCGTCCGCGGATCGCGTCTTCGACATCCATCGCCGAGGAACGGTAGCGATGGCACGGTCTTGACTCTCACGTCCCGTGAGGCTCTACCGTCGCCGGCATGAAGACCGTTGGCGAAGTATCTGAGCTCGCGGGCGTGACTGTTCGCGCGCTTCACCACTACGACGAGATCGGGCTGCTCGCGCCGAGCGCGCGCTCTGAAGCCGGCTACCGCCTCTACTCGCACGCGGACCTGCTTCGGCTGCAGGAGATCCTCGTGTGGCGCCAGCTGGGCTTCGCGCTGTCCGAGATCCAGGTGATCCTCGACGAGCCGAGCTACGACCGCGGTCGCGCGCTGCGTCGCCAGCGCGAGCTTGTCGACCGCGAGCTCGAGCGACTGTCGGGAGTCGCACGTGCGCTCGACGTCGCACTCGACGCGCACGAGAGCGGAACGAAACTCGAGGAGGCAACGATGTTCGACGGCTTTGATCACGCCGAGTACGAGGAAGAGGCGCGGGAGCGGTGGGGGCACACCGACGCGTACAGGGAGTCCACCCGCCGCGCGGCTGGCTATGGCGAGCGCGAGTGGGGTGAGATCAATGCCGAGTCGCAGGAGATCGCCCAAGCGTTCGCGCAGGCGTTGGCGGCCGGCGAGCCCGCGGACGGAGCGGTCGCACGCGGCCTCGCCGAGCGCCACCGGCAGCAGATCTCTCAATGGTTCTATCCGTGCTCGCTGGAGATGCACCGCGGCCTTGGCGAGCTGTACGTCGCCGATCAGCGCTTCGCTCGCAACTACGACCGGGTGGCGCCTGGTCTGGCCGCGTACGTCCGCCGTGCGATCGTGGCTAACGCGGATGCCGGCGCTTTGAATCAGTAAGGCGTCGTGCGCGCCATCTGCAGCGAGCGCTGGAGGTCGAAGGGACTCGCCTGGTTCTCAAGCCAGGGGCGACCGATCCACAGGAACGCGTCGAGGAGCTTTCCCGCGATCGACCGGACGCCTCCTGGCAGGCCCCAGCGGCGATCGGTGACATGCCAGGTGGGCGGGATCCCCAGTGTCACGCAGCGCACCGACCGGCGCGTACGGCATACGGCCGCGTTGTCGAAGTTGTCGCCGTGGTACTGCTGGTAGGTGAACGGCCGGCCGTTGGACGCCGTGTTGATCACGAAGTGCTTGCCGGCGAGACGGTCCCGCGCGAGCGCGCCGACGACCTGCGCCCCGAACAGGATCTCGTGCTCGTTGCTGTCGTAGTGGGTGGCGTTCAGCGCGAAGCCACGCGCATAGCTAATCCCCGCGCCGCGCAGCATCGTCACCGCCTGGCCGACGGATTCCCAGTCCGATGAGCCGGCGTCGAGGTACACGGTCGTGTGGGGGAGCGCGTCGAACTTGCGCGCGGCGTAGGCCACCAGCTGCAGAGGGATCCGCGAGTGGTGCGGCACGCAGAACGCGAACGGCAGGTCCGGCTGGAGGATCAGAGCCACGCGCGAGGAGCCGATCCCGGCGGCGAAGCCATCGATCCATCGCTTGTAGCTGGCCTGCTCAGCGGCGGTGGGCAGGCGCTTGCAGGCTTCGCCCTCCCACGGGTCGAGCCGGAACACCGCAACCTGTGCGAGCACGTTGGGGTTGCCGCCGGTGACGTTCGCGATGTACTCGCTCGAGGTGAGCTGCGCCACGGAGTCCGGGCGGTTCCACGGGCCGTACCAGCGCACCCGTGGCCGCAGCGCGATCAGACCGAGCAGACGCTTCTCGGCGCCTTGCGCCGCGCGGTAGGACGGGAACACCTCGTCGGCGCTGGCGGTGTAGTTGCCCCACGGCAGCCCCGCCAGCGGATTGCTCGCGGGTGCGCCACTGATGCCGGCGTTCGCGACGCCGGCCAAAGCTGGTGCGCTCGACACGGCGCAGGCGACCGCGAGGACGGCAACCGCGCCCAGCGCCCTCGGCGCGCGGCGGGTGGCTGACGCGGTGCTCATGCGGTGATCGGGACATGGCCGGGCTGCGCGGCGACGCGCTCGAGCCATGCACCGATCGCGGGGTAGGGCTCGAGCTCGAAGCCGCCCTCGGGTGCGACGTGCGTGTACGCGTAGAGGGCGATGTCCGCGATCGAGTAACGGTCACCGACCAGGAACTCCCGGCCGGCGAGGTGGCGCTCGATCGCCTCGAGCGCGGCGCGGCCGCCGCGCATCTTCGCCTCGAGGTCGGCCGCGGGCGGCTCGATGCCCGCGATCTTCCAGAAGCGTGCGACCGCGATATAGGGCTCATGGCTGTATTGCTCGAAGAACAGCCACTGAAGGACCTGGGCCCGCTCGAAGCGGTCCTCGGGGAGGTACGGCGTCCCCTCGGCGAAATAGAACGTCATCGCATTTGACTCGGCCAGCGAGCGGCCGTCATCAAGGACCAACGTGGGCACGCGCAGGCCCGGGTTGAGAGCGCCCAGCACGTCCGGCCTGTCCGAGCGATCGATCACGCTGAGCTCCCGGCGCTCGTAGTCGATGCCGAGGTGCGCGAACAGCAACCTCACCTTGTAACAGTTGCCCGAGACCTGAGAGTTGTAAAGCAGCACCGTGCCCCTCATTATCCGCCCGATGAGCGCCGGCATCCCAATCCCGCCGGACGTCCGAGAGCTGCTCGAGGCGCCCAACTACGTGCATCTCTCAACGCTGAAGGCCGACGGCACGCCGCGCAACTGGATCGTGTGGGCCGGGCTCGAGGGGGAGAACGTCCTCGTGTGCACCGGCATCGGCACGTGGAAGGCCAAGGACATGCAGCGCGATCCGCGCGTCGGGCTGTCGGTCAACGACCTTGAAAACCCCTACCGGATGGCGACGCTGCAAGGCAGAGTGATCGAGATGCGCGACGACGAGGGCTGCCGGTACATGGATCCGATCTCCATCAAGTACACAAACGCGCCCTTCCCGGCGCGCGGCCCCGGCCGGGTGTGCTTTGTGATTGCCGTACTGCGCGCCCATCAGCGCACGCTCAGCTTCACGCACGACCCTGGGTGAGCGGCGACGCGGCGCGCTACGGTCCTCGCTGAGTGTCCTCGGTTACCGAGACGGATCAGGATGTAGACAGTCGGCGTTCCGGACAAAGAATTCCGGGCGCGCCACCGATGTCGACGCTGCGCGCGATCGTGTTCGTGGTCGGCGCCGGCAGCCTCGGCGCCGAGATCTCGGCCGCGCGTTTGCTCGCGCCGTATTTCGGGGCCTCGACGATCATCTGGGCGAACACGATCGCGACCGTGCTGGTCGCGCTGTCGGTGGGGTATGCGATCGGCGGACGGCTCGCGGACCGGCGAGCGGATCTGCAGGGCCTGTGCATGATCGTGCTGGCCGCTGCCGCGCTCCTCGCGCTGGTGCCGTTCATCTCCACACCGTTCCTGCGCTTCTCGGTCAAGGCGCTCGGCTCGCTCTCGGTGGGAGGTTTCCTCGGGTCGCTGGCCGCTGTCCTCGTGCTCGTCGCGGTGCCGGTGATGCTGCTCGGAACAGTCGCTCCCTACGCCAACCGGCTCGCGCTCGCCCGCGTCGCAGATACGGGGACCGTGACCGGGCATCTGTACGCGGTCTCGACCGCCGGGTCGCTCGTGGGCACGTTCGCCTCCGCGCTGTTGCTGATCCCGCTGATCGGGACTCACCGGACATTCCTCGTCTTCGCCCTGGCCCTTGCGCTGGCAGGCGCTTTCGGGATGGGCTCGCGGCGATCGCTGCTCGTGCCGCTCGCGGTCGCTGCGCTGCTCGCGATCCCCCCGGCCGCGATCGGCGCGGGGGTGGCGGGGGCGCGAGTTATCTACGAGACCGAGACGCCTTACCAGTACGCGCGAGTGCTGCAGCTTCCAAGCGGTGAGCGCTGGCTCCAACTCAACGAAGGCGTCGCGATTCACTCGCTTTACCGTCCTGGCAGCTACCTGTCCGGCGGCTACTGGGACGACTTCCTCGTGCTACCCCTGGCCGGCCGGCTAGGCGTCCCACGGCGAATCGCGATCCTCGGCGACGCCGCCGGCACGGTCGCTCGCTCCTACGGCCACTACTTTCCCCAGACGCGGGTCGATGCCGTCGAGATCGACGGCGAGCTGACCTCGATCGGCAAGCGGTACTTCGACCTGCATGGACCCAACCTCCACTTCTACACCGCCGATGCGAGGCCGTGGCTGCAGGCCAGCAGGGACCGCTACGACGCGATCTTCCTCGACGCATATCGCCAGCCGTACATCCCGTTCTACCTGGTCACGAAGGAGTTCTTCGCGCAGATCCGCTCGCATCTGCGCCGCGGAGGGATCGTCGCGATCAACGTCGGTCACGTGCCCGGCTCTGACGGGCTCGAGAAGGTCGTGTCGGCAACGTTGCGCACCGAGTTCCGATATGTAACGCGCGATCCGGTCTCCGATAGCAACTCGATCGTTGTGGCGAGCTCCGAGCCGCTGTCCGCGCCGCGGATCAGCGCAGCGTGGAGCGCGACCCGTCGTGACCTCGCACCGATCGCGTCGACCGTCGCCGCACGTCTGGGTCCGGCGCTCGGGGGCGGGTCGGTCTACACCGATGACCGCGCACCGGTGGAGTGGCTGACCGACCTGTCGATTCTCAAGTACGCCACGGGCGCGACGAGGTAGGCCTGAGGCCGCGGGCCAGAGCCTCGCGAGCTATGACGCAAAGGGTTCGCAGCGTCATCGCGCAACAGCGACTCCTCGGCGGGAATCATTTCGTTAACGCTTGCACCCCGAGCTGGAGCCAACCGTCCGTGAAAGTCCCACCCATGAGAGCCCAATCCCGCGGCCGATGACCCTGGGGCGCCGCGAATGTGCTGGTCGCTCGACACGAAGTGCGAGTTGTGCAGGTTTTGGTCGGAAGTATTATGGGAATGAGGTTTGGACAGGAAGCACGCGGTACCGGGAGAGAACTGTGGGTACAGGACGCCATCCAAGCAGGGGCGCGAGAGGCCATCAGCGACTCCCTTACCTGCCTGCGGTCGCTGCGGTGATGCTGATCGGATGCGCCGGTCTGAGCTCCCCGGCGGTGGGTGCACCCGCATCACGCCGAACCGGACAAACGGATTCGGCCCGCGGTGCTGCGCCTCCGGTCTCCCTCCTTTTGGCCAGGCCCTCAGACCAATCTGCGGCTGTCGCGACCGCGCCTGCCGGGAACGACTCGCCGCAGTCGTACGGGCCCGCGAGCGCCCCGGGGGGGCACGGCCGTGGCGCGGATCCCGGGGCCGGCGCGAGTGGTGGCGAGGGCGCCGGCGGTGCCCCCCGGAGCCGGCGCCGGCCGGCCCGGGTTGCGTGGCGCCGGCCCGCCTGGGCTGGATGGCGCCGGCCCGCCCGGGCTGGATGGCGCCGGCCCGCCCGGAATGCGTGACGCCGGCCCGCCCGGACTGAGCGGCAGCGCTGGCGACGGCCCCGGCTCCCCGAGTGCCACTGGCGGTGGTACTCCGCGCGCCGGCGGTGGCAGCACTCACCCGGACGCGAGCACTCCGGCTGCCACGAGCGGCTCGGGTGGCGCAGCCCCCCCAGCAGCACTTCGGCGCCGAGCGGGATCTCCGGCCCCGCCGACTCGTACCTTCCTGTTGGTGCCAAGTTGCGGCAAACGATGCCTCGCCGTAAGCGGTTATTGCCATCACCGCCGAAGGATTCTCAGCACGCGGCCGTCAGGTTTGTCGTCTCATCGTCCGGGATGCAGACACGCTCGCCACGCGAGCTCACCGGCGCAGGGCTTGCCGGGCGGGTCACCGCGCGGGACGAGGGCGTCAGCGCGGCCGCGGTAACACGCTTGAGGCGGACCGCTGCGCCCCGGCGCGCACTCCACGGATCGGGGCATTCGGGTTCGTTGGTGTCCCCCCATGGTTCCCCCACCCCGCAGAGTGGCACGTCGGCTCCATCAGGCGTCTCGGGTGCGGCTGGCGAGCCGGGCCCGACGATCATCTTCACCGAGTTGGTCTACCTCTGTGCTGCAGTGCTGGCGCTCACATGGTCGATGAAGAGCTGTGCCCACGGCAGCCGGCTGGAGCGCCCCGGCTAGCGCTGACAAATACACCCGGTGTCGCTGTCGTGCGGGACGGAGCGACGGGTTGAACAAGTCAGCAGGACTGCAGGGGGTCCGTGGACGGAGCGCGCGGGCGCGCTTCCGGAGGAAGCAACATGCACGAGACAAAGCAGTCTGAAGCCAGCTATCGGGTACGACCCATCGCTCCGTCAAGCACACAAGACCGTGGCGCTGCTGCCGATCACCATCGAGCGGCGGCGCGGGATCCGCGTGTTGCGGTTCCTCGGACACGGGGTCGGCGACCAGCTCGGGCCTGTGTGCGGATCACGAGAGATCCCAACGGCCGTCCGTGCGTTGCGCACGATGCTGTCACGGGGCGGCATCCTCCTGGCCGAGCGGATGCCAGCCGACCGCGACTGGGCGCGGACCTTCACGGCAAGGTGATGACCACGGAGTTCGCGCCTGTGATCGATTTGGCTCGAGAAGGCGACTGGGATAGCTATCTGCGAGCTCGCAGCTCCAACTTCCGCCAGCAAGTCCGGCGGCGCGCTCGCAAGCTTCAGCGCGGGCCTCGCATCCACTTCCGGCTCGCAGACAATCCCAAGCGGTTGCGGGCGGACTTCGACGCGTTCCTCGCCCTGCACCGAGCCCGCTGGGGCACGGATTCAGCTTTCGAGCGCTCCGGCCGGCAAGCATTCCACCGCGAGTTCGCCGCCGAGGCGCTGGAGCGTGGATGGCTGCGGCTGTGGTTCGCCGAAGCCGACGGCGTACCGGTCGCAGCCTGGTACGGGTTCCGGTTCGCCGGCGTCGAGTCCTACTACCAGTCGGGAAGGGACCCCCGCTGGGATCGTGCCGGCGTGGGAGCCGCCGTGCTCGAGCATTCGATCCGCGAGGCGTTTGTCGATGGGATGCTCGAGTACCGCCTGCTGCGAGGAGATGAGCCCTACAAGCACCGGTATCTGTCGCGGGCGGAGAGCATTTGCACCATCGCCGCCGCGAGCTCTCCACTCGGCCGCACGTCCGTCAGCGCAATGCAGTTCGTCGCGCGCTCGAGGATGGCCCGGCGGCTGCTCGGAACCGACTCGCAGTGATACGCCGCGCTCGCGGGCGCACGGGCTAGGCGACGCCCGTTCGCTGGACGAGGGCGCGCACGGTGGCGAGAAGCACTCGAATGTGTTGAGCCAAGCCGGCCGAGCGAAAGAACGAGATCTCGAGCCGGCAGCGGTCGTCGAAGTCGAGGGTCGAGCGGCCCCACACCTGCCAGGGCCCGGTCAGGCCCGGCCTGCGCTCGAGCCGCTCTGTCTGCCAGAGCTGGTAGGTCTCAACATGAAAGCTGGTCGGACGAGGGCCGACCAGTGCCATCTCGCCGCGTAGGACGTTGAGTATCTGGGGAAACTCATCGAGGCTGGTCCTTCGCAGGAAGCGCCCGAGTGGCGTGACGCGCGGGTCGTTGCTGAGGCGAAAGTCTGGCCAGGGCACCTCGCTCTGATCGCGCAAAGCCTCCTTCAGTTCGTCCGCGTTCTTGACCATCGTGCGGAACTTGAACAGCTCGAACGCACGACCACCTTCGCCGCATCGGCGCTGGCGAAAGAGCACAGGAGCCGACGGGTCGCTCAGCTTGATGAGAACGGCGATCAGGAGCAGCGGGATCGAGGCGAACAACAGCAGACAGACCCCGCCGAGCACGTCCACCGCGCGCTGCGACGCCGGATGGTTGCTGCTCTTCACCTTCGCGGCCGTTGGTTGCGGATCGTAGGTCAGCCTTTCGAGCGAGGACCCAGAGACCGCAACCGTACCTGCGCACCGCCCATCCAGCACGGCATGTGCTCCCGGCCCTAACGGTGTGTTTCTGCCCAACGCAGATGGGTTCCAGCCACCTGCGGCGCGGCAATGACGCAAAGGGTTCGCGGCGTCATCGCCCAGGAGCGCATCTTTTTCACCCGCTTGCGTTATCTACTAACAACACCCACGGGACCACAGCCACAACAGATTCACTTGCGTACGGCAGACCAATACCACGGGGCTCGCCACAAGGCCTTCTCCGGCGCCGGCCGGGCAGCCGGACCGGACACATCCCGAGCAGCGGCAGGGTCTCCGAGCACGACCGTCGTTGACTCCAGGAGGTCAAACGTGATCAAAGCGGGCAATCTACTCACGGCCCCTCTGAACGCTCGCGATATACGTTCTGAGGTCGAACTGGATCGCGTGCGGGTGATCGTTTCCGATCCGGACCCGCTCGCCCGGCGTGTGATCCGCGATTCATTGCAGAAAAGGGATGGCTTCGTGGTCGCCGCCGAGGCCAGGGACGGAACCGAGCTGGTCGAGCTTGCTACTCATTACAGGCCCGAGGTGGTTCTGACAGAGGTCGGGCTTCCGTGCGTCGGTGGGATCGAGGCCTGTCGGCGGATCACGGAACGAGCGCCGGAGGTGCGCGTCGTGATGTTCAGCGTCAACCAGAATCGCGACGTGGAACTGGCGGCGCTCCGCGCGGGTGCGGCGGGGTTTCTGTGCAAGGACGCAAGCGTCGAGTCGATCAAGCGTGCACTCCGCGCGGTTGCCCGCGGTGAGGCCGCCGTCTCCCGGCACCTGACTATGGCCCTGATCGACATCGTGCGACACACCTCGGAGAACGGACTCGGCCTTAGGCCGGTGAAGAGCATTCTTACGAGCCGTGAATGGGAGGTCCTCGACCAGATGTGCGCGGGAGCCTCGACGAAAGAGATCGCGGACGCCCTGTTTCTCTCTGAGGACACCGTGTACAGCCACAGCAAGAGCATCCTGCGCAAGCTGGGCGTTCACTCCAGAGCGGATGCCGTGATCGCGGCCGAGCGGTTGCGTCGCCCGGTGGTGGCATGAGGTGGGGAGCGGAGGGGACCAGCCCGCGCTTCGCTCCACCAGCAGCCGCATCACGGGGCATCTAAGCCCGCCAGGGGACGTCGCCCCCGCTCCCCTGGCATGACCGGGTGACGCGGACGGAGCCGCGGCACCCGGTCGCCCCTCAGTGCTCTGATAGCCGAGTAGGATCGGCCGATGCGCAGATGCGTAGTCGGGGCCCTGTCGGTTGTCGCGGTGCTGCTGGCGCCGGGCGTTCGCGCCAGCGCGGCGGTATCGATCACCGGCAACCAAGTCGTCGTCTCAAGCCGGGTCGGGGAAGTGATCGTCGCCCGCGATCCGTTCGTGTTGCGGATCGTCGGGGAGTCCGGCGCGTCGGTGCTCTCCGAGGTTCCCAACCGCCTGCCCGGGCCCGCCGCGCTGGCGCCGACTGTCGACCCGGTCGCGCCCGGAACGGATGCGCCCAAGAGTGGACAGCTGTACGCGCCGCTCTCGTTCCTCGTCGGGACCGAGGCGATAACCCAGTACCCCGGATCGGTATGGGGAGGCAACCTGATGAGCGGGCTGCGCTCGGGCATCCAGTATGCGGCGCGCAAGGTGATCGCGGCGCGCAGGCTCGGTGCCGGCGTGAGCCTCACGATCGCGACCAACGACCCATCTGGCCGGACGCTGCGCATCGTGATCAGGCCCGCGGGAAGCGGCCTGTTCGGCGTCAGCGCCACGCCACAGCCCGCCAGTGGCGTGGCGATGATGAGCGACTCGTTCGCGTCCTCCGGAAGCGAAGGGTTCTACGGGTTCGGCGGCCGGCACAACGCGATCGATCAGCACGGGCAGGCGCTCTCGAGCTTCGTGAACAAAGAGAACTTGCCTGGGATCCCGTCCGCCGGGAACCCGGCCGCGGCGATTCTGTTCCCCAACGGGCCGACCGCCACCTTCTATCCGCAGGCGCAGTTCATCTCCTCGCGCGGCTACGGATTCCTGCTTGCGCAATCGCAACTCGCGCGCTTCCGGCTGGACTCCGATCGGCCCGATGCATGGAGCGTCGCCGCGTCGGCGCCGTCGCTCAGCTATGTGGTCGCTCCGGGCGCACCGAAGCGGGCGATCGCGGCGCTGAGCGCGCTCGGCGGCCGCCAGCCCGCCCCGCCGGCGTGGGCGGTCGGTCCGATTCTCGACCGGCTGGTCAAGAACGTCGGCGAGACGCAGGCCGACTACGAGTCGAACCTCAACCAGGACATCGCGAACATCGACCGCTACCACCTGCCGTTGAGCGCGTACCGCATCGAGGGCTGGCGGCTGTCCAATCCCGACAACGACGGCATCGTGCTCTACAACCCGCCGGTCCTCAGCTTCGCCACACAGACAAAGATCATCGCCGAGCTAGAGGCGCGGCACATCCATCCGATGGCGTACATACGGCCGTTCATCACCCCCGGTTCCGCGCCCGACCGCGAGGGTTTGACAATCCACCTGGCCGACGGCCAGACCGCAACTACCACCGGCACGCTGGGGCAGCACATCGCCGAGCTGGACTTCACGAATCCCGCCGCGATCGCGTTCTGGAAGCGTGAGATCGCGAAGATGCTCGATCTCGGCTTCGACGGGTTCCTCGCCGATTTCGGCGAGGAGGTGCTCTACGACTGGCACTTCCACGACGGACAGACCGGCCGCACGATGCACAACGGCAACATGATCGCCTACATGAAGGCCACCCGAGCGGCGGTCGCCGCCTACGAGCACGCGCATCCGCGCCGGCAGCTGTGGTTCTACTATGCCGGCGGCTACTCCGGAACGCCCGGTTCGGCTGCGTACACCGGCGGGAATCTGCCGGGCGACGAGGCGACCGACTGGAGTCAGGCGTCGGGTCTGGCATCGCTGGCTCCCGACATGCTGAGCCGCGGGATCGGTGGGGCGTTCGGCTTCAGCACCGATATCGGCGGCTACTACGACGTCACGACTCCGCCGACCACCAAACAGCTGTTCCTCAGGTGGGCGGAGTGGGCCGCGCTCAGCCCGATGTTCCGCCTGCACGGATCCGGGCGTGCCGGCACGCACACCCCCTGGTCCTACGACCGCGAGACGGTCAACATCTACAAGGCGCTCTCGCGGCTGCACGAGCGCGCCGCTCCGTTAATCATGAGCCTGTGGAAACAGGCAGACGAGAGCGGAATCCCGCCGGCGCGCCCACTGTGGCTCGAGTTCCCCGGCGACCGGCGCGCAGCCCCGCAACAGCAGGAGTGGACGCTCGGCGACGACGTGCTCGTCGCCCCGGTCGTGGCCCAGGGCGCCACGAGCCGCACGGTCTACTTCCCCGCCGGATGCTGGCGCGATCCGCAGACGGGCCTGGTCAGACGCGGACCGAGCAACGCTACCGTCAGCGCGGCCCTTGACCGCCTGCCGTACTTCTTCAAGTGCGGCACGAAGCCGCTGGACGCGCGCGGTTAGCCACGCATGCGCGAACTCAGCCTCGGTGTCGTCGGGACCTCGCGCAAGCCGGACGAGCTGCGGCTGCCGATCCACCCCGAGCACGTCGATCGGCTCGACGGCGGGCTGCGCCGGAGGATGTTCTTCGAGCACGGATACGCCCGCCAGTTCGGCGTCGCGGATGACCGCCTCGCGCAACACGTCGCGGGGTTTCGGTCGCGCGATCAGCTGCTGAGCGAATGCGACATCGTGCTGATTCCCAAACCGGTGGCCGATGACCTGCGTGAACTGCCGCCGGGGACGGTTCTCTGGGGATGGCCGCATTGCGTGCAAGATGAGGAGCTCACGCAGGTCGCGATCGACCGGCGGCTGACGCTGATCGCATGGGAGGCGATGAATCACTACACGCACGAGGGCGATTTCAGCCTGCACGTGTTCCACAAGAACAACGAGATGGCCGGCTATTGCTCGGCGCTCCACGCGCTACAGCTGATCGGCACGACTGGCGCATATGGACGGCGGCTGCGCGCCGCCGTGATCAGCTTCGGCGCGACCGCTCGCGGCGCTGTCACCGCCCTGTTCGCGGTGGGGATCCAGGACGTCGGCGTGCTCACCCACCGCAACGTTGCTGCGGTCGCGGCACCGATCGCCCCCGCCCGGCTGATCCACTACGAGCGCGATGCGCAGCACCCGCACCGCGCCGTGGTGCTCGACAGCTTCGGGACCCGTCCGGTTGCCGAGCTCCTCGCCGACCACGACATCGTCGTCAACTGCATCCTGCAGGACACCGACGACCCGCTGATGTTCGTGATGAGCGACGAGCTGCCGCGGTTCGCGCCCGGCAGGCTGATCATCGATGTCTCCTGTGACGAGGGGATGGGCTTCGAATGGGCGCGGCCAACCTCGTTCGCCGCGCCGATGCTGACCGTCGGAGATGGCCTCCGGTACTACGCCGTCGATCACAGCCCGTCGTACCTGTGGAACTCGGCAACATGGGAGATCAGCGAAGCATTGATCCCGTTCCTCGGCACCGTGATGGCCGGCGCCGACGCGTGGGACGCGGAGCTAACGATCCATCGAGCGATCGAGATCCGCGACGGAGTCGTGCAGAACCCCAAGATCCTGTCCTTCCAGTCGCGCGCATCCGACTATCCGCACGAGCGGCTGCGCCCACGGCCATAGGCGGCCGCGGGCGCGTAGCTCCCTGCCTGAGACGGTGGAACTACCCGTCAGGACCTGACGTCGGCGCTCAGCTGCACCTGCAGGCCGGATGCGACCCGGTTCGGCTGGCCGGTGGCGCCGTCCGCGAGCGGGGCGTCAGCGTCGAAGTAGTGGACCGACTGTCCCGCGGCCGCGGTGCTCATGTACAGGCCGCTCGAGTCGTTGGTCAGGGCCAGCACGTCTCCGCGCTTGACGTTGATGTGCACCCGGAACTTGTTGACGCCGGACATGTTGACGGTCTCGAGCGGGCTCGAGGCGACAGCCTTGAAGTTGCCGTGCCCGACCGGGCGCAGGATCCGCAGCTGAACCTGGCCGCCGATGCTGTCGGCGCCAACCGACCAGTCGACGATCGCGCCGGCGTGCCGGACGACGTCGACCGGCTTGTTGCCCGAGTAGTTCACGTACGTACAGCTCTGCATCGAGAAGCAGATGTTCATGTTCGGGTCGCTGCCGGTGCTTCCGACGGTCCGGGTCTTGGCCATCGCGGCGGGGGCGGCGAGGAGCGCGAAAGCGGCGGACGCGGCGGTGAGGGTTCGAAGCAGGCGCATTTACGTTTCTCCTTGAGGGCTGGTGGCGTTGTGCGAGGTACTCTCGCGCTCGCACGCTCCCGCTCCCAGGGACCCAAGGGGTGGTGTGCGCTACACCTGTTCGGTCGCGCCCGGGGCGCGATCCTGCACGACCCGGACGCCCTCGCGGGGCGCGAGCGTGATCCCGCGGAACTGAACCTTCTCGAGCTCGGGGCTGGCGGCTCGCAGCGCAGTGCGCTGCAGAACGCGCCGCAGCACGACTCGCATCTCCATCTGCGCGAAGCTCGCGCCCAGGCAGCGGCGGGTCCCGCCGCCAAACGGGATCCAGGTGTAGGTGTCCGGCGGGTTCTCGTTAAGGAACCGCTCGGGCCGGAACGCGTTCGCGTCGGGATACAGGTCATTGCGCTGGTGGATCATGCGGATCGACGGATTGATCTCGACGCCGTCTGGGATCTCGTAGCCGTTGATCCGGAACGGCTCGCCGCGAACGACTCGGCCGACACCCGGGATCACCGGACGGATCCGCAGCGATTCCTTGACCACCGCGTCGAGGTACGCGTCATCGCCCTCGAGCGCGCGCTTGTGAGTCGCCGGCGAGTGCAGGAGCAGATCGAAGGTCCAGGCCAGTCCGGTCGCGGTCGTCTCGTGACCCGCGAGCAGCAGCGTGACAAGCTCGTCGCGGATCTCGGCGTCCGTCAGGTGCTCGCCGTGCTCGTCCTGGGCGAGCACCAGCGCCGAGAACACATCGTCGCGCTGATCGAGGTCGGGCTCCTGTCGTCGGCGCGCGATCTCCTCGAACAGGATCTCGTCGACCGCGCGACGGTTCTCTTCGAACCGCGCCATGGCCCCGCGCTCGCCCCCGAACCGGCCCATCGTGAACATCAGCAGCAGCCCGCGCGGCCGCGCGATCGGCTCGACCATCGCGCGCAGTCGCCGTTGCAGCTCGTCCTCTGCAGCACCTGGCCGGTAGCCAAAAACCGCGCGGAGGATCACGCGCAGGGTCAGCGCCTGCATGCTCGCAAGCAGCGCGAACGGTGTGCCGACCGGCCAGGAGTCGATTTCCTGGTCGGCCGAGTCCTGCATCACCTCGGCGTAGCTCTGCATCCGACGGCCGTGGAAGGGCGGTAGCATCAGCCGGCGATGGCGCAGGTGCTCGGCGCCATCGAGCAGCAGCACCGAGCGGCTGCCAAGCACCGGCCCGAGCAGCGCGTTCGCCTCGCCGGCGTGCAGCTGATCGTTGGAGCCCTGGAACACCTCCTTGACGATGCTCGGCTCGAACACGATCACGAACTTCGAGTCGAACAGCGTGCTGAACGTGACCGCGTCGCCGTAGCGACGGCGGCAGGCGTCGAGGAATCGCGGGCCGGCGAACATGAATCCGGCGGTCTGGAGGACGCGCGGGAGGCGGGGTCCGGGCGGGAGCGATGGAGCGTGCGCGCTCATTGCCCGATCGATGGTGGCACACCGCAGCTCGCGGGCGAACGCGAGAGGCGGCACGTGGCTGCTCAGCCGCACGCCACCCCTGGATACAGTTGCGCGATGCCAGACGTTCAAATGCTTCTGCGGCGCGGGGCGATCGAGTCACGCGCGGCCGTATATGCCTGGCGCGCGGGCATGATCGGCGCCGATCCTCCCCGCCGCGCGCTCGAGATCTTCCGGGCGATGGACAGGCTCGGCCAGCTCGGCGGCGCGATCGCGATCGCAGCGATCCGCCACGGCGACCGGGTCGGCCTGGTCGACGAGCTCGGGTCGCTGACGTTCGCGCAGCTCGACGCTCGATCGGACGCGCTCGCGGCTGGGCTGCGCGAGTACGGGATCCGCGACGGAGACGGCGTCGGGATCCTGTGCCGCAACCACCGCGGGTTCGTCGATGCCACGTTCGGGACGGCGAAGGCCGGCGCGCGCGTGCTCTACCTGAACACCGACTTCGCCGGACCCCAGCTGCGAGACGTGTGCGAGCGCGAGCGAGTCTCGCTGCTGATCCACGACGAGGAGTACGAGGAGCTCGTGCAGCCGATCGCGCCGCGCCACGGGCGGCTGCTCGCGTGGGCCGACGGCAACCCGACCGGCGAGGGGACGCTGGAAGCGGTGCTGGCGCAATTCGCCGGACGGACCCCCCAGCCACCCAGTCAGCCGGCACAGGTTGTGCTGCTGACGAGCGGCACGACCGGAACGCCTAAGGGAGCGCCTCGCCACCAGGGACGGTCGCTTGCGCCGATCGGCGCGCTGTTGTCCAAGGTCCCATACCGCTCGCGCGAGTCGACTTATGACGCGGCACCGATGTTCCACGGTCTCGGCTTCACGCAGATGGTGCTGTCGGTGTCGCTCGGTTGCACCACGATCGTCCAGCGGCGCTTCAACCCAGAACGCGTGCTCGAGGCGATCACGGCGCACCGCCCGACCGCGCTCGTGGTCGTCCCTGTGATGTTGCAGCGGATCGTCAGCGTGCTCGAGCAGTGGCCCGGCCGCTATGACACGAGCTCATTGCGGATCGTCTTCTGCTCGGGCGCGCAGCTCGAGGCGGAGCTGGTTCGCCGCGCGCGGCGGACGATCGGCGAGAAGCTCTACAACTTCTACGGCTCGACCGAGGTCGCGTACGCGACGTTCGCGACGCCCGCCGACCTGCGCGAGGCGCCGGGGTGCGCCGGCCGCGTCCCGTTCGGTGCGGTCGTGCGGCTGTTTGACCCCAACGGCCGCGTGGTCGAGGGGCCTGATCGCATTGGGCGGATCTTCGTCGGCAACGGCTTCCAGTTCGACGGCTACACCGGTGGCGGCAGCAAGGAGGTGATCGGCGATCTGATGAGCACGGGCGACGTCGGACACTTCGACGCCGCCGGCCGGCTGTGGATCGACGGGCGAGACGACGACATGATCGTCTCCGGCGGCGAGAACCTGTTCCCGAGCGAGGTCGAGGAGCTGCTGATCACGCACGAGGCGGTCGAGGAGGCCGCGGTGATCGGTGTCGACGACGAGGAGTTCGGGAAGCGGCTGGCGGCGTTCGTGGTTCGCAAGCCCGGCGCTTCGGTCGACGAGGACGAGCTCAAGGAGTTCGTCAAGCAGAACCTCGCGCGCTACAAGGTGCCGCGCGAGATCCGGTTCATCGACGAACTCCCCCGCAATCCGACGGGCAAGGTTCTGAAGCGGGAGCTTCGGGAGGCGACGGCGGAGGCCTAGCTGTAGGACCCGAGGAGGTTGTTCAGTTCGTCGAGGCGGGCTAACGGTGGTTTGTGGCTGAGGGCGCCGTGTGGTCGGCGGCGATTGTAGAAGTCGAGCCATCCGGCGAGGGCGGCGTTGCGTTCGTGGCTTGAGCGATAGATCGCGGCGTATGCCCAGCCGCCGAACATGGTGCGGATGAACCGTTCGGCTTTGCCGTTGGTCTGGGGTCGGTAGGGGCGGGTGCGCAGGTGGCGGATCCCGAGCGTGCGGCAGGCGATCGCGTGTACGGTCGAGCGGTAGGCAGATCCGTTGTCGGTGATCAGCCGCTCGACGGTGATGCCGTAGCTGGCGTAGTGCTTGACCGCGCGGCGAAGGAATCCGATCGCCGTGATCGCCTTCTCGTCGGCGAGGACCTCAACGTAGGCCAGGCGGGTGGCGTCGTCGATCGCGACGTGGACGTACTCCCAGCCGATCACGCAGCGGTCGACGCCGTCGCGGTCACGCCGGCGAGGGCTCGGGTTGCGGGTCGTGCCCGTGACTCGCTTGCCAGCGCCGCCCTGGATCCGTCCGAGCTTCTTGACGTCGATGTGGATCAGCTCGCCGGGGCGAGCTCGCTCGTAGCGCTGCGCGGGCTCGAGACCGAGTCGGCCGAGCTTCCCCATCCCAATCCGCGTCAGGATCCCCGACACGGTCGAGAGGGCCATCTCGAGGCACTCGGCGATCTCCGCACCGGTCATCCGCAACCGCCTGAGCGCGGCGATCACCTCGACCCTGCGCTCGTCCGTGCGGTTCGCGACGACCGCGGGTGCTGAGGAGCGATCCAGCAGCCCGCCCGGTCCCTCGGTGTGGTGGCGGGCGATCCACTTGCGCGCGGTACGGTCGCTGATCCCGGCCGCCGCGGCGGCCGCGACCAGCGACCACCCCACATTCTCCTACACGACGCCGCCGCTTCGGTCTGACACCGAGATCACCGGGCTGATCAGCGCGAACGTCTGGGCAGAACTGCAGGGCGCCCGCGACGCGACCCTCGTCGCCGTCCTCTCAGACGTGTCGCCCTCGGGCGCGTCAAATCAGCTGACAGCCGGCTTCCTGCTCGCCAGCCAGCGCGCGGTCGACCGCTCCAAGAGCACCTTCGGGCCCGGCGGGATCATGATCCGCCCCTTCCACCCGTTCACCCGGTCGAGCCAGCAGCCGGTGCGGCCGAACGATCCACAGCAGTATCAGATCGAGATCTATCCCACCTCGAACGTGTTCAAGGCCGGCGACCGGATCCGGCTGACGATCGGCACGGCGGACACGCCGGCGACGATGACGCCGGTCCCGGATCTGGCAGGTGAAGTTGGCGGCACCGTGCGGGTCTTGAGCGGGCCGGCGTATCCGTCGAACGTGCTGCTGCCCGTGATTCGGTAGGGCACTCGCGCCCCGGGCAACGCGGGTGTCGTAGCTCGCGCCCCGGGCAACGCGGGTGTCGTAGCTGGCGCCGCGGCAACGTGGCTGTCGTAACTCGGCTTGTGGGCGCTCCACGCCCACAGCCTTGAATGGCGTCCCGCCCAGCATTTGGGTGAGGAGGGGGGTCGATTCGGCCGCGTTCGCGGCCCGCCAGCAACCACAACGCTCAAAAGCGCCCGGCACCTCCGACGCTTTTGCGCAAAGCGGTGGCCGTGGCCATAGCAACCACATCGCTCAAGAACGCCAGGGCGCGCATTCGTTTTTGCGCAATGTGGTTGTTCCCTCCCCCCTTCGTCAGCCAAATGCGAGGCAGTCCGCGTCCCTTTGGCACCCGGCCGAAGGCCGGGAAGCTGGCGCAAGCCGACGGCCAAGCCGTCAGCCAGCCGTCGGCTAACCCGTCAGCCAGCCGCCGGCTAGGTGTAGTTCCTGACCACGTTGTTCCGCCGGTGAGGTAGCCATCCGGTGCTCCTTGGAGGCTGACAGGTGCTCAAGCCAGTCAGTCCCAAGGAGGACACCGGATGAAGATGCACGCTAACGCCAGGCTCAGTCTGAAGGGCCGTGAGCTGCTGATCGATCGCGTTAGGTCAGCGAATCGGCCTCGTAAGTGCGGTTGTCGGTGTCGCACAGCGGGTTGCTCGCGGCGCCGGCGGTCCATTGCGCGCTCATCCGCGAGCAGGGGCTGGAGACGGGCATGAGCGGCGCGGCGTCGGCGGCCGGCGTCGCAGCCGTACGCGACGCGAGGCTGCCGTCGTTGAGGCTGTTCGCGGAACCGCTCTTGGCGGGGTCGAGATAGAAGCGCGTGTAGTTCGTCGCAGGCAGCGGCCAGCCTGCCGGGCGCTCCCAGCGGTTGGCTCCCATCGTGTACAGGTTGACGTGCGGGAGCTTCTGGACGCCGTTGCCGGCTCCGAGCAGCCAGTGGTCGAACCAGCGGATCGCGACCTGCTCCTCGGTTCCGATTCCCATCTGCGCCCAGGCGGTCGGGTTCGGGGCGCCGTGGTAGTTGGGCGTCTGGAACCACACCTTGTCCGGCGAGCCCGTCATCCGCTCATACAGCAGGGGCTCGCCGCGCTGGAAGATGTCCCACCAGCCGCCGGTCCACGCGACCGGGATCTTCAGCGACGCGATCCGCTCGACGGGCGAGCGCAGCTGGTAGAACGGCCCGTCGTAGGCCGAGTCGCCGCCGGTCGTCGTGTCGAGGATCTTCTGGCCGGCGAAGCTGAAGCCGTTCGCCAGGTGCTGGGCGTAGATCGACAGCGGACCCCGCGGGATCCGTCAGCGTTGTCGAGGGCGGGATGTCGCTGAGCGCCGTCGTCAGTCCGAGCCACAGCGGGATGAAGCCCGAGTCGACCGCGCCGCCGTGGAACGTGACATCGCGGTAGGCGTCTGCCATCGGGACATCGGCCCACACCGCGTCGACTGCCCGGCGCCTGGCGGCGGCCACGCGGGCCGCGTCGGCCTCGGCGACGAGCAGCGAGGTGATGCCCATGTACGAGCCGCCGTACATCCCGACCTTGCTGTCGGACCACGGCTGGCGCTGGATCCAGTCGAGCACCTCCTTGTAGTCCTGCTGGGTGCGCGCACCCCAAGAGTCCCAGACGCCGCCGCTGGCTCCGGTCCCGCGGTCGTCGACCGTCATCACGGCGTAGCGGTCGTCGACCGTCATCACGGCGTAGCCGGCGCTCACCATGTTGGGATCCGAGCCGCTGATTCCCTGACCCGGCGCGCAGTTGGTGCCCGTCGGGTTGGCGACGTCCTTGTTGTAGCCGGTGACCGTGAGGATCGTGGGCACCCGGGCGCCGGGCGCGGGGAGGTCGATGTTCGCGCGCAGCGTGACGCCGTCGCTCATCGGGATCGCGACGTTGCACATCTGCACCTGCGCGGCCTGCGCGCTCGTTGCTCCGAGCGCCATCACAGCGATGACGACGACCAGCACCTTCCGCATGCGTGATTCCTCCCACTTCGCCCTGGACCCACCGTAATCTAGCAAATTGGGATCCCGCCCACCCCTGGCCATGCGCCACACTACGGAGCCCCGCGAGTGCGGCCGGGCGAACACCCCCATCTGTCAAAGTAATTTCAAGCTTCTCGCCTATCTTCGAGTGGCAACACCGAAAGGCGGAGTCGTTATGAAATTCCTGCGCACTGTCTCAACCAAGCGACTGCTGGCGATGATCGCCGGCTTCCTGAGTGCAATCGCGGTTGGTGCCGCGATCGCAGTCGCGGCCACCGGCAACGGCCCGGTGCCGAAGCCCAAACCGCTCGCGCAGGCGATTCACGACGCGCTCGGCGCCCCGAAGGTCGCCGGCATCACCGCGCGGATCAGCTTCACCAACCATCTGATCTCCTCGTCGGACCTGCAGGGCTCCGACCCGATCCTGACCGGCGCGACCGGCCGCTTGTGGCTGTCGCCGGGCCACGGCCTTCGGCTCGAGCTGCAGGGCAGCAACGGCGATGGCCAGGTCGTGGTCAACAACCGCTCGTTCTGGGTGTACGACCCGCAGGCGAACACCGTGTACAAGGGCACGTTGCCGGCGAACGCGACCAAGCACTCACCGTCCAAGCACGAGTCGGTCCCGACGGTCGCGCAGATCCAGAGCGACCTGAACCGCACGGTGCAGCACATCGACCTCTCCGGCGCGATGCCCACCGACGTCGGCGGACAGCCGACGTACACCGTCCGGGTCTCGCCCAAGCACAGCGGTGGGCTGCTCGGGTCCGCGCAGCTCGCGTGGGACGCGATCAAGGGCGTCCCGCTGCGAGTCGGGGTCTACGCCCGCGGGGACAGCACGCCGGTGCTGGAGTTGAAGGCGACCGACATCTCCTACGGCCCAGTCGATGCGTCCACGTTCAAGATCCAGCCGCCGAGCGGAGCGAAGGTCGTGAAGGTCTCCACGTCAAACGGGCACGCCGGCGCCGCGGAACGGATGGGCGCTAAGCGTCACACCAAGCATGCCGAGGTCACCGGTGCCGCGGCCGTCGCGCGCCAGCTGCCGTTCGCGCTCGCCGCACCGAGCAAGCTCGTCGGCCTTCCGCGGCAGTCCGTCACGCTGCTCGACTGGGCAGGCCATCCCGCGGCGCTCGTCACCTACGGCCAGAACCTCGGTGGCGTTGCCGTGATCGAACAGGACGCGAAGACGACGAAGGCGCTGCCCAAGCAGTCCGCCAGCGGGGACCATCAGGGTCTCAGTCTGCCGACGGTGTCGATCAACGGTGCGACCGGACAGGAGCTCGACACCGCGCTCGGGACGGTGGTCCGCTTCACGCGGGGCGGGGTCACCTACACCGTGATCGGCTCAGTTCCCGCCGCGGCCGCCGAAGCTGCTGCGCGGGGGCTATGACCGACGCGCCACCTGTCGAAGTCCGCGGGCTCGTCAAGCGCTACGGAGAGCTGACCGCCGTCGCCGGTGTTGATCTGACCGTCAACACCGGCGACGTTTACGGCTATCTGGGGCCGAACGGCGCCGGCAAGACGACCTCGCTGCGGATGATGCTGGGGCTGATCACCCCGACCGAGGGACAGGTGCGGCTGTTCGGGCGCGATCCGCTGCAAAGCGTCGAGGCGCTGCAGGGTGTTGCGGGTTTCGTCGAGGCGCCGACCTTCTATCCGTACCTGAGCGCGCAGCGCAACCTCGAGCTGCTGGCCGCGTTCGACGGCGGCGACGCGCGCGCACGGATCGAGGACGCACTGGCGATGGTGGAGCTGTCGGATCGCGCGCGGGACAGGGTGGGCGGCTACTCGCACGGGATGCGCCAGCGCCTCGGTATCGCCGCCGCGCTGCTGCGCGATCCGAGGCTGCTGCTGCTGGACGAGCCCGCCACCGGCCTTGACCCCGGCGGCATGCGCGACATGCGGCTGCTGATTCGCCGGCTCGCGGACGAGGGAATGACCGTGCTGCTCTCGAGCCACCTGCTGACCGAGGTCGAGGAGGTCTGCAACCGCGTCGCGATCGTCCGCAAGGGGAAGATCGTCTACGAGGGCGCGATCGCCGAGCTGAAGCGCAGCGCCGGAACGTCGTATCGCCTCGAGACGACTGACGACGATCGCGCGGTCGCGGTGTGCCGTGCCCAGCCGGGGATCGGCGATGTCCGGATCGAGCAGCCGGACGACGCGCGCCCCGCGCATTCGAGCGAGGCTGGAAGCCGAGCGCGCGGCAGGCGCGCGCAGATCACGTTCGCCGCTGAGGAGTCCGCGGTCGCCGAGCTCTCCCAGGCTCTGGTCGAGGCCGGCGCGTTGATCCGGTCGCTGACTCCGCAGACGGTGACGCTCGAGAACCTGTTCTTCTCGCTGACGGAGGGCGCCGAGCACGAGGGCTGGACGCCCGAGCTCGAGCACCGGCATCCGGCGGAGACGCTCGGATGAACGCCCTTGCCGAAACTCGCGCCCATCCGGCGGAGACGATCGGATGAGCGCCGTTGCCGCACCTCGCGGCGCCGCGCCGGCGAGAATCAAGCGACCGGGCGTCCGAGCGGTGTACCGCTGGGAGCTTTTCAAGCTCCGCCACCAGAAGCGCACATATCTCGGGCTCGGCGGCGCGACGCTCGTGCCGATCCTTTTCGTGCTCGCGATCCACTTTCGCCACGACCGCCGCGGCGGTGACTTCGCCTTCTCCTCATATCTCACCCGCAGCGGGCTGGCCGTGCCGCTCGTGCTGCTGCTGTTCGGCGCGGTCTGGCTGTTCCCGCTGATCACGGCGCTGGTCGCGGGCGACATCTTCGCCTCCGAGGATCACAACGGCACGCTCAAGACGATCTTCACGCGCTCGCTCGAGCGCTGGCAGATCTTCGCCGGCAAGGCGCTCGCAGCCGCCACGTACGCGGTGGTCGCGATCTTCCTGAGCGGCACCGTCGCCGTGATCGCCGGCTCGATCCAGTCGGGCTTCAACTCACTGCAGAGCCTGTCCGGCACGATCGTTTCCGCGCCGAAGGCGCTCGAGCTGGTGTACGTCAGCCTGCTCGTGTACCTGATCCCGATCGCGACGATCGTGGCGATCGGTCTGCTGCTCTCGACGGTGACACGCAACAGCGCGGCGGCCGTGGTCGGGACGCTGATGATCTCGCTGCTGTTCCAGCTGATCGGCATCCTGCCTGGACTGGGCGGACTGCAGCCCTACCTGCTGAGCACGCAGTTCAACGCATGGCAGGGGCTGCTCCGTACGCCGATCGACTGGGCGCCGATCGTGCGCGCGGCGTGGGTGTGCGCGATCTACGGCATCCCGGCGCTCGTGGCGGCCTTCCTGGTGTTCCTGCGCCGCGACGTCGCCGGTGGTTGACAGCACTCAACGCGTGCTAGTCGTGGACGACGATCCGCCGCTGCGCCGCATGCTCGAGCGGACGCTCGTGGCCGAGGGGTTCGACGTGACGGTCGCGCCCGACGGCGGCGCTGCGCTCGTTGCCGCGGAGCGCTCCGCCCCGGACGTGATCGTGCTCGACGTGGCAATGCCGGTGCTCGATGGGATCGCCGTGTGCCGGCGGCTGCGCGGCAAGGGCCTCTCGACGCCGATCCTGATGCTGACCGCGCGCGATGCCGTTCCCGACCGGGTCGCCGGGCTCGAGGCGGGAGCCGACGACTACCTGATCAAGCCATTTGCGGTGCAGGAACTGGTGGCGCGGCTACACGCGCTGACGCGGCGCCTGAACGAGAACGGCCCGCTGCTCGCATATGCCGACCTCGTTCTCGACGTCGACTCGCGCACGGCGACGCGCGGCGGAAGGGCGCTGGAGCTGACCGGGCGTGAGGCCGCGCTGCTGGAGTTACTCCTGCGCCAGCCAGGAAGAACGGTAACCCGCGAGGCCGCGATCGACCAGATCTGGGACGGCGCCGCGGAGCAGAACGTCGTCGATCGCTACGTCACCCGGCTGCGGCGCAAGCTCGGCGCGCCCCCGCTGATCCGGACGATGCGTGGATCCGGGTTTACGCTCCGCGCCTAGTTGCGCAGACCAAGAACGCTCAGAGGCAGGCTCGTGCTGGCCGCCGGCGGCTCGATCGTCGCGGCTGTGGCGCTGTTCGCGATCGCCACGGTGATCCTCGTTCGCAACGAGTTGCGCCGCACGCTCGACGGCGCACTGCAGACGCGCGCGCAGCAGGTGGCCGAGCTGGCGGTTTCCGCGCCGGCCGTACTCACGCAGCCCGGGGCACTCGAGAGCCCGGTGTCAGGGCGTCAGATCGCGGTCGAGGTGATCGATTCCCAGGGCCGGATCATCGCGCGCTCGCTGACGCTCGGGGCGCGGCTGCTGCCGCGCGACGCGGTTGCCCGATCGGCCCTCGTTCACGGACGGACCGGGTTCGAGGACATCACGATCGACGGGCGCCCGTTCCGGCTTTACGCGGCGCCGATCGCGCAGGCCGGAGGTCCCGCGTCCGGCGGCGCGGTGCTGGTCGCCTCCGACACGTCCGACATCGGACACACGCTCGGGCATCTGACGCTCGTGCTGATCCTCAGCGGCGTGGGAGCCGCGCTGCTCGCGGTGCTCGCGGCGGCGGTACTGACGCGGCGTGGGCTTCGGCCGCTGCGGCGGCTGGCGGTCGCGGCGGGCGAGATCGAGCGGACGGCGGACCCGGCGCGCCGTCTGATCGAATGGGATCCCGCCCGCCCCTCGGCCCATCCGGCGGACGAGATCGGCCAGCTCACGGGCGTGCTGAATCGGATGCTCGAATCGCTGGCGGCCGCGCGGGTGGCCGAGCGCCGGTTTCTCGCGGACGCCTCGCACGAACTCCGAACGCCGGTCACATCACTGCGGGGCAACGTCGAGTACGCGGCACGGCACGGCGTCGACGCTGAAGTGCTTGACGATCTTCAGCGCGACGCGGCGCGGCTGGCGCGCCTGGTCGACGACCTGCTGGTGCTCGAGCGCACGACCACGTCCGCGCCGGAACCCTCGCCGGTTTCGGTCGACGAGGTCATCGAGGCCGTCGTGGACGGGCGCGAGCGGGTGCGCGTCGAGCCGCACGAGCCGGTCGCCGTGCTGGCCGACGAGGAGGCGTTGCGGAGAGCGGTCGAGAACCTGGTCGACAACGGGCTGATCCACGGCCCACCCGACGGTGTGGTGACCGTCAGCGTTGCGGCGGATAACGGCGTCGGAAGGCTGACGGTCAGCGATCAGGGGCCCGGACCCGGTCCGGATGACCGCGAGCATCTGTTCGAGCGCTTCTGGCGCAGCCCGAAAGCCGCTGAGCGGCCAGGATCGGGGCTAGGGCTGTCGATCGTCGCCGCGACCGTCGAGCGTTATGGGGGCCGGGTCACGGTCGACGGATCGGCCTTTACGCTCGAGCTGCCGATTGCGGGTGCCTAGGTGAATTCTCATGCTGCTCTTAGCCAGGCCTGATGCACTTGACAAAGATGGATAACGATATGGGGAATGCACGTCGCAGCAAGTCGCTCGCTGCGCGCGAGCGCGATGCCGCGCTCGGCCGCGTCGGGCGTACGAAGCGTTGGGTGATCCTCGGCGCGGCTGGTCTGACCGCCGGATTCGCCGCGCTCGTCTCGAGCGTCGCGCCCGGCAAGACCCTCAAGCACAGTGGGACGGCCGCGCGGAGTGCCGCGGCCACGACGACGCGTCAGCGCTCGAAAGGTTCGACGAAGATGCCGCCGCTCGCGAGCGCCAGCCAGCTCGGGTTGCAGGGCCCCGGCGCGGCACCGCAGTCGGCTCCAGCGCAGACAGGTCCGACTCAGCAGGCTCCCGATCCGTCCGGCAACACCGGCAACACGGGCAACACCGGCGTTCCGGCGCAGACGACGCCGGCACCGGTGCAGCAGGCCCCCGCGCCGGCTACGTCGGGCGGTTCGTGAGTACACCCGGAACGGACAGATGACGGCCCCCGACGGCAGCGCGCGGTTTCCGGCGCTCGGCACGACGGCGCATGTCGTCGTGAGTGATCCGGCGGGCCTGCCCGCGGCGCTCGATGCTGTACAGGCGACGATCGCGGAGTTCGACCTGGCGTGTTCGCGGTTCCGCGAGGACTCCGAACTGGTCGCGCTCAATGCGGCGGCGGGCTCAGCCCGCGCCGTCAGCCCGCTGCTGCTCGAGGCAGTGCAGGCGGCGCTGCGCGCTGCGATGCTCACGGACGGCGACGTCGACCCGACGATCGGCGCGGCATTGATCGCGCTCGGCTATGACCGCGACTTCGCTCAGCTGGATCCTGCTCATCAGATCTCGATCGCCTCGGTCCCCGGCTGGCGAACGATCGTGCTGGACCCCGAGGCCCGCAAGATCCGGGTGCCACGCGGAGTGACGCTCGATCTCGGCGCGACCGCCAAGGCGCTGTGCGCCGATCGCGCGGCGGCGCACGCCGTGGATGCCGCCGGGTGCGGCACACTTGTTTCGCTAGGCGGCGACATGTGCTTCGCGGGTGAGTCTCCAGAAGGTGGGTGGCGCGTGCGCGTCACCGACGATCATGCCGCCGGCCCCGAAGCGCCGGGCCAGTCGATCACCCTGCGCTCCGGTGGGCTGGCGACCTCGAGCACGATGGTTCGGCGCTGGAGCACCGCGACCGGCGACGCTCATCATCTGCTGGATCCGGGAACCGGCCGGCCGGTCGACGGCCACTGGCGAACGGTCAGCGTGGCGGCGGCATCGTGTCTGGATGCGAACATCGCGAGCACGGCCGCGATCGTCCGCGGGATACGCGCGCTCGACTGGCTCGAGTCGCTTGGCCTTCCGAGCCGGCTCGTCGATGTGGACGGGGTCGTGCGGCACATCGCGGGATGGCCCACGGAAGGCGACGATCTCGCCGTCGTCGACGCGCCGCCCGCCGAGGTGGCGCGATGATGCTGCCGATCGGCGCCGTAGGTCCGAGCGCCTACTGGTACCTCGCCCGCGGTACCGGTGTCGTGTCGCTGCTGCTGCTCACGGCGGTGGTCGTGCTTGGCATCCTCGGATCACTGCGGTTCGCCGCACCTCGGTGGCCGCGCTTCGCGATCGACAGCCTGCACCGCGACCTGTCGCTGCTCGCGGTCGTGTTCCTGGTGTTGCACATCATCACCAGCGTGCTCGACAGCTTCGCGCCGATCAGGCTGTTCGACGCGGTGATCCCGTTCGTGTCCCTTTACCGTCCATTGTGGATGGGCTTCGGGGCGCTCGCGTTCGACCTGTTCGTCGCGCTGATCATCACGAGCCTGATTCGCAGGCGCCTTGGCTACCGCTCCTGGCGCGCGATCCACTGGCTCGCCTACGCAAGCTGGCCGATCGCGGTGCTGCACGGGCTCGGCACCGGCAGCGACACCAAGCAGTGGTGGATGCTCGCGATCACCGCGGGCTGCCTGGCCGCGGTGCTGATCGCGGTGTGGGTGCGGATCACGCGCTCGGAGTCCTCGACCGAGGGACTGCGCGGTGGGGCGATCGCGCTGACCGTACTGACGCCGCTCGGACTCGCGATCTTCGCCCTCGCGGGGCCGCTTGCGCCGCACTGGGCAAAGCGTGCGGGCACACCGACGACGCTGCTGGCCAAGGCGACGGTGCCCGTGTCGAGGATCGTGCGCACGCACCACAGTGCAGGCACTGGCACCGCGGCCGCGACGCTCAAGGTTCCGTTCTCCGCCAGGCTCGACGGCACCGTGACCCAGACGCAGGAACCGAACGGCGCGATCGTCGACCTGGCGATGAAGCTGAGCGGCGGCGCCCAGGGCCGGCTGCGAGTGCGGCTGGCGGGAGCACCGCTCGATGGCGGCGGGCTGTCGATGACGGGCAGTCAGGTCGACCTGCTCGCAAAGGGGCTGCCCGCGGTGATGGAGGGGCGCATCGTCTCGCTGCAGGGCAACCAGTTCTTGGCTCGCGTCGCCGACGGATCTGGATCGGTGCTCAACCTCCATGCAAACCTCAACATCGACAGCAACTCCGGCGCGGTCACCGGATCGCTGTCCGCGAGCGCCGGATGATGAGCGCGGCACGAAACGATCTCCCGGCCGCCCCGCACGGGCTTCCCAGACTGCTTGTCGGCCTCGACCCCAGCGGCGCGCCGATGACGCTCGCGGAGCACCACCGCGTGCATGGTCCGCTGCCAAAGGCCCCAGCGACCGACCTGATCGAGGCCGTCGAGCAGAGCGGACTGCGCGGTAGAGGCGGCGCTGACTTCCCGACCGCGCGCAAGCTCCGCGCTGTGGCTGCCGCGCGCCGCGGGACGACGATCGTCGTCAACGGCAGCGAGACCGAGCCGGCCAGCGCCAAGGACCGGCTGCTGCTGACGAGGCTTCCGCATCTGGTGCTCGACGGCGCGGTGCTGGCGGCGGCGGCGGTCGGCGCGCGCGATGTGATCGTCAAGGTCGGCGACGGTGCCACAGCGACACTGCGCTCGCTCGAGAGCGCAATCTCGGTTCGCGACGGCGATCGGGTTCAGTTCCACCTCGCGGCCGGCCCGGAGGGCTACATCACCGGCGAGGAGAGCGCGGTCGTGCACTATCTCAACAGCGGCGTCGCGAAGCCCACGTTTGTGCCGCCGCGTCCGTACGAGCGCGGGTACCGCGGCCGGCCGACGCTGATCCAGAACCCCGAGACGCTCGCGCAGATCGCGCTCGTCGCCCGCTACGGCGCGCACTGGTACCGGGAGCTCGGCACGACCGCCGATCCCGGCTCGGCGCTTGTCACGATCTCGGGGGCGGTCGAGGCGCCCGGCGTGTACGAGCTGGCCTTCGGAACGCAGATGACGGATCTGCTGGCTGCCGCCGGCGGCTCGACAGAGCCGCTTCAGGCATTGCTCGTCGGCGGGTACTTCGGCACGTGGGTCGAGGCGTCGGCTGCATTCCGGCTGCGGCTCGCGCGTGAGGACCTGCGCTCGGTCGGATGCTCGCTTGGGTCCGGCGTGCTGATCGCGCTCGGCGAGAGCTCCTGCGGCCTGCATGAGAGCGCGCGCGTGATCGAGTACCTGGCCGCTCAGTCCGCCGGCCAGTGCGGCCCGTGTGTCTACGGACTGCGCGCGATCGCGGACTCGTTTGCCGCGCTGGCGGGCGGGATCGCACACCAGCGCGAGCGCGACCGCGTCCTGCGCTGGGCGTCGGAGGTACGTGGACGCGGCGCCTGCCACCATCCCGACGGGGCCGCCCGCTTCGTGCAGAGCGCGATCAGCGTGTTCGGATTTGAGATCGAAGAGCACCGCGGCCGGCGCTGCACCGCGCCGCCGGCCGGGCTCCCGGTGCCCCGGCTGAAGGCGGCGTGATGAGCGCGCGGCTGCGCGTCAACCCGATCATGTGCGAAGCGCACGGGCTGTGCGCGGAGCTGCTCCCGGAGCTGATCCGCCTCGACGACTGGGGCTACCCGATCATCGACGAGGAGCAGGTCCCGCCCGATCTGGTCGGCTTGGCGCGGCGCGCGGTTGATGCGTGCCCGACGCTGGCGCTCCTGCTGGACGAGGACTAACTCCTCGGCCCGCCGATCACGTCCGCGAAGCGCTGGAGATATAGCGGCCACCCGGCGTCCCCGCCGAGCGCCTCCCGCGCACCTTCCCAACCCTCGCCGTGACGGTCGAGATTGCGGTGCTCGAGCTCAACGCGGGTGCGGTCGGGAGCCTCGGCGACGAAACGGACTTCGACCTCGCTGCGCCGGTCGGGATCTGGCTCGATCTGGAACTGGGGGCTGAGGTCCCAGCTGAACACCACGCGGTCCGGCGGCTCGAAGGCCAGGACGTGCGCCCATTCATATTCGGTGCCGTCCACTCCACGGTCGAAGATCCGCCCGCCGACCTGCGGCTCGAACACCGTTTCGGCGATGTCGACGCCCAGCATGTTGTGCTCACGTGGCTTGATCCGATCGAAGTCCTCGGTGAAGACCTTGAACGCGCGCTCGAGCGAGGCCTGCACGACGATCGCGCTCCGGACCGTCGTGATCGCTTCCTGGCTGTGGGTGCTCATCGATCCTCCTCGGTTGATTGCTCGACGACCGCCTTGTAGGCGGCCAGGGCCTGGCCCCAGAAACGCTCCAGATCGGCGCGCAGCGCAGCAAGGCCGTCGGGGGCGACCCGGTAGATGCGGCGGGTGCCGACCGGCTCGTCGATCACCAGCCCTGCCTGCTTCAACACCCGCAGGTGTTGCGAGACCGCTGGACGGCTGACCGGCACCGCGCTCGCGAGCTCGCCGACTGGGCGGGGCCGGTCGACGAGCAGCTCGAAGATCGCCTTGCGGGTCGGATCACCGAGCGCCGTCCACGCGTCGGTTTGGTAAGTCTGCACTAACGGTAAGTGTAAACTTACGCCTCCTCAGACGTCAAGTTTGGGCCGCTACGCGGCATCCGTGGGGCCGTGCGACCCCGTCCGGACGGGGCTGGATGGCCTCGTGGCTGGGCCCGCTCGGCATCCAGCCTCGCTTTTTGGGGTCCCGCCCACCCCGCCACGAGTCGTCCGGCTGGACGCCGCCGGAGGCGGGGTGGGCGGGGATCTAATCCTCGAGCCGCAGCGGTGGCCCGGGCTCGGTGGGCGGCTCGGATTCCGCCTCGACCAGCTCGAGCTCCCACCACCCGACGTCGCGCCAGGCTCCGGCCTTCCAGCCGATCCGGCGGTAGACGCCGACCGGCTGGAAGCCGAGCGACTCGTGAAGCGCGACGCTCGGCTCGTTCGGGAGTGTGATCCCGGCGCACGCCACCTGCAGGCCCTGGCGGATCAGCAGCTCGAAGAGCGCGTGGTACAGCCTGCGGCCGACGCCTTGTCTGCGGTGCGCTTCGTGCACGTACGCGCTGGCATCGGCGGCCCACCGGTACCCGGCACGCTCGCGATGCTGGCAGGCATACGCGAAGCCGATCACATTCACGTCGTTGTCCTCGGCGATCAGCCAAGGGTGCGTCTGCGAGTACGTCTCGATCCGGTGCGCCATCTGCCGCTCGTCCGGGGCGACGTCCTCGAATGAGGTCGGCGAGTCGAGCACCGACGGTCTGTAGATCTCGCTGCACGCGGCGGCGTCGCGCTCAGCGTCGGCATGGCGGATCAGCACATGGCGACTGTAAGCGGTCCGACGAGCGCGCGCACCGCGGCCCATGTCGCCTGCTCGTCGTCGAGCGGCAGCACGCTGTCCGAGAGCAGCACGAACGAGGCTCCGAGGCGCATGCCGAGCTCCGCCAGCACGGCGGGATCACCGGCGATTGCCTCGCTCGACGGGATCGATTCCTGCGCCTGGCGGATCAGCGAGATCAGGAACTCGCGCACCAGCCGGAACACCTCACTGTCGTTGCGAGTCAGCTCGAACAGGAGCGCCTCTGGCTCGACGCGCGCGAGGCGCTCGAGCATGGGGTGCTCGCGGATGACCTTGAGCGTCGCGGTGAACAGGGTCGCGACACGGTCGGCGAAGGGCGCGGCCGGGTCGAGCGCGGCGGCGATCGTGTCCAGGCAGCGCCGGCATTCCCTAACCGCCAGCGCATCGACGAGTGCGGACCTGCTTCCGAACCTGCGATAGACCGTCATTCGCCCGACCTGTGCCTTTCGCGCCACGTCGTCCATCGTCAGGTGCCGCAGGCCGCTGGCGGCAGCGAGCGTCAGCGCCGCGTCGAGGATGCGCTCGGACATCGCGTCGGAGGCGACCGGCACCGACGGGTCGAACGCGAGCGAGAGCATGCGCGCCGCCTCGGCCCGCATCTCAGGCGGCCTCGCCCGCGGCCACGAGCGACCCCTCGGCGCCGAGCGGGCCACGCTCGATCTCCCGCGCCCGCCAGCGCAGCGTCGCGGGACCCATGACCTTGAACCGTTCTGGCATCGCCGGCGTCAGCGCCCTCGAGACCGCGCCCGCCAGCTTGAACTCGCGCTCGTCGCGTCCCGTCCAGTGGATCCCGAGCCGCCGTCGCAGCGACGGCTTCATCATCCCGATGCCGCCCACGTAGAGCGCGCGACGCGCCGGTAGCCTTGCCACGCGCCAGAGAACGTCGGGGATGGGGACCGGAGGCCTCACAGGTTCGCGGGTCGAGCGCAGAACGCGGTCGACCGAGACGGTCCGCACGAGCTCGTCGTCGACCATCCCGTCGAAGTAGACACGGAACTCGGCCCAGGTCTCGGGGAGGTCGCGCTCGCGCACGCCGATCAACCTTCCGAGCCCGCGATATTCGCGGTAGAAGCGGTCGATCTCCGGGCGGCTGAGCGGCGAGCCGAAATGCGCGTGTCCGGCGACGTAGGTCTCGAGCAGCGTTGCGTGCACCCAGGCGTAGGCCTCCGGTTCGAGCGCGTAGTAGGGCTCGCCGTCCTCGCGCACGCCACGGAAGCCCTTGTGCAGCGCGCGCAGCCGGCGCCCGGCATCGATCGCGTCACGGCCCCCGTACACGAGCAGGCTCACGTAGTCGATCGTGCGCAGCAGCCGGTCCCACGGACGCCGCTCGAAGTCAGAGTAGTCGCGCACGCCCGCTCCGACGGTTGGATGCGCGACCTGCAGTAGCAGCGGATAGAGCATCACCGCGTACAGCCGAGCGTCGCTGCTCCGCCGCCAGGTGATCGACCCGGGTCCCGGAAGCAGCCGCGCTGCCTCTTCGTCTGTTGCGAATAGTCTGGGGGTCATGGGAGTCATGGTACGAAAGTTATCACTTACGTACCACACGTTAGGATGCCCGTCATGACCCCCCAGACCCTGACCGACGAACAGCAGGCATTCGTCGAGGCGATCCGAGATTTCGCCCGGCGCGAATGCGGGACGCGCGAGCAGCGCCAAACCCTCACCGATGACGGCCACGAGCCGCATAACCAGGAGCTGTACGAGCGGATCGCCGCGCTCGGCTGGCTCGGCGTCGCGATCCCCGAGGAGTACGGAGGCGCCGGCGGCGGCGCCGTCGACATGTGCCTGCTGTGCGAGGAGTTCTCGCGCGGCCAGATCCCGATGGGGTTCTTCCCGGTGAGCATGATCACCGCCCGCGCCGTCGAGCGATTCGGGACCGACGAGCAGAAGCAGGAGATCCTCGGCGGAGTGGTCCGCGGCCGGGTCGAGGCGATCGCGATGTCCGAACCGGAAGCCGGGTCGGATGTGGGCAACCTGTCGTGCCGGGCCGAGGCTTCCAACGGCGGCTATGTGATCAACGGGCAGAAGACGTGGATCACCGCGGCCCACGCGGCCGACCACATCCTGCTCGTGTGCCGCACGAACCGCACTGGCAACAAGCACGAGGGGCTGAGCATGATCTCGGTTCCGCGCGGGGTTGACGGTCTCGAGATCCGCGGGATCGAGACGATGGGCGGCCGTGAGGTCAACGACATGTACTTCACGGATTGCTACGTGCCATCGGACCGGCTGATCGGTCAGCAGGACCAGGCGTGGATGCAGCTGATGACCGGGCTCAACCACGAGCGCCTGATCATCGCGGCGCAGTCGCTGGGGATGGCTCAGCGGGCGTTCGACGACGTGCTCGGGTACATCAAGGAGCGCAAGCAGTTCGGAAAGCCGATCGGCTCGTTTCAGTCGATCAAGCACCGTGTGTCCGATCTCGCGACCGAGCTCGAGGCGACCCGACTGTTGGTCTACGACGTCGCCGCACGCGTCGACGCCGCCCCCCAGAAGCTGTTTCCGCGCGAGGCCTCGATGGCCAAGCTGAAGGCCACCGAGCTGGCCAAGCGGATGACGCTCGAGGCGATGCAGATGATGGGCGGCTACGGGTACGCGGTCGAGTACGACATGGAGCGCCAGGTCAGAGTGGCGCTCGTGACGACGATCTACGGCGGCACCAGCGAGATCCAGCGCGACATCATCGCCAAGACGTACGGGCTGTAGATCTCACCCTCACGGGGGCTCCGGCCGGGTTTGGCCGGCGCGACGCTACGGCCGCTGCAGGGCGTCCACGAACAGCCGCTCGAGCTCCGTGGCGACTCGCTTCAGTGGCGCGGTCGAGCGCTCGGCCCGGGCCAACACGACGGCCCCCTCGATCGACGCGACCATCAGCGTGGCCAATGCTCTGGCTCGCGCCGGTGCGACTCCATGCGGCGCCAGCGCCTGCGCGATCTGCCGCTCCCACCGCCCAAATGCCTCAGCGGCGGCCTCCCGGGCTCCTGGGATCCGCTCGCCCTCGAGCGACGCGGCAACGACCGGGCAGCCAGCGCCGAAGTCGCTGTCGCGCAGCAACTCCTGCCACATTGCCGCGAAACGGCGGATCGCCGCGACCGGATCGTCCTGTGCGAGCGCCCTGGTCAGGCCAGCAGCGGTGAAGTCTCCCGCATGGCGCGTCGCCTCCTCGATCAGCTGCGCCTTGCCGCCGGGGAAGTGGTGGTAGATCGATCCGCGCGGCGCGCCGCTGTGCTCGAGCACCTCGGAGAAAGAAGTCGCCTCGACGCCGCGCTCGCGCATCAGCACGGCGGCGCTCACGATCATCCGTTGTCTGGGGGAGTCGGGCTTGACTATGACGTGCAGCATAGTACGGTATGACGGCCGTCATACAAAGGAGCGCGCCGTCATGAGTGATGAGTGGAAGCAGACCGCATGCATCTTGTGCGAGTGCAACTGCGGGATCGAGGTCGAGCTGGACGGCCGGCGATTCGCGCGGATCCGCGGGGACAAGGCACACCCGGCCTCGCAGGGCTACACGTGCAACAAGGCGCTGCGTCTCGACCACTACCAGAACGGCCGCCATCGGCTGACGAGCCCGCTGCGCCGGCGCGCTGACGGCAGCTTCGAGGAGATCGACTGGGAGACCGCGATTTCCGAGGTCGCGGCGCGGTTCGCCGCCGTCCGGGATCAGTACGGCGGCGAGAAGCTCTTCTACTACGGCGGTGGCGGGCAGGGCAACCACCTCGGCGGCGCGTACGGCTCCGCGTTCATCCGCGCGCTCGGAGCCCGTTACCGCTCGAGCGCGCTGGCGCAGGAGAAGATGGGGGAGTGGTTCGTCGACTCGAAGCTGTACGGCGGACACACGAGGGGCGACTTCGAGCACGCAGAGGTGGCGGTGTTCGTCGGCAAGAACCCGTGGCAGTCGCAGAGCATGCCGCGAGCGCGAGTCACGCTGCGCGAGCTCGCTCGGGATCCCGAGCGCGCGCTGGTCGTGATCGACCCGGTGGCGACGGAGACGGCGCAGATGGCGGACTTCCACCTGCGAGTGCGGCCGGGGACGGACGCGTTCTGCCTGGCCGCGCTGCTCGGCACGATCGTTCAGGAGGACCTTGTCGATCATCAATTCCTCAGGGAGCACTGCCACGGCTCCGGGCCGGTGCTGGAGGCGCTCGCAGCGGTGCCGGTCGACGAGTACGCCGACCGCTGCGGGGTGCAGGCCGATCTTCTACGCGCGGTTGCGCGGCGGATCGCGGCGGCCGACAGCGTCGCCACGTTCGAGGACCTCGGCATCCAGCAGGGGCCCCACAGCGTGCTCTGCTCATATCTGAACAAGCTGCTGTGGCTGCTGTGTGGGAGCTTCGGCAAGCCCGGTGGGATGCACCTGCACTCGGCGCTGTTCCCGCTGGCCCGTCACGACACGAACTACCCGCGCACCCCGGTGACCGGCGTGCCGATCATTGGCGGCCTGGTCCCCTGCAACTCGATCGCCGAGGAGATCCTCACCGACCATCCCGACCGCTTCCGGGCGATGCTCGTCGAGAGCTCCAACCCCGCTCACTCGCTCGCTGACTCCAAGCGCTTTCGCGAAGCGCTCGAGTCGCTTGAGCTGGTGGTCGTGATCGACGTGGCGCTGACCGAGACGGCACGCTGCGCCGACTACGTGCTCCCCGCGGCGAGCCAGTTCGAGAAGTACGAGGCGACGTTCTTCAACCTCGAGTTCCCCCGCAACACCTTTCACCTGCGCGCGCCCTTGCTCGAGCCATTGCCGGGCACGCTGCCCGAGCCGGAGATCTACGCCCGGCTGATGCGTGCGCTGGGCGTGGTTTCCGAGGAACAGCTCAAGCCGCTGCGGGCGGCTGCGCTCGAGAGTCGAGCGAGGTACGCCGAGGCGTTCGTGCAGGCGACGATGGCCGACCGGCGCCTGTCAGGGGTCGCGTCGTACGTGCTGTACGAGACGCTCGGGCCGACCCTGCCCGACGGCGCTCAATCCGCGGCGGCGCTCTGGGGTCTGGCGCACCGCTGCGCGATGAAGTACCCCGATGCGGTGCGGCGCGCGGGTCACGCCGACGGCGAGGCGCTGTTCGAGGCGATCCTGGCCGGCAGATCCGGGATCACGCTGACGCTCGACGAGTACGAGGATGTGTGGACCTACGTCGTGCACGCCGATCACCGGATCGCACTCGAGATCCCGGAGTTGCTTTCCGAGCTGCGCGAGCTTGGTGCGGAGCGGGGCGAGTACACCACCGCGGAGTTCCCGCTCGTGCTGTCGGCCGGCGAGCGGCGAGCCAGCACCGCGAACACGATCATTCGCGACCCGCAGTGGCGCAAGCGCGATGCGGCCGGCGCGCTGCGCATCAGTCCAGCGGATGCGGATCGGCTCGGGCTCGCGAGCGGCGGGCGCGCCCGGGTCGTGACCCGCGCGGGTTCGGCCGAGGCGGTCGTCGAGGTGACCGACGCGATGCTGCCTGGTCATGTTGCGCTGCCGAACGGGCAGGGCGTCGACTACCCGGACGAGGCCGGCGCCCCAGTGCTGACTGGTGTGCCGACGAATGAGCTGACCTCGCTCGACTGGCGCGATCCGCTGGCGGGCACGCCTTGGCACAAGCACGTGCCGGCGCGCGTGGAGGCACTCACGGGCTGACCTCCGGCCACAGCGAGGCAATCACCTGGGGCGCTTGGGCCAGAGCTGGGCCAAAGCTCGCCGCGGCCAGTCTCGCGGTACGCGCCCGTGGCCGATGTAGCGAGCGTAGAACGAGCCGACCAGCATGCTGACCACGAGCTCGACGTCCGTGTCGGCCGGCAGCTCTCCGGCCTGGATGCCCGCCCTCAATGCGTCGGCCAGCAGCGCTCTGCGCGTGCTGACCAGCCGTGACCGGAACTGTTCCAGCAGTTGCGGGTTGCGGCTCTCCTCGGCCAGCAGGGTGCCGAGCAGCGCCATCGAATGCGCGCGCTCCAGGTTGCGGCGGAAGTTCTCGAGTGCGGCGAGCGCTCGCTCGCGTGGGGTCGCCGCCACCCTCGTCCTCAGCGGCTCGATCCGCAGCGAGTCGACGACGGCTCTGGCAAGCGAGGCCTTGCTGTCATAGCGACGTCTGAGCGTCGGCACCGTTGTCCCGGCTTCCGCGGCAACCGACTCCATCGACATCTCGGCATAGCCGCGCTCGCGGAGCTGGCGCTCGGCGGCGGCGAGGATCGCCGCATCCAGTCGCAGATCGCGCGGGCGACCGGGTCCTCGTGTCGCTGGGACGCTCATTGGATTACATTATGATGCCCTATCGAAATGTAATTGCAAAGGAGGCAAGATGACCAGCTCCTCGATCCCGCCTGGCGCGGTCGTTCGCGTATCGCGGGGCAACTTCGATCAGCGCCGCTTCGCGGAGGTCGACCAGATGACCCGTAACACCGGGCACTACCTGATCCCGGCAATCCGCCAGCTCGACGGCCTGATCGGCTACTACGTAGGTGCGTCCGAGACCGGGTCGATGGTCCACGTGAGCCTGTGGCAGAGCCACGAGCACGCCGAGCAGATGGGGAGCCTGAAGGAGATGATCGTGGACGCACGCCGCGACGCAGACGCGGTTGGCGTCACGTTCATCCCAATCGTCAACTACCCAATCGCCTGGCGGATCTGAGGCGGCGAGACCGGGCGGCGGCGAGCGCTACTGCGGCCGGCCGCGCAACGGGCGCTTCGGCAGCGGTTGGTCCGGCTCCTCCTCCGAGGGCCGTTCGCTGATCGGAACGTTCTGATCGTGCTCGACCCACCCGTGGCCGCGCCGCCCGATGTCCCCGAAGCCACCGAAGTAGCTGGCGGCGATCGCGAGCGCGATCACGCACACGACGATCGCGAAAGCTGACATAGAGGCGTCCTACCCCGTGTGCGCCTCCGGGATTCAGTTAATTGGGCGCGGCCGTTACTCGAAACGGCCGCGCAGCGCGCGCTTCGGCAGCGGCAGGTCCCGGTCGTCCTCGGAGGGGTGATCCTCCGGCGGGAGGTCCTGCTCGTGGTCCATCCACAGCCAGCCGTTGCGGCCGAGCCCGTCCAGCACGGGGCTGCTCCTGAAGATCAGGATCGCCGCGAACAGCGTGCTCGCGGTACAAACGACGATCGTCACCAGCGCGAAGGTGGTCATAGCCGCAAGGTAGGACGGCGGTCGGGAGTGATGTGTGAGGTTCGACTCACAGGGGGAGAGCAACTCTGGGCCGGCGAGCCCGTTAGCGCAGCGATGAGAATCCAGCTCAAAAGTCTTGCGGCGGCGGCGGTGGCGGCCTCGCTCGGCCCGTCGGTCGGGGTCGCAACGGCGCAACCGAAGGTCCACCGGCACAAGCCGCGTTGCGCGGTGCCGTCCGGGGCGAGGGTCATCGCAAGATCGCCGGCGGCGGTCGTGATCCAGCGCGGCTCACCGCCGGAGCCGCAGCAGTACATCGGTTGCCTGCGTGCCACCGGACGCGAGCGTTTGCTCGAGCGATTGGCGATGCATCCCGGCGATTACGACCACGTGTACTACGTCAACGTCAGCTCGGCTGTGGTCGCCGCGCCGTCCGTGCCCGAACGGCGGCATCGATCACGTGGTGCTCGCGAGCGATGGCGTCTCCGCCGCCCACGCCCACGGCTTGTTCGAAGAGATACAGGCGTCTGACGCGAGTGGCGTGCACACGGTCGACTCGGTCATGTACGTCGGCCCGCCGCCCGTCCTGACCGACCTGAAGCTGACCGGCAACGTGCTGTCCTGGCGGCACGCCGGGACGCTGCGGCACGCCACGCTCAAGCCCTGACCGTTGCGGGCGTGGGAGATTTTGGTCGAATAGCGACCAAAATCTCCCACGGCGCCGGCGCGCGAGCTACTTGGCCCGGCGATAGATGCTGACGACGGCCGCGCCGCCGAGGCCGATGTTGTGCTGCAGGGCGACGTCGACGTCGTCGACCTGACGCTTCTCGGCCTGGCCGCGCAGCTGCCAGGTCAGCTCCGAGCACTGGGCGAGTCCGGTGGCGCCGAGCGGGTGACCCTTGGAGATCAGGCCGCCGCTGGGGTTGACGACCGGGCCGTCGCCGCCGTACGTAGTCGCCTGCTTGTCAACGAGCTTGTGGCCCTCGCCCTCGGGCGCGAAGCCGAGCGCCTCGTAGGTGATCAGCTCGTTGGCGCTGAAGCAGTCATGCAACTCGACGACCTGTACGTCCTCGGGACCGACCTGGGCCTCCTCGTAGGCGCGGCGGGCCGCCTCCTTGCTCATGTCGTAGCCGACGATCGTGATGCAGTCGGCGGAGTCGTCGAAGCTCGACTTCAGATCGGTGACCATCGCCTGGCCCGCGATCTCGATCGCCTGGTCCCAGAGGTCATGCTCGTCGACGAACCGCTCGGACGCGACGATTGCGGCGGCGGCGCCGTCGGAGGTCGGCGAGCACTGGAGCTTGGTCAGCGGCTCGTGGATCATCGGCGCGTCCTTGATCTCATCAAGCGTGTACTCGGTCTGGAACTGCGCGAAGGGGTTGTTGACCGAGTGCTTGTGGTTCTTCCAGCCGATCCACACGTAGTGCTCGGGCTTGGAGCCGTACTTCTCCATGTGGTCGCGCCCTGCGTTGCCGAACATCTGCGGCGCGAACGGCGAGGTCTCCGGGTCACGGATCTGGAACATGCGCGCCATGTGCTTGTCGAGCGCCGGCGTGCGGTCGGTGTACTTCATGCCGAGCGAACCGCGCTCCATCTTCTCGAAGCCGATCGCCAGCGCGCACTCGACAAGCCCGCCCTTGACCGCGTTGCGCGCCAGCATCAGCGCGCTCGAGCCCGTCGAGCAGTTGTTGTTGACGTTCAGCACCGGGATCCCGGTCAGGCCGAGCTCGTAGACGGCGCGCTGTCCGTAGCTCGAGTCGCCGTACACGTAGCCGGCGTAGGCCTGCTCGATCGTCTCGTAGGGGACGCCGGCATCCGCCAGCGCGTTCTGGCCCGCCTCCTTGGCCCAGTCGGGGTAGTCGCCCTCCTTCTTGCCGGGCTTGTCGAACTTGGTCATGCCGACGCCGATCACGTACGTCTTGTTGCTCATGTGGGTCTCCTTGTGCGCTCCACCGCGGGAAGCACGTCGTTGACGATTGAGAGAAAGCCTTTTACGAGCAGCGTCTGCAGCTGCTCGCGGGTCAGGCGGCCGCGTACGAGCCACTCGAGACTCGCCGTCTCGGCGAAGCCCGAGTAGGCGCGGATCACCGCGCGCAGCTCCGGTGGCGCCTGCGCCGCCTCGTAGGTCTGAAGCGCTTCGATCAGGCGATCGGCCGCCTCCTCGCGCGCTTCGTCGAAGATCGCCTCGAGCTCCGGGTCGCGTCCGAGCGCGGGCACCGCGATCGCCGCCAGCCAGGTCTCGCGGTTGCGCTCGAGCATCGTCAGCCAGCGGTCGACCGACTGCTCGATCACCTGCTCCAGCCCAGGCCCCGGGGCGTGCAGCGGAACCGGGTTGGCGGGCATCCTCACCAGCTTGCGGACGACCTCGAGGTACAGATCGCGCTTGGAGCCGAAGTAGTGGTGCAGCAGGCCGCGCGCGACACCGGCCTCGCGCGCGATGTCGGTGGTCGACACCGCGGCGTAGGAGTTCTCGGAGAACAGCCGGCGCGCGACACTGAGAATCTGCGCGCGGCGTTCGTCGTGCTCGAGCCTCTGCCAGCGTGGGCCGGGGGCGGTGGCCATCACGCCTCCAGGCTATCAGGAATTGGCAGAGTGCCAATAGGACCGCTGCCGTGCAACCGGAACATGGCGCTCCGTTCTCCGCAGCTGCCGGCTGGGTGCCTGGCGAGGGTGAAAAGGAGGGGGCGCATGCGCCCCCTCCCGGGGCGGCGCATGCGCCGCCCCGCCCCTAACTCGTCATTCCCGTGAACTGACCGCCGGTGATGTTCAGCACCTGCCCGCTGACGTAGTTCGCCCACGGCGAGCAGAGGAAGAAGACGCCGCCGGCGGCTTCCTCGGGCGTGCCGGGGCGGCCGAGCGGGATCAGCATCGCGGCCATCCCGCGCAGCTGGTCGGGGATCCCGAGCTGGACCTTCTCGCCGTCGATCTCCATCACGTTGGTCTCTTCCTTGGAGGCCGTGAGGCGGGTCTCGATGTAGCCGAACGCGACCGCGTTGACGTTGATCTTGAACTGACCCCACTCCTTGGCGAGCGTTTTGGTGAGGCCGACGACCGCGGACTTGGCCGAGGAGTAGTTGGCCTGGCCGGCGTTGCCCATCGTCCCCGAGATCGAGGAGACATTGACGATCTTGCGGAAGACCTCGCGGCCCTCCTCGCGCTCCTTCTTGGCGGGCTCCCGCATATGCGGCGCCACGGCGCGGCACATGCGGAAGGGGACGATCGAATGGATGTCGAGCATCCGCTGGAACCACTCATCGCTCATCTTGTGGATCGGCGCGTCGAGCGTATAGCCGGCGTTGTTGACGAGGATGTCGACCCGCCCCCATTCGTCGATCACCTTCTGGACGAGTTCGTCCGGGACGCCTGGCTTCGTGAGGTCGCCGGCGAACACGAGCGTGTCGCCCGATATCTCGGAAGCGGTCTGCTCGGCGACGTCGCCGTCCAGGTCGTTGATCAGAACCTTCGCGCCCTGCTCGGAGAGCAATTCAGCGGTCGCGCGACCGATGCCGCGGGCAGAACCGGTGACGATCGCCACCTTGCCGTCGAGGACTGTCATGTGGACTTGCCTTTCGTTTGCTTGTGGGGTGCGGGCCGCTGCCCCGCTACTCCCCGGGAAAGTGTTGGCATTCTGCCAATAGCCAGCGGATTGCGTCGCGCGCTACTGTCCCATCCAGAGGGGAAATGCGAAGGGGCGATGGATGAACAGCAGGAGACGAGAGCGATGGCGATGATGTCCGGCGGACGTAGGTTGACGATGACGCTCGTCTTGATCGCGGGGGTCGTTGCGATTGGATTGACAGTGGGCGGTGTCTCGGGCGCGAAGCCGCGGGCTCACGTGGCGTACACGCAAGTCTGCACGTCAAACGACAGGGCGCCGCAGAACCCCCTCAACCCGCTGGGTAATCCGAACTTCAAGGGCACAAACCCTCTCTACAACGCGCACGTGTTCGTGGAGGGCCCCTGGCTGTTCGGAGGCGAGGCGGCCAACCAGATTGCCGAGGACGTCGGCCTCGGCTACCTCGCCAAGCAGGTCCGCGGGACGCCGGTTCCGTGGGCGCAGTTCAAGGAGCGGGTCAACGCGATGCACCTCTCGCGGTCGGTGCGCTACAAGGTCACCCAGCTGGAGAAGATCGGTGACTATCCGCAGACGCACCGGTTCGCGAGCGTGATCGGCCCTGGGCAAGCGATGTTCAACCAGATCCAGTACTACCTGTGCCGGATGCAGCGCACGGATCCGGCGGCGGCGGGTTCGATCAACACATACCTGCTCCAGCACACCGGCTGCGCCTCCGGTGACCAGCCGTACTTCCACAACCAGGTGGACGCGATCAAGGCCGCGATCGGCAACTTCCCGGTGGTGATCTACATCGAGATGGACGGCACCGACACGACGTGCTGGAAGGACCCGGCGGCGGTCAGAGGGCGCCAGCAGCTGATCAAGTACGAGGTCGACCAGTTTGCGCAGCTGCCGCACGCGCTGCTGTACCTCGAGGCGGGCGCGTCCGATGCCAACTCGGTCAAGCAAGCGGCGATGATGCTCAACCACGAGGACGCCCACAAGACGCGCGGCTTCTTCCTCAACGACACGCACTTCGCCTGGTCCTACAAGCAGATCAAGTTCGGCGACGCCATCTCGAAGCGGACCGGCGGCCTGCACTACGTGATCGACACTCGGGCCAACGGCAACGGTCCCAAGGTGCATCCGCCACCCGGCATCGAGGTGCTGTGCAATCCGCCCGGCCGAGCGATCGGGCCAAGGCCCGGCGCGAGCGACGGCAGGTCCTACGGGATGTACTCCAAGTACCTGGACGGCTTCGTGTGGGTGTCGGTACCGGGGCAGAGTGGCGGTAAGCACTGCCCGGGCGATCCTCGCACCTACTCCGGCGGCTTCGACGAGTACCTGGCGGTTGGCGAGGCCTCGCGCGCCAACGACCGAATCGGTCCGACGCCTCCGTACAAGAGCCGACCTTGGTGAGCTAGCAGTCAGGCGGCGTAGCGTCGCGAGCTGCTGGTCTCGATGTGCCAGCGAATCGGGGCGCAAGAGCGATGCGCGACGTGCTCGGCGCCAAAGCCGACGCTGGGCTCGCGGGCGAGCGACGTCGTACGGGCTGAGTCGCGACCGATCACGAGGATCGATTCATAGACGCCGACCGGCTCGCCGCAGACCGTGCAGTAAAGGACTCCGTTCATGTCGATCAGGATCGGTCAATCCGCGGCTCACGTCATCCGTATTTGCCCGAGGGAGCGCCGCGGGATGTCCGGGTGCCGCCCGCGCCAGGTCGGTAGAGTGCCCGCCCCTGTGAGCATGAACGCAAAGGAGTGGCTGGCCGCGTTCGCGGAGAGGGTCGGCACCGAGCCGCCGAGCACCGAGGAATTCAAGGTCCTGCTGGACCTTGCCGGCGAGGCCGCTCACTCGTCCGAGCGCGTGGCGGCGCCGGTGGCGTGCTGGGTCGCGGCGCGGGCGGGCGTCACCCCCGAAGAAGCGCTGCGGATCGCGCGCGAGATCTCCGTCGGCGACGATGGCTGATCGCGAGCACGACATCGTCGTATTCGGGGCGACCGGCTTCACCGGCGCGCTGACGGCCGAATACCTTGCGGCGAACGCTCCGGCGGACACGCGCTGGGCGCTCGCCGGGCGAAACCAGGCCAAGCTCGAAGACGTCCGCTCGCGGCTGGCGGCCCTGAACTCCGCGTGTGCCGAGCTGCCGCTGCTGAAGGCCGACGTGGAGGACGCAGCCTCGATGAGGGCGGTCGCGGAGTCGACCAAGGTGGTGATCACAACCGTCGGTCCATACATCCGCTACGGAGAGCCGCTGGTCGCGGCATGTGCGGCCGCGGGAACCGACTACGTCGATCTGACCGGCGAGCCGGAGTTCGTCGACCTCATGTGGCTGCACTACCACGAGCAGGCGCAGCGCAGTGGCGCGCGGATCGTCCACTCGTGCGGCTTTGACTCGATCCCGTACGACCTCGGGACGCTGTTCACCGTGCAGCAGATGCCAGAAGGCGCCCCACTTCACGTCGATGGCTTCGTGCGGATGGGCGGAACGTTCTCGGGCGGCACCTACCACTCCGCGATCGGGGCGATGGCGCGCCTGCGGCAGTCGATCAGCGTGGCGCGCCAGCGGCGCGCGCGGGAGCCCGCTCCGGGACTCGGGCGCCGCGTCCAGGGCGAGCCCGGCCGTCCGCACCAGGACGCGGACGCGGGCGGATGGTGCGTGCCCGTTCCGACGATCGACCCGCAGACCGTCCTGCGCTCGGCACGTGCGCTCGAGCGCTACGGCCCGGACTTCAGCTACAGCCACTACTTCGTCACCAAGCGGCTGCCGGTGCTCGTGGGGATGGCCGTGGGCGCCGGGGCGGCGATCCTGCTGGCCCAGCTGCCTCCGACGCGCGAGATGCTGTTGAAGATCAAGGATCCAGGTGAGGGGCCGACGCCCGAGCAGCGCGCCAAGAGCTGGTTCCGCGTGCGCTTCCGCGGAGTGGGGGGAGGCAGCCGGATCCTGACCGAGGTCTCCGGCGGCGATCCCGGCTACGGCGAAACGTCGAAGATGCTCGCTGAGTCGGCGCTCTGCCTCGCGCATGATCAGCTTCCCGAGTCCTCCGGTCAGGTCACGCCGGCGGTGGCGATGGGGCAGGCGCTGATCGACCGCCTCGTCAACGCCGGCATCGTGTTTCGCACGGTCGACTAGGGTTCAGCCGTGAGCTTGAGCGCGCAGCAGGCGATAGATGTCGTCAACAAGGCGTTCGGCGAACATCGCGGCGTACGGGCACTTCACGCCAAGGGCATCCTGCTGAAGGGGACGTTCACCGCCACGCAGCGGGCGCGCGATCTGACCCGCGCCGCGCACATGGACGGCTCCGAGATCCCCGCGACCTTTCGGTTCTCCAACGGCAGCGGCGATCCCGACCACCCCGACTGGCGGCCCGATCCCCGCGGCCTGGCGGTCAAGATGTACCTGCCAGACGGATCGCGCACCGACATCGTCGCGGTTTCGACGCCGCGCTTCGCGACGCGCACTCCCGAGGGGTTCATGGAGCTGGTCGACGCGCAGGCCTCCGGACCGTCCGCGGCGTGGAAGCTGCCGTTGTTCCTCGCGCGCCACCCCGAAGCGCTGCGCGTACTGCCGGTGGCCGCGCCGACGCTACGGCCGCCGAGCAGCTACGCGGGTATTCCGTACTACGGACTTCACGCCTTCAAGTGGGTGGATGCGGATGGCGGGGAGCGGTTCGTGCGCTACACACTGATGCCGTTCGAGCGGGGCCGGTATCTCACGCCCTGGGACGCGCGAGGCCGCGGCGCCGACTACCTGCAGGACGAGATTCGCGAGCGTGTCGCGCTGGGGCCCGTGCGCTTCACGCTCGAGGTGCAGATCGCAACGCCCGGGGACCCGATCGACGATCCGAGCGCCGCGTGGCCGAGCGCCCGCCGGCGGATGGACGTCGGCACGTTCGAGATCACCGCGCTGGAGACCGAGCGCGAGACCGGTGGCGACGTGCTGGTCTTCGACCCGACACGGGTCGTGGATGGGATCGAGCTGTCGGCCGACCCGGTGCTGAACTTTCGCCATCTCGCGTACTCGGAGTCGGTCGCGCGCAGGATGCAGGGCTGATGGCAGAGGCCAAGTGGACCGCAGCCGACATACCTGACCAGGGCGGCCGCGTCGCGGTTGTGACCGGCGCCAACAGCGGGCTCGGTGCCGCGATCGCGCAGGAGCTCGCGCGGGTCGGCGCGCATGTGTATCTCGCCTGCCGCAATGTCGGCAAAGGCGAGCAGGCGGCGTCGTCGATCAGGGATGCGGTGCCAGGCGCCAGCGTGGTCGTGTCGGAGCTCGACCTCGCCGACTTGGAGTCGGTGCGCTCGTTTGCGGACGGGTTCACCGGCCGGCTCGATCTGCTGATCAACAACGCGGGAGTGATGGCTCCGCCGCGCCGGCTCACCACCGACGGATTCGAGAGCCAGTTCGGGACCAACCATCTCGGGCACTTCGCGCTGACCGGACGGCTGCTGCCGGCGCTATTGCAGGCACCGGCGCCGCGCGTCGTCACTCAGTCAAGCGGCGCACATCGCATCGGCTCGATCCACTTCGACGATCTGCAGGGCGAGCGCCGATACAACAACTGGCTGTGGTACGGGCAGTCGAAGCTCGCCAACCTGATGTTCGCGTTCGAGCTCGACCGGCGCGCTCGCGCGGCCGACACCGAATTGATCAGCGTGGCCGCGCATCCCGGCTACGCCGCGACCAACCTGCAGTTTGCGGGGCCGAGCCACTTCTACGAGAAGTGGGTGATGGCGGTCAGCAACAAGGTGATCGCACAGAGCGCCGAGATGGGCGCGCTGCCGGCGCTGTTCGCGGCGACCAAGCCGGACATACCGGGCAGCGCGTTCGTCGGGCCGGACGCAATGTTCGAACAGCGCGGGTACCCGCACCTCGTCACCGCAGCCGGCAAGGCCTATGACCAGGAGGCATGGACGCGACTGTGGGAGATATCCGAGCAGCTGACGGGCGTTCGGTACCAGTTCCCTTGACCGATCTGCGCAGCGACGGCGCCGCGGCGCTTTCGTGGGCCGCTGACTACCTGGATCGGGTCGGCGAGCTGCCGGTGCTCGCGCAGGTCTCGCCAGGGGACATCCGTGCACGGCTGCCCGCCGCTCCGCCGGACGAGCCCGAGCCGTTCTCGGCGGTGCTGCGCGACCTCGACGACGTGCTGCTGGACGGGATCACGCACTGGCAGCATCCGCGCTACTTCGCGTACTTCGCGACGAGCTCCTCCGAGCCGGCGATTCTTGCCGAGCTGCTCGCGGCGGTTCTGAACTCCGTCGCGATCCTGTGGCGCACAGCCCCTGCATCGACCGAGCTCGAGGGCGTCGTCCTCGACTGGACCGCACAGCTGTTGGGTCTGCCGTCAGGCTGGCACGGCCACATCGAGGACACCGCCTCGACCTCGACGCTGACGGCGATCATCGCGGCGCGCGAGGCGACGGGGCGCGATCTGATCGTGTGCTCGGACCAGGCGCACTCGGCGGCGCACAAGGCGGCGAAGATGCTCGGGATGCGGCTCGTGCGCGTGCCGAGCGATGCTTCGTTTCGGATGCGGGTGGACGAGCTTTCTGCCGCGGCGTCCGAGGCTGCCTGTGTCGTGGCCACCGTCGGTACGACGGCGTCGACGTCGGTCGATCCGGTGGGTGCGATCGCGGACGTGTGCTCGTCCGCCGGCGCCTGGCTGCACGTCGATGCTGCGTACGCCGGCTCGGCGATGGTGTGCCCGGAGTTCCGCTGGGCGTTCGACGGCGTGGAGCGCGCCGACTCACTCGTCGTCAACGCCCACAAGTGGATGCTCACGCCGGTCGACTGCTCGCTGCTGTGGTGCTCGCGGCCGGGCGACTTGCGGGCCGCGTTCAGCCTGATTCCCGAGTTTCTTCGGACGCCGGCAGCGGAGGATGCGCTGTCACTGTCCGAGTACGGGCCCGCGCTCGGGCGGCGCTTCCGCTCGCTGAAGCTGTGGGCGGTGCTGCGGTGCTACGGCCGGCGCGGCCTGCAGGAGCACATCCGGCGCGGCGTGTCGCTGGCGGCCATGTTCGAGGAGTGGGTATCGTCTGACCCGGCCTGGGAGGTGTGCGCGCCGCGGCACTTCTCGGTCGTGTGCTTTCGTCTCCGTGGGGACGATGACCGCAACCGTGCGCTACTGGAGCGGGTTAATGTCAGCGGTGAAATCTTCATCTCACATGCGGTGCTCGGTTCCCGCTTCGTGCTGCGGCTGGCGGTCGGGCAGATGAGCACGACCGAGGACGACGTGCGGCGCGCGTGGGATGTGTTGCGACGCGAGGCGGCGGCGCTGTGAGGCGGCTCCTGTTTGTGGTGATCGCGGCTGTGATGCTGTTCGCCGCCTGGGAGGTGACGGCGCTCGCCGTTCCGATCCCGTCGACGCCGCACTCGCCGGCGTTCGAGGGCCGGCCCGCGGTCGCACATCCGGTGCGCGGCGTGCCGCCCACCTGGCGCAATCCGTTCATGGCCGGCAATGGGATGTCGGAGATCCACAACGACGGCTGGCAGACCGACGCGTATTCGTGGTCCGGGCCGCTGGGGCGCGCGCCGCGGACCGCTTCGACGATGCTCGTGCCGCAGCGCGACTGCGGGTCGATCACGTTCGACCGCCGCGGCCGCATCATCTCGATCTGCATCGGGCTGAGCGGCCCCGAGCTGTTCATGTTCGATCCGCGTTCGCTCGCGACGCTGGCGACGTTCTCGTTGCCGCCGCGCCAGGACGTCCCGACAAGCCCGTTCCAGGACTTCACCGGCGGCGGCTACTTCTACCTCGACAGCCACGACCGGGTCGTGACCGCGACGACGACCAAGCACATCTACGTGATCGCCGAGAAGTCTGGGGGGCCCGGGTTTGTGCTGTCGCACGACTACGACCTCAGTCACGTCTTGACCACGGCCGAGAAGATCACCTCGGCGTTGCCCGATTCGCACGGCCTGTTGTGGTTCGTTGCGCGGACGGATGGCGTGGTCGGGACGCTTTCGTTTGCATCGGGACGGGTGCGGGTGATGCGGCTGGGCCACGGCGCGCTCGGCGAGATCGAGAACTCGTTTGCGGTCGATGCCTCGGGCGGCGTGTACATCGCGACCAACCGCAAGCTGTACCGGTTTGCCTCGGGTCCCGGCGGCGTGCCGCGCATCGTGTGGCAGGCGAGGTATCCGAACTCTCATCAGCACAAGCCGGGGCAGGTCGACGACGGAACCGGCACGACCCCGACCGTGATGGACGGGGGCTATGTGAACATCACCGACAACGCCGACCCGATGGACATCGTGGTGTACCGGACCTCGTCGGGTCAGCCGGTGTGCCGCGTGCCGGTGTTCAAGCGCGGCGCCAGCGCCACCGAGAATTCGGTGATCGTCGCGGGGCGGTCGATGCTCGTCGAGAACAACTACGGCTATGACGGGCCGACGGCCGTTGCGGCCGGGAAGCTGACCGCCCCCGGGTTTGCGCGAGTCGACGTTGATAAGAGTGGCCGTGGTTGTCATCGCGTGTGGACGAACTGGTCCGTGCACGCGCCGACGGTCGTGCCGAAGATGACGTTGGCCTCCGGTCTGGTCTATACCTACGTGAAAGAGCCGGGCCGGGATGATCCGTGGTACTGGTCGGCGCTCGACTTCCGTACGGGCAAGACGATCTACAAGGTGTTCTCCGGCGCGGGCTTCGTCGCGTTCAACAACAACTACGCGGGTATTGCGATCTCGCGGAGTGGGCGGGCGTATTTGGGGGTGTTGAGCGGATTGATTGAGTTTTTTGACAGTTAGCCGTCTTGTTTCGTTACACGACTGCGGACGATCATCCGCGGTGTGTGCGCAGAAAGTTCGGCTATACAGAACGAACTGCGCACGCAGGCGGTGGCGCGCCGCCAGAACAACGTCATCACCACTCGTCAACTCCTCGCAGCCGGCCTGTCGAAGTGCGCGATCAACCACCGAGTTCACACCGGCCATCTCCACCCCAAATACCGTGGCGTGTACGCGGTCGGCCGCGCCGACCTGACGATTGAAGGCGAATTTCACGCCGCCGTCCTCGCCGTCGGCGAGGGGGCGGTCCTCAGCCATCTCTCCGCGGCCAAGCTGGTCGGGTTCTGGAATGGGAAGACCGATCCGGTCGAGGTGACGGTCGCGCGCCGGGTCAAGTCACGCCGCGGGATCAAAGTCCGAACGACAAAACACCTCCCACCGACGACGACGGTCAAGGGCATCCCGGTCACGACCGCCGCCCACGCCGTGCTCGACTGCGCTGCCACGATGTACTCGCAGCGCGCGTTCCGCCGGCTCGTCCACGAGGCGGAAGCGCAGGAAAAGACCGACCCGGACGAGCTGCGGGCCGAGGTCGAGCGCTTTCCCGGCCATCCGGGCGCCGCGCGCCTCATGACCGAGATCGCGGACGGTCCAAAGCCGACTCGCTCGGGCACGGAGGACGACGTCGTCGACATGCTGCGCTGCAACGACTTCCCGCCCTTCGAGACCAACGTCCACGTGCCCGGAACACCCGACTGGGTGGAGGTGGACATCTTCTTCTCTGAACGCAAGCTCGCGATCGAGGTCGATGGCGGGCCGTGGCACGCCACCAGGTACCGAAGACAGCTCGACGGCTACAAGCAGGCGCTGATCGAGGCAACCGGCGTGCGGGTGATCAGGCTGACCGACGACGACGTCGCGAACGAACGGCGCACCCTCGTCCGCGTCCGGCACGCCCTCCGTTGATGGCTACCTGAGCTCGGCCGAGGTCTTCCCGAGCAGCAGCCGGGCGACGATCAGTTGCTGGATCTGCTGCGTGCCCTCGAACAGGTCGAGGATCTTGACGTCGCGGGCCCACTTCTCGAGCAGTTCGCCCTCGCCATACCCGACCGACCCCGCCAGCGCCACGCACCGCAGCGCGATGTCGGTCCCGACGCGCCCGGCCTTCGCCTTTGCCATCGAGGCCTGCATCGAGTTGGGCTTCTTGTTGTCCGCCATCCACGCTGCCTGGAGCGTGAGCAGGCGCGCGGCCTCCCAGTCGGACTCCATCGAGATGAACTCGGCGGCCGGTGCGCTCTGGCAGTGGAGCGGCAAGTCGTAGTCGATCTCCATGCCCGCCTCGGCCAGCAGCTCGCGCGTTCGCTCCAAGCAAGCCCGCGAGACGCCGATTGCCATCCCGGCCACCAGCGGGCGCGTGTTGTCGAAGGTCTGCATGACGCCCGAGAAGCCGCCCTTCGGTGCGATCTCCGGGCTGCCCAGCAAGTTTTCCTTCGGCACCCGCACGTCTTCCAAAACGAAGTTGGCCGTGTCGGAGGCGCGGATGCCGAGCTTGTGCTCGAGGCGGTCGAGCTTCAGGCCCGGGTTGTCGCGCTCGACCACGAAGGACTTGATCGCGGCCCGCCCCTGCGCACGGTCGAGCGTGGCCCACACCACGATCAGCTCAGCGCGGTCACCCGACGTGACGAAGATCTTCTCGCCGTTCAGGACGTACTCGTCGGCCTCCTCGTCGTAGACGGCGGTCGTGCGGACCGCCGCCGAGTCAGAGCCTGCCTCGGGCTCGGTGATCGCCATCGCGGCCCACTTGCCGCCGAAGCGCTTCAGCTGCTCTTCGTTGGCGACCGCGGCGATTGCGGCCTGACCGAGGCCCTGGCGGGGCATCGTCAGCAGCAGTCCGACATCGCCCCAGCACAGCTCGATCAGCCCGAGCAGCGACGCCATGTTGCTGCCGTTGCGGTTGCCGCCATCGGACGGCGCGGAGCCGTTGCCGGAGGGGCCGCCGCCGACCGTGCCGGCGCCGGCGCCGCTGATCCCGCCGCCCTCGTTCATGCCGTCGATCAGCGCGGCGAGCATGTCGAGCTCCTTGGGATAGGTGTGCTCGGCCTCGTCGTACTTGCGCGAATTCTTGCGGAAGATCTCGATCGCGACCTGGTTGGCCTGCGTGACGAGCGCCTCGAACTTCCTCGGGATCTCCAGGTTCATACGAGCAGGCCTCCCTCCATCAGGCCGGCGGCGCGCAGGTCGCGATACCACCGCTCAACCGGATGCTCCTTGACGTATCCGTGGCCGCCGAGCATCTGCACGCCATCGGAGCCGATCGCCATCCCGCGCTCGGCACACAGGCGGCGCGCGAGCGCTACCTCGCGCCCGAAGGGCAGGCCCTGGTCGACGCGCGCCGCTGCGCGGTAGGTCGCAAGGCGCATACCGTCGAGCTCGATCAGGATGTTGGCGACGGTGAAGGCGACCGACTGGCGATGGGAGATCGGCTCGCCGAACGCAACCCGCTCGTTCACGTAGTTCTTGACGTAATCGAGCACCGCCTGACCGGTGCCGACCGCCAGCGCGCACCAGGCCAGCCGCGCCAGCTGCACGCACTCGGTGTAAACCTCGCGGCTGCCGTCGCCGAGCAGAGCGCTCTCCGGGAGCTTGACGTCCTCGAAGATCAGCCTGCCGGTGCCGGCGGCCCGGATCCCCATCGCCGGATCGCGCTCCACGCTGATCCCCGAGAGCTTGGACTCGACGATGAACAGCGCGGGGTGGGCGGGACCATCATCCTCCAGTTCCGCGGCGACCACGAACAGCTCGCCGTCGGCAGCGCGCGGCACCAGCGACTTGACGCCGCTGAGCACGAACCCGCCGCCCTGCCGGCGCGCCTTGCAGCCAAGCTCGAACGGGTTGAACAGAACGCGCGGCTCGAGCACCACGAGCGAAGCGGCCGGGACGTTCTCGCCGACGAACTCGGGCAGGTAGGTCGCCTGCTGATCGGCGTCGCCCCACAGGCTGAGCGCAGTGGAGACACCCGCCGGGGCCAGACAGGCGGTCGCAATGCCCATGTCGCCCTGCGCGAGCGCCTCGCTCATCAGGACCGATGTGACCGCCGAACGCTGCTCCACCGCGCCACCGAGCTCCTCGGGGACGCCCACGATCGTCAGCCCGAGCTCGTTCGCCTGCGCGAGCAGTTCGGGCGGGGCCGCGCACGCAGCGTCCGCCTCCTGGGCGGCAGGCCGGAGCCGCTCGAGACCGAAATCGCGCACCGACTCGCGCAGCATCTGCTGCTCCTCGGTCGGCGTCAGGTCGAACAGATCACTTCGTTTTGCGCGCGGCTGCCGCGCCGGGCGAGACAGCTTCTGGACGGCCTTGAACGTACGGCCGGCCTGCGCGGCGGTACGCACCGTAGTCTTCGATGCGCCGTGCAGGAACTGCTCGGCTGGCTGGCGCAGACCCACCCGGTCGAGCAGGTCAGAGCTCGCCAGCCGGTTGAGCACGCGCAGGCCGATGAGCATGCTGCGCTCTGCGAAATTCTGCTGCGGTGGCATCAGCTGATCCAGCGTAGCACGAACTGGTGTGACGTCGTTTCATGTCATCCTGCGCCACGACGTGGACCTCGGCCTGGAATCCGCCACGCGATAAGTCGATCGATTAGGGTGACCACAATGAGGGTGCGCGTTCGCGGGTCTGCAAGTGATGGCAAGCCGATCGACGTCGAGATCGAGCTCCCGAGCACGCTCAAAGACGGAGACACGTTCGTGATCGGTCTCGAGGGCGGCCAGGAGGAGGTCGAGATCCTCGGCATGGAGCGAGAGACGAGGGCCGATGGCGCGCTGATCACGACGTTTCTGGTTGGGCCGCTCGCCGAGTACGGCGACTCCGACTGAAGGGCGTTGCCGCACCGGGAGCGTGAGCTACCGCGTTCCGGCCCAACAGCGAGCGCACTCTTATGGAGTTCTTACGCGCCGGTCGTCATGCTGGCGGACAGTGCGCGTACTGATCGCAGAGGATGAGCGACGGCTGGCGGACGCGCTCGCGCGCGGGCTGCGACGCGAAGGGATGGCGGTCGATCTCGCGCCTGACGGGACCGACGCGCTCGTCAAGGCGCGGGTGATCCGCTACGACGTGCTGGTCCTGGACCGCGACCTCCCCGGAATGCATGGCGACGAGGTGTGCCGGGCGGTGCGCGGGGAGCGGCCCGAGACCGGAATCCTGATGCTGACCGCGGCCGGGGCGCTCGAGGATCTGATCGAAGGATTGTCGCTCGGCGCTGACGACTACCTGGCCAAGCCGTTCCGGTTCGCCGAGCTCGTGGCGCGGATCCATGCACTGGCCCGCCGCTCGGCGCCCAGCCGGCCGCCGGTCCTGCACCATGCCGACATCGAGCTAGACCCTGCGCGCCGAACGCTGTCCCGCGCCGGCCAGCCGATCGAGCTCGCGCGCAAGGAGTTCGCAGTGCTCGAGGTGCTGATGGGCGCCGACGGCGCCACCGTCTCGGCCGAGGAACTGCTCGAGCGCGTGTGGGACGAGAACACCGACCCCTTCACGAACGTCGTGCGGATGACGATCATGACGCTGCGCCGCAAGCTGGGCGAGCCGGCGGTGATCGAAACTGTGATCGGCGTCGGCTACCGGATGGTGTGATGAACCTCTTCCGGCCGCGCATCGACGGTCCCGCGCCGACGATCCGCCTGCGGCTGACGGTGCTCTACGGCCTCGTGTTCCTGGTCACCGGAGCGGTGCTGCTGACGACCGGCTATGCGCTCGTGCGTAGCAACATCCATGGGCCGCACATCTTCCCGCGGCCGCCCGCCGTCGCGTTGTTCAACGGCCCGCTTGCGGACTACGCGCGGCAGGTGCGAGCCCGGATCGTCAGCGACGCGCTCGACCGGCTGCTGGTCGAGTACCTGTTCGCGCTCGGGGTGATGACGATGATCGCGGTCGGCACGGGCTGGTGGCTGGCCGGCCGCGCGCTGCTCCCACTGCGTGAGATCACCGCCACCGCGCGGCGCGTGTCCGGCGAGAACCTCGGCGAGCGGATCGCGCTCGAGGGGCCTTCGGACGAGCTCAAGGAACTGGCCGACACGTTCGACGGAATGCTCGAGCGCCTCGACGCGGCGTTCGGATCCCAGCGGCACTTCGTCGCCAATGCCTCGCACGAGCTGCGTACGCCGCTGGCGATCATGCGCACCGAGGTGGACGTCGCGCTGGCCGATCCGGATGCATCGGAGACGGAGCTGCGTGCGATGGGCGAGGCCGTGCGCGAGACGGTCGATCGCTGCGAGCGGCTGATCGAGAGCCTGCTGATGCTGGCGCGCAGCGAAGCTGCCACCGGCCGTGAGGACATATTGGACCTGGCTGCGCTGGCCGGCGACTGCATCACGGACCTGCGCGCACGAGCCGCGGAGATGGCGGTGCAGGTCGATGGCGAGCTACAGCCCGCGTGGACGCGCGGCGAGCCAGGATTGCTCGAGCGGATGATCGCGAACCTGATCGACAACGGCATCCGCCACAACGAGCACGGGGGCTTCCTCGAGGTCCGCACTGGGACCGGAGCGGGGCGCGTGTGGGTGGCGGTCACCAACGGCGGCGCACCGATCGATCCCGAGGAGGCGCAGGCCCTGGCCGAGCCCTTCCGCAGGCTCGACCGCTCGGCCAGAGGCTTCGGGCTGGGGCTGTCGATCGTGCGCTCGGTGGCGAGCGCCCACGGCGGCACGAGCGTGATCACCGCACCGGCGACGGGCGGCCTGAGCGTCCGGATCGAGCTGCCGGCCGTGCCGGCGCCGGCGAATGCCGGCCCGGCGCAAACGTCGCGGGCACTTACGCGAAGCTGACGGGCGCGTCGGTACAACGCGGCGAGTGGGTGGGTGGGAAAACCAATTTCAGGAGTCGTTATCGATGCCGTCAGTTGCAGTCTTCTCCGGCGGTCGCCGCATGTTCGTCGTGTGCGCGATCGCCGTCATCCTCGGCGTGGGCCTCAGCGCCTGCGGATCCTCGAGCTCCTCCGGAACCACCTCCGCAGGCACGAGCGGCGCGCAGTTCCAGGCGCGCCTGAACCTCGCCAAGTGCTTCAGGGCGCACGGCATCAACGTCCCCGATCCGTCGACCGGCGGCGGGCCCGCCGGCGGTGGCGGAATCTTCCGGTCGCTGCGGCAGTATTCCCAGGCGCAGGTCCAGAGCGCCACGCAGGCCTGCCGGCAGTACTTCGCGCAGGCGTTCCCAAGACTGAACCTGAGCCCGCAGCAGCGCGCGCAGCTTCAACAGCAACTGGTCAAGTTCGCACAGTGCATGCGCTCGCACGGAGTCAACGTCCCCGATCCGCAGTTCAACTCCGGCGGTGGCTTCGGATTCCGGCAGGGCTTCCGCTCGATCGACCGCAACAGCCCGGCGTTCCAGTCCGCGCTGAAGGCGTGCCAGAGCCTGCGGCCGCGGTTCGGGCGGGGTGGGCCGGGTGGCGCGGCAGGAGGGGGTCCGAATGCCTGATCCCCGCCGCGTTCTCGAGTCGATCCGAAAGCCTGATGCCCGTCGCGTGGTCGAGTCGATCCGCGCGCGCCCCCTCGCGCGCCGCCTTGGTCCCGCGCTCGGGGCGATCGCGCTCCTTGCATTGCTGACCGGCGTAATCATCGGCACCGGACTGCCGGGCTCGAGCAATGCAGCCAACACGCCGAAGGCCACCGGAGCCACGACCGTCCAGCGCCGCGATCTGGTGGCGACCGACACGGAGTCCGGAACGCTCGGCTACGCCAATCCGCAGACCGTGTACAACCGCGTGAGCGGGACGGTCACCTGGCTGCCGACGATCGGTCAGGTGATCAAGCCCGGCGGCACGCTGTACAAGGTCGACAACGCGCCGGTCGTGCTGTTCGACGGAGCTGTGCCGGCGTATCGCGACCTGACCTCCGGCGTCACCAACGGCCCGGATGTCCAGGAGCTGAACCAGAACCTCGTCAAGCTGGGCTTCGATCCCGACCACGAGATCACCGTCGACGACACCTGGCAATCCGGCACGACGGACGCGGTTGAGCGCTGGCAGGCATCCGTGGGCGAGACGCAGACCGGGACCGTGACGTTCGGCCAGATCGTGTTCCTGCCCGGCGACGAACGGATCACGGCGGTCAACACCGTGCTCGGCTCCAACGGCAGTTCGTCGGCGGCCGGATCAGGCGCGGGATCCGGAACGGCGGCGAGCACATCGGTGGTCCCGCATACGGAGTTCGTCAGCCTCACCACAACCTCGACATCGCGTACGGGCGGGACGAACGCGACACCCGCGGCCGACGCCGCAGCGCCGGCCGACGCGGCGCCCGCCGACGCAGCGCCTGCCGAGGCAGCATCGGCCGACGCGGCGACCGTCGCCCAGGTCGACGCGGCGGAAACCGCGTGCAAGCAGGCGGCAGCCGCGGCGAATTCGCCTTCGTCGAAGTGCCCGACCGTCCCATCGGGCAGCTCGAATCAGACGCTGAAGGTCCTGCTCGCACTGCTCAAGGCGGAGACGCTCGAACTGCAGAAGCAGCTGGCGAGCGGAGGTTCCGCCGGCGGTCGTACCGGGAGCGGCGGCGCGGGTGGCGCCGGCGGCGGCTCCGGTTCGGGCGGCGGCGGTGGCGGAGCCGGCGGCGCCGGCGCGGGCGCTGCCAGTGCCGGCGGTTTCAGCGGCGGCGGTGGCGGCGGTGGCGGCGGCGGCTCGGGCTCCGGCGGGGGCTCGGGCTCCGGCTCCGGCTCAGGCTCGGGATCGAGCTCCGGTACGGGCTCGGGCACGGCGCAGGCGATCCTCGACACGACCTCGACCCAGGAGGTCGTCACCGTCCAACTCGACGCCACCAAGCAGACCGAGGCGGTTGTGGGCGAGCCGGTGACGGTCGAGATGCCCGACGGCACGACCGTCGACGGCAAGATCACGCAAGTCAGTCCGGTTGCCCAGAACAGCTCGGGCAGCGGAAGCAGCGGTAGCGGCTCGGGCTCGGGCGGCTCGGGCGGCGCGGGTGGCTCAGGTGGCTCCGGAAGCGGCTCCTCAGCGACGATCCCAGTCACGATCGCGCTGACCGGCCACCAGCACGTCAACGGTCTCGACCAGGCCGCCGTCAGCGTCAACTTCGAGCAGCAGAAGGCGACCAACGTGCTGTCGGTCCCCGTCACGGCCCTGATCGCAACCGCCGGCGGCGGTTACGCGGTGCAGCAGGCCCAGCCACCGCATCGGCTGCTGCCTGTGACGCCAGGGCTGTTCGCGGCCGGCTACGTGCAGATCTCCGGCGCCGGCATTTATGAGGGTCTGCAGGTGACCGACTCTCAAGGATGAGCGTGTCAGGCAACGGCGTCGCCATGCGGCTGCACGAAGTGAGCAAGGAGTACGCCGGTGGCGTCCACGCGCTGCGCGGCGTGAGCGTCGAGATCCCGGCCGGCGACCGCGTCGCGGTCGTCGGTCCGTCAGGCTCTGGAAAGACGACGATGCTGACCGTGCTCGGCACGCTCGAGCGCCCCTCGAGCGGGTCCGTCGAGGTCGCGGGCCGCGAGGTCGTCAGGCTGTCAGACGTCGAGCTGGCGGGCGTGCGCGCGCACGAGATCGGGTTCGTGTTCCAGGGCTTCCACCTGCAGGACGGGATGACCGCGCTCGAGAACGTCGCCAACGGGATGCTCTACACGGGCGCGCCCGTCCGGGCGCGAAGGGAGGCCGCGCAGCTGGCGCTCGAGCGCGTCGGGCTCGGGCACCGCGTCACGCATCGGCCGCCGCAGCTGTCGGGCGGTGAGCGCCAGCGTGTGGCGATCGCCCGCGCGATCGCCAAGCGGCCGAAGATCATCCTCGCGGACGAGCCGACGGGCAACCTCGACTCAAAGTCCGGTCAGGGCGTGCTTGAACTGCTGCACGAGCTGGCCTCCGAAGGCGCGACGCTCGTGCTGATCACTCACGACGAGCACATCGCCGACTCGTTCCCTCGCCGGATCCAGATGCGCGACGGGGAGATCGTCGGGGACGAGCGGATCGAAGGAGAGCCCACGTGAGCGCCACCGCCGGACGGCTGCGCGCAAACCGCCGGGGCCGGCGCGGGCGCCCCGACCGCGGCCGGCGCCCCTCCGGCCCGCGCTCCGCGCGGATGCCGATCCGCGAGCTGCTGCTGGTCGCCCTGCAGGGGCTGCGCACGCGCCGGCTGCGAGCCGCGCTCTCGGCGCTCGGGATCGCGATCGGCATCGGCGCGATGGTCGCGGTCGTCGGCGTGTCGTCGTCGAGCCAGGCGAACCTGCTGGCCGAGATCGACAGTCTCGGGACCAACCTGCTGACGGTCTCGCCGGGGCAGACGTTCCTCGGCAGCAATGAGGTGCTGCCGAGCACCTCGCTCGGGACGATCGACCACATGCCGGCGGTCGAGTCGGATTCCGCCGTCTATCAGGTGCAGAACGCGACCCTGCGGCGAACGCCGTACGTGCCCTCCGAGCAGACCGGCGGGATCGGCGTCGACGCCGCCGATCCGGGGCTGCTCGGGGTTGTCGGCGGGCAGCTCGCCACCGGCCAGTTCCTGAGCGCGAACAACGAGAGCTTCCCGGTCGTGGTACTCGGCGCCCAGGCCGCCAGCACGCTCCAGCTTCAGAACATCGGCGGACGCGTGCAGGTGTTCCTTGGCAACACGTGGTTCACCGTGATCGGCGTGCTGAAGCCGGTGGTGCTCGACCCCAACCTCGACAGCACCGCGTTCATCGGGCTGCCCGCCGCCGAGCGCCTGTTCCAGACGCAGCCCAATCCGTCGGAGATCTACGTGCGCGCGAACGTCGACCACGTGACGCAGGTCTCGAACCTGCTGGCGCCGAGCGCCGACCCGCAGAACCCCGATGGCGTGCAGGTCAGCCGCCCATCGGACGCGCTCGAGGCGCGCGCCGCGGCCAAGGGCCAGTTCACGACGCTGCTGCTCGGCCTAGGGGCGGTCGCGCTGCTTGTCGGGGCGATCGGGATCGCGAACATCATGGTCATCTCGGTGCTCGAGCGGCGCGGCGAGATCGGTCTGCGCCGCGCGCTCGGCGCCACCAAGAGGCACATCAGCTCACAGTTCCTGGCGGAGTCGGCCCTGCTTGCGGCGTTCGGCGGAGCGGCCGGGTTGCTGCTCGGAGCGATCGCCACCTGGGTCTACGCGACCGCCAAGGCGGAACCCTTCGTGGTGCCTGTGTATGCACTCATCGCGGCGCCGGCAGCCGGCCTCGCGATCGGGATGATCGCGGGGCTGTACCCGGCAGCCAAGGCGGCGCGGCTGAGCCCCACCGAAGCCCTGCGCGCGAGTTGAGATTTACGCCGACCTGACGGACGCAGTCGTAGGCTCGGCGCATGTCGAGCGGGCCCTTGAGCAATCGGAGGCGACCGGCGGCGGGATGCAGGCCTCCCCGCGCCTCGTTCCGCGCGGAGGTGCCTTTCCGGGCCGGCTCGACTGCGGCGAAGTGCGCCTCGTCGCTCGCGGAAGCCACCCCTTCCGCATCCGAGGATCCGGCGGCGGCTCGGGCTTCGACTCCCGTCCGGCGCCGCCAGCCGGGCCTCGGCATCTCGATCGACGCGCGGCGCCCGGACTGCATTTTAAGTCATTACCAGGCGTCGACGAACGAACGCTTCTTGCCCGCTCGCGTCCACCACTCGCCGGCATGCTCGTCGAGCAGCGTGGCGATCCAGCGGCGTGTGTCCGCCGGGTCGATCACGTCGTCGATCTCGCCGTACGCGGCCATATTGACTCCCTGCCCGAGCTCGTAGGCGCCGGCGACTGCCGCCTCGAACGCGCGCTCGCGCTCCGCCGGGTCCTCGATCGCCTCGAGCTCGCGCCGCATGCCGAGACGGACCGCGCCCTCGAGACCCATCGCGCCGAACTCGGACGTCGGCCACCCGACGGTGAACAACGGCGCCTTGAAGCCGCCGCCGGCCATCGCCTGGGCACCGAGCCCGTAGCCCTTGCGCAGAACCACCGTCCCGGTCGGCACCGTCAGGTTCGCGCCGGTCACGAACATCCGCGAGAAGTGGCGCACGGTCGCGGTCCGCTCCGCCTCGGGCCCGACCATGAAGCCGGGCGTGTCGCACAGAAACAGCAGCGGCAGCTCGAACGCGTCGCACAGCTGCATGAAGCGAGCCGCCTTGTCGGCGCCATGAGCGTCGATCGCCCCGCCCAGGTGGGTGGGGTCGTTCGCGACCACCCCCAGCGGTTTGCCATCCACGCGCGCGAGCGCGGTGACCATCCCAAGACCGAATCCGCGCCGCAGTTCGAACACGTCGTCGAGCAGTACGTCGATCACCGCGCGCACGTCGTAGACGCGCTTGCGGTTGGTTGGGATCAGACTGCGCAGCGCCGACTGATCGTGCGGCTCCACCGGCTCGACCGCTCCCCGGAAATAGCTCAAGTAGCGACGAGCCGCCGCGACCGCCTCGGCGTCATCCGCGACCCGCAGATCGACCACGCCGTTGTGGTACTGGACGTCGATCGGGCCAACCTGACTGGGCTCGTAGACGCCGAGTCCGCCGCCCTCGATCATCGCCGGGCCGCCCATCCCGATGCTCGAGTCCTCGCTCGCGATCACCACGTCGCAGCAACCGAGCAGCGCGGCATTACCGGCGAAGCAGTATCCCGACGCGATCCCCACCAGCGGAACCAGGCCGCTCAGCTGCGCGAACAGGTGAAACGCGCGGCAGTCGAGACCGGCGACGATCGGCCAGTCGACGTCGCCGGGCCGGCCGCCGCCGCCCTCCGCGAACAGCACCACCGGCAGCTGGCGGCGCTCGGCGATCTCGAACAGCCGGTCCTTCTTGAGGTGATTGCGCATGCCCTGGGTGCCCGCGAGCACCGTGTAGTCGTAGGACATGACGACCGCAGGTTTGCCGTCCACCCGGCCGACGCCGGCGACCAGGCCGTCCGCGGGCGTCCGTTCGATCAGCTCCTGCTTCGAGCGGCGCCGCTCCTGGGCGGCGAAGATCAATGGCCCGTACTCGACGAACGACTCGGGCTCGACGAGATCGGCCAGGTTCTCGCGCGCGGTTCGCCGGCCGCGCGCCCGTCGCTTGGCGACGGCGTCGGGGCGGGCGGAGTCCAGCGTCAGCTCGTGCCGGTGGCGAACGGCCTCAAGATCAGCGCGCGGGCCCGCTGCCGCGACACCACCGCCGGCCTCGCGCTCGGCTCCGTCCACCGTCTCACCCGGAGCGAGCACCGCCAGCAGCTGTCCCTCCTCGACCGTGTCACCAACCGACACCTCGATCCGCTGCACGACCCCGTCGACGTCCGAGATCACCTCGTGCTCCATCTTCATCGCCTCCAGCACGAGAACGGCCGATCCGGCACTGACCGGCTGCTGCGGTCCGCGGGCGATCGCGATCACGGTTCCGGCGAACGGTGCGGTTACGGGCGCTTCAGGCACGCGAGGATCTTGTCGTAAACCCGAGGCGGCGTGAGGTCAGGCGGCCTTGTGTACCGCCGCGAGGATCTCCTCCGGCGAGGCGTTGTCGCTCGCGTCCTGCGCCAGCTGAGACCACACGACCTGCCCGCCGGGAGCGACCACCATCGCGCCACCGAGCTGCGTGGCGCTGCCGACCGTCATGCCCTGAACCACGCGGTTCTTCGCACTGGTCGCGACGCCCTTGGCGAGCATGCGCGGACCGATCAGCTCTCCGACGCTCCCCTTCTTCGCTCCGATCGCCTTGTACGTGACGCGATGCTCGTCGGCCAGCACCGGCAGCGAGATCCCCATCCGCTGACGGAACTTGGCGGCATCACGCGGGGTCGCCTGGCCGATCAGCACGAGGTTCGCGCCGGCGGCGTCGAACTCATCCCGGGCGCGATGCAACTGCACCGCGTGCGCGCGGCAGTACGTTCAGCCGTAGTGGCGAAGCCAGACGATTGCCGCCGGCCGCTGCTCCCAGAGGTCACCGAGGCGCACGTCGCTGCCGTCCTGATCGGGCAGAACCATGTCCGCCAGCGCGGCTGCATCCCCGATGGAGCGGACATCTGACACGCGCGCATCCTACTCTGTGGCGCGATGAGCGAGCCCGAACTGCTTTGGACCCCGTCGGCCGAACGCACGCAGCGGGCGACGCTGACGCGCTACCGGGAGTGGCTGAACGAGACCCGAGGGCTGCAGTTCGAAAGCTACGAGGAGCTTTGGCGATGGTCGGTAAAGGACCTCGAGGTGTTCTGGAGCTCGATCGTGGAGTTCTGCGATGTCCGCTTCAGCAGCGGCGGGGACCGGGTGCTCGGACGGCGCGAGATGCCGGGCGCGGAGTGGTTCCCCGGCTCGACGCTCAGCTATCCCGAGCACATCTTCCGCCGCAAGGCTCCCGACGCCGTCGCGCTTCACCACTCGTCCGAGCTGCGCGAATCGGGCGAATGGAGCTGGGGCGAGCTGCGCGCCCACACGGCCGCGATCGCAGGGGGGTTGCGCCGGCTGGGCGTCGGCCCGGGCGACCGCGTCGCGGCATACCTGCCGAACATCCCCGAGACCGTTGCGGCGTTCCTGGCGTGCGCCTCGCTCGGCGCCGTGTGGTCATCGGCGGCACCCGAGTTCGGGGCACGGAGCGTGATCGACCGCTTCGCGCAGATCGAGCCGAAGGTGCTGCTGGCGGTCGACGGCTACCGGTACGGCGGCAAGGACTTCGACCGCCGCGCGGTGGTGGGCGACATCGCGGCCGAGATCCCGTCGCTGGCCAAGGTGGTGACGCTCGGCTACCTCGACGGCTCCGGCTGGGAGCCCGGGTTCCTCGACGATGGCGAGGCCGCCGAGCTCACCTTCGAGCAGGTGGCGTTCGACCATCCGCTCTGGGTTCTCTACAGCTCTGGCACGACGGGGCTGCCCAAGCCGATCGTCCACGGCCACGGGGGGATCCTCGTCGAGCAGATGAAGCAGGGCGTGCTGCACCTCGACGCGCAGGCGGCAGACCGGTTCTTCTGGTTCTCGACGACCGGCTGGATGATGTGGAACTTCCTCGTCGGCGTGCTGCTGACCGACGCCTCGATCGTCCTGTTCGACGGCAATCCCGGCTATCCCGATCTGGGCACGCTGTGGGACCTCGCCGCGCGAACGCGGATGAACTGCTTCGGCACCAGCGCGGCATTCATCTCCTCGTGCCTGAAGGCGGAGATCAAGCCCGCGGCCGGGCGCGATCTGAGCGCGCTGCGGTCCGTCGGTTCGACCGGCTCGCCGCTCTCGCCGGAGGGCTTCCGCTGGATCTACGATGAGCTCGGCGAGGACACGTGGCTGTTCTCGACCTCGGGCGGCACGGATATGTGCACGGCCTTCGTCGGCGGGGTGCCGACGCTGCCCGTGTATCTGGGCGAGCTGCAGGCGCGGATCCTGGGCGCGTCCGTCGAAGCTTGGGACCCGTCGGGACACGAGGTGATCGACGAGGTCGGGGAGCTTGTCGTGACCGAGCCGATGCCGTCAATGCCGATCTACTTCTGGGGTGACGAGAGCGGCAAGCGCTACCGCGACAGCTACTTCTCGATGTATCGCGGAATCTGGCGCCACGGGGACTGGATCAAGATCACCTCGCGCGGGACGGCCACGATCTATGGCCGCTCGGACTCGACGATCAACCGCGGCGGCGTGCGGATGGGGACCTCCGAGATCTACCGCGCTGTGATGTCCGTGCCCGAGGTGATCGACGCGCTCGTCGTCGACCTCCCACGCGATGGAACCGACGGCTGGATGCCCCTGTTCGTCGTGCTCCGCGACGGCGCCACGCTCGACGAAGAGCTGACAGCTGAGATCCGCCGTCGCATCCGCCAGGACTGCTCGCCGCGACATGTGCCCGACGAGATCCGCCAGATAGCGGAGGTTCCGCGAACGCTGTCGGGCAAAGTGCTCGAGGTGCCCGTCAAGCGGATCCTGACCGGGACGCCGGCCGAGCAGGCCGCCAGCCGTGAATCGCTGGCGAATCCGGAGGCGCTCGACTACTTCGTGGAGATAGCGAGCGACTCCGAGTCATAGCCAGCGCCCGGGTTTCTTACGAATCTCTCAAACTCGCGTGGGAGCATGAGGCCACGGGCGCGCTGGAGTACCGGCGCGCCCCGGCTAATTGCAGGAGTCACCGATGCACACTTTGCTCAAGCGCAAGCTCGTAATCGGGACGATCACGGTCGCGACCGCCGCATTCGCTGGAGGCGCATACGCCGCGACGCAGAGCCCGAGCAATCCGCGCCAGGCCTTCCTGGGCGACGTCGCCAAGCGCTTGAAGGTCACGCCGCAGCAGCTGTCAGCCGCGATGAAGGGCGCGTTCCTCGACCAACTGCAGGCCGCCGTCAAGGCCGGCAGGCTGACGCAAGCCCAGGCCGATGCGATCAAGAGGCGCGTGCAGCAGGGCGGCGCTCCGCCGCTCGGGCGGGGGTGGTTCGGACCAGCGCCCGGGCTTCATATGGCCGGCCACGCCGGTCCGATGGAGGCCGCCGCGAGCTACCTCGGCATCGACCCCCGGCAGCTGTTCGACCAGCTTGCGTCGGGTAAGTCGCTCGCCCAGATCGCCTCGCAGCGCGGCAAGTCGGTTGCCGGCCTGAAAGCAGCGATGACCGCATCGCTGAAGTCGCGGCTCGACAAGCTTGTCGCCGCCAAGGCGATCACGAGCGCGCAGGAGGCCAAGGCACTCAGCGCGTTCACCTCACACCTCGACGACATCATCAATCACGCCGGCGGGCGTTTCGGACCTCACGCGGGCGGGCACTTCGTTCCCGGAGGCCCGGGTGGCCCAGGAGGTCCCGGTGGCCCAGGAAGTCCCGGTGGCCCAGGAGGTCCCGGTGGTCCGCCCGTCCCGGGCTCGGGTGGGCCGGGCATTCCCTTCCACGGGATGTTCGGTGCTGGCGCAGTGCCGCCGCCTCCGCCGGGCGTTCCGGCCGGTCCTTTTGCCTGAGAGCCCCGCGCTGGACCCCGCCCGGTCTTACGGAGCTCTCATCGAAGTCCTAATTGTTTCTCATAGGCCGCTGCTGAACTGGGAAACACAAGCACTACGCCTGCCAGGGAGAAACGAACCATGAACAGATTTACGCGCTTGATTCCAGTTGTAGCCGGCGCGCTCGCCGGCGGGGTGATCGCGCTGGTCGTGGCGAGTGGCTCGGGCAGCCACTCCTCGAGCACGACGACGATCACCCAGACTTCCCGCGGATTCGCCGTGCCGACCTCGTTGGCGGGCACCACCTCGCGGGGCCTGACGATCAACCAGATCTACAAGAAGGACAGCCCGGGGGTGGTCGACATCGTCGAGACCTCGACGACCTCGGGCGGCGGCAGCCCGTTCGGCGGCGGCACTCAGCAGACACAGGGCGAGGGCGCCGGCGTCGTCTATGACACCAACGGCGACATCCTCACCGACGAGCATGTCGTGGCCAACGCGTCCTCGGTCAAGGTCCACTTCCAGGATGGCCGCACCGCCACCGCGAAGGTGCTCGGCACCGATCCCTCCACCGACGTCGCCGTGATCCACGTCGATGTTCCGAGCTCCGAGCTGCATCCGATCCCGTTCGCAGACTCGAACACCGCCCAGGTCGGGGACGCTGTGGTCGCGATCGGCAGCCCCTTCAGCCTCCCGGAGACGACGACCGCCGGAATCGTGAGCCAGACGGGCCGCAGCATCACGGCGCCCAACAACTACACGATCACCGGCGCGATCCAGACCGACGCGGCGATCAACCCCGGCAACTCGGGCGGCCCACTGCTCGACGCCAACGGGAACGTGCTCGGTCTCAACGACCAGATCCAGACCAACTCCGGCTCGAACGCAGGCGTCGGCTTTGCGATCCCGTCGAACACCGTGGCCCGCATCGCGAATGAGATCATCGGTGGCCATCCGGTCCGTCACGCCTACGTGGGCGTGGAGTTGAACGCGACCTCCACCGGTGGCGCCCAGGTGAGCTCGGTGCAGCCGAACTCCCCGGCCCAGAGCGCCGGGCTGCAGTCCGGTGACCTGGTCACGCAGATCAACGGTAAGAGCATCACGTCGACCGAGCAGTTCATCGCGACCGTCGACCAGTACGCGCCCGGCACCAAGCTCACGATGACGGTGAGCCGCGGCGGCCAGACGCACACGGTCACGCTGACGCTCGGGACGCGTCCCCAGACCTCGCCGACCGGATGAACGCGAGGGTAGGGCTCCGCGACCCCGCCTCCAGTCGCGGAGCCCACAGCCCCCCGGTTAGCGAACGCCCCTCCGGCTCCGCGGAATCCAGGCCGCGGAGCCGGTTCCTTTTGAGGGCCCGCCGATGATGGGGATCCCGCCCACCCTCCTCTGCTTGCAGGGCCGAACGCAGCCGGATGACTCGTGCCCGGTCCGTTTAATCGAGGCTGGATGCCGAGCGAACCGTAGGCGCGACGCGCTGTGTATCGCCGAACCGGTCGTCAGGCACTCGCGGGGCCAGCATCTCGTTGCGCCGGACGACGAACCCGCGGGCGATCACCGCGGCCGCCGCAAGCGACACGACCAGCGGCCCGACCACGCCCGATCCGAGCTGCTCCTGCAGCCAGTACGTGGCCGCGCCGAAGGCGGCGGCAGCCGGCAGCGTGAGGGTCCAGGCGGCGGCGATGTGGCCGGCGATGCCCCACCGGACGGCCGATAGGCGCTTGGCCGCGCCGGCGCCCACGACGCCGCCCGAGATCACGTGCGTGGAGGAGAGTGGGTAGCCGAAGTGCGAAGAGACGAGGATCACGCCCGCCCCGGCGCCCTGGGAAACGAACCCCTGCGCCGTGTCCATTTTGATGATGCGCATTCCGACCGTGCGGATGATCCGCCAGCCGCCCGCGTAGGTCCCGAGGGCGATCGCCGTTGCCGAGCTGACGACGACCCAGGTCGGCACGTGGAAGTTCTGCGCGCTGATGTCGCCGTGGGCGACCAGCGCGAGGCTGATCACGCCCATCGTCTTCTGCGCATCGTTCGTGCCGTGCGCCAGCGACAGCAATGAGCCGGACACGATCTGGCCCAAGCGGAAGCCGCGATTGACGATCCCCGGCCGGCGGTGCGCCACCAGCCGGTAGATCGCGATGATCGCGATCCCCGCGACCGCGAACGCCACGATCGGGGCGAGGAGACCGGGGGTCACCACCTTCGTCAGCAGCCCGTCGCTGTTCACCGCCGAGGCGCCGACGGCGGCTAGCAGCGCGCCGACGATTCCACCGATCAGCGCATGCGAGGAGCTCGACGGCAGGCCGAAGAACCAGGTGATCAGATTCCATGCGATCGCGCCGATCAACCCCGCGAACGCGACCGCTTCGGTGACCTGGTTGGCATTGACGATGCCGGTCGCGACGGTCGCGGCGACCTTGAGCGAGATGAACGCGCCCGCGAAGTTGAGGATCGAGGCGATCCCGATCGCGACCCGGGGGGAGAGCGCGCGGGTCGAGATCGACGAGGCGACGACATTGGCCGTGTCGTGAAAGCCGTTTGTGAAGTCGAACGCGAGCGCGGCGACGATCACGATGATCAGCAGAAGCGTGCTGTTCATGGATGGGCTGTGTATACCCGGTTCAGCCGGACGCGCTCGACGCCTGCGCCAGCGTTCGCTCCATCAGCTCGCGGTGCACGCAGCGAGTTCCGCCCTCGCGTCGCGTCCAGCGCCCGTCGCTGTCGAGCGTCCACGCGAACGTGTCATCCGCGAGACAGCGATCCATCGCGTCCTGAAGCTCGGCCTGCAGCTCGGGGTTATCGACCGGCGTCAGCAGCTCGACCCGCGTGTCGAGGTTGCGCGGCATCATGTCGGCGGAGCCGATGTAGTAGCGGTGCTCGTCGCCGCGGTGGAACGAGTAGATCCGCGAGTGCTCGAGGAACCGCCCAACGACCGACACCACGCGGATCGTCTCGGAGACGCCCGGGATGCCAGGGATCAGGCAGCAGATGCCACGCACGTTGAGCTCGATCGGGACGCCTGCGCGCGACGCGCGATACAGCGCCTGGATGACCCGGCGGTCGACCAGCGCGTTCATCTTCATTGTGATCTGCGCGGACTCGCCGGCCTCGTGCGCCGCGATCGTGCGATCGATCTCCTCGAGCAGCGGCAGGCGCATCCAGTTGGGGGCGAGAAGCACCTTGTGTTCGCGGTCGCGATGGCCGTAGCCGGTCAGCGTGTTGAACATGTTCGCGACCTCCTGGCCCAGCTCGGGGTCGGTCGTGAACAGACCGAAGTCCTCGTACAGGCGCGCCGTCCGGGCGTGGAAGTTGCCGGTGCCGATCATCACGTAGTGACGCACGCCGCCACCCTCGCGGCGCACCACGAGGATCGCCTTGGCATGCGTCTTGAGCCCCGGGATCCCGTGCACCACGTGCGCGCCCACCTCTTCAAGGGCCCGCGACCAGCGGATGTTCTGGCGCTCGTCGAATCGCGCCTTTAGCTCCACCATGCAGACCGCCTGCTTGCCCTTCTCCGCTGCCTCGATCAGCGACGGGACCAGCGAGGAATCGTCCGAGGTGCGGTACACCGTCATCTTGATCGCGAGCACGTTGGGGTCGCCGGCTGCCTGCTTGACGAACCTCTCAACGCTGGTCGCGAACGAGTGGTAGGGGTAGTGGACGAGGATCTCGCCGGCCCGCATCGGAGCGAACACGTCCGGCTGCTCGTCGCTGTCTCCAGGGCCGGGGCCGAACGCTGGATGGGTCAACGGCGTCCACGGCGCCTGGCGCAGTTCGGGCGGGGACTCGAGACCCGCGATCTGCCACAGATCCCCGAGATCGAGCAGGCCGTCGACGTCGTAGACCTGGAGCTCGGAGACGCCGAGCCACTCGATCAGATTGGTGCGGAGCGCCGGATCCATGCCCGAGCCGACCTCGAGCCGCACGACCTCGCCGAAGCGCCGGCGCCGAAGCTCGGCCTCGACCGCCTCGAGCAGGTCGTCGGCCTCGTCGTTGACCTCGAAGTCCGCGTCGCGCGTTACCCGGAACAGATCGTGGCTGATGATCTCCATGCCCGGGAACAGCGCGTCCAGGTGGCGGGCGATGACGTCCTCGAGTGGGATGAACGTGTTCTTCGAGATCTCCACGAACCGCGGCAGCACCTCCTTGGGCACCTTGACCCGGGCGAACGCGTCGTGGTCCAGGTCGGGGTCGTGCAGGCGCACGATCAGGCTGAGAGACAGGTTCGAGATGTACGGAAACGGCCTTCCGGGCCCGATCGCAAGCGGCGTGAGCACGGGGAAGATGTGCTCGCGGAAGTGTCGCTCGATGTCGCTGGCCGGCGCGCCGGACTCCTCACAGGAGACGATCCGGATCCCGTTGTCGGCGAGCGCCGGCCGCACCACCTCGGCGAACTGCCGCGCGTGCCGGCGGTCGAGCGAACGCACCATCGAGGCGATGCCGTCGAGCACCTCGGTCGGCGAGAGCCCATCCGGGCCTCGCGCATCCACCTGTGCGTCAACCTGATCGTGGACGCCGGCGACGCGGATCATGAAGAACTCGTCGAGGTTGGTGACGAAGATCGCGAGGAACTTGACGCGCTCGATCAGCGGCAGCAGGTCGTCCTCGGCGAGCTGCAACACACGGTCATTGAACTCGAGCCACGAGAGCTCGCGGTTGATGAACAGCGCCCGGTCGCGGAGGTCCACCTCCTCGACGACCGCCGCCCGTCGTCCGTCTGCCTCCGTGGCCTCCGTGCTCTGCGCCTGATCGGTCATCCAACTGGCTCCTCTGCGTAGGCGATCGCTTGCAATTCGTGCGGGCGCATCAGGACGACGAGCTCGCCCTTGGCGACTCCCGCGAGCCCGCCCTTGCGCATGCGCGCCTGGACGCCGGTGAGGCTGTGGAGCGTGAGCGAGAACGACGGGTCATGCCCGACGAGCAGCACGTCCTGCAGCCCGGCGGTCAGATCCTGAACATCGAAGGGCTCGCCGGATAGCGCCGGCTCGACCGACACCGGCGCCCTGAGGTGGTCGGCGACGCGCTCAGCCGTTTGCACCGCGCGAAGCTTGGGTGAGGTGAGGCAGACCTCGACGGTGCAGCCGAGCCTCGCCAGCGCGCGGCCTGCGGCGTCCGCCTGCTTGAAGCCCTTCTCGGTCAGGGGACGCTCGTCGTCGGGCAACCCGTCCGCCGCCTCAGCATGTCGCAGCAACCACAGCATGCTCGAACTTTACGCCGGATTGTCGCCGAAGATCTACGCGGGGAGAAGCGTTGCGCCCTGGCAGCGGCGGCGGAGGACCTCATAGTCCTCGGGCAGCATCCCCACGATCTGCTCGACGTTGTCGAGCAGATCGACGGCCCGGCGCGAATCTCCCCAGCGGTGCTCGGCCTCGGCCATCGCGAGCAGCGTGTCGATCGCCTCGCGATGCCCGGGATCCGCCGGCCATGAAGGTGTCTGGACCACACCCGTCACGAGGCACAAGGTAGGGCTCCCGGGCCGGCCGTGTGTGACGTTTCGGTTAAGCCTGCGAGCGGGAGTTCGCCGAGCCGGCAGGTCGGCTCTTGCCGGGGCTCTCCTCAAGCGTCCATGCCGGGCCGGCAGACGGCTGTCCTCGAGCTCCTTGCCGGGCCAACTTCGGGCCGGGGAGGGGAGCGTGCGCTGTCGGCGGTGGGCAGTGGGCGTCCACAGCCAACGCCGGCGTCGACCGCTACTGGATCGGCAGCTGCAGCTTCAGCGACTTGACCGTGATCGTGAACGCGCCGTTCGACTTGCGCAGATACGGCGCGTCCTGACCGAGCAGCTCGAGCTTGGGGATGTGGCCGGCGGCGAAGTGCCAGGCTCCGGGGTGCAGCTGGAACAGCTGGACTCCGTTCGGCTTGTTCGCGTCGATCCGGTAGACGCCGCGCGCGACGAGGATCTCCTTGCCCGTCGCGCGGTCGACATCCCACAGGCGCTCGGCGACGTACGCGTAGGTGCCCTTGACGCTCAGGTCGGCCGTCACGGTCGGCGAGCCGAGCAGCGTGAAGCCGCTGCCGCTTGCCGCCGGCAGGCGGTACGTCGCGACACCGGAGCCCTGGTCGGCCGCCGGCAGGGTCGCACACGCGCCGCCGCCGAACACGGGGTCGACGACCTTCGAGATCGAGGTGCTGCCCGCCTCCGAGGAAATCTTCTGCGAGCGCCGCGAGGTGTAGGTGACCGAGTGCGGATGAAGCGCCGACCAGCTGGACGCGGTGACCGGGCCGCCGGACGGCGCGGTCTTCGGGCAGGTCTCGATGAACGCGGTCACGTTCGGGGTCGGCTGTGACCTGCTGCCCTTCAGATAGAAGTCGAAGAACGCCTGGATCGCGGTCGAGAGCGCCGCTTCGTCGCCGGGCTTGTTGTTCGACGGTGGGTGGCCGAAGTCGCCGTCGAACAGCGAGATCGGATCGCTCGAATAGTGGGCGCGCTCGTAGTTGTAGTAGCGCACAGCCTCGTCGACGGGGAACAGGTCGTCGGTGAAGCCGTTGCCGATCAGCAGTGGGGAGGGCGGCTCCTTGGGCGTCCCGTAGGTGCCGGCGAGCAGCGAGTACGGCGAGTGGTAGCGGTCGACGTAGGTGAGGATCGTCGCCGCCAGCGGGTTGGTGTCATACGGCTCGCCGCCGTTGAGCAGCCCGTACCAGCCGGGCAGCTGGGCCTGCGGATCGCTGGTCGAGTAGAAGCCGTCGCCGCTACCGAGCGCGTAGAGGCCGCCGACCAGCGACTGCTTCTCGACCCCCGCCGGGCTCACGCTCACGGTCGCGCTTTGCACCGCCGAGTCGAGGGAGCGACCGTTCGGCATCAGCGAGGCGTTCAGCTCGCTCCACGGGATCATCGGCGCCGCCGCGGCGATCCGCAGCGCCGTTCCGTTCGGGCTTTTCCATGCGCTCAGCGTTCCGTTGGCGTTCATCACGCGGTCCTTCAGCGTGGCCAGCTCGAGCGACACGCCGCCGCCGTACGACTCGCCGGTGACGCCGATGCGCGCCGGATCGGCGATGCCTGCATCGACGAGCAAACCGATCGCGTTCTGTACGTCGCGCGCTTCGTAGCGCTCGTCGTCGAGCCGGATGTAGCCGTTCTTGCAGCCTTTCGCGTCGAGGAATCTCGAGACCGGGCTGCCGCAGGAGTCGTGGAAGCCGCGCGCCGTCAGCTGCAGCACCGCGTATCCGCGCTGCGCCCACGCGTCGGCGGTGGGGCCGAAGTACTCCGTGTCGTTGGGGCCGCCGGCCGAGTTGCCCCAGCCATGGCTCTGAGCGATCAGCGGATAGGGTCCGTCGGGCGGCGAGCTTGGAACCGGCGGCAGGATCACGTAGACCTCCAGCGGCTGGCCGTCGAAGCTCTTGAGCCGGAAATCCTTGGCCGGTGAGCCGTTGACGGTGCCGTGGCATACGCGGACGCCGTCGGCCTGCGCCAAACACGGGATCGCGGCGTGGTTGACGGTTCTGCCGGCGAACACGCTGCTGATCGGATCGCCCGGATTCGCAGCAGCCGAAGACGCAAGCAGCAGCAGCGCTCCCAAGACCACGGCGCATCGTGCGCCGATTGCACGAGCCCTCCTCATGTCTCAGCGAAGATACCGCAAGTCAGCCGATCAGCAGCCGGCGGCCGAACACCTTCTCGAAGACCTCGCCGTCGCCGTAGCGCTCGACGCTCCAGCGCGGCAGCGTCAGGTCTCCGGCCGACTCGAGGTGCAGGTCGACGCCGTGCCCGTTGGCTCGCAGGCGCGCCTCCGAAACCGCCTGGTCGCGGCCACGCTCGAGGTGCTCGGCCAGGCGCAGGATGACCGAGCAACGATCCAACAGCTCATCGTCGCCGTCCTGCGCGAGCGCGGCCATCTCGCCGAGCTTCGGCGCGCCCTTGCGGTGGTAGCGGCTGATCTGGGCGATCAGCGCCCGCTCCCGTGGGTCGAAGCCGGGCAACTCGGCGCTCACGATCAGGTAGCGCGAGTGCTTGTGGTGGTCGTCATAGGAGATCGTCATGCCGACGTCGTGCAGCATCGAGGCCGCCCACAGCAGCTCCCGCTCGCCCTCCTTGGGCTCGAACAGCTCAGCGGCGACCAGCGAGTCGAACATCTGCAGCGAGAGGAGCGCGACGTGCTCAACGTGTGCCATGTCTGACTCGTACTGCACCGCGAGGTTGCGCACCGCCGCCTCGCGCACGTCCTCGAGCAACGGCTCCTCGCGATCGGCCAGCAGCGTCCGCGCGAGGAACACGCCGTCGCGAAGGCTCGCCTCGGTCACCTCGAGCCCGTCGAAGCTTCCGATCTCAAGCACCGTCTCCAGCACGAGCGCCGCGGCGAGGATGATGTCCCCGCGTCCAGGCTTTACGCCGGCCACCGAACCGCGATCGTCGACGGGAAGCGCAGCGAGCGTCTCGACCAGCTCACTCATCATTTTCGAGGTGATCACGAATCCCTGGACGCCGATGTCGAGCTGCTCGACGACCGGCTGCGCCGCCGCCGCCAGGTTGCGGACCGCGCCACCCAACCCAACCACGCGTGCGTCCAGGCCCTCGAGCCAGTCGAGTTCGGCGAGCATCCCGCGCACGTGCTTACGCACGCGCTGAAGGTCCTTCTTCTTGGCCGATCCCGATCCTGGCAGGAACTCCTCGGTCAGCCGCACAGCCCCGAGCGGGAACGAGCTGACCTCGGTCGCGTGCCGGCCGGAGACCCGGATCAGCTGGAGGCTGCCGCCGCCGAGCTCGAGCACGACGCCGTCGGTCAACGTCGAGGTGTTGACGGCGGCCACGTAGCCGAAGAACGCCTCTTCCTCACCGGAGATCACCTCGATCTTCAGTCCGCTGGCCTTGCGGGCACGGGCCAGGAACTCCTCGCCGTTGGAGGCGTCGCGGATCGCGCTCGTGGCGACCGGATAGACATGCTTGGGGGCGATCCCCTCCGCCGTGCAGAACCGCCTGAAGACGGCGAGCGTTTCGAGCCCGCGGTCGATCGCCTCGTCGCTGAGGCGACCCGTGGCCGCCAGGCCGGCGCCGATCCGGACGGTCTCGTATAGCTCGTCGGTGCGCTTCCACCAGTCATCTCCATAGGTGAACACGACCAGCCGCCAGGAGTTCGAGCCGAGGTCGATCACTGCGACCTGACGCGGCTCGGAGGAGTGGTGGGCGGGACCTGATTTCGCCGCCGCGCGCGTCGATCGCCAGCTCACGACTGCATCATGCGCGCCTGCGCGGACGGCTCGGGGAAGCTGATCGCGCAATCTGCGGAAAGATCGACGATCAGCGTCGAGAATCCGAACCCGCGAGCCGCGAGTCCCCGCCCGCTCAGCGGGTTGTAGTACTCGCGAAAGCCGTGCCGGTCCACCGAAAGCTCCAGCGAGCTCACTACCCGCTGTGCCTCCTCGTAATAGCCGAGCGAGCGCATCGCGGGCACGAGCAGCCATGCCGTGTTCATCCACGACGGTCCACGCCAGCACCGCCAGCGCGAGAAGCCGGGTTTGAACGAAGGCTCCTCGATCGACACCGAGGGGATTCCAGCGTGTGCGCGGTAACGGCCCGGGTGCAGCAGGTGTCGCTCGACCAGCTTCCGGCGAACGTCCTCCGGGATCCCCTCGAGCGCGAGCGGCGCCAGCGAAGACCACGTCGAGACGCGCACCTGGCGCTCGCGATTCCCGGCCAGGTCGAAGAACAGGCCCGTGCGCTCGTCATAGCAGCGCTCGAGTAGTGCACGCTCCACGAGCCCCGCGCGCTCGGCAAACCGCGCACCCTGCTCGGAATCGAGCCGTGAGAGCGAGCGCAACGCCAGCGCATAGAAGACGTTGACGAGCACGTCCTCGACATGCTCCTCGTAGCGCTCGACGATCATCCGCGCGTCGTAGGACAGCCGCCGGCAACGCTCGATCAGCCAGAAGAAGCCGAGCTTGTCGTGGCGCATCCAGCCGAACACCTCGTCGTACTTGGGCGAGTCGTCGAGGCCCGACTCGTCGGGATGGATGATCGTGAGCAGCCCGTCGCCATCGACGTCGCGCTCGCGCGCCAGCCAGTCGTAGTGCAGGCGCAGCTGGGGGAGGGCCTCGGTCGCGAACCCCGGGTCGTCTTCCGAGCAGCCTGCGACCAGCTCCCAGGCAAGGGCGATCAGCGGCGTGCCGATCGTCGAGGTCGCGGTCGCGCCGAAGACCGTGTGCGTGCCGTAGAACGGCGCCCGGCGCCAGTACGCCGGGCGGTCCCAGAACGTGGTGTGAGGGATGAAGCCGTCGAGCCGTCCGGCGCGTACCAGCGTCCGCAGCTCGGCTCGCGCGCGTGCCACGTCGAAGTGCCGCCAGGCCACCGCGTGAAAGCACGAGTCCCAGTACCACTGGTGGCGGTAGCGAGGGGTCGCCGGACAGGTGAACGCGTAGGCGACGCCGTCGATGCTGCGATGACCCTCCCGCCAGTTCGCGCGCAGGACCCGTTCCGCGGCGGCCCGCAGGTGGTGGGGGTGGTGGGCGGGTTCCAATCCCCGGCCGCCGTCAGGCAAGGAGCTCGTCGTAGGTGACGACGTCACGCCCTGCGGCGCGCGCCAACAGACGCTCGAGCGCAGCCACGTGCCCCGGGTGCTCGAAATCGCGCGGGTGAATGTCGAGCCGCATCAGCTGCCCGGCCCAGCGGCCCGCCGCTCGCACGGCCGTGGGCGAGAACGCCCGCTTGAGGGGCGTCGAGGTGCCGAGGCAAAGCGCGGGCGAGCGCAGCACCGCGCCCGATCCGGTCCGCACGCAGCGCAGGTCGGCGAACCAGTCGAAGGAGCTTTCCAGTACGCCGCGCAACACGCGCGTGTAGGCGTAGCCCGGCGCGACGAACCCGCGCGGGTCGAGCTCGATCTCGCGTAGCAGCCGCCGCCCAGTGTCGACTCTCCTGAGCGTGTCCTCGTGTCCGAGCCCGGGAAACTCGGCGGCCGAGCCGCCCTGCCAGCCGGCCAGCACGCTGCGGGCTCCGCGTGCGGCGCCGGAGGCCTTGTGCGCGAGTCCGTGCTGCGCGACCGCGTCACCGCGCGCGACCCGCACGCGCAGCCACGCCGCGAGCTCGGGGGCGCGCGTGCCGATCGGGTGCAGGTCGGCCGCCGGGATCACGAGCAGCGTCACGCGCCAGACGCTGCGGCGCTCGAGCCAGTCGCGGATCATCCGGACACGGGAAAAGGAACGCGGCTCGACGTCGTGGACCATCACTGCGAGCGTGCCGGTCATTGGGATGGCCGCGCCAGCCGCTCGAGGTCATCCAGCTCTGCGGACAGCGCTGCGTCCCAGCTGTGGCGCCGCGCAAGCGCGGCCGCCGCCGCCGGCGGCGGCTCGAGCAGCCTCGCGCGCTCGATCGCCCGCAACAGATCGATCGGATTGCCGGCGCGGAAGGTCTCCACGGACCCGGCGATCAGCGAGGCCGACGGAGTGCAGCCCGCGGTGACCACGGGCGCTCCACAGGCCGCAGCCTCGAGCGCCGCCAGCCCGAACGTCTCGTGTGCGCCCGGCAGGACCACGCAACTGGCGCGCGCGTACTCGGCGGCGAGCAGGTCGCGATCGGCCATGTAGGGCTCGAACCGCACGCGCTCCGCGATCCCCAGCTGCCGTGCCCGCTCGCGCAGCGCGTCGCCGGCTGGGCCGGTTCCGATCAGCACCAGGGGCCACGGCTCAGGCGCTGCGGCGGTCGCCTCGAGCAACTCGCGCAGGCCATTTTCGCGCGCCAGCCGACCCACGTAAAGCACGTGCTCGCCGCGCTCGATCCCCGGCCGTGGTCCGAACGCGGGGTCGAGCCCGAGCCGCAGCCGCAGCGTCGACGGGCGGCGTGCGTCGAGATCTGAGTCGACCACGGACATCACCGCGTCGACGTCGAGATAGGCGCGGCGGTACCAGCGACGCAGCGCCTTCGCGTATACGCCGCTCGGTCCTGGGAGCCCTGCCGCGTGCAACGCGGCCGACGAGTGATGCACTGCGATCACGCGTGCGCCGACCTCGTGGGCGGCGCGGCACGCGAGCCGCGGCGTCCAGTACGGATCGTGGAGGAACACGATGTTGGGAGCCAGTGTGCGCAGCGTCGACGGCAGTCCTGCGCTGCCGATCGGCACCCGGTAGCCGTTCGACGCGACGAGCTGTAGCGAACGGCGTCCCGGGACGACAAGGTGATGTTCGAACGCGCCGGTGCGGGAGGCATACTCGGCCTTCGCCTCCAGGTAGGTGCGGATCCCGCCGCCGCGCTCGCCGTAGAAGATGGCGACGTCCGCGACGCGCAGCCGCGCCTCAAGCGGCACGCGACAGCTCCGTCCGCGCGGCGGGTGGCTCGGCTCGCGTTGCGCGGTAGATCTCGGCGAGTTGCTGCAGCGAACGCTCCCAGGTGCGCTCGTGCGCGGCGAGCAGGCCACCGGTGGCGAGCCGCTCGCGCAGCGTGGCTCGCTTGGCGAGGCCGACCAGCGCCGTCGCGATTGCGTGCGCGTCGGGTGCGACCAGGCAGCCGCTGCGCCCGCTCTCGATCAGCTCCGCGGCGCCGCCGCACTCGGCAGCCAGCACCGCTAGGCCACTCGCCTGCGCCTCGAGGATCGGTTGACAGAAGCCGTCGCGGACGTCGGCGAACACGAGCAGGTCGGCGGTCGCGTACGCGGCCGGGTCCTGGTCGGGCGCGACGAGGTTCAGCCGCGGCATCCGCTGGCGCGCGAGGTCGAACGCCTCGGCGAGCAGCCTCCCGCCGACGCCGATCACGTTGAAGCGATCGCCGGGCAGCGTTTCCGGCGCGTAGGGAATGCTTGCCCGCCCACCCTTGAAGCGCTCATGGTCGACGCCCGGGCGCCAGCCGCTGTCGCTCCCAACGACCGTCGTGACCGTGCGCCTGGAGCCACTCGTGGTCGCCGGGCGTGATCCCGAAGCACAGCACGTGGACGGCGTGGGGCTCGCCCTTGAAATGCGCGGTCAGCTCCTCGGAGACGAACACGTCGGGCCGATCCGAGATCTGCAGGACTCCGTCGATCGTGTTGTGGTCGGTGATCGTCACGAAGTCCATGCCGCGGCGCTTGGCAAGCTCGTACACCTCTTCGGGGGGCGTCGCGCACTCGGGTAGCGCGAGTGCCCGGCGGCCCGCCGCCGATGCCGTCGAATGACAGTGAAGGTCCACGCGTGCGGGCGCGGCACCAATCCGATTCTGAGCGTTCATGACCCGACAGATTCGCCCGCAAAGCGCGCCAATTCGTGACCGATCGGCCAAGTTCCTGTAACCAGGGTGTGAACCTGGCCGGGAGGCCGCCGAAGCGCTCTCAAGAATTTAGGTTTGAAGTTCGGCGCCGTGGGTACACCGGGCCCGTTAAAAGGGCGGGGCAACCGAACAGATCCGAGGGGGAACATGGCCAACACAGCCGTCCGGCAGACGAAGAGCTCTAGTCGCAGCCAGAACGGACACGTCGACGACCCCGCGCTCGAGCGGCTCGAGCAGGCGCTGCTGACCGCCGCGGCCGGCGACTTCACCGTCCGCCTACCCGGGCGCCGCAAGGACTCCATCGGACGGCTCGAAGCGGCCTACAACGAGCTCGCCGCCCGCAACGCGGCGCTCGAGGCTGAGCTGATCCGCGTCGGCCAGATTATCGGTCGCGAAGGCCGCATGACCGAGCGCGCCCGGCTCGACCGCGCGGAGGGTGGCTGGCGCACGACGGTCGACTCGGTCAACGGCCTGATCGACGATCTGGTCCGTCCGACGACGGAGGTCGCGCGAGTGATCGTCGCGGTGGCCGAGGGCGACCTCTCGCAGAAGATGGCGCTCGAGATCGAGGGCCGGCCCGTGAAGGGCGAGTTCGCCAGGATCGGTACGACGGTGAACTCGATGGTCGACCAGCTCTCGAGCTTTGCTGACGAGGTGACGCGCGTGGCGCGCGAGGTGGGAACCGAGGGCAAGCTCGGCGGCCAGGCGGCGGTGCCGGGGGTCGCGGGGACGTGGAAGGACCTCACCGACAACGTGAACTTCATGGCGCGCAACCTGACCGACCAGGTGCGCAACATCGCGCAGGTCACGACCGCGGTCGCCGATGGCGACCTCAGCCAGGAGATCACGGTCGATGCAAAGGGCGAGGTCGCGGCGCTGGCGGACACGATCAACCGGATGGTCGATCAGCTGCGCTCGTTTGCGGCGGAGGTGACGCGCGTCGCGCGCGAGGTCGGGACCGAGGGGATCCTCGGCGGCCAGGCCGAGGTGCCGGGGGTGGCCGGTACGTGGAAGGACCTCACGGACAACGTGAACTTCATGGCGCGCAACCTGACCGACCAGGTGCGCAACATCGCGCAGGTCACGACCGCCGTGGCGAACGGCGACCTCAGCCAGAAGATCACCGTCGACGTCAAGGGCGAGGTGCTCGAGCTCAAACGGACCGTCAACACGATGGTCGACCAGCTCTCCGCGTTCGCCGACGAGGTGACGCGCGTGGCGCGCGAGGTGGGGACCGAGGGCAAGCTCGGCGGCCAGGCCGAGGTCGCGGGCGTGTCCGGCACCTGGAGCGACCTGACCGACTCGGTGAACTTCATGGCCTCGAACCTGACCGATCAGGTGCGCAACATCGCGCAGGTCACGACCGCGGTCGCGCAGGGCGACCTGTCGAAGAAGATCACCGTCGACGCGCGCGGCGAGATCCTGGAGCTGAAGGACACGATCAACACGATGGTCGATCAGCTGCGCTCGTTTGCGGCGGAGGTGACGCGCGTCGCGCGCGAGGTGGGAACCGAGGGCATGCTCGGCGGCCAGGCCGAGGTGGAGGGCGTCTCGGGCACCTGGAAGGGACTGACCGAGAACGTCAACCTGATGGCCTCGAACCTGACCACGCAGGTGCGCTCGATCGCCACGGTGACGACCGCCGTCGCCGACGGCGACCTCAGCCGGAAGATCACGGTCGACGCGAAGGGCGAGGTCGCGGCGCTCGCCGAGACGATCAACCGGATGGTCGATCAGCTGCGCTCGTTTGCGGCGGAGGTGACGCGCGTCGCGCGCGAGGTCGGGACCGAGGGGATCCTCGGCGGCCAGGCGCAGGTCCCGGGGGTGGCCGGTACCTGGAAGGACCTCACCGACAACGTGAACTTCATGGCGCGCAACCTCACCGATCAGGTGCGCAACATCGCGCAGGTCGCGACCGCGGTCGCCAACGGCGACCTATCCCAGACGATCACCGTCGACGCGCGCGGCGAGATCCTCGAGCTCAAGCAAACGCTCAACCGGATGGTCGCGCAGCTCTCCAGCTTCGCGGCCGAGGTGACGCGTGTGGCGCGCGAGGTGGGGACGGAGGGCAAGCTCGGCGGCCAGGCAGAGGTCGAGGGCGTGTCCGGCACGTGGCGGCGGCTGACCGAGAACGTCAACCAGCTGGCCGGCAACCTGACCACGCAGGTGCGGGCGATCGCGGAGGTTTCGACCGCGGTGACCCAGGGCGACCTGACGCGGTCGATCTCGGTCGAGGCTCAGGGCGAGGTCGCCGAGCTCAAGGACAACATCAACCAGATGATCGCCAACCTGCGCGAGACGACAACGCGAAACGCCGAGCAGGACTGGCTGAAGACCAACCTCGCAAGCATCTCCGGAATGCTCCAGGGTCAGCGGGACCTGGCGGCGGTCACGCAGATGATCATGAGCGAGGTGACCCCAACGGTGAACGCGCAGCATGGCGCATTCTTCCTCGCCGAACGTGAGCCCGACGGCGACGCCGAGCTCGTCCTCGCCGCCGCCTATGGCTACACGCCGAAGCGCAGCGGTCAGCCCACCCGCTTCGAGATCGGCGAGAGTCTGGTCGGTCAGGCGGCGTTCGAGCGCAAGACGATCGCCGTCAGCGGCGCCCCCGCCGGGTACGTCAAGGTCGGCTCCGGGCTCGGCGATGCCTCGGCGGTCGACCTGCTCGTGATGCCGGTCCTGTTCGAGGATCAGGTGCTCGGCGTGATCGAGCTCGCGTCGGTGCGGCCGTTCTCGGACGTCAACCGCGACTTCCTGGACCGCATCACAGAGACGATCGGCGTCGTGATCAACACGATCCGCGCGAACATGCGCACGGAGGAGCTGTTGACCCAGTCTCAGAGCCTCACGCAGGAGCTGCAGAAGCAGTCCGAGGAGCTGCGCAACACCAACGACGAGCTGCAGGAGAAGGCGACGCTCCTCTCCGAGCAGAATCGCGACATCGAGATCAAGAACGAGGAGATCGAGCTGGCCCGCCGCGGGCTCGAGGAGAAGGCGGCCCAGCTCGCGCTCTCCTCGAAGTACAAGTCGGAGTTCCTGGCGAATATGTCGCACGAGCTGCGCACGCCGCTGAACTCGATGCTGATCCTCTCGCGCCTGCTTGCCGAGAACGAGGATCGGTCGCTCACCTCGCGGCAGGTTGAGTTCGCGCAGACGATCCATTCCGCCGGCAACGACCTGCTGTCGCTGATCAACGACATCCTCGACCTGTCGAAGGTCGAGGCGGGGCGCATGGAGGTCGACATGGCGCCGGTCGCGATCTCCGATATCTACGAGGACGCGGAGCGCGCATTCCGCCAGATGGCCGAGCAGAAAGGCCTCGAGTTCAACGTGCAGATCGATCCCGAGCTGCCGTCCTCGATCGTCTCCGACGAGCAGCGTCTCAAGCAGATCCTCAAGAATCTGCTCTCGAACGCGTTCAAGTTCACGCACTCCGGCGGCGTGACGCTGTCGATCGGGCTCGAGCCGGAGGGCGCTGCGTTCGAGCAGGAGTCGCTGCGCGGCGCCGAGCGCGTCGCCTCGTTCACTGTCTCGGATAGCGGCGTCGGGATCCCCGAGGACAAGCTCGGGGCGATCTTCGAGGCCTTCCAGCAAGCGGACGGCACCACCTCGCGCAAGTACGGCGGCACCGGTCTCGGTCTGTCGATCTCGCGGCAGATCGCCTGGCTGCTCGGCGGCGAGATCCAGGTTCGCTCGACGCCGGGCGCCGGCAGCGCGTTCTCGCTGTACCTGCCGCTGCGCGACAGGGCGCTCGAGTTCGAGGTTGCTGAGTTGACACGCGGCGCGACGGAGATCCGGGCGGGTGCCGCGCCGGTGCTGCCCGCCGGCGCGACCGCGGTCGCCGACGACCCCGCCACGCTCGACGCCGATGACCGCGTCGTGCTGGTAATCGACTCCGACCCCGAGCGCGCGGCGCAAATGCTCGGCGTCGTTCACAGCCACGGCGCGAAGGGAATCCTGGCCGTCCGCCACACGGCGGGCCTCGGTCTCGCGCGCGAGCATCGTCCGGAGGCGATCGTCCTCGCGGGCGACACGACCCGCGCGGAGTCGGTGCTCGGCCAGCTCAAGAAGCACCCCGACACCCGCCATCTGCCGGTCGTCGTGATCGGCGATCCGGTGACGCGGATCGAGGCGCTGCGGTCCGGCGCGGCGGCATTCGTCGAGGAGCCGGCAGCCGGCGATCAGCTCGCCGACGCGCTCACGGCGCTGTCGGTGCGAGCCGAGCCGGTGGAGCGGAGGATCGCGCTGATCACCGAGGGCCCCAGGGCTGACGATCAGCTCGTGGATCTGCTGAGCGCGGGCAATCATTTGGCAGTCGAGCGGGTCGCGGCAGGGGATGGTCTGAGCGCCCTGCGCGCGGCTTCGTTCGACCTCTCGGTCGTCGTGGTGGGCGAGCCACGGGGCAGCACCTTCGCGCTGCTCGCGGCGGTCGCCGAGGACGCGGTATTGCGCGAGCGGCCGCTGATCGCCTACCTGGATCTCGAGCTGCCAAAGACTGAGCGCGCGCGGCTCGACGCGCTCTCCAAGACGGCCGTGATCTCGATCGCCGATTCGCCGGAGCGGCTCGTCGAGCGCGCGGCGATGTTCCTGCATCGCGTCGAGGCACAGCTGCCGCCGACGGCTCGGAAGATGCTCGGCGAGTTGCGCACGGGCGACGCGCCGCTGCAAGGCAAGAAGGTGCTCGTGATCGACGACGACATCCGCAACGTTTTCGCGCTGACCTCCACGCTCGAGCAGCGCGGGATGAAGGTGGTGTTCGCGGAGAACGGACGCGAGGGCATAGATCGCCTGCTGCAGCACCCCAACACAGATCTCGTGTTGCTTGACATCATGATGCCCGAGATGGACGGCTACGAGACAGCGCATGCGATCCGCTCGATGTCACGGTTCGAGCACCTGCCGATCATCTCGCTGACGGCGAAGGCGATGAAGGGCGATCGCGAGAAGTCGATCGCGGCCGGCGCCTCGGACTACATCACCAAGCCGGTTGACGTCGATCAGCTGATTGCCATGATGAGGGTGTGGCTGGACGCGTAGAGCAAGTCTCGGCGGCCCCCGAGGAGACACTCAGCGAGATCGGGGCGGGCGATGCGCTGCCGATCCTGCTGGTCGACGATCATCCCGAGAACCTGAGCGCGCTCGAGGCGGTGATCGCACCGCTCGGGTATCCGATCAAGCGCGCGAGCTCCGGTGAAGAGGCGCTGCGGCGCCTGCTCGAGTATGAGTTCGCGCTGATCCTGCTCGACGTCCGCATGCCGGGTCTGGACGGGGTCGAGACGGCGCGGTTGATCAAGGGCCGTGCCCGCACCAAGGACATTCCGATCGTGTTTCTCACCGCGGCACGCGACGAGCTCGGGGACATGATCCGCGGTTACGGGGTCGGGGCCGTCGACTATGTGCTCAAGCCGGTGGATCCCGAGCTGCTGCGCTCGAAGGTCGCGGTGTTCGCCGAGCTCGAGGCGAGCCGTCGCGCGCTCAAACGCTCAGAGGCATTTCTGCGCGCCGCATTCGAGGCTGCGCCGATCGGCAAGACGATGCTCGATGCTGAGGGGCGAATCGTGCGATCGAATCCGGCATTCGCCCGGCTGGTCGGCCGAGACGCCGTCACGTTGCAGGGCGTGCCCGTCTCTTCGCTGTGCGTCGAGAAGGACCGCGGGGCGCTGCACGAGGCGCTCGAGCGGGTCGCTGGCGGCGAGGCCGGTGCCTCGGGAGACGTCGCCGGGATCGACCTGCGGCTGACCGGCGCAGGCGGGTCCGAGGTCTGGGTCGCCCTCGTCGCCTCCACGATCGAGCAGCACGAGCTATCCGAGCCGATAGCACTCGTGCAGTGGGTCGACCTCAGCGCCCGGCGGCGAGCCGAGCGCGCTCGCGCCGAGCTGCTGGTCGAGCACGCCGCACGTACGCAGGCCGAGGCGATGGCCGAGCGGCTGCGGCGCCTGCAGGGCTTCAGCGGTGCGATCGAGCTGCTCTCGCTGGAGCAGCTGCTGCCCGAGATCGCACTGCGACTGGCGCAGCTGTTCGACGCGGACACAGCGGAGGTCCGGATCCGCGAGGACGGCGGGCAGCCGGTCGTGGTGCGGGCGGGCGGCCGCACCCAATCCTCGGTGTCGTGGGATGGTGAGGCCTCAGCCGCCCTCGGGTGGGAGGAGGTGCCGTTGCGGATCGAAGGCGAGCGGGTGGGCGGGCTACGTCTTGGCCTGGCCGAGGGCAAGGCGCTGTCTGCTCCGGAGCGCTCGCTTCTGTACGACGTCGCCGACCGCGCGGCGCTGTCGATCCAGCGCGCGGAGCTGCACGAGCAGGAGCATCGGATCGCGGTCGAGCTGCAGCGCGGGCTGCTCCCCAAGCAGCTTCCCGAGCTCGAGGGAGTGGAGCTCGCCGCGCACTACCAGGCAGCGGGCCTCGGTGCCGAGGCCGGAGGCGACTGGTACGACGCATTCGCGCTCCCCGGCGGGCGACTCGGTGTCGTGGTCGGCGATGTCGCCGGCAACGGCATCCAGGCGGCGTCCGCGATGGGACAGCTGCGCAGCGTGACCCGCGCGTTCGCGCTCGCCGACGAGGGCGCGCGCACTCCGGGCCAGGTGCTCACGTTCCTCAACCGCCATCAGCTGGCGCTCGAGCAGGACGAGCTGTTCACCGTGGTCTACGCGGTCATCGATCCCGCGTCCGGAACGGTGTCGTGGGCGAACGCGGGCCATCCGCCGACCTTGCTGCGGCGCGCCTCGGGCGGGACCTCATTCCTCGAGGGAGGGGAGGGCCTGACCGGGATCGGGGAGGTCGTGTACGAGGATCTGCACCTACAGGTCGGGTCCGGGGACACGCTCATCCTGTACACGGACGGTCTGGTCGAACGTCGCGGCGAGTCGCTCGACGACGGCTTGCGGCGGCTCGAGGCCGCGGTCCTGCGCGGTCCCTCGGAGTCCGAGCCGCTGTGCCGGCACGTGCTGAAGTCGGTGCTGCCGTCGCAATCGGAGCTGCGCGACGACGTCACCGCGGTGGTAGCGCGGATCGTCTAGACGGGCGCCGCGTGATCCATCTCGAACCAGACTGAGAAGCGCTTCCCGCCCTGGAGGGTGCCCCAGCGGGATGCGGTCTGGTCGAGCAGTAGAAGCCCGTACCCGCCGCCGGCACGGCCGCTCGGCAGCGCCGGTGCCGGCCACTCGAAACCGCCACCAGCGTCGCTGACGACGACCCGCGTCAGCTCGTCGGAGATCGCGATGCTGAGACCTATCTTGCTGGCGAACGGCACCTCCGGATGGACGACGGCATTCGTCACAAGCTCTGAGACGAGCAGCGTCACCGCGTCGCTCTGGCCGCCGGCGAGGGGATCGCCGGAGACCAGGTCCTGCGCGGCGTGGCGCGCGGCGCCGGGCGTCTGCGGACCGGGGAGGAATTCGACGACCAGCTCGCGCTCTGACTCAGATAGGTTCATCGGAGCTACAACCCAGCTTAACCCAGGGTCAAAACTGGCTAGCCTTCCGGGTGATGCGAGGGACACGAGGGACTCGAGCGGTGGCGGCCGTGGCGGCCGTCCTCGCGGTGTTTGCCGCCGCTTCGCTCGCGCCGGCCGCCGAGGCACGCGGGCGCTGCGGCGCGCACCCGTGGTGCAACACAGGCCTCTCGCCCGTGGCCCGCGCGAACATGGTGCTCGCCCAGATGACCACCGCCGAGAAGGTCGCGTTCCTGGGTGGCGACGATTTCGAGGGCGGGGTGAGGAGCACCCCTACCTCGCACACCGGCACCCAGGACGGGGTGGCGCGGCTCGGAGTGCCAACCGTCTATTACACCGACGGCCCGCTCGGGCCCCGCCAGGGACCCTCGACCGGCATGCCCTCGCCGCTCGGGCTCGCCGCCACGTTCAGTCCTGCGCTCGCGCAGTTGTACGGGACGATCGTCGGCAACGAGGCGCGGGACAAGGGCAACGACGTCGTGTTCGGGCCGACGGTGAACATCATGCGCACGCCGATCGGCGGGCGCACCTACGAGGGCTACGGCGAGGATCCGTTCCTCGTCGCGCAGACCGCGATCGGCTGGATCAGGGGCGTGCAGGGGCAGGGCGTGATGGCCGACATCAAGCACTTCGCCGCCAACAACCAGGAGGGGTTCGATCCCACCGGTAGGGCTGGGTATCCGGGCCAGCCGCTCGGCGCCGGCCTGCTCGGCGTTCGCTACCTCGACAACGCGATCATCGATGACCGCACGCTGCACGAGATCTACCTGTCGCAGTTCCAGACCGCGATCGCGCAGGCGCATCCCGCCACCGTCATGTGCTCCTACAACCTGATCAACGGCACGTACGCCTGCGAGAACCCCCACCTGCTGCAGACGATCCTGCGCGGCCAGTGGCACTTTCCCGGCTACGTGCTCGCGGACTACGGCGCGGCGCACAACGCGATCGCATCGCTGAAGAGCGGGCTCGACTTCGAGCCGTGGCCGCCGGCCGCGTACACGCCCCTCGAGATCAATGCCGCGCTCGCGTCGGGGGCGGTTTCGCTGTCGACTCTCGACGACCACGTGCGGACGATCCTCGCCACCTGGTTCCGCTACGGCGTCTTCGACCGCGCCGCATATCGCAACGACGATCGCCAGATCAACAAGCCCGCGCACGCACGCGAAGCCGTCCGGCTCGAGGAGCAGGCGATGACGCTGCTGCGCAACCACGGCTCGGTGCTGCCGCTGCGGGCGGCACGGCTGCGCCGGATCGCGGTGATCGGCCACGACGCTAATGCATTCGTCACCGGCGGCGGCTCGGGGAACATCGCGCCGTTCCGGTTCACCAGCCTGCTCGCGGCCGTACGAGCGCGAGCGGGCGGCCGCGTTCGGGTGACGTACGACGACGGCAGCTCGCCGCCGGCCGCAGTCGCCGACGCGAAGGCCGCGGACGTCGCGATCGTGGATGTCGGCGACTACTACACCGAGGGCGCCGACCGCTTCTGCCTGACGCTCGAATGCCCGGACAACAACGGCAACCAGGACGCGCTGGTCCAGCGGGTGGCGGCTGCCAACCGCAGGACCGTGGTGGTGCTGGAGAGCGGCGGTCCCGACCTGACGCCGTGGCGCGGTCGGGTGGCAGCGCTGCTCGAGGCGTGGTACCCCGGCGGTCCGGGCGCGGCCGGCGTCGCGCACGTGCTGTTCGGCGATGTCGATCCCGGCGGTCGCCTGCCCGTCACCTTCCCGGCCGATCCGGGGCAGATCCCGACCGCGGGGAACACAAGCTGGTATCCGGGCGTCGCGAACCAGACCCACTACGGCGAGGGCGTGCTCGTCGGCTACCGCTGGTATGACGCCAAGCGCGAGCAGCCCGCGTACCCGTTCGGGTTCGGGCTCTCGTACACGAGCTTCCGCTTCTCGCACCTGCGGGTGGTTGGTGCTCGCGGGCACTGGGTGGCGCGGGTCAGCGTCCGGAACGTCGGCGCCCGGCGCGGCTGGGCGGTTCCGGAGCTGTACGTGCATATCTCCGCGCCCGCCGGCCTCGTCCAGCCCCCCGATCAGCTCAAGGGCTTTGCGAAGGTGGCGCTGGCGCCGGGGCAGGCGCGGACGGTGTCGATCGCCCTGGATGCTCGATCGTTCTCGTACTGGAACACGGCGGCGCAGCGGTGGCTGGTGGCGCCGGGGTGCGACACGGTGATGGTGGGGAGCTCTTCGCGGAATCTGGGGTTGCGGGCGCGGGTCTGTCCTTAGGGGCTTTCGGTGGCGGGTGCGGGGCGGGGGCGGTCGCGCTTCTTGTGCTGACGGCTGGCGCCACGCTTCCCGGCCTTCGGCCGGGGGCCTTGGGGGTTGATCTGCCGGAATGGGGTCCCGCCCACCCTTTCGAAGAGGGGTGGGGTGCCTGGCAGCCCCGATTTTGTTACAGAGCGACCGCTCGTCGAGGCGACGTGTAACGAAATGGGTGCTATAGCGCCGATTTGGTGACTCGTTGCCCACTCGCGCGGTCGCGATGTAACGAAATGGGGGTTGGGACGCCTGGCAGCGTCCATTTGGAACACCGTCGCCCTTTCAGAGAGTCGAATTGTTCCGAACTGGACGTTCGGCCCTCCCCCTTCGTGCTTGTGGCGGAGGTTGGTGTCTGTATGGGGTCCCGCCCACCCGTCGCCCGCCGGCCATGGACGGCCGGAGATTGGGATCCCGCCCACCCGGACGGGGGTGGCGCTGAGGAAGCGTTCTCGGAGAAACCGCGGGGTCCGGATGGGGCTGCACGGGTGGGTGGGACCCCAATCCCCGGCGCGCGCAGCGCCGGCCCTACCTATCTGACGCCCGCCGACTCCGTCGCAGCCGCGGGCACGCCGGCGCCGGCGTCTGCCACCGACGGCGCGAAGCCCGCGTCTGGCCCGCGCAGGTAGCGCGCCACCGAACCGGCCATCAGCAGCGTCATGATCACCGCGCTCGAGGCGCACCACTCGCACACCGCGTGGATCGAGAACAGCTCGCGATAGGTGAGGTAGCCGCTGAACAGAAAGCCGATCAGGGTCAGGCCGAGGGTCGCCAGCCGGGTCTGCTCGCGGTCGGGCGCCAGCAGGCTGGCGAGGATCGCGATGTAGCCGAGCAGGCCGATCAGCGCGACGGGCACGCCGGCCAGCTTCGACCACTCGGAGGTCTGGACCTTGATGCACGACTGGCCGGCGGTGCAGGCGGGCTTGATCCCGGCGTAGTGGACGTAGGTCAGGTAGGTCGCGACGGCGAGCCCGAGCGCCGCCAGCGCGATCATCGCTCCGCGGAGCGTGATCCTCATGACACAGACTTGATTGCCGACTGCAGTTGTGCGTAGTCGGCGGCGCCGACGATCGGCTGCGCCTGGCCCTTGGGGCCCTGGACCACGACGGTCGGCGTGCTCTGGTAGCCGGCGGCGGTGGCCGCGTTCTGATCGGCCGTGACCTGTGCGGTCAGCGCGGAGGAGCCTCGGTCGGAGAGCCACTGGTTGTAGTTCAGACCGGGGATCTTCGTCGCGATGCCGTTGAGGAAGCTGTCGTTGACGTAGCTCGTGGTCTCGTCGCCCTGCAGGTGGTAGAAGAGCAGGGTGTAGTTCCAGAGCTTGTTCTGCTTGCCGGCGGCGAGCGCGGCGGCCTGCTGGGTCGGGAAGATGCTCGGCTGGGGACCGCTGCAGGTCGCGGTGCAGAGCGACTTGTAGGCGAGCTTGACCTTGCCCGAGCGGACCTCGTTGGCGATCAACTGCCGCTCGCCGTTCAGCGCGAAGTTCTTGCAGACAGGGCACTTGAGATCGCCGTACTCGGTGACGGTGACCTTCGCACTGGGATTGCCGATCACGTCGCCCGATTGCGGGATCCCCGACAGCTGCTCGTTGACGGTGTTGGCGGCGGTGTTCGCCGTCGGGCTGTTGAGCTTCGGAGTGCTGCTGCCTCCCGACGCGCTGATCGCGATCGCCACCACCACGACCACGACCGCAACGCCGACGAGCCCCCCGAGCATCTGCAGCCGGCGGGTACGGCGCTCGCGCTCCTGACGGGCCTGCTCCTCGGCGAGACGCCGGGCGCGTGCTTCTTCCTTTTGCTTGGTACGAGAGGCCATGGCTGATCAGGCGTGATGCGACGCCTCGACGCCGATCAGGATAGCGACGATCAGAGGCGTGGAGGCGAAGCTCTTATCGAGCTCTTCGCGACGCGACGGCCGGCGAGCGGGCCGCGCGAGGCGGTTGCCGCCGAGCGGACCGCGCCCGGTCACTGAAGCGCCGACTGGACGGCCTGCCTGAACTCGTTGACGCCGAACGCCCCCTCCAGCCTTGCCGTGATGACGCCTTGGCGGTTGATCGTGAACAGCCATGGCTCGGTCTGCAGGTGGAACGCCTTCAGCTGCGGCCGCAGCCCCTTGTTGGGCTGGTTGTTGACGTACACCTCTTGGTGGATGAACGTGACCTTGTTGCCGAACTCATGCTGGAGCTGCACGGCGATGTCGGTCACCGGGCCGCACACCCGCGAGGTGCAGAGCTGTGGCGTCGAGAACAGCAGCGCGATCGGGCGCTTACCGAGCGCCTGGTCGAAGGAGACCGCCTGCATCTGCTCAGCTGGCACGCGCGTGGTCAGCAGCGACTGGTTCCCGTGGACCGAGGCCAGCGTGTCGGTCGCGATCTTCGGGGGGTGCTGACCGACGTTCGGGATCGGGGAGCTGGCGGCGACGGCCACTTCGCCCGGGGCGCCGATCAGGCCCTTCGGCGTGCGCGTCAGCGAAAGGACCGTGTAGGTGCCCTTATGCGGCAGCGGGAGCCGGGCTGCGTAGATCGCCTGGATGCCGCCCGGCCCCTCGTTCTGGCTCGAGCGATAGTGCGGTGCGACCGTCATCGGGTCAGCGGGGGCGAGGAAAGGGCCCTGTGCGGGAGCGCTCGGGCTGGTGGCGATGTAGACGGCGGTCGGCGCGTAGATGAACGCCCCGCTGGAGGCGTTCAGCCCGAACGCGAGCCGCTGCGTGCCGGGCGTAAAGGTGCCGGTCGCAGCTCCCAGCTGGGCGCTCTGGCCCACGAGCTTGGCCATCTGCTGCAGGCTGCGCCCGTGCGGGACGGGGAAATCCGAGGCGACCGGATGGTCGGCGGCGGACAGCTCGTCGACCGCCGCCGGCGGGCCGGCAGCGGTGGCCGACGAGGTCGCGGTCTGCGAGTCGGCGGCCTTGGTCGAGGTCGTCTTGCTCGAGGAGCTCGAGGAGCCGCAGCCGGCGAGCGCGAGCAACGTGGCCGCCACGGCTACCAACGCCGCCAGCCGAAGTGGTGCGCGAAGGCGTCGATCAATCATCGTCCGCCCCGAGCGTACAGCCCCGCCAACGAGTCTCAGCGGCCCCCGCTTCACCGCTAATTGCATGTAAACATCCTGTGACCGGAAACCGGCGTGCGGGTGCTGGCGCGGACGCGTGCTTTAAAGTGAAGGCATGTCGCCCGAAGGGAGCGACGCGCTTGTGGGGCAGCAGGTCGCCTCGCAGCGCTCGCAGAATCGGCTCCGGCTGGCGGTCATCGACCGCGACCCCGGTTTCATGCAGGTCCTCTCAAACCGGCTGGACACGCTCGGTTGGGATCACCGTGCGCTCGCAAGCGCGGTGACCTCCGAGGCGCTGGTCGCGATGCGCCTGAACGCGCTCGTTGTCGATCTGGCGGTGCTCGGCCCCGGCGGCTGGGAGTACCTGGAGCGTGTTTGCGCGCGGCTCCCGGGTCTTGCCGTAATCGTCTGCACGGGACCGTCCTCGGTCGCTCAGCGCGTTCGCGGGCTGCGCCTCGGCGCCGACGCCTGGGTCACAAAGCCCTGTCACGCCGAGGAGCTGATCTGCATCGTCGAGGCGGCGATCCGCCGGCACCGGCGCCAGGACATGCCGGAGCTCGAGGAGATCGCGGTCGTCGGTGAGATCACGATCCGGCCAGACCTCTACCAGGCGTACGCCGGCGACGTGAGCCTCGAGCTCACCGCGCGCGAGTTCGAGATCCTGAACCTCCTCTCGCAGTCCGATCGCGTGCTGCGCCGCGAGGAGATCTACGAGCGCGTGTGGGGATACGCGATGGCGCACGGGGATCGCTCCGTCGACGTGTTCGTGCGCAAGCTGCGCCAGAAGCTCCGCATCGCTTCGCCGGCCTGGAGCTACATCCACACGCACTTCGGCGTCGGCTACCGCTTCGCCCCCGAGCCCGACGGCGAGGGGGGCGTGGATGCTGGGACGCTGGCGGACGCGACGCCGGAAGGGTCCTCGCCGCCGGATCTCGATGGCAGCCCGGAGCTCGACGGCGGCCCTGAGCTCGAGCGCGCGCTGACCGCCTGAAACGGCCCGCGCCGGCCCTGATTCTGCGTCGCTCGTCGCCGCTCGCCCACGCCCGGGACGGACCTGAATCACAAGTTGTTCACATTGTCATCACGACTCGGTAACGCCGTGGCGCGGGCGCCGGAGCAGCATGGGCTAGATGTCGGCCATGGCTCAGTCGCGCCACGAAGTGATCGAGGTGGGACCGCTCGAGATCGTCCCTGACGAGCACCTCGCGAGGGCCGAAGGGCGCGCCTTGATGCTCTCGATCCGGGAGCTACGCCTGTTGACGGAGCTCGCCAGGAGGGTGGACCGGATCATGGCCCGTGAGGAACTGTTCCGCCTCGTGTGGGGCAAGGAGATGCGGCCCGGGGACCGGTCGGTCGACGTCTACGTGCGAAAGCTCCGGGTCAAGCTGCAGACGGCGCTGCCGGGGTGGCGATTCATCCACACCCATTTCGGCTTCGGGTACAGGCTCGCCGCCGAGCACAAACAGCACGCCAACGACCGGTTCACAACTAGTTAACACGTGGCCGATCGCTTCGACACAGACTCTCACGCACATCGATTGAAGGAGATGACTTTGAGTACACGTCGTATCAGCGCGGTCGTGGTTGCGATCGCCGCGTCGCTCGTGGTCGCGGCCTGCGGATCGAGCTCGAGCTCGAGCTCGACCGGCTCCGCCTCCACCGGCGGGTCAAGCAGCAGCGGCGGTGGCGGCGGCACCATCAACGGCGCCGGCTCCACTTTTGCCGCCCCGATCTACCAGCAATGGGGGTCCACCCTCAAGGGCCAGGGCCTGACCGTCAACTACAACCCGGTCGGGTCCGGCGCGGGCATCACGCAGCTCGCTGGGGGAACCGTCGATTTCGCCGGTAGCGACCCGGCGCTGAAGCCGACCGACAAGTCGAAGATGAAGGGACCGGTCCTTCAGTTCCCGGTGGCCTTTGGGGCGATCACCGTTTCCTACAACCTCTCCGGCGTCAAGAGCGGGATCAAGCTCGATGGTCCGACGATCGCCAACATCTTCATGGGGAAGATCAAGACCTGGGATGATCCGGCGATCAAGTCGCTCAATCCGGGCATCAGCCTTCCGAGCACCGCGATCACGGTCGTGCACCGGTCCGACTCGTCGGGCACGACCGCCGGCTTCACGAAGTTCCTGTCGGCGACCAGCCCCGAGTGGAAGAGCACGGTCGGCTCCGACAAGGACGTGAAGTGGCCGACGGGCACCGGCGCCAAGGGCAACTCCGGCGTCGCGGCCGCGGTCAAGCAGACCGACGGTGCGGTCGGCTACGTCGAGCAGGCGTACGCGCTCGAGAACAACTTCACCTACGCATCGGTGAAGAACTCCTCCGGCACCTATGAGCTGCCGACGATCCAGAACACGTCCGCAGCAGCGGTTGGGATCAAGGTGCCGGCGGACCTCGGCATCTCGACGATCAACTCGCCCAACCCGAGCGCGTATCCGATCGTCTCGCAGACGTTCGTCGACGTCTACAAGGATCCGTGCAAGGACGGCGGCGCGAGCTCCGGGACGGCCGGTGCGCTGAAGAAGTTCCTGACCTATGCGCTTGGCTCCGGCCAGCAGACGCTGGGCGCCGGCAGCAGTCAGCTGCCGTATGCGCCGCTGCCGTCTGACCTGGTATCGAAGGGCCAGACGCAGCTCGGGACGCTCAGCTGCAACGGGTCGCCGGTCTCGTAGTGATGCGGCCAGCGGTTCTCGTAGCCAGTTCGCTGGGGGCCACTTAGGTGGAGGCAAGCGCCCCCACCTTCGGCGGCGGCCGCTCGGTTCTCGAGCGGTCGCCGCTGGCGCGTCTCCCGGACCGCGCATTGAAATGGGGCCTGTCGGCGCTGGCGGCGGCAATCCTGATCCTGATCGGGTACTTCTTCGTGCGCCTGATCGGGCAGTCGAGCGACGCGCTGAACCGCTACGGGCTGAGCTTCGTGTTCGGCAACGACTGGGATGTCTCGCGCAACATCTACCACGGCGCCGCGCTCGTTGTGGGAACCCTGATCACCTCGGTGATCGCACTGGTCATCGGTGTGCCGGTCGCGATCGCCACGGCGCTGTACATCAACGAGCTGTGCCCGCGCCGGCTGCGCGCGCCGCTCGCGCTGCTCGTCGACCTGCTCGCGGCAGTCCCGTCGGTCGTCTACGGCCTGTGGGGCGTGTTCGTGCTGATCCCCAAATTGCAGCCGGCCGAGAAGTGGTTTGCGAGCACCTTCTCCTTCATTCCCTGGATCGGCGGGGGCACCGTCACCGGGCCGAACTACTTCATCGCGGGGCTGATCCTCGCGATCATGATCCTGCCGATCGTCTCGGCGATCTCCCGGGAGGTGATCGCCACCGTCCCGGCGGAGCACAAAGAGGCGGCGCTGTCGCTGGGCGCCACCCGCTGGGAGATGATCCGGATGGCCGTGCTTCCGTATTCCCGCGCCGGCATCACCGGCGGAGCGATGCTCGGCCTGGGTCGCGCGCTCGGCGAGACGATCGCGGTCGTGCTGGTGATCGGAAACGCGCCGGTGATCGGCAAGCACCTGTTCAACCAGGGCTACTCGCTGGCGGCGGTGATCGCCAACGAATTCGGCGAGGCACAGGGCATTCACGTCTCGGCGCTGTTCGCGGCCGGTCTCGTGCTGTTCGTCCTGACGCTGATCGTCAACATCATCGCGCGCGCGTTCATCGTGCGTGGCCAGCGCGGCAAGGTCAGCGCCGGCGCCACCGGAATGACGGTCGCACCGGTGGGTGACGCGACATGAGCACGACCTCGATGAGACCGAGCTCATTCCCGCGGACCAGCCCGGGGCGGCGCCGCAAGGACATCGTGATGCGCGGGACGCTCCTGATCGCGACGCTGATCGCGCTCGTGCCGCTCGTGCTGATCATCTTCTACCTGCTGCAGAAGGGTCTCGCGGCGGTCCACGGCAGCTTCTTCTCCTCGGACCCCAACGGCAACTTCTTCGGTGATCCCGGCGGCATCCGCAGCGCGATCCTGGGCACACTCGAGATCGTCGGGTTGGCGACCGTGATCGCGATCCCGGTCGGCACCGCCGTCGCCCTGTGGCTCGTGGAGTACGGGAAGGAATCGTGGTTCGCCAGGGCCGTGCGGTACTTCGTCGACGTGATGACGGGCGTGCCGTCGATCATGTTCGGCCTGTTCATCTACATCGTGCTGGTGCTCGCGCACACCGGCGGGGTCGGCTTCGCCGGCTGGAAGGCGTCGATCGCGATCTCACTGCTGATGCTGCCGATCGTCGTGCGCTCCTCGGAGGTCGTGCTGCTGCTCGTGCCGAGCAGCCTCAGGGAGGCCGCGCTCGCGCTTGGCGCACCACGGTGGAGGGTGATGACGAAGGTGGTGCTGCCCACGGCGATCCCGGGCCTGATCACCGGCTGGCTGCTGGCGATCGCCCGCGGGATGGGGGAGACCGCGCCGCTGCTGTTCACGACTGCCGGCGCATTCACCCTGACCTACAACCTCGGTCACCAGATGAACGCGCTGCCGCTTCAGATCTTCAACGACATCCAGTCGCCGAGGGCCGCGATCGTCACGCGCGCATGGGGCGCAGCGCTGACGCTCGTGGTGCTCGTCCTGATCCTCAACATCGTCGCCCGATTCGTGTCACGAAGGAGCCGCATGGCATGATCCCACCTGAAACTTCGAGTAAGGAACAGACCGAAATGTCCAGTGGAGGGGGTCCGTCGGAGCAGGCGGAGAGCGTGCCGGAGGGTGCGCCCGACGCCGCCGCGATCGGCGTTCAGCAGGGAGCGGGTCACGGGATCAAGGTGACAGGCCTGCACGCCTACTACGGCCAGCAGCACGCAATCAAGGGGATCGACATCGACTTCCCGGCCAACGAGGTGACCGCGATCATCGGCCCGTCGGGCTGCGGCAAGTCGACGATGGTCAGGTGCATCAACCGGATGCACGAGGAAATCCCCGGCGCACGCGCCGAGGGATGCGTGATGCTCGACGAGCTCGACGTCTACGCCGGCGACGTGGACGTGACCTCGGTGCGGCGGCTGATCGGAATGGTCTTCCAGAAGCCGAACCCGTTCCCGACGATGTCGATCTTCGACAACGTCGCGGCCGGGATCCGGCTTACCGGCGGTGGCCGCGGCGCGAACATCCGCGAGCGCGTCCACAAGGCGCTGCGCGCCGTCGGGCTCTGGAACGAAGTCAAGAACCGCCTGAACGAACCCGGGATCGGCCTTTCCGGGGGCCAGCAGCAGCGGCTTTGCATCGCCCGCACGGTGGCGGTCGAGCCGGAGGTGATCCTGATGGACGAGCCCTGCTCGGCGCTCGACCCGGTGGCCACACTGAAGGTCGAGGAGCTGATCGACGAGCTCAAAGAGCGCTACACGATCGTGATCGTCACCCACAACATGCAGCAGGCCGCGCGCGTCGCGGACTCGACCGTGTTCATGCTCGACGGCGAGGTGATCGAGCACGACAAGACCAACAAGATCTTCACCAACCCCACGGACGAGCGGACGGAGCGCTACGTGACCGGGAAGTTCGGATAGCACGCGTGCAAGAGACACGCCATCAATTCCGCGAGTCGCTCAAGGAGCTCGAGCGACAGGCGCTCGGAGGCCTCGACCTGGTGATCCAGCAGCTCGACCGCTCGCTGGAGTCGATCTCATATCAGGACGTCGAGCTGGCAGGCATGGTCGTCGCCGACGACGATCGGATCGACGGGCGCTACCTCGAGGTCCACCAGGGGATCCTGTCGCTGCTTGCGCGCCAGGCGCCGGTGGCCGGCGACCTGCGGATCGTGGCCGCGCTGCTGCACATCATCCGCTGCGTCGAGCGGATGGGCGATCAATGCGTGAACATCGCCAAGCTCGTGCCGCTCTCGGGCTACGAGGCGCCGAAGGACAAGGACATTCTCGACGCGATCGAGCGGATGGGCCAGCTGGCTCGCGCACAGGTCGCTCAGGCCAAGGACTCGTTCGCGACGCGCAACGTCGAAATGGCCCAGGACCTGGTCCGCCAGGACGCCGAGATCAACCGTCTGAACCGCGAGATCTTCAGGCGCGCGGTGGAAGTCGGCGACGATCTGGACGTCCGCGAGTGGGCGATGTTCATGATCCTCGTCGCCCGCTGCCTGGAGCGGATCGGCGACAACACCGTCGACATCGCCGAGCAGGTCGTGTTCGTCGTCACCGGCCTGTTCCGCGAGTTCGCGGACGCCTCCGCGCAGCAGCCTCCCGAGACCGCGCAGGCTTAGGCGCCGGCCAAACAAAAGAGGGCCGGTAGCGTCTCGCGACCGGCCCCCTGCACAGAGAGAGATAGCGCCAGGGTAGGCCAGGCGGTCGGGGCGCATGTGACGATCCTGTGGTGGGGTGTGAATCGGGCGGATCTCGTCACCGAAACTAAACATGGCCCCGCCGGGCGGCGCTTATCCTCGCCCCACGATGGCCGTACCAAGCGTGCCGATCAGGCCAGGCGCCGTTCCGCTCGAGGTTCCTGCGCTTGCCGGCCGGCTCGCGCTCGGCCACCCCACCGAGTGGTGGCCGACGACGCCGCGGCTGAAGTCCGACGAGGCCGCCGGCTTTCGCCGCCTGCAGGTCCGGATGCCGCCACGTTCGGTGCTGGCCGAGCCCGAGCAGGTGCTGGTCCACGCGACCGCGCTGCGCGACACGCTGCGTCTCACCGATCTGCACCTGATCCTTCACGCTCCCGACGATCTGCGGGTCGGCTCTGACGAGCACGACCGTCAGTTCAACGGCGCGATCACCTACGCGGCGCTGGCCGGCGCCGAGATGGTCGTCTACCACGGCGCCAACTTCGAGCTTGCGAGCGCGGACCTCCGCGCGCGGCTGGCCGACGAGGAGCGCTCGCTCCGCCGGCTGATGCGCCGCGCCGCGCAGCTCGGCATCCAGCTCGCGATCGAGAACCTCGCCCCGGTGTACCCGGGACCCGAACGCGTCTGCCACAACCCGGCCGCGGTCGCCGAGCTCGTGCAGAGGCTCGACAGCGAGGACGTCGGGATGTGCCTCGACCTCGGGCACGCCCACATCGCCGCCGGGCTGGCGCGGTGCGACCTGCTCGAGCTGATCGAGCCGCTGCTCTCGCAGGTGATCCTCTTCCACGTGCACGACAACTACGGGGCCGGTGCCGCGGTGCCGCGCGCCGGGGGCGTCGAGCCCGTGCGGCTCGACCTCCACCTCGCGCCCGGAGCGGGGACGGTCCCGTGGCGGTCGCTGGCGCCGCTGATCTGCGCGCACCCCGCGCCGCTCGTGCTCGAGGTCTATCCGCCACGGCGTCCCGAGTCATCGACGCTCGCGATCGTGATGCGCGAGATCCTCGCAGCCGGGCCGGTGGCTGCTTAGCCGCCGCGCGCCGGACCGCTCACCTGGGGCGCCCGCCCCGGACCGCGTATAAGCGCACCGGCTCGCGCTTGCCCTTGAGCTCGACGCCTGGCCGCTCGACGAGCTCGAGCGCGTCACCATCGCCGAGCTGCTCCTTGGTCCGCTCCGCGACCAGGATCGCGTCGCCGGTCTGGCGCGTCGCGGCCTCCACGCGGGCGGCGACGTTGACCGCGTCCCCGATCACGCTGAACTCGAAGCGGCCGCCGCCGCCGACGTTGCCCGCGACGACCTTGCCCGAGTTGAGTCCGACGCCGATCTCGAGCCCGTGGCTCGAGCTCACGCGCGAAACGACCTCGAGCGCCGCCCGCAGCGCCGAGGCCGCATGGTCTCGCTGGCGCCGGGGCGCCCCGAACACAGCCAGCAGGCCGTCGCCGACAAACTTGTCGACACGGCCCCCGTGAGCGTGGATGATCGGGACGACCTGCTCGAATACCTCGTTGATTGCGCCCACGACCTGGTCCGCCGGAGTGCGCTCGGCGAAGCCGGTGAAGTTGCGAACGTCACAGCGCGACCTGCAGCGCGAACAGCCGCAGCGGCGCCCGTAACACGATTCGGATCTCCTCGGGCGTCGCAGGGCGATCTTCCGCCAACCATCGCCGCAGTCGCCGCAGGCCGCGCACGCCGAGCACGATTCCGAGCGGCACCGCGCACGCCACGTAGATCGCCGCGGCGATCGCGTTGACGAGCCGCAGGTGGGCGAGGTCAGCCGGCGCGGGCAGCGGCACCACGAAGCTGGCGATCGCGAGCACGGCGCAGGCTCCGATCAGGTTGACGACCACGATCGTGCCGGCGACGGCCACGCGGCCGACCCGGAGCAACGCTGGCCCGGAGAGACCGCTCTCACCGGGACGTCTGAGATTGATCGCGCCGGCCCGGACTACCTGTGCAAGCTCCCGCATCGCTGGGCGCGAAACGTAGCGCCTGGCCGGTCACGAGGACCCCGCTTTGGCCACGCGGCTAATGACCGGTGTACGCGCGGACCGTACCGTTTCGGCATGCGGACGCGACCGCCTCAGATCGTGGCATTCGGCGGCGGCGGCTTCTCGATGGAGTGGGGGAACACGCTGCTCGACGACCACGTGCTCGCGCTGACCGGGGTCCGGCGCCCGCGGGTGTGCTTCCTGCCGACCGCGAGCGGCGACGCCGATCATTACGTGGTCCGCTTCTACAGGGCGTTCTCGGCCGGCCGCTGCGAGCCCTCGCACATCTCGCTGTTCCGGCGTGAGACCGGCGTCGGTGATCCCCGCGCGCACCTGCTGCAGCAGGATCTTGTTTACGTCGGCGGCGGATCGCTGGTCTCGCTGCTGGGCACGTGGCGCGCGCACGGAATCGATCTGGCGCTGCGCGAGGCGTGGCGGGGCGGGGTGATCATGTGCGGCGGCTCAGCCGGCTCACTATGCTGGTTTGCCAATGCGCTCAGCGGATTTCACGAGGGTCCGTCCCGTCAGCTCGAGGGGCTCGGGTTCTTACCGTGGAGCAACGCCGTGCACTACGACGACGAGCCAGGCCGCCAGCAGGACTTCCGCAGCGCGATCGCGCACGGCATGCCGTGCGGGTACGGCGCGAGCAACGGCGCGGCGCTGCACTTCGTCGGGACCGAGCTGGCCGAGGCCGTGTGCTCCAGGCCTGGAGCGCGAGCGCTTCATGTCGCGGCCGATGCGGATGGCGTTGTGACCGAGCGCGAACTGCCGATTCGCTTTCTCGGGGAGCCCGCCGTGATCAGCGGCGAGCCGATTGCTGCGTGACGATTAACGTCCCGCCCGCCCCGCCCCCAACGGCCGGCGATCCACGCCGCATACTCGCGATGGGCGGCGGTGGGTTCACGATGGAGGAGCGCAGCCCGGCGCTCGATCGCCTCGTGCTGACCCTGACCGGCAAACGCCTGCCGAAGGTCTGCTTTCTGCCGACCGCAAGCGGTGACCCGCGCGAGCAGGTCACTCGGTTCTACGAGCGCTTCAGTGACTGGCCGTGCGAGCCGACCACGCTGTCGCTGTTTCATCTCGGCCGCGATCGGATCGACCCGGTCGAGCACCTGCTGTCCCAGGACGCGATCTACGTCGGCGGCGGCTCGATGCGCAACATGCTCGCGGTATGGCGCGAGCACCGCCTCGACCAGACGATGCGGCGCGCCTGGCGGGGCGGGATCGTGCTCGCCGGCCTCAGCGCCGGCGCGATGTGCTGGTTTGAAGGGGGCGTCAGCTCGAGCGGTGGGGCGCTCGAGCCGGTCCGCGGCCTTGGCCTGCTGTGCGGGAGCCTGTCCGTGCACCTCGACGGCGAGCCGGAGCGACTGCCGGTGTACCGCGCAGCGATGCGCGCCGGCAAGCTGCCGCCGGGATATGCCGCCGACGACGGCGCGGCGCTCGTGTTCGCCGGCAGCGAGCTGGCCGAGTGCGTTGGATCACACGCGGGCGCGCGCGTGATACAGGTGCGCCCGGACGGCAGCGGCGGGATCGAGGAGCGCGTGCTGCCGATCCGGCTGCTGGAAGGGTCCAGCGACCGAGAGCTCGAGCACGCCGAGCCCACCGAAGTGCTGGAGCTGCGCGCGCTGCGCGCCGGCCGGCGCCGCTGGGACTAGAACCCACCCGCCCACCCGCAACCGCCTTACACGACCGGGCTGGTTGCCGGCGCCCCGACCTCGATCTCCCGGCGCTCGCATGCCAGCTCGACGTGCTCCGGATTGCCGCCCAGCTCCTGCCAGCGGCTCGCGATCTCGCCGCCGAACGTGTCCAGGAAGTCGTCGGTGTGCAGCGGGTCATGGTGGAAGAGCAGCAACCGCTCCGCGCGGGCACGACGGCCGAACTCGAGCGCGTCCGAGAGCGGGCAGTGGCCCCAGCCGAGGTAGCTCGTGTACTCGGCGTCGGTGTACTGGCAGTCGTGGATCAGCAGCGTCGCGTCCCGCGCCAGCTCGAAGCCGGAGATCCAGTCATCGTCGAGCTCGGCCAGCGGCGCTCCGAGGCCCGGCTCGTGATCGGGGATGTAGCAGAGCGTCGTGTCGCCCTCCTCGATCCGGTAGCCGAGCGTGGGGCCGCGGTGGTTGACGGCCTGCGCGGTGACGCGCGCGGAGCCAATCTCCCACTCGTGCTGCTCGGCCACCCGGAACGACACGTGCGAGGGCAGCTCGCGGACCTCGACCGGCGCCAGCGGCGCAGAGATGTACCTGGCGATCCGATCGACGAGCGAAGCCTCGGGCGAGGCGGGGCCCCAGATCGTGATCTCGGATTCCGGCCGGAACGCCGGCGCGAAGAACATCAAGCCCTGGATGTGGTCGAGGTGAAGATGCGTGAGCAGGATGTGCAGCGGCTGCTCGACCCTCGGGAGGGCGAGCCCGAGACTGCGGATGCCGGTGCCCGCGTCGAGGATCAGCTTGGTGTCGTCGGACAGCGTCACCTCCAGGCACGACGTGTTACCGCCGTAGCGCATCGTCTCGGGACCGGGTGCCGGGATCGATCCACGCGCGCCCCAAACCTTGACGTTCACTCTTCTCCTCTGGAGTCGTTGCTGCTCACCGGCCAGAAAATCACAATTGCGCCGCTCGAGCCACCCGGTCCGACGATCGGAATCGTGCTCGCCTCGACATCCTGGTGGTTGCCGCCCGCCGCGCAGATGCGGAAGTTACCGTGAAACGGCTTGCCCTCGCGGACGGCCACCGTCGCAGGTATCTGGTCGTAGGGGATCGGCTTCTCGTCGGCGCCGAACGGGCCGAACTCGCTGGTCCAGTCCTCCGCGTTCATCATCCCGCTCTCCTCGAACCCGCGCCCCACGAGCGCACCTGCCGCCTCGTTGTAGAACAGCAGCGAGCCACGATCGCCGACCAGGAACGCCGGCGTCGAGATGCTCGAGAGCAGGTTGCGAGCCAGGATCAACTCGAGCGGCCTCTGGGCAGCCATCGACGCAACTTTAATGGGCTCTACTTGCAGGGTCGACGCAAGGTGCGCTGTGTATCGCCGGGTAGGCGGGGGTGGGGGGCTGGACGGGGTCTGCCTCGGCTCGCGCGACGGGGCATTATCCTGGCCGCAAGGTGGCATCGCAGAAGTCCAAGCGCTCGCGCAAACGAGGAAGGGGAGGCCCGCCCACCCCCGCTCCGAGGGCTGAGCCGGCGCCACGGCGCGAGGTGCGCGCCGAGCGCGAGGCGGCCAAGCTGCGCGAGCAGCGCCAGGGCCAGCGGACGCTCGGGACCGTGGGCGAACGCCCGCCGAGCCCGTTCGGCGGCGTGCCGCTCGCCGAGATCGCGATCTTCGGCGGGCTCGTGGCGATCGTTGTGTGGCTGATCGTCGGCGGGACCCCGACATTGATCATCGGGATTGTGCTGTGCGCGCTCGGCGTGATCGAGGTGACCGCGCGTGAGCATTTCTCCGGTTACCGCTCGCACGCGACGTTGCTGGCAGCGATCCCGGCGGTGGCGATCGGGATCGGGCTCGTCAAGCTGACCGGGGAGAAGAGCGGCAACGCGCCCGCGCTGCTCGTCGCGGTTCCCGTGTTCGCGCTGCTGTTCTGGCCGTTGCGGCGGCGCTTCAGCGTTGCCCGCCAGGCGCGCCTGACCAGGCAGTAGCTTCGGTAGGGGATCCCACCGGCCCCGCCGCTTCCTCGGCCGCGGCGGCGGTCGTGGGGAGGCGAATGCGGAAAACCGCGCCGCCATCCGGCGCGTTCTCGGCACTGACGGACCCGTGGTGCTGCTCGGCGACCTGCCGCACGATCGCGAGCCCCAGGCCGCTTCCCTGCTTCCCACGCGACGTGGTACCGCGGTAGAAACGGTCGAACACGTGGGGGAGATCCGGGGGGGCGATGCCGGGGCCGTGGTCCCGAACGCGAACGCCGTGCGCGTCGACGGCCACCTCGACGAGCCCCGCGGGCGGAGAATGGCGGGCCGCGTTGTCGAGCAGGTTGTTGACCGCTCGCCCCAGCCGCTCGGGAACGCCATCGACGATCGTCGGCTCCAGGTGCGTCTCGAACTCGATCCCCGGCGCGTTGCGTCGCGCCCTCGCGACGCACTCGGAGACGACCTGGTCGAGCCGGACATCCTCGACCGCCTCGGACGGCAGGTCGCCGCGCGCCAGGTCGATCAGGTCGGAGACGAGCGTGCTCAGCTCCTCGCTCTGCTCGACGACGTCGTTCAGCAGCCGGCCGCGGTCCTCGTCGGAGAGCTCGCCGCCGGCGAGCAGCACCTCGATGTTCGTGCGCAGGCTGGTGACCGGCGTTCGCAGCTCATGAGAGGCGTCCGCGACAAGTTGACGCTGCGCGCGAACCGAGTCGTCGAGCGCGTCTCTTGAGCGCTCCAGGCGCTCGAGCATCGCGTTGAAGCGCGTCGCAAGCTGACCGACCTCGTCGTCGTTGCGGACCTTGATCCGGCTGGTCAGGTCCTCGGTCTCCGAGATGTGCTGGGCGGCCTGCGAGACCTCCGCGAGCGGCGCCAGAACCCGGCGGGCGGCGATCCGGCCGAGCATCGCCGCCAGCGCCATGCCGAGCAGGCACAGCAACGCCAGCACCAGGCGCAGGTTCGAAAGGATGTGGTCGACTCCGTTCAGCGGCCGCGCGAGCTGGATCGCGACCGACTGCCCGGCGAGCTGGGCTGGCACCGGAAACGTGATCACGCGCAGGTGACTGCCACCGACGTGGACATCGGTCAGGTAAGCGCCGGCCGTCCCCGCCGCAACGGAGCGGGCGCGAGCGTCGTTCGGGAGCGCGAGATCCCCCTGGCGGCGAAGTGTCTCGCCGTCGGGCATCACCGCCTGCACGTACGGGGCGGGTCCGCCGGCGCTCGCCGGGATCCCCGGCAATTGCTGACTCAGTGCGTGGAAGTCGCCCTGCTGGACGGCGGTCGCCTGTGCCCGCAGCGCATTGTCGACCTCGCCGCGCAACTGCCCGCGCACGACGAAGTAGCAGACGAAGGCCGCGGCGACGACCGCGATGCCGACGGCAACCGCCGAGACGAGCGCGACTCTGCGGCGCAGCGCCACGGCCGTCAGTCCCGCAGCACGTAGCCGATGCCCCTGACCGTGTGCAGCAGCCGGGACTCGCCGCCCGCCTCGGTCTTCCGGCGCAGGTACCCCATGTAGACGCCGAGCGCGTTGGACGTCGGCCCGAAGTCGTAGCCCCAGACGTTCTCGAAGATCGTCGAGCGCGTCAGCACCTGACGCGGATGGCGCATGAACAGCTCAAGCAGCAGAAACTCGGTCTTGGACAGCTCGATAAGGCGATCGCCGCGGTGCACCTCGTGGGCGGTGGTGTCGAGCACGAGGTCGGCGAACCGCAGGCTCTCGCCGTCTCCTTCGCCCTCGCCAGCACGGCGCAGCAGCGCCCGCAGCCTGGCTTGCAGCTCTCGCAGCGCGAATGGCTTGACCAGGTAATCATCGGCGCCGACGTCAAGACCCTCCACGCGGTCGTCGATTGCGTCACGGGCGGTGAGCATCAGGATCGGCGTGCGGTCGCCGGCCTTGCGCATCCGCCGGCACACCTCCAGACCGTCGAGCCGCGGCATCAGGATGTCGAGGATCACCGCGTCGGCCGGGCTCTTGGCGAGCGCGTCCAGGGCCTCCTCGCCGTCGGCCGCGAGCACAACGTCGTGGCTCTCGAGCCGCAGAGCACGCTCGAGCGCCCGCCTCACGGCAGGCTCGTCATCCACTACGAGTACGCGCGCCACGCTTGAAATGATGGCGGTTGCACGTAAAAGTTGGTGAAGAGAGGGCAGAGTTGCAAGGCGCACCACAGTTCCCGCATCTTCCGCCTGGGCACGAACCGGGGCCTCAGAGCCGGCGCCGCAAGCGCTCGCGAGGGTGGGGGCTGTGGCTGTGCGTTGCGTTCGCGCTGTTCTTCGCCGGTCTGGGCATCTACGGAGGCGCCCACCCGGGCAAGTCCTCGCCCGGCGTCTTCTACGGCGTGTTTGGCGGCATGGCCCTGTTCATGCTCCTGCTGGCGTGGTTCATCACCAGCCGTGGGCGGCCGAAGCGCGCGGTCGGGTTTGCGGTGTCGGTCTCGCCCGTCGAGCTGCGGAGAGGCCAGACGGTCCGTGCCCAGTTGCAGATCGACGATCCCGAGAAGCTCGACGGCGAGCTTCAGGTCGGGCTGGTCTGCACCGAGTACTACGACGTCAAGCGCGAGGTGGCCACGCAGGATGGAACCAGCACGCAGCGCGTGACCCAGTCCGTCATCGCGCACGAGCATTGGACGAACGCTGATCCCGCCCAGCAGCTCCAGAGCTTCGACTTCGCGATCCCCGAGACCGCGCCGTTCTCCCACGAGGGGACTGTGCTGTCGTTCTGCTGGCGTGTGAGCGCCAAGGTCCCGCGACGCGGACGGCGCGACCCGTCAAGCGATCAGCCGATCTGGGTACGACCGTGAGCGCGCAGCTCGAGATCCAGCTTGCCAAGGACAGCTACGCCCCCGGCGAGAGCGTCCGCGATTGGGTCCGCGTGCAGGAGGGAGCACGCTCCCGCCGGCTCGAGGTCTCGCTGCAGTACCGCGAGAAGAGCCCGGACTACGGCGGCTGCGTGCTGAGCGTCGGGCCGGTCGAGCTTCATCAGGGTGAGTTGCAGACCGGCCAGTCGTATGAGTTCAACCTCCAGCTCCCGGCCGACGCACCCCCCGCCTACTCCACAGCTGTCGGGCAGATGTGGTGGGCGGTGATGGTCCACTCAGATCAGGTGGGCCCGGACAAGTACTTCTCGGAGCGGATCGAGGTCTCAGTTCCCTAAGCGGTGAGACCGCGCGAAGCGATACGGCCGCGCGCCGTCGATCTGAAGCGCCGCGAGGTAGAACAGCGAGTGCTCCCACACGTGCGGCATGTCCTCGACGGGGAGCGGAACCCCGTCGAATCGCTCCCACGCCTCGCCGAACAGCCCGGTCGGGGTGGTCAGCCGCGCGGCCATGTACGAGAGCGTTGAACGGAGCAGGGCCGCTTGCGCGTGGGTCGGCCTGCTCCACGCGTGTGCGAGCGCCAGGAGTGCCTTGGCCTCGTACTCGCCGTGGGCGGAGCGAAGCGACCGGCTCATCGACCGTGCAACGGCGGCGGCTTCGCCCTGCATCGTCGCGTCGCTGTAAGGACGGAACTGAACCGGCCACAGCAGCCAGCCGCCGTCACCGTAGTCGAGGTTGTACGCGTTCCCTTTCGCGTTCCCCTCGCGGTAGGACCCGGTAGCCGGGTCGTACAGAGCCACTATCGCGCGGTCGAGCCGCGCGAGCCGCGACCGCCAGGCATTGATCTGCGCGCCCCGCTCGCCCACCGCGGCCGCCGCCGTGAGCGCCGAGCGCAGCCCGAGCACCGTTGTCTCTGCTCCGTGGAGGCTCTCGCTGGGGGTGAAGTTGTCGTCCTCGTTGGCGGGGCACTGAAGCCCGGTGAGCGGGTCGACGCACAGCGTCAGAAAGTCCGCCGCCCGGGCGATCGCCGGAAATACTGCGCGCAGGTAAGGCGCTCGCTGAGAGACGTTGAGGTGTTCCGCGTGGCTGGCGAGCGCCCAGATCCCGAGCCCCGTCTCGTCGATCTCGAACGCGATCGGCCCGCCGTCGATCCCGTCGCCGTAGGAGGTCATCGCCCAGTTGCCGGGTGGCCGGAGCGGGCTGGGGTTCGTGAGCGAGGTCTGGATCGCGGCGTAGAACAGGTTGTGCTGGGTGACGAGGGCGTGGTAGCCGTTGCGATCGAGCACCTGGTTGATGAATGACCCATCGCGGACCCAGTCCTCGCCGTACGGGCCCTGCGTGTCCGAGGAGGCGACGATCGCGCCGCTGTCGGGATCGATCGCGAGGCGGATCGTGATCAGCGTGCGCTTGGCGACGTACTCGACCCGCGGATCTCGACTGGCGGGAAGCACCGTACGCGCGAGCCACCCCCGCCAGTAGCTTTCGACCGCGGTGAGCTGAGAGCGGAACGACCGCCGTCGGGCAGCTTGGAGCGACGCAAGCGCGCCGGCGGGGTCAGGGCCGGCGGCGATCTCGACCCTGGCGACCGCACTCCCCAGTCGATCAAAGCGCAGTCCGAGCGCAAGCGCTCCCGTCGTTTGGCCGCTCGCGGTGGACGCGCCGCCAAGCGCGAGCGGGTTTCGGTAGGGGTCGGGCGGCTGGCCTGGCAGCGTTGCCTGGTCGTATCCGTCGCCCCCGACCTGATGCTGTGCGTCGGGCCGGTCGAAGCCGATCGCGACGGCCACTGAGCTCGCCTTGCCGGTCGCCTGGTCCACGCCCTGCCAGGAGTTGAGAATCGCGCTCGCGCCCGCGTCGTAGCGGGCGGACTGGTCCGATAGCTGCGAGAGACACCAGTCCTCGACCGGCGCGTATTTGATGCGGCTGGCGATCGGGTTGAAGTTCTCGAAGTAGATGAGACGTGCGGAGCGCACCGGCGAACGCCGCGCCTTTGTGACCCAGAACTGGCGCACGAGCGTCGATGTCCCGGGCGCGACAAGGTCGGCGTCGCGGACGGTTAGCCCAAGTCGCCCGGGCGAGCGGTAGACGGTGACTGGGACCGGCGTGTCAGGCGAGTCGTAGGTCTGGGTCGCGCGCCACGTCCGCAGCCATGCAAAGCCCCACCCGCGCGCGGTGCGGTACGCGATCCCGGCGAACGAGCCCTCGTTCGGGAACTGCGCCTGCGCGCGCCCGTGCGCATCGCGGGACACCGCCAGGTACTTGACCTGGTTGTAGTAGCTCGGGTTCGGATACTTGAACACGGTCAGCGTTCCCGCCGCGTTCTCGTTGACGGTGAGCCGGCCGTCGCCAGTCTGCGCATTCACGTCTGTGGGCCCGTAAGCCTCGTAGTCCGCGTTCGGCTGGCTCGCGTTGAAGCAGTGGCCCTCAGGAAGCGAGCTTGCAGCGGCGGGTCCGGCGGCGACCGCCACGAGCAGCACACAGATGGCGCAAATCAGGCGCACGGTGGGCCCACGGTACCGATCGGGCGTGTGGAACGATTGCGGTTCAGATGCCTCGCGGAAAACTTCAGGACTACAAGGCCAAGCGAGATTTCAAGGCCACACCGGAACCGGCCGGCGAAGCCGAGCCGGGGCGGGTCCCCAATCAATCACCGCGCTTCGTCGTCCAGGAGCACTCGGCGACGCGACTGCACTGGGACCTGCGCCTCGAGCACGACGGCGTCGCCGCCTCGTGGGCGATCCCGAACGGGATCCCGCCCGACCCTGCCGAGAACCGGCTCGCGGTCCACACCGAGGACCACCCGCTCGAGTACCTCGAGTTCGAGGGCGACATTCCCAAGGGCGAGTACGGCGCCGGCACGATGCGAATCTGGGACCACGGCACCTACGAGCTGCACAAGTGGGAGGAGAAGAAGGTCGAGGTCAGCTTCCATGGCGAACGGCTGATAGGTCGCTACGGCCTGTTCCGGATCGGGCGCGACGAGGCGACCAAGAACGACTGGATGATCCATCGGATGGACCCGCCGGCGGATCCGGATCGCGACCCGATGCCCGAGCGCGTGTTGCCGATGATGGCCCGGCCAAGCGACCGCGTGCCCACGGACGAGGACCGCTGGTCGTTCGAGATCAAATGGGACGGAGTGCGGGCGATCGCGTACGTGCAGCCCGGACGGTTGCGACTGGAGAGCCGGAACTTGAACGACATCACTGACGCGTACCCAGAGGTGCGCGGGCTCGTGCGCGACGTGGGCATGCACGACGTGGTGCTCGACGGTGAGATCGTCGCGTTCGATGAGGACGGCCGTCCCAGCTTCGAGCGACTACAGCGGCGGATGCACGTCCGCACGCCGTCGGCGATCCGCCGGCTGACATCGAGCACACCGGTCGTGTACGCGATCTTCGACCTGCTCTATCTCGATGGCTACTCGCTGATGGAGATGCCGTACGTCGAGCGGCGCGCGCGGCTCGAGGAACTCGAGCTCGCCGGCGCCGCGTGGCGCGTGCCGGCGGCGCATTCCGGCGACGGCAACCGACTGCTCGAGGCGACCGCGGCTCAGGGCCTCGAAGGCATCGTCGCCAAGCGGCAGGACTCCCGATACGAGTCCGGCCGGCGCACCGGCGCATGGCTGAAGATCAAGAACACGGTGCGCCAGGAGCTCGTGATCGGCGGTTGGCTCCCTGGCGAAGGGCGGCGCACGGAGCGGATCGGCGCACTGCTGATGGGCTATTACGAGGACGGGGCGTTCCGCTACGCCGGTCGCGTTGGCACGGGGTTCACGGAGAAGGTGCTCGACGAGCTGGCGGCTCGGCTGAAACCGCTCCAGCGGAAGGGCAGCCCATTTGTCGGGGCGGGTGAAAGGGGGGTGGGTGGCGGGATCAAATTCCCCCGGGAGGCGGTGTTCGTCGAGCCGTGCCTCGTCGCCGAGATCGAGTTTCGCGAGTGGACCGGCGAGCGGATCATGCGCGCGCCGTCATACAAGGGCCTGCGCGAGGACAAGGCGCCCCGCGAGGTGGTGCTCGAGGGCGCTGAGGTCCGAGCCGCCGACGAGGTGCCGCCCGCCTCGCCCGAGGCGCTGTTCGACGAGGTCGAGCGGCTGCCCGAGGGCGCGCTCGCGGTCCTGACCGCAGGGCGCCGCTTGAAGATCACAAACTGGGACAAGGTGCTGTTCCCGCAGACCGGGTTCACGAAGGGCGACCTGGTCGCCTACTACGGGCGGATCGCGCCGGTTGTGCTGCCCCATCTCCATGATCGCGCGCTGACGCTCAAGCGCTATCCCAACGGGGTCGACAAGCCCTACTTCTACGAGAAGCAGTCGCCGTCGCACCGGCCGGAGTGGGTGGCGACCGAGGAGATCGGTGGCGTGAACTACACGCTCGCGCAGGACCGCTCGACGCTCGTGTGGCTCGCCAACCTGGCCGACGTCGAGCTGCATACGTCACTGGCCGTAGCCGACGCTCCAGACCGGCCGACGATGCTTGTGTTCGACCTCGACCCCGGTCCGCCCGCCGGAATCATCGAGTGCTGCGAGGTCGCGCTCGTGCTGCGCGGCCTGTTCGAGCAGCTGGGGCTGCGGAGCGTGGTCAAGACATCGGGCTCGAAGGGAATGCAGGTCTACCTGCCGCTCAACACGGTGACCGACTACAGCGCCACGAAGACGTTCGCGAGGCGGGTCGCGGAGCTGCTCGAGCAACGGATGCCGGAGCTGGTCGTCTCGCGGATGACAAAGAAGCTGCGCCCGGGAAAGGTGCTCGTCGACTGGAGCCAGAACGACGCGCACAAGACGACCGTCACGGTCTATTCGGTGCGCGCGCGCGAGCGGCCCACGGTCTCGACGCCGGTCACTTGGGAGGAGGTGACGCGGGCGCATCAGCGGCGCGATCCGGAGCTGCTCACGTTTGAGACCGACCAGGTGCTCGAGCGCGCCGCATCCGACGGCGACATCTTCACGCCGCTGCTGAGCGTCAAGCAGGAGCTGCCGGGGATCGGTTAGGCTCGGCCCGTGTGGTGGCCAAGGGGCGGATCGTTGCGGTGATCGCTGTCGCGGCGAGCGGCGCTCTGATCGCGGCGTGCGGAGGAACCGGACTGCTCCGGACACGGTCCGTGACAACCACGCCGGCGCTCTCGAGCGCCCAGTACCTGGCGCGACTTGGTGAGGCGCAGACGCGGCTCGGCGCCGCCGAGCGCGATATCCCCAGGCATGCGCGAACGCCGGCAGCGCTCTCGCTGGCGATCTTCAAGCTCTCCCAGGCGATCAGGCAGCTCGGGCGCGACCTCGCTGCGCTGCGTCCCCCTCAGCGAGTGACCGCGGCGCACGCGCGGCTCGTGTCGATCGTCAACACATATGCCGGACGACTCGAGATAGCGGCTCGCCTAGCGAGCCTCCCCAGAGGAGAACTCACGGCAGCGAGACGGCTGCTGGTCTCGACCAGCGCGGCAAGTCGCGACTTCAGCGCCACCGTCGCGAAGATTGACCGCCAGCTGGGGCAATGAACGACCCCGGGCCGATCCTGATCACTGGCTGCTCGACGGGGATCGGGCGCGCGGCGGCCGAGTATCTCGCCGGCAAGGGGATGCTCGTGTATGCGAGCGCTCGCCGACTCGATTCGATCGCCGATCTCGAGCGGGTCGGCTGCCGCACGGTCCAGCTCGACGTGCTCGACGAGGCCTCGATGAGCGCCGCCGTCGACGCGGTACGGGCCGAGCACGGTGCCATCGGGTCGCTCGTGAACAACGCCGGCTACGCGGTGAGCGGCGCGATCGAGGCGGTCCCGCTCGAGGAGGTCCGCAAGGAGTTCGAGACCAATCTGTTCGGCTACATCCGGATGGCCCAGCTGGTGCTGCCGGGAATGCGCCAGCGCGGACGCGGGAGGATCGTGAACATCAGTTCGCTCGCCGGGCGTGTGACGATGCCGGGCGCCGGTGCGTACGCCGCCTCCAAGTACGCGATCGAGGCGATCAGCGACGCGCTGCGGTTCGAGGTCCGCGGCTTCGGCATCAGCGTGATCGTGATCGAGCCCGGACCGATCAGGAGCGCCTTCACCTCGACCGCCAACGAGGCGCTCACGGGGTCGGGCGAGGGGGTCTACGCCGACTACCACCGCGCCGTCGCGAAGGGGGACGCCGAGACCGACGAGAGCTTCCTCGCGGGCAAGCCAGAACACGTCGCACGCGCGATCGAGCGCGCGCTGACGAGCTCGCGGCCGCGTCCCCGCTATCGCGTGACGCCGGTCGCACGCGTGCTGCCGAAGGTCCGGGGCGTGCTCGGCGACCGCGGCTTCGACGCGTTCCTTCGCACCCAGATCAAGCCCCCGGGATGAGCGTGTCGGTTTGGCGCGCCCAGCATCATTAGGATGACGCGGCTGATGGATCCGATCACGCTCCGTAACCGACTGCTGGTCGCCACGGGAATGTGGCGCGAAGCGACCGGAGAGCCGCTGCCGCGGCTCGAGCCCGGCGATCCAGCCGAGCAGATCCAAAGCTTCGAGATCCTGCTCGTCAACCGCCTGTGGGAGACCGCCACGCCCGAGACCGCACGCGAGGTCGCGGACCGCACGTGGGATCTCGTGCATGATCGCCCTGACAACGATCCGGTCAAGCAGCGGGTCGTCGAGTGCCACGAGGCGCTCGCGCGGATGACGCATCTCAGCGACTGAGTCCAAGCGCCGATCGATCAGCGTAAGATCTCCGCGCCACGCAGGCAGGGATGCGAAGGCCCTGCACGCTGCGTTCGGTCCAACTCCTGCAGGGGAGGCGCAATGTCTTCAGTTGGTGAACCACCACCGCAGTCGGAGCGGGGAAGTAGCCATGTCCGACACCGATCGATGCACGGGATCCTCGCGCTGGCCGGCGCGCTCGTGCTCTTGCTGGCGTTGCCGCTGACGAGCCTAGGCGCGGGAGGCTTGGGCGGCGTCGTCGGCGGCCTGACAGGAGCGGTGCCGAAGGTCACCGACGCTGTCGGCAGCGCTGTGCAGCACACCGTCCAGACGGTCACCTCGGCCGCGAGCGGCAGCTCCACGCCATCGCCGTCTTCGCCGGGCTCTTCTGGATCGTCGGCTTCGCCGGCGTCGTCCGCTGGGGGCGCGGCCACACCACGGGCCGGGTCGGGATCATCCACCACGCCCGCGATGTATGGAACGAATCCGCACGGGCAGGGAACCGTCGCTGGAGTGGCCCTGACACCGAGCACGAACGTGCCCTATCCGTACAGCCCGGGCGGAAGCGGCGGCGAGATCGCCGTGATCGGCCGGGGCCGCAGCGAGCAGGGCTCAGGCGGCTATCACGCGCACACGACGCTCCTCGCGCTGCTCGGCAAGGAGATCCTCGGCGTCGACGCGCTTCCCGGCCAGTCGAACACAGGTCCCCTCGACGCGCTCCAGAAGGGGGTCCTCGACAAGGTCTGCCAGTCGACGGGAATGCTGATCTGCCTGACGGTCCTGACGGCCGACACGATCGCCACCTCGAGCGGTGCCAGCACGCACTTCCAGCTGGCCCGGGCGACGCTTGCCAGCTCAGGCCACGGCGTCGACGTTGGCGTCGCGGAGTCCCGCAGCGCGATTGACACCACGGGGAGCTGCCAGACCGCGTCAGGGAGCAGCAGCGCGGCGACAATCAACGTGAACGGCGGTCCGGTCGCGTCGGCCGGGCAGTCGAGCGAGAGCTCGTCGGCTTGCGCGGGCCAGGCCCCCTCGCAGCAGGCCAGCTCGAGCGTGCTGGGCCTCGGCGGCACCGGCGTCCCGCTGCCGGCGGCCGGATGCGCCGACGGCACCCCGAACACGGTCCTCTACGTGCTCGGCGTCGCCACCACCGTCTGCAACGCGGACAACACGACCCAGGCGGCCAGCCCGGCCGGCGTGCGCGAGGCGCTCACAGCGATCATCCTGCCGGCGGTCGGCAACGCGCTGGCCAAGATCGTCGTGTCGGCCGCCGAGTCGCACGCGGTAGCGCCCGCGGTGAGCCCACCTCCACCGGGCGGAAACCCGGGCGGCGGCAATCCCGGCGGCGGAAACCCAGGCGGCGGGCATCACCCCGGCGGCAACCACAAGCACAAGCACAGCGTCAGCGGCACGCACACGACGAAGCCGGGCGCCGGCTCAGAGCCGGAGAGCTCGCCGTCGACGAGCGAGGCGGCGTCACTCATGCAGACCGAGGCTTCGGCCAACACGCTGCCGTTCACCGGTCAGGATGTGCTCGAGGTTCTGTTCCTTGGATTGATGCTGGTGGCCGGTGGCCTGGCCCTCGGCCAGCGGGTGAAGCGCATGTCTTGACCAGCGTGGGCGCGTTCCCGACGCAAGGCATGTCGCGCTCCGGCCGGGTCGGGCGGCCGGAGCGCGGCGGCCTGGTCGGGCACTAGCCCATCGCGGCCTCGGGCTCCTCGACGGGCGACCGCGACAGGCCCGCCGCGGCGTACGCGTCGGCCTCGTCGAGCGTCTCGTGCTTGAGCAACCCCGCGACCAGCGCGTCGAGGTTCTCTCGGCGCGTTCGCACCAGGTCAGAGACCTCGGACTGGGCCGTCTCGACGATTCGCCTGACCTCGTCGTCGACGAGGCGCTGCGTTGCCTCCGAGGTCTCGGAGACACCCGGCAGGAACGGGCCGTAGCCGTCCTGCGGGATCACCGCGATCGGGCCGATCGCGCGGCTCATGCCCCAGCGGCCGACCATGCTGCGGGCGATCCTGGTCAGGTGCTGGATGTCTGATTCCGCTCCGGTCGTGATGTCACCGAACACGATCTCCTCTGCGACCCGGCCGCCGAGCGCGACCTTGATCTGCGCGATCAGGTGGCGCTCGTCGAAGTTGAAACGGTCGGCGTCGGGGGCCGAGAACGTCACGCCGAGCGCTTGCCCGCGGGGAATGATCGAGACCTTGCGCACCGGGTCCGCGCCGGGAGTGAGCATGCCGACGATCGCGTGTCCCGCCTCGTGGTAGGCCGTGCGCCGGCGATCGTCTTCGCTCAGCATCACCTTGCGCTCGGCGCCGAGCACGATTCGCTCGAGTGCATCGGAGAAGTCGTCCCGGCTGACGCGCGAGTGGTTGCGGCGCGCCGCGAGCAGCGCGGCCTCGTTGACCAGATTCGCCAGGTCCGCGCCGACCATTCCGGGGGTCGAGGACGCGAGCGCTCCGAGATCGACACCGTCCGCGAGCGGAACTGAGCGCGTGTGCACCCGCAGGATCGCCTCGCGGCCGGCGCGGTCCGGCGGCGAGACAACGACGCGGCGATCGAAGCGACCCGGGCGCAGCAGCGCGGGGTCGAGGATCTCGGGACGGTTCGTCGCGCCGAGCACGATCACGCCGGTGCGCGGATCGAACCCGTCCATCTCGGTGAGGATCTGGTTGAGCGTCTGCTCGCGCTCGTCGTGACCGCCCGAGATGTTCGCGCCGCCACCGGCCCGCGAGCGGCCGATCGCGTCGAGCTCGTCGATGAAGATGATCGCGGGCGCGGCCTCTTTGGCCTGCTGGAACAGGTCACGTACGCGCGACGCCCCGACGCCGACGATCATCTCGACGAACTCCGACGCCGACATCTGGAAGAAGGGAACGCCGGCCTCGCCGGCGACCGCGCGTGCGAGCAGCGTCTTGCCCGTGCCGGGCGGCCCGCTGAGCAGCACGCCGCGCGGGATCCTGCCGCCGAGCCGCAGGTACTTATCGGGGTTCTTGAGGAAATCGACGATCTCGTAAAGCTCCTCCTTGGCCTCGTCGATCCCTGCGACATCCTGGAAGGTGACGCTTTGCGAACCGGACTCGACGCGCCGCGCGCGCGAGCGCCCGAACGACATCAGTCCGCCGGCTCCGCTGGCCGCGGATGCCGCGCGCCGCATGACGAAGAAGATCAGCAACACCAGCAACAGCGTCGGTCCGAAGCCGAGGATCAGCTCAGCCAAGAACGAGGGGCCGCTGTCGACCGCCTTCGCGTCGATCGTGACGTTCTTGCTCTCGAGCAGCGAGTTGAGCTGTGTGTCGTTCGCGAACGCCGGGATCTGGGTCGAGAACAGCGTCGTCGCCTGCGCGTTCTTGTCGTTCGGCGGGTACTTGAACTTGTTCTTGAACGTGCCCTGGACGGAGTTGCCGGTCGAGGAGATCTCGGTCACGTTCCCGCCGTTGACCTGCTGCAGGAAGGTCGGGCTGTAGGGGATCCTGACCCTCGAGTTCGGCTGCAGCGCCTGCGAGGAGATCCACAGGTTGAGCGCCAGCAGGCCGATCACGAGCAGCGCGATCAGCCAGCGGGTATTTGAACGCGACGGCGGTGGCTTGGCACCTTGCTGGCTGCCGCGCCCATCCGGCGCCGGCGTCACCTTCCAGCCGGGGGGTGTCGGGCTCTGTCGGTTCAGAGGCGGTGTGGACCGCCCTGAGGCGTCATCGGCCATGCATTGATTGTCGCAGGCGGCCCGTCGGTGCTTGCGGGAATTTCGGGCCGCTCAGTCGAGCAGCGGGCTTCTCAGCGTTCCTCGAGTCTCGTGCGGAACGCATCGGCGCCCTCGACGCTCGCACCTTCCGCGAACGCGCGATCGGCGAGCCACCGATCCGAGGTGACAACCCGCACCGCGCCGGGGTTTGTGTCCGCCCGCAGGCGCCTGATGATCTCGTCGTCGGCAGCGTTTGGCTTCGGCTTGGGCGCGTGCGCGACCTCGATCACCGTCGAGCGGATCGGCGGGCGCGGAGCACGCTCGAACACGACCGTCACGTCCTCGCCGCCATCGGCGGCCCACCGCTCGAGCATGTCGACCAGTCGCAGCATCGCGGCGTCGCGGTCCTTCCACCAGTGGTCCGGGCGCGTTCCGATCACGTTCATGCCGTCGACGAGCCAGTGCATGCGGTTGTGGACACTAGTGGTCCTAGTCGTCCGCCTCGGGACGCCGGCGGGCGCGCTTGCGCTCGCCCTGACGGCGCTTCGCGTTCAGCCGCCTGCGCACCGCGGTCTGGCTCGGCTTGGTGGGACGCCGCGGCCGCTGCACCGCAAGCGCCGCGGTCAGCCGGCGGCGCAGGCGCTCGAGCGCGAGTTCGCGGTTGCGCGCCTGGCTACGAGCATCCTGGGCCACGGCGACGACGAGCGGACCGGCGCGGGCGATGATGCGCTGCTTCTGCTCGTCGCTGAGCGAGGCCGACGTGCGCACGTCGAAGCTCGCCTCGATGCGCGAGGCGGTGACGTTCGCGTGCTGGCCCCCGGGTCCGGAGGAGCGCGAGGCGCGCACGATCACCTCGCTGAGCGGGATCGAGGCGTGCCGGCCGAGTTGCATCGGATCATCCACGCCTCTGAAGATGTCATGAGCGGCGCCTTGAAACGATCCGTGACGCTCGCTTTGAAAACGACCTGTGACCACCATGTGAACGTTCGCAAGATCAAGACGTCCGCATGTCGCGCCCTGCTACCTTACCCGCCGTAAGGCCGTCGATCAGGCGGCGAGAAGCAGTGCAGGCCCCGGGGTACTCGCGAGAAGCATCCTCCGTGGTAGCAGCACTTCGAGCTACGGAGGAGACACTCCACATGGCAACTGGAACGGTCAAGTGGTTCAGCGACGAGAAGGGTTTCGGCTTCATCACGCCCGATGAGGGCAACCGCGATCTGTTTGTCCACCACACGAGCATCAACGCCGACGGCTACCGCTCGCTCGCCGAGGGCGCCAAGGTGTCCTACGAGGAAGAGGCCGGCCCGAAGGGGCCGAAGGCGATCAACGTCAACCGGATCTAGTCCGACGTTTCATAGGCTGCCCGACCCGGCATGGCGGGGTGCGGCGGCCGGCAACTCCAGTCGGCGTCGGGACCCTCCGGGCGCCGGCCCTCGACCCGCACCGGGTGGACGGGGTTCCCGACGGGGCCCTCCCGCCCGGCGCGACTGGCATCGCCCTCAGCGATGGCGGACTGGGTGACGATCTCGTCGCTCGCGACTGCCGGCGGAACGCTGGTGCTCGCGGTCGCGACGTTCAGCTCGGTGAGATCGGCGAACCGCTCGGCACGCATTGCCGAGCGCTCGCTGCTCGCCGGCGTGCGCCCGATCCTGATCCCGTCCCGCGAAGACGACCCGCCCGAGCGGGTGCGGTTCGGCGACGACATCACGCTTACGGTGCCCGGGCACGGTGCAGCGATCGCGCTCGAGAACGACCGCGTGTACATGGCGCTCGCGCTCCGCAACGGCGGCACGGGACTGGCGGTGATCCACGGCTGGAGCGCGCAGGCGCGAGAGCGCACGGACTCGGCGATGCCCAACCCCGACACGTTCCGCCGTCAGCAGCGCGACCTCTACATTCCCGCCCGGGAGACCGGCTTCTGGCAAGGGGCGATCCGCGAACGCGACGACCCGCTGCACGAGGCGCTGCGGCGGGCCGCCAGCGAGCACACGCGCGTGATGGTCGATGTGCTCTACGGCGACTACGAAGGCGGCCAGCGCACGATCGCGCGCTTCAGCATCACCGACGATCCGGATGTCGAGGGCGAGCGGGCGGAGGTCCTCCGCTACTGGAACGTCGACGCCGATGACCCGCGCTGACGTCCTCCGCTACTGGAACGTCGACGCCGATGACCCGCGCTGAGCGGCTTATCCGCGCGCCTGCGTACAATCGATAAGTAACTGTGGATGCCGTAAGCGGGTAACGCGGGCGCACCGCCGCATGACGCTGTGACTAAAGCCGTCGAAGAACGAGAGCGCGTAATCGTGCGCTTTGCGGGCGATTCCGGTGACGGAATGCAGCTCGCGGGCAGCCGCTTCACCGACGCGACCGCGATGCTCGGCAACGATCTCGCGACGCTGCCCAACTTCCCGGCCGAGATCCGCGCGCCGGCTGGGACGCTCGCCGGCGTGTCCGCGTTCCAGATCCACTTCGCCTCGCGCGACATCCTGACGCCGGGTGACGCGCCCAACGTGCTCGTCGCGATGAACCCGGCGGCGCTGAAAGCGAACATCGCCGAGCTCCCGGGCGGCGCGACGATCATCGTCAACGAGGACGCGTTCTCGAAGCGCAACCTCGAGAAGGCGGGCTATGCCGAGAACCCGCTCGAGGATGCTTCGCTGCGCGACTTCCGCGTGCACCGGATCCCGATGACATCACTGACGACGCGCGCGGTCGAGGGTGTCGAGGGTGCCTCGACGCGCGACGCGGGGCGCGCCAAGAACCTGTTCGCGCTCGGGTTGCTCTCGTGGCTCTACGGGCGGCCCACCGAGGTGACCGAGCGGTGGATCACCGAGAAGTTCTCGCGCAAGCCGGCCGTCCTTGCCGCAAACCTCGCCGCGTTCAACGCCGGCTGGTCGTTCGGCGAGACGACCGAGCTGCTCGACGTTCAATACCGCGTGAACCGCGCCACCGACGTCGCCCCCGGCACCTACCGCAACGTCAATGGCACCACCGCGCTGGCGCTCGGGCTGATCGCCGCGAGCGCGCGCAGCAGGTTGCCGCTGGTGCTCGCCAGCTATCCGATCACGCCGGCCTCGGAGCTCCTGCACGAGCTCTCGCGTCACACCAGCGTCGGCGTCTCGACGATCCAGGCCGAGGACGAGATCGCGGCCGCCGGGATCGCGCTCGGGGCGGCTTTCGGCGGCCGGCTGGGCGTGACCGCCACCAGCGGCCCCGGCATGGATCTGAAGGCCGAGACGGTCGGGCTCGCCGTCATGCTCGAGCTGCCGTTGATCGTGATCGACGTGCAGCGCGCCGGACCATCGACCGGGATGCCGACCAAGACCGAGCAGTCCGACCTGCTGATGGCGCTGTACGGTCGCCACGGTGAGTCGCCGCTGCCGGTGATCGCGCCCAGCACTCCGGGCGGGTGCTTCCAGGCCGCGTTCGACGCCGCCGAGATCGCCGTCCGCTACCGGACGCCGGTGATCCTCCTCTCCGACACGTTCCTGGCGTCGTCGTCTGAGCCGTGGCTCGTGCCGTCGGTAGAGGATCTTCCCGAGATTGACCCGATGTTCGAGCCCGCCGCCAACGGCGACGCCCAGCCGTTCATGCCCTACAACCGCGACGAGCGCCTTGCCAGGCCGTGGGCAATCCCCGGAACGCCGGGGCTTCAGCACCGGATCGGCGGCCTCGAGAAGGCAGACGGCACCGGCAACATCTCCTACGACGCCGCCAACCACGCCCGCATGACCGAGTTGCGCGCGGCCAAAATCGCCGGGATCGCCGACGAGCTCGGGCCATTGACCGTGGACGCCGATCCGGGCGCGCGGCTGCTCGTGATCGGCTGGGGCTCGAGCGAGGGCGCGATTCGCGCCGCCGTGCGCCGCGTCCGCCTCGAGGGCGTCAAGGTCGCGTCTGCGCAGCTGCGCCACCTCAACCCGCTGCCGTCGAACCTCGGCGACGTGTTGCGCTCGTTCGACCGGGTGCTGGTCCCGGAGATGAACAGCGGCCAGCTCGCACAGGTGCTCCGCGCCAAGTACCTCGTCGACGTGGAGTCGTTCTGCAAGGTCGAGGGGCAGCCGCTGTTCACCGCCGAGGTCGAGGCGGAGATCTTGGAGCGGGCATGAGCGCGCTGACGACCAGCGGCGGCGGTGCGCCATCCGAGCTGACGAAGGCCGACTTCCAGTCAGATCAGGAGACGCGCTGGTGCCCGGGCTGCGGTGACTACGCCGTGCTCGCAGCCGTGCAGCAGTTCATGCCCGAGCTCGGGATCCCGCCAGAGCGGATCGTGTTCATCACCGGCATCGGCTGCGCGGGCCGCTTCGCCTATTACATGAACACGTACGGGATGCACGGCATCCATGGGCGCGCGCCGGCGCTCGCGACCGGTCTCGCGACCGCCCGCGAGGACCTCTCGATCTGGGTCGTTACCGGCGACGGAGACTCGCTCTCGATCGGCGGCAACCACCTGATCCACGCGCTGCGCCGCAACGTGCCGGTCAAGATCCTGCTGTTCAACAACCAGATCTACGGGCTGACCAAGGGCCAGGCGTCGCCGACGTCGGAGGTCGGCAAGGTCACGAAGTCGACGCCGTTCGGCGTCTCCGATCATCCGTTCAACCCGGTCGCGCTGGCGCTCGGGGCCGAGGCCTCGTTCGTCGCCCGCACGATCGATCGTGACCGCCGGCACTTGACCGACGTGCTGCGCGCCGCCGCACAGCACGAGGGCGCCGCACTCGTCGAGATCTTCCAGAACTGCCCGGTGTTCAACGACGGCGCGTTCGCCGCGCTGACCGAGAAGGACGTCAAGGACGCCAACCAGATCCGCCTCGAGGCGGGCCGGCCGATCCGCTTCGGCGCCGACGGAGAGCGCGGCGTCGCGCTCGGTGACGACGGCGGGCTGCGGATCGTCGAGGTCGCGGACGTGGGCGAGGACGCCCTGCTCGTTCACGATCCTGGCCGCGCCGACGCCGGCCTGGCCTTCTCGCTCGCCCAGCTCGCCGCCGACCCCACCGGCCCGACGCCGATCGGCGTCTTCCGCGACGTCGACCGCCCGGTGTTCGGGCGCAACGGTCATGCGCGACGCGAGGCGGCCACGGACGAAGAGCTGTCCGAGCTGCTGTTCAACGCCGAGACCTGGACGGTGGCGTAGGCCAGCTGTCGGCTGGCGCCGGCGAGCTGGGTTCTTGGCCTGCGCTCGCGGGTTGGGCTATCGGCTGGTGCCTCAGCTTCCGGCCTTCGGCCCGGACCTCGGGAGTCGGTCTGCCTCGTATTTGGCTGGGGAGGAGGGGAGTGAGCGGCGATCGCACGCTCCGAACAACCACATTGCTCAAAAGCGCGCAGACGTCGCGGCGTTTATTAGCGCTGTGGTTGCGGTTGCTATGGCAACTGCAACCACTCCGCTCAAAGGCGCCGACCACCCGTGCCGTTATTGAGCGTTGTGGTCGTTCTAACCACCCCATCCCCAGCCAAATTCAGGGCCGACCGCCAATCGTGGCTGCGGGCGCGACGCGCACGCAAGCTGAGTTGCCACAGCCCCTGAGTAACCTGGAACGCATGCGAATCCCTGACATCGAACTGCTGTGGTGGGAGGGGTGTCCGTCGACCGAGACCGCGCTGGCGGAGCTGCGTGAGGCGCTCGACCAGGTCGGCCTGGCTGACGCCGAGATCCGCACCAGAAAGATCCGGACTGAGGACGAGGCGGGCGAGCTGCGGTTCGCGGGCTCGCCGACGATCCTGATCGATGGCCACGACGTGGCGGACACCGCCGACCAGCAGATCGGGCTGAGCTGCCGGGTTTACCGCCGGCGCGATGGACGGATCTCGCCAACTCCTGACCCCGACGATCTGCGCGACGCGCTGCGTGAGGTGACCCGATGAGCTTGTCGATTGGAGAGAAGGCGCCCGAGTTCGAGTTGCGCGACACAGACGGGGCGACGTGGTCGAGCGCCGACGGTGCAGCGGTGACCGTGGTGGTGTTCACCTGCAACCACTGCCCTTACGCGCTTGCGTGGCACGAGCGGATCGCGGACGCCGCACGGGACTACGCCGAACGCGGCGTGCGCTTCCTGGCGGTCAACTCAAACGACTCCGACCGTTACCCCCGCGACTCCTACAAGGCGATGCGCGAGCGCGTGGCCGGCGAGCAATGGCCGATGCCCTACCTGCACGACGCGACGCAGGAGGTCGCGCGCGAATACGACGCGAAGACGACGCCGGATGTCTTCGTGCTCGACGCCGATGGCCGCCTGCGCTATCGCGGCGCGCCCGATGCGGACTACAACGATCCGGCCCAGCAGGCCACCTGGTTGCGCGATGCGCTCGACGCGGTGCTCGCCGGCCGGGACCCCGAGCGTGCCGAGACCAAACCGGTCGGCTGCTCGATCAAGTGGAAGGCTTAGCCGTTGGCGACGTAGCCGTCGCCCGGCTCGAGTGGGAGGCCGACCGCCTGCCACTCGAGCAGGCCGCCGGACATGTTGTAGGCCTCGAAGCCGGCGCTTCTCAGCGCGACGGCGGCCATGTCCGAGCGGCTCCCGCTGCGGCAGTAGAACACGACCGGGCGCCCCGGGTCGATCGTGGCGACCTCTGTGGGCAGCGCCAGCAGCTCGATCAGCCGGGTGCCGGCGATCCGGCCGGCCTCGTGCTCGTGCGCCTGGCGCACGTCGATCAGCTGGACCTCGCCCTCGTCGTGCAGTTCGGCGACCTGCTGCGGGCTGTAATCGAAACTCACGATCCCCAGGGTAGCGACGCTGTCAGAGCCGGACCACGAGCAGCCCGGCAGCGAGCAGCACGAGCGCGATCCAGATCGTCGACAGCGCGCCTTCGAGCGGTGCCGACAGCTGCACCCGGTCGAGCGGAATCACGGTGCCGTCGCTGAGTCGCTGCTCGCCGGTGACCGATTCGGTCCGGCGTCGCAGCTCGCGCGCCGGCGTGCTCAGTCGCCGCTGGGCCACGGTCAGCATGAAGCACGCCGCCGCCACCAGCACGCCGGCGGGACGCACGGCGAGCGCGCAGACGAAGTAGCCGGTGAAAGCCGGGAATGCGCCCCAGGCGAGCGCGAACCAGAGATCGCTGTGAAAGCGTCCTCCGGCCAGCTCGAGGTTGTACGCCGGAACCAGGAAAGCGCCCACGGCGACAAGTGGCGCGAGCGCGAACGAGACCACGAACAGGCCGGCGATCCCGATCGCGACCGCGCCCACGAGACCGAAAACCGCTAACGCGATCAACGCCCGGCGCGACAGGGCCGTGCCGAGCGGCCGCCCGTTCAGCTCGTCGAGCGCGTGCGCGCTGATCCCGACCGCGAGGAAGAACGCCGCCAGCGCGGCCCCGAGGCGATCCGCGTGCACGACGGGCGCGGCCGCGGCTCCGAGCGCCACATAGCTCAGGTGCCAGGCCGTATATGGCGGATGCAGGAGCGTGATCAGATCGCGCCAGCCGCCCGAGCGCAGCGCATAGAACGCCGGCCGGTCGAGTCCACGCGGGGCGGTGGTCACCGGCGGTTGGGGGGTGGCTGGGCGGGATCTTTGCTACCCCACATCACGACCCCGGCGCCGAAGCTCATGCGCCGCAGGTGCACGTCACGGATCCCGGCCGCGTCCCAGAGTCGCGCCAGGTCGGGCTCGTCCGCGTACAGGCCCTCGATGCTCGGTCCGAGAAAACGGCCCACCGCGACCCATGCGGGCGACGCGAGACGGCCGATCAGCGGCAGCCCGACCCGCGTGTGGACCCGCCACAGCGCGCGCAGCGCCGGCGATTGCGGCACACCGAACTCGACCATCCCGATCGCCCCTCCGGGCTTGACGACTCGCGCCAGCTCGCGCATCGTCGCGGCGCGGTCGTCGACGTAACGCAGCAGGTAGGTGAAGGTCAGCGCGTCGAACTCCCCGTCCGCGAACGGGATGCTCTCGGCCTCACCCTGCACGAACGTGGCGCGTCCGTTCAGCCGGGCCCGAGCGCGCGCGAGCATCGCCTCGCTCTGGTCGAGCCCGACGACCGTTGCGCCGCGGCGCACCAGCTCGGCCGCCACGAGGCCGGTTCCGGTGGCGACGTCGAGCACACGATCGCCCGCACGCGGGTCGACCGCCGCGACCATTGCGTCGCGCCATCTCGGGTCCTGCCCGAAGCTGAGGATCGCCCCCATCCGGTCGTAGCGGGCGGGCAGGCCCGCGAACAGCTCCAGCGCGTGACGCTTTCGAGGTGAGGACGGGTTATCCGCAGACGCTGCCAGAGCGCGCTCAAGCCTACGCGAAAGCGGGTAGTAGGCGAGCAACGAACAAAGGGAGGACGGGATGTCAACTGGCCTGATCATCGCGATCATCGCCGTAGTCGTTGTGCTGATTGTTGCAATGCTCGTGCTGAGCTCTTCTCCGATGCGGGCACGCAGGCGTGAGCGAGCCCTGAACCGGCGCCGAGAAGCGGCTGCCGCCGAGCATCGCCAAGTGGCCGAGCGTCATTCGCGCAGTGCGGAGGTCGCCGAGCGACGCGCCAGGATCGCCGAGCAGGAGGCCGCCCGCGAGCGCGCGGAGGCCGAGTTGCGCCGTGAGCGCGCGGCCCTGCACGAGCGTGGGGAGCTCGACCACGAGCTGACCGGCGAGGACGCGTCCGGCGCCGCCGGGGAGGAGATGCCACGCACCGCCGGGGCCGAGAGCACCGCCGGTGTCGACCGTACCGCCGAAACGGGGCGGCCCGTCCGCCGGTAACGCGATGTGGGTCCGGACGGGCCCTCGCGCCTGTGGGCTGGCCCGCTCGGCATCCAGCCTCGCTTGATCGGGCACGCCCACAAGTCGTCCGGCTACGGATGTTGACCGCGGCGTCCACGAGGACGCCGCGGGAAACCCCTCCGTAGTTTCCGTAAGAAAGCCGGTGACGGAGATCTTGCAGTTTCGGTAGGGTGCGCGACTGAAACTGAACCCAAGCCGAATCCCGTGGGCGGCGCCCGCGGGAGCGGGGAACCCACAGGAACCGAAGGTTCCGGGGGCGAATCGCCGGATCACCCGACGTAGCGCAGCTCTTTCAGCGCGAGCCCGACAGCTAACCCCGCAGGCCCGCGAAAGAGAGAGGGTTGCTGTTGCGGTATTCGATTCTTCGACGCGTAGCCGGTCTGGCGGCAGTCGCTGCGCTTGTGCTTGCCGCGTCCGCAGGCGCGCATCTCGGCGACCGCGTCCTGCGGCCCGGAATGAAGGGCCAGGACGTCCTACTTCTGCAGAAGTTCCTCACGCGCGCGGGATTTCCTGCAAAGAGCACCGGCAAATTCGACGCCGCGACTGAGCGCGGCGTGCGGCGCTTCGAGCGCAAGTACCACCTCAAGGTCAACGGGACCGTGGGCCGGCGCTTCGTCCGGCGGCTGAAGTCCGTGCTCACCGTGCACGCCGCGGCCACGAAGCCATCCGGTGGCGCCGGCATGGGCGCCACCAGCAAGCCGAAAACGACCAGCCACGCCGCCAGCGGCGAGTGCTGCCAGCACATGGGCGACCGCGTGCTGCGGCAAGGTGATCGTGGCCACGACGTGCGCGTGCTCCAGGACTTCCTCACACGCGCGGGCTACCCGACGACGGTCGACGGCGACTTCGGCCCCGCCACCAAGCAGAGCGTGGTCAGCTTCCAGCAAGACCATCACTTCACGGCCAACGGCGTCGTCACGATCCCGGTCGAGAAGGCGTTGCGCACGGCGGTTGCGGCCGCCGACCACGGCGGACCGGCCGGGCGCGTGCAGATCAACTCGGACGGCACCGCGAGCGCCCCGAGTGGCGCGCCGGCGGCGGTCCGCTCCGTGATCGCGGCGGCCAACCGGATCATCCACACCTCGTACTGCTACGGCGGAGGCCACGCCAGCTGGAACAGCTCCTGCTACGACTGCTCTGGTTCGGTCAGCTACGCGCTCCACGGTGCCGGCCTGCTCGGTTCGCCGATGGACTCCACCGAGCTCGAGTCCTACGGCAGCCCCGGCGCGGGTCGCTGGATCACGATCTACGCCAACGCGAATCACACCTGGATCGTGGTCGGCGGGCGAGCGTTCGACACCGCCCACTACGGCGGTCCCGGCGTCCCCGCCGGCGACGGGCCGCGCTGGCTGTACAACCCGACCGGGAACTTCGGCGACGGACAGAACTACGTGGTGCGGCACCCTTCCGGGCTGTAGATCTCCGGTGGCGTAGCATCCATATGGATGTCAGCGCTGGCCGATCTCTACACCGTTCCGCAGGAGCATCTCGACTTCCGCGACACGATCCGGCAGATCGCGCAGGAGCGGATTGCGCCGCGCGCGGCCGAGATCGACGAGAAGGCCGAATATCCGCACGATCTCCGTGAGCTGCTGGCCGAGCATGATGTGCTCGGGCTGCCGTTCGAGACCGAGCACGGCGGCACCGGCACCGGCACGCTGATGCTCAACATGGCGGTCGAGGAGATCGCCAAGGCGTGTGCATCGACGGCGCTGATCCTGATGGTCCAGGAGCTCGGCACGCTCCCGATCAAGCTGTTCGGGTCTCCGGAGCTGCAGGAGCGCTTCCTCCCGCGCTGCGCGAGCGGCGAGTGGTCGCCGGCATTCGCGCTGTCCGAGCCCGACGCGGGGTCTGACCCCGGCGGGATGCGCACCCGCGCCGTCCGCGACGGCGAGGAGTGGGTGATCGACGGCACCAAGAACTGGATCACGAACCTTGGAATCGCTGACTTCTATGTCGTGTTCGCGGTCACCGAGCCGGAGGCCGGGCATTCTCGCGGGATCACCGCGTTCGTGGTCGAGGCAGACCGGCCCGGGTTCAGCGTCGGCAAGCTCGAGCACAAGCTCGGGATCCGAGGGTCGCCGACCGGGCAGCCGATCTTCGACAGCGTTCGGGTGCCCGCCTCGAATCTGGTGGGCGAGGTCAACGAGGGCTTCAAGGTGGCGATGGCGACGCTCGACCGCTCGCGGCTCGGGGTCGCGGCGCAGGCGCTCGGGATCGCCCAGGGCGCGACCGACTACGCCGCCGCCTACGCCCGCGAGCGCAAGCAGTTCGGCAAGCCGATCAACGCCTTCCAGGCGATCGAGTTCAAGCTCGCCGACATGGAGACACAGTGCGCTGCGGCGCGCGAGCTCCTCTACCAGGCGTGCGCCAAGATAGATCGAGGCACGTCGGACATCGGCAAGTACTCGGCGATGGCCAAGCTGTTCTGCTCGGACGTCGCGATGAAGGTGACGATCGAGGCGATCCAGGTGCTCGGCGGCTACGGCTACGTCAAGGAGTACCCCGTCGAGCGGATGATGCGCGACGCCAAGATCACACAGATCTACGAGGGCACGAACGAGATCCAGCGTCTCGTGATCGCGCGGACCCTGAGGTAACCGTTCTCATGCGCGGCTCGCCTCCCACCCTCCGCCGGATTCTCTTCTCCGCGCTGGCGGCGCTCACGATCGGGCTGGGGGCGGTCAGTCTGATCGTCGGCTTCAGCGACTCCTTCCCGGTTCGGCTGATGCAGGGCCTCCTGGTGTTCGGCGCGGGCGCCGTCGTGATCGGTGGCACCGCCGTGCTCGTGATGATGCGGCTCGCGGACTGGCGCGACCCGGAGTCCGAGGAGGACTTCGAGAGGCTCGTGCAGCGCGCCGAGCGGCTCGCGGCCACCGAGTCCTGGGGGGATTCGGAGGACTACGAGGGCGCCGACGACGACGATCACGGCATCGACCCCCACAACGAAGAGGACTTCAAAGCGCTCGTCCGTTCGGCGGTCGACGACCTGCCGCTCGAGTTCCACCGGGCGCTCGAGCATGTGGCGATCGTGGTCTCCGATGGTGGCCGCAAGCAGCGCGCGTATGGGCTTTACCAGGGCGACACGATCGCGCACGACTACTTCCACGAACGGATCGTGATCTTCCGCGACACGCTCGTGCGCGACTTCGGTCACGACCCTGAGCTGCTCAAGGCGCAGGTCACGCGGACCGTACGGCACGAGCTTGCCCACCACCTCGGGTGGGGCGAAAAGGGCGTGCGGGGACTAGGCTTGTAGCTACAGGCCTGTCGCTTCGCGGGCCTTCGAACCAGCTAGAGGAGCTTTTCCCAATGCCAGACGCAGTGATTGTTGATGCGATTCGCACGCCCATCGGCCGGGCCGTGAAGGGGTCGCTGAAGACCGTCAGGGCCGACGATCTCGCGGCGCTGCCGATCAGGACGCTGATCGAGCGAAACCCCGACGTTGACTTCTCGGAGACCAACGACGTGCTGATGGGCGCGGCGTCCGGGATCGGTGAGCAGGGCTACAACGTCGGCCGCAACGCGGCGCTGCTGGCGGGGCTTGACCACCACGTTCCGGGCTGCACCGTCAACCGCTTCTGCGCGTCATCGCTGATGACGATCCGGATGGCCTCGCATGCGATCAAGGCCGGCGAGGGCGACCAGTACATCGCGGCGGGCGTCGAGGCGGTCTCGCGCGCGGGGCTGGGCGCCGGGATGATGGACGAGGCGAAGCATCCTTCGCTGAACGGCTCCGAGGGTTCGCTGTACGACGTCTACATTCCGATGGGGCTGACCGCGGAGAACGTCGCCGATCGCTGCAAGGTCACGCGCGAGGAGCAGGACGAATGGGCGGTCATCTCCCAGAACCGCGCGGTCGACGCGCGCGACTCCGGCCACTTCGATGCCGAGATCGTGCCGGTCACCGTGCCGGCCCACAAGGACGTCGACAAGGAGGGCAACGAGATCGACGTCCCCGAGACGGTGGTCTCCAAGGACGACGGCCCGCGTGCGGGAACGACGATGGAGGTGCTCGGCAAGCTGAAGCCGGCGTTCCGGCCTGACGGCACCGTCACCGCCGGCAACGCGTGCCCGCTGAACGATGGCGCCGCGGCGGTGCTCGTGATGTCCGCCGAGAAGGCCGCATCGCTCGGTCTGAAGCCGAAGGCCAAGATCATCGCCTCGACGGTTGCGGCGATCCGCCCCGAGATCATGGGCCTCGGCCCGATTCCCGCGATCGAGGCGCTGCTCAAGGAGACGGGGATGACGATGGATGACATCGACATCGTCGAGATCAACGAGGCGTTCGCGGCGCAGATCGTCCCGTGCAAGCAGGAGTTGGGAATCCCGGATGAGAAGTTGAATCCGTTCGGCGGCGCGATCGCGCTCGGCCATCCGTTCGGGATGACCGGCGCGCGGATCATGACCACGCTGATCAACGGGTTGACCGCGACCGGCGGGACGTACGGCATTGAGTCGATGTGCGTCGCCGGCGGGATGGGGCAGGCGATGCTGATCGAGCGGCTGTCGTAGGCGGCGCGTGCGCAGAAAGGTCGGCTATACAGAACTTTCTGCGCACGCCCAGTCAGTCGAGCAGTGCGCCGGCGCTGACGTTGACGGTGGCGGCGGTCATCGTCCGCGCGTGGTCGGACGCGACGAACGCCGCAACCCGACCCACGTCGTCCAGCGTGGCGGCGCGGCCGAGCATCGTCGCGTCGGCGATGCCCTTCGCGACCGCGTCGCGTCCGCGCATCCCTGACGGGATTGACTCGGGAATGCCGCCCGTCCTGAGCGTGACGACGCGGACGCCTTGCGGGCCGAGCTCGGCCGACAATTGCCGGCGCATCGCCTCGACCGCGTGAAAGCCGGCCTGCAGCGAGCCGAGGTGGTGCCCGCGCGGCGGGTCACCCTCGCCGCCGAACGCGAGGATCACGCCGCCTGCGCCCCTGGCCATGTGGCGGGCGGCGGCGCGCCACGTGAGGAATGTGGAGCGGACCGACCTGGCCACCGGGTCGAGATAGTCGGCGAGCTCCATCTCGACCAGCGGCGTGCCCTGCTTGTAGTCGTACTTGATCAGGTTGAACGCGATGTCGATCGAGCCGGCCTCCGCGGCGACGGCGTCGGCGTGCTCGTCGACCGCGCGCTCGTCGAGGGCGTCGAGAAGCGCGGTGCGGGCGGTGCCGCCGGCGGCTCCGATCTGCTCGGCCACCGCGTCGAGGCTTGCCTGCGTTCGGCCGGCCAGGAAGACGGCTGCGCCCTCACGTGCGAACGCCTTCGCGACGGCGCCGCCAAGCGCGCCGCCACCTCCCCAGATCAGGGCGTTCTTGCCTGTGAGCAGACCGCTCATACCGCCTGCACTTCGCCCAGCGCGGCGATCAACCCGGCCGCGGCGGTCGACAGCGGCGGGTCCAGATCGCGGTCGGCGAGCACGCCGAAGCAGACCTGCCCGTCGTAGCTGACCACTCCGATCGAGAGGCCCTGGTTCGTCGGGTTGAGCGGCACGACCGGATAGACCTCGCGCATCCGGACCCCGTTCAGGTAGAAGGGCTGCTGGGGACCCGGGATGTTCGAGACGACGAGGTTGAACGCGCGCACCGTCCCCAGCGCGCGGGCGAGCATCCCGGACAGCAGCGGTGGCGCCCAGCCCGCCGCTCCGACCATCAACGAGCCGGCGCGGACGGCCGCGGAAAGCTTCAGCTGGCTGGTCTGCGCGGAGATCGCCCGGACGCGCGCGACCAGGTCGTGCTCAGCCACCGGAAGGTCGACGAACACGGTCGAGATGCGGTTGCCGAGCGCGCCCTCCTCGCCACCCTCGCGGACGCTGACCGGCACGAGCGCCACCGGTGCGCGACCGTCGGGCGGGAATGCCTCGGGGCCAGCCGCCGCGAGGTAGCGCCCGAGCATCCCAGAGACGACCGCCAGGACGGCGTCGTTCACCGTGCCGCCGCCACGGCGGCCCGCCTGACGGAGCGGCTCGAGCGCAGTGTGGGCGATCGCGTAGCGGCGGTTGGGGGAGATCGGGCGGTTGAGTGGGCTCATCGGCGCCTGCGGCCGGGCGCGAGCGAGCTCGAGGCCGACCTCGGTGGCGCGGCGCATGTCGGCGGCGGTGCGGCGTGGGTCGGGGTCGAGCGCGCGCAGCATGCCCTCGACCATCCACTTCGGGCCGCGCGTCAGCGGCGCCCGTGCGAGGCGCGTCACGTGCGCCCGCCGGTCGTACTTGCGTGGCTCCCAGTCCTGCTCGGGCGGCGGGATCTCGAGCGGGTCCTCGCTCGGATCGAGCACCAGGGCGGCCAGCCCGATCGCCGCGACTCCGTCGACGAGCGCATGGTGCACCTTCATCAGCACGCCCGTGCGGCCGTCGCGCATGCGCTCGATCAACGTCGCCTCCCACAGCGGCCGGGCGCGGGTCAGGCGGTGCGAGAACTCGCGCCCGACGAGCCCGCCGATTTCCTTGTCGCCACCGGGCTCCGGGAGGCTGGCCTGACGTACGTGCCAGTCGAGGTCGAAGCCGGTGTCGTCGGTCCACACAGGGTTCGCGAGGCCGAGCGGAGTCTCCTCGAGTCGCTGACGCAGGCGCGGGATCAGATGGATCCGCTCGCCGATCCGCTCGGCGAGCATCGAGCGGGTCAGCGGCGGATCGGCATCGAACACGAGCAGCCCGCCGGTCGCCATGTTGACCGGACCGTGCTCTGCGGCGAGCGACGAGCGGTCGGCGGGCGAGAGCTCCTCGTGACTCATCGGGCGGAGGGGGAGGGTGGGCGGGATCCCTATTTCGGCGGCATTCGCAGTGCGCCGTCCAGGCGGATCACTTCACCGTTGAGCATCTCGTTCTCGACGATGTGCTGCGCAAGCGCGGCGAACTCGTCGGGCTGGCCAAGGCGGGACGGAAATGGGATCGCCTCGCCGAGCTTGACCCGCGCCTCCTCAGGAAGCGCCCCGAGCAGCGGCGTGTCGAAGGTCCCCGGCGCGATCGTGCACACGCGTACGCCGGCGACAGCGAGGTCGCGAGCGGCGGGCAGCGTCATGCCGACGATTGCGCCCTTCGAGGCGGAGTAGGAGATCTGTCCGATCTGCCCGTCGAAGGCGGCGATCGAAGCGGTGTTGATGCACACCCCGCGCTCTCCCGAGGGCCCCGGCTCGTTGCCGATCATGCTTGCCGCGGCCAGCCGCAGGACGTTGAACGTGCCGATCAGGTTCACGCGGATCACGGTTTCGAACGGCTCGAGCGCGTGCGGCCCCTTCGGACCGGCAACCCGCTGGGCCCAGCCGATCCCCGCGCAACAGACACCGATTCGCAGGCCGCCCGGCAGCGCCGCGGCGGCATCGACGGCTCCCTGCACCGCATCGGCGTCGGTCACGTCCGCTTGCACGAAGGAGGCATTCGGACCGAGCTCTCCCGCGAGCGCCTCGCCGCGGTCCTGATTGAGGTCTGCGATCACGACCGAGGCGCCGCCGGCGTGCAGCCGGCGCGCGGTCGCTTCGCCCAGTCCGGATGCTCCTCCGGCGACGAGGGCAACGCTGTCTTTGATTTGCATGGCGCGAAACCCTACTCAGTCCTCCCGGCGGGGATGACCTAGGAGCGGATCTGGAACGTCGCGCTGACCGTGGACCCCTGGATGCCGCCGATGCTCGGCGTCGCCTTGAGCAGGTAATGACCCGGCACCAGCTGAGCGCGCCGGAATTCGCTTTGCAGCGAGTAGCGGTTGGCTCCGATGCGGTCCCTGTGCGTGGCCGAGCCGACCTCGATGTAACGGCTGCATTTGCCCTTGCGGAACGTGTTGCATCCGAGCAGCTCAAGCGTCGTGCTCGAAGGCTCGTTGTCGTTGTAGCTGACGGTGGTCCGGTGGACGCTGAAGCGGGTGAGGGCCGGCGCGGGCCGGGTTGTGAACGTGACGTCCGCGCTCTGGCGCGTGCCGCCGCCGCTGATCACCTCGATCAGGAAGTGGTAGGTGGTGCCCGGCTTCAGCGTGGTGGGACGCGCCGAGACGCGAGTCGTGCGGGTCCCACCCCCGGGCGACTGCGCGCACGGGACCGCGGAGCCATACGCGGTGGTAGGCCCGTACAGGAACTGGCACGTGGAGATGAACATGCCACCCGGGTTGACCGTTGCGTGGAGGATTGCGGTGGTCAGCGAGACGCCGGTTACCGATGCCGGCCCAACCGCCGGAGGTGTCGTCTGGAAGGCGCCGATGTCACACGGGATCGGTCGCGTGACCCCGCGCTGGTCGACCGTCAAAGGCCGCCCCTGGAGGTCGAGGCAGCGTCCTCCGTGGCCGACCGCGCCATTCCCGGGACCGGGCGCCATCGTCTGGGTGGGGCCACCGTTGTTGCGCAACGGGCCGAGCTGCGCGCTCACGCCCACGCGGTCGCTGCGGCTCGCGAAGCCGCAGTGTGTGGGGGCGACGTCCTCGAGATTGGAGGACTCCGCTGCCAGCGGCGCCTGCAGGTCACACGTCGCCGGACTCCCGGTGCCGGCGGCGACGATCGTGCGGAAGACCGATAGGCCGCCGGCGCCGGCCGAGAACAGGTCGCCGCCATTGGTGGCCTGGTTGCCCGCGATCGTGTCGCTGGCGAGCTGGTCGGCGCCGCGCACGAAAGAGCTGAGGTAGACCCCGCCGCCCCGCCCGGCGCCGATCGCTCGGTTGCCGGCGACGGTGCTGTTGAGGAGCCCGACCGGCTCGCCCGCCGGGCTCGTGCTGTCGAAGATGCCGCCGCCATCTGCAGGTCCGGCACCGGAGCCCGACTGTGCTGTGTTTGAAGAGACCGTGCTCGCGTTGACCGCCAGCGCGGCGTCTGACCCGTACACGCCGCCCCCGGAGCCCACCGCGCCACCGCCTGCCTGGGCCTGGTTGGAGGAGATTGTGCTGGTGCTGATTGCGGCCTGTACGCCCGCGGCGAGGAACAGCCCGCCCCCTTGGGCGCTCCCCACGCCACTGCCGTTGCCGACCGCACTGTTGCCGACGACGGTGCTCCCGGTGAGGGACAGCGCCGCCGCTTCGTAGATGCCACCGCCCGCGCCGGCGCCGCCGCTCGCGTTGCCGATGGCCTCGTTTGTGCCCACGAAGCTGTCGATCAGCGTCAGCGGCCCGCTGCTCCAGATCCCGCCACCCTGAGCGGCCCCACCCGATGGGGAGGGGGGGCCGCCGATCGCGAGATTGCCGGTGACGCGCACGTTTGTGAGCGTCAGCGAAGCCAGTCCGTTGTCGATCCCGCCGCCGCTCGCACCCTGACCCGCGGCGGCCTGCTCGCGACCACCCGTGATCGACAAGTTGGTGAGCGCCACCTGCGAGCCGGCGGTACCCGCGATGTCGAGCACGTTGTCGATTCCATCGGTCTGCGCGATCGTGGCGCGCCCGCCGGTCGCGGCGCCGGTTATCGAGTCGGCGAGATTGGTGTTCCCGTCGCCGAGCTTCAGCGGCCCGTTCAAAAGCGTGTAGGTGCCCGGCGCGAGCTGGATCGCCCCTGCGCTTCCCATCGCCGCGACCGCGTCACGCAGCGTCGGGCACACGTTCGCGGCGCTGCAGGGCTGCGCGCCGTCGTCATCGCCGGTCGTTGCGACCGTGTAGGTGGCCGCGTCCGCAACCGCGGGCGCGGCGAGCACCACGATCACCGCTGCCAGCCCCAGCTGGACCGTTCTCAACATCCGTTCCCCAATGGGGTCGCAGGATACGCGGACGCCTGCGGGAACGGGCTCCGGTCGCCTCGGGGCTATGCCCGGCGTGCGAGCGACAGCGCGAACAAGCCCTGATCGTCGGTGTACCAGCGGTCCAGCGCCAGCCCGGCCGCCTCGTAATCGCTCTGCACCCGCTCGCGGGTGAATTTCGCGCTGATCTCGGTCCGCAGCTCCTCGCCGGCCGCGAACTCGACCCGCAACCCCAGACCGGCGACGAGCACGCTGCAGGGCCGGCGGGCCCGCAGGCGCATCTCGACCCATTCGTGGCGGCGGTCGAAGAACGCGACGTGGTCGAACGCGTCGGGGGAGAAGTCCGCGTCCAGCTCGCGGTTGACGACATGCAGGATGTTGCGGTTGAACTCGGCGGTGATTCCCTGCGAGTCGTCGTACGCGGCCTCGATCACCGCCGGGTCCTTGACCAGGTCGGTTCCGAGCAGCAGCCGATCCTCGGGACCGAGCAGCGCGCTGATCTTGCGCAGCAGCCCGCGACGAGTCCCGGGCGGGAAGTTCCCGATCGTGCCCCCGAGCAGGGCCACCAGGCGGGGCACCCCGTCGGATTCCGGCACCCGCTCGAGGTGCCGTTCGAAGTCGCCGATCACGCCGTGGATCTGAAGGCTGTCGTAGTCCTCGACGAGTTGCTCGGCCGCGTCGCGCACTACCTGCTCGGAGACGTCCAGCGGCACGTATCGCCTGAGGGTGTCCGCGTCATCCATCGCCGCGAGCAGGATTCGGGCCTTCTCGGCAGAGCCGGATCCAAGCTCGACGAGCTCGCCGGCGCCCGTCGTCTCGACGATCTGTGCGGCACACTGCTCGAGGATCTGGCGCTCGGTCCGGGTCGGGTAGTACTCGGGCAGCTCGCAGATCCGCTCGAACAGCTCGGAGCCGCGCGCGTCGTAGAAATGCTTCGGCGGGAGTTCTTTGAACGGACGGGTGAGCCCGTCGAGCACGTCGTTGGCCAGCGATCGCTCCTCGCTCTCCGAGAGCCAGGATTCGATCTGAATGTCGTCGGTCTGCAGCAGCGATTTCAATTGAGGTCCCTCGCAATCCGAATGCCGGAGAAGATCTGGCGGCGTTGTGGGTAGTCCCAGTTCCTGAATGAAGGCGTGACCACATGCGCGCGCGAGGCCCAGGAGCCTCCACGCAGCACCTTGTAGGTCGGGCCGAAGAACACCTCGGAGTACTCCCGGTACGGGAACGCGGTGAACCCCGGATAGCCGGTGAAGTTGCTGGCGGTCCACTCCCAGACGTCGCCGATCATCCCCAGGCAGCCGTACGGCGAGGCGCCCGCGGGATGAGCAGCAACCGGGAGTGGGCCGTGGCCGAGATGGTCCACGTTTGCATGGACGCCGGGAGCGGGCGGCTCGTTCCCCCAGGGATAGCGACGGCTGACCGGGTGGGACGGGTCCTGTTTCTGGTCCCAGGTCGCCGCCTTCTCCCACTCGAACTCGGTGGGTAGGCGGGCGCCATACGAACGGGCGAAGGCGTCGGCCTCGAACCAGGAAACGTGGACGACGGGGCTGTGCGGATCGAGTGGCTCGAATGCTCCGAGCCGCCACTCGTGGCGGCAGTCCGCCGTCCAGGCCAGAGGTCTCGTGATGTCGTACTGCTCCTTCCACGCCCAGCCCTCGTCCGACCACCACTCGCGCCGCTCGTAGCCACCACCCTCGACGAAAGTCAGGTAGGTGGCATTCGTGATCGGACTGCGACCCATCAGGTAGGCGCGCACGTCCGTGCGGTGGCGGGGGCGCTCGTTGTCGTAGGCGAAGCCGTGCGCCGGGGCGCCGATCGAGCACTCCCCGGCCGGGATCTCGACCAGTTCGAGCCCGGTCAAAGCGCTCAGCGGTGTCGCCGCTGGCGATCCGTTCGCTGTTGCCGGCGAGCCCGCGTGGATGCGGTAGCCGTCGAGCTGCGCCAGCTGCACCGTCTGCAGCATCGTCTCGTTGTGCTGATGCTCGTGGCGCACGACCATCTCGTGCAGCAGGCCGTCGCCGACGCCGCGCTCGTCGATCACGTCGATCGTGCGCGCGCGTACCTCATCGAGGTACTCGCGCGCCTGCGCCGGGCGGAGGAACGGCAGGTCTCCGCGGCCGGCCCGTGGCGTCTCGAACGCGTCGTAGACATCGGCGAGGTCATCGCGCAGCAGCGGCTTGCCGCCGTAGCGATGCACCAGCCACAGATCTTCGAACGCGGCGATATGCCCGAGATCCCAGACCAGCGGACTCATCAGCGGCGAGTGCACACGCTCGAGGTCATCGTCTGACACCGATGCGACGAGCGCAAGCGTTCGCGCCCTGGCTTCCGTCAGCGCGTCGATCGCCTGGGAGTTCACGTCGCCCGAGACTGCGGTCGGACTTGCCATGGACATGCATTGTCCCATGTCCAAAATGAACGCTTTAGAAACTCCGGATGTGAGACTCCCCCCATCCTTTTCACACGGTCCGTGGCCGAATCGGAGAGACTGCCCAGCATGAGCGACCAACCGTCGATCGCCTCGCTTCTGCACGAGGCCGGCGAGACACATCACCGCGTTTACAGGATCGTCGACGGTGACGATCCGGACTGGGCCTCGTGGTACGCGGACTGGCTGCTGAAGCTGTCCGAGCTCCCGCAGATTCTCGGGAGCACGCCGGTGCGCAGCGAGCTCGTCTGGCTGCTGGTGTCGCTCGATAAGGAGTACACCGCGGCGAATCCAGCGACTCCCTGGCCGGACTGGTACGCGGAGCGGGTTCACAAGCACTTCGCGCAATAGCCTCGCCGACCGCGAACCGCCTGCGGCCGGCGAGGCCATGTTGGGGATCGTGTCCGCGCGTTATCTAGCTCGTGACGGCACCCACCTCCGAGCCGTTGCCCGGCTGCGCAGCGTGCAGCTCGGCGAGCTCGCGCTCCAGCCAGCGCTCGTGCTCGAGCTCATCCTCGCGCGCTTTGCGTGGGCTCCAGCGCCCCGTCAGCAGAAGCGCCAGCGGGATGAACAACAGCTGCCCGACGAAGCAGATCCACCAGTAGGTCTGCCACTGGCCGGGGTTGTCCCGCTTGGCGTCCGCGACCTTCGTGGCGTTTGCCTGCAGGTAGGCGAGATCGGCCGGCGGGACCGCTGAGACGGACTTCAGCTGCGCGGCTCCCGTCTGGACCTTCGGGCCCGTGACCTGGAGGAACGCGAGGTCGGCGAGCGGCACCTTGCCCAGTGCCTGTAGCCGAGCCGCGGCCGCCGCAGGTGGAATCCGCAGCTTCACCGCGATCTCGGCGACCGCCGTCTTCAGCACCGCTGTGCTCGTCGGGCTCGTCGCGAGCGCCGCCTTGGTCGCCGGCGACAGCGCGGCCGCGGTCGCGAGCTCCTGTGCGTACTTCGTGCTCAGGGCGGCGGTCTTCGCGACCGACGCGACCGGAACCCCGCTGAGCTCGGACACGGCCTTGGCCTGAGCGAGCTGGTCGTTGGGGTTCTTGGTGAGCGCGGCGAGCGTGGTCTTGTCGACGGTCTGGAGGACCTTCACCTGCCCGGGGTAGGTGGCGACGATCTTGGCGACCTGCGGACCCTGGTCGACGAGGGTCGAGGTCGCGGGGACGACCAACGGCAGGATTGCGAACGAAATCGTCACGACGATCCGGATGATCCAACCCCACACGGCGAGGCCGGTCGCAGTCGCGGCCGGGTTGTGCTTCTCGATCGTCTCGGTGAATGCGGCCATCCAGGAGACGTAGGCCATCCCGCCTCCGAACGCGATGATCACGAACAGCCACGCGAACGTGTGGTAGCTCGTGGTCGAGTCGGTGGTCGTCGCGGCGAACAGCCCAATGCCGATCAGGCTGATCACCGACCCGATGATCATGATCGGCTTGCGGACCCGGAGGCGGTCCGAGACCACGCCGGCGATGCCGAGCCCGACGATGTCCGCGATCCAGTACCAGTTGCCGAGGTTGTTGGCCTTTGCCTCGGTGTAGCCGAAGACCGTCACGAAGAACACGACCAGGAACGCGACGAAGATGTAGTACAGCATCAGGAACAGGCTGATCGCCAGCGCCGGACTGATGATGTCCAGCCGCAGCATCTGCCGCCAGTGATGCCTGAGCAGCTTCTCCGGCTTGATTCCGGCGGCGCGCGCCTCGACCAGCGCCCGATCGCGGATGCTGACCATCAGCTGGTCGCGTAGCTGCGGCGAGAGCTCACGCAACCCGATCAGCGTGATCAGCCAGACGGCCAAGCCGACGATGCCGCAGACATGGAACTGGTACTGCCAGTCCGGATGGCTGCCCAGCGTGTTGCTCGAGACCTCGGTCACGACGAGGCTGCCGAGCACCGGGCCCATCGTCCAGAACGCCATCGCGACGCCGCGCCCGAGCTGCGGCGAGAAATCGCGGATCAAGGCCGGCGTGGCGACGAGCGCCATCCCCTCAACCATGCTGAGCAGCGCGAACATGACCGTGTACTCGGCCTTGCTCGAGGCATTCGGCAGGCCGAAGGCGATGATCAGGCCCGTGATCAGCAACCCGCCGACCACGAGGTTCGCGCGGCCCCAGCGGTCCGCCAGGCCCGCGCCCAGAGACGCGAACGCCCCGACCGCGTTGCCGATGACGAGGACGACGACGAACTGCGTGAATGTGAATCCGAAGTGCTGGATGATCTTGGTGGCGACCGCCCCTTGGATGTACAGCTCGTAGTAGAGGACGACCGTCGCCAGCACTGTGATGGCGAGGTACATCGTGCGCGCACGCGTGTTCGGGTAGTGGTCCAGCTGGCGATCGAACAGTCGACCGAGTCCGTGGTGGGGCGGATGGCCTGGCGCAGCGACGCCGCCGCTTGCGGTACTCATTAGAAACTCCTCCTCTCGGTTCTGCGACCCGAGCGACTCGCAACCGCTTCGGACACACCGGGCCGATCGCGGCTGCGAGGAATATCTGCGACGAGTCTCACGCTCTCGGCGTCAGTCGGGTCCGTCTGGCGCACTGCACGGGACCCGTCCCGTTAGATCACTCCTACCCCTCCTCACAAAGGACAACGAGTGATCGTCAATGCTCGACCACTGCCGCAGATTTGACATCCGTACCAGCGGCGCAATCGCGGGTCGGCCGATTACTGAAGTCGCCTTGGGCGAAGCCCGCTATCGCAGTCCGTAGCGGTGATACAGCGCTCCGTTGCGCTCCAGCACCCAGCGCAGTTGCAGCTTGTGGGGGTCGACGAGCTCGGGGCCGCTCGAGATCGTCGGACCCATACCCCCGCCGGTCAGCAGCGGCGCGACCGTCAGGAACAACTCGTCGACGACGTCCTCCTGAAGCAGCGATCCGAACAGCGTCGGACCACCCTCGCACAGCAGCGAGGCGACGCCGTGACCCGTTCGCAGGTGGCGCAATGCAGTGGTCACAGTCATCTCGCCCGGGTCGAGCAGGACCAGCTCGGTCTGCGCCGGGCAGTCCGAGAGCCCCTCGACCTCGACCGGCGAGAACACGATGATCCTCGACTCCGGTTCAGTGAACAGGGGGATGTCGGTTGGCACCTCGCCGCTGCGCGTGATCACGCATGCGAGTGGCTCGGCGCTGGACCCGCGGGCGACGCGCCTTTCGCGACGCTCGGCCTTGCCGAGGATCCGTCCGTAGCGTTCCGTTCGCAACGTGCCCGTGCCCGCGATCACGGCATCGACCCGCTCACGAAGTCCGTGAAACACGGCATGGTCGCCGTCGTCGCCGAGCGCTCCGGAGCGCCCTGCCACAGTCGCGCGGCCGTCCGCGCTCGCGACGAAATTGGCGATTACGTACGGACGCTGCTGCGGAGCAAGTTCTGCCAGCTTGAGCGAGTCGAGCAGATCCGCGATCTCGACCTGAGCCGCCGTGGGTAGAAGCTGATCGAACCGCATCGCGGACGAACCTAGCAGCCTCCATTAGAGTCGATCCCGTCCGATGCTCGACTGCACGTATCGAGTCCAGATCCCGCACCACACCGGGCAGCTCGCGGAGGTCGCCCACGCGATTGCCGAGCAGGGAGGGTTGATCGGGGATGTCGTGACGATCTCGGTGGGCCGCGAGCATTCGGTGCGCGAGATCACTGTCGAGGTTCGCGACAGCGACCAGGCCGAGCGGATCGCCCAGGCGCTCGACTCGATCCCCGGTGTGCGAGTCGTCTGGCATCAGGACCGGGCGATGATCCGGCACGAGGGCGGCAAGCTCCGGGTCGAGGCAATCCACCCCGTGCGGACCGTCCAGGAAATGCGCGACGTGTACACGCCCGGCGTCGCGCGCGTGTGCAGCGCGATCGCCGCTCGCCCCGAGCTCGCCGCCCGCTACACGATGATCCCCCGGACCGTCGGCATCTGCACCAACGGCACGCGCGTCCTCGGGCTCGGCAACATCGGGCCAGTTGCTGCGATGCCGGTGATGGAGGGAAAGGCAGTCTTCTACCGGCAGTTCGCCGGCATCTCCGCCGTGCCGATCCTGATCGACGCCGCCGGCGTGGATGAGTTCGTCGAGACGGTCGTACGGATCGCACCGACCTTCGGTGGCATCCATCTGGAGGACATATCTGCGCCTGAGTGCTTCGAGATCGAGCGGCGGCTGATCGAGGCGTTGTCGCAGCCGGTCATGCACGACGATGTTCACGGGACCGCCGTCGTGGTCGTCGCTGCGGTGATGGCGGCCTGCCGACATGCGGAGATCAAGTTCCGTGATGCGACCGTGGGCCAGCTGGGGCTCGGCGCGGCGGGCTTCGGGATCGCATCGCTGATGGTTGAAGCCGGCGTGCGGCGGGTCATCGCTTATGACCCGGCCGAGGAGTCGCATGCACGGGCGCTGGCGTCGGGAGTCGACGTCCGCTCCATGGATGACGTGATGCGTGATGCCGATGTCGTCGTCGCCACGACCGGGAGACCCGGCCTGATCGAGCCGGGAATGATCCGCCGCGGGCAGGTGATCCTCGCGCTCACCAACCCTGACCCCGAAATCCTCCCGGAGGTGGCCGAGGCCGCGGGCGCAGCGTTCGCCGGGGACGGACGGAGCGTCAACAACGTGCTCGGGTACCCGGGTATCTCCGCGGGGCTCTCCAGGCGGGCGCGGCGGAGATCAACGTCGAGATGAAGCTGGCCGCCGCAAACGCGATCGCCTCGCTGACCCACGAGAACAACCTGGTGCCTGACGTTCTCGACCGCCACGTCCACGACGTCATCGCGGCAGCCGTACGCGATGCGGCACAGAAAAGCGGCGTGGCGCGGCCCGAGCTGGCGACGATCGGTCTTTAGCGGGTTAGTCGCCAACGCAAAGTGGTTAGGCTGCGGGTCGATGCACCTGAATGAGCTCGATCGCGGGGAGCTGATCGCGGTGGTCGGCGGGATCCTGCTCGGCGTGTCGCTGTTCCTGGCGTGGTACACGCTTGGCAACAGCCACGCCGTGCTCAACAGCTGCAAGGGGCCCAACACGACCTGTACGGGGTGGAACTCGCTCACGATCCTGCGGTACCTGCTGCTGCTGACCGCCATCGCGCCGCTGATCCTCGCGTGGATCATCATCCGGGGCCATGCGCTCTCGTGGCCGCGGGGTGAGCTGACCGCCGTCACGGCGCTCGCTGCGCTCACGTTCACGCTGTTCCGCGGCGTGATCGACAAGCCCGGGACGCCGCCGGGACAGATCGGAATCGCGTACGGTTGGTGGGTGGCTCTTGTTGGGGGCCTGCTGATTCTGATTGGCTCCGTCGCGCGCGCACGCGAGAGCGGCGGGCGCCGCAAACCACCGGGGGTGCTGTGACAAGTTCCGAGGACAGAAGCTATCCGGACCGCAACCTCGCGCTCGAGCTCGTGCGCGTCACGGAGGCGGCGGCGCTCGCCGCCGCCCGAATGGTCGGCCGCGGCGACAAGGAGGGGGCCGACCAGGCCGCCGTGGACGCGATGCGCCACGTGATGCAGTCGGTCTCGATGGACGGCGTGGTCGTGATCGGCGAGGGCGAGAAGGACGAGGCGCCGATGCTGTACAACGGTGAGCAGATCGGCGACGGCACGCCGCCCGAGGTCGACATCGCCGTCGACCCGCTGGAGGGGACGCGCCTGACGGCGCTCGGGATGCCGAGCGCAATCGCCGTGATCGCGCTGGCCGAGCGCGGCGCGATGTTCGACCCTGGCCCGTGCGTGTACATGGAGAAGATCGCGGGTGGCCCCGAGATCGCCGACCTGCTCGATCTCGATCGTCCGCTTCCCGAGACGCTCGCGCTCGTCGCGGAGCGCAAGCGGATCGACATCCGCGATGTGATGGTCGTGATGCTCGATCGCGAACGCCATCACGAGGCGATGCGCGAGGTGCGGGAGGCCGGCGCCCGCGTACGGCTGATCATGGACGGTGACGTCTCCGCCGCGATGCTCGCCGTCAGCGACAACTCGCCGGTCGACCTTCTGTGGGGGATCGGCGGCACACCTGAGGGCGTGATCTCGGCAGCGGCGATCAAGTGCATCGGCGGGCAACTGGTCGGACGTCTGTGGCCGCGAAACGACGATGAGCGCCGGGCGGCGGTCGACGCGGGCTATGACCTGTCGCGTCTGCTTACGTGCGACGAGCTGGTCTCCGGTGACGACGTGTTCTTCTCGGCGACCGGGGTCACGGATGGTGACGTGCTGCAGGGCGTCCGCTACCAGGGCGACCGCGGAGCGACCACCGAGTCGCTGGTCATGCGATCACGGTCGGGCACGGTCCGGCGGGTATTCGCGCGCCACGACCGCTCGAAGCTGCGCGCTCTGACCGGCGTGCGCTACGGCTGATCGGGCGGCGCGATCCCCAGCAGCCCGACCTTTGACTCGGCGAGATCGAGCGTCGTCAGCGAGCGCAGGAAGGCGTGCGTGACCAGCACGTGGATCGAGGACTGCGTCGCCTCGTACACCGGCATACTGAACCCAGCCGCGATCGCGGGATAGAAGTTCGCGACCTCGACGTCGATGTGGACGATCGCGGTCGAGTCCGGGTCGTGGTTCTGCTTGCGGCTCACATCGAGTGCGAGATAGCCTGAGCCGCGGCCGGCACGGGCGACCAGCAGGCCATCTCTGATCCGCCAGCGGACGTTGCCGTGGTCGGGCTCGACCGTGTACTCGGGCGCATCGAAGCGCAGCAGCGTGAAGGGACGCGCCAGCAGCACGACCGAGCGCTCGTTGACGCCGTAGACGACCCGGATCAGGCCGAGCGTGACGCGAGACAGGAAGCGCCAGTATGTGCGGGCGAGGTTCTCGAGATTGGTCGGGTTCCACAGCGGCGCGAGGTCGATGGGATCGATTGCCAGATCGGCCGACTGGACCGAGCGCACGGCGCCATCTCGCGCGACCACCGTCGACGTGCGAGGTGAGACGATCATCGCCCGCGGCCGAAGCCGCCGACGGTGGCGGTGGCGCGCGGCGACGAGTGCCGCCAGGGCTGCAAAGAACGCGATCAGGGCCGCCACGCGGTGGATTCTGCCCGGTTTTCGGCGGCTAATGCGGCAGCGGCTCCAGCGCGACGGTGGCGCCGGCCTCGAGTTCCCCCGGACCAGGAGGGATCCTCGCCAGCGCGTCGGCCCCCACGAGCGACGTGATGATGTGCGAGCCCTGCGGGCCGTTCGGGAACGCGAGCGTCCGATCGCCGTCGCGTTCGAGCCGGACCCGGACTGCCTGCTCGCGCTGACGGTTCTGCGTGACCGAGGCTCCAAGCGTCGCGTGCGATGGGAGCGTGCCGTCGCCGGTCTCTGCGCCCTGCAGCGCGTTGAGCGCGGGGCGGGCAAACAGCGAGAAGGTCACCGCCGCCGAGACCGGGTTTCCCGGCAGCCCGAACACGAGCGTCTCGTCGCGCGTGCCGAACCAGGTCGGCTTGCCGGGCTGAAGCGACACGCCCCAGAAGCGCTCCGTGACGCCGAGTGCCTCGAGCGCCGGCTTGACGTGATCGTGCGGTCCGACCGACACGCCGCCGGAGATGATCACGACGTCGGCCTGGGCAAGCGCCAGCTCGAGTCCGGTCTCCGTCGCCGCGCGGTCGTCGGGCAGGCGCTTGGCGTGCGGCGCTTCTGCTCCGTGGCGCCGTGCGAGCGCGACCAGCATCGGCGCGTTGGAGTTGTGGATCTCTCCCGGGCCGAGCGGTTCGCCTGGGGCGCGCAGCTCATCTCCGGTGCACAGGACCTGGACGTCCGGCCGGCGCGCCACGACGAGCTCCCCCGCGCCCGCCGCCACCGCCGCTCCGAGATCGGCGGCTCCCAGCCGCATCCCCTTTCGCAGAACCGTGGTGCCGGCGCGCATGTCCTCTCCGGCCTCGCGAATGTTCTCGCGTTCTGAGGTGGCCTCGTTGATCGCGATCGTGCCGTCACGCTGCTCCACGTCCTCCTGCCTGATCACGGCGCTCGCACCGTTCGGGACGGCGCCGCCGGTGGAGATCCGGATCGCGATCCCCTCGCTGACGATCAGCGCGGAGGGTGTTCCGGCCTTCGATTCGCCGATCACCTCGAGCGTGCGTCCGGCAGGCCCGGCCCTCACCGCGTAACCGTCCATCGCCGAAGACGGAAACGGCGGCACATCGCCGGCACATTTGACGTCCTGCGCGAGCACCCGATCGAGCGCATCATCGATCGCGATCGTCTCGGCCTGCAGCGGCACGATCGCGCGCAGAACGATCTCGCGGGCTTCGTCGATGCTGATCAGGGGCCTTGCCACAGGGTGCATTCTCGCGGGTGGGCCGGGTGGGCTGCCGGTACGCGTGCTAAAAGGGCCACCATGGACCGAATGCCCGCCCGCCCGCCTCGTCGGCGTCGGGCTCGGCCGGTGGCGCACGCCCCGGTCCAACCGCTGCTCGATGCGGGCGAGCTGCTCGCCAAGGGATGGCTGCTGGCGCTGATCGAAGATGCGCCACTCACCGATGCGCCCTCGCTGGTCGCGGGCGAGATCGTGCGAGACGGGCCGCGCCTGTGCGAGGCGATCGTGCGGGCCCTCGCGAGCGACGCGGAGCTCGAACCGCAGCAGCTCAGGTTCTCTCTGTCCGGGGCGAGTCCCGAGGCGATCTCACGTGCGATCGAGGCGCTGCGGGCTGTGCTGTGGAGCGCGCTGCTGTCGGAGCTCCGGGATCCCGATCCCGAGCTGGTGGCCGCGTTGTCCGAGCGGCTGGCGCTCGTGATCGAGGTCGTCCGCGGTACGGCGCTGCGCTCGGCTCGGGCTGCCTCCGACGTTTCGTGGGTCGACGTGCTCGATCGGCAGATCGACGCGGCTCGTCGCGGGGACAAGCCCCTGTCGCTGTTGCAGGTGGAGCTCGAAGATGCCGAGCGGGTGCTGGCGGTCGAGCCCGTCGACGAGGCGCGGGCACTGTTCGGTCGCGTCGCGCTGGCCGTCGAGGACGCGACCAGGCCACAGGACGTCGTCGCCGGCGAGGGCAACGGCCGCGCCTGGATCGTCGCGCCCGAGACCGATAGGGGAGAGGCCGTGGCGCTGGCCTCGCGGATCGACGATGCCGTTCGTGCCATTGGCGAGTGGCGGAGATCTCCGTTGACGGTCGCGATCGGGATCGCGGTCCTGGGGGAGGACGCGCCGGATCGCGATGGGCTGATCGAGGCGGCCGAGGAGGCGCGGTTCGCCGCGGCGGCGGAGGGGATCACGGTGACGCGGGGCGGCGGGCGGGATCCCGAGCCGCGCCCCTAGCGTCCGGACGGGCCCTCCCGGCCCCATGGACGCCGCCGAAGGCGGCCCAACCTCAGTGCGGCAGCGAGACGGCGCCGATCGTCTCGGTGCCGTTCATCCCCAGCTTGCTGCTGGTCGCCTCGGTGAGGTCCCAGTCGGCGTGGTTGGCATACGGCCCGCGATCGATCACAGGCACGACCATCGCGTGCCCATGCCAGTAGACGGCGACGGGCGTGCCGCACGGAAGTGTGCGATTGGCGGTGCCGATCGTGCTCGGCTTGAGCACCTCGCCGCAAGCGGTCGTGGAGCCGTACTCACCGGGCCCGTAGATCGTCGCGATCGCCATCCGGAAGACCGTGGCTGAGATCGAGGGGGACCTGCTGGCGCCGCTGAGCACGGCGCGGAAGGAGAAGCGGCCGATGTGGTTGGCGGGCCACTCGATGGTGAACGAGCCGTCGCTGCCGGCGGTTGCGTGTGCGGTGTTCTGCCAGGTGAAATTGGTCTCGCGGCCCATTCGCTGAATCTCGACGACACCCGGTCCGGGCGCGTGGCCGGTGAAGCGCATCTGCTTGCCGAGGAAGGCGGAGACGCGGGTGGAGATCGAGAAGCCGTTGCCGCTCGCGCTCACGACCTGGTTGGCGGGATAGACGACCCCTTGCTGGTTGCCGCTCGCCGGCTGTCCGTTCCTGGAGCCCTGCAGGCCTGCACCGCCGGTCGCAGCGGACACGATTGAGGGCCCTGCAAGCGCCACTGTGCCCAGGAGCGCGCTGGCGACGACATACGCGATGGCGCGACGAATCACGATCACCCGTTCTCTGCTCTGTTCGTTGTTTCGCCTACGGGGTGAGCTGACGGGCTCGCGCCTTTCGGGCGCTACGGTCCTTTGCGGGACCGATTCGCCCCTGCGGACCTGACGGACCGCAAGTGGTTCCCCCGCCGACCATCCGCGGACGGATGATCGCTCGGCGTCGGAAGGCGAGGAGTATACGAAACTCCGCGCGGTCGTTCTCCGGTAGGCAGGGCGGCCCGACCCGTGCCGGCGCCAGAACGCGGTCCGGCCGCCTCGCCCGGATCCTGCCCGGGCGCGTTAGGGCCGCGGCAGCCGGGAGACCGCGCCGCGCACGGCACGGGCGCTGATCGACAGCCCGATCTCGGCGAGCTCAGCTGCCGCCTGCACTGCCGTGCCGAGAATCTCGGTGCCCGTCGGCGGTCCGGATCTGCGCGCCGGTTGGCGAGCAATCTTGGGCGCTCCTGCTGGTTGGGCGGGCTGACGCAGCCGCCCGGGCCGCGGCCGGCGCACCGGAGTCGTGGCGCTGGTCTTGCGGGCAGGCGCGGGCGCCTCGACCTTCCCGGCGGCCTTCGCCGGGCGCGCTCCGTTTGCCCGTGGCGCTCCGTTTGCCCGCGGTGCTCCGCCCGCCGGCGCTGCAGCGCTTGCCAGCGACGCCGTATTCGCAGCCGTTTCGGTCCCGACCACGGCCTGTTCATCGCGTCGCTCGGCCGGCCGCGCCGCGCGCTTCTGACTGCGGCGGTGAGGGCGGGTGCGGGGAAGGGCCCCCAGGACTTCGTTCGGGCGGTCGTCAGTCATCGCGGGCATCACATGATCGCATGGCCAGCCGGTCTCTCCAGCGGATGCTCAACGGGGCCGATAACCGGCACATAAAGGGATTGAGAAATTTCCCTGCGCAACTTGAAACGAGTGGAGCCGTTCTACGTAGTTAGTTTGGAAACTGAAGCGCCGCGCGTGCGGCGCTGGCGAAATGCGCACCTATTCCCCCCGGGGTCAAAGCCGCGTCCCGCCGATAGACTTCAAAAAATATAGCGCCCCATACTCTATACTCCCCGGCGTATGTTTGAGTTGCGGGCGTGCGCCCTTTGAGGCCCGCGCCCGCTGTCTGTCCCTCAGCGCCGATTGCTGTCAACCCCGGCGCAACCGACGGAAACGGAATCAGATGTCAGTAGCGGAACTGCAGGAACTCGAAGAGATCAAGGGACTTGTCACTCGCGGCCAGCAGCTCGGCGTCCTGACCTACGCCGACATCGCCTCGGCCGTCTCAGAGTTGGATCTCGACGAGGCTGACGTCGAGGAGCTGCATGGCTACCTCGAGCGGGCCGAGATCGAACTCGTCGAGGAGGTCGATCCGGCACTTGCCGCGGCGGAGGAGGAGCGCGCGCCGGACAAGCGTGGCCGGCGCAAGGCCAAGACGGCGCTTGACCTGAAGCCCGACATGACGACCGATTCCCTTCAGCTGTTCCTGAAGGACATCGGCAAGGTGCGACTACTGACCGCGCAGGAAGAGGTCGATCTCGCCAAGCGAATCGAACGCGGCGATCTGGACGCCAAGCAGAAGATGGTCGAGTCCAACCTCCGACTCGTGGTCTCAATCGCGAAGAACTACCGCAACCAGGGGCTTCCCTTCCTCGATCTGATTCAGGAGGGGACGCTTGGTCTGGTGCGCGCGGCCGAGAAGTTCGACTACCGCAAGGGGTTCAAGTTCTCGACCTACGCGACCTGGTGGATCCGCCAGGCGATCGCCCGCGCGCTGGCCGATAAGGCACGCACGATCCGCATCCCGGTGCACGTCGTCGAGAAGCTCAACAAGATCGGCCGGGCCGAGCGCAAGCTCGTCACCGAGCTCGGTCGCGAGCCCACGGCCGAGGAGATCGCCGAGGTGACCGGCATCGAGCCCGAAGAGGTCGAGTCGATCAAGCGCTCGGCGCAGGCCCCGGTCTCGCTCGAGAAGCCGGTCGGAGACGAAGAGGAGTCCGAATTCGGGCAATTCATCGCCGACGAGCGCGCCGAGTCGCCGTACGAGCGCGCGGCGGAGATCCTGACCAAGGAAGCGCTGCGCGAGGCGCTCGAGAACCTCAGTTACCGGGAGCGGCGCGTCCTCGAGCTCCGTTACGGGTTGGGCGGCGAGCATCCGCGCACGCTGGACGAGGTCGGCCGGACGTTCAACGTCACGCGTGAGCGGATCCGGCAGATCGAGAATCAGTCGCTCAAGAAGCTTCAGTCGCTGGCTGAGGCTCAGAAGCTTCGCGACGTAGCCTGAGCTTGTAACTCGCAGGGCAGCCGTTCGTTGGGACCGCTTTACGGGTCCCACCGAACGACTGCCCTCCGAGCCTGCACTGTTCCAGCCCTGAATCGGCAGCTTCCAGCGCTGGACTTTGCCGCATTCGGTCGGACAGTCCGACCGAATTCGCCATTGTTCGCCGGCCCCGGGCGGTTTTCGGGTTCTGTCGGGGTTGCCGACGCCCCGCCACCCGTCCAGCCGCGTCCAGATCGCCTCAAGACCCGAGGGAGCGAGCCGATAACCCCTCCGCGATGTTTGATCTCCACGAGGCGCTCCGCTATGTGGTGGGGAAGGAGGGGTCGGATCTTCATCTGAAGGTTCCCTCGCGTCCGCTGGCGCGGATCCATGGACGGCTCGAGCCGATCGAGCAGTTCGAGCCGCTGCACCCGGGAGACACCGAGCGTGCCCTCAGCGAGATGCTCGCCGACCCGGAGAAGCGCGAGGAGTTCGAGCGCGAGCACGAGGTCGATTTCGCGTACGCGATCGACGGCCTGGCCCGTTTCCGGATCAACGCGTTCAAGCAGCGCGGGACAACCTCGGTCGCGGCTCGCGTCGTCCCGCTCGCGGTCCGCACGATCGACGAGCTCGGACTGCCCGCGGTGATGCACGAGATCGCGGACGAGGAGCGGGGACTGATCCTGCTGACGGGCACGACCGGCTCGGGCAAGTCCACGACCCTTGCGGCGCTGATCGACCAGATCAACGAGACGAGGTCGCGGCACGTCGTGACGATCGAGGATCCGATCGAGTACCTGCACGCCGATCGCGCCTCGATCATCAATCAGCGCGAGGTGGGGATCGACACCGCATCCTTCAAACGCGCGATGCGCCGCGTCCTGCGCCAGGACCCCGACGTCATTCTGATCGGGGAGATGCGCGATGAGGAGACCGTTCGCTCGGCTCTCTCGGCCGCCGAGACCGGCCATCTCGTGATGTCGACCGTCCATACGCTCGACGCGTCCGAGAGCGTCAACCGCATCCTCGACTTCTTCCCGCCGCACGAGCAGGCGCAGGCGCGCGCGATGCTGGCCGGCACGCTCAAGGCCGTGATCTCCCAGCGCCTGGTGCCGACTCCCGATGCGAGCGGACGTGTCGCCGTCTGCGAGATCCTGCGGATGACCGGCCGTGCGCGCGACATGATCCTCGACGCGGAGCAGACCGGGCGCCTGCGCGAGGTGATTGCCGAGGGGGAGTACTACGGGATGCAGACCTTCGACCAGGCGCTGCTGCGCCACTACCAGGCCGGCCGCGTCTCGATGCAGGACGCCCTCCGCATTGCCACCAGCCCGCACGATTTCAAGCTGCTCGTCGCCGCGGAGGGGCGGACTTCCACTTCAATGGAAGACATGATCGATCCCGAGCGCGTGCCGGTCGCAGCCGGACCCGTCGCGCTGCGCCGGCCGGCGGCCCCTCAAAAGACCCCGGCATCGGCGACGTCAGGAACTTCAGCGCCCCCACCTGGCGTCGCAGTCGGCTGACAAACCCGGCGCGCACACGCTTCAGTTGATGAAGCATTGCGCTAGAATAGGGATTCTGATGGCTGCCAATGACACTTGTCCCGTTTGCCGAACGGCCGAGATCGTGTGCGGCAAATGGACGCTGCTGGTGATCCGCGACCTGGCGGAGGGCCGCTCGAGGTTCTGTGAGCTGGAGCGCTCGCTCGAGGGGATCAGCCCTCGAACGCTGTCGCTGCGGCTGCGCGCGCTCGAGGAAGAGGGAATCGTCCAGCGCCAGACATTCCCCGAGGTTCCTCCGCGTGTCGAGTACGCGCTGACCGACAAGGGACGTGCGCTCGTGCCGCTGATCGAGGACATGCGCGTTTACGGCCGCGAGTGGCTCGGCGTCTGCGACGTCGAGAGCGAGAGCGAGACCGCCGCCGAGCCGGCCGCAGTCGCCGCCGTCTGACCAAGGGCAGTGCGAATCGCTGTCGCAGCCGATGAGCTGACCGGTGTCGCGGCCAGCATCCCCGATGAGCTCCGCCGCCGCGGACACGACCCGGTTCTCCACGGCGCTTACGATGAAGACGCGCGTCCTGACTGGGCGTGGGCGAGCGAGAGCGCCGCGCGAGACGTCGCAGACGGCCGCGCCGAGCAGGCGATCGTTGCCTGCTGGACGGGGACGGGCGCGTCGATCGCGGCGAACAAGGTGCCGGGCATCCGCGCAGCGCTGTGCGGCGATGCGCAGACGGCCGACGGCGCACGGCGCTGGAACGACGCGAACGTCCTCGCCCTGAGCCTGCGACAGACCTCCGAGGCGGCCCTGAACGAGATCCTGGATGCGTGGTTCGAGAGCCAGCCCAGCACCGACGAGAACGACCTCGAGAACGTCGCTCACCTCACAGAGATCGAAGCCGCGCCGTAAGGCCGAACACCTGCAAAGACCTCTTCGCCTTGCAGGATCGCCGCCGCCGACCCAGAAACGGCTGGTCGTGCGTAACACGACCCTCCACGAGACCCTCGAGGCGTTCACCGCCGATGCCGCCGGCAGGCTCAAGGCGGAGACGTCCGCCGGCGCCGAGATCCAATTCGAGATCACCGAGGAGCCCGGCGGATCCTCGCCGCTCTACTGCTACCGGCCGCTGACGGGAGCGTTCATCCGCGAGCGGCTCGGCCTGCTGTCGGCGCTGCCCACCTACGCACCCGCCGCCCGCGCGCTGGCGGCGCTCGAAGGCACGCAGGCGTACCTGCGCGAGCGCGGCGAGTCGCGCATCCCGGGCGATCCGCGCGAACGCGCCGACACCGCGTTGCGGCTGTTCCTCGCCTCGGTGTTCGCCGAGCGCAGCGAGTTCGGCTTCGACCCGCTGCGGTTCGAGCTCTCCTACGAGCAGCTCGAAAACTCGCTCTACGAGGGCCGCTGCGTCAGCACCGTGATCGCGCCGCTGCTGGGCGTGGCGCTCGACCCGGGAACCGGCGAGCTGGCGCTCGGCGACGGCCTCTCGATGGTGCGCGGGGAGACGCTCGCCGACGCCCCCGCCGATGCCGTCTGGGCCGACAGCGAGGAGCCAAACGTTCTCGCCGTGCTGACGGTCGCGCAGGAGCGGTCGGTGCGGCCCCCGGTCTCGATCGCGCGCGCTCGCTTCCGTCGCGTGCTCACCGCCCTGCGACTGTTCGAACGCGGCGGGTACGCGCTCGGCCCGATCGCCTGGACTCGCACCGACGCGGGCCAGTGGCGGCCGGTCGCGCTCGGCGGCAGCGGCCGACCGCGCTTCATCACGCTGATCTCGGCCGCGCAGGAGGACGAGCTGCGTGCGTTCTGCAACCTGATCGGCCGGCGCATGCCGACCGGTGGGGAGCTGGCGTGGGCGCTGTCACGGTTCGAGATGGGCTGCGAGCGGCTCGCGCCGTTCGAGGCGCTGACCGACTTCCTGCTCGCACTCCGAGCACTGCTGGAGCCCGAGGGACCCAGCAGCGGCAGGCTTGCGCAGCGGCTTTCGGTGATCTGCGCCAAGCCGGAGGATCGCGCGGCATTGGCGGAGCGGATCGCCCACGCGATCTCGCTTGAGCGCGCCGTGATCTCTGGTCTGGCACCGGCCGAGCCTCGCGTCAACGCGCTTGTCGATGAGATCGCCGAGCATCTGCGAGCGCTCCTGCGGGATGCGCTGTGCGGGCATCTCGATTCCGATCTCCGGAGCGTCGCCGACGAGTTGCTGGCGCTCGCCGCCGCGGCGTGATCGTCATTTCGTCCTAAATTTCGCGCGGGCCTGCTGTCGGGCCGCTACTCTGGACCGTGGCCGCTCCCTACTCGGCCCCGATAACGGGTCGGGAGTGTTTTGCCGCCAGGCTCAACACGTAAGTCCTGGGGCTCCCAAGTAGTCAGGGGGAGCGCGACCGCAGAATCTGAGCGGGCTCACCGCCCGCTCGTTCTGCGTCTGGAGGCCGTTCGCGCTGGGTAGCACCTGCGCATGGCTACCGCCGCGGTCGATCGTTGGCCCGAAGAACACGGCGTGACGCGCTAATCGCATAGCTCTATGCTGCGGTGAGGAACGTGCCAGTCAAGTCTCCGAACGTCCATCCAGCTTGTCTGAGCGTCCCGCGGATCGGCGACGACGGGTTCGAGGAGCTCTGCCACCTGGTCACCGAAGAAGATCCGGATACCGCGCTGTGCGGCAAGGATGTGACCGGCTACCCGTGGAACCCGCCGTGGCCTCGCTGCGAGGCCTGCCTCGCGGTGGCACGCGGCGACATGAACTAGGTTCGGCGCGCCCCGATCCGGGAACCCATTGGTCGTGGCCACCCCACGGCTGAACTGCATCGTCGAGATCCCCAAGGGGTCTCGTAACAAGTACGAGTGGGATCCGGAGCTCCGCGCGATCAAGCTGGACCGGTTCGTGTCGGCCTCGGTCGTGTATCCCACCGACTACGGCTACATCCCGGAGACGCTGGCACCCGACGGCGACCCGCTCGACGTGCTCGTGTGCGTGTCCGAGCCGACGTTTCCCGGCTGCGTGGTCCCCGCCAAGGCGATCGGCGTGTTCCGGATGGCAGACGAGAAGGGACCCGACGACCACGTCGTATGCGTGCCGATCAACGACCCGGGGTGGAACTGCTTCGAGCGGATCGGCGATCTGCCAAATCAGCTGCGCAACGAGATCGACCACTTCTTCAGCGTCTACAAGGACCTCGATCCCGACCGCCACTCCGAGACGAAGGGGTGGGGCGACGTCGAGGCCGCGGTCGAGACGATCGACAAGGCCCGCCAGGCTTTCCGGAACGCCTAGTAGCCGCTGTCCTGAACGCCTAGAACCCCATTTTTCTGAACGCCTAGAACCCCATTTTTCTGAACGCCTAGAACCCCGCGGTCGGGGTCGCCGCCAGCCGCAATCCTCGCGCGGATCCCCGCGCGAATGCGTGCGCCGCCGGCACGAGCTCACTGGTTACCAGTCCGCTCTCGCGCGTCAGCTCGTCGACCACCGGCCACCATCGCTGGACCGCCGCGGGCGTGTCCACCACGACGACGTGGACGGGGACGTTCCGGCGCAACGCCAGCAGGCGGTCGGCGAACGGCTCGTGACCGGCGTAGAAGCCGCGGACGCCGCGCAGGACAGTCGCCCCCGCCGCGTGCTCTTCACGGAGGCGCCTGATCAACTCGACGTGCAATGGATGCTCGCCGTACTTAGCCTGCTCCTCGGCGTGGATCATCAGCTTCTGGAGGATCGGCATACCCGAGCTATCCCGCGCCGGAACCGCCTCTGGAGCCGCGATCAGCGCGCCGTCGGACTTGCAGATCTGAACGCGCTCAACGGTGGCGACCGGCTCGTCGAAGAGCTTCGCCAGGTGCGGCACGGCGGCGCCCAATGCGTGCGCGCGCCCGATCGCGAGCAGCATCAGTGGAATACCCGCGTTGCGCGCGAAGAAGCGCGCTCGCCGGCGCTCCCCGTGAAGCGTCCCGTCCACTCCCAGCAACACGGACGCACCGGCTGCGCCCACCTCGCGCAGCAGATCGACGGCGGCGACGTAGCCAGCCTGGCCTCGGTGCCGTATCGACCGCCCGCCGTACAGGGTGAGCTTCACGGCGGCACCAGCGTCGTCGGCGATCTGCAGCTTCTCGAGCGGAGTGCCTGACGCGATCTGCGCCCGCTCGAGACTGATCATGCCGTGGTTGACCGTCGCGAGCACGTCTGCGAGGGCGTGCTCGACGCGCTCGCGCGTGTCAATGGCGATCGACACCAGCGGCAAGCTCTCGGAGAGCGTCAGCAGCCGGTCGGTCTGCAACGGATGGTGGCGGCCGAAGCCTGAGGTTCCACGCAGCAGCACGCTCGTGCGCATCTCGTGACGCTCGTAGACGTCGAACAGCGCATCGGCGAGGAACCGGTCGCCGGCCCGGTCGCGCTCGCTGAAGTAGCTCGTCAGCTTGATGCCGGGCTCGCTCACAGCAGGCCTCCCACCCACCGTCCCAACGCCGCGGCTCCAAACCCCACGGCGAGGGTGAGCGCCACGTTCTGCCGGGCCAGCCGGCCCTCGCCGTCCTGCGCCGGACGGTGGGTCTCGAGCATCCAGGTCGAGAATGTCGTGTACGAGCCAAGCGTCGCCGTTCCGAGCACGAGCATCGTGCCGTGGGAGGCACGCAACCCGACCAGAAGCCCGAGCAGGAACGCGCCGCCGATGTTCACGACAAACGTCCCGAGCGGGAACTCGCCGAATCGGCTCGACTGCACGAGCGAGTCGACCGTGAACCGCGCCACGGCGCCGGCGCCGCCGCAGATGACGACCAGCAGCGCCGTGATCACCAGGTCAACCTCGCGCGCCGAACCAGTGCCGTCCCGAGTGCCATGCCCACGAACCCCGCGACGAGGCTGCCCGCGCTGTACAGACCGGCGAGCGCGAGACTGCCACGGTCGAGCATTCGAAGCAGCTCGACCTGAAACGTCGAAAACGTCGTGAGCGCACCGCAGAAACCGGTGCCGAGCAACGGCCGGCGGTACGCGGTCACAGGCAGCCTTTCCTGCAGCCGAGTGACGAAGTACCCGAGCAGCAGGCATCCGATCACGTTCACACAGAACGTCACCCACGGCCATTGCCCGGTGTGGGTGGGGGCCAAGTCCGTAAGGCCCGTGCGGATTGCGGCTCCCAGCGCCCCTCCTGCGAAGATCGCGGCCAGTTCCCGGCGGTCGACAGTCATGCAAACGTCACCTCTGCGTCCGTTGTCCATTCCGACGTAGAGGCCATTGGCGGCGCGCAACCGCGGTTCGAGAGCGAGCCTCACCGCTCTAGATCAGCGAGGATAACGCCTCGTGTTCCACGTCGAGCTCAGACAATTCCCCCACGCCGCGCGCGCATTCAACTTGACGCGCGAGGAACTCGATCGGCGGTTCGTCCGTCCCTGGGTCGCCGGGGCGCTGATCGAGCACGACGACCGTCGCTGGTCGCCCGAGAAGGCGCGCCTCACAATCTACGAAGCCCCTGAGCTCCCAACGGAGGAGATGGGCATGGGGCGCGGCTGGGGCAACGTCTCGAAGACCGGGAGGGACGTCACGGATCGGGTGCTCGCCGAGGCCCAGGCGACCGCAGCTCCCGCGGTCGTGGCGTCGGAAGCCGAACGCTTCAAGCTCGAGCTGGTGGGGCGCTGCTCCGTCGAGCCGCAGTCGCTCCGGTCGATCCTGCTGTGGGCGATCGAGCGCTATCCGCGCCGGCGGATCAGCGAGCGCCTCGCGCTCGCCGAGCAGGCGTCCTGGGAGCTGCTGCACGAGCAGCGCGTCGAGATGATCGACGCGACCGAGCCCGTGCCGCGTGATCAGTGGCAGGAGCGGCTGCTCGATTGGGAGTCGTGGACCGGCGACGAAGTCGTGCTGGCGCGTTTGAGCGAGCCGGCCGTCGGGTAGCTTCCGCGCCGCCATCCAGGTAGCAAGGGAGAGGGAAATGCGGCTTCGGCTTCGGGCATGCGCGTCGGCCCTCGCGGTCGCGCTCACACTGATCGGCTCGGTCGCGACGGCGCGCGCGGCGACCGTTGGCAGCTTCGACTACGGCGAGCTGCAAAGCGCCACCGTGGGTGCGACTGGCTGCGGCACGAACGCGGCCGGTGAGCCCGCGATCCACGTCTCGCGAGCCAACAACGTGTTCCTCGGCTCGGAGAACGGGCTGCTGCACGGCAGCGGCCTGTGGCGCGGCCTCGGCGCAGTCGGCGGCGCCGGCGCGTCCGCCTGCGGGCTCGAGTACCGCGGGCAGCCGAACACGCTGATCGGCGGCCTCGGCCTGTCGGGCGGCGACATCGACATCGCGCTCGCGAGCGCGCCGAACAGCGCCGGCAACTACAACGTCTACGTCTCGAGTCTGAACCTCGCCTCGGTCAACGTTGCGCACTCGACCAACAACGGAACGACCTTCTCGATGGTGCCGGTCCAGGTCGGCGTCCCGCTAGACGACCGTGAGTGGATCGCGGCGTTCGGCGCGAGCACATCGCTGCTCACCTACCACGACGTCGCCACCAACAACATCGACGTGCTGCGCTCCGACAATGGCGGCCAGTCGTACACCGAGATCTCGACGGCGATCCCGGTCGGCGACTACAAGATGACCAACAACGAGCTCGGCAATGTCGTGATCGATCACGACAACCTGCCGGCCGGCGGCTTCTATGCCTACCAGGCGTTCGTGGCGCCGTCGAGGTCGTCGGGCTCGGCCAACAACGAGGCATGGCTCGCGGTGTCGGCCGACGGTGGACATAGCTGGAGCGATAACCCGATCCCGTGCAGCATCGCGGGCGCCTCGACGAACCTCAACCACAACTTCCCGAATGTGTCGGTGGCGCCGAACGGAAACGTCTACTACGCGTGGTCGGACGACAAGAACATCTACACGGCCGAGTCGACCGATCACGGCAAGACCTGGACCTGCTCCGGGGCGGTGAGCACCAACACGGCGCAGGCGATCTTCCCATGGCTTGCCGCGACCGGCGCCGGAGTCGACCTCGTCTACTACGCGGCTCCGACGACGACCAACCAGACGTGGTCGGTGTACTTCGCCCAGAACACCGGTGGGACCTGGGGCTCGCCACAGCAGCTGATGGCGGTGCACAAGGGCGCCGTCTGCGAGAGCGGTGCGACTTGCACCTCGGGCCGGCAGCTGTTCGACGACTTCGGCGTCGACACCGACTCCAGCGGTTGGGCGCACATCGCGTTCTCGCAGGACAGCCCGAGCCTCGGCGGCTCCGGCACGTCGACCGGGTACGCGGTGCAGACCGGCGGCACGCAGGTGGGCTCGACGAATAACTAGCAACCTGTGTTTCAATAGACCACTTCCAGGGTAATAGGGCCCGCTGGACCGGTAGCCGGGTCGACTTCGGGCGACCGTGCAGCGGTCATGGTCAACGAAAGACGGGAGAGACACATGCAGAAGACAGGACGGCGCGCCGCGGCGTTGGCGCTCGTGCTCGGCGTGGGCTGGGCCGGTGCCGCAAAAGCGGCGACGGTCGGCAACTTCGACTACGGGCAGCTTCAGAGCGCGACGGTCGGAGCGACCGGCTGCGGCACCAACGCCGCCGGCGAACCGGCGATTCACGTCTCGCGGGCGAACAACGTGTTCCTCGGGTCAGAGCTCGGAGTCGGCGGCGGCAGCGAGCTGCGGCGTGGCCTCGGCGCGATCGGCGGCACCGGCGCCTCCGGCTGCGGGCTCGAGTACCGCGGGCAGCCCAACTCGGTGACGGGGGGTCTCGGCGCGTCGGGCGGCGACATCGACCTCGCGAACGCGAGTACGGTCAACAGCGCCGGCAACTACAACCTGTACGTGGCAAGCCTGAACCTCGGTTCGGTCAACGTCGCGCACTCGACCGACAACGGCACCACGTTCTCGCAGACCCCGGTTCAGGCAGGTCTGCCGATCGACGACCGTGAGTGGATCGCCGCGTTCGGCGCGAGCACGGCGCTGCTGACCTACCACGACATCGCCACGAACAACATCGACGTCTTGACCTCGACCAACGGCGGCCAGACATTCACCCACACCTCGCGGGTGATCCCGGACACCGACTACAAGGCGAGCGCCAACGAGCTCGGGAACATCGTGATCGATCACGACAACCTGCCGGCCGGCGGCGGCTTCTATGCCTACCAGGCGTTCGTGGCGCCGTCGAGCTCATCGGGCTCGAACAACAACGAGGCATGGCTCGGCGTCTCCTCGGACGGTGGGAAGACCTGGAGCGATAACCCGATCGCGTGCAGCATCGCGGGCGCCTCGACGGACCTGAACCACAACTTCCCGAACGTGTCCGTCGCGCCGAACGGGAACATCTATTACGCCTACTCGGACGACAAGAACATCTACACGGCCGAGTCGACCGATCACGGCAAGACGTGGACGTGCTCAGGTGCGGTGAGCACCAACACGGCGCAGGCGATCTTCCCGTGGCTGGTGGCGACCAACTCGGGCGTCGACCTCGTCTACTACGGGGCGCCGACCACTTCCAACCAGACGTGGTCGGTGTACTTCGCACAGAACGTCGGTGGCAGCTGGGGAACGCCCCAGCAGCTGATGGCGGTGCACAGCGGTTCGGTCTGCGAGACCGGCGCGAACTGCACCTCGGGCCGGCAGCTGTTCGACGACTTCGGCGTCGACACCGACTCCAGCGGGTTCGCGCACATCGCGTTCTCGCAGGACAGTCCGAGCCTCGGCGGCTCCGGTACCTCGACCGGGTATGCGGTCCAGACCGGCGGCACTGCCGTGGGCGCGCCGAACAACTAGATCATTACCGGAGCGGGCCGCATCTGCGGCCCGCTCCACAACTTAAGCCACGACGTCCGCGATCAGCTGCGCCCGCTCTGCCTGTGACGCGAACAGGTAGCGGTGCATCTTCAGCAGCCCCTCGACGTCGTGGACGTCGTCGTCGAGGTGCGGGATCAATAGGAGGGGGGCCCGCCCTCCCGCCCACCCACCGCTGTCCTCGAGTTCGGTAGCCAGCCGCGCGACGTTGTGATCGTCGCGCCTGGCGAGCAGGTGGTAGTCGCGGAGGTTCTCGCTCACGCGGGCGGCCAGCTCCGACCCGAGTTCCTGCTCCAGCTGAGCGGCGAGCTCCTCGGGCTCGTGCTCGCCGAGCAGGTCGTGGTGGACGCGATTGACGATCACGCCGGCGAACGGCAGCCCGCTCTGCTCGAGCGTGCGTTGAAACCAGATCGCCTCGTCGATCGGCTCGCGCTGGGCGGAGGTGACCAGCAGGAACGCCGTCGTGTCGTCCTTCAGCATCTCCTCGACCCGCGCCGCCCGCGCGCTGAAGTCCTCGGTCATGCCGCCAAGCAGTCCGAAGAATGTCGACAGATCGCTGAGAAGGTCGACGCCCGTGATCCGGCGCAGACCGCCAAGCAGCGGAGACATGCCGCGCCCGAGGACGCGCATCCCGACGCCAGTGGGGCGCAGGAACGCCTTCAGCGCGCGCCCCTCCAGGAACGATGTGAGCCGCCCGGGGGCGTCGAGGAAGTCGAGTGCGTTGCGTGACGGGGGCGTGTCGAGCACGAGTAGATCGAAGTCGCCCTCGCGCTCGAGGTCATACAGCTTGGCCACGGCGGTGAACTCCTGCGAGCCCGAGACGGCCGTCGAGAGCTCGCGGTAGACCCGGTTTGCCTTGATCTCCTCGGCGCGGGCCGGATCGGCGGCGAGACGATCGATCAGCTCATCGAAGGTGCGCTTGGGGTCGAGCATCATCGCCCACAGCTCGCCGCGGATCTCGAGCCCGTAGCGATCGAGCCGCTCGGCCTCGACCAGGCGCGGCTCGTTCTGGAGCTCCTCGAGCCCGAGCGCGTTCGCCAGGCGCCTGGCCGGGTCGATCGTCACGACCCCGACCTTCGCGCCGCGCGCGGCCATGCCCAGCGCGATCGCCGCCGAGGTAGTCGTCTTGCCGACGCCGCCCGAGCCTCCGCAGACGCAGACGCGCTTTCCCTCAAGCAGCTCGGCGACGCTCATCGCAGTGCGTCCTCGATCTCGTCGGCAAGTCGCTCGAGCTCGGGCAGCCCGAGGTGGTCGCAGAACAGGTACGGGAGCTCGATCGGCTCCTGCCCGATCCCCTCTCGTAGCCGCGCCTGCTGCTCGCGCTGCGTATCCGCGCGCGCATGCTCGGAGAGCGCGGCCCTGAGCGCGGAGCGCAGCAGCGGCGAGTCAGCGCGCTCCAGCGAGGCCTCCAGCTGCTCCACCTGGCCATTCTCGAATCGCCGCGGGTAGGCGGCATTGACGATCACCGCGTCAAGCGGCAGCCCCTCGTCGGCGAGCGACTCCTGCAGCGCGAGCGTCTCGCTGACCGGCATCTCCTCGGGCGTGGTGACCGCGATCACCGAGGTGAAGCTCGGGTCGGCGATCGTCGTGGCGATCCTGCCGCCCTGGCGCGCGATCGGTCCCACCCGCGCGATCTCGGCGAACGTCCTCGGTGTGCGCAGAAGCCCGATGCCGTGACCGGTCGCCGGCGAGTCGACGATCACCAGGTCGTACGGAAGGGCATCGTGCGTCTGGCGGTTGAACTGCGCCAGCTCCCAGACCTTGCCGATGCTGAGCAGCTCGCGCATGCCCGGCGTCGCCATCGCGAACGCCTGGAACAGCTTGGTGGAGCCGAGCGCGTGCCCGAGCGTGCCCGCCTTGATCCGCAGGTACTCGTCCATCGCGTGCTGGGGGTCGATCGAGATCGTGAACAGCCCGGGCCGCAGCTCGAGCTCATGGAAGTGCGCGCCATTCTGGTCGAACACCCGCTGGATACGGTCCTGGCTGGCCAGCTCGGCGACGATCGTCCGCCGGCCGTTGCGCGCTCCGAGCAGCCCGAGTGCGGTGGCGACGGTCGACTTGCCGACGCCGCCCTTGCCGGTCACGAAGATCAATCGCTTGTCGAGAAACACCTCCGACAGTGTGCCGAGCCTCGCCGCCCGGCGGTCCGACGGGCGAAACCGCCTATATGTCGGAGGATTCCGGGCGTCGCCTGCGAATACACCCCGCGTATGACTTCCCTGAAGCCCGAGGAGCCTGCCGTGACGGCCACCTGCAAGGTGATCGCGTTCGCCAACCAGAAGGGCGGCGTCGCCAAGACAACGACCACGCTCAATCTCGCCGTGGCCTTCGCGGAGGAGGGTCACCGCGTGTTGTGCGTCGACCTGGACCCGCAGGGAAACCTGACGATGTCGCAGGGCATCGACCCGGACTCGCTCGATAAGTCGATGTACGACGTGCTCGTTCACCACATCCCGATCCGCGAGATCATCCGCACCCGCGAGATTGACGTTGCCTGCTCGTCGATCGACCTCGCCGGCGCCGAGATCGCGATGTCGACGATGATCGGCCGCGAGCGCTCGCTCGAGAAGGCGCTCAAGCCGGTCAACGGGGACTACGACTTCGTGTTCATCGACACGCCGCCGAGCCTCGGATTGCTCACGATCAACGCCCTGACGGCCGCACACAAAGTGATCGTCCCCGTTCAATGCGAATATCTATCGATGCGCGGCCTGATTCAGCTCCAGAACACGCTCGCGATGGTTCGCGAGAATCTGAATCCGGACGTGGACATCGAGGGCATCCTGCCGACACTGGTCGACACAAGAACACTCCACGCGAAAGAGGCAATCGAGTTGCTCGAAGAGAATTTCGGCGACCGGGTGTTTGCATCGAGAATCCGCAAGACGGTGCGTTTTGCTGAAGCGCCTGTGAAAGGAATGTCGGTGCTCAAGTACGATCCGGACGGTCTGGCCGCCCACGCCTATAGGCAGCTCGCGAAGGAGGTCCTCTCAAATGCCAACCGGTAAGCGCGCGAGCATGCGCGAGGGCCCGCTGGCGGCCCTGTTCCGCAAAACGGCCGAAGACACGGCCACGCCGGCCGAGGATCAAGAGAAGAAGGCTCTCCCTGAGGGGGAGGCGGAGCGCCGCGCGCGAGGCGGACGGGATCCCCATCCGTCGCTCGGGGCACCCGAGCCCGCGACCGAGCCATCGTCGCCCCAGGCGCCGGCGCCGGAGGAGCACCACATCCCGACGCCGCAGGAGCGGCTGCGCCACGCGTTCTCATCCGACATCCCGGAGAACCTGCTCGAGCGCTCCACGCCTGCCCCGGCCGCGGCCGCACCGGCTGCGCCCGTGCACGACGTGTACGCGCGCCCGGACCGCGTGAGCCAAGGTTTCGCGCCGCCGGTGCCGACGGTCGGCCGCCCGGTGATTCGAGTCGTGGGCGTCGGCGGGGCCGGCGTCAATGCCGTCAACCGGATGGTCGAGGCGGAGATCGAGGGGGTCGAGTTCCTCGCGATCAACACCGACCTGCAGTCGCTGCAGACCTCGGCAGCGCACGAGACCCTTCACATCGGTGACGCGATCACCCGCGGACTCGGCTCGGGCTCCAATCCGGACCTGGGCCGCCAGGCGGCGCATGAGGAGCACGATCGGATCAAGGCGATGCTGCGCGGCTCGGACATGATCTTCATCGCGGCGGGCGCCGGCGGCGGGACCGGAACCGGCGCCGCCCCGGTGGTCGCGCGGATTGCGCGCGAGCTCGGGGCGCTGACCGTCGGAATCGTCACCAGGCCGTTCCAGTTCGAGGGCACTCGCCGGCGCGAGCAGGCCGAGGCTGGGATCGACTCGCTGGCCGAGGAAGTCGACACGCTGATCGTCGTCCCCAACAACCGGCTGCTGTCCGTGCTCGATCGCAACACCTCGATGGTCGAGGCGTTCCGCGTCGCCGACGATGTGCTGCGCCAGGGCGTTCAGGGGATCTCCGACCTCGTCACGCTGCCGGGGCTGATCAACCTCGATTTCGCCGACGTGCGCACGATCATGTCCGAGGCCGGAAACGCGCTGCTCGGGATCGGCATGGGCACCGGCGAGCGCCGCGCGATCGATGCCTCGGAGCAGGCGGTTGCATCGCCGCTGCTCGAGACGAGCATGGAAGGCGCTCGCCAGATCCTGCTTTCGATCACCGGCGGCCGCGACATCTCGCTGTGGGAGGTCAACGAGGCGGCAAAGGCGGTCGCCGAGGCGGCGCATCCGGACGCGAACATCATCTTCGGCGCGATGGTCGACGAGAAGCTCGACGACCAGGTGTGGGTGACGGTCGTCGCGACCGGCTACGGAGACGGGCGGCGCCCGCGCCGCGAGGCCGAACGGCCTTCGATGTCTCGTGAGCGCGCGGTAACCGAGGTGCGGCCGGCGCTGCGCGAGCCGCACGGCGAGCCGCGGGTAAGCCGCGGCCGGCCGGTGCGGACGTCGGGGTCTTTCTCGGATCTCGATGTTCCGGAATTCATGCCCCGCCGCTGACGGTCTATAGCGCGTCGCCTGCTCGTGCCGACGGCCCGCTCGGCATCCAGCCTCGCCGAACTGGGCCTGGCACGAGTCGTCCAGCTGTCCTCGGTCGCTCGCGTGCAAAGCATGCCACGCTCCCTGCGTCCTCGCCATGCTCGGTTCTAGACCGTCAGGGCCTTCGGCACCCCAGCTCGGCGTCATCGCCGCCGGCCACCCCGTCACTGCTGAGGTCGGCGCAGATGTGCTGCGCGCCGGCGGCAACGCCGTCGACGCCGCGCTTGGCGCGATGCTCGCATCGTTCGCGTGCGAGCCGCTGCTGACCGCGCTTGGCGCTGGGGGCTACATGCTCGTGGCACGGCACGGCCAGAGGCCGGTCTTGCTCGACTTCTTCGTCGAGGCGGCGGGCTGTGGCGCTGATCCTGACGCGCGGTCGGAGCTGGTGCCGATCAGTGTGTCGTTCGGCGACGCGATCCAGGTGTTCAACATCGGCGCGGCGTCGGTGGGGACCTACGGGCTGCCGGCCGGCGTGTGCGCGGCGTCCCGTCGGTTCGGCCGGGTGCCGCTCAGCGAGCTGGTGGGGCCCGCCGCGAGGCTCGCCCGCAACGGCGTGGAGCTCAACGTCCAGCAGGCCTACGTCGTCGAGATTCTCGGTGACATCGTCACCGCCACGCCCGAGTCCGCCGCGCTGTTCGCGCCCGAAGGCCGGCTGCTCGGGCCCGGCGAGAAGATCCGCCAGCCCGAGCTGGCCGACGCGCTCGAGCGACTGGGAGCCGAGGGCGCCGAGCCGTTCTACACGGGCGATATCGGGAGCGCGATCATCGAGTGGGTCTCGGCGCGGGGCGGGATGCTGACGGCCGAGGACCTGCGCGGCTACGAGGTGCGGGATCGCACGCCCGTGCAGGCCAGCTACCGCGGCCGCGACGTCCTCACCAATCCGCCGCCGTCGGCGGGCGGCATCCTGATCGCCCGTGCGTTGTCACTGCTCGAGGGAGACCCCACGCCGCCCAATGTGGAGCGGGTCGTCGAGGTGATGGAGCGCACGCAGGCTGAGCGCACCCCCGAGTTCCTCGAAGGGCTCGGCGACCCGGAGTTCGTCAAGCGGTTCCTCAATCGGCGGCCGCCGCTCGGGTCAACGACGCACGTGGCCGTGCTGGACCGTGAGGGGTCTGCCTGTTCGGTCACGTGTTCGAACGGCTCGTGCTCAGGCGTGGTCGTGCCGGGCACCGGCGTTCATCTCAACAACATGCTCGGCGAGCAGGATCTGAATCCGCTTGGCTTTCACCGCCACCCGCCCGGCCGGCGGCTGCCGAGCATGATGGCGCCGACGATCGTCATGCGCGACGGGGCCCCAGAGCTGGTGCTCGGGAGCGCCGGATCGAACCGGATCCGCTCGGCGATCCTGCAGACGATCCTGCGCGTGGTCGACGACCGGCTGCGGGCGGGCGAGGCGGTGCAGGCGCCGCGCGTGCACTTCGAGGATGGGGTCGTGTATGCCGAGCCCGGCGTTGACACGACCGCGCTCGAGGCCGCGGGGCGGGCGATCGGCCGCTTCCGGGAGCGCAACCTGTTCTTCGGCGGCGTGCAGGCCGTCGAGCGCGACCCGTCCGGTGCGTTCTGGGGCGGCGGCGATCCGCGCCGCGGCGGCGCGGCCGTGGTCGTTACTGGTTAGCGGCGTCCTGCGAGCGCGGCGTGCTGCGCGACGGCCCCGTCTGGAACCACGCGAACGCGAAGCACGCGATGCCCAGCAGGAACGCGGCGATGCCGTGCTTGACGTGGTGCGTGCTCGAGCCGGCCTGGTGCCCGGGGAAGAAGCTGGGCAGCGAGCCCGCAGATGTGGCCCAATAGATGATCCCGATCACGACCAGCACCGTGCCGAGGATGACCGCCGGGATAATCAGTTGCTTGTGTTTCATTGGAGCTCCCGTCAGGTGAGGGCGAACACGATTGCGAGCACTGCGCCGAGCACGGTGCAGTAAACCGCGAACGGCGTCAGCCGGTTGGTTTCGAAATAGCGCATCAGGAAGCGGACGGACACGTAGGCCGCGACCGCGGCGCACAGCGCCGCGACCAACGCCTGCCCGCGGACGCCGTTCCCCTCGTGGCCAAGCAGCTCTGGCAGCTTCAGCGCGGCCGCGGCGCCGATGATCGGCGTCGCCAGCAGGAACGCGAACTTCGCCGCGTCCTCGTTGTTGAGGCCGACGAGCAGGCCCCCGCCCATCGTCGCGCCGGAGCGCGAGAAGCCTGGGATCAGCGCCAGCGCCTGGGAGGCGCCCACCCCGGCTGACTGGGCCCAGGAGACGCGCTCGGCGATCCTGTTGTCCTCGTCGCGCTCCGTCTCAGGCGCGCCGGGCGCGCGCCGGCGAAGGGCCTCGGCGCCGAACAGCATCAGTCCGTTGAGGAAGATGAAGATCGCTGCGGATGTCGGCGACGCAAACAGCTTGCGCAGCGGCGACTCGAGCGTCAGCCCGAGGATCCCGGCGGGGATCGTCGCGACGACGATCAGCCACCCGAGCCGGGCGTCGCGATCGTCCGGCGCGATCTCGCGGTCGCGCAGCGAGCGGCCGATGCCCTTGACGATCCGGACCCAGTCGCGCCAGAAGAAGCCGAGCAGCACAATTGCCGTCGCGAGGTGAACGGCGACCAGAAACGCCAGGAAGTACTTGTCGTTCTGGTGGATGTTCCAGCCGAGGATCTTGGGCAGGACGACCGCGTGCCCAAGGCTCGAGATCGGGAACAGCTCGGTCACGCCCTGGAGCAGGCCGAAGACGATTGACTGAAAGTACGAGATCGGATGCATGGTCAGTTGAGCCACCGAGAGGGCGACTAAGGGCCCTCTCATGAACGGAGGACCGCGGGCGCGACGCGGGCGCCGTTCGCCCGGTGCGCTCGCGGATAATAGCCACGGGGCCAGCATCCGGCACGATGTGCCGACCGTGCGCCGTTCCTCCGCCGTCTCGATCCTGGTGTGCGCCGCGCTCGCCGGCTGCGGTCTGAACGTCAACTCGCCCGACCTGTTCCTGCTGACCCGCACGGGTCAGGGCCGGACGTTGACGATGCTCGTCAACGACGGAGGCACGATCCGCTGCAACGGCGGCAAGACCAAGTCATTGCCCGACCAGCTGCTGCTGAACGCCCGCGACCTCGCTAATCAGCTCGACTCCGACGCGAAGCAGGGGCTGCACATCCCGCGCAGCGCGCGCAGCGTGTTCTTCTACACCGTCCGGTTGCAGGACGGCGCGATCTCGTTCCCCGATACGGCGGCCGCAAAGCATTCCGAGCTCGCTTCAGCCGAGCAGTTCGTGCTGCAGGCGGCGGCGACGTGCGGCGTCAGCGCCTAGCTCGCTCAGCCCAGACGGACCTTGCCGTTGGAACGTGCTCGCTCCTGGGCACGATCGACGAGGTCAAGGCGCGTGATCGCGGCCCGGAAGAGCCTCGTCACCAGGCGCAGCCGGGCGTTCTCGGAGCGCAGGTCGAGCAGGCCCTGCTTCGCGTCGAGACCGAAGTCGACGGTCGCGGCCATGTCGTAGGCGCTCATGTCGGCCAGGTCCGCGATCTCCGGCTCGCGGTCGGTCGCGCGCCTGACCAGGTCCGCATACGCCTCATGCGCCGCCCGCTGCAGTTCGGGATCGACTGAGTCGGGGCGGTCCTCGACGAACTCGATCACGCCGGCCGGGTACGCCAGGTGCCCCTGGCGCTCGATCACCCGGAACGGCCGTGTCCCGCGCGCGACCAGGTTGATGCGGCCGTCCTCCATGCGCTCGAGGATCTTCTCGATCTCCATCGCGCAACCGACCTCGCGCAGCCCGTCGTCGGACAGCCACAGGATCCCGAACTCCTTCTCGTCCTGCAGGCACTCGTTGATCATCGTCTTGTAGCGCTCCTCGAAGATGTGCAGCGGCACGAGCTCTCCGGGCAGTGCGACGATCCCGAGGGGGAACAGTGGGAAATCGCTCGCGGCTGGCTCTGGCATCGGCGGCGGTTGGTTACGCCTTGCGCGCGGTCATCAGCAGGTTGTAGAAAACGGCCGGGGGAAGCATCGGCTCGAGCACACGCTCGTCGAGCTGCTGTAGCAGCAGATAGCCGTTGAACGCGTACCGGCGCCACAGCATCGGCACGTCGTCGGGATTTGCGGTTGCCTCGAGACTGCGGTTGAACCATCCGAACCAGTTGGCGACGAGCTCCTCGCCGCGCACGTCGATGTCCGCAAAGCCGGCGCGCCGTGCGAGGCGCGTCAGATCGCCCGGCGAGAATGCGTGGATGTCGACAAACGCTTCGAGCTGGTGCTCCTCGCGCTCGGTCGGGCCGGCGTGTCCATTCGAGTGCGCCGCGTCCGCGCGCATCAGCGCTCGCCATGCGGGCGCAAGAACGAGCGCCCCGCGCTTGGGGAGCGAGGCGATTCGGTCGCCGACACGCGAGGGCTCGCCCGCGAACGCGATTCGCGCGCCTGGCCGCAGCACCCGGTGAAACTCTGCAAACGCCCGCCGTAGGTCGGGCAGATGGTGGAGCACAGCGTGACCGAGCACGAGGTCGAAGCTCTCGTCCGCGAACGGCAGCGACTCGGCGTCGGCGCGTGCCGTCTTGACGGGGATGCCCAGCCGCTGCGCGTTGAGCGCCAGCGTGGCGACCATGCCCGGCGAGATATCCGTGCATGTCGCCTCCTTGACGACCCGGCTCTGCACCAGGTTCAGGCTGAAATAGCCGGTGCCGGCGCCAATCTCGAGCGAGCACTCATAGCCGCGGTCGAGCTCGCGTCCGACGAGCTTGCGGACCTTGCCGAGCACCTGCGCCTGGCCGACCGCGCCGAAGTCGATCCCCCACTTCGAGTCGTAGCTTGCCGCGGCGACGTCGTGGTACCGGGTGTTGACGTCGCGGATCTCATCCGCACTGCTCAGGGCCTCCATGGCGGCCGTCACATTACTCTGTCCGCGATGACCTTGAACGCGTACGTTCAGCAGAACCAGCCTCCCGGGGTGCCGCCGATGGAGCTCACCGGCGAGCGCACGCTCCCGGACGTGCCGGCCGAGAATTATTGGTTCCGGCGTCATCTGGCCGTGTACGAATGGATCGCCGAACGCGTCGGCGGACTTCGAGTGCTCGACATGGCCTGCGGCGAGGGCTACGGGTCCAACGTGCTCGCTTCCCGTGCTCTCGCGGTCGTCGGCGTCGACGCGAATCCCGAGGCGTTCGAGCACGCGCGGCTGCGCTACCGGCGCGACAACCTGACGTTCGAGCGGGGGATGGTGGAGAACTTCGGCGAGCCGGGCTCCTTCGACGCGGTGGTGTTCCTGCAGACGATCGAGCATGTCTTTGATCCCGTCGGCGTGCTGCGCCACTTCGGGCAGTTGTTGCGACCGGGGGGAACCGCCTTCGTCTCCACGCCGAACGTGCTGACGCTGGCGCCGCCGGGAGCGGAGAAGTCCGGCAATCCGTGGCACCTGCGCGAGTACCGCGCCTCGGAGTTCGACGAGATGTGCCGCCAGGCGTTCGATCGAGTGGAACTGCTGGGCCTGTTTCACGCTCGCAAGCTGCGGGTTCACGAAATGGCGCTGTCGCTCGGCTGGGACGCAGTCCATCCGCGGCTGCGCCTGACGAAACCGTTCTACGACCGCTTCACGCCGGCGATCGCGACGAGCGATTTCGCGCTCCGGCGCGAGGGACTGGACGGCGCGCTCGATTTCCTCGCCGTGTGCCGCAAGTGAATGAAACGCCCACTCGCCGGAGCCCCGGCGAGCTCGCGATCGTCCTGCACACGCATATGCCGTACGTCGAGGGCTTCGGGACCTGGCCGTTCGGCGAGGAGTGGCTGTGGGAGGCGATCGCGACCTCGTATCTGCCGCTGCTCGACCTTGTATTGGATCCCGCCCACCCCTCGCCGGTCACGCTGTCGCTGACGCCCGTCCTCTGCGATCAGCTCGGGGCGCCGGGCGCGATCGAGCGCTGCGTCCGGTTCCTTTCCGATGTGCGGCCGGCGTCGCATGCCTTGGATATCGAGGATCTGCGCGGCGAGGACGCGCTCGTGTCAGAGCTACGCCGGTCCGAGGCCGAGTACGCGGCCGCGGCCGAGCGGCTGGCGGGACTTTCGAAGGGTTTGTTGAGCGCATTCGGCGCGCATGCAAGCTGGACATCCTCGGCGACTCATGCGGTGCTGCCGCTGATCGCGACCGACGCCGGCGTCGACCTGCAGGTTCAGACCGGCATCGCCTCGCACCGCCGGCGGTTCGGCGATTGGAAAGGCGGCTTCTGGCTCCCCGAGTGCGGGTACGCTCCGTGGCTCAACCCGCTGCTCGAAGAGTCTGGGGTGCGATCGACCTGCGTCGAGCTGACGAGCGTGTTCGGCCTCGGCGACCCACGGAACCTGCGGCCGCTGGCCACCGACGACGGTCCCGTCCTGTGGCCGATCGACCGCCAGACGATGGATCTGGTCTGGAGCGACGAGGGCTATCCGGCGGCAGGCGTGTATCGGAACTATCACGGGCTCACGCCGCGGCACCACCGTGTCTGGGCCAACGACGGCGGCCCTTACCGGTTTGACCGCGCGGTCGCGCAGGCCGCGGACGACGCTCGCGACTTCGTGAGACGCGTTCGCGACAGGGTGGCAGCGGGCGGCGTCTGCATCTGCGCGCTCGACACGGAGCTGCTTGGCCACTGGTGGTTCGAAGGCGTGCATTGGCTGGCCGGCGTGATCGAGGAGGCCGCCCGGCAGCGACTGCCGCTGACGACGCTCGAGGATGCACTGGCGCGCCACGAGCCGGCGGAGGCTCCGGAGAGCCTGGGCGTCACGAGCTGGGGGACCGGCGGCGACCTGCGGACATGGAGCTCGCCCGCGGTGGCGGACATGGCGTGGCTCGCGAGATCCGCCGAGCTCAAGGTGCTGGGCCTCGGCCGCAGACCGAACGACCGGGCGCTGCGCGAGCTGCTCGCGCTTCAGTCGAGCGACTGGGCGTTCCTCGCGTTCCGAGGCACGGCCGGCGATTATCCCCGCGAGCGCGCAGCCCGCCACGCGGAGTTGCTCGGCGCGGCCCTGGCCGAGGACCCGGAGCTCGATCAAGCGCTGGCGAACCTTGCGCCGGAGCTCGTCGGTTGGACCCAGTGAGGCCTGGGCTCAGGAAGCCGTCACGCCCCGGAGCTCCTCCAGGGACTCGTCCATCAGCCGCCGGAACGCGGTCGGCTCGTCCTGTTTGACCCAGCGCGCGAACGCGACATGGAACACGGTCACGCCCGCCTGGGAGGCCAGAATCGCGGCGTTGTGGGAGACGCCGCGTGCTTGCAGCGCCTCGGCGATGCTCGCTGACAGCCTCTGCAGCTTGATCAGCTCGCGCTCCTGCAGTTCCGGGTTCGCAGCGATGATCCGCGCGCGCAAGCTGGCGAACGCGTGGCGCTCCTCGAACATCTCGGCCACGGGGTCAAACCCCGCGGTGACGGCGGCCAGTGCGGTGGCCTCCGGCGGGGCGGCCGCGACGGCCTCGCACCAGCGGCTCTCAAGCTCATGGCTGCCGCTGAAAAGCACCTCGCGCTTGTCCGCGAAGTGGCGGAAGAACGTGCGCTTCGTCAGCCCGGCGCGCTCGGCGATCTCGGTCACGGTCGTCGCGTCGTAGCCCTGCTCATCGAACAGGGTCATCGCGGCCTTTGTCAGCCGGCCGGCGGCGTCCGGCTTCCAGCGTGTCATCGCTATCAAGCCTAGTTGATGACACCGAGGGACATCACATGCTAAGGTGATGACACCAAGTGTCATACCCACGATTTTGGAGGTCACCCCATGCGCGTATTCGTCACCGGCGCATCCGGACACATCGCTTCAGCCGTCATCCCCGAACTGCTCGCCAACGGGCATGAGGTCGTCGGCCTCGCCCGTTCCGATTCATCTGCCCCCGCGGTTTCAGCGCTCGGCGCCGAGGTCCGCCGCGGAGATCTGGATGACCTCGACGGACTGCGCGAGGCCGCGTCCGGTGCCGACGGCGTGATCCATCTCGCGTTCAAGCACGAGGCGATGCGCACGGGCGACTTCATCGACGCCGTTGCGTCCGACATGGCCGCGGCGCGGGCGATCGGCGGCGCGCTGGAGGGCACCGGCAAATCGTTCGTGACGGCCGGCGGGACGCTGATGCTGGCGCTGGGTGCGATCAACGGCGGCCGTCCCGGCACCGAGGACGACCAGGTCGCCGGCGGGCCGCGTACGGACGCGGCCAACTACGTGATCGGTCTCGCTGAGAACGGGGTCCGCTCCAGCGTCGTGCGGCTGGCGCCGATGGTCCACAGCGACCTCGACCACCATGGATTCACGCCGACGCTGATCGCCCTCGCGCGCGAGCACGGCAGCGCCGCCTACATCGACGAGGGCGCCAACCGCTGGCCTGCGGCCCACACCCGCGACATCGGCGTGCTCTACCGACTGGCCGTGGAGAAGGCGCCGGCGGGATCGACCCTGCACGGCGTCGGGGATCAGGGGATCACGTTCAAGCAGATCGCCGAGACAATCGGCGGCAGGCTCGGCGTCGGCACCCGCAGCGTCAGTGCCGAGCAGGCGTCGGAGGCACTCGGGTTCCTGGCGACCTTCGCCGGCCTCGATAACCCGACCTCGAACGCCAAGACGCGCGCGCTGCTCGGCTGGGAGCCGACCAATCCCGGCTGGGTGGAGGACGTGCAGGCTGGCCACTACTTCGAGTAGGTGCTGAGTCTCGCGAGCGCTCTGATGAACGCCACGCGGTCCTCCTCGAGCGCGGCGAAGAAGCGCACGTCGGTTGTCTCGACGTCTTTCAGGGCGCTCGCGACCAGGCGGCGGCCGGGGTCGGTGAGCCGCACGCGCCACGCGCGGCTGTCGCTCGGGTCGGGTTCGCGCGCGAGCAGGTCGCGTGCCTCGAGCTTGCGAAGCACCTGGCTGGTCATCATCGGATCGGCGCCCGACTGAGCGGCGAGCCGGCTCTGGGTCGGGGCCTCATGCTCGGTGTCCTGCAGCCACCACAGCGAGGCGAGCAGGACGAACTGCACGTGCGTGAGCCCGTGTGGCGCGAGCGCCGCCCGGATCGCCCGTTGCCAGGCGAGGGTGGTGCGCCAGAGCAGAAATCCGGGGCTCTGCTCTGGCGTCGCGAATCGGGAGGCAGGCTCGGCTATGACAGCGACTCCCTGGCGCGCGCGACCAGCGCCGTCATCGTGGCCGGAAAGTCGGACGTGATCATCGGCCCGACCTGGCGTGCCTCGTCCTGCGGACCGTCGATCTCGACTCGGTAGGTGATGCTGAGGCGACCGCCGGGGGCCGGTTGCAGCTCGTGGCTCACGCGGACGGTGAGCTCGCCGACCGGCGTCTCGTCGACGAAGCATCGGTTCTCATCCACGCGGGCGAGTCGATAGCTGAGCGGTTCCTGGTCCTTGAACTTCATCGTCCCGGTTGAACCGGTGGCAAACGGGCCGTCGCGCGTGATCAGCTCGGCCTGGGCGTCCCAGGTCGGCCAGGTGGTGACGTCCTCGTACAGGGCCCAGATGGCCTCGGCGGGGACGTCGGCCTCGATCGTGTGGGTATAAATGAAAGGTGACATGCGCGCATATTATATGCGAGCTTATGGTTTGGGCCGCCTTCGGCGGCATCCGTGGGGCCGGGCGGGCCCGTCCGGACCTTCTGGCGTCGCCGACCGCACCGCATCTACCGGCTGGCGCCACGTTGGCCCGGACCAGCGCTCCGGCTGGCGCCACGTTGGCCCGGACCAGCGCTCCGGCTGGCGCCTCAGCTTCCCGGCCTTCGGCCGGGGGCCTTGGGGGCTGGTCTGCTCGGTATTGGGCTGGGGATTGGGGTCGCGCCCACCCGCGGGGTGCCTGGCAGCCCCGATTTGGTTACAGAGCGGCCGCTCGTGGCGGCAACGTGTAACGAAATGGGTGTCAGAGCACCGATTTGGTTACTCGTTGCCCATCCTGGCGGTCGCTGTGTAACGAAATCGGGTTGGCGGCGACGCGTCCGGTGGCTAAAGAGCGGGCCCGGGTGGGCGGGACCCCAATTCCCGGCGCACCTCGCGCTCAAGGCGCGGCGAGCAACGGGGCAGACCGCGTGCGCGCCGGTGCGCCCGGCCGGTGCGAGTGCCCGGGTCGACGGACGGGGCCGCCCGGCCCCACGGACGCCGCGCGCAGCGCGGCCCCTGGGTGGGCGGGACCTAAATCACTCCCAGCGGAACGTCTTTGGGGCCTTGCGCATGCGGATGAGCTTCGCCGGAACCCCGCCGACGACCGCGTTCTCGGGGACGTCGCAGGGGACGACGGCGTTCGTTCCGATCACGGAGTTGCTGCCGACGGTCACGCCACGCAGGATGCAGGCTCCGTAGCCGATCCAGACGTTGTGCCCGACGTTGACGTCGCGCTTGTAGATCCCCTGCTCGCGGATCGGCCGCTCGACCTCGACCATGCCGTGATCGAAGTCGATCATCATCACCCGGTCGGCGATGATGCACTCGCGGCCGATCGAGATGTGCTGGTAGGCGGACAGGGTGCACTCCTGGCCGAGCACGGACTTTGCGCCGATCCAGATGTGGCCCTCGTGGGCGCGGACCTTGCAGCCGTGTCCGAGCCAGGACCAGCGTCCGAGCGTGACGGTTGCCCCGCGCGCGATCTCGAACTTCACTCCGGGGCACACGAAGGCCAGGCCGTCGGTCTTCAGCCGTCCGCGCCAGCGCAGCTTCAGCCATCCCCAGCGCACGATCAGCGGGACGTAGCCCCAGTGCAGCATGTTGTGCGAGCGCGCGAAGCGCAGGAACGCAATCGGCCCGCCGCGCAGTGGCGGCGGAGGCCGCCTCACCACCTTGGGTGGCGCGGGCGGGGTGAACAACGTCCGTGGTGCCACGCCGGGATCGTAGTGCTCTTGGCATGATGGTCGGCTTCATGGCCACCGCGGACCAGAGCCTCGCCGAACGGCTGCTTGCGGGCGACAAGCGTGCGCTGGCGCGCGCGATCTCGCTCGTGGAGGACGACAACCCGGAGGGCTGGGCGCTTGTGCGCGAGGTCTACCCCCGGACCGGGCAGGCGGCCGTGATCGGCTTCACCGGCCCGCCGGGCGTGGGCAAGTCGACGCTGCTGGGTGCGCTGACCAAGCTCGAGCGCGAGCGGAAGCAAACCGTCGGCGTGCTGTCGATCGATCCCTCGTCGCCGTTCACTCAGGGCGCGCTGCTCGGGGACCGCATCCGGCTGGCGGACCATTTCCTCGACCCGGGCGTGTTCATCCGTTCGATGGCCAACCGTGGCGCGCTCGGCGGGCTGAGCGAGGCGGCGCTGCAGGCGGCGCTGTTGATGGACGCCTCGGGCCGCGATGTGATCCTGCTCGAGACGGTCGGCGTCGGCCAGGCCGAGGTCGACATCATCGACCACGCCGACACGGTCGTGCTCGTGCTGATGCCGGGATCCGGTGATTCAATCCAGGCCCTGAAAGCGGGCGTGATGGAGATTCCCGACGTGATCGTGGTCAACAAGGCAGATCACCCGCTGACCGACACGATGGTGCGGGAGATCAAGGGTGTGCTCGCGCTCGGCCCGCGCGAGGGGTGGCGGGTTCCGATCGTGCGGACCGAGGCCGTCAGGGGCGAGGGCGTCGAGGACCTGATCGAGAAGCTCGCCGAGCACCGCGCGTACATCGACGCCGAGGGAACGCTGTCCGAGCGCCGCCGGCGCAACCTGATGAACGAGGTGCTCGCGATCGCGACCTTTCGCATGCGCCGTGAGCTCGAGGCATCGGTACGCGAGGATCCGGCGGTCAAGGACCTCCTCGACCGGGTCGTCTCGCGCGAGCTCGATCCCGCGAGTGCCGCGACCACGATCCTCGAGGCGAGGACCGGGGGATAGGTGTCCACGGCGCTGACCCCGCTCTACGCGACGGCCGCAATCGTGCTGGCGCTTGCGGGCGTGGCGAAGCTACGCTCTCCGGCCGGCGCTGTGCAAGCGCTGCGCAAGCTCGGCTTCCCGGCCGGACCCGCGGTCGTTAGAGCGATCGCGGGCGGCGAGCTGCTGGTTGCCGCGATCTGTCTCGTGAGGCCCTCGGCGCTCAGCGCAGTCGTGCTTGCTGCCGTGTACGCCGCGTTTGCGGTGATCTCGACGCTGCTCGCCAGATCGCACTCGTCGTGCGGATGCTTCGGGGAGAGCGAGGCGCCCGCATCCAACATCCAGTCATCGCTGAGCGCGGCGATCGCGCTCGCCATGCTTGCGGTCGCGTTCGCCGGCCCACACGGAATCGGCTGGCTCCTCGGGCGCGCTCCCGCTTCCGCGGCGGTGCTGGCAGTCGGAGTCGCGGGTTGCGCGTACGCGATCGTGCTCGCCTACCGGGAGCTGCCGCAGGCGTGGAACGCGTGGAGCAGGCCGTGAGCTTCCCCGAGCGGATCATCGACGCGATCGGCGCGCGGCTGCAGCGGCGGACCTCGCGGCGGAGCGCGCTCGCGCACGCGGCGGTCGCCGGATCCGCGTTCGCGGTCGCGCCGCTGCGCTACCTGCTGCGGCCCGGGACGGCGTGGGCGGTGATCGGGCCGAACAACTGCGGGCCGAACGACCTGTGCAACGACGGCTACACGGAGTTCTGCTGCCAGATCCAGGACGGCAACAACCGCTGTCCTGAGCACACGTACGTCGCCGGGTGGTGGAAATGCACGTCCTACACGGGCTCGGGGCTGTGCCACCAGGAGGGCGTGCGCTACTACCTCGACTGCAACCGCGTTCCCGGCAGAGTGTTCCCCGGCGGCTGCCAGTGCGCGAACGGCGACTGCCGCCAGCGGCGGGTCGACTGCAACCAGTTCCGCTACGGCCAGTGCAACACCCAGATCAGCGGCACGACCGAGGTCGTGTGCAGGCTCGTGATCTGCCAGCACCCCGCCTCGATCCAGGGCTGGGGCTGTAACCGCACCGAGATGGTCGACGACAACACCTGCTCGCACGAGGCCGCTTGCCTGGAGGACCTGGCGGTGCAGCTGCCCGGTGGGGGTGGCGCCTGATGGTCGCGGTCGTTTCGGTGGAGACGGTGCTGCTCGTGATTCTCGTGGTGCTCGTCGCCGGGCTCTTGCGCAGCCACGCCGAGATCCTCAGGCGGCTCGGACAGAGCCCCACGCAACCGCCTTCGACTCCCGATCGCGCCGACACCACGGCCCCGATCCTTGCGGGGACGACGCCCGGCGGCGACGCGGTCACGCTCGCGTTCGACGGCGCGGGCCGGTCGCCGACGCTGCTCGCGTTCCTGACAAGCGGCTGCGGGACGTGCGCGACATTCTGGAGGAGCTCGGCGAGCGGCGCTTGCCGCCCGGGGTGCAGACCGTGATCGTGACGCACGGCAGCGATCGCGAGCAGCCGGCGAAACTCCGGTCGCTGGCGCCGGCGGGCGTGCCCGTCGTGATGTCCTCACCCGCCTGGGAGGACTACGCGGTTTCCGGGTCTCCGTACTTCGTGCTCGTCGACGGCGAGATCAAGGGCGAGGGGATGGCCAGCACGTGGAAGGCGCTCGCCTCGCTCGTCACCGACGCGATCGAGGACGAGCGCGAGGCGCAGTCGCCGCGCGGCGGCGGACGCCGCGCCGAGCGGATCGACGAGGTGTTCGCGGCGGCCGGCATCGGGCCCGAGGATCCGAGTCTGTATCCGGACACCGAGGCTCGGCCGTGAGCGCGCTCGTGCTCCTGGGCTGCGCGGCGGCGGTGCTCGGCGCGGTCACCGCCGCCTGGTCGCCCTGAGGCGAGTCGATGCTCGCGAGCATCACCCCGCTCGGCGAGCGGGGCCGCCACGCGCACTGGTCGATCACGGTCACCGCCTTCCTGCTCGGCGCGACCGCGGCGGGCGCGCTTGCCGGCGGGCTTGCGGGAGCGGCCGGCGGCTTCGTGCTGTCCGGCTCGCTCGGCGCTCACACCCGGCTTGTCGTGCTCGCCGTTGCGGTCGCGATCGCGCTGGCCCTCGATCTCGGCCCGCGGCGCGTGCCGGGCCCGCGCCGGCAGGTCAACGAGCTGTGGCTCGACGAGTACCGGGGTTGGGTCTACGGCCTCGGCTACGGAGCCCAACTCGGTGCCGGGCTGACGACCGTCGTCTCGAGCGCCGCCACCTACGTCGCTCTGTTCGCGGCGTTCCTGTCCGCGGCCCCGGGCCGCGGAGCCGTGATCGTCGGTTGCTACGGCGCGCTGCGGGGATTGCAGCCACTGCTGGCGGCCCGCGTCCAGACCCCGCGCCAGCTGGTCGCGCTGCACACCACCCTGCAGCGCTGGCGAGGTCCGGTTGGATTGCTGGCGAACGCGGGGCTCGTCGTGATCCTCGCGGCTGCGCTCGCGTGGGCGATCGCGTGAAGCTCGAGGCGCACGGCCTGCGGATCGAGCTGCCGGCGGGGTGGAGCGGGCGGGCGTTCGCGCGCGCCGGCGGGGCCGCAACGCTGCACGCGGGCGATTTCCAGATCGCGCTGGGTGACGGGGAGTTCGGCGATCAGAGCACCGGTCAGATGCCCGCGATCGCGTCGTTCGTCGCGCTGACCGAGTATCTCCCCGGCGAGGGACTCGAGCCCGGGCGCGGCCTGTTCGGGCCGCGGAAACTCCCGCTGCCGCTCGATCCGACCAGCTTCTCGGCGCGCAGGCTCGCGCATCCTCGCGCCGGCCAGGTCGGGACGCAGCACTTCTTCACGAGCGCCGGCCGCCCGTTGTGCCTGTACGTGGTGATCTCAGGCGGACGCGAGGTCCGCCGCCGGCAGCTCGCGATGCTCGATCACGTCCTGCGCTCGCTTCAGGTCTTCAGCAGCTGACCTTGATACCGCGCCGCGTCGTGGATCAGCGGGGTCACGCAGCGCGTGAGGTTGATCCGCTTCGGGTTCTTGTAGGTGGCCGTCACCCGGCTTGCGAGCCCCGCGGCATTCGCCGCTGTGATCTGGACGCTGATCGTGAACGGGACGAGCTCGCCCTTTCGCAACGTGCGCCGTCCGCAGCGCAGCGCCGCATAGAAGCTGCCGGAGCCGGTGTAGTACCCCGGCCGCCGTCGCTGCAAGGTCAGGCGATCGACGCCGCCGCCGCGCTGGCGGGTCAGCTGAACACTGGCGCACTGACCGGTCGCGCACTGCGGCGCGAAAGACCAGCGGCGGCGGACCTTCTGCCCGACGTGCTCGCCGCGCACGTCGACGGCCACCGTGATCCGGCCGTTCATGATGAAGGAGCCCTGAAGGCGGGCGGACGCGGGGGACGGCGCCGCAACCGGGGCGGAGGCGAGCGCGGCGGTCGGCAGCGCGCCGGCGGGCAACGCCGCGGCGGCCAGCGCTCCGGCAAACACGACCAACCCGGTCAGCGCGCGACGCATCAGACTCCCAGGGCCCTCGCGATCACCATTTCCTGCACCTCATCGGTGCCCTCGCCGATTGTGAGGATCTTCGCGTCGCGGTAGAAGCGGCACACCGGATACTCCTCGATGTAGCCGTAACCGCCGTGGATCTGCACCGCCTCATCGGCGGCGTGGACGGCGAGCCTGCCGCTCTTGAGCTTCGCCTGAGCGGCGGTCAGCGTGAAGTTCTGCCCGTTGTCCTTCATGTAGGCGGCCTTGTGGACCAGCAGCCGCGTCGCGTCGATCTCGGTCGAGAGGTTCGCGAGCTTGGCCTGGATCGTCTGGAACTTGGAGATCGACTGTCCGAACGCACGGCGCTCTTTGGCGTAGGCGAGCGCCTGGTCGAGCGCGCCCTGCGCGAGACCGACGCCCATCGCGGCAACACCGATCCGGCCGATGTCGAGCACGTGGAAGAACTGGCGCAGCCCCGCGCCGCGGGGCCCGACGAGGTTCTCCGCGGGCACGACGCAGTCGGTGAACGTCAGCGGCCGGGTATCCGAGGCATTCCAGCCCATCTTCCGGTAGGGCTCGCCCTGCTCGTAGCCGGGCGTCCCGTTCTCCACCAGGATGTTCGAAATCTCGCGATCGGCCCGGGGGGCGGTGGACGGGTAGAGCGGAGTCACCCGTCACGGCGGTGATCACGACGACGCCCGAGATCTCGGTGCCTGCGTTGGTGATGAACTGCTTTGAGCCATTGATCACCCAGTGGTCATCCTCGAGCTTCGCGCGCGTCTGGGTGTTGCCCGCGTCCGAGCCGGCCTCGGGCTCGGTGAGGCCGAAGGCGCCCAGCAGCTCGCCGCTGCACAGCCGCGGCAGCCACTCGCGCTTCTGCTCCTCGGAGCCGAACAGGTAGATCGGTTGCGTGCCGAGGGACGTGTGGGCGCAGAGCGTGATCGCGACCGAGGAGTCGACGCGCGTGAGCTCCTCCACCGCGATCGCGTACGCCAGGGAGTCGCCGCCGGCGCCGCCGTACTCCTCGGGGAAAGGGATACCCATCAGGTCGAGCTCGCCGAGCCGCTTCACGATGTCGTAGGGAAACGACTTGGTGCGATCGAGGTGCTCGGCGACGGGCGCGATCTCCTGCTCGGCAAACTCGCGAACGGTGCTGCGGAGCAGGCGGTGGTGGTCGTCGAGATCGAAGTTCATGCCGGGATTGAAACAGCCTCGTGCGGGGTTCCTAGGATCAGAGCCATGCCGAAGGCCTCGCCCGATCCCCACGACGCGCCCGACGGCGCTCCGGCCACCGACGAGCTCGACCTCGTCGAAACGGGTCGTGGGCGGCCCGCTGCGGCGCGCCGGCACGGCGCCCACGCGCCACGCGTGGTGCTCGGACACCACGCGCCCGGGGGTCTGTCGCCGGCAATCCTGGCGATCGTCGAGCGCGGGGCTCGGCGTCGTCCGGCGCTCGCGAATGCGCTTGCGGCCGAGATCGAGCTGGCGATGCTCGAGCAGTATCCGCCCGTGCGGATCGTGTTCGGCAACGACCGCGTGCTCGTCGAGGACGGGCCCGGGGAGGCTCCGGACCTGCGGATCGAGGGGGCGCTCCCAGATTTGGTGGGCCTGATGGTCGCGCCGCTGCTCGGCGGCGTGCCCAGCCCGATCAACGCCCGCGGGCGCGCGGCGTGGACAATGGTGGCGCAACGCCGCGTACGAGTCAGCGGCAAGATCGGGCTGATGCGCCAGTTCCTGCGCGTGATCCGTCTCTAACGCAGAGGGTGGCCGAGAAACGTACGAAATATCTGCGTTTCTCGCCCAGCCTAGGCCGCGAGCGCGGAGGCGGTCTCCACGAGCAGCCGCACCCCGAAGCCGGTGGCGCTCTTACCCAGATAGGAGCGCGGGACGTCGTAGGCGGTGCCGGCGATGTCGAGGTGGGCCCACGGGACCTCGCCGACGAAGTGGTGCAGGAACTCGGCGCCCGTGATCGAGGAGGCCTCGCGGCGCTCGGTCAGGTTGGTGATGTCGGCGTAGCGGCCCTTGACCATGTCGGCGTACTCGCGTCCCAGCGGCATCCGCCAGACCGGCTCTCCGGTTCGCTCCGCGCATGAGCACACCATCTGCGCCCACGCGTCGTTGTTGGCCATCAGGCCGGCGCGCCACGACCCCAGCGCGACGACGATCCCGCCGGTCAGCGTGCAGATGTCGATCAGGCGCTCACAACCCTCGCGGCGGGCATAGGAGATGCAGTCGGCCAGCACGAGCCGGCCCTCGGCGTCGGTGTTGTTGATCTCGATCGTGGTTCCGTCGAGCGCTCGCACGATGTCGCCGGGCTTGACCGCGTCGCCGTCGGGCATGTTCTCGGTTGCGCCGACCACGCCGAGCACGTTCACGGGCGCCCGCAGCTCGGCAAGCGCCGCGACCGCCTCGATCACGGCCGCGCCGCCGGACATGTCGAACTTCATCTCGGCCATGCTCCCGGCGGGCTTGATCGACAGCCCGCCGGAGTCAAACGTGACCGCCTTCCCGACCAAGCCGAGCAACGGCCCACCATCAGGAGCGCCGCGGTACTCGAGCCGGATCAGCCGCGGGTCCTGCCGCGAGCCCTGTGCGACCGCGGCGAACGCGCCCATCCCGGCGGCACGGATCTGCGCGCCTGCCATCGAGGTGACGCTCACGCCGTCCAGACCCTCCGCGTACGAAGCCAGGGTCGCCGGCGTCATGTCGTTGCCGGGCGTGTTGGCGAGGTCACGGGCACGGTTCTGCGCCCGGGTTACGATCGCGGCGCGCCGGACCACATCTGAAATGTCGTGGTGGGCGCTGACGATCAGCTCGGAGACGGCCCGCGGCGGGTCCTCGGCCGCGGGCGAGGACTTGTAGCGATCGAAGCGGTAGGCGCCGAGCAGCGTCCCGTGCACCAACCCGGCGACCACGAGCTCGTCGACGTGGTGCGGGACCTCCCAGCAGAGGCGCTGAGCACCCAGTTCGCGGGCCCGGGCGTGCGCCGCCGCTGCGGCCAGCCGCGCCCGTTCTCCGTCGAAGTCGGCCCGCGCACCGAGTCCGATCAGCACGAAGCGGCGCCTTTCCGCGTGGGTCACCGCGAGCTGTAGCCACGAAGTCCGCGCCTCCCCGGCCTCGAGCAGCGCGCCGAGCGCGCCGCCCGGGACATCGTGAGGCACGCCCTCGCCCTCGAACACGCCGACGACGATCGTGTCGGCGCCCGCGTCGAGCGGGCTGTCGGTGGTCGACTCGACGTTCACGCTCAGCGACCCTACTAGCATTGCCCTCCACACCGAACCCTCACCCCGGAGAACTCGCTAGATGTCCAAAACCGTGATCCTTTCCGCCGCACGTACGCCGATCGGCAAGCTCGGCGGCGGGCTAGCAAGCGCCGATGCGACCGAGCTTGGCGGCACCGCGATCAAGGCCGCGCTGGAGCGCGCCGAGGTCGCGCCCGAGGACGTCCAGCACGTCGTAATGGGTCAGGTGCTCCAGGCGGGGCAGGGACAGATCCCCTCGCGACAGGCACAGATCAAGGGCGGAATCCCGAAGGACACATCCTCGGAGACGATCAACAAGGTGTGCGCGTCGGGCATCCGGGCAGCCGGCATTCTCGACACCGCGATCCGCGCCGGCGACCTCGAGGTCGGAGTGGGCGGCGGAATGGAGTCGATGTCGAACGCTCCGTACCTGCTCAAGCAGGCCCGCTTCGGTTTCCGCATGGGCGATGCGAAGGCGATCGACGCGATGATCAACGACGGGCTCACGAATCCGTTCTCCGGCAAGCACATGCTCCAAGAGGCCAGCGAGGTCGCAACCGAGCTCGAGCTCACGCGCCCCGACATGGATCGCTGGGCACTGCGCTCGCACGAGCTCGCGATCAAGGCGACAGACGAGGGCCGGTTGCCCGAGGAGATCGTGCCGGTCACGATCAGCTCCAAGAAGGGCGACACCGTGGTCGAGATCGACGAGGCTCCGAGGCGCGACACGACCCTCGAAGCCCTCTCCAAGCTGGCGCCCGCGTTCGTCAAGGACGGCTCGCACACGGCCGGCAATTCGCCGGGCGTCAACGACGGCGCCGGCGCGCTCGTCCTCGCCAGCGACGAGTGGGCCAAGCGCAACGGCAAGCGCGCGCTGGCGACGATCGTCGCTCAGGCCGCGGTCGCCGACGACTTCGCCTACCTCGCGCGCACGCCCGCCAAGGCCGCGGCCAAGGCGCTCGAGAAGGCCGGGCTGAAAGCCGACGACATCGACCTCTGGGAGATCAACGAGGCGTTCGCATCGGTCACGCTCAACTCGATCCGGGTGCTCGGGATCGACGAGAACCGCGTCAACGTCAACGGCGGCGCGGTCGCGCTCGGCCATCCGATCGGCGCGTCAGGGGCCCGCATCCTCGGCACGCTCGTCTACGAGCTGCGCCGCCGCGGGGGCGGTCTCGGATGCGCGGCGATCTGCTCTGGCGGCGGACAGGGCGACGCGGTGATCGTGGAGGTGAACGGAGGCTGAGCTCTCCGGACTCCTCCGCCGACGAGCCCACCCGGGCCGAGAGTTCGCCGCCAGGCGAACTCTTAAGCCTGGCCGAAGGCCAGGCCGGCCAGGCCGCTGCGTTCTTCGACCTCGACCGAACGCTGATGGAAGGCTCCTCGGCCTTCCAGTTCGGTCGCGCCGCGTACAAGGCGGGTCTGATGGGTCGCCGCCAGCTGCTCGCAGATGGCTGGGCGAACCTGCGCTTCCGCCTGCGCGGGGCGACTGACGAAGACACCAGTGAGCTGCGCGATCGGATCTCGGCCTCGCTCGCCGGAACTCGGGTCAAGGACCTGACGCGGCTCGGGGCCGACGTCCTCGCTGGGGTTCTGCCGCGGATCTATCCGCGCATGCTGGCGCTCGCGCACGAGCATCAGGACGCCGGCCGCACCGTTTACATCGTCACCGCCGCCTCCAACGAGCTCGCGGAGATGCTCGCCACCGTGCTCGCGCTCGACGGCGGGATCGGCTCACAGTTCTCGGAGATCAAGGAGGGCGTCTACACCGGCGAGCCGACGGGCGTCTTCGTGTACCGCACCGGCAAAGCGCGCGCGATCGAGGCGCTGGCGGAGCGCGAGGGCATCGACCTCGACGCCTCCTACGCCTATTCGGACTCGGAGTCCGACCTGCCGATGCTGCAGCTCGTCGGACATCCGGTCGCCGTCAATCCCGACGCCGAGCTGGCACGCGTCGCCCGCAAAAACGGCTGGCAGATCCTGCGCTTCGAGCGCCTCGGCCGGCGGCTGAAGACCGCGATCGCGCTGAGCGGCGCGGCGGTTGCGGGGGCCGCCGGCACGGCGGCGCTGGCCGGGAGGCTCCGGAAGGCGCGGCGCCGGCTGCCGAGCCCGCCGAGGCGAGGCCGGCGCCGGCGCGCCCGCTCGTCTCACGGCTGGCCCGCTATCGGCCGCGGCTGACCACGAGCGCTACCTTCGTGCCGGCGGGATGCCTGGTCCCGGCCGCCGGATCGCTCGACACGACGCGTCCCGCCCCGACGGCGCGCGAGCGCGCCCGGCTCACCCTTCCGAGGGCGCAGTGAGCCTTTGCGAGTGCCCTTCGTGCATCCGCGAGCGATCTTCCGCGCAGCCGTGGAACCACGCACGCCGCCGGTTTGTAGGTCACGTTGACGAGCGCTCCTCGCTTGTTTCCCGCCTCGTTGATGGCGATCACGCTGATCTGGTTGCGGCCGGGCTGCAGCCGCACGGCCGTGGTGAACTGGCCGCCCGCCCGCACCCCGACAAGGCGCCCGTTGACGGTCAGGGACTTGACGCCGACGCTGTCGATGACCCGCCCGGTGACCGGCACCACCGGATCGTGCAGCACTGCGCCCCTGCGCGGCTGGGTGATCGCGAGCGAGGGTCGCGAGAAGCGATCGCGCTCACCCTGCTCGAGCGCTGAGATCCCGAGCAAGCTCGTCGACTGCGAGAACGCCCACTGATAGACGGGCGTGCTGCGCGCGGAAATCGTCCCCGCGTAATGCATCACGAACGTCGCCTGCTGAGCGTTCGGCCCGCTTGTGAACGTCGCGCTCGTGGGTGGGCGGTTGTAGGTGATCGCGCCGACCGGGTTCGAGATCGACGGCGACTGAACCGGATTGCCCACCACGAAGATCGAGCTCGAGCCGCCGGGGAACGCGGTGACCGAGTCGGGCGCCGCATGTACCGCGAACGAGCCCTGGCGCGGGAAGGCGAAGCCAGGAGGCTCGTCGCCGGAGGATGCCTGCACCTTCTGCACGAACTGCAGGTCGATCGAGTGCGAGCGTCCGTCGATGCTCGCGAATCGCTGTGCGATCCGCACCACCCGGCCGCTCGCGATCAGCGTCGTCGTCTGCTGGAGCTGGACGCCGGCGCTATGAAGGCCGGGGCAGGTGCTCGAGCCAGGCGGATAGCCGCCGGGCGCGTTGCAGATCATCAGCGTGTCCGCCTCGCGGATCGTGACCGTGTCGTGCCTGGCGCTGAACGTCGCGGAATAGCCCAGCGGCAGGAAGCCGGCGGTCATGCTGAGGCTCGAGATGGCGCCGGGCGCATACGCATTCAGCCCGTCGACCTGGATGCTCGAGCGCGTCCCGGAGCCGTTGTCGGCCGGCAGGCACGCGTTGCCGTTGAACAGCGTGAAGCTTCCGAGCGAAGCCGGGTCCGTGGTGAAGGAAGCCGTGATCGGGCACTCGCCGGCGGATCCCAGCTCGAACGAGAAACCGAGCGTCCCCGAGAGGACGTCGTAGCCGTACAGGCTGCCGTTCTGTGAATGCGAGAAGCGATCGCTGATGCTGACGGCCGGGCCTGTGAACGACGCGACATCAGAGCCGGTAGGCGTCTGGCCGGCGGGCACGAGCGCCAGCCGGCAGACGCGGCCGGCCGCCTGGAACAGCGACACGTTGGCCGCGAAGCTGGTGCCGTTCAGCGGGATCTTCGTGGCGACCCTGACCGAGTTGGCGTTGTTGTTCCAGTAGCAGCGAAGATCGGCGCTGGACCCCCAGCCGCTGCCAGAGACCGTGCCCGCGACCGTCGCGCTGCCACTGCCGCTGTCGCCGTCGTAGAACAGCTCGGCGCCGTTGCCGGGGGTGGTGATCGCCGAGGCGGCCGTCTGCTTGGAGGGGTGCTTCGCCCATGCAGGGGACGTCGTCAGCCAGCAGGCGAACAGCAACAGAACAAACAGGCGCGGGCGTCCCATCCCTCCTTCGAGAGCGTAGCGGCGCACATCGGGACCGACAAGCATCGACGTAGACTTTGGGCATGGCCACAACGCCGCCCATGACCGACGTCGAGCGCTGGGAGCGCGAGACGTTCTCGCGCTCGCCCGAGCGCGACGCCCCGTTCTCGACGATCTCCGGCGAGCCGATCAAGCCGCTCTATACCGCCGGCGACCTCCCCGCCGAGCCGGAGGAGGCGATTGGGCTGCCGGGCGAGTACCCGTACACCCGTGGTGTTTACGGCTCGATGTACCGCGGCCGGCTGTGGACGATGCGCCAGTTCGCGGGCTTCGGCACGGCCGAGGAGACCAACCGCCGCTTCCGCTACCTGCTCGACCACGGGCAGACAGGGCTCTCGACGGCTTTCGACATGCCCTCGCTGATGGGCCACGACTCCGACCATCCGCGCTCGCTCGGCGAGGTCGGCCGCGAGGGCGTGGCGGTCGACACTCTGGGCGACATGGCGCTGCTGTTCGACGGGATCCCGCTCGACGAGGTCAGCGTGTCGATGACGATCAACGCGCCGGCGCCGATCATGCTCGCGTTCTATGTGGTGGCGGCCGAACGGCGCGGGATCGGCCCCGAGCAGCTGTCCGGCACGATCCAGACCGACATCCTCAAGGAGTACATCGCCCAGAAGGAATGGTGCTTCCCGGTCGATCCCGCAATGCGGCTGGTGACCGACATGATCGAGTGGTGTGCGGGGCACATGCCGCGCTGGCACCCGATCTCGATCAGCGGCTACCACATCCGCGAGGCAGGCTCGACGGCCGCGCAGGAACTGGCGTTCACGCTCAAGGACGGCCTCACCTACGTCGAGCACGCGGTCGCGCGTGGCCTCGACGTGGATGCGTTCGCGCCGCGGCTGAGCTTCTTCTTCAACGCGCACATCGACTTCTTCGAGGAGATCGCCAAGTACCGCGCGGCGCGGCGGATCTGGGCGCGCGAGCTGCGCGAGACGTTCGGCGCGCGCGACGAGCGCTCGCTGCTGATGCGCTTCCACACCCAGACCGCGGGCGTCTCGCTGACCGCCCAGCAGCCTTTGAACAACGTCGTGCGGACGGCGATCGAGGCGCTGGCCGGCGTGCTCGGCGGCACGCAGTCGCTGCATACCAACAGCTTCGACGAGGCGCTCGCGCTGCCGACCGAGGAGGCGGTCCGCGTCGCGCTGAGAACCCAGCAGATCATCGCCGAGGAAACCGGTGCGGCGAACACGATCGACCCGCTCGGCGGCTCGTATTTCATCGAGGCGCTCACCGACCGGATGGAGCAGCAGGCGTACGAGTACTTCCGCAAGATCGACGAGCTCGGCGGGATGGTCGAGGCCGTCGAGCGCGGCTTCCCGCAGCGCGAGATCGCCGACGCGGCATTCCGCTACCAGCGGGAGGTCGAGGCGGGCGTCCGCAAGGTTGTCGGGGTGAACGCCTACACCGAGGGCAACGAGGCGGAGATCCCGACGCTCAAGATCGACCCCGCGTTCGAGGCGCACCAAGTCAAGGCCGTGCAGGCCGTGCGCGCCCGTCGCGACTCCGCCGCGGCGGAGCGCGCGCTCGAGTCACTCGAGCACGCTGCGCGCGACCCGGAGGAGAACCTGATGCCGCTGCTGGTCGACGCCGCCCGCGCGGACGTGACCGAGGGGGAGATGGTCCAGGCCCTGCAGCGGGTGTTCGGGACCTACTCGGAGACGCCGGCGTTCTAGAATCGCCGCCCCGATGAGCACCTCAACCGAGAAGAAGATCCGCGTCGTCGTCGCCAAGCCCGGACTCGACGGGCACGATCGCGGCGCCAAGATCATCGCCCGCGCGCTGCGCGACGCCGGCATGGAAGTCATCTACACGGGCCTTCACCAGACGCCCGAGCAGATCGTCGAGACGGTGATCCAGGAGGACGCAGACGCGGTCGGGCTCTCGATCCTGTCCGGCGCGCACATGACGCTCGTCCCCCGGATCCTCGAGCTGCTGCGCGAGCAGGGCGTCGACGATGTCGTCATCACCGTCGGGGGCACGATCCCCTCCGACGACGTCGAGGAGCTGAAGAAGCTGGGCGTCGCCGAGGTGTTCACGCCGGGTGCGTCGACGCAGCAGGCGATCGACTTCATTCGCGGCGCGGTTCGCGCTTAGTTCTTTTGGGCCGCGCTGCGCGCGGCGTCCAGCCGGCCGACTCGTGGCGGGGTGGGCGGGACCCCAAACAAGCGAGGCTGGATGCCGAGCGGGCCCAGCCACGAGGCCGGGCGGGCCCGTCCGGACAGCTCCGATGGACCCGGCGGCACTCGTCAGCCCGAATACTGCTGTCGGCTGGCGCCTCCGCCCCTGCGGGCGGGCCTTGGGAGTGTGTTCTGCCCGGTCTTGGGCTTCGAAGGGGGGTGGGGCGCCTGGCAGCCCCGATTTCGTTACAGAGCGCCCGCTTGGCAGGGCAACGTGTAACGAAATGTGCGCTATAGCACCGATTTCGTGACGCGTTGCCGATCCGCGGCGGTGAGATGTAACGGAATCGGGGTTCGTCTCCCCCTCGTGCTTCTGCGGGACGGAGGCTGTCTGTATGAAGTCCCGCGTGGGCGGGACCCGAATCCCGCCGGCCATGGATGGCCGGCGGAATGGGCATGGACGGGGGCGGCGCTGCGGAAGCGTTCTCGGAGAAACTCGAGGTCCGGACGGGGCCGCACGGGTGGGCGGGACCCTAATCCCCGGTGCCGCGTAGCGGCAGCCCCGGATAGGCGGGTCCCGCTAACCGATTGACTCGTCAGTCAACCGGGTAATATTTCTTGCCGTTCATTCAATAGGAGGCCACCCAACTTGAAGATTTGCGTCCTGGTCAAAGAGGTCCCGGACGCCGCCGTCGAAAAGCGGATCAATCCATCGACGGGGCGCATGGACCGGTCAGGTGAGAAGAACCTGAACCCCTACGACACGCACGCCATTGAAGCGGCGATGCAGATCCGCGAGGGCGGCACCGTCGCCGTCGACGAGATCGTCGCGGTCACGATGGGCCCCGAATCGGCAGTGCGCGCGCTCCACAAGGCCGTCTCGCTCGGCGCCGACCGCTCCGTGCACCTGGTCGACGACGCGCTCGCCGGCTCCGACGTCGCCGCGACCGGCTACGCGCTGTCGAAGGCGCTCGAGAAGGAGTCGCCCGACCTGGTGCTGCTCGGCCAGCAGTCCGACGACGGCGAGTGCTACACGATCGGCGCGGTCGTAGCCGACCACCTGAAGATGCCGTCGCTGACCCAGGTGATCAAGATGGATACCTCAGAAGGGTCACTGCGTTGCGAGCGCCAGGCCGAGTACGGGTACGACACGGTCCAAGTGGGCCTCCCGGCCGTGATCTCCGTCGGCGACGCGATCAACGAGCCGCGCTACCCGTCGCTGAAGGCGATCATGGGCGCCAAGAAGAAGCCGCTCGAGACCGCCGGCGTCGCAGACGTCGGCATCGACACCTCGCTCGTCGGCGAGGACGGCTCGCGCGTGCAGTGCGGGGACTTCCACGATCCGCCAGCGAAGGCCGCCGGCCAGATCATCGAGGACGAGGACACGAACGAGACCGTCGAGAAGATCGTCGCTTGGCTCGACGAAAGGAAGCTGATCTAGTGGTCGCCTTCGCACATGCGCTCGGATTCGAGCGCCCCCTGGTGACGCCTGACGGCGTCCTCGCTCGCTCACGTGCCAGAGGCACGCATCGCTCACTGCGTCCTTGTCAGGCATCCACCAGTGAGCACTCTCGGTCCGACCGCACGCACGAAGGAGACCACTAATGGCCGATGTTCTGACCTACGTCCTGCACTACGAGGGCGCGTTCAACAAGAACTCACTCGGCGCGGTCGCCGAGGGTGCGGCACGTGCCGCGGAGATCGGCGGCGCCTGCGACGCGGTCGTCGTCGGTGGCGATGACCTCAGCGACGAGCTGTGCCAGACGCTCGGCGCCTACGGCGCTCGCAAGGTGTTCCGGGCCAAGGGTCCCGAAGGCCTCGCGCAGCCGGTCGTCGACGTGATGGCAAAGGTGATCGACGATCACGGCCACAACTACGCGCTGTTCGGCGGCGGCCTGCTCGGTTTCGAGATCGGCGCCGGCCTGGCGGCGCGCAAGAACGCCGGCGTGACGATGGAGGTCGTGACGGTTCGTGCCGAGGACGGCAAGCTCGTCGCCGAGCGCCCGATCCTGCAGGACTCCAAGCTCTCGGTCTCCCGCTACAAGGGTGATCTCGGGATCATCATCGGGCGGATCAACGCGTTCGAGGTCGTCTCGAGCGACGGTGCGTCCGCTGAGGTCGTCGACGTCGATATCGAGTTCTCGCCGTGGTCGACCCAGGCGAGCATGGTCCAGCGCGGCGAGCAGCGCGGCGCCGACGTCGACATCGAAGGCGCGAACATCCTCATCGCCGGCGGCCGCGGCCTGGGCAAGGCCGAGGGCTTCCAGCTGTGCGAGGACCTCGCCAAGGCGTTCGGCAGCAACACCGCCGTGGCGGCGACGCGCGCGGTGGTCGACGCCGGCTGGTACCCGTACGCGGCGCAGATCGGCCAGACCGGCAAGACGGTCGCGCCGAAGCTGTACCTCGCGGCCGGGATCTCGGGCGCGATCCAGCACAAGGTCGGGATGCAGTCCTCGGAGAACATCGTCGCGATCAACAAGGACGGGAACGCGCCGATCTTCGAGTTCTCGGATCTCGGGATCGTCGGCGACCTGAACAAGATCCTGCCCAAGCTGACCGACGCCGTCAAAGCGAAGAAAGGGTCGTAGTACGAGATGTCCTCGATGAACGGTCACCTCCCCGCTCCCAGCGAGTTCCCCCCGCCCGTCGACCCTCTCAAGGAGTTCGTCAAGCGCGGCCTCGATCCCGAGGACGAGTTGATCGAGGTGGGCGTGGCGATCGTCGGCGGCGGTACTGCCGGCCTCGCCTGCGCGAACCGGCTGCTGCAGCTGCTGGGCGACGACCCCGAGCTGATGGAGAAGCTCGGGGAGGTGCCGGTTGCCGTAATCGAGAAGGCGAAGACGTGCGGCGGGCACAACCTCTCGGGCGCGGTGATGCGCCCGCAGCCGCTGCAGGAGCTGTTCCCCGAGATGACCCGCGAGGACTGGCGCAAGGAGAAGTTCGCGTTCGGCGAGGTCACGAAGGAATCCGTGTACATGCTCACCGGGCCGAAGACGAAGCTCCGGGTCCCGATCCCGTTCGTCCCGAACTTCAAGAACCACGGCAACGAGGTCGTCTCGGTCTCCGCACTGGCTCGCTACCAGCAGCGGATGGCCGAGGAGGGCGGGGCCTACGTCCTCACCGAGACCTCCGCCACGCAGCTGATCGTCGAGGACGGCAAGGTGGTCGGCGTTCGCTCGGGCGACAAGGGCCGCGGCAAGGACGGCGAGCCGCTCGGCAACTTCGAGCCGGGAACCGACATCAAGGCGCGCGTGACCGTGCTCGGCGAGGGCTGCTGGGGTCACCTCACGGGCGCGGCGATCAAGGAGTTCGGGCTGGCCGACGGGCGCGAGCCGCAGGTCTGGGAGCTCGGCGTCAAGGAGGTCTGGAAGGTCACCAAGCCGCTCGATCGCGTGATCCACACGTTCGTGCAGCCGTGGCCGCTCAAGGTGGCCTCGAAGTACGGGCAGCTCGGCGGAACGTGGCTCTACCCGATGAAGAACGACAAGGGCGAGGATCTCGTCTCGATCGGCTTCGTCGTCGACCTCAACTACCGCGATGCGACGACATCAGTCCACGACCTGCTGCAGGCGTTCAAGACGCACCCGCTGGTCAAGGGGATCCTCGACGGCGGGGAGCGGGTTGCGTGGGGTGCGAAGGCGCTCCCCGGCGGCGGCTACTGGTCGATGCCGAAGCTCTCGATGCCCGGCGCGCTGCTGGTCGGCGACGCCGGCGGGATGGTCGACACAGCCGCGCTCAAGGGCGTGCACCACTGCATCAGGTCAGGGATGCTGGCCGCCGATGCGATCTACCGCTCGCTGAAGACGGGCGAGTCGCTTGAAAGCTACGAGGACGCAGTGGAGAAGTCATCGATCGGCCAGGAGCTCTACCAGGTGCGCAACACCCGGCAGGCGTTCCAGAAGGGCTTCCTGCTCGGGAGCCTGCTGGCAGGACCTTCGATCATGTCGAAGGGCAAGCTGCCGCCCGGCCGCCAGGAGTGGCACCGCGACGACGCTGAGCCGATGTTCATGGGGAACACGAAGAAGCGCTACCCGAAGCCCGACGGCAAGTACATCTTCGACAAGCTCTCGAGCGTCTATATCTCGGGCAATGCGACCCGCGACGACGCGCCGAACCACATCCGCGTGCAGAAGCACGTTCCCCGGGAAATAGCCGAGACGTGGCGGTGGATGTGCCCGGCCGGGGTCTACGAGATCCCCGACGACGCACCCGCGGACGGCCCGGTCGACGTGATCGTCAACTACACCAACTGCGTCCAATGCGGCGCGATCACCGCCAAGGGCGGACGGCTGACGCCACCCGAGGGTGGCGACGGGCCTCTTTACACAGTCGTCTGAAACCGGCAACTTCTGGCCGCTTCAATTGTTAAAAGGGGCATGAGGCGATCGTTGCTGGCAGGCGTTGTCGTTGTCGTTGTGATTGGCACATTGGCCGCGGGCGCCGCGGGGTCTACGCCGCCGCGGGTAAGCCTGACCGCGTTTCAATGCCAGCACGCGTCCGAGCCTGCCGGGCGCGGCATCGAGGTCACCGCCGTAATGCGGCCGCTGAGCGGCACGAAGGCGATGCGGCTTCGTTTTGAGCTGCTCAGCAAGTCCCGGTCGGGCAGCAGCTACACCGTCGTGGGCGGCGGCGATCTGGGTAGATGGATCGCGCCGAGCAATCCGCCGACGCTCGGCCAGCGACCGGGGGACAAGTGGGTCTACCAGAAGCCGGTCGTCGACCTTGCGGCGCCTGCCAGCTACCGACTCCGCGTCGATTTCAGGTGGCTCGGAGCGCACTCGCGCTTGCTCGGCACGGCAACCCGCTACAGCCCGGTCTGCGTGCAGACTGCGCCGGACCTGCTGGTCAAGTCGATCGCGGTCCGCGCCGTCGCCGGCAAACCGAGCCTCAACCGCTATGTGGCGGTCATCGGCAACGACGGAGACGCCGGCGCCGGCCCGTTCGCGGTGCAGTTCACGGACCCGCCGGCGAGCCCGAAATCGCGCACGGTCTCCTACCTGGCCCCGCGCGACACGATGCGGGAGTCGTTCGTCGGGCCCAAGTGCACGAGCGGCGCCGCGACGGTGACGGTCGACCCAGCCAACCAGACCGACGACTACAACCGGGCCAACAACGCGATGACGGCGGTCTGCTCTGGGAGCGCCGGGTGAGGATGATCGCCCCGGTGGCTGCACCCCCGCGCGGCCCCGAACGCCCGCTAGACTAGGTCAGGCAATGAAGACCGGCATCCATCCTGAGTACGTAGACGCCCACGTCCGCTGTACGTGCGGCAACGACTTCATGACGCGCTCGACCAAGTCCGAGATCCACGTTGAGATCTGCTCGGACTGCCACCCGTTCTACACCGGCAAGCAGAAGCTGGTTGACACGGGCGGGCGCGTGGAGCGCTTCCAGCGCCGCGTGGCAAAGGGCCGTCGGACCGCGCGCACATCCGCGGGCGCCTGACCCGAGGTCGTTTCGTGGGAACTCGCCCCATGGGAACACGCCCCGTGGGAACAGGCTCCCAGCCCCTTGCGAGCCCACCCGAGGAGCCAGGCGGGGCGCTGACGGCGAGCCGCGATGCACCGCTGGGCGGTCAGGCCGTTCTGGAGGGCGTGATGATGCGCGGCGTCAAGACCTGGGCGGTCGCGTGCCGCAAGCCACCCGACGAGGACAAGGTCTCCTCCAACGGAAGCGCTCCGCCGCTCGGCGAGATCGAGGTCCGGTCGTTCCCGTTCAGTTCGTGGGCCAAGCGCCGCCGCGTCTACCGCCTGCCTGTGATCCGCGGTGTCGTCGCGCTCGGCGAGTCGCTCGGCATCGGCATGAAGGCGCTCGGCATCTCGGCCAATGCGCAGATGCCCGGCGAGGAGCAGGAGATCTCCGGCGGCACCTGGGTGGGCACGATCGTGGTCGCGGTCGCGTTCGCGGTCGGGCTGTTCTTCGTCGTGCCGGTCGGTCTGACCAGCCTGATCAAGGATCAGCTTGGGTCCTCGCTGCTGTTCTGGCTGGTCGAGGGCGTGCTGCGCACGGCGATCTTCCTCGGCTACTTGGTGCTGCTCTCGCGAATCCCCGACCTGCGGCGCGTGTTCGAGTACCACGGCGCCGAGCACAAGGTGATCTCGTGCTACGAGGCGTCCGATGAGTTGACGCCGGAGCGCGCCAAGCGCTATTCGCGGCTGCACCCCCGCTGCGGGACGAGCTTCCTGCTGATCGTGATGATCATGGCGATCTTCGTGTTCGCGCCGATCGGGCTGCCGGCCTGGTGGATCCTGTTGCTGACGCGGATCCTGGGCGTGCCGCTGATCGCGGGCCTCTCGTTTGAGGTGATCAAGTGGGCCGGCCGCAATCGCCGGCGCCGCTGGGTCCAGGTGATTATGTATCCGGGCCTCCAGCTGCAGCTGCTGACGACCCGCGAACCCGACCTCGACCAGCTGGCGGTGTCGATCGCCGCGCTCGAGGCGGTGCTGGCGGTGGAGACTCCGGGCGAGGCGTCGGCGGACGACATGCTGGGAGTCGAAGTCGTCGCGTAGGCGATCCCTGGCGTTCGTGGTCGCGCTCGGATGCGGTGCGGGCGCGGTGGCGGGCTGCGGCGGCGGGAGCCAGAGCAGCACCAGCGTCGCAGGCTCGGGTCAGGGTGTCGGTTACCGGCTGAAGCAGGAGGGGCTCCGCCACTGCGTCGGCCCGCTCGCGACCACCGGTGACCCCTCGCCCGCCAGCGGCAATCCGGACCCCGTCTCGCTGGCGGTGTACGCCGAGCCCGGACTGGGAGCGCTCGTGGCCAGCGGCGCGGGGGCTCAGGATCATGCTGTCAATCTCGTCGTGATCCGCAACCACGTGGCAGGCAACCGAACCGGCGCCGACGAGGCCAAGGTTGAGAGCTCGTGGTTGCGCACGGCGCGCACGGCGCTACGCGGCTCGGACGTCGCCGGCGGGCTGTGCCTATCTCAGGTGCCTGAGATGCCCGTGCTCGCGGCCAGCGAGGTCGTCTGCCGGGATGAGGTGCTGATTCCGCTGGGTAGGGCGGGCGGGCCCCATTCTGCGGTCGGCCGCTTCACCGACCTGCTCTCATCGCTGCTCAACGTGCAGATCACGCCGGAGCAGCAGACCCAGCTGGCGGACGGCAGCTGGATAACCACGCCCCAGCAAGTCAATGTGACCCGCCCGTACTGCCATCGTTAGGCTTGCCACGTGGAACGGGGCATGAGATGAAGGTGGTGATCGTCGGCGCCGGCTTCGGCGGGATCGCAGCGGCGATCGAGCTGCGACGGCACGGCTTTCACGACATCACGATTCTCGAGCGGGCGTCCGGCATCGGCGGCACCTGGTACTACAACAGCTACCCACGCTGCGCGTGCGACGTGCCGAGCCACCTGTACTCGTTCTCGTTCGCGCAGCGGCGCGACTGGTCGCGGCTGTGCTCGCCGCAGGACGAGATCCTCGCCTACCTGCAGGGCGTCGCGCGCGACTACGGGATCGAGCCACTCGTCAGCACCGGCGTCGAGGTCAGCTCCTGCACGTGGGATGATGCGGCGCGCCGGTGGACGGTGGCCTCCGAGGACGGGCGCACCTGGGAAGCCGATGCGGTGATCGTGGCGACCGGGCAGCTCGACCGCCCGGCGGTCCCGCGATTCGACGGCGAGTTTCGTGGTGTGAGCTTCCACTCTGCGGAGTGGAACCACGACTACGACCCGCGCGGCAAGCGCGTGGCGGTGATCGGGACGGGGGCGAGCGCGGTGCAGTTCGTACCCGAGCTTGCCGAGCAGGCATCGCGGCTGTATGTCTTCCAGCGCACGGGCAACTGGTTCCTACCGCGCAAGACCAACCCCTACCCGAACTGGTTCAAGGCGCTCGTGAAGTACGTGCCGGGGGTGCAGGCGTTCCGGCGGCGGTTCATCTACTACTACGGCGAGTCGCTGACGCTGATGATCCGCCATCCCCGCACGTGGGGACGGGTCGGCTGGCTGAAATCGACCCTGTTCATGCGCAAGCAGCTGCGCAACCCCGAGGTGCGCCGCAAGGCGTGGCCCGACTACACGTTCGGCTGCAAGCGGGTGCTGTTCAGCTCGGACTTCCTGCCGGCGCTGGAGCGGCCGGGCGTTGAGCTCGTCACCGACCGGGTGGCGCGGCTCGAGCCGGACGCGATCGTCACCGAGGACGGCGAGCGGCGCGAAGTCGACTGCATCATCTACGGCACCGGCTTCCACACGACGGAGTTCATGTTCCCGATGGAGATCGCCGGCGTCGGCGGGCGCACGCTGCGCGAGGTGTGGGCGGGTGGCGCGCATGCCCACCTCGGGATGTGCGTCCCCGGGTTCCCGTCGCTGTTCGTGATGTACGGGCCCAACACCAACACCTCGGGCGGGTCGATCATCACCTATGAGGAGGCCCAGGCGTCCTACATCCGCCAGGCGCTGTCGCTGGTGCGGGCGCGGCGGGCGGCCGCGGTCGACGTCCGGCCGGAGGTCGAGGCGGCCAGCGATCGCGCCGTGCAGGCGCGCTTCGCGGGGACCGCGTGGCTCCAGTGCGACTCCTGGTATCGCAACGAGAACGGGCGGATCGTCGCCAACTGGCCTGGCTACATGCGGGAGTACGAGGAGGCCGTTCGGGTGCTGGACCCGAGCGAGTTCGAGGTACTCCCAACGCCAGATCGCACCCCCGCCGCGGTCTAGACTCGGCATAGTCATGATCGATGAGCTGGTCTCCCAGATCGAGGATCGCTTCGCCGAGCTCGAGCGCGAGCTGTCCGACCCCGACGTGATCTCGGACCGCGAGCGCTTCACCGCGGCCGGGCGCGCGTACCGCGAGCTCGAGCCCGCGGCTCGCCTGGCGGCCGAGTACCGGCGCACGGCGGACGATTTCGAGGGCGCCCGCGAGCTGCTCGCCGAGGACGGCGACGACCCCGAGCTACGCGCGCTGCTCGACAGCTCGCGCGAGCGGATCGAGGCGCTCGAAGACGAGATCCGGCTGGCGATGGTCGAGCGCGACCCCAACGACGACAAGAACGTGATCGTCGAGATCCGTCCCGGCGCCGGCGGCGAGGAGGCGGGGCTGTGGGCCGGCGACCTCTACCGCATGTTCACCCGCTACGCGGAGCGCCTCGGCTTCAGCGTCGAGCCGTTGTCGATCGGCGAGGGCACCTACACGTTCTCGATTAAGGCCCGCCCACCCGCCGGCGCCTACTCGGTGTTCAAGTTCGAGGGCGGCACCCATCGCGTCCAGCGCGTGCCCGAGACCGAGTCACAGGGCCGGATCCACACCTCGACCGCGACCGTCGCGGTCCTGCCCGAGGCCGACGAGGTCGAGATCGAGGTCGATCCTGGGGATTTGCAGATCGACGTCTACCGCAGCTCCGGCCCTGGGGGACAGTCGGTCAACACCACCGATTCCGCGGTACGCATCACCCACAAGCCCACGGGGATCGTCGTCTCGATGCAGGACGAGAAGTCACAGCTGCAGAACCGCGAGCGCGCGATGCGGGTGCTTCGTGCGCGCTTGTACGAGCGCGCACTGGCTGAGCAGCAGGCGGCGGTCGCCGCCTCGCGGCAGGCGCAGGTCGGGACCGGCGAGCGCGCCGAGAAGATCCGCACCTACAACTTCCCAGACAAGCGCGTCAAGGATCACCGCATCAACCTGCTCGTCCACAACCTCGACGAGATCCTGATGGGCGAGCTCGACGAGCTGACCCGGCGCCTCCAGGACGACGAGAAGCGCCGGCGGCTGGAAGAGAAGGCGCCGGCCTGAGCGCGCCGGCGATGACCTCGACGATCCGCTCGGCGCTCGAGCGTGCCACCCAGCGGCTGGCCGACTCCCAGACGGCACGGCTCGACGCTGAGCTCCTGCTCGCCTCGGTGCTGCGGTGCGACCGGGCCGCACTGGTGATCCGGGCCGACGAGGAGCTCGACCCGGGGTCGGTGTCGCGCTACGAGGTGCTTGTGTCGCGCCGCGCCGCCCACGAGCCGGTCGCATACATCCTCGGCTACAAGGATTTCCGGCACCTGCGCCTGCACGTCGATCGGCGGGTGCTGATCCCGCGTCCGGAGACCGAGCTGCTGGTCGAGGTGGGGCTGAGCCTGCCCCACCGGGCGCGCGTGGTCGACGTCGGCACCGGCAGCGGCGCGATCGCGCTGGCGCTGAAGGACGAACGGCGCGACCTCGACGTGAGCGGCACGGATGTGAGCGTCGGCGCGCTCGAGGTGGCGCGCGAGAACGCGGTGCGGCTCGGCCTGGAGGTGCGCTTCGTGCTCGGAGACCTGCTCGCCGGGGTCCCTGCGGACGCGGTGCTCGCGAACCTGCCGTACGTCGCGACCGACGGTCCGCCGCTGCCTGCGGACATCTCGCGCTATGAGCCGACGAAGGCGCTGTTCGCCGGCAACGACGGACTGCTCCAGATCCGTCGCCTGACCACGCGGAGCTCGGGATTCTCTTCGCTGGCGCTCGAGATCGGAGTGGGCCAAGGCGACGCCGTCGAGGCGCTGATGCGCGGAGCCGGCTTTGACTCGGTGGAGCGGATGCGCGATCTCGCCGGCCACGAGCGAGTGGTTGTCGGATCTCGCCCACCCTCGGGGCGATGAGCGGATCGGCTGAGACGTTCGAGCGTTGCATGGCCGCGGGCGGGATCGCGGTGTTCCCGTCGGACACCGTCTACGGGTTGGCCTGCGATCCCGGCAACCGGGTCGCGGTCGAGCGGCTTTACCAGCTCAAGCGCCGGCCACTGGACAAGCCCTCAGCGGTCATGTTCTTCGATCTGGAGCTGGCTCTCGAGTCCCTGCCTGAGCTCGGTCAACGCACTCGGGAGGCGCTCGGGCGGTTGCTTCCAGGAGGGGTCAGCCTGCTCTTGGTGAACCCCGCCCAGCGGTTTCCGCTTGCGTGCGGGGGAGACCCTTTCACGCTGGGTCTTCGGGTGCCGAGCGTGCCGCAGCTTGAAGGCGTGTGCTGGCCGGTGCTGCAGTCGAGCGCCAACCGCGCCGGGGGGCCCGATGCGTGGCGGCTTGCAGACGTGCCCGAGCTGATCCGGACGGCGGCGGATCTCGTGATCGATGGCGGGGAGCTGCCGGGCACCGCGTCGACGGTCGTCGATCTGCGCGAATACGAGCAGTCAGGCGTCTGGTCGATCGTCCGACAGGGGGCCGTCGGCGAGGATCAGGTCGCGACCGCGCTGCGGGGGCAGTTCCATTTCGACCCCGCGAGCTACCTGTCGATGATGGCCGTCGAGGTCCCGGACTACCCGGTATTCCAGGACGAGGTGGTGGCTGCCGGCGGGACGGGCGCGCGCCGGATCCTCGAGCTGGGGACGGGAACGGGGGAGACCGCGCGGAGGCTGCTCGAGCGCCACCCCGATGCTGTGCTCATCGGCATCGATGAGTCCGCGGGGATGCTCGACGCCGCGCGCGCCGCGCTACCCGCGGCCCGGGTCGATCTGCGCGTGGGGCGCCTGGAGGACCCGCTCCCCGCGGGACCGTTTGACCTGGTGGCAAGCGCGCTGTGCGTGCACCACCTTTCGGGATCGGAGAAGGCCGGGCTGTTCACGCGCGTATATGAGGCGCTCGAGCCCGGCGGGATGTTCGTGCTCGGGGATGTCGTCGTTCCCGACGATCCGGCCGACGCGAAGATCCCGCTGACCCCGGGGTTCGACAAGCCGAGCCCGGTTCCCGAGCAGCTGTCGTGGCTGCGAGACGCGGGCTTCTGCGATTTGCGGGTCGCGTGGGCGCGGGACGATCTCGCTGTGATCGTGGCCCGGGCTGGCGGGGGTTCCTAGCCGTCCTCGCGACTGTCCGAGGCGGCCTGGAGGTGGTCCATGACTCCGCCGCCGTCTTCGTCGTCTGGGCGCCGGCGGCGTCTGCTCGACGACGACGAGGACCAGAACCACCAGTCCGTCCCGCTCGAACCCGAGCCGCCACCGCCGCCACCACCGCCACCGCCGCCGACGCCATCGGCCAGGCCGCCCACAGCCGCCACGATTGCCGCGACGATCAGCACCGCGGCACCGAGGATGAGCAGGCCCGCGACGGCCGCGATCGGGACGGCGACCAGCAGCGTCAGCCAGCTCTTGGCGAACGGCCGCGCGAGCAGCACCGACCCGGTCGCGAACACCACCACGCCCGCGATCAGCATCGCCAGTCCGCCCTTTGAGTGGACGGCCTGGTGCCAGGCGAGCCTGATCGTGGCGTGCGTGAGCTGACCGCCGAAGCTCTCCTTGTGCGCCTTGTTGAGGACGTAGAGGACGGGGGCGGCGACGCCGATTACCTGCAGTGTCAGTCCGCCGGTGATCCAGGGCCACCGCTGGGCGACGGGCCGGAGGCCACGCTTGCGCTCCTTTTCGGTGCCCAAACCGATCGTCTGCCCCTCCATCGCTCGCGAAGATTACCGCCACCGCCACTGCTATCGTCGCGAATTCGTGAGCGTCGATCTCCCGCCCGACTTCTTCAATCGCCCACTCGCTGAGGTGGACCCGGAGATCGCGGAGGTGCTCGCGCTCGAGCTCGAGCGCCAGCAGCGGACGCTCGAGATGATCGCGTCGGAGAACTTCGTCCCGGTGTCGGTGCTCGAGTGCCACGGCTCGGTTCTCACCAACAAGTACGCCGAGGGCTACCCGGGCAAGCGCTACTACGGCGGCTGCGAGTACATCGACGTGTCCGAGCAGCTCGCGATCGATCGCGCCAAGGCCCTGTTCGGCGCCGAGCACGCGAACGTCCAGCCACACGCGGGCGCCCAGGCCAATGCCGCCGTGTACCACGCGCTGCTGCAGCCCGGCGACACGCTGATGGGGATGGAGCTCGCGCACGGCGGCCACCTCACGCACGGGATGAAGATCAACGTCTCGGGCCGTCTGTACGACATCGCGGCCTACCAGGTCGACCGCGAGACCAGCCTGATCGACATGGACGAGGTGCAGCGGGTCGCGGAGGAACGCCGGCCGAAGATGATCATCGCCGGCTGGTCGGCTTACCCGCGGTTCCTGGATTTCGCGCGCTTCCGCGAGATCGCAGATTCCGTCGGCGCCTACCTGATGGTCGACATGGCGCATTTCGCCGGGTTGGTCGCCGCCGGTCTGCACCCCAGCCCGGTCCCGCATGCCCACGTCGTCACGACCACGATCCACAAGACGATCGGCGGGTCGCGCGGCGGCATGATTCTCTGCACCGAGGAGTTCGCGCGCAAGATCGACTCGGCCGTGTTCCCCGGACAGCAAGGCGGCCCGCTGGAGCACATGATCGCCGGCAAGGCGGTCGCGCTGCGGATCGCCGCTTCTGAGGCCTTCCGCGAGCGCCAGGAGCGGACGCTGGCGGGCGCGCACGCCGTCGCGGGCGAGCTGCTCGGCGCCGGCGGTGGTGTCAACGTGCTGACCGGCGGCACCGACGTCCATCTCGTCCTCTGCGACCTGCGCGAGTCAGAGCTCGACGGCAAGCAGGCCGAGGATCGACTCGCCTCGGTCGGGATCACCGTCAACCGCAACGCGGTGCCATTCGACCCGCGGCCGCCGGCGGTCTCGTCGGGGCTGCGGATCGGGACGCCGGCGCTGGCGACCCGCGGGCTGCAGGTGGAGGACTTCGTCGAGGTGGGTCGTGTGATCGCGGCCGCCTTGCAGCCTTCCGGCTTTGAGGACCGGCAGGCCGAGTTGACTGAGCGGGCTGCTGCTGTGGCGGAGCGCTACCCGCTGTATGCGGGGCTGGGGGCGGCGGCGACAGTCTGAACTCGCTGCGTTTTCACGGGGCGATCTGTTTGCTGGGGAGGGGGTGGCGGTTCGTTCTGCCTGCGCCGGCGTTCGCGTGTGCCCGGCGTAGGCGCGTGCCGGCGTTAGCGTCCGCTGCCGCTCCGCGGGCTGGGGGGCGTTGGGCCGGGCATTTGTAACAAATGTGTGCCATTTGCTGCGGTTTTTGCGTTTGGGGCGCAGAATGTGGACGTGATGGTGCCCGGGAACAACCACAACGCTCGAAAACGCTGGTGGCGCGAATCGAATTCGAGCAACGTGGTTGCAGTTGCTATGGCCACTGCCACCACTCTGCGCGAAAACGTGCGGGCGGGCGGTCGTTTTTGAGCAGTGTGGTCGTTAGGGAGGTCCGGCATCTGCTGCGCCGACAGAACGCCGCGATCCATGGCCACCAACTGCGAGCGGCCGGGTTGACTCGGGCGGCGATCCGCGCGCGGGTGAAGCGTGGCGGGCTAGTCGCGGTTTTCCGGGACATCTACGTCGCCGGCGACCCGGAACTGCTCCCGCTTGCACGCGAGTCAGCCGCCCTCCTTTCGCTCGGACCCGCCTCCTTCCTCAGCCACCGGACCGCCGCCGCGATCTGGGGACTCGCCAGAGCCAACCCGAAGATGATCGACGTGACCGTCATCAACAGCCACCCGCGGCCGCGCCCGGGCGTGCGGCTCCACAACGTCGCGAATCTCGATCCCCGGGACTTCGCCAAGAAGTTCCATCTTCGCGTCACCTCCCCCGCCAGGGCCTTGATCGAGTTCGCCTCGCAGGCCACGTCGTCCGAACTCGAGCACGCCTTTGGCGAGGCTCGCGCCGAGGGGCTCGTCAACGACGAGAAGCTGAACCGGGCGCTTCAACGTGCCCCGCAGAACCATCCCGGCGCCGCGATCGTGCGCAGGCTGCTCGGTTCGGAGCCCGGGGCGACGTACAGCCAAAGGCCGAGCGGATCCTGAGGAAGACGCTGAGGGCGGCGGACCTGCCGCAGCCTAGATCGAACGTCCCCTTGCTCGGCCACACCGCCGACTTCCTCTGGACTGAACACAGGCTGATCCTCGAGGTCGACGCCTACGGCACCCACGGCAATCGGCTCGCATTCGAGAGCGACCGCAGACGCGACCAGATCCACATCGCGGCGGGCTATACCGTGATCCGCGTGACTTGGGAGCAACTGCGGAACGAGCCCTACGCCGTCATCGCCCGCATCGCGCAGGCGCTGGCGCTGAGGGCCGGAGTAGCGGCGTAGACGCCCGCGACCTGCCCGGCTGCCATCCTTCGCCAGGCGATGCGTTATTCGGACGCTGTGCTCGCCTTCTTCGTGGCGATGGCGATCGCTGCGGCGCTCACGCCGCTCGCCGCCAAGCTCGCCTGGCGGGTCGGGGCGGTGTCGAGGCCGAGCGAACGAGGGCTCTCCAACCAGGAGACGCCGCTGCTCGGCGGGATCGCGATCCTGATCGGGGTGCTGATCGCGGCCGCGATCTGGATGCCGGAGACGATCAAGCTCCCGAGAACCGCCCACGCCGGCCACACGATCAGCATCGTCCACACGTGGACGATCCTCGCCGGCGCCGTGCTGATCACCTTGATCGGGTCGCTCGACGACGCATTTGACCTCAAACCGATCCTCAAGCTGCTCGGGCAGATCGCGGCGGCGGTGATCGTCGTCGAGGGCGGCGCGGTGGTGACCGACGTGACGCTGCCGTTCGTCGGCTCGCTGCAGTTCCCCAACACGGGCGGCGCCATATCCGTGATCTGGCTCGTCGGGATGATGAACGTGGTCAACTTCTCGGACGGGGTCGACGGGCTCGCAGCCGGGCTTTGCACGATCGACGGGGTCGCGTTCTCGATCATCGCGTTTGATCTGGGCGTCAGTGCCGCCGGTGTGCTCGCTGCGCTGACGGCAGGCGCGGCGTTCGGCTTCCTGATTCACAACTTCCCGCCGGCGAAGGTGTTCATGGGCGACTCGGGCGCGAACCTGCTCGGCTACCTGCTCGGCGTCACAGCGGTCATCGGCTCGCTGAAGACCAACGCCGTCGTCGCGCTGGTCGTGCCGCTGCTGATCCTCGCCGTGCCGTTCCTGGACACCGGCTTCGTTGTCGCGAAGCGGCTGAAGTACCGCCGCAAGCCGTGGTCGGCGGATGCCAACCACTTCCACCACCGGATGGCCCGGATCGGGTTCAGCCCGCGCAAGACCGTCACCTACCTCTACGGCTGGACGGTGCTGCTGGCGTGCGTCGCGATTGGACTGCGGTTCATCCCCTACTCCGACCACCACGGCCACTACCGAGATGGGTGGCTGGCGCTGATGGGCGGACTGCTCATCGCGGCGCTGGCCGCCAGCATCTACCTGGTCTACGTGCTCGAGATTCTCAAGTTCAAGAATCGCCGCGCGCGCGAGCTGCGAAGCGCCGATCCGACCACCAGCGAGCACCAGATCGATGAGCGCGTCCAGCACGACCTTGAGACTGGAGAGTTCGAGCGCGTGAGATATTCCCGCGATGGAGAAAGCGAATCTCAAAGCACTGGAACCATTCACGACCCTGGACGGGTCGACGATCCGGGAGCTCGCGGGCCCGGCCTGGACGAAGGCTCGCAACCAGAGTCTCGCCGAGGCGACCGTGCCGCCGGGCGGGCAGACCGCTGAGCACTACCACCCGAAGACCGAGGAGTTCTACTACTTCACCGCCGGCAGCGGCCGCATGCGCCTGGGCGACGAGGAGGCCGAAATCACGGCCGGCGACTGCGTCGTGATCCCGCCCGGCATGCCGCACAAGCTGTGGAATGACAGCAGCGAGCCGCTCGTGCTCCTGTGCTGCTGCGCGCCGGCGTACTCGCATGACGACACCGTGATGACCGGTAACTGATGACCCGCAGCGAGCGCGCGGTCCTGGCCGGCGTCGCGCTGGCCTGTGTGCTCGCCGGCGTCGGTCGCTACGTCTCCGGGTTTCCGCACGTCGTCGCGTTCGTGCTGGCGACGATCGCGCTGGCGGGGCTTGCATGGGTGGTCTCGTTCTCGACCGAGCAGGTCGGCTCCCGCTTCGGCCCCGCGATCACGGGAGTGCTGCAATCGACGCTCGGCAACCTGCCCGAGTTCTTCGTGGTGATCTTCGCGCTGAACGCCGGGCAAAAGGTGGTGGCGGAGACCGCGATCATCGGCTCGATCCTCGTCAACGCGCTGCTCGTGCTCGGCCTCGTGATCGTCGCCGGGGCGCGCCGCGAATCAGACCGGCTGATGCGCTTCAGCCCGCGGCTCCCGAACGACACCGCGACGCTGCTGCTGCTGGCGAATTTCATCATCGTGCTGATCGCGCTGTCGGTCTCCTCGCACGACATCGCAAGCCACCACATAAAGTCGATCTCGGTCATCGGCGCGGTCGCGATCCTGGCCGTGTACGGGGTCTGGCTCACCGGGTATCTGCGCTCGGACACGCCCGCGTCGTCGAACGCCGAGCAGCCGCGGATTCCGATCGCCACGAGCGTGATCCTGTTGGTCGTCGCCGGCACCGCGTCGGCGTTCGTCTCCGACTGGTTCGTGCACGCGCTGCAGCCGACGATCGACACGCTGCACATGTCGCAGGCGTTCGCCGGTCTCGTGATCGTCGCGATCGCGGGGAACGCGGTCGAGAACGTCACCGGGATTGTGCTCGCACACAAGGGGCAGGCCGACCTCGCGATCTCGGTTGTCAAGAACTCGGTCGCGCAGATCGCAGCATTCCTGTACCCGCTGCTCGTGCTGGTGTCGCTGCTGACCGCGACGACGCTGACATTCGCGCTCGCGCCGGTGTACGCCGGCGCGCTGTTCGGCACGGCGGTGATCGTCTGGCAGATCACCGGCGACGGCGAGGCGACCGTGTTCGAGGGGACGGCGCTGATCGCGACCTATGTGATCCTGGCGACGGTGGCAGCCTACGAGTAGAAGGGGTGTTCGGGGGCGTGCATGCACGCCCCCGGGGGTCGGCGCATGCGCCGACCCCACGGACCGGCGCATGCGCCGCGCGGGGGCTCGGCGCGCTCGGCATCCGGCCTCGCCGAATCGCGCCGGCCCCGCGTCATCCGGCTGCCGGGTGGCGCATGCGGCACCCGGACCACCGCAACGCACCTTGCTATTCTTACGTTTACGTAAGATGGCAATTGCGGAGACACCCAGGCGACGGGTCGGCGTCCACGCCGGCCACGACAACTACAAGTGGTGGGCACTGTCGTGCACGAGCCTGGGGATGTTGCTCGCGACGATCAACTCCGGGACGCTGATCATCGCGCTGCCGAACCTCGAGCGGAGCCTGCACACGAGCCTGCTCGAGCTGGTCTGGGTGATCCTCGTGTACATGATCGCCTCGACCGTGCTGGTGCTGAGCGCCGGCCGGCTGTCCGATCAGTTCGGCCGCAAGCGCGCCTACATCGGCGGTTTCCTGCTGTTCGCGGTCGCCTCGCTCGGCGCCGGTTTCGCCTCCGGTGGGACCGAGCTGATCCTGTGGCGGATCCTCCAGGGCATCGGCGGTTCACTGCTCTTCGCCAACGCCGCGGCGATCGTGACCGACGCGTTCCCGCGCGAGCAGCTCGGGCTGGCGATGGGGACCAACACGATGGTCGCGGCGGTCGGGCTCGTGATCGGACCGGTGCTCGGCGGTGCCCTGGTGTTGCTGTCCTGGCACTGGGTGTTCTGGTTCAACGTCCCGTTCGGGCTGCTCGGCAGCCTGTGGGCGTTCCTCATCCTGCACGAGCTGGCAGGGCGCTCGGAGGATCGGTCGTTCGACGTGCTCGGCACGATCACGTTCCTGGTTGGACTCACCGGGCTGGTCCTGGGGATCTCGAAGGGCGGCATTTCCGGCTGGAACTCGCCGGTCGTGATCGGCGGCCTGATCGCCGCCGCGGTGCTGCTGCCGCTGTTCGTGCTGATCGAGCGCCACTCCCGCTCGCCGATGCTCGATCTGAGCATCTTCCAGAACCGGCTGTTCTCGGCGGCGGCCGCCGCCGCGTTCATCAACGGACTCGCGCGCTTCGCGCTGATGTTCGTGTTTGTCTTCTACTTCCAGGGCGTGCAGGGCGACTCGCCGATCCTGGCCGGCGTGAAGCTCGCGCCGCTGGCGCTCGGGATGCTCGTCTCGAGCCCGCTGGCCGGGATCTGGGCGGACCGCCGCGGCTCCCGAGGGATGGCGGTGGCGGGAATGCTGGTTACCGCCGCGGGGCTCGCGATGATGACGACGCTCGGTCGGGACACAGCGTATGTCTACAGCTGCATCTACCTGTTCGTGGTCGGGCTCGGCTCGGGCATGTTCAACTCTCCCAACACCGCCGCGATGATGGGCGTGGTGCCGGCTCACCGTCGCGGGATCGCGGCCGGCGCACGGGTGCTGGTGCAGAACACCGGCGCGGTGATCTCGATCGCGTTCGTGATCGCGGTGGTCACCTCGGCCGTCCCCAAGAACGTGCTGTTCGCGGTGTTCTCCGGCCTGGCCAACCACATCTCGACCGCCGAGCTCGATCCGTTCATCAGCAACATGCACACCGCACTTTGGTGCCTGTCCGCCGTCTCGCTCCTTGGGGCGTTCGTGGCCGCCGCGCGCCCCGCGCACGTCAAGTCCCCGGAGGTCCCGCCGGAGGCGGTGCGCGCGTGAGCGCGACAAGCACCGACAGCCGGCCGGAGGCGGTGCGCGCGTGAGCGCGACAAGCACCGACAGGCTCCGGATCGGCGAGGTCGCCGAGCTGACCGGCACCACCCCGCGCACGATCCGCTACTACGAGGAGATCGGGCTGCTCGCCGGCGCTCCCGATCGAGTTCAGGGCCAGCACCGCTTGTACACCCAGGCGGACGTCGAGCAGATCAACGAGATCGTCCGGCTCAGAGACCTGCTGGGGCTCTCGCTGGAGCAGCTCTCGCAGATGCTCGAGGCACAGGCCGCCCGCGCCGAGATCAAGCGCGAATATCACCGCACCGAGGATCCCGATCTCCGCCGCCAGCTGCTCCAGCGCTCGCTTCACCACATCGCCAACCAGCTCGAGCTGGTGCGCGGCCGGCGGGCCGAGCTCGAGAAGCTCGAGTCCGAGCTGGTCGACAAGCGGCGCCTAGTTCAGAAACGGCTCAAGGAGCTGGGCTGACAATGCACAGCGTCGATCGCCGCGCGATGGCGACGCTGTCCGCAGGACATCTGTTCACCGATATCGCGCAGGGCTCGATCCCCGCGCTGCTGCCGTTCCTGATCGCACACGATCACCTGAACTACGCGGCGGCGTCGGCGCTCGTGCTCGCCGCGACGATCTCGAGCTCGGTGATCCAACCGCTGTTCGGGTACTTCTCAGACCGGCTCTCGCTGCCGTGGCTGATGCCGCTCGGGCCGGCGCTCGGAGGCCTGGGGGTCGCGTTCGTGGGTTTCTCGCCGACGTACGCTCTGACGTTCGCGGCGATCGTGCTGAGCGGCATCGGCGTGGCCGCGTTCCACCCCGAGGGCTCGCGGTTCGCCAACTACGTGTCGGGGGCGCGCCGCGCGAGCGGCATGAGCTTGTTCAGCGTCGGCGGGAACATCGGATTCGCGCTCGGGCCGGTGCTCGTGACGCCGCTGGTGCTGATCTTCGGGCTGCACGGGACGGCGTTCATCCTGATCCCGACGTGGGCCATGGCCGCCGTGCTGATCCACGAGCTGCCGCGGCTGAAGACGTTCCGCAAGGATGTGGTCGGCGGTCGCGTCGAGCGTGGCGAGCACCACGAGGCGTGGGGCCCGTTCACGATCCTGGCCGGCGTGATCGCGCTGCGCTCGTTCGTGTACTTCGGGCTGGTCACGTTCATCCCGCTGTACTACATCCATGTGCTGCACGTGAGCAAGGCGTTCGGCAACGCGGCGCTCGCCGCGATGCTGCTCGGCGGGGCCGTGGGCACGCTGGTCGGCGGACCGCTCGCGGACCGCTTCGGCCGGCGCACGGTGCTGGTCGGCTCAATGCTGATCACGCCGTTGCTGATCGTGGGCTTCATCGTCTCAGGGCCCGGCCTGGCGCTCGTGTTCGCGACGCTGGCCGGCGCGACGACGATCGCGACGTTCGCCGTGACGATCGTGATGGGGCAGGAGTACCTGCCGGGGCGCCTCGGTTTTGCGGCCGGCGTGACGATCGGCCTGTCGATCGGCCTCGGGGGGATCGGCGCGCCGCTGCTCGGAGTACTCGCCGATGCGCACGGCCTGACGGCAGTTTTCGACACGATCGCGGTACTGCCGCTGTTCGCCCTGGCGCTCAGCCTGCTGCTGCCGCGACGGGGCCACGTGCGGACCGCGCGCCGGGCCCCGGAGACCCCGGGCCGGGCCCCGGAGACCCCGGGCCGGGCCCCGGAGACCCCGCGCCACGCCCAGGCGTCCACTCCGGCGCGTATGCCGGATACCGCGAGCTCCTGAGCGCGACCCGCAGGGCCCTGGCGCTGCGCGGGTAGCGCCACAGGCGGAACGGCCCGTTCAGCTCCGTTCCCTGGTTGTAGATCACCATCCGGGTGCGGGAGTGCGATCCGACCCAGCCGAATAGCCGCTGCACCCAGGATGGATCATCGGCTCCCCATAACGCGTACTCGCCGAACACGAATGGCTCGTGCGGGTGCAGGCCGTAGAACTGCTCGAGGCCCGACCAGTTCGGGAACTTCGAGTAGAAGTCGGTCCCGACCCAGTCGACGTATCCGCCGCCGGGCCAGTAGTCGTCCGGCCCGTTGCCGGCGACATCCGGCGCGCCGCCGACCATTGGCACCCACAGCATCGCCACCTTGGGCCGGGGCAGGTCGTGGGTGGTCCGCAGCGGGGGCATGCCGAGGCGCCGGAGCTGGGCGTCGATCCGCTGCAGGCTGCCACCGCGCATGATCAGCGTGACGCGCTTCCACGCCCGCTTGAACGCCGCGGGCGAGTGGGAGGCTCCGCGCGAACTGCCGTCGGCGTTGAACGCGCAGTAGAAGTTGTTGTAGTTGTTCATCTCGGCCATCAGCCGGATGTAGGTGATGTTGCGGCTCTGGAAGATCGCGTTCTGGAGCCCGATCAGCCAGGCGTCGCCCCGGCCGGACGCGATGCCCCCCGGCGTGATCGCCTCTGAGGAGCCGTAGCCGGTCGTGATGTGGATCATCATCCGGGCGCGGGCGCTGATCGCGTCCTGGGTGATCCCCGGCAGGTACTGGCCCCACGCGACGAACTCCTGGTAGACGGCCGGGTGCTTGCCGACCGCCCGCACGTACTGCGAGACGGGCTTTGACGTGACCCCCTGGAAGATCTTTCCCGGCGCCGGCAGAAACCGCTGCGCGGCGGCGGTTTTCACGACACCGAAAAGCAGGAAACCAACGATCAGGCACGTAACAATCGCGAGCCGGCGCTGTACATTGCTCACGTACGTCGGTGCGCGGAGCGACACAGGCCCATTATCGGCTCCACGCCCGAGTAATGCACCGGCGTCGGTACACCAGCACCCCTCATGAGACGGCTCTCACGATCACTGCCATGTCTTGCTGCGCTCGCCGCGGCGCTGGTCGGGCTCGTGAACATCGCCTCGGCACTGACCCCGAACATGCGCTGGCGCGGCCACCTGCTGCTGCAGTTCGAGCCCGTCGAGGCGATGCGGCTGTTCCACGCGCTCGCGCTGCCCGCCGGCACCGCGCTGCTGCTGGTCGCCCCCTACCTCGCCAAGCGCAGGCGACGGGCTTGGCAGATCGCGATCGTGCTGATGATCGCGCTGGGGCTGTTCGACCTGCTCAAGGGCTTTGACTTCGAGGAGACGCTGATCACCTGGGGCGCGGCGGCGGTCATGCTCGCCGGCGGCTCCGCGTTCCCGGTCCGCCACGACCCGATCACGCTGCGATCGGCGATCTGGAGGGTGCCGCTGATCGGCCTCGTCGGGCTAGCGCTCGCCGGGCTCGCCACCTGGGCCTCACAGGGCCATCCGTCGTCGGCGACGATCTTCCGCGAGACGGGCGACCTGCTGCGCTGGCAGTCCGGCCCGATCCATTTCGCGCACCACTTCGGGTGGATCCCGCTGTCGGTGCACGTGATCGAGCTCGCCACCCTGTTCGCGATTGCCTATGTGATCTTCCGCCCGCTGGCGGCGCCCCGCGCGCTGCCGGGCCCGCTCGCACGCGCCGCCGCCGGCGAGCTGGTCCGCGAGCACGGCCAGGACACGCTCGCGTTCTTCAAGCTGCGCGCCGACAAGCATTACTACTTCAGCCCCGACCAGCGCGCGTTCGTCGGCTACCGGATCGAGAACGGCGTGCTGCTGCTCTCGGGCGATCCGGTCGGTCCGGCGGACTCGATCCCGCCGCTGCTGCGGGAGCTGCGCGGGTTCGCCCAGGCACGCGGATTGAGGCTCGGCGCCGTCGGCGCCAGCGAGGACATGTGCCCGCTGTACGAGGAGCTTGGGCTCAAGACGATCTACCTGGGCGACGAGGCGATCGTCGAGCTTCAGAAGTTCTCGCTCGAGGGCCGCGCGATCCGCAAGGTCCGCCAGTCGGTCAGCCGCCTGACGAAGGCCGGGTACACCGCCTCGGTGCACGAGCTCTCGACATTAGATCCGGACACGATCGAGGAGATCGAGAGCGTGCTCGAGCGCGGCCGCGAAGGCGCCCCCGAACGCGGATTCTCGATGGCGATGGATTCGATCCGCTGCCAGGGACAGGAGGACACGCTCGTCGTCCTCGCCCGAGATGAATCAGATCCCGCCCACCCGGCAATCCGCGGCGTCCTGCATTTCGTACCGGTCTACGGTCGCGCAGCCGTCTCCCTGTCGTTCATGCGCCGGGATCCGGCGACACCCAACGGGCTCACCGAGTTCCTCGTCGTGCAGGCGATCGAGCTGCTTCGGGAACGCGATCTCGAGGAGCTGTCGCTGAACTTCGCGGCATTCGCGAAGTGGATGCACAGCCCCGAGAAGCGCCATGAGCGGCTGCTCGGCAGGCTCGTCGCGCTGGGCAATCCGTTTTTCCAGATCGAGAGCCTGTACCGCTTCAACGCCAAGTTCTTTCCCCGGTGGGAACCTCGCTACCTCGTATACGAGGGTACGTTCGGATTGCCACGAGCGGGGATCGCCGCCCTGTGGGCGGAAGGGCAACTGTGGAAGCCCCCGCCGCGCCATAGCACGGTGCGCTAAACGCGCCAGCACGCTACCCTTCGTTATCTCCTGATTAAGGGAGTCGCGGGGACGCGTCGCCGCATCTTTCCGGTGATGCCTCTGTCCTCGTGCCAAAACCGTACGGGCCGGGTGGGTCCGGATTTCGCTTGAGAAGCTTTCATCGACATGACGAACAGTCGTCCGCCCTTGACCGGCAAGGACGTAGCAGGCGCCGGAGTGTTCCTGCTCTCGATCAACCTGCTCTGCGCCGGGATCGGCGCGGGCCTGGGTGCGCTGGTCGGCGCCGTCGTCCCGCTGTTCCTGGTCGGCTTTCTCGGCGGCTTCGTACTGGGGATCTACGTTGTCACTAAGCGCTTCCGCAACATCTGAGCCGGAGGCTTCCTTGGCTCTGCTTCGCTATCTGGACATCGTCCTGATCGTCGTCGCGGCGCCGATCATGCTGCTGATCGGGGTTTCGGCCGAGGGATACCTGGTCGGCGCCGGCGTGTGGATCGGGCTCCGCGGCGCCGGCGTGGTGATCGAGCGGTTCGCGGGCGACACAAGCGACATGAACCGCCAGATCACGATCAGGCTCGCCTTCCTGATGGGCCGCCTGTTCGCGCTGGCGATCACCGTGATCCTGGTGCGCAAAGACGCCGGCCAGGACGCCGGCCTGGCCTGCCTGGCCGTGATCGTCTTCGCGTACACGGTCAGCCTGTTCCTGTCGTTCCTGACCCGGCCGAGGCGCAAATGAGCACCACGCGAAAGATCCTGCTTGGGATCGCGGCGTTCTATGTGATCGGCCTGATCCTGTTGATCGTGATCTTCGGGATCACGACGCACAAGAACAACGAGTTCCAGATCCAGAACGAGTTCCAGCTCATCAACTGGGTGAGTCTCGGCCTGCTGAGCATCAACCGGGCCGTCCTGTACCTCTTCATCGCGGCGCTTTTGACCACGATCACGATGGTGTGGATCGCCGACCGCATGCACGCCCGCCCCAACCGGGTGCAGACAGGCACCGAGGTGCTGTTCGGGCTGATGCGCGACAACATCACCCGGGGGAACATGCCCGACTCGATGGCCGCGAAGTGGTTCCCGTTCATCGGGGCGCTGTTCCTGTTCATCTGGTACTCGAATCTGATCGGCTACCTGCCGCTGCCGACGAACACCGAGCAGACGTTCAACGTGTTCGGCGCGCACATCCCGTCGTTCGCGCTGTACGCGGCGACCGCCAACATCTCGGTGCCGCTGGCGCTCGCGCTCATCGTGTTCATCGCGTTCAACTACGAGGGGATCCGGGCGCAGGGCTTCGGCGGTTACATCAAGAGCCTGATCCCGGCAGGAGTGCACGGGCCGATGCTGCTGTTGATCGGTCCGCTAGAGGTGATCTCGGTGTTCATGCGGCTGATCTCGCTGACCGTCCGACTCTTCGCGAACATCCTCGCCGGCCACCTGATCATCCTGTTCATGGCGGGCGGTCTGGCGGTGATCCTCGGGGCGAGCTGGCTCGGCTGGTTCACGCTGCCGATCGGAATCGCCGTCTACCTGTTCGAGCTGGGCCTTGTCGCCACGCTCCAGGCCTTCATCTTCGCGACCCTGACTGCCATCTATATGGGTGGCTCGGTCACCCATCACTAATCCATCTAGAAGGAGCGTCGTAAGTGCTTACAACCATCTTCCACTTCGCGGCGTCGTCCGGCGTCGGCGCGGGGCTCGGCATCGGGATCGGCGGCGGTCTCGGCGCCGTCGGCGCTGGTGTCGGCATCGGCATCATCTTCGGGAAGGTCATCGAGTCCGTCACGCGCCAGCCGGAGATGCGCGATGAGATCACGAGCATCCAGTGGCTCGGATTCGCGCTGACAGAGGCCTGTTTCTTCTACGGCCTGGTCGCCGGGCTGATCTCCTACGTGCTCAAGTAGATGCTCGGCACGGCTTCATCCGGTTCGTTCCTGATCTCCCCGAACGTCGGGTTGATGATCTGGACACTGCTGCTGTTCGGGATCTCGATCTACGTCCTGGCAAAACTCGCATTTCCGCGGATTTCCGAGGCGCTCGACCGCCGGCAGAAGGCGATCGAGGAGTCGATCGACGCTGCCGAGCGGACTCGCAAGGAGTCAGAGCAGCTGCTCGCGGAGTACCGCGAGCGCCTCAAGGATGCGCGCGGCCAGGCGGAGGAGATCCTGGAGCGCGCTCGCAAGAGCGCGGAGGTCCAGGAGCGCGATGCGACCGCCGAGGCCCAGGCGCGGCGCGAGCAGTTGATGGAGCAGACCCGCCGCGAGATCGAGGCCGAGACGCGGCGCGCGATCCAAGAGATCCGCAGCGAGGTCGCCGACCTGACGGTGATGGCGACCGAGAAGGTCACGCGCAAGACGCTGTCCGAGGAAGACCAGCAGCGGCTCGTGGAGGAGGCTCTCTCCGAGCTCGACTTCACCGCGCTGGCGTCCGGGGGACAGGGGTAGTAGATGGAACAGATCGCTGAGGTGTACGCACGCGCGCTGTTCGAGGTCGCCAAGGAGCGCGACGAGCTGGATGTCGTACGCGAGCAGCTCGGCCAGTTCAGCGACGCGCTGAACGAGAACCGGGACCTGGCGGTCTTCTTCTTCTCCCCCTACTTCTCCGGCGCGGAGAAGAAGGACGCGCTGAGGCGCGCAGTCGAGGGCGCCGAGCCGACCTTCCTGAACTTCCTGGAGGCTCTGATCGAACGCCACCGGATGCCGGTGATCTTCAGGGTCCGTACCCGCTTCGAGTCGATGTGGGATGAGGAGAACAAGCTGCTGCCCGTCGAGGTGACGAGCGCGGTGGAGCTCGATGAGGCCACCGTCAACCACATCGTCGAGCGGATCGGGGAACAGGCGGAACGCACGATCGAGCTGACGAGCGTCGTGGACCCCGAGATCATCGGCGGGATCGTTTTGCGCGTCGGCAACGTCGTGCTCGACGCCTCGATCAAGAACCGCCTCGAACAACTTCGCAAGCAAGTCGCGCACGCCTAGGCGTCTGGGCCGCGCGTCAAGGAGACAGCAATGCAGATCAAGCCCGACGAGATCACGTCAATTCTCAAGAGCCGGATCGAAGGCCTGGACACAGCCAGCGCCGACCTGACCGAGGTCGGGACGGTGCTGTCGGTCGCCGACGGAATCTGCCGGATCCACGGCCTCGAGAACTGCATGTCGTTCGAGATGCTCGACTTCCCGCACGACGTCACCGGGCTTGCCCTGAACCTCGAGTCCGACAACGTCGGCGCGGTGATGTTCGGCGAGTGGGAGAAGATCGTCGAGGGCGACACCGTGCGGCGCACCAAGCGCCTGCTCGAGATCCCGGTCGGCGAGGGGATGCTCGGACGGATCGTCGACCCGCTTGGACAGCCGCTCGACGGGAAGGGCGAGATCGAGACCAAGGAGTCACGGCCGGCGGAGTTCAAGGCACCGGGCGTCGTCCAGCGCCAGCCCGTGAAGGAGCCAATGCTCACCGGGCTGAAGGCGATCGACTCGATGATCCCGATCGGCCGCGGTCAGCGCGAGCTGATCATCGGCGACCGCCAGACCGGCAAGACCGCGATCGCGATCGACACGATCATCAACAACCGCGACCGCGACCTGATCTGTGTGTACGTCGCGATCGGGCAGCGCAAGGCGACGGTCGTGGCGCTCGCCAAGACGCTCGAGGACGCCGGCGCGCTCGAGAACACGATCATCGTGATGGCGGCCGCCGACGAGGCTGCGCCGATCAAGTTCCTCGCGCCGTACGCCGGCTGCGCGATGGGCGAGCACTTCCTCTACAACGGCAAGGCCGCGCTCACGATCTACGACGACCTGACCAAGCACGCTTACGCCTACCGGCAGATGTCGCTGCTGCTGCGCCGTCCGCCGGGTCGCGAGGCTTACCCCGGCGACGTCTTCTACCTGCATTCGCGGCTGCTCGAGCGGGCGGTGAAGTTGAACGACGACCTGGGCGGCGGTTCGCTGACTGCGCTGCCGGTGATCGAGACCCAGGCCGGCGACGTGTCCGCGTACATCCCCACGAACGTGATCTCGATCACCGACGGACAGATCTTCCTCGAGCCGAAGCTGTTCTACGCCGGGGTGCGGCCGGCGATCAACGTCGGCATCTCGGTGTCCCGCGTGGGCGGCAACGCGCAGATCAACCCGATGCGCAAGGTCGCCGGGCGGCTGAAGCTGGAGCTCTCCCAGTACCGCGAGCTCGAGGCGTTCGCGCAGTTCGGCTCAGAGCTCGACCCCTCGACGCAGCGCACGCTGGCTCGCGGGGAGCGGCTGGTCAAGACGCTCAATCAGGCAGAGCGTCACCCGATGCCGGTCGAGGATCAGGTGATTCAGATCTACGCCGCCACAAACGGGTATCTGGATCGGATCACGGTTGACAAGGTCGAAAAGTTCCTGGCCAGCCTGACGGAGTCCGTGCACGGCAACCATCCCGACCTGCTGAAGACGATCGCCGGCGGCGACTGGAGTGACGAGACGCAATCGGCCGTCGAGAAGGCCGTCGAGCAGTTTGCGCACGACTTCGGCTTCGACCTCGACGAAGAGGGACATCCGATTGAGGAGGGCGCCGGTGACGAACCCCCGCCGGCGCGCAGTTCCTCGGACGGGGCCGGGGAGTCGGCGGACAACGGTTCAGATCAAAGTTCCGAGCAGGCCTCAGAGGAGACGGAGGAGGTGCCGGCGTAACCCGCCGCCGAGCCGATGGCAACCTCTCAGCGAGACGTTCGCAACCGCATCAACGCGGTCAAGAACATCCAGAAGATCACACGCGCGATGGAGATGGTCGCGGCCGCTCGGCTGCGCCGCGCTGAGCAGCGGATCGAGGCGCTGCGTCCGTACGCCGGCGCGATCCGGCGGATGACGCGCCAGGCCGCCGAGGCGGCGGGCAACGTTCCGCGGCTGCCGATCCTGACCGAGCATCCGGAGGTCCGCGCGGTCGGCCTGCTGCTGGTGGCCGGCGATCGCGGACTGGCCGGCGCCTTCAACTCGAACATCGTCCGCTCCGGCGTCGCGGCCGGACGAGAGCACAATGCGGCTGGCCACACCCCGGTGTACTTCGCATCTGGGCGGCGCCCCGCATCTTCGCTGTCGTTCCGCGGGCTCGAGCCGGCGCAGAGCTTCATCGGCTTCACCGATCGGCCCTCGTACGCGGATGCACGCCGGATCGCCGAGCGCCTGATGGCCGCGTACATCGACAACGAGGTCGACCAAGTCGAGGTGTTCTACAACGGCTACATCTCGCCGATCTCACAGGAGGTGCGGCGCGAAACGCTGTTGCCGCTGCAGCACGCCACGATCCTGGAGGAAGCGCCGGAGGACGAGGAGGAGAGTCGCCACGAGCCGGCCCATCGTGCGCTGGTCGACTACGAGCCTGGTCCCGAGGAGATTCTCCGCCGGCTGGTGCCGGATTACGTCGAGATCTCGATCTACCGTGCGCTGCTCGAATCCACCGCATCCGAGCACGGCGCGCGGATGACCGCGATGCGCAACGCGTCCCAGAACGCGGGCGAGCTGATCGACGACCTGACGCTCGAGATGAACCGCGCGCGCCAGGCGGAGATCACCCAGGAAATCATGGAAGTTGTCGCCGGGGCCGAGGGCCTAGCCGGCTAGTTAGACCCTAGACTGGAGCTTGATATGGCACTGACCGAAGAAACACCCCCGGCAACCGAGCGACACGCACCGAACGTCGGCCGGATCGAGGAGATCCAGGGCGTCGTGATTGAGGCCGTGTTCCCCGACAAGCTGCCCGAGATCAACCACGCGATCACGATCAAGCGTCCAGAGGCCGCGAAGCGTGAGGTCGAGGAGGAGACGGCGGTCGACCCCGGCGGCGACTTGCTCGTCTGCGAGGTCCAGCAGCACCTCGGCGACGATCGCGTCCGCGCCGTCGCGATGGACACGACTGACGGCCTTGCCCGCGGCACGGAGGTGGTCGACACCGGCTCAGCGATCACCGTCCCTGTGGGGCAGGCAACCCTCGGGCGAATCTTCAACCTGCTCGGCGATCCCATCGATCTGGGCGAGCCGCTCGCCAAGGACGTCGAGCGCTGGCCGATCCATCGCGAAGCGCCGAAGGTCGAGGCGCTGACGCCGACGACGGAGATGTTCGAGACCGGGATCAAGGTGATCGACCTGCTCGCGCCATACGCGAAGGGCGGCAAGGTCGGCCTGTTCGGCGGCGCCGGCGTCGGCAAGACCGTGATCATTCAGGAGCTGATCCACAACCTTGCCCAGGAGCACGGCGGCCTGTCGGCGTTCTGCGGCGTGGGCGAGCGCTCGCGCGAGGGCAACGACCTGTGGCTCGAGATGAAGGAGTCCGGCGTCCTCGAGAAGACGATGCTCGTGTTCGGGCAGATGAACGAGCCGCCGGGAGCGCGCATGCGCGTCGCCCTGTCCGGGCTGACGATGGCGGAGTACTTCCGCGATCAGGAAGGCCAGGACGTGCTGCTGTTCATCGACAACATCTTCCGGTTCGTGCAGGCGGGCTCCGAGGTCTCGGCGCTGCTCGGGCGGATGCCCTCGCAGGTCGGCTACCAGCCGACGCTCGAGTCGGAGATGGGCCAGCTGCAGGAGCGGATCACCTCGACGCGCAAGGGGTCGGTCACCTCGATCCAGGCGATCTACGTCCCCGCCGACGACCTCACCGACCCGGCGCCGGCGTCCGCGTTCGCGCACCTCAACGCGACCACGACGCTCTCGCGGTCGATCGCGGAGAAGGGGATCTATCCGGCCGTCGACCCGCTTGACTCGACGAGCACGATCCTCAAGGCCGAGATCCTCGGCGACGAGCACTTCAACGTCGCCAACGAGGTCAAGCAGGTGCTGCAGCGCTACCGCGAGCTCCAGGACATCATTGCGATTCTCGGTATCGACGAGCTCTCCGACGAGGACCGCCTGACCGTCAACCGGGCCCGCAAGCTCGAGCGCTTCCTCTCCCAGCCGTTCCACGTCGCAGAGCAGTTCACCGGCACTCCCGGCGTGTTCGTCCCGATCGCGGAGTCGATCCGCGGGTTCAAGGAGATCCTCGAGGGCAAGCACGACGACGTGCCCGAGCGCGCCTTCTTCCTGAAGGGCTCGATCGACCAAGTGGTCGAAGCGGCCGACAAGGGATAGCGACCCACCAACCGCACCCACCCCCAGCCGCTCCAACCACCAACCGCTCCAACCACCAACCCAACCCCACCTATCCGTTATGGCGAAGACGAAGTTCAGGGTCGAGGTCCTCACGCCCGAGGGCCAAGTGTTCGACGACGAGGTCGAGATGGTCTCGACGAAGACCACGGCGGGATCGATCGGCGTGCTGGCGAACCACACGCCGCTCCTGGCGATGCTCGACCCGACCGAGCTGCGGCTCTACAAGACCGAGTCTGAGATCGTGACCTACGCGCAGGCCGAGGGCTACATGCAGGTCGCCAACAACCGAGCGCTGCTGCTGCTCGAGGAGGCTCACTCGAAGGATCAGCTGGACGCGCAGGACCTGCGCGACCGCCTGCAGGTCGCACAGCGAGAGCTCGAGGCCGCGGGAAATGACACCGAGAAGCAGCGAGTGGCCCGGCGCGACATCCACCGGCTCGAGCAGTTCCTGCACGTGGCAGAGGGGTAGCGACCGCGCCCACCCAGCTTTCTCGGGGCGCTCGTATTCTTGCGGCATGGTCGACGAACGGATCCTCGCGGAGCGTCTGATCTCCTATGACACATCGCGTGCGGAGGTCCTGGTTGCAGCCGCAGGATTTGTGAAGGGCTGGCTCGAATCTCGCGACATCGAAGTTCGCGATTACGACCACCTGGGGTTGCCGGTGCTGGTGGCCGAGGTAGGCCCTTCGGGGAAGGATGTACCGTGCGTGGTGTTCCATGGCCATCTCGATGTCGTGCCGGGAAGGCCCGAGCAGTTCGAGCCGCGTCTCGAGGGCGACCGGCTGATCGGCCGCGGTGCCTACGACATGAAGGGCGGGTTGGCAGGAATGATGTGCGCGCTGAAGGATCTCGAGCACCAGGAGCGGGTGCGCGTGCGGCTCGTATGCGTCCCCGATGAGGAATCTGAGGAGCTCGACGTCCGCTCCACGGACGACGTCGTGGCCCGCGGGCTGGGCGGCAACTTCGCGATCACCGGCGAGCCAACCGACATGCACATCGGAGTCGAGGCGAAGGGCGTGCTGGCGATGAGGATCGAGGTTCACGGGCGCGCCGCGCACAGCTCGACACCATGGCTGGGCGACAACGCGGTGCTGAAAGCGGTCGACGTGTTCCGCGCGATCGAGTCGCTGCCGTTCTCCCGGGAATCATCGGAGATGTTCGACCGGCCGTCGATCAACCTGGGGCGGATTCAGGGCGGTGACGCGCTGAACCAGGTTCCCGATCGCTGCACGATGGCGGTCGACATTCGTTACCTGCCGGGGCAGGAGCCGAGCAAGATCCTCGATCAGGTCCGCGCGATCCCCCAGATCGAGGTGACGCGGACGTTCATCCACCCTCCGGTCATAGTTTCAAGGGCTGATCCATTTGTCCGGGCGCTGCGCGAGGCCGTGATGCGATCGAGCCCGAACGGGGAGACGATGAGCGTCGGGCGTGACGGGGCGTCCGACGCAGCGGCTTTCATACACGCCGGAATTCCGGCGGTCGAGTTCGGGCCTGCCGGCGCTGGCCACCACGGACCAGAGGAGTGGGTGTCGCTGTCATCGCTGGCTCGCTACCGCCGGGCGCTTGGGGACTTCGTCCGCGCGCTTCCGATCTGGCTTGAGCAGGAGGACACCGCCGGCGGTGCAGGCTTGAGGGCGATCGAGGGGGGACTGGCGTGAAGCTGATCCCCCAGTCGCGCGGCGGCGCACTGTGGCGCTTCGCCCTGGGTGCGCTGATCGTCATCTCGTTCACCGCCGTGACGACCGCGGTCGCCGGCCTGCTCCAGTTCAAGCAGATCGCGCACTACTTCGACGCCACGCCCGCACTCGGCCACGCCCAAGTGACGATCGCCAATCCCGGAAATCCCCAGACGATCATGCTGATCGGCTCCGACCACCGCGCCGGCGACCCGTTCAGCGCCGCTCACACCGACACGATGATGCTGGTCCGGCTCGACCCGAACTCCTCGACGATCAACGTCCTCTCGGTTCCGCGCGACCTGAAGGTCCAGATCCCAGAGGGCGGTGGTCTTCAGACCGACAAGCTGAATGCCGCCTACTCCGTCGGCGGCCCGAACCTGCTGATCAAGATCCTTCGTAAGCAGGTGTTCCCGGGGCTGCGCGTCAACCACATCATCGACGTCAACTTCTCCGGCTTCTCCGACCTGGTCGATGCGATCGGCTGCGTGTACACGGACGTCGACCATCGCTACTACAACGACACCGCGCTGACGGACTACTCGAGCATCAACATCCAGCCCGGTTATCAGAGGCTTTGCGGCGACAACCAGTCTGCCTCCGGCGCGCTGGCGTTCGTGCGCTTCCGGCACACCGACTCGGACATCGTCCGCAATGCTCGCCAGCAGGACTTCATTCGCTGGGCGAAGGACCAGTACGGTCCCGGGTCGCTGATCGCCAACCGCGACAAGCTCCTGAAGATCTTCGGCCGGCACACCCAGACCGACCACGACCTGCACACCGTCGATGGTCTGATCAACCTGTTCAACCTGGTCGCATTCTCCGCCGGCCATACGATCAAGCAGATCCCGTTCCCCGCGATCGAGCTGCCATGCAGCCCCGGCGGGCCTGGTGGGGTCGGCGGCGTCCCGTGCTACGTGACCGGCGATCCGGGCGCCGAGCAGCGCGCGTTCAAGACGTTCATGACGCCAACGACGGGCGCGCAGAACAGCGGCGGCTCGAAGGGCGTCCCTGGCCTCGGCCGCAAGGGTGGCGGCGGCAACCCGACGGCTGGGTTGATGGCGGACGTCGCCGACGGCAAGGCGCAAGCGGCAGCGCTAGGACACGTCGGGATGCCGGTCTACTTCCCGCGGCTGATCGCCGACAGCTCGCGCTACTGCACGAACGACACGTGCACGATCGGGCCGGTCGCGAACTCCTACCCGAGGCCCTACCTGATCCATGCCCCAGGCGGCGGCGCGTATCCGTCCTACCGGATGACGCTTGCGATGAACCCCGCGCTCGGCCAGTACTACGGCGTTCAGGGCACCGCCTGGCAGAACCCGCCGATCCTCGACCACCCAACGCAGACGAAGACGGTGAATGGCAAGAAGCTCCTGCTCTTCGTCAATGGACACAAGCTGACGACGGTCGCATGGAAGACGCCCCAGGGCGTCTACTGGATCTCGAATACGCTGACCACTGACCTGCCCAATCAGCAGATCGTGCAGATCGCGGCCTCGCTGACGCGGGCTGGGTAGTTGAGGCGTCGCGCGCGGGCCCTCAGGGTCTCCGGCCCGCTACCCTGACCCGCTCGATGAACGCCCAACGCGAACCAATTGCCGTGATCGGCACCGGCTACGTCGGGCTGGTGACCGCTGCCGGGTTCGCCGAGCTCGGCAGCGAGGTTTGGTGTGTCGACGTCGACGCGAGCAAGATCGACCAGCTGAAGCGCGGTGAGATCCCGATCTACGAGCCCGGCCTGGCCGAGTGCGTGGCCCGCAACCGCGAGCGCATGCATTTCTCGACCGAGCTGGCACCGGCGCTCGAGCATGCTCGGCTGCTGTTCGTCGCGGTCGGGACGCCGCCGACGTACTCCGGTGACGCCGACCTGAGCGCCGTGCATGCGGTCGTCGCTGCGATGCCCGCGTCCGACCGCCATGCGCTCGTGATGAAGTCGACCGTTCCCGTCGGCACCGGCGCCGCGATCAAGCGGATCTTCGAGGAGGAGGGGAAGACGGGCTTCGCCTACGTGTCCTGCCCCGAGTTCCTCAAAGAGGGCTCCGCGCTGAATGACTTCCTGAAGCCCGACCGCGTCGTCGTCGGCGACGACGGCTCGTGGGCCGGCGACGCCGTGGTCGAGCTGTACGCGCCGCTCGGCGCCCCACTCGTCCGCACCGACGTCAACAGCGCCGAGATGATCAAGCTCGCTGCCAACGCCTTCCTCGCAACGAAGATCTCGTTCATCAACGAGATCGCCAACGTCTGCGAGGAGACGCGTGCTGACGTGCTCGAGGTGGCGCGTGGAATGGGTCTCGATCACCGGATCGGGACTCATTTCCTGAAGCCGGGGATCGGCTTCGGCGGCTCCTGTTTTCCCAAGGATGTCTCTGCGCTGAAGCAGCTTGCCGGCAACTCCGGCTACCACTTCCAGCTGCTGACGGCGGTGATCGAGGTCAACGAGCTTCAGAAGCGCCGGGTGATCGGCAAGCTGCACAAGCACGTGGGGTCGCTGGTCGGCAAGAAGGTCGCACTGCTGGGCCTGGCCTTCAAGCCGAACACCGACGACATGCGCGAGGCGTCTTCGCTGGTGCTTGCAGCCCGGCTGCAGGCGGATGGCGCGCACGTCACGGCGTTCGATCCGGTCGCCGAGCACGAGGCGCGAAAGTTGATGGTGGGAGTGGAGTTCGCTGGCACTGCGCTCGGAGCGCTCGATGGTGCGGACGCGTGCGTGGTCGTCACGGAGTGGCCAGAGTTCGGCGAGCTCGACTGGGCGGCGGCCGCGGCTCGGATGAAGGGACTCGTGGTGATCGACGGGCGGAACTTCGTCGATCCAGACGCGGCGCGCGCCGCCGGCTTCGCATACGAGGGAATCGGACGATAGGTTTCGCGCGGTGCGTCCGTCGTTGATCAGGTGCCGGGCCGCCCGGCGTGACTGAGTGATGCTCGAGAGGGGGCGTAAGCAGTGCAGGCACTGATTCTCGTCGGGGGCGAAGGCACGCGATTGCGCCCGCTCACCTCGACGATCCCCAAGCCGGTCGTCCCGCTCGTCAACCGCCCGTTCATCGGCTACATGCTCGAGTGGCTGCGCAGCCACGGCGTCGATGACGTGATCCTCTCGTGCGGGTTCCTCGCCGACGGCGTTCGCAGGGTGCTCGGCGACGGCTCGCAGCTGGGGATCCGGTTGCGCTACGTCGAAGAGCCGCGGCCGCTGGGCACGGGTGGCGCACTGAAGTACGCCGAGGGGCTGCTCGACGAGCGGTTCTTCATGCTCAACGGTGACGTGCTGACCGACATGGACCTGACCGCGCAGCTTGCTCAGCACGAGCAGACCGGCGCCCGCGCGACGCTCGCTCTGATCCCGGTCGAGGATCCGTCTGCATACGGGCTTGTGCGGCTTGCCGACGACAACTCGGTCAAGGAGTTCGTCGAGAAGCCAAGCCCCGATCAGATCGACACGGATCTGATCAACGCCGGCGCATACATCCTCGAGCACGACGTCCTCGACACGATGGCACCCGCGGGCACCAACATCTCGATCGAGCGCGACGTGTTCCCCTCGCTTGTGGGAAGCGGGCTCTACGGCTTCGCGCAGAACGGGTACTGGCTCGACATCGGAACGCCGGCGCGCTATCTGCAGGGCACCTACGACATCCTCGAGGGCAACGTGAAGACCGAGATCGGCAAGGAGCTGAGCGCGGCCAATCTGTCGCTGGTGGAGGAGTCCGAGGTGAGCGGCCGGGTCGTGCCGCCGGTGGACGTAGGCTCGGGATCGATCGTCGCCTACGGCGCGATCGTCGGCGGGCGAACCGTGCTGGGCCATGGCGTGAAGGTCGGCGAGGGCGCCCACATCGAGAGCTCGGTGCTGCTCGACGGCGCGACCGTCGGAGCGCGGACGACGATTCGCTCCTCTATTGTCGGCGCCCACGTGTCGATTGGCGATCATTGCCAGATTGAGGCCGGCGTGGTGCTGGGGGAGGGGGTCAAGCTCGGGTCGGGCAACGTCCTGGCGGCGGGCGCGCGTATCTTCCCAGGTGTGGAGCTTCCGGACGGAGCGATCAAGTTTTGACCGCCACGCTCGATCTTTCACCGACTGCGATCGCGGTGGTCGACTCGGCGGGCCAGCTGAACGACATCCTCGGGCTGCCCGACCAGCTGCGCGACGCGCTGTGGCGCGTCGAATCGGCGCAACTCGAGGAGCACGATGCTCCGGGTGGGATGGTCGTCGCGGGAATGGGCGGCTCGGCGATCGGCGGCTCGCTCGCGCGCGCCGTGCTCGGCGACCGCGCCTCGCGCCCGATCGGGCTTGCCTGCGGGTACGCGCTTCCCGCGTGGACGACGCCCGACACCACCGTCCTGTGCTCGAGCTATTCCGGCAACACCGAGGAGACACTGGCGCTCTACGAGGCGGCCGGGGCCCTAGGTGCCCGGCGGGTCGTCACCACGACCGGCGGCAAGCTGGCTGACGCCGCGCGCGAGGACGGGGTGCCTGTGATTCCGCTACCGGGCGGCTTTCAGCCGCGTGCGGCCGTGGCGTACTCGCTGATCGTGGCGCTCGAAGTCGCCGGCCTGTGCGGCGCCGGAGAGCGGCTGCATGCCGAGATCGACGTCGCCGCCGGTCACGCCGAGCGCCTGGTCGCGAAGTGGAACCCCGGCGCCGGCGAGGACACCCAGCCCAAGGTGCTGGCGCGCTCGCTGCACGGCACCGTCCCACAGGTCACGGGAGCCGGTCTGACCGCGCCGATCGCATACCGCTGGAAGACCCAGATCAACGAGAACGCCAAGGTGCCCTGTTTCTGTGGCGAGCTGCCGGAGATCGATCACAACGAGATCGCCGGGTGGGAGGGGGCCTCCGAGCTCGGCCGTTTCAGCGCGGTGTTCCTGGATGACTCCGACCTGCATCCCCGGGTGCGCCAGCGGATCGAGCTGACGCGCGGCCTGATCGCCAGCTTCGGCGCCGCGACCTACCGGGTGGAGTCGATCGGCCAGAGCCAGCTCGAGCGAGTGATCTCGCTCGTGCTGCTGGGGGACTTGGTGTCGCTGTTTCTGGGCGTGCTGCGGCGCGTCGACCCTACGCCAGTCGTGGTGCTCGACCGGCTGAAGAACGCGCTGGCGCAGGGGTAGCGCCTCAGAGCAGCGCGATCCCTCGCTGCTCGTACAGCCGGCGATCGGCGGCGGCGAGCAGGCCTTCGACGGTCTCGCTGTCGTCGGGGTAGGTGGAGGTGCCGATCGTCAGGTCCCAGGTGGTCTTCAGTCCCAGGGCGGCGCGGCGCTCGGGCAGCAGGGAGGTGATCCGGGTTGCGACCGCCATCGCTCCCTCGCCTGATTGCTCGGGCAGCAGGATCGCCAGCTCATCGCCGCCGATCCGTCCGACGACGTCGTCGGCGCGGGCGGAGTCCGTGAGCAGGCCCGCCACCTGCCTGAGGAGCTCATCGCCGGCGAGGTGTCCCTCGGTGTCGTTGACCGCCTTGAGCCCGCGAACGTCGACGTAGGCCACTACGAACGAACGCCCGTACCGGCGGGCTCGGGCAAGCTCGCGCTCCGCGGCATCGACGAAGCCGCGGCGATTGAGGACGCCCGTGAGCGGGTCGGTCAGGGCTGCCGCGCTAACCGCTGCGAACCGGCCTGACTGACGGCGCATCCGGCGGCCTGACCAGATCGCGGCGCCGGCGCCGACTGTCGCGAGCGCCAGAGCAGCGGCGAGCGCGATCCAGATGCTCTCCGGGACGACGTTGACGAACCTCTCGATCACATCGGGCTGCGAGCGCGAGCCCCGAGGATCGGGCCCGCGAAAGGCGACCGTCCGCGCGGAGACGTCCTTGTCGCGCGTCTGCTGCGCCGCGCCGACGCTCGCCGGAGGCGACGACTGGTACGCGCCTGCGCCGTCCGCGCTGCCGGCGCCGGCGCTCGCCGAGAGCACCGTGGCCGGGCCGAGCGACGCGCTCGCGGGCGGATTGGCAACGACGGCACTCCCGCCGGAGCGGTTGTGCCCCGGCCGCGTTCCGGTTGGCACCGCGCTGGTCGTGAAGTGCAGCGGCGAGCCGCTGGTCCCGCCGGTCGACGAGGAACCCGGTCCCGTCGTTCCTGGCGCCGGCAGCGTTCCGGTGGTTCGTCCGAAATGTCCCGACGGCCTCTTGCTGTGACAAGCCGAGCCGCAACGCCCGTGGCGGCTTCTGTTCGACCCGCCCGGGCTGATGCCGCCGCTCCCGCGACCGTGGCTCGCGTTCGAGTGCGACCTGCCGCCCGACCCGCGCGAATGCAGGCCGCCTCGGGTGACCGCGGCAGGCGGGTTGGCGGTCGAGCCGGATGATCCGGCCTGACCCCGAGCTACTCCGCTCGACCCCCTGGCGACGCCGCCGAATGCCCCCGCCAGCAGCAGTAGCAGGACGACGAGCCCAGCCCAACCGAGCAAAGTAATCCTTGGACGTGAACGGCACCCAAGCAAGGCTGGGTCCTAGCTCCCTTCTTCGTTCAGACGGATCCTACGGTCAGTATCGGCAGGTGCGGCCAAATCCTGGACGACTGTTGGATGGCGGCGGAAGGTGCACGCGTACAGCCGGACGGTCAGTAATCCGGCGATTTGCAGCGAATCAGCAGGTTTGGCCAGCATGTCCAAACCTTGACACTGTCGTGGTAAGGTTCCGTTGAGTGGAGGCTCTCACCATTCACGAGGCCGCGGATACGACCGGCTGGTCGCCGCGGATGCTGCGATATGTCGAGCGGGCCGGGCTAGTGACGCCGGCGCGCTCCGCCTCGGGCTACCGCCTCTACGGACCTGCTGAGCTACAGCGGCTGCGCACGCTCAAGGAGCTGCTCGCGCAATTCGATCTGGGGCTCTCGGACGTTGCATTTGCGGCGCGGCTGACCAGCGACTCGGAGTTGCAGCAGGCAGTGCAGAGCTGGCTTGCCGCGACGCCGCGCCGGCCCGAGCACGTCGACGCCGAAGACTGGCTTCGGTTCGAGCAGGAAAAGCATCAGCGGCTGCTCGCGACGGCATGAGCAGCCCAGGCAAATTCGCCATTCCCAAGGAGCATGTGGAGGCCCAATGAGCACGACCGCCGACCAGACCACCTCGACCGTTTTGAACGACTTCAAGGTCGCCGACCTCGGCCTCGCGGAGTTTGGCCGCAAGGAGATCCGTCTCGCCGAGCATGAGATGCCCGGGCTGATGGCGATGCGCCGCGAGTACGCGGAGCGCCAGCCGCTCGCCGGCGCACGGATCACCGGCTCGCTGCACATGACCGTGCAGACCGCGGTCCTGATCGAGACGCTCGTCGGGCTCGGCGCCGAGGTCCGGTGGGCCAGCTGCAACGTCTTTTCCACGCAAGACCACGCCGCCGCGGCCGTCGTGGTCGGTCCCGACGGTACGCCCGACGATCCGCACGGCGTGCCGGTGTACGCGTGGAAGGGGGAGACGCTCGAGGAGTACTGGTGGTGCACGCAGCAGGCGCTCTCCTGGCCTGGAGATCCTGATCCCGCCCAGCCGACTTCCGCCGGCCCCAACATGATCCTGGACGACGGCGGCGACGCGACGCTCCTGGTCCACAAGGGTGCCGAGTACGAGCTCGCCGGCACGGTGCCTGACCCAGCCGGAGCGGAGTCAGACGAGGAGCGGATCGTGCTCGAGCTGCTGAAGCGCTCCTTGGAAGAGGACTCGCAGCGCTGGACGAACATCGCCGCGGGCATCAAGGGCGTGACCGAGGAGACGACGACCGGCGTGCATCGGCTCTACCAGTTCGCCGACCAGGGCCACCTGCTGTTCCCCGCGATCAACGTCAACGACTCCGTAACCAAGTCCAAGTTCGACAACAAGTACGGCTGTCGCCACTCGCTGATCGACGGCATCAACCGGGCAACCGACGTGCTGATCGGCGGCAAGGTGGCGGTGATCTGCGGCTACGGCGACGTGGGCAAGGGATGCGCGGAGTCGCTGCGTGGCCAGGGCGCTCGCGTCATCGTGACCGAGATCGACCCGATCTGCGCGCTGCAGGCGGCGATGGACGGCTACCAGGTGCAGAGGCTCGAGGACGTGGTTTCGACCGCGGACATCTTCGTGACCGCGACCGGCAACCGCGATGTGATCACCGCCGAGCAAATGTCGCAGATGAAGCACCAGGCGATCGTCGGCAACATCGGCCACTTCGACAACGAGATCGACATGGCGGGGCTGACGCGGATCGACGGGATCGAGCGGATCAACATCAAGCCGCAGGTCGACGAGTGGGTCTTCCCCGACGGCCATTCGATCATCGTGCTCTCCGAGGGCCGCCTGCTGAACCTCGGCAACGCGACCGGGCATCCGAGCTTCGTGATGTCCAACTCGTTCACCAATCAGGTGATCGCGCAGGTAGAGCTGTTCGGGCACAACGACGTCTACGAGCGCCGCGTCTACACGCTTCCCAAGCATCTCGATGAGAAGGTCGCGCGGCTTCATCTCGATGCGCTCGGCGCAAAGCTGACCGAGATGACGCCTAAGCAGGCCGCCTATCTGGGCATCCCCCTCGAAGGGCCGTACAAGTCCGACCACTATCGCTACTAGCGTGTGCGCAGTTAGTTCTGAATAGCCGAACTTTCTGCACACGCAAGCGATGAGCCAGGCCGCGGCCCCAGCCCACGACATTGCCGACCTTGGCCTAGCCGACCAAGGCCGGTCGCGAATCGAGTGGGCGGCCGAGCAGATGCCGGTCCTGCACCAGATCAGGAGGCGGTTCGAATCCGAACGGCCGCTCGATGGAGTCCGCGTTGCCGCCTGCCTGCACGTGACCGCGGAGACCGCAAACCTGATCCGCACGCTGCGCGCTGGCGGAGCCGAAACCGCGCTCTGCTCCGCGAACCCGCTCTCGACGCAGGACGACGTCGCCGCTGCGCTCGTGACCGAGGGCATCGAGGTCAGAGCGCGGCGCGGCGAGGACCTGGACACATATGTCTCGCACGTGCGGGCGCTGCTGGCGAGCGTGCCGCACGTCACGATCGACGACGGCGCCGATCTATTGGTGACCGCGCACGCGCAGGGCGCCCAGACCAGCAAAGACCTGCTCGGCGGAACCGAGGAGACGACCACCGGCCTCGTGCGGCTGCGCCGCCTCGAGGAGCAGGGCGAGCTGCGCTGCCCGGTGCTCGCGGTCAACGAGGCGCGGATCGAGCGCGCGCTGAACGACCGCCACGGAACCGGGCAGTCGGCGCTCGACGGGGTCATCCGTGCCAGCCACGTGCTGCTCGCCGGCCACCGCGTCGTGGTGCTCGGCTACGGGTGGGCAGGCCAGGGCGTCGCCGAGCGGGCGCGCGGCGCGGGGGCAGCGGTGATCGTCTGCGAGATCGACCCGCTCCGGGCGCTCGAGGCGCGGATGGCGGGCTATGAGGTGATGCCGGCACTCGAGGCCGCGGAGCGCGGCGACTTGTTCATCACGGTCACGGGTTCCCGGCGCGTGCTTCGCCGCGAGCACTTCGAGCGGATGAAGGACGGTGCGCTGCTCGCCAATGCCGGGCACTTCGACGTCGAGCTGGACCTCGACGAGCTGCACGCGCTGGCCACCGTCGGCGTGCGCGAGGTCCGGCCGCTGATCGAGCAGTACGTGCTTGCCGACGGACGGCGGCTGAACCTGCTCGCGCGCGGGCGCGTCGTCAACCTGGCGGCCGCCGAGGGCCACCCCGCAGCAGTGATGGACGTGTCGTTCGCGCTGCAGGCGCTCAGCGTCGAGGAACTCGTGCGCTCCGACGGTGCGCTCGGTGCCGGCGTTCATCAGGTTCCGGCGGCGATCGACAACGAGGTGGGCCGTCTGAAGCTCGCCGCGCTCGGCGTCAGGATCGACGAGCCGACGCCGGAGCAGGCGCAGTACCGGGAGTCCTGGGGCTAGCGGGCGCCCCGGCGCGCCTCTGTGGCGCCGGCGAGAACACGTTTACGCAGCGTCGGCGCCACCGCGTAGGATCCGCGACCATGGAAGCTTCAGCGCGTACAGCAGCTCGTGGCGGCATCGATCTGGGGGGCACGAAGATCGAAGCAGTCGTCGTCGACTCCCGAAACAAGGTGCTCGGCTCCGCCCGCCGGCCGACGCCCCAGACCGGCGGTCCCCAAGGGATCACGGAGGCGATGGCCGAGGCTGTCGTGGAGGCCGCCGGCGCGGCCTCACTCGAGCCAAACAAGCTGCGCGGCGTCGGAGTGGGATCCCCGGGGATCATCGACGACCAGAACGGGACCGTCACCAGCGCCCGGAACCTCAACGGCTGGATGGGCAGCTTCGACCTCGGCGGCGCGCTCTCCTCGAAGCTCGGAACCGACATCTTCATCGGCAACGACGTGCAGGTGGCCACCGACGCCGAGTTCAAGCTCGGCGCCGGCAAGCCGTACAAGTCGTTGCTCGGCGTGTTCTGGGGCACGGGCGTCGGCGGCGGGATCATCCTCAACGGCAAGCCGTGGTTGGGAGGCGGGGGCGCCGGCGAGATCGGCCACATGGTCGTCGAAATCGAGGGGGCGCGCTGCACCTGCGGGCGCAAGGGGTGCATCGAGGCGTACGCCGGCCGCGCCGCGATGGAAGCTCGCGCTCGCAAGCGCGTCGAGAAGGGACATAAGACCGACCTGTTCAGCATGATGAAGGAGCACAAGCGCACGCGGCTGACGAGCGCGATCTGGTGGCACGCGCTGGAGCGCAAGGACAAGGTCGCGGTCTCCCTGATCGACGATGCGATCGACAAGCTGGGAGCCGGCGTTGCCTCCGCATGCAACCTGCTCGACGTCGAGGCCGTCGTGATCGGGGGCGGTCTGGGCGTCCGCTTCGGCCAGCCTTACGCCGACCGGATCAAGAAGGCGATGATGCCCCACCTGTTTGCCGATCAGCGGCCGCCGGACGTGCTCGTGGCGGCGCTCGGCGATCTCGGGGGCGCGCTCGGAGCGGCGCTCCTGGCACGGCAGACGCGGCATTGATAGGGGCCGCGCAGGCCGCCCCGCCCGCGTCTCAAAGATCCGGCTAGAACATTAGGCTAGGCGCGGCCTGGTCGAATAGGCTAGCGCCGAGACTTTTGCATCCTTCGCGCGGGCTTAACGCTCCAAACTCGCAACCTGCGAGGAACTCTGGCAGCATGATCACCCGGCGTGGAGGCCACAGAAGGGGATGAGGAGAGGAGTTTTCACGAGCGCGTCGCGCGAGAACGGCTCGAACGCCAACTCGAGTAATACGCCACCGGCTGAGGTAAGATCGCGCTCTGGCGTACGCCAGTCGAGTGTCGCTGCTCGAATCGCGGCTGGCGGCGCGCTGCTCGGCGCCGTCGTGCTGGTCGTGCTGATCCTGTTCAGCGGCGGCTCCTCCTACACGCTGAAGGCCAACTTCCAGGACGCGGGCGGACTCGTTGCCGGCAACATCGTGCTGATCGGGCCGGCGCAGGTCGGTTCTGTTCAGTCGATCGGGTTGACGCCCAACGGGTTGGCGCAGGTGACGATGAACCTCAACTCGGACGCGTCGCCAATGCACGAAGGCACGGTCGCGCGGATCTACCAGAACTCGCTGTCGGGGATCGCGAACAAGTACGTCGTGCTCGAGCCGGGCGCCAACAGCGCGCCCCAGATTCCCGACGGCGGCGTGATCCCCGCGACGCAGGCGTACTCGCCCGTCAACCTCGACCAGCTGTTCAACACACTCGATGCCTCGACCCGGGCCGGTCTGCGCGGCTTCATCCGCGGTGAAGCCGCGGCGATTCAGGGCAAGGCGCCGCAGGCCCACCGCACGCTCCTGTACTTCGCTCCCGGGCTCGAGAGCACCAGCAACGTCAGCCAGGAGCTCGTACGTGAGGAGCCCGCCTTCGACCAGCTGCTCGTGCAGGGCGCGAAGGCGCTCCAGGCGCTCAACTCGCGAAGCCAGGACCTGACCGCGCTGATCGCCAACGGCAACGCGACGACCGGCGCGATCGCCAGCCAGACGAACTCCCTCACGCAAACGCTGCAACTGCTCCCGGGGGCGCTCACTCACACGACCTCGACGTTCGCCGGCGTGCGCAGCACGCTCGACGCGCTCGACCCGTTCGTCGCGGCGTCGAAGGTCGCCTCCCGCCAGCTCGCGCCGTTCGCGGTCGCGCTGCGTGATCTGACGATCGCGTCGATCCCGACGCTGGCAAAACTCAACGCGCTGATCAACAACCCGGCCGGCGGCGATTTGACCAGCCTGTTCCTCCAGACACCGTCGCTGGCGAGCGTCGCAGCCAAAGCGTTCCCGCAGCTGATCCACTCGATGAACGTCTCCCAGGCACAGCTCGACTACCTGCGCGAGTACGCGCCCGACGTCGTCGCCGCGCTGACCAATCTCGGGCAGGCCGGTTCGAACTACGACGCGAACGGGCATTACATCCGCGCCCAGCCTTCCTTCAACGCGTTCGCGCTTGACGGCGCCAACCAGCTGCAAAGCAAGGACCCGTCGCTCCGCTACCAGGGCGAGCAGGTCGTCCATGGGCGCTGCCCCGGCGCCGGCGTCCAGCCGCCGCCGGATGGATCGGCTCCATGGTCAGTGCCCGGCTGCAATCCGTCCGTCAGGCCCCCAGGCCCATGAGACGCCTGGCGCTGATCGTAACGCTGGTGCTCGCGGCCACGACGCTGGCCGTCGTCGGCACCGGTTCTTCCAGTGGCGCGCAGAAGATCTACTACGTGCGCGCGATCTTCGACAACGCTGCCTTTGCGGTTCCGGGCGAGGACGTGCGGATCGCCGGCGCCCCCGTCGGCTCGATCCAGTCGCTCGACGTCTGTACCTCCAGTCAGGCGCCGTGCCCGGCGGCCACGCCGGAGAACAAGGCCGCGGTGACGCTGGCGATCACCGATCAGCGATTCACGCCGTTCTACGCCAACGCGACCTGCTCGATCCGTCCCCAGTCGCTGATCGCAGAACGCTACGTCGACTGCCTGCCGGGCAACTCCAGCCAGCCGTCGCTGACCAAGCTCACGAGCGGTCCCGGCGCCGGGAGCTATCTGCTGCCTGTCACGCGCACGAGCTCGCCGGTCGACTCGGACATCGTGCAGGACGTCTCGCAGCAGTCGATCCGGGAGCGCTTCGCGATCATCCTCGACGAGCTCGGGACCGCGCTGGCCGCTCGCGGTTCGGATCTCAACGCCGTGATTCATCGCGCTAACCCGGCGCTCGGCTACACCGATCAGGTGCTCAAGATCCTCGCCGGCGAGAACCGCACGCTGGCGCAGCTTGCCACCGAATCGGACATCGTCCTCAAGCCGCTGGCCAACGCCCGCCAGCAGCTGGCCGACTTCGTCAGGCAGGCGAACACGACCTCGGTTGCGAGCGCCGCGCGCGCCAACGACATCGCGCGCTCCTTCCAGCTGTTCCCGCAGTTCCTTCGTCAGCTCGACCCGCTGATGGTCGACCTCGGCAAGCTCGCCGACCAGGGGACGCCGCTGTTCGCCTCGCTGCGGCAGAGCGCCGCTGCGCTCGGCCGTCAGTTCCAGAACCTGGCTCCGTTCGCCAGGGTGTCGTTGCCGGCGCTGATCGACCTCGGAAACTCCTCGCAGCAGTCTCAGCCGGCGCTGGTCGCCACGGAGCCGCTGGCGCGCCGCCTGCTCAAGCTTGGCAACACGACGCTCCCGGCGGCCACGCTGCTGCAGCAGCTCCTGACGAGCCTCGACAACACCGGAGGCTTCGATCAGCTGATGGGCGTGCTGTTCAACAGTGTCCTGGCTGCCAACGGCTTCGACTCGATCGGCCACTACACGCGTCAGCAGCCGCTCGTCGGCAGCTGCACGGGATTCGCGGTCCAGTTCAACCTCACCTGTTCGGCGAGGTTCACCCATCCGGGCCCCGCCGCGGACGTCGCGAACATCGCCTCGGCCGCGCCGACGCAGCCCAAGCCCACCGCGGCTCAAGCCGCGGCGGCCAAGGCGATCGCTCCGGTCGTCCGGCATGCCGTCAGCAACGCTTCCGCCGGACGCCACTCGGTGACGCTTGCGAGCCTCCTGCGCTACCTGGTGGGGAGCAACTGATGGGCCGCTACCGCCGCGATCAGGGAACGCTCGGCAACCCGGTGCTGATCGGCGCGCTGACCGTGCTCGTGACGATCGTCGCCGTGACGCTCGCCTACCAGGCCAACAACGGGCTGCCTTTCGTCCCGCGCTACAACCTGCACGTCCAGATCGCGGATGCCAGCGAGTTGACCCATGGCGGCGAGGTCCACATGGGCGGCGCGCTCGTCGGGACGGTGAGCAGCGTGAACCCGGGTCGCGACGCCGCGGGGCGACCGATCGCGATTCTGAACCTGAAGCTGAACAAGAACGTCGAGCCGCTTCCCGTCGACTCGGCGTTCGACGTCAGGCTCAAGGGCGCGATCGGCCTCAAGTTCCTCCAGATCACCCCCGGAACCTCGACGCAGACGTGGCCCGACGGCGCGACCGTACCGCTGGGTCACGCGCATGCCGAGGTCGACCTCGATCAAGTGTTCGGAATGTTCAACCAACCGACGCGCACCGGCATTCAGCAGTCGACGATCGGCTTCAGCAACGCGGTGGCGGGCAGAGGTCCCGATCTCAATGACGCGATCGGGGCGTTCGTCCCGCTGCTGGACAACCTGCTTCCGGTCGCCCGCAACCTCGCGTCGAAGAACACCGACCTTGGCGGCTTCTTCCGCGGGCTCGAGTCATTCTCGAGTTCGGTCGCTCCGGTGGCGCAGACGCAGGCCGACATGTACGTGAACCTCGATACGACGTTCAAGGCGCTCGCCAGCGTCGCGCCGTCACTGCAGCAATGGATCTCGACGACACCGCCGGCGTTCAGCGCGGTGATCAACGACACGCCGACGATCAACCCGTTCCTGCTCGACACGGCGGCACTGTTCAGCGAGCTGCGACCGGGATTCGCGACGCTGCCACAGAGCGCGCCGGTGCTGGCGGACGCGTTCGCGATCGGGACCAAGAACCTGCCGGGCACGTCGGCTCTTGACGCGCGGCTGCTGAGCCTCGCCAAGTCGCTCGAGGCGTATTCCAACAACGACACCGTCACCGCAGGTCTGAACCGGCTGACCCTGACTGCGTCGAGCCTCCACGCGCCGCTCAAGTTCCTGACGCCGACGCAGACGACGTGCAACTACGTGACGCTGTTCCTGCGCAACCTCTCGAGCCTGCAGTCCGACCCGATGGGTACCGGGACGACGCTTCGATTCGACACGGTTGCGATCGATGACGTACTCGGGGGCGAGGCAGTCCCGTCGCAGAAGGTGTATCTGAAGCCCAGCCACGGTGCGTTCGTCAAGCACGGGCCCCTGCACGCGAACCCGTATCCGAACACCGCCGCCCCCGGGCAATCGCCGATCGAATGTGCGGCGGGCAACGAGCCCTACTCCCAGGCTGTCGCCCAGATCGGCAACCCACCGGGGAACCTCGGCACGAAGACGGAGCACACGACGAGGTCCGGCTCGTGAGGCGCCACAAGCCACGCGTCTCGAACTTTCTCGCCGGGCTGATCGGCGTCGTCGTGATCGCCGTCGTCTGCTACCTCGTGTTCGGCGGCGGGCTGCCGTTCGGAAGCTCGCCGTTCGTGCTGAAGGCAACGTTCACGAACCAGATCCAGCTTCACATCCCGTCCCCGGTCCGCATCGCAGGAGTCGACGTCGGCCAGATCGTCGGCGTGCAGCGGATCCCGAACTCCAACGCGGCCGTCGTCACGATGAACATCGACAGCAACGGGCTGCCGATCCATGCCGACGCCACGGTCCAGTTGCGCTCGCGGATCTTCCTGGAGGGCAACTTCTACGCCGATCTGCACCCGGGCAGTCCCGGCGCGCCGACCCTCGATTCCGGGGCGACCCTGTCAGCGACCCGCACGTCGGGGCCGGTACAGCTCGATCGCGTCCTTGCCGCGCTCAACGCGAACGCGCGCGAGAACCTGCAGACGCTGCTCCAGGGACTCGGCGGCTCGCTCGACACCGTCGGGACACCCGCCGCCAATGCGACCCAGGACCCGATCACGCGCAATCAGACCGGCGGGCAGGCGCTGAACACGTCGCTCAACTACTCGGCCGACGCGTTCCAGGCCTCCGCACTCGTCAACCAGGCGCTGCTCGGCACCCAGCCGCAGGATCTCAGCAAGGTCGTGATCGGCAACGCCAGGCTGTTCCGCGGGCTCGCCTCCAGCCCTGACCAGCTGGCGAGCCTGATCACCACGTTCAACGCGACGCTGGCGGCGTTCGCCGCGCGCCAGCAGGACCTGAGCCAGACGATCGCGGTGCTGCCGCCGCTGCTGCACGCGATCGATTCGTCCGACACCGCGCTCGACGCGTCGTTCGGGCCGACCAAGGCGTTTGCGAAGGCGATTCTGCCGGGCGTCGTGCAGACCGGCCCGACGATCACCGCGGCCCTGCCATGGATCGCTCAGGCGATCGCGCTGGTATCACCGAGCGAGCTCGGCGGGCTGCTCGATGCGCTGACGCCCGCCGTCCAGCAGACCGCGACATCACTGACCGCGACCAAGCACCTGATCCAGACCGCCGACACGCTCGCCCAGTGCTTCACGCACAACATCGTCCCCGCCGGCAACGAGGTCATCCAGGACCCGCCGGACACGACTGGGCTGAAGGTCTACCAGGAGCTGTTCCAGAGTGCCGTCGGCCTGGCGGGCGGGTCCAGCAACTTCGACGGCAACGGCCGTTACCTCCGGGCCTCCCCCGCCGGCGGCAACATCCGCACGGAGTCCGCGTCGCTTCCGGGAATCGGACCGCTGTTCGGCAACGCGGTGCTGAAGCCGCTCGGCACTCGCCCGGCCTTCCCGGGCAAGGCGCCGCCGCTGCGTCGCGACGTGCCATGCGTCAAGAACGCGGTCCCGAACCTCAACAAGGTGAGCACGGGAGGCACCCCGTGAAGCGGGCGATCAAGGTTCACCGGCGCGACTTCGCAGCGGTCGTCGCGCTGATCTTGGCGGCGATCGCAGTCGTCATCTACGTGCTCGAGCACCAGCCGGCGTTCACGTTCGGCAAGAACTACTACACCGTCAAGGCGGAGTTCCAGACCGGTGCCGCGGTCACCGCCGGACAGGGCCAGTCGGTCACCGTCGCGGGTGTACAGGTCGGTCAGATCGGCGGCGTGACGCTCCAGGGCGGCCGGGCGATCGTGACGATGAACATCTTCAAGAAGTACCAGCCGATCTACCGCAACGCGACCGTGCTACTGCGCCCGCGGACGCCGCTGAAGGACATGTACCTCTCGCTCGATCCCGGCACCCCGAACACGGGCGCGATCCCGAACGGCGGATACCTTGGCGCCGGCAGCACGCAGCCCGATATCAACCTCGACCAGATTCTCTCCTCGCTCGACGGCGACACCCGCAACTACCTGCTGCTGCTGCTCGGCGGAGGCGCCCAGGCGTTCCACGACCCAGGGGCCACAGGCCCCGCCCCGAGCCTCGCCGCGGTGTCCGACCTGCGCGGAACGTTCAAGCGCTTCGCGCCGCTCGGCCGCGACACCGTCACGTTCACGAAGCTGCTCAAGGAGCGTACGCAGAACATCAGGCGCTCGATTCACAATTTCCAGCTCGTGGCCAACGCGCTCGGCGGCGTCAACGAGCAGCTCGCCTCCCTGATCCGCTCCTCGAACACCAACTTCTCGGCGATCTCCTCGCAGGACGCAAACCTCGAGCAGGCCCTGACGCTCTTGCCGCCGACGCTCCAGCAGACGACGACGACGCTCGGCAAGGTGCAGGCGTTCGCCAACGAGTCGACCCCCGCGCTGCAGGGGCTGCTGCCGTTCGCGCACGCGCTCGGGCCGGCGCTGCAGGCGGCGCGGCCGCTGTTCCAGAAGACCACGCCCGTGATCCGCGATCAGCTGCGGCCGTTCGCGATCGCGGTGACTCCAGTCGCCAAGATCCTCGACCCGGCGGCCGCGGCGCTGGCCAAATCGACGCCCAGGCTCACAGCATCGCTCGGCGAGCTGAACACGCTGCTCAACGAGCTCGCCTACCAACCACCGGGCAGCGAGCAGGGCTACCTGTTCTGGGGCTCGTGGCTCGCGCACCTCGCCAACGCGCTCGCATCCACCCAGGACGCGAACGGTCCGATCCCGCGGGGACTGTTCATGGCCTCGTGCTCGACGCTTCAGCTGCTCGAGTTCACGCTGGTGCAGAGCACGCCTTCGCTCGAGCCGCTGATCTTGCTGCTCAACGCCCCTGACTGGACCAAGATCAAGTCGCCGTTCTGTCCGCCTCAGTCGACGGCAACGCCGCCAACGGCGGCGGCGACAGCGGCGGCCGCGGCGACCGCGGCGGCGACGCCGGTCGCGGCGACGACGCACGCGACGACGACGGCGGCTGCGACGGCGAGCACGACCACAGCGGCGAGCACGACCACAGCGGCGAGCAACGCCGCGACGACGGCCGCCGCGACGACAACGACCACCGCGACGGCGAGCGCTTCCACTCCGTGAACAAGCAAGCCCCAAGCGCCGCTCGGATCTTGACGATGGTGTTTTTCGCGCTGTCGTGCGTCGGCCTGCTGATCTTCCTATGGGTCTCGTTCGGCGGCTCGGTGCCGCTCGCCGCGCAGGGCTACCGGTTCAACGTCGAGTTCGACCAGGCCGTGCAGCTCGCGAATGAGGCCGACGTGCGGATCGCAGGAGTCAGCGTGGGGAAGGTCGTGAGCAAGAGCCTCGACCGCAAGACCGGGCTGACGAAAGCTGTACTCCAGATCGATCCTCAGTTCGCCCCGCGGCCGATCGACACGCGCGCGATCCTGCGCTCAAAGACGCTGTTGGGAGAGACCTACGTGCAGCTGAGCCCGGGGACGCAGGCCGCGCCGAAGCTTCCCGATGGCGGCACGCTGCCCCAAGCGCAGGTTGCGCCGACCGTCCAGCTCGACCAGATCCTCTCGACGTTCGACCCGGTGACGCGCCACGCGTTCCAGGTCTGGGTGCAGCAGGGCGGCCAGGCGCTGACGAATCGCGGCCAGGACTTCAATGCGGCCTTCGCGTACCTGTACCCGTTCGCGACGAACGTCAACGCCGTGCTGGCGGTGCTGAATCACGACGCCGCCGCCACGACCACGCTGCTGCACGACGGCGGTCAGGTGTTCTCGGCGATCAGCCGCTCGCCGAGCCAGCTGCAGGGCTTCATCACGAACTCGAACGCCGTGTTCAAGACGACCGCCGCACAGGATCAGGCGCTCGCCAACGCCGTGCGTGCGTTCCCGGCATTCAACGTCGCGACCGCGCTGACGATCAACCGCATCAGGCTCTTCGCCGAGACGACGAAGCCGCTCGTCGACGAGGTGCGTCCCGCGGCCCCGGCGCTCAGCCAAGCGCTCGAGGCGAGCGTCACGCTGGCGCCCGAGCTGCGCGCGCTGATGACCAACCTCGCGCCGCTCACGAACGCGTCCGCCGCGGGCGTCCCCGCGCTGCAGCAGTTCCTGACCGACAGCGTGCCGTGGCTCCGGCGCCTGACGCCGTATCTGGGGAACCTCGTGCCCGTGCTCGACTACATCAACGTGTACCGGCGCGAGGTGGCGGCGTTCTTCGCGAACAGCACGGCGGCCACGCAGGCGACCGACTTCAACAACACGCAGACCAAGCAGCTGCACTACCTGCGCGTCTCCAACCCGGTCAATCCGGAGGCGGTCACCGCGTATCAGAACGTGCTCGAGAGCGCTCGTCGCAACCCGTACATGGCGCCCGGCGGCTTCGATAGCCTGCGCGGCGGGCTCTCGGTGTTCGGCGGCTACCTCTGCACGAACAACCCGCAACCCGCCATCGGGGCGTCAATACCCGCTAACCTGGCAAAAGTTCTGAGGGATGTCTACTACACGGTGAACCCAGGGGGGCCACCGTGCAAGGCGCAAGCACCGCTTGGAACGTCGACCACTCACCAGAACCAGTACTTCCCGCATCTACAACCCTTGCCATGAGCACGGCCGGCGTGGCTCGTTCAACCAAACCCGTCGAACAACAAGGAGGAGAATCCATTGCGACGGAAATTCATGATTGGCACAGCGGTCGGTATTGCTGTGCTCGTCACCGCAGGCGTCGCGATTGCGGCCCTGAACACCTACACGGCGAAGTTCGCGTTCTCGCCGTCTAAAGCTGGAACGTCGAAGAAGCAGGTGCCGGTCGGCTTCAGCATGACCTTGACGGCGGCGAGCGCCAGCCCTGGCAACCGGGCAGCGCCGCTGAAGGACATCAAGACCTGGATCTACGGACTGCAGGCCAACAATGCGGACTTCGCGACCTGCAGCCTGGCCAAGATCGCGGCGGCGAAGAACGACGCTGGCTGTCCGAAGGCGGCACTCGTTGCCGAGGGTCCCGTGAACGCGATCCTCGGCTCGGGGCAGACTGGCGCAGGTGGCGGCTCCGCCTGCAACCCGTATCTGCACGTCTGGAACAGCGGTCCGGGCAAGCTCACGTACTTCTTCGTGATCTTCGGCAAGTACCAGTGCGCCGGTCTGCACACTGGTGCCTCCGCGCCGTACCCGGGCTTCGTCAAGCAGCAGGGCAAGTACCTCTACCAGGACGTGCCACTGCCGCCCGACGTCTCCACGAATGCCGGCGGCGTCGGCCTGTATGCGGCGCTGATCAAGGAGACGCTGGCGTGGAAGAAAATCACCGCGACGGTCCACGGTAAGACCGTCGGCTTCGAGTCATCGTTCGCCTGCGTCGGCAACCACCGTCCGTGGAGGGTCGCGTTCACGGCGCAGAAGTTCGCGCTCTCGCCGGGACCGCAGAATGAGACGGTCACGGTCCGCGGCACGAGCCCGTGCAGTAAGTAACGACCAGCTGAACGCTGGCCTTTGTCCGGCGCTGCGTCTGCCCACAAGCGGACGCGGCGCCGGACGTCTTTAAGGGCTAGATCTCGGCGATCTCGAAGCGCTCGGCCCGCTGCTGCTCGCGCTCTGACTCGGTCAGCATCTGCACGAACAGGTACACGAGCGCGATGCCCATCACGATCGACTGCTCGAGCGCCATCGCCAGGCCGGCCAGCGACTGGTCCTGAACCGGCGTCAGGCCCCAGTAGTGAGGCTGGTGCGTGTAGAAGCTGTAGATCGAGTGCGGGTCGAAGGCGAGGAACACGCCGAGCAGGCCCACCAGCAGCTTTGCGCTGGTCATGTACGCCACCGGGCCTAGGCCCTGTAGCCGCTTGCGGCTGCGGATCGGCGAGAACACGTACCACCAGTACAGGGCGCCGGCGGTGAAGAAGCAGACGTGCTCGAGTGCGTGCAGGAAGCCATTGCCCTGGGCGCGGTCGTACAGCGCCGGGACGTGCCACAGCCACAGCAGGCCCGCGTACGCGATCACCGCAAACGCCGGGTGCGCGAGGAACCCGGCCCGCCGCTCGATCACGTTCACGCGCCGCGTGGCCGGGCGCAGCAGGACCTTCGTCAGGCCGAGGAGCAGCAGGATCGGCGCGAGGTCCAGCAGCAGGATGTGCTGAACCATGTGCATCACCATCAGCTGATCGCCGAGCGAGTCGAGCGGCGAGACCAGCGCGATCAGGATCGTGAGCAAACCCGCCGCGAACAGCGTCAGACGCCCAAAGCCAGGGGGATGAGGCTCGTCGGGGGTCCGGGCGCGCCTCCAGGCGTACAGGTAGAGCGCGCCCAGGGCGAGCACCGCGAGCAGCACGGGCGGCTCGAAGGACCAAGATAAGGAAACCTTCGGATTCACGATCAGTGGATTGTCGCAATCGACAAAAGCCCGGCGGAGGACTAGTCTGGATTGAACACGCAATCCACCCTTCCCAACAAGGAGGTCGGTCGATGCGGATCGAGGTCAAGGGTCGTAACCTGCCCGTCACGGACGATCTGAAGGAGCACGTCACCAAGCGCTTCCGGAAGGTCTCTCGGCAAGTTTCCGAGCTTGCCGAACTCGAAGTAGAGCTATTCGAGGAGCGCAACCCGGCAATTGCGGACTCGCAGGTCGCGGAGGCGACACTGCATCTGAAGGGGGTGACGCTCAGGGCTCGCGATGCCTCGCCTGACATCGTGCACTCGATCAACCTGTGCTCTGAAGACATCGCGGTTCAGGTCAAGCGCCACCGCGACAAGCGCCGAAAGCGCCGCGAGTCGCGGGCGGCAGCGGCACAGCCGCCACCATCGGATACGGGCGTGCAGCCGGCGGCGTAGGCCGCCGTACGGCAGTTCAGGGGCCGCCTACGGCGGCGTCCAGCCGGATGACTCGTGGCGGGCTCGGTCTTGGCGAGGCTGGATGCCGAGCGGGCCCAGCCACGAGGCCGCGCGACCCCGTCCGGACGGGGAATGGGATTCCCGCCCACCCCCCACGGACGCTGCGCCAGCAGCCCCCGTAGTCGGGGGTGGCCAGGCCGCTGGCCGGGCCGGGCTTATTGATCTCTTCATTGCAGTGGGCACGAACGTGCCTACACTGATGTCGAAAGGGGCAGCAGGTTCAATGAAGATTTCAATGTCAGCCGGTCCGAAACGGGTCGCGATCGTCGCGGTCCTCGGTGCGCTGCTTGCGATCGGGTGGCTGTCCTACACGCCCAGCGCCAAGGCCGGCTGCATCACGACGCTGCCGGTGAGTTGGTCGTTGCGCTCCTACTACGCCGCCTCTTGGACCAGGACGATGCGGATCGACGTGAAGACAAACGGCGCGGCGATCCGCGGCCTGAGCGTCAGCGTGTCGACGTTCCACGGCGACCTTCTCGGCAAGGGGTCGCTGCGTCGCACGCTCACCTCGACGGGGAGCATCAGGCTCAGGCTCAAGTACCCGATGCAGCCGGGGCGCTACACGCTGTTCTTCTACGGTTTCCCGAACTCGGACCCGTCGTGCGGGCCCAAGCACATGTCCGCGGTGCTGCGTCTGTCCAGCTGCGCTTCACAGCTGCCGATCACGTTCTTGAATACGCCGCAGGGTTACGCGGCCGACTACCAGGGCTGGTACTCCTTCGAAGTACAGCCGCAGAATGGCATGCTGATGAAGAACCTGACTGCGACGCTGTCCACGTTCTCTGGCAACTCGATCGGCCAGAAGAAGATCGCAGTGCTGTTCGGCGACCTGACCGTCTCGATCCCGCTCAACCGGGCGATCCTGCCCGGGCCGTACACGCTCGACATCGGCGGCTTCCCGCCGGGGCGTCCGATCGCGTGCGGTCCGGCACACGCGACGAAAACGCTGACTTTCAAGGCACGGCCGGTCTAAGACTTAACCTTCACTGCAATGTCAGCAGTGCAAGGCTTCGGCTTGCGCCCGGCGTTCGAGGCGATCATGTCTCAGCTCCCCGGCGCGATCTACGCGATCGATGAGACCGGGCGACTGATCTACGTCAGCGCGCAGGTCGAGCGGCTCGTCGGCTACAGCGCGGCCAGCCTGGTGCGGGACGGGCAGCTGTGGGCATCGATCGTGTACCCCGAAGACGCCGCCGTCGTTCGCGCGCACCTCTCGAGCTCGCGTGGAGCGGGGTCCGTCCCGACGCAGGACTACCGCCTGGTGCATCGCGACGGGACGGTCGTGTGGGTCCGGGACTACGGGATCGAGCTCGAGGCACGCGGCAAGCGGATCCGCCAGGGCGCGCTGCTCGACATCACCGGACAGCGGACCGCGGAGCAGGCGCTGTCCTCGCTGGAGCTTCACTACACGTCGATTCTCGACACGGCGGGCGAGGTGATCGTCCGCGTGGACACCGAGCAGCGGATCTCATTCGTCTCGCCGGCGGCGCGACGGATGCTCGGATGGGCGCCGGACGAGCTGCTCGGCCGCGCGATCGCCGATCTTGTCCATCCTGCGGATCGCAGCCGGATCGGCACCGCGAAGCTGCAGGCGAGCGCCGAGGCTGAGCCGCGCATCACGTTCCGTGCGCTGCAGGCTGACGGCGAGTGGATGTGGGTCAACTCAGTGGTGCGTGCGACGCGGGACCCGCAGGGAAGGGTCGACGGGGTCCAGCTGGTGCTGCGTGACGTGAGCGCGGCCGAGCGCGCGTCGGCTGAGCTGACCGCCGCCGAGCGGATGCTGCGGACGATGCTGGATGCGGTCGACGAAGGCTTCATCCTCGAGACCGCGACAGGCGAGACGCTCGCGATGAACCGGCGGGCGCGCGAGCTGCTGGGTCCGCTCGGCGTCGTGCGCGACAGGCTCCCGCCCGGCTGGAAGCTGCTCGACAGCGGCGGGCTTCCGATCAGTGCGACGGTCGGGCCGACCCGGGTGGTGCTCGAGAACGACACGCCGCTGTCCGGCACGATCCACGTCGAGCGCAGCGACGGCAGCCGCCTGTGGCTTGCGGTCGACTGCCGGCCGCTGCACCGCGGCGGCGAGCGCCAGCCGTTCGCGGCGCTCGTCGGGTACGCGGACGTCACCGCGCGGGCGCATTCCTCTCACGAGCGTCAAGCGCTCCAGGCGGAGAAGGCGCTGCGCCAGGAGGCCGAGGAGATTGCGCAGCGGCTGCGCTCGGTGTTTGCTCCGCCACGGCCGCCCGCGACCCCGGGCGTGTCGCTTGCGACCCTTTACATCCCCGCCGCCGAGGGCGTCAGCGGCGACTGGCACGATGCGATCCCGCTTCCAGACGGCACCCTCGGGCTGGCGATCGGCGACGTCACGGGGCATGGCATCGAGGCAGCGGCGATGATGGGCACGCTGCGCGCGGCGCTGCATGCCTACGCGCTCGAGATGCATGAGCCCTCGGTGGTGCTCGACCGGCTGAACGTTCTGCTGATGCAGGCGGGCGCGCGGATGGCGAGCGTCCTTTACGCGATCCTCGACGCCGAGGAGGGGATCGTGCGCTTCGCAAGCGCCGGTCATCCGCCGCTGCTGCTGATCGACCCGCAGGGCGAGGTCTCGTTTCTCCGTCTCGGCCGCTCGCCACTGCTCGGCCACGAGTATCCACGGGAGCGTCCGCAGGCAATCGCCTCGCTGGAACCCGGCTCGACGCTGATGATGTACACGGACGGCGTGCTCGAGGGCGGGTGCAACTCGGTGGACGAGGCGCTCGAGCGGCTCGCGTCGTCGGTGTCCGGAGCCGTCGGCGTCGATCCCCAGTCGCTCTGCACGCGCGTGCTGCCCGGCTCCGAGCCGCGCGAGGATGACGCGGCGTTGCTCGTCTGCCGGCTCGACGAGATGGGCGAGGCGGAGCTCAGGCTCGAGCTCGAGGCCGACCCAGCGCAACTTCCGGTGCTGCGGCGCGCGGTTGGAGGCTGGCTCGAGCGGCTCGGGGTCGGGCGCAACGAAGGCTTTCAGCTGCTGCTTGCCGCGGACGAGGCGGCGCGCAATGCAGTCGAGCATGCGTACGGGCTGGAAGCCGGGAGCTTTGCGGTCAGCGCTGATTGCGCGGATGACATCGTCACAATCCGGGTCAGCGACGCGGGCCAGTGGCGCCCGCCCGGCCGCCGCCGGCGTGGCCGGGGAATCCCCCTGATGCGAAAGCTCGTCGACCAGATGGAAATCCGAGATCTGCAACCTGGTACCGAAATCTTGCTGACACAGCGCGTGAACCGTGGTTGATCCGCGCGATCCGGGGAGTCAGGAGGCCGACGTGCTCGCGGTCGAATATGACGAGGCACTGGTCTTCAGCCTCAGCGGCGTTGTCGATGCCGCGAGTCTGCCCGCCGTGAACGCGCAGCTGCGCGAGCAGATGACGCCCGCCCGCTCCGCGCTGATCGTCAACCTGACCGGCGTGACGTTCCTCGACTCCTCGGGGATTGGCGTGCTGTTCGAACTTGCGGCGAGGCTCGGCCATCGCCGGCAGCGCTACGCGATCGTCGCCCCGTCTGACCGGCCGATCCGTTCCGTGCTCGTGCTCGCAGGTATGCACGAAGTCGCGGCGCTGTGCGAGTCGGTCACCGACGCGCTGGCGGAGATCGAGCTGCCCGAATAGGCCGCCGCCGCTGCGGCGGCTCGGGGCGATCGCTACTGGAGGTGCTCGCCGATCCGGCCGAGCTCGTTACGAGTGTCGGCGTCGCCCTCCGAGCCGCCGAGCACCGCGGCGAGGCGCCCGTTCAGATCCGCCAGCGGCGCGAGCACACTGGTGTCGACGTCGACTCCCGGGCGGATCAGCAGGACCGTCGCGACCCGCACGTGATCGGGAACCACGGTCGATGCGACGATCGGCAGGCAGCGCGCGGTGGCGCGAGCTACCGGCAGGCGGGAGAGCACCCGCGTCGAGTTGATGAATGCTGTCGAACCCTCGGCGACCGCCTCCGAGAACGGGTCGTCGGCAAGCGAGAAGAAGCCTTCGCCGTCGATCTCGACGCCGGCGGCGCCGATCACCTCGAGCCGGGACTGGCTCAGGCCGCCCGCGAGCACGAGCGCTCCCGCGCACGTGGAGATTGCCGCGAGCGTGTCGCACGCCTTGCGCGTCGCCTCGAGCGCCTGTGCCGGAATGCTCTGCGAGGGCCTGCCTGCCACGACATCCGGACTCGACGGCGCTTGCGGCGCGGATTGGAAGAACAGCTCGGCGTTGTGTCCCGCCTCTTGCTCGATCACCTCGAACAGCTGTGAGAGCTCGAGCGGCGCGGATGGATCGTACGCGCGCAGCTCTCGAATCAGCACGGCACGCAGGGTCCGCAGGAACTGGAACGTCTCCTGGTAGGTCGGGCCCTGATCGGCGGCCGCGGCCCGTGTGATCAGCAGCGAGGTGGCTGCCGGAAGGACGTGCCAATCGCCGGTTCGTGCCGCGACGGTGAGCTGCGATATGAACGCCTTCAGGTGTGGGGCTGCCGCCGCCGAGCGAAACCATCCCGCGCGATCGGCGTTGTACATGTGCCCCACGGTCACGGCGAGGATCGCGTCGGTGCGCGCCGCCAGGACGCGCTCGAGGACGGGAAGCGACTTCGTCGGCAGGCCGGCCCGACGCAGGTTTGGCGACCCACCGCCATCCTCGTTTTCGCGCGAGTCGCGTAGTGCCATGACCGCGTCGACGGGGAACCGCCGGTGCCCTCCCTCGGTGCGAACCGCGGTCAATCTTCCATCCGCCTCCCACCGGCGCACGGTCCGGATCGAGACTCCGAGCACGCGGGCGGCTTCTCCGATGGAGAAACTCGCGGATTGCCCCTCCACTCCCATCGTCTCCGTATTTTCCCTCATCGTTATTGGGATTTTCTCCCGTCGCCGCCCCTCCTGCTGCCCCTAACTTTTGCATTAAGTCCTCTTTCGGGCAGGGGAAGACGGCCACCCCGTCATCGATCTTAGCGTTTCTGTGGAAATTTGAACGCCAAATGTGGACACAGGTTTATCTATCGGGCAGTCGATACCCGACCATAGTCCTGCACAGAAGCGCAAACACGGACGTGAGGGCAGATCTATGGAGGCATCGATGAGGGAACTAGGAACGGACTCGGTCATCGATGTCCGGCCGAAGTTGCGACCGGCTCCGTCCGTCACGGGAGCAGGCCTGAGCCAGTCGACGGTTGGAGGTTTTGCAGCACTTCGGGTCGACCTTCGCTCGATCGAGGACCGCCTCGCAGCGCTGCGCGACAGGCTCGAGACGCTGGTGCAGACCGACGAGCTTTCGCAGCACCAGGCGCCGGCAACGCAGGCGGCGCCGGCGCAGCAGGTGCAGATGCCGGTGCAGTCCCGGCCGGTTCACCCTCACGCCGCACAGGTTCAGCCTCAGCCCGTGCATGTTCAGCCGCAGCCCGTCCAGGCGCGGCCGCAGCCCCCGCAGGCGCAGCCCGAACCACGGCCGGCGGCGGCGAAGCCGCAATACCCTTCGCACGCGGCGCCTCAGGCTCAGCAGAGGGTCACTCGAAGCAGCAGTCCCGCGCTGAGCGCGATGCACCTGCTGCGCAGCAACCGTCGCCAGCAGGTGACGCTTCCGCGGCCGCTGCAGTGGAGCAACGGCACGAGGCCGGGCGACGTGCCAGCACCCGTCAACGGCGTTCCGACCAACGGCTTCCCGGCAAACGGTGTGCCGATGAACGGTGTCGCGACTCACGGCGTGCCCATGAATGGCCTCCCAACGAACGGCGCGCCCATGAACGGTGGTGCGGCCAACGGCACGCCGGTCAGCGGCGGGCACACGAATGACGTGCCGAGGATCTTCCCGCACGGCGCTCCGATCATCACCGCTGGCTCCCCGGCTGCTCGCGTCATGTACGGAGCAGGGGCGGTGCCCGCGCTCCCCGTGACGAACGGCATCCCGGCGCAGCCCACGACAAAGCTCCCGACGCTTGCAGACGTCCGGCCGGCCGGACGCGCTGAGCCCGCGTGGATCGGCACGGCGCTGCGCCGCTTGGCTCCGGCCGACCGCGAGGCCGCCGGCCGCGCAATCGTCGGCCTGCTGCCGATCCAGGGCGACGTGATCCCGGATGACGTGGCATACGACCTGGTGATCTCGGACGGCGCCTACGCCGTCACGGTCACAGAGGAAGAGGTCGCGATTCAGCGGATCCCGATCCCGCGCCCGCTGGCGTCGATCGACGGCCGCATCGAGATGACGCTCGAGGGCCTCGGCGCACTCCCGACGACCAAGCGCCAACGAGCCCTGCTTCGTTCGGGCTCGGTGCGGGTGTCCGGTCGGCACGGCAAGCGCGCACTCGCCGCGCTGCATCAGGTGGCTGTCGCGCCGGTTGGCCTCAGGCGGGCCTGCGACGCGGGGGTCACCCTTCCCGAGGATGTGCTGATGTCCCTGGTGGCGGCAGCGATTCCGCCCGAGTGGACGATCGGCCACCGGTTCACGATCGGCGTCGAGACGAGCAACGGCACGGCCGAGCCGCACGCGAGGCTGTTCCTGCGAGTCAACGACGGCGGCAACGTGGCGGTCAACCAGGGCCTCCCGCTCGACATCCCGACCGCGACGATTCGCTGCGCTCGCGAGCAGCTCGCGCAGATCCTGCTCGGCGCCGCTCCCGAGGACGCGACGCTCGCCGGCGATCGAGCTCCGATCATGCTGCTGCAGGGCTGGGTTTCCCGTCTGGAATCGGGCAGGGTATGACGGACTTCTCCACTATCGACGAGCGCCTGCGCGAGATTCAGAGCAGGCTGGTGAGGGTCGTTGAAGGCGCTCAGCCGCCCGCCCAACCGGAGACCGCGCAGCCGCCCGCGTCCAGCGTGCCGGCGCAGCCGGCGCCGGGAGCTCCCGGGCAGCAGCCGTCGGCGTATGTGTCGCAGCCCGCGGCCGGGCAGCAGTTCGCGTCGGCTCCGGCCGCCGAGCCGCCGGGTGCCTACCAGCAACCCGTGCAGAGCTCGCCCTACGCCCAGCAGCTCGCGGAGCGCGCAGTGATCGAGCCGGCAGAGGCGCGGGCGAACGCGATCATCGCGGCTGCCGAGATGGAAGCGGGCTCGCTGCTCGAGGAGGCACGCCGGCAGGTCGCCGAGCTCGCGCAGCAGGCCTCGGGTCTCAAGCGTCAGATCGACGAGCTGGTGGCTCTCCGCGACCGGCTGGAGCGCTCGATCACCCATCCGAGCTCCGGACGGCAGCTCGCGGGCGGCGCGGCGGTTCAGGCAGCGGACGGCATCGATCCGAGCCGCTTCGGCGGAACTCCCGGCATTGTGTCGCTCGTCGTCGGGCCGTTCCAGGACGTCGCGTCGATCGAGGACTTCGAGCGCTCGCTCACCTCGATCCCGGCACTGCAGGATGTGTACTTGCGCGCGTATGAGAGCGGGCGCGCGATCTTCGAGCTGACCGTCGCGACGCCGGTGCCGTTGCTCGACGAGATCCATCGCTCGACCCAGTTCGGGTTCCAGGTTGAGGAGGAATCCGCAGCCACACTCGTAATAACACTGGTCGAAGCGGTCGTCCACGGAGGCGGACGATGAGGGCTATCGGGATCGTGCTGCTCGCATTGCTGATCTGCATCGGCTTCGTCGTGTTCTTCACGGCGTTCCTCATGCTTCCCTTCCTGCTGCTGGGCGTGTACGTGATCGCGGTCACGGTGAAGGACCGGCGCCGGACGCCCGCGCCCTCCCCGAAGCCGCGTAGGCGGCTCAGCCGCCGTTCGGTCTCCGAAGGGGAGGCGTCGTGAGTCACGTTTCGATGGGAGCGAGCTATGGCGTCGCGGCCGTCGGCGTGTCCGTGCATCGCCATGACGCGCTCGAACTCGCGCATCGGAGCGGGCGGATGTTCGTCGGCCTGCGCGGACATGTCCCGGACCCCAAGCTGTTTGCCTACATTCCCGCGGAACTCGCGTTGCGTGAGCGCGTGCTGCCGCTGATCTTCGAGGACGGAACGCTCCGCGTCGCGGTCGCGACCGCGGAGCCGGATCTGTCGCTGGTGCGCGTGCGTTACCCGAACCTCGAGCTAGAGCTCGTCTGTGCTCCAGCCGACGAGATCCAGGCATCTCTCGACCAGGCGGTCCCGCGGTGAGCGTGATCGACACACGCGTCGACGAAATCGAGTTCTACAGGCAGCTCGCGCAGCGTGCCGCGCTCCCGTTCGTCCGCCTCCGGCAGGCGGACGCCGGCGCCGACCCGTATCAGTCGGTCGATCCTGCGGCGGCCCTGCTCGTCTCAGAGACGGTCTGCCGGCACTTCACGATGATCCCGGTCGCGCAGGTCGGCGAGACCGTGACGCTCGCGATCTGCTCGCCGATCGATGATCTCGGGCAGTACGCGGCCGCCGCCTTGACGGGTTCTGAGATCCAGGTGGTCGTAGCTCCGAAAGCTGACATTGAGCACGCGATCGACCGCGTGTTCGGGGGCGCATCGGCGCAGGAAGCGACCGAGGATGGGACGGCGGGCAATGGGCATGCCGCCGGCGTGGACGCCGGCGATCTCGAGCATCTCACGCGCCCGCCGATCCATCTCGGCGAGCTGCTGATCGCGCGCGGCGCACTGACGGTGGAGCAGCTCGCGGCTGGTCTCGAGCAGCAGCGCCGCTCCGGAGGCCGCATCGGCGAGATCGTGATGCACAACGGCTGGATCGACGAGCGGACGCTCGTCGACGTGATCGCCGAGCAGCTGGAGCTGCCGGTCGTCGATTTGACCGATTTCGAGCCCGACGCGACCGCGCTGGCCCAGCTGCCGGAGCCGGTCATGCGCGAGCTGCGGTGCGTGCCGATCGGGGTCGATGAGCGCACGCTTTACCTGGCGGTCGGCGAGCCGCCGGACGAGGCGATGCGCGAGCGCCTGCGCGAGTATTCCTCGCTCGAGGTGAAGCCGTTCCTGGCGACCAAGAGCTCGATCGACGAGCTGCTACAGCGCCTCTTCCGGCACGCGTACATCGACACCGCGACCTACGAGATGGTCCGCCGCTTCCCCGACGACTGCGCGAACCGCGTGATCACCGGCGGGCAGCGGGCGGTGCTTGCGGTGGCGGCGGTGCTGGTCGCGATCCTGCTCGTGATCTTCCCGATCCAGACGCTCGTCGTGATCCTCGGCCTGGTCAGCGTCTTCTACGTGCTCGTGTCGGGTTACAAGCTGTATCTGGTATACGCGGCCCTGAGCCACGAGTACGAGCTGGAGGTCTCAGACGAGGAGATCGCGGCGGTCGACGAGCACGACCTGCCCTTCTACACCGTGCTCGTTCCATTGTTCAAAGAGGCCGAGGTGATCCCGCAGCTGGCAGCCGGGATCGAGGAGCTCGACTACCCCAAGCACCTGCTCGACGTGCGGCTGCTCTGTGAGGAGAGCGACAGCGAGACGATCGAGATGATCCGCGAGCTGCATCTTCCACCGCACTTCAAGCTCGTGATCGTGCCGCCGTCGCAGCCGCAGACCAAGCCGAAAGCGTGCAACTACGGGCTGCTCCACGCCGAGGGCAAATACTGCGTGATCTACGACGCCGAGGACCAGCCCGACCCCGACCAGCTCAAGAAGGTCGTGCTCGCGTTCCGCAAGGCCGGCGGGTCGGTCACCTGTGTGCAGGCGAAGCTCAATTACTTCAACCGAGACCAGAACCTGCTGACGAAGTGGTTCTCGGTCGAGTACTCGATGTGGTTCGACCTGATCCTGCCGGGCCTCGACAAACAGAACGTCCCGATCCCGCTCGGCGGCACCTCCAACCACTTCGTCACCGCACGGCTCGTCGAGCTCGGTGCCTGGGACCCGTTCAACGTGACCGAGGACGCGGACCTGGGGATCCGGCTGCACAAGGCCGGCTACCAGACCGCGATCATCGACTCGACCACGTACGAGGAAGCTAACTCGGCGGGCGGCAACTGGATCCGCCAGCGCTCGCGCTGGATCAAGGGCTACATCCAGACGTGGCTCGTCCACATGCGCCACCCGTACCGCCTGATGCGCGAGCTCGGGGTCAAGAGCTTCTTCTCGTTCAACCTGATCGTCGGTGGCACGTTCATCTTCCTGATCAACCCGCTGATGTGGTTCCTGACCACGCTGTTCTTCTTCACGCAGTCAGGACTCATCCGGTCGCTGTTCCCGGGCGTGGTCTTCTACATGTCCTCGGCCCTGCTGTTCATCGGGAACTTCCTGTTCGTCTACCTCAACGTGGCCGGTGCCGTGCAGCGGCGCTACTTCTCGCTGGCGAAGTTCGCGCTGCTCTCGCCGCTGTACTGGGGCCTGATGTCGTGGGCGGCCTGGAAGGGCTTCATCCAGCTATTCACCAACCCGTTCTACTGGGAGAAGACCCAGCACGGACTCGGGAAGCCCCAGGGATAGGTGTCGGTAGCGATGAGTACCACGGTTCCACAAGCCCCCCGGGCGGTTCCGCCGGGACAGGCATACGCGACGGTCCACCGGCGCCGTCCCGGCCCCGGTGTCGCTCGCCGGCCGAAGAGCCAGACGCGCGGAGAGCGGTTCGAAGGCCTGCTGATCTTCGTGATCTTCGCCGTGCTGGCGTTCGTGCTCGGCTACCACGTGATCTCGGTCAACCGGGTCGTCGTGTTCGACAACATCAACCGGCTCGAGCAGGCGTACCTGGTGCTCTGGGACGTACCGGCCAAACTCGCCGCGCTCGGCTTCAGCAACCCGCCGATCCCGGGCGTGCTCACGGTCCCGTTCGCGGTCATCAAGCCGCTCGCTACGTCGCTCACCTCTCTGGCGATCTTCTCGTCGGTGTTCTTCGGCGGGATGATGGTGTTCATCGACCGCATGCTCGCTCGCTGCGAGATGTCGCTCGCATGGCGGCTGCCGTTGCTGCTGCTGTTCGCCGCGAACCCGCTGATGGCGTTCTACGGCTCCAACGGCAGCTCGGACATCGTCTACATGTTCTTCCTCGCGGTCGGCATCTTCTGCTTCATCGCGTGGTACCGCGGCAACGAGACGATCTACCTGATCGGCGCCGGCTCCGCGATGTCGCTGGCGATGCTGAGCCGCTACGGACTGATCGCGGTCACGCTCGTGATGGCGTTCCTGGCGGCGTCGGCGCTGTGGCGGCGCGACGCCGACCGCGATGAGGTGGAGGGGTCGGTGATCGCGTATCTGGCCCCGGTCGTCTACGCCTTTGCGCTGTGGACGTTCCTGAATCTCCTGATCACCGGCTCTCCGTTCGGATGGCTCGGCGTTTCGGCCTCCACCCATACCGTGAACTCCAGCGGAATCGGCACGACCGCGGCCTACAGCTTCGGGTCGGTGATCAGCCATGTCCTGCAGGTGCTGCTGGTTTCGTCACCGCTGATCATCGGGGCGCTGCCACTGCTGATCGTTGCCGGTGTGGCGCGCCGCGACCAGTTCTCATTCTGGCTGGTGGGGCTCCTGGTCCTGATGGTGATCCTCGTCGGCAGCGAGGCGGTCCGAGCCGGCGACGTGGGCAGGGTCGTGCTCAAGAACGGACTCCCCGTCGAGCTCACCGCGCTCGCGGCCGTCGCATGGGTGTATGGCAGCGTCGGCGGAGCTCTGCGCCTGATCACGTATTGCGTGACGCTGGCGCTGCTGGTGCTCGCGCTGCCGCTGAGCTGGCATGGAATGTTGAACTACCCGTACCAGAACATGGAGCAGGCGTTCATCCATGCGCTGCGGAGCCCGAGCGCGAACCTCACCGGCACGTCATCGCGCGGCGGCTACACCGTCGGCTTGCGCTCAGAACTGGCGATGGCCGACTACATCAAGCGCGTGGTCGGCGAGCAGCAGCACGAAGTGCTCACTGACAACTCCCAGACGTACGCGGTGATCCTGCTCAACGGGCGACCGCAGGTGTTCGTCGACCGCAGCCAGCACGGCGACGGCCCTTGGAAGAGGACCCTCGAGAACCCGTACGGCAAGGTCAAGTACATGCTAATCAACACGCAGGCGTCGAGCGACCTGATCAGGCAGCGCTACCCGACCGCGGCCAGCGGCGGCAACCCCTCGTTCACGCCCGTGTTCACGACCGCGCGCTACACGCTCGTGGCAGTGGCGTTCAGGCCGCCGCAGAACGCGGCCAGCAAGGCCCGGGCGGCGGCCGCGTCGCACCCATCGACGCAGAGCACAGCGCCGCAGGTCACGCCAGCTCAGCCGGGCGGCGAGTCGAGCGGCAGCTCGACGACGACGACCACCAGGACTACGACTACGACGACCTCTAGGAGTCAGCCATGACCACGCACGATGAGGGAGGCCTGGCGCAGAACGTGGCCCGACGCGTGGAAGCCATCGTCGGGGCGGCCGAGTCCGCGACCGCCGAGTACCGGCGCCAGGTCGAGTCTGAGGCCGAGCACTACGCGTCAGACATCCGCGCCAAGGCCGAGGCCGAGTCACGGCAGATGCGCACCAATGCGGAGGCGGACGTGGCGCGCTACCTGGCGGACGCCAGGGCACGGATCGACGAGTTCGCAAACCAACGGCTCGCCAGCATCTCGGCGCTCACCGACCGCTTGATCGAACAGGCCGACGATCTCCAGCAGCGCTTTGAGGCCGCTGAGACCGTGCGGCGGCAGCTGTACGAGCTGATCGCGGCGATCGGCGAGGTGGCGGAGCGGCTGAGCGAGGAGACCAGCCGGCCCGGTCCCGAACTGCCGCGTCTGACGGTACTGAGGGCGCGCGAGGACAGATGATGCTTTCCCGGCGTTTGATCGTCGCCTGCGGATGTGTACTCGCGGCGGCGCTGGCGGGCTGCGGCTCCTCGAAGACGAGCAGCAGCTCCAGCGCCAGCGCGAAGACGACGACCACGCGAACCACGACCACGTCCTCGACGTCGTCGATTCATACGTTCAACCAGCCGGAGGGGACGCTCGAGCCGGCGACCTCGCAGACGAACGTGACGATCACAAGCTCGGGGCTGCTGCCCACGTTCTTCAGTCCGACAAGCCCCTGGAACACGCGCATCGACCAGGCTCCGGTCGACCCGAACTCCGCCCGGATGATGTCGCTTGCGCGCCACCGAGTTGGCGTAGTCGAGACCGCCCACGGGGTGGCGACCCAGCGACGCACGGTTTTCTCCGGGCTTTTCATCAACACAACCGCCTGGACGACGCCGATCGTGACCGGCGGCGTTACGACACATGTGTGGTGCCGCCAGCTCGATTGCGGGCCTGACGACAACAATCTCGATCTGCTGACGATCCCCAGCAACACTGACCCAGACCCTCGCTACGACGGCTGGTTCAGCGTGATCTCGCCGAACAGCGACTCCGCCTACGACCTATGGCGCGCCCGGCGGCAGGCGGACGGTTGGATCTCCTACCAGTACCTCAAGCATTGGCGGCTCGACGGCCCGGGCTTTCAGCCCCCGAACAACGTCAGTGCGCGCGGATCCGGGCTGCCGCTGTTTGCCGGCGTGATCACTCTGCAGGATCTGCGCTCGCATTCGATCAACCATGCGCTGGCGATCTCGGTGCCGGGTCCCGCACAGCGCTTCTACGTGCAGCCGGCCTCCTCGACCGACGGCAACGGCGAGCTCGACTCACTGCCGGAAGGCGCGAGGATCAGACTCCGGCCCGGCGTCTCCCTTGGCAGGCTCCCGGGTGGGGACAACCGGGGTCTCGCGCAGCTGATCCAGCGGGCGCTGCAGATCTACGGCGCGATCGTTGTCGACCGCTCAGCGGTGCCCACGCTGTACGCGCAGAAGGACGTGACCGCCCGTCTGCTCCACGGCAACGAGCTCCAGAACATCCATCTCACGGACTTCGACGCGCTGCAGATCGGGACGAAGTACCAGTATCCGCGTGCGGGCACCGCGCCAGCCGGTCCCGCGACGACCACGGCGGAGACGACCACGTCAACCTCGACGCCGGGTACAGCCGGCCAGGCGACGACGCGATGAGCAGACCGCGTAACCGACGCCTCGTGGTGATCGCCTCCGTCGGCGCGCTGCTGCTCACCGGCTGCGGTGTCTCGACCAAAAACGCCGAGCAGCAGGGAACGGTGACGACCGCCACCACGACCACGACGACGACCAAGAAGCTGCCGACGCGCCCGTCCGGAACGGTGGTCGTGGACGGGAGCACGCAGGGGTCGCTCAGCACGTCGGTGGCGCCGCTGCTCGCCGCGAACAATCCGCCGGTGCGAGTCAACGTCGGCAACAGCGGCGCGAATGCCGCGTTCCAGGAGCTGTGCAACGGGACGATCGACGTGGTCGACTCGGCACGCCCGATCGCCCCCAGCGAGTATTCGCAGTGCAAGGCCAACGGCATCCAGGTCGTGCAGTTCCAGGTTGCATCCAACGCGATCGTGATTGCCACCCAGAACGGCTACGACGTCGGCGTCGATTGCGAGACGATCGGCCAGATCAACGCGATCTTCCGCAGGGGTTCGCCGATCGTCAACTGGGCACAGGTTCACGGCTTCAACATTCCGCTGCGGACCACCGGCCCCAACCCGAACGGCAACGGCTTCGATTTCTTCACGCAATACGCCCTTGGTAATACGTCCGGAACGCTCGACCCGTTCCGCGCCGACTACGTGGCGGAGCCGACCGACGACCAGATCCGCCTGAACATCGTGGGCCACGAGGGCGACCTCAAGCAAGCCCTCCTGAAGGCGAAGGCGGACCGCGACTACGCCGCGCTGCAGGTTGCGATCACGCAGAAGAAGGCCTACATCGCGGTGCTCGAGAAGCAGAAGAAGAAGATCGCTCCCCAGTTCCAAGGCCCGATCAACGCCAACCTCGCCCGGCAGAGGGCGGCACTTGCTGCGCTCGAGCGGTCGGTCCCGGCGGCGCTGGCTTTCAAGAACAACTCGGACTTCGCGGCTGGCAGGGTCAACGCCGCCCATCAGTTCGTGGGGATTCTGCCGTTCAGCTACTACGAACTCTATGAGGAGCAGCTGCGGCCGATCGAGATCGAGACCGGCACCACCGCTCGGCACAACTGCATCTTCCCCTCGCTGACGACCGTGACCAACGCGACCTACCCGCTCTCGCGCCAGCTGCTGCTCACGGTCTCGACGCAGGCGCTGAAGCGTCCCGAGGTGCAGGCCTTCCTGCGCAGCTACCTGAACAACGCCCAGTCGCTGGCGACGAGCAACCGGCTGGTGCCGCTGCCGGACCAGGTCGTCGCGACCGAGCTTGGCTGGGTCCTCAACCCCACGACGGCGCCGCGCATCTACTACGCGCCGGGCACGCGCAACCCGACCTTCGCGATCAATCTGACGCCGGACTCGAGCATCCCGGCGCCGCCGACATCCAGCAGCACAACCGTGACGACCAGCACGGCCACGACCGTGAGCTCGACGGCTGCGCCGGCCGCGACGGTGACCACCGGTGCGACGACCACGGCGACAACTACCGGATCAGAGGCCACAGCCCCGCCGTTCGGCAGTGGGTAGCCGCTACCCTGGACCTTGGTGAGCAAGTTGGGGGTAGCCGTTAGGCATGGACGCCTGCGAGCGGTGCTGGCAATCGCTGTCATCGCGGTCGGCGTGCTGCTTTTTTCCGGGGTCGTCGGCAACAGCGCCGACGCGGCTCCGAAGTGGCCTTACAGAACGTTCCAGGTCGGCCTCGCCGATCCGGAGCACGACGCCGCCACGCTTCATCAATCGGTCCCGCTCTCGCTGCGCTACCAGTACCTCTCCGGCGGTGTCAACACCGGCCACGACTGGGTCACGTGGGACACGGGCAGCGGCTCGTTCGTCGTCAACTACGTGGCTGAGTCCGTCGCTGCGGGGATGACGCCGGTCTTCAGCTACTACGAGCTGGAGCAGTCAATGCCCGGCGCGCCGCTGGGCGACGGAAAGAGTGACCTCGTCAACCTCGGCACCCGTACGACGATGACCGATTACTTCAGCAACCTGCGCACGCTGATGCAGCTGCTGGGCGCGACCCGCCAGACCGCGGTTCTGCACATCGAGCCGGACCTGTGGGGTTACGTCGAGCAGAAGGTCGGAGACGACGCGTCCAAGCAGCCGGTGCAGGTCGCCAGCACCGGGCTGCCGGAGCTGAAGGGGCTGCCGAACAACATGGTTGGATTTGCCCAGGCGCTCGCGCGCCTGCGCAACCGATACGCGCCGAAGGTCCTGCTCGGCTACCACCTGAGCGTGTTCGGGACCGGCAAGGACATTCACTACAGCCCGCTCAGCAACTCGGACGTCGACTGGATCGCCAAGCGCGCCGGCTGGTTCTACCGCTCGCTGCACACGAGCTTCGACACTGTCTTCGCCGAGTACTCCAACTCGGACGCGGGGTACTTCCAAACCGCCTACCACGCCCCGAACGCGTTCTGGAACGCCGACGACTACGCGCGACAGGTGCGCTTCCTCGGCGACTTCCACGGGGCTGTGAAGCTTCCGATCGTGCTGTGGCAGATCCCGGTCGGCAACACGCTCTACCTAGCCGATAACAACACCTACGGTCACTACCAGGACAACAAGGTCCAGTGGCTGCTCGGCGCGGGCTGGCAGGCGCACCTGCGCTCCTACATCAGGGCGGGCGTCGTGGCGATGCTGTTCGGAGGCGGACTGCCCAGCTCCACCTGTGCGTGCGACGCTCAACACGATGGGGTCACCAACCCGCCGGCGATCGACGGCAACACGCGGCCGTCGCTGAGCGCCGATGATGACGGCGGGTATCTGAAGGCGCGGGTGCGCGCGTACTACGCGGGCAAGCCGCTGGCGCTGCCGTAGGCTTCTCGGGCTTCTCCGGCAGGCGGACGCGGCGGCCCGCACCTCGGACGCCGCGGCCCTGAGCGCAGGCCCGGACGGGCCCGAGCGGGCCCGCACCTCGGACGCCGCGGCCCTGCGAGCAGGCCCGGACGGGCCCGAGCGGCCCCACGGATGCCGCGCGCAGCGCGGCCCCAAATCCCAGGATCGAACCCCCATAACGTGACAATTCGCCCCAGCCGGCGGGCAACGAGTCACCAAATGGGTGTTATGGCACCCATTTCGTCACACGTTGCCTTCCCGAGCGGTCGCTCTGTGACGAAATGGGGGTTGGTGGCAGCTCAGCAGCCCTCATCGCGCCGAGCCGCGACCTCAGCTGCTCTGAGCCACGACCTGACCCGCCACCTCGCACTCGTCGCCGGCGTTCGCCCCGCCGTTGAGCTTGTAGAACGACGAGAACGTGAACGAGGAGGGCGTGGGGCCGGCGCCGCCGGCGCCGTAGGTGGGCTCGACGCTCAGCGTTCCCGAGACCATGCCGTTGCTCGGCAGCGGGATCACGATCGGCGAGCCGTAGGACTCGTAGCGCAGGTTCTGGGAGGCACCCGAGTAGCCGGCACCCTGGAACGTGGTGACGTTGGCGACGGTGCGCGTGCCGGAGGTGCTGGTGGAGTAGGGATTCAGCACGACCTGCTGGTTGTTGTAGTCGCACTCCACCGACATCGTTCCGATGCCCGGGATCGTGATCGGGCCGTCCTGGCCCTGCGTCGTCGGGTTGCCGCCCGAGTTCTGGAACCAGTTGACCGTCAGCGACAGCGCAGCGGCCCCATTGGGATCGGATGCGCCCTGCGGGCCGGTGGCGCCTTGCGGGCCGCGGTCGCCGCGCGGACCCTGCGGACCGCGGAATCCTCGCGGGCCGCGCAAGTAAACGGTCTTGGTCGATGCTGCGGCCGACGCGCGTTGTGGAGCGGCGCCGCTCGGAAGAGAGGCCACGAGCACGCCGGCGAGGGCGCCGAGGCCGGCGGCCCCGATCGCGAAGATGCGTAGCAGTGAGCGTTTCATGTCTCTCTAACTCCTGGCCGAGATGAAGCTGCCAGCGACAAAACAGCGCGCGCTGGTGGCATCGTTGAAGTTCCAATACCAGGAGAGCTTGAACGTGGTCGGCGGCGGTCCGGGGCCGCCGCTCCACTGACCGATCACGCCGCGCTGGCTGATGATCCCGAGAAACGAACCCTGGGCCTCGCTCTCAGTGCCGTTCGTATCGTTCATGCCCTCGAAGAACGAATTGCCGGTGAACAGGGTGTGACGAGCGGTACGAACGGTGGTCGTGTTGCCCTGGATCTTCACCGTCCACATCGCCACGTCATAGCTCTGATCGTAGGGCTTGAACCACACCCACTGCGTCTGCTGGTTGCAGGTCACCTGGCCCTGTCCGATATGCGGCACGACGAACGTCTGCGTGTCCCGGCCGGTGGCGTTGGCGAAGCCGTTTTGCCAGTTGATCGAGATGCTCTGCTTCAGCGACGGGGTGACGGCCGCCGGCCCGGTCGGCCCAGGGAGTCCCCTGAGCCCCGTCGGTCCCTTGGGGCCGGGGAAGCCGCGCGGACCCCTCGGTCCGCTCGCCGCGACCTTCGCGCGGACGTCGGCCACTGACGAGGAGGGCGCCACCGCGCGTGCGATTGCGACCACGCCGGTGAACGACCCGACCCCCACGAGAGCGACAGCTACGACGGCTTGACCGCGCCCTACCCGCGGAGCATTCATCCCTAAATACGCTCCTTCATGGTTCAAGGATAGCGGCGCCAAAGCCCGGTTTGGCGGGCGCGAATCCACTGCTACGCTAACCCTTATGTCCTTCCTGGACCGCGCGCTTCGCATGGGCGAGGCGAAGAAGTTCAAGGCTTATGAACAGCGCGTCGGACGGATCAATGCGTTCGAGCCCGAGTTCGAGCATTACACCGACGCCGAGCTGAGAGAGGCAGCCGAGGCGCTGCGCGAGCGCGCCCGGGATGGCGAGAGCCTCGACGAGCTGCTGCACGAATGCTTCGCGCTCGTGCGCGAGGCGGGCAAGCGCTCGATGGGGATGCGCCACTTCGACGTGCAGCTGATCGGCGGCATGGTCCTGCACGACGGCGCGATCGCCGAGATGAAGACCGGCGAAGGCAAGACGCTGACCGCGACGCTCGCGGTAGTGCTCAACACGCTCGCCGGCCGCGGCGTGCACGTCGTCACCGTCAACGACTACCTGGCGCGGCGTGACGCGCTGTGGATGAAGCCGATCTACGACATGCTCGGCGTGACGGTCGGCGTGCTCCAGAACATGCAGCCCTACGAGGAGAAGCGGGCGGCGTATGCCGCCGATGTCACCTACGGCACCAACTCCGAGTTCGGGTTCGACTACCTGCGCGACAACATGGCCACCACGCTGGAGGAGAAGGTCCAGCACGGCGGGCGTCCCAAGCCCGAAGAGGGCAAGTCGCCGTACCACACCTACGCGATCGTCGACGAGGTCGACAACATCCTGATCGATGAGGCGCGAACGCCGCTGATCATCTCCGGCGCTCCCGAGCAGGCCGCCGACCTGTACGCGAAGTTCGCACGGCTGGCGCCGATGATGCAGCCGGGCAAGACGCCCGAGGGCATGGACCCCCGGATGAAGAAGGAGTTCGTCGCCGACTTCGACTACGAGTTCGAGGAGAAGCACAAGACGGTGTCGGTGACCGAGCGGGGCGTCGCGAAAGCCGAGCGGTTCCTGGGCATCGACCATCTGTACCGCGCCGAGAATGGCCCTCTCGTCAACCACCTCAACCAGGCGCTCAAGGCCGAGTCCCTGTACAAGCGGGATGTCGACTACGCCGTGATCGACGGCGAGGTCAAGATCATCGACGAGTTCACCGGTCGCATCCTCGAGGGCCGGCGCTGGTCGGAGGGCCTGCACCAGGCGGTCGAGGCCAAGGAGGGCGTCCGGGTCCAGGAGGAGAACCAGACGCTCGCGACGATCACGCTGCAGAACTACTTCCGGATGTACGACAAGCTCGCCGGGATGACCGGCACGGCGCTGACCGAGGCGACCGAGTTCATGAAGATCTATGAGCTGGCGGTCGTTCAGATCCCGACGAACATGCCGATGGTCCGCGCCGACCGCAACGACCAGGTCTACAAGACCAAGGACGGCAAGTGGGCGGCGGTCCTCAACGAGATCGAGGCCAGAAACAAGAACGGACAGCCCGTGCTGGTCGGAACGATCTCGGTCGAGGTCTCGGAGCTTCTGTCCGAGCACCTGAAGCGCAAAGGCATCAAGCACACGGTGCTGAACGCCAAGCCCGAGTACGCCGAGCGCGAGGGCGAGATCATCGCCGAGGCCGGCGCTCCGGGCGCCGTCACGATCGCGACGAACATGGCCGGCCGCGGCGTCGACATCAAGCTCGGCGGCAACCCCGAGCACCTCGCGCGGCTCGAGGTCGCGAAGACGCTCGGGTTGCAGCCGGGCGACCCCGACTACGACGAGCACTATCAGAAGGTTCTTCCCGAGATCGATCGGCGCGTCGAGGCCCTGCGCGAGGAGGTGCTCGAGGCGGGGGGTCTGTTCATCATCGGCACCGAGCGCCACGAGTCGCGGCGGATCGACAACCAGCTGCGCGGCCGCTCGGGCCGCCAGGGCGATCCGGGCGAGTCGCGTTTCTTCTTGAGCGCCCAGGACGACCTCGTCCGGCTGTTCGCAGGCGAGCGGATCTACAAGATCCTCGACCGCCTCGGCACGACCGACGAGCAGGGCAACGAGGAGCCGATCGAGGCGGGAATGCTCTCCAAGCAGATCGAGAAGGCGCAGAAGAAGGTCGAGGAGCAGCACTTCCTGATGCGCAAGCACACGCTCGAGTACGACGACGTGCTCAATCAGCAGCGCGAGGTGATCTACACCTACCGCGACGAGATCCTCGAGGGCCGCGACATGAGCGACGCCGCGCGCGACGAGGTAACGAAGCTGATCGAGCGGCTCGTCGACGAGTACACGAGCGGCGACTTCATCGAGGACTGGGACATCGAGGGACTGATGCGCCGGATCGAGGAGATCTTCGTTCCGAGCGACGAGATCGCGTCCGCCGACGCGCACAAGATCGACCGCGAGGAGCTGATTGCCCAGCTCCAGCAAGAGGCGATGGCGCTATACGACCAGCGCGAAGAGCAACTTGGCGAGGAGTTGATGCGCCACGTCGAGCGCTTCCTGCTGCTCCAGATCATCGACCAGCGCTGGCGCGAGCACCTGCTCGACATGGACTACCTGCGCGAGGGCATCGGCCTGCGTGCCGCTGCACAGATGGAGCCGCTGGTCGCGTACAAGAACGAGGCGTTCACGCTGTTCGGAGATCTGATGAACAGCGTCTGGGGCGACTACGCGCGGCTGATCTTCCACGTCGAGGTGACCCCGGTCGGACCCGACGGCCAGCCGCTGCCGCCGCCCGAGCCGCAGCGCCGCGTGGCGGCGGCCTCGAGCTCCTCCACCGGGGGCAGTCGCAACGTCACCTATTCCGGCGGCGGCATGACGCAGCCTAGTGCGCTGGCGATGGCCGCGGCCGGCGCCGGCGTCGGCGGGGGCGAGGAATACGCGGAGGAGCCGGTGCAGGCCGTCCAGCAGCGGCGCGTCGATGAGACCGAGCAGCTGGGGCGCAACGATCCGTGCTGGTGCGGGTCGGGCAAGAAGTACAAGAAGTGCCACGGCGCGTAGCGCCGTACTCTTCCCTTCATCAGAGTCTCTGACGAGCAACGGGAGCAGGTCGCGCAGGAGCTCCGCGAGCACTTCGCCGCGGGCCGGCTGACCGAGGACGAGCTCGACGAGCGCGTCCAGGCCGCATATGCCGCAAAGACCGACGAGGAGCTAAGTGCGGTCCGCACGGACCTACCAAAGCTTCCTGCCACGCCCCAGCAACAGCGCGCCGAGCTCGTGCAACGACGCCGCGAACTGCAGCGGCGCGTCCTGCAGGAGGCCGGGGGCGGGGTCGCGCTGTTCGCGCTGTGCTCGGTGATCTGGGTCGCGAGCGGCTCGAGCGGGATGTTCTGGCCGATCTGGGTCGCGCTCGTCGTCGTGATCTTCGTCGCGCGCAACGCGTGGCGGCTGTACGGGCCGGCGCCCGAGCTCGAGCGGGTCGAGGAGGAGCTTGCGGCGCGCCGTGAGCACGACACCAGCCGCGAGGCTCGCCGAGACGCCCGACGCGACGCCCGGCGCGAGCGCACCGACTACCGCCGCGAGCGCCGTCGCTATTAGCCCTGCTTGCGGTGCCGGGTGTGCCGCGGATCTCGGCGTAATCCGCCGTGGCTACCCGCGCTGCTACGGTTCTCAGAGATGACCACCGCACCCTCAGAGCCGCTTTCCCAGCGTCTCGCGGCGATCCGCGAGCAGCTCAAGCTGCTTGCGGACTATCTTTGACCCGGCTGCGCTGAGCGAGCGCGTACAGGCGCTCGAAGGGGAGATGGGGGAGCCGGGCTTCTGGGATGACCAGGAGCGGGCGGCGAAGATCAGCGCAGAGCACGCGCGCACCAGCCGCAAGCTGAACACCTACCGCGAGCTCGAGCGCGACGTCGAGGATCTCGAGCCGCTCGCGGAGCTGGCCGAGGAGGATCCGGCGATCGCCGGTGAGCTCGAGGAGCAGGTCGCGGCGGTGCAGCAGCGACTGGAAGAGCTCGAGGAGCAGCGGCTGTTCTCGGGCCGCTACGACTCCGGCGACGCGCTCGTGGCGATCAACGCCGGCGCCGGCGGCACCGATGCCCAGGACTGGGCCGAGATGGTCCTGCGGATGGAGATGCGCTGGGCCGAGAAGCGCGGGTTCGGAGTCGAGCTGCTCGAGGTCTCGCCCGGGGAGGAGGCGGGGATCAAGTCGGCGACGTTCCTGGTCAGGGGCGAGAACGCCTACGGGCTTTACGGCAGCGAGAAGGGAGTGCACCGGCTGGTGCGGCTCTCGCCGTTCGACGCGGCGCACCGTCGCCAGACGAGTTTTGCCGGCGTCGAGGTCTCGCCGGTCGTCGACGCGATCGACGACGTCGAGATCGACGAGGACGACCTTCAGATCGACACCTATCGAGCGAGCGGCGCCGGTGGCCAGCACGTCAACAAGACCGACTCCGCCGTGCGCATCACGCACAAGCCGACGGGAATCGTGGTTCAGTGCCAGAACGAGCGCTCGCAGTCGTCCAACAAGGCCGAGGCGATGACGATGCTGCGCTCGAAGCTGCTCGAGCTCGAGGAGCGCAGGCGCCGCGAGGAGATCGCGCGCGAGAAGGGCGAGGCGCAGGATGTCAACTTCGGCTCGCAGATCCGCTCTTACGTGCTGCATCCGTACACGATGGTCAAGGACCACCGCACCGACTACGAGATGGGCGATGCCAACCGGGTGCTGGACGGTGACCTCGACGCTTTCATCCGCTCCTATCTGCTGAAAGCCGCGCAGTGAGCACCGCCGCCGAGGAATCGACGAGTCCCTCGGGCGAGCCGTACACGGAAGCGCCGCTCGCGCACGAGCCGCACATAGACACGGATGCACACACTGATCCCGCGCACGAGCCGCCCGCGCAGCCGACCGCACCGTACCTCGATGCGGTCACCGCATACGGCTTCCGCGGATCCACCCGGTTTCACGTGCCCGGCCACAAGGGCGGCGCCGGGGCCGATCCCGGCATGCACGCCGCGTTCGGGCCGCGGGCGCTGCTGCTCGACGTGCCCCAGGACATCGAGGGGATCGACGTCGGCCCCTCGCCGACCCCGTACGAGCGCGCCGAGGCGCTCGCGGCGGAGGCGTACGGCGCGAGGCACACGTGGTTTCTCACGAACGGCGCCTCGCAAGGAAACCACGCACTGTGCCTTGCGCTCGCGGGTCCCGGCCAGCGCGTGGTGCTACAGCGCAACTCGCACGCGAGCCTGGTCGACGGACTGGTGCTGAGCGGCGGGCTCGCGGCGTTCGTGCCGCCGGAGTACGACCCCGAGCTCGGGATGGCACACGGCGTCACCCCGGATACGCTCGAGCGAGTGCTGCGCAAGGCGCCCGACGCGCGGGCCGCGTTCATTGTCTCGCCCACCTACTACGGGATGGCGGCCGACGTCGAGGGCTGCGCCGAGGTCGCCCACCGCGCCGGCGTCGCGCTCGTCGTCGACAACGCGTGGGGTGCACACTTCGGTTTTCACCCCTCGCTCCCGCAATCGCCGCTGCGGCTCGGCGCGGATGCAATGGTGGCCTCGACCCACAAGATCGTCGGCAGCCTGACCCAGTCGGCGATGCTGCTCGTCGCGCCGAGCGATCGGATCGACGCCGGCGCGATCGGCCGCGCCGTGCGCCTGGTGCGGTCGACGAGCCCGAGCGCGCTGCTGATGGCATCGCTCGACGCGGCGCGACGCCAGCTCGCCGTCCACGGCGAGGCGCTCCTTGAGCAGACGATCGGGGCGTCGGCCCGCGCTCGCGCAGCGATCGACGCCGTCCCCGGGTGCAACGTCGTCAACGAAGGGTTCGTGGGGCGGCCCGGGATCGCGGGGTGGGACCCGCTGCGGATCGTGATCGACGTCCGCGGCACCGGCTGCACGGGCTATGAGCTGGCGGCGGCTCTGCGTTCTGCCTACGACATCTACATCGAGCTGGCCACCCACGCGACGCTCGTGCTCGTGCTCGGCATCGGGCAGCCGCTTGACCCGCTGGAGCGATTCGCGCACGACTTCGCGGAGACGGTCCGCCGGATGTCTCGTCCCGGTGAGGCGCCCGTGCTGGCGCGGCCGCCGGCCGCGCTCGAGCACGAGACCGCGGTCCCGCCTCGCGAGGCCTTTCTCGGCGAGAGCGAGGCCGTGCCGGTGGCTCGCGCGATCGGCAGGGTCTCCTCGGAATCGATTGCCGGCTACCCGCCGGGGGTGCCGGCGCTGCTGCCGGGAGAGCGGATCACGTCCGAGGTCGTCTCCTACCTGCGTGAGCTGACCGCCGCCGGCGCGCGGCTGCACGGTGCCGCCGATCCGTCGTTCAACACGGTCCGCGTGCTCACAGAGTGACGGTGCCCGGGCGGTCCACTGACCGCCCGGGCACCGAGCACAGCTATCTCACGACAACGGTCCCGTGCATGAACGGGTGGATCAGGCACACGAAGTGATAAGTGCCTGGTTGCGTGAACTTGATTGCCCCCGACGGCGGTAGCGGCGTGCTGCTGTCGCGGTCGAGCGCGCCGGTATTGGCGAACCCGTTGCCGTGGCTGCTCTGGTTGAGCGCGATCGTGCCCGGTGGATCGCTCGGGTAGAGCGCAATCGGGCTCGGGGCCGGCCCGGCGAGCGAGTCCGCGAGCGGCTTCAGGTACGAAACCGGTCCGAACGACGCCGTATGCGTCTCACGCGTCAGCTTCGACATCGAGAACTTGACGGTCGTGCCCGTGCTCACGCTGAGCGTGCTCGGGAACATCGCGAACACCTCGATGCCGCCCGGTCCGGAGGCACCAATGCTCACCTTGTTGCCGGTGATCTTCGTCTGGTCGAGCTTCTTCGCCTGAACGACGTACTTCGCCTCGGCCACGCCGAGGTTCCTGGCGTCCGCCCGTGCGCTCGGCACCTTCGTGCCTCGCGGCTTGACGACGACGTAGCCGACCATGCCGTAGTGGACGTCACAGAAGTACTTGTAGACGCCGGGCTTCGTGAACTTCAAGCTGAAGTCCACCGGCTTCGGGCTGAGCGGCAGTCCGGAGTCCGCTCTCGCGGATCCGTTGTAGACGCCGCCGCCGATCCGCTTGAAAAGCAGCGGATTGAACCCCACTTGCGGCACCCTGCCGCTGAACCAGAACGGGTTGCCGGCGAAGTCGGTGACGCCGGTCACCGTCTTGCCCGGCACGAACAGCGGCAGGTCTGAGCTGCCCTTGGCCGGAAAGTCGACCGTATGGAAGCCTCCGGACAGCGACTTTCCGTCCCAAACGACCGTGTCGCCGGCATTGATCGTGACACGGTTGATCAGGAAGTTGTCGACTCCCGCGCCGTACTTCTTCTGCAGTCCGCCTTGGAACTTCGCCGGCCCGCCCGCAAAGACGACCTTCGTTGCCGCCGCGGCCGTGGTTGGGGCTGCAACTGCCGCGACCGCTGCGCCAGCAGCCGCAATCGCCCCAATCCTTCGATACATCACCACCCCCAAAGTCGTGGATTGACGCGCGTCACATTACCCAAGCGGCTGGCGGCACGTATCCTCGCCCGGCATGCACCAGACAATCGAAGAGATCGTCGCCCGGGCGCTGGCGGAAGACGTGGGCGACGCCGATGTGACGACCGCCGCGACCGTGCCCGCCGAGGCCCGCGCCAGCGCGATGATCACGCAGAAGGCGCCAGGCGTGGTGTTCGGCCTCGACGTCGCCGAGGCGACCTTCCGAGCGCTCGACCCGGCGGCCGAGTCCGCGCGGCTGGTCGAGGAGGGCATCTGGCGCGAAAACGGCCCGGTCCTCGAGATCGAGGGATTCGCGCGCGGGATCCTGAGCGCCGAGCGGACCGCGCTCAACTTCCTGCAGCGCCTCTCAGGGGTGGCGACGATCACCGCCACCTACGTGAAGGCGATCGAGGGGACAGGATCGCGCATCCTCGACACGCGCAAGACGACCCCCGGGCTGAGGGACCTCGAGAAGGCCGCCGTGGCGGCCGGCGGCGGAACGAACCACCGAGAGGGCCTCTACGACGCGATTTTGATCAAGGAGAACCACGCGGCACTCGCCGGCGGAGTGGGGGAGGCGGTCCGAAAGGCACGCGCGCACAGTCCTGAGCTCAAGCTCGAAGTCGAGTGTCGCACCCTCGAGGAGGTGGACGAAGCGCTTGCGGCAGACGCGCCGATGATCCTGTTGGACAACATGACCGCAGATCAGCTGCGCGCCGCCGTGGAGCGGGTGAACGGCCGCGCGGAGCTCGAGGCGAGCGGCGGCGTCACGCTCCAGACGGTCAGGGAAATCGCGAGCACCGGCGTACAATTTGTGTCAGTAGGAGCGCTTACGCACAGCGCGACCGCGCTTGATCTCTCCCTGATCCTGAGGCCGATTCCATGAACCTACCGATGCTCGGCGCGACCGACGCACCGCTGCTGCTCGAGAACATCCCTGCCCTGCAGGAGGAGGTTCGCGCACTCGCGCGCGAGCGCGGCGCGGTGGTCCTCGCCCATAACTACCAGCTTCCCGAAATCCAGGACGTGGCTGACTACGTCGGCGATTCGCTGGGGCTCTCGCAGAACGCGGCCGCCTCGGATGCCGAGATGATCCTCTTCTGCGGCGTCCACTTCATGGCAGAGACGGCCTCCGTACTGTGCCCCGAGAAGACGGTCCTGATTCCTGACCTCGACGCCGGCTGCTCGCTGGCCGACTCGATCACGGCCGATCAGCTCCGCGCCTGGAAGGCCAAGCACCCCAGCGCGATCGTCGTGATGTACGTCAACACGACGGCCGAGGTGAAGGCCGAGACCGACTACTGCTGCACGTCAGCCAATGCCGTGAGCGTCGTCGAGCACATCTACCGCGAGCACGGGGAGGACACCGAGATCCTGTTCGGGCCGGACATGTTCCTCGGGGCGTACGTCGAGAAGACGCTCGGGCGCTCGATGCACGTCTGGGACGGAGAGTGCCACGTGCACGCCGGGATCAAGCCCGACGACATCGCCGCCGTCCGCGCCTCCCACCCAGGAGCCGATTTCCTGATCCATCCCGAGTGCGGCTGCTCCACGAGCGTGATGGAGTACGTGGCGGCCGGTGACGTCGATCCGGAGGGCGTGCACATGCTCTCTACCGGTGGGATGCTCGGTTTCGCCCATCAGCACCACGGGGGGGTTGCGATCGTCGCGACCGAGACGGGGATGCTCCACCCGCTGCGCCAGGCGGCGCCGGACACCGAGTTCATCGCCGCCAACGAGGCGGCCCACTGCCGCTTCATGAAGATGATCACGCTGCCGAAGCTGCGCGACGCGCTCCGCGACGGCGTGCACGAGGTCCGCGTGCCGGACGAGGTCGCCGACCGCGCTCGGATCCCGATCGAGCGGATGGTCGCGATCAGCTGACGACGTCGCCGTCCTGGATGAGATCCACGCCGGATTCGACGGTCTCACGCACGATCCTCAGCGTCTCGCGCTTGCGGTCGAACTCCGCCGGCGTGTAGCAGTGGACGTCGGCGGGGGCGCCCATCTCAAGCCCGTCCCACAGCGAGCCGGCCTGGTAGACGCGCTCCAGCCACGGCATCCCCTCGTAAGCCGACGAGACGAGGATCACGACGAATTCCGGCCCGCGCTCGCGCTGCGGCGGCGCGCCCCGCTCGTCGGCGACCCTCGCGCCACCCAGCAACGCGACCTCGATCGGCCAGCGATCGCTGATTCGGCTGAGATAGCGCGCGAGCTCTCGCCGGTTCACCGCCATACTCACCTCCACCGGCGCGATTCTCGCGCTTCGGGGTGGGGCCGTGCAACGGGTGCCTTGTTAAGCCGCTTTCAGTAGCGTGCGATCGCGCCCATCATCCGGCTTAGCAGCACGATCGAGCGCTCGTTCGTGGGACCGTCGAGAAACAGCGCGAACGAGACCACGTGGTGTCCCGGGACGTGACAGTAGCCGGCGAGGTTGGTCACGTAGTTGAGGGTTCCGGTCTTCGCGATGCAGTGGCCCTGGGCCGCGGTCTTGACTGCGATGCCGCGGACCGTTCCGTCCACACCCATCAGCGGCAGCGAGGCGGCCAGCGTCCGCCCGGTCGGGGTCTGCCAAAGCTTGTCCAGCAGTTCGTCGACCTCGAGCGGCGAGGAGTGGTCGGCGCGCGAGAGGCCGGAGCCGTCGACGATCGCGGGGTGCAGGTCGTAGTCGGCAGCGATCTCGTCGGCGATCGCCTTCGCGCCGGCGTCGGTCGACCCGTCGCGGTCGACGTGCACGCCGAGCCGCTTCGTGAGCATCTCGGCGAAGAAGTCGTCCGAGGGCACGTCCATCAGCTTCAGCAGGATCGCCATGTGCGGCGACGCGACGGACGCGAGCTTGTGGGCGTGGTTTGGCGTGTGGGCGGTGAACGGCGCGGCCCTCGCCTGGATGTGAGCCCCGCGCATCGTGAGCACGAGCTGATGGGCCGCAAACGCGCCGGGCGACAGGGCGCCCATCGTCGAGCCGTGATCGTAGGTCAGCGCCGCGAGCTGGCCGCCGATGTCCGGGATGTCGGGGGCGAAGCCACTCGAGGGCGGCCCTCGGCGGCCGTCGAACAGCGAGTCGTCACCGATCACCGTCCCCGTCACCCGCCGGATCCCATGTGCGCGCAACTGCCCCACCAGGTCCGAAGCGGTGGGTCCGTAGCCGAGCTCCCAGGTCCGGTTGAACGAGCCGTCGCCGAACGTCGGGTCGCCTCCGCCCTTGAGGTACAGGTCTCCGACCCAGGTGCCGTCAGCGGCAAGACGGCCGGTCCCGAGCATGGTGGTGTGAAGCTGCGCGTCGGGCCCGAACGCATGTAGCAGGGCGACCGTCGTGTACAGCTTCTCCACCGAGGCGGGCGGTCGCTTGACGCCCTCTCTCAGCGCGAACAGCGTCTTCTGGGACTGCAGGTCGTAGACGACCGCGCCGGTGTTCGGTCCCGCCTGGCCGAACAGCTTCATCAGCGCCGCCCTCATCCGGAGCTCAGCCGGCGACGGCGGGGGCGGGCGCTTGACGGCGACCTGCCTGACGGTCGGCGCAACGGCGCTCGCCTGGTCGCTGGCCGCGTGGTTCTGGCCACCGGAACCGCATCCCCCGAGCATCAGCGCGGCCAGTCCCGCCGCGATAAGCCATCGTGTCAGGCCGATTCCAGCTCCTGCGTCGTATGAGGTCCGACAACCGCCACCGAAAGACGGTCCGCGATACGTGCGGCGACATCCCTGACGTCGTCGTGTGTCACCTGATCGAGCATCTCGATCGTCGTGTCCGGGTTGACATCCTCTCGGTACACGATCGCCTGCTGAGCGGCGTGGCGCGCCACGGCGCCGCTGTTCTCGAACGCGATCGTGCGCGCGCCGGCTGCATACGCCCGGGCGCGCTCGACCTCGGCCTCGGTCGGCCCTTGCGTACGCAGCTCGGTGACGATGTCTCGCATCCTGCGGTAAGCCTCGATGCACTTGCTCGACTCGAGCCCGGCAGACAGCTGCAACACGGGCACGTCGGCGTAAGCATGAGGAACCGAGTGGACGGAATACGCGAGCCCGCGCTGCTCGCGGATCTCGTCGAACAGCCGCGAGCCCATCGAGCCGCCCAGCAGGGTCGAGTAGATCACGAGCGTCGCGCGCGCCTTGGGATCTGACACGTCGACTTCGGGGCGGTAGGACATCCGCAGATGGGATTGGTTGGAGTCGCGCTGATTGACGAGGATCCGGGGTGCGAACGGCGGCGCGGGGTCGTAGCTCTCTGGCACCGCCTGCGGCGAGAACCGTGCGAAGAGCTCCTCGAGGGCGCCGTTAGGAGGCAGCGAGTCGAGGTTTCCGACGGCGAAGGCGGCACCGCGAGTCGGCGCCCAGCGCCGCGAGCGGAACGCCAGGATTGCGTCGCGGGTGAACGTCTCGCGGATGTGGTCCTCGGTCCCCAGCACGGGTCGCCCGAGCGGATGGTCGCCGAACGCGGCCTCGTCGATCAGGTGCTCGGCGAGGACCGAGGGTTGGTCGTGGGCGCGGGCGATCTCTTGGACGACCACGCCGCGCTCGCGGTCGAGCTCATCCTGCTCGATCCGCGGCCGGCCGACGAAATCGGTGAGCAGATCGGCGGCGTCAAGCCCGTATTGCGCCCGTGCGGTGATGTGGAAGGCGACCAGGTCGTGACTCGTGTACGCGTTGAGCACAGCGCCGATCCGCTCGGCCGCCTCGTTGACATCGCGATAGGTCGAGTACTTCTCGCCGCCCTTGAACACAAGGTGCTCGAGGAAGTGCGCCATCCCGTTCTCGTCGGCGCGCTCGGTTCGCGCGCCGGCGTCGAACGCGATCAGCAACGTCACCGCGCGCGTTCCATCGACCGAGATCCGGTAGAGCGGCATCCCGTCGGGGAGCGTCGTCTGCGTGATCGAGGACATGTTGTTTCGGAACGGTAGCGGGCGTGGCGCGCAAGCCGCCTTAACCGCAAACCCACGCACTACGCGCGCGCGTTAATCCCTGCTCTGATGCGGATTCTGCAACCCGCGTTGCAAGGGGCTCTGAGCGCGGCGCGGCCGAAAAGGGACCGCTACGCTGCCCAGCACCCTATGGCTACGCAAGAACCACAGCACCGCTCAAAGCGCCGCACCGGCGTCACCTCTGCTGCACGTCCCACCTCCACTCCGCCTACCCGGCCGACCCCGGGATCCACACCCCGTCCGCGTGCCGCCGCCGCGAATGCGAGCGGACCGCCGATGATCGAGTTCCGCGGCGTGTCGAAGCTGTATGCCGCCGGCGACATTGGCCTCGATCAGGCAACGTTCTCCGTTGACCGCGGGGAGTTCGTGTTCCTCGTCGGATCGACCGGCTCCGGAAAGTCAACCGTGATGAGGCTCCTGATCAAGGAGCTCGAACCGACCGAAGGATCGATCTGCGTCGCGGGCCACATCCTCGAGGAGATCCAGCGCAAGCGGATCCCGTTCTACCGGCGCAACATCGGCGTCGTGTTCCAGGACTTCAAGCTGCTGCCAAGCCGAACGGTTTACGACAACGTCGCATACGCCCTTCAGGTGACCGGCGGCGGCCGCAAGGAGATCCGCGCGAAGGTGCCCGACATCCTCCGGCTGACCGGACTCTCGACGAAGCTGCACAACTATCCCGACCAGCTCTCGGGCGGTGAACAGCAGCGCGTCTCGATCGCGCGTGCGTTCGTGAACCATCCGCCGCTGCTGCTGGCGGACGAGCCGACCGGAAACCTCGACCCGGAGACCAGCATCGACATCATGCGGCTGCTCTACCGGATCAATCGCACCGGCACCACGGTGCTGGTCGCGACGCATGACGCCGCGATGGTCAACAAGATGCGCCGGCGGGTGCTCGAGCTCTCGCGGGGACGGATCGTCCGCGACGAGGCCACCGGTCTGTACGCGCGTGACGAGACGACGCGGGAATTCGCCCAGCGGATGCGCGGCCCGGGCGAACGGCCGCCGGGGGTCTAGCCGATGCGCCCCGTGTTCTTCATTCGCGAGTCGTTGCGCGCGATGCGGCGCAACGCGGCGCCGAGCTTCGCGGCGCTCGCGACCGTGCTCGTGACGATGCTCGTGCTGGGCGTGTTCATCCCGATCGTCCAGGCGACGAACGGCGCCGCGAACAGCGTCCGCGGGCGGGTGATGGTCGACGTCTACATGAAGACCAGCGCGACCGGCGCCGACGACGCCCGCGTCAAGCGGGAATTGCTCGCCGTGCCGCACGTCAAGACCGTCGATTTCGTCTCCAAGCAGCAGGCCTACGCGCAGCAGTCAAAGCAGGATCCGCAGGCCTACCAGCTGCTGTCCGCGAACCCGCTTCCGGACACCTTCCACGTGATGCCGGACAACCCCAGCAACGTGCTCGCCGTCCGTGCCTCGCTGACGTCAGGCAGCAGTGGCTCGGGGATGATCGACGCGGCGATTCAGACCGTCTCCCAGAAGAAGAACGACACCAAGAAGATCCTCGAGGTCACCAACCTCGTGACGATCACCGCCGCCGTGCTGTTCGTCCTGCTGGCGTTCGCATCGGTGCTGCTGATCGCGAACACAATCCGGCTCTCGCTCTACGCCCGCCGCCGTGAGGTCGAGGTGATGAAGCTGGTCGGCGCCACCGACTGGTTCATCCGCTGGCCGTTCGTGATCGAAGGGATGATCGTCGGCGCGTTCGGCGCACTGCTCGCGATCGCGGTCCTCGGGATCACGAAGATCGCGCTGCTCGACCCGCTCGCCGACCACTGGACGCTGATCGCCGCGCCCCGAACGATCCCGTACACGGCGCTGGTGGCCGTGCTGCTCGGGGCGGCGGTGGCGGTCTCGGCGCTCGGGTCCGGGTTGTCGCTGCGGCGGTTCCTTCGCGTGTAGACGGGCCTCGCTTTCGCTCGGCGTCCAGCCGGATGACTCGTGGCGGGGTGGGCGGGACCCATATCAACGGGGCTGGATGCCGAGCGGGCCCAGCCACGAGGTCAGGAGGGCCCGTCCGGTCGGTCCGAGCGGTCCGGATGGGGCTGCCCGGCCCCACGGATGCCGAGCGCAGCGAGGCCCCTTCCTGACGAACTTTGTCGAATCCGGTCGGTCCCTCCGACACGATTCGCCATTGTTCGCATCGCACCGGAATGTGAGCGTTAACATCGCGCCGTTCGTGGGTATAAGCGGCCCCGTCACAGAGTCGCCGCCTGCGCACGGGAGGGGCAAGCGGCCAAAATAAAAAGGGAGGGAGTATGCAGTTCGCTTTCCGCGCGAGACGGAAGCCCGTGGCCGCATTGGGCGTCATCGCGCTCGTCTTGGGGAGCTCGGTCGCTTTCGCGCGCCCTCATCATCATCATGGGAGCGCCGGCCCGAGTATCACCAGCACCGATTGGGGCACCGTCAACGGGACGCATGTCAAGCTCTGGACCCTGACCAGCGGCCGCGGCATGACCGTGACGATCACGGACTTCGGCGCGACAGTCGTATCGATCTCGGTCCCGGATCGTGCCGGGCACGCTCGAGACGTCGCCCTCGGCTTCCCGAGCCTGTCGGACTACGTCAACGACTTCATGCAGCAGCACACGGGCGCGGCGTGGCCGCTCCCGGGGGGATCTGGCGACGTCTACTTCGGTGCGACCATCGGTCGCTATGCCAACCGGATCGCCAACCATTCGTTCACGATGCAGTGCACCGGTTGTTCGAACAACGGGATGACGTACACCCTCCCCGCGAACAACGGCACCAACACGCTGCACGGGGGCGACCTCGGCTGGAACACGAAGGTGTGGACCCCGAGCACCCCGGCGGTGCCCGGCGCCGTCGCGCTGAAGGAAACGCTGACCAGCCCCGATGGCGACGAGGGCTTCCCCGCGTCGGTGACGGCGAGCGTCACCTACATCGTCGATCAGCACAACAGGCTGAGGATCGAATACAGCGCGAAGAACAACGAATCCGCCGGCGGCAAGGCCACGGTCATCAACCTCACCAACCACACGTATTTCAATCTGGCGGGTGAGGGGTCGGGGTCGGTCCTCGGCCAGCGGCTGTCGATCAACGGCGAGAAGTACTCACCGATCGACACGAGCTTCATTCCGGAGAATCCGTTCTTCCAGCCCGTGGCGGGGACGCCGTTCGACTTCCGCCACATGAAGCCGATCGGTCAAGACATCACCAATCTGAACGAGCCCGACGGGGTCGGCGGGACGCCATACGGCCCGACGTTCCACCAACTGGTCATCGCCCACGGGTACGACCACAACTGGGTGCTGAACGGCTCCGGCAACCGGCTGGTCTCGGTCGCCCAGGATCCGGGAAGCGGGATCACGCTGTGGACGTACACCGACCAGCCGGGCGTTCAGGTCTACACGGGGAATTTCCTCGTTGGCGATTTGAGCGGGCCGAGCGGCCACGCCTACCGGCAGACCTCAGCGTTCACGCTGGAGACTCAGCACTACCCGGACACGCCCCATCACATCGGTGATCCGGCATGGCCGTCGGTGGTGCTGAATGCCGGGGACACGTTCACCTCGACAACGACCTATGGGTTCACGACGGGAGGGCGAGGGCTGCCGCACACTCACCAATAGGCGAATCGCCAACCAGCGGATTGGCCGGGCCGCGCCAGCGGCCCGGCCTGCGTCTTACGTGATTCGTAAACGGCCCGGCTACTCTCCGGGCATGTTCGTGCGTCGGTCACGCGCGCCCCAGATCGCGGCAGTCGTGGTTGCCGCGGTCGCGGTGCTGCTGCTGGGGATCTGGCTTGGAGGCCATCCGAGCTGGCTGCCCTCGCCGCTGCGCAGCGCGTTGGTCGACGAATCGGACGGGCGCCTCGTGCACGAGGTGATGGACATGCTCGCCCGCGACTACTACCGCCCGATCAATCGCGACCAGCTCGTCAACAAGGGTCTCGCCGGAGCGGTCGCGAGCCTCAACGATCCCTACTCGCATTACTTCAGCCCGACGGACTACAGGGCCTTCTTGAATCAGTCCAACCCGCATCTGAGCGGGGTCGGGATCGACGTGCTGCCCGATCCGCGCGGGCTAGAGGTGGTTGACGTGTTCCCGGGATCTCCCGCTGCTCGCGCCGGCCTTGCGCACGGCGACCTGATCGTGAAGGTCGGCAACACGTCCCTGGCCAACCGCTCATCGGACTTCGCCTCGAGCCTGATCAAGGGCCCCGCGGGAACGCGGGTGACGCTCACCGTCGAGCATGGCGGACACACTCGAGTGCTGACGATCACGCGCGCGAACCTCGTGATCCCGGTGGCCACCGGCAAGGTCGTCACGTATCACGGCAAGAAGATCGGCGACGTGCAGCTGACGAGCTTCACCGACGGCTCGGGGAGCGAGCTGCGCAGCCAAGTTGAGAAAGTGCTGCACCAGGGCGCGCGGGCCGTGATCCTCGACCTGCGCCAGAACGGCGGTGGGCTCCTCGATGAGGCCGTCAACGTGGCGAGCGTGTTCGTCCCGGACGGAACGATCGTCTCGACGCGCGGGCGCAGCCAGCCCACGCAGGTGTACGTCGCCAAGGGCGGCGCGATCTCCTCGAGCATCCCGGTGGTCGTGCTTGTCGACCGTGGCACCGCGTCGGCGGCGGAGATCGTCACCGGTGCGCTGCAGGACCGCCACCGAGCGATCGTCGTCGGCACGCACACCTACGGCAAGGGCGTCTTCCAGGAGATCCAGCCGCTGTCGAATGGTGGCGCGCTTGACATCACGGTCGGCGAGTACTTCACGCCGAGCGGACATAACCTCGGCGGGGGTGGCGTCCGCGAGGGCGCGGGTATCCAACCCAATGTGCAAGCGCTCGACAACCCGCATACGAGCATCGACGAGGCGCTAGGCGTCGCTGAGCGAACTGTCAGCGCCCAGCTGCAGTGAGCGCGTCCGTCAAGGCTCCCGTCGGCGCACCTCGTGTCGCCGTGATCGAGCGGCGCGGCAAGTTCCTGGTGGCCGAGCCGTTCTTTGCACCCGCCCCGCGCATGGCGGTCAGTCGCGATGGCCGCGCGGGCGTCGGTGACCTGGTTCTGGTGACGCCCTCATCTGGCCGGACGCGCGCGGGGCGCGGTGGCGGGCGCGCGGTGATCTCGCGCCGGCTGGGCCGCCCGGACGTTGCGCGCGACGTGATCGAGGCGTTCATGCTCGACCGCGGGCTGCGACGGTCGTTCGACCCGGCGGTCGAGCACGAGGCGCGCGAGAGCGATGCCGGGGGCTTCGAACGGCTCGACGAGGCGGGGCGCCGCGATCTGCGGGTCCTGCCGACGTTCACGATCGATCCTGTGAGCGCGCGTGACTTCGACGACGCGATCTCGGCGTCGATCGAAGGGGACGGGTCGTGGCGTGTGTGGGTGCACATCGCGGACGTGTCGTCATTCGTTCCGCAGCGTTCGCTTGTGGATCGTGAGGCGTACCGGCGCGGAACCAGCGTGTACGTTCCTGGCGCCGTCGAGCCGATGCTCCCGAAGGCGCTGTCGAACCATGCCTGTTCGCTGGTGCCCGGCCAGGACCGGCTCGCGGTCACGGTCGAGATGGTCATCCGCGGCGCCACCGTGCAGCCGGCTGCTTTTTATCGTTCGGTGATCCGCTCGGACGAGCGTCTCGACTACGACCGCGTCGACCGGATCTTCGCAGGGCGCGAGCGCGCCGTTCGACCTTGGGGACCGGCGCTCGCGGCCGCGCGCGCCGCCGCGGCCGCGCTGGCTGAGCGCCGAGCGCAGCGCGCGGCGCTTGTGCTCGAGTCGTCCGAGCCGGAGGTGGCGTTTGACCGGGACGGAAACGTCGTCGCGATCGAACCGGTGCACCAGACCGAATCGCACCGCCTGATCGAGCACCTGATGATCGCCGCCAACGAGCAGGTCGCGACGCTGCTCGAGTCCCGCCGCGTGCCGACGCTCTATCGCGTGCACGAAGCGCCCGATCCGACGGCGGTCGAGCGACTGATCGAACAACTCGCTTCGCTCGGCGTGCCGACGCCGCCGGTCCCCGAGCACCTGACAAGACAGCAGGCCGCGGACCTGATCGGCGAGGCCTCGCAACTGGTCGAGCGATGGGTCGCTCGTTCCGGTCGCGGACGGCGCGCGCTGACGAGCCTCGTGCTGCGCTCGCTCAAGCAGGCGTACTACGACCCACAGAACCGTGGCCACGCAGGGCTGCAGTCACCTCGCTACTGCCACTTCACTTCGCCGATTCGCCGCTATCCCGATCTGATCTGCCACCGCGCACTGCTGTCGGTCGTCGCCGGCGGCGCGCCTCCCGAGGCGTCATGGGTGGCTGCAGCGGGACCGTGGGCCTCGGCACGCGAGCGCGACGCGATGACGATCGAGCGCGACGCCGATGACATCGCGAGCTGCTTCCTGCTGGAGCGACAGCTGTTCGCGTCCGGGCGCGAGGCGCCGTTCGAGGGTGAGGTCGTGGGGCTCGTGGGGTCGGGTGCCTTCGTCGCGTTCGGCGAGGATTTGCGGTTCGAGGGGATGCTGCCGGTGCGGCGGATGCGCGGCGACTGGTGGGAGCTGAACGAGCAGGGCACGATGCTGGTCGGTACGCGGTCGGGTCAGACGTTGCGACTCGGCGACTCCGTTTCGGTGCATGTCGACAGCATCGATGCCCCGCGCGGTAGGGTCAGCCTCGTACCCGCCGGGGGAGAGGACTGATTCGGATGGCAAAGGGAGGCAAGCGCAAGACAGCGGCGGGTGACGTGGCGACGAATCGCCAGGCCTCGTATCGCTACAACCTGCTCGAGCGGTTCGAGTGCGGGATCGTCCTGACCGGGACCGAGGTCAAGTCGCTCCGCGACGGCAAGGCGCAGCTGAAGGACGCATACGCCGCGCTGCGCGACGGGGAGGTGTGGCTGTACGGCGTGTACATCCCGCCGTACGGGCCGGCCTCGCGTGAGAACCACGACCCGGAACGCCCCCGCAAGCTGCTGATGCATCGCAACGAGATCGAGCGTCTGGTTGGCCGTACGCGCGAGAAGGGGCTGACGCTGGTGCCCACGCGGATGTACTTCTCCGCAGGGGCGGGCGGGTCGAAATCCCGTGCCAAGGTCGAGATCGCGCTGGCGCGCGGCAAAGACCTGTACGACAAGCGCGAGACGATCCGCAAGCGCGAGATGTCACGTGACGTGCAGCGCGAGCTGCGCGAGGCGCGCCGGTAGCCGCCTGCCGGATCGGTGTTGACGCCGCAATTGAGGGTAGAGTGCCCGCATGGTCTCGATTGGCACCGCGCTTGTGCTCATCGCTGCCGGCGCGATCCTGAAATGGGCCGTGACTGCCCACGTGAGCTGGATCGACCTGCAGACTGCTGGGACGGTTTTGTTCGTCGTCGGCTTGGTCGCGCTCACCGTGTCGCTGATCTACACGTTCTGGTGGTCGGCACAGGCCAAGACCAGGCGTGACGACTCGCGCACGCGGGCCATGCGTCCACCTCCGGGTGGCGGCGGCGCTTACTAGTTGAACGTCCGCGTCAGCGCGGTCGCGTCCATGCCGACGACCAGCAGCGCGATTAGACCGAGGTAGACGGCCGCAACAAGCGCGCGGTCGCGTGGCCTGACGCGGTAATACGCCTCCTGCTGCGGGCCACCGGCGCGGCGCTGCTTGAAGCGCCTGTAGGTCTCAGCGCCCGCGATCACGAGGATGATCAGCATCAGCGGGTTGGAGAACACGAATACCAGCGGGATCAGTGCGGCGAACCCGGCGAGCCACATCCACGGCGACATCGCGGCCATCGCGCGGCCGCCGTCGAGTGGCACAACCGGCAACAGGTTGAAGAGATTGAGGAACAGTCCGGTGAACGCCAGCGCGCGCCACAGATCGTTGCCGGTCGCATGCCAGATGATGATGCAGGCGGCTGCGCCGATGCTTCCGAGGACCGGGCCCGCGAGCCCGACGCGCGCCTCTGCCAGCGCGTTGCGGCCGAGCGATTTGGCGCTGATCAGCGCGCCAAGGAAGGGGATGAACATCGGCGCGCTGGCCTTGATGCCCTCGCGGCGCAGCTGGATCACGTGGCCCATCTCGTGCACCAGCAGGAGCACCACGAAGCCGGCCGCGAACTGCCAGCCGAAGAACAGGCTGTAGGCCGCCATCGAGACGAACATCGTCCCCGCGGTCGTGACCAGCTTGAGCTTCGGCAGCAGAATGAGGAGCGTCTTGAGCTTCGTGAGCAGCGCGACGAGGCCCGCAAGCGCGGGGCCGAAGGTGCGCTTCAGCCGCGACCGCCGGCGCTCAGGCTGGGGCTCTTGTGGTGCCTCGTGCGATGGCTGGGGCGGGGCGCCGAGCGGCGCGGGTAGCCAGGGGCTCGTGGATTCCATCGTGGCTTGATTCTGGCACCGGGCGCCGTCCGCTCCCAGCGGGTCTTACGAAGTCCTTCGGCTGGCGGCGTGGGAGATCGGGGTCGATATGCAGACCTTTCTCCCAAGCCCCTCGCCTATACTCATGGGAGTACATAACCCCCGGGGACGACAGGCTTCGACGTGGTCGTCTCGTGGGGGTGGTTGCGAGTCGAGGTGCCCGGGCGGCCTCGTAAAACACCCGGGAAAACAATAAGTGCGGACACGCACGAGTTCTCGCTTCCTGCCACTGTCTAATCAGTAGCTAGAAGCCGTCTCGGCCCTCGTTTGCCTGTGACGGGGATCGCCGGGATCAGATAGCAGGCTCGCTCGGGAAGGTTCGCTCCAGCCGACCCGAGGACATCTAATGGAGCTGGCTCTCGACAACCCGGCCGGCGTGGCGAGTCGAGAGTGAGATCAGAGCGCCGGCTACGCTCGTAGACGCCACCTTTCACGCGACCGCGGACGCGGGTTCAATTCCCGCCGTCTCCACTAGTACGAATCGCCCTGCAGAGCTGCGAAAAGCGGCGAAATGCAGGGCGATTTTTGTTGCAGAAGTGCGAACGGCTGCGAAACAAAAAACCCGGATTTGCGGGGACCTCGCCGCGGCGCGGTCGCAACTGGGTGGCAGGCTGCACCAGGCTGGGTAGCAGCGAAGAGGTGGTGCTCGCCGCCGCGGGTTGGCCGATCGAGGCCGAGGCGGTGCACCATAACTGCCTCATCGCGGGCGTTGTTCACTCGGTGCTGGCGGCGTCTGCAAGCCGCCGTCCCTAGGTCGACGGAAAGCGTCGACCATGGCCGATCGCAGCTTGCTAACGACACCAAGGCCGCGTCGGAAGAGGCTCAGACGGTGTGCCGTGAAGTGTTTCGCCAGATGTGTTTCTCAACTCCGCACTTCGGCCCGCCTCCGCCCCCGCCGCCATTGGGGATTGGAGGAGCCGGTGCGCATGACTACCCGCCCTCCACGTTGTTCTGTTCGGGTAGTCATGCGCACCCCTGATCGTGAGCTTGAGCGGGGGGCGGAGGCGGGCCGTGCGGGCACGGGTGAGCAAGATTTGCGGGACCTCCGATGACACGGTGGAGAGTGCGAACGGAGGATGTGGATGGGGGCGGGATTGATTTCGCCGCTGTCAGCTGGCGGCGGGGAGGGGTGGTGTGATGGGTCGGGACCTGCGTCCTGGGCCGGCGTCGATTAGGGGGCTGGCGTGGTTGGCGAGGGTCGGGCCGGCTCCGTTGGGAGCGTGGCGATGTGCGATGGGCTGGAGCGAGGTCGCGGCTCGCAGTCACGCCCGGCGGCTCGAGCGCGAGGGCTGGCTCGAGCGCCATCCGATGACTCGCGGCCAGGGCTCGCTGTTCGTGGCGACGGCGACCGGCGTGCGCGTCGCCGGCGTGCCGGTGAGGGCCGCAGTGACGCCGGCGCCAACATGGTGGGCGCACCTTTCCGGCTGCGCTTGGGCAGCAGCGTGGCTGACGGCACGCGGCCGCGGGCTGATCGGGTCCCGTGAGCTGCTGGCCGACTCGTCCTGGTCCGGAGAGATCAGTTGGCATGACCGCAAGGGATTCCATCGAGCTGGACACCGTCCGGATCTCGTTGCCCGGTACAACACTGCGGCGATAGCCGATCGAGGTCGAGCTTGCGCAGAAATCCGCCGACCGTCTGAGAGCGATTCTTGGCCTTCACGCTGCCTGGCGGGTAGCGCGCCGGACCGGCGGGGTGGTCTACATCTGCGGCGACGAGGATGGCGTCGCCCGGCTACGGAAGCTCGCTCCCTCGGTTGGGCTTCATGCCGATGGTGGCGGCGGACTGCGGGTCGAGCTGTTGGAGGTGATCAAGGCCGAGGCTCGCACCGCCTTCGAGACCAGGCGTCCTAACGGCTTGGTCGTCCAACAGCAGCGGCTCGCTCCCACGGCCTGAGCCGCGGTCCGGCGTCCGTGCCAGTTCCCTCGGCATCCATGCCGACGGGCGACGACCTCGCGCACGCACACTTCGTCCCGCTGAAGCTCGAATGGAACGAGAACTCGCTCTATCGACGTCCGGCAACCCGGTGATCAGGCGTCCCGAGAATCGTCTTCGCTCGGTAGCGGGCGCTGGCGCCGGGCAAGCTCCCCGCGTGTCAGACGCGCGAGATGTAGACGATCCTGCGCTAGCCGCCGCGGGTCTCGCCCTGCATCGGGCTCGGTCGTACCGGCTGCGGCGGCGGCGGTGGTGGTTGCTGGGTGGGCTTGTCAGCCATGCTCTTTGTAGTTTAGGACTGGTTGGCGAGCGCGATGATCCAGAGGACGACCTCGATCACGAGAACCGTCGCGGCGAGACGAAAGGCGGCTTGGAGCCAGCGGAGGCAGCGCCAGCGCCTGGTCGTCCTGAACGCCGTCGGGCAGCGCCAGCGCCAGAGCCGCCGATACGACCGCACGCTCGGCATAGCCGCCACCGCTTGGGAGCAGCGCCACGATCCGCTCGCCGTCGGCGGTCGTGCCGACGACCTCGGCGCCCGGGATCAGTGGAAGCTGCGCGGGCTGGTGGTAGCTGTTCTCGGTCTGGTGGGTGTCGGCATAGTTGATTCCGACCGTCGAGACGTCCACGGCGATCAATCCGCCGGTACTGACGGGGTCGGGGACGTCGTGCAGCTCGAGGACCTCGGGACCGCCGAACTTGCGCACCTGGATCGCCCTCATGTGTATGGCCTCCTATGCGCCGTTGAAGCTGGTCAGGAATCGAAGCTGCGCGATGCGTCCGTCGGCCAGGCGCTTGTCGGCGAGCCCGACCCCCGGGACGACGCCGTGGCGGACCTTGAGCACGCCGCTTCCGCATCAGACATGTAGACGTTTATAGCTATTGTCTAATTACTTGTCAAGCATGTCTTTTGTTGATACGATTGGACGATGGTCCCCGAGACCGCTCTCGAGCGTGCGATCTCCGCTGGTGAGGCGGCGCCCGCTCGGCCTACGCCGCTCGACGCCCTTCACGCCGCAACGCGAATATGGCTCGCCGACCAACGCATCGACATGGGAGGGCTGGCAGCCGCACTGGGCGTGAGCCGCGCGACGCTTTACAACTGGGTTGGCGACCGTGAGCGACTGATCGCAGAGGTGCTGTGGTCGATCGCAGCTGAGACGATCGGCGACGCTCGGAAGCGCGTGCGAGGCACCGGCGCCCCTTACATCTCCGGAGTAATCGAGCAATATCTGACTGCCCTCGCATCGTTCGAGCCCCACCGCCGCTTCATCGAGCGCGAACCGGAACTCGCGCTCCGGGTCCTCACATCAGATCGGACGCCGTTTCAGCGCCGCCTGATCGACGCGGTCCAAAATCTGATCGCTGAACAGGTGCAGTCGACGGGATACGAGCCGCCGCTGGACCCTGACACGCTTGCCTACGTGCTCGTCCGCATCGGCGAGTCGTTCATCTTCAACGACCTGATCACCGGCACCGAACCCGACCTTCAGAAGGCCATCCAGGCAAGCCGCGTGCTGCTACACGCGCCGCCGGTCGCGACGTGACAGCGGTCACCTGCCTGTAGCAGCCCTGCCCAGCAATCGCGTGGCGATCCGTCCCCGGGTCGCGAGCAGCTGTCGTGGCACGCCGCGGACAACAGCTGTTCCAGCACGCCGACTTCGGCCAGCGCAGCGCGTTCGAGTGCCGACCACATTGCCCTGCTTGAACTCCTCGCGCTTGCGCCATCGCGGCGGCGTGAAACGCCCACTCACAGCCCTCGGCCCCTCCCGCGTCGCGTCGACGTCGGCCAGGTCCCCGGGCACCGGTTCGGCTTCATGCCCGCGGACGCCGCTCGGCCGGGCGTCTGAGCTGGCGAGCGCGTGCACCGCGTGGCCGTCGGCGCGCAAGCGCTCGATCAGCCGGCCGCCGATGAAGCCCGAACCTCCCGTGACGAATGCGCTGGCCAAGTCTACGAGCCTAGACCGGCCGCCCCGCGCTTCCGCTGAATTGACGAAAGCACAAACTGTTGACACGACTAGACAAAACTGCTATATGTCTAGTAAGCGGTCTGTGGGAGGCGGCTGTCAAGCAAGGAGAGCATTCATGACCCGCCGTATCGCATGTCTCGCCGCCCTCGTCACGCTCGGCGTCGCAGCCGTGGCCGCAGCCGCGGCCGCCAGGAGCACCAGCCGAGCGGATCCGGGCCCGGCGATCACCGTTCCGACCAGCGGCCTCAGAGCCGCGATGAACTGCAAGGGCAACGTCGCGCACGCCCGGCGCGGCGCGATCCTGCTGATCCCCGGCACGTTCGCGACGGCCAAGGTCAACTGGAGCTGGAACTGGCAGAAGCTGCTGCCGACGATGGGCTGGGCGGCGTGCACCGTGACGCTGCCGCAAACCGGCGCCGGCGACATCCAGACGAACACCCAGTACGTAGTCTGGGCGATCCGCACGCTCGCGCAGCAGAGCGGGCGCCCGATCGCGATGATGGGCCACTCGCAGGGCGGCCTCGAGGCGCGGTGGGCGCTGAAGTGGTGGCCCGATACGCGCGCAGACGTCGACAAGGTGATCACGCTGGCGGCGCCCAACTACGGCGCGCTATACCCCAACCAGCACTGCACCGCGCCCGAAAGCTGCGCGGGATCGCTGTGGCAGATGCGCTCTGATTCGAAGTTCTTGGGCGCGCTCAACAAGGACACGAGCACGTACGGGATCGCGTGGACGGCGATCTCGACGACCGCCGACAAGGTGTTCGTGCTCCCGGCGGAGGCGCGGATGCCGGGCGCCTCGAACATCGAGGTGCAGAGCCTCTGCCCCAACGACCAGATCAGCCACCAGGGCCTCGCCTACGACGGCCCGACGTCCGGGATCGTGCTCGACGCGCTCGACCACAAGGGCCCGGCGGAGCTCAGCCGGGTGAGCAGGAGCTACTGCAACATGGCCACGATGAAGGGCACCACGCTCGCCCAGGCCAACCAGATCGTCAACGACTACACGGCGATCCTGGTCCACGACCTCGGGCCGAGCGGACCGCGTAGCGAGTCAGAGCCGAAGCTCGCCTGCTACGTGACCGGCAGCTGTAGGACCCACAAGCGCCACTAGTAGCTACCAACCGAAGCCCAACAGGGAACACCACCGGCCCCGCCGGCGGCACCCGCCCGGAGTACCCCGACCATCGCACAGCAGATCTCCGGCCCGGGCTGGCCCGACACCCCGTTCTCGCCACGAGCAGGCCGGTGGGGCAGCGCCGAGCACGGGGCCGGCCGAACTCCCTCCTGACCGCGCAAGGCGGGGCGCTCCGCTACCTCGACGAGATGCTCGTCGTGGCATGGATGCAGGAGTGCCGACCCGCGTGAGAGAGTGTGCTGTAGGCGTCGGGAGCAGCGCTTTGGTCGGCGATCCGGACTTGCAGTCGCGCGGAGGAGGCAACGCGCGGTGGCTCGTTGACCGCGTTGGACTGCGCCGGCCCGAAGCGTTGAAGTCTCGCCCGGTCAGCATCGCAGTGCCCGAGTTGGGCGAATCTATCCTCGGTCCAACCTCGCGCCATGATTCTCGTGTGGGCAGCTCGACACCTCTCTGCCGAACCGAAATCGTCATGTTTGCCGAGGCCGATGTACCCACCGAGCTACGTAAGCAAGTGCTCCGGCTCCATCGCGAGGTGTGGCCGGACGCTAACCCCCACAACCACGATCCTGCGCTTCGACCGCTGTCGATGTTGTTGCTCCAGGAGGGACGGGTCCTCACAGCGCTGGACATCCTCTCGAAGGACGTCCATCACCGAGGCGATGTCTACGCTGCGAGTGGCCTGAGCGCTGTCGTGACCGACCCCGCCCAACGTGGCCGTGGATTCGGCCGTCACCTCGTGCACGCCGCGCTCGAGGAGATCGGAAGAAGACGTGCTGACCTCGGACTATTCACCTGTGATCCGCCGCTCAGACGGTTCTACGAGGAGGCGGGGTGGGGGATCCTGATCGGAACCGTGCTCATCGGTGGAACACGCGACCAGCCGCTGCCGAGCGACCGCGAGGGAAAGATCACCATGGGGCACTTCTATTCGCTACGTGCCCGCCGGCACGCGCAGGAGTTCATCAGAGCTCGGATCGAGCTGTACCCCGGCGAGATCGACAAGCTCTGGTAGGGCCGCCGGAGGATCGTCCTGGCGACGTTGCAGGTGTCTCGGCGCGATCTACGACTTCCCCGCATGTCGCCACACAGGCATTCCTGGGTCGGCCGCGCAGCCAGCCGGGCCGACCCAGTCGCACTCCGCTACTTGCTGATGAGGAGCCCAGCGCTGGCAGAGATGGTCGGCGATGGCCGGCCGTGGACGGTGCCGATGATCTCGCTGCTGTCAATGCCCTGCAGGTAGATGCTCGTGATGCCGAGATTCGCGTGGCCGAGTTGGCGTTGGATCACGACCAGCGGGACGCCCTCGTGCGCCATCTCGACAGCGTGAGCATGCCGGAGTTGATGCGGCGCGAAGCGGCGCCGAACACCGGCTTGGGTGGCCGCATGGTGAAGCTGCTTGCGGGCGGCTGACGCTTCCCAGCGCCGGCCCGCAGTCGGCCCATGGATCACGCACAGCACCGCTCCGTTCGGGAGCTTGAGGCGGATCTCGAGCCACGGCTCAAGCTGCTCCCACCCCCAGCGGTCCATCCCGACCTCGCGTCGCTTGCCGCCCTTTCCTCGCCGAACGAGCACTGCGCCGCGGGAGCGATCCAGGTCGCCCTCGTGCAATGACAGAGCTTCGCTGATTCGCAGGCCGGCACGCCAGAGCAGCACGATCAGCGCGCGTAGGCGATGCCCCTCGGGACGGTCACCGATCGAGCGCATGACCGCGACGATCTCCTCGACCCTCGGCGGGTCAGCCGGATATTGCTCGCCCTTGTTACGCGGCGGACGGCCAAGGTGATAGCCGGGCATGGTCGCGGGTGAGCGAGGGTGGCCGGCGGCGTCCAGCAGCACGGATTCCATGAATCCTCCCTTGATGGGTTGATGATGTGCTGCCATTCGAACCAGCGAACGCGCGACGCGAAACCGGCGGATCACCGTCACTTCCCCGCAAGCCGCGCAACTGGGGTCTCCGCTCGGCGCGGGGCGAACTAGCGCCGCACGAGCGAAGCAGGGCTCGGCGATCTCTACATATGCACAGGCGGCGCCCACAGCTTCGCCGCTCGCTACTGCTTGTAGCCCGCAACCCAGCGGCGCTCGGTCCCTGTGAACTTCGCTCGTGAAGCCACGAGCTGCGCTCCTTGTTCAGATGCCAGGCGATTGAGCGCTGCCGTTCGGCTACAAACGCTCAGCGGGGACCCGCGACGATCGCGGAGTTCGCGTAGCTGATCAGCGCTGCCCTGGGCGCTCGGTACGTTCGCAACTCGATCGAGTAGAGGGTGTGCCGCTCGATCCAAAAGATCCGCGGGGGCGTGCACCCACCGCCCAAGCACTGAGGGCCGTCGTACGTCCCACGGCGTCCACGCGCCAGATGGATCCGTCCCCCGGGAACATCACTCGTAGCGTTGGCGACGAAGAAGCCGATCAGGCACGCGTTCTGACCGCGGCAGTCGCGTCGATCCTCCAGGCGAAGCCGATAGTGGCCGTGCCCAAGCACGGGCACCGTCGCCGTGACCTGTGCTCGCGCGGAGAAAACGTCGACGTCGATCTTCGACGGCAGCAGGACCTTGAGCCCAGACTTAGCCTTCACGCGAGGGAGCGCTTTCGCAAACAGCTCTGGCGGCTTTACGACTTGGTGGCTGATGGTTGCGGTCGCTGCCGGCGCGGCGACTAGCGCCGAACCTGCTGCAGCGACGGCACCTAATGCGCGACGCCCGCGCCCAGACCTAAGGACTCTCCATGCCATTTCCGGCTTCCTCCTTGTTTGTCCTCGAACCGCAGGACGGCAGATTCAGGCTACCCCGTGTCATTCCCACAGAGCAAGCCTCGCTGCCGCCGCACCCTGAGATGCCCCCGCAGATAGGAGAGGAGGGCGGGATGCACTGGCGAGCGGTGCCGGATCACCCCTGAGGCGCGTTCCACGCCGGTTGGTGGGGCTCTCGTTTCCTAGCGCTCAGCGTGTTGTGGCTTTCGCCGGGGCGCGTGAGGGGGTTTTGCGTGGAGGCTGGCGGCCCAGGCAAGCGTCATTAGCGCGACGCCGACGGCAAAGACGATCCATGCGGTGATGTCGCTGGGCCTGCCTTTTAGACGATATGGAGGACCGGTTACCTCGGAGTCGAAGGTAAGTCGGTACCCCCGGCGTTGCCGGGGGTGATGTTCGCGGTCGAAGCTGCAACTTCGACGCGGGCCCCACAACACAGGAGGTACCGACATGCCTGACGGTATCCGTTGGGTCGGTCTTGACGTGCACGCGCGCGAGTCGACGTTTGCGATCTTCGATCAGGACTCTGGTGAGGTGATCACCAGGCGAGTGGTCGGCCGTCCGCACGAGCTGTTGCCGTGGCTTGGTCGTGTGGAGCGGCCCACGCGGATGATCTATGAGGCGGGCCCGACGGGGTACGGGCTCGCGCGCCGGGCGCTGGCGGAAGGGATCGAGCTTGGCGTCTGCGCTCCGAGCAAGACCGAGCGGCCGCCGGCGGACCGGATCAAGACCGACAAGCGCGACGCGATCCGGCTCGCGCGGTTGCTCGCCGCCGGCGAGCTGACGCTGGTCACGATCCCGTCTGTCGAGCGTGAGCAGCTGCGCGATCTGGTCCGCTGCCGCGAGGACATCCGCGCGGACCTGGTCCGTGCGCGGCACCGGATCGGGAATTTCCTGTTGCGTCGCGAGATCTACTGGGAGGGCACCGGCGAGGCGTGGACACGCAAGCACCGCGCGTGGCTGACCTCGATCAAGTTCGCCGACCACGCGTCCAGGTCGACGCTGGCCGACTACCTGCACGCGCACGACGTACTGATCAGCCGACGCGATCAGGTCGAGGCCGACCTCGCCACGCTCGCGCTCACGGCTCCGTGCGCGCACACCGCTGCCCGGTTGCGGTGCCTGCGCGGGATCGACACGCTCTCGGCCCTGGGGTTGTGCGCGGAGATCGGTGAGTGGGGGCGCTTCGATCACCCCGACCAGCTCTCCGCCTATCTCGGGATCGTCCCATCAGAGCACACCACCGGCCGACAGCGCAGGCTCGGGTCGATCACCAAGGCCGGCTCAACCCACGCGCGGCGGCTGCTGGTCGAGGCCGCCTACCACTACCGCCGCGGCCCGGTCGTCGGCGCGGCGCTCGAGCGCCGCCAACGCGGGCACGCGCCGGAGATCATCAACATCTCCTGGAAGGCGCAGCGCCGCCTGAACGCGCGCTGGCGACAACTCCGCGACGCCCGCCGCAAACCGAACGGGATCGTCGCGATCGCGATCGCCCGCGAGCTCGCCCACTACTGCTGGGAGATCGCCACTTGCCCGACGACTGCACCAGAGCCGACACCGACGCCAACCACCCGCAAACGACTCACAAACTCGCGCTGACAAACACTGACACTGACTGACAACCAGTTGCGGTTGGCGAGGCGGTCCGAGGCATCCCGGCTCGCGCACACAACTCCGCGATTCGTCGCCTGAGTACCCACCCCCGGGTGGGCGCACTCGACTTTAGACAGCGGACGTGCGACGAACAAAGGTCTTGGGACAGCCCCCGAATATGAGCATGACCGAACGTCGCGAATCCCGCGAACGCCTCGGCCGCCTCGCGAACCGCAACCACAGCCCCTGCCACACCAACCACACCATGGCCCTCAACCCCTACCCCTTGACACCAGCCCCTCCATATGGGCGACGTGGTGGCGTTCGGAATGGCGATCGGGTGTCCGGATGCGGCGGTGAGTCGCTGGACTGCGGTGAGCGCAGCCGCGCCCAGTCCGGTCCGCCCTGAACTGGGTAGGCCTGCGATGGCGGCTCGCTCGGTGGCGGCACTCTCGGAGTGGTAGAGGCCGAGGCCGTTCGGCATGACGACGAGTAGCCGGCCGTGGTACACGAGGGAGAGTTCTTGCCCGAGGAACTTGGCGTAGTTCTGCGGCTGGCCCCAAAGCTCTGTGACGGAGCCGAGGTCAGCGGAGGACGCGATCAGCGCGACGCGTATCGTGTAGCCGCCACGGGCGGCCGTCTGGATGAGGTCCGCCAACTGTGTCTGTTGTCGGGGTGGGATTGCGGCGTCTTGTGGGAGGAATAGGGATTCCTGGGCGAGCACGTCGCTGGCGGGGTCGCCGTCGGCAAGCGCGACGGGGGTGCGCGGTACTGCGGCGAGTGCGAGGAGGACGACCGCGATCGTGACTCGCGACGCCAGCCGGGACACTGAGGCGCGGGCGCTCTTGGGCGTAGAGTGCGTCAATTGCGATGAGTTGGGCGAGAGCGGCCAAGGCGCAGTGTACGGTCGGCCGGCTGTGGGCGGTGGCGCGTGCGGCGGTTGTGGCGTTGGTTGCGTTTCCGGCGGCAGCCCAGGCGCATGGGCCCGTGGCTCCGATCGCGACCAGCTATCTGGCGAGGGTGAGTCAGCTTCCGTCGGGGATTGAGGCGAAGGTCATCGACGGTGATCAGCGGATGTGGTTGCGGGTCGCACCGAGCGAGACGGTGGTGGTGTTGGACTACCGCGGGGCGCCGTATCTGCGTTTCACGCCGGCGGGCGTCGATGTGAATCACAACTCGGCGATGTACTACTTCAACCTGAACCCCGCGGAGGCGCCGCCTGCGAATGTTGGTCCGAGGACGCCGCCGAAGTGGTCGCGCGCAAGTGGAGGGCATGAATACGGCTGGCATGACGGGCGGCTGCACGCGCTGGCGAGCGTTGCGATCGTGCCGGGGACCGCATACGTGGGGCGCTGGTCGATCCCGGTGCGAGTGAACGGGAGCCCGAGTGCGGTCGCGAGCGGCGTGTGGCACGCGGACGACCCGTCGCTGGTGTGGTTTTGGCCAATCGTTGTGCTGATCGCGTCCATGTTCGCCGCTCGCCGCCTCAACCGTCCCGAGGTTGACCTCTGGCTGGCGCGGTCTTTCTCGGCCGCTGCGCTGGCCGGGATCACGGTTGCGGTGTTGGGCAAGGAGCTTCATGGTCGGCCGAGCGTGTCGGTGTTTCAAATGGTCTCGCTGGCGATCTTTCTCGCGTTCGTGGTGTGGGCGTCGCGCCGCTTGCTGCTGCGGCGAGCGAGCTACTTCACGTATTTCGCGGTCGCGTTCGTGGCGATCTGGCAGGGCGTGAATCTGATCCCGACGCTGTTGAACGGGTTCGTGCTGGCGGCGACGCCGGCGTTCCTGACGAGGGCTGCGTGTGTGGTGTGTCTGGGGTGTGGGATCAGCCTGCTGGTGATTTCGTTCAGGGTGGCGGCGGTGGGCGGGCCAGACGATGTGGAGCTCGACGAGTTCGACGACGAAGAGCCGGTCCTTTCGGAGCTACGTAGCTGAGGCGGTGCCCACGAGAGTTCTGTTCGCATCCCGGATCGCTTCCGTGATCCGTCGGTCAGCCATCAAAGTTGGGCTGCTGGGGTTGATCGCGTTGACCGTGCTCGCGCGCGCGCCGCCGGCCGGCGCGCATTTGCGTTCGGGCACGGTCGCGGTCGATTATCGAGCGTCCGTGTTTGGTTCGCGGACGACTGCGTACTCGGCGCAGATCTTCCAGAGCGACCGTGCGCTTGGCCTGAGCGTCAGGCCCGGGCATGTGGTCGTGCTGGTCGGCTATCTCGGCGAGCCGGTGTTCCGCCTCGACGGCGCGGGGCTGTGGGTCAACAGGTCATCCGCCACGGCGGTCGTTCTGAAGCTGATCAAGACCTCAGACCACGTGTTGGCCTCGACGCCTCGCTGGCAGCTTCACCGAGGACGGCGGTCGGTGATCTGGCAGGACGCTCGCGCGCAGGGCCTCCCGCCCGGGATGAGCAAGGGGACGTGGAGCGTTCCGCTGATCGTGGACGGCAGGGCCGCCCGCCTGACGGGCGAGCTTCAGCGTTTTCCCGCTCCGGTGCTTTGGCCGTGGGTGGCGATGCTCGCCTGCCTGCTCGCGATCGGCGCGTTGCCGCCCGTGTTGCGCGGGCGCGAACTCGCGGCATCGGCGGCGATCGGTTTCGGCGCCGTTGCGGCGCTCGCAGCGACCGTGATCCTGGTTGCGTTCGCGCTCGATGCCTACGCGTCGCCCGGGACGTGGATCGTGGCGGTCGACGCGATCGTGTTCCTGGGCATTGGCGCCTGGACCTTGCTGCGAGGGCCCGAGCGGTGGCGCGTTGCCGGCGCGATCGGACTGGGGCTGGTGGCGCTTGCAGTGGGGCTGCTCGAGGGCGCGATCTTCCTACATCCGATCGTGCTCGCGGTCCTGCCGGGGGATGCAATGCGGTTCTTCGACATCGTGGTGATCGGAGCCGGTCTGGCTGCGGCGGGGTTGGGGGCCGTGTTCTACCTCGAGACGGTCAAGCAGTCGCCGGCCGACGCCGCACCGGTCGCAGTCCCGGTGGGGCGAGCTGCGCCGCACCGTTGACCGCGTGGCCGGCGTGTCGAGAAGTGACGAGCGGTATGGTGCGGTTCGAAATGCTCGCGGGTTCTGATCGTCGAGCCGCGATCCGGTCTGTGGTCCGGGTGGCCGTCGTGCCGGCCGGCGCGCTGGCTGTGCACCAGCTTCGGTTCTGGCTGGCGTTCGGCGGCAATGCGAGCGCGGAGTTGGGGCGCCAAGGGCACGCGTATCTGCATTCGGTCGTTCCGTGGATCGTGCTGCTGCTCGCGCTCGCGGTCGGCGCCTTCCTTTGGGCGGTGGGGCGCGCGGTGACTGGTCAGCGATCGGTGTCTCGGTACGCGCTCTCGTTCACTGCCTTGTGGCTGGTCTGCTCGCTGTGCCTGATCGGCATTTACATGGCGCAGGAGTTTCTCGAGGGCTTGTTCGCGACGGGGCATCCGGCGGGGCTGACGGGGATCTTCGGCTACGGCGGCTGGTGGTCGGTCCCCGCCGCGGTGTGCGTGGGCTTGGTGCTGGCGGCGGTGTTCCACGGTGCCCGCTGGGTGCTCGATGAGATCGCGAATCGCCGCGAAGGTGCGCCGTCGGTGCTTGTGGAGCGCCGGCGGACGCAGCGTCTTCCTCTTGATGTGTTGCTCCCCCGGCTCTCGCCGCTGGCCGGGGGCTGGTCGGGCCGGGGTCCGCCGAGCTAGCGATTGCTGCGCGGTTGCGGTCGACGCGGCTCGGCTGATCGATTGAGCTTGCGTCTGACCGCGCCGACTCGCGTGCGATCTGCGTCGTGCGGCTGAACGTCGGCGTTCGGCTGCATTGACCCCGTTCACGACCCTGCCCCTTCGCGGGTCGGGCGTGCTAGCCCGGTTTACGACATCAAGGAGAAGACCTCAAGTGCGAATCCGAAATCCCCTGTTGACGCGCTCGCTGGTGGGCGCGGCTGCCGCTGTCCTCGTGTTCCCGGCTGTTGCTTTTGCTCACGCGGAGGTCAGCCCGAAGGTGTCGCTGTCGGGCAAGTTGCAGCTCTACAGCCTCGCTGTGCCGACCGAGAAGAGCGGGCTGACGACGACGAAGATCGTGATGACGGTTCCGGCCGGGTTTGGGATCGATTCGTTCGTGCCGCCCCCGCTCGGCTGGACGCAGCAAGTGCAGCAGTCGGGGTCTGGCGACAGCGCGGTGATCACGAGGGTCACGTGGACGGGCGGGAGGACTCCGACCGGGGAGGACTCGTTGTTTCAGTTCCTCGCCCAGCCCTCCTCCGCGAAGACCTACACCTTCCAGGTGCAGCAGACCTACTCGGACGGGTCGATCGTCAACTGGGCGGGGCCGGAGTCCTCGGATTCGCCCGCGCCGACGCTCCAGGCTGTGAGCTCGATCGGCGGCGGTGGCGTTTCGGTGCTGACGATCATCGCGCTGATCGTCGGTGTGCTCGGCTTGGTCGCCGGCGGGCTCGCGCTGGCGGGTGCCTCGAAGGACCGCGCCCTGGCATGAACCGACGGCGGGTCCTGATCGCGCTCGCTGGCGTCGTGGTCGCGCTGGCGCTGCCGAGCGGTGCGGCGGCGCACGCGTATCTGATCAAGACGGTGCCGGTGGCAAGCGGCGTGCTGAACACGCCGCCGGCGAGCGTGCAGCTGACCTATGACGAGGCGGTCGAGCCGCGGTTCGCGATCACCTCTGTCACGAACGCCGCCGGTCAGCAGCAGGCGACCGGTCCGGTGCGTCGCTCGCCGGCCAATCCGGACACGCTGGTCGTCCCGTTGCGCCCGCGGCTGCCGGAGGGCTGGTACCTGGTGTACTGGCGGGCGATCTCCGTCGATGGGCACCCGGTGCAGGGGGCGTTCACGTTCGCGGTCGGCCCGAACCCTGGGCCGGCGCCGCAGTTCCCGGTGCCGAACGTGTCCGCCACGGCCGCCACGCCGCAGCTGTTGATCGCCCGGTGGGTGATGTTCGCCTCGCTCATGGCGTCGATCGGGTTGTTCGTGCTGCGGATGCTGATCGCACGACCGGTGGTGAGACGCCGGCCAGACACGAGCGTCCGCCCATTGTCGGTTGCCTTTGCGGTCGCGTCGGCGGTGGGGTTGATCACGATCCCCGTGTATCTGGATTTCGCGACCGCGAATGACTCGCTGCGCTCCGTGTTCGATCTCACCGCGTTGGTGCCGCTTTTCCGGGTGACCGCGTTCGGGCGCGCGATCGTCGACCTCGAGCTTTGCTTTGCGCTGTTCTGCGTGGCGGCGTGGATCGCGCTGTGGCTCGATCGCCCCGAGCGCGAAAGGCGCTCGCTCGCCGAATTGGTCGCCCTGGCTGGAGCTCTGTTTGGGGCGGTTGCCGTGCTGATCGTGCCCGGGGCGGCGGGGCATGCGGCGCAGACCTCGCCGAGGGGGTTGACGCTCGGCTTCGACTGGCTTCACCTGGCCGCGGCCTCGGTGTGGTTCGGTGGGCTGATCGGCCTGCTGGTGTTCTGGATAAGCCTCGGCGCGGATCGTCGAGTCGCCGGGCTGTCGGTGGTCGTGCCGCGCTTCTCCAATGTCGCGCTGGGCTCGGTGCTCCTGTTGGGGGCGGCCGGTGTGGGCGAGACGGTCGACCACCTGCCGGCGGTCAACGCGCTGTGGGAGACGGGGTTCGGGCAGGCGATCCTCGTCAAAACCGGGCTGCTTGCCTGCGCGGCTGCGCTTGCCTCGGTGAACCTGTTGCGCTCGACGCCGCGACTCGCAGCCGCACGCGACCGGCCGCAGTCCGGACAAGCGGCCTCGGGGCTGCTGCGACGCATGGTCAGCGGCGAGACCGTGTTCATCGCCGGCGCCGTGTTCGCGGCCGCGGTCCTGACCAGCCTCGCGCCGCCGCCGCCGGCGTTCGCGCTCGAGAACTCGGCGATCGCGAAGGTCGGACCGGGACGCGTCGTGCAGACCGTCAGCCACGCGGGCTACGTGCTTCAGGTGCTCGTCTCGCCGAACAAGGCCGCCGCCCCGAACTCGTTCGCGCTGCGGATCACCAAGAACGGCCAACTGCTCCGCGGCGCCAGCGTCACCCTGACCTTCAACCACCTCGAGATGCAGATGCCACAGCAGGAGTACCAGCTCACCGAAACCCAACCGGGCATCTACTCCCACCAGGCGCCGGCGCTGGTGATGGTCGGCCGCTGGGGGCTGACCTTCCAGATCGCCCCAAAGAACGCGCCGCCGTTCACCGCGCTCATCGTCGACCAAGCCAACGGGTGAATCGCAGCCAAACGACCCTGAGATCGATCATGGAGGTACTGATGAACCAACAGCCCGCGGCATCGCCGTCCGCGCCCGACCATAAGTGGCGTGTCACGCCTCGCAGCCTGCCCACCCGCTGGGGACTCGGCGGGGGGCTGGTCGTGGCGCTGATCGCCGTCGCTGGCTGCGGCGGCTCGGGCAACGCGGTCACGGTGCCGCACATAGCGCCCGCCAAGAGCTACAGCCTCGGCGGTTTTCAGCCCTCCACGGCCGTCACGCCGGGCGCTCCGACGACGATCTCGTTCAAGATCATGCAGCCCTCCGGCCAGCCCCTGACCAAGTACCGGACCTGCTGTGACCCGCACGCCGGCGTCGATCTGATCATCGTCCGAAGCGATGACAGCCACGTCCAATACGACGACTCCGATATCGCTCCCGACGGGACGGTGAGACAGCCCGTCACGTTCCCGACGGCGGGACGCTACCGGATCATCATCGACGTCTACCCCCGACAGACCGCTCCGAACGCGCCGATCAACTTCCAGCTGTTCACGTGGGTCACCGCGCACGGCCGCTACCGGCCTCAGCCAGTCCCCGCGTACCGGTCAAGCGAAGTCGTCGACGGCTACCACTTCGAGATCCAGGGCCATCCGCAGCTGAAGGCAATCGAGGCCAACTTCCTGACGTTCAAGGTGCTTGACCCTGCCGGACATAAGGCGGTGTTCGGGAGCTGGCGCGGCGCGTTCGCGCACGCGATCTTCATCCACCAGGGATCGCTGGACTACTTCCACACCCATGTGTGTAGCCCCGGGTCGCGGTACTGCACCTCCGCCCTGGGGGCTGCGCGAGTGACAGGTAGCTCGAGCGAGCCCGGACAGCTCAAGGTCGGCGTCCTGCTTCCCGAGCCGGGCATCTGGCGGCTGTTCCTGTTGACCTACATCGACGGTCGCCACATCACCGCGCCGTTCACACTGGACGCAACCTCATGAGCGCGGAACGCCCCCCGACCCCGACCACACAAGACAACGCCACGGGCGTCAGGCTCCGGCTGCTCGGGGCCGTCGTCGCGCTGGCGGCGGGCGTCGCCGCGGTGATCATCGCGGTCGAACTGGCGCGCAGCGTGCTCGGCTAGAGCTCGATGCGACTGCGCCGCCTAATGCTCGTTCTCCTCGCCGCGTTCGCGGCGGCCGTCCCGAGCGCGCGTGGCGACGGCGATCCGGGCAGCGATGTGCTGGTGTTCCAGGATCTGTTTGTCGGTTCGGACGCCGGTTTGTCCGTGCAGCAGCAGGTCCAGCTCGGCGGCCTGTTGAAGACGGCCGCGCGGCATGGGTTTCCGGTTCGGGTGGCGATCATCGCGGGCCCGTCCGACCTCGGTGCGGTCACCGAGCTGTGGCGCAATCCGCGCGCGTATGCGCGGTTTCTCGGGATCGAGCTTTCGCTCGCCTACAAGCAGCGGCTGCTGGTGGTGATGCCGAGCGGGTTCGGGTTCAACTGGCCGGGTCACTCGTCCCAACCGGCCTACCGGACGTTGGCCGACGTGCAACTCAGCCCCGGAGGCAGCGGCTTGTTCGCGGCGACCGAGGCCGCCGTGCGCAAGCTCGCCACAGCGAGCGGGATCACACTCCCATCCACCGCGCCTGCGGCTGGCGGCTCGCCCTCGACGGCCGCGACACGAAACTCGGGCAGCGGCGCGCCGGCGCCCGGGCGGTCGACCGAGAACCTGGTCGGCGTGATCGCTCTGACCTTGGCCGCGCTCGCGCTCTTGTTCGGACTGATCCGACGAGTGCGTCCTCGGCGAGAGCGACGGCTGTGGCGCCCGCCGCGCTGGAGGCCCGCGAACGGTCGATGGCTGGCGATCGCGCCGATCACCGTACTGGTCGCGCTCGCGACGGCTGTGATCATCGTGGCGCGCGCAGGCCACGGGACGCCCGCCGAGTCCTCGACGAGCGCGCTGGCGTCCAACCCGTATCTGGATCCCGGGACACCGCTATCGGGCGCGGCGCCTGAGTTCACGCTCTCAGACCAGTTCGGCCAGCCCGTCTCTCTGCACTCGTTCCGCGGCAAGGTTGTGATCCTCGCCTTCAACGACTCCGAGTGCACCACCATGTGCCCGCTGACCACCACGGCGATGCTCGACGCCAAAGCGATGCTCGGCAAGGCCGGCTCACAAGTCCAGCTCCTCGGCATCGACGCGAATCCGGCCGCGATCTCGCTAGAGGACGTGTGGTCCTACTCCGAACTGCACGGGATGCTGCACGCATGGCGGTTCCTCACCGGATCGCTGCCGCAGCTCAAGCACGTCTGGAAGCACTACGCCGTCGAGGCCGCGGTCGAGCACGGGCAGATCACCCACACGCCGGCGCTGTTCGTGATCGACCCGCAAGGCCACAAGGCGAAGGTCTACATCACCCAGATGTCCTACACGGCGACCCCGCAACTCGGCCAGCTGCTCGCGCAAGAGGCCTCGGGCCTGCTCCCCGGCCATCCACCAGTGCACTCGAACCTCTCCTACTCCCGGGTCGCTCCGATCACCCCGAGCGCCCGCGCGACGCTGCCGCGGGCCGGAGGTGGAACCGTCCAACTCGGCCCCGGCAAACCCAGGGTGTTCCTGTTCTTCGCGACCTGGGATCAAGAAACCAGCGGGCTCGCCGGCGAGCTCGACACGCTCGACCGCTACCAGGCGATCGCCGCCCGCGAAGGCCTGCCACAGCTGACCGCCGTCGACGAGGCCAGCGTCGAAGCCCCCGGACGACTGGACAGCTTCCTGCGCCACCTCCCGCAACCACTCTCCTACCCAGTCGCGATCGACCGCACCGGCAAAGTCGCCGATGGCTACGAAGCTCTCGGGCTGCCCTGGTTCGTCGTCACCTCAGCCACCGGTCAGCTCCTCTACTACCGCGAAGTCTCCACCGCCGGCTGGCCCAACCCAAACGTCCTGACCCAATACGTCCGCGCCGCACTCGCCCGCGCACCCGCCGCCGCGGCGAGCAACAACCCGCTCGCCGGATCACCACCACCGCTCGCAGCGCTGCACCAACAAGCCAGCCAGCTCCTCGGCGGCCAGCCGCAGCTGCAGAAAAGGATCCGCGCGCTGCACGGATACCCGGTCGTGATCAACGCCTGGGCATCGTGGTGCGGACCATGCCGCTCCGAGTTCGGCCTATTCGCCGCCGCCTCCACACAGTACGGCCGGCGAGTCGCGTTCCTCGGCGCCAACACCAACGACTCCTCCGGCGACGCGCGAGCCTTCCTCACACAACACCCGGTCAGCTACCCCAGCTACCAGACCACCACGACCAGCCTCTCCGGGCTAGCCGCGATCGAGGGACTGCCGACGACGATCTTCATCAACCCAGCCGGCAAAGTCGTCTTCGTCCACACCGGCCAATACGACACGCAAGGCACCCTCGACCAAGACATCCGCAGCTACGCGCTCGCCCGCTGACCCAGGCTGGCAGCCTAGAGCCCCGCGGCCGCGGGCCATCGTCGCCGGCGTCGACAGCCCACTGTCGATGACTCCCGTCATCCCTCTGAGAGAGAGGTCAGCTCCCAGCCGCGAGACGCCAGCGTCGATCCGTTATCGAACGTGATCACGGATGGCTTGGCCGGCGGCGTGCCGCTGCCGGCCAGATGGCGGCGCCGGCCGCCTTGCCCTGCATCATTGAGCACCTGATCGAGGCGCGCCGGCGACGATCGAGCTCGTTCGCTGCCGAGCTGGGCGCGTGGCCTGTCAACCGGTGACAGCAGCTCCGGACGCCACCGTAGGCTGCATCGCCGGCCGACGCACAGCGCACCGTGTGCGCGCCTGCGCGCCTGCAGGCAGAGCGCCCTGACTATCCCCCGCCGCCGCCCATCGTTCCGAGCTCCTGGTTGGCCGGAGCGGGGTTGTCGAGTAGCAGCCGTGGCACCGTGACCAGCTTGTAGCCGCGCGCTCGGAGACCCTTGATGATCGCCGGCAGCGCGTCGACCGTCTCCTGGCGGTTACCGCCGCCGTCGTGCATGAGGACGATCGCGCCCGGTTTGGCGCCCGAGAGGACGGTGTGAACGATCGCGTCGACGCCCGGCAGGCGGTAGTCCTCGGTGTCGACGGTCCACAGGATCATCAGCATCCGGTACTGGCGCAGCAGCCTGACCGTGGTCGAGTTCCAGTAGCCGTAGGGCGGTCGGAACAGCCGCGGGAACGGCGCTCCGTAGCGACCAACACTCGCGATCTGGTCGACCAGCTGCGACTTCTGCACCGAATAGGGGAGGTGCGACATCGGCGCGTGGTCCTGGGTGTGGTCGCCGATCACCCAGCCGTGGGCGACGATCTCAGAGGTCCCCGCGTGGAAGTACTGCTCGCCGGCGCCGACCTCGAAGAACGTCGCCGGCACACCGTACTTCGCGAGCACCGACACGAACTGCGGGGTGTACGGTCCGGGGCCGTCGTCGAACGTGATCGCGATCTCGCGGTGCTGGGCACCCGCAGTAATCACTCCCGGCGTGTAGGCGAGCGTGCGGTTGATCGCCTTGTTCTCGGCCACCTGCTCGGCGTAGGCGAACGAGCCCTTGCCCGTGCCGCCGAGCGTCGCGATCCGCCCGAAGAAGCCGCCGGTCGGGTGCGAGACGTGCAGGCTGCTGCTGCCGGCGCTGCCGCCGGATCCCGCGATCATCCCGGCGATCAGCGCGGCGAGCGCAAGGAGCGCCAGCGCGGTCCGCCGGCGGCGGTGGTGGGGCTGCACAGGCCGCCGCGGCGCACCGCCGTTGCGCTGCGTGCCGGCGCGCGAGGACGGGCGATTGCGGACTGCGGTCGTGCCGTTTGCCATAAGGACGGGGCGCACCCGGGCGGGCGAGCCCGCCTGATGATGCCGACTCGCTCGGTCGGCTGCAGCGCTCGCCCCGGCGAGGTCCCCACCTCGGCGTGATCCCTGACCTGTTCGCGCGACCGCGCCACCGCCTCGGTCGCGAACCTTGCTGTCGGAAGCGCCGAAGATGATAGGAACAAGACTAAATCCTATTCTTATGGTATCGTGCCCGGCCGCGAGGCTCGGCGACTCGCGCCGGCCAGGTTCTAGATTCGAAGGAGCGTCGTGTCCCGATTGCGGTTGTGGCCGTTGGCTGCGCTTGTGTTGATCGCTGGCTTGATGGCGGGTTGCGGCTCTGTCGGCACGGCCGGCGACGGCTCCTCGGGAAAGCTGCAGGTCGTCGCTGCGGAGAACTTCTGGGGCAGCATCGCCGCGCAGCTGGGAGGCAGCAAGGTGGCGGTCCAGAGCATCATCGCCAACCCGAACACCGACCCGCACTCCTACGAGCCGACGGCCGCCGACGGCGTTGCGATGGCCCAGTCGCAGATGGCGATCGTCAACGGCATCGGCTATGACCGATGGGCCTCGAAGCTGCTCGGCGCGAACCCGTCAAGCTCGCGGACCGTGCTGAACGTCGGCGGTCTACTCGGCCTCAAAGAGGGCGATAACCCCCACCAGTGGTACTCCCCCTCATCGGTACGGCGCGTGATCGATCAGATCGTGGCCGACTACAAGCGCGCCGACCCCAAGGACTCCGCATACTTCGATCAACAGCGGAGCGTGTTCGAGACCAAGGCATCTCGCCCACTACGAGCACCTGATCGGCGCCATCCGCTCCCGATACGCCGGCGTCCCGGTCGGCTACAGCGAGAGCATCTTCCAGCCGCTGGGCCAAGCGCTCGGCCTGAAACTCTGACCCCCTACAGCTTCGCGAAGGCGATCGCAGAAGGAAGCGACGTGACCGCCGCGGACAAGGAGATGGTCGACGCACAAGCCCAACGGCGCGAGATCAAAGTGTGGGTCTACAACAGCCAGAACGCGACACCGGACGTCCAGCAAGTCAACCAGATCGCCCGCAACGCGCACATCCTAATCACGACGATCACCGAAACGCTCTCCCCCGCCTCCGCGACGTTCGAACAATGGCAAGTGGCGGAACTGCTACGCCTCCAACAGGCACTGCACCAGGCAACCGGCAGATAACCGCAAACCCCGACCGGCACCACGCCCGTCAGCAGAGCGGCCCACCAGCACCAACCGCTGGCGGGCGCCCTCCGGCAGAGCTAACCTATGCAGCCATGTGCGCCGGATGCGTGATGGCAGCCGCAGCGGGAGCCAGCGGCGCCCGCTCATGGCTACAAGCCCAGCACATGACCTGGCTGACCCCACGCGTCCTGCGGGCGATGACGATCGCCCTGTTCGTCGCCGCATTCGCTTTCTCGTCGGTCACGCTCAGCGGGTCCACGCCCAACCACAACCAGCACACGCCGCCCGCAGTCCACAACACGCGGTAGCGGGCAACGAGCCGGCGAGCCGCAGACCCCGCAGCGCCGCGCGCCCTTACCACGCTGCACGCCACGCGTCTCCGTCCCACGCGACGCGCATCTAGCACCGCTCGCACGGCCACGGCGAGCGCGGCAAGATCCGGCACGATCGGTCGGCGCTACCAACGCGCGGCAAGATGCACGCACGCCACAAAGGCAGTCACGCAGACCGCCGGTTCGCTATGCACGCGTGGACGTGAAAGGGAGACGCGGCCGCTACGGCTGCTGACACCTGCTCCTCGCCTCTATGAACGAGGGCCCGGTGTCAAGTCCCTCGCCGGTTCGATGTCAGATGCCTGACACCCTCACTGTTGATCGCCGGGTGAACGCTGGCCGTGTCAAGCGCTTCAGCAAGTGCACTGGAGTGAACACTGGTGCTGATGGCGCTTGACACGGCAGCGTGAACCTGGCAGGACGTTGTCACGGTGCGCGGGCGGGTTGGTGATGGTGTGGAGCAGTGCCCATGTCTCTATCGCTTCATCGAACTTCGAGGACTAGGTGTTATCGGGGCTCGCTCCGGCGGCGCATGTCAATTAGGGACTGTCAGGCAGTCAGGCGAGAAATGGCGCCTTCCGGAGCGAAGGGCTTGAACGGCTCGTTGCGGGTGAACATGTACCAGATCGCCTCGGTCAGCTTGCGGGCGAGCTCGATCTGCGCGACCTTCGGCGCCGCGCTGGCGGCCGAGGCGGCGGTCGGTGCGCTGGTAGCGCTCCTTGTAGAGCGGGTGCGCGGAGGCGTGGATGGCTGCTTCCATCAGCCCCCAGCGCAGATATCTGGGGCCGTGCTTGGAGATCGGGCCGCGGCGGTCGACCTCGCCGGACTGGTTCACCCGCGGGCACAGGCCGGTGTAGCCGGTCAGCTTGACCGGCGAGGAGAAGCGGTTGATGTCGCCGATCTCGGCGGCGATCGTGAAGCCGGTGACCCAGCCGATCCCAGGGGCGGTCATCAGCAACGGGATATAGCGATGATTGGCGCCGGAGCGGTGCAACCACTTCTCGATCTCGCCGATCCGCCGGTCGAGATCGTCGATCAACTCAACGCTCGCCCGCACGTGCCCGAGCCACGGCTCGGGGAAGTCCAGCTCGGCGAGCAGCCGGCGGCCGCCGGCGCCGAACAGGTCGGCCATCGGGACCTGATGGCCGAACGCGATCAGCGACGCGTGCACGCGGTTCTTGAGGATCGAGCGGTGCTTGACCAGGTGCAGCCGCCACCGCGAGCGCTCCCGCTCTTGGCGGAGCTCGGGCGTCGGCAGCCAGATCGCCGGCACCAGATCGCGGAACGACAGCTCCGCCAGCACGCGTGCGTCGATCTGGGGTGAAATGCTCGTTGAGTCGCGCGTGTGTTGGGGGATTTTGGCGTGCGCAAGTCGCTCGCGGCGAAGCCGAGTTTGGACCTGCTCGGGTTTGCTGACGGCTATGCGGAGATCGCTGGGGCTGCCTCGAGGGTGACTGCGTAGCCGAGCTCTTCGAGCTGGGCGACGAGGCGGCGGGCTTGCCGCTGAGGGTCTTGGCGAGTTTTGAAGTAGTCGTCTCCGAGGTCTTTGAACACTTCGCCGGTGCTCAGCAGATGCCATACCAGCTCGATCAACGAGTGGGCGACGGCGACGGCCGCTTTGTTGGGTCCGCGGCGGCGGGCGATCTGACGGTATTGGGCGCCGAAGTAACTTCCCTTGGTCCGCACGGCAGCTCGCGCGGACTCGATCAACGCGGGTCGCAGCCACTGGTTGCCGGGGATGGTGCTGACGTTGCGGCGCTTGCCAGCCGATTCATGGCTCCCGGGACACACGCCGCTCCAGGAGGCGAGATCGGCGGCGGTCGGGAACCGGGTCATGTCGGCACCGGTCTCGGCAATGATCACGTCGATCGTGAGGCGATCGAAGCCGGGCACCGGCTGCAGCGATGTGTACACCGCCTCGAACGCCGCGGTGCGAGCATCGATCTGCTCGGTCAGCGCAGCGATCGTCTCGTTGAGGAAGTCGATGTGAGCGAGGATGCGACGGCACGCCACGGCGTGGTGGGGGCCGAAGTGGCCGGTCAGCGCGTCGGTCAGCGCCGGGATCTTTGGTCGCATCTTGCCCTTCGCGAGGCCGGCCAGCCTGGTCGGATCCTGCTCGCCGTCGCTAAGCGCTTCGATCATCGCGCGGCCCGACTGGGTCAGGACTCTGGAGGCGACCGACGTGAGCTTGATCCCGGCGTCTTGAAGGACCTTCTCCAGACGTTGCTTCTCAGCCGCCCGCGCCTCGATCTGAGTCTTGCGATAGCGCGTCAGCTCCCGCAGCTCCCGGATCGGCAGGGGCGGCACGAAGCTCGGACGCACCATCCCATGCGCCGCCACATCAGCCAGCCACTCAGCAT
>CAWCMD010000018.1:0-98989 GCA_963796525.1 uncultured Solirubrobacterales bacterium
ATCAGCGCTCGACGGGTGGACGCAATCACGCATGCCTGGCGGGCCAATGGCTAGCCGCTTCATCGACTCCCTGGTGGCGTCGCCGCTGCCGATCATCATGGAGGTGAAGCGCTCGGACGCGGACGGCGTCGAGTTGATCGGCGATCGCCCGATCGAGCAGATCGTCTCGGAGTACATCGCCGCGGGCGCGCCGTGCATCTCGGTGGTCACCGGCCGGTGGTTCGGCGGCGTGGAGCAGATGCTGATCGACGTCGCCGGACTGACAGACGTGCCGCTGCTGCAGAAGGACTTCATCACCCGCGAGAAGCAGGTGGTCCGGGCCAAGGAGATCGGTGCCTCCGCCGTGCTGCTGACCGCGCGGATCCTGCCGAAGTCGACGCTCCAGCACATGATCGAGACCACGCTCCGGCACGAGCTGACTCCGTTCGTCGAGATCGCCGATCACGAGGAGCTCGCCTCCGTAGTCCACGCCGAGCAGTGCATCGTGGCGATCAACAACAAGGATATCCGCACCCAGGAACGGGACGCCGGCGACCTGGACCGCAGCCGCTTGCTGCTCGACGCCGTGATCGACTCCGGCACGCCGGTCCCGGCGAGTGCGAGCGCGATCACCGACCCGAAGATCGCGGCGGAGCTGGTTAGCAGCGGGTTCAAGGGACTCCTGATCGGCACCGGCCTGCTCCAGGCGGACAGCATCCCGGGCTGGATCGAGGCGTTCGAGCTCCACCGGAGCGCGCTGGCGGCAGCCGGATGACTCACGCCGCCGACTTACAGGCGAGGCCGGATGCCGAGCGGAGGCGAATAGCGTGAGCACCGAGGCCGTGACATCACTCGCTGCGCACTTCGCCGCCCATGCCGAGCGGGCGCCCGATGCGCAGGCGTTGATCTGGGAAGGGCAGGCGACAAGCTACGGCGAGCTGCTGAGGATGGCCGAGAGCGCCTTCTCCGAGCACGATCTGGCGAGCCTGCCGGCCGATCGGCCGATCGGGATCCGGGCCAAGAAGTCGCCTGAGGCGATCGCGCTGATCCTGGCGTGCTTGCAGTCAGGCCGGCCGTTCCTGTTGCCGTCGATCGAGCTCGCCGCCGAAACGCTGGCGAAGCTGTTCGCGCAGGCAGGCGTCAGCACCGTCCTCTCGCCGACCGGCCCCCGGAGCGACAGCGCCGCCAGCCTGCGGGCGCTCGTCGACGCGCCACAGACGGAGTCGATCGACGCGCCCCCGTCGGAGTGGCCGCCGGCGGGCGGGGCCGAGGGGGTGACGTTCATGCTCACGACGTCCGGGTCGACCGGGCTGCCGAAGGTCGTCCCGTTGCGCGAGGAGGGCATCGACGCGTTCACCGACTGGGCCGCCGACCAGTTCGGGATCGGCGACGGCACGGTGGTGGCCAACTACGCGCCGCTCAACTTCGACCTCTGCCTGCTCGACATCTGGACGACGCTGAAGCACGGCGGGACGGTGGTGATGGTCGATCAGGACCGCGCGACGCAGAGCCCCTACCTGGCGGCGCTGATCAACGACAACGGCGTCAACGTGCTGCAGGCCGTGCCGATGCTCTATCGACTGCTGATCGACGTCAACCGCGCCGGTGGGGACACGTTCCCGACGGTCCGTCACGTGATCACCACCGGCGACAAGATGCCGGCGACCTCGCTGGCCGAGCTGCCGACCCTGTTCCCGGAGGCCCGCTATTACAACGTCTACGGCTGCACCGAGACGAACGACAGCCTGATGCACGAGTTCCTCGGCCTGGCCGACGGCAACGTCCCGAGCAACATCCCGGTCGGGCAGCCACTCCCCGGGGTGACCGCGCGCGTGCAGAACCAGGACGGGACGCCGCTCGAGGGCGCCGGCACCGGCGAGCTGCTCGTGTGGACGCCGTTCCAGACCCGCGGGTACCTGAAGTCCGAGCTCAACGCGGAGCGGTTCACCGCGGTCGGCGGGGAGGATCGGACGTTCTACCGCACCGGCGACATCGTCCGTCGCCACGACGACGGCACGCTGACGCTGGAGGGCCGGGCGGACTTCTACGTGAAGGTGCGCGGGGTCCGCGTCTCGACGCAGGTCGTCGAGCAGGCGATCCAGGATCACCCCGAGGTCGTTGAGGTAAGCGTGGTGGCGATCGAGGACGAACTCGCGGGCAAGCGCCTGTGCGCCGTCGTTCGCAAGGAGCTGGACTCGACGCTGAACAGCCTCAAGTTGCGCCAGCACTGCATGACCCGGCTCGCCCGCACCGAGATGCCGTCGAAGATCACGATCGTGACGGAACCCCTCCCCAAGACATCTACCGGAAAGGTCGATCGCAAAGCGATCCAGGCCGAACTAGAAAGGACGCGCAGCTGAGTGGATGACGAGACCGCAAAGATCAAGGGCTTCATCGTCGAGGAGTTCATGCCGGACATCTCCGTCGACGAGCTCGATTCGGACTTCGACCTGCTGACCGGCGGGGTCGTCGACAGCCTTGGGCTGCTGAAGTTCGTCGCCTGGATGGAGGACGAGTTCGACATCACGATCGACGAGGCCGAGCTCGGGCCCGACAGCTTCCGCACGGTCACGGCGATCAAGGAGTACGTCGACAACGCGCGCGCCGGTGGCTAACAAGACACCATCGCCGGCGCTGGCCGCGCTGGTCACGCGCAGCTATCCGATCGAAGCGGAGGTCTGGGCGGACTTCTGGCAGCGCCTCGCCGCCAAGGAGCTGCATCCGGGTGAGGCGGTCGCGGTGCTCTCGTCGCTGACCACGCAGATGCCGGACGGCCCATCGGTCAGCGCGCTGCTCAGCTCGCTCCGGGCGGCTAACCCACAACCGGGTGCGCCCGCCCGCGCGACGGTCAACATCGTCGGCACGGGCGGGGGGCCGAGCACGTTCAACCTCTCGACCGCGTCGGCGTTCGTCGCCGCGGCGATGGGCACGCGGGTGATCAAGACCGGTTCCCGCGCCTACGCATCACGGACCGGCTCTGTGGACCTGCTCGACCGGTTGGGGATCCGGATGGCCGGGAGCTACGAGGCGCTCGAGGAGCTGCTCGACAGCTTCGGGATCGCCTGCGCCGGACCGTTCGTGTACCCGAGGGAGCTACGGCTGTTGGCCCGCCAGATCCTGCCCTTCGACATGAAGACGATCGGGCGGTTCTTCAACCTCGTCGGGCCGTTCCTGGCCGCGGTTCCCGTGACGACGCAGATCACCGGCGTGTCCGACCACTCGGTTCTGCCGGTGTTCCGCGCGCTGGCTCGGGAAGACCCCACGCGCGACTACTGGCTGTGCTGGAACGACCTGGGGTGCGATGAGCTCCTGAGCATCACCGACGGCCATGTGTTTGACAGCGCCGCGGGCTTGGAGCGGGTCATCGCCCCGGGCGAACTGGGCCTGACCGACCGGCCGTTCGAGGACCTCCTGCCGGTGGCCGAGCTCGACGACACAGTCCCGCACTTCCTCAAGCTCATCAGCGGCGACGGCCCGACAGGCGCGATCGAGAGCATCCGCCTGAACGCCGCGGTGCTGGCGATCAACGGTGGCGTCGTAGAGGATTGGGCGGGCGCCCTGAAGCTCGCCGAGGAGACGATGACGAGCGGCGAGCCGGTCCGGCTGATCGAGCGGGTCCGCGCTCACGGGGCCGTGGGGGCGAGGTAGGCCGCGGTGGCGTTCTTCAGCGAGCCACTGCCGGGTCGCCCCGGCCTCGCGCTATTCCTCAATGCCGGGGACCCGCCGCTCGACCTCTTCCGGAAGCTCGTGCTGATGCTCGACGCGGCCAAGGTCGACTGCCTCGAGCTGGCGATTCCGTTCCCGAACTCCGCCAGCGACGGGCCGGTGATCCGCGAGTCGGCGAGCCGGGCGCTGGCCGACGGCGTCGACGCGGACGCGGTGCTGGGATTCATCGCCGGGGTTCGCCCGGAGCTGACGCACCTGAAGATCGCGCTGCTCGCCGACTGGAGCTACTCGATCAAGCGCACGCCGCTGGCCGAGTTCCTGGCCCGGGTCAGGCAGGCCGGCGCCGACGGCCTGCTCGTCCATGGCCTGCCGCCGCGGCTGCGGGCCCAGTACTACGACGCGGCGCGTGAGGTCGGCCAGCCGATCGTTACCACGTGCTACGCGTCCTCCGAGCCGGCCGTGCTGGACGAGGCGGCCGAGCACGGGTCGGCCTACATCTACCTGGTCGCGGCATACGGGCGCAGCGGCACCGTCGGACCGCCAGACCACGCCGCCCTCGTCCCGGTGATCGAGCGCCTGCGCGCCGCCAGCACAGTGCCGATCGCGGTGGGCTTCGGGGTCAAGACGCAGGCGCACATCGAGGGTCTGGGCGCGGCCGGGGCCGACGCGGCGATCGTCGGCAGCGAGTGCGTGGCCCGCGTGGCGGCCGCTCAGGAGGCCGGCAGGGATGTGGTCGAAGACTTCAGGGGTCTGCTCGTCGAGCTGGGACACGTCCCCGACTCGGCCAGGGCGAGGCCGGGTAATCGGGTCACACAACGAAAGGGGCAGTTCACATGATCATTCGCAAGCTCGAGGATGCAAAGACCGTCGAGTGGGGCAACGGCGTCAGCCGGCGTTTCCTGCTGCAGGCAGACGGGATGGGGTACACCGTCACCGACACCATCGTCAACAAGGGCACGAAGTCGCGGCTCGAGTACAAGAACCACCTGGAGGCGTGCTATTGCATCGAGGGCAGCGGCAAGGTCATCGAGATGGACGGGACCGAGCACGAGATCGTGCCAGGAACGATCTACGCGCTCGACAAGCACGATATGCACGACCTGGTCGCCTCCGACCACGAGGACCTGCGGCTCGTCTGCATGTTCACCCCGGCGCTGACCGGTGAGGAGGCCCATCGCCTCACCGAGTCCGGCATCCACTCCTCGGTCTACTAGGGCTCACGACGATGGCAATGCCCGCCCCGGTCGGCGACTGGACCAACGAGCAGAAGGCGCTCCGCAAGGAACTTCAGAAGTACTACGAAGCCCTCAACGCGGGCGTGCTCGAGGACGATGCCGCCGAGCGGTTCAACCGCGACAAATGGCAGCTGATCCGCGAATCCGGCGTAATCCGGATCCCGTTCGCCGAACAGTGGGGCGGGCTCGGCCACGATGCGCTCACGCTCGTCTACGTGCTGGAGGAACTGGGCTACGGGTGCCGGGACGCCGGGCTCCTGTTCGCGCTGGCCACCCAGATCGTCAGCGCGGCGACCCCGCTGCAGAAGTTCGGCTCTGAGGAATTGAAGGAGCGCTACCTGGCGCGGCTGATCGACGGCGAGATCATCAGCGCCCACGCGATCTCCGAGCCTTCGGCCGGCTCCGACGCGATGGCGATGAGCACGACCGCGACACCGGACGGCGACGGGTATTTGCTCAACGGGGGCAAGACGTTCATCACCAACGGCCCGATCGCCGACGTGATCACCGTCTACGCCAAGCTCGAGACCGGCGACGCAGCGTCGGGCATCACCGCGTTCCTGGTGCCCACCGACACGCCCGGGTTTCACGTCGGAGCGCCGATCGCCAAGCTCGGGCTCAACACCTGTCCGTTTTGTGAGCTCGAGTTCACCGACTGCCGCGTCCCGGCGAGCAATATCGTCGGCAAGCCGGGCGCCGGCTTCTTCATCCTCGAGCACGTGATGAACTGGGAGATCCTCTGCATCTTCATCATGATGGCCGGAGAGATGCAGGAGCGGATGGAGCGGTGCATCGCCCACGTGAAGAAGCGCACCGCGTTCGGGGTGCCGATCGCCTCCAACCAGTACGTCGCGGGCAAGATCGTCGATCAGAAGATCGGGATCGAGACCGCGCGCAAACACCTCTACGACACCGCTCGGCGGTTCGCCAAGGGACGCAGCGTCACCACCGAGATCTCGATGGCGAAGCTGGTCACGAGCGAGGCCAATCTGGCTTCCGCGCTGTCCGCCGTGCAACTGTTCGGCGGCCGCGGTTACATGCGCGAGCACGGCTTGGAGAAGGGCCTGCGCGACGCGGTCGGCGGCCCGATCTACTCGGGCACGAACGAGATGCAGCGCGTTCGTATCGCTTCGATGCTCGGCCTGTAGGTGAGCTCCTAGATGTCGTGAACGCCGCGGTATCGGCCGCCATGGAAGAGCAGCGGCAGCCCCTCTGGGTCGGAGCCGATGTCGAGCACTTCACCGATGAAGATGTGGTGGTCGCCCGACTCGTACTGCGCGTGCAGGTTGCAATCGAGGTATCCGATTGCGCCGTCCAGGATCGGCGATCCGGTCTCTGCTGTCCGGTGGGGGACCTCCGCAAACGCGTCGCGGCCCTTCGGCCGGTCGCGCGAGGCAAAGTACCTAGACAGCGGCTCCTGCTCGGCCGCCAGGATGTTCACGGCAAAGCAGCCGTTGGCCGTGATCTGGTTCATCCCCTCCGAGCGGGAGATGATGCAAACCAGGATGAGCGGCGGGTCTAGCGAGACTGACGAGAACGCGTTGGCCGTCATTCCGTAGGGATGCTGCTCGCCGCGCGTGGTGATCACGGTCACGCCGGTCGCGAAGCTGCCGACCGTCGCGCGGAATTCTTGGCTGCCGAAGCCGGGCACGGTCCGGTATCCGCTAGGCGCCGGCGAGCTTGTCGAGGCGACCGCGGATGACCTGGTCGAAGTCGACCGACAGGCCGAGCGACCCGGCCACGAGCTCGCGAAAGTCCTCCTTCTCGAGGGCGAGGAGCTTGACGTCGGTCCTCGCCTTGACGCTGGCCGACCGGGGCAGGTCGAGCATGATCGCGACCTCGCCGTACAGCGTCCCCGGCTTCAGCGGCGACATCGATTCGGTCCGTCCATCGACCTCCCGAACCACCTCGGCCTCGCCCTCGAGCAGGATCAGGAACTTGTCAGCCGGTCCCCCCTGGCGAACGACCGTCTGGCCGGCGGTGGCGGTGACCGGTTGCAGCCTCGCGGTGAACGTCTCCGCATCCTGCGTCGGCAGGTTGGCAACGACGCTGTATGACCGCTCGCGGTGGAAATCGGCACCGAACGCGCTCGAGTCGCCGCGCGTCGCGAGCGGCGTCGCCGCCCGGTTGTCGATCAGCTGCAGGTCGGTCGGCACGATCCGGAAGAACGAGATGCTCATCGTCGACCCGGGCGAGAGCTTCGGGAACCGCTGTCCGAACAGGTCCGCCACGCGGGCGACCTCCTCACCGCTGAGGATCACCTGGCATTCGCCGACGCCCTGCAGCCCCTGCGTGGCGTTGAGGTCCTCGGAATAGCGGTCGATGGCGAACGAGACGACGGGGTTCTGGTCGATGTGATGCGTCGTGATCGTCCCGGCCCGGCTCCAGAAGTACAGCGTCGGCCCCTCGTTCACGTACAGGAAGGTGCTCGCGCGAGGCACGCCGCTCGAGGAGACGGTGGCCAGCGTCATCGTCCGCTGTTCACTCAGGTAATCCACGATCTCCGGCGGAACCTCGACCGGTGGGCCTGCGCTCATCCCAGTCTCCTTTGTCCGTTTCGGCGTGTCGGCATCCTATTTTATTCTGCTCGGAGCCTGGGATGCGGTGGCCATGCGCTCCTCGCGTAGGAGGGAGGAACTGATCTTGATGCCATCCTCATCGCGGACGAAGGAATGGACGTGGACGACGAGTCCGAGCGCTCGTAGGAAGGCGGGATCGCCTTCTCGATCGCGGCCGCAGGAGAAGTCCTCCCCAACGCAGAGAAGCTCGAGACCGAGCTCATCGACCAGCGCACCGGCGAATCTCGCTGCCGGAACCTCAGCGAGCGTACAACCGAACGGCAGCACCACGACTCGGTCGGCTCCAGCTTCCCGGAGGCGGGAGATCCGCTCGTCGATTGAGCAGAGATCGGGCAGCACTGCGCCACGAGCGAAGTAGCGCTCGGGACGCGGAGAGAACGTCACAGCAATCACATCCAGTCCTTGGTCCAGCGCAAGCCGACGGGTGGCTGCGACCAAGCTCCGATGGCCAGCGTGGACTCCGTCGAACGTTCCCATCGTCACGGCACACGGCGTTCGGTGGGCCTGAAGAATCTCAACGATTGCGTTCCAGTCCGCGTCGCCCGAGACGAGGCGCCAATCGCTCATCAGCGGACTATCGCACAGGACCGGCGACGGGCGCACACGATTCGTACGTGGTCGCTGAACCGAGCGGTGCCAAGACTTGCCACCTGCTGCCAAAGTGGCTAGGTTCTCGCGTCATGGCCGATCACAAGCTGAGCGTCATTTCGCCGGACGAGGTCCGGCCGAGCGTCATCATTCAGGCTCCACCGAAAGGAAAGCTCGCTTTCCAGGGCGACGGTCCCGATCGCCTGCTGTGCGGAAACTGCGCGGCGCCGCTGGCCGAGGGGGTCGTCGGAGGGGAGCTAGTCGGTGTGTTCGTTCAATGCCCCGAATGTGAGGCCTTGAACAAGGCGAACCAGTAGGCATCTCGTTTCGCGGACTGCCGGCATCCCGGTCGCGGATGCGTTGTCTTGATCGGTTCGGGGCTAGCGCCAAGGAACGCTGTACACGCTGTGCTCGCCGAGCAGTCCCTTGAAGTGATGTTCGCCCCGGGCCTCGAACGTGAAGCTCGGATCGCTCTCCGTGTACTGCTTCAACGACGAGGACACGAGGATCTCGCCCCCTTGTGCCTGAGCCGCGATCCGGGATGCGAGTACGACGTTGCGGCCGAGCAGCTGATCGGAGTTGTCGATCACGAAGCCCGAGTGCAGGCCGACGCGCAGACGAAGCCCAGCAGAGGCGCCTTCGGCCATGCTGAAGGTCCGCTGTAGCTCCACCGCTGTATGGAGTCCGCCGTGGGCGCTGTTGAATGACGCCAGGAAACCGTCGCGCTCCACCTTGACGATCTCCCCATCGTGGTGAGTGACCAGCCGCTCCACGAGCAGGTGGTGGTCCTCAAGCAACTGCTTCCAGCCAGCCTCACCGAGCCGCGCGGCGACGACGTCGGCGTCCGCAATGTCGCTCAGCATCAGGGTCAACGCTCCGTCGGGAGAGCTCAGGCGGCTGTCCGCCGGCATCAGCGGCTCGATCGCCGATGCGATCACGTCGATCGAGGTCAGGTCTGCCGAAGCTTCCAAGTCCAATGCGGTGCACCCCCTCCGTTGGGCGAGCATACCTTGACACACCACTTGGCCAGTACCAGAATCGCCCGCCACGATGAAGGGGGACTCTGAACTCGGGGGCCACGTCAGCGCGTTCCCGCCGATCGGCGACTACGGGTTTCTGTCTGACTGCGAGACCAGCGCACTGATCGCGCCCAGCGGCAACGTCGAGTGGCTCTGCCTGCCACGGATGGATTCGCCCAGCGTGTTCGGTGCGATCCTCGACCGCGATGCCGGCAGCTTCCGAATCGCTCCGGCTGACGTGAGCGTGCCCGCGGCGCGGCGATACATACCGGGCACGATGGTGCTCGAGACCAGCTGGGAGACGCGGATGGGTTGGGTGGTCGTGCGCGATGCCCTCAGCATCGGCCCATGGCATCACGACGCAGAGCGATCGCATCGCCACCATCGCTCGCCGAGCGACGACGAGGCCGAACACGTGCTGCTGCGCATGATCGAGTGCATCCAGGGCTCCGTCGACATCAAGCTTGAATGCGAGCCGGCGTTCGACTACGGGGGGCTGGCCGCTGACTGGACATACACCGGACCCGGGTACGGGGAGGCGCTGGCACGGTCGGAGGGGATCGACCTCGAGCTGCGCTTGGTCACCGATCTGCGGCTTGGGTTCGAGGGACCGCGCGCACGGGCCAGGACAACGCTCCACGAGGGCGACGTCGCGTTCGTGGCGCTCGGCTGGTCGGAGCATCCCCTCCCCGGCGGCTACGACGAGGCCGCAACCCGGCTGGCACGTACATGTCGCTTCTGGCAGGAATGGCTGAAGCACGGCACTTTCCCTGATCACCCATGGCGCTCATACCTCCAACGGAGCGCGCTGACGCTGAAAGGTCTGACATACGCGCCGTCAGGCGCGATGGTCGCCGCGGCAACGACTTCGCTGCCGGAGACTCCCGGCGGGGACCGCAACTGGGACTACCGCTACAGCTGGATCCGCGACTCGACGTTCGCGCTCTGGGCGCTCTACACGCTCGGCTTCGACGACGAGGCGAATGACTTCTTCTACTTCGTGGCCGATGTGGCCGAAGCGGAGGAGCGACAGCTTCAGATCATGTACGGGATTGGTGGCGAGAGCAAGCTCCAGGAGCAGGAGCTCGAGCATCTCTCCGGGTACAACCACGCCCGGCCGGTCCGGATCGGCAACGGCGCTCACAACCAGATCCAGCATGACGTCTGGGGAGCGGTGCTGGACTCGATCTACCTGCACACCCGCTCACGCGATCAGCTGCCCGATCGGCTGTGGCCGATCATCAAGCGCCAGGTCGAGACAGCGCTGGCGAACTGGCGCGACCCCGACTGCGGGATCTGGGAAGTACGCGGCGAGCCCAAGCATTTCACGTCGTCGAAGCTGATGTGCTGGGTGGCTGCCGAACGCGGCGCGCGCCTGGCTCGGATTCGCGATGACGAGGCGACCGCGGCGCGCTGGGAAGCCGCTGCACAAGAGATCCACGCCGACATCTGCGCGAACGGGATCGATCAACGAGGCGTCTTCGTCCAGCACTACGACACCAAGGCGCTGGACGCGTCTGTATTGCTGATGCCGCTGGTGCGGTTCCTTCCCCCCGGCGACGACCGCATCCGCAACACGGTCAGGGCGATCGCCGAGGAGCTGACCGAGGAAGGGCTCGTCCTGCGCTACCGGGTTGCCGAGACCGACGACGGCTTCTCCGGCGACGAGGGCACGTTCACGATCTGCTCGTTCTGGCTTGTTTCTGCGCTGGTCGAGATCGGACAGCTGGCTCAGGCTCGAGCGCTGTGCGAGAAGCTCCTCTCCTACGCCAGTCCGCTGGCACTCTACGCCGAGCAGCTCGACCCGATCACCGGGCGTCAGCTTGGGAACTTCCCGCAGGCGTTCACCCACCTCGCCCTGATCAACGCGGTGGTTCACATCATCACGGCAGAGCGCCTGCTGGAGCTGCGTGCGCTGGCTCGCGAGCCGGAACTCGATCCACCCGGGGGCGGTCTCTTCGCGTAAACGCTCGCGGCGCTGGGCGCGGCCTGACCCAACACGGCCGCGCACAGCGCCAGCCACGGCGATCCCGCCGCGGCGCGTGATTGCGCTACGGCGTCTCCGTGTGCAGCGTTCCCACCCGGACCGCCGTGATCACGACGTTGCGCGCGAACCCCAAGCCATCGGGGTTGCAGCTCAGGCTGACGTTCGTGCCGTTGCTGGTGTCGACGGCGGCCGTGAGCGTCAGTTGGTCGTCGAACGCCGCGACCCCAGGGGGTAGGTCAGCTGAGCCCTCCGCGACTGGGTTGGCGTTCTGGAGCAGCGTGCAGCTGGCCAGGTTCAGGGACGAGCTTGCGTTCCCGGCGAGCTCCGTCGCCGCGGTGACTATGTATGAGCCGTCCACGTTCAGGCTCAGCTGCGCGATCCTCGTGTCACTGCCGGCGGCGAGCCCCTGCTGCTGCGGGACGTTGATCACGAAGCCGTCGGACGGCCCGGCGGGACCCTGGGCGCCGGCAGCGCCCTTGAACCCACGCGGCCCGGTGAACCCACGCGGCCCGCGAAAGCCTCTGGGTCCGCGGGGACCGCGAGGCCCAGTGCTGGCAGTCGATGCTTTCGGATTCGTTGCGCGCGCGTACCGCGCGGACTGCTTGCTTCCGGTGGCAGCCCAGGCGCCGCCGCCGATCGCGATAAAGAGCGCGACCGCGGCCACGATGAGCGCGGGAGACGGGAGGGACAGCTTCGGCATAGATGACTCCGATCAGTTCGTGATGGACAGCGCCGCCCGATTGGGCGGGCGAGGGAGGTGGTACGGGGAGCCGAAATCAGCGCGTCCCACGCGGCGGGTCGCGTTCGCGCACAGATCTCCGAGGCGGTGAACCGTCGCCCCACGGCCAGTGGCATTACCCCCAATGATCTGAAGTTTCTCACGATCGCGGGCGCGCTGGCAAGGGGGCAGCATGTCTACGCGGCCTCTTGACCACGGCTGGCATTACCCAGCGGGCGAAGGCGCAGCTGTCCCGCGTGGCTGGTTAGGGCCGCCTTCGGCGGCATCCCGTGGGGCCGGGAGGGCTCGTCCAGACAGCTGTTGTTGGCGGGTGCGGGCGGGGTGTGTCGCGCTTTTTGTGCCGACGGCTTGCGCTCCGCCCCTTCGGGCGGGCCTTGGGAGTGTGCTCTGCCCGATTTTGGGCTTTCGATGCGATGCCTGGGAACCCCGATTTCGTTACAGAGCGACCGCTGGCCGAGGCAACGAGTAACGAAATGCGCGCCCTGGCACCGATTTCGTTACTCGTTGCTCCCTGAGGTGGTCGAGATGTAACGAAATCGGGGTTGGGGGCGCCTGGCAGCGTCCACTTCGTACATCGCCGGCGGAATATGGGGCACGGAGCGGCAGGCCTGCCATGGTCGCAAGCCCGGCCGTCCGAACCGCGACAGCGGCCTGGACGGGCCCTCCCGGCCCCATGGACGCCGCCGCAGGCGGCCCCTACAAGACCCGCGAGGCGACCGGGAATGCGTCGACGATCACGTACGCGCGCACCCGCGCCGGCAGCGCCGTCCCCGCCGGCAACCGCAACGAAACCTCGTTCAGCCGCCCCTTCGAGACCGTCGTCAGCGCGCGGTAGTCGAGCGACACCGGCAGCCCGGTGGAGGCGTCGGTCAGCAGGACGGCGGCCACGTGGGTGGCGGAGGACGGCACGCCGGGCCCGGCCAACCGCGCCACGACGCTTCCGGCAGCCGTAGCCGTCGAGCGCACCAGATGCACCGACGCCATCCGCACCCCGGGCGGACGGACGGCCGCGGACCCCGTGTACTTCCCGGACAGGAAGGTCCCGCTCGCCGCCAGCAGCCCATCCGGGTTGCAGATTCCCGTGAAGGCGAGCTCCGGCCCGTAGTTGGGGACCGTCTTGCAGACGGTCTCGGCGTACAGCGAGGCGCCGGGCGCGAAGCTGAGGTCACGCCCGACCGTGCCGCGCATGTAGAAACGCTGCAGCGGCACGAGCCCGAAGCTGAACGTCAGCGCAACGTTCGGGCTCGAGAGGTTCAGGGCGCGGCCGCTCGACCGACCTGTCAGCGGGAACGCGAACGCGCTGTGCGGATCGACGCGCTCGACGCCGTTTCGATCCTTGAACGCGCCGATCACCCACATCAGCACCTGGGAGCGCGTACGCGAGATCGTCGACGCGATCCAGTCGTAGCTGTCGAAGCCGATCTGGTTGACGGATGGAAGGAACGCGGGCATCGGCACCGCGAGGCGGCGGATCGTGATCGCGCTGACGGCGCCGCGGCCCGCCACGAGCGGCAGTTGCCCCGCGGAGTCACCGGCCGTCCGCACCACCAGCGTCGTCTCGAAGTGGCCGGCCACGGGACCGTGGGGATTGAAGTTGGCCATCCGCACGCCGTTGTCGGTGTACGTCCCGGCGACCCGCACGCGGTACGTGGTTCCGCGGGCAAGCACGCCCTGCGGGATCACGAACAGGAAATGACCGTCGCCCGACTCGACCGTCCTGAACGGGAACCGGGGTGAAACGCTCACGACACGACCGGGATTCAAGATCGAGGCGTTCACGGTCCGGCCGTGCCGGCGCACGATCAGGCGCAGGTTCAGCACCGTCGCCGGCGAGACCCCGGCGACACGATTGGTGTTCATCGTGGTTCCGCCGGCGCTGACGGGAAAGACGCGGTTGGCGTCGGTGCCGAACTCCTGGCGGGGGTCGGTCGAGCACCGCGGGTCGCGACGGTGCAGGCAGTAGTCGTAGGGCACGTAGTCGACGTAGCCGTGCTCGCCCGCGATGTACACGCCGTTGCGCCCCAGTGCCGGCGAGGCGTTCAAATCGTTGCGGTCGCGCAGCGCGGGGTCGCGCGGAGTCGTGTCGTAAGACCACCGTCGCCGCCCCGTCCGCGCATCGAGCGCGTACAGCTTGCCGTTGGAGGAGCCGACATACACGACCTCTCCGCTTCCCGCCGCCGCGCCAAGCGCCGGCGAGGAGCGGATCGGATCGCCGGTGTCATAGCGCCAGATGAGCTTGCCGGCGGGGGAGAGCTTGTAGACGGACCCGTTGGTCGAGGCGATGTAGATCGCGTTCGTGTGGCCTGCGCGATCCTGCCCGAGCGCGGCTGAGGAGTAGATGTGGTCGGAGGTCGCGAACGTCCAGCGCGGCTTGCCGGTCGAGGGGTCGAGCGCGTACAGCTTCGAGTCGAACGAGCCGACGTACACCGTCCCGTCCGAGCCGATCGCGGGAGAGGAGATCACGAAGCCGGGCGTGAGCGTGTGCCACTGCGCTCGCCCGGAGCCGTTCAGCTTGTAGATGTTGAGGTCGAGCGAGCCCCAGTAGCTCGAGCCGCCGGCGAACGCCGGCGTCGTCCACAGCGAGCCGCCGGCGGTGAACGTCCAGACCAGCTTCCCGTCGGGCTTGATCGCGTAGGCGGTGCCGCCGGTGTTGCCCGCGTACAGGACGCCGCCGGGCCCGACCGCGACGGGCCCCTCCCACCAGTCGACCTGCTGGCCCTTGACCGGCGGCACGGTCGCGCGGAACCGCCACAGGATCCGCGGCCCGCCATGCGCCGGCGTGGTCACGTGGTAGAGATGATCGTCGCCCGACCCGAATGTCAGCGGCGCCGACCCGAGTCCAGGCTCGAACGCGGACAATGCCCCGCCCGCATCGATCACGCCGCCCGTCTTGATCTTCCAGCGCAGGTGGCCATCGGGGGCGATCGCGTAGAAGTAGGTGTCACCGGAGCCGATGTAGACGGTGCCGTCGCCGCCGATCACGGGCGTCGAGAACACACCGCGGTCGGTGCGGAACGCCCACGGCCGGTCGCCGTGGTAGCGCCCGACGATCGTGCTGCGCCCGGTGTTGTGCTGGTCGTGGCGCATCTCGGACCACGGCGAGGTGGCCGCGGCGGCGCTGGCCCGTGCCGGGCTCGTCGGGCAGCTGCGCCGTGGCTTGCTGAAGCCATCCGGAACGCACAGCGTCGTGCGCGACGGTGCGCGCTTACCGGCGATGGTCCATCGCCAGACCACGCCGTTGAACGCGTGCGCGGAGACGGTGACCTCGAGCGAGCGCAGATCGGAAATGGGCCCGAGCGTCAGTGAGTTCGTTTGCGGCCGGCGCACGATGACGCCGAACGGGCACCCACGCCCCGAGCACCGCAGCGTGACGGCTGCGCGCGCCGGCAGGTTCGTGATCCGGAGCGAGCGCAAATCGGCCCCCGACCATCTGGCCGAGACCCGCGCAGGATTTGCCGGCGAGAGCTGATACAGGCCCCAGGGCGGGTTGGCGTTGACCACGCGGCCGGGCCGGCACGTCGCGACGAAGCTCGCGAACGCCGTGCGGGGGTCGTGCGCCGTGATCGTGTAGACGCCGCTCGGCACGCCGGTCCACACGACCCCACCGTCAACCGACGAGGACTTCTGCTTGGGGTCCGGGAGCACGTTCTTGTTGAAGTACACGGGCCTGGCCAGCGGCGGGCGCGCGCCGGCGGTCGCGCCGGCGACGCCGTGTGCGCCGTACGCGATGAACTGCGCGTAGCTCAGGTCGCGCACGTTCCGGGTGTTGAAGGTGGAAACGATCGCGCACGCCACCAGGTTCCCGTGGGCGTCGACCGGGACCTTCAGCAGCGCGACCAGCCCCCGATAGACCGCATCCGTCGGCGTCTGGAAGTTGACGTTGGCCAGATCCTCGCCGTCGGTCGTGAACGTCTGCAGATAGACCGTGTGGTAGCCGCGGGCCACGATGTAGGGCGTGACCGTGGCGCGGTCGGGGACCACGAGGTCGTAGCGGCCATCGCGTTGCACGACGGCTCGCAGCCGCGGGAACTCGGCGACCCGGATCGTCGCTCCCGCCAGCAACGTGTGCGTCTGGTTGAACTCGTACGCAGTGCCGCGTAGGTGCACCGTCCGCCCTGATGCGACGGCGACGCTCGCAGATACGCCAAACACGACGATGCCGAGCGCGATCGAACTAACGACACGGGCCGCTCCGGATCTGCCACGATCCGCTGCTCTAGCCAGGGACCGTCGAAACCAACGAAAGTGGAGGCTAGTCATGGGGTTCTTGGACCGGTTGAAGGGCGCTGCCGAATCTGCGCAAGCTGCCACCAGCAAGGTGGGCGTTGGTGCCTCGGCGGGCCAGATGGAGCTCGCGAACCGGGCGCAGAAGCTGACCAAGGTGGGCGTCGACACGCCGGCGCATATCGAGACGATGACGCCAACCGGCAATACCGACAAGCCCGGCGGCACCGAGTACGACATCACGCTGACGGTGAGTCCGCCGGCAGGCGATGCCTACCAGGTCACGACGAACCAATACATCTATCCGTCGAACCCGTTCAGCGCAGGCGAGAACGTGACCGTCAAGGTCGATCCCGACGACCCCAACGTCGTCATGATCTTCGGCCACGCCTGAGCTGGGCGCAGAAAGGACATCACCATGGGGTTTCTCGACAAGCTGAAGGGCACCGCGAAGCAGGCCGTCAGCCCGGGCGCGATGGCCGGCGACCGCGACAAGATCACTCGCATCAACAAGGTCGGAGTGCAGCAGCGCGCGACCGTCAACTCGATGAAGGAGGTCGGCACGCAGTTCGGCGGCGGGCACCAGATCGAGTTCGATCTGACCGTGCATCCCGAGGCCGGTGCCGACTACCAAGTGAACGTCTCGCAGTCCCTGCACGACGCGACCCTGCAGGGTGTCAGCGAAGGAGCGGACATCATCGTCAAGGTCGACCCCGAGGATCCGCAGTCACTGCTCGTGTGGGGCGCGGCGAGCTGACGGGGCCTACCGCGCGCAGACCACGCCACTGGACGCCGTCCCGGAAGCACTGCACTGAAGCACGACCGGCGGCTGCCAGCTGCTGCCGCTGATGATGCCCGGCACGTTCACCGGCTTATAGAGGCGCATGATCAGCCTGAACGCCTTGCCGGCCGGCGAGGGGAGCCAATTTGCCCGCTGCTGCGCGTTGGTCGGCGCGTTCGGCTGGATGTACAGGTCGAGCGAGCCGTCGCGGTTGTAATTGAGCTTTGAGCGGTTGTTCAGCAAATAGACGTGGGCGCTGTTGGGGACGAAGAAGCCGTTTGCGTCATACATTGTCATCGACCAGAACGACTTCACCGGAAACGGCAGATCGCTCGCCGGGAAATGCGCCACGTAGCGGTTGGCGCCGCTCAGCGGGTGCAGCTGGCTGTCGGTGATCGTGAACGGGTAGATCGCCATCTTCGAGAGCGGTGCCCCGAGTCCGATCCTGTCGGTGACCGCGCGTCCCGAGTAGTCCGTGCCGTAGGTTCCGGTGCGCGCGACCAGCCAGCCGTTGTGCTTGGGAGCGATCGACAGGAACAGCTTCTGGAGATCGCCCGTCACCTGGTTGGCTCCCGCCGCAACCGCATCGTGCAGGCCCCGCAGCGTGTCGGCAGACAGCGAGGAGTCGCTGCTCGGGTGCAGGCCGGGGCCGATTCCCACCGTCCGCAGCTGCCTGAGCAGCGTCGCGTCGGCGGCGGGGGGCGGGAACTGCTTCAGCTGGTCGCCGAGCGCATCGAAGAACGCGAGCGGGTTCTCCCCGCTGGTGGTGCCCGGAACCGTGTAGTCGTTGACCTTCAGGTCGATGTGCTTGGGGCGCTTGGGCTTGTAGTTGGTCCCGAACTTGTCGAGCGGGGTGATCGCATACCGGTTCTGAATGCGTACGACGTTGGGCGTGTCGGCCGCGTTCGCGATGTAGGTGCGCCCGATCACCCAGACGCGCGTGTACGGTGAGTTGACTCGCTGGACGCCGCGCGGGAGCTTGCCGTGCCAACCCGGCGGGACGATCGCGTAGTCGCCGGGTCCAAACCCGACCGAGCCGATCAGCGCGAAGTTCGTAGTGTAGGGATCAACCAGCTCGAACACGACGAACCGGTGCTTGACCACCGGCATGTGCAAGACCACCGGCTGCCGGGTCAGATCAAGCCAGGACATCGAGTACAGCGTGTCGTGGTTGGGGGCGACGACCGTCTTGTCCGACGGGTCGGTCAGGCGTCGGAAGTCGCTGAACACGTTGACCGGCCCGCCGCCCTTGCCGTTCGGGACGTTGACGCTCGTGCTGGTCAGGAACACGCGGTTGGTGTCGAGCAGCGGATAGCCGTAGACGTACGCCTGAACGCCGAGCTGCAGCGCGCGCTGATACTGCGGCGACTGTGTGCCGGCGACGCCCGCGCTCGCGCCTGGGAGCGCCGCGACCAGTCCAAGCACAATGGCCAGAAACCCGGCCAATCCAAGCTTCCTAATCATCTTCCAGTCCCTCCACCGGACGTCCTATCCGGATCCATACGGTCTCCAGCGTAGCGAGTGCCACGTCTCGGTCGCCAAAGGGCTCGCGGCCGAACTCGGCCAGCAGGTATGACTCGTTCATCAGCGTCATCGCTCGCGCGAGCGCGCGCGTGTCCGGAACGTTGAGCCGTCCCTCTGCCGCCAGCCGGTCAAATGCCACCGCCGTGATCTGAATGAAGCCCTCGAGCGCGCCCCGATAGGCGGCCTCGATCTGCTCATCCGCCGTTGCCGCCTCGGTGATCGCGCGCACCAGCGGTCCGTGCTTGACGAAGAAATCGACGATCCCGGCGAGCCCCTCCCGCGCCGGTCCCGGGTAGCTCGCGCCCGCTGAAGCGGCCCAGGTCTCGCCCACCTCGCGGAGTTCCTGCCCGACGTCGATGAACAGGTGCAGCACGAGATCGGGGATGTCGTCGAAGTGCCGGTAGAAGACGGTCCGCGAGAGAGCCGTCTGGCCCATCACCATCTCGACGGTCAGATCGCGGTACGGGCGTTCCCGCAGGAGCCTGCCGGCGGCGGTGAGAATCTCACGACGCGTTGCCTCGCGATGCTCGCGGTGGCGAGCGCGCTGAGTCCCGGTGCTCATCGCCTGCAATCGTATCAGCACGTGTGACGCCCTGTTTGACATCGTGTCAACCTCCGTATATAACTCGCAGCATGCTGTCAGACAGCGTGTCACTGAAGACGCTCGCCGGGCGCACGGTCGGGCTCGCTGGCCGCACGGAGGCGACCACCAGCGTGCTCGTGAGCTTGCCCGTCCCACGCATGGAGGCCTTTGCCGGGCACAAGGAAGTGCCCGTGGGCGCATGGACGCGCCCGCCGAGCGCAAGGAGGCGCTCGCTGGTTTGACAGCTGCGACCGCGATTTCACGCATCGCGTTCGCTGGTCGGGTGGCGGCGGTCGCGGCTCTCCTTGCGGCGATCGCCGCTCTGACCATGCCCACCATGGCCGGGGCGGCGTTTGGCCGCAACGCGACCGCTGCCGCACCGACCGCATCGCAGCCGTTGACGATCTCGCCTGCGCCCGGCACCCCGGATGCCTCGCCGCAGACGCAGATCAGCATCCTCGGCGTGCCGCCGGGGATGATCAAGTCGGTCACTTCGCACGGCTCGAGCAGCGGCGCTCATTCGGGCGTCCTGCGAGCGTATTCGCGCAATCGCGGCGCGAGCTTCGTCCCGACCGCGGCGTTTACGCAGGGCGAGCGGGTTGCCGTCGTGATCCGGGTCGCCGGCCGCAGGCCGATCCGTTTCTCGTTCACGATCGCGCGGCTCGCGGCGACCCCGCCGATCCTCAACGACCCCAAGACGCAGCCGGGCAAGCTGCAGCATTTTGTCTCCGAGCCGCTCCTGCTCCCGCCGCGCATCGACGTGCTCAAGGGGGCCGGAAGCCTCGACGGTGCCGTGTTTCTCACTCCGCTGCCCTCGCCCGAGGTTCATCCCGGCAGCAACAACGCGATCACGATCAACCCGGTCGGTCCCGGCGGCCCGATGATCATCGACAGTCGTGGCCGGCTGGTGTGGTTCAGGCAACTGACGCCGCCGACTGTCGCCTCCAACTTCCGCCCGCAGCAGTACCGAGGCAAGACCGTGCTGACCTGGTGGGAGGGCCAGGTCACAATCGCCGCCTACGGCCTCGGCAAGGGCATGATCGCCGACACCTCCTACCGAACGATCAAGAGCGTCAGCGCCGGCAACGGCTACCAAGCCGATATCCACGAGTTCAAGCTCACCCCGGCCGGGGACGCGCTGTTCACCGTCAACTCGCTGGTGATGGTGCATCTCCCGGGAACCGCGGCAGGAACGCAGTCGCGGTTCCTCGATTCGATCCTCCAGGAGGTCGATGTCCGCACTGGCCTGGTCGTCTGGGAGTGGCACGGCCTCGGTCACATTCCGATCGCCGACTCGTATGCGGACGCCAAGACGAGCCCCTACTTCGACGCCTACCACTTCAACTCGATCCAAGAGCTTCCGGGCAACCGCGTGCTGGCTTCGGCTCGCGACACCTGCGCGATCTACGAGATCGACCGCACGACCGGCCACGTGCTGTGGGCGCTGGGCGGCAAGGCGAGCAGCTTCCGGATGGGCGCGGGCAGCCGTTTCTACTTCCAGCACGACGCGAAGCTGCTCGGAACCCGCGTCACGCTGTTCGACGATCAGGGCGGCCCGCCGTTCTACTCGTCCACCTCGCGTGGCCTCGTCCTCTCGCTCGACATGCGACGGCACACGGCGAAGCTCGTCAAGCAGTACCGCAGGAGCGCCAACACGCTCGCCGACAGCGAGGGCAGCTTCCAGAACCTCGCCGGCGGTGCCAAGTTCGTTGGCTTCGGCTCCGAGCAGTTCTTCTCGGCGTTCTCGGCGACGGGAGCGGTCACGTTCGACGCGACGCTGCCCAAGGATGACGGCAGCTACCGCGCGTTCACGTACCCGTGGAGCGCCACGCCGAGGACGCGGCCGGCGATCGCAGCCAAGCGCAGCTCGTCCGGCCGCACGGATGTGTACGCAAGCTGGAACGGCGCAACGACCGTCGCGCGCTGGCAGCTGCTGGCGGGGAGTAGCGCAACATCACTGAAGCCGATCGATGTCGTCTCCAAGCGCGGCTTTGAGACGCACATCAGCGTGTCGAGCACGGCGACCATGTTCGCGGTGCGGGCGCTGAGCTCGCAGGGACGGATCCTCGCTCAGTCCCAGCCAGTCTCGCCCTCGTGAAACGCCTCGCGCTGGCACTCGCCGCTGGGATGCTCGCGGCTGCCGCGACTGCCGCACCCGCGCTGGCCGACTCCGGCATCCACAAGATCAAGCACATCGTGATCATCATGCAGGAGAACCGGTCGTTCGACAGTTACTTCGGCACGTTTCCCGGGGCGGATGGGATTCCGATGCGGGGCGGAGTTCCGACGGTCTGCATCCCCGACCCGCTGACGCATCGCTGCGTTCGCCCCTACCACGACCGCAACGACGTCAACTACGGGGGACCGCACGAGGTGCAGGCATACGTCACGGACCTCAACAACGGGCGCATGGACGGGTTCATCAAGGCCCGGCAGACCTGCACCAACGCGCTGGACCCCAAGGACTGCATCGCGAACCTGTCGATCGACATGATGGGTTACCACGACTATCGCGAGATCCCCAACTACTGGGACTACGCGAAGCAGTTCGTGCTCCAGGACCACATGTTCGAGCCGAACTCGTCGTGGAGCCTTCCGGCGCATCTGTTCCTGGTCTCCGAGTGGTCCGCGCTCTGCACGAAGCCAAACGATCCGATGAGCTGCCAGAACAACATCGAGCTTCCGGGGCTGCCAACCGACATCGGTCCGCCGCACACCACACCCAATTACGCCTGGACGGATCTGACCTACCTGCTCGACCGCCACCACGTGAGCTGGGGCTACTACATCAAGCAGGGACCGGAGCCCGACTGCGAGACGGGCCAGCAGTTCTGCCAATACCAGGACCAGTCACCGCGGACGCCGGGGATCTGGAACCCGCTCCCGAGCTTTGCCACGGTCCGCCAGGATCACCAGCTGGGCAACGTCCGCGATACGAGCCAGTTCTACGGCGATCTCCGCAGCGGACACCTCCCGCAGGTCTCCTGGGTGATCCCGAGCGGAATCGTCAGCGAGCATCCCACCTCCTCGATCAAGGCCGGCCAGGCGTATGTGACGAGCCTGATCAACGCGGTCGGGCGAAGCAAGGCATGGAAGAGCACCGCGATCATTCTCGCCTGGGATGACTGGGGCGGTTTCTACGACCATGTGGTTCCGCCGGTCATCGACCAGAACGGCTACGGCTTCCGCGTGCCCTCACTGGTGATCAGCCCGTATGCGCGCCGCCACTTCATCGACCACCAGCAACTGAGCTTCGACGCCTTCTCGAAGTTCATCGAGGATGACTTCCTCGGCAGCCAGCGCCTCGATCCGAAAACCGATGGGCGGCCGGACCCGCGTCCGACCGTACGCGAGGATGCTCGCGGCCTCGGCAACCTGATCAAGGACTTCAACTTCAACCAGCGGCCGCGCCCGCCGTTGATCCTGCCCACACATCCGAGGACGGATTCATGAGCATCGAACCGACGCCGGAGCAGTTCGAGCGTCTGGCGGCCTCTGACGACGATGCTCCGGTGGTGATGATCAATCTGCTGCGCTTCAAGGACCGCGCAGACGGGATCGATGCCGCCGACGCGATCAGCGGCGCCGAGGCGTATGCGCGCTACGGCGCCGCCGTGTTGCCGCATCTCAAGCGGGTCGGCGGCCGGATCCTGATGGCGCTCGCCACAACCGAATCCGTGATCGGCCCCTTCGATGGCGAGTGGGACATGGTGATCGCGGCCGAGTATCCGTCGCGCAAGGCGTTTCTCGAGATGACGAGCGATCCGGATTACCTCGCGATCCACGGCCACCGGTCGGCTGCGCTTGCCGACTCGCGGCTGATCGCCTGCACGCAGGCCGGGGCGTGAACCAAGCTCTGTGGCCGAGTCGGTGGCCGGCCGAGGACGGCGGGCCGCGACGCCAGCAGGTCCCTTTCGGGAACTCTGGTCTCGGCATACGGAAGGGTGAGCGACTGACGTGCACCGCGGTTCGCGACGCCTACGCGACGACGATGGTGGTCCTGCGCGCTCCCGGCGAGGTGTTTGTACTGCGCCACTCGATGGGCCGCCGGCCGCGCCGGGACGAGAGCGTTGCTTGGGTTGAGCGGATCGATCCGTGTTCGCTCGAGCCGCTGGCGCGATCGGAGAACCTGCCGGGTGGCCCGTTCTGGCCGGGCGGGCTGGCGGCGCATGCGAACGGCTCCCTTTATGTGGTCCATGGCCGACACGCTCACCGGCTCTCCTCGGAGCTGAGGCTGCTGGCGTCGCGGGAGCTGACGCGCCCGCGTCCGTACAACTCGTTCGTCGTGCTGGCCGACGGCACGCTCGCGATGAAGGACATCGACCGCGAGCTGCGCGAGTCCGCACGGGTGACGCTGCTCGATCCCGAGACGCTGGCGCTGCGCTATCCGGAGCTGGAGCTCCCGGAGCCGTCGATCGCGAGGCTGAGCGCGGACGGCGACGCGCTGTACGCGGTGGGCGCGAGCACCGTGTGGCGCTACTGGTGGGACGGGAACCGCCTGACGCGCGACGATGACTGGCGCGCGACCTACCACGGCGGCGCCGGGCACAGCTATGGCTGGGACGCGGTGATCGCGGGCGGCAACCTGTGGTTCCTCGACAACGGTGCGCACCGTTACGCGACGACGATGCGAGGCGCCGGCGTCGCCGCCGGGCCCGTCCGTCTGATCCGCGTTTCGTTGAGCGACTCGAGCGAGCGCGAGGAGGTCGAGGTATGCGGCGCGGCGCGCGGCACCGTCACGAATCCGCCGCTCTACGACGCGGCGCGCCGGATCGCGATCGCCTACGACTCCGGCAACAGCGTCGTGCAGGCGTTCCGGTTCAACGGCGGCCTGACGCCGCTGTGGCAGCGTGAGCTCGCGCACTCCGCGCACATGATCCAGTTCCCCGAGACCGGGGAACTGGTCCTTCACGACTTCGCAGGCCCGGCGATTGCGCGCACGCGAATCGCCCAGACGGCCGCCGAGCACTGGGCGGCTCCAGCCCGCTCGTCAGCCGTTCGCAGGTCGATTGCGCACCGCTCCGGCGACGACGTCGTCGTGGTCGACATCGAAACCGGCGACGAGAGCGCCCGTGCTCGCGTCCCCAGCATGTTCCAGTCGGTCCTGTTCCCCGCGCCCGGCTTCGACCGCGACCTTTACTGGTGCACGTTCTCGACACTCGCCCGGCTCGAAGTCCACTAGGCTGCACGAGCCCGGGCGGTGCGGCCCGCGGCACAGACAAACCGGTTGCGACCTCCGAGGAAAGGACTCGCGATGACGACCCATGTGACTGACTCCACAGCGGATGCTCTCGACGGCAAGGTGATCTTCCCCGAGGACGGCCGCTACAACGAAGCGCGCGTTGCCTGGAACCTCGCCGTCGACCAGCGTCCCGCGGCGATCGTGTTCCCCGAGTCAGCGCAGGAGGTCGCGGCCGCGGTGTCGTTCGCGGCGCGGCGCGGCCTGCGGGTCACCGCGCAGGCAACCGGCCACGGCGCGAGCCCGCTCGGCCTGCTCGATGACACGCTCCTGGTCAAGACCGAGCGCATGCGCGGCGTTCAGGTTGACGCTGCACGGCGGATCGCGCGAGTCCAGGCCGGCACGCGATGGATCGAGGTCGTGCAGGCCGCGGCAGAGCACGGACTGGCGGCGCTCGCCGGCTCCTCTCCCGACGTCGGCGTGGTCGGCTACACGCTGGGGGGCGGGCTGAGCTTCCTCGGGCGCAAGTACGGGCTGGCGGCGAACAACATTCAGGCGATCGAGCTGGTCACGGCGGACGGCAGCGTTGTGCGCGCCGATCACGACCACGAACCCGACCTGTTCTGGGCGCTGCGCGGCGGCGGTGGCAGCTTCGGAGTGGTGACCGCGATCGAGCTCGACCTGTTCGAAGTTGACGAGGTGTACGCGGGCATTCTGTGGTACCCGATCGAGCGGGGTGACGAGGTCCTTCAGAGATGGCGCGAGCTCACCGAATCCGAGGTCCCGGACGAGCTGACGACGATCGGGCGGTTCCTCAACCTGCCTCCGATTCCGGACATCCCCGAGCCCGTCCGCGGGAAGTCGTTCGCGGTCGTCGAGGTGATTCATCTCGGTGAGCGGGCTGACGCCGATCAGCTGCTCGAGCCGCTGCGCGCGCTCGGTCCTGTCAACGACACAGTCGAGCCGATGCCCCTGCCCGCGCTGTGCCGCCTGCATATGGACCCAGAGCATCCAGTGCCGGGGATCGGCGACGGCGCATGCTTGGCGGAGCTTTCGCGCGACGCGGTCGACACGATCGTCGCGACGGCGGGCGCCGGAACGAACTCGGCGCTGCTGTCGGTCGAGGTGAGGCAGCTGGGCGGGGAGCTTGGGCGCACACGCCCGCAGAGCGGAGCGCAGGCGTCGATCGATGCCCCGTTTGCGCTCTACACGGTCGGGGTCGCGCCGAACCCGGAGGTCGAGTTGACCGTTCGCACGCAGGTCGGTGAGCTGCTGAGCGCGATGTCGCCGTGGACGGCGTCGCATAAGTACTGCAACTTCACCGACACGTCGAACCCGGGCGAGACGCTGTGGAACGAGTCGTCGATCCAGCGGCTGCGGCACATCAAGGCGGCCGTCGATCCCCAGGACCTGAACCGCTCGAACCATCCCGTTACCGCATAGTCCGACCTCTGACCTCCGACGCTGTAGCATCGGCGGCGAGGGAGCGCCGTCGATGGTTGACGACAAGGAGGTTGGGATGCACTACAAGCGTTTGGCTTTGATAGTTGCTGCTGCCACGGTCATCACATGTGCGGTGGCGGCCGCGAGCAGCTCGGCGAAGACGGTGTGGCTGTGCAAGCCGGGGCAACAGCCCGACCCGTGCACGCCAGGGCTCTCGACGACGGTCTACTCGCCGAAGCTGCAGAAGCTCCGCGTTGAGCGACCCAAGCAAGCGCGCTATCCGGTGATCGACTGCTTCTACGTCTACCCGACGGTGAGCGACCAGAAGACCGGCAACGCCAACCTGCATATTGACCCCGAGGAGAACTCGATCGCGCTTTACCAGGCTGCGCGCTACTCCCAGTACTGCCAGGTCTACGCGCCGATGTACCGCCAGGTGACCCTGTCAGGGATCGGGCTCGGCACGCCGACGACCAAGCCCAATCCGGCGCTCGCGCTCGCGGACGTCGAGAACGCGTTCCGCACCTACCTGAAGAAGTACAACTACGGCCGGGGCTTCGTCTTGATCGGTCACTCCCAGGGCTCGTTCGTGCTGCGCAAGCTGATCGCCGATCTGGTCGACCGCAACCCGGCGGTGCGCAAGCACCTGGTCTCGGCGATCCTGCTCGGCGGCAACGTGCTGGTGAAGAAGGGCAAGAACATCGGCGGCGACTTCCAGCACATCCCCGGCTGCACGAAGCCGACGCAGTTCGGTTGCGTGATCGCGTTCTCGACGTTCGACCAGCCGGTGCCAAACCCGAGCCTGTTCGGCCGCCCCGCGACCACGGACCCGAAGGGCGATGCTGTGCTGTGCACCAACCCGGCGGCGCTGGGCGGTGGGAGCGCGCTCGTCGATCCGATCTTCCCGAGCCAGCCGTTCGATCCGCAGAGCACGCTGGCCGCAGGAATCAAGCTGCTCGGCCTGACGCAGCCGCATCCGCCGACTGTCTGGGTCTCCAGTCCGGGTTCCTACCGCGCCTTCTGCTCGTCCGCCGATGATGCCAACGTGCTCCAGATTCGCGCGGTGGGTGGCGCGGTGACGCCCAAGCCGAGCCCGACTCCGGACTGGGGCCTGCACCTGGTGGACGCGAACATCGAGCTCGGCAACCTGGTCGGAGTGATGAAGACCGAGGCAAGGTCGTTCGTCGCGTCCGGATCGGGGTCGTGAAGCTGGCCGAGAGCGGCGCTAGGTGACCTTGACCGTCGTCCTGCCCGCGCTGTAGCCGGCCCTTCCCGCGCTGCAGACATGGACTCCGCGTGCGGCGCCCTTGCGGAACTCGAGCGTGAGGGTGCCCGCCGCGGTGGTCTTCCCGCTCTTTCCCAAGCAGGACACGATCGCGCTCGGCTTGGCCGTCAGCGATAACCCGGGCAGGATCTGCGTCTGGTAAATGCCGATCGGGTCCCCGGCGGTCGAAAGCGCATCGACGATGACCACGTCGAGGCGCCCGGAACTTCCCTGCGTCTGAATGTCGGCGAACTCCGAGGTGTTGGGAGGCGGCTTCGTCGTTTCTGACGATCCCCCAGGCAGTCACGGTCGGGTTCGTCCGGACCGAGTCGGACGGTGCAACGCCCGTCACGACGTCGCCGGCGGGCACCTCTTCCACAGCGGCTGGAACTGCTCCAGCGGGGCGAGTCCGCCGCTGGCGGAGCCATCGCGGCGGATGATCAGCGAACGACCGTTCAAACCATCACGAAGGTGTGACGGGCCGCCAGCTGCCGTCTATGAACACGAGCCTGACCGGCTGCGCATCGTGTCCGGGGGCGATTCTTAGCTCGCGCGCTTCGAAGTCGACCTCCAGTCGGAGCGGCGGCGTAGCGACCGGGGCAGCGGGGCGATCGCGAGCGTCTGAAGCAGCCGGCGCGGGAACTGGAGTGGGCGCGGTGTCCGGAGCCTGCGGCTCGGCCGGCGGAGGCACTGCGGTGGGGACCACCTTCGAGGCGTCTGATTCGGCAGGCGCTTCTTGGCTGGACGGCACGGGTGTGGCGATCGGCGCGTTGATGACCGTCGGCTCCACGATGACCCGCTCGGCGGACTGGCCGCCGGGGACCTGGGTGCCCGATGACTGGCTCGGCTGATCGGGCGGCACCTCCCGCCAGGTCGTCGGGCTGGCGGGAGGAGCGGGGAGATCTCGCACGACAAGCACGCTTGCGCCGAGCTCGAGCGTGTCGCCAACGGCAAGTTCTTGAGGTTCGGAGATGCGTCGGCGGTTGACGAACGTCCCGTTGGTCGATCCTAGATCCTCGATAACGCAGCGTCCGCCGCTGTCCAGGCTCACTCGAGCGTGGGTTCGAGAGATCTCGTCGTCTTCGGCCAGCCGTCCCGCTCCCTCCGCGTTGCGCCCGATCAGCAACTCATCCTCGACGACAACGGACATGCCGGCAGCCTTGCCGGACACCACTTCGAGACGTGCGGAGGAACGATCCACGCGCGGACTCTACCTCGCCGCCGACAGCGTGGGGAGCGATCTTGCGTGGCGTCAGACCGGCCTGTAGGCTGCCCGCCGGTGGCGCAGTCACGGGCGATATCCGGACCGCTCGCAGGGCAGACGATCGACGTCGAGCACGAGGTCGTCATCGGTCGTGAGGCCACGGATCTTGTCGTCGATGATCCCGCGGGGTCCCGGCGCCGCACGGTGCGCCTTCTCGGCGGCGCTTCAGATACCCGAGGAGTTGCGCCGCGCACAGAGCCTGTCCGGCGTGCCCGAGATTCCCATCGGAGCCAGGCCCGGATGATCGTGCAGCGCGTCCCGAACCAGCAGCGGGCCTAAGTCATGAACGGAGGGTCTGGCGCGTCGGAGAGCGAGCCGCGGCGCGGGCGCGGTCTCCCGCGCGTAGCGATCTACTACGCGATCCTCGTTCCGGTGACGGCCGCGGTGATCGCGATCGTGATCGCGGCCGGCAGCGGCAAGCACGCCGAACCGGCAATCGCGGGTGGCTACGACGCCGCGGCGGGTCGCGGCTGCCTTGGGGGCAAGTTCGACGTCACGCAATCGGGCCAGTTCGTGTCGCTGGACAATGCCCAGAGCACGCTCAGCGGCAATCTGAAGCTTAAGCAGGGGCGGCTCACCGGGACGGTGCACTGCGTCAACCACGCGCCGGGCGCGATCGATGCCCGCTTCCGTGCGGGGACACTCGAAGGAACCATCGGGGGCGGGCCGATGTCCGCACAGCTGAGGCGAAGCCCGCCGCCACCCGGTGCGCCCAAGCCGCTGGCCCCGGGGTCGATCAACGGCAACTATCAGCTCGCGCCGAGCTCGGCGTGCCTCGGGGCGAGCGTGACGCTGTCGGGGTCAGGATCGAACGTCGCCGTGAAGACCGGCAGCGTGCGACGCGGCACCGTCAACTATCACCAGGGAGCGCTGGCGGGAGCGCTGTTGTGCCAGCACGGCGGCTCGGTGCTCCTCACCGGCACCGCGGCCGGACGCCAGCTCGACCTGCTGCTCGTCGGCTCCGGAGCCTCCGTGGCCCCGCGGTTGCCGAATGCCGCGGTGGCCCGTGAGCACCTCCAGGCGACCCAGGTGCGCACGCCTGACGACACGGTCGTTGCGTTCTTCGTCGCAGCACTTGTCGTGATGCTGTTCGCACGCCTGTGCGGGAGCGTGATGCCGAAGCTCGGTCAGCCGCGGGTTATGGGTGAGGTGCTGGCGGGGATCATCCTCGGACCGACGGTCTTCGGAGCGATCGCGCCGTCGCTGCAGGCGCGGCTGTTTGCCAGCGACATCGTCCCTTACATCGGCGTGGTCGCCAACCTCGGCCTGGTCTTCTACATGTTCCTGATCGGGCTGGAGGTCGATCTGAGGCAGCTGCGCGGACGCGTGGGGACAACGCTTGCGATCTCGAACACGGGGCTGGCGATACCGCTGATGCTCGGGATGGCTGCCGCCGTGCCGCTCTACGCACTGCTTGCTCCGAGCACGAAGTACGTGGCTTTCGCGCTCTTCCTCGGCGTATCGATGTCCGTCACCGCGTTCCCGGTGCTGGCGCGGATCGTGTCCGAGCGGCGCATGATGAAGCGCCCGCTCGGGACGCTGGCGCTGTCGGCCGCAGCGATCGATGACGTTACAGCCTGGTTCCTCATCGCGCTGGCGACGGCCGTCGCCGGTGCGGGAACCGGCATCGATGTCCTGGTGACGATCGGATCCACCGCCCTGTTCGTGCTGGTGATGGCGTTCGTGGTGCGTCCGATCCTGGCTCGCGCAGGCATCGCGTACGACGAGGCCGGCAGACTGCCCGCGACCTGGACCACGGTCATCTTCGCGGGCGTCCTGCTGTCGGCTGTTGCGACCGAGCAGATCGGCGTCGCGCTGATCTTCGGTGCGTTCGTGATGGGTCTGATGATGCCGCGCCACGCGGGGCTCAGCTTCGAGGTCACCCGGCGGGTCGAGGACTTCGTGCTGACGTTGTTGCTGCCGCTGTTCTTCGCTTACACAGGGCTGCGCACCAACATCGTCGCGCTTGGGCAGTGGCAACTGGTCCTGATCATGCTGGGCCTGATCGCGATCGCGATCGCAGGAAAGTACGGCGGGACACTGATCGCCGCGCGTACGATGCGGCTCCCATGGCGAGAGTCCACGGCGCTCGGGGCGTTGATGAACACGCGCGGCCTGACGGAGCTCATCGTGCTCAACCTGGCGCTGAACATCGGCGTCATCTCCCCGGACCTGTTCGCTGCGCTGGTCGTGATGGCGCTCGTGACGACATTGATGGCGGGGCCGATCTTGCGACTAATCGACCCGCGCAACAGCTTCGGGTCTCCGCCGGAGGAGGAGCTCGCCGCCGCGCAGCCGCTGACGGTCGAGGCGGCACCGATCCCCGCGCGGTCGATCCTAGTCGCGCCGCAATCTGACGCCGCGCTGGAGCCGCTGCTGGCGCTCGCGACGCCGCTCGCCCGCTGGCAGCCACCGCGCGAGCTGATTCTCGTCCGGCTGGTCCGCCCGCCGCGGGGGTCGGCGATCAGGGGCGGCATCCAGACCGAGGCGCATCTCGTCCAGCAGGCCTCGGACCAGGTGCAGCGGGCTCGGCTGGACCTGCTCGATCAGGGCATCGCGTCGCGCGCAGTCGCGCTCAACTCCGCCCGCCCGGGCAAGGATCTCGGGCGCCTGTCGCAGACCGAGAACGTCGATCTCGTGCTGCTCGACGGCCGCCGGCCGCTGCTGGGCGACGGCGTTCCGCGCGGCGATGTCGGCACGGTTCTGGCCACGGCGCCCTCCGACGTGGCCGTGCTCGTCGCGCGCGAAGGGGCTGCTCTGACGCTCGGGCCGGAGGCGCAGGTCATCATTCCCTTTGGTGGCGCGGAGCACGACTGGGCGGCGCTGGAGCTGGGATCGTGGCTGTGCGCGGCGACGGGTGCGTCGCTGCGACTGCTCGGTCCGCCCGGCACCACCTCGGACGGAAAGGACGCCAGCCACATGCTCGCGGACGCTGCGTTGCTCGTCCAGCAGTTCGCCGGTGTGACGACGACGCCATCAGTGGCCGAGCCAGGCCGGGAGGGAATCGTGGCCGCGGCCGCGTCCGCGAGCCTGCTCGTGATGGGCCTGTCTGAGCGCTGGCGCAGCGAGGGCCTCGGAGAAACGCGCCGCGCGATCGCGCGCGCGGCGCCGGCACCGATCCTGTTCGTCCGACGGGGTGAGCGCCCCGGCGCGCTTGCGCCCTCCACGGACATCACCCGATTTGCGTGGTCCTCGGCGGGATCGCCCGCGGACGCCGGCGTCAGCTAGGGCGGCGCTCGGTTGCGCTGGCCGCCGCTCACGCCAGCAGCAGCGTGCACGTGTCGGTGGCGGCGCTGACGTCCTCGGCGCGGATCTGCTTGATGTCGCGACGGACCGCACCCGCTCGCCCTCGCCGATCGCGTGTCGATCGGCAGGCCGAGCACCGCGTTGTTCAGTTCTTGGGGAGTGTCAGGTTGGTATCGAGGTTGTTGCCGAGGTTGCTCGGGTCGCTCGGAGCGATCGCGAAGCCGCTCAGCTTGACCTGGCTGCCCGGACTGGCGCTACTGATGATGTTGCACACCTGCCCGAACGTCGGCACGTTATCACCGTTGATTTGCTGGATCAGGTAGCCGGCGGTGCTTGCGTTGGCGGCCGGGGAACCCGGCTGGTCGCCGCCGTCGAACATGCCGTTGATGTTGTGCTGCTGGATGAACGCGGCGACCTTGGGCGCGAGCGTCGATGCCTGCGAGGAGTAGGCCGGGATGCTCTGGTAGAGACCGAGCAGCTCCTGCTCGAGCTGCGGGTCGTTCGCGTCGACGGCTGACAGGTTCCAGCCGACCAGCCCGCGGCTCTGGCCGCTCTCGAGGCTCGACAGCAGCCGCTGGATGTAGTCGCTCGAGATCGCGTAGTACTGGCCCTGGTTGTTGGTGTTGGTCAGCGTGTCGACACCCACGACCTGACCGTTGCTGTTGAGCAGCGGCCCGCCGGAGTCGCCGTGGTTCACCGGCGCCTGGTGGACGATCGTGCTCTGGTAGTTAGGCAGCGACGGATCGGGATTTGCCTTGACTCCAACCTGGGAGACCGTCCCGGTGTTCGCCACGACCGTCGTCGCCTGGCCGATGGTCTGGTCGGTGTTGAGGCTCTGCTGCAAAGAGCCTGGGAAGCCGAGCACGGTCACCGAGTCACCGGGCTTGAGCGCCGTGGAGCTGCCGAACTTCAGCGCCTTCAGACCAGGAAGCGGAGTCGCGAGTTTCACGACAGCGAGGTCGTCGCACGGATCCGCAGCCACCACCTGGACCGGACTGGTGGCCGATTGACTGTTCCCAACCTGGGCCTGCAGCGCGCTGTTGCCGACGACGACGTGCGCATTTGTGAGCACGAGCTGGCGGTTGGCATCAATCACAAATCCCGAGCCGGCGCCCTGCGCCCCCTGGATCCGAACGACCGAGGGCGTCGCCTTCGAGATGACCTGTTGGGCGGTGAGTGTGCTCTTGCTGTTGCGCGTGGCCACGAATGCGATCACGCCTCCGACGATCAGCAGTGCAACGATCACGCCGGCGACGATGAGCGGCGTCTTGGATCCTCCACCCGCGGGCGCCGGCGCCTGGTCGCCAACCGGCTTCACCGGTGCCGCGGGTGGTGGCTGTGCCGCCGGCTGCGCCGGCGGGCTCGCGGGCGCCGCTGCCTGTCCGACCGCAGCACCGACGGCTGGCTCGACAGCTTGGGGCTGGCGGCTGATCACCGTCGCGCCCGGCGAGCGCTCGAGCAGCCGAAGGATGCTTTGCCCGATCCGCACCCGCTCGGATCCGGTGACCGGGACCGAGTCCTCGACCTTGCGCCCGTCGACGAAGGTTCCGTTCGTCGACTTGAGGTCGCGCAGAACGAACTTGTTGTCAGCCTCGCTCTCGATCGTGGCGTGGTGCGACGATGCCTCTTGATCGGTCAGCACCAGGTTGCAATCGGGATGCCGCCCGATCGTGAACACACTGCCCGTCACCTCGACGGTGTTGCCCTTGTCAGGGCCTTCGTCGACGCTAATCCACATCCGTCGTCCCCCCGGAAATTGCCGCTACTGGGTTGATTGCCGGGCAGTCTAACTCTGGCCCCAGCGGCGTACAACCCACGCACCCGGTCGGTTGACTGGAACGGTCGTCAGCGCTTGGTGCCTAATCGCGCGCGAGATCAAGAGCGGCCTCGGCCGCCTGAACCAGGTCGACCGCGGTCTCGTAGCGCGCGGAGGGATCCTTCGCCATCGCGCGCTCGATGACTGAGTCGATCTCAGGGGGCAGGTCCGGCGCGCGCTCGCTGACACGTGGCGTTGGCTCGTTGGCGTGAGCGAACAGCACGGCGATCTCGCTCGCACGACCATACGGCGGGGACCCCGTCAGGCCCTCGAACATGACCGCGCCCAACGAGTAGATGTCGACCGCCGCCGTAGGGACCTCGCCGATTATCTGCTCGGGAGCGATGTACAAGACGGACCCCACGAATTGGCCTGCGGCGGTGAAGCCCGACTCGTTGACCAGCCGAGTGAGGCCGAAATCGGCCAGGTAGGCTCGCGTCCCGCCCGTTCGCACCAGGATGTTCTCGGGCTTGACGTCACGATGAACGAGCTCCTCCGCGTGCGCCGCGTCCAGCCCCTCGGCGACGTCGCGCAGCACCTTGAGAAGCTGAGACGGCGCGATCGAGCCGCTGGCGATCAGCTCCTTGAGGGTGGTTCCGCGGATCAGCCGCATCACGATGTACAGCATCCCGTCCACCTCGCCGGCGTCATGCACGGTGACGATGTTCGGGTGGGTGAGGCTGGCCTGGATCAGCGCCTCGCGCCGGAATCTGAGCGCGAATTGTGGGTCGATGCTGAGCTCGGGAGCAAGCACCTTGAAAGCGACCCGGCGGTCGAGCGACAGCTGGAGCGCCTCGTACACCATTCCCATCCCGCCGCGCCCCAGGACGCGTTCGATCCGGTACCCGCCGACGATCTCGCCCGGGGCCAGCGCTCTCATCGACGAAGGCCCTCGGGGAAGGCGGCCGGCCGCGTCGCTTTCTTGACGCACGGCATGGTCAAACCGAAATTCATGGCGTATGATCCGGTGACCCGACGCGGCGGCGGTCGGAATAGGACTTTGCGGGGGGAACGAAGGGACATGGCAGCAACTGCAACGATTATGTCTCCGGGCGACACGCTCGGCGGTTACCGGATTCTCGAGGTGATCGGAATCGGCGGGATGGCAATTGTCTATCGCGCCGAGCAAATGTCGCTCGGACGGGAAGTCGCCCTGAAGGTGCTCGCGCCCGAGTTCAGCCGCGATGAGTCATTTCGCGAGCGGTTCCGGCGTGAGGGCAAGAACATCGCGGCGCTTGACCACACCCACATCGTGACGGTGCACGACTCCGGCGAGGTCGACGGCCGGTTCTATCTTGCGATGCGGCTCGTGAAGGGCGCCACGCTTGCCGACCGCATGCAAGAGGGGGACCTGAATGCGCTTGACGTTCTCAAGATCCTCATACCGATCGCGGACGCGCTGGATACGGCACACGCGATCGGCCTCGTCCACCGGGACGTCAAGCCTCAGAACATCCTGCTGAGCGGGCGTGGCGAGGTGTATCTCGCCGACTTTGGCGTGGCGAAGGGCGGACAGAGCGCGGGTCTGACCCAGACGGGAAGCTTCGTGGGCAGCTTCAACTACGCCGCCCCCGAGCAGGCGCTCGGCCAGGCGACGAGCGGCGCCACCGACGTCTATGCCCTGACCGCCGTCCTGTACCAGTGCTTCACGGGGCAGGTGCCGTACCCCAGAGACACCGACGCGAGCGTCCTTCTCGCCCACATCAGTGCGCCGCCACCGCGTGTCAAAGGCCCCCACGCGGAAGAGTTCAACGCAATTCTCGCGCGCGGTCTCGCGAAGGATCCCGCTGATCGCTACTCAAGCGGCGGCGAGCTGATGGTCGCCGTAGCAAGCGTCGTCGAGGAGCTGTCTCTCACGGAGCGACTGACCTCGCCGGCGCTCGAGGCGCTCCCCTTTGACGGCGCGACCACCGGCCCGGCGGCGAGCCGGCCGGCGGCGCCGGTCGAGGCTACGAAGCCCACTGCGCCGGTCGAGGTTACGAAGCCTGTTGCGCCGGTCGAAGCTACGAAGCCCGCTGCGCCCGTCGGCGGCACGGTGCTGTCCGTGCCCGTCGAGGCGACGAAGCCGGCGGCGGCCCTCGAGGGGACGAAGCCGGCGGCGGCCGTCGAGGGGACGGTGCCGGCGGCGGTCGTTGAGGGGACGGTGCCGGCGGCGGTCGTTGAGGGGACGGTGGCGGCCGCGGTCGTCGAGGGGACGCTGCTCTCGGCGCCGGCGGATGCGACGAAGCCGGCCGTCGAGGGAACGCTGCTCTCGGCGCCGGCGGACGCGACGAAGCCCGCCGCACCAGTTGAGGGCACGATGCTGTCCGCGCCGGCCGAAGCGACGATGCCCGCCGCATCCGTTGAGGGCACGATGCTGTCCGCGCCGGCGCAAGACACCAAGCCGGCTGCGCCGGCACCCGACACCAAGCCGGCTGCGCCGGCACCCGACACCACCCCGGCGGCACCCGTCGATGGCACCAAGCTCGCCGAGGTCGACGGCACGAAGGTCTCCGAGCCGGCCGGTGCAACGAAGCCATCCGAGCTAGCCGCCGGGACGACGATCTCCGCTGGCACCGGTGTCGAGACCGAGACAGATGCGGGACGTAAGGGCCCGGTCGGCCCAGCCTCCGCACCGCCCGACGCTGCCCGCCGGCGACCGCCGACGGCGGCGATCGCGGCTGGGATCGGGCTGCTCGTTCTCGTCGTGGTCGTGATCATCATCGTCGCCTCGTCCGGTGGCTCCAAGACGGCGAACGCGAGCGCGCCGAATACCCACTCGGGCTCAGCCTCGGCCCGCGTCGCCAGCTCCGGACCGCTTTCGGTCTCCTACTCGTCCCCGTGGAAGCCAACGACCGCAGCGGTTACGGGCAGCTCCGCGCTCGCGTCGGCACCAGTCGAGCTGACCTCGGGCCAGGTCAATCTCGGCGCCGGCCTGCTCAAGAGCTCGGGCCCCGTTCCGGGCGATGTGCCACCGCAGCTGGTCAGCTCGTACGGCCCACCGCAGTCGTCGACCGATGCGACGGTCGCGCGCGGAAGCGGGCGGGCGTACACCTGGAACAAGGACGGCACGCAGATCGTTGCGTACGTGCTCCCTGGCGCAGCTGGAGATGCGGCTCTGATCTGTTCTGCAGTCAGCGGAACTCCGCTCTCCAACTGCACGACGCTGGCGAGTAGCGCGACCATAGGCGGGTCGTTCGAGCAGCTGCCGGCGGGACCGGACACGAATTTCGCCGGCCAGCTCGCCGCGCCGCTGAAGCCGGTCGCGTCGATGCGAGATGGGCTCCACGGCCTCAACCAATCGAGCCTGACGGCCAGAGCGAAACCGGCACGGCAGCTCGCGGATGCCGAGAAGAAAGCTGCGAGCACGATCGGGTCGCTGACGGTGCCGGCGCGGTACCACGCCCAGGTGGCACGGCTCGTCACCGCGCTCAAGAACGAGTCATCGGCGTTCTCGGCGCTGGCCGGAGCGGCGCAGTCGAACAACAGCGGCGCCTACGGTTCGCTCGCCGGCAAGGCGAGCTCGGCGTCGAATTCGGTGAGCGCCGCGGCCGCGGCCCTGGCCGCGGCGCGGCTTGGGCTCCCGGCACTTCGGTCGCTGAAGCTGGCCGGTCCGCCTCCGCCGCCCTCGTCCAGCTCCGGCACCTCATCGACCGGCTCGTCGGGAAACACCGGCTCGTCCGGCTCGAGTAGTTCCTCAGCAGGGAGTACTGGAGGGTCCTCCAGCAGCAGTTCGCCGAGCAGCAGTTCGCCGAGCAGCTCTCCGCCGAGCAGCCCTCCGCCGAGCAGCCCTCCGCCGAAGTCTGGCGGCTGCACCCAGAACTGCGTGGGTGGAGGGGCCTAGCCGCGATGTCGCGCCAGAGGTGGGGCACACGCGCAGCCTGCCGTGTTCGGACGTTCCGCGGCGCGTTGCGCTGGGCCGGGCTGCTCCCGGTGACGCTGATTGCGCTGCTCGGCTTGCCGCTTACCGCGGCGGCACGTCCAAGCGCATCGACGAAGGCTGCGCATGTCGCCGACCACCTCGACGGCCGGGGTATCTCGATCGGGTACCGACTCGATTTCACCCGCGCCGCGTCGTTGCGCCGGGCATCCGTCGCTGCCGCGCCGAGTGTCAATGCGCGGCTTCGTCCCTTCAAGGTCGATTTCATCTACAACCGCAACCCTGCCCGCCCGGGCACGCTTCAGCTGACCGGGTTCTACCTGTTCCCGTTCTTCCTCGGCGCTGAGCTCGGTCCGTTCGGCGGGTGCGTCCAATGTGAGGGCTCCGGGACTTTCGGCAACGCCCATTGGGGCTCGATCGCTCCGTTCGCCCGTAGGTTCGGTCACTCACCGAGCCAGCTCGGCATCCCGGCGCAGTTCGTCAACCACACCTACAGCGAGCTGGTGCACGGCCAGAAGCTGATCACGTCGAGAACGAGGTTCATCCAGGCTGCCATCGGCCCGTTCATCGGCAACTTCGGTGTATACGGGCTCGACGTGAACAAGGGAACACTCGTCAAGCTGCGGGGCGGCTGCGTCCCGGCCTACCTCGACTGGTACGCGACGTTGAACGCAGTGAACGACTTCGTGCTGCATCACGTCGGCAACCTACCGACGGTGCCGTGCAACCAGGCGCTGCCGCCCAACAACCACCTCACGATCAGCGCGCCCACGGAATTCTCGAGCACCGCGCCGGTCACCGGGAGAATCACCGGCCACGCGACGGGCAGCCAGTGGCTGATCGCCTTCCAGCAGCCGGCGAACAAGATCAAACGAAACGAGCCGGCCTGCCTTCCCAACGCGCTGGCCGAGCTCGGCCGTACGGTGGTCTCCTTCCAGCGGCAGGTCAACGGCAACTTTGTAGACACGTTCACAACCGCGCCGGCGAGCAGCCCCGGATTCCTCTGCGCCTACCTGCAGGTCGGAGGCCGCCTCGTGATCGGAAATCAACCATGGCCCGACGGCCGCGTGACCGCCACCGCCGTCCGGCCTTTCTATGCCGGCGACTCACTGAGCATCAGCGGGGCGACGGCGGCAAGCCCCGGGCAGCAGGTGTCAGAGACGGTAACGGGCGTCGCCTCGACCCGACAGATGCTGTACGTGTTCTCGCCGTTCACCCCGTGCGCCCCCAGTGCGCAGGCCGAGTACGCGCAGGATCCGCAAGATCTGGCCGTCGCGAAGGGCCCGGGTGGCTTCTCGTACGGCGTCACGATCACGATCGCGTCGCAACCACCTCCGACGGTGCATTTCTGCGCGTACCTCCAGAACGGAGCTCCGCTCCACGGCGTGCCGACGGGCCTCACGATTCGTGCTGCGTCTCAGACGATCTCGATCGCCGGGGCGGCGGCCGACAGGGGCGCGTCGGCGTTCGGAAGGCTCAGTCCGAACCGGCTGCAGCCGCGCTAGGTCCTCCGGCCCGCGCGCAAGGCCTAGGACCAATTGCCAATGGCGCTCGGCGCCGTCTCGTCCTAGCCTGCTCGGCATGAGCGATCAGCGTTATTCGATGTTCGTCCTCGACGGCGACGACGTGGTGCGGATGAGCCTGCGGGGGACGGCGGTGAGCGACGTTCGCCCGGTCCTGTCCGGCGTCGGCGCACGGTGCGTGGCGATCGACCCGCACGATCCTAAGCGCGTATACGTCGGGACCTTCGACCGCGGCGTGTACTTCAGCGACGACGGCGGGGAGCGATGGCTCCAGCCCGAGGACGGCCCGCCCGAGACGCGGGTGCTGTCAGTGGCGGTCTCGCCGTCGCATCGCGAGAACGGTGGATCGGTCGCATACGCCGGCACGGAGCCGAGCAATCTGTACCGCTCCGAGAACGGAGGCCGCAGCTGGCAGCCGCTGCCGGCGCTGCGAGAGCTGCCGAGCGAGCCGAAGTGGTCGTTCCCACCGCGCCCGTGGACGCATCACGTGCGCACGATCGCGCTGCACCCCGCCGATCCTCAGTTCGTGGCCGTCGGCATCGAGCTCGGCGGCGTGATGCGCTCATCCGACGGCGGCGCCTCGTGGCAGGACCACAACTCCCAGGCCCACAGCGACGCGCACCAGCTGGCGACGCATCCCGCGGCCCCGGATCGTCTGTACGAGGCCGCGGGGCAGGGGATTGCGCTCTCCGAGGATCGAGGTGAGTCCTGGACCCGGCCCGAGGACGGACTCGACCGCCGCTACGCCTGGGCCACAGCCGTCGATCCCGCCGACCCCGACCTGTGGTACGTGTCGATCAGCCGCTCGCCGTTTGACGCGCACGGGGAAGGCAACGGTGAGTCGCGGCTCATGCGCTCGACCGGCAACGGCTGGTCGGCGATTGACAGCTGGGGCGCAGCGCCGGAGCTGCGGCGGATGCCCTACGCGCTGGCGAGTCTGCCGGGAGACCCGGGCCATCTGCTCGTCGCGCTTCGCGGCGGGGTGATGCTGCGAACCGGCGACGCCGGCGAGAGCTGGACGCGGATCGGCGTCGACCTGGCGGGCATCATCGACCTGGCTCTGGCACCGGCGTAGCGGCACGACGTCGTCCTCGCCTAGCGGTCGACGATCACGACCGTGCCGGCGAGACGGTCTGCGAGGTTCTGGTTGCTCGGGGAGAAGAGCGCGAATGCTTCGACAAACGCAACCGAAGCGGGCAAGAGCAGGAGCAGGAGACAGGTCACGTTGCGGCCCGTTCCGGGCTCGGACCGTTCCGAGTGGTCTGCGTCAGCGCTCGCCGTCGGTGCCTGGTTGAGCGAGCGGTTGAGGTAGGGCGCGAACACCCAGAACACGCCGTACATGACAGCCGCGCCGCCGGCCAGGCGGATCAGTGCGCTGCGGATCGTGACGGGACCGCAGGTGCGGGCATCAACCGTTCGGATTTGGGCTACGCACATTCCCGGTGTCTGCCAGTTCCGCATCACGATCGTGCGAGGGATGTGCGCCTCGAACATCTTGCTCCAAGCGGGCGGAGAGTGTGTCGGCCGGTCTCCTGGCCGGGGTCGCTCGAAGACTCGCAACAACCAGCCCGCCCTGGACTCACGCGCGGCCACTTGTCCCAGTGCGAGCGCAATCATCGGTACCGAGTCGATCGCCGTCGCCGCCGCCCCGCCTGCGCAGCGATGCGATTCGCATCTAACTCTCCCGCTCCAGCCTTCGAATGACGTCCTCGTCCGGCGCGGCGTTCGCGTGCACGTCGACGGCCGGCGGCAGCTCGACGTGAAGGTCGGTGACGTCGTCGATCCAGGCGGTAGCCTCGAGCAGCGTGTAGCTGAGCACGTGGCCGCCGCGGGCGCGGTCCTCGGTGGCGAAGTGAAGGTGCCAGCCCACCATCTCGATTCCGTCGAGGGGATCGGGGAAACAGAAGCCGACCATCGTGCCCGACACGTGGCGCAATTCGGCGACGTGCTGGTGGGAGATCGCGTCGGCGAGCGGCGGGAACGGGCGCTGCTGCTTCGGGACCGAGCGCACGTGCACCTGCTCGAAGCGGCCATCGATCCGGATCGCAACCGGGCCGGACCCGAGGCGTGCGCCCACGTGCGGGTCCAGATCTGAATCGCCATACGGGCCGTGCAAGGCGATCGGGTCCCCCGGCGTGAACGGCACGACGACGGCATAGGGCGTGCGCGCGGCGCCGGCGACCGGCACGAGTGCGCAATCGAGCGGCGCCTTCCATGCCTGGCCGTCGATCACGATCAGCTCGCCGTCGAGACCGTTGAGCGTCCCCAGCCCGAGGTCGCCGTGCTCGAGCACTTCGCGGATCGTGACATCACCTTCGTAGGCTCCAGCGAGCAGCGCCTCGACCGTCGAGGTCTGGAAGATATCGTGCTGGTGGCGTGCGAAATGGACGTCGCGATGCCGCAGCAGCTCGACGTGTAGCGCCCCTAGAAACTCGAGCTCGCTCACGAGGACGATAATTGTCCTCGATGGCCGAACCTCTGTTCACCGGCGTCGCGGTCGCGCTCGTATCGCTGTTCGACGAGGACGGGCGGCTGCTCGCCGGCGAGACCGCTGGGCTTGCGGCGAAGCTGGCGGCGCGAGGCGTCCGTGCGATCGTCGTCGCGGGCACCACCGGCGAGGCTGCGTCGCTCACCGCCGAGGAGCGCGTGGCGCTCGTCCGGGCGTGCAAGCGCGAGCTGCCCGGCGGGGTGCCGGTGCTCGTCGGAACAGGCGCCGCGAACACGGACGAGGCGGTCCGGCTGACCGAGGCGGTTCTGGAAAGTGGTGCGGACGCCGCGCTCGTCCTCTCGCCGCCCGGAGTGTCTGACTGCCGCAGTTACTACGAGGCCGTTGTCAAGCGTGCCGGTCGGCTGCCGGTCCTCGGGTACCACTTCCCGGCGGTCTCGGCTCCCGGGATCGCGCTCGAGCACCTGAACGAGTTGCCGGTCGTGGGGCTCAAGGACTCTTCGGGGGACGCGGATCGGCTCGTGGTCACCCTGGCGTCGTTTGATCGGCCGATGTACGTGGGCTCGGCATCGTACCTCGCGCTCGCGGGTCCGATCGGCGCGACCGGCGCGATCCTCGCCCTCGCAAACGTAGAGCCCGAGCAGTGCGCGGCGGCGTTCGCCGGCGATATGGCCGCACAGCGTGGGCTGATCGATCTGCACCTGCGCTCGCTCGATCAATTCCCCCTCAGCGTCAAACGGATGGTCGCGGAGCGCTACGACACGCCGGTGAGCGTGCGCGCCGCGGCCGGCTCGGGCTTGGCCGGCTCCTCGACGTGGTGATAGCGCCCGCCGCGCAGTAGCGAGGCTCCCGCTGCGATCAGGCACGCGACGATCGCGAACGCAAATGCCTCATGGAGGCCGGCGCGGAACGGGGCCGAGATCAGATGCGGGAAGAACGACCGCCCGGTGAGCATCGCCTGGCTCGAGGCGCCGAGGCTTCCCAGCGCGTGCGGGCCGAGCAAGTGCGCGACCGGGTTGTAGCCGAGGAACGCGGCGAACAGGATCGAGACCGGGGGAAGATGCGCGGTCTGGTTGGCGACCGATGCGCTCACGCCGTGAGCCTGGAGGCCGCTGCGGACGGCCTCGGGGAGCGTCGCGGCCAAACCGGCGATCATCAGCGTGAAGAAGATCCCGATCGAGACGACCTGCGCGGAGTTCTGGAAGGTCTGGTTCATGCCGCCGCCGGCGCCGCGGTCGGAGCGCGGCAGGCTGTTCATCACGCCGGCGCGGTTGGGCGACGCGAACATGCCCATCGATATCCCCGTGAGTGCGAGCACAGCCGCGAACGCCGGATATGAGAAGTCAATCGGGAGCAGGAGCAGCAGCCCGAAGCTGATTGCGGTCCCGATCATCCCGCCGGTCGCGAACGGGCGCGCCCCGTACCGATCGGACAGGTACCCCGAGATTGGACCGGCGACCAGCATCCCGACGGTCAACGGCAGCATGTAGATCCCAGCCCACAGTGGCGTGTCAGTGAAGTCGTAGCCGTGCTGTGGCAGCCAGATGCCCTGCAGCCAGATGATCAACATGAACATCAGACCCCCGCGGGCGACCGCCGACAGGAAGGTCGAGAGCGTGCCGAACGAGAACGCGCGGATGCGGAACAGCGGCAGCCGGAACATCGGGTCCTTGACGCGCCGCTCGATCAGCATGAACGCGATCAGGAACAGCGTTCCGGACGCGAACAGCGCGAGCACGCGGGGGCTCATCCATCCGGTGGCGTGGCTGCCGTATGGCCTGATCCCGTAGGTGATCGCGACCAGCAGGCAGATCAGCCCGACCGCGAAGGTCACGTTGCCCCACCAGTCGACCTTGCTGCGTTTGTGCACGCCTACTTCCTTGAGCTTGAGGTACGCCCAGACGGTTCCGAACAGGCCGACCGGCACCGAGATCAGGAACACCATCCGCCAGCTGATCGGAGCGAGCAGTCCGCCGAGGACGAGTCCCACGAACATCCCGCTGACGCCGACGATGTTGTTGATGCCGAGCGCCATGCCGCGCTGGTTCTCGGGGAACGCGTCGGTGATGATCGCCGCCGCGTTGGCCATCAGGCACGCGCCGCCGACGCCCTGCACGATCCGGAAGATGATCAGGTAGTCGGCGCCGGCGCGACCCGTCAGCCAGTCGATCGTCAACAGCAGCGAGGCCGCCGTGTAGATCACGAATCCGAGGTTGTAGATACGCACGCGCCCGTAGATGTCGCCGAGCCGCCCGAGGCTTACGATCAGCACGCTGCCGACGATCATGTAGCCGAGGATCATCCACAACAGGTAGAAGCTGTTCGAGGGCACGAGCGGGTCGAGGTGAATGCCGCGGAAGATCGACGGCATCGCGATCAGCGTGATCGACACGTCGAGCGTCGCGAGCAGAATCGCGAGCGTCGTATTCGAGAGGGCGATCCACTTGTACCGGTCGTTCACTTCGTCAAATTATACAGGCAACCTGCACAGTTTGCCTGTATAGTGAGGGCATGCCGACGACGCTCGATCCTGCCCTGATGGCGAGCGAGCTACGCGTCGTCCTCGGACATCTCGTCCGCCGGCTGCGCGCTGAGAACACGTTTCCGCTGTCCCACGGATCGGTGCTGGGACGGCTCGACCGCCAGGGCGCCCAGAGCGTCTCGGATCTCGCCCAGGCCGAGCGGGTCAGGCCGCAGTCGATGGCGCAGACCGTCAGCGAGCTCGAGGCGGACGGGCTTGTGGCACGACGGCCCGACCCGGATGACCGGCGGCGGGCGATCGTCGAGCTGACCCAGCAGGGCCACGAGACCCTGTACACCGACCGCCGCCGCCGCGAAGGATGGCTGGCTCAGGCGATCGCCGAGGATCTGACGCCCCGCGAGCAGGCGCTGCTCGGCGATGCGGTCGAGCTGCTGCGCCGGCTCGCCGAGAGCTGAACGTCAGTTATCGTCCGCGCATGCCAACCGTGCTTGTGACCGGGGCGGCGCGCGGGATCGGCCGCGCGACCGCGTTGCGTCTCGCGGCCATCGGCTGGGACGTGATCGCGGGCGTCCGCCAGCCAGAGGACGGGCAGACCCTGACCACGATCCATCCGCACCGGGTCAAGGCCGTCACGCTCGACATCACCGACGATGCGCAGGTCGCGGCGCTCGACGATGAGCTCCCCGCACGCCTCAATGCGGTCGTCAACAACGCCGGCGTGGTCGTGCCGGGACCGATCGAAGCGGTCCCCGTCGCTGAGCTTCGCAGGCAGCTCGAGGTCAACGTCGTCGGACACGCTGCGGTCACAGAGGCCGTGCTGCCGCGGCTGCGCGCCTCCCGAGGCCGTGCCGTGTTCGTCTCCTCGCTCAGCGACCGCGCGCCCGCTACGTCGTGGGCAGGAGCGCGAAAGCGCAGATGACGATGGCGCAGCTCACGCCGACGCCGGTGCTCGACGTGGCGCTGCGGGCGGGGACCGGCGTGCCTCGCAAGCCCTGACTGGCGATTGACCTCCGGATGACGGAGGTGAATCGCCATTCACGCCGCCCGGAGCCCCGCCCGAGCGGCTAGCCGTGCGAACGGACGTATTCGTCCGCCAGCCGCTTCGGTGCGCGCGCCAGCCAGGCGTCGACGATCAGCTGCTGAAGCTCGTCGGCCGAGATCTTCTCGAGCTGCACGAGGACGGCCGGATAGCCGTCGAAGTGCGGGGTCGTGAAGTAGACGGCCGGGTCGTCGGCGAGCAGCGCCTCCTTCGCGCCGAGGTGCTCGACGCGCGCTCCCAGGATCGGCCCGCGCGGCGCGGCGTCGCCCAGCGCCTGCACGTCGGACTTGCGCAGTGGGCGCTCCCAGACGAAGCCTTTCTCGCGCACGCGCCACGAGGCGCTGCCGCCATAGGAAGCGTGCTCATCGGTGTCCGGCAGCGCGAGGGCGATCCGCCGTACGTCATCCCAGCTGGCCACGCGATCAATCTAGCGACGGCTCGGAGAGGACCGCGAGCTCGGCTTCGCTCAGCGGCCGCTTGCCCCTCCTGACCGGATCCCAGGCAACCATCACGGTCTTGCCCGATGCGGCGACGGTGCCATCGGGCAAGCGCACCTCGTGCTCGAGCCGCAGGCTGGAGGTCCCGACGCCCGCCAAGCGCGCGACGATCTCGACCTCGCCGTGGTCCTTGCGGACTTCTCTGTGGTAATCGAGGTCGACGTGCACGAGCACGTAGCTGCCGTGCGAGTGGTCGCTGCCGACGCGGCGAATGATCTCGGTCATCAGTGCCGCTCGCCCCTCCTCGAGCAGCTCGTGGTAGACGGATTGGTTGAGGTGGCCGAGCAGATCCATGTCTCGCCACCTCAGCTGAACGTTGACGCTGCGCTCGATCCCGGGCATCGCAACCCGAGAGCATATGCGTCAGCCGGGAAGGCGGTACGCGACCAGGTACGCGCCGGCCGGCGATGCCGCGTCCGAACCGGTGGTGCCGGCCACAGAGCTGCTCGTCGACGTCAAGGCTGCGAACACGGCTCCCTCCGCGATCGCCACGCCGTTGCTCGCCGCGCCGTCGCTGGTCGGCGTGCCGGCGTCGACGCTCGTCTGCCGGTGCAGCAGCACGGCTCCGGTGGCGGCGTCGTTGGCGTCGAGGAAGCCGTTGCCGTCGACCGTGTAGGCGACGCCGTTCGCGACGCTGGTGCCCTGATAGTGGACGCCGTCGCCAACCGGGCTCGCCCAGTTCACCGATCCGGTCGAGCGCTCGAGCGAGAACAGCTCGCCGCCGGGAGCTCCGACGCCCAGGACGCTGTGCCCATCAAACGCGGTCGAGCCCGCGTTGCACGCCTGGCACGAGACGCCGACCAGCTGCGTCCACGCCGGCGCCATCGAGTCGGCGTGCGCGACGTGGTAGACGCCTGACTTCTGAAGCTCGCCGACGAGCTCGTGTCCAGCGGCATCGCGGAACAGGTTCGGGGATGCGCCGAAGTCGAGGTCGAGCTGGCCGCAGGCGGGGTCGTCGAGCGGGTCGGGGACGCTGGGGCTGTCGGATGCAGAACAGACGGGCGTGTGGCTCAGCGTCTGAAGCGTCCCTGAATATTGGTCGACGTTGCCCTGGTAGGCCGCGACGATCTGGCCGAACGACGGGCTTGAGCGGTCCAGATCGATCTTCAGAATCGCGTCGGTGTTCGGATGCTCCTGGGTCTTTGAGAACGGATTGCCCGATCCCCAGTAGAGGAAGTGCGTGCCGGGGTCGTACGCCGGCGTGCTCCAGAGGCCGCCACCCGCGAAGCCCTTCGCCTGATCAGAAGCGGGAACCGTGGGTGTCACCTTCACGACGCGGCCCGTGCCGGCGTCGAGCAGCGCGAAGCCGCCCTGGCCGGTCGAGTCGCCCTCAGGCGCCGAGAACCCGACCGCGACCAGGCCGTCCGCGACGATCGGGCTCGCGTTGGTGTAGTCGCCGGGCGCCGTCACGATTGGCGGACTGCGCCACAGGACCGCCCCTGTTGAGCGGTCGAGCGCGATCGCGTACGGCCCGCCGGTCTGATTGGCCAACTCGATCACGGCGTTTCCGCTGAGCGCCCCAGCACCGACAATCGCGCCGCCCAGCGCAGGGCTCGGGACGTCGAGCCGGCGCTTCCAGACAAGCTGACCGCTCGCCGCGTCGAGCGCGTGGACGGTGCCGCCCGTAGATCCGATGAACACGCAGCCGCCGCCGACGACCGGCGTCGTCTCGAAGCTCGAGGTGTCGCCCGAGGAGGAGGTCGCGAACACCCACGCCGGTTTCAGACCGGCGACGTTGCCCGTCCCGATCGTGTGCTCGCCCGGCTGGTCCCGCGTGTTCGCGAGGTCGTGCCCGTAGCTCGGCCATTCGCCGGCGCTCGAGGGCGCGGCGCTACACGCGGCTCGTGCGGCGGCGGAGCCGGCGAACGCCAGACCGGCGACTGCAGCAAGCAGCCATGCGAGCACCAGCCGGATCCCGGTCCCTGCCGTCACGGTTCCCGAAATTACAGATTGCGGTGCGTCGGGTCAAATGGGAAGCAACCGGTACGCCGGCACGGGCTGCTCATACCCCTTGAGCTCGAGCGACTCGATCGCCTCGAAGCTCACCGAGCTCCCGGCTGACGCGACCAGCGATTCTGACACGAGCACCTCTCCGGGCTTGGCGAGCTTCACGAGCCTGGCTGCGAGGTTGACGGTGTCGCCGTAGTAATCGCCGCTGCGCGAGACCACCGGACCGGCGGCGACCCCGATCCTGACGGGTGGAAGCTGGGGGTCGCCGGCGAGCGTCGCGCTCAGCTCGCGCGCGAGCTCGCAGCCCTCGGCGGGATCGCTGACGACGAACATCGCCTCGTCACCGATCAGCTTGACGACGCGGCCCTCGAAGCGCGCGACCACGTCGCCCACCTGCGACTCAAAGCGGCTGAGTGCGTGGGCGAGAGCGGCCGGCGAGAGAATTCGCGCCCGCCCGGTGAAGTCGACCAGATCGGCGAAGCCCACCGTCCGCTCGCGAGTGATCGTGGCTCTGTCCGAATCGAGCTCCCAGGTCGACCGCGAAACCGCCACCAGATGTGCTCGCACCGCTGCAGCGAGCGCAACGTCAAGCTCTGGCAGCAGTTCCGAGGCGATCCGGACCGTGCTCTGGAGGACCTCGTAGTACGGCTGGCCCTGATCGCGGCTTGGCATCTCAACATGGACTCTGAATGCATCCGCCGCGGCTTCGGCAATCTGAGCAGCCGACGCGCCGATCACGCGCGCAAGCTGGGTGGTCCCATCGAAGCCAAACGTGCTTTCCGCCACCCGCGCCAGCAGCGCGAGCGTGCGCAGTTCGTCCCGAGACAGGCTGGCCTCCGGGGCGCGCGGATCCGGGAAACCCAGCGCCCGCCACAGCGCCGCCGCACGATCGAGTTCGAGCCCGACCCTGGCGGCTGCCGTAGAAAAGAAGACCCGCCCACCCCCCCGCCCACCCATCGCTTCCCCGCCGGACCGGAGCGCGAGATCGAGGGCCAGCGAGCCGACGGTTCCGGACGCGAGAGCCTCGCGCAGCTGCTCGGTGCTCGCGCCCAGACCGGTCAGATAACGGTCTAGATCCTGGTCACCGGCTTCCATCGCGGCCGCTGATTATCGCCGCATGCGACAAGATAGGTCTGTGCTCGAGGTACGGCGCTTTCAAGACGCCGACGCCGCCGCCATCTGGGAACTGCATCGCTCGGCGCGCGACGACGGCCAACTCACCAATGGACCGCGGGATGAGGATCTGCGCGCGATCCGCGCGTTCTACCTCGACGACGGAGGGGAATTTCTGGTTGGCGAGCTCGAGGGAAGGCTGGTCGCGATGGGTGCTCTGCGCCACGTCACCGGCCAGGCCGCGGAGCTCAAGCGGATCGGGGTCCATCCGGCCTTCCGCCGCCGCGGCTTCGGCCGACTGCTGGTCGAGCGGCTCGAGGAGCGCGCCAGGGAGCTCGGCTACCGCAAATTACGGCTTGACACCTCGGTCAAACAGAACGCCGCGCAGGACCTGTTTCTCGCCGAGGGCTACCGCGAGGTTGGCCGCGGTCAGCTCGCGGGACTCGAAGTTGTCTATTTCGAGAAGCCTCTTTAGCGGCTCGCGCCCGGCGCGCAGGTCCGCCGGCTGGACGGGCCCTCCCGGCTGGGTGGGCGGGATCCCAATCCCCGCGCGAAGAGAGGCCCCTACTTATTCAGCCGCGCGAACGTCCGCCGCTGGGCCTTGTACAGCTTCGGGAACTCCGCATACAGCCGGTCGTAGACCAGCCGGTTGTGCTGATCCGGAGTGAACGTGCGCTCGACCGGCGCCAACCCGCGGATCTCGTCCCGGCGGACGGCGCCGAGCGCGCCGCCGGCGAACAGCGCGGCCCCGCGCAGGTTCGCGTGCATCGGATCGGCGACCCGCTCGATCGTCCGGTCGAGCACGTCGGCGTGGATCTGGCACCACAGATCTGACAGTGCCCCGCCGCCGAAGATGCGCAGCGGGTCGAGCCGGCGCTTGGCGAACCGCTCGACGGCCTCGTTCAACCAGCGGGCGTTGTAGGCGACGCCCTCGAGCACGGCACGGATCAGATCCGCCCCGCTCGTCTGCACCGAGAGGTTGTGCCAGCCCCCGCGTGCGTGACGGTCATCGACGGGCGAGCGCTCGCCGGCGATCCACGGCGTGAAGATGATCCCGCCGCTGCCCGGCGGCGCGGTGGCGGCCTCGTCGGTGAGCTCCTCGAAGGTGCGCTCGCCGGGCAGCGCGTCGCGCAGCCAGCGCAGGCACAGCCCCGCCGCCTCGTGGTTGTTGGCGACCAGGTAGCTGCTCGAGTCGAGTCCGGGAACGGTGGCGATCGAATGGATCGCGTCGGTCTTCTTGCGGGCAACCGGCAACGAGATCCACGCGGTCGTGCTGATCGTGATGTGCGCCTGGCCCTGCTCGGCGGTGCCGGCGCCGATCGCGGCGGAGTGGAGGTCGGGGGTCCCCGTGACGACCTGGACATCCGCCGCGAGGCCGAGTTCTGCGGCGATCGCCGGCGCCACCGAGCCGATCAGCGAGCCGGTCGCGACGAGCGGCGGGAGCTTGTCAGCGCCGAGGCCTGCCTTGCGTAACAGCTCCGGGTCGTACTCGAGGTGATCCAGCCTGCGGTTGTCGGTCAGCCACGCCGCGCTCATCGACGCGAGCGTCGCGGTCGCGCGGCCGGTGAAGCGCATGTTCAGGTAGTCGACCGGCTCGAGGTACCAGCGTGCCGCGGCGGCGATCCGCGGCTCGTCGCGCTCGAGGTGGAGCATGTGGCTGACCGGGTCGCCGCCAAATGGCGACGGGATCCCCGCGGTGCGGCGCGGCCACGTGATCAGCGCGCTCGGCGAGTACCCCATGACGGGGCCGCCGATCGCGCGACGGGTGTGCTCGGCGCCGCGGGTGTCGAGCCACATCAGACACGGGCCAACTGGGACGCCGTTCTGATCCACGGGGATCGTGCTCGCCCACTGGCCGGTGCACGCGACGCAAGCGACTCGGCTCCTGTCGACCTGGCCGAGGACGTTCCGAGCCAGAGCTCGGACCGCATCCCACCAGGCGGACGCGTCCTGGATCGCGGCGCCCCCGGCGGATCGCTCGGTCTGAAGTGGTCGCTGATCGACGGCGAGCACCTCGCCGGCGAGCGAGACGACCCCGACCTTGAGCGCTCCCGTGCCGAGATCGACCGCGAGGACGAGCTGCTGCGAGCTGTTCACGCCGGCGGGGGAACGCTCTGCTGCGCGTCGAGGAGCTGGCCCATCACCGTCTCTACGAACTGCTGAGCCTCGGCGTTCAGGCCGCCCGGCACGCCGCCGTAGACGGCCGCGGACTCCGCCGGCTGGTCCTTGTGCTCGCGCGCGTAGGCGACCGCCGCGGCGAGGTCGTCGGCGAAGCGCCCCGTGACTCCCGGTTGCAGCTGCGGGCGCGTCACCGCCATGTGCAGCGCGTTCGGGTACTGCAGGCCGTTGAAGCGCCAGCCGCGGCGCTTCATCTCGTCGTTGACGTGATAGATGTCGAACTGGTCCGAGGTGAACGCGAACAGGAACGTCGGCTCTCCGAGCATTCGCAGCTCGGGGTGCGAGCGCACCGCCGCCTGCATCTTGGCCGAAGTCTCGAAGATCCCGCGCGCGTACTCGCGGTAGCCATCGCGGCCGATCGACACCATCGATGCCCACGTGGCGGCGAGCAACCCGTCCGAGCGCGAGCCCTCCATCCCGGGCGAGAAGTACTTGCCTCCGCTCCAGTCGGGCATGAAGAAGTAACAGCTGTTGCGCAGCGCCCGGTCGCGAAACAGGACGGTCGAGGTGCCCTTCAACCCGTACCCGTACTTGTGCGTGTCGGCGGAGATGCTCGTGACGCCGGGGATCCTGAAGTCGAAGGGCGCAACCGGATAGCCGAGCTGTTCGCCGAACGGCAGGAGGAAGCCGCCGAGGCAGCCGTCGACATGAAGCCCGACGCCGCGCTCGGATGCCAGTTGAGCGAGCTCGGCGATCGGATCGATCGTGCCGTAGCCGTAGTTGCCGGCCGAGCCGACGACCGCGACCGTGTTCTCGTCGATCTGTCCGGCGACCGCTTCGGGGTCGACGAGCGTTGTGGCCTGGTCGATCGGCACGCGGCGCAACTCGATCCCGAACAGGTGGCAGGCCTTGTCGAAGGCGGGATGCGCGGTCTCCGGCTTGACCAGGTTCGGGTGCTGGATCCCGCGCGTCTCTCTGGCGTGCTCGCGGTAGGCGAGGACCGCGTGGGTGATGCTCGCGGTGCCGCCCGAGGTGACCAGCCCCGCGGGCTCGCCGTCGGTAACCGCTCCTGCGTGGAACAGGTCGAGTGCCATGGCGATGATCTCGCCCTCGAAGCGGGTCGCGCTCGGGCACATGTCACGCTGCAGCGCGTTCTGGTGCGCGAACAGGCCGAACGCCTCCTTGAGGAACCCATAGTGCTCGTGGTCGCCGCAGTACATGGTCCCCGAGCAGCCCCCGCTCTCCCAGACGGCATCCTCCTCGCGCGCGATCGTGCGCAGCTCGGTGAGGATCTCCTCGCGTGAGCGACCACGCTCCGGGAGCGCGCGGTTGACCCCGAAGCGCTCGGCGTATGGATAAAAGTCGAACAGGTCGCTCATTGCGCTCTCCAGGTCGGGTTCTGGCGCGGAACTATGGCGTTTCGGTTCCGAGGGGTGGAACCAAAACGCCAAAGTTCGTACGGGGACCCGCTACGGCCGCGCTTCGAGCACGAGGTTGAACGGCGTCTCGGTCGCCCGGCGGAAGCGGGTGAAGCCGCCGCCCGTGACGACCTCACGCAGTCGTCGCTCGCCGGCCTGGGCGCCGAGCGCGAGCCCGACCTCCTGGTCGCGCGAGGCGGGGGTGCAGACGAGCGTCGATGCGCCGTAGAACACACGGCCGACAGGAGTCAGGTTGTCCTCGAGCCGGTCGCCGGCGTAGGGCTCGACGATCATCCACGTGCCGTCCGGCGCGAGCGTCCGCAGGACGTGCGTCGCCGCTCCCACCGGGTCGCCCATGTCGTGCAGGCAGTCGAACATCGTGACGAGGTCATAGCCGGCGCCGGGATACGCCTTCGCGGTCGCGACCTCGAAGCTCACGCGGCCGTCCACCCCCGCCTCGGCCGCCGCCTTGCGGGCATGGTCGATCGACGCCGGGTGGTAATCGAAGCCGACGAACGTCGAGCGCGGAAACGCCTGCGCCATCAGGATCGTCGAGGCGCCGTGCCCGCAGCCCACGTCCGCGACCCGCGCGCCTGCGGCGAGCTTGTCCTGCACGCCGTCGAGCGACGGGATCCACGAGGGCAGCAGGTTCGCCGCGTAGCCCGGGCGGAAGAACCGTTCCGTGCCCGCGAACAGGTCGTGGTGGTGTTCGTGCCAGCCGACTCCGCTGCCCGCGCGGAACGCCTCGCCGATCTTCTCCTCGTCCTTCGTCAGCGCGGTCGCGACCTGGAACGCGCCGGGGACGAACGCCGGGCTGTCCTCCTGGGCGAGCGCGAGCGACTGCTCCGGAGTGAGGTAGAACGCATCCCGCTCGGGGTCGTAGCTGACGTATCCGCCGGCGGCCTGGTTGGAGAGCCACTCGCGTACGTAGCGTGGGTCGGTTGCGGTCTGCAGTGCGAGCTCGTCGGCGGTCACCGGCTCGCCGTCGGCCATCGCCCGGTACAGGCCGAGGCGATCGCCGATCACGACCAGCGCCGCGCTCATCGCCGCGCCGAGGTCGCCGACGAAGCGGCCCATGAACTCGTCGAGCTTGGCTTCGTCGATTGTCTGTGCTGTTGTCGACATGCTCGTGTTCTCCTATCGCTCGTCCCAGACCTGCACGACGGTCTGATCGGTGATCAGGTCGTCCGTGAGTTCGATCACCGTCGCGCACAGCACGCTGGTGCCGTCGGGGTAGCGGCAGGACTGCGTGTACGCGGCGCCCTTCTCGTCCTTGACCGTGTGGTTGACCAGGTGGGTCATGTCGCGCCCGTACGTGTCCTCGAGCCAGACCCTGATCTCGTCGCGTCCGCGCAAGGTTCGAGGAGCGCCGGGCTGAGAGATCTTGTCTGCGATCGTGACGGTCGCGTCCTCGGCGTACATCGACAGCTGGGTGCTCGCATCGCGCTCTTCGGCGGCGCGAGCGAAGCGCTCGAGATCAAACGTGGTGGCGGTGCTCATGGCTTCCTCCTTGGTCGGTGATGTGCGGGCCATGTGCGGACAGGGTCGACCGACCGCGTCTGAGGAGCGTCAAACTGGCGTCAAACGGATGCGGGGGTACTCTTTGACGTCGTGCTGCGTGCACGCCTGCTTGGGGCGCTCGAAGTGGAGCTCGACGGGACCGTGATCGATTCCCCGGCGGCGCAGCGCCCGTGGGCAGTGTTCGCGTACGTCGCGCTCGCGGGCGATGGGGTGTCGCGCGCGGAGCTTGCGAACAAGTTCTGGCCCGACGTGCTCGACCAGAGCGCGCGTGCGAGCCTGCGTAGTGCGTTGTGGGCGCTGCGGCGCCAGCTGGGCGAGCGGCTCCTGGTCGAACGCGATCGGGTTTCGCTGCAGGACACGGACGGTGTGTGGATCGACGTGCGCGAGTTCGAGCGGCTCGCCGGGGCAGGCGACGCCGCGGCGGCGCTCGATCTCTGCAGGGGCGAACTGCTCGAGGGGCTCGAGGCCGAGTGGGCGCTGTCAGCGCGCGAGCGCCACACCGAGCGGGTGATCGAACTGCTGGAGGAGCTCGCGGCGGCGGATGGCGGACGGCGCGCGATCGAATTGACACGGCGGCAGGTCGAGCAGGATCCGTTCGATGAGGAGGCTCACCGCCGGTTGATGCTGCGGCTCGCCGAAGCGGGAGACCGCGCCGGCTCGATCCGGGTCTATCGCGCGCTCAGCGAGCGACTGGCGCGGGAGCTCGGCGTGGCGCCATCGGCCCAAACCCGGGAGCTGATCGAGACGCTCCGGGCCGCCTCGCCGGGGCCTGCGCCGCCTCGCGCAGCGGTGTCCTCGCCCGGGCCCGGCCTGCTGCCGCTCGTCGGTCGCGACGCTGAGCTCGCCGAGCTCGCACGGGCGTGGGACGCCGCGGTTGCAGGAACCGGTGCGGCCGCCGTGATCCGGGGGGAGCCGGGCATCGGCAAGACCCGGCTCGTGACCGAGCTTCGGCGCAACGCGAGTGCGGCGGGTGGGTTGTCAGCGTCGTGCGCGGCGCTCGACTTGGGGGGCAGCGCGCCGCTCAGCCTGTGGGCGGAGCTGATCCGGGAGCTGCTGCCCTCGCTGCCGGCGCCGCCGGCCGAGGCGGCGTGGCCAGAAGACCTCGCCGTGCTCGCATCCGAGCTTCCTGCGCATTTCGCGCGCGGCGGTTCACCCGCGATCACGGTCGCCCCCGACCTCCAGCGCGCGAGGCTGTTCGAGGCGGTCGTGGCGCTGCTTGGCTGGGCTGCGCGTGAAGCCCCGTTGCTGCTCGTGCTCGAGGACGCGCACACTGCGGACGGGCCGAGTCTCGAGTTGGCGGCGTACGCGGCGCGCCGGCTCGCCTCGCTGCGCGTGATGATGGTGCTCACGCGGCGCGAGCTGCCTCGCAGGGCCGACGCCGATCGGCTCGAGCACGCGCTCCGCGTGCGGGGGCTGCTCGCCTGCGAGCTCGAGCTCCGGGCGCTGAACGCCGCCGGCATCGCAGCGCTGGCGCGCGCCGCGGCCGGCCTGAGCGACCGGGACGTGCAGCGGGTGGTGGAGCGCGCGGAGGGCAATGCGCTGCTGGCGGTCGAAACCGCGCGCGCATTCGGTCGCGGCCGCGAGGAGGTCGCGCCGAGCCTGCGCGGCCTCGTGCGCGCGACGCTCGCGCCGCTGCGAGGCGACGCACGCGAGCTCGTCGAGATCGCGGCGGTCGCGGCACGCCAGGTGGCCGTCTCGGATTTCGATCACCTTGGGATCGCCGATGTGGAGGCGGCGGCGACGGGGGCCGTCGAGAGCGGAGTCCTGAGCGCTGCCGACGGGGTCATCGGCTTTCGCCACGCGCTTCTGCGCGACGCCGTCTACGAGGAGATCCCCGATCCCCGGCGCGTCAGGCTTCATCGAAGCTGGGCCGATGCGCTGCTGGCGAGTGAGCGAGCCGGTTCGATCTCCCGGTCGGCCGAGGTCGCGCGCCACCTGCGCATGGCGGGAGCGGATGCCGAGGCCGTGCCGCAGCTCGCGCGCGCCGCAGCGGATGCGCGAGCCGTCGCGGCACTTCAGCAGGCCGCGGCGTATCTCCGGGAGGCGCTGGCGATCGCGCCGGACCGGGCCGACCTGTGGCTCGAACTTGGCGAGATCGAGGCGTGGCGCGGGCAGCGCGAGGGCGCTGAGGAGGCGTTCGAGCAGGCGCTCAGCCTTTGTGAGGGCACTGTGCGGGCGCATGCCTGGTTGCGACGTGCGCGCGCCTACCACGGCCCGATCTGCATCCCACGCGCCGTGCTGCAGAGCGCGGTGAACGCGGTCGACCTGCTCGATCGCTTTGCGGAGCGTGCCTCTGAGGAGCGCAGCGAGGCGCTCGCGGCGTGGGCCTGGGCCGAGGCGGTCGCCGGCGACGTCGAGGAGGCGGAACGCCTGCTGGCGCAGCTGAGCGCCGCCGGTCCGCCGTCCGACGACCTGCAGATCTACAACATCGGCCATGCGCGCGCGCTCACGCTGATGCGCCGCGGGCGATTCACCGACTCCTACGGGCCGTCGATCGCCGCGGGCGAGGCCGCAGTACGCGCCCGCTGCCCGGATCTCGCGTACGGATGCTGGGCAAACGCGGCCGGTGCAGCCTGCGCCGCCGGCGAGCACGAGCGGGCGCTCGACTTTCTCGACCGCGGGTCCGGCGCGATCGCCGGCCATGGGCTGCAGGGAGTTGAGATCCATCTGCTGGGTGCGCGGACGTTCGTGCTGTCGAGGCTCGCCCGGTTCGCTCAGGCACGCGAGGCGGGCGAGGCAGAGCGAGCGCTGGCCGAGCAGCTCGGGCAGCCGGAGCTGATCGCGATGGCCGGCCACGACCGCGGCATGGTGGCCCTGCTGGAGGAGGATTACGGGCTGGCTTGCGAGCTGCTTGCGGGGTCCCTCGTCGAGGACGCGCCGATCAGCCGCCCGGTGACGCGGCTGGCGCTGGCGGAGGCGCTCGCGCGCTCCGGAGAGCCGGATCGAGCAGCCGAACAGGTTCGAGAGACGGTGCTCGAGCCCGTCGGCCCGCGGGACTTCCCGGATGCGCTGGTGCCGCGGCTCGCAAGGGCGCAGGGCCTGATCGCGCTCGCGCGCGGGGATCTCGAGGAGGCGCACCGGCGGCTCGACGAGGCGATCGCCGGCTGGGAACGGCTGGCGCGGCGCGCGGTCCGAGCCGAGAGCGTGACTACCGCGCTGGCCGATCTCGGGCGTCCGGTCGTCGGCCTGATCGAGCCGGAGCACGAGCTCGAGCGCGCGCGCGCAGATTTGCAGGCAGTCTCAGGAAGGAGAGCCAATGCCGTCGTTCCATGACACCGTGATCTCGCCGGCTGCGCCCGAGGAAGTGTGGAAGCTGCTGTATGACGCGTCGCGCTTTCCGGACTGGTGGACCGGGATCGGGTCGGTCGAGGTGAAAGGGGAGGCGGAGTACACGATGTATCCCGAGGGATATCCCGACTTCCCGATGGCGCAGCTGCTCGAAAGCCACCGCGATCAGAACCGGGTCATCGTGTCCTGCTCGGTCTCGGACCTACGCTTCGAGTGGCGGCTGGCGCCTGCCGGCGAGGGGACGCAGATCACCGTGGACGTGGAGATCCCGGAGGCCGAGGGTCACCGGCTCGAGTCGCAGCGCGAGGTCATCAGCTCATCGATGCAGCGGCTGGCGGCGGTGGCGGCCGGGTACTAAGGGCCTCGCTGCGCTCGGCGTCCGTGGGGCCTTGAGGGCCCGTCCGGACCCGATTCTCGCTACCGTGACGAGCGGTCGTTGGCCGGCGACCACCGCCGCGAGCGCGGCACCGTCCAGACTCACTCAAGGGAGCGCAAGAACGCATGAAGCGAGTAATCCTGGCTGCGGTCAGCCTTCTGTCACTGCTGATCGCACCGGCCGGAGCGGCGGCCGCGTCCAACTCCGTCGTCAAGCACGCACGCGTCAACGGCATCAGCATCGGCTACCGAGTCGTGGGCTCCGGTCCGCCACTGGTGATGATCCCCGGCTTCGCGTTCACGATGGCGGAATGGGACCCAAGGCTGGTCGGAGCGCTCGCCAAGCACCATCGTGTCGTGCTGTTCGACAACCGCGGTGTGGCGACCTCGACCGATACGCCGCACAACCGGCTGACGATCGGCGAGATGGCATCCGACACGGCAGGTCTGATCAAGGCGCTGCGTCTGCGGCGCGCCGAGGTGCTCGGGTGGTCGATGGGCGGCTATATCGCCCAGGAACTTGCGCTTCGTCGGCCCTCGCTGGTCTCACGTCTCGTTCTGGCCTCCACGGACGGCGGTGGCGCCAAGGCGATCAAGCCCTCGCCGAAGGTGATCAAGGAGCTTCAGCATGCCACTGGGAAGAAGCTTCTGGCGCTGCTGTTTCCGCGCGACAGGATGTCTGCCGCGTTCGCCTGGGAGGCGCGCGTCGGCCAGCAGGCGGCGCGGCTCCATTTCCCCAACAGCTACTTCACACCGTCCACCAAGATCATCGTTCAGCAGTTCCGGGCAGCCGGCCCCGGATGGGAGGCGGCGAGACACGGCAGCTACGCGCGCCTGCCCAGGCTGCGTGTCCGGACGCTGATCATGGCTGGGCTCGACGATGTGATCGTGCCGCCGCGCAACGCGCTGATCCTGCATTCGAGGATCGTGCGCTCGAGGCTCGTGCGCTACCGCGATGCGGGGCACGCGTTCCTGTTCCAGGACCCGCTGGCGGTCGCGCGGCGGGTCACGGCGTTCTGAACAACACCACCATGCCCCGCCGGGTGGCTTTTGCCCGGTACACGGCCGTGTCGGCATTGGCCAGGAGCGTCTCAGGGTCTCCGTGCCCGAGCGCAACGCCGATGCTGGCCGACAGCCAATGGTTGACGCCGTTGACGGTCAGCGGAAGGCTGATTGCCTGCAGAAGCCGCTCGCCCAGTGCGACCGCGGAGTCCTCGTCGACCTCTTCGCAGACGACGACGAACTCATCGCCGCCCACGCGAGCGACGGTATCCGCCGGGCGGACGGCCCCGCGCAGGCGCTTGCCGAGCTCGGCGAGCACCGCATCGCCGGTTGCGTGCCCGTACTGATCGTTGACCTGTTTGAAGTTGTCGAGATCGATGAAGAGGACGCCGGTGCCGCACCCCTCGCGTTCAGAGCGGGCGAGAGCGTGCTCGAGCCGGTCGTGCAACAGCGTGCGGTTGGCGAGCCCGGTCAGCGGGTCATGCACGGCCTCGTGGCGCACGCGCTCCTCGCCTCGTAGCCGCGCAAGCGCCGTCGCGAGGGTATTGCCGACGGCGCGCACGAAATCCATCTCCTCGCCGATCAGCTCCTTCTCGGGCCAGATCAGAAGCTCGTCGTCGCCGCCGACCTGCAGGTGCACCTCCTGATCGGACTTCTCGCCCGCGGACGCGAGGATCGTGCCGCTGGCCAGCCGGACCGCCGCGGCTGCGATCGGAAGCGTGCTGCGCACCAGCTCGACTGCCTCGGTCGCGAGATCGCCCGGGTCAGCGCCCGCGAGCGCGCGCTCGCCCATTGCCGCAACCGCACGCAGCCGGACCTCGGCGGCGTGCCGCTCAGAGACGTCGCGCCCGATCGCCAGCAGCAGCCTCCCGGCCGATGTCTCGGCGATCCCCCAGCTCATCTCGCCGACGAACTCCGTGCCGTCTCGCCGCAGCCCCCAGGCCTCGCTCGAGAACCGCAGCGGGTGGTCGGTGGCGAAGTACAGCTCCATGTTGCGGATGTAGCGTTCACGGACCCGCTCGGGCCACAGGACGTCCACGGGCTTGCCGAGCAGTTCCTCGCGCGGGTAGCCGAACAATTCCTCGGCGAGCGCGTTGACGTACACGATCGTGCCGTCGCGCTTGGCGGCTACGACGGCGTCGGGCAGGCCCTCGAGAATCGCGGCGGGCGCGACCAGCACGTCTTCGGGCGCGCCGTCGGTCCCGCGCCCCTCCCCGTTTGCTGCGTCATCCGTCGGATCCATGACGCCCGTCGAGGCTACCGCACGGCGTCTGTTCGCAAACGCCGGGCCTCCACTTCGCACCGGAAAAGTGACGAAGCCAGCGCTGATGGCGTGGGAGATAAGGGCTGTATATCGACCCTTATCTCCCACGCCGGCGGGTAATCTCGGCAGCGATGAGCGTCGACTTGGCTGGCAGGGTGGCGATCGTGACCGGCGGCGGCCGCGGCATCGGCCGGGCGATCGCGCTTGCCTACGCGCAGGCCGGGGCCGACGTGTTCATCAGCGCCGCGCGCAATCTCGAGGAGGCAGAGCTGGTCGCGTCGGAAAGCGCGGCACTCGCGGGCAGCGTTCACGCCTTGCAGGCGGACGTGACGAGCGAGGCGGACGTCGAGCGGCTCATGGCGGCGGCGCTCGAGCCCAGCGGCCGCATTGATCTGCTCGTCAACAACGCTGCCCGGGGCATGAAGTTCGTCAACCCGCGCTTCACCGTGGAACCGCGCCCCTTCTGGGAGGCCGACGCGGACGCCTGGCGGCTCGTGGTCGAGACCAACATCGTCGGCGTGTTCCTGATGTCCCGTGCCGTGGTTACGCACATGGTGAGCGCGCGGCGCGGCAGCATCATCAACGTCACGATCAACCATGGGACGATGACGCGCCGCGGATTCTCGCCCTACGGCCCGTCGAAGGCGGCGCTCGAGGCGATGACGCACGTCTGGGCCGCCGAGCTCGAGGGCACCGGCGTGGTGATCAACATGCTCCTGCCGGGCGGCGCTACCGCCACCGGCATGATCCCCGAGGACGCCCCGCTTGCGGGGCCGCTGCTCGACCCGGAGATCGTCGTCCCCGGAGCGCTCCACCTGGCGGTCACCGAGGAGAGCGATCAGCGGATCGTCGGCACGGAGTTCAAGGCCGAGTAGCGCCTGACTTTCGGCCGAGCTGAGCGTCTACGCCGTAGACGTGCGAAGCCAGATCCGATCAGCTGCAGGTCCGCTCGCGGCGGTTGCAGCCGTCATCGTTACCGCGGGGAACGTGGCGGCTCCCGCCGCAGCGGAGCTCACCGGGCCCACCGCCGGCGGTCCCGACGAGACGATCCAGCAGGCCCGCCCGATCCAGCCGAACGTGACCTACTCGGGCGCGTTCGACAACACGAATTACGACGACGTCGACTACCTCCAGTTCAATGTCGCCAGCGCGGGGGAGACCGTGACGTTCACCGTCGCGAACACCACCCAGCCGTGCAACGACCCGGACCAGGCAGATTGCCCGGTGTACGCGACGCTGATGGACACGACCAACCATCAGGTCGGCGGCGACAACAGCGCGGCGGGAACGATCGCGACGTACCGGGACACCGAGACGTTCAGCTGGACGTTCTCGGAGCCGGGGACTTACTTCCTGCTGACGGAGAGCAACGGTGACGAGGCAGTGGGGAGTCCGGCGTACACGGTGCTGTACACGCAGAGCGGCCGGTCCGGCGGCTCCGGCGGGTCGGGTGGCTCGGGCGGGTCCGGTGGCGGGTCGACCGGTGGCTCCCACGGCACCTCCCCGCCACCTGCGACGCCCCTGGTCACGTCGATCAGGGCAGCGCGGCGCCAGCGCGGTGACGTTGTCAGGGGCTCGGTCGCGCTCGCACGCAGGGCGCGCCGCCTTGGCATCTCGCTGTTCGGCCGGCGGGCGACGCACGGCCGAGCGATCGCCGGTGCCGTTCATCTGAACGTCGCGGCCGGGAAGCATCGGTTCAAGCTTCGGCTACCGGCCAAGTACCGGACGTATCTCGCTCATCACCAGCAGCTATCGCTGACGATCGAGATCCTGGTGACGAGCGCCTCTGGAGTGCGCCGTGTGTTCCGGCGCCACGTCGTGCTCACGTCAGCCGCCGGCTGACCCGGGCCAGGCGGACTACCGGCGGGCGGTGGGGTACGACTCCCAGCGCGCGCGCAGACGGTCGAACAGGTCCCAATCGATGCCGTCATTGTCGGGTCCAGGCGGATCGATGTTCGGCGGCGGGTCCCACCGGCCCCAGCGGCCATCGTCCGGGCCTTCCCCGCCGTCGCCGTGCTGCAGGAAGAACGAGAACCCGCCGAGCGCGCCGCCGACCATGACGGCCACGAGCGCCCACGAAGACGGCACCAGGCCAACCAAGCCCGCGATGAATGCCGCGAGCCCGGTCAGGCCGACGACGAACATCAGCTGATTGTGGGTGGCGCTCAGCTCTCTCAACGGCGGGAAATTCGCGATCACCGCCGAGGAGATGAACGGCAGGATCAGCAGCAACCACACGAACGGGAAGAGGCTCGACACGATCTCGCACGCTAATCCCGTCACCGGGCTGAGGCATCCGAGCCTGACCGCCGCGTTTCTCCGTAGAAGCCCGCACTCGGGACTCGCGGACGTTTCCGGTTCGGCTGATGTCAACATGCCGTGATGTGTGGGGGACGACGAAAGGAGCGCCATGGCGACGCATAAGGCTGAACTCTTGGAGACGCCGGATCTGGTCCGCGGCATCAAGCTCCGAATCCCCTGCTTGACGAACGTCGACGTGGCGAGGATCCGCGCGCACATCGAGCACGACCAGTTCTTCTGGCTCGACCTCGATAACCCCAGCGCCGAGGATGTCCGCCGCCTGGGCGACTTGCTCGAGTTCCACCCGCTGGCGATCGAGGACACGCTCCAGTTCGGACAGCGCCCAAAGCTCGACGACTACGACAGCTATGCGTTCATGGTGTTCTACGGAATGCGCGAAGAGCATGCGCGCCGCGAGGACCCACTGTGCGAGGTGCACATGTTTCTGTCGGGCAAGTTCCTGGTCACCGTGCACCGCGTGCCGCTTCCGGTACTCGACGAGCAGCGCACGAAGATGGACGGCCGCGTGATCCACAGCGAGCAGTTCGTCTTCTACCGAGTCCTGGACGCGCTGACCGACACGTTCTTTCCCCCGCTCTCGACGATGGATGACGAGATCGATGAGCTGGAGGACGGGATCATCGCTCAGCCGAGCGACGAGCAGCTTCAACGGATCTTCGCGCTGAAGCGCGACCTCGTCGCGATGCGCAAGGTCATCCCGGGAGAGTCGCCCGCGACGGCGATTCGCTGGACCGGGCCCGAGGCGATCCGAGCACGGTTGTAGAGGAACAGCTCTCCGTCCTTGTTGATCGCCACGAGCTGTGGCGGACAGCCCGGCTGATCGAGCAGAACCGGCGTCGTCCCGAAGTCCCGGTCGCCGATCTTGAACGGCGGGCTCAACGGGTCGTTGGCCTGCTCAACCGCGAGCGTCGGGCTCAGCTTGACGACGCTCTCGGCGAAGCCCGTCGCCTCGTTGGAGGTGCCCAGCGAGTTGCCGGTCGCAGCGTACACGGTGCCGGCGGCATCGGTCGAGACCCCGCCCCAACCCCAGATGCCCCCGGCATACGCCGATGTGCCCGTCTCCGTGCGCCAACGGCGCTCGCGTCGAGGATGGCGAATATCGATCGCCACAATTCCGCCTTCGTAGTGGCCTGCGTCGCAGAGCGACGCGACCGGGACATACAGCCGGCCGCGGGACAGCGTGAGCGCACCCCATTCGAAGTCATCGCGTCCGCTCGTGAGGCGAACCGGCCAGCCGGGCAGTGGACGGCCGCTCGCAAGCGAGAGCGCCCACGCCATGCCGCGCGCATCGGCCGCGTACACCGTCCCCCAACGGGGATCGATCGCCATCGTGCCGGTGACTCCGAACCAGCCGTCCGGGCTGGCGTCACAGTCCGGCATGATCCGGCGCTTCCCCACCTGGTGGCGCCATACGACCGCTCCACTGGCCGCGTCAAGTGCCGCGACCACGCCACGGCCTGTACCCACCACCACGAGATCGCGAGCCGCGCGGCCGATCCGAACCCCTTGAACAACCAGCGGCTGGCCGAGAATCGCCCCAGGCAGCTGCGCGCGCCATGCCGGCCGCAGCCGCGCGGCGGAGGCCGCGGGGATCCCGCCACCGGCCGGAGCCGAGCCGAGCCTAGCGTTGCCGTAGCCGAACGTGGTCAGCTGGGCAGATGCGAGGCCCGGAGCTCCGGCAGCCACCGCAAGCACACAGCACGTAAGCCGGAGCGACCGTCGCACCGAATGCACCCTACCCGGCGAGGCCCTAGGACCAATTGCCAATAGAAAACAGGCACGTACTCGCCGACCATCCGGACCATGAGCGATTCAAGGAACCCAAGCCAGCAGATCACCGAAGCGGTCACCTCGTGGCCGGGCGTGGAGGCCGGCCTCGGCCGTCGCGGCGAGTTCGCTTTCAAAGTGGGCCGCCGCGAGATCGGACATCTCCACGGCGACCACGCCGCGCACTTCTTCTTCCCGAAGGACGTCTGGGCGCAGTTGCGGGCCGCCGGGCGGATCAGCGATCACCCCGTGTTTCCTGGACGCCAGGGACCGGCCGCTCGGCGCATCGCCAGCCAGTCCGACGTCGATGACGTGATCGACATGATGCGGATCAACTACGACCGCTTCGCCGCGAAGATGGCCGCATAGGCCGGCGCCTGCCACCATTGGGCGGGCGTGAGTGTCACACACGTCCGCCATCCGCTGTTCGCGCGCTTCTTCACCCGCCTTAGCCAGGCGATGGAGCGCGAGGTCGGCGGGCACCGCGACCGGCTGCTGAGCGGACTCACCGGACGCGTCCTCGAGGTCGGCGCCGGCAACGGGATGAATTTCCGCCACTACCCGCGGGAGGTCGAGGAGGTGGTCGCGATCGAGCCCGAGCCATATCTGCGCGCCAGGGCATTCGAGGCCGCGCGCAGCGCTCCGGTCGGCGTGCGAGTGCTCGACGCGGTCGCGGAGGAGCTCCCGTTCGAGGACGCCAGCTTCGACGCGGGCGTCATGAGCCTCGTGCTGTGCACGATTTCCGACCAACCGCGCGCGCTCGCGGAGTTGCGCCGGGTGCTCAGGCCCTCGGGGACGCTGTGCTTCATGGAGCACGTGCGCTCAGATGAGCCGCGAAAGGCCCGCGCGCAGGCGATCGCGGATCGCTCCGGGGTCTGGCCGCTTGTCGGTGGCGGCTGCCATTGCTCGCGCAGCACCGTGCAGGCGATCGAGCGGGCTGGGTTCGCGGTGGGGGAGGTCTCGAGCTTCGACCTCGGGCCGTCGTGGGGCATCACGAATCCGCACGTGCTGGGGACCGCGACGGTACCCGCGAGCGATGCCGTCTGAGGGCGTGGTCCGCGGCCAGGACGGGGTGAGCCGATGCTGGTGGGGCGACTCGGCCCCGGAGTACCGGCCGTATCACGACAGCGAGTGGGGGTTCCCGGTCGCCGATGACCGTCGCCTGTTCGAGAAGCTCAGCCTCGAGGGCTTCCAGGCCGGGCTGTCGTGGCTGACGATCCTGCGCAAGCGCGAGGCGTTCCGCCGCGCATTTGCGGGCTTCGACTTCACGAAGGTGGCGCGGTTCGGCGAGCGCGACGTCGCGCGCCTGCTCGACGACGCCTCGATCATCCGTCATCGGGGCAAGATCGAGGCGGTCATCAACAACGCACGCCGAGCGGTCGAGCTGATCGACCAGGAGGGCTCGCTGGCCACGTACGTGTGGCGCTTCGAGCCCGAGCGCAGGACGGGCACCCTGGACCGCGCGGCGCTCGCACAGCTCGCGCAGACGTCTGAGTCAAAGGCACTCGCCAGCGATCTGAAGCGCCGCGGCTGGCGGTTCGTAGGTCCGACGACCGTGTACGCGTTCATGCAGGCGATGGGTCTCGTCAACGATCACCTGCACGGGTGCGACGCTCAGCCGGCGGTCGAGGCCGCCCGGTCCGCATTCGCACGGCCCTGATGTCCTATTCCGAATCGCACAAGCGGGCCGAGATCGATTCGCGCACCGCGGAGTTCATCGCCGCTGAGTCGACCAAGCCCTTCGGCTGGGAGCCGTATCACTGGGTGCGCTGGGCGACGATCGCCGACATCGTGCAGCGCCTGAAGGTCCCGAGCGGTGCCGCGGTCCTCGACGTCGGCTGCGGGTCAGGCTGGACTTCACTGATGCTCGCGCAGTCCAGGTACGACGTCACCGCCGTCGACCTCGTGCCGGCGAACGTGGAGCTGACCGCCGAGCGCGCCGCGCGCTGGGGCCTTCACGTCGCGACGCACGTCGCCGACATGGAGGAGCTCGAGCTCCGCGAGCGGTTCGAGTTCGTTTTGATCTACGACGCGCTTCACCACAGCGCCCGGCACCGCGAGGCGCTGGCGCGGGTCGCCGCGCACCTGAAGCCGGGCGGGTGGCTGCTGGTCGGCGAGACGACCTGGCTTCACCGCTTCTCGCCGCGGGCACGCGGCCACGCGCGCGACACCGGCTGGCATGAGCACGGGTTCACGGTCCGCGGTCTGCGCTCGGACCTCCGCGCGGCGGGCCTGGTGGACCTGCGTCGCTTCCACCAGGGCACGCACCCGTACGAGGGTGTCGGCGGCTTCGGCTATCAGCTGCTGCGGCTGATCGGCGCCCAGATCGCTGCCGCCCCGCAAGCGGCGATCTGGCTGGCGGGGCGCTCCGCGGAAGCGTGATGGCGATTGTCTGCCCTATAGCCAGACAATCGCCATCGCGCCCATTCCTCAGGCCGTGACCGCGCCGGCCCGCGCTGCGCTCAGGCTGTGACCGCGCCAGCGGCGCGCGCTGCGCCGAGCCGCGCCAGCGCCGCCCGATGCCGCCGCGCCCCGCCGAGCAACGCCGCATCGAGCTGCGCCCGTTTGTACAGCCAGTGCACGTCGGCCTCCCAGGTGAAGCCGATGCCGCCGTGGGCCTGGATCGCGCTGGCGGTCGTCTCGCGTCCGCCGTCGGCCGCCGCAGCCGCCGCGAGCGCCGCCGCCTCTGGCAGCCGCTCCGGATCGGCGTCGGCGGCCCACGCCGCGAAGTACGCCGCGGAGCGGACGCTTTCAGTCGCCAGCAGCATCTGTGCGCAGCGGTGCGAGACCGCCTGGAAGGATCCGACCGCGACCCCGAACTGCTTGCGATCCTTGACGTACTCGAGCGTCATGTCGAGCGCGCGCTGGCAAACGCCGACGACCTCTGCCGCGATCGCCGCGCGCACGCGCTCGGCGGCGCCGGCCGCGAGCGGCTCTCCGTCCCCGGCGACTTTCGCATACCGGCGCGTCGAGTCGATCGCATCAATCGCCTCGACCGAGGCATCCGACCGCGCGACCAGCACGGCATCATCGCCGTCGAGCAGCACGATCACCGCGGCGTCGGCCGCATCGGCCGCCAGCTCGCGCGTGCCGATGCCGGCTGTCGCCTCGCCGGACGCCAGTGCGCCCAGCCAGCGCCCGCGCGCCTCGGCGCTCCCGCTCGTGTCGATCACGGACGCCGCGGTCGCCGTCGAGAGCAGCGGCGTCGCCGCGCACGCGTAGCCGAGCTCTTCCAGCAGGACGGCGAGCGCGACCGCGCCGAGGCCCTGCCCGCCATGCTCTTCGGAGACCGCGATCCCCGGCCAGCCGAGCTCCACGAGCTCGGCCCACAGCGCCGCGTTGTACTCGCCGCCTTCGGCCGCTTGGCGCACCGCGCCCCAGGGGGAGCGAGCCGAGAGCAGCTCGCGCGCGACCCGCTTGATCTCCTTCTGGTCTTCGTTCAGATCGAAATCCATGACTGCAAGCCTCCTAGCGTGCCTTCGGCAGGCCGAGCACCCGCTCGGCGACGATGTTCTTGAGGATCTCGGTGGTGCCGCCCTCGATCGAGTTTCCGCGGGCGCGCAGCAGCTCGTATGACCAGCTGTTGCCCGCGGTCAGGGCCGAGGGTCCGAGCAGGTCCGCGGCGAACTGCGTGAGCTGCTGGTTGGTCTCGGACCACATCCACTTCGTGAGCGAGCCCTCTGGCCCGGGCTGGCCGTATTTCTCGATCGTCGAAAGGCCCCGGTAGGCGGTCAACCGCAGGATCTCGGCCTTCAAGTGCAGCTCGCCGAGGCGGTCGGCGACGACTGGATCGTCGAGCAGGCCGCGGCCCGCGGCCTCCGCGAACACCTGGTCGAGGACCTGCCGCAACCGCACCTGCAGGAAGAACCCCAGGCCGGCGCGCTCGTTCATCAGCGTGGTCAGCGCGACCTTCCAGCCGTTGCCGACGCCGCCGAGCACGTTGTCGCCCGGGATCCGTGCCTCCTCGATGAACAGCTCGTTGAACTCCGCCTCGCCGGTGATCTGGCGCAGCGGCCGGACCTGTACGGCGTCCTGCTCCATGTCCATCAGGAAGTACGTCAGGCCCTTGTGCTTGGGCGCCTCGGTATCGGTGCGCGCGACCAGCATGCACCACTTCGAGTATTGGGCGCCGCTGGTCCACACCTTCTGTCCGGTGACCACCCAGTCATTGCCATCCTTCACCGCCCGCGTCTTCAGCGACGCCAGATCCGATCCGGCCTCGGGCTCGCTGAAGCCCTGACACCAGATCTCCTCGGCGGTCAGGATCGGCGTCAGATAGCGCTCCTTCTGCTCGGGCGTGCCCCAGATCATGATCGTCGGCCCCGCCAGCAGCAGCCCGAGCACGTTCGCCGGCAACGGCACGCCGGAGCGGCCGAGCTCCTCGAAGAAGATCGCGGACTCGGTCAGGCTCGCGCCACGCCCGCCGTACTCGACCGGCCAGTGCACGGCAGCCCAGCCGCCGCCCGCCAGCCGACGCTGGAAGTCGCGTCGCCACGCGTAGGAGGCGTCCTCTCCCTCGGGCATCTCGCCGGGGTTGTTGTCCGCCAGCCAGGTGCGGAGCTCGTCGCGGAATGTGGTCTCCCGCTCGGTGAACGTCAGGTCCATGGTCCCTCCTTGCCGGCGAGCCGCACCGCGCAGGCCACCAGCACATCTTCGAGGTCGGTTGTCGGTTTGCCCGCGCGCACGTACGCGCACGCGAGCTCGTGCACGCCGGCGGCGAGCACGTAGAGAGCGTCGTCGGGGGGCACGGGCCGCCCCGACCGGGCGAAAGTCTTTCCGTAGCGACGCGCGAAGCGGCGGACCCCCGCCTCCCGCTCCGCACCGCGACCGGGCCATTCGAGCAGGTACACACGCGCGAACAGCGGCTCCTCCTCGAGCGTGCGCAGGTACACGCGCAGTCCGAGCCGCAGTTCCTGCTCCCAATCGGCCGCGTCGCTCACCGCCTCCTGAACGCGGGCTTCGAGCACGTCGGAGCCGAGCCGGTAGGCGGCGGCCAGACACGCTTCCTTGGAGTCGAACAGCTCGTAGAACGTGCCGCGCGAGACGCGCGCCACCCGTACCGCGTCGGCGACCGTCGCCGCCTCGTATCCCTTCTCGGCGACGACCCGGATCATCGCGTCGAGCAGCTTGGCGCGCTGCGGCCGCTCGCTCAGCAGCGGCTCGAGCTCGGGGTGGCTGGCGACGAGCGATTCGCGCAACGTGCGCGCAGCATACCTAAGAGGTACGCGCAGCGTACCTAGGGGGTTCAGCTGCCCGCATGCGGGCAGCTGCCGGCGCCGCATGCGGCGCCGGGATGTCGGCACATGTGCCGACATCTTCATTCTCGGACCGATGGAGTGCCACACCGATCATCACCAACGCGATGCCCAGCAGCTCGACCAGCGACGGCAGCTGGTGCAGGACGATCACGCCGATCACCGTCGCGGTCGCGGGCAGCAGCGCGACGAACAGTGCGTAGGTCGCGCGCGGTAGGCGGGCCATCGCCAACTGGTCGAACACGTATGGGATCACCGACGAGGAGACGCCGACGCCGATGCCCGCCGCGAGCGCGCCAAGGTGCGCGAAGGCCGGCGCCGCAGCGCCGATGCCGATCGGCGTCACGACCACAAGCGCGACCAGCATCGACCCGGCGAGCCCGTCGATCTCCGAGCGCCGGGAAACGCGATGGGCGAGCACGATGTAGGCGGTGAACAGGGCGGCGTTCGCGAGAGCGAACGCGACGCCGAGCGGCTGCCCAGCGAACTGCACGTGCGTGAGGAGGTACACGCCGGCCGCGGCCGCCGCGACCGCCGCGAAGTTGCGTGCGACCCGCGCGCCGATCAGTGCGAGGACGATCGGGCCGACGAACTCGATCGCTGCCACCGTCGCAAGGGGCAGGCGATCGATCGCCTCGTAGAAGCACACGTTCATCAGCGCGAGCACGGTCCCGAGCGCGATGATCAGCGGGTCGCGGAGCATCCGCCACGGACGGCGCCAGACCGCGAAGATCACGGCGGCAGAGGCGATCCGCAGCCAAGCGACCCCGAGCACGTCGACCCGCGCGAACAGCAGCACGGCGAACGAGGGGCCGAGGTAGTGGAAGATCGCGCTGCCGACGAAGTACGTGTGGGGTGGGAGCCTGCGAGTGATGCTCGACATTGTTCCCGCGTGACGCGGATCTTCACATGGGTAATCGAAGGCATTATGCTCTGATCTTGATATGAAGAACGGACTTTCGACGGTTTCAGCAAATGATCTTCCGCAGATAGACGACGTTGACCGTAAGATCATCGGCGAGCTTCTCGCGGACGGCCGAATCTCGCTGGCGGAGCTGGGGCGGCGCGTCGCGCTCTCCTCTCCGGCGGTCGCCGAGCGGGTGGGGCGGCTCGAGCGGGCGGGAGTGATCACGGGATACCGCGCGGAGGTCGATCCACGCGCGCTCGGCTACCAGCTCACCGCGATCGTGCGCATCAAGCCGGTCGCCGGGATGCTGTCGCGGATCCCAGAGCTCGCGACAGAGCTTCCGCAGGTGGTCGAATGCCACCGGATCACCGGCGAGGACTGCTTCTACCTCGTCGTGCTGCTGCACACGATTGACGAGCTGAGCTCCCTGCTCGATCGGTTTCTGGTCTACGGTCAGACGACCACATCGATCGTCAACGGCACCCCGATCCCGCGGCGTGACCCGCCGATTTGGGCCGACGTAAACGGGTAGGCGATAACCATGCCACCACGCGGAATCCAAAAGGGCACCAAACGAGCCCGGCAGTACGAGCACATCAAAGAGAGCCAACTGGAGCGGGGCACCGACGAAGGCCGTGCAGTGGAGATCGCCGCGCGAACCGTGCAGAAGGAGCGCGCGCGGGCGGGCGAATCGCGCCAGCGCTCGCGCACATCGACGCAAGACATGTCGTCAAGCCGGCGCGGTGGGCTGCGATCAGGCAACAAGAACACGGCGCGAGGCAGGACTCGCGACCAGCTCTACAACGAGGCGCGCCAGCTGGGCATCGAAGGTCGCTCGCGGATGAACAAGCGCCAGCTGGAGCGCGCGATAGACGCGAAGAAGCGTTAGCTCGCCGCCGCCTGCACTTCCGGCGAGGCAAGGTAGTCCTCAAGCGCCCGAGGCGTCAGCGGCCGCGCGAACAGGAAGCCCTGACCCTCGTCGCAGTGGTGCCGGCGCAGCGTCTGCAGCTGCGAGCGGCTCTCGATGCCCTCGGCGAATGTCTCCAGCTGAAGCGCCTTGCCGAGACGTACCAGCGTCCGAATCAGCGCCGCGGACTGCGCCGAGCCGCTCATCGTGCGGACGAACGAGCGGTCGATCTTCAGCGCGTCGACCGGGAACTCGCGCAGGTAGGCAAGCGAGCTGTAGCCGGTGCCGAAGTCGTCGATCGCGATCCTCACGCCGAGGTGCTTGAGCTTAAGGAGCCGCTGAGCGGCCGCAACCGGGTCGTGCGCGAGGACGGTCTCGGTGATCTCGAGGGTCAGCGATGCCGGCGGCAGACCACTGCGCTCCAGTGCTGCGCGGACGTGCCCGACGAGGTCTTCGTCGCGTTCCAGCTGCCGGCCAGAGACGTTCACGGAGATGCGCAGCTCGTGGCCCAGCTCGCGCCAGGCAACCGCCTGGCTGCAGGCCTGCTCGAGCACCCATCGCCCGATCGGAACGATCAGGCCGCTGGCTTCGGCGAGCGGGATGAAGACGTCGGGCATCACGATGCCGCGCTCCGGGTGGCGCCAGCGCAGCAGCGCCTCCACGCCTGTCACGCGCTCGGAGTCGAGCGCGATCGTCGGCTGGTAGAGCAGGAACAACTGCTCGCTCGCGAGCGCGTCGGCCAGATCCATCTCGAGCGTCAGCCGGTCGTGCGCCGCCGCCAGCATGCCCGATTCGAACGTCACGTAGCGGTCTCTGCCGGACGTCTTCGCGACGTACAGCGCCACGTCGGCGTTCGCGAGCAGTCGCTCGGCGGTGTCGTCCATCCCATGGGCGATGCCGATGCTCGCGGTCAGCGTCAGCTGCCGTCCGACCGTCCCGTTGAGGTCGTAGGGCTTGCGCATCGCCTCGAGCAGCCGCTCGGCGACCCGCTGAGGGGTCGACGCAAGCGGCGATGGGTCGAGCAGCACGACGAACTCGTCGCCCGAGAGGCGCGCTGCGGTGTCGCTCTCGCGCACGACGGTGCGCAGCCGGTCGGCGACGAGCTCGAGCACCCGGTCGCCCGCGGCGTGCCCAAAGCTGTCATTGACCTGCTTGAAGGCGTCGATGTCGAGGTACAGCGCTGCCGCGGGCGATTGCAGGCGGCGCGCACGGGCAAGGATCAGCTCGGCGCGATCGAGCGCCAGGACGCGGTTTGGGAGCCCGGTCAGAGAGTCGTGGAGCGCCTGGTGGCGGAGCTGGCCGGTCTTCTCCGCGACCAGCTCGAGCGCCTTGTCGCGGGAGCGGGCGAGGACGAGGATCAGCAGGAACAGCAGCGCCGTCACCATCGCGCCGAAGGCAAACACGAGTACGCCCTGCACGGTGGGGCTGACCGCCTGAACGGACGGCGTGCCTCTGACCTTGATCGTCCACACGCCGTACATCGGGACGTTCGCGGTGCGCGTCAGTCTCCCGCGGTTCGCCACCGACCCGGCTGAGGCGATGAACGTCTGCGGCTGATACGGGTTGTTGTGGTACAGATCGACCCGGAGGCCCCCGTTCTGGCCGATCGCGCCCCTGACGACTGCCGCGATGTCAAACGATGTGAGGATCCAGCCCGCGACCGCACGCCGGCGTTCGGCAACCGTGTGTAGCGGCGCTCCCTGGCGGTAGAACGCTGCCTCGAGGATCATCGTGTGCAGCGAGGAGATGTCGACGGGCATCGCCAGGAACTCGCCCGTGTCGGTGGCGCTTTGCAGTATCGGCGTCTGGCTCCGGCCGAGCATCGAGGTGGGCGAGCACCAGTCCTCCTGCACCAGCGGCCCGATGAAGCTGTTGAACGGGATCAGGCGCCCGCCGGCCGACAGCAAGCAATAGCTGGACTTGCGGCCGCGGGGATCCGCTTCAGCCACGGCCCGATCAGACGGCGGAACTCCGGGTCGGCGTTCCGGCTGCGCTCGAACGAGGACAGCTGCGACGCTGGGATCGGGGAGAGGACCGCGCTGCCGATCCCGCCTGGCTGGCGGGTGCTGCCCTGCAGCGTCGAGTACCAGGTGCTGTATAGCGTCGGGGTCATCCGCGGGTGCATCGTGAGCACGCCGCGCAGCGTCGCCACGAAGTCCGTGTCCCGCCGAAGCAGCGTGCCGAGCGTCGCCGTCACGTTGGCGGAGGTCGACTCGAATTCGTCGCGCCGGCTGCGGCGCTCGCTCGCGCTCCACAACAGGGCTCCAACCAGCGACATGACCAATCCTGCGACGACAATCGAACAGGCGACCACCACCCAGCCGCGACTCCGCCCGCGAGAGCCGCCGCGGCCCGAGGCGGCCCCGATGGGAGAAGCGTTCATCAACACTGAAATCGGCTGCGCAGGAACCGCCATCTCCGTAGAAACCCGCCGACTTGCGCGTTGGCGGCGGTTTCAGCGGGGGCCGGACCACCACATTGCTGAAAAGCGGCTGCCTCCCGCGGCGTTTTCGCGCGATGTGCTCGTCTCAGCGACCACACTGCTCAAGAACGCCGCGCGGACGGCTGGTCTTTGAGCAATGTGGCTGCTGGTGGAGCGCGACCGACCTGCACCGGCGCACTTGCCGGTCAAACCGGTGCCGGCGCCCCCTCTTCGGCGTGCTTGCGCAGTTCGTGGCGGGCGATCGTGCGCTTGTGGATCTCGTCTGGGCCGTCAGCGAGGCGCAGGGTGCGCAGGTGGGCGTACATCATCGCCAGCGGAAAATCGTCGCTGACGCCGCCGCCGCCGTGGACCTGGATCGCGCGGTCGATCACCTTCAGCGCCACGTTGGGGGCTGCGACCTTGATCGCGGCGATCTCGGTGCGCGCGTGCTTGTTGCCGACCGTGTCCATCATCCAGGCCGCCTTCATCGTGAGCAGGCGGGTCATCTCGATCTCGATCCGTGATTCGGCGATCCAGTCCTGGACCTGGCCGCGGGTGGCGACCGGCTTGCCGAACGTGACGCGCGCATTGGCCCGCTGGCACATCAGCTCGAGCGCACGCTCCGCGGCGCCGATCGCGCGCATGCAGTGGTGGATCCGGCCCGGGCCGAGCCGGGCCTGCGAGATCAGGAACCCGTCGCCCTCATTTCCGATCAGGTTCGAAGCGGGCACGCGGGCGTCCTCGAAATTGACCACCGCGTGGCCCTCCGGATCGTCGTAGCCGAACACCCGGAGGTTGCGCTCAATCGTCACGCCCTGGTTGGTGGGCTCCACCAGGATCATCGACTGCTGGCGATACACCGGGGATTCGGTCCCGCCCACCGCGGTCTTGCCCATCGCGATCAGGATCTTGCATCGGTCGCGCATCGCGCCCGAGGTCCACCACTTGCGGCCGTTGAGCACGTATTCATCGCCGTCACGCACGATCGACATCTGGATGTTGGTCGCATCCGAGCTGGCCACCTCGGGCTCGGTCATCGCGAACGCGGAGCGGATCTCGCCGTCGAGCAGCGGCCGCAGCCAGCGATCCTGCTGCTCCGGCGTGCCGAACAGCGTCAGGACCTCCATGTTGCCGGTGTCCGGCGCGGCGCAATTGCACGCCTCCGAGGCGATGTGGCTGCGGCCCATGATCTCCGCGAGCGGGGCGTACTCGGCGTTCTTGAGGCCTGGGCCGTACTGCTCGTAGGGGTGAAACAGGTTCCACAGGCCAAGCTCGTGGGCGCGCGTCTTGAGCTCCTCCATCACCGGCGGGTGATAGTGCGGGTTGCCGGACACCGCGATCTGCTCGTCGTAGACGTGCTCGGCGGGATAGATGTGCTCGTCCATGAATGCGAGCAGGCGCTCGCGGAAGTCCTTGCAGCGGTCGGTCAGCTCGAAGTCCATGCTCAGCTCCTTAACGGGGTATTCCGAGGGCGTTCGCCCACAATCGGGTCAGGGTCTGCACGAGCGCTTCCAGCGAGGCGCTGCCGAATCCCTGGACGTATCTGACGTAGGCCATGCGGCTGACCATCGCGCTCATCGCGTGCGCCGCGAGGCTGGGATCTAGCTCGCGGTCAGCGAGGCCGCGTTCCTGCAGACGGGAGATCGCGCGCGCGTTGCGCTCGACGAAGGCGCGTGCCCGCTGCACGCGCAGCTTGCGGAACTCTTCGTCGATCTGGGCCACCTGCTCCATCAGGCCCATCAGCTGGGCGTTGCGGCGATAGACGAGTAGGTATGCGCGGTTGGCGGCCTCGATCACGGCGACCGGATCGTCGCGGTCCGCAAGCTCACGCAACCGCGGGTGCAGCATCGCCTCGTTGACCGCATCCATCACCGCCTCGAACACGGCCTCCTTACCGGTGAAGTAGGTGTAGAACGAGCCTGCCGCCACACCTGCTTCGGCCGTGATGTCGGTGATCCTCGCGTCGAGGTACCCGTCGCGTTCGAATACCTGCCGCGCCGCATGCACCAGCGCCTCCCTAGTCCGCGTCCCCCGGGCGCTGACAGGCGCTCTGCCGGTCTTGGACGGAAGCTCGGCCACCGGCCGCCAACCGTACCACGACTTGAATCTGGCTTCAAGTTCGACTAGGCCGAGACGGAGTGGTAGGCTGCCGCCGCCATGGAGCTAGCCGACCGTCACGTCGTGATCACCGGTGCTGGAAGCGGGATCGGAGCGGCGATCGCTCGCCGGTTCGCGGCCGAAGGGGCTCGCGCCGTCGTGGTCGCCGACGTCAACGCCGAGAACGCCGAGAAGATCGCAACCGAGATTGGCGGCCTCGCGGTGCCGACCGACGTCAGCAAGGAGCCCGAGATTCAGGCGCTCGTCCGGGAGGCCAAGGACGCGAACGGTCCGATCGACCTGTTCTTCTCAAACGCCGGCGTCCCGGGTCCGGGTGGCGGTCCCGAGGCGCCCGACGACGAGTGGCAGCACACGTGGGAGGTCAACTCGATGGCCCACGTGTGGGCGGCGCGCGCGGTGCTTCCCGACATGGTGGAACGCGGCGAGGGCTATCTGGTGAGCACTGCCTCAGCCGCCGGCCTGCTGACGCAGGTGTCCGCGCTGGCCTACAGCGCGACCAAGCACGCCGCGGTGTCGATCGCGGAGTGGCTGGCGATCAACTATGCCGACAAGGGGATCAAGGTCTCGTGCCTTTGCCCGCAAGGCGTCCGCACGCCGATGCTGGAGCTGGCCGTGGAGCAGGACCCGGTCGGGTCTCAGCCGCTGCTGGCCGAGGGCCTGGCCGAGCCCGACGAGGTCGCCGAGGTAGTCGTCCAGGGCATCCGAGACGAGCGCTTCCTGATCCTGCCGCACGAGAACGTCGCCAGATACCTGGCGCTCAAGGGCGCGCAGCCCGAGCGCTGGCTGAGCGGGATGCGCAAGCTCGTGCGCCAGGCGCGCGAGAACGCTGGTCAGTAGTTACCGCTGAGCAAGTCCCACGCGCGGCGCAGCTTGCGCTCGATCTTCGATCCCGACCCGACGGTAGGATCGTCACGGATCACGGCCGGGTTGGCGCTCGGTTCGGGGAGCGACTCGCACTCCGCGGCGGTCTGCTTGAGCGTCAGGCCTCGCTCGTGGATCGTTGCGACGTCGTCCGCATCCGCGAAGCGATGCCGGTCGTCGACGAGCTGGATCACGACCCCGTCGAACACGTCCTCGGCCTCGTCTGCCAGCACGTGAACGACATGGCCAACGACCTGGCCGTCGGAGCTCAACACGGGCGTCCCGGCCTCGAGCACTTCGTAGGATATGGGGGAGCCGAGGTCAGTCATCGCGTCGTTCGTGCGGTCGCAAATGAGGAAACTAGCGCCGCGAACCCCCGTGTGTCTATCGGCTTTGAGACGTAGGCGTCGCAGCCCGCCTCGAGCGCGCGCTCGCGGTCGCCTCGCATCGCTCCGGCGGTACAGGCGACGATCGCACAGCCTGCCGTCTGCGGATCTGCCTTGAGCCGGCGAGCGAGGTCCCGGCCGTCCCCGTCGGGAAGCTGCAGGTCGAGGATGATCACATCCGGGAGCTGCCGCGCGATTGCTTGCTCGGCAGCCGCCATCGTGCCGACAGCGGTGACCTCGAGATCCTCGAGCTCGAGGACGCGCTGCAGGAGCTTCAGGTTCAGCTCGTGATCGTCGACGACCAGCGCTCGCGCACGCACGGCTTCATTCATCGGCGGCCTCCGACATGCTGACCGTCTCTTCGCCGCACCTGACCCGCGTCCTGCTGGGCCCCGCAGTCATCCGTGAGCACAGTCGGTTTATCGGCGGCAGAGGGGCTTCTATGAAGCCCCATCGAGGAGGCTCTCGAGCGCGGCACGCGTGGGCGGCCAGACCTCCTGCACCCGCTCCAGCTCGGTCCTTGCGCCATCCAGGTCGCCGTCGCGCGCCGCCTGTTCGAGCGACTCGAGCACTTTCAGCAGCGGTCCGGCACGCACCATCAGCGCGTCATTGCGGCAGCGATGCGCCGCTTTGAAGGCCGTCTCGAGGTCTTCGGCGGAGATCGCCTGCCTGATCTGCGCCAGCCCGTCGGCGATGCTGGCGAGCAGGCTGCCGAGGATCTCCTCGAACTCCGCCCCCATCACCGCTTGCAGCTCGGCGATCTTCGAGGCGTCGATCTCGGTGCCCACCGTCAGCCCGCGCTGGCGGCGGCCGGATCCACGACACCGATGGGGGCGCCGAGCACCGCGTCGGGTATCCCGAACGCATCGACGATCGCCGCCGCATGTTCGCGGACCTCGTTGCACAGGCGGTTGACCTCGCGAGTGATCGCCTTGCAGCGGGGCGAGGCGAGCCGTCCGTGCTCCTGGAAGAACGCACGGTCGGACTCGACATTGTGCAGGGCGTACAGGTCGCCGATGAGGTTCAGCATCCCCTTCACGGGCTCATCTTCGCATCCATCGATCGCCGATGTGAAGGCCTCGAGCAGAACCGTGTCGATGTGCGCACGAGCCGCGTTGGCAGCGTGGTCCTGGACCGCACGGAACACCTCGAACGGGTCATACCCCTCATCGAGGCCGCGCTTGAAGCGCTGCGCGACAGACGCGGTGATGTGACCCTCGCGCCAGCGGAACAGGTCCAGGTGGTATTCGCGGTCCAGGAGGTCGCGGCTGTCCTCGCCGCCGGTCACGGCGTCGCCGATCACCTGCACGATCTTTCTGGCGAACAGCCGCTCGACGACCGTCTCGACCGCCTGCGACGCGACGAAGGTCACCATCTCGCGCGGATCGAGCTCGCCGAAGTGGTCCTTGTAGTCGGTCAGGATGCCCTTCGCGGTGAGCAGCATCAGCACCGTGTTGTCACCCTCGAAAGTGGTGAAGATATCGGTGTCCGCGTTCAGCGCCGCGAACCGGTTCATCGACATGTAGCCGGCGCCGCCACAGCATTCTCGAGCAGTCTGAATCGTTGCCGTTGCGTGCCAGCTCGATGTGGCCTTCATCCCGGCCGCGAGCGTCTCGAGGCGCCGCCGCTCCCGCTCGGTGACCTCGAACGAGCTGAACACGTGGTGAAAGCGCTCGGTCAGCTCGTTCTGGCCGAAGTGCAAGGCGAATGTCTTCGCGAGCAGTGGCATCAACCGCCGCTGGTGTGTGCGGTAGTCGAGGATCGGCACGTCCTCGCCGTCCGGTGGGCCGAACTGCCGTCGGCGCAACCCGTAGCGAATCGCGATCGTCAGCGCGGTTTTGGCGGCGCTGACCGATGCAGCGGACACGCACACACGGCCCTGAACGAGCGTCCCGAGCATCGTGAAGAAGCGCTTGTTGGGGTTCTCGATCGGGCTCGAGTACTCGCCATCGGCGCTGACATCGCCGTACCGACCCAGCAGCGCCTCGCGGTCGATGCGCACGTGGTCGAACCACAGCCGGCCGTTGTCGACCCCGTTCAGGCCCATCTTCTCGCCGCAGTCCTCGATCCGCACACCAGGGCACACGTCACCGTGTTCGTCGCGAATCCGGACCAGGAACGCGTGGACGCCGTGGCAATCGCCGCCGGTGATCAGCTGCGCGAACACGACCGCCAAGCGCCCGTCGCGCGCCGCGTTGCCGATGTACTCCTTGTGCGCCTCGTCGGCCGGCGTGTCGATCACGAACTCGCGCGTGGCCGGGTCATACGTTGCGGTCGTCTCCAGGTGCTGTACGTCAGAGCCGTGCCGCGCCTCGGTCATGGCGAAGCAACCGGGCAGTTCGAGGCTCCCGATCGCGCGGAGGTAGCGCTCGTGGTGGAGCCGCGTCCCGAGCTGCTGGACGGCACCACCGAACAGCCCGAACTGGACGCCGAACTTGACCAGCAGCGAGAGGTCGCCGTACCCGAGAGTCTCGAACGCCACGACGTTGGCACCCGGATCGCCGTGGCCGCCGAACTCCTCCGGAAAGCCCGGCGCTGTCAGGCCCTCGCTGGCGAGCGTCCGTGCCCACTCGAGCACCCGCCCGCGGTACTCATCGGTAGCGAGACCGACGACCGGAGCGAACTCGGGCCGGCAGAGGACCTCGCGCACCTGTTCGCGCACCGGCGCATAACGGCCGTCCAGCTGTCGCTGCAGTGCCGCGGGGTCGAGCTCGGTCAGCTGCGGGGCGGTGCTCGCCATTTTCAGCCATATATGTGCCCGCTCGAGGCGGATGTGAAGCGTCCGAGGGCTCAGCGCCCGACACGGAACAGATGATGGATGAAGTGCTTGAACCGGGCTCGGTTGTGGGTCAGGCCGGTGATGCCGAGCCCGACCACGAACAGGCCGGCCATCAGCGCCACGATCGACAGCACCGCCGGCCAGTGCCGCTGCAGGAAGTTCCGCCCGGCGGAAAGGAAGCGCTCGGCGTGGTCGCCGGCAAAGAACAGCGTGCCCATGATCCCCAGCAGCGGGAACACGAAGCAGATGTTGAACAGCAGCAGCAGCCAGAGCTGGTGCAACGGGCTGAGGCCCGAGCCGACGAGCGCCGCGATCACAGCGAAATACGGAAACGCGGTGGGGAGCTCGACAGCGCTGATCGTCGCTCCGAGCACCAGGCTCGAGCGCCCGCGCGCGTTGCCTCCGGGCAGCTCGCGGGCCGAGAGGCGATCGCGATGGCGCCACAGCATCGCGGCGGCCACGAGCATCGCAGCCCCGGCCGCGATCTCGAGGATGTATCGCAGTCTCGGGTGGGGGTGGGGGACCAGCGAGAGCAGCAGCTGGCCGGGGCCCAGGGCGATCGCCGCCCCACCGAGGAAATACACGGCGAACACTGCGAACGTGAATTCGGTGACTCTGGCGAGCGGCTTCTCGCCGGCCGCCAGATATAACGCCGGCGCGATCGTCGAGGGGTTCAGTGAATCCGCGAGCCCGATCGAGACGACGAGGCCGACCAGCCGGAACATATCGGCATTCTTCCCGCCCTCGGGCCGTTGTGCATTGCGGATTAGCCGAGTTTTAGGTCTGGCGGGGGCAAGCGGTGGCGCGCGCAGGCCACATCGCGGCAGCGGCCACGCCCCCGCGTCTCCCAGTACGCTGCCCCTGTTGACGCGATGATCGGACATGGAGGATCCGTGACCGTAGACAGGAGATTGGGACTTCTCGCAGGTTGGCTCCTCGCCGCGGCCGCGGTCGCTGTTGCGTGCATGGCGCCGACCGCCGGAGCGATGCCCGCGTCGGGTGGCTTGTCCTGCGCCGGGTGGTCCGCCCACCGATCCAAGCCGCCGATCGTCACCTACGACAAGCATCCAGGCGGCCCGCGAGTCTTCGCCATGCAGTACAAGCAGGAGGCTCGCAACGTCGTCAGCTACGGATCCTTCCGGGCGAAGATCGAATGCATGCTGCGTCGCTACGTGCTTACGCATCTGGCGAAGGGCCGGCCGAACGTGGTCGTCTTCAACGAGGACATAGGGCTGGCGACGTTTGCGACCGGTTCGCGGGGAGCGGTCGCGCGAGAGTTCTTCGCCAATCCCAAGGGGCCGGCCTGCGGTGGCGCCGGACGGCCGTGCGGTGTGCTGGGCGCGCTCGCCTCGCTGACCGCCGCCTATGCGAAGCCGCTCGCCGCGTACCGCGAGCGCTTTCCAGCGCTCGGCGGTCTGAGCCAGGGGTTCGTCGCGGGCACCGACACGATGGTCCGGAGCTTCATGGGGACGTTCTCGGCGCTCGCCAAGAGATATGGGCTGTACGTGATCGGTTCCGGGGACATTCCGCCGTTCAGGCAGTCGCGCAAGGCGGCCGATCTCGCCGCGTTCTCCGACCCCGACTTGCACCCGCGGCCGTCGTCGGTGTACGTCGCAACGTCCCCGCACGTCTACAACGAGGTCTTGATGTGGGGCCCGCGCCAGGTGCGGCGCACCGGCCCCGACGTGCTGCGCAACGTCGTCGCATCGAACCTCAAGGTGCCGCTCACCTCGCTCGAGAACGCGATCGGCTTCACCCCGGGGCCCGCCCGCGGCCCCGCGGCAGTCGCCAACCTGCGCCCCTATCGCTTGCCGGGGACGCGCGCTCGGATCGGGTTCGCCACGAGCCTCCCGGCCTTTACGTGGGGCCCACCGCCCTCGGGCGTCGATCCGTGCAGTGACACCTCGCTTTATTACATGCCCTGCCTGAACAAACTCGGCGCGAACCTCGTGATCCAGGACGAAGCCAATCCCGGCCAGTGGACCGGCCCGGACGGGAACGGAATCGAGAAGTGGCAGCCCCTGTCCTGGATGGACTCGACCTACCGCACGGTCAGCGACCCGAGCGTACGCTTCGCCTACAACGTCACCGCGATGATGGTCGGCAACCTCTCTGACCTCGTGTTCGACGGCCAGAGCGCGATCACGCAGCGAGGCCTCCACGGCCCCGGCTGCCACTACATCGGTAACAGCGTCTTCGTGCCCGGTGAAGACCAGGAGGTTTTCCGTCCCTTCGCGGGTCCTCAGCCGGAGTTCCTCGCGATCGCGCCGTGGGTCGTCCCTGACGCGCCACGCGCCAAGCTGAGAGCCGTAGGTGCCGAGCTTGCGCCCCCTTCCGGGAGCAGACTCAAGGACGACTACCTGGAGACGGCGATCGTCGCCGACCTGCCGTTCCCGCCCGACCGGCGGCGCGGCGATTGCGCGAGTTGAGACAATTCTCGAGGGGATGGAGCCAGAGGGCCCGAGCCAAACCGGTTTGGAGGCGGTGACAAGACGTCAGCTGCTGCAAGCGGCGGGAGGCGTCGCGCTGGCGGCATCCGCGTTTGCGCCGAGCTCCGCGACCGCGCGTGCACCCTCGCTGTCCTCCGCCGCCGTGCGGCCCGACGGTGAGGCGAGGAAGTTCCGCTCGCTTCCCGGCGTGCGCCCACCGACGGTGACCGTCACCGGATCCGGCGGCGCCGCCGGCTACCTGCTGATCGGACCGCAGGCATTCGGCCGCTCGCAGGGCGGACCGCTGATCGTCGACGACGATGGTGAGCCGGTGTGGTTCAGGCCGCTGCCGCACGGCTATGTCCCTTCGAACGTGGCGATCCGCCGGCTCGGCCGTGAGCCGGTGCTGGCCTGGTGGCAGGGCAAGCTCGGACCGCCCGGCTACGGAGCCGGCGAGGCGGTGATTCTCGACAGCTCGTACCGAGAGCTGTACAGCGTGAAGGCCGCGGGCGGCCGGCAGATCGACCTGCACGAGCTCCAGCTGACCCCTGCGGGCACCGCGATCTTCATGTGCACCCCGCAGCCGGTGCCGGCCGACCTCTCGGGTCTCGGCGGTCCGCGTGATGGCGTGGCGCTCGAGTCGGTGATCCAGGAGGTCGACGTGCGCAGCGGCAAGCTGCTGATGGAGTGGCGCAGCCTCGAACACATCCCCGTCACCGACTCGATGCAGCCGCTCTCGAACCCCTACGACTACCTGCACGCGAACTCGGTCGACGTAATGCCGGACGGAAACCTGCTCGTGTCGGCCAGGCACGCATGGACGGTGTACAAGCTGGACCGGCGCTCGGGCGAGGTGATCTGGCGCCTCGCAGGCAAGCACAGCGACTACGTGCTTGGACCGGGCGTGCGCTTCGCCTATCAGCACGACGTGCGCACCCACAGCGACGGGACGATCACGCTGTTCGACGACGGCGCCGACTACATCCATCAAACGGAGACACAGTCCCGCGCGATCACCGTCGAGCTCGACGATGCCCGCAAGAGCGCCCGGCTGACGGCCGAGTATCGCCATCCGAAGCCGCTGCTGTCGACGGCGATGGGCAGCATGCAGATCCTGTCCAACGGGCACGTCCTGGTCGGGTGGGGCACCCAGCCGTACGTCAGCGAGTTCTCCCGCGACGGGCGGCTCCTTTCCGACGCGCATTTCCCCTCCGGCGTCCAGTCTTACCGCGCCTACCGCTCCCCGTGGACGGCCAAGCCTGCTGACGCGCCGACGATCGCAACCCGTCACAGCCGCGCGCACCGCGCCCTCGAGAAGACGCTGTATGCGAGCTGGAACGGGGCCACCGACGTTGCCTACTGGCGGGTCGAGGCGGGTTCCGGTGAGAAGCACCTGCGGGCGATCGGGACCACGCCGCGCCGGGGGTTCGAGACGGAGATCCGGATCGGCGACTTCGACGGTCAGCTGGCGGTCTCGGCGCTCAGCCACAACGGGCGGCCGCTCGGCAGGAGCGCGGTGATCCGAGCATGACGGGCGTACCGGATGACGGCGGCGCAGCTCGGAATGCCGCGGCCGCGCTCACGCGCGTGAGCGCGGCCGCGCTCACGCGCCGTGGCCTGCTGCTTCCGGACGTGCGTCCGCCGGGAACGGTCATCACCGGCTCCGCCGCTGCACCCGGCTACGTTTTCGTGGGGCCGGAAACGGGCGGTAATCGACTCCGGACCGGACCGTTGATCATCGATCAGTACGGTGAGCCGGTCTATTTCAACCCGGTTCCCGGCGAGCGTTGGGCGACCAACTTCCGCGCGCAGAGCTACCAGGGCAAGCGCGCGCCGAGCTGGTGGCAGGGCTACGTGATCCCACCGGGATTCGGGGACGGCGAGGGGGTCGTCGTCGACAGCTCGTACCGCGAGCTGGCGCGGATCCGCGCCGGCAACGGCCGCACGATTGACCTCCACGCGCTGCGTCTGACCCCGCAGGGCACGGCGCTCTTCACCTGCCAGCCGCGAATCGTGAGCGCCGATCTCTCGAGCGTCGGCGGGTCGAAGAACGGACATGCCTACGAGTCGATCATGCAGGAGGTGGATGTCCACACCGGACGGCTGCTGATGGAGTGGCGAAGCCTCGAGCACATCCCGGTGTCCGAGTCCTACCGTCCGCCGACCCCTACGACTACATGCATCTCAACTCGATCGACATCGCGCCGGATGGCTGGCGCTCAGGCGAAGTGCAGCTCCTCGCCCTCGTCGTCCCCGACCGGCCGCTCGCAGGTCGGACACCACCAGCGCGCCTCCATCGGCGTGCCGCAGACGGCGTGGCGGGGGGCCGCTGAGCCCTCCGCGTTGCGCGCCCCCCAGCCAGACAGCAGCCTCAAGGCTCCAGCCAGCTCGCGACCTGCGGCACTGAGCTCGTAGACGAACCGCGGCGGGCGCTCGGAATACGGGCGGGTGACGACGAGCGCGTTTCGCTCGAGCATGCGCAGCCGTTGGGTCAGCACGTTAGGCGCGATCCCCTCGACCTCCTCCTGGAGCTCGCCGAAGCGGCGCGGGCCGTCGAGCAGCGCCGCCACGAGCAGCAGCGTCCACCGGTCGCCGACCGTCGCAAGCGCGTCCGCGAGCGCCGAGCGGGCTGGGTCCTCGGCGGGCGGTGTGGCGCCGGTGGTCATCGCGGGGGACATCGTATCCACGTCTGTTAGAGTAGCGACTTGCACATTGCAAGTAACAAGGTGGTTGCACATGACTTTGCTCGAAGAACTCGAAACCGCCGTCCAGGAGGCGGCGGAGCGGACCGGGCCGGCGATCGTTGGCCTCGGGCGAGGCTGGGGGGTCGGCTCCGGCGTTGTGGTCGCGGACGGACGCGTGCTGACCAACGCGCACAACCTGCGCCACGGCCACGACGAAGTGGTCATTACGTTTGCCGACGGGCACCGCGTCTCTGGCCGCGTCGCCGGGACCGACTCGGATCTCGACATCGCCGTGATCGGCGTCGACACGGCGGGGATCGCTCCGGTGGAATGGGATGCCACCGCTGCCGAGCCTCCGATCGGCCGGGCTGTCTTGGCGCTCGCCAATCCCGGAGGTCGTGGCCTGCGGGTTACTCCCGGGTTCGTCTCCTCGACCGCGCGCAGCTTCCGTGGTCCCCGCGGCCGGCGGATTGCCGGTGCGATCGAGCACACCGCGCCGCTGCCGCGGGGCTCGTCGGGCGGGCCGCTGATCGACCCGGCTGGCCGGCTGCTCGGCATCAACTCGGTCCGCGTCGACGGCGGCCTGATCCTCGCGATTCCCGCTGACGCAGCGCTCAAGGACCGCGTCGAGGCGCTCGGCCGCGGTGAGACCCCGCAGCGGGTCCGTCTTGGGGTCGCGGTCGCGCCCCCGCGGGTCGCGCGGCGCCTGCGCCGTGCGGTCGGCTTGCCGGAGCGCGACGGCGTGCTGGTGCGCGCGGTCGAGGAGGGAAGCGCGGCCGAGCGAGCAGGACTCGAGCGCGGCGATCTGATCGTCGCCGCCGCTGGTACCGCGATCGACGGGGTCGACGTGCTCTACGAGGCGCTGGACGCCGCGCGAGCCACGGGCGGGCTCGAGCTGACGATCGTGCGCGGCACCGACGAGCGCACCGTTCAGGCCACGTTCTAGTCCGATGACGACGATGACCGATATCAACACCGAGGCGCGCGATGCCGAGGCGCTCGACGCTTATTCGCGCGTCGTCGTCGATGTGGCCGAGCGGCTCGCGCCGAGCGTCGCAAACCTGCGCGTCTTGCGCCGGACGCGTAACGGCCAGGTGCCGGCCGGCGCCGGAAGCGCGGTCGCACTGACGCCCGATGGCTTCCTGCTCACTTCGGCGCACGTGGTCGCTGGGCGTGCGGGCTCCGGGCTAACCGGTCGGGCGGCCTTCGTCGACGGCCGCGAGCTGAGCTTCCGGGTCGTCGGCGTCGATCGCCTGTCGGATCTGGCCGTACTGCGCGCCGACGGTGACGAGCTGGCGCCGGCGACGCTCGGCGAGGCTGAGCGTCTGCGCGTCGGACAGCTCGTCGTCGCAATCGGCAATCCGAACGGGTTCGCGGGGTCGGTGACCGCGGGCGTCGTCTCGGCGCTCGGCCGCTCGCTGCCCGCCAGGGCGGGGCGGACCATGCGCTACATCGACAACGTGATCCAGACCGACGCGGCGCTCAACCCGGGCAACTCCGGCGGCGCGCTCGTCGACAGCGGCGGACGCGTCGTCGGGATCAACACCGCTGTGGCGGGTGTCGGTCTTGGGCTCGCGGTCCCGATCAACGCGGCCACCCGCCAGATCGTCGGGGCGTTGATGCGCGACGGGCGGGTCCGGCGTGCCTACATCGGGATCGCCGGGGGTCCGCGTCCGCTTCCTCCGCATGCACGCGTACGGCTCGGTCGCAGCTCCGCGGTCGAGGTCGTCGAGGTCGCGCAGGGAAGTCCCGCGCAGCGCGCCGGCCTGCGCGCCGAGGACCTGATCATCGAGCTCGGGGACAGCGCGATCGAGCGCGTGGACGACGTGCAGCGGCTGATGACCCATGATGCGATCGGGCGGACGATGCCGGTGCGGGTGCTGCGCGGCGATCGTTGGCTCGACCTGGAGCTGAGCCCCGTTGAGTTGAGCGAGTAGCACCGGCCGCGTGCGCCCTCCCGTCCTAAGACGGGACGCTACACTGAGGCCCGGCGCCGGGCGGCGTTCGTTTCGACGCCTGGGGCCGGAACTGATCACCTCTTACCGGAAGCGCCCAGATGGCTCGTGGAGATGTCCGGATCGCTGCAACCCTCGCGTGCGAGGAGTGCAAGCGCCGCAACTACCAAACGAATAAGAGCAAGCGGAACAACCCCGAGCGGCTGCAGTTGCGCAAGTACTGCCGCTGGTGCAAGCGTCACACCGCGCACCGCGAGACTCGCTAGCTAGTTCCGTGGCCCGCAACCGCAAACGTGCGAAGGAACGCCGGGCACGCCGCCCGCAGCCCGTCGTCGGACAGGTCGAGCGCGAAGAGGCGGCGGAGCGTCCGGAGTCGATCCGCCACGCCGCACCCGACGTCGAGATCGCCGAGGCGCAGCTTGCGTTGGGCCGGCCGGACCTGGTCGAGGACGCGGACGGCGAGCCCCAGCCCGACCAGGACGCGCAGGCCGAAGCGGACGACGAGCTGGAGGCAGAGGCTCTGGCGCAGGAGGGTGCCTCGCCCCAGGCCGCCGACGACAACGAGCTCGAGTCGACGCCGGTTCGCGGCGGCGATGGCGACGGCGCGCCGAGTGGCGGCGCCGAGGTCGCCGCCGCGGGAGCCGCCACCCCCGCCCGGCGAGGCGGCATCTTCAGCCGGTTGATCGGCTTCCTGCGGGGAAGCTGGGCGGAGCTTCAGCGAGTACAGTGGCCTGATCGCCGTCAGGTGATGCAGGCGACCGGCGTGGTGATCGGGTTCGTGATCGTGGCGGGGGTGTTCCTCGGCGTGGCAGACACCCTCTCCCAGCATGTCGTCAGCTACATCTTGAACGGGCACTGGTAGCCCACCCTCTTACCCTCACCCTCAGCCATGTTCCGCTGGTACGTCGTAAACACATATTCCGGCCACGAAAACAAGGTCAAACACAACCTCGAGCACCGCGTGGTGTCGCTCGGGCAGCAGCGTGCGGTCCGTCAGATCGTCGTCCCCACCGAGTCCGTCTCGGAGATGAAGGACAACCAGAAGGTGACGGTCGAGAAGCGCACGATGCCGGGTTACGTGCTCGTCAACATGGACCTCAACGAGGACTCGTGGTCGCTCGTGAAGGGCACTCCCGGCGTGACCGGGTTCGTCGGCGCGTCGAACGAGCCGGTCCCGCTCACGCAGGCCGAGGTCGACCGGCTGCTGCATCGTGAGACTGAGGTGCGGCCGCGCAGCCGCGCCCAGTTCTCGATCGGCGAGTCGATCAAGGTCATCTCGGGCCCGCTGTCAGACTTCTCCGGTGAGATCTCGGAGGTCAACGAGGATGCCCAGCGCCTCAAGGTGCTGGTGTCGATCTTCGGCCGTGAGACTCCCGTCGAGGTTGGATTCGATCAGGTGAAGAAGATCTAAATGGCCAAGAAGGTTCTAACTCAGATCAAGCTGCAGGCCGTCGGGGGCCAGGCGTCGCCGGCGCCTCCTGTCGGTCCGGCGCTCGGTCAGCACGGCGTCAACATCATGGAGTTCGTCAAGGCGTTCAACGCCCAGACGCAGGCCGACACCGGCACCGTGATCCCTGTCGTGATCACCGTCTACGAGGATCGCTCGTTCACGTTCATCACGAAGAGCCCGCCGGCGGCGGTGCTGATCAAGCAGGCGATCTCGCTCGAGAAGGGCTCGGCGGAGCCGCACCGTGACAAGGTCGGCAAGATCACCGAGGCGCAGCTGCGCGAGATCGCCGAGAAGAAGATGAAGGACTTGAACGCAAACGACGTCGACGCCGCCGCGAAGATCATCGCCGGCACGGCGCGCTCAATGGGCGTGGAGGTGGTGTAGATGGCCAAGCACGGCAAGGGCTATTCGGATGCGCGCCAGCGCCTGGACCGCGAGCGCGAGTACGCGCCTGCGGACGCGATCGCGCTCGTGAAGCAGCTCTCGACAGCGAAGTTCAACGAGTCCGTCGAGGTGCATGTCCGCACCGGGCTGAACGTGCGCCACGCGGATGAGCAGCTGCGCGGCACGATCGCGCTGCCGAACGGCCTCGGCAAGACCGTCAAGGTGGCGGTGTTCGCGCAGGGCGACAAGGCACGCGAGGCCGAGGAGGCCGGCGCCGACGTGGTCGGAGCCGAGGACCTCGCCGAGCGGATCCAGGGCGGATTCGACGACTTCGACGTCGCGATTGCGACGCCCGACCTGATGCCTGTCGTCGGGCGTCTCGGACGGATCCTCGGACCCGCGGGCAAGATGCCCAACCCGAAGGTCGGCACCGTGACAATGGATGTGGCGAAGGCAGTCGACGAGTCCAAGGCCGGAAAGGTCGAGTACCGGACCGACCGCAACGCGATCGTTCATCTGGTGATCGGCAAGAAGGAGTTCGAGGACCGGCGGCTGCTCGAGAACTACGCGGCGGTGATCGACGAGCTGATCAGAGCAAAGCCGTCGGCAGCCAAGGGCCGCTATATCCGCTCGGTCACGTTCGCGACCACCATGGGCCCCGGGGTCAAGGTCGACCCGACCCGAACTCGCGACATCGTGGAGGAGCAGGTAGCGGCGTAGAATCGCTTCTTAGAACTTCTGCCCGAGACCTCCGGCAGCGCGCCTGCGTCGTAAGGCCGGGGGTAGGCGGAGTCGTTTAGTCGCTTGACGCGATTTTCCGACGCCCGCCTCTGTGCGGGCGTTTCGTTTGATTGAGGACTTATGAATCGAGATCAAAAAGCAGCAGTCATAGACGAGATCGCGGAGCAGATCCGGGCCGCGCAGGCCGTGTTCGCGGTCGACTACCGCGGCCTCTCGGTCGCGCAGGCGGCCGACCTGCGGGCCAAGCTGCGCGAGTCGGACACGAAGCTCCGGGTCGTCAAGAACTCCCTTTCCGAGCGCGCGGCCGACAAGGCCGGCGCCGAGGACCTGAAGGCGATGCTCGAGGGTCCCACGGCTCTGGCGCTCGTTCACGGCGACGCCGCGCTGGCCGCCAAGGCGCTCAACGATGCGGCGCGCCAGCTGAACATCCTGGAGTTCAAGGGCGGGCTGATGGAAGGCGCGACGCTGTCGGCCGACGATGTGCGGTCGATCGCTCGGCTGCCTTCACGCGAGGTGCTTCACGCCCAGTTGGTCGGGACGATCGCGGCGCCGATCACCGGCCTCGTGCGCGGCCTCAACGCGCTGATCGCCGGGCTGGCGATCCAGCTGCAGGCGATGGCCGACCAGGGCTTGGTTACCGGGGAGGCGCCGGCGGCTGCGCCGGCGGAAGCTGAGGCGCCGGCCGAGGAGGCCGAGGCGCCGGCGGAGCCGGAGGCCACTGCCGAGCCCGAGGCCGCTGCGGAGCCCGAGGCAGCTGCGGAGCCGGAGGCCACTGCCGAGCCCGAGGCCGCTGCGGAGCCCGAGGCAGCTGCGGAGCCCGAGGCAGCTGCCGAGCCGGAGGCCGCTGCCGAGCCGGAGGCCGCTGCTGAGCCCGAGGCCGCTGCCGAGCCCAAGCCCGAAGCCCCAAACCTGAACAAGCTGAAACTGAACCGGACGCGGAGCCGTCCGAAGCAGAGGAGGAATAGACATGCCCACCACTCAAGAGTGGATCGACGAGCTCAAGTCGATCTCCGTCCTGGAGCTCTCCGAGCGGATCAAGGCGCTCGAGGAGACCTTCGGCGTCTCCGCGACCGCAGTTGCCGCAGCTGCACCCGCTGCCGGGCGGCGGGCGACGGTGGCGGCGAGGCGGCGGAGGAGCAGAGCACGTTCGACGTGATCCTGACCGCCGCCGGCGACAAGAAGATCCAGGTGATCAAGGTCGTCCGGGCCGCGACCGGCCTCGGCCTCAAGGAGGCGAAGGCGCTGGTCGACGAGGCACCGAAGCCCGTCAAGGAGGGCGTCGACAAGAGCGAAGCCGACAAGCTGAAGGCGGATCTCGAGGAAGCCGGCGGGGCCGTCGAGCTGAAGTAGTTCACGGCCGGGTTGGCGGGCGTCGCTGGGCGGCGCCCGCGCCGGCGCTCCTCGGGTCCGGTCGGCGTGCAGACCACTGGAAAGCGGGTATTCCCAGCTCAATGAGCAAAGGCTTTCGCAGGCGATGCGCGTTCTGTTGCGTTGCGATCGTTCCGCTCCTCGGCTTGCACGCGAGCCAATGCGGAGACTCGATGCAATCGAACCACTCCGCGACGACGCGCTTCTGGTTGCGAGCGGAGCTGGTCGCCAATGCCGTCCTCCATGCTGGATGCGAACCTGAGGACTTGATCGAGATGATTGCCGAGCTTGACCCGAGCGCGCTTCGCATCACGGTCGTCGATACGGCTCGCTCGGGCAGTACGCCGATGCCCTGCGAGGGGCCGATCACCGGGGTCGAGGGGGTGGGACTGACGGCTGGTGCAGATGCTCGCGCAGGGCTGGGGCATTGAGCGCGAGGAGGCTCAGCGTGTGGGCGGAGATCGCGGTCTAGCCGCGACGGGCGGGGACCTTCGGCCGCGGCGCACGCAGCCACGATGGCAGCCGCACGGAGCAGCGTACCGATCCGCTCCGAGACCGACGGCGGGCGGTCCCAGCGATGCGGATCAAGATCCGCGCCACACAGGGCGCAGCCGGCAGCGAAGGGGGTCACTCGCTCGCCGCATCGGGGGCAGTAACCAGGGTGCATGCTCCAAGCATGCGGCCGAATGGTCTGGCCCGTCTAAAGCGACTGCGAGCGGATCTTAAGAAGCTGAGCCGGCTGTCGTGATGCCGGCTGTCTGAGAGGCGCCAGCAGGCCGCGGCGGTGACTGCCGCCACGGTCAGGACCGCCGGCCAGGCGCCGATCACCGCGCCGAGCGCGTGCGACGCGACAAACGCCAGCAGCCCGATGGCCGCGAGCTGTGCTGCGGTCCGTCTGCCGTCGCGCTTGAGCCAGATCGCGATGCAGGCGAGCCCGCAGCCGGCGAGCACGACTCCGCCGAGCGGCCGCGAATCGCTGGCGACCGCGACTGCATAGCCCGCGATCAGACCGCCTGCGGCGATCGGCGCGGTGGGGAGACGCTCGAGCACGGCCGGGATTATCGCGGCTGGAGTCGGGCGGCGGTCGCGCGCCCCGGGTGAGGGTCGCGCGCCCCGGGTGCGCCCGTGTTTCCGATGCCCGATCCGGAGGGCGTCGGCCGCAGCGCGCGAAGCTGGCCGCTGCGCGGGCTGATCGCCGGCTCAGGACGACCACATTGCGCGAAAGCGCCCGCGGGCCGTGGCGTCTCCGAGCGAAGTGGTTGCAACAGCCACTGCAACCACATCGCTCGAAAGCGCCTCGAGAGCATGCCGTTTTCGAGCGTTGTGGTTGTCCTCGCCAGCCGCAAGTCCGCCGAATGACGCTCGTCACCGCGGGCGGTCCCGCCGCGGGAAATAAACCACCCGCACTGGCGTCCTAACAGGCGAGCGGCCGAGACTTGCCCGCCCTCCGATTTCCCCCTACACTGCCCCGGTCAGCCGATAGCCGCAGCCGCCCGAACTGCACGGCGCCGCGCCACATACGCGGTTTGCCGAGGGCGGGGTCCGTGAGAGCTGATGGTCCCTGCACAGGGCGCCATTGCCGTGTGCTATCTTTGCTGGTCGCGCTTTGCACTGGGGCGAGGCCGACCTGACGAGGGTCCGGCCCTCCGCTCCGGGCAGCGCTGATCACCTCTCCCTCTCGACCGCCCGAGGAGTCGCCGTCTTGGCAACCGCTCATGCCCCGCGGACGCGCCGGAGCTTCGCGCGTCTGAACAAGGTCCTTGAAGTTCCCAACCTGATTGATATCCAGCGCAAGTCCTTCGCCTGGCTGACCGACCCGATTGGTGGCGGCCTGCGCGAAACGATCGATGACATCTCCCCGATCGAGGACTACACCGGAAACCTCGCCGTTCAGTTCGGCGAATTCATCTTCGACCAGCCCGTAGCAAGTCTCGACCAGTGCCGCGAGAAGGATCTGACTTACGCGCGGCCGCTGACGATCACTGTCGCCTTCATCAACCGGGAGACGGGCGAGATCCGCGAGCAGTCGGTGTTCATGGGCGATTTCCCGTGGATGACCGACCGCGGCACGTTCATCATCAACGGCACGGAGCGCGTGGTCGTGACGCAGCTCGTCCGTCGCCCCGGCGCCTACGTGATGGAGCCGAAGGATCGCGAGAAGCAGGTGTTCATCGCGAATCTGATGCCGGCTCGTGGCTCGTGGCTCGAGCTCGAGATCGACAAGAAGGGCCGCGTCTACGTCCGCATCGACCGCAAGCGCAAGCTGCCGGTCAGCGTGCTGCTGCGCGCGATGGGATACGCCTCGGACGAGGAGATCCTCAATCTGTTCGACAACTCGCTGTACATCCGCCTGACGCTCGATGCGGACGCTGAGATGACGCGCAGCGAGGAGGGCGCGCTGATCGAGCTGTTCAAGAAGCAGCGTCCGGGCGAGCCGCCGTCGATCGACGCCGCCCGCGCCCTGCTGCATCAGCTGTTCTTCGATCCCAAGCGCTACGACCTCACGCGGGTCGGCCGCTACAAGCTGAACAGCCGGCTCGGGCTCGACATCGACCTCGAGACCCGCACCCTGACCCACGACGACATCATCGCGCTGGTCAAGGAGCTCGTCTCGCTGCCGCGCTGCTCGGCATGCCCGAGGATCCCGGCGAGGAGATCAAGGACTTCGCCGCCGAGGCGGTTTCGATGCCGCGCGAGCCGATCCAGGATCACCTCGACGAGTACGAGCATTTCGGCAATCGCCGGCTGCGGACCGTCGGGGAGCTGATCCAGGAGGCATTCCGGATCGGCCTGTACCGGATGGAGCGGGTCGTGCGCGAGCGCCTCACGACCGAGGACGCCGACACGATCACCCCGCAGACGATCGTCAACATCCGTCCGGTGGTCGCGGCGCTGAAGGAGTTCTTCGGATCCTCCCAGCTCAGCCAGTTCATGGACCAGACCAACAGCCTCGCCGGCCTCAGGCACCGCAGGGGCGCCTGTCAGCGCTCGGCGCCGGCGGTCTGACCCGCGAGCGCGCGCCGATCGAGGTGCGCGACGTGCACCCGACCCATTACGGCCGGATGTGTCCGATCGAGACCCCGGAGGGTCCGAACATCGGTCTGATCGGCTCGCTTTCGTGCTACGCGGAGATCTCCGAGCACGGCTTCGTGACGACTCCGTACGTGGTGGTCAAGAACGGCAAGATGACCGACGAGATCCGCACCTGGACGCGACTCAGGAGGAGGAGCGCTAGATCGCGCAGGCGAACACGCCGGTCGACTCAAACGGCGAGGCTCACTCGGCGAGGAGATCATCTGCCGGACGGCCGCCGGTCAGTACGTAAGCGTCGATGCCGGCCAGGTTGACCTGATCGACGTTTCGCCTGAGCAGATCTGGTCGGTGACGACCGCGATGATCCCGTTCCTCGAGCACGACGACGCCAACCGGGCGCTGATGGGCTCGAACATGCAGGCGCAGGCGGTGCCGCTGCTCGTCACCGACGCCCCGCTGATCGGCACCGGAATGGAGCGCCGCGCAGCGGTCGACACCGGCGACATCGTCGTCGCGGACTCAACGGAACGATCTCCTACGTCGACGCCGAGCAGATCGTCGTCGACAAGCAGGAGGGCGGCCAGGACGAGTACGACCTCCAGAAGTTCATGCGCTCCAACCAGGGCACGCTGATCCACCAGAAGCCGATCGTGGACGTCGGTGTCGAGATCAACGCCGGCGACGTGCTCGCCGACGGCTCGGCCACCGACGAGGGCGAGATGGCGCTCGGCAAGAACCTGCTGGTCGCCTTCATGTCCTGGGAGGGCTACAACTTCGAGGACGCGATCATCCTCTCCAAGCGCCTGGTGCAGGACGACGAGCTGACCTCGATCCACATCGAGGAGTACGAGATCGACGCCCGGACCACCAAGCTCGGCGACGAGGAGATCACCCGCGACATCCCGAACCGATCCGAGGAGAGCCTCAGAAACCTCGATGACCGCGGCATCGTCCGGATCGGCGCCGAGGTGGCGTCGGGCGACCTGCTCGTCGGCAAGGTCACGCCCGAAGGGTGAGACCGAGCTGACCGCCGAGGAGAAGCTGATCCGCGCGATCTTCAAGGAGAAGGCGCGTGAGGTCCGCGACACGAGCCTCAAGGTGCCCCATGGCGAGGGCGGCGTCGTGATCGACGTCAAGACCTTCAGCCGCGACGAGGGCGACGACCTGCCGCCCGGAGTCAACGACCTGGTGCGCGTGTTCGTGGCCAAGAAGCGCAAGATCGCCGAAGGCGACAAGCTCGCCGGCCGCCACGGCAACAAGGGCGTGATCTCGAAGATCGTCGACGTCCAGGACATGCCGTTCCTCGAGGACGGCACCCCCGTTGACGTGATCCTCAACCCGCTCGGCGTGCCGAGCCGGATGAACCTCGGGCAGATTCTCGAGACGCATCTCGGTTGGGTCGCGGCCAACGGCTGGTACGACGACGGCTCGGAGGCGTACAGGCGCGCCGGCAACGGCGGCTCGCGCACGGATGGCAATGGAAGCCGCCCACCCAAGGTCTACGTCGCCACTCCGGTGTTCGACGGCGCCACCGTCGCCGACGTCGATACGGCGCTCGTGAAGTGGCAGGACGAGCACGAGGGCCGGATCAACATGGACGTCGACAAGAAGCGCCGCGAGGGCGAGCAGGCCTCGGGCAAGGTGAGGCTGTTCAACGGCCGCACCGGGGAGCCATTCGAGGAGCAGGTGACCGTCGGTTACATGTACATCCTCAAGCTCCTGCACCTGGTCGACGACAAGATCCACGCTCGCTCCACGGGTCCGTACTCGCTCGTCACCCAGCAGCCACTGGGAGGCAAGGCGCAGTTCGGCGGCCAGCGTTTCGGCGAGATGGAGGTGTGGGCGCTCGAAGCGTATGGCGCCGCCTACACCCTTCAGGAGATGCTCACGATCAAGTCCGACGACACGGTCGGGCGCGTGAAGGCCTACGAGGCGATCGTCAAGGGCGAGAACATCGCCGAGCCGTCGATCCCCGAGTCCTTCAAGGTCCTGCTCAAGGAGATGCAGTCGCTGGCGCTCGACGTCAACGTCGTCTCCGAGGAGGGCGAGCGCGCCGAGATGCGCGAGGAGGACGACGACCTCCTGCGCGCGGCCGAGGAGCTCGGAATCGATCTGTCTGGCGTGCGCGCCACCGACGGAGCGGCTGCCGATGAGGCGGTCGAGCACGAGGGCGAGACCGTCGAGGCCTCCGGCGAGGAGACCGAGACCGAGGACCCGGATCTCGAGCCCGGTGAGGATCTCGAGACCGAGGACTTCGCCACCGACGCGGACCCGATGCTCGACGCAGACATCCCCGCCGGAGAGGCGGAGGGCGTATTGGAAGAAGATGAGGCATAGGCGGTCAACTCGCCGTCCCCGGACTCCGATGCAGTTACGCCTGCGACCGGTCCGGTCTCCGATGCGCTTCGCGCGAGGAGACCGGCCCCGGTCATCAGGCTCCGCAGCAACTCCACAGCAATGAGATTTGAAGCACTAAAGGGAAGAAGCCCACTTTGATCGACATCAATAACTTCGACGCAATCGAGATCGGACTCGCCTCCTCCAAGCAGATCCGTGCCTGGAGCTCGGGCGAGGTGACCAAGCCTGAGACCATCAACTACCGCACGCTCAAGCCCGAGAAGGATGGGCTCTTCTGCGAGCGCATCTTCGGTCCGACGAAGGACTGGGAGTGCTACTGCGGCAAGTACAAGCGTGTTCGCTACAAGGGCATCGTGTGCGAGCGCTGCGGCGTAGAGGTGACCCGCTCGAAGGTTCGCCGTGAGCGCATGGGCCACATCGACCTCGCCGCGCCGGTCAGCCACATCTGGTTCTTCAAGGGGGTGCCCAGCCGGATCGGCTACCTGCTCGACATGGCGCCCAAGGAGCTCGAGAAGGTTCTGTACTTCGCCGCGTCGATCGTCACGTGGGTCGACGACGAGGCGCGCGCCAAGGACGTCGAGTCGCTCGAGACCGAGGTCGCGAAGGTGCTCGACTCCTATGCGGCCGAGAAGGAAGAGCGCGTGCTCGAGCTCAAGGAGTCGCTGGCGCGCCGGGAGGCGTTCCTCGAGTCAGGCAAGCAGGCCCGTGACTTCTCCGACGAGGATCACCTGTGGGTCGAGACGCTCGAGGTGAACGTCGCCAAGATCTCCGACGAGGAGCGCGAGAAGCTGCTCAAGGAGCTGCGCAAGAGCTTCCAGGCGGACATCGATGACACCGAGGCCTACATCGAGGACGCAGCCGAGCGCATGCGCCAGGTGTGGGAGCTGTTCAAGACGATGAAGCCCAAGGACGTGATCAACGACGAGACCACGTTCCGCGAGCTCAAGGACCGGTTCGGCTCACCGTACGGCTTCGGCGAGTACTTCCGCGGTGGCATGGGCGCCGAGGCGGTCCGCGACCTGCTCCAGCAGGTCGATCTCGACGCCGAGGCGGCCGACCTGCAGGATCAGGTCAAGACCGCCAAGGGCCAGAAGCAGTCACGCGCGGTCAAGCGGCTGAAGGTCGTCTCCGCGTTCATCAACTCGGGCAACAAGCCGGAGATGATGATCCTCGAGGCCGTGCCGGTGATCCCGCCGGAGCTGCGCCCGATGGTGCAGCTCGACGGTGGCCGCTTCGCCACGAGCGACCTCAACGACCTCTACCGGCGCGTGATCAACCGCAACAACCGGCTGAAGCGGCTGCTCGATCTCGGCGCCCCCGAGATCATCGTCAACAACGAGAAGCGGATGCTGCAGGAGGCCGTCGACGCGCTGTTCGACAACGGCCGCCGCGGCCGCCCGGTCACGGGCCCCGGCAACCGTCCGCTGAAGTCGCTGTCCGACATGCTCAAGGGCAAGCAGGGCCGGTTCCGCCAGAACCTGCTTGGCAAGCGCGTTGACTACAGCGGCCGGAGCGTGATCGTCTCCGGTCCGTCGCTGCGGCTGCACCAGTGCGGGCTGCCGAAGCTGATGGCGCTCGAGCTGTTCAAGCCGTTCATCATGGCGCGGCTGGTCGAGCGCAAGTCCGCGCAGAACATCAAGGCGGCCAAGAAGATGGTCGACTCGATGATCCCCGAGGTGTGGGACGTGCTCGAGGAGGTCATCCACGAGCATCCCGTGCTGCTCAACCGCGCGCCGACGCTGCACCGCCTGGGGATCCAGGCGTTTGAGCCGGTGCTGGTCGAGGGCAAGGCGATCCAGGTCCACCCGCTCGTCTGTCACGCGTTCAACGCCGACTTCGACGGCGACCAGATGGCGGTTCACCTGCCGCTGTCGGCCGAGGCGCAGGCCGAGGCCAGGATTCTGATGCTGTCGGCGAACAACATCCTCTCGCCGGCGCACGGCGCGCCGCTGGCCACGCCGACGCAGGACATGGTGCTCGGCGCGTACTACCTGACCTACGGGCCGGATGAGTCTCAGCTGGCGAAGATCGACCCGGCGACGCACGACCCGCGTCCGCACGTGTTCCGCACCTCGCAGGAGGCGGAGTGGTCCTACGAGCACGGCGTCGTGCGGTTGCACGACCTGGCCGAGTACCGCCCGCTCGGGCGCGAGGGCGGCCACCTGCTCACGACCGTCGGGCGGATCATCTACAACGACAAGATCGAGCGGGCGCTCGAGGAGGCGCTGGGCGAGTCGTTCGACCCGGACGGCTACGAGTTCATCAACCGCTCGATGAAGAAGAAGGACACCACCGGGCTGGTGGACAACCTCGTGCAGAACTATGGTGCGCCCACGATCTCACTGGTGCTGGACGCGTTCAAGGACATCGGCTTCCACTACGCCACCCAGGCGGGTGTGACGATCTCCAAGAACGACGTGCAGACGCCGCCGACGAAGGCGGCGATCCTGAAGCGCTACGAGAAGGAGCTGGCGGACGATCGTCGGGCAGTACGACGACGGCGAGATCACCCAGGAGGAGCGCCACGAGGCGGTCGCCGAGCTGTGAGATCGAGCCACAAACGAGGTCGGGGAAGCGCTCTACGAGCATCTCGATGAGCTCAACCCGATCTTCATGATGGGCAACTCCGGTGCCCGCGGTTCGTTCTCACAGATCCGCCAGCTGGCGGGGATGCGAGGCCTGATGGCCAACCCGAAGGGCGAGATCATCGAGCGGCCGATCAAGGCCAACTTCATGGAAGGCCTGACCGTGCTCGAGTACTTCATCTCGACCCACGGCGCCCGCAAGGGCCTGGCGGACACGGCGCTGCGCACCGCGGATCGGGTTACCTCACCCGGAGACTCGTCGACGTGGCGCAGGACGTGATCATCCGTCGGGAGGACCGCGGCACCGAGCAGTTCATCGAGATGCCGGGTCTCGGAGCTGGAGACCGACCCGACAACCGGCGGCTGCGGCCGACCGGGGAGCCGAACGACAACCTGATCGGGCGGATCGCCGCGCGCGACGTCACGACCAAGCGCGGCCGGGTGATCGTCGAGCAGGGCAACGAGATCGACCGGGCGGAGCTCGCCGATCTGTACGAGGCATGGCAGGACGACACCGACAAGGGCCAGGTGATCCGGATCCCGGTGCGCTCCGTGCTGAAGTGCGAGGCGACGACCGGCGTGTGCCAGGCCTGCTACGGGCGCTCGCTGGCGACGGGCAAGCTCGCGCAGATCGGGGACGCCGTCGGGATCATCGCCGCACAGTCGATCGGCGAGCCTGGCACGCAGCTGACGATGCGTACGTTCCACACCGGCGGTGTCGCCGGGGCGGACATCCGCACGGTCTGCCCCGCGTGGTGGAGCTGTTCGAGGCCCGCAAGCCGAAGGGCCTTGCGAAGATCGCCGAGGTCGGCGGCAAGGTCTCGATCGAGGAGACCGACAAGGCGGTCACGGTCGTGATCACCGACGACGGCGGCGAGGAGCATCGCGACGCGTTCCCGAGGCGCACACTCCTGTTCGTCGATGACGGCGGGAAGATCGAGCCGGGCACGCAGCTCAACGAGGGGTCGTTGTACCCGCACGAGCTGCTGGCGATCCGCGGCCGGACGGAAACCGAGCAGTACCTCGTCCGCGAGGTGCAGGAGGTCTACAAGTCCCAGGGCGTGGACATCAACGACAAGCACATCGAGCTGATCGTGCGACAGATGATGAAGAAGGTGCGGGTCGACCAGAAGGGCGACACCGACCTGCTTCCCGGCCAGTTCGTCGACCGCCAGGAGTACGGCCGCGTCAACCAGGCGGTGATCGAGGCCGGTGGCGAGCCGGGGCAGGCCAAGGAGATCATCCTCGGGATCACCAAGGCGTCGCT
>CAWCMD010000019.1:0-373895 GCA_963796525.1 uncultured Solirubrobacterales bacterium
AGGAGGGCATACGCCCAGACGCGGTTGTGCCAGCGGATCACGCCCTCGATGTAGTCGAAGAGTGAGCGCGGTTAACGGCCGGTGAACAGGATCGCGAACCATGCGCCGATGGCGGCGAAGAATGCCCCGGATCGTGAGGAACAACCGCACGATGTAGTGGGGGATGGCCAGCAACCACTTGACCAGCGGAAGGCCGCGGCTGAGCTCACCTTCGGCGTCGGGATAGGGAAGTCGAGGCGTACGGCCTGCTGCTCGTCGGTGCAGGGGTAGCGGTCATGCATGAGCGCGAAGTAGACCGCGATCCGGTTGCTGAAGCGGCTCAGCTGAAGGTTCCAGTCATACCACCATCGCGGGTACTTCTTGCGGAAGAGCAGCATCAGCACCACCGGGATGAACAGCACACCGATGCCGCCGCCCGCGTACCGGGCGTTGGTACCGGTACTGAAGCTGCCACCCTCGATGTTCGCGGCGAGGATCGCGATCGGGATGACCCAAAAGATCCGCAGCGCCGAGCTCAGGCGGTCGAGCTCGCGGTCGGGATAATCGACCGAGAACGTCAGCGAGTAGGTGTGGCCACCGCTCGGCGGCATCCCGCCACCCGGTGGAGGCGCGGGTGTCTGTCCTGAGCCTTCCATCGCCCGCGCTTTCGGCGCGGCCAGCTGGTTTCCTGCCGAAGGCCTTCGTATTCGCCGGCACGGCGCGAACCAGTTAAATGGACCGGCCCATCTGGATTGCACCGCAGGGCCGCTGGCGTGGGGTTGATGCGCAAGCGCCGGGATGTCGGCGAGCCGACATCCGGCTCCGGGCGCGCCGCCGCCGCCCACAGGGCCTCGGTCACGTGAAAGCAGGTGCTGGCCGTCATCGCCGCCGCGCCCGGCTCATCGCCAATGGGAGGTCTCGGTGCGGCGAGCGGAAGGTCGCCATAGGCATGGTGAGCTCTGCGAGGGCGAGCCGAGCAAAGCATTCGTCCGGGCGGCCTGCGCGCGTCTGTTGAGGGGCGAAGGCCGCATTGGCGCTCGCTCGAAGTCCCAACGTTGGCTCACGGCTCCGCGGAGAGTTGTGCTTCGGTGATGATGGTTGCCGGAGGACGGCAAGCACAGGGTGCTCCAGGTCGGCGAGTTGCACGACGCGGCCGCCGGCGGAGAGTCAGCGGCAGTCCGGTAGTCAACCGATCTGAGCGAGGTCCGGCTGCCTACCGGCCCAGCGCCATGAGGAGCCGACGGCTCAGATCAGGTCTGCCACTGAAGTGGTTCGGCCCCCTGCTTTGACGTTCGTTTGACGGTTCCGATACGGCCGTCGGCGAACATCGCCGGCACGAGTCCCACCGTCCGCTGTCGGCGCATTGCAAGGCTGCAGAGGAGACGGCGGGACAAATTCGGCTCTCCTCTCGATTTGGGGGTGACTCATCGGTGAGGAAGCGCGATCTGGATGCCGGCGCAGCAGAGGTAGATCATCGCGATCAGTGCGTCGGCGGAGTGGAATCCGTACGCGCGGTGTGACAGCAACCTCACCTTGCTGTTTAAGGCTTCGAGCCGTCCGTTGCTCAATCCGAGCTCGACCGCGGCGAGCACGCCGGATTTGTGTTTGCGGATCGTGCGGGCGAGCTTGACGAACGGTTTCAGCCGGGAGCGAGACGCCCACGCCAGCCATGCGTCGAGGCGCTCTTTGGCCTCGTACTTGGGGACCTTGTAGATGTAGCGCAGCTCGCCGTAGAGCAGGAACGCCCGGTACATCCGCTTGTTGGTCAGCATGACCTCGGCGAGCTTGAGCAGCTGCCCGGCGGTCTGCTTGGCGGTGTCCTTGAGCAGGCTGTAGCGGGTGCCTTTGATCCACTTGCCCTCGCCGCTGGCAGAGCGGCCGTGGCGGTTGTACTCGTCGCGGCGGACCTGGTCAGCCGCCTTGCCGCCGAGCTGGACGACGTGGAAGGGGTCGAAGCAGACCTGGGCGTGCGGGAGCCCCTCGGGCGCGCGGATCGCCTTCTCATAGCCCGCCGACATGTCGATCGAGACCGCCCGGATCGAGGCCTTCTGCTCGTCGCTGAGCCCATCGAAGAACGCCTGCAGGCTGGCGGCGTTGCGACCCTCGGTCGACCACACGATCGAGCCCTTGTCGTGGTCGGCGACACAGGTCAGGAACTTGTGATCGGCGCCGTATGAGACCTCGTCCACGCCAATCAATCGCAGTCCGTCCAACCGGCCGGAATCAAGCTTGTCGGCGACGACCCGCGCGAGGATGTTGCCGACCGTCTCCCAGCCGATCCGCATCAGCCGCGTGATCTGCGTCTGGCTCATCTGCTGCGCGAGCCACGCGGTGAGATCGTCGAAGTCGCGCGTGTAGCGCGCGCCGGCGCGCGCCCACTCGACCATCTCGGGCAGATCGCCGCAGCCCGGGCAGTACAGCCGCCTGAGCCGGCACGCGACCTGGCACCGCACGCCGCCGAGATCCAGATGCCGCCAGCGCTTGACGCGATGGTCCTTGATCTTCAGGCCGCGGGCGCCGCAGCCAGAACAGATCGGCCGCTTGCGCCGCAGACAGACCGTCACGATCACCGCCCGCTCGCCGAACTCCACATCCCTGACCCACGCACCCGGTAGCCCAAGCATCCGGTTGAATGCCGTCGTGACCCGCACGTCGCCCTCCTTCGTAGGCAACTGAACTCAGAACATTCAGCAGCCTGCCGAAGTCGGGTGGCGGCGGGTCGCCCGGCATGTGCGCAACTTGCGAGCCCCTCCCGCGCGCTCGCGGCCACATCTAGTAGCGGAGCCGCGCGCCGCGCGTCAAGCGGCAGCCCCGATCGGCGAATCCCTCCGCCGACCCAAGCGTTTGCAGGAGATTCAGCCGCTTGACCCGGGCTTCGGCTCCGCTATCTCGCAATGACCGCCGGGCAGAGCCCGGCACCCTCAGGTCAACGACCCAACCGCCCCGGTTCCCCCGAAGTCACCCCCAAACGACGAGGAGTCCCACAAATTCAGCATCACACATACGGTCGGGTGAACACGGGCTCACCTTACGCGGACCGTGCCCGGCCGGCGATCGGTATCACAAGGAGGAATCGTGATCACCACCTTGAAACGCGTCGCGCGCGTGCTTGTGCCTGCAGCCCTCGTCGCCGCGCTGACGTGCGGTCTGGGCATTGCCACCGGCGCCATCCCCGATGCCGGAGGGGTCATACACAGCTGCTACAAGACTCCCAACGGTCAGCTTCGCGTGATCGATACGGACCACAGCGCCGGCTGCCGTCGGGACGAGACCGCGCTTAATTTCAACCAGACCGGGCCGCCCGGACCCGCTGGACCAGCCGGGCCCAAGGGTGACACCGGCGCCACGGGTCCAGCCGGGCCCGCCGGCTCGACGGGCGGCACCGGCGCGGCCGGGCCGACCGGGCCGACTGGCCCCAAGGGCGATCCGGGCCCTAAGGGCGACCCCGGCGCTACAGGCCCCCCCGGCCCCCCCGGCTCCGCGGGACCGGCCGGACCCGCCGGGCCTGGCGCCACGGTGTATTTCAGCGAGACCGAGGACGGCCAGTTCGCCAGCGACAACGGGCACATCGTCCATAACTCGGGCACAGGCCACATAGCCTCGGGCGTTTATGGCATCCAGCTAGACAAGGATGTCACTACATGCGTGACGGTTGTGACGCTCTCGGCCTGGGCTGACCGGATCGTGCACCCGGACGAGTTCCCATTTACTGCGCAGATGGCTCCCGGCTTCATCACGGTGAATTACAACGGTGGCACCGGAGCTAACACCCAAATCGTCGTCAACACGTACAACGCGGGGGGCGTTCGCGCCGACCGGGCATTCAACCTGATCGTGACCTGCTCAGGCCGTCCCTCAGAACGCCTCGCGCTAGTCACGTCCTGTGACAGCGCCGCAGAATTGCCCTCCGCACTGCCGCGCGGCTGACGTTTATCGCATCGAGGGGGCCGCCGCCACCGGCGGTCCCCGCGCAGATCACAGCATCCACCGGAAGCGGACCGGGCCACCCCGTTGCGGGATGGCGTCCCTTTCGGCCCACGGAGCATCGATGCGCCGGCGCGGTCGCTGGCCGACTGCTCCGTTCGGCCATCAGCAGGCGCGCGTAGACGCGGCCCCGGACGGGTGCTTTGCTCGCCTCGACGCGAGAGGGCTCATGATGGCTATGGCGACCAGGGAGTCACCAGCGCGTCGAGCGGCGGACGAGCGCTCGGCCACGAAGGCGGTCACCGTTTCCGGACTCGCGCAGCGGCCGCGCGTGGGCGCTTGCGGACAAACGCAACAGCGATCGCAGCTCGAGCGAGACGCGTCGAATGTGATCGAGAAGCAGCAGGCTGCCACTGGCGAGGGTCAAGCAGTATCCCCACGTCGTGGAACGCAGCGTCGAAACCGAGTAAGAGTTGACGCCGCAGCGGAGACGGCCGAGGTAGGCTCGCTGACTGACGTCGGGCGATCGTGACAACTGGAGGTCAACTCGAATGGATCAACGCCACCGGCTCGCTGCCTGGACCGCCACTTGCGCTCTCGGAGCCGCCGCACTGTCCGCGCTCATTCTGCCGGCCGTCTCGAGCGCATCGCCGAGAACTCGGTCCTGCGGCAACACGCCCTCACCGGGCTTGACGATCCTCGTTCACGCGACGCCCAATGTCCGCTGCGGGCGCGCCCTCCAAATCATGAAGGGTGTCTACGGGGAGAACGGCTCGACGCAATGCAACTCGTTCGCCAGCGTTCACACCTGCTACTTCGACGGCTTCTACTGCGTAATAAGGCAGACGCCCGGAACCGACATCAGCAGCGCGCGATGCACAAAGCCCCGAAACAAGTTGATCAACGGACACACGTGAACCCTCGCCGCGTTCATCGCAGACTGCTGCGTCTCGATCAGACCGACACTGTGCGGCCTGACGGTCAGATCGCGCCGCTCACTCGGTGCTGGCGGCTTGGATGTCTCCGCTCAACTTCTCCGCCGGCTGGACGTAGAGGAACGCGTAGGCGCCAGCCGCCCCGCCGAGGAAGTCGGCGAGCAGGTAGATCCAGATGTTGCTCCATTTGAACAACCCGGTGACCATCGCGCCCACGGCGATGGCGGGGTTAAACGCGCCGCCGGAGATGCCGCCGACCGCGAACGCCCCGACCACTACGGTGAATCCGATCGCGAGTCCGTAGAACGAGTTCCCTTCGGTGCCCCTCGCGGTCGCGACGTTCAGCACGACCCACGCGAGGGCGAACGTGAAAAGGAACTCGGCGATCAGCATCCTGCCCGCGCCAGCGACGCTCGCTGCCGTTTCATGACCACCGACCACCCGGACGGTCAGGCCGGCGAATAGGGCCGCGACGAACTGCGTGAGCATGTAACCGCGGTACTCGTTGGAAGTCATCCTTCCCCTTAGGAACACGGCTGTGCTCACGGCGGGGTTGAAATGACCACCTGAGATGTGGCCACCGGCGAAGACCATCACCATTAGCGCCGAGCCAATCGCGAGCGGCGCCAGCGCGCCGGCGCCCGCCTTGTTCGTCGCCATCCCGACGGTGAAGACGAACATGAACATCCCGATGAACTCGACAAAGAGCTTGCGGTTAAGCGGGTAGCTCACACTGCCCCCTTCCTGGTAGGGCGATCACGGACTCCGGTTCCTTTCGACGCGCGCGAGGATCGACCTGCCTTAGTCGACTCTTCGCCAGATGAGGGGGTCGAGCGGGCCGTAGGTGCGCTGCGCTTCCCGCCGTCCCTTCAGGGCTACACGCAATCGCCCGCCCGAGTCGGGCGCTTCTCTTCCGAAACGGACCCGCCGGCACCTGTTAGCCGGATACCGCGGGAAGTACGCGCAGTGCCGCCCCCTGTGGCGCAGCGGCACCACCCACGCGAGCGTCGCAGCCGCCCAGCAACCCGTGGAATGAGGCGCGCGGGGTAGAGGCATCGCGTTTGCGCCGCAGACGTCGCCTTTGCGCAAGTCGTGAACGGCCGTCGCCGGGAACGAAAGCAGAAGTCAGCGCACGAGCAATCGTTAACGGACACGTACCCTTATCCACGCAGTCGGCGCGGATCGCCCGACGAGGTGCCGGTCGTCGCCGTGCCGGTGTCCGTGGACGAGGGGTCGCCGATTGCGTTGCCGCCTCCACCACCCTCCGTCGTCGGCGCCGTCGCTGGTTGGGTTGTCGTCTGGGGCTGAGCCGGCGCTGTTGTCGTCGTCGAGGTGTGTGCGCGCGCTGCCTGGGCGGCGATCCTCTCATCCTGGTGCTCCATTCGGGCGGTATCACGGTCCACTTTGCGCGTCCAGGCAAGGTAAGCGGCATTGGCCGCTGCGGCTGCTTTCGCGTTCTTTGCATCCTGGGCGGCGAGCTCGCGAGCCGATGGAGGTGCAGGAATCGGGTGTGCGCGCGGGTTGTATGAGGACTGCGATGAAGCGAACAGACCGATACCGATCACGACTGCGATGGTCCCACCCACTGGTAGCCAGTGGGTCCGCAGGGTCCTGGTGATTCTGGATATACGCATGTGCTGCTCGCCCCTGCAGGGCATCCAGCCCTCAGTATGGGATCTGGTCTTGTTATTCGGTCCGCGGGCCGCCGCCTTGATTCGCAACCCGGATGCTGTGTCAACGACCATCGGAATCCCCGGATGCGATGATCCGAATTCCCTAAGTCTTGAGAGGGGTCAGACCGGCGGCGCACGCGTTCGTTAGCCGCGGCGAAAGGTGATCAGAGCGCGGAGGTCGGTGAAGTCGGGGCCGTCGTAGCTGCCGCTGCAGAGGAGCAGGACTGTGTTGGCGCTCTCCGCGGTGAACATCGCGCTCCAGGCCCACCAGGCCGGCGATCTCGTAACGCTCGGGCTCGTAGGTGTGAGCCGTGTCGCTAGTCGAGCCAACCACAGCACGTTGCCGAGGGCACGGCGTCGTCGAGCGCGTCGCTTTGAATCTGCCCGATAAGCCGCCTGCGCCCGGCCGTGAGGCCATCGTGCCGAGGGGGGGATGGACTGCCCCCAGTCTCGATGCCGTGCTGACCGCGGTCGCTGCCCACGCCCCTGAGCAGGACCTCGGCACGTGGAGACGGCCTGCGAGCGAATCTGGAGCTCTGCTACGACTGCGCTGCTCAGCACACGCGTTGTCCGACGCGCGCGATCCGGTGCATCCGCTCCGCGTCGCGGTTGGTGGCCGGGCCGCCTTCCCGAGTCCGCACGTAATCGCTCTCGCCGCCAAACGCAACGATGACTGATGAGTCTGTGGGCGACCGAACGACACGGCGTATGCCAAGCGGAGCCCCGGCCTTCTCGGCAATCGTGGCACTCGACGTATGAGAGGTCGGACACCTGCAGAATTCGTGCCGATGAGCAAGGCAGACAACCTTGGCGGGGTGCGCGTCGAGATTGCCCGGAACGACGGCGGCCATCTAGCCATCGAGGACGCTGACAGGCTGGCACTCCGGTTCTTCACCACCGATATCAGCTCCGCGGCCGCCGACTCGTACGACGAATGCGCTCATCGCACCGACCCCACGGGACCGTTCGGCGACGAGGACATCACACCGATCCGGACGGGGATGCGGCTCGCGCGGCTTGATCGGACCACGTGGTCCTGGCTGGTCAACGACTTGCCTCGCAGCTTTCTCCGAGCGATTGACCCAGCCTGGGACCTCGTCGAACTGGACGACCGCTCTTGGCCTGTCGTTCGTGAAGCGATGCAGCAGGCGCTCTACGACTTCATGGGGGCAGGGCGTGGCGCTGCGGTCGCAACCAACGGCCGCGTGGTTGCGAACCCATTCGTGGCTACCAGGGAGGCGGTCTCGCTGTTGAAGCTTCGAGCCCGCCATCTCGTCGGCCCGAAACTGCGGCCGCCGAGCACGTATGCGATCGTCCAGACCACGGTGGAACGCATGTGCTTGGTCGGTTCGGAGCCGCTTAGCGCGCGGACGGCAATCAGCCGCTTAGATCGGTTGCTGTCGTCGGAGCTGACTGTGACCGAGCGTCAGAGCGCCGTCGTCAGCTGCAGGTCTTGCTCGAGCGGCCGGCGGGGGGGATCCGGAGCCGCTTCAACTCGGCGTGGTAGGAGCGGCACGCGTCGCGAGCGTCGAGGTTGCCGTCGGCGATCGCCCGTAGGTGGCTGACGAACGTAAGTGGATGCTCGCTGTCCTTGATCTTGCGGCCGAACAGCGCCACGCGCGCGCCGTTGCGGCGCGCGTCCGCGAGCATGAAGAACGCGTCGTACGTGGTGCCGGAGGCGCCGCCGAGGATCCCTGGGATCAGGGACGGGTCGTAGGCCACGAGCTCGCGCATCACCTCGGCCCCGAAGTACGGCAGCTTCAGGAACAATGGGCGGGAGGCGCGCGGGACGGCCGCGAGCGAGCGCGCGATGAAGTCGTTCAGGAATCGCCCCGGATCGGCTGGCATTCGCTCACGGACATTTGGGGCGAACACCTCGAGGAAGTGGCGCAACCCGCACGAGTCGGCCTCGGCACGGAAGTCGCGGTATGCGCTCAGCGCCGGGATGTCGACGTCCGCGTCGCCCAGTGGCGTGATCGAGTAGAGCGCCAGATCGGCACCGGCGCGGCCGATCTGCGGGACGGTCGCGGTGCGAAACGGGTGCGAGGGCTGCTTCGGATAGGCGGCGCCCGAGAGGAAGTGGATGTCGCTCGTGTCGTTCGCCCGGATCGCGGGCGTCACCGCCGATCCGTCGAACAGGCGCTCCTGAACGGCGAGCTGCTCGCTGGTCGAGAGGCTCATCAGCATGACGTCGACGAGCCCCTGACGCACGAGCTCGCGGATCTGGTCGCGGAACTCGGCGAGCGACCGCGGCTGTCCGGTGACGTGGTCGATGCCAGCTGCGGCGAGCCCAAACGCCATGTCGGCGTCCTTGGCGTCGGCAAGGATGAAGGCGTCGCTCTGGCCGGGGCGGGCGTGGAGGTCGGCGAGCTTCTGGTCGAGCGTCTTGGTCATCGAGGCGTCACCATCGTCCCGGTCGCATCGAGCTTGCGCCCGGCCCCCGGCGGCAGCGGGACCGCAATTGGTAGCCGCTCCCAGCCGCCGCTGATCCGCCGCGCCACGTCCTCCCAGCGCGGAACGCCGCTGGTTGGATCCAAAGCCTCGACACTGCACGCCCCGACCGCCGTCGCGCTCGTCGCCGCCTCGCCGGGACCCTCGCCGCGCAGCAGCGCCGCGAGCAGACCCGCGATCGTGGCGTCGCCGGAGCCCGTTGTGCCGAGCACGCGCGTCGGCGCGAAGCACGGCGAGAGCACCTCGCGGTCGCGCCAGCGCTCGGCGTCAGCGAGCCCCACCCGATCGCAGAACGCGCGGATCCGCGCGAGCTCGCCGCTCGTGCGCACATACAGACCCTGCTCGCCGAGCTTGATCGCAACCACCGCGACGCCAAGCGCGGTGAGCGTCGCGGCTAATTCCGCGAGCTTCGCCTGATCGATGAGCGCCGTGCCCGCCTGGAGGCGCTCGTGAAGGCCGCGATCGAGCATGAACGCCAGCTCACCCAAGCTCGGTGCGAACACATCGACGAACGGCAGCGTCGCGGCCAGCAGCTCACGCCAAGCGACGCGACCGGCGTCGCTGTCGGGGTCCACGCCACACATGTCGAGCGACGTCGCCGCGCCAGGTTCGCTCTGCACACGCGCGAACATCGTCCTCAGCTCGGCGCCCGCGTCTGCGTACATCGCCGGCATCAGCGGCGGGTAACCGAAATGAAACACGCGCGCTCCCATGAGCTTCTCGTTCGAGACATCGCGCGAGCTGAATGTTTCGTTCGCCCCCGGGCAGTGCAGAAAGCACCGGTCCATGTCCGGGGGATTGATCACGATCGTGTAGCTCGTCACCTCCGCCGGCGCGACCGCGATTCCCGCCGCGAGCCGCTCGCCGAGCGCCTCGAGCACCGCCCGTCCGAACAGGTCGCCGCCCACCTTCGCAACGAGGCCGACATCGACCCCGAGCCGGGATAGCGTGACGCCGACGTTCGCCACCGCGCCACCCGTCGACATCGCAGCCGGACCGACGACGACGAGCCGCCCCGGCTCGAGCGCGACCCGCCCGTACAAAGCCGGGTACACGTCGAGCGAGATATGCCCGGCAACGACCGCGACCGGCATGGCGACAGCCTAAAGGGCTACCGCGATCGCTTTCGGCCTGCCGCCGGCTCGGAGCCCGGCTATGGCTTTGGCGACTAGTGGATCACGGAGGTGCCGGCGGTCAGCCGCATCGCGGCCGGCGCTCTGTGTACGAGGACTCGGTCGGCTCGAGCCGTTGCGCGGTGAGGCCGCGACGAATCGCGGCCTCACCGGGGACTGGCCTAGGAAGGGGCCGGAGTTTCAGCGCAAGGGCGCGAGTCGTCGGCTGGCGGGAATCATCGGTTTCGGCCGGTCATGGACGGCCTGGATGATCTCGGCGCTATCGATTCCGCGCAGGTATCTGGATGTGATCGCGAGGTCGGCATGGCCGAGCTGGCGCTGGATCACGATCAGCGAGATCCCCTCGCGGGACATCTCGACCGCATGCGCGTGCCGCAGCTGATGCGGCGCGAAGCGGCGGCGCACACCGGCCGCGCGGGCGGCGTGATGGAGTTGACCGCGGATCCCGGCGGGCGCATACGGGTGTCCGCGTGTGCGACCGCGCTGGACACAGAAGAGCGCGCCGGCCGGCAGTGTTGTGCGCGGTTGGAGCCACGGCTCGAGGTGCGCCTATGCCCAGCGGTCCATTCCGACTTCGCGACGTTTATCGCCTTTGCCGTGGCGGACGAGCACGGCGCCGCGGTCGGGGTCGAGGTCGGTGTCGTTGAGCGCGAGCGCCTCGCTGATCCGCGCCCGGCACGTCAAAGCATGACGATCACGCCGCGCAGCCTCAGACCGTCCGGGCCGTCCCCGGCGGCGCGTACACCGCGATGATCTCCTCCACGCTCGGCGGGTCGGGTGGGAAGCGACGACCCTTGTTGCGTGGCGGAAGGCCTTGATGGAAGCTGGAGGTGGTCGCGGGCGATCGGCGCCGGCCGGCGCGGTCCAGCAGCGGGATGGATTCCATGGCGTCCTCCTGTGGACGATGGTTGACGCGACGATCGTCCTGGTCCCCTGCGCTGGGAGCTATCCGGCCAGCGTCCGACCAGTCAATTGCAGTCGTGTGAGCGGGACATGGCTCCAGTGCAGCCGGGCCCCCCAGACGTCGCCAGAGCGCTCGTCGGTGGACAGTGCGACCGTGTGTTCGGAGCGATCGCCGGCGTCGCGTCTTCCCGCCGGAGGCGATTAGTTCGGGCGAGCGGGTGGGTCTCTACCGATATGAGCGATAGAAAAGTCATTCTCAAGATGGTCGTGTCCCTCGACGGCTTTGCGACCAGCCCGGACGGGACCCATGAATGGATGTTCGAGTGGTTCGGCGAGGATTCGACAGAGCGGAGCCTCCGTGAGCTCGAGGACGCTGGCGTTCACGCGATGGGCCGCCGCAGCTACGAGATCATGGGCCCGCATTGGGCGGCGTCCGAGGGGCCGATCGCTACCGCGATGAACGACAAGCCGAAGGCCGTCTTCTCGCGCAGCCTGAAAAACGCGGAATGGGGACCGGCCGAGATCTTCAGCGGGGACCTGAGGGCAGAGATCGCGGACCTGAAGGCCCGAGACGACGGAGGGACGGTCCTGGTCCACGGCGGTCCTGGCTTCGCCGCATCACTCACCCGCCTCGGTCTCGTCGATGAGTATCACCTATCGACGGTCCCGATTGCGATCGGTGCGGGCCGCAGCCCATTCGCCAATCTCGATGATCACCTGAAGCTCGACGTCGTCGAAGCACAGCGCTTCCGAAGCGGAGCCCTCGCGCAGACCCTGGTGCCAAGGCGATGAGCGAGCCCACGCGTCGGGCCGAGCCATGACGGGCCACCACAAACGCCGAAACGGAGCTCGACCTCGACCCGCCGACACGCAGAGCGGGAGAGGCGGTCCAGAAGCGGCTCGGTCGGTGAGCGATCGCTTCCAACTCGCGCACATCACCCAACTCAGCCAGCGCTCTGGCGACCGAGCAGTCGCGCGGAGACCTGCTCGTGGCGAATCTCAGGTCTCTTGCGCGCGGCGCCGGTTAGACCTTCATTCGCTCGACGGCGCTACTTCGGCTCAGGTAGGCGAACGCGCTGTCGAGAGCAAGGCAGTGGATCCCGACCACGAAGGCGTGAGCCGGGCGGCCGCGGCTAGTCGGTTATCGGAGCTGCGGCTTTCTCGACGCCGCGGGCGGCTATCTGCTCGCGCACACGCGCGCGACCTTCTGGTTGTCCTCGTAGGCGTGGCGATGCCGAGGCCTCTCGGCTAGCTCGATGAGTCGGTCGTCAGACGGAAGACCGGATGGCGGGGTGCTTCGCCCTCAAACGCCTCAAGCGGTGAGGTCGGCGTGACATCGAAGAAGGGACGGACGACCCGTACCTGTTGCAGGTATCGGCGGAGGACCGGTGCCGCGGCGGTGGGAGCTACGTCTTCTATCTGAAGAGTCTCCGAGCGGCGTTTCCGGCACAGCTGGACTTCGCCAGCCGCGCGGGCATTTCGGCCCCAGCCAACCTCGCCGTAGGGCGCCACAAGCCACCGCTCCCCGTTCTCGATCAGGGTCACCGGGGTCTCATAGAGCTTGCCCGTCTTGCGACCGCGCACCGTGAGGACGTAAGTGTGTGGGGGCCCGCCAATCCGAGCCGCGCGAGTGGCTTGATCACGACGTTGACGAGGCGGCGCGCCCCGCTCACTCGGTACGTCTGGGCCATCCGAGGGAAAGCATAGCTTTGGCTGGGTCGCCTGGTATCGCGAGGCAGTGGCCCCGACGGATCGAATCTCGCCACCTCTCTCGACCAGGAAATGAGAATGTTGAATGCGTACGCGGCGGTCGTGCAACGCGCGGAGGGAACGTGGACCGGGATGGGAGGGACAATGGGCTTTGGCATGGCTCGGGTGGAGGGCGAGATCATCATCAACCGGCCGGTGGAGGAGGTGTTCGATTTCGTTGCCGATGAGCGCAACGAGCCGCGCTACAACCCGCGGATGGTTCGCGCCGAGAAGATCTCAGAGGGTCAGATCGGCTCTGGGGCGCCGTTCCACACCGAGCTGAAGATGGCGGGGCGGACGATGCCGATGGTCGTCGAGTTCACCGACTTCGAGCGGACGCGGCGGCTCGGATCGGTGACGCGCTCCTCGATGATGGAGACCGAGGGCGCATTGACGTTCGAGTCGGTTCCCTCGGGCACCCGGATGTGCTGGTCGTGGGATGTCCGGCCACGCGGTGCGATGAAGTTGATGGCGCCGTTTGTCGGCCCGATCGGCCGTCGGCAGGAGCGCGGCATCTGGGGCCGCCTCAAACGGTTGCTGGAGTCTGGCGGTGAGCGGCGGTGAGCGCGTATGCTCGCTGTCTATGGCAGCGGGATCGGCCCGATCGCCGATCTCGCCGAGCGATCGAGGCTGCGCTGAGCGTCGTGGGGCTCGATCAAGCCGTCCGCGGGTGCGTCAGGTCTGGGCGACTCGTCCGAGGGTGCTGGATCGCATGTCAGACGTGAGGATCTCCACCGCGCGGGGCGAGCTCCCCGCGTATCTAGCGATCCCTAGCAGCGATGGGCCGTGGCCGGGGGTGGTCGTGATCCACGACATCAGTGGCATGACCCCGGATCTGCGCAACCAGGCCGACTGGCTGGCCGGCGAGGGGTTCCTGGCGCTGGCGCCCGATCTCTTAGCGTGGGGCAGAAGGATGGCCTGTGTGCGCTCGATCATTCGCGATTTGCGCGCACGGCAGGGAAGGGCCTACGAGGACGTCGAGGCCGCCCGCGCCTGGCTTGAGGCTCGCCAGGACTGCACCGGCAAGATCGGCGTGATCGGCTTCTGCATGGGCGGCGGGTTCGCGCTGCTGCTCGCTCCCGGCCACGGCTTTCAGGCCTCGAGCGTCAACTACGGGACGGTCCCCAAGGACGCCGAGACGTTCCTCGCCGGCGCGTGCCCGATCGTCGGCAGCTACGGCGCCAAGGACTTCACCTTGCGCGGCGCCGCACCTCGTCTGGAGCGGGCGCTGACCGCCGATGGCATCGAACACGACATCAAGGAGTATCCCGGCGCCGGGCACGCGTTCCTGAACGACCACCGCGATCCGCTGTCAAGGGCCATGAGAGTCGTGAACATCGGCTATCACGAGCCCTCCGCGAAAGACGCCCGCCAGCGGATCATCTCGTTCTTTGACGATCACCTGAAATCCCACGAGCCAGCAGGAACGTGAACGCGCTAGGGCTCTCGCGACTCTGACACCTGGCCCCAACGTGTGCCGGCGGCCATTGTGGAGCACCTGCTTTCGACTTGACCTCAACCGGTCGGTGCACCGCCCCTGACATCCCGCATCGTGTCATAGCGCCGGTTGAGAACTGACCCCCTGTCGGGTTTCGTGCAAAGCGCCCGTCGTCGCGAAGGCCGAGCCGTAGGCGAGGCCTGAAGCGGCGATGGGCGCTTTAACCGCCTCGAGGGCGGGGTCCCGGCGGTGGTCGGCGCGTTGTGAGGCGATCTGCGGCCTTCCGCGAGGGTGCCGAAGGCGATCGGTCAGGCGATTTCGGCGCTGTGGCGGCCGGGACGTAGGCGGAGGTCGCGGTCCTTGAGGCGAGCGCGGGCTGATCTCCGTAGTCGAACTGCCGATATCAGCGCTCGGACGTGGCGGTGTGGTGGGGCCCGTCGATCAGTTCGGTGAGTTTCTCGGCGGGGGTCCGGAATCCGAGCGTTTGGCGGGGCCGGTCGTTGAGCTTGCGAGCGACCTCGTCGAGCTCTGCCTGACTCACGCCGGCGAGGCTCTTGCCTTTCGGGAAGTACTGGCGAAGGAGGCCGTTCGTGTTCTCGTTGGACCTCGCTGCCACGGGCTGCGGGGATCGCAGAAGTACACCTCGACGCCGGTCTCGACGCTGAACCGCCGGTGCGCTGCCATCTCCTTTCCCTGATCCCACGTGAGCGAGCGGCGAAGCTGGACGGGCAGCGTGATGATGCTCGCCTTGAGCGCTTCGCAGACCGGCTCGGCGTTGGTTCCCTGGGGCAGCGCGACGAGCTGGCAATAGCGGGTCTGGCGCTCGACCAGGGTCGCGATCGCCGTGTCACGCGTTCCCATCAGCAGGTCGCCCTCCCAGTGCCCGGGAACGGCTCGGTCGGCGACCTCCGGCGGTCGCTCGGAGATCATCACCATCCCCGCGATACAGCCCGGACCCTGCCCGCGATTCGAATGCGCCCGAGCGAAGCGCTTCTGACGCCTGGTTCGCAGATGCCGGGTGAGCTCGCCTCGCAGCGACCGCGCGCCTGGACGTAGAGCGCGCGATAGATCGTCTCGTGCGAGACCTGCATCTGCTCATTGTCGGGGTATAAGAGCCGCAGCCAACCCGAGATCTGCTGCGGGGAGTGATCTGCCCGAGCCGCTCGATCACAAGCTCACGCAACTCGCCGCACAGCTCGAGCTTCGTCGCTCGCGGACGCCTGGCCCGCGACCACGACCGCCGCTCAGCCGCATGCGCGCGATAGCGCCCACGACCGCCGCAACGGTTGATCTCGCGGGAGACTGTGGTGTGCGAACGGCCAAGCGTGCGACCGATCGCGCGGGCCGATTCCCCCCGAGCTATCCCGCGCGAGATCTCTCGCGCTCCGCCAGCGTCAGGCACCGCTCCGGTCGACGACGGGACCGCGGCCGGATCCCTCCCATCCTCTGCAGATACTTACTCACCGTCCGCTTCGGTACCCCCAGCCGGCGGCCGATCTCGGCCTCGCTCCCGCCCTCCGCCCGCAGCTCCCAGATCGCGTCCTTCACACCCTTGGTCAGATAGTGACCTCTCGGCATCTCCACACCTCACCTGTTCGTCAGCGAAGTCGCTGACTCTCTCGGGTGGTGCGGCGGAGCCTGAGACCGCCCAGCGGCGCGCGCATCTGAGCCGCCTCGACGAGCGCCATGTTATGCGCGGAAAGTGTGCTCTCGCGCGCACGATCGCTTCGACGCCCGCGCCGCCTCGAACCGCGCCATCGCAATGGCGAGAGGATGTCGCGTAATTACCGTGTCGTCCGGCCCGGTTAATAGTGCTTTGTTAGGTTCGGGGTAGGAATTCTCGTTGTTTGCGGCGAATCCTCTTCGCGGTTGCTGCTGAGCGCGAGGGGGTCATGATGGTGGTTGTGACTGTTGCGGGTTCGCAGGTCGAGCAGGACGACGTTGATCGACCGTCGGTCGTGCGTGAGCGGTTGGAGGCGTTCGCGGGCGAGGTGTTGGCGGAGGCGATGAACCGGCCGGTGCAGGTCTGCAATGGTGGTTTGTATCTGCGGGGGTTGCTCGAGGATGGGGCGCGCAAGTCGCTTGAGCCGCTGGTCGCTCGGTTGGGTGGGGATGCTGACTACCAGTCGATGCAGCAGTTCCTGGCTGATAGCCCGTGGGATCCGGCGTCGGTGGTCAAGGCTGTCGCCGAGCGGGTCGCGCCGGTGATCGGGGTTGAGGCGTGGGTGTTGGATGACACTGGGTTTCCGAAGGACGGGAAGGACTCGCCGGGGGTCAAGCGTCAGTACTCGGGGACGTTGGGCAAGACGGGTAACTGTCAGATCGGTGTGTCGGTGCACGCGGTCGGCGCGCGGGGGACGGTGCCGTTGGGGTGGGCGCTGTATCTGCCGGGGGAGTGGTGTGAGGACGTGGAGCGTCGGCGCAAGGCGAAGATCCCGTCGGAGGTTGAGTTCAAGACCAAGCCGGAGCTCGGGGTCGAGCTGGTCGAGCGCGCCGCACGCTGGGATGTTCCGAGCGCACCGGTGCTGGGTGACCACGCCTACGGTGAGAACACCTGGCTGCGTGATCGGCTCGACGAGGCCGGCTGCGAGTACGTGCTGGCGGTCGGGCCCAAGGCGAAGGTGTTCGAGCAGGGCACCACGTTCGCGGTGCCCGCCAAGAAGCCCGGCGCGAGCCGTGCGCCACGTCGACCGCGGCCCGACCGCCAGCCCGTGTCGATCGGCGAGCTGGTCGCGAGACTCGGAGCCGAAAGCGCGCAGACCGTCACGTTCCGCGACGGACCCGACGGCGAGCCGGTCACCTCCAGGTTCATCATCGCCCGCGTTCATGCCGGCCACGCCTGGCGCGAGAGCGAGGGATGGATCGGGTGGCGCGAGGGCTCCGAGGTCCCGCCGCGCGAGGAATGGCTGATAGCCGAATGGCCCGACGATCACGAACAGCCGATCGACTACTGGATCTCAAACCTGCCCGCCGACACCGAGCCCGAGCGGCTCGCCAGGCTCGCGCGCATGCGCTGGAAGATGGAGCTCGACTACAAGCAGCTCAAGGGCGAGCTCGGCCTGGACCACTACGAAGGCCGCTGCTGGCTTGGCTGGTATCACCACACCGCGCTGGTGACCGCCGCCCACGGGTTCCTCACCCTCGAACGGCTCAACCCTTTTCGCCCGCGGCCGGCCTGACACTCCCGAAGGCCGTGCTGCTACTGCAGCCGCTCTTCAAGTGCTGGGACGGCCGCTGCCGAACCTGCCGGCGACGCATCAACGTCGACCGACTGACACTCACCCTCGACCGTCACGACGAGTGACACCTAACAAAGCACTATTAAGACCATTCCGGGATGGCTCAGAATTTCATTGGTTGTGATCGTGATCAGTCGTTCTTGATGCCGCCGGATGTGCGGGATTGGCTGCCTGAGGGTCACCTCGCTTGGTTCGTGTTGGACGCGGTCGCGGGGATGGACTTGGGTGAGTTCTATGCGGCGTATCGGGTCGACGGGGTCGGCCGGCGGGCGTATGACCCGGCGATGCTGGTGGCTTTGTTGTTGTACGGGTATGCGCGTGGGGTGCGGTCGGCGCGGAAGCTCGAGCGGGCGTGTGATGAGGACGTGGCGTGCAAGACGATCGCGATGTTGGAGACGCCCGATCACGCGACGATCGCGAGGTTCGTGGCGCGGCACGAGGTGGCGCTTGCGGGGTTGTTCGGTCAGGTGCTGGCGCTGTGTGGTGAGGCTGGGTTGGTCAGGCCGGGTGTGGTCGCGATCGATGGGACGCGGATGGCGGGGAACGCGAGTCGCGAGTCGACGCTGCGCTTTGAGGAGATCGCGCGGGAGATCGTGGCTGAGGCGAAGGCGACGGATGAGGCGGAGGATGAGCTGTATGGCGATGAGCGCGGGGATGAGCTGCCTGAGCAGTTGCGCACGCGGGAGGGGCGGGCGGAGTTCTTCCGTCAGGTGTTGAGCGACACGCTGGGTGGTGACGGCGGGCGCGGTCTGCGACAGCGAGCGTGGTGACGGGGTAACGCTCGGCGGGGGGTCCGGCGACAGGATGACGGTGATCCTGTTCATGTTGGGCTCCCTCGCCGAAACCTTGACGCGGTGAGACGAGGGAGCCCGTGACGCCGTTGGAGGTCGTCGTGCTCATCGTCTCAGACGATCGTGCTGTGGTCGAGGCGGACTTGGCTGCTGGCCGTCTGCTGTGCCCGCGTTGCCGGATCGGGGTGTTGGGAGGCTGGGGCTGCTCGCGGTTGCGCGAGGTTCGGACCGGTGAGGGGACGCGACGGCTGCGGCCGCGCCGCGGTCGTTGCCGTGAGCGGTCGTGTCGAGCGACGCATGTGCTGCTGCCGGACGTGTGCCTGGCGCGTCGCAGGTACGTCGTGGAGGTGATCGGCGCGGCGCTGCTGTCGGCCGGCGTTGAGGGGTACCGGCGGGTGGGTGAGCGGCTCGGGGTGCCGGGCGAGACGGTGCGTGACTGGCGACGCCGGTTCCGATCGCGAGCGGAGCTGATCGGTGGTCACTTCCTGCGGTGGGTGCGTGCGCTGGACGCGTCGTTTGATCCGCGTGCTGGGCGAGGCTCGCCGGCCGCCGATGCCATCGAGGCGATCGGCGTGTGCGCGAGGGTGGCGTCGTTGCTGTTGGGGCGTCGCTCGCCGTGGTCGTGGGCGTCGGCGCTGACCGCGGGAGGGCTGCTTGAGGTCAACACGTGCACGCCTTGGCCTGTGCCTGAGTGACCGTGATCCTGGCCGGTCGTTGCGTCAACGACAGGTCAGGAGGCGATAGGTGGATAGGGCGCAGGAGATCGGGTTGTTCCGATGGAAGATCGTCGGTGAGGCGACGGACATCTCGCTGTCGGCGCGAGAGCGCGGGCGGCTGGTCCGCGCGTTGGCTGAGCGTGAGCACTTGGACCCGGACGGTTGCTGGGTCCGGATCGGGCGCAACACGCTGGATCGGTGGATCCGCGCGTATCGCAAGGGCGGGTTCGACGCGCTGGTCCCGGCGCCGCGACGGCCCCCGAAGGGCACGCCGGAGCGCTTGGAGTTGGCGGTCGCGCTTCGGCGCGAGCAGCCCGCTCGCACGGCAGCGCAGATCCACAGGATTATCCTGGAGGCCGAAGGTGCGGCGCCGTCGGCGCGAACGATCCAGCGGCACCTTCAGGCGGCCGGTCTGCCGTGGAAGGGCAGCCAGGTCGCGCGAGCGCTCGGGCGGTTCGAGGCTGAGCATCGCAACGAGTTGTGGACCGGGGACGCGTTGCACGGCCCGCTGATCGACGGCCGCCGCACGTTCCTGTTCTGCTTCATCGACGATCACAGCCGGCTGCTGGTCGGGTATCGGTGGGCGGCGCGGGAGGACGTGCTGAATGCCTCCCGCGCGTTGCGCGCGGGGATCGCGGCGCGCGGCTTGCCGAAAGCGGTCTATGTCGACAACGGCAGCCCGTTCGTGTCCGGCCAGTTGCTGCGCGCGTGCGCGGTGCTCGGGATCCGTCTGATCCATTCCACGCCGGGGCGCCCGGAGGGGCGCGGGAAGATCGAACGGGTCTTTCGGACGGTGCGTGACCAGGTATTGGTCGAGCTCGAGGACCGCCCGCCCGCGAGCCTCGAGGATCTCAACCGGATCTTCCAGAGCTGGGCCGAGCAGGTCTACCACCGCCGGGTGCACACCGAGACCGGGCAGACACCGCTCGAGCGATTCCTCGCGCAGGGTCCGCCGTCGCTCCCGACCGAGGCAGCGCTGACCGGGGCGTTTCGCTGGTCGGAGCGACGGACGGTGTCCAAGACGGGGACGGTCGGGATGCACGGCAACACCTACGAGGTCGACGCTGAGCTCGCGGGCCGTCAGGTCGATCTCATCTTCGACCCGCTCGAGCTGACCGAGGTCCAGGTTCAGATCGACGGCCAGCACCGCGGACTGGCCGTGCCGCTTGTGATCAAACGGCACGTCCACCCACGGGCCCAGCCGCCGGACACGCCGGTCAAGCCGACCGGGATCGACTACCTCGGTCTGATCCAGAAACGCCGCGACCAGGAACTGCAGCGGCGGATCGACTACCGCAACCTGCCCACCGCGGCCAACAAGAACAACGACGACGACAACATGGAGATGACGGCATGAGTATCGACCGCCTGCGGGCGCATTGGGGGCTGTCGCGCACCCCGTTCACCAAGGAGCTGGCGAGTTCGATGCTGTTCGCCTCCGCCGCTCACCAGGAAGCGGTCGCCCGGGTCAACTGGATCGTCGCCGAGCGATCGCTTGGCGTCGTCTGTGGCGAGGTCGGCGCTGGCAAGACGGTCGCCGCCCGAGCCGCCACCAGCAACTTGGATTCGAGTCGCTACTCGATCATCTACCTCCCGAACCCGGCGGTCGGGGCGCGCGGGATCTATACCCAGATCGTCACCGCGCTCGGTGCCACGCCACGCTTCTACCGGGCGACGCTGATCCCACAGGCGACCGATCTGCTCGCGGCCGAGACCGCCGAGCGCGGCAAGACCGTGGTGCTGATCCTCGACGAGGCGCACCTCCTATCGGCTGAGCAGTTGGAGGAGCTGCGGATGCTGACCAACTCAGAGATGGACTCGCGCGCGACGTTCGCGTGCCTGCTGCTCGGCCAGCCGACGCTGCGGCGCAAACTCCGCCAGGGCACGTTCGCCGCTTTGGATCAGCGGATCGCGCTGCGGTGCACGATCGACGGGATGGACCGCAAGGAGACCGGCGAATACATCGCGCACCACGTCAAGCTCGCCGGCCGCACCGACACTCTGTTCTCAGACGACGCGGTCACGCTGATCCACGACGCCTCCCGCGGCCTGCCCAGGCTGGTGAACAACCTCGCGACGCAAACGCTGATCGCCGCCTACGCGACGAACAAGTCGATCTGCGACGAGAGCTCCGCCCGCGCCGCGCTCGCCGAGATCACCGCCGAATGACCAGCCAAGTCGTCTCCCTATTCGACCCGGCGCCGGCCGACGGCGAGCCCTCAGCGATCGCGGTCGGGCCGCCGCCGGCTGATTGGCCCGCGCCGCCGGAGCAGATCGCCTATCACGGGCTACCCGGCGCGGTCGTCGCGAAGATCGCCCCGCACACGGAGGCCGACCCGGCCGCGATCCTCACCCAGCTGCTGATCTGCTGCGGCGCGCTGATCGGACGCGACGCGTACTTCCAGGTCGAAGCGACCCGCCATCACCCGAACGAGTTCCTGGTGCTGGTTGGTGACAGCGCGAAGGCCCGGAAGGGCAGCTCCTTCGATCACGTCGCGCGCCTTCTCGCACAGGCCGACCCGGCGTTCACCTCACGGCTGAGCACCGGCCTCTCCAGTGGCGAGGGACTGATCTGGACCGTCCGCGACCCTCAAGGCCAGGACCCCGGCGCCGTCGACAAGCGGCTGCTCGTGATCGAACCCGAGTTCGCGACCGTCCTGAAGTCCACCGGCCGCGAACTCTCAACACTGTCACCGACACTGCGCTCAGCGTGGGACGGGCGTCCGCTCGCGCTGCTGACCCGCACCGCGCCCGCGCGCGCCACCGAGGCACACATCTCGATCATCGGGCACATCACCCAGACCGAGCTGGCAGATCGCGCTGACTCAGCAGGAGGCGTGCCGTCGCTCGGCCGTGGCGAAGAGTCCTTGGTGGAGGACGCCCGGCGGCACTCGCGGTGGCGGCGACGGGGCCTCAGGTGGCTGTTCCCGGTGAGTGAGCTGAGGCGCTCGCTGGACGACGTGACCGAGTACGCCGAATGTGCAGTTTTGAGCGACCGATGAACGATCTCGATCTGACAGATCGGCTCGATCGCGTCCGTGAACGGTCGCGCGAGGCCCACCAGACTGTCGCTGATCCGCTGCTTGACGCGAATGATGCGGCCGCCGTCCTGAAGATCAGCGCCTACACCGTCAGGCTACGTGCGCGGCGCAGGGAGATCCCCGCGATTCGCCTCGGGAAGTTGGGGCGCTTTCGCCGTTCCTCGCTACATGCGTGGATCGCCGAGCAGGAACGGCTGCAACGGCTATTTACGATGCTTCTCGACATGGTCATGGGGGACAAACGTGAGTACGACACCGGGGCTATTCCGTCACCTACTACTCGAGCGAGCACCGGTGGTTCCTCGTTCCTGTGTGTCCTTGAAACGGCACCGTCGCCGGACCTCTCGCGCGGGTCGCCGAACCAGTCGCGGACGTTAATGGGGCGTCCCTCGGGACGCGGAGCCGTGAACACCGGAGGGCTTGTCAGACTGGACTACCTCGGTGCGGGCGCGGGGTTGTCGAGTTGACGCCGTTCCGGCCGCTGTCCGCGTCGTGAGATGTGGTCGTGCCGGAGCGCCGCCGCGCAAGCGCGCTCGTGACGCCGGCCCATCTGGTGGAGCTGGTACAGGACGAGCAGGCAGTCAATACCGTCGACGTTGCGTAGGTCCTAGCGGCGGTCGTAAGCGAGTTCTTCAAGTCGCGGAGCGGCCGTTCGAAGGTGCCCGCGTGATCGGCCAATGTCCTCGCCAGCGAGCGGGCGACGTCGGACTCGACGGCGTCGAGCCGCTGCGCCAGGCAGGCGCGTTTGTGTCGCTGCGTTTTGGCTATCCGCAACCAGTTGGCGGCCAGATAGCGGTCCAGCAGCGAAGGGAGGACGAGATAGCTACCAACGTCATCTAACGGGTTTCGCTTGGCCTCGGCGAGTTTTTGCGAGCGAGCGGCGGCGGTCGTAGAGACCGGGCGTACGCAGCCGCTCGATGAGGCTCATGCGCAGATGCTCGACGCACCGGTAGCTGCGGATGCCGGGCGAGACGGCCTGGATGGCGTGGAGCGAGGTCTTGCGGGTCGCACACAACATAGATCGAACTCCCCGGCAGGCTGCGCAGGAATGTCTCCCATTCGTCATACGTGTGATGTCGCCGCTTGCTCTGCGCCCGCTGTTCGTCGATCTGCGAATAGATCTCGGCGGGCTGCCGGGTTCCTGTTCAACCAGGAAAGCAGCAGCGATCGTCCGCGGCTCAGGTGGCACCCAGCTGTCAACTACAACTTTGGCAAGATTGCGGCGGCGAGCTCCTTCTCGGCGCCCAACGAAGGCGGAGCGCCGGCAGGGCTCACAGCGATACGAATGTAGTAATCGCCTTTGAGCACGCTCAGCGAGGCGAAACCATCGTAATAGGCTTGCTTGCCATAGCCGGGGACCGGCTGAGCATTGACCTTCGTCTTGTAATCCTCATACCAGGTGGCGGCGTGGGGGCCCCGGACAACAACCACGCGCACCGAGTCGGGCTGGGCCACGTTCGGGTTGCGGGGACCAGGCGCCGATGGCCCGTAGAAGACGCATGCGACGCCCCCCTCGACGGTCGCGTTGCCAAGGACCCCTTGGGACACTGGCCGTCCGATGGCGCTGGCCGCCTCGGCTTGCGTGACCACGGAGCAGGAGTCGAAGTTGCCGCTAGTCCTGACGGGCCCTCGAGACCTCGCCGATACGGTGGTTGTAGGTGACGACATCGACGAGCTGGTGGTCGGTGGTGTGCTCGACGACTTGGACGAGGAAGAGCCGCACCCCACAGGCAGGATCGCGGCGAAGACGGTGATTGCGAGCCCCGCAGAAGTGATGCGCGGTCCCATCTCAAACCCCCGATTGAATCTCGAGCCGTTGTCTGCGCCGAAGCGTACTCGCGCCACGCGCCGATCGCACGCAGGTATGCGCCGGGCGTCGGCGACACGTTTCGCGTCACCGATGCGAGCGAGCGCCCGAGCGGCGGTCAGCAAGATGATCGAAACCGACGACCAGCGAGGGCAGGATCCTCAACCGGTCCTGCTTCTGAACTCAGTCTTGTTTGCCCTCGGCCGGCCTCGGTCTCAATCTCGGCGGCGGGCTTCAGAGACGATGCGTAGCTCGACATCCTCGCCCAAGCTGATATTGACCACCTCGACGCCGCTTTCAGCGGCGAGTGACGCGTCGATCGCCGAGCGACGCAAGTCGAGGAACATCTCGCCGATGTTGTACAGGCCCGCGATGTCCTCGCGCGCCCCGAGGGCCTGCGCATATCCCACGACGCTCTCGGTGGCTCCGTCGATGTCCGCACAGACGTAGGCGCTGACGGTCTCGCCGAGGTGGTCGTTCAGCCACGACAGCAGGTGGTCATGTGAAAGCTCATGCTCAGGCATCGCCGCTGCTGATTCTGGGCCTCACGGCTTGAGGCCCGCCGGTCTCGATGTCCCGTTTTTTGGACCTATAAACCCGAAATGGACAGATATACGAGCGATCGATGCACGTACATCCGGCGGTCAGGTCGCGGGCGGTGCCGCCTTGCGTCGCCTAATCTTCGGCAGAAGGCCGCGGGCTGCGTGACATCGGCCGTTGGACCTTGGACTTGTCCGGCTGTCGGCGGTGGCTGCCGTCCGGGTCGGATGAGACTGCGGCGAACTGGGCGAGAGTGCCTTCACGCGCATGCCGATCGGATGGCCACGCACATCCTTCGGATCGATCCGCGGACCGGAAACTCACCGGCGATATCGCCGCGGCCGTGGGCAGCCCGTTAGCCAACCGAGTCGTGGAGCAGTGGGGTCACCGCGTGAGGCCCACCCTGTACAAGTGACCGCGAGCCAGCTGCGCGGCCCTAGCCTTGTGTCCTCGTTTCCAGTCCCCCGCGCAGCCGAGCGGCCACGGCTACGGCGTCCTCGCGGGAGTGCACTTCGAGCTTGCGCATGATGTTTTTGATGTGCGTGCGGACCGTCTCGATTGACAGCACGAGGGTGTCGGCGATCTCCTCGGTGGTGCGGTGCAGACAAAGCTGGTCGACCACCTGCCATTCGCGCGATGTCAGCACACTGTCCACCGGACGCATGCCAACGCCAGCGGACGGCAGTTCGCGCAAGCGCTTGACGAGATCGCCAATGAAGGCTCCGGACAGGCCGGGTTTACCCTCACTCGCGTCGAGCAGCACACGCGGGAGCACCGCCAAGTCGATGTCCTTGTTCAGGTATCCGATCGCGCCCTTGCGCAGAGCCAGGAACCCGAGGTCCTTCTCAGCACGAACGGAGAGGATCACGACCTGGGCAGCGATGTTGGGGTCGTCCACCATCCGCTCGAGGGCGGTGATACCGTCAAGGCCCGGCATCACGACATCGAGCAGCACGATGTCCGGCCGGTAATACCGAGCCATCCTTAGGGCGTCGCGCCCGTCCTGCGCCTCGCCGACCACAGTGATCTGCGCCTCGTACAGGATCTGACGGATCATGCGTCGAACAAGAGGGTCGTCGTCGACCAGCAACACGCGCAGTCGCTGCTCCGGAGATCCGTTCGGGCCGCTCCGTGCTCTCGACGTCTGTCCATCGGATTCAGTCAGGACTTGCACCGTCAAACCCCCTGCCAGTTGCGCTGCAGCCAAATCGTCCCCGCGACATTCGGCCTCGTCCGAACGGGCTCTCACCCGTTGTGCCGGCGCCGATGCCGTCTGGCTGCGCATATATGTTAGAAACCAACTTGAGCTTAGAAGAAGCCATTACCCATAGTTGCTCGGTTCGAAACCGTGCGGGCGCACTAGTCAGAGAGGGGTCCGCGGTGAACAATGAGACGGGTTTCCGATTAGCTCCGACCGACCGAGCGTTAGCGTCCGGGTTGACCGTCCGGATCGACGTTTCGTCCTCCTCGGCGGGCTCCGGCGGAAACTCGCGGACCAGGCGGCTCAATGCGCGCTGGCGGCGCCTCGTTGACCCCGCGCAAGCTCACATATTTCTGGTCCGACCCCTCGGTCCCGCTTGCACACCGCTTCCCAAACCGCGGGGCTTACAAACAGCAGCGAGTCGGTTCGGCCAGACCACGCTCACCCCCGCGGCTGCGGCCTTCATCGCAGCTCCAGCATGCGTGCGGCGCCGGCGTGTGTCCAGGTCAGCGTCAGCGAGTCGCTGCCGAGGCGCACCCCGCCGATCACCTGACCTGAGCCGGGTGGGGCGCCATCGATCAGCCGTGTGCCCTGGTCGTCGTGGGCGTAGAGCTGCTCGCTGAGACACCGGGTGCTCGCCGCGCACGGAAGCACGTCGATTGGCGCCAGTGCCCAGGCGCCGGCCGCAGCTGCGGGGTCAGAGGACGTGGCCACAGTGCCGTCGCCATCGTTTACGACGCATAGAGACGCAGATGGGCAGGAGATGGCGGTGGGTACCGATGTCGTCGTCGGGATGTTCACCCTGTGCCACGCGCGAGCGCCGCCAGTGGGATTCGTGGAGGCGAGGCCCGGCCCCCCCACGGATACGCAGAGCGAGCTCGAGGCGCACGACACGGCCAGATTGGCGCGTTGGCTGACCCTGCTGGAGGTCCAGGCGGCCGCGCCGCCGGTCGGGTTGGTCGAGGTCAGCGCGTTGCCGGCGTTGTCGACCGCCACGCATAACGAGACACTCGGACACGAGAGATTATTCAGCGATGCATCAGGGGTCTTCTCGATGTGCGCCGTCCCCCACGCTGACGCGCCGCCGGTCGGGTTGGTTGACGTGAGCACGTTGGCATCGTCGATTGCGACGCACAGCTTCTCCGTCGGGCACGAAATCCCATTCAGGGGACTTGATGTGTCCACGGTGGCCGCGCTCCACGCGGAGGTTCCTCCGGTTGGATCGCTGGAGGTCACCACCTCACGATTCCGAGTCGCTGCGCAGAAAGCCGCCGACGCGCACGAGACCGCATCGAACCCGCCCTCAGGTAGATGCACGACTCGCCATGCGGCCCCGTACGCGGTGGGGTCGGTCGAACTCAGCACGTCACCGTCTGAGCCCGCCACGACGCAGAGAGTCTCCGAGGGGCACGAGACTGCACCTAGCGACCCACTGTAGATATGAGCCTTCGTCCAGCGAGAAACGCCGCCGGTCGGTTCGGTGGAGGAGAAGACGTTCCCGTGGCTGTCGGTGACGACGCACATCAATACGGTTGCGCAACTCACCCCGCCAAGGCCGAAATACGTCGGGGTGGCCGTGACCATGCGCGCCGCGCTGAACCCGCTCGAGTCGAGCGCCACGGAGTCGATGCTAGGTTCGCCAAACTCCCCCCACTCATGGCCGAGCAGTCGTGTCCTTTTCCCGTCCGCAAGGTCGTACTGGTCGAGCGCAGACCCGGAGCCGCCCGACCCGCCCCACGTGTTGGCGGCGATCACGGAATTCTCCTCAGAGTTGATCACGAGAATTCCCCAGGGCGGTAGCGCGTAGCGGACTACGCGCGCGGGGTTCGACGGAGGCGAGGCCCGAGGGCCGAGCCGTAGTCGATCCCCGCGCGCGTGCGCGGTTCCGTCGGGGGCTCCCTCCAGGGTCGCGGTGTTCAACGCCGCTGTTCTGAAGGGAGCCGTTGGGGATGCTGACTGAGGAGGACGATGTGGAGATTCACGCGCTCGCGCGCCGGGGCTGGTCGGTCTCGGCGATCGCGCGGCACACCGGCCGGGACCGCAAGACGATCGCGAAGTACCTCGCCGGGAACGCCCCGAAGCGCGAGCCGGCACCGAGCTGTCTTGAGCCGTATCGCGCGTACCTCGAGGCGAGGTTCGCCGATGATCCGCACGTGCTCGCGAGCGTGCTGTTCGAGGAGCTCATCCCACTCGGGTTCGATCGCTCCTACCCGACGTTGGTCCGCGAGATCCGCGAGCTCGGGCTGCGGCCGGTGTGCGAGTGCTGCCAGGCCGGGGCGGTGAAGCTGACGGTCGGCCTCGAGCACGAGCCGGGCGAGGAACTGCAGCTGGACTGGTTGGAGCTCTCGGAGACGCCGTGGGGCGCGAAGGCGTACGTGCTGGTCGGCGCGCTGTCGCACTCCGGCCGGCTGCGCGGCTGCTTCTCCGACGGCGAGAGCTTCCCGCACCTGGCCGAGGCGCTGGACGGCGTGCTGCGCCGCCTCGGCGGCACGGCTCGTTCGTGGCGGACGGACCGGATGGGGACTTTCGTCTATCCCGGCACGGACCGGCTGCGACCGGGGGCGGCGGCGCTGGCCAAGCACTACGGCGTCACGGTTGCGGTGTGTCCGGCGCTGCGGCCGCAGCGCAAGGGTGTCGTCGAGAAGGCGATCCAGTACGTGACGCAGTCGTGGTGGCGCTCGGCGCCGGTCGCGTCGCCGGCGCAGGCGCAGGCCGATCTGGATCGCTGGTGTGTGGCGGTGTCCGATCGCCGCCGCCGCGGCCGCAGCACCGTCAGTGAACTCGCGGCCGGCGAGCAGCTGCTCGGCTTGCCGGAGCTGCCGTTCCCGGCCGAGTACCGCGAGCAACGGGTCGTCTCGCGTGAGGCGCTGGTCGAGTTCGAGACCAACCGCTACAGCGTTGCGCCCGGCCACGCCGGCCAGTCGGTCGAGGTCCGCGCCCGGCTCGGCGAGCTGCACCTGGAGATCTACACGTCTGCCGGGCGACGGATCGCGAGGCATCGTCGCGCGCTCGCGGGTGTCGGGCAGACGATCCGCACGCCCGAGCACACGAGCATGCTCGAGCAGGCGGTGCTCGCCCAGTTCACCACACGCAGGGCGTGCCCGCGCAAACCGAACCGGCCGCCCGGCGAGCAGGCACTGGCCGAGGCGGCCAGGCTCCGTGGCGAGCAGCCCGGCGGTGTCGTCGTCGATCTGGAGAGCTACGCGCGGATCGCGAGGGTGACCGGGCGATGACCGAGTACCTGCACACCTACAACCTGGTGATCGACCCCGAGCAGGGCACCCAGCTCCCGGACGGCTCCTGGTCCCAGGACGTGACTCTCGTGCTCATCGACGGTCCTGGACCTGACAGTCGCCGGCCGGTCGCGATCACGCTCACGCCAGAGCAAGCACGCGAGCTCGGCTTCCAGCTGCTCGCCGCCGCCGAGCACGCCGACCGAACCACCACACCGCACCCCGAAGGAGACGACGCACGATGACCGACCACGTCTACCAGCAGCTGCGCGAGCACCTCGCCTACCTCAAACTCGGCGCGGTCGCCGAGCAACTCGCGCGAGCGCTCGAGCAGGCCGAGCAACACAAGCCCAGCTACACACGGTTCCTCGCCGACCTGCTCTCAGTCGAGATCACAGCGACCGAGCAACGCAGACTCGACGGACGACTGCGGTTCGCGAGCTTCCCCGCCCACAAGACACTCGAACAGTTCGACTTCGACGCCCAACCGTCACTCGACCGGCGCCTCGTCGAAGAGCTCGCCACCCTGCGGTTCATCGAGGAGAAGGCCAACGTGCTGCTGATCGGCCCGCCCGGCGTCGGCAAAACGATGCTCGCCACCGCCCTCGGGCTCAAGGCCGTGCACGCTGGCTACCGCGTCTACTACACAACCGCCGCCGACCTCGTCGCGCGAACCACCCGCGCCGCACTCGAAGGCCGCTGGCAGACCACGATGCGCTTCTGGAACGGCCCAGCCGTTCTTGTGATTGACGAGCTCGGCTATCTCCCGATGCCCGGGGAAGCCGCCTCCCACCTCTTCCAAGTGATCACCCGCCGCTACGAACACGGCAGCGTGATCCTCACCACCAACCGCGGGATCGCGCAATGGGGCGAAATCTTCGAAGACACCACCGTCGCCGCAGCGATCCTCGACCGCCTACTCCACCACGCCACCGTCCTACAGATCGACGGGGACAGCTACCGCATGAGAGGCCACCGCGCGCGCCTCGCGCAACTCCGCGCCGGCCTCAACCAGGGTGGGGAATTCTCATGATCGCAACTGAGGAATTCCCATGATCGTTGACACGCCGAGTGGGTCGGCGACGGTGGTCCAATCTCGAACGTGATCGCTGCCGGACACGACAGGCGTCACACAGCCATGGCCGTGCGTCTCGCGCGTGGCAACCTTCCGGCCATACGCGTTGAGTAGCGAGGACCAGCGGAGCCGCGGCTCGGCGCGCTCGAGCGCGATCATCGCTCCCATCACCACGCCGGCGCCCGTTCTCCCGTCGAGATAGCGGTATGTGTCACGGTCGCCGGCCGGGGTTCCTCCGGCTGCAGAGCCAACGACGTTCAGCTCCGGTGCGTAGCTGGGCTGGAGCTCGCCGGCGGCGCTCGTCTCGTGACCACCGCCGGAGTAGCCGACCAGCGCAACCTGCGTGTGCACACCGCCGAGCTGGGCCGCCGGGAAGCGCTCGGCCGCGCGGACGGAGTCGAGCGTCGCATGAGCCTCCATCAGCGTGACGAGGAACTCCGAGCGCTGACCGTAAGGGTCGGGGACCACCAGCACGCGTCCCGCGGCGAGTTGGGCGGGCGCAGCCGCGGGCAGCTCTGCCTGCAGATCGGCGTTGTCCCGCTCCCCGATCTGCAGCTGGTAGGAGGGAGCGCAGTTCGTGGTGAGGCTGTCCTCGGCATCGTGGAGCGAGACCAGCTGGCGCCCTCCGCGCGGCCTCGGCCCGGCGGGGACGATGATGCTCGTGGCGTTGACGATCGGCCGGTGAGCGGGATCGTTGGTGCGGTACAAGAGCTGGAAGGACTTGGCGCCGAGCGCCGAAATCGGCACCGCTCCGAGCAGGACCTGGACCTGCCGGGAGCGAATGATCGCCCCGGGCCGATAGGACCGCAGCTTTGCGGGCGGTCGATAGAACGGATCGATGTTCGGCGGAAGTGGAGTCGCCGCAGCCGAACCCACCGGCAGCAGCGCGATGGCCGCGCACCACCACAACAGCGCTCGTACCCGATTCATGACGTCACGAACAGCGAGTCGGCGCTCTCGCACCGCGCGGCGATCAAGCAATCTGCGTCTCCCGGTTCCTGGCCTTCTGCGACGGTACCAAGACGGCCGAAGCCGAGACGCTGGTCAGACCAACCCGCAGCGGACCGTGATCGCGGGAAACGGTCGTCGTGTCGGTTGGCGGTGGACGGCTGCAGGATGGACGGTTAGGCTGCTCGCTGTCTGCGGTCGTTTCGATGCCTGGCAGGGAGGAGAGTCGTGGGCCGTGTTCGTGATGTGATCGAGCGGAGGCGCCGCGTTGCGCCGGCGCTGATCGTCGGCGGGCTCGTCGTGGTGGCGTTGGGCCTATCGTCGGGCGGTGGGCGGGCGGTCAGCCTGCCACCGTTGCCAACGAGCGATCTGCAGAATCTGCTCTCGCTCACCGGAACCCAGACTCCCGCGCGCGCGCCCCTGCGCGAGAGTCGCCTGCCGGCGATCACTGCGGTTTCCGCGGCGATCTGCGGTTCAGGGTCGCGGCCGCTGGTCGGTGAGCAAGGACGTGTTCCTGCGGCGGCGATCAACTCGCCGGGGGCAGCGCGGGGGTGGACGTGCAATCTCCGCGAGGTCGCTCACTTCGCGACCCCGGGCGGCTTCGCGTCTGGCGATACGTCGATCACAGCGGTCATGTGTGCGCCTACTACGACACCTCGCTGTTCTCGCCGGCCAATGTCATCAGCCTCGCGGCCGGGCCGTCACCCGGGGTCGTGGTGCTCGACGTGACCAATCCGGCGGCGCCGTTGAAGACCGCACAGCTCACCTCGCTGCCGATGGAGCTGCCTCACGAGTCGCTGAACCTCAACGCCCGCCGCGGGCTGCTCGCCGCCGAGATGGGCAATGGCGCGACGCTGCCGGGGTTGATGGCGATCTACTCGGTTGGCCGGGACTGCCGTCATCCGGCGCTCGACGCGGTCTATCAGGCCGCCCGCTTCGGCCACGAGAGTGGCTTCGCACCGGACGGGAGGACGTTCTACATCGGTGGCGGCGAAGGGATCGCAGCCGTCGATGTCTCTGACCCTCGACAGCCCAAGACGCTGTGGCAGGGCAACGTGTTCGCCCACGGGCTCAACGTCTCCGATGATGGGGACACGCTGTATGACTCCGACCCGATCGACGGCAACGAAATCCTGCTCGACGTCAGCCAGATCCAGCATCGCGATCCCCACCCCGTCGTGCGCGAGATCAGCCGCCTCACTTGGCAATCGGTGTCGATCCCACAGAACACGGACCCGATGACAATCAACGGCCGTCACTACCTGCTCGAGTTCGACGAGTTTGCGTTTCGCTTCAACCCGCCGACCGTGAACGACAACACACCCGGAGCCGCGCGGATCATCGACATCACCCGCCCCGCGGACCCGAAGGTCGTCTCCAACATCCGGCTCGCCGTGAACATGCCGAAGGCGCACGCCGCCGCCTCGGGCGACCCATCCCCCTTACCATCGGCCAACTTCACCTACGCGGCGCATTACTGCGCGGTCCCGCGCGAGGTCGATCCGGAGATCGCCGCCTGCTCGTTTATCAACTCGGGGCTGCGAATCTTCAACATCGCTGATCCCCTGCACCCGCACGAAGTGGGGTACTTCATCTCACCACCCAAGCGGGCCTCCAACGGCAACCCCGGCGACCTCGCGCTCAGCCAACCGGCGTTCGACCCTGCGCGCCGAGAGGTCTACTACACGGACGCCACCAGCGGCTTCTACGTGCTGCAACTCGATCAAAACGCGTGGCCGCATCCAACATCGATCCCCAGACGGGCGCGCACCCAATGATCGCGGCCGGTGCGGCTCGTACCTGGAACTTGCCGACATCGGCGCGATCGAGCTGCTGCGCCAGCTCTGAGGCCCGCCGTCGGCTGTGGCCGGCGGTGAAGGATGAGTATGCGACGCAGTCGTTGCCGCGCGGCACGATAGGGTTGACTCTGTCGTGAGGCGCCTGAAGTTCTTTCCCGACGACGGGGCCGATCCCCTGTGGGATGCAGATACCGGCTTCATGGTTAACCTCGACGGCTTGCCGTTGCGCGACGACACACGCGTCGCCCTCCGATCGTGGTGCAGGCAGTGGGCGGTTCTCTTAGATCGTTCGATCTGGGCCGAAGGCTTCCGACGGGAAATGTCACAGGAGACGCCCGAGCCGGTCTCGCGCGAGCAGTGGGACCTTGCCGAGCGCGACGGGCTTCGGCTGTTTGAACGCGTCAAGGCCGAACTCGGGCCGGAATGGAGCGTCGAGTTCGGGTAACCGGCGCCGAGCATGAAGGTGCGGCACGACGGCGAGGCCGTTAGGTTTCGCGCATGGCTGAGTTCGGCACGCTGACACTCGAAACCGATGCTCCGGTCGCGCGGCTCACGCTGTCTCGACCGGAGCGACTCAACGCACTGAACCCCGCAGCGCTCGAGGAGCTGATCGCGGCGGCTAGTGTGCTGGGGAGCGCCAGCGGGGTCAAGGTCCTGATCATCCGGGGAGCCGGCCGCGCGTTCTGCGCCGGCTATGACCTCGATGCGGTGGACGGCGCACCGGATGCCGCACGGACAGATCTCGGCAGACAGATGGCCGACGCGGTCACTGGCATCGCCGCACTGACAGTCGCCGCGATCCATGGCCACTGCGTCGGGGGCGGCTTGGTGTTGGCCGCGGCGTGTGACATCCGGATCGCGGCTGAGGGCGCTCGGTTTGCGATTCCAGAGGTCGACCTCGGCATCCCCCTCGCGTGGGGCGGCATCCCCCGGCTGGTGCGCGAGCTGGGCCCTGCGCTCACCAAGGAGCTCGTGCTGACATGCCGGCCGTTCAGCGCCGACGAGGCGCACGCACTGCGGTTCATCAACCGCGTGGTTCCCGACGCGGAGCTTGATCGTGAGGTGGATGGAATGGCCTCGTTGCTCGCGACGAAGCCGCGGTTCCTGATCCAGCAGACAAAACGGCTTGTCGACGCCGTGGTCGAAGAGGCTTATCCGACGCGACAGAGCTTCCGCGATGCCGAGGTCACGCTTGCCGCGCTGCGCGACGAAGAGTGCCGCGAGGCGATGCAGCGGTACCTCCGGCTGCGAGACCGGCGCACCAGGCCCGAGTGACGGCGCTCGCCGGCTTGCGCTCAGGGCTGGCGGCTGCGCGGCGACCGAGAGCCCGCGCGAGTGACGCTCGCCGCCGCCTGCCCCCGGTACTTTGTGCGCTGTGAGCGGAGAAGGTGTTAGGCGGCGCGAGCTGATCGCTGGCGGGCTGACCGCAGCAGCGGTCGGGGCACTTGGCGAGGCGGACGCGGTGGCCGAGGGTCGGCGGCGGCACCGCGTCCCCAACCCCAAGACCTACGACGTCGCCGTCGTTGGCGCTGGCCTGGCTGGACTCAACGCTGCTACTGCGGTGCGTGCCGCGGGCCGGTCGGTGGTGGTCCTCGAGGCGCGCCGGCGGGTCGGGGGGCGCAACTTCGACCATCGACTCGCTCCCGGCAAGGTGGCGGAGCTTGGCGGCGAGTGGGCCGGGCCGGGGCAGAACAAGGTCCTCGGGCTGGCCAAGGAACTCGGCGTGGCTACGTTCGACACCTACTCCAACGGCAAAAGTGTCTACTTCAACGCTCAGGGGCGGCTGCAGAGCTACAGCGGCGACATCCCGCCGGCCAATCCGGCGTCGCTGGTCGAGCTCGAGCTGTTGATCGAGGAGTTCAACCGGATGGCCGCCTCGGTGCCCGCGGACAAGCCGTGGACTGCGCCCCAGGCCGGGTCGTGGGATCAGGGGACGATCCAGACGTTGATCGATCAGAAGCTCCATACGGCCGAGGCACAGAACCTCGCACAGCTCGCAATCCGTGGCGTGTATGGCGAGGAGGCCGAGCAGATCTCGCTGCTTGACCTGCTTCAGGCGATCTCCGGCGTCGGCGGCGATTTCAACACGCTGATCGGCTCCGCGCAGAGTCTGCGGTTCGTCGGCGGTCCGCAACAGCTCTCCGAGAAGCTCGCCGCCCGCCTGGGGCGGGCCGTCCATCTGGGGGTCGCCGTGCGGGCGGTCGACCAGACGGGTGCCGGCGTGGCGCTTCACTCCGACAGCGAAACCTTCCGGGCCCGCCGGGCGATCCTGACGATGCCCAAGACGCTGTTCGGTCGGATCACGTTTGACCCTCCGCTTCCGCCGGCCGTGGACCAGCTGGTCCAGCGCGAGCCGATGGGGTCGGTGCTCAAGGTAAACGCGATCTACGCGCGGCCGTTCTGGCGCGACCGGGGACTCAACGGCTCCGCCACATCCGAGGTCGGGCCGATCCGGATCACCTACGACAACTCCCCGCCTGACGGCAATCCGGGGGTGCTTGTCGGGTTCATGGAAGGGAACGACAGCCGCGCGTTGTTTGGCGCTTCGCCGGCGGCGCGCCGACACGCAGCGCTCGAGTGCTTCGCCCGTTACTTCGGCTCGCAGGCGCTGAGCCCGATCGGCTACGTGGACATGATGTGGGCGCTCGAGCCGTTCACGCGTGGCGCCTACGGGAGCTTCAACCCGCCCGGCGTGCTCACCTCGCTCAACGACCCGCTGGTGGAGCCGATCGGGCGCCTTCACTACGCGAGTTCGGACGTGTCGGCGCAGTGGCCGGGATATATGGACGGGGCGATCCGCTCCGGCCAGACGGCCGCATCCGCGGCGCTCGCCGACCTCTGACCACCGGCCGACCACGTCGGCGGTGCGATGTCGAGCGTCGAAGTAGCCGTCTCGTGGTGCGCGCGCCGCTTCGACTACCTACGTCGGGGTGGCGGACCTCGATGCTCGCACCGCCTCGGACAGCTCACGGATCCCGGCACGGATCGTCGGCTCGGGCATCTGGGCGTAGCCCAACAACAGCGCCGGCGATCGGTCGGCGGCGTGGTGGCGGTAGTCGCTCATTGTTTCGAGCTCGATGCTGCGCCGTAGCGCTTGCTCGCGGATCGCCGACTCGTCGTCGCCATCTGGGAGCCGGACGGTGACGTGCAGGCCTGCGGCCACGCCGCTGACGGCGGCCTCCGGCAGTGCCTCCGCGAGCGCGTCGATCAGCGCGTCACGGCGCGCCCGGTAGCGGGCGCGCATGCGACGCAGATGGCGGTCCAGCTCGCCGCGGGTCAAGAAGTCGGCGAGCGCGTGCTGCTCGATGCGGGCGGTCCCGCGGTCGGCGAGGAGCTTCTGTTCGACGACGGCCTCCAGCAGAGCGGGCGGGACCACCAGCCAGCCGATCCGCAGCGCGGGCGCCAGTGTCTTGCTCGCTGACCCCGCGTAGACGACCCGGTCCGGGTCGAGACCCTGCAGTGCGCCGACAGCCGCGCGGTCGTAGCGGTATTCCGCGTCGTAGTCGTCCTCGATCGCGATCGTTCCTCGCTCGCGGAGCCACGCCAACAAGGCCGTTCGCCGCTCTCCGGTCAGCACCACTCCGGTGGGGTGCTGGTGGGCGGGAGTCAACACGATGGCGTCCGCATGGGCCCGCGTCAGGTCCTCGATTCGCGTCCCGGCCTCGTCGACGCCGATACGAATCGGCTCGAGGCCCGCGCGCGAGGCGACCCGAGCATCCTCGGGATTGCTTGGATCCTCAAGTGCGATCCGTGTCGCCCCGGCGGTTGCGAGCGCCTTGCAAACCAGTCCGAGTGCTTGCGTGTAGCCGTTCGTGACGATCACGTGGTTGGGGGCGGCGACGACGCCGCGTACACGCCCGAGGTAGTCGGCCAGCGCCACGCGCAGCTCGATCACGCCGCGCGGATCGCCGTAGCCGAGCTCCGCGTCGGTGATGGACGTGAGGGCGTGGCGCAAGGAGCGCAGCCACGCCGCCCGCGGGAACGGGGACACATCGGGCACGCTGGGGCGAAAGTCGAATCGTGGGCGGTGCGCCGAAGGGGCGAGAGTCGTCTGCCCCTGAGCGGCGACGGCCGGCGATGACGCGACGTGTGGACGCGCGCCTTGGCGCAGGCTCAGATAGCCCTCGGCTCCCAACTGGGCGTAGGCGTCCACGACCACCCGCCGCGACACTCCGAGTTGTCGCGCGAGATCTCGGGTCGACGGCACGCGCGCGCCCGGCCGTAAAGCGCCGTCGCGGATCGCCCGCCGAAGCTGATCCTCGATCTGCGATCCGAGGGTCCGAGAAGCATCGCGGCTGATCGAGAGGAGGAGCTCCATCGGCTGACTGGACTCGTCTATCGGCACGATTCTGGATCTTCCCTGCGCACCAGTGGGAACCTAGCATCGGGCGCATGCACTCGATCGCGTCGTCCCGCGCCGCACGACGCCTGTTCGCCATCTCGATTCTCGCTCGCCTGCCGTTGGCGATGCTCAGCATCGGGCTGATGATTCATGTCCAGCACCTGACCGCCTCGTTCGCCGCTGCCGGCGTGGTCACGGGCGCCTATGCGTTCGCGCTCAGCATCGGAGGTCCGCTGCTCGGAGGGCTCGTCGACCGCCGCGGCCAGACGCTGGTGCTGCTGACGAGCGCTGCCGCCGCCGCCGCGCTCCTGGGCGCGATCGCGATCGCCCCTGCTGGCACTCCGCTCGCGGTCCTCGTCGCGCTCGCAGTCGGGATCGGCCTCGCCGAGCCGCCGGTCGGCGCCTGCCTCCGAACCCAGCTTCCATCACTGCTGTCCGATCCCGGCGTCGTTCGCCGCGCTTACGCCTTCGAGGCGTCGGTCCTCGAGCTGACGTGGGTTGTTGGGCCTCCGCTCGTGCTCGGCGTCGGTGCTCTTTGGTCCACGGGCGCCGCGCTCGCGGCCGGGGGCCTGGTGCTGCTTCTCGCCACCGTCGCGTTCGCTGCGCAACCGGCGTCGCGCGCGTGGCGGCCGGCGCCGACTGCCCGCCGGCGGCGCGCAGGCGCGCTGCGCAGCCCAGCGATGCGGACGCTGGTCGCAGTCCTGCTGCTGGTCGGCGTGCTGCTCGGCGCCGACGAGTTGGCCGTCACCGCCGCCGCCAAGGCACTGGGCGGCACGAGCGCCGCCGCACCGCTGCTCGCGCTGTGGGGCGTCGGATCGCTCGTCGGCGGTCTTCTGATCACCCGCTCGGGTGGAAGCGTCCGCACCGCCGCCGGACTGGCGATGGTGCTCGCCGCGCTGGCCGCCGGTCACCTGGCTCTGATCCCGGCGTCCGGCAGCATCATCTCGCTCGGGGCCGTGCTGGCGCTCGCCGGTACGGCAATCGCGCCGGCCGAGGCCAGCGTGAACGCGATGGTCGATGACGCAGCCCCGCCAGGTACGACCACCGAAGCGTTCGCCTGGCTGGCCAGCGCGCTGGCGATCGGCGGCGCGCTCGGAGCCGCCGTATCGGGCACGCTGATCGACCGCGTAGGACCGACCGCGGCTTTCGCGCTCGCCGGCGCCGCGGGCGCGCTCGCGATGCTCGTGATTGCCGCGCGGACTCGCACGCTCATCGCCCAGCCGGCGCGGGCAGACGCGACCATCGCGGCCGCCTCGCGCGCCGGTCGCCACGCCGCGTTCCCGGTTTCGCCGCAGCTACCTGACTGTCCGTAGATCAGCCAACCGCAGCCAATAGCCACACCGACCGCAACAAACGGAGACCACGTGACCACTCACGACCAGATCAAGCCGACGGCTGGCACCCGCTGGCGGCTCGACCCCGCTGCCTCAACCGCCCAGTTCCGCGTCCCCCATTTCTGGGGGCTGGTCGCCGTCAAGGGCCATTTCGCACGCCTCGACGGCTGGCTCAGGCTCGACCACCACGGCACCGGCCAGCTCGAGCTCACGATCGACGCCTCCAGCCTCAGCACCGGCAACCCGAGCCGAGACCGGCACCTGCGCTCCGCCGAATTCTTCGACACCGAGCTGCACTCACAGGTGCGCTTCAGCTCAACTCGCGTCGCCAAACCCACCGAGAACGAATTGTCCGTCGCCGGCGAATTGCAGGTCGCCGGGAACGAGCTCACGCTCACGCTACAGCCAGCAATCCGGCAGACCGACGAGCGGCTGCACGTCGATGCCACTACCACCGTCGACCAGCGCCAGCTCGGCATGAGCTGGAGCCCACTCGGAATGGCCAGGACCCCGACCACCCTCATCGTGCACGCCGAACTGGTCCCCGACCGCTGAGCGCTGCGTGGTGGCGACGGCGCCGGTGACCCGCACCGCGTAGCCCGCTGCCACCGCCACCGCGTCGCGCTAGTGACCTGCAACGCTGGGAGCGGATGCGACCCAGACGCGCTGGCTGCTGTCGAGCACGAGTTGTCGATCGGGTGTCAGCACCACGTGAGCCGGGGTCACCATGTCCGCCGACAGCCGCACCAGGAACCAGCGCAGGCGGGGCAGCGTGAGGCCGATCAACGGACCGCCCTCGCCCTGCCACATGACGGCGTCGGCACTCGCGAGCGATAGCGATGGTCGCGACGGTGGAGCAGACCCTCTGAGGGCATACCGGCCGTCAACGCTCGTGATCGTTGCGCTGATCGCCGTTCCGCACCTGATCCAGGACGATCGGCGGCTCGTGGAGAGCTACGTCCGCGTGGTGAAGCACCGAAAGGTCGCGAGGAATCCGCGCTCGCGCTGGGCGTCGACCAGGCCTTTCACTTCTCCACCCTGTTTCTCGTCGCGCTGCTTGCACACACGCTCAGCTGATCGCATGCCGCGGCAAGCACGATGCGGCAAGCCGCCTCGACCCGCCTTGTCCGCAGTTGTCCGTCACCATGCAGGGGATGGTCGTTGAGCTGAACGGCGACGGGCTGTCCGATCGCGACGTGGTCGCGGTGGCACGTGGCGACGTGAGCGTGACTCTCTCAGAGGGCGCCCGCCAGGCGATGCTGATCACCTCGTCGGTGATTGCGACGCTCGCAGCATCCGGCGAGCCGGTTTATGGCGTGACGACGGGGTTTGGTTCGCTGGCCACGGTGACGATTCCGCTGCAGCGGCGCGCGGATCTACAGCGTGCGCTTGTCCGCTCCCACGCGGCGGGGATGGGGCAGCCCGTGGAGCGGGAGGTGGTCCGGGCGATGATGTTGCTGCGCGCGCGGTCGCTGGCGATGGGGTACTCCGGGGCCCGTCCGGTTGTCGCGGAGCGGCTGGTGGACTTGCTGAATGCCGGCCTGACGCCGGTGGTGCCCGAGTATGGGTCGCTGGGCGCGAGCGGTGATCTCGCGCCACTGGCCCACTGTGCCCTCGCGCTGATCGGCGAGGGAGACGTGAATCGCTTCGACGGCGTTCGCCAACCCGCCGGCGAGGCGCTGGCAGAGGCCGGGATTGAGCCGGTGGAGCTCCGCGCCAAGGAGGGCTTGGCGCTGATCAACGGCACCGACGGACTGCTCGGGATGCTGGTGCTGGCGTGCTCCGATGTGGATGCGTTGCTTCGCGTGGCGGACGTGGCGGCCGCGATGTCGGTGGAGGCGCTGCTGGGGACGGACCGGGCGTTTGCGGAGGACCTGATCGGCTTGCGGCCTCAGCAGGGGCAGGCGTTGAGCGCTCGCAATCTGCGGGCCCTGCTCGCGGGCTCGGAGATCGTTGCCTCGCATCGCTACGGTGATCCGCGGGTCCAGGATGCGTACTCGCTCCGCTGCGCCCCGCAGGTGATCGGTGCGGCCCGCGATGCTTTGTCCTATGCCAGAGATGCGGCGGATCGAGAGCTGCGCTCGGCGATCGACAATCCGATCGTGCTGCCGGACGGACGGGTTGAGTCGTGCGGCAATTTTCACGGAGCCCCGCTGGCGCTGGCGTGCGATCTGCTGTCGATCGCGGTGGCGCAGGTTGGCGCGATCTCGGAGCGCCGCACCGATCGGCTGCTGGATGCTTCGCGCTCGCATGGGCTGCCGCCGTTTCTGGCGGAGGATCCCGGAGTGAACTCAGGGTTGATGCTTGCCCATTACGCCCAGGCGGCGATGGTGGCCGACAACCGGCTGCTGGCGGCGCCGGCGAGCGTCGATTCGCTGCCGACCAGCGCGATGCAGGAGGATCACGTGTCGATGGGATGGGGCGCCGCGCGGAAGCTGCGAACCGCGGTCGCAAACCTGACTCGAATCCTGGCCGTGGAGCTGACGTGTGCTGCGCGAGCGCTTGACCTGCGCGCGCCGCTCGCGGCCGCCGCCGGAACCGGCGCGGCGCTCGGCGCGATCCGGGAAGTAGTACCGGGCCCAGGACCGGACCGGTGGACCGCGCCAGAGCTGGCGGCGATCGAGGAGTTGGTGCTCTCCGGTGCGCTACTGGAGGCCGTCGAGTCGGTCCTCGGAGGTCTGGCGTGAGCGCTCGCGAGGTGCGCGCGCCGCGCGGCACGTCGCTTTCGTGCCAGGGCTGGCCGCAGGAGGCCGCGATGCGGATGCTGATGAACAACCTCGATCCTGAGGTCGCCGAGAACCCGGCGGAGCTCGTCGTTTACGGGGGCACGGGGCGCGCGGCGCGGTCATGGGAGTGCTTCGACGCGATCGTGAAGACGTTGCGTGGGCTGGGGCACGATGAGACGCTGCTGGTGCAGTCAGGTAAGCCGGTGGGCGTGTTCCGAACCCACGATTGGGCACCGCGCGTCCTGATCGCGAACTCGAACCTGGTGCCGGAATGGGCCACCTGGGAGGAATTCCGGAGGCTGGAGGCCATCGGACTGACGATGTACGGGCAGATGACCGCCGGCTCGTGGATCTACATCGGCTCACAGGGAATCGTGCAGGGGACATACGAGTGCTTCGCGGAGATCGCGCGACGGCGCTTCGGCGGGTCGCTGGCGGGGACCGTGACGTTGACCGCCGGACTTGGCGGGATGGGCGGCGCGCAACCGCTCGCGATCGCGATGAACGGCGGCGTCGCGCTGTGCGTGGAGGTGGATCCGGAGCGGATCGAGCGGCGCCTGCAGACGCGCTACCTGGATGAGATCTCCGAGTCGTTGGATGACGCGTTGGAGCGTTGCGAGAAGTCCAGGCGCGAGCGACGGGCTGTCTCGATAGGGCTGTGCGCAAACGCGGCCGACCTGCTCCCAGAACTGCTGCGACGCGGGTTCGCGCCCGAGATCGTGACCGACCAGACGAGCGCCCACGATCCGCTGAACGGCTACGTGCCTGGTCGGATGTCACTGTCGGATGCGCTCTCCCTTCGCGCGCGTGATCCGGAGGAGTACGTGCGCCGGGCGCGAGCGTCGATCGCCGCGCACTGCGCTGCGATGGTCGGATTCATGGATGCGGGCAGCGAGGTGTTCGACTACGGCAACTCGCTGCGGGCCGAGGCGCGGCTCGGAGGCTTTGAGCGCGCCTTCGCCTACCCGGGGTTCGTGCCCGCGTATATCCGCCCACAGTTCTGTGAGGGCCGTGGTCCGTTCCGCTGGGTGGCGCTGTCCGGCGATCCGGCGGACATCGCGGCAACCGACCGGGCGGCGCTCGAGGAGTTTCCCGACGACGCGCAACTGGCGCGCTGGATCAACCACGCATCCGAGCGGATTGCGTTCCAGGGGCTCCCGGCGCGGATCTGCTGGCTGGGGTACGGCGAGCGCGCGCGTCTGGGGTTGCGCTTCAATCGGATGGTGGCTGCAGGGGAGCTGCGCGCGCCGATCGTGATCGGGCGCGACCACCTGGACTCCGGGTCGGTCGCGTCGCCCTACCGGGAAACCGAAGGGATGGCGGACGAATCGGACGCGATCGCGGACTGGCCGCTCTTGAACGCGCTCGTGAACACGGCTGCGGGCGCGACGTGGGTGTCGATTCATCACGGCGGCGGCGTGGGGATCGGGCGTTCGATCCATGCGGGGATGGTGTGCGTCGCGGATGGCACCGAGCTGGCCGCGCAGAAGCTCGAGCGCGTGCTGACCACCGACCCAGGCACCGGCGTGATGCGTCACGCCGACGCGGGATATGAGCAAGCGGTCGGGGTCGCCGAGGAGCGGGGCGTCAGGATCCCGATGCTCCCGTGAAGATCACGACGGTCGGAGATCCGGTCCTGCGCCGGCGGGCGGAGGAGCTTTCCCTCGAGGAGCTGGCAGCTCCGCAGACGCAGCAGTTCATAGACGATTTGATCGAGACGCGCCGGGCGGCCGGCGGCGCGGGATTGGCAGCTAACCAGGTCAGCGTCCTGAAGCGGATCGCCGTTGTGGAGGTCGACGAATACACACGTTATGCGTATAAGCCGCTCGTGCCGATGACGGTGATCGTCAACCCGCAGATCGAGCCGCTGGCAAGTGAGAAGCTTCGGATCAACGAGGGGTGTCTGTCTGTGCCCGGGCTCCGCGGTGACGTCGAGCGATGGTTGCGGGTACGGGTTCGGTTCCTCGATCGAAGCGGCAGGCCCGCGGAGATCGAGGTGGACGGCCTGACTGCCGGGACCTTCCAGCACGAGGTCGACCATCTCGACGGAGTGCTGTTCCTGGACCGGGTCACCGATCCACGCAGCTTCTCCACCTGGGAGCAGTTCGAGCGCCACCGGCAGGACGAGTGGCTGCGCAGCGTCGAGCAGTACGTGCGCAGATGATCTGGTGCGAGCGCGCGTGGCTGGGCGCGGCTGCGGTCGCGGAGGGCGTGATCGTCGAGTTCGACGCGGGGACGATCACGGCGGTGCGCGCCGGCGTGCCGACGCCGCCGCCGCGAGCGGAACGTATCGGCGGTCTCGTGATCCCCGGTTTCGCCAACGCCCATTCCCACGCCTTCCAGCGGGCGCTGCGAGGTCGGACGCAGGCGGGCACCGGCGGCTCGTTCTGGAGCTGGCGCCGGCAGATGTACGCGCTGGCAGCGACACTGGACCCGGACTCGATGCTGGCGCTGGCCAGGGCGACGTTCGCCGAGATGGCGCTTGCCGGCATCACGCTGGTGGGCGAGTTCCACTACGTCCATCACGGTCCTGACGGAGTCCATTACGAACAGCTCAACGCGATGGCCGAGGCGCTGATTCAGGCCGCCGCCGACGCCGGCGTGCGGCTGACGCTGCTCGACGCCTGCTACCTGCATGGCGGCATCGAGCCCGACCCCGTCCAGCGCCGGTTCTTCGATGCCGATGTCGACGCCTGGGTCGAGCGTGTGGCGGCGCTGCGGTCGGGAGCGATGGTCAGAATCGGGGCGGCGATCCACAGCATGCGCGCCGTCCAGCCCGAGCAGGCGGCCACCGTTGCGCGCTGGGTCGACACGCGCGATCTGCCGCTACACGCTCATGTCTCTGAGCAGCAAGCTGAGAACGAAGCGTGCTTGGTGCTCTACGGTGCGACGCCCGTTGCACTCCTGCACTTCGAGGGCGCGCTCAACGACCGGTTCACCGCCGTTCACGCGACCCACCTCGACGAAGAGGATGTGACGCTCCTTGGGCGCGCCGGCGCGCACGTGTGCCTGTGTCCCACGACCGAGCGTGACCTCGCCGACGGAATCGGGCCAGCCGCGCGATTGCGTGAGGCGGGGGTAACGCTGGCGATCGGTACCGACTCGGGCGCGATGATCGAGCCGCTGGAGGAGGCGCGCGCGATCGAGCTCGACGAGCGCCTCGCCGGCGGCGTGCGCGGCCTGCACTCCGGAGTGCAATTGCTCGAGGCCGCGACCCGCGGCGGCTACCGGAGCCTCGGCTGGCCGGGCGGCGGTGCGATCGAGCCCGGCGCGCCCGCCGATCTCGTGGCGATCCGCACCGACACGGTCCGGCTCGCGGGCGTGGGAGACGAAGCATTGATCGACGGGGTCGTGTTCGCCGCCGGCGCCGCCGACGTGAACGACGTGATCGTCGGAGGTCGTTTCATCGTGAGGGAGGGCCGGCACCGGTCGATCGACGTACCGCGGGCGCTTGAGGAGGCGATCCCTCGCTGGTAGTCGACAACATCGGCCTGCTGGTCACCAACGAGCCGTCGCTGGGGGATAGTCCGCTCGGTCTCGTCCGGGACGCGGCGCTCCTCGTCGACGGCGGGCGCGTCGCGGCGGTTGAACGTGCCGGCACGCTCGCAGACGCGCGGATCGACGCGGCCGGACGTTGTGTGATCCCCGGGTTCGTCGACAGCCACACGCATCTTGTGTTTGCCGGCGACCGCGCCGAGGAGTTCGTGGCGCGGATGGCGGGAACGGCCTACGCGGCCGGCGGGATTAACGTGACCGTCGAGGCGACGCGTGCGGCGGGAAGCGAAGAGCTGCGGGCACTGACGATGGCTCGCCGCCAGGAGGCGCTGGAGGCCGGCATCACCCACCTGGAGATCAAGTCGGGATATGCACTCGATGTCGGCGGCGAGCAGCGGCTATGTGCGATCGCCTCCGAGTTCAGCGACGACGTGACCTTTCTCGGCGCTCATCTGATCCCGGCCGAGTACGAGACACGACCCGACGATTACGTCGCACTCGTATGCGGCCCAATGCTGGCGGCGTGCGCTCAGCACGCACGCTGGATCGACGTGTTCTGCGAGCGGGGCGCGTTCGACCTCGATCAGTCACGCGCGGTGCTCGAGGCGGGGCGAGCTGCTGAGCTTGGGCTGCGTGTGCACGGCAATCAGCTTGGGCCGGGTCCGGGTATTCAGCTGGCGGTCGAGCTCGGAGCTGCGTCCGTCGACCATTGCACCTACACGAGCGACGACGACATCCAGGCGCTGGCGGCCTCGGACACCGTCGCGACGCTGCTGCCCGCCACCGACTTCTCCACCCGGCAGCCGTACCCCGACGCCCGTCGCCTGATCGACGCCGGCTGCACCGTGGCGCTGGCCACCAATTGCAATCCGGGCTCCAGCTACACGACCTCGATGGCGTTCTGCATGGCCCTGGCAGTCCGGGAAATGCGGATGACCGCGGAAGAGGCTCTCGCGGCGGCGACCCTCGGTGGCGCGCAGGCACTGCGTCGAGATGACATCGGCCGGCTGGCGCCCGGCGCCCGCGCAGATGCAGTCCTCCTCGAAGCGCCGTCCTACCACCACTTCATGTACCGGCCCGGCGTGCCCCTGGTCGCGGCCACAATCAGCCGCGGCGAGCCCCAACGCTGGACGCGGGCGGCGGACCGGTCCGCCGCCGCTTCGCGGCTGTGATAATCGCCGCCACATGACCGTTGAGGCTGCGGCCACTCCCTACGCGGGCCGGACGGCGTGGGCGAGGAACCTTGCGGCGCCGGTTCGGGACTTCCTCGCCACCGAGACCGGTGGCGCGGTTGCGCTGCTGGCGGCCGCGATCGCAGCGCTGGTGTGGGCAAACTCGCCGTGGTCCCATAGCTACGAGAAGGTGTGGACGACGACGCTCGCGATCACGATCGGCCATCACGGGATCTCGGCGGATCTGCGCACCTGGGTCAACGAGGGCCTGATGACGCTTTTCTTCCTTGTGGTCGGGCTCGAGGCGAAGCGCGAGCTCGATCTAGGCGAGCTGCGCGAGCGCAGCCGCCTGGCGGTCCCGGTCTTCGGCGCGATCGGCGGCATCGTCGTGCCCGTGGCGATCTACCTCGCGTTCAACGGCGGCCGACACGGCGCGAACGGCTGGGGCGCCGCGATGTCCTCGGACACGGCGTTCGCACTTGGCGTGACCGCGCTGCTGACGCCGCGGGCGGCGACGCGCCTCCGGGTGTTCCTGCTGACGCTGGCGGTCGTCGACGACCTGCTGGCGCTGGTCGTGATCGCGACCGTCTACACCAAACACGTCTCGGTCCCCGCGCTCGCGATCGCATTGGCGCTGTTCGGGGTGCTGATCGCGCTGCGCTTCGTGCCGGTCGGCCGCCGCGCGGCTTCGATCGTGGTCGGAGTGGGGGTGTGGGTTGCGATGTTCAAATCTGGGATCGACCCGGTGATCTCGGGATTGGCCATCGGACTGGCGACCAGCGCGTACCCGCCGTCCCGCGAGGACCTCGAGCGGGCCACGGAGCTGACGCGCTCGTTTCGCGAGCAGCCGACGCCCGCGCTCGCCCGCTCCGCGCAGCAGGGTCTGCTGGAGGCGATCTCCGCCAACGAGCGCATGCAGTACGAGCTGCATCCGTGGACCAGCTACGTGATCGTCCCGCTGTTTGCCCTCGCCAACGCCGGGATTCACATCACGAGCAAGTTGCTGGGAGACGCCATCATCTCGCCGATCACGCTCGGGATAGCGCTCGGCTACGTGATCGGCAAGCCGATCGGAATCGCCAGCGGTTCGTGGTTGGCGACGCGCCCCGCGCTGCGCGGACCCCGGTCTCCAGTGAGCGGGCCCCTGCTCGTTGCTGGAGGGGCTTGCGCGGGGATCGGCTTCACCGTCTCGCTGCTGATCTCGAGCCTGGCCTTCCATGGCGAGGATCTCGACAAAGCTCGCCTCGGGACACTCGCGTCGGTGGTGCTCGCGCCGATCGTCGCGTGGCTGGTGCTGCAGGTCGTCAAGCGGCTTCCGCAGAACGTCCGCGCGCGCCAGATCAGCCAGACCGCAGAGGATCTGCTCGACCTCGCAGAGGACGTCGACCCCGACCGCGATCACGTCCGCGGCTCCGACGACGCGCTGGTGACACTGATCGAATACGGCGACTTCGAATGTCCGTACTGCGGTCAGGCCGAGCATGCGGTCCGCGAACTGCTCTCGTCGGTTGGCGCCGATGTCCGCTATGTGTGGCGCCACCTGCCGCTCAACGACGTCCACCCGTTCGCCCAGCTCGCCGCCGAGGCCTCGGAGGCGGCCGCCGCGCAGGGCAAATTCTGGGAGATGCACGACCGCCTACTCGGTGCCCAGGACGCCCTGGCGCCAGATGACCTCGAGCGTCACGCCCGGGAGCTGGGGCTCGACCTCGACAGATTCGTCGAGGACCTGCGCACCCGTCAGCACGCTCGGCGCGTGCTGGAGGATGTCTCGAGCGCCGACGAGAGCGGGGTCTCGGGCACGCCGACGTTCTTCATCAACGGTCGTCGCCACTACGGCGTCTACGACATCGACACGCTGACCGAAGCCGTTCGCGCCGCCAAGAACCGCGCGAAGCTGACGCAGCGGCCGCTCACGGCTACGCCTGCCTAGCCGACGCCGTGGGCGACGCACAGCTGCTGCAGCCGCTCCATCGCGTCCGCCGCCCGGTGCGGCAGCGCGTCAAGCGCTTCGGCCGCGACCCGCAAGTCGCCGATCGTGACGTCGCGCGCCTCGAGCGCAAAGCGCCCGAGCCAGCGCACCGCCGCCCGCTCATAGCGCTGGGAATCGCCGCCGCGCAGCACCAGGCAGATTCGCAGCGCGTCATCGAGCGCGATCGTCGGCAATTCGCGCGCCGCCGCGGTCACCAGAACCTCATTGCCGGTCTGTAGCGCGCGGCGGAAGCGGGCGTAGGGATTGCCGTCGCTCGTCACGAACGTATGTTCGTATGGATGTCAAGTCCGCCGGCGGTCCGGGATCTGGCCCCGCGCCCGCCAAACGGTTCAGACCGGCTCTTGTACCTCGACGCCGAGCGTCCGCGCGGTCCCCGACTTCGAGACGGTCGATTGTTCGGGGGCCGTCCGCAGCAGGTGGTCGCCGATCGTGGAGGTCACGCCGAACCAATAGTGCTCGTTCTTGTAGTGGTGCAGCCGGTGGCCGCGCCAGATCGTGCGGTAGTACCAGCCGTGCGGCCTGTAGGGCGTGTGGATCAGGAAGTGGCACCACTCGTAGGCGGCGAGGATCACATAGCTGACGAGCAGACCGGTGGCGGCGTGCGCCATGCGGTCGCCGCCGAGGACCGCGTGAATCGGGAACGACAGCGCCCAGACCGTGAGCGCGATCAGCGGGATGAAGAGCGCGACCGCATATCGCGGGATCAGCACGCCGTCGAGCTCGTCCGGCGCCATATGGTGGGCGCGGTGCTCGCGAGCGGCGAGCAGGTCGTAGCGATGGCCGGCGAGCCGGAACGGCTTGGCGTGCAGCAGGTAGACGTGGATCGCCCACTCGGCCAGCGGCGTCCCGGCGATCACGCCGACGGCGACGACCACGTCGCGCCAGTCGAAGGAGCCCAGCGCGATCCGCAGGACAAGCGCGCCCACGATCGCCGCTGCCAGCAGCGGCGGCGTCCGGCGCCGAACGAACGAGCGCCAGCAGTCGCCGAGCGTCAGGACGCTTGGATCGCGGCGCGGGATCGCGTTTGCAGGCGCGGTCAGGTGGTCGCGCCCGAGAGGCGGGGATGACCCAGCAGGCACATGGCGCTCGCCCGCGGTCGCGGCGGTCTCCCGGCCCTGGACACCGCCCGCTCCTTCCTGCATGTGCGTAGCTTAACCCCCGCCATGCAATCTGGGCGTCACTATTCCTCGTGAGCGATACGGTTTGGATCGCGGCGCGTCGGATAGGACCCGCGCTGGATAGGACCGTAGTAGGAGAGGCGATGTCGAGATGGCGGTGAAGGCGGCGGACCTCGAGGCGGAGCTGATCGACACCGTCTGCGCACGTGCGCGGGATCAGCTGGCGGACGACGAGGCCGCCGCGGTCGAGGCGTTCATTCGGCAGTACTACCACTGGGTCGATGCGGACGACCTGGCCGATCGCAGTCCGTCGGACCTCTACGGCGCCGCCTTCGCGCACTGGAGCCTCGGGCAACATCGCGGTGCGGGCGAGGCGAAGATCCGGGTCTACAACCCGAACACCGAGCAGCACGGCTGGCATTCCCAGCACACCGTGATCGAGATCGTCTCCGATGACATGCCGTTCATCGTCGACTCGGTGACGATGGAGCTGGGGCGCCACGGTTACGGGATCGACCTGGTCATCCATCCGGTGATCCGCGTGCGCCGCGACGGCAGCGGCCGCGCAATCGACGTTCCAGAGCCGCCCGCCGACATCGAGGGTGCGATCCCGGAGTCGATCATGCACGTCGAGGTCGCCCGTGAGCCGGACCCGGGCGCGCTGCTGCGCCTTCGCAAGAACATTGCCCGCGTTCTCGAGGAGGTCCGCTGTGCGGTCGAGGACTGGAAGCCGATGTGCCAGACCGCGCTCGCACTCGCCGGTGAGCTGCACGATCGCCCGCCCCCGGTCGATCGCGGCGAGGCCGCCGAGGTCATGGAGTTCCTCGAATGGATGGCGGCCGATCATTTCACGTTCCTCGGCTACCGGGAGTACGACCTCGTCGAGGAGGAAGACCACGTGGGGTTGAGGGCGATCGAAGCGTCCGGTCTAGGGATCCTGCGCGGCACACCACGAACGCCGTTCACCGAGCTGGGGCCGAAGGCGCTGGAACTGGCGCGCGCGCCGCACCTGCTGGTACTGACGAAGGCTAATTCCCGCGCAACCGTTCACCGTCCCGCGTACCTGGACTACATCGGAGTCAAGCGTTTCGACGCTGAAGGCAAGGTCACCGGTGAACGCCGCTTCCTCGGGCTCTACACGAGCGCTGCGTATCGCGCCAGCACCAGGGACATCCCGCTGATTCGCGGCAAGACCGAAGGGGTGCTCGAGCGCGCCGGCTTCAGCGAGGACAGCCACGACGCCAAGGCACTGCTCCAGATCCTCGAGACCTATCCGCGCGACTCGCTGTTCCAGATGCAGATCGACGAGCTGTTCGAGGTCACGATGGGTCTGCTTGGGCTTGGCGAACGCCAGCGTGTCCGGATGTTCGTGCATCGCGATCCCCTCGAGCGGTTCGTCGAATGCCTTGTCACGGTCCCGCGAGACCGCTTCAACACCGAGAACCGCGAAAAGGTCCAGCGCATCCTCCTGGAGGTATTCAACGGCAGCCACCTCGATTGGAACCTGCAGCTGAGCGAATCGCTGCTCGCACGCGTGCACTTCATCGTGCGCTCCGCCGAAGGCGTGCCCGATCAGTACGACATCAAGGAGATCGAGGGGCGGCTGACGCAGGCCACGCGGGCCTGGAGCGACGACCTTCGCGGCGCGCTGCTGCAGTCGCAAGGCGAGGAACTCGGCCTCGAGCTCATGAAGCGTTACGGGGGCGCATTCCCGACGGCCTATCGCGCCGACTGCAACGCGCGGGCGGCAGTCGAAGACATTGTGCGGATCGACGAGCTGCGCTCCGGCGATGGGCCGATCATGAGCCTTTACCGCCCGCGCGAGGGGCAGGAGCAGATCATCCGCTGCAAGCTGATCAGCGCCGAGGGCATCTCGCTGTCGGGCGTGCTGCCGACGTTCGAGCATATGGGCGCCCACGTCGTGGACGAACGGCCCTACCTGATCACGCCGGAGGGGTCTGACCCGGTGTGGATCTACGACTTCGGCCTGCGCTGTGTCGCAGAGGATGTGGAGCGCGCCAGCGATGAGTTCCAGGAGACCTTCCTCGGAGTGTGGCGCGGCGAACTCGAAGACGACGGGCTCAACGGTCTCGTGTTAGGGGCCGCGCTGAGCGGTCGCCAGATCACGATCGTGCGCGCGGTGACGAAGTACATGCGCCAGGGCGGGATCGCGTTTTCGGACCGCTACATCGAGAACACGCTGGTCGCCCACCCGCGGATCACGACGATGCTCGTCGAGCTGTTCGCGAGCCGCTTCGATCCAGAGCGGCGCGATTCCGAGCGCGCCGAGGAGCTCTCTCGCGAGATCGAAGGCGAGATTGACTCGGTCGAGAGCCTCGACCAGGATCGCATCCTGCGGAGCTTCCTGACGGTGCTGCGCGCGATGCTGCGGACCAACTACTTCTGCCGCGACAGCCGCGGGCAGCCGAAGTCACACCTGTCGTTCAAGCTCGACCCAACGCTCGTCCCGCTGCTACCGCTGCCGCGACCGCGCTTCGAGATCTTCGTCTACTCGCCGCGAGTCGAGGGCGTGCACCTGCGAGGCGGCAACGTGGCACGTGGCGGCCTGCGCTGGTCAGACCGCTTCGAGGACTTCCGCACCGAGATCCTGGGGCTGATGAAGGCACAGATGGTCAAGAACGCGCTGATCGTGCCAGTCGGCTCGAAGGGGGGCTTTGTGCTCAAACGCCCGCCCGTTGATAGGGATCCCGCCCACCCCCGCGACGCCCTCCAGCAAGAGGCGATCGAGTGTTACAAGACCTTCCTGGCCGGGCTGCTCGACATCACCGACAACATCGTCGAGGGCGATGTCGTCACGCCTGATCGCGTGGTCCGCTACGACGACGAGGACCCGTACCTGGTCGTGGCAGCAGACAAGGGGACGGCGGCGTTCTCGGACATCGCCAACTCGGTATCGGCGGACTACGGGTTCTGGTTGGGCGACGCGTTCGCCTCAGGCGGCTCGCGCGGCTACGACCACAAGCAGATGGGCATCACCGCGCGCGGCGCGTGGGAGTCGGTCAAGCGTCACTTCCGCGAGCTCGGCACCGATATCCAGTCAGCCGAGTTCACGGTCGTTGGGATCGGCGATATGTCAGGCGACGTATTCGGCAACGGAATGCTGCTATCCGAGCACACCAAGCTGATCGGCGCATTCAACCACGAGCACATCTTCCTCGACCCCGACCCGGATCCGAAGGCCAGCTTCGAGGAGCGCAAGCGCCTGTTCGGACTCGAGCGCTCGAGCTGGAGCGACTACGACGAGTCGGCGCTCTCCGAGGGCGGGGGCGTGTTCTCGCGCGCCGCGAAGTCGGTCAAGATCTCAGACCAGATCAAGCACGCGCTCGGCATCGACTCGACCGAGCTTTCCCCCAACGACCTGATCCGCGAGTTGCTGCGGGCGCCCGTCGACCTGCTGTGGAACGGGGGCATCGGCACGTACGTGAAGGCCTCCGATGAGACGCATGCCGACGCCGGCGACAAGAGCAATGACGCGGTGCGGGTCGACGGGCGCGAGCTGCGCTGCCGGGTCGTTGGCGAAGGCGGAAATCTCGGGCTCACGCAGCGCGGCCGGATCGAGTACGCGCTCGCCGGCGGCCGGATCAACACCGACGCGATCGACAACGTCGCGGGCGTGAACACCTCCGACCACGAGGTCAACATCAAGATCCTGCTCGACTCGCTCGTCGCCCACGGCGAGGTCTCCGAGGAGCAGCGCAACGAGTTGCTGGTCGAGATGACCGACGCCGTCGCCGAGCAGGTGCTGTATGCGAGCTACACGCAGACGCAGGCGATGAGCCTCGCGCTCGCCCAGTCCGTGCCGATGCTCGAGGTTCACGGGCGGCTGATCCGCCACCTCGAACAGGTCGATGCGCTCGATCGCGAGATCGAATACCTGCCGGACGACGAGGAGCTGACGGAGCGCAAGGCGGCACATCAGGGCCTCGTCGCTCCCGAGCTGGCGGTGATGATGGCGTACTGCAAGATCCGCCTCTTCGCACAGCTGCTCGAATCCGATCTACCCGAGGACCCGTACCTGGCCCACGACCTCGAGCGCTACTTCCCCTCGCCGCTGCCGGAGCGCTACAGCGACAAGATGCGCTCGCACAGACTGCGGCGAGAGATCATCTCGACGGTCGTTGCCAACCAGCTGGTGGATCGTGCGGGCACCACGTTTGCATTCCGCCTCGCCGAGGAGACGGGCGCTCCGGCTTCAATCCTCGCGCGCGGATTCGCGGTCTCGCGCGAGATCTTCGAAATGCGCTCGCTGTGGCAGCAGATCGAAGCGCTCGACAACACGATCGATGCGAGCACGCAGCTGGCGATGTTGATCGAGGCGCGCAAGCTGGTCGAGCGGGCGACGCGTTGGCTGGTGCGCGCCAACCCGCACGCGATCAACGTTGCGGCCACGATCCGACACTTCGTGCCCGGGGCGAAGATGCTTGCCGAGGCCGTTCCGGACGTGCTGGACGGCGGCGACCGCTGGGCATTCGCAACTCGCGTCGACGAGCTTGAAAGCGCCGGCGTGCCGGGGGAGCTGGCCACGCGCGTCGCGGGCCTGCCCTCGCTGCTGTCGGTCTTCGACATCGTCGAGGTCGCCAGTGCCACGTACCACGAGCCTCCGAACGTGATGGCAACCTACTTCCGCCTAGGGTCGCGGCTCGAGCTGAACTGGCTGCGCGACCGAATTCTCGAGCTGCCGCGCAACAACCGCTGGCAGGCACTTGCGCGCGCGGCGCTACGTGACGACCTCTACAGCCTGCACCGTGCGCTGACGCACGAGGTGCTCGAGGCCGGCGGACGGAAGGCCGATCCCGATGCCGCGATCGACCGCTGGTCGCATCGCAACGGTGCCGCAGTCGAGCGCTGCCTGGGGATGATCGCCGACATCAAGGGCTCGCGCATGTACGACACGACCACGCTGCCTGTCGCGCTGCGCGAGATCCGCAACCTGATCCGCGGATCGGACTCCGGCGGCGGGATCGCCGGAGCCGAGTCGTTCACGATGGCCGGCTGAGGTCAGCTGATCTTCACGGTGCGGCTCGTGTACGCCGTGCCGCCGTTCGGATCGAGCCATTCCAGCCGCAGGCTGCCGGCGGACGGGATCGCCACGTGGGCGACCAGGAAGCCCTCGCTGCTCGAGGTCTGGACCTCGCGCAGGTTCTTCCACGTCCGTGACCCCTTGCGGCGGAACTCGAGCACGCCGTACTGGAGCTGCGAGTGATCGGCCGGGCGCAGCTGACCCCACACCGTCAACCGCGACCCGTGTCTGGTCGAAGGCAGCCAGATCGGGATCCGGAACGCCCCATAGGCCGGCTTGATCTGGCCTTGCATCGTCATCAGCCCGCTCTGGTAGGTACCCCAGTAGCCGCGGGTCCCGGGCCGGAACGCCCTGTTCGGCGTGTCGTCGTAGAGCAGGAACTGCGCCAGCCCCCGCACGTAGGGACGCTGGAAGGTCATGAACTCGGCCTGGTTGAGCCATGTCGCCTGCTCTTGCCAGGAGGTGTGCACGAACGGGTTGGGCGGATTGGTCTTGTAGCCAAACTCGGTCAGGTAAAGGGGCACGCCTCCGGCCTTTCGTTGCCCATAAGACTTGAAGATCCGGTTCAGCGTCCGCTCGAAGCCTCCCAGGTTGGAGATCCCGATCGCCTGTGGAGGCTCGGGCCGCGCCGTCGGCGGTACGTCGAACGAGTACGGATGATGGGCATAACCGGTGGACTGAAAGAGGCCTGGGTGTGCTCCGACGAACGCGGCGCGGTTACCGGACTTCGGGCAGCGGATCTCAGTCGCGGCCTTGCCGGTCAGCGGCTGCAGGTTCGTGCCCACGCAATACAGCGCCTCAATGAACGGCGTGGGGAGGATCCACCCCCGCGACGCTGTCTCGCCGACCAGCACGGTGTCGTGTGCGTGGCCGGTCGCGGCCAGCGACGTCCACGCCGCGTCGACGAGCCCGCGGTACTCGGCGGGCGCCGTGAGGACCTCGTGGCCGTGGACGGTCTTGAACTGCGGGTTCAGCCACGCGGCCTCGTTGGGCTCGTTCCAGATCCCGAAGTAGTCGACCCGCGGGATCGGCTGCCCCGCCGGGTCAGGCTGCTGCACCAGTTCGGGGATCGTGGCCCGCCCGCTGGCACGCGCGGCGCCGGCCGAGGGGGGCACGTAGGTACCGCTGTAGCGCTCCCCGATCGCGTGCACGAACTGGGCGTACAGGCGGGCGCTGGGCAGATAGGACCACGGGTAGCCCTGCCGTTTCCCGTGGTGAGCGACGGCCCAGCTGGGGGAGGGCGGGGTGATCTGGAAGTAGACCCTCAGGTGCAGCAGCTGCGCGATGCGGACGATGAAGTCGTAGCGGTCCCAGGCGCCCGGAGAGTAGGCAGCGGGATCGCTGGCGTCGAAGTTCGGCGGGTGGGTTGCGGTCGGGTCGGGGGCGACGATCGACCAGACGACCGAGACCTTCACGCGGTCGACTCCCAGCGACGCGATTCGCTGCATGTTCAGGGCGACCGACTGGGTTGGCGCGTAGATCAGGTTGTTGTCGTCCATCAGCATCGATTCCTGCGTGTGTGATGCGAGCGCGCGGGCGGGCAGCACGCTGATCAGGGCGCACGCAATCACGACCGCGCGGAGAATCCGTTTCCGGGTCATGCCGAAGATCGTAGAGAGGCGCCTTGCGGCGCGCGCCGCTTCAGACGGCCCGCGTCAGGCGCCCAAGATGTTCTGCGCGGTTCGATGGGCAAGCGACATGATCGAGACCATCGGGTTCACGCCCGGTGCCGTCGGGAACGCGCTCGCGTCGCCGATCCATACGCCCCGGACATCGCGCAGCTGGCCGCGGCCGTCAGCGACCGAATCCGCTGGATCGGATCCCATCCGGCACGAACCCATCTGGTGAGCGGTGAAGATCGCGACGTCCGCCGGTCCGTACGGTGCGCTCTCGATCCGCTCCAGGAACGCCTCGAATGGCTCGCCTGAGTCGCGTCTCCAGGAGATCTCCTCGGCATGAAGCGTGCGGATCTCGGGAGCGTCGACCGCGTAATGCAGCTTCGCGAGCTCGACATTCGCGCGAACGAACAGGCGACGGTCGACCTCGTCGCTGAGCGACCAGCGAATCAGTGGCTGCCCGTGCGGGTCGAGCACGACCTCGCCCTCGCCGTGGTCTCGCGCGACCGAGATGAAAGGCGCGTGGTGGCGGAAGATCCGCGCGAAGTCGCGCTTGTGCTGAGCGCCGTGGCGCCAGGGCACGCCACCGGCGCCGATCGACGGCGTCGCACCGACGGATTCGATCAGGAAGCCGTGCTCGCCCTCGCAGCTCGCGAAATGATCGGATACCTCGGACTGGATCTGCCCGATCCAAGCCTCGATCGGCTCCTCGTAGATGCCGTTGACGATCGCCGCGGGATGGAGGCGCAGATGCTTGCCGACCGCCGGTCCGCCGATCCCTGAGCGCAGCAGCAGTGCCGGCGACTCAATCGAACCGCACGCGACGACCACGATCGGTGCGCTGACGGTCAGTTTCGTCGTCGACCCATCCGCCTGAGTGACGGTCGCCTCGACGCCCGTGGCCCTGGCGCCGTCGACGATGATCCTGTCGGCGTGAGCACCGACGATCGCCTTCGCGCCCGCGTCGGAGGCGTCTTGCAGGAACGTCTTCATCGTCGACTGCTTGCAGCCCTTCTGGCAGCCGGTCAGGCAATAGCCGCACACCCGCGGGTCCTCGCAGGCGGTGTCGACGTTGCGGACGATCGGGTGATGTGCCATCCCGCAAGCGTCGAGCGCACGGATCATCTTCTTGTGCTGGCGGTTTTGCGTCGTGGCCGCGTCGGTCGCGTTGATCCTCGTCATGACCGCGTCCATGTGGCTGTCGTACTCGGGTTGGTCGATCCGTTCGACTCCGTGGCGCGCCCACTCGCTGCGGATCCGATCGGGCGTTCGCAGACAGTTCATGTAGTTGACGACTGTGCCGCCGCCGAGCGTCGACCCGGCGAACACTGCGATCGACCCGTCCTCCGAGGTCAGCAGGCCGCCGCCGAGGTACAGCTCGAACAGGCCCGGCAGCTCGAGTTGCTTGAAATCGGACTCGTTGCGGTAGGCGCCCATCTCGAGCACGAGCACCTGCTTGCCCGCCCTCTGCAATTCGGCCGCGATCACGGCGCCGCCGGCACCGGAGCCGACCACGCATGCGTCGGCGGTGAGCGTCGCGACGTCGTCGTGGACGTGTTGTACGGAGATCGTCTTCGGAGCCTCCTCGGGCGAAGGTGCCGCGGAGATCGGGCCCGGGTAGCCGATTGCCTCCCAGTTGGGGTTGCGACCGTTCTCATCGGGCAGCCCGTAGAAGAACAGGAGGGTCGCGTTGCGCAGCGCGAGCACGCCGAGCCGCGCTTCGTGGCTGGACGCGGCGACCTCGTGCAGGATCTGCGTGCGAGCCTCGAGCGGCTGGTTGGCGAAGTCGTACTGCGAAAGCCCGTCGAGCAGCTGCGCGAAGCCGCCGAGCTGCTCCGGCGGCATCGTCGCGAGCAGGCCCTCGATCTGCCCGGCCACAGCGAGCTCGCTGGCGGGCCTGGCCAGGAACTGGCTCATCACCGGATCCTCCTCAGCCGCGTGCACCGCTGGAACGACCGTGTCGCAGACCGCTTCGAGCGTGTGACGCTGGACCTCGCTCAGGACCGCGCTCAGGACCGCCATGCTTTCTCCTCCTTCGCTAGACGCTGCAGCAGCGATGCTAAAGCGAACAGCACGAGGTCCACCGCCCCCGCGACGAAGAATGCGAGCGGGCCGGTCACCAGGCGACCTGCGAGCCTCGAGAACACGCCGGCAGGCTATCGTCTGGTTTCTATGCCATCCGCTGTCAAGACAACCGTCACCGAACTGCCCGAGTCGCGCGTGCGCGTCGAGGCGGAGGTGCCCGCCGAGGAAGTCGAGCGCCGAGTGATCCACGCGGCCAAGCAACTCGGCCGCCAGATGCGGATCCCCGGGTTTCGCAGGGGCAAGGTTCCGCCGCCCGTCGTGATCCGGCGCCTGGGACGCGAGACGGTCGTCGACGAGGCGGTCCACAGCTCGATCTCGAGTTGGTACGTCGACGCAATCGACGGCGCCGGGATCACCCCGGTGGGTGAACCTGAGCTGAAGCTGGGCGAGCTGCCGGAGGCTGGCCAGCCGCTGTCTTTCTCGATTGAGATCGGCGTCCGCCCGCGAGCGAAGCTCGGCGAGTACAAGGGGCTCGAAGTCGGCCGGCGCGAGCCGCAGGTCGCCGAAGAGGCGATCGATGCCGAGATTGAACGGCTGCGCGACCGCTTCGCGACACTCGAGACAGTGGAGCGCTCAGCGGAGAGCGGCGATCACGTCGTAATCGATTACGTCGGGCGCGTCGACGGCGAGACGTTCGCAGGCGGCGAGGGTCGCGACCAGTTGCTCGAGCTCGGGTCAGGCCGCCTGGTTCCGGGCTTCGAGGAGCAGCTCGTCGGTGCGAGCGCCGGCGAGCAGCGGACCGTCGAGGTCACCTTCCCGGAGGGATATCCCGGCGACCTCTCGGGCCGCGAGGCGCAGTTCGACGTGACTGTTACTGAGGTCAAGGCCAAGCTGCTGCCGGAACTCGACGACGAGTTCGCCAGCGAGGCGGCGGGATTCGACACGCTCGCCGAGTTGCGCGAGGACGTCGCATCGCGGCTGCGCGAGGCGGACGAGCGCGCGATCGAGCGGGAGTTCGAGCAGGCTGCGCTCGATGCAGCGGTCGCCGAGGCGCAAATCGAGGTCCCAGACAAGCTCGTTCACGCGCGCGCCCACGAGATGCTCGAGCAGACCTTCTCCGCGCTGAGTCGCCAGGGGATCTCCAAGGAGGCCTACCTGCGGATCACCGGTAAGGACGAGGAGACGCTGGCGCACGAGTCTGAGCCCGAGGCGGCGGAGGCGCTGCGACGCGAGGCGGTGCTCGCCGCGGTCGTCGACGCCGAGCAGATCGAGCCGACCGAGGACCAGATCCGCGAGGCCCTCGAACCGGCCGCCGAGCGCGCCGGCACGAAGGTCGAGAAGCTGATCGAGCGCCTTCGCTCCAACCGCCGCCTCGACGAGGTGCGCGACGACGTCGCCAACACCCAGGCGCTCGAGCTGCTCGTGCGCGAGGCGAAGCCGATCAGCGTCGAGCAGGCGAAGGCGCGCCAGAAGCTGTGGACCCCGGAAAAGGAAGATCCAGCCCACGGTTCCGGCCAGCTGTGGACGCCGGGCAGCTGAGCCGCCGGGCTCGGGGCCTGCGCTGAGCGCCGGCCGTTGCTGAGCCGCACCGGCCGGATCTCACCGGTTGCTACATTCGGCAGGAATCCGGCCGAGGACGCAAAAGAAGCGAGGACCATGAGCCCACTGGTACCGATGGTCGTCGAGCAGACCTCCCGCGGGGAGCGCGCGTTCGACATTTACAGTCGACTGCTCAACGAGCGCATCATCTTCCTGGGCACACCGGTCGATGACCAGATCGCGAATCTGATCGTCGCGCAGCTCCTGCACCTGGAGTCCGAGGACCCCGACAAGGACATCTCGGTGTACATCAACTCGCCCGGCGGCTCGGTATACGCCGGCCTCGCGATCTACGACACGATGCAGTTCATCAAGCCCGACGTGCAGACGATCTGCGTCGGGATCGCGATGTCGATGGGCGCGCTGCTGCTCGCCGGCGGGGCGCACGGAAAGCGGATGGCGCTGCCGAACGCGAAGATCCTGATCCATCAGGTGTCCTCGAGTTTCCAGGGCCAGGCGACGGATATCGAGATTCACGCCAAGGAGATCATCGATGTCCGCCGGCGACTCGACGAGATCATCGCCCACCACACGGGCAAGGATCTCGACCAGGTTCGGCGGGACACCGAGCGCGATTACTTCATGAGCTCCGAGGAGGCAAAGGAATACGGAATCATCGACCGCGTCATTTCGCAGCACTAAGCGGCTACGCTTAGGGTTGTAAGGGGCGCGCTGCCCCAGTCGTACACGCACCGACGCGGGCGGACCGTACTCCGTCAAGAGGAATCGAATGGCACGTCCAACGGACTCCAACGAACAACTCCTCTGCAGCTTCTGCGGCAAGTCCCAGAGGCAGGTCAAGAAGCTGATCGCCGGACCCGGCGTCTACATCTGCGACGAGTGCATCGATCTCTGCAACGAGATCATCGACGAGGAGCTCACCGCTCCGCCGTCGTTTGACATCGAGAACCTCCCCAAACCACGGGAGATCTACGACGTCCTCAACGAGTACGTGGTGGGCCAGGAGCAGGCGAAGCGCTCGCTCTCGGTCGCCGTCTACAACCACTACAAGCGCGTCCAGATGATGCAATCCGATGAGAACGACATCGAGTTGCAGAAGTCGAACATTCTGCTGCTCGGACCCACCGGTTGCGGCAAGACGCTGCTTGCGCAGACGCTCGCGAAGATCCTGAACGTCCCGTTCGCAATTGCGGACGCGACCGCGCTCACGGAGGCGGGATATGTTGGCGAGGACGTCGAGAACATCCTCCTGAAGCTGATCCAGGCTGCTGACTACGACGTCAAGAAGGCCGAGACCGGAATCATCTATATCGACGAGGTCGACAAGATCGCCCGCAAGGCCGACAACCCCTCGATCACGCGCGACGTCTCGGGCGAAGGCGTGCAGCAGGCGCTGCTGAAGATCTTGGAGGGGACGACGGCGTCGGTCCCGCCCCAGGGGGGGCGCAAGCACCCTCACCAGGAGTTCCTGTCGATCGACACGACCAACGTGCTGTTCATTTGCGGCGGCGCGTTCGCCAACCTCGACAAGGTGATCGAGCGCCGGATCGGCCATCAGGGCGTCGGCTTCGGCGCTGCGATCCAGTCCAAGGAGCAGCGCGACACGGGCGAGATCTTCGAGCACTGCTTGCCCGAGGACCTGATCCAATACGGGCTGATCCCCGAATTCGTCGGCCGCCTTCCCGTGATGAGCGCGATTCACCAGCTCAGTCGCGACGAGCTGATGCAGATCCTCACCGAGCCCCGCAACGCGCTCGTCAAGCAGTTCCAGCGCTTCTTCCAGTTCGACGGAATCGAGCTCGTGTTCGCCGAGGAGTCGCTGGTATCGATCGCCGACAAGGCGCTCGAACGCGAGACCGGCGCGCGCGGTCTGCGATCGATTATCGAAGAGGTGCTGCTCGAGGTGCAGTTCGAGCTGCCCTCGCGGCGCGACGTGCGCAAGTGCGTTGTGACCCGCGAGACGATCGACAAGGGGACCGCGCCGACCCTCGTCACCGTCGCGACGCCGAGCGAGGAGAGCTCGGAGGGCGAGGCGGCGGCTTAGTCGCTGCGCCGGTCGGAGTGGACCGCTGTTTGCGGTCCCCGGGGCGGCGGTGAGTGGCGACTAGGGTTTGCGGTCCCGGCGGAAGGCTTTCTGGCTGGGAAGGGGACCGTCAAGACCCCCAGGCCCGAAGGGCCCCAGCGCGCGCCGAGGCCCTTCGGATCCAGGGTGCTGTCGGGGCGGCTCACGATCCTCCCCGGCAGGTTTTTCAAACGCCCCAGCGAGCCGGCTGATCGTCGTTCGATCAGCATTCTGCAGTGGTCGTTCGCCGGAGACGTGACGAACGGGTTACCCAGGCTCAGCCTTGGCGCAAACAGCGCCCGCTCCCTCGTTTCCGGACGCGCCGGCGTCGGCGGATCGCGCCCCTAACCGACCGCCTCCTACACTCACCGATCCATGTCCAGCTTTGAGGCCAGCACCCGATACGACCCAGCCGAGGTCGAGCCTCGAATCGTGCAGAGGTGGCTCGAGTCCGGGATCTTTCACCCGGCTCCCGAGGGCAGGGCGGAGGAGAACTACTCGATCGCGATCCCGCCGCCGAACGTCACGGGCGCGCTGCACATGGGCCACGCGCTGAACAACTCGATCCAGGATGTCCTGATCCGCCACGAGCGGATGCAGGGCCGCCGGACGAAGTGGATCCTCGGCACCGACCACGCTGGAATCGCGACGCAGACGCAGGTCGAACGGGCGCTCGCCCAGGAGGGAACGACCCGCGCGGAGCTGGGGCGTGAGGCGTTCGTACAGCGCGTCTGGCGCTGGCGCGAGCAGTACGGCGGGACGATCATCGAGCAGCTCAAGCGCCTCGGCGCCTCCTGCGACTATGCCGAGGAGCGCTTCACGCTCGACGACGCGTACGCCAAGGCCGTCCTCCACGTGTTCGTGGCGCTGCACGAGAAGGGCTACATCTACCGCGACCGGTACATGGTCAACTGGGACCCCGGGAGCCGCTCGGCGATCTCCGACCTCGAGGTCGAGCCTCGCGAAGGGGTTCGCGACACCCTGTACTACATCGACTATCCGCTCGCCTCGGGCTCCGGCGCGATCACCGTCGCGACCGTGCGCCCGGAGACGATGCTCGCGGACACCGCGATCGCGGTCCATCCCGACGACGAGCGCTACCAGCGCCTGATCGGGGAGACGGCGATCCTGCCGCTGGTAGGACGCAAGCTGAAGATCATCGCCGACGAGTTCGTCAAGCCGGAATTCGGGACCGGCGCCCTGAAGATCACGCCGGGTCACGATCCCAACGACTTCGATATCGGGCGCAAGCACGGCTTGCAGCAGATCAGCGTGATCGGCGAGGACGGCCGGATCACCGACGAGGCGCCCGAGCGCTTCGCCGGGCTCACGACGGCCCAGGCGCAGGAGGCGGTCGTCGCGGAGCTGCACGAGCAGGGACTGATTGCGCGGACCGAGGAGTACGTCCACACAGTGCCCTTCTCGCACCGCTCGGGTGAGCGCATCGAGCCGCTCGTGTCGCTGCAGTGGTTCATGCGCATGGACGAGCTGGCGAAGCCGGCCATCGAGGCGGTCACGAGCGGACGCGTCCGCTTCTGGCCGGAGAACTACACGAAGGTGTACCTCGACTGGATGGAGAACATCCGGCCGTGGTGCATCTCCCGACAGCTGTGGTGGGGGCATCAGATCCCCGTCTGGTATCGCGTCACCGAGACCTACGTGGGGACCGCACCTCCCGAGGGTGAGGGGTGGGAGCGCGATCCGGACGTGCTCGACACGTGGTTCTCGAGCGCCCTGTGGCCGTTCGCGACGCTCGGTTGGCCCAAGCAGACGCCGGAGCTACACGCCTTCTACCCGACCGACGCTCTGGTCACGGGTCGCGACATCATCTTCCTGTGGGTGGCGCGGATGATCATGATGGGGCTTGAGTTCACCGGCGTCGAGCCGTTTCGCGACGTCCACATCACCTCGATCATCCAGGCGCCCGACGGCCGGCGGATGTCGAAGTCGCTTGGTACCGGCATCGACCCGCTCGATCTGATCAACGGCGGTCCGCGTCCGCCCGTTTTCGGCGATCCGCCGGGCGAGTTTCCCGCATACGGAGCAGACGCAGTGCGCTGGGGTCTGCTTGCGATGTCCTCCGGGCAGGACGTGAAGTTCTCCGAGGACAAGATCGCCCAGGGCCAGCAGCTGACGAACAAGCTGTGGAACGCCTCGCGGTTGGTGTTGCTGCGCGTTGATCCGTCAGCGCGGGCGGCGGTCAACCCGGCGACCGTCGAAGACCGCTGGATCCTGACGCGTCTCGAGCGCGCGCGAGCGGAGACCAGCACGAGGATCGAGCGCTACGACTTCTCACACGCAGCGCTCGGGCTCTATGACTTCGTCTACGGCGAGCTCTGCGACTGGTACCTCGAGCTCGTCAAACCGAGGCTTTACGAAGGCGACGAAGGCGCGGTGCAGACGCTGCTGCATGTGCTGACCGAGACGCTCGCGCTAGCCCACCCGATCATCCCGTTCGTCACCGAGGAGATCTACTCGCACGTCCCGGGTGCCGAGGGGCTGCTCGCGGCGCGCACCGACGTGCACCATGCCGAGCTCGACGACCGGGCCGAGCAGCAGCTGGCACGGACGATCGAAGCGATCCAGGCGCTGCGCGGCTGGCGCGACTTCGCGGACATCAAGGCTGGCGCGCGCTTGCCGGCTCGGCTCCTCGCAGACGGCTATCAGGACACCGCGGAGCACGTCGAGCGGCTCGCGCGGATGGCATTCTCGAGCGACGGGGGAGAGTCGGTGGCCTCGGTGCCGGTGCCAGGCGGCACGGTTGAGATCCTCGCCGACGACGCACTTGACCTCGGCGCTGCCGAGCGCAAGCGAGCAGCAAAGGTGGACAAGCTTCAAGCCGAGATCGGGCGCAGCGAAGCGAAGCTCGCAAACGAGAAGTTCGTCGCGAAGGCGCCGCCGGATGTCGTGCAAGCCGAGCGCGACAAGCTGGCCCGGCTGAAGGCCGAGCGGGAGGCACTCGAATGACCCCTGAGGAGGCCGAGCGCTACCTGCTCTCGCTCGAGCTGTTCGGCATGCGGTTCGGACTGGACCGCATGCGGAGGCTGATGACCGCGATGGGCCATCCCGAGCGGCGGTTCGACTCGATCCACGTCGTCGGCACCAACGGCAAATCGTCCACGGTGCGCATGATCGCGGCGATCCTGCGCGCCCACGGGCTGCGCTCGGGTGCCTACCTCTCGCCGCACCTGGTGTCGTTCGGCGAGCGCATCCGGATCGACGACGCCGATCTCGAGCCGGCCTCGTTCGCGGCGGCCGTGCAGCGCGCCAGGCATGCCGCCGAGCTCGTCAACCGCTCGCTCGACGGCGATGATCGCGTGACGCAGTTCGAGGCGCTGACCGCGGCCGCGTACTCCGAGCTGGCGCGCCGCGACGTGGAGGTCGCGGTGATCGAGGCCGGCCTTGGTGGGCGCTACGACGCGACCAACGTGATCCCGTCGAAGGTGCAGGTTCTGACGAGCGTCGGTCTCGAGCACACCCGCTGGCTCGGGCCGACGGTCACCGACATCGCGCGGGAGAAGCTCGATGTCGTGCGGCCGGGCGGAACGCTCGTGCTGGGGAGCGGACTGGCCGCCGACGCGGAGCGCGTGGCGGTCGAGTTCGCGACCCAGAGAAACGCGAAGATCGTCCGGGCCGGCGCCGATCCTGGGACCGCCGTTGGTGCGCTCGGAGCCTTTCAGCGCCGCAACTTCGCGCTGGCGCGCGCTGCCGCCCAGGCCTACCTGGGAGAGTTGGATCCGAGCGCCGTCGCCGAGGCGGCCGCCGAGGTCCGGGTTCCGGGGCGCCTGCAGATCGTCGGTCAGGATCCCCTCACGCTGCTCGACGGCGCCCACAACCCGGATGGGATCGCCGCACTGACGGAATCGCTGCCGGAGATCATGGCCGGCCACTCACGGCTGGTCGCGGTCGTTTCGGTCCTCGACGACAAGGACGCGGCGGGGATGTTGTCGAACCTAGTACCCGTCTGTGACTCGATCATCCTCACCGCCAGTCAGAATCCGCGAGCGTTGCCCCCGCCGACACTTGAATCGCTCGTTCGCCAGCTCGATGGCCCCCCGGCCGAAATCGTGCCCCGGCCCGCCGCTGCGCTGGCGCGGGCCCGCGAGATTGCCGGCTCGCTCACCCCTCGCGGAGTCGTTATCGCCACAGGCTCGATATACCTCGTCGCTGATCTGCTGCGCCCGGAGGGCCGGGCCCGCGCATCCACCCTGTGAACGACCGCGACGACCAGCCAAGCTTCCTGACGATGATCGGCCTCGTCGCGCTGATCGTCGCCGTTGTAATCTTGGTGTTCTTCGGGATCGGGTATCTGTTCGGACGCGTGTTTCTCTAACCGCCGTACGCCCGACGAACGTAAACGACCTTCGCGCCCACTACACTCGCTGAGTTAATGCCCTCCCTGGCCGGAGTTTTCGGTATCAACAACAGTGCGATCAGCCTCGCTGTCGAGCTGATCATCCTGTTCCTGGTGGTCATCTGGCTGGCGCTGCTGTACTGGACTTACGCAGACGCCCGCCGGCGGATCGCTGACCCGATGCTGATCGGCTGCGCCACCGCGGCGTCGCTGTTCCCGTTCGTCGGGACGATCGTCTACATGATCGTCAGGCCGCCCGAATACCTCGACGACGTGCGCGAGCGCGAGCTCGAGATGCAGGCTGCCGAGGCGCGGCTGGCGGAGCTGGGATATCACCTCTGCCCGCACTGCGACTACGAGGTCGAGAAGGACTTCCTCCGGTGCCCGAGCTGCATGCGCAAGCTGAAGGACCCCTGCCAGACATGCGGGAAGCCCCTCGACCCGTCGTGGAAGATCTGCCCGTTCTGCGAGGCGGAGATCGGAGCGGTGCCCCCGCCGCCCCCGCGCCGGGCACGACGACGGCGCGAGAGCGCGCCCGAGCAAGCAGTCGCCGGCAGCACGACGGCGATGAGCGACCCCAGCGCGACGCCCGCGCCGGCTCGCGCCGAGCGCAGCGGCCCCGCCGCCGGCTGAGCGCCGAAGACCAACCGAACCTAAGGAGAACCGCCGCCAATGGAGCGCACGCTCATCCTTGTCAAGCCCGATGCCTTCTCCCGGAACCTAACCGGCGAGATCATCGCCCGGTTCGAGCGCAAGGGGCTTCGGCTGGTCGCGCTGAAGCTGGCGACGATCGCCCGCGATCTCGCCGAGCGCCACTACGCTGAGCACGAGGGCAAATCGTTCTACGAGGAGCTCGTCCAGTTCATCATCTCCGGCCCACTCGTGGCGATGGTGCTCGAGGGCGACCATGCGATCCAGGCGGCCCGGCAGGTGATCGGCGCGACCAACCCGCTCGAGGCCAGCCCCGGATCGATCCGCGGCGACTACGCGATCGAGGTCGGCACGAACATGGTGCACGGATCTGACGCGCCAGAGTCAGCGGCCCGTGAGGTGGCGCTGTTCTTCCCCGAACTGGCCTAATCCTCGCGTCGTGCTCTCCGCAGCGGCGGGCGATCCTGGAGCAGCTGGGCATCGAGTTCGTTGTGCAGGTGCCCGACGGCGTGGTCGAGCTGGAGGAGGGCCCGCCGAACGAGGTCGCAGTTGAGAACGCGTTTCGCAAGGCCAGCGCGGTTGCGCAGGCCCGACCCGACGCAACGGTGCTCGGGGTCGACACGGTCGTGGCGATCGGCGCGCGGATGTATGGCAAGCCGGCGGACGCGCGAGAGGCCCGCGAGACGCTTGCGGCGCTCGGCGGCCGCAAGCACGCCGTGATCAGCGGTCTGTGCCTGCATCAGGATGGGCGCGCGCGGACAGCCGCGGCGACCACGCTGGTCGAATTCCGGGCGCTCGACCGGACGATCATCGATTGGTACCTGGCCGGCGAGGAGTGGCGGGAGCGGGCGGGTGGCTATGCGATCCAGGGTCGCGGCGCCGCGCTCGTGGAACGCATCGAAGGTGACTACCTGAACGTTGTCGGACTGCCTGCCGCGACCCTGCTCGAACTCGAGCCGGCGTTGCTTTCGGTCCGCGGCATCGAATAGGTTCTCGGGGCAGGGCACTCGCGGCAATCAACAGGAGGGCTAATTCCGCATGAATCCGACCCCGCCAAACCCTGACTATCCGGTCCGGGTCGAGATCGAATACCCACAGCAGCTGAACAGATGGCTGCCGCTCGTCAAGTGGCTACTGGCCGTCCCCCACTACATCGTGCTGGCCGTCCTCGCGATCGGGGTCTACGTCGTGTACATCGTCTCCTGGTTTGCAACGATCATCACGGGCGCCTACCCGGAGGGCATGTTCAATTACATGGTCGGGTTCGAGCGCTGGGTGCTGCGGGTCAGCGCGTACGTGTTGCTGCAGACCGACCAATACCCGCCGTTCACGCTCGCCGACGATCCGAACTATCCGGTCCGGCTGGAGGTCGACTATCCGCCGAAGATCGCCCGGTGGCGTCCACTGGTCGCGTGGCTGCTCGCGATTCCCGCGCTGCTCGTCGCGTTCGGTATCGCCGTCGTCGCCGAGATCTGCGCGTTCATCGGGTTCTTCGCGATCCTGTTCACGAAGAAGTATCCGGATGGCTTGTTCAACGTCGTGACGATCGGCCTGCGCTGGCAGGCACGCACCCGGATCTACAGCTACTGGATGGAGGAGAAGTACCCGCCGTTCGTCTGGGCGTGACGTTGCCTTGAGATCCCGCCCGCCCGTGGGCGCATGCCCCCACCCCTGGGTCGGCACATGTGCCGGATGGGCGGGGGCGGCGTGGGCGGGGCGGGGGGCGGGCGGGGGCGGGCGGGATCCAATCCGTGCATGCACCGGTCGCAGCCGGTCCGCATGTGGACCGGCGAACACCCATCTTTAGAGAAGCTTTACCCGTTTTCCAGGTTTTTTCTGCGTAGCGATCCCTCGGGGGAGCGCCGCCGGTGGACATCTGTTCGGTAGACTCCCGCCAGGACGGAACCGGCACCACGGTGTGGCCCAAAGCACTCTCGGCCCCCCGTCCGCCGCTTCACCGTACCCCCTCAACGCATATGGGCTTTTTTACGTACCTGACCGGCTTCGGCGGCCGCGACATGGCGGTTGACCTTGGAACCGCGAACACGCTCGTCTACGTGCGTGGACGTGGGATCGTTCTCTCAGAGCCGAGCGTGGTTGCCGTCGATTCGCGGACCGGAGAGGTGCACGCGGTCGGGATCGAGGCGAAGCGGATGCTCGGCCGTACGCCGGGCACGATCTCCGCAATCCGGCCTCTGAAGGACGGGGTGATCGCGGACTTCGAGGTGACCGAGGAGATGCTCAGGCACTTCATTCAGAAGGTCCACCAGAACCGCTGGGCGCATCCGCGCGTCGTCGTCTGCGTCCCGTCGGGGGTGACCGGGGTCGAGAAGCGCGCTGTCGAGGAGGCGTGCCTCAGCGCCGGCGCAAGGCAGGCGTACCTGATCGAGGAGCCGATGGCAGCGGCGATCGGAGCCGGCCTGCCGGTGGGCGAGCCGACCGGCTCGATGGTCGTCGACATCGGCGGGGGGACCAGCGAGGTCGCCGTGATCTCGCTCGGCGGGATCGTCGTCTCGCAGTCGATCCGGGTCGGCGGCGACGAGCTCGACGAGGCGATCATCAACTACGTCAAGCGGGAGTACAAGCTGCTGATCGGACAGCAGACGGCCGAGGAGGTCAAGCTCGAGATCGGCTCCGCGTTCCCGGTCGCCGAGGAGGTTCAGGCCGAGATCCGCGGCCGCGACATGGTCTCGGGCCTGCCGAAGACGGTGGTGCTCACCAGCGAGGAGATCCGGGGAGCGCTGGAGGAGCCGGTCTCGCAGATCATCGACGCGGTCAAGGAGACGCTCGACCGCACCCCACCGGAGCTTGCCTCCGACATCATGGATCGTGGCATTATGCTGGCCGGAGGAGGTTCGCTGCTACAGGGTCTCGAGGAGCGTCTGCGTCACGAAACGCAGATGCCGGCCCACTTGGCCGAGTCTCCGCTCACTTGCGTTGCGGTCGGCTCGGGAAGGTCCTTGGAGGAATTCGAAGCGATCCACCGTTCGAGCAAGAATTCACGAAACCGGCGCCGGCGGTACTAGGTTGAAAACCCGACCTAGGCGCAGGGGTGGGCGGGAATTAAAATGACTTTGGAGATACACACCTCGTGTACGACAAGCAAGTTCGGCGGCGGCGGCTGGTACTCGCGCTGCTCGTCGCCGTTTCTCTGATTCTGCTGACCGCGTATTTCGGCGAGTCGCCGAGCAGCCCGCTGCACTCCGTGCAGCGCGGGATCGTCGAGGTCTTCTCGCCGGTCCAGGAGGGTGCCAGCAAGGTGCTCAAGCCCGTTCGCGACATCGCCGGGTGGTTCTCGGACACGCTGCACGCCAAGTCGCAGCGCGATCAGCTGCGCAAGGAGGTTGCGACACTTCAGGCCGAAGTGGCGCAGTACCGCTCCGCCTGGATCCAGAACCAGCAGCTCGGCAAGGAGGTCGGGCTCGATAACAGTCTCGGCATCAACTCCACACGCGCCCAGACCGCGCAGGTCATCTCGCGTGACCCGACGCTCTGGTACGCGACCGTCGAGGTCGACAAGGGCTCCGATGACGGGGTGCACATCAACGATCCGGTGGTGGGCGATGGCGCGCTGGTCGGCAAGGTGACGACGGTCGCGGCGACGGTCTCGATCGTGACGCTGATCACCGACCACGACTACGCGGTCACGGCGCAGGTCCAGGACCAGTACGGCGATACGGGCGTGCTCGTGCCCGCAGTGGGCAATCCCAACCAGATGATCCTCCAGGACCTGCCTCCGCACGCCCCGATCCAGGCGGGGCAGATGGTCGTCACCGCAGGCTTCAAGTTCGGCAAGCTCGATTCGCTGTACCCGCCGGGGATCCCGATTGGCCACGTGTCGACGGGCTTCACCCAGGATCAGCTGCTCAACAGCGGCCAGGCGCCGGTCGCCCCGTACGCCGACCTACGCCACCTCGACGTCGTCCAGATCCTGACCAAGCCGCTGGCGGCCAACGAGCGCGCCCAAGTGGGGCCGTGAACGAGTCGCTTCGCCTCCCCATCCGGCTAGTCGCACTGGGCTTCGTCGCCGTCGTGGTCCAGCAGGTGGCGATCTCGCAGATCTCGATCTTCGGGGTCAGCGCCGATATCACCCCGCTCGTCGTGATGTCCGTCGGCCTGCTCGCAGGCTCGATGGCCGGCGCCGTGATGGGGTTCGCGATGGGGCTGATGATCGACCTCGTGCTCGTCCAGACGCTCGGTGTGACGTCGCTGCTGTACATCGCGATTGGCTACTGGTCGGGCCGGCTGCGTGAGCTGCGCGACCCCGCGCACGGGCTGATCCCGCTGGCCCTCGGTGCTGCGGCGACCGCCTTTGCGGGAATCGGCATGGCGCTGATCCAGTTCCTGCTGGGGGTCGACGCGCCGGTCAGCCTCCTGCTTGCGCAGCAGATCTTGGTCACGGTCCTCGTCAATACGCTGATCGCTCTGCCGGTGTACGCGCTCGTGCGCCGCGTAGTCGCGCCGGTGCTGCCCGACGATCCACGCCGGCGCCGTCGCCGCGCCTACACAACGGGCGGACTCAGCCCGCTGCAGCGACCGTCCGAGCGCCTTGGCCCAATGCCCCGCTCGACCCGATGATCCAGCTGCCCGAAGATCGCCGTCCGCCGCTCACGCCGCAGCTCGCGCTGCGAGTCGCGATGATCGGCACGTTCGCGTTCGCGTTGTTCGCGATCATCTTCTTCCGGCTTTGGTTCCTGCAGGTGCTCTCGGGCCAGAATTACCTCGCGCAGGCGCAGACCAACCGGACTCGGCAGATCCCGATCCCCGCGCCGCGGGGCGAGATCGTCGACCGCGGCGGCAATGTGCTGGTCGACTCGCGGCGGGCGATCGCGGTCGTGATCTCGCCTCCCGACCTGCCCGTGCGCATGCAACCCGCGCAGCTGCTGCACCCGCCCCGCGCGGACGCGGTGGTGTTCACGCGGCTTGCGAACGTACTCGGCATCTCGACGAAGCGCAGCAGCTGCACCGTTCCGGGCGTCGGCGTGGGCCGCCTGCAGCAAATCGCATGCAAGGTCGCCAAGCAGCAGGCGCAGCTGCCGTACGCGAACGTCACCATCAAGCGGGACGTGACCAAGTACGTCCAGTACTACCTGGCCGAGCGCCAGGACCAGTTCCCGGGCGTGAACGTCGAGCAGATCTACCTGCGCGACTATCCGCTTCACCAGGTCGCCGCGCAGCTGTTCGGGACGGTCGGCCCGATCAGCTGCAATCCGCCGCCGGGCAGGCGGGCCACGGCCAGCAACTGCGAGCTCAAGGACCCCCACTTCAAGGGCGCCTCCCAGAACTCGGTCGTCGGCCAGACCGGTCTCGAGTGGTACTACGACGAGTTCCTGCGCGGTCGCGACGGCGCCGACAAGGTGTCCGTCGACTCGCTGGGCCGATTCACGGGGGCGATCTCGCGCAGCCAGCCGGTGGCGGGCCACAACCTGAGGCTGTCGCTTGACGTCGGGCTGCAGAAGGCCGGCCAGGCCGCACTGCAGGACGCGATCGACAACAACCCGCCCGCCAGCGGCGGCGCATTCGTGGCGATGAATCCCCAGAACGGCCAGATCTACGCGATGGGGTCAAATCCGACGTTCGACCCCAACATCTTCACCAAGAATCTGTCCGAGGCGACCTACAAGGCGCTGAACAACCCTGCATCCAACTTCCCTCTGATCAACCGGGCGATCCAGTCGGCCGGGCCGACGGGGTCGACGTTCAAGCCGATCACCGCGACCGCCGCACTCGAGAGCGGCGCATGGACGACGTCCGACTCGTTCGACGATACGGGCCAGTTCTGCGTCAGCGGCCAGTGCCGCCACAACGCCGGCGGTGCAGTCGACGGCGTCCTCGACCTCGTCAACGCGATCCGGGTCTCCTCCGACGACTTCTTCTACAACCTCGGTGCGCTGACCAACGCCGACCCCTACAAACACCCGAACGGCGGCGCACTGCAGGACTGGGCGCGCAAGCTCGGGATCGGCCGGAAGACGGGCATTGATCTAGGCGGCGAGGTCTCGGGCACGCTGCCAACCCCGCGGTGGCGCGAACAACGCAACCACCTCGAGGCGCAGTGCGACCGCGCCAAAGGCCCGACGCCGCTGTTCCCCAATCATCCCCACCACAGCCTGCCGCCGGGAGGCTGCGGGATCGCCGACGGTACCAACCGGCCCTGGTCGATCGGCGACAACATCAGCCTCGCGGTCGGTCAGGGCGACGTCCAGGCCACGCCCCTCCAGCTCGCGGTCGCCTACTCGACGATCGCGAACGGCGGCAAGGTCGTCCGGCCGCACATCGGCCTCGATGTCGAGCAGCCAGACGGGACCGTGCTGCAGCGGATCGATCCACCGCCGGCGCGCACGGTGAGCATCAACCCGCAGTACCTCGACACGATCCGCGCCGGCCTGCGGGCCGCCGCCTCGCAGCCGGGAGGTACCTCGGCGGATATCTTCTCCAACTTCCCCGAGCAGGTGTACGGGAAGACCGGCACCGCCCAGTACTCTGGCCAGCAGGACTACTCGTGGTACGCGTGCTTCGTTCCATCATGGGCGACGCGCACCCCGATCGTCGTGATCGTGTGGGTCGAGCAGGGCGGATTCGGCGCGATGGCGGCCGCCCCGGCCGCGCGCGAGATCCTCTCGCAGTGGTTCTTCGGCAAGCGCGGCCAGTTCGTCGCGGGGTCCTCCAAGACACTATGAGCGCGACTCCAATCCAATCGATCGAGGAGCCCGTCGAAGCCCGTCCGCGCACTCTGGTCATGCCCGATCCACTGCTGCTGCTCGGTGCGGCCGGGCTGGTTGCCTGTTCGCTGCTGACGCTCAAGAGCGCCACCGCGAACGCCGTCACGGGCGACCCGTTGTACTACGTGAAGCGCCAGGCGATCTTCGCGGTGATCGGGCTCGTCGTCGCGCTGCTGCTCTCGCGAATCGACTACTCGCGGCTGCGCGAGTACCGCTTCGGGCTCTATGGCGTGATGCTCGGGCTGAACCTGGTCGTGTATGGGATGCCCGCGATCCGCGGCTCGCACCGCTGGATCCCGCTCCCGTTCCTGCAGTTCCAGTCCTCGGAGTTCGGCAAGGTGCTGCTGATCGTGTCGCTGTCGGCATTCCTGGTGGAGCGCTCGAGACGGTTGCATGAACGCCAGACCACCGCACGGATCATGCTGCTTGCGCTGATCCCAGCGCTGCTCGTGATCCCGCAGCCCGACCTCGGCACCGGGATGGTGTACGTGGCGATCGGGTTCGCGCTGCTGTTCGTGGTCGGCACGCCCTGGAAGCAGCTGGCGGGGCTGGTCGCGATGTTCGCCGTGGCGGTCGCGATCGTGCTCGCGGGCGCGCCGGCGATGGGCGTGCATGTGCTCAAGCCGTACCAGGTGCAGCGGCTCACCGGCTTCCTGAATCCCTCCCACGACCCGGGCAACCAGACCTACAACATCACCGAGTCGCTGATCGCGATCGGCTCGGGACAGAAGACCGGCCGCGGGATCAACGCCACGCAGACGCGGCTGAACTTCCTGCCCGCCAACGACACAGACTTCATCTTCGCGGCGGTGGGGGAGACGTACGGATTCGTCGGCGCGGCGCTCGTGCTGTCCCTCTACGCGTTGCTGATCTGGCGCGCGCTCAGAATCATCACGATGGCCAAGAACCTGTACGGAACGCTGATCGCCGGGGGAATCCTGGCGATGCTGATGTTCCAGGTGTTCGTCAACGTCGGCATGACGATCGGGATCATGCCGATCACCGGAGTACCGTTACCTCTGATGAGCTACGGAGGCTCGTCGGTGTTGGTCACGTTTATCGCGATCGGACTGCTGCAGTCGATCTACGTCCAGGCACGAATGTCTTCTGCTTCGAAGAACAGGGCGCTACTTTCGTGATGGAGACGCTGCGCTCACCGATGCGAGCGAATGACTTCCAAGGGTCTTGCCGCGGCCGCCCGGTCGCCGAGGCCGAAACACAGCCGCGCCGCCCGTAAGGGCGAGCGCGGCCATAGAAATTTCATAAAGGACTGACTCACAATTGAAGAAGCAAGTACTGGTAAGCGTCGACCGTGGCGAGACCAGGGTCGCGCTAATGGAGGCGACGGGAACCGTCGCCGCACGTACGACCGGCGGACGGCGGCGCCGGCGTTCAACACGCCCGAGCGCCGGCTACAAGGTCGCGGAGCTCTATCTGGAGCGTCGCGGCGCGCGCTCGATCGTCGGCAACATCTACAAGGGGCGCGTTGACAACGTGCTCGCGGGCCTCGAGGCCGCGTTCGTCGACATCGGGCTCGAGAAGAATGGTTTCCTGCACGTCGACGAGATCGTCCTGCCCGGCGTCGAGGCGCCCCGGCGTGGTCGCGGCAGCGGCGGACGCGAGAGCAGACAGATCACCGACATGCTCAAGCCCGGCCAGGAGATCGTCGTGCAGGTCGTCAAGGACCCGCTGAAGACCAAAGGCGCCCGGCTGTCGATGGACCTGACGATCGCCGGCCGGTACATGGTGCTGGCGCCGTACGGCGAGGGGGTGGGCGTCTCGCGCCGGCTAGACGACGGCGAGCGCGAGCGGCTCCGAAAGGAGGCCGCGAAGCTCGACCTGAAGGGCTACGGGGCGATCATCCGCACGGCCGCACAGGGCGCCACGCGCGCGGATCTCGAACGCGAGCTGCTGTACCTGTTCAAGCTCAATGAGGTGCTCGTCAAGCGCGTCGAGGAGACGCCGGCGCCGGCGCTCGTCTTCCAGGAGGCGGACCTCTCGGTGCGGGTTGTGCGCGACATCTTCTCCTCGTCTTTCGAGCGCGCGATCGTCGACGACCCCAAGCAGCATCACCGGCTCGTGTCGTTCTTCTCGCGCACGGCACCCGAGCTCGTCGAGCACGTCGAGCTCTGGGAGGAGGGCAAGCCGCTGTTCGAGGCCTTCGGCGTCGAGCAGGTGCTGGCGTCGACGCTCTCGCGCCGGGTCGACCTGCCGAGCGGCGGCTATCTGGTCATCGACTACGCCGAGGCGCTGACCGTGATCGACGTCAACTCCGGCTCGTTCATCGGCCGCGGCAAGGGTGCCCGGCTCGAGGACACGATCACGAAGACCAATCTGGAGGCCGCGGAGGAGGTCGTGCGACAGCTGCGGCTTCGCGACATTGGCGGGATCATCGTCATCGACTTCATCGACATGGCGCGGGCGCGCAATCGCGACGCCGTGCTGAAGACGCTGCGGAAGTCCCTGGACGAGGACCGGACGAAGACGTTCGTGGTCGAGATCTCTCCGCTGGGCCTGGTCGAGATGACGCGCCAGAACGTCACCGACGGCGTCCGCGAGATCATGACCAGGCCGTGCCCGACCTGCGACGGCGAGGGCGTGATCAAGTCCGAGGAGACGATCGCGATCGAGTTCGAGCGGCGGATGCACGAGCTCGCTTCCGAGACCGCGTCTGAGGCCTTGCTGATCCAGATGAACCCGCGGGTCAGTGCCGAGTTCACGCGGGACGACGGGCGGGTGCTGCGGACGGTCGAGCAGGACACGGGCAAGGTGTTCGTGTTCGAGGGCTCGGAGGGGCTGCCGGTCGATCACTTCGCGGTCCTGCTGGAAGGCAGCCGCGAGGAGGTCGTCGAGCGGGCGGTCCCGTTCCGCGAGGGCGAGGAGGTCCACGTCGAGATCATCGAGCCGCACATGTACAACCCGGGCGACGCCGTCGCCAAGGTCGACGGCTACATCATCTCGGTGCGTGGCGGCGGCCGGTACGTCGGCGAGAAGCACCTGGTGCGGATCGAGGAGCCTGGACGAACCTCCGCGCTAGCCTCGCTGGTGGACGCTTCCGGTGTCGACGGCAGCGATGCGCCGGACGAATCGGACGATGAACTAGAATCCAAGCCTCGGCGTCGTGGCCGCAGAGGCGGACGACGCCGTTCCGGTGCTAAGGCAGCGGCGTCCTCGGAATGAACATGTACGCAATCGTCAAAACAGGCGGAAAGCAATATCGGGTCGAGGAGGGGCAATCCCTGCTCGTCGAGCGCCTGCCCGCTTCGGACGGGGATTCGGTGGATCTGCAACCACTGCTGTTCGTCGACGGCTCCAACGTCGTAGACGGGGATGGGCTTTCGAGCGTGTCGGTCGTTGCCCGGGTCGTCGGCCACGAGCGCGGACCGAAGCTACGGGTCGTGAAGTTCAAGCCGAAGCGCGGCTACAAGCGCCGGACCGGCCACCGTCAGGAGCTGACGCGGCTCGAGGTCACCGGGATCAAGATGGGCGGCGGCCGTCGCTCATCAGCCGGCAAGGCCGCTGCTTCTGAGGAGCGCGCGGCACCGAAGCCGGTGGCGGCTGAAAGGCCCCGCCGCGCTCCGAGCGGTGTGGCTGAAAAGCCCCGCCGCGCTCCGAGCGGTGAGGGCGCCGAACCAGCCGCGCCGGCCGAGCCAAAGCCCACTGAGACTTCAACCGAGGAGACCGAGAATGGCGCATAAGAAAGGACTTGGGTCATCGCGCAACGGACGCGACTCGAACGCCAAGCGCCTTGGCGTCAAGGTTTTCGCCGGTCAGACCGTGACCGGCGGCGAGATCATCGTCCGCCAGCGTGGCACCCGCTTCAAGCCCGGCGACGGCGTCGGGATCGGCAAGGACGACACGATCTACGCGCGCAGCGCGGGGACCGTGGAGTTCACCCGGGGTCGCCGCGGGCGCGTGATCTCCGTGGCGCCTGACGAGTCGTAGGCCGGCGCGGGCTGTTCGCCGGCGCCGGCGCTTTGTCGGCGCTATCCCGCGGGCACTATGCCGCCGCGCTTTGCCGGCCCGCTTTGCCGCCGGCGTTATCCCGTCCCGCGCCACCGCCGGCGCTATGCCGCCGCGGGTTCGGGGAGCGACGCCGTGCACTCGGGACAGCGGCGTGCCTTGAGCGGGATCGGCTTCGTGCACTCGGGGCACTCCTTCTCATCCGGATCCTCCTGCGCGCGCCGTGCGAGCAGCGCGTTGATCGGGGCGACGATCAGGAAGAACATGGCGGCCGAGACCGTCATGAACGTGAACAGGTTGTTGATGAAGTCGCCATAGGCGAAGCGGCTTCCGTTGATCCTGAACGACAGGTTGGCGAAGTTGTGCGCGCCGAAGATCAGTGCGATGATCGGGGTCAGGAAGTCGGTCACCAGCGCCTTGACGACCGCGGTGAACGCGGTTCCGACCACGATCGCGACGGCCAGGTCGACGACGTTCCCCCGGAACAGGAACTTCTTGAACTCGCCGAAGAGCTTCAAAGGGCCTCCTTTGTTGCTGACTTGTTGCAATTGAGTCTTGTTTCGTTACAGCGATCGGCGGCACAGTCCGCCTCATGCGCGAACAATGGCGAATTCAGTCGGGGGGTCCGACCGAAAACGACAAAGTTCGCGTGGCGCGGCTTGCCGGGCGGCAATTTGGGCGGGTTGGCCGGCGCCAGCTCCGTGTCGCGCCGGCGACGATCGTCGACTGGGTCAAGGCCGGCTATCTGCACCCCCGCCTGCCCGGCGTCTACGCCGTCGGCCACACCGCCCCCTCGGTGCAAGCCGACCTATCCGAGGCGCTGCTATACGCCTGCCAGGGCGCGATGCTCAGCCACGCCACAGCCCTGTGGTGGTTCGGGATCCTCGCTTCCCAGCCGAAAATCATCGACATCAGCGTGCCGGGTAGGCGCTCCTCGAGGCGCAACATCCGCATTCACGAGCGGCGAACCCTCACCCGCACCTTCCACAACGGGCTTCCAACGACCACGACCGTCCAGGCCCTGCTCGACTACGCCGCCACCGCCCGCCTCAACGATCTCCGCTACGCCCTTGCAGAGGCCGAGTACCGCGAGCTGCTGAACCTCGACGAGATCGAGGCGATCACCGGGCCCGGCAAGCGCGGCAGCACGAAGCTTCGCAAGGCCGCCGGCCGCCACCAGCCGCAGCTCGCACGATCGCGCAGCGATGACGAACGGGAACTCGTGCACCTGTGCGAGGCCGGGGACATTCCGATCCCAGAGCTCAACGCAACGGTCGGCCTGATGACGGTTGACGCGGTGTGGTGGGAGCAGCGAGTGATCGTCGAGATCGATCGTCATCGCGGCCACCGGACAAGGGCGGAGGTGGAGCGCGATCGCCGGTGCGAGCTGCACGCGCGCCGGCACGGCTTCATCATGATCCGCTACTACGGAGAGCAGCTACTCGACGAGGTCGAGCTGGTCCAGGCCGACCTCCGAAGCGCGCTCAACCTCAACCGCTCTGAGAAGTCGGCCTGACCAGGATCTCGTTGACGTCGACGTGGGGCGGCTGGGCGACCGCGAACATCACCGCCCGGGCGACATCGTCAGCCTCCAAGGCGCCCGACACCCGATTGTCGAAGAACGGCGTGTCGACCATCCCTGGCTCGATCAGTGTCACCCGCACGCCGCTCCCGTCGAACTCCTGGCGCGCCGACTCGCCCATCGCGGTGACCGCCCATTTGGTCGCCGAGTAAAGCGACCCCGGCAGCGCGCGGCGGCCCGCGACCGACCCCGTCAGCAACAGGTGGCCCTGCGTCTCCTTCAACGCCGGCATCGTTGCGCGGATCGTGAGCGCCGCCCCGTACACGTTGGTCAGCACCATTGAGCGCCACTGCTCCGGTGACTCCTTCAAGAACCCGCGGGCGGCTCCGAAGCCGGCGTTTGCGAACGCCACGTCGAGGCGGCCAAACCGCTCGAGTGCTGCGGACACCATTGCCTGCTGCTGATCCCACTCCGTCACATCGCACTGCACGGCGAGCGCCCGCTCGTCTCCGCCGAGCGAACCGGCGAGCGAAGCGAGCTTCTCGGTCGATCGAGCGGCGAGCACCAGGCGGTAGCCCGCCTCGGCGGCATGACGCGCAGTGGCCGCGCCGATGCCGCTCGAGGCGCCGGTAATCAGAAAGACGCGATCCGAAGACATGTCAGGATCATTTCATGCAGGACCGCGCACGTATTCACATCCAAGCCGGTGGCGGCGGCAACGGCTGCCTGAGCTTCCGTAGAGAAGCCCATGTGCCCAAGGGCGGCCCGGACGGCGGCGACGGCGGGCGTGGCGGAGATGTCGTGCTGGTCTGCGACGACTCGTTGCGCGACCTCGAGGCATTCCGGCGCCGATCGCATTTCAAGGCCAAACGAGGTGGCCACGGGCAGGGAGCGCTGCGCCGCGGCGCCGACGGGGAGACGCGAGAGATCGCGGTCCCGCCCGGCACCGAGGTGCTGGTCGAGGCCGACGGCACGCGCCATGACCTCGTGCGCCCCGGGCAGCGCGCGCTGGTCGCGAGAGGTGGACCTGGCGGCCGCGGCAACAAGCGCTTTGCCGGCCCGACGCACCAGACGCCGCGCTTCGCCGAGCGCGGTCTGTCCGGAGACGAGTCGTGGTTGACGCTGCGGCTGAAGCTGCTCGCCGACGTGGGCCTCGTGGGGCTTCCGAACGCCGGCAAGTCCTCGCTGCTCGGACGGCTTACGCGCGCCCATCCGAAGGTGGCCGACTATCCCTTCACGACGCTGGAGCCCGTTCTCGGGACGCTCGAGACCGACGACCGCCAGCTGGTGATCGCGGATATTCCGGGGCTGATCGAGGGCGCCAGCGCGGGAGCGGGACTGGGGCACGAGTTCCTCGCGCATATCGAGCGCACCCGGCTGCTCGTCCACGTGCTCGACCTCGCGCCCCTTGACGGCAGCGAGGCAACGGCCAACTACCAGGCCGTGGAACGGGAGCTCCAGCTCCACGATCCCCGGCTCGCGTCGCTGCCGCGCGTTCTCGCGCTGTCCAAGGCGGATCTCGTGGACGCCGGCGCCGCGGCAGCGGCAAAAGCAAGCTGGCAGGAGCGCCTTGGCCCGGATATTCCCGTGGTCGTCACGTCCTCGGCGACGCGTGCCGGACTCGAGGAGCTCAAACTCACGCTTGCCCGTCTCGTCCCCGTGCAGCGGGAAGCAGACCAGGCCGAGGAGGCCGAGCCCGTACTCGAGGAACTGGCCGAGCACCGCGTCTTCCGGCCCGCCGCCGAGCGCGCCTACCGAGTCCAGCGGCTCCCCGACGGGAGCTTCCGGGTCAGCGGCCGCGGCATCGAGCGGCTCGTTGCGCGCTACGACCTCGACAACGAAGACGCGCTCGCGCACCTCGAGCGCAGGCTGCGCGGCGTTGGCGTGATCGCCGCGCTGGCGAGCGCGGGCTTCGAGCCCGGAGATGATGTCGAGATCGCCGGCGTTACCTTCCAGCTCGATCCCGAGCTGTAGAAGATGTGTAGGATGCTGTCGGCGGCCGGGGAAACCGATTTGGAGGGACACGGATGAAGCGACTCGCAATTGCGGTCGTCGCGGCGGCATTGGGGATGCTGCTCATCGCGTCGATCGCCGGGGCCCGAGTGCTCCGGGTGGGCACCTATCGAGGAGTGCCCGGGCAGTTCAAGACGATCCAGGCCGCCGTGAACGCGGCCAGGTCCGGCGACTGGATTCTGGTCGCGCCGGGCGACTACAAGACGACGTCCAGCGAAGAGCCGCCGGGGCGGACCGACACGCCGGCCGCGGTGCTGATCACCAAGCCGGGCATTCACCTGCGCGGGATGAACCGCAACACGGTGATCGTCGACGGCACCAAGCCGGGGTCTCGCCCCTGCAATGCGACGGGGATCGATCAGAGCTTCGGACCGGCCGGCGCCAAGGGCCCGCTCGGACTGAACGGGATCATGGTCTGGAAGGCGAAGAACGTCTCCGTCGACAACCTGACCGCCTGCAACTTCCTGGGCGGCAGCGGTGACACCGGCAACGAGATCTGGTGGAACGGCGGCGACGGCAGCGGCGTGATCGGCGGCTGGGGCTTCTCGGGCGCATACCTGAACGCCACCAGCACCTACTTCGGCGGCGAGAGCTCCGCCGCAAAGTACGGGATCTTCTCCAGCAACTGGAACGGTGGCATCTGGAACCACACCTACACGAGCAACTTCAACGACTCAGGCGTCTACATCGGAGCCTGCCGGCAGCAGTGCAACCAGGTGATCAATGACCTTTGGTCGGAGTTCAGCGCGCTCGGCTACTCAGGGTCGAACTCGGGCGGCTCGCTGATCATCAAGAACTCACAGTTCGACAACAACGAGGACGGGTTCGACACCAACAGCCAGAACGGCGACAACCCGCCGCCGCAGGACGGGTCCTGCCCGAACAACGGGATCAGCCCGATCACCCATACGCACTCGTGCTGGGTGTTCATGAACAACAACGTGCACGACAACAACAACCCGAACGTGCCCGCCGCCGGTTCCGCGGCTGCCGGGCCGGTCGGAACCGGGATGACCGTCTCCGGCGGACGGAACGACACGATCATGAACAACACGTTCCGCAACAACAAGGCCTGGGGAATCGGCATCGTGCCCTTCCTCGACAGCGGCCCACCGTGCACCGGTGGAAGCACCACGACGATCCCCGGCAGTTGCCTGTTCGACGACTGGGGTGACGCGGTCATCGGCAACAAGTTCGCCACCAACGGCGGCTACGGCCACCCGTCAAACGGCGACATCGCCTGGCTGAACTTCACCAGCGGAAACCCAACGCCGTGCTTCCGCGGGAACACCGAGATCGGAGGCGGCAACGCCTCCACCTCGCCGACCGGGCTGCAGCAGTCGCACCCGACGTGCAACGGCCAGGCGATTCCGGCGAACGGGAACTCGACGTTCCTGACCGAGGTGCTTTGTGACTCGCAGGTCGAGCTCACCCCCGGCGTTCCGTCGCCGTGTCCGAATGGTCAGTACCCGCGGCGGACGCACGTCATGATGCATCCGCTGCCCAGGAACCTGAAGACGATGCCGAACCCGTGCCAGGGGGTCCCGTCGAACCCCTGGTGCCGTCGGCGCGGCCGCAGGGCCTAACAGGACTAACGCTCGCGTGGCCGGGGCGCCGGAAGCGGCGCCCCGGCCATCGCACCTAGATATGGTGTGCCGTCCACTCAGCGGGAGAAGGACGGATGATGAGGCTCAGTCACTGGTGCGCAGCCGGCATCTGCATGGCGGCGGGGCTGACAAGCACCGCGTCGGCGGGCGCAAAGGTCCTGCGCGTCGGCACCTACCGCCACATTCGCGGTCAATACCGGACGATCCAGGCGGCAGTCAATGCCGCCAGGCCCGGCGACTGGATCCTGGTTGCGCCGGGCGACTACAAGACGACCTCGAGCCGCGCCCCGCAGGGACGCTCGGACACGCCCGCGGGTGTCCTGATCACGACCAGGAACATCCGCCTGCGCGGGATGAACCGCAACCGGGTGATCGTCGACGGCACCAAGCCCGGGTCGCCGCGCTGCAGCCGCAAAGCGGCGGACCAGAACTCCGGGCCACAGGGTCTCGGCCTCAACGGGATCATGGTCTGGAAGGCGAACAACGTCTGGGTGCAGAACCTAACGGCCTGCAACTTCCTCGCCGGCAAGGGTGTCGCCGGCAACGAGATCTGGTGGAACGGCGGCGACGGTAGCGGCCAGATCGGAGGATGGGGCTTCTACGGTTCCTACCTGAACGCAACGAGCACCTTCTTCAAGGACGAGCCGACCGCCGCTGCATACGGGATCTTCTCGAGCAACTGGAGCGGCGGCACCTGGTACGACACGTACACGAGCAACTTCAACGACTCCGGCTACTACATCGGCGCCTGCCAGCAGCAGTGCGACCAGACGATGGACAGGGCGCATGCGCAGTACAACGCGCTCGGCTACTCGGGCACCAACTCGGGCGGCCGCCTGGTCGTCAAGAACTCCGAGTTCGATCACAACGAGGACGGCTTCGACACCAACAGCCAGAACAACAGCGACTGGCCCTCGCCGCAGGACGGGTCCTGCCCAAACAACGGGATCAGCCCGATCACGCACACGCACTCCTGCTGGGTCTTCACCCACAACTACGTGCACGACAACAACAACCCCAACGTCCCCGCCGCCGGGGCTGCCGCCGCCGGTCCGGTCGGCACCGGCGTGTCCATATCGGGCGGGCGCAACGACACGGTCATGGACAACCGTTTCGTCCGCAACGGCGCCTGGGGCGTGATCTTCGTGCCGTACCCGGACACCGAGAGTCCGCCCTCCGACGCCCCGCCCTGCAAGGGTGGGATCAGCGCCCCGAACAACATCTGCGACTACGACAACTGGGGCAACGCGCTGATCGGGAACACCTTCACCGGCAACGGGTTCTTCGGCAACGACACCAACGGCGATTTCGCCGAGACGACGACCACGTCCGGGCCCTCGAACTGCTTCCGCGCCAACACCGACACGGGCGGGCCCGTCACGAGCTCGCCGCAAGGGCTGCAGCAGTCGAAGCCCACGTGCGGCGGGCCCGTCCCGCCCGATCCCAACCCATCGTTCACGAGTCAGGTTCTGTGCGACTCGCAGTTCCTCGGCAGCGGCCAGACCCCCTGCCTGCCAAACATGCACTACCCGCGCCACGGCAAGGGGCAGCCCATGCCGGCGCTGCCGCACAACCTGAAGACGATGCCGAATCCGTGCAAGGGCGTACCCCGCAATCCCTGGTGCCCGGGCAGACGTAGATAGGGGGCCGTAACCTCTCCCAGCGATGAGCACGCTCGTGGTCAAGCTGGGATCGAGCATCGTCGCCGACGCACGCGGCGACGTGCGCCGCGACGTGCTCGGCCGGATCTGCGACGAGCTCGCCGAGCTGCACCGCGCCGGCCGCTCGCCGATCGTCGTGACGAGCGGCGCGATCGCGCGCGGGATGGGCGTCATGGAGCTGCCTCTGCGCCCGCGCGCGATCGACGAGCTGCAGGCGGCGAGCGCGGTCGGACAGGGCAAGCTCTACCAGGTGTACGACGAGCTGCTGCGAGCTCGCGGCGTGCCGACGGCGCAGGTGCTGCTGACATTCTTCGACATGAGCGCGCGGACCCACTACCTGAACGCGCGCCAGACGCTGCGCAAGCTGCTCGAGTGGCGCGTCGTCCCCGTGATCAACGAGAACGACACGACGACCACCGACGAGATCTCGTTCGGCAACAACGACTTCCTCGCCGCGCAGGTCGCGATCCTGCTGGGCGCCGAGCTGCTGCTTCTGCTCACGGATGCCGCCGGGCTGTTCACGGCCGACCCTCATGTCCAGCCTGATGCCGAGCTGGTCCCGGAGGTGACCGCGTTCGACGCCCTCGACGGGCTCGACATCGGACACGCGACCTCTCCGCTCGGCTCCGGCGGGATGCGCTCCAAGGTCGTCGCGGCCGAGATGGCGACGGCGTCGGGGATCCCGACCGTCGTCGCCAGCGGGCTCGAGGCGCGCACGATCACGGCCGCCGCGGCCGGGCAGCCGGTCGGCACGAAGTTCCAGGCCCAGCAGGCCCGCTACTCGAGCTTCAAGCTGTGGCTCAAGTACGCCAAGCCGGCGCGCGGCCGCGTGGTGGTCGACGCCGGCGCGGCGCGCGCGCTGAGAGAAGGGGGGACCAGCCTGCTCCCGGTGGGTATCGTCGAGGTGGTCGGATCGTTCGACGCAGGCGATGCGGTCGAGGTGGCGTCAGACGGCGAGACCGTCGGCAAGGGGATCACGAACTACTCCGCCGCCGAGCTGCGCCGGGCGCGTGGCCTGAAGTCAGCAGAGGTGCGCGAGCTGCTGCCGAGGGCCAGCGAGGAGGCAGTCCACCGCGACTATTTCGTGCTCGCGTAACCTTTAACCGCAATGGCCACCACCGCGGTCTCAGTCACCGAACTCTGCGCTGCCGCAAAGCGCGCCTCGCGGACCCTGGCGATGCTGGGCTCCGGCGTGCGCGACCGAGCGCTCGAGCAGATCGCCAGCGCGCTGCAGGAGCACAGCGAAGAGATCCTCGAGGCCAACGCGCGCGACCTCGATGCGGGCCGCGAGAGCGGTCTCTCGGACGCATTGCTCGATCGCCTTGCGCTGGACGAGCGGCGGATCGCCGCGATGGCCGGCGGCGTGCGCAAGATCGCCTCGCTGCCCGATCCGGTCGGCGAGGTGATCGACGGCTCGCGGCTACCCAACGGACTGGACCTGCGCAAGGTGCGCGTCCCGCTGGGCGTCGTCGCCGTCGTCTACGAGGCCCGCCCGAACGTGACGATCGACGCCGCCGCGCTGTGTCTGAAATCCGGCAACGCGATCGTGCTGCGGGGCTCCAGCTCGGCGGCGCACTCCAATGCGGTGCTGGCGAGCATCGCGGCGCAGGCCGCCACCACGGCGGGGTTGCCCGAAGGATCGCTGGCGCTCGTCGCCGGCGGTGGGCGTGAGGAGCTTGCCGAGCTTGCCACCCAGACCGGGCTCGTAGACCTGATCATCCCGCGCGGCGGGGAGGGACTGAAGAACGCGCTCAAGGGCGTCGCCACCGTGCCCGTGATCTACGCGGCGTCGGGCAACTGCCACATATACGTCGACGCGAGCGCCAACCTCGCAGACGCGCAGGCGATCGCGCTCAACGCCAAGCTCCAGCGCCCCGGTGTCTGCAACGCCGCCGAGACGCTCCTGGTCCATGCAGATGCGGCCGATGCCTTCCTGCCGAGCGCGCTGAAGGCGCTCAGCGAGGCCGGCGTCACATTGCACGGCGACGAGCGGGCTCGCGCGGCGGCACCGGAGGCCAGTATGGATGCCGCCAGCGACGAGGACTGGGACACCGAGTACCTCGCGCTCGAGATGGCCGTCGGCGTTGTCGACTCGACCGAGCAGGCGATCGCCCATATCAACGCCCACGGCAGCGGTCACTCAGAGGCGATCGTCACCGGCGAGACGTCCTCGGCGCGGGCCTTCCAGCTCGGCGTCGACGCCGCCTGCGTGTACGTGAACGCCTCCACCAGGTTCACCGACGGCGGCGAATTCGGAATGGGCGCGGAAATCGGGAACTCGACGCAGAAGCTTCACGCCCGCGGGCCGATCGGGCTCCGCGAGTTGTGCACGTTCAAGTACCTGATCGAGGGCGACGGCCAGATCCGCCCCTAAGCAGTGCGCATCGGCATCTTCGGCGGGACCTTCAATCCGCCACATCTTGGTCACCTCACCTGTGCGCAGGAGGCGTACCTTCAGCTGGAGCTCGACCAGGTGATGCTGATTCCCGCACGCGTACCACCGCACAAGCCGGTCGAAGAGGAACCCGGGGCGGAGCATCGGCTCGAGCTGTGCCGCCTGGCGGTGGATGGCGACGAGCGCTTCGAGGTGTCGGACATCGAGATCAACCGTCCCGGGCCGTCTTACACGGTCGATACGCTTGCGGAACTGCACTCGCGAGCGCCAGACAACGAGCTGTTCTTGATCGTGGGAGGCGATATCGCCGCCGGGTTCGCGCACTGGCACCAGCCCGAGCGAGTCCTGTCGCTGGCCACCCTGGCGGTCGCGAAGCGGCGTGGCACCGCGCGGAAATCGGTCAACGCCGCCCTCGATCAGCTCAGCGGCGGCGAGCGCGCGGCGTTCTTCCGGATGCCGCGAATCGGCCTCTCATCGACCATGATCCGAGAGCGGGTTCGCGCCAAGCAGCCGATCCGCTACCTCGTCCCCGATCCAGTGATCCGCTACATCGACGACCACCACCTCTACGCTTAAGCAAGGAATGACGCCAGAAGAGATCACCGCAGCCATCACCGAATACGCCGCCGACCGCAAAGCGATCGACATCGTGCAGCTCGATCTGCGCGAGATCATCGGCTACGCGGATTACTTCGTGATCTGCACCGGCCGGACCGATCGCCAGACCAAGGCGATTCACGACGCCATCTACCAGGGGATGAAGTCCGAGCACGGCGCGCTCCCCAGGCGCGTGGAAGGCCTCACGCAGGGGCGCTGGATCCTGATGGACTACCTGGACGTGGTCGTGCACGTGTTCACGCCTGAGACGCGCGAGTACTACCGGCTAGAGCAGCTCTGGGGCGAGGCGCCCGCGCAGGCCGTCGGGGTCGGCACCGCGTAGCGACGCCTACAGCGCCGCGAGAAGCTTGGGCGCCGCCACCACTTGAGGTGCCTATAGCGCCGCCAGCAGTTTTGGCGCCGCCACCACTTGAGGTGCCTATAGCGCCGCCAGCAGTTTTGGCGCCGCCACCACTTGAGGTGCCTATAGCGCCGCCAGCAGTTTTGGCGCCGCCACCACTTGAGGTGCCTATAGCGCCGCCAGCAGTTTTGGCGCTACTTCCTTCTTGCGGCTCATCACGCCCGGCAGTTCGATCACGCTGTCGCGCGCCGGCTGCCCGAACAGGCGCGCCACGGCCTGCGTGTCGCCCGCGACGAGCAGCTCGGTTCCCTTCGTCAGGATGTCTGTGATCATCAGCGCGTAGAGCAGCAACTGCCGGCTCTCGCGCTCGCGGCGCATCGCGTCGAGCAACTCGTCCTTGCGCTCGAGCAGCGCCTTGCCGACCACCTCGACCTGCGCGATGCATATGTTCTGCCCGCCGCCGAGCTCGTACTGCTTGGCGTCGCGCGCGACTATCTCCTCAGCGCTCACCTGCGAGACATCGGAGGTGCGCTCGAACATCTCGCGGCCGAAGCCCCTCGCGTCGAGCGCGAGCACCCGCTCGAGGTATTCGACCACCGAGTGGTCGCGCTCGGTGGTCGTGGGGGAGTGCAGGATCACCGTGTCCGAGAGGATCGCTCCGAGCAGCATCACCGCCGCCGCGCGGCTCGGCTCCATCCCGTTCTGGCGAAAGCGCTCGATCACCAGCGTTGCGGTCGAGCCGACCGGGTCGAAAGTCGCCGTCACCGGCACCCGGGTCTCGATCGACCCGATGTGATGGTGATCCAGAATCTCGACGATCTCCGCCAGCTCGACACCGGGCACGCTCTGCGCCTGCTCGGCGTGGTCGACGAGCAGCACGCGCCGGCGACGCGGCGCCACCAGGCAGGCCCGCGTGAGTAACCCGACCGGTCGGTTCTGCGCGTCGACCGCGACGGCGGCGCCATAGTGAATGTCCTTGATCTGCTCGGAGACCTCGGAGACCAGGTAATCGGTGGTGACAGTCAGCGCATCGTGCTCCATCAGCGCACGACACGGCGCGGCGAGCGTGATCATGCGGCCGGAGACGTACGTGTCGAGCGGCGAGACGATCACCGCGGCGCCGCGCTCGCGCGCGAGCGCCAGCACCCCGGCCGACGGACGCGAGCCGTTGGAGAGCACCAGCAGCGCCGCGCCGAGCTCGATCGCCAGCCGCTGCGCGTCCTCGCGGTCCCCGACCACCACGATGTCCCCTTCTGCGATCCCGCTGCCGGACTGCGCGCTCATCGAGTGGACCCACACCCTGCCGGCCAGCTGGCGGTCCGCGCCGGCGACCAGCTCGCCCTCGAGCACCGCCGCGACCGCGCCTGCGCGCGTGGGGGCGTCCTCGAGCGTCGAGGTCCGGCGCGACTCGCGGACATAGCGCCGCGCCAGCGCGCGTTCGGTGACCACGCCCGCCAGCGATCCCGACGAGTCGACGATCGGGACGAGCTCGAGGTCCGCCCGCGCCATCGCGATGCCCGCGTCACGAATCGGCTCGTCCTCGCCGACGACCGGGAACTCGGTCTTCATCACGTCGCAGGCGCGCAGCATCGCGTGCGGCAGGAACTCCGGCTCGGTGGCGCCGGCGCGGTCGAGAACCCACCGGGACTGGGCGTTCAGCTCGCCGAGGCGCACCGGCACGTATTCGCTGTTGCGGTCGAGCCGGCCCTTGAGCTCGGCATAGCCGATCGCGGAGGCGATCGAATCGGTGTCGGGGTTGCGGTGGCCCGTGACGTAGATCGGCGGCACGAGACCGATTATGGGGAATCGGCTAAGCCGATTCCCTTAGCGAATCCGCGGAGCGGATTCGCCATGCACCGCCGAAGGCAGGTCTGCATGCAGACCTGGGTGGGCGGGACCCCATTCCACCCGCCTCGGATAAAGTCAGCGCGCAAGCCGCAACTAAGGGAAACGACCGATGCCGACCGCCCCGCAAATCCTCCCGACCCAGATCACGCAGGGGACCGCGCCCGGCGTCAACTACCGGCTCGAAGGGGAGCTCGTCCCGGTGCTGCACATGGCGCTCGACGGGCAGGTGCCGATCTATTTCGAGCACCACGTGCTGCTGTGGAAGTACCCGCAGATGCAGATCGGGCTGCACCCGCTGAAAAAGGGTCTCAAGCGCCGTGTGTTCGGCGGCATGCCGCTGCTGCTGCTCGAGGCGCAGTCCGCCGGCGAAATCGCGTTCAGCCGTGATTCGCCTGGCCACATCGCCGCGCTGCACCTGCCTCCCGGCGAGAGCATCGTCGTGCGCGAGCACCAGTTCCTCGCCGCGACCGGCGGCGTCGAATACGACTACGCGCGGATCAAGGGCTTCGCGAACATGATCTACGGCGGAGGATTCTGGGTCGACCACTTCCTGGCCGCCGACCACGAGGGCGTCGTATGGGTGCACGGCTACGGCAACGTCTTCGAGAAGGTGCTCGAGCCCGGCGAGACGATCGACATCGAGCCCGGCGGCTGGGTCTACCGTGACCACTCTGTCTCGATGACCCAGGAGGTGTACGGGTTCAAGACCGGCTTCCTCAGCGGCGGCGCGGGGAACCTCGTCTTCAACCGCTTCACCGGCCCGGGCCGGGTTGGGCTGCAGAGCGCCTACTACCACCCGCCCGTGCAGGAATCTGGCGGGAACACCTCCGGCTCCGGCGGCGATGCGATCGGCGGCATCCTCGGCGGTCTGCTCAAGAACTGAGATGGAGCATGCACCCGGACACCTCGCTGAGAATCCGCTACCTCCCGGCATCGTTGGCGCTCTCGGCCTGACCGGCTATCAGCTGCTCGTCGAGGTCGCAGGCGTCGGCGCCGGCCGTCTCGGGCCGCAGACATTCCTGCTGGTCGCACCCGATCCGAATCCGGCGCTGCCGAACGCAGGCACGCAGATCGCGCTGCACAACTCAAAGCTCAAGGACGAGGCCGAGGTGGCGTCACTCACCCAGCTCGCGGCACAGCTCGGCTATCTGCGACTGTCCGGTTACAAGCTCGCGCTCGAGCGCCACGGGCTGCGCAGCAAGGTCAACCTCGTCAATCCCGCGACCGGCGGGATCGTCGTGACAATCCCCGACAAGGCCGGAGGACTGTTCGGCGGCGGTGTCAACCCGTCGCGGATGCTCGCGCAGGTCCGATCGCTGCCGCCGGCGGGGCCCCCGCCTGACCCGAACGACCCGGAGCTGATGCGCCAAGTGCTGCTCGCGCTGGCGCTTCGGGACGAGTCGATCAGCGGGGCCGAGGCCGCGGAGCTGGCCGACCGCGCGCTCGAGCTCGTGTCCGGTGACCGCGCGCTCGATCCGCCCGCGGCGCTCGAGGCGGCCAAGAACAGCTAGCGGCTGAGAGCCAGGCGGAAGGCGGCCACGCGGCCTCGGCGGACGATCGCCGCGACCGAGGCGGTTGGCAGCCACCAAGCGGTGGCGTGGGCGGTCGCGTGTGGATGGCGCACACGGATCTCGCTCACCGGGTCGCCGACCCGCAGTCCGGCCCAGGTCCGCCACATGCCGCCGACGGTGACCGTGGAGACCACCGCTGTCGCTTTGCAGGCTCCCGAGGTACTGGTGACGGTCAACGCGACGTGCGCCCAGGTCGCTATGCAGCCACGCCCGACACGCTTCGAGGACGGGTGTCCGAATGCCGCCGTGACAGCACCGAGGCTGCGATCTCGCAGCGACCAAGCGCCGAGCCGCGTGAGCGTGGATCCATGCGCGACGCGGATCACGGGAGCGTGACTCACGGTGGCCCGCGAAACGGAGACGTCACTTCCGGCCGCGTGCGCCGGCGGGTCAGCGGCCGTCGCGTGCGAGTCCGAGCCGCCGACAAGCGCAGGGGCAACGGCCGCAGCGACCGCGAGCACGGCGATCGCAGGTATTCCGATCATCAGCACGCGCCGCCAGGGTACGTGTGCCTTCCACGTCACGGAACGATCGAACAGCCTGGCGTCGAAGCGCCGGGCGAGCAGGATGCCCGTTACACGGCGGAGCCCGAGGCCGACCACGACGACGGTCACCGCAAACAAGACGCCCAGCGCGACAGGTGAGGCGTCAGAATTCACGCTGGCAGCCTTGCACGCTCGCAGGACGTCATGCCCGTGAATTTCGGCGTTTTGCGACCGAACCCCTGCTGAAGGTGCTTAGTGGAGCTGAGGGGTTGGGCGGCAGCCGGCGACCCCGTTCGGCTTTGGTTCAGGTTGTGGGCGAGAGCTCTAGGTCCGCTTTGCGGAATGCTGGCCCGCATCCTCAGCATGGGCGACGCGGTACACGGGACCGAAGCGATCGCCGATCACGCGCAGCACGTACGTATCGCGGCCAGACGAATGCCGAAAGCCGAGAACTTTCAAAAGCCAACCACGACCGGGGCGAATATGCCGCCGCGGCCTCGGTCTACGAGTCAACCTGCAACCCCCTGCCTGGGCTTGCTGGATAGCACACGTATATCACTTCATTACGTGAGTCGGTGACGCGATGATGCGCGCCTGCTCCTGGGATGCTTGAACGGTTGCCGGACGAGATGCGTGAGAAGCTGCCGGACGAGCTTGTCGACGAGCTGCTGGCGGGCGCGAGGACCGAGGAGGAGATCTTCGGTCAGGGCGGCCTGTTCGGTCAGTTGACCAAGCGGCTGGTGGCAAATGGGCGTGAGAGGGGCGTCAGACCAGACAGACGAGTAGCCGCCGAAACGCAAAACGCCCCGCAAGCGAGGGGCGTTTCGCTTAGTGGAGCTGAGGGGACTCGAACCCCTGACCTCCGGCGTGCCACGCCGGCGCTCTGGCCAACTGAGCTACAGCCCCTTCGAATCGGAGTGCGTCTCAAGGTTAGCTTCAAACGCCTCTCAGCAGCCGCTGACGCGCGCCGTGGTCGGCGCGTTGCGGACCTTGCCGTTGTGGCCGGTCAGCGTCACGCCAACCCTGCTGACGCTCTTGCAGAGGTCCTTGCTGTTGGTCAGCAGGCCGGTTCGGCCGCCGCTGAGCCGCAGGTCGAACCGCGAGAGCGGAACGTCGGGGATGTTCGAGAACGTGTTGCGGGCACGAGACCCGACGAAGTCGACCGCGCCGATCAGGGTCACCGGGAGGGCGCCGCGGACCTGGACGACGAGGCCCGGTAGCGCTGCCCCTGGTGTCCAAGCCACGAGCACGCGGCCGATCAGCGGCGTCGAGAGCAGCGGGCTGACGGCGACCGCCGTCCCGACCTGCGAGCTCGACGGGCATGTACCGGCGAGGAACTGCGCCAGCGGGCAGACGTGCTTGAGCGCCGTGAAGTTGACCGAGACCGTCGCCGGCAGCAGCACTCGGACCGCGCTGATCGTCGCCTGGCCGGTGGGCTGGCTGATGACGGAATCGAGCAGCGGGTGCGCCCCGGCCGCGGTTCCACCGCGCCCGCCGATCGTCGCGGTCACCGATGGCGCGAAGGGAAGCGCCGCGCACGCCGTCGGCGTGAACGACGAGCTGGCTGTCGACTGCGTCCCGTCGTAGCCGACGACGTCGACGGTGGCGTTCGCCGGGTTGCAAGAGGTCGGGTTCTGGGTGAACGGTCCCTTGGCGGCGTGGCTGTTCAGCGTCAGGCTGACGCCGCTGATCGTGAGTGGCAGGCCGGCGACGCTGTTGGGAATGTTCGTCAGCGTCGAATCGAGCCCGAAGTCGTTGGTGCGGACCGTGACCGGGGACTGCATCATCACGTCAGTCGGCAGGTGACCCAGCGGGAGCGGCACCGCGCGGAGCAGGAATCCGAACCGCGCCGGCTCGCCACTGACCGGCTGCAGGTTGAAGATCTGGCCGCTGACGGTCGTCGGCAACAGGCCAAGCAGCGCGACATTCGCCGAGATCGATCCCACCACGGAGCTGCTCGCACAGGACTCCGAGGCGAAATCGCTCTGGCTGCAGAGCGTCGCGGCGGACGGGTTGCCGACCAGTCCCGGCGGCAGGTGCAGGATCAGGTTCTTGGCGTCGCCGCCGGCGAACCCGGTCGAAATCGTGAGGTTCGGATGTCCGCCGGCGGCAGTCGTGTCTGGCTTCAGCGAGAACGATGAGATCGTCATCGCCGAGGCCTGTGCCGCCAGCATCAGTGTCACTGCGAGCGCCGCGAGCGCTACGCCGATGGCCCTTGCCGGTGTTCGCATCGGAATGCCTCCTGCTCCTCCCTGACGGCGCCCGTGTGTCCATCACACGGCCCGCCCGCCAGCCGTTCCTCGGGACAAGATAGCGGGCCGGCGCCGAGGTCGGCGTCGGTGACGCTAGGCGGGCGGGATGAATTCGGGAACGTCGAGCGCGTCCCGATCGCCGCCGCGCCGCTCGCGGGTGCGGGTGGAGCTCGACGGGCGCTGTTCGAGCCTTCCTCCGACGCGGTCGAGCTTGGCGATCATGTGCGAATGGATGCTCTGGATGTCGCGGAGCAGCCGTTCGGCGTTGGCGCGCAGCGAATCGGACATCTCGCGCAGGTCGCCGACGAGCTCGAGCCCTTCGGTTTGGACATCGCTGGCGGCGATCCGCGCTTCGCGCAGGAGCTCACGCGAGCGGGTCGTTGCATCCTCGCGGAGCTTCTCGGCCTGGGCCTTGGCCTCCAGGATCGTCTGGTCCGCCGTTTCCTGGGCCTTGGCGGCGGTGGTCAGCGCTTCGGTGGCCGCGGTCGTCCGAGCCTGCTCAGCATCGGCCTCGCCGGCTTGCCGCATCTTGGCGGCATCGTCCTGCGCCCATTTGACGATCTCGGCGGCTTCTTCCTCGGCGGCGGTGACGCGATTCTGGGCGGCGCGCTCTGCCTCTGCGATCCGGTCACGGACGCGCTCCTCGGTCTGCTGTCGCATCCGCTCGGCTGCCTGCTCTGCGGCCGCGACGATTGCGGCGACTCGCTCGGCAGCGGCGGCCGCACTCCTCGGCGGTTCAGCGCCGTTCTTGCCCACTGCGGAATCGTCGGCCTCGACCGCCGCGCCCGATCCCTCGTCTGCGTGCTCGGCCACAGGATTGATGGTAGAGCGCGCACGGCCGCGTATTCGCAAGACGGGAACCGCCGATAACCTGCAAAGCACGATGTCCGACGAGCGTTACGACCCGCAGCGAATCGAACCCAAGTGGCAGGAGGTCTGGGAGCGCGAGCACACGTGGCAGGTCGACAACCCGCCGGCCGGCGAGGTCTCGGTGCCCGAGAAGTCCTACGTGCTCGAGATGCTGCCGTATCCGAGCGGCGAGCCGCACATCGGCCATCTGAAGAACTACGCGCTGGGGGATGCGATCGCGCACTTCCATCGCCGCATCGGTCAGCACGTGATGCACCCGATGGGATACGACGCTTTCGGGCTGCCGGCCGAAAACTATGCCATCAACACCGGTGTACACCCGCGCAAGTCGACGGACGAGTCGATCGCGGCGTTCCGCCGCGCGTTCCGCCGGTGGGGCATCTCGATCGACTGGTCCCGTGAGTTCGGGACGCACGAGCCGTCCTACTACCGCTGGACCCAGTGGATCTTCCTGAAGCTGTTCGAGCAAGGCCTCGCGTATCGCAAGGAGGCGGCGGTCAAGTGGTGCCCGCACGATCAGACCGTGCTGGCGAATGAGCAGGTGATCGATGGGCACTGCGAGCGCTGTGGACACCTGGTCGAGGTGCGTCAGCTCGAGCAGTGGTTCTTCCGCATCACCGATTACGCGCAGCAACTGCTCGACGACCTCGACACGATCAGGTGGCCCGAGCACGTCAAGGCGATGCAGCGCAACTGGATCGGGCGAAGCGACGGGGCCGAGGTTGTATTCCGCTGCGAGGAGCTCGCGATCGACTACCCGGTGTTCACGACCCGGCCCGACACGCTGTTCGGCGCGACGTTCTTCGTGATGGCCCCCGAGCATCCCGATGTCTTCCGCCTCGCTGCTGGAACCGAGTACGAGCAGCGCGTGCACGAGTACGTCAACCGCGCGCTCACAGAGTCGGTCGAGGAGCGCGGTGACACGGAGAAGCCGAAGACCGGCATCCCGCTCGGGCGCACTGTCACCAACCCAATGAATGGCGAACAGATCCCGATGTTCGTCGCGGACTACGTGCTGATGGAGTACGGAACCGGCGCGATCATGGCGGTGCCGGCGCACGATCAGCGCGACTACGACTTCGCCCGTGCGTTCGACCTGCCGATCCGTCCTGTGGTCGCGCCGGGCGAAGGCGATTCGACGCCCGCGGACGGCGAGGCGTTCGTCGCTCATTCAGAGCGCGAGCAGCTGATCAATTCAGGTCCGTTCTCGGAGATGAACGCCGTCGAGGGGCAGCAGGCGATCGTGGCCTGGCTCGAGCGCGAGGGCAAGGGACACTTCTCGGTCAACTACCGGCTCCGAGACTGGCTCGTCTCGCGCCAGCGCTACTGGGGCTGCCCGATTCCGATCGTCTATTGCGAGCGGTGCGGAATGGTCCCGGTCCCCGAGCAGGACCTCCCGGTGGAGTTGCCCGACGTCGAGGAATACCAGCCCAAGGGCCGCTCGCCGCTCGCCGCGGCCGAGGATTGGGTCACCGTGAAGTGTCCGCAGTGCGGCGGGAGCGGCCGGCGCGAAACCGACACGATGGACACGTTCGTCGATTCCAGCTGGTACTACCTGCGCTACTGCGACGCGCGCAACGATCAGGCCGCCTGGGACCGCCGCGTGCTGGACGCGTGGATGCCGGTGGACCAGTACATCGGCGGCGTCGAGCACGCGATCTTGCACCTGATGTACTCGCGCTTCTTCATCAAGGCGCTCGCTGACATGGACCTGCTCGGATTCCGCGAGCCGTTCAGCGCGCTGTTCACCCAGGGCATGATCCTCGGCCCCGACGGACAGAAGATGTCGAAGTCGCGCGGGAACGTGATCAGCCCGATGCCGATCGTCGACCGCTACGGCGCCGACGCCTGCCGCTGTTACATCCTGTTCATCGGCCCACCCGACCAGGACGCGGCGTGGTCGGAATCGGCGCTGGCAGGTCAGAACCGGTTCCTCGGCCGGCTGTGGCAGCTCGGCCATGAGCTGTCGGCGGACGATGGTTCGGCCCCGGCCGGCCCCGGCTCCGTCGATCAACCTGACGATCCCAGCGGACGCGATCTCGAGGTCGTCCGCAAGGCAAACTGGGCGATCGAACGCGTGACCGGCGACATGGGCGGGCGATTTGCGTTCAACACGGCGATCGCCGCGATCATGGAGTTGGTCAACGAGATCTACCGGCCGCCGCGGGCGGGGGTCGAAGCTCAGCGATTCGCGACCGCGACGGCGGCCTCGCTGATCTTCCCGTTCGCGCCGCACGTCGGTGCCGAGGTCTACGAGCTGCTCACCGGGCGCCGGGTATGGGAGGAGCGCTGGCCTGCTCCCGACCCCGCGATGCTGGTCGCGGACACGTTCGAGCTCGTCTGCCAGGTCAACGGCAAGGTGCGCGATCGCGTCACCGCTCCCACCGGCGCGCCGCGCGAAGACCTCGAGCGGCTGTGCCTCGACACGCGCGGCGTCAAGGCCCACGTCGACGGCCACCAGATCGACCGCGTGGTCGTCGTGCCGGACAAGCTGGTCAACGTAGTCGTGCGATGAGCGTGCCGTACGTCGCCGTCGTCGGTCCCGGCGAGGCGACGGACGAGCAGGAGAGCTGTGCCGAGCAGGTGGGGCGGGGCCTGGCACTCGCCGGGGCCATCCTGGTTTGCGGCGGCATGGGCGGCGTGATGGCAGCCGCGTGCCGCGGCGCCTCGGAAGCCGGCGGCACCGCCGTCGGGATCCTGCCGGGGTCGGACCGGGCAGCCGCCAACCGATGGGTGTCGATCGCGATCCCGACCGGGCTCGGCGAGCTGCGCAATGGTCTCGTGGTCCGAGCTGCGGACGCCGTCGTCGCGATCGGCGGCGCGTACGGCACCCTCTCGGAGATCGCGCTGGCGCTGAAGACCGGCGTGCCCGTGGTAGGAGTCGGCTCGTGGCAGATCGACGGCGTCGAGGCGGTCGCTTCGGCGCAGGACGCGGTCGCGCGAGCGTTAGCGCTGGCGCTGGCGCGACCCTGAAAGAATCGCGCCCGAGATGGTCACGCTCGTCGTCCGCTTCCACGTTCACGACTACGAAGCCTGGAAGCCCGTGTTCGACGAGGAGGAGGGGCTGAGGCGCCGGCACGGCGCGACAGAACATCGGATCTACCGCGATCTGCGTGACCGCACCCGCGTCGTCGTGCACGAGCACTTCCCGTCCATGGACGCAGCCCAGGGCTTCGCGGAGGATCCGGAACTGCGTGAGGCAATGGCGCGCGGCGGCGTCGAGGGGGAGCCGAGCTTCAGCTTCGTGCAGCAGTCGGAGCACACCAAGTACGGCGCTTAGTTGCAGTCGGCGGTCTCGCCTAGACTCGCAGCGTGCCCGCTTTCAAGCCCGCGTACCTGATCCACGGCGACGATCACGGGCGGATCGCCGAGCGGCGCGCCCGGCTACGCGCGCTGGCGGAAAGCGGCAGCGGCGTGGGGGGGTTCGAATTGTTCGAGGGCGACGCGGCGGCGCCCGATGCGGTCGCTGCCTCCCTGAGCGCGATGACGTTCGCGATCGGCCGGCGGTTCATCGTGGTCGACGGTGTCGAGCGCTGGAAGGACAAGGATCTCGATGCGCTCCAGGATGCACTTTCCGCGATCCCGGCGGACACGACGATCGCGTTCTTCGCGCGCGAGGACAGTCGTGCAAAGGCCCCGAAACGCCTGGCGGAGGCCGTCCGCAAAGCCGGGGGCGACATCAGCGCGGAGGAGAGCGTGAAGTCATGGGAGCTTCCGAAGTGGGTCATCGCGCGGGCTGCTGAACTCGGATTGCAGCTCGAGCCGGATGCCGCGCGGGCACTCGTCCAGCACGTAGGCGAGCGCCAGCAACGGCTGCAGCGTGAGCTCGAGAAGCTCGCGCTTGGGCTCGAGCCGGACAGCCCGATCGACGCAGGTCAGATCGAGGATCTGACGGCGCCGTCCGCCGAGCGCAAGGCGTGGTCGCTGGCGGACGCTCTGCTGACTGGCGATGCCGGCGCGGCGACTCGCGTTTATCTGGCGCTTCGCGCACAGGGCGAGCGGGTGCCCGGCCTCCTCTACTGGATGGCCCAGCGGGTCCGGACCGCGCACGAGATCGCGGTGGCGATCGAGGCCGGTGAGGCGCCGGCGCAGATCAAGCGAAAGCTGCGGATGCCCTCGCGGGCCGCCGACCGCCTGATCGCCGATGCGCGCAGAGCGGGCAGTGACAAGCTCCGTGCGGCGATCGAGGAGATCGCCGACCTCGAGCTGGCATCCAGGGGTGGCGGCTCCGGGCAGGCCAGCGAGGACACGAGCGCGCTGCTGGCGATCCGGCGGATCGCGGCATAAGCGAGCTAAACGAAGCGCAGCACGACCAGCAGCGCGATCACGACGGCGAGCAGCACCGTGAGCGCGATCGCGCGGCGCATCCAGTCGACACGCGTGCGACGCGCGGAATGAACGCTGCGCGTGATGACCGGCGGCGGTGCGACCGCCGGCGGCTGGAGCGACCGCGGCGGCTCGGACGCGACCGCCGGCGGCTCGGACGCGACCGCCGGCGCAGGCCAGATCGGCACGGTCCTCTGTTGCGCCTCCTCGAGCTGGGCGTGAAGCCTGCTGACGCGCGCGTCGCTCTCGGCCCTCATCACGTCGAGTTGCCTGAGCACCATGTCGCGCTCGGACAGCGCACGGGCGAGCTCGGCGCGCAGCTCCTCGTTTGCGTCCCTGCGCGCCGCGAGCAGCGTGCGGCCCTGTGAGATCGCCTGCTCACGCGAGCGCCGGGCCTTGTCGCGGTCGCCCAGGGCTCGCTTGCGCTCGGCGAGCGCCTTGTTGCGCGACGCAAGCGCTTGGTCGCGCTCCTCGGCAGCTTGATCCCGCTCGGCGCGCGCCTGGTCGCGCTCCTCGGCAGCTTGGTCGCGCTCCGCCACAGCGTGGTCGCGCTCCTCGAGCGCTTGGTCGCGGATTCGCGTCTCCTGGTCATGCCCGGTACGCGCGAGCTCGCAAGCTTGCACCGCCTCGTCCCGCTCGGCAACCGCCTGCTCGGCGACGCGCATCGCCTCGGCAAGCGCCTCCCGGAGCTCGCCGATCGTCGCCTGGGCTTGCTGGTGCTCCGATGTGGCATCGAGCGCCTCGGACCGGGTCCGCTCGAGCTCAGCTAGCAGCCGGCGCGCCTTCCGGTGCTCGGTCTTGAGCGCGTGCGTGAGCTCGCGAAGCTCGACCTCCGGCTCGGGAGCCTGCGCCTTGGACGTGGTCTCGGCGCGAGGCTTCACCGCCCGCTCTTTCAGATCGGCGGCGGCTTCTGGGGCTTCATCGACGGCCCGTGGCCAAGCGCCGGCATCAGCGCCCGGCGGCGGCAGCGAGATCACGATGTCGGTCGCGACCGCGAGCTCGACATCGACGACGTCCGTGCCATCCGGATCCCAGGGGAACGACGCATGCCAGGACTGCCCGTCGTCAGCCGCCCATGGCTTGTGCTCGAGGTCGGCGAGCATTCGCGTCCGGGAGAGCTCCGTGATGATCGTCAGGGTCGGTCGCACAAAGCGGCGACCGCGCACTCCGACCCAGCGGCCGCTGAGTTCCAGGCGGCCATCGTCCGCAGGCTGGAACCGGTCGACTTCGAAGCGGACTTCCTCCCGCTCGAGCGGCGCGGGCACCAGGGCGAGACGCATGAGTCCGCCCTCACTACCCACAAAACCCCGATCTCAAGACAAGAAACCAGTCAGAAGGGTTGGGCGCGGCCACGCGGCCACGCGACCACTTGCCGTACGACCGGGCGCCGAACCGCCGCGCTACGCGTCGCCGCGACGCAACCGCGCCGCCCGCGACTTCTTGCGGGCGCCGGTGTTGCGATGGAGCGCACCGCGCTTGACGGCCTTGTCGATCGTCTGCACGAGCGTTCGGTGCTCAGCGTCCGCGGTCGCGTCGTCGCCGCCGGCGACTGCGCGCTCGAGGCGGCGGAAGTAAGTCTTGATCTTCGACGTGTAGCGGCGATTCTCGAGGCGCTCTCGTTCGGCGCGCACGATCCGCTTCTTCTGTGAGTGAATGTTTGCCATGGGCAGGAGGTTGCGGCGGCGGTTCCGCCGCTACGCGCCCGTACTATAGCCGCCCGGCCCTCAATGGATACCGAGACCTTCGCAGCAGGCGAGCAGGACATCGCCCCACCGCCCGAGCCGCCGCGCCGGCGCATCGCCGTCAACACCGCGATCTTCGCGGTGGCGACCGCGCTTTCGCGGATCGCCGGGCTTGGACGCGAGATCGCTCAGGCGGCGTACTTCGCGACCTCGGCGGCGGCCTCGGCGTTCGTGCTCGCATCGCAGATTCCGAATCTGTTCAGCAACCTGTTCTCGCAGGCGGCGCTGTCCGCAGCGTTCATCCCGGTCTTCACCGACCTGCTGCAGAAGGGCAACAAGCGCGAGGCGGTAAGGCTCGCCTCGACCTTGTTCTGGGTGATCCTCGTCGTGCTTGGCGGGCTCACGCTCCTGTGGATGGCGGTCGCGGGACTGATAACACCGCTGTTCACCGGCGCTCACATCTCCGCCAGCCTCACCGCCGGTCTCAGCCGCGTGCTGTTCCCCGTCGTCCTGCTCCTGAGCCTCACCGGCTTGCTCGTCGGCATCCTCCAGGCATACGACGAGTTCACGATCCCGGCGCTCGCGCCGGCCGTCTGGAACCTCGTGATCCTCGTCCTGCTGGTCATCCTGCAGAGCAAGTTCCACGGCGCCAATCGCGTCTACGCATACGCGATCGCATGGCTGGTCGCGACGGTCGTGCAGTTCGCGATGGTCGGCGGAGCGATGCGCCGGATCGACTTCCGGCTCGGCTTCGTCGCCGACTGGCGCGATCCCAAGGTCCGGCAGGTGCTGATCCTGTTCGTCCCGGTCACGGTCAGCATCGGGATCGTCAACCTCGACATCTTCATCAACGCCGGCTTCGGTTCGCTGGTCTCGGCCAATGCGCCGGCCGCCATCAACAACGCGTTCCGTATCTACATGCTGCCGCAGGGGATCTTCAGCGTGGCGGTGGCCACCGTGCTGTTCCCGACACTCAGCCGCCTCGCCAGCAGGCGAGACGTCGGCGGCATGCGACGCACACTCGGCAACGGCATGCGCCAGATCAACCTGCTGCTGATTCCCTCCTCGGCGCTGCTGCTGGTGCTCGCGACGCCGATCACGAGACTCCTCTACCAGCACGGCGCCTTCGGCCCGAAATCAACCCACCTCGTCTCGATCGCCCTGTTCTGGTTCTCGTTCAGCCTCCCGTTCGCGGGCCTGAACCTGCTGCTGACGCGCACGTTCTTCGCGCTCCAGCGGCCGTGGATCCCGACCAAGCTCGCCGCGATGAACATGGTCGTCGACCTGGTCGTCAGCGTCGCCCTGTACAAGCCGCTGGGGATCGCCGGCCTGGTGATCGGCACAGCCGCCGCGAATATCGTGATGACCGCACTGCAGCTGCGGCGGCTTCGGATCGGCTTCAACGGGCACCTCGAGGGCGGCCAGACGCTGATGATCACCGTCAGGATCGTGGTCGCAACCGTGATCATGGCGCTGCTCGCGCGTGGCGTCTGGGCCGTGCTGAACTCGGTGCTCGGCAACTCCCTGCCCGCGCAGATCTTCGAAGTGGGCCTGGCCTGCCTCGCGGCCTTCGCCATCTACGCCAAGCTCGTGCTGAAGATGCGGATCCCCGAGGCGCGCCAGATCGAGGGCCTCGTGACGAGCCGGCTGCGCGGCCGCGCGGCTTGAGAAGGCCCGCCCCACCAAGCGCCGGAATACCCTAGTAACTAAGACCCATGGCCGACCAGGCTCACATCCGCAACTTCTCGATCATCGCGCACATCGACCACGGCAAGTCGACGCTCGCCGACCGCATCCTCGAGCTGACGCACACGGTCGACCTGCGGCTGATGCGCGCGCAGCTGCTCGACTCGATGGACCTCGAGCGCGAGCGCGGGATCACGATCAAGGCGCAAGCGGTGCGCGTCTTCTACACCTCCGGCAGAGACGGCCAGACCTACCAGCTGCACTTGATCGACACACCCGGCCACGTCGACTTCACCTACGAGGTCTCGCGGTCGCTCGCGGCATGCGAGGGGGCGCTGCTGGTCGTCGACGCCTCCCAAGGAGTCGAAGCGCAGACCGTCGCCAACACCTACCTGGCGATCGAGTCCGGGCTCGAGCTGATCCCGTGCCTGAACAAGGTCGACCTTCCGGGCGCCGAGCCCGAGCGGGTCGCAGAGGAAGTCGCGGACCTGCTCGGGGAGCCCGCCGACCAAGTCAGAAAGATCAGCGCCAAGACCGGGGAGGGCATCACGGAGGTCCTCGACGAGCTGATCGCGCGCGTCCCACCTCCGCGAGGCGACCCGGACAAACCGCCGCGCGCCCTGATCTTCGACTCGGAGTTCGATCAGTACCGCGGAGTGATCGCCTACATCCGCGTCGTCGACGGGGTCTTCAACAAGGGCGAGGCGATCCGTGCGATGCAGGCCGGCACCGAGGCGGACATCGACGACATCGGCTTCTTCACGCCGCAGATGACATCCGCAGAAGCCCTCCACGCGGGCGAGGTGGGTTTCCTGATCACCGGGATCAAGGACGTCACCAAGCTGCGCGTCGGCGACACGCTCACGACCCGCAAAGACGGGCGGGCGGGAACCGCATCACAGCCACTGCCCGGCTACCGCGAGGTCAAGCCGATGGTGTTCTGCGGCCTGTTCCCGATCGACTCCGACGATTACCCGGACCTGAGGGACGCCCTCGAGAAGCTGACGCTCAACGATGCCGCCCTGTCGTGGGAGCCGGAGACCTCTGACGCCCTCGGGTTCGGCTTCCGCTGCGGCTTTCTGGGGCTGCTGCACATGGACATCGTGCGCGAGCGCCTCGAGCGCGAGTACGACCTCGAGCTGCTCGCGACGATGCCGAGCGTCGAGTACGAGGTGACGCTCACCGACGGGATGGTCTTGCCGGTCCACAGCCCGAACGACATGCCGGACCCGGCGAACGTCGCCGAGGTCCGCGAGCCCTACATCCGCGCTTCGATCCTGACCCCGAAGCAGTTCGTGGGGGCGATCATGGAGCTCTGCCAGGAGCGCCGGGGCGAGCATGCCGGCATCCACTATCTGAGTGCGGAGCGCGTGCAACTCACCTACGACCTGCCGCTGGCGGAGATCGTGCTCGACTTCTTCGACCAGCTCAAGTCCCGCACCCGCGGCTACGCGAGCCTCGACTACGAGCTGATCGGTCTACGCGAATCGGACCTGGTCAAGCTCGACATCCTGCTGGCCGGCGACCCCGTCGATGCCCTCTCGATGCTGGTGCATCGATCGAAGGCCTACGACGCCGGCCGTACGCTCGCCGAGAAGCTGAGATCAACGATCCCTCGCCAGCAGTACGACGTGCCGATTCAGGCCGCTATCGGCTCCCGAATCGTCGCCCGCGAGACGATCAAGGCCTTCCGCAAGGATGTGACCGCCAAGTGCTACGGCGGCGACATCACGCGCAAGCGCAAACTGCTCGAGCAGCAGAAGAAGGGCAAGCAGCGGATGAAGCAGGTCGGCCGGATCGAGGTGCCCCAGGAGGCCTTCCTCGCCGTTTTGGAATTGGGCCCGCCCGCCCCAAAGTCCTAGAGCCAGAAGCCCGAACGCGGCTGCGCCGGCCGCGTGTGCTGGTAGTACCCAACGCGCCGCTGCGGTCCGCGCGGTGGCGGATACCTGCGGTGCGGGGAATGGTGGTACTTCCCCCCCCGGGAACGCAATACAAACCACGCGACGAACAGCCAAAGCCCCCACATCGCGAGCATCCCGGTGACGATGAACACGACCGCCGCGATCACCGCGATCGCGATCGGGACCGCCACCGCGAGACCGATCGCGGGCAGCACCCAGCCGGGGGTCGAGCCGCGCCGGCGCGCAACGCTGTCGCCAGGAAGATCCGCCACTACCGCGTCGAGCTCGCCGTAGGTGCGTGCGCGGAACGCGGTGGTCAGGCGCTCCTCGAGCTCCTCGGCGAGGAGCCGACCCTCCGCGGTGGCATTGCGCAGCCGCTCGGCAATCCGCTCTCGATCCGCATCCGATGCCTTGAGAGTCGATCGTGCCGCCACGCCTGAAAGGCTAGCGCGCCGCTACGACCGCCTCAAGCGATCCCTCGGGCCGCACGCAGTACATGCCCTCACTGAAGCCCTCGCCCTCAATCCCAAGCGCCCAGTTCGAGCGCGAGTACAGGTTCTCGAGCGCGATCGCCATCGTCAGCTCGACCATCTGACGCTCGTCGAACTCCTCACGCAGCCGGCCGAACAGCTCGTCGGTGACCTCGACCGGCGTGCGCGTCATCGCCTCTGCGTACTCGAGCACAAGCCGCTCGAGCGGCTCGAACTGCTCCGACTGCCGCCACAAAGAGAGCTCGCGCAGCTTCTCCTCGGAAACGCCGCCTTTGTGCGCCAGCCACGAGCCGAAGTCGAGGCACCACTGACACCCGGCCAGCTGCGCCACCCTCAGCATCGCCAGCTGCTTGTAACGCTGCTCGACGGATCTCGAATAGCGTTCGAACGCCACCCCCGCGGTGCCGATCCCAACCAGCAGCGCCTTGTGATGCGCGAGCACGCCGGTCGGCTCCATCCGCCGCCCGTACATCCGCTTCGCCGAGCGATAGGTCATGCGTCGGGTCAGATCCAGTCCCTTCGGTTCGCGCGGTTGCAGCCTCGCCATCTCCTCACCCTTTCTTGCTTGCGACGACCATCGCCCCTGCGACGACCAACATCTCGACAACGAATCCACCGAGCGATCCGACGTTGTCGGCGGTCGAGAAGCTCTCGGCGGTGGTCACGTGATATGCAAAGTGCGGCAGGGTCGCGGCCAGGAACGCGGTCCCCGCGATCAGCACGAGTCGCCGCTCGAACCAGATCGCGGTGGCGATCAGCAGCACCGCAAATCCGAGCTCAGTCCCCGCGTAGTCGCGCAGGAGGTGCTCGTTGTAAGTACCGAGCCCGGACACCCAGTGGTGGCCCGCACCCGGATAGTCACGCCAGAACGAGTGCGGCGCGAGGAGAGCCCACACGCCGATCTCGAGCTGCGCCGCGCCGATCAGCGCAAGCGCCACCCTCGCGAGGACCGTTGACCGCGCGGCCGCGGGTCGCGATGCCGCGACGCTGCTCATCCCGCGACCGCCCTGACGCCGCGCGTGCTCGCCACCGCAAGCCGGGACGCCTCGATCGCGCTGGCCCATGCGATCTCCGACAGGCAGCCGGGCGCCGCGACCATGTCGCCGGCCAAGTAGACGACGCCGCCCCGGTCAATTGCCGGGCGGTCGCGCCATGTCCGGCCGGGCAGGTCGAGCGCACCCGTGCGCCCATCCATGACCTGACGCCGGCGCCACGTTTCCCGGCCGCGCCAGTCGACGAACGACGCGTCCAGCAGCCGCTCGAGCCGCTCGGTGGTCACGTCCGGTGACTCGCCCGGGCGGATCGGCATCGCGGCCTGCACGAGCTCCTCACCCTCCGGCGCCAGCGAACGATCCGCGGCCGTGAAGCGCTCCACCCATCCTGTCTCCTGCAGGTCGACGACCACGAACGGATCGCCGCGGCGGTGGCTGAACGCGAGATCCATGCAGACGGTGTGGCCGCCGAGCCACGACAGCGAGTCATCGCCGAGCAGGCGCCGCGCATCGCTGAGCTCGGTAGCCACGATCACGGGCGGCTCGGGCAGCTCGCCGACCGCGGTTCCGGTGCACAGCTCGACTCCCAGACGGGCGGCGCGCTCGGCGAGCAACTCGATGATCGACGCCCACCCACCGATCGGGTAGCGCGCGCTCGGCGGCGCGGACAGCAGGCCCCGCACAAGCGGCTCCCACACGAACGCCGCGGACAGCTCCCCCGGATCGTGGTAGTAGGTCAGGATCCCGGCGCTGCTCGCGAGAGCGCCGGCGGCCTCCGCACCGACGTGGTCGCCGGCCCAGGTCCGGAAGTCGACGTCAACCGGTGCGCGCCGTCCCCGCAGCCGCAGCGCCGCGACCGCGGCCCCGACCGCCGGCACGCGGCGAATCTCGTCCTGCCAGCGGAAGCGGACACCCGAGAGCGGGGGGCGGGCATGCGGCGGGAGCAACCCGCGTTCGCCGAGCCAGCGCCAGAACGGGCTGTTCGACAGGAGCGCGTGCGGTCCGAGGTTCGCCTTGTACGGGCCCGTTGCGGTGCGCGCACGGCCTCCCAGCTCGTCGTGCGCCTCGAACAACACGACGGACGCCTCATTCTCGGCCGCTGAGATCGCAGCAACAAGCCCCGCGATTCCGCCGCCCACGATCGTGATTCGGTCACGCATGCGGGCAACCTACCCAGCAACTGGCTCGTTGTTAAGGTCCAGTCATCGCAACTGAAAGAGAGCCAGTTGCCGGCCCACAGCTGGCGATCACGGTGGACCGAGCCGCCGGCAAGCTCCACGAGCAGCTGGAGCGGCGCCTGCGTGAAGACGTGCGCAGCGGCCGTCTGGCGGCCGGCACCCGGCTGCCGTCCTCGCGCGCGCTCGCGGCAGAGCTCGGGATCTCGCGCGGGGTGGTGCTCGAGGCGTACACGCAGCTGATCGCCGAGGGCTATCTGACCGCCTCGCAAGGGGCGCCCACGCGCGTGGCCCAGACGCTCAGCAGCGAACGTCCCCCGCTGCCCGCCAGCTCCCTGCGTCCGAGCTACGAATTCGACCCGGGCCGGCCGGACCTGTTCGCGTTCCCGGGCGGGGAGTGGATGCGGTGCGTGCGCGCGGCTGCCCGCAACGCGCAGTTCGACGAGCTGGGTTATGGCGATCCGCGCGGTGCACCGCAGCTGCGAAACGAACTGATGGCGTACCTGAGCCGCGTGCGCAACGCGGCGCCCGAGCCGGAGCACACCGTGGTGTGCTCCGGATTCACGCAGGGGTTCGCGTTGCTGTGCCGAACGGTGCGCGACCGCGGCGTGGAGCGCGTTGCGCTCGAGCAGCCGGGCTGGCCCCAGCATCGCCTGGTCGCCGAGCAGGCGGGGCTGACGCCGGTTGCGATCGGGGTCGACGGCGACGGGGTCATCGTTGAGGAGCTGGCAGCGAGCGGCTGCGAGGTGGTGGTCCTGACGCCCGCGCACCAGTTCCCGACCGGCGCCGTGCTGTCCTCCGAGCGCCGGGCGGCGCTGCTCGAGTGGGCCGAGGACCAGGACGCGCTGATCGTCGAAGACGACTACGACTCGGAGCTGCGCTACGACCGCCTGGCGGTCGGGGCGCTCCAGGGGCTGGCGCCGGAACGGGTTTGTCAGATCGGGTCGCTCAGCAAGCGGCTCGCGCCCGGACTGCGACTTGGCTGGATCCTCTCGCCTTCGTGGCTGAGCGGAGCGCTCACCTACGAGAAGGGTGTCGCCGACGGCGGGTCGCCCGCGCTCGAGCAGCTGGCGCTTGCCGAGCTGATCGCGCGCGGCGAGCTCGACCGCCACGTGCGGCGGATGCGGCTGCACTACCGCTCCCGGCGCGAGGCGCTCTGCACCGCGCTCCAGCGCCACATCCGCAGGCACGCCTGATCGGGATCCCGGCGGGGCTGTTCGCATTCGCGACCCTGCCGCGGTCGATCGACGTGGACGCGCTGGTCAGCGCGGCGGCGTCGCGCGGAGTACGAGTCGACGACCTCGGGACCGGCGTCGGCGGCCTCGTCCTCGGCTTCGCGAATCTCCCCGAGCCGGCGATCGATCGCGGAATCTCGCTCCTCGCCGAGACACTCGCCGTGGAGTGCTAGCGCGGGCGCCGCACGCCCACCTCGTAGAGGTGCGCGAGCAGATCGCCGGGATCGTCGTACACCCGGAACGCGCCGGCGTAGATCAGCTCCTCGCGGCCGTAGCCACCCGAAAGCAGCCCGATCCCGAGCGCGCCCGCGCGCCGCGCCGCCAGCAGATCCCAGACGCTGTCGCCGACGACGATGCTGTCGCGGATGTCGACACCGATCCGCTCCGCTGCCGTGAGGAACAGGTCCGGGTCGGGCTTCGCGTAGCGGACCTGATCGCGCGTGACCATCGGCGTGCTCGCCGGCAACGCCAGCAGCTCGAGCCCGCGGCGGGCCAGCGGTCCGGCGCCGCTGGTCGCGATCGCCCACGGCACGCCGAGCTCGGTCAGGGTGTTCAGCAGCTCGGTTGCGCCGGGCAGCGGCTGCACGCTCCCCGAGCGCGACATGTATGCCTCGTTATGCAGCTCTGGCAGCCGCGCGAGCGTCTCATCGTCGAGCGGCGTCTCGAGCTCCTGCGCGAGCGCGTTGACGAACAGCCCGCCGCTCATCCCGATCCGCCGGTGGATCTTCCAGACCGCGAGGCTGATGCCCGCCTCCTCGAGCGCCTCGCGCCACGCGACCACGTGCTGGTAGACGCTGTCGATCAGCGTCCCGTCGAGGTCGAACAGGAATGACGGCTGGGCGCGTGCGACTGCCATGGAAGAATCATCGCCGATGGACCTAGGCCTCCGTCAGCGCGCATGCATCGTGACCGGCGCATCGCGCGGGATCGGGCTGGCGATCAGCCGCGCCCTGGCCACCGAGGGCGCCTCGGTGCTGCTCGTCGGCCGCAGCCCGGACGGGCTGGCGGCGGCTGCACGTCAATGCGAGGGCGCGGAGTCGATCGCACTCGACGTGACCGGGCACGACGCCGGCGAGAAGCTCGTCACAGCCTGCCTCGAGCGCTTCGGCCGTCTCGACGTGCTCGTCAACAACGCCGGCACCAGCGCGTCGCGCACGCTCGAGGAACTAACCGACGACGAATGGCAGGCGCAATGGGACATCCACGTGATGGCGCCGATGCGGCTGATGCGGGCGGCCGTTCCGCACATGGCCGAGCGCGGCTGGGGGAGGATCGTCAACGTCTCCTCGTCGTCGGGCAAGCGGCCGGGGCAGCGCAACGTCGCGTATTCGGTGACCAAGGCCGCGGAGCTCTCGCTCTCACGCGCTTTCGCAGACCGCTACGCCGGCAAGAACGTCCTGATCAACTCGGTCACGCCCGGCCCGGTCTCGAGCGAGCTGTGGATGGCGCCGGGCGGTCTCGCCGACCAGGTTGCGAGAGCCCGCGGAAGCACCCGCGAGGAGGTGCTCGAGGCAACCGCTGCGGGCGTGCCGCTCGGGCGCTTCGGAACCGAGGAGGAAATCGCCGCGGTGATCGCGTTTCTGTGCTCGGAAGCCGCCTCGTACGTCACCGGTGCGGCTTGGTCGGTGGACGGCGGGACGGTACCCGGGATCATCTGAGAGACTGCCGCGCCCATGGCCATCAAAACCGAAGCTGTCGGCAAGAGCTACGAGCCGGTCGTGTATGCGGTCGGTCGCGAGAAGATTCGCGAATACGCGTCCGCGGTTGGCGAGACCAATCCCCTGTATCTCGACGTCGAGGCGGCCCGCGCGGCGGGCTATGCCGACGTCGTGGCGCCACCGATGTTCGCGGTGGTGTACGCGAGCCGCTCGGTCGCCCCCGCGATCTTCGACCCGGACGTCGGCCTGAACTTCGCGATGATGGTTCACGGCGGCCAGGAGTTCCGCTGGGGTCCGGTCGTCGTCGCCGGCGACGAGATCACGACCACCACCACGGTCAAGGACATCTCCGACCGCGGTGGGATGGGCTTCTACGTGTTCGAGTCGGTCTCAGACAACCAGCGCGGCGAGACCGTCTGCACCGCGACCTGGACGAACATCGTCAGGGGGGTGTCATGAAGCAGGGCGACAAGATCGAGCTCAAGGTCACACCCGACCCCTACGTCACGGTGCGCTACGCGGGCGCCTCCGGCGACTTCAACCCGATCCACATCGACGAGGCGTTCGCGAAGCAGGTCGGCCTGCCCGGCCGGATCCTGCACGGGCTGTGGACGATGGCGCAGGTGGCGCGCGCTCACACCGACGCCGCCGGCGGGCCGGACAAGCTGAAGTCGCTGAGCGTCCAGTTCCGGGGCATGGGCCAGCTCAATCAGGAGATCGTGGTCAATGGGACCGTGCGCGAGGTGAACGACGGCATCGCGGTGATCGACTCCGAGGCCGAGCAGGGCGGGCAGCGGATCATCCGCAACGCCGTCGCAGAGGTCGAGGTCTCGTAGGGGCCGCGCTGCGCGCGGGGATTGGGATCCTGCCCACCCCGCCGCGAGGCCCCGTCCGAACCCGCTTTTGCGGGTCGTTGTCGTCTTCGGTGGCTTTCGAAGTGCCGCCCCCGTCGATGCCCTTTCCGCCGGCCATCCATGGCGGGATTGGGTCCCGCCCACGCGGGACCCCATACAGACACCAGCCTCCCGCTGAAGCACGAGAAGGGAGGGGCGAACGTCCATTTGGGCGCTGACAGGGCAGAGGACGCGGGTGCGAACCCCGATTTCGTTACATCTCACCGCCGCGGATAGGCAACGCGAAACGAAATCGGCGCTCTGGCACCCATTTCGCTACACGTTGCCTCAGTGAGCCGTCGCTTTGTAGACGAAATCGGGGCTGCCAGGCACTCCACCCCTCCTCGAAAGCCAAATGCGAGGCAAATCAGCTCCCCAGGCCCCCGGTCGAAGGCCGGGAAGCGTGGCGCCAGCCGACAGCCCAAGCGCCGAGCGATAGCCGGGGAGCGTGGCGCCAGCCGACAGCCCCACCGCGCCACCCGCGGAGCCTGGCGCCCGCCCACAGCTCAACCGAAACCCCCGACCTACAATCAAAATCGTGCTGAGCCCAAGGCAAGAGCTCGTTCTTCGCATGGTCGTCGAGGAGTACCTCGAGGCCGGCTTCCCCGTGGGCTCGAAGGCGCTCTCCGCGGAGGTCGAGTGGGGCCCCTCGACGATCCGCCACGAGCTTGCGAGCCTCGAGGATCTCGGCCTGCTGGCGCACCCGCACACTTCGGCGGGCCGGATCCCGACCGAGGCCGGCTACCGCTACTTCGTCGATCGCCTGCTCCCGGCCGAGCGGCCGGATCCCGCGCACCCGGCGCTGTCGCTGTCGCTGGTGCGGCGCGAGCTCGACGAGGCGATGCGGGTGACCAGCGAAACCCTCTCACAGGTCACCGACCTGCTTGCGATCGTGACCGCGCCGCCGATCGATACCTCGACGATCAGGCACATCGAGGTGCTGGTGCTCCAGCCGCAGGTCGTGATGGTTGTGGTGATCACCTCGACGGGTGGCGTCACCAAGCGGCTGTTCACGTTCTCGCGCCCCGTCGATGCCGGGCTCGCCGACTGGGCAGCGAGCTATCTGAACGAGCGGCTCGTGGGGCTGGGGCTCGGGGCGCGAATGCTGCACACGCGCCTGCACGATCCATCGCTCTCCTCGACCGAGTCCGACTTCCTGGACGCGCTCGCGCCGGCGTTCACGGACCTCGAGGATGCCGCGCCCGACACGCTGTACGTGGAGGGGGCAGGACGGCTGCTCGCCGCGGACCACTTCAGCGACGTGTCCGAGCTCAACTCGCTGATGGACATGCTCGAGCGCCGGGTGACGATCCTGGGGATCCTCCGCTCGGCCCTCGGCGGCCGCGACGTCCTGGTCCGGATCGGCGCCGAGAACGATGCGCCCGCGCTGCGCTCGCTGGCGCTCGTCGCCGCCGGCTACGGGCTGCCCCAGCGCAAGCTCGGCGCGGTATCGGTGATCGGGCCGCTGCGGATGGACTACGCGCGGGCGATCAGGTCGGTCAGGGAAGCGGCGCACCAGCTCTCGAGCTTCATCGCGGATGTCTATGACGAGCGCTAGCCGGGATTACTACGACGTGCTGGGCGTCCCGCGTGACGCTGCCGACGCTGACATCAAGAAGGCGTTCAGGCGCCTCGCACGCGAACTTCACCCCGACGTCAACAAGCACGACCCCGACGCCGAGGACAAGTTCAAGGAGGCCGCCGAGGCCTACGAGGTGCTCTCCGACCCCGATCGCCGGGCGACCTACGACCGCTACGGTCGGGAGGGTTTGCGGAGCGGCGGCTACGCCCCGAACTTCGACTCGTTCGGCTCGGTCTCGGACATCTTCGAGGCGTTCTTCGGCGGCGCGAGCCCGTTCGGCGACATCTTCGGTTCAGGCGGCGGGATGCGCGCCTCGGGCCCGATGCAGGGCGGCGATGTCGCCGTCGGCGCCGAGATCGAGCTCGAGCAGGCCGCGAACGGCGCCTCGGTGGAGGTCAGCTACGACCAGATCATCCGCTGCCAGAACTGCTCGGGCAACGGCGCCGAGCCCGGGACCCCGATCACGACCTGCTCGCGCTGTGGCGGCAGCGGCCAACTGCGCGCGGTGACCCGCACGCCGTTCGGGCAGATGGTCCGCACCGCTATCTGTGACGTGTGCGGCGGCGACGGACGCGTTCCTGAAAAGCCCTGCCACGTGTGCGACGGCCGCGGGCGCACCGTCGAGCGCGCCAAGGTGTCCGTCGAGGTCCCCGCAGGGATCGCCGATGGCCAGCGGATCCGCGTCAGCGGCCGCGGTCACGCCGGCGAGCATGGCGGGCCGCCCGGGGATCTGTACGTCCAGATCCACGTCCGCGAGGATCCGCGCTTCCTGCGTGACGGCGACGACCTGATAACGGCGGTAGACGTCGCGGCACCGCTGGCGGCGCTCGGGACAACCGTTGAGGTGCCGACGATCGGCGGCCCAGTCGAGCTCGAGATCCCGGCTGGGACCCAGCCACACGAAACGATCACCGTCCGTCACGCCGGCATGCCCGCGCTGCGCGGACGCCGCACCGGCGATCTGCGGGTCGTGGTCAACGTGGTGGTCCCGAAGCACCTGAACCGCGAGCAGCGGGCGCTGCTCAAGGAGCTCGCGGACTCGATGACCGAGCGCAACCTTCGGACGGAGGAAGGCGTGTTCGGCAAGCTCAAGCGGGCGTTCGGCGGCTGATCGCCGTTGATTCGCCTCGCTGTCCGCGTCCGGCGCGAGCAGGCTGAGCTGGTCCTGGCCGAGCTGCTCGAGCTGGCACCGAGCGGCGTCGAGGAGGTCGCCATCTCCTCTGAACTCGTCGAGTACGCCGTCTACGGCGCGCCGGGAGAGCTCCCCGCGCTCCCCGACCTGCGCGCCGCGGCCGGCGGCGCCCTGATCGAGGTCACGACCGCCGAGCTGGCAGACGACTGGGCCGAGCGCTGGCGCGAGTTCCACAAACCGCTTGGGCTCGGCCGACAGCTCACCGTACGGCCGCCGTGGGCGCCGGCAGGGGAGACCGAGATCGATGTCGTGATCGATCCCGCCCAGGCGTTCGGGACGGGCGCCCATGCCACGACCCGCCTGTGCCTGGAGCTGCTCCTCGAGCTCGAGCAGCGCGGGCCGTTCCTCGACCTCGGATGCGGCTCGGGCGTGCTGGCGATCGTCGCCGCACGGCTCGGCTTCTCTCCGGTGCTGGCCTGCGACTACGACCAGGCGGCGATCGACGCGACACGCACGAACGCGACGTTCAACGACGTGGCGATCGACGTGGTGCGTCTCGACCTGCGCACCGACCAGATCCCTCGGGCCGAGACCGTCGCCGCAAACCTGCTCGCGCCGCTGCTGCTCGAGCTCGCCCCACGGCTCGTGGCCCTCGGTCCTCAGCGGCTGCTCGCGAGCGGCATTCTCGACGGTGAGGCCGACCGCGTGGCCGCCGCATTCGCGGCCGTCGGGCTGCGCGCGAACGGCCGGCTCAGCCGCGATGGGTGGACCGCGTTATTGCTCGAGCGGCGCGGGTAGGCTGGGCCGCTATGTCGCAGCGCGTCGTGATCGCGGGTGGCGGTTTCGGCGGCTACTACACCGCGAAGGCGCTCGAGCGCCGCACCCCGAAGGACGTCCGCATCACGCTCGTCAGCGACGTCAACTTCATGCTGTACACGCCGCTGCTGCCGGGCGCGGCCGCGGGCACACTCGAACCCCGGCACGTCGTCGTTCCCCTGCGCGAGCGTCTCAAGCGGACCGAGCTGCGGCTCGGCTGGGTGACCGGCGGTGACTGTGCGAAGAGCATGCTCCACGTCGAGCTGATGGCAGGCGAGCAGCGCGAGATCGCGTACGACCAGCTGGTGATCGCGCTCGGGTCGGTCTCGCGAACGTTCCCGATCCCGGGGCTGAACGAGCACGCAATCGGCTTCAAGACGATCGCCGAGGCCGTCGCGCTTCGCAACCGGGTCGTGCGCCACCTGGAGACGGCCGAGGCGATCGACGATCCTGAGCGGCGGCGACCCTTCTTGACGTTCATGTTCGTCGGCGCCGGGTATGCCGGGCTCGAGGGCGTGGCCGAGCTACAGGACTTCGCCGACGACGCCCTCGGCTACTACCCGCGCTGCCGTGAGACCGGGACGCGCTGGATCCTGGTCGAGGCCGCGGCGCGCGTGATGCCGCAGATCCAGCCGACGCTCGCGCACTTCACCGAGGGGCTGCTGCGCAAGCGGGGAATCGAGGTGCTGCTCGAAACGCAGCTAGAGCGCGTGACCGCCGATTCGGTCACGATCTCCACTGGGGAGACGATTCCGTGCCGGATGGTCTGCTGGACCGCCGGCGTCAAGGGCAACCCGGTCGCCGGACGGCTTGGATTGCCGCTTGAGCGAGACCGGATCGTCTGCGACAGTCAGCTGCGCGTCGAGGGGCATGAGAACGTCTGGGCGCTCGGCGACATCGCCGCGGTTCCCGACCCGGCGAATCCGGGCCAGCCCTGCCCGCCAACCGCCCAGCACGCGATCCGGCAGGCAAAGCTGATGGGGAACAACGTCGCCAGCGCGCTCGGCCATCGCGGCGAGGTCAAGCCGTTCAAGTTCAAGACGCTGGGAGTGTTCGTCGAGCTCGGGCGCCACAAGGCCGTGGCGAATCTGATGGGCGCACGAGTGCGCGGCTTTCCGGCGTGGGCGGTTGCGCGCTTCTATCACCTGGCCTGGATGCCCGGCTTCAGGCGCAAGATCCGCCTGATCGGCGACTGGACGATCGACTTCTGGTTTCGCCGCGACACGGCCGAGCTCGGACAGCTCGGACATCCGCCGCCGCTCGATGAGGACGTGGCGCCGACGACACGGCCGGAATAGGTACCTCTCTCTCGCGCGTGGACAAGCACGGCCGGGCGAATTCTGTCCACGCGGACGGTGACCCGGGAGGCCTCCTGGCGCATCATCTCGGCACGACGCTGCGACTCACGAAGCTGCGAAGGAGGTGAAGTAGTTGCCCAACCCGCTTGCGATCGGTGTGACCCTCGGTGGCCTGGTGCTCGACATCGTCGTGCCACGGCCCAAGCCTCGAGCTGGCATTGCGACCGAGTCTCTCTCCTCCGAGCCCGCCGTCTCGAGGACATCCTGGCACGAATCTCGTCGGGCACCACGACGGTCCGCCGATCGCGAGCGGCTGGGGCAGCTGTGAGCGCTCCGCCCGCGCTACCGTGGCGCGGGCGTGACGACGTTCGCCGTCAAGTTCCTCGGTTGCAAGGTCTCGCAAGCGGATGTGATGCTTGCCCGCCAGGCGCTGCTGGCTGCCGGGCACACCGAGGTGCCGGAGGCCGAGGCCGAGCTGCACGTGATCAACACGTGCTGCATCACGTCTGAGGCCGAGGCCAAATCACGGCAGTCGGTCCGCCGCTCGCTGAAGAGCGCCGAGCGCGTGTATGTCGGCGGCTGCGCCGTCAACCTCGATGCGAGCAGGTTCGCGGCGATCGACGCGCGAGTGAGCCCGTTCCGCGGCACCGCCGACGACGTGGCGGCGGCGATGGCGGCGGGTCTCGGCGCCTGCGTCGACCTCGAGCACGACGTGCTCGCCCGCCGGACGGCGCCGGACCGAACGCGCGGCTTCGTCAAGGTCCAGGACGGCTGCGATTGCCACTGCGCCTACTGCATCATCCCTAGCGTTCGCGGCAGCGCTCGCTCCCGCCCCGCCAGCGCGGTCCTCGACGAGGTTGCCCGGCGCGTCGAGCAGGGCCAGCCGGAGATGGTGATGACCGGCATCAGCGTCGGGGACTACCGCGACCCTGAGCGCGGGCTCGAACTCGGCGAGCTGATGGTCGAGGTCGCTCGCGTGCCGGGCGTCGAGCGGGTTCGGCTGTCGAGTGTCGAGGTGATCCATGTCAAGGACTCGCTGCTGGAGGCGCTCGCCGGCGAGCCGAGGATCTGCCCGCACGTGCACGTCCCGATGCAGTCCGGCGATGACGCGGTGCTCGCCGCGATGGGACGCCATTACTCCTCGGCTGAGTATCTGCGGCACGTGGACGCTCTACGCGAGGCCGTGCCTCACGTCAACGTCACCACCGACGTGATCGTCGGCTTCCCGCTCGAGGATGAGCTCGCGTTCGAGCGAACGTTGCAGGCCGTCACCGATGCCGGGCTCACCCGCGTCCACACGTTCTCCTACTCGCCGCGGCCCGGAACGGTCGCCGCGTCGCTCGGCGACCGCGTCCCGCCGGCCGAGAAGAAGCGGCGTTCGCAGGCGATGCGGGGGCTGTCCGAGGCCCGCTCGCGTCTGTGGCGCGCGGCCAAGCTCGGCAGAAGAGAGCATGTGCTGGTCGACAAGGTCGCCGACACCCAGTGCTCGGGGTACACGGCCGATTACACGCGCTGCTACCTGCCCGCCGGCGTTGCTACCCGGGGGGAGGTCATCGACGTCGTGTGCGAGGAGCAGCAGGCGGACGGGATCGCGTGCCGGTTAGGTGGGCTGGACCGGTCGTAGCCGTTTGCTGGGGAAGGGTGCGGTTCGGGCGGCTTTAGCGGCCGTCAACGTGACACTCGACGGGCGGCGGCGAGTGAATGTCACCTTCACGGCGTCCGACGCCGTCTTCGTGCATCTCGTCACCTTGAAGCGGTTGAGTGTCACGTTATCCGCACGCTCGCCACCCCCTCCCGAGCCAAATCCGAGGCAGTCCGCTACCACAGGCCATGGAAAGAACGCTGAAGCCACGCGCTTGCCCGCGCCGAGCCGAGGGCTATCCTGACTGATGTGAGCGTCCTCGAGCAGGTGCGCGCCGATATGACGAGCGCGATGAAAGCCGGCGAGAAGGAGCGCGTGGGCGCTCTGCGGTTGGTGCTGTCCGAGCTGCAGAAGGCCGCCAAGGAGGGCGGTGACGACGAGCTTGCCGTGCTCCGCCGTGAGCGCAAGCGCCGGCTCGAGGCAGCGACCCAGTTTCGCGATGGCGGCCGGCCCGAGCTGGCGGAGAGCGAGGAGTCGGAGGCCGAGCTGATCGAGGGCTACCTGCCGGCCGAGCTCGACGACGCCGAGCTGGAGACGATCGTCTCGACGGCGATCGCGGAGACCGGCGCGAGTGAGCCGAAGGACATGGGGCGGGTAATGAAAGCTGTGATGGAGAAGGCCGGCGGTCGGGTCGACGGAAAGCGCGCTTCGGCGCGCGTGCGGGAGGCACTGAGCGCATAGTGCGCAAGCAGATCGAGCTCGAGAACGTTGTCGCCGCGGAGCTAGCGGGCAGCGAGGACGCCGTGCTGCGCACGCTCGAGGGCCATCTGGACTGCGACGTGTTCCTGCGTGGCAACGTGCTGACGCTCGAGGGTGAGGCCGAAGCGGTCGACGCCGCGAGCGCCGTCGTCCGCGAGCTCTCGGAGCTCATCGCCCAGGGGCACGAGATCGCGCCGGGGACGATCGAAGCAGTGACCCGCGCGCTCGACGCCCACGAATCGCCGGCGCGGATCCTCGAGGACGTCGTGTGGCGGCACCGAGCGACGAAGGTCGCGCCGAAGACCATCAACCAGAAGCGGTACGTCGACTCGATTCGCAACAACACGATCACGTTCGGGATCGGGCCAGCGGGAACGGGGAAGACGTTCCTCGCGGTTGCGCTGGCGGCGGCAGCGCTCAGCCGCCGCGAGGTCAACCGCATCATCCTCACCCGCCCTGCGGTCGAGGCCGGCGAGCGGCTCGGCTTTCTCCCCGGCGACCTGATGGCCAAGGTCGATCCCTACCTGCGACCGCTGTTCGACGCCCTCCACGACATGCTCGAGCCTGAGCGCGTCACGCAGCATCTGGAGCGCGGCGTGATCGAGGTGGCGCCACTGGCGTTCATGCGCGGCCGGACCCTGAATGACTCGTTCATCATCCTCGACGAGGCTCAGAACACGAGCCCCGAGCAGATGAAGATGTTCCTGACGCGGCTCGGGTTCAACTCCAAGATGGTCGTGACCGGGGACATCACCCAGATCGATCTCCCTCGCGAACAGGACTCTGGGCTTGTCGTCGTCGCGGACATCCTGGACCAGGTTGAAGGCATCGAGTTCGTGCGCTTCAGCGATGAGGACGTCGTCCGCCACAAGCTCGTACGTAACATCGTCGCGGCCTACAACGAGCACGCACAACGGCTGGCGCCTGAGCTCTGGCCGCGCAAGCGGGCTTGACGTGCTCGACGTCGAGGTGATCGGGCTCGGCCTGATGGCCTCAGATGGGCCGACTGCGGCCGAAGTCCAGGAGCTGTGCACGCTGGCGTTCTCCTCGGCCGGGATCGACGACGGCCATGCCGCCGTCGAGTTCGTGGACGAAGAGAGAATCCGCGAGCTGAACCGGGAGTTCCGAGCGATCGACGCGCCGACCGACGTGCTGTCGTTCGGGGTCGACGAGGATGGTCCCGCTCCCGGCCCGCGCGAGCTCGGCGACGTCGTCATCTGCCCCGCCCACACCGACGACCTGCGCGAGGCTGTGATCCACGGCGCGCTTCACCTGAGCGGCATGGACCACGAGACGGACGAGGGCGAGATGCTGGCGCTCCAGGCCGAGCTGATGCGGTGGGTGCGATGAGGTGCAATCGGCTTGCGCCGATTGCACTGCGAGTTCCGCTGACGCGGAACTCGCGGCAGTAGCGACATGACGCCAACGGAGACCCGGTCGGGCTTCATTGCGGTCGCGGGGCGTCCCAACGTCGGCAAGTCGACGCTCGCCAACGCGATCGTCGGCGCCAAGGTGGCGATCGTCTCCGACAAGCCGCAGACCACGCGCAGAGCGATCCGCGGCGTCGCCACCGGGCCCGGCTGGCAGCTCGTACTCGTCGACCTCCCCGGGGTGCAGCGTCCGCGCGACGCGCTCACCGAGCGGATGCAGCGCCGCGTCGAGCGCGAGCTGGCCGATGCCGACGCGTGCCTGTTCCTCGTCAACGCCGAGCAGGGCGTTGGCCCCGGGGACCGGTTCATCGCTGGGTTGCTGGAACGGGCGCCCGTCCCCGTCGTGATCGCAGTCAACAAGATCGACCGCGTGCAGCGGCCCAAGATCGCCGCGGCGCTCCAGGACGCGGCGGATCTGGGCGTCGCAGACGAGGTCTTCCCGGTCTCCGCGCGCACCGGCTCGGGCGTGCGTCCGCTGGTCGACCAGCTCGTCTCGCTGCTGCCGCCCGGGCCGTTCTACTTCGAGCGCGAGCAACACTCCGACCTCCCCGAATCGGTGCTGCTCGCCGAGCTCGTGCGCGAGCAGGTGCTGGCCCGCACGCGCGAGGAGGTTCCGCACGCGGTCGAGGTCGAAATCGAGGCGATCGAACAGGCGCGCCACGACCTCATGCGCATCGAGGCCCTGGTGCTGGTCGAGACCGACTCCCAGAAGGGGATCCTGATCGGCGCGGGCGGCAAGATGATCAAGTCGATCGGGACCGCCGCGCGGCGCGCGATCGAGCGCGAGCTCGGGTTGCACGTGCACCTCGAGCTCTCCGTGCGCGTCCGCCGTCACTGGCGCGGCGACGAACGCTTCCTCGACCGCCTCGGGATCGAATGAGCGCCCGTCGCTATTCGATCGCGCACGTCGACGAGCTCGAGCGGCTCGACGCGTTCGGCCAGCCCGGCGTATGGCGGCCGGTCCGCCACCACTTCGGGATCGAGGCGTTCGGGATCAACGCGTACACAGCAGACCGGGCGGGCGATCGCGTGATCGAGGAGCACGACGAGACCGGCGGAGGCGGCCCCGGCCGCCACCAGGAGCTGTACATCGTGCTGACCGGTCGCGCGACGTTCACCGTCGACGGCGACGAGCTCGACGCGCCGGCCGGGACGTTCGTGTTCATCGCCGAGCCGGACGTGCGCCGGGGGGCGGTGGCTGCCGAGCTCGCAACCACGGTGCTCGCGATCGGCGGCCGGCCCGGCGAGTCGTTCACGGTCTCGCCGTGGGAGTACAGCTTCTTCGGCCTGGCGAAGGGTGGTCCGGAAGGGGTGGCCGTGTTCGAGGAGGGGATCGCGCGGTTCCCCGACAGCCCGTCATTGCCGTACAACCTCGCGTGCCTGCGGGCACGGGAGGGAGACGTGGCGGGCGCGATCGCCGCGCTGCGGGCGGCGATCGCGCTCACCGCCCGCGCTCGCGAATGGGCCGCCGGCGACGCGGACTTCGACTCGCTCCGCGGGGAGCCGGAGTTCGAGGCGCTGCTGCGCAGGTGAGCCGCCAGCCCATATAGTCCGGGCCGGCAATGGCAGACCTCGCCCTGACCCTCCGCCGGCTCAATCGCGGCATGGTCGCGTTCGACCTCGCGCTGGGCTCCGGCGCGCTGCTGGCGCCGGACGCGACGCTGAAGCTCCTCGGCCACGAGGAGCCGTCCGAGGACGCCAGGCACCTGTTCCGCCGCTGCGGGCCGATCTGGTTGACATTCGCGGCCGCGCATGCGGTCGCGGCGACGCGCGACCGGCCGCAGGACTGGTGGGCGCTGGCGTGGCTGCGGGGCACCGAGATCGCGACCGACGTCGTGTGGTCCGCCTCGCCGGCGGTCTCGCGGCCGGGGGCGAAGGTCGGGCTGTGGCTGGCCGGGGCGTTCAACCTGGCGGCGGCGGCCGGGTTCGCAAGGCTCGCCTCCTCGCCCCGCAGATAGCCGGAAACCTACAATCGCCACTCATGGACGACGCAGAGGTCGCCTTCGATGAGCGCGGGCTCGTCCCGTGCATCGTGCAGGACTCGCGCACGGGCGAGGTCCTGACGCTCGCCTACATGAACGCGGAGTCGCTCCGGCTGACGCGCGAGACGGGCGAGGTGCACTTCTACAGCCGCTCGCGGCAGGAGCTGTGGCACAAGGGCGCCACGTCCGGCAACAAGCTGTTCGTCAAGGCGATCCGCTACGACTGTGACGGCGACGCGCTGCTGGCGCTGGTGGAGCCGTCGGGGCCAGCCTGCCACACCGGCAACCGGACGTGCTTCTACCGCGGCGAGCTCGAGCCCGGTGTGCCTTACGAGGTGCTGCCGGGGCTGGAGCGGACGATCGCCGAGCGCGCGGCGACGATGCCGGAGAACTCCTACACGGCGACCCTCCTCAGAGATCCGAGCAAGCCTGGGGCGAAGGTCCAGGAGGAGGCCGAAGAGGTCGCGCGCGCAGCCCGCGAGGAGTCAGACGAGCGCGTCGCCGAGGAAGCGGCCGACGTGCTCTACCACCTCGCCGTGCTGCTGAAGGCCCGCGGCCTGAGCTTCGCCGACGCCGAGCGGGTGCTGGATGGCCGTCGCGGGCGCTGAGACTGCAGCCGGGCTGACGCCCCCGCTGGACGAGGCCCGTGAGCTGGCCCGCGACCACAACCTCGTGCCGGTCCGCGAGACGTTCATCGACGACTGCCAGACGCCCGTCTCCGCGTTCCTCAAGCTGCGCGATGAAGGACGACCCTGCTTTCTGCTCGAGTCCGCCGACCAGGGCCGGGTGGGCCGCTACTCGTTCATCGGGTACCGCCCGCGCAAGGTCTTGCGCTGGTCGCTCGGCGACCCGGGCGATCCCTACGAGCTCGCCAAGGCCGAGCTTGGACAGTTCAACGCGGCCCCGATCGAGGACCTGCCGCCGTTCGCCGGCGGCGCGGTGGGGGTGTTCGCCTACGACCTCGTGCGGACGGTCGAGCCGCTGGGCGATCCCAACCCCGACACGATCGGAGTCCCGGACCTGGCGCTGATGCTCACCGACGCGCTCGTCGTGTTCGACCATCTCAAGCACACCGTGACGGTGCTCGCCAACGTTTACACCGACGAGGACATCGAAGCCTCATACGCCAAGGCGGCCGAAACGATCGCCGAGATCCGCTGGAAGCTGCAGGGACCGGTGCCGCGGCCGAGCAAGCCGCCGCAGCGCGATCGCAAGGCTCCCGAGTTCACCGCCAACATGCCGCGCGAGCAATTCGAGGCGATGGTCTCGCGGATCATCGAGTACATCTACGCAGGAGACGCCTACCAGGTGGTGCCCTCGCAGCGCTGGTCGGCGCCGGTGCCGATCGAGGCGTTCTCGGTCTATCGGGGGCTGCGAGCCGTCAACCCCAGCCCGTACATGTACTTCCTCGACTTCGGCGACTTCGAGATCGCCGGCGCCAGTCCCGAGCCGCTGATCACCGTCAGCGGCCGCCACGTCTCGACGCGACCGATCGCGGGCACCCGGCCGCGGGGCGCCAACGCAGAGGAGGACCGCCGGATGGCCGAGGACCTGCTCGCCGACCCCAAGGAGCGCGCCGAGCACGTGATGCTCGTCGACCTCGGGCGCAACGATCTCGGCCGGGTGTGCGAGTACGGCACGGTGAAGGTCGAGGACTTCATGGCGGTTGAGAACTACAGCCACGTGATGCATATCGTCTCGAGCGTCACCGGCACGCTGCGGGAGGGGGTCGGTGCGCTCGAGGCCCTGCGCGCGACGTTGCCCGCCGGCACGCTGTCGGGCGCGCCGAAGGTCCGCGCGATGCAGATCATCGACGAGCTCGAGCCGGTCAAGCGCGGCGGCTACGGCGGCGCGATCGGCTACGTCAGCTACACGGGCGACCTCGACACCTGCATCCACATCCGCACGGTCGTGATCAAGGACGGCGTCGCTCACATGCAGGCCGGCGGCGGCACGGTCGCCGATGCCAAGCCCGACTACGAGTACCGCGAGTCGGTCGCAAAGTCGCGTGCGGTCATGCAGGCGATCGAGCTCGCGGTGGGGCAGCCGGAGTGGCCATGAGGGTTCTCGTCATCGACAACTACGACAGCTTCACCTACAACCTCGTTCAATACCTCGGTGAGATTGAGTGCCCGCCCCCGCACAACCCGACCGCCGAGATCGAGGTCGTCCGCAACGATCACGCGACGGTCGACGAACTGCTGATCCGCGGCTATGACCGCGTGATCGTCTCACCGGGGCCGTGCACGCCGAACGAGGCGGGGATCTCACTCGAGGCCGTCCGCCGCTTCCCCGAGGCTCATGTCCCGACACTCGGGGTGTGCCTCGGCCACCAGGCGCTCGTGCAGGCGTGGGGAGGCAAGGTGATCCAGCACGCGCCGATCCACGGCAAGACGACGAAGATCGAGCACGACGGCCGCACGATCTTCCACGGGCTGCGCGAGCCGCTCGAGGTCGGCCGCTACCACTCGCTCGTGGCCGACCCGGAGCTGCCGGAGGCGCTCGAGCGCAGCGCGGTCGGCGGCGAGGTCGTGATGGCGGTCCGCCACACCGAGCTGCCCGCCGAGGGTGTGCAGTTCCACCCCGAGTCGGTGCTCACCGAGCAGGGCCGAGAGCTCCTGGAGAACTTCCTAAACCGGGCCCGATGAACGACCAGCCGGACCTGCTGACGCGCTCGATCGACGCGCTCGCCAACGGAGCTGACCTCAGCCTCGAGCAGACCGAGGACGTGCTCTCGGAGGTCATGGCGGGCAACGCCACCGAGATCCAGATCGCGGGGTTCCTGATCGCGCTGCGGACGAAGGGCGAGACGGTGCAGGAGCTGGCCGGCCTGGCGCGCGCGATGCGCTCGCTCGCGGCGCGCGTCGATGTCGGTCGCGACGACCTGCTCGACACGGCCGGCACCGGTGGCGGCCGGCGGACGTTCAACGTCTCGACGACGGCCGCGCTGATCGCGGCCGGGGCCGGCTGCATCGTCGCCAAGCACGGCAACCGCTCGGCCACCGGGCTGTCGGGATCGGCCGACGTGCTCGAGGCGCTCGGCGCACGTATCGACCTCCAGCCGAAGGCCGTCGCCAGCTGCATCAAGGACGTCGGGTTCGGGTTCATGTTCGCTCCCGCCCACCACCAGGCAACGCGCTACGTGATGCCGGTCCGTCGCCAGCTTGCGGTCCGCACGATCTTCAACTTCCTCGGCCCGCTGACCAACCCCGCCGGGGCCACGCGGCAGCTGATCGGCGTCTCCGACGCCGCGTACCTCGAGACGATGGCCGGGGCGCTCGCGCTGCTGGGAACCGAGCACGCGCTGCTCGTCTCCGGCGAGGACGGCGTCGACGAGCTCAGCATCTCGGCGCCGACGACGGTCGTCGAGGTGCGTGACGGAAAGCTCGAGCCGTACACGGTTACGCCCGAAGAGCTTGGCCTGGAACGGGCGCCGGCCGACTCCGTCCCCGGCGGTGACCCGCAGCAGAACGCGCACACGACAAGACAGATCTTCAGCGGCGAGCACGGCGTCGCCCGCGACCTCGCGGTGCTGAACGCGGGCGCCGCGATCTACGCCGGCAACGGCGCACCGTCCCTCGAGGAGGGCGTTCGTGCTGCCGAGCGGTCGGTCGACACCGGCGCGGCCGCTGAGGCGCTCAAGCGGTTCGTGGAGCGCAGCGCGGAGCTGGCGCCGTCATGAACGCGCTCGAGCGGATCGTCGAGCTGACGCGCGACGAGGTCGCCCGGCGCAAGGCCAACGGAGGCGTGACGGTGGCGATCCCGCGTGGCGAGGCGCGCTCGTTTGCGGACGCGCTAGCCAAACCAGGCCTGTGCGTGATCGCCGAGCACAAGCGCCGCTCGCCGTCCGCCGGCACGATCCGAGCTGACCTCGAGCTCGAGGACGTCGTCCGCGCCTATCAGCGCGGCGGCGCCCGTGCGCTGTCGATCCTCACCGAGGGGCCGAGCTTCGGTGGCTCGCTCGACGATCTGCGCGCCGCGCGCGCCGCTTCCTCGCTGCCCCTGCTGCGCAAGGACTTCATCGTCGACAGCTTTCAGCTCGAGGAGGCGCTCGCCGCCGGCGCCGACGCCGTCCTGCTGATCGTCGCCGCGCTCGACGACTCGGAGCTCGGTGCGCTGCATGAGCGGGCGCTCTCACTCGGCCTCGATGCGCTCGTCGAGGTGCACGATGCGCGCGAGCTCGAACGGGCGGCAGCGATCGGCGCCCACGTGATCGGCATCAACAACCGCGATCTGACCACGCTGCAGGTTGACACGCGCACGACGTTCGAGTTGCGCGAGCGAGTCCCGCCGAACACGATCGTCGTCGCCGAGTCGGGCTTCAGCAGCCGCGAGCAGCTGGAGGGCCTGCAGGCCATCGGCGTGGACGCGGTGCTGATCGGCGAAGCGCTGATGCGCTCACCCGATATCGAGCTCGCGTGCCGGGCCCTCACCGGGCTTTAGCTGCAATTCACCGCTTCCGACACACTCGTGTCGGTGAAACTGCTCCGCTCACCCATCGTGTCCGCCTTGCTCGGCGGCCTCGTGGTCGCGGGCACCTTTCTGGCGCTCGGCGTCACCGGCAAGCGCTCGACGCGCACGATCATCGAGGAGGCGCCGATCGCGGCGCAACCGACCTCCAGCGGCCTCGCCGGGCTGACCGCGCATGACATCTACGTCCGCGACGCGCCCGGTGTGGTGTTCGTGCGTGCCCAGATCATCCAGCAGATCCAGGACCCGTTCGACCTCTTCCCGCAGCAGCAGAGCTCGATCTCGACCGGCTCCGGCTTCCTCGTCGATCGTCGCGGCTACCTGCTCACGAACTATCACGTGATCGAGGGCGCCGACCGGCGAACCGGCGTCACCGTCCAGTTCGAGGACAACGTCACCCGCCGGGCGACGGTCGTCGGCCAGGACGCAAGCAACGACCTCGCGCTGCTGAAGGTCGACATGAGCGGCGTCCCTCCCGTGACGCCGCTCGCTCTCGGCGACTCGAGCACGGTCCGCGTGGGCGATCCGACGCTTGCGATCGGCAACCCCTTCGGGCTCGACCGCACGCTCACGAGCGGCCTCGTGTCGGCGCTGCAGCGCCAGATCCAGGCCCCGAACGGGTTTGCGATCGACAACGTGATCCAGACCGACACGCCGATCAATCCGGGCAACTCGGGCGGGCCGCTGCTCGACGCATTCGGCCGCGTGATCGGCATCAACTCGCAGATCGAGACCGGCGACTCGGGTACCGGCGCGGTCGGCATCGCGTTCGCGGTCCCGATCAACACCACCAAGGACCTGCTGCCGCGGCTCGAGCGGGGCGGCCCCGTCGCGATCGCGTGGCTCGGGGTCAGCGGCCAGCCCGCGGGCGCCCGGCATGGCGTCGTCGTGCAGGAGGTCGTATCCGGCGGCCCAGCGGCCAACTCTGGGCTGAAGGGCGGAGATCAGATCGAGGCGATCGCCGGCCGCAAGGTGTCCTCGATGGATGCGCTCCAGGGCATCGTCGAGGCGCACCAGCCCGGCCAGACCGTGAAGCTCATCGTCAAGCGAGGCGCCCAGATCCAAACGCTGCGTGTGATGCTGGGCAGCCGCCCGAACTCGGGATAGGGCGGGGGGCGGGCGGGGGCGGGGGGCGGGCGGGCACCCAATCCTCCGTACGATGTGGACATGGCCCCGAAGATCAAGTTCTGCGGCGTCACCTCGCTGCGCGATGCCGAGCGCGGCGTCTCGGCCGGCGCCTGGGCGATCGGCCTGATCTTCTGGCCCCACTCGCCGCGGCGCTGCGAACCCGAGACGGCGAGCGAGATCGGGGCAGCGCTGAAGCGCAGGGTCGAGGTCGTCGGCGTGTTCGTCAACGCCACGCTCGAGCACATCGCGGGAACCGCCGAGGCGGTCGGGCTGACGATGATCCAGCTTCACGGCGACGAGGGACCGTCGTTTTGCGCCGAGGCGGGGCGGCGGACAGGCTGCAAGGTGATCAAGGCGATGCGCGTCCGCAGCCGGGCCGACATCCAGGCGACCGCGCCATTTCACACCGACTACCACCTGCTCGACAGCCACGTGGCGGGGCTGCCCGGGGGCACGGGGGAGACGTTCTCGTGGGAGCTGGCGCGGGCGCACAAGGGTCCGCCGCTGATCCTCTCTGGCGGCCTGAACCCGGACAACGTGGCCGACGCGATCGAGGTCGTCAGGCCGTACGCGGTCGACGTCGCCAGCGGCGTGGAGCGCGCCCCAGGTGTCAAGGACGCCGAAAAACTGACAGCGTTCGTTGCAGCTGTGGCTGGGGAATCGGCGGGGCCGATTCCCTTGGCCGAATCCGCCGGGGGCGGATTCGGCGGCCACCGAAAGCCAATGCGATGAGCGCCACCGTCGAACACCGCTTCGGCCCCTACGGCGGCCAGTACGTGCCCGAGACGCTGATGCCGGCGCTCGACGAGCTCGAGCGCGCCTGGATCGAGGCGCGCGAGGACCCCGGCTACCGTGGCGAGCTCGACACGCTGCTGCGCGACTACGTCGGCCGGCCCTCGCCGCTTTACCGCGCGGCGCGGCTGAGCGAGGCCGCCGGCCACGACATCTGGCTCAAGCGCGAGGACCTCAACCACACCGGCGCCCACAAGATCAACAACGCGATCGGACAGGCGCTGCTCGCCAAGCGGATGGGCAAGCGCCGCATCATCGCCGAGACCGGCGCCGGTCAGCACGGCGTCGCCGCGGCCACCGCGTGCGCGCTGCTCGATCTCCAGTGCGTCGTGCACATGGGCACCGAGGACATGCGCCGGCAGGCCCCGAACGTCGAGCGGATGCGGCTGCTCGGAGCGACCGTGCAGCCGGTCGAGGCGGGAGCCAGGACATTGAAGGAAGCCGTTTCGGCAGCGATCCGTGACTGGGTCACGAACGTCGAAACCACCCACTACATCATCGGCTCCTGTGTCGGCCCTGCCCCGTTCCCGGCACTCGTGCGCGACCTGCAGCGGGTGATCGGCGACGAGGCGCGGGCGCAGATCCTCGAGCGGACCGGCCGCCTGCCCGAACGCGTGATCGCCTGCGTCGGCGGCGGCTCGAACTCGATCGGCATGTTCGTCCCGTTCGTCGGCGACGAGCAGGTGCAGCTGATCGGGGTCGAGGCGGCGGGCGAGGGGCTGGCGAGCGGCCGGCACGGCGCGCCGTTGACCGTCGCCGGACTGCCGGGCGTGCTGCACGGATCGTACTCGGCGATCATGCAGGACGAGGACGGCCAGATCCTCGAGGCGCATTCGATCTCCGCGGGCCTCGACTACCCCGGAACCGGCCCCGAGCATGCGTGGCTGCGCGACTCCGGCCGGGCGACATACGTCGCGGTCACCGACCGCGAGGCGCTCGACGCATTCGCCCTCACCTCGCGACTCGAGGGGATCATCCCCGCGCTCGAGAGCTCGCACGCGATCGCGTGGGCGGTCGCGAACGGGCCGAGCGAGCTCGATGTGGTTTGCCTCTCCGGGCGTGGCGAGAAGGACTTGGCCGAGGCGCTCGCGCTGCTGTCCGGCCGATGAGCGGGATCGAGCGGATCGCAGAGGCGTTCGCCTCCGCGCACGCCAACGGGCGGCGTGCCGCGGTGATGCCCTACCTGATGGGCGGCTTCCCGGATCTCGAGACCTCGCGGCAGGTCGGTCTGGCCTACGCGGATGGCGGCGCGGACCTGGTCGAGCTCGGCGTCCCGTTCTCAGATCCGCTTGCCGACGGGCCGGTGATCCACGCCGCGGCCACCGACGCGCTGGGCGCCGGGGCCAATCTCGCCGCGGTGCTCGAGGTCGGCCGCGCGATTTCGGAGCGCTTGCCGGTCGTGGCGATGTGCTACGCCAACGTGATCATCGCGCGCGGGCTCGAGCGGTTCGCCGACGCGCTCGTGCAAGCGGGGGTGAGCGGCCTGATCGTCCCAGACCTGCCGCTCGAGGAGGCGGCTTCGGTGATCGAGGTGTGCGACGCGAGCGGACTGGCGCTGGTGCCGCTGGTCGCGCCGACCACCCCCGACGACCGGCTCGCGCGGATCGGCTCGCAGGCGCGCGGGTTCGTCTACACCGTCTCGGTCACCGGGACGACGGGTGAGCGCATGGCGCTCGACGGGGCGCTCGCGGGGCTGGTCGCCCGCGTGAAGGCCCACACGACCGTGCCGGTCGCCGTCGGGTTCGGAATCGGGACGCCGGCCCAGGCGCGCGCCGCGGCCGACGCCGGCGCGGACGGCGTGATCGTTGGGACCCGTCTGGTGCGCGCGGCGCGAGAGGCGGAGGATCCCGCGGCGACCGTGCGGGCGCTCGTCGAAGAGTTCTCCGGCGCGCTGCTCGAGCGCCCACTCGGTTAGCATCCCGGTGCCATGGGCCTGATCATCGCCGCCACCGCCGGGCTGTGCTTATGGCTCGTTCTCTGGGCACTGAACATCGCCAGCGGGTTCGACGGCATCCTGATCGCGGCTGCGATCGTCCTGATCGCGATCGGCGTCCGCAATCTGCTCCCGTTCCTGCCCGGTCGGCAGGAATAAACGCCGGATTCGATGCGTAGCGGATTGCTCGCAAGGAGCCGGGCGATGGCTGGGTGCGCATGCGTGGCGCTCGCCGCTGTGCTGGGAGGCTGCCAGGCGGCGAGTAGCGGGACGGTCACCGTCAGCGGCAGCAAGCTGACGATCTACGCGAGTGCGCCGGCCGCGATCGCCGGCACGCAGCTCGCGCAGGACGTGTTCGACGCCGAGCAGCTCGCTCTCAAGCAGTCCGGCAGCACCGTAGGCAAGTTCACCGTCCAGTTCCGTGCACTGCACGGCGCCGAGATCTCCGATAACGCGCGCACCGCGATCTCAGACAAGACCACGATCGCATACCTCGGCGAAGTCGATCCCGGGACATCGGCCGATTCGATGGGCATCCTCAACGCGCAGGACGTGCTGCAGGTGAGCCCGACCGATACCGCGCTCGAGCTCACGGTCAAGACCTCAGCCGTCCCCGGGGCCCCCGACGACTACTACGAGTCCCAGAAGACCTACGGCCGGACCTTCGCGCGGGTCGTCCCGAACACCTCGCTCGAGGCCAAGGCCCAGGTGCAGGAGATGCAGACGCTCGGGGTCAAGAATCTGTACGTGACCGATGACGGCTCGCCGTATGGGAAGGCGATCGCGCAGGCCGTGAGGACCGCCGCGGGCTCCGCGATCACCGTCAGCTCGAGCCAGAGCGGCGCCGATGCGGTGTTCGACGGGGCCACGTCCGCGAGCTCGGCCGCGCGTGTATTCGCCAACGCTGCGCAGGCGAACGCGAACGTGAAGCTGTTCGCGCCTTCGGCCCTGGACACGAGCGCATTCACCGCTTCCGTCGGGCCCGCGAAGCTGCACCTGTACGTCTCATCGCCCGGATTCCGGCCCGGCGACCTGAACACCAGCGGCAAGAAGTTCGTCGCCGACTTCACCGCCTCCTATGGCCACGTGCCCGCGACGCAGGCGATCTTCGGCTACGAGGCGATGGCCTCGGTGCTCTCGGTGCTGCGCGAGGCCGGCGGCGCTGCCAACAACCGAACGACCGTACTGCACGACTTCTTCGGGATCCGGAACCGCGACTCAGTGTTAGGGACATATTCGATCAATGCCAACGGCGACACGAGCCTGGCACCCTACGTGTTCAGTCGTTTCACCGGAGGCAACTTCGTGCCGTTCACGTTCGTACAAATCACCGGTTGAGGTCCAGAGTCCTACCAGCGGTTGCCGTGATGTTCGCGGCGCTGGTCGGGCTCGCTGGTTGCGGCGGCAAGGACACCGCCGGCGACCGGATCCCGGGCAGAACACTGACGATCTACTCGAGCGCACCGCTGCACGGCGCGTCGTGGGTCAGCTCTGCGGCCGTGGTCAGCGGCGAAAAGCTCGCGCTCGCCGAGGCCGGCGGCCGGATCGGCAAGTACCGGATCGTGCTCAAGACGCTCGACGACTCGACCGTTGCAGGCGATGCCTGGGACCCGGGCCAGACCACGCTCAACGCGCGCACGGCGGTCCTCGACAACACCGCCATCGGCTACATCGGCGAGCTCAACTCGGGGGCAAGCGCGGTCTCGATCCCGCTCCTGAATCGGGCCGGAATCCCTCAGATCAGCCCGTCGAGCACTGCCGTCGGACTGACCACCGCGGACGCGGGATCGGCGCCGGGAGAGCCCCAGAAGTACTACCCGACGGGCATCCGGACGTTCGCGCGGGTCGTCGCCAACGACTCAGTTCAGGCAACGGCGCAGGTCAAGCTCCAGAAGAGCCTCGGCTGCAAGCGCACGTACGTCCTCGACGACGGCGAGTTCGACGGATCCGACATGGCGACCAGCTTCGCGGTCGCAGCGCAGGCGATGGGTTTGCGCGTCGTCAACGTGCAGTCGTTTCCGACACGCGCCACCGACTACACGTCGCTCGCCACGAGCGTCGCGCAGACCGGCGCGGACTGCGTGTTCATCAGCGCGCTCACGGAGTCCGGGGCGGTGCTGCTCACCAAGCAGGTGGCGGCGGCGCTGCCGCACGCGCGGATCTTCGGCTCGGCCGGCCTTGCCGAAAGCACGTTCGCCGATCCGAGCGAGGGGGGGATACCCCTGAATCTCGATTCGCGGGTGCTGGTCACCGTCGCGGCGCTCGGGCCATCGGCCTATCCCGCGGCTAGCCGCGCGTTCTTCACCGACTATGGCGCCCGCGCCGGCCTGCTCGAGCCCTACGCGATCTACGGCTACGAGGCGATGAGCCTGATGCTGAACGCGATCAGCCGGGCCACCGATCACGGCCGCGAGGCGGCGCGGCGCTCGAAGGTCAGGGCCGCGCTGTTCGCGACGCGTGACCGTCGCAGCGTGCTTGGGACCTACAGCATCGATCACAACGGCGACACGACGCTGCGGCGATACGGGGTTTACCGGATCGTGGGCGGGGAGCTCGTGTTCGTCACGTCGATCGAGGGGTGAGGCGCGGGGGTGTCGGCTGGCGCGGGGCCGGTCTGTCGGCTGGCGCTGGGCCGGCCGCCTCACGACCCCATCCCGCTCCAAAACGATCGGCCGTCGCCGCGCTTTTGCGCACCGCGGGGGCTATAGCACCCACCGTGCGCCAAGACCCTCGGGGGCGTGGTCCGTTTTGGAGCACGATGGGGGTTCGCGGCGCCTCGAACCACCCCCTCCCTGCCAAATACCGGGCCGCACGGCACTCCAGGCCGCGGGCGCGAAGCACCCGCAAGCCGAGTTACGACAGCCTCAACGACGAACCGCGATCAGCCGGCGCCAGAACAACCAGAACGCTCAAAAACGACCGCCCCGGCCAGCGCTTTCGAGCAATGTGGTTGCGGTTGCCAGAGCCACAGCCACCACATTGCGTAAGAACGCCAGCCCCCGGAGCCGCTTTCGAGCGTTGTGGTTGCTGCTGGACGCGAACGACGCGGACGCGATCCCCTCCCCAGCCAAAAATGCCGGGCCGCTCGCCAGTCAAGGCATGCTCGCCGGCCGAGCGGGGTCACGACGGGCTTGACGTCGTCAGCGCCCGCCCGGCGCCGGCCCAGGCCGCGCCACGCCCGCCGAGTGGCACGCCCGCCGAGTGCCACGCCCGCGGGCGCCTGTCCGAGCCCCTTTACGAATGCCCAACCACGCGGTTGACGTTCCGTTAGGCCCCCGCCGCCGCCTTGCTGGGATCCGGGCCCGGCACTACGCTGCCCCGCTAGAGGGCCAGTCCGAGAGCCCAGCATCGACACAAGAGGAGGAGCATGCGTTTTCTCGGTAGAGGTATGGCGGGCGTCTCGCACGGACGCAGATACGTCATCAGTGGATTCCTGCTGGTCGCAGCGGCGGTGACGCTCGCGGCCTGCGGAAGCAGCAGTAGCAGCTCTAGCAGCGCCAGTGGCAGCGGTTCGAGCAGCAGTGGCGGCTCGAACACGGTCGACATCTACTCGAGCCTCCCGCTGCAGGGTGCCTCGAGCGCTCAGACCGGGCCGCTCGTGAACGGCATCAAGCTGGCGCTCTCGCAGGCGCAGAACAAGGCCGGGCAGTGGACCGTCAACTATCAGTCGCTGGACGACTCGACCGCCGCGGCAGGGAAGTGGGATCCCGGCCAGACGGCGGCGAACGGCCGCAAGGTGGCGGCTGATCCGAAGGCGGTCTACTACATCGGCGAGTTCAACTCGGGCGCCAGTGAGATCTCGATCCCGATCCTCAACCAGGCCGGGATCCCGCAGGTCAGCCCCGCGAACACGTATGTCGGCCTGACCACCAACGAGCCGGGCAGCGCGCCCGGTGAGCCGCAGAAGTACTACCCGACCGGCACCCGCACTTACCTGCGGATCGTGCCGCGCGACTCGATCCAGGCGGCGGCCGACCTGGAGGCGATGAAGAACGCCGGCTGCACGAAGGTGGCCGTGGCCAACGACAAGGAGGCCTACGGCTCAGGTCTCGCGGCGCTGATCGATCTCGAGAAGAGCAAGTACGGCGTCAACGTCGTCAGCAACAGCGGCATCGACCCGACGTCGCCGAACTTCCGTTCGTACGCGTCGACGATCAAGGGTCAGGGTGCTGACTGCTTCTTCTTCGCCGGCATCGTGTCCAACGGCGCGGTTCAGCTCACCAAGGATGTCCACTCTGCGATTCCGACCGCGAAGATCTTCGGTGGAGACGGCGTCTGCACCGGGTCCTACACGGCCGCCAAGCAGGGCGGCGTACCGGCCGCGATCGATCCGCTGATCCAGTGCACGGTCGCGACGCTCGACCTCCCGGCGTATCCCGGCGGGAAGAAGTTCCTGGCCGACTACAAGGCGAAGTACGGCAGCGGTAGCCCCGACCCGTACGCGATCTACGGATACGAGGCGATGTCGCTTGGCCTGGATACGATCAAGAACCTCGGAGCCCAGGGCAACAGCAAGTCGGCCGTCCTGAAGGCCCTGTTTGCGACCACCGCTCGCAACTCGGTCCTCGGCACCTACGGGTTCGACAAGAACGGCGACACAACGCTGAAGTCCTACGGCCTCTACAAGGTCGGGCCGGACGGCAGCCCGGTGTTCTTCAAGACACTGACGCCGAGCACCACCTGATCGTCGTTTTGTAGGAAGCTGTATGGGGAGAGCCCGGATCGAAAGAGCATCCGCGGCTCTCCCCATACTTCACACTTGAGCAGTGGAAGCTCAGTCGATCACCTCCAAACTGCCGGCGACGACGCCGAGCCCGATAGCGGCGATCCGCCGCTATACGAGTCGCTGGGGCCTGATTCTCGCGCTCGCTGCGCTGCCGATCTACTACGGCATCCATGACCTGACTGTCGGCTACCAGGCGGGCTTCGTACACGGGCATCAGGTCATCAGGCACGACCTGACCCAGCTCGGGTTCAACTTCGCCGAGGGAATCTCGAACGGATCGATCTGGGCGCTGATCGCGATCGGCTACACGCTGGTGTACGGGATCATCGAGCTGATCAACTTCGCCCACGGCGACGTCTTCATGATCGGCTCGTTCACCGCCGTCGGTCTCTACAGCGTGGTCGGTATCGGCTTCGGCACCGGCACGATCGCGCTGATCGGCGGCCTGGTCCTGGTGCTGCTGATCTCGATGGCGGTGTGCGGCTCGCTGAACGTCCTGATCGAACGGGTCGGGTATCGCCCGCTGCGCAACGCGCCGAAGCTTGCGCCGCTGATCACCGCGATCGGGTTCTCGTTCATCCTGCAGAACGTAGGTCTGCTGTGGCGTGGCGGCTCTCCGCAGAGCGTTCCGGACCTGATCCACACCCAGCAGGTCGTGTTCCACATCTTCGGCGTCCCGATCACACGCGGGTACCTCCTGGCGATCGGGTCGATGGTGCCACTGGTGCTCGCGGCTGGGTGGTTCATCAACTCGACGCGCGCCGGCCGGGCGATGCGCGCCACCGCGCAGGATCCCGAGGCCGCCCGCCTGATGGGGATCAACGTCAACTCCACGATCTCGCTTACGTTCATGGTGGGCGGGATGCTGGCGGGCGCGGCGGGCCTGATCTACGCGCTGTACGAGACGAACGTCTGGTACTTCCAGGGCTTCAAAGCCGGCCTGATCGCGTTCACCGCCGCGGTGATGGGCGGCATCGGCAACGTGCGCGGCGCCGTGCTCGGCGGTCTGATCATCGGCGTGATCCAATCGATTGCCGACAATCGCATGAGCGGTGGCGAGTGGACGGAGGCGGTCGTGTTCGGCTATCTCGTCGCGATCATGGTGCTGCGCCCGCGCGGCCTGCTCGGCGAGGAGATCAGGGAGGCCGGTTGAGCGACGACGCACCACGCAGGGCCAAGCGGAGCCGGAGGGCGCGGTGAGCGAGCCGCAGCGCGAGGCGAAGCCGGACGTCGAGGTCAGCGTCACGACCCCGCCGCGCCAGTCGAGTCCCGATGCCGGGTTCGGCGAGCTCGTGGCTCAGTTCAGAGAGTGGCGTGAGGCGATCAATCGGCGCCTCCCGCCGTGGTTTCCGCGCGCGCTCGCGATCGCGCTGATCATCTTCGCGATCATCCTCCCGCTGCTGTTCGCGGCCACCAGCGGCTTCACCAACGCGACGATCATCGCGGTGACGTACGCGGTGATGGCGGTCGGGCTGAACGTTGTCGTCGGCTTCGCGGGCCTGCTCGACCTCGGATACGTCGCCTTCTACGCGATCGGCGCTTACACGATGGGCTGGCTGGGCTCGACCTTCATCTTCAAGGCGCACGTCCACGTGCTCGTGCACGGCGTCGCGACCCATGAGATCGGGATCCACCTCAACTTCATCCTGATCCTGATCGCGGCGGCGGCGATCTGTGCGGTCGCGGGCATCCTGATCGGCCTGCCGACGCTGCGCCTGCGCGGCGACTACATCGCGATCGTGACACTGGCGTTCGGCGAGATCATCGGCACGGTCGCGATCAACGGCACCGACATTCACCTTGGCGGAGGGCTGACGCTGACCGCCGGCAAGATCGGGATCAGCGCCCCGGACCAGCCCTACTTCCCGGGGGTCGGGCAGTTCGACAGCGCCTTATCGCTGAGACCGTATTACTGGTTGATACTCGGGATCCTGCTGTTCGTCATATTCGTGACCGTGCGTCTACGCGACTCGCGGCTCGGCCGCGCGTGGGTGGCCCTGCGCGAGGATGAGGTCGCGGCCATCTCAATGGGCATCCCTGCGGTCCGCACGAAGCTGCTGGCCTACGCGATCGGCGCCGCGATCGGCGGCATGGCCGGCGCGTTCTTTGCCACCTACTACACGGTCATCAACGCCGACCAGTTCGCGTTCGGCTTCTCGATTTTGATCCTCGCGATGGTGATCATCGGCGGCATCGGCTCGATCTGGGGCGCGATCGCCGGTGGTCTGGTGCTCGGCTACCTGCAGTACTACCTGATCCCGAATGTCTTCAACTCACTGCCATCGAAGCTGGGACTGAACTTCAACCTGACCGACATCAACTTCGGCATCTACGGATTCCTGCTCGTGCTGATGATGATCCTGCGGCCGCAGGGGATAATCCCAGAGCGAAGGCGCCGCCTCGAGATCACGGGCGAGATCGCAGCCGAGGATGCGCAGCTGGCCGAGGTGCCGGGGAGCGTGGCATGAGTACCGAAGCCGCACCCGCGCCACCCGCCTCCGGTGGGGGGGACCCGATTCCCGCGATCATGCGCGCGGACCGGGTCACCAAGGAGTTCGGCGGCCTCGTCGCGGTGTCGGATGTGACGCTCGAGATCCCCAAGGGCTCGATCGTCTCCCTGATCGGACCCAACGGTGCCGGCAAGACCACGCTGTTCAACATGCTCACCGGGCTCTACAAGGTCACGTCAGGGCGGATCGCGTTCGAGGACCGCGAGATCACGCGCTCGCGCGCTGATCAGATCACTGCGATGGGCGTCGCGCGGACATTCCAGAACATTCGCCTGTTCGGCGCGATGAGCGCTGTCGAGAACGTGATGATCGGACGCCACGCCCGGATGCACGGCGGGGTGTTCGGATCGATCGTGCGGCGGCCAGGGGTCAAGCGCGAGGAGCGCGAGACGCGGACCCGCGCGCGCGAGTTGCTCGCGTATGTCGGCCTGCGCGCAAGCGCGTTCGATCAGCTCTCCACCCAGCTGAGCTACGGGGACCAGCGCAGGGTCGAGATCGCCCGCGCACTGGCGAGCGACCCGAGGCTCCTGCTGCTCGACGAGCCGACCGCCGGCATGAACCCGCAGGAGTCCGCCTCGCTGACCGGCTTCATGCGCAAGATGCGCGACGAGCTCAAGTTGACGATCCTCCTGATCGAGCACGACATGAGGGTCGTGATGGACGTCTCGGAGCGCATCACGGTCCTCAACCACGGCGAGAAGATCGCCGAGGGACCGCCCGCCGAGGTGCGCGCCGATCCGCAGGTGATCGAGGCCTACCTGGGAAAGCAGGACTAGTGCCGATTCTCGAAGTCACCGACCTGAGGACGCACTACGGCACGATCGAGGCGCTCAAGGGCGTGTCCTTGACCGTCGAAGAGGGCGAGGTCGTGACGCTGATCGGCTCAAACGGCGCCGGCAAGTCGACCACGCTGCGCTCGATCTCCGGCCTCACCCCCGCGACATCCGGAACCGTGAAGTTCGCCGGCCAGGACATCACCAGGATCCCGGCGCACGAGATCCCCTCCTACGGGATTGCGCTGTCGCCGGAGGGGAGGCACTGCTTCCCGCGCATGACGGTTCGCGAGAATCTCGACCTCGGGGCCCACCGGCGCCGCGGTCCTGAGATCCAACAGGACCTCGAGCGCGTCTTCACGCTGTTCCCGCGCCTGCAGGAGCGCGAGAAGCAGAAGGCCGGAACGATGTCCGGAGGCGAGCAGCAGATGCTCGCGATCGGCCGCGCCCTGATGGCCAGGCCGAAGCTGCTGATGCTCGACGAGCCCTCGATGGGGATCGCGCCTGTGCTCGTGCAGCGCATCTACGAAACGATCCAGGAGATCAACCGCGCCGGCACCGCGATCCTGCTGGTCGAGCAGAACGCCAACTACGCGCTGGAAATATCCAAGCGCGGCTACGTGCTCGAGACCGGGCGTGTCGTGCTCGCCAACAGCTCGGAGGAGCTGCGCGACGACCCCGAAGTCCAGCGGGCGTACCTGGGAGCCTGACCGATGGTCGTCCTCGCCACAACGATCGGACCGAAAGGGCTGTACCTGCTGTTCATCTGGCTGCTGTCGGCGGCCGCCGGCTCCTGGCTGTCGGACCGAAAGGGATACGGCGAGCGCGTCGGGCTCGCGTTCGGACTGCTGCTCACCGCGGTTGGGTTCCTGATCGTGCTGCTGCTCCCGGCCAGGCCAGGGTCGAAGTGGAAGGTCGACGGGCCGATCCCGAAGCGCTCGCGTGGCGGGAGCCCTTCGGCCGCTCAGGAAGCCAGCGCCGCCGCCAGCGCGCCCTCCAGCTCCGGCCACGAGAACTCGTAGCCGAGGGCGAGCGCGCGGCCCGGCACCATCCGCTGGCTTGCCAGCACGACCGTCGCCATCTCCCCGAACAGCGCCCGCATCGCGAACTCGGGCACAGGCACGAACGCCGGGCGGCGCAGGACACGCCCGAGGCTCTTCGAGAACACCTCGTTCGGGACCGCCGCCGGTGCGCAGCAATTGATCGCGCCCGACCAGCGTTCGTCGTCGAGCGCACGCAGGTAGATGCCGATCACATCGTCGACCGAAATCCACGGCATGTACTGGCGCCCGCCGGCGACGGGCCCGCCCGCGCCCAGCCTGAACGGTGGCAGCAGCTTCGCCAGCGCTCCTCCCGACTTGCTGAGGACGACCCCGTTTCGGAGCGTCACGACCCGTAGACCAATTCCTGAGGCCTCCGCCGCGGCTGCCTCCCATGCTCGGCACACCGAGGCGAGGAAGTCGTCCGCGGGCCCCGGCTTCGCCGTCTCAGCTAGCACCTCCGAACCGCGATCGCCGTAGTAGCCGGCGGCCGAGGTCGAGATCAGCACCTTCGGGCGCGGGTAGGCGGCGCGGATCCCGGCGACGAGGTTCGCGGTGCCGGTCACGCGGCTGTCGCGGATGCGCTCCTTGACCGCCTTCGTCCAGCGCTGAGCGATCGGCTCTCCCGCGAGGTGCACGACCGCGTCGATCCGCGACAGTGCCTGGGCCGGCGCCGGCGCCGCGACCGCCTCCCAGGGCGCTGCCTCCACGCCGAGCGCCGAGCCGGCGGCGCTCGGTTTGCGCGCCAGCACGACCACGCGGTCGCCGCGCTCCAACAGCGCCGCCACCAGCCGTCGCCCGATCAGACCCGTCGCACCCGTGACCGCGACGTTCACCGCCGCACCGCCGTGACAGCGATAGCCCCCGAAGTCGACCGGCTCCTGGCGGCGCTCATCTGCCCGGCAGGATCCGCATCTCCTCGGTCGATCCGAAACCCATTTCCGCCCCCGCTTCGGCGGTCCCGCTCTCCCGAGCCTCATCCGCGACGGCCGCCGCCACGGCGCCGACCACCTCGCGATTGAACACCGACGGGATGATGTAGTCCTCGCGCAGTTCATCGAGCTCGACGATGTCAGCGATCGCGCGCGCCGCGGCCATCTTCATCTCCTCGGTGATCTGCGTCGCGCGCACGTCGAGCGCCCCTCTGAAGATGCCCGGGAAACAGAGCACGTTGTTGATCTGGTTCGGGTAATCCGAACGTCCGGTCGCGAGGATGCGCACATACGGGGCCGCCGCCTCTGGGGCGACCTCCGGGTTGGGGTTGGCCATCGCGAACACGATCGGGTCAGGGTTCATCGCCGCCAGCGCGCTCGCCGGAATCACCTGCGCCCCGCTGACGCCAACGAACAGGTCGGCGCCCTCGAGCACGTCGGCCGGGCCGCCGGCACGCCGGTCGTGGTTCGTGGCCTCGGCGAGCGCTCGCTTGACCGGGTGCATGCTGCCGTCGAGGTAATCGGCGCGATCGACGTGGACCGCGCCGCGCGAATCGACGCAGATGATGTGCCGTGCGCCCGCGCCCATCAGGATCTTCGCCACCGCGACGCCCGCGGCGCCGAGCCCGCAGATCACGATCTGGATGTCCTGCATGCGCTGGTCGGTCAGCGTCAGCGCGTTCATCAGCGCCGCCAGCACCACCACTGCGGTGCCGTGCTGATCGTCATGAAACACGGGGATGTCGAGTTCGGCCTTCAGCCGATCCTCGATCTCGAAGCACCGGGGGGAGGCGATGTCCTCGAGGTTGATTCCGCCGAACCCGGGCGAGATCGCCTTGACGATGCCGACGATCTCCTCGGGGTCGCGCGTGTCGAGGCAGATTGGGAAGGCGTCGACACCCGCGAACTCCTTGAACAGCATCGCCTTGCCCTCCATCACCGGCATCGCCGCACGCGGGCCGATGTCGCCGAGGCCGAGCACCGCCGTCCCGTCCGACACGACCGCGACCATGTTGCGCTTGATCGTGTACTGGAACGCCTTGTCGGGATCGCGGTAGATCGCGTCGGAGACGCGCGCGACACCGGGCGTGTATGCCATCGAGAGGTCGTCGCGGGTCTTCAGCGGGTGCTTGTTGGCGATCTCGATCTTCCCCCCGACGTGCAGCATGAAGGTGCGGTCGGTGGTGTCGAGCACGCGCGCGCCGGTGACCGCGTTGACGGCGTCGGTCAAGCGCGGCCAGTCGCTTGCGTCGGCGGTCTCGACGGTGATGTCGCGGATCGTGTGGGCGCCCTCGATCTGGACGAGATCGACCGCGCCGATCGTCCCGCCCGCGTCGCCGATCGCGCTCGCAACCTTCCCGAGCATGCCCGGGAGGTGGTCGATCTCGACCCGCAGAGTGAGGCTGTATTGGGCGCTCGGCGTGGTTGACATGACGGTGGCCGAGGGGATGTTATGGGTCCCGACGGGATGAAGACCCGCCCGTCCTGGTGCAGCGACTGGAGGTCCCGCCGTCCGCTGACCCACTAGCCTCAATTAGATGCCCGATGAGCTCTTCCTGATCGACGGCAACAGCCTCGCTTACCGCGCGTTCTTCGCGCTGCCCGAGTCGATCGCGACCTCGACGGGCGTCCCCACAAACGCGATCTTCGGCTTCGCATCGATGCTCGTCAAGATCCTCACCGACTACGGCCCGAAGGCGACCGTGGTCGTCTGGGACGCGGGCTACACCGGGCGCAAGGAGATATACGCCGAATACAAGGCGCAGCGCGCCACGCGCCCCGACCTGCTCAAGGAGCAGTGGCCGGCGCTGGCACCGCTCGTCGAGGCCTTCGGCTACCGCAACCTGTCGGTGCAGGGCTACGAGGCCGACGACGTGATCGCCTCGATCGCGGAGCGTGCGCGCACTGGGGAGCCTCCGATCCCGGTGATGGTCGTAACCGGCGACCGTGACGCGTACCAGCTGGTCGACGACGGCGTGGTCCGCATCATGACGACCTCCCGCGGGATCACCGACACGCGCGTGTACGACCGGGAGGGGGTGATCGAGCGCTACGGCATTCCGCCCGAGCTCGTACCCGACTTCATCGGCCTGAAGGGCGACACGAGCGACAACATCCCCGGGGTGCCCGGGATCGGCGACAAGACCGCCGCCGACCTGCTGCAGCGCTTCGGTTCGCTCGAGGGCGTGCTCGACCACATCGACGAGATCAGCGGCGCCAAGCGCAAGCAGAATCTGACCGAGCACGCGGAGGCCGCGCGCGTGTCAAAGCAGCTCGCGACGATCAAGCGTGACATCCCGATAGAGCTCGACCTCCAGTCGTTCGTGGCGACCGAGCCGGATCGCTCGCAGCTGCGAGAGGTCTTCCGCCAGTATGAGCTCCGCGACCCGCTGCGCCGTCTCGAGGAGGCGCTCGGTTCCGCCGACGCTGCCGCGCCGGCACCCGCCGCCGAGACCGCGCTCACGGCGCGCGTGCGTGCCGCAACGGTGCAGGACGTCGCGAGACTGCCGCGCACCGAACTGGCGCTCGCGGTCCACGCGCCTGAGGCGCCGGCCGACCAGCTGTTCGCGGCCGACTCCGGGTTCCGCTTCGGCGTCTACGCGGGCGGCGCCGAGGTGCTCGCCGGCACGTGCGAACGCCCCGAGGATCTGGTCGCGGCGGCCGACGTTCGGCCGGTCGTCGCCCACGACGCGAAGTCGCTCGGCGAGGTGCCCGCGGTGCTCGCGCACGACACCGAGGTGGCCGCGTACCTGCTCGAGCCGGCGCGGCGCGCGTATCCCCTCCGCGAGCTGTGGGAGGAACGCGGGTTCTCCGCCCAGGTCGAGGACCCCGCGGCCGCCGACGCGCTGCTGATGCACACGCTGGCCGAATGGCAGCGCGAGGAGATCCGCGGCCGGGGCCTCACCGATCTGCTGAACGACGTCGAGCTACCGCTGGTGCGGGTCCTGCGCAAGATGGAGAAGGCCGGCCTGAAGCTCGACACGCGTCGGCTCGGCGAGATCTCATCGCGCGTGAAGGCGGAGGCGGACGCGCTCGAGCGCGAGATCTTTGACCTCTGCGGCGAGGAGTTCACGCTCGGCTCGCCCAAGCAGCTCGAGGAGATCCTGTTCGGCAAGCTCGGCCTGTCGCGCAAGCGCCGCGGCAAGACCGGCTACTCGACCGACGCCCGCGTCTTGCAGGCGATCCGCTCAGAGCACGAGGTGATCCCGAAGATCGAGCGCTGGCGAGAGCTCTCGAAGCTCGCCCAGACCTACCTTGATGCGTTCCCCGAGTACATCGCCGCCGATGGGCGCGTGCACACGACCTTCAACCAGACCGCCGCGACCACCGGGCGGCTGTCGTCCAACAACCCCAACCTTCAGAACATCCCGATCCGCACCGAGTTGGGGCGCGAGATCCGCGCGTGCTTCGTCGCCGAGCCCGGCAACCTGCTGGTGTCGGCGGACTACTCGCAGGTCGAGCTGCGGCTGCTGGCGCACATCGCCGGCGAGGATGTGCTGAAAGAAATCTTCCGCCGCGGCGAGGACGTGCACACCGCCACGGCCTGTCGCGTGTTTGGGGTCACACCGGATCAGATCGATCCGGGGATGCGCTCGAAGTCGAAGATGATCAACTACGGAATCGTGTACGGACTGTCGGCCTACGGAATGGCCGACCGGCTCGACATCCCCCAGTCGGAGGCCGACGAGTTCATCCAGCGCTACCTGGCGGGGTTCCCCGCAGTCGGTCGTTTCATCGAGGAGACGATCGAGCAGGGCACCGAGCACGGTTACGTCTCGACGCTGTTCGGCCGCCGTCGCCAGGTGCCGGAGCTGCGAGCGCGTCGCTGGGAGATCCGCAAGCAGGGCGAGCGCTTCGCGGTCAACATGGTGATTCAGGGGACCGCGGCGGACATCATGAAGGTCGCGATGGTCCGCACCGACCACGCGATCGCCGAGGCCGGCCTGAAGGCGCGGCTGATCCTCCAGATCCACGACGAGTTGCTGTTCGAATGCCCCGCCGACGAGGCCGAGACCGTCAAGGGGATCGCGTGCGAGCAGATGGCGGCGGCGTTCGAGATGGATCCCCCGCTGGCGGTCGAAGCCGGCATCGGCCCGGACTGGCTGGCCGCGAAATGAGGACCGCGCGACTCGCGGCGCTGCTACTGGCGACGCTCACGCTGCTTCCGGCCGCCGCCGACGCGCGGGCCTGGGGTGTCGTGCCGGACGTCGCCTCGCGCGCGCAGGTGCCGCCGCACCCGCGGGCGCTCGCGATTGCGGCGAATCTCCCCTACAACGGGGGCGACGTGCTGCACTCCAACCGCACGCATCTGATCTTCTGGCAGCCCGCCGGATCAGGGCTGAGCTTCGACCCGGGCTACATCGCGACGATCGAGCTGTTCATGAAGCGGGTCGCGGCCGACAGCCATCGCACGAGCAATGTCTACAGCGTTAGCGGCCAGTACTACGACTCGCGCGGTCGTGCCGCTTACGCCTCGACCTACGGCGGGGCCGTGATGGCGACGGACCGGCTGCCCGCCAACGGCTGTCACGAGCCGCTGCTGACGAGCCCTGGGTGGGGGGTGTGCGTGACCGGCGATCAGCTCCAGACCGAGCTCGAGCACGTGGTCGCGGCTCACCGCCTGCCGAACGACAATCAGGACATCTATTTCCTGATCACGCCGAATCGGCTCGGCAACTGCGAGGACTCGAGCTCGCAGTCGTGCGCGCTGGGCGGCTCGGCAACCGGCTATTGCGGCTACCACTTCACCACGGCCCAGGAGATCGTGTACGCCGTGATCCCCTACAACGCGATTCCAGGCCACTGCCAGTCGAACAACCCGCGGCCGAACGGCAGCACCGCGGACCCGGCGATCTCGACGATCAGCCACGAGCACAACGAGATGGTCACCGACCCCTACGGCGACGGGTGGATCGATCAGTCTTCAAACGAGGACGGCGACCTCTGTCTGGCCGACTTCGGGCCAACCCTCGGCGGTGCCGGGTCGAGCGCCTACAACGAGGTGATCGACGGCGGCCACTACTACCTCCAGGAGGAGTGGAGCAACTTCGACCGTGGCTGCGTGCCCCGTGCCCGCCCCGATTCCCTGTCCGCCTCCGCACCCGGGAGCGTTCGGACGGGCAAGCAGGTCACGTTCACCGCTTCTGGATCCGCGGCGCCGGGTCCGATCAAGGTGTTCCAGTGGTTCTTCCGCGACGGGCATTCGGCGACCGGTCGCAGCGTTACGCACAGCTTCGCGCGGCCCGGCGCCTACCGGGTGATCGTGCGCGGCACCGACCCGTGGGAGAACTTCGTCTACGCCGGTCGCGAGCTGCGCGTCCGGTAAGGGGCCGCTGCTTCGCAGCGGCGTCCGTGGGGCCAGGCGGGCCCGTCCGGACCCCTCAGGCAGCCGCCAACGCGGCCGCCGCAGGCGCGCCCACGAACCGCGGGTGCGCGATCTCGAGGTAGTGCCCGAACGCGAAATCGACGAACCGCTTGCTTTCCATGACCCCCAGCGAGCGCGCCAGCAACCGCGGGGCCACGCGCGGAATCAGCCGCTGCACCCGCAGCAGCCATGTGAACGGCCGCGCGTGCGAGGCGGAGAACTCGTGGTAGCGCTGAAGCGCACGCTCGCGCGACTGATCGCCGGCCACGACGGCCCGCAGCTCGCGGCCGCAGGCCAGCCCGAAGTAGAGCGCCGTCCTGATCCCCTCGGCGGTCAGCGGCAGGCAGTGCCCCGCGGAGTCGCCCACGAAGAACACGCCGTCCTCGGTGGCCGGCCGTAGCGCGTGCGGGATCCAGTTGCCCTGGTAGCGGACCGTGTCGGCGTGCAGCTCGCGAGCCAACCGGACCGTCGGTTCGCGCACATGGAAGCGCGGGTCGAATGAGCCGACGCCGATCCGCAGCTCCTCGCCCGCTGGAAAGCTCCAGCCGTAACCGGCCGGCACGTAGGAGCGGTCGATCCAGACCTCCAGATCGTCGCCCGACCCGAACGGATGAACCTCAAGCCCGCGCGAGAGCAGCGCATCAGGCGGCTGGATGTTGGCGCCCGCGCTGAGCACGCGGCGCCAGCCGAGCGCATCGACGATCAGCGACGCCCGGATGTCCCCACGGTCGGTGTGGATCGTGGAGCCGGTGCGTCCGTCCACCTTCGCCGTCTCGAATTCAAAGTCACCCTCGGCGGCGAGTGCCCCGCACAGCGTCCGGTAGTCGAACGTCGAGAACGTCCACGGTAGGTCGTAGCGGACGGTCGTGTACGGCGTGTGGATCACGAGCTCGGGAAACGTCTGCTGGAGCGCGTCGTCGAGCCGCAGCGCGGTGAGCCAGCCGGTCGGAATCCCGCACGCGGATGTCTGGCGCTCGCCGATCTCATAGCGGTCGATCACGAGCACGTCTGCGCCGCTGCCGGCGAGCTCGCGCGCGACCGCAAGGCCTGCGAAGCTTGCCCCGCAGATCAGAACATCGCAGTCGCGATCGAGCGCCGTGCGCTCCTCGCCGCGCTTGGTGGCACGTACCGGCATCGGCCGCGGATGATACGGAGAGCTTCGCTCCGGCTATCCTCCGCAGGAACCTATGTCAACGACAACACCTTTAATGCCCGAGTCCGAGCGATCTGAGGCCAAGATCGTCGAAGGGTCGAATGGCCTTCTGCTCGAGATCGACGGGCGAATAGTCCCCAACTACGACGCCACCCTTCACCCCTTCACGGAGGGGGATGTCGTCACCGGCCACGTCGTGCGAATCGACAACGACGAGGTGCTGGTCGACATCGGCTACAAGTCCGAGGGCGTCATTCCCTCCAGCGAGCTCTCGATCCGCAAGTCGGTCGATCCGAGCGAGGAGGTCCATCTCGGCGAGGAGGTCGACGCGCTCGTCCTCACCAAGGAGGACCAGGACGGCCGCCTGATCCTCTCCAAGAAGCGCGCTCGCTTCGAAAAGGCGTGGCGCAAGATCGAGGCGGCCGCCGAGTCCGGCGAGCCTGTGACCGGGTCCGTGATCGAGGTCGTCAAGGGCGGCCTGATCATCGACCTCGGCGTCCGCGGCTTCCTGCCCGCTTCGCTCGTCGATATCCGGCGTGTGCCCAATCTTGACGAGTACATGGGCCAGGAGATCGAGTGCAAGGTGATCGAACTCAACCGCTCGCGCAACAACGTCGTGCTGTCCCGGCGCGCCGTGCTCGAGGAGCAGCGCAAGGAGGACCGCGAGCGGATTCTCGACCGGCTGCAGCCCGGCCAGGTGGTCGAGGGCACGATCTCGAACATCGTCGACTTCGGCGCGTTCGTCGACCTCGATGGGATCGATGGCCTGATCCACATCTCCGAGCTCTCTTGGTCGCACGTTAACCACCCGTCAGAGATCCTCTCGATCGGTGACACGGTCAGCGTCAAGGTCCTCGACATCGATCGTGACCGCCAGCGGATCTCGCTGGGTCTCAAGCAGACCCAGGAGGACCCGTGGCAGCGCGTCGTCGACACCTACAACATCGGCGACGAGCTCGAGGGCACGGTCACCAAGGTGGTCACGTTCGGGGCGTTCGTCGAGATTCTCGACGGCGTCGAGGGCCTCGTCCACATCTCCGAGCTTGCCCAGCATCACGTCGAGAACCCGCGGGAGATCATCCAGCCCGGCGATCCGGTGCGGGTCAAGATCCTGGAGATCGACTCCGAGCGCCGCCGCCTGTCACTCTCGATCAAGCGAGTCGAGGGCCAGGTGCTGCCGGTGCGGCCGATCGTGCCGCCCACCGAGGCCGACCTCGACGACGTGCCGGAGCTCGGCCTCTCGGAGGACGTGTTCGCGGGCAGCGACAGCGAGCTCGCACCGGAGGCGGTCAGTGAGCTCGCACCGGAGGCGGACAGTGAGCTCGCACCGGAGGCGGACAGTGAGCTCGCACCGGAGGCGGACAGTGAGCTCGCACCGGAGGCGGACAGTGAGCTCGCACCGGAGGCGGACAGTGAGCTCGCACCGGAGGCGGACAGTGAGCTCGCACCGGAGGCGGACAGTGAGCTCGCACCCGAGCCCGTTTCCGAGCCCGATGCGGCGGCGGAGGCCCAACAAGGGGCGCCCGAGACTGAGACCGCAAGCGAGCCCGAGGACGAGGACCCACCCACCCTCTCCCCATCCGGTCCAGCTGCCTGATCCGATCCCGTTCGTCGGGCTGACGGGCGGGATCGGCGCCGGCAAGTCGACGGCGCTGGCCGCGCTTGAGCGGCTGGGCGCGGCGGTCCTCTCGACCGACGGCGTGGTGCACGACCTGTACGAGGACGACGAGGTCAGGGATGCGGTCGTCGAGCGCTTCGGCGAGTCCGTCGCCCCGGGCGGCGTCGTGGACCGTCCCGCGCTCGCCGAGCGCGCGTTCGCGACGGCGGAGGATCGCGCCTGGCTCGAAGGGCTGCTGTGGCCGCGAGTTGGTGCGCGAATGGTTGCCTGGCGCGAACAGCTCGCGCAACGACGCGAGCCTCCACGTGCCGCGGTCGTCGAGGTGCCGCTGCTGTTCGAGGCGGGGATGGAGGCCGCGTTCGACGCGACGATCGCGGTGATCGCGGAGGAGGGGTTGCGCTCAGAGCGCGCCAGTGCACGCGGCCACCGCTCGCTCGACGAGCGTGCCGCCCGGCAGCTCTCCCAGCAGGAGAAATCGCAACGTGCGACGTATGTCGTTGTTAACGATGGAACGGTCGAGGAGCTTCAGTCGAAGTTGTCGGCCATCCTTGACATGCTGCACTCAAGCCCATGACACCGCCCGCCGCCAGCATCGCGTCTCGGCGCTCCTCGCGGCGACGCCGCTCCGTCACGCGACGCCGCTGGGCGCTGCTGGTGCTCGCGTTCGTGTTGATCGGGGTCGCGGTGATCGCTACGGCGCCGTTGTTTCGCAAGACGATCAACGAGTTCACCCTGCCGCTCGAATACCAGGACGTGATCCGCACGCAGGCGGCCGACAAGCACCTCGATCCCGCGCTGGTGGCGGCCGTGATCTACGCCGAGACCAAGTTCGATCCTCGCCCGTCCTCGGCCGGTGCCGAGGGATTGATGCAGATCCTGCCGCAGACCGCCGAGTTCCTCGCGCACCGCTCGGGCGCGACCACGTTCACAGTCTCCGACCTGGGCACGCCGGCGGTCAACATCGCGTACGGCACCTACTACCTGCGGTACCTGCTGGACGAGTACGGCCAGAACAAGACCCTGGCGCTGGCCGCCTATAACGCGGGCGAGGCCAACGTCAACCGCTGGGTGGCCCGCGCCGGTGACCGGCGGCTGGCGATCTCCGACATCCCGTTCCCGGAGACGCGCGACTACGTGACCCGCGTGCTGCAGGCCCAGCGGGACTACCGGCACACGTACGCGACCGAGCTCGGCTACCGCTAGTAGGAGCTCCGGCGACGGCCGGCGTGCTCAACGTCCGCGATCACGTCGGCGATCCGCTCGGCCTCGCCCTGCTGAAGCGGTGCGACGGTGATTCGAATGCCCGGCGGCGTGTTGATCCTGAATCGCTCGCCGGCGGCGACGAGCCATCCTGCGTCCAGCAGCGCGCGCACGACCGGAGCCTCCTCGCGCACCGGTACCCACACGTTCAAGCCCGAGCGCCCGTGGCAGTCGATGCCCCGGTCGGCAAGCGCGGAGGTCAGCGCCGCGCGGCGCTGTGCGTAGGCCTCGGCTGCCCTGGCGGAGATCTCCTCGCCACGCGGATCACGCATCAGCTCGGCGACGATCGCCTGCAGCACATGGCTCACCCAGCGCGGGCCCAGCGCGCGACGGCCGTCGACCCGTGCGATCGTGGCCTCGTCGCCGGTCACGAGCGCCAGGCGCAGATCCGGATGGAGGTGCTTGGAGGTCGCGCGGATCACCGCCCAGCGCTGAATCGCCGCGGTGTGGAGCGTCGAGAAGGGCGCTCCGGAGACGGCACTCGCGTGGTCGTCCTCGACCAGCAGCACTTCTGGGTGCTCGGCGAGCACCCGCTGTAGCTCCGCCATCCGCTTGGCGTCGAGCGCGGCGCCTGTCGGGTTCTGGGCGCGCGGGACGACGATCACCGCCTCGGCGCCTCTGGCGAGCGCGGCCTCGAGCGGCTCGGCAAGCAAGCCCGATGCGTCGACCGGGACCGGCACGGGGATCAAGCCCAGCGCGAGCAACAGGTCGAGCGTCGAGATGTACGCGGGGTCCTCGACGATCACGCGATCGCCGGGACGCAGATGGGCCTGCAGCACGCGGTCGACGCCGTCGAACGCACCCGAGACAACCGCGAGGGCTTCGGCGGGCAGACCGTCGGCGCGGAACGCGGCCGCCGCCAGCGACAGCAACTCGCTGTCGTCGGCTTCGAGGCTGCTGATGCGGAGCTTTGGCTCGAGATCGAGGCGGGCAAGCACCGGCGCCAGCGGCGGCAGCAGCGCGGGATCCGGAAGGCCGTAGGTGAGGTCGCGCACCGCGGGGGGGACCACCGCGGGGGAGGCCGCCGCGAGGGAGACCGCCGCGGGAGAGACCGCCGCGGCATGCCGATCGGCGCCCGGAAGTCCCGCCCGGTGGGCCGGTGGTGCCCATCGCGTGGATCGCTCGGGTGTGCGCAGCGCCGGCCGCGGCGCAACGCGGGTGCCGCGGCGCCCCTCTCCGATCACCAGGCCCCGCTGGCGCAGGATCCGGTAGGCGGCATTGACGGTCGCGGGGCTCGTGCCGAGCGCCGCCGCGAGAGCGCGGACCGTCGGCAACGGCTCGCCGGTCTCGATCCGCCCATCGCGGATCGCGGCCTCCGCGCTCGACGCGATCGTTTTGGCCGTCGTCCCGGCGATTTGATATTGTTCTAGATCAAGCATGATTTCGTACTATAACAAAACTGAGAGAAGCACGGTGCGTCGCCGCGCGGGCCGGGCGAGCTATGACCGCGCGACGATCGATGCGATCCTCGCCGAGGGCATGGTCGGCCACGTCGGCATCTGCTCTGACGGCCAGCCGTACGTGATCCCCGTGCTCTACGCGCTGGGCGAGGGCGAGATCTATCTCCACGGCTCGCCGCTCAGCCGTCTGCTCGGGACACTCGCCCGCGGCGTCCCGATCTGCCTCACGGTGACGCTGATCGACGGCCTGGTGTTCGCGCGCTCGGCTTTTCATCACTCGGTCAACTACCGCTCGGTCGTCGTCCTCGGCGAGGCCCGGGAGCTCGCCGACCGGGAAGAAAAGCTCGAGGCGCTTCGTCTACTTGTCGAGCACATAGCCGCCGGTCGCTCCGCGGACGCCCGCGGCCCGAGTGACCAGGAACTGGCCGCGACCGAGGTCGTGGCCCTTGAGATCAATGAAGCCACAGCCAAGATCAGAACAGGACCCCCGGTCGACGCCGCCGAGGATTACAGCCTCCCAGTCTGGGCCGGCGAGTTGCCGCTCGGTCTCCGCGTCGGCCAGCCGATTCCCGACGCCCGCTGCTCACAGCCGCTGCCTGACTATCTAAACGCGTACGGGAGGTCGCATGCATAACCCGATGTTCAGCAAGATGATCGCCGAGGCCCGCATCGCGGACCTCACCCGCGCCAGCCGCGCCAGCCGGCGCGTCGAGCGCACCGCCCCCAAGGTCCCTGCCTTCAGCCACGTGACGCTTCGCTTCGCCTTCCCCGACGACGAGCGCCCGCTGCGGTCGCTCGCCGCGCTCGACAGCACGGCGCCGCCGGCCGGTCCGGTGCTCGTCGCCGAGGTCGACGGCAGCATGCGGGCGGCCCTGTCGCTCGGCGACGGCAGCGTGGTCGCCGACCCCTTCTATCCGACCGAGCACCTCGTGAAGCTGCTGCGCACGCGTGCGGCGCACCTCGCCGGGGACGGCCGGCGTCCGCGGTCCCCGCTGGCGCGGCTGCGGGCGCGGCTGGCGTAGGGCTGGGCGCCGGCTGGCGGTTCGTCGTGGGCCGCGGCTGTCGCACTTCTAGTGCTGTCCGCTTGCGCCGCTCGTTTCGTGCTGTCGGCTTGCGCCACGCTTCACGGCCTTTGGCCGGGGGCCCTGTTGTGTGATCTGCCCGGGATTTGGCTTGGGATTGGAGCCCGCCCACCCCCGCCCACCCTCGCTGCGCCTGGCAGCCCCGCCTTACAAAGCGCCCGCTCGCCGCGGCAACGTGTAACCAAATGCGCGCCATAGCACCGATTTCGTTACGCGTTGCCCATCCGCGGCGGTGAGATGTAACGAAATGGGGGTTCTCCCCTTCGTGCTTATGGTGGAGGTTGGTGTCTGTATGGGGTCTCGCGTGGGCGGGGCCTCAATCCCCGCCGGCCATGGATGGCCGGCTGAATGGGCATGGACGGGGGTGGCATCTCGAAAGCCGGCGAGGACGACAACGACCCGCCACCGGCCCCGCCAACCACACAAGCCAAGCAGGTCCGGACGGGGCCGCGCGGCCCCATGGACGCCGCGAAGCGGCCCCGCTCATAATTCCGTCCGAGCGCCCCGCTACGCTGAAGAGTCCGTCGCCGATGCCCAAGTTCGAGCTCGATTCTGCCTTCCGACCGACCGCCGATCAGCCGGCGGCGATCGAGGGGCTGGCAGAGGGAATCGGCAAAGGTGAACAATTCACGACGCTGCTCGGCGCGACCGGCACCGGCAAGACGATGACGATGGCCGCCACGATCGAGGCGGTGCAGAAGCCCGCGCTCGTGATCGCGCACAACAAGACGCTGGCCGCCCAGCTGTGCAACGAGTTCCGGACGTTCTTTCCGCGTAACGCGGTCGAGTACTTCGTCTCCTACTACGACTACTACCAGCCCGAGGCGTACGTCCCGAGCAAGGACCTGTACATCGAGAAGGACTCGGCGATCAACCAGGAGATCGACCGGCTGCGCCACTCGGCGACGGCCGCGCTGTTCGCGCGCCGGGACGTGCTGATCGTCGCGAGCGTGTCCTGCATCTACGGCCTCGGCTCGCCGCAAACCTATGACGAGAACCTGCAGACGCTCAGCAAGGGCGAGTTCATCGACCGTGACCGGCTGCTGCGCAAGCTCGTCTCGATCCAGTACACGCGCAACGACACCGCCCTGTCACGCGGCACGTTCCGTGTCCGCGGCGAGACGCTGGAGGTGTTCCCGGCCTACGCGGAGACCGCGTATCGGGTCGTCCTGTTCGGCGATGAGATCGAGCACCTCCAGGAGTTCGACCCGCTCACCGGCGAGGTCCTGACCGACGACCTCGAGCACGTCGGGATCTGGCCCGCGACGCACTACAACGTGCGCGAGGGGATGATCGACGACGCGGTCTCAGAGATCGGGCGCGAGCTGAACGAGCGCTGTGCCGAGCTCGAGGCGCAGGGCAAGCTGCTCGAGTCCCACCGGCTGCGCCAGCGCACCCAGTACGACATGGAGATGCTGCGCGAGCTCGGATTCTGCTCGGGGATCGAGAACTACTCGCGGATTCTCGACGGCCGGCAGCCGGGCGACCGCCCCTATTGCCTGCTCGACTACTTCCCCGACGACTTCGTCTGCTTCATCGACGAGTCCCACCAGACGGTCCCGCAGATCGGCGGCATGCACGAGGGCGATCGTTCGCGCAAGACGACGCTCGTCGAATACGGCTTCCGGCTGCCCAGCGCGCTCGACAATCGCCCTCAGACGTTCCAGGAGTTCCTCTCGATCACGCCTCAGCTCGTGTTCGTCTCGGCGACGCCCGGCGAGTACGAGCGCTCACACTCGAACCGGATCGTCGAGCAGATCGTGCGGCCGACCGGGATCGTCGATCCCGAGGTCGAGGTGCGCGAGACGCGCAACCAGATCGACGACCTGATGAACGAGATCCGCGCGCGGACCGAGCGCGACGAGCGCACGCTTGTCACCACGCTGACAAAGAAGATGGCCGAGGACCTGACCGACTACCTGCTCGAGATGGGCATGCGCGTGCGCTACCTGCACTCCGAGGTCGACACGCTCGAACGGATCCAGATCATCCGCGAGCTGCGGCTCGGGGAGTTCGACGTGCTCGTCGGCGTCAACCTGCTGCGCGAGGGCCTCGACCTGCCCGAGGTCTCGCTGGTCGCGATCCTCGACGCCGACAAGGAGGGCTTCCTCCGCGGCGAGACCAGCCTGATCCAGACGATCGGGCGGGCCGCCCGCAACGTCGAGGGCAAGGTCCTGATGTACGCCGACAAGGAGACCGCGGCGATGCGGGCCGCGATCGGGGAGACCGACCGCCGGCGCGCGATCCAGCGCGAGTACAACGAGGAGCACGGGATCACCCCGGAGACGATCGTCAAGGGGATCTCGGACATCGCCGAGTTCCTGCAGGGCGAGTCGAAGGTGCCGCGCTCGCGCCGGCGCCGGCCAAAGCCCTCGGACGGGATGCCGCCCGCCGAGATCGAGAAGACGATCGTCGAGCTCGAGGAGGAGATGCTGGCGGCGGCGGAGGAGCTGCGGTTCGAATACGCGGCCAAGCTCCGCGACGAGATACGCGACCTCAAACGAGCACTCGACCTGGCGATTGCAGAAGGACGTGCCGGAGGGGCCGCACCGACGCGCTGAGGTCAGGTACGCTGCGGGCCGCTCCCCCCAAGATCTCGATACGGAGGTAGTTCCCGTGGCGCTGGACAGACAGAGCATCGAGAAGAAGGACTTCCCCATCGGGCGCCGCGGCTACGACCCGGACGCGGTCGATGCCCACCTGAGCGCGCTCGCCGACGAGATGGAGGAGCTCAGACGGTCCTCCCGCCGGCGCACCGAGACGCTCGCCTCGGCCGCAAGCGACCAGGTCCGCTCGATCGTCGAAGCAGCCGAGAACAGCGCTGCGGAGATTCAGCGACAGGCCGAGGAAGAAGCACGCGAGATTCGCGCGGAGGCCGCGGACGAGGCGAAGTCCACCCGCGAGTCCGCGACGTCACAGGCGCGCGAGTACGTCGGCAAGGTCTCCGAGTCGACCGCCGTCATGCTCCAGCGCCTCGACGCGATGGACAGCGAGCTGAGCGCGCTGATCGAGTCGCTGCGAACCGGCTCGAACCGCCTGAACGCGGACCTGCAGCTGCTCGAGGGTAATCTCGGGGACGTCCGCGATTCCGTGTCGCCGCGCCCGCGCTTCGAGCCGGAGCCGGCGGTCAGCCCGCCGCCTCCGGAGCGCAGCACTGCGCGCTCCGCCGCCGCGCAGCCCGCGGCGGCCGCCACGCAGCCCGCGGCGGCCGCCACGCAGCCCGCCTCTGCGCCCGGGCCGATCGCCGACGACGATGCGGCCGCTCATGTGGCCGACGCCGAGACCGAGGCCTACGAGGAACCGGCCTCCGCGGTCGAGCCCGAGCCGCTGCACCCCGACGAGGAGGATCTGGACGAGGACGAGGCCGCAGAGGACGATGCCGAGGGCGCCCGGCTGATCGCGCTCAACATGGCGCTCAACGGCACGCCCCGCGAGGAGACCGAGCGTTATCTCGCCGAGAACTTCACGCTCGCCGACCCAGACGGGCTACTCGACGAAGTGTACGCGTCGGTCGAGGGCTAGCCGGCACAGCGGCAGCGGCTCTTCGCAGCGGGCGCGACCATCGGCCCCCCCGCCCTGGCCCTTAGGATTGGCGCGTGCTCGAGGTAGCCGCGCCGGCGCTCAACCAGCTCAGGGCAATCGCCGACGACGTCCGGTCCTTCGATCGCGCGGGACTGTCGGTGGCCACCGGGGTCGAGGCGGCCCTCGTCGTCGGCGCGATGGTGATCGTCGGCCATGCGTGGCAGGGCAATGGCGCGGCGTGCGCGATGGGACTCGGCGCGCTGATGGTCGGCCTCACGCGGGTGGCCTCGGCTGACGGCGCATCACCGGGCACGATGGTGGCGGCGACGCTGGCGATGAGCGTCTCGACGGTCATGGGCTCGCTGGCGGTGAACCATGCGCCGCTGCTGGTCGCCTTCTTGATCGTCTGGGGATTCCTCGCCGGCCTGCTGGTCGCCACCGGCCCGGCCGGCTCGGTGACGGGAGTCATGGCGATCGTCGGGCTCGTCGCATTCGGGCACATCGGCCATGGGCTACCCGGAGCGGGCGAGACAGGCCTGTTCGTCGCGATTGGTGGTGGCGCCCAGACCCTCGCTGCGTGTCTTCACCGCCTTCCGATCCCCGGGAAAGTCGAGGTTGCACAGGCCTATCGAGCACTGAGCGGCCGTGACCTGCGCGCGCCGAGCCCGGAGCAGGATCTCGCGATGCTGACGGCGATTGCCGGAGTCCAAGAGGTGCTCGCATCACCCTCTGTTCCAGCGGCTTAGCACGCGGTTGTGCGTGACCTTGGCAGGCGCGCGCGGGGGAACTTCTCGGCGCGGTCTCGGCTCGGTCGAGCGCCTTCCGGCACGGCCTGCAGCTCGGCGCCCTCCTGGCGCTTGCGTGGGCGGTGGCGCACGCGTTCGGTCTGCCCCGCGGTTACTGGGTGCCGCTGTCCGCGGCCCTGGTCCTCAAAGCGGACCGCGACGGAACCGTGGTGGGGGGCGGAAGCCGGATCGTCGGAACATGCGCCAGCGCGGCCGTGATCGGTTTCCTGGCGGTGGTGGTGCATCCACACTGGGTCGGGAACGCAGTCCTTGTGACGGTGATGACCGCGATCGGGCTGGTCACGTTCCGCAGCAGCCCGGCGCTGGGCATCGGCGGCTACTCGGGCGCGATCGTGCTGCTGCTCGGGTTCGCCGCGAGCGACACGGCGGGCACCGCCTTCGCGCGAGTGCTGGACGCATTGATCGGCGGGCTGATGGCGATCGCCATCTACGTTCTCTGGCCGGGGCAGTCCAAGCTGGAGGTGCCGCCGGCTCTGGCTCGTGCGTTGCACTGCCAGCGCGATGCCCTCGACCACGTGCACCGCGGCCTGACGGGCCGCGGCAGCGGCAGCGGGCGCCGTGAGGCCCGCGCCGCTTGGGCCTCGGCCGCGCTCGCAGAGGATGCGGTCGCCCAGGCAGCCGCCGTCGGACTGCAACCGGTCGATGTGCAGCGCGCCCGGACCCTGGTCTTTTCGCTTCGTCGTCTGCGGCTCGCCACATCACGACTCGGGCGGGCGCTCGAGCACGCAGATCCGACGCCGGTCGCAGCAATCACGCGCTTCAGCGAGTGGGCAGACGGGTCGCTGCGCGCGGCCGAGGACGGTGCTGCGGTCCTCGCCGGTGCCGCGCCCCCGGGCCCCGAGCCGCCGCGGTGGGGTCGGGCCGGCGTCGACCCCTGGCCACAGCCGCTCGAGGACTACGTGAGCGAGGCCGCGGACAGCGTGGAGTCGATCGCAACCGTGCTCTGGTGGAGGGAGCCCGCCCGAGAACCGAGCGCGGCGGGCTCCTACGCCGGCCGGCGCGTCTCCACCACCGGCTGATCGGGGCGGGAATCTCGCCAACTAGCGCGATTCCCAGCACTAGAACGTCTGTTCGCTTCACTAGACTCGATTGACGTGGAGCAACTCGTCGTCTCGGGAGCCCGGGAGCACAACCTCAAGGACGTCACGGTCGCGATCCCACGCGGCTCGATCACGGTGATCACCGGCCTGTCCGGATCCGGAAAATCATCGCTGGCGTTCGACACGATCTACGCCGAGGGCCAGCGGCGATACGTGGAATCGCTTTCCGCCTACGCCCGGCAGTTCCTCGGGCAGATGGACAAGCCCGACGTCGACTCGATCGAAGGGCTCTCGCCGGCGATCTCGATCGACCAGAAGACAACCTCGCGCAACCCCCGCTCGACCGTCGGCACGGTCACAGAGATCTACGACTATCTGCGGCTGCTGTGGGCCAGGGTCGGCCATCCTCACTGCCACATCTGCGGCCGTCCGATCAGCGGCCAGTCCGCTGAGCAGATCATCGACCAGGTGATGGAGCTGTCCGAGGGCACGCGCTTCATGGTGCTCGCGCCGATCGTGCGCGGACGCAAGGGCGAATACGGCAAGCAGCTCGAGGAGCTGCGCGGGGAGGGCTTCACGCGGGTGAAGGTGGACGGCGAGTTGCGGCGGCTCGACGAGCAGATCGCGCTGGACAAGAAGTACAAGCACGACATCGCCGTCGTCGTCGACCGGCTGGTGATGAAGGGCGAGTTGCGCAAGCGGCTGGCGGACTCGATCGAGACGGCGGTCGCGCTCGCCGACGGGCTGGTCGAGATTGAGCTTGTCGATGTGGATTCGCCTAGCGGCGAATCCAGGGGAGTTTCGGCTGGCGCCGAAACTCCCGGCTCGGGCAAGACGATTCTCTTCAGCGAGAAGTTCGCGTGTCCCGTGCACGGACCGAGCCTGGTCGAGCTCGAGCCGCGGATCTTCAGCTTCAACTCCCCGCACGGGGCGTGCCCGCGCTGCACCGGGCTCGGCTCCCAGATGGAGATCGACCCGGATCTCGTGGTCCCCGATCCGTCGTTGTCGATCGGCGAGGGCGCGATCGCGCCGTGGACGGCGAGTGCGTCCGACTACTACGACCAGCTGATGCAGGCGATCGCCGAGCGCTATGACGTCGATCTGGAGACCCCGTGGGCTGACCTGCCGCCGGAGGCGCGGGACTTCTTCCTGTACGGCACCGGCGGCGAACGGGTCCAGGTCTCCTACCGCAACCGGTTCGGGCGCCTGCGCCGGTATGCGACGACGTTCGAGGGGATCGTCCCGAACCTCGAGCGCCGCTACCGCGAGACCGACTCGGACTACTCCCGGGAGAAGATCGAGGAGTACATGACGCTGCGACCGTGCCCCGAATGCGGTGGGGCGCGGCTGCGGCCCGAATCGCGCGCCGTGCTCGTCGCGGACACGCCGATCCACGAGTTCACGGCGCTGTCGGCGAAGCGGGCGCTCGAATGGGTGCGGGGCCTCGAGCTGACCGAGCACGACCGCCGGATCGCCCGGCTGGTGCTGCGCGAGATCGAGGAGCGGCTGACGTTCCTTGACAACGTCGGCGTGGGCTACCTCTCGATGGAGCGCGCCGCCTCGACGCTGTCCGGAGGCGAGGCTCAGCGGATCAGGCTGGCCACCCAGATCGGCTCCTCGCTCGTCGGCGTGCTGTACATCCTCGACGAGCCGTCGATCGGCCTGCACCAGCGCGACAACGAGAAGCTGATCGCGACCCTCGAGCGTCTGCGAGACCTCGGCAACACGGTGCTGGTGGTCGAGCATGACGAGGGAACGATGCGCGCCGCCGACCACCTCGTCGACATGGGGCCGGGCGCAGGCGAGCACGGCGGCTACGTCGTGGCCGAGGGGACCGCTGCCGAGGTGGAGGCTGTCCCGGACTCCCTGACCGGCCAGTTTCTCTCCGGTACGCGCACGATCGAGGTCCCGCGCAAGCGCCGCAAGCCATCCGGGCACGTGTTGATCGAGGGCGCCGCCGAGCACAACCTGCAGCGGATTAACGTCCGGGTCCCGCTCGGGGTGCTGTGTTGCGTCACGGGCGTCTCGGGATCGGGCAAATCGACGCTGGTCAACGAGGTGCTCTACAAGGCGGTCGGCAACAGGCTTCACCGCACCCGGCAGCGGGCCGGCACGCACCGCCGGATCACCGGGCTCGAGCAGCTCGACAAGATCATCTCCGTCGATCAGTCTCCGATCGGGCGCACCCCGCGATCGAATCCGGCCACCTACATCGGCCTGTTCGATCAGATCCGCGAGCTGTTCTCGAAGACCCAGGAGGCACGGGCGCGCGGCTACAAGCCGGGGCGCTTCTCGTTCAACGTCAAGGGCGGGCGGTGCGAGGTCTGCCGTGGCGATGGCCAGATCAAGATCGAGATGCACTTCCTGCCCGACGTGTACGTCCCCTGCGAGCAGTGCCACGGCAAGCGCTACAACCGCGAGACGCTCGAGGTGCGGTTCAAGGGCAAGACAATCGCGGACGTGCTCGAGATGCCGATCGAGGAGGCGCAGGAGTTCTTCGCGCACATCCCCAAGATCCGGCGGCGGGTCGAGACGCTGAACGACGTCGGCCTCGGGTACATGCGCCTCGGTCAGCCCGCGACGACGCTGTCGGGCGGCGAGGCGCAGCGTGTGAAGCTCGCCGCCGAGCTGTGCAAGGTCGCCACCGGCCGCACGATCTACATCCTCGACGAGCCGACCACGGGGCTGCACTTCGCCGACATCCAGCGCCTCCTCGAGGTGCTTCAGCGGCTGGTCGACACCGGCAACTCGATCGTCGTGATCGAGCACAACCTCGACGTGATCAAGGTATCCGACCAGATCATCGACCTCGGCCCCGAGGGTGGGGAGGAGGGCGGACGCGTGATCGCGACCGGGACCCCGGAGCAGGTCGCGCAGGTGGCCGATTCCTACACCGGCGGGTTCCTCGCGCAGACGCTGCCCGTGCGCGCGCGCCGGGCGCGGCGCCGGCGGACGGCCGTCGCGGCGCGCTAGGGCGAGCGGGCGCCGGCGGGCCTTTCGCGGCAGCGCGAGCCCAAGAATCTCTTGCGGGCGACGCTCAGCGGAGTACACTCCGCCGCATCAGTTTGCGTGGGCCGTGCGCGGTCGGGACGGCGTAGGAGCACGAGGGAACGGGGTGCGCATGTCGAAAGCGCTGGCGTATTTCACGAGACTCAGGTGGCTTGTTGTCGTTGGCGCCGCCGTCGCCGGTTCGATGGTTGCGGTGCTGCTCGGGACAGGGTCGGCCTCGTCTGCGGGAAACAACACGATCACGCTCAGTTACTTCCTGGCCTCGTTCGACGGCGGAGGCACGACCAACTACACCGCTCAGGCGACCAACAGCAACGGCGACCCAATCCAGTTCACCTGGAGCCTGACAGTGAGTGGGAGGGGGTGCGGCTCCGGGGTCGGACCGACAGTCGTCACCGGACAGGCGACAGCGGGCGCGCAAACCGCGCAATACGCCTACGACCACGCAAACTGTCCGGACGCGATCGCGGGCGCGTCGACGATAACGCTGAGCATGCAGGACACCAAGTTCGGCCAGGACGGCTTCGCGTGCACGGTCGTCTACAGCCAGGGGGCGCTTGACAACGACAATCCGCCCGTGGCGCAGAACAACCCGCCGACCACGAGCACCAACTGCGGCGGGTCGACGACAACCAGCACCAGCAGCAGCACCACGAGCACGACGACGACGACCAAGACGACCACGACGTCCACGAGTTCGGGACCGACCTCGGCGAAGGTCAGTCCGCGCACGAAGCGGTTCGCCCGTAGCACCGCGTTGATCTCCTTCCGCACCGGCGGCGTCGCGGCGATTGGTGGGCTCCTGACAACAGCGGCCCCACCGGTGGAGCTCAGCCTCGCCGGAGTCGGATCAGCTTTGACCGCGGCGGGAAGCACGCAAATCAAGATCGCCAACGATCCTCCCGACCCAGATTTCAGGACCATCGCCCACGCAGTCACAAGGCCGCTCTTCCACGTCCGGAGGGGCCATGGTGTCTCCCGCCGGCTGGCGGGGGCACTCAACGCGATGGGCGCCAACGCGGGCAAGACTCTCGGGTATGGCAAGGCGTTCGCGACGTCGGTCAACCGAGCCGCCGGCGCCATCAAAGCCGGCAATCCGACGCTTGCGCGCAGCCAGCTCGGGGCCGCAGATCACTACGCGCGGCTGCTCGCCAACGCGCTCAACGCCGACCCCGGGATGCGCGCGAACGTGGTGAGCGCGCTCGGAGCCTCCGCGCACAACCGCTTGTCGCTAAGCGCCCCGCGCGTGAGCGCCTTGAAGAAGCGGATCGCGACCTCGGGTGTTCCCATCGGCGTGGCCAAGACCCTCGGGTCTTTCGGCCTCAGCCGCCTCTTCATCATGCATCTAGGCAAAGCGGTGAACGCCGTGCGCAACAAGGCGATCTCGACCACCCTCGCCGGGCTGATGAACGCGCCATCGGTAAACAAGGGTGAACGGAACGTGGCCAACGGACTCCTGCAGTACGCGAGCACGCACTGAGCGCGGGCCGGACGGCTGGCGCGGGGGGTGAGCGCCGGCGGACGGCAGTCGCGGCTAGCGCGCGCGGTCGGCTGTCGCGTTAGCGCCGATGGACGGCTCTCGCGGGCGATCCCCGCCGATGGCGTTGTCGATTGTCCGCGATATAGCCTGACAATCGACAACAACCACCTGGCAGGCGCCGCGAAGACCCGCGGTTGCCTTCGGCGCGACCGTCTGAGATCGTTGCTCCACTCACGAGCGAAGAGGTGTTGAGATGGACGCGAACGCGATCGACGGGCTCCTGCAGGAAGCGGTCGAGGGTCGGGTTGTTCCAGGGATCGTGGCGGTCGTCGGAGATCGCGACGGCACGCTGTATGAAGGCGCGTTCGGCGCCGAGCCGGACACGATGATCTGGATCGCCTCGATGACGAAGGCGCTTGTCACCGTCGCGGCGCTACAGCTGATCGAGCGTGGCGAGCTGACGCTCGAGCAGCCGGTCGCCGACATCCTGCCCTCGTTCGGCGCGCTCCAGGTGCTGGACGGCTTCGACGGCGACACGCCGCGGCTGCGTCCGCCGGCGAGGCAGACGACGATCCGGCAGCTGATGACTCACACCGGCGGCTGCGGCTACATGTTCGTGAATCCCGACCTGCTGCGCTTCCACACGGTGACCGGCGTCCCGGACCTGTTCAGCGGCAAGCTGGCAAGCATCCTCGACGTGCCGCTGGTCGCTGACCCCGGCGAGCGTTGGGAGTACGGCACGCATATCGACTGGCTCGGCCTGGTGATCGAAAAGGTGAGCGGCCACGATCTCGCCACCTACTGCGCCGAGCATGTCTTCGGCCCGCTCGGCATGACGGACGCCACCTTCACGCCGAGCGAAAAGCAGCGCGCGCGGCTGATGGCGATCTGCGCGCGGACGCCCGACGGCGGTCTGATCGAGGCGCCCATCGAGATCCCGGCCGAGCCCGAGTTCTTCTCTGGCGGCGCCGGCGCGTTCGCCACCGCCGGCGACTACCTGCGGTTTATGCGGGCGATGCTCCGCGGCGGCGAGCTCGATGGCGAGCGCGTGCTGCGCTCGGAGACCGTCGATCTAGCGTTCTCAGATCACCTCGACGGCATCGCGCTGCCAGAGATCATGCGCTCCGCGATGCCGGAACTGAGCAACGACGTTCCCTCGCTGCCGGTCGCGCAGGGGTTCGGTCTTGGTTTTCACCTCGTGTTCGAGGATCTGCCCGGGATGCGTCGCGCCGGCACCGGCGACTGGGCCGGACTTGCCAACTGCTACTACCTGATCGACCGCAAGACTGGCATCGCCGCCGCGTTCCTCACCCAGGTGCTCCCGTTCTTCGACGCCAGGATCGTCGAGACGCTGGCGCAGTTCGAGGGCAGCGTGTACGCGGCGGTCGGGGCCCCGGCGCCCTCGTAGGCGAGACCCGGCACCCTCGTAGGGTGAGCGCACCGAGCTGACAGCCGGCAACGCGCTAGCCCGAGCGCCTCACCCAGCCCGCTAGCCCGAGCGCCTCACCCAGCCCGCCGCGAGCAGGTGGTCGCACGCCGTCGACCCGGTGGCCATCTGAGCCGCCGACACGGGGACGAACCCCCCGTCCTCGACCACGCTCACAGCCGCGGTTCGATCGGGATCGGTGAGCCGGCAGACCGGTGTGCTCCCGACGCCCGGCGCCGCGGACCCGATCGCGGTCTCGTAGCCGACCAGGTAGCCCGACCCGGGGCGGTTGCTGGTCCAGGCCTGGCATTCGCCGCGCACGTCGAGCAGCTGCGACTCGAATATCACCTCGGTCGCAAACCCAGGCCCGTACACCGTGCACGTAATCGCTCCCGTCGCCGGATGGGCCGCCACCGTGTGCCTGCGAACGCTCGGAGGCGCGAGCGAGGGCGCGCTATCCACATGTGACGGACGAGAGCCGCCGCCACACCCGGCTAGGGCCGCCGCCACGGCGGCAAGCGCGCTCGCGCGAAGCCGACCTCCGGTCACTCGTTCATTATGCGCCCGCAGGCGAGCGCGTCAGCCGGTCAGCTCGGCCGCCATCTCCTCGAACACGCGAACGTAGTCATCAATCGCCTCGGGCGTGTGGGTGATCGAGAGCGTCCACTCCTCCTCGCGACCCGGAGTCATGAAGATCCCGCGGTTCATGTTGTAGAGCCACGCGAGCTCGGTGACCTCGACGTCCTGATTGGCCTTGAACGTCTCGTAGTCGACGATCTTGGTGGGGGAGAACGTGACGCAGCCCTTGGCGCCAATCCCGATCGCGTATCCCGGCAGCCCGTGGCGGTCGATCACGCCCTGGCAGCCGGACACGATGCGCGAATTGAGCTCGTCCAGCACTCCGTAAGCCTCGGGCGTGAGCACCTCGAGCAGGCTCGCGCGGGCGGCGGCCATCCCAAGCGGATTGCCGTTATAGGTGCCGACCTGGTACACGGTGCCGTCCTCCACGGCCCGCATCACCTCCTCGGTGCCCCCGATTGCTCCCGACGGCAGCCCGCCGCCCAGTGTCTTCGCCAAGGTCACCATGTCGGGCACCACCCCGAACCGCTCGGTGGCGCCGCCGGCGGCGATCGCCAGGCCGGTCTTGACCTCATCGAAGATCAGCACGATCCCGTGGCGGCGCGTGATCTCGCGGACCTCCTCGAGGTACCGCGGCTCCGGGAGCACGACCCCGAGGTTCATCATCGCGGCCTCCATGATCACGCACGCCGGTTTGCGCCCGTCGGAGGAGAGCCGCTCGATCCTGCGTTCCATCGCGCCCGCGTCGTTGAACGGCACCGGGATCGTGAGATCTGAGACCGCGCGCGGGATCCCCGCGCCGTAGGGCAACGACTCGTAGTTCTCGCGATCGCCGATGCGGTCGTACTCGACTCCGATCGAGACCATCACCGCGTCGTGGTGACCGTGGTAGGAGCCGAAGATCTTGATGATCGTGTCGCGGCCGGTCAGCCCGCGGGCGATCCGGATCGCGTCCATCGTCGCCTCGGAGCCGGAGTTGACGAACCGCCAGCGCTCGAGCCCCCAGCGCCGCTTCAGCTCCTCGGCGACGATCACGCCGTCCTCGGTGGTGGCCGCGAAATGCGTGCCGCGGGCGACCCGCTCCCGTACCGCGCGCACGATCGCCGGATGCGCGTGACCCTGGACCATCGAGCCGAACCCGTTATGGAAGTCCCACATGCGGTTGCCGTCGATGTCGTGCACGACGGCTCCCTCGCCGGTATCAAGGTAGATCGGCCACGGATCGCGCAGCTGATACGAGGATGCGACGCCGCCGCTCAGCGACTCGCGGGCCCGGCGATACATGTCACCGGAGCGCGGCGTGCGCGCGTCGAGCGCCGCGGCCTCGCGCTCGGTGAGCTCACGGATCCGCTCGCGGTCAAGGACGGTCTGCTCGACGGCCATACGGTCCAGCTTACCTCCCGGTAACAGCCGCTTGACTTAGAGCGCGCTCTAATTCCTATAGTCGTTCCGATGACGGTGCATGCGAGCCTCACGATCGCCGACGCGGCCCGCGCCACCGGCGTGAGCGCCCACACGCTGCGCTACTACGAGCGCGCTGGGCTGATCAATGGTGTAGGCCGGGCGAACTCCGGGCACCGTCGATATGACGAAGCCGACCTGGCGTGGATCGAGGTGCTCCAGCGGTTGCGCGCGACCGGGATGCCGATCCGCCGGATCCGCCGCTACGCGGAGCTGGTCCGCGCCGGCGAAGGCAATGAAGACGAGCGGCTCGAGTTGCTGCAGGAACACCGCGAGGCGGTCAGGGCCACGCTCGACGAGGTGCAGCGGCACCTCGCGTTCATCGACAAGAAGATTGCGATTTACAAGGAGAAGCTAAATGGATAGGCGCAAGCTGGGAAGCCAGGGGTTCGAGGTATCCGCCGAGGGTCTCGGCTGCATGGGGATGACGCACGCCTACGGGCAGGGAGACGAGAAATCGGGTCTCGAGACGATTCATCGCGCGCTCGAGCTGGGCATCACGTTCCTCGACACGGCCGAGGTCTACGGGCCCTACACCAACGAGGAGCTCGTCGGCAGGGCGATCGCGGGGCACCGCGACGAGGTGGAGATCGCGACCAAGTTCGGGTTCGCGATCGATCCCGAGCAGCCGTGGCCCCGCGCCGTCAACGGGACTCCGGAGAACGTGCGCCGCGCCTGCGACGGCTCGTTGAGGCGCCTGAACGTCGACCACATTGACCTCTACTACCAGCACCGCGTCGATCCCGGCGTCCCAATCGAAGAGACGGTCGGCGCAATGTCCGAGCTGGTGGACGCCGGCAAGGTGCGCTTCATCGGGCTGTCGGAGGCCGCGCCGGAGACCATCCGGCGCGCCCACGCCACACACCCGCTGACCGCGATCCAGTCCGAGTACTCCCTGTGGACGCGCGAGCCGGAGGACGAGGTTCTGCCCACCCTGCGCGAGCTCGGGATCGGCTTCGTCGCATACTCACCACTCGGGCGGGGCTTTCTCACGGGTCAGATCCGCAGCATCGACGACCTCGCGGAGGGCGACTGGCGACGGAGCAACCCGCGTTTCCAGGAAGACGCTCTGCGGGAGAACCTGCGCCTCGCCGACCAGGTCAAGGAGCTGGCGGGGGAGCGCGGGATCTCGCCGGCGCAGCTCGCGCTGGCATGGGTGCTGGCGAAGGGCACCGACATCGTCCCGATCCCCGGGACCAAGCGCGTATCTCGACTCGAGGAGAACGCCGAGGCCGCGGAAATCGAGCTCAGCGCGCACGACCTCGAGACGCTCGACGAGGCGTTCGGCGACGCGCAGCCCACTGGCACGCGTTACGCCGAGCGCGACATGGCGCTGCTCGGCCACTGAGATCGCGATCGCAGGTAGGGTTGGCCGATGAACGACATCTCAACCAAAGCTCTGCCAGGACTACGCCTCGCGATCGGCATCGGTGCCTGGACCGCGCCCGGGCTGACCGGCAAGCTATTCGGCTTCAATCTCTCCGGAGACCAGCAATCGACGTACTTCGGCCGCTTGTTCGCGATCCGTGACGTGGCGCTCGGGATCGGCGCGATGACGACCACCGGTGAGACGCGCAAGCTCTGGTGGCAGCTCGGCGTCTTGTGCGACGTCGCGGACGCGGCGGCCGGATTGCTCGGTGTACGCGGCGGGATTCCGAAGCGTGCGGGCGTACCGGCGACGCTGGTGGCGATCGGTGCCGCCGGCATGGGAATCGCCGCGCTCAGCGCGCAGAAGGACTAGCACTGGCGCAGCTCAAGCTGTGGCTGCAGAAGTGGCGCTGGTACGAGCGCAACTCGCTGCCCTGGAATCGAGCACGAATCCACTGGGAGTTCATGCAACGCGACGCGTTCGTGCGCTGGCCGGTGCACGGCAACGTGCTCGAAGCGCTGCACGAGGGGCGGCTCGAGGTGGGGGCTGGCACGCTGCTGGAGCCCGGCGTCTGGATCACCGCGCCGGCGCCGGGCCGGATCGTCATCGGGCAGGGAACGTTTCTCAACCTCGGCGTGATGATCGCGGCCGCCGAGCTGGTCGAGATCGGCGATCACTGCATGCTCGCCAACGGCTGCTTCGTCAGCGACGCCTCCCATCGCTTCGACGACCCGAACACTCCGATCACCTGGCAGGGCTTCACGAGCAAGGGCCCGACCAGGATCGGCGACAACGTGTGGTGCGGCGCCCACGTGGTCGTGACCAGCGGCGTGCAGATCGGCGAGCGCTGCGTGATCGGTGCCAACTCGGTCGTCACCTCCGACATCCCGCCGTTCTCAGTGGCCGCGGGAGCGCCGGCCCGGGTGCTGCGCAAGATCGAATAGGGGCCGCCTTCGGCGGCGGGGATTGGGGTCCCGCCCACCCGTGCGGGCCCGTCCGGACCGCGGGTTTCTCCGAGGTCGTTTTCGAGGTTTCACCCCTGTCCGTGCCCTTTCCGCCGGCCATCCATGGCCTCAGTGAGATAGTCGTGGGCGCGGTCGGTGTTTCTGTCCGGTCGGCGGTGGAGGCTCCTCGGCCGGCGGCGAGCTGACTCGCATCCGTGGTGTCGGCCGTTTGGGTCTGGCCTTCCGCCGTTGTGTCGCTCGTCGCCGTCCGAGGGTCACCGGCGTGACTTGATAGATGGCATGAGCATGCGGGCCGTCCGGGTCCGCGTGTAGGGACCTCCTCAGCTCAGGCGCGGCGTTGGGCCGCGCAGGCCGTTGAAACCGTGGAGCTTGAGGAGGCCCCAGATGGCGATCGTAATGGGACTTGATCAGCATCGTGCGCAGGTCACTGCGGATTGGTTGGACACAGAGACGGGTGAGGTATCGCGTCGGCGGGTCTCGCCTGCGCACCGCGCTGGGGTGCGTGCGTTCTGCGAGCAGTTCCGCGGTCAGCAGCTTGAGGTGGCGTTGGAGGCGACGACGGGGTGGCGGTTCGTGGCTGAGGAGTTCAGGCGGGTCGGGGCGGTGGTGCACTTGGCGGAGCCGGCGGAGACGGCGGCCCGGCGCGGCAACAAGAAGCGCGCTAAGAGCGACCGCGCGGACGCTCGGCATGTGCGGGATTTGTTGATGATCGGCCGGTTGCCGGAGTCGTGGATCCCGGCCGATCACATCCTCGATCTCCGCGCGCGTGTCCGGCTGCGGCACACGCTCTCGCACCAGCGGGGCGAGTGGCAGCAGCGCATCCAGGCCGTGCTCTATCACCACGGCTGCCCGCAGCGGAGCAATCTGATGACGGGCGAGGGCCGCAGCTGGTTGGCGGCACAGCCACTCCCGGCCGCGGCGCGCGAGCAGATCACGATCGCGCTGGGCATGATCGATGCGGTCGACCGGCAGCTGGGGCCGCTGGATAAGGAGCTGCGCGGCTATGCGCGACGACAGCCGGGGTGCAAGGCGCTGATGGGTCAGTTCGGTGTCGGCGAATTGACCGCCGTGACGATCCTCGCCGAGCTCGGCGACGCCAGACGCTTCTCCTCCTCCCGGGACGCTGTCCGGTATGCCGGTTTGGACATCACCGTTCACCAGTCCGACCAGCGACGAGCGGCCGGGCATCTCAGCCGCCAGGGCCCACCGGCGCTGCGCTGGGCGCTGTTCGAAGCGACGATGTGCGCCGCGCGCGCTTGCAGCCCCGACTACGAGTATTACTCGCAGGCGGCCGCGCGGCTCGGGTCCAACCGCGCACGCCTGTCCGTCGCGCGCAAGCTGCTCAAGCGCAGCTATCACCTGTTGCGCGAGCTCGGCGAGGAGGCGCTCGCTCCCGCATGACCCCGTCGGTGCGCGCCAAGCTCTTCGTCACCCAGATGCGCCGCGGCCGGCTCCACGCCCGCTCCTGCCGCCACGACCGCGAGGTCGTGGACGGCCCTTATAGACCGAGCGGCCGCAACGCTTCCCCCAGCGGGATCATCCCACCAACCATCATGTCGCCGGCCCGGAACCAACCCGGGCCGTGGACCGAGATAAGGCCGAGCGCCCGCGCGCACACGATCCGCATCCCCGACCGCGCGCATGCGCCGCCCAGCCGGCCGGTCGTTGATCACATCAAACGCCCAGGCCGTGCTGGTTGCGGCGGGATCTCTGCACAGATAAGGAGCGTGGCATCCGCCCCGACTGAGGTGTGTCCGCCGGCGGTCCGCTCCATTGAACTCGGTGAAGGGACGGGTGTAGATGATTGTGATCGGTGCGGACACACACAAGGCCTCGCACACAGCCGCGGCGGTCCAGCGGGCCACAGGCCGGGTGCTCGACGATCTGACGGTTCGCGCGAAGCGGCGGTCATTCGATGACCTGCTGCGATGGGGACGATCGCTGTCGCCTGACAGGATCTGGGCGATCGAGGACTGCCGGCATGTGTCAGGGGCGCTGGAGCGGTTCTTGCTCGCGCGTGGTGAGCGGGTCCTGAGGGTCACACCGCGGCTGATGGCGGGCGCGCGCCACCAGGCGCGTGAGCGCGGGAAGTCCGACCCGATCGACGCCGTCGCGATCGCACGCGCCGCGATCCGCGAGGGGATCGAGACGCTCCCAGTCGCCCAGCTCGCCGGCCCCGAGCTCGACGTGCGGCTGCTCGTGGATCATCGCGAACGGCTCGTCTCGCAGCGGACCGCGCTGATCAACGACCTACGCTGGAACCTGCACGACCCCTGTGGCCCGAGCTCGAGATCCCGCTGCGGGCGCTGCGCGGCGCGGGCTGGCAGCAGAAAATCGCAGGCCGGCTCCAGCGCGCCGAACAGTCCACCCGGATCCGGATCGCGCGCGACGAGCTGCGCCGCATCCGCGAGCTGACCCGCACGATCGACGAGCTCGAGCGCGAACTCGCCACGGTCGTGGCCCAGCTCGCGCCGCGACTACTCGCCGAACGCGGCTGCGGCGCGTTGACGGCCGCCAAGCTGATCGGCGAGATCGCCGGGATCGGCCGGTTCGCCACAGACGCGAAACTCGCGCGCTGCTCCGGGTCGGCCCCGATCCCCGCCTCCTCCGGGCGAACCGCCCGCCACCGCCTCGATCGCGGCGGCAACCGACAACTCAACTGCGCGCTTCACCGACTCGCCGTCAGCAACGGCCGCCTCGACCCCGAAACAGCCGCCTACCTCGCCCGCAAACAGGCCGAAGGCAAAACCCGCCGCGAAGCGCTACGCAGCCTCAAACGCCACCTCGCCCGCCGCATCTGGCAGCTGATGCAACCCGAGCCACACCCCACCCAGAACCCCCCACCCACGCCCCCACCCCCGGCCGTCAAACCCCGACGACGCGCCCGCACAATCCACTGCAACACCCCACTCTGAACCCCACCCCTTGACATACCGGTATGAGAATTCGCGGTGCGGACGCGCCCGGGCTGTCGTGTCCGGCGGCGGGTTTAGCGTCGTCGGTCCCGGAGGCCTGGGGCTTTCGTGGGAGAATGCAGATCGGGCAGGCCGCGATTTGCTCCTTGGGCTTCGAGCCCGTTGACATAGCTGGCCGCCCCTGCGACTGACCCGGGTGGGCTGCGAGCCCGAATGCGTAGGTGTCGTTCTCGCCCGTCTGATCTCCCAATTCCGTTCAACCGAAGGGAGACGTGTCGTGCGATTCATCGCTCTGGACATCCACCGCGACTTCTGTGAGCTCGCGATCTCCGAAGGCGGGAAGGCGCGCTCGGCCGGCCGCATCGCAAGCTCCCCCGACGAGCTGCGCGTGCTCGGTCAGAGCCTGCTGCCCGATGACAAGGTGATCCTCGAGAGCACCGGCAACGCGCTCGAAATCGCCCGTACGCTCGAACCGTTCGTGAGCGAGGTCGTGATCGCGAACCCGATGCACGTCCGGGCGATCAGCCACGCGAAGGTCAAGAACGACCAGTTCGACGCGCGCACGCTCGCCGAGCTGCTCGCCGCCGATCTCGTCCCCCGCGTGTGGATCGGAGACGAACGTACCCGGGTGCTGCGGCGGCTCACGTCGCGGCGCACGCAGCTGGTGCGTCAGCGGACCCGCCCGAAGAACGAGATCTCGGCTGTGCTCGTGCGCAACCTCAAGGGGCGCCCGCCGATGAGTGACTTGTTCGGCAAGAAGGGCCGCGCCTGGCCGGCCGAGCTCGAGCTCCCAGACGATGAGCGCGACACCGTCGAGGCGTGTCTGCGCCAGATCGATTTCCTCGCGACAGAGATCGCGCACGTCGACCGCCGACTCGCTGAGCAAGCCCTCCAAAGCCCGGAGATCAAACGGCTGATGACGATCCCCGGGATCGACGTCACGACCGCCGCGACCCTGATCGCCGCGATCGGCGACATCCACCGCTTCCCGTCCGCCAAGAAGCTGGTCGGATACCTCGGGATCGACCCGCGCGTCAGACAATCCGGCCAGAGCCCCGCGCGGCAAGGACGGATCTCCAAACAAGGCTCCTCCAACTGCCGGCACGTCCTCGGCGAAGCGGCCTGGTCAGCAGTCAAGACCCCAGGGCCGCTCCGCGCGTTCTATCAACGCGTCAAAGCCCGCCGCGGCGCGCAGGTCGCCATCGTCGCGACCGCCCGGAAACTCGCGTGCCTCTGCTGGCAGCTGCTCACCACCGAGCAGGACTACGCGTTCAAACGCCAGACCACCGTCGAGCGCAAACTCCGCGCGCTCGAACTTCGCGCCGGCGCGCCCACCCGCAACGGCGCGCAACACAGCAAGGGGACGCCCACGATCAAGCAGCGGGCCTTCCAAGAACGGCAACTCACCGAGCAAGCCGAGCTCGCCTATCAACGGCTGATCCAGGACTGGCAAGCCACCGCCAGCAGCCAGAATGGTGCGGGCGCCGCACCGGGGCGCGCATCTCAAAGGCCGTCAAGCGGCACAGCAGCGCGGCAGGGAACAGCCCCAGAACCTGCGCTTTAGCTCGCGGTCACCCGCACCAACCCAAACAATCCCATGCCGAAAGGAATCCGTCCACTCAACCCTTGACTTTCATGCGTAGGAGCAACGGCGGGCGATCGGTGGGCGGGCCTACATAAAGACAGCCTCCATCCCGCAGAAGCACGAGAGGGGGAGAACCCCGATTTCGTTACATCACGACCGCCGCGGTGAGCAACGTGTAACGAAATCGGCGCTCTGGCCCCCATTTCGTTACACGTTGCCTCCGTGAGCCGTCGCTCTGTGACGAAATCGGGGCTGCCAGGTACCCCACCACCCCCCTCGAAAGCCCAAACCCGGGCAAATCAACCCCCAAGGCCCCCGGCCGAAGGCCGGGAAGCGTGGCGCTAGCCGTCAGCACAGAAGCGCGACAGACCCCGCCCGCCCGGCGCCCGAGCCGCCAAAGCGGTCTGGACGGGGCCGCACGGCCCCACGCACGCCGAGCGAAGCGAGGCCCATCTCTAACTATTCGGAATGCCGTTCGCCGGCGGCGCGGGCTGGGACCCCGTGTACGGCGTGATCGGACTGCCGGCGGTCGGGTCGGTCGTCAGCGGGCCGCCGAACAGCACGATCTTGCCGCCGCGGATCTGGCCCATCTCCGCCCCGGCGAAGCCGCCGTGGTCGGTCTTCGAGTAGCGGAACGGCACCAGCCCGGGCCCGGTCCACTTCGAGCCGTCGTTGTTGATCGCGTTGACGATGTCCTGGCGCGTGAGGTTCTTGCCCGCCGCCTGCAGCGCCTGCACCAGCGTGTAGGCGTTCGCCATCCCGTACTCGACGTTGCCGTCCCATGGCGCGCCGGCGTCGTACTGCGCGTGGATCTTCATGAACAGCTGCACCCACGGGTTCGAGGTGTCGGCGGTGGAGGGCAGGTAACCGTCGGTGAGCGCGCCTTCGATCAGTGCGGTGCCCGAGGCCTTGCCCTTCGAGATCGACTTCAGCAGCGCGCCGACCGTGGTCGGATCGATGCCGACGTTGGAGACGACGAGCTGTGGCTTGTACCCGAGCGTGAATGAGGTCAGCTGACCGATCGCGGTGTAGATCGGGACCGTGAAGTCGACCAGCACCTTCGCGCCCGAGGACTTGATCGCGGTGATCTGCGGCGCAAGCGTCGTTACGCCGGGCTGGTAGGGCTGCTTGGAGACGATGTCCGCGGCCGGGACCTCGTCCTGGATGCCGGCGAGGCCGCCCTGTCCGAAATCGTCGTCCTGGTAGAGCACGCCGATCTTCTGGCCTGCGAAGTGCTGCTTGATGTACTGCCCGAGGATCTTGCCCTCAATCGTGTAGTTGGGCTGCCAGCCGAAGGTGTACGGCTGACTGGTGCCGTTGTCCCAGCATGGGCATCCGGAGGCGACGAAGAGGTCGGGCACCTTCGACGCGTTCAGGTAGGACACCACCTTCGTGTGCGTGGGCGTGCCGAGCCCTTCGAACACGCCGAACACGCCATTCTGGAGAACGAGCTGGTGCACGACGTTGACCGTGTTGGTCGGGTTGTAGGCGTCGTCCTTGAAGACCAGGTGGATCTTGCGCCCGAAGACGCCGCCGTGAGCGTTGACGTAGTTGAAGAATGCCTGCGAGGCAGGCGCGATCTCGCTGTAGCCAGGCGCCGCAGGCCCCGTCAGCGGCTGGTGGCTGCCGAACGTGATGCTCGTCGATGTGACGCCGGGCGAGCTGCTGCTGCTGCCCGACGAGCCGCAGCCGGCGATTACGGCGCAAGCCCCCGATAGAACCACCAGGGACGCGAGCCAGGTGGTGCTCCGGTACCGCATTGGTTCTCCTCTCCCTAAATCGAATGCCGCCGGCGAGCGGCGACAATTTCGATACGTTCTCCCTTGGACGTTTCAAATACTAAAGTTCGGTGATCGCCGTGGCAACACGAGCAAAGCGGGGCAGACCGGCGGCCGCGACACGTAGCGAGGTGCTGCGCGTGGCAAGCGACCAGTACCTGGGCGGCCAGCGGGTCGACCTGACGGTCATCGCTGCCGAGCTCGGCCTCAGCCGGGCGACGATCTATCGCTGGTTCGGGTCCCGCGAAGCGCTGCTCAGCGAGGTGATTGCGCGAGAGCTCGAGCTGCTGATCGAGAGACGGCGGCGCGAGGTGCGAACGCGAGGCGCGGCCGGCCTGCTCGAGGTGTTCGATCGCATCAACCGGAGCCTCTCGCGCGCGACCGCGCTGCGGCGCTTGCTCGAGCAGGAGCGAGACGGCGCGATGCGTCTGCTGACGTCGAGCGGTGGCGTCGTCCAGCCGACGGCCGTGGCGGGCGTCGAGCGGCTGATCAGCGACGAGGTCGTGGCCGGCTTCTACGACCCGCCGGCGTCGCCGCGGACGCTGGCGTACGCGATCGTCCGTCTCGCGGAGGCGTTCATCTACAACGACGCGGCGATCGGGATTCGTGGAGATCATGACGCGTTGCGTGAGGTTCAGGCGGCGCTATTGGGCGTCGGCCGGCCTCGGCGGGTGGGCGCGGCGCGTGCGCCGACCGCCTAGCCAGGCGCCAAGCGCTCGCACGCCCCCCTGGATTCCGGACGGCCACAGCAGCATCGCTCCGATCAGCACGATCCCGTAGATCGCGAGCGGGAGGTTGTGCTCGACGTTGCTCGAGAGCGAGAACGAGTTCGCGATGTCGTTGGACCAGTTGGGCAGGAACACCAGCAGGGCTGCGCCCCAGATCGCGCCGACCAGCGATCCCAGTCCGCCGAGGACGATTCCGGTCAGCAGCGACAGCGACAGCTGGAGCGGAAACGCACCGGGTGAGGCGAGCTGCACCACGACCGCCAGCAGGCCGCCGCCGAGGCCCGCGCACGCCGCGCTGACGATGAACGCGGTCGTCTGCAGGCGCCCCACCCGCAGGCCGCACAGCGAGGCGGCGATCTCGTCATCGCGCACGGCACGCCACGAGCGCCCGGTTCCGCTGGCGACCACGTTCATCAGCACGAACAGCACGACCAGCGCTCCCGCGCAGGCGATCCACGCCTCCCACCGCTCGAGCGGAAAGCTGGATCCCAGGAACGAGGGCGGGGTGGGCGGGTTGATGCTCAGGCCGTTCTCGCCGCCGAACGTTCCCGGGAACTTGTCGGCCAACGCCGGCAGCCCGACGGCGAACGCGAGTGTCGCGCCGGCCAGGTACGGGCCCCGCAACCTGCTCGCGGCGGCACCGACGGGGATCCCGACGAGCGCTGTCACGACGACCGCGGCGATCAGCGCGGGCAGCACCGCCCAGCCCTCGTTGCCGATCAGCAGCGCGACGGTGTACGCGCCGACCGCCATCAGCGCGCCGTGGCCCAGCGAAATCTGGCCGCTGACTCCCGCCAGCACGGTCAGCCCCGCAAGCGCCGCGAAATAGTACGCGCCGGTCGCGAGCTGCAGGTTGTTGTAAGCGGGGATGTAGGTGCTGATCAGGGCGAGCAGGAGCGCAACCGCGATCACGATCGTCAGCGACCGCACCAGCGTGCGGGTGCGCAGCAGGTTCCTGGCGCCGCTCATACCCGCCGCTCCTTGGCAGCCGAGAACAGCCCGGTCGGGCGCACCATCAGCACCACGACGAGGATCACCAGAGCAGCGAGCGGCTCCAACTCGGAACCCTCGTAGCCGGACACGTAGGAGAGCGCCAGCCCCAGCACCAGGCCGCCGACGACCGCGCCCGGCGGACTGTCGAGGCCGCCGAGCACCGCCGCGACGAAGCCGCTGATCAGCACCGGATCGAAGCTGTTGGGTCCGAGGAACACGGACGGGGCGACGAGCACGCCGGCGAGCGCGCCGGCGAGCGCCGCCAGCGCCCAACCGAGCGTGAACATGTGCCCGACCCGGACCCCAAGGAGCTGCGCGATCTCCGGTTTGAAGGCGGCCGCGCGCATCTTCAGCCCCACCGTCGTCGCCCGGAACAGCAGCGCCAGCAGGCCGGCGACGGCCACCACGACCAGCACGATGAACGTGTCGTTCGGCGTGAACAGCAGCGTCGTGCCGCCGACGGTGTAGCCGCGCAGCGAGAACGCCGCGGGAAACGAGCGCGGGCTGTTGCCCCAGATCATCCCGGCGGCCGCGACCAGCAGCGTGTAGAGCCCGAGCGTGACGATCACCGCGTTCAGCGGCGGCGCATGCTCGACTCGGCGAATCAACACGCGTTCGACGATCGCGCCGAGGACCAGGCCCGAGGCGAGCGCGACCGCGAACCCCAGCCAGTAGGAGCCGCTCTTGTTGATCACCGCCGAGGCGATGAACGTGGTGATCATCAGCATCGCGCCCTGGGCGAAGTTGACGATCCGGGTCGCCCGCCAGATCAGGACGAGTGCCAGCGCGACCGCCGCGTAGATCGCGCCGGTGGAGATGCCGTTGAGGGTGAGATCAATGAACTTGGTCATCAGAACCCCAGATAGGCATGGCGCAGCGACTCGTTGGTCGCGAGCTGCTTGGCGTCTTCCTCGATCACCACGTGCCCGAGGTTCAGGACCAGCCCCCGGTTTGCGACCGACAGCGCGCTGCGCGCGTTCTGCTCGACCAGCAGCACCGCGAGGCCGAGCGTGTCGGCCAGCGTGCGAACGCGCGCCATGATCTGGGCCGCGAGCAGCGGAGCGAGCCCGAGCGAGGGCTCGTCGAGCAGCAGCACCTTCGGCCGGGCGACGAGCGCGCGGCCGATTGAGAGCATCTGGCGCTCGCCCCCCGACAGACGCGACGCGGGCTGCCGGCGCCGCTCTACCAGCCGGGGGAACAGGTCATAGATCTCATCCAGCGGCATCGCCTCGCGGCGCCGCCACAGCCCGCCGAGGCGGAGGTTCTCCTCGACCGTCAGCTCGCCGATCACGCCGCGGCCTTCCGGGACGTGTGCGAGCCCGTGCCGCACGATCTCCTCGACCCGCAGCCGTGTGATGTCCTCGCCGCCGAGTGCGATCTTGCCCGCGCTTGGCCGCTCGAGTCCCGAGATCGTGCGCAGCAGCGTGGTCTTGCCCGCGCCGTTGGCCCCGAGGACCGCGGTCACCGTGCCCTCGGGGACCTGCAGCGAGACTCGGTTTACGGCGCGCACTGGACCGTAGTCCGTGGTCAGCTCCTCAACCGCGAGCATCGCCGTCCGATCTGGGTGCGCCGACCTGCTCTGGTGCGGATGTCTCTTGACCAAGGTAGGCATCGAGCACGAGCTGATCCTCTCGGACCACCGCCGGCTCACCGGAGGCGATCAGGCGTCCGAAGTCGAGCACGGCAACCCGGTCACACACCGACATCACCAGGTCCATGTGGTGCTCGACGAGCATCACGGCGATCGAGCGCCGCAGCTCGCCGATCAGCTCGGCGAGCTCGTCGAGCTCGCTCGTGTCAAGCCCGCCGGCCGGCTCGTCGAGCAGCAGCAGTCGCGGCTCGGATACGAGCGCCCGGGCCAGCGCGACTCGCTTCTGGACCGCGTACGGCAGCGTGCCCGGCAGACGCTCGGCCAGCTCGGCGCAGCCCAGCCGCGTGAGGGCTGCTGTGGCGCGGGTCCGCAGCGTCCGTTCGTCGCGGTCCGAGCGCGGCAGACCGAGCAGCGCGCTGCCGACGCCGGCACGGCGGAAGCGCTGGGCGCCGACCATCACGTTCTCGAGCACTGTCAGCCGTTCGAACAGCCCAACGCCTTGCAGCGTTCGGGCGATCCCGAGCGAGGCGAGGCGGTCAGGGCGGTGGCCGCTCAGCGGGCTCCCGCACCAGGTGATCGAGCCGGAATCCGGCTGCACGAAGCCGCAGATGACGTTGAACAACGTTGTCTTGCCGGCGCCGTTGGGGCCGATCACCCCCAGGACCTCGCCTGCAGCAAGCTCCACCGAGACGTCCTCGAGCGCCACGATCCCGCCGAACGAGACGGTCACACCCTGCACCGACAGACGGTTGTCGCTTGGGAGCTCCCTCGACCCCACGGCCCGCAAGCTACCGCAGGGCGGCTGCGGTGGCAATTCGAGACACGACTGCCTAGGAGTTCTTAATGACGATGCCCTCGAGGATGTACGCCACGTGCTCGGCTGCGTCGATCGCTGACTCGAGTCGCTCGAACAGGTCTTTCCAGCGGATCACGACCATCGGGTCGATGCCGCCATCGAACAGCGATGCGATCGCCTCGCGGCTGATCCGGTCGCCCTCGTTCTCCAGCCGGTTGATCTCGACCGTGTAGTTGGACATGTCGCGGAACCCGCGGAGCCTCGGGATCGCCTCGGCGATCTGCCGCGCGGCCGCCTTCAGGACGCGCGCCAGCTTGATCGACTGGTCCATCGGCGCCTCGATCCGGTAGAGCCCGAGGAAGTCGGCCACCTCCTCGGTGTAGTCGACGATGTCGTCGAGGGCAGAGGCGAGCGAGAGGATGTCCTCGCGATCGATCGGCGTGACGAACGTGTGGTTCAGCCGGTCGATAATGTCGTGGGTGATGCGGTCGCCCTCGTGCTCGCAGGCCCGGATCTCCTGAGCCAGCTCCTTGCTGTCCGGATAGGTCGACAGGAGCTGGTCGAGCAGATCCGCGGCCTTGAGGATGTTCTGCCCGGCCTCCTCGAAGAGCTCGAAGTAGACGCGATCGCGGGGCGCGAACACTTGAGCGAGGCGCGGCATACGCGGATGCTACGCGCCTCGCTCGGTGTGCGGGTTATAGGTTCTGAAAACTCCTCCGTGTTACGGGAGCTCTGCCCGGAAGCGCTCGAGCTCCTCCTTGTCGATCGAGTACGTGTGCTCCGGCGCCGGGAATGCGCGGGTGCGCACCTCCGCGGCGTACTCCGCCACGCCTGCGACCATCTGCGCCTTGACGTCCGCGTAGCGCTTGACGAAGCGCGCGACGTGCCCGTCGTAGATCCCGAGCAGGTCGTGAAACACGAGCACCTGACCGTCCGTTCCGGGGCCCGCGCCGATCCCGATCACCGGGACCTCGATCATCTGCGTCACCTCCTCGGCGACGGCCGCCGGAATCGCCTCGAACACGATCGAGAAGCAGCCGGCCTCCTCGAGTGCGAGCGCATCCCGGACGAGGAGCTGTGCGCGATCCGCCGTGCGACCCTGGGCGCGGTGGCCGCCGAGTGCGGTGGCCGTCTGCGGCGTCAGCCCGACGTGGCCCATCACAGGGATCCCCGAGTCGACGATCGCCCGGGCACGCTGGACGCTGGTCCCGCCGCGCTCGAGCTTGACCGCGTCGCAGCCGGCCTCCTTGATGAAACGCTGCGCGGTCGCGACGGCCTGCTCGTCGGACGCCTCGTAGGAACCGAACGGCAGATCGCCGACAAGGAAGGGGGTCCTCAGGCCCCGCCGGACGGCCGCGGCGAGCATCAGCATCTCGTCGGTCGAGACGGGGACGGTCGACGGATAGCCGAGCACCGTCATGGCGCCGGAGTCGCCGACCAGGACGACGTCAACGCCGGCCTCCTGGGCGACCTGAGCGGATGGATAGTCGTACGCCGTGACCATCACGATCGGCTCGCCGAGCCGCTTCTTCTCGGCCAGTCGTGGCAGCGTCATCGGGACCGGCTCGTCCAGGCTTCGCGGGACCGGGATTTTCGGGGTTGCGGACATCTGTGGGGCTCCTCTCACGCGGCGGTTGGCGCCGTGCTCAGCAAGGTCGCCACCTCGCGATCGATGTTGATGATCTGGTTGCGCGAGTCGACGTGGACCACGCGCGGGTCGTAGTTCTCGAGCTCATCGGGGTCGTAGCCGGCGTAGGAGATCACGATGATCGTGTCGCCGTGGTGGACCAGCCTGGCCGCCGCGCCGTTGATCTTCATGTCGCCCGAGCCCGCCTCGCCCGCGATCGTGTACGTCTCGAAGCGGGCGCCGTTGTTCACATCCACGACGGCAACCTGCTCGAACTCCCTGATGTCGGCCGCCTCGAGCAGATCTGGATCGATCGTGATCGAGCCGACGTAGTGAAGATCGCAGTCGGTCACCGTCGCCCGATGGATCTTCGACTTCAGCATCGTGCGCTGCATTTGTTAGTGAGGCCTCCCATTGGTTTGGCTTCCCGCCGCGGTCACGGTCGAGAGCCGTTGGTTGTCGATCAGTCTGGTGGTGCCGATCCGAGCCGCGATCACGGCAAGTACATCGCCTTCGACGCGCTGGACCGGTGCCATCGTGTCCCCGGACACGAGCTCGAGGTACTCGGGCTCGATGTCCGCCTCTTCGAGGGTCGTTGTCGCTGCGCCGATCGCCGATTTGGCATCTCGCTCGCCGGCTGCAACTGCTGCTTGGATCGCGCTCAATGCCTTGTTGAGAGCGGCTGCTTTCGTGCGCTCGGGTGCGTCGAGCAGCGCATTGCGGCTCGACATCGCGAGCCCGTCCGGCTCGCGGACCGTCGGACACACCTCGATCCTGACGGGGAAGTCGAGGTCGCGGACCATCCGCATGATCACGACCGCCTGCTGGGCGTCCTTTTGCCCGAAGTACGCAACGTCCGGGCCGACCATGTTGAACAGCTTCGCCACGACCGTCGTGACGCCGTCGAAGTGGCCTGCTCCACGGTGCGCGCCTTCGAGTGGCTCGGTCAGGCCTTGGACTGCGACGGTGGTCGCGAAGCTTTCGGGGTACACCTCCGCGTTGGCCGGCGCGAACAGGATGTCGACGCCCTGTTCGGTCCCGAGCCGGATGTCACGCTGCTCGTCGCGTGGGTAGCGATCGAGGTCGCTGGACTCGTTGAACTGGGTCGGATTGACGAACAGCGAGACGACGACCACGTCGGTGTCCTCGCGCGCCTTGCGCATCAGCGACAGGTGTCCCTCGTGGAAGGCGCCCATCGTCGGAACGAGGCCGATGCTGCGTCCGGCGCGGCGGTGGTCCTCCAGCGCCGCGCGGAGCTCGGGAACGGTGCGCACGATGATCATGCCGGCTGCGGCTCTTTCTGTCGTGCGAGCTCTTGTGTGGCGGACACGAGCGCGTCGAACACGTCGATGAGCTCGGGCGCGCGCTCCTCGATCGCGTCGCGCTGGCGGGCGACGGTTTCGTGGTCGCCGCGGGCCACGGGGCCCGTCAGGGCCTCGATTGGACCGAGCGCAGCCCAGTTCTCGACGGCGGCGCGCACGAGCGGCACGAGCATCGCGCGGTCGACACCGGCGCTCGCCGCGAGCGATTCCGCGGCCGCCTCGAGTGTGATCAGGAAGTTCGATGCGATCGACGCAGCGGCGTGGTACGCGACGCGATCTTCGTCGGCGACCGCCACCGGCCGCATCTTCAGCGCCTGCGCGAGGTCTGCAGCGAAGTCTCGTGCCCTCGCCGTCGTCCCCGCGATCGCGGCGCCGGCGCCGTCGAAGCTCGCCCCGCTCGGGGTGACGGTCATCAACGGGTGCATGCTGAACGCCTCGTGTGGCTGGAGCGGGTCCAGCGAGGTCGCTCCCGAGCAGTGGCCGACGAGCGGGCCCGGCTCGATCGCCGCCGCGGCGCGTTCGATCTCGGCGTCGGGCACGCACAGCAGGGCGGCGTCCGTGAGCGCGAGCCGCTCGCCACGGCCCAGCGGGCCGATCACCCGGTACTCAGACCCGGAGAGCGCCAGCGCCAGCGCAGTCCCGAGCCGTCCCCGGCCTACGATCGCCAGGCGGCGACAGGCAGGAGGATCTTCGGAGGGATCCCGTTCCAGTTCTCCCATGTGAGATACCGGTCGGCAGTAAAGGAAATCGGTGGCCTTAGTCGCGAGGTCCGCCCAACAAAGGTGACGGCCTCGTCACGAACGAATGATACCCCGCTGGCCGAGGTCCGTTTCAGGTCGACTGTGCGATCTGTCACAGAGGCGGCGTGGGAGATAAGCCGTCTAGACGGCGTTGCAGCGCGACGAGTGGAACTCTCGCGGCGCTCGACGCCCCGCAGGTCATAGCGGTCCCCTGGTAGCAGGCGGAGCAGTGGCCCTCGGACAGAGTGCCGACCGCACGTCAGCGACGACCACTTTGCTCACTTTCGCCGCGGGGAATCGGCGCTTTTGCGCGATGTGGCTGCTCAGGCCGTGAATCGACCGCCAAACGTGAAGGGAACGAGAGGCGACGACCGGAATCGAACCGGCCTATATGGCGGAAGATCTCCCACGCGACCTCGCTGCTTGCGGAAAATGGTCGCTGGAATCGTCGGCCAGCGTGATTACCATCGCTTGACGTGAGGACCGCTGCCGAGCGTCGCGAACTGCTGAAGGGCGTCTGGGAGGAGGCGCGCCAGTGCGTCCGCTGCCAGCTGCATCAGACGCGGACGACGGTCGTGTTCGGCAACGGCAACGCGAACGCTGAGGTGATGTTCGTCGGCGAGGCGCCCGGAGCAAACGAAGATCGCATGGGGCTGCCGTTCGTGGGCCAGGCGGGCAAGCTGCTCGACAAGCTCCTCAATGAGATAGGGCTCGAGCGCACGGACGTGTTCGTCGCCAACGTGCTGAAGTGCCGGCCGCCGGACAACCGCGATCCCCACCCGAACGAGATCGAGGCGTGCCACGGCTACCTGCACAAGCAGATCGAGTTGATCGAGCCGACGATGATCTGCACGCTCGGGAACTTCTCGACCAAGCTCCTACGTGCCGACAGCACGGGGATCTCCCGTCTGCACGGCAAAGAGGAGGTCCGCATCATCGGTCCGCGCGCGGTCCGGCTGTATCCGCTCTATCACCCGGCCGCGGCGCTGTATACGCCGTCGACCCTGGAGGCGCTGCGGGCGGACTTCCATCGGATCCCGGGCATCCTCGCGCTTGGGCCGCCTGAGCAGCCGCTTGCGGCCGAGGCGATCCCGGAGCTCGAGGAGCCGATCGCGATTGTGCAGGACGACACGACGCCGGCGATGGCCGAGCCGGAGCCGGCGACGCAGCTCGGTCTGTTCTGAGCAGCCGGCGCTACTCGCTGACCCGTTCGATCAGGAAGGCGACGCGCACGTGAGCGCGCCATTCCTCGAGATTGTCACCGCGGAGTCCCACGGACACCACGTCGACGGCCTTGATGTTGCGCAGCGTCTGCTGTGCGTCGCTGAGCGCGGCCTTGACGGCGTCGTCGGAGCTGGTCGTGGAGCTACCGACGAGCTCGATGATCTTGATGACCGCCATCTCTCCTCCGATCGGTTCGGTGCGTGAGCGCGACCCTAACGCGCGGCACCGTCCACCGGTCAGAAACTCGTCGCCCCGCGGCACGCGACCGCGGTTACCCTAGAGCCGGAAAGAGGTTTGATGGCGCACCCGTCCACACCTGGCCCTGCGCGCGAGGGTACTGAAATCCCGCCCAACGACCCGCCCGTCCGGACGCTCGCGGCTCGCATCGACAGTCGAGACCGACACCGGTTCGTTGGGCGCTCGAACGAGCTCGCGTTCATCGAGCAGTGTCTCGAGGAGAACCCTCCCGCCAACGTCGTGCTGATCCACGGGGCGGGTGGAATCGGGAAGAGCGCATTGCTGCGAGAAATCGCACGGCGTGCCGAGGCCCAGGGCCGCGAGACCTTCTTCATCGAAGGTCGCGAGCTGCCGCCGATGCCGGACGCCCTCGAGGCGGTGCTCGCGGGTGCGCGAGCCAGCGACCGGCCGGTGATCCTGATCGACACCTATGAGCGGATGGCCGCACTCGATGGCTATCTGCGACGCGGCCTGCTGCCCTCGCTGCCGGAGCACACGGTGATCGTGATCGCCGGCCGCCGGCCGCCCGACCCGGCATGGTTCGAGGGTGGCTGGGAGGGCGTCGCCACCGACGTGCTGCTCCACGCGATGCCCGATCACGACGCGCTGAGCCTGCTCGCCGCGTATGGCCTCAGCGACGACCGGGCGCCGGCCGTCGTCGAGTGGGCGGGGGGTTCGCCGCTCGCGCTGGCGCTGGCCGCAGACACCGCGGCGGCGGACAGCGACTGGATCCCCGCCGAGGGCGCCGAGCGGCCGGAGATCGTCCACGCATTGATCAGGCGGCTGGCCGAGAGCGAGCTCCGGGGCGAGCGGCTGTCGGCGCTCCAGGTCGCAGCGATCGCTCGCGTGACGACCGTCGATCTGCTGCGGGCTGTGCTCGATCCTCCGGCTGATCCCGACATCGCCTACGCGCAGCTCCGCGCGCTGACCTTCAGCGAGCCGCTCGGAGACGGACTGACTCTGCACGAGCTTGTTCGCAAGGCCCTGCATGCCGACCTGCGCCGCAACGACCTACCGCGCGAGCACGAGCTGAGGCGCAGGATCGTCGACTACCTATACGAACGAGCCCGCCACGGCAATCCGCTGCTATCGATCGACATGGCTCATCTGATCGAGAACGCGGCGATCCGCTGGGGGTTCGGTTGGGAGGGAAGCGTCGACTACCGCATCGACGACGTGCGCCCCGGCGATGCGGACGAGGTCGCGCACCTGCTCTCCGAACGGCAGTTCGAGGACTGGTGGCGGCTGACCCGGCGGTTCTTCATCGAGGCGCCGGAGCGAGTCGCGATCGCGCGTGACAAGGACGACGGCCTATGCGGCTACATGGTGTGCATGAGCGCGGCGACTGCGCCCGAGTTCGCGCACGAGGACCCGCTGATCGGCCCGTGGCTCGCCCATGCCCGTACCGATGCCCGGCTCGGGGAATCGGTGCTGTGGCACGACTCGGTCGACTTCACGGGGGAGCGGCGCGGCAGGGTGCAGGCGATGCTCGGGATGGCGGGGGTGCTGCGCTCGGGCGTGAGCAACCCGCGCTTTGCCTACATGCCGATCAATCCCCGTAACGCGGACGCGTTGACGTTCGCCCGTGCGCTCGGCGCCGAGCACATCGCCTCGCTCGATCTCGAGCTCGGCGCGCGCCGAATCGAATGCCATCGCATCGACTACGGCCCGGGGGGGCTGGTGGCCGCGCAACGTGCGGTCGTCTACGGAGAGCTCGGGCTGGCGCCGCCGGTCGTCGGTGAGGGCGAGCAGACGCTCGAGCTCGAGTCGGTTCGCGAGGCGCTTCGCAACTTCCGCGTGCCCCACGAGCTTGCCCGCAGTCCGCTCGCGAAGGGGACTACTCCCGAGGAACGAGTCGAATCCGTCAGGGCGGTGCTCCGCGACGCCGCCGAGCACGCGTTCGGTGACAACGAGAACGAGAAGCTGCTGCAGCGCGTCCTGATCCGAGGCTACATCGAGCCGGCCCCAAGCCACGAGCAGGCCGCGATCGACCTATCGCTCAGCCGGGCCGCCTACTTCCGACGGCTGCGCGCTGCCGCCGAGCGCGTCGCGGAGTACCTCACCGCGCGCTCGTAGGTGGTTGGCGGCGGGCGGGTGGGTCCCTAACTCGTCTCAGCCTCGACGCTGACGGCGACGAGATCCGCTGACTCCTCGTCGATCGCGCCGGGCGGCTGCGGCGTGGCAGGGCGCCGCTCAGGCCGCAGGGCCAGGGCGAATGCGACAAGCGCCGCCACGATCTGTACGGCCAGCACGACCGCCGCGAAGCCGCGCGGGTTCTTCGGACCCTGGAGCAAGACGAAAGGTTCGGCCACGGCGATCGCGGCCAGCGGTACGAGGAACCAGGTCCGTTTCAGCGCGAGCATGTACTGGATCGCGAGATACGTCGTGGCAAGCACCGTGAACGCCAGTCCGAGCACGAGCAGCGAGTTCGAAGCGGTGGCCCGTTTGGAGCCGAACGCGACGCTCAGCAGCAGGTGCGGGACGGCGGCGAAGATCAGCAGGCACGGAATCGCGCACACCCCGATGATCCCCAGCGCCTTGAACAGCACAGTACGCGTGTCCTCGCCGGCGGCCCGCCGGCGCGAGACCTCAGGTACGAGATAGAAGCCGGCGCCGATCGCCACCCATATGAGGACCTTTGCTGCGACCGCGGTGGCCGCGTACGCGCTGGCGGTGTCCTTGGGGAATTGGTGTTTGGCCGCGATCAGGTCGATGTTCTGAAGCACGGCGATAATGCTCAGGCCGGCGATCGGGGCCCACGCGCTCTTGACGTGCTTCCACAGCCCGATCGCCACCTTGCCGACGCGGCTGGGATGCTGGTGAGGCACGTGCCGCTCGAGCTGAACCCACGCATACAGCGACATCGCGACGAACGAGATCAGCGAGCCCAAATACGCGCCGGTCACGCCAAGGAACGTCGCCGCCAGGATCGCGCCGCTCACCAGACGGACGGACTGCTCGCCGACCAGGCTGACTCCGACTGCCTTGTAATCGCCAACCCCCTGGAGGGCGCCGCGCAGGAGCGACACCTCCAGATACAGGCAGCCGGCGGGAATCCCGGCCGCTGCTGCCCAGCCAAAGTTCTTCACGCCGACGGCGTCGGCGATCGGCTGCTGGAAGATGATCGATAGCGCGGTCAGCACGACCGTGACGACCATCAGCGCCTTGGTCCACTGCTTTACCGTTGCCAGCAGGTCCTCGCCGACTCCGAGGTGGCCAAGCACGCCCTCTCGTGCAGTCGCGACCTGCATCGCCTGCCCGACGACGGCGAGAATCAGCAGGTAACTGATCAGCGCACCGAGCGAGCCGTAGTCATCGAGCTCTCGGGCGAACACGAACGTCGACCCGAGCGCGATCACGTTGTTGGCGATCATCGCGCCTGCGAGTCCGGCGGCCTTCGCGGTGTCGGACCCGCGGAGGCTCGAGAGCTGTGGCTCGAACCGCTGCCTGAGGCCTGCGAGCCGCCCCGGGCGCCTGTTCGACGGTGTGTTTTCCATGGGAAGCGAGTGACGGTAGCGAACGCGCGCCGCCCGATGCGACACGCTACGTCCGGACTGCCGGAAGCTCAACTACAGTGTCGCGCGACCAGATGTCGGTAACTCGTGGACCAGCCGCGGCCCTGCTTGCGGCGCTCGTATCGCTGACAGTCGCTGCAACGGCCTCTGCTGCCTCGACGCTCAAGAGCACGCCGCCGGTGGCACTTCCTTCGCGCGCGCCCGCGGCGCCCTCGGCCCATGCGGTCAAGCCGAACCCGGCGCCGGCCACCCCGCGTTCGGCGGGGGCACTGCCGCGCACCGGCCTCGACACCTCGCTCGAGGCGCTTGCCGGCAGTGTGCTCCTGGCGCTCGGCGTGAGCGTCCGCATCGCCACCGCCCCGTCGAGCTGAGCGAGCGTGACACGCCGTTACGAGACGTCCAGTCCGGACGAGACCGAAACCGTCGGCGCCGAGCTGGCCTCGAGACTCGCCCCCGGCGATGTGGTGCTCGTCGAGGGGGATCTCGGATCGGGCAAGACGACGCTCGTGCGCGGCGCCTGCCGCGCGCTCGGCGTCAGCGCGATCGTCACCAGCCCGACCTTCACGATCGGTCAGCGTTATCCCGGGCCCATTGCTGTCGCGCACGTGGATCTGTTTCGCGTCCCGAGCCTCGAGGCTGAGGATCCCGACCTGCTCGCCGACTATCTCTCCTCCGACACGATCTCCTTCGTGGAGTGGCCTTCCGGCGAAGAAGAGCTGCTGGCCGGCCTGGCCAGGATTGCCGCGCGCGTGAAGCTCGAACATGCCGGCGGCGATCGGCGTGTAATCGAGGTCACATGAAGATCCTCGGGCTCGATACCGCGACGCGTGCGACGGCAGCCGCGTTGATGGACACGGATCGGGATCCCGCCCACCCGATCGAGCTCGAGCGCCGCGACGATCCGAAACCGGGCGAGCGACCTGGACACGCGACACGCCTGATGCTGATGGCGGCCGAGCTGCTCGGGGAGGCCGGTCTCGGGTGGGGGGACCTCGACCGCATTGCCGTCGGGCTCGGCCCCGGGACCTTCACCGGGCTGCGGATCGGGATCGCGACCGCACGCGGGCTGGCGCAAGCGCAGGGCGCCGCGCTCGTGGGCATCTCGACGCTTCGCTCGCTGGCGATGAATGCCGATCCTCTTCCCGTGGCGCGCGAGCCCGCCGCGGTTCTCGCGGTCCTCGACGCGCGCCGTGGAGAGGCATTCGCGGCGGCTTGGCCTGCGGCGCATGCCGCCACCGCCGAGCCGCTGCTGGAGCCGTCCGTCCTGGCTCCCGAGCAGCTTGCCGACGCCGTCGCGGCGCTGCCTGGCAGCTGCCTGGCGATCGGTGACGGGGCGATAGAATTCAGGGCGGTTCTCGAGCGTTCGGGGGCGTCGGTCCCAGAGGACGGTTCCGAGCTTCATAGGGTCACAGCGATCAACCACTGCCGACTGGCCATCGGTCTGCAGCCGAGTAGTCCTGATGAGGTCCGGCCCGACTACCTCCGCCTTCCGGACGCTGAAATCGCCCTACGCGCCGCACGCAAGCAATGAGCTCAGACTCCATCACCATCAGGCCCCTCGGCTATTCGGATCTTCCGCAGGTGATCGCGATCGAGCGCCGAGCGTTTCCGACGCCGTGGTCGCTCGCGATGTTCGTGCTCGAGCTGTCGAAGCCCAGCGGTGTGTGCCTCGCGGCGGTGCGAGACGCCCGCGTCGCCGGCTACCTGATCTGCGCGCGCTACGACCAGGTGTGGCACCTCATGAATATCGCGGTAGACCCGGCCGCGCGGCGGCGCGGTATCGCCACTGCGCTGCTCTCCGAAATGATCCGGCGCGCCGGCCCCGACCGGCAGTACACGCTCGAGGTTCGGACGTCGAACGCACCGGCGATCGCACTCTATGAGCGCTTCGGGTTCCGCTCGGCTGGGACGCGGCCTCGCTACTACCACGACACCGGCGAGGACGCCCTGATCATGTGGCGCACCACCGAGACGACCTCTACATCGCGCGCAACCGGTTGATCCTCGCCCTGGAGACAAGCTGTGACGACACCTGTGCCGCCGTCGTAACCCACGACGGGGGGATTCGCGCGAACGTGATCTCCTCACAGGGCGTGCACGACCGCTACGGCGGTGTCGTGCCTGAGATCGCCTCTCGCCACCACCTCGAGCTGATGGGGGCGGTCGTGGATGACGCGCTTTGCCGCGCCGGCGCGACGCTGGACGACATCGACCTTGTCGCCGTCACGCAAGGCCCCGGTCTGGTCGCCGCGCTGCTCGTCGGAGTCTCCACTGCCAAGGCGATCGCCGCCGCACGCGAGCTGCCGCTCGCACCCGTGGACCATCTCCATGGCCATGTGGCCGCGAGCTTCCTCGGGGACGGTCGGCTCCAAACGCCGTTTCTGTCTTTGATCGCCAGTGGCGGGCATACGCTGCTGGCTCGCGTGAGCGACCGCGGGCCCGGCTACGAGGTGCTCGGCCAGACACTCGATGACGCGGCCGGCGAAGCGTTCGACAAGGGCGCTCGCCTGCTCGGCCTCGGTTATCCGGGCGGCGCGGCGCTGGAGCGGCTGGCGCGCGACGGCGACCCGGCTGCGTTCCACTTCCCGATCGCCGAGAAGGTGCGCGGGCTCGACTTCTCGTTCGCCGGGCTGAAGACCGCGCTTCTGTACCGCGTCCGCGAGCTGGACGAGGGCGAGTTCGAGCGCCGGCGGGCCGACCTCGCGGCCTCCTATCAGCATGCGATCGTCGAATCGCTCGCATTGCGCGCACAGCGCGCCGTCAGGGCGACGGGCCTAGAGCGGCTCGCGGTGGGCGGCGGCGTCGCGGCCAACGGTCCGTTGCGCGCGCGCCTGGCCGAGCTTGGGGCCGAGCTGGACGTACCCCCGCGTGAACTGTGCACCGACAACGCCGCGATGATCGCGAGCGCCGCCCGGTACGCCCGTGCGATCCCCTACCCCGGATACCTCGGCCTCGACGTGTACGCGACGGGCGAGCGCGCGCTGGCGGCATGATGCGGAACGTCGTGCTCTACGGACGCGAAGGGTGCTGCCTGTGCGATGACGCGCGGGAGATCCTGCTGCGCGCCCGGCAACGGCACGAATTCGAGCTGCTCGAGCGCGACATCGACGAGGACGAGTCGCTGCAGCGCGCGTACCTGGAACGGATCCCGGTCGTCGCGATCGACGGCGAAGAGCTGTTCGAGCTGTTCGTGGACGAGCCCGAGCTAGAGCAATACCTCGGTAGAGTGCAGGCCGGATGAGCTACACGTTCGGTGGCGGTGGGCCCTTGGCGGATCCGGGCGTCGACAAGCCGGGAGAGAAGCTGTCACTCGGAGTCGCCGCCCGCCTGTCGCGCTACCTCCAGGTGCTCACCCAGGCCCGGAAGATGGGCAAGGACACGATCTCATCACAGGAGCTTGCCGACTACACGCACGTGAACTCAACCCAGATCCGTCGCGACCTATCCGGCTTCGGGAAATTCGGCAAGCGTGGGGTCGGCTACAACGTCGAATCGCTGGTCACGCAGATTCGCAAGATCCTGCGGACTTCCGGCCAGCACAACATTGCGCTGTTCGGCGCCGGCCATCTCGGGATCGCGATCGCGACGTCGGACATCTTCGCCGACCACGGCTTCCGCGTCGTGGCCGTGTTCGACACCGACGAGACGAAGGTCGGGACCGAGATCGGCGCGCTTCACGTTCGTCCGAACAGCGAGCTCCGTGCGGTCATCGACGACGAGGACATTGTCGTCGCCGTGCTTGCGGTCCCATCCGCGGCCGCACAGCGGCTGGCCGATGAGCTCGTCGACGCCGGCGTGAAGATCATCTTCAATTACTCCGATGCGCTGCTTCAGGTGCCGCCGGATGTGACGGTCCACACCTCGAGCCCGGCCGTCGACCTGCTGTACGCGCTCTACTTCTACCTCACCTGACTCTTGGGTCTCGATCTCGACAGCGCCCGCGAGGCATTTGAGACCTCGACCGATTTCACGGTCGGTCTAGAGGAGGAGTTCGCGTTGCTCGAGCCGGGTGAGCTTGGGCTGGTGCAGCGCTTCGAGGAACTGCGCGACGCCGCGTCGGCTGTGGGCGGCGGGGGCGGCGGGGACCCAATCCTCGCGGGCTCGCTCGCGGGGGAGCTGATCTCCTCCGAGGTTGAGATTCGGTCAGGACGCAACCAGGATCTCGCAACTGCCTTCCAGGCACAGCGCGACCACCGGCGTCGGCTGTTCGCGCTGGCCGGCGAGAAGGGCGTGGCGCTCGGCGCGACGGGGACCCATCCGTGGGCGGACTACCGCGACCAGCGGATCATTGATACCGAGCACTACCGGCGCGTCGAGGAGGGCCTGAAGTACGTCGCCTGGCGCAACAACACGTTCTCGATGCACGTCCACGTCGGTGTGCGTGGCGCGGACCGCGCGGTGCTGGTGTGCGACCGCCTGCGGCCGGTGCTCCCGCTGCTGCTCGCGATCTCGGCGAACTCACCGTTCCTCGACGGCCGCGACTCCGGACTTCACACAGCCCGCACTCAGATCTTCACAAAGAGCTTTCCGCGTTGCGGGGTGCCGGACCCGTTCGGGACCTGGGACGCGTTCGCGCAGTACATCGATTTCCTGGTCCGGACCCGCTCAATCGTCGAGTACACACAGGTCTGGTGGTCAGTCCGTCCGCACTTTTCGTTCGGGACGGTCGAGGTGCGCATCTGCGATGCGCAAATGACGGCATCTGAGTCCGAGGGACTGGCTGCACTGATCACCGCATGCGTTGCGCAGGCTGCCCGCGAGGTTGACGAGGGCGTCCCATTCGACGATCTGCCAGGGCGGCTGATCGAGGAGAACATGTGGCGTGCGATCCGCCACGGCCAGGAGGGGGAGATGCTCGATCTGGCCTCCGGCGAGCCCTATCCGGCAACGTCGGCGCTCGAGCGGCTGCTCCAGTGGACGGCGCCCGCGCGTGCGGAGCTCGGCATCGACGTGACGCTGCCTCAGTTCAACGGGGCACAGCGCCAGCGCCGCATGCACGTGGATGGCATGAGTCTCGCCGAGGTCTACGCGGTCACGGTGGGCCAGGCTCGGGACACGTATGCTGGGAAACTGTCAGCTACCGCACAGGCGATCCGATGAGCACATCACAGCAACCGCCCACCGAAGAAGAGCTCCGCGCCGCGTATGAGGCGGAGATCAAGAAGATCCGAGTCGAGCAGATCCTGCTCGAGAACGTCGTGACGCTGGTCAACCTGGGGATGCGGCGGACCGGGCTCGCCCCCGGGACCGAAGCGGAGCGCGACCCCGGACAGGTCAGCCTCGCGATCGAGGCGATTCGCGGCCTCCTGCCACTGCTCGAGCAGTCGGCGCCGCAGCAGATCGGGCCGATCCGCGACGCGCTTTCCCAGTTGCAGATGGCTTACGTGAGGATCGGCGGCACCGGCGGTCCGACCGACGAGCCCGCGACAGCCGCACCTCCGACCGGAGCGGCCGGCTCACAGCCGCCGCCGACCGGAGGCCAGCCCGGAAGCGGCGCTGGACCGTCGTCACCGGGCGAGTCCGGGCCTCCGAAGTCAGACGAGGCTGGCCCTGCCCAGCGGAGCGGGCGGCTGTGGGTGCCCGGCCAGTAGCCGCTCTCTCACCATTCTGTCGCGGCGCACGCTAGACTCTGCCGCCGTCTGATTCCCGGGCCTCCGCTCAAGTACACGGGTGGCGGCCTTTTTCCGTTGTCGGCAGCGCTCGGTCGCGCGCCGCTTTCGAACTGAGAGCTTCCCCGGAGGACTTCCTTGACTAGCTTCCTGACGCACCATGGCGTCATTGTCGCGCTCGTGTGCGCAGCCGCGGCGCTCGTCTACGGCGCCGTGACGGCCCGCTCCCTGCTGGCGCTTTCGCCCGGTAATGAGCGGATGCAGTCGATTTCCGCCGCCGTGCAGGAGGGCGCTCGCGCCTATCTGAACCGCCAGTACGCCACGATCGCCGGCGTCGGCGTGATCCTGTTCATCGTCCTGATCCCGATCCAGAACATCCGGGTCGCGATCGGCTTCGCGATCGGCGGCCTGCTGTCGGCTTCTGCCGGCTACATCGGGATGAATGTCTCGGTGCGCGCCAACGCGCGGGTGGCCGAGTCAGCCCGTGGCGGCATCTCACCGGCGCTGGCCGTCGCGTTCCGCGGCGGCGCGGTCACCGGACTGCTGGTCGTCGGTCTGGCGCTGCTCGGCGTCGCGGCCTACTACGGCATCCTCACCGCGATCGCGGGCGAGAGCGAGAAGAACGCGGTCGACGCGCTGATCGGCCTCGGCTTCGGCGGCTCGCTCATCTCCGTCTTCGCCCGGCTTGGCGGCGGCATCTTCACCAAGGCGGCGGACGTCGGCGCGGATCTGGTCGGCAAGATCGAGGCCGGAATTCCCGAGGACGACCCGCGCAACCCCGCGGTGATCGCCGACAACGTCGGCGACAACGTCGGCGACTGCGCGGGCATGGCCGCCGACCTGTTCGAGACCTATGCCGTGACCGCAGTCGCCGTGATGCTGCTCGGTGTGCTGCTGTTCCGCCAGCAGTCGGCAGTTGCGCTGTACCCGCTCGTGCTCGGCGCTGTGTCGATCATCGCGTCGATCATCGGCACCTACGCGGTTCGCTCGAAGGCCGGGAAGGTCGAGCGCGCGCTCTACCAGGGAATGATCGTGTCGGGAGTGCTGGCGGCGCTGGCGTTCCTCCCGATCACCTACTGGATGATGAAGGGTCTGACGTTCAAGTCGGGCTTGGCCGCTCCGCACTGGTGGAAGTTCTACCTCTGCGCGCTGATCGGGATCGGGGTCACCGCCTGCCTGTTCGTGATCACCGACTACTTCACCTCGACCCGCTTCGCGCCGGTGCGCAGCACGGCGCGTGCCTCGCAGACCGGCCATGCGACGAACATCATCCAGGGGCTCGCGCAGGGCTTCCAGTCGACGGCGCCCCCGGCGATCGTGCTGGCGCTGGGCATCCTCGGCTCCTGGAAGCTCGCCGGCGGCGGTGCCAACGGGATCTACGGCATCGCAGTCGCCGTGATGGCGCAGCTGTCGCTGACCGGTCTGATCGTCGCGCTCGACGCGTTCGGCCCGATCACCGACAACGCCGGCGGCATCGCCGAGATGGCGGACCTGCCAGACGAGGTCCGCAACGTGACCGACCCGCTCGATGCGGTCGGCAACACGACCAAGGCGGTCACGAAGGGGTACGCGATTGGCTCTGCGGCGCTTGCCGCGCTGGTGCTGTTCAACGCGTTCCAGCGCGAGCTCGCCGACAAGGGCAAGATCTTCGCGTTCTCGATCGGCGACCCCCCGGTTCTGATCGGGCTGCTGATCGGGGGTCTGATGGTCTATCTGTTCGTCTCGCTGGCGATGGAGGCCGTCGGGCGCGCCGGCGGCGCCGTTGTCGAAGAGGTTCGCCGCCAGTTCCGCGAGAAGCCCGGGATCATGGAGGGCACCGAGCAGCCCGAGTACGGGACCGCGGTCGGCCTCGTTACCCGCGCCGCGCAGCGGGAGATGATCCTGCCGGCGCTGATCCCGATCGTGTTCACATTCGTCGTCGGCTTGATCGACACCCAGGCGCTCGGCGGTCTGCTGATCGGCGTGATCGTCGTCGGGTTGTTCATGGCGATCTCGATGACCTCGGGCGGTGGCGCCTGGGACAACGCCAAGAAGCTGATCGAGGACGGCGCCTACGGAGGCAAGGGATCCGAGGCCCACGCCGCCGCCGTCACGGGAGACACCGTTGGCGACCCTTATAAGGACACCGCGGGTCCGGCCATCAACCCCATGATCAAGGTCGCAAATATCGTCGCCCTGCTGATCATTCCGCTGATCACGTAGGCGCTCGCCACGGCCGCGGAGGTGCATGTGCCTCTCAGGGGACTCGCGTGGGTCTCGATCGCGTCACGAACCGCGGAGACGCAGCACGTCCCCTGAGAGGCGCGGCACCGGAGCTCTTCACACGACGGTCACAAATTCGTGACGCGGGGTTCAGGATCCACGCTGCGGGAAGGCTTGGAGCGCTACGCTGCAGCGCGTGTTCATTCTGATCGTCGGATGCGGGCGGGTTGGGTCGGCTGTTGCGAAGCGGGCTCTCGACGCCGGCCATGAGGTCTCGGTGATGGATAGCGATCCGCTCTCCCATGAGCGACTCGACAAGGATCAGTCGACCACCTGGGAGGACGCCGGCGGACGGTTCACGGTCGGCACCGCGCTCGAGGTCGACGGCCTGATCGAGGCCGGGATCGAGGACGCCGACGTGTTTCTCGCCGCGACGAGTGGCGACAACACCAATCTTGTTATTGCTCAGATCGCGCAACGACGCTTCAAGGTGCCGCGCGTCGTGGTGCGGGTAGCTGATCCGGGCCGCGCCGGCTGGTACGCCGAACAGGGGCTGCTGACGATCTGCCCCACCCAGACAGCCATCGATCAGGCCGAGCGGCTCGCGCTCGCGCCATAGGAGAGCACGGGCATGTACGTGATCATCGCCGGTGCTGGCAAGGTCGGATGGAACCTCGCCCGCGAGCTGATCGCCAAAGACCGGGAAGTGACGCTGATCGAATCCGACCACAGTCGCTATCGCGTCGTCGAGGAGGAGCTCGAGCACGCGGTTCAGTACGGCGACGCGACCGAGCTGTGGGTGCTGGAGCGCGCCGGCATCCAGCGCGCCGACCTGGTGATCGCCGTCACCGGCGACGACGAGGACAACATCTTGATCTGCCAGGTCTCCAAGGAGAAGTACGGGGTCCAGCGGATCGTCGCGCGCGTCAACAACCCGCGCAATCTCCAGCACTTCAAACTGCTCGGGATCCAGCCGGCCGTATCGGCGACGGATCTGATCCTCCGGCTGATCGAGCACGAGGTCCCCGAGTACGGTCTGGTGCAGCTTCTGGCGCTCGAGGAGGAGCACCTCGAGATCATCGAGCTCGAAGTGGGGGAGGGGTCGGTGGCGGCCGGCTGCCAGGTGCAGGACGTCCAGCTGCCGGACGGATCGCTGATCATCTCAGTGCTCCGGGGCGGCGCCGGCTTCGTTCCGAAGGCCGACTCGCTGATCGAGGCTGGCGACCAGGTCCTGCTGATCCTGGATCCCGGCCTCGAGAACGCGATCACGCCGCAGTTCGCGCCGAATGGCGCCAGCCCGCCGGGCGCCGGTTCGGCGAATGGCTGACCGTCACGTCGACTACATGCTGATCGGAGGCGGCCTGGCTGCGGGCAACTGTGCCCGGTGGCTGCGGGAGTCCGGCGCCGACGGGTCGATTCTGCTCGTCGGCCGCGAGGCGGACCTGCCCTACAACCGCCCGCCGTGCTCCAAGGGATATCTGCAGGGCAAGGAGTCGCGCGAGGAAACGCTATTCCGCGCGGCCGACTGGTACGCCAAGCAGCAGATCGAAGCGCTCGCCGGCGTCTCGGTGATGAAGCTCGATCCGGCGCAGCGCACCGTCAAGCTCTCCGACCGAACCGAGGTCAGCTTCGACAAGGCACTGATCGCCACCGGTGCCAACGTGCGACGCATCAACGTCGAGGGATCCGGGCTCGAGGGGATCTACTTTCTCCGGACGCTTCCGAACAGCGACACGATTCGTGCGGGCGCCGCGGGCAAGCGCGTCGTTCTGATCGGCGGTTCCTACATCGCAAGCGAGGTCGCCGCGTCGTTGACGGAGCTTGGCAGCGAGTGCACGATGGTGATGCTCGAGCCGCTGCCGCTCAGCCGTCATTTCGGCCTCCAGGCGGGAGGCTTCTTCAAGGATCGCCTCGAGGAGCACGGCATTACCGTTTATGGCGACGATGAGCTCGACCGCCTGGAGGGGGTCGACGGCCGCGTCACGCGCGTCATCACCAAGGCCGGCCGGACGCTGGAAGCAGATGCCGTCGTGATGGGGACAGGGGCCGCTCCGGAGGTGATGCTTGCACGTGGTGCGGGCCTCGAGCTCGGCGAGACCGGCGGCGTGAAGGTCGATGCTCAGCTTCAGACTGCGGTGCCGGGGCTCTACGCGGCCGGCGACGTGGCGGAGTACGACAGCGTGATCCACGGACGCCGGATCCGCGTCGAGCACTGGGATGTGGCGTTCAGCCACGGCAAGACGGCCGCGCTCAACATGCTCGGTGCTGAGCAGCCCCACGATGTCGTCCCCTACTTCTTCTCCGACCTCTCCGACTGGGCATCGCTCGCCTACCTCGGGCCCGCCGACGTCTGGGATCAGGAGATCGTCCGCGGCGCGATCGATGAGGGAGCGTTCAGCATCTGGTACGTCAGTCAGGGCCGTTTGGCGGCAGCGCTGTCCGTCGGGAGACCGCGCGATCTCGAGCCGGCACGGCGACTGATCATCTCCGGCGAGCAGCTGGGGGACCGCGCGAGCGCGATCGCGGATCCGGCGACCGATCTTGAGGGAATCGTCTAAGCGGCCGTCAAGGGTCTTGCGCAGGCGGATCGTCCGGCTCGGTGAGGTCGGACGGCATCACCTCATCAAACTCGTGCGGGGGAGGTTGCAACCCGCCGCCGCCCTGCTCCGCGCGTCGCCGCGCGGCCCCACCCGGCAACCGGTCGACCAGCCGACCGAAACGGTCGATCGCGCCTTCGAGCGGCGTTGCCATCTCGATCGCCCGCTCGAATGCGGGGAGCACTGCGATCAGCTCGTCGCCGGTATCCGCGACCCGCCTGGCGGTATCCACGATCTCGGCGCCGCGAGAATCGATCCCCGTGCCGACATCCCGCATGTTCTCGCCGAGCGCGATCAGCTCCGCGGCCCTGCCGTCGAGCCGCTCGCCGAGCACCATGATCGCGTCCGCGCGCCGGTCCAGCCGCTCGGCGATCTCGAGCACGTCGCGGCCGATCGTGGCGATCTCCTCGCCCAGCTCAAGCATCCGGTCGAGCTTGGCGGGCAAGGACCGGGCAAGCCGGGCAACCGCGTTGAAGTCCGACACCAGACGGCTGGCTACGGCTTGAGGAGGCTCTAGAGGGAGACCGAGGACGCGCACGACGAATGACGTTAGCCAGGATTCGCGATTAGCGGCGCGGGGCTCGATCCCGACGTGAAAAGGCTGCGGGGCAAGGACTCGAACCTTGAATTCCAGGGCCAGAACCTGGCGAGTTGCCGATTACTCCACCCCGCAGAAGGAAGGTGATTACCTGTTGCACGACGCGGTTAGCGCCAGGCAGACCGCGCGCCGAGTATAGCCGGGCACCGCCGTTCTCCCGGGGATCGCTAAGCCACCTGCTCCGCGTTCCCCGGTGCCGCCGAAGCCGACTCGGGCAAGGCCTGCTGCTCGAGCGATAGGAACGCGCCGACCACGGACGGGTCGAACTGGTGGCCTGCCTGGGCCTTGATCTCGGCCTGGGCGCGATCGACGGACCACGCCGCCTTGTAGGGACGCTCGTGGGTGAGGGCGTCGAACACGTCGGCGACGGCCGTGATCCGGCCCGCCAGCGGGATGTTCTTGCCGGATAGGCCGTGGAGGTAGCCGCCGCCGTCCCAACGCTCATGGTGGGTGCGCGCGATCTCGGCGGCGAGGCTCAGGACCGGCGAGCGAGCCGCGGCCAGGATCCGGGCCCCGATGTCGACGTGACGCATCATCCTGGCGCGTTCGTCGGCCGTCAGGCGGCCAGGCTTGAGCAGGATCAGCTCGGAAATGCCCACCTTGCCGACGTCGTGCAAAGGCGCCGCGTCGCGGATATCCGAGACATACGGCTCAGGGAGCGCGAGTTGCTGGGCGATCAGGGCCGCCAGCTGGCCCACCCGCTGCGTGTGGTTGTGCGTTGCGTAATCGTGGTATTCGGCCATCGTCGCGAGGACCGCCAGACTCTCGAGCCGCGCCTGCTCGAGCTGTGTGGTGCGCACCCGCACGGCCTCGTCGAGGAGCTCGTTGCGGTTCTGGAGCTGCCGCTGCAGCTGCCGGGTCCGCAACAGGTTGCCAACGCGCAGCAGCAGCTCGGTGTGATCGATCGGCTTGTTGACGAAGTCACGTGCGCCCATCGACAGTGCGCGGTGACGGGCCTCGCGGGTTGCGTCAGCGGTCAAGACCAGGACCGGCAGGCTCTCGGGTTCAGCCAGTAGCGGACCGATCTCCGCCAGCACGTCGTAGCCCGACAGTCCTGGCATGTGCAGATCGAGCAGTAGGAGATCCGGCGCGATCGCGGCGCACAACTCGGAGACGCGCGTCGAGTCTCGCGTGCTGATCACGTCGGTGTAGCCACCCCTCGCCAGCATCTGCTCGATCAGCGCAACGTTGGCAACGTTGTCGTCGACAACGAGCACGCGCATTTCCGTGACGCTCGACATCAAATCCCGCTCCCTATTAACTCACGCCTCGCATCACACCGTCGCCTCGGCGACCGAGGCTTGCTCGAGGCCGTCGATGACGGCCAGCAGTTCGCCGATGTCGATCGGCTTTGGAATGCAGGCGGTTGCTCCGTGCGCCTTGAGGAGCTCGAGCCGCTCGGGGCCCACGTCGGCGGCGACGATCACAACGGGTATATCGCTGATCTGGGGATCGGCCTTGAGTCGGGCGAGGACCTCCTCGCCGGGAAGGTCGGGCAGGTCAAGATCGAGCAGGACGATCGTAGGACGGCGCTCGCGGGCCAACTGCAAGCCCTCCCTGGCGCTCCCTGCCGCGATCAGGTGAAGGGTCGGGTGGCCGTCGAACACATGCTCCAGCAGCGCCATGTTGGAGCGGTTGTCGTCGATGCAAAGCAGGTCACAGTGACGAGTGAGATGCGCCGCGTTGCCGCGCGGACGTGGGCTGGTGTCTGCCGGCGGCACCAGGTCGGCCGAAGCGAGGTCGATCGTAAACGCTGACCCGCGGCCGGACGCGCTCTCGACGCTGATGCTGCCGCCCATCGCCTCGAGCATTCCTCGGGAGACGGCCAACCCAAGGCCGCTGCCCTCAACTGACGTCTGCTCCGCCCCGAGGCGCTCGAACGGGCTGAACAACCGGTCGATCGCCTCAGGGGCGATTCCGGGGCCGTCGTCGGCGACCACGATCTGCACCCTGTCGCCCGTCCGGGAAGCCCGCACCTGGACGTGACCTCCGTCGTGGTTGTACTTGATCGCGTTCGAGAGCAGGTTGAGCAGCACCTGTTTGAGGCGCTGAACGTCGGCCCGCACCCACGCGCCCTCGTCTTCAAACTCCGCGGTCACGGTGATCGAGCGTCCGATCGCGATCGGCGTGACCAGATCGATCGCCTCGTCGACGACGCCCTGAACAGCCACCGGTTCGGCCGAGATCCGCAGCTGTCCCGCCTCGATTCGCGAGATGTCGAGGATCTCGTTGATCAGGCCGAGCAGATGGCCGCCGGCCGTGACGATGTGGTCGACGCTCGCGTGCTGATCGGAGTCGAGGTCGCTGGACTGGAGCAGCTGGCCGAAGCCGAGGATCGCATTCAGCGGGGTGCGCAGCTCGTGGCTCATGCGTGAGATGAATTCGGTCTTGGCGCGGTTGGCGCGCTCCGCCTCGACCCGGCGGAAACGGTCGGTGACGTCCTGAGCCGTCCCGATCATCCCGGTCATCCGACCTTCCTCGTCCGTCAGCCTCGCTCCGCGCACATGTATTAGCCGTCCACCTTTCACGTGATTTTCGAGGTCCAGCGGCTCGCCGCGTCTGGCGGTGGCCTGCACCGCCGATCGAACGAGCTCGTGATCGGCCGGATCGATCACGTCGAACAGGTCCCTGAAGCCGTCGGGCGGTTCGGCGCGCGTCCAGCGATGCAAGCGCACGTTCTCGGCTGACCACGTGAACTGGCGGCGTTTCGCGTCCCAGGCCCAGCTCCCGACGCCCGCGATTTGCTGCGCTTGCGTGAGGTGGGCCTCGCTGCGGCGGAGCGCGTCGGCAAGCTCCTCGGCGGAAGCCCTCGCTCGGAACGATCGCCAGTAGAACGCCCCAAAGCCGAGCAGCAGAGCAAGGATGACGGCTGCGGCCCCGACTGTGGCGTCAACCAGCGTGTCGTGGGCTGTTGCGCGATACATCGCATTCGCCCGGTTGAACTGACCCACCACGGCATAGTCGGTTTGGAACGCCTGATAGCCGAGTCGGCCAGTGTCGGCGACCCTGCCCGCGGCGATCATGTCCAGCAGCTGCTGCTGGATCCTGAAATTGGCCTCTAGCGGCGCCTTGGCCGCTGTCAACGCGCTTGTCGGTGCGGAGCGCTGCAGCTGCGCGAGCTGTTCGACGATCCCCCGTTCCAGCCCGCTGAGCTGCGCCTGGACTGACGCTCGCGAGCCGCTCCCAGGCGTGACCAGCTTCCACGGCACGCGCTGCAGCTCGTCGAATTGGACGGTGATGTTGTCAAGCGAATGCTGAGCGTCGCGAGCGTCGCTCGCGTGCCAGATCAGAAAGATGATCGAGGCAAGCCCGGCGATCGCAATGCAGGTCGCGCACAAGAGCGGAACCGCAACCTTCACCGCGGTCTGCGGCTTGACTCCGGGGCTTCCCAGGTGCTCAGTGTCGAATCCTCCATCGCCCGAAGCGATTTTCGACATTTGTACACGCTTTGTTAAGGGCTTTGGAACGCTCCATGCAAAGTCCGCGGCAAGTCCCGCACCCGGATGCCGGACTCTTCCCGGAATGGCGTAGCGTACGACTACGGACCCGTACCGGACGAACGTTGTCAACCAACCCTGGTTAGTGGGGATCCACGAACTGCGGCGGCTCTTTCGTCACCCCCGCGGCAACCGCCGCGAGCTGGTTCGGAGAGCCGATCAGCCCGAGCTGGATCTGCGCCTCGAGCGCCAGCGTCTCGTCCGGCGAGCCGGTCCACGCCTCATCAAACAATCGCTTGGCACCGCGGACCGCGTCCGGCGAGCGGCCGGCGATCTCGGAAGCCAGCTCTTGTGCGGCGCCGACCGCGTCATCCGCCACGTGTGTCACCAGGCCCAGTTGCAGAGCCTCCTCGCCGCTCACCACGCGCGCGGTGAACGTGAGCTCCTTGGCGACATCGATTCCGACCAGACGCGGCAACGTGCGCGTGATCGACATATCCGGGATCAGGCCCCATTTCGCCTCCATCACCGACAGCCTCGAGTCGGGTGTCGCGAACCTGATGTCGGCGGCGAGCGCGATCTGAAGGCCGCCGCCCAGGCAGTTGCCGTGGATCGCCGCGATCACCGGCACCGGCACCCGGATCCAGTCGTAGGCAGCACGCTGAAACCAGTTGGGCGCCGCGGACGTGAGCTCATGGGCGATGCCATTGCCCGACGGCTGCGCTCCGGCGAGGCTTGCAATGTCTATCCCGGAGCAGAAACTCCGGCCCTCGCCATGCAGTACGACGGCACGCACGCCGGGCTCTTCGCGCAGCCGTTCGGCCGCCCCGATGATCGCCTCGAACATCTCCACATCGAGAGCGTTGTGCTTATCCGCCCGCGTCAGCGTGACCGTCGCGACGTGGCCGGCGACGTCGATCCGGACCCGCTCGTCACTCATGAGCCATCGGCCCCGTAAAGCTGATCGAAGCGGTCCGCATACTTCTGGTTGACCACGGCTCGCTTGACCTTCATCGTCGGCGTCAGCTCTCCGGTGTCCTGCGAGAAGTCGTGGTCGAGGATGAAGAACTTCTTTACCTGCTCGGCGCGCGCGTACTTGGTGTTCGCCTTGTCGAGCTCGGCCTGGATCAGCGCGATCACGTCGGGGTGGCGCGCCAGCGATGTCGTCGAGGTGTCCTCGATCCCGCGCTCGCGCGCCCACGGCAGGACCTCCTCCTCGTCGAGCGTGATCAGCATCGTCGGGAATGGCCTGCGATCGCCGTGCATCACCGCGTGCGATACCCAGCGCGTCTGCTTGAGGTCGTTCTCGAGGTTGGCGGGCGTCAGGTTCTTGCCCCCGGCGGTGATGATGATGTCCTTCTTGCGGCCGGTGATGTAGAGGTAGCCGTCCTCATCGAGTCGGCCCACATCGCCCGTGTGCAGCCATCCGTCAGCGACTGCGCCGAATGAGGCGTCGTCGTTCTTGTAGTAGCCCTGGAAGATGTTGGCGCCCTTCAGGAGGATCTCGCCGTCCTCGGCGATCCGGATCTCGACACCCGGATGCGCCCGACCCACGGACCCGAAGCGGTGATCGCCGGGGCGCATGCCGGTCGCTGTGGTGGAGGTCTCGGTCATCCCGTAACCCTCCATCACCGGGACGCCGGCGGCGTAGAAGAACTCGAGGATCTCCTTCGAGATCGGGGCCGCCCCGGTCACCGCCTCGCGCAGCCGGCCGCCGAACGCCGCGCGAACGAGCTTGAACAGGCGCTCGTCGACCTGGTCAAAGGCCGTCTGGAGCTCCGCAGGGATCGGCTGCCCCGCCGCCTGAAGCGAGCGGACCTGAAGTCCGACCCGCGTGGCTTGTGTGACCAGCTCAGGGTCGGCCTTCGACGTCACCAGCGTGTAGAGCTTCTCGAAGATGCGCGGGACCGACGGCAGGTAGGTCGGCTTCACCTCTGAGAGCTCAGGAATGATCTTCGTCGGGTCGCCGCCCCAGTAGGCGATCGTGACGCCGCGATCCGCGCTGATCAGCATCAGCAGCAGACCGAAGGCGTGCGCGAGCGGCAGGAACAGGTAGATCACGTCGTCGGGTTCCGAGACGATGCCGCGCTCGGCGACCATGTCGAGCACCGCGCGGTAGTTACCGTGCGACAGCACGCAACCCTTCGGCGGTCCGGTCGTCCCCGAGGTGTAGATGAACGTGTACGCGTCGGCTTTCGTGACAGCCCGGGTCCGCGCATCGAGCTCACCGCGATCAAGCGCTCGTCCTCGCTCGCGCAATTGCTCGAGCGTAATCGCTCGCTCTGGCGCAACGCCGGTTCCGTCGACCACGATCACGTGCCGTAGCGCCGGTAGCTGATCGCGAACCGCGTCGATCTTCGCCAGCTGCGAGGCGTCCTCGCAGACGATCGCGACCGACTCAGAGTTTCCGGCGACCCATGCGCATTCCTCAGGGGAATTCGTCGGATAGATCGGGACGACGACCGCGCCGGCCGCGCTGATCGCAAAGCTGCACCAGGCCCACTCGACGCGGGTCGTGCAGAGCATGCTCACACGATCGCCGTGCTCGATACCGAGATCGACCAAGCCGCGTGCCACCTCGGACACGATCTCGCCAAGTTCGGCGAAGGTCACATCCCGCCACTCGCCGTTGACCTTGTGCCGCTGCGCGGCGCGCTCGCCAAACAACTCGACCGACCGCGGCAGCAGGTCGGCGATGGTGCTCGAGCCGGTCGTGTGGCGCTCGGTGGCGGTGTCCATCAATGCCGGAGACTAACCGAGTCTCCGACCCGGATCATTCCCGGGTTGACCACGGATCCGTAAACCCCGAATGGCAACGGCTCAGTCGTATCAAGATCTCTCCGGTACTCACCGAGGATGTCGAGCGTTGGGAGATCGACGACGCCGGTGTCCGGGTCGCGGCTCGTGATCAGGCAGCGGCCGACGTGGCCCTCCAAGCGAGCCGCCGCATCCCCGATCCGCACGACCGATCCGACCCAGTCATCCTCCTGGTGTGCGCCAACCCCGTCGATCTCGATCAGCATCCTGAAGCGCCGGGCATCGACTGAGTCGGCTCCTCCGCGCTCCGCAAGCTCGCCCAGGGAGGCTCGCGAGATCAGCGACACCGCGCCGACCGAGCCCCGGTCGACCGCGCCGCCGGCCGGCTCCACGAGCCGGACCGGCCGTCCGAGCAACTCCGACAGCGGCGCTGCCCACGGACCCTCGACGACCCGAGCGTCGAGGACCGAGGAGAAGAAGCGTGTGTGCACGAGCGGACCGAGAGCAACCTGGCCAGAGGCCACCGACCCGCCGGGGAACTGCAGGGTCAGTTCCGAATCCGAGCACCGTGCAACGACCGTCTGCAGTTCGCCGAGCATCTTCGCGTTGATCATCCGGTCGCGCTCATCGATCACGAAGAACCGCCGGTTGCCAACCGCGCCGTCGGCCTCCAACACAATCGAGTCGACCGGCATCAGTCGCGTCCCCTTGACGGCAGTCACGGCGAGCCCAGTTACGACCGGGTCGCTCACGCTGCCGCCTGCTCGGCCCAATCCCGGTACAGCTCCCAGTAGCGCCCGCCGGCGTCGAGCAGTTCGTCGTGGGCGCCCTGCTCGACGATCCGCCCGTGCTCCAGCACGATGATCCGGCCGGCGTGACGGATCGTCGAGAGCCGGTGCGCGATCACGATCGCTGTACGACCGGCCACAAGCCGCCGCAGCCCGTGCTCGATCAGGCTCTCGGTGCGGACGTCGACGTTCGAGGTCGCCTCGTCTAGAACCAGGATTCTCGGATCCGCGACGAGCGCGCGGGCGAACGCGAGCAGCTGGCGCTGCCCCGCTGACAGCTGCACGCCGCGCTCCCCGACCTGCGTGTCGTACCCATGCTCCAGTGCGTCGATGAAGCCGTAGGCTCCGACGGCTCGCGCGGCCGCCGCGATTTCGGCATCAGTCGCATCCGGCCGCCCGAACGAGATGTTCTCGCGCACGGTCCCGCTGAACAGGAACCCCTCCTGCGGGACGATCCCCATCTGCGCGCGCAACGAGTGCGCCTGCACGTCGCGCAGATCGTGACCGTCGACGAGGACGCTACCGGCGCTGGGGTCGTAGAACCGCGCGACCAGCTTCGCGAACGTCGACTTGCCGGCGCCGGTTTCGCCGACCAGCGCGACCGTCTGCCCCGGAGGGATCACCAGGTCGATGTCACGCAGCGCCCAAGCCCCATCGTCATCCGAGCCGTACCGGAACGAGACCTTGTCGAACCGCAACTCCCCCCGGATCTCCGGAAGCTCGGTAGCGCCCGCCGCGTCGACGAGGTCGGGTTGCTCGTCGAGCAGCTCGAAGATCTTGTCGAGTGCGGCCATCCCGGATTGGTATGTGGTGTACAGCTGCGAAAGCTGCTGGATCGGATCGAAGAAGTTGTTCAGGGCCGCGATGAACGCGAAAACGACTCCGGTCGAGGTGTGACCGTTCAGCGCCTCGAAGCCGCCGATCACGAGGATCTCGACGGTCACCAGCGCCGACAGCAGCTCGACCCCGGGGAAGTACGCGGCGTTCAGGTAGACCGTCTTCATGTTGGCGTTGCGGTTGTCTTCGTTGAGCTCGCCGAACCGCGCGATGTGTCGCGGCTCCTGGCCGAATGCGCGCACGACTCGGATCCCGGACAGCGTCTCCTGCAGATAGCCGGTGATCCATGCGATCTTCTCGCGGGTCGCCCGGTAGGCGTCGGCGGACGCGATCCGGAACGCCACGCCACCGATCGCCAGCAACGGCAGCACGAGGAAGGTCAGTAGCGCGAGATGCCAGTCGAGCACGGCGAGGATCACGACCACGCCGATCAACATCAGACCCGACTGGAACAAGGTCGCCACGCCGTCGGACACGAGCTGGTCAAGCGCCTCGACGTCGTTGGTCAGCCTCGAGATGATCACGCCGGCCCGGTTGCGCGAGTAGAACCCGATCGACAGCCGCTGCAGGTGGGCAAATAGCCTCACGCGCAGATCCTGGAGAGCCCGCTGGCCGACCCACCCGACGAGGTACGTCTGCGCGTAGGTGGCGACCATGTACAGGACGGCCGACGCGAGGAACAGCACGACGATCAGGTTGAGCGTCCCGACATCGTGGCGGCGGATCCCGTCGTCGATTGCGGCCTTAGCGAGCGGTGCGGGGGCGAGTGCGGCGACCGTGGCCGCGATCAGCGCGGTGAACATCGCGATCACGCGCCAGCGGTATGGCTTGAGCAGCTCGATCAGGCCCCGGATCTTGCGCCCGCGCCCACGGGTCGCCTGCAAGCGTCTGCGGAGCTCCGCCAGCTTCATAGACGCGCCACCTCCGCCTCGAGCGGTTTGCGTGTCAGGAACACCTGGTCAGGCATGCCCTTCTCGACGATCTCGCGATACAGGTCCGACTCCTCGAGCAGCTCCTCGTGGCTGCCGCGCGCGCTGACGCGACCGTCCTCGAGCACGATCACCTCGTCGGCGAGCGCGATCGTCGAGAGCCGGTGCGCGATCACGAACGTTGTGCGTCCCCGCATCACCTCGCGCAGGGCGACCTTGATCGCCTGCTCGGTCGAGGCGTCGACCGATGAGGTGGCGTCGTCGAGGATCAGGATCCGCGGGTCAGCAAGAATCGCGCGCGCGATCGCAATCCGTTGGCGCTGCCCGCCTGACAGCGTCAGCCCGCGCTCGCCGACGAGCGTGTTGTAGCCCTCAGGCAGCTCGCGGACGAAGCGGTCGGCCTGCGCTGCGACCGCGGCGCGCTCGACGTCCTCCCGGGACGCATCCGGGCGCGCATACGCGATGTTTTCGTGCACGCTGGCAGAGAACAGGAACGGGTCGTCGTTGACGATCGCGATCGCGTGGCGCAGGCTGACGAGGTCGACCGAGCGAACGTCGGCGCCGTCGATTCGCACCGACCCCTTGCTGACGTCGTAGAGCCGCGGCAGCAGCGACACGAGCGCGGTCTTACCCGAGCCCATCGCGCCGACCAGCGCGACTGTGCGGCCCGCTGGAATCTCGAGGTCGATGTCCCGCAGCGCCGGCTGCGGCGCCCCCTCGAAGGTGAGGCTGACGTTGCGAAGCGAGACCGCGCCGCGGCCCTCCGGCAGCTCAGGCGTGCCCTCTGCGGTCGTCATCGACGGCACGCGGTCGAGCACCTGGAAGATTCGCGCGCCGGAGGCGGTTGCCCGCTGGGCGGCGCCGAGCATGTAGCCGAGCGTCCGCATCGGCCCGATCAGCATCAGCAGGTACGCGTAGAACGCCGTGAACGAGCCGACGCTCAACGATCCGTTGATCACCTCGCGGCCGCCGATGAACAGGATCGCCGCCAGGCCGAGGTTCGGTAGGAAGCTGATCATCGGCGCGTACTTCGCCTGGATCCGGGTCGCATACATCGCCTGGTCGAATACGCGACCGACGGTGTGGCGGAAGCGATCGAGCTGCCGCTCCTCCTGCGCGAACGCCTTGACCACCCGCACACCGGAAACGTTCTCCTCGGCATCGGCGGTCAGCTCGGCGATCCGCTGCTGCACCTCCTGCAGCGCCGGCCGCGATCGGCGCCCGTACATGTTCGCGATCACGACCACGAACGGCACCGGTGCCAGCGCCAGCGCCGCCAGACCGGGCTGCAGCGCGAACATCGCGATCGCCGCGAGGAGGATCGTGAGCGCCGACTGTCCGATGAAGATCAATCCGTAGCCGAGGAAGAACCGGACGGATTGCAGGTCGACGGTCGCGCGCGACATCAGCTGGCCGGTCTGCTGGCGGTCGAAGAACGACAGCTCGAGCTGCTGCAGATGGCCGTAAACGATGTTGCGCAGATCGAGCTCGACGCCCAGCGAGACCTGACCTGCGACCAGCCGGCGGGCGATGCTCAAACCGAGCCGCAGCAGGCCGGCAACGGCGATCGCGATCGCGAATGCGACCAGGCCGTGCCGGTCGTGATAGCGGATCGCATCGATTGCGCGACCGGTGAAATAGGGGATCAGGACGGTGGCGCCCATCGCGCCCGCGGCGAGCACGAACGACCAGATAACGCTCGCCTTATAGGGACGCAAAAACCCGAGAAGCCGCCGGAACGTCAGCATACTTCAGAAAGTATAGTAAGTGATCTCGGCGCATGCGCCGAGATCGGCCGAGCCGCATGCGGCGCGGCGCGGTGGCCGCATGCGGCCACCGAACAGCCCCACGAGCGCGACGGTTCCCGTTTGCCGCCGGCACAACCTTCCGCTTATGATCCGCGGCCCGGTTCGGTCTGTTAGGGAGAGGAGAGTAGCCGGCAAATGGATGCTGTCCTGAGGTTTGGCTACGAACCGATCAGGGGCTTCATTGAGACGATCGGAGCGATGGTCCTGCTGCTGCGGCGGACGATCGTCGCGGCGATTCTGCCGCCGTACAACTACGGACCCGAGCTCGTCGACCAGTTCCTGTTTGCGCTGCGGCTGGGCTGGTTCCCGATGATCATCGCGTCGCTGGCGTTCACCTACGGTCCGGCCGGCATCGAGGTCGGGAACTTCCTCAACCTACTCGGCGCGATCGACCGGCTCGGCGGGCTGTTCGTGATCATCGTGATGCGCGAGTTCGCGCCGCTGGTGTGCGCGATCGTGATGGCCGGCGTGGCCGGCACCGCGATCACCGCCGACCTTGGCGCGCGCAAGATCCGCGAGGAGCTCGACGCGTTGATGGTGCTCGGCGTCGACCCGATCAAGAGCCTGGTCGTCCCGCGGTTTCTGTCACTGATGCTGCTGACGCCGCTGTTCTCGATCTACGCGCTGCTGTTCGGGACGCTCGGGGGGATCCTGGTGACGCTTTCGGACGGGGCGCCGATCGGGCCGTTCTTCTCGACGTTCTTCGCGCAGGCAACGACCGCCGAGTTCGAGGCGATGCTCGTCAAATCCACGTTGTTCGGGGCAATGATCGCGATCGTCTGCTGTTACAAGGGGCTGACGGCGTCCGGTGGGGCGGAGGGCGTCGGCCGCGCTGTCAACCAGGCCGTCGTGATCGCGTTCCTCGGAATTGGCTCGATCGACTACGTGTTCACGCAGACGCTGCTGGCCACCCACCCGATCCTCAATACGCCGCGATGAACGTTCTCTCCCGACCACTCGCGGCGCTGATCTCGTTCGGCGAGGCATCGCGGTTCTGCGGCAAGATCGTCCTGCGGGTCTTCAACGGGCGCGTGCTGCGGTTCATCGGCGAGACGGTCCGCCAGGCCGGAATCCTGATCACCGGCTCGGCGATCATCGTGCTCGGACTGGTGTTCATTCTCGGTCTGCAGTGCGGGATCGAGGGGGGGTATGCCGCCAAGTCGGTCGGCGCGACGTCCTCCACCGGCGCGATCGCCGCGCTGTGCGACCTGCGCGAGGTGATCCCGTACGCGTTCGGATACATGATGGCCGCCAAGGTCGGCACCGGGTTCGTCGCCGAGATCGGCTCGATGCGGATCTCCGACGAGATCGACGCACTCGAGGTGATGGGGTTCGACGCGATCCTCTACCTCGGTTCCACCCGGCTGCTCGGCACGTGGCTGGTGCTCCCGTTCCTGTACATGATCGCCGTGGCGGTTGGCTTCCTCGCCTCCTATCTCGCGGATGTGATCCAGCTCGGACAGGTCTCCAAAGGGGGCTACTTACAGCTGTTCTGGCAGTTCCAGTCACCGCAGGACTTCTTGTTCTCCGCGATCAAGTGCATGGCGATGGCGACGTTCATCGTGCTCGTCTGCATCTACTACGGCTACCACGTGACAGGAGGTCCCGTGGGGGTCGGCAAAGCTACCGCGCAGTCGATGGTGGCCAACATCATCGGCATCCATCTGATTGGAATGGTCGGCACGCAGCTGTTCTGGGGCGGCAACGCGCGCGCGCCGATCGGGGGTTAGCTGGTGGCGCGCCAGCAGGTCGCCCGCCTCTTGGCACTGGTCGCGCTCGCTGTCGCCGTGATCGCCGTCGGTGTCGTGCTCATCACGGGCGGCTCGAGCTACGTCGTCCATGCCCGCTTCTACGACGCCGGCCAGCTCGTCAAGGGCGATCTGGTCACGGTCGCGGGTCACCAGGTCGGCTCGATCGGGTCGATCAGCCTTTCGCCAGACGGGCTCGCGGACGTCGAGCTCAACATCTCAGACGGGAGCATCACGCCGATGCACGCGGGCACGATCGCGACGATCGGCCAGCTCAGCCTCACCGGCGTCGCCAATCGTTTCGTGGGCCTTCAGCTGTCCGGTGCCGGACCCGTGATCCACGACGGCGGCACGCTGCCGCTTACCCAGACGCGGGGGATCGTTGACCTCGACACGTTGCTTGATTCGCTCACGCCTCGCGTGCGGGCGCAGATCAACGAGATCATCAAGACCGGCGCGTACTTCGTCAAGCAGCCGACTGCTGCCCAGCTCAACCAGTTCGAGCTGTACCTGAACCCGGCATTCAGCCAGTCCACGCAGCTCATCTCCCAGGTCCTGGCGGACAAGTTCTCGCTCGACCGGCTCGTCGCCTCGAGCGCGCAGATCGCCACCGCACTGGCGGCGCACAACGCTGACCTCTCCGGAGCGGTCACGAACACGGCGGCCGTCCTGCGTGAGATCGCCGGGCAGCGAGCCGTGCTGCAGGACACGCTCGTGCGCGCACCCGGGGTGCTGCACCAGGCAACCGGCGTGCTGGCTGACGTGAACTTCACGCTCGGGAAGCTGAACCCGGTCCTCACCGACGTGCAACCCGTGGCGCCTCCGTTGGCGGAACTGCTGCGCAAGGTTGTGCCCGTCGCCCGCAACGCGATCCCCACGATCCAAGGCGTCCAGGCGCTCGTCCCGGGCGCGGAGTCGGCGCTCCGTGCGCTGCCTCCGGTGGTCGCCAAGGCTAACCCGGCGGTCCGCTCCCTGACGCAGGCGCTGAAGGGGCTGCTGCCGATCCTCGGAGGGCTGCGGCCTTACGGACCGGACGCCGTGGCCGGGTTCTTCAACGGGGTCGGCGGCGCGAGCGGCGGTGGCTACGACGCCAACGGCCACTACCTCAAGGCGACGCTCGCGGTGCAGGCCGGCGGCGAGACGCTGACCGGGCTGCTCGGGTTCCTCGGCTCGCTCGTCGGCAAGACGACCGGCAAGGTCGTCGGGTTGAACGGTCGCATCGGCCTGCTCGCTCCGTGTCCGGGCGGCGGCAACCCGCCGGCTTGGGACAACTCGAACCCGTGGAACAACCCGGATATCCCCAAGGCGACCGGGAACCTCTGCAAGCCGGCGGACAACCAGAAGCCATGAGAAGGCTGCTCGCAATCACGCTCGTCCTCGCGTTCGCCGGCTTGCTCGCGGCGCTGCTCGTCGGCTCGAGCGCCCAGGGCTCCTCGACCTCGCGCTTCGACGTGATCTTCGACGACGCGCGCGGGCTCGTCTCAGGCCAGCTGGTGAAAGTCGCCGGCGCGCGCGCGGGCCTGATCCAGAACGTCAGCGTGACCCCCGACTTCAAGGCTCGGGTCGAGGCGACGATCGACAGCCAGTTCATGCCGTTCCGTCAGGACGCGACCTGCACGATCCGCCCCGAGGGGCTGATCGCCGAGAACTACATCGACTGCGACCCGGGAACGCCGAACAGCCCGCCCCTGCGCAGCACGGCCGAGCATCCACCGACCGTGCCCGTCACGCACACGACCGAGCCCGTGAGCCTGCTCGACCTGTTCAACATGTTCAACCTCCCGACTCAGCAGCGCTTCCAGGTCATCATCAACGAGCTGGGGATCGGCACGTCGGCTCGCGGCACCGACTTCAACTCGATCTTGCTGCGCGCGAACCCGACGCTCGCGCTGGCCCGCCAGGTGATCGGGATTCTCTCGCACCAGCAGCAGCAGCTCGCGACGATCGTCGACGCGACCAACACGATCGCCCAGCAGGGCGCGACCCACACCGGCAACGTCCAGCGGTTCCTCGATCGCACCGCGGCACTCACCAGCTTGACCGCCAGCCATCGCAATGGGCTCTCCCAGGCCGTCGCCAGGCTTCCTGGGTTGCTGGCGGCCGCCGAGCCGTCGCTGCAGCAGCTCGACATCGTCGCCCGGGACGGGACCCCGCTGCTGCAGCAGGTCCACGCCGCGGTCCCATCACTCAATCAGGTCTCCAATGATCTCGGGCCGTTCGTGAACGCCGCAAAGCCCGCACTCGCGAGCATGAGCGTCGCGCTCAAGAAGGCGATCCCGGCGATCAAGGCGACGACGCCGCTGACCGAGGCGCTGGCCAGCTATACGCACCGGTCGCTGCCGGGCGCGCAGTTGTTCGCCCGGCTTGGCGCCAACCTCCAGCAGCACGGATTCATCGAGAACTTCCTCGGGATCACGTATTACATCGCGGCGTCGCTGTCCCGCTTCGACCAGAACGGGCACCTGCTGCCGCTGCTGTTGCAGGGGCCCGATAACGGCCTCTGCGGGTCCTTCGCGACTAAGCCAATCGCTGCGTGTAGCGCGCACTACGGGCAGCAGCCTTCGTACACGCCTCAGCGGGCTGCTGTGGCCACGCGGGCGCTCCCGCGCGCATCCACCTGCCCAGCTCGCCCACGGCCATGTGCGCGAGGGAGCGCCGCGCCGCCACAGCACCCGCCTACAGCCACAACCCCCTCGTCTGCGCCAAGTGCGCCCTCCTCTGGCTCATCGAGCACCTCCACGGCATCGACTACTTCAACCACTTCCACGGCGGCGAGTCCTCCGCCGCCCACCCAGCCCCTGCAAAGCCTCTTCAACTACCTGTTCCATTGAGAGCTCAGCGGTCAGCGAGAGACATCTTTGACAACCCGATCCTGGTCGGGACCGTGACGATCCTGGTCGTGATCGTCGCGGTGTACCTCTCGTACATCGCCGAGAACGGGCTGCCGTTCGTGTCCACGTACAACGTCAACGTCGACGTCTCGAATGCCGCGGAGCTCGTCAAGAACGCGGACGTGAGGATCGGGGGTGCACGTGTCGGTCAGGTGCTGACGATCACCCCGGAGCCGGCTACGAAGCAATGGCCGCATGCCTTCGCGAGGCTCGGGCTGTCGCTCGAGAAAAGCCTCGAGCCGCTGGCGCCCGACACCCGTTACCAGATCCGGCTGGCCTCAGTGCTCGGCGGCAAGTACCTCGAGCTGATCCCCGGCAACAGCAAGGCGCCCGGGGTTCAAGACGGGGGAACGCTCACGCTGAACACCAACCCTGCGCTCAACCACAACATCCCGTTCGTCGATCTCGACACCGCGTTCGACACGTTCGGGCCCAAGACCCAGCGTGGCGTGCGCAACGTCGTGAGGGAGTTCGGCAACGCGGTCGCCGGACGCGGAACGGCGTTCAACGACTCGATCTACTCGCTGAACGGGCTGATCGGCCCGCTGGACAACCTCCTGTCGGTGTTCGCGGATCGCAGGACGCGGCTGTCGGACTTCGTCAGCGGGCTTGCCTCGACAACCAGCGCGCTGGCCGGCGTCGCGCCAACGATCAACTCGCTGCTTGCCAACGGCGCGACGACGTTTGCGGCGCTGACCGTGCCGGCACTCGGGCAGACGCTGGATCAGCTGCCGCCGACCGAGTCGATTGGGACCCGCGTGCTCAACCAGTCGACTCCGGTGCTCGCCGACGCCGCCTCGATCGTCCAGGCGCTCAAGCCCTCCGCCGCGCTCTTGCCGACCGCGGCGCATCGGCTCGATTTGCTGCTGAGAACCGCGACGCCGGTGTTCGGGCCCGTGCCAAAGCTCGCCGATGAGCTGCAGACGGCGCTCGTGGCGGTCGAAGCGCTGGCGCGGGACCCGGCATCCACGCAGACCTTCGCCGTGCTCGGCTCCACCGACCTCGCAACGTTCGGAGCGTCCGCTCTGGTCGGGCTAGGCGCGATCCTGCACACAGTCGCGGACGCGCAGTTCTCGTGCAACGTCGCCGGGCTATGGGTGCGCAACTTCGCCTCCTCGCTCACCGAGGGCGACAGCACCGGGTCATGGTTGCGGTTCGCTCCGATCCTCGACCTTGCCGCGGGTACGGCCGGTCAGGGGTTCGAGCAGCCTAAGCCGTCGGCCAATCTGCACTTGAACTACTACCCAACGGAGAACTCCAAGATGTGCCAGGCCGGTAACGAGGTCTACCGGGGTGGACAGTTGATCGGCGATCCCGGGCCGACCTCGACCGTCGTCGACAACACGCTCCCGCCGGCCGGCGTGTTGGAGCGCGGACGGAAGGCAGGTCTGGTCCCATGAGTCCAGCGCTCCGCACACGTCGCGGCGCGCGACGGCGCAAGCCGCGCATCCACCCGCTTGTGATCGCGCTGCTGACAATCGGCGCGACTGTGTTCATCACGTATTACGCGTTCAGCCAGTCGCTGCCGTTCCAGCATCGCTTCACGCTGTATGCCGTCGTCTCCAACAGCGTCAACGTCCGCTCCGACTCGCCCGTGCGGATCGCGGGGATCGACGTGGGGGCTGTACAGGGGACGAGCCCCTTTGGCAACGCGACGAAGATCGCGTTCACGGTCAACTCGAATGGCCTGCCGATCCACAAGGACGCCACGATCGCGATCCGGGACCGGCTGTTCCTGGAGGGCGGTTATTACCTCGAGCTCGAGCCGGGCACCCCCACGGCGCCGGTCTTGGGCGACGGCGGCACGATTCCGCTGTCGCAGACGTCGACCCCGGTCCAGTTCTACCAGGTGCTCTCGACCTTCGATGTCGCCGCCCGAAGCGACCTCACCAACTTCCTGAACACGGTGAACATCGGCTTCAGCCCGGAGCCGGGTAAGCCGCAATCCGACAGCGGCGCCGGCTACCTGAAGACGGCGATCCCGCCGCTCACGCAGACCCTCAAGAACACGGCGATCACCGCCGAGGCGCTTCAGGGCACCAGCCCGAACGACATCCCGACCCTGCTCGATTCCTCCTCTTCGGTAACGGCCACGCTTGCCAACAGCTCGACCCAGCTGGTCGGTCTGATCGCCGGGCTCAACCAGGTCTCGCGTGCGCTCGCATCGACCGATGGTTCGCTGGCGCAGGCGATGCAGGGGCTCGACCAGACGCTCCGGGTTGCTCCTTCTGCACTCAGCGCGGTCGACCATGCGCTGCCGCCACTCGTCAGGCTCGCGGACGCGCTCGATCCTTCGCTGAAGGTCGCGCCGCCGCTCATCCGCGCGATCACTGGCGCCGTCGAGCAGCTTGCGGTGGTCGTCGCTCCGGCCGAGCGAAACGCGCTGCTCGGTGCCCTGCATGCGACGTTCGAACAGTTCCCGACGGTTCTGACCGAGCTGGGCAAGGCGTTCCCGATCACCAAGCAGCTCACGGACTGCCTGCAGACGCACGTGACGCCGATCTTGAACACGGTGGTTCCCGACGGGCTCCTCAGCAGCCATCGGCCGGCCTGGCAGGACTTCGTGCACTTCCTGCCAAACGTGGCCGGGGCCACTGGAAGCTTCGACGGGAACGGGCCCTTCACCCGCACGCTGGTAGGCGCCGGCTCGGACTCGCTGACCGGTGGCGACTTCGGCACGCTTCCCGGCGTCGGCAAGATCGTCGGCTCCGCGCCGCCCGGCAACGGGTCGCTCCTCGGCGCGCGGCCGCACTGGGTCGGTGACCTCCAGCCGAGCGCCTTCCGCCCGGACGTGCCGTGCGCGAGCCAGCCGGTCCCGAACTTGGCTTCGCCCGTGAGATCGAACAGGGGGTCAGGCGGGTGAGGGGCGGTCGCGCATCGGTCCAGCTGCGGCGCTATGGCCGCTCGTTCGCGATCCTGATCCTGCTGGCGATCGTCGGCTCGGCGTGCGGCTTCTACATCCTGCTCCAGCAGCGGCTGCCGAATCCCTTCCAGAAGTTCTACTCCGTCAACGCGAACTTCTCGAGCGCCGCGGCCGTCGTTCCCGGTCTGGGCGAGCCTGTCAATGTCGCGGGCGTTCACGTCGGAGAGATCACCGGCACGTCGCTGGAAAGAGGGCTCGGGGTGATCCACATGGAGATCGATCCGTCGAAGATGCCGCGGCTGTATCGGGATGCCCACGCCTCGCTCGTGCCGAACACCCCGCTGAAGGACATGGAGGTCGACGTCTACCCGGGCTCGAGGTCGGCCGGGGTGCTCCCCGACGGCGGCACGATCCCGGTCTCCCAGACCACCGTCCCCGTGGACTCCGACGAGCTGCTGTCTGCGCTCGATACCGACACTCGGTCCTGGCTGACGAGCCTCATCACCGAGCTCAACGGCGGCACCCAAGGTCGCGGCAAGGACATCCGGGCGCTGTTCGCCGCGCTCGCGCCGACCGCCGAGCAGCTGAACCAGATCACCGGCCTGCTCGCCGATCGCCACCAGCAGCTCTCCCAGATCGTGCACAACCTCGGCGTGCTGACGAAGGCGACCAGCCAGAAGGATGCGCAGATCCGCACGGTGGTGCAGGCGGGCGACGCGACGATCAAGGCGCTCGCCACGCAGGACGTGGCGCTCGAGAGCGCCGTCAGGCGGCTTCCGGGAACGCTGCAGACGGCACGCACGACGCTCGGCGATGTGACGCCGTTCGCGAACGCGCTTGGTCCGACCGCGACGGCCCTGCTGCCGACGGCGCGGCGGCTGCCGACCACGCTCAAGCAGGCAAAGACGCTGTTCGACGCCGCGGCGCTGCTGCCGCTCAAGCAGATCCCGCCGTTCGTCGCGGCGGTGATCCCGCTCGCAAAGCAGCTGCCGGGGCTGACTGCCGACCTGAACAAGACCGTGCCGGCGCTGATCGACTCCTTCAAGGTGCTCGTGTACGCCACCAACGAGATCGCGTACGACCCGGGCGGACAGAACCCCGGCTTCCTCTACTGGCTGCCCTGGTTCGCCCATAACGCCGACTCGTTCATCTCGAGCTCAGACGCCAACGGTCCGGCGTGGCGGGCGCTGATCCTGGCAACGTGCCCGGGCCTCGAGTCATTCTCGTTCGGTCCGTTGCTCGAGCAGCTGCTCGGTACCCACTTCGGATGCACGTCGTCCGGGGTTCCTGGACTCCCGGCCAGATCGTCTACGGCTGCCCCACGCCCGGCCGGATCCTCGTCGTCAACGGCTGCTGCGCCCCCGGCAAGATCATCGGTGGTGCGCTGATGGTCACCCAAGCTCCCAAACGCACCGCCGTGCTCGCCGCCCTGGCGTTCGCGCTCTCGTGCATCGGCCTGATCATCTTCGTCTGGACCCAGTTCGGCGGCACCGTGCCGTTCGCAGCCCAGGGCTGGCGGATCAACGCCCTGTTCAAGGAGACCGGCCTGCTCGTCCCCAACGCCGACGTGCGCATCTCAGGAGTCAACGTCGGCAAGGTGACTGCGGTCCAGGCCAAGGGCGTCTACTCCTACGTGACGATGGACATCCAGCACCAGTACGCGCCGCTCCCGGTAGACACGCGCGCGATCCTGCGCCAGAAGACGCTGCTCGGCGAGGCGTACGTCCAGCTATCGACGGGGACCGGCTCCGGGCCGAAGTTCCACGATGGAGGCACGATCCCGAGCAGCCAGATCGAGCCCACCCAGCAGCTCGACCAGGTGCTCGCCTCATTCGACACGCCCACGCAGAAGAACCTGCAGGCGCTGCTCAACGGAACCTACATCTCGCTCGCGGGGCGCGGACAGGATCTCAACGACGCGGTCGGCAATCTCGATCCGTTCCTGACCGAGCTGACCGCCCTCGTCGGCGCGTTGAACGAGCAGCAATCGAACGTGACCTCGCTGATCTCAAACGGCGCCACGGTTCTCGACACGCTCGGCAACCGCTCGGCGGACCTGCAGAGTCTCGTCACCGCCGGCAACCAGGTGCTCTCCGCGACCGCCGCTCGCGACGTCGCGCTGACGGCGACCGTCAACTCGCTGCCCCCATTCCTGGGCGAGCTGCGCACGACGCTCGGCACGCTCTCCGGGACGCTGCGGATCGCGAAGCCGTCGCTCGACTCACTGCGTCCGGTCGCGGGGTTGCTGACGCCGGCGCTGACCGAGTTGATCGCGCTCTCCGGGCCGGCGATCTCGCTGCTGCACCAAGCGCCGGCACTGCTGCACGACGCGATCGTCGCGCTCCCTTCGATCACCTCGTTCACGAAGGCGTTCCATCCCGCGATTGACGCCCTGCTCCCCGCTGCGCAGCAGCTCGCGCCGGTGATCGGATTCGTCGGGGTCTACCACAAGGAGCTGGTGGCCGCGATGGCCAACCTCGCCGCCACCCTCCAGGCAAGCGCGCCGGCCCACGTCAACGGCTTCCCGGACAGGCCCGGGCAGGCTTCGTACCTGCGCGCGATCTCATTGATCGCCAACGAGACGGTCTACGGCCAGACGATTCGCAACCCGATGAATCGTGATAACACCTACTTCGCGCCCGGCGAGTTGGCAAACGTCGGGACCGGAGGCCTGCTGTCTGCTAACTGCAACAACATTCACAACCCCTCGCAGGTGCCGAATCTCTTCAAGAACGTGCCGTGCCGCCAGCAGCCGAAGTTCAACTGGCCTGGCGGCGTGCTTTCGGCCTACTTCCCACGGTTGAAGCAGGCACCGAAATAGGGGCGTCTGGGGCGTTCCTCTGAGGCGTCGCGGCGGGGCATTGATTTAGCCTGGGGCGAGCGCGCCAGAACAACCACCACGCTCAAGAACGGCGGCAGCGGGCGATGTTCTTGTTGGTGGCGCCGGTCAACTGCCATGCGTAAGAGCGTCCGCGTGCGGTCGGCGGGCGCTCCGAAGGATAGAAGCGCGCACGGCCCGGCGGGGTCCCTAGTCGTGCCTCCCGAGATACGTCGTCTGATCAGGCCTCCACGGAGAACGAAACATCGTTTGGTGGCTGTGCGACATGGGACCGCGTCGCTCGCGCATGACTTGAGCGGTCTTGGAGCGCGCGCGGTTCGCCGTTCATTGTGAAACGACGGGGCCGTCCCGGACGTATGCGTGCAACGTAGTACTCGCGCGTGACGGGATCCTTGGCGAGATAGATCGTCGTCGCCGCTTCCTGGCGATCGGCGAGGTCACAGTAGGCGACCTCGACAACGAGTTCGTCGTCGGACGCGAGTAAGTGTGCAAGCGATGCGTCGCCGTTGCCGACGATGTGGGGGAGGGCGGGGTATCCCGGCCGGGGGATCGGCGCGAGCACGCGGACGTGTCCGCGCGCGGGGGCCGAGGCCGCGGTGGCCGTGCCCAGCGGTCCGGCTGCGCCGAGCGGCGAGGCCGCGGTGGCCGTGCCCAGCAGTCCGGCCGCGCCGAGCAGCGCGGCCGCGCCCAACCGCAGCCGGCGTCTCAGCTCGAGGCCCCCAGCCGCGTGCGGATGTACGCGTCCATCATCACCTTGCTCTCCGCCAGCACCGTCTGATCGCCGCCGAGGTTGAGCCGGAACGCCTCGCGCAGCAGTCCGTCCCCGGCCAGCACGACCATCCGCGCGACTTCGACGCGTTCCGCTGGCGCGGCATCCGGCCAGTGCACCGACAGGATCCGCTCGATCGAGAGGGCAATCGCGCTGCGCGTCGGGCGGGTGGCGTTGCGGACCTGCTCGGTGCGCAGGCCTCCATACCAAAGCGCCAGGAAGCCGGGCCGGGCTCGAAAGCCGGCGGCGAGCGCATCGAGTACGACGGCTCCGGGGTCCTGCAGGGGCTCGCGCTCGTCGCTCTCGGCGGCTGCCGCGACCAGGTCCTCGAAATCGCTCCAGTAGCGGACCGCGAGCGCCTCGACGATCGCCTCCTTGTCCGGGAAGTACCGGTAGATCGAGCCGACCGGGATACCGGCGGCCTGCGCGATGCGGGTGGTCGTGAACGCGTCCGCGCCATCGTGGATCAGGACGTCGTCGGCCGCGTCGAGGACTCGCTGCAGGCGCTGCCTGCTGCGCGCCTGGATTGGCACGTTGCGGAGCTTCGCTTCTAGGTCCGGGGGTGTGTCGTTCATAGCCGCGGGACGCGGGATCCGGTCGCAGCCTTCCCGCTTGAAAGTGAAGTTGAGTTCATGTTAATCTCGGCGGGGTGCTCGAGTCAAGTCAGCGTATGGGGGTCGTGGACGCGGCGCGCCGGTTGGCGGGGCGGGGCCTGGTGACCGGGACTGCCGGAAACCTGTCAGTGCGGGCCGGCGAGCTGGTGGCGGTGACGCCCACGGGCGCCGCGCTGGAGCAGCTCGAGCCCGAGCAGGTCGTGCTGGTCGATCTCGATGGTGCGCTGGTCGACGGCCAGCTCGAGCCGACCTCGGAGCTCGGACTACATCTCGGCGTCTACCACCGCTACGACGCGGGCGCGGTCATCCACGCGCACCCGCCCATGGCGACCGCGCTCGCATGCGTGCTCGATGAGCTACCGGTGGTCCACTACGAAATGCTGGCGTTCGGAGGTCCGGTCCGCGTCGCGCCCTACGCCACGTTCGGCACCGATCGCCTTGCCGAGCTGACGCTTGACGCGCTCGCCGGCCGCAACGTGGCGCTGATGGCCAATCACGGCGCGATCGCGTTCGCCGCGGACCTGAATACCGCCGCCCGGCACATGACATTGCTGGAATGGGCCTGCACCGTTTACTGGCGCGCTGCGGCGCTCGGAACCCCTAAGGTCCTCGACTCCGAGCAGCAGCAAGAGGTGGTCAAGGCGGCGGTGGAGCGCGGGTACGGAGTGACGCACGAAGTGGGTGGATGATGGACGTCGTAACGCTGGGCGTCCACGTCGTCGACGTGCTGGTCCGGCCCGTGACCGAGATTCCCGAGGGCCAGGGCGGTCAGCTCGTCGACCAGATCCGGATCACCCCCGCCGGGCCGGCCGGCGGCACCGCGGTAACGCTCGCAAAACTGGGTGCCGGCGTGCGGAGCGCCGGCGCAATCGGCTCGGACGAGCTCGGCGAGGTGATGGTCGAGCTGCTCCGGCGCTTCGGGGTCGACACGACGCTGCTGGTTCGGCGTGCGGACGTGCAGACCTCGGCGAGCGTGCTGCCGATCCGGCCCGATGGGTCGCGGCCCGCGTTCCACGTCGTTGGTGCGAATGCGACCTATTACTCCGAGGATGCGCCTTGGGATGCGATCGCCTCCGCGACGCATCTGCATCTGGGTGCTCCCGAGTTCATGGGTGGGGAGGAGGCGGCCAAGATTCTGGCGTTCGCCAAGGATCATGGGACGATCACCTCGGCCGACATCCTCGCGCCCGGCGAGCAGGCAGCCGCGATCCGTGATTGGCTCGCGCCGGCGCTCGAGCATCTCGACTACCTGCTGCCCAACGACGAGCAGGTACTTGGCCTGACCGGGACAGACGACCTACAGCGAGGCTGCGAGGCGCTGCTCGAGCACGGCGTCGGATGCGTGGCGGCGACCTGCGGCGCAGATGGTGCGGTGGTCGTAGATCGCGCCGGGATCGAGCGCGTTGCAGCGTTCGCGGTCGACATCGTCGACACGACCGGCTGCGGCGACGCGTTCTCAGCCGGCTTTTTACGCGGGCTCGCATTGGGGCGCGCGCTGCGCGACGCCGCCGCGCTCGGCTGCGCGGCCGCAGCGATGGTCGCGCAGGGGCTGGGATCGGACCACGGCGATTTCGATCTGGAAACGGTCGATGCGCTGGCGAAAACGAGAAAGGAGCCTGCCTCATGGGCGAAGTGACCAGACGCCGATTCGTGAAAGGGTCGCTGGTAGCGGGCGCCGCAGCCGCGCTGCCGGCCGGCGAGGCTGCCGCCAAGCCGAAGCGCAAGCCCACCGGCTCGGGGTCGACGAGGAGCGCGGATGTCGTGATCGTTGGGGCCGGCTTTGCCGGGCTGACGGCCGCTCGGAACCTGACCGATCGCGGGCACTCGGTCGTCGTGCTCGAGGCTCGCGATCGCGTTGGCGGCCGGGTCTGGAATCACAACCTCGGAGGGGGTCAAATCTCCGAGCGCGGCGGTACGTTCGTGGGTCCGACTCAGGATCACTTGATGGCACTCGCCAAGGCACTGGGCGTGGGCACGTTCCCCGTCTACGACAAGGGCAACGACCTGTACATCGCCGACAGCACCCGGCTCGAGTACAGCGACACGAGCCCGCTCGGCACCGCTCCTCCGGATCCGCTCGTTGCCGGCGACGTGGTCGCGCGCCATTTTGCAGCTCGACCAGATGTCAACCTCCGTGCCGGTCGACGCCCCTTGGAAGGCGCCGAATGCCGCCGAGTGGGACGGTCAGACGCTCGAGACGTGGCTGAATAGCCGCAGCGTCGCGATCCCGCGCTTCAAGCAGCTTGTAGCGACGGCGACCCGGCCGATCTTCGGCGCCGCGCCGCGTGAGCTCTCACTGCTGTTCGTGCTGTTCTACATCGCCTCCTCGGGCAACGAGAAGAACCCGGGAACCTTCGAGCGCAACTTCGATACACGCGGCGGGGCCCAGCAGAACCGCTTCATCGGTGGGTCGCAGACGATCGCGCTCAAGATCGCAAAGCAGCTCGGAACGCGCGTCCAGCTGAGCACGCCGGTGAGGCGGATCATCCAGGGCAACGGCTCCGTCACGGTCGTCTCCGACCGGCTCACCGTCAAAGCCAGGCGCGCGATCGTCGCGATCCCGCCCGCGCTCGCAGCGCGGATCGATTACGAGCCGCTGGTGCCGTTCGAGCGCGATCAGCTGACGCAGCGCTACGGGCAGGGGACGCTGACAAAGGTCGCCGCGACGTACGACCGGCCTTTCTGGAGGGATTCCGGGCTCACCGGTCAGGCGCTCACGACCGGCGGACCCGTGTCGGCGACGTTCGACGACTCGCCTCCTGGCGGGGCTCCGGGTGTGGTGTTCGGGTTCGTCGGCGGCGACAATGCGCGTGCGTACGCCGCGATGTCGCCGGCGGCACGACGCAGCGCGGTGCTCGAGCAGTTCGCGACGTTCTTCGGCAAGCAGGCGCTGAAACCGAGACAGTTCTTCGAGACGAGCTGGTCGAGCGAGCAGTGGACCAGGGGTTGCCCCGTCGGCATCCCGAGCACGGGCACGCTGCTCGCATACGGCTCGCGGCTGCGGACGCCGGTCGGGCTGATCCACTGGGCGGGCACCGAGACATCGGACTACTGGAACGGTTACATGGACGGCGCCGTGCGCTCAGGCGAGCGAGCTGCAGCAGAAGTGCAAGCGGAGCTATAGGGTCTGCTCACCGATGGCGACCGTTCGCGAGGCAACGTTCGAGCTGTTCCGCTCGCATGGGATGACGACGATCTTCGGCAATCCGGGATCCACGGAGCTGCCGATGCTCGCCGACTTCCCGGAGGACTTCACTTACGTGCTCGGACTGCAGGAGCTGGTCGTGATGGGAATGGCCGATGGTTACGCGCAGGCGACGGGACGGCCCACCCACGTCAACCTGCACACGGCGCCCGGGGTTGGCAATGCGATCGGCGGGATCTTCAACGCGCAGGCGAACAAATCGCCGCTCGTGATCACGGCCGGCCAGCAGGTGCGCGCACAGATCATGATCGAGGCCAACCTGACGAACCGCGATGCGATCCTGGCTCCGCAGCCGTACGTGAAATGGAGCCACGAGCCGACGCGGCCGCAGGACGTCCCCGGAGCACTGGCACGCGCGATACATCACGCGATGCTGCCGCCGCGCGGGCCCGCGTTCGTCTCGATCCCGATGGACGACTGGAAGGCGGACGCGGACGAGGATCTGGTCCGCCATGCGTCGGCGCGGGTCATCAATGCGCGCGCGGTTCCCGATCCGGCCGCTCTGGCGCAGCTCGCACAAACGCTCGAGGCAGCTGGCAATCCCGTGCTCGTGGCGGGCCCGGACATCGACACGAGTGGCGGCTGGAACGACGCGATCGCGCTGGCCGAGAAACTGCGCCTGCCGGTGTGGGCAAGCCCCGCGACCGGCGGCAACCGCCTCGGGTTCCCAGAGAACCATCCGCAGTTCGTGGGCATCCTCCCGCCGGCGATCGGTGCGGTCAGCGAGACGCTCAAGGACCACGACCTCGTGCTTGTCGCCGGCTCGAGTGTGTTTCCGTACTACCCGTACATCCCCGGCTCGTTCCTCGCCGAGGGGACGTCACTGGTGGCGCTCACGAGCGATCCGAACGAGGCGGCGCGCGCACCGATGGGAGACGCGATCATCGGCGACGTCGGGCTTGCCCTGAAGGAGCTCGTCCAGCTCGTCGCCGAGTCTGAGCGGCCGGCGCCCGAGCCGCGCCCGGCACCAGGCGAGCCGCCGCATGCGGACCCGATGAGTGGCTCGGAGGCGATGGCCGCCCTGGCCGACGCGTGGGCCGACGACGCGATCGCGGTCGTCGAAACACCATCGTCGACGATCGCTCTCCGTAACAGGCTGCGCATCGCGAATCCCGGCAGCTACTACTTTTGCGCGAGCGGGGGACTCGGCTTCGGGATCTCAGCCGCGGTCGGCGTCCAGCTCGCGCAGCCGGGCCGGCCGGTGGTGTGCGTGCTGGGCGAGGGCTCAGCGCAGTACGGGATCACTGCGCTGTGGAGCGCGGTGGCCTACAAGGTGCCGGTCACCTTCCTCGTGCTGCGCAACGAGGAGTACATGATCCTCAAATGGTTCTCGATGATGGAGCAGGTGTCGGGCGCGCCCGGACTCGACCTTCCCGGCCTCGATGTCGCCGCGGTCGCGCGTGGCTACGGGATGGACGCGCAGGAGGTCAGCGGCCGCGAACAACTGACCGATGCGCTGCGGGGGGCGATTGCCGCCGACGACGGGCCGCGCCTCGTACAGGTGCGCGTCGCCAGCGGGATGTGGATGGAATAGCGGTTGCTCGTCGACGTCGAACGCATCGCGCCGCAGAACCCACAGCCGGTGGCGGATCGCGCGCCTGACTGGGTCGCCGAGGGCACGCCGGAGCCGCTTCGCTCGAGCCTGACCGCGGCCCTCGGCGCTGACCGGTTGCAGACCCGCGCCCTCGATCTCGTCAAATATGCCTCCGACGCCAGTCCCTACCGGTCGATCCCGAAGGCGATCGCGCTGCCGCGCGACATCGAGGATGTCGGCCGGCTGTTCGAATGGGCCTCGAGTAGCGGAGGTTCGCTCGTGTTCCGGGCCGGTGGCACGTCGCTCAACGGCCAGTCACAGACCGACGGTGTGCTGGTCGACGTTCGACGCCATTGGCAGCGAGCGCGGGTCGAGGACGCCGGAGCGCGCGTCCGTCTGCAGCCCGGAGTTGTGTTGGGGTTGGCCAACCGCCTGCTCGCCCGTCACCGGCGCAAGCTCGGTCCGGACCCTGCCAGCAGCGACATCGCGTGCGTCGGTGGCGTGCTGGCGAACAACTCCGGCGGCATGCGCTGCGGTGTGCACGCCGATTCGTACCGGACCGTCAGCTCGATGACGTTCGTGCTGCCGAGCGGGACCGTGATCGACACGGCTGCGCCGGGTGCCGAGGAGCGCTTCGCCGCGGCCGAGCCCGAGCTGGCGGCCGGCCTGCTCGAGATTCGCGACGAGATCCGGGCGAACGACGAGCTCGCCGAGCGCATCAAGCGCAAGTTCGAGATCAAGAACACGACCGGCTACCGGCTCTGCGCATTTCTCGATGCAGACACGCCGCTCGAGATCTTCCGGCGGCTGGTGATCGGCTCCGAAGGGACGCTGGCGTTCGTGGCGGAGGCTGTATTCGACACGCTGCCGCTGCGCCGGCACACCACGATCGGGCTGGTGTTCTTCGCGAACATCGACGCCGCGGCGGACGCCGCCCAGCCGCTCGTCGCTGCAGGCGCGACGGCCACCGAGTTGATGGTCGCGCCGACCCTGATCGCCGCCTCGTACAACATGCCCGGCACGCCCGAGCGCTGGCAGACCCTGCCGCCGGAGTCAGCGGCGCTGCTGATCGAGTTCCAGGCCGAGGAGCCGGAGCGGCTCGATGAGCCGGAGCGCGAGGCGCTGTCGATCCTAAAGGGGCGGGATACGGTTGACCCGCCGGCTTTCTCGAGGGATCCCGAGGAGATCGAGATGGTCTGGCGCGTGCGCGAGGGGATGCAGGGCCTGCTGGCGGCGGTGCGACCGCCCGGCGTGCAGCTGATCATCGAGGACGTGTGCTTTCCGCCGGCGCGCGTTGCGGAGGGCGCCAGGGACCTGCAGGCACTGCTCGGCAAGCACGGATTCCTGCCCGGTGTGGCCGGTCACGCCTCCGCCGGCAACCTGCACTTCCTGCTGACGCCGAACTTCGGGGTCCCCGCTGACCTCGAGCGCTACGAGGCGTTCATGCACGACCTCGTCGAGCTGATCGTTGACAAGTACGACGGCTCGCTGAAGGCCGAGCACGGGACCGGCGTGAACATGGCGCCGTATGTGGAGCGCGAGTGGGGGAGCGAGGCGACCGAGCTGATGTGGCGGATCAAGCAGCTCGCCGACCCCCGCGGAATCCTCGGCCCGGGCATCGTGCTCAACCGAGACCCCGGTGTGCATCTGCGCAACCTCAAGTCGACGCCCGAGATCGAGGATGTCGCGACGAAGTGCATCGAGTGCGGTTTCTGCGAGCCGGTCTGCCCGTCGCGCGATTTGACGACGACCCCTCGGCAGCGGATCGTGATCCGCCGCGAGATGGCCCGCCAGCCTGCGCGCTCGCCGGTGCTCCGCGCGCTGCTCGAACAGTACGAGTACGACGGGATGCAGACGTGCGCGGCCGACTCGTCGTGCATGCTCGCCTGTCCGGTCGCGATCGACACCGGCAAGATGATCAAGGCGTTTCGCACGCAGCTGCACGGAGCGTCTGCCGAGCACGCGGGACGCGTCGCCGCGGATCGATACGAGACGGCCGAAAGCCTCGCCCGCATGGGCCTGCGGGCCGGCGGCTGGATCGCTCGGGCCAAGCGCGTGGGAGCGCTGCCTGCGCCCGCGACCGGCGAGCTTCCGCTGACGGTGCGTGAGGGCGCCGCAGCCGTGTACATGCCCGCGTGCATCAACCGCATCTTCGGCAACCCGCAGGGCACCGCCGGGCGTCCGACGCTCCCGGAGGCGCTGATCGCGGTCTCGGAGCGCGCCGGTCTGCCCGTGTGGATTCCCGAGGACGTCGCCGGCCACTGCTGCGCCACGCCATGGAGCTCGAAGGGCTACACCGAGGGTCAGCAGCTGATGGCCTCGAGGATCGGTGCGGCGCTCTCGCGCTGGAGTGACGGCGGCGCGCTGCCGGTGGTGATCGATGCCAGCTCGTGCGCGCTCGGTTTGATCTCCGAGGTTGCGCCGGGGGGCGTCGAGGTCCTCGATTCGATCAGCTGGGTTCACGATCACCTGCTCGACCGCCTGCCCCTGTCACGCAAGCTCGAGCGGGTCGTGGTTCACCCGACGTGCTCGTGCACGCAGCTCGGCCTGGCGGACAAGCTGCGAGCGGTCGCCGGGCGGATCGCCGACGAGGTCGTGGTTCCGGCCGGCACCGGCTGCTGCGGGATGGCGGGCGATCGCGGCCTGCTGCATCCCGAGCTACCGCAGTCGGCGCTGCGCGCAGTCGCGGAGGAGGTCGGCGGGCAGTCCTTCTCAGCCTGCATCTCGAGCAACCGAACGTGCGAGGTCGCACTGCACGAGGTAACGGGACAGCCGTACATGTCGTTCGTGATGACACTCGAGGAGCTGACGAGACCATGAAACGCGTTGCATGGGTTGCTGCGGCAGTCGCCTTGCTGACCCTGGCGGTCGTGGTGCCGGGGAATGCGCGGAGCAGCCACCCGCTGTCGGGCCACGCGGGCCCCAGCACGGCGATCACCCGCTACAGCCTCGCCAACGGCTGCTATTCGGTCCGTCTGCAGGGCGGGCGCACGCTCGGCCCGTTCCGGATGCAGCCCGCGGCGCTTGGCCAGTACCTCCTCTACAACGGCCAGTTCCTGCAGCCGGACCTCACGACCGGGCCCAACCCGAGGATCTGGACCGTCAACCGCGGCGCGCGCAGCATCACCAACGGCGCGACACGCAGCGTCGGCTTCTCGCGGGCAGGCAACTGCGCCGTCTACCCCGAGACGCAGGTCGATGCCACGGGTCCGGCGTTCACCGGCGCGGGACCCGCCGCGAGCGTGCTCGGCACCGTCGAAGGTCACGCACACATCACCGCGTTTGAGCTATTCGGCGGCGACTGGCACTGTGGCCGGCCGTGGAGCCCGTTCGGCGCGCCGTACGCACTGCCCGCCAGTTGCGCGTCCAAGCAGCAGGGAACGAACGGCGCCTTCGAAGCGTTCCTGGACTTCGGCGGTCCGACACGGCCGAGCGGCATGCACGGCTGGCCGACATTCGTGGACTGGCCGAGTCCGACAGCGGTCGCCGAGGAAGGGGACTACTGGACGGCGATCGAGCGGGCCTGGAAGGCCGGCCTGCGCGTGCTGGTGACGAACCTCGTCGACAACGAGGCGCTGTGCTCGCTGATGACCACGCGTTCTCACGCTTGTAACGACATGGCGAGCGTACGGATTCAGTCACACGACCTGTATGCGCTCCAGGACTACATCGACGCGCAGTCCGGCGGTCCCGGCAAGGGCTGGTTCAGGATCGTGACCGACCCGTTTCAGGCGCGGCGCGTGATCAACTCCGGCAAGCTCGCGGTGATCGAGGGGATCGAGGTCTCGCGGATCTTCGGCTGCGGTGAGGTCAACGGCGTTCCGCAGTGCGGCAAGGCGCAGGTCGTCGCCGGCCTGAAGGAGATCCATGCTCTCGGCGTGCGGACGTTCTTCCCGATTCACGAGTTCAACAACGCGTTCGGCGGCACGAAGATGATCGCCGGCGAGACCGGGGCGATCGTCAACGCCGGCAACCGCGACGAGACCGGCAGCTTCTGGACATTGCAGCCGTGCTCCCCGCAGCAGCAGGACGCGCCGCAGCTGACCTTCCCCGCCACTGGCGCGCTCGCGCAGCTGCTGAATGGCCCCGTGGCAGGCCTGCTGCACGGCAACCCACTGCCGCTCTACGCCTCCGGCCCGCAGTGCAACGTCCAGGGCCTGACCAGCCTCGGCGCCTACGTGATCAACCGGATGATCAGGCAGCACTACATCATCCAGTTGGACCACATGAGCTCGAAGACCGCCGCCGCCGCACTCGCGATCGCCGAGCAGCACAAGTATTCCGGCGTAGTCTCGGCGCATTGCTGCAATTCACCGCAGCTGTTCGCGGGGATCTACAAGGTCGGCGGCTTCATCACCGAGCCGCAGGATTCGCCGGTCGCATTCGCGGCGACCTACGCGAAGGACACGGCACAGCGCACCTCGAAATCAGACTTCGGCTTCGGCTATGGATCCGACATGAACGGACTCGCCGAACAGACCGGACCGGACGTCAGCTCCCCGATCCACTATCCGTTCAAGTCCTTCGACGGGCGGGTCACGTTCACGCGCGAGCAGTGGGGCGATCGGCAGTTCGATCTGAACCGCGACGGGCTCGCCAACTACGGTCTTTACGCGGACTGGCTGCAGGCGGTGCAGCAGGCGGGCGGTCGCGCGATGGCCCGCGACATGTTCAACGGGGCCGAGGGCTACCTGGAGATGTGGGAGCGGGCGCTCGGCGTGCCGGGCGAGCACTGCCTCGCGAGTCCGAGCCGAATGCGGCGGGGAATGTCGTTCGAGTCGGTGCTCTACGCGGCGGGGCAGCCGCTGTCGCGGAGCGGCAACGCATATCGCTACTGCGTCTCGGGCGGTCGCGGTTTGACCGTGAGCTTTGATCGCCGCGGCCGCGTCGCCAAGCTGGCCGAGCACCGGTGAATGACGTTCCCACCCGCCCTCCCACCCGCCCACCCCTACCCGACCGGCCGCCGGCCGGCCTCTGCAACACCTGCGTCCATCAGCAACTCGTACGCACCACGCGCGGGTCCGTGTTCTCGCTGTGCCGCCGGTCGCGGGCGGAGCCGGAGCGGTTCCCTCGCTACCCGCGCCTGCCGGTCGATCAGTGTCCTGGGTGGGAGCCCACCGACGAATCCGCTACTGAGGCGGCATCGGAGTGAGCACCAGCAGCCTGGTTCCGTCCTGCGAGGTCTCGCTCTTGACCTGGAACAGACCGTGTGCCGTGATCACGTCGACGAGTTCTGACTCGGGTGCGCTGGGGATCTCGGAGACTGTTGGCGGCAGCGGCTCGGGCAGCGTCTCGCGCAGCGGACGGTCCAGCCAAGGCTGAAGCTCGTGGCGGTCGAAGGCGACCGCCAGGTCGACCGCGCTCAAGGCGGTCTTCGGATGCGGAGTAGGGCAGATCCCCGTGCAGGTTGTCTGGACCGAGTGACCCGGAGGCAGGATCGCGACCACGTTCTGGACCCCGTGGATGTACTTGAACGTGTAGAGCGCGAGCTCGAGTGCCTCGCGACGTAGCAGCTTCAGGCGGTTGGCCGAAGGCGTTCCGACCCCGATCGAGCAATCGTTGCTGCCGAGCCCGCAGAGGTTGTAGGCGACCGTGCTGCTGGCGGACAGCGCCTGCACGCCGCTGGCGGAGTTCGCCGACGGCAGCACCACGGCGACGGGGTTCGACGCGTCGTTGAGGTTCAGTGGAGTCACAACCGCGAGCTGGTAGGCGGGGGTGGCGCGGTAGTAAGGCGAAAGGAAGTCCGCGATCTCCTGCGCGCCGGCGAGGCCGCTGTCCGTCGGGCTCCAGTCTGACCAAGCCGCGCCGCTCGTCTTGCTGGTCCTCCCGGACGCGGTCAGCGACAACGCCAGCCCGACCGAAATGATCGCCAGCGCGACCAGTGCGCCGGTCGCGATCCGGAACCTGCGCGACTGCGGGTGACCGGAATCCTCGGCGCGCTTTGCGGGGGCGATCAGCCTCGCCGCGCCTACCGGCGCGTCCGCCGCGTCCTCCACCGCCCTGGCGCGAAACCGCGTCATACCTGCGGCCAGGTTGCCTCGTTCAGCACGTCGATCTCGGGCTTGACGAGGCCGGCGCCGTTGAGCAGTTCGACCACCTCGTCGCCGTGCATCTCCTTGCGCTCGATCAGGGTGTCGGCCACGTGCTCGACCCGGTCGCGGTTGGCGGCGACCGTCGCGTAGGCGGTCAGGTAGGCCTGCCCGAGCAGCTGTGCCGCCGAGCGGCGCTTGTCGCGATCGTTCAACACAGCGGCGATCGGGTCGGCCACCATCGGACCGCTGGCCTGCGCGCGATTCATGATCGAGTTGCCGATCCGCTCGAGCCGCTCGGTCACGGCCTCAGCCCGCTCGTCCGGCTCCCCGGAACCGTTGATCAGCACCGGCTCGGGCGCCATGCCGCAGATCCCCACCATCCACGCGGCCCGCAGCGTCGCGCTCTGCACATCGCCGCCGACACCGGTCGAGTTCTCGCTGTAGAACACGTGCTCCGCGGCCATCGCCCCGAGCGTCCACACGAGCTTGGCGAACTCCTCGCTGCGCCAGGAGGAGAAGCGCTCGTTGGTCTGGATCGCCTGGTGGTGACCGAGCGAGTTGCCGCGCTTGCGGATCGAGAGCCGCGTCGAGAGGACGTCCTTCATGAACAGATGGCTGTTGACCGCGTGCCCGGCCTCATGCACCGCGACCGCGCGCGTCTCCTCGGGCATGTACTCGATCGACACCGCGGTGCCGCTCTCGACCGTCGTCATCGCCTCGACGATGTCGCCCCACCCGAACCGCTTACGCCCGTCCGCGTGGGAGTAGGTGAGCGCGAGCGAGCAGACCTGCTCGATCATCGCGGGGGCGTAGCCGTTGGTGATCCGGGCCAGCTCCCCGCGCCGGCGGTCGCTGTCGAGATCGGGTTCGTGGTCGACCTTGCCCAGGTACAGGTGGAAGATGTCCTTGCGGTCCTCGAGCGTCGGCGTGCGGAACCACACGTGCCGCCCCATCCGTCCTGGGCGGATCAGCGCCGGGTCGAGGTTGTCGATCGGCACGTTGGTCGCGCCGATGAAGAAGATCTGCTCGTCGGCCGGCTTCGGGGCGGGCAGCCGCAGCTTGACCTTGCCGATCCGTCGCGGGACGAAGTAGATCGCGTCGAGGATCGTGTTCAGGCGATTGGTGAAGAAGCGGCGCATGAACGGCGCCTCGCCGATCCCGTCCATCTGCACGAGCAGCTGGTTCAGCGCCAGGCCCCCGCCGCCCATGCCACCCATCCCCGGGAAGATGTAGCGCTGAACGGCCTCGGCGGGCTTGGCGATGATCGGCGGGTAGTGGGACCCGCGGGGCTCGGCACGCTCGGTGAACAGCCGCTCGCGCCACGCCCGCGTCTCGAGGATCAGGTCGCCGGTCGGCGTCAGAGACCCCCAGGGGCCGAAGAACGCAAAGTCCTCGAACGATTGCGTGGAGGTCGTCATCGAGGTGCCGCCGGCGCCGAGGCTCGCGCGGCGCATGCCGACCGCGTCAATCTCGTCGATGAAGACGATGCACTGGCCGCCCCACTTGCGTGCCAGTCGCTTGGCCTTGCGGATCAGCCACATCACGACGATCACGTCGATGCCGATGAACGTCGCGGCGAAGCCGGAGCCGGGGATCGTCACGAACGGGCAGTTGAAGTTGGTCGCGATCGCCTTGGCCAGCATCGTCTTGCCGGTGCCGGGAGCGCCGAGGAAAAGCAGCCCGCGTTCGCGCTTGCCGCCGGCCTTCTCGAACTCCTCGCCGGATTGCCACAGCCGCACGACACGTGCCACTTCCTCCTTCGGCTCCGCCTGCCCGCGGACGTCCTCCATCTTCACGCCCCAGTTCGCGTCGCCCGGCTCATAGCCGCGGACCTGCCGCAGGTTCGCGGCCAGCAGCGGCCCGAACAGGATCAGCATGTTGCCGAGGAACAGGATGAAGATGGTGAGCGCGAGCTGCGGGAGCTGGGTGCCGACGTTCCCGAGGAAGGTGAAGATTGAGGTGACGCCCTCCCACCAGCTCTTGTGGCCGAACAGGGCGATGATCCCCCCGATCACGGCCAGCAGGATCGCCACGCGGAACACGAACCGGTAGATCGAGCGCCAGAACCACGTGCGCCGGCGCGCTACCACGTCCTCCTCGGCAACCTCCTTGTCGACCCCGTAGAGACTGGGCCACGGCAGGAACCTCCGCGCGACCACGTCGACGAGCCCGCGGAACGCGATCACGCAGCCGACTGTCACGGCGATCGCGCCCAGGATCGACATGCTGAGCTTCTCGTAGATAACGACGAAGAACAGCGGCGCCGTGAATATCGCGACCGCGGTCGCGGCGCGGCGCAGCCGGCGCCACTCTCCTGCCAGCATCGTGGCATCCGAGCCCACGCGGCTGATCCCCGAACTCTCCTCGGCTAAGGCCATACGTAGGACTTGAGGGTACATGGGCAGCGGCGAAATGCACGAATCTTGCCCGTCCGGACGGGGTCTCCCGGGGAGTGGGCGGGATTTGAATCCCCGCGTAAGCGGCCCTCCCTATTTTCCGGGCTGGTAGAGCAGACCGTCCCAGACGAGGTAGGTCGCTGTCAGTGCGCGCGACACCTGGCTCGGGGTGAGACGCACTGGGACTGCTGAGCGCAGCCGCAGGACGCGCAGCTGGCCGGCGTGGATCACCGGTCCGATGGCGTGGAAACCGGGTATGCGGATCGCGGTGTCGACCTTCGTAGGCCTGATGTTGCAGGTCGAGCCCCACCAGCAGAACCACCCGATCTCAGGGTATGGACGGGCCACCACGTCCAGCTCGTCGACCTCGCCGCCGCCCTTGTTCATGAAGTGGAGGCCGGGCACGTAAAGCGCAAGCGGAAGGACCGAGGGATACTGCTGCAGCAGGATCGCGCGTCCGGCGCCATGGGCGCGGCGCGGGCCGATCACGTGCGCGACCGCACGCCAATCCGGCCGCTGGAAGCGCTGCTCGGTCAGGACCCCGATCGCCGCTACGAGCCCGACACTGCACAGGGCGCCCGCGCCGATCAGTCCCAGCGCCCGGGCTCGGCGCGCGCCCAGGCCGCCGGCGATCAGCATGATCAGTGGGATCACGACGACGATGATGTTGCGCGTGATCAACTCGTCGACGCCCAGCGGAACCAACACCAGCGCGAGCAGGAAGCCGGTCAGACCGATGCCTCCGGCCAGCAGCGCGCCGCGTCGCTCAGCCCGATCCGCGCGCCACACGAGCAGCGCCGCGGCGAGCAGCGCGGCGAGCACCCCAATCACCTTCAGAATCGTCCGCACCGGGCTGCCGGTTCCGAGCAGGAATTGGGGCGCGACTTGGCCGAGCCGCCGATCGAGCGGCCACAGTGCGATCCAGCTGGCGCGGTTCTGCTGGCTGGTCGCGATCGGCAGCAGCGCGATGCCGACCGCTGCCACCGTGGCGACCGACAGGTAGATCCTCCAGTCTCGCCTGTGGACCCACAGCAGACAGACCGACTCAGGCACAACCACGAGCACCCCGTAGTAATGGGTGGCGATCGTCGCGCTCGCGGCGAGTACCCAGAGCACCAGCCGCCACGACTCCGGCCGTCGCTCACGCAGATATGCGAAGGAGAACAGCGAGAGCGTCGCCATCAGCACGAGCAGGGAGTACGAACGCGCTTCCTGCGAGTACCAGATCAACAGTGGGTTAAAGCACGCGAGCGCCGCCGCTACGAGACCGGCACGCCGGGATATCAGTTTCGCGGCAGCCCCATAGATCGCCGGGATCGTCGCGACCCCGGCCACGGCGGACATAGACCGCAGCCCGGCTTCGCCGAAGCCGAAGATCCGTGCCCACAGCCACGCGATGCAGTAGTAAAGGGGCGGCGTCAGCTCGGTCCTTGGCAGGAGCCCGAGCATATGGCCCGGCGATTGATGCACGAGCGTGACCGTGAACGCCTCGTCGTACCAGTAGCTCTGGTGCCCGATTCCCGCGAAACGCAGCACAGCGGCGACCACGGTCAGGCCGACCACGATCGGCAACGTATGCCTCGCCTTTTCGACAGCCAGGCCCGCGCTCGGTATGCGCGGACGCGCGGTCTGCGCCACAACCCCGACGTTCACGGGCGGGGACGTTAGCGCCGATCGTGGTTGGCGTTAGCTCACGTGGAATGTGCGCACGAGCGTCACCAGTCGCTTGGCCCGGTTACTCCGACCTGCTGCGACCACGCTGACGGTTCGCTGCCGGTGGTGCCGCATCATGTCGCGACCGCGCTGGTTGAGCGCCACGCGGATCGTCGTCTCGCTGTTTTGTGAGAGCGTGAACCGCCGCTCACCAACCACGTGGTGGTGGCGCCACAGCTTGATCGTGCCGACGCAGCGGCCGGTCGAGCCGAAGCATCCGAGGCGGATTCGCGCCACGAACCCTCGCACCACGGATGCGTGGCCGCTCAGGATGTGAACGGAGGACACCGCCGGCGTGGTGAACGTCCGGTCCCTGCCGGCGGCGATTCCGCCGTGGCTCCCGGCGACGATCCGGTAGTGGTACGTGGTGTGCGGCGCCAGCCTCCCCAGCGTGGCAGCGACGGGGAGGTAGGTCGTGCCGTTCCCACCGGCGTGCACCGTCGTCTGGTGTCCGTACGCGGTCGTCCTGCCGTACTGGAAGCGGTAGCCCTTGGCGCAGCTTCGCGGATCGACGCGCCCATGCAGGGTGGCGCTGTGGACCGAAACCCTGGACACTCCGTCGGTGACGACGAGCGGCGCGACGCACGTCGTCCTGAACGTGAGATCGGCTCCCGCGCTGGCGCCAGCGCCGCTCGACACGACGATCCTGAAGTGGTAGGTGGTGTCAGGCGTCAACCCGGCGATCGCCGTCGCTACCGGGATCGCTGCCGTTCCGGAACCAGCGGACTGCAGCGGCGTGACATGCCCGTAGGCGGTGCTCGTCCCATACTGGAACTCGTAGTTGGTTGCGCACCCCTGCGGGTTGACGTGGCCGTTCACCGTCGCGACGCCGGAGCTGATAGCCGAGGCGGGATCCGTCGAGGCCTGAGGCCCGAAGCCGCTCCCCGGTGTGCAGCGGCTCGGCGTCGTGAACGTCATGTCCCTGCCATGGGTTGTCCCGGCCGAGTCGGTCGCGATGATCCTGAAGTGGTAGGTCGGATGCGGCGTCAGCCCGGTGATCGGCGCCGAGAGGGTCGTGTAGCCCGTCCCGGACCCTGCGGACTGGACCGGCGTCTCGTTCCCATACGAACTCGTCCTTCCATACTGGAAGCGGTACGTCGTCGAGCAGCCCCGCGGGTCGACGCGGCCGTTGAGGATCGCGCCGACGCCGGTCACGGCCGAGGCCGGTTCGGTGACCGCGAGCGGCGCTGCGCACCCGGTTGTGAAGGTCGCGTCCTGCCCACCCGACGTGCCCCCTGAATTGGTCGCGATGACCCGATAGTGGTAGAGGGTGTGGGGCGCAAGCCCGCTGACGGTCGCGGCCTCTGAAACGTAGCGCTTCCCAGAGCGGGCGGAATGCAGTGCGGTCTGATTCCCGTACGCCGTCGTTGTTCCGTACTGAAAGCGGTAGCTGGTGGAGCATCCTTGCGGGTTGACGCGTCCGTGTAGCCTGGCGCTCGCGGCCGTGACCGAGGATGCCGGATCGCTCACCGCGAGCGGCGCCGGGCAGCTGGTCGTGAACGTCCGGTCGGCCCCGCGGGTCGTCCCGCCTGCGTTAGTAGCCGTGATCCGGAAGTGATACGTCGTATGCGCTGCCAGGCCCGTAATTGCCGATGCGACGTTGGCGTACGTCGTACCGGCCCCTGCGGAGCTCACGGTCGTCGCTCTGCCGTATGACGTGGTCTTGCCGTACTGGAACTGGTAGGTATGGGGCACCCGCTCGGATCGACGCGACCGTTCAGCGTGGCACCACTGCCGCTCACGCTCGATCCGGGATCGGTGATTGTCAGCGGCTTGGGCGCGCTGCCGGCAACGCAGCTCACGGTTACTGGCGACGCGACGGCTACCGGCGCCGACACCGCCAATGCAGCAATCGCTAGGAGAATGATCCGGGACGCGAGCTTCCTCACGACGCCTCCTCTGTTGTGGATCCGCAGACAACCGCCTTAACCGGCGGGCGCGGCAAAGGATTCGGTTAATCGCGGCGGCTCGCCGCGGCGGCGACCGTGTGGATCTGACGCAGGCTGTGGTGTCGCCTAGAAGCCGACGTACCGCGCCACGATCGCGAAGTACCCACGACCCGGGATGGCCTGGCCGTCACCCGCGGTGACCACTGCTCCATTGCTCGCGATCGCGACTCCGGTGGCCTCGCTCGCGGCGGCCCTGTTGTAGGTCGTGAGGACCTTGCCCTTCGAGCCGAACGTACGATCTAGCCCGCCGCGCGCCGTGAATGCCCACACCGCGGCTTTGGTCTCGACGCTGTTTGCGCTCTCACCGGCCGCGATGATCCTGCCGCCAGGGCCGAGGGCAACGCCGCTCGCGCCGGGGATCGAGGTCCCCGATGCCAGGAAATTCGTCGCCGAGGTGCTGTAGACGACGCCGCCGGATCCGAACGAGTTGTCCTGTCCCCCGGAGCCCGTGATTCGCGCGACGATTGCGTCACCGCCACTGTTTCCGTCGGCCGCCGAGCCGGCCGCCACGATCCTGCCGTCGCGTTGGATGGCGACGGCGTTGAAGCTCGAGTCGGACGCGTGGCGCGCGTACTGGCGCGTGAATTGGCCGCGGTGGGCGAAGCTGGGGTCCAACGCGCCGGAACGCGTGAGCCGAGCGACTATCGCCTGCGGCACCTGAAAACCGGGCGCGGTGGAGCCGGCGAGAACGATTCTGCCGTTGCGCTGCAGAGCCACGGCCAGGGCGTACGAGTAGGCCCCAAGGTCGAGCGTGGAGATGCCGCGCTGCCCGAAGCTGCTGTCGAGGCTCCCGTTGGGCTTCACCCGCACGACGGCTGTCCGCGGCACGACTCCGCCGGCTCCGCTGCGATCCGACGTCCCGGCTGCGACGATCCCGCCGTTGGGCTGAATGGCGACCGCGTAGCCGTCGCCGTAGGAGGTATGCGTGAGCACTTCGACGATGCCGGCTCTGCCGAAGCCGTGATCGAGCCGCCCACGGGAGTCGTAGCGCTCGATCAGCAGGCCGTCCCGCGCGGCCCCGTTGCCGTTCGTCGCCTTGCCGACGACCACGATCTTGCCGTCTGACTGAAGCGCCACGGCGCGACCGAGCGAGCCTTTGTCGTGCGCCCCCGGAATCGCTGGGCCGATCACCCGGCCACCGTGCCCGAATGAGCGATCGAGCTTGCCCGCCGATGTGAAGCGAACGAGCAGCAACCTCGCGGATGACCTCGCGCCGCTCTCGCCGACCGCGACGACCTTCCCGTCGCGCTGGGTGACGGCTCCGAACAGCCGGCTGTCAGCGCCGGCCTTGGCCGTGCCGTGATGGCCGAAGCTCGAGTCAAGGGTTCCTGGCCGCCTGGCGAGCGCCAACGCGCCAGAGGCAGCAAGTAGCGTTCCGGCGGCGCCGCACAGCAGCACGCGACGACGCGCGAACGAAACCTTGGCGGATCTAAGCGGTGCGTCCATGTCCCTCTCCCTGTCTTCTCGATGCCTACATCCGACCCCCGGTTGCCCACCCTCAGGCACAGGAGAACGGTACCAGTCGTGACCGGGAGAGGTACCCGGTTGACGCAGGACTAATCCGCCACTTGCCGCTGTGCTGGCGCTGATTAGTCCGGCGGCCGCCTCCCTCCGACGTGGTCAGAACAACGACGTGAACGGGATCACCGTTTGGCCGCGTTGCTTTACTGCGTCACAGGGGCATTGCTCATGATCAACATGCACAGGCTGCGCTCGCGGCAAGCTGGCTTAACATCCGTCAGCGCGCTCTTCCTTCTCGTCCTTTGGCCGGCGTCGGCGTTTGCGAGCGACAGCGTTCTCTGGGACTGGGCAACGATCTCGGGCGGCAATGTAGTCGCCGGAGGAATCTCGGCCGCGGACGACGAGGGCGGCGGTGGCCGTGGTTTGGCCCTTACGGGTGCACCGGTCAACCATCCATTGGGGGTGGCGATCGATTCCGCCACCGGCGCGCTCTATTGGGCGAACTTCGGTGCCGGCATCGACTATTGCCAGGGCGTCCTTCAGGGACCCAACACGATCTCCTACGCCCGGCTTGACGGAACCAGCGGGGGTACGCTCAACACGAGCGGAGCCACCCTCAGCGGGCCGGACGGCGTGGCAATCGACCCGGCAGCAGGCAGGCTCTACTGGGCTAACGAATACGGCAACACCATCTCCTACGCAAACCTCGACGGGACCGGGGGGCACGACCTGAACACGGCGGGCGCGACGGTACGCTGCCCGGCAGGTGTGGTGGTCGACCCTGCTTTAGGGCGCGTGTACTGGACGAACTTCGAAGGAAACGCCATCTCATACGCCAACCTGGATGGCTCGGGCGGCGGCGATCTGCGCACGGGCGGCGCGACCGTCGACGGGCCCTGGGGACTCGCGATTGACGCCGCCAATAACCGTGTCTATTGGGCCAACAACCATGCCAGCCGGATCTCGTACGCTGCGCTCGACGGCACCAGCGCCGGTGATCTCAATACTCATGGCGCGACCGTACAGGGGCCGTGGGGCGTCTCGATCGACCCGTCCGAGGGCAGGGTGTACTGGGCAAACAACCTCAGGAGCACGATCTCCTGGGCGAACGTCGACGGATCGGGGGGCGGCGATCTGGATACGAGTGGCGCTCCCGTCGACCACCCGAAGTATGCGGCGCTTATCCAAACGCCGAGCGGCGTCGCCGCGCCGACGATCAGCGGCGGCTCGACGACCGGATCGACGCTTTTTTGCTCGGCCGGGAGCTGGGCCCCCGATCTGCCTGAATCGTTTCTCTACCGGGAGCCGCAACAGCTCGCCTACAGCTGGAGCAAGAACGGCACGCCGATCGCGCAAGGCTCGAATACGATCGCCGCGAGCGGCGGCGGCACCTACACCTGTCAGGTGACCGGTAGCAACTACGCCGGATCGAGCTCGCAGACCAGCACGGCGTTCAGTGTCGTTAGACCTCGGTCGGACATTTCCCTGACCTCGAAGGCTCTCTCGAGCGGCGGCTCGATCACGGTGGGACTGCTTGTGCACGCACGCGGCCGCCTGGTGGGCACGGCGACCTTCAGCACCGGGGGACCACGGACGGCGGTCTATGGCCGGACGGTCCTTGCCGCAGCGGCGGCCGGTCCACTGACACTGACCCTAAGACCCACGAGCGCCGCCTGGAGGAGACTGGTCGCCAGCAGGACGCTCAGGCTAACGCTCGCGCTGGTGTTCACCGCTTGGGACGGCAGGGTCAGCTGGGCGTCGCGGAACCTCTCGGTTCGCGCGCCCAGCCGGTCCTGAGCCCCGACCCGCAACTACAGGTTGACCGCCACGTACTTCGTCTCGAGGTACTCCTCGATCCCCTCGGGACCGCCTTCACGGCCGAACCCGGACTGCTTGATGCCGCCGAACGGGGCCGCCGGGTTGGAGACCATGCCCTGGTTGAGCCCGACCATTCCGGTCTCGAGCCGCTCGACCACCCGCAGAGCGCGCTTGACGTCGTTGGTGTACAGGTACGCGACGAGCCCAAACTCGGTGTCGTTGGCTGCCGCTACAGCCTCGTCCTCGTCCAGGAAACCCTTGACCGGCGCGACCGGTCCGAAGATCTCCTCCTTGAGCAGCTCGGCGTCGTCAGGCACATCTGCCAGCACGGTCGGGTCATAGAAGTAGCCGGCGCCGTCGCGTGAGTGGCCGCCCACGAGCGCGCGGGCGCCCCGCCCGACCGCGTCCTCGACGAGCTCGGATACCTTCTCGCGCTGCTTGGCGTCGATCAGTGGTCCGACCTCGATGCCCTCCTCGGTGCCGCGCCCGACCTTCATCGCTCCGATCTTCTCCGCGAGCTTCTCGGCGAACTGATCCGCGACCGCGTCAGCAACGTGGAATCGGTTGGCGGCCGTGCAGGCCTCGCCGATGTTGCGCATCTTCGCGATCAGGGCTCCCTGGACGGCGGCGTCGACGTCTGCATCCTCAAACACGATGAACGGCGCGTTGCCACCCAGCTCCATCGAGAGTCGCAGCAGATTCTCTGATGCCTGCTCCATCAGCTTCCGTCCAACCTCTGTCGACCCGGTGAACGACAGCTTTCGCAGGCGCGGGTCCCCGATCAGCGGGCCGGTGCTCTCGCTCGCCGAGGACGCCGTGATCAGGTTCAGCACGCCCTTCGGCAGGCCTGCCTCCTCGAGGATCTTGACGAGCATCAGCATCGACAGCGGCGTCTGCTGAGCGGGCTTGACGACCATCGTGCAGCCGGCGGCGATCGCCGGGCCAACCTTGCGCGTGCCCATCGCCAGCGGGAAGTTCCAGGGCGTGATCAGCAGGCACGGCCCGACGGGCTGCTTCATCGTCAATAGCCGGCCCTGCCCGTTGGGTGCGACCGCGTAGCGCCCGTCGATCCGCACCGCCTGTTCGGCGAACCAGCGCAGGAACTCCGCGCCGTAGGTGATCTCCGCCAGCGACTCCTTGATCGGCTTGCCCATCTCGAGCGTCATCAACAGCGCGAGCTCGTCCTTGCGCTCGATGATCGCCTCGAACGCCCGGCGCAGGATCTCGCCGCGCTCCCGCGGCGGGTGCTGGCTCCACTCGGGCCCGGTCGCGACGGCCGCGTCGAGCGCCGCCTTGGCGTCCTCGGCGGAGGCGTCCGCGACTTCGCACAAAGGTTCACCCGTCGCCGGATCCTCGACGGCGAGGGTGCCTTTCGATCCGTCGCGCCACTCCCCGCGGATGTACAGCTGCTTGGGGACTTGGTCTACGACGCGCTGCTCTTCTGGGGCGGAGATCGTGGTCATGGGATGGAACCTACCCTACGGCGGCGGAGCGTCAACCGCGCTCGTTAATCGATCGGCGGACAGGGGTAGTCGGGGCTCAGTCTGTCCAACACCCGCTTCGGCGTGGGACAAGCAGTGGCTGAAGACCTCGCTTGCAAGGTGACGACCCCGGCGGACTTTCCATTGTCCGCCGGGGTCGTGCTCGGGGGGTGTGTCTGGGGTGGAAGGGTCTGGGGCTCTACGCCGCCGAACGCATGGGCGCGGGCTCGAGCGCGGCGTTCAGGACCTCGTCGATCGACATCGCGAAGTGGAGCGTCATCGCCTCCCGCACCTCGTCGGGCACGTCGTCCAGGTCGCCGCGGTTGCGCTCGGGTAGAACCACGTCGGTGAGGCCCGCCGCGTGGGCGGCAAGCACCTTCTGCTTGACGCCGCCGATCGGCAGCACACGGCCCTGAAGGGTCACCTCGCCGGTCATCCCGACGGTGTGCTTCACGGCGCGCCCGCTGAGCAGTGACGCGAGCGCGGTGACCATCGTGACGCCGGCGCTCGGGCCATCCTTCGGGATCGCGCCGGCCGGGACGTGGACGTGGAACGCCCGGTCCTCGAACGCGCCGGCGTCGATGTGCAGGTCATCGGCGTGTCCGCGTACGTATGACAGCGCGATCTGTGCCGACTCCTTCATCACGTCGCCGAGCTGGCCGGTCAGCGTCAGGCCCGGCTGTCCTTGCATCGCCGTCGCCTCTACGAAAAGCACGTCGCCGCCTGCGCCGGTGACCGCAAGGCCGGTCGCGACGCCCGGGACTGCGGTCCGGATCGCCGACTCCTGGAAGTGGCGCTGGCGTCCGAGGGCGTCCCGGATCGCGTCCAGGTCGATCGTCACCGGCGCCGTTCTTTCGCCGGACGCGATCCTCGTGGCCGTCTTGCGCAGCAGCGTGCCGAGATCGCGCTCGAGCTGGCGGACGCCGGCCTCGCGCGTGTACTCGGTGGCGACGGTCTCCAGCAGCTCGTCGGAGATCTCGACCTCCGCTGGCCTCAGGCCGTTGCGCTCGATCTGCCGCGGCCAAAGGTAGCCGCGCGCGATCGCGACCTTCTCGGAGGTCGTGTAGCCGTCGAAGCGGATCACTTCCATGCGGTCAAGCAGCGGGCCCGGAATCGTGTCGGCCATGTTGGCGGTGGCGATGAACATCACGCCGCTGAGGTCAAGCTCAACGTCGAGGTAGTGGTCGCGGAAGCTGTGGTTCTGCGCCGGGTCGAGCACCTCGAGCAGGGCCGCGCTGGGGTCTCCGCGCCAGTCCGCGCCGACCTTGTCGACCTCGTCGAGCATGATCACCGGGTTCATCGTGCCGGCGTCTCTGAGCGCACGGACGAGCCGGCCGGGGAGCGCGCCGATGTAGGTGCGCCGGTGACCGCGGATCTCGGCCTCGTCTCTCACGCCTCCGAGGGACATCCGGACGAACTCTCTGCCGGTTGCACGCGCGATCGACTCGCCGATGCTCGTCTTCCCGGTGCCGGGAGGTCCGATCAGGGTCAGGATCGCGCCGGAGCGCTTGTCCTCGTGGATGCCTCTCTCGACACGCAGCTTCTTGACCGCGATGTATTCGACGATCCGGTCCTTGACGTCCTCGAGACCGGCGTGGTCGGCGTCCAGCACCTCGCGCGCGTGCTGCGGATCGAGGCGTTCATCCGAGCGCTTGGACCAAGGCACCGCGATCAGCCAATCGAGGTACGTGCGGATCACGCTCGATTCGGCGCTCTGCTCGCCGAGCCGCTCGAGGCGACCGAGCTCCTTGGTGGCCTGCTCCTTGACGGCCTTCGGCATCTCGGCTTCCTCGATCTTGGTCCGGTACTCGTCGATCACCGACGCGTCGTCCTCGCCGAGCTCCTTGCGGATCGACTCCATCTGCTTGCGCAGGAAGTACTCGCGCTGCTGATTCTCCGCGCCCGACTCGACGTCGTCGCGGATCCGCTTGCGCACCTGGAGCTCGGCCAGCCGCTCGCGCTGGAGGGACAGAGCGACTTCGAGCCGCTCGGTCACATCGAGGGTCTGCAGCAGCCCGACCTTCTGCTCGTAGGTGAGGTCAGGGGAGTAGCCGCTCGTGTCGGCGAGCGCGCCCGGCTCGGTGATGCTGCGGACGAACGCAGCGATTCGGCCATCGTCGCCGCGCAGCTCGAGGATCTCCTCAACGACCGCGCGGTACTCGCGCTCGAGCTCGCGCGTGCGGCCGTCGACGGGGACGGGGTCGGGGTGCCCCTCGACCTCCACGTACAGGAGCCCGTTCGGGAGCGTCTGAGCCGCGCCCGCAACGCCGCGGTGCAGTCCCTGCAGGGCAACCGCGCGACCTCCGCCGGGCAGGCGGACGCGCTCGGCGACCTCGGCGATCGTGCCGATCGCGGCGAACTCCTGCTCATGTCTGGGAACCAGCAGTACTCGCTCTTCGTCGCCCGTGTCGACCGTGAGCGTTAGCGTCATGCCGGGGAAGACCACTGCGTCTTCGACCGGGACAAGAAGAAGGCGGCTCATAGAGTCTTCGCTTTCGATAGTTGCTTATTCAAGGTAAGCGGAAGCATAGCACTGGGGCTGTACATATCTCAGTGTGCTGGGCTTAGATTCTTACGCATCTCTGTGGCGGCGGCGCAACCCCCGTCGTGACAACATTTGCGATGATGCGCCCGATGTCCGACACCGAACCGACGACGAACGAGCCGGCGCACGACGTTCTCGCGGCGGAGGCGTTCGCGGTGCCGGCACCGGATCCGGTGCTGCACCATGGCCCCGTGACGCTGCCCGACGACCCGACTGGCATCGAGGAGCCGCACGACGTGCTCGCCGCGGAGGACTTCGCGATGCCCGCGCCGCCTCCCGCAGCCGGCGCGCTGACGAGACGTGCGGCTACGCGGAAGCGGCTGGCGATGGCGGTCGCGCTCGCCGTGGTGGGCGTGATGGTCGCGCGGCAGCTTCTGCGCCGGCGCTAGCGCTGACCCGGGCGGTCGGGCACAGGCCGAGTTTGTTGCACATTTGGCACGCGCCGTGACCCACGTGTTGCAGGTTTTCTGCGAACGTCCGCGCCGTGTCCAGGTTGATGTCGATAGTCCGCGAAATATGCGGACAATCGTCATCGCCCGACGTGCGACTCGCCTGGCTCGCCACCGAGCAGCATGGCGTGGTGGCGCGCTGGCAACTCCTCGCCATTGGTTTCACGGCCGACACGATTCAGCACGCGCTCGATGCCGCACGTCTGTTCCGCATTCGCCGGGGTGTCTCCGCCGTGGGACACCGTCGTCTGACCACGCATAGCCGACGCATGGCGGCAGTTCTCGGATGCGGGCCGGAGGCCGTGCTCTCTCATCGCAGTGCGATCGCGCACTGGGGGCTGCGGCCGCCGCAGATCGGGCCGATCGACGTCCTGGTGCCCGGTTCCTCGAGGCGTTCGCGCGACGGTATCCGCGTCCACCACACGCCCCACCTCCCCGAACAGGAGACCGCGATCTACGACGGCGTCCCGGTCACCTCGCTGCATCGCGCGCTCCTCGACTTTGCCGCGGTCGCACACCGGCAGGAGGTGCGCCTCGCAATCGAGGCGGCCGAGCGGCGCGAGAAGTTTGATTTGCGCGAGATGAACGCGGTCCTCGCCCGCCATCCGACCCACCGAGGCTGCAAGGCGATCAGACAGGTGCTTGGCGAGATCAAGGGGCCACCGGCCGACACCCGTTCCGAGCTCGAGCGCCGTTTCCTGGCGTTGATCCGGGAGGCCGGTTTGCCCGAGCCGCAGTCCAACGTGCTCGTCGAGGGCTTTCTCGTTGACCTGTGCTGGCCAGAGGCGCGCCTCGTCGTCGAGATCGACAGCCACGGTTTCCACAAGCTGCTGGGCGAGTTCAACTCGGACCGCTACCGGGACGCCAAGCTCCAGCTCGCCGGCTGCATCGTGCTCCGCGTCACCGAGGAGCGGATGGAGAACCCGGAGGAGTTGCTGTCCGACGTGATTCGGTTTCTCAGCCGCCGGCCCGGGCGCGCCTTGGACGCGGCGGCATCAGATCGGTGATCGTGCCCTCTGCCATCTCCGCCGCGAACATGATCGTTTCCGACAGCGTGGGGTGGGGGTGAACCGTCAACGCGAGATCCTCTGCGTCGGCGCCCATCTCGAGCGCGTGCACCGTCTCGGCGATGAGGTCACCGGCGTTCACGCCGACGACCCCGGCGCCCAACAGACGCCGCGTTCCGGGCTCGAACAGCAGCTTGGTCAGGCCTTCCGGGCGCGCCAAACCCAAGGCCCGGCCGGATGCCGACCACGGGAAGCTCGCTTTCTCGTACTCGATTGCAGTATCGCGTGCCGTGGTCTCGCTCAATCCCATCCAGGCGACCTCCGGATCGGTGTAGGCGACGGACGGGATCGCGCGGACGTCGAATTGCACGTCGTGTCCGGCGATCACCCCGGCCGCGACCTTCCCCTCGTGGGAGGCCTTGTGGGCGAGCATCGGTTCGCCGACGACGTCCCCAATCGCGTAGATGTGCGGGACGTTCGTACGAAGCTGGGAGTCGACGGGGATGAAGCCCCGCTCGTCGACTGAGACTCCGGCCTCGGCGGCGCCGACCGTGGCACCGTTCGGCTTGCGTCCGACCGCCACGAGAACTCGGTCGAACTGCTCAGTGTCGCCACTGGAGAACTCGACCTTCAACCCGCCCTTCAGGGCCTTGGCTGACTGGACGCTGGTCTCCAGCAGGATCGCCTCGTACCGGCCCTCGATCCGCTTGTGCAATACGCGCACGAGGTCGGGGTCGCAGCCGGGAATCAGCTGATCGAGCAGTTCGACCACCGTGACCCGGGAGCCGAGCGCGTCGTACACGGTCGCCATCTCGAGCCCGATGATCCCGCCGCCGATCACGAGCAGCCGCTTCGGGATCGAGTCCGGCGACAGCGCTCCGGTCGAGTCGACGATTCGCGGATCGTCGGGCAGGCCGGGCAGCGACGCCGACTGCGAACCGGCCGCGATCACGCAGTTGTCGAATGAGATCGTCCGGTCGCCAACCGTCACAGTGTTCGGCCCGGTCAGCCGCGCCACGCCCTTAACCACCTCGACCTTACGCTGGCGCGAGAGCATCGACAGACCGCCGGTGAGCTTGCCGACGACTGAGTCCTTCCACGACAGCAGAGCCTCGACATCGACGCGTGGCTTGCCGAACGAGATCCCGCGCTCGGCCATCTCCTCGGCCTCGGCGACGACCCGCGCGGCGTGCAGCAGCGCCTTCGAGGGGATGCAGCCGACGTTCAGACAGACGCCGCCTAGCGTCTCGTGGCGCTCGATCAGAATCGTCCGCAACCCGAGGTCCGCTGCGCGGAACGCCGCGGTGTACCCGCCGACCCCCGAGCCGATGACGACGAGGTCGGCGTCGCGGCCGCCGCCCGCAGGGGGTCCGGGTGCCGGGGCGGCGGAGCGGTCCGCCGGCGCGGGCGCCTTGGCCTCCACCGGGGCCGTCGGCGCCTCCGCCGGCGCCACCGAATTGCTCTCGACGGTGAGCAGCAGACTGCCCTCGGAAACCCGGTCGCCCAGTGTCACGCTGAGCTGCCGGACCACGCCGGGGAACGGCGCCGGAACATCCATCGTCGCCTTGTCGGACTCGAGCGTGACCAGCGGATCCTCGGCAGCCACCTCGTCGCCGGGCGCGACGTGGATCTCGATCACGGGAACGTCCGTGAAGTCCCCGATGTCGGGGACGCGGACCTCCTGGATCGCGCTCACAGCAGCGCCCGCCCGATCGCGCTCACAGCGGCGGCCGCCCGGTCGCGCTCACAGCAGCGCCCGCCGCAAGTCGGCCAGCACCCGAACCAGCGCCACCATGAACCGCGCAGCCAGCGCCCCGTCGATCACGCGGTGGTCATAGGAGAGCGACAGCGGCACCATCAGCCTCGGCACGAACTCCTCACCGTTCCACACCGGCTTCATCGCCGCACGAGTGACGCCGAGGATCGCGACCTCGGGCGCGTTGATGATCGGGGTGAACGAAGTCCCGCCGATGCCGCCCAGCGAGGAGATCGTGAAGGACGCGCCCTGCATGTCCCCCGGCATCAGCTTGCCCTCCCGCGCCTTCGAGGACAAGCGCCCGAGCTCCGCCGCGACCTCAAGCAGCCCGAGCCGATCGGCATCCTTGATCACGGGCACGACGAGGCCACCGGGCGTGTCCGCCGCGAACCCGATGTTGTAGTAGCGCTTGAGTACGAGCTCCTCGCCGTCGAGCGACGCGTTCACCACGGGGAACTCCTTCAACACAGCCACACAGGCCACGACCAGGAACGACACCATCGTGACCTTGACGTCGGATTGCTCGCTGTTCAGCTCACGACGCCACGCCTCGAGCTCGGTGATGTCCGCCTCGTCGTTGTGGGTGACGTGCGGGATCATCACCCAGTTGCGGGCCAGGTTCGGCGCCGAGATCCGCTGGATCCGCGAGCGCTCGACCCGCTCGACCGGTCCGAACTTCGAGAAGTCCACCGCTGGCCAAGGCGCAAGCTCCAGACCAGGACCTCCAACCGCCCCGGCAGCAGCAGGCGCGCCACCGGGACGCTCGACAAACTCGCGAACGTCATCCTTCAAGATCCGACCCTTGCGACCGGTCCCGCGCACGGAGCGCAGGTCGACGCTGAGCTCGCGTGCCAGCCGGCGGACGGCGGGACTCGCGTAGACGGGATGATGACCATCGGCCTCGGGGACAGCGCTCGGCGGCGACTCAGACGACGGCGAAGGCGCCGAGCCATCGGCCTCGGGGACCGCGCTCGGCGGCCGCTCGAACGAGGGCGAAGGCTCCGACCCACGCTCCGCATCGATCGCGCTCCCCACCGCGTCGGGTGCGGCGGCCTCGGCGGGCGCCCCGTCCGAGGCGGCAGCGGAAGCCTTCGAAGCCTGCGGCGAAGCGCCGTCGGCCGGTGCCAGCGACAGCAGCCGCGTGCCCTGAGACACCCGATCGCCGACGGCGACGAACAGCTCACCTACGACGCCCGCGAACGGCGCCGGAACATCCATCGTCGCCTTGTCTGACTCGAGCGTCAGCAGCGGGTCGTCGACCTCAACCGAGTCGCCCGGGGCCACCAGGATCTCGATTACCGGTACGTCCTCGAAGTCGCCGATGTCGGGGACTTCGACCGAGACGGCTTCAGTTGCGCTCATACAGTCGTCGGCATCGGGGCATCGGCATCGATCTGGTAGAGCTCGATCGCCTCCGCGGCACGTTCGCGGTCGCCCAGCTCGTACAGCGCCGCGAGTGCCACGTAATGGCGGTCGACCTCGAAGAACCGGCGCAGCGCCCGCCTGTAGTCGCTGCGGCCAAAGCCGTCGGTTCCGAGCACCCGGTAGCTGCCGGGGACCCACTGACGGATCTGGTCGGCGAACGCCCGTATGTAATCGGTGGAGGCGATCACCGGCCCGGAATGATCGGACAAACACGAACCCACATAAGCCTGCCGAGGCTCGGCGTCGGGATGCAGCATGTTCCAGCGCTCGACCTCGATCCCGTCGCGACGCAGCTCGGTGAACGAGGTGACGCTCCACACATCGGCGGCCACCCCGAAATCGGCGTGCAGCAGATCCGCTGCGGCGAGCACCTCCCCGAGCATCGTCCCGGAGCCGAGCAGCTGCACGCGGGGGCCGTCCCCCGTCCCCGGCCGCAGCAGGTACATGCCGCGCAGGATGCCCTCCTGCGAGCCCTCAGGCATCGGGGGGTGCCGGTAGTTCTCGTTCATCAGGGTCAGGTAATAGAACACGTCTTCCTGCTCGACGAGCATCCGCCGCAGGCCCTCCTGGACGATCACCGCGACCTCGTAGCCGTAGGTGGGGTCATACGCGCGGACGTTCGGGACGACCGAGAACAGCACGTGGCTATGCCCGTCCTCGTGCTGGAGGCCCTCGCCGTTCAGCGTCGTGCGTCCGGCGGTCCCGCCCAGCAGAAAGCCTCGCGCGCGAGAGTCGCCGGCGGCCCATACGAGATCGCCTACCCGCTGGTAGCCGAACATCGAGTAGTAGATGTAGAACGGCACCATCTGCACGCCGTGGGCGCTGTAGGAGGTGCCGGCCGCGATGAACGAGGAGATCGATCCGGCCTCGGTGATCCCCTCCTCGAGGATCTGCCCGTTCTGATCCTCCTTGTAGAACATCAGCTGCTCTGAATCCTGCGGCTGGTAGAGCTGGCCGACCGGCGAGTAGATCCCGACCTGGCGGAACATGCCCTCCATCCCGAACGTGCGCGACTCGTCGGGGACGATCGGAACGATGTGCTGCCCGAGCTTCTTGTCGCGCAGCAGTGCTGCGAGGACGCGGACGAACGCCATCGTGGTCGAGATCTCGCGGTCGGCGGTCCCGTCGAGTTGCCCCTTGAAGAGATCGAGCGAAGGCACCTCCAAGGGCTCGGCGTGCCGGCGGCGCACCGGCAGCGAACCGCCGAGCGCCGCCCGGCGCTCGCGCAGGTACTTCATCTCGGGCGCGTCGTCGGGTGGCTTGTAGTACTCCGCGCGCCGCACCTGCTCGTCGCTCAACGGCAGCTCGAAGCGATCGCGGAAAGCCAGCAGCGCGTCCTCGGTCATCTTCTTCGCCTGGTGGGTGATCATCTGCCCCTCGCCCGAGACGCCCATCCCGTAGCCCTTGATCGTCTTCGCGAGGATCACCGTCGGCTGCCCCTGATGGCGCACCGCCTCGAAGTAAGCCGCGTACACCTTCTGCTGATCAAGCCCGCCCCGGTTCAGCAGCCAGATCTCGTCGTCGCTCATCCCGGCGACGCGCTCCAGCAGCACCGGGTCCTTGCCGAAGAAGTGCTCACGCACGTACGCGCCGTTGCGCGACTTGTACGTCTGGTATTCGCCGTCGACCGACTCCTCCATCACGCGCATCAGGCGGCCGTCGACGTCCTGCGCCAGCAGCGGATCCCAGCGCGATCCCCAGATGACCTTGATCACGTTCCAGCCCGCGCCGCGAAAGTCCGATTCGAGCTCCTGGATGATCTTCCCGTTTCCTCTGACCGGGCCATCGAGCCGCTGGAGGTTGCAGTTGACGACCCAGATCAGGTTGTCGAGATGCTCGCGGCCGGCGACCGAGATCGGACCGATTGACTCCGGCTCGTCCATCTCGCCGTCGCCGAGGAACGCCCAGACCTTGCGTCCGTCCGTGTCCAGGATCCCGCGCGCCTTCAAATACTTCATGAACCGAGCCTGGTAAATCGACGTGATCCCGCCGATCCCGAGAGACACCGTCGGGAACTGCCAGAAGTCGGGCATCAGCCACGGGTGGGGGTAGGACGAGAGGCCGCCGGCGACCGACACCTCCTGGCGGAAGCCGTCGAGCTGGTGCTCGGTCAAGCGTCCCTCGAGATACGCGCGCGCGTAGTTGCCAGGAGACGAGTGCCCCTGGAAATAGACGAGATCGCCGCCAAAGTCAGCGGAGGGTGCCCGCCAGAAGTGGTTGAAGCCGACCTCGTACAAGGCCGCCAGCGACTGGAAGCTCGCGATGTGGCCGCCCAGCTCGGACGAAACGCGGTTGGCGCGCACCACCATCGCGATCGCGTTCCAGCGGACGATCGATCGCAGCCGCCGCTCGATTTCGGGCCCGCCCGCCCCGCCCGCCCCGCCCGCCCCGCCCGCCCCGTCGGGGAGCTTCGCCTCCCGGTCGGCCGGGATCGTGTTGACGTACGGCGTGTTGAGCGACGCGATCGGCCCGGTTCCGGAGCTCTGCGCCCGCTCGACGACTCGTGTCAGCAGCTGACGGGCGCGCGCCGGCCCGTCATGCTCTACGACCGCATCGACTGCCTCGAGCCACTCGCCCGTCTCGACCGCGTCGACATCCGCTCCGGCGCCGTTTGAACTTGGGGTCTGGACTCGCTCGCTCATGCCCGTCTGCGCAGGTGGTTTGTCGTGTACGCCGTCGTGCCAGTCACTATACCCTCGCCCAAATCATGTCTCTCACCGAAGTGAACGCCCCAGCCGGAGCGCCGTGGGAGCGGCCGCTCAAAGGCACCTTCGAGCGCCTTGTGGTCGAATCGGAGCACCTGCAGGGCAACCCCCTGGGCGATCCGGCGAGAAGGCCCCTCTACATATACCGCGCACATGGCACCCAGCCGGGCGCGCCGGCGATCTACAAGCTCCAGGGCTACACCGGCCAGCTTGACACGTGGTTGTCGCGCAGGGCGTTCGAGCCGACGACGATCGAGCGGCTCGACGCGATGTTCGTCGCCGGGGACTGTCCCGCGGCGACGATTGTGTTCGTCGATGCCTGGACCTCGGTCGGCGGCTCCCAGTTCCTGAACTCGACCGCCACCGGCAGATATCTCGACTACATCTGCGACGAGGTCGTACCGTTCGTTCGTACCCGCTACGAGACCGGCCCGGCCGGCGTGGCGGGGCATTCGTCCGGCGGCTACGGGGCGATGGTCCTCTCGATGCTGCGGCCGGACGTGTTCAGCGCGTTCGCCTCGCTCGCCGGCGATGCGCTGTTCGAGTGCTGCTACCAGCCCGAGTTTCCGCTCGTTGCCCGCACGCTCAGGGACCATTTCGACGGCTCGTTTGACGCCGTGCTCGAGCGCGCCAGGGAAGCCGACCCGTTCGACTTCCAGCTCCTCGGCACCGCCCTGTCGGCGTATGCGATGGCGGCCGCGTACTCGCCCGATCCCGATCGCCCCGGCAAGGTTCTGCTGCCGTTCTCAACAGAGGACGGGCGCCTGATCCCGGAAATCTGGGAGCGGTGGCTCGAGCACGACCCGGTCCGCATGGTGCCGCGTTACGCCGGCGCGCTGAACAGCGCCAGACGCATATATCTCGATGCGGGCAGGGGCGACGAGTACTTCCTTGACCTCGGCGCGCAGGCGGTCGCAAACGAGCTGACGAAGCTCAAGATCCCGCACACGCTCGAGCTGTTCGACGGGCGGCATGGACCCGCCGGCCCCCGCTATCCAGGCGTCGTTCGCGAGCTGGTGTTAGCGTTGGCGCCGTGAGCGTCACGGGTGACGTAAACCTGATCTTCGAAGGCCCGGCCGCCCTCGCCGAGCGGATCCGCAACAAGGACCTCAGCCCGCGCGAGCTGGTCGAGCTGTGCCTGAAGCGCATCGACGACCTCAACCCGAGACTGAACGCGTTCCGCGTGACGATGGCCGAGGAGGCGCTCAGCGCCGCCGACGCCATGACCACTCCCGAAGGTCCACTCGCCGGCGTCCCGATTGCGATCAAAGACGATCTCGCGGTGCAAGGTCAGTCGGCGACGCACGGCTCACGCTCGGCGCCGTCGCCGGCGCCCCAGGATTCAGAGGCGGTCCGCCGGCTGAGGGCTGCGGGGGCGATCCCGATCGGGGTCACGAACGTCCCCGAGCTGACGATCTGGCCATGGACCGCGACCGACGCCAACGGCATCACGCGCAATCCCTGGGACCCATCGAGAAGTCCCGGCGGGTCCTCCGGTGGCTCGGCGGCGGCCGTCGCGTCCGGCATGGTCCCGGTCGCCACCGGCTCGGACGGCGGCGGCTCGATCAGGATCCCCGCATCGTGCTGCGGCCTGGTCGGTATGAAGCCGTCCCGCGGACGGGTATCGACCCAGCCGTACCGCGAGATGTGGGTTGGGCTGACCGTGATCGGCGCGCTGACGAGAACCGTCCGCGACAGCGCGCTGCTGCTCGACGTGATGCACGGCGCCACCGACGGCGACGCGGACAGCGCGCCGTCGCCCGATACGCCGTTCAGCGAAGCAGCGCTAAAGGAGCCCGGTCGCCTGCGGATCGCGGTCTCACGCAAGGTCCCGCCCGGGCTGATCGCCGGCCTGTCTCCCGAGCAGCGAGGAGCCTGGGAGCAGACCGCCAGGCTCCTCGAGCAGCTTGGCCATGACGTGGTCGAGCGCGACCCGCCGTACGGTCTCGCGTCGCTCGAGTTCACGCAGCTGTACCTGCGCGGCATCTATGAGGACTCGCTCGCGGTACCGGATCGGACCCAGATGGAGCGTTCGACAAAACAGATGGCCGGCCTCGGCCGCGCGCTCGTCCCCCAGCGCCGCCGCGAGAGACTGCGAGCAAAGCGCGCTCAAACGACCGCTCGCATGCTCAAGCTATGGAACGAGATCGACGTGCTGTTGACGCCGGGTCTCGCGAGAACCGCCCTGCCGGCCGAGGGCGCCTACGGGAAGTCCGCGCCGATCGCCTTCGATCGCGCGGGACGGTTCACTCCGTGGACGCCGGTTTTCAACCTCACCGGCCAGCCTGCGATCACGCTGCCGGCGGGCACCGCTCCGGATGGCCTGCCGCTCAGCATCCAGCTAGTCGGTCGCCCGGGGGGCGAGGACACGCTGTACTCACTCGGGGCGCAGATCGAGGCGGCACGGCCGTGGGCCGACCGCCGCCCTGCGACGAGCTAGCTCTTCTAGTAGAACCGCCGGGGGCGCGGTGGCCGCGGCGGATACATACGCCGCTCCTCCGCCGTCATCCGCCGGATCGTCAGTGAGCCGTTGTTGATCTGATCGCGCACCATCTGGAGCTTCGCCTCCCGCTGCTCTTCGGCCTTCTGCTGTCTTGTCTTCGTCACGAGCTGACTCCCGTTGGATTTACGTTGGGCTGGGCGCTTGTCTCGACGCCCTTGGCGACGACGTCGATCCTGAGTGCGCGCGCCATATCGAGGACCGCGTGAAGGATCGCGGAATGACGCCGGCCGACGCCGATGCGAGCAACGAACGAGCGGTCGAGCTTGAGCGCATCGATCGGAAAGCGGCTGAGGTGGCCGAGCGCCGAATAGCCGGTGCCGAAGTCGTCGAGCACGAGCGATACGCCGAGCGCCTTGAGCTTCTCGAGCGTCTCGCCCAGGGAGTCGGGGTCCTCGATCAGTGCATTCTCGGTCAGCTCGAGCTTCAGCAAGCTGGGCTCGACTCCGGTTTCGGCAAGCGCCGCCGCGATGTGCTCATCGAGCGAGCCCCGAATGACCTGGGTCGGCGAGACGTTGACCGCGACGAACAGTCGCCTGTCGTTGCAAGTGCTCTGCAACGCGGCAGCGCGCCGGCACGCCTCGGTCAGCACCCACGTTCCGATCGGCAGGATCAGCCCGCTGTCCTCCGCCACCGAGATGAAGTCGCCCGGGGCGAGCAGTCCGCGCTCGGGGTGCTGCCAGCGCACGAGCGCCTCGACACCCGCGACCCGGCCCCCGTCGAGCTCCACGATCGGCTGGTAGAAGACGCCCAGCTCGTCGCTGCGCAGCGCCGCCCGGAGGTCGTTCTCGGTGCGCATCCGGCCGAGCATTCTCGCCTGCATTACCTCGTCGAATACCTCGTAGCGTCCTCGGCCCCGAGCCTTTGCGCGATACATCGCCGTGTCGGCGTCTCGCAGCAGGTCCTCGGCCGTTTGCCCATTGCCGCCGGCGAGCGCGATTCCGATGCTTGTGCTCACCGCCTGCTCGCCATCCTCGAGCGGGAACGAGCTGCCGAACACCGAGTTGATCCGCTGCGCTAGCGCGATCGCATCCTGGGCGCGCTCGATCTGGTCGGCGATCACCACGAACTCATCGCCGCCGAAACGTGCGACCGTGTCGGTCGGCCCCAGGACGTGGCGGATGCGGTCCGCAACCGAGCACAGCAGCTCATCGCCGGCGCCGTGACCGAGGCTGTCGTTGATCAGCTTGAAATTGTCAACATCCAGGAACAGGACCGCGACCGATGTACCGTGTCCACGCGAGTGTGCGAGCGCCACCTCGAGCCGGTCGAGCAGCAGGGTCCGGTTCGGCAGACCGGTGAGCGGATCGTGCAGGGCTTGGTGCGCGAGCTCCTGCTCGACCTGTTTGCGCGTCAGGAACTGTCCGAGCTGAGAACTCGCGATCGTCAGCGTCTGCAGCAGTGCGTCGTCGACGTCGCGCGGGGTGAGCGTGAAGAACTCGAGCACTCCCAGGCGGTCCTCGCCGCTGAGGACTGGAACGGCCGCGCCGCGGTGCATGTGGCCGCGCGTTTGCGCGGCCGTCTCGCCGCTGGTCGCGGTGTCATCAAGGGGGCGAGTCCAGGACGCCTGAAGTCGGAGCACGCTCGCGCCGCCGTCGAGCGTCCACAGCTCGGCAGCATCCAAGCCGAGCGTCGTGCCGAGCGCTTGCAGCACGCTGGCGCTCGCATCCTCGACCGTGTTGGCTTCTGCGAGGCTGCGGGCGACCGCCAGCTGTGCCAGCTGCGCGTTCTCCGCGCGCTGGCGGGCTGTGACGTCGTTCGCCAGCACGACCCGTGCACGACGGCCGCCGAAGGTGAGCTCGTGGGAGGACAGCTCGACGTCGATCAGCGTGCCGCTGCGTGTCCGGTGGCGCCAGACGCCGGGGCTGCCGCTCGCGTGGTCACGCGCGGCGCGGCGCCGATCCAGCGGTCGGAGCTCAGCCAGCTGGTGGATGTCGCTGACGGTCATCGCCATGAACTCCTGGCGCGAGTAGCCGTAGTGGGCGATGGCCGCGTCGTTAACGTCGATGAATGCGAGCGTGTCGACGTCGAACACCCACATCGGATGCGGGCTGCGCTCGAACACGAGCCGGTACTGCTCGAGGGGCACGCCTTCGATTCGCGGTTGCTTAGCGTCGACCGTCGCTGACTCCATCGAGATCGCCATCGGCCTCGCGCGGCCATCTGTCAACAGCAGCAACTACGGACGCCGCCTACGGGTCGGTACGTGTCGCGCTACGCGCGCGCACGCCCCGCACGACCGGCAGCTCCCGCCACATCAGCGCGGCAGTCGCGACCAGACCGCACACGCCGGCGATCGCGATCGCGGCTGCCGGCCCGGTCGCCTGCGCGACCGCTCCTGCCAGCGCGAAGCCGATCCCTTGCAGGCTCATCAGCCCGCTGGTCGAGAGCGTCATCGTGCGCGCGAACAGGTCTCGCGGAGCCGCGTCGCGGATCCGCCCGTCCAAGCCGAGCGCCCACAGGCTGGTCGTTCCGGAGAGGAACAGCAGCACCAGTGCGAGGCCGATCGGTGGATCCCAGCCGAACACGAGGTAGGGGATGAAACCCGCCGCGGCGGCGGGAGCGACGATCCGGCGCTGCTGGCGCGCGCTGAGAAACCGTACGCCCGCGAGGTCGCCGCAGATGAGTCCCACCGGAAGCGCGACCAACCACCAGCCGACGAGCGTCGAGGATCCGCCGTGGCCGCTGACGTACGGGGCTGCCAGCGCCTCGGGCGCGACCGCGAACATCGGCACGAGCCATCCGAGTAGCAACAGCCGGCGCAGCTCCGGATACGCCAGCACGGTACGGGCACCGCGCAGGGAGTCCCGCACCAGCATCGAGCGGCTCGACGCACCCGCACCAACGTGATCGGCGACCGCAACGCGAATCAGGAGCGCCGAGAACGCGAACGCGATCGCGTTGATCAGCAGCGTTCCAGTCGTTCCCAGCACGATCAGCAGCGCACCGGCGCACGCGTTGCCGCCAATCTGCGCCGCCTGCACGGCGATCCGCAGAAGCGAACGCGCCGGCACGTACGCCTCCTCCCGCACGCTGGACCTTGTCAGTGCCGCGCGCGCCCCACTGGACACCGAGGACAGCGTGCCGATCACCATCAGCAGTGCCAGCAGGAGCCCGACCGGCGCCCCCGGCAGTGCCATCGCGGCCGCGAGCAGCGCACACGAGGAGTCGCACAGCACGACGAGCCGGCGCGGGCGCGCGCGGTCGACGAGCCCCGACAGGAACGCGCCACCGACCAAATACGGGATGAAGGCCAGCGCGAACACCAACGCGGCGAGCAGTGGCGATGCCGTGCGCCGGTAGACGAGCACCGTCAGAGCTACGGCGGCGATGCTCGTGCCGGCAACCGACACGAACTGCGCGGCGAGCAGCGCACGCAGCTCTCTCGACACGAGCGCGTCGCGGTAGCCAACACGAACTGTGGAATCGGTGCTCACAGCAGACAGCGTCCGGCACGGCCGGCGCGCCGGCGAATGATTCGCTCATATGCGAATCTTCATCACGTGCGATGACGCTCTTCACGCTCAGCGCCCGGGACGAACTCCTCGCGGTCCGCTTCGCCTGCTCGCCGGTCTGGGAGACCGTCGCGGCCGTCCGCACCTTTGTCGACGGTCGCTCCGGCGCGTACCACGAGCCCTGGCACCGGCACGTCCAGCCGCGCGTGCGAGAGCTCCGGCTCGAGCCGCTGCTTGCGCTGCACCCACGGCGCGGATACATCCCCGACTTCCTGACGCCCCCTCCGCAGACGCCATGGCCAAAGCTCCGTGACCAGCTCGCCGAGGTACGCGCCACGCCCGACACGCAGGTGGCGCACGAGCTCGCGCTGTGCCGAGACACGGTCAGCGATCAGCAAGCGATCACGCTGATCGACGCGATGCGCGAGCATCCCGCCCGCGCCCGCGACATGCTCGCGACGCTGATCCACGAGGCCTGGGTCGAACTCGTCGCCCCGTTCTGGCTGTCGGTCCGCACCTTGCTCGAGCGCGACATCGAGCAGCGCGCGCACACGCTCGCTCACCACGGACTGCGGCGCGTGGTCGATTCGCTCGATCCGTGCATCAGCTGGAACGAGGAGGGCATCGCCGTCACCGATCGGGAGGACGTGCGAATCGACGTGGGCGCCCGCGGCTTGGTGCTGATGCCAAGCGCGTACGTGTGGCCGGCGGTGGTCGCGATCGTCGATCAACCATGGCAGCCGACGATCATCTACCCCGCTCGTGGCATCGCGGAGCTGTGGCAGGCGCCGGCGTCGCCGCCGGACGCGCTCTCGCGTCTGCTCGGCCGGACGCGCGCGATCGTGCTGGCGAGCCTCGACCGCCCGATCTCGACGACCGCCCTCGCCGCAGCGCTCGAGCTCAGCCCCGCCGGAGCTTCGCGCCATCTGCTCGCGCTGAGAGACGCCGGCCTCGTTACGACGACCCGCCACGGCCACGAAGTCCGCTATCGCCGCACCGGGCTCGGAACCGAGCTCGTGCGCGCCGGCAGAAGTTAAACGCGCCAGGGTGTCGATTTCGCCGCCTCCCGTTTGTCTACTACGCGACCATTCCGACAAGGAGGAAGCGATGAAGTACCTACTGCTGATCCATCAGGGCGACACTCCGACCCCGCGCGACCCCGAGGCCTGGGCGAAGCTCTCAGAGGAGGAGCAGCAGGCCGTCTACCGGGACTACCAGGCGCTGAACTCGACTCCGGGCGTCACGCCTGGTGAGCAGATGCAGCCGCCGGAGATGGCGACGACGGTCCGTGTCCAGGACGGCAAGACGCTCACGACCGACGGTCCGTTCGTGGAGATGAAGGAGGCGCTCGGCGGCTACCTGTTCTTCGAGGCCGACGATCTCGACGCCGCGATCGAACTCGCGGCGCGGATCCCCGCGGCGCGCATGGGTGGCGCGATCGAGGTGCGTCCGCTGGGGAATTAGATTCCGCCCGCGCACCCCCAACCGCCCGAGCTCGAGCAGGTCTTCCGCGACCAATGGGCTCGCGTGCTGGCCGCCCTGATCGGCTTCCTCGGCGACTTCGAGCTCGCCGAGGAAGCCGCGCAGGAAGCATTCGCGATCGCGGCCGAGCGCTGGCCGCGGGACGGCGTTCCCAACAGTCCGGCCGCGTGGCTGCTCACCACCGGCCGCAACCGCGCGATCAATCGGATTCGCCGTGAGAAGACGCTGGCCGCCAAGACGCGGCTGCTCGACGCGCGCGAGACGACCGAGGACGACCTGGTGCAAGACACGATCCCCGACGAACGCCTCGAGCTGATCTTCACCTGCTGTCACCCGTCGCTCGCGACGGAGGCCCAGGTCGCGTTGACCCTGCGGACGCTCGGTGGTCTCAGCACCGAGGAAATCGCGCATGCGTTTCTGGTCCCGGAGCCGACGATGGCGCAGCGCCTGGTGCGCGCAAAACACAAGATCAAGGCCGCGGGGGTCCCGTTCCGCGTCCCCGCCGCCCACCTGCTCCCCGACCGGCTGGCCGCCGTGCTCGCGGTCGTCTATCTGATCTTCAACCAGGGATACGCCGGCCGCGGTGACCTCGCCGGCGAGGCGATCCGACTGGGACGCTCGCTCGCGGAGCTGATGCCGGATGAGCCCGAGGTACACGGGCTGCTGGCGCTGATGCTGCTCCACGACTCGCGCCGCGCGGCGCGATTCACCGGCGGCGAGGTGGTCCTGCTCGCAGACCAGGATCGCGCCCTTTGGGACGCAGGCAAGATCGAGCAGGGTCGCGGGGAGCTCGAACGCGCCCTCGCGCTCCGCGGCCGCGGTCCGTACGTGATCCAGGCCGCGATCGCAGCGCTGCACACCGACGAGTCAGCAGACTGGGCGCAGATCGCGGCGCTGTACGGGGAGCTCTCGCGGCTCACCGACTCGCCGATCGTCGAGCTCAACCGGGCGATCGCGGTCGCCGAGCGTGACGGCCCGATGGCCGGCCTCGAGATCATCGATCGCCTGAAGCTCGAGGACTTCCACTACCTGCACTCGACGCGAGCGGCGCTGCTCGCGCGCCTCGGACGCCAGCGCGAGGCACGTGAGGAGTACGACCGAGCGCTGGACCTGGTGCACGACGACGCCGAGCGGCGGCTGCTCGAGCGAAAGGTGGCCGAGCTCACGCAAGCGAGCTGAGCACCTGCGTCACCCGAGAAGGCGTTCGACTTCGTCTCGAGCGAGCGGGTCTCGCCCTTTGCGAGTGAGCGCGTAATCGAGGCCGTTCATCTCTGTGTCCTGCTCGTCGGCTCCAGGCCCGCCAGGTCCGAAGCCCTTGCGCATCACCTCCGAGGCGAGCTGCTCCAGTGAGAGCGAGTCGAGCCGCTGCACCTCCGCCTGCAGAGCGGCAACGTTCTGCGCCTGCTCGTTGTCGTCGTCGTGATGGCCGAACAGCGGAGACATCGCGCGCAGGATAAGGTCTCCGCATGGCCGATCTGGCGCTCGTCACTGGCGGAACGGGGTTTCTCGGGGGATGGTGCGTCGCCTCCCTGCTCGAGCGCGGCTACGAGGTCCGAACCACGGTCCGCGACCTGAGTCGCGAGAGCGCGGTGCGCGCGGCGACGAAGGCCGCCGGCGTTGATGCGGACGGACGACTCACGGTGCTGGCCGCGGATCTGACCTCAGACGCGGGCTGGCCCGAGGCGGTCGCCGGCTGCCGTTACGTCCTGCACGTCGCCTCGCCGTTCCCGCCCGTGCAGCCGAAGAACCCCGACGAGCTGATCGTCCCCGCGCGCGACGGTGCGCTGCGGGTCCTGCGCGCCGCGCTGGAGGCGGGCGTCGAGCGGGTCGCGATGACCTCCTCCGTCGCCGCGATCCGCGGGGACCGGCCGAGCTCCGAGTCAGCGCCCTACACGGAGGCGGACTGGACAGACGGCAACGACCCCGCGCGGACCCCGTACGTGCGCTCGAAGGCGCTCGCGGAGCAGGCGGCGTGGGAGCACGTGCGCGCGGCCGGCGCCGAGGACCGGCTCGCGACGATCAATCCGGGCGCGATCATCGGCCCGGCGCTGAGCGACGACCACTCCTACTCGCTGCAGCTGATCGAGCGGCTGCTGAAGGGGATGCCGGCGGCGCCGCGCTTGGGATTCGCGTTCGTCGACGCCCGCGACGTCGCCGACCTGCACATTCGCGCGATGACGACCGCGGCCGCCGGGGGACAGCGGTTCATCGCGACGGACCGCTTCCTGTGGACCTACGACGTGGCAAAGGTCCTCCGCGAGCGGCTGGGTGATGCCGCCAGCAAGGTCCCGACCCGGGTCGCGCCGAACCTGATGCTGCGCGTGATGGCGCTGTTCGATCCGAGCGTGCGCTCGGTGGTCGGGGACCTCGGCCAGCGGACCTGGTTCTCGAGCGAGAAGGCGCGCTCGACGCTGGGGTGGAAGACGCGGCTGGTCGAGGACTCGATCGAGGACACCGCCCGCAGCCTGATTTAGTCCCGCCCGTCCTCCCAACCACCAGGGGCTGCTTCGCAGCGTCCGTGGGGCCGGGCGGCCCCGTCCGGACAGCCTCGGTTGGCGGGTGCGGGCGGGGTCTGTCGCGCTTCTCGTGCTGACGGCTGGCGCCACGTTGGCGTTCGTCGGCGCGACCGCTGGCGCCTCAGCTTCCGGCCTTCGGCCGGGGGCCTTGTGGCGTGATCTGCCCGGGATTGGGCTTTCGAGGAGGGGGTGGGGTGCCTGGCAGCACCCATTTGGTTACAAAGCGACCGCTCGCCGGGGCAACGTGTAACGAAATGGGGGCTATAGCACTGATTTGGTGACTCGTTGCCCATCCTGGCGGTCGCGATGTAACGAAATGGGGGTTCGGGGCGCCTTTCTCGAGCTCCGGTCCGGACGGGGCCGCCCGGCCCCATGGATGCCGCCGCACGCGGCCCCTGGTGGTTGGGGGTGGGTGGGCGGGACCTAATTACCGACGCTGACGACGACCGGCTTCTCGAACTCGCGGCCGTACTGCTCGCCGACGTTGCCCTGCTGTCCGGGCAGCATGATCATCCGCTGCTCGGAGACGATCTCGTCGATCGGCACCTGCTGGCGTGCGTTGTCGGACTCGAGTTGGAACAGCAGGTGCAGCCCGTGCGTGCCGATGTCGCCCTGGTAGTAGCGCTGATCGCCGGCGGCGGGGATGCCATCCTGCGGTTTCCAGCACTGTCGCGGGAGTCCGGCCCCGTACGTGCGCGGCTCGGTCGAAGATCCGGGATCGACTCGTGGACCGGGGTCGGAGCCGGTGCCGTCGTCGAAGCACGAGTCGTCGCGGTAGTAGGGCAGCGCGAGCATCGACTGCGCCAGGCCGCCCGGCGTCACATCGGTGGCCTGGTCGATCTGGTAGCGGTCGACGATCGTTCCCCACGGCCCCGCGGTCTCGTTCCACTGCAGCGAGGAGTTCAGGCCCTCGAATGTGGGATCGGCGAGGTTGACGGACTGGTGGTAGGGCCATGGCGAGCTGCAGATGCCGACACCCTGGTACAGCTGGCGGTAGGTCTGGTTGAGGTCGATGGGCGGAAGGGGGGCGGGTGGCGGGACCTTAATCCCCGTCCCCTCGTTCTGCCCGTTGTAGTTGTCGTTGCAGGGGTCGTCGAGGTTCCCGAACACGGTGTCGTTGCGCCCGTCGACCGCGACGCCGCTCGGGAGGTTCGGGTTGTAGTACCGGGTCATCCGGCCGGCGCGGAAGTCCCACTGCGCATAGATGCCGTCGAGCGGCGGGATCACATGCACCCGAAGCCACGTCTTCTGGCGCACCTGGTCGGCGTAGAAGGTCTCCATCCGCACGACGTTCGTCCCCGAATCAGCACCCCATGTGGCGCGGATCGCGCGAACCGGCCCGATCCGCTCGCCGAGCAGCGTGCTCGAGCCGCCCCAGTGCGTGTCCTCCTCCTCGAAGCCGCAGCACGGCGTCTTCGAGGAGGGGTCCTGGGCGAACGCGCGCGCCTTCCAACGGTCGACGAGGTTGGGACCGTAGTCACCTCTGCGCAGGCCGCGGTCGTCAGGGGAGATGCCGATCCCCGTCATCAGCCAACGGCCGTCGTAACGGAAGCTGTAGCGCGACGTGGTGAGCGTCGCGGTGTCGAGCGGCCGGTGACGTGCGATCACCGGATGGCCGCTCGAGTCGAGGATCGGGGTCCCGTATGGATGCCCGGGGGAGGGGGGACCGCAGATGTCACCGCGCGCCGCGTTGCCGTAGTTGGAGTAGTCGGACTGCGAGAACACGTACTCGTCGGCGTTCGGGTCGCGCAGGTAGCGGAGGTAGCCGTTGGCGGCGGTGTAGGCCGGCTTCGGGCCGCTCGGAGCGGCCACCATCACGTAGACGTAGCGAGCGCCGGCCTGGGCGTTGTTCGGGTCGGTGATCTGGACCGTGCGCGTCGCGAGGATGCCGCGCGGCACGCGGGCGTCGCTTGGAGCCTTCGGCCCGCTGTCGGAATACATGAACGAGATCTCGTCATTGGTGTCGAAGTAGGGGATCGGGTCCTTCGCCGGCGGCTGGTAGAGCGCGTGGCAGGGATCGCTGGGGTCCGGGTAGGCGCGGAACCCCTCGCGGTCGAACTGGTAGGTCGTGTGCTGGTCCGCGCCCGCGTAGATCGCGAAGCCTGACGCGTCGTTCTCGAGGTAGCGCGTGAACACCTTGTCCACCTGGAAAGGGATCTGCACGAACCGGTTGTGCCGGGCGTCCCAGCGGTAGCCGAGCAGCTGGCTCGGGTAGACGCCCTTGAGTTGCCCGTGAGCCCCGCTGGTGTCGACCTCCGGCGGCGAGTACTCGTTGTGTGCGCACTGGTCGGTGTTGGCGCCCGGCTGGCAGGCGATCAGGTCGGTGAATGGGGCCTTCGCCGTGATGTTCTGCGGCACCGCGATCCGGGGGAAGTCCGCGCCCGTCATCACGACCGGCTCGACCGCCCGGACCGGCGCGACCGTCGGGTCGACGATCGGCAGCGCCGTAGCGCTACTTGCCATGTACCCGGCGCCGATCGCAGCCGCCAGCGTCACGGAGGCGATCAGCCTCCCCCTGCAAATACCCGTTTGCATCTTGCGCTCCTGATCCGTTGCTCCCAACTCCAAGAACGAAGCGGCGGGTCGAAACTTGCGCAAACGTCTAGGGTTCGCGCATCGCCACGTTCGTCTTCAGGCTGAAGGCTCCCCGCCCCAACTTCGCGCTCGACATGAGCGACGCGGAGCGGGAGGTCATGGGCCGCCACGCGGCGTACTGGCAGCCGCTCGTGGAGTCGGGTCGGATGGTGGTGTTCGGTCCCGTGCTCGACTCCACCGGGTCGTGGGGCCTGGGCGTCGTCGAGGCAGACGACGAGGAGCAGTTGCGTGTGTTCGCAGCCGGCGACCCGGTGGTCACGACGGGCACGGCCGAAATCGAGATGGGCAAGATGCTCGCCGGCTTCGTTCGGGGTGGGCGGGCTTCGGATCAGGGAGGTAATTGACCGATGTCCCCGATCAGCCGCGGCTTCGGCGGGCGTCGCCGCCCGGTCGCGGATCCTTCGAAGGTTCCGCCTGGGCAGTACGTCACCGAGGACTTCCCGGTGCTGTCGGCCGGCCCGACGCCCCACACTCCACTGGATGAGTGGAGCTTCACGATCCACGGCGCCGTCGAGCAGCCGGTGTCGTGGCCGTGGGACGAGTTTCTCGCGCTGCCCGCCGAAACGGTCACGGTCGACATCCACTGCGTGACGAAGTGGTCCAAGCTCGACACGACCTGGAAGGGCGTCTCGGTCGACACGCTGCTCGGACACGTCTCCACGGAGGCTGACTACGTGACGGTGTGGTCCGACGGCGGCTACACCACGAACCTGGCGCTCGAGGACGTCACCGACGGGCGAGCATGGGTGGCATACGAGTACGGAGGGGCGCCGCTGGATTCCGAGCACGGCGGACCCGCGCGGCTGCTCGTACCTCATCTGTACTTCTGGAAGAGCGCCAAGTGGGTGCGCGGTCTGAACTTCACCGCCAACGACGAGCCGGGCTTCTGGGAGGGCTACGGCTACCACAACCATGGAGATCCATGGCTCGAGCAGCGCTACCAGGGAGACTGACCTGGCAGCTGGCGAAGGTCGCCGAACTCGTCGACGAGACGCCGCGATGCAAGAGCATCGTGCTGGAGACGCCCGACTGGGCCGGTCACCGAGCCGGCCAGCATGTCGACGTACGTCTCACCGCCGAGGACGGCTACCAGGCACAGCGCAGCTACTCGATCGCCTCGGCGCCAGAGGACCGACGGCTGGTCCTGACGGTCGAGCGGCTCGATGATGGCGAGGTCTCCCCGTACCTGGCCGATGAGCTCAGGCAAGGCGACGTGCTCGAGCTGCGAGGCCCGATCGGCGGATATTTCGTCTGGGAAGAGTCGCTCGGAGGGCCACTGATGCTCGTCGCGGGCGGTTCTGGGGTGGTGCCGTTGCGGGCGATGCTCCGCCACTGGGCTTCCGGAGATCGGGCGGTGCCGGCGCGGCTGCTCTATTCCTCTCGCACGCTGGAGGACGTCATCTATCGCGAAGAGCTCGCCGGCCTGGCGTCCGACCACGGCGCCGGCGTCCAGCTCACGCTTACGCGGGAGTCGCCCGACGGCTGGGACGGACATCGCGGCCGCATCGACCGCCGGCTGCTCGAGGACGTCGCTCCGCCACCGGCCGAGCGGCCGCTCGTCTACGTGTGCGGCCCGACGCCGCTGGTTGAGAGCGTCGCTGAGGCGCTCGTGGAGATTGGACACGAGCCTGCGCGCATCAGGACCGAACGATTCGGGCCAACGGGAGCGTGACCGATGGACGCACTTGACGGAAACGCGATCGGCGGGGCACTGTTCGAGTACTTCGGCGCCGAGATGACGAGCGCCAGCGGATCGTGTGCGCACTGCGGGGCGACCGCGCAGATCGCGGAGCTAGCCGTCTATGCCTGCGCGCCCGGAGCTGTCGTCAGGTGCCGGAGCTGTGGCAACGTCGTGATGGTCCTGGTCACCGTGCCCGGCGGGATCCGCCTCGACGCCACCAGCTTCCGGCTGCTCGGCCGGTCCTGACAGCGCGACGAGCTCGTTCAGGCCCGCCTCGATCCCGCGGCAGAGGACATCGAGGTCGGGAGCAGTGTCGTAGTCGCCACTGACGCCGAAGCTGACTGCGCCGTCGTAGGAGAAGATCGCGACGGCGACTCGGACCTCGGCGAACAGGGGGATGTACGGGAAGGTCTCGAGCATCCGTCTTCCCGCGAGGTAGAGCGGGAACTGCGGGCCGGGGACATTTGTCGTGCCGGTGTTCAAAGTCTGTTGCGGCAACCTGCTCGCCAGCCGCGCCCCGAGCGCGAGCAGCATTGGCGGTGCGAACCCGGACAGTGACGTGAGCGTCTCGCCGGCCACCGCCTGCTTTGACTCCTTCAACCCGGCCATCTGCGCGCTGATCGACTCCAGGCGCCGCGCCGGGTCCTTGATGCCGACCGGAAGCTCGGCGAAGATCGCAGAGACGCGGTTGTTGTAGGTGCCCCGTTCATCCGGGCGGCGGACGGAGACCGGCACGAGCGTGCGCAGCACGCGGTCGACCCGCTCGCCGCGGGATTGCAGCAGGTCGCGGAACCCGTGCGTAATTGCCGCCAGCACGACATCGTTGACCGTCCCGCCGAGCGTGCGCCGAACCATCTGGATATCTGAAAGTCGCCCGCGCGCCCAGTCCCAGCGACGGTGCGGCCCGAGCGGTCCGTTGAGCGACGAGGACTCGCCGTGCCGTGCGACGTTCGCGAACCCGAGCAGGCCGCGGGTGGTGTCGGTCATCAGCCCCGCGAGCTGGCGCGGGGTCCGCAGCGCCCCTGCCAGTTGCTCCACAGCGATCAGCGGATTCGTCGCTCGCTCGATGATTGCGTCTCCCAGCAGCCGCGTCCTGCCCGGGACCGGCTCGGGAACCCAAACGGGCGGCGTCGTCGGCTTCGCGTCGCGCTCGGCGTCCATCAAGACCGTCATCAGGTCGGTAGTCGCGACCCCGTCGACCATGCAGTGGTGGACCTTGGAGAGCAGCGCCCATCTGCCTTGGGAAAGCCCTTCGACCACCCACATCTCCCACAGCGGTCTCGCGCGGTCGAGGTTCTGGGACATAACGCGCCCGACGAGCGCGCGTAGCTCGTCGTCGCCGCCGGGCGCGGGGAGGGCGGTGCGGCGGAGGTGATAGCCGAGGTTGAAGTGCGGATCGTCGGCCCAAACCGGACGCGCCAGCCCGAACGGGACGAAGCGCACTATCTGCCGATAGCGCGGGACAAGCGGGAGCTTGCTCTCGACCATCGCCATCACCTCGGCGAACGGCGGCGGCGGTCCTTCGAAGATGCTCACGCCGCCGACATGCATCGGGCTCTGATCGCTCTCGATGTGCAGGAACGACGCGTCCTGCGCGCTCATGCGGTTCATGCGGCGTTACTGCAGGTAGCGCTCGACGGTGTCGGCGTCGCGGACCTCGGCGTCATCGGGATCGCCCCCGGCGTCGCGCAGCGCGCGCCGCTGGCGCAGCAGATCCCAGCAGCGGTCGAGCTCTACCTCGACCGCCTGCAGCCGCTGCCTATCAACCTCCAGCTGCTCCGTCTCTGTGCTGTCGGCCTGTTCGCGACCCTGAAGCTCGTGCTCCTCCGCGACCAATCGCTCGATCCGCGCGGCAATGCTCTCGTCACTCATGGGCCAATGCTAACCGCCCGTCGGACCCAGCCCTCGGCGGCTCGCCGCTCAACTCACGCGCGAGCCGGCCGAGCAGCGCGGTCAGCTCCGGGCTGCGCGTGCTGCTGTCGTCGGCCAGCGCCTCTGAGAGCATCTGCCGGCGGGCGCCGACGATGCGCTCGGTTTGTTCGCGTCCCGTCGGCGTCAGCTGGGCATCGCCGCCCTCGCCGACGATCAGCCCATGGCGGTGAAGGTCGGCGATGACCTGGGTTATGCGTGCCGGATCGACGCCGTTGCCGAGCGCCACCTCCCGGGCACGCGCGAACCCATGCTCGTCGATTCGCACGAGCGCCCAGATCTCGCCGGGGCTGAGCTCGACGCCTGCTCGCTCCGCGAGGCGCTGACGGAAATGGGCGCGCTCCTCGGGCGTGACCAGCTTCGTCAGCGCGCGCTCGGTCTCGGCGAGCGAGTCCGACGAGCGCGGTGCGGCGAGACCGTCCTCGAGCCCAGTGCTGGTCGCTGCGGCTTCCCGCAGGGGTCGCTGCTGCAGCAGCAAGCTGAGCACGAAGCCGAGCGCGGCGACCCCCGCCGCCATCAGAAAGACGGGTCGCAACGCATGCACGTAAGCCTGCTGGTAGGTGGCGCGCGCCGGTCCCGGCAATCGGTGGACCTGTGCCCCGGTGAGGCGCCCGCCTGTCGCGACCTGGTGGCCGAGCGGACCGGTCAGCGCTGCGCGCAGGTGCGATTTGAGGCCGCTCGAGAAGATCGTCCCGAACACCGCCGTGCCGAGCGAGCCGCCGATGCCACGGGCGAGCGTCACGGCGGAGGTGGCCGCGCCGAGCACCGAGTAGTCGACCGCGTTCTGCACAACCAGGACGAGCACCTGCATCGTCGAACCGAGGCCCAAGCCGAGCACGAGCAGGTACAGCGAGGAGGCGGCGATGCTGGTGCCGACGTCCAGCCGCGAGAGCAGGAGCAGGCCTGCGCTCATCATCAGCGTGCCGATGATCGGGAACGCCTTGTAGCGCCCCGTCCGGCTGATCAGCTGCCCGGAGAGGATCGACATCGTCAGCACGCCGGCCATCATCGGCAGCAGCCGCAGCCCGGAACCGGTGGGGGAGGCGGCGTCCACGGTCTGGAAGTACAAGGGAAGGAACGTGACGGAGCCGAACAGCGCGAACCCGACGATCATCGACAGCGATCCCGCGACCGCGAACACGGGATCGCGCAGCAGCTCCAGCGGGAGGATCGGCTCGCGCGCTCGGCGCTCGACGAGGACGAACGCCCCCAGCAGGACCAGGCCGAGGGCCCCGATGATGATCACCTCGCCCGAGGCCCACGCCCAAGTGGTGCCGCCCAGGCTCGTCACCAGCACGATCGCGCTCAGCGCCGCCGCCAGCAACCCCGCTCCGAGGTAGTCGATCGAAGGATGCTTGGTCGACAGCGTCGCGGGCAGCGTGGCGCCGATCACGAACAGCGCCGCGATCCCGATCGGCAGGTTCACGTAGAAGATCCACCGCCACGAGACCGCCTGCACGATCACCCCGCCGAGCAGCGGCCCGGCAACGCTTGCGACGCCGAACACCGCCCCGAATAGGCCCTGGTAACGGCCACGTTCGCGCGGCGGCACGATGTCACCGATCACCGCCTGGATCAAGACCACCAGCCCGCCCGCACCGAGACCCTGCACCGCCCGGAAGGCGATCAGCTCCGGCATCGATTGCGACTGCCCGCACAGCGCAGAGCCGAGCAGGAACAGAATGATCGCGCTCTGCAGGACCCGCTTGCGGCCGTAGAGATCGCCGAGCTTGCCGTACACCGGCGTGACCGCGGTCTGGGCGAGGAGGAACGCGCTGGTCACCCACGCCAGCTCGGTGAGCCCGCCGAGATCTCCGACGATCGTCGGCAGCGCGGTGGCGACGATCGTCTGGTCCAGCGCCGCCAGCAGCAGGACGAGCATCAGGCCCGCGAATACCAGCCGCACGTTCACGCGCTCCGTCGAGGTAGGAACACCGATGGTGGCGTCGGCAGACATCTGTGACCTGGCGCGCACAATACTCCCGCGTGTACTACTGGTTGCCGAACGCGGGGCCGGGCTCCGGAGTGACGTTGTACGGCGTGAGCGGCCTGGCGCAGCGGCCACAGGTGAGCGTCGGTTCGGCGATCTCACCGCACTCGTGGTGGCGCAGGACGATGGGCGGGCCCTCTGGGCCGGCGAGGTACTTGTCCCCCCAGCGCATCAGCAGCACCGCGGCTCCGAACAGCTCGCGGCCGGGCTCTGTCAGGCGGTACTCGTACCGGTCAGGATCGCTCGCGTACAGAACCCGCTCGAGCAGCCCAGAGTCGACCATCGAGCGAAGGCGCACCGACAGCGTCGGCCGCGGGATTCCGAGATTGCGGGCCAACTGCCCGTACCGCCGCACGCCGAAGAGCGCCTCGCGAAGGATCATCAGCGTCCAGTGATCGCCGATCAGCGCGAGCGCTCGTCCGACCGACTCGCCCCGGAAGCGGTGGTCGAGATCGGCGGGACGGCGCGTTTGGCTCACAGTGCCACCCGCTGCGCGAGCGCCTCGAGTGCCGCGCGTCCGCCTGGGTCCTCGGCTGTGCTCGGCGCGACGGCGACGTGGTCGGCGCCCGCCTCGTGGTAGGAGGCAATGCGCGCGGCGACCTTGCTCGCATCGCCGAGCGCACCCACCTGCTCGAGCAGTTCGAGCGGGATCTCCTCGACGAGCTTGTGCCGCGGTACGCCGGAGCGAGCGCGCTCGACGAGCGACTCGAATCCGAGCCTCGAGAACAGCTCTCCGTAGCCGGGAACGCCGACGTAGACCGACAGCTGGCCCGCCAGCTGCGCGACCGCCGCGGGCCCCGGATCCAGTGCCGCCGGGACCCACACGGCAAGACGAGGTGCGGGCCGCCGGGCGTTTGCTGCATGCTCGTCGATCTGCTTGCGGACCGACGCGACGTGGTCGGCGGTGACGAGGTTCAGGACCACCTCGTCGGCAGTGGATGCAGCGACGCGAGTCATCGCCGGGCCAAATGCGGCGACGGCGATCGAGGTTCCGGGCTGAGCGCGCCGCAGTCTGAAACCGTGGGCACGAACGAGCTCGCCGTCGAAGTCGGCCCGCGCGCCATCGAGGATCGTGCGCAGCGCGTGCACGGTCTCGCGCGTGCGTGGCGCGAGCTGCTCCCACGGGCGGTCGTGCCAGCCGCCGACGATCACCGGGCTCGACGCGCCGAGTGCGATATCGACTCCTCGCCCGCTGAGAATCGCGACCGAGGCGACACCGAGCGCGATCGCCACGGGGCTGCGAACACCGACTGCGAGCGGCCCGATCGTCAAACCGATCCGCTCGGTCTGCTGGCCGATCGCCGTCCCGAGCGCGAACGCATCGAACGACGCCATCTCGCCGATCCACACTCTTTCGAGCCCGGCGTGCTCGGCGGCGCGGGCGATCTCGATCGCCTCCTCGTCCGGGCGATCCAGCCAGAACGGGATCGTGACGCCGAGCGCAGCGCTCACAGCATTGTCATGTCGGTCTGCTGATCGAGCAGCAGGCGCCCGGTCAGCTCCCAGGTGGCGGGGTTGACCTGGAAGTGGGCGGTGGCCGCGTGAGCGTCCCTGAAGCGGCGCTGCAACGGCGAATCGTCGTAGATCGCCGAGCCGCCGCCGAGGTCGTACATCGCGCGAGCGACGTCCGCGGCCGTCCGCACGGCGTGGGTGGCGGCGAGCCGCAGCCCGACCCTGAGCTCGACGGAGACCGGCTCGGTCCCCGATGAGATCGCCGCGGCCCACGCGTCCGCGATCGCCTCGTAGTAGAACGCGCGCGCGGCGCGCAGCGAGGCTTCGGCCTGCGCGACCGCGCTCCACGTGGCCGGACGCTCCGCGAGCGTGCGGCTGGAGCCGAGCGAGACCTTCCCGATCGCCAAGGCCTTCAGGTCATCGATCGCACCCTGGGCGTTTCCGAGCGCCGCCGCCGAGATCGACAACGCGAAGTAGGCGAAGATCGGGAAGCGATAGAGCGCGGCCGAGCTGGCCGGCGGATCGAGCAGCCACAGGCTGCGGCGCTCGGGCACGAAGAGCTCTTTCGCGCGCGCGTCGTGGCTGGCGGTCCCGCGCAGGCCAGAGGTGTGCCAAGTGTCGAGGATCTCGAGCTCGTCGACGCGCATGCCAAGCACCCTCGGTGTCGGCGAGCCACCTTGCTCGCCGGCGACCATGCAGCCGCCGAACAGGTAGTCCGAATGCATGATCCCGCTACAGAACGCCCATTGTCCGGACACCACGTAGCCGCCGTCGACGCGCCTGGCCTTGCCCCGCGGCGCCCAGACGCCGGCGGCAACCCGGCCGGGGTCTCCGAACACGTCGTTCAATCCTTCCGGCCCGAGCCAGCCGCCGAGGAGGCTGCTCGTGGCCGCGATCGAGACGCACCATCCGGCGGAGGCGTCCCCCCGCGCGACCGTCTCCGCGCACCGCAGCGTCACGCCGGGCGAGGCCTCCGCGGCTCCGACCGACGCGGGCGCGCCGGCGCGGAACAGACCGCAAGCGCGGAGGCGCTCGACCAGCTCCGAGGGCAGTCGGCGGTCGTGCTCGGTCTGAGGCGCGAGCTCGCGAGCGAGTGCCGCGGCCTCGCGGGCGGCCGCAGCAAGCTTCTCGTCCAGCTCGTCCGAGTGGTTCACCAGCATTACTGGTTCAATATCTTTACTGTGTTGGCATGTGGCGTCAAGGCCGCTCAGAGGTTTCTCGGAATTTGCGAGATCAAATAGACTCTCGCGGCCTGTGGGCCGGCGTTGGGTTCCGAAACTCGTCGCAAATCGACCGCTGACGCGTTCGGCGCTCGCGTATGCCGAGCGCTGGCACGCGGGTCAGTGTCGTGCGGATGGGACGCCGTACCTCGATCATTCGCTCGAAGTTGCCGCGCTGCTGTACGAGGCCGGTGCGCCAGACCACGTCGTCGCCGCCGGGGTGATGCACGACGTCGTCGAGAAGACCGAGGCGAGCGCGGCGGACCTGGAAGCGCGGTTTGGCGGCAGGATCGCGGGCCTCGTGCTCGCCGTCAGCGATGACGATTCGATCCACAGCTACGCACGGCGCAAGGCGGCGCTGCGGCGACAGGTTGTCGGCGCCGGGGAAGAGGCGCTCAGCCTGTTCGCAGCGGACAAGCTCTCGAAGGTGCGCGAGCTGCGGCGCGAGCAGATCGCGCGAACGAGCATGCTGGGGGGCGGGGGAGCACGCGAGCCGCGCGCCCGGCGAATGCGGCACTACCAGCGTTCGCTCGCGCTGCTGGAGGAGCGCCTGCCGGAGTCGCCGCTCGTCAACGATCTCCGTGAAGAGCTCAATGCTTGCCTGCGTGAGCGCGCTGTCCTCGCGCGGCAAGGCTGAGCGGCCGCGAGCGCAAGCTGGCCCCGTTGGGCATCGCGCTGGAGTGGTGCTTGCGGCCGCCGTCGTCACGGCATGTCTCGCTCACCCCGCGGCCGCCGGTGCGCACCTGCGTTCGGGCACGGTCGCGGTCGACTATCGAGCCACAATCGCTCGCGCGCAGACCGCCGCGTACTCCGCCCGGATCTTCCAGAGCGACCGTGCGCTGCAGCTGACCATCAGACCGGGCCATGTGGTCGTGCTCGTCGGCTACCTGGGCGAGCCGGTCTTTCGCATCGACGGGTCCGGCCTGTGGGTCAACGACGCGTCGGCGACGGCGGTGGTTCTCAAGCTGGTCAAGCGCTCAGACCGCGTGGTCAGCGCGGCGCCTCGGTGGAGACTTCAGCGCGGCCGGCGCTCGGTGATCTGGCAGGACGCTCGAGCGCAGGGCCTCGCGCCCGGAGCGACCCGTGGAAGCTGGAGCGTGCCGCTGATCGTCGACGGGCGCCAGGCGCGGCTGGTGGGCGAGCTCCAGCGCTTCCCGGCGCCGGCGCTGTGGCCGTGGCTGGCGATGCTGATCGTCGTGCTGGTGGCTTCAGCGGCGCTCGCTGCCGGGCAACGACGCGAGTCCCTCGCACGCGCCGCGGTCGGCCTCGGCGTCGCCGCGGCGGTCGCCGCGACCGCCGTGCTGGTCGCGTTCGCGCTCGATGCGTATGCGTCGCCGGGCACGTGGATCGTCGGGGTCGATGCGATCGTGTTCATCGGCGTCGGCGCCTGGATCCTGCGACGTGCACCCAAGCGATGGCGCGTCGCGCCGGCGATCGGGCTGGGACTCCTCGCGACAGCTGTCGGACTGCTCGAGGGCGCGATCTTCGTGCATCCGATCGTGCTCGCGGTGCTGCCCGGAGACCTGACGCGCTTCATCGACATCGTCGCCATCGGCGCCGGCCTGGCTGCCGCAGGTCTCGGCGGCTTCTACTACCTCGAGTCGGCGGAGCAAGCGCCCGACGGCGGGCCTCGTCTGAGCCGCGCTGCGTGAGGCCTGCAACGGCTTGTGATCACCAGGTCTTCGTTGGTTGCGCCTGGGTGTGGTGCTCGACCCGGATCCGCATGTCGAGCACGGCGCATCCCACGGTCGTGCAGCGGACCGAGTTCAGATCGGCCTCGACCACTCCCGGGAGACCGTCCAGCAGCAGCGCGAAGCGCAGGACCAGGTCACGCAGCGCGTCGCGGTTGAGCTCGGCGCCGTCGCTGAAGCTGTCGACATCGGTCCGCACGGCATCGCAAGCGTCGATTAGCTCATCGGCTTCGACGTCGGTACGAGGGGGAAGCCGAAACGCGACCGATTCGCCATACCCGGCTTGACGTCCGCCGAGCCCGACGCCCACTACCGATCCGAGGTCCGGATCTCTGAAGGTCCCGACGAGCACGTCCGCGCCGGGCTCAGCCAGCTCCTGGACGATCGCCCCATTCCACTCGCGGCCGGCAATCTGAACCTGCCGTTGGAGTTCCCGCCAGCCGGATCGAATCGCCGCTTCGCCCTCCAGGCCGAGCAGCGCTGCGTGGATCTGGCTGGCGTGGGCGGGAGCCTGAAAGTCGGCCTTGAGCGCCACCGGGCGGTTGATCTGGCGGGTAACGGCGACCGCGCTCTCGACGTCCTGGCATCGGTGCGAGGGGCTGAACCGAATGCCGTGTGTGGCCAGGAGAGCCTCGGCCTCGGCGAGCGACAGCCAGCCCCCCGCAGGGTTGCGCTCAAGAAATGAGCCGACCACGCGCCGCGCGGCGGAATCGTCGAGATCCGGGAACGAGGGACGCTCGCCGAGGGGCCGCGAGAGCCAGGCCCGCCGGTCGGCTGCACGAGCGAGCGCAGCGACGCACGACTCAGCGAACAGGAAGTTGGGCACGCTCGTCCGGCGCCGTGGCGGAAGTCTGCCATCGGCGCCGACAACCGATGCGACCACGGGCTTGCCGGCCGGCGCCGCAGCGATCGAGATCGCTTCGAGGACGGCCTCAGGATCACCGTCCTGATGGTCCACGTACGAGACGACCAGCGCGTCGATCCCGGCGTCAGGGAGAAGCTCATCGATTGCCGCCGCGTATTCCCCGGGTCCGGCGCCGACCCCCAGAGCGACCGGATTCGTAGCTCTGCTCGCGGTGCTGACGTGCAGCCCGGCGCCCTCGCAAGCGTCGGCGATCAGCGTCGCGATGCCAGGGGAATTGCTGACGATCCCGACCTCGCGCCCACCCGGGAGCGGTTGGCTTTCAAACAGCTCGGCGGCCTGAAACAACTCCTCGCCGCGGTGGAACCGCATCACCCCAGCCTGATGCAGGACGGCGTCGAACACGGCGTCGCCGCGTAACGCCGCGGCCGTCTGCGAGCTCGGGCCAGCCCCGTTTCGGGCGGCCGGGGGGCCTCCCTTGACCACGAGGACCGGCTTCTCGCGCGCCACGCGCTGAGCCACCCGCGTGAATCTGGAAGCGTCGCCAAACGCTTGTACATAGAGCATCACCACGGCCGTGCGGTCGTCCTCCTCGAAGCACTCCAGCAGGTCGCTGGTCGAGATATCGGCGCGATTGCCGAGAGAGACGAACATCGAGACACCTAACTGCCGGGCTGCCGCGTGTCCCAGCAGCCCAAGCCCGAGTGCCACGGCGTGCGAGCCGATTGCCAGACCTCCGGATGGCACCTTCGCGCCGCTGAACGTCGCATTGACCCTGATCTCGGGGGCGGTGTTCAACACCCCAAGTGAGCCCGGCCCGACCATCCGCAAGCCCGTTCCTCGCAGGATCTCCACGAGCCGCCGCTGTTGGTCTGAGGTGTCACCGTTGTCATCTGACTCAGCCGACACGACCAACAGTGCTCTGGCCCCTCGCGCAGCGGCCTCGGCGGCAACACCGAGCAGTTCGTCTCCCGACGCCGCGACGATCACCAGGTCTGGCGCGAACGGCAGCTCGCCGAGACTGCGAGCGGCCTGCGTCGAGCAAACCACGTCACCCTCCCGATTCACCGCAGTGACGACCCCCTGGAAGCCACCCGCGATGATGTTGGCGAGCATCACCTGGCCGAGATTCCCGGGCGTGGCCGCAGCGCCCACGACCGCGATCGACGAGGGCGCGAGAATCGGGCGCAGTGCCGCGACGGCGCCAACGTGGTCGCGCTCGCCAATCCGATCGCGGGTTGTCTCGGTGGGCGTGATGTCCAGCGACACCGTGACCTCGCCAAACGAGCCACGTCGCTGCACCGCGAATCCGGCGTTTTCGAACACGCCCAGCATCCGCGTGTTCTCGCCCATCACCATTGCATCGAAGCGATGGATTCCGCGCGCCGCGGCGAGCACGGCGAGCTGCTCGAGCATCCGCGTGCCGATCCCCCGGCGCTGAAACTCGTCGGCCACCGCGAACGCAACCTCGGCGACGCCCTTCTCCCGCAGCCCGTCATAGCTCGCGGCCGAAACGACTCGCTCCCCGTGCCGCCCAATCACCGCAAGGCGGTCGGCGCCGGTCGCCTCGGCCTCGGCACGAGCCACCGTGTCGGTACGCCCATAGCCGTGAAACCTGAAATAGCGAGACTCCGGCGACAAGCCGTCGTAGAACGCCTTGATGTCAGCGAAATCCTCCGGCGAAGGCACGTGCAGGCGTAGCGTCGAACCGTCACGCAACAGCACATCGCGAACCAGCCGCCTCACTCCAGTCACCGGCGCAAAGATCGCACGTGTTCGGTGCCGTGTCGTCCGTACTTCCCCCGGAAACGTCGCTCACGCTCAGCTGCTGAGCGCCGCTGCCTGCCCGCGGGTGACCCTCGGACGCAGGCGGCGGCGCATCAGATAGCGGCGCAGCTCGTCCGAGCCCCACACGATGAACGGGAACGGCAACAGGATGAGGAGGTCTCGGGCGGGCGGAGCGGCGGTCCCCAGCAGCGACTGAAGGGGAGGCGCGTATACGCAGGCGGCGGCGATCGCCAACTCGCCGGCGATCGCCAGCAGGAGATAGCGGTTGCTGAATGCGCCGACGGAGCGGAGCGACGCACGTTGGGTGCGCACCGCAAACGCGGTTCCGATCTGCCCGAAGATCATTCCCAGGAAGGTCATCGTGGTCGCCTGCAGGTAGGCGTGGTGGAAGCGGGTGCCGGACGCCGTCGGATCACCCGGGTGCCAGCCCGCCTTCGTGAGGACGTAGAAGAAGCCGCCGAGGGACAGGACGGCGATGATCAGACCGAGAAACAGCCAAGCCCGAATCAGCATCGGGCGGCGAATGACTCCCTCTGACCGGGGCCGCGGCGGGCGCTGCATGATTCCTGGTTCGGCGGGATCACGGCCCAGCGCGAGCGACGGCAGCGTTTCGGTGCCGACGTCAAAGGCCAGCAGAAGCAGCACCGGGAGAGGGAGCGGCACCGTCCCGCCGGAGAGCGCGAACACCAGAAACGGGATGACCTCGGGTGTGGCGTGCGAGAAGATGTAAATGATGAACTTCCGGACGTTGTCGTAGACCACGCGCCCGGCTTCGACCGCGGCGACGATCGTCGCGAAGTTGTCATCCGTCAGCGCCATCGTCGCGGCCTCACGGGCAACGTCGGTCCCGGACTTTCCCATCGCAACGCCGATGTCCGCGCGCCTCAATGCCGGAGCGTCGTTGACGCCGTCGCCGGTCATCGCGACGACGTGTCCGTCGGCCTGCAGAGCCTCGGCGATGTGAAGCTTCGCCTCTGGAGAGGCGCGCGCGAAGATGATCTCGCGCTTGCCCGACAGCAGTTCGGCGAGATCCTTCTGATGGCGGTAATCGAGACCCTCCGCGTTCACAACCAGGGGGTTCGCGCCGCCGATCCCGACCTCTCGCGCAATCGCCGCAGCGGTGAGCGGGTGGTCGCCGGTGATCACGATCACGCGGAGCCCGGCGCCGTGACAGCACGCGACCGCCTCCTTGACCCCGGCCCGCGGAGGGTCGAACATCGTCACCAGGCCGAGAAAGCACAGGTCCCGCTCGGCGTCTTCGCGGCTGCGGCCAGCCGTCGCTGACGGCAAGTCTCGCTGTGCCAGCGCCAGGACCCGCAGCCCCCGCCGGGCATACGCTTCGACCTGCCGCTCGATTCGGCGGCGGTCCCGTTCCTGCATGGCGACCTCGTGCTCGTCGTCGGTCAGCAGCGCCGTGCAGAGCGGCACGAGCGCTTCGGGAGCGCCCTTGGTATGCAGCCGATCTCGCGGCCCGAGATGGTCGAGCGTGCTCATCAGCTTGAGCTTGGGATCGAAGCTGTATTGGCGCTGGCGCCGTGTCTCGCGGGCCTCTGCATCGACATCGGCACCGAGCTCTTGCGCGGCTCGAAGCAGTGCGATCTCCGTTGGATCGCCGGTCGTCCCGCCGTCCGGCTCAAGCCGAGCGTTGTTGCAACCGGCGGCCGCCTGCGCGAGGGCGCTCAGCGCCGGCGTAACGGGCTCGTGGCCGGACCGATGCTCGAGCGTGAGCGCGCCGCTCGGCGTCCACGCCTCGACGGGGTGCATGCGGTTCTCGGTCAGAGTTCCCGTCTTGTCGGTGCAGATCACGTCCGTGGAGCCAAGCGTCTCCACCGCACTGAGCCGCTTGACAAGCGCTCCGCGCCGGGCGAGAAGGCTTACGGCGACCGCGAGCGCGAGCGTGATCACGGGCAGCAGGCCCTCGGGCACGTTGCCCGCGAGCAGACCGACTGAGAAGACGACGCTGTTGCGCAGCGACAATCCGGCGCCGATGATCGCGATCGGTACGAACGCGATCGCAAGCGCAACAGCAACCGCGGCGATCAGCCATGCCACCCGCCGCACTTGACGCTCGAGCGGGCTGGGCTCCTCCTTGACGCGCTCCGACAACGCCGCGATGCGGCCCAACTCCGTGTGCATCCCGGTCGCGAACACAACGGCGTGAGCCTCTCCGCCCGTGCAGACCGTGCCACTGAACACCAGATCGCGCGCCGCCAGCCGTGGAAGCGCGCCGTCGTGCAGGTCGGCCGAGCGCAGCGACGGCTCCGACTCGCCGGTGAGCGTCGATAGGTCGACTTCGACGTCACCCGACAGCAGGCGCATATCCGCCGCAATCCGCTCCCCCTCCTCGAGCAGGACGACATCGCCTGGCACCAGCTCGCGCGCCTCGCTCACCGTCGCGGCGCCGTCGCGCAGGACCGTCACGTGTTGTGGCATATACGCGGCCAGTGCCTCCACAGCTCGCTCAGCCTGCACCTCCTGTACGAACGCGAACGCGGCGTTGAGGACGATCACGAGCAGGACCGCGATGCCGACCGTTTGATTTCCGACCGCGAACGACAGCAACGCCGCGACCCACAACAGCAGTGCAAGCGGATGCGTGAGCTGCCGGGCTATTTCCCGCGGCCAGCGCACGCCCCCGCGGCGGCGCAGCTCGTTGGGACCGAACTGGACAAGCCGGCGCGCCGCCTCACGCGAGGGCAGCCCGCGGGCGGTTGTCCGCAGGTCCCGCAGGAGGCGATCCGACGGCTCAAGAACCTCAACGTCCTCGAAAGAGATGTTCGAGACGTCTTCGATAGGCATTTGCTCCAGCTCCAACTCAGAGCGTAAGCCAGTCCTCGCGGTGCGAGGACCGCGCGGACTACCTTGGCTGCCGGGTAATTCTCCGCAGCCCGGAGGCACAGAATCACGTGGCCCGCCGCGGCGGGGGCGTAATGTGATGTGGCGATGGCGCCTCGCGGTATGCGGTCGAGATTTGATGAGACGCGGCACGAGCGCCGCGTGATCGACGGCCGCGAAGCCGACGTCTATGAGGCGATCCGGTACCGGGCAGGCGGTCGGCGGGCTCGATTGGCGCCGGCAGGGACCGCGCCGCACCGACGCGGCGTCGCCCTCGTGCTGCTGATCGCAGGCGCCGTGATCGGCTACTTGCGGTGGATCCGTCCTTGGCACATGCACTGGGGCGCGACCGACACTGAGGCACGGGGAACGGTTGCGGGTGATGAGCTGATGCCGAACGGGGATCGTCTCGACGCGGGTCGTCGAGATCGACGCGCCGCCGTCCGCGATCTGGCCGTGGCTGGTGCAGATGGGACCGGGTCGTGGCGGTGCGTACACATACGATTGGATCGAGCGGCGTCTTGGGATCGACATCCACAACGTCGATCGAATAGTCCCCGAGCTACAGAATCTCGCCGTCGGCGACGAGATCCCGATGCCCGGCTACGCGATGCGCGTCGAGCGGCTCGAGCGCGAGCAAGCGATGGTGGTTCGCTCGAGCAACGGGGCCTGGCTGTGGGCCTTCGAGCTGCGGGCCGGGAACGGTCGCACCCGACTGATCAGCCGCAATAGCTTCGACACCTCGAAACTGCAGCTGAAGGACTGGGTCGCCTATCCGGTGATCGAGCCCGGATCGTGGGTGATGGAGCGCAAGATGCTGCTCACGATCAAGCAGAAGGCCGAAGGCCTGGCGCGAGCAGGGACCGGCGCGGCCCAGCAGAACAATCACGGCGGCGGCAGTCAGACGGTCACTCCCCCGCCCCACCACGCCGGCTGATCTCGACCGACGCCCATACAACAGGGGATCTGCCGTCCGCCTCCCAGTTCATGCCGTCGAGTGTGTACGCCCGGATCGCCCGCCGGCGATCGCCGTCGTTTTCGCCGACCACCGCGCCGCGCTCGTCTGCCAGCTTCCACGCCTTCGCGAACTGTCGGACGGTTACCTCATCGACCGTTCCCGCCCAGGTGCGATATCGGACGCGACCGTCCACGTGATCGTCGGTCATCGCCAGCCCGGCGTGGTCCAGCTCCGGTGCGAGCCACCGAAGGGTCCGCTCAGACCTTGTGTGGCTGTCGAATGAGACCGTGAGTGTGATGTGGGGAGGATCGGGCATCGCATCGCTCATCTTGCTACTGCACCTTGACCGTACCCTGCGCCATTCCCCGCCGCATCCGCAGGTCGGGACAACCGATCCGTGCTTCTCCGCAGTCCTTCTACGACCCGATCGGTTGACGCCCGAGCCGCAATCGGCGCGTATAAATCCACAGTCCGGTGCCGAGGGGAGCACCGACGTAGACCTCCCGCCACGGGCGTACGGTTTGCTCATGACCTGAGAAGCAGGAGGTGTGACGATGTTCAAGCAGATCGTCGTAGGCGTCGATGACGGCGGCGGCGGGCGGGACGCGATTGCGCTCGCGAAGAAGCTGTCGGCCGCCGACACGCAGCTCACGCTTGCTCACGTATACGCAGGCGATTCCTTCATGTACCGGAGTGCGAGCGCCGCGTTTGAGGCATCGGAGCGAGACCGGACGTTGGAGCTCCTTCGACGAGCTCAGGAGGAGGCGGGCGTCGAGGCGAGCCTCCGCTGGCGGGTGGCGTCCTCGGTTGGACGGGGCCTGCACGAGGTTTGTGAGCTGGCCGGCGCCGATCTGTTGGTCGTCGGGTCATCCCGGCGCGGGCTGCTTGGGCGCGTGCTGATCGGAGACGACACGCGCGCGTCTCTGAACGGCGCACCGTGCGCACTCGCGATCGCTCCCGCCAACTATTCGCACGACCCCGCTCTGATGCGGGAGATCGGCATCGCGTACAACGCCTCACCCGAGAGCGACCACGCGGTTGCCGTGGCGCGAGAGCTCGCAGCGCGATACGGCTCCAGGCTGTCTGCGTTTGAGGCCGTGTCGCTTCCGACGTACGCGTTCTTGGGCGGACCGATGCCGACCGACGACGTGGAAGAGGCGCTTGTCGATGACGCGCTCGCACGTATCGGAGCACTTGGCGAGATCGAGCCGCACGCTGCATACGGCCAGCCTGTCGAGGAGCTGGCTGTCTTCAGCGCCTCGCTTGACCTGCTCGTCGTGGGCTCGCGCGGCTACGGTCCTGTTGGCCGCCTGATCCACGGGAGCGTCTCCCAGGAGCTCGCGCGCAAGGCGCGGTGCCCGCTGCTCGTGCTCGCGAGGGCCACGAGCACGACCGACACCGTGGCTGCGAGCGACCAGACCACCGCCGGCGCTGGCCGCTGATCGGGATCCGGGATTTCCCGCAGCGTACGCGGGGTCCCTGCGGATGAAATCCGGACCGATCCATGGCAACTTTCCCTGCGCGTCAACAGAAGGAATACGGTTTGGGAAACATGTCCACATCCTCACATCCCGCGACCGGCCGCAAACACGCGCGTTCCCATCACCGCCGCACGCCCGTCTCGCGAATCGCCGCCGGCGTAAACGGGTTCCCTGAGGGCAACGATGCGGTCGCGCTGGGTGAGATGATCGCCCGGGCAACCGGCGCGGAACTGCTGCTTGTCGCGGTCCACACCGACCCGCTCGTTGTCCTGCCCGAAGGGATGAACTGGAAAGGGCTGGAGGAACAGGCCCAGAAGGCCGTGCGCGATGCGCGTGACGGGTTCGCGCCGGACGCGAGGGTTCGCGTCGAGACCGACCTGTCGGTCGGCAGAGCGTTGCAGCGCGTCGTCCAGCATGAGCATCGGGACCTGCTCGTCGTCGGCTCGAACCGGCACGCTGTCGAGGGAGAGGTGCGCATCGGCAAGCGCACCCGTCAGCTTCTGGACAGCGCCGCATGTGCGCTTGCAGTCGCGCCACGCGGGATGAGCACTCAGCCGCCCCGCGAGCTGAAACGGATTGGCGTGGGGTTTGACGCCGGCCCGGAGGCGCACGCGGCGCTGAAGCTAGCGGCGGGCATCGCGTCGAATTGCGGTGCCCAGCTCGTCCTCTGCGGCGTGATCGACGACCGGGTGCAGTCCGCGGGCTGGGCGCGCCTCGCCGCGCCGCGCCCGGCCTGGGAGAAAGCCGACCAACCCGGGGCCCCTGACTGGGACGAAATCGTCAGAACGAGCGAGGACAAGCTGATGGATCACCTTCGTGCTGCTGCGAAGAGCGTCGACTCCGACGTGGCAACCGAGGTGCGACGCGGCCGGCCTGCCGACCGCCTGCTCGAGCTCGCCCAGGACGTCGACCTGATCGTGATCGGGTCACGCCGCTGGGGACAGGCCGCCCGGCTGATCCTCGGGAGCACCGGCGAAGGGCTGATGTTCCACGCGACATGTCCGGTGATGGTGGCGCCTCGCCCCCGGAAGTGACCAGCCTGGGCGCGTGGTGCGTCCCATGCCCCTTTGTGCATGAAGCCAGAGATCTTCGCTGAGCCTTGTCGCGGTCTCCATTGCCGCGACCCCCGCGGTCAGCGACGATGAAGGCAGAAACCAACGCACGAAAGGAGCAGAAATGACGACGATTGCGCTCCCAGGCACGATTATCGCGTTGGTGCTCGCGGCAATCCTGGCTCTCCTTGCGGGAGCCGTTATCGCAACTCTGGGCCGTGTGCTTGATCCCGAGCCACACAGCCGCCCGCGCGAGTCTCGTAGAACCAGAACATCGCTGAGCCCGACCTCGCGGTCGGGCTCGGTGCTTTCCGGGAAGGCATAGCGCAGCAGCTCCGGGGAGCATGCGCAGCCACAGCTCACGTAGGTGATGCGGTGCCGGCGGGACGCCCTGCTTGCCGGCGCTTGAGCAGCCACCAGGTCGTGATCAGATCCTCGGTCTTCCGCAGGTCGAGCCCCGTGAGTTGGTGAAAGCGACCGACGCGGTAGCGGATGCTGTTTCGATGCAAATGCAGCTCGGCGGCCGCCGCTTCGACGTTGCGGTCGTGGTCGAGCAGCGTTCTGATCGTCTGCTCGATGGCCACTCCAGTGGCGCCACGCGCCTCGAGCTCGCGCAGGTGCCTGTCGGCGAGGCGGAGGGCCAGAGTCTCTCCCTCGGTGATGAGCGGGAGCGGCCCGAGCGAGGCAAGGTCGACGACACCGGTGATGCCGAACGCCCGCGCCGTGGCAAGCGCCTCGAGCGCCTCGGAAAAGGAGCCATGGGCCTCCTCGAGGGACGTGGCGGGCCCAACGGCAATCGTCAGGTCGCGGTAGGGGACGGGCGCCTGCGGGGCGACGGCGAGCAGCCGCCGGTCGACCACGACCTGCAACGTGCGGCGCGCGGCGGTCGAGCCGGATCGGCGGACGTGTGCCTCCAGCGCGGATGCGGCGCCCGGATCGTCGCAGCGCGCGCACACGGCGAAGTACTCCTGTTCGTTGTCGAGGTCATACGTCTCGCAGGCATGTGCGAGGCGTTCAGGCGTTACCCGGCCGGAGGCCAGGTCGCGGAGAAACTCGGCACGCCCCGCGGCGTCTCGCCTGGCCAGTGCAACGGCATGGTCACGGTGCGCATCGGCGAGAATCGACGCGCACATCGTGGCCCATTCCCAGACCCGGTCCTGGAGTTCGAACATCGTCGGCGCGTCCAGTCCGAGCTCGGCAGCATGGGCGGCGACAATCGCGACCACGTGCCGCGCGCCGACCTGGAAGCTGCCCTGATCGAGCGGCAATCCCTCGGCAGCCCACCCTCGCGCCAGGGTCGCGAGCGCTTCGGCGTCGCGGCTATCGGGAAGATCGCCCTCACGCAGCCGGTTCAGCGCGAGCTCGAGGACGATGCGCACCCGGTCGCGTAACGCACCAAGCGTCTCATCGGCATAGGTGGGAAGCTGGGCGCGCAGCAACTCGAGCAGCTCGTCGGCGAGCGGGTCGGCGCGCGGCTCGAGGAAGCTTGCGACCGCGATGTTGGCAGCGCGCAACCTTGTATCCGGGTCCAGCTCGTCCTGCTGCCGTGCCGCTTTGCCCACGTTGACATCGTCGCACTCTTGTGCACGAGGCCAAACAGTGGGCGCACGCACTCCGGTGCCGTAGAAACCCACACCTGACACCCGGATTGGCTCCCGATGAGTCCGGCGCCGTCGCGGCGTAGCGTCGTTGGAGAGCATCTGCAGCGCAGGAGGTATCGACATGTTCAGGAACGTGGTCGTCGGTATTGACGAGCACGAGGGCGCTCGTGACGCGATCGCGCTGGCCAAGAACCTGCTGGCGTGGAACGGCGAGCTTTCGCTCGTCCACGTCTTGGCACATGACGGACGTACATACAGAGGGGCCGGCGCGGCGTACGAGGCGTTCAGCCTGCAGCGCGCGGCGGAGGTGCTTGAGCAAGCGCGGGAACAGGCGAGCCTTGACGCGCGCATCCGCTGGCGAGTGTCCGGCTCGGTGGGTCGTGGTCTTCACGAGCTTTGCGAATCCATCGAAGCGGATCTGCTCGTGATCGGATCCTCGCGGCGCGGACTGATCGGGCGAGTGCTGATGAGGGACGACGCTCGAGCCGCGCTGACTGGGGCACCCTGCGCGATCGCCCTCGCTCCGCCCGGCTATTCGCGGCAATCGGTTGCGCTGCATGAGATCGGCGTCGGCTGGGACGGCTCGCCGGAGAGCAACCACGCGCTTGACCTGGCATGCCTACTAGCCGCCGAGACCGGGGCAAAGCTCTCCGCTTTCGAGGTCCTCGCGATGCCGGTGTCGGCGTACGGCGCACCCAAGCAAGTTCTAACGGACGCTGTCGAGGCGGGACTCAGCGAGGCTCGCGAGACCATCTCCAAGCTCGGAGACATCGAGCCCCACGCAACCTTCGGCGACCCCGCCGAGGAATTGGCGCTGTACAGCGCATCGCTCGACCTGCTGGTCGTCGGCTCGCGTGGTTACGGACCGATCGGCCGCCTGTTCCACGGCAGCACGTCTGAGCGGCTGGCGCGCCTGGCGCGCTGTCCCTTGCTAGTGCTGCCTCGATCCGCCACTAGGCTCGACTCGGGCGATGCGCACGACGGAGATCGCGAGGCATCACGCCGCAACCGCCCAGCCCGCCCAGGCCGCCGCCAGGATCAGGGCAAGGCCCGGCCACACCGCCGTGACGAAGCGCCTGTTCCCCATCACGGCCGCCATCGTCGCCTTGCTGACCGTGTTCGACGTCAGGGCGGCTAGCACGGCCAGGCCGGCACTCGAGGTGCTGATGTGGCCGGTCGCAGCGAGCGTCGCGGCCGAGATCCCTGCGGACTGAGAATCGGCCAACCCAGCGGTCGCGACACCGACTATCAGCCCGGCGCGGCCGAACGTGGCCGCCAGGATGCTCGAAACAAGCAGCACCGCCGTCACGGTCAATGCCAGCAGCGCGGCGACGCGCAGGTTGAATGCACGACCCCGGTCGTAACGATCAGTGAGCTGCGCGCGGGTGGCCGGAAGCGCGAACACGAGGGCGTATCCGGTCGCGGCGACGCCGGCCGCGCACAGCGCTGGGCCGAGCTCTCGCAGCACCGGAACGCTTGCGGCGCCGACGACGATTGCGAGAAGGATGATCGTCGCCACAGATGAAACCACGGCGGCGGCTGTGGCTCCGCGCCGAAGCTGTGGCTGCTGCCGGGCGCGCGCTCCCATCAGTCCAATCGTCGCTGTGCTCGACACGAAGCCCCCGAGCAGCCCAACCACGATCAGCCCGTAACGTGGACCGACCGCGCGCAGCGCGACGTAGCCCGCGGCTTGCATCGCCATCACGATGACCACCAGGCGCCAGATCACCGTCGGATTCAGCGATCCCTGCGGCCCGAAGCTCCGGTCGGGAAGAAGCGGAAGCACGATCAGCGCGCAGGCCGCGAACAGCAGGCCGTCGTGGAGCTCACGTTCGGAGAGCGTGTCGCGGACGAGACGGTGCAGCCGCTCGCGCTCGGCCAGTATCACTGCTGTCGCGACGCCGAGGCCCGCGGCGAGCGCGGTGTCCTGCTGGGCGAGGGCTCCAAGCAGGAAGTCGACAACGAGGGCGACCTCGGTGGTGAGGCCCGGATCATCCTCTTGGCTGCGCGCGTAGCCGAGCAACGCGGCGAAACCGATGAATCCGAGGGCGACGGCAGCGACCGTGACGCCGCCCACACGCCAGCTGATGCCGCCCAGGAGCCCGGTCAACGCGAACGTACGGACGCCGGCGGCGGCCCGGTTGGTTCCCGTTCCCTTCCGGCGCTCCCGCTCGATTCCCAGGAGCGTGCCCACGCCGAGCGCCGCACCCAATGCCAATAGAGGCTCAGTCATCGCCGGTGGTCCCCGGGGTCCGCGATGTGCCTGTCACGCTGGCCAGGACACAAGCACACCGTTGCCCACACTTCGATCCGTCAGTGTGAGTCCTGCAGGAGTTCGGCGATCTCCTGATGCAGCCGCATGCGGCGGTCGGTTGTCAGGTTTGGATCGACGAGCACGGACTCGAGCACCTTTGGCAAGTGGTGGTCGTGCTCGGCAAGTCGTTGCTCGTGCGTGCCGCGACCGGACGGACCGTAGGTGTCCTCATGCGCGGTGCGCAAGATCTGCGTGATCTCCTCGTGTAGGCGCATTCGTGTGTCGGTGTGGAGGTTGGGGTCCACCAGGGCGGTATTGACGAGGTCGACGATCCGGTGGTCTTGGGGCGATAGCTCGACGGTTTGGTGCAGGTCGGTTGTCATGGTCTTGCCTTTCCGTTGTGCCTGGCGGCCTCGAGGAGCAGCCGCGTCTCAGCGGCGGCGATCAGCCGCCGGGTGCGCTCGACGACGTCGATGTTCACCGAGATCGCGTCGATACCCGCCTGGACGAGGAGTTCGGTGTACTCCGGGTAGACCGACGGCGCCTGCCCGCAGATCGAGGTCTGCAAGCCGAGCGCGCGAGCCCGTGGAATCAGCTGGCGCAGGTAGTCGGCCACGGCCGGGTCTCGTTCGTCGAACACCTCAGCGACGATCTCGGAATCACGGTCGGCACCGAGCATCAGCTGAGTCAGATCGTTCGACCCGATCGAAATCCCGGCGATGCCGAGGTCCGCGTATCGCTCGAGGTTGAAGAGCACGGATGGCACCTCCGCCATCACCCACAGCTCGAAGCCCCGTCGCCCCAGCAGGCCGGATTCCCTCACAAGCTCGCGACATGCAGCGAGTTCACGCGCTGTGCGCACGAACGGCAGCATCACGTGGAGGTTCGCGTTGCCCTGGTCCCAGACGCGTCGGATCGCCTCCAACTCGAGCCGGAAAACATCGGGCTCATGCGTATAGCGAAGCGCCCCGCGGTAGCCGATCATGGGGTTGGCTTCCTGAGGCTCGAATTCCTCCCCGCCCTCGAGGCCCCGGAACTCATTGGTACGGAAGTCGATCGTCCGGTAGGTCACCGGACGAGGTGCAAAGCCGGCCGCGAACGTGGTCAGGGCATCGGCCATACGATCGACAAACTCGTCCGAGCGGCCATCTCTAATGAGCTGACGAGGATGAACCCCACCGAGTGCCTCGAGCACCATGAGTTCGGCTCTCAGCAGTCCGACTCCTTCGACCTCGAGGGCGGCTGCTCGGTCGACCTGCGAGGGCTCCGACATGTTGACCAGCAGCTTCGTGCCGGTCATCAGTGCCGCGGTGACCCGCGGCGCTGGGGCGTCGGTGGCGGCAGTGCCCGCCGCCGGCCCGGACGCGGGAGCGCCATGATGGACAGCGCCGTGTGTGGCGTCGACCGTAACGAGCTCTCCGTCACGCAGCTTCTGTGTGGCGTCGGCGGTGCCAACGACGCAAGGGACGCCGAGTTCGCGTGACACGATCGCGGCGTGGCAGGTCATCCCGCCGGCGTCGGTGACGATCGCGGCGGCTCTGCGCATCAACGGGACCCAATCAGGTGAGGTCATGTGAGTGACCAGCACATCGCCGGACTGGAGTCGTGCCGCGTCCGCCAGTGACGCGATGATCCGCACGGTTCCGGAGCCGCTCCCGGGCGCTGCGCCAAGGCCGCGCACGAGCGCTTCACCTGCCGGCGGAGTGGCTGGCGAGCCCGTGGTCGTTTCAGTCGGCGCGTGACCGACCGACGTAACCGGCCGCGACTGCAGCATCCAGATCTCACCGCTTGGGTCGAACGCCCATTCGGTGTCCTGCGGTGCTCCGTAGTGGCGCTCGATCTTCACTGCAAGCTCGCCAAGGCGCCGTACCTCTGCGTCCGTGAGGACTGGCCGCGTCGCTTCTTCCTCCGGGAGCATCCGTGTCACGGTGCCGCCATCGCCGACCGGCTCGATCGCCAGCTCTTTGCGCCGAACCTCACGTGCGATCGTCGTGAGCGTCGGCTTGTCGACCACGTAACGATCCGGTGAGACACTTCCCGATACGACTGCCTCGCCGAGCCCGAACGATCCCTCGATCACGATGCGGTCCGCTCGGCCGGTCGATGGATCGATCGTGAACATCACGCCCGACCGGGTTGAGGCAATTTGGCGTTGAACGACGACCGCGATGTCCATTCCCGCTTGAGCGAACCCGCGCTTTGCGCGGTAGAACACTGTGCGGCCGCCGAACAGCGACGCCCAGCACTGCCGGACCGCGCCGATCAACGAATCAGCGCCGCGCACGTTGAGGAACGTCTCGTTCATCCCCGCGAATGAGGCGGACTCGGTGTCCTCGGCGGTGGCCGATGATCGGACGGCGACGGCGGCGGTCAGATCGTCGCCGGTGAGTTCCAGATACGCCTCGCGAATCTGGTGCTCGAGCCAGTCGGGAAGCGGCTCCTGGAGGATCATTTCGCGCACGTGCTCAGACGTATCGCTGAGCGCGGCGGTGTCGTCCACGTCGAGATCGTCTAGTTGCGCAGCGATTCGATCGCGTAATCCGCCGGCTTCACAAAACGCCATGTACGCCGGTGCGCCGATGACGAAACCGGGGGGAACGGGAAGCCGGGCCCGTGTCAGCTCGCCGAGGTTGGCCCCTTTCCCGCCGGCGAAGTCGACGTCTCGCTTGCCGAGCTCAGCGAAGCGCCGAACCGCGGCCACCGCTGACGGTGAAGCGGATGTTGCGCTCATGACAATCCTCCTATACGCGCTAGCGCCGTCGGCACGCCAGCCGACGTTCAGCTTGACGCTACGCCCGCCGCGAAAGATGCGCATCGGTGAGTCCCTCTCAGGCGCATGCGCGAAAAACACGGATGTTGCCTCCGTCCCGCATGTGCGTGCAGTAGTAGCGTCGGCCGGCTTGCGGCCCAGTACGGATGGAGCACTTACTTCGGGGCTGTAGGTTTCTTCTCAACATGGGCACAGACAGCCGGCGATCCGACGCGAACATGGACCGAGGCCACTCCTCCAGGCGCGGTACGTCGCATTGCGACGGCGCCTCCGACGAACCAGCAAGTGCAGCGTGGGTCACGATCTTGCTGGCCGAGCCGCCAGGCGTGGTTTGCACGGCTGTCCGTCGCGTGCTTGAAGCTGATCCGCAGTTCGCGGTCGTCGCAGAGGCGTTCGACCTCGAGATGGCCATTCGAAAGGTCCTCGGTTACAAGCCTGACGTTGCGGTCATCGACGAGCACGTCGCCGGCAGGACGCTGCACGACGTCCTGCCGCAGTTCCTGTCCGCCTCACCTCGGACGGGCGTGATCCTCCTCACGGACGATGATGACCCGCACTTCGTCCGGGCTTTCATGCGGGCCGGGGGGAGTGGCCTCGTGATCAAGCGGGCGCCGTGTGGTCACCTCACCGATGCGGTGAGCGCCGTCGCTGATCGTCGTTCGTACTTGGACCCTGGCGTCGGGGCACGGCTGGCGATTGAGCCCGAGGAGTTCGGTCCCTACGGGGATCGGCTGACCGAGGGCGAAGTGGAAGTCATGAGACTCGTGGCGCTCGGCTACACGACGCCGCAGATCGCTGACCGGCTTGTGCTGAGCGTTCGCACCGTTGAGGCGCGGCGGACGCATCTCAAGCGCAAGATCCACACGAGATCTAGGTCCGGCGTGATCGCCTACGCTCGGGCCTGTCACATGGTCTAGTCGCGAACCTACGACGGGCGCAGATCCGGCGAGGCGCTCAGGTACGCAGCAGCGCGAGACTCAGAACGTGTTGAAGCAGCCGTAGATCGTGTAAAGCGGGTTGATGACCTGCTTGCCACCGCCGTCTTTCATCAGCTGCTGCCCGATGAACGCCGGCGGCGATTGTGCTTTGTAGCAACCGTCGGATTGAACGCTGACGTTCTAGGTGACGATGGTCGGTTGTGACGGTAGCGATCCGGCCGTCGGGATGATGATCTGCATCGTGCAGACCCAGTCGCCGGGACCTTGGGGAGCGCTCCCGTCACGACGCGCAGAGCACGGACGGCAGCCATCAGGGCACTATATGGCGGGGTTGCGCGCTCTCACGCAACCCGGCCCAAAGCTCCGCGAACGCACTGAGGAACTAGGAACTACGCCTAGCCGGCAGACTGACGATGCACTCGTGGGGTGCAGTGACCGGCGATTCGCCGGTGTCGACCGCGAGGTAGGAGAATGACGCCGGACCGCAGTCCGCCCTCGGCGTCACCTGCCCGGCGCAGCCAGTGCCGAGGTGCTCGCAGTCGAACCTGCGGCCGCCGACGAGGTGGATGTCCAGCCGCGAGCGGTAGTGGTAGGAGAACAGGTTCGGGTTGCGCGAGGGGTCGACCGAGCCGGCGATCGCATCGTCGCGCCAGCGGGTAGTCAGCAGGCGCGCGTCGGCGTTTGCCTCGTGCTTCAGGTAGCGGTCGAACCAGGCGAGCGTGTACCAGGCGACGAGCTCGATGCCGCGGCGGCTCGCCGGGATCGCACCGGTGGGGGCGTCACCGAACTCGTAGTGGGTGCCGCCACGGATCACGATCGCGCCCGTGTCGACGGCTGCCTTCGTGTAGGCGAGCGATCCGAGCTCCTTGAGGTCCGGGCTGGGGACGATCGTGTAAGGCTCAGGCGTGAGCAGGTAGTCGCTCGAGAGTCCGAGCGCCGGAGCGTGCAGGCGCGGGGTAGGCCCGGACGGCGCGCCGACGCACTCGCTCGGCAGGCCGAAGAAGCCGACCGGCTGCAGGTTCTGTGGCGCATGCGCGAGTGCGACCGCCTCCGACGGCGACGGCCACACCGGCACGCACAGGTTGTCCCATGCGACGACTGCCTTGATCCGCGGGTCGGACTGCCCCAGCCAGCTGGCCGCCTCGGCGCCATACGAGTGGCCCGCCACCCCGATCTCCTTGCGGTCGATCAGCCTCCACAGAGGGTCGTAGGCGGGGTCGAGCCCGGCCGTCACCCGCGCCTTCTGCTTATCGTCGTGGCTCGTACCGGTCGTTCGGCTCGGGACGGGCAAGTAAGGATGCTTCGGCGTCGAGAGAAGGAAGTCCAGCGCGTCCTCGCCGCCGTCGTAGAACGGCAGGCCGCTGCCACCGAGCTGCGGGCCGATCACGGGGCTCCCGGCGTAGGCGCCCTCCTGCTGATCAGGTGCGGCGCCGAACTGGTCGGACATGCCCTCGCCCTGGGCGTCGAAGGTGAGCACGACGTAGCCGTCCCGGGCGAGCGCTTGTGCGGCGTACCAATAGATCTGCTCGTAGCCGACCAGTGAGCCGTTCACGATCAGGATCGCGGGGCGCGCTGCCGGGCCGGCCTTCGTGGCCCAGAGGTGGCCCGACAAGGTGGCGCCGCTGCGCGCGGTGAACAGCACTGGCGCGACGATCCCGCCGTGCGCCGTCCAGCGCTCGAGCCGCGGGTCGATGCTGCACGCTGCGGCGGTCGTGCAGGAGTTGGGATTCGGCCGGCGGCCCGGGTCGCTGGCGCTCACGGCGAGTCGTTGCTGCTGGTACTCACTGGTCGCGGCAGCCACCTGCCCCAGCATCGACGGCGAGTCGAACTGAGCCTCGCGCTCCTGACTCACGAGCAGGTTCTGCGCTTCGGTCACCGGGTTGACGAGCATCGCCGCCGCGGCATGCGCAGCGGCCACCGCGGCGCCGAACAGCAGCAGCGCGATGACCGCCAAGGTTGGGATCGGCCCCTGCCGCCGACTCATGGGTGCGCCAGCTTATCCGGTCAGATCCGCTCCAAGCGCCAGCATTGCCAACAACACGCAGTGTTGCTGGCGTCCTCGGATGAGGGCCGTCTAGCCGTCGCGGCCCTCCCGTACCTGTAGCCGGTTGCCGTCCGGGTCCTGGAACTGCGCGACGCATCCCCACGGGAACTCGAGCACCTCCGAGAGGAACTCGACCCCTCGCGACTTCAGTTCCTCGACCGTCTGACGGCAATCGTCGGTCTCGATCGTGATCGACGCTGGGGGGCGGCCCAACGCCGGCTCGGCCTGCCCCGGCGTCCCGGGCCAGAGGACCAGCTGGAAGTCGTCTCCTTTGACGCCGACGGTCAGGAACCGCGGCCCGTCGGGCGTCGGGTTCTCGACGCGTTTCTCGAGCCCAATGACGTTCGTGTAGAAGTCGAGCGCTTTGTCCTGGTCGCTGACGAGCACGCTCGTGTAGAAGACCTTCTCCAACATCGGTGTTCCTCCGGTAGTCGTGGTCACTACTCCCATGACAACCGGCAAGCAGCAAACGTGACAGCCGAGGACCGATGGTGCTTTAGGCTCACCGTGTGGCGGTCGAGCGACTCAAGCACATCCCGGGCTTCAACATCGATCGCGTAGCCGCGGCAGCTGGCGAGGACCCGGAGGTCCTGCGACTCGAGAACCTGGACACCGACATCCCGCCCCCCGAGGCGGCGCAGGAGGCCACCCGGGCTGCGATCGGTGACCACGAGGCGAACAGCTGGCTTCCATTCACTGGACGCGATGACCTCAAGGAGGCCGTGGCGGGTTACATCGAGCGCCGTGGTGGGCCGCGGTACGAGGGGCGGCGGGAAATCGTGATCACGAGCGGCGAAGGCGACGCGATCCTCGACGCCCTGTTCTGTCTGACCGACCCAGGAGACGAGGTGGTCCTGACGGATCCTACCTATGCCGGCATGCTCAACCGTGTGCGGCTCGTGGGCGCGGTGCCCCGGCTTGTACCGCTTCGGGTCCTCGACAGCGAGTGGCGACTTGACCTTGACGAGCTGTCTGCGGCGGTGTCGGAAAGAACGCGGGTGGTGTTCATCAACAACGCTTCGTTCCCGTCCGGCTGGGTCGCAAGCAGCGAGGAATGGGACGCGATCGCAGATCTCTGCCGCGAGCGCGACCTGTGGCTCTTGTATTGGGCGGGATATGAGGGCGTGTTGTTCGACGACAGGCCCGTGCGCCACCCGGCCGCGCTTCGCGAGATGCGCGAGCGGACGGTCGTGGTCGGCGGCCCAACGTTCGAGCAGCGCATGATCGCCTGGCGCGTCGGCTGGGTGGTGGCGCCCGGAGATCTCGTGAACGACGTGGCGCGCGTCCACATCTACAACGCGCTCGTCCCCAGCGGGTTTGCGCAAATCGGCACGAGGGTGGCGCTCGACCTGCCAGACGATCACATCGCCGCGGCGAACGCGGAGTACCAGAGGCGCCGGGATGCGACGCTTCGCCAGCTCGACGGTCTTCCCGCGGTTCGGCCGGCCGGAGGCTGGTCGCTACTCCTTGACGTCGCCGAGCTGGGCTTCGATTGCGCCGAGGTTTCCGATCTGCTTCTGGAGCAGAAGGTCGCGGCGACGCCGATGAGGGGGTGGGGCGGTGAGGTGGCTGATCGCCACCTGCGGCTCGTCTTCAGCAACGAGCCAGTCGAAAGGCTGGAACTGCTCGGCGAGCGGCTCCACGCCGCGCTCGCGGTGGCGAGAGAACGCAGGTGAAGCGCGTGCAGTGCGTTGGTCCGGCATGACGTGGGAGGTACCGACGTTCTCGGACGTGCTCGATGCTCGGCGGCGCATCGCTCGGCACCTGCGCCCAACGGCACTATTCCGCTACGCGGCGTTGAACGAGCTCGTGGGAGCCGAGGTCTTCGTCAAGCACGAGAACCATCAGCCGATCGGCGCCTTCAAGGTCCGGGGAGGCATCAATCTGATCTCGCAGCTCGGACCGGACGAGCGGGCGCGAGGCGTGATCGCGGCCTCGACGGGTAACCACGGCCAGTCCGTTGCCTACGCCGCGCAGATGTTCGACGTGCCGGCCGTGATCTGTGTGCCGGAGAACGCGAATCATGTGAAGGTGGCATCGATGCGCGGCCTCGGCGCCGAGGTCGTCTTTCATGGCCGCGACTTTGACGAGGCCCGCGAGCATTGCGAGCGCCTTGCTGAGGAACGCGCGCTGCGATACATCCACTCCGGCAATGAGCCGCTGCTAGTCGCCGGCGTGGCCACCGAGACGCTCGAAATCCTCGAGGATGAGCCCCAAATCGACGTGCTCCTGGTCCCAATCGGCGGCGGAAGCGGCGCAGCCGGCGCGTGCCTCGTTGCTCGGACGGTCGATCAACGGGTGCGGGTCATCGGCGTTCAGTCTGAGGCTGCACCAGCCGCGTTTCGCTCGTGGAAGGAGGGCCGCCCGGTGATGGACCGGATGGAGACGTTCGCTGAGGGGCTTGCCACGCGCACGCCGTTCGAGCTCCCGCAGCAGATCCTCGCTGAGTCGCTGCACGACTTCGTGCTCGTGAGCGACGATGAGATACGGGCGGCCCAGGCGCTGATGATCGAGATCACGCGGAACCTCGTCGAGGCGGCGGGCGCCGCACCCCTGGCAGCTGCCCTGCGGCTGCGCGAGATGCTGGCCGGGACGCGCATCGCGTTGATCGCAAGCGGCGGAAACGTCACGCGCGAGCAGTTGCTCGCGGTGCTCTCGCGACAGCCCATGGCGACGATCAGCTCCCGCTAGAAACTGCTCGAGGCGGGCGACGCTAGGCGGCCTCGTCGGGCACGTATTCCGGCCACCAGACCACCTCGCGCACCGCCTCAACCGGGTCGGACACGTCGGCCTGCGCGAGCCCCTGCTCCGCCGCCGTCCGCGCGACCGCGGCGGCCACGATGCTCGAGGTGGTGCGCAGCGCCGCGTTGGAAGGCAAGAGCGATGCGCCCGGGGCGTTCAGGTCGGCCTCGCCGGCAACCGCCTGTGCAGCCACGAGGAGCATCTCGTCGCTCACTTTCGAGGCGCGCGCGACGATCACACCGAGACCCAGGCCGGGATACAGCGCCGCATTGTTGGCCTGCCCGATCCGGTAGGTGACGTCCCGGTACTCGACGTCGTCCCAAGGCGCGCCGGTGCCGATCAAAGCCTTGCCGTCGGTCCACTCGAGTAGATGCGCTGGAGTCGCCTCGTGCAGCTCGGTCGGGTTCGACAGCGGGAAGATGATCGGCCGCTCGTTGTTGGCCGCCATCGATTTCACGATCTGCTCGGTGAACATGCCCGGTGTGGTCGACGTGCCGATCAGAATCGTCGGCTTGACCGCGTCGACGACCGTGGCGAGGTCGATGATCCCGGTACGTCCCGCGGCCTGCGCGCGCAGCGCGGCCATCGCCGGCCACCGCTGTGCGGCGGCGGTGTCAGGCGCGGCCGGGGTACGCACGAGGTCCGCGACCTCGTCGACCGGGCGCGCGTACGGCTGCTGGTAGTCGAGCATCCCGTCGCTCATGTCGGTCGTCAGCAGACCCGGCAGATCGACGATCCAGATCCGCCGCGTAGCCTCGTCGGGGGACAGGCCGTCGCGCACGATCTGATCGCGGATCTGGTCCGCGATCCCGCACCCGGCGGTGCCACCGCCGAGGATCACCACGCGCTGATCGCGCCACGCTGTCCCCGCCACTTTCACCGCGTTGAACAGTCCCGACATCACGATCGCGCCGGTTCCCTGCATGTCGTCGTTAAAGGTCGGAACCTGGTCGCGGTAGCGGTTCAGAACCCGCCTGGCATTGGTCGAGCCGAAGTCCTCCCAGTGGAGCATCGCCCTCGGGAAGAGCTTCTTCGCGGCCCGCACGTATGCGTCGATGAAATCGTCGTACTGCTGGCCGCGTACGCGGCCGTGGCGGTAGCCGATGTACAGCGGGTCGTTGAGCAGTCTCTGGTTGTCGGTGCCGACGTCGAGGATCACCGGGATCACCCGGTGCGGGTCGACGCCGGCCGCGGCCGTGTAGACGGCCAGCTTGCCGATCGAGATATCGATCCCGTTCGCGCCCCAGTCACCGATCCCGAGGATCTCCTCGGCGTCGCTGGCGACGATCAGGTCAATCTCATCGGCGCGTGCGCCCAGCGCCGCGAGACGCTCCTCGACGCCGTCGGGATCGTCGATCGAGAGGAACACGCCGCGCGGCCGGGTCATCACCTCGCTGTAGTTCTCGATCGCCTCGCCCACGACCGGGTCGTACACGACGGGCAGCATCTCGAGCAGATGACGGCCGAGCAGCGCATAGAACAGCGTCACGTTGTTGTCGTGGAGCCGCCACATGTAGATGTGCTTTTCAAGGTCGGTCGGGGCAGCGTGATACGCGGCATAGGCGCGATCGAGCTGCGGCTCGAGCTCGGTCGTGATCACGGGCGGGAGCAGCCCATTTAGACCGAGCGCGGTCCGCTCGGCGGCGGTGAATGCCGTGCCCTTGTTCAGCGCCGGGTTTCTGAGCACCTCGTATCCGCGCGCGGGCGTCCTGATCGTCCTTTGGTTCCCGCTGCCAACCACCTGCGCTTGTCTGCTGTACATCGTCGGCTCCTCTCCGGCGGTGCTTGGTGGCCCGATCCTGAGCGATTTGTACCGGTTCGTCGCGGGCGGAGGAGATCCGGCCGTTCGCGCGTGGGCTTGCACCGATATCTGGTTCGGCTACCGTCGGAGAATCGTGAACCGTGTCGTCCCCGGTTGGGCCGACTGCCAACGAAGTTGTGCCGTCGTACTCGCTGCAGCTGTCGGTTGCGCGCTCGGCCTGACCGGCTGCGGCATCTCAGAGCCGGCGGCGGCCGGGTCGCCCTCAGCCGGCCAGAGCTACACCTTGCTGCAGATGAATCTGTGCCTGTCCGGTCTGGCCGGCTGCTACGGCAGGGTTGACTACCCGGCCGGGGTCGAGGAAGCAGTTGCCCGGATCCGCGAAGCGCATCCGGATGCCGTCACGCTGAATGAGGCCTGCGGCGGTGACGTTGAAGCGATCGCCCGGCGGACCGGCTACCACCTGCGCTTCTCGCGGGTGATCTATTACGACAAGCCTCTGCAGTGCGCCCGGCCGGGCGGCCGGGGCCTTTTCGGCGACGCGGTGCTGGTCAAGGCGGAGATCAGGAGCACCGAGGCCCGAGCCTTCGTGGCGCAGGCGGGGCCTGAGCGGCGTCAGTGGCTGTGTGTCAGCACGATGGTCGGCTTAGACGTGTGCACGGCTCATCTGGCCTCGCCCGAGACCGTTGAGGTGGCCGCGAACGCCTCGCAGTGCGCCGAACTGAAGACGCTGCTGGCGCGTCGCGCCGCCGCCGAGAACGTCGTCTTCGGGGGCGATCTCAACCGCCGTTCTTCCTGCGCCCCCCGGGGCTTTTGGACCCGAACCGACAGGTCGGCCCATCAGGACCCTGGGAGTCAGCAGGTCTACGGAACCAGTGCGCTCCGCTCGCCCTCAGTGCAGGTGGTGCCAGCGACGCACACCGACCATGACGTACTGGTGGTCCGCGCGCACCTCAACGCGCGTGCGCTCCGGTCAGGCTGAGGAACTCCTCTCGTGTGCGGGAATCGTCACGCACGAGCCCGTGGAGCGCTGAGGTCACAGTTCTAGCTCCGGCCTTCTGCACGCCGCGCAGCGACATGCACAGGTGCTCGGCCTCGAGTACGACCCCGACGCCCTTCGGTTCGAGCTGCTCGTTGAGGCAGTTGGCGACCTGGGTGGTGAGACGCTCCTGCAGCTGCAGCTCATGTGCGAAGTGCTCCACGACGCGCGCCAGCTTCGAGAGGCCCACGATCCGCCGCGCTGGTAGATACGCGACGTGCGCCACTCCGTGAAACGGCAGCAGATGATGCATGCAAAGCGACTGAAACGGGATGTCGCGCACCAAGACCAGCTCGTCGTAGCCCTCGTCGTTCGGGAAGCTGGTCAGGTTGAAGGGCTCAGGCGTCAGCAGCTCCGCGTACGCAGCCGCCATCCTCCTCGGCGTGTGAACGAGTCCCTCGGCCTCGAGGTCGGCGCCGAGGGCGAGCAGCAAATCGCGCGCCGCACGCTCAGCTGCCGGGAGGTCCACGTGGCGAGCCTGCCCAAACGAGGAGAAGACGGTCAGATCTGCTCGTGATCGCTGGCGGGCACTGGATCGGGTCAGCGGGGTCATGCTCCCGTTCGTGTCGCCGCGGCCCGATGTCTTACCCCACCGAACGCCCCTATCGTGTTCGAGGTGTCAGCCAAAACCCCACCGGCGCAGTCGCCGGATGTCTCAGCGGCCGGGTCAGACGCCGCCGGCGAGCACCACACGGCCCTGATGTCGGTGTTTGCCGCAGCCGTGCTGGTCGCCCTGAAGCTCGGCACCGGTCTCGTGACGGGCAGCCTCGCGCTCGTGTCGGCGGGTATCGAATCAAGCGGCGACGTCGTCGCAGCGGTGCTCACCTTGTTCGCGGTCCGTCTCGGGGGGCGGCCGGCGGATGTCAACCACCCCTACGGCCACCGACGCGCCGAGAACCTCGCCGCGCTCGGGGAGGCAGCGATCCTCGCCGGCGGCGGCATCGTTGTTGTCGTGGAGGCAATCGGGCGTCTGACCGGCGGTGCCGAGCCGTTCGAGACTCACTGGTACGTGTTCGCCGTGATCGCGCTCGCGCTGGCGGTCGACGTCAGCAGGGTGGTCGTTTCCATGCGCGGAGCAACGAGATACAAGTCCGCGGCGCTGCGCTCCAATGCGTTCCATTTCGCGGGCGACATGGCAGGCTCACTTGCGGTACTGGCCGGTCTTCTTGCGGTGAGGGCCGGATTCCATCAGGGTGACGCGATCGCAGCCTTGGTGGTCGCCGCGATCATCTTCTCCGCGTCGGCGCGGCTGATCTTCGAGAACGCGCGCGTGTTGATGGACACCACGCCTGCCGAGGCGCATGCCCGGGCGTACGAGGCGATCGCCGAGCTTGGCGATCACATCGACTTGCGGCGCTTGCGCGTTCGCGAATCCGGCGGCCATTACTTCGCGGAGGCTGTCGTCGTGGTGCCGCCCGGCCAGGCGGCCGTTGAGGGACACAAGATCGCCGATGAGATCGAATCGGCGGTGCGAAAATCGCTTCCGGACACCGAGGTTGTCGTGCACCTAGAGCCTCGTCGCGAGGGCCTCGACCTGCGCGACCGCGCATTGGCTACGGCGCTCGCCGAGCCGCTTGTCCGCGATGTCCACGACATCGCGATCTACCGTCACGACGGTCGCGTCAGCGTGTCGCTGCACCTCAAGATGAACCCTGACGTCCCACTCACGGAAGCTCACGATGTGGCCGAAAGGATCGAGGCCGCATTGTGTGCAGAGCCCGGCGTCGAGGACGTCCACACGCATCTGGAGCCACTGGAACTCCCTCTGGCGGCGCAGGACACGACTCCAACCGACGATACGGAACGCGACCGGATCACGCAGCTGGCGCTTCGACGAACCGGATACCCACCCCGGGAGCTCCGGCTGCTTCACACCGAGAACGGATTGGTGGTGTTCGTCTCGGTCGCCGCCGGCACCAACAGCCGCCTGCCGGCCGCCCACGAGCTCGCGAGTCGCTTGGAGGACGATATTCGCGAGGCGCAGCCGCACATGACCGACGTCGTCGTGCACACCGAGCCGTAGCCGCGTCCAGGCTTCATCTTCTCCGCGACGAGAGCGATCTTGCGGACGCGTCCTTCCCGCAGCCAGTCACTCCAGAGCCGGTGAGCCGCGAGAAGCTCGTCGAGGGCCCGATCCCCGATGTGCGCGGCGATGTTCACGGCATCGGCGGCAAACGACTCGATCATCGCATCCGCCACGGCACGGTGGGAGCAACTATGGTCGTCCTGCCAGCGGACAACGAGCCCGGCTCGCTCCAGGCCGGCGAGCATCTCCTGCAGGGGAGTGAGCCAGACTGTGTCGGCGTCCGGCATCCTGGCTCGCTCCGCCTCCGTGAGCGGCCGGCCTTCTTCCATCGTGAAGGCGAATCGTCCTCCGGTCCTGAGCGCCAGCGAGATCTCCTCAAGCAGTGGCCCTTTCTCAGGGAAGGCGAGCATCGTCTCGAGGAGGAGCACCACGTCGAACGGGCCGGGAGGCAGGGGCGGGATCCGGGCGACCTCGAAGCGGCACGGCAGCTCGCCGGCAAGGTCGCGTGCCATCTCGATTGCGCTGCCGCTGTAATCCACGCCCAGATAGGCGCAACCTAGCTCTTGCGTGATGAGGCGCCCTGGACCGGCGATACCGCAGCAGAGGTCGAGTACCGATACGCCGCGCCCAATGCCTGCCTCTCGCGCCAAGTGCCGAATCTCCGACGCGCGCATCAACCCCTCTTGCCCGACGAACTCGCCTGCGTATGCCGAGACGCGCGCCCGTTGCAAGGCAGACACGAAGGGCGCGCGCTCGTCCTGTTTCAAGGCTGCACCACGACCACAGGCGCAGGATGCCAGCCGACGCCCGGGAAGTCTTGGCGTCGCGCCAGCGTCCTCGGGGGCATGGAGTCCTCGCACGCAGGAGTCGCCGACAGCGAAGTAGGCCTGCCACGCACGCTCATCGGAGCCGTGGAGCATTTGGCGCCGCGGCCTGAGCTGGCGCGCAAGCAGCCTCGGCAGTCGTTGCGAGCCGTTGCCGGTGCTCCGACGGCAGGGCTCATCGCGCAGGTGCTGCTGATCGCGGCTATCGCTGTCGTCGTTTCAGCCAGCGGCATCAGCCTCAACAAAAGCGGTTGGGTCGTCGGGATCGCGTGCGGACTGGTCATGAATCTGGGGCTGGCGCACGCCCTCTTCCACGACCGGACCGGCGGCATGTCGCCCGCTGATTGGGTCACGCTTACCCGCGCCTCGCTCGCCGTCGGCGTCGCGGCCCTGGTCGCGGCCTCCTTTGGCGAGCACGTGCAGGTTGCGGTGCTGCTGTCACTCGCGTCGGTCGCGCTTGCCCTGGACGCGGTCGACGGGTGGGTCGCGCGTCGGACGGGAACGGAGGGTGCGTTGGGTGCCCGGTTCGACGGCGAGGTCGACGCGTTCCTGATTCTCGTCCTCAGCGTGTACGTCGCTCGAACAGCAGGCGCGTGGGTGCTCGCGATCGGATTGGCGCGCTACGCGTTCTTCGTTGCTGGATGGCCGCTGCCGTGGATGCGTGCGCCGCTGCCGCCGCGCTACTGGCGCAAGGTCGTAGCCGCGACAGAAGGGATCGTGCTGGCGATCGCGGCCTCCGACGTGCTGCCGCCGGCTCTCATTCAGGCGGCCCTGGTCGTTGCGCTCGCCATGCTCGCCGAGTCGTTCGGACACGATGTGTGGTGGCTGTGGCGCCACCGAAACGCCGCGCCGACCACAGCGCCGGCGCGGGCGGATGCCACGCTCGAGCCCACGTTCGCCCGGTCCGGCAAATGGGGCGGCGCCGGAATGCGACGCGGGATCGCCACAGCGCTCACAACTCTCGCGATCGTGGTCGTGTGGGCCGTGCTCGTCGCTCCCGATCATCCCGGCGATGTCACGCTCACGACGTTCCTCAGGCTGCCGCTCGAGGGCCTCGTGCTCGTCTTCCTGGCGGTCGTCCTGCCCGCTGCCCCTCGGCGTGTCCTGGCGGGCATTGTCGGACCCGCGCTGGGTCTGCTCGTCATCTTGAAGATCCTTGACATCGCGTTCTTCAGCCTCTTTGCCCGACCGTTCGACCTCGTCGGGGACGCGGGCACCGCCGGGATCGGCATCGAGACAATGCGAGCCGCCCTCGGGCATACGGAGGCGAACGTGATCATCTTCGGCGGCGCAGGGCTGGTCATCGCCATGGTCGTTGTCACGACTCTCGCCGTGTTCCGGCTGATGCGCGTGGCGGCCGACAACCGCCGGCGGTCACTGCGCGCCGTCGCGGTGCTCAGTGCCGTGTGGCTGCTCTGCTGGGTGTTCGGCGCGCAGCTTCGCTCCCACGCACCGCTCGCCTCCACGAGCGCTGCCAGCTACGTCGTCGGCGAGGTACGCGCGGTGCAGGCCGACATCCGCGACCAAGGCGTCTTCGCCAAGCAGATCAGGCAGGATGCCTTCCGCAACACCCCGGGCAGTCGGCTGCTGACCGGCCTGCGCGGCAAGGACGTCCTCCTCGTGTTCGCCGAGTCCTACGGTCGGGTCTCCGTCCAGGGCTCGTCCTTCGCACCGGCCATCGATGCGCTTCTCCAGACTGGGACGAACCGGCTGAAGTCGGCGGGCTTCTTGGCTCGCAGCGCGTTCACGACCTCGCCTGGCTTCGGCGGGATCAGCTGGCTCGCTCACTCCACCCTGCAGTCGGGCGTCTGGGCGAGCGGTCAACGGCGCTACGACCAGCTCGTCGCCACCGATCGCTTTACGCTGAGTGACGCGTTTGACCGAGCCGGGTGGCGGACCATCAACTTTGCGCCGGCCGACGATCGTGCGTGGCCAGAAGGATCGTCGTTCTACCACTACGACAAGCTCTACGACCGTCGTGACATGGGTTATCGGGGGCCGGGTTTCAACTACGCGCCCATGCCTGATCAGTACATGTTCGCGGCGCTGCAGCGCTTCGAGCTCGCGAAACGACATCGTCGCCCCCTGTTCGCGGAGGTGGACACGGTGTCGAGCCACATGCCGTGGGATCACATCCCGCGGATGATCCCGTGGGGCGACTTGGGCAACGGCTCCGTTTTCAACCGCACACCGATGCAGCGCGAGCCGAGCTCGTTCTGGTGGCGCCACAGCCAAGTGAAGGCCGCCTACGCTCGCTCGCTCGAATACTCGCTGAATGCGCTGATCTCGTTCGTCCAGCACTACGGCAAGAGGAACCTAGTGCTGATCGTCGTGGGTGACGAGCAGCCGTTGGCGATCGTGAGCGGACAGGGTGCCAGTCACGACGTGCCGATTTCGGTGATCGCCCACGACCCGGCGGTGCTCAAGCGGATCGGCAGCTGGGACTGGCAGTCCGGCTTGCTGCCCGGCCCCGATGCGCCGGTCTGGCCGATGAGCTGGTTCCGCGACCGCTTCCTCACAGCATTCGGATCTCGGCAGAGCCCATGAGGAGCCAGCGGGTGGCCGGGCTTGACGGGATCCGCGGCCTCGCTGCGCTGTTCGTCGTGATCAATCACGTCTTTTTGCGTGCATTCCCGGGCTACCCCGTTGACCATGCGCCGTTCTGGGCCGGCTGGTTCATCTATGGGCGCTTCGCGGTCGTCGTGTTCATCGTGCTGTCCGGGTTCTCCCTGGCGCTCTCGCCGGCGCGCCACGGGTGGCGGCTGGATGGCGTATCCCGGTTTGCGCGGCGCCGGGCGCGGCGCATCCTCCCGGCGTACTGGGCGGCCCTCGCCTTCAGCCTCGCCGTCGCATGGCTGATCGTCCCGCAGCCTGGCCAGGGGGTGCCCGGCGCGAAATCGCTCGTCGTCAACGGCCTGCTCGTGCAGAACATCGTCGGCGCGCCCAGCCCCAACCGGGCGTTCTGGTCGATGGCCGTCGAGGCGCAGCTTTACCTCCTGTTCCCGCTGCTGTTGCTGATGGTCCGCCGCTGGAGTGGTGTCGTGATGCTCGCGACGGTCACGCTCGCCGTTGCGGCCATCGGCGTCGTAGGCCCGCATGTCTCGCGGCTGGACACGTTCGTGGTCCAATCGCCGCCCGACCTCGCCGCCCTCTTCGCGCTCGGCATTCTGACTGCCGGCATCGTCGTAGCGCGCCCGAAACGGAGGTCGTGGCCGTGGGCGTGGCTTGCGCTCGCCGCCGCAACTCCCGTAATCGCGACGATCTGCTGGCAGGGTTCGGTGTGGACTCTGGACCACCTGTTCTGGGTCGACCTCGCGCTCGGTCCGGCGATCGCGTGCCTTCTCGCCGCTCTGGTCGCCGGTCGTCCAACTCCTCTCCTGCGCGTGCTCGACGCGCGGCCGATCCGCAGCCTCGGTAGCTCGTCTTACAGCCTGTACCTGACACACGCCCCGATCGTGGTCATCGTCTACGACGGAATCGTGGCCGGCCGCGTCCACCAGGGTGTCTGGTCGTTCGTCATCTCGCTGGCGATCGTGCTGCCGCTGACGATCGCGTTCGCGCGTGTGTTCGCGTCTTTGTTCGAGACGCCGTTCCACCGGCTCGGTGGCGCTTCCGCCAGCGCGAAACGGCAGCTGCCTCGGGTCGAGGGGGCTTCGGGATGAGCCGGACCGTGTGGGCGTGGGGCCGTGTCCTTGGCCCAGCCATGCTGCTTGCGGTCCTAGTCTGGCGCGTGGGAACCGGCCCGTTCATCAACGGCATCCACTCCGTCGACGGCCGGGCACTCGCGGCTGCCGCGGGCCTGGCGCTGATGACCACGCTGTGCTGCGCCTGGAGGTGGACGATCGTGGCGCGCGGGCTCGGGGTCAAGCTCTCGCTGCCGGCGGCGGTGGCGGCCTACTACCGCTCGCAGTTCCTCAATCTCACACTGCCCGGGGGAATCGTCGGCGACGTCCACCGCGGCGTGAGCCACGGTCATGAGGTCAGCGACGTTGGCCACGCGCTTCGGGCCGTCGTGCTGGAACGCTTCGCCGGACAGGTCGTGCAGGTCCTGCTGACCGTCGTCGTTCTCCTCGCGCTCCGATCGCCCGTGCAGCCGTACATGCCACCGGTGGCGGTGGGAATCATCGTGGTGCTGGTCGGCGCGGTGTTCGTGGCGAGGACGCGGGCCAATCACATCTCGGCGTGGGCTCGAGCCCGGAGCGCGGTGATCGGCGACATCCGCGACGGGCTGCTCGCCCGACGGGCATGGCTGGGCATCACGCTCGCGTCTTCGCTGGTGGTCGCCGGGCACGCGATCACGTTCCTGATCGCCGCCCGGATGGCCGGCGCCAGCGCACCAGTGGCACGAATGCTGCCGATAGCGTTGCTCGCGATGATGGCGATGGTGCTCCCCAGCGCCGGTGGCTGGGGACCACGCGAGGGCGTGACCGCATGGGCGTTCGGCGCGACCGGCCTGGGTGCGCCACGAGGGGTCACAACCGGCGTCATCTACGGTGTCATGGTGCTTGTCGCCAGTCTCCCCGGCGCCGTCGCGCTCGCCGTGGCATGGTTCAGTCCTAAGCGGCTGCCGAAGCGCAAGCGACCGTCGCTTCGGGACCGACCAGCACATGCCTGACCGTCCCTACACCCTACTGAGCTGCGGCATGTCGATCGACGGCTACCTCGGCAGTGCCGCACCACGACGCCTCGAGCTCTCGAACGCCGCTGACTTCGACCGGGTCGATGCGGTGCGGGCCTCCTGTGACGCGATCCTGGTGGGCGCGGCCACTGTTCGGATCGACAACCCGCGACTGCTGGTGCGCTCGCAAAACCGCCGCGAGGACCGGACCGCTCGTGGACTCCCGCCGTCGCCGATGAAGGTCACCGTGACCGAACGTGTGGAGTTGGACCCGAGGGCCGACTTCTTCACCACCGGCGAGATCGAGAAGCTCGTCTACTGCGCAAGCCGGCGCGTAATCGACGCCCGCTCGCGGCTAGGACCGCTCGCGACGGTCGTCGACGGCGGCCCACGGGTGAAGATGCGGCGCCTCACCGACGACCTCGGCGAGCGCGGCGTGCAGCGGCTGATGGTCGAAGGTGGAGGGACGGTTCACACCCAGTTTCTGACCGACGACCTCGTGGATGAGCTGCAGTTGGTCGTCGCCCCGTTCTTCGTCGGCGACTCCCGCGCCACGCGCTTCGTGAGCGACGGCCGTTTCCCGTGGAACCCCAACCGGCGCGCCGAACTCGCCGAGGTCCGCCAGATCGGTGACGTAGTGCTGCTGCGGTACGCCCTCTCGACCCGTTTCCAGTGCGAGTGATCGTCAGGACAGGACGAGCACGTCCGCGTGGCCCACGGTCACAGTGAGCTGTCCGGCTGCCGCTTGTGCCAGACGCCGGCGCGTATAGGCCTCGCATTCCTTGCTCAGCTCAACTTCCTGTTCGAACGCGGCATCCGTCCACCCGGTGAACCACGCCGCGATCAGGTCGGACTCGGAGGGCCCTAGCTGCCAGGGGCTCGGCCGGACGAGAACCTCGGCCCCGAGCCGTCTGAACTCCTGGACGGCGAACGCGACCGCGTCCGGTCCGAGGAGCCTGCCCCGCTCCGTCGTCCGGCGTTGGTGGGCATCAAACGCAGCGCCCACACGTCGGTCCAGTGGAGCGGGAGGCGCCGTCGCCACGTGACCGACGACGGAAAGAGTCAGCAGGATCGGGCACCCGGCGCCGGCACACACGGCAGCCAGCCTGGACACCTCGTCCGCGGTCAGCAGGTCCAGCAGCGCCGAGGCGGTGATCAGCGTGGCGCCGGAGAGATCGCAAGCATCCAGCATCGCAAGATCCGTGTGCCTCGCCTCGACCGTGACGGGGGCGCCATCGGCGGCCGCGCCAGGAAGACCTGAGGCGGCGAGCGCCAGCAGCTCTCGGTCCCGGTCGTGCGCGACCCAGTGCTGCGGACCGGTGAGCAACGGCGCGAGCCACCGGCCCATCGCGCCGGTGCCGCAGCCGAGGTCGTGGATCACCCTGCGGCCTCTCTCCGGAAGCGTTTGTTGGACACGCTCCACGAGGTCGCGCGCCCGCGCCGCGGCATCCGCCGGCTCGCGGAGAGCAAGCCAAGTCGGGCTGACGCGCGTGGTCTCGGCGGTCATCGTGCCGCCGTGGCGAGGACCCCGGAAACGACGGCTGCGGTAGTCGACCAGGGCAAAAGCGACTCGCGCCGCTGTTGGGCGGCACGGCGCAACCGCGCTCTAAGGCCGGTGTCGACGAGCCATGCCCGGAGTGCGGCACCGAGTGCCGCCGGGTCCTCGGGCGCCACCAGCAGTCCGGGGCGGATTCCGTCGCAGCCCTCGCCGAGAGCCTCCGCCACGCCGCCGACGTCGGCTGCGATCACCGGAACGCCGTGCGCCAGAGCCTCGGTGACGACCATCCCGAACGTCTCCGCGCGGGAAGCGAGCACCAGCAGATCCGCGGAACGGTAATCACCGTCGAGATCCGCCCCGCGCCGCGGCCCAAGGAATGACAGGCGCTCGCCCAGCCCGCCGTCAAGCGAGCGGTGACAGAGGGTTTCGACGAATGCCGGGTCGCGTTCCAGGCTACCCACGCACGCGCAGTGCCACGGTAGGTCCGAAATCGCGTGCAGCGCATCGAGCAGCAGATCGTGGCCCTTCTCGAAGGTCACCGCGGCAACGCAGAGCAGCGCTCCACCGGCCGCCGTACCGCTCGCCAGTTCGGCGACGTCGACGCCAGGCTCTGCAACGTGCACCCGGTTAGCGGGTAACTCGTAGAGCCCGATGAGCCGACGCTTGGCCCACGCGCTCGTCGTGACGACGGCCGCCGCCGCTGACAGGACCGCGCGTTCGCGCCGCCGAACCTCCTCATCTGGCCGGCGGTGACCGAACGGCATGTGCACGAGCACGACCATGCGCAGCCGCCCGGCCTGCGGCACGAGGACGTCGGGCGCAGGCGAGGCGATCAGCCCGTCCAGCAGCACGATGGCGTCATCGGGAATCAGCTGGACGGTGTCTTGGAGGGCGGCGAGAGATGCAGCACCGGGAGTCGTCCAGAAGCCCGCGACGGGGTGCTCGTGAACCGACCAGCCGATCGAGCCCAGCTCTCGGCACACGTGACGGTCGTAGGTGTTGCCGCCGCTCGGCCGGCTGGGGTCATCGTTGCCATCGGGGACGACGAAATGCACCGCCCTCATATCGGCCGCTCGTAGCTGGCCCAGGCGACGTGCGACTCGTGCAGCGTGACGACCAGCCCCGCGAGCTCCCGCGCGCCGTCTCCCAACGCCCCGGCGTAGACGCGGTCGGCGAGTCGATCGGCGATCACCCGGGCGAGCGCTTCGGTCGATGTGTTCACGCCGGCGAACGCGGGCTCGTCGTCCAGGTTGCGATACGTGAGCTCGGCGAGCACCGCATGCAACTCCTCAGTCGCACGGCCGATATCGACAACGATGTTGTCGGCGTCGAGCGCAGCTCGCCGGAAGGTGGCGTCGACGACATACGTAGCTCCATGCAGGCGCTGCGCTTCTCCGAACACCTCACCGTGAAAACTGTGGGCGATCATCATGTGATCGCGGACTGTCACGCTGAACACGCGCTAGTGGTCTCCCTCGTAGGTGATCGTGTGGCAGAGCGCCGGAAGCTTCCCCGCCGCGAGTCGGGCCATCACGTCAGGCAGCTCGCTGAAGCGTGACTGCCCGGTAATGACAGCGTCGAATGCAGGGTCGTGCAATAGGTCGAGCGCGAGTGCCAGCCGCTCCGCGGTCGTGCGGCGTCCGCGCCGGGCGGGGGAGAGGGTGCCGACCTGGCTCGCGCGGATGCCAAGCCGACCGGAGTGAAACGCCCCACCCAGAGAGAGCGTCACCTCGCTATCGCCGTACCAGCTCAGATCGATCACCGTGCCCTCGGGCGCGAGCAATTCGAGCGAGCGCTGGAGCCCCGCAGAAGTCGCACTGGCGTGCACGACAAGATCGCGACCGTCGGTGGCGTCGGCCGGCGACGCGAACTCAACGCCGAGCCTCGCTGCGACGCCGGCGCGGCCGGGATCGACGTCGACGAGCGTGACCTGCACGCTTGGGAAGCGGCTCAGCAGGCGTGCCACGCAGCAGCCCACCATGCCTGCACCCACCACCGCGACCTTGTCCCCGAGCAGCGGTGCCGCGTCCCAAAGTGCGTTTACGGCGGTCTCAACCGTGCCGGCGAGAACAGCTCGTCTCGGCGGCACGCCTTCGGGCACGACAGTCACCGCGTGTGCCGGCACCACGTAGGCGCTCTGGTGCGGGTACAGGCAAAACACGGTGCGGCCACAGAGCTCGACCGGTCCCTGCTCGACCGCGCCGACGTTGAGGTAGCCGTACTTGACCGGCCCCGGGAAGTCTCCCTCCTGAAACGGCGCCCGCATCGCAGCGTATTGGTCCGGCGGCACGCCACCTCGGAATACCAATGTCTCCGTCCCGCGGCTGACGCCAGAGCACACGGTGCGCACCAACACCTCGTCCCGCTGCGGCTCGGGCAGCGTCATCGACCGGAGCTCCCCGGCGCCAGGCGCTCGTAGCCAGAATGCTTGGGCGTCTCGCACGCGCCTCACCTTGCCAGACCTCTGCATGCGCCGACCTCGTGGGACCTCGATTCGCGTTGCCATCTAACACACTCGACTCGAGTGGCCCCGTGATCCTTCCAAGAACCTCGATCCAAGCTTCCTTCACTGCGGTCTCTTTGACGCGGCAGGGAACACGCGGTCGAGGTAGGCGTCGAGGGCGGTGCGGCCGAGTTCGATGATCGCGGGTTCGATGATCGCGAGTTCGATGATCGCGAGTTCGGGCTCGTCGCGGTCGCGGAACGCCAGGTCGAGGATGCGATCGCCGAGCTCGACCGTTACGAGGAATACGAGAGAATCGGTGTCGGCGGGGGACGAGTCCGGCGCTGACGACTGTGTTGCGCATCCGGTCGGCGAGCACGGCGATTGCTCGGGTGGTGGCGGCGTCGACGCCTGATTCGTCGATCAGCGCGGCGGCCGGGTCGAGGATCCGTGTGACGGTTCGGCGGCTGCGTTCCTGGACCAGGCCCCGCTGCACTCAGCCCGCTCGACCTTCCTGCACCAATCCATGCACATCCCGGTCAAGGTCAGCTGACCGGCGCTCACGACGAACCCGTAGTAGCTACCGAGCCGCAGGACGTACAAATTGGCAGTAGGTCGGCCTGTTCGGCCGGATGACAGGTACGGGTTTGTGAGCGATGATCGCTGTGGATTACTGCGGGCACGTAGCCCGCCGGCAGAGTCAAGGAGGCCGATATGGCACGGAAATTCCCTCTACTGACGCTGTTGCGATCCCGCGTTTCGCTGTTGTGGGTGTTGCTAGTCGCCATCCTCTCGAATGGGCGCCGTGGCGCTGGCAGCCGCGCCCTCGGCCGGGGCGACCACGCTTCTGCACATCGGTCTGGCACCGAAAGACGGCGTGACATCGGGCCCGAGCATCACCATCATCAACCCCGGGAACGGGACGCGCTACACACTTGACGCCAAGAAGTTTGATCCGACTGGGCTCAACGGCGGGACAACCGCCGCTTGGTTCTGCCGGACTTTGTGTCTACCGGTACCCGGCATCGGCATCGGGTTCGCGGACATAACCCAGCCCAACGGCCAAAACCCGCTGGCGAGTCTGGGGAGCACTCTGCAGGCGTTGATACAGCCAAGTGACCCCGAGCACGCAAATTCAAGCGGGCTGACAGAGGACGAGGCCAGGGCAGCCATGCCCGACGCACTGAAGCGCCTCGTGCTTTTCCCCGGGGAAAACGTGCCGACCGACACGCTCGGCAACCACATAGTTCTGGTCGCTGCCTTCGACCTGGACAGCCTTGATCCGGCGCAGATGGGCTTCGGGATCGAGGCCGCCGCGTACGCGGTCGATCCGCCGGTCTACCGTGACCTGGTCACGGCCCAAGGCCCGATTGCGTATTGGCGGCTGAACGACAAGCTCGGGTCCCCGACGATGGCGGACCTCACCAGTGGCCACAACGGCACCTACATGGGCCACATCGCGCTCGGTCGGGACGGGGCACCGAATTGCGGCGTGGCGTCACGGGTGACCGGCGGTTGCAATGGCGATGACATAAACCTTGTCGCCGGGCTCAAGCGGGGAGGCAACCTGATCGACGACCCGAACGTCGGCGCGGCGTACTTCAACGGCATCGACGCCTACACCTCGGCCGACAACTTCGCGTTGCCATACCAGGCCTACACGATCCAGGCGTGGGTCAAACCAGACAACACCTCCGACATGGGGATCTTCCAGCACGGCAGCGGGGGCATGCTGGGGATCAGGGACGGCCACTTCATCTTCAATCCGAGCTCGAACTTCCAGTCTCCGGTGGTCACCTCCTCCAAACCGGTAAGCGACTACGGCTCGAACCACGGCTGGTACTTCCTGACCGCGACCTGGGACGGGACGACGGCGAAGCTCTACGTAAACGGGACCGATCAGAACGGCAAACCGGACTACTTGGCGCAGTACGGGAAGCCGGACGCATCGGTGACCGGCGTCACCGGGCTCGGTCCCAGCACCTCGACCGTGTATGTCGGGAGGGTCAACACCCTGCCGCTGTTCCACGGCTCGATCTCGGAGGTCGCCTACTACGACAAGGCGATTGCCGATCCCGATGCGATTTCCGATGAGTGGGAGACCGCGACCTACGAGCAGCCGATGGCCGCATGGCCCGCGTTGCTGCCGGTCTCGATTCCGCCCGGAGCAGGGCAGCCGAGGGCTCTCGACACCACGGTTCCGACCTTCTCCTCCTCGAACATCGTCGACGGCGGGCTGTACTCGCCCGACTCGCCCAAGAACCCGACGTTCATCTCGGTGCACTGCAGCGATCCCGACGAGCTCATCGGTACGGAGGATCTCTGCTTTGCGGCACCTCCGGTGTTCAGCAGCGCCCCTGGACAGCACACGGTTTTGCTCAACGCGCTCGACAGTGAGGTGGCTGCCGCGCTCCTCGACAAGAGCATCCCGAAGAACTATCGGGAGATGACGATCCACTACTACGTCAAGCCGTACGCGGACATCATCAACACCGACTCGCCGATCGCCTACTACCGCCTTGGAGACGCGGCCGATTCGACCGTGATGGCCGACTCGAGCGCCACTAACCGCGACGGCCAGTACAAGAACGACCAGCGCCAGGGCGGACCCGGGGTCACCGGTGACAAGAACAACACCCGCGAGTTCCTCGGCGCCGGCGGCTACGGCTACGCCAACAACATCGCAGCTCCCCAGTTCGCATACACGCTCGAGGGATGGGTCAACCCGGCGGACAGCGGCGACATGATGATCCTCCAGCACGGCGGTGCCGGCGCGCTGTTCATCCGCAACGGGCGACTGGTCTTCCGTCAGGGCGAGGTCGAAGTCACGGGGCCGGCGCCGACACCAGGCGTGTGGACGTACGTCGCGGGGACGTTCGACGGCTCGCATCTGCGCCTTTACGAGCGCGCATCCTCAGCAGGCAGACCAGACACTCCGGACGAGATGGTCGTCGGCGGACCTAAGTTCGCTTGGCTGCAACAGGTCGACGCGCCCTCCGGAAGCGGGACCTTCTACGTCGGCTACGGCGACCAGGTGCACACCAACACTCCGTGGTTCCGCGGCCAGATCGACGAGATCGCGTACTTCTCAAAGGCGCTGTCGGACGAGCGCCTGTACGAGCACTGGCTCGCTGATCCGCCGCCGGTCGCTCCCAAGTCAGCGGTGGTCACTGGGCTGATCGTCCCGCAAGTCCAGTCCGGTCCGCACGTATCGATGCGGATGAACGTGATCAAACACAACTCCCGCGTCCAGGTCGAGGTGTACGGCCTCGCGGCCCAGATGACGGCAGCCAAGCCGGGCGGCAAGACACCAAAGCTCGTGCTTCTCGGCCGGCTGGTCCGTACCCATGTGAGTGGTCGCGTGGGAATCACCGTGCAACTGAACGCCAAAGGACGCCGAGCGCTCAACAAGCATCACGTCCTGTCCGTCAAGGTGATCGTCCGGGTGACCCCACCGCACGGCAAGGCACAACAAGCCACCCGCACGGTAACCCTGAGGCCCTAGGCAATCCACAATGCCGGTACGCGAACCGCTCGCGTCCCTCCCGCGGGCGGTCGCGCACCGGGCGGGATGGAACCATGCCGGTTTTACTACCGCTGCCGGGAGGCCCGGAGGAGGTTGCGCCGCACAGGCCTGGCCCGCCACTTGTTGGCACCCGCGAACGGGGCACGACCAGGTTCGTTCACTGTACGACCTACTTGGGGCAAATCTTGAACACGGGGTATTGGTCGGCGATCTGCTCGAACTCTTCCAGTGGAGCGTGCCGACCAACCGGGAAGTGAGCCCGTGCACCGGGAGCCGCGTCGAGGTAACGTCGCAAGATCGGGGCACGTACGCTCGGATCGATCTCGTCGAGAACGACATTCTCGCGATGACCATGCCTCAGCACTGCTTGGCCGCCGGCCGCGCGGACGTTACGGACCCAGTTTGCTTCGTTACCGAGCATCGCCACGAGATAGCGCTGGCCCTCGCATTCGGCAACTACAACAGGGAACGACAGGCGGCGGCCGGTGCGACGCCCCCGGACCTCGAGCCTGACCAGCCGCTTCGGTCCGATGCCTGCCGCGGCGGCTGTAGCATCCACGCGGTTGAGAAGCTTGGCGAGATGGTTCCGGCGCCTGCCTCGGTACATCCATCTCCTTGAAGCCTCCTTCACGTGAGCCATGGCAATGCCTCCTGTTCGTAAAGCGGCCGCGGGTTCTCACAAGCACACCTGATCGTTCCAAAGCTCAAACAGACGCGCATCCGCGCTGGCCCCTGATCGCATTGCCTTCAACTACCAAGCCGAACCTACGCGCCGAAAGCCCCACCGCGGGCCGAGGGCCGAGGCAGGAATCTCGCCATCGCACTCGCCGAACGGCGCCGTCTCGCTCAGCCGGCGGATCGGTATTTGTCCGCCGACGTATCCCGATGCCTTACGGATGTGAGTTGCCGAGGCCGGTGGGAGCCTGGAATCACGATGCCAGTCTGCAGCCGGAGCCACTGGGGCGCGGGGACGCGATGAGCGCCTGCGAGCCCCGTAAGGATGCGGGGTGCGACGCATGTCTGCCCGGCTGAGCAGGCGCGGCCCGCCTAACGCGCCCCTCGGTGCCCAGTCTCACGACGACCAAGCCGCCGCGAGCTGGCCCGGACGCAATGCAGAGGAGCCGCACGCCCCCAGCCGGGCTGGCGGCACCGATCCTCCAGCACCTGCTGTCGACTCCTCGAGCCGGAGAAGCGAGCGGTGGTTCGCGTCCCTCTCGGAGCGCATTGGGACGCTGGTGCGAGCGATCCAGGACAACGATGAGGCCAGGATCAAGGAGGCAATTCTTCGCTTGAGCGAGTCACGGCGCGTATTCGCTCCGCTCGCGTTCGCCGTGGGCGCGTTTGTGATGCTGTTCAACGGTCTCAGGTTGATTGTGACTAACTGGCGACTCGCGCTCGTTGAGATCCTGCCGGCGATGTGGATCTGGGTAGCGATGTTCGACCTAAAGGTGCACGTGCTGCACGGGAAGTCGTTCAACGTGGTCCGTGGCCCGATTCTGATCCCGCCGATCCTGCTGGTCATCGCGATCACCGTCGCGAGCTTCTTCCTCAACGCCGTGTTTGCCTTCGCGGTCTCGCGACCCGGCCGTCCTGAGGTCCGGCCGGCCGTCGCCCAGGCGCGGAGCCACCTCACGACGATCGTGGCCTGGGGCTCCGTCATCGGGGCAATGCTTGCCTTCTCGACGTTGATCGTCACGCGCTGGGGGAGGCCGTGGTTCACGATCTGCCTGGGGATCGTCGTCGGCGTGATGATGGTGTGCTACGTGGCGGTCCCGTCCCGCCTGATCGGCGCGAAGCCGCCGAAGCAATCAAAGCGCGACAAGCTGGCGGCCACGGCGGTCGGCGGCGCGCTGAGCGCGGCTGTGTGTACGCCGCCCTACGTGTTCGGCCGTATCGGCATGCTGATGCTCGGATCGAGCGGCGTGATCATCGTCATCATCGGCGTCGTCCTCGTCGCGCTGGGAGCCACCCTGCAGGCCGGGGCGACCGGGGCGGTCCGGGCGATCAAGATGAGCGCGACCCTTACCGCAGCATCGCATCCGAGCGAGGCAGCGAGCACAACCTGACCGCAACCGCCTGGGTGGAGGCATGTGAAGAGACCTCTCGGCGCAGCGCGGATCCGAGCCTCAAGAGCCGGAGCGCCTGCAGACCCCTGTGCGGCGAACTACTGAAACAAACCTCAGGTTTTGACCGTTGCGGGCCGCTCGTGCCAATGGGAGCCTCGGTAGCACGAACGCACGGAACACCTAGCTGCGGCCGGATGCCGTGGCACTTGTGCATATCTCGAAGGTGGTTGATTGGATGACGTTCCTCTGGATCTTGTTGGCAATTGTCTATGTGGCGTGCTGGGTGTACTTCGGCCTCTCGACATTCCGCAAAGGCCACTACTGGATGTTCTGGATTGGATTCATCTTCCCGATCCTCTGGATCATCGGAGCATTGATTGGCCCGACTCCACGCGCCGCCGGCACGGCATGAGCGCAGCGGGATTCGCGGCGATACTCGGCGAGGCGAGTCACTCGAGCGATTAGCCGTGCTCCGAGGCCGCGGAGCGATCACCAACGATGAGCACCAGGCGGAAAAGGCGCACATCCTCTTCGATGGAGCCTGACCGCGCACCGCACCCCGCGCCCCGGCCTGAGGCTGGCGCAATGGCCGCTGAGGCCGTTGCTCCCGAGCCCTCACCGGACGAGGTAGAGCCACCGCGGTCGATCAGAGGGCGGATCGGCCAGACGCTGTCGGACTGGCGCCGGCTAGGAAGGATCGCCTACCGCGACCCGGAACACGTCGCCGAACGGCTCACCCTGTATGGCGCCCGCAACCTTGGCGATCCGTCGCTGAGACGGGCGCATCGCGTTCGCGAGGCGCGCCCCGAGGTCCCATCCGCCGTCATCGCCGAGGAGCTCCGGGCGCAGACCGCCCAGGTGGCACGGATTGACGGCGCCATCGCTGGGACGCCGTTCCTGATCGCACTGATCCCCGGGTACCTGTCTTACCTGCGCGAGGAGGGGCGCATGGTCCTGCGCACGGCGGCCCTTTACGGGCGCGACCCCCGCGAGCTGGAGACATCGGCAGAGGTGCTGACGCTCCGCGGCGTGCACCCAACCGCAGAGGCGGCTCGGGCGGCCTTGGAGCAGGTGCTTGACAGTCCGCTGCCGGACAAGCCGGTCGAACGACGTTCGGTCCGGACCTGGGTGCACAGCATTACCGTGCTGCTGATCTTCGGCGGGTTCCTCTCGGCTCCATCCGACGAGCGCGACAAAACAGCCCACCCCTGGCTGAAGGCCTCGCTCGGGTTCGTGTTCGGAGCGGCGATCTGGGTGACCACATGGGTCTTCCCCGTCACGTTCATGATCGCCATGGCGTGGGGATGCGAGACCCACGCCCGCCAACTCGGACGCCGAGCACTCCTGTTCTACGATGGTGAGGCCGACAGTGCGAAAGCGGCTATCGCCGCCGCCAAACAACGTCAGGACCGTGGGCACAGCAAGCGCGAGATCCTGCGCGCGACGTTGCTCATGCTGTCCATTGGCATACCGATCGCGTTCGTCGCCCTCGCCAATCACGTCCACCACAGCACGGGCCTCAACTGGGTCGCCGCGCTGGGCGCACTCGTCGCGGTCTCCCTCGTCCTCGCCATGTCGATCCTCGCCAACCGGCACTGGACGGACGCAGACGCCGACGTGGCGTTGAGCGACTAGAACCCGTCACCAGCAGCTCTTCCCTTTGTTAGCGGGCAATTCGGGGCGTGTGGTGCACGCTGGAGGGCTGCACCCGGGGACCGTTCGCACGGCGTTTTCGAGCTTCGGCCTTTCAGCTGGATCGCAACAGCCGCGGCCTGTGAGACTGCCGGTTGCCGAATCGAAGCCGAAGCTCGGTGACTGTGGCAGTCGTGCGCAGACGATGGATGCGGCGGATGAATGGGCCATTTCTCCGCGACGAGGGCGCGCTCATGGCCGAGGGCCACCGACGGATCTGGCAGGGGGACGCTCGCGTAGGGCGTCCTCGTCACCGGGATGCGCAGACCGCAAAGACGCGAAGCGTAGCGTCGCTCGTGCGGGCGGATGCCGCCGTCGCCGTCGCGATCCAGCCAGACGGCGCGCTGCCTTCGAACTGGCAGTCGTTGTTGGCGCCGAAGGCCGGGCCCTCACCGACGATGTGTCGTCGTTGAAGTTATCCGGGACCACTCCGCCGGACCAGCAGGGCCGGTGTCGCCCTTGGGGCCCTGTGGGCCACCGCCGGCGGGACCAGCCGGACCGGTGTCCCCCTTCGGTCCGGCGGGCGCGGCAGCGCCCGCCGGGTCCGTCTGGTTCCACGTGACCGCGCTGTCGCCGCGCTGGTAGCGCGGCGGGAAAGTCGGGTTGAGATGGACGTCGTACAGGACGCCGAGCCTATGGTTCAGGCACCCTTCATAGACGCTGGAGGAGCCTTGCGCTGGTGGCGAGGGCGGCGGCCGTCCCGCCTCCGGCGACTGCGACCGCGACGGCACCGGTGGCGGCCAGGCGTCGTCCGAACACGAGCTTGTTCATGGTTTCCTCTTGTCGTAGCGGTTGCTCTCGCGTGAGCCCGACCACGGCATCTCGTGAAGTCACATGCGCGGAGTCGTTGAAACCTCAGTTGCGGGAGCCGGCACGCTGCGTGCCACTGACGTTTGCACAGCAGTCCCGCGAAACTCGCGAGCGTTACAAACCGTCACCGAACCCACGCCCTGGCCACACATGCCGAACCCACCCGTACGTGCTCGACCGGGTGCTGCACGGGCGAGCGAACGCAGCCTCAGCTGCTTCTCACGCAGTGGGCTGTGCCGGAGCAGCCACGTTGCGCAAAAGCGTCGCCCGCCGTCGCCGTTCTTGCGCGATGTGGTTGCCCGAGCGGCCTGGACTTTCGCCTTTTTAGGGCGGTGAGGTGGACATAAGAAAGGAGCACCGGCGGTTGCTCCGAATCGTTGGGTGTCAAGTCCTAACGGTGGAGGTCGCCGCCGATGCCTTGCGATGTTCCCAGTTCGCTTGCGGGGTTGCTTTCCCTGTTTGGGTCGTGTTTCACGGCGCCGACGTTTGAGACGTTTTGCGGGCTTGCGGTGGGTCTGCTCACGCGGGTGCGGGAGCGGACGGTGACCGGGATGCTGTCCGCGGCTGGTCTGGCGGGGGAGTGGCATCACTGCCGGGCGCACCGGTTCTTCTCCCGTGCTCGGTGGTGCCCTGACCGGCTAGGAATGATCGCTTTGGATCTGATCGTCGAGCGGCTTGTGGCTGGCGGGGAGCCGATCGTGGTCGCGGTCGACGACACGCTGATGCGCCGCTATGGCCCGAAGGTGTTCGGGTGCTGCCGGATGTATGACGGCGGGTCGGTCAGTGCGGGGCAGATCACCGGGGTCGGTAACCCGTGGGTCGTCGCTGGCGTGGTCGTGAAGCTCTCGTTCTTGGCGCGGCCGGTGTGCCTGCCGGTGCTCTTCAGGCTCTGGCGCCCTGGCCAGGGCCCCACCCAGGTGCAGCTCGCGCGGGAGCTCTCGGTGCTGATCGCGGGCCGTTATCCGGACCGGCGAGTGATCGTGCTCGGCGATGGCGCCTATGCCGCTCGCAAGATGTCCCCCAGCCAGCTGCCGCCCAACGTATCGCTGGTACTGCGCGCCAGGCGCGACATCCGCCTCTACCGGCCGCCGCCGGCGCGGATCCCGGGCACCCGCGGCCGGCGCCGGCAAAAGGGCGAGCTGCAGCCGGCTCTATCAACGCTCGCGGGCGACCCGAGACCCGCTGGCAGAAGGTCACGATGCGCCGCAACGGTCAAACCGCGACCGCGGAGGTGATCTCCCAGGACGGGTTCTGGTATCGCAGCTGGGGGTGTCTGCCAGCCAAGACGCTGTGCATCCGCAACCCTAAAACCGCCGACCAGGTCGAGGCGCTACTGATCACCAGCGACCCGCGGCTCGCACCCGCCCGGATCCTCGAGCTATACGCGATGCGCTGGTCGATCGAGGTCACCTTCCGCGACGCCAAACAACTCGTCGGCGTCGGCGAGGCACAGAACCGCACCCCACTCGCCGTCCAACGAACCGTCCCCTTCGCATTCCTCTGCCTCACGATCGCGATCGTCTGGTACGCGCTCGCCGGCCACACCACCAACGACATCGCCGAGCGCCGAGCCCGCCACCCCTGCTACCGAACCAAACGCGACCCCTCAGTCCAAGACATCCTCACCAAACTCAGACGCACCATCATCAAAACCAGAATTACGGTCGCTACCGCCCAACACCCACACCCACCAAAAACCGACCAGCTCGCAGAAGCCTGGGAACTAGCCGCCGCATAACGGCGAAAGTCCAGGCGGCCACATTGCGCAAAAGCGTCGCCCGCCGTCGCCGTTCTTGCGCGAAGTGGTTGCTTCGTCAAAGCCGATCGGTCTGCTTGCGACCTTCATGGTCAGCTCGCCCAAGCCCGCATCGCGGAACTCCTCCGCCAGGCCAGGCGCGACCGAACTGGCCGGCGCTCTATGCACGTGAATTTCCGCCGAATAGACGCGGGGCAGGAGAGACGGCCTCACGCGGTCGTGGTCGGCGGCGGGTTCGGCGGCCTCCAGGCGGCCTTGCACCACGCACGGCTCCCGGGTGGATGTCACGCCGATTGATCGGCGCAACGTCCACCTCTTCCAGCCGCCGGCCTACCAAGTCGCCACCGGCGCGCTTTCGCCAGCGGAGATCTCGCATCCGCTGCCGCGCGTCTTTCGCCGCCAAGTAGACGTTCGCGTCGTGCTCCGGCGCCCCCAGCCGCGAGCGGTCATGAAAGCAGTAGTTGTACTCGGCGCCGGCGGAGACGATTAACCTGACGTTATGCCGGTCAGGCGCGCGGGTTCGCGTCCGCGATGAGCCGCGGTGCGAGGGCGAGGGTTGCGGCACCGAACGCGGCGAGTATTGCTGCGCTGGCGCCGAGCAGGAAGCCGTCGGCTGCCGAGCCGTGGGCGGCGATCTGGCCGCCGAGTGCGTAGCCTGCGGCGGCGCCCGCGTTGAGCGCGAGCGTGAGGAGCGAGAAGCCGACGGTCGTGCGGTCCTCGGGGACGAGGTCGCCGGCGAGGAGATAGGCGGTGGTGAGCGTCGCGCCCATTGGCACGCCGGCGATCAGTAGGCCGGCGGCGGCCGCTGCGGTGCTCATCGCGAGCGCGGGGAGCACGAGCGTTGCCGCGAAAGCGGCGGCGCAGGCGAGCAGCCGGTGGGTCGCCGGGGCGTGCCACGATCGCGCCCCGTAGGCGAGCCCGCCGAGCAGGCTGCCGAACGAGGACGCGGCGACGAGCACGCCGGCAAGGCCTGGCTGGCCGTGCTGGGTCGCAAACGCCGGGGCGGAGACGTCGACGGCGCCGAGGGCAGCGCCGACGGCCACCATCACCGCCGCCAGCGGCGCGACCGAACGCAGCACCTTTCCGGAGCGCGCGGGTACGACCCGGTCGGCCGTGCTCGGCCTCGCGACGGCCGAGCTGATCGCGAGGCGCGCCCGCGGCGGTCAGGGCGCCGCAGCAGGCCAGCGAGATCGGCGGTGTCCCCACCGTGGCGAGCAGGCCGAAGAGCGCAGGGCCGGCGACGAAGCCGACGTCCTGGGTCACCGAGCAATAGCTGAAAGCGGTGACCCGGGTGTCGGCATCGGTTGCAGCCGTCATCCAGGCGGTGCGGGCCGCCGGGCCGGTCGCGGGCTGACTCAGGCCGAGCACCGCGCTGAGGCCGATCAGCAGCGCCGGCGCGGCGTCGAGCGCGACGGCGGCGGCGAGCGCGGCCGTCGCCGTCGCCAACGCAAGCGCCGCCGGCCTGAGCACCCGGCGGATCCCGCAGCGGTCAATCAGCCGCCCCTGGACGACCGTCGAAACCGAAAAGGCGATCGTGCCCACTGCGACGGCGACGCCGCCGGGTCCGAACGAGCCGGTGGCGTGATGCAGCGCGAGCAGGATGACGAGATCGATGGCCGCTTGGCCGGGGGCGGCGAGCAGCGAGCCGGCAAGCAGCTGCGGCCCGTTTGCCAAGCGCGTGAGCGCGAGATAGCGGCGCATCGCACCAGGCTCCGGCTATGGCCTGCTCCTCGCATACGATTAAGCCTGGACTAAACAGTGCTTCGCCTCGATCTCGGACCCGATGAACTCGCCGCGACTCGCTTCGCGTGCTCGGCGCTACAGGAGACCGTGGCCAGTCTGCGCGTGCTCGACGATCCAACCGGACACACGATGCACCTGCCGTGGTATCGCGATGTCGCCGGACGCGCCGCCCGGCTCGAGCTGGGGCTGCTGCGCGCGCTCGTGCCCGCCAACGGCTACGCGCCCGACTTTATCTCGCCTCCGCCGGACAGCCCGCTCCCCGACCTGGACGCCGACCTGGCGCGCGTCGCCGCGACCCCTCCCGACCGGGTTCGCATAGAGGTCGCGGAACTGTTCGGATCCGACCCGCCGCAGGTGGTCTGGGAACTGCTGAATGATCCGGCCGGCGGCTTGCAGACGATCGTCGCTCAGCTGCGACGGTGGTTTGACGTCGCCCTGGCCGAGCACTGGCCCCGGATCCGTGCGCTGTTGCAGGCCGACATCTCCCACCGCGCGCGATGCCTCTCAGCAGGCGGCGCGCGAGCGCTGTTCAGCGAGCTGCACCCGTCGGTGCGCTGGCACGAGGGCGGCCGGCTTGACCTGGGGATCGCCTACGAGGCACCGGTCGCGCTCGACGAGCGCGGGTTGCTGCTCGTCCCCTCGGTATTCGCGTGGCCCGGCATCTACGTCGTCAGCGACCCGCCGTGGCAGCCAACGCTGATCTACACCGCGCGCGGCACCGCGACCGCGTGGGAGCCGACCCGCGAACCCGCGCCCGACGCGCTCAGGCGGCTGATCGGGCCCACACGCGCAGCGATCCTCCACACGCTCCAGACACCGCAAACCGGCGCCGATCTCGCCCACGCCCTCGATGTCACCCCGAGCGCGATCTCCCAGCACATCACGGTGCTGCGTGACGCCGGCCTCATCGCAACCCACCGAGACGGCCGACACGTGATCGCCCAGCGCACCGAACTGGGCGACCAGGTCTGCCGGAGCTGAAGGCGGCGCTCCGCTAAGCGCCCCACACCACGATCAGCCGTCATTGTGAGCGGACCGCGGCGTGATCCGCCGTGTCATTCGAATTCCTGGGTCCCGGCTATCTTTGGCTGGGCGGCACGTTGCCAAGCCGCTGGGTCAGCGCTGTGATGTCTTCCATCGGATACCCCACGGAGCGGCGGGCAGTGTCAGGTGGATCGTGCTCGAGGCCCGTGCCGGGGCGCCACGCATGCCGGGGGCGGATCGGGCGTTGGACGAATGCTCCGCCGCAGTTGGGGCAGACGTTGTGCAGGACGTTCTCGACGCAGTCGGCGCAAAACGTGCATTCGTAGCTGCAGATCCGGGCGTTCGGTGCATCGGGAGGCAGATCGACGTTGCACAGTTCGCAGTTTGGGCGCAGGGCGAGCATTCTGTTCAGGGGCCAGTCAGGCGGTGAGATGGAACCGTTCGCGGTATTCGGCCGACGCGGCGGTGAAAGGCGCGGCGTAGCACCTCGGCGCTGGCGAAGCCGGTCGCCTGTGCGACCGCTTCAAGCGATGGGGCTCCGTCCTCGAGGAGGTCGCGTGCGCGCTCGATGCGCAGCGCCTCGACGTAGTTGGCTGGTGTCTGCCCGACCTCGCGGTGAAAGGCGCGGGCGAATGAGCGCTCGCTCATCAGCGCGCGCTCAGCGAGGGCCGGAACGGTGAGCTCCTCGTCGAGGTGCCCGGCAATCCACGCTTGGAGCTCGCGCAGCTCGGGCCGCGCTGCCTGTTGGGCTGACAGTGCGGTTGAGAATTGGGACTGGCCGCCGGGTCGCTTGAGGAATACCACGAGCTCGCGCGCGGCCGAGAGCGCGACCTGAGGGCCGAGGTCCTGCTCGACCAGTGCGAGGGCGAGGTCGATGCCGGCGGTGATACCCGCTGAGGTCCAGATGTGGCCGTCGTTGATGAAGACGGGATCGGGGTCGACGTGGACTCGCGTGTAGCTGCGAGCGAGGTCATCGCAGTGCGACCAGTGGGTGGTGGCCCTGCGGTTGTCGAGCAGGCCGGCGGCGGCGAGCAGGTAGGCGCCCGTGCAGACGGACGCGGTGCGGCGCGCTCGCCGGGAGGCGGCTGCGACCCAGGCGACGAGTGCCTCGTCGTTGACGGCGGTCCGTGCGCCGGATCCGCCCGCGATCACGAGCGTGTCGTGGCGCGGGGGCGGCTGGGGGAGGGGTGCGACTCCGAGATGCAGGCCGTTCTCCATCCGGACCGTGCCGTTCGCTGTCGGTCCGACGACCTCTACCTCGTATGCACTTGGAACCTCGCTGTTGGCGTGGTGGAACACGTCGACCGGGCCGAGGACGTCGAGTGACATGCAGTCCTCGACTGCCAGCACCAGGACGTGGCGCGTTCGCGGCATCGGCACATATTCCCTTGATCTGCGCTTGGCGCCAAGGACCAATACCCCATCAATCCTGCCACGGTGCTGCGCCCGTAAGTCAGGGCCCGGGACGCGATTGGCGCCCCGGGCCCTGTGTCACCTCCGCTGTCAGGCGGCTTGTGGAGCCGGCCGGAGCGCCGGCTCAGCTTGGTGCTCGAGGCGTGGTAGCCATTCGAGCCAGTTGGGGAGGTACCAGTTCCAGTCGCCGAGGAGCTTCATCGTCGCCGGAAGCAGGACGCCGCGGACGATCGTCGCGTCGATCAGGACGGCAGTGGCGAGGCCGATGCCCATCTCCTTCATGTCGAGGATCGGGAGCGTGGCGAAGATCAAGAACACTCCGACCATCACGATCGCGGCGCTGGTGACCGTGCCGGCGGTCGTCTTGATTGCGTGGGCGACGGCGTCCTCGGTGCTCAGTCCGCGGTCGTACGCCTCGCGTACGCGGCTGAGGATGAACACGTGGTAGTCCATCGAGAGGCCGAACAGGATCACGAACATGAACGTCGGCAGCCATGGGGCGATCGCGCTGTTGGACTGGAAGCCCAACAGTCCCTGGCCCCAGCCGTACTGGAACACGGCCACGACCACGCCGTAAGCAGCCGCGACCGACAACAGGTTCAGAACGACGGCCTTGGCGGCGATCACCAACGAGCGGAACGACGCCAGCAGCAGCAGGAATGCAAACGAGAGCACGAAGGCGATCACGATCGGCAGCGTGCTCTTCATCATCTGGTTCCAGTCGTAGGAGGCGGCGGTCTGGCCGGTGACGGCGTAGCTGGCGCCTAGGATCGCGCGGATGGTTCGTGGTAGCAGCCGGTCTCGCAGCGCCAGCAGCGCCTTGGTTGACGTTCCGTCCGAGCCGCTTCCGGGCAGTGGGATCGTGATCCGCGCGACGGTGTGGGCGGCGTTGGTGTCGAGGCCGATCGTCCCGTAGCCTCCGGGGCTGTCAGCCGCGGCGGTCCTGAGAGCCAGCACCGCGCTCCGGAATGCCGGCGCGTCGGTATTGGTCCTGACGGCGATCACGGCCGGGCTGGCCTGGCCCGGGAACACGGCCTGGATTCGGTCGAGCGTCTCGACCGTGGGCGCGCTGCGGGGGAACGCGCTGGTGGCGCTCTGCGCGGTGTGCATCTGCAGGGCGGGGATCGCCAGCGCGATCAACGCGGCCGCTGCCACGGTCATCGAGACCGCTGGGCGCCTTAGGACTGGGGTCAGGACCTTCGACCAGATCCGGCCCTCGCCGACCGTCCGGCGATGGCGGCCGAGCACCGGGATCCGTCCTCTCTCGACCCGATCGCCAAGGCACGCCAGCACCGCCGGCAGCACTGTGAGCGAGCCAATCATCGCGACCGCGACCACGATCATCGTTGCGATCGAGATCGAGGTGAACGTCTTGTCGCCTGAGAACAGCATTCCGGCCATCGTGATCATCACCGTGGCGCCTGAGATCAGCACCGAGCGACCGGAGGTGGCGGCGGCGGCCTCGAGCGCGGCCCGCTGCCCGCGGCCGGCGGCACGCTCCTCGCGCTCGCGACGGAGGTAGAACAGCGTGTAGTCGACGCCGACTGCGAGGCCGACGAGCAACACGACTGCGCCAGCGCTCGGGTCCATTGGCATCAGGTGGCTGAAGATGTCGATCAGACCGACCGTCGCGACAACGGACTGGAGGCCGACCATCAGCGGCACCCAAGCCGCCATGAGCGACCCGAGTAGCAGTACAAGGATCAGCAGCGTCAACGGGATCGAGCGCTCTCCGGCTTGACTGAGCTGCTGCTTGAACAGGTTGTTGATCGCCTTGTCCGAGCTGACTGCGCTGGCCTCACCGATGTACAAGCCGGGATGGCGACCGGCGACCGCGGCGACCGCCTGTGTCAGCGGGTCGATCCGCTGCTCGGCGGCCTTCAGTGTTCCGGTCATGTTCCACTCCACCAGGCCGGTGCGCCCATCCGACGAGATCTGATCGCGGTTTGCGGGGGAGAGCGGGGAGGTCAAATCACGCACAGCTGGAAACGATGCAACCGTGCGGGTCACGTCGCTGACCGCGACGCGGAACGCCGGGTTCGCGATGCTGAAGGTCTTGCTCTGGACCACCACGATCTCGGTCAGCCGGCCGGACTGCCCGAATCCGGCGTGCGCGAGGATCTGGTCGGCGCGGTGCGCCTGACCGACGTTGTTGCTGTGCTGGTCGATCGTCCTCTGACCGACCGCATTACCGATCGCGATCGCAGCGATCACGAACGCCAGCCAACCGAAGATTGCCGTTTTGCGATGGCTCGCGCTCCAGCTGCCCATGCGGGCCGCGAGGTTCCGGGATGAGGTGAGAGGTGACACGGGGTTCCTTCCAAGCGGAGGTTGACGACGTGTCCATCATCAGCCGGGACCCCGCTTGGCGCCTAGGTCCAATACCCCACGAATTCGGCCAACACGCCTAGCGGCGGCGAGACTCAACTCGGCGAAACCGTCAGACCGCCGTCAATCGTGATCGTTGCTCCGGAGATGAAGGCGGCGCCCGGGGAGAGAAGGAAACAGATCGTCTCAGCGACCTCCTGCGGCGTGCCGTACCGTGCCAGCGGTACGCCCTGAAGGAAGGGATCCTGATCCGGGGCAGTTGACATGCCGTCAGCCGCGGCTGACATTAGGCGTCCCTCGATTGGCCCTGGGCAGATCGCGTTGACGCGAATGCCTCGCGCTGCGACTTCCAACGCGGCCGTCCGGGTCAGACCGATGACGGCGTGCTTTGAGGCGACGTACGCGGCCACCATGGGATAGCCGACGAGGCCGCTCACGCTCGCGACGTTGACAATCGCGCCGCCGTCCCGCATCTTCGGCAGCGCGTACTTCAGGCCGAGGAATGTCCCGCGGGCGTTGACCGCCATCACACGATCGAACTCTCGCTCGTCGAATTCGGCAAGCTCGGCGGCCGGACCAGGCAGGCCGGCGGCGTGCACCACGGCGTCCACCGGGCCCCAGGCGGCCGTTGCCGCCTCCACATACCGGCTGACATCGGCCGCCACCGACACGTCGGCAACCTCGACCAGAGCCTCGGCTCCGGTCGTCTGATTGATCTCTGAGGCCAAGCGCTCCGCAGCGGCGCGGTCGGCGTCCACGATCAGAGCGTTCGCCCCCGTCGAGCTCAGCTGCCGGACACAGGCACCGCCGATGTCACCGGCTCCACCGGTGATGATCGCGTTCATGACGGCGATCAGATCAGAATCCGCCGGGCCGTGCAGCGTTGCCACCAACGCCCATCCGCTCGCTGAGCGTCCCGAGTTGCTCGATAGGCCCGTCGCGCAGCCGGTGGTCTGGTCGATACAACGGTTGGCAGGATTCGTGGGGTATCCGACCTGGGCGCCAGAGCGCGACTGGTCCAGGATGACTCGCACAGTCACCTTCGCTCGTAGGAGGCGCCATGTTCGGCCCAGCTCCCCACAGCCTGTTTATTCACAGCCATGTTGATGACCTTCACCGGCAAGCAACCGCACATAGATTGCGCGCTGCGGCCCGCGTTCACCGCCGTCCGGACCCGAACGACTCGGTCATCAGGACCGGCCAGATTGGGCATGATCGCCGCTCGACCTACCGGTTCCTCCGCCACTACGCCGAGATGGTCTTCGTCATGTTCGCCGGGATGTTCGTCCTGATGGCGCCGACCGGTGCGCTGCTCAGCGCGTTCGGCACGAGCTGGTCTGGCCTGTCTCCGGCGATGAACGTGTTCGCGATGGCGCTCACGATGACGGTGCCGATGGTCGCCTGGATGCGCTACCGCGGACACTCCGGGCGGGCGAATATCGAGATGGCCGCCTCGATGCTCATCCCGACCTTTGCAGTGATGGTCGTGCTCTGGGCAGGCGCTGCAAAGGGCACCCTGATGGTGCCCGAGCACGCGGGTATGCTCGCTTGCATGCTCGTCGCGATGCTGCTCCGCCGCGACGAGTACTCGTGCGCGACGCACCACAACCGACACCCCCACCCAGCGGTCGTCGCGTAGCCGCACCGTCGAACAGCTGATCAGAGGGTCCGCCTGGCGGGCCCTCTCTTACGCCAAAGGGCGCGATACTCCGCCGGACCGTGCGGAAGGCGACGAGGACCGTGCCAGCGTTGCATCGGGCGTCAGGAGAGGAGTCAATATGGGCATGCAGGTCATCCGCTATTCAGAGCGCCCTGAGCTGTGGAAGGACACCGCAGCGATCACCCGCGAGGTATGGCCGGAGTACAACCTCCACAGCGAAGATCCCAACGGCTATTGGGAGCGTCTGTTCGACGAGTTCCCAGATTCCAGTTCGTCCTCTATGACGACGAGCAGCAGGAGGTGATCGCCGAAGGCCACACGGTCCCGTGCGACTGGGACGGCACGCCGGCCGGCCTCGGTGACGGAATCGACGCGATGCTCGCCGCCGCGTTCGAGGCCCACAAGGCACGTCGCAGCCCGACAGCGTTGTGCGCGCTGGCCGCGGAGATCAGACCCCGATTCCAAGGCGGTGGCCTGGCCAACCGGATGCTCGACATCATGGCCGACCTCGCTCGAGACGCGGGCTTGACCCACCTGATCGCGCCCGTTCGCCCGAGCCATAAGGACCGCTATCCGATCACCCCAGTCGAGCAGTACGTGACCTGGACGCGCGAGAACGGGGAACCGTTCGACCCCTGGATCCGGATACACACCCGCCGCGGCGGCCAGATCATGAAGCCGATCCCCCACTCGATGCGAATCACCGGGACAGTCACCGAATGGGAGCAATGGACCGAAATGAAATTCCCAGGCGACGGGCAATACACGTTCCCGGCAGGGCTGGCCCCCGTCGAGATCGACCATCAACGCAACCGTGGAAGCTACTGGGAGCCAAACGTCTGGATCGTTCACGCGCTGGAATCGTGATTGCCGCGCCGTTGGGTGCTGAGAACCTGGTCGCCGCCCTCACGCCCGAGCAGGGCAGGCAGTAGCTGACCGCAAACATCAATCGCGGCGAGACGACGAACTGCGTCGGTTAGCCAGATATTGAAGGCGTCGTCGCGGCCCGTTCGCGATTCCTAGCCCTGCTGTTAGAGCCCATCAACGAACTGTGCCATCCGGCGAGCAGGATTGGAGCGGAGGGCCGGAGCTTTCATCGCCTCGCAGCGGGCTTGTACGCCTAGTGACTCTCGGCGTTCGCGATGCACATTACGGTGATGCCATGTTCCTTGTCGCCATTGACTCCCTGCTGCAGGTCGCCTTCGGTCTTGAACCCGGCCGCCAGGAACCCTTTCTGGAAGCAGTGCGCAGCGAACTCGGCTTGGCTGGCGTTCAGTTGGGGGGCACTGCTGGTGGCGACCTGCAGCGCAAAGTTGTAGAAAGCCGGCGAGGCGATAGGCGTCGATTTAGGCAGTTGGCTCGGGTTGGAACTGGTCTGCACGCTCGAAGATGCCCGGGTGGTCGCCGTGGCAGTCTTGGTCTCGCTGCTCGAACTGCCGCAGCCCGCCACCGCAGCCGCGGCGACATTCAATACCAACGCGATCTGGCACCTGTGCCATGTGCTCATCAGCGTCCTCCTCGTCCGGTCGGTGATCCAAACAGTGGCACTGCCGTCGCGACCGCTTTCAGCGACGAGATTGCTGAACTTAGCGACTCTAACCCGGCTCTGCCAAGACTCTTGCTCCGTCGGCCCGCGAGTGCTCGGCGACAACGACCAATCGCCTGAGTGCCGCCTTGGCGCGTCGTCTGCGCCAGGCTGCGGGGTTACGTCACGCCACGCCGTACTCGCAGCGCTTGAATGTGGCTTGTGCGAACCGTCAGCGCGCTCGTCAGCTCATCCGAACCAACGCAGCCGCCCGGGCGGTCTAGCCCTTTCGCATGTTTCGAGGCGCTCGTAGTAGCCCTGCTCCGAGAACAACATACGGAACAACGAGCGAATCGCGCGTGCGAGCGTCCCCATGACACCTATCGTAACCGCCCGAGGGCCCCAAGAACGCGCCTGTGCCGCGAATCTTAAGCCATCCCGGATCGCGGGTACGAGAACAGCCGATCGCGACCACCGACGATCGACTCGATGCGATGCTCGTGCCCACCTGGGACGGATTCGCGTGGCCCAGCGCGACCGTCGTGACGCCTTCCACGAGAAGAAGCCAGACTCGATCAGCTCACTTGAGCAAGCGGCGCCAGTCGTCTTCCGCGCAGCTGGCGTCCTGCAGGCCAAAGGCCGGAAGCTCGCGTGCGGGTCGGTCTACACGCGTCAGTCCAACCAGACAAGCCTCGACTCGAGCTGCGCTCGAGCCAGACCTCGGCATGACGCCGCGCTGGATGGGGTATACGGCCATCGGCTGTTCCGCCGTCGTCGGTTACGGTCGCAGGGTGGGGTTCATCGGACCGGACTCGCCAACGCCGGGTCACCGACACTCCCGAGGGGTGTCGATTGACGCCGGGTTGTCGTGGGCTCAGGCACGAAGGGCCGGGGCGCTTGGTTGGAACCGGTGGCGTGTTACGGGGTAGGCTGATGCCGACGCGATGCTCGAGCCGGACGATCAGATCGACCTCATCGCGGAGTTTGCCGACTCCGGAGTCCGGACCTTCCAGCGTCAGGGCTCTCTTGCGGGGGTACCAGGGTCGTACGGGCTGAAGCGCTGGCTGTACAAACGTTGGCGCAACAACGGGAACGCCGTGTACACATTCGTCTGCTCGCTGCTGGCGATCGCGCTGAGCGGATTGTGGGCGCTGATCGTCAAGCAGCCATTGCTGTTCCCCAGCCTCGGGGCGACGGCGTTCCTGATCTTCGAGACGCCGATGGCCGAGGTCGGCTCACCTCGGAATACGATGATCGGTCACACGGTGGGTGTTGCCGCCGGCGCGCTGTCGCTCGTGCTCTTCGGTCTTTGGAACTCGCCGAGCGTGTACGTCACCGGTATGACCGCCCCACGGATCGGCGCAGTCGCGCTGGCCGTTGCGCTGACTGGCGGTGTGCTGCGGGTGCTGCGCTCGGCGCATCCGCCGGCGGGTGCGACGACGATCATCGTGGCCTCCGGACTGCTCGCGCGTCCGGCTCAGCTCCTGGACCTGCTGGTCGGCGTTCTGCTCTTGACCGCCGCTGGATGGGGCCTCAACCGGCTGTTTGGCGTGCCTGCCCCACTTTGGGGGGCGTCGCGTTAGCCGGCGCTCTCTCAGGGCGGCACGCCCGCGTTCGTGTGGCCGTCTGACCACACCTGGTGCGTCGCCGCAGACGTCGACCCACACTGGGCCGGGATAGGAGCGGCCGTGCCGACAATCGAACGGCTCGTAGCTGATCGACGCCTCGATGCAGTCGCCGCCTGACCCCGGCAGCGAACGGCCCGCCTACCGATAGTGGCCCCGTTGCCAGGGTCGCAGCCTGCAACGGCTCGAAGTTGCGATTCCCTGCCGAGCTCGTCTTCCTCTTCCACGAAATCCGAGTCCTCCGGATTGGATTCGCTGGCCTGTGCGTCCGAGTAGGCAACTTCGGGCCCCGTGCCGCCTGCCGTTGCGATGCCTACCACGTGAAAGGCACTCTTCACGGCTTCTGGGAAGGGTTGGCTGGCTCTCCGCGTCTGGAGGAAGGAATGTCAAAACCTCCGAAGGGAGCATGATGGCTCGTCCTCTGAGTCAAGACCCCGGTCGTCGCTCGTCGCGGTCAGCCGTAGTGGCCGTCGCTGCCTTGGCTGCTTTCGCGCTGGCTGCGTTCGCGGCCGTTGCGGTGGCGAAGTCGTTCACGCTGCGGGTCGCGAAGAACGTGCACGTCACGAACACTCCGACGAAGGCGTTCAGGGTCCGCGCCGTCGACGTCCACGAGGCCGTCGCGGTCGGTCCGTCCGGATACGCTGTCTACACGTTCCAGGGCGAGACCACGCGCCACATCATCTGCAAGAAGACCAGCAGCGCAGCGACTAACTGCTGGGCATTCTGGCCGCCGGTGTCGGTCCCGTCGGCGAAGGGCTTGCGCGCGCAGTCGGGCATCCGCGGCAAGCTCGGGACATTCCGCAACCACGGCATGCTCCAGCTGACGCTAAACGGCCAGCCGCTCTACTACTTCACGCCCGACATCCAGGCCGGCAACAAGATGATGGCCACGGGCGATGAGCTAAAGACGTTTGGATCTATCTGGCACATCGTCAAGGGCTAGAGCAGCGGCAGACGGCGCGCGACGCAGCATTCACGCACCAAGCGGTCGCTGCCGCGAGTGGAACGACAGGCTTCCGCAATCGCGTGATTGCAGAAGCCAGGAAACGATCGTCAGGTCATCGCCGGGTCCGGACCCCGAAGGTCGATCGGTCCCGTTCGGTGAGCGTCTCGAACGGGCCGATCGAAAACGTTGACTTGGCACCGGCCATCAGGTCCAGACGATCAAAATGTCGCCAATCCAATCGCCGGGCTGGGCGGGCCGAAAGTGCGAATGCGATAGTTCCGGTATCCGCGCTCAGCACGTTCGTCGTCCGTTGCGGAGAGGAGGCTCGTCACGCGATGAGAGTAGGTCTCCGGGCGGTAGCTAGGACCGTGCTCCGGTAGGCTCGCGCGGTGCTCGTCGACAGCTACCGCTTTCTGCCGCGCAGCTTTGTGGGGATGTATGAGCAGCTCGAGCCGGCTCCGGGTGACACGGAGCCGGTCTGGGCGCCGTTCGAGCGTCGGCTTGGGGATGCGTCGATCGCGCTGTTGAGCTCGGCGGGTCTGTCGCTCGCGGGCGAGCACGCGCCGTTCGATCTAGAGCGCGAGCGGCGCGAGCCGGAGTGGGGCGATCCGAGCCACCGGGTCATCCCGCACCTGACCGAGGCGGAGTTGGTCATGAGCCACCTGCACGTCAACAACACTGACATCCTCGCGGACCGCAACGTGGCGCTGCCCATGGACGTCCTCGAGGACGTCGCGCGCGACGGGCGGATTGCGCGGGCGACGCCGAGCCACGTGTCGGTGATGGGCTATCAGCAGTATGGCCTTGAGGAGTGGCGGACGCAGACGGCGCCGAGGATCATCGACCTGCTGCGCGACGAGGGCGCCGACGGTGTCGTGCTCGCGCCTGTCTGACCGGACTGCTGTAAGAACGTGCCCGTGCTGGCGCGTCTGATCGAGGCGGCGGGCATCGCGACCGTGGTGGTGACGATGATGCCCAGCATCGCGGCGCGGCTGCTCGCGCCGCGGATCGTGGGTGTTGAGTTCCCGTTCGGTCATCCGTTCGGAGCGCCGCACGACCGGCGCACGCAGCAGCTTGTGCTCGACACTGCGCTCGCGGTGCTCGCGGGCGCCGCGACGTCCGGGACGCGCGTCGACGTCGACCTCGCGTGGCCCCAGCCGCGTGGTGAGGCATACAAGGCGTGGCAGCCGCCCGAGCCGAGCCCGATCGTCGCCAAGTTCTTCCCACGCGCCTGACAGCGGCGGACCCGACGCACGACTCCACACCCGAGTGCTCGCGCTGATCTAGGAGCTCGGCCTGCGGACGCCCAAGACCACACCGGCAAGACGACCTCTGCGGGGAAGAGCCGCAGCAGCATGTTCGTCGTGACGCGGATGCGGGGCGCAGCACCCTCGCGGCTGGCGGGCGCCGCCCCTCGTGAGATCTGTTGTAAATGTTCGGCCATGAACGACAAGATCAATCTTGCTGCGAAGCTGGCGCTGCTTGACAGCCCTTATGAGCCGGGCATCGTCGGTTTCCTCAACGACTACAAGCTCCAGGTCGTCAAGGTCAAGGGGCCGTTCGTGTGGCACAAGCACGACGAGACCGATGACTTCTTTCTGGTGATCAGCGGGCGGCTGACAATCCATTTGCGCGATCGCGACATCGAGCTCGACCCCGGCGAGATCTTCGTCGTCCCGCGCGGCGTCGAGCACTGCCCCGACGCTCAAGAAGAGACCGAGGTGCTCCTCATCGAGCCGAGGGACACCGTCAACACCGGCGATGCCGGCGGCCCCATGACTGCGGAGCCGCGGCTGCTCTAGCGACCCCAATGTCGCGCTGGCGATCGCGGCGCGGTTTCGGCCTAGCGCCGAGGTTGGCGGCGTTGGCGTCTGGTCTAGTTGGATGCGTCTGCGGCGCGCCGACGCCACGCAAGCGGCACCGGTCGGTGTGCACGCGGTCCGGGGTGACGTCCATGCTGCGGCTGGGCGGTCAGGCCGGCGCCGACGCGATCGCCTTCGACGGGCGCTGAACGCGCGCACCTCATTGACGCACGGACCCTACGCCGCTGCGATGAACGCCGCCGGACAGCGCTCGCGCCTGCACACGCTGCACTTCACGGTCGCGCGTTAGGCGTCCTGGCGCCGCACAGGACGCGCTTTAGGCAGGGCTGGTACGGTCGTTACTAGGGAGCAACGGCCTGACGCAATGCGCTCAGTCGCCGCGACGTTCTGAGAACCGCTACCGCGAAGGCCGCTCTGTGAACCTCGAGCTGCACCTGCCGGACCCCGTCCCTGACGACGCCGCCGAGTGTGACGTCCGGGTCCCCTCGATGCGCCGCCGGATCGCCGTCAGCATCGGCGGAGCCGTTGCCGTCGCCGCCCTGCTGGCCTACGTACTCGGCGGGCGCAGTGCGCAGTTCAGCGCGGCCCTGCGGACGGCCCCGATCACCATGGTCGCGCTCTCGGTTCTGCTGCAGATCGGCGCGTTGCTGACCCGCACCGAGGCATGGGTGATTTGCGTGCGGGCCGCCGGCGTCACGGTCAGCCGCCGCGTACTATTCCGGTCGGCCGCGCTCGGCTGCATCGCGAGCATCGTCAATGGATCGGTCGGCATGGCGGTACGGATCGCGTCGGTGCGCCGGGCTGCCCCGGAGACCACGCCGCGGGCGCCGGCCCTGGTAGCCGCCGAGGTGCCGGTCATCACCGTCGAGTTGGCCCTGGTGGCGATTTTCTCGTTCACGCTCGTGGCGCCGCTCGGCGTCCCGCTGTGGGTGCCGGCGCTCATCATCGCGCTGATGGCGGGGCTCGTCGCCGTGCTGCGCCGCGTCTCGGACCGTCACAGGACCGGGCTCGGAGCGGGGCTCGCCGTTCTGCGCATGCAGAGCCGCGGCCGCTTGATCACCTTCGCGGTGCTGGCCGTTTGCGCCCAGGTGCTGCGCAACTGGCTGATGCTCCGCGCGATCGGCGTAAACGTTTCCATCTTCGACTCGATGGCCCTGCTGATCGTCATGTTCACGGTCGGCCAGCTACCGATCGGCCCGAGTACCGGGCCGGCCGCCACTGTCCTGATCCTCGGTGCCCACGGTATCGCCGCCACCGCCGCCGCTGGCGTGCTGGTGACGCTCACCGGCATCATCGGCTCGCTCATCTTCGCCGCGTGGGCGATTTCGGACCGCATCGTCAACCGCCGTCGCACCATCGCGGAATCACCCGTGGCAGCGCCGGTCGCGGCGCCGCCGGTCGTGGTGCCACAGACTTAGCGCCCGAAGAGAAGGACCCACCAGGCCATCAAGGGGGGCAACTCATCGGCGGCGTCCCCGATCGTCGGAACGAGCCAATGTTCCCCCAGCAGCGGTACGGCGGAACACGGTTCCGCCTAGGGACGAAATCCGGCTGATCAGCGCAGTGATCGGCGCGTTTGCTCGAGGACGACCAGCAGCGCGACCGCGAAGGGTATGACGAGCCAAAGCAGTTGGGTCTTCGCGTTGCGACGCTCGCTGCCGATGTTGACGCCAGCAAGCCGCCGCTCGAGAACGCCGGCGCGCGACAGCAGCACGGCGTGGATCGCCAGTGGCAGGTAGTTGAAACCGATTCCGAGGATGCCAGCGCCGAACAGTCGCCAGGTAGGATGGTGCGTGGCCGCGAGAATCCAGACGCCGCCTGCGATGCCGATCGCGGCCGCTGCGACGAACTCCATGAGGACGATGCGGCGGCGTAGCAATGTGCCGCGGGCGCCGTACATATCGATGGCGGTTAGGCGCTCGATGTTCATTTCCAATCGCGCTCGTTTTCGCACGCTTATTCGTGGATGTCCATCGCTAGTATGGCGCTGCTCGATAGCGCAGTCGGGTGTTGCAGATCGACGCCCGCTCGGACCGGGCTGACCCTTTTCCTCGGCCCCGGGTGGTCTTCGCTCGAGGCGCTCGAGGAGCTCCGAGATTCGGTATGCAAGGCCATGGCGAGTGCTCACTTCGCATCGCCTGGCGCCGTAGAGCGCTCCGTAACCTCCTGTCGGTGAGCGCCGACCGGCCCGCGTGGGTTGACGAGGACTTGTTTCCGTTCGCGAGCCGCTACGTCGGAGTCGGCGGCGCCCGCTTGCATCACGTTGACGAGGGCGACGGGCCGCTACTGCTGCTGCACGGAAACCCACGTGGTCGTTTTTGTATCGGGACGTGATCCGCGGCCTGCGCGACCGGGTGCGCTGCATCGCCGTCGACCTCCCGGGCTTCGGCTTGTCCACACCGCCGCCGGGGTACACCTTTACCGCCGCCGAGCACGCCGGAATCCTTGAGCGCTTCGTGCTCGAACTTGACCTTGATGACGTCACGATGATGGCGCAGGACTGGGGCGGCCCGACCGGCTTTGCCGTCGCCACCCGTCACCCGGACCGGTTCCGCGCGTTTGTGATCGCCAACACGTGGGCGTGGCCGAAAAGCGATCCGGGCACGCAGCTGTTCTCGCGGCTGCTCGGCGGGCCGGTCGGCCGCCGGCTCATGCAACATCGCAACCTCTTCGTCGAGCGGATCCTCCCCGCCGGCGTGCGGCGGCGGGCGCTTCCCGCTGCCGTAATGGACGCCTATCGAGGCCCGTTTCCCACACCCGCGTCGCGCCGCCCCGTCGCCGTCTTCCCGAAGCAGATCCTCGCCGCCCGCCCGTTTCTGGCCGGGGTCGCGGCCGGGCTTGGTACTCTCCGCGACGGGCCGGCACTGCTGACCTGGCCGACCGCAGACCTCGCGTTCCGTCAGCGCGAACGCCGCCGCTGGGAACAGCTCTTCCCCGACCACCGTACAGTCCTGATCGAGGGCGCCGGGCACTACGTCCAAGAAGACGCACCCGAGGAGCTGATCGCCGCGATCCGCGGCTGGGCTCCGCTGCAGCCCCGGTAGCGCTCGGTGGCGAGCACGCCGTCCCGAACTCGACGTGGTCAACGCGGGGCGGAGGAGGGGGAAGTGCGATGAAGAACTTCGACCGCTCTTGCGGACCAGCTCAACCGCCTCGCGACCAGGGCATGGCGCGACCGCTGAGCCTTCGCGAACGGACGCGCAGCCGGGAGGAGGGCTTGGGAACCCTTCCCGAGTAAGTCGTTTGCTGCGGATGGGCCGCAAGCAGCGCGGCGAGCGTTAGCTGGCTCCCCACGACTGACGGGTAGAGCAAGCGCTTTTCTGGATTGCAGTCATTGTTCGTATCGGCCAGATCCAAGCGTGTCCGGCTCGGCTCGGCACGCCCGCTCTTGTTCGCGTGTTCGCCCGGCGTGCGCTACTGCAACGCCACGCGTGCGACCGTCCGCCCCCGGACCCCCGCTTATCTGTGCAGTCGGTCCTTGTCAAGCCCTCCGAGGGTGAGGTTGTTGACGACGTGGTCCTCGGGGCTTGCCCCGGACCACTCGTTGTGATCCAGCGCCAGTGGCGGCGCTCTGTCACCCGTAGGGCAGCCCGGAGGGCCGAGCGCGAAGCGCTTGACGGGCGCCGTGCTGGCGCTACTTGTGGGGGGTGTGTGCGCGCGGGCGCCCATGCTTATCTTGGTCCACGACCCTGGCGTTGGTGGGCCGGCGACATGATGGTGATGGGGTGATGTTCCCGCTGGGGGAAGTGCGGTGCGGCCGCTCGGTCTTTGCAGGCCGTCCACGCCGGGCGTGGCGGCAGCGGGTTGTCGGGAGCTGGCCGCGGTGCATCGGTTGAGGTGGAGCGTGGCGCACACGGTGAAGGTCATGCGGGTTGCAGCCCTGCCTCGCCGAGTTCTCGGAGCGTGTGGTAGCTGCGTTTGAGCAGCTTGCGAGCGATCGACAGGCAGGCGCGCTTGTGCCCGAGCCGCTCGGCCGCCTGGAGGTAGTACTCGCGGTCGGGCGAGCCCGCGCGGCTGGCGACCACGGCAGCCTCATACAGCGCCCAGCGCAGCGTTGGCGGTCCTTGGCGGCTCAGGCGCCCGGGCGAGCGGCGCTGATCGGACTGATACACGGTGATGTCCAGGCCGACGTACCGGACGGCGTGGCGCGAGGAGGTGAAGCGGCGGCAGTCGCCGAGCTCCGCGAGGATCGCGACCGACGTCAGCTCGCCGATCCCGTAGTGGCCCATCAGCGCCTTGCAGCCGGCCTGGCGACGCGCGTACGCTCGCAGCTGGCGGTCGAGCGCCGGCAGCTGCGCGTCGAGCGCGTCGATCATCCGCAACCCGACGGTGATCTGCTCGCGCGCGGTCTCAGGCAACGGCGCCTGCTCGAGCCAGGCGCGGCCCTCCGCGGTCAGCAGTACCAGGCCGGGGCGTCGGATCCCATGGTGGTAGAGGACCGCGTGGATCCGCTGCTGCCACTCGCCGCGATCGTCGACGAGCGTGTGCCGCAACCGCACGCGGGCGCGGAGGTCGAGCAGATGCTCGGGTGCGATCCAGCACTCCGGCAGCTTGCCGATCATCAACAGCTCACGCAGATGCCTGGCGTCCGCGCGGTCGGTCTTCGGTCGCTTCTTGTTACCGCGCAACGCGCTCGTCTCCGCCGGCTCGGCGAGATGCACCCTCGCTCCCGCCGCCTGCAGCTCCTCGACCACGAACCGCCATCCGGTCGTCGCCTCCAACGCCACCTCAAGCTCTCGATCCTCGAACCGCGCCACGAACCGGCGGACCGGCTCACGATGCGCCGGCGCCACCCGCGCCCGGGCGATCTCGCCCGTGGCCGTGTCGATCCACTCCGCGGTGATCTGCGCCCGATGCTGATCAAGGCCCATCACGATCGTCATACGCCCATCTCTCCTCGCGTCGACTACGCGCGCGCAGCGTCAGCCCGACCCATCGCATAGCGTGGGTCAACGGTCGGCCCTTCGTGTTCGGATGACCGGCCGCGCGGCTGTAACCCGCGCGCGCCTTCAACCAATGTCGTTCGACGCGGAGGGTCGGCCACCTGCGCCGGCCGCCACGCCGTTACTGCTCATGCCATCTTTGACGTCCGGAGGTGTCTGTCGACGCCGTTGCCGGCAGCCCTCCTACGCGCGCAACTCGCGCACGATCCGGGCGTCGTGGCCGCCGAGCTGCGTCGGCGCGACCTCAGAGACGCGCCTGCCGGCGCGTTGCGGGTCTGAGCGGCCGCAGCGAGAGGAGACCCGCTTTCGAAATTTGAGGTCTCGGAATCGGCCCGGCACGCGCCGGTGGGGGCTATAACCGAATGTTGTGGACGGCGATGAGGAGAAAGGCGGCGTACCTTCCCGGTTTGAGTTGAAGACCGAAGCCGGTTGCAGCCGGCAGGAAGGCACGCCGATGACGAATGTTGTCACGCTCCCCAGCGGTGGGGGCAACGAGGAGATGCTGGACTCGCTCGACGCGCTCGCTCGGGAGGGCGCTCGGCGGATGATCGCCGCGGCGCTGCGAGCTGAAGCGGACGAGTACGTCGAGCGCTACGCAGACGAGGTTGACGAGAACGGCCATCGGCGCGTGGTCCGCAACGGTCGCGCGCGCGAGCGGAAGGTGACGGTCGGTTCGGGGACGATCCCGATCAAGGCACCACGCGTGAACGACAAGCGCGTGGATGAGGAGACCGGGGAGCGGCAGAAGTTCAGCTCTCGGATCCTGCCCGCCTACGCGCGTCGGTCGCCGAAGGTCGGCGAGGTGATCCCGATCCTGTACCTGCGCGGCCTGTCGACCGGCGACTTCCGCCCGGCGCTGGAGGGGCTGCTCGGTGAGGACGCCGCCGGCCTGTCGCCGACGACGATTGCGCGCATGTCCAAGGAGTGGGAGGAGCACCATGACCGGTTCCGCAAGCGGCACCTGGGGTTCAGCCGCTACGCCTACCTGTACCTGGACGGGATCCACGTCTCCGTCCGGCTGGGCGAGGACCCGAAGGTGTGCCTGCTGATCGTGATCGGCGTCCGTGAGGACGGCGAGAAGGAGCTGCTCGCGGTCGAGGACGGCTACCGCGAGAGCACCGAGAGTTGGGCCGGCGTGTTCCGGGACATGAAGCGCCGCGGGCTCAACGAGCCGAAGCTCGTCGTCGCCGATGGCGCGCTCGGCGCGTGGGCCGCGCTCCGTGACGTCTACCCCGGCGCCGGCGAGCAGCGCTGCTGGTTTCACGCCAGCGGGAACATCATCGACTGCCTGCCCAAGCGTCTGCACTCTCGCGCGAAGGGGCTGCTGTCGGAGATCATCGAGGCGCCGACCCGCAAGGACGCCCGAGCCGCGCTCGAGGTGTTCCGCGAGGAGTACGGCGCCAAGTACCCGAAGGCGCTGGCGAAACTCGACCGCGACTGGGGCCAGCTGACCGCGTTCTACGACTATCCCGCCGAGCACTGGCGGCACCTACGGACCACCAACCCGATCGAGAGCGCGTTCGCCACGGTCCGGCTGCGCACACGGGTCACGAAGGGCGCCGGCTCGAAGACCGCCGCGCTGGCGATGGCCTACAAGCTGCTCGCGACCGCGCAGGAACGCTGGCGGCGGTTCAACGGCCACCACCTCGTCGCCGACGTGCTCGACGGCGTGAAGTTCAAGGACGGCATCCGGGTCACAGACGACGACAACCACGACGACGGACCGACGGACGAGAAGGTCGCCGCCTGATCATTCTCCATTGCCAAATCCACAACATTTGACAATTGCCCCGCCGGTGGCGCCTTCCCTGCATTTATGAGAACGCGGTACTCCGGATCGGCCGTCTCGACAACGGGCGGGTGGACGACGGGCGGCGCCCTCAGGTGGCGAATCTCGGATTCGGACAACGGCCGCGACCGGAGACCTGCTCTTCTGTAAAGGCGTTACGTTTGCGCCGGGCGCGTAGCTCGGCCGCGGATGTGTTGCTCGAGCCGATCGAACGCGTTCGAAACGCCGCGGGCGTGCTCGGCGCGCAGCTGCTCGGTAGGGAGGCCACGCTGGATCATCGTCATCAGTGTCCCGCCGTCGCGCTCCTCGAAGGCGAACTCGGTCTCGAATCGCAGGGTGGAGCCGTCCAGGCGCGTCTCGGTCGTCGAGAGGAGGAGGCGTCGAGGGCGATCGATGATTTTGAACACGTGCTGGTGGCGGTAGAGCTGGTCGGGCGCGGGCCCGAAGAGGATCGTCCAGACGCCGCCGACGCGGACCTCGCTGTCGGATTGCGTGATCCATTCTGGGTCGTCCCGTCCGTAGAACGCGAGCTGGCCGCCCGGACTGGTGAAGGCGTCGAAGACCTGTTCGCGTTGTGCGCGGACGAGACGCTCATAGAGCACGTCGTCGGTCATCCCTCGTTCTCCTCTGCGTAGGCCGCGAAGCGGTCGAGGCGCTTCTCCCAACTCTGCCGGTAGGCCGAGATCCACTGGGCGGCGTCGTGGAGTTGCGCGGGGCCGAGGCGGCATTCGCGAGCCCTTCCCACCTTCTCGGTAACCACGAGGTCGGCGTCCTCGAGGACCCCCACGTGTTTCTTGACGCCATTGAGGGTCAGACCGAATGGTTGCGCCAGCTCACCGATTGTGGCGGGATGCGCCGCGAGCAACTCGAGGATCCTGCGGCGTGTCGGATCCGAGAGGGCGAAGAACGTGCGATCCAGGGCGTCGTTATAGTGCACCGATCGGTGCACTATAACGAGAGAGGATGAGCAATGTCTGAGGTCTATGCGTCCATGGCGATGTCGCTGGATGGGTTCATCACCGGACCGCACGACGACGCCCAGAACCCTGCCGGCATCAACGGCATGCGTCTGATGGACTGGCTCGGAGGCGGCGGCAGCGACGCGAGCGGTGTCGGAGCCTACCGACCGCGCGACCGCAACAGCCAGATCGTGTTCGACGAGGGGCTGGCCAGCGGCGCGGTGATCACCGGAAGGCGCACCGGGGACTTCGCCGGCTACTGGGGCGGCGACCACCACCGCGGCGTGCCGATCTTCGTTCCGACCCACCAGCCACCCGCCGAGAACCCCTTCGAGAACGTCCACTTTGTCACCGACGGCATCGCCGCCTGCGTGCAGCAGGCCAAGGCGGCCGCCGGTGACCGCGACGTCTTCATGCACGGCGCCTACACCGCCCAGCAGGCCCTCAAGGCCGGCGTGCTCGATGCGATCGAGATCCAGTTGCGGCCGGTGCTGCTCGGCCAGGGCCGACGGCTCTTCGACGACCTTCCCCCGGAGCACATCGAGCTCGAGCTGGTCCGCGCGCTTCAAGCGCCCGCGACCATGCACCTGCGCTACCGCGTGCGCCACAGCGTGTGATCTCGATGCCGACAGCTCGACCTCAGAACCTGCGCGTACTCGACGGCCGTTTCATCCTCACGCGCATGACCGACGTGCGCACAATCGCCTTCCAGACCGATCTACTCGCGCTCGTGCTCGGTCCGGACGGGGGCGCGACGATGCGGCGCGACGACACGGCCGAGGACGCGTGGGCCGCGCTGTGGAACGGCGATGACGCCCACGACCCCGACGCGACCGGCATGCTCAGCGCCATCATCGCGCCGCTCGCAGCCAACGAGCTCCCCGTCTGGACCGCCGCAAGCTACGACGGCGACCTGGTCCTCGTCCCGGCCGGCCGGCTAAAGGAAGCCGTGGACTTACTGCGCCAGCCGGCCACAAGGTGACGGCATGAGACGTCCTGTGTCAGCCTTGACGACGAGAAGTTGTCGCTAGAGGTCGTGGTGGCGATCGGGGGCCGTAGGGGACGCGATCTTGCCAGGAGCGCCAGAGGACGGCGTTTCCCGCTCGATCTGTACCGAACGCTTTCCGGCATGGCATGGGACTGCGGTCCGGATCGATCTGGGAGACTCGGTTCCCGACCCCGGCGTCGTTGGAAGGAGAGGTAATGCCAAGCGAGGAGTCGACGCCAACGCAGTGGAACCACGCGAATCCAGTGCTTGAGGTCTCCGACGTCGCGCGTGCGATCGCGTATTACCGGGACGTGTTCGGGCTGACCCCGTCGTGGATGTGGGAGGACCGCATCGGCGGAGTGCATACCGATCAGAGCTCGATCGAGATCTACGTGTTCCGCGCGGAGCAGCCCTCACCGTCGAGGCTGGCGGTGTTCGTTGATGACGCCGACGCCGCTCACGAGCGGTATCGCACGGCAGGCGCTGAGATCGTCGGTGAACTCACGACGCATCCGTGGGTCTGCGCGGCTTTACCGTCCGTGACCCCGACGGAAACCTGATCGACGTTGCGCAACAGATCCACAGCCCCAGCGGGCGGAGCGAGTACCGGGACTCCCGCCTCGCCGCTTCCAGGCGGGTAGGCCTCGGCAAGCACCGCTCAAGCACGCGAGCTGGTGGCCGCGCGGGTCGCCCTTTCCCGCGCTGCTCGTAGTGGGGAAGGCGGGTCGATCCACGACGCGCGGCGTTCACGCGCCCCACACAGCCGGGCGCGCGCCGAGGTCTCGCAGATAGTCCCGGACTGCCGTAACGCCTGGGTCGCTGGGCCGCTCCCGGTCCAGGACATATTGCGCCCAGCCGAGCGCGTTGTCGCGGTTGAAGTCGTTTCGCCGGTCGATGTCGGCTCCGGCGGCGACCAGAAGCCGAACAGAGTTGATCGCCCCAAAGGCGGCAGCAAGGTGCAGCGCGCCGCAGCCTTGGTAGGGACCGGCATCCGGATCCGCGCCGTGCTCGAGCAGCCAAGAGACGGCCTCCGGCCGTTCGTTTTGGGCAGCGTGCACGAGTGCTTCGTCAAGGACGTCCTGGGGAACGTCGCGCGGCGGCAGACGGTGCAACCACCCGATGTCGGCCGGGTTTGGTCGGTTCAAGTACGCCTCGGGGATCAGTCCACCGTGCCCATCGAGGAACAGTTGGAGCCGCTCGATGCGTCCAGCGCCTGCCGCGATCCACGGCGCGTCGGGTACGAGCCCAACGGCGGCGAGAACATCAGCCGACGCGCGGGAGGCGTGATAGACCGCGGTCTCAAGCGGTGTCACGCCATGGATTCCCCGCGTGTCCACCCGGGCGCCAGCGGCCAGCAGAATCTCGACAAGTTCGAGTCGGTCGAAGCACGCGGCGAGGTTGAGCGGACCATCCAGGTCGCTGCCGCGTTCGATCAACAGATCGATGCAGGCGCGGTCGACGCCGAGCTCATGGCGCAGCGAGCTCCCGAACACGTCAGGTTCCGCTACCTCGCCGAGGAGCGAGCCGCCGGCGCCGACCTCGATGCCCACCAACTCGGGGTATGAGTCGAGCAGGTGCTTGAGGTGTGCTGCGTCCCCGGCGCGGATCGCGTCCAGCGCTGCTGCAACGGGCTCGGAATGCCGGCGTGCTCGACGCCACGCCTCCGATTCGTCGTGGAGTCCCTCAACGAGTCCTCTCCAGGTTGGGAATCCGTACTCGCGCGCGATCACCAGTCGTGCGTCGGCGATCGTGGCTCGCTGACGCAGCATGGCGTCGTTGAGATCGGCGAGACGCGGGACGTGAGCGCGCAGCCGGCGCCCAGCCTGCTCGTCCCCGCAGGCCAGCTCGCGCAGCAGCTTCTCGGCGCCTTGCGCGTAGCGCTCGTTGGTACCCGGACCGATACGAGCGACCGAGCGTTCGGGCTCGCCGGCCTGGTGCTCGATGTCCCGGCGAAACGCGGGCCACGAGGCATGGCCATGCTCCCGCGCAATCGCGCGCTGAGCGTCGGCGAGCCGGGGCTCGGCGGGCAAGCGTCCGAGGGCTTCCCGGAGGCGGCCGACGGCGTCGGCTTGTCCGGTGCGCGCAGCGCGGAGCAGCTCTTTCGCGGCCTTACGGTGGTACTCCACCCGCTCAACGACCGGCAGGCTGTGATGGACTTCTCGCGGTGCTTGGGGCATGACGGCCACCTCCGATGGCCCGTGTCCGCGTTCGGGCTCGAGAGGGCGTCACACACGATCAGTCGGCACCACTATTTCGAGGTGGGAACATCCCTCTCCGCGGACCGGTGGCGACCTCGCTCGCCGAGGCCAGGGTATCGCCGACCGACAACTTCCGCATAGGCCAAGGCCAGCACGGGCTCGCGCCGAGACGAAAGCAGGGCGCATGCGCTCCGGTAGTCCCGGACCCGCTCCTTGCCAGGCGGGGGTGGCGTCGGGTCGGCCGGAACACGCCGAGCCGACCCGATCGCAGTTGGACCTATCGCCTCATCTTGAGCCCGGCGGTGGCGGAAATCGTCGGCGACGGACGTCCGTGGACGGTGCTGATGATCTCGCTGCTGTCGATGTCCTGGAGGTAGACGCTGGTGACCCCGAGGTTGGCGTGCCCGAGCTGACGCTGGATCACGACCAACGGAACGCCCTCATGCGCCATCTCGACCGCGTGCGCGTGCCGCAGCGGCAGCTGGTGTGGCGCAAACCGGCGGACGGCCGCTCCAGCGGCCGCGTGATGTAGCTGCTTGCGCGCGGCCGACGGTTCCCAGTGTCGGCCGGCAGTCGGCCCGTGAATCACACAGAGCAGCGCGCCGATCGGGAGCTCGCGTCGGATTTCAAGCCATGGCTCGAGCTGATCCCATGCCCATCGGTCCATTCCGACCTCGCGCCGCTTGCCGCCCTTGCCCGGCCGAACGAGCACGGCGCCGCGGCCGCGGTCAAGATCGCTCTCGTGAAGCGCGAGCGCCTCGCTGATCCGCAGCCCGGCGCGCTACAGCAGGACGATCAGCGCGCGAAGCCGGTGACCGTCGGGGCGGTCGCCGACCACCCGCATGACGGCGACGATCTCCTCAACCGTCGGCGGATCGGCTGGGTACTCCTCGCCCTTGTTGCGCGGCGTACGGCTTCGGTGATAGCCGGGCATCGTCGCGGGCGACCGGCGATGCCCAGCGGCGTCCAGAAGCACGGACTCCATGAATCCTCCCTTCGATGGGTTGACGGTGGCTGCTATTCGAGCCGAGTCGCCGCTACCACTGGGAGGAGCTGGCATCCGTCGCTGGCCGGCCCCATGCCCGCGCGCATTGCGAGACTTCGTCGCCGGCTCCAAGATGCCGTCATGCGCGTCCTGACGCCAAAGCGGAGTCTGCCTGAAAGTCGCACGAACTGGTCGCGAGCGAGCCGGTAGACCCGCGCTCACGTGTCGACTCATCGCACGGACCGCGAATAAGAGCCGCCAGCTGGCGTCCGGGGTACCTGCTGCCTGCCCGATCGAGGACGTGGTCGCGTCGCGGCGGCTACGGGAGTCTGCCCGGGGACGTTTTCTATCGGAGTATTCGCGGCAGCCCGAAGTGCGGGAAGCTGTTGCCGCCAAACCAGGTGATCGCGGAGATTTGCTGGCCCTCGAGGGTCAGCACGAGGATTCCGTACAGTCGGGCGATCTCGGTCTGGGGGGGCGGGAAGTAGGCGCCGAATGCGGGTTGGGTGTTGGCCCGGGTCGGTACCAGTCGCGGCGCGCCTCGGGTGATCGTGCGCTCGCGTAGGAACGAGCCGATCCTGGCGGGGCCTTGGTATTCGTAGGGCTCGGGCGGCATCGTCAGCCACGCCTCGTCGGTCAGCAGGGCGACGACGCCATCGATGTCGCCGGTTTGGATCGCGTCCGCGAAGCGGCCGACGGTGTCGCGATCGCGTTTGGAGTTGGGGAGCGGCGCTCGTTCGCGTTTAGCCGCCGGCAGCCGCGATTCGAATGCCGCGCGGGCGCGGCGCAGCAGACTGTTGACCGATTGTGCAGTGGTGTCGAGCATTTCGGCGACCTCCTCCGCGCGGTAGCCGAGCACGTCGCGGAGCACCAGCACCGCGCGCTGGGGCGGGGATAGATGCTGAAGGCCGACGATGAATCCCAGCTCGATCGCCTCTTTGGTCTCGTAGCGCGCCTCCGGTCCGGGAGCCTGGTCCGGGATCCCCTCCAACAGGACGTCGGGGAAGGGCTCCAGCCAGATCGCCTCGGCGTCGCGGGTGGGCTCGGGCCTCTCGGTCATTCGCTGCAGGTCGTCAGGGCGGCGTCGGATCGCCCGGAGCGCATCGAGGGCGCGATTGGTCGCAATCTGGTACAGCCAGGCACGGACCGACGCGCGGCCTTCGAAGCCCTCAAGGCCACGCCAAGCGGCGAGAAGAGTCTCTTGGAGCAGGTCCTCCGCGTCGTGGAGCGACCCGACGATCCGGTAGATGTGCACCTGGAGCTCACGCCGGTAGGGGTCGGTCAGCTCGCGGAACGCATCCTCCTCCCCAGCGCGGGCACGCGCGAGCACCTGGCCCGTCACGCCCGGAGCCCCGCAACGGCTGTTCCTTTCACCCGCATCACTGTAATGACGTCGGCGCGCCACGAAATTCGCCGCCCACTTTCCCTCGCCGCGCACGCCTCAACACGCGCAACACCCATAAGGCCAAGCAAGGAGATTCAAGATGGGAAAGATTGTGGTCAGCGAGAACGTCTCGCTCGATGGCGTGGTCGAAGACCCCAGCGGCGAGCAAGGGTTCAGGCACGGCGGCTGGTTTGTCCAGTTCATTGGTCAGGACTGGGAGGCGTGGGCTGAGCTCGAGCTCGCCGAGGCACAAGGCGCCGAGGCGCTGCTGTTGGGTCGCCGGAGCGACGAGTACTTCGGCACACGGTCGTCGACCCAGAGCGGCGAGTGGGTGGACAGGCTGAACAGCCTGCCGAAATACGTCGTGTCTTCGACCCTCGAAAAGCCCAAATGGACCAATGCGACCGTCCTGAGGGGCGAGGTAGTCAGCGAGGTGTCGAAGCTGAAGCAGCAGATAAAGGGGGAGATCGTCGTGTACGCCAGCCGCCCGCTCGTGCGCACGCTGATGGAGCACGACCTGGTCGACGAGCTGCGGCTGACCGTCTTCCCGGTTGCGCTCGGAGCGGGTGAGCGTCTGTTCGGCGAGACCAGCGACAAGCGAGCCCTGCGCCTGATTGACACGAAGACCATCGGGAGCGGACTCGCCCACCTAACCTACGAGCGCGCCGGCGAGGCCTAGGACGAAGCTGTCGGGACGCACTCGCCTCGCCTGCACGCCCGCATGCCCGCCCGCGCCCGGGCGGGCATGCGCGCGCCGCCGCCGTGGCCGCGACATCAAGCAGGTCGGCCGTCGCCTGAGGTACCACGATCTCAGGGAAGCAGGTGCGACCAGGTACTCCGTCAGCTCCCGCGTTTCGCCACGAGCGCGACCGGCCACCGCCCCGAGGTGGCCGCGAACAGTGTCAGGACGATGTTCGCTGATCTCGATCCCGATCGGCGACACGAACGGGCAACGCCGCGGGAAACCGTACCGGGATCGTTCGGCCGGTCACGCTCCTGCGGTTAGGCAGCTCGCCAGCGGATCTGGAGAGGTCACCATCAGGTCGTGTCCGCCGTCGATCTGCTGGGCGGGGATCTCGAGGCTGGCGGCCATTTCGGCGAAGGGCACGGGGCCGGGGGTGGCCAGGATCGCCCGCATCGGTGGAGCAGCCCCGTCGCCGCTGGCGCTCCTGTCGGTGAACGTCTTGTAGGGATGCTCAGTCAATCGCTGGCGAAGCCAGTCGGCGTCGTTCGGTTCGCTGACTCCGACGACCGCGGGGTCCGGCACCGGTATCCGCCAGCCGTCGCCTCGCTCGCCGGCTGCTTGCCGGATCCCGTCAGCGAACCAGTCGGGGGCCAAGTCGAGCAGGCTGCTCCCTGGATGCCCGATCCACCCTTCGACCAGCACCACCTCGCTCACCTTTTCTGGTCTGCGCAGCGCCGCGTCGCGGACTACGAGGCCGCTGTAGCTGTGGCCGACTAGGATCGTGCGCGCGTTGAGGTGATCCAGCGCGTCGACCACGTCGCGGACGTGATCCTCGAGCCCGAGCGCGGGGTTGAGCTCGCCTTTGCGCTCACCGACGCCGGCCAGCGTGATCGCTTGGGCGGTGTGGCCGCGCTCCGTCAATCGTGGCAGGACGCGCTCCCAGCACCATGCGCCGTGCCAGGCGCCGGGAACCAACAGGAAGCGGCTCATCTCGCCACCGTGGAGAGATCGTCGTTCAGAGCGGCGCGAGCCTCGCCCGCCGCTTCGAGACCGCGTACAGGATTCTCGTCAGCGACGCGGAGGATGACGTGCTTGATACCCGCGGCCAGATACGGGGCGAGCCACTCACGCAGGCCTTCCGGAGGTCCGGCGTACGTCGCCTGGATCGCGGCGATCGCTTCGAGCGACCGTCGGTAGTAGCGCTCGACGTTGTGCCGCAGGCGCCGCCGAGCGGCTGCGGCCGAGGCGTCAAGAGCGACAGTCACATACAAGCCCGGAACAGGCGCGCGCGAGCGTCCCACTTGGTGTGCCGACTCTTGGACTCGCTGCCACCCCTGGAGGTACTGCTCAGGACTCGGAAAATACGGCAGCCAACCGTCCGCGATCCGCCCCACTCGGCGCTCGGCCGCTTCGCCGGCCCCCGCCAGCCAGATGGGAGGTCCACCCGCGCGATGTGGAGGGGGCTCCAGCGCCACCGAGTCCAGCCGAACCAGCGATCCGTCATAGCTGATCGGTTCGCCGGGCCTGGCCCACAACGCTCTCATCGCCGCGATCGTCTGCACCATTCGCGCCACGCGTCGCTCGTATGGGACTCCAATGGCTGCGAACTGGCGCTCGGTCTCCGGATACGGGAATCCGGCACCCGTTCCCAGAATCAGCCGGCCGCTGGCGAGGTGGTCCACCGTCGCCGCGCCCTGCGCCAGCAGCAACGCCGAACGCAAGGCAGGTAGCAACACCGCGGTTCCCAGGGCGACGTGCTCGGTCCTGACCGCGAGCGCCGCGAGCATCGCCAGCGCGTCATGACGTGGGCGAGCCAGCGGACTATCACCGACCCATACCGCGTCGAACCCGAATCGTTCCGCAGACTCCCCTAGCGCGATCATCCGGAGGGCGTCCGGTTGCCCGAGCGCGATGGCGTCCCGCGTCGGCAACAAGTACCCGAATGTCAGCTCCGGTCCGTCCAGCACGGCGCTAATCTTTGCACAGTCGTACAAGAAACGCAAACATGCCTCGAACCCCCAACCCCGAACGCCGTGCCGAGCTTCGAGATGCGGCAGTCGACTACGCCATCGAGCACGGCATCGCTGACCTGTCGCTGCGCCCGTTGGCCAAGGGGCTCGGCGTGCAGCCAAACACCCTCGTGCACCACTTCGGGACCAAGGAGCAACTGCTGAGCGAGATCCTCAACGGCGTCCGCGACCGCCTGCGAACGATGCGTGCGCAGCTCGAAGACGGCGGCAGCGACCCGCTGTGGGAGACCTGGCAATGGATTGCCGACCCCGCGCGGGAGCCCTTCTTCCGTTGCTTCTTCGAGGCCTACGCTCTGGCGCTGCGTCAACCTGAGGAGTACGCCCCATTTCTCGAGCGCGTCGTTCACGACTGGCTCGCTCCCCGCGCATCGACCGCCGCAACACTCGAGCTCGCGCTGCTCAGAGGACTGCTGCTCGACCTCCTGACCACCGGCGAGCGCGACCGCATCGAGCGGAGCCTCGCCCACTATCGCCCGCGACGGAACGCCCGGCCCTCATCCCGGCGGCGGCCGCCACCGGAGCTGACCTGAGGTAGAGAGCGAGCCCCGGCGCGACTGCTCAGGCGGGATCCGTGCGGGGCGGCACCACGCAGCCCAAGCGGCCGGGGTGCGCCGTCGGTTCGCGCCGCACCAGCTCCGGCTTTTGAGGCGGGTCGCGCACGCCGCCTGTCGCCTCGGGATCGTCCCTATGTCAGGCCGGTCACCGAAGGGGTGGCTGCAGCGCCTTCGAGCCGTGGCCATGTTGCCCTCCAGGTCGACGTCGCATGGCCACCGTTAGTTGACGGGTTGATTAGGGGCTCTCCTCGCCGCTCGAGTTGCTCCAGAAGTCGTGGACCACGTCTGCGTCGGATTCGACGCGCGGACCGAAGATGAGCACGTGGAGCCCAGAATGCCCCGCCTCGAAGCTCCGTGCGACGCCAGGGCCGACACGTACCGCGTCGAGCGGCGCCAGTTCGACGAGCTCGTCGTCCGACTTGATCCGGCCGGTCCCGTCGATGACGACATAGCTTTCCTCGGCGGTACGGTGGCGGTGCGCGAACGCCGCTCGCTGTCGGGGCTTGACGACAAGGAAGTTCATCCCCGTTTGCTCGAAGCCCAGCTCAGCGCCCGGGAACCGAGCTTCCTGGTGTGCGGACAGTCCGTGCTCGGTAGCTGAGTCCTTGACATCACGGAGATTCGTTTTCGCGTAGTTCATCGTTGCGCCGTCCTTCTCGGTGTCGGGACAGTGGCTCCTCAGAGGCTTCTCGGTGGCGGTGGGATCATCAGCAGTAGGGGGTGTGAGGCTGGTCATCGAGCAGGGCCCGCGTGCCTGATGATCAAGCATGTCGAGGTGCCGTGGGCGAGCAGCTCGTGGTCGCGTGCGGAGGTGAGGCGGGCTTCGGCGGTGCAGACTCGGGTGCCGCGGTGCACGAGCTGACCAGTGCAGATGATCTGTCCCGTATCGAGGGAGATCGGACGGACGAGGTTGAATTTGGTCTCCAGTGTGGTGTAGCCGGCTCCGGCGGGAGGCGTGCTGTGTTCGGCCGCGCCCATCGCGCTGTCCACGAGCGTTGCCGCGAATCCTGCATGGACGACGCCAACTGGGTTGTAGGTGCTGCTCTGCGGGGTGGGCGGTAAATGAGGCACGTCCGACGGCCACGTCGACGAGTTGGAAGTCGAGGAGATCCTGGATCGGGGCGGGCGGCAGGGCGCCATCCTCGATCGCCTCAAGGAATGGGAGGCCGGCGCTGGTCTGGCCTTGGGTCTTGAGTATCGCTGGATCTGTCCAACACACGGTGATCCGTCGGCCGTCGTCTTCTGGCCGGCGCGTCCGTCCACGCAGCCATGTGGTGCCAGGTTGGGTCTGGGTCCGCCCGTTCTGTTGGTCGACTTTCGCGAGCGTTTGGCCGATCTCGATCAGGTGGTCGTCGGGGTCGTGCAGGTAGCAGCGGATCTCGGGGCCGCGAGTCCGGGCGCAAACGCCCCAGAATCCGCGGGCTGCGGTCGTCCAGGAATGCCTGGAGGACCACAGCCATCGCGGGGGCTAGCGCGGCCAGCATGCCGGAGCCAGCGCGCTGTAGTCGGTCACCCCTCGCTCAGGATCAGCATCGTCTCGGGGTGAACGCCGTCATGCTTCATCGCATCGGCCGCGCCCTCGGTCTGCATGAACTCCTGGAAGGCGGCCATGTCCGGAATCTCGACGATCAACCCGACGCGCTTTGAGCCCTCCGGGTCATGGAACGCGCGTGCCGTGATGCCCATCGGCCCGAAGATCTCCTCCCGTTTCGACGAGCTGAGCCAGTGCTCGACGTCATCGACCTCGTGGAATGCCAGGTATGTAGCCACCGGTCCCGTCCTTTCCACAGCAAAAACACTGTGTGTGATGTATGAGCTCTCCGCACCGTAACCCGCCTGCCAGCGAGTGCGCAACTCGCGGACGGGCGGGTTGGCGGCGCGGCTCCTCGATGAACGTGGGCGCCGCCTCGTCCGGGTGAGACTCGTTGAGAAGCGATGACGGTGCTGTCCGCAAGCGCGGAACCTCCATTCGCGATAGGACAAGCATCCGGACAGCTCCGACTCCAGTCTCCCTATGCGCGGGAAAGCGGTCATCGCGATCGCTTCATCGCCTGAGCGGTTCCAAGCCGGCGATCGGGTTGGCGAGAGGCCGTCGGAAAATGCGGCAACAGCGGGAAGTGGGCTCGGCGGGGTGTTGCGCGGAACCGTTCACCTGGTGAGTCGAGGGGTTCGCCGTCTCAGGCGGTGTCGGCGATCCAGTGGCTGTGGAGCTTGAGCAGGTTGTGGCGGCGCCGGGATAAACCGGCATGGAGAAGGAGATGAGAGAGCTCTACATCGAAGGAGTAGCGATCCACGGTGGCCCCGAGCCGTGCGTGGTCGTCTGTGAGGGCGGCTGCGAAGCGTCGGTAGGGGTACGCGCAGGCTGGGCTATTGAGCCCCGAAAAGACAAGTCAGACCGAGGTGCCGACGCCCTCACAACTGGCGGAAGGCAACATCGTTGGCGGCGGTTTCGCGAGTCGTCAACGGACCTCGCGGGGTCCGAGAACCTGTGCATGCGGGGAATCTCCATGCGCGAGAACCGGGAGGTCCCACGATCACCCGCCTGTCTTGATGGTGGGGTGGGTCGTGCGGGGAAGGCTGAGGCCGTAATCCCGTGATGCACGATCGTGGGAAGTCAGACGATCCGGTAGTACCTGCGAAGCGGCCGAACAACGCCCAGGGTGGGGCGGCGGAGGTGGTGGAGGGAAGCGGGTCGGCCAAGGGAAACACGGCCAGCGAAACGCGCTCCGGACCCAGTGCCGGACCCAGCGCGCTCAGTGACCTGGACCGTGTGCGCCGAGTGGCGCGGAAGGACAAGGACGTGCGGTTCACGGCGCTCCTGCACCACGTCGATGTTGATCGGCTCCGAGCGGCGTATTGGGCGATCCGCCCGAAGGCCGCGCCGGGCGTCGACGGCGTGAGGTGGACGGAGTACGGGCAGGACCTCGAAGCGAACCTTCGGGATCTACATGCTCGGGTCCATCGCGGGAGCTACCGGGCGAGGCCGTCGAGGAGAGTGTTCATCCCGAAGGCGGACGGGCGGCTGCGGCCGCTCGGGGTCGCGGCGCTTGAGGACAAGATCCTCCAGCGGGCGCTCGTCGAGGTGCTGAACGCGATTTACGAGGCGGACTTTCTCGGCTTCTCGTACGGGTTCCGGCCCGGGCGCTCCCCGCATCATGCGTTGGACGCGCTCGCCGCCGGGGTCACGCGGAAGAAAGTGAACTGGGTGCTCGACACGGATTTCCGTGAGTTCTTCACCAGCCTTGACCATCGATGGCTGGAGAGGTTCCTTGAGCATCGGATTGCGGACAAGCGGGTCCTGCGGCTGATCCAGAAATGGATGGCCGCGGGGGTCATCGAGGACGGGGCGTGGACGGAGAGCCTGGAAGGCGTTCCACAAGGGGCATCGGCTTCGCCGCTGCTCGCGAACGTCTACCTGCACTACGTCTTCGACCTATGGGCTCACCAGTGGAGGACTCGGCATGCCCGCGGTGACGTGGTCATCGTGCGGTTCGCCGACGACGCCGTGGTGGGATTCGAGCATCGGGAGGACGCTGAGCGGTTCTGGATGGATCTTCGTGAAAGGCTCGCGAAGTTCAATCTCGAGCTGAACGCTGAGAAGACCCGGCTGATCCGGTTCGGGCGGTTCGCCGCCCAACAGCGGAAGGAACGGGGTCTCGGCAAGCCTGAGACGTTCCAGTTCCTCGGCTTCACGCACGTCTGCGGGAAGACGAAGACGGGGCGCTTCAAGCTCAAGCGGATTACCGACAAGAAACGGATGCGCGCGAAACTCGGCGCGGTCAAGGCCGAGCTGATCAGACGACGGCATCTGCCCATTCCCGACCAAGGGCGCTGGCTGGCCAGCGTCCTGCGCGGGCACTGCAATTACTACGCGGTGCCCGAAAACAGCAAGGCGATCAACGCCTTCCGCCACCGGATCATCGGCCACTGGCTGAGCGCGCTGCGGCGCCGAAGCCAGCGCACCCGACTGACCTGGAAGCGGATGTACCGCCTCGCAGAGCGATGGCTACCACGAGTCCGGATCCTGCACCCATGGCCCAACGATCGCTTCGACGCCAGAACCCAAGGCAGGAGCCCAGTGCGTTAGCAGCGCCCGCTGGGATCTGTGCGGGGGGCGGGCCGAGCCCTCAAGAGCAAAGGCCCGTCCCTACCGCGATGGTCGCTGCCACTAGCCGCCACTCCGACTGCGCGGCGGCTCTGCCTCTTCGCATGAACCGGTCGACGTGGCGGTTGTATTTGATCTGTCCGTAGATCGGCTCGACGGTGATCTTTCGTTGCGCGTAGAGCTTGCGGCCGCGCTTGGTCTTGAGCTTGCGGCGCATCTTCTCGTAGAAGCCGTGCTCCCAGCCCGGGCGTTTGCCCTCGCGCATCGTTCCGTCGGGTGGGATCAGCACCTCGATCCCCCGCTCGGTGATCGACTGGATCTGCGCGGTATGCCAGTAGCCGGCGTCACCGAGCAGCACCTTCGGCCTGTCGGCCACGCCATGCCTGTCGAGGTGCCGAAGGGTCGTGTCCAGCATCGATTCCAGGTGCCCGAGGTCGGGCGCGTCGATCGTGATCTCGGCGGCCAAGATGATCTGGTTCTCGTTGACCGCGGTCTGCGCGTTGTAGGCCTGCCGGGGCGGGGTGCCCTGCGTGCGCATCACCCTGGAGTCCGGATCGGACAGGTTGATCACGCCGTCGGGCAGCTCGGGCGCGCTGAACGGTTTGCTGTTGCCCTTCAGCACGCGGCCCTTAGTGTCCCGGGCCGTCTCCCGCCAGTGCTCGTAGACCTCGTTCGCGGCCAGGTCGACCCGATTGTTCTGCTCAAGCCGGCCGAGCGCCTGGAACAGCCGATCCTCCCGATCGCGCGGGATCGGCCGCCCCTCGCGAGCGCGCTGCTCCTCAAGCTCGCGCCGCGCGACCCGCGGCCACTCGCGCCGGCCACCACGACGCCCGCCACGGCCGAGCACCAACTCTGGATCCACCACCCACCACCTCACCGTCGTTCTCCTCCTCGCGCATCGCGCGACCCTTGCGCTCAGCCAAACGACGCTTCGCGTCCGCCAGCGCCGCCTTGCGACCCTCGGGGGTCCGCAGCTGCTCAGGCAGCTCATCGCCACGCACCTCGCCGTAGAGCTCGTCCTCGCGACGGTCGGTCTCCTCGGCCTCGCGCAGGATCTGGGTGACGAGCTCCCGGTAGGAGCGGTTCTGGTCCATCGACGCGTTCGCCTTGATCTTCGTCCCATCGATCGTGATCACCCCGACCGACACCAACCCGCCTCCTTGCACAGCCCCAACACCTCATCAAACAACTCGGCGATCTCGCCCTCATGCCGGCGGCGGAACTCCGCGATCGTCGAGTGATCCGGCACCCGCATGCTCGTGATCACCTTGTAGGTCACGTCCTCCCAACACGCCCGCTCGATCCGACGCGAAGACCGGTTCCCACGCGCGTACGCGTACAAAGCAAAGCCACCACCATCATCGCCGGGTCATAAGCAGCCCGACCCGCGCCACCCCTGCTCCGTCGTCAATCACGTAGATGGACCTGACTCGCCTCGCTGGCATCTGGCTCAGTCGCGGAGCGTGGTATCGAACTCGAGCTGACGTGGCGATGACTCGAGGGGCTCGTCGGTCGCTCGCGGCCGGCCACGCTTGGCCCAGTGCGCCACGACGTCATGCGCACCACAGGTCCGGTAGTGACGCGACGGTCGAGCCGCTGAACGGACAGGCGGCCCTGAGCGGTCCCAGTGAGCAGGGCATGAAAGCGACGGCCGAGCCGGTCAACCTCGACGATGTCTCCGGTCTGGATTCTTACGAGACGCACGCGTTGAAGGCCCAGGGTTCACCGAGTTGTCGCCTGCCGGCCGGCCGCCGGTGAAGTCGTCGCGCAGATGGGTTGGCCTAGCTCATCGGGCGAGGCCGCGTGCTTGGCTTGCTCGCCGATTCGTTCGACCGTTTTGTCAGCGCGTGAGCGATCTATAGCGGTTGATAGCGGTTGAAAGAGACCCGCGCTGATCGGCACAATCGCCTATGAACACTGATGATCCGCGTGTTTGCGGTGATGCCGGAGGAGGTGTCTGGGCTCACGACATATGTCCCAGGTGATATGTCCCTCATGTCTCGGGGCATAGGTCACACCCGGTGGAGGGGTTGAGCTGGGGTTGCGGCGGTCGTCGCGGAGGCGCAGCGCCGCAGGGCTGGGCCGCAGCGGTGATCGCCGTGTGCGGCCGTCCGGTGGTGTGAGCGGCCCTCAGCTGTGCCCGGGCAACCACATTGCTCAAAAGCGTCGCCGGCCGTCGTCGTTCTTGCGCGAAGTGGCTGCCCTTGCCCCCGCCTTTGCCCAAGATCGCCGGTGACCCTCGCCGGCTGGGCGCAGCGTGGTCGTTGGCGGCGATCTTCCTGATGCGGCTAGAGGTGTTTCGGGTGGGCTGATTGCGCGGGATGCGCCCGCCGGCCGAGCCCAATCAGCGAGACCTACGTCCCGAGACACCTGAGACACATATCCCGAGACATCACAGAATGCCGGAGGAGGGACTCGAACCCCGACACGCGGATTATGATTCCGCGTGTCGACACCGACGATCCGCCTTGAACACGGGCGATTTGAGGACCTCCGGGTCGATGTGGACATGAATGTGGACACGTTTTCCACGGCCCGTGCTCACGCTCGGCGCTGAGAGGTCCGTTGTGGATGGTGGCGGTTCGTACGGCACCGCTGGGCGAGCCGGGCCCAGCACGGCCCGGGCTCTGTGGTTGGCGACCGAGACTCATGCCGTCACCGACGCGGGACCTGCGATCGTGCTCGCGCGTGTACGCACGGTCCTGCAACCGTTGTGACCGCAGCCTGCCGCTTCGACCAGATTCTTAGCAGTGGGTCCGCAAGCCCCGCCGAGGCTGTCGGAATCCACCAAGGGCATGCGCGTGGGTGGTTGGCCGGTCCGTTGGCCCTTCTAGCGGAGGGCGGCGAGCATCTGGCGCGTGTGAGCACGAATTTGGCCCTCAATCCTAGGTCGGATCGCTGAGGTGGATTGCTAGCGCACTGATTCCTGGGAGCGGTTGATCGGCGGCGAGGGGGCTATAACCGAATGTTGTGGACGGGCTTGAGGAAGAAGGCGGCGTACCTTCCCGGTTGACGAAGACCGAAGCCGGCGATGGCCGGCAGGAAGGCACGCCATGCATGATGTTCGCAGGCTCCCCGTCGGGGAGGGCAACGAGGAGATCACGATCGCGCTCGACGAGCTCGCGCGGGAGGGCGCCAGGCGGATGATTGCCGCCGCGCTCCGAGCCGAGGCGGATGAGTACGTCGAGCGGTTCGCAGGCGAGGTCGACGAGGACGGGCACCGCGTCGTAGTCCGCAACGGGCGCGCGCGAGAGCGCAAGGTGACGATCGGGTCGGGGACGATCCCGCTCAGAGCGCCGCGGGTCAACGACAAGCGGGTGGACGAGGAGACCGGGCAGCGGCAGAAGTTCAGCTCGCGGATCCTGCCCGCCTACGCGCGTCGCTCGCCGAAGGTCGGCGAGGTGATCCCGATCCTCTACCTCCGCGGCCTGTCGACGGGCGACTTCCGCCCGGCGTTGGAGGGGCTGCTCGGCGAGGACGCCGCCGGGCTGTCGCCGACGACGATCGCCAGGATGGCGAAGGAGTGGGAGGAGCACCACGACCGGTTCCGCAAGCGGCACCTGGGGTTCTGCCGCTACGCGTACCTGTTCATGGACGGCATCCACGTGAGCGTCCGCCTGGGCGAGGACCCGAAGGTGTGCCTGCTGATCGTGATCGGCGTCCGCGAGGACGGCGAGAAGGAACTGCTGGCGGTCGAGGACGGCTACCGCGAGTCGACCGAGTCGTGGGCCGGCGTGTTCCGCGACATGAAGCGTCGTGGCCTGAACGAGCCCAAGCTCGTCGTCGGCGACGGCGCCTTGGGCGCGTGGGCCGCGCTCAGGGACGTCTACCCCGGCGCGGGCGAGCAGCGCTGCTGGTTCCACGCCTCAGGGAACATCATCGACTGCCTGCCCAAGCGGCTGCACTCCCGCGCGAAAGGGCTGCTCTCGGAGATCATCGAAGCGCCGACCCGCAAGGACGCCAGGGCGGCGCTCGAGGTGTTCCGCGAGGAGTACGGCGCCAAGTACCCCAAGGCGCTGGCCAAGCTCGACCGCGACTGGACGCAGCTCACCGCGTTCTACGACTACCCCGCCGAGCACTGGCGGCACCTACGGACCACGAACCCCATAGAGAGCGCGTTCGCCACAGTCCGCCTGCGCACCCGCGTCACGAAGGGCGCCGGGTCGAAGACCGCGGCGCTCGCGATGGCCTACAAGCTGCTCGCGACCGCCCAGGAGCGCTGGCGGCGGTTCAACGGCCATCACCTCGTCGCCGACGTGCTCGACGGCGTGAAGTTCAAGGACGGCATCCGGGTCACAGACGACGACAACCACGACGACGGAATGACGGACGAGAGGGTCGCCGCCTGATCATTCTTCATTGCCAAATCCACAACATTTGACAATTCCCCGCGGCGAGATCAGCAGATCGCCTTCGACGGATAACTACTGAGTCCCGCCGCCGGGTTTCACGCGATGCAGTTAGCGATCGCAGGTGCAAGTCTTGGCAGGAAGACACACCCACGACGAACCCGGGGATTCGTGACAGTCCTGGGACCTATCTCGAAGGCGGTGGACCAGATGACAATCCTCTGGATTCTGTTGGGCATCATTTACGTGGTGTGCTGGATCTATTTCGGGCTAACAACGTTCCGCAAGGGGCACTACTGGATGTTCTGGATCGGATTCTTCCTTCCGTTCCTCTGGATCATTGGCGCATTGATCGGCCCGACTCCGCGCGCCGCCGGCGTGGCGTAGGCGCGACCGTACTCGCCAACTACAGCCGGTTGCTTGAGCGCTATGTGCTCTGGCAACCGGTGTCCACGCCAACGAGCGATACCGCGCGCCGCAGCAGACGCTCTCAAGCTGCTCAACGCTGAACGGCTGGCAAGCGCCTCACCCGGTCAGCCGGCGATCCACCCTCAGACGTATCCCGTCATCGGGGACTCGCGAGAGTGGCGAGCAGCTTGGAATTGGAGAGGACTGCGCCCGTCCGATCATCCTTTTTGGCTGATTGCAGGCCAGCAGCACGCGGCTACGATCGCTTAATCTCGTGTGATTCTCGATCGAACGATCCGGGGTCCCGACGAGATGGTCGGAAGTATCGGTTCGCCGAAGCGAACGAGCTGACTGGTCCGGCCGCAAGAGCGTTAGCTATCTGCGCTCCATGGTCCACAACATGCCGGGCGATCAAAGACCAACGGCGGTCGCACGGATCCCTAAGACGACGAAGGAAGGTTGAAATGACCGACGAGCAGATGATCGAAGAGCTCGAGGCCGAGCAGTCGATGTTCGTTCAGACCGCGAACGCCACGACAAGCGACGGTACGACCCTGACGCTGAAGCAGGTCACACCATCGACGCTCTACTTCTCCGATCGCCCGAAGCGCATTGTGGGACACATGACTACCGTGTCCTTCGTCGACCTCTGGGCCGAAGGAGACAACAGCTTCGAGGAGGACCCGCCCAACGCGGTGCTGGCGTTCCTCGAGCCGGGCGATGAAGCACCCGAAGACGCGGTCGTCGTGATCCGGCAACCGCGTCTTGAGAACGGCGAGCTCTCCTACTCCATCGAGACTCTCGACGGGACGGTTCCCACGCAGACTGGGCCCGTCACGCTGTTCATCGACCCATTCGGGCGGCCGCTCTCGCCCGTATCTGTATGCGGGATGAGACGGCGCGAGCGGCGACGGGACCGACGCTAATTGCTCACGCGCGACACCCGCTAGCAATCAATGGCCCCCGGTGATCGGTGCGGTCACCAACACGACGCCTTGGGAGCCGCCGTCCGGCCGGGTCGACAAGTCGAGCTTGCCGGCCGCCGCCGGAGCGGCCTAATCCTTGCTCGCCCGACGGGAGTGGGCGTCTCATATTGTGACCGCCGACGGTGACGCCAGACGATGAAACCCCCGCTCCCCCTGTCGCCGCGTGTGCTGATCGGCTGTGAGCCACGTCACGGTGGCCTGTGCGTTACTGCGCCTCCTCCTCGGCTTCGAGCTCGTCCTCAAGCACGGCGATGACGATCCCGAGCGCCTCGGCGAGGTTCAGGGCAGCGTCCATCGTCCGCGGTGTGCCGACGATCGGAGCGACGGCGATCAGGATGTCCTGGATCTGCTCGGCCGTGACCCCGGCGTCCATCGCGGGGCCGACGTGGAGGAGATACGACGCCGCAGGAGCACCGACGGCCGCCAAGGCGGCGATCCGCGCGGCAACGAGCGAATTTGCGTCCAGTCCGCACCGCGCGACCGACTCCGCGGTCATGGCGGCAAGCGTGTCAAGGAGGGGTGTCTCGGGCGGTACGTCTGTCATTGCGTTCCCTTGGATTGCGGGCAAGGTCGATTCCGATAATCGTTACAAGGCTCGGGTGTCGCATCACCCGGATCGGATGAAGTCACGACCGCACGGCATCAGCCATCTCGCGGACGCTCGCCCGCGGTCACGAATGAGACCTCCCCGCTCCGCGCGGACACCGAAACGCTCGTTCTGTGGTCCCGCGCGCGCGACAGGGCTCGGCGCCCGCGATGCGGCCACACGCAGCCGGTGGATAAGAGGTGCGCTCTGGGTGAGCGACACGATTCCCGGGACACATCATCCTCATTGGACGATGTGCGCTGGAGGGCCGCTCCCTAGCCTCGCCTTGGTGGTACACACATCAACGCCACGACCCCATTCCCTTGTCTCGAGGAGCGGGCTTGGCCTATGCCGCCGGCCGCGTGGTCGAGGTACCGATTCTGGCTGGCATTAACGACGTACTGCAGATCGGCGGGAGCAATCCTTCTCAATGCCCCGGAGACTTCCGGCGCGGAGGCGCCGCCGATGGGCGAAGCGAATCCGGCACACCTCTTAAGCGACCTCGACGGAGGGTGCGCGAAGCACGGCGGGCAGGTGCAAGTCGACTGGTTCTACACCTACGGCGGCTCGCTCACGACGCCCGGCCGCATCGAGAGCGTGCGTTGGTCGGTGCTGTCCGACGGTCGGCATGTCTCGCAAATGGCCGTAACGCGGTTCCATGAGGTCATCTCGCAGTTCGCCAACTACGGCCGGCTACCCAACAGCAGCCGCCCAGTGCAGCCACTGAAGGGACGAGTCGTCCAGCTTGGTGCGCGTCATTTTCGTCGTGATGAGACTAGGAATCCGGTTGTGTTCTTCACCCACGCACCGTCCCGCCAGCCGATCAGAGAGGAAGTGTTGTGATGTCGCCCCAAGAGCAGGAGTCGGTCATCATGGACATGTGGGAGGTCCCTCCCGGACGCCAGCAGGAGCTGATCGATGCGCTGCGCGACCTCCTCGAGCAGATGCGACGCATCGACGGCTTCGTCGATGGGCGAATTCACGCCAGCCTCGATGGCAGCAAGGTCGTGTCTTACTCAACGATGCGCTCGGCGGCCGACCACCAAAGCTTCCAGGAGCGGGACGAGATCCGTGAACGGATGCAAGCGCTCGAAGCGATCGCGGTTCCCCACCGCAGCTCCTACCAGCTCGTGTGCGTGTTTAGCGCCCCGGCTGAGACAGGTCCAACGCAGGTCTCTCACGGAGCATTCTGACTTGTTCGCCCGAACACACTAGCCGGACCATCTCCTCATAGCTCGCTGCATTCGACCGTGGTACCCGTGGGACTCGCTGCGGCAAGCACGTGTCTTCGGACATGAGATGCTCGCCGGCTATCCCGCGCGTGCGACTGGGACGCGCGGCGCTGGTGCTGAACACGGCGCGGCCTTCTGGGGATCCGGCACAACTGGGAGGGCTCCCGCGCTTGCGACACCGTTAGGGGGTCACTTCATGCCACCAGTCGGGGTCGGGGCGAAACGGCGCGGCCGGGAGGCCTGTGGCATCGGTGTCGTAGCGATAGACGAGCCCGGCGGCGGGGTCGGCGCGGCGCTGCTCGTCGGTCCAGCCCTCGGTCGCGGTCGTGACGAAGAGCTGGTTCAGGCCGGGTCCGCCGAACGCGCAGCATGTGCATTCGCGGGCCGGGATGGGGTACGCCTTGCGGAGCGAGCCGTCGGGGGCGTAGCGGTTGACTCGCCCACCGCCGTAGATCGCCACCCACAGGTCTCCGGCGGCGTCGACCGTCATCCCGTCGGGTGCGCCGACGTCCTCGGGTACGGTGACGAGGATCCGGCCATCGGAGATGGTGCCGTGGTCGGGGTCGAACGCGAACGCGTGGATCACTCGCGGGCCGCTGTCGACCAGGTACATCGTCAGGCCGTCGGTGCTCCAGCCGATTCCGTTGGAGATCGTGAGATCACTGAGCACCGTCTCGGTCTGGCCGGTCCGGTCCAGCCGGTAGAGCGCGCCGCCTCCCGCGTGGTGGTCGTTGGCCAGCGTGCCGCCCCAGAAACGGCCCTGTGGGTCGCAGGCGCCGTCGTTCATCCGGGTCCCGGCGGGGGAAAGCTCGGCGATGGTCCGGTGGGTGCCGTCGGGCGCGAGGTAGGCGAAGCCGCGGCCGGCGCCGAGCAGCCAGCCACCGTCGCCCTCGATGGGCGCAATCATCCCGACGGTCCACGGCAGCTGGTATTCGCGGACGTAGGCCAGCGAACCGTCGTCGGCGACGCGGGCGCGCGCGACGCGCCCGGCGAGGATGTCGACGCCCAGCATCTCGCTGCGACGGGCGTCGCAGCGAACGCCCTCACCGAGCCGGGTCTGCTTGCTGGAGCAGGCGACAGCGCTGCCGACCTGCTCCGGTTCCGTGGTTCCCATGATCAGGCTCCGAACTCGACGACGACCTTGATGTCGTCGGGGCTGCGCTTGAGCGCTTCGGCGATGTTCTGCGGCGGCACGCGACGCGAGATCAGCTTCCCGAGCCAGGCCTTGTCGGCGGCGGCGAGCGCCTCGGCCGCACGGTAGAAGTGCCGGCGGTTGGCGTTGACCGAGCCGACGACCACGTTGTTCGCCAGGACCAGCGCCTTGGCCACATCGGCGGGTAGGAGCCCGCTGGCCTGCCCGCCGCTGCCCACGCCCGTGAGGCAGACCACCCCGCCGGCGCCGACGTGGCGGATCGAGTCGATGATCACCGAGCCGACCCCGGTGCACTCGATGATGACGTCGGGGTCGAAGCCGATATCGGCGATCGCCCCGGAGTGGTAGGTGGCGCCGACGTCGTGCACCAGTTGGGGCTTGGCGCCCTCGGTGACGCGGTCCAGGACGTGGACGTCGAGATCGTGCTGGACAGCGATCATGGCGGCGAGCATGCCGATCGGGCCGGCACCGGTGATCAGCACCTGATGCGGCACCCAGAACGCCCGGGCTCGCATGACCGAGACCAGCTCCCAGGCCTTCGCCACCACAGTGGTCGGCTCGAGCAGCACTGCCTGGAGGCCGAGCGACGGGTCCACCTTGGTGTAGAAGCCCGGCTCGATCCGCCATCGCTCGGACATGAACCCGTCGATCTGTTTGATGCCCCGCTCGGTGTACTGCCCGTTGCGGCACATGTCCCACTCTCCGACGGCACAGTTGGGGCATGGCACGGGGTCCGGTCGGCGAACGATCCCGACGATCAGCTCACCCTTCTGCAGGCTGCCCGCGTTGGGGCCCGGGTCGAGGACCCGTCCCAGCGACTCGTGGCCGAGGACCAGTCGCTCCCGCCCGGGGGGCGCCCAGCCGTAGGCGCCCGAGGTGATCTCCTCGTCCGTTCCGCAGATGCCGACGGCGACCGCTTCGGCCAGGATCGATCCGGTGCTCTCGTCCGGTTCGGGGACCTCCTCGTAGCGAACCGACCCCGCAACCCCCGGCTGAACTGTGACGGCCTTCATGACTCCTCCTCAGACAGCTTTGTTCGTTGCCGTGTCGGCGCGATCGCCGGAATCACCGAGAGTTGATCTCCCGCTCGCGTGAGCGCCGACGCCGCCCCTCGCCCGGCAGCGCTTTCTCCGGGGCGATCGGCCCGTAGCCGTGCGCATGACGGGCAGAGCTCGCGGTCCAGGAGCGCCGCCATGTGATCCGGCAGGCGCTTGCGGATGAACTGCCGGTGCGCGGGCGTCTGGGTCGGCGCTCCGCATTCGCTGCAGGTCAGCAGCGGCTGTTCGCACACGACGGTTCCGGTGATGATCGTGCGCCGCACGAGGTCCGGCGCGCCGCCGCCGAGCTTGCCGCCGGCGAACAGGCCGACCTGATCGTCGATCCGGATGGCGCCGGTCGGGCATACCTGGCTGCAGGCGCCGCAGCCGATGCACAGCTCGGCTGGGCGGGTGAAGTCGAAGTAGGCGAGCCGGCCGGCGTCGGTGTCGGCCATGCGCAGCGCGTCGACGCCCATCTCGCTGCAGGCGGCCATGCACAGACCACACCCAATGCAGACGTCGCAGCGCAGGCAGCGACGCGCCTCCTCGTGGGCCATCGCGTCGGTCAGACCCTCCTCGATCTGGACGTAGTTGCCCTGGCCGAGAACTTCTTCGACGGTCCGTTCGGGCATCACAGCACGAGGGAGATGCGTGCGCTCGCCCGCCACGACCTGCAGGGGGAGGACGTCGTCCCGGCGCACCGGCGTGCCGGCGGCAGGATCCATGGCCGTCCCGCGCAGCCAGGCATCGATCGCGCTCGCGGCGATCTTCCCGGAGCGGATCGCCTCGACGACCGTCCGCGGGCCGTGCTCGACGTCGCCCCCGGCGTAGACGCCGGGCACCTTGGTCATCAGGCTCTTGGGGTCGGTGAGGATGAAGCCGTGGGTGGTCTCGACCGCGCTGCCGTCGAGGATCGTCAGGTCGGTGCCCTGGCCGGTGGCGAGGATCACGTGGTCGCCCTCGAGCGTCAGCAGGCGGGCGGCGTCGAACTTCGGATCGAACTTTCCGGTCTCGTCGTGGACCTGCTCGCAGAACTGGAAGGTGGTCTCGCCGTCCTCCCCGATGCTGACGGGGCCCCAGCCCGGGTGCAGCTGCACGCCTTCCCCGACGGCGTTCTCGATCTCGTGGGGGCTGGCCGGCATCTCGCGGCGGTTCTCGAGGGAGACCATGTCGACGCGGGTTGCGCCTTGGCGCAACGCCGTCAGGGCGACGTCGATCGCGACGTTGCCGCCGCCGATGACGATCACCCGCGGCCCGACCCGGACCGGCTCGCCGCTGCGCACGTCGCGCAGGAAATCGATGCCGCCGAGCACGAAGGACTGATGGACGCCTTCGATCGGGATCAGGCGCGAGCGCTGGGTGCCGAGGCCGAGGAACACGGCGTCGTAGTTCTTGCGCAAGGCGTCGAGGCTGCCGACCTCCGCGCTGGTGCGGATCGAGATTCCCAGCGCCCGGATCTCGTCGAGCTCCTGGTCGAGCAGGTCGGGCGGCAGGCGGTAGGCCGGAATCCCGTAGCGCAGCATGCCACCGGCCTTCTCCTGCTCCTCGCGGATCTCGACCTCGTGACCGAACGTACGCAGGTAGTAGGCCGCGGTGAGACCGGCCGGACCGGAGCCGACGATCCCGATCCGCTTGCCGGTGGCCGGCGCGATCTCGGGTTTCGGGTAGCCGCCGTCGGCGAGGCAGTGCTCGGCAGCCTTGGCCTTCATCGGCCGGATGAACACGGCGCCGTTGCTGCCGCCGCGCACGCACGCCGATTCGCACGGCGCGGGGCAGACCAGGCCACAGGTCAGCGGCAACGGGTTATCGCGCCTGATGACCTCGACCGCCGCTCGATAGTCGCCATGACCGATGTGCGCGATAAAGCTCGGGATGTCGATGTTGGCCGGACACGTGCCGTGACAGGGAGCGGCCTGGTGCTCGAAGCACAGCCCCTCCGGGCAGGACTCGCGCCGGGCGTGACTTTCCCACTGCTCGCGGTAGTAGCGCAGCGAGCTGACCAGCGGCCAGGCTGCCGCCAGCCCCTGTGCGCCCAGCTCGAGCGCGACTTCGTCGAGCGCGCGGAGATGGGCGGCGTCACCGCGGCCGAGCGTTAGCTCGGCCACCAGGCGCCCGGCGCGGGCGAGCAGGGGGCGCACCGGATCGCCTTCAGCGTTGTCGGCGAGCTGCCAATGCCGGTAAAGCGCGCGGCGCGTCTGGCGCAGAAGGCAAGCGCCCTCGGCCATCACCATCAGCGTGGACGGCACCGGCTCGACGCCGGCGGAGGCGAGCGACAGCGGTCGGCACGAGACACCCGCCGCCGAGAACGGCAGGAAGCCGCCCAGGCCGTCGTCGAGGACGAGCACCGGGTCCTCGCCTTCCACCTCAACGCCGCCACCCCAACCGTCGATCTGCGCCCGCAGGCTCTGTGAATGGGCAAGCTCGACCAGACCGCGCTGCTTGATGCCGCGCCGCAGCGTCAGCAACGACGCGTCCAGGCCCGACGCCCCGGCGAACAGGAGGGCGATCCGACACCAGGTCTCAGGCGTGTGGACGAGCCGCGAGGCGTCGGCGCCCGGTTGCTCGGTCCACGGACCGGGGCGGCTGTCGCGCTGGACCTCCAGCGACATGCGGGGCGTGCTGACGTGGGCGAGCGAGCGGATCGCGTCGACGGCGTTCAGAAGGGCGGCTTCGTGCCCGGTCAGCTCGGCCGGGAGGCGCAACTGGACCTCGCGGCTGTCGCGCAGGCCAGCGGCGATCAGGACCCCCTCGACCAACAGCCGCGGAGCGCCATCGAGGACCGCAGCTGTGCCGCGGGCGCGCACATCGAGGCCGGTCGCATCAATAACCAGCACCGAAGGGCCGCGGCCGCGCAGAAACCGCCGCCAGGCCAGATAGATCGGCTCGCCCGCACCGCTGCTCTCCGCGAGGCCCGACTCCTGCACGCGCTGCAACCGCTGCAACGGCGCCAGCTCCCTCGCCTGGGCGAGGCCCGGCAACGCGCCGGCGAGCGTGGGCGGCGTAGCCCCCGCCACGGCCGCGGCGCCCTCGTCAAGCCAACTCGGCAGCGTCCCAAGCGCGCTCATGCCGACGCGTCATCGCCGCCTGAGGGCTCGGCGAGGAGGTGACGGGCGTAGCGCTCGCGGCGCGGGTCCGGCACCTCGTTGGCCTCGCCGAAGGACAGGCAGCCGGTCACGCACTTGGTGACGCAGGCGGGCTCCAGCCCGGCGTCGATCCGGTCCATGCAGTAATCGCACTTGACCACCTTGTTCGTGGCGGGGTCCCACTGCGGAGTCCCCCACGGACAGGCCGCGATACAGCTCTTGCAGCCGATGCACAGGCTGTCCTCGACAAACACGATGCCGTCCTTCTCCCGCTTCTGCATCGCGCCGGTCGGACACGCCCGCACGCACCACGGGTCCTCGCAGTGAAAGCACGGCATGAACACGAAATGCGATCGAGGCAGCCCGTCGACCTCGACCGGATCAAGCGCGATAACCCGGCACGGATCGGGACCGGGACCCAGCTGCTTGTTGGTCTTGCAGTGGACTTCGCAGGCCAGGCAGCCGATGCAGTTCGCCTCGTCGTGACGAAGCTCGTACTTGCTCATCCTGCAACCCCTTCCGGTGTCCGAGGCTTTACCCGCACGACCGTCTCGGTTAGCGCAGCGCCACCCCCGGCGGGATCGAAGTCGTTGAGCTTGCCGTGCTGCAGACGCTGGTCGGCGACGCCGAGGCCCAGCGCGCGCGTGGCGAGCGGCACCGTCGCCCCGTAGCCGTGCAACATGAACACCGCCTCGGGATGGATCCAGCGCGTGACCTTCGCTGGCAGGTGGCCGCTGTAGCGGCCACCGCCGCTGACCTCGACCTCGTCGCCGTCGGCGATCCCGAGCACCGCGGCACGCTCGGGGTGGATCCACAGCACCTGCTTGGGCGCTCTCTCGTTGAGGAGAGGATTGTTGAGCGACTGACCCTGCGCGAGCGTTGCGGTCTTCGCAAACAGCAGCGTGAACTGATCGCCCGTCGGCCCCTCCTTGGGGACGTACGCCGGCAGGCTCTCAAGTCCGGCCTGCTTGAGGGCCTCGCTCTCGATCTCGATCTTCCCCGACGGCGTGGGGAACCTGAGATCGTCGCGTGGGATCAGTTTCGGCGCGGCCGCCAAGCCGACGATGCCGGTCTCGCGTATCTCCGAGACGGTGACGCCGGTGCCGTCGAGTTGGTAGTTCCACAGCTCCTCGATCGTCTCGAAGTCAAGCGCCTCCTTGATCCCCATCCGGTGCAGGATCTCGCGGAAGATCCACCACGCCGGACGGCTGTCGAAGCGCGGCGCGATCGCCTGGTCGCGCATCGCGAACACCGGCACCGGACCGTTCATCTGGCACAGGATGTTCGCGCGCTCCAGGTAGGTCGACTCGGGGAGGATCACGTCGGCGAACCAGCCCATCTCCGAGTAGCGCACGTCAATCGAGACGAGCAGCTTCAGCTGCTCGATCGCACGCTGCCCCGCCTCCGGATCGGGCAGGCCGGTGAACGGGTCGTGGCGATAGGCGAAGTACGCGCCGATCCCGTAGGGCTGGCCGGTCTCCATCGCGGCGAACGCCCGGTGCACCACGCCGGTGGCCGGATCCCATTGCGGCCGTTCGCCGCCGGCGCCATCCACGCGCGGCTCCGTGACCTCCGGCACGCGGTCGGCCAGATGGTTGAGGCCCTTGCGCCCGTAATGCTCGGGCGCCTTCGCGAGCACGCATCCGCCCGGAACCTCGATGTTGCCCATCAGCGCGTTCAGGATCAGCGCCGAGCGGCTCACATAGAACGACTGCTTGTGTCGAGCCGACATCCACCCCGGATGGAAGATCACGTGTGGTGCGTCCGCGGCGATCTCGGTGACGAACGCGCGCAGCTCGCCGGCGGAGACGCCGGTATGCGGCTCCTGCCACTCGGGTGTCGTGTCCTTGACCGTCTCCCGCAGGTAGTCCAGGCCGGAGACGAAGCGGGCAACGAAGTCCTGGTCGTAGGCCTCCTGCTCCAGCACCTCATGGATGATCGCGAGGTTCAGCGCGTAGTCGCTCTTCGGTCGCACCTGCCAGTAGCGGGTGGCCTTGCACGCCGTGATCGTCGCGCGCGGATCGATATAGGTGCAGCGCATCCCCCTCGACACCGCGGCCATGAACACCTTGGCCTCCTTGACCATCAGCGATTCGACGACGTTGCGGCCGTAGAGCACAAGGTGCTTGCAGTGCGAGTAATCGAATATGAGCCCAGCGACGCCGAAGCCGTACAGCGAACGCATCGCGTTATGGACATTGCCGGCGCAAGCGGCATCGTGATTGAAGTAGTTCGGCGAGCCGAGCGCCTTGACGAACGTCTGCGTCAGGTCGACAAACGGCCCGCCGCGATCGGACAGCGCGATACCGCGCCCGCCGAAGGCATCGATCGTCTCCCTCAGCTTCTCGGCGATGTAGTCCAGGGCCTCGTCCCAGGACACGCGCCGCCACTGGCCGCCGCCACGCTCGCCAGCCCGGATCAGCGGCGTCTGCGGCCGCTCGTCGTCAGACTCCAGAAACAGCCCCGCCGCGCCCTTCGCGCACAGGCTGGCGCCGAGCACCGGGTCGTGCGTATTGCCTTGCAGCCACGTCACCCGACCGTCCTCGACCGTCACCTCCATCGGGCAACGCACCGCACACATCCCGCACATGCTGTGGACGGTGCGCCGACCCGGAGTTTCAACACCGCTCACGTTCGGTGCCATGGCGAGAGCTCATCGCGGCCCGTCAATCCTGATATCGGCCATCTCTTGCCTCCGATCTGCGGCCCGAGAATCGGCGGCAACGAATTCCGGCATCTATCGCCACGAGCGCTTTCGCCGACTCCACATATCCGTGTCACCTAAAGGCTCACATGCGCGGCCGCCACCCCGCATCGGCCAAAAAGGATGATCGACGCGCATCTTCCGACGCGGGGAGGCTCGCGGGAATCTGTGTACCCGTGATATCGGAGCAATGGCGCCGAGCGGCCGACGCTGCACACTTGATCGCGCAGTTCATCCTTTTCGGCCGATGCGGGGTGGGGGTTGGGGCCGTAGGCTCGTGTTTATGGCGGCAATGGCCGCGTCGTCGGGGAAGGCCCGAGCTGGGTTGCATCCTGAGTGATGGCTGTCGCCGCCGCCCCGACCGAATGAACCGAAAAGGAGCAGGACGATGAGCAAAGACGACCCTGTGTTTGTGTATGGGGCGGTGTACGCGGATCGTGACAGACGCCGATGCCGATTACGACACGCTGCTTGACCTGCATTCGGCTGATCTGGTGGGCAGCTATGACGTCGCGCTGGTGTACAAGGACGACGAGGGCAAGGTGCATGTGACCAAGCACGAGAAGCCGACCCAGCATGGCGCTTGGACGGGTGCTGCTGTCGGCGCGTTGTGGGGATCGTCTTCCCGCCGGCGATCCTCGGTTCGGCGCTCGTCGGTGCCGCGGCGGGTGGGGGGATCGGGCATGCCATGGGTGGCATGTCGCGCGGCGATGCCAAGGAGCTCGGCGATTACCTCGATACGGGTCAGGCGGCGCTGGTGGTGATCGGCAAGTCGCGCATGCAGGAGCAGCTCGACAAGGCGCTCACGCACGCGGAGAAAACCCAGGAGAAGGAAATCGACGCTGATGGCAAGGAGCTCGCGAAGGAGCTCAACGCGCTACCTGCCTAGCAGCGTCTCGTCCTGGCCGGCACGCTCTCGCACGCCCTTGGCTCGCGGTGCGAGAGCCGCCAACGGCGGGTGATGCAGCCTGCTGTTGGCATGAACTTTGGAGGGCTTGATGAGCACAACGGCAACGAAGAGCAAGCGCGGGCATGGTAACGGTGCCCAGCCCGCGGTTGAGAATCGGAAGCAGGCGGCCACGATGCCGCAGAGCGCCGCGGCGCCGTCGCCGTTTACCCCGATCGCTAAGTACGCGTTCCTGTCCAACTGCCATACCGGCGCCCTCGTCGCGCCCGACGGGGCTATCGACTGGCTCTGCGTCCCGCGCTTCGACTCGCCCAGCGTGTTTGGAAGCCTGCTCGATCGCGGAGCGGGGAGCTTCCGATTCGGTCCGTTCGGGATCAACGTTCCGAGCGACCGGATCTACGAGTCCGGAACGAACACGCTGGTCACGTCGTGGAAGACGACGACCGGCTGGGTCGTCGTGCGTGACGCGCTCACGATGGGACCACGCCGCGGCGAAGACGCGACGACCCCGCACACGCGACCGCCGGCGGACGAGGATGCCGAGCATGTGCTCGTTCGGACGGTCGAGTGCATAGAGGGCAACGTGCAGATCGACCTGGCCTGTGAGCCGGTCTTCGATTACGGCCGCCAACCCGCCGAGTGGTCGCTCACGCCGGATCGTCACCATGCCGAAGCGACCGGCTCGGGTCAGGCGATCGCGCTCCAGACCGACATGCTGATTGGGGTCGAGGCCGGGGCCGCTCGGGCGCGACATATCCTGCATGCCGGGGAACATTGTTTCTGTGCGCTCTCATGGGCCGCCGAGGCTCAGGTGCCGACGACGGTCGAGGAGGCCCAAGAGCAACTGGCCGCCACCACCCGGTTCTGGCGCAACTGGCTGGCGAGGGCACGGATCCCCGACCACGACCTGGGGCCGCTGATCCAACGGTCGGCTCTCACGATCAAGGGCCTCACCTACATGCCGACGGGTGCCACCGTCGCCGCGTTGACGACCTCACTGCCGGAGACGCCGGGCGGGGAGCGCAACTGGGACTACCGCTACACGTGGATCCGCGACTCGACGTTCACGCTCCAGGCGCTGCACTACCTCAACCTCGACTGGGAGGCCGCCGAGTTCATGCAGTTCATCGCCGACCTCCAGTGCAACGACGACGGTGCGCTGCAGATCATGTACGGGATCGACGGGCGGCGGGATCTGACGGAGACGCTCCGCGAGGAGCTGTCGGGCTACGCCGGCGCCCACCCGGTGCGGATTGGCAACGGCGCCTTCAACCAGCGCCAGAACGATGTCTTCGGCGCCGCGCTGGACTCGGTGCTGCTGCACACGCGGCGCAGCCAACGGCTGCCGCGCCGGCTGTGGCCGCTCGTGCAGGCGCAGGCCGAGTGCGCCACGGCGGTGTGGCGCCAACCTGACCAGGGCATCTGGGAAGCGCGCGGCAAGCCGCAGCAGTACGTCTCCTCGAAGCTGATGTGCTGGGTCGCGCTAGATCGTGCCGCTAAGCTCGCGGAGATCCGCGGAGAGCCGGACCTCGTCGAGCGTTGGGGGGCGACAGCGGCGGAGATCAAGTCGGACATTCTCGAGCACGGAGTCGACAAGCGCGGGGTGCTGCGCCAGCACTACGCCACCGACGAGCTCGACGCCTCCACGCTGCTGGCCGCCATCTTCGGGTTCCTGCCCGGCAACGACGAGCGGCTGCGGGCCACGGTGTTGGCGATCGCCGATGAGCTGACCGAGAACGGGTTCGTGCTGCGCTACCGGACAGGCCAGACGGATGACGGGATGTCCGGCAAAGAGGGCACCTTCGTGATCTGCTCCTTCTGGCTCGTCTCGGCTCTGGCGATCATCGGCGAGATGCAGCGCGCGCGCGACCTGATGGAGAAGCTCGTTCACATCGCATCCCCACTAGGCCTGTATGCCGAGGAGTTCGACGTCGACACAGCCCGGGACCTCGGCAACTTTCCGCAAGCCTTCTCCCATCTCGCGCTGGTCGAGGCCGCCTCGAGGATCATCCTGGCCGAGCGACTGGCGGAGATCAGCGGATAACGCGGGCGAATCTCAGGCGAAGCGCGCAGGCCGCCGCAGGTGTCCTCACAGTACGCGACGGCGGCGAATACGGCCGGGAGAGTTCGCACTTTCGGCCGTCGGACGGACAGCATGCCGTACCACCGCCCCGCAGGGTGAGCAGTGAGCTCCGGGCTTGCGATCATCGGTCTTACGTTGCTGCTCGTCGCGGCGGTGTCGCGGCGTCTGTCGAGCACGCCGGTCACGCCGGCGATGGTGGTGACCGCGGTAGGTGTGCTCGTGGGGCCGCTGGTGCTTGACGACCTTTCTGTGCGTCCCACGAGTTCGACGGTGCGGACTTTGGCCGAGGCGACGCTCGCGGTGGTGCTGTTCTCGGATTCCTCGCGGGTGGATCTGCGGGCGCTGCGGCGCGAGGCTTCGATGCCGGTACGGCTGCTTGGCTTGGGTCTGCCGCTAACGGTCGTGCTCGGAGGGCTGGTCGCGGCGCTCCTGTTTGGGTCGTTCTCGCTCAGCGACGCCGTGATCCTGGGGGTGATCCTCGCGCCGACCGACGCCGGGCTTGGCAGCGCGGTCGTCACTGACGCGAGACTCCCGCAGGTTGTGCGTCAGTCGCTCAACGTCGAGAGCGGCCTCAACGACGGGATCTGCGTCCCCCTGTTGCTCATCGCGCTGGCGACCGTCTCCGGCGCCGGCGGCGAGTCTCACCCGCTGCGCGTGGTGGTCGAGGAGATCGGCTACGGACTGCTCGGCGGCGTCGCCGCGGGAGTCCTCGCCGCGGTGGTCGTGAACGTGGCCGAAGGCCGGCATCTGATCGACGATGCCTGGCGGCAGATCATCCCGGTGGCCGCCGCGGTGCTCGCGTACGGAATCGCGGTCGACCTGGGGGGGTCGGGGTTCATCGCCGCGTTCGTGGCAGGATCGCTGTTCGGCCTGATCGCCCGCGAGGACCTTGCATCGATGATGCGGTTCACCGAGGAGACCGGGTCGGCGCTTGACAGCGTCACTTTCCTGGTCTTCGGTGCCGTGCTGCTCGGCCCGGTGTTCGAGCACGTGAGCTGGCAGATCGCGCTCTATGCCGTGCTCAGCTTGACGATCGTGCGGATGCTGCCGGTGGCACTCTCGCTTTGGGGCACCCACGCGCTGGGTCCGACGGTGGCGTTCATGGGCTGGTTCGGCCCACGCGGGCTCGCGTCGATCGTATTCGCGGTGATGGTCGAGGATGCTCATCTCGCTCACGCCCCAACAATCGTCGCGGCCACCTACCTGACCGTCGGCCTCTCGGTGTTGGTCCACGGGCTCTCGGCGGCGCCGCTGGTGAGTCGTTACGCCAACTGGTACCGAACCGCCGCGGCCAAGCGCCCCAGCGTGATGGAGAGCACACCGATGCACGAGCACCGAACGCGTGGGCCCGCCACGCTGTCGAGCAGCTGACCGACAAAAGCCATCCACGTCGGCGGTGCTCCCCGAGTTCGCTGCCACACCAGCCACCCGCTGGCAACGGCGTCGCCTAGGGCCTCAAGCTCAAATCCGCATCAGCGTCTCGATTCCAATCATCCGATTTGGATGATGGGAATCCCCGGTGCGTTCGGCGACCATTCCTTCACTTCGAGTTCACAACTCATGCCGGTGCAAGGACCCCCAGATCTCTCGAATCACGACTTGCCGCGGGCCAGGCAAGTATTGATGCTCGAGTTCGGGTCGCGGACCGAGTTCGATGATCCGAAGCTCCAGTACCGTAGGTTGTTCTCCGAGCTACTGGGCACGTTCATGCTCGTGCTGGTCGCCGCCGGCGGCGGCATCCTTCACGCCAAGGGGCAGATCAGCCTCGCGGCCGCGGTGGTCGCGCCAGGTTTGATGGTGCTGGCGATCATCCTGTTCATGGGCGCGGTCTCTGGCGCGCACCTCAACCCGGCCGTGTCGCTGGCGTTCGCGGTGCGTGGTGATTTCCGCTGGAGGCGGGTGCCGGGGTACATCGTCGTCCAGCTTGTCGGCGCGACGCTGGCGTGCCTGTTTCTACTCGCCGTGTTCGGCAACGTCGAGCATCTCGGCGCAACGCTGCCCGGACCCGGCTACCACAACTGGCAGGCGTTCCTGATGGAGATCGCGCTGACCGCCGGACTGCTCAGCGTGATCCTCGGCACCGCCTCCGGGGCGCAGAACGTCGGCAGGATCGGCGCGCTCGGCGTCGGCGGCTATATCGCCCTGGCCGGTCTGTGGGCGGCGCCGGTGAGCGGCACCTCGATGAACCCGGCGCGGTCGTTCGGCCCGGCGCTGGTCAGCGGCGACTGGACCGCCTACTGGGTGTACGTCGCCGGGCCGCTGATCGGCGCGGCGATCGCAGTCGGCTGCGCGATCATCCTGCGCGGCCGTGGCGGTGACCCGATCTCCCACGCCGCTGGGTCCGGTGTGCTGACCCCCGGCAGCTTGGCGGAGAAAAACAAGCTCTCGCAGCAGATCGACGACGGCAAGGTCGCGCCGCCCGGGCTCGATCAGACGAGCGCACCCGGGGGCTCGTAACCCGAGACAGCCGCCACCTCATGTGCGTGAACGCTGAAGAGAGCCACGGCGTCGTGAACGATGAGGTCTCGGGCAGCGCCACCGTGCGGTCGCGTCGCGCCACCAACTCGTTCCGCGGCCTGCCAACCGCATGGGCCGCGCTCAAGTTCG
>CAWCMD010000020.1:0-73937 GCA_963796525.1 uncultured Solirubrobacterales bacterium
GGGCTAGGCAGAAGAGCTTGGTGTTGTGCGTCGTACGCGCTTTCCCCAGCGCTAATGGCATTGGGTCGACTGTGGTGAGGGTCCAGTCGGCTTCGATGAGGGAGAGTGGGTATCGCGGCCGCGCAGTTCAGCCTTTTTGGCCGATGCGGGGTGGGGGTTGGGGGCCGTAGGCTCGTGTTTGTGGCGGTAATGGCCAGATCGTCGGGGCAGGCCCCGGACCGGTGTGGGTCGCAATCTGATGTGATGGGTCTCGCCGCCGTCCCGACCGAATGAACCGAAAAGGAGCAGGACGATGAGCAAAAACGACCCTGTGTTTGTGTATGGGGCGGTGTACGCGGATCGTGATGATGCTGATGCCGATTACGACACGCTGCTTGACCTGCATTCGGCTGATCTGGTGGGCAGCTATGACGTCGCGCTGGTGTACAAGGACGACGACGGCAAGGTGCATGTAACCAAGCACGAGAAGCCGACCCAGCACGGCGCGTGGACGGGTGCTGCTGTCGGCGCGTTGGTGGGGATCGTGTTCCCGCCGGCGATCCTCGGTTCGGCGCTCGTCGGCGCCGCGGCGGGTGGGGGGATCGGGCATGCCATGGGTGGCATGTCGCGCGGCGATGCCAAGGAGCTCGGCGATTACCTCGATACGGGTCAGGCGGCGCTGGTGGTGATCGGCAAGTCGCGCATGCAGGAGCAGCTCGACAAGGCGCTCACGCACGCGGAGAAAACCCAGGAGAAGGAAATCGACGCTGATGGCAAGGAGCTCGCGAAGGAGCTCAACGCGCTACCTGCCTAGCAGCGGCTCGTCCCGGCCGGCACGCTCTCGCACCGCCCTTGGCTCGGCGGCGTGAGAGCGCAACGGCTCCCTCCGCAGCGACGCAGGATGCGACTGTGTTCCTCGGACCTCTGAAACGGCCCGTCACGCCAGGAGCTCGCAGCGACGCGCCCGCGTCCGCCGACGACGTCGCTTCGTCAGATAGGGATCAGGACGAGGCTGCCACCCAGCAGCAGGCGCGGCAGCAACCCGGCTAGAGGAGCAGCATGACTCGGCTAAAGAAAGTGTTCGAAGTCAAGTGGCAGGGATTCAACCTGCGCAGAGGCGCGGTGTTGGCGGTCGTGCTGGGACTGCTGCTCGTCGTGGGCGTGCTCCCGCACGAGCGGAGGTACTTCCTCAGCGCGATCTTCGGGGCGCTGTTCGTGGCGCTGAGCGACCCCGGCGGCAAATACGGTCCCCGGGTGCTCCGGATGGCCGGGATGGCCGGGGCCGGTGCGCTACTGACGGCCCTGGGATTCGGCATCGGCGGCGGTCCTTGGGAGTTCGTGGTGCTGGCCGCTTTCGTGGCCACACTGCTGGGCGGTCTGGCGGTGAAATACGGCCTGCACAGATTCGTCGCGGCCTATCTCCTCAACATCTGGTTCATCATCGCCCTCGGCCTCCCGACGCTCCTCTCCTTCGGTCTTCCGAACGCCTTCCACTCCGGCCTGATCCACACCGAACCGTGGAAGCAGGCGCTGGCCTGGCTCACCGGATCGGCATTATGGGTTGCTTACACCTTCATCATGTGGCTGGCGCGCGGGCGGGTCGCGCAGCCCCAGCCCGTCGCCGAGATCCCAGGGGATATCTCGCCGAGGCCGCTCACCCGGCCACTTGTCCTGTTCGCGGTGATCCGGGCCGCCGCGGTGTCGATCGCCGTCGCGATCGCCTTCGGGCTGCAGCTGCCCAACGCCTACTGGATGCCGTTCGCCGTCATCATCGCCATCAAGCCCGATCTGCAGCAATCCACCTTCATTGCCGTACAGCGCGTGGCCGGGACGATACTGGGCGCCGTGGTGGCCGCCCTCGTCCTTGTGGCCGTCGACAACAGAACCGCCCTCGAAGTGATCATCGTCGTCCTGTTCGCGGTGGCGGCGTCGATCCGCTTCGTCAACTACGCCTGGTACACCGCGGCCATGGCCGGAGCGCTCCTGATCGCCATGGACGTGCCCCACCCGTCGAGCTTTGCCGATGAGGGACGCAGGATCCTGTTCACGTTCGCCGGCGTCGGGATCGCCGTCATCGTCATGTTCCTGGCGGACCGGCTGCAAAAGCACGCCGCCACGGCGACCCCGAAATCGCCTCAACCGATCGCCACCTGACGCCGGCGTCGGCGGCGACCGATTCGCGATCGAAGGCGGCCGACGACACCTCCAAATTAGACGGATGACGAATCCGTCCGCGGGGAGACTGATCCCGCGGAGCCTTGGCCGCAAATCGTCGTCGACGCCGTGATCTCAACCTTTTCGGCTGATGCGCAGCCTCGCTCTGCGGCATAGCCTGGTGCGACAGCAATTGTGAAATGTCGGTGGCTGCGAAACGCGCTGGCGCGAAAACGGATTGAGGGAAGGAACGAAAGGCGATGGCGACCACAACTGCGAGGAAACGGACGACCGCAGCGAGACGCGGGATAGCGGCGCCTGGGAAGAAATCGGAGCCCGCGGCCGTTCCGCATTTGTCGGTGGCTGAGCGGGTTGCGCGTGGTAAGGCCGCGCGTGCTGAGGTGCCGCGCGCGGATCACGCGAAGTTCGAGCCGCCGCCGAGTCGCGCTGATCCGGTCGCGTTGTTGGAGCGGCAGGCGAAGACGCGGGTGCCGGAGCTCGTGCCGATCCGCTACGGGCGGATGCTGGTCTCGCCGTTTACGTTCTATCGCGGGGCGGCGCTGATCATGGCCAATGACCTCGCCTCGACGCCACAGTCGGGGTTGATGGTGCAGTGCTGCGGGGATGCGCACCTGTCGAACTTCGGGGTGTTCGCCTCGCCGGAGCGGCGCTTGATGTTCGACGTCAACGATTTTGACGAGACGCTTCCGGGTCCGTGGGAGTGGGATGTCAAGCGGCTCGCGGTGAGCATGCTGATCGCGGCGCGCGATAACGGCTTTCGCGCGAAGGAGCAGGAGCGGATCGTGCTTGACACGGTCGGCCAGTACCGCACCGCGATGGCCAACTTCGCCGGCATGAAGAACCTCGAAGTGTGGTACTCGCACCTCGACATCGCGAGCGCGATCCAGGAGTACGGCTCGCAGTTCAAGCCGAAGATGGTCAAGCGAACCGAGAAGAACGTTGCGAAGGCTCGCACGAAGGACAGCATGGCGGCGTTCTCGAAGCTAACTGAAGTCGTCGACGGGAAGGCACGGATCACCGATCAATCGCCGCTGATCGTGCCGATCGAGCAGCTTGCGCAAGGCAGAGAGCGCGATGAGATGTTCGAGGCGCTTCGCCAGTTGTTGCGCGGCTATCGGGAGACGCTCGAGTTCGATCGGCGGGTGCTGCTGGAGGAGTTCCAGCTGATGGACTTCGCTCGCAAGGTGGTCGGGGTCGGGAGCGTCGGCACCCGCGCGTATATCGCATTGCTGCTCGGCCGTGACGGGCAGGACCCGTTGTTCCTGCAGATGAAGGAGGCCGAGGCGTCGGTACTGGAGGAGTTCCTCAGCCCGAGCGAGTTCTCAAACCACGGCGAGCGGGTGGTAGTCGGCCAGCGATTGATGCAGGCCGCCAGCGACATCTTCCTCGGCTGGCTGCACATCGACTCAGGGCTGGACGGCAAGCCTCGCGACTTCTACGGCCGTCAGCTGAAGGACTGGAAGGGATCGGCAGAGATTGAGCAGATGATCCCTCAAGCCATGGCCACCTACGGAAAGCTGTGCGGGTGGACGCTCGCTCGTGCGCACGCGCGCAGCGGCGACCGGATCGCGATCGCCGCGTACCTCGGCAACGGCGACAGCTTCGCTCGTGCAATCGTGGAGTTCTCCAAGGCGTACGCCGAACAAAACGACAGCGACTATCAGGATCTCGCCGCGGCGGTCAAGTCCGGCAGGATCACGGCCGAAACGGGCCTTTGACAGCCGCTCTCCTGAGAAGGCGAACTCTTGTGGGCCAGACGCGGAACCCTCGACGGCGGGGTTTAGCGGCGGGTCGCGATGACGGCGACGGCGATCACGAGTGACAGCGCGACGAGGCCCCCGACGGCGGTGAGCGGGGTGATGCCGGTGCTCTGGCGCTGCTGGTCGACGAACGCGATGAACGCGATCGGGATCGCGAAGGAGAGAACCAGCAGCGTGGTGCGAAGGATCCGGCGCTTGTTCTGTCCGGGGTCCCTTTGCTGCTTGGCGGCGGCGATCGCGGCTTGCGCGCTGTCGGGCTCGCCGTCGTAGAAGATCAGCGCTCGCCGCCCGAGGGCTCGCGAGGTGCTGTCGCAGCCCCAAGTCATCGCGATCATGAAGCTGAGCGGGAACACCCACGTGACCACCCAGACCGTAGCTGCGACCAGGGCACCGATCGCGGTCTTCACCCACGGGTGGGCCCCCTCCTTGCTGTTGTCGGAGGGGGCGGAGAGGAACCCGCCGTAGATCAGCACAACGTAGACGCTGCGGACCCACGTACGCCATGGGCGGCGCGCGGCTGGCTTCTCGGGCAGCGGTGTGTCTCGCACGGGGAGCAGGGCCGAGCGGGCGGCGTCGACCGTCGGGTGTACGCCGCGCAGCGCCAGCATCTCGGCGGCGGTCTCGAGCTCCCGCGGATCTCGCCCGTACAGGGCTGCGGTGCGCAGCAGCATCCGCGCCTCCTGCCTGAGATACAGCAGGTAGCCGGGGATCAGCGCGATCAGGAACGGCGTTCCGGCGACCGCTCCGTCGATGGCCGCGACCTTCGCGCTATCAGTGCGCAACTGCTCGGCGATGACCGCGCGCGGAACACCCTCACGCTCCTGGCGGACACGCTGCGCCCACTCCAGCGACGGCTCGCCGAGACTCTGCGTGCTGTGCAGCGCGATCCGCTCGGCGACATGCTCGGGGTCGCGATAGGCAATCACCGCAAGATGCCACCCTTCTGACAGCGTGTGCCCGGTCCGTCTTCTCGAGCGCGCCGGGGCGCCGTCTGGCGAGGTGTCAGCCGCCGGCGGCAGGCTTGGATCGTCGGGATGAGCACTCATGTCTGAGCCGCCGCTACACGGTTGAGCGCTTCCTGGTGCGACTCGAACAGGTTTCGCCACCCGGGGCATGCAGACCAAAATCGCGCAAGCCGCGCGTTTGGAATCACCCGTTTCGGAGGGGGATGCTGCACGTCCCCGAGGCAGGGCCCGACGCCGACGATCGCGCCGGGTGCCGTGGCGGATTGGGGCCAGGTGGCGATGTGACTCACGGTCTCGTCAGCTCCAGCAGTAGCGATTCGACTCGCTCGAGCCGCGCGTCGATTTGTTGAAGCTGCGGGTCGCTTTCGGGTTCGGCGACGGTCGCCTCGGCCGGTTCTCCGGATTGCTGCTCGCGCTGCGCGCGTGTAACGAACGTCGAGGTGATCGCTGCGGTGACGATCGCCAGGAACGCGATCCCCTCGAGCATCACGACCGCACCGACGATCTTGCCGGCCGTGTCTTTGGGCGTCACGTCTCCGTACCCGACTGTCGTGACGGTCTGCAGGGACCACCACATGCCCTGCCAGATGCTCGAGTACTCGCGATGGTCGATCGCCCTGACCGCGATCCCGCCGGCGACCACCATGATGAACGTCGCCGCCACGATCACGCTCGCGGCGTTGCGTACCGAAATCGGCTCGCGCAGGAACCGGTTCATACGGCGCTCGATCGTCCTCGGCCGTTTCATTCCCGGCACGTCACACCCCCCCGGTCCGGGAGGCGGACCGAGCAGCCGCGGCCCGGAAAGCCCGGCATCACCCGAAGGCCTCTTGACCATCTTCTCGCGGAAGGATGCCAAGCAACGAGTTGGCAAACACTCCGACCCGCCGTGGCGGACTGACGTGTCAGCTGCACTTCGACTTGCTCGCGTCCGTGAAGCTCTTGACCGAGCTCACGACGCTAGCCGCATCAGTCGCGATTCCCGCGACCTGTGTCGCCGAAGGGCTCGACGGGAGCGCCTTGACGGCGCTCTGGAGCGCGTCGACCGACGTCTTGACGGCGCTGGTCTGACTCGGGAAGTCGCTCTTGGCAGAGTTGACGACCGCCGTGGCATCACTCTCGATCGTCTTGACCTGTGACTTCAGGGCGCTGACGCCGGTGCTAACGCTGCTGGCGTTGAGGCTCGTCAGGCCTTTGATGGAGTTCTCGAGGTTGGTGCGATCAGTGCAGTACGCCGGCTTGCTGCTGCCACACCCGGCGAGCGCGATCAGCGTGCCGGCGGCTACCGCCGCGACCGCGGTGCGGATCGGGGCGCGACGACCGGGACGCCTTGATACGTCGAGGGTTCTTGTTAGTGCCATGGCATCAGGCTATGCCGCAGAGCGAGGCAGTGCATCGGCCAAAAAGGATGAGATCACCCGACCTCCACCAGCATCGGCCAAGCGGATGAGCTGCGCGGCCTCGCCACCCGCGGTGCGAAGCAGTCGCGACAGCGGCATGACCGATACAGGCGCGTGCGCAGTATCCCGCCCGCGATGAGTCGAGGGAGTTGCGGAGGGATCGGGCGTTGCGGCGGCGAACGTCATTGCGCGAGTCGTCCCGATGACGTGCACCCCGCAAGCCCTTGGGGCTATTACGGAGTAGCAGATGTTGCGCTACATATAGTGAAGTGCTACAGAGTGTTCTCCAGAGTGTTCTCCAGTCCCTAAGATCCACATCTGCAGCATTTCCAGGGATTTGCCCGAATTAGCTGAATGCCGGAGGAGGGACTCGAACCCCCGACACGCGGATTATGATTCCGCTGCTCTAACCGACTGAGCTACTCCGGCGCCGGCGGTGAGTCTACCCGAGGCCAGAGGCCGAGCGTCGCTGCTGAGATGGCCTGTCGCCGGGCTGCAGCCCGACGCTGTTGACAGCTTCGGCGGAGCATGCGATCGTGAAACGCGGGATCGACGTGGGCGCACTTGTTTTGATCGGGCGGTTGGCGCTGGCATGCGTGATGGCCGTTGCCGGCATCGCCAAGCTCGGCTCGCAGGGCGAGGTCAGGGAGACGCTGGCCGGCTTCGGAGTCCCGCAGGCGTTGGTCAAGCCGGCCGGGGTCGCGCTCGCGGCCGCCGAGCTGATTGTCGCGGCGCTGCTGGTTCCGGCTGCGACCGCGACGGCCGCTGCGGCCGCAGCGGCCGCGTTGCTCGCCGTCTTCTGCGTCGCCATTGGCGTGGCAATCGGTCGTGGACGCAGGCCGGACTGCAACTGCTTCGGGCGAGTGCACTCGCGTCCGGTGGGGTGGAGGACGATTGTGCGCAACGTCGTGCTGCTGCTCGTCGCGCTAGGTGTCGCCACCGGCGGCCCGGGGGAGAGCATCGGCCGTGCGCTGCACGGCGTCGACGCAGTGGCGGCGGCCGGCGTGATCCTCGCTGTGCTCGTGCTCGCCGTCCAGGCGTGGTTCACGTTCCAGTTGCTGCGCCAGAACGGCCGGTTGCTTGCGCGGATACGCGCGCTCGAGGACGCGCAGCGGCCCTCCGCGGGCCACCGACTGATCCAGCTGGCCTCCGACGAGCGGGCCGCGCGCGAGGGCGCGGGCGTGGCGGGCAGGGTGGGCTGATGGCCACTCATCCCACCCCGGCCCAGATCACGGCCGTTCAGCACGCGCTGTACAGAAACCAGCGCCTTCACCGGATGAATCAGCTGCTGCACCAGCTCGCGACCACGATGAACGTCAACCCCGCCACGGAGATCTCGCCGAACGACGTACGCAACCCGGCAGGTAGCGGGCCGCAGTGGTTCTTTCCCGACAGTGGCAACACCGATTCGCTCGTGATCGACGGCGCGCAGATCTGCGATCAGATCGCGAGTGCGGTCCTGGAGATGCGCCAGGACATCCAGAACGTCAGCTTCCCGGACTCTGACAAGGGCCACCTATCCAAGGCGCTGAGCGCGGAGGCCGCATCATGGAGCGCGCGGGCGGCGGCCTGGCGGGCGCCCAAGAATGCGGACGTAGACGTGCTCGTGGATTCGATCCAAACACACGTTCAAACGGCTGCGCAAGAGGCGGCGCAGGTCCACCGGTACCTGAAGACGAAGAGGGAGCTCGGTTTCTGATGGCGCCGGCAGAGTCACATTGGTTCGACCGCCTCGCACTGGGCCAGACCCGTCGGGGGATGCTGAAGAGCGCCGTCGCCGGCGCCGCGGGGCTGACGTTGTTGCGGACGGCACCCGCGCGAGCGGCGGATCCAAGCGCCTGCAAGAAGGGCTGCGAATGGACGAGCCACCAGATCGCCAACGACGCAATTCCCGGCTGCCTCGCCCGCGGCCAGCTCTCGGCCCTGTTTCTGTTCGGCTACGGTCCGGCGCTCGGGCTCGGGTTCGTGGCACCCGGCGTGGCGACATACAAGGGCATCAGCGCCGAGTTGCGGTGCCAGGACAGGGCGCTGCTGAAGCAGAGGGACATGCAGGCAAATTGTCTTGAGCCCTATTGCCCCGGCTTCAATCCGTATGGCAAGAGCGGCCCGTGCGAAGGGGTCCAGGGCTACTGCTGTGCCTGCGCGAGCTCAGACGATGGGTACATCCCGTGCGTCTATCCGTGCGACGACCCCACGCACAACTGCTGTCCGGCGAGCTGACGCCAGCCACGGCATAAGATCCCACGGCGCATGCCCGACCTCGCGCCAGCCGTCAACACCGTCATCCGCAGATGCCTCGCGGTCAAGCCCGGCGAGGAGGTGCTCGTGATCGTCGACCCCGCGACCCGCCCGATCGGCGAGGCGTTGCGCGACGAAGCGGCCGCCGCCGGCGGCGATGCGGTCCTCTCAATCATGGAAGAGCGGGCGACGGACGGGACCGAGCCGCCGAATTCGATCGCGGCAGCGCTGGCGGACTGCGACGTGTTCATCGCGCCCACATCGCGGTCGCTGAGCCACACGGCGGCTCGCAAGCGCGCAACCGAGGGCGGTGTGCGCGGCGCGACGATGCCCGGGGTCACCGAGGACATGCTCGCGCGCGTGATGAGGGTCGACTTCGACCTGATGGCCAGTCGCTCACGCGCGGTCGCCGCCCTGCTTGATGAGAGCGGCAGCGCCCGCATCACGTGTCCGAGCGGCACGGACCTGGAGCTCGATCTGACCGGGCGGCACGGGATCGCCGACGACGGTGACCTCACCGCGAACGGTGCGTTCGGAAACCTTCCCTGCGGTGAGGGATTCATCGCGCCGCTGAGCGCGAGCGGCACAGTCGTCGCGCTCAGCCTCGCGCCGCTCGGGATCAGCGACGAACCCGCCACGCTCGCGGTCGAGAACGGGCAGCTCACGGATGCGCGGGGAGGGCTTGGCCCGCAGTACATCGAGTTGCTGCGCAAGCACGGCAAGAAGGGCACGAACATCGCCGAGCTCGGTGTCGGCACCAACGACCGGGCGCAGCTGACGGGCAACGTGTTGGAGGACGAGAAGATCCTCGGCACCGTCCACGTGGCATTCGGTGCGAGCGCCGGCATCGGCGGGACGGTTTCGGTGCCGATCCACCTGGACGTGGTGATCGCCGACACGACGCTCGAGATCGGCGGCGAGCCGGTGCTCGACCGCGGCCGCTGGCTGCTGTAAGCGCCGCCCATGACGACGCTGCTCGCTGTTCCGAACGTCTCCGAGGGACGTGATCCGGCGGCGATCAAGGCAATCGCACATGCGTTCGACGCGATGCTGCTCGACGTCCACGCCGACCCCGATCACCACCGCAGCGTGTTCACACTCGCCGGCAGGGCCGGTGAACTCGCGAGGGCCACATCCGGCGGCGCGCGCGAAGCGCAGCGCCGCATCAACATCAACGCACACCATGGCGCGCACCCGCGCGTCGGAGCGATCGACGTCGCACCGATCGTCTACCTCGACGAGCCGCAGCGAGGTGCCGCGTGCGCGGAGGCGCTGGTCCTCGCGGACATCCTCGGCAGCGAGCTGGAGCTACCGGTGTTCTTGTACGGCAGCCTCGCCCAGGGCCGTACTCGCGCGGACGTCAGGCGTGGAGGGCCCGACGGTCTGGCCCGCAGAATCGCCGCCGGCGAGCTGCGTCCAGACTTCGGTCCCAAAGGGCTGCACCCGACAGCAGGCGCGGTCCTCGTTGGTGCCCGCCCTCCGTTGGTTGCGTTCAACGTCGAGCTGGCGCCGCCGGCGACGCTGGAGGACGCCAGTGCAATCGCGAGAGCGATTCGCGAAGGCGGCTCGGAGGGGCTCCGATCGGTCCGCGCGATCGGGCTCTGGCTTGAACATCGCGGCTGCGCTCAGGTCTCAATGAACATCGAGGATCACCGTGCGACGCCACTCGCGCGTGTAATAGAAGCGATCACCCGTCACGCCACCCCGAGCGAAGCCGAGCTCGTCGGTCTGGCCCCGGAATCCGCATTCGAGGGATTCCCAGAGGACCTCATTGTGCGCAACCGCGCCACGATCGAGGACGCCCTCGCCTCCAGCCACTAAGCTCTCAAGTCACGGATGGCACAGACCAAACGCAAACGTCGCAGCAAGCACCGCGGGACCGCCGCCGGCACGATTGAGACGCGCGGGCGCACTGGCCGGCCGCCGACCGCCGAGGAACGAAAGAAAGCGGCCCGCGTGCAGGCGCGCGAGGCCCGGATGAACAAGCCGCCGAGCTGGAAGTCCTCGTTCATGCGCGCCGGCTTCGCGGCGATCGTGATGTTCGTGTTCCTCGCCGCCACGACGAAGAAGAATGGTGTCGCGGTCGCGGCGAGCTTTGCGGTCGTGGCGTTCCTGCTGTACGTCCCGGCGGGCTACTACTTCGAGCTGTTCCTCTACCGGCGCAGGCAGCGCCGCAAGGCGGATGGCAGATGATCGACGTACGGATGTTCACCGTCGGGGCGATTCAGGAGAACTGCTTCGTCGTCCGTGCCAAGGGCTCAGCCAACGGCTTGATCGTCGATCCGGGCGACGAGGCGGACCGTCTGCTCGCAGCGATCGACGCGCTCGGCATCAAGACCGTCGAAGCGATCCTGGTCACGCACACGCACTTCGACCATGTCGGGGCCGTCGCCCCGCTCGCGAAGGCGACGGGCGCCCCGGTCTACTGCCCTGAGATCGAGCAGCGGGTGCTCGCGAACATCATGGACTACGTGCCGCTGCCAGGGTTCGGGCCGTTTGAGAGCTACGACGCCGACCACCTGGTCAAGGGCGGCGAGACGCTCGAGCTCGCGGGGCTGACGATCGACGTCATCTTCACCCCCGGTCACAGCCCCGGCCACGTCACCTACGCGATCCGCGACGAGAACGCGTTGTTCTCGGGCGACGTGCTGTTCCAGGGGTCGGTCGGCCGCGTCGACCTGCCCGGCGGCGACTGGCCGACGCTGCTGCGCTCGATCGAGTCGCTGCTCGACGCCTTCCCGCCCGAGACGACCGTCTACCCGGGGCACATGGGGTTGACGACGCTCGGTCGCGAGCGCGCCAGCAACCCATTCCTGCAAGAGCTCGCCGAAGCGCAGTGATTCAAATCCCGAAGGGGACGTTCGACGTGCTTCCGGCCGACGCTGCCCGGCGCGAGGTGCTCGAGTCGCGCGCAAAGAAGCTGCTCGAGGCCGCTGGCTATCGCCGGATCGAGACGCCGACGTTCGAGGCCACCGAACTGTTCGCGCGCGGGGTCGGCGAGGCCACCGACATCGTCCGCAAGGAGATGTACACGTTCGACGATGGCGGCGGGCGCTCGCTGACGCTGCGGCCCGAGGGGACCGCGCCGATCTGCCGGGCCTATATCGAGCACGGCATGCACAAACAGCCCCAGCCCGTGAAGCTCTGGTACCTGAGCAGCTTCTATCGCGCCGAGGCGCCACAGCGTGGCCGCTACCGGCAGTTCTGGCAGGTCGGCGCCGAGGCGATCGGATCAGATGCCCCCGAGACAGACGCGGAGCTGATCGTCCTGTTGGCCGAGTTGCTCGAGGCCATCGGCGCCCGTGAGACGCGGCTGAAGCTCTCGAGCCTCGGCACGCCCGAGACCCGCGCGGAGTACCGGGACGAGCTGAAGGACTACCTGCGCGCACACGAGCAGCAGCTCTCCCACGAGGTCCGCGAGCGCATCGATCTAAACCCGATGCGCGCGTTCGATGCGACCGATCCGGGAACCCGGGATGTCATGCGCAGCGCGCCGAAGCTCCTGGACCGCCTCGCGCCCGACGACGCCGAGCACTTCACCCGGGTCCGCGGCCTGCTCGACGACGCCGGGATCCGCTACGAGCTTGACCCGACACTGGTGCGTGGGCTGGACTACTACACGCGGACCCTGTTCGAATTCGCCAGCGACGCGCTCGGAGCGCAGTCGGGCGTCGGTGGGGGCGGCCGCTACGACCGGCTGATGGCCGAGCTCGACGGGCCGCCGACTCCGGCGGTCGGCTGGGCAGCGGGGGTGGAGCGGATGCTCCTGGCGGCCCCCGAGCTGCCCGCGGCGCCGGAGATCACAGACCTGTTCGTGGCCGTCGCATCGCCACACGAGAGCCGCATCGCCTTCGATCTGGCGCACGACGCCAGACGGGCGGGGCTAAGTGCCCAGCTGGAGCTCGCGGGCCGGTCGCTGAAGGGTCAGCTCAAGCACGCCGACCGAATCGGCGCGCGGTACGTCGCGATCGTCGGCGAGGAGACGAGCCTCAAGGACATGCAGTCCGGCGAGCAGCGCGATCTATCGCCGAACGACGTGATCCCCACGATCCTGCGGGGCAGCAGGCTCTCATGACAAGCTCGCCGCGGCCCAATGAGTATCGCGACGCGTGGTGCGGGCAGCTCACGGCCGAGCGCGCCGACACCCAGGCGCGCGTCGCGGGGTGGGTCCACCGTCGTCGCGATCACGGCGGGCTGATCTTCATCGACCTGCGCGACCGGTCCGGAATCGTCCAGCTCGTCTTCCATCCCGAGACCGCGGCCGCGGCGCACGACGCCGCACACGCGCTGCGCTCAGAGGACGTGGTCACGGCGCACGGAACCGTGGTCCGGCGCGACCCGCAGAACGTCAATCCGAACGTCCCCACAGGCGAGATCGAGCTCTCGGTCGAGCGTCTCGAGATCCTCGCGGACTCGAAGACGCCACCGTTCCCGCTCGACGAGGATGCCGCGGTCGATGAGCTGCTGCGGCTCAGGCACCGGGCGCTCGACCTGCGCCGTGCGGGCATGCAAGCTCAGATCGCGATGCGCCACCGCGTTGTCTCGACGATGCGCGAAGTTCTCAACGAACGTGGGTTCCTCGAGATCGAGACGCCCTATCTGACGCGCTCGACCCCGGAGGGCGCGCGCGACTACCTCGTTCCCGCAAGGGTGCAACCCGGATCGTTCTACGCGCTGCCGCAGTCGCCACAGCTCTTCAAGCAACTGCTGATGATCGCCGGCTTCGAGCGCTACTACCAGATCGCTCGCTGCTTCCGCGACGAGGACACGCGCGCTGACCGCCAGCCGGAGTTCACGCAGCTCGACCTCGAGATGTCGTTCGTGGCCGAGGACGACGTGATCGACTGCATGGAAGCGGTGATGGGCGCGGTGTTTGAGCGCGCCGAGTTCGATGTTGCGCCGCCGCCGTGGCCGCGGATGACATTCGCGGAGGCGGTCTCGAGGTTCGGGATCGATCGTCCGGACACGCGCTTCGGGCTCGAGCTCCGCGACCTCGGCGAAGCCCTGAGCGGCTCGCAGTTCAAGGTGTTCGCCAGCGTGCTCGCGTCGGGCGGGGTTGTGCGCGGGATCAATGCAGGCAAGCGGGAGCTTCCGCGCTCCGAGCTCGACGCGCTGACCGAGCTGGCGGTCCAGCACGGCGCCAAGGGACTGGTGTGGGCGTTCGTACAGGAGCCCAGTGACAGCTGGCGCTCGCCGATCGCCAAGTTCCTGAATTCCGACGAGATCGCCGCAGTCAACAAGCGGCTCGAGGCCTCGCCGGGCGATCTGCTGCTGATCGTCGCCGATGAGCTCACAACCGTCGGACAGGCGCTGAGCGCGCTGCGCATGGAGCTCGCGCGCCGCTTCGACCTGATCCCGCAGGGCCGTCACGACATGCTGTGGGTGGTCGAGTTCCCAATGCTCCTGTGGCACCCCGATGAGCAGCGCTGGGATCCGCTTCACCATCCGTTCACAGCACCCACCGGAGACCTCGACGACCCGGGCTCGCTGACCTCGCGCGCGTATGACCTGGTCCTGGATGGGGCGGAGATCGGCGGCGGCTCGATCCGCATCAACCGCCTGGACGTCCAGAAGAGGGTCCTCGAGCTGCTCGGGATCGGTCCCGAAGAGGCGCAGGCGCGGTTCGGCTTCCTGCTCGACGCGCTCAAGTATGGGGCGCCCCCGCATGGCGGGATCGCAATGGGCATCGACCGGATCGTCCAGGCGCTCACCGGCGCGGACAACATCCGCGAGGTGATCGCGTTCCCGAAGGCCGCGAGCGGCGCCGACCCGCTGACGGGAGCGCCCGCGCCGGTTGACTCCCGGCAGCTGCGCGAGCTGGGCCTCAGGCTCACCTAGCCCGCCTGGACGCGCGTCCGATTCGCCACGGGCGTGCTCATGCTCGCCCGCCGTGAAGCCGAACATCCTCGCGATGGGAAACGTGTCGCGACCGCTGATCGGCCTGCTCGTTGCAACAGTTGCACTGTTCGCGGTGTGGACGGTTGCGCTGAAGCCGAGCTCCTCGCCCCAGTCGGCGCGCCCGGGGCCCACGCCGGCGCGCCCGGGGTCCGTCACCCTGGCGAAGTCCGCAACCCGCCCCGCGGCGGCGGTTAGGCACGTTGTTGCGCGCCCGGCACGCAATCGCCTCGATGCGGTCTCGCGCGCGCTGACGGCTCACAAGGTGCTCGCACTGCTGTTCTACAACCCGGCCGCAACCGACGATCAGGCGGTCAAGCACGAGCTTGCCGCGGTGCCTCCGCATGGACGTGCTGTGTTCAAGCTCGCAGTTCCGCTCACCGAGCTCACCCGCTACACGGTCCTGACCAGACAGGTGCCGGTCAACGTCTCGCCGACCCTGGTGCTGATCGACCGGCACCGGCGGGCGAGCGCGATCGTCGGGTTCGCCGACCGCTTCGAGATCGAGCAGCGGGTACTGGACGCCGTCGGGTAGCGCCTATCCTCGGGCGCGTGGACGCAAACGCCTTCGAGCATCACCTGACCTCCCCGCAGGGACATGAGCGCCTGCCCGTCGGAGGGATCCCGGTCACCGTCGACGGCGGTGCGTGCTGCGACCGGATGCGCTTCTCGGTGCGCGTCGAGGGCAGCACGGTCGCCGATGCGGGGTTCGAGGCATGGGGGTGTGGAGCCGCCACCGCCGCCGGCAGTGCCGCGGTGACGCTCGCGCGCGGACGGCCGGTCCTCGACGTCGCGCGGATCGGCGCCACACAGATCGCGGCGGAGCTCGGCGGGCTCAGTCCGGGCAAGCTGCATGCAGCCGAACTGGCCGCCGACGCGCTCGCACGCGGACTCGGCGTGAGCGTCCGCGAGTGCGGCGAAGTCAAGCCCTCACGCGGGGGCCGCACGCTCGTCGCGATGAGCGGTGGCGTCGACAGCGCAGTCGCGGCGCTGCGCTGCGCGCAATCGGGCAACGCGATCGCGGTGACGCTCGAGCTGTGGGCCGACGCCGAGAACGACGCCGAGCGCAGCTGCTGCTCTGCGTCGGCGGTCGCGCAGGCGCGCAGGCTGGCGCACTCGATGAGCCTGCCGCACTTCACAATCGATCTGCGCCGCGAGTTCCGCGCCGGCGTGGTTGAGCCGTTCATCGCCGGCTATGCCGACGGGGAGACGCCAAATCCGTGCGTCGGGTGCAACGGCCACGTACGCCTCGACGCGATGCTCGAGCTCGCAGATCGCCTCGGGTGCGAGTGGCTCGCAACCGGCCACTACGCACGGGTCGCCGAGGAGGGCCACCCGGATGGACCGCTTCTGCGGATCGCCGCCGACGTTGCCAAGGACCAGACGTACATGCTCGCCGCCCTCTCCCCGAGCTCACTGGCGCGAACGCGCTTTCCGCTCGGAGAGCTGACCAAGCCAGAGGTCCGCCGGATCGCCGCCGACGCCGGCTTACCGGTCGCGACCAAGGCTGACTCGCAGGACCTGTGCTTCCTGGCGGGCACCGATCGTGGCCGCTTCCTCGAACTCCACGGCGGCCTCGGAGAGCGGCCCGGGGATGTCGTCGACGAGCGCGGCAGGGTCCTCGCGCGGCACGGCGGCCAGCACCGCTTCACCGTCGGGCAGCGACGGGGACTGGGGGTTGCCACTCCCGCCGCCAACGGCGCGCCGCTGTACGTGCTCGACAAGGACGCGCACTCGAACCGGGTCCTCGTCGGGCCGCACGAGTCACTGCGGACCACGCGTGTCCAGATCCGCGGTGCGCGCCTGCGCCGGCCCGGCGCGCGCGTCGATCGCGTCAAGCTGCGCTACCGCTCACGCCCGGTCCCAGCACAGGTCAACGAAGACCTCGACGCCGGCCTCCACCGCTCGCTGACGATCGACCTTGCCGCGCCGGTGTACGGCGCGGCGCCCGGGCAGCTCGCTTGCCTGATGGACGGTGAGCTTGTGGTGGGGTGGGGCACTATCACGCGGTAGCTCCACCTACACTCCGGGGTCAATGACCTCGGATGAGATCAGACGGACCTACATCGAGTTCTTCGAGCAGCGCGACCACAAGCGTCTGCCCTCGGCGTCGCTGATCCCTGCCGAGCTCGACCCCTCGGCGCTGTTCACGGTCGCCGGCATGCATCCGCTGAAGCCGTACTTCCTCGGTTCCGAGCGCCCGCCTCATCCGCGCGCGACCTCCTGCCAGAAGACGTTCAGGACGGCCGACATCGAGATCATCGGCACGACCACGCGGCACCTGACGTTCTTCGAGATGCTCGGGAACTTCTCGTTCGGCGACTACTTCAAGCGCGAGGCGGTGCGTTATGCCTGGGAGCTGTCGCTCGAGGGCTTCGGGTTCCGCGAGCAGGATGTCTGGATCACGGTTTTCGCCGGCGACGACGAGCTCGGCCTCGGGCCGGACGAGGAGGCGATCGAGGCATGGCTCGAGGTTGGCGTTCCGCGCGAGCGAATCGTGGAGTGCCCCCGCTCTGAGAACTTCTGGCAGGTCGGGCCGACGGGTCCCTGCGGCCCGTGCTCGGAGCTGTATCTCGATCGTGGTGTCGAGCTCGGCAAGCCGGATGATCTCCCCGGTGGCGACAACGAGCGCTTCTTGGAGTACTGGAACCTCGTGTTCATGCAGTTCGACCAGAACCCGATCAACACGCTGACGCCGCTGCCGGCCCAGAACATCGACACCGGCCTCGGGCTCAACCGGCTCGCAGCGATCCTCCAGGACAAGGAGACGGTGTTCGAGACCGACCAGTTCGCGCCGCTGATCGAGCTCGGCGAGGAGCTCTCGGGGCGCAAGTATGGCCACGATTTCCCGACCGACCGTGCCCTGCGGATCCTTGCCGACCACGGCCGCGCGATGACCTTCTTGATCGCCGACGGCGTCGTGCCGTCCAACGAGGATCGCGGCTACGTGCTGCGGCGCATCATCCGCCGCGCGATCCTCCAGGGGAGCCACACGCTCGAGCTCGAGCCCGGCTTTCTCGCGCGGGTCTCGGCGCGTGTGACCGAGCTGATGGGCGCGGCGTACCCGGAGCTCGGCGAGCAGCGCGACACGATTCGCAAGTGGCTCGACTCGGAGGAACAGAGCTTCGGCCGGACGCTCGAGCAGGGCAGCAGGCTGCTTGACGAACTGATCACGCGTGCGAACGAGAGCGGTGCCGAAGGCATCGCTGCGTCCGACGCGTTCCGGCTGCACGACACTTACGGGTTCCCGATCGACTTGACGCTCGAGCTCGTCACAGAGCACGATCTCGGCGTAGACGAGGAGGGGTTCGAGGCGCTGATGGACGACCAGCGCACGCGCGCGCGGGCTTCCGCCGGGCGCGAGCGGAGTGGCGCGGGCTTGCGCGGGCTCGCGCAGTCGTTCGCGGGCGAAGCCGGTTTCTCGACCGATTTCGTCGGCTATGAGACGACCGACCTGGAGACCACCGTCGGTGCGGCAATGCCCGATAACGGCCGCGTGCTCGTGAAGCTCGTGGAGTCGCCCTTCTACGCGACTGGCGGTGGACAGATCGCTGACGTCGGCTACGTCGAGTGCTTCGACGGAGACTGCCTCGCCCGCGTCGACGATGTCGTTCGCCTCGGCGACGACCAGGTCCTGGCGGTGGTCGTCGAGAAAGGTGAGGTCAAGCCCGGAGAACCAGTCCGTGCGCACGTCGATCGTGCTGCCCGCCACGCGACAGAGTGCAACCACACCGCCACCCATCTGCTGCACGCGGCGCTGCGCCAACGGCTCGGCGACCACGTACATCAATCTGGGTCCTATGTCGGGCCGGACCGGTTGCGGTTCGACTTCAGCCACACGAGCGCGCTCACAGCCGACGAGCTGCTCGATGTCGAGAACACGGTCAACGAATGGATTCTCGAGAGCCAGCCGGTGCGCGCGCTGACCACCAGCTACGACGAGGCGCGACGCCTCGGCGCGATGGCGCTGTTCGGCGAGAAGTACGGCGACATCGTGCGGATGGTCGAGGTCGGTGTTGGGGGTGGTGGTGGGAATCCCATTTCCCGTGAGCTGTGCGGCGGCACGCACGTGCACAACACGGCCGAGATCGCTCTCTTCAAGATCACCCGCGAGGCCTCGAGCGCGGCCAACGTGCGCCGGATCGAGGCGATCACGGGTCCGGCGGCGGTAGAGCTGATGCGAAACCAGGATCGCTGGCTCGGTGAGGCGGCCGATGTGTTGCGCGCGACGCCCGAGCGCGTCCCCGAGCTGGTCGCTGAGCTGCGCGCCCGCGTTCGAGACTTGGAGCGGGCCGCGAGCAGCGGCGCTGCCACCGGCAGTGATGGGAGTGCCCGCCCAGCCATCGACGTGGACCAGCTCGCCGCCGATGCCGCCGAGATCGGCGGCGCGCGCGTTGTCGCGGCCGCAGTGTCGGTACCCGACGGGAAGGCACTGCTGCAGGTCGCGGACAGGCTGAAGGCGAAGCTGGGCGATGCCGCGATTGTGCTCGGCAGTAGCGAGCCGGACCGGGTCCACCTGGTGGCCAGCGTCGCTCCGGCCCTGGTCGACCGCGGTGTGCGCGCGAACGAGATCGTCTCGGCCGCGGCCGCGATCGTCGGCGGCGGTGGCGGTGGACGTGACACGCTCGCGCGCGCCGGCGGGCGTGATCCGGAGAAGCTGCCGGAGGCGATCCAGGCAGCCCGGGAAGCGATCGAGGCGGCACTCGCGGGATCGTGAGGGTCCTGGGCCTCGACTATGGAAGCGCCCGCTGCGGCTGCGCCGTCAGCGACCCGACCGGCGTCCTCGCGACGCCGATCGAGCCGGTCCCGGCGCCGGCGACGCGACGCGGTCTTCGCCGTTTGCGTGCGCTGGTCACCGAGCTCGGGGTCGAGCGAGTGATCGTCGGGCTGCCGGTTTCGCTGTCCGGCGGCGATTCCGCGCAGACCGTCGAGACGCGCGAGTTCGTAGCGTTGCTCGAGCGCGAGCTGCCGGTGCCGGTTGAGGTGTGGGACGAGCGGTTTACGACGAAGCTCGCCGAGCGCTCTCCAGGACGCGCCAGCGAGGACTCGCGGGCGGCGGCGCACATGCTCGAGGGTTGGCTTGCGGCGCATGCGGGGGTCGGTCATGCCTGATGGGCAGGAGCGGACCGCGGAGGAGCGCGAGGCGGCACGGCTCGAGCGCGAGGCGGCGCGACTCGAGCGCGAGCGCCGGCGTGCCGAGCGCTCCGGGCCGTCCGAATCTCCGGTGGCGCCCGAACCCGAGCCGCACGACCCCGAGGACGACTACGACGACGAATACGAGGACGACTACGACGACGCGCACGACGACGGTCGCGACGGCGCGCACGACGACGGCCACGACGAGGGCTTCGAGCACGGGGATGAGCATGAGTCCGAGCCCGCCGTCGGGACGCGGCGAGTCTCGCGGATGGAGCGCATGCAGTCGGCGGTCGCCGATGACGACGGAGGAGGCTTCCGGGCGCGAGGCCAGCGACAGCGCAAGGAGCGGCGCCATCCGTGGCGCGGCCGGATCCTCGCGCTCGTCGCGCTGGTCCTCGGCATCGCCGCGATCTGGTTCCTCGTTCAGCTCTTCCAGCCGTTCCACGGCTCCGGGCACGGCAGCGTGCTCGTCAGGATCCCTCCGCGCTCCACCTCGAGCCAGATCGCCGACCTGCTCGAGCGCGAGGGGGTGATCTCCTCGGCGTTCTTCTTCAACCTGCGCGGGACGCTGTCGGGGCAGCGCGGCGACCTGCGGTCGGGCACCTACCGCCTCAAGCTCGACATGAACTACAGCGACGTGCTCAACATCCTCACGACGCCGCCACCGCCGGTGCCGACGACGAACATCACGATCGTCCCCGGCCGCACGCGTGTTCAGATCAACGATCTGCTCCGCTCCCAGGGGATCCACGGCAGCTATCTGGCGGCGACCCGCCACTCGCCGCTGCTGAACCCCAGTAGCTACGGCGCCCCGCGAAACACGCCGTCGCTGGAGGGATTCCTGTGGCCTGACACCTACCAGCTCGTCAAGCCGGTCAGCATCCCGAAGCTCGTGAACGACCAGCTGACGAGCTTCCGCCAGGAGTTCTCAAAGGTGAACCTGAGCTACGCGCGCAGCAAGCATCTGAGCCCGTACGACGTGCTGATCATCGCATCGATCATCGAGAAGGAGGCCGCGACGTCGCACGACCTGTCGCTCGTGTCCTCCGTCATCTACAACCGGCTCAAGACGCACATGACGCTCGGCATGGACTCGACGACGCGATACGAGTTCAACGACTACACCAAGCCACTGACGCAGTCCCAGCTGGCGGCGCAGTCTCCGTACAACACGCGACGCAACACCGGCCTGCCGCCGACGCCGATCGGCAATCCGGGCCTCGCCGACATCGAAGCGGCCGCGCACCCCGCAAGCACCAACTACTACTACTTCGTCGCCAATCCCTGCGGGGGCTCGAGCAGGTTCTCCTCGGACTACCAGCAGTTCCTGCGCGACTCGGCCTACTACCAGAATGTGCGAGCGCAGCACGGCGGACGGCTGCCCAGCCACTGTTGAGCGCGCACACGCGTCTTGGCGTCCTCGGCTGGCCGGTCGCCCACAGCCGCTCGCCTGCGATGCAGAATGCTGCACTGGCGGCGGTTGGACTCCGCGACTGGCGCTACCAGCTTCTGCCCGTGCCACCGGAGCTGTTTTCGGAGACGGTCCGCGCGCTGGGCGGTGCCGGACTGCGCGGAGCCAACGTCACGATCCCGCACAAGGAGGCGGCGCTCGCGGTGGCCTCGACCGCGAGCGAACGCGCGCGGGCAATCGGTGCGGCGAACACGCTGATCTTCGGGCCCGACGGAGCGATCGACGCTGACAACACGGACGCGCCAGGCCTGATCGAGGCGTTGCCCTTAGATGCCGCCGGTCGTTCCGCGCTGGTGCTCGGTGCCGGCGGGAGCGCGCGAGCCGTCGTCTGGGCCCTGCTCGATGCCGGCGCGAGCGAGGTGCGTGTCTGGAACCGGTCGGTGGAGCGGGCGCGGCAGCTCTGCTCGGAGATCGGGGGCGAGCCCGCGAGCTCGGTTGCTCCGGCCGACATCCTCGTGAACTGCACGTCCATAGGACTGGACGGATCGCCCACTTCTTTCAAGCAGCTGCCATTGGGAGCCGATCAGCTCAGCGGATATCGGTGTGTGGTTGATCTCGTCTACACGGACAGCGAGACCGCTCTCGTGAAGGCCGCAAGAGCGTCCGGCGCTGCCGTCGTCGACGGGCTCGAGGTGCTCGTCCAACAGGGCGCGCTCAGCTTCGAGCAGTTCACCGGCCGCACCGCTCCGGTCGAAGTGATGAGAGACGCAGCCCGTGGAGAATGAGCGAGTCCGTATCGCATCTGCATGCCGTCGGCACGGCGGTCCTGGAACCCGAGCCTGAGGTCGCGAACGGCGTCACGCCGCCACGGCGGCGCGGCGGCTCCGGCCGGTTCCTCACCGACGTGCTCGTCGAACTCGGGTTCACCGATCGTGAGCGGGTGCAGCGCGCGATCGAGGAGGCGCGCTCGGCGGGCTCCCCGCCCGAGCGCGTGCTGCTCGAGCAGCGGGCGATCACCGGGGATCAGCTCGCGCACGCGATCGCCGAGCGGTACGGCCTCGACCATCTCGACCTGGGGCTTTTCAAGGTCGACATGGCGGCGGTCAACCTGGTCAGCGCCTCGGCGGCAAGGCGGTACGCCGCGGTCCCGGTCGCGTTCCTGGACGATCGCACGCTCCTGCTGGCGATGGCCGACCCCGCAAACGTACTGGCCGTCGACGACATCGCGCTGCTGACGCGGATGGACGTCAAGGCGGCGGTTGCCTCTGCGGAGGACATCACCGCGCTGATCGGGCGGATCAACCGCTTCGAGGATGCCGTGCGCGAAGCCGTCGACGAGGGGGAGGAGGATGCCGCCCCGGTCGAGATCGTAGACCTGCGCGAGTCAGCCGAGGACGCCCCGGTGATCAAGCTCGTGCACTCGATCATCGCGCAGGCCACGGAGCGCGGCGCGTCTGACATCCACTTCGTCCCACAACCCGATCCGAGCGGCCCTGCCGGACGCGAGCTGCGGGTGCGCTTCCGGGTCGACGGCGTTCTGACCGACGAGACCACCGTGCCGAAGCGGATGGTCTCGGGCGTCGTCTCCCGGATCAAGATCATGAGCGAGCTGGACATCTCCGAGCGCCGGCTGCCGCAAGACGGGCGGGTCGGGTTGACGGTCGAGGGCCGCCACGTCGACATTCGCGTCGTCACGATTCCGAGCGTCCACGGCGAGTCGGTGGTGCTGCGGATCCTCGACAAGGGCGGCGTCCGCCACGAGCTCGACCAGCTCGGGATGCAGGAGCACGAGCTTGAGCGGTTCCGCCGGGCGTTCCGCCGCTCGCACGGGGCGGTCCTCGCGACCGGGCCGACCGGTTCGGGGAAGTCGACGACGCTCTACGGCGCCGTCACCGAGCTGAACACGCCCGAGAAGAACATCATCACAATCGAGGATCCGGTCGAGTACCAGGTCGACGGGCTCACGCAGGTACAGGTCAACAACAAGGCCGGGCTGACGTTCGCGAACGGCCTGCGCTCGATGATGCGAGCCGATCCCGACATCATGATGGTGGGGGAGATCCGCGATCGCCAGACGGCGCAGATCGCGGTCGAGGGAGCGCTCACCGGGCACATGGTGCTCTCGACACTGCACACCAACGACGCCCCGTCCGCGATCACGCGGCTGATCGAGATGGGCATCGAACCGTTCCTGGTCGCGTCGGCGGTCGAGTGCGTGGTCGCCCAGCGACTCGCCCGCACGCTGTGCCCACATTGCAAGAAGCGGGTGATCGTCGGCGCTGAGGTCCTGCGGGCGCACGGCTTCCACGCCCAATTCGACATCGAGGCCTACGAGCCGGTCGGCTGCGTGCGCTGCAACGGGATGGGCTACCGCGGCCGGATCGGCCTGTTTGAGGTGATGGTCATCTCCGAAGAGATCCAAACGCTGACCCTCGAGCACGCCTCCGCCGAACAGATCGCCGCGGTCGCCGTACGCCAGGGAATGCGCCGGCTGCGCGAGGACGGGCTCGAGAAGGTCAAGTCCGGACTGACCTCGATGGCCGAGATCGCCCGGGTGACCGGCGCCGGGTAGGGGCCTCGCTTCGCTCGGCGTCCGTGGGGCCGCGAGGCCCCGTCCGTCGTGCCGGGCACTCGCACCGGCCGGGCGCACCGGCGCGTCGTGCCGGGCCTCGCACCGGCCGGGCGCACCGGCGCGCACGCGGTCTGCCCGGTCGCTCGCCGCGCCTTGAGCGCGAGGTGCGCCGGGGATTGGGGTCCCGCCCACCCGGGCCCGCTCTCTAGCCACGTACCGCGTTGCCACCAACCCCGATTTCGTTACATCGCGACCGCCACGGTGAGCAACGTGTAACGAAATCGGTGCTGGGGCACCGAAAACGTTCCACGTTGCCGGCGCGGCTCAGAGCTTTGTAACCAAATCGGGGTTCCCAGGCACCTCACCCACCCCTTCCCCAGCCGAAAAGCCGGGCAGACCAACCCCCCAGGCCCCCGGCCGGAGGCCGGGAAGCGTGGCGCAAGCTGGCGCGCCCGTCCAGGCCGCGTGGCGCAAGCCGGCAGCACGAGCGAAACGCGGAACGGGCGTCCAGTCCCGTCCAGACTCGTTACAGATCGCGACCTCCCTGCCGATAGTGCCTGCGATGGGAATCGAGCTCGACTTCGCCGACGTGCTGATGGAGGTCGTCGACCGCCGCGCCTCTGACCTGCATCTCACCGCCGGCGCGCCGCCGATGGTGCGCGTTCGCGGGCGGCTGACGCCGATCGACGGGTACCCCTCGCTGACGCCGAGCGACACGCGCGAGATCATCTACTCGATCCTCTCGAACGCGCAGCGTCAGAAGCTCGAGACCCACTGGCAGCTCGACTTCGCCTACCAGATCCCAGGGCGCGCGAGGTTCCGCGTCAATGCTTACTTCCAGCGCACGGCGCTCGGCGCGGCGTTTCGCCTGATCCCGTTCGAGATCACGCCGCTCGAGTCGCTCGGGCTACCGCCGGTGGTTGCGGATTTCGCGACGAAGCCTCGCGGGCTGGTGCTCGTCACCGGTCCGACCGGGTCCGGGAAGTCGACCACGCTCGCGTCGCTGATCGACGTGATCAACGCGACGCGCGAGGAGCACATCATGACGATCGAGGACCCGATCGAGTTCCTGCATGAGCACAAGAAATGCATCGTCAACCAGCGCGAGCTCGGCTCGGACGCGACCAGCTTCTCCGATGCCCTGAAGGCGGCGCTGCGCCAGGACCCGGACGTGATCCTGGTCGGCGAGATGCGCGACCTCGAGACGATCGGCACCGCGATCACCGCGGCCGAGACGGGCCACCTCGTTTTCGCGACCTTGCACACGCAGGACACGCCGCAGACGATCGACCGGATCGTCGACGTGTTCCCCTCGGCCCAGCAGGGCCAGATCCGAGCCCAGCTGTCGGTCGCGCTGCAGGGGATCATGACCCAGACGCTGCTGCCGACCGCCGACGGCGCCGGGCGCTGCGTCGCCGCCGAGGTGCTCGTCCCGACGCCGGCGGTGCGCAACCTGATCCGGGAATGCAAGAGCCACCAGATCTACTCGGTGCTCCAGACCGGCGGGGCTCACGGGATGCAGACGATGGACGCGTCGCTCGCGCAGCTCGTGCGAGCAGGCAAGGTCACCCGGCAGCTTGCCGAGTCCCGCGCCCACTCCCCCGAGGAGTTCCGGCGGCTGATCGGTGCCCCGTCGAACAGCCAGCTGGTTGCGGCGTAAGCGATGGCCACGTACGTGTTCAAAGCGATGGACCTGGCCGGCGTGCCAGCCCGCGGCGAGGTCGAGGCGAACTCAAAGCAGGACGTCGCAGACCAGCTCAAGAGCCGCGGCCTGGTCGTCATCGACATCGCCCACAAGTACCGCTCCAAGGAGCTGAACGTCGAGTTCTTCGCGCGCGTGAACGCGAAGGATCTGGCGGTCGCGACCCGGCAGCTCTCGACGATGGTGTCGTCGGGCATGACGATCCTGAGGGCGCTCTACGTGCTCGAGACGCAGACCGAGTCGAAGTTGTTGAAGGAGGCGCTCCAGGCGATCCGCCGCGACGTCGAGGCTGGGCTGCTGCTGTCCGATGCGCTCGAGCGCCACCCGAAGATCTTCTCGCCGCTGTATGTGTCGATGGTGCGCGCGGGGGAGACGGGCGGGGTGCTCGAGGAAGCGCTGATGCGCACCGCCGACCAGCTCGAGAAGGACGCCTCCCTGCGCCGCCAGGTGCGCGCCGCGATGATCTATCCGACGCTGGTTGTGAGCTTCGCGATCACGGTCCTCCTGGCGCTGGTCGCGTTCCTGATTCCGGTGTTCGAGAACGTCTTCAAGCAGTTCGGCGGCCACCTGCCTTCGCTGACGCAGTTCTTCGTGGGCTTCTCGCACACGCTCGACAACCAGTGGTATCTGGTGATCCTGGTGGTCGTCGCCACCGTGACGGCGTTCATCTACTGGAAGCGGTCGACGTGGGGCCGCCCGCAATGGGACGCGTTCAAGCTCCGGATCCCGCTGAAGATCGGCGACGTGGTGCAGAAGGTCGCGATCGCGCGGTGGGCACGGACCCTCTCGTCACTGGTTTCGGCCGGTGTCCCGATCATGCAGGCGCTCGACATCACCGGCAAGACCGCGGGCAACGCAGTCATCGAGCGCTCGATGAGCGACGTGATCGCCTCGGTGAAGTCCGGCGGCACGATTCACGAGCCGCTCCAGAGCGCCAAGGTGTTCCCGCCGATGGTTCCGCACATGGTCGGGGTCGGCGAGGAGACCGGCGCGCTCGACTCGATGCTCTCGAAGATCGCCGACTTCTACGAGGACGAGGTCGCCGCCGCGATCAAGGCCCTGACCTCGATCATGGAGCCCGCGATGATCATCCTCGTCGGCGCGATCGTCGGCGTGATCGTGATCTCGATGTACCTGCCGCTGTTCGACGTCTACGACCAGATCCGCTAAGCGAAACCGCCCACGACGTCGCCGCGGCCGTCGCCGGCAAGGCATGGACCGACCGGGCGTCAGCCGCGGGCGGACGCGGTCGCGGCGACGCTTGCGATCCGCCACGGCTGCTCGGCCGGCCCGTCGAGCGCGAGCGTCCAGCGCTCGGTGAAGCTAGTGACCTTCGATTGGCTGCCGGAGACGAGCACGAGCGTGTCGCGATTCTCGATGTAGCGCCGGCCCTTCAGGTGGACCTCGATTGCCATCGTCGGTGGCGCGGCTGCAGCGTCCAGGGCGAGGATCTTGATCTGCTTGACCTCGAGGCCGCGCACGACGACCCGTGTGCTCTCGCTCGGATCGCCGGGGTGCAGAAGCTCACGCGCCACGTCCTGGTGGGCGATCGAGAGCAGCGCGTCGTCTTCGCCGTCGATCGCTTCAGCCCAGCCCGAGACGGCTCGCCGCGCCGCGATCTCGAGCACGTCCGGCGCGAACCGGCCATCGGCCAGCGACAGGTCTGTGGCCGCCGCGCGTGCGTCGCCCTCGTAGTCGAGGTCCGCGACCTCGGCGACGTTCGGTGCCGCCTCGTCGACGGCGTTCTGGATCATCGCCTCGTCGTGCATCGACTTCTCGTCCGACCATGGCGTGGCGACGATGTCGTCGGTGAGGGCGTGCTGGCCCTCGAGCTCCTGCTCGATCGAATGCAGAATCCAGTGGCCCTCGCGCTTGCTGAGCGTCCAGAACTCCTGGACATCCTGGTTATCGCTCGACGGATCGTCGGTCCGCGAGAGGCGGCTCCCCGATCTGTCGACCACGTAGTCCTGGACGGTGGCGCGGATCAGCACGACAACTCGGTCGCTGCTGTCGTCTGAGACGTTTCGCATCCCCACGTATTCCACTTGCGGCCCGTTGAGGACGTCTACCCTGTTGCGCCACCCCTTTTGCTCGAAGTCGCCCAGCCGGCGCTCCCATTCGACGAACAGCTCATCGTCGACCAGCGCCTTGAGCTGGTGGGTGTTGTTCTCCGACCAGGCTGCCTGAATGTCCTTGTACAGCTTGGCTGCCGCCGGCTTCACCACGTCGGCCGCGAAGGCGGCGTCGTCGTCGGCCGCCTCGGCACTCGCGAGCTCGACTTGTTTCGCGCGCTCGGCGCCCTTGCGCCAGATCGCTGTTCTGCTGAAGCCCTCCTTCAGCGAGGAGGAGACGGTTGGACTCGCGCCGCTCTTGCGGGTGGCCCACCAGCCGAACAGGAGGACGGCGAGGAAGCCGAGGCCGATGACCCCGGCGACGATCAGGATCGCGATGATCGCCCCGGTGCCGATGTGCCCGCTTCCGCCGCCGCCGTAATAGCTGCCGTGGGAGCCGCCGCCGCCGAAGCCGCCAAAGTGACTGCCACCGCCCCCGCCGCCGCCACCTCCAAAATGGCTGGAGCCGCCGCCGGCGCGTGCCAAGGCGCTCGGCGCCAGCGCTAGGCCTGCTCCAAAAACCGACAACCCTCGAATCAACCGCCCCACAGGACTAGCTTACCGCGTCGGGGGTCAACCGCGACCGTCAGCGGACCGACAAGAATCGTGCGCGGATCACCGGCGCTCGGCTCGTCGCCTGATCGTGTTAAGCAGCCTCCTGACGGCCACCACGTGTCCGCGAGTGCCGATCACAAGCACGCGGTAGATGCGGCCGAGCGTGCCCGGAAACTCTGCTCTGCTCTCTGCCCGGAGGATTGTCGTGCCCTTGTGAGGTGCTTCGATCGTGAACTGGAGCTGATACCGCGAGAACCTGTGCTCGCCACGAAGGCAGAGAACCGTGGGGCGGGCAGCATCGGCGACCCGGAATCCGACCACGGTCCGCGGGAAGTCGGAATCCGTGTTCGAACACCCCAGCGCGCGCGCCACGAGTGGGCCAAAGCGCCCGCCGGTGCTCGAGGCCACGTCCGCGATCGCGTCCCACGTCTGTTCCTGATCTGCTCGCACGGTCACTGCGTGTACGTCGATGAGCGGCAGCTCGGTGGTGGGACCGCTGCGCGTCACGGGGCGACGATGTTGAACCACAGCTCGAAGCGGTCCAGCAGGCCGACGAACTCCTGAAGCGCGGTTGCGTCACCGTCAAGCCATGCGCTTCCGCCGGCGAGCAACTCCGGCATCGAGGCCCTGCCGAGCAGCACGTCCTCGAAATCCCGACGGCTGATCGCGAACGACACGTCGGCGCCGTCGTCGCTGCCCGAGCGATGGCTGAGCGCGCCGTTTCGGACCATCAGGCAGTAGCTCTCGTCGAGATCGGGGAAGGTCACGTTGATCGTGATCCTGCGAGCGCCCGCCTTGGCGCCGTTCAGGCGCACCGCCAGGAAGTCCCAGAACAGCTCGGGGCTCATCGCTCTGAGCATGTCGCTGACGTCCGGGCGCGGAGTCGGGCCCGCCTCGACGCCGTGGCGAAGCTCCCGCGCTGCCGTGAGGTAGAAGTTGCGCCACACGCCGGACTCCGATTGATAGCCGAGCTGCTCCAGAGCTTCGGCTTGCAACAGGCGGGCTTGCAGGTTGTCGGGGTCCGCGAACACGACGTGGTTGACCACCTCGGCAACCCAGCGGTACTCACCGTCCGCGTAGGCCGTGCGCGCCCGCTCGAGCACCGCGTCCGCGCCGCCCATGTACTCGACATAACGTGCGGCGGCGTCCGCCGGCGGAAGCGGGTGCAGGTTCGCCGGGTTTCCGTCAAACCAGCCCAGGTGGTTGACGTAGGTCGCCTTTACGTTGTGGTTCAGCGTTCCGTAATAGCCGCGCATTGCCCAATGCCGGTCGAGCTCCGGCGGGAACCTGACCAATTCTGCGATCTCCACCGGCGTGTAACCGTGGTTCGCGAGGCGGAGGGTCTCGTCGTTGATGAACCGGTACCCGTCTCGTCCCTTTTCGAGCATCTCGAGCACGCGGTCGCGTCCCCACACCGGCCAGTGGTGCATACCGTACATGACCTCGGCGCGATCGCCCCACAGCTGAATCGTCTGCTCGAGATACTTCGACCACGCCAGCGGGTCACGGCTCTTCGCGCCGCGAAGCGTGTAGGTGTTGTGCAGGGTGTGGCAGCAGTTCTCGGCAGCTGTCACCGCCTTGAAGCTGTCGATGAACCAGTGCATCTCGGCCGGCGCCTCGCTGTCGGGAGCGAGCATGAACTCGAATTCGAGTCCGTCGATCACCATCCGCTGTCCGGTCTCGGTGACGAGATCGGTCGGCGGGATCAGGGTGACTCGCCCCGACGGTGTCGTCATCCCCAAGCCAACGCCGATCTGACCCTTCGGATCGGCAGGGAGCAGATTGCCGTACATGTAGGTGGCGCGGCGGCCCATCGCGTTGCCGGCCATCACCGTCTCCGCGATCGCCGCGTCGAGGAACCCGATCGGGGCGATGATCTTCACCTTGCCGGCGCGCACGTCGTCCTCGTCGACGATCCCGCGAACCCCGCCGTAGTGATCAACGTGGCTGTGAGAGTGCACCACCGCCACGATCGGCCGTCGCGGCCGATGCTCGTGATACAGAGCCAGTGCCGCGGCGGCCGTCTCCTCGGTCAGGAGCGGATCGAACACCACCACGCCCCGCTCGCCCTCGGCAAACGTGATGTTCGATATGTCCGCGGTACGCACCTGGTACAGGCCCGGCACCACCTCGTACAGCCCTCCCTGCACGACCAGCTGCGACTGGCGCCACAGGCTCGGGTTCACCGTGTCGGGCGCATGCGAGCCCGGTTCGACGAACGAGAACCGTGACATGTCCCACACCGGACGGCCGTCCGCTGCGCGGATCACGCCGTTATCCGGCAGCGGCGCAATCAGGCCCCGCGCCGCCTCCTCGAAATCACGACGATCTTCGAACGGCAGCGATGCCGCGAGCGCACGATTCGCTGCGACCGTGGCATCTGTCGCATCGTTGCGCAGATCCTCCGGGCCCTCGCTCACCTGATCCCTCCATGTTCGGGATTGGATTGTGACAAGCGAGCCGGTAGCGAGGACAGAGCGTCGGATCGGTATCGTGCCACCGCTGTGATCGTCACCGAAGCGGTCAGCGCATATCTCGATGCGCTGCGACCCCAGCCAGACCACGTGCTTGCGGAAATGGAGGCCCATGCCGCCCGCGAGCACGTCCCCGTCGTCGTGCCGGAGACCGGCCAGTTGCTGCACGTGCTCGCGCTCGGGTGCGGCGCCCGCCGGATCGTCGAGGTCGGCACCGCAATCGGCATGTCGACCCTCTACCTCGCCCGCGGGCTGCCGCCGGCGGACGGGCAGATCATCTCTTTCGAGATCGACCCCCACCGGCACGCCGCGGCGAGGGGGTACCTGGGCGAGGCCGGACTCGCCGACCGGGTCGATCTACGCCTGCAGGACGCTCGGGAGGGCCTCTCATCGCTGGAACCTGGCAGCTTCGACCTGGCGTTCATCGACGGCGTGAAGGTGCAGTACGGCGACTACTTCGAGCAGTTGCTGCCGTTGCTGCGCAAGGGCGGCATCCTGGCCGTCGACAACGTGCTGATGGACGGCACGGTCGCCGAGCGCCGCAGCGACGGCAACTGGACGCTCGAGCAGATCGAGGCGGCGCGCGCATTCAATCAGCGGCTGATGGGCCACGAGCAGCTGAGCAGCACCGTCCTTCCCGTCGGGGACGGCGTGCTCGTGGCGGTGCGGAGATAGTCCTCTTTCTCGCCGAGCGGGTAGGCTCGCAGCGCTGATGGCAGAGGAAGAGAAGGACAACGATGCGAACCTGTGTCGGCCGTGTCGCGGCACCGGTCGCGTGATTTCGGCGCTCGGCGGTCAGCCACACGAACTGCCGTGCCCGTGGTGTGACGGAACCGGACGGATCATTCCCGGCCGTGATGCGCAGCAGTCGCCGGCCGAATCTGGCCAAAAGTCGTAATTCGGTCGAGCGGACGTCAAGACCGGGGTCAACCGGTCGATAACTTCGCTGCCAGAGTCACAGGGTGCCAAAGGCAAACCGCTCGTGAGGGCGGGACGCAAAGCCACGGATCTCCTTTCTTGGAGACCGCCGGGCCGCCACCGAATGCTCGATGCTGTCCGAGACGCGATGGCGGTGGACCAAGGGATCTGGCGTGACCCAATCAACCGATCCCAGGAGGATCCATGCTTCAAAAGTTGCGTCGTCGCGCCGAGGACGAGAAGGGCTTCACCCTGATCGAGCTTCTCGTCGTGATCCTGATCATCGGCATCCTTGCCCGCGATCGCGATCCCGGCGTTCCTCAACCAGCGCACGAAGGCATATGACGCCGCCACCAAGTCCAACCTGAGGACGGCGCAGACGGCTGAGGAGACGTATGCGACGGATAACGGTGGCGCATACACCGCCGCCAACACGGCGAACGGGTCCACCGACCCGTTGGTCAAGATCGAGCCCTCGCTGAATAACCAACCCTCTGTGACGGCCGCGCTCGGCACCGGTGGCGGTTACGTTCTGACTGCCACGTCGGTTGGCCCGAGTAGCGGCGCGGTGACCTACACGATCACCGTTGGAAACGATGGCAGCGTCAAACGCACGTGCTCAGCAGCGGGTACCGGCGGCTGCCATACGGCGGATGCAGCCGGCAACATGTGGTAGCCGGCTACCGGAACGTTGAGTCGGTGGGGCGGATCGCAAGGTCCGCCCCTTTTCTGTTGTCGAGATTTGCGTCGATCCACTCATCTTCCTGCCACGCCCGCCCGATTAACAAGGCCATGACCTGCGATTGCGGTGCGCCATGCCTGTCGCGATAGCCGCCCTGTTCGGCGCCCTCGCCGGCTCGTTCCTGAACGTCGTCGCGTATCGTCTGCCGCGCCACGAGTCGCTCGTGTTCCCGGGATCCCACTGTCCCAACTGCGGCACCGCGATCAAGCCCTACGACAACGTGCCGGTGCTGGGGTGGCTGCTGCTGCGGGGCCACTGCCGGTCGTGCCGGGCCGCGATCTCGCCGCGCTATCCGTTAGTCGAGGCGCTCACCGCCGTCCTGGCGGCCGCGGTGCTGCTCGTCAAGCATTCGGCGCACGACGTGATCCTCGGTCTCATGCTCGTGGCGATCCTGATCCCGGTCGCGCTGATCGACCTCGAGCACCGCATCATCCCGAACGTGATCACGGTGCCGGCCGCGGTGGCGGCGATCGTGATCGGGCTCGCCACCGACCCGGGGTGGGTGCCGACGCAGCTGATCGCCGGTGCGGCGGCCGGTGCCTTTCTGCTGTTCTTCGCGATCGCATATCCGCGGGGGATGGGCATGGGGGACGTCAAGCTGGCGGCCGTTCTCGGCCTATACCTGGGCGCCAGCGTCGCTGTCGCGCTGTTCATCGCCGTCCTTGCGGGCGCGATCGTCGGTGGCGTGGTGATCGCCAGGCGAGGAGTACAGGAAGGTCGCAAGACCGCGGTTCCGTTCGGGCCGTTCCTCGCGCTCGGCGGGATCGTCGCGCTGCTCGTCGGGCCGCAGATCATCCACCTGTACCTGCACTCGGTCGTCTGAGCGCCGGCGCTGCGCAAGGCGCGACGCGCCGTGAGCGCCTGCGACCCCGCCCGAGGACGCGTCGGCCTCCGACACCGATGTGTCCAGTGTCGTCTGGACATGCTCAACTTCCACGCGAAGCGACCGATCACTTCCCCGAGCTTTTATGGGAATCGCTTCGGGGAAGACACTGGTGGGGCTCGATATCGAGTCGGGATTCGTAGCCGCGGTCGAGGCGCGGCCGGGTTCGGTGGCGGTCGAGCGGGCAGCGACCTCGCCGCTCGCGCCCGGCGTAGTGCGCGACGGCGAGGTGGTTGACGTGGACACGCTCGCGGAAGCTCTCCGCGCGATGTTCGCGACCCACCGGCTCTCGCGCCACGTCCGGGTCGGTGTCGCCAACCAGCAAATCGTGATGCGGACGATCGACCTGCCGCCGCTGCAGAACCCCAAGGAGATCGAGTCGGCCGTGCGCTTTCAGGCAGCGGAGCACATTCCGATGCCACCCGATCAGGCCGTGCTCGAGCACCAATCGCTCGGACTGGTGAAAACCGCCGACGGAACACGGACCAGGGTCCTGCTCGTCGCCGCGCGTCGCGACATGATCGAAAGGCTCCTCGAGGCCATCCGCAAGGCCGGACTACGTCCGCGGGGGATCGACCTTTCCGCGTTCGCGATGATTCGCGCGCTGCACCATCCGGCGGCCGCGCGGGGGAGTCTGTACGTGAATGTCGGCGGCATCACCAACCTCGCAGTCGCCGCCGGCACGACCTGCGTCTTCACGCGAATCGTCCCGCACGGAGATGCAACGATGGCCGGCGAACTGGCGGAGCGACGCGGCCTGACGCTCGAGCATGCTCACGGCTGGCTGAAGCACGTCGGGCTCCTGACACCGATCGACGATCTCAAAGGCGAGAGGATGTCGCGTAATTACCGTGTCGTCCGGCGGGTTTAATAGTGCTTTGTTAGGTGTCACTCGTCGTGACGGTCGAGGGTGAGTGTCAGTCGGTCGACGTTGATGCGTCGCCGGCAGGTTCGGCAGCGGCCGTCCCAGCACTTGAAGAGCGGCTGCAGTAGCAGCACGGCCTTCGGGAGTGTCAGGCCGGCCGCGGGCGAAAAGGGTTGAGCCGTTCGAGGGTGAGGAACCCGTGGGCGGCGGTCACCAGCGCGGTGTGGTGATACCAGCCAAGCCAGCAGCGGCCTTCGTAGTGGTCCAGGCCGAGCTCGCCCTTGAGCTGCTTGTAGTCGAGCTCCATCTTCCAGCGCATGCGCGCGAGCCTGGCGAGCCGCTCGGGCTCGGTGTCGGCGGGCAGGTTTGAGATCCAGTAGTCGATCGGCTGTTCGTGATCGTCGGGCCATTCGGCTATCAGCCATTCCTCGCGCGGCGGGACCTCGGAGCCCTCGCGCCACCCGATCCATCCCTCGCTCTCGCGCCAGGCGTGGCCGGCATGAACGCGGGCGATGATGAACCTGGAGGTGACCGGCTCGCCGTCGGGTCCGTCGCGGAACGTGACGGTCTGCGCGCTTTCGGCTCCGAGTCTCGCGACCAGCTCGCCGATCGACACGGGCTGGCGGTCGGGCCGCGGTCGACGTGGCGCACGGCTCGCGCCGGGCTTCTTGGCGGGCACCGCGAACGTGGTGCCCTGCTCGAACACCTTCGCCTTGGGCCCGACCGCCAGCACGTACTCGCAGCCGGCCTCGTCGAGCCGATCACGCAGCCAGGTGTTCTCACCGTAGGCGTGGTCACCCAGCACCGGTGCGCTCGGAACATCCCAGCGTGCGGCGCGCTCGACCAGCTCGACCCCGAGCTCCGGCTTGGTCTTGAACTCAACCTCCGACGGGATCTTCGCCTTGCGCCGACGCTCCACGTCCTCACACCACTCCCCCGGCAGATACAGCGCCCACCCCAACGGCACCGTCCCCCGCGCGCCGACCGCGTGCACCGACACACCGATCTGACAGTTACCCGTCTTGCCCAACGTCCCCGAGTACTGACGCTTGACCCCCGGCGAGTCCTTCCCGTCCTTCGGAAACCCAGTGTCATCCAACACCCACGCCTCAACCCCGATCACCGGCGCGACCCGCTCGGCGACAGCCTTGACCACCGACGCCGGATCCCACGGGCTATCAGCCAGGAACTGCTGCATCGACTGGTAGTCAGCATCCCCACCCAACCGAGCGACCAGCGGCTCAAGCGACTTGCGCGCCCCATCCTCGAGCAACCCCCGCAGATACAAACCACCATTGCAGACCTGCACCGGCCGGTTCATCGCCTCCGCCAACACCTCGCCCGCGAACGCCTCCAACCGCTCACGCACGACCGACGGTCGATCAACGTCGTCCTGCTCGACCTGCGAACCCGCAACAGTCACAACCACCATCATGACCCCCTCGCGCTCAGCAGCAACCGCGAAGAGGATTCGCCGCAAACAACGAGAATTCCTACCCCGAACCTAACAAAGCACTATTAAGACCATTCCGGGATGGCTCAGAATTTCATTGGTTGTGATCGTGATCAGTCGTTCTTGATGCCGCCGGATGTGCGGGATTGGCTGCCTGAGGGTCACCTCGCTTGGTTCGTGTTGGACGCGGTCGCGGGGATGGACTTGGGTGAGTTCTATGCGGCGTATCGGGTCGACGGGGTCGGCCGGCGGGCGTATGACCCGGCGATGCTGGTGGCTTTGTTGTTGTACGGGTATGCGCGTGGGGTGCGGTCGGCGCGGAAGCTCGAGCGGGCGTGTGATGAGGACGTGGCGTGCAAGACGATCGCGATGTTGGAGACGCCCGATCACGCGACGATCGCGAGGTTCGTGGCGCGGCACGAGGTGGCGCTTGCGGGGTTGTTCGGTCAGGTGCTGGCGCTGTGTGGTGAGGCTGGGTTGGTCAGGCCGGGTGTGGTCGCGATCGATGGGACGCGGATGGCGGGGAACGCGAGTCGCGAGTCGACGCTGCGCTTTGAGGAGATCGCGCGGGAGATCGTGGCTGAGGCGAAGGCGACGGATGAGGCGGAGGATGAGTTGTATGGCGATGAGCGCGGGGATGAGCTGCCTGAGCAGTTGCGCACGCGGGAGGGGCGGGCGGAGTTCTTCCGTCAGGCGCGTGAGCAGCGCGCGGCTGAGGTCAGCAGCAGTCCGGAGCAGCCTGTGGTGTCCGAACCGGAGCCGATCTCGGCTGAGCAGGATGGGTTCGAGTTCGACACTGAGCGGATCGTGGCGCGCGGCCAAGGACGCGAGGGTTGGACGCGGGAAGCGCACCGTCAGCTCGAGCAGCGGCGTTGGGAGAACCCCGATCCCGTCCCGCGCGCGCGCCAGGAGCGGCTGCTGCTCGCGGGTGAGCGGCTGGAGGCCGAGCGCGACGCGCAGGTCGCGGCCAAGCGGGCGTATGAGGATTACCGGGAGCACGGTCGCGACACGACAGGCCGCAAGCTCGGCCGCCGACCAAAGCCGTGGGTCGCGCCGGAGGTGCCTGACGGGGTGGTGAGCGTCAGCGACCCCGACACCCAGCGGATGAAGGCCAATCGCGGATACGTCCAGGGGTACAACGCGCAGGCGGTCGTCGACGAGGGGCAGATCGTGATCGCGGCAGAGGTCACTAACACCCCGGCCGATTTCTCCAACCTGAACCCGATGGTCGACGCGGCGATCGGCGAGCTCGAGCAGGCGGGCGTCGCCGGCCGGCCTGAGCTCGCGCTTGCGGATGCGGGGTATTGGAATGAGCAGCACATGGATGAGGTGATCGCGAACAAGCACATCCAGGTGCTGATCCCTCCAGACTCAGCCGGCCGAGCCGAGCCTCGGCCGGGGTGGACCGGCGGGCGGTACGCGTGGATGCGAACCGTGCTGGGATCCCACGGCAAGCTGCTGTATCGAAGACGGATCCAGATGATCGAGCCGGTGTTCGCTCACACCAAGCACAACCGCTCGATCACCCGGTTTCAGCGCAGGGGCAGATCCGCGGTGCGCACTGAGTGGCGATTACTGATGGCGACCCACAATCTCACCAAGCTCCACCGCCACCAAATCGCCACCGTGGCGGCCTAAAACCGCCTTTACGCAGCCACACCACGAAATCTGCCGGGCCCGCTGCTAATGACCCACCCATCACGCAGCACCCTCGCCAGGCACCGCGATCGTTAAGCGACAGCCTCGCGACAGCGCGATCGTCGCCGAGGCCCGGAACGTCCTCGTCGATGGTGTCCGGAGGATCGCGGACGAGGTGCGTACCTCGCTCGACTACCACGCCACGCAGGACGCTGCCGCTGCGGTCGCGCGCGCGGTGGTTACGGGCCCGGCGCTGGCGATTCCGGGTCTTGCCGAACAGCTCGGACGCGAACTTCCCCTTGAACTTGAAGTCGGGCGGGCACAAGAAGCCCGGCCAGGTGCGTTCGGCGGGATCGATCCCGGCAGGCTGGCGATCGCCGCCGGACTGACCGTTGAGGAACTGGTGGCATGAAGGCCGTCGACCTGATCCCATACGACGGCGCACGGGCCCAGACGGGTGCCTCCAGCGTTGTGCGCGGCCCGGGCATCGTCGTTGTGGGGCTCCTGGGACTGATGCTCGCGCTGGTCGCGGTCTATGTCCTCACCAACAACACGATCGCCCAGCGCACAGCGACGCTGACGACTCTGAAGGCGCAGGTTGCGCAGGAGCAGGCACAGGCCGCGCGCATGGCCAACTACGCCCAGTTCGCCAGGCTCGCCGAGGCCCGCACGCAGACGGTCAAGCAGATCGCCGCGAGCCGGTTTGACTGGCACGGCGCGCTGTCCGACCTCTCGCGGGTCGTGCCCGCCGACACCTCACTGCAGTCCCTGGTCGCGACCGTCGCGCCGACTACCGCTGGTGCCAGCGCAGGCGGCAGCTCCAGCACCGGACTACGCGGAGCGATCTCCGCGCCCGCATTCGAGCTGACCGGATGCACGAAGACACAGGACGACGTCGCTCGCCTGATGTCGAGGCTCCGCCTGATCAACGGCGTGACCCGCGTCACGCTCGGCTCCTCACAGAAGCAGGACAGCGGTCAGTCGGCCGTGACGGTCGGCAGCGCCGGTGCAAGTGGCTCGGAGGGCTGTGGTCCAGACGCGCCCTCGTTCGATCTCGTCGTGTTCTTCCAGGCCCCGCCGGGCGCGCTGAGGCGCGACGCAGCCGGCAACTGCTCAGGGGGCCACGACCGCGCCTGTCTCGGCGACTCCCGCCAATCCGGCCGGTGCACCATGACCTCGCGCGACCGAACGATCATCGCAATCCTGTGCGTCGCGGCAGCTGTCGTCGGCGGATGGCTGCTCGTGATCGGACCGAAGCGCGACCAGGCCTCGAGGCTGGGCGCGGAACTCAAGAGTGAGCAAGCCCAGCTCGACGCAACTCGCGCTCAGGTTGCCCAGAGCAAGTCCGCGCGTCGCACCTTCGCGGCGGACTACGCGACGATCGCACGGCTGGGCGAAGCGGTCCCCGCTGACGACAACGTCCCCTCGCTGATCTACCAGATCCAGGGTGCGGCGGCGGCCGCCGGAGTCGACTTCCGCTCGCTGGAGCTGAACGGAGCGGGCAGCTCGGCGGCCAGTGCGTCAAGCAGTCGCGTTGCGACCGGTCCGCTACCTCCCGGGGTAACGGTCGGGCCCGCCGGCTTCCCCGTGGAGCCGTTCACGTTCACGTTCCGCGGCAGCTTCTTCCGCCTCGCCGACTTCCTCGCCCGGCTGCAGCGATTCGTCGTCGCCACCAACAAGCGCGTGTCAGTGAGCGGGCGGCTGATGACGCTGAACGCGATCACGCTCGGCGCGGCGCCGTCCGGATTCCCGCAGATCGAGGCCACGATCTCGGCCAGCACGTACCTCGTGCCGGCCGCGCAGGGCCTGCTCAATGGTGCAACCCCATCGGGTCCGGCCGCATCAGCGACTCAGTCGGTCTCAACGCCGGCGTCACCGTCCCCGACACCCACTGCGCTCGTCACTGTACCGGTCCGATGAACGTCCTCCACGCGATCGTCAGCGATCTACGCGAGAAGCGTCTATGGCCGATCGCGCTCCTGCTGGTCGCAGCGATCGTCGCCGTGCCCGTATTGCTCGCGAGCTCCGCAAAGCCCGCTGCCATCCCCACGACACGCAGCGGCCAACCGCCGGCGCCCCAGGCCACCGCGCTTGCGGCTGTGAACGTCGAGCCGGGTCCGAGCCACTCCCGGCTGACGGGGTCGGCCCGCGATCCTTTCGCCCAGCAGGCGCCCGCCACCGCGGCGAGCGCGAGTGCTGACGCGGGTTCGGGCGCAGTTGCCGGCGCGCCGGCAAGTGATGGCGGAACGGGCGGTACCACTGCCGGGTCCACAGCGGCGTCGAGCGCCCCGAGTCCCACGAGCACGACAACCGCGACAACCGAGACACCGACGAGCTCGCCCGCGACCGGCCGGCCCGGACAGCCCGTCAGGTATTTCTTCTATGCGACCGATCTGGCGTTCGGGATGTCGGGCACGCAGCTTCGGGTCTATCGGAACGTCGCCCGGCTGACTCCGCTTCCCTCGCCGGCCAACCCGACGCTCGTGTTTCTCGGCGTCAAGGACGGAGGCAAGGCAGCCGTGTTCATGGTCTGGTCGCTGTCGGCTCTGTCGGGCGATGGAACCTGCGTGCCCAGCAGGACCGAGTGTTCGTTCCTGAGGCTGCGCCCCGGTCAGCGCGAGACGATCAACGCTCCGAACAGCCAGGGCGCGCTCTCCACGTACACGCTCAAGCTTGCCGCGATCCACGTTCGCTCCACCGTGTCACTTGCTGAGGCGAAGGCCGCGAACGCACGTCAGTCGTCCGCCGGTCGTCACATGCTGGCGCGTGTAGCGCGAGGCCGATGAATCCAGTCGGATTCGGGGCATCGTTCGCGAGGGCGGCTCGGCGCGACGACGGGTTCACGATGATTGAACTCGTCTGGGTCATGGTGCTGTCGCTGGTCGTGTTCGGCGCGGTCATGTCTGTGCTGATCGCCTCGCTGCATCAGACGACGGAGAACCTTGGGCACGTCTCGGCAAACGATGCCGTGACGAGGACGCTTGAGCGCGTGACCCGAGAGATTCGTGAGGCCACTCAGGTCAGCGGGCCGAGCGGCGACGGCTCGACGATCACGCTCCACGAGTACGTGGCGAACGCTGGAGCGCCGCCCGCAACGCTGCACACGGTCACCTGGAACTGCTCGGCCGCCGATACGCAGGGACACCATTTCTGCACCCGGCAGGACGTGACCGCGGGAACAGGAGCCGTCACGCAGATCACCGGCTTGACGACCGGCGACGTGTTCCGTCCCCAAGCCCTGCCGACTGGGTCGTCCGCTGCATACGCACCGGTCGTCGTGTGGCTCGCACAGGCCATCCCGGGCGCCCCCGACGTTCAGCTGAATGAGGAGGTCACGCCCCGGAACTGCCAGAACGAGGCAATAGGCGCATGCGACAACGGCTGATCCGAGCGATCGCGCGCCGCCGCGAGCCCGCAGCCGGGCAGGCCGGCTACAGCCTGCCGGAGGTGCTGATCGCGGCACTGATCCTGGCGGTCGGCATCGGCGCGCTGATGATGCTGTTCGCCAACGCCGGGCAGGGGTCCCAGACATCCTCACGCCAAGACGTTGCGGCAGCCGTCGCGAGTCAGGAGCTCGAGAACATGAGGTCGTACCCGTACTCCTCACTGGCGCTCAGCGACAGCCCGCAATCGCTTCCCGACGGGCGGCTGGTGAACGGCCAGTTCCAGCCGACGTCGGGGCCAGCCGAGGATCTCGTCACCTCAGCGGCGGGTGGCCTGGCCGCGGTGCCGCCCCTTCAGGTGATGAACGGCGTCAGCTACCAGGTCTACAGGGTCGTCTCGTGGACGAACCAGTCTTGCCCGCTCAGCGCGGAAGCGCTCTCGCGGATGAGCAACGCGATCGCCACTCTGTACACCGCGATCAACACGGTCGAGGGAACGCTGAACACGCTCAACGGCACGACCGGTACCCAAGGACTGATCGCGCGGGCGCAGTCCAACATCTCGAGCCTTGTGAACGGGTTGCTCGGTTCTCTGCTGACGGCCTACCAGAGCCTGCAGAACCACATCACGCAACTGTCCTCGCTGCTCTCGCCAACGCTGAGCACGGGCCTGCAGAACGAGCTGTCGGCGATCCAGGGCGATCTGAACTACCTGCGCTCGCAGAACCTGATCGACAGCACCGGCCACCTGACGATCACGAGTCTCGACCTCTGTCACCTGCCCAGGCTCGCGCTGCCCAACATCACGCAGTTCACGACCCTCGCCACAGCCCTGACCGACCCACAGGTGGGCGTTGAGAACTCCCTGTCCACGAGCAGCACGAGCGCTCAGGCCGAACTGAGTCTCGCCGTCGGCTTCAACAGCTTGACCGGCCTCGGCGTCATCACCGGGACCGACGGCAACCTCAGCGGCGACAACACAAACATCCAGACGAGCATGAGCTCCAACGGCGCGCTCAGCGGCGCCGCGATCAGCGCGGTCCACACCGGGTTGACGGATCTGAAGAGCGTCCTGAACTGCGTGAACAACCTCGGAGGCTGCTTGACCGGGACGCACGTCACCAAGCAGATCTCCGTCGCGGTCGTGCTGACCTCGCCCCACGCCGGGGTCGGCCCGCAGAAGGCCGTCTGGATGTCATCGCTCGTCACCGATCCGTCGGACGGATTGCTGTGAGCGTTCGCCGCGCGGATTCCGAGGAGGGCTACGTGATCGTCGCCGCCCTGTGGGTGCTGTTGATCGTGGGGCTTCTCGGCGGCGCGGCGCTGGCGTTCTCGCTGCGCTCGATCCACACCTCGCAGATCGACCGCGACCGCGACCTCGCGCTGGCAGCAGCGGATCGCGGGGCGGACCTCGCCGGCTGGCGGATGAACAAGCTGCTCGTCTCGGCCGGAGGCGCATCCATCATGGGCTTCACCGACGGGCTACTTGCGTCCCTCGGCTGCATCCAGGTCAACGCTGACGGGACGCTTACCCCAAGTGAGATCGCACAGACGAGCGTGCTAGTCCAGGGCACCGTCAACCCGGCCCTGTGTCCGGCGACGAGCTCAGAGGACGCCGGCAACGGCGCCAGCTACAGCTACGTCACCCAGACGGACGTCAATCTCACGGCCAACGTCAACGGGCAGCTTCAGGCTGGCGCGACGATCGAGCGCAGGATCCTCGTGACCGGTCGGGCATTCGGGCAGACACGACGCATCCTCGTGACCTACAAGCTGAATCCGGCGCTGTCGCCACCGTTCGAGCGCTACCGGTACGTCGAGTGCTCGACCACCCCGCCCGCCGGCAGCCAGGCATTCGACGCAGGTTGCCCCGATCCGGGGTCCTTAGCGCACCGGGGGCCTTAACCTTCGCGCCATGAGCGCGACCCTCGACCCGATCCGGGCAGCCGCCCGCCGGGGGCGCGAGCACCGAGGGGCCAAGGCCCTGTTCAGCAGCCCCGCGTTCAAGGATTCGTGGGGGGCGGTGTGGCGCTCGCGGGCGCTCGTGTGGGTTGTCGGGTGCGTGGCGTATCTGACCTACGGGGTCCAGGTCGTGGCGCGCAATGCGTTTGACCCGCTGCATGTGACGAACTCGCTCGGATGGCTCGGGAACGTGCTGGCGGCGCCGGCGGTGCGGTGGGACTCGATCTGGTATCTGCGGATCGCGGACCACGGGTACCGGATCAAGCAGGACACCGGGTTCTTCCCGCTCTATCCGCTCGCCGCCCACGTGGGATCGTGGGTGCTCGGGTCCTCGATCCTCGCAGGCGTGCTGATCTCGATCGTGGCGACGTTGGTCGGGTTGATGATCGTGCACCGCCTGACGGAGCTGGAACTGGGGGACAAGGCGGCGAGCACGACGGTGAAGCTGATTGCGTTCGCGCCGTTCGCGTTCTACCTGTCCGCGCTGTACACGGAGGGGCTGTTCCTGGCGCTCAGCGCGGGAACGTTTCTGGCGGCACGGCGTGAGCGGTGGGCACTGGCCGGAATCCTCGGCGGGCTCGCCTCGATGGTGCGGGTAACAGGCGTGCTGCTGCTCGTCCCGGTCGTGCTCTTCTATATCGCCTCGCTGCGGCAGCGCCACGGAAGCCCCCGCCCGCGCGAGCTCGCCTGGATGCTGCTGATCCCCGCCGGGCTGGCGGCCTTCTGTATCTACACCGCGTCCGACGGGTTCGGCTTGCTCGCGTCCTTGCACGCCCAGCACAGCTACTGGCAGCATCGCTTCACGGGACCGTTGAGCGGGATCTGGCAAGGACTGCAGGCGGCCTGGCATCAAGTGAAGGCGGCCCTCTCGGGGAACCTGACGGCCGAGAACCGAACTCCCGCCACGCTGCAAATCGTGGTCCTGGCCGTTTCGATCGCCGGGCTGGTCGGGGTGTTCCGCAGACTGCCGCCGGCGTACGGCACCTACGTCCTGCTCGGCCTGCTGATCCCGCTCTCGAGCCCCACGATCGGCGACCCGCTGCGCGGGCTCGATCGCTACGCAAGCATGATGTTCCCGCTGTTCATGTGGCTGGGCGTGTGGGCGGCCGGCCGAAAGGTCGAGCGACCCCTCGTGATCGGCTTCGCGGTGCTGCTTGCGCTGTTCACGATCCAGTTCGCGACCTGGCACATGGTCGGGACAATCCCGAACTAGCGGGCGCTCGTGGCACCGGCGTGGCGACGGCCACAACCTGCGCGCCCGTAACCTTCAGCGCCAATGGCGCTCAAGATGATCACCGCCGGCGAATCGCACGGCCCCGGGCTGACCTGCATCCTCGAAGGAATGCCGGCCGGCCTGGAGCTCGATCGCGACGCTCTGAACCTCGACCTCGCACGACGCCAGCTCGGCCACGGCCGCGGCGGGAGGATGAAGATCGAGAAGGACAAGGCGGAGGTCACGGCGGGTGTGCGGCACGGCCGCACGCTCGGCGGGCCGATCGCCTTGCAGGTCGTCAACCGCGATTACGCCAACTGGGAGGAGCGGATGAACCCGTGGCCGGTTGAGGCCCAGCTGGCGGAGGTGCACCTTCCCCGCCCTGGTCATGCGGATCTCGTCGGCACCCAGAAGTACGGTCTGACAGATGTCCGGGACGTGCTAGAGCGCGCCAGCGCGCGCGAGACCGCGGCACGGGTCGCGGGCGGCGCGATCGCCAAGGCGTTCCTCAGAGTGCTCGGAGTCCAGGTGTTCTCGCACGTGCTCCAGATCACCGGCGTCACCGCCCCCCGGCGCGAGGACCTGACCCCCGCGGACTTCGAGCACGTGGACGAGTCCCCGGTGCGCTGCCTGGACGCCGAGGCGACCAAGGCGATGGTCGCCGAGATCAACCGGTTGCGCAAGGAGAACGAATCGCTCGGCGGAGTGTTCGAGGTCCGTGCGTTCGGCGTGGTTCCCGGGCTGGGATCACATGTCTCGTGGGAGCAGCGCCTCGACGGCCGTCTCGGGCAGGCGGTGATGTCGATCCAGGCGATCAAGGCGGTCGCGATCGGCGACGGGATCGAGGTGGCGGGACTGCCCGGGTCAAAGGCCCACGACGAGATCTTCTACGAGGAGGAGCGCGGCTACGTCCGGGAGACGAATCGCGCCGGCGGGCTCGAAGGCGGGATGACCACCGGTGCGCCGCTCGTCGTTCGCGGTTCGATGAAGCCGCTGCCAACTCTCACAAAGCCGCTGCGTTCGGTCGACATCTCAACCCACGAGCCCGCCGATGCGCTGAGAGAACGGACCGACTCGTGCACGGTTCCCGCCGCCGGCGTCGTCGCCGAGGCGATGGTTGCGTTCGTGCTCGCCGACGCGTATCGGGAGAAGTTCGGCGGTGACCACATCGACGATGTCCGAACCGCCCTGCGCGCGTACGAGGAGCGGATCGGTTGGAACTCCCGCTGACGCGCTCGGTTGTCTTCATCGGGTTTATGGGCGCGGGCAAGACGACCGCGGCCAGGAGCCTCGCGGCTGCGCTCGGGACCGAGGCCGTCGACGTCGACGCCGCCGTCGTGCAGCGCCTTGGCAAGCCGATCGAGCGGGTCTTCGCCGAGGACGGCGAGCCCACATTCCGCGCGGCCGAGGAGCAGGTCACGCTCGAACTGCTCGACCACGATCGGCGAGTGATATCGCTTGGAGGTGGCGCGGTCGGCTCGCGGCGCGTTCGCGATGCGCTCGAGCACCACAGCGTCGTATGGATCGATGTCGACGTCGATACCGCCTGGAGCCGATGCGGAAACGGGGGACGCCCGCTGGCGCAGGACCGCAGCCGGTTCGAGCAGCTGTTCCGCGAGCGCGAACCAATCTACTCGGCGGTTGCCGACATCATCGTCCCCTCCGCACGCGCGCATGACATGCCCCGAGTGGGCCCATGGCTCGAGGACATGCCGAGCAACGCGAAGCTGCTCTGGGCCGCCGCCAGCTCAGGTGACTATCCGGTGTACGTGGGGCGGCAACTGCTTGGGCGCCACTGGCCGCAGCCCGTCCACGGCCGGCGCTTCCTGGTCACCGACGGACGCGTCGGCCAGCTGTACGGCGACGCTCTGCAGCCGCTCGCCGGCCGCGTCGCGATCATGCCGGGCGAGCAGTCGAAGACGATCGCCCACGCCGAGATCGTGTGGACGGAGCTGGTTCGCGCGGGGATGACGCGCGCCGATGTCGTGGTCGCGCTGGGCGGTGGGGTCGTCGGCGACCTCGCCGGCTTCTGCGCGGCCACCTACCAGCGCGGCGTGCGCTACGTCCAGGTCCCGACCACGCTCGTCTCCCAGGTCGACTCCGCCTACGGCGGCAAGACCGGTGTCGATCTGGCGGAGGCCAAGAACTACGTCGGCGCATACCACCAGCCGGTGGCTGTGATCGCCGACCTCGACACGCTCGATTCGCTGCCCGACGAGGAGCTCGCGGCGGGCTACGCCGAGGTCGTCAAGACGGCACTGATCGCCGGCGGTGAGCTCTGGGAACGGGTACGCGCCGGCGCCGATCCGAAGGATCAAGGCGTGATTGCCGCTTGTACCCGCACCAAGCTGCGGATCGTCGCGCAGGACGAGCGCGACTCCGGGCTCAGGCAGGTCCTCAACCTCGGCCACACCGTCGCTCACGCGATCGAGACCGTCACCGGCTACGCGCGCTACCGGCACGGAGAGGCCGTGGGGCTCGGCCTGCTCGCCGCGCTGCGCCTGTCCGGCCGAGATGATCTGCGCGACGAGGTCGAGCAACTGCTCAGCAGCCAGCGCCTCCCGACCAAGCTCGAGGACGCGGATCCCGACGCGGTGGTCATGGCGACGGCGCGAGACAAGAAGCGGCAGGGAGAGGGCCCGGTCCCGTTCGTCCTGCTGGACGCTCCCGGCGAGCCGCGCCCCGGATGCGTCGTCGCGGCTCGCGACCTGATCGCTGCCGTGCGAGAGTTGGCGGCGCCATGACCGTGAGAAACCGCATCGAGGTGATGCATGGCGTCAACCTCAACCAGCTGGGCCGCCGTGACCCGACGCATTACGGCGGGATCTCGCTCGATCAGCTCGAACGGGAGATCACGGACGTCGCCGCGGAGCTCGGGCTCGAAACGCGCTTCTTCCACACCAACCACGAGGGGGACTTCGTGGAGCACCTGCACCGCATCGAGGGGCTCGCCGACGGTCTCGTGCTCAACCCGGGCGCCTGGACGCACTACTCCTACGCGATCCGCGACGCGCTCGAGCTCACCGGGCTGCCGGCCGTCGAGGTTCACCTCTCCGACGTCGATGCCCGCGAACGGTGGCGCCGCCAGTCGGTGATCCGGGACCTGTGCATCGGACGCGTATCCGGCAAGGGGCCCGGCGGATATCGCGACGCGCTCGAGCAATTGCGGGAGGAACTGTCTTCGTGAAGCCACGGGCCGAACGGCTGTCCGAGCTTTTGCCGGAGGCCGGCGTGGATCTGCTGCTGGTCACCGAGCTCGTAAACGTTCGGTACCTGACCGGCTACACCGGGAGCAACGGCCTGGCTCTGATCGGTCCCGACACCCGTCGATTCATCACGGACTTCCGCTACGTCGAGCAGGCCGCCGAGGAGGTGGAGCCCTCGTTCGAGCGCGAACCGCCGCACCGTGACCTCCTGGAGTCAGTTCCCGACATCCTGCCGGGAGCACGCCCGCTGCTCGGCTTCGAGGAGGCACACGTCACCGTTCGCGAGCACGCCAAGCTGCGCGAGATCCTCCCCGAGACGGTTGAGTTGATCGGGGTCAGCGGACTGGTCGAGGGCCTGCGCGCGGTCAAGGAGCCGGGCGAGCTCGACAAGGTCAGCGCGGCTGTCGCGCTCGCGGACGCGGCTTTCGAGCAGATCGTGAGCGCCGGCCTGATCGGCCGCACCGAGAGCGAGGTCGCGATCGCGCTCGAGCACGACATGCGGATGCGCGGAGCGCAGCGGCCGAGCTTCGAGACGATCGTCGCGACCGGCGCGCACGGGGCGCTGCCCCACGCGCGGCCGCGCAATGTGACCATCTCCCGCGGCGACCTCGTGGTCATCGACTGGGGCGCCGAGCTCGATGGCTACTGCTCGGACGCCACCCGCACCGTCGCCGCCGGCGCGGTCTCGGACGACGCAAGGGCGGTCTATGACCTGGTGCTCAAGGCCCAGCTCGCCGGGGTGGACGCCGTCAAGACCGGCGCCGGCGGGCGCGAGGTCGACGGGATCGCCCGCGGGGTCATCGAGGAGGCCGGCTATGGCGAGCAGTTCGGCCATGGGCTGGGGCACGGCGTCGGCCTCGAGGTGCACGAGGCGCCGCGACTCTCGCAGCGCTCCGAGGATCAGCTGGACGCGAACAACGTCGTCACGGTCGAGCCGGGGATCTACCTTCCCGAGCGGTTCGGCGTGCGGATCGAGGACACCGTCGTCGTCGCCGATCACGGCTGCGAGGTCCTGACGAGCATCCGCAAGCAGCTGATCGTCGCCGACTGAGCTGGCCCGGCGGGGCGGCCGGGGGCGAGCGAGCGGGTCCTAATACACTCGGCAATAGATGATTTCGACCAACCAATTTCGCAACGGAACGCACATTGACGTCGACGGCACGATCTTCAAGATCGTGGAGTTTCAGCATGTGAAGCCGGGCAAGGGAGGGGCCTTTGTCCGCACCAAGCTGCGTCGCGCGAGCGACGGCGCCGTGATCGATCGGACGTTCCGCGCAGGCGAGAAGTTCCGCCCGGTCAGGACCGAGACCCGCAAGATGCAGTTTCTCTACAAGGACGGCACCGACGCCCACTTCATGGATTCCGAGAGCTATGAGCAGCTGACGATCCCGGAGAGCACGCTCAGCGACGCTCTGAGGTGGATGAAGGAGTCCGACGAGGTGGAGCTGCTTTACATCGACGAGCAGCCCGCCGACGTGCAGCTGCCGAGCGCGATCGACCTCGAGGTGGCGCAAACCGAGCCGGGTCTACGCGGCGACACCGCATCCGGCGGCGGCACCAAGCCCGCCGTGCTCGAGACCGGCGCGCGGATCCAAGTGCCGCTGTTTATCAACATCGGTGACTCGGTGCGGGTCGACACGCGCAGCGGCGAGTACGTCTCGCGCGCCTGACCCCCACGATTCGATGCGTAGAACCGAGCAGCGGCGCGCCGCCGTGTGGGCGCTGTACCAGAGCGATCTGCTTCAGCGCCCGCTCGAGGAGACGTTCCCGCGTGACGTGCATGGCTTCACGCGCGCGGTTGCCGAGCTCGTGCGCGAGCATCAGCCGGAGCTCGACGAGCTGATCTCGACGCATGCGAGCGGCTGGTCGCTGGAGCGGATCGCGCCGCTCGAGCGGTCGATCCTGCGTGTTGGCCTGGCGGAGCTGCTGCACGCGGGCGAGCTGCCGGGAGAGCGGGCGATTCCACCCGAGGGGGCGATCGATGAGGCGGTGGAGACCGCCAAGCGCTTCTGCGGCGCCGACGCGCCCGCGTTCATCAACGGCATCCTCGGCGCCGTCCTCAGAGAACGCGCCGACGGGGTGGGCGGGACCTAAACAAAGCTGAGCGCGTAGGCGACGAAGGCGACCGCCAGGACCGCCGCGCCGAGCAGCTGCCGCGGGCGAGCGACCTCGATCGGCCGCACTGTCACCAGCAGTGCGAGCAGCGCGAAGGGATCGACGTACTTCTGCCAGGGGTAGCGGACAGCCAGCGTCGAGAGCAGGAAGCAGCCACCGAAGATGATCGCCAGCCACGGGCGCGGAGCGACCCGCAGGCGGATCCAGATCACTGCCCCCGCGAGCGGCACCAGGACCCAGAACAGCAGCGAGGTACCGTCGATGATCGGAAGGTGCTTGGCGACCGCCCATAGGACGCCGGCCGTGTGCCGGCTGGGTGTCGCCGGCCACACCACGAGCAGCACCAGCCCAGCCGCCGCAGCGAGCAGTGCGCCTCGGCGCTCCGAGAGTGCGTCCCGCCAGCTCGGCGCGAACAGCACGGCACCGTAAAGGCCGATTGTTGCGAGCGCGAGTTCGAGCGTCAGCGACGTCAGCCCGGTGCCGCCGGCATGAGACCCGCTGCACAAGCCGCACGAGCCCGGATCGCCGCCCGGTGGCACGAAGCGATGCCAGATCAGGAACAGCGCTGCCGCCGGCACCGCGGCCAACCCGACCGCGCCCACCGCAACGACGCTGTCGCGTGAGAGCCGGCCGGACACGCGCAGCGCGTAGAAGCCCGCCACCGGCAACATGAACGCCGCGCTCTGCCGCGTCAGCACCGCGGCGCAGATGTAAGCGCACGCCGCGAGGAACGGGCCGAGCCGGCTGGTCTCGCGGTAGCGCTCCAGGCGCTCGACCGCGAGGACGACGAACAAAGTCGCAAGGTTGTCGGTCAGCAGCCGAAAGGAAGTTCCGAACACATATGGCGAGAGGGTGAACAGCAGCGTCAGCGCGAGCGCCGGCCAGTAGGGGAGACGAAGCCGGCGATGAAGCAGCGCGAACACCGCAAGCGCCAGCCCGTAGGAGATCAGCACCTCGACCAGCCGCAGGCGCCAGAGCTGATAGCCGATCACCTTGCCGAGGTATGCGAACAGCAGATGGAAGAGCGGAGTCTGCGCCGCGTGATAGGAGGCGAGGTCGGGGAACGGCAGCTGCGAGCCGAACCGCAGGATCGTGGGCAGGTGGTAGACGGTCTCGTCGCTCCCGTGGAAGATCGGGAGCGTCGCCGTCATCCCGCGCAGCGCAGCGACGGTGACGAGGAATGGGATCGCAAGAACGACCGGCGCGACCCACCGGGCCGGAGCTAAGCGGAATGTAGGAATGTCCCGCACCGCGCGGCAACATAGCCACAATGACCCCATGAGACTCCTCGTCGTCGATGACGACCGTCCGCTGCGGGATGTGCTGCGGCGTGCGCTGACACTGGCCGGCTACGAGGTGCGCCTGGCCGACAGCGGCTCGACCGCGCTCGCGGAGGTCGCCAGCGGCGTGCCCGACGCCGTCGTGCTCGACGTCGGGTTGCCGGACATCGACGGGCTCGAGGTCTGCCGCCTGCTCCGTCGCGAAGGCAACCGTGTGCCGGTGCTGATGCTCACAGCGCGCGACGCGATCTCCGACCGGATCGACGGCCTCGACGCTGGAGCCGACGACTATCTCGTCAAGCCGTTCGACATCGATGAGCTGAAGGCTCGGATCCGCGCATTGCTACGGCGCGCCGGAGGCGAGGGCGACATCGAGGGCGGGCTCTCGTTCGACGGCCTGAAGCTCGACGCTGCGCGCCACGGCGTGGTCGTGGGCGAGAAGTTCGTCGAGCTCACCCGCACCGAGTACCAGCTGCTCGAGCTGCTGATGCTCAACCCGCGCCGCGTGCTGCCGCACAGCCTGATCTACGAGCGGGTCTGGGGCTATGACTTCGGCCCGACCTCCAACGCGCTGCGCGTGTACGTCGGGTACCTGCGCCGCAAGCTCGAGGAGGCGGGGGCAGGGGCGGGCGGGGTACAGATCCATACGGTCCGCGGGGTCGGGTACGCGCTACGGGAGTCGGACGCGTGAGCCTGCGCGCCCGGATGGCGCTTGCGTCCGGGATGGCGGTGGCGCTCGCCGTGATCGCCGTGGCTGTATCCGCATACGCCGGCACGCGCTCGCAGCTGCGCGGTCAGGTCGATCACTCGCTGCAGAACCTCCTGCACCAGGCGCTGCCGGGTCCGCCGGGCGGGCAGGGTGCCTTGTTCGGAGGTGGAGGACCGCAGGGTCACGGTGGGGGAGAGTCGCCTGGCGTCGGCGACGAGGGGCTGGGCCTCGACCGCACCCGGGGTCCGGGAGTCGGCGGCCCGGCCGGAATCGTGACGCTCGTCTACCGAGACGGCGGCGTGTACGTGCCGCCCGGCCAGACCGACGAGATCCCGGTCGATGCGCGGCTGAAGGCACTCGCGGCGAGCGGCAACGGTCAGTACTACACGGACGCGCATGTCAACGGCACTCATGTCCGGGTGCTGGCGACGGGACTCGGGACCGACGGGGCGCTCGCGGTGGCGCTGCCGCTCACCGAGGTCGACAACGCGCTGTCGAGCCAGCTGCTGCTGCTCGCCGTGATCGCTGCGGCTGGAATCGCGCTTGCTGCGTTGTTCGGGCTGCTGGTCGCGCGCACCGCGCTCGCTCCGATCGCGCGGTTCACAAAGCAGACGGAGACGATCGCGGCGCACCCCGAGCGGCTCGATCAGGAGCGGCTCGACGTGCACGGACGCGACGAGCTGGCGCGGCTCGCGCGCACCTTCAATACGACGCTCGACGCGCTCGACGCGTCGGTTCAGGCGCAGAGAAATCTCGTCGCCGATGCCTCCCATGAGCTGCGCACGCCGATCGCGACAATCAGGGCGAACCTGCAGTTGATGCGCGACGAGGCGCAGCTATCTCAGGAGGATCGCGAGGCTCTGCGCGCCGACGTGATCCAGGAGCTCGACGAGTTGACCGCGCTCGTCGCCGACGTCGTCGAGCTGGCGCGGGGAAGCAAGCCGAGCGGTGAGCCGGGCGAAGTTCGCCTTGACGCGATCACGGCCGACGCGCTCGAGCGGGCGGGCCGGCGCGCGCCGGAGCTGGCCGTGCAGGGGAATCTCGAGCCGGCGCTCGTGCACGGCGACGGCGAGCGGATCGCGCGCGCGGTCAACAACCTGCTCGACAATGCCTGCAAGTGGAGTCCGCCCGGGGGCCTGGTCGAAGTGACCCTGCACGACGGAACGCTCACGGTGCGCGACCACGGCCCCGGTTTTCACGAGGAGGACCTGCCGCATGTGTTCGACCGCTTCCATCGCGCCAAGGACGCCCGCAACAAGCCGGGGTCGGGTCTGGGGCTGGCGATCGTGCGGCAGGCGGCCGAGGCTCACGGCGGCCACGTGGAGGCGAGCAACGCTCCGGATGGCGGGGCCGTGCTGCGGGTCAGCTTCGGCCCGCTCCTCGAGCTCGGCTCGGAGGAGAGTTCGGTCAGCGCGGCGTCACCGTCACGGTGACCTTCGTCACGCGCTCAGCGGAGCGGATTCGCAGCAGCGACGCGCCGGCGTGCGAGATCACTTTGCCGCCACTGACGCGGACCCGGTAGCGACCGGCGTAAACCAGCGCCGGTGTCGAGATCTCCGTGATCGAGCCGCCACCGAAGCGGCCGCGGCTGTTGACGCGCAGCGTCGAATACAGGAGACGGAAGGTCCGTGTCCGAACGTCATATCCCCATGACAGCGGAGTCCCGGCGATCACCTGCGGATACGGCTCGACAAGCGCGTGCAGCGTGCCTTCGATCAGATTCGAGCCCCGCGGCGGCCTGTGCGGATTGCGGACGATGCCGGTGGAGCCGGTGTCGGTCGGTGCGGCGCACGCGCAGTAGGACCACTCGAGCCATGGCACCATATTGCGGTCAGCGCGGGCCAGCTGATCCTGCAGGAGCGGGACATTGTCGGTGGAGCCGAACTCGGTCTCGAGCAATGCCTCGTGCGTCTGTGCCACGTGCTCGAGCGCGTGCGAGAAGACCATGTCGTCGGCCTTGTCGCATGTCGTGGAGGTGCCCTGCGACGGCGCGCTGAGGCAGTAGTCGTGGAACGCGAACCCGCCGGCGGGATCGTGGAGCGCGCCGACGGTCGTGGGAATGCCGTTGTTGAACAGCACGTTTGGTTCGTAGAAGTCGAGCGTGCGCGGATCGGCTCGGCGGATCGTCGCATTCACCCGGCGCGAGAGAGAGGTCAGCTTCGCGTCGAACGCGGGACAGCCGAGCGGCACGCACGCCGCCCACGCCGTGCCCGGGAACGGCTCGTTGAACTGCTCGTAGCCGAGCACCGATTTCACGCCACGAAAACGCGATGCGACGTGCGCCCAAGCCCGAGCGAAGTACACCTGGAGGCCGGTTTTATCGGCCCCACCCGCCCTCGGAGCGTTCCCGAAGAACGCGTCGAGGGCGTGCTGCAAAGCAGGGTTCCCGGTGTAGTTGCCGGGGAACCCGAGCTTCGGGTTCGGCAGGCCAGCGGTCTGGACCGCCCAATCCGGCGCGCCCTCTCCCTGGAACAGCTCGTTGTAGAGGTCTTGATGAAAGTCGAGCAGCGACAGCACGCCGTGGCGGGCCAGCGTCGCGACGGTGCCGGCGATCTGCCGCAGGTACGCGCCGTTGTAGTGGCCGGGGGTCGGCTCGACGGCTTTCCAGATCACCCCGACGCGCACCGCGTTGAAGCCGATGCTCGCCAGGAACTTGGCGTCGTCGTCGCCAAAGCCGGTGACCGCGGGATCGTACGGCGGGAGCTTGTAGACCATGTTGATGCCGTGGACGACCACCACCCGGCCGCGGGCATCGGTGAGCCAGCGCCCGGAATGACCGAGTGGCAGTGCCGGTGCGGCTCGGGCAGCGGTGCAGAGCACCAGTGCGAGAGCCACACCGAGGGCGAGCGAATGCGAGCCCCTCTTAATCAAGATCAACGCGGGAGCCGCTGGGTCAGCGTCACGACTTGCTGGAACACAGGCCTATTCTGATACGGGAACGGCGGGATTGCGATCGCCGACGCGTACGTGAAGGTGTTCTGGTCGTTGCACGCCGGCTGCGGGTCCCTCGGGCAGACAGCGCCGTACAGCTGTTGCGGGGTCACCGTGAGTGCCGCGGCGAGTGAGCTCTGAAGCGCCGCGCGGCACCGGCTTCGCAGCGTTGCCGCCGAGAAGTTGTGGCCCGGGAGCGCGCCGCAATACGGGCGGCTGAAGGGGCCTTGCTCGGTCCCGAACAGCCGCCGCAGATCCTTGGAGACCTGGCCGTAGAAGTCCTCGGTGAAGTCGGTGCCACCGCTGCCGATCATGCGCGAGACGTCGCCGAATGCTGCCGGCCCGAGCGTGGGCTCGAACTCCGCGGCCAGCAGCTTCGGCCACCAGGCGTCCATCAGCTCGATCGCGCGCGTGTATTGATCGTGCCCGGAGCGCGTCATGTCGCGGCGGTGGCCGCCGGCGGCGTACCACGCATGGAGTTCGCTCACGGCGTTGCGCAACGACGGCGAGTGTGGCGTGCCGATCGCGCGGAACAGCAGCGGCAACAGCTTGACCGCGCGGATGTCCTCGGTCGCCGGCTCGTCCATCGCCTGCACGAGCTGTGAGATGTGCAGCTTCCGTCCGTGGGCGATGTCGGCCTTGACCCGGTCCTCGATCATCTGCGAGCGGAACACCGAGCCGTAGCCCCACTGGTCGTCGGCCGCCGCCCAGCCGGGCGCCTGCTTGTTGTTCCACGAGACGAGGTAGTCCTGGTCGGTCGTGTGGGGATGCTTGGCGGCTGGCAGCCAGGTCGCGGTGTGGGTGCTCGGGTTGTAGCCCTGCCAGTCGTACTGGCCGGTGCCGAGGAGGGGGAAGTCGGGCGAGGTTCCCGGCGCGCGCTGCGGCATCCATCCCGACATGAAGTACGAGATGTGCTTCGCGTCGACGTAGGCCCAGTTGAAGAGGAAGTTGATCCTGGAGGCAGCGTGCTGGAACGACTTGTAATCGCGGATCTGGCCCGGCTCGTTCAGCTCGGCGAAGCCGAGCGCAGAGTCCGCCTCGTGGAAGTAGGTCGAGCGGGCGTGGGCAAACGCGACCGGCCTGCCGTGGACTCGCCCGCGCGCGTAGACGATGCCGTGCACTGTGCGATAGGCGGTGAGCGTCTCCGAGCCGGCCGGACTCGAGTCCGCCAGCGAGGGCTTCCAGCTGTTGACCCGGACCAGCTTCTGCATCGAGAGACACTGGCCCTTGTATATGTAGTGGTAGGCGTCGCGGCACAGGACCTCGGCGAACGTATCGACGTTGTCGGAGGTGGCGGTCGTCGCGCTCCACGCGTAGTCGCGCCCATGACCGAGCTCCACGTACTGGTTGACGCCCGGGAACGCCGCGCCACGGGCGTCGATCCCCGGCCCGTGCAGATCCTCCTCCATCAGGATCGCCGGGACGTAGTAGCCGACCTGCGGTCCCATCACGGCGATCGGATGACCGTTGGTGGAATGGCGGGCCGCGACCAGCTCCCAGTTGGAGGCGTGGCCGGGTCCGTTTAGTCCCTTGCGCAGCGTCGTGCCGAGGTTCGCGAGCGAGCCGGTGGCGGCCGCGGTGTCGGCTGCGGCGCCGCTCGCCTGTCCGACCGGCGGGAACGTGACCGACCCCGGGTCCGGGAGCGCGAGGCCCTTGGGCGCGAATGCGTTCGTGGTCTCGTATGGGAAGCGCTGATGGAGGATCGTGACCGCGGCCTCGGGGTCGTTGGCCTCGCGGAAGTCGCTCCACGCGCGCTCGCCGGCGAGCCTCCCGAGGCGTTTCTGAAGCGCCTCGAGCGTGAGCGAGGAGTTGAGTTCGTTGCCGCCGCCCTTGCCGAAGATACCGCCGATCAGAGATGCCTCCGCGATCACGTCCTCGACGGTCCACGGCTGCGGGGTCTGGCCCGCTGCGGCGTACTCGAATGGCATCAGCGCCGGGTTGAGCTTCGCGGCCTGGATGTAGGCGTTGATGCCCGCCACGTAATTGTCGGCGTCGTTGACGAGCTGAACGCCCGCGGCGCCATAGAACCGCGGAGCCTGGTCGACCTGCCACTTGAGGTCCTGCTCGGTGTAGGGCGCGATCGCCCACTGGGTCTCGTCCATCGCGCGGTTGGACGGCGAGCCACCGGCGAACGAGGACAGCTCGCCGCGGGCGGTGTGCCTGAGCACGTCCATCAGGAAGAGCCGGTCCTCGGCCCCCGCGTAGCCGGCGCCGAACATCAATTCGGCGCGGGTGTCGCCGTAGATATGGGGGACGTCGTACCGATCGCGGGTGATCGTCAGCCCAGCCTCGGGGTGTTCAGTCGATGCCTGGTCACCCGATCTCACGCCGAACGTCGCGTCTTTGAAGAAATTGCCGACCTGGGCGTCGGTCAGTGTCGGGTCGGCGTACACGAGGTCGCGGTACAGCGGCAGCTGGTCGTCGAAGTGGGGCGGGATCGTGGCGTTGGCTTCGAACAGTGCGCCCTCGACCGCGTTGTCGACCCCGGCCTCGCCGGCCGGAAGCACATTGCGAAAGCCGCCGGCGTCGTTGGTTCCATAGGGCTGGACGGCGGCGAGCGCCGGCGCGGCCCCGGCGAGGGCGCCAAACGCAACCGCCAGCACGGCAGCGAATCTCCTCATGCGCCTATAGACTACTTTGCTGTCGATCGGGTGGGCGCCGGTCAGGTTGTGCGATTCGGAGGCCCGATCGCCTCGAGTGTGCAGAACGTTGGGCTATACAGAACGAACTGAAGTCAAGTCGCGTTGTGTGGTGTAGCTGGCGATCGTCGTTGAGGTGGGTCGCTTCTCAGGCGGCGTTGAGTTCGATCACCTCCTTGTTTGTGTTGTTGTTGTGTGGGTTCTGGGACGGGAGGGCGTCTGAGAGGACGAGTTGGATGGAGTGGTCTGAGAGGTATTTGCGTTGGACCAGCCATCCGTCGTTCTGTTCGATCAGCAGCATCCCACCTGCTCAGCACGCCGACGAGGCTCCAAGAACGACGGGATGTAGCTCCCCGTTCTGAGCGTCGGGATCGCGAGCTCGATCTCCCCGACCCTCGTATCCCAACGACGCTCCCGATACCCGTTGCGCTGCGCCTGCCGGCGCCCCGGAGCACGCTCGCCGTACTCAGCCCCGCCAACCCGGCGACCTCAGCCTCCATCAACTCCCGCACCATCACCGCCACGCTCTCGCGCAGCACATCCGCATGCTCGCTCGCGAGCACCCGCTCAACAGCCTCACGGGTAGTCAGACTCTGACCTTCGGCCATCGTGGTGTCTCCCTTCGTCGACTCGTGGAACAGCCGACGATCATGAGCGCCACGGTGGCCGGAACCAACTCCAACTCCGGACGCTCCTACACCACAACTACCGACTCAACTCGAAACTGAGCGCGCGGGTTTCTCTGGGGGCGGCGAACTCCGACCGGAGGAGCGGACTGCTGAAGCACGTGAATGGAGCTCCGAACCCCGATAACGTGGGCGGGCTCAACCGGTCATCGCACCACCCCGGTTAGCTAGAGGGTCTCAGATGATGCGGTCGCGTTGTCTGCGGGAGGGATCCTGGCGCTCGGCCTGTCTGATAGCGACCGTCGACGCGGAGCCGAGGCCGTAGGCCGAGGCGTAGCGGCGATGGTCGCTGCGCCTCGTCGTGTGCCCCTTGAACCGGGAGTCGTGTGTCGATGCACCGGCCGGGACGAGAGCCGCCCGGTCGGGTTAGTCCGCTGTGGCCGCCTGCTGCTGCAGCTCGGCGAACCGCTCCGCGGGGGTCATGAACCCGAGCGTCTTGCGGGGTCTTGCGTTCAACTCCGCCGCGACCTCGTCCAGTTGCTCTTGTGAGATCGCTGCCAGGTCGGTGCGCGCAGGGAAGTACTGGCGCAGCAGCCCGTTGGTGTTCTCGTTGCTCCCACGCTGCCACGGGCTGCGGGGATCACAGAAGTACACCTGCACGCCGCTATCGACTGTGAACCGGACGTGCTCGGCCATCTCCTTGCCTTGATCCCAGGTCAGCGTGTGCCGCAGCTGGCTGGGCAGCGAGGTGATACTTGCCACCAGCGCCTGACGCACCGGCTCAGCGTGCAGTCCGTCCGGCAACGCCACCAACTGCACATAACGACTGGTGCGCTCGACCAGCGTCGCGATCCCGCTCGGGCGCTTGCCCAACAACAGATCCCCCTCCCAATGCCCCGGAACCGCCCGATCCTCGACCTCCGCCGGCCGCTCGCTGATCATCACCATCTCACACAGCCGCCCGCGGCCGTGCCCCTTAGCCAACCGCGTCTGCCGCGGCCGACGCATCCGCCGGCCGCTACGCAACTGCTCTAACAGCTCGCGCCGCAACGCACCGCGGGACTGCACGAACAGCGACAAATAGATCGTCTCATGCGAGACCTGCATCGCTGGATCACCAGCATAAGCGCGCCGCAACCACCCACAGATCTGCTCCGGCGAGCACCTGCGCTCAAGCTTCTCCTCGACCACCGCCCGCAACCGCTCATTCACCGCCAGCTTGCAGCTCTTCGGACGCCTCGCCCGCTCCCAAGCCAAAGCATCCGCAGCCCCCGCCCGATACCGCTCCCGGCCCCCATTACGCCCCACCTCCCGCGACACAGTGCCATGCGACCGGCCGATCGCCCTCCCGATCTCCCGCACCCCATCACCACGAGCAAGCCCCCGCGAGATCTCCTCCCGCTCCTCCCTCGACAAACACCGCACAGAACGCGTCCGCCGCGCCGGCCTGACCCCACCCGTCGACGCCACACACCGATACACCACCCCCTTCTCAAGCCCCAACACGCGCGCGACCGCCCGCAACGACTGCACCCCACCCGTCCACGTCTCCCACACACGCTCCTGCTCATGCTCTGACAACCCAAACCGCCGCATCGCCACCACCAAATCGCTCGCCGCGCAGCCAACCACGCCGCCCGGACATTTCAGGTGGTGCGACAACCCCCAGAATCCGCCTGACAATTCGCCCGGGCCTGCGGGCAACGAGTAACCAAATCGGTGCTATGGCACCCATTTCGTTACACATTGCCCTGCCAAGCGGCCGTTTTGTAACGAAATCGGGGCTGCCAGGCACCCCGAGGGTGGGCGGGAGCTCGTCCCAAGCCCAATACCGGGCAGACCAGCCATCAAGGCCCCCGGCCGAAGGCATTAGCGGGATTCCGCCCACCCACGCAAGCCAATACGCGCCCGCGCAGGCCTACGACGCGCTCGGCGAACGCCGGCGCGGCCCGCTACCCGCCGGCCAGCAACGGCCGCAACGTCGGCGTGCACGGGCACGCGGCCCCTCGCAGACGGGGCAGCCGCAGCAGATCCTCGATCGCCTGCAACGTTGAGTAGTGGTCCGCGGGCGTGCGCATCTTGGCGCCGGCGCGCGCCAGCGGCCCCGCGAGGATCGTGACGATGTGACCGCCGGCGGCCAGGTGGCAGCACCCTTCGTCGCTCGAGCCCTCGTCCCATGTGACGATCAGCAGACCGCGGCTCCCCAATGCCCGCAACAGCGGCGGGACCAGCTTCGACAGGAACTGGTCTCCACTGATCAGGTCACAGTTGTGCATGTCGTGACAGAGGTTGGGCGTGATCCAGATGAACGTGGGCAGGCTGTGTGCGCGCTCGTCGGGGGCCAGCTGGGTCATCGGCACGACTTTCGTGCAGCGCGAGGACACGTTCGCGACCCGCGTGTAGTACATGAACGGATCGTGCTTCTTGGCGTAGCCGTTCCACTCCGACCCCATGAAGCACGGATGCGGGAGGTCCTCCATGTAGGCCTTCCACGAGATGTGTGCGTGCTCGAGCTGATCGACGATGCTGGTCGCACCGACGCTGCAGTCCGTGCAGTCGCTGTCGATCCCGAAGGTCGAGCCGCCCGTCAGCGCCAGGTAGTTGGGTAGCGACGGATGCGTGATCGCGTACATCCCGCTGGCGAGCGCGCCCTGGCGAGCCAGCAGGTTGATGAAGGGGGTCTGCCCAGAGCCGATGACGTCGGAGTACTCCTCGTTCTCCATCACGAGCACGGCGATGTGGCTCGGCTCCCCGCCCGGCAGTCTGATTGCCGGCGACGGCCGCGTCTGGACCGTCCCCTGGCGTGCGGCCGAACCGCAAGCCGTGACGCAAAGCGCCAGTGCCGCCGCGGCGAGCGCGAGGCGCGCGCGCCGGCCCACGCGGTTAGCCCTCGACCGCGCCGAGCGATGCCGGGCGGTCGGGGAGGATCATGGCGGACCCGGTTGCGACTGCGACGGGCTTTCCGTCCGCGTTCAGGACCTCCGCGTTGGCGACCGCGATACGCCTGCCGGCGTGAACGCCGCTCCCGGTCGCGGTCGCGATGCGGCCGTCTGCCGCGAGCGGCCGCAGGTAGTTGACCTTCAGGTCAATCGGCGCGAGCGCGGTTCGCGGCGGCAGTCTGGCCTGCAGAGCGGCGCTCAGCGCGCTCTCGGCGAGCGTCGCGACCGCTCCGCCTTGCACGCGTTCGCGGCGCGGGGCGCACAGCCACGCCGTCGAGGGCATCTCGAACACGACCTCCTCGGGATCCACCGAGGCGATCCGCAGACCGGTGAGGTAGTGGATCGGTGGCATCGGAAGCTCACCTGAGAGTTGCGCGCGGAGCACCTCGATGCCGCTCAGCCGATCCCAGATCTCCTGGCTGAGGACCTCGCCCTGAACGGGCCGCTCGTACGGGTCCGGGGACGTGGCCTCGGGGCGGGGCCCACGGGACTCCGGTGGTGCGCTCGGCGGCGGCCCCTCGCCGGTGGGCTGCGGCTGGATCAACAGCAGCGAGCTGCCATGCGCCAGCAGTCGCTCGGCTTCGTCGAAAACCGCCACGTCCGTCAGGGCGATCGTGCGTCGCGCCTCGATCACGCGTCCGCGCGCGACGACATGGCCGCCTGGCCGGGCGGGACGCAGCAGTCTCAGAGAAAGCTCGGAGGTCGCGAACGGAGTCGCGACGGGCATGACGGTTTGCAGCGCGCACCCCATCGCCGCGTCTGCCGGGATCGTCAGCGGCCCGATCGAGATCGCCCCCTGCGGCGAGCAAAGCCATTCGCTGAGTGGCATCTCGAACGTTGCCGTCCCCTCCCCGACCTCGGTGATGTGCATTCCGGTGAGGTGGGAGATCGGTGGCCGGGGACGGTCGCCGGTGATCATCGCGCGCAACAGATCGGCTCCGGACTGCGATGCCGGTCGGCGCCGAGAGATATCCACCGCGCGCCGGCTCCTGCCACGGCGGTCGCGACGGGGAGAGGGCCGGATCGGGAGCGGCGGACATCGAGACTGCAGCGTAATGGACGCCTCAGCGCCACCGAACTGACGTTTGGCGCCGCGAACGCTACGTGAGGACCACCTCGGCGTCGCGCCGAGGCGTATCGGTGATCGCGCGCCGGAAGACCGCCTCCGGCTCAGCGCGCGAGGGGTTGAATTGCCGGCGCTTGACCAGCTCGCTCAGCACGGTCCGCATCTCGAACTGCGCGAAGGCACCGCCCAAGCACCGCCTCACACCGCCGCCGAACGGGATCCACGTGTATGTCGCGGGCGGTTTCTCGAGGAAGCGCTCGGGCAGGAACCGCTGGGGGTCGGGGTACACATCGGGCCGGCGATGCACGAGAAAGATCGACGGCGTCACGGTCACCCCCGCGGGCAGGTCCCACTCGCCGATCTGCACGGGCTCGGTCAGGCGCCTGGTCACCAGCGCTACGACGGGCCGCAGCCGCAGCGTCTCGGTCACGACCGCGTCCAGATACTTGCTCTCGCCCGCGCGAACTTCCTCCGTGAGGCGCTCGAGCTTGTCCGGATGGTGTGCCAGCCGTTCGACCGCCCAAGCCAACGCGGTCGCGGTGGTCTCATGTCCCGCGACCAGGAGGGTGACCAGCTCGTCGCGCAGCTCCTGGTCGCCCATCGGCTGACCGTCCTCCCGGCGGGCCGCAAGCAGCAGGGAGAGGATGTCCGAGCGCTGATCGAGATCAGGCGCCCGGCGACGCTCCTCGATCTGCTCGTAGATGGGACGATCGATGGTGGCCAGCAGTCGCTGAAAGGCTCGTGAGCGTGACAGCCGGTCAGGTCCCATCAAGACGGGCAGGACCAGCGCGCGCGGGTCGGAGAGCAGGTTCAGCAGCCGCCGCAGCGCTCCACGTAGACGTTCGAGCCGCTCACCCTCCTCCATCCCGAAGACGGCGCGGAGGACGACTCGAGCGTGAGCGCCTGCATCCGGGGTCGCAGGCGGTACGGCTCATCGCGCGGCCAGCGGTTGATTTCGTCCCTCGCGACACGCTCCATCAGCTCCTTGTAGCTCTGCATGCGCTTGCCGTGAAACGGGGGCAGCAGCAGCCTGCGTTGTTCCAGGTGGTTGCCATCGTCGAGCAGGAGCACCGAGTGCTCCCCGAGTATCGGCAGCAGAACCCGGTTGCCCTCGCCGGCGTGGAATATGCGGGGATCGCCGGTGAACACCTGGCGAACGTGGTCGGGGTTGGACAGCATGATCCAGGTCCCCTCGTGCACGATCCGAAGGGTGAACGTCTCGCCGAAGCGGGCCCTGCACTGCGTCTGCATCCACTGAGCCTTGCGCGCCCAGATCGCACTCTGCAGCGCCATCGGCATGCGGGGGCCAGGGGGGAGGCGCGCGTCGCTCACAGCCGCACCGGCGGGTAGTAGTGCTCGGCACCGACCTTCCGGACGTCGGTCAGCCAGTCGGAGTCGTACTTGTCGGTGGGTCCCTGGAAGGGGTCGGCGAGGGACCACGCCTGCCGCCTATAGGTCCAGTTGTCCGGCTGCAGCCGGTGGGCTTCGCGGAACCAGGCCACGGCATCGCCGGGGTGACCGGAGCGCTGGAGATGCTGACCGAGCTCGAAGCACGCCGCCGCCCGCGCGCCGTCGATGTCGCGCGGCTGCGAGCGAGCCACGACATCCTCGGGCGAGAGCGCGAAGCGCGAGCGCTCGCCGTGCCTGACCCAGTCACGGAGTGCGTTCAGATACGGCTCCGGGTCGATCTTGATGCCCTGCGCCTCGCGCAGCATCTCGGCTACCGCTTCGGGCAGCTGGGCGAGCTGCTCCTCGGTCAGCTGCCTCGGGTACCACGGGAACGCCGGTTCCGGCGGGCGCACGATCATGCCCTTCTCGTCGATCCACACGCCACTCGGGACATTGACCACGCCAAGCAGCTCATCGAGCACGTGCCCGGCATCGATCAGCGCCGGGTGCGTGGTCTTGGCCCGGTCGATCCACGGCGCAGCGGCGTCGACCCCACCGGTGTCGAGCGCCACGCTCACCACCTCGAGCCCCTCGGGATGGAGCTCCTCTCGCAGCCTCCGCCACCCGGGCAGATCGAAGCGACACCCTCACCAGGATGCCCACGCGATCATGAACACCTTCGTCCCACGCAGCGAGCGCAATGAGAAGTCTTGCCCATCGCGATCCGGGAGCGTGATGTCGGGCAGTTCCGCGGTGTGCAGCGCCCGGCCACCCGATTCGGGCCCGAGTGCCCACAGCCCGTGGGCTTCGTCGTGGACGAGCGGCATTCCGAGCCGGTCGGCGAGGGTGCGCACGTCGAATGGCAGCGGCAGCGGCACGCACACGTCGCCGCGGCATGCGCCTTCAGGTTTGATCGTCCAGCCGGTCCTGGCTTCCAGATCGACGGGCGGCTCGTCCAGGCGCTCGAGGATCACCAGCCGACCCTACATCAGATTAGGGTTGGGAGATGCGCGTCCTGGTGTTCCACGGCTATCTGCTGCGCGGAACCGGATCCAACGTCTACAACGCAGAGCTGGCCCGCGCCTTCGTGCGGCTCGGGCACGAGGTCCACATGGTCTGCCAGGACCGCCACGCCGCCGAGCTCGAGTTCGTGGGAGCGGTTGGGGATTGGGACACCGGGCGGCTCGTCGTCAGGGACCTCCGAAACGTCCCGTGCACCGTCTACCGGCCCGATATCGGCGGCCTGCTGCCCGTTTACGTGGCCGATGATTACGAGGACGTAGAGGCGCGCCCGTTCGCCGAGCTGACCGACGGTGAGCTCGACGCGTACCTAGACGCGAATGTCGACGCGGTGGCCGAGGTCGTTGCGCACGTCGCCCCGGACGTTGCGCTCGCAAACCATCTTGTGATGGGGCCTGTGATTCTCGCCCGGGCGCTGGTCGACCGAGCCGTTCCGTACGCGGTCAAAGTGCACGGGAGCGCGCTCGAGTACACGGTCAAGCCGCATCCCCGGTTCCTTCCGTATGCGCGAGAGGGGATTGCACGCGCACGCGGAGTTCTGGTCGGTTCCCGCCATACGGCGGAGAGCCTGTGGGCGGCATTGGACGATCCTTCCGTCCCGCCGCGGACCCGGCTTGGTCCTCCCGGGGTCGACGTCGCCAAATTTCGTCCCGCGCAGCACGCTGTGGCGGCGGCGGCCGTGCGCGAGCTGGCCGAGCGGACCGGACGTGTCGAGGACGAGGCACCCGGCGAGTCTGTCTTCGACCGCGACCACGCCGCCGCCGCGCGCGCGCTGCGAGAGCTGTCCGAGCACCCGGCCGACGAGGCGCTCGTCACGTTCGTCGGCAAGCTGATTCTCGCCAAGGGGATCGACCTGCTGTTGCTCGCCTGGCCGTTGGTGCTCGCTTCCGAACCCCAGGCGAGACTCGTCGTTGTCGGTTTCGGCGCCTACGAGGACGGGTCACGGCGACTCGTGGCCGCGTTGGCGGCCGGCGACCTGGGGGAGGTGCAGGCACTCGCCGAGCGCGGGCATGAGCTTGAAGGCGGCCCTCGCGGCAGTCTCACGTTTGCCGCTTCGTTCATCGCCTCGTTGCGGGGATCCGCTCAGCGGGACCCTTATCTGCGGGGGGCCGCCGCGATGAGCGATCGGGTCGCGTTCACCGGGCGTCTCGAGCACGACGAGCTCGCAATCGTGCTGCCACTGTGCGCGGCGATGGTCGTGCCGAGCACCTTCCCCGAGGCGTTCGGGATGGTGGCCGCTGAGGCGGCCGCGTCCGGCGTGCTGCCGATCAGCGCAGCGCACTCCGGCTTGGCCGAGGTCTCGCGGACCCTGGTCGCAGACGTCCCCTCCGCAGTCGCGCAGCTGATGACGTTCTCGCTCGGGCCAGAAGCCGTCCCGGCAATCGCCTCACGCGTGATCGGGTGGCTGCGTACAAGTCCTGAACAGCGCGAAACCGTGCGGGCCGCGCTCGCCCACACGGTGGCCGCGCACTACTCGTGGGAGTCGGTTGCCAGCAGGGTGATCGCCGCCGCGAGCGGCCGCCTGGAGGAGCTGACCGCGCCGGTCTGAGCTGGTCCCGGTTGCTAGGTCGGAGTCCCGGCGGCGAATGCCGGGTCTTGGCCGGTTACGACCTTTCCCATGAGCCCGGGATAGGTCGTGCTCAGCGCTGCGTGCAACTGCTCCAAGGGCAGATCGGTGAAGACGCCGCGGTCTCGGATGTACTCCATGTGCCGGCGGCCGTCACCGCTGAATGGGTGAAGCAGGGCGTCCTCCGACCCGTCGAACTCGAGCGGCGAAACGCCAAAACGGGCGCAAAGCGTGGCGTTGAAGGCCGGCGTGGCCTTGCGCCAGGCCCCGCCGACGAAGAGCTCGGAGTAGCCGTGGTAGACGAACACGTCGGTGCCCATCAACTCGCGGAGGCGGTCCGATTGCAGGTGGTTGCGCACGTCGCTGAACCCGAGGCGGGCGGGGATCCCAATCGACCGGGCGGTCGCGGTGAGAACGACTGCCTTCGGCACGCAATACGCGCTTGCGCGGGCGATGACGTTGCTGGCGACGTATTCCTCCGGCTCGCTTGACGCGCTGTACGGGTCGTAGCGGATCTCATCTCGCACCGCGGCGAACAACCTTCGCACCTGGTCCTGCTCATCGGCGGCGCCGCGGGTTGCATCCGCAGCGAAGGCACGCACGACCTGATGATCGGAGTCGATGAACGTTGTCGCTTCGAGATGCTCGGGTCTGGGAGCGGCGGCGGGATCTGACTCGGGTGCAACCATCGCTGTCGAAGCCTACAGGCGGCGAACGAGCCGGCCGCAAACGTCCGGGCATGCGAAAATTGCTGCTGGATGGGAGCTCTGAAATGGACCGCGACGCTCGAGCCGCGAGGCCCTGCCGCCGCCGTGATCCTCGATGACGAGCAGGTCGCCGCGATCGGCGAAGGCGCCAAGCGCTTCCCGGTCGTTGCCCGGGTCAACGGCTTCCAGTGGCGCACCACCGTCACCCGGATGCGCGGGGAATTCCTCCTGGGGTTGAACCGCGACGTCCGCGAGGGTGCCGGCGTCCAGGCGGGCGAAAGCGTTGACGTTGAGGTCGAGCTCGACACGGCTCCACGCGAGGTGGAGGTTCCCGCGGCGCTGGCAAGTGCGCTTGCGGCGGACGCAGCCGCGTCGAAGCGGTGGGGGTCGCTCGCCTACACGCACCGCAAGGAGTACGCGCGCTGGGTCGGCGAAGCCAAGCGGGCGGAGACGCGGGAGCGGCGGGTCGCGCGGGCGATCGAGATGATGCGCGAAGGCGAGACGCTGAGCTGAACCGGATGCCCGACGCGCTCTACTTCACCGACTCTCCTGAGGCAAATGCGCTTATCGCCTCTGATCCAATGGCGCTCCTGATCGGCTTCGCGCTCGACCAGCAGGTGTCCGTGCAGAAGGCTTTCGCCGGGCCGCTGGCGCTGCGCGAACGGCTCGGCTCGATCGACCCTGAGACGGTGGCATCCGCCGACCTCGAGCCACTGTTTCGCACGGTCCCAGCGATCCACCGCTTCCCCGGCGCGATGGCCAAGCGCGTCCACGACCTCGCGGTCCACGTCCGCGACAACTACGACGGCGACGCGGCTCGTGTCTGGACGACCGCCGCGGACGGGGCGGCGCTGCGCTCGAACCTCGCCGCGCTGCCCGGGTTCGGCGAGATGAAGATCAAGGCGCTCGGCGCGGTGCTGGCGAAGCGCTATGGCGTGAAGGCCGCACAAGACCTCGTCCCGTGGCATCCGACGCTGGGCGATGTCGATTCGCCCGAAGCGCTGGCCGAGTATCAGGCGCAAAAGCGCGTGCACAAGGCCGAATGGTCCAGGGCGCGGGCCGCCAAGGCCTAATCACGCGCCACTTGGTCATCCGCCGAGCTTCCAGCTGAAGCGCACGTGCGCCTCGGGAGGCGCTCCCGCGAGGTGGCTGCTGTCGTTATCGAAGCTGAAGCGGATCTCCGTGAACCTGATCTCTGCGGGAGCCTCGAACACGATCCAGCCGCTGGTGCAGCCAACCCGGACGACGTCGAACGAGTCGGCGTAGTTCGAAGCCGCGTACTTGGGGTGCAGCTCGCCGCCGTCCGAGGTGGCGGCGGTGAACTGGAACTGGCCGATCGCGGGGCCGACGCTGCTGCAGACCCGCGCGCGGGCACCGAGCAGCCGATCGCCGCTCCTCGGGAGGCTCAGTCCGGTGACGTCATGACGCGGCACCGGCGGGTGCATGTCGACGCGCTGGAGCGTGACGGCGATGCCGTCGCCGGCCAGCGTCGAGCCCACGGCTCCGGATTTGGCGGTGGTCCCGCAACCGGCAGTCGCGATACACAATGCCGCCGCGACCGATGTGACCAGCGTGGTTCGGATCATGTAGCCCCTCGGGATAACGTAGCGCGGAGCACTTGATCGGGGAGGTCGCTGGCACATTCGAGCGCGTAAACCTTGACGATCCGGTCTTCGGGAAAGGACTTCCGCTGTGACCCGCGTTTCGATAGCTGTGGCGCTCACGCTTTGCGCACTCTTGTCTGCGGTGAACGCGCAGGCTCGCCCTTCGGCCTCGACAGCGCAGACGTGTCACGCGCCGGGGAGGGTGGGTGGCGTGCATGTCTACAGCGTCAGCGAGACCGGGATCGGCTGCGCCGTGGCGGAGGAGGGAGTACGGCACTACATCAGGCACGGTCGCGCGCCAGAGGGGTTCACCTGTTCGACCCAAAACGTCGGCACCCGCGACGTTCGCCTTGCGTGCCATAACCAGCACGGCAGCTTCCACGCCGGCTGGCGTGCTCTCTGAGCAGTGCCATGCGGCCGCAAGCAGCCGCCGTGCGCGTCTGTGAATAGGATCCCGCCGAGGCGGCGATGGCAGATCGCAAGGACATTGACTTCAGCTACACGCTGACCGACCGTGTGGTCCGGCTGAGCCTGGGCGAGCTCGCAGATTTCAGCGGCGCCAAATACGACGGTGATTTCTCGCTGACGCTCGATCAGGCGCAGCGGCGCAAGCACGAGTATGTGGCCGAGCAGATCGGCTTACAGCCGGGGCAGCGCGTGCTCGATCTGGGCTGCGGGTGGGGCGCTCTGCTGAACTACGTGCGCAGCATCGGCGCTGTCGGGGTCGGCGTGACGTTGTCCGAGGCGCAGCTGGAATCGTGCCGGCGACACGGCCTCGACGTCCACCTCCAGGACGCCCGGCAGGTGACGCGCGACACGTTCGGCCCGTTCGATGCGGTCTTCAGCCTCGGTGCGTTCGAGCACTTCTGCTCGCCGGACGACTACGAGGCGGGGCGTCAGGAGGACATCTATCGAGGGCTGTTCGAGAACGTCGCCGGCCTGCTTCCGGACAAGGGGCGGTTCTACCTGCAAACGATGGTCTTCGGGCGCAACATGATCCCGGTAGATGAGATCGACCGGCGCGCCCCGCGCGGATCCGATGCCTGGTATCTGGCAATGATGAGCGCGGCATTCCCGGGGTCGTTTCTACCGTTCGGTCAGGAGCAGGCGGTTCGCTGCGCCGAGCCGCATTTCCGACTGGTCTCCAGCCAGAGCGGGCGGCTCGACTACATCGAGACGATTCGCCAGTGGGACGAGCGAACGGAGGCATGGAACCCACGGATGGCGTTCCTGAAGCTGCGCTTGCTCCCGAAGTGGCTGACCAGCCCCGAGTTCCGCTTCGCGTTCACGTCAGGGGTCAGCTCGAACAGCACATGCTTCGAGCGTGAGCTGATGGATCACTACCGGCTGGTGTTCGAGAAGACCTAAGAATCTGGTGAGGACGGCGCACACGGCCGCTCTGGGCAGTACCCTGCGGCGCGAGCTTTCATGGCCATTGCGGAAATGACAGAGACCGTGGCGCTGCCGCCTGCCTTTTGGCGCGAGCGGCTCGCCCCGTACGCGACGCCTTGCCTCAAGCGCGGTTTGCTGGACCTCGCGACCTCTGTCCTGCCGTACCTGGTGCTGACCGCCGCGATGTACCTGCTCGTCGATGTCTCGATTCTTCTGGTGCTGGTGCTCGCGGTGCCCGCGGCCGGCTTCCTGCTGCGCACTTTCATCGTCTTTCACGATTGCGCCCACGGCTCGTTCTTCCGGTGGCGCGGCGCCAACAATTGCGTTGGCGTGGCATGTTCGCTGCTCGTCTACCAGCCATTTCACAGCTGGCGCCATGAGCACGCCGTCCATCACGCGACCGCGGGTGATCTCGACAATCGCGGCATGGGCGACGTCGACACCCTGACCGTCGCCGAGTACCGCGACCTGTCATGGATCGGGCGGCTCGGCTACCGGCTGATGCGCAACCCATTCGTGCTGCTCGTGCTTGGGCCACTGTGGGCGCTGTTCATCGAACCGCGCCTCGTTCCCGGGTGGGCTCGCAAGCGCTTCTGGCGGAAGATCCTGGCGACCGACGCCGCGATTGCGGCGATCATCGTTGGACTGGGCATGCTGTTCGGCTGGCTCCCGGTCCTGGTGATCCAGTTGCCTGCCGCGATGCTTGCCGGCGCCGCGGGGGTGTGGCTGTTCTTCGTCCAGCACCAGTTCGAGGGCGTCTATTGGACGCGGCACGACGACTGGACTTACGCCGAGTCCGCGCTGCGTGGCAGCTCGTACCTGAAGCTGCCCAGGGTTCTCCAGTTCTTCACCGGCAACATCGGGTTGCACCATGTGCATCACCTGAGCCCGCGGATCCCCAACTACAACCTCCAGCGCGCCCATGACGAGATCCAGGTCTTCCACGATGTCCCGACCCTGAACCTGTGGGAAGGGATCCGCGCCTTCCGACTCAAGCTGTACGACGAGGAGCGCGGCCAGCTGGTCGGCTTCTCGGCAGCACGGCCGTAACCCGCCTGGCGAGGCGCGTGAGCCGCTAGCGTCTCGCAGGATGGCCGCGACGACACTCGATCCGACGCTCAAGCCGCGGCTGCGAGGTGTCCTGCATCAATGGGCGTTCGCGGTGTCGCTGATCGCTGGTGCCACGCTGGTGATCGAGGCCGGATCCGGCCGCGCGCGGATAGCAGTGGGGATATATGCGCTGAGCGTCGCCGCCCTGTTCGGCACGAGCGCCCTCTATCACCGCGTGAACTGGCGCAGCCTCGCTGCCCGGCGCTGGATGCGCCGGCTTGACCACACGATGATCTTCGTCCTGATCGCCGGCAGCTACACGCCGTTCGCACTGCTCGTGCTTCACGGCACACTCGGGGCGGCGATCCTGATCGCGGCGTGGTCGGCGGCGCTCGCGGGCGCGCTGTTCAAGCTGATCTGGATTGACGCGCCGGGCTGGCTCGCAGCGGCGACCTACATCTCGATCGGTTGGATCGCGATCGTCGCGATGCCCGAACTGGTCGACCGTCTGGGTGTCGCCGCCGTCGGTGGATTGGCCCTCGGTGGCATCCTGTACAGCGTCGGCGCGGTGATCTACGCCTGCAAGCGGCCGGACCCCGCGCCGGCCGTTTTCGGCTATCACGAGGTGTTTCATCTGCTTGTGATCCTTGCCGCGGCGCTTCAGTACGCCGTTGTGGCGTTCTGGATCCTGTAGCCGAGTCTCGGCTTTGATCCGGCGCGGCGCGATATGCCAGCATTGCAGGTAGTGCGTTGGACTGGGTGGCGAATGGGGCTGGCTTCGGTTCTTGGCGCGGCGGCGCTCGCGGGCTGCGGGACGTCTTCGCCGCTGTACGTGAGGCTGCAGAACTCGATCAGGAGCACGGAGACGACCAAGGACCATCGCCCCGTCGCCTCGGTCGCCTGTGCACCGCAGGTCAGGGACATCGACCGCGGCGACATCGTCGACCTCACGTGCCTCGTGCGGTTCACGGATGGGACGTCGTATCAGGCTCACGCGACCATCACCCATCCGATCCCCTACAACGGTGGCTCTGGCTACTACCACTACACCTGGGATTCGCCGCCGCCCGTCGACGTCACGAGGGCGCCATTGCCGCGTCCCACGACCACGGTCTCGGCGGCGAGCCCCGGTTCGCTGTTCTTCGCTCGCAACCTGCGCCCGCTCGTCGCTGCGTTGCGAGCCCGGTTCGCCGGACAGCTGATCCTCGCGATGAGCCTCTATCCAGGCGAGCTGGACGCCGTGATCGGCCGCGACGGCAGCGCCGAGGTGATCCGCGCACAGGGGCCCAGCTCGCTGACAATCGTTCAGCGAAGCTCGTTCGAGGGATCTCGCAACGGAATCACGCTCTCGCAATTTGACCCCAGCGTGCCGGAGCGTCTCGCGCGCGAGATCGCGGCCCGCGCCGATGAATCCCTCGACCGGCTGGATCGCTTCGTCCTCACGTCTTTCCCCGGCGCATACGCCGGCTGGCTCATATACCCGGTCTCAGGTCGGGCGCATTTCCAGGCGTACCTGCAGGGCGACTCGCTGAAGAAGATCTCCCCGGGCGCGACGCGCAATCTGACGTGACTTCACGGCTCGTCAACATCGCACCCTGAGGGCTGACTTAGCCTGCCGATCGCGAGCCCGATCCACTCGCGAACACGCGAACCCCAGCGAATAACGGAGGCAGGGATATGGCTGACACTCGGCGGCCCAGGCCGGCGGCTTCGGCTACGGCGATTCGAGCGACTGGCCGAGCATGAAGCGATGGCCGTCGGGCGACCGCAGTCCAAGCTCGCGCATGCCCCATGGTTCGTCTCGCGGCGCTTTCAGCACTTCGGCGTCCGCGGCCATGGCTCTTCGGTGGAAGCCATCTACGTCGTCGACATGGAGGTACGCGACATAGCTGTGATCGCCAAGCTCACTCGCGGCGGGAACGTCTGAATTCTGCCGACTGGCGGCGCTGAGTTCATCGACAGCACGGGAATCGGGGTGCTCGTCAAGGCGATCAGGGACGCGCGCTCACCTCATACCTTCGCTTCGGTCAGGGCTGAGCGGAGCTGCTGTTTGACTGTTTCGAATTCGGTCGCGCCGGCGAGCTGCTTTGCCTCGGCGGTGCGGCCGCTGACAGCGCACTGCAGTACGCCGCCGCCAGCTCGTGGAACCGTTCGTGGGCATCGTGGAGCGTCTGCCACTGCCCGGGGTGCTCGCTCTGGAACGGCGGGTTGCCGTGCAGCCACTTGCCGAAGGTGCAGCCATCATCGCGGCGGGCTTGGTCGACCGATGTCGGGCAGTCGCCGGTCTCGATCGCTTGGCGGAGCTTCGCGTTCCATGCCTCGTGCGCCTCGAGCGCGGCGGCTATCACCTCCGCCCGTGATCCGCCGGCGGTATCGAGCGCCAACTGGAAGTTGCCAACCAGTGCTCGCAGCGCGTCGGCGTTGCCGGCCATCTCGGCAGCGCTGGCCGCCACCTCCTCGGTTGACGCGGTCGTCTCCTCCGTCGACGCCGACACCTGCTCGCTCGAGGCGGAGGACTCCTCGGCCACCGTCGCCGCCTCGGAGATGCTTTCCTGCATCGTGTTCGTGGCGGCGGTTATCTGCTGGGTCGCGGCGGCGATTTGCTCGACGCGGTTGTTCATGTCCTCGACCGCGTCGACGATCGTCAGGAAGGCGTTGCGGGCCTGCTCGACGACGAGCGTCCCGTTGGCCGTGTTCTTGGCCCCGTCCTTTACGACGTCGACCGCGGCGGCCGTGTCGTGCTGGATCGCGGTGATCAGCCGGGAGATCTGCTCGGCGGCCTTCTCGGATTCCTCCGCGAGCTTGCGCACCTCTTCGGCGACGACCGCGAAGCCGCGGCCCTGCTCGCCGGCGCGGGCTGCTTCGATCGCGGCGTTGAGCGCCAGCAGGTTGGTCTGCTCCGCGATCCCGGTGATCGTCTGCACGATTCCGTCGATTTGCCCCGATTTGTCCGACAGCTCTTGAATTGCTTTGCCGACGGCTTCGCTTGAGTCCCGCACCGAGCGCATTGCGCTGTCCGCCTGCTCGGCCGCGGCGACGCCCTGTTGAGCGGTCTCACGGGCGCGCCCGGCGACCTCGGCCGTCTGCTCGGCTTGCTGCGCGCTCTCGGTGATCGCCGAGGCGACCTCGCCAGCCGCCCGGCGGGCGGTGTCGATCATCTGCACTTGGCGCTCGGCGCCCTGGGCGACCTGCTCGATCGCGTGCGTGACCTCAGCAGTGGCCTTCCCGGTTTCATCCGAGGTGGCGGCCATCTGGCCGGAGCTGTCGCCTACAGCGCTGGCGGTGGCGGAGACCCGGGCGACTAGATCGCGGAGCTTCTCGGTCGCCCGGTTGTAGTCGAGATAGCAGTCCAGGAACAGCGCGCGGATCGCCTCGGTCGCCCTTGAGAGCTCGCCCAGATCATCGCGGTGCTGGTCGGGCTCGATCGCCTTCGTCTTGGCCTCCAAGTGGACGGTCAAATCGCCGCTGGCGAGCGCCTTGAGGCCGTGCTTGAGGTTTTCCTCGAACGCTACGCGGATCGCATCCTGCCGTTGGATGTTGTACGCGAGCGCGGTGTTCAACCGCCGCCCAAGTACCAGCGCAGCACTCCCGCCGACGACGACGCCGGCGGCCGCGATGCCAAACAGCACACCCGGCGACGCGTGTGCGGCGCCCAGCACAGCATCGACGATCAGACATGCACCGAGCACGCCAAACGCGAGGCCGAACCTGACGGCAGTCGCGGGCTTGAGGTTTGTGGTTTTCCGGTCCCGAGTGTTCACAGCGTCATCTCCTTAGTCGCGACGCGATCACAGTCCGATCATCGGACGCGGAACCGGGAACTGAATCCGTAGTCATTCCGGCTTCGGGTATAGCCCTGGCGTACGCAACCGGCGGCGTCTCCACAGGCAGCTCCGCCCGTCTTCGGACCATCTGCTCATCACCCAGACGAGGCAGGGAGGGCGGCTCAGTGGATGTGGTCTACGTGGTCGCCGAATGGCGTGAGCCGGCGAAGACACCAAGCGCCTCAAGCAGGCGACACTGTGCAATAGCGACAGCCGGCCCCCGGAGGCGTATCTTCGTGTATGAGCACGAGGGGCGTGCGTGTGTTGCTGCCGCTGTACGCGGTTGTGTTCGTCGGTTTTCTCGGCTACAGCCTGATGATTGCGACGTTCACGCCGATGCTGTTGCGCAACGACAACGGGATGCTTCCCCAGGGCTGAGCCTGACACAGCGCAGCATCGTGCTCGGTGTCCTGCTCGCCCTGTACCCGCTTGGCCAGTTT